>NZ_CP171635.1:4945000-10602950 GCF_043632865.1 Lentzea sp. JNUCC 0626
CGACTACCAAAATCCGCACGACGTCAAAGGTGCCACACGCACCTGAGAAAGCACTTAACGACACCTTCACAAGCGCTGTCGGTCACGACTTGCGCGCGGGCCGATCGACGACGACGGTCGTGGCGGACTGGAGCGCGCGCAGTTCCAGCAACGCCGGGTGCTCCTCGGCCAGGCGTGCCGCGTTGAGCAACGACCGCAGCGCCGCCGTCTCCCCACGGGCCCGCTCCAGCGCCGCACGTCCTTCGGACGCCGCCACCAGCTCGGCGAGTGCGGCCCGGCGCAGCTCACCCGGCATGACGACGTCGCGCACCGCCACCTCGGACACGGAAATGCCGAGCTCAGCGGCCCGCGCACCGACGGCGGCCAGCACCTCGGCCGAGATGGCCTCACGCTCGGGATCGACGGCGGTGTGTGCGCGCGTGACCACCGCACCGCGCAGTGCGAGCTGCACGGCCGTGTAGAGCTCAGCTTCAGGAGCGGCTGATTCGACGATGAACTTGGTCGCGGACGACACCGCCCACCGGACCACGACCGTCACACGCACGAGGATGCCGTTAGCGGTCGGCACGTCCTGTGCGGCCGGGGTCATCGTGCGCGGGCGGATGTCGACGTGGTGCAGGACAGTGCGCATCGGCACCCGATGACGTCCGGGGCCGAGCTCCCCCACCAGCACGCCGCGGTAGAACCGGACACCGCGTTCCCACGGGTACAACGTCTTCTTCATCGTCTCCACCCCCTCGCCCGGACAGGCCACGACCCCGGCAGGCGAGGCGGGGAACGGGAGTCCACAAGGGACTCGCAGAGCTCCCCGCCCCCGTGTGCGGCCGGGGTCGTGGCGTCAGGGTTCGAACCTGGTCTTTACAGAACCAACGCGCTCGCCCGATGTGCGGGACCCGGTCAGGAAGACCTGCCGGGCCGCAGGCGCGAACGCTCTCGAGGGCAGAGGTTAGCCGACTACTTCTCCACCGGCGCCTGGATTTCGACGGGCAGGCACTCCAGGCGAGCCGCCCACTCCGTCACGCGCCGTGCGACGTCCTGCGCGGTGATGCCGCACAACGCCAGCACCTCTCCTCGCGAGCCGTGGTCGTGGAACTGCTGCGGCAACGCGATGTCGCGCAACGGCACGTCGATGTCGGCGTCGCGCAACGCGGCCGCGAACGACGACCCGAAGCCACCGTGGCGGCCACCGTCCTCGACGGTCACGACGAGCTTGTGCGACGCGGCCATCTCCACGAGGTCCACGGACATCGGGTAGATCCACCGCGGGTCGACGACCGTCACGCCGATGCCCTGGTCCTCGAGCCGTTGCGCGGCCTCGACACCAAGTTCACCCAACGCGCCGACGGTCACCAACAGCACGTCGGAACCCGACCGCCGAAGAACGTCCACGGACCCGACGCGCTCCAACGCGGGCAGGTCCGGTCCGACCGCCGCCTTGGGGTAGCGGATCACCGTGGGCGCGTCCGAGATCGCCACTGCCTCGCGCAGTTCCTCGGTCAACGTGCCCGCGTCGCGCGGTGCGGCGACGTGGATGCCGGGGACGACACCGCAGATGGACATGTCCCACATGCCGTGGTGCGACGCGCCGTCCGGGCCGGTGACGCCCGAGCGGTCCAGCACGATCGTGACGCCCTGCTTGTGCAGCGCGACGTCCATGAGCAGCTGGTCGAACGCCCGGTTGAGGAACGTCGCGTAGACGGCGACGACCGGGTGCAGGCCGCCGATGGCGAGACCGGCGGCGGACGTCATCGCGTGCTGCTCGGCGATGCCGACGTCGTAGAAGCGCTCCGGGAACGCCTTGGCGAACGCGTCGAGGCCGGTCGGGCCCTGCATCGCGGCGGTGATCGCCACGACGTCGGACCGTTCGCGGCCGATCTCCACGAGCGAGTCGGAGAAGACGTGCGTCCACGTGCGTCCGGCGGGCTTCACGTCCTCACCGGTGATCGGGTCGATGACGCCGGTGGCGTGCATCTGGTCGGCCTGGTGGTTCTCGGCCGGCGCGAACCCCATGCCCTTGCGGGTGACGGCGTGCACGATCACCGGGCCGCCGAAGGACTTCGCGCGCTGCAAAGCAGACTCGAGCGTCGCCATGTCGTGGCCGTCGACCGGGCCGATGTACTTGAGGCCGAGGTCCTCGAACATCGCCTGCGGCGCCAGCGCGTCCTTGATGCCGCGCTTGGCGGCGTGCAGGGCGGCGTACAGCGGCTTGCCGAAGAACGGCGTCTGCTGCAGCGCGCTCTTGCCCTTCTCCAGCACCCGCTCGTAGCCGGGGCGCAGGCGCAACGACGACAGGTGGTCGGCGAGACCACCGATCGTCGGCGAGTAGGAGCGGCCGTTGTCGTTGACGACGATCACGACCGGACGGTTCTTGTCCGACGCGATGTTGTTCAACGCCTCCCAGCACATACCGCCGGTCAGCGCGCCATCTCCGACGACGGCGACCACGTGGCCGTGCGCGCCGTTGATCTGCTTCGCCTTAGCGAGACCGTCCGCGTAGGACAGCGCCGTCGAGGCGTGCGAGCTCTCCTGCACGTCGTGCTCGGACTCCGACCGCGACGGGTAGCCCGACATGCCGTCCTTCTGACGGAGCCGGTCGAAGCCGTCGCGACGGCCCGTGACGATCTTGTGGACGTACGACTGGTGACCGGTGTCGAACACGATCGGGTCCTGCGGCGAGTCGAAGACCCGGTGCAGCGCCACGGTCAGCTCGACGACCCCCAGGTTCGGGCCCAGGTGCCCGCCCGTCTTGGACACCTTGTCGACCAGAAAACGACGGATCTCCTCACACAGCCGCGACAGCTGCGCCTCGTCCATCCGTTTCAGATCAGCTGGTCCGTGCACGGACTCCAGCAGGGTCACCACGCCCACCTCACTCCTGAAGACTTCGGCTCAGTCTACGGAGACGCCACTGAGACGCCTTGTCAGCCGGTCTCAGGAACGAGCAGCGCGATGCACTCCATGTGGTGGGTCATCGGGAACGCGTCGAAGGCCCGGAGATCGGCGAGCCGGTACCCCTGAACTGTGAATTCGGCCAGGTCGCGGGCCAGTGCGGCCGGGTCGCAGGCGACGTAGACGACCCGTTCCGGACGGCGCCGTGCGACTTCAGCCACAACGACCTTGCCCGCCCCCTTGCGAGGGGGGTCGAGCACCACGACGTGAGGGTCCTCAACGGGCAGACGACGCCCTACGGCGCGTTCGACCTTGTCCACCACGAACTCGACCTGGGACATGCGGCGGAGGTTGCGCCGACCGTCTTCCACCGCGCCTGGAAACGACTCCACGACCAGCACGGAACCGGTCTCGCCGACCTGCCGTGCGAGCACCGAAGCGAAGAGGCCCGCACCGCCGTAGAGGTCCCACGCGCGTTGACCGGGTTGCGCCGCCGCCCACTCCCCCACGACCGTCGCGAACGTGTCCGCGGCGGCGGGGTGGACCTGCCAGAAGCCGTCCGCGGAAATTCGCCACTTTCGGTTGGCGGCGGTCTCGACGGCCGTACCGGTTCCGGCGCGGCGCGCGGTGTGTCGGCCGCGCACCTCACCCACATGACGGTTGCCGTCACCGTCCTGGACGATCGTGAGCTCCTGGGCCCGCCACGTTCGGTCGGTCACGGCCTCGACCATGCCCGGCCGGGAGATCACACAGTGGTCGATCGGGATCACATCGTGGGAACGGGTGCCGCGGAAACCCGGTCGTCCGTCGCGGTCGACGGCCATCCGGATGCGGGTCCGCCACTCCAGCGGACCGCCCGGCAGCGCCTCGACGACGACGTCCCGGTCGATCTTCGCCAGGCGGGTCAGCTGCTCGCGGACGACCTGGGCCTTGAACTCCCGTTGCGCGTCCCACGACACGTGCTGGAAGTCGCAGCCGCCGCACATGCCGGGGCCGCTGAACGGGCACGGTGCCTCGACCCGGTCCGGCGACGGCTCCAGGATCTCGATGGCGTCCGCACGGCAGAACGACCCGCCGTTGTCCTCGTACACCGACGCCACGACGCGCTCGCCGGGCAGTGCGTGGCGCACGAACAGAACGCGCCCCTCGTGCCGTGCGACGAAGTGCCCGCCGTGCGCGACGGGTCCTACCTCGACCTCGACCTTGCGGCCGGTCCAGTCTTCTTTGACAGTGCTCATCGGTCGTCAAGTCCCCTTCGGACAGCGCCGGGCGCGATGACGTCCTTGTCCTTGACCTTGACCGAAGACTCGAGCTGCCACGGCACGCTCGTCACCATCACACCCGGCTGGAACAGCAGCCTTCCCTTGAGCCGCAACGCGCTCTGGTTGTGCAGCAGTTGCTCCCACCAGTGGCCGACGACGTACTCGGGGATGAACACCGTAACAACGTCGCGCGGGTTGTCCGTCCTGACTCTCTTGACGTAGTCGAGAACGGGCTTGGTGATCTCCCGATAGGGGGACTCGATGACCTTGAGCGGGATCTTGAAGTTCTCCTTCTCCCACTCGGCGACGAGCTTGCGGGTGTCGCCGTCGTCGACGTTGACCGTCACAGCTTCCAGGACGTCCGGCCGGGTGGCCTTCGCGTAGGACAACGCGCGCAGCGTCGGCATGTGCAGTTTGGACACGAGCACCATCGCGTGGTTGCGCGCGGGCATGGTCCGTACGCGCTCCTGCTTGCGGAGCTCCTCCGCGACCGTGTCGTAGTGCTTCCTGATAGCGGTCATCAACGCGTAGATGGCGGCCATCGCGGCGATGGCGATCCACGCGCCCTTGGTGAACTTCGTGATGAGCACGATGATCAGCACGGTCGCGGTCAGCGCCAGACCGAACGTGTTGATGGCCTGCGAGCGCCGCATCCGGGTGCGCGCCTGGGCGTCGGTCTCGCTCTTGAGTAGCCGCTGCCAGTGCTTGATCATGCCGAGCTGGCTCAGCGTGAACGACACGAAAACGCCGACGATGTAGAGCTGGATGAGCCGCGTCACCTCGGCGTCGAACGCGATCACCAGCACGACCGCGAACCCGGCGAGGAACAGGATGCCGTTGGAGAACGCGAGCCGGTCGCCGCGCGTGTGCAACTGGCGCGGCAGGTAGCGGTCCTGGGCGAGGATCGAGCCGAGCACCGGGAAGCCGTTGAACGCGGTGTTGGCGGCGAGCACGAGGATGAGCGCGGTGACGCCGGCGATGAAGTAGAAGCCGGGCGGGAAGTTGTCGAACACGGCGTGCGCGATCTGCGCGACCATCGTCTTCTGCTCGTAGCCGTCGGGCGCGTTGGAGATCTGGTCCTTGGGGAACTCGGCCATCCGCACGTCGGTCAGCTGGGCGAGGATGATCAGGCCCATCAGCATGACCACCGAGATGGTGCCCATCAGCAGCAGCGTCGTGGCCGCGTTGCGTGACTTCGGCTTGCGGAAAGCGGGCACACCGTTGCTGATGGCCTCCACGCCCGTGAGTGCCGCACAGCCCGAAGAGAACGCACGCAGGACGAGGAACACGAACGCGAGGCCCATCAGGTGGTCCGACTCGGCGTGGATCTCCAGGCCGGAGCTCTCCGCGCGCATGTCGTCGCCCAGCACGAACCCGCGGAACAGGCCCCAGCCGATCAGGCCGAAGACGCCGATCATGAACGCGTAGACGGGGACGGCGAACGCGCTGCCGGACTCGCGGATGCCGCGCAGGTTCACCGCCGTCAGCAGCACGATGGCCGCGACCGCGAACTCCGCCTTGTGCGTCGCGACGAACGGGATCGCGGACCCGATGTTCGCCGCCGCCGCCGAGATCGACACCGCGACCGTGAGGATGTAGTCGACGAGCAGGGCGCTCGCCACCGTGAGCCCCGCTCTGCGCCCGAGGTTGACCGTCGCGACCTCGTAGTCGCCGCCGCCGGACGGGTACGCGTGCACGTTCTGGCGGTAGCTGGCCACCACGGTGAGCATGACCACGACGACCGCGACACCCACCCACGGCGCCATTGCATAGGCGCTCAAGCCGGCCACCGACAGCATCAGGAAAATCTCTTCCGGCGCGTACGCGACCGACGACATGGCGTCGGAGGCGAAGACCGGCAAGGCGATGCGTTTGGGCAGCAGGGTGTGAGCGAGGCGATCGCTGCGGAACGGCCGTCCGACCAGGAGGCGTTTGGCGGCGGTGGCGAGCTTGGACACGGCCAGAGCGTAAGGGGTCCGCTCACCGGGACGGGCTAATGCTCGGTAGGTTCTGCGCAAGGTTCGCCTGAGGAGGCATGTCGTGCACGTGGTGATCATGGGCTGTGGCCGGGTGGGGGCGTCCCTGGCCAGGGCTCTGGAGCGACTCGACCACCAGGTCGCCGTGATCGACAAGGACGCGCAGTCGTTCCGCAGGCTGGGCAGCGACTTCCACGGACAGCAGGTCGTCGGCAACGGTTTCGACCGCAATGTCCTGATCGAGGCCGGAATCGAGCGCGCGGGCGCGTTCGCGGCGGTCTCCAGCGGCGACAACTCGAACATCATCTCGGCGCGGGTCGCGCGGGAGACGTTCGGTGTCGAGCACGTCGTCGCGCGCATCTACGACCACAAGCGCGCGGCCGTGTACGAGCGCCTGGGCATTCCGACGGTGGCGACGGTGCCGTGGTCGACCGACAGGTTCCTGCGGATGCTGCTGCCCGAGGGCGCGTCGACGGCGTGGCGCGACCCGTCCGGCACGGTGGCGGTGCTGCCGATCGAGGTCGCCGAAGAGTGGGTCGGGCGGCCGATGCGCGAGCTCGAGGAGGCGATCGGCGCGCGCGTGGCGTTCGTGATGCGGTTCGGCACGGGGGTGCTGCCGGACGCGAAGACCATGGTGCAGGCCGACGACACCATCTACGTGGCGGCGCTGTCCGGCACGATCACCGACGTCGCCGCCGCGGCGTTGCAGGCACCGGAGGAGAGCTGATGCGGGTCGCGATCGCTGGTGCGGGAGCGGTGGGGCGGTCCATCGCGCAGGAGCTCGTCTCGGACGGGCACCAGGTCATGCTGATCGAACGGGACCGGGCGCACTTCGACCCGAACTCCGTGGAGCAGGCCGAGTGGGTGCAGGCCGACGCGTGCGAATTGTCCTCTTTGGAGGACGCGGGCATGCACCTGTGCGACGTGGTGATCGCCGCGACCGGTGACGACAAGGTCAACCTCGTGGTGTCGCTGCTGGCGAAGACGGAGTTCGCGGTCCGTCGCGTCATCGCGCGCGTGAACGACCCCACGAACGAATGGCTGTTCACCGAGTCGTGGGGTGTCGACGTGGCCGTGTCGACGCCACGGCTGTTGGCCGCCATGGTCGAGGAGTCCGTGACGATCGGTGACGTCGTGCGGTTGCTGACGTTGCGGCAGGGGCAGGCGAACCTCGTGGAGATCACGCTCGACGAGGCGACGCCGTTCGCGGGCCGGGCGGTGTCGGAGCTGACGCTGCCGCGCGACGCCGCGCTGGTGACGATCCTGCGCGGCGGGCGGGTCATCGTGCCGCAGCCGGACGACACCCTCGAAGGTGGCGACGAGCTGCTGTTCGTGACGACGGCCGCGGTCGAGCAGGAGATCAAGACCGCGCTCGGGTATTAGCCGGATCGGGTGGTTGCCGCCGCGATGACCTCACGGCGGCACCTTTGTCCGGTATCTGCGGAACGGATGCGGGCACTTACCACCCGTGAGCGATCAGCTGCCCCTGGTCGGGCGCGAGAGAGAGTTGCGGACCGCGCTGCGGGCGTTGGCCGTGGATGGCGCCGTACTGCTGTCCGGCCCTCCCGGCGTGGGGAAGACACGGCTGGCCGCCGAGGCGCTGCTGGCCGTGCCGCATCCGGTCGTGCGTTGTTATGCCACGGTCGCGACATCGCGTATTCCACTCGGTGCGTTCGCATCGCTCGTGCCTTCGGATCTGCCTTCCGCTCGGGGGCTGCTGCCGTCGTCGTCTGTGCGGGCGGCGGCTGAGCATCTCTCTCGTGGCGGGCAACGGGTGTTGTCGGTCGATGACGCCCATCTGCTCGACGACGCGTCGTTGTTGGTGTTGCAACACCTTGTGCGCCATCGGCTGATGCGGGTCATGTGCACCGCACGGCCGTGTTGGGGCATCGAGGGACTGACCGTCGTCGCGGTCGAGGCGCTGGACCAGGAACGGGCGGACGCGTTGCTCGCGGCCGCGCTGGGCGGGCCCGCGGACGCCTCGACGCGGCACCTGGTGTGGGCGAACAGCCAGGGCAATCCGTTGTACCTCAAGGAACTCGTGGCGGCCGGACGGCACTCGGGCGCGTTGACCGAGACCGAGGGCGGGTGGAGCTGGACCGGGCCGCTGGAGCTGTCCGGGCGGCTCGCCGAGCTCGTGGACCTGACGCTGGGACGGCTCGCGGAGCCGCAGCGACGGGCGCTGGAGCTGCTGGCGTACGGGGAACCGCTGGAACCGTCGTTGATGCCCGTGCCGCGGGATTTGGTGGACATGGGGTTCGTGCGAGTCGGTGACGACGGACGCGCGCGCGTTGCGCATCCCTTGTACAGCGCGCGCCTGCGGGCCACTTGTCCGACGTTGCGTGCACGGGCGCACAGGCGTTTGTTGGCGGACAGGCTCGAAACCGCCGGTGTGGAACGACCTGGTGATGCGGTGCGCCTCGCGACGTGGCGGCTCGACAGCGGGACGGCGGACTCACCGGACGTTCTGGCGCGTGCGGCCGAACATGCACTGTCCGCACAGGACTGGGAGCTCGCCGAACGACTCTCGCGTGCGGCCGTTGCCCGTGGGATGACACCGCGCGTTGGGCTCGTGCTGGGTCTTGTGCTGATGTACCAACGACAGTGCGATGAAGCCGAGTCCGTGTTCGCGTCGGCCATGGCGTCGTGCGCCGACATGGCGACGTTGATTCAGGTCGGCTGTGCGCGCTCGTTCAACCTGTTCTTCGGTGTGGGTGACGACGTCGCCGCTGTGGCCGTGCTGGATCAGGTGGCCGAACGGGAGCTGCCCGCCGAGCTCGAGCAGGCGGTGTTGTTCTTCTCGCTGATGTTCGCGCTGGAGGCGGCACCGGTGCGGATCGCGCGGCTGGGCGGGGAACTGCTGGTCGCCGAGGGCGGCTGGGCGGAGACGGCGGGACGGCAGGTGCTGGCGTTCGCGGACCAGTTCGCCGGGTGCTACCCCGAGGCGATCGCGCGGGTGCGGGAGAACGAGCCGGCGGTGCTGGCGGCGGCCGGGCGGTTCCCGACGCTGGTCGCGGCGGCGCGGGGTGTGCGCAACGAGAGCATGCTGCGCGGCGGTGACCTGGTGCAGGCCGAGAAGCGGGCGGCGCGGGCGCTGGCCGAGGTGATCGAGGAGAGCCGCTGGTCGGTGACGCAGGTGCCGCCGCGGGTGCTGCTGAGCCAGAGCGCCCGGATGCGCGGGAAGGCCGCGGCCGCCGTGCGCATCACGGCCGAGGGCGTGACCGAACCAGGGACGGTCCCGATGATGTGGGACGTGCTGCTGCTGGCCGAGTTCGCGGCCGGAGCGGCGCTGCACGGGCAGTCTGATCGCGCGTTCCGTGCGTTGGCGCGCGCCGAAGCCGGGTTGCGGCCCTCGTGGCGTATCGCGGAGTTCGCCGTGGGAGCCGCACGGTCGTGGGTGCTCGCGGGAGCCGGGCGGGTCAACGAAGCCATGCAGGCCGCGTTGAGCAACGCCGCGTTGGCCGGGGAGCACGGCGCGCACGCGGACGAGATCGTGTCGCTGCACGACGCCGCACGGTTCGGTGCGGATACATCGCCGCGTTTGCTGGAACTCGCCAAGACTCGGCGTGACGCTCTGACGACCGCGTACGCCTCGCACGCTCAGGCGCGCGCGTTGCGTGACCCGGCGGGGCTGGAGGAGGTGGCGGCGGCGTTCTTGGCGTGCGGCGTCACGTTGTACGCGGCCGAGGCTCTCGCGGAGGCCAGCAGGCTGTCGCGGTTGCACGACCGGCCTCGGGACGCGGATCGCCTGGAGAAGAAGGCGTCGGCGCTCATGGAGTCGTTCGACGGCGCGAGCACGCCCGGTCTGGCGGTGACGAGCACGTTGGTCGCGTTGACACCGCGTCAGCTGGAGATCGCACGTCTGGCCGTGGCGGGGCTGACGAACGTGGAGATCGCCGCACGGCTCGCCATCGCCAAACGCACCGTGGACAACCACCTGCACACGACGTACGCCGCCGTCGGTGTGACCGGACGGGGTGGCTTGCGCGCGTTGTTCGGCCTCGGGGCGTAAATCGATGTGCGCGGTGAGCCGGGACTTGGGCACACTGCGAGACGTGTGGCCGTTCGTGGGCAGGGCGCGGGAACTCGAGGACGTGGTGTCCGCGCTGACGTCCGAGTCCGGCGCGGCGCTCGTCGGGCCCGCCGGTGTGGGCAAGACCCGGCTCACGGACGAGGTCGTCACACGGCTCGAACGCACCGGCGTGGTGGTGCGGCGCTGCTATGCGACCGTGGCGACGTCATCCATTCCGTTCGGTGCCATGGCCGCCATGCTGCCTGCCGACCTGCGCACGGCGAATCCGCTCGGTCGCGCCGTGGAGCACCTGGTGGCGTTGCCACGGCCGTTGGTGATCGTGGTGGATGACGCGCATCTGCTCGATGATGCCTCCATTGCGTTGCTGCACCACGTGATCCGGCATGGGCACGCACGCGTTCTGGTGACCTCACGCCCTGGCGAACACACCGAGCTGTGGCAGGAGGGTCTGCTGCGCCGGGTGACGGTGGGCGACCTGTCCCGCGGCGAGTCCGACCTGCTCCTCGAACGCGCCCTGGGCGGGCCGGTAGACACGCGGTCCGCGTCGGTGCTGTGGTCGGCCAGCGCCGGAAACCCGTTATATCTGAGGGAACTCGTCGTGTCTGGACGCGCCGTGGGGTCGTTGCGCGCCGACGACGGCATCTGGTCGTGGCACGGCGCGATCGAACTCGACGGCCGCCTCGCCGAACTCGTGCGGTCGAACCTGGGCCGCCTCGATCCCGCGCACCGGCACGCGTTGGAACTCCTCGCCTACTCCGAACCCGTCGAGCTCGACCTGCTGGCGCCGCTGGTTCAGGAAGAAGCGTTGGACGACCTCGAAACGCGCGGTTTGATCCGTGTCGCGTCATCGGATCGTCGCGCGGTCGTGCGCCTAGGACACCCTCTCTACGGCAGCCTGCTCCGTGCCACATGCCCGACGTTGCGCGCGCGAGCCCACCAACGCGCGTTGGCCACCGCTCTCGAGGAAACCGGCGGCCGCCGCCGCGAAGACCTCATGCGCATCGCCACCTGGCGGCTCGACAGCGGTGCGCCGACCTCGGTCGACCTGCTGGTCGCGGCCGCCGAGCAGGCATGGGCCGCCCAGGACGTGACACTCGCCGAACGCCTCTGCCGTGGCGCCGTGGCGGCAGGCGGCCTGAACCGCGTGGGTCACGTGTTCGGTCAGGTCCTGATGCACGGCCGGGCGCCGTCCGAGGCCGAGGCGATCCTCGCCGACGTGATGTCCGGCCCGTTGTCCGCCGAGGACCTGAGCCGCCTCGGCGCCACCCGTGCGATGAACCTGCACTTCGGTCTGGGCGACATCGAGTTGGCCGACGCCGTCCTCGGCAGCGTCGATGTTCCTTCCCTGCCCACCGATCTGCGTGACTGGCTGCGGGTTGTGCGCGTCATCTCCGCTGCGCAGCACTCCCACGTGACGTCGGTGCTCGAACGCACCCATCAGCCCGTGGCGCCCCATCTGTCCGTCCACATGCAACGCACCAGGGCGCTCTGCCTCCTGCACGCGGGCCGCTACAGCGAGGTGCTGCACGAAATCGACGTCTACTCGTCTGCGGCTGAACCCGACGACGGGGCTTTGCGCATGCGCAGCTTCGCCTTGGCGTTCGCCGGGCACCTCGCCGAGGCTGAGGCGTTGGCGCTGACGATGCACACCCGCTCGTTCGACGAACTCGCCTTCACCGGCGCGACGTCCCTCTACAGCGTGTTGTCCTTCTGCGCGCGCATGCGAGGCAACGGCTCCCAAGCGCTCCGCCTGGCCCGCGAGGGCACCCCGAAACCTGGCCCCGGTGCCGTCACGCCGCCGTTGATCTTCGACGCCATCGCCCTGGCCAACCTGGCCTTCGCCGCCGCCCTCACCGGCGACACCGCCCTCGCCCAGGACTCCCTGGCCCGAGCCGAGACCGCCCGCCGACCGGCGTGGCGCCTGGCCGGGCTCACCGTGTCCTTGGCCCGTTCGTGGGTCCTGGCCGCAACGGGCGACCTCCCCGCCGCCACCGCTGCGGCTCTCGGTGCCGCCGACGAGTGCGCCTCGCTCGGCGCCCACGGCAGCGAAGCCATGGCCCTGCACGACGCGGCCCGCCTGGGCGCCGACACCTCCCGGCGCCTGACCGACCTAACGTCCACCATGACCGACCCGCTCACCAGTGCCTACGCGGCGCACGCCACCGCACTGGCCGAAGCCTCCCCGGCGCTCCTGGAGTCCACCGCGACCGCCTTCCACCGGCTCGGCGCGACCCTGCACGCCGCCGAGGCCCTGGCCGCCGCCACCCGTCTGCACCGAACCCAGGGCAACCCGCGCGCCGCCTCCCAGACATCCGCCCGCCAGGCGTTGCTGACCCGCGACTTCGACGCCGCGCACACCCCGGCCCTGCGCACCGACGACCCGTGCCGGACCCGGCTGACCCGGCGGCAGACCGAGGTCGCCCGGCTGGCCACGTCCGGGCTCACCAACCAGCAGATCGCCGCGCAGCTCCACACGTCCAAGCGCACCGTCGACAACCACCTGCACGCGATCTACGGCGTTCTCGGCGTGACGGGCCGCGACGCGTTGCGCGCGATCCTCGGCCCGCCCTGAAACGACCACGGCCGGCGCCCCGAAGCGGGGTGCCGGCCGTGTGGCGTGGTGCGGGTCAGTCTCTGGACTTGTCGCGGGACTCGGCGTCGACGACGCGCTTGAGTTCGTCCATGTCCGGGGTGAGCAGGTCGTCCGCCGTGCGGGCGAGCACCTCGTTCTCCTCGGCCTCCTTGGCGACCTTGGCCTCGGCGGCCTCCTCGGCCGCCTTGAGGCGCTTGTCGGCGCGGCGGACCGCCCAGACCGTCGCCAGCAGGGCGATGGCCATCAGCGGGTAGCCCATGCCGAGGCGGGCCACGGCGAGCCAGCCGACCTGGTCCTCGTCGTAGAGCCAGCGCTGCACGACGAAGCGGGCGAAGAAGACCAGGGCCCACACGAACGTCGCGATGTCGTAGTCGCGGACCGTGGCCTTGTCTTCGCGCCACGAGCGGTCTCTGCCGTTGAGGAACGTCCAGATCACGCCGGCGAGCGGCCAGCGCAGGATGATCGACAGCAGGAACGCGCTGCCGTACACGACGCTCTGCCAGATGCCGAAGAGGAAGAAACCCTTCGCCTCGCCCGTCTTGTAGGCGATGAAGGCCGCGATGCCGACGCCGAAGACGGCGGAGATCGCGGGCTGGATGGTCCCCTTGCGCACGGCCAGGATGACGCCGATGACGACGGCGGCGGCGAGGGAGCTGATGATCGCGGCCATGAGGTTCTTGGTCGCGAAGTTGATGATCACGAAGACGAGCACGGGCAGCGACGAGTAGAGCATTCCGCTCACGCCGCCCATCTGCTCGAGGACGGTGGGCTGCTTTTCTTCGGTCTCAGCTGAGGTCATGAAGCGTTCTGCAACTCGTAATAGGGGTTGTAGAGCACCTTGCGCCCGTCGCGCACGGCGATGCGGCCCCGAGCCTTGATCGTCCGACCAGGCTCGATTCCCGCGATGCGACGGCGGCCGAGCCAGACGAGGGTGACGCCCTCGGTGCCGTCGTAGAGCTCCGCTTCCAGGGTGGCGGCCGCGTCCCGGGGGCAGAGCTCCACGCTGCGGAGCCTTCCGAGGACGGTGACCTCCTCACCGGACTTGCAGTCGCAGGCCTTCACCGCGCCGACGGCCTCCGCTTTTCGCGACAGGTCGTCCGCGTCGAGCTCGGTCACGTCACTGGTCAAGCGACGTACCAAGCGGCGCCAATAGCCGCTCATCCCCGACTCCTGCATTGCTCTGGTGGCCCCGTGGTGTGGGCCGTCTGACAGTGAGGGTACGCACGGGCGACGACAATCCTCGGCGTGCCTGCCGAGACCGTCGTCCTGCTGCCCGGAACCGCCTCCGACGAGGTGTTCGTCCGGTCTGTCTTCACCGAGCCGTTGTCGCAGGTCGGTGCCGTTCTCCACGCCCCAACCGTTCGCACACTCAGTGAACGGTTGACGGCGCTCGAAAATGCCCCGGCAGGCCACCCGATCGTGGTGGGTGGTGTCTCGCTGGGCGCGCATGTGGCGGCGCGGTGGGCGGCGCACAACCCGGAGCGGTGCGCGGGGCTCGTGCTGGCGTTGCCGGCGTGGATCGGCGCACCCGAGGACGCACCCGCCGCGCAGGCCGCGAAGGCAAGTGCCGAGATCGTCCGGACCCGAGGCCTGGCAACGGCTCTGGCCGGCACGACCGGGTGGTTGCACGACGAGTTGTCGCGGGCCTGGCACAACTACGGC
This sequence comes from Lentzea sp. JNUCC 0626, assembly GCF_043632865.1. Taxonomy (NCBI): domain Bacteria; kingdom Bacillati; phylum Actinomycetota; class Actinomycetes; order Pseudonocardiales; family Pseudonocardiaceae; genus Lentzea; species Lentzea sp. JNUCC 0626. The sequence continues at coordinate 4,959,416 of NZ_CP171635.1, forward strand.
GACCAGCTCGTGCCGCACTTCGAGGAAGCCGCCGAGTCGCTCGCGCCGACGCTCGAGGAGTTGAAGTCGCTGGACGTGCCGACCGGGATCCTCGGGTGCACCGACGATCCGGTGCACCCGATCGAGATCGCCCGGCAGTGGGCGGAGGCGATGCCCCGCGCCGTGCTCCTCACGACCACGCTGGACGCCTACCCGCACGCGCTCGGGCGTGCGGTGGAGGCGTGGCAGCAGGCGAAGCTCTAGCCCTGCTGCTGGATGTGCCGGGCGATCGCCTCGGGCAGTTCGACCGGCAGCGGGGTGCGGGGCGGCATGGGCTGCTCGCCGCGCACGACCACGGTGCCGCGCAGCATTTCGCGCAACGCCGCGGAGTTCTGCTCGAAGTGCTCCTCGGGACCGGCCGCGACGCCGCGCAGCATCCAGCGCGGGCCGTCGACGCCGACGAAGAGGATCTGCACGCCCTGGTTGCGCGCGGTGATCTCCTCGCCCCACTCGCCGTTCTCGCGGTTGATGCGGGCGCCGTCCTCCTTGAGGCCGTCGATCAGCTCGGCGCCGACCTCCCGCCACAGGCCGCCGGACTTCGGCGCGGCGAACGCGCTGACCGTCAGCTGGCCGACCGAGGTGAGGACGTGCACGGCGCGCACGGAGCCGTTCTGCTGGTCCATCTCGACCTGCAGCTGGGCCTCGTCCGGCATCGGCAGCTGCACCGATCCCAGGTCGAGCCGCTGCACGTCGTCGTGGGGCGCGACCGTGGAGTCCCACGGGCCGTCGACCTCGTCGAACGACTCGTCGTGCTCCTGACCGGTGTCGACGGCCCCTGAGGAGTGACGACCGCGCTTGCGGCGCCTTCCGAACATGCCCCTACCCCTCCGCATTCGTACGGGCGAGCACCACGTGCCCGCCGGTCGAGCCATAGCCTCCCGCACCGCGCTCCGTCTCCGGGAGCTCGGTGACCTCGCGGAACACCGCGTGCTCGACGCGTTGCACGACGAGCTGGGCGATCCGGTCGCCGCGTGACAGCGCGATCGGCTCACGAAGATCATGGTTCACGAGACAAACGCGGATCTCACCGCGGTAGCCGGAATCGATCGTCCCGGGAGTGTTCACCACGCTCAGGCCGACCCTCGCCGCGAGGCCCGACCGCGGGTGGACGAACCCCGCGAACCCGTCCGGCAGCGCGATCGCGACACCGGTGCCGACCACGGCGCGCTCGCCTGGTGGAATGACCACGTCCGACGTGGTGACCAGATCAGCGCCCGCGTCGCCATGACGGGCGTAGGCGGGCACGGGAACCCCCGGATCGAGCCGGGTCAGCAACACCTCGACGCTGGACACGGCGGCCGAGATTACCCTGACGACGTGAGTGAGACTGCCGTGACCGCCACTACGACCTTCCGCGAGCGCCTGTACGTGACGTGGTGGATCTGGCCCCTGCCGCTGCTCGCGGCCGCGTTGCTGGCCGCCGAGGTGCACATGGGCTTCCCCGGCGTCCGGTCCTGGCTGCCGTACGTGATCCTGCTGCCCCTGACCGCCGTGCTCATCGCGAAGATGGGGTCCACGAAGGTCGAGGTGGCGGACGGCGAACTGCGCGCCGGTGACGCGCACATCCCGCTGGGGCTGCTCGGCGAGGTCGAGATCATCTCCGCCGAGGACCGCCGCCGGACCATGGGTCGCGACCTCGACCCGGCGGCGTTCGTCGTGCACCGGGGCTGGGTCAAGCCGCTCGTGCGGGTGCACGTGAACGACCCGAAGGACCCGACCCCCTACTGGGTGATCAGCACCCGGCGGCCCGAAGAGCTCGCCGCCGCGATCAAGTCCTGAAACACAACTGGGCGCCACCCGTGAGGGTGAGCGCCCAGTTCTTTCGGCGGACTTCGCTGATCTGTTGACGCCCTGCGGTCAGGGCGCTGGTTTCAGACGCTGGTCAGGTGCCGTGCGTCGAACATCAGGCGCAGTCGCGGCAGATGTACGTGCCGCCGTTGTCCTCGGCGAGCCTGCTGCGGTGGTGCACCAGGAAGCACTTCGAGCACGTGAACTCGTCGGCCTGCTTCGGCAGGACCTTGAACGTGAGCTCCTCGCCGGACAGATCGGCGCCGGGCAGCTCGAAGTTCTCAGCGCTCGCGTCCTCGTCGACGTCGACGACGCCGGACTGCGTCTCGTTCCGCCGGGCTTTCAACTCCTCGAGGGAGTCCTCAGCGAGTTCGTCCGCCTCGCTGCGACGCGGCGCGTCGTAGTCGGTCGCCATCTTCTTCACCCCTGCGGTCTACGGAGACTGTTCGTGTCGCTGGTTAACGCTCCAGCGACCTCATTTGTGCCCCACGTCAAGGTGACGTAGGTCTCTCACACCCGTCGGTCGTGCCAACCCCCTTGACGTGACCATCGGCTTGATCGACATGTGTGCGGAGCGCGCAGAGGGTAGCTCACTGCCCGGATGACTCAACATCGGGTTACCCCTTACCGACCGGACGGGTGACACAACCTTTGTACGCTGGACCGATACCCTGTGCGGGTGCGTGTGCGCCTGGGCGTGCAACCTGACGCCAGGCCGGTACCGTCTTGACTGTGAGCAATCAGGTCGGTGCGTTCGGTCACGCCCGTCGGGGCGCGCGTCAGCCGGGCAGGGCCTAGGCTGACCTCAGGGGACGGATCACGGGGAGGGCTTCGAACGTGGGATCCGCATCGGGAAGCTTGACGCCTTACAAGAGGCGTCGGCCCGTGCCCGCGCTCGTCCTGTTCGCGGTGCTGTTGGTCAGTTCCGTGTTCGTGTGGGTGAAGGTGCTCGGCAACGCGAGTGACGTGGACGCGGCCATCAAGTGCAACACGCCGGGCAACGTCGTGAGTTCGGAGAGCGCCCCGGTCGATCCGGCCGCGCCCCCGACGCCGCCGCCTCCGGCGCTCGGCACGGTCCTGGAGCACGACGCGCTGGACCGCACGAACCCGGTGCCGGTCGGCGACGTGAACTTCAAGGTCGTCAACGCCTCGACGCAGCGCAACCACGCCAAGGCCGTCGCGACGATGTTCACCGAACTCGGTCTCAAGCAGGCGGCCGATCCGGGCAACGACCTGATCTACCCGGCGGGCGACATGACCTGCCGCGGCCAGATCCGCTTCGGTGCGCCGGGAGCCTCGGCCGCGCGGACGCTCTCGCTGCTCGAACCGTGCCTGGAGCTCGTGCGCGACGACCGCCAGGACGCCACCGTGGACATCGCGATCGGCAAGAAGTTCGACGAGGTCAAGCCCAACAGCAACGCCCGCAAGGTGCTCGACCAGCTGTCCGAGTGGGCGGCGCAGCAGCCGGACCAGCAGGGGGGTCAGGTCGCCGCGGCCACTCCCCCGTCGATCAACCCCGACAACCTGGCCGGCGCCCGCGAAGTGACCTGCTGATTTCCTGCTGGTTCGTCCGGTTCGCCCGCTATCTTTCCCCTCATGGGGGTAGATCTTCGCGCTGAAGAGCGCGTTCTGTGGCAAGGGAATCCGACGAGACGCGCGGTGTTCGTGCGCGAGGACCGGCGCTGGACGCGCTTCAGCCTCAAGTTCGAGGGCGTCAAGATCGGGCTGCTCGCGGCGTCGATCGTCGCCGGTCAGGGGTGGGCCGACTTCTTCTCCGGCTGGCCCGCGGCGCTGGGCACGTTGGCCGTGCTCGCCGCTCTGGACCTGCTCTTCTACTTCGTCGAGCCGTTCGCGTGGCGCCGGTTCACACTGCACCGCACGACCTACTACGTGACCGACCAACGCGTCGTGTCCACGCCGGGCCGCCGATCGCGGTCGACCGACCTGACCGAGATCGGCCCGCTGACGTTCACCGAGGAGCCCGACGGCTCCGGCTACGTCCACCTCGGCGGCCGCGTCCTGCCCGACGGGTTCGGCAACCGGACCGTCGGTGAGCTGTTCCACGTCGCGGACGTGCACGAGGTCGTCACCCTGCTGTCCACCCTCACTGGACAGCCCGCAAGTCAACGTTGATTCGTCAACGTCGACGTTGACGAATCAACCCGTGATGGATCGAGTCAACCTCGGGTGGACCGAATCAAGTCCGGGTTGATCCGGTCCACATTGGGTTGATCCGGTCCACACAGGGTTGATCAGACCTTGCCGAATCCGCTCTCCGTCAACGCGCGGTACATCTCGTCGGCGACGCCGGGGGTGCACGCGAACGTCGCGTCCTCCCCCAGTTCCGGCGACGAGCCCGGCAACCGGACGACCGCGCCGGCCTCCGCGGCGATCAGCCCGCCCGCGGCCCAGTCCCACCGCCCGAGCCCGTGCTCGGCGTACGCGTCGAGCCGCCCCGACGCCACCGAGCACAGGTCCAGTGATGCCGCTCCGGCCCGGCGCAGGTCGCGCACACGGGTGGCCATGCCGGCCCAGGCGTCGGCCTGACGCTGCCGCCGCTCGGGCCGATAGGCGAACCCGTAGCCCAGCAAGGACAGCGACAGGTCTGTGGTGGTGGACACGCGCAACGGCGTGCCGTCGAGGAACGCGCCATGGCCGCGTGCGGCGGTCCACATGCGTCCGGTGGCGGGTTCGAACACGGCGCCCGCGACGGACTCGCCGTCGAGTTGCGCTGCGATCGACACCGAGTACCAGGGGATTCCGTAGAGGTAGTTGACGGTGCCGTCGATGGGGTCGACGACCCAGGTCAGCCCCTCGACGACGTCGCCGCCCTCCTCCTCACCGAGCACGGGCTCGCCCGGACGCAACTCGGACAGACGCGTCCGTACGAGTTGTTCCGAGGCTCGGTCGGCGGCGGTCACGACGTCGGTCGAGGTGCTCTTGGTGTCGAACGAGACCACGGCGGAGGCACGCATGCGCTGAACAAGAGCACCCGCTTCCCGTCCGATGGCCGTCGCGATGTCGACGAGTGGCCGGGGATCGAACACGACCGGTTCCCTCCTGTGTCACTAGCACGGGACTATCGGACGACGTCAGGCTAATGTCTGCGCACCACGCAGTACTGAATCGAAGCAAGCAGGATCGAGTAGGAAGGACCACGGGGATGGGCATCACCCGCGGGTTCGGTGTGGACATCGGCGGCTCCGGCGTCAAGGGCGGCCTGGTCGACCTCGAAGCAGGAGCACTGGACGGCGAACGCATGCGGATCCCCACGCCCCAGCCCTCGACACCGCAGGCGGTGGCCGAGGTGGTCGCGGAGATCGTCGAGAAGTTCCAGTGGGAGGGCCCCGTCGGGATCACGCTGCCGTGCGTGGTCAAGCACGGTGTGGCCCTGAGCGCCGCGAACGTCGACAAGGGCTGGATCGACTGCGACGCCCAGACGTTGTTCGCCGAGCGTCTCAAGCGCAAGCCCGAGGACATCGTCGTGATGAACGACGCGGACGCGGCCGGCATCGCGGAGATGTCGTTCGGCGCCGGGGTGGGCAAGAACGGGACCGTGGTGCTGCTGACGTTCGGGACGGGCATCGGCAGCGCGGTGTTCCTCGACGGCAAGCTGGTGCCGAACACCGAGTTCGGGCACCTGCAGGTCGACGGGCACGACGCGGAGACGCGCGCGGCCGCCTCCGTGAAGGAGGAGAAGGACCTGTCCTGGGAGGAGTGGACGCCCAGGGTCACGCGGTACATGAACGTGCTCGAGGACCTCATCTGGCCCGACCTGTTCATCGCCGGAGGCGGCGTGAGCAAGAAGGCGCACAAGTGGTTGCCATTGCTCAAGGTTCGCACCGAAGTGGTTGCCGCCGCACTGAAGAACGACGCGGGCATCGTCGGTGCCGCGTGGGCGGCCGCGCACGGCGTCCGGCCCTAGTGAGCGTTCGACACCGAATCGTGTCCGACTCGATCTAGCTGGGAAAACGCAGGTGAGAGCGCCTCGAAGCACCTCGGGGCGCAACACCCGGTCACCGACGTCGTTACAATGGAACGCACACCCGCCAAGCAAGATCGGCGGGGAGATCCCCTGAACTCTGGCGACCGAGGTTTCGCGCCCTCTGGTCCGCCTTTGAACGACCGTCGCGAAAGGGCGTACGTGGCAGCCGCAGAAACCGCAACCCGACGCTCCAGCTCCGCCGCAGGCGCCGCCAAGACGACCAAGGCGACGGCGGCCGGCGAGGCCGAGGAGAAGCCGAAGCGCAAGACGACCGCTGCGGCAGCGAAGAAGCCCGCCGCCGCCAAGGCCCCGCGCAAGACGGCCGGCAAGGCCGATCCTGCCGCGAAGGGCACCGGCAAGCCCGGTGAAGAGCCCGAGGACATGGAGGGCGCTCCCGGAGCCGAGGACCTGGAGGACGTCGAGATCGTCGACGAGCCGGTCGTCGACGAGCCAGAGGCGGCAGAGGACCCCAAGAACGAGGGTGACTTCGTCTGGGACGAGGAGGAGTCCGAGGCCCTGCGCCAGGCGCGCAAGGACGCGGAACTCACCGCCTCGGCCGACTCGGTCCGCGCCTACCTCAAGCAGATCGGCAAGGTCGCCCTCCTCAACGCCGAGGAGGAGGTGGAGCTCGCCAAGCGCATCGAGGCGGGTCTCTACGCCGCCGAGCGCGTCCGCCGTTCCGAGGAGGAGGCGGAGAAGCTCACGCCGCAGCTGCGTCGTGACCTCCGCTGGATCGTCCGCGACGGCGAGCGGGCCAAGAACCACCTGCTCGAGGCGAACCTCCGTCTCGTCGTGTCGCTCGCCAAGCGCTACACGGGCCGTGGCATGGCGTTCCTGGACCTGATCCAGGAGGGCAACCTCGGTCTGATCCGCGCGGTCGAGAAGTTCGACTACACCAAGGGCTACAAGTTCTCGACGTACGCCACCTGGTGGATCCGTCAGGCGATCACCCGCGCGATGGCCGACCAGGCCCGCACCATCCGCATCCCGGTGCACATGGTCGAGGTCATCAACAAGCTCGGTCGCATCCAGCGCGAACTGCTCCAGGACCTGGGCCGCGAGCCCACCCCGGAGGAGCTCGCCAAGGAAATGGACATCACGCCCGAGAAGGTGCTGGAGATCCAGCAGTACGCGCGTGAGCCCATCTCGCTGGACCAGACGATCGGCGACGAGGGCGACAGCCAGCTCGGCGACTTCATCGAGGACTCCGAGGCCGTCGTCGCGGTCGACGCCGTCTCGTTCACGTTGCTGCAGGACCAGCTGCAGTCCGTGCTCGCGACGCTGTCCGAGCGCGAGGCGGGCGTCGTCCGGCTGCGCTTCGGTCTCACCGACGGCCAGCCGCGCACGCTGGACGAGATCGGTCAGGTCTACGGCGTCACGCGTGAGCGCATCCGCCAGATCGAGTCCAAGACGATGTCGAAGCTGCGTCACCCGTCGCGTTCGCAGGTTCTGCGCGACTACCTCGACTAGGTCTTACCGAGTCATACGCACGCGGCCCCGCACCGGTTCGGTGCGGGGCCGCTGTGTTTCGAAAATTGAGTACCCCTGTACTCATGTGCTCCCAGGCAAGCCCACGCCAGCATCGGTTCCGTACAACGGAACGAGGGGGACTGGGGACATGGGCAGGTCTGTGCTCGAAGGGGCTTTCTCGCTGCTGGACAGGCTGATGGACGAGGGTGAGCTCGGGTTGTCCCAGCTCGCCGAGCGCTGCGAGATGCCGAAGACGACGGTGCACCGCCTCCTGGAGCAGCTGGAACTGCTGGGGGCGGTGGAGAACGTGCGCGGCCGGTACCGGGTGGGCGCGCAGATGTTCCGGTACGGGCAGGCGTGGGAACCGGCGCCGGGGATCCTGGCGATCGCGCGGCAGCCGTTGCGGGCGTTGTCGGCGACGATCAGGACGTCGGCGATCCTCGCGGTGCCGCGGCGCGACCGGGTGCTGGTGGCGGCGGCGAGCCTGGTGCGGGCCGAGGACGTGCCCCGGTTGCGGCCGGGCGCGACGGTGCCGGCGGGCATGGAGTTCGTGAGCGCCCCGGTGCGCGCGCCGGGAAGCAGCGTCATCGGCACGGTGTCCGCGGTGCTCGACCACGGCCGCAGCGCCACGGCTCTCCAGGACGCCGTGGGGCATGCCGCCCGGGCGATCAGCACCGCCCTCGCGAGCTGATCGACCGGGCACGGAACGTGGCCGAACGGTCCACGATCGGGACTTTGATCACGGTTCCGCGTCCGAATCGTGGGACGTTCGTGACCTGTTCGCGGAGGGCGGACAAGGGCAACCGATATCACACTCTCGGTGGCACGCAACCGACCGGATGGCCCGAACACACTGCTCCACCAGCGGGTTTCCGATTGCGGACAGTGCGCGTCAAGACGGTGAACCGGTGGAAAACCCAGGTGTGATCCTGCTGCGAGCGGGTATTTCGGAGAGTGACGCGAGTCGCCACGTACACGGGAACACTGACTATCGCCGAAACGTCTGTCAGAGTGGAGCCAGCGAGCACCGCGCACCTCCCAGGGGCGCTGTGGTCGCAGCTTGGTAAGAGGGCACCGGAACACCTCAGTTCCGTTGCCGGGACGGAGGGAGATTCATCATGACCGCAGCACTCACCCGCCCCGAGTTGACCGCTGCCGACCGCTGCGACCGCTGCGGGGCTGCTGCCCAGGTTCGCGCCTTGCTCCCGTCCGGGGGCGAGCTGCTGTTCTGCGGGCACCACGCTCGCGCGCACAGTGAGAAGTTGCGCGAACTCGCTGCTGAGATTCAGCAGGGCTGACTTCCACCCCACCTAGCCGCTCGGGGCGGAGATCCGGATGGATCTCCGCCCCCTTCGCATTTCCAGGCGTTTCCGCCAGCGGCTAGATGGCGTCGAGCACCGGCTCGAAGGCCAGTTCGGCGGCTCCGACGAGCTTCGCGTCGCGCCCGAGCGGTGACGTCACGACCTGGGTTCCGCCGAGCGCACGGGACACCAGGCTGCGCTTCTGCACCGACGAACTGACCGAGTCGACCACGGACGCGGGCAGCGCCGTGTAGAGGTCGCCGAGCACGACGAGCTCCGGGCCGAGGACGTTGACGATGTTCGAGAGCCCCAGCGAGAGCCAGCCGGCGAACTCGTCGAGCACCGCCGGATCGTCCAGCGCCCGCAACGCCGCGACGACGGCACCGCGCGGCGCGTCGTCGGGCAGGCCGAGCGCCCGGCACAGCGCCGGTTCGCCCACCTCGGTCTCCCAGCAGCCGTCACAGCCGCAGTAGCAGCGGCGGCCGTTCGGGTTGACGACCATGTGCCCGAGTTCGCCGACGTAGCCGCCGGAGCCGCGCAACGGCTGCTCGGCGAGGATCACTCCCCCGCCGACGCCGACGTCCGCGGAGATGTAGACCATGTCCGAGGAGCCTCTGGCCGCGCCGCGCACGTGCTCCGCGAGCGCGCCCAGTTCGGCGTCGTTGCCGACCTGGACCGGCAGTTTCAGCACCGCTTCCAGGCGTTTGCCGAGCGCGACCCCGGTCCAGTGCAGGTTGGGCGCCTCGTGGACGTGCCCGTCGGCGCGGCGGACCACGCCGGGCACCGAGACGCCCACCCCGACGGCGGTGACGTCGAGGTCGTCGGCCATGAGGCGCGCCGACTCGACGATGTGCGTGATGACCTCACCCGGATCACGCGTCCGGTGCAGGTTCCAGCTGTCCCGGCCGAGGATCTCGCCGCCGAGTCCGACGAACCCCATGGCCACGTGCTCCACCCGCACGTCGATCGCGATGACGACCGCGGCGTGCGGCTGGGGCAGGACCAGCAAGGAGGGGCGGCCCGCTCCGCTGCGCAGAGCGGGCACGCGTTCGGCGACCACACCGGCTTCGGCGAGGCCGTCCACCAGGGCCTTGATCGTGCTGCGGTTGAGCCCGAGCTCAGCCGCGAGCGACGCCCTGGTGGACGGACCGTCGACGTGCAGGCGGCGCAGCAACGCCGTCCTGTTGTGCCTGCGGATCTCGTCGGGACGGGTGCCGGACGTGGGTCCCGTCACCGGGTCAGCGAGCCGCGGTCGCCGCTCGGCGGCGGGACAGCGCGTCGACGCTCGCGGCGAGCAGCAGGACCAGACCGGTCACCATGAACACGACGGCGGAGGGCTGCTTGAGCAGGCCCATGCCGTTCGCGATGACCGCCAGCACCGCACCACCGATGACGGCGTCCCGCAGCCGGCCCTTGCCGCCGAACAGCGACGTACCACCGATGACGGCCGCACCGACCGACATCAGCAGCGTGTTGCCGCCACCGGCGTTGGGGTCGACCGAGCCGACCTTCGAGGAGTAGACGATGGCGCCGATCGCGGCCGCCGAGGAGGCGATCACGAAGACGCTCATGCGGATCTTCTCCACGTTGATGCCGGCGCGGCGCGCGGCTTCCTTGTTGCCGCCGACCGCGTAGAGGTGACGGCCGTAGCTGGTGCGGTCGAGCACGAACGTGCCGATCACCAGCAGCACGAGCACCAGCGGCACGACGTACGGCACGCCCGCGATCACCACGAGGGTGCTCTGCGACCGGTTCTGCGTCAGCGCGAACGTGGCGACCGCGGCGAGCAGCGCGAGGCCGCCGATCTTGGCGAGGATCAGCGCCGTCGGCTGGGCCACGAGGCCCTTGCGCAGCCGGGTGAAGTGCCGGTTGAGCACGACGGCCGCGTAGCCGCCGACCGCCAGCAGACACAGGATCCACGACCCGGCGGTGCCGATGTTGCCGTTGGCGACCTGGAAGATCGTGTCGTCGCGCAGGCCGAGCGTGCCGCCGGTGCCGATGAACTGCAGCACGACACCGCTCCACACGAGGAACAGCGCCAGGGTCACGACGAACGACGGGATGCCGACCTTCGCGACCAGGTAGCCGGTGATGCAGCCGATCGACGCGCCGACGCAGATCGCGAGCAGCATGCCGATCCACGCGTTCGCGGGCACCCCGAGCAGGGCGATGACCAGCGCGATGCCGGACAGCACGGCACCGGTCCACAGCTTCATCAGCAGCGAGAGGCCGACCGCGAGGACCAGCCAGCCGCAGAAGACGTAGAAGACGCCGTCGCCCATGCCACCGAGCAGGTTGCCGCCGTGGATCAGGTCCAGCGCCATGACCGAGGCGGTCACACCGGACGCGGTACCGGCGGACAGGTCGATCTCGCCGAGCAGCAGCACGAACACCAGGCCCATCGCGATGATGGTGATGCTGGCGCCCTGCTGGAGCAGGTTCGCGAGGTTGCCGAGGGTGAAGAACGAGTCGGACAACGAGCTGAACACGATGAGCAGCACGATCAGTCCGAGCAGAGCGGGCAGTGAGCCGAGCTCGCCGCCGCGGACGCTGGACCAGTAGTCCCGGATCGCTTCGCTGGTGGAGCGGGAGGTCGTGTCGATGCCGAAGTCGGAGATGGCGCCCTGCGGGGCCTCCGCCTCGTGCGTTTCGGTGGTGTCGGTCATGCTGCTCGCCTCTTCGGTACTCATCAGATCGTCGCCGCCTCGGCGCGCGCGATGCCCAGGTCACCGGAACGGCCGGCGGTGATCAGCTCGACCACCTGTCCGTGCGTGACGTCCTTGGTCGACACGACGGCGGCCATGCGTCCCAGGTAGAGGCACGCGATCTTGTCGGCGACCTCGAAGACGTCGTTCATGTTGTGGCTGATCAGGACGACGCCCAGGCCCTGCTCCGCGAGGCGGCGGACCAGGTCGAGGACCTGGCGCGTCTGCGCGACGCCGAGTGCGGCGGTGGGTTCGTCGAGCAGCACGACCTTGCTGTTCCACAGCACGGCCTTGGCGATCGCCACGGTCTGGCGCTGACCGCCGGACAGCGACGACACCGGCGTGCGCACCGACTTGACCGTGCGCACCGACAGCGACGCGAGCGTCTTGCGCGCCGCCTGCTCCATGTCGGTCTCGTCGAGCAGACCACCCTTGGTGCGCTCGCGGCCGAGGAACATGTTCTGGACGATGTCGAGGTTGTCGGCCAGCGCGAGGTCCTGGTAGACGACCTCGATCCCGAGTTCCGCGGCTTCGCGCGGGCCCTTGATGTGCACCTGCTGGCCCTCGAACAGGACCTCACCCGAGTCGGTCGGGTGGATGCCCGCGATGCACTTGACCAGCGTCGACTTGCCCGCGCCGTTGTCGCCGACGAGGGCTGTGACCTCACCGGGGTTCACGTCGAGGTCGATGTCGTGCAGGACGTGCACGGGACCGAAGCTCTTGTTGATGCCGCGCAGCTCGAGAATCGGCTCGCTCACTGGGATTTCCTCCGTGGTTACACGTGGCGAGAGGCGGGGTGCGACAGCGCGCACCCCGCCCTCGTCACGAGCGGTCCTACTTGATGCCGAGCTCGGTGCAGGCAGCCTGGGTGGCGGCCACGCAGATCTCCGACGCCTTCACGAAGCCGGCGTCCACGACGACCTTGACCTTGTCGCGGGTGATCATCTGCGAGGTGAGGAGAACGGACTTCACGTCGCGGTTCGCCTTGGTGTCCTTGGTGACGCCGGAGGCCAGCTTGTCAGCACCCGCGGTGTCGCCCTTGGCGAGGAAACCGGCCAGCTTGGCAGCCGCCTCGGCCTCTTCCTTGATCGGCTTGAAGACCGTCATGTACTGGTCCTTGAGCAGCACGGCCTGCAGGCCGTCCGGGGTCGCGTCCTGACCCGTGACCGGCACCTTGCCGTTGAGGCCGACCTTCTTCAGCACGGTGATGATCGCGCCGGCGAGGCCGTCGTTCGCGGCGACGACGCCGTCCACCTTGCCGCCGTTGCCGGTCAGGATCTGCTCGAAGACCTGACCACCCTTCTGGTTGTCCCAGTCGTCGATCGGCTGCGACTGGACGAGCTTGAGCTTGCCCGAGTCGTACAGCGGCTTGAGGATCTTCTTCTGGCCGTCCGCGAAGAGCGTGGCGTTGTTGTCCGTCGGCGCGCCCTCGATCTCGATGACGTTGGCGCCCTGCGGGGCTTCCTTGAGCGCGTCGGCCAGACCCTGGCCCTGCAGCTCGCCGACCTTCACGTTGTCGAACGACACGTAGTAGGACGAGGTGCCACCGGTGTTCAGGCGGTCGTAGTCGATGACCTGGATGCCCTGGGCCTGGGCCTTCTTGGCGACGGACGCGCCGACCTCGGCGTTGGGCGTCGCGATGATCAGGACCTTGACGCCGTTGTTGATCATGCCGTCGGCGAGGGTGCTGAACTTCTGGACGTCACCCTGGGCGTTCTGGATGTCGGGGTCGAGACCCTCGGCCTTCAGAGCGGCCTCGAGGAGGGGCTTGTCGAAGCTCTCCCAGCGGGCGGAGGTCTTGGTCTCGGGCAGGATCACGCCGACCTTCGCGCCCGAGCCGCTGCCAGCAGAGTTCGATTCAGTGCTTCCTCCGGTGCCGGAGGACGAGTTGGCGCCGCATGCCGAGACCGCCAGGGCGAGGCCCGCGGTAACGGCGATGGAAGCGAGAGTCTTGCTGCGCATCCGCCAGTCCCTTTCACTGCGCTGTGTCACAGAGAATGTTGTGGCGCACAACGTATGCCCGACATATGCGTGACCGGAACCACACTGGATCGATTAAGTCGCAACGATGCGGTAACCCTGGCGAAATTTGGTCACCGAGAGTCGTGAGAGCGTTACCACCGCGCTACGGATTACAACGGCGCCATATCGGTCGCCGACCTCGGTGGACTCTCACCGGTCATCTCCCGGACACCCCTAGGTTGGGTGCATGACCATCGACGAGGAAGCCCCAAAAGGAGTGACTGCAAGGCTGGCGAACTCCTTCGGTGCCGAAGCGGCTCGCTACGACCGCACCCGTCCGGCCTACCCGGGCTCGTTGATCGACAAACTGGTCGCCGCCTCTCCCGGGACGCGCGTGGCCGAGGTCGGTTGCGGCACGGGCGTGTTGTCCCGGCAGTTGCTGGCGGCGGGCCTGGACGTCGTCGGCGTCGAGCACGACGAGCGGATGGCGGCGTTCGCCCGCACGACCGGCGTGGACGTCGAGGTGGCGAAGTTCGAGGCCTGGGATCCGGCCGGGCGCGAGTTCGACGCCGTCGTCGCCGGGCAGTCGTGGCACTGGGTGGACGCCGAGGCCGGACCGGTGCACGCCGCGCGGGTGCTGCGGCCGGGCGGGGTGTTCGTCGGGTTGTGGCACGTGTTCGGGACACCCGAGGCGATCGCCGACGCGTTCGTCGCGGCGTACGACAAGGTGGCTCCGCAGATGACCCACCGCGTCGGCCACTCCTACCGCGAGGCGTACGACTCATATCAGGCCGGGTGCGTGCGCACGGCCGACGCGCTCGTCGCCACCGGGGCGTTCGGCGCGGTCGAGTACTGGGAGGCGCACTGGGAACGCGACTACACGACCGCCGAGTACCTCGACCTCATGCTCACCATGAGCCCGATGGCCATGATCAGCCCCGAGCAGATCACCGAACTCCTCGACGACGTCGGCGTCGCGATCGACGCGCTCGGCGGGTCGTTCACCACGCGCTACTCGACACTGGCCGTCGCCGTCACCCGCAACTGATATATCGGATATCGCTCTTACCAGGAGCGGAGGGTCGCGATCCGCTCTTCGAGCTGTTCGATCGTGGCCATCGCGGTCGGCGGGCCGCCGCAGTACTCGCGCAATGAGTTGTGGATCTTGCCGTGCGGCTTCTTCGTGCGGTGGTGGTGCATCGCGACGAGGGTGTTGAGCTCCTTGCGCAACGACGCGAGGCGTTCCTGCACGCCCACGGGCCGTGCCTCGCGCACCGCCACCTCGGGCTTCGGGCGTTTGGCGGCGAGCGCCATCTGCTCCTCCTGCCGTTGCAGCAGCAGGGTGCGCACCTGGTCGGGTTCGAGCAGGCCGGGCAGGCCGAGGTACTCCTGCTCCTCCTCCGAACCCGCCTGGGTCGGCGCGCCGAACGACGAGCCGTCGAAGATCACCTGGTCGAGCTCGGCGGTCGTGCCCAGGGCCGTGAAGGCGCGTTCGTCCTCGCCCGGCTCGTCCTTGGCCTGGTTGGCCGCGGCCATGAGTTCGTCGTCCCAGCCGTCCTTCTCGCGGTGCGGCTTGCCGAGGACGTGGTCGCGTTCGGCTTCCAGTTCCGACGCGAGCTGGAGCAGCACCGGCACCGACGGCAGGAACACCGTCGCGGTCTCGCCGGGCTTGCGGTTGCGCACGAAGCGACCGACGGCCTGCGCGAAGAACAACGGGGTCGACGACGACGTCGCGTACACGCCGACGGCGAGCCGCGGCACGTCGACGCCCTCGGACACCATCCGGACGGCGATCATCCAGCGTTCGGTCGTCGCGGCGAACTCGGCGATCTTGCCGGACGCCTTCGGGTCGTCCGAGAGCACCAGCGTGGGGATCTGGCCGGTGACGCGCTCGAGGACCTGCGCGTAGGCCTTCGCGACGGTCTGGTCGGTGGCGATCACCAGGCCGCCGGCGTCGGGCAGGCCGTTCTCGCGCTTCTGCGTGAGCCGCTTGTCCGCGGCGCGCAGCACGGACGCCATCCAGTCGCCGGCCGGGTCGAGGGCGGTGCGCCAGGCCCGTGCGGTCTGCTCCTGGGTCAGCGGTTCGCCCAGCCGTGCGGTGTACTCCTCGCCCGCGCTGGTCCGCCACGACGCCTCACCCGAGTACGCGAGGAACAGCACGGGCCGGACCACGCCGTCGGCCAACGCGTCGGAGTAGCCGTAGGTGTGGTCGGCCTTGGACGTCTTGAAGCCGCCGTTGCTCTCCTCGTACTGCACGAACGGGATCGGCGAGTCGTCGGAGCGGAACGGCGTGCCGGTGAGGCAAAGGCGGCGCACGGCGGGCGTGAACGCCTCGCGGATCGCGTCACCCCACGACTTGGCGTCACCGCCGTGGTGCACCTCGTCGAGCAGCACGAGCGTCTTGCGGTTCTCGGTGCGCACGCGGTGCAACGTCGGATGGGCGGCCACCTGCGCGTACGTGACGGCCACGCCGTGGTAGTCGCGGGAGGTCATCGCGTTGGTGTTGCGGAAGTTCGAGTCGATGTGGATGCCCTGCTCGGCGGCGGCCTTCGCCCACTGATGCTTGAGGTGCTCGGTGGGCGTGACGATCGTGACGGCCTCGATCGTGCGGTCGGCGAGCAGTTCGGCGGCGACGCGCAGCCCGAACGTCGTCTTACCTGCGCCGGGCGTCGCGACGGCGAGGAAGTCCTGCGGCTTGGCGGCGAGGTACTTGGTCAGCGCACGCCGCTGCCAGGCTCGCAGCGGTCGCATTGCTGCCGGCGTTGCTGCTGGCGCTGTCACAGGCGTGTTTCTCCTCATTTGCGCAGGTCAGACATAGCAATACCCTCAGGCGGACCGCGGCCGAGGGCAGTGCGACTCTACCTGTTCCGGGCGTCGATGCCGCGAAACGTGGCCCCATGCACCATGCTTGTCACTGCGATGGGTTCGCCTTCCGACAACGACGCACCACGCAGGTCCGGCCGAAAGGGGCCGCTGCGTCTACTCGCGCGCACGCTGTCGAAGGCGTGGCAGGGCAACATCTTCTCAGAAGCCGCCGAGGCCGCGTTCTGGCAGACGCTGTCGTTCCCGCCACTGCTGCTCGGCGTGCTCGGCTCGATGGGCTGGCTCGGCACCTGGTTCGGCGACGAGGTCGTCAAAGCAGTCCAGGAGAGGATCATCGGGTTCACCCGGACGATCTTCAGCGCGGACGTCGTGAACGGCGTGATCCAGCCCACCGTCGCGGAGATCCTCTCGACCGGCAAGGGCGAGATCGTCTCCATCGGTTTCCTGATCTCGCTGTGGGCGGGATCGTCGGCCATGTCGTCGTTCGTCGACGCGATCACCGTGGCGCACGGGCAGTACGGCGTGCGCAACGAGCTGTGGCAGCGCATCTTCGCGTTGCTGCTCTACATGGTGTCGCTGGTGGCGCTGATCATCGGCCTGCCGGTGCTCGCGCTCGGGCCGGACGTGCTGCCGGAGTTCTTCCCGGCGTCGTGGCAGCCCTACATCTCGACGTGGGTCGGCCGGTTCTACTACCCCGGCGTGGCGCTGCTGCTCGTGCTGTCGCTGTCGCTGCTCTACAAGGTGGCGCTGCCGCGGCGGCTGCCGTACCACCGCGTGCTGCCGGGTGCGATCCTCGCGATGGCGGTGTTCATCCTGTCGTCGATCGGCCTGCGCCTGTACATCCAGTGGATCACCACCACCGGCTACACCTACGGCGCGCTGGCGACGCCGATCGCGTTCCTGCTGTTCGTGTTCTTCATCGGCCTGGCGATCACGATCGGCGCGTACTTCAACAGCGCCATCCAGGACATGTGGCCCGCCCGGATGACCCGCCGGCAGCGCCGCCGCTGGCGCAGGCTGGAACTGGAGCGCGCGGCGTCCCGCATCCGCGAGGAGAGCGCGCGGCCCAAGCCCGAGGCCGGGAACAACAACGGCTACACGGCGCCGTCGCCCGCCGACACGCAGCTGACCTCGCCGTTGCCGCTCCAGAAGCAGTCACCCGAGGCCGAGGGCGAACGACAGCGCGGGTAGCCGAAGCCCCCGCTATGTGCGCCACCGGGCTGCCTGGGGATGCGGCTGAACGCAGCAGCGCCCGGTGCCTCGAGGTCGATTCGAGGCACCGGGCGCTGCGGATGAAGTTGCGGGGTCTTACTCGTCGCCGCCGGGAGGCAGGTTCTCGTAGATCTTCTTGCAGTCCGGGCACACCGGCGAACCGGGCTTCGGCGACCGCGTGACCGGGAAGACCTCGCCGCACAGCGCGACCACGTGCGTGCCCATCACGGCGCTCTCGGCGATCTTCGCCTTGCGCACGTAGTGGAACATCTTCGGGGTGTCGTCCGAAGACTGGTCGGTCTCATCCGGCCGTACGTCGACCTCGGGGAGAGTCTGGGTGCTCACGCGCCCAGGGTACCTGGGATGATGTCCCCTCGTGACCACGCTGCACATCGCCGATGAAGTTGCCGCCGCCCTGGACGAGAACCGTCCCGTCGTCGCTCTCGAGAGCACCATCCTGTCCCACGGCCTGCCCGCGCCGCGCAATCTCGTGGTCGCCGCACGCCTGGAGAAGGTCGTCCGGGAGGCGGGTGCCGTGCCCGCGACGATCGCCGTGCTCGACGGCGTGCCGCACATCGGTCTCACCGAGGCCGAGCTCGACCGCGTCTGCAACGCGGGCGACCTGCTGAAGCTGTCCCTGCGCGACCTCGGCCCCGCCTACGCGCTGGGCCGCAGCGGCGCGACGACCGTGGCCTCGACCGCCGCGCTCGCCCACCAGGCGGGCATCCGGGTCTTCGGCACCGGCGGCCTCGGTGGAGTGCACCGGGGCGCGCGGGACACGTGGGACGTGTCCGCCGACCTCGACGTGATGGCCACGACGCCGGTTCTGACCGTCTGCTCGGGCGTGAAGTCGATCCTGGACATGGGCGCGACGCTCGAGGTCCTGGAGACCCGGTCGGTGCCCGTCGTCGGCTACCGCACGTCCCGTTTCCCGGCCTTCTACCGTCGTGAGTCGGAGTTCGACGTGCCGTGGCGCGTCGAGAACGCCGCCGAGGCCGCCGCCGTGTTCGCCGCGGGCGGGCGCGGGATGCTGCTGGTCAACCCCATTCCCGCGGCCTTCGAGATGGACGCCGACCTGCACGACCGGCTGCTCGCCGAGGGGTTGCAGAAGCTCGTCGACCAAGACGTGCGCGGCAAGGACGTCACCCCCGTGCTGCTGGAGCACTTCCACACCGCGTCCGCCGGTGTGAGCCTCGACGCCAACGAGGAACTGGTCGTGAGCAACGTCTCCGTGGCCGCCGCCGTCGCCGTGGAGCTCGCGAAGTGAGGCCAGTCGTGGTGGTCGGTGACGCGGGCCTCGACGTGGTGGCCCGCCACACCGGCCCCATCGCCCACGGCGGCGACGTGCGGGCGAAGGTCACCATCGAACCGGGCGGGGCCGGCGCCAACACCGCGGTCTGGCTCGCCGCCTGCGGTGCGTCGCCGGTCCTGGTGGCCCGCGTCGGCGCCGACTCGGCGGGCCGTCAGGTGCACGCCGAACTGACCACGGCGGGCGTGCAGTGCGCGTTCGCCGTCGACCCCGAGCTCGCCACCTGCTGCGTCGTGGTCCTGGTCGACGAGAACGGCCAGCGCTCGATGCTGCCCGACCGGGGCGCGAACGCCCGGTTCTCCCCCGCCGACCTCGACCCGGGCCTGCTCGCCGCTGCGAACGGCCACCTGCACCTGTCCGGGTACGTGCTGCTGGACGCGACCTCCCGGCCCGCCGGGCTGGCCGTGCTGGCGGCGGCACGCGCGGCGGGGTGGACGACGTCGGTGGACCCGCAGGCCGCCGTGCTGATCCACTCGGCCGACGCGTTCCTGGAGGACGTGCGCGACGTCGACTTCCTGCTGCCCAACGCCGACGAGTTGCTCGCCCTGACCGGGTCGTCCGAGCCCGCGTCGGCGAAGGCGCTGCTCTCGCACGTCGGGGCCGTCGTGGTGACGTCGGGACCGGACGGCGCGACGTGGGTCGACGCCGACGAGCTCGTCTCGGTCCCCGCTGAAGTCACTGAGTGCGTCGACTCGACGGGTGCCGGGGACGCGTTCGACGCGGGGTTCCTCGCGGCGTGGCTGGCCGGTGGGTCGAAGCGGGACGCGCTGCTCGGCGGGGTTCGGGCGGGATCACGGGCCGTCGGCGTCGTCGGCGCCCAGCCACCCCGCTGACCTCGTTGTTCTTCCACCGATATATCAGTTGACCAACTGATATATCGGTGTTCAGCCGTCGATGACGGTGGTGTTCTTCGGCGCGATGGCGCGGCGCTCCACCTCGTGGCGGTTGACCTTCTCGGTCTTGCGCGGCGGCCGGTCGTTCGCGATCAGCACGGCCATCCACGGCAGTGGCACCGACAGCACGATGAAGAACAGAGCAAGCCACCAGGTGTGCGCGAACAGAGCCGCGAGGATGAGGCACGGGAAGCGCAGACTCATCATGATCGCGTACTTCTTGCGCCGGGCGGCGTGCTGCTCTTCGTAGGACGGGGCCGCCTCGGTGATCAACACCGGGGTGTCGTTCCGGTCGGGACTGCTCACGACACCACCTCCACTCCTTCATCGTCGCACGTCCGAGTGACGCCCGGGACAGCCGGTCGGCGGTTAACATCCGCGGGTGGTCGCCCTTGATCGCCTCGTGGACGTGCTCGGCAGTCTGGGCACGCATCTGGCCTGCGCGCCGAAGGGTCGCGACGCCGAACTCCGCGGGGTTGCCCTGCACGACCCGGCCGAAAACACCCCGGCCACCGCGGGCGACGTGTTGCTCGGACTCGGCACCCCTTCGGTCGCGGCGGCGGTGCGGCTGGTGTCGTCGACGGCGGCGTCGGCGGTGGTGCTGCACGGCAAGCCGCCGCTGGACGAACGGGTGATCGCGGCGGCGAAGAAGTCCGGTGCGGCCGTGCTGCTCGTCGACCCGTCGGTGCCGTGGAGCCAACTGGCGAACGTCACGCAGACGCTGGTCAACGGCGGCACGCGCACCGGCGACCTGTTCGGGCTCGCGGACGTGATCGCGGGCGTCGTGGGCGGGCCGGTGACGATCGAGGACCAGCAGTCCCGCGTCCTGGCCTACTCCTACCGGCAGGAGGACGTCGACCCCGTCCGCGTGCAGACCATCCTCGGGCGGCGGGTGCCCGAGGAGGCGCGGCGAGCGCTGGACGAGTTCGGCGTGTTCACGCACCTGGCGTCGTCGGACGAACCGATCTTCGTGCCCAAGCTGACCGACCAGCTGGGCAACCGGCTCGTCGCGGCCGTGCGGGCCGGGCGGGAGCTGCTCGGGTCGGTGTGGGTCGAGGTGACCGGGCCGGTGGACGCGGCGAGGTCGGCCGCGTTGGTCGACGGCGCGCGCACGGCGGCGCTGCACCTGTTGCGGTCGCGGGCGTCGACGGACCTCGAACGCCAGGCCGAGGCCGACCTCGTCATCCGGCTGCTCGACCAGCCCGAGTCCGCCGACGTCGCCCGGCTCGGGCTGCCGTCGGCCGACCTGCGGGTGATCGCCGTCCAAGCCCACGCCGGCGAGGGCGAGCACGGCGCCGCGGTGCTCGCGTTCCAGCGGGCGACGGCCGGGTTCGGCTGGTCGCGGCCGGGCCGCAGCGCGTTGTTCGGCAACGTCCTCTACACCGTCATCCCCGCCGCCGACGACGCCGTCGCCTGGGTGCGTTCACTGGTGCGAGAGCTTCCAGCGGAGGCAACGGTCCTCGCGGGCATCGGCAGCCCGGCCGAGGCGGCCCAGCTGCCGACGTCACGGCAGGAAGCCGACGAATGCCTCGCGCTCTCCACCGGCGCACCGGTCGTGTACGACGACGCGTGGGCTCAGGTGTTGCTGCACCGGCTCGCCGCCGTCGCGGAGGCCGGCAGGCTCCCGACCCGCGGGCCGATATCCAACATATTGCGGTTCGACGCGGAGAACGGGACGCAGTACGCGGCGACGTTGCGGGCCTGGCTCGCGAACCAGGGGGACGTGCGGGCGGCGGCGAAGGAGCTCGGCGTGCACCCCAACACGTTGCGCTACCGCATGCAGAAGATGGCCGAGGTGACGCCGCTCCCCCTCGACGACGCCGACCAGCGGCTCGCGATGGCCATCGCCCTCCAGATCACGCGCTGACCCGTCCTGCCGGACATGCGCCGTCAACGTGCACTCAAGTCCACGTTGACTCAGTCAACATGCACTCAAGCCTAGGTGTACTGAGTCAACATGCGCTCAAGTCAATGTTGACTCAGTCAATATGCGCTCAAGCCCACGTGTACTCAGTCAACGTGCACTCACGTCACCATGCACTCGGTCAACGTGCGCTGAGTCCGCGCTGAACCAGGCGGCGTGAAAGCATCTCCTCCCGTGCACCCCGATCTTTCTGCTGACCTGTGCGCCCGTCTGCGCGAAGCCTTCCTGAACGCCGGCTACACCGCCGACGGCGTCGTCGACGCCCTCGGCCCGCAGGCCCACGCCGCGCTCGGCCGCGGTGAACCGGAGCCCGCCCGCCGCGCGAGCAAGGACGCCGGGTCGCTCGGCACGTTGATCCGCCTGTTCCTGCTCGGCGACGAGGAGCCGGAGAAGGACGTCCGCGCCGCCCTCGCCGGTGTCGACATCGACGACGCCGTCCGCAACGAAATCCTCACGAAAGATCTGAGGGCAGGCCTCGACGTCCGGCCGTACGAAGACAACTGGTGGGTCATCGCCGACCTCGACTCCGACCTGCGCGGCGCCGCCGTGCCCGAGGACCACGTGCTCGGCGTCGGTCACGCGTCGATCAGTCTCGCCCGCGCCACCAAGCGCACGCCCGTCGGCACGCTGCTCGACCTCGGCACCGGCTGCGGCGTCCAGGCCCTGCACGCCAGCACGCACGCCGAGCGCATCACCGCCACCGACCTGTCCGAGCGCGCGCTGCGGCTCGCCCAGGGCACGTTCCGGATGAACGAACTCGACGTCGAGACGCTGCAGGGCGAGTGGTTCGGCCCGGTCCGCAACCGGCGGTTCGACCAGGTCGTCTGCAACCCGCCGTTCGTCGTCGGCCCGCCCCGCGTCGACTTCGTCTACCGCGACTCCGGGCTCGGCGGCGACGACGCGTCGGCGCTGGTCATCCGGCAGCTGCCGGCGTTCCTCAACGAGGGCGGTGTCGGCCAGCTGCTCGCGTCCTGGGTGCACCGCAAGGGCGAGGACTGGGAGGAGCGCGTCTCGAGCTGGCTGCCCCGCGGCGGCATCGACGCGTGGTTCGTGCAACGCGACATCGCCGAGCCCGCGCTGTACGTCGGCACGTGGCTCAAGGACGCGGGCGTCGACCCGCGCAGCCCCGAGGGCAGGCAGAAGGCCGCCGCGTGGCTCGACTGGTTCGAGGAGAACGACGTCCAGGGCGTCGGCTTCGGCTACGTGACGCTGCGCCGCACCGACGAGATGCACTCCCAGGTCATCTGCGAAGACCTGCGCCACGCCTACGACGACCCGCTGGGCCCGGAGGCGGCGCGCTGGCTCGACAACGTCGCGTGGCTCCGCGCGAACCCCGATCTGCTCGGGCAGCGGTTCCGGGTCGCCGACACCGTCCTGCTCGAGGAGGTCTCCGAGCCGGGTGACGAGGGCTGGCGCAAGGTCGTCGCGCGGCTGCACCGCACCGACGGGCCGGGCTGGCAGCACGAGGTCGACGAGGCGACGGCCAAGCTGGTCGCCGGCTGCAACGGCGCGTTGCCGCTGGAGGACCTGCTCGCTCTCCTGGAGTTCGCTTACGGAGAAATCGACGCGGAAGCGGCCTTGCCGATCGTTCGTGATCTCATCCGGCA
The DNA here is from genome assembly GCF_043632865.1 of Lentzea sp. JNUCC 0626. Taxonomy (NCBI): domain Bacteria; kingdom Bacillati; phylum Actinomycetota; class Actinomycetes; order Pseudonocardiales; family Pseudonocardiaceae; genus Lentzea; species Lentzea sp. JNUCC 0626. The sequence goes on from NZ_CP171635.1 coordinate 4,982,434, forward strand.
CGGAATGTTGATTCCCGCGTGAAAGCGGTTGTGGCGCGCGTCACAGAGGCGAGTGTCGAAGTCGAAGGGAAGATCGTCGGCGCGATCGACGAGCCCGGATTGCTGGTGCTTCTGGGCGTCCACCACGACGACACACCCGAACTGGCGGCCAAAATGGCGCAGAAGCTGCACGGGTTGCGCATCCTCGACGACGAGCAGTCGTGCGAGTCGACCGGTGCTCCGCTGCTGGTCGTCAGCCAGTTCACCCTCTACGGGGACACTCGCAAGGGCCGCCGTCCGTCCTGGACGGCGGCCGCCCGGCCCGAGCACGCGGAACCGTTGGTGAACGCCGTCGTGCAGGAACTACGCCAAAAGGGCGCCCGCGTCGAAACGGGACGATTCAGGGCCGAGATGAAGGTACGGAGCGTGAACGACGGTCCGTTCACGGTGATCGTAGAGCTCTGACTAAAGGGTTCTCAGGCAGTTCTCAGATTAGTCGCGCAACCGCTGTGACAGCGGTGACGTCTTCAGGTCATGGAAGTCGGGAACGAATTCGGAATCGCGTTCGTTACCCAGGTATCAGCCAGCTAGCGATGGGATCCCGAGCGGGCCCGCCGCAACCGGCAACCAGGGCGCAGCGCCGCGCCGCCTTGACCGCCACGCGCGACTGTCCTCACCGACAGCAGCGTCGCCCGCACCAGGGGGAGGGAGATCCATGACCGTCACGAGGATCTCCGACCGTGAAGTCGGAGAGAACACGCCCACCGTCGTCGAGCACGAACTCGACGCGCAGGGACCAGCAGCCGACCTCGTTCGAGTCTACCTGAACGGAATCGGCAAGACCGCGCTCCTCACCGCCGAGGAGGAGGTGGAGCTCGCCAAGCGCATCGAGGCAGGTGTGTTCGCGCAGCACGTCCTCGAGACGGCCAAGCGACTCACGCCCACCCGCCGCGACGAGATGGGGGAACTCGTCCGCGACGGCCGCCGCGCCAAGGACCACCTGCTCAAGGCGAACCTGCGACTCGTCGTGTCGCTGGCCAAGCGCTACACCGGCCGGGGCATGCCGCTGCTGGACCTGATCCAGGAAGGCAACCTGGGCCTGATCCGCGCGGTCGAGAAGTTCGACTACACCAAGGGCTTCAAGTTCTCGACGTACGCGACGTGGTGGATCCGCCAGGCGATCACCCGCGGCATGGCTGACCAGGGCCGCACCATCCGCCTCCCCGTCCACCTCGTCGAGCAGGTGAACAAGCTCGCGCGGATCAAGCGCGACCTGCACCAGACGCTCGGCCGCGAGGCGACGAACGAGGAGCTGGCGAAGGAAGCGGGCCTGAACGTCGACAAGGTCGCCGACCTGCTCGACCACGCCCGTGACCCGGTATCGCTCGACATGCCGGTCGGCACGGAGGAGGACGCGCCCCTCGGTGACTTCATCGAGGACTCGGACGCCACCGACGCCGAGAGCGCTGTCATCTCGGGCCTGCTGCAGGACGACCTGCGCCGCGTGCTCGCGACGCTGGAACCGCGCGAGCAGGCCGTGATCCGGCTGCGCTACGGCCTGGAGGACGGCCAGCCGCGCACGCTGGACCAGATCGGCAAGCGGTTCGGCCTGTCGCGCGAGCGGGTGCGTCAGATCGAGCGCGAGGTCATGTCGAAGCTCCGGCAGGGCGAGCGGGCGGCGAAGCTGCGGGCCTACGCCTCGTAAGTCACCCGTCCGGCAGTATTGACTTGTGACTCAACTCACGGCACGGTCGGGCGTTACCAGAGCCACGCGGTGCCCGCCGTGAGTCGGGTTTCGCACGCGAAGGAAGGTCGGGGCGGCCGGGGGCCGCCCCGGCCTTCCTGTGTTTCAGCCGCCGTAGCGAAGAACACGGTGGACGCGAGCCAGAACGTCCCTTTGGTGGCGGTACGGTTTTCTGATCCGAACTGCACACCGTTGGAGTTGTGTACCCCGTGCCCACCACATTCGAGTACACCGACGTCCTCCCGCTCGCGAAGGACACCGAGACCGAGTACCGCCTCGTCACCTCCGACGGGGTCAAGCTCATCGAGGCCGGTGACCGCAAGTTCCTGGAGATCGCGCCCGAGACGCTGACGCTGCTCGCGAAGGAAGCGATCCGGGACATCCAGCACCTGCTGCGCCCGTCGCACCTCGCCCAGCTGCGCAAGATCATCGACGACCCCGAGGCGTCCGGCAACGACCGCTTCGTCGCGATGGACCTGCTGCGCAACGCCGCCATCGCGTCCGGCGGCGTGCTGCCGATGTGCCAGGACACCGGCACCGCGATCATCATGGGCAAGCGCTCCGAGACCGTCCTGACCGGCGGCGACGACGAGAAGGCGCTCGCCCGCGGCGTCTTCGAGGCCTACCAGGAGCTCAACCTGCGTTATTCGCAGATGGCTCCCGTGACGTTCTGGGACGAGAAGAACACCGGCACGAACCTGCCCGCGCAGATCGAGGTGTTCCACAAGCCCGGCCAGGAGCCCGTCTACGAGTTCCTGTTCATGGCCAAGGGCGGCGGCAGCGCCAACAAGACGTTCCTCTACCAGGAGACGAAGGCGGTGCTGAACCCGAAGCGCCTCGCGTCGTTCCTGGACGAGAAGCTGCGTTCGCTCGGCACCGCGGCCTGCCCGCCGTACCACCTCGCGGTCGTCGTCGGCGGTCTGTCGGCCGAGCAGAACCTCAAGGTCGCGAAGCTCGCCTCGGCCCGCTACCTCGACGACCTGCCCACCGAGGGCTCGGCATCGGGCCACGCGTTCCGCGACCGGGACCTCGAGGAGCAGGTCCTCGAACTCACCCGCAACTTCGGCATCGGCGCCCAGTTCGGCGGCAAGTACTTCTGCCACGACGTGCGCGTCATCCGCCTCCCCCGCCACGGCGCGTCCCTGCCGGTCGGCATCGCGGTCTCCTGCTCGGCCGACCGCCAGGCCAAGGCCCGCATCACCGCCGACGGCGTGTTCCTGGAGCAGATGGAACGCGACCCCGCGCAGTTCCTGCCCGAGATCGAGGGCGAGGACCTGTCCGACGAGGTCGTCAACATCGACCTCACCCGCCCGATGTCGGAGATCCGCGACATCCTCACCCAGCTCCCGGTGAAGACCCGCGTCTCCCTCACCGGCCCACTGGTCGTGGCCCGCGACATCGCGCACGCCAAGATCAAGGAACGCCTCGACGCCGGCGAGGACATGCCGCAGTACATGAAGGACCACCCGGTCTACTACGCCGGTCCGGCCAAGACCCCCGAGGGCTACGCCTCCGGCTCGTTCGGCCCGACGACGGCCGGCCGCATGGACTCCTACGTGGAGCAGTTCCAGGCCGCGGGCGGCTCGATGGTCATGCTCGCCAAGGGCAACCGCTCCAAGCAGGTGACCAACGCCTGCTCCACGCACGGCGGCTTCTACCTGGGCTCGATCGGCGGCCCGGCCGCCCGCCTGGCCCAGGACTGCATCCGCAAGGTCGAGGTCCTCGAGTACCCCGAACTCGGCATGGAAGCCGTCTGGAAGATCGAGGTCGAAGACTTCCCGGCGTTCGTGGTCGTCGACGACAAGGGCAACGACTTCTTCGCCGAAACCTCGACCCCGACCCTGCAGATCAGCTTCCGTCGCTGATCTGCGGGCGTTAGACCTTCTAACGGCCGCGAAACCCCCGATCTAACAGTACGGTTGTACCGCATACTGTCGATCGGGGGTTTCGTCGTGATTCACCACGTCCAGGTCGCCTGCCCCGCAGGCACCGAGAACGACCAGCGCGCCTTCTACACGGGCGTGCTCGGCTGGCCGGAACTACCCAAGCCACCCCTGCTCGCCGCCCGCGGCGGGTGCTGGTTCGCCGTGCCCGGCGGCGGTGAGGTGCACGTCGGCGTCGAGGCCGACTTCCGCCCCGCCCGCAAGGCGCACCCGGCGTTCGTCGTCGACGTGACCCGGGTGGCCGAGGCGGTGGCGGCAGCAGGTCACCCCGTCGTCTGGGCCGACCCGGCGGAGATCCCCGGCCGCCTCCGCTTCCACACGTTCGACGGCGTCGGCAACCGAATCGAGTTCCTGGCCGACGCCTGAACGGCGCTAGGCGGATTCCTCGCGGGCTTCGAGCACCAGGCGGCGGTTGCCCAGCGGTGCGTCCAGGCGGACGGTCAGGGGGACCTGGCGGACCTCCTGCGTGCACATGGTGCCGGGAGGCTGCTTGGTGATGGTGACCAGCGTGATCTGGACGACGTCGGCGGACTGGCCGGTGATTTCGGCCCTCGCCTCCTTGCAGCCGCCGCCCACCCCGAAGACCTCGATGTCGCGGCCGTCGCCGAAGACGTAGGCCTCGTCGCGGTAGGTGTCTGACAACGATGTCGTGTCGACCTTCTCCTTCGCCACGGGCGTGACGTTGGGGGGTACGACGGGCTTCTCCTCCGAGATGGAGACCGGAGGCTGCACGGGGGCGGTCGGGTTGGTGCCGGACGAACCCGGCGTGCCGCTCGAGCCCGGTGCGTTCGTGCTCGTGCCCGTGGGCGAGGTGCCCGACGAACTGGAGCCGGGCGCGCCCGAGTCCGTGCCGGACGAGCAGCCGACGAGCACGACGGCGAGAGCTACGGCAGCGACGGCGTTTCTCATGCGCACCATCCTCGCAAAGCAGGACACAAAGTCCCGGTAAATGTCTCGTGGTTTTGTCTTGGCGGTTCTGTCTTGTTAGAGGGTCTAGCGAAAGTAAGAGGTACCCGGCCGACGGGGCAGGTGCCGGCCGGGCACCGGGGAGGGAGGTCTACTTCTGGTCCTGCCGCGACGTCAGCACGACGGTGCGCTCGGCCAGGGGCTCGGACAGCTGCACGGTGAGCGGAGGGAAGCGAATGTCCATTGTGCACATCTGCTTCGTGAGCGGCGTCGTCTCCAGGAGCTCGATCTTCACGGTGGAAGCGTTCTGCTCCAGCACGGACGCGCTCGCCTTGCCGCAGCCGCCCTCCTGGGCGACGACGCCGACGGTCTTCCCGTCGCCGACGGTCCACACGGTGCGCGGGTAGTCCGGCGTCAGACCGTTGGCGTCGAGCTTGGTCACGGGTGTGCCGTCCGGCGGGACTTCACCGGGTGCGACGTTGGGCGGCGCCTCGGACGACGGGTCCGAAGGCGCGGTGGCGGTCGGTAGCTCGGGACCGCCACCCGCTCCAGGGCTTGCGTTCTGCGCACTGCCACAGGCCGAGATGACGAGCAGCAGGACGCCAGTGCCAACTACGGTTCCTATGTGCCTCATGGTCAGAGGACGGAACCACCGTCACAACGGGTTGCAGGCACTTCTCTTCACAGTTACCGGCTAACGCCGACGCGTCACCGGCTAACGGCGGTTACAGCCTCTCGCAAAGCTGACAGCCTGGCCGCGGATGCGAGACCCCCGTGGTAGAGGTGGAACTCCTCCACGCCGGCGTCGACGTACGCGAGCCACTCCTTCGACAGCGCGGCACCGTCGGCGGGCTTCGGCGGCAACCCCAGGACGTACGCGGCGATCCGCGTGTCCGGGGCGGCGGCGCGCAGGGCCTCGATGCCGGGCACGGCGACGTCCGGTCCCGGCCAGCACATCGTCGTCAGCACGTCGACGTCCGCGCCGACGCCACCCGCGACGGTCGCGAACGGTCCGGTCCCCCACGGGTCCGCCGTCGCGTGCAGGCCGACCCGGATGGAAGGCGCCACCGCACGGATCTCGGAGACCAACCGCTGTCGCAACGACCGCACCACCCCGGTGCGCACGGCCTGAACGTCCTCCGCGAGCGCACCCAACGCTTCCTCAACGTTGGGTGCACCGCGATCGACCCCGGCCCGGACCGCTTCACGCAGGGCATCCGGGTCGGCGTACAGGGCGGTGCAGGCCGAGCAGAAGCAGAGCGACAACAGCTTCTGCTGCACCGCGTTCCAGTCGGTGCCGTCGGTCTTCTCGTGGTGCCCGCCGTGGAAGAACCCCAGCGGCCCGGCGGCCTCCAGGATGATCCCGTCGGGCGCACCGAGCTCCAGCACCTCGGACACCAGCACCGACGTGTACTCGACGACGTCGGGCTGCGCCGTGCACAACGCGTACGGGTAGCGATCCCCGAACGCGTTCACCACGGTCAGGTCCGGGTGCAGGTCGCCCAGCCTCGAACTGTGCGTCAGCACCGTCCACGCGTACACCGGAAGTCCCGCCGCACGAACGAGATCCGCCGCCTCGCCGAACGAGTTCGAACCGTCCACCCAGGACGGTTCGGCCGGCACCAGACGGCCGTACTTCGAGGCGCGCACCGGCAGGTAGAACGCCGCGTGCCGCGCGTCCACTAAACGATGCGACGGGTGCAACGGCGTCGCGGCCCGCACCGTGTGGTACGACGCGGCAAGGGCGATCGCGTCGACACCGAGGTCCTGGTACCGCGCGACGGCCTCAGGGTCTCCGATCAGGTCCCACGGGTAGGCGTGGACAACCGACTTCACCACCGGGGACGCTTCCTCTCGTAGCTCGGGTCGAACTTCTGCATGTAGCCCGTGTCGTCACGAGCCGTGATGCCACAACGCACGTAGTTCTCCGCCATGCGCGCCACCGCGTCGCGGTCCAGCGACACCCCGAGACCCGGCGTGACGGGAACCGGCACCACACCATCCACAAAGGACAGCACACCGGGTTCGACGACCTCGTCGGCCGCGTTCCACGGGTAGTGCGTGTCGCAGGCGTAGTTCAGGTTCGGCGTCGCGGCGGCCAGGTGCGTCATCGCGGCCAGCGAGATGCCGAGGTGGGAGTTCGAGTGCATCGACAGCCCGATGCCGAACGTCTGGCAGATCATCCCCAGCTGCCGGGACCGCTGCAGACCGCCCCAGTAGTGGTGATCCGACAGCAACACCTGCACGGCGTCCTGCTCGACCGACGGCCGCAGGTGCTCGAACGCGACCACGCACATGTTGGTGGCCAACGGCATCGGCGCCTTCGCGGCGACCTCCGCCATCCCGGAGATCTCCGGCGTCGGGTCCTCCAGGTACTCCAGCACGCCGTCGAGTTCGGCGGCGACGCGCAGCGACGTCTCGACCGACCAGGCGGCGTTCGGGTCGAGCCGCAGCGGGTGGTCCGGGAACGCCTCGCGCAGCGCGCGGATCGCCTCGATCTCCTGCTCCGGCGGGAAGACGCCGCCCTTGAGCTTGATCGACCCGAACCCGTACTGCGAGATCATCTTCGACGCCTGCGCCACGATCCCGGCGGGGTCCACGGCCTCGCCCCACTCGTCGGGCTCGGCGCCGGGGTGCCCGTCCCACTTGTAGAACAGGTAGGCGGAGTACGGCACCGCGTCCCGCACCTTGCCACCCAGCAGATCGTGCACCGGACGCCCCAGGGCCTTGCCCTGGATGTCCAGGCACGCCACCTCGAACGGCGAGTACACGCGGTCGACGGTGCTCTCGGCCGTGATCTTCCCGGTCAGCCCGTGCTTGTCCGGCCCGGCCTTGCCACCGAGCACGGCGGCGACTCGCGCGTGCATCTCGTTCAACGCGAAGACGTCAAGGCCGATCAGGGAGTCCACAACGGACCGCGAGCGCTCCAGGTGCCCGAGGTCGCCGTAGGTCTCCCCCAGCCCCGAGATGCCTTCGTCGGTGTGCACCTCGACGATCGTGCGCAGCGCCCACGGCTCGTGCACGCCGGCCGAGTTGAGCAGCGGCGGGTCCCGGAACGCGATCGGTGTCAGAACAATCTCGGTGATCTTCATTCCGACCGCCCTCTCAGCTCAGCAGTGCCTTACCAGCGGCGATGATCTTGTCCAGCGCGGCCAGGTGCTCGTCGGCCGGGTCGACGAGCGGCGGGCGCACGCCCCCGACGTCGAGGCCGTTCGCGCGCACCGCGGCCTTCACCAGAGCGACCGCGTAGCCGGGAACCTTGTCCCGCAGCTCGACCAGCGGCTTGTAGAACTCGTAGAGGAACCGGTTCACCAGCTCGGTGTCACCGGCCTGTACAGCGTTGTAAAAACCGATCGAGATCTCCGGCGCGAAGCAGAACACCGCCGACGAGTAGAGCTCGACCCCGATCGCGCGGTACGCGAGCTGCGTCATCTCCGCGGTCGGCAGGCCGTTGAAGAACTGGAACGGCTTGTCAACGTTGGCACGGACGGACAGCACGATCCGCTGCATCTGGTCGAGGTCGCCCAGGCCGTCCTTGAAGCCGATGACGTTCGGGATCGAGGCGACCTCGACGGCGGTCTCCGGCGTGAACCGCGCGTTGTTGCGCTGGTACACGATGACCGGCAGCTCGGACGCCCCGGCGGCCTCCGCGACGTAGCGCACGAGACCCGCGGGCGGGTTCGTCACCAGGTACGGCGGCAGCAGCAGGATGCCCTGCGCGCCGGCGCGTTCCGCCGCCCGCACGAACTCCTTGGTCTGCGCGATCGACCCACCCGCGCCGGCGAACACCGGCACCTTGCCCGCGGTCGCCTCGACCGCGACGGCGACGGTCCGTTCGAACTCCTCCAGCCCCAGGGCGTGGAACTCGCCGGTGCCGCACGCGGCGAACACCGCGCCCGGCCCGGCGGAGACACCGTGCTTGACGTGCTCGGCGAGCACGTCGTACGCGATGTTCCCCTCGCTGTCGAACGGGGTCACCGGAAAGAACAGCACACCATCGAGTTGCATAACCAGACTCATCCCTTGATCGCTCCGGTGGTGATCCCACGCAGGAAGGACTTCTGCAGCGACAGGTACACGACGAGGCTCGGTACCAGCGCCAGCAACGCACCGGCCAGCACGATGCCCGTTCCGACCATGTCGTCGGAGCGGAGCGCGAGAAGTGCGACCGTGAGCGTGTAATCGGAGGGGTCAGCGGCGACGATCAGGGGGAGCAGGTACTGCTCCCAAATCATGTTGAAGCCGAACACGGCGATCACGCCGAGCGCGGGTTTGCACAGCGGGAGGATGATCTGCGCGAAGAGACGCAGCTCCCCGGCACCGTCCACTTTGGCCGCTTCCTCCAGCTCGTTGGGGATCTCCTTCATGAACTCCGTCATGACGAAGATGGAGAATCCCCAAGCCCCCAGCGGGAGGATGACGCCCAGCAGGGTGCCCTTGAGACTCACGTGCACCAGCGGTAGGTCTCCGATCACCAGCGACAGCGGGATCGCGATGACCTCCTCCGGCAACATCATCGTGGCGAGAATGACCAGCAGTGCGATGGCCTGACCGCGGAACTTCTTGCGCGCCAACGCGTACGCGGCGAAAACGCTCACCGCCAGCTGCAACAGCAGCGCACCACCCGCGATGATCAGCGAGTTCATCAGGTAGTGCCAGATCTTGTTCTCCGCCGCCACCTGGAAGTTGATCAGCGACGGGTTGTCCGGGATGACCGACAGCTTGGTCGGGTCCGGGTTGTGGTCGAACGCTCCGGAGAAGATCACCAGCAACGGCCCGCAGAAAAGGATTACAGCGAGGGCCGAGAAGAGGAACCTGATGCCCTTGCTGACCCACGCGTCCGGGCGGGCGGACCAGCCGATGGCACTGTCGAAGCGGCTTGAGTTCACGGTGCTCATCGCGCTTCCCTCCTGCGGCGGTACCACTGCACGCTGACCGTCAGAATCAAGGTAACCAGGAACAACAACACCGAACCAGCCGACGCGAGTCCGGCTTCGGACTGCTCGAACGCCGTGGTGTACACGCGGGTCATCCAGACGTCGGTCGATCCCGCGGGACCACCGCCGGTCAGGACGTACACCTCGGTGAAGACGCGCAGGCCGCGGATCGCCGCCAGCGTCAGCAGAATGGTGATGACCGGCCGCAACGCCGGCAGCGTGACGTTCCAGATCCGTTGCGGCGTCGTGGCTCCGTCGATCGCGGCCGCCTCGTACTGCTGGCGGTCGATGCCGGCGAGGCCCGCGAGGATCAGCACCATGTCGTACGGCGCGTGCTTCCAGATGCCGACGAACATGACCGACACCAGCGAGGTGTCCGTGCTGTGGATGTACTCCCACGGTCCGAGGCCGACCCACGAGATCAGCTCGTTGAGGAAGCCCTCGGGTGCCGGGTAGAAGAACAGCCGCCAGATCTCACCGATGACCGCGGTGGCCGCCACGACGGGCAGGAACACCGCGGACCGCACGAACCACAGCGACTTGGTGTGGCCTTCCAGCAGCAACGCCAGGAAGAAGCCGATGACCATCGCGCCGATCGTCTGACCGCCGGCCAGCACGAGGGTGTGCCAGCTGGCGGTCAGGAACTTCTCGTCCTGCAGGATCGTCGCGTAGTTCTTGAAGCCGACGAAGATGTCCCCGAGGAACGGCCGGACCTCGAACAACGAGAGCCGGATGCCCTCGGCCATCGGGATGAACTTGAAGACCAGGAAGATCAGCGCGGCCGGGAGGAGGAAGAGCCACGGGATGAAGGTGGCTCCCGTGAGGCGGCGCCGGCGGCGCCGCCTCACGGGGTGGGTTTCGACGGCACCGCCGCCACTAGCCGTCGAGCCCACGTCTCGGGTTTCGCCGAGTGACTGAACAGAGGTCACTTCGACGCCTTCTGGTTTTCGAGTTCCTTCTTGAGGGCTTCCGCGAGGGTCTTCAGCTCAGCCGAGGAGTCCGCGGGGCACTTCGCGAAGATGGAGTTGAGGGTCTCCGAGGTCTTCTGCCGGAACGGCGCGAAGTTCGGGACGCTGGGGAACGGCCGCGCCTCGCTCGCGTACACGCCCGCCACGGTCGCCCAGCGCGGGTCCTTGTACGTCGCGTTGACGTCGACGGTCTTGTTGACGGGGAGCCGCACGACCGGCTGCGGGTCGCCCTTCATGCCGGCCTGCTGCGCCTCGGGCGTGATCAGGTACTCGGCGAGCTTCTTCTGGTCGGCGGTCTTCGCGGAGCCGGCCATCTGGTAGATGTTCTCGCCCTCACCGAGCACGGTGGCGCCGGCCGGTCCCTTGGGGGACGCGACGACCTCGTACTTGTCCTTGCCGATCGACTTGTCGAAGCGGCCGATCATGTACGGGCCGGTGAGGTAGATGCCGCTCTTGCCGGACTCGAACAGCGGGTGCGCGTCGTTCGTGCCGAGGGTCAGCGAGCCGGGCTGCATGACCTTGTCTTCACAGAAGAGCTTGCGCAGCCGTTCGACGGCCTTGGTGGACTCCGGCGAGTCGATGCCGACGCGGAACTTGCCGTCGCCCTCGTCCTCGAGGATGTCGCCGCCGCCCTGCCAGATGTAGCTCGCGGCCCACCAGCCGAGGTAGCCGCGGTCGGTCGTGCCGGGCACGAGCATGCCGTAGGTGTCGTTCTGCCCGTTGCCGTCGGGGTCGTTGAAGGTGAACGCCTTCGCGAGGTCGTCGAGCTCCTCCCACGTGGTGGGGACGGGCTTGCCGAGCTTCTCGCGCCAGTCCTTGCGGATCAGCGTGACCATCGCCTGGGTGGAGTACGGGATGGCGTAGAACTTGCCGTCCGCGCCCTTCCCGTTGTTCCAGGCGCGGTCGACGATGTCGGCGGCACCCGCGACGTCGTCCCTGTTGACCTCGGTCGTCCAGCCCTGCTTGACGAAGTTGCCGAGCGAACCCGTGTCGGTGATGACGACGTCGGGGAGGTCCTTCGAGGCGGCGCGCTGCTGCACCTGCTTGTCGAAGTCGTTGAAGATCGGCTTGTAGTCGACCTGCACACCGGTCTTCTCGGTGAACGACTTGAAGATCTTCTCGTAGACCTTCGCGGTTGCCTCGGTAGAGCGGGTCCACACCTCTAGAGGCTTGTTCGGGTCTTTGTTCGACGCGGCCGTCGTGCCACCACCGCCGCCGCACCCGGCGAGCAGCGCGGCCACGCCCAGCGTGGCAAGTGTTGTGGCAGTTCTACGGCGCATCGTCGGAGCCCTTCGTGTTCAGATATGTGAACGTGGGTCGTACTTGTGAACCTGGGACAGGACTGTAAGAATCAGCACAGCAACGTGTCAAGGGAAAGTTTCTTCCCTGTTTCGAGGAGGCTGCAGGTGGCGACGCCGATCGACAAGGGCACGACTCGTCCCGGTGCGGTGAAGTCCGCCGACCGCACGGTCGAGCTGCTCGAGGTGCTGTCCGCCTCGGACCGCAGGCTCACGCTCACGGAACTGCACCGCGAGCTCAGCTATCCGAAGTCCAGCCTCTACATGCTGTTGCAGACGCTGGTGGCGCGTGGCTGGGTGGAGGTCGACTCCGACCGCGGCACGTACGGCATCGGCGTGCGCGCGCTGCTCGTCGGTACGTCCTATTTGGACCACGACCCCGTTGTGCGGGCGGCGATCCGCGTGATGGAGCAGGTGCGTCAGGACATCAACGAGACGGTTCACCTTGCCCGTTTGGACGGTGCGGACGTCGTCTACCTGGCGAGCCGCGAGTCCGAGCACCACCTGCGCGTCGTCTCGCGCGTCGGCCGCCGACTGCCCGCGCACTCGACGTCACTGGGCAAGGCCGTGCTGTCGACGCGCACGCCGGAGGACGTCGATCTGATCCTGCCGACCGAGCTGGCGCCGCTGACGCCGAACACCGTGACCGACCGGGCGGCGCTGCACGAGCAGCTCGCCGGGTTCCGCAACGTCGGCTACGCCCACGAACGCGAGGAGAACACGCCCGGGCTGGGCTGCTTCGCGGTGGCGTTGCCGTACCGCAATCCCGTGCTGGACGCCATGAGCTGCTCGGTTCCGCTGGGCAGGCTCACGCCCGAGCACGAACGGCAGGTCGTCGGAGCGCTGCTCGACGCCGCGCGGACGATCACCGAACTGCTGCGGCAGTTCGGCCGTTGACGTTGTGCCGAAACCTGAACAAGACGGAGGGTTCCATCCCGTGACCGCACGCATCCTGATCACCGGCGCCGGCGGCGGGGTGGGCACGCTCATGCGCACCCGTCTCGCGGCGCAGGGCCGTGTCCTGCGGCTGCTGGACATCGCGGAGCTGCCCGCGGCCGCCGACGGCGAGAACGTCGAGCTCGTCGAGGCGTCGGTGACCGACATGGCCGCGATGGAGGCGGCGATGAAGGACGTCGACGCGGTGATCCACCTCGGCGGCCACAGTCTGGAAGAGTCGTGGGACAAGATCCTGCGGGTCAACATCGACGGCACGCACACGGTGCTGGAGGCCGCGCGGCGCTCCGGGGTCCGCCGGGTCGTGCTGGCGAGCTCGAACCACGCGGTCGGCTACGTCGAACGCGCGGACGGCGAGGCGGGCGACTACGCGTTCCCGCGCCCGGACACGTACTACGGAGTGTCCAAAGTGGCCTTGGAGGCGCTGGGGTCGCTGTACGCCGACCGCTACGGCCTGGACGTGATCGCGATCCGCATCGGGTCGTGCTTCGAGAAGCCGCGCGACGTGCGGATGCTCTCGACGTGGATGTCCCCCGACGACGGCGCGCGCCTGTTCGAGGCGTGCCTTTCCGTCGAGTCGCCCGGATTCCGGATCGTCTGGGGGGTGTCGGACAACAAGCGCGGCTGGTTCTCTCTGGACGAGGCGCGCGCGATCGGGTACGAGCCGCAGGACGACTCCGAGGAGTACGCGGCCGCCGTGCTGGAGCAGCACGGCGGTGAGCTCGACCCCTCGTCGCCCGCGGCGAGGTTCGTTGGCGGGGCCTGGTGCGGCCCCGATTTCGACACGGCAGTCAAGGAGGCAGGGCGTTGAGCCACGTCGTTCAGGGATACAACCCGCGCACCGGTGAGCCGTTCGGCTCGGCGGTCGCCAAGACGCCTGACAGCGAGGTGGATCGGATCGCCTCGGCCGCGGCCGTCGCGTTCACGGCGTGGTCGGCGGTTCCGGCGGCGGACCGCGCCGTCGTGCTGGAGAAGGTCGCGGACGCGATCGACGCCGAGTCGGCGTTGCTGATCGAGACGGCGGACGGCGAGACGGCGCTGGGCGTGCCGCGGCTGACGACCGAGCTGAAGCGCACGACGAACCAGCTGCGGCTGTTCGCGGAGGTGCTGCGCGAGGGCAGCTACGTCGAGGCCACTTTGGACACGGCGAACCCGGACATCATCCCGCCGCGGCCGGTGCTGCGGCGCGTGCTCCGTCCACTCGGGACGGTCGCGGTGTTCTCCGCGTCGAACTTCCCGTTCGCGTTCTCGGTGGCCGGTGGTGACACCGCGTCCGCGCTGGCGTCGGGCTGTTCCGTCGTGGTGAAGGCGCACTCGGCGCACCCGTCGACGTCGCGGGAGACCGCGCGGGTCGTCGTGGACGCGCTGCGCGAGGCCGGTGCGCCGGAGGGCGTGTTCGGGATCGTGTACGGCACCGAGTCCGGTGTCGCGCTGGTGAAGCACTCCGCGGTGCGCGCGGTCGGGTTCACCGGGTCGACCGGCGGCGGGCGGGCGTTGTTCGACCTGGCGCAGGGCCGGCCGGACCCCATCCCGTTCTACGGCGAGCTGGGCAGCGTGAACCCGACGGTGATCCTGCCGGGCGCGGCGACGCCGGACATCGCGGCCGGGTTCGCCGCGTCGCTGGTGATGGGCGTCGGGCAGTTCTGCACGAACCCCGGCCTGGTGTTCGCGCCCGAGTCGATCGTGTCCGCGCTGGGCGAGGCCGTCGCGGCGTCGTCGGGTGGCGCGATGCTGAACGAGCGGATGTGCGACTCCTACAAGGCGGGCACGGACGCGCTGGCCGCGTCGGACCTGGTGTCCGTGGTGTCCACGGGGACCCGGCCGGACGAGGCGTGGGCGGTGGCGCCGCTGCTGTTCAGCACGTCGGTCGGGGTGTTCGAGGAGAACCTGGAGAAGCTGACCGAGGAGCACTTCGGCCCGGCGGCTCTGATCGTCACCTACTCGTCGCCGTCGGAACTGCACTCGGTGCTCGCGAAGCTGCCGGGCACGCTGACCGGCACGGTGCACGCGGCCGAGTCCGACCACGCCGAGGCCGGCGAGGTCGCCGAGATCCTGCGGCACGTGGCGGGCCGGTTGATCTTCAACGCCTGGCCGACCGGGGTCGCGGTGGCGTGGGGCCAGCACCACGGTGGTCCGTGGCCCGCGACGACGAACCCGCTGCACACGTCGGTGGGTGCCACGTCGATCCGGCGCTGGATCGCGCCGGTGACCTATCAGTCGTGGCCGGACGCGTTGCTGCCGGTCGAGCTGCAGGACGCGAACCCGCTGGGCATTCCGCGGCGGGTGGACGGCGTGCTCGGCACGCACTGATTCGTCTCCGAGACGGGGTCGCCGGCTTCTCGCCGGCGGCCCCGTTTCTGTTTGCGCGCTCCCTCTCCAGTCCCGTGGAAGCGGTATCGCGGGCGTGCCTAATGAGACGGTCGGGACCGGACGATTACTCGGTTATAACCAATACGCCGAGGTCTTCGGCCTATTCGTGTCGGCGACATGTCATCCCCTCAACAGCAGACCGATGTCTGGGTGAATTCGACAGGTCTTTTTGCGACGAGCCGGGGCAAGATGGGTTATCGCACGGCTACGTCCAGGGGAGCGGGACATGACCGACCTGCGTTTCGCATGGTTTGAGATCACCGGAAAATGCCAGCTGAGCTGCACCCACTGCTACGCGGACTCCGGGCCGCGTGGCGACTCGGGGAGACTCGGAACCGCCGATTGGTTCCGCGCCGTCGACGCCGTCGCGGCACTCGGCGCGAAATCGGTTCAGTTCATCGGGGGCGAGCCCACATTGCACCCGGATTTGCCGCACTTCATCGACCGCGCGCTGACCGCGGGACTCGAGGTCGAGGTGTTCAGCAATCTCGTGCACATCGGCCCGCGCCTGTGGGAGTCCTTCTCCCGTCCCGGCGTGCGCCTGGCGACCAGTTACTACTCCGCCACGCCGACCCGCCACGAGTCGGTCACGCGCCGCCGGGGCAGCCACGCCCGGACCCGCGCCAACATCGCCGAGGCGGTGAGCCGGGACATCCCGCTGCGCGCGGGCGTGATCGACGTCGGCTCCCCCGCGCCCGTCCAGGCCGCCGTCGCCGACCTGAGGTCGCTCGGCGTCGTGTCGATCGGCACGGACCGCCAACGCGCCGTGGGCCGGGGCGCAAACGCTTTCGCCCTGGATCAGCTGTGCGGCCGGTGCGGCGACGGCGCCGTCGCGATCGCCCCGTCCGGCGACGTCTGGCCGTGCGTCTTCGCCCGCCGCATCAGCCTCGGCAATATATTGGATACTGATCTGGCGACGATCCTGTCGAAGTCCACGTTCCGGCCGCCGGTGCCGACGGGGGCGTCGTGCTGGCCCCAGGGCGGCGGTTCCTGCGCGCCGAACGACGACCCGCCGCGTTAGAAGTGGTGCCCGGCCGCCGCGGCGATCACCCTCGCGCATTCGACGGCCTCGGCCCGCGCGCTGTCGACCTCGACGTCGTACGTCATCCCCCGGTGCACCAGCTCGGCCTGCGCCTCGGCCATCCCGGCGACCCGGTCGCCCCGCGCGAGTTCGCGCCCGGCGGCGACGGCGGCGTCACACCGCACCCCGGCCCACACGACGTCGAGTCCGTCGAGCGCGGACTCCCACCGCTTCCTCGACTCCACCCCACCGAGGAACACGTCGTCGACGATCACCCGTGCCCCGGCGCGCACCATCGCCGCGACGCCCGTCATCCACGCGTCCTCCAGCAGCCGGAACTCGGCCCCGACGCTGACCTCGCCGTCCCCGCCGAACCCGATCCCCTCGGATCCGAGCCGCAACCGAGCCGGCATCACGTCGATCAGCGTGTCGACCCCGACCGCGAGCCACGCCTCAGGCAGCACCGCCTGAAGACATCGCGCGATCCCCGACTTGCCGGAACTGGACCCACCGTTGAGCACGATCACCTGAGCAGTCGACGACACGCCCCGACCGTACCCAGTCGTGTCCACCGTGAATCCGGATCAGCGCCTCGCCGCGCTCGCCCGCCGTTCCGCCTCCAGTTCACGCCGGTACCCGAGGAAGTCGACCTCCAGGGTGTGCCGCGACGACTTCACGTACCGCCGCCGCAGCCGTTCCCGGTAGGTGGTGATCTCGGCCTTCATCTCCGGCACCGGCGGCAGCGCCCCGCGTCCGGAGATCAGGTCGGCGACCCACTCGGCCTGCGCCTCGGCCAGCGGCATGATCGCGCCGAGCGGCTGGATCAGCCCGAGGAAGTACAGCCCGGGGTGTGCCGGATCGACGACACGGCGGTACAGCGCCACGTCGTTGCCCGCGTCCGACACCGCAGGGAACTCCGCGACATCCAGGAACGGGAACTCCACCTTGTAACCGGTGCAGTAGACGATCACGTCGACGTCCTCGCGCGACCCGTCCGCGAAGACGACACCGGACCCGTCGAGGCGCGTCAGGTTCGGCTTCACGGTGATGTCGCCGTGCCCGAGCCGGGTCAGCAGGTCGTCGGACACCGTCGGGTGCGCCGCGAGGATCCCGTGCGACGGCTCCTGCAACCCGTAGTCCGACAGCCGCCCGCGCGCCAGCCGCAGCATCGCCCGCAGGGACAACGCCTGGAGCCATCCCGGCGCGAATCGGGCCAGCGGCGAGGTCGTCAGATGGTCGGTCGGCATGCCGAACAGGTATTTCGGCATGATGTGCGCGCCCCGGCGCATGGCGAGAAAAGTCCGGGCGGACACCCGCGACGTCTCGACCGCGATGTCGCACGCCGAATTGCCGATGCCGAGAACCAGCACCTTCTTGCCGGCGAATCGTTCCGGCGTCTTGTAGAAGTGCGCGTGGGTCTGTTCGCCGTCGAACGAGCCGGGAAACGCGGGTTCGGGCATCCGCGGCGACCAGTGGTGCCCGTTCGCGACGATTACTGAACGATAGGCACCCGAAACCTCCTCGCCGCTGTCGCGATCGCGGGCCGTCACCGAATATCCATCGGGCACGACGGAAACGGACGTCACCTCGGTGCGGAACCGGATGCGGTCGCGGAACCCGTGGTGCTTGACGAAGTCGTCGAAGTACTCGGCGATCTGGAAGTGCGACGGATAAGCGGGCAGATGCGCGGGCATCGGGAAGGACTTGTACTCCATCATCTGCCGCGACGTGTTGATGTGGAGGGAGCGATAGGCCGACGACATGCCGTTGTCGTTGAGGTAGCGCCAGTTGCCGCCGATCTCGGACCCGGCCTCGAGGCAGTCGTACTCGATGCCGCGAGCGCTGAGGACCTGACATGCGGCGATGCCGGACGAGCCCGCCCCGATGACGCACACGCGTTCCATGCGACCGAAGTATTTTCACGTTCCGGTCCGCTGTCAATCACCACACCGAGGTCCCGACGCGGGCCAAAATCGGACGAAATTGTCAGACCCGGCGGCCATGACGGCCCGCATGACAGACGCGATCGTGGCCGAAGGCCTGATCAAACGGTACGGATCGGTCGTCGCGCTCGACGGCCTGGACCTCAGAGTCCCCGAGGGCACCATCATGGGACTGCTGGGTCCCAACGGCGCCGGCAAGACGACGGCCGTGCGCGTGTTCACCACCCTGCTCGAAGCCGACGAGGGCACGGCGAGCGTCGACGGGCTCGACGTCCGCAGGCAGGCCCAGGAGCTGCGCGGCCGGATCGGGTTGTCCGGCCAGTACGCGGCCGTCGACGACAACCTCACCGGGTTCGAGAACCTCGACATGGTCGGCAGGCTCTACCACCTGGGCCGCGCCCGAAGCCGGGAGCGGGCCCGCGAACTGCTCACCAGGTTCGACCTGGAGGACGCCGCGGACCGTCCGGTGAAGGGCTACTCGGGCGGCATGCGACGCCGCCTCGACCTCGCGGGCGCGCTGGTCGCGAGTCCGTCGGTGCTGTTCCTCGACGAACCGACGACGGGCCTCGACCCGCGGTCCCGCCTCGGCATGTGGGACGTGATCGAGGAACTCGTCCAGGGCGGCACCACCCTGCTGCTCACCACGCAGTACCTGGAGGAGGCCGACCGGCTCGCCGACCAGATCGCCGTCATCGACCGCGGCAAGGTCATCGCCGAGGGCACCGCGGACCAGCTGAAGGACCAGGTCGGCGGCGAACGCCTCGAACTGTCCGTCGCCTCGCCCGACGCGCTCGTGGCCGCGAAGTCCGCGCTCGCCGACCTCGCCGTCGGCCAGATCGAGTCGGACGACCGCCAGCAGCACCTGCTCGTGCCGGTCACGGGCGGCTCCGCGGTGCTGATGGAGGCGATCCGGCGGCTCGACGCCGAGTCGGTGAAGGTCCTCGACATCGGACTGCGCCGGCCGACGCTCGACGACGTGTTCCTGACCCTGACCGGCCACCACCCAGGAGACGTCACCGAAGGCGAGGACGAGAAGTGAAGCTGTGGCAAGCGCTCGCGGACGGCGGGGTCGTCGCCAAGCGCAACCTCATCAAGATCAAACGCGTGCCGGACCTGCTGGTGTTCTCCACGGCGGCACCGATCATGTTCGTGCTGCTGTTCGCCTACGTGTTCGGCGGCTCGATCCAGATCCCCGGCATGGACTACCGCGAGTTCCTGATGGCGGGCATCTTCGCGCAGACGGTGCTGTTCGGCGCCACCATCACCGGCAGCGGTCTCGCCGAGGACATGACCAAGGGCATCATCGACCGGTTCCGGTCGTTGCCGATGGCGCGCTCGGCCGTGCTGATCGGCCGCACGACGTCGGACCTGGTGAACAACGCGCTGGTCATCGTGATCATGATGATCACCGGCCTGATCGTCGGCTGGCGCATCCACTCGTCGCCGCTGGAAGCTCTCGCAGCGATCGGGATCCTGCTGCTGTTCGCCTACGCGTTCTCGTGGGCGATGGCGTGGATCGGGTTGCTGGTGCGCAGTCCCGAGGTGTTCAACAACGCCAGCTTCATCTTCATCTTCCCGATCACCTACATCGCGAACACGTTCGTGCAGTCGGAGAACCTCCCGGCGGGCCTGCGGCACATCGCCGAGTGGAACCCGGTCTCCGCCGTCACGCTCGCCGCCCGCGAACTGTTCGGCAACACCTCTCCCCTGCAACCCGCGCCCGACGCGTGGCCGTTGCAGCACCCGGTGATCGCGTCCCTGGCCTGGGTCGTGATCTTCCTGCTGATCTTCGTTCCGCTGGCCAACTACCAGTACAAGCGCGCGGTGGCCCGGTGAGTCCCGAAAACCCTTTGGTGGAACGGCAAAGCGCCACCTAACCTCGAACGCATGGCAGCAACCCTGGTCCGCGGTCAGAACGTGGACATTCGCATGTGGACTCGGCCGGAAGAGGTCGAGGAGTTCGCCATGCGGCAGTTGCAGAACATCTCCTCGCTGCCCTGGGCTTTCAAGCACGTCGCGGTGATGCCGGACGTGCACTACGGCAAGGGCGCCACGGTGGGTTCGGTGATCGCGTTGCGCGACGCCGTCTCCCCCGCGGCGGTCGGCGTGGACATCGGCTGCGGCATGACCGCTGTGCGCACCTCGCTCACGGCCAACGACCTGCCGGAGACACTGCGCGGGCTGCGGTCCCGCATGGAGTCCGTGGTCCCGGTCGGGTTCGGACAGCACCGCGCGACGGCGTTCACCGAGAGGGACGCGTCCGACTGGGGCTCGTTCTGGCGGAAGTTCGACGACCTCACGCCGGTCGTGAAGGCGCGCGCCGACAAGGCGATGCACCAGATGGGCACGCTCGGCGGCGGCAACCACTTCCTGGAGGTCTGCCTGGACGGCGACCAGCAGGTGTGGGTCATGCTGCACTCGGGGTCGCGCGGGATCGGCAACGAGCTGGCGCAGCACCACATCGCGGTGGCGCGCACGCTCGCGCACAACGCCGAGCTGCCGGACCCGGACCTCGCCGTGTTCCTCGCGGGCACGCCGGAGATGGCGTCCTACCGGCACGACCTGTACTGGGCGCAGGACTACGCGCGCCGCAACCGCGCGGTCATGCTGCGCCTGGTGTGCGACGTGCTGCGCAAGGAGTTCCCGCAGATCTCCTTCGACGAACCCATTTCCGCGCACCACAACTACGTGGCCGAGGAGAACCACTTCGGCGAGGACGTGCTGGTGACGCGCAAGGGTGCGATCCGTGCCGGACGGGGCGAACTGGGCATCATCCCGGGCTCCATGGGCACCGGGTCGTACATCGTGCGCGGGCTCGGGAACCCCGACTCGTTCATGTCGGCGTCGCACGGCGCCGGCCGGAAGATGTCGCGCAACAAGGCCCGCAAGACGTTCACGACGAAGGATCTCGCCGCCCAGACAAGTGGTGTCGAGTGCCGCAAGGACTCCGGTGTCGTGGACGAGATTCCGGGCGCGTACAAGGACATCGACGCGGTGATGGCGAACCAGTCCGACCTGGTCGAGGTGGTCGCCAAGCTCAAGCAGGTGGTTTGTATCAAGGGTTGATGTTTCCCTTGTGAGTGAACGGGAAAGCCTCCCGGACAGCCAGAGAGTTTGCCTGTCTTGGAGGTTTTTCCATGTCAACGGGCGCCATCATCGGCGTTGTGGTCGCGATCGTCGCGGCATTGGTGATCCTCGCGATCGTGCTGAGGCCTGCCATGCAGCGCAAGAAGCTTCGCGACCGCTTCGGCCCTGAGTACGACCGCGTGGTCGAACGCAGCGACAACAGATCAGCTGCGGAGAAGGAGCTCGCGGAGCGGGAACACCGCCACAGCGAGTTCGACCTGAAGCCGCTTTCCCCGACGGCGCAGGAGAGTTACCGCCGGCACTGGGCGAACGTGCAGGCGAAGTTCGTCGACTCGCCGGAGAGCGCCATCGCCGACGCCGACCGCCTCGTGACCGATCTGATGGCCGAGCGCGGGTATCCCACCGAGGGGTACGAGGCGCAGCTGAGCGTGCTGTCCGTCGAGCACGCGCGGACGTTGGAGCACTACCGCAAGGCGCACGACATCTCGGAGCGCCAGGAGATCGGCGAGGCGAGCACCGAGGACCTGCGCACCGCGATGGTCCACTACCGCGAGCTGTTCACCGATCTGCTCGAACACGGCGCGTCCCCGCGCAAGAACCCCGAAGCCGTGCGGAAGGAGAAGTCTGATGTCTGAGGCCCCGACTCACGCCGCGGGGGTTCCCACCCCGGCCCGGCCCCAGCACACACCACAGCAGACGCCCCAGCAGTCGCCGCAGCAGCCCGAGCGCATGCCGCAGCAGGCTCAGCGCGTCGAGGCGCAACACGCTGAGGCACAACGGATTGACGCGCAACGCACCGACGCTCAGCGCACGGATGCCCAGCGCGCCGACGCACAGAAGACCGAAACGCAGAAGACCGAACACCAGCGCACGGAACCGCAACGCACCGAACAGCGGCACGCGGAACCGCAGCGTTCCACGGAGTCGCGGTCGATCGGCAAGCTGGAAGACGAGTGGCAGGCCGTGCAGTACGACTTCGTCGACGACCCGAAGTCCGCGGTCCGCAAGGCCGACGACCTCGTGACGCGCGCCCTGGAGGAGCTCACCAGCCGCCACCGTTCCCTCACCAAGCAGCTCGAGGGAAACAGTGATCCACAGACCGAGGACCTGCGACTGGCTCTCCACCGCTATCGGGAACTCTTCAAGTCGCTGGTCGCCGTCAAATAAGTGCTGGAAGCCCCGGCGCCGTGGCCGTAACAGGTGGCGGCGCCGGCAGGCATGTCCGGACTAGCTGGGGAGTTCGCGGATCTCCATCTCCAGCACGTCGATCTCGTCGCTGATCGCCTCGTCCAGCATGTCGTCGAGCAACTTGCGGCACTCCGCCGATCCGCAGCGCGGCAGCCCCGCGCCGAACCGCGGCACCTGCTCCCACCACACGGCGGGGTTGTTCCAGAACGACCCGGACCCCTGGTCGACGCCTTCGAGGCAGCGCAGCCTCTGGTCGGTCTCCGGAAGGGCGCGCACGAACTCGATGAACAACGCGAGCGCGTCGGGGTTGCTCACCGGGACGGCGCCGTAGCCGCGCAAGCAGTCTTCGAGTTCTGCGAGGAACTCCGCCTTGAAGGACACGGCCACCCCCGCTCCTCCGCACCGTTGCGGACGTCCTGAAGTTCGTACCACCAACAGTACCTCCGCTGCTTGAGCGGGGAACGAGTGCGAACGGGCGGTCTCTTCCTGTGGCCGCACGGGATTCCGGTGACCCGCAGTCACTTCGTCCGCCGGTGCGGCGGCGCTCGCGTCAGCGCGGCCGAACGTCACTCTCCCGGACGCGCCAAGGAAGTCACGCAAAGTGCGGGGCGTCGTCCGTTGGGGCCCGAAGGAACTCCCTCCACAGTGGACAGGGCACTGCGGTGGGCTCGGGGTCAGCGTTCGGCGTGCAGCCTCGCGACGAAGCTGAAGCGGTCGCCCCGGTACAGCGACCGGGCGCGTTCGATCGGGTGACCCTCGACGTCGTAGGACACGCGGTGCAGCAACAGCATCGGCAGTGCCGGGTTCGTGCCGATCAGCAACGCCTCGCGGGGCGTGGCGAGGACCGTCTCGACACGTTCCTCGGCCTCCGCGAACCGCACGCCGAGCCGTTCGGTGAGGCAGGCGTAGAGCGAGCCGGCGGGGTCGAGCTTCTCCAGCAGGTCCGGGAAGCGGGTCAGGCTGAGGTAGGTCGATTCGAGGCCGATGCGTTCGTCGTCGGCGAGCAGCACGCGTTCGAGGTGCAGGATCGGGTCGCCGGGTTCGAGCGTCAGGTCGCGGGCGAGGCCCTCGTCGGCGCCGAGTTCCTCGACGGTGATGACCGTGCGGTTCGGCTCGACGCCCTGACGGCGCATGCCCTCGGTGTAACTGACCAGGGACAACGGCTGGACGAGCTTGGGCGGCGCGACGAACGTGCCGCTGCCCTGGCGCCGGATGAGCTTGCCTTCGAGGACGAGTTCGCTGACGGCCTGACGGAGCGTGACGCGCGAGACGGAGAACCGTTCGGCGAGCTCGCGTTCGGACGGCAGGACGGTGCCTTCGCCGAGGTTCTCGACGAGGTCGAACAGTTCGGCCTTGACCGCGTAGTAACGCGGGACGCGGCCGTGTTCTGGAATGCCCGCGCGAACGGGTCGATCAGCGCGGTGCGGCGGGACGCGGTTCACGTGGCGTGAGCCTACGTGACGCCCCGTGTGATCACGGGGCCAGCTTCGGCGGGTCGGGAATCTTGTAGCCGGAAGATCCGATGTTCGCCTCGAGCGACTTGCGCCACGCACCCGTGTCGATCATCTTCTGCATCGCGGCCTGGACCTTGGCCTTGCTGTCCGGGTCGTCGCGGTGCAGGCCGACGCCGTACTCCTCCTTGCTGAACGGGTCGCCGACGACCCGCAGGAGTTCGGGGTTCTGGGCGGCGTACCCGGCGAGCAGCACGTCGTCGGTGGTGACGGCGTCGACGTTCTCCGCGAGCAGCGCCGTGACGCAGTCGCTGAACTTCGCGTACTCGACCATCTTCACGTCCTTGGCGAACTGGTCGCGGACGTAGGCGGCGGAGGTCGACCCGGCGGTGGAGCACAGGCGCAGGGTGGCGTTGAGGGACTTCGGGCCCTCGATGCGGTTCTCGTTCATGCGCACCAGCAGGTCCTGGCCCGCGACGAAGTAGGGGCCGACGAAGTCGACGATCTGCTTGCGCTTGTCGGTGATCGAGTAGGTGGAGACGACCATGTCGGCTTCACCGCTGGTCAGAAGCGTTTCGCGGTTGCCCGGCTGCGCTTCCTTCCAGGTGATGTTCTGCTCTTTGACGCCCAGCTCGTTCGCGATGTACTTCGCGACGTCGACGTCGAAGCCGCGGTAGCTGCCGTCGAGCCTGCGCACCGACAGTCCGGGCTGGTCGTACGACACGGCGATGATCATGCGGTCGTTGGAACTGACCTTGCCGGCCATTCCGTTCCCGCCGCCGCCCGCGCACGATGCGAGCAGGAGCACGGCGGCGATGGTGGTCGCCACCAGGCGGAGAAGTGCTCTTGGCGTCATTCGTCCCTACTCACAGCGATTCTCAGCTACAACGCTTATTCCACGGGCGTGCGCCTGCACACCTGGGAGGCGCTGCGTCGGCGATGCGGGAAACCTAAGCGCCGAAAGGACGCATGTCCATACCTCAACGCGAATGAAACATCGGAATCGTTGCGGTAACTCATCAGTAGCGTCTTACCGAAGACGGCGTGGACCCGCGTCGTGCAGCGAGGGAGGAGGCCCGACGACGATGCGCGCGCTGCTCACGAAAGCCCCTGCGGCAGAAGCAAGAACCGGTTCGAGCTTCAACGACCGCACCTCCGGAAGGTCCTCGGCCAACGCGGCCAAACGGAGTACCAGTTCCTGAAGTGCTTTCAGGTCCGCGGGTTCGTCGCCGCGGTAGCCGGTGAGCAACGGTGCTGCTTTCGGCGCGGCAACGAGTTCCGCCGCGTCGGTGTCGGTGAGCGGGACCGCCCGGTAGGCGCGGTCGCCGAGAAGATCGCTGACCAGTCCCGACAGTCCGAACCAGACCAGCGTGCCGAAGCTCGGGTCGTCCTGCAGGCCCAGGACGCAGCTGACTCCCTTGGGCGCCATGCGTTGCACGTAGACGCCGTGGTTGCCGGAGAGCGCGGCGAGGTCGTGGTAGGCGGCCCGGACGGACTCCTGCTGGGCGACGTCGAGGCGCACGCCGACGAGATCCGTGCGATGGCGCAGGCGTTCGCTGGTGGACTTCATGGCGACGGGGTAGCCGAGTTCGTCCGCGGCCTCGGCGGCTTCCTGTTCGCTGTGGGCGATGCGGAACGGGACGACGTCGATGCCGTAGCACTGCAGCAGTTGCACGGCCTGCTCGTCGCTGAGCCTGCGTTCGGCGTCTGGGCTGTCCACAATGGACCTCGCGCGGTCGAGGTCGATGCCTTCGGGCCGCACGAACATGCCCTGCGGCGCGGCCCGCCAGCGGGCGTAGCGGACGGCCCGCGCGAGGGCGAGCACGGCGCGTTCGGGACTGGCGTAGCTGGGAATCCCGCCCTTGCCCGGAATCCGCAGCTCGTCGGGGACGCCCTCGACCGCGAGGAACGTCGACACGATCGGCTTCGCGCGGTGGGCGGCTTCCCGGATGGCGCGCGCGTAGGCGGTGCCGGGAACGGCGACCGGCGGCACGAACACGACGACGAGGGCGTCGGTGTCGGCGCGGTCGAGAGCCTCCCGGACGGCCTTCGCGAACTCCTCCGGCGTGGCCTGGGCGCCGACGTCGACGGGATCGCCCGCGAGGTCGAGGTCCTGGGCGAGCAGGGTGTCGGCGGCGAGCAGGCCGATCGCGGTGGAGTTGCCGACGACGGCGACGCGCTTGCCCTTGGGCAACGGCTGGTGGGAGAGCAGCAGGGCGGTGTCGAAGAGCTGGGCCAGCGAGTCGACCCTGATCACGCCGGCCTGCTCGAACAGGGCCTGGACGCTCGCCTCGTCGACCTTGGCGGCGGTGGCGGCGAGGCCGGGGACGACGGCGTGCCGTCCGGACTTCACCGCGACGATGGGTTTGGTGCGGCCCAGTCGTCTGGCGAGCCTCGCGAACTTGCGCGGGTTGCCGAAGGACTCCAGGTAGAGCAGGACGACGTCGGTGGCGGGATCGGTCTCCCAGTACTGGAGCAGGTCGTTGCCGGAGACGTCGGCGCGGTTGCCGGCCGACACGAACGTCGACAGGCCGAGGCCCCAGCCGGCGGCGTTGGCGAGGATGGCCGTGCCGAGGGCGCCGGACTGGCAGAAGAAGCCCGCGCGGCCGCGTTCCGGCAGCTTGGGGGCGAGGCTCGCGTTGAGGCGGACCTTGGGGTCGAGGTTGAGCACGCCGAGCGCGTTCGGGCCGACGACGCGCATGCCGTGCGCTCTCGCCTCCGCCGCGAGTCTGCGTTCGGCCGACAGCCCGTCCGGTCCCGTCTCGCCGTAGCCGGAACTGACGACGACGAGTGCCTTCACGCCCTTGGCGAGGCATCCGTCCATGACCTCGTCGACGCTGGCGGCGGGCACGGCGACGACGGCGAGGTCGACGTCGTCGGGGATGTCGAGCACGGTCGGATAGGCCCGCACGCCCCGTACGGCGCGATGTTCGGCGTTGACGGGGTAGACGGGCCCGTTGAAGTCGGCTTCGAGGAGGTTCTTGAGGACCGCGTGCCCGATCTTGGTGGGGTCGGTGGACGCGCCGATGACCGCGACACTGCGGGGATGCAGCAGGTTGTGCACGCTGCGCGCCTCGGCGGCCTGCTCGCGCGCCCTGGCGACCGCGACGGACTCGTCGGTCTGGTCGATCGCGAACTCCAGGTGCAGCACGCCCTCCTCGAACGCCCTGCTGACCTGGTACCCGGCGTCGCGGAACACCCGCACCATCTGCCCGTTCTCGGCGAGCACCTCGGCCTCGAACCGCGCGAGCCCGACCTCCCGCGCCGCAGCGGCGAGGTGTTCGAGCAGGATGCTGCCGAGCCCACGCCCCTGATGCCCGTCCTCGACGACGAACGCGACCTCGGCGCTGTCCCCGCGGTGCCCCTCGCCGTGCAGCCGGTCGAACCGCCCGACGGCGACGACGTCGTCGCCGAGCAACGCGATGAGCGCGACCCGATCGTGGTGGTCGACGGTGCTGAACCGCTCAAGATCCCGCTGCGGAATCCGCGGATAGGGCCCGAAGTACCGGAAGTACCGCGTCCGCTCCGACAGCCGCCCGTGGAACTCCCGCAACTTCTCGCCGTCGTCCGGCGTGATGGGCCGCAGATGGACCGTCCCGCCGTCGCTCAGGACGACGTCGGCCTCCCACCGCCGCGGAAAGTCGAACGGATCCCTGCCCGGCACGCTGTCCACCACTTGTGTCAGTCCCTGGGGTCGTCGGGATCAAGCCCGTGCAGCGGGAACACCGCACGACGAGTCTCGCGGATCGCCTTGTCCACCGACTCCTCCGCGTCCCCGCCCCACGGCTGGTACCCAGGGTCGCATCCGTCGGTCATGGACGCGGGCAACGGCCACTCAGGCGCGATCCGTGTCGCATGAGCCACCCAGTCCGCGGGCAACGGCCGATCGGGGTCGACATCCCGATCCAGCACCGTCGCCAACAAGTGCGTCCACGACCGAGGCACCACCCGCAACAACTCGTACCCGCCCCCACCAAGCGCGAGCCACTTGTACCCGTGCTCGTTCACGAGGTCCCGAAACGCCTGGTAGATCGCCCGATGCCCGTCCACGCTCAACGACAGGTCCGCCAACGGATCCTCCCGATGCGTGTCCACCCCGCACTGCGTCACCAGCACCTGAGGCCGAAACGCCCGCAACAACGCCGGCACCGTCGCGTGAAACGCCCGCAACCACCCACCGTCCCGAGTCCCGGCGGGCAACGGCACGTTGACCGAACTCCCCTCGGCCCCAGCGCCCCCGACCTCGCCGGCCCACCCGGTCCCCGGCCACAAGCTCATCGGAGTCTGGTGCAACGACACCGTCAGCACCCGCGGGTCGTCCCAGAACGCCGTCTGCACCCCGTCCCCGTGATGCACGTCGACGTCAACGTAAGCAATCCGCTCCACCCCACTGCGCAACAACCACTCGATGGCCACCGCACAGTCGTTGTAAACGCAGAACCCAGCCGCGCTGTCCGGCATCGCGTGGTGCAACCCACCAGCGATGTTGACGGCCCGATCCACCTCCCCCGACGCAATGGCCCGAGCCGCCACCAGCGACCCGCCCACCACCAACGCCGAAGCCTCGTGCATCCGCTCGAACACGGGGTTGTCCGCCGTCCCCAACCCGTGCCCGACATCCCACCCAGCAGTAGGCGCGGCCTGCACAGCACTCAAATACCCAGGCTTGTGCACCAGTTCGATCTCTTCGTCGCTGGCCGCCTCAGGCACCCGCAACTCGACGCCGTCCAACACCCCGAGCGCAGTAGCGAGCCGCACCGTCAGATCGAGCCGGACGGGATTGAGCGGATGGTCGCCACCGAGGTCGTACCCGAGGAAGGACCTGTCCCAGACAACCGCGGCTGGCTTACCCATGCCCAGCAACCTACAGTCGCTTCGCCCCGGCGCACCTGGCCGGCGGAACCGATCTCACCGAACAGGGGTCAGAGGCGCATGCACCCGAGAGCAGCGGCCGTACTCGCAGCACTGAGCCTGACCCTCCTCGCCGCCACAGGCTGCGCCGCCGAGGTCAAGGGCACCGCCACAGCCGACCCGAACGCCACCCAAGAGGCCTCCGACCCCACCACGACCTCGAGGAAACCGCCGGCCAGCACCGCCAACTCCAAGCCGGCCACCCCCACCAAGCCACAACAGCAGGGCGCCGTGAAGATCGGCACCAAGAAGAAGGCCAACGGCCTGGAAATCTGCGGCGTCCTCAAAGCGGCGGACATCGAAGCCGCCACCGGCGGCAAGTCCTCGGCGGACGGCGGCTGCATCCACACCACCACCGGCCCGTCCGCCGTCATCACCCAGATCGTCACGGTCCCGGACATCGCAGACCAGGACGGCGAGAAGAAGCAGATCGAAATCGGCGGCAACACCGCCTGGCAGGTAGCCGCCGGCAAGGAGGACTGCCAGGTCACCGTCATCCTGACCGACGACCCGACCGTCATCACCTCGGCCTTCTCGGTGAGCGTCCTGGCGATCGATGACCTGGACACCTGCGCCACGGCCCTCAAACTCGCCACCGAGGGCTTCAACCGAATCCCCAACGCCTAGGCCCCATCCACAACCACCCGCCGCACAGGTCAGCCGCCGGTAGCGACCTCCCGGTCCAACGCACACCAGTTGGACCACGACCCGGCGTACAACGCGGCCGGCTTCTCGGCCGACGTCACGCCCGCAACCTCCAGCGCGAGCACCACGGACGAGGCGGTCACCCCAGACCCGCAATACGCCCCGACAGCCACCCCGTCCGACACCCCGAGCCCAGCGAACCGCGAGGCCAACTCCTCAGCCCCGAGCCACCGCCCGTCCGCCCCGACGTGCCCAGCGCTCGGCGCGTTGAGCGCACCCGGAACGTGCCCGGCCTTCGGATCCACCGGCTCGGTCTCCCCGCGGTACCGAGCGGCCGCACGAGCGTCGAGCAACACGCCGTCCCGCGCGAGCGCCGCCGCCCCGTCCGCGTCCAGCACCGGCATCTGCCCGGACCGCACCACCACGTCGCCGAGGCCATCGCCAGCCAGTTCGGACGGCACCTCGTCGGTCACCGGCAACCCGGCGGCCTCCCACGCGGCGAACCCGCCGTCCAGCACCGCGACCTCACCGAACCCGGCCCACCGCAGCAGCCACCACACCCGCGCGGCGACCGACCCGTCCCCCGCGTCATAGGCCACGACCTGGCCGCCCTCACGCACGCCGGCGCGGCGCAGCACCTCCTGCAGACGCTCCGGCTCCGGCAGCGGATGGCGGCCCCCGACACCGGGCGGAGCGGACAGCTCGGTGTCCAGATCCAAGTACACCGCGCCAGGCACGTGGCTGACCTCGTAGTCTTGGCGTCCGGGTGGTCCACCGAGACGCCACCGGACGTCCAGCACAACGGTGGCCGGGCGCGCACTCAGCGCATCGGCGAGGGCCTCAGGAGTGATCAAGGGATGCACGACTCACATCCTGCACCCGCGCGGACACCTGTGTCCCCCGGCACGACTACCATTGACACCATACGAAGGGGAGCGGGTGTGAACGACCTCATCGACACCACGGAGATGTATCTCCGCACGATCTACGAGCTTGAGGAAGAGGGCGTGGTGCCGCTGCGCGCCCGCATCGCCGAGCGCCTGGGCCAAAGTGGACCGACGGTGAGCCAGACCGTCGGCCGCATGGAACGCGACGGCCTTGTGGTCGTGGCGGAGGACCGCCACCTCGAACTCACCGAGCAGGGCCGCAACCTCGCGATCGCCGTCATGCGCAAGCACCGGCTCGCCGAGCGCCTCCTCGTGGACATCATCGGGCTCGAGTGGGAGCACGTGCACAGCGAGGCATGCCGCTGGGAGCACGTGATGAGCGAGGCGGTCGAACGCAAGCTCATCAAGCTCCTCGGCAACCCCACCACCTCGCCCTACGGCAACCCGATCCCCGGCCTCGACAAGCTGGGCGACGGCGAGCCGGCGCCGCCCGCCGAGGCGGACCTGGTGCGCGTGGACGAGGTGGCCCGCCGCGGTGGCGGACGCGTCGAGGTGCGCCGCATCGCCGAGCACGTCCAGCTCGACCCGGACCTGATGGCCGAACTGAAGGACGCCGGCGTGGTGCCGGGCGGCACCGTGGAGGTCGAGGCGCTGGGTGGCGCCAAGGTCATCCAGGTGCGCGGCGGCAACGGCAACTCCGCTGAACTCGACCCCGCGGTCGCCCACGCCGTCCTGGTGCTCGCCCGGTGACCCAGGCGACAACACCGGCGGCGAAGGCGGCCGAGGCGTTCCAGCGTCTGTACGGACGCACGCCGGAGGGAGTGTGGTCGGCCCCTGGCCGCGTCAACCTCATCGGCGAGCACACCGACTACAACGACGGCTACGTGCTGCCGTTCGCGTTGCCCCACCGCATCGCGGTAGCGGCGTCGCCCCGTGCCGACGGCGTCATGAACGTCGGCACGATGGGCGACGACGGCGAGGTGCAGGAGGCGGACCCGGTCGTGGTCGCCGACCTAGTCCCCGGCACCGTCAAGGGGTGGGCCGCGTACCCCGGTGGCGTCGCCTGGGCCCTGCGCGAGCAGGGGATCCCCGTCACCGGCGGGGCGGACCTCGTCATCGCGGGCGACGTGCCCGCGGGGGCCGGTCTGTCCTCCTCGCACGCCCTGGAGTGCGCTGTCGCGCTCGCGCTGCTCGGCCTCGCCGGCGTCGACGCCGAACGGCCGGACATCGCGCGCTGGGTGCAGCGTTCCGAGAACGACTTCGTGGGCGCGCCAACCGGCATCCTGGACCAGACGGCATCGCTGTGCTGCGTCGAAGCGCACGCGCTGTTTTACGACGTGCGCTCCGGCAAGCCGGAACAGGTCGCGTTCGACGCGGCTGCCAGCGGGCTCGAGGTCCTCGTCATCGACACCCGCGCCAGCCACGCCCTCGTCGACGGCGGCTACGGCGCCCGGCGGGCCGGCTGCGAACGTGCGGCCGGCATCCTCGGCGTGCCCGCCCTGCGGGACGTCGACATCGCGGAGCTCGACCAGACACTCGTCCGGCTGCCCGAAGACCTGCGTCCGCTGGTGCGGCACGTCGTGACCGAGAACGACAGGGTCCTGCGAACGGTCGAACTGCTCCGCGCGGGCCGGCTCGCCGACGTCGGCCCGCTGCTCTCGGGTTCCCACGAGAGCCTCCGGGACGACTACCGCGTCTCCTGCCTGGAGCTCGACGTCGCCGTCGACTCCGCGATGGCGGCTGGCGCCCTGGGCGCCCGGATGGTCGGCGGCGGTTTCGGTGGCTCGGCCATCGCCCTCGTGCCCGTCGAACGGCACGACGAGGTCGAGCGGTCCGTGCTCGCCGGCTTCGCCTCGCGCTCGCTCACGCGGCCGAGGCTTTTCACGGCGGTTCCGTCCGCGGGTGCGGGCAGGGACCGGTAGCGAAGAACGATCCTGATCAGGAATGCGAGGACTGTGGTGAAGCTGCTCGTCACGGGCGGGGCCGGATACGTCGGCAGTGTGTGCGCTGCCAGGCTGCTCGAAGCCGGGCACGAGGTGGTCGTCCTCGACGACCTCTCGACCGGCCACGAGGACGCCGTGCCCGCGGGAGCGCGCTTCATCCAGGGCGACATCGCCGAGGTGATCGGCGATGTCCTCGCGGAAGGGTTCGACGGAGTTCTGCACTTCGCGGCGAAGTCCCTCGTCGGCGAGTCCATGCAGGACCCCGGCAAGTATTGGACGGGCAACGTCCTTACCGCGATTGATCTGCTCGACGCGATGAAGGATCACGGCACGCCGAAGCTCGTCTTCTCCTCGACTGCCGCGACGTACGGCGAGCCGCGGGAGGTTCCGATCCCCGAGACCGCCCCCACGGCTCCCACCAACACCTACGGCGCCACCAAGCTGGCCATCGACCACGCGATCACGTCGTACGCCGCGGCGCACGGCCTCGCGGCGACGAGCCTGCGGTACTTCAACGTCGCCGGCGCCTACGGCAGCATCGGCGAGCGGCACGCGACCGAGACCCACCTCATCCCGCTCGTGCTGCAGGTCGCGCTCGGGCAGCGTGAGCACATCTCGATCTACGGCGAGGACTGGCCCACCGAGGACGGCACCTGCGTCCGCGACTACATCCACGTCCTGGACCTCGCGGACGCCCACCTCCTCGCGCTCGAGAACGCCACCGCGGGCGAGCACCGGATCTACAACCTGGGCAACGGCACCGGCTTCTCGGTGAAGCAGGTCATCGACACGTGCCGCGAGGTCACCGGCCACGCGATCCCCGCCGTCGTCGCCCCCAGGCGCGCCGGCGACCCGGCCGTCCTCGTCGCCTCCGCCGAGAAGGCCCGCACCGAACTCGGCTGGAAGCCCGAGCGCGCGGACATCACCGGCATCGTCCGCGACGCGTGGGAGTTCACCCGCGCCCGGCACGAGGCCTGAGCCGTGATGACCGACTTCGCCTCCTTCGAGAGCTACAACGCCACCCCGCGGCTCGCGTCGCTCGCGCTGTCCCCGGACGGCACCCGGCTCGTCACGGTCGTGTCCACGCTCGCCGCGGACGGCAAGACGTGGCAGGGCGCGCTCTGGGAGGTCGACCCCACCGGCGAGCGGGAGGCCGTCCGGCTCACCCGGTCCGCCAAGGGGGACTCCTCCCCGGTGTTCGCGCCGGACGGGTCGCTGCTGTTCCTCTCGGCGCGCCCCGACCCGCTCGCGAAGCCAGGCGAGACCAAGGACAAGAAGGCGCTGTGGCGGCTTCCGGTCCGCGGTGAGGCCGCGGAGGTCCTGCGGCCGGGTGGCGGAGTCGGTCAGGTGCGTGCCGCCGGCGAGACGGTGCTGTTCACGTCGTCGGCGTACCGCTTCGCGGAGTTCGGCGAAAGCGACGAAGCCAAGCGCAAGGCCCGCGAGGACGCCGGCGTGACAGCGATCCTGCACGAGTCGTACCCGATCAGGTACTGGGACGCGGACCTCGGTCCTGCCTACCCGCGCCTGTTCGCCGCTCCCCTCGCGAACGTCGGCGCCGACACGGTTGGCGCCCTGAGCGAGGACTCCGAGAGCAGGCTCAGCGACGAGGACATCACGCTCAGCCCGGACGGAAAGCTGGCCGTCTACGGCCACGACGTCGACGTCAGCGCCGCCTACGGCCGCCGCACCGAACTGCGGATCGTGGCGACCAGCGGCGGGGAGTCCCGCGCCATCGCCTCCGAGGAAGGTTTCTCCTTCCACGGCGCCACGTTCACGCCGGACTCGGCCGCGGTGATCGCGATCCGGTTCCGCGAGTCCACTTCCGACTCCCCGCACCGGCGTGATCTGGTCCGCATCGACCTGGCCGCCAACACGATCACGCCAGTGGCGCCCGACTTCCAGGAGGAGCCGGACCACCCGGTGGTGAGCCCGGACGGGTCCGCGGTGTTCTTCACCGCGAGCCACCTCGGGCACCAGCCGCTCTGGCGCCTGGACCTCACGACCGGTGAGATCACGAAGCTGACTGTTTCCGGTTACTACAGCGATCTGGTCGTGAGCCCGGACAGCAAGACGCTGTACGCGTTGCGCAACTCCGTCGACCACCCGCCGCAGCCCGTGCGGCTCGCCGCCATCGGTGCCGATCAGGATCCAGAACGGCTGCGGGCGCCCGGTGCCCTCCCGTCGATGCCCGGCACGCTCACCGAGATCTCGACGGTCGTCGCCGACGGCAGGAAGGTTCGTTCCTGGCTGGTGCTGCCCGAACGCGCCTCCGCCGACTCCCCCGCGCCTCTGGTGCTGTGGGTGCACGGCGGTCCGGTCATGAGTTGGAACGGCTGGACCTGGCGCTGGAACCCGTGGCTGATGGCCGCCCGCGGCTACGCCATCCTGCTGCCCGACCCCGCCTTGTCGACCGGTTACGGGCCGGACTTCATCAAGGCCGGCTGGGGCCGTTGGGGTGCTGAGCCCTACACGGACCTGATGGCCATCACGGACGTCGCGGTCGATCGGGCCGACATCGACGCCACCCGCACCGCCGCCATGGGTGGCTCGTTCGGTGGCTACATGGCCAACTGGATCGCGACTCAGACCGACCGGTTCCGCGCCATCGTCACGCACGCCTCGCTGTGGCACCTCGACGCCTTCTCCGGCGGCACCGACAGCTCCTACTTCTGGATGCGGGAGATGGGCGACCCCCTCACGCAGCCCGAGCGGATCCAGGCCAACTCTCCGCACCTGCGCGTGGCCGACATCAAGACCCCGATGCTCGTCATCCACGGGGACAAGGACTACCGGGTTCCCATCGGTGAGGGACATCGCCTGTACTTCGACCTCGTCCGCCACGGGGTCAAGGCGAAATATCTGTACTTCCCAACTGAAAACCACTGGATTCTCACCCCCGGCAACTCTCGGGTCTGGTACGAGACGGTGTGGGCGTTCCTGGCCGAGCACGTGCTGGATCAGGACTGGGAGCGACCCGAACTGCTCTGAC
This sequence comes from Lentzea sp. JNUCC 0626, assembly GCF_043632865.1. NCBI lineage: Bacteria > Bacillati > Actinomycetota > Actinomycetes > Pseudonocardiales > Pseudonocardiaceae > Lentzea > Lentzea sp. JNUCC 0626. The sequence continues at coordinate 5,017,598 of NZ_CP171635.1, forward strand.
CGCGGGAGAGCAGACGGGCGTTGTCCATGTACGTCGTGGACAGCGCCCTCAGGTCTGAGGGCGGGAACGCGGAGCTGACCGCGTCGCGGATCAGGCTGCTCAAGGCGTGCCCGGGGCAGGCTTCGTCCGCAGCGTCGAGCGCGATGGACGCAACGCCGCCATCGCCGCGCTGGTAGGCGTAGAACGCGAGCAATGCTGCCGGCTCCGCTCGTTCCGGAGCCGGGCAGGTCCTGGTGAGTTCGAGCCACAGCCGTTCCGCGAGCCTGGACCTCGCCTGCGTCGCGAACCCGATGCTCGCATCCCTGACCTCGGGCATCGCCAGCGCTCTGGTCAGAGCGACGATCTCCTTGTCCGGCAACGGTCCCTTGCGGTGTTCGACGGCGTCGATCGCGTCACTCACCCGACGTAGTTCGACGCTCGGGTCAGGGGTCTCTTCGGCAGTCATGAGCTCGTCGAGCAACGCGGATCTGCGTTCCAGCGCCTCTGGTGGGTCCAGCGCGGCGATCGCGGCGAGGGCGGCACGCGACTCGAACGTCACCTGGCCCTCGTGCGCGGACGCGGCGGCGAGAGCCGACAGCTGGGGATCCGGCAACGTGCCGTGGCAGTCGATGTCGAGATAACAGAGCCACTGCGCGTCTTTCTGACACGACGGCAACCACACGGCCTCGACGACGTCGACGCCGACACCGCCCAGCCGATTTCTGAGTTTGGTGACCAACTGCTCGTGCGGCAGCTCCTCGGGCATGTTCTCCGAGGGCGCGCTCACGACGGCGAGGATCACTTCCGCCGCACCGTGTTCGAGCAACGGACCTTCCAGCTGGGCTGCCAGCAATCCCCTATGTCGTGGTCTTGGCAGGTCGACGCGCATGGTCATGCTGACCATCTCGTCTTGCAGCACCAGCACGACCAGCGATTCGGCCGGGTGGAACCCCATCAGGTGCGGGATCGCGGCGTAGAGGTCGCCTGCTCCGCGAACGCGGATGGGTTTCGGGAGGGTTGAGGGCATGGGCCCACTGTGGAGGGTGGGGATGGGTGTGGGGCCGGGGTTGTCGTGAAGTTGTGGACAGGTCAGCGGGTGTGGACAGGTTGAGATCTTGGGGTGTTCGGGAGCCGGGGTTTGTCGGGGGTTGGTGCTAGGGTGCCGCGCTTCGGTCTTGGGAGACCGAAGCGCGGCGCTACCTCAGAACGACTGGAACAGCGTGCGCCAGCCACCGACGATCGGCAGTTCCACCGACGTCCGGGTGAGGTCCAGCGAGAGGCCCGCACCCGGCTGGGGGCGCAGGGTGTAGTCGTAGTCGCTGGAGATCACGACGAACTCGAGCCGGTGCCCGGTCTGCAGGACGTAGTCGTCCGGCACGATCGGCACCTCGACGTCGTAGAACTTGCCGGGCTTGATCGGCGTGGTCCGGTCCGGCCGTTCACGGTTCTGCGGATCGGTCGATCCACGCGTGATGACATGCGACCTGCCGTCCGGGGCGCGGTCGACGAGCAGCGTCGTCACGTTGGCCGCGGGGCGGTCGAACGCGAGGCGCAGGTTCGCCGTCGACTTGCCGGACAGCCGCACCGGCTTCTTCGCCGCCTGCGAGGTGTAGGAGAGGCGGTTCGGTGAGGTCGCCAGGTCGATCAGCGACTCGGCCGTCTTCGTCGCGTCGTCGGTCAGCTTCTCGACGCCGCGGCCGGGCAGCACACCGAGGCCTCCCTTGGTGGTTCCCCCGGCGGACAGGCGCAGCTTGACGTCGGACGTGCCGGGAGCCGGCCAGTCCTTCTCGTCGACCCACGTCTTGTCCTCGCGCTGGATGGTCGCCTTCGGCTCCTTGTCGACGCCGTTGCGGTGACCCCAGAGGTACTGCGTGAACCAGCGGTTGAGCGTGCGTCGCCATTCGACCGAACGCAGCGTGTCGGCGTCGGTGTGGCCCGACTGGTGCAGCCAGATCTTGTGCGGCGCGCCGGTCTTCTTCAACGCCGAGTACCACTGCTCGACGTGCGTCATCTTGACGTTCCAGTCGTTGAGCCCGTGCACGGCGAGCACGGCCGCGCGGACCTTGCGGACGTCGTTCATGTAGTTGCGCTTGTCCCAAAACCGGTTGTAGTCGCCGGTGATGCGGTCCTGGTCCTTGGCGATCTCGGCGATGATCGGCTTGCAGATCTCGCGGTCCGCGCGCGTGTAGACGTACTCGGCGAGCACGTCGGCGTCCTCACCCTGGAACGTGCCGGGGGCGACGACGGCGCCGTCCGCGCGGTAGTAGTCGTACCAGTTGGAGATGGCGGCGATGGGCACGATGGCTTCGAGGCCGCGGACGCCGGTGGAGGCGACGGCGTTGGGCAGCGTTCCGTTGTAGGAGACGCCCATCATTCCGGTCTTGCCGGTGGACCAGGTCGCCTTGATGGCTTCGCCCGTGGCGGTGCGTGCGGACGCACGGCCGTTGAGCCAGTCGACGACGACACGCGCGCCGATGGTCTCGTTGACGTCGCCGGTGGTCGGGCAGCCCGTTGACTTGCCGGTGCCGAGCGATTCGGCGTAGACGACGGCATAGCCGCGTGCGATGAAGTACGCCTCGTAGCGGCCGGAGGTGATCGGGTTCGGGCCGAGTGCGGCGGTGATGCGTTCGTCGGAGGAGGACTTCAGCAAACGGCCGTTGCGCTTGTCGGGCACGTACAGCTCGACGTCGACGTTGTGGTTGGCGACGTCGTTGCCGCCCGAGAAGTACGGGCTGACCATGTAGACGACGGGGACTTTGAGGCCGCGTTCGGTGGCGCGGGGCCGGACGACCTCGGTGTAGACCTCGTCGTCCTTGCCGTCGCGGTCGCTGTCGACCGGTGCGCGGACCCAGAGGCTCTCCTTCACCACGTCCTTCGGATCGAAGACGGGTTGCGCCTCGCCGTCCTGGAACACCGGCCCTTCGGCGGCGTTCGCCGTGGCGGGCAGGAATGGCAGAACCAGCACCGCTGTCAGCAGTGCAACTCTTCGTGCGCCCCTCACGAGGCACCCCCAATGCGGAAGCCAGAGACAGGGATTCGCCCTGCACCCTCTCCTTTGACTGCAAGACATGTCACCCGTCGAACGGCCCTTGACCTGAGAGCATGGACCGTGCACATTTCCGACTTCGTCCGCGCGTTGCCGAAGGCCGAGTTGCACGTCCACCTCGTGGGCGCTGCCTCCGTCGACACCGTCCTCACGCTCGCGCGGAACCACCCCGATGGGCGCGTGCCGGTCGATGAGGCCGAGTTGCGGAAGTTCTACGAGTTCAGGGACTTCCGGCACTTCATCAACGTCTACGGCATCGTCAACGACCTCGTCACCACCGGCGAGGACGTCCGCACCCTCGTCGTCGGCTACGCCCGCGACGCCGCACGGACCAACGTTCGCTATGCGGAGCTGACGATCAGTGCGACAAGTCATCTGCGGGCCGGCATCGCGCCTGACGAGCTCGTCGAGGCGTTGCGCGCGGGTCGGGAAGAAGCGCTCGCGGCGCACGGTGTCGAGTTGCAGTGGATCTTCGACGTGCCCGGGATCTGGGATCGCGACTGGGGCATGACGAGTGCGCGGTTCGCGACCGAGTACCGGCCGGAGGGGCTGGTCGGGTTCGGGCTGGGCGGGTTCGAGTCGGATTCGCCGAGGGCGAACTTCCGCGAGGCGTTCGCGATGGCACGGGACGCTGGTTTGCACATGGTGCCGCACGCCGGGGAGACGACGCCGCCCAGCGAGATCTGGGCCGCATTGCGTGATCTGCGTGCCGAACGGATCGGCCACGGCGTCAGTGCGGTGCAGGACCCCGAGTTGGTGCGGTGCCTGGCCGACGAGGGCGTCGTCGTCGAGGTGTGCCCGACGTCGAACATCCGCACGGGTGCGGTGAAGTCGTTGGACGAGCACCATCTGCCGCTGCTGGTGGAGGCCGGGGTGCCGGTGACGATCAGCACCGACGACCCCGGGATGTTCCACACCGATCTCGATCGCGAGTACCTGGTGTGCCACGAACGGTTCGGGTTCGGGCGTGACGAGCTCGCCGGCCTCGCACGGGCGGCGGTGCGGGCGTCGTTCGCGCCGGCCGAGTTGAAGGACCGGATGTTGAAGGAGATCGACGCGCTGTGAGTGGTGTGTGCGTGGTGACGACGACGGTCGACTCCGACGAGGCCGCGGAGTCGCTGGCGAAGGGGATCGTCGAGGCGCGGTTGGGTGCGTGTGTGCAGATCGTTCCGATCCGCAGTGTCTACCGGTGGGACGGCGAGGTGCGCGTCGACGCGGAGTGGCAGTGCGTTGTGAAGACGACCGCTGTCCGCGCCGACGACCTCGTCGCGCACATCAAGGCGCAGCACACCTATGACGTGCCCGAGGTCGTCGTCACCCCCGTGATCGGGGGCAACGACGAGTACCTCGCGTGGGTTTCAGAGGAGACCTCGTAGGTGGCGCGGCAGTGGTTCGGTGTGCAGGACGCCTAGCCGTTGCGTTGCCCTCGTCAGCGCCACGTACAGCTCGCTGGGTGACATGCGTTGCGGTTCGACGACGAGGACGACGTCGAACTCCAGTCCCTTCGACGCGCGCGGTGGCATCCAGCCTTCGCCGATGACGGCGATCGTGCGGTCGTCGTGTGCGTTGGCGTGGGCGTCGAGTTCGTCGCGGACGGCGGCCGAGAGGTCGGTTACGTGGCGGGCCCACGGGCGGGTGCCGGCTGTGCGGACCGAGACCGGTGCCGACGCGTCGGGGTCGACGAGCTTCAGGACCGGGGTGGCGACGGCCATGATCTCGCCGGGGGTGCGGTAGTTGACCTCGAGGCGGCGGTAGGTGAAGCGGTCGAACACCGATCCCCAGCTGCGGACGCCGCCAGCAGCCTGGCGTTGGGCGAGGTCGCCTACGACCGTCAGGACTTGTTGGGGCATCGGCGCAGCAGTACGCGCCAGTCCATTGCGGACAGTTCTTGGGCCTCGTCGACGACGACGTGGGCGTAGGTCCACGTGCGGTCGTCGGCGGCGCGTTCGGCGAGGGTTCGGTGATCGCGTGCCTCGTGCCGGGCGGCCAGGACTTCGGCGTTGACGAAGTCGGTGACGATGTACTCGTCCGAGTCGGCGCGTTTGTCGATGGACAGGACGTCCATGACGCCGCGGGCGTATTCGAGGTGTTCTGCTTCCTCTCGTTTCGCGGCGCGTTCTGCCGTGCCGTCGGAGCCGAGGAGGTCCGCCAGTTCGTCGAGCAGGGGGACGTCGGACACCGTCCACGCCTCGGCTTCGGGGCGGTACAGCTCCGGGGCACCGATTCGGAAGCAGCGGCCCTCGTACAGGTCGGCCAGGAGTTGTTCGGGGGTGAGGAGGGGCCAGAGACGGTCGACGGCGTCGCGCAGGACTGGGCTGTGGCGGAGTTCGTGGCGGACGTCCTCCTCGATCTCCGGCCAGTCGACGCCGATCAGGCGCAGGGCCGGCGCTACGAGTTCCTCGGCCAGCGCGAGGAAGAAGTACTTGCGGGCGGCGTTGTGCGGGAGGTCGTAGTAGCGGGTCTTCTCTCGTGCGACGGCGGTGGTGTGGGCGTCCAGGGGGACGACCACGTCGTCCAGTTCGATCTCGATGGGGTCGTCGGGGAGTTCCTGGCGGTCGGCGACGGCTACGGCCAGGAGGTCCAGGACTGATATATCGCCTTTGAGTCGTTGCAGCGGCGGGGTGTCTTCCAGGTCTGTTGTGACGCCGGGGTAGAGCTCGCCGGGGGTCGCGAAGACGACGTCGGTCTCTCCCAGGGAGGGGAGGACGTCGCCGACGTAGCGGAGGAAGCCGGTGTTCGGGCCGACGATCAGCACACCGTGCCTGGAGAGGCGTTCACGGCGCGTGTACAGCAGGTATGCCACTCGGTGCAGGGCCACGGCGGTCTTGCCGGTGCCGGGGCCGCCCTCGATCACCAGGACGCCGGGGCCCGAGTAGCGGATGATCTCGTCCTGCTCGGCCTGGATGGTCGAGACGATGTCGCGCATCGTCGCGGTCCGGGGCGCGTTCAGGGCGTCGAGCAGTGCTGTCGTGTCGGTCAGCAGTTCGTCGTCGTGGAAGTCGCACAGTTCCCGGTCGCGGACGCGGAAGTGCCGTCGCAGGACGACGCCCTCCGGGTTCGCGGCGGTCGCCGTGTAGAACGGGCGTGCCGCGGGCGCGCGCCAGTCCAGCAGGAGTGGTTCGAAGTCGTCGTCGAAGAGTCCGACGCGACCGATGTAGGTCTGGTCGCCTTTCTCCGAGTCGATGCGGCCGAAGCACAGCCCTTCCTCCGCCGCGCGGTACTTGCCCACTTCCCTGGTCAGCAGGTCGACGAAGGCCTCGCGGTCCAGTCGCTGGGTGACGGTGTCCCGCAGGGCGGCCGCGAGGTCGGCGGCCGCTTTGTTCCGTTCTTTGTCGAGCTTTTCATACAGAGAGGTGATCCGTGCCTGTTCGCTCACCAACACCTTGCCCCCTGTGATACAATATTGCCATCTCTTCGGAAAATTCATTCCGAAAACGCAAAGCCATTCTTTGTATCACACTTCAGTCGTGCGCGGAACCCGTTGAGCGATCCCGCGATCAGGGCGTCCTCACTGCTTCTACCAGCGGAAAGTCACGTTGAGCTGGTGTCCGCACAGGCCTCAGAGGCGTCCGTTTCTGGTCCGTCGTTGTTCGTCGTCCACCGCAGCTGGAAATGTTAGATTCGGCTGGGCGGATCGCACTGCGGGGAGAGGCCGGAATGGACGTGGTCGAGGCATGAAGCTGGTCATCCTGGGTGGGGGCGGCTTTCGCGTGCCGCTCGTCTATCGCGCGTTGCTGGCCGATCGTTCGCCCGGCCGCGTGACCGAGGTCGTCCTGCACGACCTCGACGCCGCCCGGCTCTCCGCGATCGGCGGCGTGCTGGCCGAACTCGCGACGGATGTGCCGGACGCTCCCGCCGTGACGACTTCGACGGACCTCGACGAGGCGTTGCGCGGGGCCGACTTCGTGTTCTCGGCGATTCGCGTCGGCGGGCTCGAGGGGCGGGCGGCCGACGAGAGCGTCGCGGCGGGGTGTGGTGTGCTCGGGCAGGAGACCGTCGGCGCCGGGGGCGTTGCGTACGGGTTGCGCACGGTGCCCGTCGCGGTCGACATCGCGCGTCGTATATCAGTGCACGCGCCGGACGCGTGGGTCATCAACTTCACGAACCCCGCCGGCATGGTGACGGAGGCGATGTCGGCGCATCTCGGCAATCGCGTCATCGGCATCTGCGACTCCCCCGTCGGGCTCGGCAAGCGGGTCGTGCGTGCTGCCGGGGCCGATCTCGGCGACGCGTGGCTCGACTACGCCGGCCTGAATCACCTCGGCTGGTTGCGGGGTGTTCATGTGCGTGGGCGTGACGTGTTGCCGGATCTGCTCGCCGACACCGCGCGGCTGGAGTCGTTCGAGGAGGGCAAGCTGTTCGGGGCCGAGTGGCTGCGGACACTGGGGGCGATCCCGAACGAGTACCTGCACTACTACTACTTCACGCGTGAGGCCGTGGAGGCCGGTGCGTCGCGCGGGGCGTTTTTGCTGGAGCAGCAGAAGCAGTTCTACGCAGCGCCTTCGTGGGAGAGCTGGGAGCGGACCCGCCTCGAACGTGAACAGACGTACATGGCCGAGACGCGCGAGGACGAGCGGGACGCCGACGACCTCGAAGGCGGCGGCTACGAACGGGTCGCGCTCGACCTGATGCACGCGATCGTGTCGGACAAGCGGGCGACGTTGATTCTCAACGTGCCGAACAGGACGACGTTGTCGTGTCTCGACGCGGACGCCGTCGTCGAGGTGCCGAGTCTGGTCGACGCGAACGGCGCGCGGCCTCTGTCGGTCAGCCAGGTGCCGAACGAGGGCGTCGGACTCGTCACGGCGCTCAAGGTCGTTGAACGGGCGACCATCAAGGCGGCTATCAGTGGCGAGCGCGCGCACGCGGTGAAGGCGTTGGCGTTGCATCCGCTCGTCGACTCCGTCGCCGTCGCCCGCAAGATCGTGGACGCTCATCCGCTCCTGGCGGGGGTCTTCGGCGCTACGTTCTGAGGTCGTGGACATCGACCTTGTTCAGCAGCTCAACGATGACGTTTGGCATCCGTTCCGGCGGGCGTACGGGGAGCTGGACGCGCCGGGGTTCCTGAGCCTGTACTCGCCTGACCTGATTCGGGCGGGTGGGCCGGCGAAGGAAGTGCTCGGGTACGCCGAGTTCGCGGCTCAGACGGAGTCGTGGTTCGCCGACCTCGCTGACCGCGGGAGTGCGGTGAGCATCTCGTTCCGGTTCGTCGAGCGGATCGTGGCGGGCGACGTCGCGAGCGAGCGGGGCGTCTTCGAGCTCGTGGCTACGCGTGCGGATGGTGATGGACGCACGTTCTATGGGCGCTTCCACACATATTCGCGACGCACGGACGGACGGTGGCGCATCTGCGTCGACTACGACACCAACGAGCGGTCGGAGACTCTGGAGGAGGAGTTTCAGGCCGCTGCGGCGGTCGACGACGTCGACGCGTTCAAGGCGTGACCAGGGTCTGATGCCGAGTGGCGGTGTTCTTAACTACGCTCGTCGGCAAATGGACACCACCACCTCTCGCCGCGTGCCACTCGTCATGGGCATCGCCGTGCTCGTGCTGCTGCTGGACCAGGCCACGAAGTTCTGGGCCGAGAGCGCGCTGACCGGCCGCGCGCCCATTCCCGTGCTCGGGGAGTTCCTGCAGTTCAGGCTCCTCTACAACCCCGGTGCCGCGTTCTCGATCGGTGCGGGGTCGACGTGGATCTTCACCATCGTCGCCGCCGTCGCCGTCGTGATGCTCGCCCGGTACGGGATGCAGCCGCAGCCGAAGCTGCGGGCGGCCGCGCTCGCGTTGATGCTGGGCGGTGCGACGACGCACCTGCTCGACCGTCTGTTCCGGCCGCCGGGGTTCGCGCGCGGGCACGTCGTCGACTTCATCGACTACAACGGCTGGTTCGTCGGCAACGTCGCGGACATCGCGCTCGTCGGCGGCGCGATCCTGCTCGTGCTGCTGAGCTTCACCCCGACGAAGCAACCTGCCGAGTGAGCGTGTCGGCGCGGCGGGTCGTCTCGGGCAGCCGGTAGCGCGGGGCCAGGCGCAGCACTTCGGCGCATGCCCGGTCGAGGTCGATCTTGTGGCCGACCGACACGAAGACGGGCTTCACTCCGTCCTGCGTTCTGAGTGCTTTGCCGACGACGTCGTCGGCGTCCATGAGGAGGTCGCTCGTCGAGCCGCGGCTGGGGCCGGGTTGGTCGAACCTGCCCATCGGGTTCTTGGCGACGCCGATGCTCGGGATGCCGGTGTGCACGCCGAGGTGGCAGGCCAGGCCGAACCGGCGTGGGTGCGCGAGGCCCTGACCGTCGGCGACCAACAGGTCCGGCGCGACCTTCACCTGATCGAGCGTTCGCAGCAGTACGGGCATCTCGCGGAACGCGAAGAGCCCGGCAATATATGGGAAGTCGGTCTTGTCCTCGACGACGACTTCGTCGAGGACGGCCAGCGTGTTCGCGTCGAACACCACGCAGACGCCGACGACGGCGTCGTCGCCGCGGTAGCCGACGTCGAGGCCCGCGACGGTGTCGACGCGCAGGTCCGGGGCACTGGTGGTGATCACCTGGGTGCGCAGGCGTTCTTGCATCGCGACGGCGTCGTCAACCGTTCTGGGCCACTCCACGGGCGACAGTGTGCCGTGACGTGTCGTAGTGGGCGGCGAGGAGGTCGTCGCCGAAGTCACCTGAATGGCGACGCCAGACGGTGTGGACGTGGTTGGCCTCGTTGGCCGTGTTGTCGTACTCGATGAGCAGGTCCGGGCCCTGGACGCGGTAGTAGTGGCCCTCGCCCCTGCGCAGCGAGCCCTCCCACGAGAAGTGCAGGCGGTCGGGGTCGAGCCGGTCGAACTCCTCGTCGGCCAGTTCGTACGAGAGCCGGTCGAGGTAGAGGCGGACGATGTCGACGAACAGCTCGGCCGCGGGTTTGCCGAGTTGGGCCGGCGTCACGCCCACCGGGTCGGACGGACTGATGCGTGGTGCGTTGCCGGTGCGGATGTCGTGGGGTGCGGTGTCGGCGACGACGGCCAGGCCGCGGGCGGTCGGGCCCATGCGGTCGAGGAGTTCACGGGCCAGTTCCTCTTCGAGTTGAAGAGGCTGGGCCACGACGCGGCCGCGGTAGGTGACGCGGGCCGGGTTCGCGCCGAGGAAGAACGGGGTTGCCGCGACGCGGCCGTCGGCGACGACGACGTTCACCGAGAGGTGGTGGCCTTCGACGCGCCAGCCCCACGGTTCGTCGCCGCCGGGCGTGCCGAAGAGCACGGTCCAGTAGTCGCCCTGGTGGCGGTCGCGGTGGCCGCCTTCGCGGTGGTCGAGCACGTCTTCCAGTGCCATCACCGCTGCCGCTTGCGCGTAGGCGTGCGGGCTGAGGACGGTCGCGAGCATGCCGTGGACCGCTTTGCGCTGGTCTCGGTGGAGGTCGTTGAAGGCCAGTCCGGGGCGGGTGCCGGGGGTGTAGGCCCAGCGGTGGCGGAGGTCGTCGTCGGTGATCGCGCGGGTCGCTTCGTCGCGCTCGTCGGCGGCGAGCAAATTGATATATCGGCGCGTGGCGTCGGCGACGTCGTGCAGCATCACTCGAACTTATCCGCCTTGAGGTCGCGGAGCAGCACGCTCGACATCAGCCTCGACAGGTGTTAAAAACCTTACGTAATGAAGTTGCCACATGATGACGACGCCGTCTGGCGTGCCCTGGCGAACCCGCTGAGGCGCGCGATCCTCGACGTCCTGCGCACGGGCCCGCGCACCACGGGTGAGTTGGTCGAGGCGTTGGAGACGAGTCGGCACGTCGTCATGCAGCACCTCGGTGTGCTTCGCGAGGCCGATCTGGTGCTCGTGGAGCCGCGGGGCCGGAAGCGGGTCAACCACCTGAATCCCGTGCCCATCCAGCAGATCCATCAGCGGTGGGTCACGCACTACGAGCAGGACCGGGCAGCGGCGCTGGTCGGCTTGAAGATCACGGTCGAGAGCGCCGAACAGGAGGATGAGGACGTTGGCTGAACCTGGCACCGAGCTGTTGCACAGCATCGTGATCGCCGCGCCCATCGAGAAGGTGTGGGCGGAGATCACCCGACTCTACGGCAAGCAGCGCGCGATGATGGACGCGATCCTCGACTCCGCGCTCGAGCCCGGCGCGCCGTTGTACTACCGGTCGCCCGACGGCAAGCGGGTCTTCGTCGTCGGGCGGGTCGTCGAGGTCGACCCGCCTCGGCTGCTCTCCCACACGCAGCGGCTGACCATGCGCGACGATCCGTGGACCGTGGTCTCGTGGGAGCTCGCGGAGGTCGACGGCGGCACGCGGGTCACGGTGCGCAACTCCGGTTGGCCGGAGGGCGTCAAGCGGCTCGACAAGGTCGACGCCACGTGGAAGGGCATCCTCGCCGCGCTCAAGCAGGTCGTGGAGTCCGGCGACGTCGGCACCGGCCTGAAGTTCCAGTACGCGATGATGCGCGCCTTCATGTGGGCGATGCCGTCGGGCACCAAGACCGAGAACGTCCCCGAGCCGCCCGGCATCGACCAGGCCGTCTAGCACCTGACACCTGCTTCGCCCTCGGAGTTCGACGACGTCGTCGAACTCCGAGGGCAAAGCAATATATTGGATGTGGGTCAGGCGTGGCAGGCGATGGGGCCGCCGTGGAGCTCCATCATGTCCATCCACACGCGCTGGAGTTCGAGGCGTTCGGCGAGGGGTTTGCCGTCGAGTTCGTGGTAGGCGCGGTGGAGGTTGCCGACCAGGCGTTCGGACTCCTGCCACCACGAGAAGCGCGACTTCCCCGCCTCGCGGACGACCTCCATCGGGGTCTTGGCGGCGGCGTGGCCGGACGACGCGAGGTCCGCGAGGTAGGTCGTGTAGGCGACGAGGTCGTCGAGGACGCGGGTGATCTCGTCGCCGCGCAGCAGCGGGCCGTGACCGGGGACGACGACGTCGGCGTCGAACGCGCGGAGGAACTCCAGGGCCGACAGGTAGCCGTGGATGCTGCCCTCGGCGAGGAACGGCTGGCCGCCCGCGAAGACGAGGTCGCCGGTGAACAGGACGCGCTCGGCCGGGAGCCAGACGACGGTGTCGCCGCGCGTGTGGGCGGGGCCGGGGTGGTGCAGTTCGACGACACGCGTGCCCAGGTGCAGGGTCAGGGTCGTGGTGTAGGTGAGCGACGGCGGGCGGACCTCGATGTGGCCGTAGTCCGGACCGGCCAGGACCTGCGAGGCGAGCAGCCCGGCGGCGATGACCTCGTCGCGGCAGGCGTCGTGGCCGATGATGGTGGTCGCTGACGGGACCAGCCAGTTGCCGAACGTGTGGTCGCCGTGGTGGTGGGTGTTGACCACGTAGCTGGGGTCCGCCGGGCACACCGACGCCACCGAGGCGAGCAACGCGCGGTTGCGGGCCTCGGTGGACGTGGTGTCCACGAGCAGGAGCGTGCCGTCGGAACCGACGACGACGCCCGTGTTGTTGATCATCCAGGAGCCGTCCGGCTGGACGTAGCCGTGGACCCCTGGCGCTACCTCGACGAGCTCGGGCTGACCGGTGGAAGGTTTCACCCGATCAAGCGTAGTGAGGTGGCGTTCAGCCCTGAGCGATGTACGCCTGCAGCTGGTCGTGCGACTGCTCCAACTGGCCGATCCTGCTCTTCACGACGTCACCGATGCTCACGATTCCGACCAACCGGCCGTCGGAAACAACGGGGACGTGCCGGAAGCGCCGTTCGGTCATCACGACCGTGAGACTGTCCACGGTGTCTGAGGGCGTGCAGGTGAACACGTCGGCGGTCATGATCGCCGACACGGGTGATGCGAGCAGGTCGACGCCGGTTTCGTGCAGCCGGCGCACGACGTCCCGCTCGGACACGATCCCCGCCACGCCGGACGGGCCGACCACGACGATCGCGCCGACGTTGTGTTCGGCGAGCGCTCTCAACAGTTCGGACACGGGAACGTCCGGGTCGATTGTCGCGACCGCCGATCCCTTGGTCCGCAAAACGTCAGCGATCCTCATCTGGCGCCTCCGATCCTGTCGGTCCGGTAGCACCTCAGGCTAGATCGGATCCGGACAGAACGGGAGATCGAACCACGAAGGGAGCAGGGGGACGCGCTCGATCGCGTCCCCCTGCGGTGTCGCGCCGGTTCGGCGTCGGCTACGCGGTACCACCGCGGCGACGGGTCGCGAACTGGCGCGGCTGGACCATCGGTGCCCGCTGCTGCGGCAACGGGAAGTGCGTCTTCTGGTCCTGCTTGGCCCGCTTCTGCGCACGACGTGCGGCGCGGTTGCCGGGCTCGGGCTGGCTGGTGTCAGGCATGCGAAAGCCTCCTCACGAAGAGGGCGTGCAAAGGGCACGGCGAAGAACGGCCGTGAGAGATCGACCCGCGCGTTGGGTCACCGTGAGAGAGCGCGACGACATAGGTCGCGAGGGCAGCGTCGAGAGCGCTGCGGAGGTTCATCAGATGAGGAACATGTCCGCAACGCTAGCGACGTCGTCGTCGCACGCCAACTGAATTAACGCGAGGGTCAGCCCCGGACCCGTGCTGCTGCGGCACCGGCGCCGAGCATCACGAGGATGACGGTGACCATCGCCCACTTGCGGGACTTGGTCATCGGCGTGGTCTCGGCGGCGAGCGGGAGTTCCTCGCGCGGTTCGGGTCGCTGGCGCGCGGCCCGCACCGGAACCGGTTGCTGCGGAACGGAAGGCGGCGGCGTCACCACCGGAGGAGGAGGCGGCGGCTGCTGCACGACGGGCGCGGGCACCGGCGCCGGGGTCGTCACCGGCGGAGCGGGCGGGGGCGGAGGCGGTGGAGGCACCTCCGGGCGTGGCGCGGGAGGTTCGACGCGCGGGGGCATCGGGTTCGGCAGGCAGCCCGCCGCGTCGATCATGCCCATCTGCGGGCCCGTCGACAGCTCCACCGCCGCAGCACCCGTGATGCGGTAGAGGCGGCTGTGGCCCTTATAGCCGTTGTTGATGGCATAGATGGTGCCGGCGGCGTCGATGATGACGGCGCCGTAGGTCGACTTGCCGGGCAGGTCGGCGATCTCGGTCCGGCTCAGCACCCGCCCGGACACCGGGTCGAACGACACGACCTCGCCCGGTCCCCAGCCTGCGGCCGACACCCCGGTCAGCTTGCCGCTCACCGGGTCCGGGGTGAAGTCGTCGAGCGTCATGGCGGGCCAGTCCAGCACGACGGTCCGCACGATCTTGAGGTACGACGGGCTGGCGGGGTCGATGTCGATGGCGTGCAGCCGGGCGTTGTCCCGGACGTAGAACAGGGTGCCGACGACCGCGCCCGCGGACACGTCGTCGGTGCGGAACCAGTGCGCGTCAACGGGTCCGAGGTCGTTGACCACGCCCTTCGTGTCGATCAGCACCACGTGTGAGGGCTTCTTCCACCAGTGAGGCCCTCTAGCGGTAAGACCAACCAAACGGCCCAACGACGCCGAGTACCCCAGCGCGTTCACCGCGTAGTCCAGCCGGGCCACTTCCGTCACCCCACCGGATGACGGTTCCACTTTCGTGAACGACGAGAACCCGCCACGATTGGATGAACGCACTTGATAAGCGTCACAGTTCGGCTGCGCGGCCTGAGCAACGGCGCTGGTGAACGGCGCGGAAAGCACCAATAGCGTCGAGACCGCGCCCAACGCGAGCGAATCCCGCCGCCACCGGTATGGAGTAGCCCAATACGACAACCGGGTATTTCTGTCGTTGCCGCGCATTCCCACCTGACCATTACTCGTTAACCAGACCGTGCTGTACCGGTCACAGTAGACCGTGGTCTAATCCCACACCAGAAAGGAGCCGAATTGAGCATTTACCTCAGCGGCACGCTCTGGGTTCTCGGTGCTGCCGTCATCTCCGCCGTTCTCGTCGTCATCACCCGCCGGTTCGGCTCGGACGAAGTGGGCGAGAAGAACCTCGGCGCGGGCGGTTCGGTGTTCAGCATCGTCGCCGGCCTGCACGCGGTGCTGGCCGCGTTCATCCTGATCTCGCTGTTCGACGCGGCCAACGGCGCCGAGGAACAGGTGCAGCGGGAAGCGAACTCGCTGGTCGCCGTGAACTGGTCCTCGGACTCGCTGCCGGAGCCCGCGAAGTCCAAGGTCGACGGCCTGATCCGCGAGTACGTGTCCATCGTCGTCGACGACGAGTGGCCCCGCATGCGCGAGGGCGAGGACGTCGGCAACCGGGGCTGGACCACGTTGAACCAGCTCAGGGAGACGATCGCGACGTCGGCGCCGGACGGCGGCTGGCAGGAGGACCGCAAGGCCGAGGCCGCGAACCAGCTCTGGGAGGTCTACCAGGCACGACAGGAACGCCTCGACGCGTCGGGCGGCGGCATCAGCCCCGTCGTGTGGCTCGCGCTGCTGATCGGCACGGTCCTGTCGCTGCTGTTCCCGTACCTGTTCGGCGGGCCGAACCTGATCTCGCAGCTGCTGATCACCATCACGCTGAGTTCGACGCTGATCCTGCTGCTGTTCGCGATCTACCAGCTGCAGAACCCGTTCAGCGGCGGTGTGCTCATCCCGCCGGACGCGTTCAGCTCCGCACTCGACCGCCTGAGTTAACGCGAATCGGTCGTTCCGTCCGCTTCTTCGATCTGCACGTGCAGCACCTCGCCGTCGATGACCTTCGGCAATGCGTCCGTCTGAGCGAAGTAGCGATTTGCGAATGCGCCGACGGCTCTGGTAGAGGCGGCGTCGACGGTACCGCCGATGACGCCGCCCAACACCGGAACACCCTTGGCGGCGATGGTGCCGAGTTTCTTTGTACCGTATTTTGTGATGAGTGCCGACGCGGCCTTCTTGGTGAACTGCTTGATGCCGACTTTTTTGAACAGCTCGGTTCCGGCATTCCCGAGCAGGCAGAGCAGGATCGCCATCTGCACCTCGTCGCTGTCCACGTCGTGGCCGCGCAACGACGCGATGGACGCGATGAGGTGCGTCTGGATGACGTAGGTGGCCGCGACGTTGGACGGCAACGAGATCGGCAGCGTGATCAGGCCCCCGAGGTTCGTGATGAACCCCTGAGCGCCCGCCAGCGCGACGTGCGTGCGGATGAGGTGCTTGACCGCGTCGGCCTCGTCGCCCTTCTTGACGAGCGCGTCGGACGCGGACTCCTTCGCGCTCTTGAACGGCCCGAAGCCGTCCACACCGGCGCGCAGCAGGTAGTCGGCGATGCCCTGCTGGGCCTTGTTCAGCTCACCCTTGGACTCAGCCACAATCCCGACATTACGCGTCCCACGTCCGTCAGGAGACCTCAACGGGCGAGTCGGCCGTGGTCACCGCGCCGGTGCTGCCGTCCACGGTGATCCGTTCGCCGGTCCTGATCCGCGTCACGGCCTGGCGCACGCCCACGACCGCCGGAATCCCGTACTCCCGCGCCACCACGGCGCCGTGCGAGTTCGCGCCGCCCATCTCCATCACCAGGCCGCCCGCCGTCAGGAACAGCGGTGTCCAGCCGGGATCGGTCGACGGCGCCACGAGGATCTCGCCGGGTTCGAGGTGCGCGCCGACGGGGTCCATGACGACGCGCGCGACACCGGTGATCGTGCCCGCCGACGCCGGCGTGCCGACCAGGTCGCCCTCGACAGGGCCGCCGTGGTGCACGGCTTCGGGTTCCGTGCCGTCCGACAGCAGGACGCGCGGGATGTGCCTGCGTCGCATCTCGCGGTCGTAGACCTCACGGCGCTGCGCCACGAGTGAGCGGAGATCTCCGTGCTCTGACCGCATCTCCTCGAAGTTCAGGAAGAACACGTCGTCCGCGACGTCGAGGCGGTCGGCGGCCACGAGTTCCGCACCGATGGCGGTGAGCCGCTTCCTCAGCGCGCCGAACAACGTGATGATCAGGTACTTCGGGTACTCCCTCAGGCCGGCGAGCAACCTGGTGCGGCGCAACGCGAAGCGCACGAACCAGCCGCGTCCCCACGCCCGCCGGGCGAGCGTCTCGATCATCGCCTCGGCTTCGGCGGCGCCCCGTGCGAAGACCGCGTCCGGGTGCGCCTGCTCGCCCTCCAGGCGCAGGAAGTTCTTGACGACGCCGATGACGTGCGCCGGGTCGTCGGACCACCGCGGCAGGCCGAGGTCGATCTCGGCGACGGCCCGGTGACCCCACCGCGCGAGGAAACGGTCGAGCGCGGCCGGGCGTTCGCCGTTCTGGAACTGGCGCAGCGCAACGGGATCGTGGCGGATCTCCTGCGCCAGGTCCCACATCGCCATGTCCATCTCGGTGGTGATGTTGTTGGGCAGGCCGCGCAGGACGGTCTGCAACTCCCCCGGCCTCGTCTTCACGACCTTGCCGACGAGGCCGAGCATCGCGAACCCGATCAACGCCGTCGGCGCGAGGCCCGGCAGCACCGGCACGACGCACTGGCGCAGCGCCTGCTCGATCGTGAGCCGGTCGGACTTCTCCAGGACGTCGCGTTCCATCCGCAACGCGGCCTGCACGGCCTTTTCGGGGTTCACCAAGGCTTTCATCGCGGTCACGGGCACCCGGAACCGCCGGGCGAGCCGGAACACGCGCTTGAGGGCGGGCGCGGGCGAGTTGCTCCTGATCGCGAACCTCGGGTCGTCGAACAGGCCGCGCAGCACCTCGGACGAGCGCGCCTCCATCACGCCGAGCAGGCGCGTGACGAACTCGCGGCCGACCTTGCTCCGCAACACCTTGGTGACGTCGAAGAAGATGCGCTCGCCGTTCTCCACATAGGACTGGCTCGCCGGATCGCCGATGACGATCTCGAAGGCGGACCGGGCGACCTCCCGGAACGCCGCGCGGCCCATCGGCGTGATCGGCCGTTCGAGACCCTGCGCGAGGCTGAAGCAGAAGTAGACGTGCGCGCCGCCGTCCGGGTTGGCGGGCAACGGGAACAGCGTTGTGATCGGGCGCGCCTGGGTGAGGTGCAGCTCGCCGTCGTCGTCGATCGCCCACTCGGTGTCCTGCGGTGACCCGTAGTGCTGCTGCACCTTGCGGCCGAGGACGGCGAGCGCGTGGATCTGGCCGTCGGTGAGGCACGGCTCGTCGTTCTCGCCGACGTCGACGTGCTCGGTGCCGCCACCCGGGAGCGAGCGGATGACGAACTTCTTGTCCCCCAGTCGTTTCTCGACGATCTCGGCGCCGTCGACGACGAAGTGGTCGGGGTTGACGGCGCCGGACACGACGGCCTCGCCGAGGCCGGGGCTCGCGTCGATGACGATCTGGTCGCGCGTGCCGGTGACCGGGTTCGCGGTGAACATCACGCCGGACACCGCGGACTGCACCATCCGTTGCACGACAACGGCCAGGTAGGTGGTGGTGTGGTCGATGCCGTTCGTCTCGCGGTAGCTGACGGCGCGGTCCGTCCACAGCGACGCCCAGCAACGGCGCACGGCGTCGACGACCGCGTCCTCGCCCACGACGTTGAGGAACGTGTCCTGCTGGCCCGCGAAGCTCGCGAACGGCAGGTCTTCCGCCGTCGCGCTGGACCGGACGGCGACCGGGATGTCGTCGCCGAGCTTGCGGTACCCGTCGACGATCGCGTCCCGGATCTCCTGCGGCACAGGGGTTTCCAGCAACGTCCGGCGGGCGTTCTCCGGCGTGGTGCTCGCCAGCGCGTCGGCCTCGGCCACCTCGCGGTAGGCGTCGGTCGTGACGCAGAACCCCTGCGGCACCGGCAGGTCCGCCCTGGTGAGCTCACCGAGGTTCGCCGCCTTGCCGCCCACGGTCGCGAGCATCGTGCCGTCGATGGACTTGAAACCGATCGTGAACGCCATGGTGACCCTCCAGGTTCCGCCTGAAGAGGAGGTTACGAGGGTTCGGCCAAAAACTCAACACGTGATGAATAAATCACCTCGTCGAGGTCAAACCTCCTGTTCAGCGCGGTCGGACCAGTCTGGTAGCGGCTCTCGTTCGCGCCGCCACTGCTCCGGTGGGTGCGCGACGATGCCGCCGACGATCGCGGCCGTCGTGTCGATGTCGCCGCCCGCCCGGACGCACGCGGTGACGGCGGCCCGGTAGTCGCCGAGGTGGTGGGCGGCGACCCAGAGCGTGAACGGGACGGTGTCCTGGGCGGTCACGCGCGAGCCGTTGCCGAGCACGTACGCGGCCTCCTCGGCGTTGCCGATCTTGCGCGCCTTCTCGATTCCCTTGCGCACGAAGGAGTCTTCGAGGTGGTCGAGCACCGTGCCGAGCAGATCGGCCGGTGGTGAGCCCGTCAGTCTGGCTTTGGCCGCGATCGCCGACGCGTGCGCCACGGCGAGGCCGCCCATGACGCCCTCGGGGTGCTGGTGGGTCACCTCGCTGGCGCGGATCGCTTGTGTCGTCACGGTGTTCGGGTCGTCGGCGAAGTACGCGCCCAGGGGTGCGATCCTCATCGCGGCGCCGTTGCCGCACGAGCCCTGGCCGTTGAACGCACTGGTAGCCGCTTCTTTCCACGGCGTGCCCTGGCGGATCTTGCGCAGGATGGTGAACGCTCCGGCGCCGTAGCCGCGGTAGGGCTCGCAGCGTTCGGCGAACGTGGTGGCGAGGCGGGTCTGGTCGACTTCGCCGTGGTCGCGCAGTTCGGTGACGAGGTTGCAGGCCATTTCGGTGTCGTCGGTCCACTCCCACGGGCCCCGTGGCGGCTGGCCGGCCACGAGGTCGGGCAACGAGCGGCCGACCATGAAGAACTGAGCGCCCAGAGCGTCGCCGACGGAGAGGCCGTCGAGCGAGGCGTATGCGAGGTCCAGGCGCGCACGAGTGTGCAGAACTATGCGCATCACCTGCGATTTTACCGGTTTGGCCTACGCTGGTCACATGGATTTGGACCTCCGCAAGCTGCGCTACTTCGTTGCGGTGGCGGAGCATCTGAACTTCGGCCGGGCCGCCGAGGCCCTGCACATCGCGCAGCCGGTGTTGTCGCGGCAGATCCGTGCTTTGGAGGCCGAACTCGGTGCGCAGTTGTTCGACCGGTCGTCGTCGGGCACGGTTCTGACGGGTGCCGGGGTGCGGTTGTTGGACGACGCGCGGCCGTTGCTGGCCTCGGCCTCGGCTTTGGTGCGGCGGGTGGGGGTGGAGTCGTTCACCGTCGGGTTCATGCCGGGGTTGATCGTGACGCCGGCGGTGCGGGTGCTGGCTTCTCGGCATCCCGGGCTGCGGATCGACGTGCTGCGCACCACCTGGGAGGACCAGGTCGAGGTGATCCACGACGGGCGGGTGGACGTCGGGTACGTGCGGTTGCCCGTGGTGGTGGACGGGCTTTCTTGCGTGCCGTTGTTTTCAGAGCCGCGTGTTGTGGTGTTGCCTGTTTCGCATCGGTTGGCGGATAAGGAAAGTGTGCTGGAGGCGGACCTCGCCGGGGAGCTGCGCGTGCACCACGCGACGATGCCGGAGATCCGGACGGTCGAGGAGAAGCTGGAGCACGTCGCGTTGCACGGTGGTGTGGCCGTGTTGCCGTTGTCGACGGCGGTGTTCTACTCGCGCGAGGACCTCGTGCACGTGCCGGTCTCGGACATGGCACCCGACGAGGTCGCACTGGCGTGGGCGGCGCACCGGCAGACGCCGCTGCTCGCCGAGTTCATCGCGATAGCCCGGCAGGTGTGAAGACGAAGCTGTCGCGGAAGCCGCCGTCGCCCCGTCGCGTCGCCATCAGCCGCAGCTCCGGCATGAAGTGGAAGAACACCAGCGAGCCCGAGCGGTCCGGGTAGCCGAGCGTCTTCGAGTACTTGGGGTTCGTGCCGCCCAGCCACAACGGCGGTTCGCCGTACTCGGCGATGACGTCGTCGAGCAGGCAGTCCCGCTCCCCCAGCACGCCGGGGATGCGGCTGTCGGCGTCGAGGCTCAACCAGCCCTGGCGGTGCGCGAGGTCCGCGTACACCGACGCCATGACGTCCTCGCTGCGGTGACCGAGGGCCTCGTGCACCGCGCCGCTCACCATCGCCGCGTTGGCCGCGCCGCGCTTCACCAGCGCGTCGAGCTCGTTCTGCCACCGGTCGGTGCGGTCGTCGGCGAACGCCAACGCGTCGAGGAGGGTGAGGATCACCGCCTCACCGCCGTACATGCCAGGACGCCGGACAGCGGCGTTGAGCTGACCGAGCAGGTACCGGCGTAAGTCGTCGAACGAAGGCATCTCTCCCCCTTACTGCGAGATGTTCTATCAGTTGCGAGGGGGTGAAACGGAATCGCCTTCGTCACCGACAGGGGAGGCAACGCCCTGGGGAAGGATCACATGCGCATCAGCAACCAGCAGATCGTCGCGCACTGGGTCGAGCACGAGGTCGACCTCGTCATCGACTGGAGCACCGCACACGAGAGATGCTGGCGCTGCGGTTACAGGTCCTCACTGGAGCAACACCTCGTAGTGCCCGCGTCCATGGGTGGCAGTCGCACCACGGACAACGTCGTGCTGCTGTGCGGGCGGTGCGTCAGCGAGTCGCCCAGCCACGTCGATCCGCAGTACCTGTGGCGGTGGCTGCGCGCGACGTCGACGCCGTCGTTCGACACGTACTGGACGTTGCGCGGGTGGGAGGAGTTCGAGGTCATCTTCGGGCGCAAGCCGCTGGAGTGCTTCGAGGAGGCCTCGGTCGACCACCGGTCGTTGAACGCGGAGTGCCGGGCGCTGGCGGCGGACGAGTTCGCCAAGACGGTGGTGCGGTTCGGGGAGGGGCGGCTCAACCCGTCGACCATCGCTTGTGTGATCGCGGAGGTCGAAAAGAAGCTGGCGGACCGCCACGGCATCTCACTGCCGTGACGACCCGCCACTTTTGTTACAGGGTCTAACCAAAGCGACTGGCTACAGCGTCTGGCCCCGCAGTCGACTGCGGGGTCAGACGGTCAGCGATCAGCTGCAGCCGGAGGTGCTGCCGCAGCCCTCGCACAGGTAGCACGAGCCGGCCGGACGCATCTTCGTGCCACAGGTCATGCACAGCGGCGCGTCGGCGGCCTTGCCCAGGTGCAGCTCGAGCAGTTCGGTCGAGCTGCCCACCTGCTTCGGGGTGTCGACGGTCGCCTCGACCTGCGCCGGGGCGGCCTCGACGGAGCCGCGCAGGCCCTCGAGGTCCACGTCGGACGACGCCGGGGCGCCGTACTCGCCCGCCACCTGGGCCGAGCGCTCGTCGGCGGTGAAGATGCCGAGCTGCGCGCGCTTGTCGTACGGCAGGTAGTCGAGCGCGAGGCGGCGGAACAGGTAGTCGAGCACCGAGGTGGCGATGCGGACGTCCGGGTCGTCGGTCATGCCCGCCGGCTCGAAGCGCAGGTTCTGGAACTTCGAGACGTAGAACTCGAGCGGGATGCCGTACTGCAGGCCGACCGAGATGGACATCGAGAACGCGTCCATCACGCCGGCGAGGGTGGAGCCCTGCTTGCCGAGCTTGACGAAGATCTCGCCGAGGCCGTTGTCCGGGTAGGAGCCGGCGTGCAGGTAGCCCTCGGCGCCGCCGACGGTGAACGACACGGTCTGCGACGGGCGCTTCTTCGGCAGGCGCTTGCGGACCGGGCGGTACTCGACGACCGTCTCGGACTTCTTCTCCTCGGCCTTGGCCGACTTGCCGGCCGAGAGCGGCTGGCCGACCTTGCAGTTGTCGCGGTAGATCGCGAGCGCCTTCAGGCCGAGCTTCCAGCCCTGGTAGTAGATCTCCTCGACGTCCTCGACCGTCGCCGTCTCCGGCATGTTGACGGTCTTGGAGATCGCGCCGGACAGGAACGGCTGGGTGGCCGCCATCATCCGCACGTGGCCCATGGGCGCGATGGAACGCTCGCCCATGGCGCAGTCGAAGACCTCGTAGTGCTCGCGGCGCAGGCCCGGCGCGTCGACGACGTGGCCGTGCTCGCCGATGAACTCGACGATCGCCTCGACCTGCTCGTCCAGGTAGCCGAGGGCCTTCAGGGCGCGTGGCACCGTCTGGTTGACGATCTGCATCGAGCCGCCGCCGACGAGCTTCTTGAACTTGACCAGGGCCAGGTCCGGCTCGATACCGGTGGTGTCGCAGTCCATCATCAGGCCGATGGTGCCGGTGGGGGCCAGCACGGACGCCTGGGCGTTGCGCCAGCCGTTCTTCGCGCCGATCTCCAGCGACTGCTGCCAGGCCTCGGTCGCGACCTTGTGCGTGGCGGAGTCGTTGCCGCCGTAGGTGCGGATCAGGTCGTTGGCGGCGGCGTGCTTGCGCATGACGCGCTGGTGCGCGGTGGCGTTGCGCTTGTAGCCGTCGTAGGCGCCGACCATGCCCGCGAGCTCCGCGGAACGGCGGTACGAGACACCGGTCATCAGCGAGGTGATGGTCGCGGCGAGCGCGCGGCCGCCCTCGGAGTCGTACGCGTGGCCGGTCGCCATCAGCAGCGCGCCGAGGTTGGCGTAGCCGATGCCGAGCTGGCGGAACTTGCGGGTGGTGTCCGCGATCGGCTCGGTCGGGAAGTCCGCGAAGCAGATCGAGATGTCCATCGCGGTGATGATCAGCTCGACGGCCTTGGCGAACGTGACGGCGTCGAAGCGGCCGTCGTCACCGAGGAACTTCATCAGGTTGAGCGACGCGAGGTTGCAGCTCGAGTTGTCGAGGTGCATGTACTCGGAGCACGGGTTGGACGCGGTGATGCGGCCCGACTCGGGGCAGGTGTGCCAGTCGTTGATCGTGTCGTCGTACTGGATGCCGGGGTCGGCGCACTCCCACGCGGCCTTCGCCAGCTTGGTGAACAGGCCCTTGGCGTCGATGCGCTCGATGACCTCGCCGGTCTGGCGGCCGCGCAGGCCGAAGTCGTTGCCGCCCTCGTACGCGTGCATGAACTCGTCCGAGACGCGGATCGAGTTGTTCGCGTTCTGGTACTGCACCGACACGATGTCCGCGCCGCCGAGGTCCATGTCGAACCCGGCGTCGCGCAGCGCGCGGATCTTGTTCTCTTCCTTCGCCTTGGTCTCGATGAACTCCTCGACGTCCGGGTGGTCGACGTCGAGGACGACCATCTTGGCCGCGCGGCGGGTGGCGCCACCGGACTTGATGGTGCCCGCGGACGCGTCGGCGCCGCGCATGAACGACACCGGGCCCGACGCGGTGCCGCCGGAGGACAGCAGTTCCTTCGACGAACGGATGCGCGAGAGGTTCAGGCCGGCACCGGAGCCGCCCTTGAAGATCAGGCCCTCCTCGCGGTACCAGTTGAGGATCGACTCCATGGTGTCGTCGACCGCGAGGATGAAGCACGCGCTGACCTGCTGCGGCGAGCTCGTGCCGACGTTGAACCACACCGGCGAGTTGAAGCTGAACACCTGGTGCAGAAGCATGTAGGTGAGCTCGTGCTCGAAGATCTCGGCGTCCGCGTCACCCGCGAAGTAGCCGTGCTCCTTGCCTGCGCCCACGTACGTCTTCACGACGCGGTCGATCAGCTGGCGCAGCGACTGCTCGCGCTTCTCGCTGCCGACGGCACCGCGGAAGTACTTGCTGGTGACGATGTTGGTGGCGTTCACCGACCACGCCTCGGGGAACTCGACACCGCGCTGCTCGAAGTTCACCGAGCCGTCGCGCCAGTTCGTCATGACGACGTCGCGGCGCTCCCACGTGACCTCGTCATAGGGGTGGCGGCCTTCGGTGGTGTAGACGCGCTGGACCTTCAGCGCGGCAGGCTTGGCAGCCGCCCGTGCGGCTGTCTTCTTGGCTGAGCCGCCGACGGTCTCGGTCACGGTGGATCTCCCTCGTGCTGGTGCTTAGGAAAAAGATGGTTGCCTCACGCGCTTAAGTGCGCGCGGATCACTGCTCGGCCGGTACGTCCTCGGCTCTCGCAGTGCGAAGATCAAGAATTTCCTTCTCGAAGTCCTCGACGGACGAGAAGGACCTGTAAACGCTCGCGAAGCGCAGATAAGCGACTTCGTCGAGCTCCCGCAGGGGGCCGAGAATGGCGAGACCGACCTCGTGGCTCGCGATCTCCGCACACCCCGTCGACCGGATCGACTCTTCCACCTGCTGTGCGAGCACCTGGAACGCGTCCTCGTCGACCGGGCGGCCCTGGCACGCCCTGCGCACGCCGACGACCACTTTGTCGCGACTGAAAGGCTCCGTCACGCCGGAGCGCTTGACCACGGCGAGAACCGCTTCTTCGACCGTGGTGAACCTGCGGCTGCAGCTGTTGCAGGAGCGCCGACGACGGATCACCTGACCCTCGTCGACCTCGCGGGAGTCGACCACCCGCGAGTCCGAATGGCGGCAGAACGGACACCGCACGCCACCTCACCCCTTCCCCCGCGCAGCATCCACTGCAGCAGCCACACTGGTCGGGTTACCCACAACCTGTGGACTACTTACAACGGTGCAACCACTAGATGTAGGGGTAGAACCTAGATCGCAACCCAACCCCTGCGCAACTCGACACGGCGCATCGCGTGTCACCCTGTTGGGCGAACCACCGACGATCAGCGGCGATTACGCAAAAAAGCCCGCCAGTGACGGAGCGTTCACGTCACCAGCGGGCACCGAAACACAAGATGTAGGGGCAGACCTACGGGGTGACCCCCGCCTGCTGTAGGTAGAGCACGCCGAGCGCGACCACCGTGAGTGCGCTCAAGACGCCGACCGCCACGAGTTCGAACAACGACTCGCGCTTTGGACGGACCTCGCACGAGCTCGACTCGCGCTTGGCGGGCACCACGACGGGGTGCGGCCTCGTGGCGGGTCGTCGCGGCATGACCCGGGGACCCGAACGGAGTGGACGTCCTGCTGCGACATCCGCGTCCTCGACTACGCGCAACCGCTTCTCGACGACTACCGCCATCACGACCTCCATCGCAGGTCAGCCATCTTGATCGAACAGGGGTTCGATCGAACGTCCGTGCGAATTTCTACCAGACCCTCTCTTCGAACGCCACAACACGCGCCCAAATACCTCGAACAGGTGTTTGATCTGTGCAGCAAACACGACTACCGTCGACCACGAAGATCGACGGAGGCCGGAATCCCATTCGAACTGGGGGCGGCGAGGAGGACAGCGACCGTGGCAGGCAAGACGATCGACCCGGATCCCGCGCTGGTGGAGACACAGCTGAACGAGATCGCGGGGAACGCCGGCCTGACTCTGCGTCAGCGCAAGGTGCTCGACGTTATCCGCGACTGGGTCGACCGCTTCGGCTACCCGCCGAGCGTGCGCGAGATCGGTGAGGCCGTGGGTCTCACGTCGACCTCGTCGGTCGCGTACCAGTTGCGCGCGCTGGAGCGGAAGGGCTTCCTGCGCCGCGACCCGAACCGCCCGCGCGCGGTCGGGATGCTGCCCAACGAGATCGACGCCGGTCTCGACCCGATGTCCAAGCCGACGCCCGCATACGTGCCGATGCTCGGCCGGATCGCCGCCGGTGGGCCGATCCTGGCGGAGGAGTCGATCGAGGACGTGTTCCCGCTGCCGCGCGAGATCGTCGGTGAGGGCGAGCTGTTCCTGCTGCGCGTCGTCGGTGACTCGATGATCGACGCCGCGATCACCGACGGCGACTGGGTCGTGATCCGCAAGCAGCCCACCGCCGACCAGGGCGAGATCGTCGCCGCCATGATCGACGGCGAGGCGACCGTGAAGACGTTCAAGCGCAAGGACGGCCACGTGTGGCTGATGCCGCACAACCCGGCCTACCAGCCGATCAACGGCGACGAGGCCACCATCCTGGGCAAGGTCGTGACCGTGCTCAGGCGCCTTCCGTAGTTCTTCCCGACGGCCCGCTGCCCAGCTCCAGTCAGCTGGACGGCGGGCTGTCGCATTAGAACGGAAAGGCTTCGTAGGTGTTCCCGGCGGGGTCCTGCGCGTAGGCGGTCCACCGGCCGTGGTCCCGCGAGGCCAGGCGGGCGCCGAGCACGACCGCCATCGCCAGCGGGCAGCTGAGGAAGATCGCGTGCCGTCCGGTGCGCGCGCTTTCGTTCAGCGACGCCCCCTGCCACTCGCGGCAGACCAGGTCCACCACACCCGCGAGTGCCGACGCACTCCCGTTCCGCAGTGCGGGCGGTGGCGTGATCATCAGCAACTGGCCGATCCCGTCGCGTGTGCAGGTGGCCTTGACCTGGCCGAAGTACTGGTCACCCGCGCCGTGCAGGTCCAGCGCGATGGCGACGCGGGTCATGTCACCGTTGCCCACGTGCAGGAGCCGGCCGTAGTACGACGTCACCTCGCCGTCGACGGCTCGCGGTGACAGCAGCGGAACGCTGATGGTGGTCCCGCCCGACCCGATCTCGTGCACCACCACTTCGCGGGCGAAGGGGTAGTCCGAGATCTTGGCTCCGAACAGGAAGCCGACGTTCTCCGCCATCGCCGGGAACAGGTTGATCGCGGTGGCACTCGGTGCGGCCCACTGCGCCCACCCGGACGCTTCCGCGGTCTTGTCGGCGAAGTCGTCCAGCACACCGCGATCACCTGCGTCCAGGTCGACGTTGACCTTCAAGGTGTACTCGCACAGGGACTTGCCGACCTTGTCCGCGCGCTGCTCCAGCTGACGGATCCGGGCGTGTCCGCCGCGCGGGCCGGCCGCGGCCACCACGATGCCGGTCTCCGTCCGGCTGCCCACCGTCCCCCGCTGCCGCAGGCCGAACAGGACGGCCGCCAGACCCGCGAGCGCGAGCGCCAGGAACCACCAGCGCCCGTCCACCTCACCAGCCACGAAGCTCTTCGCGAACTCAACGCCGAAGGTCGTGACCAGGGCACCGCCCACCGCGATCTGCGAGGTCCCGTCCGCGACCGCGGCCATCACGCTGCTCCACCTGCTCGGCGGCTCGCTGGGCCCTGCCACCGTGAGTCTGGCCAACACCGGCCGTTTCGCCCTTGTCATCGCATCCACCCCGTCCGCGCGTCACCACCAGCATAGGTCGTCCTCTTCTAGAGTTTCCTAATTGGGAAACCAGCTGCTCATGATGCATACTGGCCCAGGATGTTGACCTGGACGAGGTGGGCAATGGACAGATCAGAGGAGTTCGGGGCCGAGCTTCGGCGTCGTCGCGCCGCCGCCGGCCTGACGGCCACCGAGTTCGCCGCGCGCGTCCGCTACAGCAAGGGCTTCGTGAGCAAGATCGAGACCGGCAAGAAGGCGCCGAGCACGCAGTTCGCGCGGGTCGCCGATGCCGTTCTCGAGGCGGACGGGCAGCTCATCGCGCTGCACGAGAAACCCTTCGCGCCGCGAGTCGAGCCTCCGGCTTCGCCTCCACCTGCCCGGCCCGTCCCCGAGGACGTTCCGGCCGCGACGCCGCGTCTGCTCGACGACACCGAGGCCGAGCAGACGCTGTCCGCGTTCGAAAGCATGTACGACGAGGTCCGCAAGCTCGGTCAGACGCTCAACCCGTCGGTGGTGGCGAGCATGCTCGTTCCCCACATCGCCGCGCTCGAGTCGCTCGCGGACGCTCTGCACGGGCCGATGCGCAACGACGCCCTGCGGCTGACCGCGCACTTCACCGACTTCACCGGCTGGATGACCCAGGAGGCGGGAGACGACGTCACCGCGCGCGCCTGGATCGACCGGAGCGCGGCACTCGCGCAAATCATCGGGGACGACGACATGATCGCCCACGCCTACGTGCGCAAGGCGAACATCTCGCTGTACCAGCAGGACGCGTACGGCACCATCACGTCCGCCAAACAGGCGGGCACGTTCGCGCGCACTCCGCGCAGGCTCAGTTCCTGCCTGTCCCGCGAGGCCCAGGGGCACGCGCTCGCGGGTGACTTCCGGAGTTTCCGCACCTGCATGGATCGCGCGGTCGAGCAGGACGCGCTCGCCGAGAGAGAGCGGCGGGCGCAGAGCGGCCCGGTCGCCGGCCCGACGCGAATCCTGAATCCCCTGAAGCTGGCCGAGGGGTGGTCTCTGTACGACCTGGGCATGCCCGCCGAGGCCGTCGAGGTCCTCGCCCCGGAACTGGACGACGACCAGAAGACGAACGGCAGGGCGTGGGCGAAGATCGCCGCCCGTCTCACGCTGGCACTGGCGAGCCTGCGCGAGATCGGTCGCGTCTGCGCCCTGACCGAGGAGCTCCTCCAGGTGTCGGCGGTAGCGCACTCCGCGACGATCCGCAGCGATCTGCGTCAGCTGGCCAGGATGCTCAACCGCTGGAACTCGGACCCGGCGGTGCGCGAGCTCGCGCCCAAGTTGTCCGCGGCGCTGGTGCCCACCTCCGGTGGTCCGCTGCCGGGCGCCTCCCCCACCGACCTGAAGAGGCGCTGGTGACGAGCATCTTCCTCTGCTACCGCTCGGCGCACGACGCCTACGTGGCCGCGTACCTCGACGAGAAGCTCTCCCAGCTGTTCGGGCGTGACGACGTGTTCCGGGCGACTCGGTCGGTGGCACCGGGCGAGAGCTACGACAAAGCGATCATGGGAGCGCTGGAGAGCTGCCGGGCGATGCTGGTGGTCATCGGCCCCACCTGGCGTGACGAGCTCGCGGCCCACGACGACGCCCAGGAAGACTGGGTGCGCATCGAGATCACCAAGGCGCTGGCGCACAACAAGAAGGTCATTCCGGTCCTGCTGAGCCGCACTCCGCGGCTGACAGCGAACGAACTGCCGCCGGACATGGTCGACCTGGCCAAGCAGCAGCACGTCAAGTTCGAGCACCTGGAACCAGCGGAGGACCTGGACCGGCTGGTCGCGGTGCTCGAGCAGGCTCTGGGCCTGCACGAGGGCGAGGCCCTGCAGCGCGTCGGCGACGACGAGTTCACCGTGCACTGCGAACCGGGCGACGACGGCCGGGTGGAGGTGGACGTCGTGCAGCGGAACACCGGCGGGGCGATCGTCGGACGCCTGACCGGTCGCGTCCGTGCGGCGGACCTGCCTCGGATGGCCGCGTTCCTCGCCGATCCCCCGAAGGAGTCCTAGGCGCGGCGGCGCAGGCGCAGGCCGATGACGAGGGCGGCGACGAGCACGAGGCCGCCCAGGGTCAGGGCCAGCGGCCAGTTCTGCCACGACGTCGACGCGGGCTCGGCGGCCTGGGGTTCGTCCGCGGCCGCCGGGGGTGGCGTCGTGGTCGTCGGCGGCGGGGGCTGGGCCAGGGCCGCGGCGCCCGCGACGGCTCGGATCGGGGTGCCGACGCCCTCGGAGGCGGACAACAGGGTGCCGTCCGGGTCGAACGCGACGGCCTCGCCCTGGGGTTCGTTCGGCAGGGGGACGCGGACCGGGTCGCCGGCCAATGCCTTGAGGACGTCGCCGTCGGGGACCGGGTAGAGGTACGCGTCGGTGTAGGTGCGCAGGGCGATGACGGAGCCGTCGGCGGTCTGGGCGGCACCGGTCACCAGGCGTGAGTCGAGGGTGCCCTCCAGGGGGCCGCCCGGGGTGTCCGTCGTCGACAGCGACACGCGCGCGACCTGCTCCATCGGAACTGATATATCGGTTCGAAGGGGGCCTGTCGGGCGATATACCAGTGCGGAACCCAGGGGTTCCTTGGTGATGATGTACGGCGTTCCGGACTTGTCGATGATCAACGCCTCGGCGTCGTGCTTGCCGTCCGGGTAGGTCAGGCGGTACCGCTCCACGGCGCCCGAGGGCGAGACCTTGTGCAGGGCGACCGTGGGGCGGGACTTGTTGTTGTCGCCGGTGTCGGACGCCCAGAGGGTGCCGTCCGGCGTCATCGCGAGGTCCTCGACGTCGAACGGGTCGACGGGCGCGGTGATCGTGCGCTTCACGACGCAGTCGCGGCCCATGACCTGGATGCGCAGCGTGCCGTTGTCGCTGTCGCTGACGGCGAAGAAGTCGGTGCCGTTGGACGTGAGCCCGGAGAGCTCCTGCATTGCTACCGGGCACACGTCCACCGGTGGAGGCGGGATCAAGCAGGCGTTCCGTTCGTCGCGAACTCCTCGAGCACGCCGGCGAGGTCCGGGCGCACGCGGGCGGACAGCAGCGTGCCCGACTCCGTGTGCTTCTCGGACAGGATCTCGCCGTCGCGGTGCACGCGGGCGACGACCTCGCCGCGCGCGTACGGCACGAGTGCCTCGACGACGACCTCGGGACGCGGCATCAGCTCGGCGATGCGCACCCGCAGTTCCTCGATGCCGACGCCCGCGTGCGCCGACACGAACGACGCGTCCGGGAACAGGTGGCGCAGCCGCGCCATGCCCAGGTCGCCCACCGCGTCGATCTTGTTCACGACGAGCAGCTCGCGCGGCATCGGCGTGCCGGACTCCTCGTTGATCTCGGCGAGGACCTCGCGCACGGCCTTGACCTGCTTCTCCGGCATGCCGTCGGAGCCGTCGACCACGTGCACGAGCAGGTCGGAACCGCCGACCTCCTCCAACGTGGAGCGGAACGCCTCGACCAGCTGGTGCGGCAGGTGCCGGACGAAGCCGACCGTGTCCGTCAGCGTGTACGGCAGGCCTTCGGGCGTCAGCGCGCGGCGGGTCGTCGGGTCGAGGGTGGCGAACAGCGCGTCCTCCACCAGCACGCCCGCGCCCGTCAGGGCGTTGAGCAGCGACGACTTGCCCGCGTTGGTGTAGCCCGCGATCGCGATGCTCGGGATCTCGTTCGCCGTGCGGCGGCCCCGCTTGGTCTCGCGGACGACGCCGATCGCGGCGATCTCGCGGCGCAGCTTGGCGATGCGCGCGCGGATCCGGCGACGGTCGGTCTCGATCTTGGTCTCACCGGGACCACGCAGACCCACACCGCCGTTGCCGCCACCGGCACGACCACCGGCCTGCCGGGACAGCGACTCACCCCAACCACGCAGGCGGGGCATCAGGTACTGCAGCTGCGCCAGCTCGACCTGCGCCTTGCCCTCCTTGGACTGCGCGTGCTGCGCGAAGATGTCCAGGATGAGCGCGGTGCGGTCGATGACCTTGACCTTGAGCTTCTCCTCCAGCTGACGCAGCTGGCCGGGCGAGAGCTCGCCGTCGCAGATCACCGTGTCGGCGCCGGTCGCCTGCACCACGTCGCGCAGCTCGGAGACCTTGCCCGAGCCGATGTACGTCGCGGCGTCCGGCTTGTCGCGCCGCTGCACGACGCCTTCGAGGACCTCGGAACCGGCGGTCTCGGCGAGGCGGGCGAGCTCGGCCATCGACGCGTCGGAGTCCGCCGCGGTGCCCTCGGTCCACACCCCGACCAGCACGACCCGCTCCAGGCGAAGCTGGCGGTACTCGACCTCGGTGACGTCCTGAAGTTCGGTCGACAACCCCGCCACGCGGCGCAGAGCGGCACGCTCGACGCGTTCGAAGTCGCCGGTCGAGAAGTCTTCCTCCTCGTCCCACGTGGCGTCGAACTCGGGGTCGAACTCTGTGCTCTGGATGTTTTCCGTCATTTGCCCTTCATCGTCCCACGGACAGTTAGTCCCCCGGATACACCGCGAGGTAGATCGCCACACGGGGAACATCCGGCTTGACCGGTTGCGCGGCCAGCTCATCCATCAACGACGCGAGCCGCTGCTTTAGTTCCTCCGGGTCGACGGTGACGACCAGACGGCTCTGATCCACGTCACTGAGCCCGATGTCGGCAACCTCGCCGAGGAAAGCGTGCAACATCGCCTCACCGACGGCGACCGCATTTTCGCTGTTGTCGAGCTGCCAGGACAGTCCTGTCGACCGATAGGGGATTTCTTTCGCCCCCCGGTTGCCCGCGCGTGGCGGCATCGCCTCGAGGAATCCGGCGGCGACGAGCTTGCGCACGTGGTGCAGCGTCGTGGCCGGGTCCTTGCCGAGCCGTTCGGCCAGCTCCTTGTTCGTGAGCGGGCGGTCGAACGTCATGCGGATCATCCGAATCCGCAGCTCAGAGCTCAGCGCGGCCGCTTCCTCCTGCGTCGCGGGGCGTCGCTTCCTGGAAAGTGGCACGGGTCGAGCGTACCAAGTGATTGACAGTTTCCAATCACTTGACGCAGACTCCCCGCCATGGCGCTTTGGGGGCACCCCGACTTCCGCAGGCTCTGGATGGGCGACACCATCAGCCAGTTCGGCGCGAACGTGGGGATGACGGTGATCCCGCTGCTCGCGGCGGGTGTGCTGAACGCGACACCGTTCGAGATGGGTCTGCTCGCCGCGGCGAGCACGATGGCGTTCCTGGTGATCGGCCTGCCCGCCGGGGTCTGGGTCGACCGGATGCGCCGCAAACCGCTGATGATCGCGATGGACGTCGCGCGCGCCGCGCTGATGCTGAGCGTGCCGCTCGCCTGGTGGCTGGGCCTGCTCGGGCTGCCGCAGCTCATCGTGGTGAGCCTCGCCGTGGGCGTGTGCACGGTGTTCTTCGACGTCGCCTACCAGTCGTACCTGCCGTCGCTGGTCGGGCGCGGCCAACTCGTCGAGGGCAACTCGAAGCTCCAGGCCAGCCTGTCGGTGGCGGAGGTGTCCGGCCCGGCCATCGGCGGGTACGGGGCCCAGTTCCTCGGCGCGGCCAACAGCGTCCTCGCGACCGGACTCGGCTACCTGAGCTCGGCGTTCTTCCTGATGCGCATCCGGACGGCCGAGCCGGCTCCGGAACGGCACCCCGACCCGCACCTGCGCCGCGAGATCATGGAGGGGCTGCGGTTCGTCTTCGGCAACGTCACCCTGCGCATGATCGTGGCCTGCACCGGCACGTCGAACTTCTTCCACGGCATCCAGAACGCCGTGCTGATCCTGTTCCTGCTCCAGACCGTGCGCCTGAGCGAGGGCACCGCGGGACTGGTGCTGAGCGCGGGCGGCGTCGGCGGTGTGCTCGGCGCGGCGTTCGCGTACAAGATCGGACTGCTCGTAGGCCAGGCCAGGATGATCTGGCTCATCCCGGTGCTGACCTGGCCGTTCACCCTGGCGTTGCCGTTCGTCTCGGACGGCTGGGGCCTGGTGCTGCCGATGGTCGGACTGGCGATCAGCGTGTTCGGCATCGTCGTCTACAACGTCGGCCAGGTGAGCTACCGGCAGGCGATCTGCCCCGACCACCTGCTGGGGCGGATGAACGCCTCGATCCGCTGGGTCGTGTGGGGCTCGACGCCGCTGGGCGCGCTGCTGGGTGGCGGGCTCGGCACGTGGATCGGCGTCGTGCCGACGCTGTGGGTGTCGCTGGTCGGCTCAGTGGGCGGGATGGTGTGGCTGCTGGTGTCGCCGTTGCGGACTATGCGCGACCTGCCCACCGCGTCTAGCGTCGAGGCCCATGGCTGATACGAAGGTTGTGCGCGAGGGTCTTCACTTCGGCGAGGGGCCGCGACGCGGTCCTGACGGGCGCCTCTACTACTCCGACTTCTACGCGGGCGAGGTGCACGCCCTCGACCTCGCGACAGGTGACGACGAGGTCGTCGTCGCCTTCGACGGGCAGCCGTCGGGCCTCGGCTGGCTGCCTGACGGGCGGTTGCTCGTCGTCTCGATGCTCGACCGCACGGTCCGCCGCCTCGACGGCGACGACCTCGTCGTCCACGCCGATATATCGGATATCGCGACCTTCCACGCCAACGACATGCTCGTCGACGCCGAGGGCCGCGCGTACGTCGGCAACTTCGGCTTCGATCTGCACGGCCTGATCGACGAGGTCGGCATCCCGCATCTGCTCGAACCCGACTTCGACCCGCTCGGCGCCTCACTCGCCCTCGTGCAGCCCGACGGCTCCGTCGGCGTCGTCGCCGAGGACCTCAAGTTCCCGAACGGCATGGCGCTGCTGGCCGATCCGGCCGGCGAGTCGGAGAGCGGCCAGATCCTCGTCGTCGCCGAGACCGTCGCGTTCAAGCTCACCGCGTTCTCCGTCGACCTCGACGGGTCGTTGCGCGGCCGCCGGACGTGGGCCGAGGTCAAGGAGCACGGGATCGCGCCGGACGGGATCGCGGGCGACGGCGACGGCGTGTGGGTGGCGCCGGCGTTGCAGCCCGCCGTGTTCCGGGTGACCGAGGGCG
This sequence comes from Lentzea sp. JNUCC 0626, assembly GCF_043632865.1. Classification (NCBI taxonomy): domain Bacteria; kingdom Bacillati; phylum Actinomycetota; class Actinomycetes; order Pseudonocardiales; family Pseudonocardiaceae; genus Lentzea; species Lentzea sp. JNUCC 0626. Next base: position 5,052,288 of record NZ_CP171635.1, read on the forward strand.
GGACGATCACGCACCGGGTCGAGACGACGCAGACGGTGTTCGCCGTCGCCGTCGTCGACGACCGCCTGGTGTGCCTGACCGCGCCCGACTCGAACCCGAAGGTGGTCAGGCCGGAGCGGCTCGGGAAGATCGAGGTCTACGACCTGAACTGATATATCGCAGCCGATATATCAGATGCCGAAGATCAGACGAGGGCGTCCCACCAGGACTTGTCGAGCTCGCCGCGTGCGACGAGCACGGCGGGTCCGGTGAGGGTCGACGTCGTCGGCTCGACGGTCACGAAGACCTGACCGCCGAGGACGTCGACGGTCGCCGACCCCGTCGTGCGGCCCTGGCCCGCGAGCCACGAGGCGACGGACGCGACGGTGCCGGTGCCGCACGAGCGGGTCTCGCCGACGCCGCGTTCGTAGACGCGCATCCGCAGCGCGCCGTCACCGATGACGTTGATCAGCTCGACGTTCACGCCGTGCGGGAACATCACCGGGTCGAAGCCGGGCGGCACGGTCAGGTCGAACGACTCGACCGGCGTCTCGGTGACGCACGCGAGGTGCGGGTTGCCGACGTCGACCGCGAACCCGCCGATGCCGGCGCCGTCGACGGCGGCGATCGAGGTACCGGTGACGCGGGCGGGGCCCATGTCGTTGGTGACGGAGCCGTCCGGGTGCGTCGTCACGGTGCGGTCGCCCGCGCGCGTGCCCACGACGAACTCGCCCTGCGGCTGGTGACCGGCGTCGACCAGGTAGCGGGCGAAGACGCGCAGGCCGTTGCCGCACATCTCGGCGATGGAACCGTCCGCGTTGCGGTAGTCCATGAACCACTTGCCGTCTACCCGCACCACGCGCAGGACGCCGTCCGCGCCCAGGCCGCGCTGCCGGTCGCACAACGCCTGGACGCGCGCGACGGTCAGGTCCAGCTGGTCATCGAGGTCGGGCAGGACGACGAAGTCGTTCTCCGTGCCGTGCCCCTTCACGAACTCCACGGCACAAGGTTACCGGCGGCGGTCAAAAGATCCGGGTCAGCACCGTCGAGCCAGGTGATGCGCTGGTCACGCCGGAACCAGGAACGCTGGCGGCGCACGAACCGGCGGGTGGCGCGTTTGGTCTCCTCGGCGGCGAAGTCGATCGTGCAGGCTCCGTCCATTGCGGACAGCACCTGCTGGTAGCCGAGCGCGCGGGATGCGGTCTTGCCCTCGCGCAGCCCGATCCGGACCAGCGCGCGCACCTCCTTCTCCAACCCGGCGGCGAACATCGCGTCCACCCGCTGGTCGACGCGCGAGTCCAGTTCGGACACCTCGCGGTCGACGCCGATCTGGACGGTGCCGTAGCGGGCGGGGCCGGGCTTGGGGAGGTTCGCCGAGAACGGCTGCCCGGTCAGCTCGATGACCTCCAGCGCGCGCACGATGCGGCGGCCGTTGGACGGCAGGATCGCGATCGCGGCGGCCGGGTCGAGCTCCTGCAACCGCCGGTGCAACGCCTCGGAGCCGAGCGACGCCAGCTCGGCCTCGAAACGCTCGCGGACGGCGTCGTCGGTGCCGGGGAACTTCAGGTCGTCCAGCACGGCCTGGACGTAAAGTCCCGAACCTCCGACGAGGACCGGCACCCGACCGGCGTCCAGCAACGACTCCACGACGGCCCTCGTCTCGCGCTGGTAGGCGGCGACGGACGCGGTCTCGGTGACCGACAGGACGTCGAACAGGTGGTGCGGCACCCCACGGCGTTCGGCCAGAGGCATCTTGGCCGTGCCGATGTCCATGCCCCGGTAGAGCTGCATGGCGTCGGCGTTGACGACCTCTCCCCCGAACCGTTCCGCGAGCAGGACAGCCAGGTCGGACTTGCCGGTGGCGGTAGGACCGACCACGGCGATAGGCGCAATCACGGGCGCTCCCAGACAGCGACGTGGTAGCCCACGCCGAACGGTGCGAAGAACTCGGCGGACGAACAACGCCACGGGCCGGGCACCCCGGCGAGGACCTGCCACGCGGCCCTGCCCTGCGCGCCCAGCTCGGCGGCCAGCTCGACGTCGAGGCCGAGCAGGCCGTCCACGTCGGCGCCGGCCAGCAGACCGTGGACCAAGGAGTCAAAAGGTCCCGAACGCTCGTCGTCCGCTCCTGGCGAACGCGGACCGTGCCGCGTCGATCCGTCACCGAGGACCAACAGCCCGCAGTCCTCCGCGGCGAGTTGTTGTCCAAACGAGACACAGTCCGAAACGGGCAGGTCACGGGGAACGAGTTCAACGCGTGACACCTCGACCGCGCAGCGTTCCCGCAGCCACGCGGTGATTAGCACTGGCAACGGAATCGTGGCGTCCGCGGGCAGATCACCGCCGAGTGACGCCCGCACATCGACCCCATAACCGAGAAAACTTCCCGACAACGGTGGTGTGTAGGTCGCCCGCCCTCCGTCGTCGACCGCGACGGCGATCCACGGACCTGGCAGTTTCCCTGCTGCCGCAAGGGTTGCGGCGCGCACGGACTCGGTTTCCAAAGCGGCGCCGGACACCAGTTCTGGCACCAGAAGAGGCGGGTGCGGCACCACCGCAGCGCGGGTGATCACAACGAACGAGGCTACCTATCGTGGACTCCCAGTACCGAGTCGAGCTCTGACCTGTTTGAATGCGCGCGGGGAACTGGGGACGGGAGACCCTCCAGCGCCCGTATCGCACTGGCCCCGCCTGGTGGCGGGGCGCCCGTGGCAGGCACGGGCGTCAGACGGGAGGAACCGGCGATGTCGGAGCAGGACAGCACACCGCAGGCCGTGGCGGAGAACGCACCGGTCGAGGGTGCAGCCGAGGGTGTGGTCGAGAAAACGCCGAAGGAGACCGCCGCGGCGCCCGCGAGCACCCCGGCCGTCCCCGTGGCGTCGGACCACCCTGACCGCTGGGGGCGCGTGGACGCCGACGGCACCGTGTACGTGAAGACCGAGGACGGCGAACGCGCGGTCGGGTCGTGGCAGGCCGGGGAGCCCGTCGAGGGTCTCGCGCACTTCGCGCGGCGCTTCGACGACCTGCGCACCGAGGTCGAGCTGCTCGTGTCGCGGCTCGCGTCCGGCGCCGGCGACCCCAAGCACGCCCTGACCAGCGCGAAGCACGTCAAGGAGCAGCTGGCCGAGGCCGCCGTCGTCGGTGACCTCAAGGCACTGGCCGCCCGCGTCGAGCACGTGCTGGAGCGGGCCGAGGCCGGCATGGAGAAGGCGAAGGAGGCCAAGGAGGCCGCCCGCGCCCAGTCCGTGCAGCGCAAGCAGGCGCTCGTCGACGAGGCCGAGTCGATCGCCAACGAGTCGACGCAGTGGAAGGTCGCGGGCGACCGGCTGCGCCAGATCCTCGACGAGTGGAAGACCATCCGCGGCGTCGACCGCAAGACCGACGAGCAGCTGTGGCGCCGGTTCTCGAAGGCCCGGGACGCGTTCAACCGCCGTCGCGGCTCGCACTTCGCGGACCTCGACCGCCAGCGTTCGGTCGCGAAGGCCTCCAAGCAGGAACTGGTCGACGAGGCCGAGAAGCTCGTCAACTCCGACGACTGGGGCCCCACGGCCGGTCGCTACAAGGAGCTGATGGTCGAGTGGAAGGCCGCCGGGCGTGCGCCCAAGGAGGCCGACGACGCGCTGTGGCAGCGGTTCCGGGCCGCGCAGGACGCGTTCTTCCAGAAGCGCTCCGAGGCCTTCAGCGAGCGGGACGCCGAGTTCTCGGCCAACGCGAAGCTGAAGGAGGAGCTGCTCGCCGAGGCCGAGGGCATCGACCCGTCGGGCGACCTGGAGGCGGCGCGCAACGCCCTCTACAAGATCCAGGAGCGCTGGGACGCGATCGGCAAGGTGCCGAGGGAACGCATCCGCGAGCTCGAGGGCAAGCTCCGCACCATCGAGGAGCGGGTCCGCGGCGCGGTCGACGCCCAGTGGCGCCGGTCCGACCCCGAGGCCGAGGCCCGCGTGGCGCAGTTCCGCGAGCGCGTCGAGCAGTTCGAGGCGCAGGCCGCCAAGGCCCGTGCCGCGGGCGACAAGCGCCGCACCGAGCAGGCCGAGGCGCAGGCCGCCCAGTGGCGCGAGTGGCTCGCCGCCGCTGAGCAGGCCCTGGCGACCCGCTAGAGGTTCTAACGACCGAGAGCCCCTCCTCCAGCCGGAAGAGGGGCTCTCGGTCGTTTCAGGGGCTACTGCTGCTCAGACAGCTGTGTCTCTCCTAGCTGGGGCGGGCGCGAGGCCGCGATCTTCAGCCACTTCACCAGCAGGTAGATCGTGGCGATCGCCGCGATGATCAGGCCGATGCCGGGGCCGGGGCCGACCGTCTTGTTGCTCGTCGTGGTCTGCTGCGTCCAGATCGACAGCACCCCGATGATCGAGCCCGCGAAGAGCCCGAGCGAGCACACCCACGCGAGCCCCCAGCGGCGCGCGGCCAGGGTGATGCCCGACCCGGCCACGCCGACACCCAGCGCGAGGAACGAGAACAGCCGGGGCAGGAACAGGTCCGACTCGCCGAGCAGCACCGCGAGCCCGGTGTGCTCCCCCACCCACGGCAGGATCAGCGACACCAGGATCGCGAGCACCGCGATCGAGATCGTCAGCGCGCCCGTGCCGGGATCGATGCGCTTGGCGGCCTGGTGTTCGACGGCGTCGATTTCCTTGCGCAAGAAGTCGTCCTGTTCTTGTGGATCGCTCACTGCGCCGCACACCCCGAGACGGCGGCGGGCAGTGGCGCGGGCGCTCCGAACGAGGGCAGACCCAGGCCGACGCCCGCGGTCTTGGGCTTGATGCCGGCCTCGGAGCGGTCACCGGCCTTCGTGCGGCGCCACGACAGCGGTTCGCCGTCCGCGACGAGGTAGTGCGGGGCCGCGTACGTCACGACGGCCTCCACGACGTCACCGGGACGCGGCGCGGTACCGCCAGGCGTGAAGTGCACCAGGCGGCCGTCACGGGCGCGGCCGCTCATGCGGTGCGTCTCGGCGTCGCGCTTGCCCTCGCCGGTGGCGACGAGCACCTCGACCGTGCGGCCGACCTGCTCGATGTTGAGCTGGTGCGTCATCTCGTTCTGCAACGCCACGAGCCGGTCGAACCGCTCCTGCACGACGGCCTTCGGCAGCTGGTCCGGCAGGTCGGCGGCGGGCGTGCCGGGGCGCTTCGAGTACTGGAACGTGAACGCCGACGAGAACCGCGCCTGGCGCACGACGTCGAGCGTGCCCTGGAAGTCCTCCTCGGTCTCACCGGGGAAGCCGACGATGATGTCGGTGGTGATCGCGGCGTCCGGCATCGCGGCGCGGACCTTCTCGATGATCCCCAGGTACTTCTCGGTGCGGTACGAGCGGCGCATCGCCTTGAGCAACCGGTCCGAACCGGACTGCAGCGGCATGTGCAGGCTGTGGCACACGTTCGGCGTCTCGGCCATCGCGGCGATGACGTCGTCGGTGAAGTCCTTGGGGTGCGGCGAGGTGAACCGGACGCGCTCCAGCCCGTCGATCTCCCCGCACGCGCGCAGCAGCTTGCCGAACGCCAGCCTGTCGCCGAACTCGACGCCGTAGGAGTTGACGTTCTGGCCCAGCAGCGTCACCTCCAGCACGCCCTCGTCCACCAGCGTCTGCACCTCGGCCAGCACGTCCCCGGGACGGCGGTCCTTCTCCTTGCCGCGCAACGACGGCACGATGCAGAACGTGCAGGTGTTGTTGCAGCCCACCGAGATCGACACCCAGCCCGAGTAGGCGGAGTCGCGCGCGGCCGGCAGCGAAGACGGGAACGTCTCCAGCGCGTCGAGGATCTCGACCTGCGCCTCCTCGTTGTGGCGCGCGCGTTCCAGCAGCACCGGCAGCGACCCGATGTTGTGCGTGCCGAACACGACGTCCACCCACGGCGCGCGCCGCACGATCTCGCTGCGGTCCTTCTGCGCGAGGCAGCCGCCGACCGCGATCTGCATGCCCGGGTTCGCCGTCTTCTGCGGGGCGAGGTGGCCGAGCGTGCCGTACAGCTTGTTGTCGGCGTTCTCGCGGACCGCGCAGGTGTTGAAGACGACGACATCGGGCTGCTCGGACTCGGTGGCCCGCTCGTAACCCGCGTCCTCGAGCAGTCCGGCGAGGCGCTCGGAGTCGTGCACGTTCATCTGACACCCGAACGTGCGGATCTGGAAGCTCTTGCGAACCTGCGCGGTACTCACGCCCAAAACCATAACTCCTGGTCACACGCCCAAGTCGCGCGGACCGCCCCTAGGCGGGCACATCCACACGTTGACCAGGCAGGACCTTCGTCGGGTGCAATCACGCACGACCCCCGTGGCACGATGCGCTGGTGCTGGGACGAATGCATGCCGCCGTGAGCCTGCTGACCGCCGCGACGGTCCTGACGGGCTGTAGCAGCACGGTCGCGGACGTCAAGATCACGATGGCCACGGGCAGCCCGGGCGGCGTCTACTACTCGCTCGGCAACGGCCTCGCGGACATCTGGAGCGGCCGTCTCGGCATCGTGAAACCCCAGGTCGTCGCCACCGCCGGGTCGAAGGACAACATCACCCGGCTGATCAACGACCAGGCCCAGGTCGGCTTCTCGCAGGCGGACGCGCTCGAGGGCGTCCCCGGCTCGGAGAAGCTGCGCGCGCTGGCCCGCATGCACGACGACTACCTCCAGGTCATCGTCCGCGCGGACGTGCCGGTGACGAAGCTGCGCGACCTCTCGGGCAAGCGCGTGTCGATCGGCGGGAAGGAGTCCGGCGTCGAGATCATCGCGAGCGCGCTGCTCAAGTCCGCGGGCGTCACCCCGGAGGCGGTGAACCTCAACCTCGACGACTCCGCGCAGGCGATGCGCGAGGGCAGGCTCGACGCGTTCTTCTGGTCGGGCGGCCTGCCCACCAAGACGATCACCGACCTCACCAAGGGTCTCGGCGTGCGGATGCTCGACCTGAGCGACGTGCTGTCGACGTTCCGCAAGGAGAAGCCGGTCTACGGCTCGGCGACGCTGCCCGCGTCCACCTACAACCTCCAGTCCGGGCCGGTCGGGCCCGTCATCACCCTCGTCGTGCGCAACTTCCTGCTGGTCAACGAGAAGATGCCGGACGACGTGGCCGAGGCGTTGGTGCGACAGCTGTTCGAGGGGCAACCCGAACTCGTGAAGGCCCACTCGGCGGCCCGCACCATCGAGCAGCGGTCGGCGATCGAGACGTCACCGGTACCGCTGCACAACGGCGCCATGCGTTATTACCGCGAACACAAAGTCTGATTTCCGGGGTCTAGTCCCAGTCCCAGCCTATGCCGAGCACGCCGGGCCGCACGTCCTTCGCCGTCACGTGCAGCACTCGCCCCGGCGTGAGCGTGAGTTCGTCGCCGTGGGCCAGGGTCGCGTCCACTCCGGGCTGCGCGAGGGTGTAGCAGCGCACCGGCAGGCGGGGTTCGGTGAACTGCACGCTCGCCACGTACGTGCCCACCGGATATCGGAACGCGCGGCGGTAGTCGTGGGACCGCGTGCCGGTCTCGGCGATGGTGAACCGGTACTCCAGCAGGTGCGTCCGGCCCACCGGCAGGACGTGGTCGAACAGCAGCTCCGCGGCGATCACCGGCTCCCGGTGGTGCCGCCGCACGCGTCCCAGCCGGCAGTCGCGCACGGCCTCCACGTCCAACGCGTCCGGCGGCGTGCCGCCTTCCGCGCAGTACACGGCCACGTAGCGGTCGGGCTGGCCCGCGACCGCGCGCAGCACCTGTCTGGTGTGGACCGAGCGGAGCGCACCGTGGCGGTCCACGGCGGCCGCGTCGTCCTGCGACCACAGGCGCAGGTCACCGTCGGACGGTCCGATCAGCGCCTGCATGGTCTCCGCCAGCGACTGCGCGGGTTCCAGCATCTGTCCGAAGTCGCGGCTCCGCTGCTGCTTCGACGCCCAGCGGCCACGCGGGCGCGGCGGCCCGAGCAACGCTTCGAGAGAGTGCCTGGGCAGGCCGAGAATGGCCTCGATGGCCTGCACCGCGCGCAGTGAGTCCACTCGTTCGGGACGGCTGCGGCCGAGCCGCCAGTAGCTGAGCGTGGACAGGCTGACGTGGATGCCCCGCCGGTCGAGCCGGTCGCGCAGGCGTTCCAGGGTGAGGCCGCGGTGCGCGATGGCGGCCCCCAGCGCGGCGTGGAACGGACCGGCGCGCAGCCGCACGTCGACCTCGTCGCCCGCATCGGGAGGAACGGCCACGGCGTGCCCTTCGACTGTGGAAGAAACAGTCTAGAAGTCCGGCACGGGTCGAAAACCCGACAAAAGGTGGGTATTCCTCCACAGTTTTGGCGGACGTTCCACAGTGGTGGGTCCTCAGCCTGGGCGACCTTGACCGTGCCGGTCCACCGGTATGTCATCGGCGCGGCGGCCCCTGCAAGAGCCGCCGACCCCCTGCCTTGTGCTGACTTCCCCTGGAGGGCACATGTCCCGTTCGTTGTCCGCGCGGCGATTCACCGCGCTGTTCTCCGCATTCGTGGCCGGTGCCGCGGTGCTCGTCACGCCGTCGGCGATCGCCGCCGCGCCCGATCTCGCCACCACCGTCCGCTCCGCCGTGCTCCAGCAGCACGGCGAGGCGTTGAAGCGGGAGTGGGACACGCAGACGTTGCGTGAACCGCTGTTCGAGCCGACCCGTGCGTCCGGCGCGTGGGTGTTCGGCAGCTCCACCGTCCCGATGGCCCACGGTCAGGACCACGGGTCGCCGCACATGGCGTTGTTCCTGGCCCGCAAGGAACGATCCGCGTGGCGGGTCGAGCTCGACGGCACCTCCGGGTTCGCCGAACTGGCCGCGCTGGCGCCTTCCGGCGTGCTCAGCGACGGCGAGAAGCGGACGTTCGCGGCCAACCAGAGCAGCCGCGCGCAGGCACTCGCGCCGACCGGTCTCGGCCTGCCGTGGCCGGTGAACGTGTCGTGGTGGATGGGCGGCGGCCCGCACGGCAACAGCGGCAACAGCCGGCCGTTCAGCTCCATCGACTTCAACGGCGGTGACGGCCGCGTGCTGTCCGCGGGCAACGGCCGGGTCTACAAGAGCTGCGTCGTGGGCCGCAGCGCACTGGTGAAAGTCGTGCACGACAACGGTTACAGCACCACCTACTACCACATGTACAACCTGACGACACTGGCCAACGGCAGCGCGGTGCGCACCGGCACGTACCTCGGCAACATCGGCAACGAGCTGCCGTGCGGTGGTTCGAGCACCGGGGCGCACGTGCACTTCTCGTTGCTGCGCGGCAACTCCCACGTCAGCGTGCACGGGATGACGATCGGCGGCTGGACCTTCTACGAGGGCTCGCAGGCGTACGGCGGCTACGCGCAGCGCGGGAGCACGCGAGTGGGCGTCGGCGGCCGGATCACGAACTACGGCGCCTGATCCCTGCGTTGCCGATCCCACCCGCCACCGGGTGGGATCGGCTCGCGGCTAGACGGCCGGGAGTTCGACGACGACCTTCAGGCCGCCGTCTTCCGGCGACTCCAGCCGCACGGTCCCGTCCACGCGTTCGACGATCAGCCGCACGATCGAGAGCCCGAGACCGGAGCCCGGCACGTTCTGGTGCGCGGGGCTGCGCCAGAACCGGTCGGTGGCGCGCTCGAGCTCGTCGGCCTGCAACCCCGGTCCGTGGTCGGCGACGGACATCGTGATCACGCCGTCGGCCTTGCGCGCGTCCACGACGATCAGCGTGCCCTCGGCGGTGAACTTCAACGCGTTGTCCAGCAACGCGTCCAGGATCGTCTCGACCCCGCGCGGCGGGACGAGCGCCATGCCGACCCGCTGCCCGTCGAGCACCAGGTGCACCTCCTTGGCCGCCGCGGCCGACTGCCACGCCGACAGCCGGGCCGCCACGGACTTGTCGACGTCGACCGGCACCGGGTCCACCGAACTCGACTCGGCGCGCGCCATCGCGAGCAGCTCGTCGAGGATGCGGTTGAGGCGGTCGGTCTCGGCCAGCGCCTCGACCTGGTGCACCTCCGCCTCGGCGTCGACGTGACCCTCCAGATTGGACAGCCGGAGTTTCAGCGCCGTCAACGGGTTGCGCAGCTGGTGCGAGGCGTCGGCGACGAAAGCCCGTTGCGACGCCAGCACATCGCCCACGTTCGCGGCCATCTGGTCGAAGGAACGGCTGAGCTGCCGCAGTTCCGGCGGCCCGCTCTCCGCGCCCACCGGCGGCACCGGCCGGCCCGACACCACGGCGGCGAGGAGCTTGCCCGTCGCGTCGTCGAGCGCCTGCACCGGCCGCAACGTCCAGCGCACCACCGGCAGCGCCAGCAGCACGGCGAGCGCCAGCACCAGCAGGCTCGCCGCGAGCAGCAACGCCCACCAGGCGAGCACCTCGAACCGGGTCTTCGTGGTCGGCGAGAACGTGATCACCGCGCCGCGCACCTCACCGTCGACCAGCACGGGTTCGGCGAGCACCAGCCGTGAGGTGTCCCAGGGCTGCAACAACGGCGGCGCGACCGGCAACCGTCCGGCCAACGCCTTGCTGACCAGGTCCTGCACACCGCTCTCGCCGAGCGCGAGGTCGTTGCGCGACGCCACCAGCGGCACCGTCGGCGCGTCCCTGGCCACGACCGCCACGCCGATGTCGTAGAGGTCGTCGTAGCGCTGCAACTCCGGCAGCAGCAGGTCCGGCTTGTCGTCGATCAACGGCCGGGCGGCGAGCGACGCGAACCGGCTCGTGTCGGTGAGCCGGTCCAGGAACATCTCCTGCTGCTCCGCCGCCGCCACGTTGCGGCCCAGCGGCACGCCGAGCCCCACCAGCACGAGCACGATCAGGGCGAGCACCACGCCCAGCAGTCGCGACCTCACAGCCCGTCACCCCACCCGGTCGCGACACGCCGACGCGAAAGATCACCCAATCGAGATCACACCTGCCCCAGCCGATACCCGACGCCCCGCACGGTCTCCAGCAACGACGGCCTCCCGAGCTTGGTCCGCAGCGTGGCGACGTGCACGTCGAGCGTCCGGTTCGCGCCGGACCACGTGCGGCCCCACACCTCCGCGAGGATGCGCTCCCGCGTGCACACCGCGCCACCCGCGGCCATCACCAGGGCGAGCACCTGGAACTCCTTGCGGGACAGGGCGACCGACTCCCCCGCGACCGTGACCTCGTGACGTCCCAGGTCAACCCGGACGTCGCCGGTCTCGAACACCTCCGTGGACACCGCGCCCACCCCGACCGGATCCGCGCCGCGACGCCGTCGCACGGCGTGCACCCGCGCGACGAGTTCTCCCACGTCATATGGCTTGACGAGGTAGTCGTCGGCCCCGGCGTGCAGGCCGAGGATCCGGTCGTCGATCTCCCCCCGCGCGGACACCACGATGATCGCGACGTCCGACGCGGCCCTGATGGCACGGCACAACGTCACGCCGTCCATGTCGGGCAGGCCCAGGTCGAGCAGCACCACGTCGACGCCCGCCAGGCGGTCGAGGGTGCCGCGGCCCGTGGCCTGCCGGTCCACGTGGAAACCCCGTCTGGTCAGGGCGGGGACCAAGGCCTCGGCGACCCTGTCGTCGTCCTCGACGAGCAGCACGCGCACTTTCGCTACCTCCCGGGCAACCGATGTCTGCCTGTGACAGAGTTGAGACCCTAAGTCTTGCTCAATGTCCTGGACTGGTGTGGTGGCGGACACCTAGGTTTCCGCCAACGCCGACGACCCCAAATGGAGGACTGGATGACTGCCGCCTCTGCACCGCCGATGATTCGTGTGGCGGGTGTGGACAAGTTCTTCGGCCCGTTGCACGTGCTCAAGAACGTGCAGCTGGAAGTGCCGAAGGGGCAGGTCGTGGTCGTGCTGGGGCCGTCGGGTTCCGGTAAGTCGACCCTGTGCCGGACCATCAACCGCCTCGAACCGATCGATTCCGGTGTCATCGAGGTCGACGGCCAGCCACTTCCCGCCGAAGGAAAAGAACTGGCCCGACTCCGCGCCGATGTCGGCATGGTGTTCCAGTCCTTCAACCTTTTCGCCCACAAAACCATCGTCGAGAACGTCATGCTCGCCCCGGTGAAGGTGCGCAAGACGCCCGCCGCCGACGCGCGCAAGACCGCGATGGAACTCCTGGAGCGGGTCGGTATCGCGAACCAGGCGGACAAGTTCCCCGCCCAGCTCTCCGGTGGCCAGCAGCAGCGCGCCGCGATCGCCCGCGCGCTCGCCATGAAGCCCAAGGTGATGCTGTTCGACGAGCCGACGTCCGCGCTCGACCCGGAGATGGTCCAGGAGGTCCTGGACGTCATGACGGGCCTGGCCAAGGACGGGATGACGATGCTGGTCGTCACCCACGAGATGGGCTTCGCCCGCAAGGCCGCGGACCGCGTGATCTTCATGTCCGACGGCGAGGTGGTCGAGGACTCGACCCCGGAAGAGTTCTTCTCGGCCCCGAAGTCCAACCGCGCGAAGGACTTCCTTGGCAAGATCCTGACTCACTAGTAGTCAGCCCACTTCCAGAACGAATGGCAGGAGAAGGACGATGAGGGTTCGCACCCTTGCGGCGGTGCTGCTGACGGGCGCACTGGCCCTGACCGCGTGTGGCAAGGAAGGCGCTCCGGCAGACCAGGGCGCCGCGCCCGCCGGTCTGTTCGAGGTCGCCAAGGACGTCGCCGTCGCCGGTTCGCCCACGTTCGACAAGGCGAAGTCGCGTGGTTCGCTGATCGTCGGCGTCAAGGAGGACCAGCCGGGCCTCGGTTACAAGGACCCGACGACGAACAAGTACAGCGGCTTCGACATCGACATCGCGAAGCTCATCTCGGCGAAGCTCGGCTTCGACCCCGAGAAGATCCAGTACAAGACCGTCCAGTCGGCCGCTCGCGAGCAGGCGCTGATCAACGGGGACGTCGACTACTACGTCGGCACCTACACGATCAACGCGGGCCGCAAGGAGAAGGTCGCGTTCGCGGGCCCGTACTTCGTCGCCGGCCAGGACCTGCTGGTGAAGAAGGACAACACCGACATCACCGGCCCGGACGCCCTCAAGGGCAAGAAGGTCTGCTCGGTCACCGGCTCCACCCCGGCCAAGAACGTCAAGGAGAAGGGCCTCACCGAGCCCGGCAACGTCCTCGAGTTCCAGGGCTACTCGCAGTGCGTCACCAAGCTCCTCAACGGTGAGGTCGACGCCGTCACCACCGACGACGCGATCCTCAAGGGCTACGCCGCCGCCGAGGAGGGCAAGCTGAAGGTCGTCGGCAAGACGTTCTCCAGCGAGCCGTACGGCATCGGCCTGCCGAAGGACGACAAGGCGCTGCGCGACAAGGTGAACGACGTCCTGCAGGCCTCGCTCGACGACGGCACCTGGCAGAAGATCTACGACGGCACGCTCGGCAAGTCGGGCTCGTCCGCGGAGAAGCCGAAGATCGACCGGTACTGACGGTTGTTCACGTGGCCGGTGGATCCCGCGTGGGTCCGCCGGCCGTTCCTTTGAAGGCGGACGGACGGCAAGGAAACCGATGAACGTCCTCACCAAGAACTTTTCTTTCTTCCTAGACGCGTTCGGGCAGACCCTCCAGCTCTTCGCGATCTCCGCGGTGCTGTCCCTGGTGCTGGGCACGATCCTCGCCGCGCTGAGGGTCAGCCCGGTGCCCGTCTTCCGCGGCATCGGCACGGCCTACGTGACGATCCTGCGCAACACGCCGCTGACGCTGGTGTTCGTGTTCTTCGTGTTCGCGTACCCGCTGCTCGAGATCCTGAAGATCGACGAGTACACCGCCGCGGTCGTCGCGCTGTCGCTCTACACGGCGGCGTTCGTCTGCGAGGTCGTCCGCTCGGGCATCAACACCGTGCCGGTCGGGCAGGCCGAGGCCTCCCGCGCGCTGGGCCTCACGTTCACGCAGATGCTCGGCAACGTGGTGCTGCCGCAGGCGTTGCGCTCGGTCGTGCCGCCGATGACGAGCACGATGATCGCGTTGCTGAAGAACACGACCGTCGCGTCCGGCTTCGCCGTCTTCCAGGCGGGCAACATCCGCGAGCAGCTGTCGGACCAGGGTGACAACGTCCTGCTCGGGCTCCTCTGGGTCGCTCTCGGGTTCGTCATCCTGGTCATGCCGCTGACGTACGTGCAGCAGGTCTTCGAGAAGCGCTGGAGCGTGGCCCGATGAGCATGGTGCTGTTCGACGTCCCGGGCCCGAAGGCCCGCGTCCGTCACAAGATCATGGCCGTCATCGGCATCGCGGCGATCATCGCGGCCGTCGTGTACGTGGCCATGCGGTTCATCGTCACCGACCAGTTCACGACGCGCCGGCTCGACTGGATCAACTACAAGGTGATCCAGCTGTCGCTGGTGGAGGCGATCGGCAACACGCTGTCCGCGTTCGCCGTCGGCGCCGTGCTGGCGCTCGTGTTCGGCGCGATCTTCGCGGCGGCGCGGCTGTCCGACCACGCGTGGGTGCGCGCCCCCGCGGCGGTGATCGTCGAGATCTTCCGCGCGATCCCGCTCGTGATCATGATGTTCTTCTTCTACTACGGCCTTCCCGTGGCCGGGGTGAAGCTGAGCGCGTTCACGGCGGTCGTGGTCAGCCTGATGCTGTACAACGGCTCGGTGCTCGCGGAGATCTTCCGCGCGGGCATCAACTCGCTGCCCAAGGGGCAGGCCGAGGCCGCGTACGCGCTGGGCATGCGCAAGACCCAGGTGATGACGTTCGTGCTGCTGCCGCAGGCGTTGCGGGCGATGCTGCCGACCATCATCAGCCAGCTCGTGGTGCTGCTGAAGGACACCGCGCTCGGCTTCCTCATCACGTTCGAGGAGCTGCTGCGGTGGGGTACGCGCATCGGTAATGACGCGGTGAACTTCGGTCGCCCGATGATCTCGGTGATGATCGTGGTCGCGCTGATCTACATCGGACTGTGCCTGTTGCTGACGTGGCTCGCGACTTACCTCGAGAAGCGCAACCGCCGCAACAAGAAGGTCATCAACACCGATGCCGGCGACGCCGCCAACCAGGTCCAGGTCGCCAACGCCGCGGCTTCGATCTGACGTCCGCCTGCCGAAACGGGGCGTGTCCACTTCGGACACGCCCCGTTCGTCATTTCCAGAGCACCGAATCGCAGTTGTTCGTCACGTAGTCCGCGGCCAGTGAGCCGTCGCCCCGTTCCGCTTTCGCGGCCGTCTCGCGGGCATAGCGCTGCCCGTCGGGGTCCTCGGGCGAGAACTTCGGCAGCACCTCACCCATGACCTGCAACGCCTTCGTCGCGGCTGCCTGGTCGCCGCGTTTCCGGGCGTCCTCCCAGTCGAGGTACCAGGCGCAGGAGTTGGTGATCTCCAGGACGATCCGCTCGCTGCCCGCCGGTGCCCTGTCCGGTCCCGGCCCCGACTTCTCGGCGAGCACGCCCAGGTCCGGTTTCCGGCTGTCCGGCCAGGAGAACCGCGCCGAGCCGTCCTGGAGGTCGCGGGCGTACCGCTGCTGGTCGACGAGTTCGGGGACCTGCTGAGGCGGTGCGGCGCACCCGGTCAGCAGGACGAGGGCGAGCAGCGCGGTCAGTTTCCGCTCCACCACAGCGTTCCTCCGACGGTGCCCGAGGTGTACGGGCTGTTCGAGGCGAGGCAGAACTTGGTGCCCGCCTTGAAGTTCGTGCCAACGTGCTTGCGGGTCTCCTCCATCCGCACGAACGCGCCGCGGTTGTTGCGGTCGCCGCACTTGTACCAGGCGAGCTGCATGACACCGCCCAGCGCGACCCGTGCGTCGATGTTCGAGCCGGCGACGGTGATCGTGCGCGCGGTGGTGAACCAGGTGATCTGGTTCTCCTTGAACGGCACGGTGATCGTCGTCGACGCCGCCTGCGCGGGCGTGGCCGACAGCATCGCGAAGCCCAGGGCGAACAGGCCGGCGAGAGCGCGTTTCATCGAGAGTCCCCTCCAGAGTGGTCAGACGTTCCAGTCGACGACACCGCGCCAAGCCTGTGCCTGCTCCCCCAGGACGTCGAGGCAGAACGTGGTCCCGGCGGGGAAGTTCGCGCCGAGCAGCCGCCGGGAGCGGTCACCCGCCGGGAACAGCACGGGCGCTCCGGCGACCCGTCCGTCGCGGAACCACCGGATCTCCAGGTCGACCGGGCTGTCGGTGACGCGGAGGTAGACGTCCGAGCCGTCCACGGTGACCGTGCGGACGGCGAGCAGGTCGGCCGATGCGGTGTGCATGAGCCGGAACGTAGCGGCGCAAGCGGAACCGGGTCGTCTCACGAACAGTGGATCTCCCGTCAACTTTCGCGGTACGCTCCTGGTGGGGGATCTGCCGGCGGTGACGTCACATGAATGAGGGGCGTTGTGACGCGCGTGCTCGTGGTCGACGACCAGCCGTTGTTCAGAGCCGGCCTGGTCGCCTTGCTGAACGCCGCACCGGAATTGACCGTCGTGGGCGAGGCCTCCGACGGCGCCACCGCGTGCGAACTGGCCCGCACGGCGCGGCCGGACGTGATCCTGCTCGACATCCGCCTGCCGGGGCTGACGGCGCTGAAGAACGTCGCGGGGCCGGCCAGGGTGCTGGTGCTGACGACGTTCGACCTGGACGAGTACGTCCACGAGGCGTTGCGGCTCGGCGCGGCGGGGTTCGTGCTGAAGGAGTCCGAACCGGCCCGCCTGATCGCCGCCATCGCGGCCGTGGCGTCCGGGGAGATGCAGTTCAGCCCGACGGTGATGCGCAGGCTCGTGGCGGCCTACCTGAGGGGCGGCACGGCGGCCCCGGGGAGTGACGCGGGGCTGGAGGAGCTCACGGACCGCGAACGCGAGGTGCTGCGGCTCGTCGGCACCGGGCTGACGAACACGACGATCGCGGCGCGTCTCACCGTCACCGAGGGCACGGTGAAGACGCATCTCAACCGCGTGATGACGAAGCTGCGGCTGACCAGCCGGGCTCAGGCCGTGGTGATGGCGTACGAGTCCGGACTGGTCGTGCCGCAGCTCGCCGGGTGAGCTACCAGCGCAACCCGAGGTGGGCGAAGTCGGGCGTCTGCTTGCCGACGTTGAGCGTGATCGGCCCGGCGTGGATGTTGTCGCAGGTCCACGACGCGGGCGGGTCGTCCGACCAGAACTCGCGCTTGCAGCTGGTCGGGCCCTGGCTGTCCCAGACGTCCCAGTTGGTGCGGTAGTTGACGAACGGCCACCGGCGGTCGATGTCGACGTCGATCGAGAGCCTCCCGCCGGGGAAGTCCAGCGTCGCGATCTGGCAGTCGCTCTGCGTCGGCACCGGGCCGCACACCCCCGTCACGCTGCCCGCGTGCGCGGCCGTCGCCGCCAGAGGCACCACCAGTGCCGCGATCACGGCCGCCATCATGAATTCACGAATCTTCATCGTCGTTCCCCCAGGAACTTTCAGACTTCGATGCACACGGGATTGTCGGCACGGGTGAACGTGGAGCCGGTCTGCATCCAGAACTCCGAACACCACAAAGTGCCCTCGTGCGTTTTCTGGTTCGTCTCGGCGCGATAGGACTCGAACGACGTCCAGTACTTGGTCTGGCTGTCGCTGATGTGCCCGTTCGGGCCGAACACGCGGAAGAACCCGCTCTGCGTGGGAATCATCGGCGCCCCGGCCAGCTGCGTGATCACCCGCCCGATCGTGCACGGGTCACCGCCGTCGACCAGGAAGATGTTCACCGTCCCGTTCCCCATCGACTGGTAGGGGTTGCACCGCGCCGAGTGCGCGGACGCGGACGGGACGACGACGAGACAGGACAACAACGCCACCACAACGGCAGCGAAACACCTTCGCATTTCGAATCCCCCAATTCGATGTGGACCGCTCGACCGCGATCCGTCATCAGTACAGCACCGGAACGTCGTCAACGGCGCGGCGAAATCAGGGGAACCCACGAAAGTGGCACACGAGCGAAAACTGTTCCGAGCACCGCGGGCCGGGGTTATGATCCCCGGCCCGCGGCTCGCTAGGACCGCTTGAACAGCTTGTTGCCCAACCAGACGATCGGGTCGTACTTGCGGTCGGCCACGCGCTCCTTCATGGGAATGAGCGCGTTGTCGGTGATGTGGATGTGCTCGGGGCACACCTCGGTGCAGCACTTGGTGATGTTGCACAGGCCGAGGCCGTGGTCGTCCTGCGCCTGGTCGACGCGGTCGGCCGTGTCGAGCGGGTGCATCTCCAGTTCCGCCACCCGCATCAGGAACCGCGGCCCCGAGAAGGCTTCCTTGTTCTCCTCGTGGTCACGCACCACGTGGCAGGTGTTCTGGCACAGGAAGCACTCGATGCACTTGCGGAACTCCTGCGAGCGTTCCACGTCGACCTGCTGCATCCGGTACTCGCCCGGCGCCAGGTCCTTCGGCGGCGCGAACGACGGGACCTCACGCGCCTTGGTGTAGTTGAAGGACACGTCGGTGACGAGGTCGCGGATGATCGGGAACGTCCGCATCGGCGTGACCGTGATCGTCTCGCCCTCGGTGAAGGTCGACATCCGGGTCATGCAGAGCAGCCGCGGCCGTCCGTTGATCTCGGCGGAACACGAACCGCACTTGCCGGCCTTGCAGTTCCACCGCACCGCGAGGTCCGGCGCCTGCGTCGCCTGGAGCCGGTGGATGATGTCGAGGACGACCTCGCCCTCGTTGACCTCGACGGTGAAGTCCTCCAGCGCGCCGCCGGAGTCGTCGCCGCGCCACACCCGGAACTTCCCCTGGTAGCTCATGACAACTCCTCCGCGGTGAGGTACTTCTCCAGCTCCGTGCGCTCGAACAGGTCCAGCAGGTCGTTGCGGATCGGGATCTGCGGCTTCTCCGTCACGCTCGCCCCGTCGCCGTCGGCCTGGCACACCAACAGCTTCCGGCGCCACTCCGCGTCCATCACGGGGTGGTCGTCGCGGGTGTGCCCGCCGCGCGACTCGGTGCGCAGCAACGCGGCCTTCGCCACGCACTCCGACACCAGCAGCATGTTGCGCAGGTCGAGCGCGAGGTGCCAGCCGGGGTTGAACTGCTGGTGGCCCTCGACGGTGAGCGAGCGGGCGCGTTCCTTGAGCTTCTCCAGCCGCTGCAACGCCTCCTCCATCTCACCGGCGCGGCGGATGATGCCGACGAGGTCGTTCATCGACTGCTGGAGTTCCATGTGCAGCGTGTACGGGTTCTCGCCGCCCTCTTCCTGGAACGGCTTGAGCGCCATCGCGCGTGCCTCGGTGACGGTCTCCTCCGCCACCTTCGGGCGTTCGCTCATCGCCCGCACGTACTCCGACGCTCCCGCGCCCGCACGCCGTCCGAAGACGAGCAGGTCCGACAGCGAGTTGCCGCCGAGCCGGTTCGAGCCGTGCATGCCGCCGGAGACCTCACCGGCCGCGTAGAGCCCTGGCACGGAAGAGGATCCGGTGTCCGGGTCGACCTCGACGCCGCCCATGACGTAGTGGCACGTCGGCCCCACCTCCATGGGTTGCGCGGTGATGTCCACATCGGCCAGTTCCTTGAACTGGTGGTGCATGGACGGCAGCCGGCGCCGGATCTCCTCGGCGGGCAGACGCGTTGACACGTCGAGGAAAACGCCGCCGTGGGGTGAGCCGCGCCCGGCCTTGACCTCGGAGTTGATCGCGCGGGCGACCTCGTCGCGGGGCAGCAGTTCCGGTGGGCGCCGGTTGTTGGCCTGGTCGGTGTACCAGCGGTCGGCCTCGGCCTCGTTGTCGGCGTACTTGTCCTTGAACACCTCGGGGATGTAGTCGAACATGAACCGCTTGCCGTCGGAGTTGCGCAGCACGCCGCCGTCACCGCGCACGGACTCGGTGACGAGGATGCCCTTGACCGACGGCGGCCAGACCATGCCGGTGGGGTGGAACTGGATGAACTCCATGTTGATCAGCGAGGCCCCGGCGCGCATCGCGAGTGCGTGCCCGTCCCCGGTGTACTCCCAGGAGTTCGAGGTGACCTTGAACGACTTGCCGATGCCGCCGGTCGCGAGGATCACCGCGGGTGCCTCGAAGAGCACGAACCGGCCGGACTCGCGCCAGTAGCCGAACGCGCCGGAGATCTTGTCGCCGTCCTTCGTGAGCTCGGTGACGGTGAACTCCTGGAACACGCGCAGGCGTTCCTCGTAGTCGCCGAACTCCTTGAAGTCGTCCTGCTGCAACGACACGATCTTCTGCTGCAACGTGCGGATCAGTTCGAGGCCGGTGCGGTCACCGACGTGGGCGAGGCGCGGGTACTCGTGGCCACCGAAGTTGCGCTGCGAGATCCGGCCGTCCTTGGTGCGGTCGAACAGCGCGCCGTAGGTCTCGAGTTCCCAGACCCGTTGCGGCGCCTCCTGTGCGTGCAGCTCGGCCATGCGCCAGTTGTTGAGGAACTTGCCTCCGCGCATGGTGTCGCGGAAGTGCACCTGCCAGTTGTCGCTCTCGTTCGCGTTGCCCATGGCGGCGGCGATGCCGCCCTCGGCCATGACGGTGTGGGCCTTGCCGAACAACGACTTGCAGAGAACGGCGGTGCGCAGGCCGTGCTCACGGGCCTCGATCGCGGCTCGCAGACCGGCACCACCCGCGCCGATCACGAGGACGTCGAACGAATGCCTTTCCAGCTCGGGCAAAACCACTCCTTAGTTGATGAAGCGGAGGTCGGAGATCGTTCCCGAGGCGACCAGCGCGACGTACAGGTCCGTGAGGCAGACGAAGATCAGCGAAGCCCACGCCAGTTGCATGTGGCGGTTGTTGAGCTTGGAGATCTGCGTCCACGTCCAGTAGCGGACCGGGTGCTTGGAGAAGTGCTTGAGACGTCCACCCGCGATGTGGCGGCAGGAGTGGCAGCTCAGCGTGTAGGCGGCGAGCAGGCTGACGTTGACCAGCAGGATGATGTTGCCCAGGCCGAGGCCGGTGCTGAACGCCGACACCGCGTCGTAGATGTTGACCAGCAACAACAACGAGGCCGCGTAGAAGAAGTAGCGGTGCAGGTTCTGCGCGATGAGCGGGAACCGGGTCTCACCGGTGTACTTGCTGTGCGGCTCGGCCACGGCGCACGCGGGCGGCGACGCCCAGGCCGCGCGGTAGTAGGCCTTGCGGTAGTAGTAGCAGGTGATCCGGAATCCCAGCAGGAACGGGATGATCAGCAGCGGCGGTGTCAGGAACCCCGGCAGCGCGGGGAACCACTGCCCGAAGTGCGATGCCGCGGGGACGCACTCCTCCGTGAGACACGGCGAGTACATCGGTGTGAGGTAGTGGTACTGGTCGACCCAGTAGTAGTCCCCCTGGAACGTGCGGAACGCCGCGTAGATCGAGATGAGCAGCAGGCCGACGAATGTCGTCAGCGGCGGCAACCACCATCGGTCCGTGCGCAGAGTCCTGGCGGCGATCTCTGCCCTCGCCATTGGTCACCTTTCTGGGGGTCCACGTCGTTGTGGAACAAACGCGTAACGGCCCCCGCTGTCCGCGAGGGCCGTGAGGTCGGGCTGGGTCAGGTCCGGTTCCGGTACCCACCGAGTCCTTCGTCGTCCGCGTCCTTCCAGAGCGACTCGTCGTAAGGCGTGTCTGGCACGACCACGACCTCGCGTTCCACTTGAGGCGCTTCGCGCTGCCTCGGGGTGCTGAGGTCGACGAGTTCGGAAGCGTCGATGTCCATGCGTTCCACGTCGTTGGCCAGACGCTGAACCGCAGCCACGTCGCCGTATCGGGCGCGCAGATTGCTGACGGCATGCCGCATCTGACCGATGACCCGGCGCAGCTCGACGATCTCCGTGGAGTTCATGGGACACCTCCGTTCCAAGGTCGTGCCCCGCACTCTGCCCAATCTCAAGCCATGTGACAAGCACCACACGCCAAGATTCAAAACTGGTTCAGTCCCAGTTACTGAATCGTTTTTGTGTCTACGACCAGCCATGACTTACTGTGTGTGGCGTCACGCCCGTCCGTGGGACGCCACCGTTGTCGTCTCGTAAGGGCCCCACCACGGCCCGTGATGACCCGGAGACCCCCATGACCGAACTGCATCCTGTTCTGACAGAGGTGACACGCCGCATCGCCGCCCGCAGCGCCGACTCGCGCCGTGCGTACCTCGAACGCGTGGCCGCCGCCGCGCAGGACGGAACGTCCCGGTCCGGCTTCGCGTGCAGCAACCTGGCGCACGGCTTCGCCGGAATCACCGGCGGCGACAAGGCGGCGCTGCGCGCGCTGCGCAAGTCCAACGTCGCGATCGTGTCGTCCTACAACGACATGCTGTCGGCCCACCAGCCGTTCCAGGAGTACCCGGCCTGGATCAAGGACTCCGTGCGCTCGGCGGGCGGTGTGTCCCAGTTCGCCGGCGGTGTGCCCGCCATGTGCGACGGCATCACCCAGGGCCGCGAGGGCATGGAGCTGTCGCTCTTCAGCCGCGACGTCATCGCCATGTCGACCGGCGTGGCCCTGTCGCACGAGATGTTCGACGCCGCCGTGCTGCTGGGCGTGTGCGACAAGATCGTGCCCGGACTGCTGATCGGCGCGCTGTCGTTCGGGCACCTGCCGTCGATCCTGGTGCCCGCGGGCCCCATGGCGTCGGGCCTGTCGAACAAGGAGAAGGCGCGCGTCCGGCAGCTCTACGCGGAGGGCAAGGCGTCCCGCGAGGACCTGCTGGAGGCCGAGGCCGCCTCGTACCACTCCCCCGGCACCTGCACGTTCTACGGCACCGCGAACTCGAACCAGATGGTCGTCGAGGTCATGGGCCTGCACCTGCCGGGCGCCTCGTTCGTGCCGCCGGGCACGACGCTCCGCCGCGCGCTGACCGAGCACGCCGGACGCCGCGCCGTCGAGATGGCCCGCGGCGAGCACTACACCCCGATCGCGCACGTCGTGGACGAGAAGGCCGTCGTCAACGGTGTGGTGGCGTTGCTGGCCACCGGTGGTTCGACGAACCACACGATGCACCTCGTCGCCATCGCCGCCGCCGCGGGCATCGAGCTGAGCTGGGACGACTTCTCCGACCTGTCGTCCGTCGTGCCGCTGATCGCCCGCGTCTACCCCAACGGCGGCGCCGACATCAACCACTTCCAGGCGGCGGGCGGCGTCCAGTTCGTCGTCGGCACCCTGCTCGACTCCGGCCTGCTGCACGCCGACGTGAACACCGTCGCGGGCCACGGCCTCGACCGCTACCGCCAGGAGCCGATGCTGGCCGACGGCGAGCTGATCTGGGTCGACGGCCCCGGCCGCTCCCTGGACACCGACGTCCTGCGCCCCGTCACCGAGCCGTTCGCCTCCGACGGCGGTCTGCGGATGCTCTCCGGCAACCTCGGCCGCTCGGTCATCAAGGTGTCGGCCGTCGCCGTCGAGAACCACGTCGTCGAGGCCCCGGCCCGCGTGTTCACCACGCAGGAGGCGTTCCAGGAGGCCTTCAAGGCGGGCGAACTCGACCGCGACGTGGTCGTCGTCGTCCGGCAGCAGGGACCGCAGGCCAACGGCATGCCCGAACTGCACAAGCTCACACCGCCGCTCGGTGTGCTGATGGACCGCGGCTACAAGGTCGCGCTGGTGACCGACGGCCGCATGTCCGGCGCGTCGGGCAAGATCCCGGCCGCGATCCAGCTGACGCCCGAAGCCGCCGTCGGCGGACCGCTGGGGCGGGTGCGCGACGGCGACGTCCTCCGGCTGGACGCCTCGGCCGGGACGCTGGAGGTCCAGGTCTCCGCCGACGAACTCGCGTCGCGGCCGCTGGTCGACTTCCCGCCGACCAGCCGGGAGTGGATGGGCACGGGGCGCGAGCTGTTCGCGGCGTTGCGGCGGAGCGTCGGGCCGGCGGATCGCGGGGCCACGGTGTTCGGCCCGATCACGGCCGACCACTTCGCGCCGGTCACGCACCACTAGGTGGATGGCAAGCTTGCCGGGAGGTCGTCAACATCGACGCCGTCAACGTCGAGGTTGACGACCTCATCGTCGTCAACGTCGTCAACCTCGCGTCAACGTCGTCAATGTCAGCATCAACGTCGTCAATGTCGTCAACGTTGAGAACATCAGCAGCAGGATCCCGGCAAGGAGAGCAGCAGTGACCAACGGCGACAACCCCAGCGACGTTCTTCGGGTGAGCACCGGCGCGGACCTCCTCGGTCTCTCGCCCGTCATCCCCGTCGTCGTGGTCGACGACGCCGACCACGCGGTGCCGCTCGCCCAGGCACTGCTGCGCGGGGGCGTGCGCGTCATCGAACTGACGCTGCGCACCCCGGCCGCGCTCGCCGCGATCGAGAACGTCGCCCGTGAGGTGCCGGAGATCGTGATCGGCGCGGGCACCGTGACGGCGCCGGAGCACGCCGAGCAGGCCGCGAAGGCCGGGGCGGCGTTCCTCGTCACCCCCGGCACGACCGAGCGGGTGCTCGACGCCGCCGACGCGACCGGGCTGCCGTACCTGCCGGGCGCGGCGACGGTGTCCGAGGTGATGCGGCTGGCCGAGCGCGGGCTGACGGCGCTCAAGTTCTTCCCGGCCGAGGCGGCGGGCGGCGCCGACTACCTGAAGTCGATCGGTGGGCCGATCCCGCACGTCCGGTTCTGCCCGACCGGCGGCATCACCCCGCAGAGCGCGCCGAACTACCTGAAGCTCGCGAACGTCGGGTGCGTCGGCGGCTCGTGGCTCGCGCCCAAGGACGCCCTCGTGCAGGGCGACTGGGAGCGGATCGAGCGGCTCGCCAGGGAGTCCACCCAGCTCGGCTGACACACCGGGTAACCCAGATCACGAACCGGAAGTTCGGCTCACCCCACGAGACCGGCGTCCCACCACGTTGGATTCTTCACCCAACGGGCGGTGACGCCGGTCTCCAATTAACAAGGGGTTGATGGAAAGTGAACCGGACACGAACCAAATGAGATTCGGACTGGAATAACCCCACCTACAGCGATGTCACACTCACTCGTTGCAATCGAGCGCGAGAGGAGCGGATGTGGCTGTCCAGGAAGCCGACGTGGCGGGGCTGGTCGGGGAACCGCTGACCATGTCAGCATTCAACCAGCTGTCCGGCAGTCTGGGTGGTTATTCATTCGTCAAGGTGGTGGTGGACCGGCAGAACGACACCATCCACTTCCTGAACAACGCGCGCCACGAGTTCCACGCGATCTACATCGGGACCGAGATCCTGGGCATCGCCGAAAGCGAGCTGCGGGCGCGGATCGACGAGTTCAACCAGAGCTTCTACCACGCCTCTGACCGGCGGTTCTTCCTCGGCATCCTGTCGCTGCACCAGCGCGAGGACCGGCACATGTTCTCGCTGGAGACCGTCGAGGTCGACACCATGTCGGCGGACATGATCGAGTTCTTCCACGCCGAGGTGCGCCGCAACGTCGACGCCGCCACGCCGTTGTTCTTCAAGCCCGCGAACCACCTCCAGGAACAGGCCGTCGCCGGAATTCCGGCGGAACGGCTGCCGCGGATCCTCGCCCACGAACTGTTCTCGACGGCGGAGTTCGTCGCATTGAACCCGGGCGTCACCAAGGGCCGGTTGCGCGCATTCCGCGACGAGCGCGAGTACCGCGAGAACACCCTCGAATGGTTCGACATCGTGGTGATGCACCGCGTTCCGGACGACATTCCGCGGCTCGCCGGCATCATCAACGCGAGCCACACGACGCCGTTGTCGCACACGAACGTCCTGGCGACCGGCTGGTCGATTCCGAACGCCATCCAGATCGGGGCGTTCGAGCTGATCGATCGGGAGAACCTCGACGGCCAGTGGGTCGAGTACGAGGTGTCGGCGAAGGGCGCCGGGGTCGGGTTGCGGCTGATCGACGAGCCGCAGGACCTCGGCCAGCGGCCCGCCTGGTACGCGCAGCGCGTCACGCTCGACGAGCCCGAGCACACCTACAACCCGATCGTGAACCTCGCGAAGATCCGCTACAACGACAGCCACCGCTACGGCACGAAGGCCGCGAACCTCGGCGAGCTGCACCACGTGCTCGCCTCCGAGTCACCGCGCCGCCTGCTCGGGTTCTTCTCGGTGCCGCGCCCGCCGCGCGACAACCTCCTGCCCTACCTCCAGAAACTCCTCGACACCGACGAGGACCTGCTCCAGGCGGCCCAGCAGCTCCTCGCGGAACGGGTGCGGGTGCCGCGCGGCGTCGCGCTGCCGTTCTCGCTGCACCAGGGTTTCCTGGAGTCGTCGCCGAAGATCCAGCAGGCCATCGGCAAGCTCAAGATGGCGCTGGAACTCAACGCCCGCGAGATCGAACCGCTGTGCGTCGAACTCCAGCAGCTGATCCGCAAGACCCGCGTGCCGGACTACCTGCTGTCCGAACTGGACACCGCGATCGTCGAGAACCTCGCGGGTGTAAGGACTTTCGTCGTGCGCAGCTCGTCCAACGCCGAGGACCTCGCCGGGTTCTCCGCCGCGGGCATCTACGAGTCGTACAACCACGTCACCAGCGCCGAGAAGATCGTGGAGTCGGTCAAGGAGGTGTGGGCGTCGCTCGTGTCCGCGCGCAGCGTCCGCCTCCGCCAGCAGGCGGGCATCTCGCTGGACGACTGCTTCATGGGCGTCGTGGTCCAGGAACAGGTCAAGGCCGACTTCGGCGGCGTCATGGTCACCACGAACCCCATGAACCGCAGCGACTTCCGCAACGTCTACGTGAACGTCTCGCCGAACGTCACCGACGTCGTCGAGGGCTCGACCCAGCCGATGCAGTACCTGTACTCCACTGTGGAGGGTGGCGGCCGCACGGTCTCCCTCGGCGACGCCACCGAAGACCTCGGTCCCCAAGCCCACCAGCAGTTGCAGCGCCTCGCGATCGTGGGCCGCCTGCTCCAGGCGCACTTCTCGCCGGACTACACGTTCGACTCGCCGGTCGACATCGAATGGCTCGCCACCGACGAGGTCCTGTACGTCCTGCAGCTGCGGCCGTACTCGATCTGATGCTGGGTCTTCGCGTACCGGCGACTCCGGAAGTGGCGCGTGCCGTCCGCCTGACGTACGGCTTCCAGTTCTTCTTCGGGCTGCTGCTGTGGATCCCGGTCTTCTACGAGTACCAGAAGCAGCTCGGGCTGAGCGACGCCGAGATCTTCGGCATCCAGTCGATCTACTACATCGCGTTCTGCCTCATGGAGATCCCGACCGGCATGGTCGCGGACCGCTTCGACTACCGCACGTCGTTGTGGCTCGGCGCGAGCGTGCTGGTCGTCGCGAACCTGGTGCCGGTGCTCGCCGGCAACTACACCGGGTTCCTGGTGCACTTCCTGCTGATCGCGCTGGCCAGGTCGTTGATCTCCGGCGCCCAGAGCGCGTACCTCTACGAGTACCTGCACGCGCACGACGCCGGGCACCTCTACCTCAAGGTCGAGGGCGTCGGGCGGTCGTACAGCCTGATCGGCAAGATCGTGTACTGGCCGGTGATCGGCCTGCTGATGCAGTGGAACATGCCTTCGCCGTACTGGCTCACGGCGATCAACGCCGCGATCGCCGTCGTGTTCGCGCTGAAGCTCCCGCCGATCCCGGGCTGGACGAGGCCGGAAGGCAAAACGGCGAAGCTCCTCGCGGGCGTCGGTGGCGCGTTCAGCGCGCTCAGGACCTCGCGGTGGCTGCTGCTCCTGATGATCCAGGGCATCGCGATGTTCACGCTGGTGCGCATCCTGCAGGTGAACCTCTTCCAGCCCGTCCTCGACACCAAGGACGTCCCGGTCACCTGGTACGGCTCGGTACTCGCCGCGATGACGATCTTCGAGGCCCTCGCCGCCGCCCGTCCGCACTGGCTGTCGCGCAAGATCGGACCGGCGAAGTCGGTGTTCCTGCTGACGATCGTGATGGCGCTGGCGATCGGGTTCATCGCGCCGTCCGGCGGGGTGGTGACGATCGTGTTGCTGTGCCTGTTCTCCGTGACGGCGGGCATGAGCTTCCCCGTGCAGAAGAAGCTGCTCAACGACGCGATCCCGGATTCCCGTTATCGCGCAACGCTGTTGTCGATGGAGTCCATCATGGACCGTGCCGTGTGCGCGGTCGTGGCGATCGCGCTCGGCGCCTACCTCACGAGCGGCAGGCTCGACGAGTTCCTGGTGCTGTCGGCGGCCGTCACCGTGATCGTGATGGCGTTGCTGGCGGGTCTGCTGGTCGTCGTCAGGACCACAAGGCGGCGACGAGCTCAGCTCGTCCCGTGATGCCGAGCTTGCGGTAGGCGCTCGACAGGTGCAGTTCGACGGTGCGGCGAGTGAGGTGCAGGGCTTCGGCGATCTGCCGGTTCGTGAGGCCCTGCGCCGCCATCCGCGCGACCCGGTTCTCCTGCTTGGTGAGGCCCTGCACCTGGTCGTCCTCGTCGCGGACCTCGTCGCCCGCGAGCTTGGCCAGCGGGTGCGCGCTCAGGTGCCGGGCCAGGTCGTAGGCCTGCCGCAGGTGCGGGGTGGCGGCGTCGGCCCGGCCCTTGCGGCGCAGGTGGTGGCCGAGCCAGTACAACGACTGGGCGTGCAGCAGCCGGTGCGGTGACGAGGCCAGCACCTCTTCCGCCTCGAGGAGAACCTCGACGTCGTCGGTGCTGATGCCGACGCTCATCAGGGCCGTCCCGACCACCCGCGGCGAGCCCCACCGCTTGGCCAGGTCGAGTTCCTCATGCGCGAGCCGGACGGCGTCGTCGCGGTTGCCGATCGCGAGGTGCGCGCGCACGGCGTGGTGCCTCCACGGCATGAGCGCCGGGTTCGGCATGTCCCGTTCGGCGAGGCGGCGGCCCGCCTCCAGCAGGTCCTCCAGCCCGCCCTCGGCGTGACACGACGCGAGCTTGAGCCGGCCGCGCGCGTAGACGATGTTGATGTGCTGCAACAGGTTGCCGTCCTCGGCGACGAGCGGGGCGGCCTCGTCGAACTGTCCCATCTCGACGCACACCTCGGCGAGCTTCGCGGTGGCGAGCACGACGGCGGGACAGTTCTGGTTGCCGGTCGACACCGGCGGCGTGAGGAACGTGTAGGCGCGCGCGAGGTCGCCGTTGTTGTGGAACGCCCCGGCGCGGGCGATCATGCTGAGCATCCCGCGGCGCAGGTGCGGGTCGTGCGAGACCGGCGCGGTGCTGTGCGAGAGCCAGAACTTGGTGATGTGCTCGGGGTTGTCGCCGAGCACGGGCACCAGGAACGTGAAGAGGTACGGCTCACCGAAGACGTCGACCCAGTCGCCTTCGAGTGCTTCCAGCGCGTACTCGACGGCCTCGGCGTACGAGTCGCCGCTGCGGGCGTTGCCGACCGCGAGCAACGCCGACCGGGCGCGCTGGAGTTCCGGGGCCTGCGGAATTTCGCCGACGAGGTCCTCGAAGTACTTGCCCGCGCAGTTGGCCATCCGCGCGTCCCTGTTGGCGGACAACAGGTACGTGGTGCAGACGAGGTTCCAGACGAGGTCGCGGTCCTCGGGCAGCAGCCGGGCGACGACCATGATCGCGAGCGAGACGGCGAAGTGCGCGTCGGTGCCGGTGCACATGCGCTGGATCAACGCCAGCGCGACGTTCGCGGCGAGGTGCGGGTCCTCGCAGCGCATCAACGCGTCGCGGACCCGGTCGCGGCCGAGTGCCCTGTCCCGCAGGTGTTCGGTGTGCCCGAGTTCGACCTCGACGGCCAGCCGGTCGGGTTCGGAGAGGTGTTCGTCCAGCGCGCGTTCCAGGTGCTCGACACCGCCGACCTCGCGCAACAGGTCGACAGCCCACGGTAAGCGGACTGATCTGGCCTTCAACACGTGCTCGGCGACGCGCTCGTCCGGGGCGTCGGACTCGAACAGCAGCCAGGCGGCGCGGGCGTGCGCGGCGGACCTGACCGCGACCGGCATGTCGGCGAGAATGCTGTTGCGCACGAACGGATGCAGGAACGTCAGCGGGTCCGTGTCGGCGAGCACGCCGAGCCGGACGAGCGTGTCGACGGCGGGCAGCGCGTCGAACCCGGTGAGCGCCGACAGCAGTTCGAGGCCCGCGTCCCCGTCGAGCACGGCGGCGGACCGCGCGACCTCGGCGGCGCCGGTGTACTCGCGCAGCCGCACGCCGACCATCTCGCCGACCGCGGCCGACCCCTCGCCTTCCTCGCGCAGCAGGGCCTGCAGCAGGTAGGGATTGCCGCCGGTGAGTTCGTGGCAGCGCTTCGGGTCTCGTTCCGGGTGGTCCTCGACGAGCGCTTCGACGGTCACGACGTCGAGTCCGTCGAGGTCGAGGCGGTGCGGGTGGGCGCCGGCGATCTCGGGCAGCGTGACCTCGTCGGTGGCGAGGTAGCCCTGGGACGCGCCGAGCGCGATGACGACGGGCATGTCCCGCAGCCGGGGGCGCAGGTACGCGAGCGCGCGCTTGGAGAAGGTGTCGGCGACGTGGACGTCGTCGATGATCATGAGGATCGGCGTCTTGCGCGCGGAGTTGGCGGCGCGCGCGTACAGCTCTTCCAGGTCGTGTTCGTTGGCGAGGCACGGCGCGAGTTGCCGCACTACGGCGCCGGGCAGGTGGCTTTCCAGCCGGGCGCTCTTGGCGAGCCGGACGGTGAAGCCGCGTTCACGTGCGTCGGCGGCGAGCGCGTCGAGGACCGCCGTCTTGCCGATGCCGAACCCACCGGTGACGACGACGCACGAGCCGTTGCCCATGACCGCGTCGTCCAGCAAGCGTCCGAGAGTCGCGAGTTCCGCGTCCCGGCCGAGCAGTGGAGTTGTCACCTCTGTCTACCCCTTGCCTTCGGTACCGAGAGGACCGCAGGTCGAAGGTTTCGGTGTTCCTTCGGTGCCGACCGTAGAGACCTGCGCTTCGTCGTCGGGCAAACTTACCCACAGGTAACGGTTAACGGAACGGGAGCGAGCGATGGTCTTCGCCGGGCTGATGCGCGCGTGGTTGCGCCTTGCCCGTCTGCTGACCAGCTCACATGCGTTCGACCAGCGGGAATCCCTCGTGGTGAGAGGGTGCCGCGCGCGTGAGGGTGCCGACGTCCACGGTGTCGACGCCGTGAGAGGACAGCGACTCCACGACCGAGAGCACCGCGGCGACGGCCACCACGATGCCCGCCGCCACCACCAGGATGCTGCGCGCGATCGGACACGGCTCGCGCGCCGGCGGGTGGGTGCGCAGCACCGGCCGCAGCACGGGCGCGAACATGCCGAAGTCGGCCGCGTCGCGCTCGCAGTCTTCGCACCCGGCTAGGTGCCTCGAGAACCTGACGTGCTCGGCCGGGTCGAGCACGCCCAGCACGTAAGCCGCCACATCACCGCACGGCCCCTCCGGGCTCGTGCGGTTTTCGTCGTTCTGCTGCTCGTGATGTGGTTGACGGGTCACCATCACTAGCTCCTGTCCTGCAGCGCCCGGCGGATCGTGTGCATCGCCTTGTACAACCGGGACTTGACGGTTCCTTCCGGGACTCCGAGAACGTGCGCGGCCTCCTTCACCGTTCGTCCCATGACATACGTTTCGTAGATTGCCGACCGGTGTTCATCACTCAATTGGCGTACTACGTCGGTGATAACCATTACCGAAAGTGTCTGCTCGGTGTCGTCCGGAGATTCGGCGATGTCCGGTCGCAACAATTCCACTTCCTGCGGGCGCGCCTGTCGGCTGCGCCATCCGTCGATCACAATGCGACGAGCCACAGTACAAAGCCAGCCGCGCAACATACCGGGTTCCCGAACGAGATGCGCGGAGTTCTGCCAAGCCCTGATCAACGTCTCTTGAACGACGTCTTCCGTCCACTGGCGGTCGTAGTTGGTCAGGCACAGGACCTGCGAGAACAACATCCTCTGGAACTGCCCGTAGAGCAACGTGAGCAATTCTTCGTCCTGGTGGGCTTGTGCGACTTTGCCCTGATCACCCATGAAGCTGACGACCTCCCCAGATATCGGCGACGTTCGCTTCGGGCGGCAGACCTAGCGACTCGGTGGCCGAGCGTGGAATCCATCGGATCCTACATCGTGAACACGAAAAGCTCTCGGGTACGTAAATTCGGTCCGAATGGTTCGCCGAAAGCGATGTGATCCACGTCACATGCCTATTCTCACGCACCCGTGAACTCAGGCACCACCAGCGCGTATCACCTTCGAAGGCAGCTCGATCGCGGGGAGGAACGAGCACTATGCGTCACCAGTTGGGCACGCTGGGACAGCAGGTAGCACTGTTTGTCATCCTGTCAGCCGTATTCCTGGGAGCTTTCATCGGAGCCGTCCCGGCCAATGCGCAATCAACAGAAGTGCAGCCGTCGGATCGTTCGTTCATGGTGTCTCTGCGCCAAGCGAACTCTTGGTTGGTACCGGTGAGCAAAGAAGCTCCGGCACGCACCACCAATGCAGCGATAAGCAACACCGGAAGGGACGTCTTCGAGGGACATTCACGACTCGACGTCGACCTTCTGAAATCCGCCGAAGGACTCGGCGTGGTCCTGCCGAACGACGTCAGCAGTGAACACCAGTCACTCATCGCCGAGATGGCGGAACGCACCGGCGACAACCACGACAGCGCCTACGCGACGATCGTCCGGCAGGCGCAGGGCGGCCTTCTGGTGATGGCCGTGCAAACACGCGCGACAACGCAGAACACCGCAATTCGCACCCTGGCTCACCAGACCGTGCAAATGCTGGTCCGCACCATGACGACGCTGGAGAACACCGGCAAGGTCGACCCGTCCGCATTCGAATTGGTGACGGCCAAGGCGCAGGTGAACGCGGTGCGCGTCATCGGTCAGAACATCGAACCGTCGGACCGGGAATTGCTCGTTCTGCTCACCCAGCACTCGCTCTGGCAGAAACCGGCGAGCCGCGAGAGCTCCGACCGCGCCCGCGACGCGAAGGTCCGCAAGGTGGCGGGCCAGCTCGCCGCCGAGCACACGCAGCTGGCGCAGGCGGTCACGGAGGCGGCCCGCCAGATCGGCGTCGACCTCCCGTCCGAACCGACCACGGAGCAGAAGTCGTGGGCGAACGCCATCTCGGCGAGCTCGGGCGACGAACTCGACAACATGTACGCGAACCTGGCCCGCGCCGCGGACGGCACGCTCATCACGCAGGTCGCCCAGGCGCGGGCCACGACGAGGAACCTGCCCGCGCGCATCGCCTCCCAGACCGCGCTGACCCTGCTCCTCAAGCACATGCTCCTGCTGGAGAGCACCGGCCTGGTCAAGGCGAACTCCCTGCAGATGTCCGACATCCCGGCCATCGCGCAGTCCAAACCGAACAGCAGCCCGGCACCGCAGCCCGACGACTCGTCCACGAGCATCGGCTTCCTCACCGGCATCGCCGTTCTCGTCGTCGCCGGTGCCGGCACCCTCTGGCTCGTTCGGGCGGTGGGCCACCACGGCGAACACCGGCGCTGATATATCGGATATCGCCCTCGCTAACCGATATATCAGCGCAGGGAAGTGTCTACGAGATCAACGACGTGCGCTTCGGTCACGTCGACGGCCTCCCACTTGGCAGCGAGCCGGTCGATCACGGCGGCCGGCACCGGGTCGGGACGGGCCTGGTTGCGGGCGTGGATCACGTTCCTCGGTGCTTCGAGCCCGACGAGCGTGATCCGGGCCCGGTAGTCGGCGGCGAGGCCGATGCAGCGTTCCCGGATCTGTTGGGAGATGTTGGTCGCGTTCCACACGAACGGCTCCCCCGCGCGCAGCAGCACACGGGCTTCTTCGAGCGCGGCGGCGGCAACGGCTCGTTGGTCGCCGTCGGGCGCGATGCCGAGCCGCTGCCGCACCGCGTCGAGGCTGACCACCCGCCAACCGGGGCGGTGGGTGGCGATCCAGTGGTCCTTGCCGACACCGGGCAGTCCGGACAGAACCGTCACCTCGACGCGCGTGTCGTCGTAGGCGGCGTAGGACGGATCGCGGCCGGGCGTGCGGAAGTACCGGAAGCGCGCGTGGTCGGACGGAAAGTCGCGCGGCCGGTCCAGGCACGACCGTTCGCGGCAGTACTCCTCGAACAGCGCGATGTTCTCCAGCACGACGTCGGCGTCGGAGCAGACGCGGCCGAGGATGTCGGCGCGGGCGAGGGTCGCGAGGTCGTCGTTGCGCGCGAGCAGGCTCACCCGGAACGCGATGCGGTCGAGGTCCGGGCGTTCGAGAGCCCAGAACGGCACCTGGTGGTGGCGAATCAACGCGGCCACGTGCTCGCGCCAGGCGATCGGGCGACCCATCTCCCACAGCAGGGTGCGAGCCATCAGGTCACCGGCTCGCGAGTGGCCGTGAGCGGTGATGCGGCCGTCGGTGATCTGGGTGCGGAACGGCTTGGCGACGTCATGCAGCAGCACCGTCGCGAACAACCGCACACGGTCCGGCTCAGGTCGCGCGCGCCATTCGGGCAACGACGCCAAGGCCTCGCACGCCATGCGGGTGTGTGTCGCGACGTCACCCTCGGCGTGGTGCACGGGATCTTGCGGCACGCCTTCGAGAGCGCGCACCCACGGGAACGCGTCGCGCACGGCGTCCCAGTCGAGCGTCCACTCCGGACCGCTCGGACAGAGCCTTTCGAACACAGGTTGGTCAAACACGGGCCACCACCTGGTTCGGCAGGATCGGGCGGTCCTGCCAGTGGCTGCCCGAGTCCAGCACGGCGGTGAGGAACGTCGGCCGCACCCACTTGTAGCGCTCGACTGTGCGCCCGCCCTCCTCCACCTTGATGTAGAGGCCTTCCATGTCGTCGTCGGAATCCGTTTCCGCGACAACGACTTCCGGGTCCTGACCCAGCGCACGGGCCGAGGCCACCAACGCCGCACGCCACCCCGGGGTGCGGCACGTCGACGGGCCGAGCAACGCGGTCAGGTCCTTCAGCCGGCGCAACTCCCCCTCGTGCAACACCGGCACGGACACCACCGGCGTGCCGGCGAGCAGCCGTCGGCGTTCCGGTGTGGACAGGAACTCGCCGGTCTCCCGGTCGAGCAGGTCGAACTCGCAGAAGTGGTGCGGCAGCGCGTCGTAGAACACGGTGTGCTTGGCATAAAGCCATTCCCCGTAAAGAACGAACCGCGTGCCGAGCCGCTCCCACAGCACTCCCTGGTGCGTCGCGGCCCACGCCTTCAACGGCGCGAACTGCCGTTCGCGCGGCCCACCGGCCAGGAAGTGACCGCGGGACTGGAGCTTGAGCACGCCACCGGAGTCGAAGCTGATGCCCGCGTTGGCGCCGTCGAGCTTCTCCTCGACGACGAGGTGCCGCCCCGCGATCGCGCGGAACGGCACCTGGTCGAGGTCCTCGTCGCCCGGTTGCAGGCGCGAGCCCTCGAGGTGGGGCGTTCGCGGGTACTTGCGCAACATGCCCCGATTTGTAACCCGTCCGTGCGCCCGCGAGCGAACGGTTTACGCCTGCCCGACGAACGCCGCCTTGGCCGAGTTGAACGTCGGCTCGAACACGAGCTGCATCTCACCGGGCTGCGCACCCACCGCGTACGCGACGTGGAACGTGTAGGTCTTGCCCGGCAACACGGTCGCCGAGTCGTACGTGCTGTCGCAGCCGCCGCTGCTGTCGAACACCATCTCGGCCTTCTGCCCGTTGAACTGCGCATCGGTGCCGATCGACATCAGCGCGGTCTCGAACGCGGCGGTCGTGCCGTTGGTGATGGTGATCTCGAACTTCACCGCGCGGGCGATGGACGACGGCACCGCGAACTGACCCGGCTGGCACGCGACCGGCGCGGCGACGTCGACCGCGAGGCCGTTGTCCCAGGTGAACCGCTTGCCCCAGGTGGGGTTCTGCACCAGCGCGTCCTGCTTCGCGGGCTCACCGGGAGTGCCGACCTGGCCCTGGTTGGTGTCGCCGAGGATCTTGTCCAGCTCCTCGACCGCGGCCTGCTGCGCGACCATCGTCAGCACGATCGCCACGACGCAGAGGACGACGCCGATCGCCGCCAGCACCTTGCGCGTGCCGAACAACGCGATCACGCCGAGCACGACGCCGAGGAACGCGCCGATCGCGGTGAGGTTGTTGAAGAAGATGAGCCACGAACTGAGGATGCCGACGATCCCGAGGATCACCGAGGTCCAGGCGAGCGCACCGAACCGGGCGGGCTTCGGCGGTGCGACCGGGGGTTCGGCGTAGGCGGGCGGCATCGGGTAGGTCATCACGGCTCCTGGCGGTTGCGATGTGTGACCACGACGTCGATTGGTCCGCTTCGACTGTTAGCTCCGCCCAGCTCCGTCACCCGATCGAGTTATGGAGCGGCCAGTCAGCCGACTCCTGAAGGTAGTTGATCGACTACGATCCGTGCATGGCACGACGACTCGTCGCAACCCTGCTCATCGCGTTCACAGCCCTCGGCATCACGACCACTCCCGCCCAGGCCGCCGACTTCACCGGCGCGGTGAAGCTGAACAACTGCTCGGGTTCGCTCGTCCGCCTGCCCGGCTCGACCCCGTCCGACCAGGCGCTCGTGCTCACTAACGCCCACTGCGTCGAACTGATGAAGCCAGGATCCGTGCTCACCGAGGTCCCGGCGAACCGCGACTTCACGCTGCTCAGCGGCTCCGGCGCACCCCTCGCGAAGCTGAAGAGCACCGAGATCGTCTACGCGACCATGACCGGCACCGACGCCGCGCTCTACCGGCTCGACCAGACCTACCGCCAACTTCAGCAGAAGCACGGCGGCCGCGCGCTCACCCTGTCCGCGTCCCGCCCCTCCGCCCGGTCCGAGATCCGGATCGTCTCCGGCTACTGGACGAAGATCTACTCGTGCGAGGTCGACGCCGTCGTCCACCAGGTCAGGGAAGCGAAGTGGACCTGGACCGACTCGCTGCGCTACACGCCGTCCTGCGACACCATCGGCGGCACGTCCGGCTCGCCGATCCTCGACACGAGCGGCAAGGTCGTCGGCGTCAACAACACGGGCAACGAAAGCGGCGGCCGCTGCACGATGAACAACCCGT
Source organism: Lentzea sp. JNUCC 0626 (assembly GCF_043632865.1). Classification (NCBI taxonomy): domain Bacteria; kingdom Bacillati; phylum Actinomycetota; class Actinomycetes; order Pseudonocardiales; family Pseudonocardiaceae; genus Lentzea; species Lentzea sp. JNUCC 0626. Next base: position 5,088,853 of record NZ_CP171635.1, read on the forward strand.
GCGAGGTCGACACCGCCGGCAAGATCACCGTCCACAAAGGCATCGGCTACGGCCAGCAGACCGCAGATCTCGTCGCCTGCTTCGGCCCCGGCGCAACCCTCGACCTCACCCTGCCCGGCTGCGCGGTCGCGAAACCCGCGTAGCCCCGGACACGGGGAAACCGGGACGCCCCTGCCCGCGTCCCGGTTTCCCCGTCCTTCCGCCGTGCTTACCGCGCGGCGCGCACGATCAGGTCGGCCACGGCGTCCGGGTGCGACACGGCCACCGAGTGCGACGCGTTCTTGACCTCGACCAGCTCACGGGCGTGGGCGCGCTGGGCCATCCACTTCGTCGCGGCCAGCGGGATGTTCTTGTCCTTGCCTGCCACCAGGAAGTACGACGGGATCGTCTTCCACGCGGGCTCGCCGGCCTGCTCGTTCAGCGCGGTGTCGTTGATCGGCCGCTGGGTCGCCGCCGCGATCGTCGCGTCCTTGCGGGACACGTCAGCCGCGAACTGCTGCCAGTACTTGTCCTGCGCGATCACCAGGTCAGTGGTGCCGTCGCCGAGCGGGATCGGCCGCACCGCGTCCCCGAGGCTGCTGCCGGGGAACTTGCCGGTCAGGCCGAGGGCGCTCTCGCCCTTCTCCGGCGCGAACGCCGCGATGTAGACGAGCGACTTCACGTTCTTGTTGCCGACCGCCGCGGCCGACTGCACCATGCCGCCGTAGGAGTGCCCGGCTAGGACGATCGGGCCGTCGATCGAGGCCAGCACCTGCTTCAGGTAGTTCGCGTCACCGGAGACCGACCGCAGCGGGTTCGACACCGCCACCACCGGGAACCCCTTGCGCTGCAAGCGATCCACCACGCCGTTCCAGCTGGACGCGTCGGCGAACGCGCCGTGCACCAGCACGACCGTGGGCTTCTTCGCACCGTGCTTCTCGGCGGTCTCGTCGGCAGCGCCCGCGCTGGACGGAACGACAGCGCCCAGCGCCAGGAGCGTTCCCAGGACCGCGATCACCTTGCGAACTCGCATTGCTCTCTCACTCTCTCGTCGGGCACCTTGGAGGTGTCGCATCGCGCTCGATTAGGTCGTGCACGATGTAAATTACCTGACGAGTTACCTCGCACGCGATGTGTTTCAGCTCACCGAGATGAGAGAGCTTGCGAACCAGCGGTGACGGGCAGGCAGGACTAGCGCTCGGCCCCGTGCTTCACGCGGTGCAGCGCCTTGCGCAGGACGGTGATCTCCTCGATGGTCATGCCGAGGGCCTTGCCGAGCTGGTTCGTCATCTCGGCGCCGATCCACTGCAGGTCACGGCCCTTGTCCGTGAGCTGCACGAGCACCGAGCGCTCGTCGTCGGGGTGCGTGACGCGCACCAGCAGGCCGCTCTTCTCCAGCCGCTTGATGAGCGGCGAGAGCGTGCTGTACTCCAGGTCGAGTTCCTGGACGAGCTCCCGGATCGGCCGCGAGTCCCGCTCCCACAGCAGCAGCATCACCAGGAACTGCGGATAGGTGAGGCCCGCCTTGTCGAGGATCGGCCGGTAGAAGCCGGTGACCGCTCGCGACGTCGTGTAGAGGTCGAAGCAGAGCAGGTCGGAGACCGTGGGGGTCTCCGTGGGCGACGCGTCGGGAGTGGTGCTCACGTCAACCAGATTACTCGCGGTAGCGCCGAACTCGGTGCTACCGCGAACGCTGCCGCTCAGACGCCTCCGTCTGAGCGGCTACCACGGCTCGTCCAGCGCCGTCGCCTCGTCGCCCGCGTTGCGCAGTTCGTCGCGGACCACGCGGTAGGCCAGGCCTTCCGCGTAACCCTTGCGCGCCAACGCTCCCACGAGGCGGCGGATCTTCGTCGTCTCGTCCACGCCGGACAGGGTGCGCAGGCGTTTGCGGACGAGTTCGCGGGCCCGTTCTTCCTCGGCCTCGCTGTCGACCGCGGCGACGGCCTCGGCCACCACCTCGTCCGCCACGCCCTTGCGGCGCAGTTCCATGGCCAGGGCGCGGCGGCCCAGGCCGTTGTACGTGTGCCGGGACTGCACCCACATCTCGGCGAACTGCGCGTCGTCGATCAGGCCGGCGCGGTCGAACTTGCCGAGCACGATCTCGGCGGCACCGGCACTGATCCCCTTGCGCAGCAACGCGTCGTACAACTCCTGCCGGGAGCGGGCTCTGGCACCGAGCAGCGCGTAGCAGATGTCCCGTGCCTTGCGCTGCTCTTCAGCCTCGTCCAAACCCCACTACCTCTTAGAACTCGACCGGCGCGGCGGGAACCGTCTCGTCGGCGTCGAGGGTGGCGCCGATGCCGAGCTTGTCCTTGATGCGCTTCTCGACCTCGTTGGCGATGTCCGGGTTGTCCAGCAGGAACTTGCGGGCGTTCTCCTTGCCCTGGCCCAGCTGGTCGCCCTCGTAGGTGTACCAGGCACCCGACTTGCGCAGGATGCCCTGGTCGACGCCCATGTCGATGAGCGAGCCCTCGCGGCTGACGCCCTTGCCGTAGAGGATGTCGAACTCGGCCTGCTTGAACGGCGGCGCGACCTTGTTCTTCACGACCTTGACCCTGGTGCGGTTGCCGACGGGCTCGCCGCCGTCCTTCAGGGTCTCGATGCGGCGCACGTCCAGACGCACGGAGGCGTAGAACTTCAGCGCCTTACCGCCGGTCGTGGTCTCGGGAGACCCGAACATCACGCCGATCTTCTCGCGCAGCTGGTTGATGAAGATCGCGGTCGTGTTGGACGCGCTGAGCGCACCCGTGATCTTGCGGAGCGCCTGGCTCATCAGGCGGGCCTGCAGACCGACGTGGTTGTCGCCCATCTCGCCCTCGATCTCGGCGCGCGGCACGAGAGCGGCGACCGAGTCGATGACCAGGATGTCGAGCGCGCCGGAGCGGACGAGCATGTCCGCGATCTCGAGCGCCTGCTCACCGGTGTCGGGCTGGGAGACCAGCAGCGCGTCGGTGTCGACGCCCAGCTTCTTCGCGTACTCGGGGTCGAGGGCGTGCTCGGCGTCGATGAACGCCGCGATGCCGCCGGCCTTCTGCGCGTTCGCCACGGCGTGCAGCGCCACGGTCGTCTTACCCGACGACTCCGGACCGTAGATCTCGACGACCCGGCCTCGGGGCAGGCCACCAATGCCGAGCGCCACGTCCAGGGCGATCGCGCCGGTCGGGATCACGGCGATGGGGGCACGGCCCTCTTCGCCGAGGCGCATGACCGAGCCCTTGCCGAACTGCTTGTCGATCTGCGCCAGGGCCAGCTCGAGCGCTTTGTCCCGGTCGGGTGCTGCGGGTGCCATCTTGGGTCCACCTTTTGTCGTCTGCCGTTGCTTCGTCATGTTGGACCTGACGCTACTGGCGGGGTCTGACAATTCTGCGAAGCCGGGGGTCGCGGCCACTGTAGCCGAACACGTGTTCGAGCACACGTGACACTCCGAACCGGCTTTTCAGCGACGATTTTCGGGAACTTCGAACGCCTCGCAGACCGCGACCCAGATCTCCTTCGCGCCGATCCCGGCCTCCAGCGCCTGGTCCGCGGTGCGGCCGCCGAGCGCCGACAGGACGTGGTCGCGGGCGATCATCTCGGACCTGACCTGGCCGAACTCCCCCGCCATGAGCTTGCGGAACATGGTGATGCGCACCGGGAGACCCTAACGAACGGGCCTGCGCAGCGATGTCAGCAGGCACACCACGAGCAACGGCAGCGCGGTGAACCCGACGATCAGCCCGAGCGCCGCGTACGACCACGCCGTCACGACGATGCCGGACACCGCTCCCCCGATGGCGCCACCGACGTTCATCACCAGATCGGACAGGCCCTGCGCGGCGGGCCGGTCGTCCACCGGCACGGACTCCGTCAGCAGCGCGGACCCCGCGACCAGCCCGGCCGACCAGCCGAGCCCGAGCAGCGCGAGTCCCGCGGCGAGTTGCGGCGCGTCGTGCGAGGGCGCCATCCCGGCGACCCCGGAGGCCGCCACCACCAGCGACGCGCCGATCGCGAGCACCGGCACGCGCCCGAACCTGTCCGCCATCCACCCGAACAACGGGCTGGCGGCGTACATGGCGGCGACGTGCACGCTGATCACGATGCCGACGATGCGCAGCGACGACCCGGAGTGGTTCATGTGCACCGGCGTCATCGACATCAGCCCCACCATCGCGGTGTGGCACAACATCACACCAACGAGTGCAAGCCGGGCCAGGGGGCCCAGGGATCCCCAGATCTTCAGGCCACCGGGCGTAGCGGTGGATCCCCCGGCACAGTGAGCAGGTTCAACCGGTCGTGTGCTCTTCACGACGACCAGCGGGTCCGGCCGCAGTCCGAACTGGATCACCAGCACGGCGCCGCCGAGCACGACGGCCGCGAGCAGGAACGGCCCCACGCCCGCCGGCAGCCCCAGCGCGCCGGCCGCGCGTCCGGCGGGGTCGGCGAGGTTCGGGCCGATGACCGCGCCGATCATGGCGGCCCACACCACGCGCGAGAGCTCCCGCGCACGGCGGTGCGGATGCGCCAGATCCGTTGCGGCGTACCGAGCCGCGTAGTTCGCGCTGGACGCCCCGCCGAACAGGAGCAGGCCGACCAGCAGCACCTGCCACAGGCCGAGGCCCACGGCGACGGCGGCGATCACCGCGCCGAGCGCGCCCATGCCGTAGCCGAGGACGAGCGCGGGACGACGCCCGCTGCGTTGGGCGAGCCGGGCGCCGGGCAGGGCCAGCAACGCCGCTCCGGCCACGGCCGCCGTCTGCGCGAGGCCGCCGACGGCTTCGGACCCGGACAGCGACGCGGCGATCAGCGTGCTGAACGCGAGGCCGATCGTCACCGCCGCCGACCCCAGGACCTGGGTACCGGTCAGCACGCGGACGACCTTGCGCTGCACGCGTTCGACCTGCGGCGCGGCGGTCACCATGATCACGATCGTGACACGGCGGGACCTCGCGCCGACAGGTCCATCAGGGGCGGTTACTCGCCCGGCTGCACCGACTTCTCGAAGAAATCGGCCATTTCGTCCGGCTTGAGCTCGTCGGCGTTCTCCTCGGCGTTCTTGGTGAGGATGCCGAACATGGGCCGGTCCTTGGCCCGGAACACGAGCACGCCGGTGCCGCTGGAGGTGGCCGCGCGGTAGTCGCCCTGCAGGCCGTTGCCGGTCCAGTCGGCCTCGACGCGGTCGGTCTGGAACGACTTGGCGATGGCGTCGGCGTTGTTCTCCGCGCCGGTGACGCTGTCGGTGAGGATGTACTGCACCGCGTAGCCGTCGCGGATCGTGCAGCTCACGACGGTGCCCTTGATCTCCTCCATGCCGGTGATCTGCGCGGAGTCGGCCTTCTCGCACCCGCCGCCGTCGGGCACGTGGCCCGCGAGCTGGCGCAGGCACTTCGTGAAGCCCTGGTCGTCCTGCGAGACGTCGTCCTTGCACTCGTCGGCGCTCGGCAGGTTCGGGCCGGACAACGCGACGGTCGCGCCGATGATGGCCGCGACCGCGACGACGGCCGCGCCGACGCCGAGGAAAACCTTCTTGTTGTCCTTCTTGGGCGCCTGCTGCTGCGGGAAGTTCGTGGGGTAGCTACCGCTGACGTTCGGGTTCGGGTAGGGGCTGGTGAGCTGGTAGGTGCCGCTCGCCGAGTACGCGCCGCTCGGGTAGGACCCGCTCGGGTAGTTGCCGCTGACCACCGGGTTCGGGCCGCTGACGTTCGGGTTCACCGGGTGCGGCCCGGTCACGGCGGGGCTGACCGGCGCCGTCACGACCGTGGGCGGTTCGACGAACTTCGGCTTGTCGTCCTCGGGCTTGAGCGTGATCATCGCGCGGTCCACGACCTGCGCGCCGGACGCGACGATCGTCTCCGGGTGGTCGGGGTTGGTCGGGACGATGCCGACCTTCTCCGCGATCATCTGCGCGACCAGCGGCATCCGGCAGGAACCGCCGACGAGGTAGACGTGCTCGGGCGTGACGCCGGCCTTGCGGACCGCGGAGATCAGGACCTCGGTGGTGCGGATCAGGCTCGACCTGACCAGTGCCTCCAGCTCGGCGCGGGTGATGACGACCTTCTCGAACGGCTCCGGCATCAGCACCTCGACCTGAGGCAACTCGGAGAGGTCCTCCTTCGCCAGGCGCAGTTCCTCGCGCAGACCCAGGCGCGCGCGGTGGTCGTCGATCGTGGTGGGGCGCAGCAGCCGTTGCCAGCCGGCCGGGTCCTTGTGCGACACCATGCGGCCGATGTGCTCGAGCAGCGCCTGGTCGATGTCGAGACCGCCGACGTCGCTGAGGCTGCCGTCGGCGAGGATGCGGTGCTGGGCGTCGAGCACGGAGACGTCGAACGTGTCGGCGCCGAAGTCGTAGACGGCGAGCGGGCGGCCGCCGCCGAGCGAGGCCACCGCGATGGCCTCGGGCACCGGCACGAGTTCGCCGGTCATGCCCGCGAGACGCGCGGAGGACAGCAGCCTGTTGCGCCTGCTCGGGCCCCACTCGGCCGGGTGCGTCAGGCGGATCTCGTCGAGGTGCTCGCCCTTGAGCAGCGCCGTGACGGCCTCCATGACGCGCGCGTAGATGGCCGCGAGCGCGTCGTTGATCGGCAGGTTCTGCTCGCCGAGCTTGATCGTCGCCTTGTCGATGTGGCGCTTGGGGTTGGCCTCGTAGCGCGACGGGTCCTCGCGGGAGCGCCGCTCCGCTTCTCTGCCGACGCGCAGGGAGCCGTCCTCGTCGAGGTAGACGGACGAGGGCATCGTCGGCCCACCGTCCACATCCACCACTCCGTGGTCGGACAGCACCGCAACCGTGTTGGCGGTGCCCAGGTCGACGGACAGGACGCGCACCGTGCTCCCCTCGCAGGACGTACGGGGTGATCGTGCCACAGCGGCCTCTGCCGGGTGCTCGGACCTGCGTAATCAGAAATTGTCGGACCCCGGCGTCATGATGGTCGCCATGGACGTGATGGAGGCATTCTCACCGGCGACCAGGCAGTGGTTCGCCGGGGCCTTCGCCGCGCCCACCCAGGCGCAGACAGGGGCGTGGGCGGCCGCGGCGGCGGGCGAGCACGCGCTGGTCATCGCCCCGACGGGCTCGGGCAAGACGCTGGCGGCGTTCCTGTGGGCGCTCGACCGGCTGGCGTCGTCGCCTCCCGCCGCGGAGCCGAAGCGCCGGTGCCGGGTGCTGTACGTGTCGCCGTTGAAGGCGCTGGCGGTGGACGTCGAACGCAACCTGCGCGCGCCGTTGACCGGTATTCGCCAGGCCTCGCACCGGTTGGGGCTCGCGGAGCCGTCGATCACGGTCGGCATGCGCACCGGGGACACGTCGCCGGAGGAGCGCCGGGCGTTCGGGCGCACCCCGCCGGACGTGCTGGTGACGACGCCGGAGTCGTTGTTCCTGCTGCTCACGTCGTCGGCGCGGGAGTCGTTGCGCGGCGTGGAGACGGTGATCGTCGACGAGGTGCACGCGGTGGCGGGCACCAAGCGCGGCGCGCACATGGCGTTGTCGCTCGAACGGCTGGACGCGTTGCTGGAGCGGCCGGCGCAGCGGATCGGGCTGTCCGCGACGGTGCGGCCGGTCGAGGAGATCAGCACGTTCCTGTCGGGCGGGCGGCCGATCACGGTCGTGCAGCCGAAGACGCCGAAGACCATCCAGGTCGAGGTGGAGGTGCCGGTCGAGGACATGGCGCTGCTCGGCCAGCCGACGGGCGAGGTGTCGGGGTCGGCCGCCGGTGCCGAGCAACGCACGTCGATCTGGCCGTCGGTCGAGGCGCGGGTGCTGGAGCTGGTGCGGGCGCACCGGTCGACGATCGTGTTCGCGAACTCGCGGCGGCTCGCGGAACGGCTGACCGCGCGTCTGAACGAACTCGCCGAAGAAACCGCCGAGCTGGAGTCGTTCCCGGCGGAGGCGATCGGGCAGTCGGGCATGACGGTGCAGAAGACGGCGTCCGTCGCCCGCGCGCACCACGGGTCCATGTCGCGTGAGCAGCGCACGGCCGTGGAAGAAGACTTGAAGTCGGGCCGGTTGCCGTGCGTGGTGGCCACGTCGTCGCTGGAACTCGGCATCGACATGGGTGCGGTCGATCTGGTGGTGCAGGTCGAGGCGCCGCCGTCGGTCGCCTCCGGGCTGCAGCGCGTCGGCCGGGCCGGGCACCAGGTGGGCGCGGTGTCGCGGGGCGTGATGTTCCCGAAGTTCCGCGGCGACCTGGTGTCGTGCGCGGTGGTGGCGGAACGGATGCGCGACGGCGCGATCGAGGCGGTGAGGTTCCCGCGCAACCCGCTCGACGTGCTGGCGCAGCACGTCGTCGCCATGGTGGCGATGGAGTCGTGGCCGGTCGCGGACCTGACGGCGCTGGTGCGGCGGGCGGCGCCGTTCGCCGGGCTGCCGGACTCGGCGATGGACGCGGTGCTCGACATGCTGTCGGGGCGCTACCCGTCCGAGGAGTTCGGCGAGCTGCGGCCGCGGATCACCTGGGACCGGGTGAACTCCGAGCTGCGCGGCCGTCCCGGCTCGCAGCGGCTGGCGGTCACCTCCGGCGGCACGATCCCCGACCGGGGGCTGTTCGCGGTCATGACCCCGGCCTCGGAGAACGGTCCCGGCTCACGGGTCGGCGAGCTCGACGAGGAGATGGTCTACGAGTCCCGCGTCGGCGACACGTTCCTGCTGGGCACGTCGTCGTGGCGGGTCGAGGACATCACGCACGACCGGGTGATCGTGGTGCCCGCGCCGGGACAGCCAGCGCGGATGCCGTTCTGGAAGGGCGACGCGCCGGGCCGTCCGCTGGAACTCGGCCGGGCGATGGGAAAGTTCCTGCGCGAAGTGTCCACGATGGAGGACTCGGCGGCGCGCGAGCGGGCCACGTCCGCCGGTTTGGACGAGTGGGCGACGGACAACCTGCTCGCGTACCTGGGCGAGCAGCGGGAAGCGACCCGGCACGTCCCGAACGACAGAACCGTTCTGGTGGAACGGTTCCGCGACGAACTGGGCGACTGGCGACTCGTCGTGCACTCGCCGTTCGGCGCGCAGGTGAACGCGCCGTGGGCGTTGGCGATCGCGGCCCGGCTGCGGGAGAAGCGCGGCGTCGAGGTGCAGGCCGCGCACTCCGACGACGGCATCGTGCTGCGGCTGCCGGACGCTCTGGACTACGAGGGCGCGGAGGTGACGGCGGGCGCCGAGGACGTGCTGCTCGATCCGGACGAGGTCGAGCAGATCGTGGTCGCCGAGGTGGGCGGATCGGCGTTGTTCGCGGCCCGGTTCCGCGAGTGCGCGGCCCGGTCGTTGCTGCTGCCCCGCCGCGATCCACGCCGCCGCACGCCGTTGTGGCAGCAGCGGCAGCGGTCTGCGCAGCTGTTGTCGGTCGCCTCGAAGTACGAACGCTTCCCGGTGGTGCTGGAGGCGATGCGCGAGTGCCTGCAGGACGTCTACGACGTGCCGGGCCTGCGCGAGCTGATGTCGGACGTCCGCGCGCGGCGAGTGCGGGTGGTCGAGGTGGAGACGCAGTCGCCGTCGCCGTTCGCCCGCAGCCTGCTGTTCGGGTACGTCGGGATGTTCCTCTACGAACTCGACGCGCCGCTGGCCGAACGGCGCGCGGCGGCGCTGTCGCTCGACTCGACGCTGCTCGCGGAACTCCTGGGCTCGGAGGCGATCCGCGAACTGCTCGACCCGGACGTGGTGACCGAGGTCGAACGCGCGTTGCAGCGGTTGAGCGAGGACAGGCGCCCCCGGCACGCCGAGGACACCGCGGACCTGTTGCGGTTCCTGGGAGATCTCTCCGACGCCGAGGCGCTGGAGCGGGGCGTGCCCCGCGAGTGGCTCGACGAACTGCTGGCGCAACGCCGGGCGATCCGGGTCCGGATCGCGGGCGAGGAACGCACGATCGCGATCGAGGACGCCGGTCGAGTCCGGGACGCCTTGGGCGTGGCCCTGCCGGTGGGTGTGCCGGAGGCGTTCATGGAGCCGGTGGCGGACCCGCTGGGCGACCTGCTGAGCCGGTACGCCCGCACGCACGGCCCGTTCCCGGCGTTGGAGCCGGCCGCCCGCTTCGGCCTGGGCGTGGCCGTGGTGACGGCCGTGCTGGAACGGATGGCGGCGACGGGCCGCCTGGTGCGCGGCGAACTGCGCCCCGGTGGCACGCACACCGAGTACTGCGACGCGGACGTCCTGCGCCGGCTGCGCCGAGCCTCCCTGGCGTTGCTGCGCTCCGAGGTCGAACCGGTGGAACCGGCGGCGCTGGGCCGGTTCCTGCCGCAGTGGCACGGCCTGGGCCGCCGCCTGCGTTCGGCGCCGACGATCGACGACGTCTTCTCGGTGGTGGAACAACTGGCGGGCGCCCCGCTCCCGGCGAGCGCCCTCGAATCGCTGCTGCTGCCGTCCCGTCTGCCCGGCTACTACCCGGCCCTGCTGGACGAACTCACGGCGTCCGGCGAGGTGACCTGGACGGGCTGCGGAGCCCTGACCGGCGGCGACGGCTGGATCGCGCTGGCCCCCACCGACGTGGCCGACCTCCTGCTGCCCGACCTGGTGCCGGAGTCGATCCCGGAGTCACCGCTGCACACCGCCGTGCTGGAGTCGCTGGCGGGCGGCGCCCTGTTCTTCCGGCAGGTGGTGGACCGCACCTCGCTGTCCGTGGCGTGCACCGACGCCGAGGTCGTCGGCACCCTCTGGGACCTGGTGTGGGCGGGCCTGATCGCCAACGACACCCTGTCCCCGTTGCGCGCCTTGGTCTCCGGCGGAGGCGCGGCCCACAAACCACGCCGCAGCGCACCGCGCGGCCGCTACGCCCGTCTCCGCGCGGCCCGCCCGGACATGCCGTCCCGCACGGGCCCGCCCACCGCCGCGGGCCGCTGGTCCCTGGCCGTCGTCCCGGCCCAGGACCCGACCCGCCGGGCCCACGCCAGAGCGGAGGCCTTCCTGGAACGCCACGGCGTCCTGACCAGAGGCGCCCTCGACACCGAACGGGTGACCGGCGGCTTCAGCGGCGTCTACAAGGTGCTGCGCGCGATGGAGGAGTCCGGCCAGGTGATCCGCGGCTACGTGGTCGAGGGCCTGGGCGCGGCCCAGTTCGCGGCCCGAGGCGCCGTCGACCGCATGCGAGCCCTCTCCCGCCCACCGGGCCAGCCACCGTCGTCGGACGAGACCGCGGTGGTCCTGGCCGCGGCCGACCCGGCCCAGCCGTACGGAGCGGCCCTGTCCTGGCCGGACCCGCTCGGCGAGGGCAAACACCGCCCGGCCCGCAAGGCCGGCGCCCTGGCCGTCCTGGTCGACGGCACCCCGGCCCTCTACGTGGAGAGAGGAGGCAAATCGCTCCTGTCGTTCACCGACGACGAACCCACCCTCCGCACCGCCGCCAACGCCCTGAGCCGGGCGGTCCGCGACGGCTGGCTGGGCCAGCTGGCGGTCCAACGGGCCGACGGCGAGGTGGCCCTCACCTCGCACCTGGCCACGGTCCTGCAGGAGGCAGGCTTCCGAGCCACCCCGAAGGGCCTGCGCCTGCGAGCCTGACGCACGGCTCGCGCATGCCTTGCCACAGCGGCGGTTCGCCGCCGCGCTCGCCTCTCGCCCGGCCTGCGGAACGTCGTGGCGAGTCCGCCCCGCATCTCCGCGCCTAGGCGGGGAACAGCGAGCTGTAGGCGTTCAGGGCCGGCTGGCCGCCCAGGTGCGCGTAGAGGACGGTGGAGTCGCGGCCGATCTCCCCCGACGACACGAGGTGGATGAGCCCCGCCAGGGACTTCCCCTCGTAGACCGGGTCGGTGATCATGCCTTCGAGGCTCGCGCCGAGGCGCATGGCGTCCACTGTGGACTCGTCGGCGATGCCGTAGGTGCCGGCGTGGAAGCGGTCGTCGAGGAGGACGTCCTCATCGGACACCGTGACCTCGCGGAGCTTGGCGGTGTCGTGGGCGATGCGGGTGATCTGGTCGAGGGTCTCGGCCGGCTTGGCGGAGGCGTCGATGCCCAGGACTCGGCGGCCGGTCTCGCCGGCGAAGCCCGCGACCATGCCCGCCTGGGTGCTGCCGGTGACGGAGCAGACGACGATGGTGTCGAAGAAGACGCCGAGTTGCGTTTCCTGTTGGCGGACCTCGTCGGCCCAGTTCGCGAAGCCCATGCCGCCGAGCGGGTGGTCGGAGGCGCCGGCCGGGATCGGGTAGGGCTTGCCTCCGGCGGCGCGGACCTCTTCGATCGCCTGTTCCCAGGCGGGTTTGACGCCGATGCCGAACTCGGCGCTGACCAGCCGGACGTCGGCTCCCATCATGCGGCTGAGCAGGATGTTGCCCACCCGGTCGCTGCCGGTGTCGGTCCAGTCGACCCAGCTCTCCTGCACCAGCACGGCTTTCAGGCCGGCGCGGGCCGCCGCGGCGGCGACCTGGCGGGTGTGGTTGGACTGGATGCCACCGATGGAGACGAGGGTGTCGCAGCCGGTGGCGAGGGCGTCGGCGACGAGGTACTCGAGTTTGCGGGTCTTGTTGCCGCCGTAGGCGAGGCCGGAGTTGCAGTCCTCGCGCTTGGCCCAGACCGCGGCGCCGCCCAGGTGGGTGGTCAGGCGGTCGAGGCGGTGGACGGGCGAGGGGCCGAAGAGCAGCGGGAATCTGTTCACAGTTCCTCCTTGAGGGTGCTCCAGTTCTGGTCGGCCAGGGCGGCGGCTTGGAGGTCGTCGCCCTTCTCGCAGGCCTCGATGATCTGCTGGTGCTGCGTCACGGAGTGGCGGGCGTGCGGCGAGGAGAAGCGGCTGTGCTCGAGCCTGCGCACCAGCGGGGTGTAGCGGTCGATGGTCGCGGTGACGGCGAAGTTGTCGCAGCAGCGGACGGCGACGGCGTGGAACTCGTCGTCGGCGGCCAGGGCGGCGGTGGCGTCGTCGGCGTCGAGCGCGGCCTTGAAGGCCTTGTTCGCGGCGCGCATCGCGGCGATGTCGTCGGCCGTCATCTTCGGCACCGCGATGCCGATGGCGAGAGAGTGCATGGACTGGACGACGACGAGGGCGTCGCGCACGGGTTCCGCGTCCAGCGCGGTGACCCTCGTGTAGGCGTGCGGCTTGGTCTCGACCAGGCCCTCGTCGGTCAGCGTGGCGAGCGCCTCGCGCACCGGGGTGCGGGACAGGCCGAGCTTCTCGGCGAGTTCGACGTCCTTGATCGGCGTGCCCGGTTCGAGGTCGCCGCGCACGATGGCCGTCCGGATCTCGGCCGCCGCCCGCTCCTTCAGTGACCCATATCCAATATATTGCATATTGGTGAGGGTAGGGCCGAACGCACGTGATCGCAACAAAAGCCCCGAGCCGGAACGACTCGGGGCTGGAGAGCAGGACGAGCTAGACGACCGGGAGCGTGCGGCCGAGGACCGCGAACGGACGCGGGTCGCCGGTGAACTGGTAGTGGCGCAGGACGTCGACGAAGCCGACGCGGCGGTAGAGCTTCCACGCCTTGCTCGGACCTTCGGGCGTGGAGAGCAGCACGCGGGAGGACGGCACGCCCTCCATGAGGCGGCGCAGCAGGTCCTCGCCGAGGCCGCGGCCCTGGGCGCGCGGCAGCACGTGCAGTTCGGTGAGCTCGAAGTAGTCGGTGAGCCAGTCCTCGACGACGGTGGGCGGCGAGACCTGCATCAGACCGCGCCGCACCTGCTCGTGCCACCACTGGCCGGACGCGCCCCGGTAGCCGTAGCCGATGCCGACGAGTTCGTCCTGCTCCCCCAGCGCGACGACGCAGCGCCAGTCCTCGCGCATCATGTGCGCGAGCCACATCGGGGCGCGCTGCTCGACGGTGCCGGGCGGGTAGTTCATGGCCGTCACGTACAGGGCGAGGGCCTCGCCCAGCCGCACGTTCAGCTCCTGAGCGGTGAACTCGACGATGCGCTCCAGGCGCGGTGAGGCCGTCATTCCGACACCGCCACCACGGCGACGCGGCCACCGGTCAGTTCCACGAGGTCCGCGAACGTCGTGGGGTAGACGGCGTGCGGATGCCCCGCGGCGGCCCAGATCTCGGTGTAGCCGGAGAGGGACTCGTCGACCAGGGTCTCGATCGGCGCCGGGTGCCCGATCGGCGAGACGCCGCCGATCACCTGGCCGGTGTGCTCGCGGACGAACTCTGGGTCGGCGCGCTTGACGGCGTCCGCGCCCACGAGCGCGGCGATCAGCGACGTGTCCGCGCGGTGCGCGCCCGACGTCAGCACGAGCAGCGGAGCGGCCTCGCCGTCGCGCACGGCGGCGAAGACCAGGCTGTTCGCGATCGCGCCCGCCTCCACGCCCACCGCCTGCGCCGCGGCCGCCGCTGTCCGCACGGCGTCCGGCAGCACGACGATGCGTTCGGCGGTGGCGGGCGGCAGGGCTTCCGCGACCCTGCGGATTCCGGGGTGTTCGAGCGCACTCACGTCTCCATCAGACCACGACTCACGCCCACGTGGTGGGGCGGGTTGAGGAATCCATCGGCCGGGAGCTACGCTGAGGGGGACTCGAACATGTGTTCGAGTCTCACCATGCCTCGGAGGTGGGGTGGGGGAAGCACCCCACCTCCGAGAGCCGCCGGCTTCCCCTCGGCGGTGACGTCGTTCGCCGACGCCACGAGGAGGCCGAGATGTCAGCCGAACTTTCGAATCCGGCAGCCTTCCCAGTCGCCGTCCCGATTCCGTTGCCCATACCGAGGCCTGACCCGTTACCCCTGTCGTCGCCGCCCGCGTCCGCGCTGGCGTTGCTGCGGCAGGCCCACGACTCGCTCGCCGAGGCCGAACGCACGCCCGAGCCCTCCGAACGGTTCGCGACCGCCTACCTCGCCGCGTTGCGGGCCGCTGCGGCGGTGCTCGCGCTGCGCGGACGGCCTCATCGCGGACGTTCCCGGCCGACCAGCGCGTGGGTGCTGCTCACCGCGATCGCGCCGGAACTCGGTGAGTGGGCGGCGTTCTTCGCGTCGTGGTCGTCCACGCGGGCGGCCGTGCTCGCGGGCATCACCCGGCACGTCGACGCCCGCACGGCCGACGACCTGGTGCGCCAGACCGCTCAGTTCGTGACGCTCGTCGACCGCGTGATGAGCGAGGCGAGAAGGTGAACCATCTGGAAGTGCTGCGCCGCGAGGCGGAGTTGCTGGCCGTGTCCGCGATCGGCCAGCCGCCGCACAAGGGCGTGCCGGCCTGCCCCGGACTGAACCTCGGGGAGACCGTGCGGCACGTCGGCGGCGGTTGTCGCGGCGCGCTGGCGTGGATGGACCTCGGCCGCGAGCCCAAAGCCGGCGAGTGGCAGGACCACCCGGAACCCGGCGCCGATCCGCTGGAGTTCATGCGCACGGGCGCCCAGGCCGTGATCGCACGGCTCGAAGCGCACGACGAGGACGACCCGTGCGCGACGTGGTGGCCGCAGCAGCAGAACTACGGGTTCTGGCGGCGACGGCTCGCACACGAGACGACCTTGCACCGCATGGACGTGCAGGGCGCCGCAGGCATGGAGGTCGGCGCCGTCACCGACGAAGTGGCGGTCGACGGCGTCGACGAGGTGCTCACGTTGTGGCTGGGCTACAAGCTGGACGTGCTCGGGGTGCTGGGGTCGCGGGACAGCCTCGTCGCGATCGAGGTCGAGAACGACCTGTGGCTCACCCGGTGCGGTCCGCAGGGCGCGTCGGCGTGGCGCGTCATCGATCCGGAGGACGCGCACCTCGCCGACGCGCAGGTGTCGGCGAGTCCGATGACGATGTACCGCTGGCTGTGGGGGCGGTTGCCCGACCGGATGGTCGAGACGATCGGCGACCACGACGCGATCGCGCAGCTGTGGGCGCTACTGCGGCTCGCGACCAAGTGACACCGAGGCGGTCTCCCCGCCCGTTGCCGAGATGAGGCGGTAACGGGCGCGGCGGCCGTCGAAGTCCAGCAGTGCCACGGAGTTCCCGAAGTGCGGGCCGTTGGTCTTGCGCCAGTGCACCAGGTCCTCAGGCACGCCCACGAACGTCGCGAGCCGCCGGAACACCTTCGAGGCCGGGCGGGACCACGACAGCCGGAACCCCGGCCGCAGGAACTTCGGCGCCTCGTTGTGGATCGGCGAGCAGACGAGCTGCGCGACGACGGCCTTGGTGGGACTGGCGAACTCGGCTTCGGCGACGTAGCTGTGGTGGACGTCGCCAGACAGCACGCACACCGTCGCGGCGCCGTTGTTGCCCGCCTTCTCGATCATGCGGGAGAGCCGGTCGAACGACGCGCGGAACGCGGGCCAGTGCTCCAGGTCGACGGCCTGCCGGATCTTCTCGGCGGCCCAGCCCTGCCAGCCGGGCTTCTGCGCGCCGATCTCGTTGATGGACTGGAGGTGGCTGAGCGCGTGCGGCATCAGCCACGGCAGCGAAGAGCCGATCAGCAGGTGGTCGTACTCGTCGTCGTGCTCGGTGTTGCGTTCGATCCAGGCGAACTCGTCGTCGCTGACCATCTGCCGCGCGCCCTCGTCGAGGATGCGGCCGCAGCGCGTGTCGACCATGAGCAGCCGGGCCCTGCCGAAGTCGCGGCGGAAGCTCCACCACGTCGACTTGTGGCCGTCGACCTCCTTGTCGGCGGCCTCGGCGAACTCCTCCAGCAACGGCAGCACGTCCGTGTCCTGGGCCTTCACCTTGGCGTACAAGGGATCCTTCGCCAGCTCGGCCGGACTGAGGTTGCCCAGGTGCTGGTAGACCCAGTACGAGACGATGGCGCCGCGGACCCTGTCCTTCCACCACGGCTTGTCGGCCATCTGCTTGCGCCACGTCTCCGAGGTGTTCCAGTCGTCGCGCACGTCGTGGTCGTCGAAGATCATCGCGGTGGGCACGACGGACAGCAGCCAGCGGATCTCCGGGTCGCCCCAGGTCTCGTGGTAGAGCCGGGCGTACTCACCGAAGTGGACGACCTCGCCGTCGGGTTCCTCGGTGCCGTCGCGGCGCTTCTTCAGCCACTGCTTGGTTTCCTCGGTGGGCTCGTCGGCGTAGACCTGGTCGCCCAGCAGGATCATGGCCTGCGGCCACTCCTGCTCCGGCGTCTTCATCAGCCGTTGCGCGAACGCGTCCAGCGCGTCGGGCCCGAGCGGCTGGGTGGGCGCGGCGCGGCACGACCCGAAGGCGATCCGGCGGACCTCGGTGGTGCGGATGACCGGTTTCGGGAAGTCGCTGCCGGGTTCCGGCCAGACGAGGTCGCCGTCGAGTCTGACCTCGTACTCGGTGCGCGGCCCCAGTTCTTCCAGTCGTACCAGGGCGAAGTGCTGAGCACCCGCCTGGAACGTGCGCGCGGTGCGGCCGTTGACGTCCACCTCGCACGAGGTGTCGGCCTCGACCCACACCGTCGCGGACGTTGCGTCGACATGCCTGAGGAGAGGTCCGAGCACCAGCTTCGCCACGCGCGAGACAGTACCCTCGCACGCGTGGAAATCACGTTCGAGTCGGCGGATCCCTCCGCGCTGGCCGCGTTCTGGTCCGAGTTCGCCGGCGACGAGATCGAGCTGACGTTCGTGTGGAGCGACGCCCCGAAGATCGAGAAGAACCGGGTGCACATCGATCTGGCCTCGACGTCGCCCGAACACCAGGCGGACATCGTCGCGCGGGCGCTGAAGCTCGGCGCCGAACACGCCGACGTCGGTCAGTCTGGCGTGCCGTGGGTGGTGCTGCGCGATCCGCAGGGCAACGAGTTCTGCGTCCTCGAACCCCGCCCCGAGTACCCCGGCGTGGTCGCGGCCGTCGTCGTCGACTCCCCCGACCCGCTGGCGTCGGCCGAGGCGACCGGACATCCCGTGGCGCGCAGCGGCGACGGCTTCGCGTCGGTGCGGCCGGAGCCGGGGCCGTGGCTCGAGTTCGTGCGGACCGACGACCCCGAGCCGATCACGAACCGGGTGCGCGTCCGCTACGCCGATCCGGCTCAGATCACCGCGCCCTGATCTCCGATATATCGGATATCAGCTGGCCGCCGCTCGCGACGACGGCGACGGCGACGGCGGGCACCAGTTCGGACGCGAGCAGGCAGGACCAGACGAGCGGCGACCCGGTCATGCCCACCCGTGCCGCCACGTACTCCTGGAACCCCGCCAGCGGCACCCCGTCGTGCGCCTGGTCGAAGCCGTCGACGAACGCGACGGCACTCGCGTACCGGGTGTCGGGCAGGTACATCAAGCGCCGGTGCCGCAGGTGGAAGCACAGCTCAGACAGGTCCATCGGAGTTCCTCACCCGGTGCGGAGAGCGAACGCTCCCCGCACCACGGCGACAGGCAACGGCTCAGAGAGCCGCCAGCCGTTCGCGCAACGTGTCGAGGCCCATCGCGCCCATCTCCAGGGCCTCCTTGTGGAACACCTTGAGGTCGAAGTCGGCGCCCTTGCGGGTCCGCGCGTCCTCGCGGGCGGCGAGCCACAGGCGTTCGCCGATCTTGTACGACGGCGCCTGGCCGGGCCAGCCGAGGTAGCGGTCGATCTCGTCGTGGACGTGCGCCGCCTCGGAGAGGGTGCGGGTCAGCATGAACTCCAGGCCGAGTTCGGGCGTCCAGCGCTCGCCGGGGTGGAAGCCGGTGCCCGCCGGGATCTCGAGTTCCAGGTGCATGCCGATGTCGATGATGACGCGGGCCGCGCGGAACAGGTGCGCGTCGAGCATACCGAGCAGGTCGCCGTCGTCACCGAGGTAGCCGAGTTCGCGCATGAGGCGTTCGGCGTAGAGGGCCCAGCCCTCGCCGTGGCCCGACACCCAGCACATGAGGCGCTGGAAGTCGTTCAGGGTCTCGGACTGGTACACCGCCGTCGCGCACTGGAGGTGATGGCCCGGCACGCCCTCGTGGTAGACCGTCGAGGTCTCGCGCCACGTCGGGAACACCGACTTGCCCTCGGCGATCGACCACCACATGCGGCCGGGACGGGAGAAGTCCGCGGTCGGCGGCGTGTAGTAGGCGCCCACGGCACCGCCGGGCGGGGCGATCTTGCACTCGAGGTTCATCAGCG
The DNA here is from genome assembly GCF_043632865.1 of Lentzea sp. JNUCC 0626. Classification (NCBI taxonomy): domain Bacteria; kingdom Bacillati; phylum Actinomycetota; class Actinomycetes; order Pseudonocardiales; family Pseudonocardiaceae; genus Lentzea; species Lentzea sp. JNUCC 0626. The sequence continues at coordinate 5,107,678 of NZ_CP171635.1, forward strand.
CGTCGGGCAGGTCGAAGTGCACGTCGCGCAGGTCGAGCAGGGCCTTGTCGGACAGCTCCTGCATCCAGTTGCGCAGGCCGTCCTGGCCGTGCACCTGGTAGCGCGGGTGCTCGTCGAGGTACTCGGCGGTCTCCTTGAGGGAGGCGCCCGGCTTGAGCCGCGCCGCGATCTGCTTCATCTCGGCCTCGATGCCGAGGAACTCCTCCCAGCCCCACGCGTAGGCCTCGGCGAGGTCGAGGCGCGAGCCGGTGAAGTACCGCGAGCCGAGGCGGTAGCGCTCCTCGCCGACGGCGTCCTTGGTGGGTGCCTGCGGCGCCAGCGTCGTGCGCAGGAACGACGCGAACTCGGAGTAGGCGGCGGCTGCGGCCTGTGCGCCCGCGTCGAGAGAGGTGCGGACGGTGCCGTCGACGTTCGCGGACGCGGCGAACGGGAGGAAGAAGGTGGAGGCGAACGTGTCGCACTGCTTGGCGACCTGGGTGACCTGACGCAACGCGGAGACGTTGCCGCGGGAAGCGGCGTGCGAGAGAGAGGCGCGCAGACCGTCCAGTGCGGCGGGCACGGCGGCGAGGCGGCGGCCGATCGTGGCCCACTGCTCGGGGGTGTCGGTGGGCATCTGGTCGAAGATGTCGCGCACGGACTGGATCGGGCTCGCGATGACGTTCAGCGAGGACTCGGTCTCCCCCGCCTCGTACAGCTCGTGCTCCAGGCCGATCCGTTCCAGGAAGACGGCGCGGGCCGCCTCCTCGGAGGCATCCGCGGGCTGGGCGGCGGTGATGTCGGCGAGCGCGCGGGCGGCGAGGTCGTCGCGCGCGGCGTGCCCGTCCGGGGAGAGGTCCGTCAGCTGGTCGTCGGAGCCAGCGAAGCCCAGGCTCGTGGCCGTGATGGGGTCGAGCGCCACGAAGTCGCGGACGAATTTGTTGCTGATGTCGTGCACGGATGCCATGTTTCGAGACGCTACCTCGCGCCTCTCGGCACCAAAAGGTAGTTAGTCAAGCTCACGACCTTTGGAGGGGACCTGCGTCGTTTGGACCACCCTGGCAGGATGTCCGCCGTGCGTCGTTCCCGGGCACTGCTGCTGCCGGTCTTCTTGCTGCTCACCCTGTTTTCGTTGAGTGGCTGCGTGCGCGTGTACGCCGCCATGGCCGTGTCGGACGACGACCGCATCTCCGGCGAGATCGTCGCGGCCACCCCTCCGACGCAGGACAACGATCCCGGCCCGCAGCTCAAGGTGCCACCGGAGCTCGCGAGCCGGGTGACCACCAAGCCGTACCGGGTGGAGTCCTACGCCGGTACGCAGCTGTTCTTCAACGGGCTGTCGTTCGACGAGATGCGCACGCTGTCGATGACCACCAGCTCGTCGAACAGCCGCTACAGCCTCAACTTCCGCCGGTCGGGTGATCTTGTCACGCTGTCGGGGTCGGTCGACCTGACGCAGGTCCCGGTCGAACGCGCGGACATCCAGATCAAGGTCAGCTTCCCCGGCAAGATCGTGAACACCAACGGCCGCGAGGAGGAGAACAACACGATCGCGTGGTCTCCGAAGCCCGGTCAGGCCTCGATGCTCCAGGCGACCGTGCAGTACGCGGGCGAGAACTCCCAGTCGTTCTTCGGCTGGGCGCTGCTGGTCGCCGGGCTCACCGGTGGCGCGGCGCTGATCGTCGTCGTGCTCGCCCTCATCGCGCACAAACGCAACGTCACCATCTAGGGCGACGATCTAGGCGCGCGCCACCAGGCCCAGGCGTCCCAGCACTTCCTTCGTCGCCTTCGACCTGTTCATCGTGTAGAAGTGCAGCGCCGGCACGCCCTCGTCGAGCAGCCGCTGGCACATCTCGGTCGCGATGTCGATGCCGGTCGCCCGGAACCCCGCGACGTCGTCGAGGTACGGCTCCAGTCGGCGCGCGACGTCGAGCGGCAGGTCGGCCCCGGACAGCTCCACGATCTTGGACAGCCCGCGCGGCGACAGCATCGGCATGATGCCCGGCAGGATCGCGGCGGTGCTGCCCGCGTCCGCGACGCGGTCGCGCAGCCGCAGGAACGGCTCCGGCGCGTGGAACAGCTGGGCCACTGCGTAGTCCGCGCCCGCGTTGAGCTTGCGCAGCAGGTACTTCAGGTCGGTGTCGAGGTCGTTCGAACGCGGGTGCCCGTACGGGAACGCCGCCACGCCCACGCAGAAGTCGCCCAGCTCGCGCACGAGCGAGACGAGCTCGTCGGCGTAGTTGAGGCCTTCCGGGTGCGCGACCCACTCGCCCATCGGGTCGCCGGGAGGGTCGCCGCGCAGCGCGAGGACGTTGCGCACGCCGATCGCCGCGTACCAACCGATGACGTTGCGCAGCTCGGCCACCGAGTGGTCGACGGCGCAGAGGTGCGCGACGGGCAGCAGCGTCGTCTCCTGCGCGATGCGGCCGGTGGCGCGGATCGTGCGGTCGCGGCGGGACCCGCCGGCGCCGTAGGTGATCGACACGAACGCCGGGTCGAGGCCCTCGAGCTCGCGGACGGCCTTCCAGAGGACCTTCTCGTCCTCCGCGTCCCGTGGCGGGAGGAACTCCACCGAGAACTTGGGGAACTCCCCCTGGAGCCTGTCCACCACCGACGTCATAGGGCAACCTTAGTGGGTCTTCCGGTAGGTGAGACACCAGCTCACCATGTGGTACGCCGGACCCGACATGCGCGTGTCCCGGGACACAGCGGACCATGGACGTGTGTCCCACCACCCCATCGGCATGACCGATAAGGACAGGGCCCTGCCCGCACGTGTCGAAGCAGCACTGACCACGTATCTGGCCTCCCGGCGAGCGTCCGGCGAGGCGATGGACCCGAGCTTCGCGAGCGCCGTCGACGCGCTCTCCGACTTCGTGCTGGGCGGGGGCAAGCGCATCCGTCCGACCTACGCGTGGTGGGGCTGGCGCGCGGCCGGGGGCGACCCCGACGGCGAACTCGCCGACGAGGTGCTCACGGCGGTCAGCTCGCTCGAGCTGATCCAGGCGTGCGCGCTGATCCACGACGACCTGATGGACGCCTCGTCGGTGCGCCGGGGCAAGCCGACCGTGCACATCGCGTTCGGCGCGCGGCACCGCGAGCAGGGCTGGCTCGGGTCGTCGGAACGCTTCGGCATGTCCGCGGCCGTGCTGATCGGGGACGTCGCGCTGGCGTGGGCGGACGACATGCTGTTCGCCGCCGGGCTGCCCGCCGAGGTGCTGCGGCGGATGAGCGAGCCGTGGCGGGACATGCGCACGGAGATGCTCGCGGGCCAGTACCTCGACGTGCTGACGCAGGCGCGGGGCGACTCGTCCCCGGACGCCGCGGTGCGCATCGACCGGCTCAAGACGGCCGCGTACACCGTCGAACGGCCGTTGCACATGGGCGCGGCGATGGCGGGCGGCTCGCCGGAGCTGATCGACGGCCTGCGGGCGTTCGGCGCCGACATCGGCGTCGCGTTCCAGCTGCGTGACGACCTGCTCGGCGTGTTCGGCGACCCCGAGGTCACCGGCAAGCCCGCGGGCGACGACCTCGCCGAGGGCAAGCGCACGCTGCTCGTGGCGCTGGGCATGCAGTTCGGCGCCGATATATTGGATATCGCCTTGGGCAAGCCCGACCTCGACCTCGAGATCGTCGAGGAGGTCCGCCGCGCGCTCGTCGACGTCGGCGCCGTCGACGCCGTCGAGGAGCGCATCGAGGAGCTGACGAAGAGCGCGCTGGCCGCCCTCGACGACGCCCCCGTCGCCGAACCGGCCGCGACCAAGCTCGCGGACCTCGCGATCAGCTCGACGAAGCGGACCTTCTGAAGTCGATCTTGAGCGTTCTTTCCTGAGAGTTGGTTAACTGCTCGTGACCGTGTGGGCTGTTGCCTGCTGACGCTTCCGCGCGTTGTGCAACGATGTTCGGGCGATGGCAGCAACCCCGTCCCTCCCCCGCACGAGCTCCGAGGCGTCTCCACAGGAGCTTGATCCAGTCGTGCGCACGAACACGTACGCCATCCCCATCCGCACGACCATGCTGGGCCTGCTGGGCGTGGCGCTGATCGCGCTCGGGGGCATGGGTGCCGGCGCGATCCTGGAGCGCGACCCGCTGCTCGCCCAGGTGGGCCTGAGCTGGCTGCGCTACGGCCACGGCCGCGATCTCGCGAGCATGGTCCTGTACCTCGGCCTCGGCCTCGTCATCTGGGCGTGGATCCGGCTCGGCCGCCTCGTGCGGTGGGGTGAGATCGGCGACTTCGCGGTGCTGGTCGCGGTGACGGTGTGGACGTTGCCGCTGCTGTTCGCGCCGCCGCTGTTCAGCAAGGACATCTACAGCTACCTCGCGCAGGGACAACTGGCGCTGAGCGGGTACGACCCGTACACGGTCGGGCCCGCGGTCCTGCAGAGCACGCTCTCCGAGAACGTCAGCTGGGTGTGGCAACACACGCCGGCGCCGTACGGGCCGTTGTTCATCCTGGTCGCCAAGGCGATCGTGTGGATCACGGACGCGAGCGTCATCCTCGGCGTCGTCGCCATGCGGTTCTCGCTCGCGGGCGGCCTGGTGCTGCTGTGCTGGGCGCTGCCGGGCCTGAGCAGGCACCTGGGCGGCAAGTCGGCGATCGCGCTGTGGCTGGTCGCGGCGAACCCGCTGGTGCTGATCCACCTGATCGGCGGCGCGCACAACGACCTGCTGATGATCGGGCTGATGGCGGCCGGTGTGCTGCTGGTGCTCGACCGCAGGCACGTGCTCGGGTTCGTGCTGCTCGCGCTCGCGTTCTCGGTGAAGGCGACGGCGGTCGTGATCGTGCCGTTCCTCGTCTGGATCTGGGCGGCGCGGCTCGACGGCGACAAGAAGACCCAGTTCCGCAAGGCGCTGGTACCCGGCCTCGTCGCGTTCCTCGGAACGTTCGCGGTGTGCACGGTGATCGCCGGGGTGAGCCTCGGCTGGATCCCGGCGCTGCGCAGCTCGTCGATGATCATCAACTGGTTGTCGCTGCCGAGCGCGGTCGGCGACTTCGTGCGCATGATCGTGAACTGGTTCGTCTACGTCGACGGCGGCATCTTCCTCGGCGTCGCGCGCGGCATCGGGTCCGTGGTGCTGGTCTGGATCGCCTACACGCAGTGGTGGGCGTCGCGGGACGGCGAGGTGCGCGACGCGATCCGGCGGGGCGCGCTGACGATGCTGGCCGTGGCGCTGCTGTCGCCGGCGACGCTGCCCTGGTACTTCAGCTGGCCGCTGGCGCTGGCCGCCGGGTTCGCCTGGACGACGGGCGCGCTGGTCACCGTGGTGGTGGCGTCGCTGTTCCTGATGCTGGTGACGTTCCCGAACGGCGACACGGCCCTGTACTCGTGGGGCTACCTGTTCTTCGCCCTGCTGGTGTCAGGACTCGCGGCGCGGTCGCTGGTGAAGCCGGACCCGTTCGGCCTGTCCTCCCGCTACGAATGAGCGCCGGGACAACAAGCCTGGCATCGGACTACACCGCGTGCCGCCGGGTCAACGCGCGGTACGGCAAGACGTTCTTCCTGGCCACCACGCTGCTGCGGCCTGAGCAACGGCCCGCCGTGCACGCGCTGTACGCATTCGCGCGCTGGGCCGACGAGATCGTCGACGCCGCCGGGGTCGAGGACCGCGCGGGCGAACTCGACCGGCTGGAGCGGCTCCTCGACAAGCCTCCGTCCAACCCGGTCCTGAACGCGCTCGCCGACACGATGCGCCGCTACGACATCGACAGGTCGCTGTTCACCGACTTCCTCGCGTCGATGCGAATGGACCTCGACGTGACGGAGTACGCCGACCTCGACGCCCTCGGCGTCTACGTGCACGGCTCGGCGGAGGTCATCGGCCTGCAGATGCTGCCCGTGCTCGGCACCGTCGTGCCGCGCGAGGAGGCCGCCCCGTACGCGGCGCGGCTCGGGGTGGCGTTCCAGCTGACGAACTTCCTGCGCGACGTCGGCGAGGACCTCGACCGCGGCCGCGTCTACCTGCCGCAGGACGTCCTCGCCGCGCACGGCGTCGACCGCGACCTGCTGCAGTGGGTTCGACGAAGTCGTCGTCCGGACGACCGGGTGCGCGCGGCGCTCGACGACCTCGTCGCGCACTCATATGCGATATATCAGTCGGCGGAGCCGGGCATCGGGATGCTGACGGCGTCGTCGCGGCCGTGCGTCCGGACCGCGTACACCCTGTACCGCGACATCCTCGCGCTCGTCGGCTGCGAGGTGCTGTGGCGGCGCGTGGCCGTACCGCAGTGGCGGCGGCTGGCCGTAGCAGTGCCCGGTGCGAGCCGAGCCCTCGTCGCCCGTGTGACCCTCGCCCGTGCGGCACAGCGGTGAGGCCTGCTTTAGCCGTAGGCACCCCTGGGTACGCGCACGGCGGCCCTGGGCGTCTCTCGTCTGCGGAGACGCCCGGAACCGCCGTGGCAGGTGTCCTAGAAGCCCATGGACTGCGCGCGGCGCTTTACCTCGCGCCCACGGTCACCGCGCAATGCTTCGATCGGAGTGCCAGGGAGGCTTTCGTCCTCCGTGAAGAGCCAGCGCAGAATCTCGGCCGTGGAGAAGTTCTGGTCGCGCAGCACCGTGATGGTGCCGGGCAGACCCTTGACCACGGCTCCTCCGGCGGCGAGGAACGCCGCCGGGATGACGAGAACGCCGGACCGCCGCTCGGCGAGCAGTTGCCCGTCGCGCAGCATTTGGTGGACCCGGGTGACCGGAAGCCCCATTCGGTCGGCCACCTCGGGGAGGTCGAGAACCTCCAGGTCGGCAGCCAGTACATCCGCAGCGGCAGGAATCGCACTCACGGGGGTCACAATGCCATAACCGAACTGGGAACGCCCTTCCGCCAACCGGGTCATCCTGAGCTTTACCATCTCGCACTGTGGAGAGGTCGGTTTCGAACGTGATGGGTGGACTGCTGGAGCAGCGCTACCGGGTGGACTCCGTGCTCGCACGGGGTGGCATGTCCACCGTCTATCGAGGTCGTGACACCCGCCTCGATCGCGATGTCGCCATCAAGGTGATGGATCCTCACCTGACCGCCGACCCCGCGTTCGTGGCGCGCTTCGAGCGCGAGGCCCGGGCCGCGGCCCAGTTGCATCACCCGGCCGTGGTGTCCGTGCACGACCAGGGCGTCGACGGTGACCAGGTGTACCTGGTGATGGAGCTGATCGACGGCGGCAACCTCCGTGACCTGCTCAACCAGCGCGGCAAGCTCGCTCCCGCGGTCGCGTTGAGCGTCCTCGGGCCGGTGTTGTCGGCGTTGGGCGCGGCACACCGCGCGGGGCTCGTGCATCGGGACGTGAAGCCGGAGAACGTGCTGATCGGACCGGGTGGCCAGGTCAAGGTGGCGGACTTCGGGCTGGCGCGCTCGATCGGCGTCAACGGCGTCACGAGTGACAGTGAGATCCTCGGCACCGTTGCCTATCTTTCACCCGAACAGGTGGAAACGGGCGCCGCGGACGCGCGCAGTGACGTGTACTCGGCCGGCATCGTGCTCTACGAGATGCTGGCGGGTCAGGCGCCGTACCGGGGCGAGACGCCCCTCTCGGTGGCCTACCAGCACGTGAACTCGGACGTCCCGTCGGTTCCGGACATCCCACTGGCGCTCGACACGCTGGTGCGCAAGTCGACGCGGCGCAACCCGGTGCTGCGGCCCGCGAACGCCGACGCGTTCCTGGCCGAACTGGAGCGCGTGGGCACGGAGCTGGGCCTCACGCCGCAGCCGGTGCCCGTGCCCGGTTCGCTGCCGGAGAACGACAGGACGGTCATCATGCGGCCGGTCCCGGTCGCGGTGGGCGCGACGCCTCCGTCGGCGGCCGAGCTGACCAGGCCGGTGGTGCCGAAGCCCCCGATCAGCCCGGCGAACTCCAACGCGGCGGCGATGACGACCATCAACACCGGTCCGCCGACGCCCCCGCCCGGCATCTCGGCGACGCGCGCGATGCAGCGGCAGGACCCGCCGCGCAGGCGCACCCCGGCGAAGAAGAAGACGAAGGCCGAACTGGCCGAGGAGCAGCGCCAACGGCGCAAGAAGCTCTACATCATCTGGGGCTCCGTGGCCGCGGTGCTGCTGATCGCCATCGGCTCGTTCGCCTACTACGTGAACGCGAACCGGTACACCGAGATGCCGACGGTGACCGGCCAGTCCGAGCAGAACGCGATGCTGCTGCTCCAGAAGGCCGACCTGACCGGCCTGGTCGAGAAGGTGGCGTCCAACGACGTGCCCAACGGCACCGTCATCAGCTCGGATCCCGCCCCCGGCGCGGAGCTGCGCAAGAACGAGGCGGTGAAGATCGTCGTCTCGCGCGGCAAGCCCGTGGTGCCGTTCATCCAGACCGGCGCCGAGGTGGACGCGGCGACCAAGGAGATCACGGCGGCAGGTCTGAAGACGGCCAAGGACGCGGCGAAGGACGCGTTCCACGACACCGTGCCGATCGGCAAGGTCGTGGGCGTCGACCCGCGGCCGGGCACGACCCTCGACATCGACTCGCCGGTCACCCTGATCCTGAGCAAGGGCCCGCCGCCGCGCCTGCCGGTGCCGAACGTCGTCGGCAAGACGAAGGACGAGGCGTTCGCCGAACTGCAGCGCGCGGGCATCGAGGTCGTCGAGGCGGGTGGCGAGGACGCCGCCGAGAACGGTGGGTCGCGCGTGGCCCGCACGGACCCGCCCGCGGGCACCGTGCTCGACCCGACGCAGAGCAAGCGCGTCACGGTGTTCTTCGAGAACAACCGCGAGGTCGAGGTGCCCGACGTCGCCCGCAAGAAGGTGCGGGAGGCCAAGGAGGAGCTCGAACGGGCCGGTCTGAAGGTGAAGGTCGAGTTCAACAAGAACAACAACGCGACCGTGGTGAACCAGTCGATCCCGCCGGGTCAGCGGGTGCGACGCGGTACCGAGATCACGATCGTCGGTCTCTAGGGCACAAAGCGAAGGGCCCCGCGTTCTCGACGCGGGGCCCTTCGTTCTTCAGCTGGTCTTCAGGAGTTACGAGCGCAGCATCTCGGCCACGAGGAACGCGAGCTCCAGCGACTGCTGCGTGTTCAGGCGCGGGTCGCACGCCGTCTCGTAGCGGCCGGCGAGGTCGTCGTCCGAGATCTCCTGGGCGCCGCCGAGGCACTCGGTGACGTCCTCACCCGTGAGCTCGATGTGGATGCCGCCGGGGTGCGTGCCGAGGCGGCGGTGCACCTCGAAGAAGCCCTGGACCTCGTCGACGATGCGGTCGAAGTGCCGGGTCTTGTAGCCGGTCGACGACTCGTGCGTGTTGCCGTGCATCGGGTCGCACTGCCAGATGACCTTGTGGCCGCTGGCCTCGACCTTCTCGATGATGGCGGGCAGCACGTCGCGCACCTTCTGGTTGCCCATGCGCGAGATGAGCGTCAGGCGGCCCGGCCGGTTGTGCGGGTCGAGGCGCTCGACGTACTCGACGGCGAGTTCCGGCGACGTCGTCGGGCCGATCTTGAGACCGATCGGGTTCGACAGCATCTCCGCGAACGCGATGTGCGCGCCGTCGAGCTGACGGGTGCGCTCGCCGATCCACACGAAGTGCGACGACAGGTCGTAGAGCCGCGGCTCGTCGCCCGTCGTGTCGAGGCGCAGCAGCGCGCGCTCGTAGTCGAGGAGCAACGCCTCGTGCGAGGCGAAGATCTCGGTGCCGTGCAGCGACTGGTCGTTCACGCCGCACGCGGACATGAACTTGAGGCCGCGGTCGATCTCGCCGGCCAGCGCCTCGTAGCGCTCACCCGCGGGCGAGGTGCGCACGAAGTCGCGGTTCCAGTCGTGCACGCGGTGCAGGTCGGCGAGACCCGCGCCGGTGAGCGCACGGAGGAGGTTCATGGCCGCGCCCGCGTTCGCGTACGCGCGGATCATGCGACCGGGGTCGGCGATGCGCGCCTCGGGGGTCGCGACCAGGGAGTTGATGATGTCGCCGCGGTAGGACGGCAGGCCGAGGGCGTCGATGCCGGACGAACGCGGCTTGGCGTACTGGCCGGCGATGCGGCCGACCTTCACCACGGGAAGGCTCGCGCCGTAGGTCAGCACCACGGCCATCTGCAGCAGGGTCCGGATGTTCGCGCGGATGTGCGGCTCGGTGTTGTCAGCGAACGTCTCCGCGCAGTCACCGCCCTGCAGGAGAAATGCCTCACCGTTCGCGACCTGCGCCAGTTGCGTGTGCAGCCGGTCGATCTCGGCGGGCACGGTGATCGGCGGCACGCTCTCGAGCACGGTCCGCACGCGACGCACCTGTTCGGCGTCGGGCCACTCGGGCTGCTGGGCAGCCGGGCGCGACAGGGCGTCGTCCAGGCGCTTGCGCATCTCGGGAGGCAGCGGCGGAAGCTCGGGAAGCGTGTCGATGGGCACGTCCACGGTCCAGTTCACGCTGCTCATCCTAGTTGTCCCACACTGAGAGACCCTGTCGGGCCTGTCAGCTGCCCAGCACGAGGTTTCCACGCGACGTGGCCCACCGGGCGGCCGGGCGAAGTCTGTTACCTGTCAACGATCGGCCTCTGCCCTATTGAGATGTCGCACTGCATGATGTGGGCCATGGACGCCACCCGATTGGATGACAGCACCGCGACCCGGCTGCTGGGCATCGCGATCGACAACATCCAACGCGACCACCCGGTGCACTGGACGCACGTGATCGACGGCGATCACCGCCTCCTGCCGCAGCGGGTGCTGCATCCCGTGTTCGCCGGGTCGTTCGACTGGCATTCGTGCGTGCACCAGACGTGGCTGGCCGTGCGGCTGCTGCGACTGCGTCCCTCTCTCTCGGGAGGGGACACGGCGCGCAACGCCCTCGACAAACTCGTCACCGCCGACAACTGCGCCGTCGAGGCGGCCTTCTTCGCCTCCCCCGCCGGACGGCACTGGGAACGCCCGTACGGCTGGGCCTGGCTGCTGCTGCTCGACGCCGAACTGCGCACCTCGGACCTGCCGTGGTCGGTCGCGCCGATCGCGGACGTGCTGCGCGACCGCTGGCTGGAGTGGATCTCGGCCGCACGCCTGCCGATCCGCACCGGCACGCACAGCAACACGGCGTTCGCGACGGGCCTGGTGTTCGACTCCGCTCAGGCGGTCGGTGACACCGAACTGGCCGACGCGTGCGTCGCGGCCGCGCTGCGCTGGCACGGCGACGAGGCCGGGTACGGCGGCTTCGAACCGGACGCCGCCGACTTCCTCTCCCCCGCGCTGACGACGGCCGACCTGATGCGCCGCGCCCTGCCCGCCGACGCGTTCGCCGACTGGCTCGACGCCTACCTGCCGGACCTGACCGCGGAACGGTGGCGGGTGCTGCGCGAGCCGTTCCCGGTCGACGACCCCGGCGACCCGTACGGCTCGCACCTCGCCGGGCTCGCGTTGTCGCGTGCCTGGAACTGGGAGGCGGTCGCGGACGCCCTCCCTGCCGGTCACCGGTACGTGGACCTGGCCCGGACGGCGTCGTCGACGCATCGCGAGGCCGCGTGGGGGTACGTGTTCGGCGGGCACGGGTACATGGCCGACCACTGGCTCGGGACGTTCGGCGCGTACCTCGACGTCAAAGCCTTCTGACCCGCACGGCCACTGATATATCGGATATCAGTGGCCGGCGGTCAGGCTCGCGCGGCGGATCAGGGTGAGCGCGATGCCCGTCGCCGCCGCGTGCACCGACGCCGCGTGCGCGCGCGGGTCGAACCGGGTCGTCGGCCCGGCGACGCTCACCGCCGCGACGACCTCGCCGTCGTGCCCGAGCACCGGCGACGCCACGCAGCAGAGCCCTACCCGCGACTCCTCGAACTCGTAGGCCACGCCCGTCTCGCGGATGGTGGCGAGTTGCCGCCGCAGCATCCCGGGCGTGGCGATCGTGCGCGGTGTCCGGCGTTCCAGCGGAGCCGAGAGCACGGCGGTGCGCAGCGCGGCGGGTGAGTGGGCGAGCAGGGCCTTGCCGATCGCCGACGCGTGCAGCGGCATCCGGCCGCCCAGGCGGGACGGGGTCGGGGTTTGGCGGTGACCGCCGATCTTGGCGACGTAGAGGACGTCGTGGCCCTCCGAGATGCCCAGGTGGACGGTCTCGTGGGTGCGTTCGTAGAGGTCCTCGAGGTACGGGGTGGACACCTCGACCAGGCGGCGTTCGACCGAGGCGCGGATGCCGAGTTGGAACAGGTGGCCGCCCAGGCGGTAGCCGCGGGTGCCGCGGTCGAGGAGGCGGACCTCGACGAGGTCGCCGAGCAGACGGTGCAGGGTCGCCTTGGACAGGCCGGTGCGGCGGCCCAGTTCGGCGAAGCCGAGTTCGTCGTCGTCTGCTCCGAAGGCGTTGAGCACCGTCATCACCTTGCCGAGCAGGGTGTTCGGGACCTCGGTCATCACCTGATCGTGCCACTTGGTTCCGCTGAGCGGAACTTTCCGGTGTCCACGAGGCCCGGCTCGACTCCACGATGGGCGGCATGAACGAAGTCCGAACCGCAGCGGAGCGACTCGCGCAGGCGAGCCGCGACAAGGTCACGTGTGCGCCCGTCCGGGATCTCGTCGGCGACGCCGAGGCCTACGAGGTGCAGCAGCTCAACATCGCCGCGCGCGTCGCGGACGGCGCCGGACGGGTCGGGCGCAAGATCGGGCTCACCTCGCCCGCCGTGCGCAAGCAGCTCGGCGTCGACCAGCCGGACTACGGCGTGCTGCTCGACGACATGGCGTTCAAGGACGGCGACGTGCTGCCGACCGGGCGGCTGTTGCAGCCGCGGGTCGAGGCCGAGGTGGCGTTCGTGCTGAGCGACGACCTCGTCGAGGGCCCGTTCGACGAGGAGTCGGTCGCGCGGGCGGTCGGGGCGGTGCTCGCGTCGCTGGAGGTCGTGGACAGCCGCGTCGAGGGCTGGAACATCACCTTCGCCGACACGGTCGCCGACAACGCCTCGGCCGGGCTGTACGTGCTCGGCGGCGACGAGAAGCACCTGCGCGACGTCGTCACCAAGGACGTGTCGATGGTGCTCAAGCTGAACGGCGAGGAGCGCTCGACCGGTACCGGCGCCGACTGCATGGGCGACCCGCTGACCGCCCTCGCGTGGCTCGCCACGACGTCGGCGGCGCTCGGCACCCCGCTGCGGGCGGGCGAGGTCGTGCTCAGCGGCGCGCTCGGTCCGGTCGTGCCGGTCCAGGCGGGCGACGAGGTCGAGGCGACCATCACCGGCCTCGGCACGGTCCGGGCGAGCTTCGGGAAGGACGTCTGATGAAGGTCGCGATCATCGGGTCGGGCAACATCGGCACCGACCTCGTCATCAAGGTGCTCAGGCGGTCCAGCGTGCTGGAGGTGGTGGCGCTGGTCGGCATCGACCCCGATTCCGACGGCCTCGCCAAGGCCCGCAAGCTCGGCGTCGCCACCACGTCGGACGGCATCGACGGCCTCGTCGCGATGCCCGGCTTCGAGGACGTCGAGATCGTCTTCGACGCGACGTCCGCCGGTGCGCACGCGAAGCACGCGGAGATCCTCGCCGCGCACGGCAAGAAGGTCATCGACCTCACCCCCGCCGCGATCGGGCCGATGGTGGTGCCGACGGTCAACCTCGACGAGCACCTCGACGCGCCGAACGTCAACATGGTCACCTGCGGCGGCCAGGCCACGATCCCGATCGTCGCCGCCATCAACTCGGTCACGCCCGTGCCGTACGCGGAGATCGTCGCGTCGATCTCGTCGCGCAGCGCCGGTCCCGGCACGCGCGCGAACATCGACGAGTTCACCGAGACGACCGCGCAGGCCATCGCGGACGTGGGTGGCGCGCGGCGGGGCAAGGCCGTGATCGTGCTCAACCCGGCCGACCCGCCGATCACCATGCGGGACACGGTGTTCGCGCTCGTCAACGCACCGGATCCGCAGACACGGCACCGGATCCGCGAGTCCGTCGAGTACATGATCACCCAGGTCGCCGCCTACGTCCCCGGCTACCGCCTCAAGCAGCCGGTGCAGATCGACCCCGTCGACCAGCCGGGCACGCTCACCGAGGAACCGGTGACGCACCAGGTCACCGTGCTGCTGGAGGTCGAGGGCGCGGCCGACTACCTGCCCGCCTACGCGGGCAACCTGGACATCATGACCAGCGCGGCGCTCCAGGTCGCCGAGACCATGGCGAAGGCGTCCCAGAAAGCGGTGCGGGCATGAAGCTGTACATCCAGGACGTGACGCTCCGGGACGGCATGCACGCCCTGCGGCACCGCATCGACCCGAAGAAGGTCGCCGAGATCGCGAAGGCGCTGGACGACGCCGGCGTCGACGCCGTCGAGGTCTCGCACGGCGACGGCCTCAGCGGCGGCTCGCTCGTCTACGGACCGGGCAGCCACACCGACTGGGAGTGGATCGAGGCCGCCGCGGGAGCGTTGACAAACGCCAAACTCACGACACTGCTGCTGCCGGGCATCGGCACGTTGCACGACCTGAAGCGCGCGCACGGTCTTGGCGTGAAGTCCGTTCGCATTGCCACGCATTGCACCGAGGCCGACATCTCGGCGCAGCACATCGCCGGCGCGCGCGAACTCGGCATGGACGTGTCGGGGTTCCTGATGATGAGTCACCTCGCCGAACCGAAAGAACTCGCACGGCAGGCGAAGCTCATGGAGTCGTACGGCGCGCACTGCGTCTACGTCACGGACTCCGGCGGCCGCCTGCTGCCCAACGACGTCCGCGACCGCATCCGGGCCTACCAAGAGGTACTGGAGGAAACGACCGAGATAGGCATTCACGCTCATGAGAACCTCTCACTCGCGGTAGCGAACTCCATCGCGGCCGTCGAGGAGGGCGCCACCCGCGTCGACGCCTCACTGGCCGGACTCGGCGCGGGCGCGGGCAACTGCCCCATCGAGCCGTTCGTCGCCGTCGCGAACCTCCAGCAGTGGCAGCACAACGCCGACCTGTTCCAGCTCCAGGACGCCGCCGACGACCTCGTGCGGCCGATCATGGACAGGCCCGTGCGCGTCGACCGCGAAAGCCTCACCCTCGGCTACGCGGGCGTCTACGGCTCGTTCCTCCGGCACGCCGACACAGCCGCCCAACGCACCGGCGCCGACGTCCGCACCCTCCTGCTGGAGGCCGGACGCCGGCGCCTGGTGGGCGGCCAGGAGGACATGCTCACCGACATCGCCCTGGACCTGACCAAATAGCCGTCAGACGGGGAACGTGGTTCCGATGCCCATGCCGGTGATCCACTCCGGCACGGGCTCGTAACTCGTCCACACCAGCGGCAGGCCGACGGCGACCTGCCCGATCAGCCAGCAGCGGATCTCGTGCCCGCCGCTCCCCGCGTGGTCCTCCAGGGCCTCGTGCCCGAGGGCCGCGATCTCCCCAGGCGACCCCGCGACCAGCCGATCGAGGAACCACTCGTCCCACACGGCGTTCACGCGCGCCTCCGGGTTACCACCCATCGCACGCACCCGAGGTTCCCGCGCCGCCGCGAACTCCTTCGCGAAGGCCCGGCCCCGGATCAACGACTCGCGCCGCTCCCCCACCACAGAGGGATCGCGCGGGTCGTTGGACGGCAACCAGTGCGACAGCCCACCGGAAGCGACGACCAGCACGCGGCCGGGGAACGCCGACGACCGCAACGCCGCCCCCAGCGCCCGCCCCAGTTCCACACACCGGTCCAGCGACGGCAACGGCGGCGCCGCCGTGTTGACCACCAGCGGCACCAACGGCAGCGTGGTGCCGCCGGTGATCATCTCGTAGCTCTGCACGATCCCGTGGTCGACCGTCAGCGAGTAAGACAGCGACACGTCGAACCCCGCGTCCGCGAGCCCGCTGTGCGCCGACCAGGCCAGCAGTTGCGACACCGGCAACGGACCGGAGCTGCTGCCGAAGTCGCCGAACCCCACCGCCTCCTCGACGCCCAGCACGAACGGCGGCATCACGTCGTAGAAGTTGGCGTGGAAGTGGTCCGGCCCGATGACGACGATCGCGTCCGGCTCCAGCTTCTCCACCGCCAGCCGCACCCGGTCGGCGTCGCGCAGGAACACCGAACCCGGACCGGTGCCGTCCGGCGGCAGCAGCGTCGCGAACGGGCTGTGCGACATCCCCGCGAATCCGATGAGCTCGGCCATCAGGACGGGTCCTTTCCGTGCAGCAGCCAGGTGCGGTGCGTGTCGAGGAACTCCGAGACCTTCTCCCACTGCGGCCAGTGCCCGGCGTCGTCGATGACGTGCAGCCGCGCGTCCGGCAGCCACTGCAGCAGCATGTCCGCCTCGTCCAGCCCGCCCGTCGGGTCGTGGCTGGTCCACAGCAGCAACGTCGGCGCGGTCACCTTCCCGACCCACTCCGGGTCCCACGCGAAGTCCTTGCGCACCACCGGGTCCTGCAACACCAGCGTGTTGGTGATCGCCTGCACGAACCCCGGCCGCGAGTACACCTGGCGGCGCAGGTTCACCAGTTCGTCGGTGACCATCTCCTTGTGGTGGAAAAGGAACTCCACCCGCCGCCGCACGGTCTCCTCGCTCGGGTCGAGCACCGCGGCCATCGTGCTGTCCCGCATGCGTTGCATGACCTCGGGCTTGTTCGCGATGTTGCCGGGAGTGTTCAGCACGAGCCGGTCGACGCGGTCGGGGAAGTGCGCGGCGACCCACGCGACCACCCAGCCGCCCAGCGATTCCCCGGACAGGTGCGCGCGTTCGACACCTAAAGCGTCCAGCAGCCCCACGAGGTGCTCGGACAGCACGTCGATCGTGTAGGGCAGGTCCGGCAACGACGACCAGCCGTGCCCGACCATGTCGTAGGCGGTGACGTGGAAGTCCTCCGCCAGCCCCGCGATGTCCCGCGCGTAGGCCTCCAGGTGGCCGCCGGTGCCGTGCAGCAGCACCAACTCGGGCCCGGACCCCGCCTGCAGGACCCTGGTGCGCACGGTGTGGCCGCGCACCGGGACGTCGACGTGCCGCACGGTGTGGTCCACATGCGACAGTTCGCCCCAGATGCTGACGTGCTCGGGAATCACTGTTCCTCCCCATTGGTGTCGAAACGGGCGCGGGCCTCGTCGAAGGTCGCGAGGCCGGCGCTCTGCCTGCGGGCGAGCCCGAACAACGCGAGCAGCCGCGAGTTCTCGATCGTCAGGAACTCGACCGGGTGCTCCGACGAGTCGTTGTAGTGGCGGTGCCAGGTCCACGGCGGCGTGTAGACGAACGAGCCGGAAGTCCACGACACCGTTTCGCACGCATCAGGTTCGGCGTGCTGGATCTCGCTGTGGCCGTCGCCGGAGATCACGAAGTGCACGGTCTCGTGGTAGTGCCGCTGCATGTCCGAGCTCTCGCCCGGCGGGATGACCTGCCGGAACAGTTCGAACGTCGACGTCGGCAGCTTGCCCGCGATCCGCAGCGTCGTCGGGTTCGGCACGGCGCCCGGCGGGATCGTCTCCAGCTCGTCGTCGTGCACGACCAACGGCCGCGCGCCGTCGGGACGAACGGCGTGCGTGAGCGCGCCGAGGAAGTCGGTCATCGCGAAGTCGGGTCCTGAGGTGGCCAACTCGATCGTCCCTTTCAGACAGTCTCGGTGCGGCCGCCGTCGACGGTCAGCACGGTGCCGTTGACGTACGAAGCCTGCGGTGAAGCCAGGAACGCCACGGCGGCGGCGATCTCGCTAGTGTCGGCGGCGCGCAGAGCGGGGATGTCCGCCATGTCCTGTGCCGCAGCGGTGTCGAAGTCCACGCCCGCCGCTTCCGCCCTGCGCACGAGCACCTCCATCCGGCGCGGGGTCAGCGTCGCGCCGGGAGCGACGCAGTTGACGGTGACGCCGTCCGCCGCGAACTGCCGTGACGCCAGCTTCATCGCCGACGTCACGGCAGCGCGCAGCACCGTCGACGACGCCAAGCCGGGTTGCGGCTGCCGCACGGCCGTCGAGGTGATGGTGACGGCCCGGCCGAACCCCCGCCGGGCCATCAGTGGCAGGGCCTCCCGCAGCAACGCGAGCGGCCCGAGCAACAGCAGATCGAGATCGCGGTGCCACTGCGCGTCCGGCACGTCGAGCAGCGCGCCCGGTGACGGCCCGCCGGCGTTCACGACCAGCACGTCGAGCGACCCGTGCCGGTCGATGACGTCGGCGACGACCGAGGTGGCCTCGGCCGGATCGGCGAGGTCGCAGACGAGGTAGTCGGCGTCGAGCGCGGCGGCGGTCTCCTTCAGCGTGGCCTCGGTGCGTCCGGCCAGGACGACGCGGTGCCCGCTCTCGCGCAGCGCCGCGGCCGTCGCCGCCCCGATTCCGCCGGCGCCGCCGCCGACGAGCGCGACCCGCGTGGTGTTTGCGTCCATGAGCTCCTACAGTCGCCGTGTGCGAATGGTTGACCAAGGATGAGTCCCAGTGACCGGGACTCGCAGTCAGGCGAGCCGAGCGGTTCACTCGAACGCGCGGCGGCAATCCTCGACGCGTTCGACGTCACGCACCGCGAACTCGGCCTCGCCGAACTGGTGCGCAGGTCCGGTCTGCCGCGGTCGACGGTGCACCGCACGGCGGGGCGGATGATCGAGCTCGGCTGGCTCGACAAGCCGGGCGACCGCTACCGGATCAGCACCGGTCTGTTCAAGCTCTCCAGCCTGGTGCCCGTGCGGCATGAGCTGCGCGAAGCCGTGTTGCCGTTCCTGCAGGACCTCTACGCCGCCGCCCGCGTGACGGTGCAGCTCGGCGTGCTGGACGGCACCCGCGTGCTGGTCGTGGACAAGATCACCGGGCACCGGCCGATGCCGATGCTCGACCAGGTCGGCGGCGTCATCCCGGCGCACTGCTCGGGGCTGGGCCGCGCGATGCTCGCCTACTCCGACCCGTCCACTGTGGACGCGGTGATCGCGGCAGGCCTGGAACGCCGCACACCGCGCACGATCACCAGCCCGACCACGTTGCGCCGTGAGCTCGCCGCGATCCCGGATCGGGGCTGGGCCTACGACCGCGAGGAGGGCATCGTCGGCATCAGCTGCATCGCCGCGCCCATCTTCAGCGCAGGTGGCGGGGTTGCGGCAGCCTTGTCGGTGACCGGGCCGAGCGCGGCGGTGCGTCCCGAACGGATCGGCCCGGCCGTGCGGATGGCGGCAGCGGCGGCGACGCGCGCCTACTCGACGCGGCGCTGGGAGTCCCACTAGCCGGGACTCCTGGTTGGTCGGCGACGCGGCCGCGCTCCACAGTGTGCTCCGTCACGTCCTCACCGAGGAGGCCCAGGATGCGAGTCGCGATCATCGGCGCCGGAGTCGCCGGCCTGACCACCGCGAAGGTGTTGTTGCAGGCAGGCCACGAGGTCGAGGTCTTCGACCGGACACCGGACGTCGGCGGCGTGTGGAGCCGCACCCGGCGCTACCCCGGGCTCACCACGCAGAGCCCCAAGGCCCAGTACTCGTTCTCGGACTTCCCGATGCCGAAGGACATGCCGGAGTGGCCGACCGGCGCGCAGGTGCAGGCGTACCTGGAGGCCTACACGTGGCACTTCGGCGTCGACGCGTGCCTGCGCCTCGAAACGACCGTGACGTCCGTGGTGCCCGTCGGCAGCGGTTGGGAACTGACCACGCACACAGGCACGACGTACCGCTACGACCGCGTTGTGGTGGCGAACGGCGTGTTCTGCGAACCGCTCGTGCCGGACTTCCCCGGCCGTGACGAGTTCGAGGCGGCCGGCGGGCGGGTGCTCGCGGGCACCGAGTTCCTCGACGTCGAGGAGGCGCGCGACAAGCACGCGCTCGTCGTCGGGTACGGCAAGTCCGCGTGCGACGTCACGGTGCCGATCAGCGGGGTCGCCGCGAGCACCGACATCATCGCGCGGCAGTTGCTGTGGAAGGTGCCGCGCAAGATCGGCGGTGTCGTGAACTTCAAGATGCTGTTGCTGACGCGCATGGGTGAGGGGCTGTTCCGCTACCGGTGGGTGCGCGGGTTCGAGAAGTTCCTGCACGGCCCCGCGAACCGCGTGCGGCGTTCGATGCTCAACTCGCTCGGCTCGGTGTCGGTGAAGCAGTTCGGGCTCGCGAAGCACGACCTGGTGCCGTCCGGGCAGATGGAGGACATCGTCAAGGGCGCGATCGGCCTGGCCACCGAGGGGTTCTTCGAGGGCGTCGAGGCCGGGGTGATCCGGGTGCACCGCGACCGGACTATCGCGCGGTTGAAGGCCGGTGGTGCCGAGCTTTCCGACGGCACGGTGCTGCCCGCAGACCTCGTCGTGTGCGCGACCGGGTTCACGCAGGGCGTGCCGTTCCTGCCCGATGCCGTCCAGGAGCGCCTGTTCGACGAGCGCGGGAACTTCCTGCTGTACCGGCAGATCCAGCCGATCGGTGTGCCCGGGCTCTACTTCAACGGCTACAACTCGTCGTTCTTCAGCCCGCTCAACGCGGAGATGGCGGCGTTGTGGATCGCGGCCGACCTGGTGGGAGCGCTCTCGCTCCCGAACGCCGACGCGCGCCGCGCGGACGTGGACGCGCAGCTGGCGTTCATGGACACCGCGACGAACCGGCACCACTGCCGCGGCACGAAGATCATCCCGTTCTCGCTCAAGAACGCCGACGAGGTGCTCGCCGATCTCGGGTTGCAGATCAGCCGCGCCACCCGCGCGTCGCACTGGCTCAACCCCGTCGCGCCCTCGGCGTACCGCAAGGTGACGCCCGCACTGCTCGCCCGGCTCAGTCGAAATGAGGTTGGAGACCATGGAAACCCCCGTGAAGCATCACGTCTACCGCAGCGGTGAGGGCACGAACGTCGGCGCGATCGGCCTGGGCATCTACACGCGGCTGACCGGCGCGGACACCAAGGGCGCCTACTCGTTGTTCGAGTACGTCGTGCCGCCGAACCTGGGCGGGCCTCCCACGCACATCCACTCGCGCGAGGACGAGCTGTTCACGTGCGTGCAGGGCCGGGTCGTGGTCGAGCTCGACGGCGAGGAACACGTGCTGGCGCAAGGGGATTCGCTGCTGATGCCGCGCGGGGTGCCGCACATGTTCCACAACCCGTTCGACGAGGAGACGCGGGTGGTGGCCGTGGTGTCGCCGCCCGGGCTGGAGAACTACTACCAGGCGTTGTCCGAACTGCCTCCCGGCCCGCGCGACATGAAGCTGGTCGCGGAGATCATGGTGCAGCACGGTCTTTCGCTGCAGAAGAAGCCATGACGCGCGCGGAGATGGTGCGGCAGATGTGTGCCGCCGTGGATTCCGGCGACGCCGAGGCGTTCGGTTCCTGGTTCGCCGCTGACGCTCGGTACGTGTTCGGCAACAACGAGCCGTTGATCGGGCGCGAGGCGGTGGTGGCGGCGACCGCCGGTGCCGCCGGGGCGTTGCCGTGGGTGCGGCACGTGGTCGACCAGGTGGCCGAGGTCGGGGACCAGCTGTTCTGCCGGTTCACCATCGAGACCGAGGCGCGGGACGGCAAGCAGCTCGCGTTGCCGTGCGTGACGGTGATCTGGCTGTCCGGGGACGAGATCGTGGACTACCGCGTGCACATGGACATAGCGCCCGCACTGGCGTGAAAGGGGCCCGGCTCGCCGGGCCCCTTTCTCATGCGGCCTGGACCTGCCGGCTGACCGGGTGGCGGAGGGTGCCGAGGAACCGTTGGCAGGCCTCGAAGTCGAGCTCGTCGCAGCGCCAGGCGACGTGGCCGTCCGGGCGGATCACGTACAGCGCCTGGGAATCCGGTTCGGTGAGGCCGAAGTGCTCGAACACCTGCGGCGAGTCGGCCCGGTGCACGCGGTCGTCCGTCCTCAGTTCGACGCGGGCGATCAGGTGGTGGACGACGTCGAGTTCGGCCAGAGCCTTGGTGTGCACGGCGATCTCGTCCGTCGTGAGGTGCTTGCGGGACAACGCGACGACGTGCAACTGGTAGTCCTGGAGCAGGTCGAACACCTGCTCGCGGTCGTTGATCCGGGCGTCCGGAACGCGCTGGCCCGCCAGAGGTCCCTTGAGCGAGTAGAGCAACTCGTTGACGTTGAGGTCGCTCGGCCGGTAGCCGAGGCTGATCTGACTGAGCCGCTGGAACGACTTGCGGTGCGGGATCGGTGCCGCCGACATCCGGCCGATCAGGAACGGGCCCGCGGTGTCGCGCAGCCACGCCTTGACGCCCTTCAGCCCGGCCGCGACGCGGTAGAGGCGGTCGGTGAACTTCAGCAGCCGGACGCCCGCGGGGTGTCGTTCGGCGGAGTAGGTGTCGAGCAGGTCGACGTCGTCGTTGATCGCGGTGGCGAGCTTCCAGGCGAGGTTGGCGGCGTCGTGCAGGCCGGTGTTCATGCCCTGGCCGCCCGCCGGGGAGTGGATGTGGGCGGCGTCGCCGACCAGGAACCCCCGGCCCTTGCGGTAGTCGTCGACGCCCTTGAGATGAACCTGGTAGCGGCTCGTCCAGATCGGTGCGCTGAGGGTGACGTCGAGGTTCATCGCCTTGCGGAGTTCCTGTTGCAGGGTGCCGAGCTCGAACTCGGCCTTCGGGTCGCCGAAGTCGGTGACCATGACCCTGGACGTCTCGGCGCCCTTGAGGGGCAGGAACAGGCCGATGCGCTCGCGGTTCATGAACACCCGGAAGTGCGCGTGGTCGAGCGGCCAGTCGACCTTGCAGTCGGCGAGCAGGTAGCGCTGGCCGTACTTGTCGCCGTCGAAGCTGATGCCGAGCTGCTGCCGGACGGTGCTGTGCGCGCCGTCGGCCCCGACGACGTACTGGGCGGTGATGGTCCGCTCGCCGATCTTCGCGGTGACGGCGTCGTCGGTCTGGTGCAGGTGCGTCAGCCGCGTGCCGCGGCGGACCGAGATGCCGTGCCGGGCGAGGTCCCGCAGCAGCACCTCCTCCACTTCGGACTGCGGCGCCATCAGGATGAACTGGTACGGCGTGGTCGCGGCCCTGGCCCGGTCGAAGTCGAGGCCGCCGACGTGCCTGCCCTTGATGTGGAAGCGGATGCCGGTGGTGACGACGCCGCGGTCGAGGAGTTCGTCGGCCAGTCCGATGCTCCGGAACAGCTCGATCGTGCGGGCCTGGACGGCGAACGCCCTCGACTCGGTGGCCGGACCGGCGTTGGCGTCGACCACGCACACCTTCACGCCCTGGCGGACCAGCAGTGCGGCGGTCATCAGGCCGCTCGGGCCCGCGCCGACGACGAGGACGTCGCAGTCGTAGCGGGGCAGTCGTGGTCCCGCGTGCTTCGGCGGGGCGACCGAGGGTTTCGGACGGGTGCGCGACTTGCCCAGGTTGACCAGGAATCCACGGCCCGGACGGGCAGTCACCTGAGGCAGCGGGTTGCCGGTGAGCCTGCCCCACATCTTCCTGGTGAGCAGGAACAGCACGGTGACGACGGCGAAGATCAGCAGGCCCACGGCTACCTCACCGCCGGCAGGTCGCTCGCCATGCGCAGGAACTGCTGCACGAGCGGTCCCTCGACCAGCGGCCCGATCGCCCGCACGAACTCCTGCACGTACGGCTCGGCGAGGTGCTTCTCGAGGTCCTGCTTCGACCGGAACATCTCGTAGATCACGAACTGCCGCCGGTCGGCGCGGTCGCGGTGGACGTGGAACTCGATCGAGCCCTCCTCCGCGCGCAACGGCTCGACCAGCCCGAGGATCAACGCCTCGACCTCGTCCTCGTGGCCCGGCTTGGCCGTGGCGAACCCGAGGTGGGTGTACGGGCCTGTCTCGTCGGCGTCCGGCTCGGGCAGGACCGGTGCTACTCGCGCGTCGCTCATCAGCTCTCCTGAGGCTGCTCAACGGATGGTGAATTCACCATCGCAGTCAGCGAGAGCGCGATCACAGCGCGAGTCCCAGCGAGCGGGACTGTCACACGGACCGGACACCGGCGGTATACAAGCCGAATGCCGGGTGTCGACTGTGCGTCGACACCCGGCATTCGCGAGCTGATATATCGGATATCGGGCCCGAGGATCAGGCCCAGATATCACGCCCCGAAGAAGACCTCGGCCTCTTCGTAGCGCTCGGTCGGGACCGTCTTGAGCTCCGCGGTCGCCTCGGACAGCTTCACCCGGACGATGTCGGTGCCGCGCAGCGCGACCATCGTGCCGAAGTCACCGGCGGCGACGGCGTCGACGGCGTGCAGGCCGAAGCGGGTCGCGAGGACGCGGTCGTAGGCGGTCGGCGTGCCACCGCGCTGGATGTGGCCGAGGACGGCCGCGCGGGACTCCTTGCCGGTGCGGTCCGCGATCTCCTCCGCGAGCCACTGGCCGACGCCACCGAGGCGGACGTGACCGAAGGCGTCGCGCTCACCGGAGTGCAGCACCTCGGCGCCGCCCTCGGGGATCGCACCCTCGGCGACGACGATGATCGGGGCGAACTCGCTCTCGAAGCGGCGCTCGACCCACTCGACGACCTTCTCGACGCTGAACGGGCGCTCCGGGACGAGGATGACGTTCGCGCCACCGGCGAGGCCCGAGTGCAGCGCGATCCAGCCCGCGTGCCGGCCCATGACCTCGACGACGAGCGCACGGTGGTGCGACTCGGCCGTGGTGCGGAGGCGGTCGATGGCCTCGGTCGCGATGTGCACGGCCGTGTCGAAGCCGAACGTGTAGTCCGTGGCGCCGAGGTCGTTGTCGATCGTCTTCGGCACACCGACGACGCCGATGCCGTCGTCCGTCAGGCGCTTCGCGACACCCAGGGTGTCCTCGCCGCCGATCGCGATGATGGCGTCGATGTTGTTCGCCGCGATGGTCTCGCGGATGCGGTCGACACCGCCCTCGACCTTGTACGGGTTGGTGCGCGACGAGCCCAGGATGGTGCCACCGCGGGTGAGGATCTCCTCGACGTCCGCGAGGCCGATCTCCTTGGTGAGGTTCTCGATCGGGCCCTGCCACCCGTTGCGGAACCCGACGATCTCCCAGCCGTGTGCCTTGATGCCCTTGCGGACCACGGCCCGGATCACGGCGTTCAGACCGGGGCAGTCACCACCGCCAGTGAGCACACCGATGCGCATCTGCTTCCCCATCTCTCGTGTTCTGTGTCACGCAGACTTTCACGAGCTGTATCGGTGCAGCAACGCGGGGTCTCACCTACCGGACAGGAAACCCGATTTTGAGCCGCTGCTCCTCGATCACCTTCCAGCGCGCGAGGTTGTGCCGGGCGTCGGCGAGGGCGTCGTGGGCGTCCGCCGGAGGGGCGGGCAGCTTGGGGCGGCCGACGTCGTCCCAGCGCTGCCGCAGGTCGCGCGTGAACCGGGGCAGCGCGCGCGGCAACGCCGGCATGGCACCCCAGAGCTGCGCCAACGCCACGTGGTCGTACGCGGCGAACCACGCCCACAGCTCGACCTCGTCGCGCGCCGCGTTGCGGGCGTTCAGGAAGTCGAGCAGGTCCTCGCGGATGCGGGCACGGCTGCGCCACGCCTTGTCCGCGGGCGAGGGCAGCTGGTTGAGGACGTTCTGCCGCACCCACGGCCCCGCGCGATCGGGGTCGAACTCGGTGGACACGGCGTAGAACTCGCGGCCTTCCTCGTCGACCACACCGATCGACACCAGGTCGATCGTCAGCCCGTCCTCGATGAACTCACAGTCGTAGAAAAACCGCACCGCGACACCCTAGGGGTGCGGTCAGCTCGCCTTCTTCTCGGGCACCCGGTCGCTCTTCTTGCCCTGTTCGGGCACGTCGGCGGTCTGCTCCTTGGCCTTGGCCGCGTAGACGTCGACGTACTCCTGGCCGGAGAGCTCCATCAACGCGTACATGATCTCGTCGGTGATGGACCGCAGCACGAACCTGTCACCGGACAGGCCCTCGTAGCGGGAGAAGTCGAGCGGCTTGCCGATCTTGATGCGGATCGGGTGCGGCTTCCACATGCGCGAGCCGATGGGGTTGGCCTTGTCCGTGCCGAACATCGCGACCGGGATGACCGGCGCACCGGACTCCAGCGCGATCCACGCGACGCCGACCTTGCCCTTGTACAGCCGCGCGTCGGGCGAGCGCGTGCCCTCGGGGTAGATGCCGAGCAGCTTGCCCTCGCGCACGATCCGGACGCCGGTGTCGAGCGCTCCCTGCGCGGCGGACGCGCTGGACCGGTCGATCGGCACCTGGCCGACGCCGGAGAAGAACCACTTCTGCAGCCGGCCCTTGATCCCCGTGCCGGTGAAGTACTCGATCTTCGCCGGGAAGGTCACCCGCCGCGACAGCATCAGCGGCAGGAAGAACGAGTCGGAGACGGCGAGGTGGTTGCTCGCCAGGATGGCGCCGCCGTCCTTCGGGATGTTCTCGGCGCCCTCGATGATCTTCGGCTGGAAGAACAGCCGCAGAATCGGTCCCAGGAGGACGTGCTTCATCAACCAGTACAGCACCTTGGGAAGCGCCTCCCTTAAGACCCCGCGAACCTTGATCCCGACAATCAGCCTACGGAGCCGACCGCACCTCACACAACGAGTCCCGTCTTAGTGCGTCACGCCGACCGCTGAGCCGACTGCCGTAACCCGCAACACATCCCGCCCGTGC
This sequence comes from Lentzea sp. JNUCC 0626, assembly GCF_043632865.1. Classification (NCBI taxonomy): domain Bacteria; kingdom Bacillati; phylum Actinomycetota; class Actinomycetes; order Pseudonocardiales; family Pseudonocardiaceae; genus Lentzea; species Lentzea sp. JNUCC 0626. Next base: position 5,133,967 of record NZ_CP171635.1, read on the forward strand.
AACGATGTGGGGTCAGAGGGTTGCTGCTTTGTGGAGAGGCTCTGGATGAACGCCCGGCGCGACTCGACCGACGGACCGGAGAACGTCGACGAGCTCTTTGCCGAGATCGTCGCGGGTCTCGAACGGGACGGGGTCGGCAAGGACTGGCTCGACCTGGACGAGGCGAACGCGGACACCGACGACGGCCCGGACGGCGCCCGCGACGGTGATCGCAGTGGACCGGACGCGCGCACGGCCGTCGCCGACGAGCCCGTGCCGGACCTCGACGACGAGCCGAAATACCGAGATCCGGCCGACGAGGACCACTACGTCCCGCCGGAGCCGCCGCCGTTCCCGGTGCTGCGCGCCTCGACGTTCGCGGCGCTCGGCCTGTTCGTGCTGGGCATCCTGCTGCTGGTCGTGCCGGGCATCTTCGGCCTCCAGTCGAGCATCGGCACGCCCCTGTCGCTGGTCGCGCTGTGCGCGGGCGTCGGCTGGCTGATCCTGCGCATGCGCAACACCCCGCCACCGGACTCGGGCTGGGACGACGGCGCCCAGGTGTGACACGTCACATCCCGTTCGGTAACGGCGTGATAACGGCCACTCAAACCTTCAGATAACGATTCGGTCATGCTTACCGTGGCGCTCATGGACCAGATGCAGCACCTGATGATGGCCCGCGCCATGGCGACCCTGAGCAAGAAGGACGCGGAGCGCGCCAAGCGCCGCCGCCCGCGCATCCTGCGCCTGCTCGGCCGCTAGCTCCCCCGGTCCGGCCGCAGCGGGCCGGACGCTTCTGCACAGTTCTGGAGACCGTGTTCGCGGCGGGTGAACAACCCCGACACACCCGCCGCGACACTCCAATATCCGATATATCAGCCACTCCGGCCCTGCCTACGGCGACGACTTCGACGACTTCGACGACTTCGACGACTTCGACGAGCGTCAGGAGCGGCGGGAGTTCTTGGCCAGAGAGTTCTTGGCCGCGGAGTTCTTGGCCAGAGGGTTCTTGCTCAGCGAAGCGGCCATCTCGCGGGCCAGCGTCGCCGCGCCCACGATGCCCGCGTCGTCGCCGAGCTGCGCCGTGCGGATGCGCGCCAGCGGACGGTGCCCCGCCCCGGTAACGACGGCGGCGTAGCGCTCGCGGGCGTCGTCGAGGAACAGCGGCGCCGACGTCGACACCCCTCCCCCGATGACGATCACCTCGGGGTCGTAGACGTCCGCGACGAGCGCGAGGCCCTCGCCGAGCCAGCGGGCCAGGTCGGCCATCGCGCGCTTGGCCAGCGGGTCGCCGTCGCGGGCCGCACCCGCCACGCGGCGGCCCGTCACGGCACGCGAGTCGCCGGCGGCCTCGCGGGCCAGGACCGTGGACACGCCGGGGTGCTTCGCCAGCAGTTCGACGGCCGTCGCGCTGAGGGCTGTGCCGCTGCAGTAGCGCTCCCAGCAGCCGTTCTTGCCGCACGGGCAGGGGCGGCCGTCCGGGACGACGCGCAGGTGGCCCAGTTCGGGGGCGACGCCGTGGGCGCCGCGGAAGACCTCGCCGTTGAGCAGCAGCGCGGCGCCGATGCCGGTGCCGATCGCGACCAGCACCGCGGTCTTGGCGCCGCGGGCCGCGCCGAAGCGGTGTTCGGCGAGGGCGGCGGCGTTCGCGTCGTGTTCCAGCACCACCGGCATGCCGAGGCGGTCGCTCATGCGGTCGGCGACGTCGGCCTGCCGCCACGCCAGGTGCGGCGCGAACCGGACCGTGCGGCGGTCCGAGGCGATGAAGCCCGCGACGGCGAGGCCGACGGCGTTCACCGCGTGGCGGTCCGCCACCTCCTCGACGGCGGCGACGATCGCGTCTTCCAACGCGCGCTCGCCCGCGGGCGTGGGGGCGCGGGAGGTGTCCAGGACGGAGCCGCGCGGGTCCACGACGCCCGCGCGCACGCTGGTGCCACCGATGTCCACTCCGACGGTGAGCACTAGTCGGACTTCCTGACGACCTTGATGTGCTGCACGCGCTGACCGGGGTCGGGCGCGGGTTCGGCGTCCGAGGCCGGTGGCGGCGGGGTGCCGGGTTCGCGCAGGGCCGCCCGCAGCACCGCGACCAGGCCCGCCGCGTGTTCGGCGGCCTTCGCGGCCAGTTCGGAGCGGTCGCCGCGGAGCAGCGCCACGCCGTTGCACAGCGGGCACCAGCCGCACGTCTCGGGCGTGTGCCCGCCGTCGCCCGCCTCCGCGACGCGCTGCAACCACGGCTGCATGCGCTCGGCGGCGGTGTCGATCAGCAGCCGCAGCTCCTCGGCGAGCTTGCCTGCGTTGTCCTGGGTCATCTTCAAGCTCTCCTAGCGCCACAGCGAGGGGTCTGGACGGAACCCCACCGTCACGCCACCCGAGTCCATCTCCGCATCGGTGACGATGCAGCGCCTCAACAACGACGGCAGCGCCACGAGCCGACGCCTGCTGTCGACCGTCAACGCCAGATCGTCGCCCACGCGCGCGAGGTCCAGCTCCGTGTCGTCGGAGAGCGGCAACGCGATCCGCAGCGAGTACCGGGCGTCGAGGCCGCGTCCACTGCCCGACACCTCCAGCATCGACGCCGAGTCCGCATCCCCCGGCAGCGGATCCGCGGAGCCGTAGAGCTGCTCGGCGACCTCCAGCAACGCCGGCACGCCCACGGGCTCCGACGCGCGGTGGTCGACCGTGCGGATCTCGCCGATGCCGGTCAGCTCGGCCAGCACCGCGTCCTGCTCGTGCCGGCGGGTGCGCAGCCACGAGGCAGCGGCCCCGCGCGGCACCCGGCGAGGGCACGAGGCGGTTCGCGATCACGCTGTCGACCCGGATTCCCTGCAACGCCAGCGCCGTCAGCGTGCGGCGGGTCTCGGCGGCGACGACGCGTTCGGGCGTCAGCACCAGCCGCACCGAGCACGACGCCGGGTCCGCGAGCATCGACCGCAGCGCGTCCAGGCGTTCGGCGAGACGGCTCAGGGCGTCGGCCGTCGCGTCCCACTTCTCGACGGTCCCGGTGCCCGCGACGCCCGCCAGCAACCCGCGCACCACGCGCCGGTGCGTCGGGAAGAGCCGTTCGAGGTAGCCCGCGAACGCCTCCGGCAACGACAGCAGCCGCAACGTCTCCGCGGTCGGCCCGCAGTCGACGACCACGACCTCCCACGGCCCGGACGCGGCCAGGCGCCGCACCTCGGCGAGCGCCAGCAGTTCCTCGACGCCGGGCAGCACGGTGAGTTCCTCGGCGTCGAGCTCGTCGACGCCGGCCCCCGCCAGCACGGTCCTCAGGTGGCCGCGCAGCTCACCCCACGCCTCGTCGACGAGGCCGCGCGGGTCGATCTGGCACGCGTACAGACCGGCGGTTCCGTCCACTTCGGACGGTTCGGCGCCGAGCCGCACGTCGAGCGCGTCGCCCAGCGAGTGCGCGGGGTCGGTGGACACCACGAGCGCCTTGCGGCCGTTCGCCGCCAGCGAGGCGGCGGTGGCGGCCGACAAGGTCGTCTTGCCGACCCCGCCCTTGCCGGTGAAGAGCAGGACCCGGCTCAAGCCGCCTTCTCCGCGCGCTTCTTGAGCTCCTTGAGCGCGGTGTCGAGGATCAGCTTCTCGGCCTTGCGGCGGAACAGGCCGATCATCGGGATCACCAGCTGCACCGAGAGCGTGTAGGTGACCTTGGTGCCGGTGCCGGACGGCGCGAGCACGTAGCTGCCCTGCTGCGCCTTCTGCATGGTGCCCTTGACGAGCTCCCACTTCACCGACAGACCGTCGGCGGCCCAGTCGTACTTCAGGGTGTACTCGTCCTTCACGGGACCCTGGTCGATCGCGAACCGCACCTGCTCGGCACGGCCGTCGTCGCGGGTGTCGAGGACCTCGACTTCCTTCATCCCGTTCGCCCAGTCCGGGTACGACGGGAAGTCCGCGATGATCGCCATGATCTTCTCAGGCGGAGCGTCGATGACGATGGACTGAGTGGACTCGTCGGCCATGAACGTGGAGGTTACTCGCGTGGTCACCAGTTGAGGACGTGAGGCTTGCCGCTGCGCTGGAAATGCCCGACGTTCACGCACTCGGTGAAGCCGACCCGCACCCTGCGCGCCAACGGCTGGTGCACGTGCCCGAACACCGACCAGCGCGGACGTTCGCGGACGATCTTGTCCAGCGCGGCCCGCGAGCCCCACTCGGGACGGCGCGCGACGACGTCGTAGGTGAGTTCCGGCACGAGCGGCGGGATGTGCGTGCACAGCACGTCGACCTGGCCCATCCGGTCGAGCGCGGCGGCCATGTCGTCCTCCGTGCGCAGGTACGGGAACCACGGCGCGTTGGGGTTGCGCACGAGTCCGGGCACCATCAGCCCACCACCCGCGAAGCCGAACTTGAGCCCGCCGATCTCCGCGGCCTCGCCGTCGAGGACGTGCACGCCGACCCCGGCGAACTGGGGCCACAGGTGCGGACTGTCCACATTGCCCGGTGTCGCGTAGGTCGGCGCGGACATGGCCGCGAACAACGCCGTGTACTGCTCCAGCACCGCTTCTTCGACCACGGACCGGGCGTCGGCGAGACCGTCCCACAGGGAACGGATGTAGCTCGCCGTGTCCGCGCGGCGCGTGCCGCGTCTCAACTCGGCGAAGATCCCGACCTTCTCGGCGCCGAAGACGCGGCCGAGGATGCCCTTGGAGTGGTCGTGGTAGTCGACGAAGTCGATCAGGTCGCCGAGCACGACCAGAGCGTCCGCGCCCTCACCGGCGCGCGCCAGCGCCTCCGCGTTGCCGTGCACATCCGAGACCACGTGAACCCGCACGCTTCCAACTTAGTTGACGCGCTTGGGGGTGTTCAGCGGGACGCACGTCCAGCAAGATCACACGGACGGAGGGCATCCGGCCGGACGACCGTCCTCCAGCGTCAGCTTGAGCCCCAGCGAGACCGACTTGGCGTCGAGCTGACGGCGTTGCACCTCGCGGCGGGCGTCGCGGGGGGTGAACGGTCCGGTGGGTGAGTCAGCACGGAGGAAGTAGTGCAGCACAGTGCCGTCGAGCACCGGCTCGAGCCAGACCTCCATCGTGCCGGCGAGCGCGCCGCCGACCGTCCAGCGCAGCCCCTCCTCGCCCCGGTCGGCGTAGACGTCGAGCTCCAGATCGGGCCAGAACTGACGCCACGACGAGGGCGTCGCGAAGGCGGCGGCGACCACTCTGGGTGGTACCGCGAGGAAGGTCTCGTCGACGACGTCCACGCTGGCCATAAGGACAAAAGGTAACGGAAGGGCGTACCAACCTTTGTATCGCCGGAATCACACGCTAGGTTTCCCCACCAGTAACATTTCACCGTACGGAGGTTGACGTGCGCGAGTTCAGCGTCCCCGCCACCGCCGCTGTGGCTCCGGAGGAAAACCTCACCGACATGGTGTGGGCCAACGCGGAGCGCTTCGGCAACGCCGTCAGCTTCCGCAGGCAGGTCGACGGCACCTGGGTCGACATCACCGCGCGTGACTTCGCCGCGCAGGTCATGGCCGTCGCGAAGGGCCTGGTAGCCGCCGGTCTGCAGCTCGGCGACCGAGTCGGTTTGGTCTCCAAGACGCGCTACGAGTGGTCGTTGCTCGACTTCGCCATCTGGGCGGCGGGCGGCGTCGTGGTGCCGATCTACGAGACGTCGTCGGCGGACCAGATCGAGTGGATCCTGTCCGACTCCGGCGCGGCGGCGGTGTTCGTCGAGGCGTCGTCGCACCGCGCGATGGTCGACGACGTCGTCGGCAAGCTGCCCGAGCTGCGCCACGTGTGGCAGATCGAGGGAACGGCTGCCGCCGTCGACGAGTTGACGGCGCTGGGTGCCGAGATCACCGACGAGCAGGTGCACGAGCGCCGCGGCGAGGTGAAGGCGGACGCCACGGCGACGCTGGTCTACACGTCCGGCACGACCGGCCGTCCCAAGGGCTGCACGCTGACGCACCGCAACCTGCTGTCCGAGGTGCGGTCGGCGCTGTCGCGGTTCCCGGAGATCCTCACGGCCGGCAACTCGCTGCTGCTGTTCCTGCCGCTCGCGCACATCCTGGCGCGTGCCCTGTACCTCTCCTGCGTGTACTCGCGGGCGACGCTGGGCCACACCGCGGACGTGAAGAACCTCGTCGAGGACCTCGGTCAGTTCCGCCCGACGTTCGTCGTCGCGGTGCCGCGCGTGTTCGAGAAGGTCTACAACGGCGCGAAGCAGAAGGCGCACGCCGGCGGCAAGGGCAAGATCTTCGACGCGGCCGAGGCCACGTCGGTCGAGTACAGCCAGGCGCTCGACAACGGCGGTCCCGGCTTCGGGCTGCGGATCAAGCACGCGGTGTTCGACAAGCTGGTGTTCTCGAAGCTGCGCGGAGCACTCGGCGGGCGGGCGATCGCGGCCGTCTCCGGTGGCGCGCCGCTGGGTGACCGGCTGTCGCACTTCTTCCGCGGCGCGGGCATCCCGGTCTACGAGGGCTACGGCCTGACGGAGACGTCGGCGGCGGCCTGCGTGACGTTCCGCGGCCAGGAGAAGGTCGGCACGGTCGGTCTGCCGGTGCCTGGCACGTCGGTGAAGATCGCCGAGGACGGCGAGATCCTGATCAAGGGTGACATCGTCTTCACCGGCTACTGGAACAACGAGGAAGCCACCAAGGAGGCCCTCGAGGACGGCTGGTTCCACACCGGGGACATCGGCGAGCTCGACAACGACGGGTTCCTGAAGATCACGGGTCGCAAGAAGGAGATCATCGTCACCGCCGGTGGCAAGAACGTCTCCCCGGCGCAGCTCGAGGACCGGATCCGGGCGCACCCGCTGATCTCGCAGTGCATGGTCGTCGGCGACAAGCAGCCGTTCATCGGCGCGCTGATCACGATCGACCCGGAGTTCTTCCCGTCGTGGAAGGAGTCGCGCGGCAAGCCCGCGTCGGCCGAGGTGCCCGACCTGATCGAGGACGCGGACCTGCTGGCCGAGATCCAGGCCGTCGTGGACGAGGCGAACAAGTCGGTGTCGAAGGCCGAGGCGATCCGGAAGTTCCGGGTGCTGCCGGTCGACTTCACCGAGGCGGGTGGCGAGATGACGCCGTCGCTGAAGCTGAAGAGGTCGGTCGTCGCGACCACCTACTCGGCCGACATCGACGCGATCTACGCCAAGTAACCGCAGGTCGGAATACGCGAAAGGCCCAGGAGCTGAGAGAGAGCTCCTGGGCCTTTCGACCCCCAGCGATCGTGATCCGCGGAGACTTCCGCAGAACCCGAGAAGTTGTTGCCCCGGCCCCCCGACCGGGACATGGAGAAGATTGCCTTACGGCGCTGACGTATCGCTGACGCGCCGATGTCACTTGGCGACAGCGCGCTAATAGGCTGTGCGGCAGACGGGGATCATCTGGCTCGCACGAGGGGTAGGCAATGGCTTCGGGTCCGCAGTTCCGGCTGCTCGGCCCGATGGAAGTACGCCTGGACGGCGCTGCTGTCGTGCTGCGAGCGGGCAAGCACAGAGCGTTGCTGGCGGCGTTGCTGCTGCGGCCGAACCGCGTCGTTCCCGTGACGGAACTCGTCGAGCACGTGTGGGGGGACACACCGCCCGCGCGCACGCGAGGCACGGTGCAGACGTACGTCATGCGGTTGCGCGCGGCGCTGGGTGATCCGTCGTTGATCCAGACGGCCGCGGACGGTTACCGGATGCGGGTGGACCCGTTGACCGTGGACGCGCACCGGTTCGCGGACGCGGCGGCGCGCGGGCGGGTGGCGGCGGCCGCCGATGACCTGGACGCGGCGCGTAAGGCGTTCGCCGAGGCGTTGGAGTTGTGGCGCGGGCCGGTGCTGTCGGACGTGCCGTCGGAGACGTTGTACAGCGAGCACGCGCCACGGCTGACCGAGCTGCTGATGACCGTGCACGAGCAGCGGATCGACGTCGAACTCGCGCTGGGCAACCACGCCGACCTGGTGCCGGAGCTGTTCGGGCTGACGCGGGACCACCCGTTGCGGGAGAGGTTCTGGGCGCAGCTGATGCTCGCGTTGTACCGGTCCAGCAGGCAGGCGGAGGCCCTGGAGGCGTTCCGGCAGCTCGACCGGACGTTGGACGAGCAGCTGAGCATCGACCCGTCGGCCGAGCTGCGGTCGTTGCACCAGGCGATCCTGGAGGGGTCGCCCGCGCTCGCGGCGCCCGTCGTGGCCGCGGTGGCGGTGCGGGAACCTGCCTCGCCGATGCGGCTGCCGGACGACATCACGGACTTCACCGGACGGTCGGCGCACGTGGACCGGATCTCCGGGCTGGTCACGGGGTCGGTGCCGATCGTGACGCTGGCCGGGCCGCCGGGGGTGGGCAAGACGACGCTGGCCGTGCACGCGGCGCACCTGCTGCGGGACCGGTTCCCGGACGGGCAGCTCTACGTCGACCTGCGCGGGTACGCGTTGGGGGCGCCGGCGGACGGCGTGGACGTGCTGTCGCGCTTCCTGCGGGCGCTGGGGGTGCCGGCGGACGAGATCCCGCCCGACCTGGACGAGCAGAGCACGATGCTGCGGTCGTTGCTGTCGGGCCGGCGGATGCTGCTGGTGCTGGACAACGCCTCGGCGCCGGACCAGGTGCGGCCGTTGCTGCCGGGGACCGCGTCGTGCCGGGTGATCGTGACGTCGCGGGACGACCTGCGCGGGCTGATCGCCCTCAACGGAGCGCGGACCGTGCCGGTGGACGTCTTCTCGGCTTCGGAGTCTGCTTCGTTGCTGACGAAGCTGCTCGGACCGGGCTCGCACGCCGAACTGGCCGAACGCTGCGGGCACCTGCCGCTGGCGTTGCGGGTGGCGGCGGCGTACCTGGCGGGCCGCGACGACGTGACGATCTCCGGCTCGCCGATCGAACTCGCCTACGCCGCCCTGCCGCCGGCCCCGCAACGCCTGTTCCGACTGTTGTCGCTGGTCCCAGGCCCGGACTTCACCGCAGAGGCCGCGTCCGCGCTGGCCGACGTCGACGCCGAGGGCCTGCTGACCGTGCTCGAGATCGCCCGCCTGGTCGTGTCCGCAGGCCCTGGCCGTTACCGCCTGCACGACGAACTCGTCCGCTACGCCGCCGCGCTGCGCGAGGAGTCCGACAGCCCGTCCGAGCAGCGGGCCTCCTGGACCGCCCTGCTGAACCACTACCAGCGCGGCGTCGACCGCTGCGCCGAGCTCCTCTACCCCGGCATCGTGCGGCTGGCGTCCGCCGCCACCGGACCGGCGCCCCGCATCCCCGGCGCCGCCGAGGCCCTCGCATGGCTCGACGCGGAACGCCCGAACCTGATCGCCGCCATCCGCCACGCCGCCGAACACGGCCCTGCCGACATGGCCTGGCAACTGGCCGACGCCCTGCGCGGCTACCTCTGGATCGGCCAGCACGTCGGCGAATGGCTCGCGACGGCCCACCACGGCCTGCAAGCCGCCGAGGCGTCCGCACACCGCCCGGCCGAGGCCGCCATGCACGCGAACCTGGGCACCCTCTACCTGCGCCTCGGCGAGTACGCGCGCTCGGTCGACCACCACGACCGCGCCGCCCGCCTGTACCGGGACCTGGGCGACGAGGACGCCGAAGCGGGCGTGCTGAACAACCTCAGCCTCGTGCACCGCCGCTCCGGCAACCTCACCGCCGCCCGCGAGGTCCTGCTGCACTGCATGGAGATGCTGCGCTCGTCGTCCGCCGACACCATCAGCACCAGCCTGTACAACCTGGGCCAGCTCTCCGTCGAACTGGGCGAGATCGACGGCGCCGTCGAACACTTCGCCCAGGCCCTCGCCCTCGTCCCGAACGCCGACAGCCACACGTACCTCGGCATGGCCCTGCGCCTGCAGGGCCGCCTCGACGAGGCCCGCGCCCACCTCGACCGCGCCCTGGAGATCGGCAACGTCCCCGCCGGCGAGGCCGAAACCCTGGAGAACCTCGCCGCCGTCGAACTCGCCGCCGGCAACACCGACGCGGCCGCGTCGCTGGCGACCCGCGCCCTGCGTCTGGTGGCCGACGGCGGCGACCAGCAGGTCGCGACCTCGGCCCGCATCACCTTGGGCGAGATCCGCCGCGCCGCCTCGGACCTCGACGACGCCGCCGAGGACTACCAGCAGGCCCTCACCACGGCCCGGCGCATCGGCTACGCCTCGGGCGAGGTGCGCGCGCTCATCGGACTGGCCGTGGTGCTGCGTGACCGCGGCCGCGACGCCGACTCCCGTGCAGCGGCCGACCAGGCTGTGCGGCGCGGCGCCGAACTGGGCCTGCGCGCCCTGGAACTCCGTGCCCGCGAACTCGCCTGACCTGCACCGATATCCGATATATCAGTGGCCGCGCGGATGACAACGTTGTCTTCCGCTGCTCATGACTGTCAAGCTCGACCACGACGTCAATGTCGTCAACATCGAGGTCATCAACATCGTCAACGTCGCCGTCAACATGTCAACGTCATCAACGTTGACATGTTGACGAGATCAACGTTGACGACATGCGGTACGTCTCGGTCAACCAATGAGGGATTCGAGGCGGTGCGCGAGTTGATCCCAGCGCCAGTGGTCGCTGACCCACTCCCGGCCGGCGCGCCCCATCTTGGCCGCGGTCTCGGGGTCGGCGAGCAGCGAGGCGATCCGTTCGGCGACGTTCTCGACGTCGCGGCCGTCGACGACGTTGCCGGTGATGCCGTCGCGCACGGTCTCCGGCGCACCGCCGGACCGTCCGGCCACGACGGGCAGGCCGGTCGCGGACGCCTCCAGGTAGACGATGCCGAGGCCTTCGACATCAAGGCCGCGGCCGCGCGTGCGGCAGGGCATCGCGAAGACGTCGCCGGCGTTGTAGTGCGCGGGCAGTTCCTCCCACGGCACGGACCCGGTCAGCACGATGTCGCGCGAGCCGGCGGCGAGCTTCTCCAGCGTCGACCGGTACGGGCCGCCGCCGACGATCAGCAGTGCGGCGTCCGGCACCGTCCGCTGGATCAAGGGCAGCGCGCGGATCAACATGTCCTGCCCCTTGCGCGGCACCAGGCGCGACACGCACACGATCACCGGCCGGTCGCCGAGGCCGTACCGGCGGCGCATCTCGGCACGCGCGGCCGGGTCCGGGCGGTACAGCTCGGTGTCCACACCGGACGGCAGGTGCTCCAACGCCGCCATCGGGCCGAACGCCGCCGCGAACCGCGAGCGGGTGTAGCGGCTGACGTAGGTCACGACGTCCACACCGGACCCGATCGCGCGCAACGCCTGCCGCGCCACCGGCAGCATCGACCAGCCGACCTCGTGGCCATGGGTGCACGCCACCGCGCGGCTCAGGCCTAGTGACGGCGCCAGCAACGCGAGCGGGGCGGCCGCACCGAACCAGGCGGCCTCGCACGACTCGGCGCGGGCGATCTCGCGGGCGCGGGACAGGACGTCCGGCGTCGGCAGCATCAACGACGTGGGGTGCCGCACCACCGGGAACGGCTGTTCGGCGTCGAACTCGGCAGCGCCCTTCCACTTCGGCGCGTACACGACGAGCGAGTCCGCGGGCATCCGTGTCGCCAAAGCGTGCAGGTAGGACTGGATGCCACCGGGGCGGGGCGGGAAGTCGTTGGTCACCAGCAAGGTTCGACGCACGAACCAACGCTATCCGATGCTCGCGCGCAGGAACTCACGCCAGCCCGCGACGTCGACCACGGCGGGATCCACAGCGGACAGCGACGCGGTGCGCAGGAAGAAGTCGACGACCCCGCGCTCCCCCAGCCCCGACTCGAGGTAGGCCATGATCGAGTACGCCTGCTGGTAGGCGAGGTCACGACCGGAGCCGCCGAAGTCGGACGGCAGCGCCGACACGTCGGACGTGAGCAACGGGGCGGCCTGCCGCAGCGACAGCCTCAGGCCGTGGAACGCCACCCAGTCCGCGAACCCCTCCACCAGCCACAGCGGCGCCGAGTCCGAGGTCAGGTCACGGGTCGCGACGTGCGTGATCTCGTGCCGCAGCAACACCCGCAGTTCGAGGTCCGTCAACGCCGACGCGCGCACCCGGTTGAGCACGACCCGCTGCCCGGCACCGTCGCGGATCGCGATCCCGGCCATGTCCGCGAACGCCGGTCCGACGAGCGCGACGAGGTCGTCGTCCGAGGCCGGGACGACGACGTCGACCCGCCGGCCCCAACCGATATCCAATATATCGGCGACCTCGCGCACCGAGGAGTCCAGCAACCCCGACACCCGCGTCGCCAGCTCCGAGTCGCAGGAACTGCTGGTGACGGTGCCCGACGAAGTCGTCAGCACGGCCTCGTGGCACCGGTCGGCAGCAGCAGGACGCACCTCGGCGGGCCGCAACGCGACGCTGAGGCTCAGCAGGAACGTCATGGCGACGGTGACCGCCATCAACGTCCGCAGGTGCTTCACCGGCGCAACGCTAGCCCTCGATGCGCCGAATCACCGCGATGGGCCCGATGGCGTCGATCGGCGCGATCTTCACCGGCTGCCCCTCGGTCGCGGCGTGCACGGCGCGGTCGCCGTCGACAGCCATCGCGACGTGAGAGCGACTCGGGTAGTAGACGATCAGGTCGCCCGCGCGGACCTCGCCGCGCGACACGACACGTCCGACCCCGGCCTGACCACCCGAGGTGCGCGGAATCGTGAACCCGGCGGCGGCGTACGCCTTCATCGTCAGCCCGGAGCAGTCCCAGCCCTCGGGCCCGACACCGCCGTACTGGTACGAGTCGCCGCGCTGCCCCAGCGCGAACGTCAGCGCCTGCCCCGCCACCCCGGCCGGCACGCTGACCTGCGCCCGGTCACCTGGATCGCGGAGCTGGTTCACCACGGGAGTGGGCAGTCGCGTCAACGCCGACCGCACCTCGTTGATCTGCGTCTGCAACGCCGCGTTGCGCGCGTCCAGGTCGCCCTTCAGCTTCTCGGCCGCCGCTGTCGTCTCCGCGGCACGCGCGCGGGCGTCCTCCGCCACCTGGTGCGCCTGCTGGGCCTGGTCGACCGCGCCGGACAGCCGTGCGATCGACTCCGCCTTGTCTGCGGCCAGCACGCGCATCATCTCGAGGCGGTTCAGGAAGTCCTGCTGCGAGTCCGCGACCAGCAACGCCGACAGCTGGTTGAACCGGGCGCCCTCGAACGACGCCTGGGCGATGAGGTCCACCTGCCCCTGGAAGTCGTCCCGGTCGCGCCTGGCCTGCCGCTCGACCTGCTGCGCCGCCCCGACCGTCGCGGTCGCGCGGTCGAGTTCGGCCTTGCGCCGCACGAGATCTTCATGCGCCAGCAGGACTTCCTCGTTGAGCTTGGTCGCCTGCGCGGTCAGTTCCGCGTACGCGCGCGCGGGATCAGCCGGTTGCGCCGCTAAGGACACAGCCGGAGTCACCGGAACCAACAACACGAGAACCACGAGAATGCGGGTGAAGTTGCGCGACATGAGGTCGCCGATCCCCTTCGCCAGAACCAGACCGTCAAGATCGACGGCGTCAGGCTACCGGGTGATCAAACGCGCCCGAGACGGGCCAGCAACACAGCGGACGGCACCGGGTGCGCACCCCGCCGGCGCACCGAATCCGCGACCGCGCGATCCGACGTCACCACCACCACGGGCCGCCCCTCGGGCTCCGCGGTGACCAGCGCGCGGATCACGTCATCAGCCAGAACACCGGGGTCGCTGAACAGCACGCGCACGCCCCGAGGAGCGGCGGCGGGCACGGCGACCACACCGGCGCCGTCGAACACCAGCGTCACCTCCGCACCCGTGCGCGCGGCGAGCACCGCGAGCTGGTGCACGAGCCGATCGCGCTGATCCGACAACGACAGCTCCGGATAGCCGGTCTTCGTGACGTTGTAGCCGTCCACCACCAGGTGCACCGCGGGCAACGCCAGCAGCCGGTCCAAAGCCGCCGGGTCCTCCACCCGTCCCACGGCCCCCTGCGACGCGCTGGCGCCCCGCACGAGGTCAGCAGGACGCGGTCCGCTGCCGCCCAGAGCGAGCTCACGACGCAGGCCCGTGACGGCACCGTCGAGCGTGTCGACGAGCAACGCGAGCCGCACCTCGTCGGCCTGCCGGGCCTCGCGCGCGGACTGCCGCGCCACCTCGGCGTCGGCGATCGCGCGCTGGGCCTTGCCGCGCTCGGTCTCCGCGCGTTCCCGTTCGCGGTCGCGTTCGGCGGACACCTGCTTGACCTCGGCCGCGGTCCGCACCTGGATCTTGTCGACCTCGACGGCGGCGGCCTCGGCGGCGTCCTTGGCCTCGCGCAGTTTCACGCCCTGCTCGCGCAACCGCTTGCGCAGGCGTTCCAGCTCGATCTCGGCGTCCGCGCGGACGCGTTCGGCGGCACCGTCGAGCTGGGTGCGCTCGGCCCGCAGCCGTTCCAGCTCGCCTTCCAGCCGTTCCGCGCGCACGACGGCGGCGTCCCGTTCGGCGCGCAACGTCGCGTCGCCGACCCGCCGCGACACCAGCTCCACGTAGTGCAGCGCGACGTCGTCACCGGTCAGCACCGCCGCCGCGGCCGCCGTCACCGGGTCCGGCGACGTCACCTCGAGCGTCGACGGCCTGTTCTTGCGCAGCCACTCGACGACGGCGGTGCGGAAGTTCGCCGAGTCCCGCAGCCCCGCGACCACCTGCGGCCCGCCCAGCCGCGCGCGCTTGGTCGGCGCGAACTTCGCCACCGGGCGCAGGTGCTGCGGCACGTCGACCTTCGCCATCTCGCCCAACGCGTCCGCGCCCAGTTCCGCGAGTCTCACCCGCAGCGGTTCGGGCAGCGCCGACCAGTCCACAGTGGATTCTTCCGGGGATTCCTCGACAGAATCTTCCACGGCGGACTCACCCGCCTCCTCAGCAGGCAGGTCGATCTCCGGGTCGGGCATCGGGTCGGACACCCCCACAGGCTAGAGCCCTCGCGCTTGAGCAGCGCACGGACGTGTCCGCCCTTCGGAACAACGATCTGGAAAAGATCACCCGAACGCCACTCCAATGGAGCAACCGCAGGTCAGAGCACGCTCAAAGATCAGCTCCAAAAATTGTCAGACCCCGTCGCTAACGTCAGCCCCGTGACCGGACAACTGTCCTTCGACGAACTCGGGACGCCCCTGCGCGACACGACGTTCGTCGTCTTCGACCTGGAGACGACGGGCGGCAGCAACGAGGAGGACGCCGTCACCGAGATCGGCGCGGTGAAGGTGCGCGGCGGTGTGGTCCTCGGCGAGTTCGCCACTCTCGTCGACCCCGAACGCGGCATCCCGCCGATGGTGGCGCAGCTGACCGGGATCACGCAGCTGATGGTGACGGGCGCGCCGACGATGAAGACGGTGCTGCCCGCGTTCCTGGAGTTCGCCGCTGGGTCGGTGCTGGTCGCGCACAACTCGGGGTTCGACGTCGGGTTCATGAAGGCCGCCTGCGAACGGCACGGTTATCGCTGGCCGAAGCCGTCGGTGGTGTGCACGGTGAAGCTCGCCCGCCGCGTCCTGAGCCGCGACGAGGCGCCGTCGTGCCGTCTGTCCGCGCTGTCGGACCTCTTCCAGACCGAGACCAAGCCCACGCACCGCGCGCTCGCCGACGCCCGCACGACGGTCGAGGTGCTGCACTCGTTGCTGGAGCGCGTCGGCAACGTCGGCGTGCACTCGCTCGAAGAACTGCTGGCGTACCTGCCGGAGGTGACGCCGGAACAGCGCCGCAAGCGTTCCCTGGCCGCCCACCTGCCCCACTCGCCGGGCGTGTACCTGTTCCGCGGCCCGAGCGAGGAGGTGCTCTACGTGGGCACGGCGTCGGACCTGCGCCGCCGCGTCCGCCAGTACTTCACGGCCAGCGAGGGCCGCCGCCGGTTGCGCGAGTTGGTCGCCCTGGCGGTCCGTGTGGACGCCGTGGAGTGCGCGCACCCGCTGGAGGCCGAGGTGCGCGAACTCCGGCTCTTACGCGCGCACCGTCCCGCCTACAACCGACGGTCGAAGAACCCGCACCACGCGTGGTGGCTGACGCTGACCGACGAACCGTTCCCCCGGATCTCGCTGGTGCGCACCCCGCGCGACGGAGCGCTGGGCCCGTTCCGCACGCGCCAGGCGGCCGAGTCGGTGGCCGACGCCCTGCTGGACGCCGTGCCGCTGCGCTCCTGCACCATCAAGATCCCGGCGACGAACCAGCGCGCCTCGCCCTGTGCGCTCGCCGAACTGGACCGCTGCCAGGCCCCCTGCGCGGGCCACCAGACCGTCGCCGAGTACTCCCCCGCCGTCATCGCGGTGCAGGACCTCGTCGTGGGCCGCAACGCCGACCCGCTGCGCGCCCTCGCCACCCAGCTCACCGGCCTGGCCTCGGCCGAACGCTTCGAGGAGGCCGCCCGCCGCCGCGACCGCCTGGCGGGCCTGGTGCGTTCCCTGGACCGGGCGCAACGCCTCGCCGCCCTGGCCGCGCTGCCCCAGCTGGTGGCCGCGAGACCGGACAAGGAGGGCGGCTGGGAGTTCTCCGTCGTCCGCTACGGCCGTCTCGCCTCCGCGGGCGTGGCACGCCGGGGCACGCGGCCGATGCCGGTGGTCGACGCCCTCGTCGCGTCGGCCGAGACCGTCGTCCCGACCCCCGGCCCGCTCCGGGGCGCCCCGCCGGAAGAGGCAGGCGTCGTGCTGCGCTGGCTCGACCAGCCCGGCACCCGTCTCGTCTACGCGGACGAACCGTGGTCGTCGCCCGCCGGTGCCGCCGCGGCCTGGGTGCCGTGGGCCGAACAGGCCGCCGGTGCGCGCCCGATCCACGACCGCTGGAACTGACCCCGGGGCAGCGCGACGTCCTCACGCCCGTGATCAGGCGGTAGGGCAGACTACGGGTGCTTCGAGACACCCAGACCCGAGGAGGACGCCGTGGTCACCGCCATCGTGCTGATCCAGGCCGCCGCCGAACGCATCCCCGAGGCGGCGCAGGAGATCGCCGACATCGACGGAGTCACCGAGGTGTACTCGTGCGCCGGCGACGTCGACCTGATCGCGCTGGTGCGCGTCAGCAAGCACGAGGACCTCGCCGCGCTCGTCCCCGGCAAGATCAGCAAGGTCGCCGGTGTGCTGAACACCGACACGCACATCGCGTTCCGCAGCTACTCGAAGCGCGACGACGAGGCGGCGTTCGCGATCGGCCTCGACGACCAGTAAGACCCCAAGCGAAAGGCCCCCGTGAAGTTCACGGGGGCCTTTCGTGGTTCTGGCGGAAGGTCAGGCCTTCGGGTCGGACGGCTTGCCCGCGAGCTCGCCGGCCTTCTCGCCGGACGCCTCGGCCGCACCGGACTCCAGCAGGTGCTGGTGCCGCGCGTTCTCCAGGGCCACGGTCTCCTCGACCGGGTCCGGCGACCACGTGCTGCCGGCGACCGGGTGACCGGCCGAACCGAGCTTGTTCATCTTCTTCGGCACCGACGCGCCCTGGTAGGCGAGCGGGATCGGGTGGCCGTGGTCGTCCACCGGGCCGAGCGGCTGGTGGATCTCGATGAACTCGCCGTGCGGCAGGCGCTTGATGATGCCCGTCTCGACGCCGTGCTCCAGCACCTCGCGGTCACCGCGCTGCAGACCGATGCAGACGCGGTACGAGATGAAGTAGGCGATCGGCGGCAGGACCAGCATGCCGATGCGGCCCATCCACGTCGTCAGGTTCAACGAGATGTCGAACTGGTACGCGAAGATGTCGTTCGCACCCATGAGCAGCAGGACCATGAAGTACGTGATCGCCATCCAGCCGAGCGAGGTGCGGACCGGAACGTCACGCGGGCGCTGCAGCAGGTTGTGGTGCGCGTAGTCCTTGGTCATCTTGCGCTCGATCCACGGGTACGCACCCGCGATGCCGGTCAGCAGCGGCAGGCCGAGGATGAACGGCAGGAACGGCGCCGGGATCGTGTAGTTGCCCAGGTAGAACTCCCACGCGGGCCAGATGCGGACCAGGCCGTCGGTCCAGCCCATGTACCAGTCGGGCTGCGAGCCGGCGGAGACCTGCGCGGGGTTGTACGGGCCGATGTTCCAGATCGGGTTGATCTGGAAGACGCCACCCATGATCGCGATGACACCGACGACGATGGCGAAGAAGCCACCGCCCTTGGCCGCGAACACCGGCATGATGCGGACGCCGACGACGTTGGTCTCCTTGCGGCCCACGCCCGGGAACTGCGTGTGCTTCTGGTACCAGACGAGCGCGAGGTGCGCCGCGATCAGACCCAGGATGATCGCCGGGATGATCAGGATGTGCGCGGTGTAGAGCATCGGGATGATGTCGGTGCCGGGGAACTCCCCGCCGAACATCAGCCAGTTCAGCCAGGTGCCGATGACCGGGAACGAGATCAGCAGCGCCGCCATGACGCGGAGGCCGGTGCCCGAGAGCAGGTCGTCCGGCAGCGAGTAGCCGAGGAAGCCCTCGATCGCGCCGAGCATGAACAGCACGATGCCGATGACCCAGTTGATCTCACGCGGCTTGCGGAACGCGCCGGTGAAGAAGATCCGGAACATGTGAACGACGATCGCGCCCATGAACAGCAGTGCGGCCCAGTGGTGCACCTGGCGGACGAACAGACCACCGCGGGTCTCGAACGAGATGTCGAGCGTGGACGCGAACGCCCGCGACATCTCGATGCCCTTGAGGTTCTCGAACGCGCCGTTGTAGGTGACCTCGGTCATCGACGGGTCGAAGAACAGCGCGAGGTACGTACCCGACAGCAGCAGCACGATGAAGCTGTAGAGCGCGATCTCACCGAGCAGGAACGACCAGTGCGTCGGGAAGACCTTGTTGATCTGCTTCCGCAGCCCGGAGGCCGGGTGGTACCGCTCGTCGGCAGCGTTCGCAGCCGCCCCTACGACGCGCGCGGCCGCGTTGGCCGGCTTCGTCGGCGTGGTGATGGCACTCATGACTTCCGCTCCCAGAACGCCGGTCCCACAGCCTCGATGAAGTCACTGCGGGCTACCAAGTATCCCTCTTCGTCCACAGTGATCGGAAGCTGGGGAAGAGGACGGGTCGCCGGGCCGAACCGCGGCTTGGCGTATTCGAAGACGTCGAACTGCGACTGGTGGCACGGGCAGAGCAGCAGACCGGTCTGCTGCTCGAACAGCGACGTCGGGCAACCCAGGTGCGTGCAGATCTTCGAGTACGCGTACAGGTCACCGTAGTTGAAGTCCTCCTGGCCCGCGCGCTTGGTGACCGCCTGGTTCGGGCGCATGCGGATGAGCATGACCGGGGCGTCGGCCCGCTTGAGGGCCGCGACCAGGGCGTGCTCGTCGTCGCGCTCGGACTCGCGGAACGGGAAGACCGTCTCGAAACCGCCCGGCTCGACGTCCTCGGGACGCACGAGCGAGACCTCGTGGAAGTTGCCGGTGTGGCGGCGCAGGTAGACCTTCTCGCCCGGCTTCTCGGGCTTCCACCCGGTGTGCCACAGCGAGGCCTTGGTCTCGCTGTCCGAGTGCGGGTTCTTCATCAGCGCGCCCAGCGGCACGGCCGCCACGCCCAGGCCCAGCACACCGGCGCCGAGGCCCGCGGTGCGCTTGATCAGGCTGCGGCGGCCGATGCCGCTGCGGTCACCGGCGTCGGCGAGCTCCGCGACCAGGGTCGCGCGGTCGACGGCGGCGGACGGGCCGTCGTGACGCTGCTGCACCGCGAGCTCCTCGGGGAGGAACTTCTTGGTGTAGAGCAGCGCGCCGACGCCGAGGCCGACCACCGACAGGCCGAGGAACAGGCCGATCAGCGGGTTGTACAGGTTGTGCAGGAAGTGGCCCTCGGCGTTGGACGGGGACTCGTACTCCCAGGGCCAGAACAGGAACACGCCGAGGAACGCGAGACCCGACAGCGCGGAGACCAGGAACCACGCGGCGACCGAACGCTGAGCGCGACGCTCGGCCTTGGTGCCGGGGACCGGGAACTTCTCCTCGTAGTGGACGAGCTCGACGCCGTCCATCTTCGTGCCGAGCCGGACGAGCTCGTCCCGGCTCATCTCCGCGAGCTCTGCCTCGCTGGGCAGCTCGATCGGCTTGTCGCCGCTCATGCCTTGGCTCCGATCCAGAGGGTCACGCCGATGAGCGCGGCGATGCCCACGATGAACGCGATCAGGCCCTCGGAGACGGGTCCGAACCCGCCCAGGGCGTTACCGCCGGAGTTGTTGTTTCCGTCGGTGACCGACTTGACGTACGCGATGATGTCTTTCTTCTCTTCCGGCGTGAGCTGGCGCTCGCCGAACTTCGGCATGTTCTGCGGACCGCTCAGCATCGCCGTGTAGATCTGCTCCTCGGTCACCCCGTCCAGGGCCGGCGCGAACTTGCCGGAGGACAGCGCGCCACCACGACCCGTGAAGTTGTGGCAGCTGGCGCAGTTGAGGCGGAAGAGCTCGCCACCGCGCGCCGGGTTGTCGCCGCGCAGGGCCTCACCGGACTCGGAGGGCTTCTTCGGGCCCTCGCCGCCGTTCGCCGTGATGTAGGCCATCAGCGCGTTGATCTGCTCGGGGGTGAGCTTCGCGGGCTTGCGGATGGCCTGCGCCTCCTGCCGTGCCATGGGCATGCGGCCGGAGGAAGTCTGGAAGTAGACCGCGGCGTCGCCGACGCCGATCAGGCTCGGCCCGCGGTCCTTCACACCTTCGAGAGACGTGCCGTGGCAGCTCAGGCAGGTGTTGAGGTAGATCTGCTCGCCCTGGCGGACCAGAGCGTCCTGCTGCTGCGCCTGGGCGGTCTGCGCCTGCGGCGCGAAGGCGGCGAACAGCATGCCGGCGCTCAGCAGGGCGAAGCCCAGTGCGAGCAGTCCGGCGACCCGGCGGCGCAGCTTGGTGCGGGCGCCGCGGGGGCGTTTCGTCGTGGTGGTCATGGTGTGCGGCAACCCTTGCTGTCAGTTCGGGAGCTCGTGGCTGGGGAGCAGGTCAGGGCACGATGTAGATGATGGCGAACAGCCCGATCCACACGACGTCGACGAAGTGCCAGTAGTACGACACGACGATGGCGGAGGTGGCCTGCGCGGGCGTGAACTTGCTCAGCTTCGTCCTGATCAACAGGTAGACGAAGGCGATCAGACCGCCGATGACGTGCAAGCCGTGGAAGCCGGTCGTCAGGTAGAAGACCGTGCCGTAAGCCGAGGACGGGATCGTGGTGCCGTGCTCGACCAGCTCGATGTACTCGCCTGCCTGCCCGCCGACGAAGATCGCGCCCATGATCAGCGTCACGATGTACCAGCGACGCAGACCGAAGACATCACCCCGCTCCGCCGCGAAGACGCCCCACTGACACGTGAAGGACGACGCGACCAGGATGATCGTGAAGACCGACGCGTAGGGGATGTTCAGGTGCGTGGGGGGCGGGGGCCAAGGGCCCTCGTTCTGGGCCTTCACCGTGAAGAACATGGCGAAGAGGCCAGCGAAGAACATGAGCTCGCTGGACAGCCAGACGATCGTGCCGACGCTGACCATGTTCGGGCGGTTCAGCGAGTGCACGCGCTGGCCGATTGAAGGCGCTGCCGTGGTCACGCGCAGCATTATTGCTTGCGGAATTTCTGTCCGCCCATCGGGTCCTGCGCGGATCACGGGCCGGACGGGTCACACAGCGGGTGATCGCTAGGAGATCAACGAATGAGCTCGCTGGGCCGATTGCGGGACCTGCTGCGGCGAGAGGAGGAGCCGTCGTTGTCGATCGACGACCCGGCGCTCGTCGTGGTGGCCGAGGCGTTCGACCACGCGGAGGCCGATTCGGCCGTTCTGGCCCGTTCTCCGCAGTGGCGCGCCGACGACCTCGCCGTCCTCCGCCACCACCTCCGCATACCCGCTGACCAGCTGGAACGAGCGCGAGAACTGCTGGCACCGGACGGCTGGGTCCTCGTCGCCGGTGATATATCGCATATCAGTCGGGTGCAGAAGCTGGACGCCCTGCACTGCGCCCAGGAGCGCTCGCGGATGGCCTCGCTGGCCCAGCGACTCGGGGGTGAGGCGCTGGGGTGGGACGCCCTGCAACCCGCCCGCGAACCGGCCCGATAGCATCGTGGCGACCTTGGTCACTTTCTTCACAGGACCGCAGTCGGCAGTCGCAGCGGAGGATCCAGATGAGCACGCAGACCACGAAGATCCTGGTGTTCAGCCACCGGCCCGAGGTGCGTGAGACGATCATCACTGCGGTCGGCCGCCGTCCCGCGCCGGACCTGGCGCGCGTCGACTACGTCGAGGCCGCGACGATCGCGGACGTCCTCTACGAGGCGGACAACGGCACCGTCGACCTGCTGATCCTCGACGGCGAGGCGCAGCCGACCGGGGGCATGGGCCTGTCCCGCCAGCTCAAGGACGAGATCACCAACTGCCCGCCGATCGTGGTCGCGGTGCGCCGCAAGGACGACCGCTGGCTCGCGACCTGGTCGCAGGCGGACGCGGTGCTGGTGCACCCGCTCGACCCGCTGGCCGCCGCCGAGACCGTGGCCGAGGTGCTGCGGGGCTCGGCATTGCCCGTCGTCAAGGGCTGATCCGCGATGAGCCAGCGCACCTGGCCCTCGTTGCTCAACCGCCTGCTCGACGGCGCCGACCTGACCGCCGACGACACCTCCTGGGGCATGGACCAGGTGATGTCGGGCGAGGCGACGGCGGCGCAGATCGCGGCGTTCATCGTCGCGTTGCGCGCCAAGGGTGAGACGCCGGAGGAGGTCGACGGCCTCGCCACGATGATGCTCAACCACGCGAACCGGTTCACGGTGGACGTGCGGGCGGCCGACATCGTGGGCACCGGCGGCGATCATTCCGGTTCGGTCAACATTTCGACGATGGCCGCGATCATCACGGCCGCCGCGGGCGTGCCGGTGGTCAAGCACGGCAACCGCGCGGCGTCGTCGCAGTGCGGCACGGCGGACGTGCTGGAGGCGCTGGGCGTCGCGATCGACCTGCCGGCCGAGGGCGTGCAGGCGACCGTGCGCGAACTCGGCATCGGGTTCTGCTTCGCGCCGGTGTTCCACCCCGGCTTCCGGCACGCGGGCCCGGTGCGGCGCGAGATCGGCATCCCGACGTCGTTCAACCTGCTCGGCCCGCTGACGAACCCGGCGCAGCCCACCGTCGGCCTGATCGGCTGCGCGCGGGCGGCGGCGGCACCGCTGATCGCGGGCGTGTTCGCGCGGCGCCGCAACACCGCTCTGGTGGTGCGCGGCGACGACGGCCTCGACGAGATCACCACGACCACGACGACGTCCGCCTGGCTCGCCCAGGACGGCGTGGTCCGCACGGAGACGATCGACCCGGTGGTGCTGGGCGTGAAGCCCGCGCGCGAGGAGGACCTGAAGGGCGGCGACGCGTCCGTCAACGCCCAGGTGGTCCGCGACCTCGTGGCCGGCAAGACCGGTTCGGTGCGGGACGCGGTGCTCGTGAACGCGGCGGGTGCCATCGCGGCGCACTCCGGGTTCTCCGAGGACCTGCACGCCGACCTGACGGCCTCGCTGAGCCGCGCGGCCGACGCCATCGACTCCGGCAAGGCCTCTGCCCTGCTGACGCGCTGGGTGGAGCTCTCGACGTCCCTGAAGGCTCGCTGAAGGCTCTGCCGCCGTTCTCCGCTGGATTTTTTTGGGGGTTTCGGTCACGCGTCGTCGTCGGCGCGTGACCGTGCTCGCACGGACGCTGCATCGGTGTAGTCCGAGCGAGTGATGGGCCCGAGATGCGCACCACGTGGTAACGCCGTCGCAATCGCCACCTGGAATGCTGGAGACATGGCCCTCCTCTACCCGGTGATGAAGCACGTCGTCGCGCGCACAGCCCGTCTGGTCTACCGCCCGGTGGTGGACGGTCTGGAGAACATCCCCACCGACGGCCCCGTCATCCTGGCGGCCAACCACCTCAGCTTCATCGACAGCGTCGTGATCCCGATGGTCGTGCCGCGCCGCGTCTCGTTCCTCGCGAAGGCGGAGTACTTCACCGGCACCGGCGTGAAGGGCTCGCTGTCGCGCTGGTTCTTCTCGTCGCTCGGCCACGTGCCGGTGCACCGCGGCAAGGGCCGGGACGCCCGCGCGGCCCTCGACACGGCCGCCGAGATCCTTGGCCGCGGCGACGCGTTCGCCATCTACCCCGAGGGCACCCGCTCGCTCGACGGCATGCTGCACCGCGGTCGCACGGGCGTGGCCCGCATGGCGCTGGAGTCCGGCGCCCCGGTGATCCCGGTCGGCATCATCGGCACGGACAAGGTGCAGCCCGTCGGCAGCAGGTTCCCCAAGATCGTCCCGGTGACGATCCGGTTCGGCGAGCCGCTCGACTTCAGCCGCTACGAGGGCATGGAGGAGTCGCTGCCAGTGCTGCGCAGCGTCACCGACGAGATCATCTACCGCATCCTGGACCTCAGCGGCCAGGAGTACGTCGACGCCTACCAGAAGACCCCGGTGCCGGTGACGACGGCGGCGTAACCGCTTCTCGGGGCCGCTTTCTCAGGCTCGCGAACGAAAGCCCTCCGCGCCGTTGCCGGCGAGGAGGGCCTTTCGCCTTGCCGAGGTCGTGCCTTGTCGCGACGTGGCCGCTGGGCGATATCCGATATGCGATGTATCACATGCTGGATATCGGGTCGGCTGCCCGAACTCGGCGCCCAGCGTCGGGAACGACGAAGGCCCCCTCCGCGTGCGGAGGGGGCCTTGGCCGAGCGATGTCCGATATATCGGATATCAGTCGTGGTTGGGTCCGGTGTGGTACTCGAACACCAGGCCACCGACCATGATCAGCACCATGACGATGGCGATCACGAGCAGCCACACGTGCCAGAACGCCACCGCGACACCCGTGGTCGCCGCCGCCGCGGCGAGGCCGACCGGCCAGTAGGAGCCGGGGCTGAAGAAGCCCAGCTCACCGGCGCCGTCCGACACCTCGGCGTCGGGGTTGTCCTCCGGCCGCACCTCGATGCGGCGGGCGACGAACCGGAAGTAGGTGCCGGTGATGAGGGCCAGGCCACCGGTCAGCGCGAGCGCCACCGTGCCGGTGGGCTCGACGTGGCCGGTCGCGAGGTGCGTCCAGTAGCCGTAGACGATGGCCATCAGGAACGAGAAGGCCATCACCAGGTCGAATACGCGAGCTTCGATCTTCATCGCGGGGCGTCCCTACTTCTGACCCGCGCCGGAGGCCTCGCGGGCCGTCCGGTCGGTGTTGAACGGGGTGGTCGTCGTGGCCAGCGGTGAGCACCACTTGTCGCAGTTCACCTGAGACAGGGCCTCGGCCGTGGTGTACGGCTTGCCCGTCTTCTCGTTGACCTGCTTGCGGAGTTCGATGTACTTGTCGAAGTCGGCCGACTCGAGAGCGCGGACCTCGAAGTTCATCACCGCGTGGTACGAGCCGCAGAGCTCGGCACAACGTCCGACGAACGCACCGGGACGGTCGATCTGGTCGACCTGGAAGACGTTGTCCTGGTTGTTCTTCTCCGGATGCGGGAAGACGTCCCGCTTGAAGTGGAACTCCGGCACGAAGAACGAGTGGATGACGTCGGTCGAGCGCAGCGTGAACTGGATGCGCTTGCCAGCGGGCAGCACCATGATCGGGACCTCACCCGAGGTGCCGACCGTGCTGACGGCCTTGCCCTCCTCGGTCTTGTGGTCCGGGTACTGGAACTCCCAGTTCCACTGGAACGCGATCACGTCGACGTTCACGTCGGGCTTGCCCGACTTGTCGGTGACGTAGTTCTGCGTGATGGCGGTGAAGTAGAACAGCACCGCCACGATCACCGTCGGCACGACGATGAGCACGATCTCCAGCGGGAGGTTGTACGCCGTCTGACGCGGCAGCTCCTCCGACTTCTTGCGGTGGAACACGATCGACCACAGGATCAGGCCCCACACGATGACGCCGACGACGAGCGCGGCGATCACGGACCACGTCCAGAGCTCGCGCATCTTCTCGGCCTGCGGCGTGACGGCCTGCGGCCATCCGAAGCGCAGCACCTCGTCCGTGGAGCAACCGGTGGCCCCGATACCGACCAGGCCTACCAGCCCAGCGGTCTTCACCAGCCGGGATGCCCTGGTGCCCTCCTTCAGGCCCACTGCTCGCCCGCCTCCTCGTTCACAAACATCTGGCCATGCCAACGGATCAAGCGGGAGCGTAGCCCAGCGGGGCAGCGCTCACCCCTCGGGGGCACCGCCGCTGCGGTGCAGTTTCGGTCACACAGAGCGCCTTCGGCATACTGAGGACTTCCCCGTGGTCTTCCCCTTCGTGTTTCTTGAGAGGTGCGAGAGCCTTGTGCGGCCTGGCAGGACTTGTTTGCCCTAGCGAGAACGAGGCCGAGAACGCACGCCCGGCCGTGGAGGCGGCGCTGCGCTGCATGCGGCACCGCGGGCCGGACGAGAGCGGCACCAGGCGGGTCGACGAGGTCGTGTTCGGCTTCAACCGGCTCGCGATCATCGACATCGAGCACTCCCACCAGCCGTTGACGTGGGGTCCGCCCGAGTCGCCGAGCCGGTACACGATCAACTTCAACGGCGAGATCTACAACTACCTGGAACTGCGCGCCGAGCTCACCGAGAAGCACCGCGCGGTCTTCCACACCGACGGCGACACCGAGACGATCGTCGCCGCCTACCACTACTACGGGCCCGCGGCGATCACGAAGCTGCGCGGCATGTTCGCCTTCATCATCTGGGACTCCGAGCGCGAGGTCCTGTTCGGCGGCCGCGACCCGTTCGGCATCAAGCCGCTGTACTGGGCGCAGGGGCAGAGCGGTGTCGCGTTCTCCAGCGAGAAGAAGATCATCCTGGAGATCGCGTCGTCGATCGGCATCGCGCCGAAGATGAACGTCAAGGGCCTTCAGCACTACCTGACGCTGCAGTACGTGCCGGAGCCCGCCTCGCTGCACGACCCGATCCAGCGGGTCGAGTCCGGGCACTCGTTCACGCTGGTCCCCGGCGAGTCGCCGCGGTTCGAGCGGTACTTCCCGGCCGAGTTCAAGGTGCGCACGGTCCGCAGCGAGGCCGAGGCGAACGCCCTGTACGACGAGATCACCGCCGCGTTGCGCGACTCGGTCGCCAAGCACATGCGCGCGGACGTGACGGTCGGGTCGTTCCTGTCCGGCGGCATCGACTCGACGGTCGTCGCGGCGCTGGCCAAGGAGCACAACCCGGACCTGATCACGTTCACGACGGGCTTCGAGCGCCAGGGGTTCTCCGAGGTCGACGTGGCCGCGGAGTCGGCGGCGCTGATCGGCGTGAAGCACGTGGTCCGCACGGTCAGCGCGCAGGAGATGATGGACGCGCTGCCGCTGATCACCTGGTACCTCGACGACCCGGTGGCCGACCCGGCGTTGGTGCCGTTGTGGTTCATCGCCCGTGAGGCGCGCAAGCACGTGAAGGTCGTGCTGTCCGGCGAGGGCGCGGACGAGCTGTTCGGTGGCTACACGATCTACCGCGAGCCGTTGTCGCTGGCGGGCTTCGAGAAGGTGCCGGGCGCGCTGCGCAAAGCGATGGGCAAGGTCTCCACGAAGATCCCGCACGGTGTGCGCGGCAAGGACCTGCTGCGCCGTGGCGCGCTCACTCTCGAGGAGCGCTACTACGGCAACGCGCGCATCTTCCTCGACGACCACCTGCGCCAGGTGCTCAAGACGTACGACCCGGCGGTGTCGCACATGGACGCGACCGCCAAGCCGTACCGCGAGTCGATGGCGTGGGACCCGGTGACGCGCATGCAGCACGTCGATCTGTTCACGTGGCTGCGCGGCGACATCCTGGTCAAGGCCGACAAGATGACCATGGCGAACTCGCTGGAGCTGCGCGTCCCGTTCCTCGACCCCGAGGTCTTCAAGATCGCGTCGCAGATCCCGAGTGAGTTGAAGATCACGAAGGACACGACGAAGTTCGCGCTCCGCAAGGCGATCCGCGACATCGTGCCGGCGCACGTGCTGAACCGCCGCAAGCTCGGCTTCCCGGTGCCGATCCGGCACTGGCTCAAGGACGAGATGCACGAGTGGGCGGTCGACATCGTGCGCTCGTCGCAGACCGACCAGTACCTGGACAAGAACGCGGTGCTGCGGCTGATCGAGGAGCACCGGTCCGGCGTGCTCGACCACAGTCGCCGCATCTGGGCGCTGCTGGTGTTCATGATCTGGCACGGCATCTTCGTCGAGGCCCGCATCCAGCCGGTGGTGCCGGAGCCGCAGTACCCGATCAAGCTCTAGGTGATGGGCCCCTCTCCGGAGGGGCCCTTCGCTCTTGCCGGCTGCTTATCGACGTCCCTGCGCGCTGCAGATCGCGTACGAGCTGATGACGGTCTCGGGAGACGCCAGAAGTTCCAGGTAGCGGTCGAACTCGTCGTCGGTGAGCGGGAGCTTCGCGCGCACCAGGCGAGCCGTCGCGGCGAGCAGGCGGCAGCCCGGGGACCCGCCCTCCCACTCCTGCACCTCGCGGGAGCCGCTGACGTCGTTCAGCCCGGCGTCGAGCAACGCCTTCTCGACGCGCGCGCCCCACGCCAGTTCGGCACCGGCCTGGTCGAGCAGGGTCAGCAGGGCGTTCTTCACCCGCATGATCAGCTTCGCGTCGTCGGGGGCGGCGTTGAGGACGTCGAGCGGGAGGCAGTCGAACTCCTCGAGCACGAGCCAGCCGCCGGGCCGCAACGAGTCGCGCAGCTTGCGCAGCACGGCCTCGCGGCCGGGGAGGTAGAAGAGCACCAGGCGGGCGTGGACCAGGTCGAACGCGTTGCCCGGCAATATATTGGATACCACGTCGTGCTCCAGGACGGTGACGTTGTCCCGTTCCTCGAGCCTGGTGACGTCGATGTCGGTGACGGTCACGTGCCCGGACGGAGCGACGACGTCGGCGAGCCAGTTCGCGACCGATCCCCCGCCACCCCCGACCTCGAGGCAGCGCCATCCGTCCGCGACACCGAGCTGCTCGACGCGGGCGAACGTGCCCGCGTCGAGCAGGGAGCTCAGCGCGTCGAACTTGGGATCGAGCGGTTCATCGGCGTCGCCGAACAGGTACGTCCCCATTGTCCGATCATGGCAGGACGGCGGCGATCTCCTCAGCTGCTTCTGCACCAAACGCGCCACGAATGCGGGTGAGCGCGGACTCGCGCTCCAGCACCCATTCCTGCGTGCCGACGGTCTCGAGCACCTCGACCGCGATGAACGAACCGAGCTGAGCAGCGCGTTCGATGCTCAGGCCGTAGTGCGTGCCGGCGAGGAAGCCCGCGCGGAAGCCGTCGCCGACACCCGTCGGGTCGGTCTTCGCGACCTCGGGGACGGCCGGGACGTGCAGCGAGAAACCGTCGCGGTCGACGATCTCGACGCCCTTGGCGCCGAGCGTGGTGACGCGCTTGCCGACGCGGGCGAGGACGTCGGCCTCGGTCCAGCCGGTCTTCTGCAGCAGCAGTTCCCACTCGTAGTCGTTGCTGAAGAGGTACTCGGCGCCCTCGATGAACGCGCGCGCCTGCTCGCCGTCCATGCGGGCCAGCTGCTGCGACGGGTCGACGGCGAACGTGAAGCCGCGCTGACGGCACTCCTCGGCGTGCCGGAGCATCGCCGCGGGGTCGTCGGGGCTGATGACGACGAGTTCGAGGTTCTCGACGCGGCCGGCGATCGGCGCGAGTTCGATGTTGCGCGCCTCGGCCATCGCGCCCGCGTAGAACGAGGCGATCTGGCACATGTCGTCGTCGGTGGTGCAGACGAACCGCGCGGTGTGCGCCACCTCGGACACGTACACGCCGGACGTGTCGACGCCGTGCCGTTCGAGCCACGAGCGGTAGTCGTCGAAGTCCTTGCCGACGGCGCCGACGAGCACCGGCCGCACCCCGAGCACACCGAGGCCGAACGCGATGTTCGCGCCGATGCCGCCGCGCCGGACGACGAGGTCGTCGACGAGGAAGCTCAGGGACACGCGGTCGAGACGCTCCGCGACCAGCTGGTCCGCGAAACGACCCGGGAAGTGCATCAGATGGTCGGTCGCGATGCTGCCGCACACGGCTAGGGGCACGTCGGCTCCTCTTTTCTTGTTGCGCTACGTGACTACTCACCCGGACGAGTACCGCGGTGAAGACTACTGTTTGGTAGGGCTACCGCAGGTCAGGCCGCCGTCATACGGTCAGAAAGTGACGATCCCAGAGGCGACCACGATGAGTGAACTGATCGAGGACTGCGCGCAGCTCCCCTTCGCTCTCACCCACCCTGAGCACCCCCTTCCCGCCCCGCGCGCGGCCGCGCCCTGGCAGTTGGACGAGCGGTGCGCCCACCAGGTCGAAGGCCTCGCCGAGTACGGCGTCTGATCTCTGGGTCCGACTTCTGGGTCTGACCTTTCCGGTCCGAGCCCTCGTCTTCCAGTCCGTCCGGGCTTTGCTGGGAGATTTCCCGGTCTGCACACGCGGAGAGGCCGCGTTCCCGTCGCTGCGGGAACGCGGCCTCTCGCGTTGGTTCGCCTTAGTGGAACGAGTCGCCGCAGGCGCACGACCCGCCGGCGTTCGGGTTGTCGATCGTGAAGCCCTGCTTCTCGATCGTGTCCACGAAGTCGATGACAGCACCTTCGACGTACGGGGCGCTCATGCGGTCGACGGCGACCTTCATGCCGTTGAAGTCGACCATCGCGTCACCGTCGAGCGCGCGCTCGTCGAAGAACAGCTGGTAGCGAAGGCCGGCACAACCACCGGGCTGGACGGCGATGCGCAGGTGCATGTCGTCGCGGCCCTCCTGGTCGAGCAGCGCCTTGGCCTTGACGGCGGCCGCATCGGTCAGCGTCACGCCGTGGCTGGGCGCCTCGGAAGCGGTCGAAGCGGCATCCTGAGCGGTCGTCATGGCTCTCCTAAGAGGTCCTCTGCGGGCGGTTCACCCATCAACAACACGGGCGTTCCCCGCCTTGTTCCACTTCCCATGGTCCCACAACGGCGGCCCTCGACGCCTTAGGTGTCGACTGTCACGTAGACCACGCTCAAGCCAACCGATATATCAGCGCGACCCTCTTGCCTGCTCTCTAGCGCGACCACTGCCGGGCGACGTGCTGAGCCGTGGCGACGACGCTGTCGCGGGCTTCGTCTATCGCCTTCCGCACGGAGCCGACGTGGTCGGCGACGGAGTAGGCGTCCTGGACACCGGCCGCGCCCATCTCGCGGCGGCCGACGCTGACCTGGCCCGCGATGGCGATGCACGGGATGCCGCGTTCGGCGGCGCCGCCCGCGACGGCGGTGATGAGCTTGCCGCGCAGCGACTGCCAGTCGAAGCTGCCCTCGCCGGTGACGACGACGTCGGCGTCGTCGAGCGCGCTGTCGAGGCCGGTGAGGGTGCGGACGAGGCCCGCGCCCGACGTCACCGTCGCGCCCAGCGACAGCAGCGCCGCGCCGAGACCGCCTGCCGCCCCCGCACCCGGCATATCGGATACGGGCTTGAGGACGTCCATGGCGGCGAGCTTGGCTTCGAGGCGTTCGACGGCCTCCGGCGACGCGCCCTTCTGCGGACCGAACGTGTGCGCGGCGCCGTGCGGGCCGAGGAGCGGGTTCTCGACGTCGGAGGCGGCGACGAGCGATATATCAGTCAGGTCGACGACGTCGTCGGTGTTGGCGTGGTGGTCGGCGTCGGCGTTTCGGGCGTCGGCCAGTGCGGCGAGCATGCCGGCGCCGCCGTCGGTGGTGCCGGAGCCGCCGAGGCCGACGTAGATGACATCGTTGTCAGCCGCAGCTGCCGCGATGAGTTCGCCGACGCCTCGCGTCGTGGCCGTCTCGCAGGTCTGCGGGCGGAGGTCGGCGGGGATGAGGTGGAGGCCGCACGCCTCCGCGGACTCGATGTATGCAGTGCGTGTGCCGTTGATGTCCACGCTCAGCCAGCGTGCTTCGACGGGCGTGCCGAGCGGGCCCGTCACGGTGATATATCGGATATCGCCGTCGAGGGCGGCGTGCAGGACGTCGACGAAGCCGGGGCCTCCGTCGGCCAGAGGGCGTTGGACGACGACGTCGTCGGGCTTGGCGTCGCGCCAGCCGGTGGCGATGGCGTCGGCGGCCTCGCGGGCGGTCAGGGTGCCGCCGAAGCAGTCCGGAGCTATGAGTACGCGCACCTCGCGAAAGGTACAGAAAACCCGCTGCCCTACCCTGATGGTGTGAGGTTCTTGCGCCGCAACTCCGACGACACCGCCACCGCCGAGACTCCCGAGTCCGGGGCTGAGCTCGCCGAGCCGCTCGACAGGGCGCGCACGGCGGCGAAGGGCAAGGCGACGCCCAAGCGGCGTGAGGCGCAGGGTCGGCGCACCGGGCCGGTCCCGCCACCGCCGAAGACGCAGCGCGAGGCGTTCAAGCGCATGCGCGGCAACAAGGTGAGCAAGGAAGAACGCCGTGCCGCGGCGACCGAGCGTCGTCAGCGCATGATGGCGGGCGAGGACAAGTACCTGCTGCCGCGTGACCGCGGTCCGGTGAAGGCGTACATCCGCGACCTCGTCGACTCGCGCCGCAACCTCATGGGCCTGTTCATGCCGCTCGCGGTCCTGGTGTTCGTGGCGCTGCTGACGCCGTCGCTCGCGGTGCAGCGGTACGCGACGCTGGCGACGACGTTCATGCTGATCGCGATGGTCATCGAGGGCATCGTGCTCGGCCGCCTCGTGACGCGGCGGGTGCGGGCGAAGTTCCCGACCGAGCCGATCAAGGGCCTGTCGATCGGCTGGTACTCGTTCATCCGGGCGAGCCAGATCCGCAAGCTCCGCGTGCCGAAGCCGCGGGTCAGCCCTGGCGATGCCATCAAGTAGTGCGCCGGATTCCTCTCAAGCTCGAACTGCCGGAGAAGCTCTGGTGGGACCACAACGCGTGGTACCGCCGGTGGCTGTTCCGGCAGTTGCCGTCTCGGGCCAGGACGGCGCTGGACGTCGGGTGCGGTCACGGGGTGCTGGCGCGGACGATCCCGGCCGACGAGGTCACCGCGATCGACGCCAGCGAGCGCATGATCGAGATCGCGAGCAGCACCGATCGGGACAGCCGGGTGCGATGGGTGCGCGGTGACGTGTTCACCGAGGACCTCGGGCGGTTCGACGTCGTCACGGCCGAGGCGAGCCTGCACCACCTGCCGCTGCGAGAAGGGCTGGAGCGGCTCCGGGAACTGACGGCGCCGGGAGGCACGCTGGTCGTCGTCGGGCTCTACACCATCGCGACCCCGCTGGACTGGGCGGTGGAGGCGGTGACGTTGCCGGCGAACGCGATCGTCGGCGCCGTGAAGGCCGCGACCGGCACGGCGGGCAAGCCGTACGACGTCGACATGCCGGTCGTGATGAGCGCGCCCACGTTGAACGAGATCCGCGAGGCGGCGGCGGAGATCCTGCCCGGCGCGCGGATCCGGCGCCGGTTGTTCTGGCGGTATTCCATGGTGTGGCACGCGCCCGAAGTTCATTAGCAGTACGAACGAAATCGGTTTAAGCTCCGATGTATGAAGTTCCGTCGACTCGGCCGCAGCGGCCTGTCCATCAGTGAGATCTCGTACGGCAACTGGCTCACCCACGGTTCGCAGGTGGAAGAGGAGCAGGCGCACGCCTGTGTGAAGGCGGCGCTGGAGTCGGGGATCACGACCTTCGACACAGCCGACGTCTACGCCAACACGGCGGCGGAGTCGGTGCTCGGGCGGGCGTTGCAGGGGCAGCGGCGCGAGTCGCTCGAGATCCTCACCAAGGTCTACTGGCCGACCGGTCCCGGCGGCCCCAACGACCGCGGGCTCGGCCGCAAGCACATCATGGAGTCGGCCAACGCGTCGCTCAAGCGCCTGCAGACCGACTACGTCGACCTGTACCAGGCGCACCGGTTCGACCACAGCGTCCCGCTCGAGGAGACGATGCTGGCGTTCGCCGACCTCGTCCGGCAGGGCAAGGTCCTCTACGTCGGCGTCTCCGAGTGGACCGCCGAGCAGATCACCCGCGGTGCCGCGCTGGCCCGTGAGCTGAACGTGCCGTTCGTGTCTCACCAGCCGCAGTACTCGATGTTGTGGCGGGTCATCGAGCCGCAGGTCGTGCCGGCGTGCGAGCGCGAGGGCATCAGCCAGATCGTCTTCTCCCCCGTCGCGCAGGGCATCCTGACCGGCAAGTACCTGCCGGGCGCCGACGTGCCGGAGGGCTCGCGCCTGGCCGACGCGCGCGGGTCGCAGATGATCGCCCGCTGGATGCGCGACGACGTGCTCAACGCCGTGCAGCAGCTCAAGCCGATCGCCGAGGAGGCGGGCGTCACGCTCGCCCAGCTCGCCGTCGCGTGGGTGCTGAAGAACCCGAACGTCGCGTCCGCGATCATCGGCGCCTCGCGTCCGGAGCAGGTCCACGAGAACGTCAAGGCGATCGACGTCGAACTCGGCGACGACGTCC
This sequence comes from Lentzea sp. JNUCC 0626, assembly GCF_043632865.1. Lineage (NCBI taxonomy): Bacteria > Bacillati > Actinomycetota > Actinomycetes > Pseudonocardiales > Pseudonocardiaceae > Lentzea > Lentzea sp. JNUCC 0626. Next base: position 5,168,035 of record NZ_CP171635.1, read on the forward strand.
TCAAGCAGATCGACGCCGTCCTCGAGGGCGTCATCACCGACGACCCCAGGCTCACCGCGCAGGGCTGAGTCAGGAACTGCGCCGATCAGGAACTGGGGTGCAGGCTCATCGGGCCGTACACCTCGATTTCCGACTGCAGCAGCGTGACCTGCTCGACACCGGCTTTGAGCAGGTCACGCCACTGGTCGCTGAACCAGTCCTCGGCCTCCGTCTGCTCCGCGAACGTCACATCCGGGCCCGCGACCTCGCGTCCGTGTGCATCCTGGTAGCGCCAGCGGAATTCCATGAGACGAAGGCTACTGACTCTTGTCATCCAGAACGCTCGTGCTCGGCGGAGCGCGTTCAGGCAAGTCGGCACACGCGGAAGGCCTGCTCACCGAACCGACGGTGACGTACGTGGCCACCGCGCGCAGGTACCCGGACGACCCCGACTGGGACGCGCGCATCGCGTCGCACGTCGCGCGGCGCCCGGCCACGTGGCACACGGTCGAGGCGTCGACGCCCGACGACCTGCCCGCCCTGCTCACGGCCACCCAGTACGAGGACCCGCCGATCCTGGTCGACGACCTGTCGACGTGGCTGGTCGGCGTGCTCGACGACGCCGACGCGTGGGAGGGCAACGGCGCGGACGCCATCGCACGTCACTCCGACGCGCTGGTCCGCTCGGTCGCCACCTGCCGGACGCGACTCGTGCTCGTGAGCGCGGAGGTCGGCCTCGGCGTCATTCCGTCGACGCGCTCTGGCAGGCTCTTCCGCGATCACCTCGGTGCGCTCAACGCGCGCGTCGCCGAGGTGTGCGACGAGGTCACGCTCCTCGTCGCGGGTATCCCGTTGAAGCTGAGATGAGGAGCGCCGAGTGAGCACCGAGTTCCCGCCGGTCGAACCGCCGGACGAGACAGTTCTGCGCGAGGCCGAGGCCCGCCACGCGGTGCTGACGAAGCCGATCGGCTCGCTCGGCCGGCTCGAGGAGCTGGGCAACTGGATCGCGGCCTGCCAGGGCGTCGTGCCGCCGAAGCCGTTCGTGCGGCCGCGCGTCGTCGTGTTCGCGGGCGACCACGGCATCACCGCGCAGGGCGTGTCGGCGTTCCCGAGCGAGGTGACCGGCCAGATGGTCGCCAACTTCCTCACCGGCGGTGCCGCGGTGAACGTGCTCGCGCAGGTCGCGGGCGCCACCGTGCGCGTCGTCGACATGGCCGTCGACGCCGACACCCCGGCCGCCGTCAGCCAGCACAAGGTGCGGCGCTCGTCCGGGTCGATCGACCGCGAGGACGCCCTGACCCGCGAGCAGTGCGAACTCGCCATCGCGGCCGGCCGCGCGCTGGCCGACGAAGAGGTCGACGCGGGCGCCGACGTGCTCGTCGCGGGCGACATGGGCATCGGCAACACCACGCCGTCGGCGGTGCTGATCGCATCGCTGACCGGATCCGAGCCCGTCGCGGTCGTCGGCCGCGGCACCGGCATCGACGACCAGGCGTGGATGCGCAAGACGGCGGCGATCCGGGACGCCCTGCGCCGGGCCCGCCGGGTGATCAGCGACCCGGTGGCGTTGCTCGCGACGGCCGGTGGCGCCGACATCGCGGCGATGGCCGGGTTCCTCGCGCAGGCCGCCGTGCGCAAGACGCCGGTCGTGCTCGACGGCGTCGTCGCCGGTGCGGCCGCGGTCGTCGCCGAGGAGATGGCGCCGGGTGCGCGCGAGTGGTGGGTCGCCGGGCACGAGTCCGCCGAGCCCGCGCACGCGATCGCCCTCGGACACCTCAACCTGAAGCCGCTGCTCGAGTTCGGCATGCGCCTCGGCGAGGGCTCCGGCGCGGTGGCGGCGCTGCCGTTGCTGATCTCGGCGGTGAAGGTGCTGGCCGAGATGGCGACGTTCGAGAGCGCCGGGATCACGAACCGCGAAGACGCGGTCACTAACGCTGACCAGGAAGAACCCGCTGGGTGAAGCTCGCGTTCTCATGGCTGACGGTCCTGCCGTTGCGCGTCGACGACGTCGACAAGCGGGCGGCGGGACGGGCCATCGCGTGGACGCCCGTCGTCGGCGTCGTCATCGGCGCACTCGTCGCCGGTGTCCTTGAGCTACTCGCAATATCCAATATATCGGCGCTCGTCGCGGGGTTCCTGATCGTCGGCGTCGTCGCGTTGTTCACGCGCGGTATGCACCTCGACGGGCTCGCCGACGTCGCCGACGGGCTCGGGTGCTACGGACCGCCGGAGCGTGCGCTCAAGGTCATGAAGGACGGCGGCGCGGGACCGTTCGGGGTCGTGTCGCTGATCGTCGTGCTCGGCGCGCAGGCGGCGGCACTCCCCCACGCTCACTGGGGCGTGGTGCTGCTCGCGTTCGCGACGAGCCGGGCGGCGTTCGGGATCTGCTGCATGCGTGGCGTGCCCGCCGCACGGCCTGAGGGGCTCGGTGCACTCGTTGCGGGCACACAGCATCCAGGAGTCGTCATCGGCACGTGGGTGGTGCTCGCGGGCGCGGCGGTTCCGCTCGGGTGGCGAGCGGTCGTCGCCGTCGTCGTCGCGTTCGGGCTCGTGTGGGGGCTGGTGAAGCACACCGGAAAGCGTTTCGGCGGCATCACCGGTGATGTGCTCGGTGCTGCCGCCGAAATCGCGCTTCTGGCCGTACTGGTGATCGCTTAGCCCTACGCCTTGAGGGTCGTCATCCAGCCGTGGGAGTCGGTGACGTGGCCGTGCTGGAGGCCGGTCAGGCGCTCGCGCAGCTTCATCGTCACGGAGCCGGTGCCGCCGTCGGCGATGTCGAACTCGCCCCCGGCGTGCTTCACGTGGCCGACCGGCGTGATGACCGCCGCCGTGCCACAGGCGAAGACCTCGGTGAGTTCACCGGAGGCGTTGGCCTTCTCCCACTCGTCGGTCGAGATGCGGCGCTCCTCCACGGACAGGCCGAGGTCGGAGGCCAGCTCCAGCAGCGAGCTCCGGGTGATGCCGGGTAGCAGCGTGCCGGTGAGCTCGGGCGTGATCACCTTGTCCCCGAAGACGAAGAACAGGTTCATGCCGCCCATCTCCTCGACCCAGCGGCGTTCCACCGCGTCGAGCCAGACGACCTGGTCGCAGCCCTTCTCGGCGGCCTGCGCCTGCGCCACCAGGGACGCGGCGTAGTTGCCGGCGAACTTGGCCGCGCCGGTGCCACCGGGAGCCGCGCGGACGTACTCGGTCGAGAGCCACACGCTCACCGGCCGGACGCCACCCGCGAAGTAGGAACCGGCGGGGGAGGCGATCAGCACGTAGAGGTACTCGGACGAGGGTCGCACGCCGAGTCCCTTCTCCGTGGAGATCATGAACGGACGCAGGTAGAGGGACTCCTCCGCGGCGGACGGCACCCAGCGGTCGTCGACCGCGAGGATCTGCCGCACGGACTCGAGGAAGAGCTCGTCGGGGAGTTCGGGCATCGCCATCCGGCGGGCCGACGCGCGGAAGCGCTCGGCGTTCGCCTCGGGGCGGAAGGACGCGATCGAACCGTCGGGCTGCCGGTAGGCCTTGAGCCCTTCGAAGATCGCCTGGCCGTAGTGCAGCACCATTGCCGCGGGGTCCAGTGCGAGGGTGGAGTACGGGCCGACTTCAGCGTCGTGCCAGCCCTTCTCGCGGTTCCAGCGGATCGTCACCATGTGGTCGGTGAAGTGCTGCCCGAAGCCCGGCTTGGCAAGTACCTCCGCTACGCGCTCCGGGGTCGCCGGGTGCGGGTGGGAAGTCCGGGTGAAAGGCAACGCGCTCGTCATGTGAGCACGGTAACCCGCAGGTGGGGATACGGAAAATCCACTTCCCAAAACTCGGACGTCCTACTAAGTCGGACTCGATAGAGTCCCCGGCCATGACCGAGCCGGAAAGATCTTCCAAGGGTTCCGACGTCCGCATCGTCTTACAGGCCACGCTGCTCGTGCTGGGCACCGGCCTGACGTTCTTCGCCGGCTGGGCGATGTGGGGCGGGGGCGGCATCGTGGCCGCCGTGTTCGCCTCCGCGACCTTCCTGTTCGTCTACTGGGCGATCACCAGGGAGAAAGCCGAGATCTCCACCGGACGGATCATCTGGCTTGCGGTGTGCGTAGGCGTGACGCTGCTCGTTTTCCTCTCATCGCTGACGTGAGGCCGATGAGCCCGGTGCCGACGCCCAGCCCTGCGATCGAGATCAGCATGGCGGGCACCGGCAGGCTCATCGCCAGCAGCACCGACAGCCCGAGGCCGAGGCACGCCGTGCGCATCGGCCACGTGCGGTCGTTCTGCAGCAGCACGCGCGCCGACGCGTTGGTGAAGGCGTAGTAGAACAAGGTCCCGCTGGCCGCCACGCCCAGCGCCGTCGCGAAAGGCATGATCACCACGGCGAGCGCTGCGGCGACGACCACGACGAGGGTCAACGCGCCCGGCTTGAGCCGGGTCGGCAGGTCACCGTCCTCGGTCAGGCCGGTCAGCGTGCGATGTGCGGACGCGAGGACGAAGTGCAGCGCGGCCACCCCGGCGACGGCGGCGGCGATCTGCACGAGCGGGACCAGCGCGGCCGAGTCGGCGGCGACGAGCGCGTCCCGCAACGGCGCGGGCGACAGCGCGAGGCGCGCGCTGCCGAGCTGACGCAGAACTCCGGCACCCACGGCCAGGTAGACGGCGAACGACAGTCCGATGAGGACGGGAATCGCGATCTTCAGCACGCCGGGCGAGTGCTGCCGCTCGCCCCGCAGAGGCGCGGTGATGCGTTCGAACCCGGCGAACGCCACGAACATCAGCCCGGCGACGCCGACGAGTTCGTTGACGGTGCCCGCCTCCCCCGCCGACGGCACGGGCTCGATCGCGAAGCTCGACGCGACGACCAGCGCCAGCACCCCGAGCACGACCACCGACACCAGCGCGCTCACCCCGGCGGTGAAGCGGAATCCGGCCGCACCGAGCAACGCCGTCGTGACGACGAGAGCGAGCCCGCCGACCACCGGGCGGTCCGGCACGACGTACGCGCCGAACATCAACGCCACCGCGGCCGCCATCGCGACGCGCCCCACCAGGTGGGCGCTCGCTGTCATCCGTGCGGGCCACACGCCGAGCTGCGCGCGTACGTATCCGTAACCGCCGCCGACGTCCGGATAGGCGCGCGACTGGTCGGCCGTGGAGAACGCGGAGCACAGCGCGGCGAACGCGGACAGGGCCAGCGCCGGGAGCACCCACCAGCCCGCAAGACCTGCTGCAGGGGCGAATCCGGCGAAAACCCCCGCTCCGAGCACCGCGGGAAGACCGAGCGCGACCGTGGCGACGATCTCGCGAGGCTTGTGGGTCACGCGTACACGTTCTCAGATGCGGCATCCGGCCGTAACCACCCGGTCGACTGATGCGTGAAACGGGCGAATCGCCACACTGAGCAACTGTCAACGTCACGGATTGCGGCGAACGTGGCGGGGCTGGGCATTAGTGGGACAGTCCGACCTTTAGCATGAGTCACGATTCCGAGCCCCGCCCGCAACAACCCTGGAGCAGCACGTGACAGCCCCGAAGCTGGCCCTCACCGAGGGTGACCTGAGCACCACCGCCGCGGACGCAGTCGTCGTGGGCACCCTGCAGGGTGCGGACGGCCTGGAGCTCGCGCCCGGTGCCGAAGCGGTCGCCGCCGCGTTCGACGGCGCGCTGCTCGACGTGCTCGGCACGCTACGCGCGTCCGGCAAGGCCGACGAGCTCGTGAAGGTGCCGACGTTCGGCAAGATCGCCGCCCCGCTGGTCCTGGCCGTCGGCCTGGGCAAGTCCGCCGGCGAGGAGCAGGTGCGCCGCGCGTCCGGTGTCGCCGCCCGCGCGCTGGGCGGCAAGAAGCGCGCGATCAACACGCTCGCCGCGCTGCACGTCGGTGCCGCCGCCGAGGGCACGCTGCTCGGCGCCTACTCGTTCACCGAGTACAAGTCCGACAAGGGCGAGGGCCCGGTCGCGAAGGTCGACCTGCACGCCGCCGGTTCCAAGGAGAACAAGGCCGCGCTGAAGGCCGCCGTGGCGATCGCCGAGTCCGTCGCCATCGCGCGCGACTTCATCAACACCCCGCCGAACGACCTCTACCCCGCCTCGTTCGCCGCCCGCGCGGAGAAGCTCGCCACCGCGGCCGGCCTCGACGTCGAGATCCTCGACGAGAAGGCCCTGAAGAAGCAGGGCTTCGGCGGCATCCTGGGCGTCGGCGTGGGTTCGACCCGCCAGCCGCGTCTCGTGCGCATCTCGTACAAGGGCGCGAAGGCCGTCAAGAAGGTCGCGCTCGTCGGCAAGGGCATCACGTTCGACACCGGCGGCATCTCGATCAAGCCGGCCGCGGGCATGGACGAGATGACCTCGGACATGTCGGGTGCCGCCGCGATCGTCGCCACGATGGTGCTCGCCGCGAAGCTCAAGTACCCGCTGGAGATCATCGCGTCGATCCCGATGGCGGAGAACATGCCGTCCGGTGACGCGTACCGCCCCGGCGACGTGCTGACCATGTACGGCGGCAAGACCGTCGAGGTGCTCAACACCGACGCCGAGGGCCGGCTGATCCTGTCCGACGCCATCGTGCGCGCGTGCGAGGACAACCCGGACTACCTGATCGAGACCGCGACGCTGACCGGCGCGCAGGTCGTGGCGCTGGGCAAGCGCACGGCGGGCGTCATGGGTTCGGACGAGTTCCGCGACCGGGTGGCCGCCATCGGCACGGCCGTCGGCGAGTCGGCGTGGCCGATGCCGCTGCCCGAGGAGCTGCGCGCCGACCTCGACTCGCGCCTCGCGGACCTCGCGAACGTGACCGGGCACCGCTGGGGCGGCATGCTCGCCGCCGGGCTGTTCCTGCGCGAGTTCGTGGCCGAGGGCGTGCAGTGGGCGCACATCGACATCGCCGGTCCGGCGTTCCACACGGGTGGGCCTTACGGGTACACCTCGAAGGGCGGCACGGGCGTTCCGGTCCGGACCATCGCAGCTGTGCTGGCGGACATCGCGGCCAACGGCTGATCTTCTTCACGGCGACGGGCGGGGACCTCTGCGGAGGACCTCGCCCGTTTCCTGTTCAGGCCACGGGAGAACGGTCAGGTCCGGCCACTGCTCCCGCCACCTGGCCGTTTTGGTCTCGTAGACGTGTTTCGGGGCGAGCACGGGATTCGGGCGGACGACGAGGTCGAACACGTCCGACAGGCCGTGCGGCGCGTAGACCCGCCATCGGCCGTCGGATTCCGTGCGGACACCGACACAGCACGTGGTGGCGGCGAACGAGTCGATGGCGGCCTCCGTCGACTCGTAGGGCAGGCACGGCACGCCGAACTTCTCCTCGTACCAGAGGTGGACGCGGGCCTCGTTGCGGATCTCGACGGCCGCGGGCCTGCCGGTGACGACGTTCCACACCGTCTGGACCACGCACCCCGCCGTCAGGCACCAGCCGGGCAGACGCAGGTCCGCAGCGCCCACGAGGACGTTCATCAGGACCTCGTTGCGGCTCAAGGCTTCCCGCAACGTCTCGACCTGCTCGTCCATCCTTTCAGGACTCACATCCGCTCCCCAGATCCGAAGTGGACTGCGCAGCGGGCCTCCCTCGGAGCCCGCGCAAAAGAGGCTAGGCGCTCGGGCGTGTGAGGAGGAGAATTTCCACATGGGGACGCATCAGTACGAGACCGAGGTCGTGTGGACCGGCAACACCGGAAGCGGTACGTCCGGCTACAAGACCTACGAGCGCGCGCATGAGATCCGGGCCGAGGGCAAGGAGACGATCCTCGGCTCGTCCGACCCGTCGTTCCGCGGCGACCGGAGCCGCTACAACCCCGAGGAGTTGCTGGTCGCCTCGCTGTCGCAGTGCCACATGCTCTGGTACCTGCACCTGGCCTCGACCAACGACGTCGTCGTGACGGACTACCGCGACCGCGCCACCGGCACGATGGCCGAGCACCCGGACGGGTCGGGGCGGTTCACCGAGGTGGTGCTCAACCCCGTCGTGACGGTCGCCGATCCGGCCACGCGGGAGAAGGCGCAGGCGTTGCACGAGAAGGCGCACGCGTTGTGCTTCATCGCCGCCAGTGTGAACTTCCCCGTGCGGCACGAACCGATCGTGGAAACCGCTTGAGTCTCAAGCCGCTTGAGACCGCAGGGTGGTCCGCATGACCACCTTGTACCCCATCGGGGACGTCGCGCGCCGCACCGGACTGAGTGTGAGCGCCATCAGGTTCTACGCGGACGAAAACGTTGTGCCGCCGACCAGTCACACGGACGGCGGGTACCGGCTCTACGACGTCGAGGCGGTTGCCCGGCTGGAGCTCGTGCGGACGTTGCGCGATCTCGGCGCGAGTCTTGAGGACGTGCGGCGGCTGCTCGCCGACGAGACGTCGTTGCACGACCTCGCGACCACGCATCTCGTGATCGTGGAACGGCAGTTGCGGCATCTGAAGGCGCGGCGGGCCGTGTTGCGGACCATCGTCGGGCAGGGCGGCGGGGCTCGGCAGGCGGCGTTGATGCACGCGCTCGTGTCGATGTCCGACGAGGAACGCGAGCGGTTGCTGGACGACTTCTGGAACGAGGTGACGGACGGGCTGACGGTGCACCCGTCGTTCGTCGAGCACCTGCACCGGTTGCGGCCCGTGCTGCCGGAGGAGCCGGAGACCGAGCAGCTCCAGGCGTGGATCGAGCTCGCGGACATGGTGCAGGACAAGGGTTTCCGGCGTGAGATGCGGGAGTTCTTCCACGCCGGCCTCACCTCGCCGCAGGCACTCACCGTGACGTCGCCGGAGATGGCGGCGCGCGTCGAGGCGCATCGGTTGATCGAGATCGAGGCGCACGAAGCCGAACGGGCCGGGGTGGCACCGGACTCGGAGCGCGGCAGGGACATCGCCGCGCGCATGCTCGACTCGATCGCCGGACTCACCACCGCTGTCACGGGGACGCCCGCGGAACCCGCCGAGGTGAAGCGGGCCCTGAGCGAACCGGACCCGGTCGTCGACGAGGTGGCGCGGCAGGCCGTCGCCCGGTTCGGCGACCTGCTCGACCGCTACTTCGCGCTGATGGCGACGATCAGCGGCACGCCCGTACCGGACCCGGAGGACACCGGCGCGAGCGAGCCGTGGATCGCCGCCGCGATGACCGCGATCTAGCCGTTGCCGAGCTTGCGCTGACGCGCCGTGTAGTCGCGCATGCGCTTCGGGTAGCCGACGATTCCCGCGTCGTAGATCGGCATGCCGAGTTTGCGTGCGAACGACCTCGCGGCGTCCGGCGAGGCGACCCTGCGGCGGGTCCACTCGCCGTCGTGAGCGACCAGCACCACAGTGGTTTCGGTCACCGTCGTCTTGGGCTCCACATAGGCCTCGACGCCCTGACGGCTCTTCGTCCACTGCTCGAGATGGCTGGTGTCCTGGTTGGAGGCGGTCCGCAGCACACCTGGGCGTGGCTTCCTGCGGAAACGGTCGAACAGCCCCATCGAGCACCTCCTGCGTCTCCCTCCACCATGATGCCAGGAAAGGGTGTTATGAGTAGGTGAATGATCAGGGCCGGGCGTGGTGTCCTATGCCGGATCACCACGCTCTGGCAAGTAGTGACAAGATGGCCGCGTACCTCGCGCGCACCCGCGCGTAGTAAGTAATCCCGAGGAGATCCGAAGTGACTTCGCCGGAACTGGAGTCGGCCACCAACGCCGATCTCGTCATCCTCGGCGGTGGTTCAGGTGGCTACGCCTGCGCGTTCCGCGCGGCCGAGCTCGGCCTGTCCGTCGTCCTGGTCGAGAAGGACAAGCTGGGTGGCACCTGCCTGCACCGCGGTTGCATCCCGACCAAGGCGCTGCTGCACGCGGCCGAGGTCGCGGACAACGCCCGCGAAGGCGACCAGTTCGGTGTGAAGTCCTCGCTCGAAGGCATCGACATCGCCGGTGTCAACTCGTACAAGGACGGCGTGGTCTCGCGGCTCTACAAGGGCCTGCAGGGACTCGCGAAGGCCAACAAGGTCACCTTCGTCGAGGGCGCGGGCACGTTCGTCGGCCCGAACACCGTCGAGGTGAACGGTCAGCGCTACGTCGGCAAGAACGTGGTCCTCGCGACCGGTTCGTACGCCCGCAGCCTGCCCGGTCTGGAGATCGGCGGCCGGGTCATCACCAGCGACCAGGCCCTCAACCTGGACTTCATCCCCGAGAAGGTCGTCGTCCTCGGCGGCGGCGTCATCGGTGTGGAGTTCGCGAGCGTGTGGCGTTCGTTCGGCGCCGAGGTGACCATCGTCGAGGCCCTGCCCCGCCTGGTCCCGGCCGAGGACGAGTACGCGTCCAAGCAGCTGGAGCGCGCGTTCCGCAAGCGCGGCATCAAGTTCAAGACCGGCGTGAAGTTCACCGGCGCCACCCAGACCGACTCGGGCGTGTCCGTCACGCTGGAGAACGGCGACGTCCTCGACGCCGACCTGCTGCTCGTCGCGGTCGGCCGCGGCCCCAACAGCGCGGGTCACGGCTATGAGGAAGCCGGCATCAAGATCGACCGCGGCTTCGTGATCACCGACGAGCGCCTGCGCACCAACCTCCCGAACGTCTTCGCCGTCGGCGACATCGTGCCCGGCCTGCAGCTCGCGCACCGCGGCTTCCAGCAGGGCATCTTCGTGGCCGAGGAGATCGCGGGCCAGAACCCGAAGGTGATCGACGAGGCGGGCATCCCGCGGGTCACCTACTGCAAGCCCGAGGTCGCGTCGGTCGGTCTCACCGAGGCCGCCGCCAAGGAGAAGTACGGTTCGGCCGAGACGTTCGTGTACGACCTCGCGGGCAACGGCAAGAGCCAGATCCTGAAGACCGCGGGTGGCGTGAAGCTCGTGAAGGCTCCCGACGGCCCGGTCGTCGGCATCACCATGGTCGGCGAGCGCGTCGGCGAACTCATCGGTGAGGCGCAGCTGATCTACAGCTGGGAAGCTTTCCCGGAGGACGTGGCTCCGCTGATCCACGCCCACCCGACCCAGACTGAAGCCCTGGGCGAGGCGTTCCTCGCTCTGGCCGGCAAGCCGCTGCACGTGCACGGCTGACCGTTCCCCACACAAAGTCAGCCACACGACGAGAGCACGAGGAGTCAGCGAACAATGGCCTTCTCCGTCCAGATGCCCGCACTCGGTGAGAGCGTCACCGAGGGCACGGTCACCCGGTGGTTGAAGCAGGAAGGCGACCGGGTGGAGGTGGACGAGCCGTTGCTCGAGGTGTCCACCGACAAGGTCGACACCGAGATCCCGTCTCCGGCGGCCGGCGTCCTGCAGAAGATCGTCGCGCAGGAAGACGACACCGTCGAGGTCGGCGGCGAGCTCGCGGTGATCGGTGACGGCGACGCCGCACCGGCCTCCGCCCCCGCCCCCGCCGCTCCCGCGCAGGAGGCTCCGGCCCCCGCCCAGGAGGCGCCCGCCCCCGCCCCGGCTCAGGAAGCGCCCGCCGCTCCCGCGCCGGCCGGCGGCCCGGCCGAGGGCACCGACGTCACGATGCCCGCGCTCGGCGAGTCCGTCACCGAGGGCACCGTCACCCGCTGGCTGAAGCAGGTCGGCGACAGCGTCGAGGTCGACGAGCCGCTGCTCGAGGTCTCGACCGACAAGGTCGACACCGAGATCCCGTCCCCGGTCGCCGGCACGCTGCTGGAGATCTCCGCGGGCGAGGACGAGACCGTCGAGGTCGGCGGCAAGCTCGCCGTCATCGGTTCGGGCAGCCCGGCTCCGGCCGCCGCTCCCGCCCCGGCCCCGGCTCCCGCTCCGGCCGCACCGGCTGCTCCGGCTGCTCCGGCCCCGGCTCCCGCGCCCGCCGCCGCGCCTGCCCCGGCTCCGGCCGCCCCTGCGCCCGCGCCTGCCGCGCCGGCTCCGCAGGCCGCGCCCGCCGCGTCGTCTTCTTCTGAGGACGCGAACGGCACGCCGTACGTCACCCCGCTCGTGCGCAAGCTCGCGTCGGAGAACGGCATCGACCTGGGCTCGCTCAAGGGCACCGGCGTCGGTGGCCGCATCCGCAAGCAGGACGTGCTCGCCGCCGTCGAGGCCAAGAAGGCCCCGGCTCCGGCGCCCGCCGCCGCTGCTCCGGCTGCTGCCCCCGCCGCTCGCACCGCCGCCCCGGCCGCGGTCGACAACTCGGGCAAGCGCGGCACCGTGCAGAAGCTCCCGCGTCTGCGTCAGATCGTGGCGCAGCGCACCCGTGAGTCGCTGCAGCAGTCGGCCCAGCTCACCCAGGTGTTCGAGGTCGACGTGACCAAGATCGCCCGGCTGCGCAACCAGGCCAAGAAGGCGTTCGAGGCTCGTGAGGGCGCCAAGCTCACGTTCCTGCCGTTCTTCGCCAAGGCCGCCATCGAGGCCCTCAAGGCCCACCCGGTGCTCAACGCGTCGATCGACGAGGAGCGCAAGGAGGTCACCTACCACGGTGCCGAGCACCTCGGTCTGGCGATCGACACGGAGCGCGGCCTGCTCAACGCCGTGATCCACAACGCCGGTGACCTGAACCTGTCGGGCATCGCCCACAAGATCGGTGACCTGGCGGCGCGCGCCCGTTCGAACAAGCTCACGCCGGACGAGCTCGCCGGTGGCACGTTCTCGCTGACGAACCTCGGCAGCAACGGCGCCCTTTTCGACACCCCGATCATCCAGCAGCCGCAGGTCGGCATCCTGGGCGTCGGCGTCGTCAAGAAGCGCGCGGTCGTCATGACCGACGAGGACGGCAACGACACCATCGCCATCCGCTCGATGATGTACCTCGCGCTCACCTACGACCACCGCCTGGTCGACGGTGCCGACGCGGGCCGCTTCCTCACGACGGTCAAGAACCGTCTCGAGGAAGGCGCGTTCGAGGCCGACCTCGGTCTCTGACACCCCCGCAAGACTCCGAGCAGGACTGATATCCGATATATTGGATACTGCCTGTAGTGGATGTTGACCGAAGGCCACCCTGGTTTGACCGGGGTGGCCTTCGGCACATCCTGGGTCCGTTATGTCTTTGGTGGCTGTGCACGTGATGCTTGAGTGGGGAACGATCTAGGTCATGCGGGTAGTCATCGCGGGATCGTCGGGCCTGATCGGAACGAGCCTGGTGGCGTCCATGCGCGCCGCCGGTCACGAGGTGCTGCGGCTGGTGCGCCGCAAAGCCGCCGCCCCCGACGAACGCGGCTGGGACCCGTACGCCGGGCGCATCGACGAGGGCACGTTCGACGGCGTCGACGCGGTCATCAACCTGTGCGGCGCCGGCATCGGCGACAAGCGGTGGGACGACGCCCGCAAGCAGGTCCTGCACGACAGCCGCGTCGTCCCGGCCGAGGTGCTGTCGGCGGCGTGCGTCGAACACGGCGTGCTGGCGCTCGTGAACTCCTCGGGCGCCCACTACTACGGCGACACCGGCTCGCGCCTCGCCGACGAGGACGCGCCGGGCGGCCACACCTACATGTCGCGCCTGACCCAGGACTGGGAGGCGGCGACGTCGGCGGCGCAGGAAGGCGGCGTGCGCGTCGTGCTGATGCGCACCGCCGTCGTCATCTCCCCGTCGGGCGGGGTGTTCGGCCGGTTGAAGCCGGTGTTCCAGTTCTTCCTGGGCGGCAAGCTCGGGACGGGCGAGCAGTTCTTCCCGTGGGTGTCGCTCGACGACGTCGTCTCCGCCTACCGGTTCGTCGTCGAGCACGACGACGTCCGCGGGCCGGTGAACGTCGCGGGCCCGACGCCGGCGACGAACGCCGAGTTCACCAAGGCGGCCGGCGCGGCGCTCGGCCGGCCGACGCCGTGGACGGTGCCCGCGTTCGCGCTGAAGACGTTGCTCGGCGCCGAGATGGCCCAGGAACTGCTGCTCAGCGGTCCCGGCCTGACGCCGAAGGTGCTGGAGAGCAAGGGCTTCCACTTCCTGCACCCGGCGTTGCCGTCCGCACTGACCGCGGCGGTCGCATGACTCGTGCGCTCGCGGCGGTGCTGGTGCTCTCGTGGGTCCTGACAGGACTCCCGGAGACGACCCCGCTCGACGTGTGGGTGCACGACGGACTGCCGCGACCCGAGTGGTTGCAGACGACGGCGTTCGTGATCGGCCTGGTGCTCGGTCCGACGCTCGGGTGGGCGTTCGCGGCCGTGTTGTTCGTGCTGGCGTGGAAGCGGCGCGACCCGCGGCTGTGGAAGGCGCTGGCGCTGCACGGGATCTGCTGCGCGACACTGCTGACGCGGTTCCTGTTCGACCGCGTCCGGCCCATCGAGTACCACCTGCCGAGCTATCCGAGCGGGCACACGGTGGCCATCGCGTCGGTCGGGTTCACGCTGGTCGTGCTGTTGCGGCGAGGTGTGTTGTGGGCGGCGCTCGCGGTGCTCGTGGGCGGGTTCGCGAGAGTCGTTCTCGAGATGCACTGGGTCACCGACGTCATCGGTGCCGTGCTGGGTGTGACGGGCGTCGGGCTTTTGGCAGCCATGGCGCTGGGGTTGGTAACGTCGGGTCGTGAACTCGTGTCGCACCTCGACAGACCCCGTCGTCATCCGTGAGCTGGGGCTCATCGACTACATGGCGGCGTGGGACCTCCAGAAGGAAGTCCTGGACGCACGCGTCGCGGCCGGTCCCGACACGCTCCTCCTGCTCGAGCACCCGCCCGTCTACACCTGCGGCCGGCGCACCCTCGACGAGGAACGCCCGCGCGGCGGCAGCACCCCGGTCATCGACGTCGACCGCGGCGGCAAGATCACCTGGCACGGCCCCGGCCAACTGGTCGGGTACCCGATCGTCAAGCTCACCGACCCGATCGACGTCGTCGACTACGTCCGCCGCGTCGAGCAGGGCCTGATCGACGTGTGCGACCAGCTCGGCGTGCACACCGGCCGCGTCGAGGGCCGCAGCGGCGTGTGGCTGCCCGCCGACGACCGCGGTCCCGAGCGCAAGGTCGCCGCCATCGGCATCCGCGTGCAGCGCGGCGTCACCATGCACGGCTTCGAGATCAACTGCAACGCGAGCCTCGACGCGTTCGGCGACATCATCCCGTGCGGCATCAAGGACGCGGGCGTCGCTTCGCTCTCGCACGAGCTCGGCCGCGACGTCACCGTCGCCGAGGTCCTGCCTCTCGCCCGTGACTCTGTGCTCGCGGCGCTCGACGGAACGCTCCCCCTGACGGACCGCACTTTGGCCCGCACTGGCCCCGTCGCGCCGGGGATCACCTTCGCTAGCATTCCGTAGCCCTGCGGCGGGGAGCGGCGGAGTTCTCCTCGGGGCATTCGGAGGAGGGTGCGTCGTGAGGTTGTCCCGACGCCAGTTGTTCACGGCTGCCGGTATTACCGCGTTGACGGGTGGAATCACGTCGAGCGGCACCGGCGCGATCGCGCTCGCCGAGCCCGACGGCAAGCCGGTGCGCGCGTGGTCCGGTGAGATCCAGGTCGCCGAGTGGGAGCAGTACCACCTCGGCCTCGACGGCGGCGCGCACCAGAAGGCGCTGAGCGCATTGGGCATCGCACATCGCGATGGAGTCCACGCGGACGAGCAGTACCTGATGGTGCCGGTCGAGTCGGTGCGCCGGGCGGCGCTGGAGTTCGGCGACCACGCGGCCGCCGACGTGCTGCGCGCCCGGTTCGACCTCGACTCGCCCTCGATGCTCGGCCGCGGGTTGAAGCTGGTCCTCGGGCGCGACGGCCTGGAGAAGAGCTACTTCCACGACCCGGGCCTTCAACTGCGATACATCGGATATCGGCGGAGGTTCGCCGACGTCGTCCTGCCGATGCCGACGGTGGTGCGGCGGGCGCTCGCCTGATATCCAGTACCCGATATCCCATATCCAGTACGCGATACATCGCATGCCACACAGGGGATATCGGATATCAGGTACTGGATATCAGGCCGCCGCCGACATCCCGTACCCGATATCCAGTACCCGATACGCGATATCCGATGTGCGATATATCGGATATCAGGTCAGCTGCGGCGCGACGTCCGACGCGATCTCGGTGATGTGGTCGAGGTCGGCCAGGTCCAGGGTCTGGAGGTAGACGCGCTGGATGCCCGTCGCCTCGCGCCACGCGCCGACGCGGTCGACGACCTCGGCCGGGGTGCCGGCGAGGCCGTTCTGCTTGAGTTCGCCGACCTCGCGGCCGATCGCGGCGGCACGGCGGGCGACGTCGGCGTCGGTGCGGCCGACGCAGGCGACGAGCGCGACCGAGCGGGTGATCTCCGCCGGGGCGCGGCCGATGGCCTCGCAGGCGGCGTCGACGCGGGCGAACTGGGCGACGGCGTCGTCGATGCCGACGAACGGCAGGTTGAACTCGGTGGCGTAGGTGGCGGCCAGTGCCGGGGTGCGCTTGGCGCCCTTGCCGCCGATCAGCAGCGGGATGCGGTCCTGCGCGGGCTTCGGCAGGGCGGGCGAGTCGGTCAGCGTGTAGTGCTTGCCGTCGAACGAGAAGGTGCCGCCGACCGGGGTCTGCCACAGGCCGGTGATGATCGCGACCTGTTCCTCGTAGCGTTCGAACCGCTCCCCCAGCGCCGGGAACGGGATCCCGTACGCGGTGTGCTCGGTCTCGTACCAACCCGCGCCGATGCCGAACTCCACGCGGCCGCCGGACATCTGGTCGACCTGGGCGACGCTGATGGCGAGCGGGCCGGGGTGGCGGAACGTGGCCGCGGTCATCAGCGTGCCCAGGCGGATCGTCGACGTGTCGCGGGCGAGGCCCGCGAAGGTGATCCACGGGTCGGTCGGGCCGGGCATGCCGTCGACCGAGCCCATCTTGAGGTAGTGGTCGGAGCGGAAGAAGGCGCCGTAGCCGGCGTCCTCGGCCGTCTTCGCGACGCGGAGCAGGTCGTCGTAGCTCGCCCCTTGCTGGGGCTCGGTGAAGATGCGCAGTTCCACGACCACAAACTTAGCGAAGGCAAGTTTTGGTCAGGATGAGGTTTCCGGTGAGAACCGCGGGGCCGGGACGGCGGCGCCGTCGGCGGTGAACACCCCGCGCGCGACCAGGTGCGGGTACGAGGCAGCCTCCTCCAGGGTCAGCACCGGGGTCACGCAGGCATCCGTGGACGCGAACACCGAGGCCCACTCGTCGCGGGTCCGGGTCAGGAACGCCTCGGCGAACGTCTTGCGCAGCAACGGCCACGAGTCGCGGTCCATCTGCGCGGGAAGGTCCGAAGCAACCAGCCCGAGGCCGGCCAGCAGCAGCGCGTAGAACTGCGGCTCCAACGACCCCACCGCCACGGAACGGCCGTCCGCGCACTCGTACAGGGCGTAGAACGGACACCCACCATCGAGAAGGTTCGAGTCGGGCGCGTCCTCCCACACCTCCTGCGCCTTCATCGACCAGATCATCTGCGCGAGCGACGCCACGCCGTCGACGATGGCGGCGTCGACGACCTGGCCGCGGCCGGTGCGCTGGCGTTCCCACAACGCCGCCAGCACCCCGAGCACCAGGTACAGCGAGCCACCACCGAAGTCGCCGACGAGGTTGAGCGGTGGTTTGCCGATCGCGTGCAGCAGCCCGGTGACCGACAGGTAGTTGATGTCGTGGCCCGCGCGCTGGGCCAGCGGCCCGGTCTGGCCCCACCCGGTCATGCGCGCGTAGATCAGGCCGGGGTTGACCGCGAGGCAGTCGGACGGCCCGAGCCCGAGGCGTTCCAGCACGCCGGGCCGGAAGCCCTCGATCACGACGTCGGCCGCCGAGATCAGCGACAGCACCGAGGCACGACCTTCGGACGACTTCAGGTCCGCCGCCACCGAACGCCTGCCGCGCAACAGGAAGTCGCGGGAGGCGTCCGGCACCACGGACAGGCCGCCGGACGGACGTTCGACGCGGGTGACCTCCGCGCCGAGGTCCGCCAGCAGCATCGCGCCGTGCGGGCCGGGACCGATGCCGCCGAACTCGACGACCTTCAGTCCGTCCAGAGGAGACATCAGACGGAGGCGACGAACGACAGGCGCGGGTTGAAGATCGCGCCGGACGACTCGGCCAGGCCGCGCATCGCCTTGGCGTGGTTGCCGAAGTCCGGGTGGGCCAGTGCCGCGCGCAGGGCGTCGGCGCTCTCCCACAGCGCGATGTTGATGTAGGAGGCGGGGTCGTCGAGCTGACGCGAGAGCGTGTACTGGATCAGGCCCGGCTGTTCGCGCAGGAACGCCGCCGTCTCGTCGAAGGCCTTCTCGAACTCCTCGGGGTCACCGGTGAGCGTGAAGCGGTTCAGGAAGGTGATCATGCGAGAGCTCCCTCTAAAACGGTGTCAGACCACCGAAAACTCTGCACACCGCGTCTTGAGACGTGCTCAAGGAACGCCCGCCAAGCTCTGCTCCATGCGCATCATCGATCTGTCTTCCCACATTGACGCAGCCGCGTACGAAGCGGACCCGGTGACGCACGAGGTGCTCACGGCCGCCCAGGGCGCGGAACACATGGCCGAGCAGCTCAAGGCGCGCCTCGGCATCGAGTTCGACGTCTCCGTGCTGCGGGACTCCGAGTTCCTCACGCTGGACCGGATCAGCCTGACCTCCCACACCGGCACGCACGTCGACGCGCCGAGCCACTACGGGTCGAAGACCACGTACGGCAACGGAATCCCGCGCCACATCGACGAGATGCCGCTCGAGTGGTTCCACAACCCCGGCGTGAAGCTCGACGTGCGCGGCCACGGCACCGGCGTCATCGGCGTGGAGGTGCTGGAGAAGGAGTTCGCCCGCATCGGTTACACGCCGAAGCCGATGGACATCGTCATCCTCGACACCGGCGCCGCCGAGCACGCGGGCACCCAGACCTACTTCACCGACTACACCGGACTCGACGGCCCCGCCACGAACTTCCTGCTGGACCTGGGGGTCAAGGTGATCGCGACGGACGCGTTCAGCCTCGACGCGCCGTTCCCGGACATCGTCAAGCGCTATCTCCAGACCAAGGACGAGAGCGTGCTGTGGCCCGCGCACTTCGCCGGCCGCGACCGCGAGTACTGCCAGATCGAACGGCTCGCGAACCTGGACGCGTTGCCGGACTTCGGCTTCACCGTCGTCGCGTTCCCGGTCAAGATCAAGGGCGCCGGTGCGGGCTGGACGCGCGCAGTAGCCCTTCTGGACGACTGAAAACCGGACAACCGTTCTTCAAGTGAGAGCTGAATCACCGTACCTACCCTCGTAGGTATGGAAAACAGCGATTCATGGCCACCAGAGAACGAAGACCACATCATCCGAGGCATCGACTAGCAGGCACTAAAGGGCCGCCCTCCAGGAGAGGGCGGCCCTTTTATATTCCGGAAATCAAACCAGCCGAGCGCGAGCGGTCTCCACGGAGTCGTGGGAGTCCAGCAACGGCAACACCTGCGACGAACCGGACCGCACCGCCTTCGTGCGGCGCGCGAACGACGTCAACGTCTGTCCGGGCCCAGCCTCCACCAGCAGCACGTCGTACATCGCCACCAGCTCGTTCAACGCCGGTCCGAAGTAGACGGCGTCGGTCAGCTGCCGAGTCCAGAACCGCGCCGACAAAGCGTCCTCAGCGGTCATCAGCTTGCCCGTGTACCCCGAGTACACCGGCAGCGAAGGCGCAACGGGAGAAGCGCTCCACGACGCCAACGCCTCGTCGACAGCGGGCTGCATGGCAGGACTGTGGAACGGCGTGGAAGCCGGCACCGTCACCACGATGTACTCGTCCGCCTCCAGCCGGGCCCGCACCCGCGCCAACGGCTCGTCGGACCCGGCCAGCATCGTCTGCCGAGCCGAGTTCACCGCGGCGATCGCGACGTCCCCTTCCAGATACGGCACCAGATCCGCCTCGGAAGCGGCAACGGCCAGCATGCCGCCGGACGGGATCGGCACCGCCGACACCACCCGGTCCAGCACGAGAGAAACCGCTTCCTCCAACGAGAACACGCCCGCCAAAGTCGCAGCCACGACCTCACCCGCGGAGTGCCCGATCAAGGCAACCGGCTCGACACCCCACGACAACACCGTGCGCCCCAACGCGTAGTCCACCGCGAACAGCAACGGCTGCGCGCGCGACACGTGATCGATGTCGGTCCCGGCCAGCCAGTCCTCGCAGGCGACCGAACCCACCTCGCCGAACAGCTCGAACACCTCGTCGATCACCGAGGTGAACACCGCGTCCGTGCCGTACAGGGACGCCGCCATCCGCGGGTACTGCGATCCCTGGCCCGGAAACATAAGTGCTACGTCCACAACACGCCTCCAGAAACGGCTCAAGGGCCGCGAGAGAGAAAACCCTCGCGGCCCTTGAGGCATGACATCACCTGTACTCGCGAACCACCATGGCGGAGTTGAAGCCGCCCTTGCCGCGGCCGAGCACCAGAGCGGCCTTGATCTTGCCGTGCCGCGCCTCGTTCATCACGAGGTCGAGCTCGTACTCCGGCACGACGTTCTCGACGTTGACGGTCGGCGGGATCGCGCTCCAGTAGATGGAGAGGATCGCCGACGCCACGTCCAGCGAGCCACCACCGGCGAAGAGACGGCCGGTCATGGTCTTCGGGGCTGTGACGGGCACGCCGTACGGCCCGAAGATGCCCTTGATCGCCTCGGCCTCGGCCTTGTCGAGCTCCGGGATGCCCGCCGCGTCGGCGAACACCACGTCGATCTCCGAGGCGTCCATGCCGGCGTCGCGCAGGGCCAGTTCGGCCGCCCGCTTCAGACCCGGCTCCCGCGACGGCATCTTCGAGTCGAACGTCGAGGCGTACCCGACGATCTCGCCGTAGATGCGCGTCCCCGGCCGTCCCGCCGCCGACTCCGGCGTCTCGACGACCATGATCGCGCCGCCCTCACCCGCGACGTACCCGGAGGCGTCGCGGTCGAACGGCAGGTAGGCGCGCTTCGGGTTGTTGTTGCGGGACAGGTTGCCCGACGCCTGGTGGGCCACCCACGCCCACGGGCACAGCGAGGAGTCCATGCCGCCTGTCAGCGCGAGTTGCACGCCCTTGCGCAGCTGCCTGCGGGCGTGCCCGATGGAGTCGATGCCACCGGCCTGCTCGGACACCACGACCGCGCCAGGACCACGCGTGCCGTGCCTGATGGAGATCTGGCCCGTGTTGACCGCGTAGAACCACGCGAACGACTGGTACGCCGAGACGTACTCCGGACCCTGGTGCCACAGCTTCTGCAGTTCGCGCTGCCCGAACTCGTACCCGCCGGCGGTCGCCGCGGTGATCACCGCGATGTCCGTGTCGGGGATGTCGTTCGGCTGCACACCCGCACCACGCAACGCCCAGTCCGTGCCGACGAGTGTCAGCCGCGTCATGTGGTCCGTCTGCGGCAGCAGGCGACCCTGCAGGTGCCGCCCTGCCTCGAAGCCAGGCACCTCACCGGCGATCTTCGCCCAGTAGTTCGCGCTGTCGAACCGGGTGATCGGCCTGATCGCCGCCTCCCCGTGCAGGGTCGCCCGCCAGTACGCGGTCGGCCCCAGTCCGTTCGGAGACGCGATGCCGATCCCCGTCACCACCGCCCGAGTCACCGGCCTGCCCCTTCCACCTTCTTGAGCACCATGGCGCTCTGGAATCCACCGAAACCGCTGCCCACGGTCAGGAGCGTGTTGACCTTCTTCTCGCGCGCCACCAGTGGCGTGTAGTCGAGGTCGCACTCCGGGTCCTGCTCGTGGAGGTTCGCCGTCGGCGGGATGAGGTCCTGCTCGAACGCCAGCAGCGAGCCGACGATCTCCAGGGACCCGATCGCGCCCAGCGAGTGCCCGATCATCGACTTGAAGCCGGAGACCGGGGTCTTGTAGGCGTGCGCACCGAGAGAACGCTTGAAGGCGGCCGTCTCGTGCAGGTCGTTCTGCTTGGTGCCCGACCCGTGCGCGTTGATGTAGCCGACGTCCGTCGCGTCCGCCCGCGCCTGCTTCAGCGCGATGTTGATGGCGTCGGACATCTCGATGCCCTCGGGGTGCAGGCCCGTCATGTGGTAGGCGTTGCACCGCGAGGCGAAGCCGCCGATCTCACCGTAGATGTGGGCGCCGCGAGCACGGGCGTGCTCCAGCTCCTCCAGCACGATGATCGCGCAACCCTCGCCCAGCACCAGGCCGTCGCGGGTCTTGTCGAACGGCCGGCAGGCCGTGGTCGGGTCGTCGTTGCGGGTGCTGGACGCGCGGATCACGTCGAAGCACACCACGGTGATCGGGGAGAGCGGAGCCTCGGTGCCGCCGGTGACGACGACGTCCGCGGAGCCCTCCATGATCAGCTCGGCCGCGTAACCGACCGAGTCGAGACCGGAGGTGCAGCCCGTGGAGACCACGGAGACCGGACCTTCCGCGCCCACTGTCCACGCCAGCTCCGTCGCCATCGAGGACGGCGTGAAGTAGTCGTAGAGGTGCGGGACGGCGTAGGACTGGTCGACCTCCCAGTACTTGCCCCGGTCGGAGCCGACGATGAACTCGCGCTCCAGCGAGGTCGTGCAGCCGACCGCGGTGCCGAGCGAGACACCGATGCGGCCGGGGTCGAGCTGGTCGAACTCGATGCCGGAGTCGGACATCGCCTCACGACCCGCGACCACGGCGAACTGCGCGGCCCTGTCGAGCCGGCGGATCTCCTGCGGTGTCAGGCCTTCGCGCACTGGATCGAAATCTGCTTCCCCCGCCATGCGGGAGCGGTACGGAGACGCGTCGAAGTGCGTGATGTTGCGAGTCGCCGTACGCCCTTCGGACAGCAGTTTCCAATACGCCTTCGTTCCGATGCCACCAGGTGCGACCACGCCCACCCCGGTGATGACGGCGCGACGACTCATCGGACACCTCCAATCGCCTTCTGTGCGGACACGGTCTGCTCCAATCTCGGACAGGGCACGGGAGCGATACCTGTTTCTGCCGAATGAACCGATGGTGAAACGGCCCGATCGAGGCCACCTCGAACGACGGCGTAGAACCCCTGCACGAGGCTTGCCCCCGCATCCGCGGCGAACAGCTGCTTTGCCGCCGAACCGCCTTCGTCATGACATCCAAAACCAAGGGGCACACCGGTTTCCGCGATCGACGCGACGATCTCGCCGATCTGGTCCGGCCACAGCTTGCCCGCTGTGTCGTGCAGCAACACGGTTTCCGCCCCAGCCTCCGCGGCTGTCAGCACGACCTCCAACGCGTGTTCGGGGTCGATCAGCCAGCCGTCGAAGAAGTCCCGCGCCTCGACGATCACTCGTCGTTCGGCGCGCACGAGTTGACGCACGGCGTCCCTGACCATCGAGAGACCGTGCCCTTGCACGACAACCGCCACCGCGGGGGTTTCCGCGGCCAGCAAGGCGGTGAGGTCTTCCGCACCACCTGATGCGATGAGGGTGGCCACCCGCAACCGGAGTTCGATCGCCGCCCGGTGGTAGAACGACCGGACGGGCCTTCCTCCGTCGACGAACGCGACCCCGAGCGCGTCGAGGCGCCGCGCCGCGACCAGTCTGTCCGAAATGGACAGGCTGGTGCGACGCAGCGAGATGTCGTAGAGCTTCATCTAGAACCCCGACAACAGCACTCGAGAAGCCTCGATCTCGTACGCGCAATGCCCGACTTCCGAAGGGCAACCCTTGCGCTGGTGCTCGACCGCGGCTTTCTCCAGGTACAGGGAGACCACGTAAAGTCCGTTGCGGCTTGCAGCGCGTGCAGCGGCTGTCAGCAAGTCCGCGCCACCCAACCCCATCGCGTCACCTCATCCTCATCCGTTCTCGGCGAATTCCTTCGCGTGCCGGAGCGTCGTGAGGCTGTTGGTGCCCAGTGCGTGACGGATGAGCTCGCGAGCGCGCTCGATCGTCCCGTCTGCCCCCAGCACCTCGGGGATGACCTCGGGCCGGATGACGACGGTGTGGTGCGACGTCGCCTCGATGCCGGCCTCGATGCCGTCGCCGATGTCCTTGAACGTCCACCGGCCGACGTGCGCCGCCATGATCGGCGGGGTGTGCGTCTGCTTGTAGACGATGCCCTCGTACGGAGTGCAGACCCGCACCGAGTGCGTGGTGTGGATCGACCCGTCCGGGCTGCGCGTGTCCATCTCCATGGACTGCACGCCGGTGACGGCCTCGGTGAGGTCCAGCCGCGCGACGTGCGGCAGGCGTTCCGGCCACAGGTCGGAGCGGTACAGGAACTCGTAGACGTCCTTGCGGCTCGCGTGGATCGTGATGCTGTCGGAGAACGACAGCACGAGCTTCTCGTAGTCGTCGCCGTACTCGGCCGCCCGCTTGAGAGCGGCGAGTTCGGCGTCGCTGTTGTTGTTGACCGCGTTCAGGATGAGGTCGACCGCCTCCGGCTGCGCCGCGGTGAAGTGGTGGAGCAGATCGACCCGAGTCGCCGAGTCGGCGATCGGGACGATCCGCCACTCCCCACCCATCGTCTTCACCGGTGCCGCCGAACGCTCCTGCTCGAACTTGATGTGCAGGTTCGCCGGGTCGAGCTCTCGCCGGGACGTCCACGTGCGCACGTCACCGTTGGCGAACGCGTGCAACCGCAACCGCTCCGTCGAGCCATCCCGTTCGAACACCTCGGCCTGGACCGTGGGTCCGAAGATGTACGGCCAGGTCGTCACGTCCGCGACCAGGTCGTACACCACCTTGGCGGGAGCCCCGATCATGACCGTGTGCGTGGTGGTGTGCGTCATGTCCGTCTCCGTATCCCGAGTCGCCGGCGTCAGGCCGCGATCTGTCCGTTGACCTTGTCCAGCAACTGACGCGGCGTCTCGAGGTACGCCATCTCGTCGTCGGCGATGGAGACCCCGTGCTTGCGCTTGATCAGCGCGACCGTCTCCAGCAGGGCGAGGGAGTCGAAGCCCAGCTCGAGGAACGGGAGGTCGAGAATGTCCTGGCCGGGCTTGAACGAGTCGTCGTCGCCCGCGGCCTCGTTGAGGATCTCTTTGAGGCCCTCGATGGTCAGTGCGCTCACGGCTAGCTTCCTTTCCTCCAGCGGGCGATTCCCGCGCGCCCACGACTGAGGTTGCCACCGCACGACTGTGACTCGGTGGAGAGATTCTCGAAGAAACCGTTGCACGACAAGCAAAAACGGCCCCCGCCACAGTGTGGCGGGGGCCGCTGGAGCCTCGATCTAAGCGAGAAGTCGTTGCAACTGACGGGTTTCGGCGCTGTCGAGCCGCGGGTCGGACGTCAGGATGGCGTGCTGCAACGTCTGCAGGCGCGACGACGGTTCGACGCCGAGCTCCTCGATCAGGGTGTTGCGCAACGCCTTGAACGCGTCGAGCGCCTGCCACTGCCGGCCCGCGCGGAACAGCGAGATCATGTACTGCGCGCACAGGTTCTCGTTCATCGGGTTCTGCACGGTCAGCACGGAGAGCTCGCTCAGCAACGCCTTGTGCTTGCCCATCCGCAGCTCGGCGTCGATGCGCGCTTCGAGCACGCCCAGCCGGGCCTCTTCGAGGCGCACGATCTCGATGCCGAGCGGCATGCCGGGCCGCACGTCGACGACTGCGGCGCCGCGCCACATGTCGAGCGCCTGGCGCAGCAGGCGGGACGCGTTCGCGTAGTCCTCGACGTCGTAGGCCTGCTGGCCGGCGCGCGAGAGGCGTTCGAACTCGTGCACGTCGACGGCCTCCTCCGGCACGTCGAGCAGGTAGCCGCCGTACCGGGTGACGAGCACTTCCTTCGCCGCACCCTCGCCGGACGTCGCCAGCGCGTCGCCGATGAGCTTGCGCAACTGCAGGATGTAGGTCTGCAGGGTGGTGCGGGCGCTGCGCGGCGGACGGTCGCCCCACAGCTCCTCGATCAGCGTGGGGACGGACACGACCTGTCCGGAGTGCAGCGCGAGCAGCGCCAGGATCTGACGTGGCTTGGCCGCGGTGGGCGTCACCGAGCGACCGTTCACCTTGGCCTCGACGGGCCCCAGGACCTTGATCTGCATCGCGACCCCTCCTTCGGTTCCGAGCACGGGATTAGTCTGCTCGGCCCAACGGGCTCGCGTTAGTGCACAGGCCATCGATGTCAGGTGAGTTCTGCCCGTGCCGGGTATGAAAACTTCATACGGGGGCGCATTAGCCGGTAACTACCGATCCATTACCGCTGGTCCGCATGATTACCCACAACAAATCACACGCAAACATCGGAGATGCACATGTACCCCACCGTCACCGTGGAGCACTTGTCTTCCGTCACCACCGCCTTTGACGACTCCGACGACATGAAGATCTACCAGTTCGACCGTGAAGCCTCGATGGACTTCCTGTTCCCCTGGGGCTGGTGCACGACCACGGGGTCGGGCAAGGGCTGCGTCGCGTACGACGAGGTCCTCGCCGCATGAGACCCGAACTGGCCGAACCCGGTGAGCAGAGAATCGGGTTCAAACGCCATCTCCGCCCGCAGATCGTCCAGGGCGAGGCCGTCTACCTCATCGGGGAGTCCGGGGTCACCGCGATCCAGGGCAGCCACGTCGAGGCGCTGGCACCGCTGCTGGACGGCACCAGGGACCTCACGGCACTGCTGCGGGACGTGCCCGCCGGCCTGTCCGCGGACAGGGTCGAGCGCATGCTCACCCGGCTCGCCGCGGCGGGACTCATCGGCAGGCGCGGTGCGGAGGACTGTTCGGCCGCGGTGGAAGCCTCACTCGCGTACTGGGACGCGGCGGGGCTCGACCCCACCGACGCGGTGGCGGCGACAACGACGTCGCTCGTCTCCGTGGTCGCGGTCGGCGACGTCGATCCCGAAGCACTCGCGGAAACCCTGCGCCGCAACGGACTGACGGTCACCTCGGGGAGTGGTGACCTCACGGTCGTGGCGTGCTCGGACTACCTGGACCCCGCCCTGAAAGCGATCGACGAGGCCCAGCGCGCGGCAGGCACGCCGTGGTTGCTGGTCAAGCCGGTCGGCGCGCAGGTCACCGTGGGCCCGTTCTTCACCCCGGGCGACGGCGCGTGCTGGCGCTGCCTCGCCACCCGCCTGTCCGCGAACCGGACGGCGGAGGCCCACGTGCGGGCCCGGTGCGGCCAGAAGGGCCCGGCACCCCGCCCGCTCATCGGACTGCCGTCGCTGCACGCGATGGCCATGGAGATCGCGTCGGTCGAGGCGGCCAAGTGGCTCGCCGGACTCCGGCACGACACGCAGGGCTCCATCTGGAGCTACGACAGCCTGAGCATGAAGGTCACCCAGCACGAGGTGCGGCGCCGTCCGCAGTGCGCGGGCTGCGGTGACCAGGAAGTTGTCGCGCGCAGAGCGTTCGAGCCGGTCGAACTCGCGAGTCGCGTGAAGCGCTCCTGCGACGGCGGCGGGCACCGCTCGTCGCCGCCGCAGGAGATGCTCGACAACCACCGTCACCTCATCGGTCCCGTCACCGGGATCGTGCGGGAGATCCGCCGGGCCGAGGGCGGCCCGGCGTTCTTCAACTCGTTCCGCTCCGGCGCGAACATCGCGGCGGGCGGCGAGGGCCTCGAAGGGCTGCGTTCGGCGTTGCGCGCGGACACCGGCGGCAAGGGCGTGACCGCGCTCGACGCCGAGGTCGGCGCGCTGTGCGAGGCCGTCGAACGCCGCTCCGGCGCGTTCTTCGGCGACGAGGCCAGGGTGCGCGGCAGCTACGCCTCGCTGGGCGAGCGCGCGATCCACCCCGACACCGTGCAGCAGTTCCACCCGCGCCAGTTCGCGGATCGCGACACCTGGAACGCCGAGCACGCCGACTTCCAGTACGTCACCACGCCGTTCGACGAGCACGAGACGATGGACTGGACCCCGCTCTGGTCCCTCACCGAGCAGCGCCACAAGCTGCTGCCCACCGGCACGGTCTACTTCGGCGCCCCCTGCCCGCCGAGCATCGTGTCGAACTCCAACGGTTGCGCGGCCGGCAGCAGCGTCGAGGACGCCGTGCTGCAGGGGTTGCTGGAGCTCGTGGAACGGGACGCGGTCGCCATCTGGTGGTACAACCGCACACCCGTGCCGGGGATCGACCTCGACTCGATGCAGGACCCGTGGGTCCGCGAGTTGCGCGAGGTGCACGCGGGCCTCGGGCGTGAGGTGTGGGTCCTCGACGTGACGGCGGATCTCGGCGTACCGACGATGGTCGCGCTCTCACGACGGGTGGGCGGTGAGCGCGAGGACATCATGCTCGGCTGTGGCGCGCACCTGGACCCGCGTCTCGCCGTGCGCCGGGCGCTCGCCGAGCTCAACCAGTGCATGCCGATGGTGTGCGGCGAGGTGGACCTCGGCACGTTCGACGTCGACATGCGGCGCTGGTTCGAGACCACCCGGCTCGCGGACCACCCGTGGCTCGCGCCGGACCCCGCCGTGCCGGCCCGTGACGTGGTCCACCACGGCTACACGTTCCGCGCCGACCTGACCGACGACGTCCGCGCGATCCAGCAGACGCTGGAACAACGCGGCATGGAGGTGCTCGTGCTCGACCAGACCAGGCCCGACATCGGTCTGCCGGTGGTCAGAGTCGTCGTGCCGGGACTGCGGCACTTCTGGTCGAGGTTCGCTCAAGGGCGCCTCTACGACGTGCCGGTAGAACTGGGACGGCTGACCCGTCCTCGCAGCTACGAAGAGCTCAACCCGATCCCGCTGTTCATGTGATGCACACCTGCCAGAGCGGAGGCGCCGTGGTGCCCACGCAGTCGCACGTCCCGGCCGGCCGGCCGCTGTGGTCGTTGCTGGAGGACGCCTTCGTGGACGAGGGCGTCGAGCACCTGACCGTGCACGGCAGATGGGGTGCGATCGAGATCGCGGACACGAGCCCGCTCGTGCGCGAGGCACTGCACCGGATGACGCTCGGGCCGGTGGCGCTGGAGAACATCTCCGCGCTGCACGAGAACTTCGTGCGGTGGAAGACGGGCTCCGGGCCGTGCCTGATCTGGCGCAAGCTCAAGAACACGCTCGACCAACTGGGTGGTTGTCTCGTGCCGTCGCTCGGCCTGAACGACGGCGCGGGACCCATCCTCTCGGTCGTGGCGGTCACGAAGGACGCGGTGTTCGCGTTGCCGCACATCGCCGACGACGAGGTCGTCACGATGCGGCCGCGCACCGAGATCGAACGGTTGAACGGCGACCAGGCGCTCGCCTGTCCTGGACTCTCCTATCAGGTGATCCTGCACAGCGCGCCGGCCACCGAGATCGCGAAGTCGTTGCTGCACACCGAGAGCACGATCGAGCAGGTGGCGGAAGCGTTGCAGGTGGCGAAGACGCTGGTCGCGGATGTTGTCGCTTATCTGGCGGGGGCCGGACTCGTAGTCGTCCAGAGGTGTTGAGCCATCGCCATGTTGCTCCGATCGCGGACCGCAAAACGCGAGATTTCCCAGGAAGCGCCCGTATCATGGCCGCGTCCCGACCCTCGCGTGGGAGCTGCTGTGACGCTACGACAGGAACGCTCGTCCGTGTCCCGTCGCTTGGCGTACGTCGTGATCAGTGTGGTCTTCGCCAACTACCTCGGCAACGCGTTCTTCTACGTGCTGCAGGTGTCGGCGACCCTCCCCCGCATCGCGGCCTCGCTCGCCTGCCTGCTCTCGATCGGGTTCCTCCAGCTGCGGGTGTTCTCGCGGCCGGGTTCGGACCTGCGGTCGGGCAAGGCGTACCTGGCGCTCGGCGCGCTGGCGGGCCTCGTCTACATACCCATGTACTTCTTCCCCGCCGCGTGGCCCGGCATGCCGGGGTTCCTCGCGGGCAGCGCTCTGCTGGTGCTGCCGAGCCGGGTGCGCTGGCTCGCGTTCGGCCTGGTGACGCTGAGCAACGGCGTCATCCAGTCCTTCTTCGTGCCGACGCTGCCGCTGGTCGGGCAGGTGTACTACGTCATCTCGGCCACCGTCGCGGGCCTCGTCGTCTACGGCCTGTCGCGGCTGCCGTCGCTGGTGCGGCAGCTCGAGGCGGTCCGTTCCGAACTGGCCGAGCTCGCGGTGTCGCAGGAACGGCTGCGGTTCGCCCGCGACCTGCACGACCTGCTCGGGTTCAGCCTCTCGGCGATCACGCTCAAGGTCGAGCTCGCCCGCAAGCTGATCGGTGAGCACACCGACCGGGCGATGCGCGAGCTCGCGGAGATCCTCGGCATCGCCCGCGAGGCCCTGACGGACGTTCGTGCGGTGGCGTCGAGCTATCGCGAGCTGTCGCTGGCCGACGAGATCGAGTCCGCCCGGTCCGTCCTGACGGCGGCAGGCGTGCGGGCGACGATCGAGACCGCGCACGCCGAGCTGTCGCCGAGGTCGAAGACGGTGCTCGCCACCGTGCTGCGCGAGGGCGTCACGAACCTCCTGCGGCACAGCGAGGCGACCCGGTGCGAGATCACCATCGCGGGCACCGGCGGCCAGGTGTCGATCGACATCGTCAACGACGGCGCGCCCGCCCAGGTGAACACCGACCGGGGCAGCGGCCTCACCAACCTCGCGAACCGCGCGACCGCCATCGGTGGCTCGCTGCTCGCGCACGCCGGCGCGGACGGCACCTACCGGCTGCACGCCGAGGTACCGGCCGACTCGGCACCGGACCGGCCGGAGGACGACGATCGACCGGTCGGCCCGGCGATCCCGACGACGTTCGTGCGGGTGCTCCTCACGTCGGTGGTGATCGGATACCTCCTCACCACGACGACACTGGTGCTGAACGAGTTCGCCCGCATCGGCGGGACCGGGATCGTGCTGACCGCGGTCGGCGTGATCGGCACGGTCGCGCTGGTGCTCGGCGTGGTCAGCCGCCCGAGCGTGCGGATGTCCCTGGCCACGCGCTGCGCGGTCCTCGCGGGGATGGCCGCGTTCGTCTACGTCCCCCAGCTGACCTACGGCGACCCGTACCTCGGTCTGACCGGCTTCCTCGCCGGGTCCGCCGCCCTGGTGCTACCGCCCCGCGTGGGCTGGCCCGCGTTCATCGCCGTCGTCATCTCCCAGGGCGTCATCTTCGGCGTGAACGGGCACAGCGTGGTGGAGATGGCGTACGGCGTCATGGCCGCCACGAACCACGGCCTGGTGATCTACGCGCTGTCCCGGCTGCGGTCGATGGTGACCGAACTGCACGAGGCACGCGAGGAGCTGGCCACGGCGGCGGTCACGCAGGAGCGCTTCCGGTTCGCCCGCGACCTGCACGACCTGCTCGGCTACAGCCTGTCCGCGATCACGTTGAAGAGCGAGCTCACGCACCGGCTGGCCACCCTCGACCCCGACCGGGCCCGCCAGGAGCTGACCGAGGTCCTGGAGATCTCCCGCCAGGCCCTCGCGGACGTCCGGTCGGTGGCGCTGAGCTACCGCGAGCTGTCGTTCGACGAGGAGACCCAGTCGGCGCAGGCGCTGCTGTCCGCGGCCGACATCGAGGTCACCGTGAAGATCGACGCGTGCGACCAGCTGCCGACCGAGGTGAAGGTGACGCTCGCGACGGTGTTGCGCGAGGGCGTCACGAACCTGTTGCGGCACAGCAAGGCCGAGCACTGCGAGATCGTGCTCTCCAGCTCGCAGCACCTCGTCACGATGGACATCGTCAACGACGGCATCCCGTCGACCGAACGCCGGTCGCGCGACGGCAGCGGCATCGGCAACCTGACCACGCGGGTGCGGGCGCTCGGCGGTGACCTGCACGCCGGTCTCACGCCCGAGCACACCTACCGGCTGCGCGCCGAGATCCCGCTGCCGCTCAACTGAGGACCCCGCCGGCCGTTCCGGGTGCCATCATGCCTGCCCATGTCGGCCGATTTGCCGAGACCGGGGCACTCCAGGGTGTCCCGGCGGCTCGCGTTCGTCGTGGTCAGCGTGGTGTTCGCGAACTACCTGGCGAACGCGTTCCTCTACGTGCTGGACGCGGGCGCGACACCGGGGCCGGTCGCCGGGTCGCTCGCCTGCCTGGTGACGATCGGGTACCTCCAGCTCGGGGTGTTCTCGCGGCCGGGCACGGACCTGACGTCCCGGCGCGCGCACCTGGCGTTGGGGGTGCTGGCGGTGCTGGTGTTCGCGCCGGTGCCGTTCTTCCCCACGGCCTGGGCGGGCATGCCCGGGTTCCTCGCCGGCAGCACGTTGCTGGTGCTGCGCGGGCGGGCGCGGTGGGTGGTGTTCGTGCTGGTCGCGGCGGCCAACCCGCTGTCGAAGACGTGGATCGACGCCCCCGGCGGGGTGCTGGCGTACTACCTGGTGTCCACGCTGACCGCCGGACTCGCCGTCTACGGGCTGTCGCGGCTGCCGACCCTGGTGGACCGGCTGGAGACCACCCGATCCGAGCTGGCTGACCTCGCGGTGGCGCGCGAGCGGCTGGCGTTCGCCCGCGATCTGGAGGACCTGCTCGGGCAGGGCCTGACCACGATCATCCAGCAGACCCGGATCGTCGGCGAGTCCTCGACCACCCGGATCATCGGCATCGCCCGCGAGACGCTGGCGGGCGTGCGCGCGGTCGCGTCGAGCTACCGCGACCCGCCGCCGGCCGCGCCGGTCCCGGTCCTGTTCCCGCGGCAGCTGCTCACGGCGGTGGTGATCGGGTACTGCGTGATGGCGACGTTGCTCGCGTCGTTCGACCTCCGCGTGATGGCGGTCTGCGCGGTGAGCTGCGCGATCCTCGCCACCCTGGTGCTCAGGACCGAGATCCGGCCCGTCGCGCTCGCCGGGATCGCCCTGTGCGTGGTCGTCCCGCAGCTCGCGACCGGGAACCCGTTCGCCGGCGGTGTCCCCGGTTTCGCCGCGGGCGCCGCACTGCTGGTGCTCCCCCGGCGGGCCGGCTGGGCCGCGTTCGGGGTCGTCGTCGCGAGCCAGGGCGTCGTGCACGCGGTCGCCGGCAACCCGCTCACGGACGTGACGTGGGGCATGATCGCCGCGACCAACCACGGGCTCGTGCTGTACGCGCTGACCAGGCTGTGGTCGATGGTCATCGCACTGCAGCAGGCGCGCGAGGAGTTGGCGGCGGCGGCCGTCACCGGGGAACGGCTGCGGTTCGCGCGCGATCTGCACGACCTGCTGGGCTACAGCCTGTCCGCGATCACGCTGAAGACCGAGCTGGCGCACCGGCTCTCCCCCGGGCAGGCCCGTCAGGAGCTCGCCGAGGTGCGGGACATCGCCCGGCAGGCGCTCGCCGACGTCCGGTCCGTGGCGCTGAGCTACCGCGAGCTGTCGTTCGACGAGGAGCTCGCGTCGGCGCGCGCCCTGCTGGCGGTGGCGGGCGTCGACGTCCGCGTCGACGCGGACGAGGTGCCCACCGAGGTGGAGGTCACGCTCGCGACCGTGTTGCGCGAAGGCGTCACGAACCTGTTGCGGCACAGCAAGGCCGAGCACTGCGAGATCGAACTTTCCACGTCAGGCCGACTGGTGGCGCTGGACATCGTCAACGACGGGGTGCCCGCCGTTGCGCGGAAGTCCGGTGACGGCAGCGGGATCGGCAACCTCACCACGCGGGTGCGGGCGCTCGGCGGCGACCTGCACGCCGGCCGCACGCCCGAGCACACCTACCGGCTGCGCGCCGAAATTCCGTTGCCGCGTCAGAGCATCTCGATGACCGCGCAGCCCCAGCTGTAACCGGCGCCGACGCCGAACATCACGATCCGCTGACCGGACTTGGCCTTGCCGCTCGTCATCAGGTGGTCGAAGCTCGCGAACTGGTCGCCCGCGCCGAGGTGCCCGACCGTGCGGCTCCACGACCACGTCGTGCGGTCCGGCTCGAGGTCGTACGGCCGCAGGTAGTTCACGTCGAGGCGGCGCCTGCCGAAGTGCGGCAGGATCACCCAGTCCGCGTCGCCGATCTTCATGTCGGCGTCGGACAGCGCCTGCTCGACGGCGAGCGCCTGGCCCGCGTTGGCCTTGTTGATGCCGTAGGAGAGCCCGAACTCGCGGCTGAACGTGTGCTTGGCCTCCTCGAAGTCCACCGGGATGCGGTGCGAGAAGGGCGCGAGGCCGAACGGCACGTCGCCGCGGTGCAGAGGCTCCAGGTCGCTGTCCGCGTTGATGGCCAACGAGAGCAGCTTCGCGTAGCCGCCGCGGGTGGACAGCACCAGAGCCGACGCACCGTCGCCGTAGGGCGTTCCGGGGTCGGTCTTCCAGCGGTCGATTCCGGGCAGGCAGAAGCGATCTGAGGACGTGAGGAGGGCATCCCTGCCGGGACGGGCGATCAGGTACGAGACGGCGAGGTCCATCGCGGCGAGGCCGCCGTTGGACATCTGCCGGATCTCCAGTGCCAGGCAGGAGTTCCTGACCGTCTCGCGCTGGATGTAGGAACCGACCGGCCACAGGTCCTGGCCCTGGTGGTAGGTGGTGGCGTGCAGGATCAGGTCGACGTCGTCGGGCTCGGACTTCGCCCGTGCCAACGCGACCCTGGCCGCCTCGACCGCCATCTCGGCCGCGGACTCGTGCGGGGACACGGAGACGGACTCGACGTCCGTGCGCGCGACGAGCTTCGGCTCGCACTCCCCCGACGCGATCGCGTCCGCGACGTTCAGCGTCGAGGGCAGGCGCACACCGCTGCCGTTGACGAAAACATCCTTGACTCGCACCGCGGTCAGACCTCCTTCAGCGCGCGTGCCACGCGCACGACGCGTTCCGCCTGGATCTGGGCCGCCTGCAACGCGATCTCGTCGACCGGCAGGTTGTCGGCGCCCAGGACGTGAGAGGTGCCGTAGGGGTTCAGGTTTCCGCCCGGCGGCACGATGATCCCGCCGAAGTGGCAGACCATGTTGTAGATCGACACGAGCGTCGTCTCCATGCCCCCGTGCAGGCTGCCGCCGGAGGTGAAGGCGCTGTAGACCTTGTCGGCCAGCAGACCGCTGAACCAGGCCGGCCCCAGCGTGTCGATGAACTGCTTGAGTTGCGAGGACACGTTGCCGAAGCGGGTCGGCGTGCCGAAGACGACGGCGTCGGCCCACAGCACGTCGTCGACGGCCGCGATGGGGACGTCCTTCGTCTCCTCCAGGTGATCCGCCCAGGAGGGCCGCGACCGCCAGACGGCCTCGGGAGCGAGTTCCGCGGCGCGCACGAGCCGCACCTCGGCACCGTTCTTCTCGGCCGTCTCGGCGATCTCCGAGGCGATCCGGTGAATCGTTCCCGTCGAGGAGTAGTAGACGACCGTCAGGTTGACGCCGCGTTCCATGACGCATCCCTTCGCGAGGTTGCTCGGTTCACCCTTGCCGGGCCGCCTTGATGTGGCGTGGAGCGCGACATGAACGTTGGGAGATATGGTGTCGCGCGGAGGGGCGCGATGATCAGGGTTCTGCTCGCGGAGGACATGCACATGGTGCGCGGTGCTCTCATCGCGCTGCTCAACCTGGAACCGGACATCGAGGTCGTGGCCGAGGTGAGCTCCGGCGACAAGATCGTGCCGGCCGCGCGCCAGCACAGTCCGGACGTCTGCGTCATCGACATCGACCTGCCGATCCTCGACGGGCTGAGTGCCGCGACGACGATCCGCGAGACGATGCCGCAGGTCAGGACGTTGATGCTGACGTCCCTCGGCCGTCCGGGGACGTTGCGCAGGGCGTTGGCCGCGCGCGTCGACGGGTTCCTGCTGAAGGACGCGCCGCCGACGGAACTCGCGGACGCGATCCGCCGGGTCGCCGCCGGGGAACGCGTCGTCGACAGCCAGCTCGCCCTGGCCGCGTGGGACCGCGGCGAGTGCCCGCTGACCGACCGCGAGCTGGAGGTCCTGCGGCTCGCGGCGAACGGCGCCGACTCGCCTGACATCGCTGTCGCGTTGTCGTTGTCGGTCGGCACCGTGCGCAACTACATGACGACGATCATGACCAAGCTGAACGGCCGCAACCGGGTGGACACCATCCGCATCGCCGAGGAAGCCGGCTGGCTGTAGCTGTGCGGATGGCATCCTGCTAGGCGGCCTTCTGCTGGCTCGCCCGCAGGTCGAAGCCCGGCTGGGCCACGATCTCGGGCGTGAGCGCGTTGCCGTTCTCGAGGATCCTCCTGCCCATCAGGAAGTCGATGGGGCGGTTGTAGGCCTCGATCCCGATCAGCCTGCCCTGCTTGAAGCAGAACACCGAGAACTTGCCCTCGGCCGGGTCGCCGACGGTGACCGTGCGGTCGTGGCCGTTGGTGAGACCCGCGGTCTGGAGCTTCACGTCGTACTGGTCGCTCCAGAACCACGGCAGGGCGGTGTAGGGCTCCGCGCTGCCGAGGATGGCCGACGCGACCGTGGTGCCCTGATCGGTGGCGTTCTGCACTGATTCCAAGCGAATGAGCCCACCCGCGTGGGTGCTCGCGAAGCTCGCGCAGTCGCCGAGCGCGTGGATCCGCGGGTCGACGGTGCGCAGGTGGGCGTCGACGACGATGCCGTTGTCGACCGCGAGGCCGGCCCGTTGCGCGATCTCGGTGTTGGGGATGACGCCGATGCCCGCGACGACGAGGTCGGCGACGAGCACCGTGCCGTCCGCGAGTTCGACGAGACCTTCCTTGACCGCCGCCACGCCCGTCCCGGTGAGGATCTGGACGCCTTCGCTGCGGTGGCGGTTGACGAGCTGTTCCGCGGTCGCCGCGGACACGGCCCGTTGCATCACCTGCGGCTGCGCCTCGACGACGGTCACCTCGTGGCGCAGTTTCCGGACCACGGCGGCGAATTCGAGGCCGATGAACCCGCCGCCGATGACGACGACGTCGAGTCCGATCTGGCCTTCGAGGCGTTCCTTGATGGCGTCCGCGTCGGCGATCGAGCGGAGGTTGAGCACGTGCTCGGCGCCGGGGATCGGCAACGGCCGGGGCCGTGCGCCCGTCGCGAACACCAGGTGGTCGTAACCGACCGTGCGGGCACAGCCCAGCACCGCGACCCGTGCCTGCCGATCGACCCCGATCACCCGTTCGTTGCGGATGAGCTTGATGCCGTGGTCGTCGTAGTACGAGTCCTGCCTCAGCACCAGCCCGGCGAGGTCGGTCTCCCCCGCCAGGTAGGCCTTCGTGAGCGGCGGCCGCTGGTAGGGCGGCGCGCTCTCGTCACCGATGAGCGTGATGGGGCCGCGGTGTCCCTGCTCGCGCAGGGACACCGCGACCTGGCAGCCCGCCTGCCCGGCCCCGACGACGACTACCGACTCGCCGCGCATGTCAGTAGTTGCCCAGCCCGCCGCAGACGTTGAGCGCCTGCGCGGTGATCGAGGACGCGGTGTCCGTCGTCAGGTACGTCACGAGACCGGCGACCTCTTCCGGCGTGCTGTACCGACCCAGCGGGATCTTGGCGTTGAACTTCTCGAGGACCTCTTCCTCGGTGACACCCCAGTGGTTCGCGTACCCCTGGCGCACCCGGCCGGCCATCGGCGTCTCGACGTAGCCGGGGCACACGGCGTTGACCGTGATGCCGGACTTCGCGAGCTCGATGCCGACGGCCTTGCTGAAGCCGACCACGCCGTGCTTGGACGCCGAGTAGGGCGCGGCGAACACGACGCCCTGCTTGCCGCCGGTGCTGGCGATGTTGATGATCCGGCCCCAGCTCTGCTCGACCATCTTGCCGGTGCTCAGAACCTCTTTGGTGAAGCGGAAAACGCCGTTGAGGTTGGTGTCGATGACGTCCAGCCACAGGTCCTCGTCGAGCTCGGCGGTGATGCCGCCGCCACCCCGGCCCGCGTTGTTGACGAGGATCTCGATCGGCCCGAACACGTCCACGGCCTTCTGGACGGCCGCCTTGATGTCCTCTGTGGACGTGACGTCGCTCGCCGCGCCGTCCGCCTCGATGCCTTCTTCTCGGAGCTGCTTCACCGTGGTCGTCACGTTCTCGGCGTTGCGGGCGACGACGAAGACCGCGTGCCCCTCCTTGCCGAGACTGCGCGCGACCTCAAGCCCGATACCGCTGGTAGCGCCCGTGACCAGGGCGACCCGTCGCTGGCTCATGCTTCTTCTCTCCCTCAGAGTTGCTTCTCTGGCATGTGCACGACGAGCCCGTCCTGCTCCTCGGTCACGGGGATCTGGCAGCTCAGCCGGCTGTTCTCCTTGCGCTCGCAGGCCGTGAAGTAGAGGAGCTCGTCCTCGACCTGGTGCATCTGGGACAGCGGCTTGGTGTTCTCGGGGTCCACGTACACGTGGCAGGTCCCGCACGACGCCCCGCCGCCGCACTGCGCGACGATTCCCTTGATGCCGTTGAGAACCGCGCCGCGCATCACGGTGTCGTTCTGGGCAACGTCGACGACGGTCTCGACACCGTCGTGCGCTACGTAAGTGATCTTTGGCATGGCAGTTCTCCCACGGATCTGCGGCTCGCCGGACGTTTGTCACCTTGAACGTCTTCGCTTTGCACGTGGTGGAGACCACCTTGAGCGTTTCCGCCCTTGCCGTTCCGGCAAGACCGCGTGCGTTCGGGCGCGGTGCGACCGAGGATCGAGCCATGCCCAGGAAACGAGACCAGCCGCCGCCCAAGACCGGTGAGACCGAGACCGAGGTGCTGCGCGGGTTCCTCGACTACCTGCGCTCAGCCGTGATCGCGAAGGTGGACGGTGTTGCGGAACCCGCTGTGCGGACCGCGATGGTGCCGTCCGGGACGAACCTGCTGGGGTTGGTGCGGCACCTGACTTTCGTGGAGCGGGCGACGTTCCTCGGGGTGAAGCCGCGCAGCTGGAAGGCGACGTTCCACGTACCCGACGGAGACAGCGTCGCGGACGTGGTGGCGGGCTACCGGGAGGCGGTCGCGCGGTCCGACGAGGTGCTCGACGGGAGTGCTGTGGAGGATGTCCGGTGGCGGCTGGCGCACATGATCGAGGAGACCGGCCGGCACGCCGGGCACGCGGACATCGTCAGGGAGCTGATCGACGGCGCGACCGGCCGCTGACGTGCCACAACCGCCCGCCACCACGCCGGCCACATCACTCGAACAGGTGATCCTCGTCCTGTTTCTCGCCTGACGCCCTCTGTTAGATGTCCGGAAAACATGGTCATCTTCCTCGCCGCATAAGGAAGGCGCGGACGGGGCACGGCACACGAGCATCTGGTGGAGGTGGGCACGACGGCACAAACCCGGCACCTGCCCCGCTGCTCCGCTGGCATTCGAGCAGCTGTTGCGACTCTGCGGTGTCGGCGTACACCCACACGCGGAGGTTCCACCGTGCCCCTCAAGGAGTTCTACGACCAGCAGGTGAACTGGTCACCGCCGTTCGAGGACGGCCTTGAACGCGCGACCGTCGTCGTGCCACGCGACTACTCCGACCCGGACGGTCCCAAGCTCACCATCGCGATCGCCCGGCTGAAGGCGACCGACCCGGCCAAGCGCCGCGGGGTGTTGCTGGCCGTCAACGGCGGTCCCGGTGGCGATGGTGGCGACGGGCTCGGGCTGATCAAGCGCCTCGGCAAGCGGGTGCGGACGGCCTACGACCTCATCGGGTTCGACCCGCGCGGGTACGGCGAGTCCACCAAGCTCTACAGCGAGGTGACGATTCCCAAGGCGCCGTTCGACTCGCGGCCGCCGGACTCGTTGTTCGCGCAGCTGGCCGAGGACATGCGGTTGCGCGA
The DNA here is from genome assembly GCF_043632865.1 of Lentzea sp. JNUCC 0626. Taxonomy (NCBI): domain Bacteria; kingdom Bacillati; phylum Actinomycetota; class Actinomycetes; order Pseudonocardiales; family Pseudonocardiaceae; genus Lentzea; species Lentzea sp. JNUCC 0626. The sequence continues at coordinate 5,207,150 of NZ_CP171635.1, forward strand.
GCTGGGGTGTGAGAAGGCCGGCGGCGAGCTGCGCAAGCACATCACGACCCGCAACACCGCGCGCGACATGGACCTGATCCGGGTCGTGTTGAACGAGCAGAAGATCTCGTTCGTCGGGTACGCGTACGGCACGTACGTCGGCGCGGTCTACGGGACGATGTTCCCGGAGCGCCTCGACCGCACGGTGCTCGACTCGTGCATCAATCCACAGTGGACATGGCGCGAGCAGTTCGTCACGCAGGCCGAGGCGGTGTACCGCAACGTCGCGCTGTGGGCGGACTGGACGGCCGAGCGCGACGGGCACTTCCACCTCGGCAACACCCGCCAGGCCGTCATCGACGAGATCGAGGCCGTGGTCGCGAAGCTCGACGAGGGCGACCAGGTCCAGCTCCGCACGCTGCTGGACGGCGCGGTCGGCACGAGGTCGACCGACCGCGGGCAGTGGGACTCGCTGGGGTACCTCATCGGCGACCTCAGGACCACCCTGCAGGACGCCAACTACGACAAGGCGCGGTCGCTGATCGTCGGGCAGGCCACGTGGCGGCCGCAGGACTCCGAGGGTGATCTGCGGGTCGGCGTGCTGGAGGCCATCACGCTGGAGACCTACTGGCCGCAGGACCTGGAGGTCTACTACGCCGACGTGCGCAAGCACCGGGCCGAGCACCCGTACGGGTACGGCGTGCTGAGGGCCCAGCCGTGGGTCGGGGCGTTCCGGACGTTCGAGAGCCTGGAGCCGCCGACGAAGCTCGCCCAGCCCGGCTACCCCAAGGGCCTCGTCGTGCAGGCGGACGGCGACCCCATGGACCGCGTCGAGGGCGGCATCGAGCTCGCCGCGCTGCTGGACCACCCGCTGGTCCTCATCGAGGACTCCGGCGACCACGAGGTGTACGGGTTGGCGGGCAACGAGGTCCTCGACGCGCTGGTCGACGACTACCTCGTCGACGGCGTGCTGCCGGAGTCCAAGCACACCAGGGTTCCCGGCCACGTCAAGCGCCCGGACATCCCGAAGGACTAGGAACCCCGAAAGGGACCAGGAAACACCGAAGGGCCCCGCACCGAGAAGGTGCGGGGCCCCTTTCGCGTCGGGGGAACTCAGTCCTCCGCGGGGATGTCCCACGTGACCGGCAGCTCCCACAGGCCGTAGATCACGGCGCCTTCCTTGCGCGGGATCTCCAGGAACGGCTTGGCCAGCCGCAGCGAAGGAATCCGCTGGAACAGCGTCGACCACACCAGCTGCATCTCCAGCCGGGCGAGGTCGGCACCGATGCAGTGGTGCAACCCGTGCCCGAACCCGAGGTGCTTGCGGGTGCCGCGCTCCAGGATCAGCTTCTCCGGCTCCGGGAAGATCTCCGGGTCGCGGTTGCCGTTCAGACCGAGGCACAGGATGCCGTCGCCGGCCTTGATCGTCTTGCCGGCAATCTCGATGTCCTCCAGAGCCACCCGCGGGATGGCCGTGTCACCGATGGTCGCGAGACGCACCAGCTCCTCGACGGCCGGCTCGATCATGCCCTCGGGGTCGTCCAGCAGCAGCTTCAACTGGTCCGGGTGCTCCAGCAACGCCGCCGTGCCAAGGGAAAGCATCGACGCGGTGGTCTCGTGACCGCCGTTCATCAGCAACCGGATCATGTTGAACAGGTCGCGGCGGGTGTACTCCTCGCCCGAGGCCGCGTACTCGGCCATCGCGCGCGAGAGCAGGTCCTCGCCCGGCTCCTTCTCCTTCAACGTGATCAGCTTGTCGACATAGGCGTTCACCTCGACGATCGCGGCCTGGCGCTGCTCCGGCGTCGAGTGACCACCCAGCAGACACGTGCCGTGCTCGATGAAGAAGTCGTGCTCGTCCTGCGGGATGCCCAGCAGCTCGCAGATGACGGTCATCGGGACGGCCAGCGAGAACTCGCGGTGGAAGTCGATCGGCGGCGTCATCGTCAGGATCTTGTCGATGTACTCGTCGACGATCTCCTGGATGCGCCCGCGCAGCCGCTTCACCTGGCGGTTGGTGAACGTCACCGCGGCCTTGCGCCGGGTCTTGGTGTGCTCCGGGTTGTCGTAGCCGATGAACGACGTCTCGGTGCGGAACTCCGGCGGCGCGATGAAGTAGAACGGGAAGTTGTCGTGCTTGCGCGACGCGCTGATCCGCGGGTCGGTCAGCAGCTGCTTGATGGTGTGGTAGCCGCTGATCGTCCAGATCCGCAGACCGGACCCGGTCAGCGTCACCTCGACGACGTCCTCCTCGGCCATCTGCGTGTACTGCGCAGGCGGGGTGAACGGGCACGTGCGCTTGTAGGGGAACGTGTCCACACCCGGCTCGGCGGTGCTGGTCATCTGGGTCTTCCTCCTAGTCGAAAGGTTGGCTCACGCCAGGTCAGCGCCGCCATCGAGCGTGATGACCTGCCCGGTCACCCACGAGCTCGCCGGCTCCGCGAAGCGGGTGATCCACGGAACGACGTCGTCGACCTCACCGGTGCGCCCGAGAGGCGTCTGCGAGGCCTGGAAGCCGAAGTAGCCCTCGACCTCCTCGGGGCTCAAACCGTTGGCCGAGTAGACCTCCGTGCGCACCGCGGCGGGCGCGACCGCGTTCACGCGGATGCCCTGCGGTGCGAGTTCGAGGGCCCAGCTGCGGACCAGGCTGTCCACGGCGGCCTTGCTGGCGCCGTACACGCCACCACCGGGCACGGCGATGTGCCCGGCGTTGCTGGAGACGAACACGATGCTGCCGCCGGGCGAAGTCAGTTGCGGCAGCAGTTTGGCGGTCAGCACCAGCGGGCCGACCAGGTTGGTCTCCAGCACGTCCCGCGCGGTCGCGAGGTCGAAGCCCGCGACCGGCGTGAAGCGGAAGATCCCTGCGTTGTGCACGAGCACGTCCACCTTGCCGCCGCCCAGCTTCACGGCGTCGGCGACCTTCTGCGCGCCCTCGTCGGTCGTCACGTCGGCGACGACGGCGGTGATCGCGGGGTGCAGGGCGACGACCTCGGTGAGGCGGGTCTCCCGGCGGCCGGTGATGATCACGTTCGCGGCGCCGAGGTCGGCGAACGCCAGCGCCGCCGCGCGGCCGATGCCGGTTCCCCCACCCGTCACGACGACCTGCTGTCCGGCAAATGGTGCGTCCGACATGACGCCTCCAGCTTCTTTCCACTCGGCAGTGCAGTCACCGTCCACCCTGCTGGTTGAACCTTGAGTCCAGGTCTAGGTCGGACGGAAACCCTGGAGGGCATGGGAATTCTCGCGGTGGGCAGGTGGCGCGCACGGGTCGGCAGACCCGGCGGGGCCACGGAGAGCGAGTTCGAGTTCGCCCGCGACGGCACAGCGCTGCTGGTCGTGGGCGGAAGAGGAGCCGGGACGTGGACCCAGACGGGGCCCGACACGTTCAGCTACCGGATCGACGAGGAACTCACCGAGGCGCCGGGCACGATCGAGATCGAGCAGGACGCGGTGCTGCGCGGCGACGAGTTCGTCAGCAACGGCAAAGCCGTGGTGCGCCTGGAGAACGGCACCACAGCGCGCGAGGCGACGATCAGCATCGTGGCCCAGCGGCTCGGGTGAGACCTCGAAGGGGGCGCCAGCGAAGGCGCCCCCTTCTACAGCACGCGCGTCAGGAGAACTTGACCGTCACGTTGCCGGTGTACGAGCCCGACAGCAACGACAGCAACGCCTGCGGCGCGAACTTGACCCCGCCCTCGACGATCGTGTGCGGGAAGACGAACTTGCCCTCCTGCAACCACTGTCCGAAGTGGACGACCCAGTCCTGGATCTGCTCCGGCAGGTGGTAGCAGGCGAACGGCCGGATCTCCAGGTGCTTGGTGATCGCCGTCATCAGGTCGATCCGCGGGTGCTCGTCGCCGTCGTTCTGGTTGGCGAGCGCACCGCACAGCGCGAACCGGGCGTGCGGACGCGCGGCCTGGATCGCCGCCTCGAACTGCTCGCCGCCGACGTTGTCGAAGAACACGCTGATGCCGTCCGGAGCGAGCTCGCGCAGCCGGTCGGCCACCGGGCCGTCCTTGTAGTTGAACGCGGCGTCGAAGCCGAGCTCGTTCACCAGCCAGTCGACCTTGGCCTGGCTGCCGGCCGACCCGATCACCTTGGCGCCACGGGCCTTGGCGATCTGCCCGGCCAGCGACCCCACGCCACCGGCGGCACCGGTGACGAACACGACGTCACCCTCGCCCGCCTGCGCGATCGTCGCCATGCCGTAGTAGGCCGTCGGCCCCTGCGACAGGAAGTACACCGGCGACGGCACGTAGTGCGGGTTCTGCTTGATGAACTGCTGCGCGGGCCCTGCCCAGTACTCCTGCCACGGCCCGAACGACTGCACCAGGTCGCCGACGGCGAGGTCCGGGCTGTTCGACTTGACCACGGTGCCCACACCGCCGGCACCGGCGGGCTCGCCGACCTTCCACGGCGGCACACCGGGGATCTGGCAGTCGGACCTCATGAACTCCTTGAAGGCGGCGGCCACCGACACGTAGTCGACGCGCACCAACACCTCACCGTCACCGATCTCGGGGACGGCCACCTCGACGACGTCGAAGTGCTCGAGGGTCAGGTCGTCCTCGACGTGCTTGGCGAGCCTGACCTCCCACTGCTTCTCGGGGATGCTCATGGCTCTCCTTCTATCTCTATCCCCAGGTGACGGGGAAGGTGACAAGTGAGTGGTTGATTTCGCCCTGATGCCACTTCAGGTCCTCGTACGGCACGGCGAGGCGGAGGTCCGGGAAGCGGCGGGTCAGACCTTCGATGGCGATCGCCATCTCCATGCGCCCCAGCTGCTTGCCGAGGCAGTAGTGCACGCCGTGCCCGAACGCGATGTGCGGGTTCGAGGCGCGGTCGATGTCGAGCTGCTGAGCGTTCTCGAAGACGGCCTCGTCGCGGTTCGCCGACGACAGCACGAAGAACACCGCGTCACCCTTGGCGATCTGCTGACCGCCGAGCTCCAGGTCCTCGGACGCGATCCGGTGGAACCCGGTGGTGTCGGTGGCGAAGAGGTTCACGTGCCGCAGCAACTCCTCGACGGCCGCGGGGATCAGCGTCGAGTCGGCGACCAGGCGCTTCCACGTGTCGGGGTGGTCGTGCAGCAACGCGAGCACCGAGTTGGAGATCTGGTTCGCGGCGGTGTCGAAGCCGGCGCCGATGAGGGTGAACGCGAACGTCACCAGCTCCTGCTCGCTCAGCTTGTCGTCGTTGTCCCGCGCGGAGATCAGGTCGGACAGCATGTCCTGGCCGGGGTTCGCGCGCTTCTGCGCGATCAGGCCCATCACGTACCCGGCGAGCCTGCCGAACGCCCTCATCGGCGCCTCGGGGTCGTTCTCGTCGAACGTGGCGAACGCCCGCGCGTCCGTCTCGAAGATCTTCAGGTCCTCCGTCGGCACGCCGAGCAGATCGCCGATGATCGTCAACGGCAGCGGAACGCACAGCGCCTCGACGAGGTTGACCGGCCCGCCCGTCACCATCATGGTGTCGAGCAGCTCGTCGCACACCTTCTGCACGCCCGCGCGCATCGCCTCGACCTTGCGGACGGTGAAGGCGCCCATCACGAGCTTGCGCAGCCGCGAGTGCTCCGAGCCGTCCAGCGAGATGATCATCTCGGGCGTGGTGGTCATGGCGCCGCCGACCTGGGGAGCACCCTCGGCGCACGTCAACGCGCGGCTCAGCCTGGAGTCGGCGAGCCCGGCGCGGACGTCCTCGTACTTGGTGATCACCCAGGTCGGCGTGCCGGAATTGGTGCGCACCTTGGCAACGGGGCATTCGGCGCGCAGTGTGTCGTACTTGGGGTCCGGGCCGCGGTAGGAGGAACCGCTGAACGGGAACTCCTCGTCCAGTTCAAGGGGCAGCACGGGACACCTCCGGTGGATTCCTCGTGACGAGGGAATTCGGCCTGGCCTCGCGCCGAACCTTGCTACGCGCACCTCGAAAGCGGCTCGAAACCTGAATGTCGACCGGGAGTCGAGCCCCCGTACCTACCTTCGCGCCATGGACACTGCACTCGTGCCGTTCCGGGTCGAGGTTCCCGACTCCGAACTGGCGGACCTCACCCGGCGGCTGGCAGCGACCAGATGGCCGGACGCGGAGACCGTGGACGACTGGTCGCAGGGCATGCCCCTGGCCTATGCCAAGGAACTGGCCGAGTACTGGGCCAACGTCTACGACTGGCGTGCCACGGAGGCCCGGCTGAACGCCATCCCCCAGTTCAAGACCGAGATCGACGGTGTCGGAATCCACTTCCTGCACGCTCGTTCCCCGCACGCGAACGCGAAGCCGTTGCTGCTGACGCACGGCTGGCCCGGTTCCGTGGCCGAGTTCCTCGACGTGATCGAGCCGCTGACGAACCCGCCGGACCCGGCCGACGCGTTCCACGTCGTCGCGCCCTCGTTGCCCGGCTACGGTTTCAGCGACAAGCCGACCGGAACCGGCTGGACGCTCGAGAAGATCGCGGCATCGTTCGTCACGTTGATGGGGCGCGTCGGCTACGACAAGTTCTACGCGCACGGCAACGACTGGGGTTCGTTCATCACGGGCATCCTCGGCCACATCGCGCCGGAGCACGTCGAGGCGATCCACCTCGTCATGCCGTTCGCGTCCGCGCCCGAGGCGGAAGTCCAGCTGACCCAACGGGACTACGAAGGTCTCGGCGCGTTGAAGGAGTTCGCCGCCAAGGAGTCCGCGTACGCGGCGGTGATGAACACCAAGCCGCAGTCGCTCGCCTACGGCCTCACCGACTCCCCCATCGGCCAGCTCGGCTGGGCGGGCGAGAAGTACTGGTCGTGGAGCGATCACGACGGTGACGCGGAGAAGATCATCTCCCGCGACCGCATCCTCGACATGGTCTCGGTGTGCTGGTTCACCGCCACCGCCGCGTCGTCGGGCCGGCTGTACTGGGAGAGCTACAACAAGTCGCCGCTGACCCAGGTCGGCGTGCCGACGGGGTTCTCGGTGTTCCCGGCGGACGCGCGGATGCCCAAGGCGTGGGCCGAACACCGGTTCACCGACCTGCGGTACTGGAAGGAAATGCCGTCCGGCGGCCACTTCCCGGCGTTGGAGAACCCGGTGGTGCTCGTCGAGGAGCTGCGGACGTTCTTCCGGCTGGTGCGCTCATGACGGCCACGCTGGGCAAGCCCGGCACCAAGCTCGGCATGGTGCTCGTCGTGTGCTGCCTGGCGCAGTTCATGAACGTGCTCGACGCGTCTGTCATGAACGTCGCGCTGCCGTCGATCTTCGAGGACCTCGGCTTCGAACGGCACGACCTGCAGTGGGTCAACAGCGCGTACACGATCGCGGTGTGCGGCTTCCTGCTGCTGGGCGGCCGGCTCGCGGACCTCTTCGGGCAGCGCCGGGTGTTCCTGTTCGGCGCGGCGCTGTTCACGGTCGCGAGCGCGGTCGGTGGCATGGCGACCTCGCCCGGCACCCTGATCGCGGCCCGCGGGTTCCAGGGCCTGGGCGCGGCCGTGATGGCACCGGCGTCACTGACCGTGCTCGGCACGACGTTCACCGACCCGAACGCCCGCGCGAAGGCGTTCGGCTGGTGGAGCGCGGTTTCTGGCACGGGTGGCGCGGTCGGCGTGCTGCTCGGCGGCATCGTCACCGAGTCGCTCGGCTGGCGCTGGGTGCTGCTGATCAACGTGCCGCTCGGCATCGCGCTGGTGTCCATGATCCGCGGCGCCGTGCCGGAGACGGCGAGTGGCGGCGGCCGCAAGAGCCTCGACGTGCCGGGCGCGATCACCGTGACGATCGGCCTGATGGCCCTGGTCTACGGCATCGCGCAGTCGCACGAGCTGGGCTGGGGTTCCTGGCAGGTCGCCGGATCGCTGGTGCTGTCGTTGGTGCTGTTCGCGTTGTTCCTGCGCCAGCAGACGGTCTCGGACCACCCGCTGATGCCGCTCGGGATCTTCCGCAACCGCCAGGTGACCGCGACGAACATCGTGGCGTTCTTCGCGATCGCCGCCTTGTTCAGCACCTTCTACTTCCTGACCCTGGTGCTGCAGCAGGTGATGGGGCTCAGTGCTCTGGCCACCGGGCTCGGCTACCTGCCGTTGTCGATCGGCATCGCGCTCGGCGGGTTCGGTGTCTCGCGGATCGTGCCGAAGATCGGGCCGCGGCCGGTGCTCATCACCGGTCTGCTCACCGCGACCGTCGGGTTGTTGTGGGTGTCCACAGCGGACGAGACGTCGACGTTCCTCGGCACGATCCTGGTGCCGACCACATTGCTGGGTCTCGGCATGGGCGCGGTGCTGAACGCGACCACGAACGCCGCCACCTCCGGGGTGCCGCGCGAGCAGGCCGGTCTCGCGTCGGGTCTGCTCAACACCATCCGCCAGATGGGCAGCGCGATCGGCCTGGTCGTGCTGGCGACGATGTCGTCGGCGCGCGCGGACTCGTTGCTGGAGCAGGGAGAACCGCTGCGGCACTCGCTCGGTTCCGGGTTCGGGCTCGCGTTGTTCGGTGCCGCCGCCTTCACCCTCTGCGGCGCGATCGCGGCCCTCGCCGTTCCCCGCAAGAAGTAGGCACGACAACGGAAACGGCCCCTCGGACTCGCCGAGGGGCCGTTTCTCGTTCTCTCAAAAGCCCTTGCCGTGCAGGTCCACCGGCAGGGCGACGAGCCGGTGGTTCAGGTCGACCCGCTGCCATTCGAGGTCTTCCTCGGCGACGGCGAGCCGGGCGGCCGGGAAGCGCCGGGTGAGTTCCTCGAACGCGCTGACCAGCTCGATGCGGGCGAGCGGGGCGCCGAGGCAGCGGTGGATGCCGTACCCGAACGCCAGGTGCGCGTTGTCGGTGCGCGCGAAGTCGAGCGCGTCGGGGTTGGTGAACAACGTCTCGTCGCGGCTGGCCGAGTTCGTCGACACGAACACCGCGTCGCCCTTGGGGATCGTCACGCCGAACAGCGTCACGTCCTCGGTCGCGATCCGCGGCAGGCCGGTGGTGTCGTTGGTGGACAACGTGATCCACCGCAGCAGCTCCTCGACCGCGGCCGGCACCTCCTCAGGCCGTTCGCCGAGCCGCACCCACACGTCGCGGTGCTGCCCGAGCAACGTCAGGACCGAGCTCGCCAGGTGGCACGCAGTGGAGTCGCCGCCCGCGCCCAGCAACGTGTAGCCGAGGCCGATGAGTTCGCCGACATCCAGCTTGTCGTCGCCGATCCGCGCCTCGATCAACGCCGACAGCACGTCGTCACCAGGAGCGGCGGTCTTCGCGAACACCAGCCCTGCCATGAACTCGCCGAGCCGCTCCCCCGCCGCGGCCGCGACCTCCGGCGCGTCGACGGCAGCGAACTCGCGGATCAGCTGGGCGAACGTGTCGCGGTCGCCGGCGGGCACACCCAACAGGTCGCTGATCGCGATGATCGCCAGGGGGAACGTGAACTCGCCGAGCAGGTCGACGGGCCCTTCCAGCGCTTTCTCGTCCGCCCGGTCCAGCAACTCTGTCACCAGCCGCTGGATTCTCGGTCGCATGGACTCGATCCGGTCCATCGAGAACGCCTGCGACACCAGGTCGCGCAGCCGGGTGTGGGCGGGCGGGTCGAGCGAGATGATCATGCCGGGCGGCGCCTGGAACAGTCCGGGGAAGGTCGGTGCCGTCGGTTCGTAGGACGCCGCACGGGAAAACCGCACGTCGTCGAGCACGACGCGGACCGAGTCCTGCGTGGTCGCGATCCAGCAGTGACCGCCGCCGTTCGCGGGCAGTCGCACGACAGGACTCGACGCGCGGAACCCGGCGAACTCCGGCGCCGGACCGCGGTAGCTGGATCCGGGAACGGGAAAGGAAACCACCGTGCGCTCCTCACGCTCATGGGGATGTTTCCGCACGTTAGGAGGGGTGGCCTGAAGCCCGATCTAGTGCCGTTCGAGTGACCGGGTGAACGCTGAGCGTGATCGGCCATCCAGCCGAAAACCCCCAATTCGGGAGATCCACATGACCATCCTCGTCACCGGGGCGCGCGGCAACGTCGGCCGTCGCGTGCTTCAGCGGCTCTACGCGGCGGGTCACAGCCTCCGCGCGTCCGGCCGAAATCCCGCGGAACTCGAAGTTCCCGAGGGCGTCGAAACCGTCGCTCTCGACCTGAACGACCCGGAGACGTTCGTCGCGGCCCTCGCCGGTGTCTCCAAGGTCCTGCTCTACGCGGAGCCGGACGGCATCGTGAAGTTCCTCGACGAGGCCGAGAAGGCGGGCGTCGAGCAGGTCGTGCTGCTGTCGTCCAACACCGTCGGCCTGCCGGGTGCGGACCAGGACCCGCTGGCGCACCACCACGTGGTCGTGGAGGAGGCCGTGATCGGCTCCGGCCTGACCTACACGATCCTGCGGCCCGGGGCTTTCATGAGCAACGCGTTCGGCTGGAGCTACTCGCTGCAGCAGGGCGACACGATCGACCAGGTGTTCCCCGAGGCCCAGGTCGCTCCCGTGCACGAAGATGACATCGCTGACGTGGCCGTGGTCGCGTTGACGGAGAAGAAGCTCCAGGACGAGATCGTCGACCTCACCGGGCCGGAGTCGCTGACGTTCCGCCGTGAGCTCGAGATCGTCGGCGAGGTGCTCGGCCGCGAGCTCGTGATCAACGGCCTGACCCGCGAGGAGGGTGAGGCGCAGATGAGCAACTTCGTGCCGCCGCCCGTGCTCACGTCGCTGCTGAACCAGTGGGAGGCCGCGGTCGGCGTCGTCGCGGACACCAGCGCCACGGCCGAGCGGATCACCGGCAAGCCGGCCCGCACCTTCCGCCAGTGGGTGGAAGAGCACGCGTCGTTCCTTGTGTGACGCGGGTGCCGGAGCCGGGATGAGGGCGGCGGACCCGTCCCGGCTCCGGCAGGCTCGTGCTAGACCTTCGACATCGTGAAGGTGATGTTCGAGGTGCCCAGGTTCGTGCCGTCCGCGAGGAAGAACGTGGACGGGCCGGAGCTGGTGAAGTTGCTCGGTCCACTTTGGACGGCGTCCTGGTCGAAGTCGACGTAGGCGAAGTAGGCGCCGTTCTCGTCGTAGACCTTCTCGCCGCGGAACTTGAAGTGGAACCTGTTCACGCCGGTGAACCACCAGGTCCCCTGCGTGGTGGTGTTCTGCTCGTTGGTGACGAACACCTTGCCGTTGGCCTTGAACACCAGCTTGGTCGGGTGGTCGCCGTCGGTGCGGGTCACGTACCCGGTCCAGGTGCCCACCGGTGTGCAGGTCGCGTTGGCCGCCGTCGCGGTGCCGGCTAACGCGAGCAGGACCACGGCTGTGATCGCTCCTATGCGCGCGAAGAGGGTCGAACGTTTCGGAGTGAACGTCTGCATCTGTGCGGCTCCTGATCCGGGGTGCGAGCGCTGGACGCGCGCAACCGTGGCCGACCGTCCTCGACCCAAACCTCAGAACGGCTCGAACTCCCGTTTTTCCGTTGCGGCACAAGCTCACCTCAACTCGGGTATCGCAAAATTTTCGTTACTCATGAGCTGACAGGGAGGACGCCGTGACCGAACGGGAGACAGAGCTCTGCGCGCTGTTCGGGGAGGTGCTCGGGGTACCGGGGATCGAACCGGAAGACCACTTCTTCGATCTGGGAGGCCATTCGCTGCTGGCGTCGAAGCTGGTCAAGCAGGTCCACGAGCGGTACGGCGTCCGCGTCCCGTTGCGCAGCTTCTACGAGGACCCGACGGCGCGTGCCGTCGCCAAGCACCTGGACCAGGCAGCCTAGGAGTACGAGATGCGATGGAATGACCTGTACATCGCCGGTGTGGGCACATATCTGCCCGAGCAGGTCGAGACGGTGGACGACGCCATCGCGGCCGGCCGGTACACAGAAGAGAAGAAGGCCATGAACGGCTACCGGGAGCTGCGCGTCGCCGCACCCGGTGAGACCGGACCCGTCATGGCGGCGAAAGCCGGAATCCAGGCCGTGGAACGTTCCGGGCTCAGCCCGCTGGACTTCGGCCTGACCGTGCACGCCTCCCTGTCTCACCAGGGACTCGACCTGTGGACGCCGGCGAGCTACGTGCAGGCGAACACCGTGGGCGGCACCGGGCCCGCGTTCGAGGTCAGGCAGGGCTGCAACGGCCTGATGGCCGCGGTGGACCTCGCCGCCTCGTACATCTCGTCGCACCGCGAGGCGTCCGCCGCGCTGGTGACCGCGGGCGACGCGTTCCACCTCCCGTACATCGACCGGTGGAGCTCGGAGGAGCAGAACGTCAACGGCGACGGCGCGGGGGCGCTGGTGCTGTCGAACCGTTCCGGCTTCGCGCGCATCCGGTCGATCCACTCGCACGCGGACTCCACTTTGGAGCAGATGTCGCGCGGCTTCCAGCCGTGGACCACCGGCCCGTTCGCGGACGGCAAGACCCTGCAGCTCAACAGCGGCGTCGAGGACTTCCTGCAGAACGGCGACGTCGACCTCGACGACATGATCGCGCGCATCGGCGGCGGGGTGCGGCACTCGCTCAAGATGGCTCTGTACGAGGCGGAGATCGAGCTCGCCGACGCCCGCTTCTTCCTGCACCAGCAGCTCGCGGAAACCATCGTCACGCACGGCATCTGCGGTTTGCTGGGCGTCGACAGGGCTTCCACCACCTACGACTGGGCCAAGCAGTACAGCATGGTCGGCACCGCGGACATCGCGCTGGGACTCGACCACGTGCTGGCCGAGCGCGACCCGAAGCCCGGTGACCTGGTCGTCCTGCAGTCGTCCGGCGCGGGGTACGTGTGGACCGCGGCCGTGATCGAGATCCTGGAAGTTCCCTCCTGGGTGTAAAGAGCGTGGAAAGGCCGGGCTCACCTTGCGAGCCCGGCCTTCGTGCTTTCTAGATGTAGAGGGACTTCGAGTTCCAGTCCGGTTCCGGCAGCGCCTTGCGGTCGGTCTTGCCGTTGCTGGTGATCGGCAGCTCGTCGAGGACGACGAACCCGGCCGGCACCATGTGCTCGGGCATGCTCGCGCGCATGTGGGCCTTCAGCGCCCGCTTGTCCAGGTCCTCGCCCGTTCTCACGACCCACGCGACGAGCCTGCGGTCACCGCTCGGGTGCGTGCGCAGGTGGACGGCGGCGGTGCGGACCTGCGGGTGTTCGGTCAGCGCGTTCTCCACCTCGCCCGGTTCGATCCGGAACCCGCGCAGCTTGAACTGGTCGTCGATGCGGCCGAGGAACTCGACGACGCCGTCCGCGCGCTTCCGGCCCTGGTCACCGGTGCGGTAGTAGCGCTCGCCGTTCCACGTCGCGCGCACGAACTTCTCGTCGGTGAGGTCCTGGCGCTTCCAGTAGCCGCGGGCCACCTGGGCGCCACCGATCCACAGTTCGCCGGCGGCCTCGGTGAGATTGCCGTCCGCGTCGACCACGACGACGTCGACGTTCTGCAACGGCATGCCGATCGGGATGGCCCCGCCGAGGTCCTCGTGCCGGCCGATGCGGTGGCAGGTGGCGAACGTCGTGGTCTCGGTCGGCCCGTAGCCGTTGATGATCTGCAGCTCCGGCACGGACTCGCGCAGCTGCCGGACGTGCGGCACGGACACCACGTCCCCGCCGGTCATGACGGTGTGCAGGCCCTTGAACGCGGCCACGTCCACGTCGATCTGCCGGTGGAACAGCGCCGCGGTCAGCCACAGCACGCTGATCTCGTTGGAGCGCAGCAGATCCCCGAGTTCCTCGGCCTGCACCACCCCGGGCGGGGCGAGCACGACGCGCGCGCCGTTGAGCAGCGCGCCCCAGATCTCGAACGTGGCCGCGTCGAACGCGACGGGCGCGAGCTGCAGGATCCGGTCGGCCGGCGTGACGGTGACGTAGTTGGGCCCGGTGACGAGGTTGGTGATGTTGCGGTGCTCGATCATCACCGACTTCGGCTTGCCCGTGGACCCCGAGGTGTACATGAGGTACGCGAGGTCGTCGGGGTCGATGTTCGGGAGCTCCACTGTGGACCGCGCGGCCGGTGGCGGCACCTTGACCGTGGTGAAGCCGGCGAAGAACCGCCCCACCACCAGGGAGACCTCGGCGTCGGTGAGCATCATGGACACCCGCGACTCGGGGTCCTCGGGGTCGATCGGCACGTACGCCGCCCCGGCCTTGAGCACCCCCAGCAGCGCCACGACGAGCTGCGGCGACCGGTCGAGGCACACCGCCACCCGATCACCGACCCGCACGCCGGCGTCGACGAGCTCGCCCGCCAGCGCGTCCGACCAGCGGTCGAGCTCGGCGTACGTCACCGTCGCCTCGTCGGCGGAAAGCGCCACGGCGTCAGGCGTTCTGGCCGCCCGGCAGCGGAACGCGTCGGTCACTGTCGCTGACATGCCCCAGCTCCTCTCACTTTCCCCCATCGTCGGCGAGGAACCTCGGGCCTGCCTCGGGCCACAACTGGCGCTACAGGGGTGTTCGACCTGCACGAACAACACTCAGCGCGTCCGCTGCCCACCTCACCGGAGGCGCAAACCCCATGAAGTTCCGCAAGAAGGCACTCGCCGTCGTGGCCGCCTGCGTGCTCGCCACCCCCGTCGTCGCCGCCGCTGGTGCCACCGCGAAGCCCAACTACGACAAGGCACTCGTCGGCCGCTGGGACCTCACCGTGACCATCCACATCGAGGAACCGCCGCTGCTCACACCGCTGTTCTGCGACTTCACCGCCGACTACCAGCTGCACTGCGAGACCAAGCCCGGGTACCCCGACCAGCTGGAGGGTCGCGGGATCTGGACGATGGGCAAGGACGGGCAGTTCAGCTTCTGGATCACCCACCACGCGCACCGGGACGAGAACGGGAACCCGGTCGGGTCGATCAACGCCAGTCATCTGGGGAAGTTGAGCAACAACAAGAAGAAGTTCAGCACGAAGGCGCACACCTACATCAACATGAACGACGGGACTCCTTGGCAGGGGCCCGTGGACATCGAGGGTGCGGCGTTCCGCATCTGAGGTTCAGCTTGGTGGCCCCCTTCCTGGTTGGGAGGGGGCCTTTTTGGTTGCGGGTCGGCTTTGCCGGGCGGATTCCTGTTTCCAGCGGAGTGGGTTGCGTTCGGTGCGTTGGCGAATGCGGTTGCGTCCTGCGGTTCTGCGCCCTGAAACGCCTTGAGGCCCCAGGCGAGTCGCCTGGGGCCTCAAGGGATTCCAACGAGGGTGGTTACGCCTTGGCGGTCTCCTCAGACCCCTCAGCGCCCTCCTCGGCGGGAGCGCCCCACTCCTCCTGCTTCAGCCAGCGAGGCAGGAAGGAAGCGAGCAGCAGAGCCAGCGCCGCGAAGCCGAACCCGACGTACAGCGTGGTCTTGAACGCGTCCGTGAAGGACTGACCCGCTGCCTGGTGCGAGAACTTGTCAGCGATCGCCTTGGCCTGCGGGTCCGCCTGGACCGTGCCACACGCCGCCGCGTCCGGCGTACCGGAGAAGGTGGAGGTGGCGCAGCTCTGGAAGGCCGCGGTCAGCTCGGTGGCGCGGGCGTCCGCGACACCTGCCGCCACGATCTCCTGGCGGAACTGCGGTGCCAGCGCCTCGGTGTTGGACACACCGTGGGAGGCCAGCGGGGAGAAGAACGCCAGCGTCACGACCGAGATGCCGACCGCGAAGCCGAGCTGCTGCTTGGTGTTGATGAGGCCCGAGGCGGCGCCCGCGTCCTCGTGCGGCACCTCCTGCAGGGCGAACAGCGCGATCGGGGTCGCGGTCATACCGAAACCGAGACCGATCAGGAGCAGGCCGGGGACGAGGCCCCAGCTGGTGACGTCCGGGCTGACCGAGGCCAGCAGGACGGCGACACCGACGGCGATCACGACGGCACCGGCCTGCAGGACGGCGCGGCCGAACTTCGGGACCAGGGCGATGACCGAGGCCGAGGCGGTGATGAAGGCGCCGATGCAGAACGCCAGCAGCGTGACGCCGGTGCGCAGCGGCGAGAAGCCGAGGCCCTCCTGCAGGTACAGGTAGAGCGCCAGCATGAACATGCCGGTGAAGCTGAACATGCCCAGCATCAGCGCGAGGGCCGCGGAGAAGCTGCGGGACTTGAACAGGTTCAGCGGCACGAGGGGCATGCCGTCCTTGCGCTGCTTGGCCTTCTCGTAGGCGATGAAGCCGATGAAGCCCACGACGGACGCGGCCATCAGCACGAAGCCCCACGCCGGCCAGTGCAGCTCACGGCCGAAGGTCAGCGGGAACAGCAGAGCCGTGAGGCTGACGGTCGCCAGGACGACACCGATGATGTCGAGGCGGATGCGGCTCGGGGCCTTGGACTCGTTGATGTACTTCCAGCCCAGGACGTAGCCGATGATGCCGATCGGCACGTTGACCAGGAAGATCGTCCGCCAGTCCCACCCGAAGACGTTCCAGGCGACCAGGAGACCACCGACGAGCGGTGCGATCGTGGCCGCGAGACCACCGATGGTGCCCTGGATGGCGAAGACCGCGCCCTTCTCCTTGTCGGGGAAGGTGACGTGGATGATCGACATGACCTGCGGGACCATCAGGCCGGCCGCGAGACCCTGCGCGAGGCGGGACGCGACGAGCATCTCGGGGTTGACCGAGATACCGCACAGGAACGACGTGACGACGAAGCCGAGCACGCCGAGCTGGAACATGCGGCGACGGCCGTAGATGTCGCCGAGACGGCCACCGGTGATCAGTGTCAACGCGAACGCGAACACGTAGCCGGCGGTGATCCACTGCAGCTGCACGAAGCTCGCGCCCATGCCGTGCTGGATCGCGGGGAGCGCGACGTTGACGATGCTGCCGTCCAGCATGTCCATGAACGTCGCGACGGTCATGATGATGAACGCGATCCAGCGACGCGGGTCGGCCGCTGCCGGCGCGTCAACGACCGGAGCCGCCTGCGCGCCGGCAGTCGCCGACGGCGACTCCAGGTCGTGGTTGGTGTTGGTGGAGGTCACGATTTCTCCTCAGATGACTTTGTTTCGCTGCGCACGACAGGCGATGGCTCTGGACTACTCGGGGCGGCCTGAGGCCTTGCGAGTGGAACGAGGACGCACCTCCTGCCTGAAAAACGACTGCCGGTCGATGACCTTCAGGGTGATCCCCTCCGCTTGAGTCCCGGTCAGGTCGCGACGGAGCGTTTCGGGCGCATGCCGAAGGCCCTGGTGCCGGGGAGGTGGGCACCAGGGCCTGTCGATTCCGGGTCAGCCGAGAACCGACGCCGGATAGGTGCGCACGGACGCGGTCTCGTACCGCAGCGCCACGTGGCTCGAACAGCTCACCACGTCACGCCAGAACCGTTGCAGCGCACCGCCTTCCGCGAGTCCGCTGGTGCCGGAGGCCCGCACCAGGCCCCCCACCGCGTCGACCAGGACCTCGGCCACGTAGGCGACGTTGCGCTCGTTGCGCGCCATCGCGGCCGGGGTGAACTCGCGTTCGTCGAGCACCAGGGCGTTCTGCTGCACGAGCAGACGCGCCGACTCGACCTGACCCGACGCGCGGACCAGGTCGACCGCGTTCGTCACGGACTGCTTCTTCCCCGACAGCACCGCGATGCACGCGTCCAGTGCCCCCATCGCCGCACCGACGGCCGGAGCGACGAACGTGAGGCCGCCGACCGCCTGGAACGGGACGTTGTGGCTCGGCACCGGCGACCAGCTGGTGCCCTTGAGCAGATCCACCCGGTCGAACGAGAGGTGCGCCGGCACGAACACGTCGTCCACCACGACCGAATGACTGCTGGTGGCCTTCATGCCGACGCTGTCCCACGTCTCCAGGACGGTGAAGTCCTTGCGCGGCAACGCGAAGAAACGGCCTTCGTCGCCGACCATGCCGCACAGCAACGCCCAGTCGGCGAAGTCCACGCCGCTGACGTAGAGCCAGCGGCCGCTCAGCCGGTGGCCACCGTCCACGACGGTGCCCTTGCCCATGGGCGGCTGGCCGGTCACGACGAACGCGTCCGGGCCGTTCGCCCAGATCTCGTCGTGGCCCTCCACCGGCAGAAGTCCCGCGAACCGCGACGACAACGCGGACAGCGACGCGCACCACGACGTGGACGCGCAGCCCTGCCCGACGGTGAAGACGGCCTCGGTCAACTCGGCGAAGGAACCTTCCGCACCACCGCGTTCGGCTGCGACGAAGTGCCGCGCGAACCCGGCGTCGCGCAGTGCCTCCACGACCTCGGGAGCCAGCTTGCGGGTGGCGTCGGCGTCGGCCGCGTGTTCCGCGGCGATCAGCTTCACCTTCTCCGCGGCCGCTGCCAGCCCGGTGTTTTGAGCAGTCACCTCGTCACCTCCTGGAGAAACGATTACGCGGCCTGGACCGGAAGGTCGCGGTGGATCGTGCGGGACTTGGTGTAGAGCTTGCCGTCGATGCGCACGAGCACGTCCTCGATGGAGAACGTCGGCTCGAAGCTGACGACGCCCTCGGCGGTCGTGCGGGTGACGAGCGAGGCGTAGCTGACGTTCAGCGTGTTCTCGTCGACCTCTTCGATCAGGTAGTGGTCGTTCCAGTGCCGCACGGCGACGCCCTTGTAGCGGGGCAACGCGGCGCTGGCGCCGGCGATCAGGGCCGCCCGGCCCTCGACCTTCTCGCTCCGGTGGGCGTGGTCGGTGACCCCGTCCTCGGTGAACGTCTGGGCGTAGCCCTCCACGTCCAACGCGTCGAGCAGCCGCATCTGCTGGGCGTAGAACGTCTGGACCTCGATGTGGACCGCAACATTGACAGGGGACACGACAACTCCTCGGTCTGCCGGTTTGGCTACCGCGAATATGGGTGCGGCCGCTTTACATCCGGTCGAGCCGTCCTGGTTCGACCGCCGTTTGAGGTCGCGTCGAGACGGCACCGGCACGGTCTGGGAGACATCTCCCTTTCTATTGCGCGAGGAGGGCCACATGGCCTCAACTCCCGATGTCGCCAAGTCGGTGACGGTCGAGGCGACGATCGAGCAGGCGTTCGCGATCTTCGCGTCGAAGCCGATCGAGTGGTGGCCGGAGTCGCACGTGTTCGTCAAGGACCGGCAGGCCATCACGATCGAACCGTTCGTCGGCGGGCGCTACTTCGAGCGCGGCGCGGACGGCGAGGAGATCGCCTGGGGCACCATCACCGAGTGGGATCCGCCGAAGCGCCTGGTGATGACGTGGCGGGTCGGCCCGTACTGGCAGCCGATCTTCGACGACGAGAAGGCCTCGTTCATCAAGGTGGACTTCGAGGTCGTCGGCCCGACGACGACGAAGGTCACGCTCACGCACGCGGACCTGCACCGCCACGGCGACATCGCCGAGGGCATCCACAAGGCGCTCGACGGACCGTCGCCGGGCGAGACGCTCGAGACGTACGCGCGCGTGATCGAGAAGCACATCCCGAAGGCTGCCTGACGAACCTCAGGGCACTGTGTTTGATTCCTGCAGGATCCCGTTCAGGCAAACGAAAACGGCCGCCCCAAGCCTCCGGGGCGGCCGTTTTCTCGTGTGTTCTAGGCGCCGAGTTCGAGCGCTTCGTCGTGGGTGCGGTCGACGACGTTCTTGACGTCGACGATCCGGCCGAGCTGCTTGATCAGCTGGCTGACCGTGCGGCCGTCCTGGAGCTCGACCACGACGTCGAGGCGGGAGAGGTCGCCTCGTTCGGCGGGGGCGAGGCTCAGCGACTCGACGTCGACGCCGCGGCTGGAGAACAGCACCACGATCCGTGCCAGCGCCCCCGGAACGTTCCGCAGCAACAGGGAAAGCGAATGTCTGGTCATCACACTTCCTCGTCGAACAGGGGCCGGATGCCCCGCGCGGCCATGATCTCGTCGTTGCCGGTGCCCGCCGCGACCATCGGCCAGACCTGGGCGTCCTGCCCGACCACGAAGTCGACGACCACGGGCCGGTCGTGGACCGCCATCGCCTCCAGGATCGTTCCGTCCACTTCGGACTTCGACTCGCAGCGCAACCCGACGCAGCCGAGCGCGTCGGCGAGCTTGACGAAGTCGGGGTGGCGGTTGTGCGTGCCGAGCCTGGTGTTGGAGTAGCGGCCCTCGTAGAACAGGGTCTGCCACTGGCGGACCATGCCGAGGTTGCCGTTGTTGATGATCGCGACCTTGATCGGGATGCCTTCGGCGGCGCAGGTCGCGAGTTCCTGGTTGGTCATCTGGAAGCAGCCGTCGCCGTCGATGGCCCAGACCGTGCGGCCGGGCGCACCGGTCTGCGCGCCCATCGCCGCCGGCACCGCGAACCCCATCGTGCCCGCGCCACCGGAGTTGAGGAACGAGCCGGGACGTTCGTACTTCACGTACTGGGCGGCCCACATCTGGTGCTGGCCGACGCCCGCGACGTAGATGGCCTCGGGACCGGTGAGCTTGCTGATCCGTTCGATCACGTACTGCGGCGCCACCATGCCGTCGCTCGGCCAGTCGTAGCCCAGCGGGTACGTGGTGAGCAGGCCGCCGAGGTAGTTCCACCAGTCCGTGAGATCGGTCTTCCGCGTGATGACCGCTGAGAGCGCGGCCATGACGTCGCGGCAGTCGCCGACGATGCCGACGTCCGCCTTGCGGTTCTTGGAGATCTCGGCGGGGTCGATGTCGGCGTGGATCACCGCGGCGTGCGGCGCGAAGTCGGGCAGCAGGCCGGTGACGCGGTCGTCGAACCGCGTGCCGAGCGCGATCAGCAGGTCGGCTCGTTGCAACGCGGCGACGGCGGGCACCGTGCCGTGCATGCCCGGCATGCCGAGGTGCAGCGGGTGCGAGTCCGGGAACGCGCCGCGGGCCATGAGCGTGGTGACGACCGGGATGCCGGTCTTCTCCGCGAGCTTCTGCAGTTCCCCCGCCGCACCGCTGCGGATCACGCCGCCGCCGATGTAGAACACCGGCCGCTTCGACGATCCGATCAGCTGGGCGGCGTTGCGGATCTGCACCGGGGAGAGCACCGGGCGGGCCTGCGCGGTGATCTTCGTCGGGGTGTAGGTGGTGGCGGTGGCCAGCACGTCCTTGGGCAGGTCCACCAGCACCGGGCCCGGCCGTCCGCTCGCCGCGAGCTGGAACGCCTCGGCGATCACGCGGGGGATGTCGGCCGGGTCGTGCACCTGGTAGCTGTGCTTGGTGATCGGCAGCGTGATGCTGCGGATGTCCGCCTCCTGGAAGGCGTCCGTGCCGATCACCGACCTCGCCACCTGACCGGTGATCGCGACGATCGGCACGGAGTCCATGTAGGCGTCCGCGAGCGGCGTGACCAGGTTCGTCGCCCCCGGCCCCGAGGTCGCCATGCAGACGCCCACCCGTCCGGTCGCCTGCGCGTACCCCTGGGCGGCGTGCCCGGCGCCCTGCTCGTGGCGCACCAGGACGTGCCGGATCTTCGAGTCGAACAGCGGGTCGTAGGCGGGCAGGATGGCCCCGCCGGGCATTCCGAAGATCACCTCGCAGCCGACGTCCTCAAGCGCCTTGATCAACGCACCTGCACCGGTGGTGTCCACGGTTGCTCCCCGAACTTCGATCAGCCCGCGAGCTGGCGCTCCAGCTGGCGCGGCGACAACGGCTTGTCGAGCGACGGCTCAGAGCTCAGGATGGCGCGCTGCAACTGACGGAGCCTTTCGGACGGCTCAAGCCCCAGTTCCTCGATCAGCGTGTCGCGCAGGGACTGGTAGGCCTCCAGCGACTTCCACTGCCGACCGGCCCGGTAGAGCGCGAGCATGTACTGCGCGCACAGGTTCTCGTGCATCGGGTGCTGCGCGGTGAGCACCGAGAGCTCACTCAGCAGCGACTGGTGCTTGCCCAGCTGGAGGTCGGCCTCGATGCGCGTCTCCAGCACGCCGAGCCGGCTCTCCTGCAAACGGGTGACCTCCATGCCGAGGCGCACGCCGATCTGGACGTCGACGAGCACCGGCCCGCGCCACACCTCGGCGGCGCTGCGCAGCAGACGGCTCGCGGATTCCAGGTCGCCGATCTCGAACGCGCGCTGACCGGCACTCGCGAGCCGCTCGTAGCTGCGGACGTCGACGCTCTCCGGCGGCACGTCCAGCATGTAGCCGCCGTAGCGGGTCACCAGAACGTTCTTCGCGACACCGGGTCCCTCACCCGGCATGGCCGCCTCGATGCGCCGGCGGACCTGCAGCACGTAGGTCTGCAAAGTCGTAAGAGCGCTGCGTGGCGGTGTCATTCCCCAAAGCTCTTCGATCAACGTCGGGACCGTGACGACGTGACCGGCCTGAAGGCCGAGCAGCGAGAGCACCTGCCTGGGCTTCACCGCGCTCGGTGCGATCGAAACGCCGTTCTCCCGTGCCTCCAGCGGTCCCAGAACCTTGATCTCCATTGGAGCCTCCCCTGCTCAGCGGCGGTCGACTTGGTCGTGCCATCAAGTTCACCTGAGCCGGGCTATCGGACGCCACGTATGCCGCCATGACTCTCGGATGGCGAACTACTGCGCCCGGCGTGAGAAATTCATATGCTCAAACGAACCCAAACCGTCCCGTGCCGTAATCGTCCGACCACATGCTGTGACGGTTACTCAAAAATACTCGTCCATTGGCGTGACAGTTCACTGCCGGTCAATGCGAATTCGCATTCTGAACCGATACAGTTGCCGTCCCGAACTGCCCTCGCTTGTCTAGTATTCGGCCTGGGCGCGCGCCGTGCGAGGTGTTTGACCGGCGTTGACGGTCAGACTTTGCTCTGGAGCAGCTGCTCTTGGGGGGCACGTGAATGCTTCGCCTGCGATACCGAGATACCGCGCGATCATCGTGGCGGTCTTCGCAGCGGTGTGCCTGACCGACCTGACCCGCGCTCTACTTCTCGCCGGCGAGATCACCGAATTGGCGGTGTCGGTCATTGATTTAGCGGTACTTGTCCTGCTGCAAGTGTCGTATTTCAGGCATCTGACCGCACTCCGCCGCCACCTCGTGCTGGCAGCCCAAGCGGCCCTGCTGGTCTTACCGTACGTCCTCTTCGGCCATTCCTGGGCGGGTGTCGCGGGCCTTGTCGCGGGCAACGCGCTGCTGGTGCTGCGACCTGTTTTCGGCTGGTCCGTCTTCGTCGCGACGGTGGTCGCCACCGGGCTCGCGCAGGCCGTTCACGGTGAGGCGATGATGGCCACCGCGGCCACCGCCCTGCTGCTCGCGGGCCTCGCCACCGGCTTCGCCACCCACCGCGACTGGCCGGCGGCCCCTGAGCCCGTCGCCGCCGCTCCACCGGCCGTCGACGTCGTCGTCACCACGACCGCGGCCGTGACCGCCGAACGCGTCCGGGTGGCCCGCGACCTGCACGACCTGCTCGGCTACAGCCTGAGCGCCATCAAGCTCAAGAGCGAACTGGCGAACCGCATCGTCGCCGACCGGCCGGACCACGGCTGGGAGTTCATGCAGGAGCACATCACCGATATATTGGATATCACCCACCACGCCCTGGCCGACGTGAGGTCCCTGGCGCGCTCCTACCGGCCGTTGTCGCTGGCGGACACGTCGGACTCGGCCAAGGCGATGCTGGCGGCCTCCAACATCGACGTCCGCGTCGAACTGGCCCACGACCCGCTCCCGGAGCCCGTCGAGACCGTCCTCGCCGCCGTCCTCTGCGAGGCCGTCACCAACGTCCTGCGCCACAGCGACGCCAGCACCTGCACCATCGGCGTGCACCAGCGCGGCGCGTCGATCCTGCTCGACGTCATCAACGACGGCGCCGCCGACCGCGCGCTCTCGATGGACTGCAACGGCGTCCGCAACCAGGCCGAACGCGTCAAGGCGGCGGGCGGCACGTTCAGCGCCCGCCACATCGGCGACGGCTCGTTCCACGTGCACGCGTCGATCCCGGCGGCCCCTGCGTCCTGACCCGCCAGATGAAAGCCCACAGGTCAGACGCAGGCGACCAACCAGATGACTCAGAACCAGCCGGACTTGCGGGCGATGCGGACGGCGTCGACGCGGTTGCGCGCGTCGAGCTTGGCCGTCGCCGCCGTCAGGTAGTTGCGCACCGTCCCGACCGACAGGAACAACGTCGTCGCGATCTCCATCGCGTCCGCGCCGTCCGACGCCAGCCGCAGCACTTCGAGCTCACGCGGCGTCAGCGGGCACTCGTCGGTGTCCCACGCGGAAAGCGCGAGCTGCGAGTCGATCACGCGCCGACCAATTGAGACGCCGCGAATGGCGTCAGCGAGTTCTCCAACCGGAGCATCCTTGAGGATGAACCCGTTGACGCGTGCGTTGAGCGCGCGCCGCAGAGTTCCCGGTCGACCGAGGCTCGTGAGAATGAGCGTGCGCGTCTCGGGAGCGGTGTCGTGGATCACCGTGGCGGCGGAAAGACCGTCCATACCGGGCAGGTCGATGTCGAGCACCGCGACGTCCGGTTTGTTCTTCTCGACCGCCGCGATGATTTCGTCACCTGTTGCTACCGATGCGACGACCTCAATATCCGGTTCGAGATTCAACAAGGCGACCAAAGCACCGCGGACCATTTGCACGTCCTCGGCTAGTAGCACTCTGATCATCCGACCCCCTTGCTTGCCCCCAGGTCACCATTTCGAGTCTTACACTCGGTGACCATGCAGGACAAGCATTGAGTCCGGCTACGGTGAGCGTTACTCCGAATGCGCTAGGAGCAATTAGTAAGGGTAATCGGCGCATGACTTGGGGTCACCACTCGCTCACAGATTGCTGACGAACCGAATCGCTGACCGGGCGGCTCCAGGACGACACGAGCACAAAACAGTACAAGCGATTCGATCCGTGCGGCAGGGTGCGAACAACCGACAGAGCCGATCTTCAGGCCGTCGTTCAGCGCGTCTCGCCCCACCGCTCCAGCAGTTCGAGTCCACCGTCGACGGTGATCACCTGACCCTGAATCCACGCCGCCTCGTCGGTGCACAGCAACGAAACCGCGTTCGCGATGTCCTGCGGCAGCGTGACGCGACCGGAGGGGCTCTTGATCGCGAGCCGGTCCACCAGGTCCGGGTCGATGTTCATGGGTCCGTTGTCCACGACGGTGGTGACGACGGCGTTCACGGCGACCCGGTACCACGCCATTTCCAGCGCGAGCGTCCGGATCACACCGTGCACCGGGGTGACCGTGTAGCCGGCGACGACCACGCGGCCACCGTCCACCAAGGCCTTCGCGAGCGGCTCCACGATGTTCAGCAACGGCGTGAGGTCCGGTGACACCGCGTGGTGCACGAACACGTCGAGCTGTCCGCGCTCCTGCTTGACCTGGTCGAGCAGCAACCGCACCGAGTGCTCGTCGTGGATGTTGAGCTGGGTGACGGTCACCGAGCCGGGCTTGCCGGCGAGCACGGTCTTGGCGCGCTCCAGGTCGACGTTGTCACCATCGGAAGTCGTCAGGATGACGTGGGCGCCGTTGTCGCAGAGCTTGCTCGCGATGGCGAGACCGAGCCCGTGCGTACCCGACGTGACCACTGCGATCTTGCCGTCGAGTCCCAGGCGCGTGTTGACAGGTTCGATCATGATGCTGACCACCTCGTTGTCCGCGTGGTGATCGACGTTCCGCCCGGCCACTAGGGCCGAACTCGACTACTTCTTGCGCAAACCCTCCAAAACACGCAGGATCGCGCGTTCGACCTCGCGCCCGGTGCGCTTCGGATCGGACGAACTGGCGATGGTGCTCGCGCCTGCGGACAGTGCTCCGAACAGCAGCCGCGCCATGATCTCCACCGGCGCCTCCTCGATCTCGCCGGCGTCGACGAGCAACTGCACGGCCGTGCGGAGAAGGCCGAAGCTGAACTGCTCCTCCGCTTCACGCCAGCGTTCCCAGCCCATCACCACCGGCGCCTCGTGGACGATGATCCGCTGGTATTCGGGTTCCAGGCACTTGCGGACGTACGCGCGCAGGCCCGCGACGGCGGTCTCCCAGGCGTCGCCGTCGGCCGTGATCAGGGCGGTCAGCGACGTGATCGACTTGGTCTCGACCTGTGCGAACGCCGCTTCGAACAACGCCTGCTTGCCACTGAAGTGGTGGTAGAGCGCGCCTTTCGTCACGCGGGCGCGCTTGACGACCTCGTCGAGCGAGGTGCCGGCGTAGCCGCGTTTGGTGAAGAGGTCGACGGCGCTGTCCACGAGCGCCTGCCTGGTCGACTCCGAGTACTCGGAACGTCGTGTTCGCACGACCGAAACGTATCTCACATACCGACGGTACGTACCGGTGGTATGGTCGTGTCATACCGAGGGTATGCGAGAAACCGGGGGTACGAGACATGGGCTGGGCAGACCACTACCGCCGCCGTGACGCGATCGACGCCGTCCTGCGCGACGCCCGCCGCGACCCGTCCGCGCCGCTGATCGTGGATCCGGACGTCTTCGGCTCGCTGCACGAACTGCTGCTGGCGCTCGACCACCGCTGGCAGAACAAGCTGACCGCACGCATGGAGAACGCGTCACTGGAGGGCCACGTCGACGAGGGCCGCATCACCGCCGAACTCGCCGCCGAGGAGCCCGTGTTGCGAGCGGTGCTGGACACACACCTATCGCTCGGCAGTTACCGGGCGGTAGGAATGACCCCATGAGTCGTTGGACCGAAGCCGACATCCCCGACCAGACCGGCCGCACCGTCCTCGTGACGGGCGCCAACTCCGGTCTCGGCCTGCGCACCGCCCAGGTGCTCGCAGCCAAGGGGGCCCACGTGCTGATGGGTTGTCGTTCGGTCCAACGCGGTGATGCCGCACGTCTGTCCGTGCCCGGCTCGGCTGAGGTGCTCGAACTCGACCTCGCCGATCTCGCGTCCGTGCGCGCCGCCGCAGGAAAGGTCGAGAAGCTCGACGTCCTCGTCAACAACGCGGGCATCATGGCCGTCCCGAACGGCCGGACCGCCGACGGCTTCGAGCGTCAGTTCGGCACCAATCACCTCGGGCACGCCGCGCTGACGTTCCTGCTGCTCCCCGTGCTGCGACGGAGCCCCGACGCGCGCGTTGTCACCGTGTCGTCGTTGATGCACCAGTACGGCCGCATGAACCTCGACGACCCGAACTGGGAGCGTCGTTCGTACAGCGCCCGTGGTGCGTACAGCCAGTCCAAGCTGGCCAACCTCTTGTTCATGCGCGAGCTGCAACGCCGTTCGCCGGACGTGACGTCCGTCGCGGCGCACCCCGGCATGACGGCCACCGACCTGGCCAACAACATGGCCGACGCGCACAAGTCCGCCGTGATGCGGGCCGGCAGCAAGTTCTTCGGTCTGTTCTCCCAGTCCGTCGAGATGGGGACGTTGCCGCAGCTCTTCGCCGCGACGTCGCCCGACGCCCACGGCGGCGCGTACTACGGTCCCGGCGGGTTCAACAGCCTGTGGGGCTACCCCGCCACGTCGGGGATGACCGCCGCGGCCCGTGACGACCTGGCCGCGAACCGCCTCTGGGAGCTCACGATCAAGCTGACCGGAATCGCTCCAGACCTTCCGTAGGCTTGTCCGCGTTCGAGCGGAAGCCAGTTCTGGACACTTACCCTGACCTGCGCATGCGTGACCCCGGACACTTGAGTGCGCAGCGTAGGGTGGGGACGTGACTGTGGTACCTGAGGGTCGAAAGCTGCTGCGGCTCGAAGTCCGCAACAGCCAGACCCCGATCGAGAAGAAGCCCTCGTGGATCAAGACTCGGGCCAAGATGGGCCCCGAGTACCGGGAGCTCAAGGGCCTCGTCAAACGCGAAGGTCTGCACACGGTCTGCGAGGAAGCGGGCTGTCCCAACATCTACGAGTGCTGGGAAGACCGCGAGGCCACGTTCCTGATCGGCGGCGAGCAGTGCACGCGGCGCTGCGACTTCTGCCAGATCGACACGGGCAAGCCCGCCGACCTCGACCGCGACGAACCGCGCCGCGTCGCCGAGTCCGTCCAGGCGATGGGGCTGCGCTACTCCACGGTCACGGGTGTCGCCCGTGACGACCTCGCCGACGGCGGCGCGTGGCTGTACGCCGAGACGGTCCGCCAGATCCACGAGATGAACCCGGGCACGGGCGTCGAGCTGCTGATCCCGGACTTCAACGCGGTCCCGGAGCAGTTGGCCGAGGTGTTCGAGTCCCGTCCCGAGGTGCTCGCGCACAACCTGGAGACCGTCCCGCGGATCTTCAAGCGCATCCGCCCGGCGTTCCGCTACGAGCGTTCGCTCGAGGTGATCACCAAGGCCCGCGAGTTCGGCCTGGTCACCAAGTCGAACCTGATCCTCGGCATGGGTGAGACCCCCGAAGAGGTCACGGAGGCGCTCTCCGACCTCTACGACGCGGGCTGCGACATCATCACCATCACCCAGTACCTGCGCCCGTCGCCGCGGCACCACCCGGTCGAGCGCTGGGTGAAGCCCGAGGAGTTCGTGCAGCACAAGGAGACGGCCGAGGAGATCGGTTTCCTCGGGGTCATGGCGGGCCCGCTGGTCCGTTCCTCGTACCGCGCCGGCCGCCTCTACGCGCAGGCGAAGCAGAAGCGCGGCGAGGAGCTCCCGGAGAACCTCCAGCACCTGCTGACGGTCTCGGCGTCCCAGGAGATCACGAGCCTGCTGGCCCCGCGTTAGAACCTCTAACCAACGCGACAGCTGGTCACCCTTGCGAGGGTGACCAGCTGTTTTGCGTTGACCGATATATCAGCGCACTCGCGCTTCGGCCTTCGTCGTCGACATCCGGAACTCGACGTCGGCGTGCAGGTCGGGTGCGTCGAGGGCTTCGCGCAGACGTGGCAGGCCCTCGTCGTCGATGCGGCGGCGGATCCCCCGCAGATCGGCGTCGCCGTGGGCGCGGACGACGAGGGCCAGGCGCGGGGCGGTGTGCGGGCCGGTCAAGGTGGCCTCGACCTTGCGCACGCCGGGGTACGCGGTGACTTCGTCGGCGAACGGCGCGGTGGCCGTCGCGGTGGAGAGGCGGGTGGCGCCCGCCTCGTCGGCCCAGCGCCACGCCGTCACCTTGCGGCGCGGAACCTGGGCGGTGAGCCAGCGCAGGCAGATCAGGGCGATCACGACGGCGCCGGCCGCGACGACCCACAGCACCCAGGTGGGTGGCAGTGCGGTGCCGGGCACCACCGGGTCGGAGCGGTCGACCCAGTGCACCAGGTCGAGGTTCACGACCAGTGCGGCGGCACCCGCGAGCAGCAGGACCAGGCCCAGCAGGCCGAGCAGGAATCGGTTCATCGCGCGCTCCTGAGTGCCTTGACCCGCACCACGACCTGCGGTGGCCGGGCGAGGGCGAACTCTCCGACCCGGCTTTCCACTGCCGTGCGGACGGCGTCGTCCAGACCGTCGACCACGGCGCGACGGGTGCGCACCACCGTGCGGACCCGACGGCGGCGCACCTTCACGGCCGCGGATTCGACGCCGTCGACGACCGCGGCCGAGCGCAGGGCGTTGCGCAGGCCGCGCACCGACACGGCGGTGTGCTGGTCCAGTGCTGCGGTGCGCGGGCGTCCGGGCACGACCGCGACGAGGAGCAGCAGGAGTCCGATGGCCGCGGCGACCCCGCCCGCCACGGCCACCTCCCTGGCTGACCAGGGCGTGCTGTGCAGCCGGTCGACCAGGGAGTCGTAGGGCAGCCACGGCGGTTCGCCGAGCGCCAGTTGGACGGCGGTCACCGCGACCAGCACCGACGCCGCGAGCAGCACCAGCGAGGTGAGCGTGGCCGGGAGGGCCCGGCGGGAGCGGCGGGTCACTGCACCCTCCTCACCTGCGGGGTGTCCGAGCGCAGCACGCCGACGGACACGTCCACCACGGAGACGCGCAGGCCCGTGAGGGCGGCGACCCGTGCCACCAGGTGCGCGCGAACGCTTGCGGCCGTGGACGCGACCGGCGCGGGGTAGCGCAGGTCGAGGCGGGCGTCGAGGGTGGCCACTCCCCCGGTGACCCGTGCGGTGACGGTGCAGTCGAGCACGTCCGGCACCTCCACGGCGGCCCGTGCGGCGATGCGGCCCACCGCGCGGTCCGCGACGGTGGTCAGACCCGGTTGTTCGGGACTCTGTTGTGCGGTGAGCGTGGTCATCGTCAGTCCCTGTCCCTGCCCAGGAGTTGCGCGAGGTCGAGCTTGCCCTCGGCGACCCGGCCCGCGATGAGGCCGAGTGCGCCGAAGACGAGCACGAGCAGGAACGCGCTGAAGCCCCCGAACGCGGCGGCCAGGCCGAGCGCGAGCCCGGTCAGCAGGCCCAGTGCGGTGGTGCTCATGGCGTTTCCCCTCACTGCACGCGCGCGGGTTCGGGCTTCTCTTCGCCCTCGTTGTCGCTCGGGATGTGCACGTCGTTGACGTTGATGTTGACCTCGACGACCTCAAGGCCGGTGATCTGCTCGATCGCGGTGATCACGTTGGTGCGCACGGACTTCGCGAGGTCCGCGATCGGCACGCCGTACTCGACGACGAGCTCCAGGTCGACGGCGGCCTGCTTCTCGCCGACCTCGACCGACACGCCCTGGCCCGCGCTCGCGGTGGCGCCGGGGATGCGGTCGCGCAGTGCGCTGAGCGCCCGCGTCGCGCCGCCGCCGAGGGCGTGCACGCCGCGGATCTCCCGCGCGGCGAGGCCCGCGACCTTCTGCACCACGACGTCCGCGATGGTGGTGGAACCCTTGTCGGTCACCAGCTTCCCGTTCGCGACGTTGACCTTCTCCACAGCCTGCGTGCTCATGGCGTTCCCTTCCTTCAAGGTGTTCACATCAGTTCGACACGGGTGGTGCCGGAAACGTCACGACCCGTTCAGGTGATCAAGCGCACGTTTGTCCACATCGGTCACAACGATGCGCACGACCGCGTTTTCCCATTGCGTGCCAAGCAGAACTGACCGCAGAGCCGCACCGGCCTCGTCGAGCGCCAGCGGCAGGCGGGTGGCGACGACCCGGACGCACACCAGTTCGTCCTCGACGTCGACGGCCAACGTGTCGACGTCCCAGGAGATCCACGACCGCGCGGGTTCCGGCACCGACGGCCGCAGTCCGTCGATCTTCTCCAGCGCCTTCAACAACTCCGTCACGATCACCATGCGACGTCCACCACCGTGACCACCACGGACTCCACCTCGACACCGGTCAGTTCCGGCACGAGCGCGCACACGGACCGTTGCACCGCACGGGCCACAGCCGCGGCCTGGTCCATCCCGGAGATCACCACGTCCACCTCCAGCTGTGCGACGGCACCGGTCCATCGCACCCGCACGCCTTCCACCGGCGCGGGCTGCAGTCCCTTGATCTGCTGCCGCGCCGCGCGCACCACCGAACTCACCAGGCCCGCCATCCCGGGCTGCACCCGCACGCCCGCGACTGTCTCGGCCGCGTGCACCGCGACCGCCGCCACCGCCGAAGCGGACACGACTGCTTCGATCACTAGCTCATCCTTCGAGAACGTCGGCCACGACGAGGTCCAGGCGGGCGAGCCGCACACCGATCCGGGCGGAGGCCGCGGCCAGCACCCGGCGCCGCACCTCCTCGTACGCCGCGTGCGTGACGAGGGACGCCGTGATCGCGATGCTCAGCTCCACCTCGATCACCGGGTCCAGTCCCGTCGACTCCGGCGCCTCCACGACGCGGCACCCCCGTGCCCGCACGCCGTCGACGCCGTCCGCCGCGTACCGCAGCACGGCCGCGACCGCGCGCGTGCTGATCCGAGCGAGCCCATCACCGGGCAGCGGCACGACGTCCGAGCGCCGCACGTCCGCCCGCACCGCCGACATCACCCGGCTGACCAGGTCGAACGGTGGCTCGACCTCTTCGCGTGCCATCTCGTCGGTCGCCGCGCGCAGCACCAGCAGGCTCTCCCGCACGGCCGCGCAGTGCGGACACGACCGCGTGTGCTCGTCCGAGAGATCGATCGCCTCCCAGACTTCTTCGACGTCCCGCCCGCACGGCAGGACGTAGTCGGACGTCACCGCCACGGCGCCATCACCTCCGCGAGTTGTGCCCGTGCCCGCGCGAGCCTGCCGCGCACCGACTGCTGGGTCGTGCCGATCGCCTCGGCGATCTCGTCGTAGGACCGGCCGTGGACCTCGCGCAGCACCCAGCACGCCCGTTGCTCGGGAGTGAGCCCGCGCAGTGCGGCCTGCAGCGCGTCGAGCTGCGCGTTCACCTCCACCGCGCGGTCGGGCCGAGTCCGCGGCGCCGGCGACTCGTGCTCGTCGAGCTCGGTGTCGGCGTGCGGTTTGCGCTTGCGCAGCACGTTCAGGCACTGGTTGGTGGTGGTGCGGTAGAGCCAGCCGAGGAACGCCCCGTCGTCGTTGAGCTGCCCGAGCCGACGCCACGCGGTCAGGAACACGTCCTGCACCGCGTCCTCGGCGTCGCCCTTGCTGCCCACGATGCGCAACGCCAGCCGGTACATCGGACCCTGATAACGCCGCACGAGCTGCTCATACGCCCTCATGTCGCCGTCACGGGACCTTGCCACCAGCGTGGCATCGTCGAGTGCGGCCGCCTCAGCCACGCTCATGCGCACACCCCCGCCCACTTTTTGCTTGGTCGCCCGAAGGACACGTTCGATCGCGGAACGTCACGCGGTTTGTCGATTTCCCACCCGTGACGACCCTCACCCGGTTTTCACCCGACGGTGGCGTGACGAAGTGGCGGGACGGGGTATCGAACAAGCGTCAGACGAACTCAGGCTTCAGGAGGACGCGATGTCGCTGTCGGACAAGATCGGCAACAAGGCGGAAGACCTCGGCGGCAAGGTCAAGGAGACCGCGGGCGAGGCCACCGGCAACCAGGAGCTCGCCAACGAGGGCCGCGCCGACCAGGCGAAGGCGGCCGTCAAGGACGGCGTGGAAAAGGTGAAGGACGCCGTCGGCGGAGTCGTCGACAGCGTCGCGAAGCACCTCAAGAAGTGAGCATCGCCCGTCAGGGCGTCACAACAGTGAGAGCCTCTAACCCGCCACGGGTTAGAGGCTCTCACTGTCACAACCGCTAGACCCTCTAACCATCGCGACACTCACGACTGTTAGAGCCTCTAACTCACGTGAAGCGGACCTCGCTCGCGACGACGCCGTCGAGTTCGCGCACGAAGTCGGCGCCGAACGCGCTCGACGGGGTGTGCGCTCCGGGCGCCACACCGTTGATCTTGGCGATGGCGCGGAGCACGGAGTCGGCGGTGAGGCTGTAGGCGTTCGGGGTGGTGATCGCGCACTCGACCTTCGTCTGCGCGTCCCACGCCTCGCCGAAGACCTCGGCCCTGGTGTTGGCGCGCTTGCGCTCGTCGGGGCCCTTGACCTTGCCGGCGACGGACTTGGCGACGTTCTGCACGAGCGGCGTCTGCAACACCGGCGCGAACACCTGCTGCAACTGGCCGAGCACGCCCGGCACGGTGGTGAAGGTCGTGATGTTCGGGATGCCGGTCGACCGGTAGGCGGTGCTCACGTCGCCCCACGGGATGCTGCCGACCTCGCGCGGCCCCGACCGGAAGTACGCGGTGCGGCGGCGATGGCCGATGCGGACGCTCCTCAGGTCGCCGTTCACGCGGATGCGCCCGCCCACGGCGGCGGCCTCGACGGACGTCTTGGTCGTGCCCGCGCTCGCCCCTCCCCCGACGACGAACGCCAGGTCGAGGTGGGTCGCGGACGGCAGCGCGTTCTTCAGGATCGCGGCGACGCAGTCTGTGGGGACGACGTCGAACCCGGCGCCCGGCAGCAGCACGACGCCCGCCTTGCGCGCGTCGACGTCCCTCAGCGCGACGGACTCGAAGACGTCGATCTCGCCGGTGATGTCGAGGTAGTGGGTGCGGGTCTTCAGGCAGGCGTCGACCATCGCGGTGGACGTGTGCGCGAACGGTCCCGCGCAGTGCACGACGGCGTCGACGTCCTCGAGGTGCGTCCGCGCCTCGCCGAGGTCGAACGCCCGGCACTCGAGTCCGAGCGCGGCGGCGATGGGCTCGACCTTCTCGTACGAACGCCCGGCGAGGACCGGCCGCTCCCCGCGCTTGACCGCGAGTTCGGCGATGAGACGTCCCGTGTAGCCGTTGGCGCCGTAGACCATCCACGTCATGCCGCGCACCTTACCGGCGAGTAGCCCCGCGGGAACCGACCAAAGAGCCGATCAGCAGCAGCACGCCCACCCCGAACACGGGCAGCCCCCAGAGCAGCCGGCGCTGCTTCAGGTCGGCGCACACGTCCACATAGGCCGGACCGATGGCGGAGACCCCGGTCTCGTCGAACCCGAGGCCGAGGCTGTTGCCGCACGGGATCAGCGACCCGCTCGGAGACTCGATGGCCAGCATCACCCCCAGGATCGCTCCCCCGCCGAGCAGGAACGCGAGACCGACCACGACGGCGAACGTGCGCACTGACATGAGCAAAAGTTACGTCTCAAATGGACTTTGGGATAGCCCTGGTCAGACGCATTGGGGTTGATCCCCTAATCCCCAGCTAAACGCTCTCGCGCCCCAGTTCCCGCGATGCGGGCGAAAACGCGTACCGCTGCTCCACACGGCCGTGGCGAGGATGCGGCACAGGGTCGCCGACCTTGATCCATCCGAGGCGTTCGTACAAACGCACCCCGGGAACGTTGTCGACGAAGACGAGCAGCTCGACCGTCTCGTATCCGTTCTTGATCAATGCGTCCGGCAGCTCCCGCAGCAACGCCTCGCCGACACCCCGCCCCTGAGCGTCCGGGTGCACCCCGACGTAGTTGAGGAACGCGCGGCGCACCCCGTCCGTCTCATGTGGACCGCCGGCCACGAACCCCACCGCACGCCCCTCTTCCACCGCGAGCAGCAGGAACGACCGCTCGTCGATGAGAGCGTTCTCCACCCCGGGCCGAGCCTCCGCGAGCGTCGGCACCTCGTCATACCCGTCGCGCAGAGCGACGGCATGCGCCCAGATCATCGCGGCGTCGTCGACGTCGCCAGGTCCCCCATGAACGATCTCCACACACCCCAGCGTGTCAGCGCCGCAACACGACCGGAAGCGATTTAAGGCTGGCCATGATGTCGTTGTGCGTCACCGCAGGCTGCTCGACGCCGGCGTAGGTGGTCCCCGGAAAGCGAGCCGCCAGATGCCGGACGACGGTCTCCGTCTCCAGCCGGGCAAGCCCCGACCCCAGACAGAAGTGCGGCCCGTGCCCGAACGTCGCGTGCCCGGTCGTCTCACGATCGAGCCGGTACTCGGCAGCGTCAGCGTGCGCGCGCGGGCACCGTCCGGCGGAGCCGAGGTTGATGAGCAACAGCGTGTCGGCAGGCACCACGACTCCGCCGATCTCGACCGGCTCAGTGGTGATCCGATGCGTGGCGCTGCGCACCGGCGAGTTGTGCCGCAACGTCTCCTCCACGAGCTGCGGCACCAACGCGGGGTCCGCCCCCGCCTTCGCCCACAGCCCGTTGTCCAACGCGTCGTGCACCACGTTCGCAATGAGGCTCGCCGACGTCTCATGCCCCGCCACGACAAGAAGGAACGCCATAGCCATCAACTCGTCGTGGCTCAAGTGGTCGCCGTCGTCGTCAGCAGCCGTGGCCAACGCACCGAACAACGACCGCGGATCCAGGTCGTTGCCCGTGAGCAGCCCGTGGAAGTACCCGCCCAACTCGTCGCTGGCGGGCTGCGACACCTCGGGCTCCATCGACATCATCGTCTCGATCAACAAGCGAACGCGCGCCTGATCCTCCGCCGGCACCCCGAGCACCTCGCCGATGACGTGCATGGGCATCGGCACCGCGAGCTCCTTGACGAGATCGATCTCCTCGCCCACCGGCAGCCGCTCGACCAACTCACCGGTGATCTCCTCGATGCGCGGCGCCAACTGCTGCACCGCCTTGCCGTTGAACGCCTTCACCGCAAGCGCCCGCAACCGAGCGTGCTGCGGGTTGTCACTGTTGAGCATGCTCGGCCCGAATAGCCCAGCAAGGTTCTCCTGCGTGCTCCCCAAAGCCGCGAGCTGCCGCTTGATCTCCCGCTGCAACGCCGCGCTGTCCTTGGACAGCCGCTGATCGGTCAGCAACTGCCGGGTGAGCTCCAACCCAACCGTGACGACCTGCATCTCCACACCGTTGGGCAACGTCACAACGTGCAACGGCCCTTCTTCACGTGCGCAGTCCTCAACCCGATGGTGCTCACGCGCGCGCAATTCGCCGCCGACCAACAAGTTCGACATACAGGTCTTCGCCTCCGTTTGGGTTCGACTAAGACCGTTCTACCGCCCTATTGGAGCGCGTCCAACGCCCGAATCGTCTCGACCGCGGGCAACCTCGGCGGCTCAGCGGCAATGGCCTTCCGCCCCAACACCCACTCCGGCAGATGCTGCCGCAACGCGGTCCGCCCCTGCGCCGTGATGTCGACAGGAGCCGCCATCCCGTGCCCGTCCGGCTGCTCCCACACGATCCACTCCCGCAACCGCAGGATCTCGAGGTCGTCCGCGTCCCACTGCTTGGCGGGCCGGTGCTCCAGGTACCAACTCGTGGCCCCGCGATGCACACCGCCCTGCTCCACGAGGGCGAGCAGCTTGACCTGCTCCTGCGTGACGGTGGTCGGGACGGTTCTCACGGCCTTGGCCTTGCGTCTCACAGGTCGTCGTCCTCGTAGGTAGCGGGCCCAAACGTCCCTGACGAACTCGAACAAGGTACGGCACCGAAGAACGACCTTCAAGCAACCGCAAGACAGCCCACAACCTTGCGCCCGCAAGCGTCTGCCGCAGTTCAGCAAGAGGATGCTCGGCTGAACGTGCCGCAATCTCGTGACGTCTTGCGGTCGTGGCGTGAACGTTGCCCGCAACAGGCCGAGTTGGTCCAACCGGGTGGCACTACAGAGCTGGCGTAACAAAGCCCCAGGCCCTACCCGATGACTCCACCAAAAGGAGCAGCCCAGCCTCATCCACTTCCGATGACACGCCTGTCCTGCCCCGAGCCAATCGCGGCCGAAAGGACTAGGCGATGGTCAAGCTTGCCGAATTTTCGGACTACGTTGTCTTCTACGGCATAGCTGCCCTGTTCGGCATTTTTGGAGGCCTGATCGGGGAGCTCCTCAAGGGCGAAAAAGGTCGCTTCAAAGCCTCTCACTGGGTAAAGAACAAGGCAAAGTCAAAGATTCTGTTCGCCGACTTCGGAGGCTGGGCCAGCCTTCTTGTCGGCGGCGCGGCAGCCATGGCGGTGTGGTGGCTCCTCCCACCAAAAGAGACCGCCGTACCTGGCCAGGACCCCACCTACTCCTACAGCGTGTTCGCCCTCGTGAGCCTGTCGATTGTCGTCGGCTCGGCGGGCAGCGCCTTCTTGGCCGCCTTCCAGGCCAAAGCACTGGCGACAGTGCAGGAGGTCAAGGTCAAGGCCGAGGCCACCAGCCGTGCAAGAAAGTCATTGGAAGAAGTCGCCGCCACGGCCGAGAGCGGTGCCTCAAAGGAGGATGTTCGCAAGAAGGCCGAAGAGGAGAAAAAGAAGTGGCAAGACTTCAGGGACAGCGGCATTGGCGATCCAGACGAAGAGGACCTCTAGAGTTCGTTTGCTCTCCGTGGTGCGAACAAATCGTGAGTGGTGGGCGCGACAGGGATCGAACCTGCGACCGCTCGGGTGTAAACCGAGTGCTCTTCCGCTGAGCTACACGCCCCATCCCAACGGCACCAAGACCGCAGGGGTACAGCTACATCATGCCCGAAGCGCCGCCACGGCCTTCTGCCAGCCCGACTGATCGCGCGCCTCACCCGGAGCGTTCACCTCGGCGAAGCGCACCACGCCGGCGAGATCCACCAGGAACGTGCCGCGCACTGCCATGCCCGACGAGGCGTTGAACACGCCGTAGGACTGCGCCACGGCCCCGTGCGGCCAGAAGTCGGACAGCAGCGGGAACTGGTAGCCCTCCTGGTTGGCCCAGGCCTTCAGGGCGAACGGGGAGTCCACGGACACCCCGAGCACCTGCACGGCCGCGTCCTCGTACACGCTCAGCTCGTCGCGGAGCTGGCAGAGCTCGCCCCGGCAGGTGCCGCTGAAGGCGAACGGGTAGAAGACCACGAGCACCGCGCGAGAGCCTCGGAACGACGACAACGTCACGGGCTGCTTGTTGTAGTCGTTGAGCGTGAAGTCCGGGGCTTCCGAACCGACCTCGACCGCCATGTGACAAACCCCTCCAGCCGGACATCGGGAACCCACGGCCGCCACAAAGCGGCCGCAGGTCGACCCCACGTCAGCTCAGCGCTTCACCTTGGCCGACTTCGGCCACACCAGGCGGATGCCCGCCCAGTCGTCGGCGACGCTGATGTTGGAGGTCTGCGAGAGGCCGGCGGTGGGCACGGCCTCGGCGACGTCCGACGGCTCCACGTGGCCGGGGCGGCCGGTCTTCGGGGTGAGAACCCAGATCACGCCGTCCTCGGCGAGCACGCCGGTGGCCTCGAGGAGGGCGTCGACGAGGTCGCCGTCGTCCTCTCGCCACCAGAGCAAGACGACGCTCACCGTCTCGTCGGCATCCTCGTCGAGGAGGTCGCCCCCGATTCGCTCCTCGACAGCGGCACGCAAGGCGTCGTCAACGTCCTCGTCCCAGCCGAGTTCCTGGACGACCATGCCTGATTCGATCCCGAGCTTGTCGGCGACGCCGAGCTTGCCGGCGTCTTCCGCGGCGACCACGGTTTTCACTCCTCCAACTACGCAAGAGCGACAGCCTCAAAGACTGCCGCCAAGTCCGTTACTCCGGCTAGCGAACACTGTCAGCTACCTCCGGCGCAACTGTTGACCACGTGACACGCCGTAACACGCACCCCTGTGAAGACACCTACACTGGCATGACGCATGCTCTACATACCTCTTATCGCGCGCGCGTGAGCGACACGATCCAGAACTACCGACCGGTAGCGATGACGAAGTCGCCACGCAAGGACAACGATAGGAGCGCGTGGCACGGTTTCCGGGCCAGCGCGTGTACCGCCAACGAAGCCGAGGAGACACCTTGAGCCCGCAGAACACCGGCCCCGAGCGGGTGCGTGTCATTCGTGACGGCATGGCCGCTCACCTGCCGGACATCGACCCCGAAGAGACCTCCGAATGGCTTGAGTCGTTCGACGAGGTCCTCAAGGGCGGCGGGCAGCAGCGTGCGCGTTACCTGATGCTGCGGCTGTTGGAACGTGCGCGCGAGAACCACGTCGGCATGCCGTCGCTGACCAGCACCGACTACGTCAACACCATCCCCACCGAGCGGGAGCCGTGGTTCCCCGGTGACGAGGAGGTGGAGCGTCGTTACCGTGCGTGGATCCGCTGGAACGCCGCGATGACGGTGCACCGCGCGCAACGGCCTGGTGTGGGTGTCGGTGGCCACATCTCCACGTACGCGTCCAGCGCGTCGCTCTACGAGGTCGGCTTCAACCACTTCTTCCGCGGCAAGAACCACCCGGGTGGTGGCGACCAGGTCTTCATCCAGGGCCACGCCTCGCCTGGCGTGTACGCCCGCGCGTTCATGGAAGGCCGGCTGAGCGAGCACCAGCTCGACGGCTTCCGCCAGGAGTACTCGCACGCCGGTCTGGGCGGCGGCCTGCCGTCGTACCCGCACCCGCGCCTCATGCCGGACTTCTGGGAGTTCCCCACGGTCTCCATGGGCATCGGCCCGATGAACGCCATCTACCAGGCGCGGTTCAACCGCTACCTGCACGACCGCGGCATCAAGGACACGTCCGACCAGCACGTGTGGGCGTTCCTCGGCGACGGCGAGATGGACGAGCCCGAGTCGCGCGGCCTGCTCCAGCTCGCCGCGAACGAGCAGCTCGACAACCTCACGTTCGTCGTCAACTGCAACCTGCAGCGCCTCGACGGCCCGGTGCGCGGCAACAGCAAGATCATCCAGGAGCTGGAGTCGTTCTTCCGCGGCGCCGGCTGGAACGTCATCAAGGTCGTCTGGGGCCGCGAGTGGGACTCGCTGCTGCACGCGGACCGCGACGGCGCGCTCGTCAACCTGATGAACAACACGCCCGATGGCGACTACCAGACGTACAAGGCCAACGACGGCGCGTACGTCAAGGAGCACTTCTTCGGCCGTGACCCGCGCACGAAGGCTCTCGTCGACGCCATGAGCGACGACGAGGTGTGGAACCTCAAGCGCGGCGGCCACGACTACCGCAAGGTCTACGCGGCCTACAAGGCGGCGACCGAGACCGTGGGCCAGCCGACCGTCATCCTCGCCAAGACCATCAAGGGCTACTCGCTCGGTCCGCACTTCGCGGCCCGCAACGCGACGCACCAGATGAAGAAGATGACCCTCGACGACCTCAAGGGCTTCCGCGACAGCCTGCGCATCCCGATCTCGGACGCGCAGCTCGAGGCCGACCCGTACCTGCCGCCGTACTACCACCCCGGGCAGGACTCGCCGGAGATCCAGTACATGCAGGAACGCCGTCGCCAGCTGGGCGGGTTCGTACCGGAGCGCCGCACCAAGTCCAAGGCCCTGGTGCTGCCGGGCGACAAGGTCTACGAAGGCCTCAAGCGCGGCTCCGGCAAGCAGGAGGTCGCGACGACGCAGGCGTTCGTCCGGCTCGTCCGCGACCTCGCGAAGGACCCGGAGATCGGCCCGCGCATCGTGCCGATCATCCCGGACGAGGCACGAACGTTCGGCATGGACTCCATGTTCCCGACGCAGAAGATCTACAACCCGAACGGCCAGGCGTACACCTCGGTGGACGCCAACCTGATGCTCGCCTACAAGGAGTCCGAGCAGGGCCAGATCCTGCACGAGGGCATCAACGAGGCGGGTTCCACGGCGTCGTTCACGGCGGTCGGCACGTCCTACGCGACGCAGGGCGAGCCGATGATCCCGATCTACATCTTCTACTCGATGTTCGGTTTCCAGCGCACCGGTGACGGCCTGTGGGCGGCGGCGGACCAGATGGCACGCGGCTTCGTGCTCGGTGCCACCGCGGGCCGCACGACGCTGACCGGTGAGGGCCTCCAGCACGCCGACGGCCACTCGCTCCTGCTGGCGCACACGAACCCGGCCGTGATCGCGTACGACCCGGCGTGGTCGTACGAGGTGGCGCACATCGTCCGCGACGGTCTGCGCAGGATGTACGGCGAGAACGCCGAGAACATCTTCTACTACATGACGGTCTACAACGAGCCGTACGCGCAGCCGGCCGAGCCGGAGAACCTGAACGTGGAGGGCCTGCTGCGGGGCCTCTACAAGTTCCAGGACAGCGCGCAGACCGGTGGCCCGCGCGCCCAGATCCTCGGCAGCGGCGTCGGCCTCCCGTGGGCGCTCAAGGCCCAGCAGATGCTGGCCGACGAGTGGGGCGTCTCCGCGGACGTGTGGTCCGCGACGTCGTACTCGGAGCTGCGCCGCGACGCCGTCGAGACCGACCGCCACAACCTGCTGCACCCGGACGCCGACCCGCGCGTGCCGTACGTGACGCAGGTGCTCAAGGACGTGCAGGGCCCGGTCGTCGCCGTGTCCGACTGGGCGTCGGCGATCCCGGACCTGATCCGCCCGTACGTCCCGACCGACATGACGACCCTGGGCACGGACGGCTTCGGCTTCTCCGACACCCGCCCGGCCGCGCGCCGCCACTTCCTGGTGGACGCGGAGTCCGTCGTCGTCGCGACGCTGGCCGCCCTGGCCCGGCGTGGCGAGGTCGAGCAGTCGAAGGTCGTCGAGGCGGCCCGCAAGTACCGGATCGACGACGTGCAGGCGGCCGGTCCGTCCACGGGCGACGCCGGTCTCGCGTAGCTAGTCAGCCGAGAAGGGCCGCCCTGGTTTCGGGGCGGCCCTTTTTCACGCCCTGAGCGCGTACTCGGTGAACTGACCGGCCGCGGTGAACCCGAGACGCCGGTAGACGGTCTCGCCGTCCTCAGAGGCTTGTAGGACGGCAATACGGCACTCCTCAGCGCGTGCGGTGCGCAACGCCGCCGCGGTGATCGCACCGCCGTAGCCGCGCCGCCGGTCCGTGGCGAGGGTCGCGATGTTGTAGATCCCGGCCACACCCGCGTGCAGGAACACCTCCGCCGTGCACACCGCACGGCCGTCGACGTACCCGACGAGGTAGCGCGCGTTGCTCACCAACGCATGTGGCGCAGCCATGGCGTAGAAGCGGCGAACGGTCTCGGCAGGCGGGTCCCAGTTGGCCGCCAGCACGGCGGCGTAGTCCGCGAGTTCCTCCGATGTGGTGACGCTGCGGATCTCCAG
This sequence comes from Lentzea sp. JNUCC 0626, assembly GCF_043632865.1. Classification (NCBI taxonomy): domain Bacteria; kingdom Bacillati; phylum Actinomycetota; class Actinomycetes; order Pseudonocardiales; family Pseudonocardiaceae; genus Lentzea; species Lentzea sp. JNUCC 0626. The sequence continues at coordinate 5,248,938 of NZ_CP171635.1, forward strand.
CCCCGCGGCGTCCGGCGAGGGCAGGGTGCCGTCGAGGTCCAGCCACATCGAGACCTCGGTCCCGGACGGTTCGAGCCCCTCCGCCGTCAGCCGTTCGCGCAGGCCGGGGTCGTCACCGACCCACCACGAGAACGGGCGGCCGGTGGCGCGGATCGTGCGCACCGCCTCGGCCACGTCAGCGGACTCGCGGGCCGCCGCGACGATGTTGAACGTGTCGTCGGGCAGCCCGCTGTCCGCGATCAGCAGGTCATCGGACTCGATGACGGTCGCGCCGGACAGGTGGCGGTGCAGATGGCACGCGTGCTCGGCGAGGTTGCGTTCCATCCGGTCGGGAAGATCGATCACACCGCCATCTGACCACGGTCAGCACTGCACGAGAGGCTGCCCGGCCGTCAGCGGTCCGTCGGCGCGGGCGTCCAGCAGCAACGGGATCAGAGCGCGCGCCTCCTGCTTCAGCGGCACGATCCGGTCACCGCCCCGCAGGTACTGCGACTTGATCCCGTGCAACGCCAGTTCGTCCTGCACCTCGGTGTACTGCGCCCCGGTCAGCACGTAGGCGCACGGCGCGGTGATCACGTCGGACGGGTCCGGCGCCTGGTTGTCGGCACCGCCGAAGTAGATCGGGCCCGACCGGACCGCTCGCGAGGCCGCGTTGGCCGCTTCGATGCCCGCGCGGTTGTCCCGCACGAACGACTGGGTGCCGTCCAGGGCCTTCAGATGCGACTCCACGCGGTACGCCGGGGTGTTGTCGACGTTGGTCTCGACCAGCAGGCCCATGCCGTGCTTGAGGCCGCCGGTGTTGCGCAGGATGCGTTCCTGGCCGTCACCCGCGACCTGGCGGACGGGCTCGCCGGTCACCGGGTCGACGTAGATGCCGTAGACACCGGACGTCCGGCCGGCCGCCTCGACGGAGGTCCGCACGTACGACCGCGACAGCGACTCCGACAGGTCGTGCACGCCGTCGGCGACGTTGAGGTTGCGCGGCCACAGCCAGAGGACGTCCTTCACGTAGTAGGGCGCGGAAGGACCGAACTCGTGCAGGTCGTGGATGACGTCGGGCTGCCAGTCGCGGATCACGGCGGCCATCGCGCGGGCTTCTTCCGAGCGCAGCAGCAGGTGGTCGCGGTTGATGTCGGTGCCGGCGGAGTTGCCGCGGGTGTCAAGAACGCGGCCGTCCGGGTTGGCGTTCGGCACGAACAGGTAGGTGACGGACGACGTGCGCGGCAGCGAGCGCATGCGGATCAGGCACGCCTCGCGTCCGGCGGGTTCGTCGCCGTGCTGGGAGCAGATGAAGAGAACCACGGTGCGCGCGGTGCGGGTGCCCACGCGCACGAGCTGGATCGGGCGGCCCTGGGCGGTCGTCCCGATCTGCGTCAGGGGCAGGCCGGTCGCGCGCAGGTAGGCCTGTTCCTCGGCCTCGGTGGTCCACTTGCCGGTGAGCTCGAACCCGGTGCGCAGGGGTGGTGCGGCCTGAGCAGCAGGGATGGCTACCAGCGACGAGACAGCGGTCAGCAGAGCGATCAACAGTCCCCTCATAGAGGAGACTTTGCCGCCTGTGTCAACCGCCGGGCCGTGCGGTTCCAGTCGATGAAGCCGTGGATCACCAGGCCCGCGAAGATGATGTAGACGAACGCGCTGAAGTACAGGCCCGACTGGATCTGCAACGGCACGCCGACCGCGTCGACCACCAGCCAGACCAGCCAGAACTCCACCAGACCGAGGCCCTGCAACGCGAACGCGAGGATCGTGCCGACGAAGATCGCGGCGTCCGGCCACGGCGCCCACGAGGCGTCCAGCGCGTCCAGCACCAGCGCGAACGCGGCGGTGCCGACGACGAACGTGGCGGCCACGGCGATCCGTTCACGCCAGGAACCCTTGCGCACCACCACGCCGAACACCGGGTCCCGCCGGCGCACCCAGGCGTACCAGCCGTAGACGGCGATCGCGCCGACGACCACCTGCCGCGTCGCGAGCCCGCCCAGGTGCGCGGACACGTAGACGGTGAACAGCAGGGCGACGGAGGCCAGCTGAACGGGCCAGGTCAAGAGTGAACGGCGTTGCGCGAGGAACACCACCGCGAGCGCCAGCACCTGCCCGACCAGCTCCGTGTACGCGATCTTCTGCCCGAAGATCGTCAGTCCCACCTCGTGCCACACGGCTTGTTCCTCCGCGGTTCAGTCGCAGTACACCGGTGTTTCCTACGGTCCCACCATGTCATCTTCCTTAGCACTGGCGCTCGTGCCTTTGTTCCTCACGGCGCCCACGACGCCCGTCATCACACCGACGGTCATCACGCAGACGTTCGGCGAGCCTGCCGACGCGGACGACCCCGCCATCTGGGTCAATCCCCGCGACACCGAACGCAGTGTGGTCCTCGGCACCCTCAAGGAAGGTGGCCTGGCGGCGTTCGACCTGAGGGGCCGCACGATCGGCGTGTACCCGGCGCCGCAGCCGCCGACCCCGGACGCGAAGCCGGGCCGGTTCAACAACGTCGACGTGCTCGGGGACCTCGCGTTCGTCAGCGACCGCGGCCGTGACCGCATCCGGGTGTTCCAAGTGGACGAACGCGGCGCGAGGGACGTCACGAACCCCGCCACCAGGCCGGTGTTCAGCAAGACCGAGGCCGAGGTCGACGACCAGCACACCGTCTACGGCCTGGCCGCCGGGCACGTCAACGGCAGGGACGTCGTCGTCACCAGCCGCCGCAGTGAGACGAGCATCGCGCTTCTGCACGTCCTGAAGGGCAAGAACTACGACACCAAGAAGGTGTCCACTCTGGACCTTCCGAGCACCTTCACCCTGCCCAACGGCAAGCAGTGGACCGTGTGCGGCGAGCCCGGCGAGGGCCCGCAGGTCGAGGGCATGGTCATCGACGAGCGCACCAACACCCTGTACGCCGCCCAGGAGGACGTCGGCATCTGGCGCATCCCGTTGCGCTCCAACGGCTTCGGCAAGCCGCAGCTGGTCGACAAGGTCCGCACGTGGGGTGCGCCGCAGAAGTACAACCCGGAGACCGAGGAGTGCGAGGCCGACGGCCCGAACCCCGGTTTCGGTGGCAAGTGGCTCGAAGCCGACGCCGAGGGCCTCACGATCGCGAACGACGTGCTGCTCGCGTCGAGCCAGGGCGACTCGCGGTTCGTCGCCTACCGCAAGGCGGACATGAAGCAGCTCCGGGACTTCCGGATCAAGGACGTCGAGCACTCGGACGGTGCCGACATCGTGCTGGGCAAGCTCAACCTGCTCGTCGTGCACGACGGGGAACGCCCTGATGGCACCGGATTCGCGTTCATCAGGTTCTAGTCTGTCCCGATGGGGACGACGCTGAGCTTGACCGAACTCAACCGAGCACTGATCGAACGCCAGATGCTGCGCGAGCGCGCCGACCAGAGCGCGCTCGCCACCATCGAGCACCTCTTCGGCATCCAGGCCCAGGAACCGAAGTCGCCCTACATCGGTCTGTGGACGCGCCTGCGGAACTTCCAGCCGCAGGAACTCGAAGACCTGCTGACGAACCGCGAAGCCGTGCGGATGCTGCTGATGCGCGGCACGATCCACCTGGTCAGCGCTCGCGACGCCCTCGGCCTGCGCCCCCACACCCAGCTCAAGCTCGACCGCGAACTCCAGAGCGGCCCGTTCGCGGCGAGGCTGCGCGGACTCGACTTCGACGAGGTCGCCGAGGCGGGCCGCAAGATCCTCGACGACACCCCGCAGGGCACCGCGGACGCCGGCAAGCAGCTCAAGGAGCGCTGGCCCGACCGCGACCACACCGTCCTCGGCAACGCCCTGCGCAACAAGCTCGCCCTCGTCCAACTGCCGCCGCGCGGCCTGTGGCACCAGAGCGGCCGCGCGGTCTGCACGACCGTCGAGAACTGGCTCGGGCAGCCGCAAGAGGCCATCAGCAAAGAAGAAATCGTCCTGCGGTACCTCAGGGCGTTCGGCCCGGCGACGGTCATGGACGCCCAGCAGTGGTCCGGTCTCACCAAGCTCACCGAAACGTTCACCGCCCTGCGCCCGCAGCTGATCACGTTCCGGAACGAGGCGGGCAAGGAGCTGTTCGACCTCCCCGACGCCCCGCGCCCCGACCCGGAGACGCCGCTGCCGGTCCGGCTGCTGCCGGAGTTCGACAACATCCTGCTCGCCCACGCCGACCGCCGCAGGGTCATCGCCGACGACCGGCTCGGCGTCGTCATCGGTGGCAAGCCCACCGTTCTCGTCGACGGTTTCGTCGTCGCCACCTGGGCGATCACCAAGGAACGCACGATCACCGTCGAGTACATCGACGCACAACCCAAGAGCAGGCAGAAGGCGGTCGCCGAGGAGTGCGACCGCCTTCAGGACTGGATCAGGAGTTAGGCAGCGACGTCGACGTGCGCGCCGTCGCCGACGACCAACCGGTGCTGGCGCGCCGACCCGACCCTGGCCCCGCGGCCGATCAGCGACGTCTCGATGCCCGACACGTTGTGCACCGAGGCCTCGTTGAGCACGATCGAGTCGGCCAGGCCGGACTCGACGATCCGGCAGTCCGCGCCGATCGACGTGTACGGGCCGATGATCGACTCCTCGACCAGCGTGCCGGCGCCGATGATCGCGGGCCCGACGATGCACGACCGCACCACGCGCGCGCCCTCTTCGACGACGACGTCACCGATGAGGCTCGACTCGTCGTCGACGATGCCCTGGATGTCTCCGCGCAGCCCCATCAGCAGTTCGCGGTTGCACTCCAGCACGTCCTCGACCCGGCCGGTGTCCTTCCAGAACCCGGAGTACATCCGCGCCCGCACGTCGCGTTCGTGCGTCACCAGCCACTGCAGCGCGTCGGTGATCTCGAACTCGCCGCGCCACGACGGCTCGATCGCGTCGACGGCCGCGTGAATCGCGGGGGTGAAGAAGTAGACGCCGATCAGCGCGAGGTCGCTGCGCGGCTCCTGCGGGTGCTCGATCAACCGCGTCACGCGCGAGTTCTCGTCCACCTCCGCGACGCCGTACAGGCGCGGGTCCTCCACCTTGTCCACCAGCACCTGGGCGGACGGCCGCAGCCGCGCGAACTCGTCGGCGATCTGCCCGATGCCCTCGACGAGCACGTTCTCGCCCAGGTACAGCACGAAGTCGTCGTCACCGAGGAACGGGCGGGCGATCCGCACGCAGTGCGCGACGCCCAGCGGCACGTCCTGCTGGATGTAGGTGATCGACACGCCCAGGTAGGACCCGTCGCCGAACAGTTCGGAGATCTCCTGGCCACCGCGGTCGTCGCCGACGACGATGCCGATCTCGGTGACGCCGACGTCCCGCAGGTTCTCCACCACGTACTCGAGCACCGGCTTGTTCGCGATGGGGACGATCTGCCTGGGTAACGAGTATCCGGCCGGGCGCACGCCCGCGGACAGCACAAGGGCTTTCATTGGTCCTCCACCGCGACGGAACGATTCGGGTGCAGACGAGACTCCGGCGGGGCGCTGGATCGAAACTGGAGAACCCCCAGAACACGAGGAAAGGGCCCCGCGCAGGAAGTTTGCGCGAGACCCTTTCCAGGAGGTGAGAGCCTCTAACTAGCGTGAGTCAGACCCTCTAACTCCCGTTTCAGCCCATCTGGGTGCCCGACGGCGGCGTCGGCGCGTCACCCATGCGAGCCCCGACGTTCTGCCGCATCTCCTGGGGCATCTCCTGGGACGCGCGCGGCATCGGGGACTGGGCCTGCGCCTCGTCCTGCACGCGGGTCAGCCAGCCCTCCCAGCGCGCCTGCATCGGGCGGACCAGGCCGCCACCCACGCCGATGACGATGACGCCGGCGACGGTCGCGAGCACGGCGATCAGGACCGGCATGGTCACCGAGATCGCGATGCCCAGCTGGTTCAGCGCGGCGATGATGCCGAGCGCCATCACGAAGCCGTAGGTGATGTTGCCGAGCATCTTCGTGTAGGTGCGCTGGCCCAGCGCCCCCATCACGAGGCCCTTGAGCGCGGTGCCGATGGCCGACGCGACGATCACGAGCACCAGCGCGACGACGATGCGCGGCAGGTAGGCGATGACCTCGTTCAGCAGCGTGCTGACCGGGTTCGAGGCGCCGAAGACGCCGAACGCCAGCTGCAGCGCGATCAGCAGCACGAAGTAGTAGACGATCTTGGCGATCAGGCCGGAGGCGTCCATCGACGACTGCCGCATCGCGCCGTTGAGGCCCGACTTGTCGACGAGCTTCTCGAAGCCGACGCGCTTCAGCAGGAACTGGACGCCCTTGGCGAGCGCCTTGGCGATGAACCAGCCGATGACCAGCACGAGCAGGAAGCCGAGCAGCTTCGGCACGAACGTGGCGATCATCGCCCACGCCTGGCCCAGGCCCTCGGTGATTTGCGAGCCCACGGGCCCTCCAAGATCAAAAGTTGCGGTGAGTGAAGATCCGACCAGTTGATCGTTTCGTGGATCACACCGCTCCACAACTTCGACACCGCTACACGAAAGGGTGGCTGACGTGGATTTTTGTCGCAATACAGTCCAGAGTGGAACTACCGGTGGGGACCGGGGAGAGGGAAGCGCCCGCCACGCTCCGTGGCGGGCGCTTCCACATTTCAGGGGGTCGTCTCAGGGCCGCCGGATCAGGGCCGGGCCGAGAAGCCCCGCCCGTCCAGGTAGGCCTGGATCCCCTCTGCCGACAACGCCGGCGCGGTGCCGGGCTGGCCGTCCTTCGGCACGTCCGGGCGCGGGTCGCCGGCGCACTCGGAACTGCTGCCGGGCAGCGCCCCGTCGATCAGGTACCGGTTGACCTTGCCGTCGACGCAGGCGTTGCCGCCGTTGTAGAGGCCGTGCTTGCCCTCGTCGGTGACGGTGATCAGGTTGTGCCCGAGCCGCTGCGCCATCGCCGGTCCGCTCGCGTACTGCGTCTGCGTGTCGCCCTCGGACTGCACGACGATGCCGATCGGGTAGCCGTTGCGGCTGATCTTGACCGGGTCCTCCGGCGGCGTGAACGAGCGGAACGTGCAGGTCATCGGCGCCGCGCGGACGATGCCGAAGCCGTACGGGTAGCGCTCGCGGAACATCCGCATGTCCTCGTAGTAGACGCTCACGTCGGTGGGCCAGTCCGACTCGCAGGTGACCGTGTCGAACACACCGGACCGCAGCTCGTCCAGACCGGTCTTCGCGAGCACCTGACCGGCCTTGGCGCCCTCGGCGTTCGCGGGCTTCTCCCCCGACCGCAGCTTCGTGACGATGGCCGCCAGGTCCGACCACAGTGGACGGTAACGGGCACCGACACCCAGTGCGCCGTCGAAGGAAGACCGGTTGTGCTCGCCGACCGGCGTCACGTGCAGCTTGGCCGCGACCTTCTCGACCTCGGCCAGCACCTCGTCGCGCGACTTGCCGAGCCCGAGCTTCTCGTTGCGCTCTCCCGCCCACGTCGCCCAGGCCTCGACGTCCATCCGGTACGCGATGGCCTGCTGGCGGAACTGCTCGTGCCAGATCCACTCGGGGTGCACCGCGGAGTCGAGAACGCTGCGGTCGAGTCGGTTCGGGAACAACGTCCCGTAGACCGCGCCCAGGTAGGTGCCGTACGAGTACCCCAGATAGTTGATCTTCTGCTCGCCCAGCACGGCCCGCACGACGTCCATGTCCCGCGCGGTGTTCGCGGTGCTGATGAACTGCCGGATGCCGCCGCCGGACTTCTGACAGGACTCCTCCGCCTCGCGCGCCTCGGCCGCCCACTTGCCGAACTCGCTGTCGGCGGGCCGCGACTCGGGCGCGGCGATCGCGGCCGCCGCCCGGCAGTTCAGGGCCGTGGAACCCCCGACGCCGCGCGGGTCGATGCCGATCACGTCGTAGACCTGGGAGAGCTCGGACTTCGTCAGGAACAGCGGCAGGCCGAGCCCGGAGCCGCCGGGTCCACCCGGATTGGTGAACAGCACGCCCCGCCTGCGGTCGGGCGCCGTCGCCTTCTTGCGGCTGATCGTCAGGTTGATCCTGTCGCCGGCCGGTTTGGTGTAGTCGAGCGGCGCGACCAGCGTGGCGCATTCCAACTCGGCGAGCTTTCCGCTGCACGGCGCCCACTTGGCGGCCTGGGAGACGAACTCGGCCAGCGGATCTGGTGGATCGGCGGCCGCGGTCGTGCTCGTGGTGAGCAGAGCGACGACCCCTAGGACGAGTGCCGGAAACCTGCGCAAGACGAACCTCCACGCCGTGCCGAAAGATCTCTGCCGACCGACGGTATGGCCGTTCAATGAGGCCGATGGGTTCTGTCACCCGTCCCGGTGATGTCACTCCACTGGCCTAAGCTGCGGGTATGACCAGCAGCAAGCCCGCGAAGGCGAAGGAGGAGCACCCGCCGACGATCTCCGCCCGCACCATGCGCAAGATCGAACGCGCGTCGGGTTCCCTCGCGACGGCCAGCGTGGCCGAGATGGAGCGGCGGCTGTCGTGGTTCGCCCGGATGCCCGCCGACCAGCGGGCGAGCGTGCTGCTGCTGATCCAGAACGGCGTGGCCGGGTTCGTCGAGTGGCTGCACGACCGGCAGCAGGCGATCCGGCTGAGCGCGGACGCGTTCCGCAGCGCCCCCAAGGACATGTCGCGCTGGGTGAGTCTGCGCCAGACCGTGGAACTCGTCCGGATCGCCCTGGAGCTGTTCGAGGAGCAGATGCCGGAGATGGCGGCCGACGAGACCGAGCGCGCGCTGCTGATGGAGGGCGTGCTGCGGTACGGCCGGGAGATCGCCTTCTCCGCCGCCACCTCGTACGCGGCCGCCGCCGAGGCGCGCGGTGCGTGGGACGCGCGTTTGGAAGCGCTGGTCGTCGACGGCATCGTGCGTGGCGACCCCGAGGAGTCGCTGCTGTCCCGCGCGGCCGCGCTGGGCTGGGATCCGACTTTGGAAGCGACGGTCCTCGTCGGCAATCCGGGTGGTGAGGACCCGCCCGCGATCATCTACTCGGTGCGCAGCAAGGCCGCCCGCGCCGGCCGGCCGGTGCTGCTGTCCGTGCAGGGATCACGCCTGGTCGTCGTGCTCGGCGGGCCGACCGAGACCGGCGAGGACGTGCTCGGCAAGATCGCCGAGGGGTTCGGCGAGGGGCCCGTGGTGGCCGGGCCGACCGTGGCGTCGCTGTCCGAGGCGCACCGCAGCGCCAGCGACTCGTTGAGCGGGCTGCGCGCGGTCGTGGGCTGGCCCGCAGCCCCGCGACCAGTGCGTTCGCTGGACCTGCTGCCGGAACGGGCGCTCGCCGGTGACCCGGAGGCGGAGTGGCAGCTCGTCGACAGAGTCGCCCGGCCGTTGGAGGACGCGGGCGGCGCGCTGCTGGAGACCGTGGACGCGTTCCTGGAGGTCGGGGGCGTGCTGGAGACGTGCGCGAAAAGACTGTTCGTGCACCCGAACACGGTCAGATATCGCCTTCGGCGCGTTCAGGAAATGACGGGAAGAAATGCACATGACGCTCGAGACGCACTTGTGCTTCGCGTCGCATTGTCTGTAGGACGCCTAGCGCGCTCCCGGGGCCTGTGGTAGCGAACGGCCTGTGACGGACTTCGCACACAACCGTTAGGGTGAGGGCCAAACGACCCCTCACCGCGCTGAGCTGCGGTTACGTCGGAGGGTGCGCACAAGACTGGCGCTTTTGTAGGGTCTCTACAAATACGATCGCCGTACTTCGTTCTTTGCGGCATGGGGTACCAGTGGGTGAACCAGCTTTAGTAATCGGCGTGATCGCACTCCTCGCGCCCGGACAAGGGTCCCAGACGCCCGGCATGCTCACCCCCTGGCTCGAACTGGAGGGGGCGGAGAAGCAGGTCCGGACGTGGTCGGAGATCACGGGCCTCGACCTCGTGCGTCTCGGCACCACCGCGGAGGCCGACGAGATCGTCGACACCGCGATCACCCAGCCGCTCGTCGTGGCGCTCGCCGTGCTCGCGTTCGGTGAGCTGCGCAAGCGCGTCGAACTGCCGCCCGCCGTGATCGTCGGCGGCCACTCCGTCGGTGAGCTCGCCGCGGCCGCGGTCGCCGGTGTCATCAGCGCCGACGACGCCGTCGCGCTGGCCGCCGTGCGCGGTGCCGCGATGGCCGAGGCGTGCGCCCTGGAGCCGACCGGCATGGCCGCCGTGCTCGGTGGCGACGAGCCGGAGGTCCTCGCCCGCCTGGAGGAACTCGGCCTCGTGCCCGCGAACCGCAACGGCGCCGGCCAGATCGTCGCGGCCGGTCCGCACGCCGCGCTCGACGCCCTCGTGGAGAACCCTCCCGGCCCGGCCAAGATCCGCAAGCTGGCCGTCGCGGGCGCGTTCCACACCAAGTACATGGCGCCCGCCGAGGACGCGGTGCGCGCGCGTGCCACCCAGGTCACCACGCACGACCCGTTGCTGCCGCTGGTGTCCAACAAGGACGGTCAGGTCGTCACCGAGGGCACCGAGGTGCTCCGGCGCCTGGTCTCCCAGGTCACGAGTCCCGTCCGGTGGGACCTCTGCCAGGCCACCCTCGTCGAGAAGGGCATCGCCGGTTCCGTCGAACTGCCGCCCGCCGGCGTGCTGACGGGTCTCGCGAAGCGCGCGATGAAGGGCACGGCGACCCTCGCCCTCAAGACCCCCGACCAGTTGGAGAAGGTCTCGGAGCTCATCGAGACCGTTGGAGCAACGCAGTAATGATTCCTTCTGGGACAGCCTTCCTGGCCCCGCAGGCAGCAGCGGGTAGCCGCATCCTCGGCCTCGGCAGCTACCAGCCCGAGACCGTGGTGAGCAACCACGACCTCGCCCAGCGCATGGACACCTCGGACGAGTGGATCCGCGATCGCGTCGGCATCGTCAACCGGCACGTCGCGGCCAAGGACGAGGGCGTCGTCGACATGTCGGTGCTCGCCGCCACCAAGGCGATCGAGGACGCGGGCCTGACCGCCGCCGACATCGGCGGCGTGATCGTGGCGACGTGCACGATGCCGTCGACCATCCCGAACGCCGCCGCGCAGGTCGCCACGAGGCTCGGCATCCAGGCCGCGGCCGCGTTCGACCTGAACGCCGCGTGCGCGGGCTTCTGCTACGCCGTCGCGACCGCCGCGGACATCGTCCGCGCGGGCACGGTGCGCAACGTCCTCGTCGTCGGCGCGGAGAAGCTCACCGACTGGACCCACCCCGACGACCGCTCGACCGCGATCATCTTCGCGGACGGCGCGGGTGCCGTCGTGGTCGGCGCCAGCGACACGAACGAGATCGGCCCCGTCGCGTGGGGCTCGGACGGCACGATGTCCGAGGTCATCCGCATCGACGACCGCGACTCGTTCATCCACCAGGAAGGCCAGACGGTCTTCCGGTGGGCGACGACCCAGGTCGCTCCGGTAGCGATCCGTGCCGCCGAACTCGCGGGTGTCGAACTGTCCGATGTGGACGTGTTCGTCCCGCACCAGGCCAACCTCAGGATCATCGAGGCCATCGCCAAGCGCCTGCGCAAGAATGGTGCGCGCGAGGACATGAAGGTCGCTCGAGACATCATCGAATCCGGCAACACGTCCTCGGCCTCGGTCCCCATGGCGCTCGACCACATGAGGACCGCGGGCGAGGTCTCGTCCGGAGACGTGGTGCTGATGGTCGGCTTCGGCGCCGGCCTGTCCTACGCGGGACAGGTCGTCAGGGTCCCGTGACCCCAGGTTTTTCCACTGTTTCAATCGAAAGGGAACTTCAGTGAGCGACAACGTCCTGTCCGGTCTTGCCGAGATCGTCGAAGAGGTCGCCGGCGTTGCCGCCGACGACGTCACCGCTGAGAAGTCCTTCGTGGACGACCTCGACATCGACTCGCTGTCGATGGTCGAGATCGCCGTCCAGGCTGAGGACAAGTTCGGCGTGAAGATCCCGGACGACGAGCTGGCCAACCTCAAGACCGTTGGTGACGCGGTGAACTACATCACCAGCAACAAGTGACTTCGGGCATCGAGGTCGTCATCACCGGGCTGGGTGCCACCACCCCGCTCGGTGGTGATGTCACGTCCACCTGGGACGCGTTGCTGGCCGGCAAGAGCGGCGTGGGTCCGATGACCCACGACTGGGTCGAGAAGTACGACCTGCCGGTCAAGATCGCGTCGCAGCTCGTGGTGGACCCGACCGAGGTGCTCCCCCGAGTCGAGGCACGACGCCTGGACCGCTCCGAGCAGGTCGCCATCGTGGCGTCCCGCCAGGCGTGGTCCGACGCGGGCCACAACGACGACACCGTCGACCGCCAGCGTCTCGCCGTGATCATCGGCACGGGCATCGGCGGCGCGATCACCCTGCTCACCCAGGACGACCTCCTGGAGCAGCACGGCCTGCGCAAGGTGTCGCCGCTGACCGTCCCGATGCTGATGCCGAACGGCCCGGCCGCGCACGTGGGCCTGGAACTGAAGGCTCAGGCGGGCGTGCACGCCCCGGTCTCCGCCTGCGCGTCAGGCGCTGAGGCCATCGCGTGGGCCTACCGCATGATCATGTCCGGCGAAGCCGACGTGGTCGTCGCGGGCGGCGCCGAAGCGTGCATCACGGCCATTCCGGTCGCGGGCTTCTCGCAGGCCCGCACCATGAGCACCCGCAACGACGAGCCGCAGAAGGCCTCGCGACCGTTCGACACGGCCCGCGACGGCTTCGTCCTCGGCGAGGGCGCGGGCGTCATGGTCCTGGAACGCCGCGAGTTCGCAGAAGCCCGCGGTGCGCGCATTTACGGCCGCCTGGCAGGCATCGGCACCTCCGCCGACGGCTACCACATCACGGCCCCGGACCCCGAGGGCGTGGGCCAGTCGCGCGCCATCGCCGCGGCCCTGCGCTCCGGCAACCTGGACCCGTCCGACGTGGGCCACGTGAACTGCCACGCCACCTCCACCCCGGTGGGCGACGTCGCGGAAACCGTGGCGATCCGCAAGGCGATCGGCGACCACCCGGTCCTGACCGCCCCGAAGGGCGCACTCGGCCACCTGCTGGGCGCGGCAGGAGCGGTAGAAGCGATCGTCACCGTCCTGTCGATCCGCGACGGCATCGTTCCCCAGACGCTCAACCTGGAGAACCTCGACCCGGCCGTCACCCTGGACGTGGTGGCGGGCGAGCCGCGCAAGATCAAGCTGGACGCCGCCGTGAACGACTCGTTCGGCTTCGGCGGCCACAACGTGGCGCTGGCCTTCACCCCGGCCTAGCCACACCGCACGCGCACGCGCATAACCACGAGGCCCCGGTCCGCAGCTGCGGACCGGGGCCTCGTGGTTATGCGGGTAGCAAGGCGGACCCGGCAAGGCAGCAGAGCTCAAGGTCGCCGAGCGCGGGGTAGCCAAGAGTTCGGTAGCCAAGAGCTGAGCGACCAATGGCTTGAGGAGAACGAAGCCGCAGGCGAGGCGTCCTTCGTTTCTTGGCTCAACGCGCACCCGAGCTACGCAAAGCCGAAGGCGAGCCGACACTCTTGGCTACACCGATCAGCCGGTATCGGTGACGTACCAACGCAACCCAGCCACGCTGCAACGGGATTGGGGCTTGACTTTGGGTGCGAGATGCTACCACTCGTGGCTCGGCCGGGCGCTTTTCAGCCCGGCCCTTTCCGGCCGACCAGCGCCTCGCAAGGGCCCCGAAGTCAAGCCCCAATCCCTATCGACGCGCCAGCGGCGATGCCCGGACCACGCCCGTCGAAAGTCCTTGCACCCCAACGCAACCACCGCACTGGTGACACGCGCCCCAAGGGATCAGCACTTCTCCATCTGCGGCGTCCGGCTCTCCGGAGCGTCATCCACCTTCAACGCCCCACCCTCCCAGGTCATCACGTACACAACCCGCCACCGGATACACCCCTCCGGCAAAGCAGGCGGAGCCTTCGCCACATCCTGAGTGGACACGAACGAGATCAACACCCGCAACCGCCGCCCCAGCACATCGGACTCGATGCGCTGCACCACCATCCCACCGTCCCGAGTGCTCGCATAGGCAGCCATCCAGGTCTCCTCGCGCTGGGTGGAAACCCTCTTAGCCGACACCACAGACCGCCACCCGGCGAAGTCCAGCGTGTTGATCGAGTCGAAGTAGGCCTGCAACACCCGCTGCACCGCGGTCCGGTCGGGATGGGTGAAGGAGTCGGGGCTCAACCGCACCTCGGCCGACCCGGGCAAGGGCCCGACGACGGAAGAAGACGGCACCGCGGGAGACCCCACGGCCTCGGCGGGTCGCGTGTAGACCGTGCGTCCCACCATGCCGGCGGCGACTGCGGCACCGGTGATCACGACCACGGCCGGCACCAGCCAGCGGCTCGCCACGCTCCCCACGTGGCAAGCCTAGCCGCACGACACGCCCGGCAGCAGAGGGCCGCTCACAAAACGTGTCGCGTTACATCAAAACACCGATTTCACTCGAACGATTACATCACACCTAGAAAAGGCAAGTTGCATGTAGCAAGACAATGTTTGGTACGTAATTGGCGATAGGCAATCTCATCCTAAGAATGAGTTCTTATGGGCGACTCCGTACCGCCATTCGGCCGTATCAAACACGCAATGGGAGCCAATTGTGGCTTCACCCGTAAAGAGCAGCCGCCACTGCGCGTACACAACGTTTGCACCCACCTAACTATACGTCGTGATCCACTTGGAATACCGCAGCTCACGGGCACCCAAGATCAGGAACGCCCGAGTGCCGTTTAGCGGAAACCGGGCAGATCGCCGAACACGCCCCACCTAGCAAACCTCTCAATCGAGTGAGATGGGCCCAAACCTCATCACCGCAAGTCACATACGCGCCGGTAACCGAGCATCCTTCGGACACGAACGGGCGACCCATATGACTCTAACGGCGGATTCCACATAGCCTCGGATTTGTGCGGGAATATGCGGCATCGAAGAAAGCAAAAACGAACCAAGGGAGGGAATTCGGTGGACCTCAGATACGAGGCGTACTGCTTCGCCGATCGGCAGTTCTACGATCTGCAGAGCAGCACCGAAAGCACCTCCAAGGACGACTTTTCCACCGAACTCCCCGTGCTCCCACCCGACTGGAGCACGGCTGAGCGCAACGTGTGGCGGCACCACCACCCGAAGGGGGTACAGCTCCCCAACCAAGGGTGGAAGATTCACGTTTCCGCTGGACTCGACAACGCCGGCCGGGTATTGAAGGCGACTTTCGACTACTGCGTCGAGCGTCGCATCAGCTTCAAGTACCTGCGGACGATGTCCATCGTGCTGGCCCGCAACTCCAAGTACGCACCCCGCGAGGGCAGCGGCAAGCTGGTGACGATCTACCCGCTCGACGCCGCCCACCTGGAGCTCATCCTCACCGAGCTCAGCACCACACTCGCGAACGAGCACGGCGCGTACATCCTCAGCGATCTGCGCTTCGGCAAGGGACCGCTGTACGTGCGCTACGGCGGGTTCGCCGAGCAGTGGCTCGAGGTCGACGGGCAGCAGGTGCTCGCGATCGAGGGGCCCGACGGCGAGCTGATCGCCGACAAGCGCAAGCCCGTGTTCAGCCTGCCCGAGTGGATCGAGCTGCCGGCGTTCCTCAAGCCGCACCTCGACGAGCGCAACGCCGGCGACCCCGAGCAGTTCCCTTACCGCATCAAGAGTTCGCTGCACTTCTCCAACGGTGGCGGCGTCTACCTCGCCGATCGGAAGAGCGACGGCAAGGAGGTCGTCCTCAAGGAGGCGCGGCCGCACGCCGGGCTCGACCGCGAGGGTGACGACGCCGTCAACCGGCTCGACCGCGAGTACGAGATCCTCACGAAGCTGCAGGGCGTCAAGGGTGTGCCGGAGGTGTACGACCGCTTCACCGAGTGGGAGCACCTCTTCGTCGCCATGGAGTTCATGCCGGGGCGGTCGCTCGGGCAGTGGCTCGGCAGGCACTACCCGTTGACGCACAAGGACGTCAGCGACGAGACGATCACCGAGTACAAGGCCCGCGCCCTCGCGATGGTCGACCGGGTCGAGAGCCTCATGGCCCAGGTCCACGAACGCGGCGTCGTCTTCGGCGACCTGCACACGCTCAACATCCTCGTGGACGACCAGGACGAGATCTCGCTCATCGACTTCGAGCTCAGCTCGACGATCGACGACGTCCGCAAGCCCACGCTCGGCGCGCCGGGGTTCCAGGCGCCGCGGGACCGCGACGGGTTCGACATCGACGCGCACCCGCTGGCCGCGCTCCGGCTCTGGATCTTCCTGCCGCTCAACACGGTGCTGGAACTGGCGCCGGCGAAGATCCGGCAGCACGTCAAGGTCATCCAGGAGCGCTTCGGACTGACCGACGAGTACTGCGCGCCGATCATCGACGTGCTGACGCCGAGGACGGATCCGCCGACGGACCCCGCCTTCACCGAGTTCGACGAGGAAAAGCCGGACTGGGCGTTGGTGCGCAAGGAGATCGCCACCGCGATCCTGCACAGCGCCACCCCGCACCGCCACGATCGCCTCTTCCCCGGCGACATCGAGCAGTTCGAGACGGGCGGCGCGAACTTCGGCCACGGCGCCGCGGGTGTGCTGCACGCGCTGGCCGAGTCCGGTGAGGGCCGCTTCCCCGAGCACGAGCAGTGGCTTCTCGACGCGGTCAGAAGAGAACCGCCGAAGCAGCCTGGTTTCTACACGGGAGCCCACGGCATCGCGCACGTGCTGGAGAACTTCGGCCACCACGACGCGGCGGCCGAGATCGTCGAGAGCTACGCCGAGCTCGTACCGTCCACACAGGACCACGGGCTCAGCGCGGGACTCTCCGGCATCGGCCTGAACCTCCTGCACTTCGCGGACAACCGCGACGACGACAGCTACGCCGCCCAGGCCGAACAGCTCGCGGAACGACTCGCGAGCCGGCTCACCGACGCACCACGCAACGAGAAGGCCAGGGCAGGCCTGCTGCACGGCTGGTCCGGACCGGCGTTGTTCTTCCTGCGGATGTTCGAGCACACGGGCGAACGCCGCTGGCTCAAGCTCTCGGAACAGGCGCTCGAACGCGACCTGGCCGAGACGATGATCGCGCTGGACGGCTCGCTGCAGGTGCGCGACGGCACGCTCAGAAGCCTTCCCTACGTGGGCATCGGCGGCGCCGGCATCGCGTTGGTGCTGACGGAGTTCGCGAAGCACGCGCCCGAACGGCCGTGCGTCGAGAAGCTCCCCGAACTGCTCAGCGGCTGCACCGGCGAGTTCGTCATCCAGCCCGCGTTCACGCTGGGCCGGGCCGGACTCCTCGCCACCCTGGCGCACGCGACCAGGCACCAGCCGAACGAACGGTTCGACCGCGCCATCGGGCAACACCTCAAGGCTTTGGGCTGGCACGCGGCACGGTACGGCGGGGGCCTCGCGTTCCCCGGTGTGCAGCTGCGCCGGCTCTCCATGGACCTCAACACCGGCGGTGCGGGCGTCCTGCTCGCCATCGCGTCCACTGTGGACGAGAAACCGCCACTGCCCTTCCTGGGCTCACGAACGCCGGTTCTCGCGGACCGGTAGCAAGAAAGAGATCGATCCCTCGAAATTAGGAGATAGGGTCATGGGCTTCATCCTTGACATGCAGGACCTCGAGACCCCCGAGGCCCCGGCCAACGTGATGGCCGGCGGCGGCAGCGGCCACGGTGGCGGCGGCGGTTCCACGACCGCGTCCAGCGCCTCGCTGCTGCTCCCGTGCAGCCACAGCAGCGCGTCCCTGCTGCTGTGCTGATCTAGCTCCACCAGCACGTGAACGGCCGGTGAGCGGCATAGGCGAAGTATGCCGCTCACCCGCCTGAAGAGGGCTCGGCAGCCGGCCAGCTGCCGGGCCCTCGCTTCATGATGGGCCTTGCAGACCCCCGGAGGAACAGCCGATGACCAAACCCGGTGACCAGCTGTTGTTCTCCACCGTCAAACGCGACTACCGACCGTGGTTGCTGCTCGTGAACGCCGCCGTGGCGACCACCGGCGGCCTGCTCCTCCCCGCCGCACTCGCCGGCGCCGTCGACATGGCCCTGAGCGGAACGTTCGTGCTGGCCACGATCGTGTTCCTGCTCGTCCTCGCGGGTGTCGAGATCTTCGCGGACGCCATCGGCATCGTGCTCGCCGCGAGCATCACCGCCCGCGCCACGGCCTGGCTCCGCCGCCGCCTGTCCCAGCACCTGCTCACCCTCGGTCACCCCGCGCCGTTCGCCGCAGGAGACGCTGTCAGCAGGGTCACGGGCGACTGCGGCAACGCGGGCACCATCGCGACGACCGTGATCGGCCTCCTCGTCACCGTCGTGTCGTCCGTCGGCTCGGTGATCGCGCTGGCGTTGCTGGACTGGCGACTCGCCGCGGTGTTCCTGATCAGCGCTCCGCTCGCCGCCCTCCTCGTCCGCACGCACATGCGTCTCACCGCCGACGACGTCCTGGCGTACCAGGAGATCTCCGGCGAAGTGAGCGCCAGGCTGCTCGACTCCGTGTCCGGTCTGCGCACGATCGCGTCCGCCGGCATCGCCGACCGCGAGGCGGGCCGCGTGCTGGAGCCTCTCCCCCGGCTCGCCGCGGCGGGCGCCGGCATGTGGCGCACCCAGGCGAAGATGATGTGGCGCGCCGGACTCCTGCTGCCCGCCGTCGAGGTCGCGGTGCTCGCCGCCGCCGGTTTCGGCGTGATGCAAGGACGTCTGAGCACCGGTGACGTGCTGGCCGCCCTCGGCTACGCGGCGCTCGGCATGGGGATCGTCGGCCAGATGACCCAGCTGACCGTGCTCGAACGCACCCGCGCGAGCGCCGGCCGGATCGCCGAGGTCCTGGACACCGCACCACCGAAGCGTCCCAGGGCCAGGCGGGCCAGCGGCGTCATCGAACTCCGCGACGTCAGCGTCGACGGCGCCCTGCACGGCGTGAACCTGATGATCCCGGCCGGCACGTTCGTCGCGGTCGTCGGCAGCTCCGGCGCCGGCAAGTCGACGCTCGCGGCCGTGCTCGGCGGACTGTCCGCTGTGGACTCCGGCGAGGTCTCCGGCCTCGACTCCGTCGGCTACGCCTTCGAACGCCCGGCGCTGCTCGGCACGACAGTCGGCCGTTCCATCGGGTACGGCACGGACGCCGACGAGGTCCAGGTGCGCGACGCCGCCGTCGCCGCCCAGGTCCACGACGTGCTGATCCGGTTGCCGCAGGGCTACGAGACCCCGATGGCCGACGCCCCGCTCTCGGGCGGCGAGGCGCAACGGATCGGGCTCGCCCGCGCGATCGTCCGCGACCCGGACGTGCTCGTGCTCGACGACGCCACCGCCAGTCTGGACACCGTGACCGAGGCCAAAGTGGACAAAGCACTCGTCACCGCGCTGCCCGGCAGGACGCGGATCGTGGTGACGCACCGGCCCGCGACGGCGTCCAGGGCGGACTTCGTGGTGTGGCTCGAGAAAGGCCGGATCAGGGGTACGGGTTCGCACCGGGCGCTGTGGCACAACGAGGACTACCGCGCCGTGTTCACCGGAGGCGAGTGATGCGTTTCTACCTCTCCGCGCTGGCCGGACACCGCAAGGGCGTGCTGGTCCTGCTCGGCTGGTCGATGCTCGAAGGCATCCCGGCGTTCTTCGGCGGCAGGCTCGTCGGCAGCGCCGTCGACCGGGGTTTCGCCGCGGGGAAGCCGCTGGCCGGCGTGCTGTGGCTGCTGTCGTTCGCGGTGCTCGCGGTGGTGGGGGCGTGGGGGCAGCGGCAGGTGTTCGCCCGGCTCGGCGAGGTCGTCGAACCGATGCGGGACGCACTGGTCACGCGAGTGGTCAAGGGCGTGCTGAACGACCCGTCGCACCGCCGCACCCCGGACGCCAGCGCCGTCGCCATGATCACGCGGCACGTGGAGGTCGTCCGGGACGCCACGGCGGGTGTTCTGGTGCAGGCACGTGCCCTTCTGGTCACCACGGTCGCCGCGCTCGTCGGTCTCGCGACGACCGCGGCCGCGTTGATCTGGCTCGTCGTGCTGCCGATCGTGGCGGCGCTGGTGCTCTTCGGGTTGATGCTCCCGTCGTTGGCGAAACGGCAGCGCGACGCCGTGATGGCCGACGAGAGCACCGCCGAGGCGTCCGGGCGGGTGCTGACCGGACTGCGCGACGTCGCCGCCTGCGACGCCGCGACCGAGGCCTATCAGGACGTCGCCCAGCAGATCAACCGGCAGGCCAGGGCCACGATCACGGTCGCCTGGGCGAACTCGTTGCGCGCCACGGTGATCGCGATCGGCGGGTTCACCCCGGTCGTGCTGCTGGTGGCGTTCGCTCCCCCGCTGGTCGCGTCCGGCCAGCTCACGACGGGTGCGGTGCTCGCGGCCGTGGTCTACCTGACCAACAGCGTCAACCCCGCGCTGCACGGCCTGGCCCGCACGACCAGCACGGTCGTGATGCGCCTGATGGTCGCCCTCAAACGACTCCAGGAAGCCGCACCGCGCACCGACCGGACGCCGGGCACCGAGACGCCGTCCAACGGCACGTTCGTGCTGCGGGACGTCACGTTCGGCTGGAGCCCCGACGCGGAACCCGTGCTGCGCGGCCTGTCCCTGAACCTCCGCCCCGGCGACCACCTCGCCGTCGTCGGCCCGTCCGGCATCGGCAAGTCCACAATGGCCAGTCTGCTGACCGGTCTGATGCCGCCCGGCAACGGCTGCGTGCTGTTCGGCGGTGCCTCGGTCGACCGGGTGACGCCGGAGATCCGCCACCACGCGATCGCGTTGATCCCGCAGGAGACGTACCTGTTCACGGGCACTGTGCGAGAAAACCTCGCACTTCTCGCTCCGTGGGCGACAGACGAAGAGTTGATAGCCGCGGCCACAATGGTTGGCGCCAAACCACTTTTGGACACCCTGGGCGGCCTGAACGCGTCGCTCGGCCACGGCGGTGAAGGACTTTCCGCTGGTGAGGCGCAACTTCTGGCGCTCGCCCGGGTCTACGTCACGTCCGCGGGAGTGGTCATCCTGGACGAGGCGACCTCGCACCTCGACCCCGCCGCGGAGGCGCGTGCCGAACGGGCTTTCGCGCAGCGGAACGGAATCCTGGTGGTGATCGCACACCGGCTGAGCTCGGCGTTGCGGGCCAACCGGGTGCTGGTGATGGACGGCGGCAAGCCGTTGCTCGGCACCCACGAGCACCTGCTCAGGTCGTCCGCGATGTACGGACAGCTCATGCAGGCCTGGGATCCCACGCACCGGAAAGAAACCCCGCTGCCCAAACGGTGAGCGGGGGTCCACTCCGGACTAGACGGTGCGTTCAGCCGACATGGCGCGTTCAGCCGACACGGTGCAGCCAGGTGACCGGTGCTCCGTCGCCCGCGCGGCGGAACGGTTCCAGCGCGTCGTCCCACGCCGCACCGAGAAGTTCGTCGACACCGTGCGCGAAAGACTCACCGCCACGTGCTCTGACCGCCAGAGAACGCAGCTGGTCCTCGTTCACGACGATGTCGCCGTTGGCCGACGTACGCGCGTGCCACAGGCCCAGAACGGGCGCGAAGCAGAAGCGTTCGCCGTCCTGACCGGAGGAGGGTTCCTCCGTGACCTCGAAGCGAAGCATGGGCCACGCGCGCAGCGCAGCAACAAGCTTGGCGCCGGTGCCGGCGTCTCCGGTCCATGCGCATTCAGCGCGCAACTGGCCTGGTGCCGCGGGTTGCGCTGCCCACCTGAGGTCTACCCGGACACCGAGGGTGCCCGAGATCGCCCACTCGACGTGCGGACAGACCGCAGACGGCGACGAGTGGACGTAAACCACGCCACTGGTGCTGCCACGGGTGCTCACTGCTGACCTCCGCTACTCGACGAGGGACGTCTTCCCCTACGCCTTCTTCGAGAGTGAGGTGATCACCGCGAAACCCGTTCGCTGCATTCTGCCTCGACTTGAGGCATGTCCGCCATAAGAACCAGCTCGATCATCACCCGACCGGGGCAGATACAGGTCTTAAGTCCCGATCTCCCGGCCGAGTGATGCGTGATCGTGATCTACAGAGCGTTTACCGCGGCCACCACGTCGACTAGCCCGGTTCCCCGGTCGAACGACGAGGTGTACGGGCCCGCCGGCACGTAACCGGTGCCGTACTTGTGCGCCGTCGACTTCAGCGCCCGCTCGATGTCGGCCGGGGTCGCGGAAGGCTTGGCCTGGAACAGCTGCGCGACGATGCCCGCGATGTGCGGGGCCGCCATCGACGTGCCGAGGTCGAGCAGCCCGGGGCCGTTCTGCGGCTTCAGGCCGGTCGCGCAGATCGGCAGGTAGAGCCGGCACGACGAGGCGATGTTCTCGCCCGGTGCGGAGATGTCCGGCCACGTCGCGGAGTCCGTCGCGAGACCACGCGATGAGAAGTCGGACACAGCCCCGTCGCGCGTGCCGGTCTCCTGGTCGTTGTAGGACGCCACGGAGATCACGCCGGGGGTCGGGTCGATGCCCGGCGGGTTGGACAGGTTCGCGGATCCGTCGCCGCCGTCGTTGCCGTTCGCCCACACCACGACGACGCCCTCGGCCACGAGCTGTCGTTGCAACTTGACAGTGACCGACTCAGGGTCGAACGCACCGCCGCCAGACGGCCCATAGGAGTTGTTGATCACCTTGATCGGCGGGCAGGTCGACGCGGGCACGCCGGCGCCGCACGGGGCGTTGTGGTTCTCCAGCACCCAGTTCAGCGCGGCGTCCGCGCCGAGGATGAGGATCGCCGCGCCGGTCGAGATCACGACGCCCTTCGCACCCGGTGCCGCGCCGCGGATCACGGGGCCGCCGCCGGTGGTCTGCACGTCGCCGCCGATCGCGATGCCGGTGACGTGCGTGCCGTGGCCGCCCAACGACGTGGTGTCGGTGTCGAGGAAGTTCGGCACCGGCACGATGCAGTTGGTCTGCGTGCTGCCGTCCAGGCACAGACTCTTGAGGTTGCGCACGATCCGGCCGCCGAACGACGGGTGCGTCGGGTCGACGCCGGAGTCGATCACCGCGACCGACACGCCCGCGCCGGTCAGCCCGAGGCTGTTGCGGGCGTCCAGGCCGCGCGTCGCGGTGTGCGAGGTCGAGCCGAGGAACCTGATCGGCTTCTGGACCTCGACGCGCGTCACGCCCGTTTTGGCCCTGGCGGAGGAGATCCGCGCGGAGTCACCCCGCGCGGCGACGACGCCGATCTTGCGGAAGCTGGTGAGCTTCTGCAGTCCAGCGGCTTCGACGGCCGCCTCCGCCGCGGCGATGTCGGTTCCGTGGACGTAGACGGTGGAGGTCGGCGCCGCCGTCGCGACAGGGGAAGCGGCGGCCACCAGGAGCACAGCGAGCAGTGCAGCGCGTTTGTACATGGACCCTCCGTGAACATTGGCTGGCAATCCAACTAACGAGTGATCCACATAACGGTGACGGCCATCACGCAATGTCTCGACCGAGTGCGGTTGACCAACCCCGGACCGCTACGGTGTCCCCCCGTGCGGAAAGGTAGGGACTCGTGCGGCTGATCCGTCTGGGCGCTGAACCTTCGGCCATTGGGGCGGACGTCCGTGCCGCCCTCACGGCCTGCGGCGTCGGCACCGAGGTCCTGGGTGGCGTGGCGCTGATCGGCGTCCAACCCCCCGACTGTCCTGTTCCCCTCGACGCGATCGTCGTGCTGCCCAAGGGCGTTCTGGTGATCGTCGGCGTCGACCTGCCGGACCCGGCGGTGAAGCTCGAGGCGCCGCTCGGCGGGCAGTGGAAGATCGACGGCTGGCCGCTCGTGTCGCAGGACGGCGCACCAAACCCGGCGACGGAGGCCGTGGCGGCGGCGACGGCGGTGGCGCAACGCATCCAGGCGATGCGCGCGGAACCGCTCCCGGTGAGCACGGTCGTGGCCGTCGGCCCGTTCGTGAGCCAGGTCGTGCAGCCGACGGTCGACCTCAACCGCGGCGTGCGGGTGCTGCACCCCAAACCGTCCACTGTGCTCAGTGCGGCGCGCGAACTCGCGACGTCGACGGTGCCCTGCACGGCCGACCACGCCGTGAAGCTGCTCGCGATCCTCCAGACCACCGGCACGCCGCCGGACGCGCGGTCGCTGCTGTCCGAGGGCTTCCCCGACGCCGTGTCCGACCTCGCGGCCGCGAACACGATGCTGATCCCGAAGTCGGCGATCAAGCCGTTGATCGCGCGCAAACGCTTGCCCGGCAAGCTGACCTGGCCCTACCTGGCCGGTGCGGCGCTGGTCGCGTTGATCCTCGTGGTGTGGCTCGTGGTGGCGCTGCCCGGCGACGACGAACCGGCCGTCGCGACCCCTGCGCCCACCTCGACGCAACCGACCACGGTGGTCGTGGACGGCACGACGTTCGTGCCGAAGGACATGAAGAAGGACGCCGACTGCCAGACGCAGGCGTTCGGCGACGTGAAGGCGTGGCTGATCGCGAACGACTGCGGCGTGCTGCTGCGCGCCATCTACGAGACGACGGTCAAGGACAAGAAGGCCACCGTGATGGTCGCCGACATGGACGTGTTCGACGCCCCGAGCGCGAAGGCGTTGCACGCGGTCGTGGCGTTGCCGGGGTCGGGTGGCATCAGCGGCCTCGACGGCAAACCGCTGGAGAACGCGGCGTTCGCCAACGCCACCAAGGGCAGCCACGTGACGCTGGCGTTCGCGGTCTGGTCCGGCGGGGCGGGTGATCCGGCGCTGGAGCCGATCGCCAAGCAAGCGCTGCGGTTGCCCGTCACCCGTTAGAGAATCGCGGGCATGGTCGGACAACTTCGTTCTGTCGTGCTCGACTGCCCGGACCCCTCCGCGCTGGCGTCGTTCTACGAGAAGCTGCTGGGGGCTTCCCGGTTGGAGGGCGGCGACGACACGTGGGTGGTGATCGTCGCTCAGGGCACCCGTGTCGCGTTCCAGCTGGCGCCGGAGTACCAGCCGCCGGTGTTCCCCGATCCTGCCGGGTCCCAGCAGTTCCACCTCGACGTGCTGGTGGACGACATCGAGGAGGCGGAGCCCGCGGTGTTGGCCCTCGGGGCGAAGCTCGTGCAACGCGACAACGACGACACGTTCCGCGTGTATTCGGACCCGGTCGGGCACCCCTTCTGCCTCGTGTGGCTTCCCTGATCGAGGTAGGCCCTGCATCGCAGGTCTCGTTCGATGAAAGTCACGGCTGAGGTGGTTCCTGGCGGTGCGGGCGGCTGACCTGCATACCGGTGTTGTATTCGGGTCAGCCGCCCGTGCCGTCAGGGGCCGCCTCAGCCCCGGCTTTCGCGGACACGGACCTGCGACGCAGGGCCTAGGCTGGCGCGCATGGACTTCGATGTCATCGTCATCGGCGGCGGAGCAGTGGGCGAGAACGTGGCCTGGCGGACGGCCGCGGGTGGCCTGTCCACCGCCCTGATCGAGAAGGAACTGGTCGGCGGCGAGTGCTCGTACTGGGCCTGCATGCCGTCCAAGGCACTGCTGCGTTCCGGGCACGCGCTCGCTGCGGCCCGCAGGGTCAAGGGTGTGGTCGGCGGGTCGCTCGACGCCAAGGCGGTGCTGGAGCGGCGCAACGGTTTCACCTCCAACTGGGACGACGCGAGCCAGGTCAAGTGGGCCGAGTCGGCGAACATCACGGTCGTGCGCGGCGACGGGGAGATCACCGGCGAGCGCGAGGTCACCGTTTCCGGTGCGGACGGGCAGACCGTCTACCGCGCCCGGCAGGCCGTCGTGGTGTGCACCGGGTCCGTGCCGAAGATGCCGCCGCTCGACGGTCTCGCGGACACTCCCGTGTGGACTTCCCGGCAGGCGACGTCGGCGCAGGAGGTGCCGGAGTCGCTGGTCGTGCTGGGTGGCGGGGTCGTCGGCGTCGAGCTCGCGCAGGCGTGGTCGCGGCTCGGGTCGAAGGTGACGCTCGCGGTGTCGGGCGACCGGCCGTTGCCGAAGTACGAGGACTTCGTCGGGCCGATGGTCGCGGACGGGTTGCGCGAGGACGGCGTCGAGATCGTGCTGAACGCGCGGGCGTCGTCGATCGCGCCGGGTGCGCTGACGTTGCAGGACGGCCGGGTGCTGAAGGGCTCGGAGATCCTCATCGCCACCGGCCGGGTGCCGGCGACCAAGGACGCCAAGCCGCTGACCATCGACGACACCGGGCTGGTGTCCGGTGTGGACGGACGCTGGCTGTACGCGGCCGGTGACGTCACGGGCCGGGCGTTGCTGACGCACCAGGGCAAGTACCAGGCGCGGGCGGTCGGGACGGCGATCCTGGAACGGTCCCGCGGTTTCGAACCCAAGGAGCGGTCGGCGGGGCAGGCGTGGGCGGACCACGTGGCCGTGCCGCAGATCGTCTTCACCGACCCCGAGGTGGCGTTCGTCGGGCACACCGCGGCGGAGGCTCGTGCCGCCGGGCGCGACATCCGGGTCGTGGACCTCGACATCGCCGTCGCCGGGTCGTCGTTGCAGGCCGACGGATACCAGGGCAAGGCGCGGATGGTCGTGGACGAGCGGACGCGGACGCTGGTCGGTGTCACGTTCGTCGGTCAGGACGTCGCCGAGATGCTGCACGCGGCGACGGTCGCGATCGTCGGCGAGGTCACCGTGGACCAGTTGTGGCACGCGGTGCCCTCGTACCCGACGATGAGCGAGGTCTGGCTACGGCTGCTGGAGGCTTACGGGCTCTGAGCTGTTCCCGGGCTCCAGCACGGAGCCGAGCATGCCGGTGAGCAGCTCGTTCGCCGTGCCGACCACGTACGCGCGTTCGTCCTCGTCGACCCGTTCGGCGAGCTTGAACAGGGCGTCCGCGGTCTGCACGGCGATCCGGAAGGTCAGCATGACGGGGGCGTCGCCGTGGGCGCCGAACCGGTTGACGAACATCTCCGCCAGCCGTTCGGCCATCAGCTCGTACTGGTCGACGCTCGAGTCGAGGCGGTGGCTGTCCAGCATGTCGCTGAACCGCACCCGCCCGAACCCCGGCACGTCCGTCAGCATCCGCATGTACACCGCGACGATCTGCTTCATGGCCTCGCGCCACGTGTCCGCGATCAGATCGGAGACGAACAGCTCCTCGACCTCGCGGAGATAGTTCTCCATACCGCGCAGTGCGAGAGCGTGCACAACGGATCTTTTGTCCGGGAAGTACTGATAGAAGGAACCAATGGGTACTCCGGCGACATCGACGATCCGGGCCGTCGTGATGTCGTCGTAGTCGTATTCGTTGAGCAGGCTCGCACAAGCGTCCAGGATCGCCGAAACAGTGGCCGCGCCGCGTTGTTGCACCGGTTGCCGGCGCATCACCCTCGCTAACCTGCCTTTGGCCGGGTCTTCATGCACGACGACATCTTTATCCATATGTGCGCTTAAGCCCAAGCACAGGTTCCCGACAGGTTCAGCCGGGATCTCCGCGACGTTTGCGGTGCGCCACCCAGGCGAAGTCGGCGAGACAGACCACAGCGAGTAGCAAAAGCACGATCGCGAGCCAGATCAGGTCAGCTCGCCAGGCCAGCCACCCGGCCACCGAGTTGAAGACGAGGCCGAATCCGGCCAGCCACAACCTCAGGGTCAGCGCACTGCGCGGTGGCGCAGGGGGTGGCAGGTAGTCGCTCACCTCACCCGGTTTCCCGCAGCAACGGCACGTCAACCGCCCTGAGCTGACGTGGCGGTTTCGTCACGTAGGGCCTGATGAGACGGGTGAGGGCCAGTCCGACGGCGATCAGCGGCACCACGGCGGTGAGCACGGCCGCGGTGATGCCCGCCCGGACGACGTCTTTTGGCATGACGGCGACGCGGTCGACGACGAACGCCCGGCGCCCGGTGATCGACACCGCCGCCAGGACGAGCAGGAACACCACCATGGTGAGCATCGCGCGTTGCACCGCGTGCTCGTACCCGGCCGCCTCCCCCGCGACGAGCACGGCGAACCAGCCGGCGAGCGCGGGCAGCTGACCGCGTTCGGTGGTGGCCGCCCAGCTCAGCCCGCCGAGGGTGGCGAGCCACGCGAGGACGTCCGCGCGCTCCCTCGCCCATAGGGATGCCGAATCGAGGGGAATGCCGGTCCAGGCCAGTAGACCGAGCGGACTCGGGGGGTCTTCGGCGAGCTGGCCGAGCACCCAGGCGAGCGTCCACGCGGACAGCAGGACCGCGACGACGAGTTGCCATCGGGGCCGGCGCACCACACAACGGGCGAGCCGGACGATCTCCGCACGCGTCATACCCCCACCTTGCCGCTTCCAGGTGGTTTGCGGAGAAACGTCACCCCATCGCTCACCCTGTCGGCCCTCGTCCGGGCGTGTTCCTCACGCAGCGCAATCCACTTTCGGGGGACGGATCTTTCCTAGACTTGGTACATGAGCATTGATCAGCTTCTGCGTCTGCCCAGCTACCTGATGCTCGGGCTGGTGCGCGAAGCACGCAGGATCGGCCGCGCGGACCTGCGGGGCCCTCACCTGACCGTGCTCGCGTACCTGTCCGAGCAGGAAGCGGTGGCGCAGAAGCGGATCAGCGACCGGGTGCGGATGGACCCGAGCGACCTGGTGTCGGTGCTCGACGACCTCGAAGGGTTCGGGTTCGCGCAGCGCAGACGGGACGAACGCGACCGGCGGCGGTTCACGGTGTCGATCACCGACGGGGGCAGACAGGCGCTGACGGAGAGGCTGCGGGCGGCTCAGGAGCACGAGGAGGAGCTGCTGGCGCCGTTGACACCGCACGAGCGGGATACGTTGGCCACACTGCTGCGGAAGGCGTACCTGCACCACGCCGATATGCGTGTAGATTAGACAGTCTGCGCTCAGGCGACCGGAGTGCGGGCAGGAATGTGCGAAACGGTATTTTCTACCGACGTCGCATTGTAACGAGAAAAGAGGCAAGTTGTCAAGCCCCTCCGATGACCTCCGGCTCGCCGAAATGGAGCCGGAGCAGGAATACGTGGCCATGTTGTACGGCCGGCTCGACGACCTCCGCGAACAGACGTCGAAACGACTCGCACAATCGTTGCGACAAACCGGCGGCACGCACCAGATGCGGTCGGAGCGCGACACGTCCGTCGCGATGTACACGGATCAATTGGCCCAGTACAGCGCTGTCGAGAACGGGCTCGCGTTCGGCCGGCTCGATTTCCACAACGAAGACCGCTTCTACATCGGCCGAATCGGTCTCTTCGACGAGGACAAGGAATACGAGCCGCTGTTGATGGACTGGCGGGCGCCCGCCGCCAGGCCGTTCTACCTCGCCACCGCCGCCTCCCCTGACGGCGTGCGGCGGCGCAGGCACCTGCGGACCCGTTCGCGCAAGGTCATCGGCCTCGACGACGAGGTGCTCGACATCAACTCGGTCGACACGACGCACAGCGCGTCGTTGACCGGCGAGGCGACGCTGCTCGCCGCGTTGAACGAGTCGCGCACCGGTCAGATGAGCGACATCGTCGCGACCATCCAGGCCGAGCAGGACAAGATCATCCGGTCCGAGCTCAACGGCGTCGTCGTCGTGCAGGGCGGTCCGGGCACCGGCAAGACCGCCGTGGCCCTGCATCGAGCCGCATACCTGCTGTATACACACCGTCGACAGCTGGCGAAACGCGGTGTCCTGGTCGTCGGACCGAACACGACGTTCCTGCGATATATCAGTCAGGTCCTCCCCTCTCTGGGTGAGACGGGCGTGCTGCTGTCCACGGTCGGCGAGCTGTACCCGAACCTGACAGCGACGGGTCGCGAGTCGGCCGCGGCCGCCGCGGTCAAGGGCAGGCTCCAGATGGCGGACGTGATCGCCGCGGCCGTGCGCGACCGGCAGGAAGCGCCGCCATTCGTCGAGATCCGCTTCGACAACGACGTGCTGCGCCTCGACCGCCGTGCCATCGCCGAGGCCCGGGGCCGGGCGCGCCGCACCCGTCGCGCGCACAACGAGGCCCGCCGCACGTTCGCCCGCGAGATCATCGCGATGCTGTCGAACCAGGTCGTCGGGCGCCTGGGCGGTCACCTGCTCGACAAGGCGGACGTCGACGACATCCGCCGCGAGCTGCGCGAGTCCGACGAGGTGCAGGCCGCGATCTCGTCGCTGTGGCCGGTGCTGACGCCGTTCTCGCTGCTCTCCGAGCTGTACCGGAACCCGAAGCGGCGCAACCGCGCGATGGCGAAGTTCACCCGCGAGGAACGCGATCTGCTCCAGCGTTCTTCTGACGACTGGACGCCGGCGGACGTGCCGTTGCTGGACGAGGCCGCGGAACTGCTCGGAGAGGACGACACCGAGGCCAAGGCCCGCGCCGAGCGCCAGCGCCGCCAGGCCGTCGAGTACGCGCAGGGGGTGCTCGACATCCTCGACCTGGACGACGACGCGGACCCGGACCTGCTGATGGCGTCGGACCTGATGGACGCGTACAGCCTGGCCCAGCGCCACGGCGTCGACCGCTACGAGACGGCGGCGGAACGGGCCGCGGCGGACCGCACCTGGACGTTCGGCCACATCATCGTGGACGAGGCGCAGGAGCTGTCGGCGATGGCGTGGCGGACGCTGATGCGCCGCTGCCCCAGCAAGTCCATGACCGTCGTGGGCGACATCGCGCAGACCGGCGACATCGGCGGTGCGACCTCATGGGGTGCCGTGCTGTCGCCGTACGTGCAGAACCGTTGGCGCCTAACGGAACTCACGGTCAACTACCGGACGCCCGCAGAGATCATGGAGGTGGCCGCAGACGTGCTCGGCTCCGTCGACGCGTCCCTGGTGCCGCCGACGTCCGTGCGCGAAACCGGTGTGCCGCCGTGGGTTTCGGCCGTGGCGTCGTACGAGGCCGAGGTGCCCGCGCTGATCTCCCGCGAGGTCGCGGCGGTCGGCGACGGCAAGATCGCGGTGATCGTGCCGGGCGCTTTGCTGCCCTCGGTGGGCTCGTCGATCTCTTCGGGGGTCCCGGGTTCGTCGGTGGGCAACGAACTCGAGGAGGCGCAGGTCGTGGTGCTCGGCGTGACCGACGCCAAGGGCCTGGAGTTCGACTCGGTGGTCGTGGTGGACCCGGAGGGCATCCTGGCGGAGTCGCCGCGCGGGGCGTCGGACCTGTACGTCGCACTGACCCGTGCCACGCAACGACTCGGCGTAGTGCACACCGGAACGCTGCCCGATGTGCTATCCCGTCTGAAGGACGTTTCGTAACGAACGTTCGGGTCCTGGGTGGCGAGCGCCACCCAGGACTTCGCCGTCGTCGGACAGGAGCCTTCGTTGCCCAGCATCGAGTCGGCGGTCATCCGGGTGGTCGTGGACGTGAGCGACCAGCTCTCCTCCCGCCTCGCGGACAGCCTGAAACTCCCGTCGCCGTCCGCGACGAGCGCGGCGACCGAGGCCCTGTTCGCCGACCTGGACCGCCGGGACGTCGAGGCTCTCGAGCAGTACCTGGGCTCCCCTGACTTCGCGACGGTCGTCGCTCAGAAGCGCGTCGGCAACATGATGGGCAAGGCCTCCAAGGATCAGCTCCGCGAGGGCCTCCGCCTGGCCGGCCTGTCCGACCACCCGCAGTCCCGGGTCACCGACCTCCTGCACGACGCCATGGTCGCCGCCTGCCAGGAGGTCGAGGGCCAGTACCGCGCCGTCGGCACCAAAACCGACCGCGCCGACATCTACAACGCGGCCACCACCAACACCGTCATGCTCCGGCGCCTCAAGTCGTCCGCACGCATCCACGTCTTCGCCGCCCGCATGCGCGACCAGGTGGCCGCCCTGCACAGCAAGATCCGCATGCCGCACATCGGCGTCAGCCGGGCGGTCCGCTACGACCAGCTCTACGTGACCCCGACCCTGAAGTCGAAGTTCACCATTCGGTTGGGCTCCCCCGGCCACCGCGTGCTGGTCCAAGGCGATCCAGGCGCGGGCAAGTCGACACTGGCCACGAAGTTCGCCTACGACGTGGCCACCGACGGCACGGGACGCGTGCCGTTCCTGTTGGTGCTGCGGCAGTTCGCCGACTCGTTCGCTGAGGGCGGCCACGACCTCCTGCACTACCTGGAAAAGGTGTGCCAGGAGCCCTACAACGTCAAGCCACCACGTGACGGCATTGAGTACCTGCTGCGCACCGGCCGTGCAGTGGTCATTCTCGACGGCCTGGACGAGCTCGTGCAGATCGAACTGCGCCGCCGGGTGGTCTCGCTGGTGGAGGGGTTCGCGCACCTCTACCCACTGGTCCCGATCCTGGTGACCGCCCGGAAGGTCGGCTACGAAGACGCACCACTCAACGACGAGATGTTCGCGGCCGGTCAGATCGCGGAGTTCGACGACGACCAGGTCGCCGACTACGTGTCGCGTTGGTTCAGCCTCGACGAAGCCACCTCACCGGTCGAACGAGAGCGCCTGATCACCTCGTTCCTGGAGGACAGCAGGCAGATCAGGGAGCTGCGCAGCAACGCGTTGCTGCTGACCTTGTTGTGCGCCATGTACTCCAGCGACCGATATCTGCCGCACAACCTCGCCGAGGTGTACGAGCGGTGTGCGTTGATGTTGTTCGAGCAGTGGGACTCGAAGCGAGGCATCGAGCTGCCGATCAAGTTCCACGGGCGTTTGCGTGGTGCTGTGCAGCACCTCGCGTGGAAGATGTTCAGCGCGACCGAGTCCGGCAAGGCCCAGAAGCGTGCCCGGGTCATCAACCATCTCACCGAATACCTTGATCGGAAACTCGACGACCACGACGTGTCGGTGGCGGCTGCGGAGGAGTTCCTCGCGTACTGCACCGGACGGGCCTGGATCCTCACCGATGTCGGTGCGAACGAGTTCGGCTTCACCCACCGCACGTTCCTGGAGTACTTCGCCGCCGAGCACCTGGTGCGCACCCACCGCACAGCCGAAGCACTTTGGGCCGTGCTCAAACCGACGGTCGACCAGTGGGACGTCGTGGCCCAGATCGTGTTGCAGCTGTTCGAACGCAACTTCGAGGGCGGCGCCGACGAACTGCTGGAAGAAGCACTGCGCGGTGGCGGGTTGAGGTTCGCCACCCGCGCGCTGCGCCACGTGGCTCCCAGCGACCGGGTGGTCCGATCGATCACCGTCGCAGCGCTGGAGAAGTTCGTCCGCTTCCCACTGGCGGAACGCACCCTTGCCCACGACGACACCACAGACTTCCCGATCATGAACTGCGTGATCGACTCGTCGCCGATGAACAGGGAAGCGATCCAGCGAGCGGTGACCGAGTGCTTCGGGAGCCTGATCTCAGAAGGCGAAGCCGGCGCAACCCTGGTGGTCGACGCCCTGTTCAAACACGACTGGCCTGATGTTCGTCAGGACCTGTGCAGGCGGTACGGCGCCGAAATTCGAGAGCTCCGGAAGTCGACACCTTGGGCGCACTGGATGCTCGACGACCCGGAACTCCTCGATTCGGCGATACGCAAGATGGGCGCAGGGATCCTCTACAGCGCGTGCACGGCCGCCGGATACAGGTTCTACAGCGCAGCTTTCGACCTGTTGACCACCCGCGAGATGGCTGCAGCTGACTCGATCGCCATCACGATGACCTTCCTGCCGGCACCATGGACTGGAACGGAACCGTTCGATGTCGAGGAGTGGAAGTCCCACAGACCTTCCGATGCCCTCGGTCTGATGCTGACTCTGCCTTACCTGGAGTACACCGACGCACGTCGACTTCCGGACGGCTGGGACGACGGCTACGAGGTCCCAGCCCAGGTGCGGGACTTCCTGCGGAACTGGGAGCGCGGTGAGTTCAGCTTGCTAGAGCCAGACCCAGAGAAGCCGCTGCCACTCCCAGCACAACACTGACCAAGGCGTTGAGGAAGGCAGAGCGGTAGTTCTGCGCTTCCAGCAGCTTCACGGTCTCGTAGCTGAAGGTCGAGTACGTGGTGAGGCCGCCGCAGAAACCGATGCCCAGCAACGGCATCCACGACGTGCCGATCACGAACCCGATCAGCAGGCACCCGACCACGTTCACCGTCAGCGTCCCGAACGGGAAGGTGCGGGAGTGCCGTGACTGCACGAACTGGTCGAGCAGGTACCGGCAAGGCGCCCCGAGAGCAGCGCCGAGGAACACCACCAGCGCGGTCATCGCCGAGTCACCCGCAACCCGAGAAACGCCGCCGCCACAGCACAAACAGGCGTGGCCGGCAAAGCCCACGACCAAGCGGCGGCATACGACGAGAAGGTCGTGAACCCGCCCAGCACCCCGACCCCGAAGAAGGCACGCACCAACGGCCGCGGCACCAGCCCCATCAGCACGCCGATCAGGAACGACCCCAGCACGTTGATCAGAAACAAGCCCCAGGCGCCGGGCACCACCACGGACAACCCGTAGCGGGCCACGCCGCCGAGCCCGCCTCCCAAAGAAACGAGCCCCACAAAGGCGAGAGAACGGTCAGGCGGAGGGTTCGGCAAGGTGCTCCACCAGGTGGTCCAGGGCCTTCAACGCGCGCACCACGTCCTCTCGTTCGGAGGACTCCAGTTTGGCCAGGGCGGCGCCGATCCGCTTCTCGTGTTCGCGCTGCCAGACGAGCAGTTGTTCGTGTCCACGAGGTGAGACGGATAGCCGCGCTACCCGTCTGTCCTTGGGGTCTCCGCCGCGCACGACGAGGCCTGAGTCGATCAGTTGGGAGACGAGGCCGGACACCGTGTTGGGGGCCAGGCGAAGGGCCGCGGCAAGATCGCCGACCTTCATCGGCGGGCGCTCCGCGAGGGTCTGCAGCAGCTCTACCTGCGCCATCGGCAGGGATTCCCACGGCCAGTCGGCCCGGATGCTCGTCCGCAACGCCCGGCGCAGGCGGGTGACGACGTCGGTGAGCGTGCGGGCTTCGTCTGACATGCGGAAATCTTACTGAACGTCGAACAATAGCTCTGTGTCAGATATAATCGGCTTACGATGAACTGGTTCGTCACGGAGTCGCCCAGACCGGCGTGGATCGCGCGTCGGGCGTACGCGCCTTGGCTGGTCATCGCGACGGTCTGCTTCGGCGCGTTCATGGGGCAGTTGGACGCCTCGATCGTCACGCTGGCGTTCCCCGCGATGAGCGCTCACTTCGGTGCCGATCCGGAGTGGATCTCGCTCAGCTACCTGATCACGCTCGTCGCTCTGCTCGTCCCAATGGGCAGGATCGCGGACCGGATCGGGCGCAAGATCGTCTACATCTACGGGTTCGCGTTGTTCACGGCGGCGTCCGTCGCGTGTGTGTACGCGCCGAGTTTCGACGCCCTGATCGCCGCCCGCATAACCCAGGCCGTCGGGGCGGCGATGTTGCAGGCGAACAGCGTCGCGCTGGTGACCACGGCGGTGGTGCCCGAGAAGCGGCGCAAGGCGCTCGGGGTGCAGGCCGCGGCGCAGGCGGCCGGGCTCGCGGCGGGGCCGTTGCTCGGCGGGTTCCTCACCGAGCACTACGGGTGGCAGGCGGTGTTCGCGATCAACGTGCCGATCGGGATCGTGGCCGTGGTCGCCGGGCATTACCTGCTCCCTCGCACGAAGACCGCGCGGGACAAGGGAAAGCCGACGTGGAAGGTGCTGCCGGGGCTCGCCGGCGTGCTGCTCACCTACGCGGCGTTGTTCGCGCCCATGACGTTGCTGCCGTTCACCATGAAACAACCCTTGGCACAGATAGGACTCACGGTCGCGGCGCTGCCTCTGGGGTTCGCGATCGCGGCGACGCTGCTGACCAGGCCGGGGATCTGGACCGGCGCGGCGATCACCGCCGTGGCACTGGTCCTGCCTGTGCCGCAACCACTTCAGCTCGTCGTCGCGGGCGTCGGGCTCGGGATCATCGCGCCGGCCTGCACGAAACGGGTCATGAGCGCGTTGCCCGAGAGCGCGGCCGGGGTCGGGAGCGGGCTCGTGAACGTCGCCCGCGGGCTCGGCACGGCACTGGGCGTAGCGCTCGCCACCCTGCTGATTCACACTTTCCAGTGACAGAAGGAATTCCACTAGCCCGAACGGGCCCCTGCCCTGCCGGACGCACGTCGTGTCTCAGTAGCCTGGCCGCATGGCTGAACAGGTGAGCTGGGTTCCCGAAGGCGTGGACACGGGCAAGCCGAGTGCCGCGCGTCTCTACGACTACCTGCTCGGCGGCGGGCACAACTTCGCGGCCGATCGGGCACTCGCCGAGAAGTTCCTCAAGGCCCAGCCGAACGGCCGCGCGATCGCCCGGCTGAACAGGGCGTTCCTGCGCCGGTCGGTGCTGTTCATGATCGACGAGGGCATCCGGCAGTTCCTCGACCTCGGGTCGGGCATCCCCACGGTCGGCAACGTGCACGAGATCGCGCAGAAGGCCGACCCGGAGGCGCACGTCGTGTACGTCGACTTCGAGGAGGTCGCCGTCGCGCACAGCCAGCTCATCCTGGAGCACGACGAGCGCGCGGCGATCATCCAGGAGGACATGACCAGGCCGGACGAGGTGCTGCGAGCGGCGCGCGAGAGCGGTCTGATCGACTTCACGCAGCCCGTCGGCGTGCTGACGGCCGGTGTCTTCCACTTCGTGCCGCCGCAGGCCGACCCGAACGCCATAGTCGCTGCCTATCGCGACGCGGTGCCGGTCGGCAGCTACCTCGCCGTCTCGCAGTTCACCCAGGACCTCCAGCCCGAGGAGATGGCCGGGATCGTCGAGGTCATGAAACAGAGCCAGAACCCCATGTACCCGCGCACGAAGAGCGAGGTCGAGGCGTTGTTCGCGGGGTTCGAACTCGTCGAACCCGGCATCGTGCCGACGCCGTTGTGGCGGCCGGAGGGCAGCACCACCGACGATCCGGACAAGGCAGGCATTTACGCAGCTGTGGGACGCAAGCTGTAGCGCCTGTCGTTGTTGGCCGTTCGGCGGCGGATCCGTACGCTCTGTGCACAGGATGGAACTTCCCGAGCTCGCCGCCCGCTGGATGCACGCGTTGACGCCTACCGCGTACATCCCGCTGTCCCACGCCGAAATCGAGCGCGCGCTGCTCGACTCGTTGCGGGAGCTGCCGGAGTCACCCGAAGCGGTCGGCAAGCGCTTGGTGTCACTGCACGCAACCGGGCCCGACTCGTTGAGCGCCACGATCGAGGTTCTGTCGCCCACGTTCGAACTACCCCTGCTGGCCCGGTTGAGCTCCGCGTACGCGCAGGCCATGCGGCTGGACGCGTTCGACCAGCAGGAGCAGATCAAGGTCGCGATCGTGCGGGCCAAGCAACGGGTCGAACGCACGCTCCAGGTCAGCGAGGCGCGGTTCCAGGAGGTGTTCGACTCCGCCGCGCTGGGCATCGCGATCACCGACCTCACCGGCCGGTGCGTCGAGGCGAACGACACGCTGGCCGAGATCGTCGGCCTGCCCTCGGGCGCGGAGGTCGTCGACCACGACCTGAAGGAGTTCTACCGGCCGGAGGACCTGGCCGTGCTCGGCGCCTCCTACCGCAACCTCAGCGAGGGGCGCGTCGACCGGTTCCGCGACCAGCGCGAGCTGATCCGCGCCGACGGCGAACCGGTGTGGGTGCACCTCGTGGTCTCCGTGCTGCGCGACGCGGACGGCAGGCCCACGCACCACGTGACGATGGTCGAGGACATCAGCGAGCTGCACCTGTTGCAGCGCAGCCTCGACCACCAGCTGCTGCACGACTCGCTCACCGGCCTGTCGAACCGCCAGCACTTCGTCACGCAGGTCGAACGGCTGCTCGACGGCGGCCCGATCACCCTCTACCACCTGGGCCTGGACGCGTTCTCCGTCGTCAACATCGGACTCGGCCAGGACACCGGCGACAAGCTCCTCAAGATCGTCGCGAGTCGTCTGGGCAAGCTCGCGGCCGAGAAGAACGCCGTGGTGGCGCGGATCGGCGGCGACGAGTTCGGGTTCCTCACCACGAACGACAACGTGACGTCGACCGTCGAGGAGATCCAGGACGTCCTCGGCGAACCGACCTTTGTGGACGATCATGGCATCGCGTTGTCGGCGAGCATCGGCGTGGTCGACCGGCCGCCGTCGTTCGTGACGGCCACCGAACTGATGCGCTGCGCCAACGCCGCGCTGCGCCAGGCGAAGGCCCGCGGCAAACGGCAGTGGGCGTTGCACGACCCGCACGACGACGCGCGCCGTCGTGGCAAGTACGCGCTGGCCGCGTCGATGCCGGGCGCGTGGGAGCACGGCGAGATCGAGATCGTCTACGCGCCCGTGCACGACCTGGAGACCCGCGAGGTGCTCGGTGCCGTCGCCCGGCTGCACTGGGACGACCTGAGCCACAACGACACGATGGCGCTCGCCGACTCGACGGGCTTGTCGCTGCCGATCGGCCGCTGGCTGCTGCGCGAGGCGTGCGCGCAGGCCGCGCGGTGGGCCGAGGAGTTCGGTGACGGCGCGCCCACGCTGCACGTCGCGTTGGGGGCCTTGCAGTCGCGGGACGAGGACCTGGTCGCGGACGTCAAGCGCACGTTGGACGAGACGGGTCTGCCGCCGGACCGGCTGCGCATCGCGCTGGACATCTCGTCGGTGCTCGCGGGCGACGACAACGCGGTGGTGCTGCACGACAGCGGCATCGTGACGGCGCTCGACGGGTTCCGCGGCGGCCACGACGAACTGGCCGTGCTGACCGAGGTGCCGGTCCGCTCGGTGATCACCCGCGCCCCCGCCCCCACGCCGGATTCCCCGCTGCACCAGGCGATGCGCGCGTTGATCGCGACCGTGCACGGCTTCGGCGTGCGGTTCGGCGTCGACGAGGTGCACACCCTCGCCGACGCCGAGCACTGGCGTCAGGCGGGCGCGGACGGCGTGATCGGCCTGCTGCCCGCGCTGACCGCCGCCGAGGTCACCGACCTGCTCAGAGCTGCTTCACAGCCGCCAGAAGCTTCGTGAGCGAGTCCTTCGCGTCCCCGAACAACAACGTCGTCTTGGGGTTGTAGAGCAACTCGTTGTCCACGCCCGCGAAGCCCGGCCGCATCGACCGCTTCATGAACACCACGGACTTCGCGCGGTCGACGTCGAAGATCGGCATCCCGTAGATCGGGCTGGCCGGCTCGTCGCGCGCACCGGGGTTCACCACGTCGTTCGCCCCGACCACCACCGCCACGTCGACGGACGTGATCCCGGGGTTGACGTCGTCGAGCTCCTTGAGCTGCTCGTACGGCACGTCCGCCTCGGCCAGCAACACGTTCATGTGCCCCGGCATCCGCCCCGCCACGGGATGGATCCCGTACGCCACCGCGACTCCGCGCTTCTCCAACTGCGCCACCAACTCGCGCACCGCGTGCTGGGCCTGCGCCACCGCCAGCCCGTACCCCGGCACCACGACGACGTTGTTCGCGTACCCCAACAGGATCGCGACGTCCTCGACCGTCCCGGACTTGACCGTTCGCTGCTCTTCCCCTTGCGCGACCACGGTGGTCGCCTTGAACGCCCCGAACAGGATGTTCGCCAGCGACCGCCCCATCGCCTGCGCCATCAGCCGCGTCAGGATCGTGCCGGACGCGCCGACGAGCGTGCCGGCCACGATCAGCAACGTGTTGGCCAGCACGTATCCGGACGCCGCCACCGCGAGGCCGGTGAACGCGTTGAGCAACGAGATCGCGATCGGCACGTCCGCACCGCCCACCGGCAGCACGAACAACACGCCGAGCGCGAGCCCGACGACCGCCAGCAACCACAGCAGGAACCCGTTCGGCACCGCCATCGTCAAGGCGCACAAGGCAACCGACGACACCGCCGCCGCGATCGCCAGCTGCTGACCCGCGGGCAGGAGCACCGGTCGGGTGGTCATGAGTTCCTGCAGCTTCAGGAACGTGACGACCGAACCGGAGAAGCTGACCGAGCCGATCAGCACCGTGAGCACGGTGGCGAGGCGGAACATCACGGTCGTGTCGGGGACCGCGAAGAACTCGGCCAGTGCGACGAGAGCCGCGGCCGCACCGCCGACTCCGTTGAACAGGGCCACCATCTGCGGGATCGCGGTCATCTTCACCGAGCGGGCGGCGGGGATGCCCACGACCACACCGAGTGCGATGGCGATGAGGATCCACAGTCCGTTGTGGACGACGCCGTGAACGTAGGCGGTGACGACGGCGACCAGCATGCCGAACGCGCCGATGAAGTTGCCGTAGCGCGCGTACTTGGGCGAGCTAAGCCCCTTCAGTGCCAGGATGAAGCACACCGACGCGATGAGGTACATCAGGCCGACGGTGGTCATTTTTTGAACATCTCCAGCATCCGGTCCGTCACCACGAACCCGCCCACGACGTTGACCGTGGCCAGGAACACCGCCAGCACACCGAGAACGAGTTCGAGGGTGCTCTCGGCGGACCCCGTGATCAGGATCGCGCCGACCAGGATCACGCCGTGGATGGCGTTGGCGCCGGACATCAGCGGCGTGTGCAGGATCGTGGACACCTTCGAGACCACCTCGAAGCCCACGAACACGGCCAGCACGAAGATCGTCAACAGATCGATCACGGCAACTCCTTGCGGATCTGGCCGTCGTGGGTGAGGCAGCAGCCGTCGAGCACCTCGTCGGAGAGGTCGGGGGCGACCGCGCCGTCCGCGATCATCAGCTTGAGCAGGTTCAGCACGTTGCGCGAGTACAACTTGCTCGCGTGCACCGGCATGGACGACGGCAGGTTCAACGCGCCGTGCACCAGCACGTCGCCGACCCAGGTCTCGGACCCCGCAACGGATCCCGCGTAGTTGCCGCCGGACTCCGCGGCCAGGTCGACGACGACCGAGCCGGGGGCCATGGCCTTGAGCATGTCCGTGGTCACCAGCACCGGAGCCCTCCGGCCGGGAATGGCCGCGGTGGTGATCACGACGTCGGAGGCGGCCACGTGTTCGCCGATGAGTTCTCGTTGGCGTTCCAGGAACTCCTCGGACTGCACGGAGGCGTAGACGCCGGACTGGGTTTCCAGGTCCAGTTCGAGGAACTTGGCGCCGAGACTGCGGACCTCCTCGCCCGCCGCCTTGCGGACGTCGTAGGCCTCGACGACGGCGCCCAGACGGCGAGCCGTGGCGATGGCCTGCAGGCCCGCCACTCCGGCGCCCAGCACGAGCACCTTGGCCGGGGGCACGGTGCCGGCGGCGGTGGTGAACATCGGGAGGAAGCGCGGTAGTCGTTCGGCGGCGACCAGAACAGCCCGGTAGCCGGCGACGAGGGCCTGGGAGGAGAGGGCGTCCGCGCTCTGGGCACGGGTCACGCGGGGCAGCAGGTCGAAGCTGAACGACGTGACCCGGCGGTCTCGATAGACCTCCAGGAGTTCCCGTTCCAGGCCTGGCTGCAAGAAGCTCACGGTGATGGCGCCCGGTTTCAGCAGCGAAGCCTGGGCGATGGTCAACGGCTGCACGGACACGACGACATCGGATTCCGACGTCGGGTCCTCAGGCGTCACGTGGGCCCCGGCCGCTCGGTAAGCGGCGTCGGGAGCGTGGGCGTGACGCCCTGCACCTTCCTGTACGTGCACGGTCAGTCCAGCGTCGACCAGCGACGACACCGTTTCCGGTACGCAGGCGACTCGGCGCTCGGCGGGCCGCGACTCTGCGGGGGTTCCCACTTTCACCGTACGCACGTTACGCGATCAATGGTGACCTGGGCCACATCTACAGTTGCCAGAGCACCGCACCGGCGAGGGTCAGGCACCCTGCCAGCCCAATTGCCGGCACGAGGCGCTTACCGAGCGTCCACGCGCTGGCGTTGGCGATCGCGTAATAGAGCAGTACGCAGAACGAACTGAACACGATCGCACGCGTGACATCGACCGTGAGCACCAAACCGATCGCCACGGCGCCGGTCGCGATTTCCGCCCAACGGAGGTCGGCGAGAAACGACGGCAGCCGACGATCGCGTGCCATGGCCAACGCGGTCCGGCTCACCCCGAGCTGCAGGGAAAGCAACGAACCCAGAGCGGCCAGGCACGCGGCCACCCGAATAAAGGGCGCCAGAGGCGGCGACACGTCAGCAAGAGTCGACACGGCGAGACGGCTGCCCAACGCGTTCAACGCCACGAGGGCTACCCCGAAGTACACGACCAGAGTGATCAACAGGGCAACCACGACCGCACGGGGGATCGTGCGCGCGGGGTCTCGCACCTCCTCCCCCAACGTCGCAACGCGCGCGTACCCGGCGAACGCGAAGAACAGCAGCGCGGCGGCGGGAAGGATTCCTGACGGCAGGAACTCCGCCGGCTGCACGGTCTCACGAGCCGTGAACGCCACCAGACAAAGCACGAGCAGGACAACAACAACGATGCCGCGAGTGAGCAGCGCGGACTTCTGCACGCCGGTCAGGTTCACCAGGGTCAGGGCCACGATCGCCGCCACCGCAACGGTTTTCGGCGCACCGGCGTACACGCCGACCGTCAACGCCATGGCGGCGCACGACGCGGTCTTGCCGAGCACGAACGCCCACCCGGCCAGATCGCCCCACACGCGCCCGAGGCGTTCACGGCCGTAGACGTACGTACCGCCGGACTGCGGATAGCGCGCGGCCAGCCAGGCACTCGACAACGCGTTGCACAGAGCGACGACTCCGGCAACGACCAGACTCACGAGCAACGCGGACCCGGCCGCGGCGGCGGCCGGGGCGAACACGGCGAACACTCCCGCGCCGATCATCGAACCGAGCCCGACGAACACGGCGTCGGTCAGCGACAAGCTACGGGTCAGCTGCACAGCTCAGTGTGCGACAGGACAACCGGAAGGCTTCTCGGCGGGGAAGAAGTTCGGCAGCAGTTCATCCGAGTCGTAATACCGGTGGTAGACCGGTGTCAGCCCGCCCGACACGGGTGGCACGATCCACGACCAGTCGGCGGGACAGGAACGTCCGGCCGCCTCTTCCTTCTCCAGGTGCGTCAGGAACCGCTTCGACTCCGTGTGGTGGTCCGTGATCGTGACCCCGGCCTCCGCGAACGAGTGCAGGACGGCGCGGTTGAGCTCCACCAGGGCTCGATCGCGCCACAACGTCGCCTCCGACGACATGTCCAGGCCCATTCGCTTGGCGAGGTACGGCAGCAGGTCGTAGCGGTCCGAGTCGGCCAGGTTGCGGGCGCCGATCTCGGTGCCCATGTACCAGCCGTTGAACGGCGCCGACGGGTAGTCGATGCCGCCGATGCGCAGGCGCATGTTGCTGATCGCGGGCACGGCGTGCCACTTCACGCCCAGCGCGCCGAGCCACGGGAAGTCCGGGTGCGCCAGCTTCACCTCGAGCACTTCGTCGGCGGGGATCTCGACGAGCGCGGGCTCATGTCCTCGGCAGGTCACCATCAGCGGCAGCACGTCGAACGGGCCGCGCGTGGCCGGCGGCTTCCAGCCGCGCTTCACCGCGAGGTCGGTGAGCGCGAGGTTGCGGCCGTCGCCGAGCACGCCGCCATCGGACCCGCGGTAGGCCGCGTACCGGATGATCTGCTCGTTGACGATCACCGGCGCGTGCGTGCCGGGCTCGGCGGGCGCGAAGATCGTGATGACGGGCCGGATCTTGCCCTTGTTGGTCGCCACCTTCAGGTGTTCGACGCACTCCTGGGCGACGTCGGCGGGGGCGGACACCTCCCGCTGGTCGCGCACTTTCAAGCTCCGCCAGTACAAGCGGCCGATGCAGCGGGAGCTGTTGCGCCAGGCGACGCGCGCGCCGAACGTGAGTTCTTCGGTGGTGTGGCGGTAGGTGCCGGTCGCGGCGATCTCCGCGTGCACCTCGGCCAGCCGGGCCTCGACCGGACCGAGTTCCGGGTTCTCGGTGTGGTGCTGTCGGACGAAGTCCTCAGCCTCGGCGATGTCGATCTCGCCGGTGTTCTCGACCTGCGCCGGGGGAAGCGCCGTGAGGGAACGGGGCATCACATCAGTCGGGACGGGGGTCATGGCGAGGCACCGTAGTTGCGCTTTCGTGTAGGAGGAACCGCCTGTCGCGCTACGCCATCTGGATCACTGGACCGCGTCCGACACGCTCAGCAGTTACTTGATCCTACAACTGGGTGACAAAGGGCGCGACAAAGGGTGGTTCTTGACCGTTATCGCGCCGACACCAAACATTGACCTGTGATTCAGTTCACCGCTGGATTCGACCCGATCGAGTGAACTTGCGGGACCTCCCACGTGGAGAAGCGCGTCATCCCCTGAATTGCCAAGGAAGGTGGCAACACGCGGAACGCGAAGTCGCGCAGTGCCAAGGCGATCGGCGACCGCATCTCTATGCCGAACTTCCCCGCCATCCGCGAACCCTTCCACACC
This sequence comes from Lentzea sp. JNUCC 0626, assembly GCF_043632865.1. NCBI lineage: Bacteria > Bacillati > Actinomycetota > Actinomycetes > Pseudonocardiales > Pseudonocardiaceae > Lentzea > Lentzea sp. JNUCC 0626. The sequence goes on from NZ_CP171635.1 coordinate 5,292,773, forward strand.
GACTGGGTGCGCGGGCGCCGCACGGCGTCGTACCGGGCCAGATCCCCGCCCACCGCGGCCAGCGTCACGGCGTCCTCCAACGCCATGCAGGCGCCCTGCCCGAGGTACGGCGTCATCGCGTGCGCCGCGTCGCCGAGCAACGCCACCCGCCCCTTCACGAACGTCGGCAGCAACGGCAACTGGTAGATGTCGTGCCGGATCACGTCCTGAGTCGTGGACACCAGTTCCGGCAACGGATCGTGCCAGTCCGCGAACAACTCCACCGGGTCGAGTCGAGCGTCAGCGGGAGCGACGCACGCGACGTACCAGCACACCCGGCCGTCCCCGAGCGGCAGGATCCCCGCCTCCCCACCGGGTCCGAGCGTCTGCGAGATCGGCAGGTCGAACGGCCCCGGCGCCACCCCGCGCCACGCCGTCGCCCCCGCGTACTCCGGCGCACGGGCCTCGGGGAACAACTCCGCGCGCAACCGGCTGTTGATCCCGTCGGCGGCCACCACGAGATCCGCGTCCAACTCGTCCGAACCGGTCACCTCGGCGTCGTTGAACAGCACCGACGACGGCAACGCACGCAGCAGCACGCCGTGCAGATCGGCGCGGTGCATCGCGATCACCTTCTCCTGCCCCACGTCCGGCAGGTGCACGAGCCAGCGCCCGTCCTGACGCCGCACCCCGCCGGACACGCGGGGCGTGCCGAGCCGCCGGATCTCGTCGGAGACCCCCATCCACTCCAGCGCGCGCATCGCGTTCGGCATCACGCCCACCCCGGCGCCGATCTCCCCGAACGCCGCCGCGCGTTCCCGGACCTCGACCTCCCAGCCGACCCGGCGCAACGACACCGCCGCCGCCAGCCCGCCGATGCCGCCGCCCACCACGATCGCCTTCATCGCTTCCTCCTCTACAGATGTAGAAGACTTTACACCTGTAGACTACAGCTGTAGAGAGATTGGGACCACAGGTGCGCAAAGACCTCATCACCGACGCCGCGATCAAGCTCGTGGCCGCCCAGGGCATGCGCGGCCTCACCCATCGCGCGGTCGACCGCGAGGCCGGGCTGCCGGAGGGGTCGACCAGCGCGTACTTCCGCACGCGCAAGGCGTTGGTCGAGGGGTTCGTGGCGCGGCTGGCCGCGCAGGAACGCCTCGACGTCGCCCCGGATCCCGACGACATCGCGGGCAGCATCGCGAGGACGCTCGACAGCTGGCTCGTGGAACGCGACCGCACGCTCGCCCGGTACGCGGCGATGCTCGAGGCGACGCACCACCCGGAGCTGAAGTCGATCATGGCTCACTCGCCGCGCGAGCAGGCCACGGCGCTCGCGAAGATGCTGGGCCACGAGGATCCCGAACGAGCCGGCGCGCACTTCACCGCGTTCCTCGAAGGCCTGCTCTTCTACCGGCTCGTCGGCGGCGGCAGCACGGTCGGCCCGGCGCCGGGCACCGAGGAGAGCGTCCGGGACCTGACCGCGGCCGTCGAAAAGGCGTTGCGACCGTAGGTACCGTGGGTTTCATGGGATTCGGGTACGGGGTCTTCTACCTCTGATTCAGGGCGTGTGCCTCAGCGCAACACGTCCTGATTTCGCGTACCCAAAAGAGGATCCCCGTGCGTTCGCATGTTCATTTGACGACCCAAGATCTCACCAAGGGCTATGAGGCCGGACCCGTCGTCGACGGCATCTCCCTGACCGTCTCCGCGGGCCAGTGCCTCGGCATCATCGGCGAGAACGGCCGCGGCAAGACCACCCTCCTCCGCCTGCTGGCCGACGACCTCGCGCCGGACCAGGGAACTGTCACCCGGCACGGTTCGTTGAGCCTGGTGCAACAGGAAATGCCGTGCTACCAGGGCGAAACGGTGGGGGACCTGCTGTCCGAGGCGCTGCGCGAGAGCCGCTCCGCACTGTCCGAACTGGACAGTGCGGCCGAGCCGTTCGACGAGCAGCGCTACACCGAGGCGTTGGCGCACGCCGAGAACATCGAGGCGTGGGACGCCGAACGGCGTGCCGACATCGCTCTCAAGGCGCTCGACGCCGACCACGACCGGGCAACGGAACTCGCGCGACTCAGCGTGGGCCAGCGCTACCGGGTCAGGCTCGCGTGCCTGCTCGCCGAACGCGCCGACGTCCTGCTGCTCGACGAACCGACCAACCACCTCGACGCGGGCGCGCTCGCGTTCCTCACCGAACGCCTGCGCCAGCACCACGGCGTGGTCGTGCTGGTGAGCCACGACCGCACGTTGCTCGACGACGTCTGCACGCAGTTGCTCGACCTCGACCCGACCCCGGACGGCGAGGTGCACCTGCACGGCGGCGGCTACCGGGCGTTCAAGGAGGCGAAACGCGCCGAACGCCAACGCTGGGAGCAGCGGTTCGCCCAGGAGGAGGCCGAGCACGACGAGCTGACCGACAAGGTCGAACGTGCCCAGTCCCGGCTGAAGGACAACTGGCGGCCGCCGAAGGGTGCGTTCAAGCACAAGCGCAGCACCCGTGCGGCGAACAAGATGCGCAACGTCGCACGGAGGTTGGAGGAGTTGGACGACCAACGGTTGGACGCTCCCCCACCGCCGTTGCGCTTCACGCCGCCTGAGCTGGAGGCGAGCGGCGACCTGCTGCACGCCACCCCGCTCGAAGTACCCGGCCGGGTGAACCTGACCGAGCCGATCTCGCTCAGCGCGGGCGAGAAGCTGCTGATCACCGGACCGAACGGCGCGGGCAAGTCGACGTTGCTGAACGTCCTGGCCGGCCGCATCACCCCAGCTCACGGCACGGTGCACCACGTCGGCAAGGTCGCGTTGCTCGCCCAGGAGTCGGTGTTCGAGAACGAGGACGCCACCGCCCGGCAGCTGTGCCCGCGGGTGCAGGACCTCGGTCTGCTCAGCGGAACGGACCTCGCCCGCCCCGTCGCCCGGCTGTCCACCGGCCAACGGCGGCGGCTGGAACTCGCGATCCTGCTCAGCGGCTCCCCGCACGTGCTGCTGCTGGACGAACCGACCAACCACCTGTCGATCGCGATGGTCGACGAGCTGACCGAGGCGTTGCACCAGACGCGGGCCGGGGTGGCCGTCGCGACGCACGACCGGCAGATGCGGACAGATTTCGGGTCGTGGCGGTCCGTGACCCTGGATTCACCTTCACGGAGTCATGAAACTTCTGTAGCTTCGGAAGTAGGTCTTCTGCTGAGCACTGGGAGGTGTGCGAGATGACCGAACTGATCTCCGAAGAACTGCCCACCACGCGCCAGAACCCGTTCGACCCGCCGTCCGAGGTCACGGCCATCCGCGAGCAGGCCCGCATCAGCAGGCTGAAGTTCGCGGACGGCCACCTCGGCTGGCTCGTCACGGGTCACCACCAGGTGCGCGAGCTCCTGGGGAGCCCGAAGTTCAGCAACCGCCCGGAGAACCACCACCTGCTCGACAAGCGCTTCCAGGGCGACCTGCCCGAGGACAAGGACAAGCGCAAGGCCGAGCCGGGCATGTTCCTGAGCCAGGACCCGCCGGACCACACCCGGCTGCGCAAGATGCTGCAGGGCCAGTTCACCGTGCGGCGGATGAACCAGCTGTCCGAGTGGATCGGCCAGATCGTCGACGACCAGCTGGCGCACCTGCGCACGTTCGACGGCCACGCGGACCTCGTCAAGGAGTTCGCGATGCCGGTGCCGTCACTGGTGATCTGCGCGCTGCTCGGCGTCGGGTACGAGGAGAAGTCGCGGTTCCAGGACGACACCGCGAAGATGCTGAGCCTCGACACGACGTTCAAGGACGCCATGGAGGCCTTCGCGCGCATCCAGGAGTTCATGCGCGAACTGGTCGCCCGCAAGAAGGAGAACCCGGGCGACGACATGATCAGCGACCTGATCGCCACGGGGGAACCCACTGACCAGGAAGCGTCGAACATGGCGTTGCTGCTGCTGATCGCCGGGCACGAGACCACGGCGAACATGCTGGGCCTCGGTACGTTCACGCTGCTGCAGCACCCGGACCAGCTCAAGGTCCTGCGCGACGAACCGGACGTCATCGACAACGCCGTCGAGGAGCTGATGCGGTACCTGTCGATCATCCACTTGGGACCGACGCGCACGGCGCTGGAGGACGTGGAGATCGAGGGACACCTCATCAAGGCCGGTGACAGCGTGGTGATGCACGTGCCCGCGGCCAACCGCGACCCGGAGAAGTTCCCCGGCAACCCCGAGGAGCTCGACCTGCGCAGGCCGGCGAGCGGGCACGTGGCGTTCGGGCACGGCATCCACCAGTGCCTCGGCCAGCAGCTCGCGCGGATCGAGATGAGGATCGGGTTCGCCAAGCTGTTCGCGGAGTTCCCGGACCTCCGCCTCGACGTCGAGCCCGAGGAGGTGCCGCTGCGCACCGACATGGGGATCTACGGAGTGCACTCGTTGCCAGTAGCGTGGTCGGCATGAAGATTTCCGTCGACCAGACGAAGTGCTGCGGTTCGGGAATGTGCGTTTTGACCGACCCGGACCTGTTCGACCAGAGCGAGGACGACGGCACCGTCGTGCTGCTGCAGGAGAATCCGGACGCCGAGCACGAAGCGGGCGCGAAGGAAGCCGCGGGGCTCTGCCCTGCGGGCGCGATCACGATCAGCTGACGCGCTGAAGACGTGCCGGGCGACAAAACCGTGCCCTGTCGCCCGGCGCCAGCGTGTTCTCGAAGTCGTACGCTCCCACCATGAACACAGCGCCGGGGTGGTACCCGGACAACGCCGATCCCCGGTTCGTCCGGTGGTGGGACGGCGTTCAGTGGACGCCGCACCTCCAGCCGCGGCAGGAGCAGTCCGACGCCCACCACACCGAGCTGCAGATGGGCGGCACCGGCCAGGACCGCGTGGCCCAGCAGGTGCAACGCGCCGGCGTGCAGGGCGTGGTCTCCGGTGGTGGCGGAACCCTGTTCAGCGAACCGGTGCTGGTGGTGAACCAGAAGGCCAAGCTGATCGAGATGTCGAACTCGTACGTCATCTACGACCAGCACGCCCGCCATCTCGGCACGGTCGAGCAGGTCGGTCAGTCCGGCGCCGCGAAGGCGTTGCGCGCCTTCACGAAGATGGACTCGATGCTGGACGTCCGGCTGGAGATCCGCGACCTCCAGGGCATGCCTCAGTTGCGCGTCACCCGGCCCGCGACGATGTGGAAGTCGAAGGTCGTCGTCGAGCGCGGGGACGGCCTGCCGATCGGCGAGATCGTGCAGGAGAACGTGTTCGGAAAAGTCCGGTTCGCCTACGTCTGCAACGGAATGCAGATCGGTGGCATCTACGCGGAGAACTGGCGGGCCTGGAACTTCTCGCTCCAGGACCACACCGGCACCGAGGTCGCCCGCATCACCAAGACCTGGCAGGGATTCTCCAAAGCCATGTTCTCCACCGCTGACAACTACGTCGTGCAGTTCCACCGGCCGGTGCCCGACCCGTTGCTCAGCATGATCGTGGCGTCAGGCGTCACCGTCGACACGGTCCTGAGCCAGAACCAGGGCTAGGACGTCGCCAGGCGGAGCTCGACGGCCTCCGCCTGGAACCCCGACGCCGTCAGGGTTTCCTCGGCCTGACGCCAGTGTTCGCGGGCCTCCTCGGCCCGGCCGGAGCGGTCCAGGGCGTTGCCGAGCACGCGCAGCGAACGGCCGAACTCGGGCGGGGAGCCCATGTCCCGCGCCTGGTCCAGCGCGAGCTCGGCCAGCCGCAACGCCTCCTCGGGCGTGGCGGCGAGCCCGGAGCGCAGGCGCCACACCCAGATGCGGCCCTGCCGGTCGTCGTGCTCCTCGAAGAACTCCCAGGCCTGGCGCAACTGTTCCTCGGCCAGGGAGTTCTGCCCCGACCGCACCAGCGTGTCCGCGAGGAACAGCCGGATGTTGGCCGCGAGGTCCGGGTCGCCGAGCTTCTGCGCCGCCGCGAGCGAGGACCGCAGGAACGCCGCCGACTCGTCCAGCTCACCGGTGAACTGGTGCAGGCGCCCCAGTTCCAGCGTCGCCATCAGTTCGCTCTGCTCGTCGCCGAGCTGGCCGGCGACGCGCCGCGCCCGTTCCAGGTACTGCTGTGCGGCGGCGAGTCCACCGGCCCGGCGTTCGATGGCACCCAACGAGCACAGCACCTCGATCTCGCCGTGCGGGTTGCTCGACGCGACAAACCGTTCCATGGCCTCGCGGTGTGCCGCACGGGCTTCAAGAGACCGCCCGCACCACTCGTGCATCCACCCCATGCCGTACCAGGCGTAGGCCTCGCCCCACACGTCCCCGGCCTCGACGAAACCCTCCTGCGCGGCCTGGAAGTCGGCCGACGCGGCGGCGTAGTCGTGCAGCCGGGCGCGGAGAATTCCGCGCTGCTGGAACAACATCGGCTTGCGGGCGGCGGGCGCGCAGGTCAGGCCCAACGCGTTGATCTGCTCCCAGTCGTCGAACCGGGCGCGCAGGTCGCAGAACGCGGCGGAGCGGATCGCGAGTTCGGCGGCCAGCGAGCCGAGTCCCAGCGCGGCGGCCTGCGTGATCACCGCGTGGACGTTCTGCCACTCCGCGTCGAACCACTCGGCCGCGTCACCGAGGTCGAACCGTTCCAGCGCCAGGGGTTCGAGCCGCACACCCTGGTGCGGCAGTTCGACGTCCGCGCGCATCGCCAGGTCGAGCCACTGCTCGAACAACGCCTTCAACGCCTCGGCCGGGTCCTCCGAGGCCGCCTCCCGACCGAACGCGCGCAACAGGTCGTGCAGGCGATAACGCACTTGCCCCAACGCATCGCGGCCCGCGTAGTCGACCAGCCGCGCGTCTACCAACGCCTCGACGTTGTCCTCCGCGTCGTCCAGATCGAGCCCCAGCAAGGAAGACGCGACCCAGGCCGGGAAGTCCGGCGTGTCCACCAGCGACAGCAACCGGAACGCCGTGCGGTGCGACTCGTCCAACCCGTCGTAGCTCAACGCGAGCGAGGCCCGCACGTCGAGGTCGCCCAGCGACAGCTCGTCGAACCGGCGCCGTTCGTCGGACAACCGCCCGGCGAGCTTCGAGAGCTGCCAGTGCGGGCGCGCCACCAGCCGGGCCGCCGCCACCCGCAACGCGAGCGGCAGGCTGCCGCAGTACGTCACGATCTGCTGCGCCGCACCGGGTTCGGCCGCGCACCTGGCCTCCCCGACGGCGGCCTGCAGCAACGCCAAGGCATCAACCGCCGGCAGCACGTCCAACGGCACGACGTGCGCCGCCTCCAGCCCGGCCAGCGCGGCCCGCGAGGTCACCAGCGCCGCACCCGCGGTGGTCCCCGGCAGCAACGGCCGGACCTGCGCCTCGTTCACCGCGTTGTCCAGCACGACCAGGATCCGGCGGTCCGACAGCAGGTCGCGGTACAGGTCGACCCGGTCCTCCACAGTGGACGGGATGGCGCCGCCGGACACGCCCAGCCCGCGCAGCAACCGGTCCAGCGCCGCGGCGGGTTCGACGGGCTTCTGCTCACCGCCGCGCAGGTTCAGGTACAGCTGGCCGTCCGGGAACGCGTCGCGCACGACGTGGGCGCAGTGCACCGCCAGCGAAGTCTTGCCGACGCCACCAGGTCCGGTGATCGTCCACGTGCCCCCGGCCCGCAACCCGGCCGTGAGCCGCACGACCTCCGCCGAACGACCCGAGAAGTCACCGACGGCGGGCGGCAGCCACGACGGTCCCGTGCCCGTGGCGGCGACCGGCGCGGACGACCCCGCCAGCACCTCCATGTGCAGCGCGCGCAGTTCCGCGTTCGGGTCGATGCCGAGTTCGTCGGCGAGCACGTCGCTCGCGCGCCGGAACACGTCCAGGGCCTGCGCCTGCTGGCCGGTGCGGTGCAGGGCGAGCATCAGCTGGTACCAGAAGCGTTCGCGCAGCGGGTGTTCCCCGACCAGCGACCGCAGTTCGTCGACGATCTGGTCGTGCCGGCCGAGCTGGAGTTCGGCGTCGTTGCGCCGTTCCAGCACCTCCCAGCGCTGTTCGTTGAGGCGCTGCACGTCGGTCTGCTCCATGCGCAGCGACGACACCTGGTCCAGGGCCGGTCCGCGCCACAACGCGGCCGCCTCGCCGAGCAGCCCCGCCTCGGTCTCCAGGTCCGGCGCGCGCCGGGCTTCGGCCCGCAACCGCTGGAACGTCAACAGGTCGAGCTGGTCGTCCTCGACGTGGATCGAGTAGCCGGTCGGCCACGTGCGGACGAGCTTGCGGTCCGCCAGGTCGTCCAGCGACTGTCTCAACCGCATGACGTATGTCTGCAAGGTCGCGCGCGCCGCACCTGAAGGCTCGTCGCCCCAGAGGTGTTCCATCAGCTCGTACGACGACACCGGCGCGTTCGCCTTCATCAGCAACGCCGCGAGCAGCACGCGTTGCTTGGCAGAACGCAGCTCCACGACCCGTCCTGAGTCGATGACCTGCAACGATCCGAGAACCTTGAACCCCCACCGGCGCTGCATGTGACCGATCCTAACCAGCCGGTAACCCCAGGTGTCAGCGAAATGTCAGCGGCCGTCGGAATGCTCACAGCAGAGGAAGGGTCAGCGGCCCATCACCCCAGGCGGGTCGCTGACGCATCACCCGAGCGGAGCGGCGTCCTGGCCCCCAGCTGGACGTCGCTCCACCCAGGCGGTGCCGCCGGGGCCGGACAGCCCAAACCTCTCCCCGTGCCCCGGCGGCGCCTTTCAGGCAGCACCCTGCGAAGTCGTCATGAACTTCCCCAGTCGCACAGCGAGGTCGTCCGCGGCCTCGTTGCCCCGCAGGCGTTCCGCTTCCTGCCGCAGGGGGCGCATGCGGTCACGGGTGCGGGCGGAACGGATGGGGCCGGACACCGCGATGGCCTGTTCCCCGACGTCACGCGCCTGTTCGGCCTCGTTCTGCACCAGGTAGTTGACCGCGAGTGCGGCGAGCCGGAACGACTGGCTGCGCGACGCGTCCTCACCGCCGGACGAGATCGCCCTGGTGAGCAGCGGAATCGCGGACCGCGCGTACTTCACGTCGCAGGTGCGCGCGAGTTCGGTGTGCACCATGCCGCCGATCGACACCAGGTCCGCGAGGTCGAAGAACCTCGCCCACGGCGGCGCGTCCTCGGCCACCGACCGTCCGAACTCGTCCTCGGCGCGCGCGAACTGGCGCAGCGCCTGCCTTTCCGCGCCCATCTTCGCGAACGCCCACGCCTCGTTGGCGTGCAGGATGGACACGGCCAGAGTGGACCCGCTGGCCTGCGCGATCGGCAGTCCTCGTTGGAACGACGCCAGCGCGTCCTCGGCCAGTTCGTAGTGCAGGTGCACGCGGCCCATCCGGTAGTGGATGTTCGCTTCCAACGCGCTGTTGCCCGACGCGCGCGCGAGTCCCATCGCACGGCCGAAGTGCAGGTGCGCGGACTCCAGCAGCCCCATGTCGAACGACGACCAGCCCGCCAGGTTGTGCAGGTCCGCGATGGCCACCTGGAGCCGGTGCAGCACCTTGCCGGACGAGCCGGTGTCGAGCAGCGGGTTCGCCCAGTTCAGCACTGCGACGCAGGCGTCACGGCAGGAGCCGCCGCCGTATTCGTGGTCCAACGCTCTGAGCGCACCGGTGAGCGTTTCCACGTGCCGCACATCGGTTTTGTCCACGCGAGCGGGAAATGCTTCGCCGTCGAACATAGCTGGGCCCTCCTGACGTGCGCCGGTCACCCGTTGTGCGGATACCCGTTACACACCGCCGGTACTCACCGCGCCGCGTCACCATCCCGCTGTCCGGCCTGGTCGGGAAGGGTCTTTCGACCTTCCCGGGACATGTCGGCGCGACCACCACAACGCCGTGGTGGTCGCGCCTACCATTTCGGACGGTCATGGTGATCGGAAAGGGGCCATCGAGGTGTCAACCATGTCGATCTGAATCAATTTCCCGTGACGACATCGCACCGGATCGGCCGCTGAATTCACTCTTCCAGGGTGACCACCTGGGCCGGGCACCTGTCCACCGCGTCACGAACCCCCGGCAGCAGGTCGGCGGACGGCTCGGAGATCAGCACGAGGCCGAGCCCGTCGTCATCCGACTGATCGAACACGTCCGGTGCGGCCAGCACGCACTGCCCCGAACCGATGCACTTCGCCTGGTCTATCCGGACCGTCATCACCAGACCACCGGAATGGTCGCCGCGCCGTAGGTGATCATGTCCTCGCGGAAGTCCATCTCGTCCAGCGCGACGGCGGGCCGGATGTCCGGGAACCGGGTGAACAGCGTGCGCAGCAGGATCTGCAACTCCGCGCGGGCCAGGTTCGCGCCGAGGCACTGGTGCGGCCCGTACCCGAACCCGAGGTGCGACACCGCCTTGCGCTCCAGGTCGAGCTCGCCGGCGTGCGGGCACAGCGCGTCGTCCAGGTTGGCCTGGAACGTCACCGCGGCCCACTCGCCCGCCCGGATCGTCACGCCGTCGACCTCGACGTCCTCGGTGGCCCTGCGCGCGAGGCCGGGGTCGCCAAGCCTGCCGACGGTGTAACGCATCAACTCCTCGACGATGACGTCGGCACGACCGGGGTCGCGCTTCAGGATCGCCAGCTGGTCCGGCTTCTCGAACAGCGTGAGCGTGAACAGGCCGAAGAAGTTCGACGTCGTCTCGTGCCCCGCCGCGAGCAGGCCGATGGCGAGGAACAGCAGCTCGTCCATCTGGAAGTCGGTGTCGTTGACCATGAGGCCGATCAGGTCGTCGGTGGTGCCCGACGCCTTCTTCTCCTCCACGACCGCGAGCAGCACGCCGCCCAGTTCCTCGGCCTTCGCGTCGTACTCGGCGCGCGAGCCGTTCTTGCCGAACATCTCCTTGGCCGTGGCCTGGAACAACGCCTGGTGCTCCGGCGGCACGCCGAGCAGTTCGGCGATCACCAGCGACGGCACCGGCAGGCAGACCGACGACACCAGGTCGGCGGGCGCTCCGGCACGTTCCATCGCGTCGAGGTGCTGGTCGACGATCTCCTGGATGCGCGGGCGCATCTCGTTGAGGCGCTTGACCATGAACGCCCTGGCGAGCGGCCGGCGCAGGCGCAGGTGCGCGTCGCCGTCCATCACGTTCATGTTGCCGGGCTCCGGCAGGCCGAGGACCTGCTCGCCCTCGGTGCGCATCTCCGGCTGGCCGTCCTTGTTCGCGCTGAACCGAGGATCGGACAGCACCTTGCGCACACCGGCGTAGCTGCTGATGACCCAGGCCTCGACGCCGTTGGGCCACAACATCTTCACCGGGCCGTCGCTGATGGCCTCCTGGAAGCCCGCGGGCGCGCCCAGCGGGTGGACGCGGTTCTCGTGCGGGACGGGGCAGACAGCGGCTTCGGTCACGGGAAATCCCCCTCAACAGAACAGAACTGTTCTTTTGAATCCATGACCGAACGTAGCGCAACGACTACGCCCTGGCGAGTTATTTGGTCCGAAATGTACTGAGGAGCGGTCTCAACAGGCCGTCGACGATGCCCTCGACGACCCCGGGCTCCTCCGAACGCAGCACGAAAGTCGAGATCAGCGCGGTGATGAGCACCTCGGTGTCCAACGACACCGGCAGCTCACCCCGTGCCTTGGCCCGGTCGACGGCGACCCGCAGGTGCTCGGTGTACGCGCGGTCGACGTGCTTCTCGCGCAGGCTCGCCAGGTCGGCGTCCTGGCGGCTGCCCTCCAGCAACCCCAGGAAGATCCCGGCGGTGTCGAACGGCGGCTCGCGCCACGCCCGGATGATCTGCCGGACGTCCTCGGCGAACGCGCCCTCGTCGGGCTGCGGCAACTGCGGCAGGTTCGCCCTCAGCGCGTCGGTGATGAGCCGCGCCTTGGACGGCCAGCGCTGGTAGAGGCTCGCCTTGCTCGCGCGGGCCCGGCCGGCCACGAGGTCCATGTTGAACCTCGCGTAACCGACCTCGGCCAGCACGTCGAGGACGGCGGCGAAGACCTCCTGCAGACGCTCCGGCGCGTCCAGCGGCGTACGACCCACCCGGTTCTCCCGTCGATCAGGTGACGGGCACCGTACCGGGCGCGTCTGCGAGCTTGCCTGTCCGCTGCACCGACATCCACCGCAGCTGCGTGCCGTGCAACGCCGTGATCAGCGACTGGATCACCACGACGTACATGAGCTGCCGGTACACGACCTGTTGCAGCGGATACGCCCACAACGGCTTCAACGACTCGCCGTCGAGCCGCAGCGCGTACCCGGCACTCGCCGTCTGGATCAGCAGGAACACCGCCCACACGATGAGTCCGAGTGGTGCGTCCGCGACCAGGAACCCGTACAGCACAAGGAGGTCCATCACCGGTGCGAGCAGCGGCAGCAGCAGGTGGAACGCCAACAGGTAGAGGAGCCCGAACCGTCCCATCGGGCCCTTCTCCTTCAACGCGCCGCGGTGCTTCCACATGGCCTGGAAGGTGCCGTACGACCACCGGTACCGCTGGCGGAACAGTCCGCGCACGCTGACCGGCGCCTCCGTCCACGCCTTGGCCTCCGGCCGGTACGCCACCCGCCAGCCCGCGCGCGTGACGGCCATCGTCAGGTCGGTGTCCTCGGCGAGCGTGTCATCGCTGACGCCGCCGACGTCGGTGAGCGCGGCCCGGCGGAACGCCCCGACCGCGCCCGGCACCGTCGGGATGCACCGCAGCGCGTGCAGGATCTGCCGGTCCAGGTTGGATCCCGCGCAGTACTCCAGGTGCTGCCAGCGCCCGAGGATCCCCTGCCGGTTGCCGACCTTGGCGTTGCCGGAGACCGCGCCGACCTCGTTGTCCGCGAACGGTTGCACGAGCTGGCCGACGGTCTCCGGTTCGAAGATCGTGTCGCCGTCGACGAGCACCAGCACGTCGTGTCGCGCCGCGCGGATGCCCGCGTTCAGGGCTGCGGGCTTGCCCTGGTTCTCCTGTCGCAGCACGGTGACGCCGGGCAGGTCCAGTTCCTCGGTGATGTCCCCGGTGCCGTCGCTGGAACCGTCGTCGACGACGATCACCTCGACGTCGGCGAGGTGATTGTTCGCGGCGATGGACCTGACCGTGGCGGCGATGTTCAGCGCCTCGTTGTACGCCGGGACGACCACCGAGACCGGTGGTGCGACCCACGGCGGCGGCTCCTGCTCCCTGCGGATTCTGCGGTCGGTGTGCGCGAGACCCAACTGCATCAAGGTGCGCAGAAGCCCCAGCAGGGCGGCGATTCCGATGGCCGTGCCGAACAACACGAGCACCACACCGCCGTTGCGCTGCGACCACGCCGTGACGGCGCCGGTGAACCGTTCGCGCGCGGACGCCTGCTCCGGCACCTCGTCGCTGACGAGCACGAACCGGTAGCCGGGCTGCTTCGCGAGTTCGCGCGCGATGTCACCGCCGAGGCTGCCGTCGTCGTGCAGCCGGACGACGCCTTTCCCGTCCTGCAACGACATCCGCACCAACGTGCCGATGTCCTGGTACTCGCGGTCGCCGCTGTCGACCTCCCGTGGCGCACCGACCAGCGCGGTGTGGACGCCCAGCGCGTCGGCGAGGGCCGCCTGCGCGAGGGCGAGGTTCAGCGGGTCGCCGAGGTCGCCCTCGGTCCGGAACCCGTCGAGGCCGATCCGGTGCCCCTCCGCGACGACCCGGCGTGTGACGTCGGGATGACGCGTGACCTGGGCGCCGGTGACGTAGAAGGTGGCCTTGATCCCCGCCTCCCGCAGGCGGTCCAGGGTGCGCGGCGTCCACTTCGGGTCGGGACCGCCGTGGAACGCGAGCGCGAGCGTGCCCGCGGGCAGCTCGCGCCGTTCGCCCTCGTGCGGAACGGCTTCCGGCCGCAGCGCCGCGTAGGCGTGGAACGACACCACGCCCATCAGCACGAGCAACCCGACCAGGATGGAGATCCAGTGCAGCCGCGGCGTGCGCGTCACCAGGCTCCCAGCAACGTGCCGCCCACCACGGCGGCGAACACGATCAGTCCACTCGCGACGGTCCAGCTGACCAGTCTCGCCGCTACCCGTCTACCGCCACTTCGATCGACGAAGACCTGCATTTCCGCTTCCCCCCAGTGAAAAGTCGGACGAGCGCGACCACCAGGGCCACGCCGACCGCCGCCGCCATCCACGGGAACCCGTTCACCAGCCACGGGACCGCGTCAGCCGCGAACTCCTTGCTGCTCCCCCACGGCGCGAGCCTCTTGGTCTGCCGGTCCCACGCCGCGTTGCCCACCGCGACGGCACCGAACACGAGTGGTGGCGCCGGTGCCACCGTCCAGAGACCCACCCGTCTCACCAACGCCGAGGCCACGAGCGTGCCGCCCACGAGCCACACGCCGAAGACCCAGCCGAACTCTCCCCCGTCCACCCAGACCCCCGTCTGCGTGAACACCGCCAGCACCGCGAGCGCGGCCAGACTGGGCAGTTGAACCCCCATGACCACCTAGAATAGTTCAGGGGGTGTCTTGTTCATGCAATCACGTGGCGGCTATCACCGCACCGTCTTTCTCGTCCTCACGCGCATCGCCTGGGCGGCGCTGAGCGTGGTCGTGCTGGCCGCCTCGGCGTTCGCCTGGTCCACTGTGTCCACCATCTCCACGGGCGTCGAACGGTCGTACGCGATCGCCGACGACGCACCGCGGTCCGAGTCCGGCCGCAACATCCTGATCATGGGTTTGACCACCCGCCTGGACCTGCACGGCGAACCGCTGCCCGACGACGTGCTGCGCCGCATGCAGGCGGGCGAGAGCGACCGCGGCGGGTACAACGCGAACACTCTGATCCTGTTGCACATCCCCGTTTCCGGTCCGGCAGTGGCGATGTCGGTGCCGCGCGACAACCTCGTGGCGCTGGAGTCGGGCGGCGAGGGCAAGATCAAGGAGGCGTACGGGCGGGCCAAGATCGCCGAGGAGGACCGGCTGCGCGCCGCCGGCACGCACGACAAGCGCGAGCTCGAACGCGCCGGGCGCGAGGCCGGGCGCCGCGCCCAGGTGCGCACGGTGTCGACGTTCCTCAACCAGCCGGTCGACCACCTCGTGGAGATCTCGCTGATCGGCTTCTTCCACATCGCCGAAGGACTCGGCGGCGTGGACGTGTGTTTGAAGCGCGCGACGAAGGACCCGTTGTCCGGCGCGGACTTCCCGGCCGGGCCGCAGCACCTCGACGCGGGCCAGGCGTTGTCGTTCGTGCGGCAGCGGCACGGGCTGCCCGACGGGGACCTGGGCCGCACCCGGCGGCAGCAGGCGTTCCTGTCCGCGGTCACGAAGCGGGTGAAGGGCGCGGACGTCGGCGTGGTGCAGGCGATGATCGACATGGCGAAGCAGGACGTCGTGCTGGACGAGCGGTTCGACCTGGTGGAGTTCGCCAGGAACATCCCGACGGAGGTGCGGTTCGACACCCTGCCGATCGAGGGCGGCGCGCACCTCGGCGGCCTCGACGTGAACAAGGTCGACCGGGACAAGGTGCGGGCGAAGGTGACCGAACTGGCCTCCGCGCCGCCTCCCCCGCCGCCGGGCGACGGGATTCCGTGCGTGGACTAGGTTCGGCGGCCGCTCAGGTTCGGCGTTCGGTCACCCAGGTCGCGATCTGCGCCCGTGAGCTGAACCCGAGCTTCTGCAGGATCCGCTCCACGTGTCCCTCCGCGGTCCGGCGCGCGATCACCAGCCGGGCCGCGATCTCCTTGTTCGACATGCCCCCGGCGATCAGGTCGGCCACCTGCTGCTCCCGCCGGGTCAGCGGCGCGAGCGGTGCGGCCGGTTCCGGTGCGGCGGCCTCTTCCTCCCCGATGGCGAACGCGATGGCGTCCTCCAGTTCGAGGTCCATGCCCTTGCGGAACACGGCGCGGAACACCTCCTCGCCGAGCGCGGACACGGTCGCCGACTCGCACTCGCCGTGCGGTGCGCCGAAGTACTGCGACCCGAACATGGGGTAGCCGACCGACTGCCAGATCTCGTTGGTGGCGCCCAGCAACGTCGCCGCGCGCACCGCGTTGCGCTGCGAGGCCGCGATCCAGGCGAGCAGCTCGACCGCCAGCACGATGCCCAGCAGGTCGTGGAACGAGCGCTTGATCCGCAGGCACTCGCGGCCGAGCTGGTCGGCGCGGGCGAGGTCGCCGCTGACCCACGCGCACAACGCCAGCACCCAGATCGCGTACGCCTGCGCCCACAGTTCGCCGTGTTCCTCGCCGACGGCCTTGGCCTCGACGCACAGGCGTTCGGCGGAGGCGAAGTCACGCCGGAACGTCGCCGAGATCGCGAGTTCGATGCCGGCGAGCATGGTGTGGCTGTTGACCGTGCCCTGGCCCCGGTACAGGCGCATGGCCTCGGCGAACCCGCTGTCGGCGAGGTCGAGGTCGTCGCCGACGAGGTGCGTGCAGGCGATGCGGTGGGTCGCGTAGGCGAGCGCGGTGCCGTCACCGGCGTTGACGGCGTACTCGCGGCACTCGTCGAGCATCCGCACCGACGCGGGCAGGTCGCCCTGCAACGTCGACACGTAGCCGTTGACCCACAGCGCCTTGGCCCGCCGCGGACCGGGTTTCGCCCCGGCCACGGCCCGGTCGAGCCAGTGCCGGCCCTCGCCGAGCATGCCGCAGCCCGCCCAGTAGAACCACAGCGTGCTCGCGAGGTGCACGCAGTGGTCGCCGTCGGTGTCGAAGCAGAAGTCCAGCGCCGACCGCAGGTTCGCGTGTTCGAGGCGGGTGCGGCCGAAGATCTGCGCCTGGGCCGGGCCGAACCACTCGGCCTCGCGGCGCTCCGCCCAGTCGATGAAGTGATCCCGGTGCCGTTCCCGCATCACCTGTTCGCGACCGGCGGCGCGGAGCTTCTCCAGGCCGTACTGGCGCAGCGGTTCGAGCAGCCGGAAACGGGTGCCGGACGGGTGCTGCTCGGACACCACGACCGACTTGTCGACCAGGCCCATCAACGACCGCAGGATCTCCTCGGCCGGGACGCTCTCGCCCGCGCAGACCCGTTCGGCGGCCTCCAGGTCGAACGTGCCGGAGAACACCGACGCCCGCGCCCACAGGATCTGCTCGTCGCGGGTGCAGAGGTGGAAGCTCCAGTCGACGGCGGCGTGCAGCGTCTGGTGCCGCGGGTCGCCGCCGCGCTTGCCGTCCACGAGGACCCGGAAAGTGTTGTCCAATCTGGACAACAAGTGGTCAAGGCTCAACACGCGCAGCCGCACGGCGGCCAGTTCGATCGCCAGCGGGATGCCGCCGAGCAGCGCGCAGATCTGGCTGACCTGTTCGTGGTTGCCCGCGTCGAGGACGAATCCCGGTTCGACGGCGGCGGCCCGTTCGGCGAACAGGGCCAGCGCCGGATCGACCGGCAATGGCAGGACCTGCCACAAATGTTCGCCGTCGACACCCAGCCGTTCTCGGCTCGTAACAAGAACTCGGAGGCCGGGTACACCGCGCAGCAGGGCGTCCACCAGATCGGCGGTCGATCCGATGACGTGCTCGCAGTTGTCGAGGACCATCAGCAACTGGCGGTCGCGCAGGTGTTCCACCAGGACGGTGCGGTGCATGCGGACCGTGTCGTCGTGCACGCCCAGCTGTTCGAGGACCGTGTGCACGACGAGGGCCGGATCGAGGACTCCGCCCAGGTCGACGAACCACACCCCGTCGCGGAACGCCCGGTGCGTCTCGGCGGCCGCGCGCAACGCCAGCCGCGTCTTGCCGACCCCACCAACACCCGTAAGAGTGACAAGGCGCGACTCGGACAGCAGCCTGCGCACCTCGGCGACGTCTTGCTTGCGGCCGACGAAAGTAGTTGTGTCAGCAGGCAAATTGCCTTTCCGACCAGGGTGAAGCGAACCTCCCACAGCGGCACCCTAGGTCGGCTCGATCTCTCGCTGCAACGCGGTCCCCCGGAGGTACCAACGCCGAAACACGGGTAGTTACCCCCTAGGGCGCATGCGGTCACATCGACAGTCTTGAAAGCTTGGGGACGCGTGCCCGAGGGAGGGGTCATGGCCATCAACAGCCTCGAGGTCGACGTCCGGGAGCAGAACGGCGTGCTCGTCGTGCGGTTCAGCGGGCGGCTCGACTGGACGACGTACATGCGCGCGCAGGACGTGCTGCTCAACCACGCCACGAAGGAGCTCGTCGGCGTCGTCGTGGAGCTGGACGAGCTCGTCGCCGAGTCCCCCGCGCTGCTCGTGCTGTTCGACGTCGTGTGGCTGTCGGCGGCGCGCTGGCCGGGCATTTCGCTCAGCATCGTGGTCAGCGACCACGGGTTGCGGTCCACGCTGGAGTCGCGCGGCCTGCCCCGGCACATCCCGATGTTCCCGACGACGGCAGCGGCGGTGGGGGCCGTGGTGCGTCACAAGCACGAGGACCGGGTGGACGCGCCGTTGCCGACGTGCCGCTGCCTGCCGCACGTGGCCGAGCGGATCACCGAACGCGCCTGCGAGCGGTGGGGCGTCCAGTCGTTGCTCGACGTCGCGCCGCAGGTGGCCGTCGAGCTCGTGTCGCACGTCGAAGAAGACAACTCCCTCGCGCTGCTGTTGCGCATGCGTGGCAACCAGATGTCCGTTGCGGTGCGCACGACCGCACGGTTCGACCTCAGGCAGTGGCACATCATGAGGCACAACGTCGCGTCCATCGCCGTCTGCAACTTCACGATGGGCGAGACGCCTGCCGGAGGTGGCCGGCACATCATCTGGGCGTTGCTCGACGTGCCGGAGGACAGCCGACGGCCGCCGATCCCCGTGTCCGAGGCCGTCTACACCTATCAGGCGTGATCTTTGCAGAACCCGAACATTCGGCGGACCGTGCTCTGACCGTGAGCCGTCATCGTTCCGTGCCATGAACATTTCGCGAATCGGTGGGCTGGTGGCGGGCATGCTGATGCTGGGCGCGGGCACCGCGTCGGCACAGGAGCCGATCACGATCAGCCCCGAGAAGGTGGAGAAGATCTGCTCGCAGCGCGTGCCGCGGGTGGAAGCCAAGGTCAAGGCTCTGACCGACCGGATCAACGGCACGGCCGAGACCCTCGGCTCGAAGAAGTGGATCGAGCAGAAGGCCGCCGACGCCCGCAAGAACGGCAACACCGCGCGCGCCGACGTGCTGGACGCCCGCCTGAAGCTGCGGGACGCGCAGCTCGCGAAGCTGGCGAAGTCCGCCGAGCGCGTCGGCAAGTTCAAGACCGAGCACTGCGGGTCGAAGTGAGGTGGCTCGCCGCGGTCGTCCTGCTGTTCGCCCTGACGGCGTGCCGGGGCGAAGAGGCGCCGACGGACCTCGATGATGTGGAATCAACGCTGAACAGCATCGAGTCGGACCTCAACCAGCCGGGGTGAACGCGTGGAACGTGGCCTGGTGCTCGTCGTGGAGGACGAACCGGCGATCGCCGAGCTCGTGTCGCTCTACCTGCGACGCGACGGCTTCGGCGTGCACCTGGAGTCTTCGGGGGACGCGGCACTGGCCGCGGTCCGCACCCTCTCCCCGGTGGCCGTCGTCCTGGACGTCGGCCTGCCCGTGATGAACGGCATCGAGGTGTGCCGGGCGATGCGCGCTTCGGGCGACTGGACTCCGGTCCTGTTCGTGACCGCGCGCGACGACGAGGTGGACCGTCTGCTCGGCCTGGAGCTGGGCGCCGACGACTACATCACCAAACCTTTCAGCCCACGCGAGTTGGCGCTCCGTGTGCGCACGGTGCTGCGTCGTTCGTCCGGCGTCGTGTCCGACGTACTGCAAGTCGGTGCCGTACGACTCGACGTGGGTGAACGGCGCGCGTTCGCGGGTTCCGCAGAGGTGTCCCTGACGTCAACGGAGTTCGGATTGCTTTCATACCTGATGAAGAACCCACGTCAGGTGTTCTCGCGTGAGCAACTCCTCTCCGCCGTGTGGGGCTACTCCTCCGTCGCCGGCACACGCACCGTCGACGTCCACATAGCCCAACTGCGCGCGAAGTTCGGCGCGCTGAGTCCAATTCGGACAGTGCGCGGCGTCGGCTACTCGGCGGACGCCTCATGAACCTCGCGGGCAGAATCGCGTTGCTGTGCCTGGGAGTGGCGTTCGTGGCGGTGTCCGTGGCAGGCTACGTCTCGATCCGCCAGGTCACCACCACCTCGCAACAGGTGAGCCAGGAGTTCCTGCGCGCCCAGGCCGACGTGGTCGCAGGCCAGATCTCCAACAACCGCGTCGAACAGATCCTGGAGGGCCAGGACATCGCGATCGTCCGGATCACCGCCGAGGGCGACGTGAACGGCCCCGACCGCGCGGCCGTGCGAGCGGTCCGTTCGATCGACTACCACCGAGTCCTGTCCGGTACTGCTGTGTCCGGGGTGAGCGGCCGTCTGAACGTGGAAGCCCGTCCGTCGGGGGCGGGCGGCTTCGCCCTGGTCCAGCAGACCGAAACCAGCGGCACCTACCGCAAACTGATCCGCAACATCCTCCTGGCGCTGACCGTGGGGTTGGCCGTCGCGGCGTTGGCGGGCCTGGCCCTGGGCACCTTTCTGGCCCGCCCGCTGCGCCGAGTCGCTTCCGTCGCCCACGCCATGTCCGGTGGCCGCCGAGACCTCCGCGTCCCGCCGGTCGGCACCCACGAACTGGCCGAGGTGGGCCACGCGATGAACTCGCTGGCCGACGCCCTGCACCGCAGCGAATCCCGCCAACGCGACTTCCTGCTCTCCGTCTCCCACGAACTCCGCACGCCTCTGACCGCCGTCACGGGCTTCGCCGAGTCCCTGGCCGACGGCGTCGTCACCGGCACCCAGGTAGCCCCCGTCGGCACCGTGATCCTGGACGAGGCCCGCCACCTGGACCGCCTGGTCACCGATCTGCTGGACCTGGCCCGCCTGGGCGCCGACGACTTCAGCCTGGACATGGCCGCCGTGTCTCTGGAACCCGTCGTGCGCTCAGCCGCCGAGGTCTGGCACGCCCGCTGCAATGCGCGCGGTGTGCAGTTCTCTCTTGAGGTGTCGTCGTCTCCGGTCGTTCTGGCTGATGCACGCCGTCTGCGTCAGGTGATCGACGGCCTGCTGGAGAACGCTCTGCGCGTCACACCCGCCGGTCTGCCGGTGGTGTTGTCGTTGTCCTCCGTGTTGGAGGTGCGAGACGGCGGGCCCGGGTTGGCTGCTGACGACTACGCGGTGGCGTTCGACCGCGGGGTGCTGCACGCGCGGTACCAGGAGACGCGGCCGGTGGGGACCGGGGTGGGGCTCGCGCTGGTGCACGGGCTGGTGACGCGGATGGGCGGGACGATCGTGGCGGGGCCGGCGGCGGAGGGCGGCGCGGCCTTCACCGTGACGCTGCAGGCCGCCTGAACGACCTCGCCCGAGCCGCCTCCGCCCGAGTCAGTCCACCCGGCTCATTTCGCCTGCGGCAGCTTGACCTTCTTCTTCGACCCCGGCGACGACGGTGGCGGCACCACGGGCCCGATGTCCCCGTCCGGCGCCTCGTCCAGATCCACGATCACCGGCGCGTGATCACTAGGCCCGGTGCCCTTGCGCGCGTGCCGGTCGATCCACGCCGCCTTCGCCCGCGGCGCCACCGAGTCGGAGGCGAGGATCAGGTCGATCCGCATGCCGAGGTCGCGGTGGAACATGCCGGCGCGGTAGTCCCAGTAGCTGAAGATGCGGTCGTTGGGCCAACGCTCGCGCACCACGTCGTGGAACCCCAACGCCTCGATGGCCTGCAATGCGGCGCGTTCGGGTTCGGTGACGTGGGTCTGGCCGATGTAGGCCTCGGGGTCGAACAGGTCGGCGTCGGCGGGGGCGATGTTGATGTCGCCGCACACCAGCGCGTCGGCGGGGCCGGCCTCCAGGACGTCGCGGAGGGCGGCGAGCCATTCGAGCTTGTACTTGTAGTGGTCCGATTCGGGCTCACGGCCGTTCGGCACGTACAGCGAGTGGACGCGTACACCGCCGCAGGTGGCCGCTACGGCGCGTGCCTCGACGTGGGGGAAGCCGGGCGCACCGGCCACGCCGACCGCGACGTCTTCCAGGCCCACCTTGGACAGCAGGGCCACGCCGTTCCACTGGGTCTCGCCGAAGAGCGCGACCTCATAGCCGCGTTCCTTCAGGGCGTCACCGAGCAGCGCGGTGAAGGCGTCGTCGGCCAGCTTGGTCTCCTGCAGGCACACGACGGCGGGCTGCCGCTGGTCGAGCCACGGCAGGAGCCTCGGCACGCGCTGCTTGACTGAGTTCACGTTCCACGTCGCCACTCGCACGCCGTCAACCGTAGCCACCGGCGCTCAAGCCCGCATCGAACTCGGTGAGCGCAGGCCGCGCGCCGCTGCCGCCGCGATGATCGGCAGCAACACCAGTGACAGCAGGCCCCACTGCAGGTCGGAGGCACCGGCAATGGCGCCGACGACCGGCGAGCCGAGGCCGCCGATGCTCACCGCGAGACCGAGCGTGACCCCGCTGGCCGTGCCCATGCGGTTCGGCAGGTAGTCCTGGCCAAGAGTGACGTGCAGCGAGAACGGCACGTAGAGCGCCACGGCCGTGAGCGCCACCATCAGGTACACGGCGGGGCCTGGCACTAGTGCGACGCCCGCGACTGCAGGCACCGCCAACGCGTACGAAGCCTGCAGTACCCGGACACGTCCCCATCGGCCGGCCAGCACACCACCCAGCAACGTGCTCGCGGCACCAACCCCGAACAGCACCACCAACGCCGCCGCTCCGGCCGCCGGACCACCGCCGACCCGCTGAGTCGCCCAGATCGCCAGGAACGTGCCGAGCCCGAACGTCACCATCGAGCGCGCCACGATGATCACGGTGAGCCTGCTGAACTGCCCCCAGTCGTCCCGACCGGAACTCACCGCCGCCAACGACGACGCACCCTGCACGCCGCGCAGAGCGGCGAACGTCGCCGCGCCTCCGATCAGCGCGGGAACGGCCAGCACCGGACTCCACGCCAGCCCTCCGAACGCCAGCACCGGCGTCACCAGCACGGGCCCGAGCGCGAACCCGACGTTGCCGCCGACCGCGAACCAGCTCATGCCGACGTGGCTGTCCTGCGCGACGCGGCGCGCGAGCCGGGCCGCCTCCGGGTGGTAGGCGGCGACGCCGAGGCCGGACAGCGCGATCGCGAGCCACGTCAGCACGTACGAGTCGCTCAGCCCGGACAGCCCGACGCCCACCCCGGCGAGGATCATGCCGAGCGGCACCAGCCACGGCATCGGGCGCCGGTCGGTCAGCACCCCGAACAGTGGCTGCACCACCGACGACAACAGCGTCGCGGCGACCGTGATGCCGGCCGCCGCGAGGTAGCTGTAGCCGCGTTCGAGCACGAGGAACGGCACGACGGCGGGGACGGCGCCCTGGTACAGGTCGTCCACCGCGTGACCGGCGACGAGGACCGACATCCGCCAGCGAGAGTTGTTCACGCACTGATCGTGGCCCCGCCACGGCGTTCCCGATTCCGATAATCTGCCGATGTATGTCGAATTCTCGCCACATGCCGGCGGCGCCGACCACGAGCCGCGACCTGGCGGCCACCAGTGGCGTCACCGCGCATTGGCACGACGAGCACCAGATCGTCTACGCCAGCCGTGGCGTCGTGGCCGTGCACACGGCGACATCACGCTGGATCGCGCCCACGCACCGTGCGTTGTGGATCCCCGCAGGCGCCGTGCACTCCCATCGCGCGTACGGCGTCACACGCCTGCACTTCCTCGGACTGACGCAAAACCCGTTGAGGCTCAACGAACCCACAGCGTTAGCGGTCTCGCCTCTACTACGTGAACTCCTCATCTCCTATACAGAGCTCACCGACCGAGAAACCCCTGCGGGCAAACGAATGCGTTCGGTGCTCCTCGACCAACTGGTCACCGCGGCCGAACAACCCGTTCGCGTCCCTGCCGCCCGCGACCCGAGACTCGCGACCGTGTGCACAGCACTCGAGACCGACCCCTCGGACAACCGCGGCCTCGAAGCGCTCGGCCGCGAGGCGGGCGCGAGCGGCAGGACGTTGACGAGACTGTTCCGCGACGAGATGGGCATGACGTTCCCCCAGTGGCGCACGCAACTGCGCCTCTACCACGCCCTGCGCCTGCTCGCCGAGGGCCAGCCCGTCACCTCGGTGGCCCTGCGCTGCGGTTTCGCCAGCGCCAGCGCGTTCATCGACGTGTTCCGCCGCTCGCTGGGCCACACCCCCGGCTCGTACCTCTAGATGTGATGTCCGGGGAGGTTGGTCAGCCTGGTGATGGGCGGCTGGCCTGCGAGGGCGGAGTGAGCTCGGTGGTGATTGTAGAAGTGGATCCAGTCGGGCAGGGCGGCTCGTCGTTCGGTTTCTGACTGGTAGTGGCGTGCGTAGGCCCAGCCGTCGGCCAGGGTGCGGTGGAAGCGTTCGACTTTGCCGTTGGTCTGTGGCCGATAGGGACGTGTGCGTTTCGGGGTGATGCCGAGCTCGGTGCAGGCGTCGCGCCAGGCAAAGGAGCGGTAGGCGGAGCCGTTGTCGGACAGGACTCGTTCGACGACGACTCCGTGTTCGCGGAACCAGGCCACGGCTCGGCGCAGGACGGCGGTCGCGGTGTCGCCGCGTTCGTCGGCGTGGATCTCGGCGTAGGCGACGCGGGAGTGGTCGTCGACGACGGTGTGCAGGAAGGCTTTGCCGGTCAAGGGTTTGTAGTCCTTGCCTTTGGGCAGTCCGGGCGTGGCTCGTTTGTTGCGGTCGCCTTGTTGCCTGCCGACGAAGCGGTGGCCGCCGCCGTCGGGGATGTTGCCGAACTTGGTGACGTCGACGTGGATCAGCGAGCCTGGATGCGGGTGTTCGTAGCGGCGCAGGGGTTCGCCGGTGACGCGGTCGATGCGGGACAGGCGGTTGATCCGGCAGCGGGTCAGCACGGCGTGCACGGTCGAGGCGGCCAGTCCCAGCCGGCCGGCGATCTGGACCGGCCCAAGCCGGTGCCGCCAGCGCAGGACCACGATCTGCCGCACGACCGGCTCGGATGTCCGGTTCGGGCTGTGATGTGGTCGTGAGCTGCGGTCGAGCATCCCTGCCTGGCCCTCGTCGCGGTAACGGGCGGCCCACTTGCGGGCGGTGCGCTCCGCGACCATGAACATCTTCGCCGCGGCGGCCGCGGGCCAGTTCTGTTCCACGATCAGACGCGCGAGCCGCAGCCGTGTCCGCGGAGTCAGCGTGGCGTTAGGGTGGGACACGAAGGCCTCCGGTGTGTGAAGCGGTTCCTAGACAGCTCCACTTCACCTCCAGAGGCCTTCACCTGTCTTCACGACAGGCCATCACGTCCAGAACAACGTCCCCGGACATCACATCTAGAGCACGGAGAAGATCTCCTCAGCGCGGTCCCGCTTCGTGAACATCTGCCACGCGGTCTCGGCGATCTCGTCCGGATCCAACGTCTTGTCCGCCAACCCACCGAACTGCTCGGGCTTCGCCTCCACCAGCCGATGGATGTCGCTGCGCCCGATGACCCCGCCGATCGTGAGCGTGCCCGCGTACACATCCTTCTCGGCGAGCGCGGCGTTGAGCGTCACCGCGTAGTTGCGAATGGCCGCCGACGACAACGCCAGCGCACCGAGCACCGGCATCGGCTGCACCGAACTGAGCCCGCCCGCGAACAGCAGGCCACCCCCGCGTTCGATCAGGCCTGGCAACACCTGCTGCGTGACGTCGATCCCGGCGTAAACCGAGTCCATCGCGGCCCGCACCTCGTCCGACGTGGTAGCCGCGATCGCAGGCGGCAACACGTCCATGTTGATCGCGGCGGGCCCGTAGTACAGCACGTCCACCGGCCCCACTTCGTCCAATGTGGACGCAACCTGCTCCCGATCGAACAGGTCCACCGCGAACGCCCGAGCCTTCACCCCCGCCTCCTCGAGCGAAGCGAGAAACCCGGCATGCCGCTCACGACGACGAGAAATGAGCACGACCTCATACCCCTCGCGCCCAAACCGATGCGCCACGGACATGCCCAGCCCAGGACCGGCCCCGAGCACAACTGCGGTGGGAGACATGACTTCCGTCCTTCCGAACGCTAATTCGAGGCACCCCTCGACTTACGCTCGCCGACGCTACCACAAAACTTGAGGCCACCCTCGACTTAACCGCCGAGTAGGATCCGCCCATGGTCACCGCGTCGAAACCCCTGCGTGCGGACGCGGCACGCAACAGGGAGAAACTGCTGGCAGCAGCCACCCAGCTGTTCGCAGAACGCGGCCTGGACGTCCCCATGGAACACATCGCCCGCCACGCCGAAGTAAGCATCGGCACGCTCTACAAGCACTTCCCGACCCGCGACGACCTGGTCGCGGCGATCTTCCCCGAGCGCCTGGCCGCCCTGGACGTCATCGGCGACAAGGCCCTGGCCGACGAAGACCCGTGGCACGCGTTCACCACCTACCTCGAAGACCTCTACGGCCTGCAGGCAGAAGACCGCGGCCTCAACGACATCCTGGCCCGCGACCTGCCCAACGCCCCTGAGGTCGTCTCGGCCTGCCACCGGGGCGCGGGCCACGCCGAGGTGCTGATCATGCGCGCGATCGCGGGCGGCGCACTGCGTCCCGACTACTCGATCACCGACATGGCGACGCTGACCAGGGCGATGGCCCAGGTGATCAGGGACTCCCCCGGCGAGTGGCGCCGCTTCCTGTCGATCTACGTCGAAGGGCTGCGCGCCCCCTAGCCAGCGGGCTTCATTGCTGCATTTGGCGGATGTTTACCGAGCATTTGCTTGAAAACGTTCCAAGGTGGGTCTTGGGGACATCACCGCGAACGCGGTGCGCACGGCGTTGGCGGAGCACGACCAGCTGGGGATGGAGAAGTTCTGCGACCGGTACGGCTTCGACCGGTTCCGCAGCTACCTGATCGCCGACGGAAGTCGTCGGTACGGAACGCGGGTGATCGCCGCGGCCGCACACGGTCACCTGCCAGGCCGCGCACCTCTGTCACCTGACGACGTCGCCGACGAAGAACTGGTGAAGCAGACGCTCGAAGGTCTGGGGTTCGACCTTGTGGTCAAGCAGCCCCCGGACTGGGCACGCGAAGAACTGGTCCTGGCGTGCTCTCTGCTGTTCGCCAACAACCGGAAGGCGCACCGGGCCACCCACAAACCAGCGCAGGACCTGGCGGCGTTCCTCCAGCAACTGCCGGTCCACGCACCGCAGGACCGCGGGCGCAACTTCCGTTCGAACAACAGCGTGCAACGCAAGCTGAACGACTTGATGACCAGCCTTCCCGAGTACCCCAAGAAGAAGACCCGTGGCGGGACGCTGGACGAGCAGGTCCTGGCGGAGTTCCTCGAGGACGAACCTCGCCTGCACGAGGAGGCCGCGGCGATCCGCGAGAAGTACTCCCCGAAGGCCTGGGCGCTGTTCTCCGCCGAGGGCGAGCGCAAGTACGGGGGCAACAGCGGCTATCCGGACGTGCTCGGTTCGAGCTACGTCTACGACAACAAGGTCAGCAACTCCAAGAGGCTGGGCAAAGGCAACGTGATCGTGGTCCGCAACGACGAGGACGCTCTGGGCGTCGCCCGCGTGAGCCACATCGAGCAGCAGGACGGGGTCCCGAAAGTCCAACGAGGCTGTCCCCGCTGCGGCACGAAGTTCGACGAGCGCTCCAAGCAACGCCCGAAGTACCGCTGTCGCAAGGACAGCTGCCACTTCGAGTTCGAGCAGCCGGCCGAGAAGACCGTCGAGGTGACCCAGTACGTCGCCTACTACGGCGGCACGTGGCGGGCGCTGGACGGCGCCATCACCGCCGAGCAGGTCAAGGAGGCGTGCACCGACGGGGCCGTCCAGAACGCCATCCGTCCGCTCGACATCGGCAAGCTCGAGGACCTGCTCGCGAAGGTGCAGGTGAACGTGCCCGCCGAGCAGGACGAGTCACCCCCGGTGACGAAGGTCCAGCCCTCCCGTCGCAAGTCGCCCGACAACGCCCTTGGCGGCCGCGGCGGCACCGGAAGGATCCCCAAAGGTGGCCGACGTGAGGCCAAGACCAAGGCCCGCAACGGCCAGGGCCCGTTCCGCAGAGAGCTGATCCGACGCTACGGGCACGCGTGCGCCGTGACCGGCCGCGCTCCGGCCGAGGTGTTGCAGGCAGCACATCTCCGCGATTTCGCCGCACACGAAACCCACAACCCCGACGAGGGCGTGTTGCTGCGCGCGGACGTGCACCTGCTCTTCGACAACGAGCTTCTCGCGGTCAACCCCACCACGTGGAAGGTCGTGCTCGCGCCCTCGCTGGCCGACTACCCGGCGTACGCCGACCTGGACGGCGCGGACTTCGTCAAAGGTCCGTGCTCCAAAGCCGTCACCGACCACTTCATCGCCGTCACGTCCACGTGGAAGTGATCAGAGTGGTGGGCCAGGTCGGATTCGAACCGACAACCTGACAGATTATGAGTGTCCAAGGTCACACCTCAACGGCCCGCAACATGCAGCAACAGGCAGCAACGCATATCGATCAAGTGGCAGCTTCGGCACGGTTTGACCGCACTTCATGGACACAACCATGGACACAACACTCCACAGTGGATGATCACTTTCTGGCTTCTGCTGACGCCTAGAACCCGAAGCGTATTCGGATTCAAGTGAGAAAATTTCCGTATAGTGTCCACACTGGAAAACAACATACAGATTGGTATAACCATTCTCAATGACGCGCTATGTCGCGATGTACTACATCGCGACATGATGTAGAGTCGCCCGCCATGAACGACGTCCTGCAGCCCGTCAAGATCACTATTTCGGGGCGGGTCAGCTTCGAAGAAGAGATCTCTCTCAGCCAAGCTGCCTACATCATCGCTTACATTGGATCTTCCGACCCGACCGCTGGATCACCTCCAGTTATCCCGCACGCGGCTGCGCCCACTGCCATTACTGCGGCACCTTCGGTCAACAGCACTAAGATGATTAGCGCTCTCTCCTCCGATGCGCCGTCTAACCCCCGAGAGGCCCTGGACACATCAGGCGCCAAGACGAACGCAGAGAAGATTGTTGCGTTCGCCCTGTATATCGCCCAGGAGGGCGACAAAGACACCTTCACCCCAAACGACATTAAGCCAATGTTCAAGCGAGCGAGAGAAAGTGCGCCCCAGAACTTCGCGCGCGACTTGGCTGTGGCTATTCAGTCTGGATGGATTGTCGAGTCCGACGAGAAGAACGAGTACTATGTCGCCGCCAAAGCCTCCGCCGCGCTAGAGGTCGGGTTTGAGGGCATCCGCAAATCTCGCGGAAGCAACGGAACAAAGAAGCGTCAATCAGGCGGAAGTTCTTCACGAAACGGCAAACCGTCACGCAAGTCAATTAATACCGTTCCGGAAGTCTTCAAAGATGTCGAAACGATCGAATCCGCAATTGACGGTGTCGTCGACTATCACAAGCTGACAAAGCAGATCGACCGGTTCCTGTGGGCTGTCTATGCAGCCAAACTCCTGGGCGTCCCCTCAGTCAAGAACCAGGATATCGTTTGGCTGACCGACAAGCTTGGCGACGGAATCCCCACCGGAAACATCGCGAAGAACTACCAGCACCTCAGCAAGTCCAACTATGTCAACAAGTCGCTACAAGACGGCTCTATTCGAATTACGCCGCGAGGCGAGGAGTACCTCAAGTCATTGGAGCCGTAGTCGATGCTGCCCAAAGAAATCACCGATGCTCTCGCCAAAGCAGTCGAACCAAAGCTTGCCGAGCAGCTCATCCAAGAGTTCGTGTCCCTTGAAGAAGCTTTTCTGCTCAAACGATGGAAGTACACGGAGCTCGATGGCGGACGGTTCGCGGAAGTCGCCGCACGCATCGTCTACTCAGTAGATTCCACCAACGTCTCACTAACTAAAGGCGTGGACGATTGCCTAAAGTACGTGGACAACGACCAGGTCTCGCACAACTTTCCCGAGCGACAAGGCGCGATCCACCTCGCGAAGGTTCTCCGTTCCATCTATAAACTGCGAAGCCAGCGCGGTGCCGTGCACGTATCACCCACCTATACCGCGAACGAGATTGACTCGCGACTCATCGTGGAGTCAGCACGTTGGGTCCTGTCAGAGATTTTGCGGATATTCGTCCAATCAAATCGCGAGCAAGTGGCGGAGGCAGTCCGAAATCTCGCAAGGTTCCCTCAACCATTGATTCGAACTTACGGGGATATCCCACTACTTCAGTCCGTAACCTTCACGACGGAAGAGGAGATTCTTGCCCACCTCCTATACGCCACAGACGGACTTCCTGTCAGCGATCTAATCGCGACTATCCCTAAGGATCCATCCGGCGTCCGGAGGGCGGTAAAAAAGCTAGCAGCGGCCGCGTGCCGTCAGATCGTCCAACGCGGACAACGTTGGTTCATCACCGATCTTGGCATAAACCGAATCGAGGATCGAATCGCCAAGGAGATCACGCAGAACAGCAAGTGAAACTAAGAGTGCGGCAGATCAGCGCGCACCGCTACACTTCACTCCGTGACGGAGTACCCAGAAGAACTAAGGTGGAAAGTTCACGGCGAGCGAGCCGTCTACGACGATCGTTGGGTAAAAGTTAATCTTGTAGACGTCGAACCTCCCGATGGAAGCCGATTTGAGCATCACGTTGTAAAGCTCGATCACGTTGCCGTGGCGATGCTTGTGAACGACCGCGACGAGGTACTCACCTTGTGGCGCTATCGGTTCGCGGTCGATCAGTGGGGCTACGAGTTGATTGGCGGGCTCGTCGAGCTAGGCGAAGAACCTGCGGCCACCGCCGCACGCGAAGCCATAGAAGAGACAGGCTGGCGCCCCGTTGGCGAGCCTGAACACATCGGCACATTCCAACCACTGCCGGGCATCATTGATGCACCTGTAGATGCCTACCTCTGGCGCGAGGCGGAGAAGGTGGGCGAACCTACTGACGGTGAAGAAGCTGCGCGGATCGAGTGGATTCCGGTTAACCGCGTCCTGGACCTCGTTCGGCGCGGCGAAGTGCTCGGCTCCGGCGCAATCATCCCCCTCCTCTACTACCTAGCCTCACGCAACACCGGGACCTCGGGAACTCGGTAGCTCCAGGTTCGCGAGACGCTGCCGCTGACGGTCCGACCCGATGCGCTTGGCGAGCTGACGCGCGGTCTGCGCGTGCTGCACTGCTCCCTTGCTGTCGCCAGCGGCGGCGTACGCGAACGCCAGATCCACATAGGTATTCGTCAGACCGCGCACCGCCGACCACTCCGGGTTGGCGAGATCCCGCACGGAAGCTTCGAGCTGAACGATCGCGTCGGGGTCCCCTAGGCGGAGAAGGGCGTTGCCGCGCCAACGCGTGAGCTGACCTTCGTTGAGCAGAAGGAACGGCATCGCCGGATCAACGGGATTCGTTGGCAGCAAAGAACTTGCAACGTCGAAGGCTCGGAACGACTCGTCACGACGGCCGGCTGCTGCCAGCCCTTCACCGTGTGCAGCGGCGAGCCAGCTTCGCAGCAGCGACGGCGCTCGGCTCTCCGCGACGTAACGCGCGTACTCCAGCAACTCGACCGCTGCATCAGCCTCACCGATGTCGAGCAGGATCACGGCTTGCTGTGCTGCCGCGTGCGCCAGCAGATACGGCGAATCGGCCTCTCTCGCAGAGACTTTCGCGTCCTCGTGGTACTGCCACGCCTGGAGTTGCGAGCCCCTGTCTAGCGCTGTCCACCCTGCCAACGTCCGCGCATCGGTGAGGATCGTGGCCAAGCGCTGCCGTAGGTGCGAACTGACGCTGAAGACCCGAACGGACTCGATCTGACTCACGAGGCTGTTGAGTTGGTCGAGCACTACGACCGCGCCGAAGCGACGGTCTGAGCTGCGTAGGTCGCTAACCTGTCGCTGGAACAGATCGAGCGTCGCTGTGTCGATGTTCCGCGCGACGACCAGGCGGTCTCGAAGCTCCTCAGCGGACTGGTTGAGGGCTTCCGGCGGGAAGCCAAGCTCCTCGTTGGAGCGGCCGTAGATCTCCCGGAACAGGCGGCGGTAGCCGGGTTCGGTCACCTCTACGTGGCCGTTCTCCCAGCGCGAGATCATGATGTGCAGCGCCGACTGCGACGCCACGCCCACACAGATCTGAGGACCGCGCGTCAAGAAGTACCTGACGACGTGCTCCTGGGTGTAGCCCAGCTCTTCTCGTACCGCCTGCAGCCGTGTGCGCGGCGGTTCTCCCCGTTTTCTTCTTGTCACGCTCCCCCGTTCCCCAACGGTCGTGACCTGCGTACTTAACTCCTCCTAACACGCGGTCTGCTAACCGCGAGCAATTATTTCGACCCCCTTCTCGGCGGTCTGCTGTTCCCATGACAGCAACACCGCAACTTATTCAGGAATTCCGGCTAGTCCTTTTGACGGCTCCCATCGTCGATACGGCTAGCCAGCGTTCCGACCTGAGCCCTGAGACCCCGGAGCTCACGAATGATGGTTTGCAGGAGCGGGACCAGAGGGTCGTCCGCGGCCGTGGCCTGGGCGTCCGCTTCGGGCGGCGTTTTCCCTTGCAGCACAGCGGTCAGGTGCTGCGGGTGCCAGTCGAGCGCGATCGACAGCGCTTCGAGGGTGCGCGGGTTTCGCCGGCGCTGAATTCGGCCCTGCTGCATCTCGCGAACGATCGCGTGGGATACGCCGGATCTCTCGGCGATCTCCTTTTGCTTCAAAGCCAGCTCTGCCGCTCGGGCATTAATTGCCTCCGCGACCGCCGACCAGTCCTCCGCCACGTGCGCCTCCGTGCTCCGCCTCAGCGCCGACATTAGCGCGGCATGCAGGCAGGAAACGGACTTAGCGCAGACATTAGCGGAGAATCGGTAGTTATTGACGCCAATGTCAGCGCCTTCGCCGAAGAAATCAGTCTTCTGAAGGGCTTACATCCAATGACATCGAACAGTACGGCGGGCGACCGCTCGCCGATCTTCTACACGGTGACAGAGGCCGCGCGGATCTTGCGCGTCGACGCGGCCACCATCTACCGAGCGATCAGGGAGGACGCGTTTCCCGCTGTGCGGGTGCGCACCCGGTACGTGGTTCCCGCGCGGGCGGTTGAAGAGCTGGCGCGGCAGGCAGCGGAGTCCAGCGGCGTTGTCGACGTCGCGCAGATGGCAGCAGACCGCCGCAACGCCCGTGACTTCGAGCGGGCGACCGGGGGTGCGTGGTGAACCCGGAGAACTACTACGAGGTGGTGGCGGCCGAGCTCGACCGCTACGCAAAAGTGCCGGACGAGGTCCTGCTGGAGATCGTGACGCGGGACGGTGCGTGCATGTGGTTGTGGGCTGACGAGGACGGCCCCGAGTGGGAAGACGAGGAGATCACCGACAGGGAGGCTGCCGCGCGGCTCTGTGCGGAATGCCCGGTCCGGGGCGTGTGCTTGGAGCTGGAGTTGCGCACTGCCGGTGAGGACACCGTGGGCGTGTGGGGTGGTCTGTCGCAGGACGACCGCCGCGAGGTGTTCCGGGTGTGGCGTGCTCGCCGTGAAGGCGGTGGGGCGTCATGACGGTCAACCTGACTCCGACGCAGATCCTTGCGGCTGTTGGTGTGGTCGCAGTGCTGGTGTGGGTCTGGCGGGCGAGTGCCCGCCGGGCGAAGGCGACGGCGAACGCGGCGCGTGCTGGTGCTCGGTTGCTGTCGCTGACCGGGCGGGTACTGCTGATGGCCGGGGCGATTGTGGGTGTGCAGTGGGTGGTGATCACGCACCGGGGCGACGTCGTGGTGTTGCTCGTGGTGCTGGGTCTGCCCGCGTTGTTCGCGGCGTACACGCTGACGAAAGCTCTGACCATCACTACGCACGACGGTCCGCGTGGCCGGGGTGATCGGCGATGAGGACGCTGGAGAGGGTTTGGGAAGGGGTGGCCGCCTTCGGGCGGCCACCCGCCCCGGCGGCCGTGAGGCTGGCCGTAGATGCTGCGGAGGCTGCCGAGCTGCGCGCGTACGCGACGCACCCGGACGTCATCGCGTTGCGCGTCGAGCGGGTGCGCGCTCAGGTGGACCGGTTGTGCTGGTCGGGAATCGTGCTCGGTCTCGGGTTCACGATGACCAACGTGCAGTCGTTCGCGGCAGCGGGCACGGCGGTGTGGTCGCTGCCGTGGCTGGCGGCGTGGCTGCTCGACCCGACGGTGTCGCTGGTGCTGCTGGCAATCCTGCGCGCGGAGCAGGTGACCGCGCGGTACCGGGTGCGGACAGGGCCGTGGACCAGGCGAGCGAAGTGGTTCACGCTCGCAGCTACGTACGTCATGAACACGTGGCATTCGTGGGCAGCCGGTTCAGTGTCCGGAGTCGTCTTGCACTCCGTGCCACCGCTGGTCGTGTTCGTCGCCGCAGAGGCCGTCACGGATCTCCGCGACAAGCTCACGGAAGCAGCGTCGACTGCGTTCACGGAGGCGTCCGAGCATGCGAGACCGGTCACCGCGGAATTGGCCCCGAAGGTCACGCGTGCACCTGTGAAACCCAGGCATCGCAACAAGAAATCGGCTCGGGTGTCGTTCGACGAGTACCTATCAGCTGCGCGTGAAGCGTGGTCACCTGGTGTCGTGGTGAGTCCCGCTTGGGCACGTGGTGTCACGGGTTGCTCTCGCGGATTGTCGTCCCGGCTGGCGGCAACACTGGCGGCCGAAGTGGACGGCGGTGACAGCGATGACTGACCAGCATTCGCCGGCGTCGGATGCCGACCTCCCAGTCCGGCAGGTGTTCGAGGGCGAGTTCGTGAACGCCACGCAGCCCCAGATGCGTCCGTCGCGATGGCAGCGGTTCATGAACACGTGGGGGCGTTCACCGCGCGTGCCGCTGTGGGCAAAGGATCGCGTTCACGCCGCACAGGCAGCGAAGGATCTGGCCGTCATGGTGCTGCGTTCACCGTTCCGGTTCCTCGGGGCGGTGGCGCGCGGTCTGGTGGTCGCCGTGCGGTGGTGGCGGTCGTGGGTGACGGTGCGGGACTACCGCGAGGCTGCCGAGCAGTCGGAGAAGCTTGCCGACAAGTTCACCGACATCCGCGCACTGACGCTGTTCCGGTGGAAGGTCACCGGAGCCGTGACCGCCACGGTGCCGACCTTGGGCCTGGTCGGCTGGCTGCTCTACGGGTCTCGGGCGCTGTGGGTCGCCGGGACGGTCGCGGCGGTGGCACTGGCGGTGCTCGGCCGCCGCAAGGACGGCAGCCCCGGCAGGCGTGCGGTGCTCGCCGGGCCGCGAACGCTGACGTGGACGATGGATCCTCAGGTGCTCGTGGACGCGTTCCGGGACGCGAAACTCATCGGGAAGGACGAGACGCTGCGCCTGGTGCACCGCGCAACCCGCGAAGGTGAAGGGTGGGCGGTCACTGTCGATCTGCCCGCCACACGCAAGGCGGTCGACATCGTGAAGAACCGCGACGCACTGGCATCCGCGCTCGCTGTGGACGAGATCCAACTCAGCGTTGAACGGGTCCGGGGCAACGGCGGTCATGCCGGAAGGGTGGCGTTGTGGGTCGCCGATGAGGACCCCTACAGCGCCCCACCGATCCGCACGCCGCTGCTGGCGGTCGAGAGGTGGGACGTGTGGCGGCCGGTGCCGTTCGGTACCGACGCACGCGGACGCAGGATCGACCTGCCGATGGTGTGGACGTCGATGCTGATCGGCGCAATCCCCAGGCAGGGCAAGACAATGGCCGAACGGCTAGCAGCCGCGGGCTTGATCTTGGACCCGCACGTGCGGGTCTACGTCGCGGACTTCAAGAACGGGAAGGACTGGAAGGCCGCCGAACAAGTTGCGCACCGGTTCATGGCAGGCGACGACTCCGAGTACGTGCTGAGGTTCGTGGACTGGCTCGTGGAACTGGTCGCTGATGTGCAGGCCCGTTACCGAAGGATGCAGGACCTCGACGACCTCACCTGCCCGGAATCGAAGGTCACGCCGACGATGTCCCGAGACGTCGCGCTCGGGATGCCGATCACCGCGCTGATCGTGGACGAGGTCCAGATCCCGTTGGAAGACAGGACACCCGTGGAGGTCCAGGGCAAGAAACTCACGGCTGGCGAATACGTCGGGGAACTGTTGATGTGGCTGGCGAAGAAGGCCCCGGCGGCCGGGGTGATCCTGGTGCTGGCGACCCAGCGGCCGGACGGCAAGACGATCCCGTCCGGGTTGCGGGCCGTGCTCGGGTCGCGGTTCGCACTGAGAGTGATGGACTGGCGAGACAGCAACATCATCCTCGGGGAACAGATGAACACCCGAGGTTACGACTCAAGCCGCCTGCTGCCCTCTCACAAGGGCGTCGGCATCCTGCGCCCGGACGGCGAAACCCAGGCAGGGACGGATGTGCTGGCGCTGACGGTGCGCACGTTCTATATGCCCAACGAGGACTGGCGCGAGATCTGCGCGCAAGGTCGTGCACTACGCGAACAGGAAGGAACGCTCAGCGGCCACGCCGCAGGACAGGACGCACCGCCGGTGCTCGACCAGGCCGCTGTGGCAAAGGCCATCGGGAGTGCGCCAACAGCAACCAGAGCGGAACACACGGAAGAGACCGGGTTGCCTGAACCGCTGGCATCGGTCGTGGACTACCTCGCTGACGACCTCGACACCGGCGGCCGAGGCTTCGTACCCACCGCTGAACTCGTGGCGGTGCTTGGCATGGAGTCCACCGCGTTCGGGCTCGACATGGCCAAGTACGGATGCAGCCCGAAGCGTGACCGGGTGCCCACAGACGACGGAGTGCGGCAGGTACGGGGCTATGTCGTCGCGGATATCCGCGCGGCAGCAGAACGTCTCCGCGACGCAGCGGTGATCGACCTGGAGATGATCGACAATGGTGACCGATGACCCGTCACAACCCGTCCCCCGCGCCCGTCACCCCGTCACACGCCCTGTGACGGGCCGAGAACAGGCGACTAGCAGCGGAAACAAGCCGCCGTGACAGGTGTGACGGGCGCCGGTCAACCCGTCACAAGCGCACTAAGAGGGCGGTGTGCCGTGTCCTGCCGAGAGGACACGGCACGCGTCTAGCCCGTCACTCAGGATGCGCTGTCCTTCAGGGACTGCGCAGCCTCGACCAATCGCTCAATCGTGTCCGCCGCTGGAAGCGCCAGGGCTGCAAGTCGATCAAACGTCTCGGCGTACAGAGAGCATTCGCTCTCGGCCTCCAACCACGTCCCGCCGTGCAAGGTGTCGAGGTAGACGACGGGCTGAAACTCATCTTCGCGAGACGACAGCAGGGAGAACGACGTCATCCCCGGGAACGCGCCCAACTCATCCGGTACAAGTCGCACCCGCAAGCCAGGAAGCTCGGCAAGTGCGACCAATCGCAACAACTGATCTGCCATCACCAGCGGACTACCGATCGGGCGCCGCAAGACTGCCTCACCCACAGCAAGGTCCATCCGCAGCGACGGTCCCTGACCGAGGTGTTGCATCACGCGATTGCGCTGATCGTCTCCATAGTGGCGGTGATCTTGTTGGGGTATCGCACCTAGTTGAGCGCTGCGCAGCGCTGCGTCGTACTCCGGCGTCCTGACGACCGGGGGCAATACGTCCAGCGCGACCATCTGCACGTGGCTCGCTTCGGCCTCGACTTCCGCATAGGTCCATCCAACGCACGTGGTCACACCATCGTTCAGCAGATCAAATCGAGAAGGATCGCGTGCACGTTGCGCCCCCAGCACGACCGGCATCCGTCGTCTGCTGCTCACCCCGTACACCAGGGCAAGCGCAACAACGTCAGCGTCAACGATCGGGATGAGGGCGTTCTGCATCATCGACGTCTTCGCCGTCGACCAGCCCACACGTTCCCCAACCTTCGAGAGACTCAAGCCGCTCTCTTTGCGCCACAACGCAAGCGCACGACCGACCGCGCGATTCTGAAGGTTGGATTTGAAGTCTTTAGGCATGCTCGGCTCGCTCGGTACATAGGTGAAGCCGACGCGGTGAGCCGCACCGCGTCGACTCCCCTTGCCAGCCCCGGTCGCGTGTGACGGAGTCCCGAGGCTGGTGGCTCTGTGTCCCCATCAGACAGACCTGCGGACTGGGACTTTGCTTTCCACAGGGCACAAGGTGTCGTAAAGGCGCAAGATCAGCGCTTTCGAGTCGGACTCATCCAAGCTCTTCTCTTCGAGCGCGCGAACGACCTCCTGATAGCCCGTGATCGCGTCAGTCGACTCGTCGAGCAGGCTGGAGTTCTCGGTGTCCACCCAGACCAGCGGTTCGTACTTCGCGAAGGTCAATTGGGTGAACGGCCCTGCCAAGCCGGGATGCGCACCGAGGTCAGCAGGCACGATCCGGATCGTGGTGTTCGCCCACTTCGCCATGAGCAGAAGGTGAAGCAGTTGCGCGGCATGTACTTCGGCACCACCGACGCGGAGATGCAGAGCCAACTCGTGGATGAAGAACGTGCACTTCCTGCCACCACGAAGCAACTCCTGCATCGCGAAGTTTGCCTTCACCCGATCTTGCAACTCGTCCACGGACACCGTGGCCGATGCCAGTAGCACCTCACGCACGTAGTCGACTGTCTGCAGAAGCGGCGGAACCATGTGCGTGTGCCAACTCGTCAGCGACTCGGCCGCCGCCAGGTTCTCGGCGAACGTGCGAAGCCAGATGGGGCTGCACGTACCGTGCTGCTGCCACCAGCCCCTGATGTGCGTCTCCGGGTACAGCGACATCAAGTGCGCGAACTCAGCGGCGTTGATCCGGCAGGCACCCAGCAGCGCGGCGACTTCGAGTTGGCTGGCTCCGCCTTTGCCGTTCAACACGTTCGAGAGCTTGGCCTCATCCCAGTCGACGATCTCGGCGGCCGCATGCCCGGTCAGGTCTGCTGCCGAGAGAGCAGCCCTGACGCCGTCACCGAACTCCCGCCCGCGCGCAGTCGAAATCCTCTTTGGCATGTCTAGCTCCCCGCACCAGTTTCAAGGGTGGCCCGAACGCGTTCAGGTGCGTCCGTAGCTCTTCGCGCCCACACAGCTCTCTGCACGGCCTCAACACTCGATCGACGTCAGATCCGCAGACATCAGCTTCCCGGTCGGCACATCGGGTGTAAATGACCAGGGAAAGACCTATGCCGACCTCTCTCGACCTACACTTGTCGGCGCTGACATTAGCGAGACGGAGAGGTCAGCCGATGAGTTCGCCAGATCGAAGCGGGCATCCGGGGACGCTGTTCGGCGAGTTGCTTCGCCAGCGACGGCTAACGGCTGAGGAGTTCAGCTGGGAGGCCGAGCGATTCGCCAGAAAGCACGGCATCAAGGCCACACTTGGCCCGCGCCACGTTCAACGCCTCGCTTCCGGCGTCCGTGCCGACGGCCGTCCGCTCGGCCCTCCCCGACAGGTCACGCAACGCCTGCTCGAAGCGATGTTCAACGTGCCAGTCGCCCGCCTCCTTGAGCCTGTACAGGCGTCGGTTTCCACCACGCCCGACGATCTGGAGTTGCAGGCCCGCATCGCGGCAGGACGCAACATCGACGCCAGCACCGTGAAGCTTTTCCAGCATCAACTCGACGTCACCCGCGTGATCGATCGCCGGCTGGGTGCCCCCACATTGGTCGGTCAACTCCGCGCGCAGATCGACCAGATGGACGGGGTGCTGGACGACGTCCTCAATCAGCCATCGCAAGCGGGGTTGGCGGCCGTTTTGGTTGATGCCTCCGCGCTGGCCGGATGGCAGTCGCTCGACCAAGGACTGACCAGCGATGCCTGGGCTTACTACAACCGAGCCATCCGAGCCGCGCGATACGCGCAATCGCCTGCACTTGAGGCGTATGCGCGTGCGGGGAAAGCCGTCGTTCTGCTCGACATCGGCGAGATACAGGCCGCCGTCGATCTGACCGATGACGTGCGCGCCAACGCACGCGGGCGGGTTCCTGATCTGCTGCTCTCGTGGCTTTCCGCGGGCTACGGCGAAGCCTGTGCAGCTAACGGCGAAGAGGAGCGGTCCATGCGCGCATTCGATGATGCCGCGCGAGCCATGCCCGCTACAGACAGCGGCGACACGCCCTATCTCGTCTTCGACAGCACTCACCTATCTCGGTGGCGTGGCAATGCCCTAGCGCGGCTCGGTGCACTTGAAGCGATCGACGTTCTCTCAGACGTGCTGGGACGACTCGACACGAGCTTTACCCGCGCAGAGACCACGCTGCAGGTTGACCTTGCTCAGGTGTTCACCGCGACCGGAGAGAAGGACGCAGCAGCCGCGCACGCGAAACGTGCGCGGCTGCTGGCGGCTCAAGTTGGTTCGGTGCGTCAGAGCAAACGGCTTGCCGCTCTAGTCGGCTGACTTCTGCTCACGCGGCTTCCTCGTGACCTTCGGCATCCGGGAGCCGAGAAGTTCGGCCGCCTTCCGGTCGGAAGCGGCTACCCAGGCTGCGTAGACCTTCAACGTCGTCGCGCCGCCGCCCCCATGTCCGAGACGTCCGGCGACCGTGCGGAGATCGGTTCCGGCGGTGAGGAGTTCAGTCGCGGAGTAGTGCCGCAATGCGTGGAGATGGGTCTTGATCCCCAACCGGTCGGCCATCTCCTTGTAGCGGCTCGACACGGCGTGCGGTGAGTACGGGAGCGTTGGGTCTGCGTTTCGAATCCCGGTGAACACGTACATGTCGTCCGTCAGATCAACGGCTGCTGCGGCGAGCCGATCACGCCAACGGTCGCGATGTTCCATGAGCAGCACGACGGTTTCGGTGTCGAGCGCAATCCGCCGCATCTGATGAGTCTTCGTGTCCTTCTCGGTGCCGACTCCGCGACGCAACCGGTAGCTGCGGCGGATCTCGACCACGCCTTCGTCCAGGTCGATGGAGGACCATTTCAGCGCGCAGAGTTCGCCGCGCCGCACGCCGGTGGTCATGACGAACCAGACCAGCGTTCCCCAGTCGTCATCCATCTGGAACGCCTCTTCGGCGAGACGTGCGGCATCGACAGACGAAGGCGGCTCGGGTTGCGGCTGCTTCTGCTTCGGCCGTTTCGCGGCCTTGGCGGGGTTGCCAGGAATCCAGTCCCATCGGTCGGCAGCACCGAGAACACCGCTGAGGATGGAATGCACCTGGCGGACGGCAGAGGTCGACAACGGTGAGCACTTGTGCGGCTTGCACTTGAGCTTCGCGCAATCGTGATCACCCTCGACCTTGTGCTCCAAGTGCGGCTTGCGATCGCAGCGCACGCGGCACCGACGAAGGTCCGCGTAGAGGTTCTCCAGCATCCGCGTGGTCATCTTCCTGACCGGCGTGGAGCCGAAGGCCGGATTGATCGTGCGACTGAGATAGCCCTCGTAGAGTTCGCGCGTGCTGTCTTCCAGTTCGGTCACTCGCAGCCACTCGGAAGCGGCGTAGGCGAAAGTGGCGTTGGAACTTGTGGCGCGCTGTGAGTCCACTTCAGCGAGTAGCCGGGTCTGCACCTTGTCGGCGGCTTTGTACGCCGCTTTGTCCGTGCCCTTCACCGACTCGGTGAGATAGACGGGTTTGCCCGTGACCGGATCCG
This sequence comes from Lentzea sp. JNUCC 0626, assembly GCF_043632865.1. Taxonomy (NCBI): domain Bacteria; kingdom Bacillati; phylum Actinomycetota; class Actinomycetes; order Pseudonocardiales; family Pseudonocardiaceae; genus Lentzea; species Lentzea sp. JNUCC 0626. The sequence goes on from NZ_CP171635.1 coordinate 5,333,922, forward strand.
TGCCCGAGAAGACGCGGACCTGGAGCGAGTTGCCGCGTACGCGGATGCTGCCTCGCGTCCGACGGTCTTCGGAGTCGTTTGACCTGGTCATGACCTCATGGTCAACCCACTGTCAATGGACAGCAACATGGACAGATGATCTTTAGCGGATCTTGAAACACCATGTCCATGCTGGTCAGAATGGTGGGCCAGGTCGGATTCGAACCGACAACCTGACAGATTATGAGTCTGCTGCTCTGACCGGTTGAGCTACTGGCCCCCTCGCAGCCCACGCGGACCCCCGACCCGCTGACGCTGCGTGGTGGAGGATACCGATCACGCCGAACGGGCCTTGCGCACCCCCGTGGCGAGCGACACATAGGGTGGACGCGTGCGTTTGACCCTCCGCGACTTCACCCCGGCGGACGAGCCCGAGGTGCTGCGGCTGTTCGCCGACTGCGACGACTGGTTCCAGGCCGCGACGGGCCACCCGTCCGGGCCCGGTGACGTGCAGGGCCTCTTCTACTCGGTGCCCGAGGGGGCCTCGTTCGAGCAGAAGCACCTGCTGGTGGCACAGGCCGAGGAGATGATCGGGTTCGTGGACCTCACGGTCGACCACCCCGGGCCGGGGCAGGCGAGCATCGGGTTCTTCCTGGTGCCGAAGGACCTGCGGCGGTGGGGTATCGGCCGCGAGATGGTGAAGGCGCTCGCGGAGCGGTTCCCGGACGTCACGCGGGCGCACGTGCGGCTCGACGACTTCAAGCCCGGCAACGAGTTCCTCAAGGCGTTGGGGTTCGTGCTCAACGGTCAGCGGGCCGTGCTGGAGATCGCGCCGAGGTCCGCCGGCCGGTAGCCGCGCGGGTAGTCCGGGTAGGTGCGGTTCGGGGTGCTGGTGAGCTTCAGGGTCTTGCGGACGGGCATGCGCCGCACCACGAACGCCCTCAGCCGCAACGCGCGCCGCCCCAGCCGACCCACCCACGACGGGGGCGCGGTGAAGCCGAACGCGCGCACCATCAGCGGGTCCAGCATCGCGATCACGGCACGCGAGACGACCGGGCGCGCCAACGACGGGTACCACGAGCAGAACAGGTCGAGGGTGTACTGACCTATACGGCCGTTCGACGGCGCGTACACGAAGTGCGCGGCCTCGTAGGCAGCCTTGAAGTCGCGGAACTCCACGTAGTCGGCCGGGATGTCGCGGATGCCCATGCGCGCGCCAACCGCCCGGTAGAAGTGGAAGGCGGCCTGCCGCTCGACGTGGGTCAGCGGCCGCCAGCCGTACTGCGAAATCCACTCGATCGGGTCGTAAATGAACGTCGAGAGCACGTAGAGCATGTCGTCGTTCGAGATGTCATAACGGCCGTGCTGACGGTTCACGACGCGCAACGCCTCGCGGCCGCGCGCGGAGTCGTAGCCGTGCTCGACGAGTTCGGCCATCAGGATCGCGGTGTCGTCGTAGCGCTTCTGAGGGCGGCGTTCGAACTCGCCGGTGCGGTCGAGCAGGCCCGAGATCGTCGGCACGCAGTACGTGCGGAAGAGAGCCAGCTCCAGCGACTTCTGGTAGTCCCACGGGAACTCCAGGCCCGCGGAGATCCGCATGATCTCCTCGTGGTCGGCGACCGGGTCCAGCGAGGCGATGCGGCGGAGGTTCGCGAAGCGGGCCATCCCTCCAAGCTGACCGACAGATCCCGCCACCAAAAGACCCCAGTCGGATGACTGGTGCCCTGAAAGCTCACTTTCGACTGTGGCATCGAACGACGGCCGCGAAGATGGGCAGAGGGCGTATCTTCCCGAACGATCCTGTCGTCGAGCGCGAGGAGTTGACGGCCTGATGAGCACCCCCGAGTGGCTCACCGACGACGAGCTGGACGAACTCGACGGACTCGCGACCGCCGCGACGCCAGGCCCGTGGTTCGTCCGCGCTCTCGACGACACCCACGCGATGAGCCTCGTTGCTGTGAGCACCGTGCCCGACACCGGCCTCGGCGAGCGGTGGCCGGATTTCGACCGCGGCGAGATCGTGGCCGCGGCGCGCGACGGCGTCCCGCGCCTCATCGCCGAGATCAAGCGCCTACGACGACAGCTGAAAACCGATCAAGAGGCGAACTGACCCACGCAAGGGATCCACAAAACGAAGTGAGGCCCCATCCATGATCGGATGGGGCCTCACCTGCTGTTAAGCTCCCCCAACTGGACTCGAACCAGTAACCCTGCGATTAACAGTCGCATGCTCTGCCAATTGAGCTATGGGGGAATGTTCTGTTGTGTCTTGCCTGCCAGGCTTGGTTCCTCCTGACAGTGGGTAACTCTACATGAGCCTCAAAAGGGGTTTTGCAGGCACCCCCCACATTGCGAGATCATGGGTCCTGACCAGGCACGATGCGAGAGGAGACGCCACATGAAGGGCATCTTGGTCGGTGCGGCCATCGGCTACGTGCTCGGCGCGAAGGCCGGACGGGAGCGTTACGACCAGATCGTGCGCCTCTGGCACCGCTTCATCGAGAACCCGACGGTACGCAAGACGGCCGCGCAGGCGAAGGACAAGGCGTTCGAAGCCGCAGTTCAGGCCAAGGACGTCGCCGTCGACGCTGCGGAGAAGGCCGCCGAGAAGGCGCCGTGGCGACACCAGGACGAGACCAACGGGAAGGTCACCACACCGCCTCGGCTGTGATCACCTTCACACCTGAGCGACCGCGAAGATCCTCCTGAACGGGAACCACGTGGTGCCGTCGGCTCGCTGCGGGTACGCCTCGCGCAGCCGCGGCGCCAGTTCCGCCCGGTACGCCTGCCAGTCCTCATCGGACAGTGCGGCGCGCACGGGACGCAAAGCCGTGCCAGTCACCCATTCGAGCACTGGATCGAGACCGGAGAGCCGCTGCACGTACGTCGTCTCCCAGACGTCCACAGTGGAGCAGTCACCGAGCAGGTCCGCATACCCCACGGGGTCCAGAACCGGTTTCTCCGCACGGAAAACGGGCGCCAACGCCTCCCCGCCCACCTCGCGGATCAGCCGGTGCGACGCATCCGCGTAGTTGCCGGGAACCTGGAACGCGAGCCAAGCGCCAGGCGACAGAACCGAAAGCCACTTAGACACGATCGTGGGATGTTCCGGAACCCACTGCAACACCGCGTTCGACACCACGACATCGGTGTCCGGCAACGGTTTCCACGTCGTCACGTCGTCCACCCGAGCGTCGACACCGGCCTCACGCGCCGCCGCGACCATCTCCGGCGAAGAGTCGAACGCCTCGACCACGGCGGACGGCCAACGCGACGACAGCGACACCGTCAGATTGCCGGGCCCACAGCCCACATCGACGACACGGCGCGGCGACGAAGCCTGTACGCGCCCAACGAGTTCATAGAACGGCCTCGCCCGGTGATCGGCGAAGGCCAGGTACTGCGCCGGATCCCACATACGACTAACAGTACACGCGTACTGCTAGCCCGCAAGCTTGGCGACGAACGGCCCCACGGCCTCGCGCACCGACGCCAGGTCCACCCCAGCATCGCCCCGCGCCTGCCACACCACGCCGTCCCGGCCGGGGATCTTGCGCTGCAGAATCCACACACCCGGCGATTCGACGCGCTCCCGCAGCCGGATCGACCCCTCGACGCGCTGGCTGATCGCGCGCAGCACCCGATCCGGCCGATCCACCGCGAACCGCAGCGCGGGCAGGTCCTCCAGCAGCACCACAGGTCCCTCGGACGACGCCTCGACGGCCTCCACGACCCGCAGCGAGCCCTCCCACTTCACCTTGCTGACCAGGTGCCACCCGATCCGCCGCGGCTCGCCCTCGCTCGGCACCCACAGGCCGAGCGACGTCACCACGAGGTGCCCGCCGGACGTCACCGGCGCGTGCGCGATCACGGTCTCGTCCTTCTCCAGCGCGCCCGTGAACCCGTCGGGCGCACCGTCGCCGAACAACCGCCTGAACAGGCCCACTACAGCACTCCAGCGCTCTGCTGCAGGAGCGCCTTGCGGTACTCCTCCAGCGCCACCAGGTCGCCCCACAGCGCCCTGTACTCGTCGGCGTCCTTGATCGGCGAGAGCCGCCGCAGGCGCGACTTCACGTCGTCGACCTGCTTGCCGACCTGCACCTCCTGCAGCCGCGCGATCACCATCGACACGTAGCGGAACTCGTCGTTCTGCTTGACCGCCAACGGTTCCACGGCGAGTTCGGTCAGCACCGACCGCACCGACGCGTGCGCGCACGTCTGCGAGATCGCGTCCAGGTACGCCGAGCCCGCGAGCCCGCACGACGCGCCGCCCGCGTCCCGGATCGCCCGGTGCAGCGCCACGTACGCGGGTTCGGTGAAGGCCTCGTCCGGCAGCGAGTCGTAGAGCGGGCCGGCGTACTCCGGCAGCCGCAGTGCGATCTTGAGCACCTCGCGTTCGAACACCAGCTTCGGGTCGCGCGGGTTCGGCCGGGCGGGCCCGTCCACCTCCACGCCCAACGCGATCTGGTTCGGATCGACGCGCTGAGCGGCGGCGACGGGCGCCTTGCCACCGGCGGTCTGCCGCACCCGGCGCACCACCATCGCCTCGTCGTCCCAGCCCACCCACCAGGCGAGCCGCGTCGCGTAACCGTCGCGCTTGGCGCGGTCCTTGATCTGCGCGACGAACGGCACCATCTTCTTCAACGCCTCGACGCGCCCGTCCACGGAGTCGAGGTCGTACGCCTTGAGCTGCGCCTTGATCGCGAACTCGATCAGCGGGATGCGCCGCGCCACCAGGTCGCGCACCGCCACGTCGCCCTTGTTCTGCCGCAACTCGCACGGGTCCATGCCGTCCGGCGCGACCGCGATGTAGGTCTGCGCGGAGAAGTGCTGCTCCCCGTCGAACGCCTTCAGCGCGGCCTTCTGGCCCGCCTCGTCGCCGTCGAAGGTGAAGATGACCTCGCCGTTCACGTCGTCGTCGATCAGCAGCCTGCGCAGCACGTTCATGTGGTCGGTGCCGAACGCCGTGCCGCACGACGCGACCGCCGTCGGCACGCCCGCGAGGTGCATCGCCATGACGTCGGTGTAGCCCTCGACGATCACGGCCTGCTTGCGCTTCGCGATCTCCCGCTTGGCCTGGTCGAGCCCGAACAACACCTGCGACTTCTTGTAGATCATCGACTCGCTGGTGTTGAGGTACTTCGCCTGGATCGGGTCGTCGTCGAAGATCCGCCGGGCACCGAACCCGACGACGTCGCCGCTGATCTCCTTGATCGGCCACAGCAGCCGCCGGTGGAACCGGTCGATCGGCCCCTGCTTGCCTTCCTTGACCAGCTGCGACTTGATCAGCTCCGACAGCTCGAAACCACGCCCGAGCAGGTACTTCGTCAGCTTGTCCCAGCCGCCGGGCGCGAAGCCGCAGCCGAACTGGCGTGCCGCGGCCTCGTCGAACCCGCGCTCGGCCAGGAACTCCCGCGCGGGCTGGGCCTCCGGCGTCTTGAGCTGCTCGGCGTAGAACTCCTGAGCCGCCTTGTGAGCTTCGATGAGCCTGCTGCGGGTGCCCCGGTCGCGCTGGATCGTCGCGCCGCCGCCCTCGTAGACGAGCTGGATGCCCGCGCGGTCCGCGAGCCGCTCGACGGCCTCGACGAACGAGAGGTGCTCGACCTTCATCACGAAGGCGATCACGTCACCGCCCTCGCCGCAGCCGAAGCAGTGGTACGTGCCGTGCGACGGGCGCACGTTGAAGGACGGCGACTTCTCGTCGTGGAACGGGCACAGCCCCTTGAGTGCGCCGCCGCCCGCCCGTTTCAGCGAAACGTGGTCACCCACGACCTCGTCGATGCGGCTGCGCTCACGCACCAACGCGATGTCGCTCTCCCTGATGCGTCCTGCCACGTCCCCGAGTCTAATCCCCTGGCAAACTGCCGACCGTGACCACCGCTGACGTCTTCGGACTCCACCGGACCCACCTGATCGGCGTCGCGTACCGGCTGACCGGCAGCATCGCCGACGCCGAGGACGCCGTGCAGGAGGCCTGGCCGCGGTTCGCGAAGGCCGAGGGCGTCAAGGACGCGCGGGGCTGGCTCACGACCGTCGTCAGCCGCATCTGCCTCGACCGGCTGCGCTCCGCCGCGGTGCGCCGCGAGACGTACGTGGGCTCGTGGCTGCCCGAGCCGTTGCTCACGACCGGCGAGCAGGACGACCCGCTGGCGAGCGTCGTGCGCTCCGACGGCGTGCGGATGGCGGCGCTCGTGGTGCTCGACCGGCTCACCCCGGACCAGCGGGTGGCGTTCGTGCTGCACGACGCGTTCTCGTTGCCGTTCAACGAGATCTCCGAGGTGCTGGGCGTCTCGGAGGCGTCCGCGCGCCAGCACGCGTCCCGGGCCCGCAAGGCCGTCGCGGACGCCGACCCGCCTCCCCGCGCGGCGCTGGCCGAGCAGCAGGAGGTGCTGGAGAAGTTCATGCGGGCCATGGCGAGCGGGAACATCGACGCCGTGCTGGAACTGCTGCACCCGGACGCGGTGATGATCGGCGACGGCGGCGGCAAGGTGCGCACGGCGGTCAACACCGTCACGGGCGCGGAGAAGGTCGCCCGCTTCTTCCTCGGCCTCATGCAGAAGTACGGCTTCCCGGAGGAGCACCGGCCGATGTTCGTCAACGGCGAACTCGGCTTCGTGATGCCGGCGTACGGCGAGGTGACCGCGCGCGTGACGACGTTCACGGTGCACGAGGGCAAGGTCGCGGCCGTCTACGACATCGCGAACCCGGACAAGCTCACCCACGTGGCGTTCTGAGCCGGAGCTTTTGGTCTGGACCGTAACTGGAGCCGGGAACGGCGTGCTGGCTAACGTCACACGCCGTCGGTCCAGCCCAAGCCCCCTGCCGCGGGTTGCAACCACCCGGAGTCCGTCATGCCCGAACAAGACATCCCCTCGCGCCGGTCGTTCCTCGCGACCACCGGCGCCGCCGCCGTGGTCGCCCTGACCGCCGCCGGCTCCACCACCGCCCGCAGTGCCCCGCTGCCGCTCACCCCGACCTGCGTCGATGACGACGACACCCCGTCGAACATCGAGGGTCCCTACTTCAAGCGGAACTCACCGCAGCGCACGAACCTGCGCACGCCCGGCGTCACCGGGATCGTGCTGAGCATCACCGGCTTCGTCTACACGATGAAGTGCCAGCCGATTCCCGGAGCACTGCTGGACTTCTGGCAGTCGGACGACCGGGGCGTCTACGACAACACCACGTTCAAGATGCGCGGCCACCAGTTCACCAACGCCTCCGGCGCGTACGTGCTGGAGACGATCGTGCCGAAGGACTACCCCGGCCGCACCCCGCACATCCACGTCAAGGCGCAGCCCCGCGGCGGCCGGATCCTGACCACACAACTGTTCTTCCCGGACAACCTCAGGGCGTACGGGATGAACATGCCCTACCTGAACCGGCGCGACGCCTACCTCGACCGCGAGTGCGAGGTCGAACTCGGCCCGCTCGTCGGCAACCGCTACACCGCGAAGTTCGACTTCGTCCTGGAAGCCTGAGCCACCAGGAAGAAGCTCACCACCGCATTCGCAGCAACTTCCCGACGTCGCGCAGCTTCGGCACCGCGCTGACGACCTTCATCTGGATCCTGCCGGACCTGGGCAACGCGTCCAGGTGCGGCAGGTCCACGCTGCGCCAGGAGTCCACTGTGGTCAGTCCCGCGCGCAACGCCTCGATCTCGCGCGGATCGTCGACGCCCCAGTGCAACGTCGCGCCCGCGTTCTTCACGGCGGGCACGAGCTTCTGCAGCTTGATCCCCCACGACCCGTAGACGTCGAACAGCAGCTCACCACTCGCGAACTTGGTCGTGATGCGGCTGATCAGCCCGTGTCCCTCCGCCTGCGTGAGGTACATCGCCAGGCCCTCGAACACCGCGACCACCGGCCGGTCGGCGGGCACCTCGGCGAGCCACGCGTCCTCCGTGACCGACGACGCCACCAGCCGGTAGTCGCCCTGCGGTTCGGGCAAGAGCTTGCGCCGCAACGCAACCACGTCCGGCATGTCCACGTCGACCCACCGCACGGTGTCCGGCCGTTCGAGGCGATGCGCGCGCGTGTCCAGGCCACAGGCCAGATGCAGCACCGTGCACGACGGGGTGCGCGCGAGGAACTCACGCGTCCAGTCGTCGAGCACCCGGCCGCGGATGGCGACCCCGACCGCGGACGTCGTGTTCATCCCGGTCCTGCTGAAGTCGTAGTCGATGCGGTCGACGGCGCGCTTGGCCTCGTCGTCGTGCAGCACGGACGCCGGCCGCACGCTGTCGAGGGCCCGCCCGTAGAGCGTGGCGAGCATGGTCTCCTGCGCACCCGTCAGGGTGATCTTCTCCACTCCCCTAGTTTGTCGGGACGCGGCACGCGTCACCACTGGTGAATCCCTGATCTTTGATGTCGAACGCGCTGTTGAACCGAGCGCGCTGGTTCTCCAGCGCGATCTGGTAGGTCAACGCGATGAGCTGCTTGCGGCCCATGAGCTTCTCCAGCTCGGCGACCTGCGCGTCCGTGACCGCGACCGGGGTGTCGGTCATGGCGTCGGCGTAGGCGAGCGCCTTGCGTTCGAGGTCGGTGAACAACGACGAGGTGGCGTACTCGTCGATGTGCTTCAACCGTTCGACGTCGAGACCGCCGTGCTTCATCAGCATGGCGCCGAAGTCGACGCACCACGAACAGCCGAGCTTCACCGCCGTCCGGTAGACGACCAGCTCGAACAACGGCCCGTGCACGGCCTTCTTGACCGCGAGCTCGTGCCGTCCGCTCGCCATCAGCAGTTTCGGGTGGTGCGCCATCACGGTGACGGGCTCCGGCACGGCCCCGAACTCGCGCCGCGCGAACCAGTACACGGCCTTGAGCAGCAGGCCCGCGTCCTTCTTGGCAACTCCCTTGATCCTCGTCATGCAGGGTGGACGGGGCAGCCCGGCAGAACGTGACACCTTTGGGTGACTGGGGCCCGAGCCGCTCTACTCATAGGGTCCCTGCATGAGCAACGACTTCGTGCTGGACATCGACCACGAGTCGGCCGGCCTGCTGGCGGGAACGCTGCTGGCAGGCGACTCGTGTGCGGTTCCGGTGCGGCACCAGAACGTCAAACTGCTGCTGTGCGCGCTGCCCGGCGAGGACGGCATGCGCCTCTTCCTGCGCCGCAACACACCCTAACGGTCGTACCGGGCGACGTACTCCATGAGCACGTCGCGCGACCGTTCGTTGTCGAGCGCGACGGCGTGCATGCGCTGGAAGATGGCCACGGCCCGTTCGACGGTCGCGGCGTCGCTGGCGAGCGTCCAGTTCGCGAGGTAGACCAGCGGCGGCTCGTGCTCGTACTGGATGAGCGCGTAGTCGAGCCCCACCGCCGCCGCCCCGCCCGCGCTGGCCGGCACGATCCTGATCGACGGCGCGTGGAACAGCAGGTGCAGGACCTGGTCCTCCATCAGCCGGTCGCCCCCGACGACGGTGTTCAGCGCGTACTCGTGGATGAAGAACACGCACTGCGGCAGCACGCCGTCGCGTTGCAGCTCCGGCGACGGGGTGAAGCCCAGCGCCCCCGCCAGCGCCCTCGCGTAGCACTCGGTCCGGAGCAGGACCGGAATGGTGACGCCGCTGAAGCAGGTGATCTGCGTGGCTCCCGCCGCGGCGAGCACGACGAGCTGTTCGCCGGCACCGTGCTGGGTCATGCCACGAACCGTAAGGCCATGATCATGATCTCGCCGCGCGAAACGCTCGCCCATCAGGGCGAACGGGGTCCGCCGATGGTTACGGAGAGGCGATCTGGGCGAGGAAGTAGATCTCGCCGGACCGCGCGTGCCGCACCGCCAGCAGGAACGGCCGGTCGACCGTCACCACCACCGGGTCCGTCGGGATCTCGAACGACACCGTGCGGAACGTGATGGCCGTGGCCGCCGCGCCTTCGAGGCCCTCCTCGTCCAGCCGCAGCACGGCCTCGTGCACCACGTCGTCGACGAACATCCGCTCGTCCGGCGAGAGGCCGGAGAAGTCGGCGTCGCGCTGGAACATGCGCTCGACCCCGAGCCTCCGCAACGAGTTCTTGAGGTTGAAGCGCGCGCGAACGTCCACTTTGGGCAGTGCGAGTTCCAGGCGAGTGAGGGTGCGGGCGTCCAGTGCGGACGGCGGCAGCGGCTGCTCCAGCGAGGTGTCCGGCAGCAGGACCACGGTCTCGACGCCGGAGTCGGCGGGCAGCACGATCGTCTGCCAGCCGTCCTGGTGCTGGTAGCGGAACTTCTCGGTGACCGTCATCGTCGGCACGTCCACGTCACCGCCGGGCGCGTGGAACGGCTTCGGCGCGGTCTCCCCGCCCGCGAACGGGTTCAGCCAGCCGACCTTGAGGTACAGGGCGTTCACGATGATCGCGGCGGCGTCCGGGGGCGGCGGGTCCGTCAGCAGTTCGGGGATGAGCCCGCGGGTGGTCTCGGCGACGTCGGTGTTGACGAGTTTGCGGACGGTCGCGGGGTCGGAGAACGCCGTGCGGCGCACCGAGGAGGCCAGCGAGAAGTCCGGGTTGATCGTCAGGTCGTCGTCGGCCCACAGCGTGTTCGCGACGGCCAGTTCGGGCACGTCGCGCGCGGCGGCCGGGTCGAAACCGCCGAGCATCCCGTCGAGTTCGGCTCTGGTCTCGCCGCGGGCGGCCTCGCGGGCCAGGGCCAGCGCCGAGGCCACGGAGAACGGCGACCAGCACGCGTTCGCGGTGTGGTCCGGGACGGCGACGCGGTGCAGGGCGAGGGCGAAGTCGTGGGCTGCCACGCCCCCGAACCTACGCCGATGCGCGGTGCCAGGCCACGGCTTGCGCGTCGGTGAGCAGCGCGACCTGGTCGACGACGACGCGAAGCCGTGCCTCGTAGGAGGAAGCGGCCGCGAACACCGGGCGGAACGCCGGGTCGAGCAGCGTCGGGCGTTCCATCAGGCGGGTGACGAGGTCGGCGATCAGGTCGCGCTGCTTGGCCTGCATGGCGAGGCGGGCGGGGTCGCTCATGACGTACCGGACGGCCATCGCCTTGAGCAGCGCCACCTCCGCGGCGACCTGGCTCGGGACCTCCAGCGACGCGGTGTACCTCGTCAGCGTGCCGCCGCCGTGCACGGCGCGGGTCGCGGTGACGGCGGCGGAGGCGAAGCGGCCGACCAGTTCGCTGGTGAGGTTCTTCAACGCCACCTGCGCGCCGAGCGAGCCGTCGTACTCGTGGTCGGTCCAGTAGCCGATCACCGGCAGTTTCAGCAGGTCCTCGGCGGTGGCCTCCAGCGTCGTCACGGACTCGTCGGAGAACGTCTTCGCGGCCAGCGAGGCGATGGCGGCGCGTTCGTCCGGACGGGCCAGCGCGCCGAGGCTGATGCGGTGGGCCAGCACGCCGTCCTCGACGTCGTGCACCGAGTACGCCACGTCGTCGGCCCAGTCCATCACCTGCGCCTCGATGCACTGCGCACGGTCCGGTGCACCCGCACGCATCCACTCGAACACCTCGACGTCGTCGTCGTACACGCCGAACTTCACCATGCCCGGCGTGCGCGTCCACGGGTACTTGGTCGATGCGTCGAGCACCGCGCGTGTGAGGTTCAGGCCGTGCGCGGTCTTGGGTTCGAGGCGGGCGAGGATGCGGAACGTCTGCGCGTTGCCCTCGAAACCGCCACACGGGCCCGCGAGTTCGTTGAGCGCCCTCTCGCCGTTGTGTCCGAACGGCGGGTGCCCGATGTCGTGCGCGAGCCCGGCCGTGTCGACGATGTCCGGGTCGCAGCCCAGTTCCTCGCCGATGCCGCGGCCGATCTGCGCGACCTCCAGCGAGTGCGTGAGACGCGTGCGCGGCACACCGGTGACCTCGGAACCCTCACCGGGGCCGACGACCTGCGTCTTGCCCGCGAGCCTGCGCAACGCGGCGGAGTGCAGCACGCGGGCCCGGTCACGGGAGAACGGCGTGCGCGCCTCGGTGCGGGAACCCGGCAGCGCGGCGCTCTTGGGTTCTTCGGGGAGCAGGCGCTCCGCGTCGTGGCCGGTGTATCCCATCACCCGATTTTAGGGAGGTTCAGCTCCTCGAACACGCCGGCGTGCGCCTTCATCAGGCGGTAGTAGAGCAGGGCTCCGGTCTCGCGCTTGATGTAGAACCACTGCGTCTCGCGGGTCTGCACGTTCGGACCGCTGCGCGTCGGCGACGTCCAGGCCGTCAGCCCGGCGTCCTCGGCCATGGTGCGGGCGCGCAGCGAGTGCCACGGGTCGCTGACGATCACCGCGGTCTTCAGGTCGCGTTCCTTCGCGACGGACGCGACGGCCCGCAACGACCCGAGCGTGTCCGCGCCCTCGCCGACCTGGAGCACCTTGTCCTCCGGCACCCCGCGCTTGACCAGCCACAGCTTGCCGACCTGGCCCTCGGTGAAGTTGTCACCGGGCTGACGGCCGCCGGTCGTCGCGATGTAGCCGACGACGCCCTCCTGGTAGAGGCCGAGCGCGTGTTCGAGGCGGGCCGCGAGCACGTCGGACGGGACGCCGTTGTACTGCGCGGCACCGAGCACGATCGCCATGTCGGCCTTCGTCCAGTCGTCCACGCGCGCGACCTGCCACACGCGGAACGCGGTGCCGCCGCCGACGAGCACGGCGACGGCCAGCGCCCCGAAGACGAGGCGCAACACGATCCGGCGAATTCTGGCGAGTGGCTTGAGAGGCGTGGTCCGCACACCATGCATGGTTCCAGACCCAGCGGGTGCGGCGTTGACGCCCCTGCGAGGATCATCGTCATGCCTGCTGAGCAGCCCACCATCCTCGCCACGTCGGGAGGTCTGCGCTCCGGGCGCAGGACCTACTTCGAGTTCAACAAGCTGATCCACCTCGCGCTGGACCTCGCCGGCGTGGACGGCCGCGCGCCCCGGTTGTGCTACGTCGGGACAGCCGGCGGCGACCAGCGGGCCATGAACGCGAACATGGCCGAGGCCGGCAGGGTCGCTGGCGTCGAGGTGTCGCCGCTGAACCTCTTCACGATGCCGCCGACCGACGACCTGGAGGACTACGTCCTGTCCCACGACGTCGTCTGGGTCGGCGGAGGCTCGGTCGCGAACCTCCTCGCCGTCTGGGACGTGCACGGCCTCGGCGCCGTCTTCCGCAAGGCGTGGGCGACCGGCGTCGTGCTCGGCGGGGTGTCGGCGGGGTCGATCTGCTGGCACTCCGGCGGCGCGACCGACTCGTTCGGCCCCGACCTCCGGATCGTCACCAACGGTCTGGGCTTCCTCCCCTACGGCAACGGCGTGCACTACGACTCCGAGGAGCAGCGCCGCCCGAAGATCCACGAGGCGGTGGCGGCCGGAACGCTGCCGACGACCTACTGCACCGACGACGGCGCGGGCCTGCTCTACCGCGGCACCGAACTCGCCGAAGCGGTGACGGAACGTCCGGGCGCCGGCGCATACGTGGTGGTCAGGGAGGATTCTTCAGCAACCGCACAGGAGGAAAAGCTCGACACCAGGGCGCTCTGACGCGGACCTTGGAGATGTGCGCTGGGCTCTGATCGTCCTCCTCGTCACGGCGGTGTTCGCCATCCCGGACGCCTCGCCGTGCCTCGCGCACGGCAAGCCGTCAGCTGATATATCGCGCGGTCCCGATGTATTGGATACGGGCGACGGCGCTGATATATCGGATACGGGATCCAATACATCAGATATCGGCCCGTCGGCAATATCCGATATATCAGCGGCTGATATATCGGATATTGCCGCAGCGGGCGGCGCGTCCGACGTCGGCCTCGCGGTGTTAGACCTTCAAACGAACGTGACGGTGTCCTCCCAAGGCGACAAGCCGTTCTACTCGGCGTCGCTGTCGAAGCTGATCCTCGCCGTCGACGCGCTGCAGCGGCCGTTGTCCGACGACGACGTCGCCCTCATCGACCGCGCGCTCAGCCTGAGCGACGACAACGCCATGGACGTGCTGTGGACGAGGTTCGACGGCATGGGCGCCATCGGCCGCGTCGCCACCGCAGCGGGACTTACAGGTACTCACGCTCCTGACGACCCCTCGCAGTGGGGAGAGGTCGTCATCACCGCGAACGACATGGTGCGGCTTTACCACTACATCCTGAACTCGCCGCAGGTGAATTCAGCACAGCGCGACGTGATCGTCGGCGCCCTGTCGAAGGCGCCCGCGACCGCCGCCGACGGCTTCGACCAGGCGTTCGGCCTGCTCGGCGTCACCGGCGTCTACGCCAAGCAGGGCTGGATGTACTACCTGCCCGCCGACGTCTACCTGCACAGCGCGGGCGTGCTCGACGGCCGCTACGCCGTCGCCGTCCTGACGACGAACCCGACCGGGTCGTGGACGACGGCCAGGGACTCGATCAACGCCGTCAGCACGGCCGTCCTCGCGAAGCTGGGTGTCAAGGGCTGAGCCGGTGCCGGCGTTCCTGGTCCGCGCGCCACGGCCGGTCCCAATCACCGCTGAACTCCCGCACCACGAGGATCGCGACCACGAGCAGCACGACGGCGCCGAACGTGATCGCCCCGAACAACACCCCGACCTCACCGGCCGTGGACGCGAACGCGTACACCGCGACCCCACCGGCTGACGGCACGACGAGGTAGTTGCCGACGTTGCGGCGCCGCGCGTCGTAGACGTTCTTCACGCCCGCAAGCCGCACTCCGAGCAACACGGGCGTGAGCGTCACAAGAAGCCCGACGACCAGCAGGACCCACCGATACGCGGGAGCCGCGAACGCCACCGCCACCGCGGCGAGCGCCAGCGCCGTCCCCACCACGACGAGTACGGTCGACAGCACCCTGACCCGCGCCACCGGCGCACCTTCACCGCTGTCGGGCACGAGCGGCCCGTGCTCGGCGACGACGATCTTGTGCACCGCAAGCGATCGACGCAGCACGAGCACCAGCGCCCCGGCCACCGGCACCGCGAGCGCCAGCACCGCCCCCACCGCGAAGGTGCCCGGCTTCCCGACGGGTTCGATGCCGAACCCGAACCAGTAGAAGGGGAAGAACGCCGCCAGCGCGACCCCTTCCAACACCACGAACACGTGCCTCGAGCGAGCAGCCGACTCCGCGTCGGTCAGCCGCAGCGCCACAACCCCACCGGCCGCCGCGCACAGACACACCAACCCGCCGCTCACCGCCGACGCCAGCAGCACCCGCGGGTTCGCCACGTCGATCACCACCGCGCACGCCGCCACCCAGACGACGAGCGCCACCCCCGTGGCGGCCTGCACGCCGCCACGCCCCCTGACCTGTTCCCCCGCCATATCCAGAACACGCGGCAACGGCCGCGGATGTTGCTCAGCTCAGCGGAACTCGCCGCCGAACAACGCTCATCGCGCCGCAACCCCCTCAAGCACGCTGTGAAGCCTGACTGCACACAGCACGATGCCGAGCATCGCCGCGAGGTACATCAGGTCGTACCCGATCCCGGCAACTGCGGACTCGGTCATCAGCACGTACGCGACGGGTTGCACCACAGCAAGACACGCCAGCGCAGCCAACACGAGTCCGAGCAAAACAACACGCCCCCAGTGCGCAGCGCGAAGGTCCTTCACCCGCAACAGAAGCACTCCGGCGACGACCGTGCCGCCGGCCGTGGCGACCCCAATTCCGACGAGCCAGCCGACCCCCGCCACCGGCACGCTCAACGCCACCGCGACGAGCCCCGCAGCGAGCAGTCCGCCGAGCACCGCCGTCCCGGTCCCCCACCTCGCCAGCCCGTCGACAGGCCCCTCCGACTCGGGCTCAGGCGCCGTCAGCAGGGGCACGAGCACGGTCAACACCACCGACACGAGCGCGATCACGCAGAACGCCACCGTGCCCGTGGTGATCGGCGTGTCCGGGTGTTCCACGTACTCGTCGCGCACCTCGACACCGGCCAGGTACGTGCCCATCACCGAGACCCCGACGGGAATCCCGAAGCCGCGACGGCCCGGCCGGAGCAGCATCACCCCGGTCAGCAGCGGCCCGAACGCCACCGCCGGCACGCCCCACCACACGGACCAGGTGGCGACCCCGGTCACGGGCAGGTCCAGCACGGCCAGGACCATCCCGGCCAGCATCGCGATCCCTGCGCCCACCAGCAGGGCGCCGATCTGTCTCAGTGGTAGTGCGCGCATGCCCTCATCACGCGCGAGCACGCCGTTCTGTTGCCTCAGCCGACCCGCAGAACCCGGCGTGCGGTGAAGAACGCGACCCCGCCCAACAGGACGAGCAACCCGAGCACCGCGAGGTAGACGGCCGACCCGGCGGTGAACGGCACCGGACGCTCATCGCCGGTCAAGGTCATCACCTCGCAGAACCAGGCGAACAGCGCGCAGAAGATCGCGCCCGCCCACCAGACCCCGAGCAACCGCCGGACGAGACCGGCCCCGTTCACGTCGACGTACCCGTCCCGCGCGCACGACCGGGCCGTCGCGAGGCTCAGACCGGACAGGATCCCCCAGAACGCGCCGATCCCCGCAACCGTCACGCCGATCACGTTGATCGGGTTGTGGGCGGTCGGCAGGTTCAGGCCGACCGCGACGAGCACGATCCCGAACACGAGCGCCACGCCGATGAGCGGCAGCCCCGTCAACGCGAGCCGCGTCCTGATCCAGGCGACGCGCTCGGCGGGCATCCGCACCCACTGCGGCGGCGGCCCCTGCCCCACGATCATCAATTGCCGATCTTCCAATCCGAGCCGTCGCCGTCGGTGACGCTGGCGTCGCCCATGTCGCCCGTGTTCGGCATCGTCCACTCGCGGCCGATGTCGTGGATCTTCTGCACGATCGAGTTCTGCTCGGTCTCGATCGTGTTGGTGTGGGCCTCCAACGCCATGATCGTGGCACCGATGATGCCGATCGCGACGGTGAGTCCGCCCGCGATCGCGCCGACGGCGGCAGGCGTTCCGACGACCGTGCAGGCGGCGGCGATCGCACCCACCGCGGCCACGACGAACGTCCCCAGCGCCACACCCATCGCGATCCAGAAGGCGTCGATCGAGTTAGCGAGACTGTTGAGGGACGCGCGCATCTGGTTCGCGACGTCCTTGACCGAGTTCAGCCCCTGCGACTGCGGCGGGACCGTCGCCGAGTAAGCCCGCGCGGCCTTGCCTTCCCACTCGACGTTCGTGCGCATCTTGTCGAGCGTGACCGTGCCGGCAACGTCGCCGAGCTTGTTGCCGACCTTCTCGACCCACTCCGTGCCGACCTGCCGGAGCCGATCCGAGTCTCCCGGCTGCTCGAAGAGCTGGTTCACCCGGTCCCAGAACTCGGCGATCTTCACGTTGACGATCCGAATGCCGTCCTCGACCCTTTCGATCACCCATTTCAACGGAGCGGGGACCCAGCTCAGCGTCGTGTTCACCACGTCGAAGAACCGGCGAATGGCGCGGTCCACGTCGTCGGCCTTGCCCTTGGCCTGCACCACCAGAGGATTGGTCACCTGATCTCCCCCGTCAGCCGGTTCATCGCGTGCAGGTTCGCGTCTTCCTCGCGCTCGTAGGTGTCCGCGGCGGCGCGCAGACTGTCGCCGAGGCCGTTGAACGCCGTCATCGCCTGGCGCAGCAGGTCTTCGAGCACGCCCCTGCCCTTCTCGTAGGTGCGGTCGAGACCACGGTCGACGGCCCACATCGACACGTCGTGGCCGGTCAGCGTCAGCCCGGAGATGGCGCCTTGCGGCTCCTCCACGTCGTCGGCGGCAGCCGACCAGAGCCCCGCGTCCGCACGCATCGCGTCGAGCGCGACTTTCAAGTCGCTCACGCCAGCCCCACTTTCCGCAGCAACCTTGCCGGATCACTCGCCAGTGCCTGGAGTTCCGCGATCGCCGGACCGGCCGGACGGGGTGCCGGTGTGGCTCGATCGTGCAACGCGCGCAGGACCTCGGCGAGCTCGCCCTCCATCTCAGGGTGGGGAGCGGCATGCGCCCATCTGTCGTCGATCTCGAAGCGCACGACCCGGCCGGACTGCGCGGTGCCGCGGACGTGTCCGCCGCGGCTTTCGGCCTGCACGGGAGCATTCACCGTCTGATCAAGGCCGGAGGTGAACGCGGCGAGTTCGGCGTTCACGGCGTCGAACAACCTCATCGCGTCATCGCGGGTGAACGGTGTCTCGTCGACGCTGGGGTCTGCGGGGCGCGGCTCGACGGCCGCCAGATCCCCTTGTGCTTCCGCCGATCGGGACAGCGCGCGCATGGTCGCGTTGTTCGCGGCATCGGGAACGGCGGCATCCAATGCGCGTTGGTCGATGCTGTCACGCCAGCGAGCGGCCAGACGGACTGCGCGCACCCGGCCGTCGAGTTCGACGACCACCGAGACCGCACCGCTCGCGTCGCTGCCGACACAAGCGTCGACATCGTCCGGCTCAGGCGCGGCGGACGGCGGTGTGGCGCGCCGCCCTGCCTCGTAGTCCCCGTCGTCGGCTTCCTCGAAGCCCCACCTGCGGTTGTCCTCGACCATGACCCCGCTCCCTGCGCGCTGTGACCAACCGACTTCACAACGTGGCAGCGAACGGGGCCGAACGGAGTAGCGGAACTAGCAGCCGACCAGGCGGGCGGCGAGGTACGACTCCAGCTGGTCCATCGCCACGCGCTCCTGCGACATCGTGTCGCGCTCCCGCACCGTCACGGCGAGGTCGGTGAGCGTGTCGAAGTCGACGGTCACGCAGAACGGCGTGCCGATCTCGTCCTGGCGGCGGTAGCGGCGGCCGATGGCACCGGCGTCGTCGAAGTCGACGTTCCAGTTGCGGCGCAGGGCCGTCGCGAGGTCGCGGGCCTTGGGCGACAGGTCGGCGTTGCGAGACAGGGGCAGCACCGCGACCTTGACCGGCGCGAGGCGGCGGTCGAGCTTCAGCACGACGCGCTTGTCCACGCCGCCCTTGGCGTTCGGCGCCTCGTCCTCGGTGTAGGCCTCGAGCAGGAACGCCATCATCGGGCGGCCGACGCCGGCTGCCGGTTCGATGACGAACGGCTTGAAGCGCGAGTTCGTCGCCTGGTCGAAGTACGACAGGTCGACACCCGAGTGGTTCGAGTGCGTCGTGAGGTCGAAGTCGGTGCGGTTCGCGATGCCCTCGAGCTCACCCCACTCCTGGCCGCCGAACTGGAAGCGGTACTCGACGTCGACGGTCCGCTTCGAGTAGTGCGACAGCTTCTCCTTCGGGTGCTCGTAGTGCCGCAGGTTCTCCTTGGAGATGCCCAGGTCGGTGTACCAGCGGGTGCGCTCGTCGATCCAGTACTGGTGCCACTCTTCGTCCGTACCCGGCTCGACGAAGAACTCCATCTCCATCTGCTCGAACTCGCGGGTGCGGAAGATGAAGTTGCCCGGCGTGATCTCGTTGCGGAACGACTTGCCGATCTGGCCGATGCCGAACGGCGGCTTCTTGCGCGACGTCGTCTGCACGTTCAGGAAGTTCGTGAAGATGCCCTGCGCGGTCTCGGGGCGCAGGTAGTGCAGGCCTTCCTCGGTCTCGATCGGACCGAGGTGCGTCTTCAGCAGGCCGTTGAACATCTTCGGCTCGGTGTAGGAGCCGCGCACGCCGCAGTTCGGGCACGGCACGTCGGAGACGTCGCCCTCGGCGACCTCCTTGCCGGTGCGCTCCGCGTACTCCTCGGACAGCGTGTCGGCGCGGAACCGCTTGTGGCACGACTCGCACTCGACGAGCGGGTCGACGAACGCCTCGACGTGACCGGAGGCGACCCACACGTCACGCGGCAGGATGACCGACGAGTCCAGACCCACGACGTCCTCGCGGCCGCGGACCATGAAGTTCCACCACTGGCGCTTGATGTTGTCCTTGAGCTCGACGCCGAGAGGTCCGTAGTCCCACGCCGAGCGGGTACCGCCGTAGATCTCCCCGCACGGGTAGACGAACCCCCTGCGCTTGCAGAGGCTGACAACGGTTTCGATGCGATCGGCGGGCAAGGGGAACTCCATCGGGGGAATGAGAATCGGGGGCTCAAGCCTAGCCCGTCACGTTGCGCCCCGAACGGGCGACCGGAGCCTTACCCTGCAGGAATGGAAGACCGGCTGCGAGAGCTGTGGGACTTCGCCGATCTGGACGGCACCGAGGCGAGGTTCCGCGCGTTCCTGGGCGACGTGGAGACGGACGACGAGCGCGCCGAGGTGTTGACCCAGCTGGCGCGGGTCGAGGGTCTGCGGGAGAACTTCGCCGCAGGTCACACGCTAGTCGACGAGGCGGAGGTGCTCGTCGCGCCCGACTCGACGGGACGCGTGCGGGCGTTGCTCGAACGCGGCCGGCTGCACCGCTCGGCGGGTGATCCCGAGGCCGCGCAACCGCTGTTCGTGGCGGCGTTCATCCTCGCGAAGACGCGCGGTGACCTGTCGCTCGCGGTGGACGCCGCGCACATGGCGTCGCTGGTGGACGACCCGGAGAAGTGGACGAAGCAGGGCCTCGAGATCGTCGTGTCGAACCCGGAGCTGGTGCGCTGGCTCGGCCCGCTGCACAACAACCTCGGCTGGTTCTACTTCGAGAACGGCCGCTTCGAGGAGGCGCTGGACGCCTTCGAGAAGACGCCCGAGGCGTACGCGGAGAGCGGCAAGGCCAAGACGCTGCACGCACTGGGCCGGCCGGAAGAGGCCGCGGCGGCCGCGCGCAGGGCCCTCGACCTCCTCCCCCACGACTCGCAGGAGGAGTGGGTCAAGGAGATGGAAGCTATCGCCGCGGGGTCGTAGGTCCGGCGGCCTCGCCGAGCCGCACCGTGAACGCGTCCTCGGCGAGCACGCTCGTGTGCTTCTCGACAGTGCCGTCCTCGCTGGTCAACGTGGGTTCGTACATCGCGGGCTCGTCGGTCAGCGCCTCGGACAGCAACGGGATGACGTGTTCGCGCACGGGGAACGGCGACATCGCGCGCCGATAAGCCACCACGGAGTCGAACTCGACGGTGAGCACCCAGCGGTCGTCCTCGTCCGTCGACCGCGCCAACGTCCCCCTGCGGCACCCCGGCTGAGCCGTGAGCAGCCGCAACGCCTCCTCGACGCGCGCGGTGAACGACTCTGGATCGGATACGCGGAAGCGGCACACGAGCAGCACGGTGCAAGGATGGCACGGTGACCTCCAAGCGCCCCCTCCTGCCCGGCGACGGCCCGCTGGCGCGCGTTCGCCCGGTAGTGGCGTTCGTGCTCGTCCTCGGTCTGTTCATCACCGGCGTCTGGGTCGGCGGCACGGTCGGCGCGGTGCTGCTCGGCGTCCTGATCGTGGCCGCGGGGACCCTCCTGGCGGCCACCTGGAAGGTGCTTTCCCCAGCTCAACGCACATTGCGCGTGGTGGTCCTGCTGGTACTGGTCATCATCACCGTAGAATTGGTTGTGAAAATCCCTACCAGGTGAGGTGCGCCGCCATGACCGCTCAGCTGCACGGCGAGCACTCCCCCGAACGCGAGGCCCCCGCGCCGGCGCCACCCCGCCCCGCGCACACCCTCGCCGAAGCGGGCGACCTGCTCCGAGCCCTGGCCGCTCCCGTCCGCATCGCCATCGTGCTGCAACTGCGGGAACACGACCGCTGCGTGCACGAACTGGTCGAGGCCCTGGGCGTCGCCCAGCCGTTGATCAGCCAGCACCTGCGCGTGCTCAAGTCGGCGGGCGTGGTGCACGGAGAGAGGCACGGCCGAGAGGTCGTCTACAGACTGGTGGACGAACACCTGGCGCACATCGTGGTGGACGCTGTGACGCACGTCGAGGAGAAGTTGTGACCGGACTGAGGTCCACCAAGCAGCGCACCGCGGTGTCGAACCTGCTCGACCAGCTCGACGACTTCCGCAGTGCCCAGGAGCTGCACGAGGAACTGCGCCGCCGCGGCGAGGGCATCGGCCTGACGACGGTCTACCGCACCCTGCAGTCCCTCGCGGACGCGGGCCAGGTCGACGTCCTGCGCACCGACTCGGGCGAGGCGATCTACCGCCGTTGCTCGGCCCACCACCACCATCACCTCGTGTGCCGCCACTGCGGCCGCACGGTGGAGGTGGAGGGCCCCGCCGTCGAGAAGTGGGCGGACCGGGTCGCTGCGGAGAACGGCTTCTCGCAGGTCAGCCACACCGTCGAGATCTTCGGGACGTGCGCGGACTGCACGGCCAAGGGCCTCAAGTAGCAGCAGAAAGTAGCCGCCGATATCCAATATATCGGCGGCTCACCGCTCAGGACTCGTAGGGCTCGACCGGCTCGGCCACCGCCGTGAACGACTCCACGGTGAAGCTCGGCACCCACGAGTTCTTCTCGTTCGCCGACTTCGGCACGACCTGCCCGGTCACCTCGACCCACTGCTCGTCCGGCAGCGCGGGCACGTCCCCGCCCAGCCGCACCTTCAACGGCCGTGCGTCGGCCGCGCAGCAGGAGATGGCGAGCCGCGCCACGTAGGTCTCGCCCTCGGCGCGCAGCAGGAACCCGGTCAGCTTCACCCGGCGGTTGTCGAGCGTGCCCGACTCGTCCCACGCCGTGCGCGTCACGAACTCCGTCATCGACAACGGGATGACGTCGCCGGACGGCAGTTCGCCGAGCAGGTTGCGGGAGCGCTGGGTCTGGTTGGTGTCGGCGGCCGAGTTCACGACGTCACCGCCCAGCGCGGGTGGCGAGATCAGGAACACCGCCAGCACCGGCAGCAGCATCAGCCACGTCGAGCGCGACGAGTGCGAGTGCTGGTGGTCGTGCTCGTCGGCCGCCTTGCCGCGGCGGACGTCCTGGATGATCGAGAACAGCGCCAGGCCGATCATGATCACGCCGGCCGCGATCAGCAACGGCAGCAGCGACTTCTGGACGTACCGCAGGTAGAGCCCGGAGAAGCTGATCTTCAGCAGGGCCCCGCCGAGCAGCACCAGCAGGATGTTCTGGGTCTCGCGCCTCACAGCAGCACCACTCCCGACACGACGGCGCACAGAATCGCCACCACGAAGGTGGCGGGTGCGAAGCGGAAGGCGAAGGACTTGCCAAAAGCACCGGCCTGCAACGCGATGAGCTTCACGTCGACGGCCGGGCCGACGACGAGGAACACCAGGCGCGGCAGCAACGGCAACGCGGAGAAAGCGACGGCGACGAAGGCGTCGGCCTCCGAGCACAGCGCGAGGATCACGGCGAGCAGCGCCATCACGATCACGCCGAGCACGATCTGACCGCCGAGCGTCTGCATCCACGCGACCGGCACGAACGTCTTGAACGCCGCCGCGAACAGCCCGCCCAGCACCAGGAACCCACCGGCGTCGACCAGGTCGTGCCGCGAACTCTCCGCGAACACGGCCCACTTCGACCGTCCGGTGTGGTCGGCCATGCGCGCCAGCGCACGTTCGGCGATCCACTCCATCTTGCCGAACCGCACCCACAGCCAGCCCATGACCATCGCCGTCAGCAACGAGCCGACGAAGCGCGCCACGACCATCATCGGGGCGTCGTTGAACGCCACCGCCGTCGACACCAGCACGATCGGGTTCACGGCGGGCGCGGCCAGCAGGAACGTCAACGCGACGGCAGGTGCGACGCCCTGCTGCATGAGCCTTTTGGCGACCGGCACCGAGGCGCACTCACACCCCGGCAGCGCGATGCCCGCGACACCCGCCACGGGCACGGCCAGCGAGGTCTTCGAAGGCAGCAGCCGACGCAACGCCGAGGCGGGCACGAACGCCGCGATGGCGCCCGAGATCAGCACGCCCAGCACGAGGAACGGCATGGCCTGCACGCAGATCGCCACGAACACGGTCGACGCCGTGCGCAGCTTCGGCACGTCGAGCAGGTCGACCAGCCGGGACTGGAAGAGCAGTGCGAGAACGAGGATCCCGCACAGCACCTCCAACGACGTGATCTTCAGCCGAGGCGGGCCGGAGCGCCGCTTCGACGAGCGGATCTCGCCGGTGATCGTCATTCCGAGTCCAGGTCCAGCAGCCGGCGGTACTGGCGCGCCATGCCCTCGCGGATCTCCTCGGGCGAGGGCGGCTCGGCGAACTCCGCCTCTTCCTCTTCGAGATCGTCGTCGTCGAAGTCGACGGGAGTGCCGTTGACGGTCTCCTCCTCGTCCTCCTCCTCTTCGAGGGCGGCTTCGCGCAGTTCCTCGATGGTGGCGGAGACGTCCTCGGCGGACAGCGCGGGCAGCATCGGCTTCACGATCGCCAGCACGCCGCCCTCCTCGTCGTCGAGCGCCACGGCCTCGGCCAGCGCGACGGCGTGGTCACGCTCGTACGGGCCGCAGATGAACGAGTCCCAGTCGTCGCCGCCCGACGGCTCGAACGTGACGGTCCAGGGGAACTCGTTGATGTCCGAGTCCTCTTCCGGCTCGTAAATGATCACGCCACCCATCGAAGGGTCCTTTCTCAAGAAAACCGGGAGAGGAGCTCGCCGCGCACCTGCGACGCGGTCGAGACGACGAGCATGAGCAGCGTGCTCAACGGCTCGGGCTTGAGGCCGTCCGCAGGGAACGCGTAGCGCAGCATCACGTCCGTGCCACCGCGTTCGGAGTGGATCACACCGAGCGTTCCGAACAGGCCCTGACCAGCGCGTTCGGCGACCCACGCGGCCGCGTCGCCGGGCAGGTCCCACGCGACCACGACGGTCAGCGACAGCACCGTCAGGCCCTCGGCCAGTTCCATGCCCTGCACCGCGCACGGCACGTCGCCGTGGCGGAAGCTCAGCGCGCCGTCGTCGTCCACCGACACGTCGTGGAACAGCTCCAACGCCTTGCGCGCGGCCTCCAGGGCCTCACCGCTCGCGTTCACGACGACACCACCTCCTCGCCGGGCTTGTCGACGGCGCCACCGAAGCGACGGTCGCGCCCGGCGAACTTCTCGCAGGCACGCCACAGGTCGCGGCGGTCGAAGTCGGGCCACAGGATGTCCTGGAACACCATCTCGGCGTACGCGGACTGCCACAGCAGGAAGTTCGAGATCCGCTGCTCACCGGACGGCCTGATGAACAGGTCGACGTCCGGCATCTCCGGCTTGTACATGTACTTCGCGAGCATCCGCTCGTCGACCTTGTCCGGGTTGATCTGCCCGGCGGCGACGAGGCGCGCGATCTCGCGGGCCGCGTCCCCGATCTCGGCGCGGCCGCCGTAGTTCACGCACATCACGAGGTTCAGCACGTCGTTCTCGGCCGTGCGGACCTCGGCCTCCTGGAGCTGCTTGATGACGCTGCCCCACAGCTTCGGCGAGCGGCCGGCCCAGTGGATGCGGACGCCCATCTCGTCGAGCTCGTCGGTGCGCCGCGCGATGACGTCGCGGTTGAAGTTCATCAGGAAGCGGACCTCTTCGGGGCTGCGCTTCCAGTTCTCCGTGGAGAACGCGTACAGCGAGAGCCACTTCACGCCGAGCTCGATGGAGCCCTTCGCGACGTCGAGCACGACCTGCTCGCCGCGCTTGTGACCCTCGACCCGCGACAGCCCGCGCTGGTTCGCCCAACGGCCGTTGCCGTCCATGACGATCGCGATGTGCTTGGGCACCAGGTCGAGGGGGATGTCCGGGGGCGTCGCACCGGACTCGTGCGGCTCCGGCGGGCGCGGGACGCGCTTCTCACGCTCAGAGCGGCGGCGACGCAGCATTAGTCCAGACATCCTTTCGAGCGAAAACCATTGTCGGTAGGCGCCAGACTAGCCGTCGGCGGGCTGTGCCTTGCGCTCGACCAACGGCAACGAGCGGAGCTGCCGTTCGAGGTGCCACTGCAGATGTGCCGCGACCAGGCCACTCGCGTCACGGCGCGCGATGTGCGGAATCTCGTCCACCACGTGCCACTGCCCGTGCAGCAACGCCGAGAGCAGCGCCAACGTGTCCTGCGAGGGCGAAGAGGCACCTGCCGGACGGCAATTCGGGCAACAAGAGCCACCCGCCTGGATGCTGAACGCCCGGTGCGGCCCGGGATCGCCGCACTTCGCGCATTCGTTCACCGCGGGCGCCCATCCGGCGAACGCCATCGCACGCATGAGGAACGCGTCCAACAACAACGACGGGTCACGGTCCGCGGCCGACAACGCCCTGAGGGCCCCCACGACGATCATGTAGAGGCGCAACACGGGTTCGCCCTCTTCAGCGGCGAGGCGGTCGGCGGTCTCGGCGATCGCGCACGCCGCCGTGTAGCGCTGGTAGTCGTTCACGATCCCCACGCCGAACGCGTCCAGCGTCTGCACCTGCGTGA
Source organism: Lentzea sp. JNUCC 0626 (assembly GCF_043632865.1). Taxonomy (NCBI): domain Bacteria; kingdom Bacillati; phylum Actinomycetota; class Actinomycetes; order Pseudonocardiales; family Pseudonocardiaceae; genus Lentzea; species Lentzea sp. JNUCC 0626. The sequence continues at coordinate 5,359,932 of NZ_CP171635.1, forward strand.
TGATGTCGAGCGTCCGGCCGGGGTAGAACTGCACGTCGACGTGGCAGAACGGCTCGAGCCGCGCGCCGAACTTGGACGACGTCTTGCGCACTCCCTTGGCCACCGCGCGGAGCTTGCCGTGCTTCTGGGTCAGGAAGGTGATGATCCGGTCCGCTTCACCGAGCTTCTGCACGCGAAGCACGATGCCGGTGTCGCGGTACAGGTTCGCCATCTAGAACCCCAGTCGGCGCAATTGCTTGGGGTCGCGCTGCCAGTCCTTGGCGATCTTGATGTGCAGGTCCAGGTACACCCTGCTGCCCAGCAGCCGCTCGATCTGCTTGCGGGCCGCCATGCCGACCTGCTTGAGCCGCTCGCCCCGGTGCCCGAGGATGATCGCCTTCTGCGACGGCCGCTCCACGAACACGAACGCGTGAATGTCGATCAGGTCGTCCCGGCCCTCGCGCGGCGCCATCTCCTCCACCACCACGGCGATGGAGTGCGGCAACTCGTCGCGCACGCCCTCCAGCGCGGCCTCGCGGATGAGCTCGGCGACCAGCGTCTGCTCGGGCTCGTCGGTCAGGTCGCCGTCCGGGAACAGCTGCGGCCCCTCGGGCAGCTTCTTGAGCAGCAGGTCGCTCAGCGCGCCGACCTGGAACCCGTTGACCGCGGAGACCGGGATGATCTCCGCGAACTCCATGACCTTCTGCAGCGAGAGCAGCTGTTCCATCACCTGCTGCTGCGAGACCAGGTCCGTCTTGGTGACGATGCCGATCACGGGCGTGCGCTTGGCGACCTTCTCGAGCTCGGCGGCGATGAACTTGTCACCGGGCCCGACCTTCTGGTCCGCGGGCACGCAGAAGCCGACGACGTCGACCTCGGACCACGTCTCGCGCACCAGGTCGTTGAGGCGCTGGCCGAGCAGCGTGCGGGGACGGTGCAGACCGGGCGTGTCGACGAGGACGAGCTGCCCGTCCTCGCGGTGCACGATGCCCCGGATCGTGTGGCGGGTGGTCTGCGGCTTGCTGGACGTGATGGCGACCTTCGTGCCCACCAGTGCGTTCGTCAGCGTCGACTTCCCTGCGTTCGGGCGGCCGACGAAGCACGCGAACCCGGAGCGGTAACCATCCATCCGTCCATTGTCCCTGGGAGCCGCAAACGGGTTCGGCCAGGTCCCCAAGACGTGGTCGTTCCGAGGCGACGACCTCAGAACTGCTTGCGCACCTCGCCCGCCGCGTTCGCCAGGTGCACCGGCCCGGACGGCGTGAGGTCGCGGAACGCCGCCAGCGACTCCCCGTCCACGCGCGAGTCCTCGGTCACGACCGCGGCGGCCTCCAGGCCCTCGGCGCCGCTCGACACGGCGGCCGCGATGGCGGCCTGCAGTGCCGTGAGCTTCAGCGACGGCAGCGAGACCGTGGACGCGTTGTACGTGCGGCCGTCGAGGTCGCGCACGGCCGCACCCTCGGCGGCGCCGTTACGCGCGCGCACCGACCGTGCGAGCGTCACGAGCTTGGCGTCCTCGGGGTCCAGGTCACTCATCTTCTTCGCTCTCCTTCTGCACGGGGCGCACGAGCACAGTGGTGACGCGGATGCGACCGCGTTCGTCCTTGCCGCCCTCCGCCCGCATGCGCAGGCCGGCGATCTCCGCCTCGGTGCCCGGCAGGGGGACGCGGCCGAGGCGTTGGGCGAGCAGGCCGCCGACGGTCTCGACCTCGTGGTCGTCGAGTTCGGTGCCGAACAGCGCGTCGAGGTCGTCGACCGGCAGGCGCGCGCTGACCCGCACCGCGCCGTCCTCCAGGTGCTCGACCGGCGGGCGGTCGTCGGTGTCGGACTCGTCGGTGATCTCGCCGACGATCTCCTCGAGGATGTCCTCGATCGTCAGCAGGCCCGCGGTGCCGCCGTACTCGTCGACGACGATCGCCATGTGGCGGCGTGACACCTGCATCTCGCGCAGCAGGTCGGCGATGGGTTTGCTGTCCGGGATGAAGCTCATCGGGCGCATCAGCTCGGAGACGCGCTTCGGGTCCTCGTCCTCGGCGAGCGTGGCCCGCATCATGTCCTTGAGGTTCACCACGCCGAGCACGTCGTCGACGCTCTCGCCGATCACCGGGACGCGGGTGTAGCCGGTGCGCAACGACAGCGCGAGCGCCTGCCGCAGCGACTTCGACTGCTCGATCCACACGATCTCGGTGCGCGGCACCATGATCTCGCGCGTGATCGTGTCGCCCAGCTCGAACACCGAGTGGATCATCTCGCGTTCGCCCTCGTCCACGACGCCGCGTTCCTGCGCCATGTCGACGAGCTCGCGCAGCTCGACCTCGGAGCTGAACGGACCCTCGCGGAAGCCCTTACCAGGCGTGATGGCGTTACCGATGAGGATCAGCAACTTGGACAACGGCCCGAGCACGCGCCCCAGCTGACGCACGGTGCCCGCCGCGAGCAGCGACACGGCGTACGGGTGCTGACGGCCGAGTGTGCGCGGTCCGACGCCGACGAGCACGTACGACACGACGAGCATGCTCAGGCACGAGTACAGGACGGCGAGCCAGTCCTGTTCCACGTAGTCCAGGAACACGGTCGTGACCAGCACCGCCGCCGACATCTCGCACGCGAGGCGCAGCAGCAGCAACAGGTTGACGTGCCGCGGCCGGTCGTTGAGGACCTGCAACAACTGCCCGGTGCCCCAACGACCCTGCCGTTGGAGAGCCTCCACTCGTGCGCGCGACACGGTGCCGAGAGCAGCATCCACACACGCGAACAGACCAGCGGCGAGCACGAGCAGAACGGCCAGCACGATCACACTGGCAGGGTTCGCGGTCATTGTCCGTTTTCTCTAGAGGACGTCAGGCTTCGTCGGTCTTCTCGTCCAGGCCGACCGCGCCGAGCACCTTGTCGTCGGTGCTGCGCTGGTGAGCGGCCCGTTCGGCCTCGTCCCGCGCGGTGCGGAAGTCGCCGAGGATGCGGTTCTGCAACGTGAACATCTCACGTTCCTCCGCGGGTTCGGCGTGGTCGTAGCCGAGCAGGTGCAGCACACCGTGCACGGTCAGCAGGTGCAGCTCGTCCAGCAGGCTGTGGCCCGCCTTCTTGGCCTGGTCCTTGGCGAACGCCGGGCACAGCACGATGTCCCCGAGCAGCGCCGGGCCGAGGCCCGCCGCGTCCGGACGGCGCGCGGAGTCCAGCTCGTCCATGGGGAAGGCCATGACGTCCGTCGGGCCGGGCAGGTCCATCCAGCGCTCGTGCAGGTCGGCCATGACGTCCAGCTCGACCAGCAGGACGGACAGCTCGGCCAGCGGGCTCACGCCCATGCGGTCCAGCGCGAAGCGGGCGGCGGAGACGATGGAACCCTCGTCGACTCCGACACCCGACTCGTTGGCGATCTCGATGCTCACGGCGCCTATCGTCCTCGCCGCTGGTTACCCCGTCGTGCACCGGGTCCGTGGTGCTGCGTGTTCTGGTCCAGGTTGTCCTGATGGACCTGCCACTTGTCGTACGCGTCGACGATGTCGCCGACCAGGCGGTGGCGGACCACGTCCTGGCTGGTCAGCTCCGAGAAGTGCACGTCCTCGACGCCTTCGAGGATGTCCCGCACGACCCGCAGGCCGCTGCGCTGGCCGCCGGGGAGGTCGACCTGCGTCGTGTCGCCCGTCACCACCATCTTGGAGCCGAAGCCCAGGCGGGTGAGGAACATCTTCATCTGCTCGGGCGTCGTGTTCTGCGCCTCGTCGAGGATGATGAACGCGTCGTTCAACGACCGGCCGCGCATGAACGCCAGCGGTGCGACCTCGATCGTGCCCGCCTGCGTGAGGCGCGGGATCGACTCCGGGTCGACCATGTCGTGCAGCGCGTCGTAGAGCGGGCGCAGGTACGGGTCGATCTTCTCGTACAACGTGCCCGGCAGGTACCCGAGCCGCTCGCCCGCCTCGACGGCCGGGCGGGTGAGGATGATGCGGTTGACCTGCTTGTTCTGCAACGCCTGCACGGCCTTGGCCATGGCGAGGTAGGTCTTGCCGGTGCCGGCGGGGCCGATGCCGAACACGATGGTGTTCTTGTCGATCGCGTCGACGTAGTGCTTCTGGTTCAGCGTCTTCGGCCTGATCGTGCGGCCGCGGCGGCTCACGATGTCGAGGCTCAGGACCTCGGCCGGCGACTCGACGTCGTTCGCGCTGAGCATCGCGATGATGCGGCGGACGCTGTTCTGGTCGATGGCCTGACCGCGGCTGGCGAGGGTGATGAGCTCGGAGAAGACGCGTTCGGCGAAGGCCACGTCGGCGGGGTCGCCGGACAAGGTGATCTCGTTCCCGCGCACGTGCACGTCGGCGTCGAGCAGTTCCTCCGCGAGCCGGAGGTTCTCGTCGCGCGACCCGAGCAGCGTGAGCACCGCACCTTCCGGCACGGCGAACCGGGACTGACCTTCCTTGTTGCTCTGCTGTGTTTCGTCGGCCACGTGGCCCCGGCCTGCTTCCTGTCGCTCGGATCTGGTGCCGTCGATGCTAGTCCGGCCGAAAATGAGTGGCTACCGGATTGCTCACGGTGTGTGCTCACGAATCGTGGAGATCCGCAGGCTCGTCGTCGACGACATACCCGAGTGCATGAAGCTGATCACGGACCGGGGTTGGAGCTGGACCCCGGAGCAGTGGCAGGTGATGCTCGCCCTCGGTCCCGGTTACGGCGCCTTCGACGCGTCCGGGCTGCTCGGCACGGCCCTGACGACCCCGTACCCGGAGATGCAGGCGATCAGCGGCGTCCTGGTCGCCTCGCGAGCGGGCCGCCAGGGAATCGGCACCAAACTGATGTCCAATATATTGGATATCAGTCCTTCCGCTCTGTACGCGACGACGATGGGTCAGCCCCTGTACGAACGACTCGGCTTTCACCCTGTCGGGCAGACGGTGGCGTACTTCGGGACGTTCGACGGCCAGGCACCCGGCGTGACGAGGAAGGCGACGCCCGCGGACGCCGCCGCGCTCGCCGATCTCGACCGCGAGGCCGGCGGCTACACCCGCCCCGCGTTCTGGGACCTGGTGCTCGACCCGTCGGGCCCGCACGAGGTGCTGATGTCCGACGACGGCGTCGTCGCGACCCGCCCGAACCCGACCGGCGTCACGATCGGCCCGCTGATCGCGCCGTCCGCGACGGCGGCGTGCGCGTTGGTCGCGGACATGGCGGCCGGACGGGGCGAGGTCCGGGTCGACACCGACGACGCCGACGTCGCCGCCTACCTGACCGGGCACGGCTTCGAGGAACGTCCCGGCGGCTGCGTTCTGATGGTGGCGGGCGCCGCGAACGTCCCGGGCGACCGGTCGCGCTACTTCGCACCGGCCTCGCACGCGCTCGGCTGATTCTTTTCTTTTGGGGGACCTGATGGTGGAACTGCGCAGACTGACCAACGACGACCTCGTCGCGTGCTCCGACCTGGCCGAGAGCCGGTCGTGGCCGCGCGAGGAGAGCAAGTGGGAGTTCCTGCTCGCGCACGGCGAGGGCTGGGGCCTGTTCGACGACGACGGCCTCGTCGGCACGACGATCGTGACGCGCTACCCGGAACTCGCGTCGATCAGCATGGTGCTCGTCGCCGAACGCGCCGCCCGCCAGGGCCACGCCCGCCGACTGGTGTCCCATGTATTGGATACCGGCGTGCCGGACACCGGCGTGTCGACGTTGTTCGCGACGAAGATGGGCCGCCCGCTCTACGAGCAACTGGGCTTCCACGCCGTCGGCTTCACCGACATCCACGCGGGCGAGTTCACCGGCCCGGCAGCTGATATATCGCACATCGCCACGGCCGACGACCTCGACGAGATCGTCGCGCTCGACACGAAGGTCACCGGCATCACCCGGCCGTACCTGTGGGAGTCGCTGCTCAGGATGGGCACGATCCGGATGTCCGACCACGGCGTCGCGGGCTCCTGGCAGGTCCGCGAGGCGCGGATGCTGATCGGCCCAATCATCGCGGACACGCCCGCCGACACGTGCGCACTCATCGCTGACTGCGCCGCCGGCAACCCGAGCGTGCGCGTCGACGTGCACGACCCGGAGGTGATCGCGTTCGTGCGCGAGCACGGCCTCGAGTCCTGGGGCGAGGCGACCTGGATGGTCAGGGGCGCCGACACCCTGCCGGGCGACCGCACCCGCTACCGCGCCCCGCTCCTGCAGGCACTGGGCTAAAGGCGCTGGCCACCCAGCAGGTGAAGGTGGGCGTGGAAGACCTCCTGGCCGCTGTCCGGTCCGGTGTTGAACAGCAGCCGGTAGCCGGACTCGGCCACGCCCTCCCCTTCGGCGACCTCCTTGGCTGCGGCGAAGAGGTCGCCGAGCTGCTCGCCGTCGAGGTCGACGGCGTTCGGCACGTGCTCGCGCGGGATCAGCAGCACGTGCACGGGCGCCTTGGGCTGGATGTCGCGGAACGCCAGCGTCGTCTTGGTCTCGTGCACGATCGTCGCGGGGATCTCACCGGCGACGATCCGGCAGAACAAACAGGACATGCCTCAAGCTAAACGAACAACGCGTCCAGCTGCTCGTCGACGGCCTCGACCATGTCGGCCGCGGTGAGCTCGTCGGGCCCCAGGCCGTGGTGGATGTTGAGCCCGTCGATGAGCACGATCAACCGGCGCGCCGCCTTCAGCGGCACCACCCCGTCCCGCAGCTCACCGGCGGACTGCGCCGCACTGAGCACGTGCTCGATCTCGCCGTACAGCCCGCGCGTGCCGATGCGTTCCAGCTCGTGCAACGACGGCTCCACCATCGCCCGCGGCAGGAACGACAGCAGCACGGCGGCCTCGACGCGCCGGTCCTCGTCGAGCGCCAGCATCTCGTGCGCGAACGCCCGCAACACCTCCCGGTTGCCCGAGCTGGTGTCGATCTTCTCCAGCCGAGAGATGAACCGCCGGTAGGCCAGCTCCATCGCGAACCCCAGCAGGGCGTCCTGCGTGGGGAAGTAGTGGCGCAACGACCCGCTCGACCACCCGGACTCGGCGGCGACCGCGCGCACCGACGCGTGGTCTATCCCGTCCCGCCGCACGATGCGCCACACGGCTTCGGCGAGTTCGCGGCGACGTTCCTCATGGTCGACAACCTTCGGCACCGGCCCTTTCTAGCAGCCGCCCGCAAGCCGGCCGACAGCCGCGCGGCACCTCTCCCACGACTCGGTGCCCGGCGTGATCATGTCCATGTGCCCGCCGCCTTCCACGACGACGAGCTCCGCCAGCGGCTCCACCGCGCAAAAGCCGATCGACTGCTCCACGGGCACGTCCTCGTCCCGATCCCCGTGCACGCACACCACGGGCTTCCCGATCGGCACCAACGCGGCCGGCGAAGCGTCGGCGAACTGCTCCTCGCTGCACAACTCCAACGCCCGAGGCGTGATGTGCCGCGTGAAGTCCAGAACCCCGGCCTGAGACACCGCCCCGCACACCCGAGCACTGCGCTTGGCGGCCCACACAGCAAGATGCCCACCGGCACTGTGCCCGAGCGTCACCACAGGCCCAAGATCAACGGCATCGATCGCCGCCAGCACGTCCGCCCCGGTCTCCGGCCACCCACCGCCGCCACCAACCCGCCGGTACTCGATGTTCCACACGCGGAACCCGTCAGCGACGAGCACCTCGGCCAACGGCCGCCCGAGTTCGAGCCCGTAACGCTGATGCCAAAAACCACCGTGAATGACGACAACAGCACCCTGAGCAACTCCGCCGGGTTCGTAAAGCTCACCGAACTGACTGCTGTGGTCACCGTAAGCAATTCGCTGCACACCCAGAAAGTACAGAAAAACCAACAGTTAAAACGTGTCAGACCCGCCGAGTACGTTGAAACGCAGGGGTTCCCAGCAAGGGGGTACCCCTGCGCAAGCACGCACAAGAGGTTGTGTAATCGTTCACAAGCGCCCCTGAAAACGTTCACAAGCCCAAAACAAGGCGCACCCAAGCGCCCACAGCGGAAACCAAGCACTCAAAGCGCGAGATCCTGGCGCCACCCAGCCCTGCGTAGACGAAGACGGGTCGAGCGCGAGAAGAAGCTCCAGCCGCAGCCACCACCACGCCCCGACACCCCCAGAGCCTCCCCGAGGCCTGGGCGGTCAGCACGATGTTTCGTCGGCCAACGCCAAACGAAGCGAGTGGGCGCCACATCACTGCCAGTGGTTTTCTGCACACGAACAGGGACCGCGCATCATTTCGTCACGGACACGGAGCACACCCCCGGGGACTCATGATGGGCCGCCCGATGCCGAAGGCGAGGAGGCCGGGGGTCCGGGGGCTTGCCCCCGGCGTGGGGTTTGGGGGCTCGGCCCCCAAAAGACACCCCCTTTTGGTGGGATGCGAAGGCGCGCCAGCGCCGAGCAGCCCCCACCAAACCAAAAGGGGCGCCTCGCGGTCCGAAGCCTGGGGGTCGCTTCGCCGCGAGGCGCCGACGCCGGACCGAGGGGGGAGGTGTCCGGCGAGTCTTTTGGTCAGAAGAGCGTAATCGTCTACTCCGTTTCCGGATAGACCAATCAGCCCCTCTGTGAACTAGGGTAACCCCATCGGCCTGGGATTCGCTACAACTTCCGTCAAGCCAATCCATCCGATGTTCACCTGCGCAGTGATCGGGGTCACCAGCGTGCAGTGCGGACCCCGATGGCACCAAGAGCAACGGCTGCGGCGGTAGATGCACGCAAAACGGTTGGGCCCAATCGGACCACATGAGCACCCGATGATCGCAACGCGTCGAGTTCTTCCGGCGTGATTCCACCCTCGGGACCCACTACGAGCAGCACGTCCCCCGAAGAAGGCAACGGCACGTCGGCAAGTCGTTCCTCCGCGCTTTCGTGCAACACGAGCGTCAACGCGGACGACGACACGCGATGAGAAAGCTGAGTGGTGCTCACGGGTTCGTCGACGAACGGCACCCGCGAGCGACGGGCCTGCTTGGCCGCCTCACGCACGGTGGATCGCCAGCGCCCCAACGCTTTCGCGCCGCGCGGCCCGTCTTCCCACTTGGTGATGCACCGGGAAGCACGCCAGGGCACCACTCCGTCGACACCGGCCTCGGTGGCGAGTTCGACCGCAAGCTCGCCACGGTCCCCCTTCACCAACGCCTGCGCCAAAACGACCCGCGGCGAAGCTTCCGGCTCAACCCAACTCTCAACCACCCGCAACGACAACGCGTCACGCTCAACAGCCACGACGGCACACCGCACCTGAGCGCCGGACCCGTCAGAAAGCACGAGCTCTTCACCCACGCGCAGGCGCTTGACTGTGGCGGCGTGCCGACCTTCCGGCCCGTCCAGCACGAACTCCTCGCCCGACGGCAACGCCGGGACGAGGAAGACCGGCAGCGTCACCGGTGGCCGCGCGAGGCACGCAGGCGGGAGAACAGCCCGCCGCCGCCCTTGCCGTTGTGCGACAACGAGGGTTCGCTCTCGCCGCGCAGGTCGGCGAGGTCGCGCAGCAGTGCGGACTGGGCGGCGTCGAGCTTGGTGGGCACGACGACCTCGAGGTGCACGTGCAGGTCGCCGCGGCCGTCGACGCGGCCGGTGGACCGCAGCTTCGGCATGCCGCGGCCCGTCATCACGAGCTGCGTGCCGGGCTGGGTGCCGGGATCGATCTGGAGTTCTTCCTCACCGTCCAGGGTCTTCAACGGCAACGTGGCGCCCAGCGCGGCCGTCGTCATCGGGATCTGCACGATGCAGTGCAGGTCGGCGCCGTCGCGTTCGAAGATCTCGTGCGGGTGCTCCTCGACCTCGACGTAGAGGTCACCGGCGGGACCGCCGCCGGGGCCGACCTCGCCCTGGCCCGCGAGCCGCACGCGCATGCCCTCGGCGACGCCGGCGGGGATGTTCACGGAGATCGTGCGGCGCGAGCGGGTGCGGCCGTCGCCGGCGCACTGCTGGCACGGGTCGGGGATGACCTCGCCGTAGCCGCGGCAGACCGGGCACGGGCGGGACGTCACGACCTGGCCCAGGAACGAGCGCTGCACGGACTGGACCTCGCCGCGGCCGTGGCACGTGTCGCACTGGACGGGCTTGGAGTTGTTCTGGGTGCCCGCGCCGTGGCAGCGGTCGCACAGGATCGCCGTGTCCACGGTCAGCTCACGGGTGGCGCCCGCCGCGCACTCCTCCAGCGTCATGTCGAGCCGGATCAACGCGTCGGAGCCGGGCTGCACGCGGCTGCGCGGACCCCGGCCACCACCGGACTGCGCGCCGAAGAAGGCGTCCATGATGTCGCCGAGGCCGAAGCCCGCGAACGGGTCGCCGCCCGCGCGGCCACCGCCGCCGGAGTCGAGCGGGTCACCTCCCAGGTCGACGACGCGCCGCTTCTCGGGGTTCGACAACACCTCGTAGGCGGCCGTCACCTCCTTGAAGCGGGCCTCCTCGTTGGGATTGACGTCCGGGTGCAGCTGCCTGGCGAGCTTGCGATAGGCGCGCTTGATCTCATCCTGTGTCGCGTTCTGCGAGACACCGAGGATGCCGTAGTAATCCCTGGCCACCTTGTTCGCTTTCATCTTCATCGACTAGCAAGTACGGGTTGGTCAACGACCGGTCAGGATCTCACCGACGTAGTTGGCGACCGCGCGGACGGCCGCCATGGTCCCCGGGTAGTCCATGCGGGTGGGCCCGACGACGCCGAGCCCGCCGAGCGGGTTGTCCCGGCTGCCGTAGCCGATCGACACCACGGACGTGCTGCGCATCTCCGCGGCCTCGTTCTCCTCGCCGATGCGCACCAGCACGCGGCCGGGGTCGCGGGAGGCGGCGAGCAGTTTGAGCACGACGACCTGCTCCTCCAACGCCTCGAGCACCTGGCGCAGCGAGCCCGGGAAGTCGGTGATGTTGCGCGTGAGGTTCGCGGTGCCGCCGAGCACCAGCCGTTCTTCGGGGTGCTCCACCAACGTCTCGATGAGCACAGTAGCGACTCGCAGCATCGGGTCGCGCAGGTTCGACGGAACCTCGTCCGGCAACTCGGCGACCTTCGCGCTCGCGTCCGCGAGTCGTTGGCCCGCCATCGCCTGGTTCAGCACCCCGCGCAACTGGGCCGTGTGCTCCTCGGAGATGACGTCCCCGAGTTCCACGATCCGCTGGTCGACGCGGCCGGTGTCGGTGATCAGCACCAGCATCAGCCGCGACGGCGTGATCGGCAGCACCTCGAGGTGCCGCACCGCCGCCCGCGACAGCGTGGGGACCTGGATCACCGCGACCTGCCGCGTCAGCTGGGCGAGCAACCGGACGCTGCGGCGCATCACGTCGTCGAGGTCCAGAGCACCGTCCAGGAAGCTGCGGATCGCCCGCTTCTCGGCCTGCGAGAGAGGCTTGATCTCGCTCAGCCGATCGACGAACAGCCGGTAGCCCTTGTCCGTCGGCACGCGCCCCGCGCTGGTGTGCGGCTGGGCGATGTACCCGTCGTCCTCCAGCGCGGCCATGTCGTTGCGCACGGTCGCGCTCGACACACCCAGGTTGTGCCGCTCGACCAGGGCTTTCGACCCGACGGGCTCCTGGTTGGACACGTAGTCGGCGACGATGGCGCGCAGCACCTCGAACCGACGCTCATCGGCGTTCACCGCTGTTCACCTCCGTGTCCATTGCTCCCGAGTTTACCCAGCCGATTTCCTGCCTGGTGCGCGCTCTGAAGTCGCGCTCGTGGCAGCCATGATCGCGGCATGGGCTGGCGTACCGCTCAAACCGCATGTTGACGCCTGCGGGCTACTACACGACGTCAGCTCTCTGAGTTGGGGCGCTCCTCGGCCTCCACAGCGTCACCGATCACCGTCATGGCCTCGATGCACAGACTGCCGTAAGACGTGATCCTCAACGACGAGTCCCATGAGAGGCCTGAGCCGCCGCTGCCGTTGGTGACGAGGCCCATGGTCGACAGGCGAGCAACGATCGAGTCGATGATCTCGTCGGTGTTCCGGACAGCCTCGGTCAGGACGTTTTCACGAGGCTTGCCACCTGAATCCCGTGTATGCCAACCCTGCCTACTTGACGCTCTGCTGTGCATGGTCCTGATCACCAAGGCATCGATGGGATCCAGGCCCGCAAGGGTCGAAACCACACGGCTGTATGTTGCCTTCCTGTCCTCATCGGTGGCCAGAAGGCCACGCACGAAGGCGTGTGACAGCGATCGGACCCACTCTTCGTCAGGGCTGGCAGCTGCAGCGCGCAGATAGTCCGTCGCCATGTTGAACGACTGCTCGTCGGCGAGGTACAGATGAGTCAGCTCGGATTCGCTCCACCCCGTCTGCGCGAGGACGAACCCGGTCGCCCGTTCGATGCGGTCGTGCCAACGCTGCGCAAGAAGCCGCAATCGGGCGAGCCCCTCCTCTGAAGCCGCCGGCGTCGCCGCAGCGAGAACGGCCGCCAGTTCGGGATGCTTCAGAACCGCCGCCGCGAGCAGCCCGACTCCAGCGCCCACAACCCCACCAGAAGCGCGCAACGGCGCGCTGTGGCCTCCAGGCTTGGCACGTTCTTCGTTCACGTCGTTCATGGTCCACCAACAAGCCCGAACCGTGTCGCGCTCGATCCGGGCTCCGGTTTTTGTCGGTGGTGCTCGCTAGGGTCCAAACGTGGGCAACGTGGTGTGGCTGCGGCCACCTGAGGGGGAACCGGGGAGACCGTGCCTGGTCCACGACGATGACCAGTGGTGGGAGGGAACCGTGGTGTGGGAGGAGGTCAGACGCGAGGACGGGCTGTGGTGGGGCACCGCGACCTACCTGAAGAACGGCGAGGAGGTCGTCGAGGTGTTCAGCCAGCACGACCTGCGCGCCCGCTGATCTACGGCAACAAGCGCCTGACCACGGCGTCGGCCAGCAGGCGGCCCCGGTCGGTCAGCACGCAGCGGTCGTCGAGCGGCTCCAGGAGTCCGTCGGCGATCGCCTGCTTGGCCGCGTCACGCCCTTCGGCGTCGAGCACGTCGAGCGGCAGGCCCTCGGCGAGGCGCAGTTCGAGCAGCACTCGTTCGACGCGCTGGTCCTCCAGAGACAACGTCTCGCGGCCGGCGGCGGGTGAGGTGCCCTCGGCCAGCAGGGATGAGTAGCGGGCCGGGTGCTTGACGTTCCAGAAGCGGACGCCGCCCACGTGGCTGTGCGCGCCGGGGCCGAAGCCCCACCAGTCGGCGCCCTTCCAGTACAGGACGTTGTGACGGCACTGGGCTTCGACCGAAGTCGCCCAGTTCGACACCTCGTACCAGGAGAAGCCGGCGCCGCTCAGCACGGAGTCGACCATCTCGTAGGACGACGCGAGCACGTCGTCGTCGGGCATCGGCAGGTCGCCTCGGCGGATGCGGCGGGCGAGGCCGGTGCCGTCCTCGACGATCAGCGCGTAGGCGGACACGTGGTCCACGCCCGCGGCCAGCACGGCGTCCAGCGATGCGGCCAGGTCCGAGGGGCGCTCCCCCGGCGTGCCGTAGATCAGATCGAGGTTCACGTGGTCGAACCCGGCCGTGCGTGCCTCACGAGCTGCTTCGCCCGGACGGCCTGGCGTGTGTTTGCGGTCCAGCACGGCGAGAACGTGGCGGGCGGCGGACTGCATGCCCAGCGACACGCGCGTGTAGCCCGCGGACCGGATCCCCTCGAAGAACTCGACCGACGTCGACTCGGGGTTCGACTCGGTCGTCACCTCGGCCCCCGGAGCCAGGCCGAACGACTGGCGCACGGCGTCCAGCACGTCGGAAAGACCTGAGGCGCCGAGCAAAGAAGGCGTACCGCCGCCGACGAACACGGTTTCGGCCAAAGGGGCGGTCCCCAGCACCGAGGCGGCGAGGTCGAGTTCGCGGCGCAGGCCTTCGAGCCACGACTCCGGTGAGGCGGAGGTGCCCAGTTCACCGGGCGTGTAGGTGTTGAAGTCGCAGTAGCCGCAGCGGGTCGCGCAGAACGGCACGTGCACGTAGATGCCGAAGGGGCGCGAACCGACGCCGGACAGCGCGGAAGCGGGAAGCGAACCGTCGGCGGGCGCGGGCTCGCCTTCGGGCAGAGCGGAGGGCATGCGACAAGTGTCCCCCACGCAGCCCGAACGGCGGTGTCCGACCAGGCGAAGTGTCTGTCGGTGACAGAACTATTACAGAGTGAAACCGGCAGAAGATGTCAACTTCTCCTCGTGGATCCCACCATGCGGTTGACGGTGGACCACGCTCTGGACGGCATGCACACTGAGGTCATGCATTCGACTGGAGTCCGCCTCGTGGCCCGCCGCCACGTCGACTTCCGTCGTGTCTCCAGCGCGATGTGCCGTCGTTCGGCATAACCCTGCGCTGATTTGTTCCCGTCAGCGCTTGGTGCGCTGACGACGCCCCCACCACAAGCACCTCCGGGCTCGCACGCGCACGAAGCGCCTCGAAACCCCGGAGGATGGCGATGGCCACGCCGCAGACGTCACCGCGTGCCAAGCAGCGTCGCGGCGAGGGGCAGTGGGCACTCGGGTACCGAGAGCCGCTGAACCCCAACGAGCGGAGCAAGAAGGACGACAACCCGCTCAACGTCCGCGCCCGCATCGAGAACATCTACGCCCACGGCGGCTTCGAGTCCATCGACCCGGCCGATCTGCGCGGGCGGTTCCGGTGGTACGGCCTCTACACCCAGCGCAAGCCCGGCATCGACGGCGGCCGCACGGCCACGCTCGAGCCGGAGGAGCTGGACGACGAGTTCTTCATGATGCGCGTCCGCAGCGACGGTGGTGCGCTCACCACCGAGCAGCTCACGGTCCTCGGCGAGATCTCGCAGACCTACGCCCGGGACACCGCGGACATCACCGACCGGCAGAACATCCAGTACCACTGGATCCGCGTCGAGGACGTCCCCACGATCTGGCAGAAGCTCGAAGCGGTGAACCTCACGACGATGGAGGCGTGTGGCGACAGCCCGCGCGTCATCCTCGGTTCGCCGGTCGCGGGCATCTCGCAGGACGAGGTCATCAACGGCCAGCCGGCCATCGACACGATCCTCGAGCGCTACATCGGCGACCCGCGCTTCTCGAACCTGCCGCGCAAGTTCAAGACCGCCATCTCCGGCCTGCAGGACGTCGCGCACGAGATCCACGACATCGCGTTCGTCGGCGTGAACCACCCCGAGCACGGGCCGGGCTTCGACCTCTGGGTCGGCGGCGGCCTGTCCACGAACCCCATGCTGGGCAAGCGTTTGGGCGCCTGGGTGCCGTTGGACGAGGTGCCGGACGTGTGGGAGGCGGTCATCTCCGTCTTCCGCGACTACGGCTACCGCCGCCTGCGCCACCGTGCGCGCATCAAGTTCCTCGTCGCCGACTGGGGCGTGGAGAAGTTCCGCCAGGTCGTCGAGGACGAGTACCTGGGCCGCAAGATGATCGACGGCCCGGCGCCGGAGCAGTTGGACCAGGCGCTCGACCACATCGGCGTGCACAAGCAGAAGGACGGCCTGTTCTACGTCGGCGCCGCGCCCGTCGCGGGCCGCGTGTCGGGCTCGATCCTGGTCGAGGTCGCCAAGTACGCGGAACGGGCCGGGTCGAACCGCGTCCGGTTCACGCCCCAGCAGAAGATCATCGTGCTGGACGTGCCCGAGGCCGAGATCCCCACGCTCAAGAGCGACCTCGCCAAGCTGGGGCTCCAGGTCGACCCGTCGCCGTGGCGGCGCGGCATCATGGCGTGCACTGGCATCGAGTTCTGCAAGCTCGCGATCGTCGAGACCAAGGCGCGCGCGCTCGACCTCGTCACGCAGCTCGAGGCGAACCTCAAGGACATCGTCGACGGCGTCACGGCGCCGATCACCGTGCACATCAACGGCTGCCCCAACTCCTGCGCCCGCATCCAGACCGCGGACATCGGGCTGAAGGGCCAGATCGTCACGGACGAGAGCGGCAACCAGGTCGAGGGCTTCCAGGTCCACCTCGGCGGCGGCCTCGGCCTCGACGCCGGGTTCGGCCGGAAGTTGCGCGGCCACAAGGTCACCGCGGCCGAACTGCCCGAGTACGTCGAGCGAGTCGTGCGGAACTTCGTGGCACAGCGGGAAACCGACGAGCGCTTCGCTCAGTGGGTCGCCCGCGCCGAGGAGGGGTCGCTGCGATGAGCGAACGCGCGACGCCGTTCTACTGCCCCTACTGCGGTGACGAGGACCTCCGCCCGCAGGAGGAACCCAGCTACGCGTGGCTGTGCACCGGGTGCCGCCGCGTCTTCAAGGTCTCGTTCGTCGGGCTCAACCTGCCGCAGGAGGTGAAGAAGTGAGCGATCTCAAGGAAGACCTCAAGATCGTCGCCGATGCGGCCGAGCAGGAGCTGCGCGACGCGAGCCCCGAAGAGGCGCTGGAGTGGGTCGCGCGGACGTTCGGCGACAACTACATCGTCGCCTCGAACATGCAGGACGCCGTGCTGATCGACCTCGCCGCCAAGGTGAAGCCGAACTTCGACGTGCTTTTCCTGGAGACGGGTTACCACTTCCCGGAGACCATCGGCGTGCGGGACGCCGTCGGGGTCGTCTATCCCGGGGTGCACGTCGTCAACGCCGCCGCCGAGCAGTCCGTCGCGGACCAGGAGGCGGAGTTCGGCCTGCTGTACCAGTCGGATCCGGCCACGTGCTGCAACCTGCGCAAGGTGATCCCGCTCCGTCGTGAGCTCGCGAAGTACGACGCGTGGGTCACCGGCGTGCGTCGCGTGGACGCGCCGACGCGGGCGAACACGCCGATCGTGCAGTGGGACGACCGCAACGGCCTGGTCAAGATCAACCCGATCGCGCCGTGGTCCGACGACGAGTTCAACGCCTACATCCACGAGAAGGGCATCCTCGAGAACCTGTTGGTGCAGGAGGGTTATCCCTCGATCGGCTGCCTGCCGTGCACCTCCAAGCCACTGCCCGGCCAGGACGCGCGCAGCGGCCGTTGGGCGGGGCAGTCGAAGACGGAATGCGGGTTGCACGGATGACACTGGCTCTGGACACCCTGGGACGCCTCGAATCCGAGGCGATCCACATCTTCCGCGAGGTCGCGGGCGAGTTCGACCGGCCGGTGATCCTATTCTCCGGCGGCAAGGACTCGACGCTGCTGCTGCACCTCGCGATCAAGGCTTTCTACCCGGCGCCGGTGCCGTTCCCGTTGCTGCACGTCGACACCGGGCACAACTTCGACGAGGTCATCGAGTTCCGCGACCGCGTCGTGGCCCAGCACGGCCTCCGGCTCGAAGTCGCGAAGGTCCAGGACTGGATCGACGACGGCCGCCTGGAGGAACGCCCGGACGGCACGCGCAACCCGTTGCAGACCGTGCCGCTGCTGGACTCCATCACGCAGCACAAGTTCGACGCGGTCTTCGGCGGCGGACGGCGGGACGAGGAACGCGCCCGCGCCAAGGAACGGATCTTCAGCCTGCGCACGGCGTTCGGCCAGTGGGACCCGAAGCGCCAGCGCCCAGAGCTGTGGAACCTCTACAACGGCCGGCACCGCGCCGGTGAGCACGTCCGCGTGTTCCCGCTCTCGAACTGGACCGAGCTCGACGTGTGGAACTACATCGAGCGCGAGGGCATCGAGCTGCCGGACATCTACTACTCGCACCAGCGCGACGTGTTCCTGCGCGACGGCATGTGGCTCGCCGAAGGCCCGTGGGGCACGGCGCGCGACGGCGAAACGCTGGAACGCAAGACGGTTCGCTACCGCACGGTCGGCGACGGCTCCTGCACGGGTGCCGTCGAGTCCGACGCCGCCGACATCCACGCGGTGATCGCCGAGGTCGCCGCGTCACGACTGACCGAGCGCGGCGCCACGCGGGCCGACGACCGGTTGTCCGAGGCCGCCATGGAAGACCGCAAGCGGGAGGGCTACTTCTAAATGAGCGACCTGTTGAGGCTGGCTACCGCAGGCAGCGTGGACGACGGCAAGTCCACGCTCGTCGGCAGGTTGCTCTACGACACCAAGTCCGTGCTCGCGGACACGCTCGACGCCGTGCACCGCGCGAGCGCCGACCGCGGTCTCGCGACGCCGGACCTGTCGTTGCTGGTCGACGGCCTGCGTTCGGAACGCGAGCAGGGCATCACGATCGACGTGGCGTACCGGTACTTCGCGACGCCCAAGCGGTCGTTCGTGCTCGCGGACACCCCGGGACACGTGCAGTACACCCGCAACACCGTGACGGGCGCGTCCACCGCGCAACTCGCGGTGCTGCTGGTCGACGCGCGCAAGGGTGTCATCGAGCAGACCCGCCGGCACGCTGCGGTGCTGGCGCTGCTGGGCGTGCCGCGGCTCGTGCTGGCGGTCAACAAGATCGACCTCGTGGACTTCGACGAGGTGACGTTCTCCCGCATCTCCAAGGAGTTCACCGCGCACGCCACGGCGCTGGGCTACACCGAGGACGCGGTCGTCCAGATCCCGGTGTCGGCGCTCGCGGGCGACAACGTCGTGGAGAAGTCCGCGAACACGCCCTGGTACGACGGCCCGACGTTGCTGGAGCACCTGGAGACCGTGCCGGTCGAGCCCGACCCGCACGACGCGCCGTTCCGGTTCCCGGTGCAGTACGTGATCCGCCCGCGCACGGCCGAGCACCTCGACTACCGCGGCTACGCGGGCCTGGTCGCGGCCGGCACGGTCAAGGCGGGCGACGAGATCGTGGTCCTGCCCTCTGGCCGCCGCTCGACCGTCACGAAGATCGACACGGCCGACGGCGAACTGGCGGAGGCGGCGGCCGGCCAGTCCGTGACGTTGCTGCTGGCGGACGACATCGACATCTCGCGCGGCGACCTGATCGCCTCCGCGGGCAACGCGCCGACCGTCACCGACGACTTCGAGGCCACGCTGTGCTGGCTCGCGGAGAAGTCGCTGCGGCCCGGCGCCAAGGTGCTCGTCAAGCACGGCACGCGCACCGTGCAGGCGATGGTCACCGAGCTGCGCGACCGCTTCGACGAGCAGAACCTGTCCAGTGTGGACAGCCCGCCGTCGTTGGAGCTCAACGAGATCGGCCGCGTGTCGCTGCGACTCGCGGAGGAAGTACCGCTGGACGACTACAGCTTCAGCCGGCGCACCGGGTCGTTCCTGGTGATCGACGCGAGCGATGGTTCCACGCTCGCCGCCGGACTGGTCGGGGCTCCGCTGCCGCTGCTTGAGGACGGCGTGGAGAGCTGTACCGGGGGTAGCACCGCTACCCCTGACAACCACGCCCTCGTGTCTCCCGGTCCCTGAAAGGCCTGAAACCCCGTGAACCTCAAGCCCGCCCTTGCCGTCGCTCTGATCGCTCTGACAGCCATCTCCGGGTGCAGCCGCGCCGGAAGCAGTGACACTCCCGCCGCCGAGTCCAAGGGCGCCGCCGCCGAAGTCCGCATCGGCTACTTCCCGAACATCACCCACGCCGCCGCGTTGATCGGCGTCGAGAAGGGCTTGTACGCCAAGGAACTCGGCAACACCAAGCTCACGACGCAGACGTTCAACGCGGGCCCCGACGAGGTCAACGCCCTGCTGGGCGAGTCGCTCGACATCGCCTACATCGGATCCGGCCCGGCGATCAACGCCTACGCGAAGTCCAAGGGCGAGGCCGTCAAGCTCATCGCCGGGGCGACGTCCGGTGGCGCGCAGCTCGTCGTCAAGCCCGAGATCAACTCGATCGAGGACCTCAAGGGCAAGGTCGTCGCGACGCCGCAGCTCGCGAACACGCAGGACGTGTCGTTGAAGAAGTACCTGGCGGAGAAGAACCTCACCGGCCAGGTGACCGTCCAGAACGTGGAGAACGCCGCGTCGCTCGACCTGTTCAAGAAGGGCGACATCCAGGCCGCGTGGGCGCCGCAGCCGTGGTCGGCGCGCATCGTCAACGAGGGTGGCGGCAAGGTGCTGCTCGACGAGAAGACGCTGTGGGAGGGCGGGGCGTTCCCGACCACCGTCGTGATCGTGCGGACGAAGTTCCTGCAGGAGCACCCGGAAACCGTCGAGGCCGTGCTGAAGGGCCACGTCGCCGCCATCGACTGGGCGAAGGCGAACAAGGACGAGGCCAAGCAGACCGCCAACGCTCACTTGGAAAAGCTCACGTCCAAGAAGCTCGGCGAGAAGATCCTCGACGCCGCGTGGGACAACATCGAGCTGACCACCGACGCGCAGGCCAAGCACTTCCCGCAGCTCGCGAAGGACGCCGTGACCGCCGGGGTGGCCAAGGAGGCCGCGAACGTCGCCGGGTACGCCGACTTCACGTTGCTGAACAAGGTCCTGCAGGCGCAGGGCAAGCCGCAGGTGCAGGCCGCGGGCCTGGACAAGAAGTAGCACTTCCGACGCGAGGGGAAGACACACCATGACCGCCACGCTCGAATCCGCTCTTCTGTCCACCGCGGACACCGCCGTCGAGTTGACGGGCATTCGCAAGGTCTTCGGCCACGGCAACTCGGCCGTGGTGGCGCTCGACGGGGTGGACCTCAAGGTCAAGCCCGGCGAGTTCGTGTGTCTTCTCGGCGCGTCCGGCTGCGGCAAGAGCACGCTGCTCAACATCGTCGCGGGCCTCGACGCCGCGACGTCCGGCGGGATGCAGATCAACACCTCCCGCCCGGCCGTGATGTTCCAGGAACCCGCTTTGATGCCGTGGCTCACCGCCGCCCGCAACGTCGAACTGGCGTTGCGGTTCGCCGGTGTCGGCCGCCTGGCGCGCAAGCGTCGTGCGTTGGAGCTGCTGGAACTGGTGCGGCTGGGCGACGTCGCGGACAAGCGTCCGCACGAGCTCTCCGGTGGTATGCGTCAGCGCGTGGCCTTGGCTCGCGCGCTGGCGTCCACCACCGTGTCCGCTGACGGTTCACCAGCGTTGTTGCTGATGGACGAGCCCTTCGCGGCGTTGGACGCCATCACGCGTGACGTGTTGCAGAGCGAGTTGCTGCGCGTGTGGGAGACCACGAACACCGCGATCATCTTCGTGACGCACGACGTGCGCGAGGCCGTGCGTCTCGGCCAGCGCGTTGTGCTGCTGTCCTCGCGCCCGGGCCGTGTGGTGCGCGAGTGGGATGTCACCGGCTCTTCCGACACGGTTCTCGACGAGATCAACACCCATCTGCGAGAGGTCATCAGTGGCCACGCCTCCTGACACGCTCGACAAGGTCGGCGCCGGCCTGGACGCTTTGGACGTGCCGGTCTCGGCGCACAAGCCTCCGCTCTGGCGCCGTTTCCTGAAGACGGGCGTGCCGCCGATCATCGCCTTCGCGCTGCTCCTCGGCGTATGGCAGGCGTTGTGGGCTTCGGCGCTGCTGCCCGAGTTCCAGCTGCCCGCGCCGGTGAACGTGTGGAACGAGCTCGTCCGCTCGATCTCGACCGGTGAGGCGTTCGGCATCCTGTGGACCTCGTTGCACCGCGCGGTGCTCGGGTTCCTCGCGGCCGTCCTGATCGCGACGCCGCTAGGGCTGCTGATCGCGAAGGTGCGGGTGGTGCGCGCGGCGATCGGGTCGTTGCTGACCGGTCTGCAGTCGCTGCCGTCCGTGGCGTGGGTGCCGGCCGCGATCCTGTGGTTCGGCGTGACGCCGTCGACGATCTACTTCGTGGTGCTGATGGGCTCCGTGCCGTCGATCGCGAACGGCCTGGTGGCGGGCATCGACCAGATTCCGCCGCTGCTGCCTCGCGTCGGGCGTGCCCTTGGGGCCGGTCGGTTCGCTTCTGCCCGGCACATCCTGCTGCCTGCTGCTCTGCCCGGATATCTGGCGGGGTTGAAGCAGGGCTGGGCGTTCTCGTGGCGGTCGTTGATGGCCGCGGAGATCATCGCGACCTCGCCGCAGCTCGGCGTCGGGCTCGGGCAGTACCTGCACAACGGGTCGTCGTTGAACGACATCAACATGGTGATCGCGGCGATCTTCCTGATTCTTCTGGTGGGCATTGGGATCGAGCTGCTGTTGTTCCGCCCGTTGGAGCGCACGGTACTGCGCGCTCGTGGCCTGACGGGGGCGTTGTGATTCCTCTTGTCGCCGTCGCGCACGGCAGCCGTGACCCTCGTTCGGCCGCGTCGATCCACGCCTTGCTGGACGTCGTGCGGTCGTTGCGGCCCGAGTTGGACGTGCGCGGGTGCTTCCTGGACCTGTGCGCGCCTCGGTTGAGCGATGTTCTTCGCGGGCCTTCCGTTGTGGTGCCTTTGTTGCTGGGCAGGGCTTATCACGCTCGTGTCGACGTTCCGGCCGCCGTTGCCGAGTCGCGGGTTCCTGCTGTCGTCACCGATGTTCTGGGTCCTGATCCTCGGTTGGAGTCGGCGGCTCTGCGGCGGTTGTCGGAGGCCGGGGTTTCCTTTGGTGACCCGTCTTTGGGTGTGGTGCTGGCCGGTGCCGGGTCTTCGCACGCGCCGGCCAACGAGGCGGTGGCTTTGGTTGCCCGGCGGTGGGCTCGGGAGTCCGGGTGGGCTGGGGTGGAGCCGGCTTTCGCTTCCATCGCTTCGCCCACCGTGCCGGAGGCCGTTGCCCGGTTGAAGGCTCGTGGGGCTGCTCGGATCGCCGTTGCGTCGTGGTTCCTGGCGCCGGGGCTGTTGCCGGACAAGGTGGCTTCGCTGGCTCCCGACGCCGTGGTGGCGCGGCCGTTGGGGGACGACGTCGAGGTGGCGCAGCTCGTGCTGGACCGCTACGACTCGGCGCTCGCCCGCCAGATCGTCGCCGCCTAGTTCTTCTGCGCGTTCAGGTAGCCGACCGTCGCCCAGCCGATGCCGAGCAGTGCTGTGCGGAGTTGAGCGTCAGCGAGGCGACGGTGAAGAGCCATCTGCTCCACGTGTTCGGGAAGCTCGGCGTGAGTGATCGGACGGCGGCGGTGACGGTGGCGCTGAGCAGGGGGTGGCTGCCGCCGCTTTCCTAGTGCCCCAAGCAATTCCTTGGATTGCCTGCAACTACCCGGCCGGGAATTGTCAGGGGCACCTGCGATCCTGTTTGGATGCATATGGTCGTCGACGAGTCGGAGCGCAGCGGCTACCTCATGGCAGCCGTCCTGATCACCCCGAGCACGTTGCACTCCACCCGCTCGATGATGCGCGGCCTCCTGCTCCCCGGCTCACGACGCGTGCACTTCAAGACCGAGAAACCCGCGCGCCGCAAGCTGATCGCCGACAAGCTGGCGTGCTGCGACCTGCTGGCCAACTTCTACGTCGGCAGGGGCAAGAGCGAGCGGGTCAGGTCGACGCTGCTCCCACTGCTGGTAGAGGACGCCATCGGATTGGGCGTGACTCGCCTGGTGCTTGACTCGCGGGACCCCGTCGCCAACGGTCGCGACAGGCTGGTCATCGGTACTCGCACCAAGGCTCACGACGCCGGGCTCGTCTACGAGCACATCCAGTCGTCATCGGAACCGGCGTTGTGGGTCAGCGACGCTCTCGCGTGGTGCCACGGAGCAGGCGGCGACTGGAAGCGTCGCATCGCTCCGATCACCGGGACCGTCGCGGACCTGGGAGACCTCTAGAAAGCGCGAAGCCCAGGCAGCGACCGTCCGGACGCGCACCTGGGCTCACTTCCTTCACCTAGCGGCGAAGGCTCTGCGGACAGCCTAGCACATTTGAGCCCAACCGCTTCGCCGCCCCGCCCACCGCGCTGAGCTGCGACACGGCCCCGGACCACCACTTTCCGCCGCCGCCACAAGATCGAATGACCGCTGCCGTTCGGGCGATGTGAAGTGTGAACTGTTGACGTGAAACCTACTCATGAGTAGTCAGGTGGTTACGCCGCGTGCTGGAAGAGTCCCTCGTCCACTCAACGGGGAGAGGCCATGAAGCTAGCCGGAATCGCAACCGCAGCAGCACTGGTACCGATGCTCATGTTCGCCACCAACGCGTCCGCAGCCCCGCAGACCATCACCTACAAGCTCCGCGCGAGTGCCGTCGGGCAGACGACGGACTTCACGCTCGACCAAGGCGTTGACGCTTCGGCGCCGGCGACGGTCGCGCCCAACGGGGCCGTCAAGGTCACCATCGATCCCGCGCCCAACAAGGTTCCGGCCGAGGCGGGCGGGCGGCAGGTCCGGGAGATCAAGGGCCTCGCCCTCAAGCTTCCCGTCCCCGCCAACTCCAAGTTCACGTCCGCCTCGTTGTCCGGTGGGGCCGGGCTCGGTGGCACGCCGACGATTGCCTTGCAGGGCAACGACGTCGTGCTCAACGTGCCCGGGCCGATCAAGGGCGGCGCGGACTTCGAGCTGCCCACGGTCACGATCAACCTGCAGGCCGGTGGGACCGGGACGATCACCACGAAGCTGGGTGGCACCAGCTACGACGCTCCCGGCCTCACCTTCACGGCCGTGGTCAGCGTCATCGGGTTCCCGGTCAACGCCGCCGCGAAGGGCTACCCGGACCCCAGTCCCGTCCTCACCACGACCACGATCGGCTGACCACTGATGCCCCACCCCCTGCCGGGCATCAGGACGTAGCCGCGACCAGTGCGGTCATCGTGGCGAGCGTCGTGCGCAGGTCTTCCAAGGAGACCTGCGCACTGACGCGGTTCGCCCACTCGTACTGCGCGTCCCGCAACCGTTCCACCGCGGCGAAACCCTCCTCCGTGGGGCGGAGCAGCTTCGCGCGGGCGTGTGCCGGGTTCGGTAGATACTCGGCCAAACCCTTGTCCACCAACAGGTCTGCGATCCGCTGCACGGACTGACGCGCCAGGCCCATCTCCCGCGCCACGCCCGACACGGACAACGGTTCCTTCAAGACCGCGCCGAGCACCTGCCACCACGCCGCGGTCAGGCCCACCGGCTTCGTCATCACCTCGGCCGCGTCGAGGAAAGCGCCGTACAGACGGAAAGTGCGCATCACGACGTCGGTCAGGACGTCGCCGGACTCACTCCTGGACACTCGCCACCAGCTTTCCGAACGCCTCGGCGGTGTCGTCGCGGTTCCACTCGTACCAGGCCTGCAAAGTGGCAGCAGAGAACGTCTCCAGCTCCGCCAGCACCTCGCGGGCGAACTCCAACGAGGAAGATCCGCCGGCCGTGATCACGCCCTGGTCGCGCACGACTCGTTCGTCGCGATACAACGAGGCACCGCCGTAAGAACCAAGCGCGCCAACGAAGTTCGACGTGTGCGCCACGTCGTCGAGCAGCCCGGCGCCGGCCAGAGCGACGGTCGCGCCGCAGATCGCGGCCACCGGCTTGCCCGCCGCACGGAACCGCCGCGCCAGCTCGCCGAACGCCGTCGCCACCGAGGCGTCCTCCCAGCCGTCGCCGCCCGGCAGCACGAGCATCGCCGCGTCCTCGACGGAAACGTCCGCCAGCGCCACGTCCGGCAGCATCCGCACCCCGCCGACCGTGCGGATCGGGTCGAGCGTCAGGCCGACCGTCCGGATCTCGTACCGGCCCGGCTGCTGCTGGAAGTGCTGGATGTTCACCTGCGCCGCGACGTGCCCGTACTCCCAGTCCGCGAGCTGGTCGGTCAGCGCGAGGTACACCGTCTGTGTCATGACAGCAGACTGTCATAGTTGACAGCATGCTGTCAATAAACCCGAGCAGCTAAGGTCAGCGACATGGCAGACGAGCTGGTCCACTACGAGGTGCAGCGTGGCATCGCGACGATCACGCTGGACTCCCCCCACAACCGCAACGCGCTGTCGTCACAGCTGCGCCGCGAACTCAGGGACCACCTGACGAATGCGGCGAAGGACGACGACGTGCGTGTGGTCGTGCTGACGCACACGGGGTCGGTGTTCTGCTCCGGCATGGACCTCAAGGAGGCCACCGGCGCGAGTGCGGGCGACCAGGGCGTCAACGAGTTCCCCGCGATCCTCGAGCAGCTCTGGACCAGCCCGAAGCCGGTCGTCGCCGCGCTCAACGGCCCGGCCCGCGCGGGTGGCGTCGGCATCGTGGCTGCGTGCGACATCGCCGTCGCGGACGTCAAGGCCACCTTCGCGTTCAGCGAGGTCCGGATCGGCGTCGTGCCCGCCGTCATCTCGGTGACGGTGCTGCCGCGACTGCTCCCCCGCCAGGCCCACGAGCTGTTCCTGACCGGCGAGACCTTCGACGCCCAGCGCGCCAAGGAGATCGGCCTGCTCAACGCCGCCACCGACGACGTCGCGGCAGAGGTCCGCCGCTACACCGACATGCTCGCGCTCGGCGCCCCGAACGCCCTCGCGGCCACGAAGAACATGCTCCAGCAGGAGAGGTCCACGAACCTCGGCGAGGTCTTCGCGGACATGCTCGCGTTGTCGGCCCAGCACTTCGGCGGACCGGAGGGCCAGGAGGGCATCACGGCGTTCAAGGAGAAGCGCAAGCCCTCCTGGGTCCCCGCCGACTAGAACCAACCGGTGCACTCGATCACGCCCTGAGACGACCCGCAGGCGCGCATGACCCGGCCGTCGTTCTTGAACGCCTCGGTGTACTTCGCGGAACCCGAGTCGATCCTGGTGTACCCGAGGAAGCCCTCGTGCGAGTTCGCCGAGGGCTCCTTGCGGTCGGTCCAGACCTCCTCGCCGGGGGTGCCGTGCGAGATGCGCCCCCACGCGCACTTCGACTTGTTCGACGCGCGCAGCTCGATCACGCGGCCGTTCATCATCGTCACGGGGTTGTCGCCGTCGATCGTCTCGAACGGCGTGAACGGCCCCTCCTGCGAGCAGTCGGGGTCACCGGCGAAAGACACCGCCGGGCACAGCATTCCGACAACGACGACAACGCCGAGCGCACAGCTCAGGCGACGGAATTGCGTTCCCATGGAATGGCACTGTCCACTCCGGACGGGAAATGCGCAGCGCACGTCACCTTTCCGTGCGAATCACCCGCACTTTTCGGTCACCTGAATCAGCGGTCAGCTTCGCTGCGTCACGCAGCACCTCCAGCACGGAGGAGTCCAGGTCCGAGGGCACGACCAGCACGTACTCACCCGCGGGCAACCACGAGAGGTCCGTCAGGCTGTCGTACAACGCGTCGAGGTTCTGCCCGAACCACGACGGGAAGTCCAACGCGGAAGCAATGGCCGAGATCGCCGCAGCCTTTTCCGAAACGAGAATGTGCCGTTTCATTTAGCTACGTCCACCACGACGAACGACGAATAGTGGTCGCCGGTGTAGAAGACCTCTTTCGACGACCCCGTCACGATCCGCCGCGCACCCCGGTCTGGGCTTCCCGGCGTCGGCACCGTGTACTCCTTGTAGTACCCGGAGTCCTTGGCCGGCAGCCGCTTCTCGCGGTTCTGGAACGTCACGCCGTCGTTGCGCGGGTATGGGAACGGCCCGTTCGCCTCGATCAGCTTCCACGTCTTCGCGGCCTCGACCGGCAGCTTCGACAGCGCCTGCACGTCGAGCCCGGACGCGGCGCCGGGCAGCCCCTGAGCAGCACTCGACGCCACCGGCTTCGAGGATTCGACAGGAGGCGCCGAGGACGTGGTGTCCTTGACGAACCACCCGATGACGACAAGGGCGATGAGCCCGACCAGTGCGACGGTCAGGCGACGACCAGGACTCACGCGGCGACCTTCTCCGATTCGGGCTCCGGCTCGGGCTCGGGTTCGGGCGAGCCGACGGACGCGGGGTTGTTCGCACCCCAGTCAGCGACCCGGTCGATCAGCCGCGCCACGCCCAAGCACAAAGGCAACACCACGATCATCACGACGGGGAACTGCACGGCGACGGGCAGCTGCACGACCCACAGCTCGACCCCGTCCCACCACTGCACCAACCAGTCCACCCACCCGAGAGTAGTCGCGTGACCCGTGTCACGGCATTTGGCCACGTTCAAGATGGGTATGTTGCGAACCATGTTCGCCGTTTACGCAGCAGAACCCAGTCCTGAGAACCCGCTGGCCTCGCTCCGCGTCGGCGAGCGCCCCGAGCCCGAGGTCCAGAACGGGTGGGTGCGCGTCGCGGTCAAGGCGGCCAGCCTCAACATGCACGACCTGTGGACGTTGCGCGGTGTCGGCATCAAGCCCGAGCAGTTCCCGATGATCCTCGGCTGCGACGGCGCGGGCGTCCTCGACGACGGCACCGAGGTGGTGCTGCACTCCGTCATCGGCGACCCGAACTGGTCCGGCGAGGAGACGCTCGACCCCAAGCGCACGCTGCTCACCGAGAAGCACCAGGGCACGTTCGCCGACTACGTGGTCGTCCCGGCCCGCAACGCGCTGCCGAAGCCCGCGGACCTCACGTTCGCCGAGGCCGCCTGCATGGGCACCGCGTGGCTGACGGCGTACCGGATGCTGTTCGTGAAGTCCGGCTTGCGCCCCGGCCAGACGATGCTGGTGCAGGGCGCGTCGGGCGGTGTGTCGACGGCGCTGATCCAGCTCGGACGGGCCGCAGGCTTCCGTGTGTGGGTCACGGGCCGCACCGAGGAGAAGCGCGCGCTCGCCAAGACGTTGGGCGCGCACGACACGTTCGAATCCGGCGCCCGGCTGCCGGAACGGGTCGACGCGGTGTTCGAGACCGTCGGCAAGGCCACCTGGTCGCACTCGATGAAGGCCCTCAAGCCCGGAGGCATCGTGGTGATCTCCGGCGCGACGTCCGGTGACGCGTCCGCCGCCGAACTCCAGCGCCTCTTCTTCCTCCAGTTGCGCGTGGTCGGCTCGACCATGGGCACCCGCGAGGAACTGGGCGACCTCATCCGGTTCTGCGCGCTGAACGACCTCAAGCCGCAGATCGGCGCCGAGCTGAAGTTCGAGGACGCCGAGCAGGGCCTCAAGGCGATGCTGGACGGCGAGACGGCGGGCAAGATCGTCTTCACGCGCCCGTAAATCGGCACAAAACGCCCTGCTGGTCAGCGGGTCGACGCGAACCGCGTGACAGTGTTCCCATGACTACGCAGGGCGTTTTCCGGCGCAAGCCCATAGAACAGATCGCTGAGGACAAGGGCGACGGGCTCACCAGAACGCTGGGCCTGTGGCAGCTCACGGCCATCGGCATCGGCGGCATCATCGGCGCGGGCATCTTCTCGCTCGCGGGCGCGGTGGCGAACAAGACGGCCGGACCGGCCGTGCTCGTCTCGTTCCTCGTGGCGGGCATCGCGAGCGCGGCGGCAGCGTTCTCGTACGCCGAGTTCGCGGGCCTGATCCCCAAAGCGGGCAGTGCCTACACCTACGGCTACGCGGTGCTGGGCGAGATCGTCGGCTGGTTCATCGGCTGGGACCTGTTGCTCGAGTACACGGCGATCGTGGCGGTGGTCGCGATCGGCATCTCCGGCTACTTCACCGAACTCCTGAGCCTGCTCAACATCCATCTACCGGAGTGGATGCTGGGCGCCCCGGGCACAGAAGCGCCCGGCGTCGCCGAAGGCACGTACAAGGTGAACCTGTTCGCCGTGCTGCTGTGTCTGCTCATCGCGTACGTGCTGAACATGGGCATGAAGAACGCCGCACGGTTCGAAACGACGTTGGTGTACCTGAAGGTCGCGGTCGTGGCGCTGGTCGTCATCGTCGGCGCGTTCCACATCAACACGGACAACTACAACCCGTTCTTCCCGTTCGGCATCTCGGGTGCGCTCACGGGTGCGGCGACGGTGTTCTTCGCGGTGTTCGGCTACGACGCCATGTCGACGGCCGCGGAGGAGTCGAAGGACTCGCAACGACACATGCCGAAGGCGATCATCTACTCGCTCGCCGTCTCGATGGTGCTCTACGTGCTGGCCTGCCTCGTGCTCACCGGAATGGTGAACTACAAGGACGTCGACGCGGAGTCCGCGTTCGCCACCGCGTTCGCCGACATCGGCCTGCCCGCGCTGGGCATCATCATCAGCGTCGGCGCGATCCTCGGCATCACGACGGTGCTGTTCACGTTCATGATGGGCGCGGCCCGCGTCGGCTACTCGATGAGCCGCGACGGCCTGCTGCCGCAGTGGTTCGCGAAGTCGCACCCGGTGAAGCACGTGCCGTCGCGCATCACCTGGGTGCTCGGCATCGCGTCCGCGGTCATCGCCGGGTTCCTGCCGATCGCCGAGGCCGCCGAGCTCACCAACATCGGCATCCTGCTGGCGTTCGTCGTGGTCTGCATCGCCGTGATCGTGTTGCGGTACAAGCAGCCCGACCTCCCGAGGACGTTCAGGACGCCGGGCATGCCCGTCGTGCCGATCATCGGCGTGATCTTCTCGATCTGGCTGATCACGTTCCTGACCCCGGAGACCTGGCTGCGGTTCGCGATCTGGTTCGTGATCGGCCTGATCATCTACTTCACCTACTCGAAGCGGCACTCCGTCATGGAGCGTCAGACCAGGCGGTGACGATCTGGTCGAGGGTGGAGAGCGGCACCGCGCCGCTCCCCACCACCAGGTCGTGGAACGCGCGCACGTCGAACTTCTCGCCCATCCGCGCCTCCGCCTCGGCCCGGATGCGCAGGATCTCCAGGCGCCCCACCATGTACGCGAGCGCCTGGCCGGGCACCTCGATGTAGCGGTCGACCTCCGAGATGATCTCGGGCTCGGCCATCACGGTGTTCTCGCGCAGGTAGTCGATGGCCTGCTGGCGGGACCAGCCGAACGCGTGCAGCCCCGTGTCGACGACCAGGCGTCCGGCGCGCATCGCGTCGAGGCCGAGCATGCCGAGGCGCTGCTCGTCCGACGAGTAGAGGCCCATCTCGTCCGCGAGGCGTTCGGTGTAGAGACCCCAACCCTCCAGGTACGCCTCGATGAAGGCGAACTTGCGCATGGGGTGCATCTCGGTCTCAGCCGCGATGCTCACCTGGTAGTGGTGGCCGGGCACGGCCTCGTGGAACGCCGTCACCTCGGACAGCGTGCGGCTGCGTTCGGTGGCGCCCAACGGGTTCAGCCAGTAGATGCCCGGACGTGAGCCGTCTTGCGCGGCAGGCATGTAGAACGCGATCGGTGCCGTCGCGCGACCGGCCTCGTCGACCAGGCGCACCTGGCAGTCGGCCTTCGGCATGCGGCCGAACCAGTTCGGGGCCTCGGCCTCGGCGCGGGCGATCGCCTCGGTCGCGCTCTCGACCATCTGGTCCTCGTTGTCCCACAACAGCTCCGTGCGCAACCGGCGGAAGATCTCCGGCACGTCCGTGGTGCCCCAGAGCTTCGAGCCGATCTCCGCGTACTCCTCGCGCAACGACGCGATGATGTCGAGGCCGAGGCGGTGCAGCTCGTCGGGCGTGCGCGAGGTGGTCGTGTAGTTGCGGACCAGCTTGCGGTAGTTCTCCTCGCCCTCGGGCAGCCAGCACAACCCGGCGTGCTCGTCGCTGCGGCCGTCCGTGATCGACGCCAGCTGGTCGCGGAACTCGACCACGGCCGCGCGGATCTCGGCCGAGTGATCGCCCTCCCACGGCTGGGGCGGCGAGTCCAGGAACGCCTGCACGCGCTCGACCCCGGCCTCGACGTGCCGCTGCAACGGCTTGCGGTCGGTGTCGCGCAACCGTTGCGCCGCCTGCCGGATGTAGACCGGGAACTTGTCGAGGCGTTGCGACACGTCGACCTTGGTCGCGATCATGAGCAGGCCGTTGACCGGTGCGGTCAGGCCCTGCGCGACGGTGTGCTCGACGAGGCGCGCGTCCGTGCGGTCGATGATCGCCCGGCCCTGCTGCTTGATCACCGCGAGCGTGACCGGGTCCTCGTCGCTCGACTCGGCGCGTTCGAGGATGTCGGCGATCCGCTTCAGGACCGCCTGTTCTCCCTCGACGCTCAGGTCCTCGAGCTGGTCGTCCCAGCCGGGCAGGCCGAACATCGCGGCGGACAGCGGTGACGCGTCCATCACCGCCTGGAACATCTCATCCGCCAGTGACATCAGGCCCTCCCAGACCATTCGGTGACAAGAGCGTTCAACGTGGACAACGGTACGATGCCGTTCTCCAGCACCAGGTCGTGGAACGCCCGGATGTCGAAACTCTGCCCCAGCGCGGCCTCCGCCTCGGCCCGAATGCGCAGGATCTCCAGGCGCCCCACCATGTACGCGAGCGCCTGACCAGGCGTTTCGATGTACCGGTCGATCTCGCCCTCGATCTCCGAATTGTCCATCACGGTGTTCTCGCGCAGGTAGTCGACGGCCTGCCGGCGCGACCAGCCCAGCGCGTGGATGCCGGTGTCGACGACGAGCCTGCCCGCGCGCATCGCGTCGAGGCCGAGCATGCCGAGGCGCTGCTCGTCCGACGAGTACAGGCCCATCTCGTCCGCGAGCCGCTCGGTGTAGAGACCCCAGCCTTCGAGGTAGGAGTCGACGAACGCGAACTTCCGCACGTTCGTCAGCTCGGTCTCGGCGGCGATCGAGATCTGGAAGTGGTGACCGGGCACGGCCTCGTGGAACGCCGTCACCTCGGACACCGTGCGGCTGCGCGAGGTGGCGTCGAACGGGTTCGCGAAGTAGATGCCGGGACGGGAACCGTCGAGCGCCGCGTCCACGTAGTAGGCGAACGGCGCGTTGGCACGGTCCTGTTCCGGCGTGAACCTGACCTCGCACCGCGCCTTGGGCAGTCGGCCGAACCACTTGGGCGCCTCGGCGTTCGCCCGGACGACAGCCTGCTCCGCGCTGACGAGCATGTCGTTCTCGTTGACCCACAACAGTTCCGTGCGGAGGCGGCGGAAGATCTCCGGCACGTCCGAGGTGCCCCAGAGCTTCGAGCCGATCTCCGCGTACTCCTCGCGCAGCCCGGCGATCAGGTCGTGCCCGAGCTGGTGCAGTTCGGCGGGTGTGTAGGACGTGGTGGTGTAGTCCCGGACGAGCTTGCGGTAGTTCTCCTCACCGTCGGGCAGCCAGCACAGCCCGGCCTGCTCGTCGGACCGGCCGGGCAGGCCCAGCAGCGTCTCGCGGTACTTCGCGAACGCCGGGCGCACGTCCGCGTCGCCCTCCCACTCCTGCCGGGGCAGGGCGAGGAACTTCTCGACGTGGTCCGCCCCGCTGCGGACGTGCCGGGCGAGCGGCCTGCGGTCGGTGTCGACGAGCCGGCCCGCCACCTGGTCGAGGAAGCGCGGGATCGCGTGCACCCGCTGCGAGAAGTCGACCTGCGAGGTGTAGCGGAGCAGCAACGAGACCGGCGAGTTCAGCCCGCGCGCCACGCTGTGCTCGACCAGCCGCGCGTCGATCATGGTGATGATCGACGTGGCCTGGTGCCTGATCACGTCCTTCGAGACCGGGTCCTCGTCACTCGCGTCGAGGCGGTCGAGGACGTCCGTCAGCCGGGCCCGCAGGTCGCGGTGGCCTTCCGGACTGGGATCTTCGAGTCGGTCGTCCCAGCCGGGAACGCCGACGAGCGTGGCGAAGTACGGATACCAGTCCATCATCGCCTGGAAGGTCTTGTCCGAGAGGGAGGTCACGCCCTCCTTCTTAGCCCTGTCCGGCAAGTCTGTCAGGTGGTAGGCGCGGGTGAGCGAGCCGGAGACGCTACTGCCGCCCGACGGACTTGCCGGACAGGGCTTAGCCGCGCGAGAACCGCTCGGCCAGGGATTTGACCGCTTCGGCCAGCTCGTCGCCGAGCCTGCGCACGACCTCGCCCGCGGGTTCGGCCGTCGCGAGCGGGTACGTCGTGCCCGCCCACAGCGACATGACCTCGACCTCGCCGGTGGCGCGCACGGGCTTCGTGAGGTGATGCACGTTCGGGTACGCGGCGGGCGCGTGCGGGGTGTGCTCGATCAGAAACCGGTTCACCAGGCCGCGCGCCGGACGTCCGCTGAACGCCCGCGTGAGGGCCGTGCGCCGGGCTCCTTCGGCGAGCGCTTCCCGTTGTGCGGCATTGGTTCCCGCTTCCGGGCAGCCGAGGAACGCGGTGCCGAGCTGGGCCGCGATCGCACCAGCGGCGAGCACCGCGGCGACGTCGGCACCGGTGACCAGGCCGCCCGTCGCGATCACCGGCAGGTCGACGGCGGCGCGCACGAGCCGGATCGCCGCGAGGGTGCCGTAGAGCTCGCCGCCACCGGGCGAGATGCCGTCGTCGGCGAACGTGCCGCGGTGGCCGCCCGCGTCGGACCCCTGCACGCACACGACGTCCGCGCCGATCTGCTGCGCCTGCCGGGCCTCGCTCGGGGTGGTGACCGTCACGACGATCGTGGAACCGGCCGCCTTGAGCCGTTGCACGTCGTCGACGTCGGGCAGGCCGAAGGTGAACGACACCACGGGCACCCGCAGTGCCAGCACGAGTTCGAGCTTCGCGGCGTAGTTGTCGTCGTCCCAGCGCGGATCGCCGGGGACAGCACCGACCTTCTCCGCGCAGGACTTGACGCGTTGCACGTACGACGAGATGTCCGCTGTCGGCCGTGTGCCGGGCACGAACAGGTTGACCCCGAACGGCTTCGTGGTGAGCTCGCTCGTGCGCGTGATCTTCTCCGCGAGCTGCTCGACGGTGATGTAGCCGGCCGCGAGGAACCCGAACCCGCCCGCCTCGTTCACCGCGGCGACCAGTTCGGGAGTGGAGGGACCACCTGCCATGGGCGCGGCGACAACGGGGACACCCAGCGTGGGGAACATGGAGGACAACCTAGTTGGATCGGGCGACGAATGCCTGGTGAAGGCCTGTGTTCTTGATGACGCAACGACTCCGCGCGTCGGCGCCACGTCCACAGTGGACGTGGCGCCGACCGGTTCCATCATCTAGGGCAGGGAGTCCAGATGAGGGGCGACCGTGTTGGCGAACTGCCAGTTGTTCGAAGCGTCCCAGTTGATCGACCACGTCATGGCGCCGCGGATCGACGGCCAGGTCGTGCTCGGCTTGAACGTTCCGCAGTTGGTGCCGCGGGCGAGGCAGCTGAGCGCGTTGTTGACGTTGGACGGCGACTGGTAGCCACCACCGGCACCGGACGGCGACGCGGGCAGGCCGAGGCCCACCTGGTCGGCCCGGAGACCGCTCTGGAGCTGGATGCACGCGAGCGCGGTCAGGAAGTTGACCGTGCCCTGGCCGTAGACCTGCTGGTCGCAGCCGAGCATCGTGCCGGAGTTGTAGTACTGCATGTTGACGATCGTCAGGATGTCCTTGGTCGCCAGCGCCAGCTTGAAGTACTCGGCGTTGACGTTCTGCATGTCGATCGTCTGCGGCGCCATCGTGATGACCTTGCCGCCGCCGGCGTGGATGTCGCGCAGCGCCTGACCCATGTACTGGGCGTTGACGCCGTTCTCCAGGTCGATGTCGACGCCGTCGAAGCCGTAGGACGAGATGAGGCCCTTGACGCTGTTGGAGAAGTTCGTCGCCGCCGTGCCGTTGCCGACGCTGATCGTGCCCTTCTCACCGCCGACGGAGATGATCACCTTCTGGCCGCGGTTCTGGACCGTCCGGATGTCGGCGCGGAACTGCGCGTCGGTGTAGCCGCCGAGCTGGCTGCTCAGGCCGGGGTCGAGGTTGAACGCGACCTGGCCCTGCACCGCCGTGGCGTCGGCGAACGAGACCGCGATGATGTCGTAGGTGGTGGGGACGTCGGCGAGCTTGAGAGCGCGCGCACCGTTGTAGAAGTTCTGCCAGTAGCCCGTCAGGACGTGCTTCGGCAGACCGGTGTTCGGCGGGTTGCCCGTCGTGGTGGTGGTCGTGGTCGTCGTAGTGGTGGTGGTGGACGTCGTGGTGCTCGTCGTCGTGGGCGGCGTGCCGGGGCCGTCGAGGTTGACGTCGTCGGCGTAGTAGGCGGGCTGGCCGTACCAGCCGTGCAGGTAGATCGTGACGCTGGTGGCGCTGCCGGTGGTGAAGTCGACGGTCAGCTGGGAGAAGCCGCTGGAACCGGGCGTCCAGGTGTTCTTCTCCACGCCGCCGGTGACGCCGAGGTAGACGTAGCTGCCCTGGACCCACGCGGTCAGCTTGTAGGCCGTGTTCGGTTGCACCGAAACGGTTTGCTGGCACCGCGCGTTGCTCTGGCCGACGGGCGCGCCCTGCAGGGCGTACTGGCCGGTGCGCTTGGTGCTGTTGCTGACGCTCGTGCCTTCGGTGCAGGTCCAGCCGCTCAGGTTGCCGGCCTCGAAGCCGCTGTTGGCCGCGAGGTT
The DNA here is from genome assembly GCF_043632865.1 of Lentzea sp. JNUCC 0626. Lineage (NCBI taxonomy): Bacteria > Bacillati > Actinomycetota > Actinomycetes > Pseudonocardiales > Pseudonocardiaceae > Lentzea > Lentzea sp. JNUCC 0626. The sequence goes on from NZ_CP171635.1 coordinate 5,395,573, forward strand.
CGCGGCGGCGGCGTTGCCGTTGATCACCAGCACCAGACCCGCACACGCGAACAGCGCGGACAGCAGCGCTATGGCTGCTCGTCTGGCCTTGGACATGGTCCACCTCCACACATCATGCGGCGGCCATGTTGTGAGTGGACTAAAAATGGACTAGACCACTGCACTTGGTCAAGACCTGGTTTAGCTTGATGCGCGTGTTCACCCTCGAAGACGCCATCGCACTGGCCACTTCCGCGCACGACGGGCAGGTCGACAAGTCGGGCCGGCCGTACATCGGACATCCGTTGCGGGTCATGGCATCCGTGACCGGGGAGCACGAGCAGATGACCGCCGTGCTGCACGACGTCATCGAGGACACGTGGGTGACGGCTGAAGATCTTGCTTCGCGCGGCTGTCCCGAGGTCGTCGTCGACGCCGTGGTCGCGTTGTCGCACCTGCCGGAGGAGCCGCAGGAGGACTACCTGCGCCGCGTCGCCGCGAACCCGTTGGCACTCTCCGTGAAGCGCGCGGACATCGGCGACAACCTCTCCCCCGCCCGGATGGCCCGTCTCGACGACGCCACGCAGGAGCGCCTGAAGGCCAAGTACGCACGAGCCCTGGGGTTGCTCGCCGAGTACGTGAGCTAACTCGCCTTCTTCATCGGTACAGGTGCTTCTATCAGGGTGTATTATCGGATCGTAACCAAGATTGGAAGGATCCGATGACCCGCCACGACCTGTCCGTGAAGTCCCTGCGTTCGACCCTTGCCACGCGCCGCGCGGCTCGGGTGAAGCGGCAGAGCCTGGAACGGCAGTTGGCCAGCTACACCACGGAGAGCGACCGACTCGAACTGGACGCCATCCTCTCGCGGCACTCCGCGGAGGAGACCGGCGAGCTCCGTTCGATCATCAACCGCCAGGCCATGGACCGCCTCCTGCGTTCCGCCTGACGTACAAAATCCTTGGGCCACCCCGGCAACGATGCCGAGGGTGGCCTTCGCGTTTTCAGAAGAGTCGCTTGAGGGTGAGGACGTTGTCCTTGCGCGTCTCCTGCTGGCCCTCCGGCCCGACCAGCGGCCGTTCCACCACCTCGTCGGTGACGATGATCCAGTTGTCCTTGAGCCGCAGGTGGTCGAGCACGTCCTTGGTGGTCGGGAAGTAGTAGTCCTGATGCGGCGACCACGACGGTGCGGCCGCGTGCCCGCCGATGACGAGGTGCCCGCCCGGCGCGACGGCATCGGACGCGCGCTTGAGGATGCTGTTGCGTTCGCCGTCCTCCTCGACGGGCGAGTGCAGGAACTGCGCGCTGACCAGGTCGTAGAGCCCTTCGGGGAACGTGGCCTTGAGATCGTGCTGCTCCACCGAGATCTCGACGCCGGCGTCGTAGGCGTGCTGGATCGCCCGGTCCAGCGCAACCTGCGACACGTCGACGCCCAGCACCCGCCAGCCGCGCTTCGCGAGCCACACGGCGTCGCCACCCTCCGCACACCCGACGTCGAGCGCGCTGCCGGGCGTGAGCCGCTCGGCCTCGCGCACCAGCAACGGGTTGGGGTTGCCGGACCAGACCTGGTCCCGCTCCGAGTAGAAGGTCTCCCAGAACTCCTGCGCAGTCGTCATGGTGTCGACGATGCGCCCGTTCGTGCCGTTACGGCAAACTACGTTGCCGTCTTGGCAACGCCGGGGCCAGGCAGCAGATCCACGTCCCCCGCCCGCATCGGCTCACCGCAGTGGTCGCAGTGCAGCACGACGTCCGCGATCTCGCCGCACGCGTGGTGCCGGTAGAGCACAGGCGGTCCCTCCGGCGCGAGGTGGCGGTCGCCCCAGCCCTTCATGACCATGAGCAGGTCGATCAACTCGGTGCCCTTGGCCGTCAGCACGTACTCGTAGCGCGGCCGCTGGTCATACGGCCTGCGCTCCAGAACTCCTTGCTCCACCAGGTGGTTCAGCCGTTCGGTCAGCACCTTGCGGGAGATCCCGAGGTCGGCCTGGAGCTGCTCGAACCGGGTCATGCCGACCCACACGTCGCGCAGGATCAACGGCGTCCAGGGCTCCCCCACGACGTCGAGCGTGCGCGCGATCGAACACGCCATCCCGCTGAAACTGGTCCGCTGCATGGTCCCGAGGTTATCAGTTCAGGGTTCCCTTAAGGAACTGTGGCTGCTACGGTCATGGAGTCTCTTAAAGGAACCCAGATGGGAGTGGCGATGAGCAAGGTGATCGGTGCCCACGCGGTGTCGGTGGACGGCTACATCACGGGCCGCGACGCGCGTCCGGGGCACGGCCTGGGCGACGGCGGGATGCTCTTCGACTGGTACTTCGACGGCACCGTCCCGAGCACCGTCTTCGACGGCTTCAAACTGAGCGAGGCCAGCGCCCCGCTGTTCGACTCGCTGGCCGCCCGCGTCGGCGCGATGGTCGCGGGCCGCAAGACCTACGAGGACTCCGAACGGTTCGGCGGCGGCAGCCCCGTCCCGAACGCCCGAGTCGTGGTGCTGAGCCACTCTGCTGTGCCGACGCTGTCCGCACAGCAGACCCCGGCCACCACCATCGAGTCCGCGATCTCCGCCGCCCGCGACCTGGCCGACGGCCGCGACGTGGGCCTCATGGGCGGCGGCGTGCTGACGTCGGCGTTGCGCGCGGGCCTGGTGGACGAGATCGTGCTGCACCAGGTCCCCGTGCTGCTCGGCGGCGGCCGCCCGTTCTTCCAGGAACTCCCCGGCCACGTGCGCCTGAACCTGATCGAGGCCGTGCCGGCGCCGGGCGTGACGCACCTGCGTTACGAGGTGCAGCGATGAACGCCGACCTCCGCGCGCTGCTCGACGGCACCCCGATCGCCCACCTCGCCACACTTCTGCCCGACGGCGCACCACACTCCGTGCCGTTGTGGATAGGCACGCACGGCGATCACATCGCGATCCTCACGGGCCCTGCCTCGCAGAAGGCCCGCAACCTGCGCCGAGACCCGCGCGTGGCGATCTCCCTGACGCCGCCGGACAACCCGTTCCAGCCCGTGACCCTGCGCGGCCGGGTCGTGGAGTGGATCACCGGCGACGCGGCGTGGGAGATCGTGGACGCCATCGCCCAGAAGTACGTCGGCACGCCTTACGGACGCGACGAGGAACGAGTCGTCGCGCTCATCGCAGTCGCCTGAGCACGCCTGCTCCATCGCCGTGGCCCTTGAACGAGTAGAAGGCCTGGCCGTCCGGCTGCATGACCAGATCGATTCTGACCGAATCCACGCAGGTTCCCTGATATTCGATGCGCTCGACCGCACTGATCTTGTTGTCCCAGGCAGCCGCCAGTTCCCACCTGCCGCCACAACGCAGGTTCGGGTAATCCACGGAGGCAATGGTGGCACCGCTGGCCCCGCCCGCAATCACGACCTCGACCGGGTACGGATCAGAACTGCCCTGGTAGACCTGCCCGAACCACTTTCCGTGAAAGCTCTGCGGCACGGCAGGTTGCGGAGCGCCGGCGTTCACCGCAGGAGGTCTGGGTTTCGTCTGGGGTGTCGGCACCAGCGCCGCAGCGCTGGTCAACACGGTCTCCGACGCGGGCACGACGGGCGGTGTGGTGACAGGCGCCGCGACCGAGGTGATCCCGCCCTGGTCCGTCGGCAGGGTGACTGCCGCCGGTTCCTCGGTCGGCGCTGAACCAGTCCAGCCGTCGAATCCGAAAAAACCCACAACGGTCACCAAGCTCGCCAGGAAACCGACAACCGCGGCCGCCACTCCCGCACCGGCGACCACTCGTTTGCTGATCACTGAACCCGCGCCTCTCACGTCAAGCCGAATGTCCTGACGTCGAAAAGCGCAGGTGCCTTGTTACAGAACTCTTTCCACGCGAATTGGCATCCGAGGAATTCCGATGGACGTTCAGCCCAGCAACGCGATGTCCAACCGCCCGTAGTGGAACTCGCGCACCGCGATGACGAGTTCGTCCACCGTGAGCGCGCCGTCGCCGTCCAGGTCGATGCGGTCGAACGCCGCGTCGGAGTCGGCGTCGCTCAACCCCACCGCGTTCCCGAGCCACCGGCGCAACTCCACCTTGCTCACCAGCCCATCGCGGTCGGTGTCGCACAGGTCGGCGATCGCGGCGATGGCCGGGCGCAGCAGGTCGTCGAACCCCTGGTCACCCCGGCCGAACATCAGCTCCTGGTTCGCCGCCAGGTACTGCTCCTGGTTCATCGCACCAGAAGGACCGACGCCTGCGGCTTCCGCCTGGCGGCTGTGGAGGGCGATCAAAGCCTCCATCACGGCACGGCCGCGTCCGCTGCTCAGGCTCTCCCCGAACGCGTGGACGATCCGCCGTGCTTCCGCCTCGTAGTCGGAGCGGTCGATGACCCCGTCGTTGTTGGCGTCCCACTTCCGGAACCTGCGGACGTCGTTGTCATGGCTCGTAACTGAGGTCATGGCCATCGACGTTAGGCAACCGGCCCGAATGCCGACAGTCGCACGAACAGCTGAACCTGATCAGGCCCGACCGTTCGGCACGTTCTTGTGCGGCCCGAAGTATCCGACGTAGACCTTGCCGCGTTCACGCGACGTTGCGAAGTAGATCCGAGGAGCGCTCGAGCCGCCACCTTCGGCGATCTTGATGTGCGCCTGCATCTCGGTGCGGCCGGAAAGGTCCATCTCGCGGTCGACCGGAAAGATCCTCTTCGCCGCCAGCTTCGGGTTGTTCATCACCGTCTCGCTCTCCGACATGGCAAGCTTCTTCGAGGTCGCGGGCCACACGTGGGGATGACCGGACTGGGAACACCAACTCCAGAAGTCAGCCGTGCCCTCGACGTTCCGGAGCGCTTCCGCATACGCGTGCAGCGCCAGGAACGCCCGCCAGGCGGTCTGTCCCCATGCCTTCGCCTCCACCGCAGCATCGAGATCGTCGAGATCAACGCATGCGGTATCTGGGAGGCTCAGGTATTCGGACAGGATCTCCTGCGCTTGCAGGGCAGCGGTACTCGGCGAGTCGATTTCGGCTGGGTCGACGGCGTCGAACTCCTCGACGGCGGGCACCGCGGCAAGCGATCCGCTCCGCAGCAGCGCGTTCTCCTTCCACGCGACGCTGAGCCGTTGCCGCAGCAGGATGTTCTCCTCGCCGAGCGTCTGCTGATCCTCCACGAGGTTCTCGTACCTCTGGTCGAGATCCGCCTTGAGACGTTCGAGATCGTGCACCGTGGCCATCGCCAGGTCCAGCAGTTCGCGGTCTTCGCCGGACATGCCCGGCTCCAGCAGAGCGGCGGCGACCTCATAGCTCTGCGCCGCCCGCCGCACCCCTGCCCGCGGCGACACGGCGCGAAAGATCTGGGGACCGGCGTTCTCCTTCCGCAGGTATCTGGCCGCGACCGTGTAGCGGTGTCGCCATCCGTCGCTCAGCGCGGGATCAGCTCCGGGGAGGTAGATCCGGAAGGCGCCGTCCCTGACGCCGTAATCCTCACCGAGGATCTCGCCGAAATGAGCTGTCGCAACGTCATCGAGCCTGCAGACCTGGGCGAGTCCGGCGTTCTCCTCCGCCGCCCGCTTCACGGACCGCAGGTAGACGCTCTCGGCCGCGAAGCCGGGCGGTGCCAGGTGCAGCCGGTAGTCCGCGGGTAGCGCGGCGAACACCACCACCGGCAGGTCCCTGTCCAGGTCGGTGACGATCTCGGCGAGTTGTTCCGCACCGGACTCGCCCTCGTAGGTGATCGGTGACCCGGCGAGCGGTACGCAACGCCGTCGAGCGGTGCGGCTCGCTGCGAGGAGGTCCCGCACGAAGCGAGGGGAGGAGATGTTCATCCGGTCGACCTCGACGTCGTGGGAGACGACGTCGAGGTCGACCCAGATCCAGCTACCGCCCTGCCCCACCTCCTGCGTGACGGCAGGGCCTGACCAGTGCCGGACGGTCGTCGTCCACCTCACGCCATTGGCGTGCGACTCCGTGAAGGAGAGCTGGAAGATGGAATCAGCCGTACCGCTGTCTTCCCCGGCGGTGTCGACCTTCACCCGTTTCGCACCACCGTCGACGACTCCGTCAGCGAGTCCCAACCGTCCACCGGACTTGTAGCCGATCCAATGTTCCAGGGACTTCAGCAGGCGGTCTCTCACGCCTTGGTCGCTTTCGCTCCACATGCCCCGATAGACGATCGCCATATGACCCACCCCGGCTCACGTTCCCGACCGAACCTCCGCTGGATGGGTAATCGCAATCGCCCTCGGCAACGCATCATGCGTTACCCAAACGTTCGCAAGACGCCAAAGGGCCGCGTCCCCGACTCAACGGAAAACGCGGCCCTGGAAGCGAACTGATGAACCTACTTCTTGCCCTTCGGTTCGTCAGTGGACAGCGCGGCGACGAAGGCCTCCTGCGGCACCTCGACCCGGCCGACCATCTTCATGCGCTTCTTGCCTTCCTTCTGCTTCTCGAGCAGCTTGCGCTTGCGGGTGATGTCACCGCCGTAGCACTTGGCCAGCACGTCCTTGCGGATCGCGCGGATCGTCTCGCGGGCGATCACGCGGGCACCGATCGCGGCCTGGATCGGCACCTCGAACTGCTGCCTCGGGATGAGCTCACGCAGACGGGTCGCCATGCGCGTGCCGTACGCGTAGGCGTAGTCCTTGTGCACGATCGCGCTGAACGCGTCGACCGTCTCACCCTGCAGCAGGATGTCGACCTTGACGAGCTCCGCGTCCTGCTCGCCGGACTCTTCGTAGTCGAGCGAGGCGTAACCGCGGGTGCGCGACTTCAGCGAGTCGAAGAAGTCGAAGATGATCTCGCCGAGCGGCATCGTGTAGCGCAGCTCGACCCGGTCCTCCGACAGGTAGTCCATGCCGCCGAGCTGGCCGCGCTTGGACTGGCAGAGTTCCATGATCGCGCCGATGTAGTCGGACGGCGCGATGATCGTGCACTTGGTGATGGGCTCGTAGACCTCGGCGCGCTTGCCCTCCGGCCAGTCGGACGGGTTCGTCACGACGTGCTCGGTGCCGTCCTCCATCACCACGCGGTAGACGACGTTCGGGGCGGTGGAGATCAGGTCCAGGCCGTACTCGCGTTCCAATCGGTCGCGAGTGATCTCCAGGTGCAGCAACCCGAGGAAGCCGCAGCGGAACCCGAACCCGAGCGCGGCCGACGTCTCCGGCTCGTAGGTCAGAGCCGCGTCGTTGAGCTGGAGCTTGTCCAACGCCTCGCGCAGCTCCGGGTAGTCGGAGCCGTCGACCGGGTAGAGGCCCGAGTAGACCATCGGACGCGGCTCGCGGTAGCCGGCCAGCGGCTCGGTGGCGCCCTTGCGCTCGGACGTGACGGTGTCGCCGACCTTGGACTGGCGCACGTCCTTCACGCCGGTGATCAGGTAGCCCACCTCGCCGACGCCGAGGCCCTGCGACGGCTTCGGCTCCGGAGAGACGATGCCGACCTCGAGGATCTCGTGGGTCGCGCCCGTCGACATCATCTTGATGCGCTCGCGCGGCGTGATCTTGCCGTCGACCACGCGGATGTAGGTGACGACGCCGCGGTAGGTGTCGTAGACCGAGTCGAAGATCATCGCGCGGGCCGGGGAGTCGGCGGCGCCGACCGGGGCCGGAACCTTCCGCACGACCTCGTCCAGCAGCGCCTCGACGCCGAGACCGGTCTTCGCCGAGACCCGCAGCACCTCCTCCGGCTCGCAGCCGACGATGTGCGAGATCTCCTTGGCGTACTTGTCCGGGTCCGCCGCGGGCAGGTCGATCTTGTTCAGCACCGGGATGATGGTGAGGTCGTTCTCCATCGCCAGGTACAGGTTCGCGAGCGTCTGCGCCTCGATGCCCTGCGCGGCGTCCACCAGCAGCACGGCGCCTTCACAGGCCTCCAGCGCGCGGGACACCTCGTAGGTGAAGTCGACGTGGCCAGGCGTGTCGATCATGTGCAGGACGTGGTCCTGCCCTTCGAGCTGCCACGGCAGACGCACGTTCTGCGCCTTGATGGTGATGCCGCGCTCTCGTTCGATGTCCATCCGGTCGAGGTACTGAGCGCGCATCGCCCGCGCGTCGACCACGCCGGTGAGCTGCAGCATGCGGTCGGCCAGCGTCGACTTGCCGTGGTCGATGTGCGCGATGATGCAGAAGTTCCGGATGAGCTCCGGCGGCGTGAAGGTCGTGTCGGCGAACGTGGTCAAGGCAGTCCTCAACAGAAAATCGGACGGGTGTCCCCTTATGGTCCCATAGAGGGTCACGTGCTCTGCACCACTAGGGTGCGTCCGTGCAGATGAACGGTGAGGACCCCCGCCCGGACAAGGGCGCGGTGCGTGAGATCTTCGACGCCGCGGACGCCGCCAAGCTCGCCTACGAGCCCTCGATGGACGGCGACGCGGACCCCGGCGAGGTCGTCTGGGCCTGGGTGCCCTACGAGGAGGACGCCAACCGCGGCAAGGACCGCCCGCTCCTGGTCGTGGGCCACATGGGCCGCGAACTGGTCGCGTTGATGCTCTCCTCGAAAGAGCCGCGCGACGACTACTTGGAACTGGGCGCGGGCGCCTGGGACCGCGAGGGCCGCCCCTCCTACCTGCGGCTGGACCGCGTCTTCGCCCTCGACTCGGACGACGACATCCGCCGCGAGGGCGCCGTGCTGGCCCCCGCAGCCTTCGGCCAGGTCGTGGACGCCCTACGCGACCGTCACGGCTGGCGCTGAACGAACGCACGCCACGCGGGTGCGCTGAACGTCAGCGTGCCCGCGTCGGCGTTCTTGGAGTCACGCACCAGCACGTCGAGTGCGAACGACACCTCGACGCACTCGCCGTCTTCGGTGGCCCCGCTGTAGCTGCTCTTACGCCAGGTGCGGTCCTGCATCATGAAAATCCTCTCGCGGTGGGCTGACGTACTCTGCCAGCTTCCTCCGCGATTGTTCTGCATCCAAGGCGACCTCAGCCAGACGGTCGAAGAGCAGACGGGTCCTCACGATGGCGGCCGGATCCTGTACGAACACCTTCGTCAGATCGGTCTCACCGAAGGCCACCGGCATCGACTTCTCGTACTCCCACAACACACAACCGAACGACGGAACCACGATGTCCGCAGGCACGATCCGGATGACGTGTGTCTCGAACAGCAGCCGCGCGTACTGATCTTCCATAACCTGCGCGTCGCCCACCTGCTGCCGCAGCGCCAGCTCATGGACGTAGAACAAGCAGTCCGGCCGATTTCGTCGTCGCAGAAGCGTCTGCCGCGCTGCCCGAAGCTCCACGAGCACGGCGATTCGCTCCTCGGGCACGAATCCGCCCAGCCGATACAGGGCGTCGGCGTACTCCGGAGTCTGTACGAGCCCAGGTACGCCCAGCGGCGTGTAGCTGGTGATCATCTTGGCCGTGGACTCGGCGAACACCACTGTGCGCAGGTTGTCCGAGACCTGCACGATGTACTCGTCGAATGCCGTCTGGTACCGCCGCCGGAAGTCCTCGAAGAAGTCGATGTCCTTGCCGCACATCGTCAGGTACTGCACCAGGTCGATCTCGCTGGCGCGTGCCTTGCCCTTCTCGATGTTGGTGACCTTGCTCGGGTGCCAGCCCAGCCGCAGGGCCAGGTGGACGCCACCCAGGTCGGTGCAGGTCTCCCGAAGCCGGCGCAGCTCATCACCCAGAGCCCTGCTGCACGCCGTCGATGTGATCACGCTCATACGACCGACGCTAGGGATTGCAGGAGCTCCAACAAAGAGGCTCATTCGGGTGAAAACGGCTTCACGCCAGGCGCGTGATGTCGACCGTGACCTCCAACGCCGTGGCCGCGCCGCCCGAGTAGATGCCCTTCAACGGCGCCACGTCCGCGTAGTCACGGCCAAGCGCCACCCACACGTGCCTCGGTCCGACCGGCATGGCGTTCGTGGGGTCGTACCCCCACCACCCGCCGGTCCACGCTTCGATCCACGCGTGTGACTCGCCGCGCACCGTCTCTCGTAGTGCGCCGTCTTTCTTCGTGTGCAGGTATCCGGAGACATAGCGCGACGGGATGCCCATGCCGCGCAGCAGCACCAACGTCAGGTGCGCGAAGTCCTGGCAGACGCCCTTGCGTTCGTGCCACGCGTCGACGGCCGAGGTGTGCACGCCGGTGGAGCCAGGCTGGTACTTGAGCTGCTCCCACACCCATTGCGAGGCGGCGAGCACGGCCTCGGACGGCGTCTTGCCCTTCTTCAGGTCGCGCGCGATCGACAGCAGTTCGCGGTTTCGGGGCGTGTAGCGGGTGGGTTCGAGGAACTCCGTGTAGCGGTCGAGGAGGTTCTCCTCGCGCATGTCCGCCCATGTGCCCGTGGTGATCGGTTCGATCTCCGAGCTCGTCTCCACCACCGAGGACGCCACGACCTGAAGTTCCTTGTGCGGTGCGTGGAGGTCGAACGACGTGACCTCCGTGCCCCAGTAGTCCGTGTATCGGAACGCACGGGTGGCCGGCGTCGTCTCCACGCGTGAGACGACCACGTTCTGCTTGCGGTCACCGCGCGGGGTCAGCCGCGCCTCGTTGTAGGACTGCACGACAGGCGCCTCGTAGACGTAACCCGTCGTGTGCACGACACGCACTCGCCAGCTCATGGTCAGCCCACCTCGGTGTTCGTCCAGGCGACCCACGGCGCCACGTGGAAGTACTGCTGTGACACGGCTTCACCGACCTCGCGGACCGTCCGCTGCAACACGGCGAGGCGTTTCGGCAGGTCGTCGATCAGGTCGTGCGGCCGCAGGAACTCGAGTTCGCTGCGTGCCTTGCCAAGCAACCTGAGTGCCTCCGCGCGCGCACCGACGCGTACGGACGGTTGGTTCTCCAGCTGTTCCAAGCACGACTCAGCCTGGCGCAACGCGTGGAACACCGAACGCGGGAACAGCCTGTCCAACAACAGGAACTGCACCACTCTCGACGCGTCCAACGCGCCGCGGTACGTCCGTAGGTACGTGTCGTGCGCACCGGCAGACCGCAGCACCGTGACCCAACCAGGCGATGAGGCCTTGTCGCCCACACGCGCCAGCAGCAGGCGCACGATCATGTCGACGCGTTCGACAGAACGTCCCAGCACGAGGAACCGCCAGCCGTCGTCGCGGGACATCGTGGAGTCCGCGAGCCCGGCGAACATGGCCGCGCGCTCCTCCACGAAGCTGAAGAACGCGTGCGGGCCCATCGTGCGCGCGTAGGTCTGCCGTTCGGCGACGGCGTTCCACATCGCGTTGAGGCACTCCCACATTTCGGTCGACACGACCTCACGAGCGCCACGTGTGTTCTCGCGCGCGCTGTTGACCGACGACACGATGGAGCTCGGGTTCTCCTTGCTGTACGCCACCAGTTCGGTCAACGACCACACGTCGAACTGGTCGGCGCCATCGGGCGGTGTGATGCCCAGGACCGTGAGCAGCTGACGGGACGTGGCGTCGGGATCGACGGTCGCGTCCTCCAGCAGTTGGTGGACCGAGACGTCGAGGATGCGCGCCGTGTCGTCGGCTCGTTCGACGTACCGGCCGATCCAGTACAGCGACTCAGCGTTGCGTGCCAGCACTTCGCGCCTCCCTACTGCTGCTGCTGTTGTTGCTGTTGCTGGGAAGTGGTCAGCTCCGGCCCCTGCTCCGCGGCCGCCGCCTCCATTTCGGACGGTCCCGCGAGGCCCGGTTCCGCGAGCTCGCGCTCCTGCGTGGACGACTTCGCCGCCAGCACCCAGGTGTCCTTCGACCCGCCGCCCTGCGACGAGTTGACGACGAGGCTGCCCTCCGGCAACGCGACGCGCGTCAGCCCGCCGGGCAGCACGAAGATGAAGTTGCCGTCGTTCACCGCGAACGGCCGCAGGTCGACGTGCCGCGGCGCGAGCTTGTCGCCGATCTTCGTCGGCACGGTGCTCAGCTGCACGACGGGCTGCGCGATCCAGCCGCGCGGGTTGGTCTTGATCCGCTTGCGCAACGAGTTCAGCTCGCGCATCGTCGCGTCCGGCCCGAACACGATCCCGTACCCGCCGGAGCCTTCGACAGGCTTCACGACGAGCTCGTCGAGCCGGTCGAGCACGTGCGCCCGCTCGTCCGGCAGCCAGCACCGGAACGTGTCCACGTTGGGCAGCAACATCTTCTCGCCGAGGTAGTACTGCACGATCTCGGGCAGGTAGGTGTAGACGAGCTTGTCGTCGGCCACCCCGTTGCCGACCGCGTTGGCGACGACGACGTTGCCCGCCCGCGCCGCGTTCAGCAGGCCGGCGATGCCCAGCACGGAGTCGGGCCGGAAGTGCACGGGATCGAGGAAGTCGTCGTCGATGCGCCGGTAGATGACGTCGACCTGCCGTTCGCCCTCGGTCGTCCTCAGGTAGACGAAGTTGTCGCGGCAGAACAGGTCGCGCCCCTCGACGAGCTCCACGCCCATCTGCCGGGCGAGCAGCGAGTGCTCGAAGTAGGCGGAGTTCGCGAGACCGGGGGTGAGCACCACGACGTTCGGATCCGCGGCGTTGGGCGCGGCGGCGTTCCTCAACGCCCGCAGCAGATGCACCGCGTAATCGCCCACAGCGCGCACACGGTGCCGTGCGAACAGATCCGGGAACACCCGCGCCATGGTTCGCCGGTTCTCCATGACGTAAGAAACGCCACTAGGACAGCGCAGATTGTCTTCGAGAACCCGGAACGTTCCCTGCTCGTCCCGCACCAGGTCCACCCCGGCCACGTGGATGCGCACCCCGTTGGGCGGGCTGATGCCGGCTGCTTCCCGGTGGAAGTGATCGCACGACGTGATGAGGCGCCTGGGCAGCACGCCGTCCCGGACGATCTGGGCGTCGCCGTAGATGTCCGCGAGGAACATCTCCAACGCCCGCACCCGCTGGACGATGCCCTTCTCGAGCTTCGACCACTCGCTCGCGGTGATGATCCGCGGGATCAGGTCGAGCGGGAACGGCCGCTCCTGGCCGCTGAGTGAGAAGGTGATGCCTTGGTCCACGAAGGCCCGGCCGAGCGCCTCGCTGCGCGCGTTCAGGTCGTTGACCTGCGACGGAGCCACCGACTCGTACAGCGCGCGGTAGGCACTGCGCACCCCGTTGTCCGTGGAGAACATCTCGTCGTAGGCGCCGGCGTGTGGGCGTTCGGGATTCAGATAGCCGTTGAACAGCTCACCGAGCCTCGGCGCGGTGACCGTGCGGCTGCGGCGCAGTCCTGAGGTGCGGGCTCGGTGTTCCATGGTCCACATCTTCACCCCGTTCAGCCCGATTTCGCACTAGGCCGACCGGACAGAAACCTGCCGGAAACCAAGCGCGTCTCGACTGGCCACCGTTCGTTCTGCCTCGAACGAGTCCGGCGAGGCCGCACCGGGGGTGCGTGGAACACAAAAAAGCCCTGCGGGGAGCGCTTGTGGCGCTCAACCCGCAGGGCAAATTAAGTTCGGCGGCGACCTACTCTCCCACACCGTAACCAGTGCAGTACCATCGGCGCAGAAGGGCTTAACTACCGGGTTCGGAATGGGACCGGGTGTTTCCCCAACGCTATAACCACCGAAACACTATGGAAATATCAACCTGAACCCCGACCAACAGAAACCTTCTCTGCTTGGGGTCGATCGGTTCTGGTTGTTCTCCCAGAACCGCACAGTGGATGCGTAGCGTCTTTGTAACAAGTCCTCGGCCTATTAGTACCAGTCAGCTCCAACCGTTACCGGTCTTCCACCTCTGGCCTATCAACCCAGTGGTCTAGCTGGGGGCCTTAACTCACGAAGAGTGGGATACCTCATCTTGGAACGAGCTTCCCGCTTAGATGCCTTCAGCGGTTATCCCTTCCGAACGTAGCCAACCAGCAATGCTCTTGGCAGAACAACTGGCACACCAGCGGTCCGTCCGTCCCGGTCCTCTCGTACTAGGGACAGCCTTCCTCAAGTATCCTACGCGCGCGGCGGATAGGGACCGAACTGTCTCACGACGTTCTAAACCCAGCTCGCGTACCGCTTTAATGGGCGAACAGCCCAACCCTTGGGACCTACTCCAGCCCCAGGATGCGACGAGCCGACATCGAGGTGCCAAACCATCCCGTCGATATGGACTCTTGGGGAAGATCAGCCTGTTATCCCCGGGGTACCTTTTATCCGTTGAGCGACCACGCTTCCACAAGCCATGGCCGGATCACTAGTTCCGACTTTCGTCCCTGCTCGACCCGTCAGTCTCACAGTCAAGCTCCCTTGTGCACTTGCACTCAACACCTGATTGCCAACCAGGCTGAGGGAACCTTTGAGCGCCTCCGTTACTCTTTGGGAGGCAACCGCCCCAGTTAAACTACCCACCAGGCACTGTCCCTGATCCGGATCACGGACCGAGGTTAGACATCCAATACGACCAGAGTGGTATTTCAACGATGACTCCACAACCACTGGCGTGGCCGCTTCACAGTCTCCCACCTATCCTACACAAGCCGAATCGAACACCAATACCAAGCTATAGTAAAGGTCCCGGGGTCTTTCCGTCCTGCCGCGCGTAACGAGCATCTTTACTCGTAATGCAATTTCGCCGGGCCTGCGGTTGAGACAGTCGAGAAGTCGTTACGCCATTCGTGCAGGTCGGAACTTACCCGACAAGGAATTTCGCTACCTTAGGATGGTTATAGTTACCACCGCCGTTTACTGGCGCTTAAGTTCTCAGCTTCGCCACCGAAGTGACTAACCGGTCCCCTTAACGTTCCAGCACCGGGCAGGCGTCAGTCCATATACATCGTCTTGCGACTTCGCATGGACCTGTGTTTTTAGTAAACAGTCGCTTCTCGCTGGTCTCTGCGGCCGTCTCGCCCTAGCCTGCAAGAGGCTTCAAGCGCTACGGCCCCCCTTCTCCCGAAGTTACGGGGGCATTTTGCCGAGTTCCTTAACCACAGTTCGCCCGATCGCCTTGGTATTCTCTACCTGACCACCTGTGTCGGTTTGGGGTACGGGCCGCGTGAAAGCTCGCTAGAGGCTTTTCTCGGCAGCATGGGATCACTCTACTTCGCCTCAATCGGCTACGCATCACGTCTCAGGCTTAATGAGTTGCGGATTTGCCTACAACTCGCCCTACACGCTTGCACCAGTACTACCACTCACTGGCGGAGCTACCCTCCTGCGTCACCCCATCGCTTGACTACTACAAGTTCAGGTCCCGCGCTCCACATTCCATCTAGCTCCGAAGAGTTTCGACAGGTGCTTCGGGCGGTTAGTATCACAAGGTTCATCATGGGCGCGTTCACACGGGTACGGGAATATCAACCCGTTGTCCATCGACTACGCCTGTCGGCCTCGCCTTAGGTCCCGACTTACCCTGGGCGGATTAGCCTGGCCCAGGAACCCTTGGTCATCCGGCGGACGAGTTTCTCACTCGTCTTTCGCTACTCATGCCTGCATTCTCACTCGCATAGCGTCCACGGCTGGATTACTCCGCCGCTTCAACCGCTACACGACGCTCCCCTACCCATCCCGAGACAAACTCGGAATGACACAGCTTCGGTGGTGTGCTTAAGCCCCGCTACATTGTCGGCGCAGGACCACTTGACCAGTGAGCTATTACGCACTCTTTAAAGGGTGGCTGCTTCTAAGCCAACCTCCTGGCTGTCTGTGCGACCCCACATCCTTTCCCACTTAGCACACACTTAGGGACCTTAGCTGGCGTTCTGGGCTGTTTCCCTCTCGACTACGAAGCTTATCCCCCGCAGTCTCACTGCCGCGCTCTAACACACCGGTATTCGGAGTTTGGTTGATTTCGGTAAGCTTGTGGGCCCCCTAGACCATCCAGTGCTCTACCCCCGGTGAGAAACACACGACGCTGCACCTAAATGCATTTCGGGGAGAACCAGCTATCACGGTGTTTGATTGGCCTTTCACCCCTAACCACAGCTCATCCCCCAGGTTTTCAACCCTGGTGGGTTCGGGCCTCCACGCGGTCTTACCCGCGCTTCACCCTGGCCATGGCTAGATCACACCGCTTCGGGTCTAGACCACGCGACTCAAGCGCCCTATTCAGACTCGCTTTCGCTACGGCTACCCCACACGGGTTAACCTCGCCACGTAGCACTAACTCGCAGGCTCATTCTTCAAAAGGCACGCCGTCACCCCTAAAGGCTCCGACGGATTGTAGGCACACGGTTTCAGGTACTATTTCACTCCCCTCCCGGGGTACTTTTCATCTTTCCCTCACGGTACTAGTCCGCTATCGGTCACCAGGGAGTATTTAGGCTTAGCGGGTGGTCCCGCCAGATTCACAGCGAATTTCACGAGTACGCTGCTACTTGGGAACACTCTAAACAGACGCTAGGTTTTCGAGTACGAGGGTTTCACTCTCTACGCCCGTGCTTTCCAGACACGTTCCTCTAACCACACGTTTTCTGACTGTTTGTCAGCTCGGCAGAACTGACCAAGAGGTCCCACGACCCCGTACACGCAACCCCTGCCGGGTATCACACGAGTACGGTTTAGCCTCATCCGCTTTCGCTCGCCACTACTCACGGAATCACGGTTGTTTTCTCTTCCTGCGGGTACTGAGATGTTTCACTTCCCCGCGTTCCCTCCACATACCCTATGTGTTCAGGTATGGGTGACCCCACATGACTGGGGCCGGGTTTCCCCATTCGGACATTCTAGGATCTCAGCTCGGTTGACAGCTCCCCTAGACTTTTCGCAGTCTCCTACGTCCTTCATCGGCTCCTGGTGCCAAGACATCCACCGTATGCCCTTACTAACTTGCTACAAAGATGCTCGCATCCACTGTGCAGTTCTCAAAGAACAATCAGAAACCCTCGCACTACTGCGTGACGCCGGCCTGAACATCATCAGGTGGTTCATCCGCGGCAAGAGCCCGATCACTGAAAGACACTAAGCGTGTTCTCTCAGGACCCAACAGCGTACCGATCTATTCACTCAGCCCTCTCTGAACCTTTCCACGCGGCGAACCGCAGTACTCACTTCAGCGACAACTGTGTGTCAAGCCAGCCAGCATCCACTAATGAGCCCTACCCAGCATCGAGGCTGGTGCAGGTTCTGGCTTCTGCTGAGACGTTCGCTCAGAACAGAAGCAGATGCTCCTTAGAAAGGAGGTGATCCAGCCGCACCTTCCGGTACGGCTACCTTGTTACGACTTCGTCCCAATCGCCAGTCCCACCTTCGACCGCTCTCCCCCTTGCGGGTTGAGCCACGGGCTTCGGGTGTTACCGACTTTCGTGACGTGACGGGCGGTGTGTACAAGGCCCGGGAACGTATTCACCGCAGCGTTGCTGATCTGCGATTACTAGCGACTCCGACTTCACGGGGTCGAGTTGCAGACCCCGATCCGAACTGAGACCGGCTTTATGGGATTCGCTCCACCTCACGGCTTAGCAGCCCTTTGTACCGGCCATTGTAGCATGTGTGAAGCCCTGGACATAAGGGGCATGATGACTTGACGTCATCCCCACCTTCCTCCGAGTTGACCCCGGCAGTCTCCCATGAGTCCCCACCATTACGTGCTGGCAACATGGAACGAGGGTTGCGCTCGTTGCGGGACTTAACCCAACATCTCACGACACGAGCTGACGACAGCCATGCACCACCTGTACACCGGCCACAAGGGGGCCAATATCTCTACTGGTTTCCAGTGCATGTCAAGCCCAGGTAAGGTTCTTCGCGTTGCATCGAATTAATCCACATGCTCCGCCGCTTGTGCGGGCCCCCGTCAATTCCTTTGAGTTTTAGCCTTGCGGCCGTACTCCCCAGGCGGGGTGCTTAATGCGTTAGCTGCGGCACAGAGGGCGTGGAAGCCCCCCACACCTAGCACCCACCGTTTACGGCGTGGACTACCAGGGTATCTAATCCTGTTCGCTCCCCACGCTTTCGCTCCTCAGCGTCAGTATCGGCCCAGAGACCCGCCTTCGCCACCGGTGTTCCTCCTGATATCTGCGCATTTCACCGCTACACCAGGAATTCCAGTCTCCCCTGCCGAACTCAAGTCTGCCCGTATCGACCGCAAGCTTGGAGTTAAGCCCCAAGTTTTCACGGCCGACGCGACAAACCGCCTACGAGCTCTTTACGCCCAATAATTCCGGACAACGCTCGCACCCTACGTATTACCGCGGCTGCTGGCACGTAGTTAGCCGGTGCTTCTTCTGCAGGTACCGTCACTTGCGCTTCGTCCCTGCTGAAAGAGGTTTACAACCCGAAGGCCGTCATCCCTCACGCGGCGTCGCTGCATCAGGCTTTCGCCCATTGTGCAATATTCCCCACTGCTGCCTCCCGTAGGAGTCTGGGCCGTGTCTCAGTCCCAGTGTGGCCGGTCACCCTCTCAGGCCGGCTACCCGTCGTCGCCTTGGTAGGCCATTACCCCACCAACAAGCTGATAGGCCGCGGGTCCATCCCATACCGCCGGAACTTTCCACCCCCGAAGATGCCTTCAAGGGTCGTATCCGGTATTAGACCTCGTTTCCAAGGCTTATCCCAGAGTACAGGGCAGGTTACCCACGTGTTACTCACCCGTTCGCCGCTCGTGTACCCCGAAGGGCCTTACCGCTCGACTTGCATGTGTTAAGCACGCCGCCAGCGTTCGTCCTGAGCCAGGATCAAACTCTCCAATAAGGATTGTGTTTGATCGCTCCAGACGGAATATGTCTGGCATCAATCTAGTCTTGCCTCAAAGGAACTACCTCGACGAGGAGGTAATTCATATATTACTGGCTGTGTTTCGGCACGCTGTTGAGTTCTCAAAGAACACGCGCTCACCGGTTGCAGTCTCCGTTTCCGGAGGCTTTCTCTCGGGGCTGTGTTTGAAGCTTATTTGGTCTTGCTCTCCGGTGTCAAATCGGCCTCTCGGAGGCTCTTTCTCTTCCGGTTTTTTGGCCAGGCCCGTTCCGGTCTGTATTTCCCGGCCCGCTTCGCTCTGACATGGAGAACATTACACGGGGCCGTTTCGATCTCCAAATCGGGGGGTCCTGGTAACCGCCACGAGGCGGCTACCAGGACAAATGCGTCCGGCGGCGTTCGTCAGGGTGCGGAGACCCCGACGTCGGCCTTCGTCAACGGCTTCCGCACCGCCGACGAGTTGTACTCATCCGCCCCGACATCAGCCTTGCCGGCGCGCGCCTGAAGGTCGAAGTCACGCGTCACATAGGAGTAGGTACCCACCGACGCGTTGATCGCAGGACTTCCGGACGCGAGGCGCAGCAGGCCGTTCGAGTCGCGCGCTAGCTTCGGGTCCACCGTCTTGTAGCCGTTCGGCATGCCGGCGGTGCCGCCCCACACGATGTTGCCCTCGTACTTCACCGTCGAGCCGCTCATCATGTCAACGAGCTTCGAAGACGAGCCCTGAATGATGTTGTTCGCGAGCACGCAGTCCTTGGGCGCGTAAGTGCCCGTGTCGCTGTCGACCACCGCGCCCGTACCGACCAGGGTGTTGAACGCGACGGTCACGCGGTCGGGCCGGTCGTGCGAGGTGGACGACGGACCGCTGTCCGTCTCCGAGCCCTTGCCGAACACGATCGCCCTGTCCCCGGTGTTCTGCACGTAGTTGTTGAACACCTTGTGGTCGTTCCCGTGGAACCGGATGCCACTGCCGAACAGCAGGTTGCCCTCGACCGTGGTGCGGTTGCCGTGCCGCAGGACGATGTAACCCTTGCTGTCGCGAATCGTGTTGAAGCGGATCGTGTTGTCCGAGGACTTCACGGAGATGGCCTCGGGGTCGCCGTTGGCCTTCTCGAAGAGGTTGTACTCGATGATCGCGTTCGCCGACTTCGACTGCTTGTGGCTGTAGCCGAGCCGGATCGACTCGCCGCCGTTCGCGCCGGAGAAACTGTGGTTGTAGAAGTAGTTGTGGTGCACGTGGGTCCGTTGGGCGATCTCGCTGCCCGGACCGGTGATCTGCAGGTACACGCCCTCGCTGCTGCGGTTCGAGAACGTGTTGTGGTCGACCTCGACGTCGTTCGCGCTCACGGTGAGCGAGGCGCCGTCCTTGTTGCCGTTGTAGATGTTGCGGGTGATGCGGGTGGCCTGCGCTTCGACCGGGACCGTCATCGAGCTGGTTCCGTTGAAGACGAAGCCCTCGATCGTCACGTCTCGAACGGCCCCGAGTTCGAGGCCGCCCTTCTCGAACACCGTGCGGCCGACGTTCGCGGCGGCCACGGTGATGCCCGACTTGGTGATCTTGATGGGTTGTTCGGCGGTGTGCACGCCCTCGGCCAGCACGATGCGCTGCCCAGGTCGTGCGGTGTCGATCGCGGCCTGCAGGGAGGACACGCTCGAGACGCCGACGACGGCAGCGAAAGCAGGCACGTGAACGAAGGACGACAGCAGGGCGGCCGCGCCGACTGCGGCCAGTGATCGGATCATTCGCCAACTCCGGTGTTGGGTCGTCGGCGGCGGTAGATCCAAGCTAGCGCAAGATTCCGGCGGGTGGGGCAGTTCGGTACAGACCAAGGGCCGTGTCGAGCGACGGCACTCGGTCCAGTTGTCCGATGTCTGCCACCGGATGCCACTGGGCGAGGTCGGTGGTTCCACCCACCTCGCTGCGCAACTCGCCACTCACCACGCGCACCTCGTACATGATCCGAAGTGCGTGGTAGTCGCGGTCGGGGTCCAGGCGGAGCTCGGAGTCGATGCCGATCAACCGGACCACCTCGACGGCGTACCCGGTCTCCTCCTCGAACTCCCGGATGACGCCGTCGTACGGGTGCTCGCCGTGGTCGATGCCGCCGCCGGGAAGGATCCAACGTTTGCCCTTTGGGCCAAGCCAGCGCGCCAGCAGGATCTCGTCGTTCTCGTTGATGCACACCCCGTAGGCGGCCACCCGCTGCTTCTTCGCCCTCATGGCTTCCCCGCTCATGTGGCTCATCACAGCGCGCCGGCCCGCGGCGGATCAAGTCGGACATCAGCCGGTTGATTGCACGCGCCAGTGGTGTCAGGCACACAACCGCACATGGCAGAACCCCAAGACTCATCACCGTCGCGCGACGACCGGCCGGAGCGCCGCCGACGGGAACCGGACTCGTTCGTCACCCTGCTGAACGCGGCAGCGGTGGGACTCGGCGGCCTCTACGTCAGCACCGGGTCCATCGCGATCGTCGTCCTCGCGGCCGCCCTGGTCTTCCTGTTGTGCCTGATCAACTCGGCACGCGGCCGCTAGCACGCCACCCGTTCGCGTGAATCCACCGCGACGTTGCACGTTTCGCGGCTCCCGGACGCTCCAGGAGATGACGCCCAGCGAAGCGAGTGAGGAGACCGCGTGTGAGCAGGCCCCGCACTGCTGACTTCGACGGGTTCTACCGGACCGAGTTGGCGGCGTTGATCGCATTCCTGATGAAGTGCGGCTTCAGCCACCACGACGCGGAGGACGCCGCTGCAGAGGCGATGGCCCTGGCCGCGCGCACGTGGTCAGAGCTGACCAATCCTGCTGCCTGGGTCCGCACGGTCGCCTATCGAGCCGCCTGCAACGCGACGCGACGGCGCCGTGGTGAGGTCACCGGCGACGTTCCCGACTCCGCAAGCGCCATCAACATCGGTTCGCCGGCGGAACAACAGGACGTGCTTCTGTGGGCGATGAATCAGCTGCCCAGAACACAACGAGTGGTGTTCGTCTGGTACCTCGACGGCTTTCCCCTGTGCGAGATCGCGGAGAACCTCCGCATGGTGGAGAGCACCGTCCGCTCGCACTTCCGCCATGCGAGAGCTGCCCTGAAGAAACTGATCGACGACGGCAACTGGCCGTTCGACGTCTAGCGAGGAGGTGTCGAGATGAGTCACATCGATGACGAGATGGGTGACGAAGACGCGGCACGCGTCGACGCCTTGCTGCGGAACGCCGACGCGGCGTTCGTCGCCGCGGTCGAGGCGAAGACCGACGTCGAAGGCTCACTCGCCAGGTTGAAGGCACGAAACCAGCTCGCCGAGGAGACGGACATGGCGATCTTCGTCAGCTACGCGCACAGCGATGGTAGCCGGATGGCTTCCGCCCTGGTGGAGACACTGCGGGAGCACGGGCTCGACGTGGTGTGGGACGGGGATCTGTCCTCGACCACCCCCCTTTCGCTGTCGTCGTGGATGACGGAGGGCATCCGCGACCGGACCGTGCTGTGCGTACTGTCGGACGCGTACGTCCGCGCGTTCAGCGCGGACAGCCCCGCACAGTTCGAGACGAATCTGTTGCGCCACAGGTTGTACGCGCACAGGAGCACCGAGGCGTGCCCTGTGGTTCCGGTCGCCCCAGCGGGATTCGACGTGCGTCGCACGCCCGCAGTGCTGGCAAACCTCGTCGTCCACAGGTTCGACCCGGTCGGCTGTGACGTCTCGGACCTGGTGGAAAGGCTGGGCGCGGCGGGAACCGCGCCGCGTGTCACCCGAGCGTCGGCACTCGGACTACGCACCTCGTACGAGATCAGCCGCGTCCTCCGCGCGGAGGACGCTCACTCGGAGCGGGCGTGGAAGCTGCTGCACGAACTGCTCGCGAACGAGGACGGGGACGTCGATCTCGCCAGGTCCTTCGAGGTGGCGATCGCCGTCGCCGAGCAACGCGGTGACGTGAGCCTGATCCGGCAGATCACCAGGCGATGTGCGGCTGCTGCTCCCGCCCTCGGCCGCGAGCAGCCCGCGCTGCTCGCCAAGGTCATGATCTTCGGCAAGGCCTGGTACCTCGAGCGTGAGCACCGGCTGACCGCAGCTCTCGCGGCGGCAGAAGAGGGTGTCCGGCTCGCGGAAGGAGTGTCCGACCTGTGGACGCGTGCCGCCGGACTGCGGACCGTGGCTCGGCTCTACCTGAAGCTCGCGGAGCACGGACCGTCCTTCGACCGGGAGTCCCACCTGGGCACCAGCCGGTTCTGGATCACCCGCGCGCACCGCGCCGGCACCGATGAGGTGTGGGCCGCCGAGCGCATGGCCGAATGGAACTACGTCCGGTACCTGCTAACCGGCGACTCGGCACACCTGGACGCGGCACACGAAGGTCTCGACACCGCTGACGGCCTGGGGCAACCCGACGGCCAGCGAACCCTGATGCGTGCCCGGATCACCCTCGCGAAGGGACGGTTCGAGTCGGCCGCGTCGCTGCTCGCCGCTGTGCTGGCCGAGCAACTCCATCCGGAGGTCGAAGCACACGGTCACCGCCTGCTGGCCGACGTCCTGCTCCACCAGGGCGAGCGGAGCCGTGGCGTCTCCGAGCTCCTGCTCGCCATGGAGCTCTTCCAGTCGCTCGGCTCCGACCACGCCGCTGACTCGTGCTGGTGGGAGCTCGTGGGGCTGGCGCCGGAGCGCGTGACCAGAGTGCGGCTGAACCCGGACGACCTCGCGGTGCTCGCCGAGCTGACGGACGATCCGCGGATCCGGCGCCGCGCCGTCGAGGAGCACGCGAAGCGGACCATGATGCGGTTGTTCCCCGGCCGTTCGGCCGCGGACTGGGCTTCGCTGACCGACGACGCGCTGTACCGCTAGCTCCCCCGCACCGGCCCGCGCTTGCGATCACCGCGAAAAAAGTGATATCACTTAGCTACTACTTCGATAGGGGGTCAGGATGAGCGCGACGATCGAGGCGACAGTGCACATGCCCGCACCAGCCGTCCGTGAGAAGCACGCACGGGAGCTGTCGGGTCTGCCGATGTTCTTCCTGGGGTTGGCGGTGTTCGCGGTGATGGTGTGGACGATCATCAGCGGAATCAACTCCGCCGACGCGACCGGAGAGGCGCCGGTGGGGTGGATGATCGCCAGCGTTCTGCTGCTGCTGGCGGTGGCGTTGATCTGGAAGGGGCTCTTCACGGTCGCGCCCGGTGAGGTGCGGGTGTTGCAGTTCCTCGGCCGTTACGTGGGCACGGCGCGCACGGACGGCCTGCGGTGGGCGAACCCGCTCACCACGCGGGAGAAGATCTCCGTCCGGATCCGCAACCACGAGACGGCGACGCTCAAGGTCAACGACGCGGACGGCAACCCGATCGAGATCGCGGCCGTGGTCGTGTGGCAGGTCGAGGACACCGCGCGCGCACGGTTCGAGGTCGACGACTTCGTGCGGTTCGTGGGCATCCAGACCGAAACCGCCGTGCGGCACATCGCGAACAGCTACCCGTACGACAACCACGACGAGACGGGTCTCTCGTTGCGGGAGAACGCGGACGAGATCACCGAGACGCTGGCGATCGAGATCGCGGCACGGGTGCAGTCCGCGGGCGTGAAGGTGATCGAGTCGCGGCTCACGCACCTCGCGTACGCGCCGGAGATCGCCCACGCCATGTTGCAGCGGCAGCAGGCCGGCGCGGTCGTGGCGGCACGCACCAAGATCGTCGAGGGTGCGGTCGGCATGGTCGAGCTCGCGCTGGAGCGGCTCGCCGACCACGAGGTCGTCGAGCTCGACGAGGAACGCAAGGCGGCGATGGTCTCGAACCTGCTCGTCGTCCTGTGCGGGGACCGTTCCACTCAGCCCGTGGTGAACACCGGGTCGCTCTACACCTGATGGTCGATCGCAAAAGCGTTCTGCTCAGGCTTGATCCGGCGGTGCACGACGCGTTGAGCAGGTGGGCGAACGACGAGCTGCGCAGCACCAACGCGCAGATCGAGTTCCTGCTGCGACGTGCGCTGGCGGACGCGGGGCGGTTGCCCGGCGAGGCGAAGAAGATGCCTCGCCGGGGCAGGCCTCCCAAGAAGCCCGCGGAAGAAGACCCGGACGAATGAACGTCAGAGTTCCGGCCGAGCCTCCAGGTCATGGGCGCGGAAGAGCACAGCGTGCTCGACGCCCATGGCCTGGCCGCTCATCGCGGCCAGTTTCGGGATGAAGTCGGCCGGCGCGGGGTGGCCCGGGATCGCGGCCAGGTAGGCGCCGTGTGCTTCGAGTGACCGCACGCCCCGTTGCAACGGCTCCCCCGTCACGTCCACGCCGTGCGTCGCGTTCGGTCCCATCGCGGGAACCAGGTACCAGCGCGGTGAATGTGGTTCGAGTCCCTCGTCGACCTGGTCGGGGAAGACCCAGCGATTGCCCGCGTCGCGCACCGCGTCGAGGGTCGCGAGACCGGCGGCGCGGTGGTCGGCCTGGTCGAAGCCCCACGGCGCCTCGATCGCGAACGAACTGCCCAGCACCACGTCCGGCTTGAACCGGCGGATCTCGCGGCAGATGTCCCGGCGCAGGTCCAGGCCGTAGACGAGAACGCCGTCCGGGTGGTCGAGGATCGTCAGGTGCTGCACGCCGACGACGGCGCAGGCGGCCTCCTGCTCGGCGGTGCGCAGCCGGGCCGTCTCTTTTGGCGGGTTCGGCATCCCGGCTTCTCCCCTGGTGAGCAGGAGGTAGCCGACTTCGATGTTGCTGGCGGTCCAGCGGGCGATCGCCGCGGACGTGCCGTACTCCATATCGTCGGGATGCGCGACGACGCAGAGCACCCGTCTGAACGTCTCCTCAGGCAGCGCGGGCAGTGTCATCCCGCCATTTTCCTCCTTTCGGCGGGGGCTGCTGATCAGGCGTTTCACCTGCATGAAAACGCTGTCATTGAGTTCCTCCGTTCGGAGGTGTTTTGTCCGACTCCCCCTACGCGATGGTGTCCGGCGGGCGCACCGGGAACGTGGAGGAGTCTTGTCTTTGTTCTCCCGCAAGCGCGCCGGACTCGGCGTGCTGGGCGTTGCTGTGGTGATCGCGTCGCTGACACCGGCGGGTGGTCTGGCGGCGGGTAAAGAGATCTATCTGGACAGTCGGGCTTCCACCGAGCGGCGGGTCGAGGACCTGCTGCGGAGGATGACGCTCGAGGAGAAGATCGGGCAGATGGCGCAGATCCGCGTCGGGAAGCTGCGCGGTGACTGCAACAACGTCAACGGGCCGTTGGTCGACTCGTGCCTGAAGGCGGTGCTCGCCGACGCGCACGTCGGGTCGATCCTGTCCGGCGGCGGTGACGCGCCGCTCGACAACACCCCCAAGGCGTGGGCCGAGATGAACAACGCCATCCAGCGCTACGCGTTGGAGAACAACAGGTTGAAGATCCCGATCATCTACGGGTCGGACGGCGTGCACGGGCACAACAACGTCATCTCCGCGACGATGTTCCCGCACCAGATCGGGCTCGGCGCGACGTGGGACCCGGCGTTGCAGGAGAAGATCGGGGTGTCGGCGTCGAAGGCGTTGCGCGCCACCGGTGTCTTCTGGAACTTCGCGCCCGTCTCCGACATCGCGCGCGACACTCGGTGGGGTCGCTACTACGAGACCTACAGCGAGGACCCGTTCCTGTCCGGGCAGCTGGCGGCGGCGAACGTGCGCGGGCAGCAGTCCAAGGTGGACGACACGGCGCAGTTGACCGCGACGGCGAAGCACTTCGCCGGCTACTCGGCGCCGGAGAACGGGCACGACCGCGCGGCGGCGCAGATCCCGATCAGGCAGTTGCAGGACCTCGTGCTGCCGTCGTTCCAGGCGCAGTTCGACGCCGGCGTGAAGACCGTGATGATCAACTCCGGTTCGATCAACGGGGTGCCGGTGCACGCGTCGAAGTACATGTTGCAGACGCAGCTGCGCGACCGCATGGGGTTCAAGGGCGTCGCGGTCTCGGACTGGCAGGACATGCGGTACCTGGTGGACCGGCACAAGGTCGCGCCCGACTACAAGACGGCGATCGCGATGAGCGTCAACGCCGGTGTGGACATGGCGATGGAACCGTCGAACGCGGCCGAGTTCACGTCGTTGCTGCTGGCGAACGTGCGGGACGGCTCGGTGTCGCGCGGGCGGATCGACCAGGCCGTGCGGCGGGTGCTGAAGCTCAAGTTCGACCTGGGGCTGTTCGAGAAGCCGTACGTGGACCCGGCGAAGGCCGACGGCAACGTGGTGAACGCCGACCGCGACCTCGCGCGTCAGGCGGCGGCCGAAGGCACGGTGCTGCTGAAGAACGACGGCGTGCTGCCGTTGCCGACCTCGGCGAAGAAGATCGTCGTGACCGGTGAGACCGCTGATGACGTGCGGCGTCAGCTCGGCGGCTGGACCGTGGAGTGGCAGGGCGTGCCGGACGACTCGCCGTTGCCGCCGACCGCGACCGTGCTGACGGGTGTGCGCGAGGCCGTTCCCGGCGCGTCCGTGGTGCACGCTCAGACTCAGGCCGCGGCGGTGTCCGAGGCGGCGGGTGCGGACGCGGTTGTCGTCGTCCTCGGCGAGAAGCCCGGCGCGGAGGGTCCGGCCGACACAGAGAACCCGATCCTGACCCCGGAGCAACAGGCGTGGGTGGACGCGGTGCAGGCGACCGGCAAGCCGGTGGTCGTGGTGCTGCTGACCGCGCGCCCGCAGGTGCTCGGTGCGGCGGCCGACGCGAACGCGCTGGTCGCGGGCTGGTTGCCGGGCAGCGAGGGCGGCCGGGCGATCGCGGACGTGCTGTTCGGCGCGGTCAACCCGAGCGGCAAGCTGCCGATCTCGTGGCCCAAGGCGCTGGGCGACCCGACGCTCACCTACGACCAGCTGCCTGGCGCGAACACCTCGGCCGGGGCGAAGTACGACCCGCTCTACGCCTTTGGGCACGGGCTGTCGTACACGTCGTTCACGACCTCGGGGACGACGGCGTCGGTGGACCGTTCGAACGGCGTGGTCAAGTTCACGGTGGCGAACACCGGTACGCGTGCGGGCACCACCGTGGTGCCGGTCTACGTGCGTCAGCCGGCCTCACCCGTGCTCACGCCGGACGCCCGGCTGGTGGGCTTCACCCGCGTCGAACTCGCTGCGGGACAGTCGAAGCAGGTCGAGGTGTCGTTCAAGCTGGCCCAGCTCGCGCTGACCGTCGGCGACGTGGACGGTGCCGGACGGCGTGAGGTCGCGCGCGGCGGGTACGAGGCGGTGGTCGGCGCCGAGAAGGCCGCCTTCACGGTGCGCTGAGCTGGCCTGATATCCTTCGTCGTCGTGAACGCGCGGCACTCCGCCGTGGAGGAGAGCCGGTCCGTGTGGCCGGTGCCGACAAAAGCGCGTCACGAACCCCGGTTTCGACAAGAAGGGTGATGTCGCGATGGCGAACATCAAGTCCCAGCTCAAGCGGATCAAGACCAACGAGAAGGCCCGCCTTCGCAACAAGTCGGTCAAGTCGTCCCTGAAGACGGCCATCCGCAAGTTCCGTGAGGCTGCCGAGGCCGGCGACAAGGCGAAGGCCCTGGAGCTGCTGCAGGACGCGTCCCGCAAGCTCGACAAGGCCGCCACCAAGGGCGTCATCCACGCCAACCAGGCCGCCAACAAGAAGTCGGCGATGGCCCAGCGCGCGAACGCCCTCCAGGGCTGATCTCGCTCGCCGAGCTCGCATCGAGCTTCTGGAAGGGCCCCATCTCCTCGCGGAGGCGGGGCCCTTCCGCGTTTCTGGTGTAGGCGTAGTCCATGGAATCGCTTCCGCGCCTCGACTTCGTCGAACTGCACGACCTCGACGGCACGCCGCCGGTGCTGCGCACGTTGCACACGGAGTCGATCACCACCATCTACCGGCTGACGGACGCCGCCCGCGAGTACGCACGGCCGTTGGCGCTGGCTCTGCGGTCGGGCGCGGACCACCGGATCGTCGACCTCTGCGCCGGTTCCGGCGGCCCGGTGCCCCTGATCCAGCGACGACTGCACGCTCAGGGCGTCCACACCCAGGTGACGCTGACGGACCTGGTGCCGAACGTGCCTGCCTTCGACCGCGTTGCCGCCACGAACCGGCGTCGCCTGCCCGACCCGTGCTGCTCGGTCGACCACGTGCCGACGCCCGTCGACGCCACGGACTGCCGCGTCGAAGGCACGCGGACGATCTACGGCGCCTTCCACCACTTCCCGCCGCCGTTGGCCACCCGCATGTTGCAGAACGCCGTCGACGCCAGGCAGCCCATCGTCGTCGTGGACACCAAACGGTCGTGGCTCTACGTGTTGGTCTTTCCGTTCTTCCTGACGCTGACCGTGTTGCTGACGGCGCCGTTCCAGCGCAACCCGTTGCCGCGCTACCTGCTGCGGCTGGCGCTCACCTACGTCGTGCCCGTGCTGCCGTTCATGATGTTCTGGGACAGCGTCGTGTCGTTCCTGCGCATGTACGGGCGCGCGGAACTGCGGCGGATGGTCGACGGCTTGACCGACACCGGCACGTTCACGTGGACGATCGGCGTCGAACGCGGCTTCACCGGCGCCCAGTACCTGATCGGCATCCCGCGCGAGAAGTGATCCTCGGGGTCAGCGGCGGCTGTGCGCGGCGACGATCCGGAGCACGGCACGCTCCAGCGCGTAGTCGGCGTCGGCCGCCACACCCTTCACGTCGGCGTTGAGCCCCGCGACCACCTGCATCGCGTCGGCGAGCCCCGCCTGCTCCCAGCCGCGGGCCTGCGCCTGCGCCTTCTTGATCTTCCACGGCGGCATGCCGAGCGGACCGGCCAGGCTGAACGGGTCGGCCCGTCCTACAGCGGACACGCGCGCGACCGTGCGCACCGCGTCCGCCAGCGCGTCCGCGACCAGCACGTGCGGCACCCCGAGCTGCATCGCCCAGCGCAACGCCTCCATCGCGCCCGCCCGGTCACCGACGACGGCCTTCTCCGCGACCGCGAACCCCGTCACCTCGGCCTTGCCCTGGTGGTAGCGGCGGATCTCCTCGACCGTCACCTTGCCGTCGGTGTCGGACACGAGCTGCGACGCGGCCGCAGCCAGCTCGCGCAGGTTCGTGCCCACGGCGTCGATGAGCGTGGAGACGGCCTCCGAGTCGATCTTGCCGCCCGCCTGCCGCACCTCGTTGCGCACGAACGCCTCGCGCTCGGCCGGCTTGGTGACCTTGCCGCACTCCGTGACCGCCGCACCGGCCTTCTTCAACTGACCCGGCAGGTCCTTGGCCGCCTTGCTGCGGCCACCACCGGTGTGCACGACGACGAGCGTGACCCCGTCCGCGGGCGCCTTGACGTAGGAGAGCACCGTGTCGGCGACCTCCTTGCCGATGTCCTGCCCGTTCTGCAGGACGATCACGCGACCCTCCGCGAACAGCGACGGACTCACCAGTTCGGCGAGCTCGGGAGGCGTGAGATCAGTCACCTGCACGCGGGTCAGATCGGCGTTCGGGTCGACCTGGCGGGCAGCCTCGAGAGTCGCCCGAACAGCACGTTCGACCAGCAACTCCTCCTCGCCGATGACGAGGTGCAGTGACTCCGGTGCGCTCACGCTCCGCATCTTCCCACGTCCCGGATCGTGGACGTCTGTGGCTCAGCAACGGACTGGTGCCGTAGCTTGGTGACCACAACTGAACACCGCTCATCCAGAGGGGCAGAGGGAACGGCCCGAAGAAGCCCCGGCAACCGGCGTCAGCGCTGTGTGCACATACCTGTGGACGCAACTGAGCGCAGACGATCACGGTGCCAATTCCGACCCGTTCGATTTCGCGGGAAAGATGAGGAGATACCTCGCGATGACTGCTGTCACTGTGCCCACGAGCACCAAGTTCGACCTCGGCCCGGCCCGCGCGCTGTTGTGCCGTGAGTGTGGAAACGAAACCCCTCTCGCTCCTGAGTACGCCTGTCTCGAGTGTTTCGGGCCGCTGGAAGTGGCCTACGACTTCGGGAAGATCCGGCGCGAGGACATCGAGGCCGGCCCCAGGTCCATCTGGCGCTACCGCGGCCTCCTCCCCGTTCCGTCCACTGTGGAGCAGCACCCGAACACCGACCCCGGCGGCACCCGCCTGGTCGAGGCGCACAACCTCGCCAAGGCCCTGGGAGTCCGCAAGGTCTGGGTGAAGGACGACACCGGCAACCCCACCCACTCGTTCAAGGACCGCGTCGTCGGCGTCGCCCTCGCCGCAGCCCGCGAACTCGGCTTCAAGGTGCTGGCCTGCCCCTCCACCGGCAACCTCGCGAACGCCGTCGCCGCGGCCGCCGCCAGGGCCGGCTGGAAGTCCGTCGTCCTCGTGCCCTCCAACCTCGAACGCGCCAAGATCCTCATGAGCGCGGTGTACGAAGGCGACCTGATCGCCGTCGACGGCAACTACGACGACGTGAACCGCCTCGCCCAGGAACTCGCCGCGGAGAACGAGGACTGGGCGTTCGTGAACGTCAACGTCCGCCCGTACTACGCGGAAGGCTCGAAGACGCTCGGCTACGAGGTCGCCGAACAGCTCGGCTGGCGCCTGCCCGACCAGATCGTCGTGCCGATCGCCTCCGGCTCGCAGCTCACCAAGGTGGACAAGGCGTTCCGCGAACTCGGCCAGCTCGACCTCGTGGAAGCCACGCCCTACAAGGTGTTCGGCGCACAGGCCACCGGCTGCTCCCCGATCTCCGCCGCCTACAAGGCGGGCCACGACGTCATCCGCCCGGTCCGCCCGGACACCATCGCCCGCTCGCTGGCGATCGGCGCCCCGGCCGACGGCCCGTACGTGCTCGACGCGGTGCGCCGCACCAACGGCGCCATCGAGGACGTCACCGACGAAGAGGTCGTCGAGGGCATCAAGCTCCTCGCCCGCACCGAGGGCATCTTCGCCGAGACCGCCGGCGGCGTGACCGTCGCGACGGCGAAGAAGCTGATCGACTCGGGCCAGCTCGACCCCGACGCCGAGACCGTGCTGCTCATCACCGGCGACGGCCTCAAGACCCTCGACGCGCTGGGCGACACGATCGGCCCGCGCGCGACGGTTCCGCCGTCGGCCGAGGCCGTCATCAACGCTCTGCGCTAGGCAGCTGCCCGGTGGGTGCTGTCGCCATGACGGCACCCACCCAGGCTCAGCGGAGATCCGCCAGGTTTTCCTGGCTCACAAGGCGATGGCGTCGGTCTTGAGCCACCCCGTGCGCGGGAACCGTTCCAGGCCTTCGACCACGTGCGGCCCCACCGGTGTCACCGAGGCGCGCCACGCCACGATCCGTTGCGGCCACGGGGCTTCTGCCTTCAGGGCGTTGTAGTGGTAGTCGTGCCACACGTCCGGGGCGATGCGCAGGGTGTCGTCGAAGACGTGCTCTGCGGCGAGGTCGTAGGCCGCCTCCGGTGTCTCGGCCTTTGTCGGTGGGAGCACGTGCGTCATCAACGCTTTGTGCGTGATGGCGCGGGTGCCGTCGTCGAGCGATTCGCAGATGTAGTAGCCGAAATCGGGTTTCAGTTCATCGTGCGGCCACGGGGTGGCCTTGTAGTTCGTTTGCCACAGCGCCCACGCGAGGCCCGGCGTGCCGCCGGGGATCGGGTAGCGCGCGTTGAACAACCTGACCCAGACCATCTCTTCTCCTTCGTACGATTCGGTTTCCTGGCAGCACGGCCAGGTCGCCGTCCTTGTCCGTGCGCAACACCAGCGCGCCTCCGGTCCGCAGCACGTCGACCACGTGTGGGCTCGGGTGCCCGTATCTGTTGTCCGCGCCTACGCTCACCAGCGCTACCCGAGGCCGCACGGCCTTCAGGAACGCCGGCAGCGAGTACCGGGAGCCGTGGTGCGGCACCTTGAGCACCTCGGCGTTGAGGTCCCGCTCCCCCAGCAACGCCGCCTGGCCGGCCAGTTCGACGTCACCGGTGAGCAGCACCCGGCCCGCTCGCGTGTGCGCCTTGAGCACGAGCGAGTAGTCGTTCACCGTCGTGTTGCCGTCCTCGGCCACCGGTGGCCTCCGAGGACCCATCACCTCCATTTCCAGGCCTGGCAAGGAAAACCGTTCCTCTGCCTGCGGCTCGATCACCCGCACGCGCTGGGCGCGGGCAAGGGTGGCGACCTCTCGCCACGCCCACTCGGGCTCCTTGAGCGGCCCTACCGCTACCGCGCCCACCGCACGTCCGGTGAGCACGGCTTCCAGGCCGCCTACGTGGTCCGCGTGCAGGTGCGTCAGCACCACCAGCGGAATCTTCTTGATTCCCAACGTCTTCAGGCATCGGTCGACCGCGCCGGGATCGGGGCCGGTGTCGACCAGCACCGCTGTGTCCGGTGTGTCGGTGGCCAGCACCAGTGCGTCGCCCTGGCCCACGTCGCAGCTGACGACCTTCCAGCCGTCTGGCGGCCAGACCGGCGCCACCACCCTCATCGGCACCAGCACCACGAATCCGCCGATGAGCACCGCGACGACCAACGTCCGCGTCTTCTTCAGCAGCAGCAACAACACCACTGCGGCGGTGACCGCGGTCAGGGTCACCGCCCCGACCCAGCCGTCGGGCCAGCCGACCGCCGCGCCGGGCACCGACGCCGCCTGCCGCCCGACCAGCACCAGCCAGCTCACGGCGGGGCCGGCTACGTGCGTCACGACCTCGGCCGCCGTGCTGCTGATCGGCGCGACGGCTGCCGCCGCCACCCCGAGCACCGTCGCCGGTGCCACCACCGGCCCGGCGACCAGGTTGGCCACCACGGAGACCAGGCTCACCTGCCCCGACAACCCGGCCACGAGCGGCGCCGTGGCGAGGCTCGCCGCGGTGGGCACGACGATCGCCTCTGCCAGGCCGTTCGGCACGCCACGTCGTTTGAGCGCCCGCGCCCACCTGGGAGCGACGAGCACCAGCGCCGCCGTCGCCACCACGGACAACGCGAACCCCGGCTCGCCGCCCAGCGCCGGATCGTGCAGCACCAGGACGAGCACCGCCGCCGCCAGCCCCGGCACCGCCGACCGCTGCCGGCCGAGCACCAACGCCAGCAACGCCACCGCGCCCATGACCGCCGCCCGCAACACGCTCGGCTCCGGCCCGGCCAGCACCACGAACCCGACCAGCGCCACGAACGCCGCTCCGGCCGCAGGCCGAGGCCCGAGGCGCCGCGTG
Organism: Lentzea sp. JNUCC 0626; assembly: GCF_043632865.1. Lineage (NCBI taxonomy): Bacteria > Bacillati > Actinomycetota > Actinomycetes > Pseudonocardiales > Pseudonocardiaceae > Lentzea > Lentzea sp. JNUCC 0626. The sequence goes on from NZ_CP171635.1 coordinate 5,429,070, forward strand.
AGCAGGTAGACCGCGCCGCTGATGATGGCGAGGTTCGCCCCGCTCACCGCGAGCAGGTGAGCGAGCCCAGCGGTGCGGAACTCGTCCTCGATGCGCGGCACCATCTGCTCGGTGTCGCCCACCACGAGTGCCGGCAGCAGTCCGGCCTCTTCGGCGTCCAGCACCTTGCTGGCCTGCCGCAGACCGTCGCGGAGTTCCGCGGCCCAGCTCTGGTACGCCGGGGGTGGCTGCGGGTGTTGCGGCGGTCCGCGCACCCGCAGCAAGGCTGACGCCAGGTCGCCGCCACGGGGTGGGGCGAGCGTTCCCCTGACCGTGACCTTCTGGCCTGGCACCAGATCCCGCCACTTGTCCGCCGGGGCGAACACCACCAGCTGGGCACCGTCCGCCGTTGCCCTGATCACCACGTTCCCGACTCCGGCCTGGGTGCCGCCGAAGCCCTCGGCACGGATTCCTTTCGGTCTGGTGGTGAGTTCCGCGGTGAGGGTGGTGGTGCGGCCTTCGTCAGCGGCCTGGCGGAGCGGGTGGGTCTCGGCCCGGTGTACTGCCGCGCCCACCCAGATCGCGGCGACCGGGCCGGAGATCAGGAGAGCTATCGCGCAGGTCCTGGTCCACCAGGCCCTGCGCCAGGCGAGCAGGCCGAGCACACCGGCCGTCACGCCGGTCAGCACGGCTGTCTGCCAGCTCAGGAAGAGGCCGGCCAGGGCAGTCGCCCAGACCGCGGCCGCGGCGGGGACGAGGCGGAAGTCGTGTGTTGTCGGGAAGGTGCCGGCCATCAGAGGCTCTCGGTCGCGGTGGGGCGTCGCGGGTCACGCGGTTGCCTGGGCGAAGGCGGCCGTGAGGCCGGGCGGCGAAAGAGCACGCGGACGAGGGCTTTCGTTCGGTGGCCTCGGATCGCGGCTGGTGCCGCCTTGCCGAGGCCCGGGCAGCCGGGGAGACCTCGGCGCCGGGCGGTGCGGGAGAGCGCAGGTGAGCAGGTGCAGGCGCCGGGACGTGGGGTGGTGCCAGGCGGTCTCGACGTTGGTGTGGCTGGTGATGCGGACGGAGGGCATGGCTGACTCCGGTCGGTGAGCGGGAACGTGGGGGCGCCGGGAGAAGAGACGGCGGTCAGGTCTGGACCAGGCGCAGCCGGCGGAACGTGGAGCGGCGCCAGGCAGTCTCGACGATGGTCTGGCCGGTGACACGGACAGCAGGCATCGCTGACCCGGTCGGGGAGCGGGAAGAAGCAGTGCGGGGGAAGAGGCGGCGGTCAGGTGTGGACCAGGTCTGTCAGCTTGGCCAGCTTCGACTCGCCGATGCCTTCCACGTCGCGGAGTTGGTCGACCGCGGTGAAGGGGCCTTTGCGGGTGCGGTGATCGACGATGCGTTGCGCCATCACCGGGCCGATGCCGGGCAGCGCGTCCAGGTCGGCCACCGTGGCGGTGTTCAGGTTCAGCTTGGGCTGGGAACGGGGCGCTTGCGGTGCGTCGGCGGCCGGTGGGGGTGGGATGCCGACCGCGATCTGCTCGCCGTCGGTGAGCTTGCGGGCCAGGTTCAGGTTGTGCAGGTCGGTGCCCGGTTTCACGCCTCCGGCCAGGCGGACGGCATCGGCCACGCGGGCGCCGGACGGGGCGGTGACCAGGCCCGGGGCGGCCACTTCGCCGATCACGTTCACCACCAGGTCGGCGGCCGGTGCCGAGGTGCTCACCAGCGCCAGTTCGGGTGCCGGTTCGGCGGCCGGGCTCTGCCACCAACTGCCGAGGCCTATCACCGCGCACGCCACGGCTATGCCCAGGGCCAGCAGGCCTCGACGAGGGAGGGCGGGCAGGCGGAAGCGACGGGGTGGGGCGGTGTCGGCCGAGTCCTCTGATCGTGCGTGGACGAGGGTCGGATCGGCTCGCACCTTGTCGGCCAGGGCGGCGAGGCGTTCGGTCGGGAGGGGGTCCGGGTGGGAGCGGGGGGACATGCGAGGGACGCTACGGAGCGGGGTGGGTGGGGAGGTGGGGTTGGCTCCGCGGCTGTGGATTACTCGCGGGTTGTGGACAGGTCGCGATCACTCACCGGTCGCGGCCGGGGAATTGTCGGGGGTCTGTGGGATGCTGTCGGGTCCTCCCGGCAACACCACGACGCCGAGCACACCCGGTCCCGTGTGCGCGCCGATCACCGCGCCCACCTCGGAGATCACGCAGCCCGTCGAGCCGGGCAGCCGCTCGTCCAGCCGGGTCGCGAGCTCCGCGGCCCGTTCCGGCGCGGCCAGGTGGTGCACGGCCAGTCCGACGGGTCCGTCCCCCGCCGCGGCCGCCGCCAGGTCGACCAGGCGTCCCACCGCGCGGCTCATCGTGCGCACCTTCTCCAGCGGCACGATCCGGCCGTCGTCCATGTGCAGCAACGGCTTCACGGCCAGCGCGGTCCCCACCAGCGCCGCCGCCGTGCCAATCCGGCCACCCCGGCGCAGGTGCTCCAGCGTCTCCAGGCAGAAGAACATCCGGGTCTCCGCGGCAGCCGACGACGCGGCCTCCTCGACCTCGGCGTGCGAACGCCCGGCGGACACGGCCGCGCACGCGCGCAACACCGAGAACCCGAGCCCCATGCCTGTCGACCGCGAGTCGACCACGCGGATGCGGGTCGGATCGATCTCCTCAGCGGCCAGCCGTGCGGCCTCCCACGTCCCGGACAGCTCACGAGAGAGATGCACAGACACGACCGCGTCCGATGAGGACAGCGCCTCCCGGTAGACGTCGGCCATCTCACCGGGAGTGGGCCGCGACGTCGTCACCCGGCGGTGCTCCGCGAGGGCAGCGGCCAGTTCGAACGGTCCGAAGTCGACACCGTCGAGACGTCCGGCACCGTCCACCGCCACGTGCAACGGCACGACGGTGATCGCATGGCGCTTCGCGAACCCCTCGGGCAGGTATGCCGTGGAGTCGGTGACGATGGTGATGCGCACGAGCGACGAGCCTACGGGGCTCACTCCTCCGAGGGACTCAACGCCACGGACGAGATGAGGGAGGCCATCGCCGCGCCCACGAGTTCGTGCCCCTCCCAGCCCCAGTGCATCCCGTCCGGATTTCCGGCACCGGACCGCACGTGCTCCCCGATCACGGCGGGCAGGTCCAGTAACGGCACGCCTGCACCCGTGGCCCACCCGCGCACGTGCGCCACCGCAGCCGCGTGCCCCTGATGCGCGTAGGCGTACGTGGCCGCGCGATGCACCGACGGCACGATCCCGACCGCCGGCATCGTGTACTGGAGGTTCCGCACGGACTGCAACATGTCCCGCAGATACCGCGCCGTCAGTGCCGGAGGCAGCGACGCACGCGTGTAAGGCGCCAACCGAGGCTGCACGGACTGATAGCGCGCACGCACCCACCGCCGCAGCCAATCGGGCCGCACATAACGCAGCCCCTCACGCAGATAGGTGGGCAACGGCGAGGGCAACGTGTCCATGCTCCCCACCGCGAACACCAGCACGTCGGTGCGCGGCAGCAACGACCAGATCCGCGGGTCCCCGGTCAACGCCCACCAGGCGTCCCGCGCCGTCCACCCGAACCCGGCCGCGAGCTCCGCCGACCCGCCCAACTGCTCGGCACAGATGTTGTGCCACAGGCGTGGGTGGTCGGCGGGCAGCGGTCCGGACGGCCCGAAGAACGACAGCGAGTCGCCGAGGACCAGCAGTCTCAACGCGTGGTGCCCGCGTTGTACGACGTCAGCCGCCACCGGTCGTTGCGGCGGGTGAACACCGTCCAGTGGCAGTTCGAGATCCCGCCGAGCTGCGACCAGTTCTCCACCGGCAGCTCCAGCAACCGGCCGGTCAACGCGCTGATCAGGCCCCCGTGCGCGCACAGCATGACGGTCTCGGAGAACTCCGCGTCCACCTCGTGCACGACCTGGATGGCGCGCTCGGCCACCTCGACCCGCGACTCGCCGTCCGGCGGCGCGAACGTCGGATCGGTGCGCCACACCGCGACCTGACCCGGCCACTCCTGCTCGACCTCGCCGACGTTCAGCCCCTGCCACTTGCCCAGGTGCGTCTCGCGCAGCCGTTCGTCGATCCGCAGCGGGATGTCCGTCGACGACGTGAACACCCCGGCGGTGTTGCGGGCGCGTTGCAGGTCCGAGGCCACCACGATCTCCGGCTCGAACCCGGCGAGCACCGGCACGGCGAACCTCGCCTGGTTCAGACCTGTCTCGGTGAGCGCCGAGTCCAGATGACCCTGGAGACGCCCGGTCGCGTTGTAGTCGGTCTCACCGTGCCGCCACAGCACGAGTCGGCTCAGGGCCATCTGCTACCTCATTCAGCCGTCGAGTCGGCGGGGACGTCCGCTTCGAACTCGATCCGCGGGCAGTCCTTCCACAGCCGCTCCAGGCCGTAGAAGCTGCGCTCCTCGGTGTGCTGCACGTGCACGACGACGTCCACGAAGTCCAGCAGCACCCAACGGCCCTCGCGAGCCCCTTCGCGGCGCACCGGCTTCGTGCCGGCCTCCCGCAGCTTCTCCTCGATGTTGTCGACGATCGCGCCGACCTGCCGCTCGTTGGGAGCGGACGCGATCACGAACACATCCGTGATCACGAGCTGGTCGGAGACGTCGAGCACCGTCACGTCGTGCGCCTTCTTGTCGGCCGCTGCGTTCGCCGCGACCAGCGCCAGCCGTCGTGCCTCGTCGGTGGCTGCCACGTCACTCCTCTGACTTCCGGCGGACGTCGATACGCCCGCACGAGTTACTGAGGGTACCGGCGTGCGCCAACGGGTACTTCACACGCAGGCATGACGAAGGCCACCTCAGCGCCCTGAGGTGGCCTTCACCTGCGCCGAAGCTTAGAGCGGGCGGACCTGCTGGGCCTGCGGCCCCTTCTGGCCCTGGCCGACCTCGAACTCGACCTTCTGGTTCTCCTCGAGCGAGCGGAAACCCTTGGACTGGATCTCCGAGTAGTGCACGAAGACGTCTGCCGAGCCGTCGTCGGGCGCGATGAACCCGAAGCCCTTTTCGGCGTTGAACCACTTCACGGTGCCTGTAGCCAAAGTCTTGCCTTCCACGAACCAGCAACAACCCGCTGATTGTTGCTCCCCGCGCGCTCGGATGCACGCAAAATCCACTCGAACGTGGTTACGACTCGGAGTACAGGCCTGTTTTCGCGATGTACTGGACCACTCCATCGGGCACGAGGTACCAGACCGGCTGACCCGAGGCGGTCCTCGCGCGGCAGCCGGTTGACGAAATGGCCATGGCCGGGACCTCGACCAACGACACCGAGCCGGGCGGCAGGTGACGGTCGTTCAGCGTGTACCCCGGACGGGTGACTCCGATGAAGTGCGCGAGGTCGAACGCGTCGGCGGCGCGCTTCCAGGACAGGATCTGCTCCAGCGCGTCGGCGCCGGTGATGAAGAACAGGTCGGCGTCCGGGTACTGCTTCTTGAGGTCCGTGAGCGTGTCCACGGTGTACGTGGGGCCGTCTCGGTCGATGTCGACCCTGCTGACCGAGAAGCGCGGGTTCGAGGCCGTGGCGATGACCGTCATCAGGTACCGGTCCTCAGCCTCGGAGACCTCCCGCGACGCCTTCTGCCAGGGCTGACCCGTCGGCACGAAGATCACGCGGTCCAGGTCGAACCTGGCCTGCACCTCGCTGGCGGCCACGAGGTGGCCGTGGTGGATGGGGTCGAACGTGCCACCCATGACGCCGATGCGCATCAAAACAGCGTAGACCGGCGCGGGCCGCTCCCGAGGCCCAGCGCCGGTCGTGCTGATCACACCGAACGGCTCAGGGGGAGGACGAGCCGTGCGGGTCGCGGCTTACCCCGAAGCAAAGCCGCGCGCATTGGAGGAACGCGCGGGCCGCTCCCCCATGACGCGGTTGGTCCAAGATTTTTCTCACCAGGCCACGACGAGCTTCACCGGGCCTCTGACCAGCGAACCCTTCCGGAACTCGACGGGTTCGGCGAGCCGCAGACCGGGCATCCGGCGCACCAGCGTGCCGAGCGCGACCTGGAGTTCCATCCGCGCGAGCTGCGATCCGAGGCAGAAGTGGATGCCGTGTCCGAACTGCAGGTGCTGGCCGACCTCACGCTCCAGGTCGAGTTCAGCGGCGTTGGCGTACATCGACTCGTCGTGGTTCGCCGACGACACGACCACCAGCACGGCGTCACCCTCCCTCACGAGCGCGTTGCCGAGCCGGACGTCCTCGGTGGCGATGCGGGTGAAGCCGGCGCCGCTGCCCAGCGGGATGAACCGCAGCAGCTCCTCGACGGCGTTCGGGACCTTCTCCGGGTGCTCGCCGAGGTCCTTCAGCGCATCCGGGTGGTCGATGAGCGTGACGACGCTGTTCGCGATCATGTTCGCCGTCGTCTCGTGCCCGGCAACGAGGAGCGTGATGCCGAACCTGACGAGTTCGTCCTCGCTGAGCCTGTCATCGTTGTCGCGGGCGGCCACGAGCGCACTGATCAGGTCGTCCGTGGGGTGTTCACGGCGCTTGGCGACGAGTTCGGTGAAGTAGCCGTGCAGCTTCATCATGCCGTGCATGGCCTCTTCGGGCGTGTGGCCACCGACCGTGGACAACACCTGGTTCGACCACGTGCGGAAGTCGGCGCGGTCCTCGAACTGCACCCCGAGCAGTTCGCAGATGATCGTGATCGGGAACGGCATCGAGAAGCCCTCGACCAGGTCGCCGGGGTTGTCCAGGCCGTCCAGCAGCTCGTCGGTGATTTGCTGGGCGCGCGGCTTTAGTGCCTCGACGCGGCGCACAGTGAACGCCTTGGAGACCAACCGGCGCATGCGGGCGTGGTCCGCGCCGTCGTGCGTGAGGATCGAACCGCCCGGTGCGATGAGCGGCTGCATCCTCGGGACGTCCTGGTCGACCGTGCGCGCACGGCTGAATCTCGGGTCGCCCAGGACGAACTTCGTGTCTTCGTAGGACGTGACGAGCCAGCCCTCGCCGCCGTAGGGATACGTCACGCGCGTGACAGGTTCATCGCGCCGTAGACGTTCATAGGTCGGGTCGAGGGCCAGCCCGGCAGCTTCGGAGAACGGGTAGGTGGGAGCCATGTCTCCGAACGTAGAGCTACGCCTTGGGGCGCGTGTGGCCTTCTCCCCACACGACCCATTTAGAGGAAGTCAGCTCGGTCAGGCCCATCGGACCGCGGGCGTGCAGCTTCTGCGTGGAGATGCCGATCTCCGCGCCCATGCCGAACTCCGCGCCGTCGGTGTACGCCGTGGAGGCGTTGACGAACACAGCAGCGGCGTCCACACGGGCCGTGAACCGACGTGCGGCCGTGACGTCATTCGTCACGATGGCCTCGCTGTGGCCGGAACCGTACGTGGCGATGTGCTTCACCGCGTCGTCCAACGAGTCGACGACCTTCGCCGAGATGTCGAGGCTCAGGTACTCGGTGCCCCAGTCCTCGTCGGTGGCGGTCAGCACGTCCGACTGCTGGGCGAACTGCTCGTCGCCGTGGATCGTGACGTTCTCCTGCTGCAACGCCTTGGTGATGCGCGGGACGAACTCGTGCGCGACATCCTTGTGCACCAGCAGGGACTCCGCCGCGTTGCACACGCTCGTGCGCCGCGTCTTGGCGTTGAGGACGATCGCCTCCGCCATGTCCAGGTCGGCGTTCGCGTCGACGTAGACGTGGCAGTTGCCGACGCCGGTCTCGATCGTGGGCACCGTGGCCTGCTCGACCACGGCGTTGATCAGGCCCGAGCCACCGCGCGGGATCACCAGGTCGACCAGGCCGCGCGCGGTGATGAGGTGGGTGACGGACGCCCGGTCGTGACACGGCAGCAGCTGCACGCTGTCGGCCGGCAGGTTCACGCTTTCGAGTGCGTCGCGCAGGATGCCGACGAGCGCGGTGTTGGAGTGCTCGGCGGTCGAGGAACCCCGCAGCAGCGCGGCGTTGCCGGACTTGAGCGCGAGCCCGGCGGCGTCGACCGTGACGTTCGGGCGGGCCTCGTAGACCATGCCGACGACGCCCATCGGGACGCGGACCTGCTTGAGCTCGAGCCCGTTCGGGAGGATGCCGCCGGTGATCACCTGGCCGACCGGGTCCGCCAGTCCCGCAACGGTTTCCAGGCCCGCTGCCACGCCTTCGACGCGGGCCTCGTCGAGCGTGAGGCGGTCGAGGAGGTTGGCTGGGAGACCCGCTGCCTTGCCCGCTTCGAGGTCCTTCTGGTTGGCCTCGATGATCTCTGGCGCGCGCTTGCGCAGCGCGGCGGCCATCTCCTGGAGCGCGGTGTCCTTGCGCTCGCGGGTGGCGAGGACGAGTTCGTCGGCGGCGACACGGGCGCGGCGAGCTGCCGCGTGCACCTGATCGCGCAGGTCATCAGTCACGCCACACAGCTTACGACCTGCGACAATCACAATTGTCAGACCTGCCTGGCAAGCTTGCTCCCCATGGACGACATCGCGTTGCGAGAACTGGCGGAGGAACGGCTCCGGGCACTGGCGGGCCCGGAGGCGGTGCTGCGCGAGGACCAGTGGACCGCGATCCACACCCTCGTGGCCCAGCGCCGCCGCGCTCTCGTCGTCCAGCGCACGGGCTGGGGCAAGTCGGCCGTGTACTTCATCGCGACGGCCTTGCTGCGTCAGCTCGGCGAGGGGCCCACGGTCATCGTGTCGCCGTTGCTCGCGTTGATGCGCAACCAGATCGACGCGGCCGCGCGGGCCGGTGTGCACGCGGTGACGATCAACTCGGCGAACCCCGGTGAGTGGGACGCCGTGCAGGAGCAGGTGGCCGCGGGCGAGGTCGACGTGCTGCTGGTGAGCCCGGAACGGCTGAACAACCCCGACTTCCGCGATTCGGTGCTGCCCTCGCTGACGGCCTCGGCGGGCATGCTCGTGGTCGACGAGGCGCACTGCATCTCGGACTGGGGGCACGACTTCCGGCCCGACTACCGGCGGCTGCGGACGTTGCTGACGGAACTGCCGGCGGGCGTGCCGGTGCTGGCGACGACGGCGACGGCCAACAACAGGGTGGTGCACGACGTCACCGAGCAGCTGGGACTCGGCGCCGACGAGGGCACGCTGGTGCTGCGGGGGCCGTTGGACCGCGACAGCCTGCGGTTGTCGGTCGCGTTGCTGCCCACCGCCGAGTCGCGGCTCGGATGGCTGGCCGAGCAACTCGAACGGCTGCCGGGGTCCGGGATCATCTACACGCTCACGGTGGCGGCGGCGGACGACATCGCGGCGTTCCTGGCCTCGCGCGGCTTCGCGGTGGCGGCGTACTCGGGCAAGACGGAACCGGCCGAGCGTGAGCGGGCCGAGGAAGACCTGCTGGGCAACAAGGTCAAGGCGTTGGTGGCGACCTCGGCTCTGGGCATGGGGTTCGACAAGCCGGACTTGGGCTTCGTCGTGCACGTGGGCGCGCCGTCGTCGCCCATCGCCTACTACCAGCAGATCGGTCGTGCGGGCCGCGGCGTCGAACGGGCCGAGGTCGTGCTGCTGCCCGGCCACGAGGACCGGGACATCTGGGCGTACTTCACGTCGCTCGCGTTCCCGCCGGAAGTGGTGGTGCGCCAGGTGTTGTCCGCGCTGGACGGGGCGGGCAGGGCGCTGTCGACGGCGGCGCTGGAACCGATGGTCGAGCTGTCGCGCGGCAGGCTCGAGGTGGTGCTGAAGGTGCTGGACGTCGACGGCGCGGTGCGGCGGGTGAAGGGCGGCTGGGAGTCGACCGGCAGGCCGTGGGAGTACGACGGCGAGCGGTACGCGCGCATCGCGGAAGCGCGCAAGGCCGAGCAGCAGGTGATGGTCGAGTACCTGCGCACCGACCAGTGCCGCATGAAGTTCCTCCAGGACCAGCTCGACGATCCGACGTCGCACGAGTGCGGCCGCTGCGACAACTGCACGGGCGAGCGCCTGTCCGTCGAGGTCTCCGAGGTGGCAGCGGTCGCCGCCCGCGAACGCCTGCTGCGCCCCGGCCTCGACGTGGCGCCGCGCAAGATGTGGCCGACGGGCATGGGCGCGATCGGCGTCCCGCTGTCCGGCAAGATCCCGGCGACCGAGGTGGCGGCCACCGGCAGGGCGCTGGGCCGCCTCACCGACATCGGCTGGGGCAACCGCCTGCGCGACCTGCTCGCCGACGGCACCGCCGACCGCGAGATCCCGGACGACGTCTTCGCGGCGTGCGTGAAGGTGCTGTCCGCCTGGGGCTGGGACGACCGCCCGGTGGGCGTGGTGACGATCGGCTCGCGCCGGCGTCCCCAACTGGTCGGCAGCTTCGGCGCGAAGATCGCGTCCATCGGCCGCCTGCCGTTCCTCGGCACTCTCTGGCTCGGTGAGTCGACGCACCGGGCCAACAGCGCCCAACGCCTCGCCGGGCTGGTGCGGGCGGGCGAGACACCGGATCTGTCCGGTGTGGACGGTCCGGTGCTGTTGGTGGACGACCACATCGACACCGGGTGGACGATGACGGTGGCGGCGCGGATGCTCAGGAAGGAGGGCGTGACGGCGGTCCTGCCGTTCGCACTCGCGGTGACGAACTGACCTGCAGAGTTGCCCAGCCGAGCAGCCCGACAGCGATCGCGCAGACGGCGACCGCGATGAGTCCCAGCAACAGCTGGATCGACTTCGGCAGCGTCGACTGGTGCAGATGCACGTCTCCGTTAACGGCGCCCGCCTGCATCACTGTGCCTGCGGCCGCCGTCACCACGGCGTTGTCGACGATCATGGGTTCACTGCTGGCGTTCGTCAGCACGGGCGTACCTCACTGAAGAACTGTTCCGATCGACAGTGCTGAGATGCTTGCGCAACTGGGTGAGTGCACGATGTTGCGCCACCCGGACCGCACCCGGTGTCGAACCGACCGCCTCGGCAGTTTCCTCGGCGGAAAGCCCGACGATCACCCGTAGAACCACGATCTCGCGCTGCTTCTCCGGCAAGACCTTCAACAACGTGGCCATCTGGCTCGACAGCTCGCCCTGCATCGCCCGCTGCTCGGGCCCGGCCGCCGTGTCCATCGACTCCGGCAGCTCCGGCACCGCCTCAGCCCGGTTGCGCGAGAAGCTGCGGAACGAGTCCGCCACCTTGTGCGCCGCGATCCCGTACACGAACGCCAGAAACGGACGCCCCTGATCGCGGTACGACGACAACGAGGTCAGCACCGCCAGACACACGTCCTGCGCAACATCATCAGCCGACGCGAACGACCCAACGCGCGCACGGCAATACCGCACGACCAACGGCCTGATAGTGCCCAACAGCCGCTCGATCGCCCGGCGGTCACCAGCCACCGCTGCCGCAACATCATCGTTTCTGCTGTCCGCCACAACGTCGGAAATCCGAAGGCCTGGGTCGGGCTTGTCCGCTCGGAGCTTCACTTCCTTGAGCGCAGCCTCGACGTTCAACCGGTCCGCAACAGAGGCCACGAACTCCCGGTTGGCGCGGTCAAGCCAGGCGTCGACCACATGCGACTCATCCAACGTCATGCGACTCGCCCCCTTTCTCGGACTCCTGTCCCGCCGTTCCCTCGAACTCCTTCTTGAGCCGATCTTTCGCATGCCGCAAGGTCGACCGCACGGTCGCGAGGGACATGTCGAGCGCCTCCGCGATCTCAGCGTTCGTGAACGAGTCCAAGTGCCACGCGAGTACGAGCCGTTGTCGTTCAGGAAGCTTTGCCAGCAAGTATTCCACCTGAGGCTGCTCCACCACCGCCGCGAGCGTGTCCTCTGCCGAGTGATCATTGGGCGAGTTCAGCCAGCCTCCGAAGATGGCCCGTTTCACACCTTCGCGACTGCGCTGAGATGCCTTCAATGCGTTGTGATACGCGGCTTTGCGCACCCAGGCGGAGGCACAATCGATGGTGGCCCAGTTGCCCCGCACTCCGATCATCGCGTCAACAGCCGCATCTTCGGAAGTAGCCCGGTCGAAGTTCATCTTGACCAGGAAAGCAACCAGGCGCCCGAACTCATGGCGGAAGAATTCATCAAAGTCGAGCGAACTCCCCACGCTCGCGCCACCTCCTTGCCCAGGTCAGGATCAGCCGTCACTTCTGTAGTGCGCTGGGAACCTCGCCGCGTGCAAGACGTCCGGCAGATTTCGATGAACCACGTGGTCAGCTGTCGCCCGTGAACTTCACTCGGTCACTCACCGACATGAGCCAGCTGGAGTCAGGCGAGAAAACCGATGTGGTGTGGCAGTGTCGTCGCCATGATTCCGGACGTCGTGCGGTATCGGCAGGCCGATGTGCTCTCGGCGCTGCACCGGCGGTTCGGGCCGGTCGTGCGGATGGGGCCCTACACCTATCTGCTCGGGCCCGAGGCGAACCAGTTCGTGTTCGCGCACTCCGAGTTGTTCGAGGTGGAGCGGGCGTTCCAGTCGCTGGTGCCGGTGGACGGGCCCACGTCGTTGATCGTGAGCGACGGGGAGGACCACAAGCGGCGGCGGCGGTTCGTGCAGCCTGCGTTGGCTCATCGGCAGATCGCGAGTTACGTGCCGGTCATGCGGGCCAATGCCGAGGCGACGGTCGCGGGGTGGCGGGCCGGTGAGGTCGTGGACGCCTACCAGGAGTTTCGGCGGGCCATCAGGCGCAGCACGATTCATGCGTTGTTCGGCGAGGAGCTGGCGAAGGACTCGGACTTCTTCGGCGCGCACTTGCAGGTGCTGATCAACCTGATCGACCGGAATCCGACTGTGGTGACGTTGCTGCGGACGTTGCGGGCTCCTGCTTGGCGCAATGCGATGCGGGCGCGCAGGGCCGTGGACGCTCGGGTTTACCAGGCCATCGAGGGAACTCGGCAGGGCGAGTCGGCCGGGGACGTGCTGACCGCGTTGGTGCAGGGGGACGGGCTCAGCGATCTGGAGGTGCGCGACCAGATCGTCACGCTGATCGCGGCCGGGTACGAGACGACCAGTGGCGCGATGGCTTGGGCTGTGTTCAACCTGTTGCGGCACAACGGGGTGTGGGAGCGGGCCCGGGAGGACGACGAGTTCCTGGGCAACGTCGTCAACGAGACGCTCAGGCTCTACCCGCCGGCGGTGGTGTCGGCGCGGGTTGCCGCGCAAGGGTTCGAGTTCGCCGGGAAGAAGATCAAGCAGGGCACGTTCCTGCTGTACAGCCCTTACGTGACGCATCGGAGTGCGGCGGTGTTCGCGGATCCGCTCACGTTCGATCCGGACCGGTGGGTGAGCAAGCCGGCGCCGCACGAGTTCCTGCCGTTCGGGGGTGGGCCGCACCGGTGCATCGGGGCCGGGCTCGCCATGACTGAGCTCACGGTGATGTTGAAGGTGTTGCTGGAACAGCCGAAGCCCGAACTGCTCCCCCAGCGGTTGACGCCTACCGGGCTGGCCGCGATGCGGCCCAGGAACGGGCTCAGAATCCGAGCATCAGGGTGATCGTCGAGGCGAGGCAGGCCAGGCCGCGGACGTGGTTCCAGAGCGTCCACGTGCGCAGGTAGGTGGGCCAGTAGGCGTCGTCGGTGCGTTCCAGGCGGTTGTTCATCGGCACGTTCACGACCATGGTGAGCAGGAACGACCCGATGACGTAGAGCAGGCCGCCGACGATCCTGCCCTGGAAGACCTCGATCGCGCAGAGCACGGCGGTGCCGAGGAACACCAGCAGGAACACCGGGTTCTGGATGCGGGCGTTGATCCTCCGCATCGCCGCGCGGGCCTGGTCGGCGGGCAGGTCGGCCAGGCCGGGCATGACGGCGACGGAGAAGGCGAAGAACAGACCGGCCATCAGGCCGGTCAGAGTGGCTGCGATCAGCGTGATTGTCCCCATGCGGACAACTCTGGCGCTACCGGGCAGGACTCTCAATGACAATTCATCGCGCAGGCTTGCTCGTTCGTCCAGACTGAAGACCATGACGGACGCGCTGGGCGAGGCACTGCACCTGTTGAGGATGTCCGGGACGTTCTACTGCCGCAACGAGCTCACCGAGCCGTGGGGCGCGACGATGCCCGACATGGGCGACTGCCTGTGGTTCCACGTCCTCACCAGCGGGCAGTGCACCGTCGAGGTCGACGGGCAGGTCATCGGGCTCGAACCCGGCGACGTGCTGCTCGTGCCGGGTGGGCAGCAGCACCGGCTGTTCCACGGCGAGGGTGCGAAGACGCCGGTCGTCACGACGTTGCCGCACGAGTACGAGACCGAGAACTACGCGATTCTGCGGCACGGTGGTGGTGGCGCGGTGACGCACCTGGTGTGCGGCGCGGTCCGGTTCGACCACCCGGCGGCCAAGCACCTCGTCACGGTGCTGCCGAGCGTGCTCTACGTGCGGCGGGCGGACGACATGCGGGCCACCATCGACCTGATCGCCGCCGAGTCGAAGGCGGTGCGGCCCGGTGGCGAGGCGGTCATCACGCGGCTGGCGGACGTGCTGGTGATCCAGACGATCCGGTCGTGGCTCGCGAACGACCCGGCGGCGCGCACCGGGTGGCTGGGGGCGTTGCAGGACCAGCAGATCGGGCAGGCGCTCGCGCTCATCCACCGGGATCCCGCGCAGCCGTGGACGGTCGAACGGCTGGCGCATCAGACGGCGATGTCGCGGTCGGCGTTCGCGGCGCGGTTCACCGAACTCGTCGGCGAACCGGCCATGCGCTACGTCACGCGGTGGCGCATGCACGTCGCGATGAACCGCCTGAAGGACCGCGACAGCACGGTGAGCGAGGTCGCCCGCGGCCTCGGCTACGAGTCCGAGGCCGCGTTCAGCCGGGCGTTCAAGCGGATCGTCGGGGTGTCCCCCGGTCAGGCGCGGGCGGGCTGAAGCAGGTCCCAGCGGGTGCCGTAGAGGTCCTCGAACACGGCGACCTTGCCGTAGACCTCCTCGCGGGGCGTCTCCAGGAAACGCACGCCGAAAGCGGACATCCGGGCATGATCGCGGTCGAAGTCGTCAGTGGTGAGGAAGAACCCGACACGGCCACCGGTCTGGTCGCCTGCTCGTGCTCGCTGCTCATCCGTGTCAGCCTGGGCCAGCAGCAGCGACGCCCCTCCACCCGCCGACACCACGACCCAGCGCTTGTCGCCCTGCGGAGTGTCCTCGACCAGCGTGAACCCGAGTCCCTCCACGTAGAAGCGGATCGCCTCGTCGTAGTCGCGGACCACCAACGTCACCAAACCAATAGATCGCACGGCGATGAGTATCGACGACGAGAGAGGTCTACTCGCACATGGCTGACACACTCGTGCTCCTGCACCCCGGCGGCGCGGACCCCTCGGCGTTCGGGCCGCAGTACGACGCGCTCGCGGACTTCGCCCTGCACGCCCCGCATCGCGTCGACCAGGCCACCCAGGACCACACCGAGATGGCCGGTGAGACCATCAGATTCCTGGAACGCGTCGGGCCCGCGCACCTGCTCGGTTGCAGCGACGGCGCGACCGTGGCGCTTCTTACCGCCGTGATGCGTCCAGACCTCGTGCAACGCCTTGTGGTCGTGTGCGGCGTCTACCACCACGACGGCTGGCACCCGGCCACGGAACTCACGCCGATGCACCACCGCTCGCCCGCACTGACCGAAGTGGACCTCGCCAAGCTCCAGAACCGGACGCTGGTCATGATCGGCGACGACGACGAGGTGACGTTGGAGCACGCCACCACCATGTACCGCGCACTGCCGAACGCCGAACTCGCGGTCGTTCCGGGCACGTCACACGGCCTGCTGCACGAGAAACCCGCACTGTGCAACGCGATGATCGTCGACTTCCTGGCCAACGATCCGGTCGAGACGTATGCCCCAATTCGTCGCCGTGTGTGATTGGGTTCACCTATGGCGGTTACATCGGAGAAGCATCGACTGCCCGTGCGGACGCTCGTCGCATCGAGCGCCGGCAACGCCGTGGAGTGGTTCGACTGGGGTATCTACACGGCGTTCAGCATCTACTTCGCGACGCAGATCTTCCCTTCCGGCAACGAAACCGCGGCGCTGCTGAGCACGTTCGCGACGTTCGCGCTCGCCTTCTTCTTCCGCCCGCTCGGCGGGTATCTGCTCGGCCGGTTCGCCGACCTCAAGGGCCGCCGCACCGCGATGCTGCTGACGATCGTCCTGATGTCGGGCGGATCGGTGGCGATCGGGCTGCTGCCGACGTTCGAGCAGGTCGGCTGGCTGTCTCCGGCGCTGCTGGTGCTGGCGCGGATCGCCCAGGGCATGGCACTCGGCGGCGAGGTCTCGAACGCGTCGGCGTACCTCGCCGAGATCGCCCCGGCGTCGCACCGCGGCCGCTACTCGTCGTTCTTCTACATCTCGACGGGTGCGGCGGTGCTGATCGCGTCGCTGCTCGGGTTCTTCCTGTCCCGCAACCTCGACAAGGCCGCGATGGCCTCCTACGGCTGGCGCGTGCCGTTCCTGATCGGCGGGGTGCTCGGCCTGATCGGGCTGTGGCTGCGGCGGGCGCTCAAGGAGACCGAGCAGTTCGAGGACAACAAGGCCAAGGCCGAGAAGCTGCGCAGCCCGTTGCTGATGACGGTGAAGGAGCACCCTAAAGCCGTCGGGCAGATCATCGGCGTGACGCTGCTGTCGACGCTGAGCTTCTACACGTTCTTCAGCGCGCTGACGCCGTTCGCGGTGAAGACCAAGGGCGCCAACGACATCGACGTGTTCCTGGCGTTGTCGATCGGCACGGTGGTCTTCATCGCGTTGCAGTACCCGATGGGCTGGGCGGCGGACCGGTACGGCCGCAAACCGCAGATGCTCGTGTGGTCGGCGGCGATGGCGTTGCTGGTGGTGCCGCTCTCGACGCTGGTCAAACCCGGGCTGGCGAACCTCGTGGTCGTGTTCGCCGTGGGCCTCGGGCTCTACACGGCGCTCACGTCGATCGCGCCCGCGATCATGAGCGAGTTGTTCCCGACAGAACTGCGCGGGCTCGGCATCGGGGCTTGGTACAACCTGACCGTCGCGGTGTTCGGCGGCACCGCCCCGCTGGTCATCCAGGCCGTGGGCGGCACCGTCTTCTTCTGGTACGTCGCGGTCAGCGCCGTGATCACGTTCCTCGTCGTGCTGACCCTGCCGGAGACGAAGGGCGTCGAACTCACTTAGCCAGTGGCACGAGATCGTCCGCGTGCACGACCTCGCGGCGGTGCTCCAACGCCAGGTCGTGGCTCTTGCGGCCGATCAACGACGGCAGCTCCGCAGAGTCGTAGCCGACGACGCCACGGGCCACGACCTCGCCCGCGAGGCTGACCAGCTCGACGACGTCACCCGCCTCGAAGTCGCCGTCCACACCGGTGATGCCGGCCGCGAGCAACGACCGGCGGCGGCCCACGACGGCCGCGACGGCACCGTCGTCGAGGTGCAGACGGCCGTTGGCGTCGGTCGCGTAGCCCAGCCAGAAGCGGCGGGCGGTGAGGCGGGAACCCGTTGCGGCGAAAGCGGTTCCGACGTCGGCGGTGGTCAACGCACGACCCGCCTCGGCGGCACCGGTGAGCAGCACCGGGATGCCCGCCGACGAGGCCAGGCGGGCGGCGGCGAGCTTCGAGGCCATGCCGCCGGTGCCCAGGCCGGACGCGCCGGGGGCGGTGGCGTTCACACCGTCCACATCGGACGCCGAGGCGACCTCGGCGATGCGGACCGAACCCGGCTTGCGCGGGTCACCCGAGTAGAGGGCGTCGACGTCGGAGAGCAGGAACAGCGCGTCGGCGCCGACCAGGTGGGCCACCAAGGCGGCCAGGCGGTCGTTGTCGCCGAAGCGGATCTCCTCGGTGGCGACCGTGTCGTTCTCGTTCACGACCGGGACGACGCCGAGGGCCAGCAGCCTGTCGAACGTGCGTTGGGCGTTGCGGTAGTGGGCCCGGCGGACCACGTCGTCGGCGGTCAGCAGGACCTGGCCGACGGTCAGCCCGAAGCGGCCGAACGAGTTCGCGTACGCGTGCGCCAGGGTGAGCTGGCCGACGCTCGCCGCGGCCTGCTGGGTGGCGAGGTCGCGCGGGCGGCGGGAGATCTTCAACGGCGCGAGGCCCGCGGCGATCGCACCGGACGACACGAGCACCACCTGGCTGCCCGCGGCGGAGCGGGCGGCAAGGGCGTCGACCAGCGCGTCCAGGCGCGCTGGGTCGAGACCACCTTCCGCTGTGGTCAAAGAGGAAGAGCCGACCTTGACCACGATGCGGTGCGCCGAAGCGACCGCGGTTCGAGCTTGTGAGACCACGGGGGCCGTCACGGATTTACTCCTCGTCGAAGTCGTCGCCGTAGTCACCGGGCGCGCGGCGGGCCTTCTTCAGGGCCTTGCGCTCGTGGGCGCCGATGCGGTCGTTGCGCTCGAGGCGGACGTCCGTGCCACGGCCGGTCATCGTCATCGCGATGCCCGCCGGCGTGGTCGGCTCCCAGTCGAAGATCAGCTCACCGATGGTGACCTGACAACCGGGGACGGCGCCCATCTTCACGAGCTTGTCCTCGACGCCCAGCCTGTTGAGGCGGTCCGCGAGGTAACCGACGGCTTCGTCGTTGGAGAAGTCGGTCTGGCGGATCCAGCGCTCGGGGCGTTCGCCCTTCACGATGAAGCCACCCTCGACCGAGGGGTCCTCGGTCACGGTGAAGCCCTGGTCGTCCACGGCGGTCGGCCGCAGCACGATTCGGGTCGATTCCTTCTTCGGCTGGGCCTCGCGGTACTCGCGGACGACCTCGGCCAGCTTGAACGACAGCTCCCGCAGGCCCTGGCGGGACACCGTCGACACCTCGAAGACCGGCAGGCCGCGGGCCTCGATCTCCGGGCGGACGATGTCGGCGAGGTCCTGGGCGTCGGGGATGTCGACCTTGTTGAGGATCACGACGCGGGGCCGGTCCTCGAAGTTGCCGCCGAGCGCCGGGGTGTACTCGGAGAGTTCCTTCTCCAGCGCGTCGATGTCGGCGATCGGGTCGCGGCCCGGCTCGTACGTGGCGCAGTCGACGACGTGCGCGAGCACGGCGGTGCGCTCGATGTGGCGCAGGAAGTCGAGGCCGAGGCCCTTGCCCTGCGACGCGCCGGGGATCAGGCCGGGGACGTCCGCCATCGTGAAGATGGTCTCGCCCGCGGTGATCACACCGAGGTTCGGGACCAGCGTCGTGAACGGGTAGTCGGCGATCTTCGGCTTCGCGGCGGACAGCACGGAGATCAGCGACGACTTGCCCGCCGACGGGAAGCCCAGCAGGCCGACGTCCGCGACGGACTTGAGCTCCAGCACCAGGTCGCGCGTCTCGCCCGGCTCACCGAGCAACGCGAAACCGGGCGCCTTGCGGGCCTTGGACGCCAGCGAGGCGTTGCCCAGACCGCCACGGCCACCGGCCGCCGCGATGAGCTGGGTGCCCTCGCCGACCAGGTCCGCGACGACCTCGCCGGCCTCGGTCATCACCACGGTGCCGTCCGGCACGCGCAGGACCAGGTCCTCGCCGTTCGCGCCGTCGCGGTTCGCACCGGCGCCGGACTTGCCGCTGGTGGCGGAGGCGTGCGGGCGGAAGTGGAAGTCCAGCAGGGTGTGCACCTGCGAGTCGACGACGAGGATGACGTTGCCGCCACTGCCCCCGTTGCCGCCGTCCGGGCCGCCGAGCGGCTTGAACTTCTCGCGGTGCACTGAAGCACACCCGTTGCCCCCGTTGCCGGCGGCAGCGTGGATCACCACCCGGTCTACGAAGCGGGCCACGGAACTACTTCCCTTCAAGCGAACTACCAACGTTGGTCGCGGGCAACCAACTTTCTGGACAAACAACGAGGGGCGGAGCCGGGTGACCGGTTCCGCCCCTCGCAGAGGTTCTAACTACGTCGCGGAGACGGTCCTCAGACCGCGACCGGGACGATGTTGACGGTCTTGCGACCGCGCTTCGTACCGAACTCCACCGCACCCGGCAGCAGGGCGAACAGCGTGTCGTCCTTGCCGATGCCGACGCCGACGCCGGGGTGGAACTTGGTGCCGCGCTGACGGATCAGGATCTCGCCGGCCTTGACGACCTGACCGCCGTACCGCTTCACGCCCAGGTACTGAGCGTTGGAGTCACGGCCGTTGCGGGAACTGGATGCACCCTTTTTGTGTGCCATGAGAAGTCAGGTCCTCACTTACCGGTGATGCCGGTGACCTCGACGCGGGTCAACTTCTGACGGTGACCCTGTCGCTTGTGGTAGCCGGTCTTGTTCTTGAACTTGTGGATGCGAATCTTCGGGCCCTTGGTGTGCTCGACCAGCTTGCCGGTAACCGAGAACTTCGCCAGGGCGGCCGCGTCAGCGGTGACGTCAGTGCCGTCGACCACGAGCAGCGCCTGGAGGGAGATTTCGGTGCCCGGCTCGCCCTCGAGCTTCTCGACCTCGACGATGTCGCCGACAGCGACCTTGTACTGCTTGCCGCCGGTCTTGACGATCGCGTACATCAGGACGGAAGTCTCCTGCTACTCGATGGTGACGGGCCATGCGCCAACCAATCTGGGAACGGTGTTTCCACCACAGGCACCAGAGGAGGCACACGACAGGACCCGTCGGATGGCGGGCCGTCGTCAAGGTTACGGGAGTGGGTACGCCGGGAGCAAACTGGGGTGCCCCGATCACGTTTCCGCAGGCTGTGCGGTCCCTCACAACCCTTCCGGACGAACAAAACCGGGGCCGCCAGAAAGGCGACCCCGGTCTCGTTCATTCGCGTCAGTCCTCCTGAACCGGCGGCCCCGCCGGTCGCGACACGGCGCGACGACGGCGCGTGGTGGTGGTGACCACCGGTGCGGGCATCTGGACCTCGGGCTGCTTGGGCACCTCGACGACGACCGGCGCGGGCGGCGCCTCGGTCGCGGCGGGCGCACCGGCGGCACGCTTGGCCGCACGGCGCCGCGGACGGGCCGCGGGGGCCTCCACGACGGCCGCTGGGGCCTCGACGACGGGCTCCGGCGCCGCGACCGGCTCAGGGGCCGCGACGGGCTCCTGCTCGATCTCAGCGGGTTCCGGGAGCTGGGAGCCGATGCGCCCGGTCACGGCGGGCTGCTGCGCGCCGATGCGGCCGGTGACCGCGGGCTGCTGGGAGCCGATCCGGCCCGTCAGCAACGGCTTGGGCAGCTCGGGCTCGGCGACCGGCTCGACGAGTTCCTCGGTGGTCTCCTCGATCACCTCGGGCTCGAGCTCGACGGGCGCCGGGTCCTCGTGCGCCACGTGACCGTTGAGCGCCTGCTCCTCGACCACGACGGCGTCGACGACGGCCTGCGGCTCCTTGTCCCGGCCACGACGACGGCGGCGACGACGGCCGTGGCCCTCGTGCTCCTGGTCGGCCGCGACCGCGTCCTCGGACGTGTCCTCGGGCTCGCCCGGCTCGATCACCTCGGGCACGACCGGGGCCTCGGGCGCCTCGACGGACGCCTCGACGACCTCGGTGGTCTCCGCGGCGTGCTCGGACCCGCCCTTGTTGCGGCGCGACTTGCGGCCACCGCCCTGCGCCTGCTGCTGCTGGCCACCGCCGTTGCCACCGCCGCCACCGTGCGAGTGCACGGGCTCGGTGGACACGACGACGCCACGGCCGCGGCAGTGCTCGCACGTCTGGCTGAACGCCTCGAGCAGGCCGGTGCCGACCCGCTTGCGGGTCATCTGCACGAGACCCAGCGAGGTGACCTCGGCGACCTGGTGACGCGTGCGGTCGCGGCCGAGGCACTCGGTGAGGCGGCGCAGGACCAGGTCGCGGTTCGACTCCAGGACCATGTCGATGAAGTCGATGACGATGATGCCGCCGATGTCGCGCAGCCGGAGCTGGCGGACGATCTCCTCCGCCGACTCCAGGTTGTTGCGCGTGACGGTCTCTTCGAGGTTGCCGCCCGACCCGGTGAACTTGCCGGTGTTGACGTCGATGACCGTCATCGCCTCGGTGCGGTCGATGATCAGGTAACCGCCCGACGGCAGCCAGACCTTGCGGTCCAGGGCCTTCAGCAGCTGCTCGTCGATGCGGTACTCGACGAACGAGTCGCTGTTGCCGACGTGCTTCTTGAGGCGGTCCTGCAGGTCCGGCGCCACGTGGCGGACGTAGGAGTCGATGACCTCCCACGCCTCCTCGCCCTGCACGACGAGCTGCGCGAAGTCCTCGGTGAACAGGTCGCGGACGACCTTCACGAGCAGGTCCGGCTCTTCGTAGAGCAGGGTCGGGGCCTTGGTGGAGGTGCTCTCGGACTTCTCCTTGATGACCTTCCACTGGGCCTGCAGGCGCGTGACGTCGCGACCCAGCTCCTCCTCGGAGATGCCCTCCGAGGCGGTGCGGATGATCACGCCGGCGTCCTCGGGGACGACGCGCTTGAGGATGTCCTTGAGGCGCTTGCGCTCGTTGTCCGGCAGCTTGCGGCTGATGCCCGTGGCACCGCCGCCCGGCACGTAGACGAGGAAGCGGCCCGGCAGGCTGATCTGGGTGGTGAGGCGGGCGCCCTTGTGGCCGACCGGGTCCTTGGTGACCTGGACGAGCACCGAGTCGCCGCTGGAGAGCGCCTGCTCGATCTTGCGGGACTTGCCCTCGAGACCGGCGGCGTCCCAGTCGACCTCACCGGCGTAGAGCACGGCGTTGCGGCCGCGGCCGATGTCGATGAACGCGGCTTCCATGCTCGGCAGCACGTTCTGCACGCGGCCGAGGTAGACGTTGCCCACGATCGAGCCGCTGCCCGACGACGTGACGAAGTGCTCGACCAGCACGCCGTCCTCGAGGACGCCGATCTGGGTGCGGTCGCCGCGCTCGCGGACGACCATCGTGCGGGCCACGGCCTCGCGGCGGGCCAGGAACTCGGCCTCGGTCAGCACCGGGGCACGGCGGCGGCCGGCCTCGCGACCGTCGCGGCGGCGCTGGCGCTTGGCCTCCAGGCGCGTGGAACCGCGGATGCTGCGGACCTCGCTCTGCGCGGCCTCGGAGTCGGCCTTGTCGTCCCGCGCGTCCCGCACCTCACGCACGTGCACGACGGTGTTCGGCGGGTCGTCCTCGGACGTGACCTCGTCGTCCGCGCCGGTCTTGCGGCGACGGCGACGGCGGCGACGGCGGGTCGAGCTCTCGTCGCCCTCGTCGTCGGTCTCGTCGGACGCCTCGGTGTCCTCGGAGGTCTCGCCCGCGTCCTCCGCGGCGGCCTCGTCGGTCTCCTCGCCGGTCTCGGCGTCGGTGCCCTTGCCCCGGCCGCGGCCACGACGGCCCCGGCGGCGGCGACGGCGGCCGTCGGCCTCGTCGTCGCCGTCCACGTCCGCGTCGGCGTCCGCTTCCGCGGCTGCCTCGGCGGCGTCGAGCTCGTCCGCGGCGATCTCGCCGACCGACTTCTCCTCGACGACCGGCGTCTCCTCGACCACGAACGGCGAGACGGGCGCCTTCGGGCGCTCGACCGGCGTCGGGGGCAGGAAGACGGCGCTCGGCGCGGCGAAGATCGGTGCGAGCGCGGGTGCCTCGAACGCCGGGACCGCGGGGGCCTCGTAGTCCTCGGTGACCTCGCCCGTGACGACGTCGTCCCAGTCGATGAGCGTCTCGGCGACCTTCAGGGCCACGTCGCGGCTCACGCTCGACTGCGCGCTGCGGGCGACCTCACCGAGGTCGGCCAGCGCCGTCATCACGTCCTTGCTGCTGACCTCCAGCAGCTTCGCCAGCGCGTGGACCCGCAACTTGTCCGGCAGGTCCGCCAGTTCAGGGCGTGCGGCAACCACACCCTGCCCGCCGGTGCCACCGGCAGGCTGTTCCTTGTTCGACATGCAGCTCCTCCACCCCCGGGCGCGTCCCGTGAGGACGCGGCCGCGCAGGGGCCTCTCTTGTCTCTCTCCACCGCTGCTCGCGGCGGGAATCCTTGCCTCGCGCGCAGTGGCGTGGCGCCTCACCGGGCGCACGCTTGCGCAGGTCCCACGACGACGCCGCTGTCAGCGCCGCTCCTCCTGTTTGCGCGTCGCAGCTGACGCGACCTGCGCTCTCGTCAGGACTCTCTGTCCTGTTGGAGCGGGTCCACCAGCCTGCCGTCGTCATCGAGGCGTCCCTGCGCCATCCGGGTTGCTTTCGCAGGTACCGGCGGCACGAGATCGGCCACGACGCGAAGCGCATTCAGCACGTCGTCGGGTCGGACGGTAGGCGTTACCTGCCGTACGACCGTCATGAGTATCCCACACGGTTGTGACAAAGCGGTGTCATCGTGTCCCGCGTCGCTCGAACGGGGTTCGACCAGCGCCGACACGACCGCGGGCCGCACGTCGAGCATCTTCGTGCCGCTCTTGGTGAGCCGTTCGACCTCGACGGACTCCGCCGAGAGGAACACCTCCACGGCCTTGGCCAGCTCGTCGGGCGTGACCCCGTCGAGCTCGATCCGCCACTCGCTCGCGTCGATGCGCTCGGTGAGGTTGCCCCCGAGCGCCTGGACGATGTCGACGACGTCGATGCCGGGTGGCAACGCCTCGTCGAGCGCGATCTTGAGAGCCACCGGGTCGACCTTCTCGACCACGGACACCTCGACGTACTCGGCCTCGCTCGCCACGCCGGTCGGCGCGGCCCCCACCCACGACACCTTCGGGTGAGGGCTGAAGCCCTGCGAGTACGCCATGGGTACGCCTGCCCTGCGCAGCGCACGTTCGAACGTGCGAGCGATGTCGCGGTGCGAAGTGAATCGCAGCCTCCCCCGCTTGGTGTAGCGGAGGCGCAGCTTCTGCACGGCGGCGGCTGACGGGTTGTTGGGCAGGTTGCGGCTCAGTGGTGCTCCCGAGTGGTGTTCCGACGGGTGAGCGGTCCCATCGGCGCAGGCTGTTCGTCCATGAGGACGGTACCGTGAACCCGATTCAGAACGTTCAGCTTGTCTAGATCGTTGCGCGTGGCTACGGTCCGGCTGACTGGACGCCCTGCCTGACTGGAGGTCCCTGGTGCCTCTGCTCCACCGCGCCCGAGCGGCGGCGATGACCGCACTGCTCGTGGCCGGGGTATTGGCGGCGTCCCTGCCCGCCGGCGCCGAGCCGGAGTCGACGCCCGAGGCCCCCGCCTGCATCCAGCCGGGTCCGCTGCTGCGGTACCTGGTGGTGTTTCCGCAGGCCACACCCGCTGAGCAGGCCAACGCGGAGGTCGCGGGGGCGTGTGGTCTGACCACCGTCTACTACCCCCAGATCGCGGTCGCGGTGGCCACCTCGCCGGACCCCGGATTCCTGCGGCGGATCGGCCCGGAACGCGCCTACAGCGCGCAGGCCGAGAGCGTCGCCAAGCGGTCGGTGAAGCGGAAGAAGGACGACACGGAGCTCTTCCGGCCGTCCGGTGGGCGCTCGGCCGAACAATGGGACATGGATCTCATCCGGGCCCCGGAGGCGCACGAGATCACCACGGGCTCCAAGTCCGTCGTCGTGGGCGTGCTGGACTCCGGCGTCGACGCCCGCCACCCCGACCTGGTGGACGCGCTGGCCCCCGAACTCTCCGCGGGCTGCCTCACCGGCAAGCCCGACCCCACGCCGTCCGCGTGGATCCCGACGACGTCGCCGCACGGCACGCACGTCGCGGGCACCATCGCCGCCGCTGACGACGGTCGCGGCACCACCGGCGTCGCGCCTGGCGTGCGCATCGCGTCCGTGAAGGTCGTCGACGACGACGGGTTCATCTACCCCGAGTACGCGGTGTGCGGGTTCATGTGGGCCGCCGCGCAGCAGATGACCATCACCAACAACAGCTACTTCATCGACCCGTACCTGTTCACGTGCCAGAGCGAGCCTGGTCAGCGCGTCGTCTACGAGGCCGTGCGCCGGGCCGTGGACTACGCGACCTCGCGCAACGTGCTGACCGTCGCCGCCGCCGGGAACGCCGCCGCCGACCTGTCCCGGCCGGGCCGCGACTCGGTGTCGCCGACGAACGGCGAGGCGCAGACGCGGCCGGTCGACTCGACGTGCGTGGTGCTGCCCGCGCAACTCAAGAACGTGGTGGGCGTGTCGGCGGTCGACTCGGCCAAGACGAAGGCCGGGTACAGCTCCTACGGGCTCGGTGCGATCGACGTGACGGCGCCGGGAGGCGATCCGCGCACGCCGAACGGGTGCGTGCTGTCGACCGTGCCGTCCGGCTACGACTACTCGTGCGGCACGTCGATGGCGGCCCCGCACGCGTCCGGGGTGGCGGCACTGATCGCGTCGACGCACCCGGACACGGACGCGGTGTCGCTGGGCCGCATGCTGAACGCGCAGGCGCAGACGCTGGCCTGCCCGGACGACTACGACCTCAACGGCACGGGCGTGCAGGACGCGTTCTGCACGGGGTACTCCGAGTACAACTCGTTCTACGGCCACGGGCTCGTGGACGCGCTCGCCGCCGTCACGAAGTGATCGTCAACGCCTGCCTGCGCGACGGGCTCGGCGGCAGTCCGACGCTGGTGCTGCCCGACGGCGAGTTCAGCGAGGCCGAACGGCGGGCGTTGCCGGTCGAGCACGGCACCTCGCACGCCGTCTTCCTCGGACCTGAGGGCGCGGTGCGGTTCTTCACGTCCGAGGGCGAACTGCCGGGGTGCGGGCACGGAACCGTTGCGGCACTGGCGGTGCTGGCCGCCGACGGCACGCGCGAGTTCACTCTCCGGGCAGGCGCGCGGGCGTTCCGGGGCACCGCCGAGATCACTCCGGCCGGGGTCGAGGCGTTCTTCGATCCGGGCCCGATTCAGGTCCGTTCGGCAAGCTCTGCGGAACGTGACGCGGTCGTGCACGCGTTGGGCACCGACGGCTCGTGCGTGATCGCCACGCTCGGCAGGCCGCGGATGCTCATCGAGGTGCCGGACGTGGCCGCGTTGACCCCGGACCTGGACCTGCTGAAGGCGGCGACCGACGAGTTCGGACTGCTCGGCTGCTACGCCTACTCAGCCGGAAACCGGTACGCGGCAAGGATGTTCGCGCCGTCCATCGGTGTGCCGGAGGACATCGCGAACGCCAACAGCACGGCCTGCCTCGCGGCTCACCTGGCCGCGGACGTCACCGTCGACATGGGTGACTCGCTCGGCCGGCCCGCCACCATCACGGCCACCGCAACCGCGGCGGGCGTGATGGTGGGCGGGCTCGCCGTCACGGCGTGAGCGCGGGGTTCTTCACCGGCGAGCCGACACCGACCGGGGAGATCGGCAGCAGCTTGCGCCCGGTCGGCCCGACCTCGATGTCGGTGCCCATCGCGGGGCAGACACCGCAGTCGAAGCACGGGGTCCAGCGGCAGTCGTCCTGCTCGCGCTCGTCGAGCGCGTCCTGCCAGTCGGCCCAGAGCCATTCCTTGTCGAGGCCCGAGTCGAGGTGGTCCCAGGGCAGGACCTCCAGCTCCTCGCGCTCGCGGGTGGTGAACCAGGCGAGGTCGACGCCGAACTGCTCCAGCTGCTCGGCCGCCTTCGCGGTCCAGCGGTCGTAGGAGAAGTGCTCGCTCCAGCCGTCGAACCGGCCACCGTCGCGCCACACGGCCTCGATGACGTGGCCGATGCGGCGGTCGCCCCGGCTGAGCAGGCCTTCGATGAGGCTCGGCTTGCCGTCGTGGTAGCGCATGCCGATGTTGCGGCCGAGGCTGCGGTCGGCGTTGACGGCCTCGCGGAGCTTCTTGAGGCGGTCGTCGACCACGTCCGGGTCGCACTGCGCGGCCCACTGGAACGGCGTGTGCGGCTTGGGTACGAACCCGCCGATCGAGATGGTACAGCGGACGTCGTTGCGGCCGCTCGCCTGCCGACCCGCGCGGATGACGTTCTTCGCCATCTCCGCGATCTGCAGGACGTCCTCGTCCTCCTCGGTCGGGAGGCCGCACATGAAGTAGAGCTTCACCTGCCGCCAGCCGTTGGAGAACGCCGCCGACACCGTCCGGATGAGGTCCTCTTCGGACACCATCTTGTTGATGACGCGCCGCATGCGCTCGCTGCCGCCCTCGGGCGCGAAGGTGAGACCCGAGCGCCTTCCGTTGCGGGACAGCTCGTTCGCGAGGTCGATGTTGAACGCGTCGACGCGCGTGCTCGGCAGGCTCAGGCCCGTGTTGGTGCCCTCGTAGCGGTCCGCGAGGCCCTTGGTGATCTCGGCGATCTCGCTGTGGTCCGCGCTGCTCAGCGACAGCAGGCCGACCTCTTCGAAGCCGGTGGCCGCCAGGCCCTTCTGGACCATGGCGCCGATGCCCTCGATGGACCGCTCGCGCACCGGGCGGGTGATCATGCCCGCCTGGCAGAAGCGGCAGCCGCGCGTGCAGCCGCGGAAGATCTCGACGCTCATCCGCTCGTGGACGCTCTCGGCGAGCGGCACCAGCGGCTGCTTCGGGTACGGCCACGCGTCGAGGTCCATCGTGGTGCGCTTGAAGACGCGGTACGGGACCCGGTCGCGGTTCGGCACGACGCGCTGGATGCGGCCGTCCGGCAGGTACTCCACGTCGTAGAAGCGCGGGATGTACACGCCACCGGTCTCGGCGAGCCTGGTCAGCACCTCGTCGCGGCCGCCGGGGCAGCCCTCGGCCTTCCAGTTCTTGACGATCTCGGTGATCTCGAGGACGGCCTCTTCACCGTCGCCGAGCACCGCCGCGTCCACGAACCGGGCGATCGGTTCGGGGTTGAACGCCGCGTGCCCACCGGCGACCACGATGGGGTCGTCCTCGGTGCGGTTCTCGGCGTGCAGCGGGATGCCGGCGAGGTCCAGCGCCGTCAGCATGTTGGTGTAGCCCAGCTCCGTCGCGAAGCTGATGCCCATCAGGTCGAACGCCTTGAGGGGACGGTGCCCGTCGACCGTGAACTGCGGGACGTCGTGCTCGCGCATGAGCTTCTCGAGATCCGGCCACACCGCGTAGGTGCGCTCGGCGAGCACGTCCGGCAGCTCGTTGAGGATCTCGTAGAGGATCATGACGCCCTGGTTGGGCAGGCCGACCTCGTACGCGTCGGGATACATCAAAGCCCAGCGCACGGACGCCGCGTCCCAGTCCTTGACGGTCGCGTTGAGCTCCCCGCCGACGTACTGCACCGGCTTGGAGATCTGCGGCAGCAGTGGCTCCAACCTGGGGAAAACAGACTCCACACTCACACGACCAGAGTAACGGCCCTCACTGCCCGCGCCGAATCGGCGCTCAGTCCAGCAACAACTTGCCCAAACGGCGTGCCGCGACCACCGTTCCGACGGCCGACAACACCGCGAAGTACGCGACGTGCCCGAGCATGCCCCAGCCGACGACGCCCAGCGTGAGGCCGCGCATCAGTTCGACCGCGTGGTAGAGCGGCGTCCACGACACCACGGCCTGCAACCAGCCCGGGTAGACGCTGAGCGGGTAGAACGTCGTCGAGAACAGGAACATCGGCAGCACCGCGAGTTGCACCAGGTCGAAGTCCTGCCACGACCTCATGAACGTCGTCGCCGCCATGCCCACCGCCGCGAACGCGAACGCCACCAGCAGCGCCGCGGGCAACGCCAGCAACGCCCACGGCGAGAACACCAGCCCCATCCCGAGCATGACCGCGATGAACCCGGCCGAGTACAGCCCGCCGCGCAGCAACGCCCACGAGATCTCGCCGATCGCGATGTCCATCGGCCCCATCGGGGTCGTCAGCATCGCGTCGTAGAGCTTCGCGTACTTGAACTTGAAGAACACGTTGAACGTCGCGTCGTACACGGCGCCGTTCATCGCGCTGGCCGCCAGCAACGCCGGTGCCACGAACGCCGCGTAGCTGATCGGCTGCCCGTCCGGCCCGGCCACCGAGTTGACCATCTGCCCGAACCCGAGCCCGAGCGACCAGAGGAACAGCATCGGCTCGAACGCCCCGCCGACCAGCACGAACCACGCGCGCCGGTTCACCATCGCGGACCGTTCGACGAGCTTGCTCGCCTTGCCGCCGTACAACCCCGGCGGAATCACCCGCCACAACAGCCCCACGCTCGCGGGCTGAGCCTGATCGGCGCGGTCGAGGGTCTGCGTCATACCGCCAGCCTCCGGTGGAAGAACTTCACGCCGAGCACGATCCCGACGGTGACCAACGCCCCGAGGTACGCGATGTGCCCCAACGCGGGCAAGAGCCCCAACGTGCCGAACGTCGCGCCGCGCGCGAGCTCGATGCCGTGCCACGCAGGCGTCAACCACACCACCGGCACCAACCAGTCAGGCAGCTGGCTGACCGGGAAGAACGCGCCGGTGAACAACGTCATCGGCATGAGCACGAACCGGAAGATGTTGTTGAAGGCCTCGGGCTTCTCCAACGTCGCGCTGTAGGCCACCAACGGCGTGCTGAACGCGAGCCCCGCCAACGTCCCGGCCAGGATCGCGAACAGAATCCCGGGCCCGGCCGCCGCACCGAGAACAGCCGCGATCCCCACGAACACCACCGCCCGCAACAACAGCTGCGAGCCGATCCACATCACCTGCGAGTAGAGCACCTGCGCCGGTGTGATCGGCGTGGCCACCATCGCGACGAACGACTTCTGCCACATGAACTGCGACATGACGGGGAACGTCGACTCGAACGTCGCCCCCTGCACCGCCGTGACCACCACCAACGCGGGCGCGAGGTACTGCAGGTACGGCACGCCGCCGATCAACGCCGTCGACTGCACCTGCGACCCGAACCCGACCCCCAGCGCCAGCAGGAACAACACCGGCGTGAGAAAGCCCGACACCGCCGTGGCCCGCCAGTTGCGCCGGTACCAGGTCCAGGTCTTCTCGAACCCGAACCAACTCGCTTTGAGCGTCTCCATCAGTCCACCAACGTCCGGCCGGTGAGCCTCAGGAACACGTCCTCCAGCGAACTCCTGCGCACCAAACTCTGCACAGGCGTCACCCCTTGGTCGTGCACTCTCTGCAACGCCGCCTCACCGTCCGACGTGTACAACAACAGCCGGTCCGGCAACACCTCGACCCGATCGGCATACCTCGTGAGGTCGGGCTTCTCCTCGTCCGGCTGGAACCGCAGTTCCAACACCTCTTTGGTGGAGTACCTGGTGATCAGTTCCTTGGGTGACCCCTCGGCCGCGATCCGCCCGCCGTCCATCACCACGAGCCGGTCGCACAACTGCTCGGCCTCGTCCATGTAATGCGTGGTGATGATGAGCGTGACGCCCTCTTGCTTCAACCGGAACAGCCTGTCCCACAACAGATGCCGAGCCTGCGGGTCCAACCCGGTGGTGGGTTCGTCCAACAGCAACAGCTCCGGATCGTTCACCAACGACCGAGCAATCGTGAGCCGACGCTTCATCCCGCCGCTCAGCGGCTCCACCTCGTGGTCCGCCCGATCCGCCAACTGCGCGAACTCGAGCAACTCCACCGCTTTTTCCCGGCACTTCTGCCGGGACATCCCGAAGTACCGCCCGTAGATCTGCAGGTTCTGCCGAACCGTCAACTCCGTGTCGAGGTTGTCGAGCTGCGGCACCACCCCCAGCCGCGCTCTGATCTTCGGCCCGTCGGTCCCGGGATCCATCCCGAGCACCTTGAGCTCTCCCCCGGTCCGCCCGGACACGCACGAGATCATCCGCATGGTCGACGACTTCCCGGCCCCGTTGGGCCCGAGAAACCCGAACGCCTCACCCCGCCGCACCTCGACGTCGATGCCGCGCACGGCCTCGAACGACCCGAAGTGCTTGGTCAGGGCCTTGGCCTCAACGAGGTTCTCCACCCACCCGACGTTAACGAACGGGTCCGACAATTCTCACCACAATTACGATCGCCCCATGACACTGCTCTGGCTCTCGGAAGCCGACGACCACCTCCGCACCGAGATCCACGCAGTGGTCCACGACGTGGTGGCCGCAGGCGGAGCCGTCGGCTACCACTCCCCACCCTCTTACGACCGCATCTCGACCTGGCTGGACGGCGTCCTCAAACAGGTCCGCGACGGCGACGCCGCCTTCTGCGCCGTCCAGGTGGACGGCGTGGTCCGCGCCGTGGGCGTGTGGCGCCGGGGCTCAACAGCCGTCTTCCAGCACCGCGCCGAGGTCCAACAGATCATGGCGCACCCGTCGGCCCGCGGCCTGGGCCTCGGCAAGCGGGTGATGGAGGGCCTGATCGCCAACGCACGCTCCGCAGGCCTGGAAATCCTGATGCTTGGGGTACGCGGCAACAACCACGGCGCCATCGAGCTGTACGAAAGGCTCGGGTTCCGGGAGTGCGGGCGGATGCCGAACGCGATCGCCGTGGGAACCGAACGCTGGGACGACGTGTGGATGTACCTGCCGCTCGGCTACCCGGAGGGCACGACACTCAACGGCGCGACGGCAGGCGGCCTGGGCAGCAGCCCACGGCGAGCCTGACCACCCGCGAGGCCGAAGGCGAGCCAACCCGACGGCGAAGCCGAGGTGCTCTTGGCTTTTGCTTTTGTCTTTAGCCAAGCGGCTCCGCCAACGCAACCAAACCAAGCAACCGGCAGCCGCTCCAAGCAACAGGCGTGCCATCAACCCGCTCACAGCGCTGGCCCCCTGATCAGATTGCCGGGGGTCTGGGGGCAGAGCCCCCAGGGAAAGCACGCAACAGAAACCCGCCAACGCAACCCAACCACTTACGGACCAGACGCGTCAGCCCACAAACAGCAAACGGCCCCAACCGAAAACTCGGTCGAGGCCGCCGCAAAACCCGAATCAGAGGTTCGGGAACCAGATCTTGATCTCACGCTCAGCCGACTCGGCCGAGTCCGACCCGTGCACCAGGTTGTACTGAACCTCAGTGCCGAAGTCGCCCCGAATCGTCCCAGGCGTGGCCTTCTCCACGGGGTCGGTCCCACCAGCGAGCTGACGGAACGCCGGAATCGCCCGAACACCCTCGACAACGATCGCGACCAACGGCCCACCGGTGATGAAGTCGACCAGGTCGCCGTAGAACGACTTGCCGTCGTGCTCCGCGTAGTGCTGCTCGGCGGTGGCGCGGTCGGCGGTGCGCAGCTCGAGCGCAGCGAGCTTGAGGCCCTTGCGCTCGATGCGGGCGATCACCTCGCCGACGAGACCACGGGCAACGCCATCGGGCTTAACGAGAACCAGGGTGCGCTCGGACACGACGGTGTGACTCCTCAAAACAGGTCAAAACAGGTACGGGATGTGCCGACAAGCGTAACCGCGCACGTGCGGCGCTCTCCGACAGGGCTGTGACCCGGAATACTCCGCAGCGCATCTATCGCCCGCCGATGCGCCATAGTTCTGCGCGTGAGTGCAAAGCACACGGGTTCCGCCGTGACCGGCGCCGCCGTCCTCTTCGTCCTGCTCAGGCTCCTCGCGGTGTCCGGTTATAACTGGCACACGGCGTTCGCGCTCTTGCACACTCTCGCGCTGGACGACGCCCCAGGCCTGTTCCTGGGCACCTTCATGGCGGACGACCGCATCAGCACGGTCCTGCTGATGATCGTCACCCCAGCCACGTTCTTCTACTTCCTGCGCACCCGCAAAGACCCGGAACGCCCGAACACCACGGCACTCCTGGCCCTGATCGTGCTGGCAGCACTGATGGTCAGCCACACCCTGACGTACCACCGCTGGTGGCTGGCACTGGGAGCCGTGGCGATCGGCGCCGCGATGGTCCTCGCCATCCACAACGCCCGCTGGATCCTCAAGTGGTTCGCCTGGATCCTGGCCGGCTCCGCCCTCGCGGTGGCCGCGATCGTCAGCACCCCATGGGTCCCGAAGGAACGCATCAACGACGCGGAAGAGGTCTACGTCTTCGAAACGAGCCCCGGCTTCCTGAAGGTCCTCGAAGCGAAGGACCGCAAGTTCAAGATCCTGCGCACCGAGGACGTCCAGAAGCGAGAGGAACTAACCGACCACTAGTGCACCAACACGGGCTGCGCGGATCGGTCGACAGCAACCTGCCGCAACACGAACACCGCCAGCCCCAGAGCAACAGCCACCAACGAGGCCGAGATCCAGAACGCCAGGTGGAACCCGGCCGTCAACGCCTCCAACCGCCCAACCCCTGAGGCGACCAACGACGACGTATAAGACGTCGAGGTAGTGGCCAGCACAGCCAGCCCAAGTGCACCACCCACCTGCGCGGTCGTGTTCACCAGCCCGGACGCGAGCCCGGCCTCGTCGTGCGAAGCACCGGACATCGCCAACGACATCAGCGCAGGGAACGAAAGCCCCAACCCAACGCCAAGAGGCGCCACCGCGGGCAGGATGTGCGCCAAGTACGACCCGTCGACCGGCACCTGCGTGAACACCAGCATCCCGGCGAGCATGAACAACAGCCCGACGATCAGCATGTTCCGCTCGCCGTACCGCGAGTTCAGCCGAGCCGACAACGACACCGAGAACAGCGCGATAGCACCGGCGACAGGCATAAAGGCCAGCCCGATCTGCAACGGCGTGTACTGCAACACGAGCTGCATATAGAGAGTGCCAAGGAAGAACAACCCGAACATCCCGGCGACCATCGAGATCTGCACCAGGTTCGCCCCGGTCACGTTGCGAGAGCGAAACACCCGCAACGGCAGCAACGGCCGAGCAGCAGTCCGTTGGCGCACAACAAATCCCACCAGCAACGCGAGAGCAACAGCCCCAAGCCCCAACGTGTGCGCAGACCCGAAGCCGTAGTGTTCAGCCTTGACGATCGTGTACACGCCGAGCATCACCGCAGCCACGATCAACAACGCACCGACGACGTCCGCACCGGCCCGCAACCCAAGACCAACCGAGTCAGGCACGAGACGGACCGCGAAAACAGCCGCCACCAGCCCGATCGGGATATTCACGAAGAAGATCCAGTGCCACGACATGGCGTCGGTCAGCACACCACCCAGCAAGAGCCCAAGCGACGCACCCGCAGCAGCAACAAAGCTGAAGACGCCGATGGCACGGCGCTGCTCCCCCGGCTCCGGGAACATCGTCACGACCATCCCCAAGGTCACGGACGTGGCCAGTGCACCGCCCGCACCCTGCACGAACCGCGACACGATCAGCATCTCGGCGCTGAACGACAGCCCGCACAGCAGCGAGGCGACGGTGAACACGCCGAGGCCGATCAGGAACACCTTCTTGTGCCCGATCAGGTCGCCGAGACGGCCCGCGAGCAGCAGCAGACCGCCGTAGGCGATCAGGTACGCGTTCACGACCCACGCCAGCCCGGCCTGGCCGAACTGCAGGTCCTCCGCGATGGCGGGCAACGCCACGTTCACGATCGTCTGGTCCAGCACGATCATCAACATCCCCGCGCACAGCACGATCAGCGCGAGCCAGCGCGCGTCAGTTCTCGATCCCCTGAAGTCATAAGAGGAACCGTAACAGATAGTTTTGTACGGGACTATCTCTTACCCAACCGCATGACGCACGGCACGTTTCCGCGGGGGCTTCTCACACGGGGGCGGGCTGCTCAACCGGCCTTCGACCAGCCGGGTCAGGCCTCCTACCAGGCCCGATCGTTCGTCGTCCGGCAACGCACCGAGCACGCTGCTCACGACGTCCACGTACACCTCGTCGGCCTTGGCGGTCATCGTGCGACCGGCGACGGTCACCACCACCACGCGGGCGCGACGGTCCGTGGGCGACGGTTGCCGCTCGGCATACCCGGCGGATTCGAGGGCGTCCAGCGTCACGACCATGGTCGTCTTGTCGATGCCGACCCGGTCCGCGATCTCGATCTGCGTGAGACCGGCGTCCAGCGCGGTGGCCAGAACGCAGCGGGCTCGCGGAGTCAGTCCGATCTCCGCGAGCCTCGCCGTCAGCTCCGTCTCGAGCGCGTGCGACGCCCGATGCAGCAGCATCATCAGGTCAGTACACCCCGTCGTGCCCATGGACCCAACGGTAGCAAACTAATCCGAAACAAAACTATTTCTGAGCGGGACTATCGCTCCAGCACGACCACCGACCGCGCCGCACCCGCCTTCTTCTCCTCGGTCAGCGCCTTCCAGTCCCCCGCGGGCAACGTCACGGCCTGGTCCGTCGGGTACGGGTTGATCACCACGACCAGCCCTCGCCGCGCCGGATCGACGTCCGGTCCGACCGTGTCGTCGACGTGCATGACGATCACGCCGGAGGCAGCCGCAGGGAACGACACCTTCTGCTGCACCAGGTCCGCCGACCCCAGCGAGAACAACGGGGACGTCTGACGGATCCGCAGCAGTTCCAGCGTCGCGTCCAGCGAGGCCTTCATGTCGGACGAAGAAGGCTTGGCCAGGCCCAGCAACGGCTTCGCGTACGGCCACTTCGCCTCGTTGTCGGCCTTGGGCGGCAACCCGCGCCCGAAACCGTTGTCGCGCAACGACGGGTCGTAGGCGTTGAACCAGTCACCCGAGTCGTAGCTGTTGCGGTCCAACGACTTCGACCGCAGGAACTCGGTGCCCGCGTGCACGAACGGCCGCCCCTGCCCCAGCACCGCCGGCGCCAGCGACACCGTCTGCATCTTCACCCGGTCGGCCATCGACGTCTCGGGCTTCAGCTTGAACATCAACGCGTCGAACAGCGCCTCGTTGTCGTGCGCGTCGACATACGTGATGGCCTCCAACGGCTGCCCGGTGTACCCGGCGGGCGAGCCGTTGTACTGGACGTCG
This sequence comes from Lentzea sp. JNUCC 0626, assembly GCF_043632865.1. Taxonomy (NCBI): domain Bacteria; kingdom Bacillati; phylum Actinomycetota; class Actinomycetes; order Pseudonocardiales; family Pseudonocardiaceae; genus Lentzea; species Lentzea sp. JNUCC 0626. The sequence continues at coordinate 5,465,286 of NZ_CP171635.1, forward strand.
CGACCGGCGACCACGGGCCCGGCCGTCGACTGGAACCGGTACGAGGCCATGTTGCCCGCCATGCCCAGCTTCACCAGGTCGCTGTAGTTCTCCAGGCGCTGAGCCACGTTCCCGTTGGCAGGCGACGAGTTCACGTCACCGGCCAGACCAGACCCAAGACCCTGCACGCGCGGGTCGTCGTCGAACGGCCCGCCACCGCGCACGGCGTCCCGCAGCCGGTCGCTGAAGGTGCCGATCCCAGTACCCGCCATGTTGGCCTGGGTGGCCTGCTCGAACCGGGCGTTGCCGGCGACCTCGCCGAAGTCCCAGCCCTCGCCGTAAACGCCGATCTTGCGCCCGTCCACGCCGTCGCGCTCCACCGTCAGCGCGTCCAGAGCCGCACGCACCGCGAGGATGTTCGCCTTCGGGTGGTGGCCCATCAGGTCGAACCGGAATCCGTCGACCTTGTAGTTGCGAGCCCACCGCACCACGGAGTCCACGACGAGCTTGCCCATCATGGCGTTCTCGGTGGCCGTGTTCGCGCAGCAGGTGGAGTTCGCGACCGACCCGTCGAGGTTGAGCCGCTGGTAGTAGCCGGGCACGACCTTGTCCAGCACGGACGTCGGTGCGTCGCCGAACGCCGCCGTGTGGTTGTAGACGACGTCCACCACCACGCGGTTGCCGTTGTCGTGCAACGACTTCACCATCTCGCGGTACTGCTTCGACCGCGCTGCGCCGTTCTGCGCGTCCGCCGTGGCGTAAGAGCCCTCGGGCACGTCGTAGTGGAACGGGTCGTAGCCCCAGTTGAAGCCGTCCCGTCCGGCCACCGCGCCCACGCAGGCCTGTTGCTGGTCCGAATCCGCCGGCAGCGACGGCAGGTCACACGCGGGCGTGGCCTGGTCGGAACGCTTCTCGGGGATCGTCGCGATGTCGAACGTCGGCAGCAGGTGCACGGTGTCCATGCCCGCCGCGGCCAGCGTCTTCAGGTGCTTCATGCCGGTCGAGTCGCGGTGCGTGAACGCCTTGTAGGTGCCGCGATCCGCCGCCGGAACGGACTGGTCGTTGATCGAGAAGTCGCGCACGTGCAGCTCGGTGATCGCGCCGCCCAAGCCCTTCGCGACGTCCTTCGACCACCCGGCGGGCATCGTGCGGCTGTCCTTCAGATCCGCGAACTGCGAGTGCGTCGAGTTCACCGACAACGCCACCGAGTACGGGTCGGTGACCACGACCGTCCGCTGCCAGTTGGTGACCTCGAACTGGTAGTACTTGTTCTTCCAGTCACCGGTACCGGTCCACGAACCCGAGGCGTCGTCGCGCTTGAGCCGCACGACCTTCCGGGGTTCACCGGAGGGCTGGTCGAAGATCCGCAGCTGCACGTTCGTCGCCGTCGGGGCCCACAACCGCACCGACGCGCGGTCGTGGTCGAACGTCGGCCCGAACGTCAGTTTCGTCGCGGCGGAAGCGAACCGGTCGTCCAGCACGCCCGCGATCTGCACGCTCGTGCGGTGCCGGATCGCCCCGCCCGCGTCGACGTGCACGGCGGACAGCTTGTCCCGCAACGCCTCGTCGACGAACCCGCGCACGGCGAACACCGGCTTGCCCTTCAGGTGCGGGAACTGCGCCGGCACCTCCTCGGTCATGGGCGACAGGCGCAGCACCTTCGCGCCGTACTCGAGCCGGTAGCCGTCGGACTGCACCGAGGGCACGTCCCAGACGACCTTGTCCTTCGAGATCCAGATCGCCTTGGCCTTGGTCAGGTCGTCATCGGCGGCCGGACCGGCGTTCGGCGGCAGCAGGTAGGTCTCGTTCCCCTGCAACTGCCACACCTCGTTCCCCTTCTGCCCCAGGTCGAGGAACTGGTCGGGGCCCGGGTCCTTGGTGTCGCCGCGGTGGATGATGTAGCTCAGGCCCGCCGCACCGGCCGCGAGCGGCACCGACCAGTAGACGCCGTAGGCATCTGCGCCGTCCGGTACGCGTGACTGGTTCCAGCCCGGCGACGGCTCCGCGGAGCCGGTCCAGTGGTACATCGTCCAGTCGGTGTAGTCGCCGTCGGCGCGGTTGTAGTGGATCACCGCCCGGTTCTCGGCAGCAGCGCGTGTGGCGTGCACCTTGCCGTTCGCGACCCACGCGTGGCCGCTGATGAACTTGCCCGACGCCTCCACGGTGGTGCCGCGGACGACGGAGAAGTCGGTGGTGGGAGGCAGTTCCGCGATGCCGTTGGTGAACGGCACGTCCCCACGTCCGGCGACGCGCACGAACGCACCGGCAGCGTCACCGACGTAGTGCACGACCGCCTTGCCGGTGGCCGCCTGCTCGGACGGGTGCACGGCCGGATCGCCCTGCTTCAGCCAGATCTCCGGCGTCACGCTGGGGTCCACGAACCGGTCGACGGACGTGTCCTTCTCGTCGCCCTTGTGCGCGATGATCCCGACGGACTTGGCGCCCGGCTTCAGCTTCACCCAGGCGAACCGCCCGTAGGCGTCCTCTCCCGCGAACGGCAGCGGGGTGTTCCACTCGGTCGGCGTCTCCACGTCACCCCAGACGTGCAGGCCCCAGCCGTCGTAGTTGTCTCGCGCGTAGTGCACGACCAGCCAGTCGGGGTTCTTCGTGCCGGGGTCCGGCAACGGCGGTGCGGCCACGAGCGACACGAACGCGCCGTCCGCGCCGATCTCGCCGGACTTCGCGACCACGCGGAGTTCGACGCGCTTGCCGACCGCCGCGCCCGGAAGTGCCGACAGGTCAGCGAAAACGCGGTACGGCGCGGCGTCGTCGGTGCCGAGAACGGTCCAGTCCCGCGTGCCTTCGACGCGCGCGGCGAACGTGGCGGCGGCGTTGGGCGCGCCGATGCCGTCCGCGCGCAGTTCGACGCGCTCGTCCAGCACCGTTCCGGCCGCCGGGGCGACCAGGACGGGCGACGGCTTGGACTTCGCCACGTCGCTGGTTCCCTTGAGCACCACCGTGGACAGCGCGGGCACGGTGACCGTGACGCGGCCGTTCTGCACCTGGGCGTTCTCGAAGCCGGACGACGACACCGGCACGGTCACGGTCGCGGGTGCGGTGCCCGCGTTCGCGACGACGAGGTGTTCGCGGCCGAGGATGCGGCTGAACGCGAACACGTCGCCCTCGGCGTACCGCAGGACCTGGTTGCCGTCGCGCCACACGGGGTCCTTGTCGACCTGCGCGGCCAACGCCTTGAGCTGCTGGTACAGCGGGTGCGCGGTGTTGAAGTTGTCCTGGGCACCGGTGCGATCGGAGCCGATGAGGTTCTCCGCCATGTACTCCGGCGTCTTCGAAGCGAACATGTCCTGACGTGCGAGTTTGTCGCCACCAGTGCCCGCGAAACCCTGCTCGTCGCCGTAGTAGACGACCGGGTTGCCACGCCACAGGTACATCAGCTGGTTGCCGAGCTTGAGCCGGTCCAGCAGTTCCGCGTCGGAGATGCCCGGACGGTCGTTGCGGATCATCCACGCGATGCGGCCCATGTCGTGGTTGCCCAGGAACGTGGGCAGCGACGAGGCGTTGGAGTCGGCGTCGGTGTAGCGGTCGTCGTCCAGCAGCACCTCGCCGAGGCGCTGGGAACCCTTGCCGGACAGGAAGTTCAGCGCGCTGCTCTGGAACGGGAAGTCGAGCGTGGCCTGCATGCGGCCGTCGGTCGTGTACTTCGAGGTGTTCTCGGGCGAGGAGTCGAAGACCTCGCCGAACACGAAGAAGTCCTTCTTGCCCTTGCGGTTCGCGTACTGCTTGACGTGCGGCGCGAGGGCCTGCCAGAACTCCATGTTCACGTGCTTGACCGTGTCGACGCGGTAGCCGTCGATGTCGAGCGTGTCGATCCAGCTGGTGAAGATGTCCTTCATGCCGTTGACCACGCGCGGGTGCTCGGTCATCAGGTCGTCGAGACCGGAGAAGTCACCCTGCTCGCTCGACTCGCCGGAGAACGTCGAGTCGCCGCGGTTGTGGTAGAGCGTGGAGTCGTTGAGCCACAACGGGAACTTCGTCGGGCCGTCCTTCACCGGGGTGTACGGGAAGGACTTCTCGGCGTCGAGCTTCGGGAAGTTCTTCCTGCCCGCGTACTCGGCGAGGTCGAACGGCTTCCCGGACGCGTCCAGGTACGGCTGGGCCCCCGTGCTGACGTACTGGGTCTTGCCCTCCTCGTACTTGATCACGTCGGCGGTGTGGTTCGCGACGATGTCGAAGAAGACCTTGATGCCACGCCGGTGCGCGTCCTTGATCAGGTCGCGCATCTCCTGCGTGGTGCCGAAGTGCGGGTCCAGCTTGGTGAAGTCGAGCGTCCAGTAGCCGTGATACCCGGCGCTGTCTCCCTGCACCCAGCGGTTGAGGAACATCGGCGTCATCCAGATCGCCGTGATGCCCATGCCATCGAGGTAGTCGAGCTTCTGACGCAGGCCCTTGAGGTCGCCGCCGTGGTAGAAGCCCTTGTCAGCGGGGTTGAAGCCGTTCTCGGCGGCGTTGCTGCGGCCCCGGTCGTTTCCCGGGTCGCCGTTCGCGAACCGGTCGGGCATCACGAAGTAGAAGCGCTCGCCCCGCAGGTCGTCGCGCTTGGGTGGCAACGCGAGCCGTGCGTCCCCGTCGCGCACCCCCGGCGCTATGTCCACCACCTCGCCCACGGCAAGACGTTGCGGTGGAGCGGCAACGGCCTGGACCGGTGTGAGGGGGATGAGAACCAATGCAGCGAGCGCGGCGACTACCCGACGCATCGCGACCTCCTTGTCGCAACTTCTTGCAGGGTTGCTGCACGAAACCACGACAAACAGCGGGAAACAATACGTCGGATCCTGCAAATATTTGCAGTCAGCCTGCCGGGCGCCGGTAGGTGATCGCCATCCGCAACGGATGTGAGCGCCACTCGTTGACCGCCAGGCCCGCGAGCACGCCGATGCCTTCGACGGATTCGGCGGTGGCCGGGGCGTTGCGGCTCGTCGATCCCGCGAGCGGCCCCTCGGTGGGTGCCGGGGCGAACTGGGCGATCACCACCTGCTGGCCCTCGTGCTGCTGGACGGCCAGCAGGACGTGCGGCTCGGCCTGCTCGCCGTCGTTCTCGATCGGTTCCAGGGACAGGAACTCGCCGCGTTCGGCCGCCGCGCCCGCCATCCGGCCCGCCCACTTGAAGGCGTTCATGACGTCGTCGTCGGAGAGCTCCGCGTCCGCTTCCTGCAGCGTGACCTGCCGCAGGCGCGTGCCGTGCGCGGTCATCTGGCCATCGGTGGTGAAGCGGTCGGGAATCATCGCGTCGCCGGTCTCGACGTCGATCATGAGCATGTCCCGGAACCGGGTCTCGGCGAGCGGCGATCGGCCCATGAGGCCGCGGCCGAGCATCTCGTGCAGCTTCGGGTCGGTCACGCGCCAGAACGTGGTCTCCTCGCCGACGCGCAGGCCGACGAAGTCCCTGACCGGGAGGCTCGGCAGCGCCGTGATGAGGCGCTGACCAGGCTCGATCGGGGGCTTGGGCGGCTGAGCGCGGAAAGGCGGCAGCGAGGCGAAGCCGGGATCGACCCGTGCGGTGCGCACGACGTGATGGGCCCACGCGCGCACACGCGTCAACGGGTGGTCGGGGAACCGTGCGTCGTGGCGCGGGTCATCGCCCGCGTGGAACGGCAGCACGCCCTGCAGCTCGGGCGCGTACGGGTGCTGCATGGCCCAGCTCTCGAACCCGATCTCGGCCGCGAGCACGGCCTCGCGCGCGCCCGTCATGCCGCGTTCGACCGCGCCGAGTTGCAGCACGGCACTGCTGGCCTCCTTCGGGATGGTGAAGGAGGCGACGAACACCTGGCCGTTCGGCTGGTTCGGCAGCGGCATCTTGATGATCCGCAGCAGCGCCTGCGTTCCCCCGAGCTGGACGACGTGCGCCTCGATCAGGCAGCCGGTCTCGCCGTGGACGAGCGCGAGGTCGTGCCTGAGCTTCGGCAGGTCGTCCAGCCCGGCGGGCAGGTCGGGGACCAGGCCGTAGTAGGTCAGTTGGGCCTGGTCACCGCTGCTGTGCTGCCAGGTGTTCTGGTCGAGCTGGCGGAAGCCGGTGGTGTCGAACGAGATGGGCACCCGTCGACAGTACGGCTCCCGTCAGGCGGCCCTGAGCGTTTTGCTCCAGAGCGAGGCGCCTGTCGCGTCGCGCAGCCACACCGTGAGCTCGTGCCGCGACGCCTTGACCTCGCCGAAGTGCTGGAAGTTGTCCAGCGGCGTGGTGTTGGCGGCGGGCGGGGCGTGCACGAACACGGCCTGCGGGCCGAACGTCGGGTCGAGCGTGTTGGGACCGAACGCGCCGGAGTGCAGCGGGCCGGACACGAACTCCCAGAACGGGTCGAAGTCGCCGACCGCCGCCCGATCGGGTGAGTAGTGGTGCGCGGCGGTGTAGTGGACGTCCGCCGTGAGCCACACCGTGTTCTTGACGCGACGCTTCTTGAGTTCCCGCAGCACCCAGGCGATCTCGTGCTCGCGGCCGTTGGGGGCGCCGGGCAGGCCGTTCGCCACGCCTTCGATGTCGGTGCCGTCCGGTACGGTCAAACCGATGGGCAGATCCGCCGCGATGATCTTCCAGGTGGCGGTGCTGCGGTCGACGCTGTCGACCAACCACTTCGCCTGCTTGGCGCCGAGGATGACGCCGGGCTGGTCCTTCGGGGAGGTGTTCTTGTCCTTGTAGGTGCGCATGTCGAGCACGAAGATCTCGACGTTGCCGCCGTAGGAGAACTTGCGGTAGACGCGGCCGTCCACGGCGCGCTTCTGGTCGATCGGCATCCACTCGTGGAACGCCTGGAAAGCCCGCTGCGCCAACACGTCGACGCGCTTCTCGGTGTACTGCGGGAGGTCGAGGCATTCGGGGCTACTGAGGTTTCAGTAGACGGCCCCGCCGGGTGCGCCAACACCCGCTGACGGGGCCTCGACCTGGACACTGGAGGTCCCGGCCGTGACCCGATCTTCCCATGCTTGCAGTTCCAGGTGGTGGAGCCTGTGAGCCTCGAAGCCATCACGTGGGCGCTCAACCACGCCCCCATCCCCCGCGATCGGCGCGACGCCTCTTCTCTGGCCGTCGTCCTGCTGGGCCTCGCGAACCACGCCGATCCCCACGGCTGCAACGCTTTCCCGGCAGTGTCCACTTTGGTCCGGTACACCCGGCTGTCTGAGCGGTCCGTCCAGTACGCATTGCGTGCCCTGGAGGAACTGGAGCTGATCAGCGCGTCCGACCCGACGATCGTGGCCGCGTACGTGAAGCGCTCCGACCGTCGCCCGCGCGGCTGGGACCTGGCAGTCCACAGGACTGATCAGCCTGTGGATAACCCCCAGGACGGGGTGCAGAGTTTGCGCCCCGCTGACCAGCACGGGGTGCAAACTCGGGGCCACGGGGTGCAAACAGCGACGGCACGGGGTGCAAACCCTGCACCCGAACCGTCCTTCAACCGTCCGAAGAACCACCCCGCGCCGAGCGCGCCCAGTGGGCGCTCGGCGGTGCCGCCGGAGTGCGGGCAGTGCGACGCCCGGCCCGGTGATCCGATCAGCGCCCGCGTCATCTGGACGGACAAGGACCGCACCAGCTCCACCTCGTGCCCGCGCTGCGCGCCGCAGAGGTCCGGAGGTGCCCGGTGAGCACTCCTATCCCCATCCCCGAACCGAGTGACGAAGACGTGGAGCGCGCAGTGGCCGAGCTGGAGAAGTTCGTGGCAGGACACGCCCCGGCCGGACAGGTGGCTGACGACCTGCCCGCCTCGAAGCGGGTCCGCGAACTGCGCGCCGAGGTGGCCGAGTCGCACGCGCTGCTGGAGTTGCAGGCCGACACCGCTCCCCTGCTGGTCGACACCGACCGGGTGCGCCGCAGCCGCAAGCGCTCCGCCGAGGCCGCCCGCCTGCACGAGCTGGCGCAGGACCCGGCCGCCCGTGCCTGGCAGGCCGCCCGCATCCGCTCCGTCCTCACCACCGTAGCCCTGACCGCGCTGGTTGGCGCGCTGGCCTGGTCCACCACGGGCGTGCACCACACGCTGACCCGCACCATGACCGAACAGGGCGCGGCCTGGTGGGGCGCGTGGGCCGTGGAGCCCGTCATCTCGGCTGTGCTGCTGGTGATCGTCGGAGCGCGTGCCTTCCTGGCTACCCGTGGCCGTGCGCTCCACCACCGCCACCTGACCGTGGTCGAGTACGGCGCGCTGCTGGTGACGCTGACGCTGAACGTGTGGCCGTACCTGCCGGGGCAGGCCGACCGGTTCGACCCCATGCAGCTCCTGGCGCACGCCATCGGCCCGTTGGTGGCGGTCGGCGCGGTGGCCGTGCTGCCCATCATCTGGTCCGCGTTCGCCGCACTCGACCACGGCACCGCGGCCTCCCCTACTCCGAGCCCTACTCCCCCGGAGTACAGGGAAAACACCCCCCGCCCGGAAATCGAGGAGCAGGGGGCTACCGACCCTCGCGCCGCCGTCCTGGTGGACCGCGTCCGCCGGATGATCGCGGCCGGGGAGCTGCCCGCCAACCCGTCCGCGTCTCGGCTCCGCGAGGTGCTGGAGTGCGGCACGGACACCGCCCGCGAGGTCCGGGACGCACTGCGCGGAGGTGCCGCGTGAGCGCCCCCTATTACAAGGACACGGAGACCGGCGGCGAGCTGATCCCGTTCCCGAACGTGGCCGCCGTCGACGAGCCCCAGGCCCGCCGCGAGAACACGACGGTGGAGGCCACCCCGCCCGTGCTGGACGGCGAACTGATCACCGAGGAGGAGTACCGGCGCTCGAAGGCGCGGCGGCTCGCTGACTCGGCGGTGTCGCGCCTGCCCGCGCAGTGGCAGACCCCCGAGTCAGCCCGCCAGGCTGGCGCGGAGCTGGCGGGCCAGGTGGCGCTCGTTCCGGTGCAGTACCCGGCCGCTGTTGGGCGCGGCCTGGCGGTGTCTGCCCGCGCCTGGTGGGCGTGGGTGCGGGTCTCCGACTTCTACGAGGCTTCGAAGGCGGCCGACCGGCTGGCCGACAAGTGGCAGGAGATCGCGGTGGTGCGCCGCCGCCGGGGTGTGATCTCCCTGGTGGCCAGCGGAGTGACCGGCCTCGGCGTGCTGATCGTGGAGCTGACCGCCGGTTCCCTGCCGTTGCTGCTCACGGGCGGCGCATTTTCAGCGCTGCTGGCCGTGGCCGGACGGCGCAAGGACGGCGCTGGCGGGCGCACGACCCGCCTCGGCTCCCGCTCGCTGGCGTGGCTGATGAACGGAGACCACCTCGTGGTGGCGTTCCGTGAGGCGAAGCTGATCGGCCGGGATGAGTCGTTGATGCTGGTCAAGGCTCCGCGCCACGACGGCACCGGGTGGGCGTTGACCATCGACCTTCCACCGTCGCGCAAGGCGTCGGACGTGATCAGCAAGCGGGAAGCGCTGGCCTCCGCCCTCGCGGTGGACGAGGTGCGCCTGATCGTGGAGCGGGTGCGGGGCGATGCCGGCCACGCCGGGCGGCTGGCCCTGTGGGTGGGCGACGCGGACCCGTACGCGGCCGACCCGGTCCCGAGTCCGCTGGCCACGGCGTCGAGCTGGGACCTGTGGCGTCCGGTGCCGTTCGGCACGACGGCGCGCGGCGTGGCGGTGAACCTGCCGGTCGTGTGGACCTCGCTGCTGATCGGCGCGATTCCCCGCCAGGGCAAGACGTTCGTGGCACGCCTGCCGCTGACGGCCGCCGCACTGGACCCGCACGTGCGCGTAATCATCGCGGACGGCAAGGGCGGCAAGGACTTCCGGCCGTTCGAGCAGGTAGCGCACCGGTTCATCCGCGGCTCCAGGGAGTCCGACGCCCGGCGGCTGATCAACGTGCTGGAGGAGTGCGCCGCCGACGTGGCCGACCGGTTCGACCGGCTGGCCGAGATGGACGACGAGCTGTGCCCCGAGTCCAAGGTGACGCCGGAGATCACGCGCGACCCGGCACACCGGATGCCGCTGACCGTGATCGGCATTGACGAGGTGCAGAACTTCCTGGGCCTGGACGTGCCTCTGGATCCCGACAACCCCAAGGGCAAGAAGGTGGGGACGCGGATCTGCGAGCTGCTGACCTACATCGCGAAGACCGGCCCGGCCGCCGGGTACTCGCTGGTCCTGGCGACGCAGAAGCCGGACGCCCAGGTGATCCCGGACGGGCTGCGCGGCCAGCTCGGGACCCGGTTCGCGCTGAAGGTCATGACCTACCAGGCGTCGGAGACCATCCTCGGTGCAGGCACCTACCGGGCAGGGATGGATGCCTCCAAGCTGCTGACCAGCCACAAGGGCGTGGGTCTGCTGCTCGGCGCGGACGGCGAAACGGAGCTGTCCGCCGGGGACGCGGTGACCGTGCGGACCCACCTGCTCCACATCGCGGCCATTCGCGCGGCGTGCGAGCGCGGCCGGGCGCTGCGTGAGCAGGCCGGGACCCTCACCGGTGACGCCGCCGGAGACCACGACCTGACCCCGCTGGACCCGGCCGCAACCGAACGCCTGGCCTCCGAGGTGACCGCGAGCATCCCGGAGGCCGTGGACGCCGAACTGGTGCACGAGCTGCCCGAGGTGCTGGCGCTCCTGGCCGACGTGATCGGCGACGAGAGCGGCCTGGTGCCCACTGGCGAGTTGGCCGCCCGCATCGGCTGGGAGACCAAGCCGTTCGGGGAGGCGCTGCGCGCCGCCGGGGTGCTCTCGGCGGGCAAGCGACGGATGCCAGGCCACGACAACCCCGTCAGCGTCGCCGACATCGAGGCCGTCCGGCAGGCGATCGACAGCGCTTGAGGCCGGAACGGGGTCGGCACACACGACCGGCCGCGGTTCCAGCCGTTCCGACCTCCATCGCCGGGTTTCCGACTGCACTGATCTGCGCAAACACTGCGCGTTCCGACCTCCAGCGCGGTCTGCCCGGTTCCCCACCTACACCCCGTATGAGCCCCGAACAGGGCTTTGTTCCAACCCCTCGGCACACCGCCGAGGCCGGCCAAACCAGAGAGGACCCCATGCCCACCATCAACAGCTCCCGCGAGTTCCGTCCCGGACGCTGGCTCGTGCTTGTCGCCGCTGCGTGCTTCGCGGCCTACCTGTTCGGGGCGAACTCGGCGACGCCCACCGACTCGGCTCGTACCTCGGCCCCGGCGGCGAGCTGCCCGAGCTGACGACTCACCACGACACGAGGCCGCCCTGGCGCGTTGCAGGGCGGCCTCGTCGTGTTCGCAGCCTTAACCTTCTGTCCCTATCTACATGCCGAGCCGACTCGGCAGAACGGGGGCGGGGTGGAGGTCGGAGATGTGGCCGCCTGGGTTGCGGCCGGTATCGCGATCATCGCGGCAGCGATCGCCATGAGCAACGCGAACTCCGCCAAAACACAGGCCGGGGCCGCGCTCAAGCAGGCCTTCGAAGCAAAGAAGGCCCGTGAGGCCGCCGAAGCGCAGGTGGTCGAGGCGCAGAAGGCTGCTTCAGCCGCGGAGCAGCAGGTCGAAATCATGCGGCAGACGCAGGCCGACGAGAACGCTGACCGGCACGAGCGAGGCGGCCCAGAGTTTGAAGTCGTTGAGGGAAAACGTGCGAAGAACTCCAGGGTCGTCAAGGTCACGATGCTGTCCGGTCCGGCGGTCGTGTGGGCAACGCCGAGCTGGACCGTCGACTCTTCGCATCCTGAGACAACCGCCGAGCACCTAGGCGGAATCCAATCTGGACAGTACGAAGCACAGCGCCTGGTCAAGAACACCAGCTTTGATATTGAGCTGGGCGGTACCCCAACGACGAGGACACCCATCGTGGTCGAGGTCCACTTGCACTGCACCGATGACAACGTCCCTGGCAAGACCTGGGATCGCGTCTACTCCGTAACTCTCAAACGCCCCCAGAGTGGTGGATCAGTTTGGTAGCAGCCGCCGTAACCTGCTCGCCCACAAGAAGAAGCACCGAGCCGACTCGGTGAGATCGGAGGATCAGTGGGCGCAACGGAGTGGATCGCAATTGCGGCGGCCGTGATCGCACTTGTGGCCGCCGCGTTTTCGGCAGGGTCCATGATCGCGGCGATCCGCCAGGCAGGTGAAGCGCGCGAGTCCCGACACGCCGCGCAGGCTCAGGCGGCGGCTGCCAAGGACTCGGCGGAGATCGCAGAGTCAGGTGTCACACAGTCGCGGCGCAGCGCGCAGGCCGCCGAGGAGAGCGCGGCCGAGGCACGCAAGGCCAACGAGTATGCGAGTGAGCAACTGGCGCTTGCACGCGCTGATCGAGAGGACCGGGAACACCAGGGGCAGCGTGCCATCGTGATCGAGGTGTTGCGCACCGGTCGGCGCTACGCGAACTCGTTGGAGATGATGATCACCGTCATGGGCGCTATGCCGGGTTACATCGAACTAACCCAGATGGAAAGTTGGAACACCTTCACCGACGCTGGGTCCGCCTACGACAAGGCTCGACTGGAGGCGCGGTACGCGGTCAAGGCGTCAGACATCGCCGATGTGGTTCGAAACCTGGAGACTGTCGGCTCGATGCTGACCGAGCGGACAACCAAGCTGATCCGGAGCAAGCGCGACGCGCGCGGTCACGCCCCGCTTGAAGACATCTTGCTTGCGCTGGAAATCCCCCGCGTCATCAGCGACCGGCTGGACCGGCTGGAAGAACTGGCAAATCAGCACTTCGGTCAGTCCGGCGAGAAGGCCTAGCGGTCGACGTATCAAGCAGGTCCCCTCCCCTTGGCCAACCGCGGAGCCAGGCGATCATCGGGGGTCGGGAGCAACAGAAGTTCGTTTACAACCACCGCCAGGGAGTCGGTGAGTTCCCAGACGATCGCGTTGTCCCGGTCCACGCGGATACCAAGCGCGTCGCCCTCATCGTGAAACCGGATCGAGTCGACCCAGCCGCCCGGCCACCGGTGAAAACCGTCCAGGAACGCCTGTCCCTCTTGGTAGGGCAGGAACCTCCACCCGCCGCCCTTCAGGTCGAGCAACGGCCGCACCACCGGGAACAGTCCGACAGCGGCGGCCTCGGGAGACCCCGGCACGATCAGCGTCATGCGGCACGCTCGCTAATGGAACCGCGTTCGGCGGCCGGGTCGGGGTCGCCGACCGCCGTGCGCGGAGTAGGGAGAAGTGGCAGCGAGTCCGCGCCGCAGCGCTGGCGCAGCTCGGTGACACTCACACTGCCCGCCAGGTCGACACGCACACGAGCGACCTGGCGACGGCGTTGCTGTTCGAGACGAACGTGATGGCCCACCCAGACGATCGTCACCAACGCCACGACCCCGAGCAGGCACACGATGATCAAAGTGCCCATGCCGACGACGCTACGAATGAAGCAAGTGGATCTTTTGCCTGCGTGGCAACCTCGCCCAACCGGGCTACACGGGCAGACCAGCCCGGAACGCCATGCCCCGAAGCTCCCGCCCGACCGCGTCGCGCTTCGCCTTCACCAGCAGCTCGGCGATGATTGACCTCATGAACGGGTGCCTGTGGATACGCGCGGGCGAGATCTGCTCGGCTCGGCGCAGCATCAGCACGGCATCGTCCTGTCGGCGCGGTAGTCGCGCGAGTGCCCGCCCGAAATCGCGGTAGTACGCGGCTTGCCGAGTCGGCGACGGCAGGGCGGCCGGGTCGATTGCGGTCGCGATCCGCGCTGCCTCGGCGTGGTCGCCCGCCTCCAGCGCAACTGACATCCTCCACACGTTGACGTTCGAGACGCCAAAGCCGAGCCACAGCGGGTCGCCGTCGCCGTTGACGGCGGTGGCGAGGCCCGCGGCTTCCTCCAGCGCGGCGGCTTGGCCAACGCGGTCACCACTCGCGGCCGACACGAGGGACATCGTGAGCGTGAGCATCCCCCTCGCCGACAACTCCGCCGTCGTGGTTGTGCCAACTGCTTGCCTCGTCAGCGTCTCGGCGGCCATGTCGAACGCCCCGGCCCCCATCAGGCCGAAAGCTGTGCCGAACGCGCTGATTGCGTGCGTCACGGGGTCGTCCAGCCGCTCGGCTGCCTGCTGCGCGAGCGTCGCGGCCTGCCACGCGAGGTCCATGCTCGCACCGATGTCGGTCAGCCACGCCATCGTGCCCTGGACGTGGAGGAGCGCGAGAAGTCGAAGGACATGTGCGACATCTCGACCAGCGTCGAGGGTGGTGTGCAGGTCACGGATCAGGCCGGGGAGTTGCTGGCCGACCTCGGCGAAGCGGCACGCCCGCTGGGCGTCCAGCAGCACACCGACGCGAGCCTCCAGCAGTTCGGCCGGCATAACCTCGCCGCGTGGCTGCCTCATGCTCACCGCGAGCAGCGCCAGGCGGACCCCGTTCAGCGAACCGTCTTCCTCCAACTCCCCGGCGAACACGACGGCGGCCCCAGTGATTTCGCTGGGCGCAACCTCCAGAGCGTTGGCAAGGGAGACGATCAGAGAGCGACGGTCGAGGGCACGCTCGCCCGACTCCAGCCTGGACAGATACGAGGTCGAGATCCCCGCGAGGCCCGCGACAACCGCCAGCGACTTGCGGCGGGCGTGGCGGATCTGCCGCAGCCTGCGGCCCATCTCGCTCGTGGCGTCAGCCTGGTCAGCCACAACGGCACCCTTCCGCGCCTTCTACCCCGGATGTGGCACGTCAGCGATCCAACATCTCCAGGGTAGCCGGGGCTGCCTGGCACATCATCGGTGCGCAGCCCACCGGGACCGGAAGGCCTACGGGTGGGACGACGTGGCGACGGTCCAGCTCGGCGGGTAGGCGCTCACTCGCCTTCGACGACTAGCCACTGACCGGTACTGATTGAGGGTGGCGTGCCAGGTGGTCCTGGAGTTCGCGGTGACGGAACTGGTAGCCGATGCCTGCCTGCCGGATCAGCCCGACCTGGTAGCACCAGTGCAGGAACCGCCCAAGCCGCCAAGGCAGCCCTGGGGTCCCGAACCACCCGCGTGTGAACAGCAGCAGCGCCAGATAATGGATTCCGACCTGCCCAAACCTGATCCCCAGCATCACCCCGCTTGCGAGCCCGGCCAAGAGCCCACCCGCGAGCCAGAACCCGAGCCCGGCCATGAGCCCGCTCGTGAATCCAAGCGCAAGCCCTGTCGCGAGGTCATGTTTAATGATCTCGCGGGGATCCCAGATCACAGACGCAGCGTCGTGCTCCTGCGGGTTCTCGGTCTTGTCGCTCAGCCCGATCACGAGCCCAAGTGCAAGCCCGAGCATCAACCAGAACACGAGCCCGTACCTGAGCCCGAATATGAGCTCGACCGCGGGCTTGAGCGTGAGCATGGTCATGAGCCCGAACGCGAGTCCGACCAGAAGACTCCGGCGGCCCTTCTGGGTGCGGAGATGGCGTGTGTCGACGCGGAGGCGGCCTGTGTGGATGCGAGTCGACTCAGGCCAGATACTGCCCCAAACGAAATCGTTCCAGAGGCAACCACCAAGCGCGGCACAAGCGAACCCGAAGATCAGGACCCTCCCAGGTTCTATCTCGTTGTGGATCAGCAGAACGACAGCAGCGATGAGCCAGGTCAGAGCGGTTACTGCCAGGACGATGCCGCGAACGCGGTTGACGCCGCCGAGTGGCCACAGTTGGTGCAGTACAAGCTCGGTGCCGGACAGGGGTCCGCCGCCAAAGATGCGGCCGATGGTGGCGTTGTGGTGCAGGTAGCCGGCCAAAACCGCGAGCCACTGATGGGCCTGCTCTGCGGAGTAGGGCGTCTGTTTGTCGGACTGCACGGAGTGAGCAGTGGTGGCGGCGATGAAGTGCGCAAGCAGGTGCTCACGAACCGCGTGGTTACCGGAGGCGGCCACGCGGATCAAGGTCGCGGGGTCGCGGGTATAGCTGTTGTCGGGATTGCGCTGCTCGTAAACAACAGTGGCCAGCGACAGCCGCCATGGAGTGGACAGTCCTACGGCGAGTGGACCGCCGGGGTGGTCATCGATGGTGGACAAGACCGTCCGCCATCGGGCGGGGTTGTCCACTCGGGACTGGATGAACGCTCGGGCTTTGACAGCGTCGACGGCGTCGATGGCGACTAGGGCGGCGTCGTGGGTCCACACGTCGGCGCCAGTGAGTGCCTGGTAGTGGCCCGTCCGACAGGTCAGTACCAGCGGTGCCGCATGTCGCCCGTGTTGATAAGTGTTTAGCGCCCGCACCACGTCTGCGGCATGGGAATCATGGCCTGGGGTGTCCTCAGCGTCTACCTCGTCGAGGCCATCGATGACCGGGAGGATGAGGCCAGCATTGACGAGGGCTTGCGCGGTGCGTGAGTCCTGTTGGTATGCGGCCACCAGGTGCTGGACCAGCCAGTCACTTAATGGGTGACTTGTGTCCCAGATAGTGGCCGGAATCCGCACAGGTACCGGCTGCGCGGGCTCGCGGGTCTCCAGCAGTCCCAGCAACAGTTCCAGCGCGAGCACAGTCTTACCCGCTCCAGGAGCCCCGGTGATTACCAGGCGCTGCGGACGCAGCGCCTGGTAATAGTCCACCACTTGGGTGAGTTGGCCTTTCGCCTGGGCGTGCTGTGCAGGGTGAGCAGGGGCCGGGCGGAACGCGAAGTCCACATCGATCGTGCGGTTCTTGTTACCAAGCAGCTGTGTCCGTGCCCGGCTTTCCCTGGACCGCACGTCGTCTGCCAACCGAGCGGCCACCTCCATCACCGGCACCGGCGCTATCCGCGCTATCCGCGCTATCCGGACCGCGTGTCGTCCAGCCCACAACGCCGCTGCCAGAGCCAGCAGTGCCACTACCGCCGACACTGGGTCCACATCGCCGACTTTCGCCCCCGGCACCAGCCGCAGTCCCACCACGACTGCCACGACCAGGCACACGCCGCAGCCAAACCCGTACAACCACCCCGAACTGCCGCCCTTGGTCATAGCCTCTCCACCGCCGCCACTACATCACCCTTTAAGCCATGAACATCAGTTCATCGGCTCTTGCGGCTCCGGCATTGCACCGGCTTCGCACATGCACCCGATCTGCCTAGCGGCAGCACGCCCATCCGTCGCCGCGCGCAAGCCATCGGCCGGACAGGACAACTCTTCTGCGATCAGGTCGATCTTGCGTAGCCGAGGCCAAGGTCCTACAACCCGATGCCGGCCACCGCGTTGTCCGCCCACTGGTCCACGGTGCGCATGTAGTCGTAGAGCACCGGCGAGTTGGGGGCGTGGCCTGTGTGCTGGCTGATCGTCTTGGCGTCGTGTCCTGCTCGCCGCGCCTCCGTGGCCAGGCCCGCGCGGGCGGAGTGGCCGGTAAACCGGACGGTGACGCCCGCCCGCTCTCCCGCCGTGGTGATGATGGTCCCGATGGACTGGGCGGCCAGGCCGCCGAGGATGCGCCCGTGCCGGTCGATGCGCCGGAAAGCCGCACCCTCGGTGATGCCAGACGCTGCGAGCCATGTGCGCCAAGCCCGGACAGGACAGGTGCTCTCGTGCGAGCCGTACGGGACGGCTACGGTGCGCCCGCCGGACTTGCCGAACCGGATGGTGATCACCAGGCCCTCCGCGGCTTCCACCACGTCGGAAACCATCAGGGCGGCCACCTCGGAGCGACGGCCCGCGACAGAGAACGCGATCAGCACCACGGCCCGATCCCGGATCTGGGAAAGGGTCTCGAGGCACGCGGCGTTGATGGCGCGCAGGTGCTTGACCTCCATCGCCGGAGCCTTGCCCCGGCCGCGCGTCTCCCCTGCCTCGGCGAGCCGACGCCGGTAGCCGTTCAGGGCCGCCCTGGCGGCCTCAGTGGCGGCCTTGGGCGGCTCCGCGCCACGCTGACGGAGACCGACGACGGCACCGGCCACACGGCGGTCCACTGTCGCAGGAGCGGCCTCTTGGCGCTCCAGCCACACGACGAAGCCGACGAGCGCCCCAGCGGTCGCGGAGTCCTCCGGGATGCCCAGGGCGGTGACGTAACGAGTCCAGACCCTCCAGTCGCCTTCGTACGCGCGCTGGGTGTTCGCGGGCCGCTGGGTTCGGACGTACTCCTGGGCCGCCGTTTCGAGCGCGGCGAGGCGCTCCTCCGGGGTGGCAGGGAGGGCGTCAACGAGGGCGACCTGGACCAGATCCTGACTCACGATATGGCAACTTATCATGAGTCAGAACACGTGAGGCACGTGGGGCTCCTGCCCCTCCTCCCGCTCTCCGCGCTCTCCAGGATGCTGCTCGTTCGATGGAGCAGCGGGCAGCTTGATTCGCACCAGTCGACGCCATAGCCCTTCCAGGCCGTCCTCCTCATCCAGGAAGGATCGCGTGGTCCACCCCTCAGGCCAGGTACACACACCATCGACCGAACCACTGAGAAGCGCACCCGTGAAGTCCGGATCGAGACCACCTGCGCATTCCGCTTCCTCGAAGTTCACGACCCCCATGAAGTGCACAGCAGCAAAAGAAACTAGCTCCTTAAGCACAACACGGTTAAACCACGTGTCACCGCCGAATTTCGAGCCACTAAAGGAGACTCCGTCGCGATACTCGGCTTGCATCATGGCGTTGCCACCGAAAGTCACGTCATGAAAGGCAGCGCGACGTTCGAAAACGACGCCCTGAAACCAAGCGTCCGAAATGAACTTGGACTCATCAAAGTCAGATTGCCAGTCAAAAGACGAACGGTTGAACCATGCACCTCCATCGAAGACAGCTTCACGAAATGACACTTCCCGCACGAACACAGTGAACTGAAATTGAGTATCGCCATAGAATCTGGCGCCATCGAACCAGGCCGTATTAATGCGACAATAGTCCATGTTGAAGTTAACAAGGATGGCATCTTGAAGATCGAGATAGAGATCGCCATCCCAGTAACTCGGACCGCTCGGACCAGCGGCAGCACCGTCACGACGCAGTTCGGGCCGAAGGTGGTCAGCAAGGATTCGCTGTGCAGCGATTCTAACTTCCCCTTCCTGGAACCCTTCTTTTTCGCCCTCTCCAACAAGCGATTTAGCCAAAGTTGGATCGGCTTCCGAAGGTGCATTCATTCTGCGAACCACCGAATCGGGCGGATTATAGGGCATGCGAAGGTATGCGCATATCAGGTTAATCACGGTCTGTCGATGCTCTACATTCCCATCAGCCAACCTTTCGAGCGCATACAAACCACCAAGCCTTACGGCGGCTTTATCTGACCCCAGCTGCTCAACCGCTTTTATGTAGAGCTCCGTTAGGCGGCGCTCAGCGGCGTCGTACTTGGTATCGACGGCGGCTTTCTGCTGAACAGCCAAAGTTAGCTCCGCAGAGCGCTGACGCCGAGCGGCCAGCAACAATGCCGCTGCGCCCCCAGTCCCCACCATCAACGTTGCCGCAGTCCGGATTGCATCCAATCGTTCGGCTGGAGCAGTTCCAGAGAAGTTCACGAGAAGTAATGCCGCCGCGATGACCCCCGCGCCTAACAACACAATCGCGCCAAACACGATCGCCCGA
Source organism: Lentzea sp. JNUCC 0626 (assembly GCF_043632865.1). Taxonomy (NCBI): domain Bacteria; kingdom Bacillati; phylum Actinomycetota; class Actinomycetes; order Pseudonocardiales; family Pseudonocardiaceae; genus Lentzea; species Lentzea sp. JNUCC 0626. Next base: position 5,484,564 of record NZ_CP171635.1, read on the forward strand.
GGCGTGAGCGCTCGCATCCGCTCCAACTCGACTTCGGGGGCAGGCTCGGACGCACTGACTGCGCGGCGGGAACGGAGCACACCAACTACGGCCGCTGCTCCGAGGAGAAGCGCCGCAAAGGGCAGGGCCCACCAGCGGCTCAACCATCCCCAAAGGGTCGGCCACCACGACCGAGCCGCCCACGCCGCCAAGCCCAATCCTGCTGCACTCAGACACCAAACCAGCACCCCCAGCCCACGCTGGCTGTCGGCGGACCTCCAGGCCTTGTAGAGCCCGACTTTTCTACTCGCTGGGGCAGCATCGCCGGTTGAAGGCGTCGCAACATCCGTCACCTCCACAGCATCGCGCGATCATCGACCGCGTTACCTGCTCTGGAGATGAGCGAACCCGACCTTCATGAGGCCTGACCAACTCCGTCGGTTCCATAGGGTCTACCGCCTCCGCTCTGTCCCAAGGGGGTACCCCTCGGGGGTATCGGCTGTGGAATCCCCCTGGGCGGGGTGCCTTTCGGGTGCGCTGCCCCTGTGGCCGGCCGGAGTCAGAGGCCCGGTCTGCTGTAGCTGAAGGCGGAGCGCAACTGGATGACGATGTCTCCCGGCCCGCCGGTCTTGCGGGCGAACACGTCCACGGTCATCTCCACGGCGTCCCGGATGCCGCCGTCCGCGCCGAGGTCCGCGGTGAGGGTGAAGCCGCCAGCCCCGGTGTACTCGAACGGCGGAGTGGTGACGACTTCCCCGTTGTCGCCGGTGACGCGCATGTAGATCAGGCCGGACTCGTTGTTGAACGAGGTCCCAAAGCCCTGGCATTCGACGTGCCGCCCCATGACGGCGGAGCGGCCGGTGAAGATGAGCCGGTCCGTGGTCTGGTTGGTCTGGATGTAGCCGCCCTGGTCTGCGCGGAACAGCATGATCGGCAGGGTCGGGAAGCCCAGGCCGCCGTGGTCGCCCTCGTGCAGGAGAGGGCGACCGTCCGCGTCGTCCATGAAGATGCGCTGACGCAACGGACGGCCTTCCTCCGGGTGAGGGTCGAACATGGCGAACGCCGTCTTCTGCTGGGGGTCGTCACGCACCAGCGAAATGCCGCGCTGGGGAGCGCCCCCACGGTTCGGGTCGCCAGGGAAGAACTCGCCGAACCACGCGAACTCCCCGCCGTATGCGCCCTTCCAGCGAGCGAGCCCTCCGTCCGCCTTGGCGTTCTTCAGCGGATTGGAGCGGAGGATCTGGTCCGCGATCCGCTTGGTGTCAGCCAGGATCGCGGTCGCGGACGGCGGAGTCGGGGTGAAGTACGCCTGGTCCATCGGGGTCTTGGACGTGGTCATGCTGGAGCCTCCATCGCATCGAGGTGGGCGGGCAGGTACAGACGCCGCAACTCGGCGAGCGCTGTCCCCTTGCCGCTGAACGAGTTCGAGTGCAGGACACGCAGGGTGGTTTGCCTTGATCCGGTCACGCGGCGACCCCCGCGCTGGCAGGTACGGGGAGCCTCGTCCTCTTGCGGTTCTTCCGTCCGGCCCTGCGGACGCCATTGGACCGCCGCATGGGGATGACCACCTCGGCCGTCCTGGTCTCTTCCGAGGCCCTGGACTGCTCGCTGGCGACCTTGGGCGGCTTGGCCACCCTGAGCGCCCATGCCTCACGTTCGCGGGCGTGCTGGGCCTTCTGAGCCTCGGCCTTGCCGCTGACTCCCATGACCTCGGCCAGGGCTTCCAGGTCGACCTCGACCCTCACCCAGGCTCCTCCCTCCACCTGGGCCGCGAGACCTTCCTCCTTGAGCCTGCCCAGCCACTTGAACACGGTCCTGCGTGCCAGCTCCGTAGAATCCACCAGCTCGGTGGCCTTCATCGGGCTCGTGACGGACAGGTGGTCGTAGAGCACGGCGGCGCTCCTGCCCAACGACCGGAACACGTCGGTGGACGCCATCGAGTGCACAGACGAGACACAGTCCTCCCCCAGGTCCCTCCTCCGGAGGGGTGTCTCATCCGTGCACTGGGTCTGGAGAGAGGAGATCGAGGGTGCCGACGTTGCGTTTCCCGTCGATGACCTGCGAGAAGGGGTGTGCACGCGGTAGGTGGTGGCGAGTGCACGGTGGCTGGGGGTGTGCACGGTGAGCCATCCCCGCGAGACGAGGGACTCCAGAGCCCGGCGGGAGGTCTCCACGCTCTGGCCAGTGCCCTCCGCGATCGTCCTCAGGGCCAGCGGGAGGACCAAGCGCCCCTGCCTCGTGGCCTTCTTCAGGATGAACTTCAGGACCTCGCGGTCTCGGACCCTGTTGCGGCCCTCCAGCACGGTCGAAGACAGCTCGGCACGGATCAGCCCCAGTTCCTGGCGGGCCTCCGAGGCGGAGATCACCGGGGGCGAGTCAGCCACGAAGGCGGACGCCTTCTCCCAGAGCTTCAGCAACTCGGCCCCGTCGCTGACGAGCTTCAACCTCATGCCGCATTCGGGCTGGGACCACTCCGTGTGGAACTTGGCCCAGGTCCAGCCCTTGTTCAGCGCAGAGGTCATCACCGCCAGAACAGCGGCCTCGGGACGCGGGTACTTCCCCTTGGTCCCGGTGCGAAGGATCTTCGACATGAGGCCCGTCAGCGGACGGGAGGCCGTAGAATTGCCCTGTTCGTTCGGGTTCTTGGAGGCCGCTCCGTCACCAGCGGGGCGGCCTTCCCCATGTGCGGTCACCGGTCTTCCCAGTGCCGCTCGACCAGGCGCGCGATGTACTCCAGGCCCTTGGGCGTGACGTACGGCGTCTTGCTGCTAACGGTCTGGCCGTGGCGCTGGTACGTGGTCACCTTGACCACGAAGCGCCCCAGGTTCACGTGCGGCTGGTACGGGGAGTTGTGGGACGGGCCGCCCTCGATCAGCACGCGCTGGGACCGCAGGAACCTGAACAGGACGTTCTGGCCCAGGCCCGGGATGCCGAGCGCCTTGGCCACGTCCGCCACCTTGTAGAGCCCGTCCGCCTGGACGAACTGGTCGTGGAACTCCACGGCCGGGCGAGCGGCTTCCAGCTCCAGCGTCCTGGACTCCAGGGCTGCCCTGGTCGCTGCCTCGCGCTCCACCGTGGCGGCCAACTCCCTCAAGGCAGCCGGGTAGTCCAGCGGCATCGCGGGTGCGGCGTGGCCAACCGAGAAGGTCCCGTCCCGGCGGATGGAGGGCAGCACCACAGAGGTGACCCACTCCTGGAAGTCCTCGGCATCGGCGGTGTTGCTCCGCATGATCAGCCGGTAGAGCCCGGCCTCGGAGATCACCGAGCGGTGCGGGTTGCCGGGAATACCGTCGCGGAACACGACGCTATTCCGATGCCGTGCGGGGACGTGCTGCTCCACGGCCGCACGTCCGTTGACGTAGCCCAGCGCAGCGGCCACGTCCGAGGCGATGAACCAGGGCTCTCCGTCGATCATGACCGAGCGGACACAGTCGGCCTCGTCCCGGCAGAACTCCTGGACGACCAGAGCGGCGTTCACTCGGCACCGCCCGCGACCGGGGCGAGCAGCGCGGCCAGCTGGGTGCGCATCGCGGGCGTAAGCGGCGGCCAACTCTCCACCGTCTCCCGGATGCGCTCTGCCAGCACAGCGGCCTTCAGCTCGGCGCGGTACTGGATCTCCTCGTCACGCCGTCCACGGGTGACTGCCATCCCCACCTTGCCGCGCAGCCGCACGACTTCCGGCGCGATCTTCCGACTGACCTTCTCCGCCATTACCGCTCTCCATTGGTGCAAGCGCGACGCCGACCAATGTGCGGTTCTCCCTGTACGTTCCGGTCGTTCCAGCTGCCTCAGGGCGTCGCTTCCGAGGTGACACCACGATAACCCGTAACCGGATGGCGATCAAACTCGAACATGCCCCTGACCTGCGCTTATACCCCCCGCCGAGGGGGGTTGTTATCGCCTGAAAGCGCAGATCAAAGCGGAATCAGAGAGCTGGAAGAAAAAAGCAAAACCCCGCCGCGCTGACACGACGGGGGCGTTGCGACGGCGTTCAGGACTCGGTGCGCGGCAGCCCCAGAACGGTGTCCGGGTTGAATTTGCGCATCCCGGCCCACCATGTCCCCACCAGGGGAGCCGACGCGATTGATCAACTATCGACCTTCGAACGGCGTTCGATCGTCACGCGTTCCAGCACGGCCAGCAAGTGGTCTTCGCGATCGGCCCACCGGCTCAGGCGTCGAACAGAAGGACCCACCTCGATCTTCTCGAAGAGGGTCTTCACCACGGAGCGTTGTCCTGCAAGGGGAAGCGATCGCCAGCGCGGCGTACCGACCTCCACAGTGAACTGGCCGTTTCCCAGCAGTTCCAAGCCTGCGGCGCAGGCTGTCAGTTCAGCCACACGCCGCTGTGCAGCGTCCAACTGCGGCTGGACTGCACGCTCAAGCGACGCAAGCGCGGCAGCTGAAATACCTTCCGGCCCGGCGAACGATTCCCTGGCTTCCACGAGCCTGGCTTGGAGCCGTGCCACCTCGACCTGCGCCGCTGACGCTTCAGCATCGGCCGGCATGAAAAGGCCGCGGGCGTCAGGGAGCGCAAGACGTTCCAAGGTCATGCGGGTGATCAGCTCATCAAGGTGATTCACACGCACCGACACGCACCCGTCACTGTTGCAACGGTACCGCGCTGGGCGGTGTTCGCCGTCAGGCTGGGCGTTCAGAAAACCACCACACGGTGCCGCGGTGCCGATGTAGCTCAAGAGGTACCTATTTGAGGCAGGAGCGGCGGCCTTGCGGTTCGGCGCAGTGAGCACGGCCACTGCTCGACGAAACACCTCTTCGCCGACGATCGGATCCCAGTTGCCTTGGTGCAGCTCACCCAAGTGGGAGCGCAGGCCGATGTATCGAGGGTGCGTGGCGAACTGCTTAACGACCCGACTCGTCCACAAGCCGCCTCTGGGGCTGGGGACACCCCTGGCGTTCAGGTCGTTCACGATGTGCCTCAACGGCTCTTCACGCGCACAGCGCTCCACGATCTCGCGCACGATCGGCGCGCGGTCATCGGGAACGTCCACATAGACCTTGCGGTCATACGGGTCGTACTGCCGCGTATAGCCGTACCCGGCGCTGCCATGAGGTTTCCCAGCGAGAGCTGCGCCAGCCATGCCGCGACGAACCACCAGCGACTTCTGTTCTGAGTCGAAGCCCGCTTCCACGCCGTCGTCCATCAGCGTGCGCCAGTCGCGCGGCACGCGAGGATCGTAGGTGCGCCCGTGCGCGGTCGCGTGGATGAGGACCCCGCGCTCGCGGCACTGGTCCACGAACGCCGCCCAACTAGCGACCGTGCGGTCTCCTCGAGACAGGTCCCACATCACGACGATGTCGAGCTTTCCGGACGCCACATCCGCGCCCAGCTTCGCCCAGTCGTCACGAGTCTTCTTGCCGAAGCGCGACGCCGAAACGAGGTCCGAGTAACGAGCGGTCTCGCTCCAGTTGCGCTGAACGCACGCCGCCGCGTTGGACCGGTGCTGATCAGCGACGGACGCGGCGTTACCTGCGGACTGACGCCCATACAGGCCAGCACGAAGGTGCGGCGTGGTCATGAGTGTTACTGTAACCCCAGTAAGCAGTAGTCCAGGATCTCGCCGGGGTACCAGTTGTTCGTGACCTCGTGGTCGCACGACGTGGGTCAACCAACTACCTTGTAGATGGGCCCCTACCAGCGAGGATGCCGAACATGAGCGCACCGACCCCTCGGACACGCCGCCGGTTCAAGAAGCAGGCCAGCACCCGCCCGCCAGTCGTGCCGTTCACGCCGGACGACGATGCCGCACTGTGCTACCTCCGGCAATCGCACTACACGGACGAGAGCCTTTCCAGCGAGGTTCAGAACGTAGAGACCCACCGCTGGTCGAACGCGTACGGCATCCCGATTGTCGTGACCGTGGAAGACCTCCACGTGTCCGGAGACCTGGAGCCCCACAAGCGAGACGGCCTCAAGACCTGGTTGTCTGACGCACCACCGAGGCCGTGGAAGACGCTGGTTGTATCCAAGCTGGATCGACTGGTTCGCAACGTCATGGATGCGCTCACCTTGTTGGATTGGCTGAGGGCGCGCGGTAAGCGGCTGATCTGCATTGCCGAAGGTATCGACTCCAGCAATTCAATGTCAGACTTCCTGATCACACTCATTGCCGCGTTCGCCCGGATGGAACGTGAGCGAATGAGGGAGCGTTTCCGCGCGTCGAAAGCGGCACTCAAGGAGGCGGGTCGCTGGGGAGGAGAAGGCCATCTCTACGGCACCATGCCCGTGCAGCTTCCTAAGGGCGGCTGGATTCTTGGACTCGATCCCTACGCCGTCAAGATTCTTCACACGCTCTCCAAAATGGCGCGACAAGGGACGAACCTCACCGGACTTTGCGCATGGCTGAACAACAATGACGTTTCCACTCCACGAAACAGGCAGCTACAGCTTGGAGCAGAGCGACGCGGGGAAGATCCCGCCACGGTCGAACTGAAAGATAAGAAGTGGCGGGGCACTACACTCCGCCGACTACTGGATGACCCAGACCTAGTAGAATTCGGCATCTTTGAACCTGCCGAACAAGCTTCGATACACGCACAGCTCGAAGAAAAGGCACGACGCAAGAAGCGGGGAAGCAACCAGCCTTACCCGTACTCAGGAATCCTGGTGTGCCCGGATTGCCTCGAACCGCTGTGGCACCAAATCACTACACTCACGAAGACGCGCAAGGACGGACACAAAGCCGATTTCACCTACAGGTATTGGCGCTGCCCGACCTGCAAGAACGGGACAGGTCTACGAGCAGAGATTGTGGAACCCATTGCCGAGCAAGCGTTCTACAAGCTCTTCGCAATGGTCCCGGTTCGCGAGCGCATCGTCCTACCGCCAACCAACCATGCCAACGAAATTGCGAAGCTAGAGCGAGAGTACGGCAAACTCATGTCGGAAGTCGCCAAGGCCAAGTCACCGGTCGACAGGCGCCGAATTTCCGATGACGGAAACAAAATCTTGGATGACATCGACACTTTGAGGGATCTTCCCGCAGATCCCGGAGGAGTCCAGTGGGTTCCGACCGATCGAACCTGGCAACAGGAGCTTGCGGGAATGTCACCAGAAGACCGACGCCTCAGGTGGCTCGAACTGGGCTTTACATTTGCAGTACAGAAGCGGCACGACGGAACCTGGCTGGGTGGCTGGCGACTACCGGAAGGATGGCAAGAAGCAATGCCAGAGGTCGCTGAATGGCGCGAGCTAATCGACTCAACAGGGCAGATTGTGACAACGGACTTGCTCGACTGGCTGAACACGAAACCGGGCGACTCACGCGCCTAGCCACACAACGGGAGAGGCCCATCCGCACACAGTGCGGATGGGCCTCTTTCATATTTCGGGCAGCACTACCCGCAGGTTCACTCCCTGTTTGACTGCTCCGGAATCAGAGCCTCACAGACTTCACTCATCCTGGCAGCCAGTTGATCGATGTTCTCACCTTCAACGAAGACCCATAGTGCACCGTCCGGAGCCATCTTGAAAGTAACCGGAACGCGCCGCTCACCGTCCTCATGCAATGCGCTAGCGGTCGCGTCATTCATCGCACAGCCGCTCTCCCCCGCCCGCAGGGAGGGAGCCCTCGGACTGCTCACCTGACGCGGGATTCACGCCTGGCGCGTCGGCGCGCGCAGGCTGGACACTGCGCCTCCCCTGGGCGTGTTCGCGCAGGCCAGCGGAGGGAGCTACGGCCAGGGAGGGGGTAGGGAAAGTTCCCTGGCTCCCTGCTGCCTCCCTTGTGTCCATTGTGGTCTCGCCGCTGTCGCCGATGCGGACGCGGTGAGCAATCGCGTCCGCGACATCTTCAGACCGGATGACCATCGTTCCATCAGATTTCCGTGGCCGGATTCCGAACCCGAGAAGTGCTGCGCGGAGGTCTCGCGCTGTCCACGGTTCGTACTCTTTGGGGTTGAGTGCTGCGAGCCGTGAGAGGACAGTTTGAGTGCGGACACGGGGCTCTCCTTCAATTGCTGACTGTATGTCGGCAAGGTGGTCGATTGGTGCGGGGTTCCCAATTTCTTTCAAATTCACGCCGGCGGTTACCGGCAAAATTTCGAGATTTGCGATTGCTCGGGCAATGATGGGGGTGACGTCATCAATACCGTCCTCGAACGGTAGATAGAACGTGCGGACGAGTTCGAACGAGTTATGCGTGACACCTACCGCGACGCATGTCCCCCGGTCGGTGTGCATCCTCAGTTCGGTTGCCCGCACACCGGCGCGATACTTCCCGGATCCCAGCAGGCCATCGTTGGCGATGTGGTCAGCGACAGCGAACGCTGTGCCGCATGAGATGTTCCGCGTGATCTCCTTCGGGATGCTGTCCTTGGTCGGCGATTGGGTGGCGAACAGAACAACGATCGCGTACTTGCGGCCACGCTTGATGAGCTTGACGGCGAGTTCCGCCGCTCGCTTTCCATACTTGGGATGCTGGAACAGTTCGTGACACTCATCGATCGCCAGAAAGAGCGGATGCAGGCCCAATCGCGGGTTGTCGGCAAGCCTGCGCGATACCTTCGGTGGTCGGCCCGGCTGCTCTCCGAGAACCCGGCCGCGCCGCTCCATTTCAACGAGAAGGTCCTCCAGGGCCTGAACGGCATCGGCGGCAACTGAGTCGTCCATTCCCATCCGATAGCGACTCAGGCGCGGCGCCAGCGGATCGAAATCTGGGCTTTCGCCCATGACGAACGCCCACAGTTCTGCGGTCGGGTCCAATGCCGCGCCGACCATGAGCACGCGGAGAAGGTTCGTCTTTCCCTGCCCCGGTCGCCCACCGACTAGCCAGTTGCTTCCGATCAGTGGCGCGTTGATGACGAGTCCGCGTTGCGTCAAGCCGAACGGAACGCCTTCGAACACGTCGACCACGCCGTCGTGTAGTAGCGGCCAATCGCCAGCGCCGCCGGAAAGTGTGCCCTTGTCGGCAATCCACAGGTCGAGCACTCCGTCTTCCTCACCTGTGGTGGGCCACGTCTCCAATGACGCGCGTCCCAGGTTCGCCGCCAGAACCTTTCGCCGGTCGGAGACCATCTCGGCTGTGACTCCGAGCGGCAGGCGGATTTGTGCTTGTGTTCCGTCGCCGTCCTTTCGTGCCGCCACGGTGTAGACGAGTTCCCCGCCACCTTTGAGAAAGGCGTTCAGCGGGGCGATTCCCAGATGTGCCAGCGCGCGGGTAGTCATTCGTTCGTCCACCCAGGACCCGGCATCGTCGCGGTCCGGCCGAGTCAGCCAGCCCGCACCCGGTGTGCGGTCGCGGCCTTCCCACACGGCCGCGCCGACAAGCCCGACCGCAGTCACCGGGGGCACCCACGGCCACGCCGCCGACACAGCGGCCCTCAGAGCGTCCCTGACGGCGTAGACGGCCCGAAGCCACCCCGGCATAGCCGAGACGTCCAGAACGGCCTCTACGAGCGCCAGGAGGACGAGCAGCGCTGTGCAGGCCGCCGCGCCGACAAGCGTCCTGCGGAGGAAGATCCCGAGCTTGGCCCACCGTGCCCGTGCATCGGAGCGGATCAACTCCTGCGCCGTGCGCCGTGCCTGGGTGTCTCCGGCCAGCCTGGCGGCCCGTGCGTCGGCCCGGAGATCCGAGTACGACGCCCATCGCCAGCCCTTGGCGATCCACCGCCCTGTTCCCCTGGTCAGGAACCACAGCAGCCGGGCCACATCACGGGGTGCTGAACGGAGTCGATACAAGATCACCGACCGTGCTCGGGTCACCCCGTCCAGGTCGCCGATAGACCTCACCGCGGTCTTGATCATGAACGGCTTTTCCTGTTGCCGCACAACGATTTCATCGTCGTCCACGATCTGTCCATCTAGGACTTGAGAGACAAGTTCCTTGCCTGGGTTTTCAAGATCATCATCCACGCCGGCCCCGACCCCGAAGATGATCACTCGCCGCTGTCACGGTGAGCGCCCGCACGAGGACCCAGGACGCGAACAACGCGGGCACCAACAGAGCGGCCAGCCGTGCCCATCCCGACGCGTCAGGGTGCGTCAGAACGAGCCACTGAACGCCAGCGATGAGCCCCGCGCCGACAAGCACCCGGCCAGTCAGCGACAGCAGCCGCGCGCCACCACGGGCAGCCTCCGCCGCCTTGCGCGCCCGCCGCACCGACAACCGCCAGCAGACCCACAACACGAGCACCGCGACCAGACCGGCCAGCACGAGCGGAGCGGACACCTCGACCCCGGTCATGGCCGCTCACCCGACCCGGTGCCGCCGTCGCGGCGTTCCTCCCAGCACTCGAAGACCTCACGCCGGGCGTCTTCCGGCAGGGGACCCCACACGCCCGCAGGCTCGTGGCCACGAGCGCGGAAATCCCACTCCAGGCACTCACGCTGAACCGGGCAGTCCGCACACACCCGCGCGGCCAACTCCCGGTCAGCCCGGAACTCTCCAGTCCATTCCGGATACTCACCACTGGTCGACAACCACCCGCACAGGCCCCGATTGCGGACCTCGTGCACCAGCTGGTCATCCGGCAGCCCGGCGAACTCGTCAAGATCGGCGGCAACCCGCTCGTAGATCTCATTCATCGACGAACACCGCCCACCGATGCGTCCGCCAGGTATGCCACCGCGCAGGCCGGAATCCACACCTGGTCGCGCCGCCACACAACGGGGAGCGTGCCAACGCGGATCGCACGGCACACGCTGGCCACACTGCCGCCCGTCAACCAGGCGACTTGCTTAATCGACAGATACTCAGAACGCGAAAGAATCACGATGTTGTTCCTTTGCTTGTGGCTTCGGCTCGCAGATTTGCAAGCCGTTGCCATCAAGTAAGGAACAGCGCAGCGGTAAGCACTATGGAAGAGTTCGCATAACTCATGCCCCAACAGGAATACCCCAGGTCAGTGGCACACCAACGAACACCAATATGCCCAGAAAGAATATTCAACCGCGACGATATGCAGGTACCGGCATAGACGTCATCGCCAGGCGGAAGCTACTTGGCACTCCTGAGGTTTGCGAACACCTCGCGGAACTCGGACCCCGCACCAGCACCATGTGCGCGCAGAGCGGTGTCAAGCTCTTGCCCGACCATGATCAAAGACGGTCGGCTCTGGCGACCTTGTTGCAAGGCCGAAAGTCCCAGGGTCGAAGCTTCTTCGACCTCTCCCTCTCGCGCCGCAATCACAGCAAGTGTCAGTTTCGCTTCAGTGTGCCGCATGGGTGACGTCATAAGACCGTCAGGAGAGATACTCCGACGGATGACTTCTAGCGCATTCCGCTTCGCGTGTTTGTTATCGCCAACGATGCGGTAGGTGTCCATTGCATAGAAGTCCCACTTCTCGGGATCAACCACGAAATGGTTCTCTGGCCTCTCCGGATACGGGAGGGTGTCGAGCAACGCACTACCGCGCTCAAGCGCAGCATGAACCTCGCTAGCCATACCCAACCTTGCGTATGCCTTCGCTTGTTGCCCGTAAAGCTGCACGGCTACAGACATAGATGACGCTGCGTCGATCCCCGCTTGTGCAGCTGGAATGACAGCACGGAAATTTCCCGCCGTCAGATGGAACCACGCGAGCATCTCATTGGACCATCCGATGATGTTTGAATCACCGGATTCGTCCCCTAGGTGCATTGCCATCTTGCGGGTTGCCTCAGCAGCAGCCTTATCCCCAAGGTCGTATTCCAAACACCCCACGAGCAAAGCCAGCATGCCCGCGTTATGAAGAAGTTCGCGGTGCTGCTTGAACGTTACCCGCTGCTCTAGCACACGAGAGATTTGACTTAGCCACAGTCGACCCTGTTCAACCAAAACAGTCGCGTCCGCATGTGCATAGTCACAACACAGCTGATCTACAGTGATCGCGATACCGTCGATTGTCGAGGAGTCGATTGCAGAGGCGCGAACCCGCGCCAATAGCTCCACTGTGTTCATTCCGGTGTTGGCGACAAGTACCGAATCGCGCGACGCGTCTTCCTGCGAATGCCCTCCACTTACTGACGGGGGCAGTATCAGTCGGCTCTCTCCGGGGAAATCGAACCACAACATATGCCGTGGTAGGTGCAATATTCGTGCGTAGTTACGGAGCAACTCAAGATTGTGCTCCTGTTTTCCGTTTTCTAGCCTGCTCACTTGGGCCTGAGTAAGGCCAAGCCAGCGGCCTAGCAAGTCCTGCGTCAAGGGCTTGCCAAACAGACGCAGATTCAGAGGATGATTTCGGTAAGCGCGAAACACATCTCCGATGTGCTGGCTTTGAAAGGCGGCCCGAAACTCATCAGTTTCAAAGAAGTCATGTCGAAGCTGAGCCGGGGGTGTGCGGAGCTCATCGCGCTGCTCACGGTGGCAGCGCGCACACTGTGCCGCCGTGTTCTCAGGCGGCAGCGTCCTACGGCAACCGGTGCATAGGCGGTTACCAAGTGGGCTGCTAGTGCTCATCCAACTCCCCCGTTGGGGTGACCAGGCGCGGCTCAACCTGATCACAGAGTACACCGCTCGACCTACCCCCGATTGAGTTAATTCAAGTCAGGGTGCGGCGGTCACACTCAGGCGTTATGCCGCGCTGGACATAAGGCATGCAAAGACTGATATGGACAAGTCGCACCCGTGTACTCAGGCTTGCCACAAGTAGCGCTTTCTTCGGCTCCAAGTAAGAGCCGGTGAGCAAGTGGAAAGTTTGCGAACAATGACAGCGGCTGAACAGTTGGTGGTCACAGCAGTCTTGACCACCGGAATGGCGGTAGTAACCCATGGCGAGACTCGATCATTTGAGTTGATAGACGCCGTGCTCTCAATGGACCACGACACCTGGGAAACTATTCTCTACGTCGGCAGTGAGGAATTTCGGCAGACAGAGGGTGGCCCCTACCCGAATCATCAGCTCCGCATCAGCGTAAATCCGCGTCGCGGTTACGCGGCGATCAACTTTCAAGATCACGATGATCCTGCGCTACCCAACGCGAACTCGTTCAATCCCGAACCTACACCCGCAGATCTATTCCTAGTTTTCAGCGGAAACACCGGAGCCGTATTTCCATCAAGCGCAGCGATAGAGGTAGAGCAGGCAAGAGCAGCCCTGCGTCAGTTTGTAGTTACACGCAAGCGTCCCACAAATATTCAGTGGCGGCCCTACGGGAGCCGGTGAGAAACCGACCACATCAACTCGTCGATGACCGGAGGTACCGCGTCGTGACAACAGTAACTTTGATTATCGGAGCAGTCGCGATTGGCTCCTGGATGTGGATCATCGGCGATGCACTGGATTGGTGGGGACGCATATCTGCCCATCGCAGGCACCGAAGGAATACCTAAGATGACAGATGAAAAGCAGCGCGAGATCGACGCACTTCCTCAATCTGACGTCGAAAGAGTCGCGGAAGCCTGGAATTCTTTGACCAATGAGCAACGAAGTGAACTGCTCCACGAACGCCGAACGCGCATGCTGAAGGAACGGGAATAACCATAAAAGTGACCAACGGTAATGCGGACACGCGCAACGCCCTAGCGAACTTGAACCCCCAAGGCATTGCACTCAAGCGTCACATTCTCGACAAACTAGCCATTTCATCGCATGCGATGACCGCATCTCAACTTGTTGTCAGCGGCGGGCCGTCTCGAAACTTCGCGTCTACTTGGTGCGCACTTCAAACGCTTGAGCGGATCGGCGTGGTTGAGATGATCCCTAGACCGTCTCCCACGCGATATGATCGCTGGCAACTCGTCCCAACCGAGAAGAAACACATCATTGCATTCCTGTCGGAGCAATCCACCTCCCCAAGGATTGAGCAGCTAAAGTTCAGCCCAATCCTAAGGGGAACCAAGAAGTTCAGGGGCGAGCTGGCCATCATTGGAGATGGCTCGTACAAGTGGGCTACGATACAGGAAATCGCCAAAAGATCTCCCGGTTGCCGCGAAGGCGCGATTCGGAAGCGTGTGATGATGCTGTTCCAAAGCGGTTACCTTGCACGCAGACTGACGGATCCAAGCAAACCAGGCCGACCCGTATACGAGTTCCGATTGAACTCAGAGGCCGACGGCCACGTGCGGCAACTACTACGAGGCTAGAGCAGGCTTGCTGAAGCCCAAGCACTGTCCGCTCATACTGTCGGCCATCCGCAGATACTACCTGAATCCGTTGTGCCACAACACATCCAGCGCGATCACGCTGGCTGGTAGGCTGTTGTCGGTTGAGACACCTCGTGGCTCATAGATGAGACCTATGAAGAATGCGTAACGGGCAAAGACTTCGGATCGATAAGCTCGTCTACAGCACACATTGGAGGCGCGCCGTGACCGGAGCAGAAATCGTCGCTGCGGGAAAAGCGATCGAGGCAGTCGGAAGCAAAGCACTAGGGCAAGACGAAAAGGTCACAGAAGCTTTGCTTCAAGCTGCTGAGAAAACGCCCGAAATGGCGGCAGCTGCCCGCAGCATGGCAGCGCGAGTCGCCGTAAAGGAACGCGTGAAGCTAAAGCTCTATCAGCCGTTCGCTCGGATGCTCGGCGTCAGCAAGGCTTACTTCGAGGACACCTTTCCGGAAGAGATGGCCGCTAAGACCGCTGATATCCCTGATGAAAACCTCATCACGCCACCCGCGAGCATTGCTGTGCCAACTCTCCAAGGTCTCAGTTACACATTCGAAGAACCAAACCTAAAGGAGATGTATCTGAACCTGCTGACGACCGCCAGCGACGACCGCCGAGCAGATACGGCGCACCCTGCGTTCGCTGAAATCATCAAACAGCTGAGCGCACGCGAGACAAAATTTCTTCATGATGTATTGAAATCGCGTTCCGTCGTGGCGGCTCAGGTCAAGAATTTGGTAGAACCTGGCGGATTCGTGGTGGTGCTGACGCATCTTCTGCCGTGGATTGATTCGGATACACAAGTGGCTACGGAAGTGGCACAAATGCCGACTTGGGTAGACAACTGGGAGCGCTTGGGGCTTGTACGTGCCACCTATACGGAATTCCGCGCAGGCGAAGGAGCGTACGACTGGGTGGCAAGTCGTCCAGAATACCTACGAACCGCCAAACAGAGTGGAATCATTGAGTTGACGTTCGACAAGGGCCTAGTTGAGGCAACAGACTTCGGGAAACAGTTTCTTCGCGCCGTTAGTTGAGAAGTTTTTGATAGCCAGCCGCAGCTTCGTTATAGGTGCTAAAACGCCGTACCAAGCAGTGACTATGCTCGCGAACCCCGGATGTGTTGGTGTGCAGGAAAAGTTCGGCGATGGCGCGCACTTGATCAAGCTGCTTGGCGCTGCTCGCCGAGCTGGTATCGTGTTTTTTGTTGACGCACTTCGTGGTCGTCCCACTGCGCGAACATCGGGACCTGGGCGGCGAAGCGCTTCACGTTGTCGTCGAGGAAGTTGTAGGCGAACTGGCCGCGGTACTCGTCGAGCGTTTCGGCCACTTTGGACTTCTCGGGCGTGACCAGGTTCCGCCAGATCCGGCCGTCCGGGAGCGTGACGCTCGCCTGCATCGGGTTGTCGGAGTAGACGCTGTCGCCGCTGTGGATGAAGAAGTCGGGCCTGCGGTCGGCCATCGCCTTGAAGATCGGCATGCCGCCGATGTCGGGGTTGATGCCCCAGCCCTGGCCCGCGACGTCACCGGACCAGACGAAGCTGACGTCGTCGCGACCGATCGGGGCGGTGGAGAAGCTGCCCGTGACCGGCGCGCTGACGCTGCGGCCGTGCAGGTCCTCGGCCGTGACGCGGTAGTAGGCGGTGCGGCCGGGCAGCAGGCCGTTGACGCGGACCTGGCCGGTGCCACCGGTCTCGGGCGTGAGCAACGGACCGCGAATCCGGCGGCAGAGGCGGAACTTCGGGTCGTTGGACACCTCGACGAGCATCCGCGAGGGCCGGTCGGCGCGCGTCCACACGATGCCGCCGTCCCAGGTGACGTCGCCGGACTGCACGCCGTGGGTGAGGGTCGGACGGTCGGACTTGGCGAGGCTGACGCCACCCGGCACGAGCGCGGCGGCCGTGCCGAGTGCGCCTGCCTTGAACAACGTACGACGGTCGAAGGTCATGCGCGGTTTCTAGTCGCCGGTTCTGGCCGGGGACCCAACCCGAGGTGAACTTCAGCAGCGGAGGTCCGTCCAGCCCGACACATAGGTCCCGCCGGGCGCCGTGACGCTCGCGACGGCCCGCGTGCACTTCTTCAAGGTGCCGGCGGGAGCACCCCAGAGTTCCTGCTTCGTGCCGCTGCGGGACTCGCTACCGGGGTACTCCTCGGTGCCGTCGATCACCGCGATCCAGTTGGTGACCTTGAAGGAGTGGTTCTGGGCCCACGAGTCCCAGACCCAGGTGTAGGCGACGTTCTTGCCGCAGCCCGCGAACTGCTTGACGGACGCGACCTTCTCCTTGTTGTGGACGACGTACCCGGTCGTGCCGATCTGCTTGGCGGACGGGCAGCCGGGGACCGTCTCGGCGTGCGCGGTACCCGTGGTGACGGACAGCAGCGTCGCGGCCAGTGCGGCGGCGAGGGCAAGTGGCTTTCTCACAGCCGCGACGCTGCGGCAGTCCGGTTATGCGGCGGTAAATCCGTTTTACGTCAGGCGCTTCAGCCAGTCGGTGATGATCTGCCGCGACGCCGGCGTCGCGTGCACCCACGTCTGGTGGTTCTGGTCGGTGTACTTGACCACGAGCCAGCGGCCGTCCTCGAAGTCGATCGTGGTGAGGAACGTCTTGGCGCGCTGCCGGCTCTCCCCGTCGCGCTTGGCCGCGTACAGCTTCGCCGTGCCCTTGCGGGGCTGCGCGAGCAACTGCCGCAACGAGATCGACGGCGACGCCTTGCCGGGCTGGTGCACGTTGATCTCGCTGGCGTGCACGTTGATCGAAGCCCCACGCCCCGCCGGCACGTCCGGCAACTGCATGGCGAGCACCTCGGGCGCGTTCTCGGGCCGGATCGGGTGCAACTGCACGAACCCGTTGTCGTGCACGGCAAGCACGCCGTGCTGCGAGTTCGCCGCCACGACCACGGGCCGAGTCTCGTTCGGCGTCACCGCGATCCACGCCGAGTAGTCGTGCTCGGCCTTGGCGATCAGGTGCAACGTGCCCCGAACGTCAGGGTGATCGAGCCCGACCCGCCGCAACTCCCCGATGACGTCGCGCTCGATGAGCACGCGCTCGTCCTCGGTCTCGCCAGGCGACTCGACACTCAGCGCAGGGTGGTACTCCCCCAGCTTCTCCTGCTTCCACAGCACGTCGAAGGCGAGGTCGGACAGTTGGATGGACGACCGCAGCACGTCACCCCCCGATCGTAGGCGGTGCGACCATCGGCATGTCGCCGATGATCTCGTTCGTGTTCTCCTCGGTGATGAGGTAGTCGGCGCTCTTGTGCTCCAGGTCGTCCTCGCCCTGGCCCTTGGCCCCTTGACCACCCATCCCGCCCATACCGGCGGCACCACCACGACCAGCGGCACCGGCAGCACCACCACGGGCACCACCAGCCGCCGACTCGCCCATGCCACCGAACACCCCGGCCTTGCCACCGGGCTGCTGCCCGGCCGACCCGGCAGTACCAGCGCTGCCGCCGATGCCGCTGCTGCCGAGGCCACCGGCGCCACCGAACTTGCCGGCGCCACCACTCATGCCACCGGCACCGCCGCCGCCACCACCGAACCGGCCGCCACCCGCACCACCGGGCCCGCCGATGCCACGGCCGCCACCGGGTCCGTTCGGACCGCCGATGTTCGGGCGCACCGGCACGCCGACGGGCGGGAGGCCCGTGGTGATCGGCCGGTCGATGACGCTGCCGACCGGCGGCTTGCCCGTGAGGTTGTCGACGATGCCGATGGGCCTGCCGGTGTTGCTCGTGTTCGTGGTGTCGACCGAACTCGTGGTCGTCGTGTCCCCGTTGGTCGTGGGAACCGTCCACCCGGTGCCGGTCGTGCTCTGCGTGCTGCTGGTCGAACTGGTCGACGAAGTGGACGACCGCGTGTGGTCGACGTTCTTGTTCCACTTCTTGTCGTCGTCCCCGCCACCGTTCTCTTTGATGACCTCGACGTTCAACGTGTCCGCGACGACACCCGGGAATTCCTTGGGGAGCTCACCGCGGTTGGTGTTGCTCGCGCTCTGGAACTCCCGGTAGACGTTGCGGTTGTACTCCTCTTCCTTGTTGTACGCGTTGATCTTGTCTTCGGTGTCCGTGTCCCACGGGCTCAGGTCGTCGTACAGGTTCGTGTCCGGCTTGGAGGCCGGCATGTTCTTGAGTTGACCCTTGTTGTGGTTGAACTGGTAGACCTGGTTCGACACCGAGTGGTCGGCCTGCCGCAACGCGTCCTGCATCTGGATCATGGCCTGGTTGATCGGGTTCGCGGCGGCCTGAGCGGCGTCCGCGCTCGCACCGGTCCACGCCTCACCCAGGGTCTCGCCGACCCGCTTGAGCCTCGACTCGATGACGGCGTAGGCGGACTCCAACTCGTTGGCCTTCTTCGCGGCTACCTCCGCCGTGCCGGTGCCCTTGCCACCATGCATCTGCGCGTAGATCTCGGCGCCGGAAAAAGCCTCCGCGCGAGAGGTGTCCTCGGAGAAACAGCTGGGCGCGGGTCGTGTCATTTCGCACCTGCCTTGATCGTCGTCATTCCCAGGTTCGCGAACTCGGTGGCCCCCGCGCACGGGTCGGCGTAGTACTTGCTCTTCTCCTCGCTCTGCAGCGAGAACATGATCGCCCGCTCGTCCGAAACACCGACGAAGAGCTCGCAGTCGCCGGACTTGCGCTCATCGACGACGAGCGCGATGGCAGCGGGATACCCCTGGACTTCCAGCGGCTCGAACACGGGGTAGGTCGAGTCCTTCTTCGCGTAGATGGACTCCAGGTTCGTGCCATCCGGCAGGATGATCATGCCGGGCGACATCGCGGCCGGCGTGAACGTGCCGGGCCACAGACAACCCGCACCGGCGGACGTGGTGTTCAGCGAGCCCTCGACACCGGAGAGTCCGTACGTCTGCAGCTGGGCCGCGGTCACCACCCCGCACGGGGCGGCTTCGGCGACCTTCACGTCGACCGGGTTCGAGACCTTGGGCGCTCCCGCACTGTTGCTCGTGCTGGTCGGCTGCGACGCGGTGGTCGGCGTGCCGCTGGTGCCACCGTTTGTGCCACAGCCCGCCAGCAGAACTAGCGCGGCGGTACCGGCGACGATGGTTCGGATGCGCAACAGCTCAATCCTTCGGCTTCGGTGTTCGGTTCGGCGGGTCACTTGCCGACCTTGCGGGCGTTCTCAGCCTCGGTCTGCTCGTACTGGGTGAGAGTGGCCTTGAGATTGTTGATCCGGGTCATCAACGTCTTCTGCAGCTGGTCGTTCGACGACTGGTGCGCAGCTCCCGCTGTGACAGCCCAGTTGTTGTAGACACCGCTCGGCCTGTCGAGCCCTGCCGGCTGAATCGCCACCAACGCTTTGCCCACGTCCTTCGCCTTCACGAGGTCGAGGTAGATCGACTCGTACTCCTTGATGGCAGCGCGCAGCGTCTCCAGATCGACCTTGGTCCCGCTCATCCCCAGCGTCCTCCCCCGTGCAGAATCGTGCGCCGATCAGCATAGCGCCAGGTGACGGGACCCGTCCCGGATTCAAAGCACGATCGGGTGAACAAGGCGGCGTGGTTGCATTGCGACAAGCAAGGGTACGTACGACGGTGCCGCCGTTAGCTCGCGCTATTCGGCGGCACCGTAAATAGTCTTTCCGAATTGTGCGAGTGCCTTCACCCGAATGCGAGTCAGGAAGCCGCGGTGTCGTTCTGCTGTTCGGCCTTCTGGGCTGCCTGCTGGGCCGGGAGGCGGCCCTCCGCCATGCGCTTCAGCAGGTCCTTGCGCAGCCACAGCATGTAGACCCAGACCAGGCCGAAGATCACGCCGATCACGCCCATCGCCGGCAGCAGCAGCCAGGTGGCGATCAGCAGGACGTGCAAACCCACGACCGCGGGGATGGCCCAGGGGCGGCGGACGAAGGCGCACATGGCGATGAAGACGACAATGAAGCCGAATGCCACGCCGCCGACCAGTGAGCCGACGCCGCCGTGCAGTTTGGCGATGACCGGGAGAGCCAGGGCCACGACGATCACTTCGAGGATGAGGGTTCCGGCCATGATGCCCCGGAACGCCTTCATCGGGTCTTTCTTCAGCGGGGCCGGGGCGGTCATGCCGGTTCCTTCCCGAACAGCGCGCGGGCCTCGCCCGCGGTCACGACGGAGCCGGTGACGATGATGCCGCCGCCGGACTGTTCGTCCTCGGTGAGGTGGATGGCTTCCTCGATGGCGTCGACCAGCCTGGGGCGGACTTCGAAGCGGTCCTCGCCGAAGATCGGGACGGCGAGGCCGGCCAGGACGTCCGGGTCCATGGCTCGCGGGGAGGAGTTGGTGGTGATCACCAGTTCCTGCACGACCGGTTCCAACGCCGAGAGGATGCCTTCGGCGTCCTTGTCGGACATGACGGCCACGACCGCGACGAGTTTGCGGAAGCCGAACTCCGACTCCAAAGCCTTGGCCAGAGCCGCTGCGCCGTGCGGGTTGTGGGCCGCGTCCACGAAGACGTTGGGGGCGCTGCGGACTCGTTCCAGGCGGCCCGGCGTGATGACGGACGCGAAGCCCTCGCGGACGAAGTCGATGTTGATCTGGCGGTCGGGGCCCGCGCCGAAGAAGGCTTCGACGGCGGCGAGTGCGATGGCCGCGTTGGCTGCCTGGTGTTCGCCGTGCAGGGGCAGGAAGATGTCCTCGTAGATGCCGCTGAGGCCCTGCAACGTGATCATCTGGCCGCCCACGGCCACGGCGCGGGAGACCACGCCGAACTCGCTGCCGAAGCGGGCGACGGTGGCGTCCACCTCGGCCACGCGGGTCAGCAGCACCTTCATCACCTCGGCGGTCTGCTCGCCGATGATCGCGACCGAGCCCGGCTTGATGATGCCGGACTTCTCCACCGCGATGTCCTCGGGACGGTTGCCGAGGTACTCGGTGTGGTCGACGCCGATCGGGGTCAGGACGGCGACCTGCGCGTCCACGATGGACGTCGCGTCCCACGTGCCGCCCATGCCGACCTCGACGACGGCGACGTCCGCCGGGGCTTCGGCGAAGGCCGCGTAAGCCATGCCGGTGAGCACCTCGAACTTGCTCATCCGGATCTCGGACTGGCTGTCGACCATCGCGATGTACGGCTCGATGTCGCGGTAGACCTCGACGTAGCGCTCCGGGCTGATGGGCTGGTTGTCGAGGCTGATGCGTTCGGTCGCGAGCTGGAGGTGCGGGCTCGTGAACCGGCCCGTGCGCAGGCCGATGCGCGTGAAGAGCGCATCGACCATGCGCGACGTCGACGTCTTGCCGTTCGTGCCCGTCAGCTGCACGACCGGGTACGACGTCTGCGGGTCGCCCAGCACGTGGGCGAGCGCCTTGATCCGCTCCAGCGACGGCTCGAGCTTCGTCTCGGGCCATCGCTGGTTGAGCTCGTTCTCGACGTCGAGGAACTCGTCGAGGTTGTTCTCCACGGTGTTTACGCCTCCGGGAGCGCGGCCAGGCGCTCGTTGATGCGGGCGATGTCGGACTCGGCGGCGGCCTTGCGAGCCTCGATGCCCGTGCGGACGTCGGCGGGCGCCTTGGCGAGGAACGCCTCGTTGCCCAGCTTCTTCGTCGTGCCGTCGAGCTCCTTCTGCGCCACCGCGAGGTCCTTCGCGAGGCGCTTGCGCTCGGCCGCCACGTCGATCGCGCCGGACAGGTCCAGCTCGACCTTCACGGCACCCTTGGGCAGGCCGACCTCGAGCGTCGCGGAGACGGTGAACTCCTCGCCCGGCTCGGTCAGGCGGGTCATCGCCCGCACCGACGGAACCTGGTCGAGCAGCCCGACGCAGCACGCGCCGCGGACCTTGCCCGCGACCTTCTGGCCCGGCTTGAGGCCCTGCTCGGAACGGAACCGGCGGATCTCGGTCGCGAGCTTCTTCAAGCCCTCGATCTCGGCCTTGGCCTCAAGATCACGCTCAGCACCGGACGGCGACGGCCATTCGGCGACGACGAGCGACTCGCCACCGGTCAGCGCCGTCCACAGCGTCTCGGTGATGAACGGGATCGACGGGTGCAGCAGGCGCAGCAGGACGTCGAGGACGTGGCCCAGCACGGCCTGCGTGGCCTCGGCGCGGCCGTCCGCGATCTGGACCTTCGCGATCTCCAGGTACCAGTCGCAGAACTCGTCCCACGTGAAGCTGTAGAGCGCTTCGCAGGCACGGGAGAACTGGAACGCCTCGAAGTTGGTGTCCACAGAGGACACCAGCGCGTCGAGCTCGTCCAGGATCCAGCGGTCGGCCGCCGTCAGCTCGTCGCGCGCAGGCAGCGGGCGAGCCACCGTCGCGCCGTTGGCCAGCGCGAACCGCGACGCGTTCCACAGCTTCGTGGTGAAGTTGCGGGAACCGGCCGCCCACTCCTCGGCGACGGCCATGTCCGAACCTGGGTTCGTGCCGCGCAGCAACGTGAAGCGCGTGGCGTCGGCGCCGTAGCGCTCCATCCAGTCGAGCGGGTCGATGCCGTTGCCCTTGGACTTCGACATCTTCTTGCCGTACTGGTCGCGGATCAGACCGTGCAGGAAGACGTGGTCGAACGGCTGGACCTCGTCCATCGCGTACAGACCGAACATCATCATCCGGACGACCCAGAAGAACAGGATGTCGTAGCCGGTCGAGAGAACAGACGTCGGATAGAACTTGCGAAGGTCCTCAGTGGACTCCGGCCAGCCCAGCGTCGAGAACGGCCACAGACCGGACGAGAACCAGGTGTCGAGGACGTCCTCGTCCTGACGCCAGCCCTCACCGGTGGGCACCTCGTCGTCCGGTCCGACGCAGACGACCTCGCCGTTCGGGCCGTAGTAGACCGGAATCCGGTGGCCCCACCACAGCTGGCGCGAGATGCACCAGTCGTGCAGGTTGTCGGTCCAGTCGAAGTACCGCTTGTTCAGCTCGGCCGGGTGGATCTTGGTGCGGCCGTCGCGGACGGCGGCGGACGCGGCCGCGGCGATGTTCTCGACCTTCACCCACCACTGCAGCGACAGGCGCGGCTCGACGACGGTGTTGCAGCGCGAGCAGTGCCCGACGGAGTGGACGTACGGCCGCTTCTCCGCGACGATCCGGCCCTCCGCGCGCAACGCGGCGACGATCGCCGGGCGCGCCTCGAGGCGGTCGAGGCCGAGGAACGGGCCGTTCGCGGTGATGGTCGCGCGGCCGTCCATGATCGTGAGGTTCGGCAGGTTGTGGCGCTGGCCGATCTCGAAGTCGTTCGGGTCGTGCGCGGGCGTGACCTTCACGGCGCCGGTGCCGAACTTCGGGTCGACGTGCGCGTCGGCGACGATCGGGATGCGGCGGCCGGTCAGCGGCAGCTCGACCTCGGTGCCGATGAGGTGCTGGTAGCGCTCGTCGTCCGGGTGGACGGCGACCGCGGTGTCACCCAGCATCGTCTCGGCGCGCGTGGTCGCGACGACGATGGACGCGTCCCCGTCGCCGTAGCGGATCGAGACGAGCTCGCCCTCGTCCTCGCTGTGGTCGACCTCGATGTCGGACAACGCGGTCTGGCAGCGCGGGCACCAGTTGATGATCCGCTCGGCCTGGTAGATCAGGCCGTCGTCGTACATCTTCTTGAAGATCGTCTGGACGGCGCGCGAGAGGCCCTCGTCCATGGTGAAGCGCTCGCGCGACCAGTCGATGCCGTCGCCGAGCCGCTTCATCTGGTCGAGGATCTTGCCGCCGTACTCCTCTTTCCACTCCCAGACGCGCTCGACGAACTTCTCGCGCCCGAGGTCCTGCCGCGACAGGCCCTGCTTCGCGAGGTCGCGCTCGACGGCGTTCTGGGTGGCGATGCCCGCGTGGTCCATGCCCGGCAGCCACAGGACCTCGTAGCCCTGCATGCGGCGGCGGCGCGACAGGGCGTCCATCACGCTGTGGTTCATGGCGTGGCCCATGTGCAGCGAGCCGGTGACGTTGGGCGGGGGCAGCACGATCGTGAACGGCGGCTTGTCGCTCTTGACGTCCGCCTCGAAGTACCGCCGGTCGACCCACCGCTGGTACAGCTCCGCCTCTACCTCCGCCGGAGTCCACGCGGCGGGGAGGTCAGGACGCTGGGTTGCGGTGTCGAGTTCAGTCACAGCCGAGAAGTCTACGGAGGCCGGGGTCTCGACTTGAAACGAGATACCTGCTAGTGGTGCGGCACGCCACGTTGCCGGTGGAATTCGCGGTCAGACGGGCGCATCGTGGTGCCGCCCCCACGTCCTCATCCTGGTTGGCTGTGGGCGTGGGGGCGGCACCGCGAGGCGTCCTGCTGAGCGTGAATTCCACCGCCGACGGGGCGTGCCGCACCACTGACGGCGCGGGCAACCCCGGCAGCCCTGCGAACGTGCTGTTCTGCGTGAACAACAAGACGGTGTCCGCCCTCAGTCTGGTCGTCATCGTCGCAGTGCTCGTCGCCCTCCACCCCTCGTGGCGCGAACCTCCCGCGATCAACCTCGCGGTCCCGTTCGCCGGCACGCCCGCCGAGCAGTGGCCCGACGGCGCCGACGGCATCGTCGTGCCGGACGACCGCCCGGTGTTCGCCCAGGTCCGCACGGCGCTCATCGCGTCCAGGACCGACCCCGAGATGATCGAACGGCACAACCCGGAGCCGTTCCTGGAGATGCTCGCCCCGCAGGTCCGCGACGAGGTCGCGAACAACCTCCCCGGCTGGACCACGCGGATCAGATCGGGCGTGCGACTGCTCGGCGTCAAGACCAGCGGCCGGATGACGCTGAGCGAGCACAACGGCCACCCGCTCGTGCTCACCGACTACGTGTTCGCCTACGCCTTCGCACCGCCGGACCCGTCGAAGCTGCGGCACCAGCGCGAGATGGTCGTGGCGAGCCGGAACCAGGTGTCGTACGCCGTCACACCGGACGGCGTCTGGCCCGCAGAGGCCAGGGGGTTCCAGTACTCGGTCGCGTGCGGCGCGGCCCGCGAGGGCTTCCTGGCGCCGCAGTTCACCGAACCGGCGCGGCCCGGCGCGGGCGTGGCGGGCGACGACCGCCGCTACTTCTCGGCCGACGGGCCGCTGCCGGATCCGGACACCTGTGCTTGATCACCCTTTCAGAGGTGCCGGACGCGAGTGACGGCGATCACAATTGGCCGTCACGGACCGTTCACACCCCTTGGGGCCCGTGTCGACGGCGCCGCCGCGTTCTTCGGGGGCGCTGGCGGCGCCGACGTCGATCGGCGTTGAATGAACACATGAGCAGCAAGCCCCCGCAGCACGACGTCGACGAGTCCGCGCTCGAAGTCAGCACCCCCAAGACCTGGGCCGCGGGTATTCCCGGCGTGCTCGTGTCGCTCGACCGCGCGGTCGAGCAGATGGGTGTCGGGCGCACGGTAAAGACGTTGCGACTGCTCAACCAGCGTGAAGGTTTCGACTGCCCCGGTTGCGCGTGGCCCGAACCCCAGGGTCACCGCAAGATGGCGGAGTTCTGCGAGAACGGCGCGAAGGCCGTCGCGGAGGAAGCCACCAAACGACGAATCGGGCCCGAGTTCTTCGCCGAGCACTCCGTCGAGAGCATGCAGACGAAGACGGACTACTGGCTCGGACAGCAGGGCCGGCTCACCGAACCCATGGTGCTGCGGCCCGGTGCGACGCATTACACACCGATCAGCTGGGACGCCGCGTTCACGCTCATCGCCGACGAGCTGACAGCGTTGTCATCCCCCGACGAGGCGATCTTCTACACCTCGGGCCGCACCAGCAACGAGGCCGCGTTCCTCTACCAGCTGCTGGTCCGCTCGTTCGGCACCAACAACCTCCCCGACTGCTCGAACATGTGCCACGAGTCGTCCGGCTCGGCGCTGAACGAGACCATCGGCATCGGCAAGGGCTCGGTGTCGATCAAGGACTTCGACCTCGCCGACCTCATCGTGGTGATCGGCCAGAACCCCGGCACGAACCACCCGCGCATGCTCAGCGCGCTCGAGGACGCGAAGAAGAACGGCGCGAAGATCATCGCGATCAACCCGCTGCCGGAAGCGGGCCTGATGCGGTTCAAGAACCCGCAGAACGTCGCGGGCGTCGTCGGCAAGGGCACCGCGCTGTCCGACGAGTTCGTGCAGATCAAGGTCGGCGGCGACCAGGCCCTGTTCCAGGCCATCGGTCACCTGCTGCTCCAGTGGGACAAGCTCGACAAGACGTTCATCGAGGCCAAGACGCACGGCTTCGAGGAGTACGCGGAGAGCCTGCGCGAACTCGACTGGGACGGCGTGCTCACCGCGACCGGCCTGACCCGCGAGCAGATCACCAAGGTCGCCGGCATGTTCGTCGACTCGAAGGCCACCATCGCCTGCTGGGCCATGGGACTCACGCAGCACAAGCACAGCGTGCCGACGATCCGCGAGATCACGAACGTCATGTTCCTGCGCGGCATGATCGGCAAGCCGGGCGCAGGCCTGTGCCCGGTGCGCGGCCACTCCAACGTGCAGGGCGACCGCACGATGGGCATCTACGAGAAGATGCCCGAGAAGTTCATGCTGGCGCTGGAGAACGAGTTCGGCATCTCCGTGCCGCGCAAGCACGGCTACGACACCGTGGATGCCATCAACGCCATGCGGCACGGCCGCGGCAAGGTGTTCATCGCGATGGGCGGCAACTTCGTCAGCGCCACCCCGGACACCCCGGTGACCGAGAAGGCGCTGGAGCAGTGCTCGTTGACCGTGCACGTCTCCACGAAGCTCAACCGCTCACACGTGATCCACGGCAAGACGGCGCTCATCCTGCCTGCCTTGGGACGCACGGAAAGCGACGTGCAGCACTCGGGCGAGCAGTTCGTCACGGTCGAGGACTCGATGTCGGTCGTGCACCGCTCGCGGGGCCGCCTCAAGCCCGCGTCGGACCAGCTGCTGTCCGAGGTCTCGATCGTCTGCCGGCTCGCGCGCAAGACGCTCGGCAAGTCGCACCCGGTGGCGTGGGAGACGTTCGAGAAGGACTACGACGTCATCCGCGAGCACATCGCCGGCGTCGTGCCCGGCTGCACCGACTACAACACGCGCGTCCGCCAGCCCGACGGATTCGTGCTGCCGCACCCGCCGCGCGACTCGCAGGAGTTCGCGACGACGACCGGCAAGGCGAACTTCACGGCGAACGAGATGACGGTCATCGAGATCCCCGAAGGCCGCCTGATCATGCAGACCCTGCGCAGCCACGACCAGTACAACACCACGATCTACGGCCTGGACGACCGCTACCGCGGCGTGAAGGACGGCCGCCGGGTGGTGTTCGTGAACCCCGACGACATCGCGGAGCTGGGGTTCTCCGACGGGCAGATGGTCAACATCATCTCGGAGTGGAAGGACGACCCGACGGGCGTCGTCGAACGCCGCGCCGAGTCGTTCCGGATCGTCTCCTACTCCACCGCTCGCGGGTGCGTGGCGACGTACTTCCCGGAGGCGAACCCGTTGGTGCCGCTGGACTCCAAGGCGGACATCTCGGGTACGCCGACCTCCAAGTCGGTCATCGTGCGGCTCGAGGCCGCGGCCTGACCTCTTCAAGCGTGCCGGACCCGGACGAACAGCCCTAACAGGCGTCGTTCGGGTTTCGGCGCGATCTTCTCCTCGGACTTCCGCACGAGCCGGCGCGCGGCCGCGTCGGTCTCGAAGTCCTGCTGACGGTACTTCGCGATAGCAAACGCTTGATCGTGTGACAGCACAGCGGATCTCCTTCGATGGGATTCGTCAGTCGGGTGCGACGGTGTGACTCAGGAAGAACCGGACGGCTCGCGCGCCTTCCGGCCGCAGTTCGGGGTTCAGGCGGCGCTCGTCGTACTTGTCGAAGAGCGTCCGCAGTTCCTCGACGAGCGCGAGGGCTTCCTCGGCGGTGACGAACTTGACCGTGCCCTCGGTGCCGACCACCTGACGCCAGTCCTCCGGCAAGAGGTCGTACTGGCGCAGCCGCGCCCGCATGCGCTCGAACTCCTGATCCAGGTAGGCCATCGACGCGGCCTCAGCCGCCATGGCCGCCTCGCCCTCCAGCCCCTCCGACGAGATGGACTGGCGCTTCGGGACGATCTTCCAGGGCTTCTGCCGGCCGGGCCCCTCGACCTCGGCGACGAAGCCGTACTTGGACAGCATGTTCAGGTGGTACGAGCAGCTCGCGACGCTCTCCCCCAACGCCGCGGAGCACTGGGTCGCCGTCTGCGGCCCCTCCTCAGTGAGCAGTTGGAGCAGCTTCCACCGGAACGGGTGCGAGAGCGCCCGCAGCGCTTTGGGGTCGGTGATCGGAGCGTCCGTCATGCCACCACGGTACGCGTATCAAGGAACCCTTAGCAAGGTTCCTTGATATAGAAGTCTTGAGTTAGCGGCTCACCAGTCCGGCGAGTTCCGGGCGACGGCCGTGACCAGAGGCAACGACTCGATCACCGGCACCCGCAGCAGCTCGGCGGGCACGTCCGGGTCGCGCACGGGTTCGATGAGTTCGCGCAGCAACGCCCCGACGACGTCGTCCGCGGACTGGTCGACCTCGTGGATCAGGTCACGCAACTGATCAGCGGCTTCGTTGAGCACGCGCGGCCGTTGCGGCTCCTCCAGCATCAACGCCGCCAGCCGCAGCACCCGACGACACGTGCGCAGCCTCAGGCTCCGGCTCGCGGACTCGCGCGTGCCCGCGAGGCCCAGGCGGCCGCGCGTGCGTTCGATCCACGGCTCGACGGTCTCGCGGCGCCAGATCGGGCCGGACGCGAGTTCCGCGTCCGGCTCGGGGATGCCGTGCGAGCGTCTCTTGCGCCACACGGCGACGAGTTGCCGACTGAGCCCCATGGCGTCGGCGATCTCCGCGATCCCGTAGAAGTCCCCCACGCCGCAGAGCGTAACCAGAGATGACGGGAGGTGTCATCAAAAATGTCTCAACTGCGCTCGAGGACGGCCCTCGCGGCGTTGTGGCCGCCGATGCCGCTGACCCCGCCGCCGCGCCGGGAGCCAGCGCCGCAGACGAAGACGTTGTCCACCTCGGTCTCGACGCCCCACTGACCGACCTGCTCGTCGGTCTCGGCGAACGGCCAGTCGAGCTCGCCGTGGAAGATGTTGCCGCCCGGCAGGCCGAGCTCTTCCTCCAGGTCGAGCGGGGTGCGGGCCTCGATGCACGGGTTGCCCGCGGCGTCCACCGCGAGGCAGTCCTGGATCGGCTCGACGAGGTGGGCGTTGAGCTGGTCGAGGTAGCGGCCCACCAGTTCGTCGCGCAGTTCGGCGTTGCGGCCCTCGAACAACGACGCGGGCAGGTGCAGGCCGAACAGCGTGAGCGTCTCGTGCCCCTGCAACGACGGCCCGAGGATCGACGGGTCGGTCAGCGAGTGGCAGTACATCTCCCCCGGCAGCACCGACGGCACCTGCCCGGCGACGCTCTCCAGGTACGCGGTCTCCAGCTGGTCGTAGGACTCGTCGAGGTGGAACGTGCCGGCGAACGCGATCCGCGCGTCCACGCCGGACTTCAGCTCGGGCAGCTTCCGGAGCAGCATGTTGATCTTCAACTGGCAGCCGGGCGCGTCGTGGACTTCCTTGCCCTGCAAGCGTCCCAGCACCGAAGGCGCCACGTTCGAGAGCACGAACCGGGCCTCGACGGTGGTGTCCCCGTACGTCACGGACGCGGTCTTGCCGTCCGACTCGATCGCGGTCACCTCGGCGCCGGTGACGATCTGCGCCCCGGCCTCACGCGCGACCCGTTCCAGTTCGGCGGTCACCCCGCCCATGCCGCCGACCGGGACCTTCCACTCGCCGGTGCCGTTGCCGATCACGTGGTAGAGGAAGCACTTGTTGGCGCGCAACGAGTGCAGCGACGAGTGCGTGCCGATCAACGCGTCGGTGGCGACGACGCCGCGCACCAGGTTGTTGTCGAAGAGCTCCTGCAGGGTGGCGCCGATCGGCCGTTCGAAGACCTGGTCCCAGACCCGGCCGCGGGTCACCGCGTCGACGTGCACGCGCAGATGTTCCCGCGACACCAACGGTTCCAGCAGGGTCGGGGCCAGCGCGGCGGCCATCTGCTCCAGGTCGGCGTACCAGCGCTGCCACCGCTGCCAGTCGTCGAGCGACCCGCACACGGCCTCGAACGACTGCTCGGTCGCCGCGCCGGGGGTGCGTTCGACCAGCAGCCCGCCCTTGCCGTTCGGCGTGTAGGACGAGGCCGAACGAGACTTCAGCGCCAGGTTCAGCCCCAGGTCCGCCACGATCCGGTCCGGCAGCAGCGAGACGAGGTACGAGAAGCGCGAGAGGCGGGCGTCGACGCCCTCCCACGGTGAGGCGCTCACCGCGGCCCCGCCGACGTGCGGCAGCTTCTCCAGCACCCTGACCGACTTCCCCGCCTTGGCGAGGTACGCGGCCGCCACCAGCCCGTTGTGGCCGCCTCCCACGATCACGACGTCGTCCATGCCCCGAGATCCCTCCCACGTAGCCTGGTCGGTGGGGAACATAGCGGTCCGAAGGAGATGTGCACATGGGCCGAGTGACGGTGCGCCGAGCGGTCGAACGGGTGTCGTCGAGCGGTCGTCGCCGCAGAGTCGACGCGCTCGCCGCCGAGGAGCCCCTGGAACTGCGGGTCAACGGCAAGGCGCTGGCGGTCACGATGCGCACGCCCGGCCACGACGTCGAGCTCGCGCACGGCTTCCTGCTCAGCGAGGGTGTCATCGGGTCGTCCGCCGACATCTCGATCGCCCGGTTCTGCGAGGGCACCGGGCCGGACGGGCTGAACACCTACAACGTGCTGGACGTCGCGCTGGCCGAGGGCGTGCCGCCGCCGGACACCGGGGTGGAGCGGAACTTCTACACCACGTCGTCGTGCGGGGTGTGCGGCAAGGGCGCGCTGGACGCGGTCAAGCTCAAGACCCGCTACTCGCCCGCGTTCGACGAGGTCAGGGTCACGCCCGAGGCGTTGACCGGGTTCCCGGACGCGTTGCGGGAACGGCAGAAGGTCTTCGAGAGCACCGGCGGGCTGCACGCCGCGGGGTTGTTCGTGGACGGCGAGCTGCTGGTCGTGCGCGAGGACGTCGGCCGGCACAACGCGGTCGACAAGGTGCTGGGCTGGGCGGTGCTGCAGAACCTGGTGCCGTTGCGCGGCGCGGTGCTGATGGTGTCCGGGCGAGCGTCGTTCGAGCTGGTGCAGAAGGCCGCGATGTCCGGGATCCCGGTCCTCGCGGCGGTGTCGGCACCGTCGTCGCTCGCCGTCGAACTCGCCGAGGAGCAGGGTATGACGCTCGTCGGGTTCCTGCGCGGCGACTCGATGAACGTCTACACCGGTGGGGAGCGCGTGGTTGAGACCGCTTGACGGGGTCGTGGTGGTGAGCCTGGAGCAGGCCGTCGCCGTGCCGTACGCGACGCGGTTGCTGGCCGATCTGGGCGCGCGGGTCATCAAGATCGAACGACCCGGCGTGGGCGACTTCGCCCGCCACTACGACTCCGCGTGCGGCGAGGTGTCGTCGTACTTCGCGTGGACGAACGTCGGCAAGGAGTCGGTGTCGCTGGACATCACCCATCCCGACGGCCGCGAGGTGCTCGAACGACTCGTGGCGCGGGCGGATGTCCTGCTGTGCAACCTTTCGCCGCGTGTTTGGGCACGTTTGGCGTTGGAGCTGTCGTCGTCGTTGATCGTCGGTGAGCTGTCCGGCTACGGCTGGAACGGGCCCTACGCGGACCGCAAGGCGTTCGACGCGCTGGTGCAGTCCGAGGCGGGGCTGGTGTCGCTGACCGGCGAGGGCGACGTGATGGCGCGCGCCGGCATCTCGGTCGCGGACATCGCGGCGGGCGTGCAGCTCCAGTCGGCGGTGCTGGCGGCGTTGCTGCACCGAGGCCGGACGGGTGAAGGCGCCCGGCTGCGGTTGTCACTCTTCGCAGCGATGGCCGAGTGGATGCACCAGCCGATGCTCTACGCCGCCGGCACCGGTGCGGCGGCTCCCCGTTCGGGCGCGCACCACCCGAGCATCGCGCCGTACGGGCCGGTGGCCTGCGCGGACGGCTCGGTGCACCTGGCCGTGCAGAACGACGGGCAGTGGCAGCGGCTGTGCGGGCTCGTCGGACTGGGTGCGGAGGAGAGGTTCGCCACAGTGGCGTCCCGCGTGGAGCACCGGATCGAGCTGCAGAAGCTGCTCGAACAGGCCTTTTCGGGCCTCACCGCGGCTGAGTTGCTCGTCACGTTGGACGAGGCCGACGTGCCGTGCGCGCTGACCCGGCCGATCACCGACCTGCCGTCGCACCCGCAGCTCGACACATGGGTTGACGTGCAGGTTCCCGGCGGAACGGCCCGGATGCTGGCGCCGCCGGTGGCCGGGTTCGAGTGGTCAGCGGGTGCGGTGCCCGGGCTCGGCGAGCACAATGAGCGCGTGCTGACGTGGCTGGGCTATTCGGGTGAGGAACTGTCCTCGTTACGCGTGCGTTCCGTCCTCTGAGAAGGAAACGAGGAACGGTGCCCACGCGATGAGGTGAGCATGGGGGAACCGAGGTACAGCCGCCGCACCCTCCTCGCGGCGATCGGCGTGGTCATCGCGACAGCCACCGGCGTCGCGACGTACGTGTCGTCGTCGTCCACGGGTGTCGTCGAGCAGCAGATCGCGACGGCGGACAAGGTGCGTGCTCCTGCTCCTGCCGCCGCGAAGCCGTTGATCCGCTTCGAGCGCGTGTACTCGGCCGCCCGCCACCGCGAGGTCACCCTCGCCTTCTACCTGCCGTCCGGCGTCAACCCGCGCGGCCTGCCGATGTCGATCCTGCTGCACGGCCTGAACGGTGACGCCCGTCACGCCGCCGTCGGTGAGCTTCCCTCGGTGCTGGCCACCGCCGTCGCCAAGGGTTCGGTGCCCGCGTTCGGCTTCATCGCGGTCGACGGCGGCAACAACTACTGGCACGAGAACGTCCCCGGCGACGACCCGATGGCCATGCTCCTCGACGAGATCCCCCGCTGGCTCAAAGAACGCGGCTACGGCGAACCGTTCGCGGTGACCGGTACGTCGATGGGGGGCTTCGGCTCGTTGCTCTACGCGCGCCGCCGTGCCGAACGAGGCGACCCGATCGCGGCCGCCGCGGCCATCTCCCCCGGCCTGATCACGACGTGGCCGGAGATGGCGAAGCGCCGCGCGTTCAAGAACGAGGGCGAGTGGGCGTCGCTCGACCCGTTGCGCCACCTCAAGGCCACCGGCTCCACCGCGGTCGGCGTGTGGATCGGCGACCGCGACAAGTTCATCGAGGGCACCCGCCGCTTCATCCGCGACGCACGACCGTTGGTGGGCACCGTGAAGGGCGGCGGGCACGACGACGGGCTGTACCGGAAGGTGACGCCCGACGTCGTCCAGTTCCTCGCGAAGTACGCGAAGCGCGCCGTCTAGACCCTGGCGGCCGCCCTGCCCCAGTGCAGGTATTTCGTGCGGTTCTGCTCGTCGCGTCCACAAAGGACGAGTACCGGGTGGTAGCCGTCTTCTTCTTGCACGGCGATGAGAGCGTCGTCGCGCAGCCCGGTGTACTCGTGCTCGTCGTCGTCGACCAGCGTCTTCCAGATGTCGTCGAGGGGCACGAACCTGAGCCGCACCGTGCCGCCGTCGCCCTCGGTCACGTGCGCCTCCAGTCCGGCCGACCGGTAGACCCCGACCACCTTCTCGACGTCGACCGGCACCGGCACGAGCGGCGGCGTGGGCAGGGGATTCGGCTTGATGCCGACCTTGTCGCCCAGCACCTTCTCGTGCACGGCGCGCACCAGCGGCAGGCTCTCCCCGCCGTTGGTGAGGACCGCGATGGCGAGTCCGGCTTCGGGGATCACCCGCAGCGACGCCTCGAAGCCCAGCGTCGATCCCGTGTGCGCCAGGCCCTTCCTGCCGTCGGCGTAGGTCTGGACGACCCAGCCGAGGCCCTGCTTGCCACCCGACCCGAAGTTCGGCAGCGTCAGCTGAACCTCTTGCATGGCCGCGAATTCGTCCGACTCGATGTGCAGTCCGGCGAACTCGACCAGGTCGCGTGCGCACATCGCCAGCGCGGTGCCGGCCGGTGCGGCGGCCTCGGTCAGGTACTTGTCGGCCGGAGTGCGTTCCTTGCCGATGTGGCCTGTGGCGATCTTCTGGTTCTCGTACTCGGCGAAGGTCGTGGCCACGGTTTTGAGGTCTCGTTCGTCGGCGATGCGTTCGCGGACGACTTCGTGGAAGGGCTTGCCGCGCAGGACTTCTACGATTCTGCCGAGCACTACGAACCCGCTGTTGCAGTACGTGTAGAGCTCACCCGGCTCCACCACCTGGCGTGCGTCCGCCATCAGGTCGACGTACTTCTCGACCTTGTCGTCGCCGTTGCCGGTGTCGAACCAGAGATCGCCGTCGAAGCCGCCGGTGTGGGTGAGCAGGTGCCTCGGCGTGATCGTCCTGGCAACGTTCTCGTTGGCGAGCTTGAAGTTCGGCAGCACGTTTCGCACCGGCTGGTCGAGGTCGAGCAGGCCCTCGTTGACCAGTTGCACCACCAGGGTGGCGGTCCAGATCTTGGTGATCGACCCGATCTGGAAGGCCGATTCGGTGGTCACCTCTTCGTTGGTGACGTTGTTCAGGACGCCAGCGGCGGTTTGTGTGACTTCGCCGTTGTGCAGGACGGCTACCTGGGCGCCGACGATGTTGTGCTGGGTGATCAGGGCGTCCAGGTCTGGCAGTTCGTTGGTCATGCATCCCCCAGGATGTTTCGACTAGCGAGGTGAGAGTGGCACCGTCCTCGAGCGCACCCACTTGAGCACCGCGGGCCATTCGCCGTAGCCCGCGTCGATGTTGATGTGGCCGGCGTTCGGGAGCACGTCCAGTTCGATCCTCAGTGCTTCCGCCAACTGCTTGGCCTCGGTCATGGAGCAGTGCGGGTCGCCTTCGCCCGCGATCAGCCTTGTTTCGGTGGCGGCTCGGCGAAGGTTGGCCGGGTCCAGTGGGGCCGGGAAGAAGGACTTGATCGCCGGTTCCGGGTGGTCCAGTTGGGGCGGGGCCACCAGGAGGACTCGGTCTACGTGGGCGATGGTGTGGCGGGCCGCGTGGTGCAGCCAGAGGTAGCAGCCCAGGGAGTGGGCTACTACTACGCGTTCCCGGTCTGTTGGGAGGGCTTCGAGATGGGTGTCCAGTTCGGTCAGCCAGGTGTCCCGGTCTGGGGCTTCTGGGCTGCTGAAGTGGGGCATGTCGGCTAGGCCGCCGTGTTCGCTCACGGTTTGGGCTAGCCAGCGCTGCCAGTGGCCTGGGCCTGAGCCGGTGTAGCCGTGGAGCAGGAGGACGTGGGGCAGCGTCATGGTTGTCAGCGTAGTCGCGGGGTGGGTTTTCGGGGTTCCGGCCGCGTTCCAGCGGGGTTGGTTGCGTTTGTTGGTTGGGCTGCGGTTGCGAGGGTGCTCGCGTAGGTCGTGACGAATGAAGTGGGTTGCGATTGGGGCTTGACCTTGAGCCTCTGGCGGGATGCGTTCGCGGCCTCAAAGCCGGGGTGAAAGCGCCCCGGCCGGACCGAGACAGGTTGGCATCCCGCCCCTCAAGGTCAAGCCCCAATCGCCAAGAACGACGGAACCGGTTCCCGATGGGGTAGCAGCCCGTTCGGGCTCGCTTCGCATCGCCACGCCAGGATTCGTAGGTGGTTGGGGTTGTGTTGGTGGCTGCCGGTTGGCACCGCGCGCCAGGCTTGCGTGCGTGGTCGGCCTGCGTTGACGATTGCGGTTGAGGGCGCCGCCATCCCCCGACTCGGCCACTCAGCCTTCCCGCCGCCCTTCCCACCCCTGCCCTACTTTCCCCAGCCGCCTGCCCTCTGCTTCCCTGAGCCGTGTCTGCCCCCTGTTTCCCGTCTTCTCCCTCTTCGCCCCTCATCTGTCCGAAGTGGGCGACCCCGGCCGTCCCCCAGGCATGACAAAGGGGCGCCGGTGGAGATCCACCGGCGCCCCTTTGGCTGTGCTGTTGAGCCCTACCTAGGCCGACTTCTCGCGGCGCTCGCGGCGCGAGGGCTGCCGGGCCACGATGGTCGGGTTCACGTTTTCCTTCACCGTTTGTTCGGTGATGACCACCTTGGCGACGTCCGTGCGGCTCGGGATGTCGTACATCACCGGGAGCAGGACCTCTTCCATGATCGCGCGCAGGCCTCGGGCTCCTGTGCCTCGCAGGATTGCCTGGTCGGCCACTGCTTCCAGGGCGGTCTTGGTGAACTCGAGTTCTACGCCGTCCATCTCGAAGAGCTTCTGGTACTGCTTCACCAGGGCGTTCTTCGGCTCGGTGAGGATCATCACCAAGGACGGCTTGTCGAGGTTCGTGACGGAGGCGACCATCGGCAGACGCCCGATGAACTCGGGGATCAGGCCGAACTTGATCAGGTCCTCCGGCATGGAGTCGGCGAAGTAGTCCGCCGCGTCCGTTTCCGCCTTGGAGCGGACCTCGGCGCCGAAGCCCAGGCCTCGCTTGCCCACTCGGTCCTGGATGATCTTCTCCAGGCCCGCGAAGGCTCCTGCCACGATGAACAGGACGTTCGTCGTGTCGATCTGGATGAACTCCTGGTGCGGGTGCTTGCGGCCGCCCTGCGGGGGCACCGAGGCGGTGGTGCCTTCCAGGATCTTCAGGAGCGCCTGCTGCACGCCCTCGCCGGAGACGTCGCGCGTGATCGACGGGTTTTCACTCTTTCGAGCGATCTTGTCGACCTCGTCGATGTAGATGATGCCCGTCTCGGCGCGCTTCACGTCGTAGTCGGCGGCCTGGATGAGCTTCAGGAGGATGTTCTCGACGTCCTCGCCCACGTACCCGGCCTCCGTCAGCGCCGTCGCATCGGCGATGGCGAACGGGACGTTCAGCATCTTCGCGAGTGTCTGCGCGAGGTAGGTCTTGCCGCACCCCGTCGGGCCGAGCATCAGGATGTTCGACTTCGCCAGCTCGACGCCGTCGTCACGACCCTCGCGCCCGCGGTCGCCCGCTTGGATGCGCTTGTAGTGGTTGTAGACGGCGACGGAGAGGGTGCGCTTGGCATCACTCTGGCCGATGACGTACTGGTCGAGGAACTCGTGGATCTCGGCGGGCTTCGGCAGCTCGTCGAGCTTCACGTCGCCGGCTTCCGCCAGCTCCTCCTCGATGATCTCGTTGCAGAGATCGATGCACTCATCGCAGATGTAAACGCCGGGGCCGGCGATGAGCTTCTTCACCTGCTTTTGGCTCTTTCCGCAGAAAGAGCACTTCAGCAAGTCGCCGCCGTCACCGATACGCGCCATGACCGCTGACCTATGTCCCCTCCGGCGCACACCTGCTGTAGTGCGCCTGCTGACTTGCTGTGGCAGTCCCACTGGCTGTGGGTGCTGAGCCCGTTCTCCTGACGGTACCTGGCCGACCCCGTTTCCGGGGAGGACCAGCGGCCCCTCGACGCGCCGATCAGGCCTGTTGACCGTCACATCGGCGTGTCGGATGGGTGCTCAGTGCCCGAGCTCTGGGGTTTCCCAGAGCTCGGGAACCTCGCTCAGGACTTGGCGGAAAGCTTGCGGTAGGGCAGCACCGTGTCGACGATGCCGTACTCCCTGGCCTCTTCGGCCGTGAGGATGCGGTCGCGCTCGATGCTCTCGCGAACCTCCTCCGCCGTCCGGTTCGTGTGCCGCGCCAGGGTGGTCTCCATCAGGCGGCGCACGCGCTGGATCTCGTTCGACTGGATCTCCAGGTCGGACACCTGACCGTACGCGCCCTCCATGGAGGGCTGGTGGATCAGGATTCGCGCGTTGGGCAGCGCGTGGCGCTTGCCGGGGGTGCCGGCGGCCAGCAGCACCGCGGCGGCCGAGGCGGCCTGGCCGAGGCAGTACGTCTGGATGTCCGGACGCACGAACTGCATGGTGTCGTAGATGGCCATCAGCGAGGTGAACGAGCCACCCGGCGAGTTGATGTACATCAGGATGTCGCGGTCCGGGTCCTCGGACTCGAGGACCAGCAGCTGCGCCATGACGTCGTTGGCCGAAGCGTCGTCAACCTGCACGCCGAGGAAGATGATGCGCTCCTCGAACAGCTTGTTGTACGGGTTCGACTCCTTCATGCCGTAGCTGGTGCGCTCGACGAACGACGGCAGCACGTACCGCGACTGAGGGGCGTGGAACTGGCTCACTTCGAGATTCTCCTCAGCTGCTAGTTGCTCGAGCCGACCGGCTGCGCGCGGGTGACGACCTTGTCGACGAAGCCGTACTCAAGCGCTTCCTGCGCCGTGAACCAGCGGTCGCGGTCGGAGTCGCGGGTGATGGTCTCCACGGTCTGACCGGTGTGCTCGGCGATGAGCTCCGCCATCTCGAGCTTGGTGCGCGTCAGCATGTCCGCCTGGATCGCGATGTCCGCGGCCGTACCGCCGACACCGGCCGACGGCTGGTGCATGAGGATGCGCGCGTGCGGGAGCGCGTGGCGCTTGCCGGGTGCACCCGCGGAGAGCAGGAACTGCCCCATCGAGGCCGCGAGGCCCATCGCGTAGGTGGCCACGTCCGGCTGAATCAGCTGCATCGTGTCGAAGATGGCCATGCCCGCCGTGACGGAACCACCCGGCGAGTTGATGTAGAGCGTGATGTCCTTCTCGGGGTCCTCAGCGGCGAGAAGCAGCAGCTGAGCGGTGATCTGGTTGGCGATGCCCTCTTCGACCTGCGATCCCAGGACGATGATCCGCTCGCGGAGCAGCCGCTCGTACACCGAGTCGTTGAGGTTCATCCCGGCGGTGGCCGACCGCATCTCGGGGGTCGGGAAGGAGTGCTGCGTCACGTCTGCCTGCCTTACTCCAGGTGGAACGAATCTGGAAGCAAAAAACTCTCTGCGATCGACCTTAACGAAGGCGGGCGGCGTCAGATGCCCGACACCGCCCGCGTTCGCTATCAGCTGTATTTACTCGAGCTCGCCCACTCGCGGGTAGGGCGGCTGAGTCGCCCGTCTGAAAGGGGCTTCGCCCCTTTCAGACGACCAACTCAGCCCTCCGCGTCCTCTTCGGACTTGGTCTCGCCGAAGAGCTCGTCCAGGTCGAGCTTGGTACCGCTGCTGTCGGACACCTCAGCCTGGCGCACGACGCTCGCGAGCGCCTTGCCCCGGCGGACGTCGGCGAAGATCGCGCCGAGCTGGCCCGACTGCTGCGCGCGCTTGACGTACTCGTCCGGGCTGATGCCGAAGCGCTGGGCCTGGTAGATGATCCGCTCGGTCAGCTCGCCGTCGGACACCGTGACCTGCTCGGCGTCGGCGATCGAGTCGAGCACGAGCTGCGTCTTCACGGCCTGCTCGGCGGCGGTGCGGAGCTCGGTGTCGAACTCCTCCTCCGTCTGGCCCTGCTCGGTCAGCCACGCGGCGAACTTCGCGTCGTCGTGGTCGAAGGCGTGCACGGCGTCGTGCTTCCGCGCGTCGATCTCGCCCTGGACGATGCCCTCGGGCAGCGGGACCTCGGTGGTCTCCAGCAGCGCCTCGAGGACCTTGTCGCGGGCCTGGACGCCCTGCTGCATCTTCTTGACGCGGCCGAGGCGGGTCTGCAGGTCCGCCTTGAGCTCCTCCAGCGTGTCGAACTCGCTGGCGAGCTGCGCGAACTCGTCGTCGAGCTCGGGGAGCTGGCGCTCCTTGACGGAGCTCAGCACGACGGTGACCTCGGCCTCGCGGCCCTCGTGCTCACCGGCGACGAGCGTCGTGGTGAAGGACTTGGACTCGCCCTCGGACGCGCCGACGAGCGCGTCGTCGATGCCCTCGACGAGCTGGCCGGAGCCGACCTCGTAGGACAGGCCGCTGGTGCGCGCCTCCTCGACCTCTTCGCCGTCGACGGTGGCGGACAGGTCGACGATGACGAAGTCACCGGTCTCGACCGGGCGGGTGACGCCGGTCAGCGTGCCGAAGCGGGCGCGCAGCTCGTCGAGCTGGGTGGTCACGTCCTCGTCGGTGACCTCCTGCTCGTCAACGGTCACGGCGAGCTCGCCGAACGCCGGCACGGTGATCTCGGGACGGACGTCGACCTCGGCGGTGAACTCGAGCGTCTGACCGTCCTCGATCTTCGTGACCTCGAAGTCCGGACGGCCGAGCGTGCGCACCTCGCCGGCGTTGACGGCCTCCAGGTACTTGGCCGGGATGGCCTCCTGGATGACCTCGTCCAGCACCGGGGCGCGGCCGATGCGGTTCTCCAGAACCTTGGCGGGGGCCTTGCCCGGGCGGAAACCGGGGATGCGGACCTGCTTCGCGAGCTTCCGGTACGCCTGGTCGAAGTTCGACTTGAGCTCGTCGAACGGCACCTCGACGTTGATCCGGACCCTCGTCGGGCTCAGGTGCTCGACGGTGCTCTTCAACGTGGACTCCTCGATACGAACAAGAACGTGCAAGACAGCCGGTACCGCCACTCGGGACGCCCGGATTCCCAGCGAGTCTAGGCGAGACCCGCGCTGTGACCGCCGCCACCCCGCTTTGGCCGCTGACAGGGCCTCTCGCAGGCCGCTACGTTCGGGCCCAGCGGCCCTTCTGGTCCGCTATGGGGGCTTCATCCGTGATCCTGGGGGACACGCATGCCGAAAACTTCCGCGCGCCTGCTCGCCGCCGTCGCAACGACCGCCGCGCTGCTCGCCACGACCGTCCCGGCGTCCGCCGCCGAGACTCCACAGGCCACCGCGGTCGCGTACGCGCTCACCGACCACGGCACCACGACCGAGGCGTTGACGGCGGAGAACGCCGACCTCACCGCGCCGCACCTCGCGTCCGGCTACACGGACGCCCACGTCGGCTGGGACATCCGGATGTCCGACGAGGCCTACAGCCCGGGCCTGCCCGAGCAGCCGTTCGTCGCGCGGGCCTCGGAGTCGCAGACCGAGGCGGGGGCGTCCGTCGGCGGCTTCGTCTCGGTGAACGACCGGCACCCGCGCGGTGTCCCGTTCGTGATGCTGAAGGTGGGCAACCTCAACGCCGCCTGTCTGGCTGGCGGCCCGGCCTTCACCGGCGGCGCGGGCGGCCCCGAGCTCTGGGTGCGCCAGGACTACCGGCAGCTCGAGAAGGTGCAGGACATCTCGTGGACCCGGCAGATCGGCGTCCTGCGCGCGCACGACCCCATATCCTCCGGCCTGCGGATCCAGACGACGGTGCGGGCGACCCCGATCACGTCGGTGAGCCAGCTCGCCGCCTACCCGCAGTTCGCGAAGTACGCCGGCCGCACCAACACCGCCGTGATCGGCTACGAGATCGAGGTCGTCCAGGCGGCAACCGAGAGGTACACCGTGCTCGTGGCCGCCGCCGCGGCGTGCTGACACCCGCTCCACAACGCCGTCACCCATCGCGGGTGGCGGCGTTTTTTGTTCGTTCAGCAAACGACTTAACTGAAAAGAGTCGGGCAACTACGGCCCGTCGAAGGCGGCAGTTCCAATTTCACTCTTTTGGCCGCAACCACGATTCCAGACCGATCAAGATGACTCCATAAGCACTAATCGGCGCCGCAGGGCGGACAGGTAGCGTTACTGCTCCCGCACCATCCGTAACAGGACCACGGGAACGAACGAGAAAAAGTCGTCGCACCGTTTTACCCCGAGGATCCGCCTGATGGAGACACGCCAGCTTCTCGCGTTCACGACCGTGGTTCAGACAGGGAGCTTCACCAAGGCCGCTGCCACGCTCAACTGC
The DNA here is from genome assembly GCF_043632865.1 of Lentzea sp. JNUCC 0626. Classification (NCBI taxonomy): domain Bacteria; kingdom Bacillati; phylum Actinomycetota; class Actinomycetes; order Pseudonocardiales; family Pseudonocardiaceae; genus Lentzea; species Lentzea sp. JNUCC 0626. Next base: position 5,526,037 of record NZ_CP171635.1, read on the forward strand.
TCGCAGCCGACCATCACCACCCGCATCAAGGCGCTCGAGGAGGCCCTCGGGGTCGTCCTTTTCCGGCGCCTCCCCAGAGGTATCCAGATGACCTCCGCAGGCGTGGAACTACTCCCGTTCGCGCGAAACATCATCAACCTCACCGAAAAGGCCCGAAAAGCCATCACGATGAACGGCGAGCCGCACGGCAAACTCGTCATCGGTTCCGCACAGAGTTTGACCGACTACCGTCTGCTACCGCTCATCGAATACATGTGCTGGCGCTACCCGTCGGTCCAACTCTCGCTGCACTCGCGCAACGCCCTGAACAACCTGAACTCGGTCCGGGACGGCCAACTCGACTGCGCCTTCTTCATCGGCGCCATCGAACCCCGCGAGGGCCTGGAAACCACGGTGCTCTGCCCCGAACCCCTCGTCATGGTCGCGGGCCCGAACCACATGCTCACCCAACGCCAGTCGCTGGCCGAGGACGACCTCACGAGCAGCACCCTGATCAGGGCCGAGAACGGCGCGTCCTACCACGAGCTCTTCGAGCACTCCCTCGGCTACGACGACACGAGGGCCCCCGTCCTGGAACTGGACTCGGTGGACGCCGCCAAGCGCGCAGTGGCCTCAGGCCTGGGCATCGCCCTGATGCCGGAGGTGACCGTGTCCGCCGAACTGTCCGACGGCAGGTTGGTCCGCTTGCCCTGGTCCCCGACGTTCCGCGTGTACACGCAGTTCGGGTGGCGCCAGGACAACTCGACGAACCCGGCGGTGACGGCCCTGGTGTCGGCGGCGGCGCAGGTGGTGAGCGACCAGGTCGCCTCGCTGACCTGACGCAGCCGGGGCGAGGCGGCGACCGACGTGGCCTGGTGAGGCGACCTGTGCGAGACAGCAGAGCGCAGCGGCTGAGCGCTGGGTTGACGAGCGCTGGGTTGACGAGCGCTGGGTTGACGAGCGCTGGGTTGACGCGCGCTGGGCAGCCGGGTTGGCAGCCGAGACCTCGGTAGCCACCCAAGACCCAACGGCAATGCCGAAGGCGAGCCGACAGTCTTGGCTGAACTGATCAGCCGGTGTGGTGACGTGCGGTGTCAAGGTGCCCACGTACGCGTGGGATTGGGGCTTGACTTTGGGTGCGAGGTGCTTCCACTCGTGGCTCGGCCGGGCGCTTTTCAGCCCGGCCCTTTCCGGCCGACCAGCGCCTCGCAAGGGCCCCGAAGTCAAGCCCCAATCCCTGTCGACGCGCCAGCGGCGATGCCCGGACCACGCCCGTCCAGGTCTGCCCAGCCACCGCATCACCGAGGCGCCACCCCGGAACTCCCCCGCACCACCAACTCAGGCAGCACGTCCTGCACATCCGTGGGCAACGCCCCACCGATCACCGACATCAACGCCCGAGCCGCCCGAGCCCCGAACGCGAACGTGTCCCGGGACAACGCCGTCAACCGCCCGTGCTGGCTCAACACCGAATCGTCCCAAGCCACGATCGACAACTCCGAAGGCACCGAAACCCCCAGCGAGGCAGCGACTTCCGCCCCGGCCACCGCCATCACGTCGTTGTCGTACACGATCGCGGTAGGCGGCACCGAAGACGACAACAACTCCCGAGTGGCAGCAGCCCCGGACTCGGCCGTGTAATCCCCGGCGACCACCACACCGTCCACAACGGACGAGGCGAACGCGGCATCCCGCCGGACCGTGTGCAGCAACGACGACAACCCGGCCACCCGAGCAATCCGCCGATGCCCCAACGACTTCAGGTACTCCACCACCGAAGTCATGGCCGCGTAGTCGTCAGCCCACACTGAAGCCAGCGACCCGTGATGCCCGGACCCGCCGACAACAACGGCGGGCAACCCCAAAGACGGCATCAGCGAAACCCGGGGATCGGACACCAGCAGGTCGACCAGGAACACCCCGTCGACCCGGTGCTCAGCCCACCACCGCTGGTACAGAGCGATCTCTTCCTCCCGCGAAGCGACCACCTGCAACAACAAAGCGCACGACATCTCGGACTGCATGCCGGCGATCAGCTGGAAGAAGAAGGCCTCGTCCCCCAGAGCACGAGGCGGCCGCACCAGCACCAGCCCGACGGCATCAGCGGACGCCGACGACAACGCACGCGCGGTCACGGACGGCCGGTAGCCCAGCGAGGACGCGACGTCCAGCACGCGGGCACGGGTCGACTCCGACACGCCCGCGCGGCCGTTCAGCGCCAGCGACACGGCGCCCTTGGAGACGCCTGCCGCCGCGGCGATGTCCTTGATGGTCGGCCTCTTCACAGCACGCGCACCCTGTCCGGAACGAGACAACAAGACGTTCGGAGGCTAGCCGGAGATAAACCGGTTTAGCTAGGGTCCGCGACCAAGGAGGTGGGTGTCAATGAAGAGGCGCACGTTCCTCGCGGGCCTGGCGGCGGTGCCCGTGGCGGGATGCGGTCTGTCCGGCACGTCGAGCACCAACACGGCCACGAACGGGCAGGTCACGGGCGAGATCACGTTCCAGACCTGGTCCCTCAAACCCAAGTACACCGACTACGTCAACGGTGTCATCGACGCGTTCCAGAAGCAGCACGCGGGCACCACCGTGAAGTGGGTCGACCAGCCCGCGGACGGGTACCTGCAGAAGGTCATGGCGGACGCCAGTGCGGGGAGTCTGCCCGACGTCATCAACGTGCCGCCGGACCTGAGCTTCCCGCTCGCCAAGGCCGGGCAGCTCGTGAACCTCGACGAGAGCCTCAAGGACGCCAAGCCCGAGTACCTCGAGAACGCCTGGCAAGCGTTCGAGGTCCCCGGCAAGGGCGGCTGCTACGGGTTCCCGTGGTACCTCAACACCGGGCCGATCTTCTACAACAAGGCCCTGTTCCAGCAGGCGGGCCTGGATCCCGATAAGCCACCGAAGGACTTCAAGGAGCTCGAGGCCACGGCGCTCAAGCTCGCCGAGAAGAAGGTCGCGATCCTCGGGCAGACGCCGAGCATCGCCGACTTCGGGCTGTACGGCGTCACCCTCTTCAAGGACGACAAGTTCGCCTTCAACGAGCCCAAGGGCGTCGAGTTCGTCGAGACCTACAAGCGGATGTACGACGCGGGCGCGCTCATTCCCGAGGCGCTCACGCAGAACTACACCGGCGCGGGTGCGAAGTTCATGGCGCAGCAGACGGCGATGAACCCCGGCAGCGCGTACGACCTCGGCAAGTTCAAGACGGACGCGCCGAGCCTCTACGGCAATATCGGCATCACCACGCCCATCACGAACACGGGCAGCGCCAACATGTTCCTGCACGGCGTGAGCGTGCCGACGAGCAGCAAGAACCAGGCCACCGCGCTGGCGTTCGGGCGGTTCGTCACCAACGCCGACAACCAGGTGAAGTTCGCGAAGCTCGCCTCGATCTTCCCGAGCACGTCCAAGGGCGGCGACGACCCGTACTTCACCACCGAGGACGGCACCGACGAGGCACGGGTGCGCGTCGCCGCGGCCAAGCAGCTCAAGACCGCGGTGAACTACACGCCCGTCCAGTTCAGCGACCAGATGCGGGAGGCACTCCTGCAGCAACTCGCGGACGCCATGCTCGGCAAGAAGTCGCCGAAGCAGGCGCTGGACGACGCCGTCACCGAGTGCAACCGGCTCCTGAAGTAGGAACCATGACCCATCGCCCGTACACACCGTGGCTGTTCCTGGCCCCAGGACTGGTCATCTGCGGCCTGTTCGTCATCTTCCCGTTCATCAACATGATCGTGCTCGCGTTCACCGACGCGAGCGCGCTGGGCGGCGGCCAGTTCACCGGTGCGGACAACTTCGTGCGGATGCTCCAGGACCCCAAGTTCTGGGCGGCCGCGCGCAACAGCGCGCTGTACATGGCGGGCGTGGTCCCGCCGCTGGTGCTGTTGCCGCTGCTGATCGCGATGCTGGCGCAGAAGATGGTGCCGGGCATCGGGATCTTCCGGACGGCGTTCTTCACACCGGTGATCGCGTCCACGGTCGTGGTCGGGCTCATCTGGACGTGGCTGCTCGACAGCCGCGGCCTGGTGAACAGCGTGGTGGAGGCGTTGGGCGGCACCAGGATCGGGTTCCTGACCGACTCGACGCTCCTGCTGATCAGCTCGATGGTGGTGACGGTCTGGCGCGGCCTGGGCTACTACATGGTCATCTACCTGGCCGCGCTCGCCAACGTGCCGAAGGACCTGCACGAGGCCGCGATGGTCGACGGCGCGGGACCGGTCAGGAGGTTCTGGTCGGTCACCGTGCCCAGTCTGCGGCCCACGATGGTGCTGGTCGCGGCGCTGAGCGCGGTCAACGGGTTCCGCGTGTTCTCCGAGATCTACCTGCTGTCGGGCGGCACCGGCGGTCCGGGCGGGGCGAGCACCACGCTGGTGATGCTCATCCAGTCGGTCGGCCGCGGCCTCACCGGCGAGGTCGGGTACGCGTCGGCGCTCAGCGTGGTCCTGTTCGTGATCCTGCTGGGCCTGCTGCTGATCACCCTGAAGCTCAACCGCAGGGAGGACCAGCTGTGAAGCGCGCCCACGCCTTCCTCGCGCTGCGGTACCTCGGGCTGCTCGCCATCCTCGCGATCAGCATCGGACCGTTCCTGTGGCAGTTCGCCACCAGCATCAAGGGCCCGAACGAGGACGTCTTCGTCCCCGACTTCATCCCCGACGACCCGACGTTCAGCAACTACGCCGCCGTCGCGGACGTGGTGCCCGTCTGGACGTTCGCGCTCAACTCGCTGGGCGTGGCGAGCGTCAACGTCGTCACGAACTGCCTGGGCGCCGCCATGGCCGGCTACGCCCTGGCACGCCTCAGGTTCCGCGGCCGGAGGTTCGCCGCGGTGGTCTTCGCGAGCAGCATCCTGGTGCCGTTCGAGGCGATCATGATCTCGCTGTTCCTGGTGATGCGCGGGTTCGGCCTCACCAACACGCTCACCGGCGTCGTGCTGCCCGGCGCGATCGCCGCGCTCAACGTCCTGTTGCTGCGCAACGCCTTCCTCGCACTCCCCGCCGAAGTCGAGGAGGCCGCGATCATCGACGGCGCCAACGCCTGGCAGCGCTTCACCCGCCTCGCGCTGCCGTCGGTCAAGGGCACGCTGGTCGTGGTCGCGTTGTTCTCGTTCATGTTCAGCTGGGACGACTTCCTGTGGCCGCTCATCGTGCTGAGCGACCAGGAGAAGTACACGCTCACCATCGGCCTGGCGTACCTCCAGGGCACGTTCGTGCAGAACCAGCGGCTGGTGGCGGCGGGCACGATCATCGCCGTCGTGCCGCTCATCCTGCTGTTCCTGTTGCTGCAGAAGCACTTCTTCCGCGGAGTGGGAGAAGGCGCGATCAAGGGCTGACACCCCGAGGAGCTCAACCTTGCGTTTCGGCGTGAACTACACACCCTCCCAAGGCTGGTTTCACCACTGGCTCGACTTCTCCCTCGACGACGTCAAAGCCGACTTCGAGTCCATCGCGGGGCTGGGCCTCGACCACGTGCGGGTGTTCCCGCTGTGGCCGGTGTTCCAGCCCAACCGGGGACTCGTCCGCCCGCAGGCCGTCGACCAGCTCGGAAAGATGCTCGACGCCGCGCGCGACTGCGGCCTCGACGTCCAGGTCGACGTCCTGCAGGGCCACCTGTCGAGCTTCGACTTCTACCCGTCGTGGGTGCAGACCTGGCACCGCCGCAACATCTTCACCGACCCCGACGTGATCGACGGGCAGCGCTTCTACGTCCGCACCCTCGCCGAGGCGCTCCGGGACAAGCCGAACTTCCTCGGCTTCACCCTGGGCAACGAGGTCAACCTGCTGACCGAGTCCAACCCCTGTGCGCCCGAGCAGGCCGGCGAGTGGATCGACGCGCTGCTCGCCGAGTGCGATCGGTCGGCGCCGGGCCGCCCGCACGTCCACTCCGAGTACGACGCCGTCTGGTACGAGAGCGAACACGCGTTCCTGCCCGAGCACGCCGCCAACAAGGGCGCGATGACGACCGTGCACTCGTGGGTCTTCAACGGCACGGCGCAGCGCTACGGCTCGATGTCACCGGAGAGCGTCCACCACGCCGAGTACCTGGTCGAACTCGCGAAGGCGCACGCCGAGGACCCCGAACGGCCCGTGTGGCTGCAGGAGGTCGGCGCCGCCCAGCCGGAGATCACCGCCGAGCAGGCACCCCAGTTCGCCGAGCAAACGCTTGCGAACGTGTTGACCTGCTCGAACCTGTGGGGCATCACGTGGTGGTGCTCGCACGACGTCGACCGTGCGTTGGTGGACTTCCCCGAACGCGAGTACGAGTTGGGGTTGTTGACGACGGAACGCAAGGTCAAGCCGCTCGGCGAGGCGATCGCCCGGATCGTGCGCGAGGCAGTGCACGAGCCGGCCGAACGCACGCCGATCACGCTGCACGGCGACCGGCCCGCGTGGGGGCCGGGCGGTGCTTTCTTCGAAGAGTGGATGAGCCTCGCGCGGCAGGGCGTGCGGGCTTCGATCAAGCGGGGCTGAACCAAAGGGGATCGAGCACTGTGCACGACGAACGCGCGCTGCTGGAAGAACGACTCAACCGCACGCTGAAGGAACGCATCCGCCCGGCCGTCTACGGCGAGACCGCACCGCTGGAACTCGCCGTCTGGACCGTCCCGGACGAGCCCGTCCCGGTCGCCGAAGCGCTCACCGCCACCTACGCACCGGCGCAGGTCGGCGACGACTGGGGCGCGCCGTGGAGCACCAGCTGGTTCCGGCTCACCGGCACCGTCCCGCAGGCGTGGGAGGGCAAGCAGGTCGAGGTCGTGCTGGACCTCGGCTTCACCCACCCCGGCCCCGGCTTCCAGTCCGAAGGCCTCGCCTACACAGCCGACGGCCTGCCCATCAAGGGCATCGAGCCGCGCAACACCTACCTGCCCGTCGACGGCTCGGAGGTGCTGTTCTACCTGGAGGCCGCGGGCAACCCGACGATCCTCGACTTCCACCCGTTCCTGCCGACCCAGTTGGGCGACAAGGAGACCGCGGGCACCGAGCCGTTGTACAAGATCCTCAAGGCCGAGCTCGCGGTGTTCCAGCCGCAGGTCTGGCACCTGATGCTCGACATCGAGGTCCTCCAAGGCCTGATGAAGGAGCTCCAGGACCACGACCCACGGCGGCACAAGATCCTGCACGCGCTGGACCGGGCGATGGACGCGCTCGACCTGAACGAGGTCGCCGCCACCGCCGATCTCGCCCGGGAAGAGCTCGCGGGCGTGCTCACGTTGCCCGCCAACGCCTCCGCGCACAAGGTCTCCGCGATCGGCCACGCGCACATCGACAGCGCCTGGCTCTGGCCGCTGCGCGAGACGGTCCGCAAGTGCGCCCGCACGTTCTCGAACGTCACCAAGCTGATGGACGAGTACCCGGACTTCTACTTCGCGTGCTCGCAGGCCCAGCAGTACGCCTGGATGCAGGAACACCACCCGCACGTCTGGGACCGCGTCCGCGAGAAGGTCCGGAGTGGACAGTTCGTACCGGTCGGCGGCATGTGGGTCGAGTCGGACACGAACATGCCCGGCGGCGAGGCGATGGCCCGCCAGCTCGTGCACGGCAAGCGCTTCTTCCTGGACAACTTCGGCGTCGAGACCGAGGAGGTCTGGCTGCCCGACTCGTTCGGTTACAGCGCGGCACTCCCCCAGCTGATCAAGCTGTCCGGCTCGCGCTGGTTCCTCACCCAGAAGCTGTCGTGGAACCAGATCAACAAGTTCCCGCACCACACGTTCTGGTGGGAGGGCATCGACGGCACCCGGATCTTCACGCACTTCCCGCCCGTCGACACCTACAACTCCTCGCTGTCGGGCGAGGAACTCGCGCGGGCCTCCCGCCAGTTCGCCGAGCACGCCAAGGCGTCGCGCTCGCTCGTCCCGTTCGGCTACGGCGACGGCGGTGGCGGTCCGACCCGCGAGATGATGGAGACCGCGCACCGCGTCGCGAACCTCGAAGGCTCGCCGACGGTCAAGGTCGAACCCCCGCGCGAGTTCTTCCAGGCCGCGCAGGACGAGTACCCGGACGCGCCGGTGTGGGCGGGCGAGCTGTACCTGGAGAAGCACCGCGCCACCTACACCACGCAGGCCAAGACCAAGCAGGGCAACCGCCGCAGCGAACACCTGCTGCGCGAGGCCGAGCACTGGGCGACGGCGGCGGCCCTCCAAGGCGCCGACTACCCGTACGAGGACCTCGACCGGTTGTGGAAGACCGTGCTGCTGCACCAGTTCCACGACATCCTGCCCGGCAGCTCGATCGCCTGGGTGCACCGCGAGGCCGAGGCCACCTACGCCCGCGTCGCGTCCGAACTGAAGGCCCTGACCACGCGGGCCATCGACGCGATCAAGGGCGACGGCGACGAGCCGCTGACGTTCGACGTGTTCGGCGGCGACGCCCCGGAACCGTTCGCCACCCCGGTGGACGGCGTGCTGGACAACGGCAGGCTGCGCGTCACGATCGACGCCGACGGCATCGTCACGTCGATCCTCGACCTCGAGAGCGACCGCGAAGTCCTGCCCCCGCACGGGTTCGCGGGCATGCCGCAGCTGCACCGCGACAACCCGAACCAGTGGGACGCCTGGGACATCGACCCGTTCTACCGCAACTGGAAGGCCGACCTGATCCCGTCCGAACGCCTCGACGGCGCCGACGGCGTGGTGGTGCGGGCCAAGTTCGGCAACTCCGTGCTCACCCAGACCATCCGGCTGCGCGAGGGTGCGAAGCAGGTCGACTTCGAGACCGAGGTCGACTGGCAGGAGCGGGAGAAGCTGCTCAAGATCGCGTTCCCGCTCGACCTGCGCGCCGAGGTCTCCACGGCGGAGACGCAGTTCGGCCACCTGCACCGCCCGGTGCACACCAACACCTCGTGGGAGGCCGCGAAGTTCGAGATCTGCGCCCACCGCTTCCTGCACGTCGGCGAACCCGGCTACGGCGTCGCGGTGGTCAACGACTCGACCTACGGCCACGAGGTCACCCGCACCACCCGAGAAGACGGCGGCACCACCACGACCGTGCGGCTGTCCCTGCTGCGCGCGCCGAGGTTCCCCGACCCCGAGACCGACCAGGGCGAGCACAGCTTCCGCTACGCCCTCGTCATCGGGGACCTGCCCGCCGCCGTCGACGCGGGCTACCGCATCAACCTGCCGCCGCGAACCGTCCGCGGCTCCCAGGCGCCGGTACCGCTGGTGCGCACGGACGACCCGGCGGTCAGGATCGAGGCGGTGAAGCTGGCCGACGACCGGTCCGGTGACGTCGTCGTCCGGCTCTACGAGGCGCACGGCGGCCGGGCCCGCGCGGCGCTCACCACGTCGTTCGACTACCAGCGCGTCGAGGAGACCGACCTGCTCGAACGACCGCTGGCCGAGGCCTCGGCGGACGTGGCGCTGCGCCCGTTCCAGGTGTGCACGCTGCGGTTCTACCGCTAGGCCGATCGAGTGATTCCGAGGGCGGGGCGGCAACCGGCGCCCCGCCCTCGGGCGTAGGGAGGCGGGACTTCGCGTCGGGGAGGCGCGGAGAGGAGAGGGGGAGCTCTCGCATGCCTTCGCAGAACACCGTCGAGGCCACCAGGACGTTCGAGAACCCGGTCGCCTGCCGCTACGACAGCGTCGCCGGGTCGGTCTGGCGGTTCCGCACTCTCACCACCTGACCACCGGGGGAAGAACCATGGGACACCTCACCAGAACACGCGTCGCGGCCGCCGCGGTGGCCGCCGCGCTGATGGCCGTCGTGCTGCCCGGCGTCGCGCTCGCGGCACCGGCCAACGACGACTTCGACCACGCCACCGCGATCACCGCGCTGCCCAGCACCACGACGACCGACACCACCGGCGCCACCGAGGCACCGGACGACCCGCGCCGGATCTGCGGCGGCTACCACGTCACGAGGACCGTGTGGCTGCGCTACACGCCCACAGACGACGCGTTGGTCAAGCTGAGCCGCCTCGCCGACGACAAGTACAACACGTTCTTCGTGGTCTTCACGGGCACCCGCGGCGCGCTCACCCCGCTGCCGAACGCGTGCTCCGCTCCGTTCCCCGCCGAGAAGGTCTTCCACGTCAAGGCGGGCACGACCTACCACGTCATGGTGGCAGAGCAGGAACTCGGCCTTCCCGGGCCGTCGACCCTGTCGCTGGTGCCGTTGTCGCACGCCCCGAACGACGACCGTGCGAACGCCGCCCCGCTCGCCCTGCCCTCGCAGGTGCAGGGCGACCTCGGCCGCGCGTCGGCGGAACCGGGCGAGGCGCCGCCGAGTTGCCGTCCGGAAGCCACCCAGTCGCTCTGGTACCGCTACACCGCGACGAGGACGCACTGGGTCAACGTGGACGTCTCCTTCAAGGCCGTCAGCGTGCACCGCGCCGATCTGTCCGAAGTGGACTGCGTGCCCGGCGGCTACGGCGGCAGCGTGTTCGCCGCGGTCGAGGGCGAGACCTACCTCATCCGGGTGGCGGACACCGAGCAGAACGCGGGACCGGTGACGTTCGACCTGCGGGAGGCCGACCCGATCAAGCCGAGCGCCTGGTCCTACCCCTACAACCCCAGCGTGTTCGACGACGTCACGTTCGACGTCGGCGCGGGCGACCGCCACGGCAAGCCCCTCGTCCGCGCCGTGATCGACTTCGGTGACGGCACCACGCAGAACTACGTGCCGGGCCAGGAAGTCCGGCACCGCTACACCCGCGACGGCGTCTTCCCGGTCACGGTCACGGGCTCCACCGCGGACGGTCGCACGGGCACCGGCGGCACCAGGCTGGTCACGGTCGACACGCACGACGTGTCGGTGGCCGGGTTGTCCGTCCCCACCTCGGCACGGGCCGGGCAGACCAAGTCGCTCGAGGTCTCGCTGGTGAACCGGCAGCAGGCCGAGGACGTCCGCGTCACGCTCCACCGCGTCGACGAGTCCGGGCAGGAACAGCAGATCGGCCAGGCCGTCCAGCGCGTCGAGGCGTCCCCGACCGGCGAGGTCGACCTCCCGTTCGCCTACACCTACACCGCGCAGGACGCGGCGCTGGGCAAGGTGGCGTTCCGGGCCGTCGTGACGCTCGAGAACCCGGACGTGCGCGAGGCCCGGCCCGGCGACAACGAGGCGCGGGCGACCACGACCTCGGTCCGTCCCGCCGCAGTTGGGAAAGCGCTCACCGACTGAGCGACGTCGATCCAGACGTAGACCGAACGGCGCGATTCGCGCCGGCAGCGCAACAAAGTGGGGGTACTTTCGCATGCCTTCTTGGAGATCGATCGCGGTCGTCGCCGCGGTCGCACTGGGACTGATCACACCGGGTGTCGCGCACGCGGCACCGCCGACCAACGACGACTTCGACGCGTCGACGCCGATCACCTCGGTGCCGTTCGCGACGCAGATCGACCGGACCGAGGCCACCAGGGCGCTCGACGACCCCCAGACCTGCGGGCACCGGCCGGCCGAGGGATCCGTCTGGTTCCACCACACCGCGGCCGCGGACGGCACGTTCCGCGTCGACGTCGACGGCAGCGACCTCGACGTGCAACTGTCGCTTCTCACCGGCACCCGCGGTGACCTGCTGTCCGCCGGGTGCGCGAGCCCCGGCTACCCGCGCACCTTCCGGATGTCCGCGGGCCAGACCTACTACTTCATGGCCGCCGACGGGTACAACGGCCGCGGCGTCACCTTGAAGGTGGGCCTGCAGAAGCTGACTCCCCCGGCCAACGACGACTTCGCCGACGCGCAGCCGGTGACGTCGCTGCCGTTCTCCGCACCGCAGCCCGACTTCGCCACCGCGACCGCCGAGCCGGACGAGCCGTGGACCCCCGCGTGCCCCGGCGTCGGCGAAGGCGGTGCGTCCGTCTGGTACTCCTACACGCCGACCACCACGCACTCGGTGCACGCCCAGATCTACAACAGCGGTCCCGTGCTCGGGGTGTACGAGGGCTCGTCCCTCACCGCTCTGCGCAACCTCGGCTGCGTGAACCCCAGCTACTGGGAGGGCAAGGCGTTCCGGTTCGTCGCGGGCACGACGTACCACCTGCAGTTGCAGTACAGCTTCTACTCGGCCGACGAGGCCACGCTGCACCTCTCGGAGGCGCCGCCGCTGGAGACGAGTCTGTCCCGGGTGGAGGGAGAGCGGTCGATCTTCCAGGACGTCACCTTCTCGGTGTACCACCAGAACCACGACGGCCAGCCCGTCACGACGGAGTGGGACTTCGGCGACGGCACGGTCCTCGCACCGAGCACCGACACCCAGAAGGCGCACCGCTACACCCGGGACGGCACCTACACCGTGACGGCCAGGGCGACGTCCCAGGACGGCCGCACCACGACCTCGACCACCCCCGTCGTCGTGAAGACGCACGACGTCGGCATCGCGAACTTCGGCACGCCGGGGTCGGCGCGCGCGGGAGACCAGAAGACGATCAACGTCAAGGTGTCTAACACCCGCTACCTGGAGAAGAACACCGTCGTCACGCTCTACAAGTGGGGCGAGCACGGCTGGCAGTCGATCGGCGTCCTCGCGCTCGACGTGCCGGCGCACCCGACCCGCAAGGTCACCTTCCCGTTCGCCTACACCTTCACCGCGGAGGACGCGGCCAGGGGCAAGGCGAACTTCCGCGCCACGGTCTCGCTGACGTACCCGGCCTTCGACGCGCTGCCGATGGACAACGAGGCGATCGGGACCGCGACGACCGTCCGTCCCGCCGCCACCGCCGGCTCCGCCACCGCGAACTGAGAAGGGGGAGATCATGTTCAGACGGGCAGGCCTGATCGCCATCGCACTCGCCGTCACCGCGGTGTTCGCACCCGCCGTGGCCCACGCGGCACCGGCCGGTGACGACTTCGACTCCGCCACGGAGATCACCGCGTTGCCGCACAACACCACCATCGACACCACCGGCTCGACCAAGGCCGAGGACGACCCGAACCCCTGCTACTTCTGGGGCGAGGGTTCGGTGTGGCACAAGTACACCGCGCCGGACGACGGCCTGCTGCGCGTCACGGCGCGCAGGGGCACCTGGGGCTCGATGCTCGCCGTCTACACCGGACAGCGCGGCTCCTTGAACATCGAACCGAACGCGTGCGTCCAGGACGGCAACTACACGGTGCACGCGACCGCGGGCACCACCTACTACTTCATGGTCGTCGACTACGACGAGGACTACAGCGGCCCGCTGTCGTTCTCGGTGCGCCAGGCCACGCCGGAACCCAACGACGCCAAGGCTTCCGCGACGGCCGTGGCGGTACCGAGCGAGCAGCAGCCCGACCTCACCCTCGCCACGGCCGAGCCGGGCGAGGCGCCGCCGACCTGCGACACCACGGCGACCCGGTCGGTCTGGTACCGCTACACGCCCACCCGCGCCAAGGTCGTTCAGGTGTCGGGCAACGTGATCAGCGTCCACCGCGCGGGCGAGACGGCCGAACTGACCTGCGCCCAGCGGTACTCGAAGGCGCTGTTCTCGGCCGCTGCCAACGAGACCTACCTGATCAGGGCGGCCACGTCCCCGCACACGACCGACCGCGTCCCGGTCCTGCTGCGCACCGCTCCGGACATCACGACGTACCTGTCCACCTGGCCGCAGACCCCGAACGTGCTGGAGGACACCTCGCTGGGCGTGAGCGTGAGCGACGGCAACTACCTGCCGTTCACGAACGCCACGATCGACCTGGGCGACGGCACGGTCCTGCGCCCGACCAACGACCAGAACGTGAAGCACCGCTTCACCAGGGACGGCGACTACCGGGTCACCGTCACGGCCACGGTCGCCGACGGCCGCACCGCCACGTCCACGCGCACGTTGAGCGTCCAGACGCACGACGTGTCGGTGGTGGCCCTGTCGGTCCCGGCGACGGCGCGGGCCGGGCAGACCAAGCCGATCAAGGTGTCCGTGGCGAACGTCCAGCGCGACGAGGACGTCACCGTCACCCTCTACCGCGTCGGCGCGAACGGCGAGGAGGAGAGGTCGATCGGCACCCTCGTCCAGCGCGTCGTGGCGTCGGCGCAGGGCCGCACCGAGTTCCCGTTCGCCTACTCGTACCGCGAGGAGGACGCGGCGGCGGGCCAGGTGACGTTCCGGGCGCGCGCCGAGGTGCCGGGCTACGGCTACCGCGGTGACGACAAGGGCAGCGACAACGAGGCCCGCGCCACCACGGCGTCGGTCCGTCCCGCAGCCGGCGGCAGCGTCCTGGTCAACTAGCAGGAGCGACTGAGCCCCCGCGACCCCTCAGGTGAGGTCGCGGGGGCTCTGCCGGGTCTGCCTCAGGCACGGGTAAGGGGTCCGGCGGCGGCGCCTTAGGTGATCGTCCGATGTGACGGCCCACCCCTCAGGAGCAACCTCAGCGTTGTCGGAAAACGAACTGAGGAGTGAGTCAGATGGAGTGGACGCCCGAGGCGATCAAGGCGGAGATGGACTACCGGCAGACCGCGCTGCGCGAGGACGCGCGTCGCGTGCAGGAGTTCTACCGCAACGGCGGCAAGCCCCGTTCGTGGTGGCACCGCATGACGCACCGGCACGAGCCTGAGGTCCCCGCCGGACAACAGGCTGCATGATGCCGGGGGTAGTCGTAAGGGGTGCGGTTCCTCTCGTCCAGGAACCACACCCCTTACGGCCTTTCCAAGCTCTGGCAGCTACGCCTTGCCGGGCAGCCACGCCTTGATCTTGTCGGCGTTGGCCTCCGCCCACTTCTTGGCGGCGTCCTCGGGCTTCATCTTGTCCTCGGCGATGAACTTCGCCACGGCGTTCTGGTCCTCGTTGGTCCACTTGAAGTTCTTGACCAGCTGGAAGGCCGGGCCGTTGGCGTCGGCGAACTTCTTCGACACGATCTTGTCGAGGTCGTAGTCGGGGTAGTCGCAGGCGACCTTCTCGGCGTCCGCGTCACAGCCCGCCTTGTACTCGGGCAGCTTCACCTTCTCGAGCTTGACCTCGTTGAGCAGCCACTGCGGCGAGTAGAAGTAGCCGATGACCCACTTCTTGTCCTTCTCCGCCTGGCGGAAGGCCTGGATCAACGCGGTCTCGCTGCCGCCGTAGACGACCTTGTAGTTGAGGTTCAGGTTCTTCACCAGAGCCTCGTCGTTGGTCACGAACGACGGGTCGCCGTCGAGCAGCTGGCCCTTGTCGCCGGACTCGGACGTCTTGAACTGCTCGGCGTACTTGTTGAGGTTGTTCCAGTCCAGGACGTCGGGGTGCTCCTTGGCGAGCCACGGCGGCACGTACCAGCCGATCTGGCCCTTCACGCCCGTGGAACCCGCGCTGACGGCGGTCTTCTGCTCGTCGATGTACTTCTTGCGCAGGTCGTCGTGACCCCAGTTCTCGACGACGGCGTCGACCTCGCCGGTGCCGAAGCCCTGCCAGGCCACCTCTTCCTTGAGCTCCTTCTTGGTGACCTTGCAGCCCAGTTCCTTCTCGGCCACGTACGCGAGAATGGCGGCGTTCGCCTCGTAGCCGACCCACGGGTTGACCGCGAGGTTGAACGTGCCGCAGTCGCCGGTCGCACCCGAGGAGGTGTCACCGACCTTGGCGCCACCGCAACCAGCCAAAGCGAGTGCTCCGACGAGCACTGCTCCCAGCACGCTGTGCCTTGCCACTTTCCAGACCTCCTAGTTGGTCCACCGCTTGGCGGCCGCCTGGGTGAGGCGGTCGAGCATCACGCCCAGCACGACGATCGCGAGTCCGGCCGCGAGCCCCTTGCCGTACAACTGGCCCTGCGAGAACCCGGCCACCACGTCGTAACCGAGCGCGCCGGCGCCGACGAGACCGCCGACGACGACCATCGAGAGCACGTAGATCAGCCCCTGGTTGGCGGCGAGCGTCAACGCGCCGCGCGCCATCGGGAGCTGCACCTTCACGATCGTCTGCCACGAACTGGACCCCAGCGCCGTCGACGCCTCGACCGTCGCGGGCGACACAGCGCGGATCCCGTCCGCGATGATCTTGATCGCCACCGGGGCCGCGAACACCACGGCCGCGATGATGGCGGTGAAACGCGACGCGGAGAACAACGCCAGGAAGGGCACCAGGTAAACAAACGCCGGCATGACCTGCGCGGCGTCGAGCACCGGCCGGATGAACCGGTCGGCACGCCTGCTGCGTCCCATCCAGACACCGACGACGATCCCGAGCAGCATCACCATGATCGTGGCGACCAGCGTGGACGCCAGCGTGATCATCGAGTCCTGCCACAGGCCGGTCGCGATCAGCAGCGCGACGCACACCGCCGAGATGATCGCCGGCCGCACACCGCCGATCATGAACGACACCGCGACGATCACCAGCGCCACCAGGAACCACGGCGACTCGGCCAGCAGCGCCTGCAGCGGGTTGATCAACGCGAACGTGACGAAGTCCTTGAAACCGTTGGTGAGCACCGGAAGCGAGTCCTGCGCCCACTCCGTCACCGCGGTCGCGCCCTTGTTGATCGAGCTGCCGATCTCCACGTCCGACTGGAACTCCGCCGCCCACAGGTAGGTGTACGAGAGGTACACGCACACCGCCGTGACGCCGGCACCGCCGAACAGCGCCCAGCGCGGCAGTTTGCGGCGTTCGGTCGCGGCCGTCGTGACGCGGTCCAGCACGATCGCCAGCACCACGATCGCGAGACCGGCGTTGAACGCCGTGCCGACGTCGAGCGTCTGCAACGCCTTCACGACGGTCTTGCCGAGGCCCGGCGCGTCGATCAGCGCGGCGATCGTGACCATGGACAACGCGGCCATGATCGTCTGGTTGACGCCGAGCACGATGGTCTTGCGCGAGGACGGCAGCAGCACCTTCACGAGCGTCTGCTTCCGAGTCGCACCAAGGGATTCACTCGCCTCGACGGTGTTGCGCGGCACCGACCGGATGGCGTGCGCGGTGATCCGGATCGCGGGCGGCGCCGCGTAGATCAGCGTCGCGATCGTCGCGCTGGCGGGCCCGATCAGGAAGAACAACGTGAGCGGCGCCAGGTACACGAACGTCGGCATCGTCTGCATGAAGTCGAGCACCGGCGTCAGCACGCGGTTGGCCCGGTCGGACAACCCCGCCCAGATGCCCAGCGGAATGCCGATGAGCAACGAGATCACGACGGCGGCGAGCGTCAGCGAGAGCGTGTCCATGCTCTCCTGCCACAACCCTTGCAGGCCGAGGAAGACGAAGCCCGCGATGGCCAGCAGCGCGATCCGCCAGCCGGCGACCGCGAGGCTCACGAACCCGGCGATGGCGACCACGCCGAGCCAGCCGATCACCGGCACGGGCCTGCCGAACGACGGCTGCGCGATCATGGCCTGGATGAACGTCACGAACTCGTCGATGACGAGCCGGATCTCGTTGAAGAAGTAGAGGAACACCGGGTTGGAGTTCCTGGACGCGCCCACGGCGTCGTTGACGCCGTTGATCCACCGGTGCAGCGGGGTGAGGTCGGCGGCGCCGAGCGACAGCGTCCCCACGTTGCGGAGCACGACCCACAGCACGAGCCAGGCGAGGAAGATCCCGCCGAAGATCAGCGACTTCTTGTACTGGAGCAGGCGCGGTTGTTGCCCGGAAGAGGCGGCGACGGCAACCATGTCACGCCTCCCCGGCCACGACCCCGAGGATCTCCTCGTCCGCGACCACGCCGAGCAGTTCGCCGTCCCGCACGACCTTCACGGGCTTGTCGGCGCTCAGCACGCTGCGCACCGCTTCCCGCACAACGGTTTCCGGCGCGAGCTCAGGCCCGTCCAGGTCGTCGTCCGGACGCGGCGGCCGCATGATCCACTTGAGCGTCAGCACGTGCGAGCGCGGCACGTCCTTCACGAAGTCGCGCACGTAGTCGTCCGCGGGCGCGCCGACGAGCTCGTCACCGGTGCCGACCTGCACGACCTTGCCGTCGCGCATGATCAGGATGCGGTCGCCCAGCTTGAGCGCCTCACTCAGGTCGTGGGTGATGAAGACCATCGTCTTGCCGACCTCGCGGTGCAGCCTGATCACCTCGGACTGCATGTCGCGCCGGATCAGCGGGTCGAGGGCCGAGAAAGGCTCGTCGAAGAACAGCACGTCGGGGTCGCCCGCGAGTGCGCGCGCGAGGCCGACGCGTTGCTGCATACCGCCCGAGAGTTGATCCGGATAGGACTTCTCGTAACCGGACAGTCCCACGAGATCGATTACTTCCTGTGACCGTTCTCCGCGTTTCGCACGCGGTACCCCGCGGATTTCCAGGCCGTAACCGACGTTGTCCGTCACCGTCCGATGCGGAAGCAGACCGAAGTGCTGGAACACCATGGAGAACTTGTTCCTGCGCAGGTCGCGCAGTCGTTTCGCGTCCGCGTCGAGAATGTTCTCGCCTTCGAACATGATCGTGCCCGCGGTGGGTTCCACCAACCGCGTCAGGCATCTGACCAGTGTGGACTTGCCTGAACCGGACAATCCCATGACCACGAACATCTCGCCGGGAGCGACGTCGAAGTCGACTCCTCGCACAGCGGCGACGGAACCGGTGCGGTCCATCAGCTCCTGCCGTGACAACGCTTTGAGCTCGTCCGAGGCCACCAGTTGAGATGCGTTGGGGCCAAACACCTTCCACAGGTCCCTGACCGAAATCACGGGATCCACGCCAAACCACTCCGACCTGTTGCGGACTGCGCACACCGTTTCTCGATGCGCGACAGCATTGACCTTCGCACGGGTACGGTCAAGGTCTGATACAAATCTGATCCCTTGTGGACAGCCGATCATCCCATGACTTGACGCAGTCCGATCGATGGGGAAAAGCTGAACTGAGCGGTCTTCTGCACCGCCCTCTCCCCCCGATGAGGAGCCGTTCGTGCAAGCCCCCAGAATCGCTCTGGCAATGACGTTCGTGTTGACAATTGCCGGTTGTGGCAGCGGATCAACGGCGTCACCGCGCTCCAGCTCGGCAGCACCCACCGAGCCCTGCGACTCCATCACCATCGCGGTCAACCCCTGGGTCGGCTACGAGGCCAACGCGGCGGTCGTCGCGTACCTCGCCGAGAAGCGACTCGGCTGCAAGGTGACGAAGAAGGAGGTCGACGAACAGACCGCCTGGCAGGGCCTCGACTCAGGCGAGATCGACGTGATCCTGGAGAACTGGGGTCACGAGGACCTGAAGCAGAAGTACATCGACGAGAAGCGCACCGCCGTCCGGGTCGGCCCGACCGGCAACAAGGGCGTGATCGGCTGGTACGTGCCGCCGTGGATGAAGAAAGAGTTCCCGGACATCACGAACTGGCAGAACCTCAACAAGTACGCGGACAAGTTCAAGACCGCCCAGTCCGACGGCAAGGGCCAGGTGCTCGACGGCGACCCGTCGTTCGTGACGAACGACGAAGCCCTGGTCAAGAACCTGAACCTCAACTACAAGGTCGTCTACGCGGGCAGCGAGCAGGCGTCGATCAAGGCGTTCCGCCAGGCAGAGGAGAAGAAGACGCCGCTGATCGGCTACTTCTTCGAACCGCAGTGGCTGCACCTCGACATCGAACTGGTCAAGGTCGACCTGCCCGAGTACACCGCCGGCTGCGACGCCGACGCCACCAAGGTGGCCTGCGACTACCCGCGCTACGAGCTCGACAAGATCGCGTCCAAGAAGTTCATCGACAAGGGCGGCCCCGCTGCCCGGCTCGTCCAGAACTTCCAGTGGAGCAACGACGAGCAGGACACGGTCGCGTCGTTCATCGCGAAGTACAAGATGTCGCCGGACGAGGCGGCGAAGCGGTGGGTCGAGGCCAACCCCGACCGCGTCGAGGACTGGCTCACCAAGGCCAAGCCGTAACTTCCGTCCTCAACTCTTGCCGCGGGACCACCACTTCTCGTCGGGGCCGGAGATGTCCTCGACGCTGAGCCTGCGGACGGACCCCGCTCGTTTGAGCCGGGCCACCAACTGGTCTTCCCGTTGCGCGAGCCGGCGGTAGATCTCCACGGCGGAGGTCTCCTGCCGGCTCTGCTGCGTCTGGGCCTGCTGCGTCTGTGCCGGACTTGCCTGGGCCTGCTGCGCCTGGATCGTCTGGGCACGTCTTTCGACGGTTCGCCAGTTTCCGAGGAACTCCAGCGTGAGGTCCGCGACGGCCTGTCCGGCGTGGGCGGTCAGCGTGTCGGCGGGCGAGGCGAACCGTCCGGCGTGGAACGCCAGGTTCCTGGTCACGTAAAGCCACTCCAGCAACGCGGCCGCCGTGTCCTCCTGTTCTTTGAGCCACCCGGCGAGCACCTTGGAGTCCGCGAGCCGCGCACGCCACAGTTCCGTGAGGTCGTGCACCAGCCCGCCCTCGCTCTCGGCGAGCGCGGTGATGGCCTTTTGGGCAGCTTCCAGGGGTGCGTTCGGGCGGTTGTGCGGGATCAACGCCTCCAGCCACGCGTCCACCGACTTGAGGTGGTGCTTCACCCCGACCGTCGGCACGTGCGCGTCGAGCGGTTTGCGCAGCTCGGTGTCGTGGTTGGTGACCACCACGTGCAGGCTGATGAGGTGCTGCCGCAGCATCTGCAACGCGCACGCCTTGGCGAGCCACGGAATCTTGCTCGGGTCGAGCCCGGTCGCCTCCAGCGCACTCCACGCGAGCCCGGCGCTCGCCATCGGCGCGTCGACCTGCCGGGCGAGGTTCGCGACCCGCATCGCGCTGCGCAACTCCTCCGGCCAGTACGCGGTGAGCGGGTAGGCGTTGTTGACGGTCCGCTGGTGCTCGGTGCCGCGCGTGACCCGCCCGCCGGGCCCGCTGACCTGCCACACCGGCGCGATGTCCAACTCGGTGAGCCGCTCCCCCGCCGCATACTGGTCGAGCACCTCGCTCAGCACCCGGCGGCCTTTGAGAGCGGCCGTGTGCACGTCCGAGGAATCGACCGGCAACCGCACCAGCACCGACGACCCGGTGACCGCGTCCTTGAGGAAGTCGTCCTTGGGCAACCTGTTGCGGTGCAACGGCTCCTGCCGAGCCTGCGGCAACAGCTCGTCGAGGTGCCGCAACACCCGCGCGCCCCGCACCACGAGCGCCACCACGTGCCTGCGCCGCGCGGGCCACAACACCTCACCCAGATCGTGGTCGCGCTTCTTCAACCACCGCACCAGATCCGCGCGCAACTGCCGCCCGTCCCTGCCGTGCACCGCCACGACCACCGCCACCTCGGCGACCATCCTGGAGCGCAGCGGCAGCTCCACCCCGTTCCACAGTGGACCGATCCACTTCTGCACGGCCTTGCGCAACCCCTTGGGATCGAGCTTCGCCGCAGCCGCCGCCGTGACCAGAGGATCGACCTTCTGCCCGTCCCGCGCGATCTCCGCGTCGACCTTCACGAGAACGCGCCGCGCCTTCGCCAACTCCAGCCCACCCCCGTGCGCATAGGCGAGCTTGGCGGCGTCCATGCACGCGATCGACGTGGCGATGATGCGCCGCAACAGGTTCCACCGGGGCTGGTCCTCGGCAGCGTGGCTCTCCAACGCCGTCTTCGCCCGCGTCACCGCGAGAAACGCACTGTTGAGCCCGGCAACGTGCTCCCCCAGGTGCGCGTCGGGGTCGAGCGCCCGCAACACCCCCTGCAACAACGCCCGCTGCCCGCGATCGAGCCCGGCGTCGTCGAAGGCGAGCCGCAACCGGTCGTCCAGGTACTGATAGCGCACGTGACGCACCATAGAGGTCATGGACAACCGGAAAGCGGTCTTCGCGGGCCTCGACGGCCAGCCCCTGGCAGGCAGACTCGAACTGCCGCCGGGCGAGGTGAAGGCAACAGCCGTCTTCGCCCACTGCTTCACCTGCGGCAAGGACTCGGTCGCCGCCAGCCGCACAGCCCGCAGCCTCGCCGCCCGAGGCGTGGCCGTCCTCCGCTTCGACTTCACCGGCCTGGGCCAGTCCGGCGGCGACTTCGCCAACACCACCTTCACGTCGAACGTCGACGACCTCGTCTGCGCCGCCAACCACCTCCGCGACACCATCGGCGCCCCGAGCGTCCTCATCGGACACTCGCTGGGCGGCGCCGCCGTCCTAGCCGCCGCCCACCGCATCCCGTCGGTCAAGGCCGTGGTCACCATCGCCGCCCCCGCCGACACCAAACACGTCGAACACCTCCTCGGCTCGTCCAAGGAACAGATCGAGGCGCTGGGCGTCGCCGAGGTGCGGCTCGCCGGGCGCCCGTTCCGGATCAGCAGCGACTTCCTGCTCGACATCAACCAGCAGAACCAGACGGCCTGCATCTCGGGCCTGAACCGCGCCCTGCTGGTCATGCACTCACCGCAGGACGACACGGTCGGCATCGACAACGCGCGGATCATCTTCGACCTGGCCCGGCACCCGAAGTCGTTCGTGTCGCTGGACGGGGCGGACCACCTGCTGACGAACCGCGCGGACGCGGACTACGTGGCGGAGGTGCTGACGGCCTGGGCCAGCCGCTACCTGGTGACGTGAGCCCCGAGAAAGCCGAAAGCCCTCGACCACGTGCTTCGTCGAGGGCTTTCGTCCACCGTCGGGGCGACAGGATTTGAACCTGCGACCCCCCGCTCCCAAAGCGGGTGCGCTACCAAGCTGCGCCACGCCCCGGTTGTACCCAGCTTACCGCCACCCGCTAAGGTATCGATCGCAGCCCCGAAAAGGGCCGCAAGCGGGCGTAGCTCAATGGTAGAGCCCTAGTCTTCCAAACTAGCTACGCGGGTTCGATTCCCGTCGCCCGCTCGAGACCGAGGCCGACCCTATGTCTGCGGATTGCGCAGACCGGGTCGGCCTCTCGTCTTTTATCTGGGGGCCGAGCCCCCAGACCCCCACGCCGGGGGCACGCCCCCGGACCCCCATCAGGGGCAGCCAGGTGGGCTGCGGACCCGGCTGAGGATTCAGCCGCGTTGATGTGGCCAGAGACCTCGTGAGCCGGGTCACGCGGAGGCTATGCCGATCTGGGTGTGGCGGTGCGACGGTGACTCGATTTCGTCTACTACGGCCAGTGCGAAGTCCTCGTAGGTCAGTGCGTCGGACGGGTTGGCGGCACTGCGGCGGTAGCGGCCGGTGGGGGTGCCGCCGAAGTTGCCCGCCGGGCTCATCACCAGCCAGTCGGTGGTGGAGGCGGCGAGGACATCGATGCCCGCGGCGTGGCCCAGGCAGAACGGGCGGTGTTCGGCGGGGAAGTCCGGGCTGTCGATCACGCGGACTCCCGGTGCGGTTTCCAGCAGGGTGTAGATGCCGACCACGATGATTCGGTTCACGCCGGACGTCACCAGGGCGTTCGCGGCGGCGGTGTAGAAGTCGGCCGGGTCCTGGGTCAGGTCGACCACTGAGCTCACGGCCACGTCGTGGCCCGCGGCGGACTCTGCGGTCAAGCCTGGGGTGCGGCCTACGCGGGTTACCGAGTGGCCTCGGGTTTCGGCGAGGGTGGCGATCTGGTGGCCCGCTTTGCCGGACGCTCCGAAAACAACGATCTTCGTCATGGGCGCGAAGGTAGGGTTCGGGGTGCCGGTTTCCGCAACGATATCGGGGGTGAGCTGGTGCGATGCACGCATGAGCTGCCGTACCAGATCGGTGGTCGGTGGACCGCGCACGTGCTGCGGGGGCTGGAAGGCGGGCGGCTGCGGTTCGGGGAGCTTCGGGGCCTGATGCCCGGGGTGACGGCCAAGGTGCTGACCGAGACTTTGCGGGCGATGGAGCGGGACGGGACGGTTTCGCGTGAGGTGTTCGCGGAAAACCCGCCTCGGGTCGAGTACGAGTTGACGGCGCAGGGGCGCAAGGTGCTCGGGCTGCTCGACCTGTGTTGTGAGTGGGCGCGAGAGAACGTGGTGGTGACGTGAGGCTCGAACAGATCGTGCTCGACAGCAACGACCCGGCGCGGCTGGTGCGGTTCTGGGCCGAGTTGCTCGGGGGTGAGCCGGTCGAGCGCGAGCACGGGTGGGCGCACGTCGAGCCGCCCGGCGGGGTGCGGATGTCGTTCCAGCCGGTGCCGGAGCGCAAGGACGTGAAGAACCGCTTCCACCTCGACTTCGAGGTCGACGACATCGAGGCCGCCGTGGTGAAGGCGGTGAGTCTTGGGGCCACTCGCGACGGTGTCGTGCACACCGACGAGAAGGGCAGCTTCCAGGTCATGCGCGACCCCGAGGGCAACGAGTTCTGCTTCGTGCGCTGAGACAGCGTCATGCGGTGAGACCGCGTCGTGCGGTGAGATCGCGTCGTGCGGTGAGCGGCGGGGCTAGTGGAAGGCGCGCCAGAGCGCCTCACCGAAGCGGATCGCGAGGACCACGAGCAGCACGCCGATCGCGAAGCTGATGAGGCACCGGACGATGACCAGCAGTTTGGTGCCCTTCATGCCGCCATGATTTATCGCTGCCGGGCAAGAACAACAGAGCCCAACGGGACCAATACGATGCCGTTGTGACCGACTGCCTGTTCTGCCGCATCGTCGCGGGCGAAATCCCGGCGACCGTGGTGACGGAGACCGACACGACGCTCGCGTTCCGCGACATCGACCCCAAGGCGCCCACGCACGTGCTGGTGATCCCCAAGGAGCACCACACGGCGATCGGGGACGTCGACCCGGCGCTCGCGGGGCAGATCCTCGCCACCGCGCACCAGGTCGCGAAGTCCGAGGGCGTCGACGAGTCCGGCTACCGGCTCGTCTTCAACACCGGCAAGGACGGCGGCCAGACCGTCTTCCACGTGCACTGCCACGTCCTCGGAGGCCGCGGCCTCAGCTGGCCTCCGGGATAGCCATCTCCTGGACGAACCGCGCGTCGACCGGGTCACCGTGGCCCGGCACCACGACGCGCGGGTCGAGTTCCAGCAGCAGGTCCAGGACGTGGCGCCAGTTCGACGGCGTCGCGTCCGGTCCTGCCTGTGCGGGCGCGCCCTGCTCCACCAGGTCGCCCGCGAACACGACGCCGGCGTCCGGCACGTGCACGACCACGTCGTGCGAGGTGTGCGCGGGACCGAAGTGGTGCAGGTCGACCCGGCGGCCACCGACGTCGAGCGTCACCGACTCCCGGAACGTGTGCGTCGGCGCGACGAGCGTCCCCGTGAACGGCTCGTCGTGGTACTTCGCGCGCTCGACCAGGACGCGTTCGTCCACCACGCACTCCTCGTGCGCCCACACCTCGCACGGCAGGAACGCCGCGGTCGCCAGCACGTGGTCGAAGTGGTTGTGCGTCAACACGATCCGCGACGGCCGGACCTCGGCGGCTAGTCCCGGGTCCATGCCGGAGTCGACGAGCAGCGAGTCGCCCGAGCCGACGACGAGACCGAGCGTCAGGTCCAGTTCGGCGTGCCGCCGGACGAACACGCCGTCCGCGATCTCGATCACCGCGCCACTCCGTCGACGGACACGCCGTCGACGAACAGACCGTCGACCAGCATCGGCGCGGCGGCACTCACCTCGAGTTGCACGGCGAGTTCCACGTCGGCGGCGTGCCCGTGCTCGATCAGTTCCCGCCCCGATCCGCAGTTGCGCACGGCCTCCGCGACGTCGACACCCCGGAACGCGGCGATCGCCAGTTCCGCCTCGGGCGACGCCTCGCCGTCGAGCGAGGCGAGCACGGCACCCGCACCCAGGTAGTCCTCGACGCACGGCCGCAGCCCGCTGGCCACCCCGCCACCCGTGCGGGCCATGTTGAAGCCCCACTGCTCACCGCCGGGGATCAGGCCGATCGTCTCCCCCAGCTCCTGCGCCCGCTTCGCCACGGCGGCGGCGTTGCGCAGGCAGGCCGCCAGCACGTGCGCCCCCGTCTCGGCCGCCAGCGCGCACAGGTGCGAGCCGTTCGGCGAGTGCAGGTCGACCAGCCCTGTCGCCCCGACGAGTGATGCTGGTCGCAACGACGCCCGCGACTCCGGTGTGAACCGGAACGGCCGCAGCCGGCCACCGCCCCCGACCACGATGTCGACGGACGTGGTGAACGCCAGCACGTCCACCACGATCAGCACGTCACAGCCCCGCAGCGCGTCGACGCCTCCAGGCCCCCATTCCAGCTTCAGCTGGTACCCCTCTTGGCTGAACACATCCCCCAGCGTGTCAGACTCCGTGACGTGCGCGTTTATCTGGCAGCAGACCACGCTGGCTTCGAACTGAAGTCCCACCTGTCCACGGCTCTCACCGAGCAGGGCTACGAGGTCGTCGACGTCGGCGCCCACGAGTACGACGCCCAGGACGACTACGTGTCGTTCTGCGTCGACGCGGCCGAGAAGGTCGTCGCGGACCGCGCCAACGGCGGCGACAGCCTCGGCGTCGTCATCGGCGGTTCGGGCAACGGCGAGCAGATCGCCGCGAACAAGGTGAAGGGCGCCCGCGCCGCACTGGCGTGGAACACCGACACCGCACAGCTCGCCCGTCAGCACAACGACGCGCTGCTCGTCGGCATCGGTGCCCGCCAGCACACGACCGAGGAGGCGACCGAGATCGTGTCGGCGTTCCTGCGGACCCCGTTCTCGGGCGAGCCGCGGCACCAGCGCCGCATCGACCAGGTCTCCGCCTACGAAGACAAGCGTGCCTGAGACCCGTGACTGAGAACCGTGCCTGAAGGCCACACGCTGCACCGCCTCGCGCGGCTGCACCAGCGCCGGTACGCGGGCAGGCCCGTGACCGTGACCAGTCCGCAGGGACGCTTCTCGGCGTCCCTTGTGGACGGTCGCACGCTGGTCCGCGCCGAGGCGCACGGCAAGCACCTCTTCCACGTCTACGGCCCGGACGCGATCGTGCACGTCCACCTCGGCCTGTACGGGACGTTCACCGAGTCGCCGCTGCCGGTCCTGCTGCCCGTCGGCCAGGTCCGCATGCGGATGGCCGGCGAGACGCACTGGACCGACCTGCGCGGTCCGACGGCGTGCGAGGTGCTCAACAAGGACGAGGTCAAGGCGATCCGCGAACGTCTCGGGCCCGACCCGTTGCGCCGCGACGCCGACTCCGACCGCGCCTACGAGAAGATCATCCGGTCGAAGCAGCCGCTCGCCGTGCTGCTGATGGACCAGAAGGTGCTCGCGGGCGTCGGCAACGTCTACCGCGCCGAGGTGCTGTTCCGACACAACGTGAACCCGTTGCTGGTCGGCAACAAGGT
The DNA here is from genome assembly GCF_043632865.1 of Lentzea sp. JNUCC 0626. Taxonomy (NCBI): domain Bacteria; kingdom Bacillati; phylum Actinomycetota; class Actinomycetes; order Pseudonocardiales; family Pseudonocardiaceae; genus Lentzea; species Lentzea sp. JNUCC 0626. Next base: position 5,552,916 of record NZ_CP171635.1, read on the forward strand.
CAGCCGCGAGCTGTGGGACGTGCTCTGGGACGACCTGGTCGTGCTGATGAAGGACGGCGTGAAGGTCGGCCAGATCAACACCGTCCGGCCCGAGCACATGCCGCGCGCCATGGGACGTGCTCCGCGTGTGGATCGGCACGGCGGTGAGGTGTACGTCTACCGCCGTGCCGGGGAGCCGTGCCTGGTCTGCGGCACCGAGGTCATGAGCGCGGAACTGGCTGCCCGCAACCTCTTCTGGTGCCCCGCCTGCCAGCCCTGAAGATCAACTTCAGAAAAGGGGTGGTGGTGACTTTTCGGGTGTGGCTGGAAAGTGCTCAGTTCGTGAGCGCTTTCCACTGATCAGAAGTCGAAGCCACCCATGTCGCCGAAGTCGAACCCTCCGGCGTCGCCACCCACGTCGGCGACGTCGGAAACGCCACCCATGTCGCCCATGTCTCCCATGCCGACGTCACCCATGCCCGCGTCGCCCATGCCGTAGTCGCCGACTCCGTGCATGCCGGAGAACATGGCGTCCATCAGCAGGAACGTGCCCACGCCCCACGCACCGGCCACGAGCGCGGGCTTCCACCACGGCTCGGAGTACCAGCCACGCGGCACCGGACGTCCGGCGACCATGCCGCCGGGGTAGTAGTAGGGCGTGCCCTGACCGGAGTGCGGCGAAGCGGCGTACTGGTGGCCTTCGACGCTGACCTGACGGTCCTCGCTGACGGCACCCGCCTGCTTCTGGCTCGCGCTCTCGGGCAACGCGGGGCCGGGGTCCATGCCCATCGCCTCGCGCGCCGCCCGCACGTAGTGCAGGCCTTCCATCGCGGTCTCGGTGACCAGCTTGGCCTGCGGAATCGTGCGGGCCTGCTCCATCTGCGAGCCGGCGGCGGTGAAGCGTTCGGACGCGTCGGCCATCGCCTGGGTCGACGCGGCGTTGCTGCCGGTGAGGCTCATCACCTGCCCGCCCAGTCGTTCGACCCAGCGGCGGGCCTCCGCCTTGGCGTCGTCGAGCTCCCGCGCCTTGCGCGCGTTGCTCTGGTTGACCAGGTAGAACACCCCTGCGATCAGCAGCACCACTACGACAATCCACACAACTGTGCCCACGGCTTTACCTCCCACGGCAGCTGAAACGTCAACGAGCACGCACGGCCGTGAGTTCCGTCAGAACACCTCGGGGCAATGCGGCTCACGTGCGCCGAGGAACGCGATCGTCAACGCGTCGACGTGTCCGGGCGTGTGCTCGACCACGCGGTGTGCACGGCTGAGCACGGAAAGCCGCGCACCGCCGAGGAACGCGCTACCGAGCGCGGCGATGTCGAGCGTGACGTCCGCCGGGTCGTCGGTCTTCGCGACGACGGCCTCGCCACCCTTGATCGTGAGGCGCCAGCGGCCGGAGTTCCACGGGCAGAAGGTGTCCTCGACCTCCAGCACGGTGTCCACATCGGACGAGTAGTGGCGCAGCGGGAGGGCGCGGTCGATGTCGACGATCCTGATCCACAGCGCGTCGGTGGCCTCGCGGCGCACCTTCCGCGGGTTGTCGACCATGTGCAGGATCGGGTCGTCCCAGGCGGTGTAGAAGGAGATCTCGCCCGCGAGGTCCATGTCGAGCAGGTACCGGTAGAGGTCCGCGTTGGCCTGGTCGGTCTCGCACATCAGCTCGCGTACGTGCAGTTCGCTCGCCGGGCCACCTGCGTCGCCCTTGTACTTCACCCGGAAGACCACGTAGCCCTCAGGATGCAGGCAGTAGCGGTACGAGGTGAGGCCGCCGCGGTCCATCTCGCGGTCGGCCAGTTGTACGTCCCAGGTGTGCTCGACCCGGCTGAGGAAGCCCGGACGCGTCTTGCGGACCCGTTCGTAGATCTCGCGCATGACGGGCAGCGCTTCTTCTCGCGACACCTGACGGATCCGTGTGTCACTCACGCGCACACCGCTGTGGAACGGCATACGCGTCGGCATCGTGAGCATGGCGAGGCTCGTCGTGTACTCGCCGTACCCGTACCTGCGGTAGATGCCGCCTTCGGACGCCCACAGCATCGCGAGCGGCTCACCACCGTCGTGCATGCCGTGCAGCTGTGTCTTCATCAGCAGCGATGCCACACCACGGCGCCTATGGCCGGGTTTCACCGACACGACCGTCACCGCGCCGGCCGGTGCCTGCCGGTTGCCGGGAACCGTGACCTCGCGGGTCAGGATCCCGGCCGTGCCGATCATCTCGTCGCCGTCGAACACGGCGTGCGCCCGGTCGTGCTCCAGGACCTTGAGCCACTTGCTGTCCTCGCCCATCGCGTCGGACAGGAACGCCGCCGCCATGACCTTCTGGAAGTCGTCGACGTCGGACTGGGTGATGGTCCTGATGCTCAACTCGGTCATACCGGCAGTGATACCCCGGTGTGACCGCCGTCGCAGCTCAATTACCGCTGGACCGACTTGACCTCGCAGAACTCGTCCAGCCCGAAGCGCCCGAACTCGCGACCGTTGCCCGACTGCCGGTACCCGCCGAACGGCGCGCGCGTGTTGAACGCACCACCGTTGATGTCGACCTGGCCGGTCCGCAGCCGCTTCGCGATCTTCATCGCCCGGTCGGTGTCCTGGGAGAACACGGCGCCGGCCAGCCCGTAGACGGTGGAGTTGGCGATGCGGACGGCGTCGTCCTCGTCGGTGTACGGCATGACCGAGAGCACCGGCCCGAAGATCTCCTCCTGCGCGATCGTCATCTCCGGCGTGACCCCGCCGAACACCGTCGGCGTGACGTAGAACCCTTGCGGCAGCGGCGCTTCCGGTCCGCCCGCCGCCAGCGTGGCGCCTTCCTCGACGCCCTTGTTGATGTAGCCGACGACCCGGTCGCGCTGCGCCTTCGACACAGCCGGGCCGATCCTGGTGGACGGGTCTGCCGGGTCGGCTGACGTGTACTTCTTCGCGGCTTGGGCCGCCAGTTCCAGGGCCTCGTCGTGCTTGTCCGCCGGCACGAGGAGCCTCGTCCACGCGCTGCACGCCTGGCCGTTGTTCATGAAGGAGTTGGCCACGGCGATCTTCACGGCCCGGCTCAGGTCGGCGTCGTCCAGCACGATGCACGCCGACTTGCCGCCGAGTTCGAGCGCGACCCGTTTGACGGTCTCGGCCGCGACCGCCGACACCCTGCGACCCGCCTTCGTGGAGCCGGTGAACGACACCATGTCGACGTCGGGGTGCTTCGCCAGCGCCTCGCCGACCACCGGGCCGGTGCCGTGGACCAGTTGGAAGACACCTGGTGGAACGGCGTTGGTGATGATCTCGGCCAGCAGGTCCGCGGTGTGCGGGGCGAGTTCGCTGGGCTTGAGCACGACGGTGTTGCCGGCGGCCAGCGCCGGGACGACCTTGGCGACCATCTGCTGGAGCGGGAAGTTCCAGGGGGTGATGGCGGCCACGACGCCGATCGGTTCGCGGAAGACCAGCGAGTTGCCGATCTCCTCCGGGTCGAAGTAGCCGTTTTCGACGGCCTCCGCGATGCCTTCGGCGATGGCGATCGGGTTCGTCGCCTGGACCTTCTGGCTGAAGGTGATGGGGGTGCCCATCTCGCGGGTCATCGTGGCGGCCAGTTCCGGGGCTCGGTCCTTCAGGCCGTCGATGATCGTGCGGATGGCTTTGGCGCGTTCTTCGATCGGGGTCTGGGACCAGGTGTCGAAGGCTTGGCGGGCGGTGGACACCGCTTGGTCCGCGTCGGCCGGGGTGCCTTCGCGGAGGGTGCTGAGCACTTCCTCGGTGGCGGGGTTGACGACCTCGATCACGGCAGGCCTCCAGGCTGGATGTGACACCTCTTCGCTGACTGTGGGTCAGCCTGTCACATTCGGGTGGGGTGGTCACGGTGGAGGGGTTGGAAGGGCACGGCTGGGGGCGGGTTGGGGCGGCTGCGATGGGGCTGTCGCTGCCAGGCGGCGTTCCCTCATCACGCGCAGGTGCACTGCGGCCCAGGTCCGGTAGGGCCGCCACGCCTCGGACACCTCGGCCAGCGGGCGGCCGTAGCGTTCGGCCACCTCGTCGGTCAGGCGGGTCTCGTTGTGCGGCACGGCGTCCGGGGCGTTGGCGCCTCGCAGGACCACCAGTTCTGCCGCGAACGGGCCCAGGCCCTTCACCTGTTGTACGGCCAGTACGGCTGCGGCGGGCTTCATCGCCCGGAGTGTGGCGGCGTCGAGCAGGCCGTCCAGGGCCGCTTCGGCCACTGCGCGCAGGTATTCGGGTTTGCGGCCCGGTAAGTCGAGGTCCAGGGAACGCAGTTCTGCGGGCGCTGGGAAGACGCCGTCGCGCAGCAGCGACGTCTTCAGGGCACTGGCTTGGGACATTCGGAGGCGTTGGGAGAGCACCGACCAGGCTGCTGCCTCGTACGGCGAGTAGAAGCCGCACGGGCGCAAGCCGGGCAGAGCGGACTGGGCTGCGGCTATCACCGGGTCGCGGGCGGCCACGTCCGGCCAGGCTCTGCCGTCCACGTCCAGGGAGAGGAAGCGGCATGCCTGGGCCGCCGCCGCTTCCGGGTCGGCGGGGCCGGAGACGGACAGGAGGGCGGTGGGGCCGCGTTGGGTCACGGAGACCTCGGCGCGGCGCCACTCGCCCTCCACCAGGAACGTCGCCCGCAGCGCCTCTTTCTCGCGCGCGGGCAGTGCGGAAGGGGTGAAGCCCTCCCAGAACGACCTGGACGTTACCAGTGACCAGGGGCCCTGAACTGCTACTTCGACGTGGTGGGTCATGTCTGGGGACGCTAGCGGCGACCCCTGACAGAAAACCGGCGAGCAGCGGTCAGCTGAAGTCCAGGTCACCCGTCCGAGTGCGCTTGAGCTCGAAGAAGTACGGGTAGCCGGCCAGCAGGCGGGCGCCGTCGTAGATCTTGCCCGCCTCTTCGCCGCGCGGGATCTTGGTGAGCACCGGGCCGAAGAAGGCGACGCCGTCGATGTGGATGGTGGGCGTGCCGACGTCCATGCCGACCGGGTCCATGCCGCGGTGGTGCGACGCCCTGAGCTCCTCGTCGTACTCGGTCGAGGTGGCGGCCTCGGCGAGTTCGGCGGGCAGGCCGGCGTCCGCGAGGGCCAGTTCGATGACCTCGGTGAAGTCCTGGTTCTTCTCGTTGTGGATGCGCGTGCCCAGGGCCGTGTACAGCTTCGGCAGCACCTCGTTGCCGAACTTCTGCTCCGCGGCGATCGCCACGCGGACCGGGCCCCAGCCCTTGGTCATGAGCTCCTTGTACTGCTCGGGCAGGTCACGGCCCTCGTTCAGCACCGCGAGGCTCATCACGTGGAAGCTCAGGTCGATGTCGCGGACCTTCTCCACTTCGAGGATCCAGCGCGAGGAGATCCAGGCGAACGGGCAGAGAGGGTCGAAGTAGAAGTCGACCTTCGCCTTGTCGGTCATGCGTGCCCCTTAAGTCTCTGTGGACGGTTATCGCCCCATCAGCCCAACGAGATCACCCTGTCATCTCTTCCCGTACGCCGGTTCCGTGATTGGATGCGGGAGTCATAACCATTCCCGACGACGTCAGCGCGTAACCACACGCGTGGCAGACGAGGTGACCAGTGGCCGCGCCCAACCTCACCCGCGACCAGGCTCAGGACCGTGCTGAGCTGCTGGAAGTGGAGTCCTACCGGATCGAGCTGGACCTGACCGACGGCGGCGGAAAGCCGGGTTCGGACACGTTCCGCTCCACCACCACCGTGGTGTTCCGCAGCCGGACTCCGGGTGCTTCCTCGTGGATCGACATCGTGGCGGCGACCGTGCACCGCGCTGTGCTCAACGGAAGCGAACTCGACGTCTCCTCCTACCGCGAGGAGGACGGCATCCCGTTGCCGGACCTCGCGGAGACCAACGAGCTCACCATCGAGGCCGACTGCCGGTACATGAACACCGGCGAGGGGCTGCACCGGTTCGTCGACCCCGTCGACGGCGGCGTGTACCTGTACTCGCAGTTCGAGACCGCAGACGCCAAGCGCATGTTCGCGTGCTTCGACCAGCCCGACCTCAAGTCCGTCTACTCCATGAAGGTGACGGCACCGCACGACTGGAAGGTCATCTCGAACGGCGAGATCACCGCCACCGAGGCCGGTGAGGGCGGCGCGGACGTGCACACGTTCGCCACCACCAAGCCGATGTCGACCTACATCGTGGCCCTCGTCGCCGGTCCCTACGCGGAGTGGCGTGACGAGTTCGTCGAGGGCGACTTCAAGATCCCGCTCGGCCTCTACTGCCGTGCCTCGCTCGCCCCGCACATGGACCACGAGCGGCTGTTCACCGAGACCAAGCAAGGTTTCGGGTTCTTCCACAAGGCGTTCGGGGTGCAGTACCCGTTCGGCAAGTACGACCAGTGCTTCGTGCCGGAGTTCAACGCGGGCGCGATGGAGAACGCGGGCTGCGTCACGTTCCTGGAGGACTACGTCTTCCGCAGCCGCGTCACCCGCTACCTCTACGAGCGCCGCGCCGAGACCGTGCTGCACGAGATGGCGCACATGTGGTTCGGCGACCTCGTCACCATGCGCTGGTGGGACGACCTGTGGCTGAACGAGTCGTTCGCCACCTGGGCGTCCGTGCTCGCGCAGGCGGAGGCCACCGAGTACCGCCAGGCCTGGACGACGTTCGCGAAGATCGAGAAGTCGTGGGCGTACCGGCAAGACCAGCTGCCGTCCACGCACCCGGTCGCCGCGGACATCTCGGACCTGCAGGCGGTCGAGGTCAACTTCGACGGCATCACCTACGCCAAGGGCGCGTCGGTGCTCAAGCAGCTCGTCGCCTACGTCGGGTTGGAGAACTTCCTGGCGGGCCTGCGGGTCTACTTCGCCAAGCACGCCTGGGGCAACGCCACGCTCGCCGACCTGCTCGGCGCGCTGGAGGAGGCGTCCGGCCGCGACCTGTCGTGGTGGAGCGCGCAGTGGCTGGAGACGACCGGCCTGAACCTGTTGCGCCCCAAGTTCACCGTCGACGCGGACGGCAAGTTCACCGAGTTCGCGGTGCTGCAGGGCGGCGCCCGTCCGGGTGCCGGTGAGCTGCGCACCCACCGCATCGCGATCGGCGTCTACGACGACGACGGCAGCGGCAAGCTCGTCCGCACGCACCGCCACGAGCTGGACGTCACGGGTGAGCGCACCGAGGTGCCCGAACTCGTCGGCGTGCACCGCGGCAAGATCGTGCTGGTCAACGACGACGACCTCACGTACTGCACGATGCGCCTCGACCCGGACTCGCTGGCCGGGTTGATCGACCACATCTCCGACATCGCCGAACCGCTGCCGCGCACGCTGTGCTGGTCGGCCGCGTGGGAGATGACGCGAGAGGCCGAGCTGAAGGCCCGCGACTTCGTGAACCTGGTGCTCGGCGGGCTGGGTTCGGAGTCCGAGGTCGGTGTGGTGCAACGACTTCTGCTCCAGGCTCAGACCTCGCTGTCGTCCTACGCGGACGACTCGTGGCGCGCGGAGGGCTGGCGCCGGTTCGTGGCGAAGGCCCTGGAACTGGCGCAGGCGGCCGAGCCGGGTTCGGACCACCAACTGGCGTTCGTGAACGCGCTGGCGTCGTCGGTGCTCGACGACGCCACGGCGGAGATCCTGCGCGGCTGGTACGACGGCTCCGCCGGACTCGAAGGCCTCGAGGTCGACACGGACCTGCGCTGGCGGCTGCTCCAGGCGTTGGTCGCGCACGGCAAGGCCGACCTGCCGGAGATCACCGCCGAGGAGGAGCGCGACCCGACCTCCACCGGTCATCGCCGCGCCCAGTCGACCAGGGCGCTGCGCCCGACGGTGGCGGCCAAGGACGAGGCGTGGGACCGCGCCGTGAACGACGACGAGCTGCCGAACGCGGTCAGCGAGGCGATCATCGCGGGCATCTCCCACCCCGGCCAGAAGGAACTGCTCGCGCCGTACGTCTCCCGCTACTTCGCCGACGTGAAGGGCGTGTGGGACCGCCGCACCTCCGAGCGCGCGCAGTCGATGGTCGTCGGCATGTTCCCGGCGTGGTCGATCACGAAGTCCACTGTGGAGGCAGCCGACGCGTGGCTGGCCGACGAGCACCCGCCGGCGCTGCGCCGGCTGGTGTCCGAGGGACGTGCGGGCATCGTGCGCGCGTTGGCCGCGCAGGAGTTCGACCGGTCCTGACGTTCTGCTCGTGGAAGCCCCGTAATGCGTTCGCGCGTTGCGGGGCTTTCCCGTAACTTCGGGCGGCCTGGGAGGTTTCTTGACACTGCCGTTTCGCTACGAAGTCTTTCGCGACGTACACGGTCACGACGAGGAAGTGCTCGTCCGGGCCGTCGATGCCGAGGGCCTGTTCGCCGACACCGTGGTGCCCCCGCGGGAACTCCTCGTGTTCCGCGGCTGTCCACCCGACATCGCCGAGTCGTTCCACGAGGTCTTCGGGTTCGAGGTCGCCGACGACGACGGCATGTACCAGTGGTGGGCACTGGGCGACGTGACCGTGCACGCCGTGACTCCGGACGGCGACGTCTTCGCCACGGCGTCACCGTGCTTCTTCCCCTGGGGGTCAGGGAAATCGTCCGGCGAGACGCGGTACCTGTTGCGGCGTGGGAACTCCCAGGACCGGCGATGCGCCTCGATCGACGGCTTTCCCCGCACGGACGGAAGTCCCGACCGCTGGCCACCCGTGCGCCTCATCGGCTGCGAGATCGCTCAGCCGGTCAGGGACGTCCTCGAGCGCCCGCACCTCTGGCACGAGCACTCGGAAGAACTTCGCGCGCTGGACGTGAACGGACGCGAGATGGCCGTCGTGCCGTTCGGCGTGGAGATCCTCGACGCCGAGCCCTCGTCGCTGGGTGACGGGCTGCTCGACATCACCTTCAGCCAGTCGCACGTCCTGGACGCGCGGTCGTTTCCGAAAGCAGGCGGACGGCCGGCGTGGGAGCGCTGGCGGGCGGGAGTGCCCACCCAGCCGAACCAGTGGGCCGGACTCAGCACCCAGGCCCGCAGCGCGTGGCTCGAACTGCTGGTGAGCAGCGACGACCGACCGGACGGATGGAGCGGCGGCGGGGTCTTCCACCTCGACGGCCGGCACGCCACCGACTCCCCCGGCCTCTTCCTCGCGTTGAACGAGGGGTTGCTCGGGCCGGGCGCGTACTTCGGCAAGTGGCGCCACGACGTGGAGGACCACCTGCACCTGCCGTGTTGCGGTCCCCCGCCCGGTGACATCACCGTGGTGTGGCACCACGCCGACGTCGCGCGGTACGCGGTGCCGGAAGAGTTCGAATGGGCCGTGAAGACGTTGGGCTACAGCGTGAACCTCGTGCTCGACTAGACCCGAGGAGGTCCTGGTGGCGCTGCCGATCCGCTACGAGGTCGTGCGCAGGTGGGTGGATGACGAGGACGTGCTCGAAGAGGTCCTCGCGCGGGTCGTGGACGTCGACGGGTTGTTCGAGGACGTACCGCCGGCGCCGCGAGGAAGACTCGTGCTGCGCGGCTGCACGGCCGGAACGCTAGACGGCGACGTGCAGCTGGAGGTGCAGGGGTCGCCGGACAGCGAGCTGTGGCGGCTGGCCGACCTGGTCGTGCACGCCGACCTCGGCGACGGTGACCTCGTCGCCACGGCCACCGCGACCTGTCTGCTCGACAGCGAGGACCTCGGGCCGTCGCCGCGGTTCATCCTCTCCCAGCACTCCAAGGAGATCGGCACTTGCGTTGCGGTGGAAGGACTTCCGCGCGAACACCGGGGTGTGGCGCCACCCGTGACGTTGATCGGGTGCGACACGCCTGAGCTCATCCGGCCCGGCAGGCCCGATGGCGAGCGTGGGCCGTACGTCGGGTTGCGCGCGTTGGACCCCGACGGACGGGTGGTGGCGCACGCGGGGGTGGCGCTGGACGTCGTGTCGGTGAGTCCGTCGGCGGTCGGCGAGGGGCTCTTCGACGTCGTGCTCGACCAGTCCGGGGACGCCTGGCACATCGCGGAACGGCCGGTGCCCGCGGCGCGCGGGGCGTGGCGGATCTGGATGGAAGGCGTTCCGGCGCAACGGAACCTGTGGGCGCCTCTGTCGAGCGAGGGCCGGCTGTGGTGGAACGAGATCGCCGCCAAGGCCCGGCGCAACCGGCCGGTGGCGGGCGTGCACGACGTCGACGGCACCTACGCCAACGACGAGTGCGGCGTGCACCTGGCGTTGAGCGAGGCGCTGGTCGGGCCCGGCGACTACCTCGGTGGCGTGCACAGCATCACCGGCGCGTACGAGGAGTGGTGGTTCGTCCCGGGCATCACGCTGGTCTGGCACCAGCCGCGGGTGGCGCTGGAGTCGGTGCCGGAGCACTTCTACGGGTTGATGAAGTACCTGCTGCGCAACGGGGTCGAAGTCCTCTTCGAACCGTCCGAACCGGACTTCAGCTACCGGCTCGACCGCGGGGTCGAGCTCGGCGGGCTCGTCGACCGCTGGATCACCGGCTGGGCCAGGGCCGCCGAGATCGACCCGCCGGACGCGTTGCTCGACAACTGGCACGTGTGGGCCGACCTGCCCGGCCGCGAGGAGGAACGGGTCCTCACCGGCGACGCGATGGTCGCCGAACACGCCGAGGACGTGGCGCTGAACCCGGTGCCGACCTGGCTGACCGTGCCGACGCGGTCCCCCGACGAGGTCGGCCTCGTCGTCGAGGAGGCGGGGCTGGTGCTGCGCGAGACCGAGGCGTTCATGGTGCGCGGACTCCTCGACCACCCGGCGCCGAAACCCCCCGACGGCTACGAGCTCCGGGTGACGCCGGGGGACGTGATCGAGGTCGTGGTGACGTGCGACGGCGAGGTGGCGGCGAGCGGACGCATGGCCGTCGTCGGGGAAGACGCCGTGCCGCACGACGTCAGGACAGCTCCGGACCATCGACGGCGCGGGCTCGGTAGCGTCGTGATGGGTGCGCTGGCCAGGGAAGCGGTAAAGGCGGGCGCGTCGGAGGGCCTGCTGTGCGCGACCGACGACGGCTGGCACCTGTGCCGGAAACTGGGCTGGGACACGATCTGCGACGTGGTGGTCGCGTCGAACGACAAGGGGGAAGCATGATCGGTGAGCTGGTGGAGCGGTGGCATCGCGGCTGGATCGCGGCGGACGGCCTCACGTCGTCCTGGCGCGACGGCTACCTGGTCGTCCACGTGAACCGGTCGCACCGGATGTTCGAGTGGATCGCCACCGACGACGCGACAGTCGGCGATCTGGCCGCGATCGTGGTCGCGGCGGAGGAACCGAGCTGGCTGAGCGTGCCCACGCACGCGCCGGAGAAGGTGGTCGCGGAGATCGAGGCCGCCGGGCTGACCGTGGCGCGGCCGGACGAGACGTTCATGCGCCGGAACCTCGCCGATCATCCCGCGCCGCAGCCGCCGTCCGGGTACGCGGTGGAGGTGAGCCGGGACCCGGTGATCAGGGTCCAGGTGCTCGCGGACGGCGAGGTGGCGGCGAGCGGGCTGATGGCCGTCGTCGGGGAAGACGCTGTGGCGCACCGGATCGAGACCGCCGAGGACCATCGGCGGCGCGGGCTCGGCAGCGTCGTGATGGGCGCGCTGGTGCGGGAGGCGGTGCGGGACGGGGCGACGACCGGGTTGCTGTTCTCGTCGACCACGGGCGTGCACCTCTACCGCAGCCTCGGCTGGGAGAAGATCTCCGACCTCGTGGTGGCGCAGAACCAGGTCAACGGTTGAGGTCGTGCCAGATCCGGGCGGTCCTCGACCAGTACGTCCGCAGGTCGACGACCTCCAGGTTCCGCACGTCGTCCTCGCCGCCGACGAAGAGCGGCTTGCGGTAGCCGACGCAGTGCCCGGCCGGGACAGGTTCGGGATTCCGTTGCCGCCACAACGCGTACAGGTCGGTCCTCAGGAACCAGTTGGGGTCTTCGGCCACGGCCTCGTCGACGGTCTCGTAGTCCATCTCGTAGAAGTCGGCCTCGGCGGGATCGAACACCCAGGGTTGGCCGAACTGACGGCCCAGCCAATCGCCCCCGATGACGTCGAACCCGTCGAGGCGGGGCTCGGGGAACATCTCGCGCACCATCGCGTACGCGGCCTTGGCCTCTGACGCGTCGTACTCGTACCAGAGCATCGCGGAACCCCCAGAACGCGGAAAACGCCCCCGGCAACACACCGGGGGCGTTCGGAAAGAGCGTGGATCAGGAACGGGGCGCGGCGCCCGCCTGGTCGGTCAGCATGCGCAGGCCCGACACGAGGCCGCCCGCGAGGTCGCCCTCCTTGAAGGACGCCACCATGCTCATCACCGCGAGCTTGGCGCCGCGGTCGGCGAGCCTGCGGTGGGACTCCTCGCCCGTCACGATCTCCACGACGCGCTCGCCCGGCGACACGGCCAGGAGCACGTGGTGCGAGGGACGCTCGGTGGAGCCGTGCAGCTCCTGCGCGCGCTCGTGGGCGTTCGCGCCCAGCTCGCCCAGGTACACGCTGAAGTCGAGGCCCGTGGAACGGCTGGACAGCGTCAGCGCCTCGTCCAGCTGCGCGAGCTGGGACGGCGTGAAGGGCAGCTCCGGGGCGTGCGGCTCGTACATCTTCGCCGCGGACACCCGGCCGCTGTTCGTCACGACGGCGCCGAGCGGCAGCGAAGCCGGGTCGACTGCCTCGATCGCCTTACCAGTTGCCACGTGCGCCTCCCTTGGCGGTCGAGTCCGAGGTACCGGACTCGGCAGCACTGTGGTGGTCCGCGCTCAACCCGGCCGGGTTCGCGCTCCACCACACCGGGGCGTAGCCCCACTCCTGGCCGGGCCGGTACCGGGGAATCCGGGTGGCCTTTGGCCTCACCGTCAGCAGCGTGATCACGCCGTAGATCGCCAGCGGGATCAGCGCGAAGACGAGAACGGTCTCCACGATGGTCACGGCGGGTACGGTAGCCGAACTCAGCCGCGCGTGAGCGGCCGGGCCAGCAAGATCGCGGTGAATCCCACGATCGAGCCCGCGACGAGGTAGACGGTGCCGAGCGAGGTGGCCTGCGCGAGCGGTCCGGCGAGGCCCGCGCCGATCGGCGAGAGGCCCCAGGCCAGCACCCGGTACGCGCTGGTCACGCGGCCCATCATCGGGCCGGGCGTCAGGCGTTGGCGACGGGTCGCGGACAGCACGTTCCACCCTGCGGACGCCACGCCGAACAACACGCACGCGAGCACGGCCACCGTCAGCCAGGGCGTGGCCCCGAACAACGCGAACGCGCCGCCGAGCAACAGCAGGAAGCCGACCATGACCCTGCCGGAACCCCACCGCCGGGCGAGTCGCGGGGACAGCCTGGCACCTAGCAGAGCACCTGCCGCCATGCACACGACCAGGAACGGAACCACCGGTTCGGCGAGGCCGAGTACCTGGATGGAGTAGAGCGCCAGCATGGCGTTGATCGCGGCCGCGCAGACAGCTGTGATTGCAACGGCAACTACCAGTGACCGCAGGCCAGAGGTCTGGACCAGGAATCTGGTGCCCTGCACGAGCTGACCTCGAAGATCACCACCGGAGCGCTCCGGGGCGACGTCCGGCACGCGGGACACGAAGATCGCCGCGGCGACGAACGAGAGCGCGTCGAGCGCGAAGCAGGCCGCCGGTGCCCACCAGAAGAGCCCAGCGGCGGCGAGTGGGCCCGCGAGGTCCATACCAACGGTCTCGACCGTGACGAACCGGCTGTTGGCCGCCTCCAGGTCGCCCTCCCCCGCGAGCTCGACCAGGAGCACCTGCGAGGCCGAGTCCGCGAACGTCTCGGCGGAGGTCAACACGAAAGCCGTGGCGCACAAGACGACGACCGTGGCGTGTCCGGTGTGGACGGCCAGAGCGAGCAGTCCGGTCACCCCGGCGCGCAGCCAGTGGGCCACGACGACCACGGTTCTGGGTCTCCAGCGATCCACGAGCGCGCCGGCGGGCAGCGCGACGAGCAACCACGGCAACGCGAGCGCCACGGCCACCGCGGAGACCGCGAGCGGGCTGCGGGTCGTCGCGGCGGTGTACAACGGCAGCGCGACGATGCGCACGCCGTCGCCCACGAGCGAGACCGCCCAGGCCGCGGTGAGCGCTCGGAAACCCCGTCCATGCACGCCTTTTGCCGTATGACGCACGTCACGTTCCATCAGAAGGAACGCTACAGAGCGTGTCCATACCGGCCAGTAAGGCCAATGAGCCCTCTCGTGCGGCGCAGCGGTTACACCCGGTCAGGCCTCACCCGGTCGGAGGCGAACGGGTGCCGGTTTGGGGTCTTGTTCCCGGATCACCCACCTCTTAGCTTTTCACCTATACGGGTCTTGCGCACCCGCCACTGACGAGCTGGAGGACACAAAATGTTCACGATGACCCGCCCCCAGGCCGTGACCTTCACTCTTCCGAGCTACAAGGACGATTCAGTGCGTATCACCGCTAGTGACTCCGTCCGGATCACGATGGACGACTCCGTTCGGATCACCATGTCCGATTCGGTGCGCATCACGGCGAGCGACTCCGTCCGCATCACGATGGCAGACTCGGTGCGCATCACGGCGAGCGATTCGGTCAGGATCACGATGGACGACAGCGTCCGGATCACGGCCCTCGACGACTCCGTCCGGATCACCGCTCAGCAGGACTCGGTGAGGATCACCGCGCGTGAGGACTCCGTGCGGATCACCATGGACGACAGCGTCCGGATCACCGCGCACGACGACTCGGTGCGCATCACGGCGCACGACGACTCCGTCCGGATCACGGCCCACGACGACAGCGTGCGCATCACGGCGCAACAGGACTCCGTGCGCATCACGGCCCACGACGACTCCGTGCGCATCACGGCCCACGACGACTCCGTGCGCATCACGGCCCACGACGACTCCGTGCGCATCACGGCGCACGACGACAGCGTGCGCATCACGGCACGCCGCGACGACTTCTCCCTCGCGGCCTGACCTGTCCCGCCGAAGAGCGGCCGATCAGGCCGCCGGTTCACCCAGGTACGGCAACCACTGCGGATCAGCCTCGGCCACGCCGGCGAGCAACCGCCAGTGCGGGCCCCGCGGCGCCGCCGGAACGACGCGCAGCCGCCAGCCCAGTTCGGACAGGAGCTTGTCCGCCTTGCGGTGGTTGCACTTCGCGCAGCAGGCGACGCAGTTGGTCCAAGTGTGAGGTCCGCCACGCGAGCGCGGCACGACGTGGTCGATCGTCTCGGCCCGCCCGCCGCAGTAGGCGCAGCGATAACGGTCGCGGTGCATGAGCCCGGCACGGGTCATCGGCACGCGGCCGCGATAAGGCACGCGCACGTAGGAGCTCAGCCGGATCACGGACGGCACGAGCACCTCGGACTTCGACGAGTGCAGCACCAGCCCGGAGGCGTCTCCGTGCACGACTTCGGCTTTCCCGCAGACCACCAGCACGACCGCGCGGCGCAGTGACAACGCCGTGAGCGGCTCGAACGTGGCGTTCAGCAGCAGGACCTTGCGTCTACCCCAGGGGTAGACCGCCGGCGTAGGACCGGAACCTCCCCCGTCTCGATCCCCATCCGGCACGGCCCGCAGCTCGGGCTGATTTCGGCATGGGAGGACCGTCGGCGCCGTCTCGCCTGGTAGCGAGCCGCCGATAGGGGTCGGTTGTCGGTCTGGCACGCGACCACCTCCACCGGTTCAGCCATAGGAGACCACACTTACCAGGAAAAAATCACGTGTGATAAGTGACGCGTCACGGATGTGTGATCAAACCTGGGGTGAACCAACTCCCTATCGGAGATGGTTTTCAAGAGCCCGCTACTCTTGACAAGGTGACAGAGGCTCCTTCCACACCACTGCCTGCGACGATCACCTACCCGATCGCCGAGCGGCTAAACATCGCCGAGCAGATCCACGGGCGCACCGTCGCCGATCCCTACCGGTGGCTCGAAGACACGCAGGACCCCCGCACCGCGGAGTGGTCGCAGGCGCAGGACGTGCTCACCCGGTCCTGGCTGGACGCGATGCCCGGCCGCGAACGCCTGGGCGCGCGCCTCAAGGAGCTGATGCGCACCGGGTCGGTGTCCACTCCGGCCTCCCGCGCGGGCAGGGCGTTCTTCACCCGCCGCGGCCCCGAGCAGGACCACCCCGTCGTGATGGTGCGCGAGGCCGACGGCACCGAACGCGTGCTGTTCGACGTCAGCGCGCTCGACCCGTCCGGCCGGACCACGCTCGACAGCTGGTCCCCCAGCCTGGAGGGCACGCGCCTGGCGTACCAGGTCTCCGTCGGCGGCGACGAGCACTCGTTGCTGCACGTCATCGACGTCGAGACCGGCGAGCACATCGAGGGCCCGATCGACCGGTGCCGCTACTCCTCCATCGGCTGGCTGCCCGGCGGCGAGGAGTTCTTCTACGTCCGCCAGCTCGACCCGGCGTTGCTGCCCGAGGACGAGAAGCTGTTCCACCGCCGCGTGTGGCGTCACCGCGTGGGCACGGACCCGGAGACGGACCTCAACGTCCACGGCGACGACCAGGCGCACACCTTCTACTACTCGCTCACCGTCTCGCAGGACGGCCGCTGGCTGGTCGTGAGTGGCGCACCGAGCACGTTGAAGCACGACTCCGTGTGGATCGCGGACCTGCACGGCGACAGCGCACTCAAGCCGATCGTGCTGACCGAGGACGGCGTGCAGTGCTCGGCGTCGGTCGCCCGCGACGGCAGGCTCTACCTGCACACCAACCACGGCGCGCCTCGGCAGCGTCTCTGCGTCGCCGATCCCGAGCACCCCACCGAGTGGACGGAGCTCATCGCCGAGGAGCCCGACTCGGTGCTGGACGGCGTGCGCTGGTTCGACGGCGACCTGGTCGTCCTGCGCACCCGGCACGCGGTGTCCGAACTGCACCTGCACGACGCGGCGACTGGCGCGCACCAGCGGGAGATCCCGTTGCCCGGCCCCGGTTCGCTGCACGGCATGTCCGTCGTGGACTCCCGCACGGAACACGACCAGGACGTGCTGTGGTTCGGGTTCACCGACTTCGTCACGCCGCAGTCGATCTTCCGGTTCTCCAAGACCACCGGCGAGACCGTGCTGCACGAGGCCGCGCCCGGCCGGGTCGAGCTGCCGACCGTGACGACGCAGCAGATCGCGTTCACGTCCAAGGACGGCACTACGGTCCGGATGTTCGTCGTGAGCGGCGAGCAGAAGCCCGACCTGCCCCGTCCCGCGCTGGTCACCGGCTACGGCGGCTTCGCGATCGGCCGCGGTCCCGGCTACAGCGCGACGACGCTCGCGTGGGTCGAGTCCGGCGGCGTGTGGGTGCACGTGTCGTTGCGCGGCGGCGACGAGGAGGGCGAGGAGTGGCACCTCGCCGGCATGCGCGCCAACAAGCAGAACGTGTTCGACGACTTCCACGCCGCCGCCGAACGCCTGATCCGCGACGGCTGGACCACGCCGCAGCAGCTGGCGATCATGGGAGGCTCCAACGGAGGCCTGCTCGTGGGCGCCGCCCTGACGCAACGGCCGGAGCTCTACGCCGCCGTGGTGTGCTCAGCGCCACTGCTCGACATGGTGCGCTACGAGAAGTTCCTGCTCGGACGGCTGTGGGCCGACGAGTACGGCAGCGCAAGCGTTTCCGAGGAACTGGGCTGGCTGCTCTCCTACTCGCCATATCACCAAGTGGTAACGGACGTTGAGTATCCTTCGGTCTTGTTCACGGTGTTCGAGTCGGATTCTCGTGTGGACCCCAACCACGCCAGGAAGATGTGCGCAGCTCTGCAGCACGCTTCGTCAAGTGATCCGACCAAGCACCCGGTGCTGATCCGCCGCGAGACCGAAGTCGGTCACGCGGGCAGGTCGG
Organism: Lentzea sp. JNUCC 0626; assembly: GCF_043632865.1. Classification (NCBI taxonomy): domain Bacteria; kingdom Bacillati; phylum Actinomycetota; class Actinomycetes; order Pseudonocardiales; family Pseudonocardiaceae; genus Lentzea; species Lentzea sp. JNUCC 0626. The sequence continues at coordinate 5,570,588 of NZ_CP171635.1, forward strand.
TCAGCCGGACGGTGTCTCTCGCCGTGGACCAGCTGACGTTTCTCGCGAATGCCACCGGCATGGAGTTGTAGGAGGGCACGACCACGTGACCAGTCCCGTGGATGACATCTCGGACAAGACCGCGCAGGCGGTCGGGTTCTTCGAGAAGTACGGACCCGACATCATCGCGGGCAGCATCAAGATCGTCGTGATCCTGATCGCCGCCTTCATCCTGCGGGCCATGCTGCGCAAGGTCATCGACCGGATCACGACGCCCGGCAAGGAAGGCAAGAAGCCGGGCCTGCTCAAGCCGTTGCGGGAACGCGCTCCGCAGGCGCTCGGGAACCTCATCTCCGAGCGCCGCGAGCAGCGCGCCCGCACGATCGGCTCGGTGCTCAAGTCGATCGTCACGATCATGATCTTCGGGATCGCGTTCCTCGAGATCCTGATCGTGGTGAAGCTCGACATCACGCCGGTGCTCACCTCCGCGGGCATCCTGGGTGTCGCGATCGGTTTCGGCGCCCAGAACCTCGTGAAGGACTTCCTCGCCGGCATGTTCATGCTGCTGGAGGACCAGTACGGCGTGGGTGACGTGGTGGACCTCGGCCCGGCGACCGGCACGGTCGAGGCGGTCGCGCTGCGCACCACCACGATCCGCGACACCGGCGGCACGGTCTGGTACGTCCGCAACGGCGAGATCCTGCGCGTCGGCAACTCGTCGCAGGGCTTCGCGGTCGCCGTCGTCGACCTGCCGCTGAGCTACGGCGCGAACCTCGCCGAAGCCACCCAGGTGCTCGACCGCACGGTGCGCGAGGTGGCCGACAAGGACCCGCTGAAGGCGGACATCACGGCCAAGCCCGAGGTGCTCGGCGTCGAGAAGTTCACGCCCGAGGGCATCACCCTGCGCGTGACCGTGAAGACGCGCCCCGGCCGGCAGTGGGCGGTCCAGCGCAACCTCCGCGCGCAGCTCATGCCCGCGCTCGAGGAGGCCGGCTTCACCGCCAAGTAGCCCAAACCTCGGGACCGAGTGAGTTAGAACACCCATTCGAGACGGTGATCATCCGGCGTCCTGCCAGTTCACACCCCTATGGCAGAGGCAACACCCGGGGCGGCCTGCGCGCGGCGGCCCCGGTGAGTCAGGATGAGCGGGTGGGAAACCCCGTGAGCTTCTTCGAACAGGTCGGTGGCGAGGAGACGTTCCACCGCATCGTCGCGCGCTTCTACAAAGAGGTGAAGTCCGACGAGATCCTCCTCCCGCTGTACCCGGAAGAGGACCTCGGACCTGCGGAGGAACGGCTGCGGCTGTTCCTGATGCAGTACTGGGGCGGCCCCCACACCTACTCGGACAACCGGGGCCACCCGAGGCTGCGGATGCGCCACGTGCCGTTCAAGATCGGTCCGATCGAACGGGACGCGTGGCTGCGCTGCATGAGGATCGCCGTCGACGAGGCCGGTCTGGACGAGGCTCACCGCAAGCAGCTCTGGGACTACATGGAGATGGCCGCGAACAGCTTGATGAACAGCTTTTCGTGACCGCCCATCACCCGATCGGGTCCTTTAGCAGCGAGACGAATGGCAGGATGACCCCCCGTGCGACGATCCTCCGACCTCAGCCCTGAGATCGCCGAAGAGGCCGCCTGGTGGCGTGACGCCGTCTTCTACCAGGTCTACGTGCGTTCCTTCGCCGACTCCAACGGCGACGGTGTCGGCGACCTCGAGGGCATCCGGTCCCGCCTGGGCTACCTGGAACTGCTCGGGGTCGACGCCCTCTGGCTCACCCCGTTCTACCGGTCCCCGATGGCCGACCACGGCTACGACGTGGCGGACCCGCGGGACGTCGACCCGTTGTTCGGCGACCTGGCGGCGTTCGACCGGCTGGTGGCGGACGCGCACGAGCACAACATCCGCGTGACGGTCGACCTGGTCCCGAACCACACGAGCGACCTGCACGAGTGGTTCCAGGAGGCCCTGCACGCGGGCCCGGGCAGCATGGAACGCGCCCGCTACATCTTCCGCGACGGCCGCGGCTTCGACGGCTCGCAGCCGCCCAACAACTGGGTGTCGATCTTCGGCGGCCCCGCCTGGACCCGCGTCCAGGACGGCCAGTGGTACCTGCACCTGTTCGCGCCGGAGCAGCCCGACCTCAACTGGGAGCACCCCGAGGTCCGCGCCGACCTGGAGCAGACGCTGCGCTTCTGGCTCGACCGCGGCGTCGACGGCTTCCGCATCGACGTGGCGCACGGCATGGCCAAGCCCGAGGGCCTGCCGGACATGAACCTTCAGGTCCAGGCGCCGGGCGTGCTGTCGGACGACGCGCACGACCCGCGGTTCGACAACGACGGCGTGCACGAGATCCACCGCATGATCCGCAAGGTCATGGACGGCTACCCCGGCACCATGGCCGTCGGCGAGATCTGGGTGAAGGACGACGAGCGGTTCGCCGCCTACGTCCGCCCCGACGAACTGCACCTCGGCTTCAACTTCCGCCTCGTCGAGGCCGACTTCGACGCCGACGCGGTGCGTTCGGCGATCGAGCACTCCCTCGGCGCGGTCGCCCTGAGCGGCACGCCCGCCACCTGGACGTTGTCGAACCACGACGTCGTGCGGCACGTGACCCGCTACGGCGGCGGCACGGCGGGCGAGCAGCGGGCCCGCGCGATGACGCTGGTCGAGCTGGCGCTGCCGGGCGTCATCTACCTCTACAACGGCGAAGAGCTCGGCCTGCCGAACGTGGAGCTGCCCGACTGGGCGTTGCAGGACCCGACCTGGGAACGGTCCGGCCACACCGAGCGCGGCCGCGACGGCTGCCGCGTGCCGATCCCGTGGGAGGGCACCACCCCGCCGTTCGGCTTCTCGACGGCCGTCAACACCTGGCTGCCGCAGCCGAACGAGTGGGACCACCTCACGGCCGAGGCGCAGCTGGAGGACCCGGGCTCGATGCTCTCGCTGTACCGCGAGGCGCTGGAGCACCGGAAGTCGCACGCGTCGTTCGCCGGTACCGAACTCGAGTGGTACGGCGCTCCGGCGGGCTGCTTCGCGTTCCGGCGCAAGGGTGGCGGGCTGATCTGCGCGCTGAACACGTCCGGTGCGTCGGTGCCGCTGCCGCCCGGTCAGGTGCTGCTGTCGTCCGGCCCGATGGACGGCGACCAGCTGCCGCCCGACACGGCCGTCTGGCTCGTCTGAGGTCTGGTGCTGGGGGCTCTCACGCCCCCAGCTTCTCCTCCACGGCGAGCAACGCCCCGAACACCAGCACCAGCGCGGCGACCTGGGCGATCGCCAGCCACAACCCCACCGGGATGGTCGCGAGGGCGAGCACGGCCGCGAGCACGCGCCACCGGTTCGTGCCGATCCCCATGCGGTGCCGGAAGAACACCTGTCCCGCCAGGAAGATCGCCGCTCCCCCGCCCAGCGCGAGCGCGCCGCTCAGGTAGAGGTGCTCGGTGGCGTGCCCGATGGTCTTCTTGATGCCGACGCACACGACGACGACGCCCAGCAGGATCGGCGCGTGCGCCCAGCCGAACGCCGAGAGCGCCGCCCGGGACCGTTCCACCTGGGACATGTGCGTGAGGGCGTGCTCGGCGCGCATGTCCTGTTCGCGACCGAAGTGGCACCACCAGAGCTGGTAGGCGAGCGCGAGGCCGAGCAGAGCCGCCACGACGAGTGGGACGGTGAGCGGCAGGCCCGCCGCCCCGATGCCGATGGCGATGATCGACTCGCCGATCGCGATGATCACCACGAGCCCGTGCCGTTCCACGAAGTGCACGGGCCTGATCCGGAACTCGCCGTGCCGCCGGTTCACGTACGGCGAGACGACCATGAGCACGACCGCGGCCGTCCACGCCGCGGCCCGCGCGACCGGCGGCAGGAACCCGCCGACGAGCACCAGGCCGGCGGAGCCGAGGTTGAACGGCGCCAGCCGGGCCATCGCCGTCGCGGAACCGGGCCCGCCCGAGGCGAGGAACAGCCCGGAGTGCACCAGGTTCACGATCAGGTAGCCGATGCCGAACGCGGCCCCGGCGGCGCCGAACGCGTTCGGGATCGCCAGCGCGATGACCAGGAACCCGCCCATGCCGACCATCAGCAGCAACCGGCGGACCGTCGTGTTCGGGGGCACCGAGTTCGTGAGCCAGACGTACCCGAAGTACATCCACAGGATCACGAACAGCATGATCACGACCTGCCCGAAGCCCAGCGGCGACGTGTCGTCGGCGAGCTTGCGAGTCAGCTGCGTGATGGTGAAGACGAAGACCAGGTCGAAGAAGAGCTCCAGGGTGGAGACCCGGTACTCCTCCTGCTGCTGCGGTTCGGCTGACACGCGCGACATGGTGCCACGCGCATCAGCCTGGTGCGCAACGATTTCCGCGACCCGAAACCTGGAGCTTACTCCAGGTAGGACAAAAGCCCCGGAACGGATGTCCCGGGGCTTTCGCAGTGCAGACCTGTCAGGCGAACGTGCGCACCTGCGACCAGTTGCCGCCGAGGTCCCAGCTCACTCCGCCGAACGGCACACCGCCGGGGTTGACCAGGGAACCGTTGCCGTACACCGACAACTTGCCGGTGGGCTCGACCGCGACGATGTCCGCGTAACCGTCACCCGTGGCGTCCATGACCGTGAACTGCTTGACGCCGGACCAGTTGCCGCCGCGCACGCGCCACGTCTCCCCGGTGAACGGGCGGTGGTCGCCGATCAGCGACGCGTTGTTGTAGCCGAACAGCTCACCGTTCGCGTCCACCGCGATCAGGTCGCCGTAGCCGTCGCGGTTGACGTCGGAGACACCGAGCTGCTTGACGCCGCCCCAGCCCGTGCCGAGCTTCCACGTCTGGCCGCCGAACGGCTTGCCGCCCGGATTCACCTTGCTGCCGTTGGCGTACACCACCAGCGCGCCCTCGGCGTCGACCGCGACCAGGTCGCCCCAGCCGTCGCCGGTCACGTCGGCGATCGCCAGCTGCTTCACGCCGGCCCACGAACCCTCGTACTTCCACGTCACGCCGGTGTACGGCCTGCCGCCGGGGTTGACGACCGATCCGTTGGCGTAGACGGACAGGCTGCCGTCCGCGTCCGTCGCGACCAGGTCGGCGTACCCGTCACCGGTCACGTCACCGGAGGCCAGCAGCTTCGCCGAACGCCAGTCGCTACCCGAGATCCGCCACGTCTCCCCGGTGAACGGCTTGCGGTCACCGCTGACGAGCGACGCGTTGTTGTACCCGAAGAGCTCTCCGTTGGCGTCCACCCCGATGAGGTCACCGAAGCCGTCGCTGTTGACGTCGCTCACCCGGTCCGCCGGGATCGCGACCTCCGCGATCAGGGACCGCGCCTTGCTCTCGACCTGGTCGTACCGGTCGGGGAACGCCGACCGCTGCACGTCCTGGGCGACCTGGCCCGGGGTGAACCCCGGGTTGGCGCGGGCGCTGTTGATCGCCCGCTTGAAGAACTCCCCGGAGGCGTGCTCCACGTTCTGCACCTGCTCCGGCGTGCCCCAGCCCATCGACGGCCGTTGCTGGAACACCCCGAGGGAGTCCCGGTCGCCGCAGGGGAGGTTGTTCATGCGGGACTCGACCCAGCCGGTCTCGAATCCGGCGAGCATCACCTTGTCCGACACCCCCATGTCGCGGCCGACCCGGTAGACGGTCTTGGTGACGTTCAGGTCGCGCTCGGCGGGGATGGTGCAGTCGGCCGCAAGGCCTGCCGTGTCACCGGGCCTCGCCACTGCTTCGGTCGCGGCGCCGGTAATCGTCGCGGCGGCCAGGACACCGATCACAAGTCGCTTCAGGACAGACATCTCATCGCTCTTCTCAGTGAGGTTCGTGATCGGGGATCAGGCGAAGGTGCGGACGGCGGACCAGTCGCCGACCGACATCCACGTGCGGCCGGAGAACGGCACGCCACCGGGGTTGACGAGAGAACCGTTGCCGTACATGGACAACTTGCCGTCGGGCTCGACCGCGACGATGTCGGCGAAGCCGTCGCCGGTGGCGTCCATGACGGTGAATTGCTTGACGCCGGACCAGTTGCTGCCGCGCACGCGCCAGGTCTCCCCGGTGAACGGGCGGTGGTCGCCGATCAGCGACGCGTTGTTGTAGCCGAAGAGTTCACCGTTGGCGTCCACCGCCACGATGTCGCCGTAGCCGTCGCGGTTCACGTCGGAGACGCCGAACTGCTTGACCGAACCCCAGGAACCGTTGTACCGCCAGGTCTCGCCACCGAACGGCTTGCCGCCGGGGTTCACCTTGGTGCCGTTGGCGTAGACGACCATGGCGCCGGTGCGTTCGACCGCGACCAGGTCACCCCAGCCGTCACCGGTCACGTCCGCGATCGCCAGGTGGGAGACGTTGCTCCAGTTGCCCTCGTAGCGGAAGGTCTCGCCACCGCTGAACGGCTTGCCGTCCTGGTTGACGACCGAGCCGTTGCCGTAGACGACGAGCGAGTTCCCTTCGACACCAACGAGATCCGCGTAGCCGTCACCGGTCACGTCGCCCGAGGCGAGCGTGCTGATACCGGACCAGTTGCTGCCCTTGTAGCGCCACGTCTCGCCGGTGAACGGGGAGCGGTCGCCGCTGACGAGCGAGGCGTTGTGGTACCCGAACAACTCGCCGTTGCCGTCCACGCCGACGAGGTCGCCGAACCCGTCGCTGTTGATGTCGCTCACCCGGTCCACCGGACGCGCGTCGGCGATCTTGTTGTAGCGCCACGGCTGGTAGTTGCCGCTGAAGTACGGGTAGGGGATCTCGCGGCGCACCGTGTGCCCGGGAGAGCCCGCCTGCTCGATGCCGATGTAGCGGGTCCTGGCCTCGTTCGCCCACGCCTCGAAGAGCACGACGTGGCCGGCGGCGCCTCCCGTTCCCGGGCCGAGGTTGCCGAGCACGTCACCGGGCATGAGGTCGTCCTTGGCGATCCGGGACGAGACGCCGGGGATGGTCACCGTGGTCAGGCTGCCGCCGAGCTTCCACGCCATCGACACGAAGCCGGAGCAGTCCGACCGGTACCCGCCGAACGAGCCGTTCATGTCGTAGGGCACGGGACCGTTGTTGATGGCCGTGAGCCAGGACTTCGCTCTGTCGATCACCTCTGCCCTGGTGATCGCCTCGTTCACGGCGGAGGCCGAGAGCGCGGACACAGCGAGTCCGGAGTCGGTGCCCTGACCGCCGGCGACCGGTGCCGCCGAGACGGGGTGCGCCAGCCCCAGCACGGCCAGCGCGGCGATTCCCAGTCCGATCAGCTTCTTGCTCTTCATGTTGTCCCCCAAGGGCTTTCGCGAACCTGATGTTCGCGGTGCTGGGGACTACTCTGGGCGGGACGCCTCCAAGCGATCTGAAGATCGGATTTGAGGTTCCTCTTCACGTGCCTCGCGGGCGCCGAACCGCTGGAAGATCGCCAGTGCCTCGGTCCACGCGGCCCGGTCGCCGAGCATCGCCAGGTCCCGCAACGTCCGCGCGCGGAACAGCGGCAGGGCCAAGGCGTCCCACCACCTCAACGACTGTTCGAGGTGCTCGCGCGCCTCGTCGAGGCGACCCTCGGCGAGTTCCAGCTCGCCGAGGGTGCGCAGCATCAACGCCTGCCCGAACCCGTCCTGCATCTCGTTGCACGTGACGAGGCACGCCGCCAGGTCGTCCCTGACCTCGGCGCCCCGGCCCAGCCTGATCCTGACCTTGGCGAGCGACTGCACGGCGTACGCCGTCATGAGCCGGTCCCCGGTGTCCCGCAACAACTCCAGCGCCCGCGCGCAGCACTGCTCCGCCTCGGCCAGGCGCCCGGCCGCGCGGTGCACGATGCCGACCGACCGCAACGCGATCGCCTCCGCCCGGCGGTCACCGAGCCGGCGGTAGGCCTCCCAGGCCCGCAGCGCCTGGTCCAACGCCGCGGGCAGGTCGCCCTGTTCGGTCAGCACGCGACTGATCCCGTGCACCGCCTGGGCGATCGCGGCCGGTTCGGTCAGGTCCGGCAGGGCCTGCTCCAGCGACGCGAGGGCGTCGGCGAGCCTGCCACGTTCCCGTTGCACGCTGCTCAGCACCAGCCGGACGCTCGCCTGGCCGCCCTGGTCCCCGCAGCTGCGGTACGCGCTGATCGCCCGCTCGTAGTAGTCCTCGGCCTCGTCGAAGCGGTCCTGTTCGAACCGCAGCCAGCCGAGGCCCGCGAGCAGCCTGGCCTCGCCCGCGCGGTCTCCGGTCCTGCGGGCCGCGCCGAGTGCGGCGTCGTGGGTGCGCCACCAGAGGCCGAAGAGGTTGTGCACCGCGAACCTGGACGAGCACAGCGCGGCGGCGAGTTGGGTGGCGTCGCCGCTCAGGTCGAGCTCGCTCAGGCGTTCCGTCGTCGTGACGAGGCCTGTCTGCTCCTGCGCGAACCAGTTCTCCGGATCGGCGAGCAGGTCCTCGATCGACCGTTCGTCCAGGTGGGGCACGGCTTCCGGGCGATCGGTGGCGAACGCGGCGTGCGGCATCCGCGCGCCGGCGATCCGCACCAGCGCCAACGCCGAGTGGGCCGCGCGGGAGGCGGAGGCGTGGACGTCCTCCGGTGGTTCCTCGGTCTCCCCGCGCTCACGGGCGAACGCGCGCGTCAGGTCGTGCAGGTGGTAACGGACCATGCCGCCGTTCATGGACATGTCGACGAGCTGGGCGTCCATGAGGCGTTCGACGGCTTCTTCCGCTTCGGGCAACGGACGGTCGAGGAGCGCGGCCAGCAGCCAAGGCCCGAAGTCGGGCACGCCCAGCAGCCCGAGCCGGCGCAACGCCACCCGTTCCCGTTCCGGCATGCCGTCGTAGCTCAACGCGAGACTGCCCCGCACCTCCAGATCGCCGACCTGGAGTTCCCGCAACACCTCCCGCTGATCGGAGAGACGCTCGGCGAGCCTGCGCAACGGCCACAGCGACCGCGCCGCGAGCCGGGCCGCCGCGATCCGCAACGCCAGCGGGAGGTGCCCGCACAACCGGACGATCCGCAGCGCCTGCTCCCGGTCCGCCTCGACCCGCGCCCCGCCCGCGACCTGGCCGAGCAGGTCCAGCGCCTCCTCGTCGTCGAACACGTCGAGGCCGAGGTGGGAGGCGCCGCCGAGGCCGTCGAGGCGCTGGCGGCTCGTGACGAGCAACGCGCACTGGCGTCCACCGGGCAGCAACGGCCGGACCTGCTGTTCGTCGGCGGCGTCGTCCAGCACGACGAGCACCCGCCGTTCGGCGAGCAGCGTGCGGTAGAGCTGGGCGCGTTCCTCCAGCCGGTCGGGGATGGCGGCGTTCGCGACGCCGAGAGCACGCAGGAACGCGGCGAGCACGTCCGCCGGTTCCGTGCGGACCTGCTGCAGTCCACGCAGATCGGCGAACAGGCGGCCGTCGGGGAACTGGTCGCTCGCCCCGTGCGCCACGTGCACGACGAACGCCGACTTGCCGATCCCCGGCTTGCCCGAGATCACGCAGAGCCGCACGCCTGCCCGCAACCGCCGGGTGAGCTCGTCCGCCTCGCGCGCACGGCCGGTGAAGTCGCCGATGCCGTACGGCAGCTGGTCCGGGCTGGTCGACGGCTCCGGACGCGCCGGTTCCTCGCCCCGCAGCACCTTCTCGTGCGCCGCCCGCAGGTCCTGCCCCGGTTCGACGCCAAGTTCGTCGAGCAGCAACTGCCGTCCGTCGCGGTAGCGGGCGAGGGCGTCCGCCTGCCGTCCTGCCTGGTGCAGCGCGAGCATCAGCAACGCGCGCGTGCGTTCCCGCATCGGGTGTTCCGCGAGCACCGAGGTGAGCGGACCGATCAACGCCTCGCCCCGGCCGAGCCCGAGCTTCGTCTCCGCCGCGTCCTGCACGACCGCCAGCCGCAGTTCGTCCAGGCGGAGCCGTTCGTTCTCGGCGTGCAGGCCTTGTGCGCCGCCCAATGCGGGGCCGCGCCACAACGCCAGCGCGGCGTCGAACCGGTCCACCGCCTCGTCCGGTGCGGCGTCGGCGAGCAGGCGGCGGCCGTCCTCGACCAGCCGGGTGAACACGTGCAGGTCGATCTCGTCGGGTGCCGCGGTGAGCAGGTAACCACCCCCGCGCCGGTCGATGACGTCCCCGAGCGCCCGCCGCAACGCCGACACGTAGGTGTAGAGCGAGGCTCTGGCCGTCTCCGGCGGTTCGTCTCCCCACACCGCGTCGACGAGGTGGTCCGCCGAGAGCACCCGGCCCGTGTTGATCGCCAGCAGCGCGAGCAACGTCTTCGGTTTCGGCCCGCCGAGGGGGACGGGTCTCCCGTCGACATCAGCCTCCACCGCGCCCAGCAGTCGAAAACGCACGCAATCCCCCAGGACCGTCCGACCATCAGACTGACTACCTCGGCAGCCTGAGTCACTTTAATGATCGAACGGCCGACTGTAGGCTGCCCTCATGGCGGACGTCAACGAGGGCGCGAGCACCCCTGCCGCGGTGCCGCGGACGTTGGCGGAGAAGGTCGACCACCTGTTCCGCGAGGTGCACCCGCGCGGCCGGAAGCCCTTCACCCACCCCGAGGTCTCGGTCGCGACCGGCCTGTCGACGGGCCTGCTCTCGGCGTTGCGCTCGGGCAAGAACACGAACCCCACGAAGGACACGATGCAGCGGCTGGCCGAGTTCTTCGGCGTGCCCGTCGCCTACTTCTTCGACGACCAGACGACCGAGCAGGTCGCCGCGCAGATCGGGCTGGCGGCCGCGATGCGCGACGCCGGGGTCGCCAGCGCCGCGGCCCGGATGGTCGGCCTGTCATCAGGCAGTGTCGACGCCGTGCGCGCGTTGACCGAGCAACTGCGCAAGCTGGAAGGGCTGGGATGAGACGGGCCAGGAAACTGGACCTGCCGCGCCCGTTCGACGTGCACGAGCTGTGCAACCGCGTCGGCGCCGACAGAGGCAGACCGATCGTGCTGACACCATTGCCGATGACCCTGCTCGGACCGTGCGGCCTGTGGCTCGCGGGAGAGCGCGCGGACATCGTCTGCTACGAGCAGCGCACGTCGGCGTTGCACCAGGAGCACATCATCCTGCACGAACTCGGTCACATCCTGCACGAGCACGAAGGCGCCGAGACGATGAAGGACCTGCTCCCCGACCTGAGCGGGAACACCGTGCGGATCATGCTGGCCCGCCAGCACGAGACGTTCGGCAACCGCGCGGAACGGGAGGCGGAGGACTTCGCCTTCGCCGTGCTCGCGCGGGCCAGCAGGTCCACGGGATTCCACAGCACCCTGGAGGACTGACCGTGGCACCCGCGATCGCGGCCCATCTCGTGCTGGTCGCGGTCATCGCGGCGGGTGCGCTCAGCCGGTTCTTCGCGTGGCGGCGCAACCCGTCCGACCGGGCCGTGCGCGCGGTGTTCTTCGCGTTGGCCTGCTACGGGATCTCGATGACGCTCGGGCTCGCCGCCGTCTACTGGCCGCTGTACCGCGTGTTCGGGGAGATCCCCGGTTTCCCGCAGGTGGTGCAGCACCTCGCCAACATGGGCACGGCGTTCTTCTCGCTGGCGTTCCTGCTCGCCGTGGTCAAGCCCTCGGTGGCGCTGACGTCCCGCGTCAGGCTGCTCTGCGGCGCCGCCGTGGTGACGTTCGTCTGCTACCTGCTCGGGCCGTTCCGGCTCGGGTTGCCGTTGCTCCCCGAACGCGGTCACGCCGACACGGGTGTTCTCGCCTATGTGTTGTCGTGGCAGCTTTACTGCGCGTACGCGACCGCCGACGCGTTGCGGCTCGTGTGGACAGGCCGTTCCCGTGAGCGCGGGGTCATGCGGGCGAGCCTCACGTTGCTGGGCATCGGTTCCGCGCTCACGCTCACACACGCGGTGCACAAGATGGTGTACGCGACCGCCGTGTGGCTCGGCACTCCTCCTCCGTGGGCGGACCACGGACTCTCCGGCATCCAGATCGTCCTGGTCGTTCCCGCGGGGTTGTGCACGCTGGCCGGACTGATGCTGCCGTCGGCGAGCGCGGGCGCACGCAGGCGTCGGCTGCACTGGCAACTGGCGCCGTTGGCCACCGCGCTCGATGTGCCGGAACGCGGCGGGTTCGGCTCGCGCACCCGGTTGCTGAACCGGGTGATCGGCATTCGCGACGCGTTGATCGGCCCGGTGCGTTCCCGATTGGACGCTGCCGTGCACGACGCGGCGCTGGCGCACTTCGTCGGTACCGGGATGGCCGAGTCCGACGCGCGTGCGTACGCCGAGGCCGCGTCCATCGACGCGGCCCTGCACGGCGGTCAGGGAGGCGAGCCGCCGTCGTTCTTCGCGCCCGCTCCCGAAGACGAGGCGGAGTGGCTCGCCAGGGTGAGCACCGCCTACGCCGAACTTCAGACGAGCAGCGGCAGCATGGAGTGGCGGCGCCGGACGACCGCGCCATAACGGGCGTCGATCCGCACCCACGAGTCGGTCGCGGTCACCCGGACCTCGCCGTCCTCGCCGAGGAAACCCATGCCGGACAACGCGAACAGCACCCGCAGCGGGATCTTCACGTCGAGACCCGAGCCGCTGACGGTCAGCACCGTCTGGTCCAGCAACGAGGCGGGCGGCGTGCCCTGCGGCCCGGTGTTCTCCCGTGCCACCTCGACACCGTCGTCGGCGATCTTCGCGACGACCTCGACGGGCAGCCGGTCGACCACGAGCCAGCCCTCGACGGGCGGCAGGGCCGAGCGCCACATCAGGTCCTTGGCGGGGCCGGGGTCGATGCGTTCGTCGCGCATCACCGCGAGGCCGGTCAGCAGTTCCGAACCGGACACCGTGACGTCCGCCGGATTCGCCTGTCCCGCAACGGTTCGCGTCGCGAGCGCGTCGAACGGCGTGGCCACCCACGCGTCGAGCAGCTCGTCGTTGCGGTTGCGCAGCCGGACGACGGACTGACCGTCGAGCCGCACCGCCCGCGCGGCGAACGCGCCGAGGTCGTCTCTCTCGGCCGCGTCGGCCAACACCAGCTCAGGCACCATTTCCCCCTGCCCGCCACCCGGCGAGAAAGTCGCGCTCGGCCTCGGTCAGCCGGCGCGGACGTGCTGTCGTCACGTTGTAGGGCGCCATGAGCGTTTCCGCCCTGACCACCACCGGGCTGTTCACGTCACGGCTGCCGCGCACCACGTAGTCGAGCGTGAGCGACGCGGACTTGAGCTCCCGCACCGACATCTCGACCATGATGTCCTCGCCGGTGAACACGATCGGCGCGAGGTACTCGATCACGAGCTTCGCCACGACCATGCCCTCGGCCAGTTCCTTGACGCCGTGCCGGGCGGCCTCGGTGAACAGCAGCTCGATGCGGGCCTCTTCGAGCAACGTCACCGTGTTCGCGTGGTTGACGTGGCCGAACGCATCCATGTCCGACCATCGCGGCCGCACACCAGTGACGAAGACACCCATGCAGGGACCCTACCGCCCGCGAACCTTCACAGGACCTCCACACCAGGCGATTGAAAATCGATAGGCAGCTGTCGATACTCGATCTATGTCTCGCGCAGTCGTGTTCTTCCTGCAAGCACTGCTCGCCTTCGCGTTCCTGTGCGGTCTCTTCGCGCAGGTCGCGGTGATCCCGGCGACCGCGGCGAACGAGGTCGAGAACTTCCCGCCGTACGAGTCGGTGAGAGTGCCGCTCGTGGTGCTGGCGATCGTCTTCGTGGCGTGCCTTCAGCTCCTCGCCGTGGCACTGGGCGGAATGCTGCACCGGGCCGGTCAGGGCACCGTGTTCGAGTCCGGTGCGCTCACGTGGACCAGCGTCGCGATCAGCGCCCTCGCCGCGGGCGCCGTGGTGCTCGCCGGGTTGTTCGTCTACGTCACGTTCACCGACATCCCCTCCCCCGCCGACGGCATGGAGGTCCTGGGGCTGTGGATGGGTTCCGGGGCCGGCACGGTCGCCGCGATCGGGGTCGCGCTGCTCGTCGTGGTCGGACGGCAGTGGCTGGGCCGCGCGATCGCCCAGCGCGCGGAACTCGAACAGGTCGTCTGACGTTGTAGGAGTAGCGCCGTGGAGGGGATTCCTTGGTGCAACAGAGAACCGGGGCGTCGCGGAGGGGATTCCGCGGCGCCCCGGTTCTGTTCGCTCTGCCTTACCTGACCATGCTCCGCACCTGGCGTGCGGCGACGGACAAGGTCGCCAGGTCCAGCTGGTGCACCCGATTGATCTCCTCCAGCGCACCGCGCGACCGGGCCAGGCGGGAAGCGTTGGCCTGCTCCCACTTGGTGATCTTCTCGGTCGCCGTGTCGTCCTCGTCGCTCGCCCGCAGGACGTCGACGGAGATGGCCCGCAGCGACGAGTAGAAGTCGTCGCGCAGTGCCAGGCGGGCCAGCGCGTGCCAGCGGTTGCCGCGCTCCAGGCTCGTCACCGAGTCCAGCATGTGGTCGATGTCGAGGTGGTCGGAGAGCTCGAAGTACAGCTCGGCCGACTCGCGGTGCGACCGCTCCGGGCCCATGCCACCGGCCGGGCCGATCTCGCGTTCGGCGAGCTCGGCGATCTCGGTGACGTCCAGCAAGCCGTACATGTAGAGCAGCGCCGCGACCTTGCGCGCGAGCTCGGCCGGCACGCCCTGTTCGACGTAGCGGTCGGCCTTGCCCGCCACCACGTCGAGTTCCTTGCCCTTCAACAGGTCGAAGGCGAACGGGCTGAGCTCCTCGACCACGCGGCGGAACCGGTTGATCGTCGAGCCCACGGCGAGCGGCTGCGGCCGGTTCGACAGCAGCCAGCGCGACGCGCGGTCGAGCAGGCGGCGGGTCTCCAGCACCATGCTGTCCTGGACGTCCGTGGCCACCACGCTGTCCAGCGCCTCGATCTCGCGCCAGATCGACGGGAGGTCGAAGACCTGGGTGACGACGGCGTACGCGCGCACCGCGTCCGTCGCCGACGCGCTCATCTCCTCGGCCAGGCGGAAGGCGAAGGAGATGCCGCCGCCGTCCACGACCTCGTTGACGACGACCGTGGTGATGATCTCGCGCGCCAGCGGGTGGTTCGGGATCGCGGCGCCGAAGCGTTCGCGCAGCAGGCTCGGGAAGTAGTCCGGGAGCTTGCGGGTGAACGTGTCGATCGTCGGGATGTCGCTCGCCAGCAGCTCTTCCTTCAGGGTGAGCTTGGTGAACGCGAGCAGCGTGGAGAGTTCCGGTGAGGTGAGCCCTTCGCCGGCCTTCTCCAGCGCCTTGAACTCCGCCGCGCTCGGCATGGCCTCGAGCTTGCGGTTGAGCGCGCCGCGGGCCTCCAGGTCGGCCGTGAGCCGCGCGTGCACCGAGAGCATCGGGGCCGCGTGCGCCCGGCTGACGCCGAGGACGTTGTTCTGCGAGTAGTTGTCCGCCAGCACGAGGTCGTTGACCTCGTCGGTCATCTCCGCGAGGACCTCGTTGCGCTGCGACTGCTCCAGCGACCCGTCCCGGACCAGGTGGTCCAGCAGGATCTTGATGTTGACCTCGTGGTCGGAGCAGTCGACGCCGGCGGAGTTGTCGAGGGCGTCGGTGTTGACCTTGCCGCCCCGGCGCGCGAACTCGATGCGGCCGCGCTGGGTCAGCCCCAGGTTGCCGCCCTCGCCGATGACCTTGACGCGCAGCTCGTCGCCGTTGACGCGGATCGCGTCGTTCGCCTTGTCACCGACGTCGGCGTGCGACTCGGCCGACGACTTGACGTACGTGCCGATGCCGCCGTTCCAGAGCAGGTCGACCGGCGACAGCAGGATCGCCTTCTTGAGCTCCGGCGGGGACAGCTTCGTGACGCCCTCGTCGAGGCCGAGCGCGACGCGGGCCTGCTCGGAGATCGGGATCGACTTGGCCGTGAGCGGGAAGATGCCGCCGCCCTCGCTGATCAGCGTGCGGTCGTAGTCGTCCCACGACGAGCGCGGCACGTTGAACAGCCGCACGCGTTCCGCGAACGAAGAGGCCGCGGTCGGGTTCGGGTCGATGAAGATGTGCCGGTGGTCGAACGCGGCCACGAGCCGGATGTGCTCGGACAGCATCATGCCGTTGCCGAACACGTCACCGGACATGTCGCCGATGCCGACGACGGTGAACTCCTCGGTCTGCGTGTCCACGCCGAGCTCGCGGAACGAGCGCTTCACGCTCTCCCACGCGCCCTTGGCCGTGATGCCCATGGCCTTGTGGTCGTAGCCGATCGAGCCACCGGACGCGAACGCGTCGCCCAGCCAGAAGCCGTAGCTCTGGCTCACGCCGTTCGCGATGTCGGAGAACGTCGCGGTGCCCTTGTCGGCGGCCACGACCAGGTACGTGTCGTCGGCGTCGTAGCGCACGACCTGCGGGGCGGGCACGACCTCGTTGTTGATCAGGTTGTCGGTGAGGTCGAGCAGGCCCGAGATGAACATCTTGTAGCAGGCGATGCCCTCGGACATGAAGTTCTCGCGGTCGATGCCGGGGTCGCCGGTGGGGGCGATCGGCTTCTTGACGACGAACCCGCCCTTCGCGCCGACCGGCACGATCACGGCGTTCTTCACGGCCTGCGCCTTGACCAGGCCGAGCACCTCCGTGCGGAAGTCCTCGCGGCGGTCGGACCAGCGCAGGCCACCGCGCGCGACGGAGCCGAAGCGCAGGTGCACGCCCTCGACCCGCGGCGAGTACACGAAGATCTCGAACTTCGGCCGCGGCTGCGGCAGGTCCGGGATGGCCTGCGGGTCGAGCTTGACCGACAGGTACGGCCGGGCGTTGCCGTCCGCGTCGCGGAAGAAGTAGTTCGTCCGCAGTGTGGCGTTGATGAGGCTGAGCAGGCTGCGCAGGATGCGGTCCGCGTCGAGGCTCGTCACGTCGTCGATCAGCTTGCCGATCTCGGTGACCATCACCTCCGTGTGTGCCGCACGCGTCGTGTCGTCGAGCGCCGGGTTGTACCGGGCCTCGAACAACGCGACCAGCGCGATCGCCACGGACGTGTGCCCGAGCACCGCGTCCTCGATGTAGTCCTGCGAGTACGGCGTGCCCGCCTGGCGCAGGTACTTCGCGTACGCGCGCAGCATCGCGGCCTGCTGCCAGGTCAGACCGGCCTGCAGCACCAGCGAGTTGAACCTGTCGACCTCGGCCTCACCACGCCAGACGGCGGCGAACGCGTCCTGGAACCGCACCCGGACGTTGTCCAGGTCGGCCTCGGACAGCTGGGCCAGCGCGGCCTTGTCGATGCGCAGGCCGAAGTCGTAGATCCAGCACTGCACGCCGTCTTCGCGGGCGATCTCGTACGGCCGCTCGTCGACGACGATGACGCCCATGCGCTGGAGCATCGGCAGCACGTCGGACAGCGTGATGCCGTCGCCGGTCACGAACAGCTTGAAGCGCCGCTCGCCCGGTTCGGCGTCCTCCGGCACGTAGAAGACCATGTCGAGGCCGCCCTCGACGAGCGCCTCGATGCGCCGGTAGTCCTCCAGGCCGGTGGAGGCCGGGAAGTCCTCCTTGTAGGCCTCGGGGAAGACCGTGGAGAACCGCTGCCCCTGCTCGGTGGCCGACTCGGCACCGAGGTCGCCCTCGTCGCCGACGACGGCCTCGATCATGCGGTCGTCCCAGCTGCGGACGGCCTCGGCCAGCTTGGCCTGGATCGCGTGGACGTCCGGCTCCAGCGTGCGCGCCGGGTCCGTGTGCACCATGAAGTGCACGCGGGCCAGCGCCGACTCGCCGATGCGCGCGCTGTACTCGAGGTTCAGGCCGCCGAGCTCGGCGAGCAGCACCTCCTGCATCGCGAGGCGGCTCGTCGTCGTGTAGCGGTCGCGCGGCAGGTAGACCAGGCAGCTGAAGAACCGGCCGAACGGGTCGCGGCGCAGGAACAGCCGCAGCCGGCGGCGTTCCGCGAGCGCGATGACACCCGTCGTCGTCTGGTAGAGCGTGTCCGCGTCGACCGAGAACAGCTCGGTGCGCGGGTAGTTCTGGATCACTTCCAGCATCCGCTGGCCCGAGTAGGACTGGAGCGGGAAGCCGGCGCGGTGGATGACGTCGCGCACGCGGCGTTCGACGACGGGGATGTCGAGGACGTTCTCGTGCAGCGCCGTGGTGCTGAAGATGCCCAGGAAGCGGTGCTCGCCGGTGACGTTGCCCTCGCCGTCGAACGTCTTCACGCCGACGTAGTAGGGGTAGACGCTGCGGTGCACGCTGCTCTGCGCGCTCGCCTGCGTGAGCACCAGCAGGTCGGGGCTCAGGGCCTGCTCGCCCTTGTCCGGCCCGGCGGTGAGGCTGCGCGCGGCGAGGCTGTCCTGGCGCAGCACGCCGAGCCCGCTCGCGAGCACCGCCCGCAGCGCCGGTTCGCCCTCTTCCTGCACCAGCTCGTACTGCCGGTAGCCCATGAACGTGAAGTGCCCGTCCGCGAGCCACTTGAGCAGGTTCGCGCCGTCCGTGGTGTCCGCGGACGAGTCCTTGCCCAGCTCCTCGGCGAGCTGCAGGGCCGTCGTCACCATGCGGTCGGTGTCCTCGACGACCTCACGGACGTCGGTCAGCACCGTCAGCAGCCGGGTCTCGAGCTCGCGGGCGCGATCGGGGTCGGTGATGAGGTCGACCTCGATGTTCATCCACGACTCGGCCAGCGCGTCGGCCGGCGGATCAGCCGGGTCGGCGGTCGGCAGCACCTCGGTGCGCTCGCCGGTGACCGGGTCCCGCCGCACGACGACGATCGGGTGCACGACGCGTTGTACCTGCACGCCACCCCGCGTCAGCTCGGAAGCGACCGAGTCGACGAGGTAGGGCATGTCGTCGGTGACGACCTGGACCACGGTGACAGGACACTGCCACCCGTCGGTCCCGCGCGTCGGATTGAGAATGCGCACCGCGGCGCGTCCGGGAACGCGGCTCTCGGCGAGCTGGTAGTTCGACCGCACCGCACCGACCAGGTCCACCGGGTCGTCGTCGTTGACTTCCTCGGCGGGCACATGGCGGTAGAACAAGCGGATCAGGTCTGCGAGTTCGGGGGCATTGGCGGCGGCCCGTTCGATCAATTCGTCACGGACCTGCTCAGGACTGGCCGTTGGACTTCCGCCACCCGCGGCGGGGGCCGCGGAGACGTCGTCGGTTCGGGTCGGGGCTCCAGTCGAGGTCATCTTCAGGCGACTCCACGCTATCCGGCACCTCTGTGTGCCGGGTCCGGCCCCACCATAGATGGAGTGGCGGCCGTCACCGGCAACGGGAGGGGCACTGACGGACCACTGAATCGTGGGCTGAATCGAGTCACTTCATCAGTGGTGGCAAGGCATTCCGCATCGTCGGGCGAGCACGACCCCCGGCATCCCCCGCCGGTCTCCGCACCCACCCCTGCACAGCATTCATCCGATCATGGGCCCAGCGACGTCGTGACCACCGCCGAACCACCACCCCGCCCACCGCCCGCCGTCTCCAGGACACCGCTGCTCCACCAGCCGGGTGCCCACCAGACCCCGCCCCCAGACCACCCGGCCGAGCTTGGGCAAGGCTTGAGGTGTGGCGCTGACCACCTCACCGGTTCGGCAGCGTCCACTCCGGCGGCCCATCCGGTCGGACCCGACGAATCGGACCCGTCGTCTCACTGTCCGCAGGCACCCCGACGGGCACGATGGGCCCCGTCTTCTCCTGCTCGGATTCCCCCGGCACCGCACCCAGCACGTCCGCCGCCTGTACCGGCTCGGTGGCGGGCGCGGGCTCGGCAGCGCCCCAGTCCGGCGCCGCCAGGTCCGTGACCTCGAGCTGCTCCTCGTCGGAACGCCGCCCCGTCTCGTACGCGACCAACGCCTCGGCCAGGAGGTCGGCAAGACTCATCTCGCTGGGCCGACGCCGACTGCTCGGCCGCCCCGCCGAGTCCGCGTCCCCGGACCCGACCGCACTCACCTCACCGGCCCCAACGCTGTTGGGCGCTGCGCTCTCGGTGGCGAAGAAGTCGTAAGCCGAGTCCACGCTGGGCTCACCAACAGGCCCGAAGCCGGTCTCGGTCGGAGCGTCGACGAAGGCGGGCTCGCCGGACTTGGCCCCGAGATCGGCACCGGCCGAGCCGGCCGCCGCCTGGTCGGACCCGGAGCCCACGTCAGACTGGCCGTAGCTGGAGCCCTTGCCGAAGCCGGAGTCGAACCCGGCCTCCGCGCCGTAGCCATAACTGGTGGCAGAGCCGGACTCCTCGCCGTGGGCGCTGCCAAAACCCGCCCCGGCACCAACACCCGACTCCGAGCCCTGGCTCGCACCCAAGCCCGAGTCCCGACCTTCGCCAACCCCCGACCCAGCACCAAAACCCGAGTCCATGCCCTGGCTCGTACCAAAACCCGACTCCGCGCCGAAGCCCGAGTCCGTGCTCTTGGGCGTGCCGAAGGCCGGGTCCTTGGGGCTTTCGCTTGAGCCGTAGAGGGATTCGGCGTAGCCGAGTTGGCTGCCGAAGCCTGCCTGCGTGCCGAAGGTCGGCTGGGTGCCGAAGGACTGCGTGCCGAAGCTCGTTTGCGTGCCGAACGTGGGCTGCTGCTGGTCGGGCTGCTGCACCGGAGGCGTCGGCGGGGTGTCGTCGTCCTCCACGTCCGCCGAGCTCAGGAACGTCGTCGACAGCAGGTCCGGTTCCTGCGGCGCCGGGATCTCGGACGGCGTGGGGACCGTCGGCACCTCGTCCGGAAGAGGCGGGAGGGGCGGGAGGGGTTTCTCGTCCGGGTCCGGGGTTTCGGCCGGTGGGGTGGGGACCGAGGCCGTCACGGCCTTGGGGGTGCTGAAGTCGAGGCTGCTGAAGTCCAGGTCCGGGAGGTTGCGCTCGTCCGGGTCCTGGGTGGCCGCGGGGAAGCCCACTGCCGGGGTGTGCAGCGGGTAGGCGGGCTCGTCGTCGACGTGCGGGCCGAAGTCCGGGGTCGCGGGCGGGCGGGAGAACGCCGCCGAGAGCTTCGAGCGGGTCGCGCTGTCCGACGTGTTGTGGTCGGTGAAGTAGCTCGGGCGGGGCGGGGCTCCCGCGTCGGCGAAGTAGTCCTTCTTCGGCTCGTCCTGGGAGAAGGACGACGGCGGTTCCACCCGCCACGACGGGGTTTCCGACTGCTGCTCTGCTTCCTGGGCGCGGCGACGGCGGCCACCCGCGCGCAGGCCCTGGGCCTTGAGCATGTCGAGGACGCTTTCCGACTGCGGTCTCGACTCGTCCTCGTGGGCGGCGGCTTCCTTCGCCGCCGCCGCGCGTTCCTCTGCCAGGCGGGCCACCTCCTGGTGTGCCGCTTCCTGGCGGGCCACGTCGCGGCGGACCGCCTCCTGGCGCGCTGCCTCCCGGCGGGACTCCTCCTGGCGGGTGTTCTCCTGGCGGATCGCTTCCTGCCTCGCCAGCTCCTGGCGCAGAGCGTCCTCGCGGGCGGCTTCCTGCCTCGCGGCCTCCTGGCGGGCCGCCTCCTTGCGCGCGGCTTCCTGGCGGGCCGCTTCCTGGCGGGCCGCTTCCTGGCGTGCGGCCTCTTCGCGAGCGGCCTCTTGGCGGGCAGCCTCCTGGCGTGCGGCTTCCTCGCGGGCCGCCTGATGACGGGCCGCCTCTTCGCGGGCCGCTTCCTGGCGTGCGGCCTCCTGACGGATCGCCTCCTGCCTCGCCAACTCCTGGCGGGCGGCGTCCTCGGCGGCCTGGGCCTCGCGTTCCGCCTGGGCTCGCTGCTCGGCGCGGGCCTGGCGTTCTTCCTCGATCTGGCGGCGGGCCTCGCGTTGCAGCTCCATCAACTGCTGCTCGACCTTGCGCTTGCGCTCCTGCTCCACGGTCAGCGGAGGCTGCTGTTGTTGTTGCGGGGCAGGCGGTTCGGGATCGGCCGGCACCGCCGGGATCTCGGCGATGGTGGTCGGGCGGTCGTCGTCGATCTCACCCGCGGCCACTCGGGCGGCCCGGCGGCGGCCGCTCACCATGGCGCCCGCCGAGGCGATCAGGCCCGAGGCCGGGACGGTGCGGTCAGACGGAGAAGGGGAAGGGGTAGACGGCAGGGAGGCGGGTGGCTGTTCCACGGATTCCGGCATCTTGTCATCGGGTTCGCCGAACGGCTGGACCATGCGCCACCGGTCGGCGGCGTGCTGGCGGGCCGCGGACAAACCTTCCACGGTCATGTCCTCGGCAGCGCGCCGGACGCGCTTGTTCAGCCCATCGCCCTTGCGGACCTGGACCGGGCGCCACTGCCGGAGTTGTTGCTTCAGTGCGGCGGACAGCACGCCGTCGGTGACCACCTGCATGCCCTCGACCGGGCGGAGCAGGCTCGCCAGCTGCTGGTGCAGGTCGGACGGCTGGCGGTGGACGCCGGAGAACTCGGCGGCGAGGCGGGCGCGCACCGCGTAGACGGCGCGGGCGCGGCGACGTTCGGCGGCGTGGGCGGAGCGCAGGTTCGTGAGCGCGTCGGCCAGTTCACCGGACACCTCGTGCACGTGGGCCAGCGCGAGCAGGCTTTCCGCGAGCAGGGTGTCGAGCTGGTGGCGTTCGGCGCTCGCCGCGGCTTCCCG
This sequence comes from Lentzea sp. JNUCC 0626, assembly GCF_043632865.1. Lineage (NCBI taxonomy): Bacteria > Bacillati > Actinomycetota > Actinomycetes > Pseudonocardiales > Pseudonocardiaceae > Lentzea > Lentzea sp. JNUCC 0626. The sequence continues at coordinate 5,592,843 of NZ_CP171635.1, forward strand.
CAGCATTTCGCGGGCCAGTGCGACCCGGCCGGCAGGCAGGTGCACGCGGGTGGCGAGCGCGAGGCGCAGCCAGCCCGTGTCGGACGCCGACGGCGCGCGCACCGGACGCTCCAGCACCGGGGTGCCCACGTCGGTCGCGTCGAGCAGGCGGTTCGCGTCCATCAGCGAGAGCGCCAGTTCCAGCGTGAGCCGGGCGACGCCCTGACCGCTGTCCGCGGCCGGATCCGAGAACCTGCTCAGCAGGTCGAGGCCCTCCCGCGCCGCACCGATGGCGGCGGCGAGATCGCCCCACCTGCGGTGCTGCGCGGCCTGCACCGCGCGGATCAGGCCGCGCAGCAGCAGACGTGCGTCCTCGTCGAGCGTCGTGTCGGCGACGTAGAGCTGGTCCGCCTCGGCGAGGGCCAGCGTGGCCTCGTCGCCGCGGCCGACCGTCACCAGGCACTCGCTGGCCTGCACCAGCGCCGACGCCCGCAGTTCTGCGGGCACGTCCGGCGCTTCGAGCACCGGCGCGACCGCCGCGAACCCCGTCAGCGGGGCTCCCACGGACCGGGCGCACTCCGCGAGTTCGACCCGCAGCAGCCACCCGGTCTCGTGCTCACCGGCCTTCTCGGCCGCCTTCAGGGCGTCGATCGCCCGGTCGGCGATCCTGACGCCGCGGCCCACGCGGTTGCCCGCGAAGACCACCAGCGACTCCGCCCGCAGGCGGTCGGCCTCGTCGCGGCGGGTCGAGGCGAGCGCGACCGCGCGCTCTCCCAGCACCAGAGCGAGCTCCGGTGCGCGCCAACGCAGCATCCAGGCGGGCACGACCAGCGTGCTCACCTCGACGTTCGCCTGCGTCTCGCCCCTCGCCGCCACGACGTCGCCGTTGCCCTCTCAGTCCCGTGTCAACTTGCGGTACGTGACACGGTGCGGCCTCGCGGCGTCGGCACCCAGGCGTTCGAGCTTGTTCTTCTCGTAGCCCTCGAAGTTGCCCTCGAACCAGTACCACTTCGACGGGTCCTCGTCGGTGCCCTCCCACGCGAGGATGTGCGTGGCGACGCGGTCGAGGAACCACCGGTCGTGGGAGATGACCACGGCGCAGCCGGGGAACTGCTCGAGAGCGTTCTCCAGCGAACCGAGGGTCTCGACGTCCAGGTCGTTCGTCGGCTCGTCCAGCAGGATCAGGTTGCCGCCGAGCTTGAGCGTGAGCGCGAGGTTCAGGCGGTTGCGCTCACCACCGGACAGCACGCCCGCGGGCTTCTGCTGGTCCGGCCCCTTGAAGCCGAACGCGCTGACGTACGCGCGCGAGGGCATTTCGACGTTGCCGACGTGGATGTAGTCGAGTCCGCCGGACACGACCTCCCACACGTTCTTCTTCGGGTCGATGCCGCCGCGGTTCTGGTCGACGTAGGACAGCAGAACCGTCTCGCCGACCTTCACGCCGCCCTGGTCCGGCTGCTCGAGCCCGACGATGGTCTTGAACAGCGTCGTCTTGCCGACACCGTTCGGACCGATGACACCGACGATGCCGTTGCGCGGCAACGTGAACGACAGGCCGTCGATCAGGACCCGGTCGCCGAAGCCCTTCTTGAGCTTGTCGACCTCGACCACGACGCTGCCCAGACGCGGGCCCGGCGGGATCTGGATCTCCTCGAAGTCGAGCTTGCGGGTCTTCTCCGCCTCGGCCGCCATCTCCTCGTAGCGGTCGAGACGCGCCTTGGACTTGGCCTGGCGGGCCTTGGCGCCGGAGCGCACCCACTCCAGCTCGTCCTTGAGGCGCTTCTGCAGCTTCTGGTCCTTCTTGCCCTGGACCGCGAGACGCTCGGCCTTCTTCTCCAGGTAGGTGGAGTAGTTGCCCTCGTACGGGTGGGTCTTGCCGCGGTCGATCTCGAGGATCCACTCGGCCAGGTTGTCCAGGAAGTACCGGTCGTGGGTCACGGCGAGCACGGCGCCGGTGTACTGCGCGAGGTGCTGCTCCAGCCACAGGACGCTCTCCGCGTCCAGGTGGTTGGTGGGCTCGTCGAGCAGCAGCAGGTCGGGCTTGCTCAGCAGGAGCTTGCACAGCGCGACCCGGCGGCGCTCACCACCGGAGAGCTTGGTGACGTCGGCGTCGGCGGGCGGGCAGCGCAACGCGTCCATCGCCTGGTCGAGCTGCGAGTCGATGTCCCACGCGTCGGCGTGGTCGAGCTCCTCCTGGAGCTTGCCCATCTCCTCCATCAGCTCGTCGGAGTAGTCGGTCGCCATCAGCTCGGCGATCTCGTTGAAGCGGTCCAGCTTCACCTTGATCTCGCCCAGGCCCTCCTGGACGTTGCCGAGGACGGTCTTCTCCTCGTTGAGCGGCGGCTCCTGCTGCAGGATGCCCACCGTGTAGCCGGGGGCCAGGTAGGCCTCACCGTTGCCCGGTGTGTCCAGCCCCGCCATGATCTTGAGCACGCTCGACTTGCCGGCGCCGTTGGGACCGACCACACCGATCTTCGCGCCGGGGTAGAACATGATCGTGACGTCATCGAGGATGACCTTGTCACCGTGCGCCTTGCGCACCTTTTTCATGGTGTAGATGAACTCGGCCATGGCGGCGATCGTAGAGCGGTGCTCAGAGGCTCCTGACCTCGGTCGCCGACAAGCAGCCGCCCACCCCCGGAACCAGCGTCACGCGAGTCGGTGACCTGCTCGTTCCGTTCGAACGTGAACGGTTGTCGACGATCGGTCCTCAGCGGCCCCGATCTACGAGCTTCCCTCCTTCTTCGTGGATCTCGGTACGTACATCTTCTCCGGCGCGCGCTACCCGATCGGGTGGCTTCCCGAAGTCCGGCACACGGTTGCCCCGAACGGCTCAGAACGGAACCGGTTCCTCAGCAAGATCTTCGGCGGCCCGAGGCTCAACGAGCGGAGCGGCGCCCAGTGACTGCACGCGGCTCAAGTCCAACCCGATGTGCATCGCGTCGAGGTTGAACGCCTGCCGCTTCACGTCGTCCTTCTCGTACACGCGAATCCGCAGCTTGCCCTGGACGATCACCGGATCGCCCTTGGACAGCGTGGTCTTCACGCTGTCGGCGAGCTTGCGCCAGCACGAGACGCCGAGCCACAGGACCTCGCCGTCCTCCCACTCGCCGGTCGCGGTGTTGTACCGGCGCTCGGTCGAGTTGATGCGGAAGAACGCGTTCGACTTGCCGTCCTCGCCGTGTTTGTACGTGATGTCGCTGACGACAGTGCCAACGCAGGTGATCATCGTGGAATTCCAGGACATCGGGCTCGCCTCCAGGTCGCGGGGTCGTGGTCCAGATTGCTCCGGGGACGGGCGGGCCGGGTGGGGTCGCGGCGGATCTGTGGACAACTCACGAGCTGTGGACAGGTCGAGATCTTGAACGGCCTCGAACCCGGGAATTGTCAGGGGTCTGTGCTAGTGCGCCACTAGGGCGGGCGCGAGTGAGTGAGCGCCCACTCATTGACATGAGTGAGTGCTCACTCATACAGTTGCGGACGTGTCAGAGGAACCACGCCGCCGCCGCGCCCCCGCGATGAGCCCGGAAGATCGCCGCGAAGCGATCGTCCAGGCGACGCTGCCGCTCGTCGTGAAGGCCGGCGCGAACGTCACCACCAGCCAGATCGCCGCCGCGGCCGGAATCGCCGAGGGCACGGTGTTCCGCGTCTTCAAGGACAAGGCGGAACTGCTCGACGCGTGCGTCCAACGCGCGCTGCGCTCCGACGAGGAGATCGCCCTTCTCGACGCCATCCCGTCGGACGTCCCGCTCGAGGAACGCCTCGTCGCGGGGGTGGCGGCGTTCAGCGGCTACCTCGACCGCATGTGGGGCCTCATCGGCACGTTGCGCGAGTCCGGCTACCACCCGCACGACGGCGACCACCAGAAGCACAAGGGACCGCCGGTCGGCATGCAGCAGCTGTCCGACGCCGTCTCCCGTCTCTTCGGCGACGCGGACCTGCGCGTCAGCCCCGACCTCGCCGGGCGCATGTTGCTCGGCACCGTCTTCACGAACCGCATGGGCTCGGGCTTCGGCCAGACCGCCGCCGAACCGGCCGAGGTCGTCGAGCTCTTCCTGCACGGCGCGCTCAAGGGGGAGACCAGATGAGTGAGCTCATGATCGAAGCCCACGAGGTGAGCAAGAAGTTCGGTGACGTGACCGCGCTGGAAGGCGTGAGCGTCACCGCGAAGAAGGGCTCCGTCCTGGGCCTCCTCGGCCACAACGGCGCCGGCAAGACCACGCTGGTCAACGTCCTCACGACGATGTTGCCGCCGTCCGGTGGCAGCGCGCGGGTCGCCGGGTTCGACGTCGTGAAGCAGAGTCACGACGTCCGCAGCCGCATCGGCCTGACCGGCCAGTTCGCCGCCGTCGACGAGCAGTTGAGCGGCCACGACAACCTCGTGCTGATCGCCCGCCTGCTCGGCGCGAGCCGCAATCAGGCCCACGCCCGCGCCGACGACCTGCTGGAGCAGTTCGACCTCACCGACGCCGCCAAGCGCAACGCCAAGACCTACTCCGGCGGCATGCGGCGGCGTCTCGACCTGGCCGCGTCGCTCGTCGGCAACCCCGAGGTGCTGTTCCTGGACGAGCCGACCACCGGCCTCGACCCGGCCAGCCGCCTCGCGATGTGGGAGATCGTCGAGAAGCTCGTCGCGGACGGCACGACCGTGCTGCTCACGACCCAGTACCTCGACGAGGCCGACCGCCTGGCCGACTCGATCACCGTGCTGTCCCACGGAAAAGTCGTCGCGTCGGGCACGTCTGCCGAACTCAAGGCCCAGGTCGGCCAGCGCACGGTGACCGTGACGCTCGACTCGGTGTCCGAAGTGGACAAGGCGTTGCAGGCCATCAACTCCGTGGGGCTGCACCCCGTCGCGGAGGGCCTAACGCTCACTACGCCCGTCAGCGCGTCACGCGACCTTGCGACGGTCGTGCGCGCGTTGGACGACAACGGCTTGGAGGCACACGAGATCGGCCTCAAAGAGCCCACTTTGGACGACGTCTACCTCACGCTCGCCGCGAACTGAAGGGGGAATCATGGCGACTTTGACCTGGCACGGCAGCAGTTACCCGACCCAAGTCCTCGTGCTGACCGGCCGTTCGCTGCGCGCGTTGTTGCGCACGCCCGCGCTCGTCTTCTTCAGCATCCTGCAGCCGTTGATCATGCTGACGCTGTTCAGCCAGATCTTCGGCAGCATCACGTCCACGGCGAACTTCCCGCCGGGCATGAGTTACATCGACTTCCTGCTGCCCGCGATCCTCGTGAACACCGCGATGCAGTCCTCTCTCGCGTCCGGTATCGGGCTCGTGCAGGACATGTCGAACGGTGTGCTCGCACGGTTCCGTTCGCTGCCCATCCGCCCGAGCACGGTTCTGTTGGCGCGCAACCTGTCCGACGCCGTGCGCACCGCGTTCCAGCTCGTGCTGATGATCGCGTTCGGCGTGCTGGTGTTCGGTTTCCGGCCGGACGGCGGCGTGCTCGGCACCCTCGCCGCACTGGGCCTCGCCCTCGTCGTCGGCTGGGCGCTGAGCTGGGTGTTCATCGCGATCGCCGCGTGGGTCCGCAAGGCGGAGCTCATGCAAACCGTGGGCTTCCTGGCGATGTTCCCGCTGATGTTCGCGTCCAGCGCGTTCGTGCCGGTCACCGGCCTGCCGGGCTGGCTGCAGGCGATCGCCAAGGTCAACCCGCTGACCTACGCGGTCGACGCCGCCCGCAGCCTCGCGCTCGCCCACCCCGTCACGGGAGTGGCCGGCGCGCTGGTCACGAGCGGCGTGATCGCGGCGATCGGAGCGTTCTTCGCGGTCCGCGGGTTCCGCAGGCCGCTGTCGGTCTAGTCCTTGCCCGCCATCTTGCGGAGCATCGCGTTGTAGGCCTCGAGGTCGGCGTCACCATCGGCGTCGGCCTTGCGGTCCAGCCGCTTCGCCTCCCGGCCGTCCTGCCGCGCCCATTGCGTGAGCAGGGCGACCATCACCACCAGCAACGGGATCTCCCCCGCCGCCCACGCGATGCCGCCACCGAGCCGCTGGTCCTCCAGCAGGTTCTGCACCCACGGCAGCGCGAGGCCCCGGTAGAACTGTTCGCCGATGACGTTCGCCGAACTCATCAGCACCACGCCGAAGAACGCGTGGAACGGGATGGACGCGAACAGCAGGCCGAGTCGGCCGAGCGGCGGCAGCTTGTTCGGTGACGGGTCCACGCCGATCACCGGCCAGTAGAAGACGTAGCCCGCGAGGATGAAGTGGGCGTTCATCGCGAGGTGCGCCCAGTGGAACGGCAGCGCGGCCTCGAAGAGTCCCGAGAAGTACAGCGCGTAGAACGACCCCACGAACAACGCCAGCGCCACAAAGGGGTTCGTCAGCAGCCGTGCGACCGGCGAGTGCACGAACGCGAGGATCCACTCGCGCGGGCCCGGCACCTCCTTGCCCACCGGCAACGCGCGCAACGCGAGCGTGACCGGTCCACCCAGGACGAACAGGATCGGCGTCAGCATGGACAGCACCATGTGCGCTTCCATGTGCACGCTGAACATCGCCGGCGAGTACTTGCCCATGCCCGACGACGTCGCGAACAGCAGCGAGAAGCAGCCGCACAGCCACGCGACCGTGCGGCCGACCGGCCACTTGTCGCCGCGCTGCACGAGCCTGCGCACGCCCAGCACGTACAGCACCGCGAGTGCCACGGCCGCGGTGCCGAAGATCAGGTCGAAGCGCCAGTCGAACAGGATCGCCGTGAGGGTGGGCGGTCCGTCCAGGTCGTAGCCGATGGCGATCTCGGTGCGGCTGGGCAGGTCCGTGCTGCCGCCGGGCGGAGGCGTGCGGGCCAGCGCCACGGCCAGGCCGATCGTGAACATCATCAGCAGCACTTCGAGGCCGGCGAGCTTGAGCAACGCGCGCGGCTTGCCGTCGACGACGCCCTTCACGCCGCGTTCGCGCTGGAAGTAGCCGAACACGCCGAGCAGCAGCAGGCACGCGAGCTTGCCGAGGGTCAGCCAGCCGTAGGTCGAGGTGACGAGGTCGGTGGGGGTGATGCGCACCAACGCGTTCACCACGCCGGAGACGGCCATCACGATCCAGCAGACCAGCGCGATCTTCGAGAATCTCGTGGCGGCCAACGGGAGGTGCGCGCCGCCACGCCTGCCGTGCGCGAGCAACGCGATCAAACCGCCCACCCACAACACCGCGGCGACGAGGTGGAACAGCAGGCTGTTCGTCGCCATGTCGTGCGAGCCGCCCGACGACGAGTGTCCCGTAACTGCAACCGGGATCAACGCGAAGATGGCGCCGAACAGCAGGACGGTCGTCCATCCCCACGTCAGCACCAGACGGCAGCCCAACGCGAGCAACGCCACGATGATCGCCGTCAGCAGCCACGCCTTCGACTGCTCCAGCAGCATCGCCGTCGCGATCATCTGGCTGAACGTGAACGAGCTCACCGGACGATCGATCGCGGCCGCTGTGGTGAACGGCACGGACAGAAGTGCGCCCACGAGCCAGACGAGCGCGAACCACCCGGCGGTGCGCATCGCGGCGTAGCCGTCCGCTGCGAGAGTGCCCGACTTCTGCGGTGGCACGAGGAAAGCCGCCAGCAACAACGAGCCGATGGTCACCACCGCGCCCGTCTCGGTCAGCACTCGCACGATCTGCACACCGACTGGCGGGTTGCTCTCGAACGAGCTCAACGCGACAGCCGCGAGCGCGGCCACCGCGAAGCCGATTGCGACGAGGGGCACCAAACCCGTTCTGGTGGAGCGTTCGATTGGCACGCCCCGGAGCCTACGACCCTCTAGTGTTGCGCCGTGTGAGACGTTCTCTCCCTCTCCTGCTCGTGCTGCTCTCGCTGACCGGCTGCGCGTACTCCATCCAGGGCGAACCCGTCGCGGCACCGCTGCCGCCGCTCGCCATCGCGACGCCCCGCAAGACCGCTGGAGTCGACCCGTGCGCCCTGGTGACGGAGAAGGACCTCAAGCCGCTCGGCACGCTGAAGTTCAACCCCGTGCCCCGTACCGAGCTCGCGAACTCGTGCCTCTACACGCTCAAAGAAGGCCCTTACGTGCTGGTGGCGGTGCCTTACCGGTCGTTCGACCAGTCGAAGAAGTCACAGCCCACGGGCAGTGAGGTCGACACGGCCAAGCACGCCACGTGGCTGAGCTGCGGCCGTCAGGACAACGACAAGACGAAGGACATGGTGTGCACGGCCACCATCGCCGTCACGCGTGAGGAGTCGTTGATGGTCGCCATCGGCATGGGCGGCGACGCGACCGAGAGCAAGGCGAGCAAGGCACTGGAGCCGCTCCGCGCCGAGGCCCTCAAACGGATGCCGCCTGCCTAGCGGCCCTCCTGGCCAGCCAGGTCGCCGGGATGATCAGCGCCGTGACGAGCGCCACGAACCCGAGCGACAGCACGAGCGAACTGACGTGCGCGAGACCACCCACGATCGGCGGGCCCGCGAGGAACCCCGTGTAGGCGATGGTCGTCACCAGGCCCAGTTCGCGTTCGCCGCCGCTGCCGTCCGCGCGTTTGCCGGTCTCGCTCGCGAGGTCCATGACCACCGGGAACGAGAACGCGAGCCCCAGTCCGGCCAGGCCGAACCCGGCGTAGCCCGCGACCGGGAACGGGACCGCGACGACGAGCGCCAGGCCCGTCGCCGCGAGCGCACCACCAGCGGCGAGCAGGCGGTGCGGGCCCAGCCGACGTTGGATCGGTTCGCCGAACCATCGGGCGAGCGCCATCGTGACCGAGAAGACCGCATAGGCGTAGGCGCCCGCAGCGTCCCCCATGCCCCGCTCACGCACCATGAACAACGCCGACCAGTCCGCCGCCGCCCCTTCCGCAATGGCACTGCACAGCGCGACGCACGCCAACAGCCAGAGGACCGGGCTCTTGAGCACGTTCGCTCGTTCGGTGACTTCTTCCCGATGACGCTCCCCCACTCCGCCGGGGATGTACTTCGCGATGAGAGCGGTGACAAGCACGCCGACGACCGCCGCCACGAGGAAGTGCCGCATAGGCGTCCAGTGCGCCTGTGCGGCGGCGGCACTGCCCAACGACCCGATGAGACCGCCAACGCTGAACCCGGCGTGGAACTGCGGCATCAACGGCCGTTGCAACGCCCGCACGACGACGACCGCGGCGATGTTCATCGACACGTCCATCACGGCGATGCTCGCTCCCAGCGCAACGAGCGTGAGTCCGAACTGGACCGGTGACTGCGACAAGGCGAGCACGGGCAGAAGCAACGGACTGAGGAGACTGCTCGCTATCAGCGCGCCACGGCTGCCGTGCACCGCGCAGTACCGCGCCGCCAGCGGAGCCGTGAACGCCAGCCCGGCGCTCGCCCCGAGCAACGCGAGCCCGAGGCTGCCCACCTCCGCGCCGATCTGCTCGGCGAGCGCGGGCACGCGGGCGGCCCAGGTGCCGAAGACAGCGCCGTTCAACAGGAACGCGACGAACGCGGCCAACCGTGGGGACATGCGCACCAGCATGACTGAAGCGCTTCAGCAACACCAGAGATTTGGGCCCTATCTCTCGCCTACGATGCTGCTGTGGACTCCGACCGCCGACGCAGGCCGACGCTGGACACCGTCGCCGCCGCCGTAGGGGTCTCCAGGGCAACGGTGTCGAACGCGTACAACCGGCCCGACCAGCTGTCGTCGTCGTTGCGCGAACGCATCCTCGAAACGGCCCGCACGCTCGGCTACGCGGGCCCCGACCCGGTCGCCCGCTCCCTGGCCACCCGCTCGTCCGCGGCCGTGGGCTTCATGCTGCCGCAGGGTCTGTCCGGCGCGTTCTCGGATCCCGCCCTGTCGATCGTGCTCGACGGCCTCGCCCAAACCGTCGACGGCCACGACCACAGCCTCGTGCTGATGCCAGGAGACGCCACGGGCGGTCCGCGCCCATCGATCGTGTCGCGCGCACAGGCAGACGTGATGGTCGCCTACTCCCTGCCCGACTCGGCCCCGGCCCTCGACGCCGTAGCGGCCCGCGGCCTCCCGTTGGTCGTGATCGACCAACCCGAACTCCCCGACGCCGCCCGCGTCGAAGTCCAGGACCACGCCGGCTGCGCCGCAGCCGCCGCACACCTCCTCGACCTGGGCCACCGCCGCTTCGGCGTCCTGACGTTCGCGCTGCGCCCGGACGGAGTATCCGGACCGGTCTCGCACGAGCGCCGTTCGGACGTGCCGTTCCGCGTCAGCCGCGACCGACTGGGCGGCTACCTCGACACTTTGGAAAAAGCCGGGGTGGAACCGGACAATGTTCCGGTGTGGGAGGCGCGCGGCAGTGATCGCGAGCTCGGACGACTAGGCGCGCGGTGGCTTCTCACCCGCACGCCGCGCCCGAGCGCTTTGCTGTGCGCGTCGGACCAACTGGCCTTCGGCGCCCTCCAAGCAGCGCGCGACCTGACGTTGACCGTCCCAGGGGACCTTTCGGTCGTCGGCTTCGACGACGTCCCCGAAGCGGCCTACAGCGACCCGCCGTTGACTACCGTGCGTCAACCCCTGGCCGACAAGGGCCGCAGAGCCGGCGAGCTGGCACTGAAATTACTGGCCGGCGCGAGACCGCCCAGGCCGACGAGACTCGACGTTTCCCTCGTGGAGAGAGCCTCAACGGCCCCACGGAAGTGATCCGCGTCACGTTTAGACAGTTTTCGTCACCCATTTGGACGTAGGGCGGAAACAGTCGATCGACTCCGGACGATGAGTCCGGTGGGGGCACCGGGCGACCACACTTCGTGGCCGCTCTCGCACCCCTCCAGCCTCTGTAGCTCAGTGGAGAGAGCGAGGGACTTCTAATCCCGAGGTCGCAGGTTCGAATCCTGCCAGGGGCACTGGAACAGAAGGCCTCTGACCTGCATGGACAGGTCAGAGGCCTTCGTCATTCTTGATCTCGCCGCCCATTCGTGGAGCCACCCGTGGAGCCGAGGGGCGTCACCTGACCGACGGCTTGTCGGGGCTGCTGGATACTTCGGCGCGTGGACAAGACGCGGTTGGGGATCTGGCTGGTTGTCGGTGTGCTGGTGGTGCAGACGGCGGCGAGTCTGTTGTGGGGCGCGGATTCGACGCTGACCGGCATCGCGCTCGCCTTCAACGCGGTCGCCGCCGTGTCGACGTTCCTCTTCGTCAAGCGAGGTGGGCAGGCCGCCTGGGTGGTGGCCGGGTGGTGTGCCGGGTTCTTCGGGTGGCACGTGCTCGGGTTGGGTGAGCTGGCCGGGTGGTGGACGACCGGGCTGGAGGCCGCCTACCTGATCGGTGGGCAGTACCAGCTGTCGGTCGTCTACCAGGCCGTGTTGGCGACGGCTTCCGGGTTTGCCGTGCACCTGTTGTTGCCTCGTCAGCGCCAGGTGTCGGAGACGTAGGCGTCGAAGGACTTCGCCGGGCGGCCTAGGAGGCGGGCGATGTCGTCGGTCGGCGTGGCCATCACGCCGTTGCGCATGCCCTCGAACATGCCGTTCAGTTCGGTGGCCACCTCCTCCGGCAGGCCGTGGGCCAGCAGGGCTTCGCGGTAGGCGGCCGGGGTCAGCTTGACCAGGTCGATCCGGCGACCGGTGGCTGCGGCGATCTTGGCGACGGCTGCCTCGAAGGTGACGCCTTCCGGGCCCGTCAGGTCGTAGGTCTGGGCGTTGTGGCCTGGGGTCAGCAACGCCAGGGTGGCCACTTCGGCGATGTCGTGGACGTCCACGAACGGCTCGGGGGTGTCGTCCACGGGCAGGGAGAGGACGCCCGCCTCGACCTCGGACTGCCAGATCTGCTCGGAGAAGTTCTGGGTGAAGTTGTTGGCGCGCAGGATGGTCCAGGCAAGGTCGCTCTCGCGCACGGCCTTCTCTGCCGCGTGCATGCCCTGGAAGACGTTCGGTGGGGTCTGGTCGAGGCCGCGGCCGGAGAGCAGGACCAGGCGGGTCACGCCGGAGGCGGCGGCTTGTTCGGTGAACGGGGCTGCGGCGGCTGGGTCTTCCGGGGCGATCACGTAGGCGGCGGTGGCGCCGTCGAGGAACGGCTTCCAGGTCGTGGAGTCGGTCCAGTCGAAGCCGGTGGCGCGGGACGCCTTGCGGACGGCGGCTCCGGCGGTTTCCAGGGCGGTGACCACTCGGCGGCCCGTCTTGCCGGTGGCGCCCAGGACGAGGATCTGTTCAGTCATGGCACCGAGCCAAGTCGCTCAGGACCCGGAAGCACATGGGTGAGCGTTCATCGATGATGTTCGATCGTTCGGGCCGTATCGTGGGGGCATGGAGCCGTTCGACGAGCTGTTGCGCGGGGTGCGCGCCGAGGGTGCCGGGGTGTGCCGGGCCGACATCGACGGGACGCACGTGTTGCCCGGGCTCACGTTGTACGCGGTGGCGTCCGGCGAGTTGGACGTGCAAGGGCGGATCGCCAAGGCCGGGGACATCCTGGTGGTGCAGGAATCCGTTGCGGCACGGGGACGTGCGTCGGTCGTGAGCGGCTCGTACAAGATCAAGGGGGCCGTGGCGAAACGGCTCACCGCGGTGTTGCCGGACGCGTTGGTGGCGCCGGGGACCGACGGCTGTGCGGAGTTCTACGGGTCGGTGGACGTCGACGCGCCTGAAGTGGTCATGGATCGGTTGCTCGACTGGTTCATGGTGTGCGCGCTCAGGGAGTGGTTCGACCGCGAGCACGGGGACGGGTGGCTGGCCGCGCTCGCGGACGCGGTCGTCGGGCCGGTGTTGCAGGCGATGCACTCACGGCCTGAGCAGGCGTGGACGCTCGCCTCGCTGGCCAAGGAGGCCGGGGTGGCGCGCACGACGCTGGCCGGTCGGTTCACCAAGATGGTCGGGGTGCCGCCACTGACGTACCTGACGCAGTGGCGGATGGCGGTGGCGGCCGACCTGCTCGCCGAGTCGTCCGCGACGGTGGCGGCGGTCGCGCGCAAGGTCGGGTACGCGGACGCGTTCGGGTTCAGCGCCGCGTTCAAGCGGGTGCACGGCTTCAGCCCCAGCGAGTGCCGCACGCGGTGCGCCGCGAGCGCGTGACCTCCAGGCAGCAGCGCACGAAGTCGGCCGCGGCCTCACCGGCGTCGGGCAGCCACGCGACGGCCACCTCGCTCGGACTCACGCCCGTCACCGGCACGTAGACGACATCGGGGCGGGAGTGGAAGTGCGAGGCGGACGACGGCACGAGCGCGATGCCGTACCCGCCGGCGATCGCGCTCAGGAACTCGTCGGGGCGTTCCACCACCGCACCGATGCGCACCTCGCGACCGTCCCTTTCGGACACCGCCAGCCAGTGATCGCGCCAGGCACCCTTCAACGCGGGCGCGACGATCACCGGTTCGTCCCGGATCTCGTGGAACGGCACGGAGTCGCGCCCGGCCAGCCGGTGCGTGGAAGGCAGTGCCACACAACGGGATTCGCTGAACAGCGCCCGCACGCCGAACGTCTCCTCGCCCGGAAAGGGTAATCGCAGCAACGCGACCGGCACCTCCGCCGCCGCGAGCCCCGCCGTCGGATCCGACCACGGCGCCTGCCGCAGGTCGACGCGCCAGCCGGGCCGGATCCTCCCGAACGCCGCCACGATGTCCTGCGTCGCGTCGTTCGCCGCGCTGCTCAGGAAACCTACGCGCAGCACACGGGCGGCGCTGCGCGTCTCGCTCACGGCGGCATCCCAGCCCGCGAGCACCGGCGACACGCGCGCGGCGAGGACGTGCCCCGCCTCGGTCAGCTTCATCCCGGTGCTGGACCGCGTGAACAGCCGCACGCCGAGCTGCGATTCCAGGTGCTTGAGCTGCTTTGTCAGCGACGGTTGCGACACGAAGAGCCGGTGCGCTGCGCGCGTGAGGTTGCCCTCTTCGGCGATGGCGGCGAAGTACCTCAGCAGCCTCGTGTCGACGTCCATGCCGTCAGGTTAGGAAGACGGACATCAACCACGAGTGAGCACACGAGAGAGTTGGTGATCTACGAGGTCCACCGCGACTTCCGCCGTGACCTGACCTATCAACACCTGAAGCATCAAGCCGTCGACGAACGCCAGCAACGCCTTGGCTTCCCGTTCCGCGTCACCGGGACCGCCCGCCGCGGTGATCATCCCCGCGAGCCACGTCGCCATCTCGCCGCTGCCCCGCCGCAACGGCTCCCCCAGCCTCGGCTCGACCACGGCGTGCGCGAGGAACGCGGCCAGCACCGGCGCCTCCTCCCGGGCCGCCTCGCTCAACGGCAGCAGCTCCAGCAAGACCGCGCGCAGGTACGCGGCGGGGTCGTCGGCACCGACCGCGCCGAGCCGGCTCGCCACCCGCTCGCTGACGAGCTCGAACGCGAACATCAGCATCTCGTCCTTGCTGGCGAAGTAGTGCTGGACGCGCCCCATGGACACCCCGGCCTCCGCCGCCACGTGCCGCAGGCTCACCGCGTCGAGGCCCCGGCTCGCGATCAACCGGCACACGGCGTCGCCGATCTGGCGCCGGCGTTCGTCGTGGTCCACCTGCTTGGGCATGCACCAACTCCAATGCGATCGCATTGCACAGTACCCGTCCCGTGTTTTACGATGCGTTCGCATTGCAAAAACGTGAAGGGGGACGTCATGCAACTGTGGGACTTCGCGGCGCTGACCTACTACAGAGCGCTCGACCGGTTCACCGGGCCGCTCAACCGGCTCGCGGTCGAGAAGCTCGAACTCAGGCCAGGGGACGCCGTGCTCGACATCGGCTGCGGCACCGGCGCGCTGATCCCGTCGCTCGTCGAAGCCGTTGGGCCACAAGGTCGTGTGGTCGCGATGGACTTCAGCGCGCGCATGGTGGCCATCGCCAAGAAGCACGAGAAGTGGCCGAACGTCGAAGTGCGTCAGGCCGACGCCTGCACAACCGATCACGGCGCCGGGCAGTTCGACGCGGCCGTGGCGCTCGGGGCGTTCAGCGCGATGCCGGACGTGCCGGCGGCGATCGCGAACGCCGCCGACGCGCTCAAGCCGGGCGGTCGGATGTTCGTGTTCGACGTGCGGCTCAAGCGCGACACCCGCTCCACCCGGTTCCTGCGCACGGCCTACCGCCTGATCGCCGGGTTCACCGGCGCGGACGTCGTCGCCGAACTCAGGAAGGTCTTCGAGAGCGTCGAGCCGGTGTTCGCGGTCGAGGGCGAGACGACGACCACGGTCATGGCCACGAAGGTCACGGATACGGCCACCCGTTCGCCTTGCACACCTTCCCGTCCTGAGGGATGAACGCGCCCTGGGAGACGCCGTTGGTGATGCGCACGATCTCGTCGTTGGACACGCTGAACGTCTGCTGCATCATCACCGGCGCCAGCCCGCCGTTCACGTCGCACGGGCGGTGGCCCTGCCCGAACGCGTGCCCGACCTCGTGGTTGACCATGTACGTCCGGTACTCGTTGAGGTCCGGCAGGAACGCCACGGCTCCGCGCGTCCAGCGAGCTGCACTTAAGTACACGAAATTGCCGTCACGACAGGAAACATCGACCGGGATTTCGTACCCGCACACGTTCCGTGCGGTCTGTTGTGACGTGAAACGTACACGCACAGACGCGGCACCGGTGACGCGGCGCACCGAAAGCGCGCCACGGGCCGTCCAGCCTCGTGGGTCCGTCAGCGTGCGGTCCACGAACGCCGAGAAGGCCTGCTCGTCGACGGTGATGCCGTCCTCGATCTCGACGGCGTAGGTGCGCACCGGGCCCGTGCCAACGACGTCACCGGTGCCGGGGACCACGTGGAACGTGCCGCTGCCGGCGACCGGGAACTCGGGGCCGTCGGGCAGGTCCGAGCTCGACGCGTACACGCGGGGCGGAGGCGGCGGCGCTGCAGGGGCGGACGGAACCGAGTCGGGCGTCTCCGACGAGGGCACCGGTACCGGGACGGTGGTCGGTGCGGCGGCGGGCGAGGTTTCGCCGGCCAGCTGGGCCGTCGTCAGCAGCAACGCCGTCAGACCGACCGCCGCCAGAGCCAAGTGGACCTTCATGTCGGCAACACTCGCCGGAACTGATGAAGAACCTGTTTACGTCTCACTTGCCTGTCGTGAAGGACTGCATACTGCGAACTGTGTGTGCCCACATTCTCGTCGCCGAGGACAACGTTCATCAGGCTGAACTCGTCCGCCGGTACCTGGAGCACGACGGGCACTCCGTGGTGGTCGTCCACGACGGACGGGCGGCGATCGACGAGACCCGGCGCCGCAACCCCGACCTGCTGGTCCTGGACGTGATGATGCCGCTGGTCGACGGCATCGACGTGATGCGCGCCATCCGGGCCGAGTCGGACGTGCCGATCGTGCTGCTCACCGCGCGGTCCACCGAGGACGACGTGCTGCTGGGGTTCGACCTCGGCGCCGACGACTACATCACCAAACCGTTCCGGCCACGGCAGATGGTCGCGCGCGTACGCACGATCCTGCGCCGCACGGGCCGTGCGCGCGAAACGAACGCCACGGTGCTCAAGGTCGGCGACCTCACCGTCGACCCGATCCGGCACGAGGTGCGCATCAAGGACGAACTGGTGAACCTCACGCCCGCCGAGTTTCGCTTGCTGGCCAAGATGGCCGCCCAGCCGCAACGCGTGTTCACCCGCGAACAGCTGCTGGAGGACGGTTTCATCACCGCGCGCACGGTCGACGTCCACATGATGAAGCTGCGGCGCAAGATCGAGCAGGACTCGCGGCGGCCGGAACGCCTGCTCACCGTCTACGGCATCGGATACAAGCTCGTATGAAAAGCCTCCTCGTCCGGTTCTTCCTGTTCTCCCTGGTGATCGCGGCCTGCTCGATCGCGGTCACGGCGTGGCTCGCGTCGCAGGCGACGACCGGCGCGATCCGGCAGGAGCAGGGCGAAGCTCTCGAGACGGACGCCCAGATCTACGACGCGCTCGTCGGGTACGCGGCGTCGCACCAGGACTGGAGCCAGGCCAGTTCCACTGTGGATGATCTGGCCAGGACGTACGACCGCCGCATCGCGCTGACCGACCAGAGCGGCAAGAAGCTGCTGGACACCGGTGACCAGAACGCTCCACAGCTGCCCATCACACCCAGGGCGCTCATCGACCCGTTGAACGTCAACGGCAAGATCGATCCACGGGCCGTGGGGCCGTTCATGCTCCACGACGACGAGAAGCGCAAGCTGCGCTCGTACGCGGACCAGCTCGTCCAGTGCAGCGGCAGAGTCGAGATCGTGGAAGCGCCGAACGGCAGGCCGCGGATCGTCGGCCTGGACCCCGGCAGAACTTCGGTGTGGGACACGTGCACCTCCGGCGAGTACCTCCAGACGCTGACCACGACGGAGGAGGCGGGCTACCGGGAGCTCCAGGGACACTTCATCGCATGCCTGGCGACGTTGCCGGGCAACGCCCAGCTGCCGGCGAAGGCACCGGGCCGGGTGGACGTGCTCGACTGGGACGTGGTGGTGCTCGAGGGCACGACGCCCGACGTGGTGCAGTGCATGGACAAGGCGCGGCGCGACATGCTCAAGTCCTACGTCGCCGCCCCGGCGCAGATGTTCCTCACCGCGCGGGCGGGGGACTCACCTCAGCCGATCGACCTGTCCACGACCGGCGCCACGCGAATCACGCTGGTGGCGCTGGGGATTCTCGCGATCGCCGGGTTCGCGTCGTGGGTCACGGCCACGCAGCTCGTGCGTCCGATCCGGGCGCTCACCGCCGCTACGAAACGCACGGCCGAAGGGGATCGCACGGCGCGGGTCGACGGGGGCGGGGGTGAGATCGGCCAGCTGGCGAAGTCGTTCAACGCCATGTCGGAGAAGCTCGCCGAGACCGAACGGCAGCGCCAGGCGATGGTGAGCGATGTGGCGCACGAGTTGCGCACGCCGTTGGGCAACATCACCGGCTGGCTGGAGGCGACGCAGGACGGACTGGCCGAGCCCGATCCGCACCTGATCGCCATGCTGCTGGAGGAATCCCTTCTGCTGCAACGACTCGTCGACGACCTGCACGACCTGGCTCAGGCCGACGCGGGAACGTTGCGGCTGCACGCCGAGCCGATCGCGCTCGACGACGTCGTGGACCAGGTCGTCAACGCGCAGCAGAACCGCGAGATCCTGCTGCGCGCCGAGACCACGCCGGTGAACCTCACCGCGGACCCGGTGCGATTGCGGCAGGCGCTCGGCAACCTCGTCGCGAACGCCGTGCGCTACACGCCGCCGGGGGGCGAGGTGGTCGTGAAGCTGTTCCAGTGGCAGGACCGGGCGATCCTGGAGGTCGTGGACACCGGGACCGGGATCGCGCCCGAGGACGTGCCGCACGTGTTCGACAGGTTCTGGCGGGCGGACAAGTCGCGCAGCCGGCGCACGGGTGGCAGCGGGCTCGGGCTCGCGATCACGCGGCACCTCGTGGAGGCGCACGGCGGTGCGGTGTCGGTGACGAGCAGGCTCGGCGAGGGCTCGACGTTCCGGATCAGCCTGCCGCTGGCATGAGGCCGAGCAGGTCCATGTTGATCATCGCAGCGGCCTGCGCGCCCTGGGCGGCGGCGACGATCACGATGGCCGTGGGGTCCGTGACGTTGCCTGCTGCGTAGACGCCAGGCACGCTCGTGCGGCCCTTTGTGTCCGTGCGCACGAACGGGCCCGCCATCGTCTCCTCGGTTTCGGCACCCAACGCGAGCAGGAACTCGTCGCGCGGTTTGACCGGCGCGGAGTACACGAGCGCGTCGGCGGGCACGCGTTCGCCGTCCGAGATCACCGCGACGAGGCGGTCGTCCTCGACCTCGATCGCGTCGACGGACGGCACGTGCGTGACGTCGTCGGACCACTGCCGGACCAGCGCGACCTTCATCTCCTCGCCGAACACCGCGAGCTTCTGGTCGCGGACCTCCCAGCCGTGGCAGTACGGGCAGCCGAAGACGTCCCGGCCCCAGCGTTCGCGCAGGTTGTCGGGCACCTCGTCGACCAGGCCGGTCGCGAAGAGCAGGCGGCGGGCGCGCACCGTGCGTTCGTTCAGGTCGACCGCGAACCCGTCGTCGAGCTTGGTCACGCCCAGGACGTCGTCGTTGACGATCTCGCCGCCGTAGCCCTCGACCTCGGCCCGTCCGTGCTTGAGGAGCTCCAACGGCGAGAGGCCGTCACGAGAGAGGTAGTTGTGCATGTGCGCGGCCGGGGCGTTGCGCGGCTCGGCACCATCGACCACGAGCACGCTGCGGCGCGCCCTGGTCAGCATGAGAGCGGCGCTGAGTCCGGCCGCTCCTCCTCCAATGATCACCACGTCGTATGTCATGGTTCGAGAGTGCGGTCGACAGCCCAGTTTTGGCAAAGTAAGTTGCCGTTATGGCAACAACCGTGGGGCAACGGCTCGCCGCGCTGCGGGCCGAGCACGATCTGACGCTGGCGACGTTGTCCGAGCTGACGGGCATCTCGAAGTCGACGCTGTCACGCCTGGAGACCGACCAGCGCAAGCCGACGCTGGAACTGCTGCTGCCGTTGTCGCGGACCTACCAGGTGACGCTGGACGACCTGGTCGGCGCGCCGGAGGTGGGCGATCCGCGGGTGGTGATGAAGCCGCGCGAGCTGGACCACGGCCGGGTCGGCATCCCGCTGACGCGCTCGATCGGGCCGCTGCAGGCGTGGAAGATGATCCTCTCCGACCCCGACCTGCACGAACCGCGCGTGCACGAGGGCTACGAGTGGTTCTACGTGCTGAGCGGGCGGATCCGGCTGCGGCTCGGCGACAAGGAGGTCGTGCTGCGGGCGGGCGAGGTCGCGGAGTTCGACTGCCGCCAGCCGCACGCGCTGTGCAGCGCGGACGGCAAGCCCGCGGAGATCCTCAGCCTGTTCGGCAAGCAGGGAGAACGCATCCACACCCGCGCGGCGCCGCCGAACAGGTCATAGTGGGGGCATGTGCCGAAACATCCGGGTGCTCCACAACTTCGAACCGCCGGCGACCTCCGACGAGGTGCACGCGGCGGCGTTGCAGTACGTGCGCAAGGTGGGCGGGGCGGCCAAGCCGTCCGCGGCGAACCAGGCGGCTTATGACAAGGCGGTCGCGGCTGTGGCGGCGGCTACTCGGGAACTGCTGGACGCGTTGGTGACGACTGCGCCGCCGAAGGACCGCGAGGTGGAGGCTGCCAAGGCCAAGGCTCGATCGGCGGAGCGGTACGCGCGTTAGCTGTGGATGGGTAGGTGCGCACGGCTGGTGGTGGCACACGGTTCGCCAGTGGGGCGCGACCGGTGGGGTGCGCACGATCGCCAGACGCACATAGCCGTGCGGCGCGCACGGCTGTCAGGTGCGCGTGGGCGTTAGTTGCGTACGCGGGTGTCGAGGTACATGCAGATCAGCTTGGCCGCGATGCCCGCGGAGCCGACGATGAACGCCTGGTCAGGGCCGAGCGTCACGGCGATGGCCCACAGCAGCAGTGCGATCAGCACGAGGATGACGGTCACCTGCACGGCGTGTGGCCAGTGCCCGACCGACGTCAGCCACCTCTCCAGCTGCCGCGGTTGCGGAACCTCTACGTCACCCGCTCTATCGGGTGAACGCTCCGCCTTTACCGCCATCGTGCTCCCTCGCCGTGATTCCTCCTGACGAACTCCATTCTCCCGAGTTGATCTTCTACGGAGTGTTACTTCGGCAGGTCGTGCGGTGAGCGTTCGGTGAGCGTCGGCGAACGGCAGACGAACGGTCATCCGCATGATCGGTTCCCGGTCCGTCACCGTCCGTTTACCGATTGCGATCTACGTCGCAACTCTGCGTGTCACCTATTCGAGCGAATGTTCAACAATACGTAACCGTTGCTCCGTTTGGCGTAGGCCGATTTTTGTCAGACCCCTTCGATAACGTCAGGTGAAGCTCGCGGTACGAGGGGAGAAAGCGTTGCCGGACAACAACGTCAGCGTCACCGCACTGTCGTTCACCGAGTACGTCATGAGCGGCCAGCGTGGACGCATCAACATCGTTTCCGAACAGCGGGGGATGTACCTCGCCGCCGACACCAGGGTGTGCGGGTTCTACAACCCGATCCGCGACGCCATGCGACGAGCGGTCAACTCGACCGAGCCGGAGATCGAGCTCAAGAAGGCGATCATGAACGCCAACCGCACGGGGCAGCCGCGGGCGTTCGAGGAGATCGCCGACGGGTTCCTGCCCTGGCTCGGGGCGTTCAAGGCGACCGGCGTGCCCGTGGAGGGGGCCACCTACCGCGCCGGCGAGCTCACCTTGAAGGTGCGGCCGCACCTGGGGCTGCGCAAGAAGGACGGCACGTCGTACGCGGTGCTCGTGCACACCAAGGAGGCGCCGCTGACGCGTGAGGCGGCGAACGTGGCGTTGCGGATCTTGCAGCACACGGTGGCGGACACGCTGCCGGACGCGACGCCGATGGTGCTCGACGCGCGGCGCGGCAAGGCGTACCAGATGCCCGCGCGGACGAACCTGGGGAAGCTCGACGTGCTGATCGCCGCGGAGGCGATGGGGTACGTGACGCACTGGAAGCTGTCCGGCCTGTTCGAGTCCGTTCAGGTCGGGTAGGGAAAGACCCGGTCTCGGGGGAGGCCGGGTGAGAGGAAGAAGCCGACGCGGCCCGTCTGGGGGGTCGGGCCGTGTCGTCGGCACACCGGAGGGGGATCTCTTGTCGAGGAACGCGGACCTCGTCGCGCTGCTGGGGTGGGAAGCGCGACGTGAACCCGGGTTGTCCTGGGACGACGCCGAGGAGCACGTGGGGTTCGCGTTCCCCGGCGATTTCAAGGAACTGCTGGGGACGTTCGGCACCGGCGTCTTCGACCACGTCGTCGAGGTGATCTCACCCGTCGAGGACGAGGAGTCGCTCGACGTCTTCTTCAGCGACGTCTACGAGTCGCGCGAGTTCGACGGGCTCGTGCAGTGGGGCAAGGCCGGTCGGTGCACCCTGTTCTGGCGCACCGACGGCGAGCCCGACCAGTGGACGATCACCTGGTGCGACGCGGAGTTCGCCGAGTGGGAGAGCTACGACGGGCCGACGACCGCGTTCCTGTTCGACCTGCTCACCGGCAAGATCAGCAGCCGGTTGATCGACTTCACGCCGACCCCGAAGCCCGGTTTCTGGCCTGACTAGCAGGCTTTGAGCATCGTGGCGAGGGCGTCGTGCTCGGCCTGGTCGACGGTCAGCTTGTAGGTGATCTTCACCGAGATCCAGTGCTGCGCGTAGGTGCACCCGTACGCCGCGACCGGAGGCTTCCACTTCGCCGGGTCCTGATCACCCTTGGAGCGGTTGGACTTCGCGGTCACCGCCAGCAGCTGGATGCCGCCGAGGTCGTTGGCGAACGCCTTGCGCTCTTCGTCGGTCCACTTGTCGGCGCCGGACCGCCAGGCCTCGGCGAGCGGGACGGTGTGGTCGATGTCGACCTCGCCCGCCTCCTTGATCACCACGCCGTCGTAGACGCTGTTCCAGGTACCGGAGACGGCCTTGCAGTCCTTGTCCGTCTTGACGTCGGTGCCCTGCTTCTGCAGCACGATCTCCCTGGTGTCGCAGGAGTTTCCCTGCGAGGCCCAGTGCGGGAAGCGGTCGCGGCTGTAGCCGGCCATCTTGCCCTCCGGCGCGATCTTGAGTGCGCCGAGATCGGACGAACCGGCCGGAGCGGACCCGGTGGTCGGGGGCGTGGTGGGCGAATTCTCCTGCGATGACTGGAGATTCGTGAGGTACCAACCCGCTGCCAGCAGCAGTACGAAGACCACCAGTGACGTCACCGCCGCGCGATTCATGCGGCAATGATCGACCATGCGGATCACGGGGCGGTCACCCGGCCCGTGATCCGCATGGTCGATCATGGCGTTCGTGCTGACGAACACTCCCGCACCGGGCATCGTGATCAGGTGAGACTCGACCTCAAGCTGACGGGCTGCCGGGCCCTCACGATGGACCCGGCCCGCCCCGCCGCGCACACGATCGGCATCTGGCAGGGCCGCATCGCCGGGCTGGACTCCGACGTCGCGGACCTCCCGGCCGCCGAGACCGTCGATCTGGGCGGCGCCGTGGTGCTGCCCGGTTTCATCGACGCCCACACGCACCTGGCGTGGAACGGGCGCCGCACCACCGACATCACCGGCGTGACGACGGTCGAGGGCGTCCTCGACCGGCTCACCCGATCACCGGGCACGGGCTGGATCGAGGCGTCCGGCTACGACCGGCGGATCATGGACCGCCCGCTCACCGCCACCGACCTCGACCGGATCAGCGACGGCAGGCCGGTCTACGTCGCGGACCTCTCCGGGCACGCGTGCGTCGTGAACTCCGTTGTGCTGCACCAGCTTCCGGAGATCACGAGTGACGGGTGGCTGACCGAGAACGAGCAGCTGGCCGCGCGCACGTTGCGTCTCCCCTACTCACTCGACGAGATCGCCGACGAGCTGCACACGAGCGCACAGCAGGTGCTCTCCGAGGGCGTCACGATGTGCGCGGAGGCGGGCATCGGCGCGGGTCTGATCGCCAGCAGCCCGCTCGAAGCCGCCGCCTACCAGCGAGCGCAGCTGCCGATCCGCGTGCAGCTCATGGTGTCCGCGCACGTCCTGCGCGACGTCACCGCCGACCCGGCCGACGGGATCCCGCGCGCGATCGACCTAGGTCTGCACACCGGGTTCGGCGACGACATGCTGTCGTTGGGGGCCATGAAGCTGTGGACCGACGGCGGCATGATGGCGCGCACCGCCGCGTTGTCCGCGCCTTACGCCGGTACCGACAACTCCGGTCAGCTGGCTGAGCCCGAGGAGTCCATGCGGGCGGCGATCGTCGACGCGCACCACGCCGGGTGGCAGCTCGCGATCCACGCGATCGGCGACCGGGCCGTCGACTTCACCTTGGACGCGCTCCAAGAAGCGCAGCGGCAACGGCCGCGCGCCGACACCCGGCACCGGATCGAGCACTGCGGTCTGGTCCGTCCCGAGCAGCTGAGCCGGATCGCCGCGCTCGGCGTGGTCCCGGTGATCCAGCCGGCGTTCCTGTGGGCGTACGGCGACGACTACAGCGAGATCATGGGCGCGGAGCGGGCACCGTGGATGTACCGCGGGCGGCGTTCCTCGACCACGGCATCACGGTCGCGGGCAGCTCGGACCGGCCGGTCGCGGACGGGGCACCGTTGCGCGCCATCGACTTCATGGTGAATCGGCGCTCGTCCGGCGGCCGGTCCGTCGGTCCGGACGAGGCGATCACGGTCGAGGAGGCGATCCACGCGTACACGCTCGGCAGCGCCTACGCGTGCCGCAAGGAGCACGTGCTGGGCAGCCTCACGCCGGGCAAGCTCGCGGACCTCGTGGTGCTCGGCGACGACCCGCGCACCAGCGACGCGATCGCGGAGATCCCGGTGCTCGCGACGATGGTGGGCGGCTCGTTCCGCTATCAGCGCGGGACTACTGGAGGTGGAACGTCGCGGCCAGCGTCGTGAGCCGGTCGGTGATGTCCGCGTGGACGTTCGTGCGGCGCACCCAGTTCTCGCTGCCCGACGAGGCGGACGGCGTCGTGCCGAGCGGCGACACCGCGTCCGTCACGCCGTACTCCAGCCGGTAGGCGAGCACGGCGATCGCCGACTCGAGCCAGAACGACGGGTCCGGCGTCGGGATCTCGCCGAGGCCGACCCGGAACCACACGGGCATGCGCGCGTACTGCCCGAGCGCCTCGGAGATGCGGCGCGCGGCGGCGTCCTTGATCTCGCCGCGGGCCTTGCCCCCGGCGAGCACGGCCTCGGTGCGCCACTCCTCACCACCGGCGTCCTCGTCGGCCTCGAGCCGTTCGGCGGCCCGCTGCGCGCTGGGTTCGTTGGCGTTGATCAGCCACTCCATCTGCCGCACCTCGTGCGACAGCGCGTCCCGTTCGAACCGCGGCACCCGCCCACCGTCCAACTTGGACCTGGCGTCGTCGCGCCGCGCCTTGAGGCCGTCGAACTCGAGCACCTCCTGCTTCAGCTCGACGCGGGCCGGGTCGGCGAGGATCTCCTGTTCCGCGTCCCACGCCTTGCGCAACGCCTCGACCAGCGGTTCGACGTCCCCGCTGACGGCGTCGAGGTCGGCGAGCGGCCCGTCACCCGCGCCGGACAACCGCCGTTCGAGCACGGTCAGCCGAGCCGTGACACGTTCGAGCTCGGCCGTGAGCTGACCGACGTGACTGATCAACGTGGCGACCTGCGGCTCGACCACGTCGAGCCGTTCCTTCTCCGTGGGCACGCGACCAGCGAACCGGACGCACGCACACCACAACAGCGGGCAGGCACCGAATGCACGCATTAGGGACGACGTTCCGCCCACCCGTGGCACGACCCCTCACAGACCGTCACAACAGGGGTGAATCGTCCCGAAACGAGGTATTAATAGGAGATGGCGACCTCCGTTACTGAGACCGAGCGCAAGTACGAGGCACCATCGGACGCGAGTCTGCCGGACCTCACAGAGATCACCGGCGTGGCGACCGGCCCGGAAGAGTTCGACCTCGAAGCCACGTACTTCGACACCGACGACTACCGCCTGGCCCGCGCCGGCGTCACCCTGCGCAGGCGCGTGGGCGGCACCGACGAGGGCTGGCACCTCAAACTCCCGGCAGGCGAGGACTCACGGCTGGAACTCCGCGTCCCCCTGGGCCGCGCGACGAAGAAGCCCCCGAAGGACCTCTCCTCCCTGGTCCGCGCACACACCCGAGGCGACACCCTGACCCCGGTGGCCGAGATCCGCACGAACCGCCGCCGCTGGCAACTCACCAACGGCGACGGCGACATGCTCGCCGAGGTCGTCGACGACGTAGTCACCGCCCAAACGATGGGCTCCTCGACCACAACGACCTCGTGGCGCGAGATCGAGGTAGAGCTCGGCGAGAGCGGCGACCGCGACCTCCTCGACACCGTGGAACGCCACCTGGGCGACGCGGGCATCCACCCGTCGTCCTCGAAGTCCAAGCTCTCCCAGGTGATCGGCGTCAAACGCGACTCCGGCCCCACCATCGGCAAGAAGTCCACGGCAGGCGAAGTGGTCCTCGCCTACCTCTACGACCAACGCGCAGCACTTCAAAACCAGGACCCGCGAGTCCGCCGCAACGAGGACGACGCGGTCCACCAGATGCGAGTGGCCACCCGCCGCATGCGCTCGGCCCTCCAATCCTTCGGCAAGATCGTCGACCGCGCCGAAACCCGCGCCCTGACCGACGAACTCAAGTGGCTGGCCTCAGTCCTGGGCACCGCGCGCGATCTAGAGGTACTCCGCATGCGCTTCACCGACGGCCTCCACGCCCTACCACCAGAACTGGCCCTGGGCGACGTGGCGGCCCGCCTGACCCGCCACTTCGCACCACTGGAAGCCAAGGCGCACAAGGACTCCGTAGCCGCACTGGACAGCGCGCGCTACTTCGACCTCCTCACCGCAATCGACACGCTGCTAGCCGCCCCTCCTCTAACCAACGCCGCCTCGGGCAAGGCCCGGGAAGTCCTGCCGCGCCTGGCGGAAAAGGCCCGCCGCCGCCTGGACGCACGCGTACAGGACGCGCTGGCCACAACCGACAGCGACGAACCACTGCACGAGGCCCGCAAGGCAGCGAAGCGCCTGCGCTACTCGGCCGAGGTGGCAGAGCCCGCGCTGGGCAAGCACGCCAAGGCCCTCCGCAAGCGCGCGAAGGACGTCCAAACGCTGCTGGGCGACCACCAGGACTCGGTCGTGGCACGACCAGTGCTGCTGGAGCTGGGCCGGGGAGACGAGAACGGCTTCACCTTCGGCCTCCTGTACGGCCAGGAAGTGGAACTGGCGCACAAGACGGAGGCAGCACTCCCAGCCCTGTGGCAAAAGCTGAGCAAGGAACACCTCTAACGCACCGAGGCAGGCTGACGCAGAGGTCCCCTCTGATTTCGGCTCCCCCGCGACCCAACGTACAGACGGGGTCTGACAGCCAAGGCGATCAAGAAACGCCAAACGGAACGCGAAGCCGAAGGCGAGCCGACCCGACGGCGAAGCCGAGGTGCTCTTGGCTTTTGCTTTTGCTCTTAGCCAAGAGGCTTCGGCGGTGGGGTCCCATCACGAGTCGCGCCACAGCACTTGCTGCACCAGAGCAGGGGTGTCAAACGGACACGCTTTTCGTCCGTTTGACACCCCTGCTCTGGTGTGGCCCGCTCTTGGCTCGACTTGTGATGGGACCCCACCGCCAACGCAACCAACAACGCAACCGGCAGCCGCCCAACACAAACAGGCGTGCCATCAACCCGCGAGCGGCGCTGGCCCCCTGATCAGATTGCCGGGGTCTGGGGCAGAGCCCCAGGGAACGCACGCAAGGCGAACCCGCCAACCCAACAAGACCACCTACGGACCCCAGGCGCAGGCCCCCGAAATTGGTCTAAACCTTGACACCCACCACACCCCCTGAAACGGTGATTGAACGCCGCCCCCGCACCCCCAGAACCACAGGAGGACGGACGGCGTGACCACAAAACTCAAAGCAGCGCTAGCAGCGCTGTTGATCGCCGGATCAGGAGCGCTGGTGACCGAAACAGCAGCGGCGGCCCCCGCCACCACCCTGCAGGAACTGGTCCCCCAACCGGCCCAGCTCCAACCCCGCCCAGAGATCACCTTCACCCTGACCGCAACAGCCAAGATCCAACTCTCCACCCCGGATGCCAGGCAACCGGCCGAGCTGCTGGCAGGCATCCTCCGCCCAAGCACGGGCTACGCACTGCCGATCACCGACACGGTCCAAGGCGACGGCATAGTCCTGACCTCAGGCGCAGACCCGAAAACGGGCCCAGAGGGCTACCAACTGGACGTGACCCCCAAGCAGGTGGTCATCCGCGCCAACACCCCAGCAGGCCACTTCAACGCCGTACAAACCCTGCGGCAACTCCTGCCAGCAAAAGCAGAAGCCAAGACCAAACAGCAGGGCCCCTGGCAAGTCCCAGGCGCCAGCATCCTCGACCACCCCAGGTACCACCACCGAGGCGCGATGCTGGACGTCTCACGTCACTTCTTCACGCCAGACCAGGTAAAGCGCTACATAGACCAGATCGCCGCGTTCAAAATCAACTACTTCCACCTCCACCTGAGCGACGACCAGGGCTGGCGCCTGGAGATCAAGAGCTGGCCGGAACTGACGAAGATCGGCGGCAGCACCGAGGTGGGCGGCCGGACCGGCAAGCTCTTCTACACCCAGGACCAGTACAAGGACCTGGTCGCCTACGCCGCGGCCAGGGGCATCACCACGATCCCCGAGTTCGACGTGCCGGGCCACACCAACGCCGCCCAGGCCAGCTACGCCGAACTGAACTGCGACGGCAAGAAGCGCCCCCTCTACACCGGGACCGAGGTCGGGTTCAGCTCGCTGTGCATCAACAAGGAGATCACGTACAAGTTCGTGGAGGACGTGATCAGGGAGGTAGCCGCCATCACGCCGGGCCCGTACCTCCACATCGGCGGTGACGAGGCGCTGTCGACGCCGGACGCCGACTACCAGACGTTCATGAACCGGGCCCTGCCGCTCGTGAAGAAGTACGGCAAGACCACGGTCGGCTGGCACGAGTTCGTCAAGACCACCAAGGACACCAGCACGATCCCGCAGTTCTGGGGCACCACGACCACCGACGAGAACGTGGCCGCAGCGGCCAAGCGCGGCAACAAGGTGCTGATGTCCCCGGCGAACCGCATCTACCTCGACATGAAGTACGACAAGAACACCAAGCTGGGCCTGGACTGGGCGGGCCTGGTCGAGGTCAAGGACTCCTACAGCTGGAACCCCGGCGCATACCTCAAGGGCGTGGCGGAACAGAACGTCCGCGGCGTAGAGGCTCCACTGTGGACCGAGACCATCAAGACCTCACAGGACATCGAGTACATGGCCTTCCCGAGGCTCCCGGTGGCGGCCGAACTGGGCTGGGCCCAGGCGAGCGTCCACAACTGGGACCGGTTCGCACCGCGGCTGGGTGCGCAGGCGCCGCGGTGGAAGGTCCAGGGGATCGGGTTCTACGCGAGCCCGCAGGTGCCCTGGAAGAAGTGACCCAGAAGGGGTGACCAGGAACTAGAAGTAGCCCTGGCCCCGGTCCGAGTAGCTGACGACCAGGTGCTTGACGCGGCGGTACTCGGCGAGCACGGCGGTGTTCGCCGGGTAGGCGTAGTAGTTGTTGACCCACACCCGCTCGGCGCGCAGGTCCTGGCCGACGTTGTGCGCGAGCACGAGGTCGCGGCACCAGAGGCCGGCGCCGAGTTGGGTGGCGGCCTCGTTGGCGATCTTCACGGCGTCGTCGCGGTCGTCGAAGCGCGTCACGGAGACGACCGGGCCGAGCAACTCTTCGGCGAACACGGCGGAGCGGTGGTCGCCTTCGAAGATCGTCGGCTGGACGTAGTGGCCGGAGGCCTCGCCGCCGAGCACCAGGCGTGCGCCCTCGGCCTTGCCCCGTTCGACGTACGCAAGAACTCGATCGCGCTGCGCAAGACTCACGACGGCGCCGACCATGGTGTCCGTGTCGAGCGGGTCGCCGAGGCGCAGCGACTGCGTGCGGACGGTCGCGAGGTGCAGGAACTCCTCGTAGACGGCGGTCTGGATCAACGCGCGGGACGGCGCCGTGGGGATCTCGCCCTGGTTGGCCGCGAACATCGCGAACCCTTCCAGGGCCTTGTCCAGGAAGTTGTCGCGCTGTGCCAGAACGTCCGAGAAGAAGATGTTCGGACACCGCCCGGCCACCACCGGGTGGTCGTCTGAGCCGGTGACGACGTTGACGACACCGGGCGGCAGCAGGTCGGCGATCACGCCCAGCAGGACGTGGATCGAGGCCGGGGTCTGCAGGGCGGGCTCCAGCACCACGGCGTTGCCGGCGGCCAGTGCGGGGGCGAGCACGCGGCAGGCGTTCATCAGCGGGAACGCCCAGGAGATGCGCTCGTGCACGACGCCGAGCGGCTGGAACGAGCGGTAGTCGACGGCCTGGCGGCCCAGCTGCTCGATCTCGCCGTTCTCGGTGCGGATGATCGCGGCGTACTGCCGGAACAGCTCGATCAGCATCGGCAGGTCGGCGACCAGGGCCTCGCGGACCGGCTTGCCGTTGTCCCAGGTCTCGGCGACGGCGAGTTCGGTCGAGTGCTCCTCGACGCGGTCCGCGATCTCGCACAGCACGGTGGCGCGTTCGCGGGCCGTCGTGCTGCCCCACGCGCGCGCGGCGCCGGTGGCCGCGTTCAGCGCGCGGGCGCGGTCGGCGTCGGTGCCGCGGGCGACCTCGGTGAACACCTCGCCGGTGACCGGCGTGACGTTCTCGACGTACTCGCCGTTCACGGGCGCCACGTAGTCGCCGCCGATGAAGTGGTCGTACCTCGCCCGGTACGCGACCACGCTGCCGGACTGCCCCGGTGCCGCGTACTGCGTCATGTCGACTCCTCGCCGAAATTCCTTGCCAAAAAGGTGCCCACCGGCTGGACGGGGTGGGAGAAATGAGAAAGTAGGCAGCAGAACGTTGCATGCTCGTTGCAAGACGTGGATGGATCAGTGACCCACGAACCCGGGCAACACGCACTGTTGCTGAGTCGAGTCAGAGATGCCGTGTTGAGTGGTACTCGCACGGTCAATTCGCCACGCTCAGTGATTTCCGCGTCGTGGCAACGGTCACTCGCCGCCAACGTCGATCCCGACCTGCACACGGCCCCCACCGTCTTCGCCGCGGACGAACTGTCCGACCTGCGCGAACGGCACCCGCTGCACCCGACGCTGCCGATTCTCCGAGAAACCCTGCTGGGCTTCGCCGAGGAGGCGAAGCACATCATGATCGTCGCGGACGCCCAGGGACACATCCTGTGGTGCGAGGGCTCCAAGGACACCCGCGGCAGCGCTGAAGACGTCGGCCTCGCGGAGGGAACGCTCTGGTCAGAGCGTGCGGCGGGAACGAACGGCATGGGCACCGCGCTCGCCACCAACGCCCCCGTCACGGTCCACTCGGCCGAGCACCTCGTGCGGACCTACCACCACTGGACCTGCGCGGCGAGCCCCATCCGCGACCCCGACACGGGCACCACGATCGGGGTCGTCGACCTGAGCGGCCCGATCGAGACCGTGCATCCCTCGATGGTGGCGCTGGTCTCGGCATCGGCCCGCCTCGCCGAGTCGGAGATGCTCGTCCGGATGCACGCCCAGGACGAGGAACTGCGGGCGCGCAACATGCGGCACCTCATCGCGTTGCGCGGCGAACCTGGCGCACTGCTCAGCCCGACGGGCCGGGTCGTCGCCGTCGAGCCGTACGGGCTGCTGCCGCCCCGCGTGGACGTGTCGAGGGACCGCGTCGAGCTGCCGGACGGCCGGGAAGCGCTGCTCGAACCCCTGGCCAACGGCTACCTGCTGCGCATTCCACGCCAACGGCACGTGCGGCGCCGGATGCTGTCGCTGTCGTTCCTGCTGCCCGAGCCCAAGGTCGTGCTGGACGGCCGCGAGGTGCCGATCTCGTTGCGGCACGCGGAGATCCTCTGCGCGCTGACCCTCCAGGGCAGGCTGACCGCGGACCAGCTCGCCCTGCACCTCTACGGCGAGCGCGGCAACCCGACGACGGTGCGCGCCGAGCTGCACAGGCTGCGCGCCCAACTCGGCACCGACGTGCTCGCGACCAGGCCCTACCGCCTCACCGCCGACGTCGAGACGGACTTCCTCGGCGTCCGCACGGCCCTGCAGAACGGCGACGTGCCGCTCGCCACCAGCCGGTACCGCGGCTCGCTGCTGCGCCGTTCCGAGGCTCCCGTGGTGCTGGCCGAACGCGACGACCTCGCGACCGGCGTGCGCAAGGCGGCCCTGCAGCGCGGCGACGCGAACGCCCTGTGGACGTTCACCCAGACCGACTCCGGCGAACACGACGTCGAGGTGCTGGAACAGCTGGTCAAGCTGCTGCCGGCGGACGACGTCCGGCTCGCCCTCGCGACCGCCCGGCTGCGGAGGCTCAGTCAGGACGATTGACAAGACTCTCAGAAACTGAATATCTTCCTTGCTAAGAGACTTGGTGAGGGGAGCTTGTCATGCGCGTGCTCGTCATCGGAGCGGGGACCGGGGGTCTGTGCCTGGCGCACGGTCTGAAGAAGGCCGGCGTGGACGTGGCGTTGTTCGAACGCGACCGCACGCCGCGCAGCATGCTGATCGGCTACCGGGTCGGGATCAGCCCGGACGGCAGCAAGGCGCTGCACAGCTGCCTGCCGCCCGAGGTGTTCGCGGAGTTCGTCCGCACCACGGCCCGGCCGCCGAAACACATAGTGATGCGCACCGAGAAGTACAAGGAACTGCTGGTCGGCGACATCGCGACGGACCTCGACGACAGCCGCAGCGAGAAGTCCGTGAGCCGGATCGCGATGCGCACGGCGTTGCTGAACGGCCTGGACGACGTCGTCCGGTTCGGCCGCACGTTCACGCACTACACGCAGAACGACGACGGCACGGTCACCGCGTTCTTCGACGACGGCACGTCCGAGACCGGTGACGTGCTGGTCGGCGCGGACGGCGCGCAGTCGAAGGTGCGTCGCCAGCGCCTGCCGCACGCCGGGGTGGTCGACACCGGCATCACGTCGATCGCGGGCAAGCTGCCGATGACCGACGAGAACGTGCAACTGCTGCCACCCCTGGCCGACGGCGGCATCACGCTGCTGTTCGGGCCGCAGGGCGAGTTCGTCATCGTGCACGTCATGCGCTTCGACGGCACGGGCGTCGAGGACGACTACATCATGTGGGGCTACGCGGCCTCACACGACAAGTTCCCGGACATGAAGGGCATGAGCCAGGCCGAACTCAAGCAGGTCGTGCTGAACCTCACCCCGAAGTTCCACCCGAACCTGCGCGCGTTGTTCGCCGGTGCCACGCCGGAAACCGTGTTCCAGATCAGGGTCCGCACGTCCGAGCGCCTGAAGCCGTGGGAACCGAGCAACGTCACGATGATCGGCGACTCGGTGCACCTCATGACCCCCGGCCGCGGCATCGGCGCGAACACGGCGCTGCGGGACGCGGAGTTGTTGTGCCGCAGGCTCGTCGAGGCCCACCAGGGTCGTGACGCCGTGCAGGCGATCGGCGAGTACGAGCGGGAGATGGTCGAGTACGGCTTCCACGCCGTGGAGGCGTCGCGCGAGATGATGGACGGCCGCAGCCTGGTCCACAAGCCCGTGATCGGACGGGTCGCGGCGGCGTTCCAGCGGACGTTCCTGCGCGTGACGAACGCCGTGCCGCCGCTCAAGCGGAAGATGCTGGCCGAGGACGCGGCGGAGCGTGATCACGTAAATTCTCCGCATGAGGTCGTTCACGCCGGGTGAGATCGTGGTGCGGCGTGAGGTGCTGCACGGCAAGGTCTGGTCGGAGATGCCCACCAGGGTGATCGTCGACGAGCCGGGCCTGCTCGCGGTGTTCGTGGAACCGGGCACCCGGCTCACCTACCCCGACCACCACCACCCGCACCCGTGGGACAAGCCCGAACGCGGTTTCTGGCGCGGCCACGGCAAGCTGATGCTGCACCGCCCGCTGGACGCCTACTCGGTCGACCTGTTCTGGAAGGGCGACGACCGGGCGTTCGGCAACTACTACCTGAACCTCCAGGCGCCCTACCGCCGCGTCGAGGACGGCTTCGAGACCCTCGACCACGCGCTCGACTACACCCTCGCGCCCGACGGCACCTGGGAGCAGCGCGATCTCGACGAGTTCGAGGAGCAGGTCGCGTCCGGCAAGTACTCGGCGCAGGAGGCCGAGGAGATCAGGGCGGAGGGCCTCAAGATCGAGAAGATGCTGGCGTCCGGCGAGATCTGGTGGGACACCGCCTGGGCCGGCTGGCAGCCATCAGTGGACTGGCGGTGAAGGTTCGGCCGCTGACCTTCGACGCGCTCGTCGCCGTGATCGTCGACCAGGTGTCGGAGCTCGACGGACGGGTGCGCGTGCTGGTCGACGGCGCGCCCGCGGCCGATCCCGCCAAGCTCGCGGACGCCGTCGTGGAACCGTTGCGCGCCTTGGGTCGCGCGGTGCAGCGGGTGTCCCTTCAGGACTTCCTGCGCCCGGCTTCGGTGCGGCTGGAACACGGCCGCACCGACCCGTACTCGTACCGGCACGACTGGTTCGACTACAAGGGTCTGCAACGCGAGGTCCTCGACCCGGCGATGGACGGCAGGCTGCTGCCCTCGTTGTGGAACGCGGCAACCGACCGGGCGAGCCGCGCCGAGTACGTCGACGTGCCGGAGAACGGCGTCGTGCTGGTCGACGGCACGTTGATGCTCGACCGCTGGCTGCCCTCAGAACTCACGGTCCACCTGTGGCTCTCCCCCGGTGCGTTGAAGCGCAAGACCACCGAGGAGTGGACGCTGCCCGCGTTCGACGACTACGACCCGGCGGCCGACCTCTTCGTGCGCTACGACCACCCCGAACGGCCGGGCCTGGTCGAGTCGTGAACCGACTCTCCTCCCGCGGACATAGGCGGGGCAGAGAGGAGGGTCCGTGACCGACGAAGAACTGTGGGCGCAGGTCCGGGCAGGTGCGAGCGAGGCGTTCGGGCTGCTGTTCGAACGCCACGCCCAGGCCGTGTTCGCCTACTGCCTGCGCCGCACCGGCACGTGGTCCGTCGCCGAGGACCTGGTGTCCGCGGTGTTCCTGGAGACCTGGCGCAAGCGCAAGTCCGTGGAGGTCGAGGAGTCCCTGCTGCCGTGGCTGTACACCGTCGCCCTCGGCGTCACCCGCAACCATCAACGTGCTCGCACGCGCTACAAGGCCGCGCTTGGCAAGGTTCCGCCGCAGCACGCCGACGACGACCACGCCGATGACGTCGCACGGCGCGTGGACGCGGAGGCGCGCACACGAGCGGTGATCGCGGAACTGGAGAAGCTGCCCGCCGGGGATCGGGAGGTGCTGGAGATGTCCGCGTGGTCGGACCTGAGCCAGGTGCAGATCGCGCAGGTGCTCGGCATCCCGCTCGGCACGGTGAAGTCCCGACTCGCACGAGCGCAGCGCGTGGTGCGCGGCGCACTGGTGGAGGAGGCGCTGTGAACATCACCCCCGAGATCCCGCAGCTCGACCCGCTGCGGCTGCAGACCCGCAAGCACGCGCTGCTCAACGAGATCGACGCGAAGCCGTCCCGCCGCTGGTGGCGCTTCACGGTGCCCGCGACGGTGCTCGTGGCCGCCGTCGCCGTGACTCTGCTGCTGTGGACCCCGACGAACCAGGACGCCGCCGCGTGGTCGGCCGAACCGAGGGCGCCCGGTGACCTGGGCCCCATGATCGCGGCGTGCACGAAGTCGCTCGACCGGATGGACGCGGACCGCGCGGCGGGAGGGCTGCCGGTCTGGCCGGGCCCGCGTGAGCTGGCGGTCACCGACCAGCGCGGCGCCATGACGATGCTGGTGTTCGCCGCTCCGCAGTCCGAGGCGCTGTGTTACGGCACACCGCAGGGCGTCGGCCTGAACGCCCACGGCGAAGTCGAGGAGCGCGAGCCGCTCGGCGACCGCCTGTTCGCCGACTTCGCCCCGCAGGTCGGCATCACGGAGGTGGACACCGGCACCAGCACGACCGTCCTGACCGGCCGGGTGAGCCCGAAGGTCGGCAAGGCGATCGTCGTCACCGAGGACGGGATGGAGGTGACCGCGAGCCTCGGCAACGGCTGGATCGTCACGTGGTGGCCCAGCCTGGGCAAGCCTCAGCAGGTTCGGTTGTATGACGTAGCAGGCACTCTGCTGCAGACCGCCCCGATTCCCGTTCGGCGCAGGTAGTCTGCAGGGCATGTGGCGGCCGGAGACCAAGACGCGAGCGATGTTGCTGCTCGCCGTCTTCCTGCCTGCCCTCTACGCCTTCACGTTGTTCTCGTCGCCGACCGAGGTCGTCGCGGCCGTGACCGCGCTCGCCCTCGCCTTGATCGTGGTCGTCGCGCTGGTGCCGCTGTCGGTGGCACCGGCGCGGTCGCTCTCGATCCGCGAACGAGCCAGGCGATCAGCCCAGTTGAGGCTGCGAAACCCTGACGCAGCAGGCAAAGCCCGTCCCCGAGCACCGGGATGCCGGACGTTCTGACACGTCCGCAGGATCCCCAACTCAAGACGGAGAACCACTCCCTTGTTCGCTGACCTGGGCGCTGCCCTGGCGAGCTTCGGCATGCCCGCGCTCGCCATCGTGCTGTTCACCATCGTCGTGCGGCTCGTGCTGCACCCCTTCTACCGCGCGGCCGTGCGCGGCGAGAAGGCCAAGGCCAAGCTCGCGCCTGAGATCCAGAAGCTGCAGAAGAAGTACGGCAAGGATCTGATGCGGCTCTCCGAGGAGTCGCAGAAGATCTACAAGAAGAACGGCGTCTCGATGTTCGCGGGCATGCTGCCGATGCTCGCCACGGTCCCGTTCTTCATGGTCATCTACCAGGTCGTCACGACGCCGAACCCGTTGCTGGAAGGCACGTTGTTCGGCATCTCGCTCGGCTCGCACTTCACGACCGGCTTCGCGTGGGTGTTCTTCGCGTTGTTCGGGCTGCTCGCCGTGGTCGCCTATCTGACCGTGCAGTGGCAGAAGTCGCGGATGACCACGACACCTCAGCCGGGGTTCATGACCGGGCTCTTCAAGGTGCTGCCGTACGGGACGATCCTGGTCGCGGCCTACCTGCCGCTGGCCGCCGGGTTGTACCTGCTCACGACCACGACCTGGACGATCGCGGAACGGGCGTTGCTCTACCGCATCCTCAGCTGAAGCTGGGCGATGAGCCGGACGAGCGGGTCGTCGAGGTCGAGGTCGATGCGCTTCAGCCGGTACCGCAACGTGTTGGGGTGCACGTGCAGACGGTCTGCCGCCGCGCGCACGTCCCCCAACGCGTCGAGGTAGGCGAGCAACGACTTCGCGAGTTCGGGGTCCAAGGCGTCGATCCGCGGGTCTCGGATGCGCGGATTGTCCTGCAACAACGCCAGGATCTCGCTCACCAGCACCTGGGAGCGGACGTCGGCGAGCGTC
Organism: Lentzea sp. JNUCC 0626; assembly: GCF_043632865.1. NCBI lineage: Bacteria > Bacillati > Actinomycetota > Actinomycetes > Pseudonocardiales > Pseudonocardiaceae > Lentzea > Lentzea sp. JNUCC 0626. The sequence continues at coordinate 5,629,568 of NZ_CP171635.1, forward strand.
GCCACCTCGGCGTCGAGGTCGCGGGCCATCGCGTCCAGCACGCGTTCGGCCTCCTGCCGGGAGATCTGCGCGTCGTCCAGAGTGGACACCGTGGAGCCCACTGCGGCCTGCACGGCCGTGTGCAGGTGACGGCGTGCAGTCGTGACGATTTCGCGTGTAAGGCTCAAGAGTTGGGCGTTTGGGGCGAGGTCCGGCAGCAGGACGTAGGTGCGGCCGTTCGACTCGCTCACCAGGGCGCTGCGCCGGTACGCCGCCGCGTGCACGGAGATCAGGCCGGTCATCTCGGCGCGGCGGAGTTCGTGTTCGCTGCGGTCGCCCTCGCTGCTGCGCACCGCGAACACCACGACGGCGCAGGGTTTCTTCGGGTCGGCGCCGATCTGGCCCGCGACCGTGGCGGCGTCCATCCGGCCGGTCAGCAACGCCGCGAGGAGGTTCTCGCGGAACCTCGACGTGGGCTGGTTGCGCTGTTGGATGAGGTGCGGGGCGGTGACGCGGGCGGCGCCGAGCAACGCCCGTTCGGCCTGCTCGGTCAGCGGCTGGTCGCCCTCCTGCACCCAGATCGTGCCGAGCGGCTGCTGCCCCGCGTGGATGCCGACCGCGATGCGGCGGCGGATGCCCAGCTCAGGGCGTTCGTCGATGCGGACGACCTCCTCGCCGGAGCGGAGCAGGTTGTAGACGCCCCACTCGCGCAGCATCTTGAGGTACGGCTCGGGGCCCTGACGGCCGAGGATCGAGAGCCGGCGCAGTTCGTCGACCTCGTCGGACGAGCGGGAGTAGGCGAGCACGCGACTCGCGGTGTCCTCGATGCTGACGATGCCGCCGGTCAGCGTGGCAATCGTTTGCGCGAGCGCGAACAGGTCACCGAGCACCTCGCCGTCGTCGGTGGTCGTGCTGAGGACGCCCTTGGCGAGCGACTCCAGGTGACCCCAGCGGACCTCGGGTCTGACCTCCAGCAACGCCACGCCCGCGTCCGTCGCGGCCTGTTCGAGAGCCTGCGACGACTCCTTGACGGCCACGGCGGCGGCCTTCGCTCGTCCGGCAGCCCTGATCAGCGGCAACGCGGCCCGGCCCCGTGCGCCGATCAGCAGCGCGAGGTCACCTGCGGCAACATCGGGCGGGTCGTCCGGATCCATGATCACGACGTCGCGCACGTCGACCTCCAGGCCGAGCGGGGCGACCTGGAGTTCCACGAGTGGATCACCGAGTGCGATCAGGATGTGCCGAAGACTCATAACCTGTCCGATCGTACATCTGACCTGGTGAATCTTGGCGGTTCGCACAACGGTGGCGAGGTCGCGCGGACTTACGGTTTGCGTACCGAACAAGCCCAGAAGGAGTTGCGAGTGGACGCGGTCACCCAGGTTCCCGCCCCGGTCAACGAGCCGGTCCTGCAGTACGCCCCCGGTACCCCGGAGCGCGCCGAACTGCAGGCCAAGCTGGTCGAACTCCAGAAGGAGCCGCTCGACCTGACGCTGACCATCGGTGGCGAGCAGCGCATGGGTGGCGGCGAGCGGTTCGACGTCGTGCAGCCGCACAACCACCGCTCGGTCCTCGGCACGCTCGCCGGCGCGACCCAGCAGGACACGACCGATGCCCTGCGCGCGGCCCGCGAGGCTGCCCCGGCGTGGCGCGCGATGTCGTTCGACGACCGCGCGGCCATCATCCTGCGCGCCGCAGACCTGCTCGCCGGTCCGTGGCGGCAGACGCTGAACGCCGCGACGATGCTCGGCCAGTCGAAGACCGCGATCCAGGCGGAGATCGACTCGGCCTGCGAGCTGATCGACTTCTGGCGCTTCAACGTGCAGTTCGCCCGCAACCTGATGGCCGAGCAGCCGATCTCCTCCCCCGGCGTCTGGAACCGCACGGACCACCGTCCGCTCGAGGGTTTCGTCTACGCCATCACGCCGTTCAACTTCACCGCGATCGCCGGCAACCTGCCGACCGCGCCCGCGCTGATGGGCAACGTCGTGCTGTGGAAGCCGTCGCCGACCCAGTCGTTCGCCGCGCACCTCACCATGCGGCTGCTGGAAGAGGCGGGCATGCCGCCCGGCGTCATCAACCTGCTGCCCGGTGACGGCCTCGCGGTGTCCGAGGTGGCGCTCGCCTCCCCCGACCTCGCGGGCATCCACTTCACCGGCTCCACCCCGACGTTCCAGCGGCTGTGGGCGCAGGTGGGCGCGAACATCGCGAACTACCGCTCGTACCCGCGCATCGTCGGCGAGACCGGCGGCAAGGACTTCATCCTCGCCCACCCGTCGGCCGACCCGGACGTGCTGCGCGTCGCGATGATCCGCGGTGCGTTCGAGTACCAGGGTCAGAAGTGCTCCGCCGCGTCGCGCGCCTACGTGCCGCGCTCGGTCTGGAACAAGATCAAGGACCAGTTCCTGGCCGAGGTCGACGCGCTGACCTACGGCGATGTCACCGACTTCTCGAACTTCGGTGGCGCGGTGATCGACCGCCGTTCGTTCGACAAGCTGTCGGGCGTGCTCCAGGCCGCTCGCGCCGACTCCTCGCTGGAGATCGCCGCCGGTGGTACGGCGGACGACTCGGACGGCTTCTTCGTGCGGCCGACCGTGCTGCTCGGCACCGACCCGACGAACTCCGTGTTCACCACCGAGTTCTTCGGTCCGGTGCTCGCGGTCCACGTCTTCGAGGACGCCGACTACCTGACCGTGCTCAAGCAGATGGAGAGCGCGGCTCCGTACGGTCTGACCGGTTCGATCATCTCGCGTGACCGCACCGCCGTGGCGCACGCGCAGGAAGAGCTGCGGTTCGCCGCCGGCAACTTCTACGTCAACGACAAGCCCACCGGTGCCGTCGTGGGCCAGCAGCCGTTCGGCGGCGGCCGCGCGTCCGGCACGAACGACAAGGCGGGGTCGGTCCACAACCTGCTCCGCTGGGTCAGCCCGCGCTCCATCAAGGAGACCTTCGCGGCGCCCACCAACCACCTCCACCCGCACCAGGGCTAGATCCGGCCCTCCTGAGTGAGGGGAACGTCCATGTGCCACAAGCGTTTGGACGTTCCTCTCACCTTTCACACCCTGAGGACGTGAACTATGTTGCGCTCCAGCCTTCTTTTCGCGGCCCGCAACGCGAGCGCCCGCAAGCTCGTCGAGTCGACGCCGCTGACCCGGCCCGTCGTCGAGCGGTTCGTCGCCGGTGCCGATGTCTCCTCCGCGATCCACGCGACCGCCGAGGTGCTCGCGGACGGGCGTCTGGTGACGTTGGACCACCTCGGTGAGGACACCTTCGAGGAGTCGCAGGCCAACGCCACCGTCGAGGCGTACCTGACGTTGCTGGCGCGGCTGGAGTCGTCCGGGCTCACCGAGGGCGCCGAGGTGTCGGTGAAGCTGTCGGCCGTCGGGCAGTCGCTGGCCGTCGACGGCGAGAAGATCGCGTTGGAGAACGCCCGGCGCATCTGTGCCGCCGCAGCTGTCGTCGGCACGACCGTGACGCTCGACATGGAGGACCACACCACCACGGACTCCACCCTGGGCATCCTGCGTGAGCTGCGGGTGGACTTCCCGTGGGTGGGCGCTGTGCTGCAGGCCTACCTGCACCGCACCGAGCAGGACTGCCGCGACCTCGCGTACGCCGGATCGCGCGTGCGGCTGTGCAAGGGCGCGTACCAGGAGCCCGCTTCCGTTGCGTACCAGGACAAGCACGAGGTCGACCTGTCGTACGTGCGCTGCCTGAAGGTGTTGATGGAGGGCGACGGCTACCCGATGGTGGCCTCGCACGACCCGCGCCTGATCGCGATCGCCGCCGACCTGGCCGCCGCGCGCTCGAAGGACACCTACGAGTTCCAGATGCTGTACGGCATCCGGCCCGAGGAGCAGCGCCGCATCGCGGCCGAGGGCAACCGGATGCGCGTCTACGTCCCGTACGGCGACGAGTGGTACGGCTACTTCATGCGCCGCCTGGCCGAGCGTCCGGCGAACGTGGCGTTCTTCGTGCGTTCGCTGCTCACGAAGAGCTGAGCTCCGCCGCGGTCTCCAGCGCGAACCGCAGCTTCACCGGCTCACCTGCCTCGCGGAGGATCTCCGCCGCGTGGTGGGTGAGCCGGAGTGCTTTGGCCGTCTGGAACTTCGTCTCGGCGCAGAGCATGCCGTAGATCGTCACCAGGTCCGCGTAGTCGACGTTCGGTTCGACGCCGGACAGGTGCCAGAGCACGACGGCGGTGTGGGCGGTGTTGCGCGCTTCTTCCCGGCGTTCCGCGGCGCGAAGGCGGCACACGTACCGTTGCAGCGCCGAGAGGTAGACCGTCGGGGCCGTCTTCGTGCGCAGTGCCGCGCAGACCTCGACGCTGAACGCGGACATCCGCACCGCACGGACGTGGTGGTCCGCATCGGACAGTGCTCGGGCCGTGTTCTGCAGTGGTGGCGCCAAAGTCGTGCCGAAGTACTCGACGAGCTGGTGCGGCAGGCGTTGACAGAGGTCGAGGCATTCGTCCGCCGTGCGCAACGCCTCCTCGTCCTGGTCGCGCAGGAGTTGCTGGTCCACCAGCGCCGTCAGGGCGACCACCAGTCCGGTCTGGTGGCGCACCCGGTCTTCCTCGGTCAGTTCTCGTTGCACGGCAACGGCTTCCACCGCCGCGTCGACGTCGCCGACGACCTTGGCGACGTTCAGCAGGGCGCCGGCCAGGCCCGCCCGGTCCCCCGTCTCGCGCCAGAGCATGACGGCCTCGCGCGCGGTGAGGGCGGCGTCGACGTCGTCGGCGAGTTCGAGCAACGCCTGGCTGCGGCGGACCAGCGCGTCGGCAAGGTCCTTGCCGAACGTCTCGGGGTGCGCGACGGCGAGGTGGCGGAAGAGGTCCACGGCCTCCTTGAGCGCCTCGTTCGCGGCACCGGCCCGCCCCAGGTCGACGAACATGGTGCCCGCCGCGACGAGGTTCCGCGCGAGTTCGGGTTCGAACCTCGGGTCCTCCTGCGCGACCACCCGCCAGTTCGCGATGGAGAGCTGCATCGAGTCGGCCGCGTGCTGCCGGTTGCCCTCGAACTGGAAGCGGTGCGCCATCACGGCGGCGACCCGCGCGAAGTCGGCGCGGAAGAGCGCCGGGTGGCCCTTCGCGAGTTCCTGGAAGAGCAACGTGGCGTGGCTGATGGCGCCCGTGGCCTCCTCGTCGCGGCCGAGCGCCTGGTAGCGGTAGCTGATCTGCTCCAGCGCGGACGCGAGTTGCGGGGTGCTCTCCGGATCGGCGAGCGCGATCTCACGCCAGAGGTCGATCGCCTCCTCGGAGACCTCGAGCACCTCACCCATGCGCCCGGCGTTGATCAGCCGCAGACCCAGGTCACCCAGCGCGTCCGCGAGCAGCGGCCGGTTCTCCTGGTCCTGTTCGACCAGTTCGCGGTAGCACTCGACCTCGGCCAGGGAGGCGTCGACGGACTCCTGGCGCAGGCCGCACACCATCGTGCGGGCGCTGAGCATGCCGTACATCTCGGCGCGGTCGAGGACGTCGGTGGCGCGGTCGAGCAGGCGGCGGGTGAGGATCGAGCCGAGGGCGTCGGTGGCGAACCGCTCGTCGCGGAACACCTTGCGCGCGATGGTCTCCAGCGTCGCCGTTGAGCCCGTCTCCGCAGCGATGCGGAGGCTGTCGCGGGCCATGTCGTGCACGACCTCGGGCTCGCCGGTGATCAGCTCGTCGAGTTTCGGGCGCAGCTGCGGCCAGCGTTCGGTGGCGCGGGCCAGCAGGTCCGGGTCCGGGGTGGCCGGGGTCGCGACGGCCAGGTAGTCCTCGGCGATGCGGCCCGTCTTGCGGCCGTCGTCGCGCTTGAGCAGCTGGCGGACGAGCTGGGTGCGGTTCACGTCGCACGGGTCGCCGTGCACGACCGTCAGCGCGGCCATGTGCAGGTCGAGCACCGTCTCGTCGGCGATGTTGGGTGGCGGTTCGTCCGGCGCGGTGACCGTGAGCTGCTTCGCGAAGTGCTGGCAGGCGAGCGTGAACGACTCGGCTCTGTCGTCGAGCGTGCCGGGGAGTTCCAGGTCGGTGACCTCGTGGTCGAAGTCCGCGATGCGCTGCCGGGTGGAGGACCACCACCAGCCCGTGGTCCGCGCCGCCAGCAGCACCCGCGTGCGCGCCGGACCCCCGCGCAGCGTCTCCTGCAGGAGCAGGAAGACGTCCTGCCACGGGAGGCGGTCGGCGTCGTCGATCAGCAGCAGCCTGCCGTGCTCGTCGTCGTCCCAGTGCTCCTCTGCGAAGTGTTTGAGGAGCCTGGTCTTGCCCGCACCGGCAGCGCCGTGCAGCAGCAGAGAGGCCTGGGGCGCCGGACTGTCGCGCCACCGCATGAGTGTGCGCAGTTCGGATTCTCTGCCGTGAAAGGGGACCACCTGATGGGTGGGATCCAGCAACGCGGCGACGCTGAGTGCTCGGTCCACTCCTTCATAGTCGGTCGCAGGTCAGGCCAGGGGTAGCAAGACCACACCATCGTGGTCTTTTCCTGTTTTTCTTTCACCCCAACGCCTACTGGCTTGGAGAACGTCCAACGGCTAGCTCCCCGACCAGGCTGCAAACGTTTCCAGTTCAGCCTGGACTGAAATTGTCAGACCCTGTCGGCACAATTCGGGGTGTGCTGGTCGCTCTGGTCGCCGAGGGCGACGGTGCGGGTCGGTGGCAGAAGCTGAACGACGACGGGACCGCGGCGGGGCCTGTCATGTCGGCTTCGTCGCTGGCCTCCGCCGTCGCGTCGCTGGAACGCGCCCATCGGCCGCGCTGGGTGTGGGCGGACACGTCCGAGATCTACCCCCTGCTGCTCGCGGCCGGGGTGCGCGTCGACCGGTGCTGGGACCTGCACCTGACCGAGTCGTTGCTGCTCGGCGCGGAGGGGCGGCACCGGGAGCCGAAGGAGCTCGCCGGGGCGTTGGCGCGGGTGCTGGGCGTCGAGGCGCCGGCGGACGTCGGGCCGCCGAAGAAGGACGACGCGCTGATGTTGTTCGGGCCGGAGCCGGTGGTGCTGCCGGGCGACACCGATCCGCTGGCGGCGTTGTCGCTGGTTTTCCGCGCCCAGCAACGGAATCCGGTGCTGGGGCTGTTGGTCGCGGCGGAGTCGGCCTCGGCGCTGGTGGCGGCGGAGATGACGTTCCACGGCCTGCCGTGGCGCGAGGACGTGCACAACCGGTTGCTGGAGGAGGTGCTCGGACCTCGTCCGGCGCCGGGTCAGCGGCCGAAGTTGTTGCAGGCGCTGGCGGATCAGATCCAGGAGGCGTTCGGCGGGCGCGAGCTCAACCCGGACGCGCCGGCGAGCATCGTGAAGGCGTTCGCGCGGGCGGGCATCGAGGTGCCGTCGGCGCGGCGGTGGGTGTTGAAGAAGGTCGATCATCCCGCTGTCGCACCACTTCTGGACTACAAGGAGCGCGCACGGCTGTGGGTGGCGCACGGCTGGACGTGGCTCGACGCGTGGGTGTCCGGGGGACGGTTCCGGCCGGATTACGTCGTCGGCGGCGTGGTTTCCGGACGGTGGGCGTCGCGCGGCGGGGCGGCGTTGCAGATCCCCCGGCTCATGCGGCAGGCCGTGATCGCGGACGACGGCTGGTGCCTCGTGGCGGCGGACGCCTCCCAGCTGGAACCGCGGATTCTCGCTGCCCTGTCAGGGGATTCGCGGTTGATCGAGGTGTGCACGGACGACGACCTCTACGCGGCGCTGGCCGAGGACTCGTTCAAGGGCGAACGGCCGCGCGCGAAGATCGCGATGCTCTCGGCCATGTACGGCGGCACCTCGGGCGAGGCCGGACCGTTGCTCGCCGTGCTGCGCAAACGCTTCCCCGTCGCGGTCGGCTACGTCGAGGCGGCCGCGCAGGCCGGCGAGCAGGGGCGGATGGTGCGCACGCGGCTCGGGCGCACGTCGCCGACGCCGTCCGCGGCCTGGCAGGAGCTGACCGGCGGCGCCGACGACTCGGGGAACGTGTCGAGCTCGTCGCGGCAGGCGGCGCGCAACTGGGGGCGGTTCACCCGCAACTTCGTGGTGCAGGGCAGCGCGGCGGACTGGACGGCGGCGTTGCTGGCCGTGCTGCGCACTCGCCTGCCCGCGGACGCGCACCTGGTGTTCTTCCAGCACGACGAGGTGCTCGTGCACTGCCCTCGCGAGGACGCCGACGCCGTGATCGAGGCGATCGCCGATGCCGGGCGTGAGGCGACGCGGCTGCTGTTCGGTGACACGGCCGTGCGGTTCCCGATGAACGCCGTGCCCGTGACCTGCTACGCCGACGCGAAGTAAGTCCAAACGAGACGATCCGCAACCTAGGCCGTGTCCGGCGAGTTCGTCGGGCGACAGTAGCGACCGAGGGCCCCGGAGACAGCACCGCCGCCACGCCCGAATACGCCCGGTATGAGGGCACGGCGGCGGCACTGCCTCCGGGTCGCTCGCCCGCGCCTGTCACCTGACGAACTCGCCGGACACGACCTGGGCGCGATTTGTTCCGTTAGTCCGAACGGGCGCTTGTTCTTGCACCGTGAGAGCGCTCTCATAAGTGGACTGCACCCGTGACAAGGAGGTCACTCGCGCATGAGGCAACGCCGCCGCATCCTCGCGGCCACGACAGCTCTTATTGCTGCGGTACCCCTGGCGATCGCCGCCATGTCCGCCAACGCTTCGATCCCACCCCCTGCTGCGGGATGGACGCAGGTGTGGGGTGACGACTTCAACGGTTCGAACGGATCGCTGCCGTCGAGCGCCAACTGGATCATCGACACCGGCCACGGCTACCCCGGCGGACCTGCCAACTGGGGCACCGGCGAGATCCAGAACTACACGAACAGCACCAACAACCTGAAGCTCGACGGCAACGGCAACCTGCGCATCACCGCGTTGAAGGACGGCGCGGGCAACTGGACGTCGGCGCGCATCGAGACCCAGCGCTCGAACTTCAAGCCACCGGCGGGCGGCAAGCTCGCCATCGAGGGCCGCATCCAGATGCCGAACGTGTCGGGCGAGGCCGCGCTCGGCTACTGGCCGGCGTTCTGGACCCTCGGCTCGCCCTACCGCGGCAACTACTGGAACTGGCCGGGCATCGGCGAGTTCGACATCATGGAGAACGTCAACGGCATCAACTCGGTGTGGGGCGTGCTGCACTGCGACGTCGCCCCCGGCGGTGCCTGCGGCGAGTTCACCGGCATCGGCAACTCGCGGGCGTGCCCCGGTTCGTCGTGCCAGAGCGCCTTCCACACGTACCGCTTCGAGTGGGACGACGCCGCGAAGACGTTCACGTGGTTCGTCGACGGCCAGTCGTTCCACCAGGTCACGCAGGCTCGTGTCGGCGTGAACGTGTGGAACGCGATGACGTCGCACGCCGGCCACTTCATCCTGCTCAACCTCGCGATGGGCGGCGCGTTCCCGAACGCGCTCAACAACAACCAGCCGACCCCTGTCGCGGCCACGCAATCCGGGCACTCGATGGTCGTGGACTACGTGGCGGTCTTCTCGGCTGGTGGCACTGTCCCGACCACCACCACTACGACCACGACGTCGAACCCCGGCGGTGGGGGTTCCGCGTACAACGAGCTGCAGGCGGAGAACGCGTCCGAGCGGTCCGGCGGCTCCGTTGCGCCCGGTGATGGTGGCTCGGGCGTGCATCAGATCGCGAACGGCGGCTACCTGAAGTTCTCCGGCGTGAACTTCGGTTCGGGTCCGGCCCGGCAGTTCTACGCCCGCGTGGCGTCGGGTGCCGGTGGTGGCGTGAGCGGGTTGGTCGAGGTGCGGCTCGGGTCGCGCACGGCCACGCCCGTCGGGTCGATCGCGGTCGGCAACACCGGTGGGTGGGACGCGTGGAGAACCATCCCCGCCAACATCTCGAACATCACCGGGACGCACGACGTGTACGTGACGTTCACGAGCGGGCAGCCTTCGCCGTACGTGAGCGTGAACTGGGTGAAGTTCGGAACCTGACCCTCGGTTCGCGGCCCCTCTGGGCCATCCGCTAGGCTCTCATCCGCACGACCACGGATGATTAGCTCAGCGGGAGAGCACTACCTTGACACGGTAGGGGTCACTGGTTCAATCCCAGTATCGTCCACTTGAGAACGGGGCCTCAGTTTCCGAGGCCCCGTTTTTCTTATCCCAGGTTGTCGCCGTGGGTCAGGGTCTCCCAGGCGACGAACAGGTTGTTGGTGCCGTGTGGACGGCGCTGCGTCGTCCACGTCTCGGTGTTGGGCATGGGGTTGCCGAGGCGGTTGTGCATGGCGTTGAAGCCGACCTCGGTGATCGGGCCGAGTCCTCGTTTGACCGTTCCGCCGCAGAGCCACGACGGCGGACCGTTCAGTTCGTACGTCGCCTGGAATCCCAGTGCTTCACGCAGCCGCGTGCCGATCTCCGGGTAGAGGTCGACGCCCTGGATCCTCGTGGTCTCGGCCACGTGCGAGATGGCGGACAGGCCGTATCCCGTGTGGACGAAGTCGCGGCAGGTCTCCTGGGTGAGGCCGTTCACGAACGTGGACTGGTTGTGCCAGAAGCCGATGATCTTCTCGCGGGTGTTGAGGTTATTGCTGGGCACGGTTTTCGGCAGGGCGCCGTCCGAGGTGAGGTAGATGAACGCCGGGACCCGAGCGCGGTAGAGGCTGATGCCGCGGTCGTAGATGGCCTTGTCGTCCAGGAAGACCCCGATGCCGACGATGGCCTCGGCGATGCTGAGCTCCCAGTTGCCCGTGCGCGGGTCGCTGCCCTGGATCTCGTTGTAGTAGACGTTTCTGAGCATGGTGCCGAAGCGGGCGCTGTTGGGCCAGTTCCCGTAGACGTGCTTGATGATCTCGGCAGCGCGCGGCCAGCTCGAGCCCGCCCACGCGGTTTGCAGGTGGGCGTTGTCGTGGGTGTGGTCGCGGATGGTGTTCGACCAGGCGTCCATGATCTGGATGGCCTTGTTGGCGTACCTCGCGTCCCTGGTGACGTACCAGGCGAGCGCGTGGGTGTAGGCGGCGATGGCGTCTTCGCGTTCGTCGGTGCACCCGTTGTTGGGGTTGCTCACCGGGCCGCACTCCACGACCGCCCTGGGGTGCGGCGTGTAGCTGAGGGAGGCGTAGCGGGAGCCCATCATCGCGTCGTACGCGCGCTTCTGCGGCTGGGTGCCGGCGTTGACTCTGGTGCGCATGACGTCGAGCTGGCCTTTGCTGACGAGCACACCGGGGTGGGTGAACGTGGGCGGCGCGGCCTGGGCCTGCGGGGCTCCGGTCAGGGTGAGCACCACGGCCGCGATCAGGGGCAGGGTTCTGCGGGGCATTCGGGGGTCCTTCGGGTCGTCTCCTCCGTTGGCGACGGCGTCCCTTTGGTACCACGAATGACAACGTTTGCAGCGACCGGAAACAGGTACGGTCTGGATGTGTACGCCGAACGTCCTGCTCCTGCGGGTCTGGCCTGTCTGTGGACGCGCACGGTGTCGGTCCCGACCGTGCAGCGCGTGGTACCGGACGGCTGCACGGACCTGATGTGGGCGCCTGGTTCCGGGGCGCTGATGGTGGCCGGGCCGGACACCGCCGCGCAGATGGCTTCGGTTTCGGCTGGGACGTTGTACGGGGTGCGGTTGCCGCCCGGGGCTTTTCCCTCGGTGTTCGGGGTGCCCGCTCATGCCGTTCGCGACCTGCGGGTTCCGCTGGCTGAGCTGGTGCCGTCGGCTCGGCTGGACTCGTTTTCCGCGATGGTGGCGTTCTGCGCTTCGCGGGTGGTCGTCGATCCTGCTCTGGCCGCTACCGCGTCCTTGTTGCGGACTTCTGATGTGGCTGCCGCTGCTTGGGAGATCGGGCTGAGCTCACGTCAGCTGCGCCGCCGGTGCCTGGACGCGTTCGGCTATCCGCCCAAGGTGCTGCAACGGGTGCTGCGCTTCGACTCGGCGGTGCGGCTGGCGTGGGCTGGTGAGCCCTTTGCTTCGGTTGCGGTGGCGGCCGGTTACGCGGACCAGGCGCACCTGGCCCGCGAGGTCCGTGCGCTCGCCGGGGTGCCGTTGGGTCAGCTGATCCGGCCGTAGCGGCGCAGGGTCAGCAGGGCGTCGACGGTGGCGATGGACCGCCATTCGAAGGTGACGATCGGCGTGAAGGCCGGGAAGCCGAAGGTCCAGCCGCCGTCTTCCTGCTGTCCGTCTTGGAGCTGGTCGAGGTCCTTGGCCAGCTCTTCCTCGGTGAACCACGCTGTCGCGAGGCTGGTGGGCTTCTGCGCGAACTGGTGCAGCTCCAGGCCTTCGCCGTCCGCGTAGCCCTCGGTGCTGGGCTTGAGGTGCTTCAGCCTCTCCGCCGCGAGCTCGGCCCGTGCCCGGTCCGGCACCTCGTCCAGGAACATCGCCGCACCGCGCAGTTCGTACGGGTGCGTGTCTTCGAGCTTCTCGATCTCCTGCCAGCAGTAGTCGGTGGCCCGGTCGAGCCACGGGTCCGTTGCTTCAAGGGCGTGCAGGGCTGCGGCGATCTGCGAGGTGAGGAGCAGTCCGCCCTGGTCGTCGGCCTGCACCCACGGCGCCTTCGGGTGGTCCTTCGACGTGGACATGCCGAACGGCACGCTGCCGTCGGGGCAGGTGGCGTTCAGCCAGGTCAGGACGCTCTCGGCGTGCTCGGGAGCGTTCACGGCGGCGAAGGTCTGCAAGGCCCGCAGTGCGTGCAGCGGCTGGCTGGTGGGCCCGCGATGATCCGGCTCCAGGCCGTGGCCGTACCCGCCGTCGTCGTTGCGGTAGGCCAGCACCGCTTGGACCACGTTCGCGGCAGTTCCGCCCTCGAAGGCGTGCTCGAACCAGCGTTGTTCCAGCGTGCGGGCGTTGTGCCAGAGGAAGTTCCTCGCTTGCTCGATCATGCGTCGAACCTATGCGGCCGGGTGACTCACAGTCTTGAACGAATCGGCCATGTGACCTGATCAGCTGGTTCGTTCGCCTCCGCTTGGAACCGGTCCTATGCGAAAATCCTCTAACAGGGGTGTGGAGTTCTTCTGAGGGGAGCTGGCCGGGATGCTGATGTTCGACGCACTCGTTCCCGTGAAGGCAGCCGGTGCTGCCATGGGCGCGGCCGCTGGAGCAGCGGCAGGCGCAGGTGGCGGCGGAGTCGCGAAGTTCAGCGTCGACCCCGATCAGGCCCAAAAGATGATCGACGGCCTGAAACAGGCCGTCGCGAGGCTGGTGGAGCTGCGGACGGACAGCGAGCTGATCCAGTCCAACGGCGCTCCCGGACCGGACCCCTACAGCGGTTATGCCACCCTCGCCATGCGCAAGACCGCAGGCGCTGAGCCTGGTGGTTACCTCTGGGCGAACGACGCGGCCCAGAAGGCCTTGGAACAGACCATCAAGAACATCGAGAAGGCCCTCGCCGAGTACCGGGCCTCCGACGACGCGGCGAAGTCCGCGATGAAGGGCTGACGAGATCTTGAAGCGCATGACCGCCCTGATCACCGCCGTGCTCGCCTTCGGCGCCCTGACGGGCTGCACGGGCACCACGACCAACGGCAGCCCCACCACCGCCGGCTCCACGGGAGCCCAGGAGACGGGTAGCACGCCCACGTCGTCGGACGAGTCACCGTCGGGTATGAGCATCGAGAAGTACGTGAACGCCCCCTGCGACACTCTGAAATCCGACCAGGTGACGACGCTCGGCACCGTCCAGCCCGGCGTGGTCGCCGCCGCTGCCGGTGGTCTCGGCCAGAAGTGCACTTGGCGCGGCCAGGACGTGATCAAGAACTCGACCTACACCGTCGTCGTCACCAAGGACAAGGACTTCGACAGCAGGGTCGACGGCGTCAAGAGCAACGGGGTCTTCGCCGAGAAGAAGATCGACGATGTACGCGTCGTCTCCACCGACGGAACCGACGCGACGATGTACTGCCTGACCATGTTCCCGACGTCCAAGACCGACTCGGTCACGGTGCAGATCGCCACCGCTGCGGACGAACGAGCGACCAAGAAGCCCTGTGACGAGACTGAGCGGGTCGCACAGCTGATCATCACAAACCTGAAGGGGTAGCGAGATGGCTGGGGATGAGCCGAACATCGGCGGTTTCGCCGTACTCCCCTTCGCGGGCGGCGAGACGATCTACAAGTGGTTCGAGAACGGCAGCGGGCCGAGCCAGAGCACCGCGGTGACCTCCCAGTCCTGGCGTGATCTCTCGACCGGCCACGGCGACGTGGCCCGGCTGATCGAGAAAGCGGTGAGCGACTCCGGCGCCGCGTGGGAAGGCTCGGCGGGTGACGCGGCTCGTGGCGCGACGTCACCGCTCGCGACCTGGGCGACGGTCACCGGTGAGTCGGCGACCCAAGCGGGTACCAGCGCGGACGCTGTCGGCGAGGCGTACGTGAACGCCCGGAACGCGATGGCCATGCCGCCCAAGGTCCCGGACAAGCCGTTCCTCAACGACATGGCCTGGTGGGACACCGACTACGACAAGGCAGTCGACAAGAACCAGCAGGTCAGCGAGCAGAACATGCGGGCGTTCAACCAGTACGGGAGCGCCGTCACCGCAAGTGCGAACAACCAGCCCACGTTCATCTCGCCCAACGCCGACGACGCGAGCGTCCAAGAGGGACCGCCCGACGGCAAGTACAAGATCGACGAGGTCGGCCCCGGCAAGAACACGCCGCCGGGCATCGGCGGCAACCCCGGCGGTGGCGACCGCAGCGGCGTCGGCACCGGCCAGGACGACGGCACCAGCCTGTCCGGCTGGAAGCCGCCGACCGACAGCACGAACCCGGCCGGCATCGACGACAAGTTCCCGACCACCCCGCCGCCCGACGACGGTCGCAACCGGCCACCGACCAACATCGGTGACCCGAACGTCCCGCCCGGCGGCAGGTTCGACCCGAACGACCCGCGCCGTCCCGGTGGACCGCTCGACCCCAACAACCCGCGTCGTCCCGGCGGGCCGCTCGACCCGAACAACCCGCGCAACCGTCCCGGTGGCCTGAACGGTCCCGGTGGCGGCGGCGGTGGTGCCGGCGGCGGCCGTGGCGGTGGCGCAGGTGGTGGCGCCGGCGGTCTCGGCGGTGCCGCGGCTGCTCGCGGTATGGGCGGGCCCGGTGCCATGGGGGCCGGGGCAGCTGGCTTCGGTGGTGCGGCCGGCGTGGCCGGTGAAGGTGCCGGCCGTGGTGCCGGTGGCTTCGGGCCTGCCGGTGCCGGTGCGGCTGGCGCTGCCGGACGTGGTGGCGCGGCCGGTATGGGTGGCGGCATGGGTGCTGGTGGCGGTCGCGGCGAGGGTGCCGAGGACGGCGAGCACAAGTCCGCCTCGTACTTGCAGGAGACCGAGGACATCTTCGGCGACGGAACGATGGTTGCTCCGCCGGTCATCGGCGGATAAGGGGGAAACGTGCTGCGGAGCAGGGTCGCCATCCCTGTCACGGCGCTCTACCAGGCGTGGCAGGCCGCGGGTCTGCCGACGATGCACCGTGCGCTGCTCACCCAGGTCGACTTCGACGAGGGACTCCTCGAGTCGGGCGACGTGAGTGAGCTCGAACGGCTGCAACGGTCGGCTTGGGCGCAGCTCGAGCAGTACGGGCTCGCACGGGGCGGACAGATCCACCCGGATCTGACCAACGCGTTGCGGCTCGTCGTCGAGGCCGGGGTGGAGTACTGGGCGTTCTTCAGCCTGAAGGACGGGCCCCAGCAGAGCGTGCTGGTCGTGACGAACGGGCAGGACGCGCTGCGGATCCTGCTCACGCCGGACCAGCAGTTCGTGCTCGAACCGGTGCGGGCGGACGAGGCTCCGCAGGCACTGGTCGGCGCGCTGCCGCCGACCCCGGCGGGCAAGGGCAACCCGATCACGCTCCCCGAGGACGCGTTGCAGCAGAAGCGGCAACCGTCCTATGAGGACACCGGGTCGTTCATGCAGCAGAGCAGGCCGACGAGCACGCCGAACGACCAACTGGTCGCGCAGCTGCGGGAGATCATGGGGCAGCCGCGCACGGGCGGTGGTCAGGTGTTCTCCGCCAAGCGCGACCACCTGGGCCGCAAGCAGCGCTGCGTCAACCCGCTGACGTACATCGACACGCCGAGCGGGCGGTACCTGGCGGCGAAGAGCGAAGGCTGGCTGCGGGTGCAGCCAGCCGACTTCAGCACGTTGGCGCGGATGACCGCGACGATGCCGTAGCAGAACTCAGGAGAACCGCAGCGCGTCCGGCCCCAGGTCGGCCGGGCTGCGGTGACCCGAAAGCCCCAGCGTCAGGTCGAAGTCCGCGAGCAGGCTGCGCAGCACGTGCTTCACGCCCACCTGCCCGCCGTGCGCGAGCCCGTACGCGAACGGCCGCCCCACCATCACGGCCTTGGCCCCCAGCGCCAGCGCCTTCACGATGTCGGCGCCGGTGCGGATGCCCGAGTCGAACAGCACGTCGACCTGCTCCCCCACGGCCTCCACGATCGACGGCAACGCGTCCAACGACCCGACCGCGCCATCCACCTGACGCCCGCCGTGGTTGGAAACGACGACACCGTCCATTCCGTACTCAACGGCCTTGCGCGCGTCGTCCGCGTGCTGGATTCCTTTCAGGACAATGGGTCCGTCCCAGTGCGAACGCAGGAACTCCAGCTGGTCCCACGACTTGTCGGTGCCGGTGAACAGCTGCACCCACCGCAGGATCGCCATCGGCAGGTCCTCCTCGGGCGACTTCTGCAGTCCGGCGCGGAAAACCGGGTCGCTGAACGGAATCGCCGTGCCGACGCCCCGCAGGAACGGCAGGTAGGACTGGTCCAGGTCGTGCGGCCGCCAGGCGAGCGTCCACGTGTCCAGCGTGACGACCAACGCCGTGTACCCGGCCTTCTTGGCACGCTCCAGCAACGACGCGCACACGTCGGGGTCGTTCGGCCAGTACAGCTGGTACCAGCGCGGCCCCTCACCGGACGCCTCCGCGACCTCCTCGATGGTGTGCGAGGACGCGGTCGACAGCACCATCGGGATGCCGAGTTCGGCAGCGGCCCGCGCGGTCGCCAGTTCGCCGTCCGGATGCAGGATCGACTGCACGCCAACGGGTGCGAGCATCACCGGCGCGGGCAACTCGGTGCCCAGCACCGACACGCCGAGGTGCCGTTCGGTCGCGTTGGTCAGCATCCGCGGCACGATCCGCACCCGGTCGAACGCCTCGCGGTTCGCCCGCACGGTGGCACCCGAGCCGGCACCTCCCGCCACGTACCAGAACGGACCGGGGCCGAGCCGATCGCGCGCGGACTGCTCCAGCGCGTCCGGGTCGGTGGTGAACGGCGGCACGGTGCCGCCGAGCCCCTGGAGGTAGATCTCGTTCTGGTACGCGGCGAAAGAGGTCATGCCGCCTACTGTGCTACGGAACGACCGGCGCGCACTAGACCCTCGCGGACGTCGGACGCTTCCGCGCCACCGCCTGCCGAGGCCAGCGCGACTCCAGCCAGATCGCGATCGGAGCCGCCGTGACCACTGTGGACACCGTGCCCGCGATCAGGCCGATCAGCAGCGCGATCGCGAAGTCCGCGAGCGAACCGTCGCCCAGCACCAGCAACGCCGCCAGCACGAACAGCACGCCGATGCCGGTGTTCACGGTGCGCGGCACGGTTTGCACGACGGCGTCCGACACCACGTCCGGATACGCGGCCTTCAACCGGGACCCGCGCAACTCGCGCAGGCGGTCGAAGACGACGACGGAGTCGTTGACCGAGTAGCCGATCACGGTGAGCAGGGCGGCCAGGAACACGCCGTCCGCGGTCTTGCCCATCCACGCGAAGAGTCCGATCAGCACCAGGACATCGCTGATCAGGGCGGCGACCGTGGCGAGGCCGAGGCGCCAGTCGAAGCGGATGGCCAGGTAGACCAGCTGGGCGGCGACGGCGATGGCGAGGCCGATGACGGCGTTGCGGCGCAGTTCGGACGACAGCGACGGGCCGATCAGCTCGTTGCTCGACTGGCGGGCGCCGCCGTCGACGGCCGAGGAGACGACCTGGCCGATGCGGTTGGACGTCGCGTCGTCGATCGGGCCGGTGCGCAGCGACACCTCGTTGCCCGAGGACGACACGACCACGTCGGAGAAGCCCGCGTCGGCGAGAGCGGTGCGCACCCGCCCAGCGTCAACGCCGCCACCCGCGGTGAAGTCGAGCATGCGGCCGCCGGTGAACTCGACGCCCAGGTTCAGGCCGCGCACGAAGAGCCCGGCGAACGCGACCAGCACCAGGACGCCTGCGCTGATCAGCCACCGCGACGGCCGTCGGTACAGCACGACGGACAGGCGCTGGCGGACGTAACCCAACGTGTGCAGGCCGCTCAGGCGAGGTCGACGAGCCACGAACCGCGAGCCGATCACCCACACGACGAGCACACGGGACAGCACCAGGGCGCTGAACATCGAGGCCAGCACACCGATGGTCAACGTGACACCGAAGCCCCGCACGGGACCGGTGGCCAGCCAGAACAGCAGACCGGCGGCCAGCAACGTCGTCACGTTCGAGTCGGCGATCGCGCTCAACGCACCGCGGAAGCCGTTCTCCGAGGCACGGCGCAGATTCGGTTTTCGCGCGTACTCCTCGCGCGCTCGCTCGAAGATCAGGACGTTCGCGTCCACCGCCATGCCGATCGCCAGCACGAAGCCGGCCAGACCGGGCAACGTCAGCGTCGCCCCGATCGCCAGCAGCCCGGCGTAGGCGACACCGGCGTACCCGACCAGCGCGACGACGGCCAGGAAGCCCGCGAGCCGGTAGGCGAACATCAGGAACAACGAGGTCAGCGCGATACCGATGATCGCGGCCTTGGCGCTGGCCTCGATGGCCTCGGCACCCAGGGTGGCGCCGACGGTGCGCTGTTCGATCACCTCAACCGGCACGGGCAACGCGCCGGAGCGGATCACCAGGGCGAGTTCCTTGGCTTCCGGCTGGGAGAAGCGGCCGGTGATCGTGGTCGCGCCGCCTGCCTGGCCACCGCCGCAGGGCGTGTCGAGGCTGACCTCGGGCGACGAGATGGGCTTGCCGTCCAGGACGAACGCGATCTGACGGCCGGGCGTGCCGGACGGTTCGCAGGCCGCCTCGCCGGTGACCTTCTGCCAGGTCTTCGAGCCCTCGCCCTGGAACTGGATGTTGACCACGAAGCCGGGGCCCTGCGGGTTGCTGTTGGACTGCGCGTCCGAGATGCCCTCGCCGGTCATCACGGTCTGGCCGTTGCGCTGCACGGTGAGCTGCGCGGTCTGGCCGAGGACCTTCACGGCCTCTTCGGGGTCCTGCACGCCGGGCAGTTCGACGACGATCCGGTTCTCGCCGGAGCGGGCGATGACGGGTTCGGCGACACCGAGGGCGTCGACGCGGCGGCGCAGGACCTCCATCGACCGGTCGGCGGCGTCGGAGTCGCCCTGGGCCTGGAGCACGATCTGGGTTCCGCCGCGCAGGTCGAGGCCCAGGCGGGGATCTGTGGTGAGCAGGAGGAATGCGGATGCGACGAGGACCCCGAGCGCTATGAGACCGCGCACGAGCAACCCTCGTCGCGCGTTTTCGCGCGACATGGGTGAAGGAGCCTTCCGATGAAGAAAGTGGTTGCTGGAGAAGGAGATTCAGCGACCGGAAGGCGGTGAACGAGCGGGCTGAGGGGTCCAGCGGATGCCCTCGGGCGTGCGGTGCACGCGCCGGGCGAACGCGACGACGAACCGGATCGGCAGCGCGGGCTTCGCGACGGGCGGCACGTCGGACGCCACCTGGGCCTGCGGCACCTGGGCGGCGTGCGGGTTGTGCGGTTTGGGAGCGGTGACCGGGAGGTTCGCGATGTCGTGGCCGTGCTGGATGACGGCACCGGTGATGGTGGGCTCGACGGGCGCGCCGACGATGAACAGCTGTCCGAGGAACAGCAGAATCGCGAGCGCGACCGCGTTGCGACGCATCACCGCTTCCTGCCTCCACCGACGTAGACGAGCGCTCCCCCCACGACAGCGCACAACCAGGAAAGCACAAGTGGCTGCATCGTCGTAGCCCCGAAGAACAACGCGACGGTCCAGCCGACCAGGATCAGGGCCGAAACACCCAGCAAGGACACCGTGACGGCGAGCTTGCGCAGGCTGAAGAGCAACTTGTACGGACGCAGCCGCAGCCCCACGACCAGGCAGCACAGCACCAGCGCCCCGGTGAAGAACCCCAGGTAGGGCGTGGGCCGGGGCATGCCCGCGATCAGCGCGAGTAAACCGCCGCCGATGAGCAGCAACGAGAGAGTGCGCAGCGCACGCCACACCTGCACCTTGTTCAGCTGCACCTGCACGGGCCGTGACGAACGCCGCCGCTGCACGGTCGCGAGGTTCGCCTTGGAGTCCGCGTCGGACGGATCGAGCTTGATCGCCGCCCGGTACGCGTGCTCGGCGGTGCCCCAGTCGCGCATCCGCAGCGCCGCGTCGCCGAGCACCTGGAACGCCCGCGCCTCGCTCGGGGCGAGCTGCGAGGCGTGCAGTGCCGAGTCGAACGCCTCCACGGCGCCCTCGGGCGAGTCGGCGAGGACCTCGGCGAGCACGACGTAGCCGCGCCAGTCGCCGGGTTTGCGCCGCACGGACTCGCGGGCCGAGACCGCCGCCTCGGAGTGCCGGCCGAGGTCGCTCAACGCCAGCGCGGCCAGCCGTTGCGGCCAGGCGTCGCTGTCGAGGACCATCGCGCGCTTGGCCGCGTCCAGTGCCTGGTCCGCCTCACCCACGTCCAGGTGAGCGGCGGCGAGGCGGCACCACGCCTCGGAATGCCGAGGGTTCGCCGCCACGAGGGGCCGCAACAGGTCGATGGCCTGCCGCGGCTTCCCCGAGGCGGTGAGTTCGGCGGCACGCAGGAGCACCGCTGTCATCGGCTCGGACACGCCGCACAGTGTGACAAAGCGGTCCACGCCCCCGAACGGGTGACCTCCGGCGGGAGTCGCCGAGGTCACCCGTCAGGTGCTCAGCCCGCCGTGCCGAACCAGCGCGCGAGCGCGTCGTCGAGCGACGCCTGGTCCTCGCCGACCCACGCCACGTGCCCGTCCGGCCGGATCAGCACGGCAAGCACGTCGAGGTCCTCGCTCACGTCCACGACGTGGTCGACGCGGTCCGCCCAACCGCCGACCGACACCGTCCCGGCCTGGTCGAGCAGGATCGCGCGCCCCGCGTGCATCTGCGCGTACAACCCGCCGCGCTTCAGCGAGAGATCTCCGATCCGCTTCCCGACCAGCGGGTTCTCCGAGCCGAGGTCGTAGCGCACCGCCACCGCGATGATCTTCTCGATCAGGTACCGGTTGACCTCCTCGAACTGCACGAGCTCGGTGAACACCCGCCGCACCGCCTGCGGTCCCGGCTCGACCTTCATGAGTTCGATCTGCGCGCGGGTGTTGTTGAGCACCTCCTCGGCGACCGGGTGCCGCTCGGCCTCGTAGGTGTCCAGCAACCCGTCGGGTGCCCACCCGTGCACCGCGCCCGCGAGCTTCCAGCCCAGGTTGAACGCGTCCTGCACGCCCAGGTTGAGTCCCTGCCCACCGGTCGGCGGGTGGACGTGCGCCGCGTCGCCCGCGAGGAACACCCGGCCGGACCGGTACCGCTCGGCCTGGCGGGTGGCGTCGCCGAACCGGGACAGCCAGCGCGGCGAGTGCACGCCGAAGTCGGTACCGGCGACATTCACGAGCTGCTGCTTCACGTCGTCGAGGGTCGGCATGACGGCCCGGTCCTCGTTGACGCCGTCCGCGGGCACGACGACGCGGTACGTCGCGGTGCCGCCGATCGGCCCGATGCCGAACCGCTTCTGCGTCTTGCGGACCTCCAGCATCAACGGCATCGCCTCCTCCCACGGGATGCCGATCTCCATCTCGCCGAGCAGCGTCTCCACCCGCGACGGCTCGCCCGGGAAGTCGATGCCGGCGAGCTTGCGCACGGTGCTGCGGCCGCCGTCGCACCCGACGAGGTACCGCGCGCGCAACGACGTGCCGTCCGCGAGCGTGACGGTCACGCCCTCGTCGTCCTGCGAGAACGCCGTGACGGTGGCCCCGCGCCGGATCTCGGCGCCGACTTCAAGAGCGTGTTCGGTGAGCAGGCGCTCGATCTGCGGTTGCGGCAGGCCGAGCACCACCGGGTACTTCGTGTCGAGCTTCTCCGGCGCGGGCCTGTCGATGCCCGCGAAGAACCCGGCCAGCGGATGGGTCGTGCCCTCGTCCAGGAACCGCTCGGCGAGGCCGCGCTGGTCCATCACCTCGATGCTGCGCGCGTGCAGACCGAGCGCCTTGACGACCTTCGTCGGCTCGGCGTCCCGTTCCAGCACCAGCACGCCCACTCCGTGCACGCGCAGCTCGGAAGCCAGCATCATGCCGGTCGGTCCACCGCCGGCGATGATGACGTCGATCATGGAGTCTTCCCCATTTCCCCAGGTAGATGACGTTGGCCGGGAAATGATGAAGTAGACCCGGGGTCTTGTGGCAAGACCCCGGGTGCGCTATATGTTGAAGTGGGAGGAGAGCGCTGCTCTCCTTTTTGCGTTTTCGAGGGTCAGCGAAGAAGCCCAGCCGCGTTCAGGTGGGCGAAGATGATCCGGTCCACGGGTGAGATGCGCTCCGCGTCCGCGGTGGTCAGCCAGGCGAGTTCCTCGATCTCGGCCGATGCCACCGGTTCCCCGTCGAACGACGCGGTGTAGCAGGTCATCCGCACGGTCACCCCCGACGAGTGGCCGTGTGCCTGCGCTTCGAACGTTCCCACGTGCTCTGCCGAGCCGGCGTCGATGTCGACGGACAGCTCCTCGCGGATCTCGCGCACGAGCGTCTCGACGTCGGACTCCCCCTGCTCGCGCTTGCCGCCCGGCAGGTAGTACGTGTCCTTGCCTCGCGACCGGGTGCCGAGCACCTGGCCGTCCTTCAGATAGATCCAGGCCACCTTGTCGATCACGCGACCGACATTAGGCGGTGGCCAGCTCCTTGACCACGCGGTGCGCGTCGGCGAGCGACTCGACGGCGAGTTCGCGGAACTGGTGCATCTGCGGCACGACGTCCGCCAGGGTCAGCTCGGCGTGCACGAACTCCAGGTTCTGGTCGAGGCCGACCATCGACAGCACGGCCCGCAGGTACGGCTCCTGGAAGTCGAACCCCTCACGAGGCGTGCCCGGCTTGTAAGAACCACCCCGTGCCGTCACGACCACGACGCGCTTGCCGCCCCACGCGAACGTGCCGTCCTCACGGGCGAAGTGCTCGGACGTCGCGACCTGGTCGATCCACGCCTTGAGCGTCGACGGGATCGAGTAGTTGTACATCGGCGCGCCGAGCAGGATCACGTCCGCCGCGTCGATCTCCGCGATCAGGCCGGCCGAAATCCCCTGGTCAGTGCCGTCCTTGTGCGGGATGGGCGACGCGTGCAGGTCCCGGTAGGTGTAGCCGGAACCGGGGTTCGCGGCACGCCAGTTCTCCGCGAACGCGCCGGAGACCTCGCGGGTCACGGACCCCTCGTACCGAATGCTCGTGTCGATGTGAAGCAGATTGGTCATGCCAAGAACATACGATCGAAGAACTTCCGAGTCAAGATGTTCCGATCCAAGAACATCTCTTCTGGGATGTAGGATGGAACACATGGAGGAGCAGCCGGAACTCATCGAAGCCTGCCTGGCGAAGTGGGACATCAACTGGTTGCTGCACCGCGCCGCCCAGCGGGTCGGCGCCTCGTTCGCCGAGGAGATCACCAAGTTCGGCATCTCCCTGCGCGGCCAGCTCGTGCTCCAGGCGCTCGCCAACGAAGAGGTCCAGCGCACGCAGCTCAAGCTCGGCGCGATGCTCGGTCTCGACAAGACCACGCTGACGAGCGAACTGGACAAGCTGGAGCGCGCGGGACTCGTGATGCGCGTGCCCGACCCGAACGACCGGCGCGTGCGCACGCCGGTCATCACGGACAAGGGCCGGGCGCTGCAGAAGGAGGCCGGTGACGCGCTCGCCGAGGTCGAACGCGCCTACCAGGCCCGGTACTCCGCCGAGGAGATGGCGGTGATCCGCAAAGTCCTGCAGGACCTCTCGCGGGGCGAGGGTCCACTGCAGGGTTCCTGCATCTAGGCCGAGTCCGGCAAGTCCGTCGGGCGCCAGTAGCGGCCGAGGGACCCGGAGACAGCACCGCCGCCACGCCCGAATACGCCCGGTATGAGGGCATGGCGGCGGCACTGCCTCCGGGTCACTCGCCCGCGCCTGACACCTGACGAACTTGCCGGACACGACCTAGACGAGGGCGCCGAGGTCGGCTTCCTTCAACTGCTCCGCCGTCACGGTCGCCTGCGCGTCCACCAACGCCTTCAGCGCCGTCCCGTGATCCCACACGTTGACGTTCATCGCCGCCCGCAACCGGCCGTCGCGCAGCCAGAACGCGATGAACTCCCGCGCGGCCAGATCACCGCGCACCACCAGTTCGTCGTCGGGGTCGGCCAACCCCCGGTACTCCATGCCGAGGTCGTACTGGTCGGTGAAGAAGTACGGCGACTTCACGTACGGCTCGTCGAGGCCGATCAACGACCCGGCGGCGTGCGTGCCCTGGTCCTTCGCGTTCGCCCAGTGCTCGACGCGCACCCGGCCGCCGTAGCGCGGGTGGTCCTGCGCCGCGATGTCGCCGGCCGCGAACACGTCCGGAGCGGAGGTGCGCAGCACCGCGTCCACCGCTACGCCACCGGAAGCCAGCTCCAGACCGGCGGCTTCGGCCAACTCCAACCGCGGTGTCGCTCCCACGGCCAGCACGGTCACGTCCGGGTGCAGCTCGGTGCCGTCGTCCAGCCGCACGCCGGACGGCGAGAAGCCCGCCACCCCGGTGCCCAGTTTGAACTCCACGCCGTGCTGTTCGTGCAGGCCGCGGAACATCGCGCCCATCTCGGTTCCCAGCACGCGCACCAGTGGTTCGGCCAGCGGGTCGACGACCGTGACGCGGCAGCCGTGCGTGCGGGCGGCGGAGGCGACCTCGCAGCCGATCCAGCCCGCTCCGATGATCACGACGTGCCTGCCCTCGCGCAGCGCCGACTTCAAGGCCACCGAGTCGTCCAGGGTGCGCAGCACATGTCCTTGTGCGCCAGGCAGAACGCGCGGGCGCGACCCCGTGGCGAGCAGCAACCGGTCGTACGTGCGGACCGCGCCGTCCGAGTCGACGATCGTGTGGTCGTCCGGCCTGAGTTCCAGCACCGAGACGCCGAGCTGGAGGTCGATCTCGTTGTCGGCGTAGAAGCTCGGCTCGTGCACCCAGGCCGGTTCGGCAGCCTTGCCGAGCAGCACGTCCTTGGACAGCGCGGGAAGTTCGTACGGGCGGTGGTGTTCGGTGCCGAACATCGTGATCTTGCCGCCGTACCCGCGGTCGCGCAGCGCGCCCGCCGCCGAGGCACCGGCGAGACCCGTTCCGACGATGACGATGCGTTGCGGTTCCGCCATTTTCACCCCTCCAGGTGACCTATTCTCGTCCCAGCTGCGACGCTAACCGCAGCTCGGCGCGGTCGCCTGACGGAGTACCCGAAACCTCCGTCATGACGAACGGTGACGCACGTCTCTCTGACGTGAGCACCGGTGGGACCGCGCCGGCGCACCGATTGAGCTGGAGGAAGAAACCCGTGGGAGCCAAAGAGGAGTGGCAGGTGAGCTGCCGCGACATCGCTTCGCGCCGACGGGACATGACGGTGTTCGTCAGCCAGGGGCACATCGTGATCACCGTGCCGCCGGGCGAGGCCGCCGTCCTGACACCACTGGAGGTAGGCCGGTTGCGAGCGGCGTTGCGCGATGCCGTCGTGAGCGCCTCCAACACCGACGTGTGACCGCCGTCACACCGTTATCTACTCGCAAGTAGGTTGATGGCAGAGTGGGTCGCATGGTGACCCGCGTGCTGCTGACCCTGGTCAAAGCCGGAGTGATCCGGCCACTCGGCCCGCGAGGGCTCGTCGGCACCGTGCGCGGGTACCTGCACTGGGACATCACCCTCGCGTGGGGGTACCAGACGGGCGCCGGGCGGCACCCGGACCGGGCCGCGATCGTCGACGACGACGGTGTGCTCACGTACGCCGAAGTCCACGAACGGACCAGTCGACTCGCGCATGCCTTCCGCCCCAAGGAACGCGTCGGGCTGCTGCTGCGCAACGGCCGCGCGTTCATCGAGACGATGACGGCGTGCACGAAGGTCGGCGCCGACGCCGTGCTGCTCAACACCGGCCTGAGCAAAGGACAACTGGCCCAGGTCGCCGCGGACCAGAAGATCGACCGGATCGTCGCCGACCGCGAGTTCGCCGGCGTGCTCCCGGACCTCCCCGCGCTCTTCGCCGACGAACTCGAAGGCCTGATCGCCAACGGCCCGCGCACCGCACTCCCCCGCCGGCCTCCGCGCGGACGGCTGATCATCCTCACCTCCGGCACCACCGGCACCCCGAAGGGCGCCCGGCGTCCGGAACCCGCGAGCCTCGCCCCCGCCGCCGCGCTGCTGTCCCGGATCCCGCTCAGACACGGCGACGTCATCTCCATCACCTCGCCGCTCTTCCACGCCTGGGGCCTCGCCGCGTTCCAACTCGGCCTCGTACTCGGCGCCACCCTGGTGCTGCGCCGCAAGTTCGACCCCGCCCAGGCTCTGCGGGACGCCGACAGGTGCACGGCGATGTTCGTCGTTCCCGTGATGCTGCAACGCATGCTGGAGACCCAGCAGCGGCCGAAGCTGCGGATCATCGCGTCCAGCGGCTCCGCCCTGCCGCCGAAGGTCGCCGCCCGCACGCTGAGCGAGTTCGGCCCGGTGCTCTACAACCTCTACGGCTCGACCGAGGTGAGCTGGGCGAGCATCGCGACGCCCGAGGAGATGCTGAAGGAGCCGGGCACGGCGGGCAAACCACCGCTCGGCACCAGACTGGCCATTGTGGACGACCAAGGCAAACCCGTGGCGCAGGGCGAAACCGGGCGGATCTTCGTCGGCAACGAGATGCTCTTCGACGGTTACACCAACGGCACCAGCAAGGAGTCGCTGAACGGCCTGATGTCGACCGGCGATCTCGGCTACCTCAAGGACGGCCTGCTGTTCGTGGCCGGACGCGACGACGAGATGATCGTCTCAGGTGGCGAAAACGTTTACCCGCACGACGTCGAGGACCTCCTCTCGACGATGGAGGGCGTCACGGAGGTCGCCGTTCTGGGCGTGCCGGACGACGAGTGGGGCCAGCGCCTCGCCGCGTTCGTTGTAGGCGCAAAAACACTTACGGCCGACCAAGTGCGCGACCACGTGAAGGCGAACTTGGCGCGATACTCCGTTCCTCGCGATGTTTTCTTCGTCGACGAGCTGCCCCGCAACGCGGCCGGAAAAGTGTTGAAACGTCAACTCCGAGACCACCAGTAGGCTCGCCCCCGGAGTGAGGGGGCTTCACCATGACGGTTCCCGGCAGGACCGCGGATCCGCGGTCCAACGCCGTGCACAACCTGCGCGAGGCAAGAATCGCCCTGGACGAGGGCAGGCCGGGCGAAGCGTTGGAGTACGCCGAAAAGGCGGTGGCCGCGTTCACGTGGCTGGACGACGTCGAGGGCGTCGCGGAGGGCGTGCTGACGCAGTCGGTGGCGCTGGGCAAGCGGGGACTCTGGCCGAGCGCGCTCGACACCATCGACAAGGTGCAGGAGATCGCGACCGCCAACCGCCACATCGGACTCCAGGCGCGGTGCAGCTTTTCCCGTGCGGTGGTGGAACTGCGACTCGACTCTCGGGAACGCAGCTTCAACTCGTTCGCCCGCGCGCTGGGACTCGCGGAACTCACCGGGGACAACGAGCTGATCGGCTCCGTGCTGTTCGAACAGGCACGGGTGATGCGCATGCAGTACCACGAACACTGCATGATCCGGACCGAGGAGAGCCGGTGCAGCCTCGACGGTGAGCCGTGCGTGCGCAAGCTCCGGCGCGCGGAAGCGTTGTGCGCTCAGGTCCGCGACCGCTGGAAGACGCTCGGCGACCCGGTGCGGATGGCGATGGTCAACGTCCTGCTGACACACGTGCGCATCGATCTGGGTGAACTTGACCGCGCACACCGCAGCTGGCAGCGCGCTGACCAGTTGCTTGCCGGAAGGAACCGCCCGGTGGCCCGCGCGGAGGCGTTGATGGCACGGGCCAGGCTGAGCGGCGCGCGGGCCCGCTACCCCGAGCAGATCTCCCAGCTGACCCAGGCCGCCGAACTCGCGATGAGCTGCCTGGCACGGGAAGTCGCGGTGCACGCGCACCAGCAGCTCAGCGAGGCGCACGAACGCGCGGGCGACCTCGAACGCGCGTTGCGGCACGCACGCCTGCAACTGGAGCAGTACCGGTTGTGGGAACTGCAGGAAGGCCGCGACCTGCTGCGGATGAGGGAGCACGACCTGTCGTCGCGGCTCGTGGAACAGTTGGCGCACAGGCGTTTCGAGCCCAAGCGCGAGGACGCCGTGGTGCGCGTCCCGAACGCGGCGGAGCTCCACGAAACCGGTACCGCGGAACACACGAACACCCGGATCGCCCGCGCGTTGCGAGCAGGACTCACCAAGCGCGGCATCGAGGTGCTGCGACTCGTGGCGGCCGGGGCGAGCACGGCGATGATCGCGGAGTCGCTCGGCCTGTCCCCCAAAACCGTGCAGAACCACCTGCAACGCATCTACACGACGCTTGACGTCAACGGCCGCGCCGGCGCCATCGTGTGGTGGATGAACCTGACGACCGCCTAGTCATCTATTGTCAAGTTATTGACAATTCGTCCGGCCGGCCTTGTTGACCATCGCCCGTTCGGCCGCTTGCCGCTGACCGGGAACTGCCGATTCCTGGGTGATTTACCCATGTTGCCGCGGTGTAATTGGGTGATGTCATGGGTAACTGGTCTGTGTCATGCTCCGTTAACAAGGTGTCCAGTTAATGAGTGAGGGCCGGTCATGACGAGGCAACACCGCCGCGGAGCACTAGTGCTTGCGCAGCGCGATGCGTGCCACGTCCCGCCACAACAGCGGATCGACGCCCTCGGGGTTGATGTTCTCCAGCAACCCGGCCAGTGCGGCCCGCGCGTCACCACCGCCGGACGGCTCGACCTCGTCGGCCGCCCGCACCAGCAGGAGATGGCACCGCAGCTGCTGTTCCGAGTCGAGCCGGCCGGTGGCGAGCGCGCCCTCCGCGAGGGCGCGGGCCCGGTCGACCTCGCCGTCGCGCAACGCGAGTTCGGCCCGCAACGCGCGGGCGTGCGCGAGCAGACCGTCCTGCCGGCGCATGGCCGCGGCCGTCGTCTCCACCTTGTCCAGCAACACGACCACGTCGTCGAGGTTCGTGCCGGGCGTGCGCAACGCGATGGACGCCCCGGCGAGCCGGACGCGGCAGCGGTACTCGGGATCGCCGTCGAAGTCGTCCAGCATCGAGACGGCCTCGCGGATGCAGTGCGCGGCCTCCATGCGGTCGCCCAGCCTGTCCGCGACCTTGGCGCGCGCCCACCACGTGGAGATCGCGAGCCGGTCGCGGCCGAGTTCGGGCAGTCGCGCGGAAAGCTGGTCCACGACCTGTTCGGCGTCGGCGAGCCGGCCCGCGAAGGTGAGTTCCGCGCACAACGCGATGAGAGCGCGGGTCTGCACGCGCCGCACCCGGTCGCCGTCACCACCGGCCAGCTCGACGGCTTCGCTCGCGGCCTTCACGGATTCGGCCGTCCGGCCGAGGCGCCGCAACGAGGATGCGCGCAGGATCTCTGCGAGCGCGTCCACCGCCGGACCGGGAGACCACGACTTGCGCAGCTTCGCCGCCGCCAGCAGCAGACCCTCGTGGTCGCGCTGCCTCGCGAGCATCACCAGGCGCGTCCAGCGCACGCACCAGCCGAACATCTCCTCGTCGGACCGCTTTCCCAGCGTCTCCAGCAGATCGACGGCCAGCACCAGGTCGCCGTCGTGGTACGCGAGCAGCGCCTCGCACCACGCGAGCGCCTCGTCCTGCATGGCGGTGCGGTCCTCGTCGACCATCAGCTCGGAGGGGTCGACGCCGAGCACCTCGGCGAGTCTGCGCACGACGGTGGGCGACGGCACCCGTTCACCGGACTCGAGCCGCGACACGTAGCTCATGGAGACGCCGGGGCATGCGAGGTCCTTTTGCGACAAACCCCGTTGCAGCCGGACCGCCCGCAACCGCGCGCCGAACCTCGTCAACGACTTCCTGCCCTCATCCACGGCCGCCACCTAACGAAGGAGCCCCTTCCATGAAGTTGAACACTATCGCTCGAACCGTCGCAGCCGTGATCCTCACTTTGGGGGCCGTGGTCGCGATGGCCGGCGCGGCCTCGGCGGACGACCCGGACGCCGCGTTCACCCCGCCGTACGCCTCCGCCTCCGTCCAGCCCTGATCGACCGGCCGGGAGCGGTCCTGCCTCCCTCGCAAGCAGGACCGCTCCCGGCCACCGACACACCAATTGACGCACCTGGCCACATCACCAGGTACGCGTGGTGCACCCTTGTGGGGTGACTCTGCAACTGCGCACGCCTGCACACCAGGTGAGTCCGAAGTCGGTCCTGCTGTGGACGATGCAGGCCGCCACGTTCTGGCTGGTGCTGTTCGTGCCTCAGCTCGTCGTCTTCCTGCTGGTGAGCAGGCCGCCGACGTGGGAGCTGGTGCTCATGGTCGCCACCGGTGTGGTGGGCGTCCTGCACACCGCGATCGAGCCGAGCTGGCGCTACCGCGTCCACCGCTGGGAGACCACGCCGGACGCCGTGTACACGCTCTCCGGCTGGCTGAACCAGGAGTGGAGAGTCGCACCGGTCTCGCGGATCCAGACGATCGACACCAAGCGCGGGCCGTTCCAGCAGATGCTCGGCCTGGCCACGGTGACGGTGACGACGGCGTCGGCCGCCGGTCCCGTCGAGATCGAGGGCCTGGAGCACGAGGTCGCGCAGAGGCTCGTGGTGGAACTGACGAACACCACCCAGGCCACGCCGGGTGATGCCACGTGACCGCCGAGGTTCCCGCCGAACTGCCCACGACCGAACTGCCCGCGGCGCCGGAGTTCGCCGAGCCGTTGCAGGAGTGGCACCGCCTGCACGTGCGGATGCTCGTCGTGCGACCGCTCAACGAGGGCATCGCGATGCTGGTGCCGATCTTCGTGCTGCTGTTCACCGGCAACGGCGAGAAGTGGCGGCTCATCGCGTCCGGCGCGACGGTCGCGGCGATCCTGGCGTTCAGCTACCTCATCTGGCGCACCACGAAGTACCGCATCACCGACGAGCAGGTCGAGCTGCACACCGGTCTGTTGACCCGCAAGCAACTCGCGGTGCCGCGCGATCGCATCAGGACGGTCGACCTCACCTCCAAGCCGGGGCACCGGATCTTCGGGCTGTCGGCGGTGCGGATCGGCACGGGGCAGCAGGACGTTCCCGGCACGGACGGGCTGACCCTCGACGCGGTGACGCAGCAGGAGGCCGAACGGCTCCGCTTGGTGTTGCTGCAGAAGGGAGTCGCGCCCCGAGCCGCGGCGACCGAGGGCTCGGAGGCAGAACCGGTTCCGCTGCCCGAGTCCGAGGTGATCTCGCAGCTCGACCTGAAGTGGCTGAAGTTCGCGCCGCTGTCGTTGTCGGGGCTCGTCGCGGTCGGCGCCGTCTTCGGTGTGCTGTCGAACTACGCCGACGACATCGGCCTGCACCCGGTGCAGGACCTGTGGGTGTGGCTGTTCGAGAACCCGAGCCTCGCGCTCTTCGCCGGGTTCCTGGTCGCGCTCGCGGTCATCGGACTGATCCTCTCCGTGCCGCTGTACATCCTGCAGTTCTGGAACTACCGGCTGACCCGCGAGCCGGACGGAACCGTGCGCGTGCAACGGGGTCTGCTCACCACCCGCTCGGTTTCCGTGGAGGAGCAACGCCTGCGCGGCGTCGACATCCAGGAACCGCTGCTGGTGCGCGCGGGCAAGGGCGCGAAGCTCGCCGCCGTCACCACGGGCCTGGGTTCGAAGGGCGAGAGCAACCTGCTGCTGCCGCCCGCGCCGTTGTCGGTGGCCCACCAGGTTTCCCGCGACGTGCTGAAGGTCGGCAACGACCCGACGACGTTGCGGCTGCGCAAGCACCCGTTCGCCGCGTTGCGCCGCAGCATGATCCGGCACACCGTGCCGTGGATCGTGATCGCCGTGGGGCTCGCGATCTTCGCGCCGTCGTGGGCGTGGCCGATCCCGGTGGCGATCCTGCCGTTCGCCGCGCTGGTCGGCTGGGACAACTACCGGTCGCTCGGCAACGCGCTGGACGAGCGTTATCTGGTGACGCGCAACAACTCTCTCGTGCGCAGCACGGTCGCGTTGCAGCGCACAGGCATCATCGGGTGGCGCATCCACCAGTCGTTCTTCCAGCGCCGCAGCGGGTTGATGACGATCGGCGCGACCACGGCGGCCGGTGCGGGCGTCTACCACGTCACGGACGTCGGCGCGTCCCACGGGCTTGCGCTCGCGGACGAGGCCGTGCCGGATCTGTTGCGGCCCTTCCTGATCGACACCGAGGCCAAGTCCACTGTGGAGTGACTAGGCCGAGCGGAAGGTCTGGCGGTAGGCGCTCGGCGAGACGCCGACGCTTGCCGCCAGCTGCTGCCGCAACGCGGCCCCCGTGCCGAACCCCGCGTGGTTCGCGACCTGGTCGATCGGCAGGTCGGTGGTCTCCAGCAGGTGCCGGGCCCGGTCGACGCGTTGCTGGGTCAGCCACTGGCCGGGCGACATGCCGGTCTCGGCGCGGAACCGGCGGGTGAACGTGCGCACGCTCATCCGCACCTGCCCGGCCATCGCGGCCAGGTCCAACGGTTCTTGGAGCCGCTCCAAGGCCCACTCGCGGGCGAGCGCGGTCGAGGTGTCCGGGTAGGTCGGCACGGGCCGGTCGACGAACTGGGACTGACCGCCCTGCCGCCACGCCGGGACGACGCAGTAGCGCGCGATCCAGTTCGCGACCTCGCTGCCGTGGTCGGACCTGATGACGTGCAGGCACAGGTCGATGCCCGCCGCGACCCCCGCCGACGTGAGCACGTCGCCGTCGTCGATGAACAGCACGTCCGGGTTGAGCCGCACCTTCGGGTAGAGCCGGCGGAACTCGTCGGTGGTCCGCCAGTGCGTGGTCGCGGGCCTGCCGTCCAGCAGCCCGGCCGCGGCCAGCACGAAAGCCCCGGTGCAGATCGACATGATCCGCCGCGCGTTCGTCGTCGTCAGCACCTCCAGCACCGCCGGTTCGAGCCACCCCTCGCGCGCCGGTTGGTAGTGGGTGCCGGGGACGAGCACCGTGTCCGCGTCTTGGAGCACCTCCAAGCCGTGCTCGGGCGCGATGGTGAAGCCGCCCGTCGTGGGGATCGGGCGGCGGTCCGGCGAGCACACGACGACCTCGTAGCGGTCGTGGAGCCGGGCGAACATGTGCGTCGAGCTGCCGAGGTCGAACGCCACCGACTGCTCCAGGGCGAGAACGGCGATCCGGTGCATGGCCCGATTCTTTCACATGTTGGCCATCGGGCCACTGGTTGACCGATCGAGGATCACCGAACCTTGTCGGCGTGAGACTGCATTGGGCCTGGGTTGTCGCAGGCGTGTCCTTCATCGCCCTGGTGGGCGCCGCGTCGTTCCGCGCGGCGCCGGGAGCGTTGATCGAGCCGTTGCGGGCGGAGTTCGGCTGGTCCACCGGCACGATCTCGCTCGCCATCTCGATCAACCTGTTGCTGTACGGACTGACCGCGCCGTTCGCGGCCGCGCTGATGGACAAGTTCGGTGTCCGGATCGTCGTCACCTACGCGTTGACCATGGTCGCGATCGGCAGCGGCCTGACGGTGTTCATGACCGCGTCCTGGCAGCTGATCCTGCTGTGGGGTGTCGTGGTCGGGCTCGGCACCGGCTCGATGGCGCTGGCGTTCGTCGCGACGATCACCGGGCGCTGGTTCGTGAAGCACCGCGGCCTGGTCACGGGCGTGCTGACGGCCGGTGGCGCGGCCGGGCAGCTGGTGTTCCTGCCGACCGTGGCGTGGCTGTCGGAGAGCTACGGCTGGCGGCCCGCGTCGCTGGTCATCTGCATCGCCGCGCTGGCCGTGGTGCCGCTGGCCGCGTTCTTCCTGCGCGAGTACCCGCGTGACGTGGGGCTGCTGCCGCTGGGCGCTTCGGAAGACACTCCCCCACCGCCGTCCGGTGGGGCCGCTCGACGGGCTCTGTCCGCGTTGACGTCGGCCGCGAAGACCCGGCCGTTCTGGCTGCTCGCCGGTGGGTTCGCGATCTGCGGCGCCTCGACGAACGGCCTGGTGGGCACGCATTTCATCCCCGCCGCGCACGACCACGGCATGCCGACGACGACCGCCGCCGGGCTGCTCGCGCTGGTGGGCGTGTTCGACATCGTGGGCACGATCGCGTCCGGCTGGCTGACCGACCGCGTCGACTCGCGGCTGCTGCTCGCGGGCTACTACGCGTTGCGCGGCCTCTCGCTGATGCTGTTGCCGCAGCTGTTCGGCGAGTCGGCGCACCCGTCGATGCTGGTGTTCATCATCTTCTACGGCCTCGACTGGGTCGCGACGGTGCCGCCGACCGTGGCGTTGTGCCGGCAGTACTTCGGCATGTCCGGGCCCGTCGTGTTCGGCTGGGTGTTCGCGTCGCACCAGCTGGGCGCGGCCATCGCGGCGTCCGCGGCCGGCCTCACCCGCGACCACCTGGGCAGCTACGACCTGGCCTGGTACGTCGCGGGCGGGCTCTGCATCGGCGCGGCGGTGCTGTCAGCGTCGCTTGCGCGAAGTCCCGAAGAGCCCTCGCGTGATCTCACGAGCCAGGGCGCTGCCCGCTGACCGCAGGAACGACTTGACGGCGCTGTTGCCGAGCACCTTCTCGACCATCCCCGGTTCCTCCTTCTCCCGTCGTTCGGCAGGAGGAGGTTCCGGGGCCTGTTCTTCTTGCGGTGGCGCGACTTTCGCCATCAGCTGTTCGTAGGCCGACTCGCGGTCGATCGTCTCCGCGTACTTGCCGTGGAGATCTGAGCTTTGAGCGGCCTGCTTGATCGCGTCGTTGCCGATGGTGTCCATCAACGAGCGGGGCGCGCGCAGCCGGGTCCACGCGACCGGCGTCGGCGCGCCCTTCTCGCTCAGCACGGTGATGATCGCCTCACCGATGCCGAGCGACGTGAGTGCCTTCTCCAGGTCGTAGTGCGGGGTCGTCGGATACGTCTTCACCGTGCGCGCCAACGCCTTCTGGTCGTCCGGCGTGAACGCCCGCAGCGCGTGCTGGACGCGTGCGCCGAGCTGCGACAGCACGTCGTTCGGGATGTCGGTCGGCAGCTGGGTGCAGAAGAAGACGCCGATGCCCTTGGACCGGATGAGCTTCACGGTCTGGGTGATCTGGTCGAGGAACGCCTTGGAGGCGTTGGAGAACAGCAGGTGCGCCTCGTCGAAGAAGAACACCAGCTTGGGCTTCTCGACGTCCCCTTCCTCCGGCAGCGTCTCGAAGAGTTCGGCCAGCAGCCACATCAGGAACGTCGAGAAGAGCGCCGGGTTGCCTTGCAGCTCCGCGAGTTCGAGCAGGCTCACGACGCCCTTGCCGTCGCGTTCGCGCATCAGGTCGGCCGGGTCGAGCTCGGGTTCGCCGAAGAACCTGTCGCCGCCCTGCGCCTCCAGGTTGACCAGGGCCCGCAGGATCACGCCCGCCGTGGCGCTCGAGACACCGCCGATGCCCTTGAGGTCCGCCTTGCCCTCGTCGCTGGTGAGGTGCTGGATGACGCTGCGCAGGTCCTTGGTGTCGAGCAGCGGCAGGCCCTTCGAGTCGGCCCAGTGGAAGATCAGGCCGAGCGTCGACTCCTGCGTGTCGTTCAGGCCCAGCACCTTCGACAGCAGGATCGGCCCGAAGCTCGTGACCGTCGCCCGCAGGGGCACACCCATGCCGCCCGTGCCGATCGACAGGAACTGCACCGGGAACGCCGTGGACACCCAGTCGTCACCGGTGTCGGCGGCGCGGGTCTTGGTCCGATCGCTCTCGGCGCCCTGCTGCGACAGGCCGGACAGGTCGCCCTTCACGTCCGCCATCAGCACCGGGACGCCGTTGTTGGACAGCTGTTCGGCGAGCAGTTGGAGGGTCTTCGTCTTGCCGGTTCCCGTTGCGCCTGCGACAAGTCCGTGGCGGTTGACCATGGACAACGGGATGCGGACGTGTGCGGTCGGCTCGACCTGGCCGTCGACCAGCACAGCACCCAGTTCGATGGCCGCGCTCTCGGACGCGTACCCAGCAGCGATGTCACCCTGAGCCGTCATGCACGAGGAGCGTAACCAGGTTGCCGCACGCCGCCACTCGAAGTTGAGCCCCAGCGCAGTAATGTTCGGGGCGTGATGGATCGTCTGGTGTGGATCGACTGCGAGATGACCGGACTCGACTTGGGCAAGGACGCTCTGATCGAGATCGCGGCACTGGTCACGGACGCCGAGCTCAACGTGCTCGGCGAGGGTGTGGACATCGTGATCCACGCTCCCGATGACGTGCTGGCCTCGATGCCGGAGGTCGTCATGGAGATGCACGCCAAGTCGGGCCTGACCGAGGAGGTGCGCGCGTCCGCCGTCTCGCTGGAAGAGGCCGAGGCCGCCGTGCTGGCCTACATCAAGGAGTGGGTGCCGGATCCCCGCACCGCTCCCCTGGCCGGCAACTCCATCGCCACCGACCGCGGCTTCATCGCCCGCGACATGCCGGCGTTGGACGCGCACCTGCACTACCGCATGGTCGACGTGTCGTCGATCAAGGAGCTGTGCCGGCGCTGGTACCCGCGCATCTACTACGCGCAGCCGGGCAAGGGCCTCGCGCACCGGGCGCTCGCCGACATCGTCGAGTCGATCCGGGAGCTCGCGTACTACCGGCGCACGGCGTTCGTGCCGCAGCCGGGGCCGTCGACCGAGCAGGCCCAGGCCGTGGCCGCTGACCTGCTGAAGGACGTCAAGTAGCCCCCTGATTTTTATCTCGGTGGATGCTGTTGCTATGCTTTCCGTGCTGGTCAACGACCGGCAATGGTGGGTGTAGCTCAGTCGGTAGAGCACTGGGTTGTGATCCCAGGTGTCGCGGGTTCAAGTCCCGTCACTCACCCTTTGTCGAAAGGCCCTCGCGGTTTGCGGGGGCCTTTCTTCACGTTCAGGGAGTCTTCATGACCACGCTCGTCGCCAAGGACCTCGCCGCCGGTCACGGTGACCGCGTCCTGTTCACCGGCCTGGACCTGGTGGTCGCTCCCGGCGACGTCATCGGCCTCGTCGGCGTGAACGGCGCGGGCAAGTCGACGCTGCTTCGCACGCTCGCCGGACTGATCCCGCCCGAGTCGGGCCGCGTGGCGCTGAACCCGCCGTCCGCCAACGTCGGCCACCTCGCTCAGGAACCGGAGCGGTTGGCGGGCGAGACGGTGCGCTCGTTCCTGGCCCGGCGCACCGGGGTGGCTCTCGCGCAACAGGTGCTGGACGCGGCCACCGAGGCGTTGACCGCGGGCAACGACGAGGGCTACTCCGAGGCGTTGGACCAGTGGCTGGCTCTGGGCGGCGCGGACCTGGAGGAGCGTTCCCTCGAAGTCGTCGCCGACCTCGGGCTCACCGTCGGTCTGGACGCCCTGATGACCTCGCTGTCCGGCGGTCAGGCCGCGCGGGCGGGCATGGCGTCGCTGCTGCTCAGCCGCTACGACATCTACCTGCTCGACGAGCCCACCAACGACCTGGACCTCGACGGGTTGGAGCGGCTGGAGAAGTTCGTGACGGGCCTGCGCGCCGGCACCGTCCTCGTGTCGCACGACCGCGAGTTCCTGGCTCGCACGGTCACCAGCGTCCTGGAACTCGACCTGCACCAGAACGCCGTGCACCTCTACGGCGGCGGCTACGAGTCGTACCTCGAAGAGCGCGCGCGTGCCCGCCAGCACGCCCGTGACGACTACGAGGAGTACGCCGACACCAAGTCGTCGTTGGAGGCCCGCGCGCGCATGCAGCGCTCGTGGATGGAAAAGGGCGTGAAGAACGCACGCCGCAAGGCAGGCGACAACGACAAGAACGCCCGCAAGTTCCGTGCGGACGCCACGGAGAAGCAGGCCTCGAAGGCCCGTCAGACCGACCGCATGATCGAACGCCTCGACGTCGTCGAGGAGCCCCGCAAGGAGTGGGAGCTGCGGATGGAGATCGCGTCCGCTCCCCGCTCCGGCGCCGTCGTGGCGTCACTGCGGGCGGCCGTCGTCTCGCGCGGTTCGTTCACGCTGGGCCCGGTGGACCTGCAGATCGACTGGGCGGACCGGGTGGCGATCACCGGCGCGAACGGCGCGGGCAAGTCGACGTTGCTCGGCGCTCTGCTGGGCCGCGTGGAGCTCTCGTCGGGCTATGCCACGTTGGGCTCCGGCGTCGTGGTCGGCGAGGTGGACCAGGCGCGCGGCCTGTTCCTCGGCGACCTGCCGCTGGTGGAGGCGTTCGAGGAGGC
The DNA here is from genome assembly GCF_043632865.1 of Lentzea sp. JNUCC 0626. NCBI lineage: Bacteria > Bacillati > Actinomycetota > Actinomycetes > Pseudonocardiales > Pseudonocardiaceae > Lentzea > Lentzea sp. JNUCC 0626. The sequence continues at coordinate 5,667,762 of NZ_CP171635.1, forward strand.
CGTGCCGGAGATGAACCCTGCCGACGTGCGCACGTTGCTCGCGAAGTTCGGTCTGAAGGCGGCGCACGTGATGCGTCCCGCGGCGTCTCTGTCACCGGGTGAGCGGACGCGGGCGGCGCTGGCGTTGTTGCAGGGCCGCGGGGTGAACCTGCTGGTGCTGGACGAGCCGACGAACCACCTCGACCTGCCCGCGATCGAGCAGCTCGAGTCCGCGCTGGAGAACTACCCCGGCACGTTGCTGCTGGTCACGCACGACCGGCGGATGCTGGAGGCCGTGCAGGTGAACCGTCACCTGACCGTTTCGGGCGGCCAGGTGACGGTGTCCTAGCTACCCGCGGTTGCCCTGGACCCAGGTCTCCCACGGGACCTGCCAGTCGCCGAAGCCGTCCCACGACTCCAGGGCCGGGCCACCGGAGTTGACGACGGTCACGACGTCGCCCTGCTTGCTGTTGTCGAACACCCACTTGGCGTTCTCGGGCGACAGGTTGAGGCAGCCGTGGCTCACGTTGCGCTTGCCCTGGTCGCCGATGGACCACGGCGCGCTGTGGAAGAAGATGCCGCTGTTGGACATGCGGTAGGCCCAGTCGACCGGCGTCTTGTAGCCGCCGTTCTCCAGCGCGAGGCCGTACGTGGTCGAGTCCATGATCATGTGGTCGTGCTTCTCCATCAGCACGTACGTGCCGGTGGGGGTGGCGTCGGCCGGCTTGCCCATGGAGGTCGGCATGGTCTTCACGACCTGGCCGTTGACCTTGACGTTGACCGTGTGCGCGCCGCCGTCGGCCTCGTAGATGACCTCGTCGCCGACCGTCGTGGTGATCGTGCGGTCTTCCTGGCCGTAGATGCCGTCACCGATGTGCTTGCCGTAGACCTTGATGTTCATCGTGATCTTGGTGCCTGACTTCCAGAACGCCTGCGGACGCCAGTGCACCTCCTTCTTGTTGAACCAGTAGAAGGCGCCCTCGACCTTGGGCTCGGTGGTGATCTCCAGCATCTTCTCGGCCGCGACCTTGTCGGCCACCGGCTCGTCGAAGTAGAAGGCGAGCGGCTGCCCCACGCCGATCGTGGTGCCGTCCTGCGGGTTGGTCGAGACGTAGGTGAGCGTGCGCGGCTTCACCGTGGTGAAGCTGGTCTCCTTGGTCTCGGACTTGCCGTCCTCACCGGTGGCCGTGGCAACGAGCTTGTAGGCCTTGGAGTAGCCGAGCGGCTCGGTGTTGTTCCACTGCGTCGACTCGGGGTTCATCTTGCCCTCGACGACCTTGCCGTCGGCGTTGGTCAGCTTGACGTCGGTCAGCTTCCCGTCGGCCGCCGTCGCGATGACGGGCAGACCGGGCGCCACGTCGGCGGAGCCGTTGGCCAGCCCCAGCGTCAACGTGACGGGTTTCGGCGGAGGAGGGGCAGCGCTCGACTCGCCGCCGCTGCCGCCACTGGCCGCGTCACCGCCGCCCGAACAGCCTGCGATCAGCATCACAGCGATTCCCGCTGCGACCACCCCACGACCGCGCCTGCTCCACATCCCCATCGACGTACTTCCGATCTGCTTGTCGCCCGCTCCCGAGACTGCCTGCACGAAGTCGTTTTGGCGTCCCCCGACTAGGTGACGACACGGGATGGGCCGAAGTTGCGCGAGTGGCCGGATCGTTACGTGGCCGATGCACCCGCCAAACCTGCGCTGACCAGCCGATTGGGAGCGCGCTGAGGCGCTGTGCTAACGTTCTTCACGTCGGAACGAGCAAGCCTCCGGCACACAAACAAGCGCCGCTAGCTCAGTTGGTTAGAGCAGCTGACTCTTAATCAGCGGGTCCGGGGTTCGAGTCCCTGGCGGCGTACTCCAGAGAAGCAGGTAGAGATTCGTCTCTACCTGCTTCTCTGCTTTTCCGGCTCACCCGAATTCTCCGTTTCGTGGTTCTGGTTCAGAGGAACAGATCCGCGGGTCGCGGAGTTGGGGGCTGGTATGAGTCAACTCGTCGACCGCACGATCGCCGCCCTGCGTGCCGAGCACGACGTGCTCGCCGGTCTCGTCCGCACCTTCACCGACGAGCAGCTGGCGCTCACCAGTGGCGCCTCGGAGTGGACCGTCGCCCAAGCCCTGTCGCATCTCGGCAGCGGTGCGGAGATCGGCCGCGCGCCGATCGCCAGGGCCGCCGGCGAGGACGTGACGGCCGAGGACAACCAGACGATCTGGGCCCGCTGGGACGCGGCCACGCCGCGCGCGCAGGCCGAGGGCTTCCTGGAGCACAACGCTCACTGGCTCGACGTGGTCGAGGCGCTCACGCCCGAACAGCGCTCGTCGCTGACCGTCGACCTCGGGTTCCTGCCGGAGCCGGTGCCGCTGCTGACCGCGCTGGGCATGCGGCTCAACGAGGTGGCCAACCACTCGTGGGACGTGCGCGTGGCGTTCGACGCGCACGCCGGAGTGCACGCCGACTCGGCCGCCGTGCTCGTCGACCTGCTGGACGGGCCGATGGGGTTCCTGCTGGGCTTCTTCGCGAAGCCGGCCGAGCTCTCGGCTCCCGTGTCCGTCGCGATTCCCGGTGGCGGTCTGGTGATCGACGACGCGGTCGCCGTGGTGGACCACCTCGAGGCGCCCTCGGCGACGTTCGACGGGCCGCAGGAGGCGTTCGTCCGTCTGATCAGCGGCCGTCTCAAGGCACCTCACGACAACGGCGTCACCGTCGAGGGCGCTGTCACGCTCGACGACCTGCGGCGTGTGTTTCCCGGTTTCTGACGGACAAGGTCAGGGTGCGGCCGGCGGGAGGTCCATGATGCCGGTGGCCTGCGACCAGACGCAGCGCCACGTGCCGTCGGCGTTGGTGTAGACGTCGGTGTGCCAGGCCTCGTGTCGTGGGATGTCCGCGCCGTGGACGGTGAGTTCGATGACGCAGCGGTAGCGGAGGACGACGACGTCGGTGCCGACGACGGCGTCGACGTCGCCGATCAACGCCAGCTCCCGGTAGGCGACCCGCCCGGTGTCGAGGAGGTCCAGGTACTCGGCCTTCGTCCACACGGTGCCGGTCGGGTTGCACAACCGGTACTCCTCGGCGTGCAGGCGGTCGTAGGTGCCGCGGTCGACGTCGAGGAGACATCGGATTCGGTCCTGCTCGGCCTTGATCACCTGGCTGGCCACGTCGTCGGTCATGCCCGCTCCTGTTCCGCTGCGATCCGCCGGCCACCCAGCTTGCCGCAACAGCGCTTTCCGGCCGGTCAGAGCCAGCCCTGCCGGGACGCCTGCACGCCGAGCTGGAACCTGGTCTGCGCGCCCAGGACCTCCTGCAACCGGCTGATCCGCCGGGCGATGGTCCGTTCGCTGACGCCGAGTTCGCGGGCGATGGCCTCGTCGGTCAGGCCGGCCGACAGGTAGGTCAGCAGCTGCCTGGTCTCGCGCTGCGGGGTGCCGCTCGCCTCGGTGCTGTTGGTGATCGGCACGGCCATGCGCCAGAACGCCTCGAAGAAGCCCACCAGGCCGGACAGGAACGGCGAGTCGTGCACGACCACCGCGGCGATGTGCGGCTTGCCCGCCGTCTGCGCGCGGGCGGTCACCAGGGCCCAGCGGTCGTCGACGATCGCCACGTTCATCGGCACGTGCGGGAAGACCCTGGCCTGTTCGCCGGCGGCGACGCACCGTCGCACCATGTCGAGGGATTCGGCGTCGTGCAACACGTGGGCGCCGTAGATGACCTGATAGCTGACGCCGCGGGCGAGGGCGTCGAAGAGGCCGTCGACGATCTTGTGGTCCTCGGTCGAGAGGTTGCCCAGGGTCATGGCCCTGACCTGGTTCCTGGCGTCGGCCTGGATGCTGTCGAGGACGGCCCTGCCCGCTTCGGCGGACGGCAGCAGTTCGAAGTCGGTGCGGCCCGCGACTCCTCGCGCCCACAGCTGGGACAGCAGTTCCGCGCTCTGCCTCGCCAGGGCGGCTTCCTGGGTGTGGCGGTCGGCCAACGTCTCCATGGCGAGCCTCGGCGGCGCGGGGATGATCGTTCCCTCGGTGTGCTCCACCAGCCCGATCTCGGACAGTTCGGCCAGGGCCGCGGTCAGCTCCTCGTCAGTGAATCGCAGCCGCGCGGCGAGGTCGGCCGGGGTGCACGCGCCCGCCTCGACGAGGTCGAGGTACGTCTGCTCCGCTGCCGCCGAAAGACCGAGGGCCTGCAGGGGCTGCATGGAGCACTTTGTACCACCGGGATCGTCCCAACAGGACCCCAAAGCAGGCCGGGGACGCGTCCCCGGCCTGCTTCAGCACTCAGAGTCCCTCGGTCGTGCCCGGAGCGTCCGGCGCGACCAGCAGCGGGAGCTGCTTTTCGAACAGCCGCGCGAGGAACAGCGTCGGCATGACGTGGCCCTGCTTGCGGGCGCCGTCGGCGACGCCGTAGCCCCACTCGGCGGCGCGCACCCGCTGGTTCGGGGTGCCGTGGTGCGCCGGTGCGTCGAACTTGCAGTCGCCGAGCTGGGAGAACACCTGGACGAACCGCTGCACGCGCTTCCACTGCATGTTCGCGCCGCGGGCGTGGGTGAGGTAGTACGCGGCGAACCCGTCCGCCATCAGTTCGGTGCGCCTGCTCGCCTCGGGGCCGGTCAGGTCGGTGGTGAACAGGTTCCGCTGGTACTGCACGTGGTGGGCGTACTCGTGCGCCAGGATCGCCTGCGGTGCGACGTCGCTCAGGCCGACCGCCTGGAAGCCCGCGAGGACACCGTCGCCCAGGACGATCTGCGGCGGCAGCTTGCCCACGCCCGGGATCTCCGCGGTGTCGAGGGCGAAGGCGTTGAACGTGAAGGCCGGGTGCCGGCCGTGGTCGAACCTGTCGACGTCGACGAGCTGCACGACGTTGGCGGCGAGGCCCGCCGAGGTCGCCGCGTCGAAGCCGAAGCCGACGGTGAAGACCCTGGTGAGGCGCGCGGTGTCGAGGAGCATCGTGCTGCGCAGCGCCCGGAGGCGGATCTGGCGCGGGTCGACGTCCCAGAACTTCCCGAGGTCGCGGAACGTCTTGGTGATCTGGTGCGTGAACGGGCCGAACGTGCTGCTCGCCTCGTCCGGGAACAGGACGGTGTCGAGCAGCGGCAGCTGGGAGACGAAGTCGACGAGGCCCTGGTCGGTCGGCGCCCAGTCGCTCTTCTGCGCGGCGAGCCAGTCCCGCAACGGCGTCGAGGTCGAGCACACGTAGTCGGCCGGGTCGATCGCCTCGGCACCGAGCCGCTGCACGAGTTCGTCAGCCTGTGCCACCACCGACGCCGGGATGCCCGCGAACGACGACTCGGCGGGCGCGGCCTGGGCCCCGGCCGGTACCGCCGCCAGTCCGAGGGCCAGCGTCGTGGCGGCCACCGCGAGCCGCCGCGCAATGGACGTTCTCATCGTTCTCCTCAGGGCTGTGGGGGCGGGGTGCGGCCAGTATCGGCAGCGCACAGCGGCGAAATCGAGGCCTCGCGCTGACGGAAAGCGGCATGGCACCAACACGCCAACGCCCTGCGGTGAGCCGGACTGGTTCCCGTTCCCGGACCTCAAGTGGTCCCAGATCCCGGACCGGAACGGGGTTAGTTTTGGAGTCACATCGGCACGCGGTGCCGCTCACTCCGACCGAGGACGACGACATGCTGGCCATCACCGTTCAGGACAAGGGTGCCGGTCCCGCCGGGCTCACCCTGACCGACCGCCCCCACCCGCACGCCGCGGAGAACGACGTCGTCGTGCGGGTGCACGCGGCCGGGTTCACGCCCGGCGAACTGGAGTGGCCGGGCACCTGGACCGATCGGGCGGGCCGCGACCGGACGCCCAGCGTGCCCGGCCACGAGCTGTCCGGCGTCGTGACGGAACTCGGCTACGGCACCACCGGTCTCACCGTCGGGCAACGGGTGTTCGGGCTCGCCGACTGGACCCGCGACGGCTCGCTCGCCGAGTTCACCGCCGTCGAGGCCCGCAACCTCGCCCCGCTGCCCGCGGACGTCGACCACACCGTCGGCGCCGCCCTGCCGATCTCCGGACTCACGGCCTGGCAGGCGTTGTTCGACCACGCCCGGATCCAGAGTGGACAGACGGTGCTGATCCACGGCGCGGCGGGCGGGGTGGGGTCGATCGCCGTGCAACTCGCGCGCCGGGCCGGAGCGCACGTCGTCGGCACGGGCCGGGCACACCACCGCGACCTGGCGTTGAGCTTGGGCGCCAACGCTTTCGTCGACCTCGACACCGAACGGCTGGAGGACGCGGGCGAGGTCGACGCGGTGCTGGACGTGTTCGGCGGCGAAGTCCTCGAACGCTCCGCCGCTCTCGTGCGCGCGGGCGGCACGCTGGTCACCATCGCCGAGCCCACCGAGGCGCGGCCCCGCGACGGCCGCACGATCTTCTTCGTGGTCGAGGCGGACCGGCGGCAGTTGACCGAACTCGTTCAGCTCGTCCGCGAGGGCAGCCTGCGGGTGCTCGTCGGGGAGAGGTATCCGTTGGCGGAGGCGGTGACCGCGTTCACCGCGAAACACCGCGGCGGCAAGCCGATCATCGTGGTCGACGGGCACTGACGGCCGTGCGGGCGGACCGAGAACCTCGGTCCGCCCCGGTCACGAGGTCAGCACTTCCAGAAGTTGTACCAGTTGCGGCCCGGCTCGTAGCTCGTGCAGAAGAGCCCGCTGCCGTTCACCCACACCTTGAGCAACCGGTATCCGGAGCTCGGCTGGAAGTAGAAGCTGTCGATCTTGTCGGCACGGCCGTTGGTCAGGGGACGCCATCCTCCACTGCCCGGCCAGATGTGGATGACGACCCGGTCGCTCCTGACCGCGAACACCTCGTCCCCCAGACGGTCGAGGTTGTAGTCCCCCACCGCCGCGGCGGGAGGACCGCACTTGATCGCGACCCGGTACCCCCAGGCAGTGGCGAAGCAGCCGTCTTCGGACTCCGTGACGGACACCGCGGACTCGTTCTGCACAGGCGCGGCCTGTGCCGCCGGAGCACCGACCACAAGTGCCGCGAAGGCGCTCGCCGCGATGAGGGTTTTCCAGAGTGTGCGCATGGGATTCCTCCTTGAAAGAGCGGGCTCAGTAGACGTTGACGCCGTGCCGGGCGAGCACTCGCGGCAGCTTCATGACGTAGGTGTTGGCGCCCGTGGGCAACGGGCACTGGCCGGGACCGCCGGAGTGCAGACCCAGTCCGGCCGTGCCGTGCCAGACCGGTCCGCCGCTGTCGCCGGGCTGCGCGCAGGCGCTCGACGCGATGAGATCGTGCAGCCTGGTGCCGTCGCGGTAGGTGACGGTCGCGTGGAGGTCCTTGACCAGGCCGCACTTCAGGTGGGTGGTCTTGCCGCTGCGGCAGACCTTCTCGCCGAGCTTGGCCTCGCGGGAGGTGGTGATGTCCTGGTAGCGGCCGTCCCACAGGTCGGCACGGCCGTACTTGAGAATCGAGGTGCCGTTGTACTTGACCACGGCGTAGTCGTCGGTGCCGTACTTCGCGACGATCACCGTGCCGATCGGGTTTCCGTCCTTGTCGCGGACGACGTCGCCGACGTGACCGCAGTGCCCCGCGGTCAGGAAGTAGAACGTGCCCGCGGGACTGACCGTGTTGAACCCGAGCGAGCAGGGCGAGTTGCCGACGAGGATCTCGTTGCCACCGTTGATCTCGCTCGCGGCAGGCAGGAGCTCGTCGTCCACCCGCACGACCTGGACGGCGTCGCCGTAGCGCTTGAGGCGTTCGGTGAACTCGGCCAGCTGAGTGCCGGTGACGTTGTTGTAGTAGGTCACGAGCACGCGGCCGGCCTCGTGGTCGACGTGCCACGCGGTGCCGGGCACCAGCAGCTCCGGGTCGTCGTCCAGCGACGCCTTGACCTCGGCGAGCTGGGTGGCGCTGAACGTCTGTTCAGCTGCCGCGGTGGTGTAGCTCGCGGTCAGCGTCGCGGCAGCCGCCGTGACCGCGATGAGCAGCTTGAGGGCTCTCGCCATCGTCGTCCTCCCCTGTGTGACCAGGTCCTTTCCTGGTCACGGGGGCGAACCTAGGCCGGTCCTCTCACAGGTCTCTAACAACGAGGTGCGGCGGCAACCGCAGGCTCTCCGGGCGCAGGCCGAGTTCGGCCAGCGCCTGCTCGGTTTCCTCGCGGTAGCGCGTCGCAGCGGCAGCGTCACCCATGGCGTCGTGGGCGATGTGCAGCCGGGCGAGGGTTCGTGCCGCTTCCACGGCGGAGTCCAGACTTCGCCACGTCCTGAGCGACCCGAGCGCCACCTCGGCCGCCTCACGCCAGCGGCCGCGTGCCGCCAGCAGGTCGAAGCGCTGACGCACGGCCGTGGCGAGCAGGTAGTCGTAGTGCAGTTCCTCGCCTGCCCGTTCGGACGCCTCGACGTACCGCTCGGCGGCGCCCCAGTCCCGACGCTGGACGGCGACCTGCGCCAGCACGACCTGGGCGAACGCGACACCCACGTCGTCACCGATGGCAGTGGTGACGTCGAACATCTCCGACGCCGCCGCCTCGGCTTCGACGAGTTGACCGCTCTCGACCAGCGCGGTGCCGTGACTGTGGAGTTTGAGCGCGAGCTCACGGGTCGGGCCCGCGTCCCGCCCCAGCGCGACGGCCTCCGCGGTGTGCGGCACCGCCGAGCTGGGACGGCCCAGGTCGACGAGCGCGTTCGCGAGTCCTCCCAGGCAACTCGCGAGCAGCGCCGGGTCCACTTCGGACGCTCGGGCGCAGCGCACCGCCTGGTCGAGCCAGCCCATCGCGGCGTCGAGCCTGCCCGCCAGCCGTTCCGCGCGGCCCGCCTGCCACAACGCCATCGCCTCGGCCTCGGCGTCGTCGAAGTGCCGGGCGAGTTTCAGGTGCTCGGCGGCGATGCCGGGCAGCTCGGTGAGCAGGTCGAGCTGGCTGCACGACTCGTAGAACGCGGGCAGCAGCCGCAGCAGCAACCGGTCGTCACCGCGGACGTGATCGGTGACCCGCCGCAGCAGTTCCTCGCGCTGGAGGTCGTAGGAGTGCACCGTGTAGAAGCCCGACAGGCACAGGACGAGGTGCCCGGCGAGGTCGGTGGCGTCGAGGTTCAGCGCCGTCCCGACCGCTGCCTCGAGGCCGAGTCGCTCGATCTCGAACCACTCCGCCGCCATGTCCGCGTCGAGGTCCGGTCCGGACGGAGGTGGCGGCGGGGCACCGAGTTCGGCGGCGTACGTCGTGCCGTGCGGGACCAGTTCGTCGGCGGCGGACGCCAGCGCGAGCCAGCCGGACACCATCCGGGTCGTGGCCCGGTCGCACGCCTCGGCGCCGTCCTCGGCGAGAGCGCGCTCACGGGCGAAGTCGGCCACCAGGTCGTGCAGCCGGTAGCGGTGCTGTCCCAGGCCGTCCTGCCCGGCCGGTTCGACGAGATGCGCCTCCACCAGCAGGTCGAACTCCTCCGCCGACGGCCGGCCGAGCAGTTCGTCGGCCACCCAGCGCGGCCAGTCGGGCGCGGTGACGAGGCCGAGGACGCGCAGCAGCTGCCGGGCGTCCGCGGGCAGCGGGCGGTAGCCCAGCGAGATGCTCGCCCGCACGTCGAGATCGCCGACCACGAGTTCGTCCAACCTGGACCGTTCGTCGGCCAGCCTGGCCCGGAACTCGCCCAGCCCGGCGTCCTCGGTGAGCGTGAGCCGGGCGGCCGCGATGCACACGGCGAGCGGGAGGTGCCCGCAGAGGCGGACGAGCTCGCGGGCCGCCTCCGGTTCGGCCGCGATGCGCTCAGGCCCGGCGATCCTGGCGAGCAGCGCGACCGCGTCGGCCTCGGCGAGCAACGGCACCGGGTACCGGTCCGAGTCGAGCAACGCTCCGAGCTGCCGCCGTGATGTCACCACGCTCGCGCACCGTCCGGTGCCCGGCAGCAGCGGGCGCACCTGCTGCTCGCTCGCCGCGTCGTCCAGCACCAGCAGCACGGCGAGATCGGCGAGCCGGCTCCGGTACAGCGCGGTCCGTTCGGCGCGGTCCGACGGGAGTTCGGTGCCGTCCACGCCCAACGCGCGCAGCACGGTACCGGTGACGGCGTGCGGATCGGCGTGGTCGGCGTGCGCGCCGCGGAGGTCGACGAACACCTGCCCGTCCGGGAACCGCCGGGACAGCTCGTGGCCCGCCGCGACGGCCACCGCGGTCTTGCCGATCCCGCCCGCGCCGACCAGGACGACGACCGGAGGCGAGTCCTCCGAGCTGCTCAGGGACCGCACGACACCGGCGAGCAGCACCTCCCGGCCGGTCAGTCGCGCGGTCCTGGGCGGGAGCTGGCGCGGCCGCCGGGCCGGTGCGCGCAGGGGCACGGGCACCTCGTCCTGGAGGATGCGCAGTTCGAGGTCGCGCAACGCCCGGCCCGGTCCGATGCCCAGTTCCTCGGCGAATTGACGACTCAACTCGCGATAGGCCTCCAACGCCTCGACTTTGCGGCCGACGGCGGCGAGCGCGAGCAACCGGATCTCGTGCAGGCGTTCCCGGAAGGGGTTTTCGGAAATGGCGTCGACGACTTCGCGCACAATCGCGTCGAAATCGCCGAGGCGCACCATCACTTCCAACCGGGCCTGGACGGCGGCTGCCTTTTCCTCCTGCAGAACCTGCCTCAACCCCTCGGCCCAGTCGCCGGGAACGTCGGCCAGCGCGGTACCCCGCCACAGGCGCAGCGCGGTGGTCAGCGCGGCGACCGCGTGCCGGTCGTCTCCGCTGGTCGCGGCGGCCTCCACGCCCTGACGGAACTCCACGAGGTCGAGCCGGTGCCCGGTCAGGTCGAGCTCGTAGCCGGCGGGGCGAGTGACGATCAGACCCGCCGGGCAAGCATTGCGCACCGCGCTTATCGCGTTGTGCAGCTGAGCCTTGGCCGATTCGGGCGGATCAGACCAAACGACGTCCGCCAACCGCGTCACCGGCACCGGACGGCCGTCGTTGACGAGCAACACGGCGAGCAGCAGTCGTTGTCTACCGCTGAGCGGGGCGGATCCCGCGGGCCGGCCGTCGTCGAACGGACCGAGGATTCCGAAGTCGGCCATCGCACACCCCCGTGCGAACTTAACCGACCCGCGGGACCGGCGAAGCACGATCGCCGGCCTCGGCGCACCCCGTCGAGCCACACCGGACCGGGAAGAGTCCCGGTAAGAAGTTCGTTTCGGCCCGCACGCCTATTCTCGCGGACTTTGAATCGACTTCTGCAAACGATGCCACTTCCCTAATTCACATATCTGACTTTTCACATCCTCGAACGTTTTTCACGAATTTGGACACAGGTATTGACCAGCACTCTGTTCATTATTAACAATTCCACCCCGCAGTGTGAGCCGCCACACACGCATCCGTCGTCGACCAGTTCATGGAGGCATGTGTGTCCCGAAATCCAGGCTTACGACGAGCAGCCGTGCTCGGTGTCGTGGGCACACTCGCCGCGGCGGGCATCGTCGTGCTGGTCAACGCGGCCGGCGCGGCTCCCGGTGCCGGTGCGCTCACCAACCTCGACACGTCGTCGGGCAACCGGCGGGCCGCGGTCAGCGGGCTCTACGACTGGAGCAAGGCCGGTTACCGGGGTGGTCAGAACCTGCCCGGCGCGGGTGACGTCAACCCCAGCGCGGCCTGTCAGATCACCGCCGCGGAGCTGGCGAGCCAGTTCAACGTGCGGCCGAACGACGGCGCGGACGACTCCGCCGGTCTGCAGGCGGCCATCGACTCGATCAGGACCACCTGCTCGCCGTCCGCGAGCTACACCAAACTCAGCCTGATCACGCTGCCGGCCGGTGAGCTGGCCGTGTCGCGCGAGCTGCACGTGGACGCCGACTACCTGATCGTCCGCGGTGCCGGCAAGGACGCCACGAAGATCACGTACCGGCCGGACGCGAACACGCTCTACGACGCCCTCACGCCGGACGGGTCCGACTGGGACGAGGACGGCATGGTCTCCGGCGCGGGCAAGGGCGGCTGGCTGTGGCCGGGCCGCGGCCTGTTCCGGGTGCAGTCGCGCGGGGTCGACCCGAGCTACGCGAGCGACTACGCGGCGGCGCCGGAGAACCGCAAGGACATCTTCGAGGGCACCGTGAACGTGCACTGGAAGGTCGGCGCGAAGGTCGCCACGGCCGCGAAGATCGGTGACCGCACGATCGCCGTCGCGTCCGCCGGCAAGATCAAGGTCGGCGAGTTCGTGAACGTCCGCGCGGCCAACTCGGTCAAGTTCTACGAGCAGCAGCAGGCGACCGGCACCGAGTGGCCGATGCTGAACATGCACATGCGGCAGCAGATCTTCACGGTCACGGCCGTCTCCGGCAACACGGTCACGCTCGACAAGCCGCTCGAGTTCGACGTCCCGGTCACCTCCGTCTCGGACGGCTCGGCGCCGATCGCCGGTGCCCCGTACGACTCGAAGGTCTCGCCGCTGGTCGACCCCGTCGTCGGCGTCGGCTTCGAGGACTTCGGCTTCACGCAGGCGATGCCGGGCCTCAACCAGGCCGACTCGATCAACAACTACGGCAACATGGCGCCCGCCGCCGAGATGCACGGCATCGTCTTCAAGTGGGCCGCCAACTCGTGGGTCAAGGGCATCCGCGCCGACATGACCGGGTCGCACCCGATCGTCACCGAGGAGGCCAAGAACCTCCAGATCGTGAACAACGAGCTCGACGGTTCGTGGAACAAGGGCAAGGGCGGCAACGGTTACTTCCGCGGCTCCCGCGTGTGGGACTCGCTGTACGCCGGCAACACGTCGCGCAACCTGCGCCACTTCACGTTCCAGTGGTCCGCCTCGGGCAACGTCGTGATCGGCAACGACTTCGACTCCGACCTCAACCTGCACGGCGGCTGGGAGCGCAACAACCTCTTCGAGCTCAACACCGTCCGCGTCCCGTACGCGCACCGCTCGGCCAACTGCCGCGCCAACTGCGGTGAGGAGGGCGGCGGCGGTCCCGACAACTCCAACTGGTTCCCGATCTGGTGGGGTGCGGGCAAGAAGGCCGTGAAGTGGTCCGGCGCGTCCGGTCCCCGCAACGTCTTCTTCAACAACCAGATGACCAAGCAGACCGCGACCGGTGGCCCGTTCAACGACTACTACGCAGACCGGTCGCGCATCTACCAGTTCGGCTGGAACGGCACGGCCTACCAGCACCTGGACGTCAACGGCACGCCGATCACCGACTGGGCGTCGAACGAGCAGCGCGACTTCACCAACGGCCACGGCATCGACGCCACCAAGACCGACTCGCGGGCGTCGCTGTTCCTGAACTCGGTCAACGGCACCCCGCCGACCAACACCACGACGTCCACGACCACCAGCACGACGACGACCACCACGACCACCACCACTACGACCACGACGACGACCAACCCGCCGACGGGGTCGTGCCTCACCGCGAAGGTCACCCAGACCTCGGTGTGGAACGGCGGCTACGGCGCCGACGTCACGCTGACCAACGCCTGCGCCACCGCGACGAACGGCTGGACGGTCGAGTTCGACCTGCCGTCGGGCACGAAGGTCAGCAGCTCGTGGAGCTCGGTCCGGACGAACTCGGGCCAGCACTACAAGTTCACCAACGCGAGCTTCAACGGCTCCATCAAGGCGGGCGCCACGGCGAAGTTCGGCTTCAACGCCTCGGGCTCCGGTCTCCCGACCGGCTGCACCGTCAACGGCAACTCCTGCGGAGGCAACTGATGCGCGGCATGAGAGCACTCACGCTGGGCGCGATCGCCGCGACAGCAGCGGCATTGCTGAGCGCCGCACCGGCACAGGCCGCGGCCGTGCTGAAGGCGACGATCACGCAGACCTCGGTGTGGAACAGCGGCTACGGCGCGGACGTCACGATCACCAACACCGGTGACACCGCCAGCACGGGCTGGACGCTCGAGTTCGACCTCCCGTCCGGTACGACGATCTCCAGTTCCTGGAGTTCGGTCAGGACCTCGACGGGTCAGCACCACAAGTTCACGAACGCGAGCTTCAACGGCAGCATCAAACCGGGCGCGTCAGCGAAGTTCGGCTTCAACGCGGCGGGCGGCAGCCTCCCGACGAACTGCACGGTCAACGGTGCGTCGTGCGGTGGTGGCGGCAACCCCCCGGCGGACACGCAGGCCCCGACCGTCCCTTCCGGACTGAGGTCGACCGGCGTGACGTCGGGCTCGGTGTCACTCGCCTGGACCGCCTCCACGGACAACGTCGGCGTCACCGGGTACGAGGTGCTGCAGGGCGGCGCGGTCGCCGCGACCGTCACCGGCACGTCGGCCACGGTCACCGGCCTCTCCCCCGCGACCGCGTACTCGTTCTCGGTACGCGCCACCGACGCGGCGGGCAACAAGTCGGCGGCGAGCACGGCCGTGAACGCCACCACCAGCCCGGGCAGCGGCGGCGGCACCACCGTCAACGTCTCCACGGCGGCGGAACTCCAGTCCGCGCTGGCCGGTGCCCAGGCGGGTCAGACGATCAAGCTCGCGGCGGGCACATATCGCGGTTCGTTCCTCGCCAACGGCAAGGCGGGCACGTCGTCGCAGCCGATCACGTTGAGCGGCCCGGCGAACGCCGTGCTGATCAACGACGGCCCGACCGGCGAGGCCCCGTCCTGCCCCGCGCCCACCGCGGGCTGGGACTCGGGTTACGGCCTGTGGCTCTTCAACTCCCCGTACTGGAACCTCACCGGGTTCACCGTGCAGGAGTCGAAGAAGGGCATCGTGCTCGACAACTCGCACCACACCACGATCGACTCCGTGTCGGTGCACCACCTCGACGAGGAAGCGGTCCACTTCCGGCGTTCGTCGGGTGACAGCGTGATCCGCAACTCGACCATCACCGACACCGGTCTCGTGCAGCCCGGCTACGGCGAGGGCGTGTACCTCGGTTCCGCGAACTCCAACTGGGCCTGCCACGGCAACAGCGGCGGCATCGACCGCAGCGACCGGATCCAGGTGCTGAACAACCGGATCGGCCCGAACGTCGCGGCCGAGGCGATCGACGTCAAGGAAGGCACCTACGACGGCATCATCCGGGGCAACACCTTCAACGGCACCGGGATCACCGGCCAGAACTCGGCCGACTCCTGGGTCGACGTGAAGGGCATCAACTACCTGATCGAGGACAACACCGGCACGTTCCGCAGCCCCGGCACGTTCGCCAACGGCTACGAGACGCACAACACCAGCACCACGCCGAGCCTGCCCAACGGCTGCGGCAACGTCTGGCGCAACAACCGTTCCGACCTCGGTGGTGTCGGTCAGTACGCGATCAACATCACCTCGGTGTCGAAGTGCACGGCGCAGCCGAACGTCGTCTACGCCTCCAACACCGCGACCGGTGCGGTGAAGGGCCTGACGAACGCCAAGGTCACTCCGTAACCACCCCTGCGCGGCCGATGCCCGGCGGACGCCGTCCCGCCGGGCATCGGCCGTTTCCCCAGCTCTGCTCAGTTCTGTTCCGCGACGAGCCAGCACAGGCAGAACGGGTGACCGGCCGGGTCCGCGTACACCTGGAAGTCGTCGCCGGACTCGTTTCCGCGAGCGGGCTTGAGCACTGTCGCGCCCAGCGCCATGACCTGCTCGTGCGCCTCGGCGAAGTTCTCGACCCACAGGTCGAAGTGGATCTGCTGCTTGACCGGCCCGTCCGGCCACGTCGGCGGGGTGTGGTCGGGCGCGTGCTGCACGCCGATCCTCGGTTCGCCGCCGACCATCACCATGTGCCAGTCGCCGTCCTCCTCGACCGTGCCGCCCAGCACCCCGGCCCAGAAGTGACTCTCCGCACCGAGATCTGCGGCGTCGAACGTGACAACCTGGAATTTGATGCGCATCACCGCATCCTGCCAAGGATCTTCTGGGGGCACCGATGGAACGAGCGCTTTACGACGAGATCGGCACCGGGTACGCACTGGGCCGCCGGACCGATCCGCGCTGGATGTCCGAAATCCTCAGGGCTTTGGGCACGGCGGAGACGATCGCCGACATCGGCGCGGGCACCGGGTCGTACGAACCGGAAGGCCGCACGATCATCGCGGTCGAACCGTCCGGAGAGATGATCAGGCAACGGCCGCCGGACGCGTGCCCCGCCGTGCGAGCGGTCGCGGAGTCGTTGCCGCTCAAGGACAACGCGGTCGACGCCGCCCTGGCCGTGCTGACCGTCCACCACTGGACGGACTGGCGTGGCGGCCTCGCCGAACTGCGCCGGATCGCGCCGGTGCGGGTGGTCCTCGCCTACGACACGAGCCTGCACGCGGACTTCTGGTTCGTGCGCGAGTACGTGCCGGAGATCGCCGACCTGGAACGGACTCGGCCGTCCGCCGACGACATCGCTCACGAACTGGGCGCGGTGAGCGTGACGCCGCTGCCGGTGCCGTGGGACTTCACCGACGGCGTGTTCCCGGCTCACTGGCGCCGCCCGGAGGCCTACCTCGATCCACGGGTGCGCGCGGCGTGTTCCGCGTTGGCGCAGACGGATCCCCAGGTCGTCGACCGCGGCATCGGCCGGCTGCGCGAGGACCTGTGCAGCGGCCGATGGCACGCCGATCACGCCGACCTGCTGGAACTCGACGCGTGGGACGCGGGGTTCCGGCTGATCGTCGGCTAGGCCCTGTCCTGGTCAGGACCACTCCGGCGCACGCCCCAGCGCGGCCAGGATCCGATGCAGCGGGTCGTCGTCGTTCGAGGTCACGGCGGGCGCGAACGGTGCGCCCGGCTCTCCGCGGCCGGCGTCCGGCACCGACAGGGCGATGCGCAGCGCGGGCTCGGCCAGTTCCGGGGCCAGCCGGTAGTCGAGGCCGAGCGAGCGCGCGACGTCCCAGCCGTGCACGACGTAGTCGATGAAGTGGAACCCGACGGCCTGGAGCGCCGGGAAGCTCGCGCCGAACTCCGGCAGGTCGAACACCCGTTGCGGCACTTCGGGTTCCGCGAACGCCGCGAGCAGGTCCGCCGCCGCCTCGACGTGCTCGGCCACGGTCGCGGGCCTGACTTCCCAGACCGTGAGGTCGTTGCCGTTTCCCCTTGCCGCAGCAGCGAAACCGCGGTGCTGCGTGGTCATGTGGGCGAGCAGGTCGGCGAGTGTCCACTCGGCACACGGGGTGCGGTTGCCCAGGTCGTCGGCGGACGCCTTGGACACGAGCTCGACGCTGGTCTCCACGGCGGTGCGGTGGAGCTTGAGCAGGTCATTGATAAGCATGTGCTTACGATAAGCATGCGCATACGATCTGCGCAAGGTCGCTATCATGCGCACTGTGGACGGCCGGCGACGTGACCTCGCGGCGATGATCGCGCCGCTGCAACGCGCGCTGGTCGCCGCCGAGCAGCCGGTGCTGCGCGCGCACGCCCTGAGCATGTGGGGCTACGTCGTGCTGGACGCGCTCGAAGGCCAGCCGGTGCGCACCCAGGTCGCGCTCGCCGAGGTCATCGGCGCCGACAAGAGCCGGATCATCAGCGTGCTGGACGAACTGGAGAACGAGGGCCTGCTGGAACGCACGCGCGATCCGGCGGACCGGCGGGCCCGGCTCGTGAGCATCACCGCCGAGGGGCGCCGCCGGCACGGCGAGGTCCAGGCCGAGATCCAGCGCGGCGAGGAACGCCTGCTCGCGCGGCTGGCCCCGGCCGACCGGGAGACACTGCTGCGCACGTTGGCGTTGCTCGCCGACGAGGCGCAGAAGCAGGACTGAGGAGGGAAGCCCCGTGCCCGACCTGCACGCGCTCTACCGCGACCTGCACGCACACCCCGAGTTGTCGTGGCAGGAGTTCCGCACGGCCGGAGTGCTCGCGGATGCCCTGCGGCCGTTGGGGTACGAGGTCACGACCGAGATCGCCGGCACGGGCGTGGTCGGCGTGCTGCGCAACGGCGAGGGCCCGACGGTCATGCTGCGCGCGGACATCGACGCGTTGCCCGTGCTGGAGGCGACCGGACTTCCTTACGCCTCAACTGTCCGTGCGACCACTTCGGACGGTGCGGACGTGCCAGTCGCGCACGCGTGCGGCCACGACATGCACGCCACCTGCCTGATCGGGGCGGCCGAACGGCTGGCTACCACCCGTGACGAGTGGTCGGGAACGCTGCTCGTGGTGTTCCAGCCCGCCGAGGAGCTCGGTCAGGGCGCGCGGGCGATGGTCGACGCGGGGCTGTTCGACCGGTTCGGCACGCCGGAAGTCGTGTTGGCACAGCACGTCAGCCCGTTGCCCGCCGGGATGATCGCGCACGGCAGCGGACCGGTGATGGCGGCCTCCGACTCGGTGCGGGTGACGCTGCACGGGCGCGGCGGTCACGGTTCGGCGCCCGAGACGGCGATCGATCCGGTGCTGATGGCGGCGCATTGCGTGGTGCGGCTGCAGGGCATCGTGTCCCGCGAGATCGCGCCGTCCGAACGGGCCGTCGTCACGGTCGGGCGACTCCAGGCGGGCACCAAGGAGAACGTCATCCCGGACACGGCCGAGATCGGCGTGAACATCCGGTCGTTCAACGAGCACGTCCGCGGCATCGTGAAGGCCGCCGTGGAACGGATCGTGCGGGCCGAGGCCGCCGCGTCCGGTGCGCCGCGCGAGCCCGAGTTCGACTGGTACGACGGCACTCCCGTGCTGGTGTCCGATCCGGACGCCACCACGAGGACGATGGCCGCGTTCGCCGAGCACTTCGGCAAGAACAACCTGATCCCCGGCGCGGTGGTGAACGCGAGCGAGGACGTCGGCGTGTTCGGTGCGGCGGCGGGCGTGCCGACGGTGTTCTGGTTCCTCGGCGGCACGGACTTCAGCAAGCGCGAACCCGGTCAGCCCGTCGCGATGAACCACGCCCCCGAGTACGCGCCGGACCTCGAACCGACGCTCACCACCGGGATGGACGCCCTGGTCGTGGCCGCGCGGACCTGGCTGGGCCAGGCCGTGTCCCGAAAGTTCGTCGGGCGACAGTAGCGGGCGAGGGCCCCGGAGACGGTGCCGCCGCGATACCCGAATACGCCCGGTATGAGGGCACCGCGGCGGCACCGTCTCCGGGTCTCTCGCCCGCGCCTGTCACCGAACGAACTTTCGGGACACGGCCTAACGCGCGGCGATGCCGTCGTACATGACCCTTCTGAGCGCTTCGCTCTGCGCCGCCTGGGCATCCGGCGTGCGCAGCGACGAGATCGCGGTGCCGAGGATCATGCCGTTGATGGCCCGCGAGGTGTTGTCGACGTCGAGGTCCGCGCGCAGGTAGCCGAGCTCCACGCCGTGCGTGAGGTACGCGGCCGTGAGCGAGGCGGCCAGGTCGAACAGGTCGAGGATGCGTTCGGCCATCGCGCGGTCGATGCCGGGCGCCTCGAACAGCAGCAGGCGCGGCACCCTCGGGTCCTCGCCGAAGATCTTGCCGAGCGACTCGCCGATGCGCGCCGACTGCTCGCGATACTCGGCCAGCGTCGACACGGCGTCCGGGGCGTTCTCGGCGGTGAGGGCGCCGGTGACGCGGCCGACCAGGTCGTCCACCACGTGGTCGACGATGTCCCGCTTGTTCTGGAAGTAGCGGTAGAAGGTGCCGTGCCCGATGCCGAGCCGCGCGGCCACGTCGGCGATGCCCGTGGCGTGGTAGCCGCGGTCCGCGAAGCAGTCGAAGGCCGCGTCGATGATCTCGCGGCGCAACTCCTGCTTCTTGCGCTCGGCGCGGCTGACGGGCTCGGCACTGGACGTCATGGCTCCGAGTCTATGACCTGCGCGCTCTTGTGATCATGCGGCGAACTGACATACGGTTCCGAAACTGACACGCGATTCCGTTTCAGGGTTCGGGAGGCAGCGATGCACGACGCGGTGATCGTCGGCGCGGGGTTCGGCGGCATGGGCGCGGCGATCGAGCTCAGGCGGCTCGGGTTCGACGACCTGCTGATCCTGGAGCGGGAGGACGACCTCGGCGGCACGTGGCACGTGAACCGCTACCCGGGACTCGCCGTCGACATCCCGTCCGCGACCTACTCGTACTCGTTCGAGCCGAATCCACACTGGTCACGGCTGTTCGCGCCGGGTTCCGAACTCAAGCGGTACGCCGAGCACGTGGCGGTGAAGTACGGGCTGCGGCCGTCGATGCGGTTCGGGGTGACGGTGACTTCGGCGCACTGGCGCGGAGACCACTGGGAGGTCGTCGCCGGGGAGTCGGTGTTCACCGCGCGGTACCTGGTGACGGCGACGGGGTTTCTGTCGATGCCGAAGATGCCGGACATCCCCGGCGTTTCGTCGTTTGAGGGTCGAGTGGTGCACACGGCGGCGTGGGAGCCCGTCGACCTGACCGGCAAGCGGGTGGCGATCATCGGCACCGGCGCGACCGCGGTGCAGCTGATCCCCGAACTGGCACGCCAGGCGTCGGAGTTGACGGTCTTCCAGCGCACGCCGATCTGGGTGAGCCCGAAGCCGGACTACCCGATTCCTCCTGCCGTGCGCACGTTGTTCGCACGGCTGCCGTTCGCGCAACGGGCCGTGCGGTGGATCGGCAACGCGGTCCTGGAGCTGATGATGATCTCCGGGGTCGTCCGCTACAAGCAGCTGCGGGTGGTGAACCGGCTGGCCGAGCGGTGGTGTCTCCGGCATCTGCACCGGCAGGTCCGGGATCCGTTGCTGCGTCGCAAGCTCACGCCCGACTACTCGTTCGGCTGCAAGCGCCCGACGTTCTCGAACGACTACTTCCGCACGTTCACCCGGCCGCACGTGCGCCTGGAAACCGATGGCGTGGAACGGATCGACGCGCGCGGCCTGGTGACTTCCGGTGGTCGAACCGATGTCGACGTGCTCGTGCTGGCCACCGGCTTCAACCTGTGGGACACCAACTTCCCGGCGTTCGAGGTGATCGGCCGCGACGGCAGGGACCTCGGCGCGTGGTGGCGACAGAACCGCTTCCAGGCCTACGAGGGCGTGACGGTGCCGGGGTTCCCGAACTACCTGTCGCTCAACAGCCCGTACTCCTACAGCGGTCTGTCGTACTTCACGACGATCGAGTGCCAGATGACGCACATCCGCCGCCTGATCACGGGGATGCGTTCGCGTGGTTCGTCCGTTTTCGAGGTCACACAACGCGCGAACGACGAGTTCCTCGACCGGATGCGGTCGAAGGTCACGCAGAACACCGTGTTCTCGCTCGGCCAGTGCGCCACGGCCCACAGCTACTACTTCAACCAGCACGGCGAGGCGACGCTGCTGCGGCCGACCTCGACCGTGAGCGCGCACCGGGCGGCGGGCTGCTTCCCGTTGTCGGACTACGACTTCACCCCTGTGCGCACGGCGACCCCGGCATGACCCGGCGCGGTCTCGCGATCGGCTGCGGTGGCACGCTCGGGTTCGCGTGGACGGCCATCGCGTTGCAGGCCGTGGAACAGGACCTGAGCTGGGACGCCCGGACGGCCTCGGTGCTCGTGGGCACCTCGGCGGGGGCGGAGATGGTGGCACTGCTGGGTTCCGGGCGTTCAGTCACCGACGTCGTGCACGCGCTCGGCTCCCCCGGTCCCGGCATCCGGCCACCGTTGCCCCGTCTGCGGTGGCCGGCGCTGGGGTTGCTCGGCCGCCGCGACCTCGATCCGTTGGGACGGCTCGCCGGACTGCTGCCGGAAGGGGGCGGTGACGCCACCTGGCTGCGCGAGTTCGGGGCGCGGCTCGCCGGTCCGAACGGCTGGGTCGAGCACCCCGCCACCTGGATCGTCGCCGCGGACGCCCGGACCGGTGAGCGCGTCGCGTTCGGTTCCCCTGGTGCGCCGAGGGTTCCGCTCGGAGAGGCGATCGCGGCCTCGTGGGCGATCCCCGGCTGGTTCCCGCCGGTCTCCCTGGCCGGACGCCGGTTCGTGGACGGCGGCACCGTCTCGTCCGTCTCCGCCGACCTGGTCGCTCCGCTCGAACTGGACGAACTCGTCGTCGTGGCACCGATGACGAGCCGCGACCCCGTTCCGGCCCGCGGACTCACGCGGCTGGAACGGGTGCTGCGGCGCCGGATGACCCGCGGGCTCGACCGCGAACTCAGGACGGTGGCAGGCACTCGGGTGATCCGCGTCGAACCCGACCAGGCCGCGCTCGCCGCGATGGGCTTCAACTTCATGGACCACCGCCGTCTGCCCGCCACGATCACCGCTGCCCGAGGAGTCCTCTCATGACCCGCTACCCGGCGATCGACCTGCGCGGTGCGACCGTGGCCGTCACCGGTGGCGCGCAGGGCATCGGCCGCGCCACCGCCACGGCGTTCGCGGCCAGGGGCGCCCGCGTCGTGATCGGTGACCTCGACCTGGACCAGGCACGGCGGACGGCGGCGTCCATCGGAGCGGTCGCGCACCCGCTCGACGTCACGGACCTGGTGTCGTTCAAGGCGTTCCTGGACGCGGCGGGCGAGGTCGACGTGCTCGTCAACAACGCGGGCATCATGCCCAACGGCGGGTTCCTCGACCTCGACGACCGCGTCGGCTGGGCCACCGTCGAGGTCAACCTGTTCGGGGTCGTGCACGGCCTGCGGCTGGCGTTGCCGGGAATGCTCGCGCGGGGCTGCGGGCACGTGGTCAACATCGCCTCGCTGGCGGGGAAGTTCCCGGTGCCGGGCCTCGCGATGTACAACGCCAGCAAGTTCGCCGTCGTCGGGCTGACCGCCGCCACCCGCCGCGAGTACGCCCGGCGCGGTGTCAGCGTGAGTGCGGTGCTGCCGTCGGCCGTCGACACCGCGCTGGCGTCCGGGCTCGACATGAAGCCGATCCCCAAGGTGACGCCGGAGGAGATCGCTCGTGCGGTGATCGGTTCGGTGGCGCACCGCAGGGCCGAGATCGCGGTCCCGCGCTACGTCGGCGCGCTGGCAACGCTTTCGGCTCTCACCCCGGAGCCCGTCCTCAACGCCGTGCGCCGGCTCGTCCGCGACGACCGCGCCCTGCTGCCGGACTCCGGCAAACGCGCCACCTATCGCGCACGGCTCAACGGGAACTTCTCCGGGCAAACCGACCATCAAGCCTGACAAAGGAATGCACGGACGCAAGTCCCACAAATGCGCACGAATGATTTGTGTGAATAAGTTAGTCCTTGTTAACGATCTCGCTGCGACTCATCCTTTCGTTGCCCTGACTGAACATTCACCTCGACGGACACCCGGCTCCCCCTGCAACCGAGGGCCGGGTCTGTTCGCCCTGCAACGAGGAGAAAAATGCAAGCGAGACGTTCTCTCGTGCTGGCCGCTGCGGGTTCACTCGTCGCCGCCGTGCTCAGCCCGCTCGGCAGCCCCGCCTCCGCCCAGCCCGTTCCGTCCGCCGAGGCGCTGGCCGTCGACGCGGCCGCGAGCCTCGTCGCGAACCGCCCGGCCGAACTGCACGCCGGCGCGGACGACGCGTTCGTGCGGCACGGCGTCATCTCGTCCACCAACGGCCTGAAGTACGTGCCGTACGACCGGACTTACAAGGGAATGCCGGTGGTGGGCGGCGACTTCGTCGTCGTCACGAACTCCACCGGCCAGGTCCTCCAGACCTCCGTCAGCCAGAACGCCACCATCAACCTGCCCGCGACCAAGGCTTCCGTCAGCAAGGCGCAGGCCGAGGCCACCGCCCGCACCACGATGTCCACTGTGGACGGCGTGGGCGCGGCCGAGCAGGTCGTCTACGCCCTCGACGCCGCACCGGCGCTGGCCTGGAAGGTCACCGTGACCGGCCGGGACGCGGAGGGCCCGAGCAAGCTCGACGTCGTCGTGGACGCGCTGAGCGGCAAGGTGCTGCGCAAGCAGGAACGCGTCATGCACGGCACCGGCACCAGCGGCTGGAACGGCCCGAACCCCGTCACCATCGCCACCACGCACTCCGGTTCGAACTACTCGCTCAAGGACCCGACGCTCACCAACGTGAGCTGCCAGGACGCGGCGAACAACACGACGTTCACCAAGACCACCGACACGTGGGGCAACGGCACCCAGACCAACCGCGAGACCGGCTGCGTCGACGTGCTGTTCGCCGCCCAGGCCGAAGCCAAGATGCTCTCGCAGTGGCTGGGGCGCAACGGTTTCGACGGCAACGGCGGCGGCTGGCCGATGCGGGTCGGCCTGAACGACCAGAACGCCTACTACGACGGCAGCCAGGTCCAGATCGGGCACAACAGCGCGGGCCAGTGGATCGGCTCGATCGACGTCGTCGCCCACGAACTCGGCCACGGCATCGACGACCACACGCCCGGCGGCATCTCCGGCGCGGGCACCCAGGAGTTCGTCGCGGACGTCTTCGGCGCCACCACCGAGTGGTTCGCGAACGAGCCGTCCCCCTACGACACGCCGGACTTCCTGGTCGGCGAGACGATCAACCTGGTTGGCCGCGGCCCGATCCGCAACATGTACAACCCGTCCGCGCTGAACCACGCGAACTGCTACTCGAGCTCCATCCCGAACACCGAGGTGCACGCGGCCGCCGGCCCCGGCAACCACTGGTTCTACCTGCTCTCGCAGGGCACCAACCCGACCAACGGCCAGCCGACCAGCACGACGTGCAACAACACGTCCGTCACGGGCCTGGGCGTCGAGAAGGCCATCAAGATCTTCTACAACGCCATGCTGCTCAAGACCTCCAGCAGCTCCTACCTGAAGTACCGCACCTGGACCCTCACCGCCGCCAAGAACCTCTACCCCGGCAGCTGCGCGGAGTTCAACACGGTCAAGGCCGCCTGGGACGCCATCAGCGTGCCCGCCCAGTCCGCCGACCCGACGTGCAACGCCACCGGCACCGTGACCGTCAGCAACCCGGGCAACCAGTCCACGGCCGTCGGCACCGCGGTCAGCCTCCCGCTGTCGGCCAGCGGCGGCACCGCCCCGTACACCTTCTCGGCCACGGGCCTGCCCGCCGGCCTCGCGGTGAACGGCAGCACCATCTCCGGCACCCCGACCACCGCCGCCACCTCGAACGTCACCGTGACGGCCACCGACAGCGCCGGCAAGACCGGCACCGCGTCGTTCTCCTGGACCGTCGGCTCCACCGGCGGCAACTGCTCGGGCCAGAAGCTGCTGAACCCGGGCTTCGAATCCGGCACCGCCTCCTGGACCGCCACCTCGGGCGTCATCGGCCAGCACAGCGCCGACGGCCAACCCGCCCGCACCGGCACGTGGTCGTCGTGGCTCAACGGCTACGGCTCCTCGCACACCGACTCGCTCTCCCAGTCGGTGACGATCCCCGCGGGCTGCAAGGCATCCCTGACCTTCTACGTCCACATCGACACCCGTGAGACCGGCAGCACCGTCTACGACAAGCTGACCGTGACGGCCGGAACCACCACGCTGTCCACGCTCTCCAACACCAACGCGGCCGCGGGCTACGCCCTGAAGACGGTCGACCTCTCGTCGTTCGCCGGCCAGACCGTCGCGCTGAAGTTCACCGGCGTCGAGGACGCGTCGCTCCAGACGTCGTTCGTGATCGACGACACTGCGGTGACCTTGAGCTGAGACTTCCAGTGCCGCGTCAGTCGGCCTTTGCCCCGTATTCGGTGATCAGACGGTCGCATCGTGGCGGCCTGCTGAGCATCGAAGACGCGGCGGAGGTCGGCTGACGCGGCACTAGTCTGAGCACCTCAATGGCGAGAGGTGCTCCATGAAGAACCAGGTGTACGCGGTTGCCGCGATCGTGGACTCGATCGCGGCAACCGTGCGTCGCGGCAACGTCCGTCCTGTGACGAAGACCGCACTGATGCCCGCCCTCGCCCTGGCCACCCCTCCCCGAGACGCGGGCATGGCCGTGGGCCTGGCCGGCTCCTGGGCAGGCGACATAGCCCTGCTGGGCGACACGGACCGGGCATTCCGGACAGGACTCTTCAGCTTCCTGGCCGCCCACCTCGGCTACACCGCTGCCCTCGCCCGCCGTTCCACCCCAGGAACCCGCAAGGCAGTCCTCCCGATCGTCGCGGCCTCGTCCGTCGGCGCGGTCGTGTTCGCCCGGGCAGCGGGCCCGCTCGGCAAGCCGGTGGGCCTCTACGCGTTGACGTTGGGCACGATGGTGGCCGCCGCCTCCACCGCCCGAGGCACCGGCGCCCGGCGCGTTCTCGGTGGTGCAGCACTGTTCGCGGTCTCCGACGCCCTGCTCGGCGCAAGCCGGTTCGTCCTCAAAGGACGCGCGGCGCGGGTCGCGTCGGCAGGCGTCATGCCGACCTACACAGCGGCCCAGTGGCTCCTGCACACGGGGGTCGCGGCGTCCGGCAGGTGACCCCCGCGAAAACTCTGTGGAACCCCCGTGCTAACGTTCTTCACGTCGGAACGAGCAAGGCTCCGGCACACAAACAAGCGCCGCTAGCTCAGTTGGTTAGAGCAGCTGACTCTTAATCAGCGGGTCCGGGGTTCGAGTCCCTGGCGGCGTACTCCAGAGAAGCAGGTAGAGATTCGTCTCTACCTGCTTCTCTGCTTTTCGGGCGGTGGGCGCGCCCCTGACGGCTGCGGTCGCCTTTCGCGGTCAAACCAATCCGCGGCGCGGAAGACGCCGAATCACCGGTGTGCGCGGCGCGGCTTGAGCGCTGGAGTCCATCGGGAGGCCGATCAGCGTGTATCAGACCGGCATCGTGCTGATCGCGGTGATCGCGGCCGTGTCACTGCTGCCGTCACCCGCGCCGGCGTTGTGGGTGGTTCGTGCTCTCACGCTGAGCCTGGCGCCTCCGTTGGCGCTGTTGGCGATCGTGTTGGCGGTGGTAGCCGCGTTCCAGGGGGACCTGGTCTTCGCGGTCGTCGCCGCTGTCGTCGCCGGCGCGCAGGTTTGCGTTGCCGGGGCGCAGTGGGGGCAGGCGCTGGCGATGGGTGCCCGCCCCTCGTTGGTCGCGGCGTTCTTGGACCTCACCGGGTTCCTTCGGGCGCGGGCGCCTGAGACTCGTGAGCTCATCTCCCGCGACGGGGCTCGTCTGCCGCTCGGTGTCTGGCATCCCGCGGACCGCGCCGGCACGGGGCCCGCGGTCGTGCTGGTGCACGGTGGTGGCTGGGCGGGCGGTAACTGGCGGCAGCTGCGCGCGTATGCGAACTGGTTGGCGGACAACGGGTATCGGGCCGTCTGCATCAGTTATCGGCTGGCTCCGCCGGGGCGGTGGGACGTGGCGCCGTTCGACGTGATCGACGCGGTGCGCTGGGTCGAGGAGCACTCCGCCGAGCTCGGCGTCGACCCTCAGCGGATCGCGTTGTTCGGTTCGTCCGCGGGTGGGCACCTGGCGTTGCTCGCGGCGAGCCTCGACGAACGGCCGTGCGCGGTGGTGTCGGTTTACGGGCCGGTGGACCTGCTGTCGCTCTACGACGTGTTGCGCCGCAGGCGGATCACGCCGGTCGATCGGGAGGTGTCGCCGTTGGTGGACTTCCTCGGTGGTGCGCCGCAGGAGGTGGCGTCGCGTTGGGAGTGGAGCTCTCCTGCCGCCCATCTCGAATCCGCACCGGCACGTATCTGCGTCGTCACCGGCGTGCAGGACCAGTGGGTGCCGTTGGAGACGATCACGCCGTACATGGTGGCGCCGGAGTTGCCCACGCTCGTGGCGCTCAAGCGGGCAGACCACTGCTTCGACCTGGTCTGGGGTTCGATCCCCGCGCAGACCGCGCGCTTCGCGATTCTCGAGTTCCTGCGGCAAGCCTTCGCGGGCCGCTGACGCCGGAGCGTCAGCGGCCCTGACGGTCACTTCGCGAACGCCACGCCGACGACGTCGCCGCCCGCGAGGCCGACGACCGAGGCGCGGCCGGTCTCCAGGTTGATCTTCACCAGGATCGAGCCTCCGAGCAGGTTCAGTGCGGGGCTCACGGCGGCGAGGGCGTGGTGCCGGCCGTTGACGGTGGCGATGTCGAAGCCGTTGGTCTTGTCGACGTCGACGCCGAGCTTGCCGACGGTGAAGAGCTGGCCGGTGTTCGGCGAGACGACCGGGGTGACGCCGACCGCGGTGCCCTGCGTGACGAGCGTGTCCTTGGCGCTGTCGAGGTCGTAGAGCGTGGTGGACGTGGCACCGGCGACGCTGTTGGTGTAGCCGGCCCCGGACACCCTGGGGGTGGTGCCCGCCGCGCGGTCGCCCGGTGCGTAGGCGAGGGGGCCGTCCGTCGCGGCGAGGGCGCCGGTGTCGGGGACCAGGCGCAGGTTCTGGCCGGTCGAGGTGACCAGGCGGATGCGGTCGACGGTCGGGTTGAAGTCGAACCCGATCGCGGTGCCGGTGAGGGCGAGCGGGGTGCCGACGGCGGTGGCGCGGCCGGTGCGGGTGTCGACGGTGTAGAGCTGGCCGGAGCGGCCGATCGCGTAGAGGACACCGGTGGCCGGGCGCACGTCGATGCCCGCGAGCCGGTCGTGCTTGGCCAGCCCGGTGACGCGGACGCGGTGCTGGGCGAACAGCGGCGAGGACCAGGTCCGGGTGCTCAGCACGCCGTCGCCGGTGAGCAGGTGGACGCGGAGCTGGTCACCGGACGCCGAGGCGGGGGCGGCGCCGAGGACGCCGGCGAGCAGGGCTGCGGCTGCGGCGATGGCGGTCGTGCGAGCGATGCGCATGGTTTCTCCCAGAGCCTGTGAACGCGGAACACAGGTGTGTACGACGCGACTCCTCCCGGCGTTGAAGCACGAACCGAACAAATCAGACCCATCCGCGCCGCACCCGGTGACGAACTGGCTTTCAGGCGCGTCGACGGGGAGCTCATGGCGATCATCGGCAGGAGAGCGGACCTGGACCTGCGGGAGGTCTACGCCGCGCACGGTCCTGAGCTCTACCGCTTCGCCCTGCGGCAGCTCGGCGACGGACCGGCGGCCGAGGAGGCCGTGCAGGAGGTGTTCCTGCGGGCCTGGCGGTCCGCCGACCGCTTCGACCCGGACCTCGCGAGTCTGCGCGTGTGGCTGTTCGCCATCGCCCGCAACGTCGTCGTCGACGAGGCTCGGGCGCGTGCCCGGCACCACCGGCGGCTCTACGCGGCAGCGGCGGACCAGCCGGGGAACGTCTCCGATCACGCTGACGCGGTGCTCGACCAGCACCTCGTGGAGCAGGCGCTGCTCAGGATCAGCGACAGCCACCGCGTGGCCCTCGTGGAGACTTACCTGCGCGGCCGGTCCTACCGGGACGTGGCGGCCGAGGTGGGCGTCTCGCAGGTGACGTTGCGCAGCCGGGTCTTCTTCGGCCTGAAGGCGTTGCGGCTGGCGTTGGAGGAGATGGGGGTGCGGCCGTGACCGACTCCGTGCACGAGCGACGCACCGAACTGCTCGGCGCCTACGTGCTCAACCAGCTCTCCGGCCACGAACTCACGGCGGTCGTGGACCACCTCGACCACTGCGCGGACTGTCAGCGCACGGTCGCCGAACTCTCCCCCGTGGCACGCGCGTTGGCCGGAGTGAATCCCGACGACGTCTCCGTACCTGCGCATCTGGAAGAACTGGTGGTGCGCAGGGTCGGAGCCAGTCGGAGGCGTCCGGCTCTGCTGCTCACGGCCGCCGCAGCCGTGGTGATCGCGGCGGGAACGACCTGGTGGTTCCTGCGCCCGGCCGTGCCACTCGAACCGGTCGCGCTCGTCCAGCAGGCTCCCGGGGTGAGCGCGGAGGCGTCGCTCGTCCCGCACACGTGGGGTGTCGAGATCAAACTCGACGGCCGGGGGTTCGCCGCCGGGCAGACGTACCGGGTCACCGTCACCGGCTCCGGCGGCGAGGAGGTGTCCGCGGGGTCGTTCGTCGGTACCGGCGAGAACCTCATGCACTGCAACCTGAACAGCTCGGTGCTGCGCGCGGACGCGGCGGGCTTCGTGGTGCGGGACGCGGCCGGCGCGATCGCCCTGTCCTCGACGTTCCCCCGGCGCTGAAACCGTTCTGAGAGCGCGAAAAAGCGGGACCGGCTCGCACCGGCCCCGCTTTGTGATCACCTGATGGTCACGCCTTCACGGAGTGCTTCTTCCCGTGGGTCCAGGCCATGGCGTCGCCGCCATCGCCCGCCGGACCGGAGTGGCCACCGACCGTGTTGCTGTGGTTGGACGCGTCGCCGGTCGGACCAGTGGCGCCGGTGTCACCGGAGTTGCCCGAGGTGACCTCGGTCCAGGACTTGGTGCCGTGGTTCTTCCAGTCGTGCTTCCAGCCCTTGTGCTTCCAGTTGTGGTGCTTCCAGCCGTGGCCCTTGTCGCCGCGGTGGTCGTTCCACTTCTTGTTCTCGGTCTTCACCACGGCCGAGTTGCCGCCGGTGTCGCCGGAGTTCCCGGAGTTGCCCGAGTTGCCGGTCGTGGCGTTGTTCGAGCTGGTGGCGTTGCCGCCGTTGCCCGAGTTGCCGCCGTTGCCCGCGGTGGCCTCGGTGGAGCCGTTGTTGCTGTGCTTGCTCCACTTGCCGTGGTTCCAGGACTTCTTGCCCTGCTCGGTCATCGCCCACGCGTTGCCGCCGTCACCGGCCGGGCCGGAGTTGCCGCCCAAGGTGGCGCTGTGGTTCCACGCGTCACCGGTCGAGCCGGTGGCACCCGTGTCGCCCGAGTCGCCGGACGTGACGGTGGTCCAGGACTTGGTGCCGTTCCAGGACTTGCCGTGGCCCTTGTCCGAACCGATGGTGCGCACGACGGCCTTGTTGCCGCCGGTGTCGCCCGAGTTCCCGGAGTTGCCCGAGTTACCGGTCGTGGCGGAGTTCGAGCTGGTGGCGTTGCCGCCGTTGCCCGAGTTGCCGCCGTTGCCGGCGGTGGCCTCGGTGGAGCCGTTGTTCTTGTTGTGGTGGCCCCACTTCTGGTCCTTGCTCACGGCCTTGGCGTCGCCGCCGTCACCGGCGGGACCGGAGTTTCCACCCACGGTGTTGCTGTGGTTGGACGCGTCACCGGTCGAACCCGTGGCACCGGTGTCACCGGAGTCGCCCGAGCTGACGTTGGTGTGGCACTCGGCCAGCACGCAGAGCCCGTAGGCGCTGTTGCCGCCGGTGTCACCCGAGTTGCCCGAGTTACCGGAGTTGCCGGAGGTGGCGTTGTTCGAGCTGGTGGCGTTGCCGCCGTTGCCCGAGTCACCGCCGTTGCCGGCGTTGGCATTCGCGTTCTGCGCACGGCCCGCGGCAGTGGCGTCGCCGCCGTTGCCCGCCGCACCGGAGTTCCCGCCCACCGTGTTGCTGTGGTTGGACGCGTCACCGGTCGAGCCCGTGGCGCCCGTGTTCCCGGAGTTGCCCGAGCTCACGTTGGTGTGGCACTCGGCCAGCACGCAGAGGTTCGTCGCGCTGTTGCCGCCGGTGTTGCCCGAGTTCCCGGAGTTGCCCGAGTTGCCGGACGTGGCGTTGTTCGAACTGGAGGCGTTGCCGCCGTTGCCCGAGTTGCCGCCGTTGCCACCGTTCACCACCGAGTGCACGACGTCGCCGACGCCACCGAGCAGGCCGTTGCCGCCCGTGTCAGCGCTCGCCATCGCCGTTCCGGCCAGGAGGAAGCCTCCCGAGAACGCCGCGGCCAAGAGGCCGCGTTTCACATAGCTGTGCATTGCTGATCTTCTTCCTGTCAATCAAGCTTGGTGATCTGGTCTGCTTGGTTGCCAGGACTGATCAACTGGGATGACTTCGGCCGTAGTAGTAGCACCACGACCCGTGGACCTGGTGATCCGCGATCACCACGGGCGACTCGCCGTCCGGATGAACCCCTTGTGTCGCAGGGAGATCCGAGACAGTCGCGCCCGCCGATCCGTTGGAGGACGCCGATCCCGTCGTGCCGGGAAGTAGCGCGAACGGCACGTCAGGCGACTGCTTCTGCGGCGCCTCAACGGGGGGCGCCACGTCAGGTGCGGAGATCTGTTGCCGCTGCGGGGTTGCCCCCACCGCGACCCGATCGGGCGTTGCCGGAGAACGAACCTCCCGCACCTCGACCGGCACCTGCGGAACGTCCGGGACGGCAGGCACGGCGACCGGTGGCATGACCTCCTCCGCCGGAGCGGAAGGTGTCGTCACCAACGGCTGCGCGGCGCGAGCCACGACCGGCACGTCCTGCACCGTGTTCACCACGGGAGCGAGCAGCGGCGCCGTGACGGGGTGCAGTGGCTCCGCCACCGGGCCCAGGGCCCGCACGGCTGTGTCCACGGTCGGTGCGAGCGGTGCCAGCACCGGACCGGTGACCGGTTCGGCTGCCTTCAGCACCGGCTTCACCACCGGGTCCGCCACCGCGGTGACGGTCCGGGTGACCGGCGCGACCGCGTCAGCCACCGGCACGAGCGCGTCGGTGACGGGCGAGACCGCCTCGGTGACGGGCGAGACCACGTCGGTGACCGGTGCGACGAGGTCGGCGACCCCGCCCAGCAGGCCGGGTGAGTCACCCTCGTCGGCACTCGCCACTCCTGCGGACAGGAGACCGAATCCGATCAGGAATCCGGCCACACCGAGTGTCCGCCGAATCACTCTGGAGCATGTCGACTTCATGTAATCACCCCCTCTCGACGAATCAGCACCTGTACATCGAGGGATTCGATGCACCACGGTCGCCGGTTCACTCGAAAGTGGAAGTTTTTCTTCAGTCGCAGCTCAGAGGCTCAAACAAATCTGAAACATTTGTTTCCAACTACTTTGGGACACAAATTAACGCCGATAACCTCGACACACGGTGATCGCCAATCCGGTGACGGGCCGAGCCCCTGTGCGTCCGGTTCCAACAACAGACGCACAGGGGCGTGCGTGGCGCCGTCCCGAGCCGGCTGAACCGCATCTGGCGGATCCGCGCGCAGTACATCCGTAGCGCGGTGCGGCATCGGATCGGTGCCGTGCAGCCGTTCCACCCGATGGAGTGACTACTTCGCGACGGTCAGGTCGACGTCTTCGAGCGCCCGCTCCAGTTCGCGCCGGTTCTTGGCACCGAGCTTGTTGCGGATGCGGGTGACGTGGTGTTCGACGGTCTTGGCCGAGATGAACAAGGCGTCGCCGACCTCGCGGTAGGTGAGCCCGTCGCGGACGAGCGCGGCTACTTCCTGCTCGCGGTCGCTGAGCACCTCGGCGTTGCTCTGCCCGCTGCTCGTGCCGTGGAACTGCCGTGCGATGTCGAGCAGCTGTGTCATGGCCTTGCGATCGGTGGTGTGCATGGCGGCGTGCCCGGCCAGTCGCGCGGCGTCCGCACGCAGACCGTGAGCACGCAGCTCCTGCGCCACCGTCTCCACGCGCACGTGGTCGACCTCGCCCCGGCCGGCACGGCTCCAGCACCGTGCGCCGGCGGCGAGTGCGCGGGCGAACGGCAAGGCCTCTGCGGCGTCTTCGAGCGCCGCGGTGTGTTCCTCGGCCGCCGCGTGGTCGCCGAGGAGCAGCGCCGCGTGGAAAGCGTGCCACCGCGGCAGCACCGACCACAGTGGAGGGTTGCCGAGGTCGCCGAGCAACGTCCACGCCTCCGTCAGGTGTGCTTCGACGCGGTGGAACTGGCCGATCCTGGCCGCGGCGACGGCGATCTCGGTGAGCGGGAGGAGCGTGTAGAGGTCGACGGGGTGCACGACGAGCGCCTGCTGGGCCGGTTCCCACGCGGCGCGCAGAGCGTGGAGGTCACCGGTGCGGCGGGCGGCGCCCAGCTCCAGCGCCGCGGCGAACAACGCCTCCCTCGGTTCTCTTGCCGTCTCCGAGGACAGGAAGCGCTGCGCTTCCTCGACATCACCGCACAGCAGTTCCGCGGTGGCGAGCAGCAGCCGGTGGCGGTCCGCGTGCAGCCCTCTGCCGTCGTCGCCCTGGACGGCTTTGGTCAGCAAGGACTTCGCCACCGTCAGCTCGCCCGCGTGCACGCAGATCAACGCGGCGAGCGCGGTCGGGCTGTCGGGCTGCACCGAGGCGCGGGACCCCGCCTGGTTCACCCCGGCCGTGGCGACAGCGGCGGAGACGGCGGCCATGGGTGGCCCGGTGACGGTGTCGAGCACCACGGCGGCCAGTCGTTGCCCAAGCGTGTCGGTCAGCGAGCCGCCGTGCTGCGGGCCGAGCCGGACCGCGCGAGCCTCCTCGAGGCGTCCGGCACCGAGCAGGCCGGTCACCGCGAACCCCAGGGCCAGTGCGTTGTCCGAGCGCCGCAGCAGCTCGCCGCCGCGACCGACCTGCCCGCGCATCGTGAGCACGGTGGCGGCGACCAGCAGTTCGTCCGCGTGGTCGAGGTTCACGGCCTCCACGGCGCCGTCCAGGTCGCCGCTGAGCGCCCGTGCTCGGGCCACGTCGGCGGACGTGCCGGTGCCGGTGGCGGTGAACAGCCGCGCGGCCAGCGCCGGGTCGTCGTTGATCACCTCGTGGCCGGCGGCCGAGAACACGCCGAGAAGGCCCGGATCCGCCACTCCGAGTGCCAGCAGCTGTTCCGCGTAACCCGACACCGGTCGCGCACGTCCAGCCTGCGAGAGGGCGAGTTTGCGCAGGAAGTCCGCGCGCTGTTCCGCAGGAGCGAGAGCGGTGACGGCGTCGGCCGCGACGGGAAGCGGGGTCCCGTCGAGCTGGAGCAGGCTTTCCGACCGCAGTGCCTCGACGGACTGCGACACGGTGCCGGGGTCCAGCGCCAGCACCGTCGTGAGCAGGTCGACGTCGAACGGCGCGCCCAGCGCCAGGGCCAGCAGCAGATCGTTCGCGGCAACGGACAGCTCGTCGAAGTGACGGGCGAACGCGGCGCGAGGGTCGGGAGAGAGTTCGTCCAGCACGAACCTCGGCGTGCCGCCGGTGCGCCCGTGGAGGTGGTGCGCGAACGCCTCGCTCACCTCGGTGCCCAGCGCGTGCGCCGCGAGGGAGCGGACGTGCTCGCGGGACAAGGGCCGCAGCTGCAGCCGGACCACGGAGCCGGGAAGCGCGGCGACGAGACGGGTGAGGGCGCGGTTGTCCGGCCACAGCCGATGGGCGACGGCGAGCCGGGCCCCGGCCGCCGCCTCGCGGAGCAGGCGGTCGACGTCGTCCTCACCGAGAAGCTGCCCGTCGTCGACCGCGGCGGCGTCCTCGAAGGTCCGCAGGACGGTGGTCTTGCCGCATCCGGCCGGACCGGTCAGCACGACGTGGTCAGCGGCACGGGCGCGTTCGAGGGCGCGGGTCGTCCCGCTGTCGAGCAACAAGGGACCGGCCGACAGCGGGGACATGAGCGCGTGAACCTCCTGGTGCCTACTCGTACCCCAATACTTCGGAGCATCACCCGTTCGAGTTTGGTCACGGCTCAAAGATCAGGACATCCCCCTAGTCCCCTACTCGCGGTGCCTGCGATCCCCCATGCACGCCCGCAGGACCAGACCAGGCATGTCACCCGATGCGGCGAACGGCCGGTTCTTCGTAACTTTCTGTGGCACAAGCTCAACGACGTGATCTGGAGTTCGACGTGACCCTGCCGCAGACGCTGCACGACTTCACCCTCGGCCTGCTCAGCGACCCCGACGCCCGGTCTGCCTTCCAGCTCGACCCGCAGGGCTCGCTCGACGCCGCCGGTCTCGGTGACGTGGCGCCGGCCGACATCCAGGAGCTGCTGCCGCTCGTGCTCGACTTCGCCCCGGTCACCGACCTCGGCGACTTCGGCTCGTCGATCTCCGGTCTCGACCTGGACCAGCAGCTCGACCTGATGAGCACGGTGCACAACACCGTCGGCCAGCAGATCGACGACAACACCGTCTTCGGCGCGGTCTCCGGCCTGACCGCCGCGGTGCACGGCGTGACCACCGGCTTCGACGTGCTCTCCGACCCGACGAGCACGCTGGACGTCATCGGGAACACCGAGATCACCGACGTCACCAAGACCGTCACCGACCTCGACGTGACCAACACCGTCGGCGACATCACCAACGGCACCGAGCTGCTCGACACCACGCACGTCACCGACGTCGTCGGCGACGTCACCAGCGGTGTGAACGCCGGCAACCTCGGTGTCGAGGACGTGCTCAACGGCGACGTCACCTCGGTCGTCGGCAACGTGACCGGCAACGACCTCTCCCTCGACCACGTCGGCAACGTCACCGACGTCGTCTCCAACGTGGGCAACCTCGGCGACGTGACCGGCGTCGGCCACGTCGGGGACATCGGCAACATCGGCGACGTCACCGGCAACCTGGGCGACGTCAACGTCGGCGGCGTGCTGAACGACCTCGACCTCGGTCTCTGATCCCTCCCGCACCACCAAGGCCGCCCCGACCGCGCCCCGGGGCGGCCTTGTCGCGTTCACCCGAGGGCAATCCGATGATCGGACCGCTCCGAAGTAGGAGCGTGAACCGGGGAACAACCAGTGCGATCAACCCGCACCTGCTGACCGGTGCACACGCACTCGGTGCACTGCCCGATGCCGAACGCGACGAGTTCGAGGCGCATCTGGGGCGGTGCCCGGCCTGCACCGACGAAGTGGCCGGGCTGCAGGAGACCACCGCCCGGCTCGGCAGGGCCGTTGTCCACGTCTCTCCGCGTGCGCTGCGGCCTCGTGTGCTCGGCGCCGTCCGGTTGGTCCGGCAGGCACCTCCGACGTCGGAGATCACGACGTTTCCCACGCGACGGCAAGGTTTTCGCCGCGCCGCGGCCCTCGTCGCCGTTGCCTGCGCCGCCGCTGCGGTGGTGGCCGGCGTGCACAGCGCGTCGACCACACCGACCCGCACGTCCCCGGTGACTCCGCCACGCACTCGGGTCGGTGATCTGCTGGCGGCACCGGACCTGCGCCTCGCCACAGCGGGAACTCCGTCCGGCACCGTGGCGATGTCGCACGACCGCGACGAAATGGTGTTCCTGGCGGACGATCTGCCCACGTTGCCTGCTCGTCGCGCGTACCAGCTGTGGCTGGTGGGCGATCAGGACACGCGGTCGGCCGGGCTCCTGCGGCCGGCGGGCTCCGCGACGTCGTCGCTGGTGTCGGGTATCGCCGGAGTGCGTGAGGTCATCCTCACGGTCGAGCCCGCGGGTGGATCACCCGGCCCGACGGGCGCACCGGTGCTGACGATCGTGCTTCGCTGAAGCGGACCGCAGACGTGAAAACTCCGGGAACCGCAACACAGTGCGGTTCCCGGAGTCGCGGTGACTGCTACCCCTGGAGATGTCAGGCGGGGAGCAGCACCGAGTCGATCAGGTACACGGTCGCGTTCGCGGTGTGCACGCCGCCGCAGATCACGTTGGCGTCGTTGACCTTCAGCGCGTCCTTGGTGCCGGAGACCTTGACGGTGCCGGTCTGGACGGTCTTCTGGTCGCCGACGATCTTGTCGGGCGTGATCTGGCCGGGGACGACGTGGTACGTGAGGATCTTGGTCAGCAGAGCGTCGTCGGTCTTGAGCTTCTCGATGGTGGCGGCGTCGATCTTCGCGAAGGCCGAGTCGACCGGCGCGAAGACGGTGAACTCGGCACCGTTCAGCGTCGAGACCAGGTTGACCTTCGGGTTCAGCTTGCCGGAGACGGCGTCCACCAGGGTCTTGAGCAGCGGGTTGTTGCTGGCGGCAACCGCAACCGGGTCAGCAGCCATGCCCGCGACGGAACCGGCGCCGGACGGCACCTGCTTCGCGTAGTCCGCACAGCCGGGACCCACGAGGTCCTTGGCCGGGTCGGCCATGGCGGCGGACGAGGTGGTGGTCGGGGCGGCCGCGGTCGAAGAGCTGCCACTGCTGGCCGTGTCAGCCGAGCCGCACGCCGCGCCGAACAGGGCGAGCGAGGCGGCGCCGACGGCAAGGGCGATGTTGCGGACGGACTTGTTCATGACGAGACATCTCCAAGGAGTGTTCGGGCAGTTGCTGACCGTGATTCGGCACCCCTCGGGGAACGGATGGGTCTGGTTATCGACCTGTTACCAATCGATCCGCAAATGGCCCGCCACCTGGGGAAAACGCCCACAGTCCACAGTCGACGATCAACTCTGGCACTCCTCGCGCCGCCGTGACACTTCCGGGGGCGAGGGCAATCCGGGGCGTGATCGGCCGCGAAGCACCGACATCACGCACTTCCGTCAACCCGAGTAGGGCTCCCCCATGTTGACCCTCGCACTGATCGGTCTGATCGGCGGCCTGGTCACCGGTATCTCGCCGTGCATCCTGCCCGTCCTTCCCGTGATCTTCTTCTCCGGCGGCACGCAGAGCGCTCGGACAACGGAGCCGGCGGCAGGTGGAGTGGCCGTGGCGACCAAGCCGGCGTCGCGTGCCCGCCCCTACCTCGTGATCGCGGGGCTCGTCGTCAGCTTCAGCCTCGTCACCCTGTTCGGCTCACTGCTGCTGTCGATCCTGGGCCTGCCCCAGGACGTGCTGCGCTGGGCCGGAATCGTCGTGCTCGTGCTGATCGGCATCGGCCTGATCGTGCCGCGCTTCGAGCAGTTGCTGGAGAAGCCGTTCACCTGGATCCCGCAACGCAACCCCGACGCGAGCCGCGGCGGCTTCACCCTCGGCCTCGCGCTCGGCGCCGTCTACGTGCCGTGCGCCGGTCCCGTGCTCGCCGCGATCACGGTCGCGGGCTCCACCGGCAGGATCGGCGTGGAGACCGTGGTGCTCACGCTGACCTTCGCGCTCGGCGCCGCGATCCCGTTGCTCGTCTTCGCCCTCGCCGGCCGCCGCGTCTCCGAACGCGTGCAGGCGTTCCGCAAGCGCCAGCGGGGTATTCGCATCACCGCAGGCGTGGTCATGATCGCGCTCGCGATCGGACTGGTGTTCAACCTGCCGCAGTTGCTCCAGCGCGCGATCCCGGACTACACGGCCTCGTTGCAGGACAAGGTGAACAACTCCGAGCAGGTCAAGAGGGCGCTGAACCTCGGCGGGCTGGTCAACGACCAGAACAAGGACCTCGACAAGTGCTCCGACGGCGCACCCGAGCTCGAATCCTGTGGCACCGCACCGGATCTCACCGACATCCAGCAGTGGGTCAACTCGCAGCCCCTGGAGCTCAAGGCGTTGCAGGGCAAGGTCGTGATGGTCGACTTCTGGGCCTACTCCTGCATCAACTGCCAGCGCTCCATCCCGCACGTCGTCGCGTGGGACAAGGCCTACCGCGACGCCGGGTTCCAGGTCATCGGTGTCCACTCTCCCGAGTACGCGTTCGAGAAGGAACCCGCCAACGTCGAGGCCGCGGCGAAGAACTTCGGCATCACCTACCCCGTCGCCCTGGACAACAACCTGGGCACGTGGACCAACTACCGCAACCGCTACTGGCCCGCGCATTACCTGATCGACGCGTCCGGGACCGTGCGGCACATCAAGTTCGGCGAGGGCGACTACCAGGTCACCGAGAAGCTCATCCGGCAGTTGCTGAACGACGCCAAGCCCGGCGTCCAACTCCCCGCGGCCACCGAGCTGCAGGACGACACCCCCGTGGTCGCCGACATCACCCGCGAGACCTACCTCGGCTCCACCAAGCGCGTGAACTTCGCCGGCACCGAGGAGTACACCAGCGGCGAGAAGTCCTTCCAGTTCCCCGCGAAGCAGGACCCGGACAGCTTCGCGCTCGCGGGCGACTGGAAGCTCGACACGCAGTCCATCACGCCCATCGGCGCATCCGGGCAGATCAAGCTGAACTACCGCGCCAAGGAAGTCCGCATGGTGTTGTCCGGCAAGGGAACCGTGACGATCCAGGACTACGGGAAGACCACCACCATCCAGGTCGACGGCACCCCGAACTCCTACCAGCTCATCTCCACGCCGACGATCCAGGGCGGCTCGCTCACCGCGACCGTCAGCGCCGGCGTCCAGGCCTTCTCCTTCACCTTCGGATGATCAGGAACACCACCATGCAGCTCGACGACGTCACCACGGACTCCTTCGACACCAACGTTCTCGGCGCGGACAAGCCCGTGCTCGTCGACTTCTGGGCACCCTGGTGCGGCCCGTGCAAGCAGCTCAGCCCGGTCGTCACCGCCCTCGCCGAGGAACACCAGGACAAGATCTCGGTCGTCAAGGTCGACATCGACGCCAACCCGGACATCGCCGTCCGCTACAGCGTTCTCAGCATCCCCACGCTGATCCTGTTCTCCGGCGGCGAGCCCGTCGCCACCCTCACCGCGCCCCGCAACCGCGCCACCATCGTCAAGGCGCTGTCCACCTGGCTCTGAACACCAGCAGAGACGACGCGACCCCGGCGGCCTGGCGGCTACCGGGGTCGCGTCGTGTCCGGATCAGACCATCGAGATCGCGAGCACCGGAGTCGTCGTCGGTGCGGACGAACCGCCGCTCGGTTCCACGGTGAGCGCGATCGCCTGAGCGCCGGCCACCCTCTCGGCCACCACGGGCTCGCCCCGCACCAACCCGGCCGAGCGCGGCCCACCGGACTCGACGACCCACAGCTGGTACACGCGATCCGTTGGCAACGCAGGCAATCCGTCCGCGATGAACGCCGCCTTCCCTAGGCGCGGCGACATCACAACGGTCCCATGGCCACCACCGGATCCGTTGCCGCTCAACAACTTCACATCGGCAGCACCGAGCAGCTCCGACACCTGGCCGTAGCCGGTCGCAGACTGCCGCAACGCGTCGAGCTCGCTGCGGTACTGCGCACCCTGAACCCCGACCACGATCGCCACGAGCACACTGGCCGCCGCCGCGAGCACACTTCCGCGCACCAGCCACCGGTTCCGAGTGGGCAGCACCGGTACAACCGGCACCGGAACAGGCTCCTGCGGCGGCAGCTGACGCGTGGCCACCACCGCCGTCAGCACCTGGGCCCGCAACCGCGGGGGTGGCGCGACGTCGGCGACCGCGCCGAGAAAACCAGCGGTCGCCTGCAACTCGGCGACTTCCTGGGCACACGACGAGCAACGCGACAGGTGCGCCTCAAACTCCGCGCGTTCGGCATCGGACAAGGCGTTCATCGCGTACACGCCCGTCAACATGTGCAGATCCGACGCCGTGCTCACACCGTCACCCCGAGGCAATCCCTCAGCCTGATCAGCCCGTCCCGCATCCGGGTCTTCACCGTGCCCAGCGGAACGCCGAGCAAGCCGGCCACCTCCGGATAGCTGTGGCCCTGGTAGTAGGCCAGCACCACGGACTCACGCTGCAGCTCCGTCAGGAACTTCAGACACCGCCGGACCTTGCGCTGCTCCAAGCGTTCGGTCACCTGCTCGACGACCTCGTCGAACGGCGTCGTCACCCCCAGCGCGCCGACCCGTTCGTCACGGATCGAAGCCGCCTGGGCCGACCGCACCCGATCCACCGCGCGCCGGTGCGTCATCGTCATGATCCAGGTCATGGCCTTGCCCCTGCCGGGGTCGAACCGGCCGGCGGTCCGCCACACCTCCAGCATGACCTCCTGGAACACCTCCTCGGACTGCGCCTGATCCCGCACCACCCGGCGCACCAGCCCGAACACCGAACCCGACACCACGTCGTACAACTGCCCGAACGCCGCCTCATCACCACGGGCCACCCGCAACAACAGGTCATCGGCGCCCGCAGGCCCCTCGAAGTCCTCAGAACCACGCAGGACTGTCGACTGCGCCCGCTCTCGCTCCAGCATCGAGCTCCTCATCGTCACCTGCCCGGCTCGCATTCGGAGCCGACGCCTACTCGGATGGGTGAGGCGCGCGTCACGTCGATGCGGCCGCCAGACGGCGCCACACATCGCGGGTCAGAGGGCAGTGGTCGACACCGGCCTACCACCCCGGTCCCGCGTTCACTGAATCGCTGACACCATCGAGTGAATCAACCGCCACATCGACACACGGCAGGACCAATCCTCGACCAGGGGGGTGCCTACCGCTGGGCTTGGCCGAGGTTTCTCCGGAAGTGGTCGAGGATCTCGCAGTCGCAGGAACCCAGCAGCTTCACCGAGGACCGGGAGAGCAGGTCCCAGGACAGTCCTCTGTCCTCGATCCAGTTCCGCACGGCGGGAAAGGCGCGCCGGTGGTCGCACTCCGCGCTCGCCAGCCGTTCCCGCAGGTGGTCCACGAGGACCTGGCGGTCGTCCGGCGCCAGGTCGAGCCGCCGGTCCGCGCGCCGGACCTGGTCCGCGTAGAACTCCTCCCGCCGGCCGCGGGCGACCGGTTCGGGCAGCCCGGCGGCGTGCAGCCGCGCTTCGAAGACCTTCACCCGGAACCGCTCCAGCGACAGGACGGTGGTGAAAAGGCCATCGGTGGGCAGGACGGCGATCTCGTGCCTCTCCCGGTGGAAGCGCTCGAGCGCCTCGTCCAGCAGCACGTCGACGTCGACCGGGACGGCCGGACCAGCGTCCTCGAACCCCATCGCCTCGGCGGCCATCACGGCCAGCCGGGGGTGCGGCCACAACGGGACCAGGGCGTTGTCCTGGTCGTCGATCTCCAGCAGGCCGGTCTCGAAGTCCCACGCCCACACCGTCCCGGTGGCGGCGACGGTGCCGAAGAAGTACTCGTC
Organism: Lentzea sp. JNUCC 0626; assembly: GCF_043632865.1. Taxonomy (NCBI): domain Bacteria; kingdom Bacillati; phylum Actinomycetota; class Actinomycetes; order Pseudonocardiales; family Pseudonocardiaceae; genus Lentzea; species Lentzea sp. JNUCC 0626. The sequence continues at coordinate 5,709,718 of NZ_CP171635.1, forward strand.
GCGGCCAGGCCGGTCTCCGGACCACAGTCCCCGCGCCTCGTCCTCCGACAACGGCGAGATCGTGGTCATCGGGTCTGCTCCTCGACGTGCGCGGTGTGGTGGGCGAACCTTATCCGGCCGGAGTGACGGGAACCGCCGCTTCGAACCTGCTCGTTCCGCTTCGCCGCTGATGGCCTCGGACCCGAAACCGGCATCCACCACTGCGTGCCCTGTTCGGTCGTTTCCGCAACGAGCACTGCGAGTAACGACGCAAGCGGCGAACGCGACTGAGATGGTGATCTGCACAAGGCGATCGCTGTTCTGTCAGCGGCTCGACCGCGGCCAGGAACAGGCGAAGCCGAAAGCGCGGCGAGGGAGCGACACGGTGCGGCCTAACGTGTTTGTCGGGGTGGGTATTGACCACTACGCCTCCGCGACGGGGTTGACGAACCTCGAACACGCCGTTGCCGATGTCAAAGCGGTGGCAAGCGCACTCGTGCCGCCGTTCGCCGGCGAACCGTTGATCGATGCTGACGCCGATGCGGTGCACAAACGCCTTCGGTCGATGAACGGCAGCGCTGCAGGCGGAACGTTGGTGCTGATGTGGAGTGGCCACGGCGCTGAACTGGGCGGACTGCGACTGGCCACCGCCGACGAGTTCGACGGCGTCGCCGCTTCGGAGGTGATCCGCGCTTGTGTGTTGTCCGGTGCGAGTCAGTTGCTGTTGGTGATCGACACCTGCAGTGCGGCGGCCGCGCTGGAATCCGCAGCGATGGCCCGTCAGCTGTTGCAGCAGTTTCCCACGTCCGATGTTCGGGCCTGGCTGGGAATCCTGGTGTCGTGTTCGGCAACGGACGTGGGTGCTCGCGACGGGGCATTCGGCCCTTTGCTGGTGAAGTTGCTGACCGAAGGACCGGATTCGGCGGACCAACAGCGTCGCTGGTCGAAGCACAACAACCAGATTCTGGGCGAGGATCTGGGGCTGGCCCTGTTGGAGGAGTGGTCCGGTGTCGATCACCGACCGGAATTCCTCAAGGACGGGCATCCGCTCGCGATGATTCCAAACCCGTTGTACGACGACGGCGCGCCGGAGGAAGTCGTCGAACACCTCCTGCTCGCGGCGCGGGGCGGCGGCCCCGGCGACGAACAGTCGTGGTTCACCGGCCGGACCGCCGAAATGGACGAAGTGGTGGCCTGGGTGCGCTCCCGCGAGGCCGGCGTGCGCGTGGTGACGGGGTCCGCGGGTACCGGCAAGTCGGCTGTGGTCGGGCGGGTCGTGTCGTTGTCCAACCCGCACGAGCGCACCCGTTTGCAGTCGCGCGATGAGAACTGGGGACACGACGATCCCGGTGTCCGATCGGTCGCGGCACATGTGCACGCGCGAGGGTTGACCGTCGAGAGAATCGCCGAGCTGATCGAGTGGCAGCTGATCCGCGCGAAGTTCCTCGAACCGTTCGCGGACGGCCGGCGCAACGCGGCAGACCTGCTGGGAGCGGTGCAACGAGCCGTGGAAGGCGGCCGTGCCACACCGGTTGTGGTGATCGACGGGCTGGACGAGGCCCGCGGCCAGGCGTTCGCCATCGCCGAGAACCTCCTCCTCCGGCTGGCACCGTTCGCGACGGTGGTGGTCTCCACCCGGCCGGTGACGCATCAGGACGGATCGGCGTTGCTGGACAAGCTCGCCCCGGCAGCCGTGCTGGACCTGGACAGCGAGGACTGCCTGGAATCGGCGCGAACCGCGATCGGTGACTACGTGCGCAAGCGCCTGACCGGCGTCGACCAGACCATGGACGCGTCCATGGTGGCCGCGCACCTGGCCGGCGTCGCACTGGCGGCGGCCGACCGGCCGTTCCTGTTGGCCAGGGTCATCACCGACCAGCTGCGGGCGCGCCCGGTGAGCACCGTCCGACCGGAGTGGCGGGATCGCGTGGCGGGGTCGACCGAGGACGCCTTCGACGCCGACCTGAGCCGCATCGCACCACCACCGGGCAGCACCCTGGACGGCCCCACCGCGCGGCACCGGGCACGGACGATGCTGATCGCGCTGACGTGGGCGGTAGGAGCCGGCTTCCCAGAACAGGAATGGCTGACCGTCGCCTCCGCGCTGACCGAAACCGCCCTGGACCGCGACGACGTGAGCTGGGTGCTGGACCAACTCGGCCGCTACGTGGTGCAGGACGGCGACGCGGGCGTGGCGGTGTACCGGCTCGCACACCAGAGCTTCGCCGACCACCTCCGCCCGCCGTACCGCCCGACCGGCCAGCACCCGTTCAACCCAGCCGCTCTCCCGGTGAGCGTGGCGCTCATGCAGCAGTACGACCAACTGTTGACCGACGGGGTGTCGGCAGAGACACCGGCGTACCTGTGGAGCTACACCTGGGTGCACGCGGCCAGCGCGGGTTTCGAGGGACTCTCCGGGCTGCGCGAACTCGCCCGTGCACGGCCTGAGCTTCAGCCTGATGTCGCCATGGCCGCACTCCAGACGGGCAACATCGCCGCGGTGTGGGGGCGGAGGAACGAAGCTGTTGCTCCGGCCGAAGAAGCAGTCGCGATCTACCAGGCATTGGCCGAAGAAGTCCCCGCCTACGCCCCCGACCTCGCCAACGCACTGGACAACCTCGGCATCAGCTACGGAGAGGTCGGCCGACGCGGCGAAGCTGTCTCTCCGGTCTTGGCAGCGGTCGCGTTCTACCGGGCACTAGCCGAGGAAAACCCCGCCTACCTCCCCTACCTCGCCGGCTCGCTGAACAATCTCGGCATCCGCTACAAGGAGGTCGGCCAACGCAGTGAAGCCCTCCCGCCGACCGAAGAAGCGGTCAACCTCTATCAGGCACTAGCCGACGAAAACCCCGTGCACCTTCCCTACCTCGCCAGCGCACTGAACAACCTCGGCATCCGCTACAGCGAGGTCGGGCGGCGCGGCGAAGCTGTCACGCCGACCAAGGAAGCGGTCGAGCTCTACCGGGCCTTGACCGAAGAAAACCCCGTGCACCTTCCCTACCTCGCCAGCGCGCTGAACAACCTCGGCATCCGCTACAGCGAGGTCGGGCGGCGCGGCGAAGCCCTCCCCCCGACCGAAGAAGCGGTCGAGCTCTACCGGGCCTTGACCGAAGAAAACCCCGTGTACCTCCCAGAACTCGCCAGCGCACTGAACAACCTCGGCGTCCGCTGCGTCCAGGTAGGACGACGCGGCGAAGCCCTCCCCCCGACCAAAGAAGCGGTCGAGCTCTACCGGGCCTTGACCGAAGAAAACCCCGTGTACCTTCCCGACCTCGCCGGCGCACTGAGCAGTCTCGGCATCAGTTACAACCAGGTCGGACGACGTAGCGAAGCTGTCGCCCCAGCCGAAGAAGCAGTCACGCTTCGCCGGGCACTGGCCGAAGAAAACCCCGCCTACCTCCCCGACCTCGCCGGCTCGCTGAAGAACCTCGGCATCACCTACAGCGAAGTCGGACGACGCGACGAGGCTGTCACTCTGACCGAGGAGGCAGTCAAGCTCTACCGGGCACTCGCCGAAGAAAACCCCGCCTACCTCCCCAGCCTCGCCGGCGCACTGAGCAGCCTCGGCATCCGCTACAACGAAGTGGGACGAGGTGACGAGGCCCTCTTCCTGACCGAAGAGGCAGTCAGGCTCTACCGGGCACTCGCCGAAGAAAACCCCGCCTACCTACCCGACCTCGGCGGTGTGCTGAACAACCTCGGCATCAACTACAACGAAGTGGGACGACCCGACGAGGCCCTCTTCCTGACCGAAGAGGCAGTCGAGCTCTACCGGGCACTCGCCGAACAGAACCCCGCCTACCTCCCTGACCTCGCCGGCACGCTGAACAGCCTCGGCGTCCGCTACGACCAGCTCGGACAACCAGACAAAACCATCGCTTCGACCGAAGAAGCAGTCACGCTCCTTCGGGCGTTGGCTGAAGAAAACCCCGCCTATCTCCCCGGCCTCGCCAGCGCGCTGAACAACCTGGGCATCAGCTACGTCCAGGTCGAGCAGCAGGGTGACGCCCCGATCGAAGAAGCAGTCACGATCTACCGAGCACTAGCCGAACAGAACCCCGCCCACCTCCACGACCTCGCCAACACGCTGAACAACCTCGCCGTCAACTACAGCGAGGCCGGACGACACAGCGAAGCTGTTGCTCCAGCCGAAGAAGCAGTCACACTTCACCGGGCACTGATCGAAGAAAACCCCGTCTACCTCTCCGACCTCGCCGAAACACTGGAGAACCTCGCCAGACAATTGGCAGCCGTCGACCGTCGCGACGAAGCCGATGCGGTCTGGGCAGATGCGCTGGCCACGGCAGGCAAGCGAAACCAGATGGCGCTCCTGCTCTATCGAGCCGCGTACGCGCAGCCCGGTGACCCGAGATCAGCAGCATGGTTGTACGCGGTTGTGACGGAAGGAGGTCGCGAGTCGATGGGCCCCGCGCGCTCGATCGCTCGCCGTCACCGGGCGGCCAACCCCGAGCCGTGGGAACGAGCATGGACCGCCGTTGCCCACTCACCACTGCCAACCTGGCTCGTTGTCGACCCGGACATGCTCTCGGTCGCGTCCGGCTGGATCACCACCGAGAACTACGAAGACGAGCGCGATTACCTGGCCGCCCACCCAGAGATTCTGGACGACACGTTCGACCTGGCGATGGAGGAGGCCGTGCTCGCGGTCCCCGAGTCCGAGGCAACCCGCCACACCGAACTGCGCGCTGCCGCACGTTCCATCGGCGTCATGGCCGCCTACCGGCCTGTGCTCGTCGCTCTCCTGGCCCAGGCCTTCGCCTTCGCCGAAACCACCGAACGGCAACGCCTTCTGGCGGACCGCAAGCCGGACCTGCTCGACGATCTGTCGCTGGCTCGGCTGACAATGATGGCTGAACAGACAGAAGAAGACAGCCGGCCAGCGGTGGCACTGGCGTTGCTGCACTTGGCTCGGGCCAAGCCAGACGACGACCTCGCCGACGTCTTCGCCGCGCTCGACACCGGGCAATTCGCGACCCTGCTGCACGCCGCCGCCAGCGAACTCGACGTAAACATCATGCGCAACCTCGCGTTCGTTGCCCTCAGCTCCGCCCGCACTGCCGCAGATGCTGCCGAAGCGGGGTTCCACCTCTCGCTCGTCGCCGTGATCGAGGAACACAACTCCGCACCACTGTTCCTTCGCGAGGCGATCAAGCTGGCGCCCGAAAAACGCGACGCGTGGATTGCGCGGATCGCCGAACTCGGTGCGACTCGCCCCGCCGTGCTGGCGCTCATCCCGACGCTGATGGAGCCGAACTCCGACGACTGACAAGGACCTCGGCGCGCACGCGAACACACGAGTGGAGCGGGTGAGCCAATTCACCCAAATGCTCCTTTGTGGACGGACAGATCATGACCTGACCACAGGTGGAAGCTGGGATTTCCCTACTCCGGCACGACTTTTGATGATCGGATGCGCCTTCGGCGTTGCGCGCAGACACCGGGTTCGATTGGGGGGCGACGGTTGGACCTTCTCATCTTTTGTCGTACGTTCGCCGCACCGAAGTCGCCCGAACTGGCGTTCAGGCGGATCAGCTGTCACGCGGCCAGGTGCAGCGCGGTGTCCAGCAGGCGGTGGGCGAAGCCGGTCTCGTTGTCGTACCAGCCGCTCACCTTCGCGGTGCGGCCACCGATGACCTTGGTCAGGCCCGCGTCGAACACGCAGGACGCCGTGCTGCCGACGATGTCCGACGACACCAGCTCGTCCTCCGCGAACTCGAGAACGCTCGCGAGCGGGCCCTCGGTGGCGGCGGCCGCGAACGCCGCGTTGATCTCCTCGACGGTGGTGTTCCTGCTCGTGTGCACGGTGAGGTCGGTCAGCGAACCCACCGGCACCGGCACGCGGATCGCGTAGCCGTCCAGCTTTCCGGCCAGTTCCGGGAGGACGAGGCCGATCGCCTTGGCGGCGCCGGTGGTGGTCGGGATCAGGTTCGTCGCGGCGGCGCGGGCCCTGCGGAGGTCCTTGTGCGGGGCGTCCTGCAGGTTCTGATCCTGGGTGTAGGCGTGCACGGTGGTCATGAAGCCGTGGTCGATGCCGACGGTGTCGTGCAGAACCTTTGCCAGTGGTGCCAGGCAGTTCGTGGTGCAGGAGGCGTTGGAGACGACGGTGTGGACGGCCGGGTCGTAGGCGTCGTGGTTGACGCCGTAGGCGAGGGTGAGGTCCTCGTTCCTGGCCGGGGCGGAGATGATCACCTTGCGGGCGCCTGCTTTCACGTGGGCGGCGGCCTTGGTGGCGTCGGTGAAGACGCCGGTCGACTCGATCACCAGGTCCACGCCGAGGTCTGCCCACGGGAGGGCGGCCGGGTCGCGTTCGGCCAGCACGGTGATCTTGCGGCCGTCCACCGCGATGGAGTCCTGGCCTGCCCGCACGTCGTGGCGGAGGACGCCCGCGGTGGAGTCGTACTTGAGCAGGTGGGCCAGGGTGGCGGCGTCGGTGAGGTCGTTGACCGCCACGATCTCCACGTCGTCGGTGCGGGACAGGGCGGCGCGCAGGAAGCCGCGGCCGATGCGGCCGAAGCCGTTCACGCCGATGCGCAAGGTCATCGTGATCCCCCTCTGAAGCGATTCATAACCGGTCTAGGCGGTTACGCTAGGCAGAGCGCGCGTAACCTGTCAAGGCGGTTAGGATTACGGGCATGGCGTTTGTGTTCATCGGTGGCCACGTGGCGTTGGACCTCATCGGCACCATGGGGCGCTGGCGCACGGAACGGATCGAACTGCTCGACGGCCCCGACCGGCTGGCGCGGTGGTGCGTCGACGCGGGCGTGGTCGACGACGAACCCGTGGTGCGCGTGGCGGATCTGGAGCGGGCACGAGCGTTGCGGGCCGCGATCTACCGGCTGGCCACCGGGTCCGGCGACGGCGAGGACCGGCGGACGGTGAACGACGTGGCCGCTGCCGCTCCGGTCAGTCTGCGGCTCGGCGACGACGGTGCCGCGATCCGCAGCGGTGACATCGGTTCCGCACTGTCCACTGTGGCCCGTGCCGCCGTGGAACTGTTGACCGGACCGGAGCTGGAGAACGTGCGCGAGTGCGGGTACGACACCTGCACCCGGCTCTACGTCGACCACTCCGCACGCGGCTCGCGGCGGTGGTGCGACATGAAGAAGTGCGGCAACCGGGCCAAGGCGCAGGCTTTCCGCGACCGGCAGAACCTCACCGCCCGGTGAGTGCCGTGACCTCCTCGTCGGTCAGCTGCGCGCCGCGTTCGAACGCCCGCGCGAACGCCTGATCACCCAGCGCGGAACGGGCTGCACCACCGATGCGGTCGACGTCTCCGCGTTCGGCCGGTGGCAACGGCGCGTCGACACTGCGACGGGCCGCGTCGGCAGCCCCGAGCAGCACTGCCGCGCGTTCCGGGACGACGGACGCGCCCGCAAGACCTTCCAGCGACAGGGCCAACGCCCGCGGTTCAGCGAGTTCGCGGGCCAGGTCGAGGCCGCGCAGGTGGTGCGCAGCGGCGGTCTCGGGGTCGCCGCGCAGTTCGGCGAGAAAACCGAACTCCGCGCACAGCAGGTGATCGCCCGCCGGCGAGGAGAGGTCGGCGTGGTCGTCGCGGATGCGGGTGAGGTGGTGCTCGGCGGCGTCGAGGTCGCCGGAGCGGCGGGCGCCCAGCGCCAGGCCCATCTCCGCGTGGATCTGGCCGTAGCTGTAGCCGTGGTCGACGGCGATGCGGTGGGCTCGCTGGTGGAGGTCGCGCGCCCTTTCCCAGTCGCGGTCGAGCAACGCCAGGCGGCCCAGGCCGGACAACCGGGCGGCCACTTCCGCTTGTAGCCCGAGCTCTCGCGCGATCGTCAAGCCCTCGTGTTGCAGGCGAGCCGCGTAGCCGTAGTCGCCCTTGATCTCGGCGAGGGTGGCCAGCGACGGGATGGTCTGCATCTCGCCCCAGCGGTCGCCGAGGTCGCGGAACAACTCGGCGCTGCGGCGGCCGTCTCGCCCCAGGGCGGCCAGGTCACCGCGCACCAGGGCGAGCATCGCGTTCAGGCCCAAGGAAGCAGCGATGCCCCAGTGGTCACCGTCCGCGGTGAACCGGGTCAGGGCTCGGGTGTTCACCTCGTGGCTCGACGCCACGTCCCCCGCGCTGAACAGGCCGTAGGCGCAGAGCCACGACGCACGGGCGGGCACCTCGAACTCCACCGCCGCCACGTGGTCGCCGTTGAGCAGGGAGAACGCGCCGTGCAGCGCGGCCAGTTCCGGCGTGCCGGCACCACCGCGCAGGACGGACGCGAGTGCGCGGCGGCCCTCGGTCAGGCGGCCGCGCAGGAGCCACCACCACGACAGGGCCTGCACGAGCCGGACGGCCTCGGGAGATCCGCCGGCGTGGTCCAGGGCCGCACGCAGGTTGCCCGCGTCGGCGTCGAGGCGGGTGAGCCAGATCCGTTGCTCGGCACCGCGCAACAACGGTTCGGCGCGTTCGGCCACCGCCAGGTAGTGCCGGAGGTGACGGTCGCGCGCCGCGGTGAAGTCCGCCATCTCGTGCAGACGTTCGGTGGCGTAAGCGGAAACGGACTCCAGCAGGCGGTAGCGACGCCCCGCCGGACCCTCCGCCACGACGACCAGGGAACGGTCGACCAGCCGCGTGACGAGGTCGAGGACTTCGGCCCGGGTCACGCCGTCGCCGGCGCAGACCTCTTCTGCCGCACCGAGATCGCAGCCGTCGCTGTGCACGGCCAGGCGGCGCAGCACGATGCGTTCCGGCGCGCTGAGCAGCTCCCAGCTCCAGTCGATCATCGCGCGCAACGTCTGCTGGCGGGCGGGAGCACCGCGCCGGCCCAGCGTCAGGATCGAGAACCTGTCACTCAGCCGCACCGCCAGTTCCCGCACGCCCAACGCGCGCACGCGGGTCGCCGCGAGTTCCAGGGCGAGCGGAATCCCGTCCAGGCGGTGGCAGATCTCGGCGACCGCGGCGAGGTCGGCCGGATCGCAGTCCTCGAGCCGGGAAGGAAATCCGGGTGCGGATGAGGCGGCGCGCGTGACGAAGAGCCGGTGCGCGTCGTCACGCGGCAGTGGTTCGACGGCGAAGACGCCTTCCCCCGCCAGGCCGAGAGGTTCCTGACTGGTCACGATCACCGCGAGGCCACGGGCGTTGCGCAGCAACAGATCGGTGAGCTCGGCGGCCGCGTCGATGACGTGCTCGCAGTTGTCCAGCACCAGCAACGTCCGCCGGTCGCGCAACGCCGTCGCCAGGCGCTGCACGGACGTCGTCTCACCACCGGCGGAGCCCGGCAACGGCGCGTCGTCCCGGATGCTCAGCACGGCCGCGATCACCTGGGCGAGGTCCGCGACCGCAGCCGACCGCAGGCCCGCGAACTCGACGAACCACACGCCGTCCGGGAAATCCTCGGGCCGCACCAGCGCTTCCTGCGCCGCCGCGGCGACGGCGAGGCTGGACTTGCCGACGCCGCCCGGCCCGGTGAGCGTCACGAGCCGGGCCGTCGACCGCAGTTCGGCCAGCTGCGCCAACGCCTTCTCCCGCCCGACGAGCGGCGTCAGGGCGTTCGGCAGGTTCGTCTGCACCGGCCGAACGACCACCTCGGCCACGCTCTCCCCAGGCGCTCCCAGTTCGGCGTCCTGGCGCAGCATCGCCTGGTGCAACGCGCGCAGCTCGGGGCTCGGGTCGATGCCCAGTTCCTCGGCCAGCCGGGTACGCAGGTCCTCGTACGACGTGAGCGCCTCACTCTGCCGCCCGGTCAGGTACAACGCCCGCATCTGCACGGCCCGCAGGCTTTCCCGCAACGGGTGCGCGGCCACGACGGACGCGAGTTCGCCGACCGCGAGCGCGTGGTCACCGGCCTCCAAGCGGGCCTTCGCCTGCTCCTCGACGACCGACAGCCGCAACTCGGTCAACCGGTGAGCCGCCGACCGCACGAACTCCTCGTCCGCGAAGTCCGCGAAAGCCGCGCCACGCCACAGGTCCAGCGCCTCGGTCAGCACCGAGGCCCGCGCAGACGAGTCCACTGTGGTCCGAGCCTGGGCCACCAGATCGCGGAACCGAGATGCGTCCAGATCCCCGGCGCCGTCGAGCCGCAGCAGGTACCCCGGTGGCTGCCGGACGATCCGGTCCCTGCCGAGGATGCGCCGCAACTGGGAGATCTTCGCCTGCAACGCTCCGGCGGGCTTGCCCGGCGGGTGATCACCCCACAGGTGCTGGATGAGGGTGTCCGCGGCCACCGGGTCGCCGTCCTGCGCCACCAGCGCCGCGAGCAACGCCCGCACCTTGAGCTCCGGGACGGTGACCGGTTCCCCCTCCTCGTCCCACACCGCGAGCGGGCCGAGCACCCCGAACCGCATGCACCACTCCCCTGATGTCACGTCGTGATCGACCGCAAGCCGATCGTAAGCGAGTCCGAAGCCCCTCCCGGCACGGTGGCCCAACACGTGGGAGGGAGCGGAACGCATGACGAAGTACGCGGGCACACGGGCAGCGGTCGTCGTGGCGGCGGGCGACATCAGCCTCGCCATCGCCAAGCGACTCGCCGAGGGTGGCGCGCGGGTCGTGCTGACCGCGGACACCGAGGACAGGCGCGCGGAGGCACGAGCCGAAGTGGGTTCGGCGGCGCAGGCCGTCGCACCGGCGGAGGTCACCGCGGCCCTCGGACACCAGCGCGTCGACTTCCTGTTCACCGACGCGGTGGCGGGCACGTCCCCGCTGCTGCCGGGGCAGCGCCGAGGAGGTGGCCCGCGTCACGCTCTTCCTCGCCACCGAGGCGACGTGCACCACCGGCGCCCACGTCCCCGTCGACGGTGGCCTCAACCACCGATGATCACGTCCGCAGGAGAACCGGAGCACGCCACATGAGTGCAACACCAGAAACCACTTATGGCACGGGTTCCGTGCCAGCAGCGGGGACGGACGGACAGCGGCTGCCCCGGTTCGCCCTGCTGTCCCTCGCGACCGCCGTGTTCATCACGAGCCTCACCGAGACGTTGCCCGCGGGCCTGCTGCCGGCGATGAGCGGGTCGCTCGGCGTGAGCGAGTCCGCGACCGGCCAGACCGTCACGATCTACGCCCTCGGCACGGTGCTGACCGCGATCCCGCTGTCGTCGATGACGGCGGGTTGGCGGCGCAAGAAGCTGCTGCTGACCTCGATGGCGGGCTTCGCCGTGGCCAACACGGTCACGGCCGTGTCGTCGGTCTACAGCGTGACGATGGTGGCCCGGTTCGTCGCCGGTGTCGCCGCCGGTCTCGCGTGGGCGTTGCTCGCGGGCTACGCGCGGCGCATGGTCGCCACCCACCTGCAGGGCCGGGCGATCGCGATCGCCATGGCCGGCATTCCCGTGGCGCTGTGCCTGGGCGTGCCCGCCGGTACGTTCCTCGGCCAGGTCGCGGGCTGGCGCACGGCGTTCTGGTCGATGACCGTGCTGACCGTGATCCTGCTGGTCTGGATCGTGGTGGCGGTGCCGGACTACCCCGGCTCGAAGGCTGGCGAACGGCCGAAGATGCTGGCGACGCTGAAGGTTCCCGGTGTGACGCCGGTGCTGTTCGTGACGCTCGTCTTCGTGCTGGCGCACACGATCCTGTACGCCTACATCGCGTCGTTCCTCGCGGGCCTCGGCATGGGTGACCAGACCGGTCTGGTGCTGCTGATCTTCGGCATCGCCTCGATCGTGAGCATCTGGCTCGTCGGCGCCCAGATCCACCGCAGGCTGCGGGCGTTCTCGGTAGCGAGCGCGTTGCTCGTCGCGGTCGCGGCGCTGATGCTCGCCACGATCGCGAAGGACCCGCTGCTCGTCTACGTCGCCGCGGCGCTCTGGGGTCTCGGCTGGGGTGGCGTGCCGACGCTGTTGCAGACCGCGGCGGGCGACGCCGGTGGCGAGTCTGCGGACGCGGCACAGGCGATGCTCGTCACGTTGTGGAACGTCGCGATGGCCGCCGGCGGTGTGATCGGCGGCCTGCTGCTCGATTTGAGCGGAAGCGGTTCGTTCCCGTGGACGGTGCTGGTGCTCGTGTTGCCGGTACTCGCCGTAATCGTCGCCTCGAGCAGGCACGGTTTCCCCGCACAGCACACCACCGGCTGATAAGAGCACGTCAGCTCAGTCGAGGAACGGCCGCCGAAAGCCGCACGATTGCGCGGCTTTCGGCGGTTGTTGTCGTCGTGCGGCCACTCGCCGGTCCCGGATTTCGCGATTTCACGCGACGTTCCGGAAGAAATTCCGTGCCGCAGACAATCAGGCGGGGAGCAGAACCGAGTCGATCAGGTAGACGGTCGCGTTGGCGGTGTGCACGCCGCCGCAGATCACGTTGGCGTCGTTGACCTTCAGCGCGTCCTTGGTACCGGTGACCTTGACGGTGCCGGTCTCGACGGTCTTCTGGTCGCCCACGATCTTGTCGGGCGTGATCTGGCCGGGGACGACGTGGTACGTGAGGATCTTGGTCAGCAGAGCGTCGTCGGTCTTGAGCTTCTCGATGGTGGCGGCGTCGATCTTCGCGAAGGCCGAGTCGACCGGCGCGAAGACGGTGAACTCAGCGCCGTTCAACGTCGAGACCAGGTTCACCTTCGGGTTGAGCTTGCCGGAAACGGCGTCCACCAGCGTCTTGAGCAGCGGGTTGTTCGACGCCGCCACCGCCACCGGGTCAGCGGCCATGCCCGCGACGGAACCGGCGCCGGACGGCACCTGCTTCGCGTAGTCCGCACAGCCGGGGCCGACGAGGTCCTTGGCCGGGTCGGCCATGGCGGCGGACGAGGTGGTGGTCGGGGCGGCCGCGGTCGAAGAGCTGCCACTGCTGGCCATGTCACCCGAACCGCACGCCGCGCCGAACAGGGCGAGCGAGGCGGCGCCGACGGCAAGGACGGTGTTGCGAACGGTCTTGTTCATGACGAGACATCTCCAAGGGGTGATCGAGCAGTTGCTGCCCGTGATTCGCCGCCCCTTGAAGGGCAGATTGGCGGGGTTATCGATCCGTTACCAAACAGCCCGCGTTTCCCCGGACACCGAACAAAAGACGACTCATTCAGGACCGATCCAAAGACGCGTCTGCTGCGAACACCAAGCGACAACGCAGTGGAGAGGACCTCGGATGCCAGAGCGTGAGCGGGCGCTGCAAAGCCTGCAGAGCACTCCGCGGGACGTCGGCCCCACCGCCGACGAGCTGCTCCCCCTGGTCGCCCGGGGGGACGAGGCCGCGTTCGAGCGGCTCTACGACGTGGTGTCCGGCTCGGTGTTCGGGCTCATCAGACGGGTCGTGCGCGACCAGGCGCAGTCGGAGGAGGTGTTCCAGGAGGTGATGCTCGAAGTGTGGCGGACGGCGACCAGGTTCGACGCCGAACGCGGCAGTGCCACCGCCTGGATCCTCACGCTGACGCACCGCAGAGCCGTCGACCGGGTGCGGTCCGCCCAGGCGGCGACACATCGCGAGGACCGCGCGGCGCGGCTCGATCCGGGCAGGCCGTTCGACGAGGTGAGCGAACAGGTCGACGGCAAGCTCGAGCAACGCCAGGTGCGCCGCTGTCTGAGCTTCCTGACCGAACTGCAGCGCGAGTCCGTGCTGCTCGCCTACTACCAGGGCTACTCCTATCCGGAGGTCGCGAGCCTGCTGGGCATCCCGCTCGGCACGGTCAAGACCCGGATGCGCGACGGCCTGATCAGACTCCGAGACTGCATGGGGGTGACCGGATGAGGACCACATCCGCAGATCTGCACACGCTCACCGGTGCCTACGCCGTGAACGCGTTGTCGGACGACGAACGCACCGCGTTCGAGGCGCACCTGGCCGGGTGCGAGCCGTGCTCGCTGGAGGTCGCCGAACTCGCCGCGACCGCAGCGCGACTTGGTGCTGCCGTCGAATCGCCGCCACCGCCTCAGTTGCGGGCCCGCGTGCTCGCCGCCGCGGCCGAGACGCGGCAGGTCTCCCCACACGTCACCAAGATCTCCGACCGCAGGAGACTCAGGTGGGCCGGCGGGTTGCTCGCCGCCGCCTGCCTCGCCGCCGTGGTCGTCGTGACCGTGCAGAACGTCGAGACCGCCGACGAACGCAGGCTGGCGCAGCTCTCCAGCGAGTACAGCCGGTTCTCGGACCTGCTGTCCACTCCGGACGCGAAGCTGATCAGCGGCACGGCACCGAACGGCGCCACCGGCACGGCCGTCATCTCGGTCAGCCGGGACGAGGCGTTGTTCCTCGCCAAGAACCTGCCCAAGCCGGCGGACGGCAAGACCTACCAGCTCTGGTTGCTCGGCAGCGGCGGCGAACGCTCTGCGGGACTCGTCGCGCCGGGCTCGGGGCCGACCGTGGTGACGGGACTGACCGGCGCCGACCAGGTCGCGCTCACCGTCGAACCGGTCGGTGGGTCGGAGAAGCCGACGACTTCCCCGGTGATGTCGATGAACATCGTCTAGCAACCAGGGCAGTCGTTGTCCTCATTCGACGTCATCATGCTCCGCATGATCGGACGTTGGCACGGCCTGGTGATCGACTGCCCTGACCCGCAAGGGCTCGCGGAGTTCTACGAGAAGTTGCTCGGCATGGTCCGGGTCCAGGACGACGGCGCGTTCGTCGTCATCGGTGACGCCCCGGACCGGCCCGGCGTCGCGTTCGCGCGCGTCGAAGGGTGGGTACCGCCGAACTGGCCGGACGAAACCGCGCACATGCATTTCGACGTGCGGGTGGACGACCGGGAGTTGGCGGGCAAGCAGGTGCTGGAACTGGGTGCGCGCAGGCTGCCCGGCGGTGGCGAGTCGTTCGACGTCTACGCCGACCCCGCCGGGCACCCGTTCTGCCTCGTGGCCTGGTGACTTACGTCAGGCGGAAGCGCAGGACGTGCGCGTCCAACGGCAGCGCGTTCGTCTCGACGAGTTCGAACCCGGCCTCGGCGAGCAACGCGCGGTAGTGCGACTCGGTGCGCTCACGGCCACCGGTGTTGCACATCATGTGGATGTCCCACGGGATGGCGAGCGACTCGGCCCCGCCGTTCTCGGGCAGAAGTCGTTCGATCACCAGGAGTTCGGCGTGCGCGGGCATGTTGCGCGCGCACGTCGCCAGGATCGTGCGGCACTGCTCGTCGTCCCAGTCGTGCAGCACGCGCGACAGCAGGTAGATGTCACCGCCGCCGGGCAGAGCACGGGTGAAGTCGCCAGGCACCAGAGACACGCGGTCCGCGAGGTCGGCGAGGCGCGGTTCGGCGGCCGCCAGGGCGTTCGGCAGGTCGAGCAGCACGCCCCGCAACGCCGGATTCGCGTGCAGCACGCGGGAAAGCAGCTCGCCGTTGCCGCCGGCCACGTCCACGACCGTGCGGGCGCGGGAGAAGTCCACGACCTTGGTGACGCCGGTGAACATCGCGTTGCTCGCGGCCATGGAACCGTGGAACAGCTCGGCCAGCGCCGGATCGCCCGCCATGTGCGCGAAGTGGTGCGCGCCGAAGGCTTTCGCGTACGACTCCTCACCGCTGCGCACGGACTCGGTGAGTTCCGCGAACGACCGGTAGAACGGGCCGCCGTACATCAACGCGAGCGGGCGCATCGACCCGGTGAGGTCCGAGCGCAGCAACGTCCCGAGGTCGGTGAGGCCGTACCGCTCGCCGGCCACGTGCACGACGCCGAGGGAGTCCAGGTACCGCAACAACCTGGCGAGCGCCTGGGGTTCGGTGCCGGTGGCGGCCGCGAGACCCGGCAGGTCCTCGATCGTGCCGAGGTGGTCGAGCAACCGCAGTTCGGCCGCCGTCGCGATGGCCTGCGTCGCCCACGCGCCGGTCAGCAGGCGCAACAACTCCGTACCCGCGCAGGACTCGCGCTGGTGCACGGCCTGCAGCTGCGGGAATCGCCCGGCCGCGATCAGCTCCAGGCGGCGGAACGCGAAGTCGGCGCTGTGCTCGTCGCGGAAGTAGAGGACCGAGTTGTTCTCGTAGCCGTTGTAGCCACCGCCGTCCGGGCGCATCACGCCGGCGATCATCGTGCGCAATCCGCGCAGCAGCACCGGATCCGGCCTGCGCACGGCCAGCGCGACGTGGTTCTCGTGCTGGTGGCGGCGTTCGTCCTCGGCGATGTGCGCCAGCTCCGGCGGCGTCACCATCACGAAGATCTCCAGCTCGCACGGCCAGCCGTTGCGATCGGGCACGGGCGCGCGCAGGATGCCGATGTTCAGGTCGGCGACGGGCACGGAGTAGCGGGCGCTCAGGCGTTCGCGGACGACGACGCTCGGGGTCATCGTGCCGACCTGGAGGCCGAGGCGGGCGAGCTCGTCCGTGAGCCCCACCAGGGTTTCCGGGAAGATCAGCAACGCGGCGTGGTCCAGGGACGCATGCCGCGTAATGGCGACGCGCTGGTCCTTGGGCAGCGACGGCACGGCGGCGGCGAGCGCCGTGTGCGTGTCGTGCCTGCCGATGAGGGAGATCGCGGCGGTCAACCGGCCGAGGTCGGCGGCGGCGATGACGGGTGTTGTGGTCGAGATCATGATGGCGGTTCCCGGTGGCTCAGATGCCGACGTAGTGCTCGGCGAAGAAGTTCTGGTGGGCACGGCAGTCGCGCAGGCTGTGCAGCCGGGCTCGCCGCAGAGCGCGGTGGAAGTCGTCGTCCGGCGCGTGCAGGAGGTCGATCATCCAGCGCGAGAACTCCTGCGCCCGCCAGACGCGGGGCAGGCAGGTGCGCGAGTACTCGGCCAGCGGCCGTTCGTCGTCGCGCAGCAGAGCCGAGGTGAGCGCGGACGCCAGCACCTCGGCCTCCATGATCGCCAGGTTGGCACCCTTGGCGGCGGACGGGCTGATGTGGCTCGCCGCGTCCCCGACGAGGAACAGCCTGTCGTGCTGGATCTCCTCGCCGACCTCGGAGCGCAGTCGCACGACCCGGCGTTCGATGATCGGGCCTTCCTTCAACTGCCCGAAGTCGTCGACGCGCATCCGGGTGCGCAACGCGGCCCAGATCCGTTCGTCGGACCAGGCCTCCTGGTCGTCGCCGGGAGGGACCTGGAGGTAGTAGCGGGTCACCTCGGGGCTGCGCGCCATGTGGCCCGCGAAGCCGTCGTCGTGGATCGCGTACGTCACCGCGGCCATGCTCTGCGGTGCCTCGGCGAGCACGGCGAGCCAGCTGATGCCGTGGTCCGCGACGGAACGCCGACCGGGCACCGCGGTGCGCGAGATGCCGTTGCTGCCGTCGCACCCGGCCAGAAACCGGCCGCCGACAACGCTTTCGCCCTGCTCGTCGCGGTAACGGATCGTCGCGGTGCCGGAATCCACACCGGTGACGGTGACACCGAACCGGATCTCGCCGCCGCGGTCGAGGTACTCCGCGATCAGGTCCGTGACGAGATCCTGCTGCGGGTACACGGTGTGCACCTCACCCCGTCCGAGAGCGGAGTAGTCGAGCTCGAACTCCCCGTCCTCGCCCCGGAAAGCGCAGACGCCGTGCGACCGTCCTTTGTGGAGCATCCCGGCGCCGAGGCCGTGCTCGGACAGCACACGCGCACTGTTCGGACCCAAAAAGCCTGCCCTGGCGCGGGTTTGCACCTGCTCCCGGCTCGCCCGTTCGACGACGAGGGTGCGAATCCCTTGCGCCTGCAACAAGTTGCCTAACACGAGCCCCGCCGGCCCCGCGCCCGCGATGAGCACGGTGGTGGTGTCGACCACGCCTGTTGGTCCTCTCTACCGATCAATTTCGGCAGCACTGGACCTCAACGCCGCGTGCGCGTGCGCGCGGCTCGCCGGAGATGAAGATCATGATCACTCCATCGTGTCCGTGCGGAACGACGCGGTACCGGTTTCGGGGCCGCCGCTCGTGGTTGGTAACAACTTCATCGGCCGTGCATGACTTCGTCGCCGCCATCCGGCATTCTGCGCAAATGGTGCTTCGCCCGGCGAGCGACTTCGCCCAGTTGTCCGTCCTGATCAAACAGGCCGGTCTCCTCGAACGACGACGTGGTCACTACTACGCCCGGATCGGGGTGAATCTCGCCGTCTACGCGGCGACCTGGGTGGCGTTCGCGCTGCTGGGCGACTCGTGGTGGCAACTCCTGGTCGCGGCCGTCCTGGCGGCGATGACGACGCAACTCGCGTTCATCGGCCACGACGCGGGCCACAAGCAGATCTTCGCCTCGCGGCGGTGGAACGAGGTCGTCGGCTACGTCCACAGCGGCATCGTGGGCGTCAGCTACGACTGGTGGGTCGGCAAGCACAGCCGTCACCACGCCAACCCGAACCACGAGGACGAGGACCCGGACGTCGACATCTCGGTGCTGGCGTTCACGCAACGCCAGGGCGAGGCGAAGAGCGGCGCGCTGCGCTGGATCGCGTCGAAGCAGGCCGTGCTGTTCTTCCCGTTGCTGTTCCTCGAAGGCTTCGCGCTGCACTGGCACTCGATCCGCCACTCCGGCCGCGAACGGGTCGTGATGATCGCGAACGTCGTGGTGTACCTCGCGGTGGTGTTCTGGGTGCTCTCCCCCGTCTACGCCGTCGCGTTCGTCCTGGTGCACCAGGCGTTGTGGGGCTTCTACATGGGATGTTCCTTCGCCCCCAACCACAAGGGCATGCCGGTGCTGTCCGCCGGGCACACGCTCGACTTCCTGCGCAAGCAGGTGCTCACGTCGCGCAACATCCGCGGCGGCTGGTTCACCGACGTCCTGCTGGGCGGGCTGAACTACCAGATCGAGCACCACCTGTTCCCGAGCATGCCCCGGCCCTCGCTGCGGCACGCGCAGTCGATCGTGCAGAACTTCTGCGCGCAAAGGGGCATCTCGTACGCCCAGTGCGGCCTCTTCCGCTCGTACGGGTACGTGCTGGAACACCTGCACGAGGTCGGCACCGCTTTGTCCGAAAGTGGACAGAGGTCGCTCAAAACGCCCGCCTGACCCCCAGGCACTGATTTCCTCGGTTCGGAGAGTCCGAACTGGGGAGTTCAGATGCACAAAAGGCTATTTGGCGTGCTCACGGCCGGTGTGGCCATGGCTCTGGTGGCCGGCGGGCAGTCTGCGGCAGAGCCCGTGGCGACGCCGGTCCAGCCCGATCCGATGCTCGCGTTCCTGCCCGCCGAGGCGCAGGTCGACTGGGCCGCCGTGCAGCGCGGCCGGGACGTTCGCAAGCAGAACCGCGCGCAGTCGCGGGCGGCGGCGAAGAGCGCGAGCCAGCCGTTGAGCTACACCGAGAAGGAGACCGGACAGGGCGCGAACGACGCGCCCTCGAAGGCCGAACACGTGGCCGGCTTCGGCACGGGCCGCGGCAAGAACCCGAAGCTCACGATCACCGGTGGCCTCGCGGGCGACCCGGCGATCCCGGTCGCGCAGCCGTTCGCCGAGACGAACGACGCCATCCCGCTCGCGAGCGCGGTCACCTCGCCGCTGAAGACCAGCGGCAAGATCGGCGACGGCCCGCACGGCAGCACCGGCAGCGGTGCCAAGACCGGCGACCACGACTTCTACAAGCTGTCCGGTGGCACGACGGGCAAGACCGTCGTCGTCACGACCGACACGCCGTCCGGTGACCTCGACACGCTGCTCGTCACGTTCGACGCGAACGGCATGCTGCTGCAGAACAACGACAACCTCGCCGGCACCACCGACAGCAGGCTCGTCGTCGGTGTGCCCGCCGGTCAGGACGTCTACGTCCTGGTCACGTCGGCCGGTCCGGGCGGCATCCCGTCCGACCCGATGAAGCCCGGCACCGGCAAGCAGGTCCTCACCGAGGGCGCCTACGACATCACGTTCGCCGAGAGCGAGCCCGACAAGGACTACTTCTCGGTCGACCTCAAGGCCGGTGACGTGCTCGGCGCGTCGGCCGCGGGCAAGGCGACCAGGGTCGTGATCCACGACCCGGCCGGGCGTGAGGTCTTCGGTTCGTCGCAGGACTTCAGCTTCCTGTACGCCGACAACTCGCCGCTGCCCGCCGGGGGCAACGCCGTCGCGGACTTCGTGGCGCCGAAGGACGGTCGCTACACCGTCGGTGCCGAGAACGGCGACGGGCGCTACGACGTCACGGTCGAGGCCTACCGGCCGGGCTCCGAACTGAACCCGCGGCCCGAGGTGCTCACGGTCTTCCTCGACTTCAACGGCGCGCGCGTCAACACCCGCGTCTACAGCAACGAGCCGACGGCCGGCAACAAGGACCTCTCGCCGTTGAAGAAGTTCCTGCCCGGCTGGGGCCTCACCGACGCCGACGAGAACAAGATCATCGACGGCGTCGTCGCCACCGTGCGCGAGAACATCGAGAAGGACCTGGCCGCGAAGGGCACCAACAAGCGGTTCGGCGTGCGGATCCTGAACAGCCGCGACCACGCCGACCCGTGGGGCCAGCCGAACGTGAGCCGCGTCGTCGTCGGTGGCTCGATCGCCGAGTCCGGCATCCAGACCGTCGGCATCGCGCAGTCGATCGACGCGGGCAACTTCGGCAAGGAGGAGACCGCGTTGGTGCTGCTGGACATCCTGAGCGCTCCGGCCGCCCAGACCGGCACCTCGCTGAACCGCTACATCACGCCCGCCAGCGACAAGACCACGTTCATCGGCCGCGCGATCGGCAACATCGTGGCGCACGAGGCCGGTCACATGTCCGGCAGCTGGCACACCGACCAGTTCAACGCCCTCGACGCGATCATGGACCAGGGCGGCAACCCGAAGGGCATGTTCGGCGTGGGCCCGGACGCGATCGGCGGCACGGCCGACGACGTCGACGTGGACTTCCACGAGGACGTGCTCAACCCCAACGAGGGCTTCACCGGCCTGGAGGACACCCTCAACCGCACGGCCTGGGGTTACACCAAGGGCAGCAACTGACGGTCCGATTCCCGCCAGATTCTCTGCGGTGATCCCGGCAGGCTCGACGGCATGGGATCACTTGAGGGGAAAGCGGCTCTCGTCACCGGCGGGAGCCGCGGCATCGGGGCCGCGGTGGCGCGGAAGCTGTCCGAGCTCGGCGCCCTGGTCGCCGTGACGTACCAGAACACCAAGCCGGACAACGGTTTCGCGATCCAGGCCGACAGCGCCGACCCGGACGCGGTGGTGGCGGCGGTCGACCAGACCGCCGTCCACTTCGGACGGTTGGACGTGCTCGTGAACAACGCGGCGGTCTTCCAGGTGGGACCACTGGACGAACTCGGCCGGGAAGAGTTCGACCACACCATGGCCGTGAACGTGCGCGCGCCGTTCCTCGCGGCGCGCGCGGCGGCCAAGCACATGGTGCACGGGGGAAGGATCATCAGCATCGGCAGCAACGTCGCCGTGCACGCGCCGTTCCCCGGCTTCGCCCTGTACTCGGCGAGCAAGACGGCGCTGGTCGGGATGACGAAGGGACTCGCGCGGGACCTGGGCCCGTCGGGCATCACCGCGAACGTCGTCAACCCGGGCCCCACGGACACGGACATGAATCCGGCGGACGGCCCGATGGCGGACACTATCCGCGGCCTGACCGCGCTGGGGCGTTACGGGAAAGCAGAGGAGATCGCCGCCGTCGTGGCGGCTCTGGCCGGCGAGGCCGGTGCGTACGTCACCGGTGCCAGCATCAACGTCGACGGTGGCTTCACCGTCTGACGGTCACCACCCGACGGGCAGGGCGTGCACGCCGTAGATGTTCATGTCCGTCCTGAGCTTCACCTCGCGGGCGGGTACCGCGAGGTGCAGGCTCGGGAACCGGCGCAGCAACCCCTCGAACCCGGCGCGCATCTCGATGCGGGCCAGCTGCTGGCCGAGGCACTGGTGCACACCGTGTCCGAACGCCAGGTGGCCGCGGGCGTTGCGGTGCACGTCCAACTCGTCGGCGTCCTCGTACCGCGCCGGGTCGTGGTTGCCCGCCAGCAGCGACAGCACCACCATCGACCCCTCGCGGATCGTCTCCCCGAAGAACTCGACGTCCTCCGCCGCGTACCGGAAGAAGATGTCGCCGACCGCGAGGTAGCGCAGCAGTTCCTCGACGGCGTCGGGGATCAGCTCCGGGTTCTCCCGCAGCGCCGCGAGCTGGTCCGGGTGCTCCAGCAACGCGAAAGTGCCCAGCGCCAACATGTTCGCCGTCGTCTCGTGGCCCGCGAGCAGCAGCAGGAACGCCATGCCCGTCAGTTCCTCGAGGCTCAGGTCCTCGTCCTTCGCGAGGTCCGACAGCAGGTCGTCGGCCGGTTCCGCGCGCTTGGCGGCGCACAGCTCGTACAGGTAGGTGTTCATCGCCATGTACGCGGCCATCTTGTCCTCCAGGTTCACCTGCCTCTCCATGAACTTCGAGGAGTTGTGCTGGAAGCTGTCTCGGTCGGCGTACGGCACGCCGAGGATCTCGCAGATCACCAGGGACGGCACGGGCAGCGCGAACGCCTGCACGAGGTCGACCGGCGGGGTGAGCTTCGCCAGTTCGTCCAGCTGCCGTTCGGTGATCTCGTGGATGCCCTCTTCGAGAGCCTTCATCCGCCGGACCGTGAACGCCCCGGTGAGCTTGCGGCGCAACCGGGTGTGGTCCGGCGGGTCCATCGCGATGAACAGGCCGGGCGTCTGCGGGACCGGTTCGGTCATCTCCGGCATGCCGGGCGTCGGGAACGGCACGTGGATGATGCCGAGGTCCTGCCGGCTGCTGAACCTGGTGTCGGACAACGCTTGCCGGACGGCGTCGTAGCCGGTGATCAGCCAGCCCTCGTGGCCGTCGGGGAAGAGCATCGGGCTGACCGGACGCGACGCGCGCACCTTCGTGATCTCGCTGGGCGGATCGAACGGCGTGACGTCGCGATCCATGGGAAGACCGTGCAACATCAGAGGTTTCTCCTTCAGCGGGTGGATTCGCGGTTGAAGAGCTTCTTGGACCAGAGGAAACCGCCGACCCCGATGACGACGCACCAGGCGAAGGCGATGTAGCCGCTGTTGCCGATCTCCGTGCCCATCAGCAGGCCGCGAAGGGCGTCGATGAACGGGGTGAACGGCTGGTATTCGGCGAACCAGCGCAGCACGGTCGGCATCGAGTCGGTGGGCACGAAACCGTTGCCGAAGAACGGAAGCAGGATCAGCGGCAGGCCGACGTTGCTGGACGACTCGACGGACTTGCTGACCAGGCCGAGCGCGGCGGAGAACCAGATCAGCGCGAACGACATGCCGATCAGCAGGCCGGCGATCACGAGCCACTCCAGCGCGTTCGCCTGCGGCCGGAAGCCGATCGCGACCGCGATGCCGAACACGAACGTCATGGCCAGCACGGTCTGCAGCAGGCTGCCCACGACGTGTCCGGTGAGGACGGACACCCGCGCGATCTTCATGGTGCGAAAGCGGTCGACGATGCCCTCGGTCATGTCCATCGCGATCGAGATGCTCGTGCCCTGCACGGCCGCGGTGATCGCCATCAGGATGATCGTCGGCGTGACGTAGTTGAGGTACTCGGCTCTGCCGCCGCTCGGACCGCCGAGGCCCGCGCCGAGCGTGCCGCCGAAGACGTAGACGAACAGCAGCAGGAACACGACGGGCATGATCAGCAGCTGGAACGTGAGCGACGGGTAGCGGACCATCCGCTTGAGGTTGCGGCGGATCATCGTCGCCGAGTCGGTCAGGACGTAGGTCATGGCTGGCGCACCTTCTCGGTCAGGGCGAGGAAGACGTCGTCGAGGTCGGGGGTGTGGGTGCTGAGCGAGTCGACCTGCACCGAGTTGTCGTCCAGGTGGTCGAGCAACGCCTTGAGCGAGCGGACGCTGCCGTCGCTCGGCACGCGCAGGGCGAGCGCGTCGCCGTCGCGGCTGGCGTCGCGGACGACCCGGAGCGCGGCGTCGAGGTGTTCGAGGTCGTGGAACTGCAGCAGGACGTGCCCGCCGGGGATGCGGCGCTTGAGCTCGTCCGCGGTGCCCTCGGCGACGATCTTCCCGTTGTCCAGCACCGCGATCCGGTCCGCGAGCTCGTCCGCCTCCTCCAGGTACTGGGTGGTCAGGAAGATCGTGATGCCGCTCGCGACCAGGTCCCGCACGATGCCCCACATGGTGCGGCGGCTGCGCGGGTCGAGGCCCGTGGTCGGTTCGTCGAGGAAGATCACCTGCGGCGTCCCGACCAGCGTCATGGCGAGGTCGAGCCGGCGCCGCATGCCGCCCGAGTAGGTGCTCGCGGACTTGTCGGCCGCGTCCACCAGGTCGAACTGCGCCAGCAGCTGCTCGGCCTTGCGCTTGCCATCGGCCTTGCCGAGGTGGTGCAGGTCGGCCATGAGCTTGAGGTTCTCGCGGCCCGTCATCAGGTTGTCGACGGCGGAGAACTGGCCGGTGACACCGATCGCGGCCCGCACGTCGTCGGGGTCGTTCGCCACGTCGTGGCCCGCGACGGACGCGCTGCCGCCGTGCGCCGCGATCAACGTGGAGAGGATCTTGACGGTGGTGGTCTTGCCGGCGCCGTTCGCGCCGAGCAACGAGAAGACGGTGCCGCGCTGGACGTTCAGGTCCACGCCCTTGAGCACCTCGGTGTCGCCGTACGAGCGGCGCAGGCCTCTTGCCGTGATCGCGTTCAACGTCGTTCCCCTCAGGCGCGGCGGACGGAGATGTCGCCGAAAGCGGTGTGTGCGGTGACTTTGACGGTCTGCGCGGCGCCGCCGGGACCGTCGCTGCCCTCGAGCGTGTTGCTGACGCGGCCGAACGAGGTCTTGGCGTCGATCCACGCGGCGGTGCCCTCGGCGATGCCGAGTTCGATGCCGCCCATCGCGGTGTTCAGCGTGACGGTGTCGCGGACGACCTCGCCGACCTCGATGGAGCCCATCGCGGTCCGGGCCTCCACCAACGCCCCGGCCCGTTCGACGTTGATGTCGCCGTTGGCCGAACGCGCCCGCAGCTCGCCCTCGACCGTGCCGACGTCGATGTGGCCGTTGGAGTTCTTCACGACCAGCGCGCCCCGGACCGTGCCGATGCGGAGGTGACCGCTGCCGGTCTTGACCTCGGCGTTGCCGGTGACCGCGCCGACCTTGACCTGCCCGGCGCCGGTGTCGGCCTTCAGCGCGCCCGTCCGGTCGAGGTGGATGTTGCCCGCGGACAGGTCGACCTCGGTCACGCCGAGCACGCCGCTGGTGCGGACGCTGCCGGCCGTCACGTCGAGGTCCACTTTGGACCCGGCGGGCAGCTCGATCGTGATGTCGACCGACCTGGTCTTCTTCGAGAAGTCGAACGTCCGCTTCGGCCCGCGCACCATCAGCGTGCCGTCGGCGTAGTCGACGGTGGTCTTCCGCGCGGCCTCCACGTCCGACGAGTCGTGCGCGTCGGACGGCCGCACCTCGACCGTCGTGGTGGTGCGGTCGGTCGCGACGATCTGGACGTGGCCCGCGTAGACGTCGAGCAGTACGGAAATCGGTTCCGGCGTGTCGAAAGAAGGCATGGCTGTCCCCTCAGAAGGTGGTGGTGGAACATCCCCGCAGGTCGGGGCGAAGTGGTGAAAGGCTGTGGTTAGCGGACCCAGCCGACGAAACGCGTCGAGCCGGTGATCTCGGACGTGATGGTGTCGGCGAGGGTTTCGCGCTTCGGGCTCAGCTGGGCCGACGCGGCGCGCACGAGCCACGCGTTGATCGAGCGGCCCTCCTTGGCCGCGGCCTCGTCGATGGCGGCCTTGAGCGGCTCGGGCAGCCGGACGTTGATGCGCACGGTGGTGCCGTCGTCGAACCCGGCCGCGACGTCCTCGGCGGGCGGCGCGGGAGCGGGCTCCGGCGCGGCGGCCGCGGGCGTCGGCGTCTGGCGGTTCACGACGAACTTCGGGTCACGGCCCCGCAGCAGCACCTGCACCGAGTCCGGTGCCAGGTCCGCGGTGATCTCGTCGGCGGCCGCGGACAACGCCTCGAGCAGCGCCAGCCGGATCGCCGACTCCATCGTCACGGTCAACCGCTCGACCAGCGCGTTCGCTTCGTCACCGCCGGTTTCGACGGCGGTCAGCAGCTCGCGACCGAGGGAAGCCACATACGGGGTCAGATCCATGGCACCACTATGGCACACGGTGGCACCACCAGCAAGCAATTCTGGCTCAACTTGGCACCATTTTGGCTCACTGCAGGTCAGCGGCGGTGCCACGATGGCTCAGGGGCGGCTCAGGCGAGCGCCGCCTCGAACGCCGCGAACGTCGGCGTCCCCTTCGCGCGGTCCAGCACCGCGAACACCACGTGCTCGAAGTAGCGGTTGTCCCGCAACGCCAGCGCGAAGATCCGCGCCACCGCCTCGGGCTCGTTGCCGAACACCCCGCAGCCCCACGCCCCCAGCACCAGTCGCCGGTGCCCGTGCGACGCCGCCACGTGCAGCACTCGGATGGCCCGCCGCAGCAACGCGACCTCGATGCCCTCGATCCGGTCCGGCTGGCTGCGCAGGATCGCCGTGCGGTTCGGCGCCGCGGCCGTCAGGAACGAGACCGCGTACGGCTCCGGCAGCAGGTTTCCCCTGTCGTCCTTGAAGACCGGGACCTGCGGCGAGTAGATCACCCGGTCGCTGTAGGTCAGGTCCTCGTGGGCGCGGTGGAAGGCGTAGAAGTCGCCGGCCGCGCGCAGCGTGAGGTAGAGCGCCGATCCCCTGGCGACGCTCTCCTCCTGCGCCTGCGCGCCGTTCAGGAAACCGCCGCCGGGGCTGCGGGCCGAGGCGAACACCAGTGCGGCCACGTCGCCGCCGAGACGGCGGGTGGCGTCCAAAGTGGACTCGTTGGTGACGTCGATCCGCACAGCGGACACCTGCGGCGGCAAGGAAAGCACCTCGTCCGGCAGATGCAGGCGAGTTCCGGCGACGGCCGGGGCGACGACGACGCGCACCTCGCCCGCCGGAGTGGAGTAGGAGCCTCGCTCCGAGATGGCCACCGTGTCGTGGGCGATGGCGCGCAACCTGCTGCTCATGATGTCCCGAGTGTGACCGGCGGGCAGCAGGCGGCCAAGCGAGTTAAATCCGGGCGTAGACCTCGGCCACGGCGGCGAAGGCCTCCTTCGGTTCCCAGGTGCCGTCGTCGTACACCTTCACGATGCCAGGGCCTGCCATGTCGAGGTCGCGGCTCGGGTCGTCCGGCCGGTGCGGGTGGCTGGCCAGGGCGAACAGGTAGACGAACGCCGCGTCGACGCCCGCCACCTCGAACGTCTCCAGCACCTCGCGCAGGTACGCGGCCTGCTCGGCCTCGTCGCGGACGTAGCCGTCGAGCACGCGCACCGCACGGCCGGAGGCGTCGTTCTCGACGATCTCCATGCTGCGCGGCGCGACAGCTCCCGACCCACGCCACGCCGCCGTGCCGAAACCGGTGATCGCGACGGGTTTCCCTTCCGCCACCACGTTTCTGATGCTCGCCTCGTACACGTCGGCGACCTCGGCGGACCGGATCAGCTCGAACGACTTGATGTCGAAGATCTCCCAGTCGGGGTTCTCGAACGGGATGCAGGCGTAGGTGACCTTGCCGCCGAAGTGCTGCCGCACAACGGACACGGCCGACGCCAGGAACTCGCGCAGCCGTTCACCGGCCTCCCGCATCCGCTCGGGATGTCCCAGCAACTGCCCCACTCGATCCAGCACGTCGTCGCCGGGCAGGAAACCGGAGTTCATGACGCTGAGCTCGACGCCCGTCACGAACACCACCTCGGCACCAGCCGCCCGCACCCGTTCGGCACGGACGGCGCAGTCGGTGAACAGCGACAGCATCTCGGCGGGCGTCAGTTCCAGCGGATAGGGCGAGAACCAGACCTCCAGCCCCAGGTCCGCCGCGATCTCGGCGGCCCGCTCCAGCCGTTCGGAATCACCACCGACGAGGTGGACGGCGGTGCAGTGCAGGTCGTCCCTGATCACGGTCAGGTCCGCCCGGACCGCGTCGAGGTCGAACTTCGGAACGGAGTTCTCTCCGTGGCGCACGAAACCCGTGTCGTACGCAATGCCTTTGGCGCGCATGCCCCAGAGGGTAGGCGCGAAAAGTGCGTGCGCGCAAGTTTGCACTGACGAAGCTACGAGGGCCAGACCAGCAGCACCGGGCACGTCGCGTGGTCGACCACGAACCGCGTCGCCGGACCGAGGCTGCGCGGACCGGCGTGGCTCACGTCCCCGTCGCGGCACAGCACCAGCAACGACGCACCTTCCGCCGCCGCGACGACTTCGTGCTCCACCCGACCGACCCGCGTCCGCGTCTCGCACGGCACCCCGAGGCGTTCGGCGGCGGCCGCCAGCAGGCGCGTCGAGTGGTCGGCGGCGAGGTCGTCCATCCGCGTGCCGGGGTCCAGCGACGACCGTCCGAACAGCCCGGCGAACGCCCCGTGCGCCGCGCCCGGCACGTCGTGGTCGCTGACGTGCAGCAACAGGAAGTCCGAGCCCTCGTACCCGCGGGCCGCGTCGACGCAGTCCTGCCAGGTGTCGTCGGCGATCCACACGACCACCGTCATGGTCATCCTCCGATCAGCTGCAGGGACGCCCACAGTGCCACGACCGCGCCGACCAGGGTGGCAGGCACGGCGAGCAGACCGAGCTTCGTGAACTCGCCCAGGTTCACCTCGGTGTCGTGGTCGTGCACGATCCGCCGCCACAGCAACGTCGCGAGCGAGCCCGCGTAGGTGAGGTTCGGCCCGAGGTTCACGCCGAGCAGCACCGCCAGCACCACCCCCGGCCCGAACGGCGCGACCAGCGGCAACAGCACCAGCACGGCGGGCAGGTTGTTGATCACGTTGGCGAGCACGGCGGCGACCGCGGCCACCCCGAGCAGGGCGAGCAGCCCCGTGCCGTCCGGGATCGCGTGCCGCAGCAGGTCGTCGAGGCCGTTGTCGACCACCGCCCGCACCACGATCCCCAGCCCGAGCACGAACGCGAGGAACGGCAACGACGTCGCCTTCAGCACCTTGGTGACCGTCGTCCTGCGCAGCGCCAACGCCCGGCCCGCCATCACGAGCGCGCCCGCGCAGGCCGCCCACGCCGGGTCGACGCCGGTGGCCGACGCGACCACGAACCCGACCAGCGTGAGCCCGACGACGGTCAGCGCGAACACCGGCAGTTCGGGCGCGGGCTGCGACAACGGCGCGTGCACCGGCGCGTCCAGGTCCGTGCGGAAGAACCGCCGGAACACCAGGTACTCCACGCCGATCGCCACCACCCACGGCAACGCCATCAGCGCCGCGAACCGCGTGAAGCTCAACCCGCTGGACGCGAACGCGAGGAGGTTCGTCAGGTTCGACACCGGCAGCAGCAGCGACGCGCTGTTGGACAGGTGCGTGCACGCGTAGACGTGCGGCTTCGGCCGGACACCGAGCTGTGCGGCCGTGGCGAACACGACGGGCGTCAGCAGCACGACCGTCGCATCCAGACTCAGCACCGCCGTCGTCACCGAGGCGGTGACGAACACCCCGCCGAGCAACGTCCGGGGCCGCCCACCGGACGCCCGCGCCATCCACGTGCCGCAGGCGTGGAAGAGCCCCTCGTCGTCGCAGAGCTGGGCGAGCACGAGGATCGCGGCCAGGAACCCGATCACGGGCCCGAGCCGCACCGCCTCGTCCACGGCGTGCTCGACCGGCAGCATCCCGGCCACCACGACCAGGATCGCGGCGGGCACTGCCACAACGGCCTCAGGCCAGCCCCACGGCCGGACGACCGCACACACCAGAACGGCCACCAGCAACAAAACGGACAGCGCGAGCACGGGAATCCTCCTGCGCCGGAAGGGATTCCCGGCCGCGCTGACTCTAGGTCCTGCGTGCGCCTAGCTCATCTTGGCCGCCGCGCTCTTGATCGCCTGCCGGATCCGGAAGTACGTCCCGCACCGGCAGACGTTCGCGATCTTGTCGATGTCCGCGTCCGTTATCTGCTTCTTCGTCCGGAGCAACGCGGCCGCGGCCATGATCTGCCCCGGCTGGCAGTACCCGCACTGCGCGACGTCCTGCTCCAGCCAGGCCTCCTGGACGGGGTGCAGGTCGTCCCCGGACGCGAGCCCCTCGATCGTGGTGACCTCCTGCCCCGCGCACTCCGCGACGGGAGTCACGCAAGGCTGGATCTCCGCGCCGTTCAGGTGGGACGTGCAGGCGCGGCAGACACCGATGCCGCAGCCGAACTTCGGCCCGCGCACCCCGAGCTTGTCGCGCAGCACCCAGAGCAGGGCCATGTCGGCGGGCGCCTCGACGGTGACCGGCTTCCCGTTGACGATCATGGTGTAGTCAGGCATGACGCTCCTTCAGCGCGGGAACGGCTCGAAGTCGACCGGGAAGTTGATCGGGAAGCTGCGCGGCACCACACCCGTGGCACGGGCGTAGGCGTTGGCGATGGCACCGACCGCGGCCGGCACGCCCAACTCCCCCGCGCCGCCCGGTTCGCCCGTCGCCGGCATCACGTGGATGCGAACGTCGAGCGGGGCGTCCTTCTGCCGGGCGTAGTGGAACTGCGAGAAGGAGCCTTCGAGCGGCAGGCCCTTGTCGATGTGCAGACCGGCGCGCAACGTGGTGGAGATGGCGTCGGTCAACCCGCCGAGCATCTGCGCTTCCAGGCCGCGCGGGTTGATCGGACGGCCGACGTCGACCGCGATCGTCGCCTTGACCACGCGCGGGTTCTTCGGGTCGCGGGCGTCGATCTCGACCAGGCAGGCCGTGCACGACTTGTACTCGTCGTGGAACCCGATGCCCTGGGCGAAACCGCGAGGCATCGTCTTGCCCCACTGGCCTTCTTCCACGACCTTGTTGAGCACGGCGCGTTGGCGGGCGCTCTTCAGGAACTCGCGGCGGAACGCCACGGGGTCCTTGCCGAGCTTCGCGGCGAGCTGATCGACCAGGATCTCCTCGGCGCCACGGGTGTTCGCCGAGTAGACCGACCGCCACGAGCCGGTGTGCATGCGCAGCGGCACCTCGTTGAGCAACGACGTGACGACGCCGAAGTTGTACGGCACCTTGCACGTCGTGAGGAACACCGTCTGCGCGAACGAGAGGTTGCCCGCGACCGGCAGCTTCGCGGCGGTGGCCGTGAGGATCTCGCCGAGGCCGTGCCGGAAGTCGGTCTCCACAGACGCCACGCGGTGCTCGAACGTCAGCACGTTGCCGAGCGCGAACGTCGCCCGCAGCTTGTGGTGACTCGCCGCGCGGGCCCGGCCGTGCCGCATGTCGTCCTTGCGGTCCCACATCAGCTTCACCGGGCGCCGCAAGGCTTTCGAGATCTGCGCGGCCTCGATCGCGGCGTCGAAGAACAGCCTGCGTCCGAACGACCCGCCGCCCTGCATGACGTGCACGGTCACCGCGGACTCCGGCAGCCCGATGGCCGCCGCGATGGTCTGCTTCGCCACGATCGGCGACTTCAGCCCCGCCCAGATCTCCGCCCGGTCCTCACGGACGTCCGCGATCGCCGAGTTCGTCTCCATCGGCGCGTGGCTGACGAACGCGAAGTCGAACTCCATGTCGACGTGCTGGGTCAGCAGCGGCGGCACGATGAACGGCAGCGCGGCGGCCTTCAGCTTGTCGCGGATCTCCTTGTCCGACAACGCGTCGATCGTGCCCGCGTTCCAGGTGACCTTCAGCGCGTCCCGGGCGGCCATGGCCTGCCCGAACGTCTCGGCGACCACCGCGACCCCGGTCGGCACGACCCCGATCGCGAGCACGCCGGGCATCGCCTTGGCGGCCGCCGAGTCGACCGACTTCACCGACCCGTTGATCGTCGGCGGGCGCCGCACGACCGTCGGCATGGCGCCGGGCACGTCCTGGTCGAGCGTGTACTCGAACTGACCGGTGACCATCGCGCGGGCGTCGATGCGCGACTGCGGGGTGCCGACGAGCCGGTGTTCCGAGGCCGGTTTCGGTTGTGCGGCAAAGACTCCGGTGAGCTGCGCGGCCGCCGACGTCAACAGGCCGTAGAGGATCGGCCGCCCGTCCGGCAGGATCACCGCACCGTCGCGGGTGGACAGCCGGTCGACGGCCACGCCGTGCTGCTTCGCCGCCGCCGCGAGCAGTCTGGCGCGGGCCGCGGCCGCCGCCTGCCGGACCGGTCCGTAGACCGACCGCATCGTGTTGGAACCACCGGTGAGCTGGTTCATCAGCAACTCGGGCCGCGCGTCGGCCAGCGTCACGCGCACCTTGCCCAGCGACAGGTCGAGTTCCTCGGCGACGAGCATCGCGCACGCCGTGGTGATGCCCTGGCCGACCTCCGCACGGGGCAGGTCGAGGGTCACGACGCCGTCCTCACCGACGCTGAGCACCGCGAGCGCGCCCGCCGTCGGAGTACCGGCCAGGATCAGAACATCGCCGAGATCCAGGATCTCGGCCGGTTGCGGCAGCGTCGGGATGACGGCCTCGGCCGTACCGGGAACCGCGACGGTGAGCACCGGCGCGGCGACCAGGAACGTGAGGAACTGCCGACGACGAACCGGGACCCGCGTCTCGGGGACCGGGACTTCGTTGTCACAGGTCATGTACTCGTCAACGACATCCGGCGGAGCAGGGTACGACTGTCAGCCGATCGAGTTCAGGCCGAACAGCCGATCACCGTAACTGCGTCTCCGCAGGGGACGATCTGCCGTACATGAGACGATTAGCAGTACTGCTGCTGGCACTCTTCCTGGTCTCTCCCAACGTCCCCGCCCTCGCGGCCGCCGGCCCGATGGCGATGATCTGGGCTCCGACCGAGCAGGCCTCGGTCCCGTTGAACGAGCCGCTGCTCGTGATCGGCGGCGCCGTCAACGGCGAGTCCGGCGGCATCACCGAGGTCGAGTTCTCGACCGACCACCAGACCAACTGGACGCCCGTCGACGCCACCGGCGAACGCTGGTCCGTCCTGCTCTGGCCGTCCGTCCCCGGCCCGCTGACGATCCACGCCCGCGCCAAGACCGCGACCACCACCGGCCCCGTCACCGTGTCCCGCACGATCTACGTCGGCGGCACGACCGTCCCGCCGTTGCAGTACGAGACCTCTCTCTACCTGAACGACACGCACAGCCCCACCATCAACGACCCGGACGAGCAGGCCGTCGAACTCGGCATGCGCGTCGCCTTCGACCGCCCCGGCTCCGTGACGGCCCTGATCATCAGGCGCGGCAACTACACCGGCCCCGTCACCGCGCGAATCTGGGCGGACGGCACACTGCTGGCCGAGCAGGAGGCCCCCGGCGCCGCCTACAGCCAGCGGATCACCTTCAGCACACCGGTTCCCGTGACCGCGGGCACCGAGTACGTCGTCTCGTACTACACACCCGCCGGCGGTTACCGGGCGACGGAGAACTACTTCACCGGCAACATCGTGCAGACGCCGTTCAAGATCCCACCGAACGCCGGGGTG
Source organism: Lentzea sp. JNUCC 0626 (assembly GCF_043632865.1). Lineage (NCBI taxonomy): Bacteria > Bacillati > Actinomycetota > Actinomycetes > Pseudonocardiales > Pseudonocardiaceae > Lentzea > Lentzea sp. JNUCC 0626. The sequence goes on from NZ_CP171635.1 coordinate 5,742,772, forward strand.
TACAGCTACACCGGCGGCTTCCCCACCGACACGTGGTTCGGCAGCAACTACTGGATCCAGCCGGTCTTCAAGCCCTAGTCGGCTTCCACGACCCGGCGCTTCAACACCTTCTCGGCGCCGCCGGTCGCGACCAGGAGCCGCACCAGCGCGCGTTTGGTCTCCTCGTCACCGTGCACGTCCAGTTCGCGCCGGAGCCGGCGGCTGTCGTCGACCAGCCGCCGGCCCTTGTCGGTCAGCTGGGCGCGCCGGATCCGGGCGTCCGCGCGGTCCGGCACGCGCCGCACGTACCCGAGGCGTTCGAGCTCCAGCAACTGCTTCGAGGCGGCCTGCTGCGTGACGCCGAGCAGGTCGCCGAGTTCGCCCACCTTCGGCTCCTCGTCGACGAGGTGCTGGATCACGTAGCCGTGCGACATCCGCACGCCCTTGTGCCCGATCTCGTGCAGCCGCTTGATGATCTCGTCGTTCGCGGAGCTGCCCGCGAGGTACGCGAGGGTGGCGATATCGATGCCCATCAGGTCCACAGCCTGCATCCTGACATTGACAACCAAGGTTGTACAACTATGGTTGTGAATATGAATCCAGTCGACCTCGCCACCTCGTTGCACCGCGCGCTCGAAGCCGGGGAATCCGGCTCCGCGCTGCGCCGCCACTTCACCGCCGACGCGGTGACCGTCGAGCGCCCGAACCTGATCAAGCCGCACGGCGCGCGCTCGCCGTTGGAGGAGATGCTCGCCAACTCCAAGAAGGGCGCCGGGCTGCTGGCGAGCCAGAAGTACGACGTGCACTCGGCGTTGACGGCGGGCAGCACCGCGATCCTGCGGCTGACCTGGACCGGGGTGCTGCGGGACGGCCGCGAGCTCGTCGCGCACATCGCCCAGTTCGTGGACACGCGCGACGGGCTCATCAGCTCCATCGAGACGTACGACTGCTACGAGCCGTTCTGAACTCCTCCCCCTGCCAGCGTTGGCGCAGCAGCCGATCGTGCGACGCCACGACGACCGCGCCGGGGTAGTCGGCGAGCGCCGCCTCCAGTTCCTCGACCAGGGCGAGCGACAGGTGGTTCGTCGGCTCGTCCAGCAACAACACGTCAGACTCCTGGTTCAGCAACCGCGCGAGCGCCAGCCTCCGCCGTTGCCCGACCGACAACGCACCCACGGGTGTTGCGAAGTCGTTGCGGTGGAACAAGCCCAGCGATTCGAGCCGCTCCGCGCTGCCACCGAACGCCTTGAGCAGCGGCTGCTTCGGTTCGTGCACAACGGTTTCCTGCGGCAGGTACCCGACGGCACCGACCGCTGCCCCGGCCAGCGCCCTGAGCAGCGTCGACTTGCCCGACCCGTTCGGTCCTGTCACCAGAACCCGTTGCCCTGCCTCGACTTTCAGCTCACCGAACGCCACCACCACACCCTCGCTGATCGCCGCGTCGAGCGGAGCGTTGAGGCGCAACGGTTCCGGCGGCTTCGGCACCGGATCGGCACGCAGCCGCTCCAGCCGTTCGGACGCGCTGCGCACCCGCGTCCTGATGGACGCCTGCACGCGCCGCCCGTCGCCGTTGTACTTGCACTTGTTGTGGTCGGGGATCGGACGCCCCGGCGCGACGCGATGTGCTGTCGTGCCACGCCATTCGGTCCAGTGCCCGATCTCGCCGACCCACTCCGCGTACGCCTGCTCCCACCGCTGCCGCGCCGCCCGCTTCCCGGCGACGTACCCCGCGTACCCGTTGCCGTACCGGGTGATCGTGCGGTTCTCCACCTCGACGATCGCGGTGGTGACGCGTTCCAGCAGCAGCCGGTCGTGCGTCACCACGACGAGCGTGCCCGTGTGTTTGCGCAGCCGGTTCTCCAGCCACGCGAGCGCCTCGTCGTCGAGGTGGTTGGTGGGTTCGTCGAGCAGCAACAACTCGGGTTCGGCGCTCACCACACCCGCGAGCGCCAACCTGGCCTTCTCGCCGCCCGACAAGGTGCCGAGCGTGCGGTCGCGGCCGAGTTCCCCGAGGCCCAGCACGGACATCGCGGCCTCGACCCGCGCGTCGGCCGCGTAGCCGTCGCGCAGTTCGAACGCCGTGAGCAGCTCACCGAGTTCGTCCAGCCTCTCTTCTTCGGCCGCGACCGCGATCTGCTGTTCCAGCAACCGGATCTCGACCAGTGCGGCGTCGATCGCGTCGCCGACGGTCGCGTCCTCGGGCAGGTCGAGCACCTGCCCGAGGTAGCCGACGCCCTGCGCCACCACGCTGATCTCACCGTCGTCCGGCACGTCCTGCCCGGCGATGATCCGCAGCAGCGTCGACTTGCCGGAGCCGTTCTCACCGACCACGCCGAGCTTCTCGCCGGGCCTGACCGTGAGCGAGACGGCGTCGAGCACGCGCTTGAACGCGTAGTTCCTGGTGACCTTCCTGATCGTCAACTGAGCTGACACGAGTTACCACCCCCAATAACCTAACCCATGTTGCCATACGCTGTACGAGGCCGCCACCTTGATAGACTGACACCCATATCTACCTGGGGGTTTGCCGTGAATCGACACGTGCGCACGATCGACGACGTGATGGCTTTGCTCGACGATCTGCTGCCCGCGCAGCCCGGCGACTGGTGGGACCGCTTCTACGCGGACCGCACCCGCGAGGTGCCGTTCTTCGTCGCCAAACCGGACGAGAACCTGGTCGCGCACGTGGAGAGCGGCGTGGTCAAACCCGGCCGCGCGCTCGACGTCGGCTGCGGCCCCGGCCGCAACGCGCTCTTCCTGGCGCGCAACGGTTTCCAGGTCGACGCCGTGGACATCTCGACCACCGCGATCACGTGGGCGCGCGAACGTGCCGAGGGCCTCGACATCGACTTCCGGCACGGCGACGCGTTCACGACCGAGGGCTCGTACGACCTGATCTACGACTCCGGCTGCTTCCACCACCTGCCACCGCACCGCCGCGTCGGCTACCTCGCCCTGCTCGACCGCGCGCTGGTCCCCGGCGGCCACTTCGCCCTCACCTGCTTCACGGCCGAGGAGGGCACCGCCGTCCCGGACGCCGACCTGTACCGGGCAGGGCTCGCCGGCGGCGTCGGCTACACGCCGGACGAGCTGCGGTGGATCTTCCAGGACCTCGCCGAGGTCGAGCTGCGCCGCATGACGGAGGAGCCCGCCGACTCGCCGCGGTTCGGCAAGGACTTCCTGTGGACAGCGCTGTTCCGAAAGGACTAGTTGCAGCCAACGGACGTGCGCGTCCGGCAGGCGGAATGGCCGGGCGTCGCCACCTGCGAAAGTAGGGACATCCCCCTGCTCCAGTAGGTGATCCAAGGCACAAAACCGCCAGTATCGTCAGCCGCGTGAGGCGAGCCGCCGATGTGGCGCCGGCGCTGCTCGTGGCAGCGCTGGGGATCTCGCGCGAGTTCACCCTGGACCTGCCGTCGCGGCTCGTGGTCGCGTCGCTCTCCTTCTACGTGGCGATCCACCTGCTGTCGGCGGCGGCGCTGTGGTGGCGGCGCACGCGTCCCGTCGAGTCGAGCCTGGTGATCGCGTTCCTCTCGTTGCTCACCCCGACCTACGCCTCGCTGGTGTCGGCGTACTCGGTCGCCGCGCACGCGCCGAGGTACCGCTGGCTCGTGTTCGCGCACCCCGTGACGTGGGCGATCGGCGCCGGGGCGTGGGTGGTGCCGCACCTCGCCGGGCCCGGCCTGATCGTGATCGCCGGGCTCCTCGGCCTCTACCTCGGCACGCGGCGCAGCCTCGGGCAGGCGCTCGCCGAACGGGAACGGGAGTTGCTGACCGAGCGGGTCCGCGCGGACCAGCGCACGAGGCTCGCCGGCGAGATGCACGACGTCGTGACGCACCGGCTGAACCTGATGATCCTGCACGCCGGGGCGTTGCGGATCGCCGCGCAGAACGACGGCACGCGCACCGCCGCCGAGGAGTTGCGCACGGCGGGCTGCCAGGCGTTGGCCGAGATGCGCGACCTGGTCGGCGTGCTGCGGTCGGGCCAGACCACGCGGATCCCGGACGTGCTGCCGGACCGGTTGTCCCGGCTCGTCGCCGACTCCGCGCTGGAGGTGACGCTGACCGAGCACGGCGACGCCGACACCATCTCCCCCGCCGTGCGCCGCACGATGTACCGGGTCGTCCAGGAGTCCCTGACGAACGTGCACAAGCACGCACCGGGTGCGCACACGGAGATCACGATCCACAGTGGACCGAGCACGGTCCGCGCGGTCATCCGCAACACCCGGCCGTCCACCGCGCCCGGCCTCGCGCTGCCCGGCACCGGCTCCGGCCTGCTGGGCCTGCGCGGCCGCGTCGAGATGGTCGGCGGCACCCTCACGGCCGGTCCGACCGACGACGGCGGGTTCGAGGTGGACGCCGTGCTGCCCGCGTTCGTGCCGACCTGATCACTCGTCGCCGGCGCGCACCGCCCGGCACGCGAGGTGCACGGCGAGGCGTTCGTCCGGGTTCAGCAGGCTGACGCCGAGCAACTGCTCGGCCCGGTTGATCCGCTGCGCCACGGTGTTGCGGTGGACCTTGAGCCGCACCGCCGCCGAGGACGTCACGGACTCCTCGTCCAGGTAGATCGCGAGGGTGCGGAGCAGCTGCCCGTCCTCGACACCCGCCAGCGGTTCCAGCAGCCGCGTCGCCTGCTCGACCAGCGCAGGCGTCTCGGCCGCCATCGACAGCAGCCGCCGCACGCCCAGTTCGTCGATGTGCACGACCTTGGCCGTGCCGGTCATCGCGGCGGCCTCGCGGGCCTCGGCGAGGGTTTTGCCCACGCCGGAGACGCCGGGGTGCGGGCGGCCGATGCCGGCGACGAGCGGGCAGCAGCCGAGCGCCTGGGCGATCCTCGTGGTCAGCTCGCGGTGTTGCGACTGCGGCGGTTCGGAGTCGTTGGTGAGCCAGAAGCTCCAGCCCTCCGCGCCCTCGACCAGCTGGCCGTGCAGGCCGCGCCGGGAGAGTTCGACGCGCAGCCGTTCGGTGTCGAGCTGGCCGGGCGTGGCGGGCACCGCGTAGATGCCGGTGTGCCAGCCGTCGAGGCGCCAACCCGCCAGCACGGCCTGCTGCACGAGCTGCGGCGGCACGTCGTCGCCGCAGGCGAGGAGTTCCGCCAGCAACGAGCCGCGCGACCGGGCCTGGCGTTCGGCTTCGAGGCGTTCGGCGGCGACCCAGCTCCCGAGCGCCCACGACGCGACCTGGCTGATCTGCAGCACCGTCTCGGCCCAGCGCTTGTTGCGGCCGCGGCCGTGCGAGACGAGCCACAGGTGCACGTGCCCGGTCCGGTCGGTCTCCACCGGCACCGCGACGGCGAAGCCCTCCTCGATCTCGGCGGTGGCGGCGACGGAGCCCGCGAGCAGGTCCGGCGGCAGGCCGGGCGGGGAGACGCCCTCGATCGCCGTGCCGTCCGCGCTGATCACCGCGCAGCTGACGTGCAGTTCGCCGGTCAGGATCGTGATCACCGAACGCGGGTCGGTCCGGCTGCGGCCCAGGCGTGCGGTGACGGCGTTGAGCAGCCTCGCCGCGCTCAGCTCCGGGCGCCGCACGGCCGTGCGGAGGGCGTCCGCGACCAGCAACGGGTCGTCGGCGGTGATCTCCAGCAACGGCACGCCGAGGCGGTTCGCGAACGAGGTCGTGGCGGCAGAGGGCGGCTGGTAGGCGCCGGTCGTCGGCTTGCACAGCACGACCGCGCGGACATCCGCGCTGTAGGCCCGGCGCAGCGCCACCTCGACCAGGTACGGCTGGTGCCCGGTGAGGATCACCAGGTCGCCCGCCGCGCACGCCTCGACGGCCGTGAGGTCCGCCGCCAGCCGCACGTCGCCGACCTCGGTGTCGACCCCGCGTGCGCCCGCGAGCAGCTCCGTCTCGCCGAGCACGCCGATCTCCAGCAGGTCCCTGACGGTGAGGGAGCCGGCGTCCTCGATCACTCGGCGCCCCGGAACGGCACGTAGCCGAGGTCGTAGCCGAACGCCCTCGGGTCCACCCTGGACCGCATCTCCTCCGGTACCCATTCGGGTGGCGATGGGAGCGCTACCACGTCGATCACCGCGCCGAACCCGAGCCGTTCGGTGGTCAGCGGCTGACCGGTCTCCGCGTCCAGGCAGCACAGCAGATCAGGCGTCGTGACCAGCGGTTCGCCGTCCGCGAGCGCGACGAGGTACTCACCCTGCATCTCCAGGCGCACGTACGCATCGTCGGCGTCCAGGCGGCGCAGCGCCACCGTTCCGCGCGGAAAGTCGCCGACAGATTCACGCCAGACCTCGACGACTTTGCCTCGAACGAGGAGAAAACCGCCGGATTTCCGGGCCCGTTCCTCGACGGAGAGCTCCTTGCGCGCCCAGATATCCCCGAGCGAGAGCGCTCTCGCGAGCGAGCCCGTGATGCCCGCGCTGATGGCGTCCGCGAGCTTGAGCGGCTTCGCGACCATCATCGCCCAGCCGCCGAAGTCGACCATGACGGTGCGGGCGAGCTTCTCGATGCCGGTCGCGTCCAGCACCGCGCGGTTGCCGCCGGGTTCGGTGATGGCGAGCGGGGTCGTGGGCAGGCCGGCCGCCGCGTACGTCGTCTGGTCGATGCGTGGGAACGCTCTCCCCATGCCGTCCACGTCGACGTAGGGCAGGCCCAGCCGGGCGGCCAGGATCAGCGGCAACAGGCCGTTGCACCCGCCGATCTCCCACCCGATGACGGCCGTGACGGGCGTGGAGTCGTGCGCCTGCAACGCCTTCAGCGCCTCTTCGGCCTCCCGGCCGCTGGGCAGCTTCTCGATCATCACGGTCGGCGCGCCGATCAGGCCCACCCGGATGCCGTGGCCGTCGAGGTCGGCTTCTTCTGCCGTGAGGACCGTGATCGGGCCGCTCTGCCGGATCTCGTGCCGCAGCATCGCGGCGAACGCGTGGGTCTCGTGCTCGCCACCCCCGCCCCCGCTGCCGAGCACGACCACGCCGAGGGCGAGCTGGTCCACCTCGTCGGGCCCGAGCAGGTGCATGGGCGAGACACTAGGCCCTGTCCTGCAAGTCTGTCAGGTGGCAGGCGCGGGTGAGCGAGCCGGAGGCGGTGCCGCCGCGATGCCCTCATACCGGAGGTATTCGGGCGTCGTGGCGGTGCCGCCTCCGGCTCCCTCGGCCGCCACTGGCGCCCGACAGACTTGCAGGACCGGGTCTAGTGGCCGGGCAGCAGATCACCCACCGCACGCGCCCGCACCCGGCTCGCGTTTCCCGGGAGGTAGGCGAGCGGGATCTCCTCGACGTCGACGATCCGCACGCTGCCCGCCCTCGCACCTGCGGCGACAGCCCGGTCGACGGCCTCCTGCCTGGCCCCGTCGAGCACCTCGTCCCTGGTGCCCGGCGCCATCGTGAACACCCGGTCGACCTCGCCGCCGACCTGGGCGATCGCGGCCCCGATGGCGCCCGCGAAGGCGTGATGTTCCGGGCGGACGATCTCGCTGGCGCCGTCAAGCCGTTGGACGAGCGCGCTGCCGCCCCCGACCAGCACGACCGGCAACGGTTCGGGACTCGTGCGCAGGCGGTCGAGCCGGTGAGCGATCTGGTCCTGGATCCGGTCGAGCGTGTCGTGGACGAACGTGCGGTCGAGGTGGCGGGTCCGTTCGCGGTCCCCGATGTCGGCGTGGCCCGCGGCGACCACGACGTCGGTGGCGGTGAGCGTGTCGCCGCCGAAGACCAGGGCTTCGTCCGTCAGCCGGTAGCCGACGCTGTCCGGGCCGATCCGGTCTTCCCTGATCACGCTGCCGCCGCCGATGCCCACCGACAGCACGTCGGGCATCCGGAAGTTGGTGCGCACGCCGTTGATCAGCACCTCGGACGACGCCTCGCGCGGGAAACCGCGGTGCAGCACGCCGATGTCCGTCGTGGTGCCGCCGACGTCGATCACCGCGCAGTCGTCCGTGCCGGCCAGGAAGGCGCCGCCGCGCATGGAGTTCGTCGGCCCGGACGCGAACGTGGCGACCGGGTGGCGGCGCGCGTGGTCGAGGTCCATCAGCGTGCCGTCGTTCTGGCTGAGGTAGAGCGGGGCCTCGACGCCCTGGGCCTTGAGGGAGTCCGCGAGGCCGTCCGCGATCTGCCCGGCCAGCACGCGCAGGGCGGCGTTGATGATCGTCGCGTTCTCCCGCTCCAGCAGGCCGAGCCGCCCGATCTCGTGGCTGAAGCTGACCAGCAGTCCCGGCACGCGCGCGGTGAGGATCTCCGCGGCCCGGCGCTCGAACTCGTTGCTGACCAAGGAGAACACCGACGAGATGGCGACGGACTCGACGTTCTTGGCGGCGAGGTCCTCGGCCACCGCCTCGAGTTCGTCCTCTTGGAGCGGTGAGATGACCCGGCCGTCGTACTCGTGGCCGCCGTGGCAGAGGTACGCGTGCCCGCCGATCGCCTGCCGCAGCCGTGCCGGCCAGTCGACGAACGGCGGAAGTGCCGTGGTGGCGGGGAGTCCGAGCCGGACGGCGGCCGTGCGAGCGAGGTCGCGGCCCTCGACGACGGCGTTGACGAAGTGCGTGGTGCCGATCATGACGGCGGTGATCTGCCGCGGTTCGAACGCGTGCCGCAGCCCGCTGACCGCCGCGACGATCCCGCCCGTCACGTCGGCGGTCGTCGTCGCCTTGCACGAGGCCAGCACCGTGCGCCCCCGCACCAGCACGGCATCGGTGTTGGTGCCGCCGACGTCGATCCCGATGTGCACGTCAGGCAGCCTTCGCTTCGCCGATCTTGCGGGTGGTGGCCCGGCGCGTCCGCATCTGCAACAGGTCGAGCCGCCCCGCCGTCACGTACAGGCCGAACGCGAGCACGAGCGAGTTCAGACTGGACTGCCCGAACGGCAGCACCTCGCCGAGGATCGCCGAGGCGGGCCAGATGACCACCGTCGCGGGCACCCACGAGGGCGCCGACCGGGGCACGTGCGGGCGCGTCGAGATGATCTCGTTCCGCCACCGCCGCACCACGTGGTACTCGGCCATCATGATCCCCGCGACCGGCGGGAACACCACCCCGAGCAACACCAGGAAGTGGCTGAACTGCTGCACGATCCCGGCCGCCGCGAGGAAACTCCCCGCGCACCCGACCATGACCGTCACCTGCGCGCGGCTGATCCGGAGGCGGAACACGGCGTCGACGAAGTTCACGAGCCCGAGCGAGGCCGAGTAGAGGTTCCAGTCGTTGATCTTCAGCACCGCCGTGACGACGATCAGCGCCCCGATCCACCCACCGGTCCCGGTCACCACCCCCAGGACGTCCGTGGTGCCGAGCCCCCGCGCCAGCAACACCCCGACCAGGCTGATGACCCACTCGCCGGCCGTGATCCCGAGAACCGTCTGCTTGACGACGTCCCACCCGTTGCGGTGAAAGCGCGTCATGTCCGGCGCGATCGCCGCCCCGACGATGAAGCTGCCGGTCACCAACGTGATGGCGGTCAACATCCCGATCGAGTTGACCTGACTCCGACCGACCGCGGCACCGACATCGTCCACGTGGACGAGCAACACCCACCCCAGCAACGCCAGGAACGCGGGCACCGCCACGTACGAGGTCCACGCCATCCACCGAAACCCGTAGGCCGCGATGACCGTGACCAGGATCCCGAACGCCAACGCCCACACCGGCGCCGGCAACACCCCGGCCGTGCCGGCAAGTGCGGCCCCGGCCAGCCCGGTCTGCACCCCGAACCACCCGGTGCACGACAGGGCGATGATCAACCCCAGCACCGCCGACCCGGCGTGCCCAAAACCGGTCCACCGACTGAGCAGCGCGGTGGAAAGCCCTTCCCGCTGCCCGACGACCCCCACACCGACCGCGACGACGCTGAGCAGCACCGCCCCGATCGTCAACGCCAGCACCGCGTCCCAGAACGACATCCCGAACCCGAGCGTCGCCCCCAACAGCAACTGGCTGAGCGCCGTCGTCTGCCCGAACCGCTGCGTGGCAACGGACAACCACCCGTGCCGCGCCTGATCCGGCACCCGGCTGAGGGCCTGATCATCACGCCCGAGAAGAGCGGCCACAACCATCCCTCCGCCCTGTGATCGACAACCCGGACAGTAATAGCCCACCCACGATCGAGCTACAGACAATCTGCACAGTCGACTGAATCACCACGTTGCGATGCGCACACCCACGTCAATTCATCGCCAACGCAATACGCCTGCGCGCCACCAACCGAGTCTGGTGCACATCCAGACTCACCCCGAGCCCAGGCCGCCGCTCAAACCGGTCATAACTGCGGCTGAGCAGCCAGTGAGCAGCCACCGGAGTGATCAACTCCAACCGCATCTCATCCCGCAACCTGGCGAGCGCCTCCTCGACCTGCCGCGTGAGAAAGGCGTGCCGAGTCAAGCTCCCGCTGATTTCGTCGATCATGAAAACCATCGCATGAGGCACATCCCCGTACGCATAACTGCACAGCAGTGCCAAATATCCCGCGTCGATCGACCGGTCCCCGATCCAGCACTCCCCGAATGAAAGCGCTCCCAGATCCCACTGCGGCCCGGGCTGATGAGCAGCCGCCTCCTTGGCCCAGCTCCCGGACCGCCCGGGAAGGAGATGGCCGAGCGCGGTGAGGAGCGCGGCGCTGCGCCTGCTCGGCACCTCGTCCAGGTGCCTCACGACCACTTCCCAGAGTTCTTCGTTGTCGGCGAAGGGGCCCGCGAACGCGCTGACCTGAAGCTCGACCTCCAGCGGATCGGTCAGCTGGGGCAGGGGGCGACCGGCGTCCACCACCGCCTGCTGCATGGGGGTCAGCCTCGTCCGCATGGCGGGAGATTAGGCCGATCGGCGCAAGGCGGGGCGTTCGTCGATCAACGCCACCACGGGGATCACCCCATCGTGATCACCACCCGCTCCCCTTCCACGCCCCGCGAAACCAGACCCACGTCACTCGTTTGGGTATAGCCTGATCAGGCTGTCACGCGTGGTGATCTTGGGGGAGATAGTGCCGCTCGTTCGAGGCTCGGCCGCTGGTCTGTTGTCGCAGGCACGGCAGGGCGTTCTGACCTCTCGGCTCACGAAGGCCCAGTTCGACCGCTTCGGCTACGTGTCGGGTGAGATCCAGTCGTGGAGCGAAAGCCCGCGGGCGTTGCTGGAGGCGATGGTCTCGGCTGGGCTCGGGGAGAGCGAGGTGTTGCTGGAGTACACCTTGCCGCGTTCGTCGTTGCGGATCGACGCTGTCGTCTGCGGTACCAATCCCGTGACAGGTCGTCCGTCCTACGTGTTCGTCGAGCTGAAGCAGTGGGAGAACGTGCACTCCGTGGTGGGAGGGCTCGTCCGGCTGTCCGCGAAGGACAAGCTCCGCTCACATCCCGTGGACCAGATCCAGGGCTACTGCCGCTACGTCCGGCACTCCATCCCGTTGATCGCGGAGGAGGAGAAGCTCGTCAGCGGACTCGCCTTCCTGCACAACGCGAAGCGGTCGCACGTCGAACTGTTGCTGGACCGCGGACAGGACCACTGGGGCGAGCTGTACACCCGCGAGGACCTGTCGGACTTCGAACGACGACTGGCCGAGCTCATCGACGCACGCCGCTCGCACGAGGACAACGAAGGCGTCGCCAACCGGTTCCTCGCGTTCCCGGTGCGGCCTTCCGCGAAGTTCATCGAGATCGCCAAGGAGGCGGTGGTCAACCGCAGGCTGTTCCCGCTCGTGGACCAGCAGCTGACCGCCTACCGACGCGTCGAGAACGCCCTGGTCGGGGCGGACGAGCACGTGCGGAAGACCGTCGTGGTCGTGGTCGGAGGACCGGGTTCGGGCAAGAGCGCGATCGCGCTGAGCCTCGTGGGTCAGTTCGAGGCGCTCGACCTGAGGGGCTACCACTCGACCGGCTCCCAGTCGTTCACGGAGACGCTGCGCCGCGACCTGGACCCGGGCAACGACAACGGTGTGCGGGCGATGTTCAAGTACAACAACAACTTCCAGACCCTGAATGGCCGCAGGATCGACATCATCGTCAGCGACGAGGCCCAGCGGTTGCGCCGGTCCAGCACCCGTTCCGGCTCACGCGGCCAGAACGACGACCGGCCGCAGATCGCCGAGGTGATCAACGCGGCGCGGGTGCCCGTGTTCCTGCTCGACGAGAACCAGCGCGTCCGCGCGGACGAGGTCGGTTCGGTGACGGAGATCAGGAGGGTCGCCGAGCAGCTCGGCTGCCGGGTCGAGGTGATCAACCTGCGCGGGCAGTTCCGTTACGGAGGCTGTGAGGCGTTCGACGGCTGGGTGGACCGTCTGCTCGGGATCGTCGACGAACCTCCCCTGGTCTGGTCCGAGGTCAACTCCCCCAGCGGGTTCCAGGTGCACGTGGGTGAGTCTCCGCGCGACATGGAGAACTGGATGCGGGACCGCAAGGGTCCAGATCAGAGAGCACGCATCACCGCGGGGTTCTGCTGGCCCTGGGAGTCCCGGCGAGACCTGGAAAATCCCGAGATCGTGATCGACGACTGGAAACGCTGGTGGAACTTCCGCGAGCGTCAGCCGGATGGTCCCAAGCACGTCTACTGGGCCACTGACGACGGCCTGCGCCAGCAGGTCGGCTGTGTCTACACCGCCCAGGGGTTCGAGTACGACTGGGCAGCGGTGATCTTCGGCAAGGACCTCGTGTGGCGGGACGGCAGGTGGGTGGCGCAGTTGCGCGAGTCCCACGACAAGAAGGCCAAGGAGATCCCGGCTCTGTTCCCCGAACTCGTGCGCAACGCCTACCGCGTCCTGCTGACCAGAGGACTGCGCGGAGTGACCATGTTCTCGGTCGACCAGCGGACGCAGGAGCACCTTCGGGCGATGGTCGGCCCGAGCGCCACTTGATCAGTTAGCCTCGGGATCGCGGCCCGCCAGGCACCGGTTTCGTCCGATTCCGTCGCTGCCTCCACCCGTGTGTGGATCACGCATGCCCATTGGGGGGACCGTCCGTGGCTCTCGTCCGCAAGAGTGCCGAAGCGCTGCTCGCCGACGCGCTGGAGAACCGGCTGCACAAGCTGCTCGAGGACCAGGCGCGCATCCAGTTCGAGGCCGGGGTGAGCGACGGCGAGGTGCGGTCGTGGCAGAACAGCCTGCCCGCGTTCCTCGGCGACCTGGTCGACGCGGGTCTCGGTCACGTCGAGGTCCTGCTCGAGCACAAGCTGCCGCACAGCCCCAAACGCGTGGACGTGGTGCTCTGCGGCCGGAACCCGGCGCACGGCAGGGCTTCGTACGTGCTGGTCGAGCTCAAGCAGTGGTCGAAGGCGGAGCCGTACGGCGACGATCTGGTGAAGATCGACCACTACTCCCAGCCGGTGCTGCACCCGGTCGAGCAGGTGCGGCGCTACTGCGAGTACCTGGTCGACTCGACGCCGGCCCTCGCCGAGCAGCCGGGTTCTCTGCACGGCGTCGCCTACCTGCACAACGCCCGCGAGGCCGGCGTCTGGCGGATCTCGGAGTACGCGGTCGACGAGTTCGGCGATCTGTACACGCTGGACAGCAAGAGCAGGCTGACCGACCGGCTCCGCTCCGTGCTGAACGAGGACGCCGCGACCAGGGACGGTGCTCGCCAGGCCGCCGACGAGTTCCTCGGCATGCGCCACGCCCCGTCCAAGCCGTTGCTGACCGCAGCGGCCAAGGAGCTCCAGGAACGCGAGCAGTTCGTGCTCCTGGACGAGCAGCAGGTCGCTTACCGCCTGGTCACCAAGGCCGTGGAGAAGGCCCGTGCGTCACGCAAGCAGACCGCGGTGATCGTGCTCGGCGGCCCTGGTTCCGGCAAGAGCGTCATCGCCCTGAGTCTGCTCGGCGAACTCGCTCGTCAGGGACGGACCGCGCTGCACGCGACGGGTTCCAGCTCGTTCACGAACACCATGCGCAAGCACGCGGGACGTCGCAACCGCCGCGTGCAGACGATGTTCAAGTTCTTCAACGACTTCATCGACGTCGAGCGGTTCGGGCTCGACGTGCTCATCTGCGACGAGGCGCACCGCATCCGCGAGACCAGCGTCAAGCGCTACACCCCGAAGGCGGTGCGGGAGAAGGCGCGCCGGCAGATCGAGGAGCTGCTCGACGCCGCCAGGGTGCCGGTGTTCCTGCTCGACGAGCACCAGACCGTGCGTCCCGGCGAGATGGGGTCGCAGGTGGAGATCGAAGCCGCGGCGGAGGCGGCCGGCTGTGACGTCCAGGTCGTCCGGCTCGGCGGCCAGTTCCGTTGTGGCGGCTCCGAGTTCTTCGACGCGTGGGTCACAAGGCTCATCGGCGTCAAGGGCACGCCCGCGCCGTGGTCGTCGCTGGTCACCCGAACCGATGACGAGTTCGTGGTGCGCAGCGCGGAGTCGCCGCGGGAGATGGAGTCGTGGCTGCTCGACCGGCAGGCCAAGGACGGTGGCACGGCGCGGATCGCCGCCGGGTACTGCTGGAAGTGGAGCGACCCGGTGACGAAGGAAGGCACGAAGGTCCTCGTGCCGGACGTGCGCATCGGCGACTGGGAACGGCCGTGGAACGCGAAGCCGGAACAGCGCGTCCCCGACGCGCCCGCCTCGCACTACTGGGCCAGCGACGAACGCGGCTTCGGCCAGGTCGGCTGCATCTACACCGCCCAGGGGTTCGAGTACGACTGGGCCGGGGTGATCTTCGGGAAGGACTTCGTCTGGCGGGACGACCACTGGGAGTCGCGTCGCGAGCACTCCCACGACCCCGCCGTGAAGAAAGCTGAGGAGCTGCACTTCGCCCGGCTGATCCGGAACACGTACAAGGTGCTGCTGACGCGCGGGATGCGCGGGGTGTGCGTCTACTCCGAGGACCCCGAGACCCAGGAGCACCTGCGGGCCATGTCCGCCTGATCGGTACCGGGATCTCGTTGCGGAGATCGGCGCCGCCCTGTCACCCGAAAGCCCTACTCCGACAAGCTACGGTGACACAGGTGACGACGTTTCCACGGGTGCCCGCGGACCTGTTCCGCTTCACCACGGCCCCGCACGCGGAGCTGCACACTGCGGTGATGCGCGTGTTCGGGGTGGCGAACGAGCGCCTGGAGACCGTCCTCACCGCCGATGACGTGCAGCAACGGCTCAGGGGTGTCGGCTGGGCCGAGCAGGTGACGGACGACGACCTGCTGGCGTCGCTCAACGCCCTCCGTCAGTGGGGGCTGCTCGACGCGAGTCAGCACCGGTACGGGCTGACAAAACTCGGCGAGGCGGCGTGCGAAGGGCTCAAGCACGCGCTCACGTCGCTGGCCACCAACGGGTCGTTGCAGACGGCTGTGCTGGACGCGATCGCGGGCCGGCTCGACGACCTCGCGGAGCCGCTCAGCGACGGGCGGGTGTTCAGCGCGTTGATGGAGCTCGAAGGGCACCTCGACGCGCTCACCAGCGGGACTACGCGGTTCAACGCCGAGTTGCAGCGGTTGCTGCGAGACGAGCAGGCCGACCTCGCCACGTTCCAGGACGTCAAGCGGACGACGGTCACCTACCTGCGGGATTTCATCGCTGACCTGGACGGGCGCAAGGCTCGGATTCGCGATGCTGTGGAGAAGCTCGATCCTGCGGAGTTGCACGCCAAGGCGCTCAACGGGGCGGGGGTGCTCCACGACGAGACGTGGTTGTACGAGCGCAAAGAGCGGTGGAAGAACCTCAAAGCGTGGTTCGTGGACAACCCTCCGCGCGTGGACGAGTTGCAGGACGTGTCGCGCAAAGCGATCGTGCAGCTGCTGCGTGTGCTCGATCGCATTAGTGAGCAGCGGAAGAAGCCTACGAACACGTCTGCCGACTTCCGGGCGTTGGCCGAGTGGTTCGCGCGGACCGAGACCGAGGACGAGGCGCACGAGTTGTTCAACGCGGCGTTCGGGCTCTACTCGTCGCGGCACGCTCATCTCGCGCACGCGGACGGCGAGTTGTTGCCCACCGCCGAGGCTTGGGAGAACACGCCGCCGGTGCCCGTGTCGCCGCAGTTGCGAGCCACCGGTAAGCAGGAGCACATCGGGGCCACCGGGAAGGTTCGCGACGTCGAGGAGGTGCGGCGGAACCGGCGGGAGCAGGCGGAGAGAGAGCGTGCGGAGCTGGAGCACGCCTGGTCGCTGATCCAGACGGACGGCGCGATTCGGATCTCCACGCTCACGAACCTCGACCACGACACGTTCCACCGGCTCATCGACCTGGTGGGGCGGGCGCTCGGCAGCGATCCGGACAGCACCGGCACGCGCACGGCCGGCACCAGTGACGGGCGGATGCAGATCAACCTCCGCAACGCCCGCGGCTGGGCGACCATGACCACCCAGAAGGGCACCTTGAGCGGGCCTGACTACGTGATCGACGTGCAGAGCCGATGAGCCGCACGGGGAACCAGCTCGCACGGTTGGAGAGCGAGGAGGTCGCGCGTGGTGTGCGGCTGTTGCTCGCACGGCCGTTGCTGACCGCACGGCAGGATCACGACGGGTTCGACGTCATCAGAAGACGGCGCGAACCGATCACGAAGTGGTTCGACTACTACTGCGGCTGGCGGGTCGTGGTGGAGCCACGGGCCGGATACGCGCGGTTGTTCAAAACGACGTCACGGCCTGATCGCACTCGTCCGGCGTTCGATCGCAGGAGGTACATCCTCCTGTGTCTGGTGTGTGCGGAGTTGCTGACCACACCGACGACGACGCTCGACGACCTGACGGCGCGTCTTCCTGACTTCGACTCGGCACGGCGCAGTGACCGCAACGCGCTCAACGACGTTCTGTCGTTCCTCGAAGAGCACGGTGTGGTGGAGCTGAACGAGCAGGTCCACGCCGATCCGACGCTGATCACGCGGCTGCTGGCCGCGCCGGTGCCGCCCTCCACTGTGGACACGGTCGAGGCGCTCACCACCGAGACCCGCTACGACACCGCGCACCGCAGCCTGTGGCAACGGCACTCGGTGATGCGCAGGCTCATCGACGACCCGGTGGTCTACAAGGACGACCTGAGCGTGACGCAACTTGCGTTCCTCAGTTCGCCGGCCGGGCGCAAGGTCGTCCAGACGGGCATCACGCTCGCCGGCTGCACGCTGGAAGAGCGCAAAGAGGGGTACGTGGTGGTGGACACCGACGCCATCGCCACGGACACGAGGTTCCCGGACGACGACAACAACGCGAAAGTCGCCGCGTTGTTGTTGCTCGACCGGTTGGCACGAGGGCCCGCCACGACAGAAGATCTCGTCGAGGAATCACGCGAGCTGCTCACCAGGTTCCGCACGTGGGCGAAGGCCTACCAGTCGGACGGTGGCGCGGACAGGCTCGCGGCGGACGGGATCGAACTGCTGGAGGCGTTCGGGCTCGCGCGCACGGAGAACGGCACCGTTCACAGGCTGCCCGCCGCAGCCCGGTACGCGGTCGAGGAGCTGAATGACTGACCGGTGGCAACCCAGCCGCGCCGGCATCATCAACGTCTGGCGCTACTACGACGAGATCTTCTCGTTCTACCAGGGCAGATTGCTGCTCAGAGGCCCCAACGGCACGGGCAAGTCCAAGGCGCTCGAGCTGCTGCTGCCGTACCTGTTCGACGCGAACCTGCGTCCGCACCGTTTGTCGACGTTCGGCAGTGCGGACCGCACGATGCACTGGAACCTCATGGGCGAGGGCAGCCAGGGCAACAGCACGCGCGTCGGGTACGTGTGGCTCGAGTTCCAGCACGGCGAGCAGTGGTTCACGTGCGGCGCGCGCCTCCAGGCCACCACGAACACGTCGAACGTCGGCGCCACCTACTTCACGACGTCACAGCGGATCGGCGACCTGGCGCTGGTGAACGAGTCCGGGCGCCCCCTGACCACCACCGACCTCACCGCGGCCATCGGCGAGCACGGTGTCGTGCACACCTCACCGGTCGATTACCGGAACACGGTGCGGACGACGTTGTTCCCCGGTGTGAGCGAGCAACGGTACGACTCGCTGATCACGGCACTGCTGCAACTCCGCACGCCGAAGCTGTCCGAACGGCTCGACCCGAGCGTGCTGTCGTCGTTGCTGTCCAAGGCACTCCCGCCGCTCGACCAGTCTGATCTGACCGAGATCGCGGAGGGGTTCGAACGGCTCGACCGGCGGCGCGAGGGATTGCGGCGGCTCGACGACGAGATCACCACCGCCGGACGGCTGGCGGACGTGCAGCGCGTCTACGCCCAGCGGGTGCTCTCCGTGGCGACGAGGGCGTTGGAGTCGTCGACCGAGCAGCTTGAGGACCTGACCAGGGCCGCGCGCATGAGCGAGCGCCGCTACCAGCGGCAGATCACGCTGACCGACGAGGCGTTCGACCAGCTCGCGGCACTCGGACGGGAGGCGAGCGCGGTCGACGCGGAGATCTCCGGCATCTCCGACCTGCCCGCCTACCAGGAGGGCAAGCAGCTCGACCTGTTGCGGCAGCAGCTTTCCGCCGCGAGCCTGCGTGCGTCGGAGGCGGCCGCACACGCCGCGAAGCTGCGCGCACGGGCCGTGGCGGACGAGGAACAGGCCGGGCAGGCCAAGACCGATGCGGCCGCACGCGCTGATGAACTGCGACGGTCCGCCACGGTCGCACGGGAAGCCGCCGAGCGGGCCGGCATGGCGTCGGTGTTCGAGGAGATCGACTCCGGCGGTGACGCACGCACGGGACGACAGCTGCTCACGGCGGCCGTTGAGGCCCGTTCGGCCGAGATCAACTCGATCACGCGCACCGTTGCCGCGCACAAGAGAGCTGTCGACGCACGGGACGCCACCCGCCGACGGCTCGATGAGACGCGCGACGAGCTGGAGCAGGCCAACGAAGCCGAGGTCGTGGCGCAGAAGGCGTTCGAGCAAGCGTTTGCGAAGTTCCTCGCGGACTTCGACACGTGGTCGCGCGGCTGCGCCGAACTGGACATCCACGAGCACGGCCAGATCGTCGAGGCCGCCGCGATGGCGCGGGAGGAGTTCAGCCGCATAGAGGCTCGGCTGGACGAGACGCGCGAGACGTTGAACAGCCAACTCCTGCAGTACCGGTCCATCCGCGAGAAGCTCGCCAATCAGGTCGATGTGCCACCACCGGCGCCATACACGCGTGACGGCGCCTATCGCGCGTCGGCCGCAGGTGCTCCGTTGTGGCGTCTGGTCGACTTCCGCCAGGGCACCCCACCGGCCGTGTGCGCCGCGGTCGAGGCCGCGCTGGAGGCGTCCGGCCTGCTCGACGCGTGGATCACGCAGGACGCCTCGTTCGACGTGTCCGCCCACGACCGCTTCGGCGAACCGCTGCTGGTCAGCCCCGCCGCCGGCACGACGCTGCTGGAGGTGCTGGCCACCGAGGACGAGCGGTGCCACCGGTTCCTGGAGACCATCGCGTTCGGCGACACGGCGTCCGGGCACGCGGCCGCGATCGGCGCGGACGGCACGTGGCGCCTCGCGAACGCGCACGGCAGCTGGGCCAAGCCCTTCCCCACCTACATCGGCTCCGACGCCCGCAAACGCGCTCGCGGCGGCCGAATCGCCGAACTCACCGGCCTGATCGAGCAGCTCGCGACCGATCTGTCCGGGGTGGACGCCGCGCGCAACCAGATCGCCGTGCGCCGCGCGACGCTCGCGGGCGAACTCGCGCGGCAGCCCTCGAAGGACCCGATGGAGGTCGCCGAGGAGCAGCGCGACAAGGCCCAGCTGCGGTGTGCGGCGCGTCAGGACGCCGTCGCGGCGGCCACGAGGCTGGTGGCCGAGGCGGAGGCCGCCGTCGCCCGGCACACGGTCAGCACCGAGGTCCCCGACGCCGCGGAACTCACCGCGTTCGGCAGCGCCTGCCACCACTGGCTCGACGACCGGCACGACGCGTTCACCACCGAGGCGTTGTCGATCGAGGCGGGCAACCGCGCGTCGCTCTCCAACACCCTCGCCGGCGAGGCCGAGGAGACGTCGGCCGCCCGTCAGCAGGAGGCCACCGACCTCTCCATCACGCTGGAGACCGTCGAACGGGCGGCGGGCGCGGAGTTCCACGCCCTCGACCAGCAGCTCATCTCGTTGCGCGCCAAGGCACTCGAAGTCGCCGAACAACGCGACCTACTGCAAGACAAGCAAACGGGCCTGGCGCGCACACTCGGCACGTTGGAGGAGAAGCGCAAGAACGACACCGCACGTGCCGCGGAAGCCAGCGTGGTGCATGAGGCGGCGGAAGCGCGCCATCGCCACCTGACCAGCGCGCACCTGCCCGCCGACGCCGGGGAGGTGCCCGACGTCATCGTCGACCCGCGCCTGATCCGCGACTCGGAGTCCAAACTCAGCATGGCCGTGCACGAGGCGCAGCAGCAGCTGGCCGGACGCATCGAACTGTCGCTGGATCCCGACGACGACGTCACCGTGTTGACCGCAACGCTGGACGGCGCGCGCATGGGTGCGCACGCCCTACTACAGACGTTGAAGGCCGAACGCGACCGCGTGCGCACGCACATCACGGACGTCGAGCGCGACCTCTTCGACCAGACCCTCACCGGCGACACCCGCCGGCACCTCGCGCAGCGCATCCAGGCCGCGACCGCGCTGGTCGGCACGATGAACCACCACCTGGCGCGGGTGCGGACCGCGTCGGGCATCCGCGTGCAGCTCGACTGGCAGGTCGATCCGCAACTGCCGCCGGGCACCCGCGAGGCCCGCGACCTGCTGCTGCGCTCAGACCTGAACGACGACGAACGCGCGTTGCTGCACCAGTTCTTCCGTGAGCGTGTGGAGGAAGCACGCGCACACGACTCCGCAACGGGCTGGGAACAACAACTCGCGCAGGTGCTCGACTACACGACGTGGCACCAGTTCGTCGTGAAGGTCGACAGGGGCGAGGGCTGGGTTCCGGTCACCAAACGCGTGCACGGCGCGTTGTCCGGCGGTGAGAAGGCCATCGTGCTGCACCTGCCGTTGTTCGCCGCAGCAGCAGCGCATTACCACGTGACCCCGACCGCACCCCGGCTGATCCTGCTGGACGAGGTGTTCGTCGGCGTCGACGCGACCAACCGCGGCCAACTGCTGGAGCTGCTGGTCAACTTCGACCTCGACTTGGTGCTTACGTCGGACCACGAGTGGTGCGACTACCGGGAGCTGACCGGCATCGCCATCCACCAGCTCACGACCGGTACGGACGGAGACGACGCCGTCACGACCGTGCGCTTCACATGGGACGGACACAGCCTCACGGCCGATGACTGAACAACGCCAACAGTTCTCGTTGGTCGTCGTTGAGCGCTGAGTGGGGCCGCGGGTAGATCTCCGCGGCCTCCCACAGCTCTTCGCGCACGCTGGACGCCGTGCCGATCTTGCGTCCACGCGCGCGCAGGTCGTCCATGATGTCGTTGGCGTCGAACAGGTACACGGCGTCGATGACCAACGGCCGTGCGGTGCCGACGGAACTCGCCGCGACCGACTTCGGCCCGGTCAGCACGAGGTAGACCTCCGGCCCGCCCTCTTCCTTCAGGTCGAGGATGTTCTCCCGCTTCGGGTACCAGCGGATGGTCACCGTGCGGCCGTCCGGCAGCCGTCCGTCGATGCTCGCGTTGGCCTGCGGTTCCAGGGCTATGCCGAGGATCCGTGCCGCGATCCAGTCGCCGAGGTGCCCGGTCGTGGCCGGACGCCTGATGCACGCCGACAGTGCCGCGTCGACCCGGTTGCGTTCCCCGATGAGCCCGGCCACGCGCCTCACGTCCTCCGTCATCGCGACCCGCTCAGCTGACCGAGCAGCCCGGCGAACAGGTCCTCGGACACGATCGGGATTCCGTACGCGCGCGCCTTGTCCGCCTTGCCGGACATCGAATCCGGGTCCGCCGCGATCACCACCGCGGTCTTCTTCGTCACGCCCGCCTTCACTGTGAGACCGGCGGACAGCGCCCGGCTCTCCCACACGTCCCGGCCCTCGCGCATCTCGCCGGTGAACACGACGAGGTCGCCCAGCGAGAGCCGAACCGATCTGCGCAGCGCACTGTCGACTTCGACGCCGAGCAAGGACGCGACCAGCCGCAGGTCGGCCTCCTCGTCCGCGGTCACCCGGCCGTCCGCCCACGCTGCCTCGGCCAGGGCGGCGAGGTAGCCGCGGTGCAGTTCCATCACCTGCGGCAGGCCGAAGTCGAGCGCGTGAGCCACTTCGAGCAGCTCGTCCTGTTCCTCCGGCGACAGGTGCCGGTCGACCAGCGCGCGGTCGAGCACGTCGAGGTACTCGTCACCCGACGACATCTCCACACGGGGCAGCAGTCGCACGAGCTTCGCCAGGAAGTGCTGTTCGGCTCCGTGCGCGTGGCCGCGTTGCACGGCGAACGCGTTGACGGTGCGCGGCACGGTGAGCCGCACCGGCTCCACGTGCCCGATGCGGTCCAGGCACAGTGCGAGCAGTCCCGCCGACGCCCGTGCGTCGTGCAGTGCGGAGTGCGCGGTTCCCATCGGGACTCCGGCCACCTCACAGCACGCGGCGAGGGAACGCGACGACGCGCCGAGGTGACGACCGGCGAGGTTCATCGTGCACAGCCCGGCCGGCGCGGCGAGTTCGTGGCCGAGCCGGGCGAACTCTGCCTGCAGGAACCGCAGGTCGAACGACAGGTTGTGCGCGACGAGCACCCGTCCCGACAGTCGCGCGGCGAGCTCACCGGCGATGCCGGCGAACTCGGGCGCACGCCGGGCGTCTGCGGCGCTGATGCCGTGCACGCGCTGGGCGCCGAGATCGCGGCGGGGGTTGACGAGCGTGCACCACTCATCGGTCCGGCGACCGGATCCGTCGAGGTGCACGACGGCGACCTCGATCACCCGGTGGTGCTGACCTGGGGAAAGCCCGGTGGTCTCGACGTCGACGACCGCGTACCCGTTGCTCATGCCCGGCCTGTCGTTCGGACCCGTGCCGGACGTTATCCCTGACCGCCCGCGTCATCCGATAGGACCAACGCGAGCTCGCCGCGGGTCGTGATGCCGAGCTTCGAGTAGGCATTGGACAGATGGTTGTCCACGGTCCGAACGGAGATCACCAACGACGACGCGATCTCCTTGTTCGTGAGTCCCCTTGCAGCCAGCACGGCCACTTCGCGCTCACGGGGCGTGAGTGGCGTGAGCGTCAACGCGGCCAACGCCGGTGTGCGCGCACCTTCGCACAGGGCTGCCAACCGACCGGCCAGCGCTCGGTTGCCCGACTCTGCGGCCGCTTCGGCCGCGAGCAACATGAACCCGGCCTCCTCGAACCGCGCGGCCACCGCTTCCAGGCCCGCGGAGTCGTTGCGCACCAACGCCTCCGCGTGCGCGGCGAACACCGGCACCAGCAGACCCGTGAGGCTGGAAGCGAGTTCGCGCAACCGTTCGACCACGTCAGCAGCGCGTCCGAGGCGCACGGCCTCGTGCAGGAGCAGGGCCTCGGCGGCGAACTCGCCGTGCTCACGGGCCTCGGCCGCCCCGTCGAGCGGAGACGCGCCGCCGGCCCAGATCCGTGCCGCCCACAACCCGTGCCGGTAGATCCGCATCCCTTGCGGTGCATGCTTTTCCGCCTCGGCGAGCAACTCTCGCGCGTCGTTGCCCAACATCGCTTCGACCTGCGCGAGTTCGCAGAGCCTCGGGAACGGCTGGACGGGACGCGCCTCGTGCAGCCACCGGCGGGCTTCGAGCAGTCGTCCACCCGCCCTGGCGAGTCCGGCGCACGACACCGCCCAGCTGGCCCGCATGGAGTCCCATTCGGCTTTCGCCCGATGTGCCTGCACGGCAAGACGTTCCGCATGGCGCAGATCGCCGTGCATGGAGTGCACGAACACCTCCACGAACACGTTCATCGTGGCGCCCAGCCCGACCTCGGGCACGGCCGGCACGACCGGGAACGGCCCGACGTACCGCCCCTGCACCACGTCGATCATCGCGAGGATCGAGGCCTCGCTGGGGTCGGACGCCGTGAGCAGCTCACGGGACTCGTCGTACTTGCCCGCGAACAGCAGCAGCGCTGCCCGTGCCACCGGCATCACGTCCATCGCGGCTGCTTCGTCGCTGCGGCCGAGGCCCCAGCCGAGGTTCATGGCGCGCATGGTCCTGATCATGATCGGGTCGTCGTCGGTCGCGACCATCGCGAAGACCTCTTCGGCCTCCGCCGGACGGTCCGTGAACAGCAGCACGAGCGCCAACAGCCGTGCGGCCTCCACACCGCCGCCGATCAACCATGCGGCGCGTGCGAGTCGTTCTGCCAGAACAACACCACCCGCAGCGCTGGCGATGTTCCCGGCCTTGAGCAGCAGTGCCGGATCGTCTGCCGTACCGCTTTCCAGCCGCAGCACGGCTACGCGCAGCGGATCATCGAGCAACGAAGCCAGGTGCCGTTGATGGTTGCGCTTGCGCAGAGGAGGGCATTGCGCGCGCAACACCTCGCCGTACAACGGATGTGCGAGCCGCAGCCCTTCATCCGTCACGGTCACGAGGCCGTCCAACGCTTCCGAAGCGGCGAGGTCCAGTGGCTCACCGAACGCCAGCAACTCGAGCACGCGGCGTTCTTCGTCGGGCACGGCGGCGAGGTGTGCCTCGATCAGCTCGACCAGCCGTGGCGACAACGGCAGCGGACCGTCCAACGACCACACACCGCCGTGCGACACCCACTGCGCGGCGAAGTGCATCTCTCGCAGCAGCAACATGTTTCCGGCCGACGCAGTCCACAGCCGATCGGCCGTGGCGCTGTCCAGCACACCGCCGAGCACGGTCTCCAGCACCTCGACCACCGCCGCACGGCCGAGCGGGTCGAGTTCGATGCGCGGCAGCAGTTCGTCCTTCCAGAGCGCCACCACCGGGTCGGGTGCGCGTTCGCCCGACCGCAACGTCGCCACCACAACGGATTCGCGGTGTTGCACGAGTTGGTGCAGCAATCCGGCTGACGCGTCATCGAGCAGATGAACGTCGTCCACCACCACGACCCGCCCACGCAACGCTGCCCGTGCGCCGGTCAGCATCGCCAACGGCGAGGAGTCCGCTGACGGCAGGAAGGGCGCCATCACGCCGAGTGGAATCTCCGACATCGCCGCCGTGGCACGCAAACGGACGTCGCACGCCACCTCGTCCAACAGCCGTGTCTTGCCCACGCCCGCTGGGCCCGCCACGATCAGCCCCGCGCCCCGCACCGCACGCCGGACCGCGGTCAGTTCGGCGTCCCTCCCCACGAACGGCCACCCCATGCCCCCAGGCTAGGCCGTGTCCTGCAAGTTCATCGGGCGGCAGTAGCGGCCGAGGGCCCCGGAGACAGCACCGCCGCCACGCCCGAATACGCCCGGTATGAGGGCAGGGCGGCGGCACTGCCTCCGGGTCACTCGCCCGCGCCTGCCACCTGACGAACTTGCAGGACACGACCTAGGTGATGGGCGGCGGCAAGATGGGTGATCACCTACTCATGCCTCTGACCAGCGCGAACACCACGATGAGAGCATGAACTTCTTCACCGATCCGACCCCGTACTTCGACCGGTGGCGCGAGCAGGGACCCGCGGTGGTCGAGACCCCGGACGGCCAGCGGTCCTGGATGATCAGCCGCTACGAGGACGTCGTGCAGGCACTCGGCCACCCCGGTCTCAGCAGCGCGGTCATCCCCGGCGGCATGCTCAACCACACCGATCCGCCGGAGCACACGCGGCTGCGCAAGCCCATCGCGCGCGCGTTCACCACACGGCGCATGGAAGCCCTTCGGCCGCGTATCGAGGAGATCGCGAACGAACTCCTCGACGCGTGGCAGGGCGCGGAGGAGGTGGACGTCATCGAGACGTTCGCCCATCCCCTGCCCATCACCGTCATCTGTGAACTTCTAGGTGTGCCCGAAGAGGACAGAAATGAGGTCCGAACGCTCTCCGCGGAGCTGCTCGAGCCCGCGACGATGGCCGAGGCGTTCGGCAGGTTCGCCGCGTACGTCGAGCGGCTGCTCGCGATCAAGGAGCCCGGTGACGACGTCATCACCGAGCTCCGCGACGAACCGAACCTGGTGATGACGCTCGTGTTGCTCATCACAGCAGGGCACGAGACGACCGTGCAGCTCATCGGCAACGGTCTGTTCGCGCTGTTCCGCGATCCCGCGCTGAAGCGGGCGCTGATCGAGGACCCCGCCCTGGTTCCGGACGCCGTCGAGGAGTTCCTGCGCCTCGACGGACCGCTGTCGCTGGGCGTGGGTCGTGTCGCCACTGCCGACGTGGTGATCGGAGGGGTCACGATTCCGAGATCTTCGCAGGTCACCGTCTCACTAGGAGCGGCGAACCGGGATCCTTCCCGGTATTCCGATCCGGACGTGTTGCAGCTGGGTCGAGACCCACACGTCGCGTTCGGTCACGGCATCCACTACTGCGTGGGGGCGCGGCTTGCTCGTATCGAGGGTGAGATCGCCTTCGTAGCGCTCCTTCGGCGTTTCCCGGAACTCGTGCTCGCCGCTGAGCCCGAGTGGAGGGAGTCATTCATCCGAGGCTTGGGATCATTTCGCGTGCGACCGAAGCCTTGACGGCGGCACGGGCGGCCGACAGGTCGTCGACAGCGTAAATCTCCGGGCAGGACGCGATGACGAGGTCCTTGTCTGACGCAACAGTCAGCAAAGAAACTTTCTCGGTCAACGACTTGGCCTGCCGGACAACTCCCTTGGAGTCGACGCGGATCAGCGTGACCCACGTCTCTGACCAGGGAAAGTCGGCAACAGCGCTGGATTTGCGCAGGCCTTCCACATCGAACTCGGCAAATCTGGGCATGACACCAAGATAACGAGTCGAGGTAGCGGAAAGGCAAAGATCACCCCTTTACCGCAATGCCGCCAGCAGATGGGACAGGTTGACGCCTACGGCGTCGGCCAACCGGCGCACGACTTCCGGAGCGGGTGCCAACGGGTGTGTCTCGCGGGTGAACGGCAGGCCTTCACCGCCGGAAAACTTCGATTGCGGCGTAACGGGCGCGAGGATCGGGTAGATGCGCCAGCGCGGCACCTTCGAGTCCGCCATGGCGAGCGTGTTCTCGTGCCACAGCATCACGGTGGATTGCTTGATGTTGCGCGCGAGGACGCAGCCGTGGCCCGTGAGCGTGATCGCGCGCGCGGCGGCCCGTACCGCGTTGCGGAACTCGCCTTCCACGACCCACACGCCGTTCATGAACTCTGCCGTGAAGCCCTCGGTCTCCAGCGCGGCGATCGTCTCGGCGTGCTGGTCGTCCGCTGCGGCCGTGGCGAGTTCCACGACCTCCTGGACCTCCGAGGCCGTCACCACGCGCGCACCGGCCTCCGTGGAGTGGTGCAGGAGGCGTTCCACGTGCCGGTCCTCCGCGTAGGCCGCCCACTCCTGGGCCTTCTCCCACGCCGACCGTGCGATGACATCGGCCTCGGAACCGCCACGCAGCCGTGCGTCCTGAAGCAGCTGTGCGAGCACCACTGCGATGACAGAGCTCAACAGGGCGTCGTCACGCGTCTCGTCGTCCTCGGGCACGAGAGAGACGACCAGGTCGCGCAGTTCGGCACGCCAGCTCTCGTCGCCCGCCCACACGCCGATGGCGAGCAGGTTCAGGTAGTGGTCCGCAAGTGCCATCCGCACGAGCAACGGCTGGGCGGCCGCCTCGCGCGCGTCGCGGCGCGCGGTCACCTTCAGCTGCTGCCGTTCCGCGGGATCCACCACGCTCACGCGGATCTTGTCGAGTTCGTCGAGGAAGTCGTCCCACCGGTCATCCGAAAACCGGGCGAAGACGTCGTCCACCTGATACCTCCAGCTCACAGTCGAGCGACGGACTCGATTACTCGTCTGGTGCGCGCCACCTCGTGCGCGCGAAAGACCGCGGCGCCCGCCAACGCCGCGATCGCAGTCGCGACGAGGGTGCCCTCGACGCGCTCGTGCAGTTCCACGCCGAGGGTCTCCCCGACGAAGTCCTTGTTGGACAACGCCATCAGCACCGGCCACCCCGTCGCCACCAAGGCGTCCGTGTGGCGCACCAGCGCGAGGCTGTGCCATGTGTTCTTGCCGAAGTCGTGTGTGGGGTCGATCAGCACGCTCTTGCGAGGCACACCGAGTGCGACCACCCGTTCCGCGCGCGTCGTCGTCTCCGCCACGACGTCCGCCACGAGGTTCGGGTAGCTCACCCTATGCGGCCGGGTGCGGGGCCTCGCACCGCCCGTGTGCGAGCAGACATACCCGGCGCCGTACTCCGCGGCGACCACGGCGAGCTGCGGGTCCGCACCCGCCCACGTGTCGTTGAGGAGGTCGGCACCGGCCTCGCAGACGAGCCTGCCGACGTCCGCACGCCACGTGTCGCTGCTGATGATGAGATCCGGGTATGCGGCGCGCACGCGTGCGATGAACGGCACGACGCGACGCACTTCCTCGCTGGAGTCGACCAGATCTCCGGGACCGGCCTTCACGCCGCCGATGTCCACGATGTCCGCGCCCTCGTCCACGACGCGGTGCACGGCCTCCATGGCCACGTCCTCGGCGTAGGTGGCGCCCCTGTCGTAGAACGAGTCGGGGGTGCGGTTGATGATCGCCATCACCAGTGCGCGGTCGCGGACGACCGTCCGGCCGCGGAACTGGAGCTCGATCACATCCCGTGTCTACCAGGTGGTCCCCGACCTGTGCACATGGCGGACGTCTCATACTGCGTGGCGTGGAACTGGTGAAAGCGGTCGATGCGCTGTGGGAGCGCGGTTGGCTGCCGTACGACGTGCGCGAGATCGTGGCGCGTTCTCTCGATGAGTCCGCCGCCTCTCTCGTGGTGGACGTGATCGCTTTGTCCTGTTCGCCGCATGCGGCGACGACCGTGCACCCGCGGTGGCAACGTCAGCTGGACGAGATCGGCGCCTCCGTGTGGTGGGAGGGACCGCTGCTGGAGGCGTGGGCGTCGCGGCACATCGAGACTCGTTCGTACGCCGAACGCACTGCTGCTGAGCTGTTGAAGTTCATCGGTCGTTTGCCGTCGTTGCCGCTCATCCTGCCGTTGCCGGGTGACGCGCTGATGTCCGCCGTGCGCGCGGGGCTCGATCCCAAGGTGCTCAACCGCGTGCGTGGCCTGCTGGCGAAGGCCGAGTCCACGGCGTTCCCGGAGGAGGCCGAGGCGCTGTCGGCCAAGGCGCAGGAGCTGATGAACCGGCACGCGCTGGAGCGGGCGATGCTCGACGCGGACCTGCCGGCGCAGGCGACCTCGCGGCGGATGTGGCTCGACAAGAGCTACTTCAAGGAGAAGTCGCAGCTCGTGCACGTGGTGGCCGAGGCGTTCCGGTCGCGCGCGGTGGCTTACGACGGGTTCGGGTTCGTCGCTCTCGTGGGCGACGAGGTGGACTTGGAGAGCGTGGAGCTGTTGTCGACGTCTCTGCTCGTGCAAGCCACACGGGCGATGGTCGCCGTCGGTGGCAAGTCCGGAAAGGGCAGTGAGGCGCGTTCGCGGCCGTTCCGGAAGTCGTTCCTGGTGGCCTACGCGTCCCGGATCGGCGAACGGCTGACGGTGGTGGAGGAGACGCCCGTCGTCGAGGACGAGCGGTTGTTGCCGGTGCTGGCGGAGCGCAAGCAGGCCGTGGACACGTTGTTCGAGCAGATGTTCACGCGGACGCGCACCTCGCGCGTGACGGTCCGGTCGGCCGCCGGGTGGGGCGCGGGCCGTGCCGCCGCGGACGCCGCGGACATCGGCACCGGTCGCAGTGCGGTGACCTCAGGCTGACCGGCCACCCCTTCGAGTGAACTCCCGCCAGGAAAGGGCGGCCGAAGGGCTCCACCCCGGATTTCCCGTCAGACCCCCTCCCTAACGTCGACCCCATGACATCCACCTACCACAACGAAACCAAGCTCGGCGAAGTCAGCTACCGCCTGAGCGCCACCACCGACACGACCGACGCGATCGTCCTCGACCTGCTCGGCTCCCTCGACTCCGGCGAGGTCGTGGCCGACGGCCGCCTGCGCCTCCCGGTGGAGGGCGGCTCCACCGTCGGCAAACTGCTGGCGCGGGTCCTCACGGCCCACACCCGCCTGCGCACCCGCCCGTCCCGCCACGCCAACGCCAACCAGCCCTGGACCGACACGCTCGACTCCGAACTCCGCACCGAGTGGCTCACCGCGCCGGAACCCGACGCGGCCAAACTGATCAGGTCGATCGCCGACGACATGGCCCGCTCCGCCACCGCGATCCGGGCCCGTCTGGCCCGAGTCGGCTGCGACCCGGACGTGCCAGGCCGCGAACTCTCCCCCGCCGCGGCCACCCTGCTAGGGGCGACCTCAGGGCAAAGTCAGGGAAAGACCTGATCCGCCGTTCAGGCCCCCGGGCGGAGGCTGGAGTAGCAAGCACCAGAGCCTCAGGGGGTACACAGTGGAAATCGGCGGCCTGTTCACAGCCCTGCTCTTCGGAGCCATCATCGGCGGCCTCGGCCGCCTCGTGGTCCCGGGCAGGCAACACGTCTCGCTGCTGGCCACCATCCTGGTGGGCATCGTCGCCGCCCTGCTGGGCACGGCAGCCGCCACGGTCCTGGGCGTGTCCGACACCCCGGGAATCGACTGGATCGAACTGGCCCTCCAGGTGGGCCTCGCCGGCGCCGGCGTGACCCTCTGGGCCAACCGCTCCAGGCAAAAGCTCCCCCGCTGACCCGACCACCAGGGCAAGGGCGGCCCCGCCGCCCACCCACACCCGGCACCACCCCGCACCGCCGCCAGACCCGAGCCGCCAGGCCCGCCGAGCGCACCCAAGCCACAGCGCCCGGCCCGCCAGCCTCAGCCGGGTCAAGGCGGCTGGGCGAGTCGAGGCGGGACCGACGAGTCGAGGCAGCCATCTTCCACACCGCTCGCGCCGCATTCACGTGGCGGAAGCTCGCTGCCTTGGCACGGCTGAGCCGCGTCAGTTTCGCGTCCCACGTGCGCGGCTGAGTCGCGCTGCCTTCGCGTACCTCGACGAGCCGAAAGCTCGGGGGCACAACGGGTTCCGCAGCATCGGAGGCCAGCATCAACCGAACCCCTACAGGTCCGGCGATTCAGCTTTGACGAACACCCGCCCGGTCTTCGGACACTCGCCCTCGCGGTCCATCTGGGCTCCGTCGTCGAGATCCCGCGCGCCCAAGCCGTCGCCCCGCCGCCAGGCCGCCCTTCCGCTCCCTCAGACCCCTTCCGTTCCCTGCCTCGTGCCGTTCCCTCACACCCGAGCCGTTTCCGTCCCATGCCCGTTCCCACCCTTCGAGCCGTTCCCACGCCACCTTCACTCACGCGCGACGAGCCGCCAGCCGTTGCGCCCCAACCATCAGGAGGCCGCGCACACCCCAGCTCACCCCAGATGATCAGCAGACGTTCATCCACCAGACGACTCCGTCAGCCACAATGCGCGCCTCCGAGAGCGTGATGAGGAGGACCAGTGGTCCGGTTGTGCACAGGCCTGGTGGCCGTGGTGTTGCTCGCGTCCGCCGCGCCCGCCCAGGCGTCGGCGCCGTCGCGGTTCCAGCGGTTCGACACGATGTCGGTGTTCCGGAACACCTCTGCGGGTGGGCACACGGCGGCCGAGATCGCCGCCGCTACGGCGGACGGCAGGCTGGTGGTCTACACCGACTCGCCTGGTAGACGGATCGGGTTCGCGAAGACCGGGTCGAAGTTGACGCCCGACGGGGTGTTGGCGATGCCGGGTGAGCCCACGTCGGTGGACATCGTCGGCAACCTCGCGTTGGTGGCGGTGAACACGTCGGAGTCGTTCACGGCGCCGTCCGGTTCGCTGTTGGTGGTGGATCTGAAGAGCCGCAAGGTCGTGGCCAGTCACGAGTTGGGTGGGCAGCCTGACTCCATCGACATCTCGAAGGACGGCCGGTACGCGGCCATCGCCATCGAGAACGAGCGGGACGAGGACGTCAACGGCGGCGCGATTCCGCAGGCGCCCGGTGGGTTCCTCACCATCGTGGACATCAGGCAGGACCCGGCGAAGTGGCAGCTGCGCAAGGTCGAACTGACCGGCATCGCCGAGGTCGCGCCCGGTGACCCCGAGCCCGAGTACGTGAGCATCAACGGCCGCAACCAGGTGGCGGTCACGTTGCAGGAGAACAACCACATCGCGATCGTGGACCTCAAGTCGGGCCGGATCACCAAGCACTTCTCGGCGGGCTCGGCGACGGTCCGGAACGTCGACACCGAGGACGACGGCAAGTTCGACCCGAGTGAGACCGTCACGGCCGCGCGGGAGCCTGACGCCGTCGCGTGGCTCGACGACCACACGCTCGGCACCGCCGACGAAGGTGACTACCTGGGCGGGTCGCGCACGTGGACCGTGTTCGACGCCGACTCCGGCAAGGTCGTGTTCTCGTCGGGCAACGACCTGCAGCAGATCGCGGTGAGGCAGGGGCAGTACCCGGACGGGCGGTCGGACAACAAGGGCGTTGAGCCCGAAGGGCTGGCGGTCGCGACGTTCGGCAGGGACAAGTACGCGTTCGTCGGGTTGGAGCGGGCGAACCTCGTTGCCGTCTACGACGTGAACAACCCGCGCAAGCCGCGGTTC
The DNA here is from genome assembly GCF_043632865.1 of Lentzea sp. JNUCC 0626. Classification (NCBI taxonomy): domain Bacteria; kingdom Bacillati; phylum Actinomycetota; class Actinomycetes; order Pseudonocardiales; family Pseudonocardiaceae; genus Lentzea; species Lentzea sp. JNUCC 0626. The sequence goes on from NZ_CP171635.1 coordinate 5,775,052, forward strand.
CTGCAGGCGCTGCCGACCGGGGTGGGGCCGGAGGGTCTGCTGCCGATTCCGGCCACCAACACGCTCGTCGTCGCGGCGGAGGAGGACTCGGCCGAAGACGGCATCCGGTCGTCGCTGAGCGGGTACGAGCTCACGCGCACGCCGCTCGCGGTGTCGTTGCAGCGCAACCAGGGGACGCCCTCGATCGTGTCGGACGGCATCAGTTTCGGTGCGCTGTCGGGGCTTTCGGGCATTCCCGGCAACTACCGCGACGTCGTTTCCGTCACGGACGCCGCCTACACGCCGACCCGCATCCTGACGATCGACACGGTGCAGGCGCCGGCGAAGGTGCGCAAGGCGTTGACGCTCACCAAGGACGGCAAGCCGGCCGGCTACGACGGTGAGGGCATCGCCGCGCGGCACAAGGGCGGGTACTGGATCGCGGTCGAGGGTGACGGCAAGCAGAAGCCGAACCTGTTGCTCGAGGTCGCCGCGAACGGCGCTGTCACCAAGGAGATCCCGCTGCCCGAGGCGGTCGCGAAGACGGCCACCAGCAACGGGTTCGAGGGCGTGACCACCACCGGCCACGGCAAGAACGAGCAGGTGTGGCTGGCCGTGCAGCGCGAGTGGAAGGCCGACAAGACCGGTCAGGCCACGCTGGCCCGGTACACGCCGGCGACCGGCGAGTGGGCGTTCGCCGCGTACCCGCTCGACGCGCCGCAGGCCGGTGCGTGGATCGGCCTGTCCGAGATCACGGCGTTGAACGACCGCACGCTGCTCGTCCTCGAACGCGACAACCAGCGCGGTGACGCGGCCAGGACCAAGAAGGTCTTCCGCGTCGACATCAGCACCCTGAAGCCGGTCACCGCGGGCGCTGAAAAGCCGGTGGTCACCAAGAAGCTCGCCGAGGACCTCGTCCCCGCGCTCAAGGCCGACGGTGCCGCCACGCACGACAAGCCGGAAGGCCTGGCCGTGATCGGCACCTGGCCGCTGCAACGCCTCGTCGGCGTCGTCGACAACGACGGCCTCGAGGACGCGCCGGGCGAGTCGGTCTTCCTGCGCCTCGGCTGGGTTCGCTAGTCGGCGGGCTTCAACGCGAGGTAGGCCGGGCGCACCAGCTCGGCCAGCGAGTCTCCACCCACGGTGATGGGCACGGAGTCGAGCTGGTCGAGCACCGCGTCCGGCCGCACCGCCGCGGTCGGGTCGCCGAGGTTCAGGCTCGTCGTGGTCTGCTTGTGCCAGAACGTGTCCAGGCACCTCGTCAACGGCGGTGCCTCCTCGCGCGCCGGTGCCGCCAGCGTGCTGCCGCGCAGCGTCCGCAGCCGTTCCAGCAGCTCCTCACGCCCGCGCCCGCGCCACGCGAGGATCTCGAACGGGTCGTTGTCGAACGACTCCGCCAGCAGGTAGCAGGTTGCGGCGAGGTGCTTGCACGGCACCTCCCAGTCCGGGCACGAGCAGTCCATCGTCAACTCGCGCTGAGTGGCGGGGAACAACCCCAGCCCGAGCGACGCGAACAACGACTCGATGTCCGTCGGCATCTCCCCCGCCAGCAACTTGGCCGCGTACAAGGCCTTCCCGGCCAGCGCGTGCTCGATGCGCTGCCACTCGGCACCGGTGAACGACTTGATCGCGATCCGCGCCTTGTACGGCGTCGGCCGCGACCCCTGCACCAACGCGACGACCATGCTCGTGGACAACGTCAAGGACAGGACCTGGCCCTGCCGCGCGTAGTTGCGGCCGCGGGTCAGCCGCCCGCCCATCCCGAACGACTCCAGCACCTCGACGAACCGCCGCGACCACCACGTCGCGCCGATGTCACCGCGCTGGCTGCGCGCCTTGATCCCGTTGTCCGCCTTGATGGTCCTGCCGTACCGGGGCCGCTCCCCGGACCAGTGCTCACTCACCGACGGCCTCCCCCGACAACGACAGCAGGTCGCGCAGCTGGGCCGTCGACAGCTCGGTCAGCCAGTTCTCACCGGCGCCGACGACCAACTGCGCCAACGCGCGCTTCTCCTCGATCATGGTGTCGATGCGCTCCTCCAGCGTGCCGATGCACACGAACTTGCGCACCTGCACGTTGCGTTGCTGCCCGATCCGGAACGCGCGGTCGGTCGCCTGGTCCTCGACGGCGGGGTTCCACCAGCGGTCCAGGTGAATCACGTGGTTCGCGGCGGTGAGGTTGAGCCCGGTGCCGCCTGCCTTGAGCGACAACAGGAACAGCGACGGCCCGCGCTTGTCCTGGAAGCGCTCGACCATCCGGTCACGCGAAGCCTTGGAAGTGCCGCCGTGCAGGAACAGCACCTCGGTGTCGAAGCGCGCGGCCAGGTACGGCACGAGCATGCTGCCGAACTCGGTGAACTGGGTGAAGCACAACGCCTTGTCGCCCTCGGCGAGCACTTCCTCCAGCACCTCCTCCAGCCGCGCGAGCTTGCCGGACCGGCCCGCGACGCGGGAGCCGTCGCCCAGGAAGTGGGCGGGGTGGTTGCAGACCTGCTTGAGCTTCGACATCGTCGCGAGCACGAGTCCGCGCCGCTCGATGCCCTCGTCCACTTCCTCGATCTTCTCCAGCATGTCGTTGACGACGGCCTGGTACAGCGACGCCTGCTCGGGGGTGAGGTTGCAGAGCTGGCGCATCTCGACCTTGTCCGGCAGGTCGCTGATGATGCGGGGATCGGTCTTCACCCGCCGCAGCACGAACGGGTTCGTGATCTTGCGCAGGCGAGCGGCGGCGTCCTGGTCGTTGTGGCGCTCCACGGGAACGGCGTAGCGGGCGCGGAACGTGTTGACCGTGCCGAGCACGCCGGGGTTCGCGAAGTCCATGATCGACCACAGCTCGGCCAGCCGGTTCTCGACGGGCGTGCCGGTGAGCGCGACGCGGTGCCGTGCCTTGAGCTGCCGCACGGCCTGCGACTGCCGAGTGGCGCTGTTCTTGATGTTCTGCGCCTCGTCCAGCACCACGCGGTCAAAGACCAAGTCCCCCAACGCATCCGCGTCGCGTGCGGCCAGCGAGTACGTGGTGAGGATCAGGTCGTTGCTCTCCACGGCCTCGCGCAGCGCGTCGCCGTCCAGCCGGTCCGCGCCGTGGTGCACGTGCACCTTGAGCTCCGGCGTGAACCGCGCCGCCTCGCGCTGCCAGTTGCCGACGACCGACATCGGGCAGATCAGCAACGTCGGCGGCCGCTTGCCCTGCGCGCGGTTCAGCGCCTCCAACGCCAGCAGCTGCACGGTCTTGCCGAGACCCATGTCGTCCGCCAGGCACGCGCCCAGGCCGATCTTGTCGAGGAACGCGAGCCACGCCAGGCCGCGTTGCTGGTACGGGCGCAGCCGCGCGCCGAAGTTCTCCGGCGGGTCAACGGGTTCCAGCTGCTCGTCGGCCCTGCCGGTGAGCAGGTCGCCGAGCCATCCGTCCGCTTCGACGTCCACCAGCGGCAACGGCAGACTTTCGTCCGCCTCCGTCAGTCCACTGTGGAGCATGACCTCGGCCGCCGTCATCTGCCCGCCGCCGCGCTTGAGGAACGCGAGCCCGGCCGCGAGCCGCTTCTGGTCGACCTGCACCCACTGGCCGCGCACCTTGACCAGCGGAACCTTCGCCCTGGCCAGCTCGGCGAGCTCGGCATCGGTCAGCGTGTCCTCGCCGAGAGCGAGCTCCCACTTGTAGTCCACAATAGACTTCAGGCCGATCTCGCTCTCCTTGGCGACGGTCCCGGCCGTGCCGCGGCTCTTCGTCGTGAGCTTCAGGCCGAGCTTCGTCGTCTGCTGCCACCACGACGGCAGCAGCACGCCGAACCCGGCCTGCGCCAGCGCGGGCGCCGCGGTCAGGAACCGGTACGCGCCCTCCGCGCCGACCTCCAACTCGGAGGGGTGCTGGCCGCGCAACGCCTCGTCCAGGTCGGGGTGCAGCTTGCTCGCGCGCCCCAGGTCGGCGAGCAGGTGCTCCTGCGGCGCGGGGATCCAGCGGCGCAGCACGCCGTCGTCCGCGAACCACACCTGCTGCGCGGGCACGAGCACGCTCGGTTCGTCGACGGCCTGGAGCAGGAACTCGACGGCCCACTCCTCCTCGTCGCGCTGCTCGGGCGAGCGCAGCCGGAAGCACGTGCGCACCGGACTCTCGTTGCCCGCGCTGGTCCGCCACCGGTCGAGCTGCTCGCGCAGTTCGTAGAGCTCGACGGGGTCCGCGTCGAACGTGGGTTCGCCGGTGAGCGCGGCGAGCCACGCCTCAGCGGTCGTCCTCTGTCGTTGCGGAGCAAGTGCCACGCCTTCGAGACGGTCGCGCACCTGTTCGTCCACCGCGGTCGTGAGTGCCGCACGGACCAACTCACCGGGGTCGCCGGCGATCTCCTCGCAACGGCATGCGGGCGGCATCGCTGCCTGCAACGCGGCGAACCGCGCCGAGTCCGTTCCCGACAGCACCGGAATCCACCGCGCGCGGGGCTGATCCGGCGCGACGGCGGGCAGCACGCGGCCGCGTTCGACCAGGTCAGCGGCGAATCCTGCCACGTCGAACACGAACCGCGCCGAGTCGCTCAGCCGCGTCTCGGCGGGACGTTCCGGGGTGCCGTGCAGCCGGACCGCGGGCACGCCCCACTGCCGCAGTTGCACCTTGCCGCGCGGGGCGCGCCCAGCGGTGAGCGGGTCGCGCACCAGCTCCGGCGACGCCATCGGACCGGACGAGAACGACGGCAGCAGCAACGCGCGGGTGGTCGCTTTGAGCGGCTCCAGGCCGAGCGCGGCGGTCAGCGTCTCGGCCGTCGCGGCGAACGGATGGGGCGCGTCCCGTCTCGTGCTGTCGCTGCGGGCAGGCAGCCCGGAGTCCTCGGCCCACAGCGCAAGGACGCCGTCGGTCGTGCAGAGGCCATGCAGTACGAGCACCTTTGAACCCTATGTGCTCACATTGGTGCCATGGTCGAAGACTCCCCTGTCGTGCTGGACGGTCAGTCCCTGAACTCCGACGACGTGGTGCGCGTTGCGCGGTATCACGCCCCGGTGACCCTCCACGCTGATGGACTCGCACGGCTCGATGCGTCGTGGCACGCCAGCCAGCGTCTCGTGGTGCGACGACAGGTGTACGGCCGTACGACGGGCGTAGGCGCGAACCGCGACCAGATCGTCAGCACCGAGGGCTGGGCCGAGCACGGTCTGCGCCTGCTGCGCAGCCACGCGGGCGGTCTCGGCGGCATGCTGCCCGAGGAGCAGGTGCGCGCGATGATGGTCGTCCGCCTCAACCAGTTGCTGGCGGGTGGCGCCGGCGTGCGGATGGCCGTGGCCGACGCGCTGCTGGCCGCGTTGAACAGCAGCTGCTACCCCGGCGTCCACGAGTACGGCGCGATCGGCACCGGCGACCTCACCGCGCTGGCCGAGACGGGCCTGACGTTGCTGGGCGAGCGCTACTGGCTCGGGTCCACCCAGACGCCGGACCCGATCGAACTCGACTCGGGCGACGCGCTGGCGTTGATCAGCAGCAACGCCCTGACGATCGGCATGGCGGGCCTCGCCTGGCAGGACGCGCACCACCTGTTGAAGGCCACCCAGGTCGTGGCCGCGCTGTCGTTCCTCGCGGTCGACGGCGCCGTCGAGGCCTACGACGAACGCGTCCACCTGGGCCGACCGCACCCCGGCCAGGTCGCGGTCGCCGCCGAGATGCGCCGCCTGATCGGCGAACCCGCACGGCCACCGGCCCGCATCCAGGACCCGTTCGGCTACCGCTGCTTCCCGCAGATCCACGGCCCGGCCGTCGACGCCGCCACCGACCTCAGCCGCGTGCTGGACGTCGAGTTCAACGCCGCCGCCGAGAACCCGCTGATCGTCGCCGACCACTTCGGCCCCGAGGACGACGCCGCGTACCACCACGGGGCGTTCCACAGCGCGTACCTGGGCCAGGCGCTCGACCGCCTGCGCCTGGCGATGCTGCACACCGGCCACATCTCGACCGCACGCCTGGCAACGCTGGTCGAACCGAACTTCACCGGCCTGCGCCCGTTCCTCGCTGAGGGCGTGCGCGGTAGTTCGGGCGTGATGATCCTCGAGTACAGCGCCAACTCGGCCCTCGCCGAAGTCCGCACCCTCGCCGAGCCCGCGAGCATCGGCAACGCCGTGGTGTCGCGCGGCCAGGAGGAGAACTCGAGCTTCGCGTTCCAGTCGGCCTCCCAGGCGCTGCGCTCGCTGGGCGCGTTCCGCCTGGTCCTCGCCTGCGAGGTGGTGGCCGCCGTCCGAGCCCTGCGCCTGCGCCGCATCGTTCCTTCGTCGCCGGGTTTGCGCGCCGCCTTCGAGGCGGCGGAGGCGAAGCTCAACCCCGACATGTCCGACCGCCAGCTCAGCCCGGACGTGGAGGTGGCGTCCGCCCTGCTCGACGACTTCGCCGCCGTCTGACCCTTGATCTCGACCAATCTGGAGCTTTTACGGTGGGGTGCGACCAGGTTGTTCGAGGTGGGGGTTGCAGATGCGGGCGGTTCGCGTGCACGAGTTCGGCGGAGCCTCGGTGCTCCGCGTGGAAGAGATCGAGGCACCCTCGGCGGGCCCGGGACAGGCCGTGGTGGCCCTGGAGGTCGCCGACGTGATCTTCCTGGACACCCTGCTGCGCGGCGGCTGGGGCCAGGAGTACTTCCCGCTGACGCTGCCGTACGTGCCGGGTCTCGGCGGCGCGGGCGTGGTGCTGTCCGTCGGACCCGACGTCGACCCGGCGTGGGTGGGCAGGCGCGTCATCGCCCGTGGCGCCGGTGCCTACGCCGAGCAGGTCGCCTTCGCGGCCGAGAACCTCGTCGCCGTGCCTGCCGACCTGCCGTCCACGACGGCGGCGGCCATGATCCACGACGGGGCCACCGCTCTGTTGTTGCTCCGCCGGGTGGAGATCGTGCCGGGCGCGTGGGTGCTGGTGTCGGCGGCAGCGGGCGGCGCGGGGTCACTGCTCGTCCAACTCCTGCGTGACGCCGGAGCACGCGTCATCGCCGCAGCTCGTGGCACGCGCAAGCTGGAACTGGCCCGTGAGCTGGGTGCCGAGGTGACCGTCGACTACTCCGTGGACGGCTGGCAGCACCAGGTCCGCGAGGTGTCCGGGGGCGTTGGTCTTGCCTACGACGGTGCGGGTGGCGCGCTCGGCCAGGCCACGTTCGACGCGGTGGCCGAGGGCGGGCGGTTCGTCACCTACGGGTCGTCGGACGGGCTCACCTCCATCGACCCGGCCGAAGCCTCGCGGCGGCGGGTGCAGGTGGACGACGTGCTGGCGGCTGGAGCGCCGGCTCCTGATGTTGTGCGGGAACTCCTTTCCGATGCGCTTGCCCTCGCGGTGGAGGGGCGGATCCGGCCGGTGATCAGTGCCACGTATCCGTTGGTGGAGGTGGAGAAGGCTCACCGGGCGCTGGAGGAACGCACGACGCTCGGCAAGTCGCTCCTGCTGATCTAGTGGCGGCAGGAGGGTGGGGCTGGGACGGCGGGTAGGTGGAACCATGGCGAGCGAGCGGGGTGGCGGTCAGCCCCCTGCCACGCTCGGGAGGATCTGCACCTCCGCCCCCTCCGGCAGCGGTGTGCCCGGCCCGTCCAGCCGGCGGCATTCCTCCCCGTTGACGTAGAAGTTCACGTACCGCCGCAGGCCCGCCCGCTCGTCCCGCAGCCTGCGGTCCAGGCCCGGGTAGCTGGCGGCCAGCACGTCCAAAGCAGCGCCGAGGGTGGCTGGAGGCGGTACGTCCACCTCCAAGGAGGCCGCGCCGTCCACCGCGCCTCGCAGCACGCCGGGGATCAGCACCTTCACCTTCATGCGGGGACCACCGCCGCTCGCACCGACATGACGTCCGGCAGGTGGGCTGCCACCTGGTGCCAGGTGTCGCCCTCGTCGGGGCTGGCGTAGACCTCGCCCGAGCGGGAGCCGAAGTAGACGCCGGAAACGGGAGCGTCGTCGGTGCACATCGCGTCCCGCATCACGGCGCTCCAGAAGGTGTCCGGCAAGCCGGCTCCCAGCGCTGTCCAGGTGGTGCCCGCGTCCGTCGAGCGGTAGACGCGGCACTTGCCTTCCGGTGGGAAGCGGCGGCCGTCGGCTTCGATCGGGAAGGTGAAGATCGTGTCCGGGTCGTGCGGGTGGACGACCATGGTGAAGCCGAAGTCGGTGGGGAGACCGGCGGCGATGGACTGCCAGGTGTCGCCTCCGTCGTCGCTTCGGTAGACGCCGTGGTGGTTCTGGGCGTAGAAGCGGGAAGCCAGCGCAGAGTGTTGGGCCACCTTGTGGACGCACTGACCGAACTCCGGCCAGGGGTCCGGGTAGAAGTACGCCTTGATGCCCTTGTTGCGGGCTTCCCAGGACTTGCCGCCGTCGGCGGTGCGGTAGACGCCGCCGGTCGACATGGCCACGAGCATGCGGTCCGGGTCCACCGGGTCGGGGACGATCGTGTGGATCGCCTGGCCGCCGAACCCCTCACCCCAGTCCGGGCGGTGCGGGTGGTTCCAGAGGCCCTCGACGAACTCGAACGAGCGGCCACCGTCCGAGGACTTGAACAGGGCGGACGGCTGGGTGCCCGCCCAGACGACGCCCGGCTGCGAGGCGGGGGCCGGTTGGAGCTGCCAGACGCGTTCCAGGGAAGCGTCCTCCACCGGGAACGCGATCGGGGGCGTCTCCGACTCCTCCCAGGACGTGCCGAGGTCGTCCGAGATGGAGACGCCGGGGCCGAAGTGCGGGGACGAGACGCCGGCCAGCAGGCGCAGGCCCTCGCGGGAGTCGAACGCGACGGCGTACACCTCCTGCATCGCGTGGTGCGGGCCGTCGACCTGCCACGAGACCCGGTCCTCGCTGCGGGCCAGCCACAACCCCTTGCGCGTCCCGATCGCCACCACCACCGTCATCGCCATGCCCGCCTCTCGAACCGGAAGATGTGATGTGGAGCACGCTACGCCGGGGGTCTGACAATTTCTGAGCAGGAGGGAAACCCCACGTAGACCCACAAGTTACTCACTGGTAGCGTCCGAACGCAGAGACGCAAGGAGGCGCACAGTGCTGCTCGACCCGAACCACTACGACCCGGCCCACCTCGACGACGAGACCCGCCGCCTGCTCAGGGCGACCGTCGACTGGTTCGAGGCCCGCGGCAAGCGGCAGCTCATCGCGGACGCGCAGGACAAGGTCTGGTACACCGAGTTCCTCGACTTCGTGAAGCGCGAGAAGCTCTTCGCCACCTTCTGCACACCGGCGAGCGTCGACGGCACCAAGCGCTGGGACGCCGCCCGCAACGCCGCGTTCAGCGAGGTGCTCGGCTTCTACGGCCTGCAGTACTGGTACGCCTGGCAGGTCACGGTGCTCGGCCTCGGCCCCATCTGGATGAGCGGCAACGAGGAGGCCAAGCAGAAGGCCGCCGCGCTGCTCGACTCCGGCGCCGTCTTCGCGTTCGGCCTCTCCGAGAAGGAGCACGGCGCCGACGTCTACAGCACCGACATGATCGTCACGAAGACCGAGAACGGCTACGAGGCCACCGGCGGCAAGTACTACATCGGCAACGGCAACGTCGCCGGCATGGTCAGCGTCTTCGGCAAGCTCGCCGACTCCGACGAGTACGTCTTCTTCGCCGTCGACAGCCAGCACGAGAAGTTCGAACTGGTCAAGAACGTCGTCGACAGCCAGATGTTCGTGAGCGAGTTCAAGCTCGACGGCTACCCCATCACCGACGCCGACGTCCTGCACCGCGGCCCCGACGCGTTCTCCGCCGCGCTCAACACCGTCAACGTCGGCAAGTTCAACCTCTGCACGGCGAGCATCGGCATCTGCGAGCACTCGTTCTACGAGGCGATCACCCACGCGCACAACCGGATCCTCTACGGCAACCCGGTCACGAACTTCCCGCACGTGCGCCAGAACTTCGTGGACGCCTACGCCCGCCTCACCGCCATGAAGCTCTTCGCGGACAGGTCGGTCGACTACTTCCGCACCGCCAACGAGAACGACCGCCGCTACCTCCTCTTCAACCCCATCACCAAGATGAAGGTCACGAGCGAGGGCGAGCAGGTCATCGATCTGCTCTGGGACGTCATCGCGGCCAAGGGCTTCGAGAAGGACACCTACTTCACCCGCGCCACGGCCGACATCCGCGCGTTGCCCAAGCTCGAGGGCACCGTGCACGTGAACCTGGCCCTGGTGCTCAAGTTCATGCCGAACTACCTCTTCAACCCCGCGCCATACGAGGCTGTCCCGACCCGCCACGACGCGAGCGACGACGACTTCTTCTGGCACCAGGGCCCGGCGCGCGGCCTCGGCAAGATCCAGTTCCACGACTGGGAGCCGATCTACGCCGAGCACGCCCACCTGCCCAACGTGGCGCTGTTCCACGAGCAGGCGAAGGCCATCAAGACCCTGCTCACGACGGCCGCGCCGGACGAGGCCCAGCAGAAGGACCTCGACTTCCTGCTGAACCTCGGCCACCTCTTCACCCTGGTCGTCTACGGCCAGCTCGTGCTGGAGCAGGCCAAGATCACCGGCACCGACCAGCACGTGCTGGACCAGATCTTCGACGTCCTGGTCCGCGACTTCGCGGGTTACGCGACCGCCCTGCACGGCAAGGCGAGCAGCACCGAGGCCCAGCAGCAGTGGGCCGTGAGCCAGATCCGCAAGCCGCACGTCGACCAGGCCCGCTTCGACGCCGTCTGGCAGCAGGTCGAGGCGCTCTCCGGCCGCTACGAGATGCGCCCATAGCAGCACGAAACGAGACGTCAAGGGGGCGGAGCCGACAGGTTCCGCCCCCTTGACGCATCCGTTCCACAAACGTTTACATGAAGGCCTGCCGCCGCACTCCACGAGCACCGAGGGAGCGCGCGCAAAGTGGATCACCGCAGATGGCGCACGGCCGCAGCAGCCACCCTGATCGCCACGACCCTCCTCACCCCGACGGCACGGGCGGAGAAACCAGAGCTGGCCCTGACCCCGCCGATGGGCTTCAACAACTGGAACAGCACGCACTGCCGCAACGACTTCAACGAGGACATGGTCAAGGGCATCGCCGACATCTTCGTCAGCAAAGGCCTCAAGGACGCGGGCTACGAGTACGTCAACATCGACGACTGCTGGGCGCTCCCCGAACGCAACGCCCAGGGCGACCTCGTCCCCCACCCCACCCGCTTCCCCAACGGCATCAAGGCCGTCGCCGACCACGTCCACTCCAAGGGCCTCAAATTCGGCATCTACACCAGCGCCGGAACCAAGACCTGCAACAAGGAAGGCGGTTTCCCGGGCGGCCTCGACCACGAGACGCAGGACGCGAGGCTGTTCGCGAGCTGGGGCGTCGACTACCTCAAGTACGACAACTGCAACAACCAGGGCGTGGACGCGAAACTCCGCTACACCAGGATGCGCGACGCCCTCGACGCCACCGGCCGCGAGATCGTGTTCAGCCTCTGCGAGTGGGGCCAGAACAAGCCGTGGGAGTGGGCGAAGGACGTCGGCCACCTCTGGCGCACCACCGGCGACATCAGCGACAACTGGAACTCCATGGTGTCGATCGCCAAGCGCAACATGGAACTCGCCGACCACGCGGGCCCCGGCCACTGGAACGACCCGGACATGCTCGAAGTCGGCAACGGCGGCATGACGGACACCGAGTACCGCAGCCACTTCAGCCTCTGGTCGATCATGGCCGCCCCGCTGCTGATCGGCGCCGACCTGCGCAAGGTCACGTCGGAAACGTTCGAGATCCTGGAGAACCGCGAGGTCATCGCCGTCAACCAGGACAAGCTCGGCGTCCAGGCCAAGGTGCTCAGAAACACCGGCGGCAACCACGTCCTCGTCAAGCCGCTGAGCAACGGCGACAAGGCCGTCCTGCTGTTCAACGAGAACGACAGCGCCACCGACATCTCCGTCACCGCAACGGAGTTGGGCCTCAGCAAGGCGCACGGCTACCAGATCCGCGACCTCTGGGCCAAGACCACCACGCACTCCGCGGGCGAGATCAGCGCCGCCCTCCCGGCCCACGGCTCGGCGATGTTCCGCGTCAGCACGGCGAAGAACTGGTACTCCTACCCACCGGCCGTCACCACCTCAGCCAACGGCGAAGTCCTTTACCCAGGCGCACTTCCGCTCGTCCAGCCCGGCAAGACGGTCACCTACACCACCTCCGTCACGAACACCGGCCGCCTGCCGATCGCCCTCGTCCAGGCCACTCTCCAGGTCCCCCAGGGCTGGACCGCGAAGACCACCACGAGCTTCAAGGCGATCCTGCCCGGCCAGAAGAGCTTCCGAACCACGTGGAAGGTCCAGGTCCCCGCGAACGCCCAGCCGGGCAGGTTCGCGCTCACCGCGGGCTTCACCTTCCACAGCCCGCACGAGCACAACCCCGTGATCAGGCAGTACGCCGCCGAGGCACTCGTACCGGGCGCCGCACCGAAGGGCGAGAACTTCGTCAGCGACCTGAAGTGGTTGCGCGCCACGAACGGCCACGGGCCAGTGGAAGTCGACACCACCAACGGCGAGGCCAAGCAGGGTGACGGCGGCCTGATCACGGTGCGCGGCAAGGTCTACGCCAAGGGCCTCGGCACCCACGCCCCGGCGCACGTCGAGTACTACACCGGCGGTGACTGCGAGAAGCTCACCGCCACCATCGGCATCGACGACCGGAAGGTCAACCCGCTCAGCCTGGTGAGCTACGAGGTCTGGGCCGACAACAGGATGGTCTACGACAGCGGCCCGGTCAGCGGCACCGACGCCGCGAAGCAGTTGGAGGCCGACATCTCCACGGCGACGGTCACCAGGCTGATCGTCAAGGACGGCGGCAACGGCAAGTCCTACGACCACGCCGACTGGGCCGACCTCAGGATCATCTGCTAACCCGACCGGTACCGCTCCAAAGCCGCGATCAGGAGTTCGAGCCCGAACTCGAACTCCTGGTCGTGGTCGTAGGTCCCCAGCTCGTCGATCACCCCGGCGGACAACGGGAACGCCGACACGTCGACGTCCCCGTACGGCGACAACGCGATCCCGCCGAGCTCCGGCGACGTCGCGACCTCGCGCATCAGCGTCCCCAGCAGGTACGACACCATCGCCCGCATCATCCCGACGGCGATCTTGCCGCGAAAGCCCGCCCGGTCGAAGTTCAGCAGCGCCGACTCGATCGTCCGGAACCCCGCCTCGGAGCTCAGTCGCCGGGTCGCCAGCAGCACGAACGCGCGGGGGTGCCGTCGCGCCAGCTCGCGCACCGCACGGGCGTGCGCCCGGATGTGATCACGCCAGTCGTCGCTGTCCACGTGGTACGGCTGCGCGTCCGCCATGATCCGCTCGGCCGCGAGGTCGACCAGCACCGCCTTGTTCGGCACGTGGTTGTACAGCGACATCGTGCCCGCGCCCAGCTCGGAGGCGAGCCGCCGCATCGAGACGGCCTCGACGCCCTCGCGTTCGATCAGCCGCACGGCCGCATCGACGATGCGGTCGCGGGTCAACGGTTCACGAGTGGAGGACACTGGCGGAGACCATACGACGTGGAGTAGCTTCCCTGCGACGTACGGCGTACGTAGGAGGGTCAGCCGGCATGACCGAGTCCAAGGCGCTCAGAGCGCTGCGTGAAGCGATCGTCTTGGAGCACATGGAGTCGCAGAACCAATTCGACTTCGACACCTCCCTGAACACGTTCCCCCACCCCCGCTACGAGATCATGGCGTCCGGCCAGGTCCTCGACGGCGTGGACGCGGTCTGGGACTACTGGCAGCGCACCCGCGCGGCGTTCCCCGACCAGCGCAACAAGGTCATCGACGTCCACCACGCGGACGACGCCGTGATCCTGGAGTTCGAGCTGCAGGGCACGCACCTCGGCAGCCTCACCGGCGAGCCGGTGACCGGACGGTCGTTCAAGGTCAGAATGGTCGGTTTCTTCCTGTTCGACAAGGACGTCCTCGTCTGCCAGCGGGTCTACGGCGACACCGCGACCGTGATGGCCCAGCTGGGCATGCTGGACGTGCCGGAAGAGTTCTAGAAAACCACCCGAACCTCCCCGACGACCTGTCCACCTCCTGACACGGGTACGGACAAGGATTCCTTCGCGGGCGACACGTCAAACCCCATGGCCGCCAACGCGGTGAGCCCGATCGCCGTCGTGGCGCGGGGATTGCCGTCGAGCACCTTCACCGCCACGGCGTGCCCAGCCGCCGTCGCGAGCACCAGCACGCCCTCCGCACCGCCCTTGGCCACCACGCCCGGCAGTTGCTGCATGATCACCGTGTTCACGTGCCCGGTTCCCCCGACGTACTCGGGAAATCCGCGCATCGCGTCGGCCACGGGCGTGCGCACGAGTCCCTGCATCGCGCGCGCCAAGCCGTGCAACGACAACGCGAACACCGGCGCTCCACAGCCGTCGATCGCCGTGTGCACGACGGACTCGCCGGCCAGTTCCTCAAAAGTCCGCAACACGAGCTGTTGCAACGGATGCGACGGCTCCAGATAGCTCTGCGTGGGCCACCGCGCCGCCACGCACGCCGCCAGCATCGCCGCGTGCTTGCCGGAGCAGTTCATCCGCACCCGCGACGGCTCGGTCACCCGTTGCCGCGTCTGCTCGTCCTCCGGCCACGACGGCGGGCAGCGCAACAACCCCACCGGCAGCCCGCCCAGCAGTTGCATGACGAGCTCGACGTGCCGGTTCTCCCCCGTGTGCGACCCCGCCGCGATCGCCAGCGAGGGCCCGGCGAGCGGTGCTCCCGCGGCCAGGCACGCCAGCGCCTGGAACGGTTTCATGCACGACCGGGGCAGCACCGGGTCCTCGACGGCGCCGACCGACACGCCCACGGCACCGTCCGGCAGCAGCCCGACGACGCTGCCGTGGTGCAGGCTCTCCACGAACCCGGACCGGGTGACCTCAGCGAGCAGTGCGGGCACGGGATGCCTCCAGCCGGTGGGCCAGCCTGGACAGCGCCAGGTTGACCACGAGGTAGACGAACGCGACGACGAGGAAGGTCTGGATCAGCAGGCCGTTGTAGTTCGCCAGCACCCGGCCGTTGAACAGCAACTCGGTGTAGGACACGACATAGCCCAGCGAGGTGTCCTTCAACAGGCTGACAGCTTGCGTCACGAGCAACGGCGTCATGTGCCGCACGGCCTGTGGCAGCACCACGAACCGCGTCACGACCCCGTCCGGCATGCCGAGCGAGAGCCCCGCCTCCCGTTGCCCGGGGTCGACCGCCTCGACGCCCGCCCGGAAGATCACCGCGTACGACGCCGCGTGCGACAGGGCCAGCGGCACCACGAGCTTCCAGAACAGCGGCAGGTTCACGCCGAACGACGGCAGCACGAACAGCATCACGTACACGAGCAGCAGCACCGGAACCGTGCGCATGACCTCGGCGTACGCGCGCGTGAACCGGTTGGGCCGCAACGCGAGCAGCCCTCCCGCCATCGCCAGCACACCAGTCGCACACGCCGCCACCACCGTCGAACCCAGGCCTTCAAGCAGATAACGCCACACGGGCCAGGTCAGATACGGCTTCCACCGAACTGGCTCCAGCTGGCCGTTCGCCGCGAACCGCCACAACCCCAGCGCCACCAGGCCGAGCAGCACGACAGCGGACGCCGCGGAGATCCAGAAGACGCGGCGGCGGAACCGGGGACCGGGAGCGTCGAACATCAGGCCAGCCGCCATTCCAGCACGCGCGCACCGAACCCGATGCCCGCCGCCATCACCAGATAACAGAGTCCGACGCCGGTGAACACCAGCAACGGCTGGGCGATCTCCAGGTTGATCCGTTGCGCCGCACGGGTCATGTCCACCACTCCGACCACGCCGGCCAACGCCGTGGCCATCGTCAACGCGATCGCGATGTTCGCCAACGGCTGCACGACGTTCTTCACCGCCTGCGGCAGGATCACGTGCCGCAACGACTGCCGGAACGTGAGCCCCAACGCCCGTGCGGCCTCGCCCTGCCCCGACGCCACGGAGTGCACGCCCGACCGCAACGCCTCCGCCACGAACGCCGCCTCGTACAGCGCGATCGCCGTGAAAGCCGTCCAGAACAACGGCATCTTCACACCGACCTCGGGCAGCCCGAACACGAACAGCACCAGCCACGCGAGCAGCGGCACGTTGCGCCACACCTCGACGTACACCGCCCCGACCCCGCGCAACAACGGAACCGGCACGATCCGCAGCACCGCGACCAGCAGTCCGACGACGAGAGCACCGCAGAACGACAGCAGGGTCAACGCGATGGTGTTCAGAAAGCCTTCGAGCACCAGGCTCATGAGACGATCGCGGGTGGCGCGGGAGGAGCGCCGGTGACCACGGTGCCGATCGTCTGCTGCCAGACCTCCTGCCACAGCCCGGACTTGCCGATCTCGCGCAGCCAGTCGTTCACGAACTTCGTGAACTCGGCGTCGCCGTGCTTGATGCCGATGCCGTACGGGTCCTCGGTGAACGGCTCGCCGACGAGTTCGAGTTCGGAGTCCTTCGACGCGTCCGCGACTAGAATCGCCTGGTCCTGCACGTAAGCATCGCCGCGGCCCTGCTTGAGCGCCGTCACGCACTCGGGGTCGGAGCCGAACTCGACGATCTTCGCGGTCGGCGCGGCGTCCTGAACCGCTTTGACACCAGGGGTGTTCGCGCCGACGATCACCGTCTTGCCCGCCAGGTCAGCGGGTTTCGAAACACCGGTCGTGCCCTTGCGGACGGCGATGGCCTGCCCCGACTGGTAGTACGGCCCGGCGAACGACACGCGCTCCTGCCGTGCGGGCGTGATCGTGTAGGTCTGCAGGATGACGTCGACGGTCCCGTTGGCCAGCAACGGTTCGCGCGTCTCGGACGTCGCGGTGAGCAGCTCCGTCGAGGGCTTGCCGACGATGTACTGCGCGAGCAGCTTGCCCAGGTAGGCGTCGAATCCGGTGAGCTCGCCGCTGATCGGGTCGAGCTGGGACAGCAGCGGGGCGTCCTGGGAGCCGCCGATGAGCAGCTTTCCCCGCTGCTTGATCCGGTCCACTGCCGAGCCAGGGGTCACCTGACCTGCGTAGACGGGTGCTTTGGCCACCAGGGCATCGATCTTGCTGCCACCTGGCACCGACTCGGCACCGCCGGAACACCCGGCCACGAAGAGCAACAGCACGGCTACGAACAGTCTCCCCATGCCCCGAAACTACTGATCGCGTTCCAACGTGCACAAGACGCACCAAAGCCGCCTGTCCTATACAGGACAAGCGGCTTTGGTGTGAGATCAGCTGTGCTGATCAGTCAGACTCAGACGGCGCGAACGCCCTGGGCCTGCGGGCCCTTCTGGCCCTGACCGATCTCGAACTCGACCCGCTGGTTCTCCTCGAGAGCCTTGTAGCCGTTCATCTGGATCTCGGAGTAGTGGACGAACACGTCGGCGCCACCGTTGTCGGGGGAGATGAAGCCGAAGCCCTTCTCCGCGTTGAACCACTTGACGGTGCCCTGTACTGCCATCTTGCTACTTCTCCTCTAACAGGTGCCGGATCGCGCTCGCGACCACCGGGTCAAGTCGAAAGAGCGCTCTCTCCGGAACCTGGAGAAACCGCACAACTCGCGACCTCGTTCCGCGAGCGGGGTTTGTCCACGAACACGAAACGTACGACCTTGGACAGTCAACCACGCCTCCCTGGTCGCAGTCGAGCCATCAATCTCACTGCTACCGTGAGACCCCGAACGACCGCACGGAGGTCCCGGTGTCCGAGCTGACGACGATGTCGATCACGGTCACCGTCGCGCCCCACGCCGCCGGATCCCTCTCCGCTCTCACCTCCAAGCAGGTCGCCGTCAGGCCCGCGAAGCGCCCCCGTCACAGCGACGGGAACTCCGTTCACAACCAGATCGTGGGCACGGTGCTCCAGATCGGGAACGTGCACGGCAACGTCAACATCAACGACAACCGGTAACCTGGAGGGTCGTTGACCCAGGGGGCCGTGGTGTGACCGGCAGCGAGAGACTGCTCTTCTTCTTCATCGGTTTGGTGACCACCTTCGTGTTCATCCGCATCAGCGTGCGCATGATCAGGGCGAAGGTCCGCTGGTGGCCGGGAAACTTCGTGCACGGCGACACGCACGTGCATCACGTCGTGTTCGGCACGGTGCTGATGCTGCTGTCCAGCGTCACGGGTCTGGTGATCCCGGACGACATGTACGGCGCCAGGCTGGCCGCCGCGGCCGGGCTCGGCGTGGGCGCGGCGTTGGTGCTGGACGAGTTCGCGCTCATCCTGCACCTGCGGGACGTCTACTGGACCAAGGCGGGCCGGCTGTCCGTCGACGCCGTGTTCCTCGCCATCGGCCTCACCGGCACGTTCCTGCTGGGCGCCCGCCCGCTCGGCTACGACGAGGTGCTCCAGCTCAACCCGGAGACGACGCCCGCGTCGACGTTCACGCTCCGGGTGATCGCGATCGGGGTGAACCTCTGCTTCGCGATCGTGGCGCTGCTCAAGGGAAAGATCTGGACGGGCCTGCTCGGTCTGCTCGTCCCCGTGGTGCCCGCGGTGGGCGCCGTGCGGCTCGCACGGCCAGGATCGCCGTGGGCGCGCTGGCGGTACCCCGAGGGTTCGCGGAAGCTGAGCCGCGCCTACCGCCGGGAGGCGCGGATCAGACAGCCGATCATCCGGGCGAAGATCGCCGTGCAGGAGTTCATCTCGGGCCGTCACGACCTGCCCGACCAGGACAGGCCGTAGAGCGCGGTGGCGTGAACCCTTGCGGCCGGTTCACGCCACCGCGCTCACCCGCCGACGATGTCCTGCTGCGCGCACACCGGTCCGAGATCGCCGGCGCACAGTTCGGCCGCCTTCACGATCCCCTCGGTGACCAGTCCGCGCACCGAATCCTTCTTGACCAACGTGGCACCCAGCAGCACGGACTTCATGTCGCGCCGCGACACGGGGTCCCGGAGGTTGCCGGTGGCGAGGTCATCGGCACCGTCCAGGTCGCCCTTGGCGATGGCGATGGCGAGCCGGGCGGCCGCCTCCGCCTCGTCGCGCACCGGCTTGTAGACCGTGACGCACTGGTCGCCCGCGAGCACCGCGCGCAGACCGTCGATCGTGGCGTCCTGTCCCGTGACCGGCACCTTGAGGTTCTTCTTCTTGAGCACCGCGATGACCGCGCCCGCGAGGCCGTCGTTCGCCGCGACCACGCCGTCGACCTTGCCGCCGTTCTCGTTCAGGATCTGCTCGAACAGCTGCCCGCCGAGTTCGTTGTCCCAGTTGTCGACCGGCTGCGACTTCACCAGCTTGAGCGCGCCGCTGTCGTACTTCGACGACAGCCGCGACTTCTGGCCCTGGGTGAAGAGCGTGGCGTTGTGGTCGGTCGGCGCGCCCTCGATCTCGATGATCTGCGCACCCGGCTTGCTGCCGAGGCACTCCAGCAGACCGTCGGCCTGGAGCTGGCCGACGTTCACGCTGTCGAACCCGACGTGGTACTCCGCCTGGCCGCCGAGCGTCACCCGGTCGTAGTCGATGACCGGGATGTTCGCGGCTTTCGCCTTCTTCTGCACAGCGAGGCCGCCCGCCGCCGACAACGGCGTGATCATCAGGACCTTCACCTTGCGCCGGATCATCTCGTCGGCGATCTGCGCGAACTTCGCCTCGTCGCCCTCGGCGTTCTCCATGAACGGTTCGATGTCCGCGTAGTTGAACGCCTGCGTGAGCAGCGGCCGGTCCTGCTCTTCCCAACGCGCGGAAGTCGTTCGGTCAGGAAGGATTACCCCGACGATTGGTTTGGGACCGCGCGTGGGCAGCGTCGGAGAACCCTGACCAGCACTACCGCAGGCAGAGAGGAGAAAGAGCAGGCACGCCGACGATGCCATTACCCGTCTTCGCATAATCGCGAAGTCCAGCGCTTGAATCTTGTTAAGTCAAGATTTCTTCTCATAACATCACGCTCCGCTTCCGATCGGCTACAGTTCGATTCCGTACGAAAGGTGCTGATGCGAGGCGAATTTTCGTGTCAGTGTGTCCAACTTGGGCGGCAATCGGGGGCCGCGCCGATGTTGTTGGATCCAGCCCTGACCGGGTGTGAGGAGACAGCTAGGTGAGAACGCGCAGAACCGTGATGGCGGTGGCGGCAACGGTGTCGCTGATCGCCGCGGGCACTTCGGCGGCGGGGGCCGCGCCGGCCACGACCGGGCCGGCGACGGAGTACACCGTCCTTCTGGAACAACCCGGTAACCGCGACTTCGCGATCGACGCCGTGGAAGCGGCCGGTGGCGAGGTCCTGCGGAGCAACGACGCCGTCGGCCTGCTGACGGTCAAGGCGCCCGCGAACGGCTTCGTGGAGAAGGTCTCCGCTTCGAAGGAGATCGTCGGCGCCGCGCGGACCACGCCGATCGGGCACGCGCCCGCGGCGAAGGCCGCGAAGATCAAGCAGGACAACGTCGAGAAGGAGAACAAGGGCGAGAAGCCGAACAAGGCTCCCGCCCAGCAGGGCTCGACCGCCGGCATGGACCCGCTCGACGGGGACCTGTGGGGTCTGAACCTGGTGCGCTCCAACATCGCCCGGGCCAAGCAGGCCGGCGACAAGCGCGTGTACGTCGGCATTCTCGACACCGGTGTGGACGGTTCCCACCCGGACATCGCGCCGAACTTCAACAACGAGCTCTCGCGCAACTTCACCATCGACATCCCGAACGACTCCGATGGTGGCGTGTTCGACGGCCCGTGTGAGTTCCGCGGTTGTGTCGACCCGGCCAACTGGGACGACGGCGGCCACGGCACGCACGTCGCCGGCACCATCGGCGCCGCTGCCAACGGCTTCGGCATCTCCGGTGTCGCACCGGGCGTGTCGCTCGTCAACATCCGCGGCGGCCAGGACGCGGGCTCGTTCTTCCTGCAGCCCGTCGTCGACGCCCTCACCTACGGCGCCGACATCGGCCTGGACGTCATCAACATGTCGTTCTACGTCGACCCGTGGTACATGAACTGCGCCAACGACCCCACGGCCACCGCCGAGGAGCAGCTGGAGCAGCGCACGATCATCAAGTCCGTCCAGCGCGCGTTGAACTACGCGCACAAGAAGGGCGTCACGCTGATCGGCGCCGGCGGCAACAATCACGAGGACCTGGGCAAGCCGCGCCAGGACGTCGCGAGCCCGAACTACCCGCCGGGTCACGCCCGTCCGCGTCCGGTCGACAACGCGAACTGCCTGAACCTCCCGACCGAGGGCAACCACGTCATCTCGGTGTCGGCTCTCGGCCCGTCGACCCTCAAGGCCGACTACTCGAACTACGGCCTCGAGCAGACCGCGGTCTCGGCTCCCGGTGGTTACTTCCGCGACGGCCTCGGCACGCCGTGGTACCGCACCAACGAGAACCTGATCCTCTCAACCTACCCGCGCAACGTCGCTCTCGCCGAAGGCGCGATCGACGAGGCCGGCAACATCACGGAGGCGGGTCTCGCCGTCGGCGTGAAGAAGGCCGTGCAGGGCGACAAGGTCGGCTACTACCAGTACCTGCAGGGCACCTCGATGGCCGCCCCGCACGCCGCTGGTGTCGCCGCGCTGATCGTCAGCCAGTACGGCAAGAAGGACAAGAAGAACCCGGGCCTCACCCTCGACCCCGACAAGGTCGAGAAGGTCCTGCTCAAGACCGCGACGCAGCGCGCCTGCCCGAACCCGCGCACCGTGTCGTACGTCAACGTGGGCCGTCCGGCCGAGTTCGACGCCACCTGTGAGGGTGACGCGAAGTTCAACGGCTTCTACGGCCACGGCATCGTGGACGCTTACGGCGCTGTCACCCGTGGTGGCCAGTTCCTGTAAGTCCTGGTAACGCGACAAAAGGCCCCCGGTGTCTTGCCGGGGGCCTTTTGCGTGCGACGAAAGTGGACCGTCCCCGACACCTTCGTCGGAAAGATCCGTTCTGCCTTGACCGTGCCGTAGCGGCATAGTTTCAACTGGGTCATGTCAGCGAGCCGGAGAGGAGGAACGTCGTGGGGTGGAGCACCAGTCAGCTGGCCGATCTCGCCGGCACGACGTTGCGCACGATCCGGCACTATCACGACGTGGGCCTGCTCGCCGAGCCGGAACGCCGCGCCAACGGCTACAAGAGCTACGGCGTGGACCACCTCGTGCGGGTGCTGAGGATCAAGCGCCTCAACGACCTCGGGTTGTCGCTCACGCAGATCGCCGAACTCGGTGACGGCGACGAGCACCCCCGTGAGGCGTTGCACGAGCTCGACGCGGAACTGGCCGCGCAGATCGAACGCCTGCAACAGATCCGCGCGGATCTCGCGCTGGTCCTGCGGCAGGAGACACCGACCGATCTGCCGCCGGACGTCGCGGCGATGATCGCGGACGCGAACCTGTCGCCGCAGGACCGGTCGTTCACGGTGGTGCTGGCCCAGTTGCTCTCGCCGGAGACGCTGGCGCGCTACGCCGAGACGTTGAAGGACTACTCGCGGGATCCGTCGGTCGTGGCATTCGACAACCTGCCGGAGGACGCGGACGAGGAGACCCGGCAACGCGTGGCGGACGGCATGAAAGCGATGCCGTACATGGCCGAGATGCGGGCCGCGTTCCCGGATCCGGCCGGCCTGTACAGCGACGCGCCGCGCGGTGTGGAGCACGCGAGACGCACGGTCATCAAGGTCCTGGTCGAGCTCTACAACAAGGCCCAGCTGGACGTTCTCGTCCGCATGAACGGCTGACTTTCATTGGTTTGGCGCGCCGAGGGGGCGCGTCGTCGGGGAGGTATTTGCTAATGCGAAAAACGATGTCGCTGGCCGCGGTGGTGACCGCGGCAGCAGCACTGGTGATCACGCCGGGGGTGTCGTCGGCGACCACGCCGATCACGGAGATCAAGTGGGCCGCGTGCCCGTCCGACGTGGCGCTGGAGGGTCTCGAGTGCGGGACCATGCAGGTGCCGCTCGACTACCGCAAGCCGGAAGGCCGCAAGACCGAGGTGATGATCTCGCGCCTCGCCAGCAAGAGCCCGGAGAAGCGCAGGGGAATCCTGCTGACCAACCCGGGCGGGCCGAGCGAGGGCCTGACGTTCCCGTTCGTGCTCAAGGCTTTGGGCCTGCCGCAGAGCGTGCTCGACGCGTACGACGTGATCGGCATGGACCCGCGCGGCATCGGCTACAGCTCGCCGTCGACGTGCGACATGACCGAGGAGCAGATGGCGGACGGCAGCGTTCCGCCGTACGCCAACAACTCCGCCGACGTGCGGCAGCGCGCCGCCGAGGTGAAGCAGATCGCCGAGCAGTGCCTGAAGTCGGCCTCGGCCGAGGCGTTGCCGTACAACACGACGCAGAACATCGCGCGTGACCTGGACACGGCCCGTGCGGCGCTGGGCGAGAAGAAGGCGTCGTTCCTCGGGTACTCCTACGGCTCGTACCTGGGTTCGGTGTACGCCACGCTGTTCCCGAAGACCTCCGACCGCGTCGTGATCGACAGCAACCTGCCGAAGACCGGCTGGGACGTCGAGGGCGGCCGGCTGATGGGCCGCGGCGTCGAGGACACGTTCCCGGACTTCGCGAAGTGGGCGGCGGCGCACCCTGAGTACAACCTGGGCACGACGCCCGCGCAGGTGAAGGCCAAGTTCTTCGAGCTGGCCGCCCGCCTGGACAAGAAGCCTTCGGTGGAGGGCATCGACGGCAAGCTGTTCCGCTTCACCGTCTTCACGAAGCTCTACGCCACGGGTGACGCGACGTTCAAGAAGATGGCCGAGTCGTGGCAGGCCTTCGACACCGGCAAGCCGCAGCCGCCGGAGGAGTACCCGCCGGTCGCGCGCGTGCAGGCCCTGCTGGCCGGTCGCCTGAACGTGATCTGCGGCGACTCGGCGTGGCCGACCTCGGTCAGCACCTACGAGCGCAACGTCGCGATCGACCGCATCAAGCACCCGATGTTCGGTGCGGCGGCCGCGAACATCCAGCCGTGCGCGTTCTGGCCGAAGCCGGTCGAGAAGCAGGTCCTGCCGTCCGAGAAGGGCCCGCGCAACGTGCTGCTGGTGCAGAACGAGCGCGACCCCGCGACGCCGCTGGTCGGCGCCCAGTCGACGCGCCGCGCGTTCGGCGACCGGGCCGCGCTGATCACCATCGACCAGGGTGGTCACGGCGCCTACGCGCTCGGCAAGAACAAGTGCGCCAACGACAAGGTCACCGCGTACCTGCTCGGCGGCGAACGTCCGAACGACACCAAGTGCGCAGCTGAAACTGGCTGATCACTGACAGGGCCGGTCCGCTTCCCGCGGGCCGGCCCTTGTCGTGCGAGCGCTCTCACGCTAGCTTGGCTCCCGCACCAACGTCGCCGCCGAGTCCACTGTGGAACGGAGCGGCATGAAGACGTTTACAAGGCTCACCGCAACACTCGTCTGCGCGGCGGCGTTGATCACGCCAGGCACCGCCCAGGCCGCGGACCTGAACGACCCGGCGCTCAAGGACATCGCGATGCAGCTGGTGTCCAGCGCGGAGAACTCCTCTTTGGACTGGCGCGCGCAGTTCGGCTACATCGAGGACATCGACGACGGCCGCGGCTACACCGCGGGCATCATCGGCTTCTGCAGCGGCACCGGCGACATGCTCGACCTGGTCCGCCTCTACCGCGACTGGTCCCCCGGCAACGTCCTGGAGAAGTACCTCCCGGCCCTGGAACGCGTGAACGGCACCCCGTCACACGACGGCCTGGACCCGAACTTCCAGCAGGACTGGCGGCAGGCGGCCCAGGACGGCACGTTCCAGGGCGCCCAGGAACACGAACGCGACCGCGTCTACTTCACCCCGTCCGTGAACAGGGCGAAGCAGGACGGCGTCCAAGCCCTCGGCCAATTCATCTATTACGACGCAATCGTGATGCACGGTGACGGTTGGGGCGATCTGGACTTTTCGTCCATCCGCCAACGCGCCCTCAACACGGGCGCCCGCCCGCCGGCTCAGGGCGGCAACGAAACCCAGTGGCTGCACGCGTTCCTGGACGCCCGAGTGTGGACCATGAAGCAGGAACCGGCCCACGAGGACACCAGCCGCGTCGACACAGCCCAGCGCCGCTTCCTCAACGAGGGCAAGCTGAACCTGGAACGCCCCCTCCAGTGGCACGTCTACGGCGAGCAGTTCGACATCAGGTGACCTGACGATCCGGCGGAAGCGTTCACACACAAGCGTTTCCGCCGGATTGCCTCCCAGAACGGCAATTGTCCGTTTCGCGAATTAGTAAAGACTCTTGCCAATAAAGGTCTACACCCCTTACCGTTGCTCCCACGCCGCCCGGGCCCCCACAATCCCTGCCCCGGAGGGAACTTCGTGAAAATCACTGGTCGCCTCGCGGCCGCACTGCTGACGTGCGCCGCTCTCTTCACCACCACCGTTGGCACCGCCTCAGCAGCCAACCTCGACGAGCCGCGCCTCAAGGACATCGCGATGCAAATCGTGTCCAGCGCGGAGAACTCCTCCACGGACTGGAAAGCGCAGTTCGGCTACATCGAGGACATCGACGACGGCCGCGGCTACACGGCGGGCATCATCGGTTTCTGCAGCGGCACCGGCGACATGCTCGACCTCGTCGAACTCTACAAATCCCGCAAGCCCGGCAACGTCCTGGAGAAGTACCTCCCGGCGCTGCGCAAGGTGAACGGCACCGACTCGCACTCGGGCCTCGACCCGAACTTCACCAAGGACTGGAAGACCGCGGCCAAGGACTCGACCTTCAAGGCCGCCCAGGAATCCGAGCGCGACCGCGTCTACTTCAACCCGGCCGTAGCCCAAGGCAAGGCCGACGGCGTGCGCGCCCTGGGCCAGTTCGCCTACTACGACGCAATCGTCGTGCACGGCGACGGCGGCGACAAGACGAGCTTCACCAACATCCGCAAGCGCGCCCTCGGCAAGGCCAAGCCCCCGTCACAGGGCGGCAACGAAACCACGTGGCTCAACGCCTTCATGGACGCCCGAGTCTGGGCCATGAAGCAGGAAGCGGCCCACGAGGACGTCTCGCGCATCGAAACGGCGCAGCGCGTCTGGCTGAAGGCGGGCAACTTCGACCTGAAGACCCCGCTGAAGTGGAAGGTCTACGGCGACAGCTTCAGCATCAACTAGCAAGCAAGCACAGCACCACAGCAGAAGAGGGACGCTCCGACAGGGGCGTCCCTCTTCGCTTTCAACTCACAACGCAACCGCAGTCGCCAACGCAAGGTGACCACCGTCTTAGCCCGGCGCGCGCACGCAACCGGCGGCCACCAACGCACGCCAACCACCTAC
Source organism: Lentzea sp. JNUCC 0626 (assembly GCF_043632865.1). Classification (NCBI taxonomy): domain Bacteria; kingdom Bacillati; phylum Actinomycetota; class Actinomycetes; order Pseudonocardiales; family Pseudonocardiaceae; genus Lentzea; species Lentzea sp. JNUCC 0626. Next base: position 5,801,128 of record NZ_CP171635.1, read on the forward strand.
GAATCCTGGCGTGGCGACGCGAAGCGAGCCCGAACGGGCTGATCAGCTCTGGGAACCGGTTCCGCCGTTCATGGCGATTGGGGCTTGACCTTGAGGGGCTGGATGCCAACATGTCAGCCCGGCCGGGGACGCTTGTGGACCCCGGCTTTTGAGGCCGATCAGCATCCAGCTAGAGGCTCAAGGTCAAGCCCCAATCGCAACCCACTTCAAACGTCACGACCCGCCGGACCACCCTCGCAAGGTGACGGAACCTCAGGAACGCAACCAACCCCGCTGGAACCGCCACCCAACGCACGCGACTCGACCCGACGACCTACAGCTGAGTCCAATCCAACACAGGCGCAGCAAAGTCCCGAATCGATGCCAGCAACCCGAGCCGAGCCGCCTTCACCGACTCGTCCTCAGCCATCACCAGCACCTCCTCGAAGAAGGTGTTGATCGGCCCGGTCAGCCCCTCAACAGCAGCAAAGAACGCCGCCAGCCCGACACCGTCCCGGGAAACCCCGTCGAACGCCTTGTGCAGCGCCACCTCGGCGGGTTCCGACAACACCGAGGCGTCGTAGGAGGCCTCGACATCCGACGGCACGATCCGCCGGACCCTCTGCAACGCCGCCACCAACGCGTCAAACGACTCATCCCCGGCCAACGCTTCCAACTGCGAAAGCGTCTCATCCGCCAGCACCGGCGAATCGGCCAACGGCAACACGGCCTGCACGAACCGGTGCTCGTGCCCGGCATCCAGCAACGCCTGCTCGTACCGCCGAACCGCGAACTCCCGAGCGGTCTCCAGAGCCTCGGCAGAAACCGAAAGCCCCTCGGCGGCAAGCGAAAGCGCCACCGGCAACGTGATCGCCCGCAGATCGGGGAACGCCCGAAGCACGGTCACCGCGCCCAGAGCCGCCCGCCTCAACCCGAACGGGTCGGAAGACCCGGTCGGCTGAGCGCCGATCCCGAACAACCCGGCCAACAGGTCGAACCGGTCGGCCAACGACAACAACGCCCCGGGCACCGACGAAGGCAGCGTGTCACCGGCAGAACGCGGCAACTCCATCTCCCACAACGCCACCGCGACCTCGGGCGTCTCCCCTGCCCGGACCGCGTACTCGCGCGCCATCACACCGGCCAGCGACGACAGCTCGATCACCATCTGCGACCCGAGGTCGAACTTGGCCAGCGCACCGGCCCGCGCCAACGTCTCCCCGTCCACCTCGACGACGGAAGCGAACCGTGTGGCCAGGGCGGCGATCCGCCCAGCACGATCCGCCATCGACCCGAGCTTGTCCGCGAACGTCAGCTTCGCCAGCCCGGCCTTCATCTCCTCCAACGGCGTCTTCAAGTCAGCCCGCCAGAAGAAGGCAGCGTCCTCGTACCGAGCCCGCAGCACAGCCTCGTTGCCCGCTCGAACCAGATCAGCGTCCACAGACCCGTTGGCCACAGCCACGAAGTGCGGCAACAACGACCCGTCAGCCGCGCGAACCGGCAGGTACCGCTGGTGCTTGCGCATGACGGTGGTCAGAATCTGACCGGGCAGCTCCAGGTACCGCTCCTCGAACGACCCGAGGATCGGCGTGGGCCACTCGACGAGGTTCGTGACCTCGTCCAACAGCCCGTCGACCTCGACCACACCCCCAACCGAAGCGGCCAGTTCCTGAGCGGCCGAAACAATCGAGGCGGCCCGCACCGAAGCATCAGCCTGAATCCCGTGCGAGACGAGGAACTCCAGGTACCCGTCGGCAGACGAAACCGGCACAACCGGCGCGTCCGCAGTCCGATGCACCCGCGTAGAAGTACCGGCGGACAACGAAGAAACAGAAACCGGCACCGGCGTCTGCCCCAGCAACGCGAGCAACCACCGAATCGGCCGGGTGAACGACAGCTTCGGGTCGTTCCACTTCATGTTCTTCTCGGCCCGCAGCTCGACAACGACCTCGGCCAGCAGCCCGCTCAACACCTCGACGGCCCCACGCCCGGCATCGGTCTTCGTCAACGCCACGAACTCGACGTCGTTCTCGACCACCCGCCCCAGAGCGGACACCTCGACACCCTGACCACGAGCAAAGCCCTGCACGGCCTTCGTCGGGTTCCCGTCCGCGTCGAAAGCGGCAGAAACCCGAGGCCCTCGCACAGTCCGCTCGGCGTCCGGCTCGCGCGGAGAAACAGCAGGCACCACAACGACAATGCGACGCGGCGTGCCGTGCACGGTCACCTCGCCGTGCGTCAACCGCGTACCGGAGAGCTTCCCGGCAACGGCCTCCCGCACCGCGGCAACGGTCCGAACGACCTCAGCGGGCGGCAGCTCCTCGGTACCGATCTCGAACAACAACGTCGAAGGCGCCACAACGTCCTCAAAGGACGAAGGAGGAGCAACGACCGCCGGCAACGCGGCAACCCCGAGTGGATGCCCGAGCTCGGCCCGGCGCTCGGCCCACAACCCGGCCACCTCACGCGCCAGCCCGCGCATCCGGCCGAACGCACGCGCGCGCTCGGTGGTCGAGATCGAGCCGCGCGCGTCCAGCACGTTGAAGATGTGCGAGCACTTCAGGACGAAGCTGTGCGCGGGCACCGGCAGGCGCGCGTCCAGCATCCGCCGCGCCTCGGCGGCGAACTCCTCGAACAGGCGCTTGTTGGCCTCGACGTCGGCGTCGTCGAGGTAGTAGCGGGACATCTCGTACTCGGCCTGGCCGAACGCCTCGCCGTAGGAGATGCCGGGTGCGTAGGCGATCTTCTTGAAGTGGTCGACGCCCTGCAGCGCCATCATGATGCGCTCGATGCCGTAGGTGATCTCCACCGAGACGGGGTCGAGCGTCATGCCGCCGGCCTGCTGGAAGTACGTGAACTGGGTGATCTCGAGCCCGTCGAGCCAGACCTCCCAGCCGAGGCCCCAGGCACCCAGCGCCGGCGAGGCCCAGTTGTCCTCGACGAAGCGGACGTCGTGCGCGCGCACGTCGATGCCCAGCGCCTCCAGCGAACCGAGGTAGAGCTCCTGCGGGTCGCCCGGGTCGGGCTTGAGGATGACCTGGAACTGGGTGTGCGTCTGCAGCCGGTTCGGGTTCTCGCCGTAGCGGGCGTCGTCGGGCCGCACGGACGGCTCCACGTACGCGACGCGCCACGGCTCGGGACCGAGCACCCGCAGCACGGTGGCGGGGTTCAGCGTTCCCGCCCCGACCTCGGTGTTGAACGGCTGCACCACGATGCAACCTCGGTCGGTCCAGTACTTGGTCAGCGCGAGCAGCGCGTCCTGCATCGTCAACACGGCAACGAGTCTACGAAACAGACAAAACCGCTGGTCAGGGGGTCTGAATCGGGTGGTCTCCGCCACTGTGTCACCCTGTGCACAACCGAGTGGACCTCCCGCACGTCTACTTGGAGTACCCGGATGTGCTGAGAGGAGTGGGTGTGGACAACCGGCCGCCGCGGCCAGGAGACCCGAACGGGAATCCCAGGCGACCCTCCGCCACCCCGCGCCCCCAGGCGGGCCAGCCCCGCCGCCCGCAGACGCCTCCGCGTGCCTCTGACCAGCCGCCGAGCCGGCAGCCGGGCCGGGCCGATCCGCCCCGCAGGGATCCCCAGAAACGTGCGGAACCGCCGCGCGGCCAGGCGTCCAACCGCGGCGAACCTCCGCGCCGGGAACCGGTGAAGCGCTCGGAGCCTCCCCGCCGCGAACCCCCTCGGCGTGACTCGGCCGCCCGCAGCGAACCTCCCCGCCGCACGTCCGCGGACCGCGAGTCGGCCAACCGCTCCGAGCCGCCGCGCCGGGCGTCCGTCGGCCGCACCGCCCCTCCCCGCGCCACGTCGTCGGCGCCGCGCCCGCGTCCGGTCGCCGACCGCCCGACGGTCCGCACCACGCCCGCGCAGGCGAAAGCCGCCGCACCCCGCCCGCGCCCCAGGCCCGCGGCCGCTCGCAGGCCGAGCAGCGCCCAGCGTGGCGCGTCCACCGGCGCCAAGATCTTCCTCAGCATGCTGTCGGCCACGATCCTGCTGGTCACCGGCATCGCGTGGCAGAACCTCACGGCGTTGACCGACGGTCTCACCAAACAGGACCTGAACCTCGCCGAGGCCGCCGAGAAGCCCGCCGACGGCGCGGTCGACATCCTGCTCGTCGGCATGGACAGCCGCACCGACTCCAAGGGCAACCCGCTGCCGCAGGAGATCCTCAACGAACTGCAGGCGGGTGGCAGCGACGACGGCGGGTTCAACACCGACACGCTGATCCTGCTGCACATCCCGAACGACAGCGGCAAGGCGTACGCCGTGTCGTTCCCGCGCGACTCCTACGTGAAGATCGCGGGAGGGTTTGGGCGACACAAGATCAACTCTGCCTACGGCTACGCCAAGAACGAAGCGGCCGAGAAGCTGCAGGGCAGCGGCAAGCAGGGGCCGGAGGTCGAGATGGAGTCGCGCAAGGCGGGCGCGAACAACCTCATCCAGACCATCCAGGACCTGACCGGCGCGACGATCGACCACTACGCCGAGGTCAACCTGGTCGGCTTCTACGAGATCACCAAGGCCATCGGCGGCATCGACGTCTGCCTCAACACCAAGGTCCGCGACAGCTTCTCCGGCGCGAACTTCCCGGCGGGCCAGCAGACCATCGAGGGCAAGAACGCGCTCGCGTTCGTCCGGCAGCGCCACGGCCTCCCGATGGGCGACCTCGACCGCGTCGTGCGCCAGCAGGTCTTCATGGCGGGCCTCGCCAAGAAGATGCTGTCGGCGGGCGTGCTCACGGACAGCACCAAGCGCAACGACATGATCAAGGCCGTCAGCGGCGCGATTGTGCTCGACGACGGCTGGGACATCACCAAGTTCGCCCTGCAGATGAAGGACATGACGGGCGGCAACATGACGTTCCAGACGATCCCGACCGGCAGGCCGGACCTGGAGACGCCCGAGGACGGCTCGGCGGTCGAGGTGGACGCCGCCGACGTCAAGACGTTCGTCAAGAACCTGGGCAAGGCACCCGCGTCGAACGCCCCCGCCGACCCGAAGTTCGACAAGGCCTCGGTCACCGTGGACGTCCGCAACGCCTCCGGCAGGCCCGGCCTCGCGGCCACGGTGCTCAACTCGCTCACCGCGAAGGGCTTCACCGGCGGCCAGACGGGCAACGCCGACGCCATGGCGAAGTCGGTCGTCCGCTACGGCAAGGGCGGCGAGGCGGGCGCGAACGCGGTCTCCGAGGCCCTCGGCGGCGTCAAGATCGAAGAGGACGTGAACGTGCCCGCCGGCGCGGCCCGCGTCTTCCTCGGCTCCGACTACTCGGGTCCCGGATCGCAGGGTTTCGCCGGATCCGGACTGCTCGCCCTGGACGGTGCGCGTCAGCAACCGGCTGACCCCGCGGCCCCTCCGCCCATCTCCGCAGACGGCGTGCGCTGCGTAAACTGATACTGAGAGTAGAGATGTATAGCCCGTTCGGGGGATTCTCCCAGTAAGTTGCGTAAGCGACGAAGCACCAGCGCCTTCCATCACCGTGAGACCCGCTCACGGGGTGGAGGGACCAGTGCAGACTGCGAACGGCCAAATCGACACAGCGGCGTACCAGCGCGTGCTCGGTGATGAGATCCGCAGCCTTCGCAAGCAGCGCGGATGGACCCGCAAGGAACTGAACAAGCGGTTGCAGACCGAGATCTCGCTGCAGACGCTCGCGACGTACGAGCTGGGCACGCGGCAGTGTTCCGTCGTGCGCCTGGTGGAGATCTGTCACGCCCTGGACGTGCCGGCGCACGAAGTCCTCGCTCGTGTGCACGAACGCTTCTTCGGCGACACCCCGGCAGGGCACCTGACGCTGAGCCTCACCGCGATCGCCGCGAGCGACAACCCGCGCATCCTGCCGTTGAAGCGGTGGGCGGCGGGCCGGCTGCACGCGTTGCCGCCGGGTGCGTCCCCGGAGATCCACCTCGATCTCCCCGCGTTGGAGAACATGGCTCAGCTGTGCCAGTTGCCGACGGTGGAGCTCATCCGGATCCTGCGCGGACTGAGCCGGTAGTTGTACCGAACCCCGTTCACACCAACGCTGGCGGCCGTCCGAAAGGGGCAAAACCCAACGCCGGTAGAGTCTTTGGGGTGAACGATTCCCCCGCCCGCCTCCCTCTGCGGACCGCAGCCGCCGTGAAGCTGGGCAACCTGAGCTCCACGTTGTCGCAGAAGATGGGCCTCGGCGCCGGTGGCATGATCGGCGGCCGGGTCGCGCTGAAGCTCGACCCGCAGGCGCTCGCCCGCCTCACGCAGGGCCGCAACGTCGCCGTCGTCACGGGCACCAACGGCAAGACCACCAGCACGATGATGCTGGCGAGGGCCGTGGGCGCGCTGGGCGAGGTCGCCACGAACCACAGCGGCGCGAACATGCCCGACGGCCACGTCACGGCGCTCTCGAAGCAGCCGGACGCGCCGTACGCGGTGCTGGAGTGCGACGAGGCCTACTTCCCCGCCGTCGCGGGCGCCAGCCACCCGTCGGTCGCGGTGATCCTGAACCTGTCGCGCGACCAGCTCGACCGGGTCGGCGAGGTCCGCACGATCGAACGCTCGCTGCGCGACGCCATCAACAAGCTGCAGAACTGCACGATCGTCGCCAACTGCGACGACGTGATGGTGACGAGTGCGGCTTGGAACGCCCCCAAGGTCGTGTGGGTCGCCACCGGCACCGGCTGGCACCACGACTCGGCGAGCTGCCCGCGCTGCGGCAGCCCGATCCGCTGGCAGGGCGAGCACTGGCACTGCACCGGCTGCGACCTGGCGCGCCCGCACCCGAGCTGGATCACCGCCGACGAGGCCATGATCACGCCGGAGCACCGCAAGCTGGAGCTGCGCCTCACGCTGCCGGGCAAGTTCAACCAGGCCAACGCCGTCATGGCGGCCGCGGCGGCCCACTCGATGGGTGTGCCCGCGGACGAGGCGGTGCGCCGCCTGCGCGGCGTCTCCAACGTCAGCGGCCGCTACCGCACGATCCAGCGCAACGGCCGCAGCGCGCGCCTGCTGCTGTCGAAGAACCCCGCGGGCTGGAGCGAGACGCTCACGGTCGTCAAGGAGGCCAACCACCCGGCCGTCCTGGTGATCAACGCCCAGGAGGCAGACGGCCGCGACCTGTCGTGGCTGTGGGACGTCCCGTTCGAACGCCTGCAGGGCCGCACGGTCATCGCCGCCGGCGAACGCGCCACCGACCTGGCCGTGCGTCTCACGTACGCCGAGGTCCAGCACACGATCGTGCCGGACCCGTTGAAGGCCATCGACCAGATGCCCCAGGGCGCGGTCGAGGTCATCGCCAACTACACCGCGTTCCGCGACTTGAATGCCAGGGCTGCCGCTGATGAGTGAGTCGACAATCCAGATCGCGCTCGTGCTGCCGGATCTCCTCGGCACGTACGGCGACTTCGGCAATGCCGTGGTCCTCGAGAAGCGCATGAAGTGGCGCGGCATCAAGGCCGAGATCGTGCCGATCAACTACGGCCAGCCGGTGCCGGACTCGTGCGACATCTACGTCGTCGGCGGCGGTGAGGACACCGCGCAGACGCTGGCGGTGAAGCACCTGCGCGAGCACCCCGGTCTGCAGCGGGCCGTCACGAAGAACGCCGTGGTGCTGGGCGTGTGCGCCGGCATCCAGATCTTCGGCGAGAGCTTCACCCGCGCCGACAACGTCACGCACCCCGGCATGGGCCTGATCGACTCGTCCTCGCACGCGGGTGGCAGCCGTGCCATCGGCGAGGTCGTGGCGGAGCCGGCGAACGGCCTGTTCGCGGGCCCGTTGATCGGCTTCGAGAACCACCAGGGCCGCACCACGCTGGGCCCGGCCGCACGGCCGTTGGCGCACGTCAAGGTCGGTACCGGCAACGACGGCAGCGTCGAGGGCGCCGTGCAGGGCCGGATCGTCTGCACCTACCTGCACGGCCCGGTGCTGCCGCGCAACCCCGCGCTCGCGGACATGCTGATCGAGTGGGCCACCGGTACGAAGGTCGCTCCGATCGACCTGCCCGCCGTCACCGCTATGCGGGCTGAGCGGGTTCGGGCAGCCTCTTAGCAACACCTGGCCAGATCACGGCCATCACGTAGTCGGTTGCGAGCGCAGGTCCTACTTTGGGCCTGCGCTCCATCCACACAGCGAGCCGTTCGGTCGCCCCGACGACTATCTCCGCGAACGCCTCGGACTCCAGCGGGTCGATGTCCGGCGTGAACGACGCCAGCACGGCCCCGATCATGTCCGTCTGCTGCTGACGGATGCCTTCCACCTCTTCCTGTGCCGACGGCACGGCCACGGCCGCCTCCTGCCGCAGCAGCGCCCACGACTTGCGGTGCTCGTCGATGAACTCGAAGAACGCCAGCAGCCCCAGCCGGAGGAACTCCTCGGGGTTCTGCGCGCCCGAGATCGCCGCCGCCGTCTTCTCCCTCAACTCGGTGCGCGCCCGGTGGATGCACCCGATGAGCAGGCCTTCCTTCGAGCCGAAGTACTCGTAGAGCATCGGCTTCGAGACGCCGACGCGTTCGGCGATCTCGTCCATCGACGTGGCCAGGTACCCCTGCTCGGCGAAGATCTCCTCCGCGACCGTGAGCATTTGAGCCATGCGCTGGGCCTTGGGCATGCGGCGCCGCGGAGCAGTCACGAAAGGAGTCTACCGCTCGTAACTTACTTCGAGTAACCTACTGCGAAGTAGCCACCGCGAGCGGAGGGACTCCCCCATGCACCGAACGACGAAAGTGCTCGTCATCGGCACCGGCTTCTCCGGCCTCGGCATGGCCATCGAGCTGAAGCGCCGCGGTGAGCACGACTTCGTGGTGCTGGAGAAGGCCGCCGACATCGGCGGCACCTGGCGGGACAACTCCTACCCTGGCTGCGCGTGCGACGTGCCGTCGCACATGTACTCGTTCTCGTTCGAGATGAACCCGAAGTGGTCGCGGATGTTCGCGCGGCAGGGCGAGATCCAGGACTACCTGCTGGGCGTCACCGAGAAGTACCGGCTGCGGCCGCACATCCGCTTCAACACCAAGGTGTCCGGGGCGCGGTGGGACGACGAGGCCAAGCTCTGGACCGTGACGACCGAGCAGGGTGACACCTACACCGCCCAGGCGCTGGTCGCGGGCGTCGGCGCGTTGCACATCCCGAACGTCCCCGAACTGCCGGGCATCGAGAACTTCACCGGCAAGACGTTCCACTCGGCGCAGTGGGACCACGACTACGACCTGACCGGCAAGCGCGTCGCCGTGATCGGCACGGGCGCGTCGGCGATCCAGTTCGTGCCGAAGATCGCGGGCCAGGTCGCGTCGATGAAGATCTTCCAGCGCACGCCGCCGTGGATCATGCCCAAGGCCGACCGGTCGATCAACGGCTGGGAGCAGAAGCTGTTCCGCGCCTTGCCGTTCACACAACGGGCGTACCGCAACTTCGTGTACTGGACCCGCGAGTCGTCCGCGCTGGGGTTCGCGGTGAACCCGAAGATCATGCAGTTCGCGCAGGGAATCGCGTTGCGGCACATGAAGAAGCAGGTGCCGGACCCGGAACTGCGCCGCAAGCTCAAGCCCGACTACACGATGGGCTGCAAGCGCGTGCTGATCTCCAACGACTTCTACCCGGCGCTCGGCTACCCGAGCGTGGACCTGGTGACGGACAAGGTCTCCGAGGTGCGCGAGAAGTCCGTCGTGGACAGTGCGGGCGTCGAGCACGAGGTCGACGTCATCATCTACGGCACCGGGTTCCACGTCGTCGACTCGTTCGACTACCTGGACATCCAGGGCAAGGGCGGCGTCGACCTCGCGAAGCAGTGGCGCGAGAAGGGGATCGAGACCTACTTCGGCATCACGGTCTCCGGCTTCCCCAACCTGTTCTTCCTGCTGGGCCCCAACACCGGACTCGGGCACAACTCGGTCGTGTTCATGATCGAGTCCCAGATCCGGTACATCTCCCAGTGCCTCCGGCTCCTCGACCAACACCGCGCAGCGGAGCTGGACGTGCGGGTGGAGGCCCAGCAGGAGTTCAACCGCGAGATCCAGCACAAGCTGTCGAAGGCCGTCTGGACGCAGGGCGGCTGCAAGAGCTGGTACCTCGACGCGCAGGGCGTGAACCGCACCGTGTGGCCGGGCTTCACCTGGCGGTACTGGATGCGGACCAAGCGCGTGCGCGCCGAGGACTACGTGCTGACCTCGGCCAAGAAGGCTACGGCTGCACGATGACCTTGAGGGCGGTCCGCTCGTCCATCGCCTGGTAGCCCAGGGCGACGTCGTCGAGCGAGACCGTCCGGTCGAAGACGGGGCCGGGGTCGATGCGTCCGGCGAGGACGTCCGCGAGCAGCTCGGGCAGGTACGCGCGCACCGGCGCGACGCCACCACCGATGTTGATGTTGCGGCCGAACAGCTTGCCCAGCGGCAGCCCCGGCATCTCGTGCGGCACACCGACGTACCCGATCTTGCCGCCGTCGCGCACGATGCCCATCGCGGTCTCCCACGACTGTTCCGTGCCAACGCATTCGAGCACCGCCGACGCACCGAGCCCGCCGGTCATCTCCTTGATCCGCTCGACGGCTGCCTCACCGCGTTCGGCGACCTGGTCCGTGGCACCGAAGAGGTGAGCGATCTTCGCTCGGTCCTCGTGCCGCCCCATGGCGATGATCCGCTCGGCCCCGAGCCGCTTGGCCGCGAGCACACCGCACAGGCCGACCGCGCCGTCCCCGACGACCGCGACCGTGCTGCCGGGCCCGACCCCCGCGCCCACGGCCGCGTGGTGACCGGTGCCCATGACGTCGCTGAGGCTCAGGAACGCGGGCAGCAGCGCCGCCGGGGCGTCCGAGGGCACCCGCACGAGCGTGCCGTCGGCCTGCGGCACCCGCACCGCCTCGCCCTGCCCGCCGTCACTGCCCTTGCTGCCCCAGAACCCACCGGCGCGACAGGACGTCTGCAACCCGGCCTGGCAGTACGCGCATGTGCCGTCGCTCCACACGAACGGCGCGATGACGCGGTCGCCGACGTTGACGGACTTCACCGCGCTGCCGACCTCCTCGACGATGCCGAGGAACTCGTGCCCGATCCGCTGCCCCTCCTGGCGCTTCGCCACGCCGCGGTACGCCCACAGGTCGCTGCCGCAGATGCACGCGAGCTCGACCCGGACGACGACGTCGGTGGCCTCCTGGACGGCCGCGTCCGGCACCTCCTCGACGCGGATGTCCTTGGTGCCGTAGATCGTCGTAGCCCGCACGCGGAGCCCTCCTCATGTCTCGTTGCCCAACCGTTACATCGTCCTCCTGTCCTGGCGTTTCCGCCGAATCGAGACACTGTGGAATTGCTTACTCATGCTTAGTATCGAGGCGTGATCACTGACCTCGTGCGGGCGCGCGGAATCCGATATGCGACGTCTTCCCGTTTCGCCCCACCGACTCCCGTCACCTGGGACGGCGTTCGCGGTGACGAGCGCGGCCCCGCCTGCCCGCAGCCCCCGTCCGCGCTGCTGGCCGTCGTCGGGAACTCGGTCGAGGGCCTGGAGTTCTCCGAGGACTGCCAGGTGCTCTCGGTCACCGCTCCCGCCGACGCGGCCGGCCTGCCCGTGATGGTCTGGTTCCACGGCGGCGCGTACGTGACGGGCAGCGGCGAGTCGTTCAAGTACGAGACGTCGTTGCTCGCGTCGGAAGGCGTGGTGGTCGTCAGCGTCAGCTACCGCCTGGGCGTCTTCGGCTACCTGCGGGACAACCTCGGCCTGCAGGACCAGTTCGTCGCGCTGCGCTGGGTGCGCGACAACATCGCGTCGTTCGGCGGCGACCCGGCGAACGTCACGATCTTCGGCCAGTCCGCGGGCGGCGACTCGGTCTACGCGTTGATGCTGACCGACACCGAGTCCCTGTTCCACCGCGCGATCATGCAGAGCGCGCCGCTGGGCACCCGCAGCCCCGAACGTCCCGAGATGACCGCGGCCCTGCAGGCCGCCATCACGGTCGACGCCTCCACGTCCGCTGCGGACGTGCTGGAGGCACAGCTGGCGGCCGTCGCCTCGTTGGGTCCGCAGTTCGTCCCGTCCGGCGGCATGCCGTTCGCCCCCGTCGTCGAGGGTGACCTGGGCGCGGCGGCGTCCCGGATCGAACTGCTCATCGGCCACACGGCGGACGACGGCAGCCCGTACGTGCCGAGCCGTGAGCACTGGGAGGCGGTCACCGAGCTGATCTTCGCCGGCGGCGCGCGGTCGTTCGTGGCGGACTGGACGGCCGCGGGCGGTGAGGTGGCGACCTACCTGTTCAAATGGGCACCGGAAAACGCCCCTCTGGGCTCGTGTCACTGCATGGAACTGCCGTTCCTCTTCGACCCGGAGCCCTGGCTGGGGGCGGGCATGCTCGCGGGCGCCAAGCCGGACCCCGAACTCGCGCAGACGATCCGGAGCACGTGGGCGGGTTTCGCCCGCGACGGCCTGGCCGCGCTCCCGTCCCGCACGCTTGAATTCGGCGGGTGACCGACCTCCGGACCACCTTCGGTCAGGACGCGGCCCGCTACCGGCGGGCCCGTCCGACCTACCCTCCCGCGCTGTTCGCCCACCTGGCCGGTCCGCGCATCCTGGAGATCGCTCCGGGCACCGGCCAGGCCACGCTGCCGTTGACCGCCCTGGGGCACGTCACGGCCGTGGAACTGAGTCCGTCGCTGGCCGCCCTGGCGCGCGTGCACGCCCCCGCCGCCGACGTGGTCGTGGCGGACTTCGACCACTGGCCGCTGCCGGACCCGTTCGACCTCGTGGTGTGCGCGACGGCGTTCCACTGGCTCGACCCGGCCACCCGGATGTCCCGCTGTGCCGCGGCGTTGCGTCCGGGAGGGACGCTGGCGGTGATCTCGACCCATCACGTGGCAGGCGGCACCGAGCAGTTCTTCGTGGACGTCCAGCGGTGCTACGAGCGCTGGGATCCCGCCACACCACCGGATCTGCGTCTCTCCCCCGCCGCCGCTATCCCCCGGGAGTTCGACGAGAGCGATCTCTTCGACGCCCCCGAGTTCCACCGGTTCGAGTGGGAGCAGGCCTACGACACCGAGGCGTACGCCGACCTGCTCCTCACCTACTCGAACCACATCGCCCTGCCCGCCCGCGACCAACTGATCGCGGACATCAGGGCGTTGATCGACACCCGGCACGGCGGCCGGGTCGTGAAGCGGTACCTGACCCAGTTGGCCGCCGCTAGGCGCAGGTGATCCGCGGCGTGGCCCAGTCGCCGTGGTCGGAGTTGATGCCGTCACCGGCGTCCGTCAGCACCAGCCGCAGGTTCTCGGCGTCGGTGAGCGCCGCGGTGAGCTTCTTCGCCGCGTCGCTCCCGGTCAGCCGCCCCGAGTCCGCCACCTTCACGTCGTCCGCGAACACCTGGAACACCACCGACCCGCGGCCGGCGGCCACCTCGTCGTCCACGCCGACGTCCACCGCCAGCGAAGAACACTTGCGCCCCAGGTAGAACTCGATCGACGAGGCCGCGTGCGCCCCGAATCCGCGCGCGTGCGCGACGCCGTTGATCGTGATCGCGCGCCCGTCACCGGCGCCCTGTCCGCCCACCGACCGGTCGATCTCGACGGGGCCCCAGCCGTTGCTCGACGACGACGCCCCGAACGCCGACAGGTCCGAGACGCCGGCGGGCGGGGTCGGGCGCGGGCCGTTCGACGAGACGCGGTAGATCACCGTGGCGTGCGAGGGGACCGAGGCCGAGATCGTGCCCGTGGTGGTGCGGATGGTCTTGGTCCAGAGGTCCTTCAGCGTGGCCGGGCCGGACATGCCGATCTCCGCCAGGGAGGTGGAGATCGTCTGGGTGGAGTCCGACTTGTTGAACAGCGCCACCGCCCTGTCGCCGCCGGCGAGGGGCTTCACGATCACGTCGACGCCGGACTTGCCGGTGGTGCGGATGCGTTTGCCCTGCACGCCGAGCTTGTCCTGGTCGACGGCGATCACGTCGCGGTTCTCCAGGATCGTGAACGTGTCCGCGGAGACCTTGCGCAGGTCGGAGCCGATGAGCAGGGGCGCGGCCATGATCGCCCACAACGAGAAGTGGCTGCGGTACTGGACGGCGCTCATCTTGCCGTTGCCGACCTCGAGCATGTCGGGGTCGTTCCAGCGGCCGGGTCCGGCATAGGAGTCCAGCACCACGTTCTTCTCGTAGATGTCCATGGTGCGTGGCCAGGTGTCATTGATGTCGCCCGTGGTGCGCCAGAGGTGTCCCGTGTCGGAGGCCCACTCCCACGGCTTGTTCTGACCCCATTCGCAGAGTGAGAACACGATCGGACGGCCGGTCTTCTTCAGTGCGTCACGCATCTTGCGGTAGCGCTGTTTGGCGTCCACGCCCTGGTTGTTGCAGTTGTCGTACTTGAGGTAGTCGACGCCCCACGACGCGAACTGCTGCGCGTCGGACTCCTCGTGGCCGAGGCCGCCCGGGAAACCGTTGTCCTTGTTGCAGGTCTTGGTTCCGGCGCTGGTGTAGATGCCGAACTTGAGGCCCTTGGAGTGGACGTAGTCGGCGACGGCCTTGATGCCGTTGGGGAAGCGGGTGCGGTGGGGAACGAGCTTGCCCGCGGCGTCCCGGGTCTTCTCGGCCCAGCAGTCGTCGATGTTCACGTACTCGTAGCCCGCGTCCTTCAGGCCCTTGCTGACGAAGATGTCCGCGATGCCCTTGACCATCGCCTCGTTGAACTCGGCTCTGCAGGCCGTGGTGTTCCAGTTGTTGAAGCCCATGGGCGGGGTGAGGGCGAGGCCGTCGGGCAACGCCGTAGCGGCGGGCACAGCGCCGAAGCTGACCAATGTGGATAGAACCACCAGTGCGACCGTGCGCATGAAGAACCTCTTCCGGTGAGTGGTTCGCAGTCCGCACGCGACGAGTTCGGCTGGTTCGCAGTGATCTTCAGGTTTCCGACAGGAAGCGGAAGACATCCGATGGCCCGGTCGCTTTCCCGGTTGGGACACCCGCACCAACCGGCGGCACCGCGACCTCGACGACCCCGGAAAACCCTTTCTGCCGAAGACCATCACCCACTCCTCGCCCGCGCATGACGACTGCTCACGTTCGGCCGCGCGGCGAGGCAGCCTGGCCTGGACAAGTCGAAAGGTAGGAGTTCTGGGGTATATCGCGCAAGACCCAACCAACAACAACACAAAGCAACAACCGGGTGCTGCTCACCCTGCAAGATGGGCAAGACGCCTAGGATGTCCCGCCAAAGGGGCGGGGAGGACACGCACGAGCCGTGCCCTGGTACGAGGAGGTGGCATGGCCGTGTCGACAACGGCGTTCAACGAGGGAAGGACCCCGCAGCGGGGTCGTCCTCGGGACGCCAGCAGGGACGACGCTTTACGTCAGGCAGCGCTGGAGGTGATGGCCGAGGTCGGGTACCGGGCGCTCACGATGGACGCCGTGGCCGCCAGAGCCAGGGCGGGCAAGGCGACGATCTACCGGCGGTGGGAGTCGAAGCTCGATCTCGTGATCGACACGTGCACCCAGCTCGCCACGCAGAACCTCGCGGCACCGGACACCGGGTCACTGGCCGGCGATCTCCGCGAGTTCCTCTCGTCGTTCGCCGCGTTCCTCTCGGGACCGATCGGCAAGGCGGCTCAGGCGCTCGTGGGCGAACTCCCGCACGAGCCGGAGCTGGCGGCGGCGTTCCGGGAGACGTTCCTGATCTCGCAACGCGACGTGCTGCGCGGAATTCTCGACCGGGCCGCCGAACGGGGTGAGCTCAAGGCGGACGCGCCGCGCGGCATGGCCGTCGAGATCGCGGGCGCCGCGTTGATCTACCGGCTGATGCTGACCGGGGACCCGCTCGACGAGCCGTTCGTGGAGAAGGTCGTCGAGCAGGTGCTCCTGCCGTTGGTGCGGGTCGTCTAGCGGAAGAGCTTGCGCACCAGCGCGAAGCCGACCACCGCGCCGACCGCGATCAGCGTGTACTTGACCTTGGGCTGGTTCAGCACGTCGAGCACGGACGACTTGCCCTGCTCGACGAGCTTCTGCGGGTTGGCGCGCTCGCTGAGCTCGTCCAGGGTGGCGGCCAACGCGGCGCGAGCCTGCTCGATCTCGCGCTGGATGGTGTCGGGATCGCGAGCCACATGTCCTCCTAGCAGCGGTTCTGCCCGCAACCGTAGTGGACGGTCAGGACGGTGGCTTCGCGCGACCCGCGAGAGCGAGTCCACGGAGGGCCTATAGGCTTCTCCGCGAGGGGTCGTAGCCCAATTGGCAGAGGCACTGGGTTTAGGTCCCAGCCAGTGGGGGTTCGAGTCCCCCCGACCTCATTGATCTGCGGTTTTCAATGGTTCGCCGCGGGGGCTGGCCCGCGGCGAACCGCCCTCAGGTTAGCGGTCGGGGTACCGGGTGTATCACCAGCGAACTGCTCCGCGAGGCGTTCGCGGCCGTAGAGCCGCACGGACTCCAGTTGCTCGAACCGGCCCGCTCCGGTGAACGTCAGCAGCGACTTCGCGACCAGCGCCGACAGCAGCACCAGCACCCGATCCGACGGCAGGTCGCACGCCTGCACCGCGCCGTCGAGGCCGAACCCGCCGGGTGTCTGCGAGATGCACCTCAGGACGTGCTGCTCGTCGGCGCTCAGGCGGTCGTAGCTCCAGCCGATCGCGGCGCGCAGGCTCTGGTGGCGGACGGCGGCGGTGCGGTTGCCGCGGTTCAGCAACTCCAGCCGGTCGTCCAGACGCGCCAGGAGTTCCTGCACCGGCAGGACGGTCACGAGCCGCGCCGCGAGTTCGATCGCGAGCGGCAGGCGGTCCAGCCGGGTGCACAGGGCGGCGATCACGTTCCGGTCGCCGAGCCGCAGCCCCACCTGGTTCGCGCGGGCCCGGTCGGTGAACAGGTCGACGGCGTCCGTGCTCGACAACGGCTGCACGGCGAACAGGACCTCGCCCGGCACCCGCAGCGGTTCGCGGCTCGTCGCGATCACCGTGAGGCCGGGGCAGCCGAGCAGCAGCGGTTCCAGCAGGGCCGCGCACTCCCGCGCGACGTGCTCGCAGTTGTCCAGCACCAGCACGGTGCTGCGGGTCGCCAGGGCGCGCACGAGCGTGCTCAGCACCGGTTCGGCGGTCTGCTCGCCCAACGCCTCCGCGCACGCCCGCGCGACGTCCTCGGCCTCGTCGAGCTCGACCCACGTCGCACCGTCCCCGGCGAACTCCCTGAGCAGCCGGCTCTTGCCGACCCCCGCCGGGCCGACGAGCGTCAGCACGCGCGTGTTGATCCTGTCGAGACGGACCAGTTCCGCGTCGCGGCCGATGAAACTGTCCAGTGCCGTAACGGGTTCGTGGACGCGCTGCCGGTAGGCACGTTGCCGGCAGGCGTTCGAGCAGTACCTCGCGTGTCTGCGCCGGGAGGTGGCGGTCGCGGTGCCGCAGATCGCACACGTCCCCACCAGGTCAGCCATCGAACCCGATCGTAGTCAAACGATCAGCCGCCCGGAAAGGCCTTTCCCCCGGGTTGTGGACCAACGGCCCTCGACCGCGTATACATCGGATGTGTCGCCGCCGCGACCGACGTCTGGAAGGACTGGGCATGCGGTTGTCCACCGCGCGGCGGCACGTGGCGGGAGCACTCGTCGCCGCGCTCGCCATGAGTGCGTTAACTCCAATTGCAGCAGCAGAAAACTCAACTTGGACGAAAGCTGTCGTCACGCTGTCGAACGGCATCCCGAGCCTGTCGGTGACCCGAGGCGGGGTGACGGTGCTGGAACCGAGCCCGCTGGGCGTGGTGACGGAAAGAGCGGATCTTTCGTCAGGCCTGCGGTTCACCGGACGGACCGAACGGCGCGTGGTCGAGCACTACACGGCGTCGTCGGGCAAGCAGCGGCAGCGTTCGGTGGTCCACCGGGAGGAGCGCTACTCGTTCGCGGGAGCGGCCCGGATGGATCTCGTCGTGCGGACCGCGGCGGACGGCGTGGCGTACCGGTACGAGCTTCCGGCCGGGCTGGGCGACGTGCTGCGCGAGACGTCGGCGTTCCACGTGCCGCCGTCCGCGACCGGCTGGATCGCGAAGTACCGGCGTGACTACGAAAACCCGTTCGTGCAGACGAACGCGGCGGCGGCCGAGACGGCCGAGTACCTCCATCCCGCACTGTTCGAGACGAACGGTGTCTACGCGCTGCTCACCGAGTCCTCAGTGGACGGACGTCATTCCGGCGCTCGTCTCGCACACACGGCAGGCTCGGGCGTCTACTCGATCAAGTACTGGGACGAGCGGGTGGCGGTGGAAGGCGCCTGGCAGTCGCCGTGGCGCACCGTCGTCGTGGGACCGCTTGCGGACGTGTCGACGTCGACCCTGGTGGACGACCTGGCACCGCGCTCGAAGGTGCGCGACACGTCGTGGATCAGGCCGGGCAAGGTGTTCTGGAGCTGGCTCGCGGGCGGGCGCGAGGCCGGGCAGAGCCTGGCGATGCAGAAGCAGTACGTGGACTACGCGGCAGCACACGGATGGCCTTACGCACTGGTCGACGCGGGTTGGTACTTCGACCCGAACTGGGACTACGACCCCACGTGGGAGCAGACGTCGTGGATCCCGTCGCTGATCTCGTACGCCTCCGCGCGCGGCGTGAAGATCCACCTCTGGGTGCACTACGACGAACTCGACACCCCTGAGGAGAGCGCGGCACGGCTGGCGCTGTTCGAACGCTGGGGCGTGGCGGGCGTGAAGATCGACTTCATGGACTCCGACGGCCAGGACCGCTACCGCTGGTACGACCGGATCCTCGCCGAGACCGCCGCGCACCACCTGCTGGTGAACTTCCACGGCTCGACGATCCCGCACGGCATCCACCGCACCTGGCCGCACGTGATGACGATGGAAGCCGTCCACGGCGGCGAGAAGTCCTCAGGTCTCACCGGCGCACACCTGACGGCGTTGCCGTTCACGCGCGGCGTGGTCGGCGGAATGGACTACACACCGCTGGCCTGGCACCGCCCGTCCCGCACCACCTCCGACGCACACGAACTGGCGCTGACGGTGATCTACGAGTCGGGCCTGGCCAACCTGGCCGGACGCCCGGAGGACTACGCGACGCGACCGCTGGCCTCTCGTTTCGTCGACCAGGTGCCCACCGCCTGGGACGAAACCCGCCTGCTGGCCGGACGCCCCGCCGACTCGTCGGTGTTCGCCCGCCGTTCCGGCGACCGGTGGTTCATCGGCGGCGGCTACTCGGGCCCCGCCCGAACCGTGTCAGTCCCTCTCTCCCTGCCCGCCGGCCGCTGGCTGGTGGAGATCACCCGAGACGGCCCCGCCGGCCTCGTCTCAGAGTCACGAACCATGCGCTCTGGCGACGCACTAACGCTGGACGTGGTGGCCAACGGCGGTTTCGCAGCCATCGCGTGCCGCGTGGGCTCGCGCACCTGCGCACGCCCGATACCCACCGTGCCTTCGACTTCGGTGTCAGCCTCCGCACGAGGCTTCGTGGTGAGCGGCCTGTTCACAACCGCGGCAGACGCACGGAACGTCACGCTCGCACCGCGCGTACCCGCCGGCTGGTCACTACAGGGATCTCCCGCAACCGCACGGGTCGTGCGCCCAGGCCAAGCCCTGTCCGGCACCTGGACCGTCGTGCCGCCCGCCTCCTACGGCTACTTCGACATTCCGGTGGTCGCGTCCTTCAACGGCGGCGTCGAATCCGAACAGACAGCCCGCGTGCACGTGGTGCGCCCCTTGCCAGACGGCTGGTCGTACCTCTCGGACCGCGCCTGGACATCAGCCACCGGCGGCGACGGCCCGGTAGAAAAAGACCTGTCCAACGGCGGCCCAGCCGCCGGTGACGGCCGAGGCATCGCCCTACGCCGAGCCACCTACAGCAAGGGCCTGGGCACACACGCGTCGTCCGAAATCACCTACACCCTGAACGGCCAATGCAGCACCTTCGCCGCTTCCGTAGGCGTGGACGACGAAGCGGGCCTGGACGTGGCCCGCCAACGCACCGGCGGCACGGTGACGTTCGAGGTATCGGGCGACGACAAGGTGCTGACCACCACGAACACGCTAGGCGTGCGCTCCCCGGCCACCGACCTGACCGCAGACCTGACCGGCGTGAGGACTCTCACCCTACGAGTTCGAGACGGCAACGACGGCACGCAGAACGACCACGCTTCCTGGGCAGACGCAAGGATTCACTGCACCTGACCCCACACCCTGAGAGTGGGGTGGGGTTTTCCCCACCCCACCTTTGCGGTTTACCCCAATGTCCTCCACCCCCGCACTCCGTAACTTGGAACCCATGAACCTCGTCGACTGGGTCACCGACCTGATGCACACGGCCGGTGCACCCGGAGCGGCCTTGGCGATCGCGCTGGAAAACCTCTTCCCGCCGCTGCCAAGCGAGGTCTTCCTCCCCCTGGCCGGCTTCACCGCCGCCCAAGGCAAGATGTCCCTGCTCGACGCCATCCTCTGGACCACCTTCGGCTCAGTGGCAGGCGCCATCCTCCTGTACTGGATAGGCGCACTACTGGGCCGAGACCGAGTACGAGCCATAGCAGCCAAAATGCCCTTGGTCAGAGTGTCCGATGTGGACAAGACCGAGGCCTGGTTCCTCCGCAACGGCTACAAAGCGGTCTTCTTCGGCCGCATGATCCCAGTCTTCCGCAGCCTGATCTCAATCCCAGCAGGCGTAGAACGCATGCGCTTAGCCCCGTTCCTCGCCTACACAGCAGCAGGCAGCCTCCTCTGGAACACGGCCCTGATCCTGGCGGGCTACCTACTAGGCGACAACTGGCACCTGGTAGAGCAATACGTAGGCCTAGCTTCCAAGGTCGTCCTAGCCCTGGCCGCCGTAGCAGCAATCATCTTCATCACCACCCGCCTGACCAAGCGCCGCGCCAACTCCAACACCTAACCCAACGCTCACCAAACCGCACCGAGCTCACCGCGCCCCAGCTCCACCCCAGACGCGCACTCCTGGCAACAGCCCCGGCGGGCTGCGTGGAACGCACCATGCCGGGCGAGGTGACAGAGCGCGAGGCAACCAAGAGCCAGGCACACAAGGCGGCCTGTGTAGCCGAGCGACAGGCAGCCGAGCGACAGGCAGCCGAGCACCAGGCAGCAGAGCGCCAGGCAGTCGAGCGACAGGCAGCCGAGCACCAAGCCGCCGAGCACCAAGCCGCCGAGCACCAGGCAGCAGAGCGCCAAGCAGGCAAGAGCTGGCTAGCCGAGAGCCGACTAGCCAAGAGCTAAGCAACCAATGGCTTGAGGAGAACGAAGCCGCAGGCCAGACCGACCGAGCGCAAGCATCGCGATGGCGCAGCCGAGCCACCCAAGACCCAACGGCAACGCCGAAGGCGAGGCGTCCCTCTTCTTAGGCTCACCACACCGCCCGCCACACGCAATGGCGAAGCCGAGGCGTCCTTGAGTTTCTTGGCTCAACGCGCACCCGAGCTACGCAATGCCGAAGGCGAGCCGACACTCTTCTTGGCTCTGGGTAAGCGGTTTCGGTGACGTGCCAACGAAACCCAGCCACGCTGCAACGGGATTGGGGCTTGACTTTGGGTACGAGGTGCTACCACCAGTGGCTCGGCCGGGCGCTTTTCAGCCCGGCCTTTCCGGCCGACCAGTGCCTCGCAAGGGCCCCGAAATCAAGCCCCAATCCCTATCGACGCGCCAGCGGCGATGAAACGACCCGTCCCGTCTCAAGTCTTTGCACCCAACGCAACCACCACCCCAGGCGACCGAACCACAGCCCCCAGAAGCCAAGAAACTAGCCAGCCCTCACCAAGCCCAAGTACCCGACCAACTCCCGAACAGCCGCCCGCCCAGCCCGATTAGCCCCAACAGTGCTGGCAGAAGGCCCATACCCCACCAAATGAATCCGAGGATCCGACACAACCCGAGTGCCATCCACCTGAATCCCACCCCCAGCCCCCCGCAAATGCAACGGCGCAAGATGCTCAAGATCATGCCGAAACCCGGTAGCCCACAAAATCACGTCGGCATCGAACCGCTCCCCAGACCCCCACAAAACCCCAGCAGGAGTGACAGAAGAAAACATGGGCCACCGCTCCAAAACCCCAGCCTCACGAGCAGCCCGCGTCTCATCATTCAACGCCAGCCCGGTAACACTGACCACACTCCGAGGAATCAGCCCGGCCCGCACCCGCTCCTCCACCATCCCGACAACCCACCGCCCGTAATCCTCACTGAACGGCCCCTCCCGCCAAACCGGCTCAGTACGCGTAACCCACCGAGTAGCAGCAGCAACCGGAGCGATCTCCATCAACAGCTGGGTAGCCGAAGCCCCACCCCCGACAACAACCACCCGCTGACCAACGAAGTCGGCCGGCCCGGAGTAGTCGGCAGTGTGAAGCTGACGACCGGCAAACGTCTCCTGCCCGGGGTAGTAGGGCCAAAACGGCCGCCGCCAAGTACCCGTCGCGTTGATCAACCCGCGAGCAGCCCACACCCCACCAGACGTCTCCACCTTCAACAACGCCCCGTCGTCAACGACAGAAGTGACGTTGACCGGCCGAACCACAGGCAGGTCAAAGAGCTGCTCGTACCGCGCGAAGTAAGAAGGAATCGCCTCGTTGGCCCGCGACTCGGGCGAAGGCTGCTCGAACGGCATCCCGGGCAGCTCATGGATCCCGTGCACAGTCCGCATCCGCAAGCTCGGCCACCGATGCAGCCAGGCACCACCCGCACCGGAGTTGGCGTCCAGCACCACGTGGTCGACACCGCGTCGCTGCAAGAAGTAGGAGGCGGACAGGCCCGCCTGTCCCGCGCCGATCACCACCACGTCCGTCACATCCACGTCAACCGAAGGAGGGCCTCACTCCTTCTCCCCCTGTGAGCGACAAAACATCAGGCAAAAGGTCAGGACCACCGCTAGCTTCCGGGGGCGTGCACCTACTTCTGACGATGGCGTTGCTCGCGGCCCCTGTTCCCACCACCACGGCGTCCTATGCGGTCTACGACCGGATCACCCACACGTTGACCGGACGAGACGTGCACAAGCAGGTCAGATCTGCCTCGCTCGTGAAGATCCTCATCGCGATCGAGCAGTTGGAGACGCGGGGGGACGACCCGCGCATCGAACCCATGTTGCGGGTCAGCGACGACAACTCGGCCAGTGAGCTGTGGGTCGAGAACGGCTGGGAGCAGCTGGTCGTGCGGGTGGCCGAGAGGTTGGACCTCAAGGACACGCGGCCGCCGGAGAACCGCGGCATGTGGGGTTACACGGCCGTGAGCGCCTACGACATGGTGAAGGTCTACCGGTACCTGTTGGAGGACGCGAAGCCCAAGGTGCGACACACGATCATGGGGCACCTGCAGCGGGCCGAGAAGTGCGCGTCGGACGGGTTCGACCAGTCGTTCGGGTTGCCGTCGGCGACGTGGCACCCGGCGTTCAAACAGGGCTGGTCGGGATTTGGTGACCCGACGAAGCCGTGCGTGGACAGGCCGAGGCCGCGGCTTCAGTGGGACCTCGACACCAAGTCGCCTGCGCTGCACACGTCGGGGACGTGCCTGTTCAGCATCGTCGTGGTGCTGACGCTGCACCCCGAGGGCACGACGTACGAGAAGGCTTCGAAACGAGTTACCCGGCTCACGGAAGAAGTCACGAAGTATCGGTGTTGATCGATGTATGAGCCGTCTGAGTGAGATCCCGCTGTCCGTTCTCGACCTCGCGCCCATCGCGTCGGGATCGGACGCCACGACCGCCCTGCGGAACTCGCGGGAACTCGCTCAGCAGGCAGAACGCCTCGGCTACCAGCGCATCTGGTTCGCCGAGCACCACAACATGCCGGGCATCGCGTCGTCCGCGCCGGCCGTGCTGATCGGGCACATCGCGGACTCCACCGAGACGATCCGCGTCGGGTCGGGCGGCGTGATGCTGCCCAACCACCCGCCACTGGTGGTCGCGGAGCAGTTCGGACTGCTGGAGGCGTTGCACCCCGGTCGCATCGACCTCGGCATCGGGCGCGCGCCCGGTACCGACCAGAAGACGGCGCGGGCGTTGCGGCGCACCGAGGCCGGGCTGTCGGCGGAGAACTTTCCGCAGGAGCTCACCGAGCTGATCAAGTACTTCGAGGGCACGGCCGAGCTCAACGCCGTGCCCGCCGCGGGCAACAAGCCGCCGATCTGGCTGCTGGGCTCGTCGGGGTACAGCGCGCAGGCCGCCGGGCTGCTCGGTCTGCCGTTCGCGTTCGCCCACCACTTCAGCGCCCAGAACACGTTGCCCGCGCTGGCGTTGTACCGGCGGCACTTCCGGCCGTCCGAGGTGCTCGACGAGCCGTACGCGATGGTGTGCGCCTCCGTGGTCGTCGCCGACACCGACGAGCAGGCTCGCTACATCGCCGGTCCGGGAGCGCTCTCATTCGTGAAGTTGCGGCAGGGCAGGCCCGAGCCGCTGGCGACTCCGCAGGAGGCCGCGGACTACCCGTACACCGAGATCGACCAGCTCGTGATCGAGGACCGGATGGCCAACCAGATCATCGGATCCCCCTCAACGGTCCGCTCCGGACTGGACGAGTTGCTGGAGTCGACGGCGGCCGACGAGCTCATGGTGACGACGATCGTGCACGGGCACGATGACCGTCTGCGTTCGTTCGAACTCCTCAGCGAGATCGCCGAACGGACGCCTTCGCTGGGCCGTTCAGCCGCACATACGTGAGTCGGTCAGGCGTGAGCTTCACGTTTCGTACGACTGACGCTGCTCTGAACGGGTGATAAACGGCTCCGCTTGTAGCGCGCGGCACACAGTGGGCGATGATCGGTGTGAGCGCGCACGCCCCCCGACGCGCTCCCTAGCTTCACCCAGTGGTCTCGACCACTAGGACGGCGTGGGGCCGGCGCACTCTGTGGCGCCGCCCACGCCGCCCATCACACTTCGGCCACGGCCCGGCACCAGGTCCGCTTCAGAGGCCACTTTCGTTCGCACTACTCCCTTCGGCACCGTCACAGTTGACGTGAGTCGCTCACACCCACCGCCGGGGTGGGAAAGGGGAGTTCGTGAAGTTCGCCAAAACGGCCGCGGGCCTGTGCCTGCTGGTGGCCGTGGCGGGATGTGCGGGCCCCAGTGTCGCCGTCACCCCCGACGAGAACCTGACCGTGGAGCAGCGAGCCGAGACGCCCAACGCGTCCACGTCCGCCGCCTTCGGCACACAACGCGTGTGGACCTCGGGCCTCTCCGTCGTCGTGTCCGCTCCGCGCTCCCTCTCACCGTCCGAGACGGCCATCCCACCGGCCAAGCGCACCGCGGTCTTCACGATCACCGTCTACAACGGCTCCAAGACGCCCTACCGGCCCTCCCAGCTCGCCGTGAAGGCGACGGCGGACGACCAGCAGGCCGCAGAGCTCCTCGACTCCGTGCAGGGCCTCAACGGCCTCGCCTCGGCCATCGCCGAACTCCCGCCAGGCCGCGACACGCAACTCCAGCTGGCGTTCGCCGTGCCGGAGACACCGGTGCGGATGAAACTGACGATCCAGCCGGGTGGCCAGGACCAGAACGCGCCGACCGTCTTCGAGGGCCAGGCATAGTCTCTGGGGCATGACCAGTCGTCTCGAACCTGGTGACACCGCGCCCGCGTTCACGCTGCCCGACAGCGAGGGCAAGCCGGTGTCCCTGTCCGACTACCTCGGCAAGTCCGTGGTCGTGTACTTCTACCCGGCCGCGAGCACCCCGGGCTGCACCAAGCAGGCCTGCGACTTCCGCGACAACCTAGGCGTGCTCGCCGAGTCCGGCTACGAGGTCGTCGGCATCTCCCCCGACAAGCAGGCGAAGCTGGCGAAGTTCCGCGACGAGGAGGGCCTGACCTTCCCGCTGCTCGGCGACCCGGACAAGACGGTCCTCACCGAGTGGGGCGCGTTCGGCGAGAAGCAGAACTACGGCCGCACCGTCCAGGGCGTCATCCGCTCCACGTTCCTCGTCGGCCCCGACGGCAAGATCGTCAAGGCCATGTACAACGTCCGCGCCACCGGCCACGTGGCCAAGCTCCTGCGCGAACTCCCCGCCTGATTTCCGCCTGATTTCCTCCGCAGAGGTGCTGCCGCCGTCGTTTTGGTTGCGACGGCGGCATCTTTCTGAGGTATGGTCGAGGCGAGGGCGTGCAACAAAGCCGCCTCTGTTCCGGTGAGGGTGATACACCGTGTGTCGTTTGACGGCACCTAGCGGCCCCGACATCCCGTCTGATTTCGTCTTGCGAGTCCACTTCCCCACGCGCGGCGGCTGACCAGGCCTAACGGCCTCAACGTCAACCGTTCTCTTCAACACGCATGCCAAGCGCTGCGTGCATTTCGTGCTGGGAAAATTCAATGCTCAAGTGGATCCTGCTAGCCCTCGCGGTCGCAGCAGAGGTTTTCGCGACCCTCTGCCTCAAATACTCCGACGGCTTCACCAAACCCTGGCCGGTGGCCGGCCTCGCAACGGGCTTCCTCACCGCCCTCTACCTCGAATCGCTAGTGATCAGAATGGGCGTCCCGGTGGCCATCACCTACGCGATCTGGGCAGGCGCGGGCATCGCCCTGGTGGCCATCACCAGCCGAGTCCTCTTCGCCGACCCCCTCAACCTCGCCATGCTGGCGGGCATGGCCCTGATCGCCGCAGGCGTCTGCGTCGTGTCGGTGGCCTCGCACGCCCAGGCAGCCGTCTAATCTCGTTTGGGTGGGCTTAGAAATCCAGGCCGTCTCCCGTCTCGGCCAGTCAGTAGCGATGCGCGCCGCCACCGAGTGGCTGGCCGTCCACACCGACGAGCGCACAGCGTCCCTGACCGAACTGGCGGCAGCCGAACTATCCAAGCCCACCCAACGAGCCAAGCTGGACACCCTGATCCAACACATAGGCCACCAGGTGACCGAGCAGTTGGAATCGGCCCTGGAACGCTTCTCCGACAACGAAATCGCCTCCGCCCTGACCGCAGTGACGGAGGCGATCTCGTCCATCGACCTGTCCGACGCCGCCCTGCTCGCAGACGATGCCGACCCCGAGGCCCTGGCCCAACGCATCCGCCGCTCACTGCCACGCACGGACCTGGGCCGCTGCTACGAACTGGCACTCGACCAGTCCTGCCGGTACCTGGTCGAGATCATCAGAAGCCTCCCGGCCTTCCAGCCGAGAGCACTGGCCGAGGTTCTGTCCCGAGCGAGCGTGCAGGCCGCGCAGTTGGACGACGTCCTGGGCCGCCTCCCCCGAACCTCGCTCTACGCACCGCAGGGCACCGACAACGACGCCGAGTTCCGCGACGAGTACCTGCGCTACATCGGCGCGACCCTCGACCGCCTGGAACTCCTGGGCCTGTCCATGAAGGACCGCCCGCGCCTCGCGCTGAGCGTCGCCTACATCAGCCTCACGGTGACAGGTCAGCAGAAGCGGCACGACACCTGGTTCAACGAGCCCGACCATCGAGCGCACTCGGGAGTCCGCGTCGAGTCAGCCCTGGTCGACCGAACTTTCGTGCGCGGCGGAGCCGGTTCCGGCAAGACCACCCTGCTGGACTGGCTCGCCGTCACGGCCGCCCGCGGCGGTTTCACCGGCAGCCTCCAGGACTGGAACGGGTTGGTGCCGTTCCCGATCCGCCTGCGCGAGCACGCCGACGCGCCACTCCCGACCAAGCCGGAGAAGTTCGTCACCGGATGGCTCGCCGGCATCATGCCGCCGGGGTGGGTGCATCGAGTTCTTCGGGCAGGCAAAGGACTTCTGCTCGTGGACGGCGTCGACGAGGTGCCGCCGCACAAACGTCAGAAGGTCCGCGAGTGGCTGCGCGAACTCGCACAGGCCTTCCCCTCGGCACGAGTCGTCGTCACGGCTCGCCCGGCCGCCACGGACGAGAAGTGGTTGGCGGAGCTGGACTTCTGCTCCGTCGAGCTGGAACAGATGAGCCCCGGCGACGTGAAGATGTTCCTCCAACGCTGGCACGAAGCCGCCAACGCCCCAGAAGAAGCGCAACGACGTCTCGTCACCCAACTGGAAAGCCGTGAGCACCTACAGGGCCTGGCTTCGTCCCCTCTGTTGTGCGCGATGTTGTGCGCGCTGAACCTAGGCAGGGTCTCGGAACTGCCGCAGAACCGCATGGAGCTGTACGCGGCAGCCCTCACCATGTTGCTGGACCTGCGCGACGCCGAACGGGGAATCGCCCGCATTCTGACCGCCTCCGACAAGACCGTGCTCCTGCGCGACCTGGCCTGGCGGCTGACACTGGGCGGACTGTCCCAACTCCCGACCAGCAAGATGCGCGAACACGTGACGCGCAAGATCCGGTCAATGCCCAACGTCGACCACGCGCCAGAAGAGGTCGTCGCGCACCTGCTCGAACGCAGCGGCGTCATCCGCGAACCCGTCCCCGGCCGGGTCGACTTCGTGCACCGGACCTTCCAGGAGTACCTCGCCGGCGAGGAAGCGATGCAGGACGACCAGGTCGACACCCTGATCTCGCACGCCATCTGGACTCCTGGACCCAGACGATCGTGCTCGCCTGCGGCCACGGCCAACGCACCCAGGTCACCGAACTGCTGAACGGAGTGCTCGCCAGAGCCGACCGAGAACCGCGCAAGGCCCGAAGGCTTCGCCTCCTCGCCGCAGCGTGCCTGGAGACCGTCACCGACGTGGACGGCGACGTGTGCGACCGGATCGACGCGATCATCCGCGACCGGATCGTCCCCCCTCGCAGCAAGCGGGAGACCAAGTCGCTGTGCGCGATCGGTAATCGCCTGCTCCGGTATCTGCCCGCATCGCTCAACGGACTCTCCGAAGCCGTGGCGACCGCGACCGTGCACAGCGCCGCACTGGTCGGCTCGCCGGAGGCGATGACCAAGCTCGCCGCATACGCAAACGATTCGCGCAACGCCGTGCAGGAAGCACTGCTGACTGCCTGGCCCAGCTTTGATCTGGAACGCTACGCGGAAGAGGTGCTCGCGGACGCACCACTCAACGAGGGCATCACCAATGTCGAGTCGGTCCGGTTCTTCCCCCACCTATTCCGGCTCCGGCATCTGAAGGGTGTGGACGTCTGGCTGCCGCCGAATGAGCCTCAGTTTCACTTGCGCGACTTGGCGGAACTACCGTCACCGCGCTACCTGTACTCGTGGGTGAGCGGGGACATCGATCTGAGTCCGCTTGCTCCCACGAAGCCGCATTTACTCCAGTTGATGGGCGCCAAGCGCTACTCGAACCTGGAAAGCATCCCAGAGGTGAAGTTCTCGCTCGGCCTATACCAGCAAGAGCCCTGGCGAAGTCTCGACTTCCTGCGCGGCAGGCGGGTGCGAAGCCTCCACCTCAGCGGCCTGGCACCTGACTGCGATCCGCGGGCGCTCACCGAGGTGATCGGCCTACGCGCCATGTACTGCGAGAACTGGTATGACGCGGAGGTCTTTTCACTGGTGCCGACACTGACCAGGCTCACACTGAAAGGGGCCGCGCCGATCGACCTCCGCCCGTTGCGAGACCGATCGCTCACGCTGGCGTTGCGCAGGCGTTGTACTTACGTCGGGGTCGATGAACTCGGCCCCGACGTGAAGGTCGAATGGCGCGGCTAGGCCAGCTTTCGAAGGTGCGGCACGAGGAGCTTGAGGGCGCGGCCACGGTGGGACTCCGCGTCCTTCTCCTCCGCCGTCATCTCGGCTGAGGTGATCTCGTACCCGGACGGCACGAAGATCGGGTCGTAGCCGAACCCATTGGTGCCACGACGAGCGCGCAGCAACGTCCCCCGCCACTCACCCCGAACCACAACCTCGTCGCCGCCAGGCACCACAAGAGCGACCACGGACACGAAGGCGGCACCGCGGCGCTCGTCCGGCACGTCGCCGAGCTGGCCCAGCAGCAGGTCCAGGTTCGCGTCGTCGTCGCCGTGACGCCCGGACCAACGAGCCGACAACACACCAGGCATGCCGTTCAACTCGTCCACGGCAAGACCGGAGTCGTCCGCCACCGACACCAGTCCGGTGGCGGCAGCGGCGTCGCGGGCCTTGGCCAGGGCGTTGCCCTCGAAGTCCGGCGCGGTCTCGGGTGCCTCGGGGAACTCCGGCACGTCCGAAAGGGACAGCACCTCGATCCCAGCGAGATCTTCGGCCACCACGATGCGCTGGAGTTCGCGGAGCTTCTTCGCGTTGCGGGAAGCCAGCAGGAGCTTCATCGCTTGCCGCCGGACTTCGGCTCGGGCAGCACGCCGGGGTAGGGCAGAGCGAGAGCCTCGGCCTGGATGCGGTTCAGTTCCGCGCAGCCCTGCAGGGCGATGTCGAGCATGCGGTCCAAAGTGGAACGGGCGAAGGTCGCGCCCTCGCCGGTGCCCTGGACCTCGATCAGCGTGCCCGCGTCGGTGGCGACGACGTTCATGTCGACCTCGGCGCGCGAGTCCTCCTCGTACGGCAGGTCCAGCCGGACTCGGCCGTCGACGACGCCGACGGACACGGCGGACACCGCGCACGACAGCGGTGCGGGGTCGGCCAGGCGGCCGGCAGCGCCCAAATACGTCACCGCGTCGGCCAGGGCGACATAAGCGCCGGTGATGGCGGCCGTGCGGGTGCCGCCGTCGGCCTGGATCACGTCGCAGTCGATGACGATCGTGTTCTCGCCCAGCGCCCTGAGGTCGATGCAGGCCCTCAAAGAACGGCCGATGAGGCGCGAGATCTCGTGCGTGCGGCCGCCGATGCGGCCCTTCACGGACTCGCGGTCGCTGCGGCTGTGCGTGGCTGAGGGGAGCATCGCGTACTCGGCGGTCACCCAGCCGAGGCCGGAGCCCTGCCGCCAGCGGGGCACGCCTTCGGTGACACTCGCGGCGCACAGCACGCGGGTGTTCCCGAACTCGATCAGGACCGAGCCCGCGGGCCAGGTCTGATATCCACGCGTGATCCGGATGTCACGCAACACGTCGTCGTATCGGCCGTCGCTTCGCACCACGGGCCCTACCCTAATGAACCCTGCGGAGCGCCTTGGCGTAGGGAGAGACATGCTGACGATCGACGGTATTCCGCTTCACCCGTTGCTGGTGCACGCGGTGGTCGTGCTGTTGCCCCTCGCGGCGCTCAGCTCGATCGCGATCGCCCTGGTCCCGAAGTGGCGGCGCAAGTACGCGTGGCCTGTTCTCGGGGTCACGCTGGCCGGTGTCGCCGCTGTTCCGGTGGCCAAGCAGGCCGGTGAGGACTTCCAGGCGGCGCTCGAGCGCAACGGCGTGCAGAACCCCCTCATCCAGACGCACGCCGACCTCGGCACGATGTTGCTGCCCATCGCGCTCGGCTTCGGTGTCGCGGTGATCGCGCTGCTGGTCGCCGGTCGGCTCGCGGACCGCGAACGGGACGCCGAGGCACCCACTACGAAGACGTGGCGGGTGATCTCAGTCGTGGTGTCGGTGCTGGTGGTGCTGCTCGCGGTCGGCACGACGGTGCAGACCGTGCGGGCCGGTCACAGCGGTTCGGAGGCCGTCTGGAGCGGCGTCGGGAGCTGAAGCGGCGAGGTCGCCGACTGCTTCAACGTGCGCGTGACCGTGCAGAACTGCTCCACGGCACGACGGACGACGACCTCCAGGGCTTCCGGGTCTTCGACGGCGGACAGGTCGTACGAGAGCGTCACGGGGATGGAGATCACCTCGTTGCCGCTCTCGGACTGCACCGCGTCCGCCTGGGCTGTCAGCTCCTCGCCGCCTGTTCTGCGCAGGATCAACGTCTCCGACGTGACCATCGCGCACCCGGCGGCGGCCGCGACCAGCAGTTCCACCGGGCTGAACGAGCCCTCCTGGCCCTTGCGCCCGATCCGCACGGACGCACCGCGCCCGTTGGAAGCGACGAACTCGTGCTCGCCGACCCGCTCGATCTCGATCATGTCCGCTCCCCCACCTCGTACCGGCCGCCCTGCACGACCAGCTCACTCGGCCCGCCGAACGCCGACCGGGCCTCCTCCAGCACGTCCTCCCGCGACGTCCACGGCGGCACGTGCGTGATCAGCAGCCGGCCCACCCCGGCCCGCTCGGCGAGCTCACCGGCCTCGCGCCCAGACAGGTGCAGGTCCGGCTGGCGGTCCGGGGCGTGCGTCCAGCTCGCCTCGCTCAACAGCACGTCCGCGCTGGCAGCCAACACGTCCAAGGCGGCACAGGGCCCGCTGTCGCCGGTGTAGGCGAGCGTCACGCCGCCGTGCGAGATCCGGAACCCGTAGGCCTCGCAGGGATGGGCGACCACGGCGGAGTCCACGGTGAACGGTCCGATCTCGACCCGCGACCCCAGGCCGTGGAAGTCGAAAACGTCGCTGAAGTCCAACGAGGACCGCTCGGCGGCGTTCGGCGCGTAGGCGGCGACGAACCGCGAGGGAGCCTCCGCGGGCGCGTAGACCGGCAACGCCGAGGCAGGCGGCACCGGGTGGTACTTCCTTGCCACGTAAAGGGAAGACACGTCGACGCAGTGGTCGGGGTGCAGGTGCGAGAGCACCAGCGCGTCCATCGAGAACAGCGGCCGTTCCTCCTGGAACCGCGACAGCACGCCGTTGCCGAACTCCAGCGCCAGCGTGAACCCCTCGGCCTCCAGCAGGTAACCGGAGGCGGCCGCGCCGGGGCCGGGAATGCTGCCGGAGCAGCCGAGGACGGTCAGCAGCACATCAGCCCCACTGTTCGAAGGTCGGCAGGAACCGGGCGGCGAGCTTCGCGAACCGCTCGGGCGGCCCTGTGCACGTCACGCGGTGGATGGCGGGCTCGGTGGCGAACTCGTCCCGCTCGGTCAGCAGCCGGACGACGTCCTTGACCGTCTCCTCGGCGCTCGACACCAGCGTCACGTGCTCGCCCATGACGATCTGGATCACGCCGGTCAGCAACGGGTAGTGCGTGCAGCCGAGCACGACGGTGTCGACGTCGGCGCGCTGCAACGGTTCCAGGTACGCCTGCGCGAGCCCGAGGACCTGCCGCCCCGACGTGATGCCGCGTTCCACGAAGTCGACGAACCGCGGACAGGCGGCCGCCGTCACCGTCACGTCGCGGGCCGCCTGGAACGAGTCCTGGTACGCGTGCGAGTTGATCGTGCCGAGCGTCGCGATCACGCCGACACGACCAGAGCGAGTCGTCATCACCGCGCGCCGCACGGCGGGGAGGATCACCTCGACCACCGGCACGTCATAACGCTCACGGGCGTCGCGGAAGCACGCGGCGGAGGCGGTGTTGCACGCGATGACCAGCATCTTCGCGCCCTCGTCGACGAGCCGGTCGCAGACCTCCAGCGCGTGCTTGCGGGCCTGCGCGATCGGCAGCGGCCCGTAGGGACCATGCGCCGTGTCGCCGATGTAGTGGATCGGCTCGCCCGGCAACTGGTCCATGATCGCGCGGGCGACCGTGAGGCCGCCGACGCCCGAGTCCATGATCCCGATCGTCACGCCGTGAATGTAGCCGGTGCGCTCGTGCGGCGGTTGTCACGAGACACACCCCACGCAGCCAAAACTCCGCCGATTGCGCCGAACAGGTGGCCTTCCCACGACACCCCGGGCTGGCCCGGCAGCACGCCCCAGAGCGCCGCGCCGTACAGCGCGAACACGCCGACCGCGATCAGCAACTGGAGCCACGAGCGTGCGAAGATCCCGCGCACCAGCAGGAACGCGAGGAACCCGAACACCAGCCCGGACGCGCCGATGTGGCTGCCGGGACTGCCGAACACCCAGACGCCCAGCGCCGACGACAACCAGATGACGGCGGTGATCTGGAAGAACTGCTTCAGGCCACCCGAGTTCGCGAGGAACCCGAGCAGCAGCAACGGAACGGCGTTGCCGGTGAGGTGACTCCAGTCGCCGTGGATCAACGGCATCCAGAGCAGGTTGTCCCACTCGCTGAAGTTGCGCGGCAGCACGCCGTCGTCCTCCAGCGAGCCGCCGGTGGCCACGTCGTAGGCCTCGACGACGTAGAGGAAGCCGACGAAGCCGGCCACGACGAGCAACGACAGCACTGGATGCGGCGGTATAACCCGTTTCGCTAGCGCGGTGCGGTCCACACAACCAGCGTACGTGCAGTTTAGGGTGGTTGGGTGGCTATCGAAGTAGCGGTGCGCACGTCCGCTCAGTTGGGCGAAGGTCCTACCTGGGACCACAGCAGCTCCACGTTGCTGTGGGTGGACATCCTCGCCTCCGAGGTGCACCGGTACGCACCGGCGCGCGACGACGACGCGGTGCTGGTCATGCCGCAGCACGTCGGCGCCGCCAAGCCGCGATCGCACGGCGGCATCGTCTGCAACCTGCGCGACGGCATCGCGCTGGTCGACCGCGACGGCACCAAGTCCTGGCTCGTCTACTGGGCGCGCGAGGGCGTGCGCGGCAACGACGCCGGCGTCGACCCGTCGGGCCGCCTCTGGGCCGGCACGATGCGGTACGACCAGGCCGCGAACGAGGGCTGGCTCGCCAGGATCACCGGTGAGGGCGCCGCGAAGGTCATGGTGGACAAGGTGAACACGAGCAACGGCGTCGGCTGGAGCCCGGACGCCACGCTCATGTACTACATCGACACGCCGACCCGTCGCATCGACGTCCTCGACTTCGACAACGCCACCGGCACTGTCGCGAACCGCCGCCCGCTCGCCCACGTCGGCAACACCGACGGCTCGCCGGACGGGCTCACCGTGGACGCCGACGGGTGCGTCTGGGTCGCGCTGTGGGGTGGCCGGGCCGTGCGCCGGTACACGCCGGACGGCGTGCTCGACCGCGAGATCGAGGTGCCCGTCGACAACCCCACGGCGTGCTGCTTCGGCGGCCAGGACTTCACCGACCTCTACGTCACGTCGGCCCGCTCCGGCCTCTCGGACGAGGCGTTGATGGACCGTCAGCTCAACGGGTCCGTGCTGGTGCTGACAAACGTCGGCCAGGGGGTGCCGAGCGTGGCGTTCAACGGCTAGATGCTCTCGCGCTTCATCGGCCGCACGAAGCTGCTCGCCGACCTGCACGACCTGCTCGCCGATCATCGCCTCGTCACGTTGACCGGCGCCGGTGGCGCGGGCAAGACCAGGCTGGCACGCGAGATCGCGGGCACCGTGTTCGTGGAGCTGGCGACGATCAGCCGTCCGGACATGCTGCTGCGCGGGGTCGCCGAGGTGCTGGAGGTCGAGGACAGCGCGGTGCCCGACCACCTCGCGGACCGCAAGACCGTGCTGGTGCTCGACAACTGCGAACACCTGAAGGACGCCGCCGCCGACCTCGCCCAGCGGCTCCTGCACAGCGCTCCCGGGCTCACGATCCTCACCACCAGCCGCGAACGGCTCGGCGTGCCCGGCGAACGCGTGCTCGTGGTGCCGCCGCTCGACGTCCCGCCCGCCGACGCCCCGATGAGCACG
Organism: Lentzea sp. JNUCC 0626; assembly: GCF_043632865.1. NCBI lineage: Bacteria > Bacillati > Actinomycetota > Actinomycetes > Pseudonocardiales > Pseudonocardiaceae > Lentzea > Lentzea sp. JNUCC 0626. The sequence goes on from NZ_CP171635.1 coordinate 5,836,263, forward strand.
GCCTACGAGTCGGTCGCGCTGCTGGCCGACCGGGCACCGAGCTGGCAACTCACCCCGCAGAACTGGCCCGACGTGGTGAAGCTGCTGCACCGGGTCGCTGGCCTGCCGCTCGCCATCGAACTCGCGGCCGTGCGCCTGCGCGCCATGCCGCTCACCGAGGTCGTCAAACGGCTCGACGACGAGATGAAACTGCTGACCCGCAACGACCGGGTGGCGTTGCCGCACCACAAGACCCTGCGCGCGGTCATGGACTGGAGCCACGACCTCTGCACGCCGGAGGAGCAACGGCTCTGGGCGCAGGCCTCGGTGTTCGCGGGCGGCTGGGACCTCAGCGCAGCCGAGGCCGTGAGCGACTCCGACACGGTGCTGGACGACCTGGACGGACTCGTCGCCAAGTCGATCGTCACGTTCGAGCACGATCGCTACCACCTGCTGGAACCGTTGCGGCAGTACGGCGCCGACCGGCTCGGCGACGACCGCGCCGCCGTGCTCAAGCGCCACCTCGACCACTACGGCGAACTCGTCCGGCACGTCTCGGCGGGCTGGATCACCGACACCGCGCTGGTCGGCCTGCTGCGGGTGGAGATGGCGAACGTCGAGGCCGCGCTGGAGACGAGCCTGGGCGAACCCGGCCGTGCGCTGGAGCTCGAGTTCCAGCTCGCCCGCATGCACGGCGCGTTCTTCGCGAGCGGCTGGCCCGAGCAGTACCGCAGGCTCCGGCGCGCGCTCGAAGGCGGCGCCCGCGACCATTGGCACCTCGAAGCGCTCACGTTCTCCGCGTCGCTCGCCCTCACCCTCGGCCGTCCCGACGAGGCGGCGGAGTTGCTCGCCGAGGCCGAACAGCTCAACGGCGAGTTCGCGGGCGTGTTCTACGCACGCGGCGAACGCCAGTGGTTGCTGGACGGCGACTACACGGCGCTGGCCACGATGCGCGAGGCACGCGCCCGGTTCGAACCCGAGCGCCAGGTGATCTTCTCCGTGCACATCGCGATGGCGTCCGCGCTGCTCGCCGAGGAACCGGAAGTCCGCGCGGACATCGCCGACCTCGCCGCGACCGCCGAGGGCAACGAGATCGCCGTCGGCGGGCTGCTGATGGCTCAGGGCGTCGCCCAACTCCGGTTCGGCTCCCCTGACGACGCCGCTGACCTGCTGCGAAGCGCCCTCGCCCGGCAACGCGACAGCGGTGACCAGTGGGGTCCGGTCTGGGCCGTCGAGGCACTCGCCTGGGCGACGGCGGCGAGCGGGCAGGCACGCCGGGCCGCCCGGTTGCTCGGTGCCGCGGAGGCCGCGCAACGGCTGACCGGCCGTCCGCTCGCGAGCCACGAGACGTTCCGTCAGATGCGCGCGGAGGCCGTGGCCAGGGCCCGCGACCCCGAGTACCGCCGGGAGCACGCGGCGGGCGTGGGACTCAGGTCGTTCGACGAGATCTTCGCGGTCGCGCTCGGCGAGGACACCGTTCCGCTCACGCCGGCGCAGCTGGAAGTGGCGAAACTCGTCGCCGAAGGCCTCACCAACCGCGAGATCGCGGCACGGCTGCACAAGTCGCAGCGCACTGTCGAGACCCAAGTGCAGCAGATATTCGCAGCTCTGGGAATCAAGAAGCGCGTTATGATCGCTGCACGGCTCAACCTGAGTTGATGGGCGCCATACGTAGGCAGTCTTGCGGTTTATACGGATGTGCGCTCGCTCGCCGGTGAACTACAAAGAAGCAGTTCACCGGCCCGCACGAGCATCTGGGGGGATGCACATGAGTGAAGATCTGGCCTGGAAGGGCGCCTGAGTCAGCAGGCTTCCATCACGCCCAGAGGTGGCCGTCGAGCTTGGCGGCCGCCTCGTCCAGCGTTCCGGCGTAGGCGCCCGTGGACAGGTACTTCCACCCGGCGTCCGCCACCACGAACACGATGTCCGCGGACTTCCCCGCCACCTCGGCCTTCTGCGCCACGGCCAGTGCCGCGTGCAGGATCGCGCCCGTCGAGATGCCGGCGAAGATGCCCTCGGTCTCCAGCAACTGCCGGGTGCGGCGCAACGCGTCGTAGGACCCGACCGAGTACCGCCCGGTCAGCACCGACTCGTCGTACAGCTCCGGCACGAAGCCCTCGTCGAGGTTGCGCAGCCCGTAGACCAGCTCGCCGTACCGCGGTTCCGCGGCGATGACCTGCACGTCCGGCTTGGCCTCGCGGAGGAACCGGCCGACGCCGACCAGCGTGCCCGTCGTGCCGAGACCGGCGACGAAGTGCGTGATCTCCGGCAGGTCCTTCAGGATCTCCGGCCCCGTGCCGCGGAAGTGCGCCTCCGCGTTCGCCGGGTTCCCGTACTGGTAGAGCATGATCCAGTCCGGGTTCTGCTTGGCGAGTTCCTTCGCCGTGGCGACCGCCTGGTTCGACCCGCCGGCGGCGGGCGAGAACACGATGCGCGCGCCGTACGCCTGCAGCAGCTGCTTGCGTTCGGTCGAGGTGTTCTCCGGCATCACGCACACCAGGCCGTAGCCCTTGAGCTTCGCGGCCATGGCGAGCGAGATGCCGGTGTTGCCGGACGTCGGTTCGAGGATCGTCGCGCCGGGACGCAGAATTCCGTCCCGCTCCGCCGCCTCGATCATGGCCAGCGCGGGCCGGTCCTTGATCGAGCCGGTCGGGTTGCGGTCCTCGAGCTTCGCCCAGATGCGCACGTTCTCGGACGGCGACAGGCGCGGCAGGCCCACCAGAGGCGTTCCGCCGAGCGCGTCGAGGAGCGATTCGTAGCGGGCCATGTCGAAGATCAGCCGCCTGCGACAGCCGGGAGGATGGTGACGTTGTCGCCGTCCTTCACCGCCGACTCGAGGCCGCCGGAGAAGCGCACGTCCTCGTCGTTGACGTAGACGTTGACGAAGCGGTGCAGGACACCCTCCTTGACCAGGCGGGCCTTGAGGCCGCCGTGGTTGTTCTCGAGGTCGTCGATGATCTCGGCGAGCGTCGTACCGCTGGCGGACACCGACTTCTCGCCCCCGGTGTGGGTGCGCAGGATCGTCGGGATCGACACGGTGACTGCCATGGTGGTTCTACCTCCGGGAAACGGGTGCAACTCAGGATTCGATGATCTTGACCGGTTCCTCGGTCACGACACCGTCGACGATGCGGTACGACCGCAGCTCGTGCTCGATCGGGTCACGCGTGGAGATCAGCACGTAGTGCGCCTGCGGCTCGCCCGCGAACGAGATGTCCGTGCGGGACGGGTAGGCCTCCGTCGCGGTGTGCGAGTGGTAGATGACCACCGCTTCCTCGTCGTTGGCCTGCATCTCGCGGTACACCTTGAACTGCTCGGCGGAGTCGAACCGGTAGAACGTCGGCGACCGCTCCGCGTTCTCCATCTCGATGATGCGCTCAGGGCGATCGGAGCCCTCAGGCCCCGCGATCTGCCCGCACGCCTCGTCGGGATGATCGCGGCGGGCATGGGCCACCATCGCGTCCACCAGGTCACGGCGAATCACCAGCACGTCCCCAATCCTACGGGCTGGCGGGAGTTGTCTCGGTATGCGAGATACCGGCGCGTGCACCTGGTTTAACCTGGCGCGATGCGCTTCACGAAGGAGATCGTCCTCGACCGGCCGATCGAACGGGTGCGGGTCCTCACGTCCGATCCCGCGCACCTGCACGAGTGGCAGCCCGACCTCGTGAGCATCACCCAGCACAGCCAGACGCCGGGCGCGGCCGGTGCCACGGCGACGTTGGAGTACCGGCACGGCAGGCTGGAGGAGACCGTGCTGGCCGCGAACGCCGACGAACGCGCGTTCCGCTACGAGTCGCGGGCGCAGGTGCACACCGTCAGCTACCGCTACGCCCCGCTGCCCGACGGCCGCACGCTGCTGACCTACACGAACGAGATGCGGCTGTCCGGGGTGCTTCGGCTCTTCACCCGCCGGATCACGAGGGTGACGCGCGAACGGGCCGAGCAGGGCCTCGACCGCTTGAAGGCGTTCGTCGACAACGCCTAAAGGTCGCGGAACGCCGTCACGCCGTTCAACGACGTCGCCTCGCGCACCCCGGACACCACGGCCTCCGCGAACACCTCGGCGGCTGCGGCGCACAACGCGTCCAGCGCGAACACCCTCGGCTCCACGAGCGGCACGGCCCCCGTGGCCAGCGCGAACACCGTGTCGCCGTCGAACATCGAGTGCGCGGGCCGCACGGCGCGGGCCAGTCCGTCCTGCGCGGCCATGGCGATCCGGCGGCACTCGGCCTTGGACAGGTCGGCGTCCACGGTGACCACGCCGATCGTGGTGTTCAGGCCGTCCGGCTTGCGTTCGGGCAACTCCACCGCGGTCGTCCCCAACTCGGGCAGCCACGGCAGTCCGGACGCCCGGTCGACGACCTCGCCGGCCGCGTTCACCACGGCCAACGCGCCGATCTTGTGCTCGCCGACCTGCCTCACGGCCGCGCCGACGCCACCTTTCAGAGCCCCGACGCGGGCTCCGGCACCGGCGCCGACGCAGCCGAGTTCGAACGTCTCGGCCGCCGCCTCGCAGGCCGCGTGGCCGAACGACGAGTCCGGCCGGTTGCCCCACTCGGACATGGGCAGGTCGAAGATCACCGCGCCGGGCACGATCGGCACGACGTGGTGCGGTTGCGCGCCGACCTGGAAGCCGATCGAGCGTTCGGAGAGCCAGCGCATGACGCCGTCCGCCGCCGCGAGCCCGTAGGCCGAGCCGCCGGACAGGCACACCGCGTGCACCTGCTGGACCAGGTTCGACGGGTCGAGCAGGTCGGTCTCGCGGGTGCCGGGCGCGCCGCCGCGGCCGTCCACGGCACCGACGGCTCCGCCGGGCACGAGCACGACGGTCGTGCCGGTGGCCCAGCCGTCCTCGATGCGGTGGTGGTGCCCGACGAGAACGCCGGGAATCACGGCATCATCGCTTCGACCAGCGTGTCCTGCACCCAGGTCAGCCAGTGGTACACGCCGAGGTGCGGCGAGCGCGGGTCTTCCGGCGGCAGCTCGTCCGGCATGTCCTCGGTGACGTCGAGCGCCGTCCCGAGGGCCAGCCGGACGTCGTTCAACGACGCCATCCACGCCTCGGCCTGCGCGATCGACAGCCGGATCTCCCCGCCGTCGGGCGAGCAGGTCTCCAGCACGACCTCGGCCGCGTTGGTCTTGTGGTCGAGCAGCTCCGGCTCGTGCAGCGAGCGCAGCGCCGCGGCCGAGTTGACCTCGTCCGGGTCGGGCGCGTCGTCGTCGAGCCGGTGGAAGTCGGGCAGCAGCCTGCCGAGGATCGGGTCGTCGGGTGCTTCCGACGGGCCCGTCCTGATGCCGGTGAGCTCGGCCAGCTCGTCCTGGGGCGCTTCCTCGGCGCGGGCGATCAGCATGTCCTGGATCTGGCTGACCAGACCGCGCACGACCGCGGCCTCCTGCCGATCCAGCCTGCCGACGACGACCTCGCCGTCGCGGATCCACCTCTTCACGAGGCCCGCTGCATGGTCGCCCAGAGCCCTGCCGCGTGGAGCTTCGCCACGTCGGCCTCCACCTTGTCCTTGGTCCCCGATGTCACGATCGCCTTGCCCTTGTGGTGCACGTCGAGCATCAGCTTGGTCGCATGGTCCCTGCTGAACCCGAACAGCTTCTGGAACACGTACGTCACGTAGGACATCAGGTTTACCGGGTCGTTCCAGACCACGGTCTGCCAGGGGCGGTCCTCGGCGGCGACTTCCTCACCGACGGCCTCCGGCTGCGTCCGTTCCTGTTCGACGGGCGTGGTCATACCGCCAATGGTGTCATGTTCGCCGCAGTGACGGAGACCGCGTGCGGGTAAACCACCTGCGACCTTAGGGTTGGTGACCATGAACTCGACGGCGTTGCTGACCGACCACTACGAGCTCACCATGCTCGCGGCCGCGTTGCGTGACGGCACTGGTGACCGTCCGTGCGTGTTCGAGGTGTTCGCCCGCAGGCTCCCGGACGGACGGCGCTACGGCGTGGTCGCCGGCGTGAACAGGCTGCTGGACGCGATCGCGGACTTCCGCTTCGGCGAGGAGGAGATCGACCAGCTGCGCCGCAACGCGGTCGTCGACGATTCCACTTTGGAATGGCTCGCGAACTACCGGTTCTCCGGCGAGATCGACGGCTACCCCGAGGGCGAGCTGTACTTCCCCGGTTCGCCGATCCTCACGGTCCGGGCGTCGTTCGCCGAGGGGGTCGTGCTGGAGACGCTCGCGTTGTCGATCCTCAACCACGACAGCGCCATCGCGTCGGCCGCCGCCCGGATGGTGACCGCCGCGAACGGCCGTCACATGATCGAGATGGGCTCCCGGCGGACGCACGAGGAGGCGGCCGTGGCGTGTGCCCGCGCGGCCTACCTGGCGGGCTTCCACGCCACCTCGAACCTCGAAGCGGGCCGCCGCCACGGCATCCCGACGGCCGGCACGTGCGCGCACGCGTTCACGTTGCTGCACGACACCGAGGAAGAGGCGTTCGCGAGCCAGGTCGAGGCGCTCGGCGTCGGCACGACGTTGCTGGTCGACACCTACGACATCTCCGAGGGCATCAAGAAGGCCATCGCCGTCGCGGGCCCTGAGCTCGGCGCGATCCGGATCGACTCGGGCGACCTCGGCGTGATGGCCAGGCAGGCCCGCGACCAGCTCGACTCGCTGGGCGCCCGCAACACCCGGATCGTCGTGTCGAGCGACCTCGACGAGTACGCGATCGCCGCCCTGCGCGCCGAACCCGTGGACGCGTACGGCGTCGGCACGTCGGTCGTCACCGGCTCGGGCGCGCCGACCGCGGGCATGGTCTACAAGCTGGTCGAGGTCGACGGGCGGCATGTCGAGAAGCGCAGCACGTCGAAGCAGTCGCGCGGCGGCTGGAAGAAGGCGCTGCGCCGGCACAAGGACACCGGAACGGCGCTGGAAGAGGTCGTGTTCCAGGCCTCGGCGCAACCCGAGCTCGGCGAGTACGACAAGCTCGTGCAGCTCCCGTTGATGCGCGGCGGTCAGCAGACCGACGAGGTCCCGGCGCTGGAGCAGAACCGCGAACGCCTGCGCGCGGCGCTGGTGAGCGTGCCGTGGGAGGGCCTCAAGCTCTCGCGCGGCGAGCCCGCGATCCCGACGATCTACCTGGAGGGCTGACATGACCAAGGCGCTGATCGTCGTGGACGTGCAGAACGACTTCTGCGAGGGCGGCTCGTTGGCCGTGGCCGGTGGTGCGGCCGTGGCGGCGGCCATCTCGCAGCACATCGCCACCTCGGCGTACGACCACGTCGTCGCGACGCGGGACTACCACGTCGACCCCGGCCCGCACTTCTCGCTGACGCCGGACTTCATCGACTCGTGGCCGGTGCACTGCGTGGCGGGCTCGCCCGGCTCGTCGTTCCACCCGGAGCTCGACGTGTCCGGCATCGAGCAGGTCTTCTCGAAGGGCCGGTTCGCCGCCGCCTACTCGGGTTTCGAGGCGGAGAACGACCTCGCGGGCTGGCTCACCGACAAGGGCGTGACCGAGGTCGACGTCGTCGGCATCGCGACCGACCACTGCGTGCGCGCCACGGCGTTGGACGCGCACCGCAACGGGTTCCGCACGACGGTCCTGGTGGACCTGACGGCGGCCGTGGCCCCGACGACCCGCGACGCGGCCGTCGAGGAACTGCTCGCCGCGGGTGTCCGGGTTTCCTAGGTCTTACGGCGTCGGTGAGCAGGCCACCGTGCCGACGGTGACGGTGCCGGTGTAGCCGGACGACGGTTCGAAGGTGATCTTCAGCAGCGTCATGCTGATGCTGCCGTCGTTCGGCTCCGGGAACACCGTGTCGGTGAACTTGGCCTTGGCCAGCACGGTGCCGCTCTTCGACACGATGTCGTGCACGTAACCGGGCTTGATCTCCTTGGGCAGACCGGTCCAGCCGGACATCGCCTTGAGCTCCCAGCCCGCCGACGTGCCCTTCTCGTCGGCGGTGCAGGTGATGCTCCACTCGCCGATCTTGAGCCGCGGTCCGCCCGGACCGCCCGCGAGCGCGGTGAGCGCGGACAGGTCGAAGCCCGAGCCCTTCGCGACGGACGTGGTCTTGGACGTGAGCTTGGCCGCGTCCACGATCTCGGTCGTGCACGTCGACGTCGTCGGGCCGATGGCGAGACCGGTCCGGTTCACGGCCTGGCTCCCGCCGCTGACCGTGCCGGCCGCCTCCGGGTTCACGTCGCACACGGCGAGCGGCGCGACCTTGTAGGCCTGGTCGGCCTTCGCGAAGTCGGCCGACCCCGCCGACGCCGTTCCGGGCGGATTGCCCGCCAGTGCCGGGGAGGCGGTCGCCAGCGTCAACGCGACCACCGCGCCCGCGATCGAACTCCTGCGCATTTTTCGCATTGCCTCGTTTCCCACGGCCCGATAATGGTTGTGATGGGGTGCGCTGATAACGCCTCGGCACCCCATGTCACCCATTCGTGTAGGCAATTACCTGACCGAGTGACACCTTTCAGCGGACTCCGGCCAGGGTGGCGAACGGCTCCCGGCGCGGCAGGGCCGTCGGGAGTCCCGCCAGCCTCTCCAGGGCGGAGCACACCCGCACGGCGGCACGCCCGTCGCCGAACGGGTTGCGCCCCAAGGGGAGCCGCAACCGGGAGCCGAGCACCCAGCCCGCTTCGGCGAGGATGCGGGTGGTGTCGGTGCCGACGAGCCAGGCGCACCCGGCGTCGACGGCGAGCATGCGTTCGGTGGTCTCGCGCAGCACCAGGACGGGCACGCCGAACGACGGCGCCTCCTCCTGGATGCCACCGGAGTCCGTCAGCACGAGGGACGCGCGCTTGAGCACGCGCACGAGGTCCGGGTAGTCGAGCGGGTCGGTGATGACGACGCGTTCGTGGCCACCCAGCAACGACACGACCTGTTCGCGCACACCGGGGTTCGGGTGCGCGGGGATCAGCACGTGCAGGTCGGGGTGGCGGTCGGCGATGGCGCGCACGGCGTTGAGCACGCGCATGAGCGGGCGGCCCCACGACTCGCGGCGGTGCACGGTCAGCAGCATGAGCCGGCCGCCGGTGGCGTCGAGGGTGCGTTCGAGGGCCACGAGGTCGGGGCTGCGCGCGGGCAGGTCGAGCGCCGCGACGCGTTGCACGGCGTCCACGACCGTGTTGCCGGTGACGACGATGTGGCTGTCCGGCAGGGATTCCTCGTTGAGCGCGTTCGCCGCGTCGTCGGTCGGTGCGAGGTGCAGCGACGTGATGCGGGAGATCATCTGCCGGTTCCCCTCCTCGGGGAACGGGCCGTAGAGGTCACCGGTGCGCAGCCCGGCTTCCAGGTGTGCCACGGGAATGCCGCGCCAGAACGAGGCGAGGGCCGCGGCCAGCGTCGTCGTGGTGTCGCCCTGCACGAGGGTGACCGCGGGGTCGCGTTCCTCGAGGAGGGCGTCGAACTCGGGCAGCAGCCGCGAGACCAGTTCGGCCTGCGTGCCGTTGTCGCGGGGCACGTCCAGCCGGATGTCCGGCACCAGGTCGAACGCGCCGAGCGCCTGCTCGACCATGCCGGAGTGCTGTCCGCTGTGGACGATCGTGGGGTGCAGGCCGGGGTGGCCGCGCAGGGCGATGGCGACCGGGGCGATCTTCAGTGCTTCTGGCCGGGTACCGGCCACCAGCAGAACCTCTTTGCTCACCGTTGCGTCCTCTTTCTCGCGGGAGACCGGGGAGGTCCGTCCCGGGGCCGGGGGCAACCCCTGGGACGGACCCATGTCAGCCAGCTCGGTTCGGTCTGGCCTGAGCGGGGACGGCACGGCGCCTCTTCCTCGTGGCGTGCAACAAGAACGCACCCACGGTCAGGAAGACGACGCCCGCGACGATCCACCACGTCACGTCGGCGCCGGTGACCGCGAGGGCACCCACGCCTGTGCCGACACCCACGCCGGTACCGGGGACCTTGTACATCTGCCGCTCTCCTCAGGCCGCGTTCAGCGACGCGCGACGGCGCAGCGCCACGAAACCGACCGGAGCGGCGACGACACCGAGCAGGCCGAGGCCGATCCACAGGCCCGCCCCCGACGCCATCGGGATGGGCAGGCCGGCGGGGCCGCACGTGGCCGACGAGATGATCACGTCGCCCGTGCCGATGCCGCCGAGCACGCCCTGCAGCAGCTTGATGTGAATCGCGTTCACCGTCAGGCTGCCGTCGTTGTTCTTGATCTGCTCGTTGAAGATCACTTCAGCGATCTTGATGCCCGCCAGCTGGACGTCCAGCTTGGTGTTCGCGGCGGGGTCGGCGTTCACCTGGCCGAGCTTGCCGAGGTTGACGCCCGCGAGCTTCGCCTTGCCGGTCAGACCCTTCTGGGTCGCCGAGCACTCCGCCTCCACCAGTTCGGCGGAGATCTTCCCGGTGACCTTGGAGAGCAGGTCGACCCGGACGTCCGCGGTGCTCGCTCGCGAGTAGACACCGCCGGACTTCTCGTCACGCGACGCCGAAGCGTTGATGACACCGGTCTTCAGAATCCCGGTGAGGTCGACGCCTGCGAACGTGTTCTGCGTGGGACCGTTCGCATTGGCTGCGGCGAACGGCTCCGCGTTGACCGCGGGGCTGCCGAGCAGCGTCACGTTGAGCTTCGCACCGTAGGCCGAGGCGTCCCCCGGAGCGGCAGAAGCGGGTGCGGCACCGACCAGGAGTGCGGCAATCGCGATGACTCCGGCCAGTCCCGTCATTCGGACTCGCATGAAACTCCTTCCCTTGATTCCTCCGGCTCCCAGGGCGTGCTGATACCAATCTGGTTTCACGCTTTCCGGGGGCAATTACCGGCATCGGCTTTCTTTCGAGGGAACTGAGGGTTACTCCCCGTATCGGGCGACACGACCACTCGTCTCGACCAATCGGCGCCACTCATCGTGGGTTTTTTGATCAATTTCCGGTTACGGCGTCACCCGATCCGGGGGTGAGGGATGACGGTGCGTCTACCGATGGATGGTCAAGTAGCCCGTCTGGGCGCTCCCTCATCGGTGGAAAGGATCTTCGGGTGACGCTTGCCCTGCGCCGCACCGCATTCCCGAGCCGGGTGACCGTGGTGGTCCTGCTCGCCGTCGCGGCGGGACTCGTGTTCGCGCACCAGCTGTACCGGACGGTGGAGATCTCGCTGTCCGGCGCGGTCCTGAGCGTCATCAGCTCGTACGGCGTGGACGTGGTCCCCGAACGTCAGACCGTCTACTTCGGACTGGGGTCGGACACTCCCCTGGGTCTGCGGATGACGCCCGAGTGCACGTCGGCGTTCCTGGTGCTGCCGCTGATCGTGGTCGGCGCGGTGATGATCGCGCTGCGGCCGCGGATCCAGGCGCGGGTCCTGTTCGCACTGGGCGTCGCGGCGCTGGCGGTGGTGATCGTGAACCAGTTCCGCGTGTTGACCCTGGTGGGGTTGGTGAACTGGCTCGGTGTCGACACCGGTTACTACTGGGGTCACACGCTGCTGGGATCGATGGTGAGCGTGTTCGGTGGCGCGGCCGCGTTGGTCGCGTTCGTCTGGCTGGCCACCCGGAAGTGAGCCTCGACCTCGTCCTCGGGTTCACGCAGGCGCTCGCTCTGACGATGAGCGTCGCCTTCGTGACGTACGTGTTCGTGATCGTGGTGCCGTACCTGCGGCGCAAGCCCGCACCCGTGGGCGAGCCGTCGTCGTTGGAGTGGCACTTCTTCGTGCCGTGCCGCGACGAGGAGGCCGTCATCGGCGGCACGATCAGGTACCTGCGCGAGACGTTCCCCATCGCGCACGTGTGGGTCATCGACGACGACTCCGACGATCGCACCGCCGGTGTCGTGCGGACGTTGAAGCGCAACGGCGGTGTGCGCGATCCGCAGATCCATCTCGTGCAACGCCAACGGCCGTACGCGCGCACCGGCAAGGGCAACGCGCTGAACGACGCCTACCGCACGTTGAAGATGTGGATGGGCCGTCGTGCCGACGCCGACCGCGCGATCGTCGTGGTGGTGGACGCGGATGGACGGCCGGCGCCGAACTGCCTGGAAGTCTGCGCGGCGACTCATCTCTTCGGCAATCCACGCATCGGTGCCGTCCAGGTGGACGTGCGGATGATCAACGCTGGCTTGAGACAACCGGGTGTGACCTGGTGGCGTCGGGCGTTCGGTGCCGGACTGGTGCGGATGCAGGACCTGGAGTTCCGCACGGCCATCGCGGCGATCCAGATGTCGCGCGGTGCGACGGGCACGATCTCCATGGGCGGCAACGGACAGTTCACCCGACTGTCCGCTTTGGACTCCATCGCGGGCCCGACCGGGTCACCGTGGCGCGGGTCGTTGCTGGAGGACTTCGAACTCGGCGTGCACCTGCTGACGGCGGGATGGCACACGGGCTTCTCGTTGGACACTCACGTGAACCAGGAGGCGTTGTACTCGTTGCGGCGTTTCCTGGCTCAACGGACCCGTTGGGGTCAGGGAACCATGCAGTGCATGCGGTACCTGCGCCGCATCTGGGACTCCGAGCACCTGACGACGTTGGGGGCGGCGGAGATGATGTACTACCTCGCGCAGCCGTGGATGCAGTTGCTCGGCACGCTGATCTACCCGATTCCGATGGCGATGATGGCGTACCGGTTCGTGGTGTCGCCGTCGGAAGTCGTGTCGTGGTTCTTCGACGGCGCGTGGATCCTCTTCACCGTGTACGGCGCCTTTGGTTTGTTGCCGTTCGTCTTGTGGGGACCTGTCTACCGCGCGCGTTGTGTGCCCGTCGGGTTCTGGAAGTCCATCATGTACGGGTTCGGCTACGCGCTGTACATCTACACGTTCTACATCACATCGTGGCGCGCGCTGATCCGGTTGGTGCGCGGTAACAACGGCTGGACGAAGACGCGCCGCAACGACGACCGCGTCGCCGGCAAGGTCGCACTCGATGTGTGACCGGTCACTTTGCGGACATGGAACAAAGACGTTCTCGAGTCGGCGTGGTTAATCTCAGGTTCTCTCGATTCCGCCTGGGAGGGAACGTGACACTCGCACTCGCGCCCCGTCGCACCGTGCTCGCCGACTTCGTGCCGGGAGCCCTCGTCCGCGACCTGACGCTCGTCGTCGCCGGTGCCGCCTTCACCGGACTCGCCGCTCAGGTGGCGCTGCCGATTCCGGGCAGCCCGGTTCCGCTGACGGGCCAGACGTTCGCCGCACTGCTCGTCGGCGCTTCACTTGGCTGGCAACGAGGTGCGACCTCGATGCTGCTGTACCTGATCGCGGGCGTCGCGGGCGTGCCGTGGTTCCAGGGAGGCTCGTCCGGCGTCCCGGTGTCGCTCGGCTACGTCGTGGGCTTCGTGTTCGCCGGTGCCCTGGTGGGGTACCTGGCCGGACGCGGCGGCGACCGCACGCCGTTGCGCACGATCGGCCTGATGGCGCTGGGCAACCTGGCGATCTACTCGGTGGGTGTGCCGTGGCTGATGGCCGCCACCGGCATGTCGTTGGGCAAGGCGCTGGCCGTCGGCGTGCTGCCGTTCCTGATCGGCGACGCGCTGAAGATCGCCCTCGCCGCGGGTGTGCTGCCGGGAGCCTGGGCGCTCGTCCGCCGTCGGTAGCTTGGACCGGGTGGTCACACCTGGGGAGTACTTGTCTTTCTTGGATGCGCGCCTGCCGGGCCTTGTGGCAGGTGCGCATCTTTAGATCGGCGAGCAGCACCTTGACAACCCGAGCGCGCCGTTGGCCTCGTGTTGCGAGGGGTCGGGTGGTCAGCCCCCGGGAGGGCCCTGCGCTCCCAACACCGCACGAGATCGTCAGCAAGTCCCGCACGGCGAACTGGCCGCCGCCCGCTGGCCCGACCTCCCGATCTTGGAACTGGTCGCCTCACGCCGAGGCTCGGCCGTCCCGCTGAAGGTCTCGCACGCCCTCGCGTCCCTCGACCTGTACGACCGGATCATGGCCGACGTAACGACGTAGGCCCCGCGGCCGAGAAATCCGCGTGACGACGCATACCCCCGAAGAGCTGGGCTGCCTCGCGGGCGGCCCGGCCCGCGCGGCCGAGGTCGCCCTGGCCCGCCTGATCCAGGCAGGCCTGGTCCGGGTCTCGCGCGAGGGCGTGCTGAGCGCCGTCCACGTGCCGGGCCAGGGCCCCGCGACCCCGCTGGAGGCCCAGATCCTGCGCGGTCTGCGCCACGGCCGTCTCCTGAACGACGTCATCTACGGCGCGTTCGCCTCCCCCGAGGCCGACGGCCTGCGCACCCACCTGATCAACCGCAAACTCCTGCGCCGCCGCCGTTCCTACCGGCCGCGCCTCTACCCGTGGCTGTTCCTGCTGACGCCACTCCTCTTCATCGCCGGAGTGCTCAGCGCCGTGGCACCGGACCTCCTGGTGGACTTCCTCGACTTCGCGCCGCCGCTGACCGAGTTCCCGTTCTGGTACTTCTTCGCCGCCGGTGTCGTCGCGCTGATCTGGGCCTCGGTCCTGCGCGCCCGCGACCCCGGCCGCCTGCGCACCCGCGCCGGGTACGTGCTGGTGAAGCGCGCCCAGAACCGGGCGAACTCCCGCGACCCGATCGGCGCGGTCGCGGCCCGAGGGTTGCGCGGCCGGGCCGGTGGGATGGCGATCGCGGGCATGTTCGGGCTGTCCGCGCTCGCGATCGGGATGTTGCCGGGGCGTGAGACGACGTCCAGCAGCAGTTGCGGTGGCGGGTGCTCGTCGGACAGCAGCTGTTCGTCGGGTGACAGCGGGGGCAGCAGCTGTGGCGGCGGAGGATGCGGCGGCGGCTGTGGTGGAGGCGGCGGCGACTGAGCCCCGGCTTCGGGCCTCGGCCCACCGCCACAGCTCCTCGAGCACATCCTGAAAACCGCCTTCCTCTCGCGGGTCCGGCGAGACTGTCGGACCTGCCGGGTACGGTCTCTCTCGTGCCTGAAGTTCCCCCCACCCTGAGCCTTCTCGAAACCGCCGTCCACGCCGTCGGCGGTGCGGAGCGCCCTGGTCAGGTGGAGATGGCCGAGGCCGTCGACCACTCGATCCGCACGGGCGAGCACCTCGCCGTGCAGGCGGGCACGGGTACCGGCAAGTCGCTCGCCTACCTGGTGCCGTCCATCCGGCACGCGGTGGCCGAGGACGAGACGGTGGTCGTGTCGACGGCCACGATCGCCCTGCAGCGGCAGCTGGTCGACCGGGATCTGCCGCGGCTGTCGAAGGCGCTCAAGAAGGACCTGGGGCGGGAGCCCACGTACGCGATCCTCAAGGGCCGCCGTAACTACCTGTGCATGCACCGCGTGCACAACGGGGCGCCGGACGAGCCCGAGGAGGACGCGCTGTTCGACCCGTTCGCGGTGTCGAAGCTCGGGCGTGAGGTGAAGCGGCTGCACGAGTGGTCGTCGGACACCGAGACCGGTGACCGCGACGAGTTGGTGCCCGGTGTCAGCGAGCAGGCGTGGCGGCAGGTGAGCGTCACGGCGCGGGAGTGCCTGGGCGTCAGCAAGTGCCCGATCGGGGCCGACTGCTTCGCGGAACGGGCGCGCGCCGAGGCCGGCAAGGCGGACGTGGTGGTCACGAACCACGCGATGCTCGCCATCGACGCGTTGGAGGGCTACCAGGTGTTGCCCGACCACGACGTGGTGGTGATCGACGAGGCGCACGACCTGGTCGACCGCATCACGTCCGTGGCGACGGAGGAGCTGAGCGGGTCGAGCGTCGGCATGGCCGCGCGCCGCTGTGGCCGGCTGATCGACCAGGACATCGCGGACACGCTGGCCGAGTCCGGCGACGGGCTCGCGATGATCCTCGAGGACATGCCGTCGGGCCGTCTCGACGCCCTGCCGCGCGCCCTCTCGGGTGCGCTCGCCGCCACCAGGAACGCGGCGCACAACTGCATGGCGGCCATGGGCTCGGAACGCAAGGAGGACCCGGACGGGGCGACGGCGCGCAAGCTGGCCCTCGCCCTCCTCGAAGAAGTGCACGACTGCGCGGTGCGGGTGCTGGAGGCGTTCGACGAGGAACGCGACGTCGTGTGGGTGTCGGGCGACTTCAACCAGAAGGCGCCGTCGTTGCGGGTCGCCCCGCTCGGTGTCGGCGGGCTGCTGCGGGAACGGCTGTTCGCCAAGCGCACCACGGTGTTGACGTCCGCGACGCTCACACTCGGCGGCGCCTTCGACACGATGGCGCGCCAGTGGGGGCTGCCGCCGTCGGAGAAGGTCCGCAAGATCGAGGGCGCGGCCACCGAGAAGGACATCGACGGTCCGAAGTGGACGGGCCTCGACGTCGGCTCGCCGTTCCAGCACGGCACGAGCGGAATCCTCTACGTGGCAAGGCATCTGCCGCAGCCGGGCCGCGACGGGCTGCCGCCCGAGTACCTGGAGGAGATCGAGGGCCTGGTGAACGCGGCCGGCGGGCGCGCGCTCGGCCTGTTCTCCTCGACGCGCGCCGCCAAGGCCGCCACCGAAGCGCTGCGGGACAGGATCGACTACCCGATCCTCTGCCAGGGCGACGACGCGACGGGCCTGCTGGTCAAGAAGTTCTCCGAGGACGAGCGCACGTGCCTGTTCGGCACGCTGTCGCTGTGGCAGGGCGTGGACGTGCCCGGCCCCAGCCTCCAGCTCGTGATCATGGACAGGATTCCGTTCCCCCGGCCGGACGACCCGCTGGCGTCGGCCCGGCAGAAGGCGGTGAGCTCACGCGGCGGCAACGGCTTCCTGACCGTCGCCGCCACGCACGCCGCCCTGCTGATGGCCCAGGGCGCGGGCCGTCTGCTGCGGTCGATGTCGGACAAGGGCGTGGTGGCGGTCCTCGACCCGCGCATCGCCACGGCCCGCTACGGCGGTTTCATCCGGGCTTCGCTGCCGCCGTTCTGGACGACCTACGACCCCGAGGTCGTCCGGGCCGCGCTCAAGCGTCTGGACGCTGCCCAGACGAAGTGATCCGTTCGATCAACTCGTCGCGGAAGGCCTCGGCCTCCGTCACGTCCTCGGAGGCGTCGGCCTTCTTCAACGCGCCTTCGAGGATCTTCAACGCCTGCCGCTCGTCCCCGCGCGCGTCCGCCTGCCGTGCAGCGTTCTCCATGGCACGGGCCAGCGGGGTCTTCGCCTCGGGCTCCTGAGCGGCCTTGCTGAACCGGACCCAGTTGCCGCCCGGATCGACGACGACGAACCCGGTGTACCGGTCGTTGCGCAGCCGAGGCCGGGTCATCCGCGGGATGCCGGCGATGAGCACCTTCTTGTGCACCGCGCGCATCCCCGCCGCAAAGGCCTCGTACAACGGCCCGGTGTCCTCCACGATCACCACACACGTGCTGTGCGACTCCTCCGGAACATGTCCGGGCATCCCGTAAAAGTGCAGGTTGCAGTCTTCGCGCCGCATAGCCACGTACGGGTTCGGCTTCGTCTGCCGATAGGTGACGGAGAAGCCGAGCATCTCGTAGAACGACGCCATTTCGTCGATGTCCACACACGGCAGGAGCGGGATTGTCAGTTCGTTGGCCACCGCCCGAAGCTAAGCCCGAATCACTCAAAACGACACGGAGCAATTTGCTCAAGCGAATAGTAGAACGACCCCGCCCACCAACAACAACGCCGACACCACGGCGAGCATGAGCACCCGCTTCCGAGGCGTCCCGGCGTGCTTCAACGCAATCCCCAACGGACCGACCACAACGGCTCCTCTCCCAGGCATCACGACAGCGGCCCGCACCGCCCCGAACGCCACCGACCACGGCGACATCCCGAGCTCACGAGCCCCGACCACGTCCGCTTCCCACTGCTCACGCCAGCGCGCGTCCGACGCCACGACCCGCACCAACCACAACGCGACCCTCATTGCGCCGCCCGAGGCACGAACCGAGGAGCCGGCGCGGCACGGGCCACGACCTTGCGCGCCTCAGCGGCCCCTTCCGGAGTCAGCCGGTACATCCGCCTGCGCGGCCCACGCCGTTCCGCGTCGTCGTCCCAGGCAGACGTCACCCAGCCGGCCCGCTCCAGCCGGTCCAGCAACGGGTAGACGCTCCCGGACGGACGGCCGGTGAGCTTGATGATCTCCAGCCCCCACCGCGGCTCGTCGGCGCCCAGCAGCACCTCGAGCACGTCGACGGTGGCCTTGCCGATGCGTTGCAGTGGCTCCACGCCACTAAGACTACCTATGTAGATTAAGCCGTTCAAGCAGCTCTTCGCGGAACTCCAGCGCCGACGCCCGCTCCTCCTCCGAAGCGTGCACCTCCCGCACCAGCGCCCCTTCGAGGATCTTCAACGCCTGCCGCTCGGCCCCGTGCGACCCGGCCAGCGTCACCGCGTTCGTCAACGCCCGCGACAGCCCGTTGCGCCCCGGCTCCTGCCGCTCCCGCACCGCCGGCACCACGCGCACCCAGTTCCCACCGGGGTCGACCAGCAGGAACCCGTCCCGCCGGGGCCTGGTCATCCGCGGGATCCCGCTCAGCAGCACCTGCCCGTAGACGGCCCGCATCCCCGCCGCGAACGCCTCGTACAGCTCGCGCGGGTCCTCGGCCTGGATCAGGCACGAGCTGTACGACGACGTGACGTCGAACCCCGGGATGCCGAAGAAGTGGAGGTTGATCTCCTCCCGCCGCACCGACAGGTACTCGTTCGGGCGGTACTGCCGGTACGTGACGGTGAACCCGAGCATCACGTAGAACTCGGCCACCTCGTCTATGGAGGCGCACGGCAGCAGCGGGATCGTCACCTCGTTGGCCACGTCGCCAAACTAGCGCCGCAGGTCAGCCGTCGACCAGCAATCCACGTAACGGTCCTTGCAATCTTCCGGCACGACGGGACACACCGGGCAAGGACGTCACCCGGCCGGACCCCTCCAGCTCGGTCCGCCACACCTCGTCGACGACGCGGTGCGCCGGGCCGGAAACATCCGCCTCCAAATGTTCCGACCACAGCCGCAACCGCGTCGCCCGCACGACCGAGGCGTCGTCGGTCACGACGTTCACCTCGGTGTCGTTGAACAACGAGTGCTCGTTCAGGTTCGCCGACCCGATCGACATCCACCGATCATCCACAATGGACAACTTCGCGTGCACGTACACCGGCGCATCACCATGCGCCACCAGTGTTGCGGCCACCAGACGATCATCAGTGTCCGCGTCGAGCAACCGGCCGAGCTGGCCACGGGTGGTGTCGGCGCCGTTGCTCGGCTTCTGCGGCAACAACAACACCATCCGGAACTCGTCCGACGGCGGCCGCCGCAACTTCTCCAGCAGCACCTCGGTGATCTCCGGCGACCACAGGAACTGGTTCTCCACGTAGATCAACGACTCCGCCGCCCGCAGCGCGCGCAGGTACGAGTCCAGCAGGCTGAAGTCGCCGTGCGGGGCGAACGAGTACGTCTTCTCCGGGATCGTCCGCACCAGCTGCACCGACGACGACCCGGCCTCGGGCGGCACCTCGGGCGCGGGCAGCGTCTCTCCCGCGATCTCCAGCCACCGCGCCGCGAAGTGCGCCGCCACCTCGGCGACGACCGGGCCCTCCAGCTTGGCCACGTGGTCGTGCCAGCCCAGGTCGCGCGGCGGGTGCTCGGGCGAGTCGTGTCGGTCGCCCTCCACCGCCGTCATGTCGAGGCCGCCGACGAACGCCACGTCGTCGACGATCACGACCTTCTCGTGGTGGCAGTGCATCGTCCGCTCCCGTGCGTCCAGCTCGCAGCGGACGGCACCGGAGTCCCAGAAAGCCTTCTGCGCGGCCAAAGCACGCTTGCGCGTCGGTTCGAACATCGGCACGGGCGGGCCCGCCCACATCAGCACGCGCACCGGAACCCGTTCCGCGGCAGCGGAAAGCAGCTCGCGCAACTGCGGCGCGCCCGGCTCGCGGGTCAGCCGGAAGTCCGGCGACGCGTGCCAGTTCGCGATGTGCACGTACTTCCGCGCATTCTCGATCGCCTTGGCCACCACGGGAAACGCCGTGGCGCCGTCGACCAGGATCTCGACGGAGTTCCCGTGCTGCACGGGCCGGAGCGGCGTGAACCACCCCGTGCTCTCGCCGTCGAGCACCTCGCCCCACCCCAGTCGCCGCAACCGGCGCGTGTGGTGCGAGCACAGCATGTTCTCCAGCCCGTCGCCGAGCCGGGCGTCAAGAACGTCGAGTAAGCCCACGAAACGCGGATTTACCCGTTTCGCCCGTACCTAAACGGCGATGACCGTCGTCGTGCCCGGCTCGACCTCCGTGAAACCCGCGTCCCGCACGGCCACGACGTCCCCGCGCGCCACCAGCGAGTCCCACTCCGCGACGGACGGCGTCCGCACGGCACAGCGGAAGTCGAGCGCGGTCCACGCCTTCAGCTCGTCCACGGACAACGTCGGCGCCAGCAGCATCGACGCGTGCCCGACCTGCGCCGCGAGCTTGCCGGCGGACATCTCGACGCGCGGGTTCACGTACAGCAGCCGCGCGCCCTCGGGCACCGCGCCCGGCTCGTCGAACGGCAGGTCGGACCCGGAGATCTGGAGCTTCGCGACCTCCCGGGGCGTCTCCGACACCAGCACCGGCAGCAGCGAACGGACCGAGGCGCCGTCCACCGTCACCGTCACGCCGGGCAGCTCCTGCACCGCCTCCCACTGCACCCCACGAGCCCGCCGCGACACCTTGCGGATCCGCCCGGCCACCCACGAACGCACGGCCTCGTGCCACTCCCCGTCGACGTCCGCGCGGGGATCGAGGCACACCGCGACCGCCGAAGCAGCCGCGGCCTCCAGCAGCGCCGTCCGCGACGGCGGGTCGACGCGTTCGATGCGCAACACCATCGGCATCGCGCGGACTTCGGACTCGGTCACATTTTTTCTGGCTGCGTAGTACTCGGAAGCGATCAGGTCGAGGATCATCACAGCCGGGTCAGCTCCAGGCCATCGGCGGCGTCGGCGGCCTCCACCTCGGCGCGCGTCACGCCGAGGATGAACAGCACGGCGTCGAGGAACGGGTGCGACAAAGCGGTGTCGGCCACCTCGCGCAACGCGGGCTTGGCGTTGAACGCGATGCCGAGACCGGCGGCGTTGAGCATGTCGATGTCGTTCGCGCCATCCCCGACCGCCACGCACTGGGCGAGCGACACGCCCACCTCGTCGGCGAACCGGCGCAGCGCCACGGCCTTGCCCGGCCGGTCGACGATCTCGCCGATCACCTGGCCGGTCAGCTTGCCGTCCACGACCTCCAGCGTGTTGGCCGCGCAGAAGTCGAGCTGGAGCTCGTCGGCGAGATTGGTGATCACCGACGTGAACCCGCCGGACACCACCCCGCAGAAGAAACCGAGGCGCTTCAGCGTGCGGATCGTCGTGCGGGCACCTGCCGTGAGCTCCAGCGTCGCCCCGACCTCCTCCAGCACCTTCTCGTCGAGGCCCTCCAGCAACGCGACCCGGCGCCGCAGCGACTCGGCGAAGTCGAGCTCCCCGCGCATCGCGGCCTCGGTGATCTCGCGCACCTGCTCCTCGCACCCGACGTGCGCGGCCAGCATCTCGATCACCTCGCCCTGGATCAGCGTGGAGTCGACGTCGAACACCACGAGGCGCTTGGCCCGGCGGGTGAGCCCGGCCCGTTCGACGGCGATGTCGAGCCCGACCCGCACCGACACCTCGGCCAGCGCCGAGCGCAGCGCCGCGTCGTGCTCCATGGTGTCGTCCGCGACGGAAACGCGCAGTTCAAGGCCCGTGACGGGGTAGTCGGCGACGCCGCGGATGGCGTCGATGTTGACGCCCAGGGACGCGAGCCGGCGCGCGACCTCGGTGAACGCCTTCGCGGTGACCGGGCGGCCGAGCACGATCAGCACGTGCGACGACTCGAGGCGCGCGGTGCGCTTCGAGTCCGCGCCGATCTCGATCTCCACGTGCATCGAGACGGTGGCCATGGCCTGCTCGACCGACTCCTGCAGGCCCTCGGGGTCGTGCTCGGTCGAGACCAGCGCGCCGAGCACCAGGCGTCCCCTGATCACGACCTGCTCGACGTCCAGCACCTCGACGCCGTGGCGGGTCAGCACGGCGAAGAGCACCGAGGAGACACCGGGCTTGTCGGGACCGGTCACGGTGATCAGCACGGGCGTTTTCACGTCGTCGTCTCCTCGTCAGACGCGACGAGCCCCGGCCGCGCGAGGCAGCCGGGGCTCGTCGTTGAACCTGTGAAGAGCAGGTTACTTGTCGTGGTCCGGGTCGTCCTTCTCGGACGCCGTACCCGACTTCATGGCGGCCGCGGCCAGCTCCGAGGGAGCGGGCTTGGCGTCCTTGTGCGCGATCGTCTTGCCGGTGAAGGTCACGTGACCCTCGTTCCGGATGCGTTCGATCATGTGCGGGTAGTGCAGCTCGAACGCCGGGCGCTCCGAACGGATCCGGGGCAGCTCGGTGAAGTTGTGCCGCGGCGGCGGAGACGAGGTCGCCCACTCCAGCGAGTTGCCGTAACCCCACGGGTCGTCCACCGTGACGACCTCACCGAAGCGGTAGCTGCGGAAGACGTTCCAGATGAACGGCAGCGTCGACGCGCCCAGGATGTAGGCACCGATCGTGGAGATCATGTTGAGCGTCGTGAAGCCGTCGGACGCCAGGTAGTCGGCGTACCGGCGCGGCATGCCCTCGTTGCCCAGCCAGTGCTGGACGAGGAACGTCGCGTGGAAGCCGAGGAACGTCGTCCAGAAGTGCAGCTTGCCGAGCGGCTCGTCCATGAACCGGCCCGTGATCTTCGGGAACCAGAAGTAGATACCCGCGAAGGTCGCGAACACGATCGTGCCGTAGAGCACGTAGTGGAAGTGCGCCACGACGAAGTACGTGTCGGACACGTGGAAGTCGATCGCGGGCGCGGCCAGCAGGATGCCGGACAGACCACCGAAGAGGAACGTGACGATGAAGCCGATGCTGAACAGCATGGGCGTCTCGAACGTCAGTTGGCCCTTCCACATCGTGCCGATCCAGTTGAAGAACTTCACACCGGTCGGAACAGCGATGAGGAACGTCATGAAGGCGAAGAACGGCAGCAGCACGGCGCCGGTCGCGTACATGTGGTGCGCCCACACGGCGACGGACAGGGCCGCGATGCCGAGCGTCGCGTAGACCAGGCCGTTGTAACCGAAGATCGGCTTGCGGCTGAACACCGGGAAGATCTCCGACACGATGCCGAAGAACGGCAAGGCGACGATGTAGACCTCCGGATGCCCGAAGAACCAGAAGAGGTGCTGCCACAGGATCACACCGCCGTTGGCGGGGTCGAACACGTGGGCGCCGAGATGCCGGTCCGCCAGCAGGCCCAGCAGGGCCGCGGTCAGGATCGGGAACGCGAGCAGCACGAGCACCGACGTCACCAGGATGTTCCAGGTGAAGATCGGCATCCGGAACATCGTCATGCCGGGCGCGCGCAGGCAGACCACGGTGGTGATCATGTTCACCGCGCCGAGGATGGTGCCGAGACCACCGACCACCAGGCCGGAGATCCACAGGTCGGCACCCGCGCCGGGCGAGTGGATGGCGCTCGACAGCGGCGTGTACGCGAACCAGCCGAAGTCAGCCGCGCCACCGGGCGTCACGAAGCCCGCCATCACGATCAGGCCACCGAAGAGGTACAGCCAGTACGAGAAGGCGTTGAGCCGCGGGAACGCCACGTCGGGCGAGCCGATCTGCAGCGGAAGGACGAAGTTGGCGAAGCCGAACACGATCGGCGTCGCGTACAGCAGCAGCATCACGGTGCCGTGCATCGTGAAGAGCTGGTTGAACTGCTCCTGCGAGAGGAACTGCATGCCGGGCCGGGCCAGCTCGGTCCGCATCAGCATGGCCATCGCGCCGCCGACCATGAAGAAGGCGAACGAGGTGACCAGGTACATGATGCCGATTTGCTTGTGGTCCGTGGTGCGGAACATCCGCAGCAGGAAGGACCCCTTGACCGCAGTGCGCGTCGGATAAGGACGCGTTGCGATCGGCTGCGGGGCTACGGCCGTCACGGTGCCTCCAGGCCTTGGTGGGACCAGTCGTTCGGGAAACTCCCCGGGATATTAGACGGAGCCGATCAGCTCCATTCGGGTGGGCCACGGCCGGTGGCCAGCGGCGTAGCGCAGGTCACACGTATCCTGCCGCCGTGCTCCGAATGCTCGCTGTCGCATCTGTCCTGTTGCTGGCCGCCTGTGGCTCTCCGGCCACGCACAACTCCGCGGACGTCGAATTCGCCCAGGGGATGGTCCCGCACCACGAACAGGCGCTCGAGATGTCCGGCCTGGTGGCGTCCCGCACGGAGAACTCGCACGTGATCGACCTGGCCAAGCGGATCGCGGACGTGCAGCAGCCGGAGATCGACCGGATGAACGGCTGGCTGCGGACGTGGAACGCGCCGGTGAAGGCGTCCTCGCACACCTCGCACGGCCACACCGAGGACCACGGCATGGTCGACCTCGGCAACCTGGCCGACCTCGACGGCACCGAGTTCGACCGCCAGTGGCTGTCGCTGATGATCCAGCACCACCGCGGCGCCGTGGACATGGCGCGCAAGCACCTGACAGCCGGCACCGACCCCGAGACCCGCAAGCTCGCCCAGGACGTCGTCAGCCACCAGGAGAAGGAGATCGCGGAAATGGAGTCGTTCCTCCCCCAAGGCTGATGCCAACCTTCTCGGCGTGAACGTTCATGGGTCCGTGCGCGCCGCCGTCTCGTTGGCGGCCTCGCACGGCGTGGTGTGCACCGATCCGGTGGTCCTGAAGGCCGCGAGCAACGTCCTTGTGCACCTGCGCCCGGCCCCGGTGGTCGCCCGCATCGCCGGCCGCACGGCCCTCATGCGCCCCTCGGTGGCCTCTCACTTCGCCCGTGACCTGGCGGTGTCGACCTTCTTGGCTCAGCGCGGCGTGCCGGTCGTGATGCCGTCTGATGAGCTCCCCGCGGGCCCTCACACCCACGACGGCTTCGTGGTGTCGTTCAGCACGTTCGTCCCCCACGACCCGGACACGAGGCTCCCCCGCCACGACGTCCTGAAGCTGCTGCCCGCACTGCACGCCGAACTACGGCACTACGACGGCCCTCTACCCGTGCGCGGCCCTCTGGACGATCTGGAGAACACCCTCACCTATCTGGGCGACCTGAGCGTCCCCTTGGAGCCGCTCCAAGCCCAGTTCGCCGAACTGCGGTCGCGCTGGAACCTCCTCGACGTCCAACCGCTGCACGGCGACGCGCACCACGGCAACGTCATGGTGACCCCGTCCGGCCCGGTCTGGAACGACTTCGAGGACACCTGGCGCGGCCCGATCGCGTGGGACCTGGCCTGCGCCATCGGCCCCAACGACGAAGGAGCCGCCCAACGCGCCGTAGAGACCTACGGCGGCGGAGCGACTCCTTCAGACGTGGAGTTCCACCTGGAGCTACGCAGCTTCTTCGCCACGCTCTGGGGCGTGTTCAAAGAGCACAGCTAGGCGCGACGCCTGCGCATCACCAGCACGAGCGCGGCACCGGCAGCCACCAGCGCTGCCCCGAACCCGACCAGCCACGTGGACCCGAACCCGGTGGCCGCGAGGTCGTCGACCTCAGCCACCGGCACGGGCGCAACCGTGGTCGTAGTAGTGGTGGCCGCAGTCTCTTCGCTCGAAGACGACGGCACGGATGTCTCACTGGTCGTAGTAGTCGTCGACGACGAGCTCGACTCAGTGGTGGTCGTAGTCGTGGTGGTGGTCGTGGACGTCGGCGAAGACGAGCTGCTGGTGGGCGGCTCCTCTTCCTTGATGCCGCACCCGAACCACTGACCGATCTCGGGCAACTCACCGCCGTTGAGCACCGGCGCGCGCAACTCGTTCCACGGCACGTCACCGAGCTTGTCGACCAGGTACACGTTCAGCAGGTCACCAGACCGCACCACCATGCCCGTGACCTTGACGTCCGCGGGCAACGCGGTGATGTTCAGGTACTTGGTGTTGTCGCCGCCGCTGTAGGTGAACCCGTCAGGCAGGACCACAGACCCGGTGAGCCCGCCCACGGTGCAGGCCTCGGGATGGTTGACGTCGACGAACTTGAGAAAGGCCTGCGCACGCGGGTCGTCCGTGGTCGCCTCGTCGGCGAACGCACTGGTGGCCAGCACGAGGGAGGCAACGGCGGCCAGCGCGGCAGAGGCGAGCAGGCCGGAACGTCTCAGGGGCGTCAAACGCATCGGGTCACTCCGTGGGGTTGGCGGATGCCGCGATCTAAGACGATCGACGTCCCCCGAACGGCTTAAATCACGATCAACAGTGATCCCGTTGGCCGAGTTGTTACTGCTCTGTGAAGTGGCGTCCCAAACGACCGAACGCCGGACGGGGCCCGCGAAGTGGCCCCGTTCCGGCGTTCGAAGATCAGGTGGTGATCAGCCCTGCTGGCCCTCGGCGGGCTTCACGTAGACCGTTCCCCCGGTAGGCATGCGCCTGAACCACTGAACAGGGGTGACCGGCTGGCCGATCACCGGGCCCACGCCAGGAACGGGGTGGGCAACAGGCGTGCCGGTGTTCTGCGGGAACTGCGGCAGGCGCGAAGGCTGGTTCGGGGAGGTCATTGTTCCTTCTCGGGAGGCGTTTAATTTACCTGGGGCGACCCGACGATCGAAGTGCGGAGCAACCAGCCGAGTGCGGTTCTGAGTCTCTCCGCCGCAGTGGCGGAGTCGATCTTCCATTCCTCGGTCGCCCGGGCGAGCATCCACCCGAACGTTTTCTCCGCCCTATCGTTGCGCCACTGGCCCAGCACCCAGCTCGAATCTGCGTCGAGCCAGAAGATCTGGGGCGGTTGTGCCGCTCGTCCCACCACCACACGACCTGAGGCAGTGCACTTGTGGCGCACGTCCGGGAGCAGGAAGAAGTGGAGGTGAACTGCAATCTCAGGGGATAGTGTGACACCGTCCACTTGGGACGGCGCAACAACCCTGCCACTGAGTTCATCCGTGTCGCCCCGGAAGGCGTGAAGGAGCCAGCGCGCATCCGCACGCAGGTCGGTTTCATGCGCGTGCAACCACGTGCCGATCTCTCCGGCGCGTTCACTTGCTTTCGCCAGCAATGAATCCGGGCCGAGTTGTTCGGGACCGATTGACGCATTGAACTGCGCAAGGCAGCTGTAGGCGTGCCATGCCGCGAACGTCTGTTCCAGTGGCCACTGTGCACGCGACCACGAAGTCACGAAATAATCCGCGTCTTCGGCGTTCAGGTCAAGAAAATCTTTTGCGATGGCAAGATCGAAGAACTTTTCGTGCGCACCTTCGTGCACCAACGCTTCGGCGACCTCCATCGGGAGGCCGGGTTCGTCGATCAGCACGAGTCCCGGCGCGTACCGCGACGACGCCGACACCAGTCCGCCGGAGGTCTCGCGCTTGAGCACCGCGAGCATCGAGACGTGCGCGAGCAGGTCCTCCGCCATCTCGGGCGCGAGCTTCCGCAGCAGCAGGACGCCCTCTTCGACCACCACCATCGCGCGCTCGAACCGTTCGCCGTCGGCTTCGGTGAGCGGCTCCGGCTTCGCGCCGGGAGGGGCGACGATGCGCAGCGGGTCCTGGAGCATCTCGGCCGCCGCCGGGTCCGCGGCGACGTGCACGCCCGCGTCCCGCACCTTCATCGAGGCGACCGCGGTCAGCCGATCCGGGTCCAGCTCACCGTGACCGGCGAGCACCCTGCCGATCTCGAATCGGACGATCGGGTGATCCGCGAGGTTGTCGGACAACTCCGTGCCCGGCGCGAAGATATCGACCGCAAGGCGATAAACGGCGCGTCTCTCGTCCACCAGAGCGGGCGCAGGAACCAGCGCCGCATGCAGCGAGTGCACCGCGAACTTGCTCATGGTGGGCGAACCCATGCCAACGACCCCTACTCACGTCCCCCGACGCCATGGAGTCATGACCGCGCCACGTCGACGCAGCCCTGATGGCCGGAAATTAGACCACACAGTGACCTCCACAACACAAAAGCAGGTGCCCCGGTCGCGTCCTGTGGTCGACGCGTCCGGGGCACGGTTCAGGTTGGTCTCATCAGCCGAACATGATGCTGGTGACGTTCACGAAGCCGACGACGGCCAGCGCGACGACCGAAACGGCGATCATCGTGATCACCGTCCGCCAGCCGATGGCGGTGACGGCGACTGCTACGGCGGCGGCGATTCCGAGTGCACTCCCTGCGGACATCTCGTTCCCTCCCGACTAGGCGAGCACGTGCTCCCAGGTGTGGGCGGTCCTGGGCGTCTCGCCATGGACTAAAGGGTCCCGCGTTGTAGGTTGTCTGTCAACGGTCGCCAGGTTGCCAGACAAGTTGCAACCCGAGGGCAACAGGCCTAAGCTGGACCAATGCCCGCCGACGACGTCCATCTCGGCGAGAGCTGGTCGCTCTCGCCTGATTCGCGACGGCCCCTCCCGGAACTCATCGAGCAGAAGCTCCGCGAGCAGATCATCGGCGGCACCCTCAAGGCGGGCGACCGCCTCCCCACCGAGCCCGAGCTCGCCCGCAAGCTCGACGTCGCCCGGTCGTCGCTGCGCACAGCCCTGCAGCGACTCCAGCTCCAGGGCATCGTCGAGGTGCGCCGGGGTCTCGGGTGGTACGTCCGCCGCACCGATCTCGCCGCCGTCGAGGAGCACCTCGAGGGCAGGCTCGCCGCGCGGCAGTTCTCCCAGACCGACCTGCTGGAAGTGCGGATCGCGCTGGAGACCACCGCCGCGTCGCTGGCCGCCGTGCGCGCGGGCGACGGTGAACTGGACGAACTCGCGAAGCTGAACCAGCGCTACCAGCGCGCGCCGATCGACGACATGCAGGAGGTGATCGAGTCGGACGAGGAGTTCCACTCGGCACTGATGCGCGCGTCGCACAACGAACTCCTCGAGCAGATGTACCACGCTCTCGTGCCCGGTCTGCAGGACTGCAAGCGGCAGGCGCACCCGACCCGCGAGATCCACAACCGCTCCGCGAACGAGCACGAGCAGGTGATCTGGTTCCTCCGCCGGCACGACGAGGTGGGCTCGAAGAGCGCGATGACCACCCACCTGCTCGGGCTGTACAACGACGTGGCGTCCGACGACACCCAGCCGCGCGCGACGCTGAGCACCTACGTCGGGGTGTCAGACAACCCCATCTGGGGCAAGTCGCGCTGACGTCGCGCTGGTACGACACGGACCGAAAGGGTCTGGCGCTGAACCCCCTTCACTCCCACCATGTATGGACAACGGGGTGGAGTGAGGGGGCGGCGACCAGGTGGTGGCGGCGCGCAGACAACGACAAGCGCTGACCGTCGCGTTCCTGCTGTTGCTCGTCGCGGCCGTCGACCTGACCGCGGTCCTGCTCTGGCAACCCACCTCCCGCAGCCTGCTGCACGACGTGCTCGTGGTGCTCTGGCCGTTGCCGGCCCTGGCGGGTTTCCTGCTGGGCACCTACGAACTCTTCCTGCACCAACGGCTCGTCACCGAACTCGGCCGCATCTCCGGCCCCGGCATCGTCGAGCACCTCCTGCCGAGCGACGTGCTGCGGACGTTCCTGACGAAGATCTACGGCAGCGGCCAGCAGAACGATGACGTGGTGTCCGGCGTGCTCGGCGGCAGCGGCATGCGCCCCAAGGGCGACGACCTGACGATCAGCACCCGCACCACCGTCCGCCTGGAACTGCAGGGCGTCGACACGCTGACCTACCACCTGACCACGACCCAGTCGCACCAGTTCCGGCACAGCGTCCCGGTCGACAGGTTCGTCATCTTCGCCACCAGCAACGCCACCCTGCGCGACACGATCAGCGCCGCTTGCCGCTACCCGCTGTTCGAGCTCTACTTCATGCCGGACGCCTCGCTGTTCCTCGACTCGGTCGACGACATCCGCGACTCCACCAAGATCTCCATCGACTACCTCGACCACGAAGGCCAGAGCCGGTCCGTCGAACCGAGCCAGATCCCGCCCGTCGAGGTGCGGTTCGACCAGTGGGCGAACTACCTGACGTTCTTCCGGGAAGCCATGGCCCCGCTGCCGAAGCTCAGTCCGCTCGACCACATGAGCGACCTGCGCATCCTGGAGTGCGACCTCAGCGGCATCGCCGACGACCACGTGGTGCGCGCGATCCTCGGCCTCACCGTGTCGTCACGTTCCTTGCAGCGCACCAACGACGGCTTCGCGTACTGGCAGTCGCCCTACCCGTCCTACGTTGACACGATCAGCTTCGACGCCACCGAACTCGCGGTCGACCACTCCCCCGGGCACGAGTTCCGCATCATGCCGTTCACGTTCCGGTCGGGCACGGAGGCGGCGCACTGGCTGCGGCCGGACCAGCTCGGCGATCTGGACGTGCGGTCGTGGATGCTGCCGGGGCACGGGGTGGCGCTGCTGTGGCGGGAAGCGCGCAACCGCTGAGAAGTCGGCTGTCCGCACGCCGAACGGTGCCGCCGCCGACCGGGTGAACCTCGCTTGCAAGCGGACGCAAGAAATTGCGTACACTTGCGCCATGACGCAACGGAGGCTGGCCGAGGTCGCGGCCAAGGTCGGGGTCAGCGAGGCCACCGTCAGCCGGGTGCTGAACGGCAAGCCAGGCGTCTCGGACGCCACCAGGAGTGCCGTGCTCACGGCACTTGACGTGCTGGGATACGAGAGGCCGACGCAACTGCGGGGCGAACGGGCCCGGCTGGTCGGGCTGGTGTTGCCCGAGCTGCAGAACCCGATCTTCCCCGCGTTCGCGGACGTCGTGGGCAACGCGCTCGCGCAAAGGGGTTTCACGCCCGTGCTGTGCACCAGGACGGCTGGTGGTGTCACCGAGGCCGAGTACCTGGAGCTGCTGCTGGAGCAGCACGTCAGCGGGATCGTGTTCGCCGGCGGGCTGTACGCGCAGAAGGACGCGAGCCACGGGCACTACCAGCAGATGATGTCCCGGAAGTTGCCTGCGGTGCTGGTCAACGCCGCCATAGACGATCTGGCGTTCCCGCGGGTGTCGTGTGATGACTCGGTGGCGGTGGAGCAGGCCTACGGGCACTTGACGTCGTTGGGGCACAAGCGGATCGGGGCCGTGCTCGGGCCGCCGGACCACGTGCCGAGCCAGCGGAAGATGCTGGCCATCGAGAAGTGCGGCGGGGCCGATGTCGAGCACGCCATGTTCAGCCTGGAGGGCGGGCAGGCCGCGGCGACCAAGCTCGTGCAGCGCGGGGTCACGGCGATCATCTGCGCCAGCGACCCGTTGGCGCTCGGTGCGATACGGGCCGTGCGGCGGGCCGGGCTCGACGTTCCCAAGGACGTGTCGATCATCGGGTACGACGACTCGGCGTTCATGACCTGCACTGATCCGCCGCTCACCACCGTGAGGCAGCCGATCGAAGCCATGGGCAGGGCGGCGGTCGAGCTGTTGGCCAACCAGATCTCCGGCAACGCCGTGGCGCCGGACGAGTTGCTGTTCGAGCCGGAGTTGGTGGTGCGGGCGTCCAGTGCGCCGGTGAGGTAACGAACGCAGTCAGCTTCTTGCGAGTTTTCGTCTGGATATTGCGTTCAGATGTAACGGGGACTTATGGTCGCCGTCACATCGACGCGCTCGCGAGAAGGGCGGCCCCACCATGAAGAAGTCCGCTGCCGTGCTGATTGGCGGTGTCCTGGCGCTAAGCACCGTCGGCTGTGGGAGCGGTTCCACGACCGAGCCGGGCGGCAAGGTCCAGATCAACATCAACGGTCAGCCGCCGCAGACGCAGGCGTTCGACCGCAAGGTGTTCGACGAGGACGTCGCCGAGTTCGAGAAGGCGAACCCGGACATCGACCTCGTGCCGCACGAGGGGTTCATGGACCCGAAGACGTTCAGCGCCAAGCTCGCCGGCGGTCAGCTGGAGGACGTCTTCTACGTCTACTTCACCGACCCCGCCGCGCTCATCGCCCGCAAGCAGGCCGCGGACCTGACGGACTACGTCAAGGACGTGCCGCACTACGGCGACATCAAGCAGGAGCTCAAGGACGTCTTCACGGTCGACGGCAAGGTCTACGGCCTGCCGACGGCGAACTACACGATGGGCCTGCTCTACAGCCGCACCAACTTCACCAAGGCGGGCCTCGACCCCGACAGCCCGCCGAAGACGTGGGACGAGGTGCGCGCCGCCGCCAAGAAGCTCAAGGACGCCGGTGTCACCGGGTTCGCCGAGTACAGCAAGAGCAACCAGGGCGGCTGGCACTTCACGACGTGGATGAAGTCCGTCGGCGGTGACATCGCCAAGAAGGACGGCGACAAGTTCGTCGCGGACTTCAACAACGACAAGGGCAAGGAAGTGCTGCGCAGGCTCAAGGAGATGCGCTGGGACGACAACTCCATGGGCGAGAAGCAGCTCCTGGAGATCGGCGACGTGCAGAACATGATGGGCGCCGGGCAGCTCGGCATGTACCTGGCCGCGCCGGACAACGTCGCCGCGATCGTCAACCAGTTCAAGGGCAAGTACGACGACTACGGCCTGGCCGCGATCCCGGAGCAGAAGGGCACCCTGCTCGGCGGCGAGGGCTACATGATCAACCCGAAGGCCTCGCCGGACAAGATCAAGGCCGGCCTGAAGTGGATCCAGTGGAAGTACCTGAACCCGGACCGCCTCGAAGGCAACCTGCAGAAGTACAAGGACCGCGGGCAGCCCGTCGGCCTGCCGATCCCGCCGATCGCCGACGTCTGGACCGGTGAGCCGCGCAAGAACCAGGAAGACCTCAAGGCCAAGTACGCCACCATGCCGGTGAAGAACTTCCAGGCCTATGTGGACGGTTCCGAGTCGACCAAGGGCTCGCTCGAACCGCCGCAGGCGCAGCAGGTCTACGCGATCCTCGACACCGTCGTGCAGGCGGTGCTCACCAACAAGGACGCTGACCACGCGGCACTGCTGAAGGACGCCGAGACGAAGGTCAACGCTGTTCTGGCGCAGGTGAAGTAAGTGCGGCGCCACGTCACCGCGTACGGCTTCCTGAGCCTCGCGCTGGTCGTCTTCGCGATCTTCTCCTGGTGGCCGATCGTGCGCGGGGTGGTCCTGAGCTTCCAGCAGGTCAACTTCGTCACGAGCCCCGACTGGGTCGGCTGGGAGAACTTCGAACGACTCTTCGCCGACCCGCTGTTCGGGGTGGCGTGGCGCAACACGCTCTACTTCACGCTCCTGGCGCTGCTGCTCGGCTTCGGCGTCCCGTTCCTCACGGCCGTGGTGCTCAACGAACTGCGGCACGCCAAGGGGTACTTCCGCCTGCTGGTCTACCTACCGGTGATGCTCCCGCCGGTCGTGACGGCCCTGCTGTGGAAGTGGTTCTACGACCCGGGACCCGGCCTGTTCAACTCGGTCCTCAGAGGACTGAACCTGCCGACGCTGCAATGGCTCGACTCGGCCGACACCAGCATGATCAGCCTCGTCCTCGTGATCACCTGGGCGAACATGGGGTCGGCGACGCTCATCTACCTGGCGGCGTTGCAGACGATCCCCGGTGAGCTGTACGAGGCCGCGGACCTGGACGGCGCCGGCATCGTCAAGAAGGTCTGGCACATCACGATCCCGCAGACCAAGTTCGTGATCCTGATGCTGTTGCTGCTCCAGGTCGTCGCGACCATGCAGATCTTCACCGAGCCGTTCATCATGACCGGCGGCGGCCCGGAGGAGTCCACGGTCACCGTGCTGCTCCTGCTGTACCGCTACGCCTTCTACTACAACGACTTCGGCACCGCGAGCGCGCTGAGCCTGATCCTCTTCGCGGTGCTGGGCGTCTTCTCCTTCCTCTACCTCAAGATCACGAAGAAGGCCGACGCATGAGGACTCTCACCAGGGGCACCGGCCCGCTCTACTGGGTCGTCCTCGCCGGCACGCTGGTCCTGTTCACCGCCGCGTTCCTGCTCCCGCTCGTCTGGGTGCTGCTCGGCGCGTTCAAGCCACCGGCCGAACTGGCCCAGCAGCCGCCGACGATCCTGCCGCAGACCTGGGAACCGGGCGCGTACGCCGAAGCCTGGAACTACATGGAGCTCGGCAAGTTCTTCATCAACACGCTGGTCGTCGCGATCGGCGCGTGGGCGGTGCAGATGGCCGTGATCGTCCCGGCGGCCTACGCGCTGAGCAAGCTCCGGCCGATCTTCGGCAACGCGATCATGGGCCTGATGCTGGCGACGCTGATGCTGCCGTCGACGGCCGTGCTGGTCCCCGTCTACCTCACGCTCACCGATCTCGACCTGCTGAACAACCCGGCGGGCATCTGGTTGCCGGCCGCGGCCAACGCGCTGAACGTCTACCTGCTCAAGCGCTTCTTCGACCAGATCCCGGAAGAGCTCCTCGAAGCGGCCAGGATCGACGGCGCGAACACGTGGACGACCCTCGTCCGCATCGTGCTGCCGATCTCCCGCCCCATCCTCGCCGTCGTCTCGATCTTCGCGGTCGTGGCGGCGTGGAAGGACTTCATCTGGCCGCTGCTCGTGTTCCCCGATCCGGCGAAGCAGACGCTCAGCGTCGCGCTCCAGCGCTTCGCTCCGGACACACCGATCAACCTCCTGCTCGCGGGCCTCGTGCTGGCGAGCCTGCCGATGGTGGCGCTGTTCCTGGCGTTCCAGCGGCACATCCTCGCGGGGCTCACCGCGGGCGGCGTAAAAGGGTGAAAGGAAACACCAGATGAGTTGGTGGCGGAACGCTTCCATCTACCAGGTCTATCTGCGCAGCTTCGCGGACGGCAACGGCGACGGCATCGGCGACATCGCCGGCCTCCGCGCCAAGCTCCAGCACATCGCGAGCCTCGGCTTCGACGCGATCTGGCTCAACCCGTGGTACCCGAGCCCGCTCGCCGACGGCGGCTACGACGTGGCCGACTTCCGCGACATCGAGCCGGTCTTCGGGTCGCTCGCCGACGCCGAGAAGCTCATCGCGGACGCGCACGGCCTGGGCATCCGGATCATCATCGACCTCGTCCCGAACCACGCGAGCGACCAGCACCCGTGGTTCAAGGACGGCCTGTGGGATCGCTTCCACATCCGCGACACCGAGGAGCTGCCGAACGACTGGCAGTCGCGCTTCGGTGGTCCCGCGTGGAGCAAGCTCGAGGACGGCCGCTGGTACCTGCACCTCTACGCGGCCGAGCAGCCGGACTTCAACTGGGAGAACCAGGTCGTCCACGACGAGTTCGAGGACATCCTGCGCTTCTGGCTCGACCGCGGCGTCGACGGCTTCCGCATCGACGTGGCCGACGGCCTGGTGAAGGACTTCAGCAAGCCCAACGCCGACCTGCCGTACTCCGACCAGGACGGCGTGCACGAGATCTACCGGCGGTGGCGCCAGATCGTGGACGAGTACGACGGCGACCGCATCCTCGTCGGCGAGATGTGGCTGCCGGACCCGGTGCGGTTCGCGCGGTACCTCAGGCAGGACGAGATGCACAGCGCGTTCAACTTCGACTTCCTGTGCTGCCCGTGGAACGCCGACGAACTGCGCAAGGTCGTCGACAGCACGCTCGCCGCGCACGAACCCGTCGGCGCGCCGCCGACCTGGGTGCTGTCCAATCACGACGTCACGCGGCACGTGACCCGCTACGGCCGCGAGAAGACCGGTTTCTCGTTCGCGGACCGGCAGCACGGCGCCCCGAGCGACTTCGACCTGGGCACGCGCCGGGCCCGGGCGGCGATCATGCTCACGGCCGCGCTGCCCGGTGGCGTCTACGTCTACCAGGGCGAGGAGCTCGGCCTCTGGGAGGTCGAAGACCTGCCGGACGAGCTGCGCGAGGACCCGGTGTGGCACCGCTCGGGCTTCACCGACCGGGGCCGCGACGGCTGCCGCGTGCCGCTGCCCTGGTCCTCTGAGGACGGTCCGAGCTGGCTGCCGCAGCCCGCGAACTGGCAGCAGTTCTCGGTGTCGGCGCAGCAGGACGACCCGGACTCGATGCTCGCCCTGTACCGCCAGGTGTTCGCGCACCGCCGCGGTATCGACGGCGGCCTGGAGTGGCTCGACCTCGGTGAGGACGTGCTGGCGTTCAAGCGCGGCGACCTCACGTGCGTCGTGAACCTGTCGGACGCGCCGATCGAACTTCCGGCCGTGCCAACGTTGTCAAGCGTCCCGCTGGAGGACGGCAAGCTGCCGTCGGACGCGGCGGCCTGGCTGAGCTGACGGGCGAAACCCGGCAACAAACCAACAGGTACCGGAGCGGTTGTGGTCGAAAGATGACCACGACCGCTCCTTCGTTTCTGCCCAGATGGGGGCAATACGGGCACCGTCTCACCGTGATTCGGGCGTGCCCGGACGCATCGACCTGCGTGAACGACCCGTTACACAGTGCGAGACGGGCAAAAGTCGGGCAGCATCTCAATCAGTTGTGGTGCCGACCACAGTGTTTCAAGGGTGTTTCATCTATGCACGGCCCGAACGGGCAACCCGAGAGCCGAATGGGCAGGTGACATGCGAGCCGAGGAACGCAAGCGCCGCATCCTGGCCAGGGCCCGCGCCGACGGCCGCGTCGACGTGGTGGAGATGGCGCAGGAACTGCACGTCGCGCCCGAAACGGTCCGACGCGACCTGCGCGTGCTCGACGAGCACGGCCTGGTGCGACGCACGCACGGTGGCGGTGTCCCGGTCGAGAGCGCCGGCTTCGAGACAGGACTCCGGTTCCGCGCCGGGTCGCACGTCCCGGAGAAGCGGCGGATCGCGAAGGCGGCCGCCGAACGGCTCGACGACGCCGAGACCGTCTTCATCGACGAGGGCTACACGCCGCAACTCGTCGCGGAGGCGTTGCCCACCACCAACCCGCTCACGATCATCACCGCGTCGCTGCCGACCGCGGCGGCGATGTCCGAGCACCCGTCGTGCACCGTCCTGCTGCTGGGCGGTCGCGTCAGGGGCCACACACTGGCCACTGTGGACCACTGGACCACGAGGATGCTCGGCGAGATGGTCATCGACCTCGCGTACATCGGCGCCAACGGCATCTCCCGCGAGCACGGTCTGACCACGCCCGACCCGGCGGTCGGCGCGGTGAAGGCCAAGGCGCTCAGCGCGTCCCGCCGAAAGATCTTCGTCGGGACGCACACGAAGTTCGGCGTCTCCAGCTTCCACCGGTTCGCCGAGGTCTCCGATCTGGAGGCGATCGTCACCGACAGCGGCCTCACCGCGCACGAGGCCCACCGGTACACGCTGCTAGGCCCCAAGGTCGTAAGAGCCTGATTTCTCTTGGGCCCTGATCTGCTGCCCTCCCTCCTCGGGCACGACATCCCC
Source organism: Lentzea sp. JNUCC 0626 (assembly GCF_043632865.1). Classification (NCBI taxonomy): domain Bacteria; kingdom Bacillati; phylum Actinomycetota; class Actinomycetes; order Pseudonocardiales; family Pseudonocardiaceae; genus Lentzea; species Lentzea sp. JNUCC 0626. Next base: position 5,873,211 of record NZ_CP171635.1, read on the forward strand.
CGTCTTAGACGTGCCCGGAAACCCTTGAAAGGAACCGACGATGTCGTCGATTCGCACACTCGGAGCCGCCACCGCGGTGTTGCTGCTCGCATCCGCCTGCTCGGGCGCGGGAGGCGGAGGCGGTGGTGAGAACTCGGTGAACGTCCTGATGGTGAACAACCCGCAGATGCAGGACCTGCAGAAGCTCACCGCGGACAACTTCACCAAGGAGACGGGCATCAAGGTGAACTTCACCGTGCTGCCCGAGAACGACGTCCGCGACAAGATCAGCCAGGACTTCTCGAGCCAGGCCGGCCAGTACGACGTCGCCACGATCTCCAACTACGAGACGCCGATGTACGCCAAGAACGGCTGGCTCGCGCCGATGGACGACTTCGTGTCCAAGGACAGCGCGTTCGACCAGGCCGACATCCTGGAGCCCATCAGGCAGTCGCTCACCGCGGCCGACGGCAAGGTCTACGCGCAGCCGTTCTACGGCGAGTCGTCGTTCCTCATGTACCGCAAGGACATCTTCGAGGCCAAGGGCGTGACGCTGCCCGAGAAGCCGACCTGGCAGCAGGTCGCGGACGCGGCGGCGAAGGTCGCGACGCCCGAGGTGCGCGGCATCTGCCTGCGCGGCCAGCCGGGCTGGGGCCAGGTCATGGCGCCGCTCACGACGGTCGTGAACACCTTCGGCGGCACGTGGTTCACCAAGGACTGGCAGGCGCAGGTCAACGCGCCGGAGTTCAAGGAGGCCACCAAGTTCTACGTGGACCTCGTCCGCAACCACGGTGAGAACGGCGCCCCGCAGGCCGGTTTCGCCGAGTGCCTCAACAACATGACGCAGGGCAAGGTCGCGATGTGGTACGACGCCACGGTCGCCGCCGGTCTGCTCGAAGCGGCCGACTCCCCCATCAAGGGAAAGCTCGGCTTCACCCAGGCGCCGGTCGTGAAGACCGACAGCTCCGGCTGGCTCTACACCTGGGCGTTCGGCATCCAGAAGGCGTCGAAGAAGCAGGACAACGCCTGGAAGTTCATCTCCTGGGCGTCCGGCAAGGGCTACGAGGAGCTCGCGGGCAAGACGCTGGGCTGGTCGAAGGTCCCGGACGGCAAGCGCTCCTCGACCTACCAGCGCGCCGAGTACAAGCAGTCCTCCGGCTCGTTCTCCGCGATGGCCGAGGCCGCGATCAAGAGCGCGAAGCCGCTCAACCCCGGTGTGCAGGAACGTCCGGCGCCCGGCATCCAGTTCGTCGGCATCCCCGAGTTCACCGACCTCGGAACCCAGGTGTCGCAGCAGATCAGTTCTGCTATCGCGGGAGCGGTGAGCGTGGACGACGCGCTGAACAACGGTCAGGGTCTCGCAGAGAAGGTCGCAGCCAAGTACAAGGGACAGTGACATGGCAGTCCTGACTCGCGCGGAGCGGCCGGTGGACAACCGGCCGCCCCCGGTCCCCCGCAAGGGCTACTCGAAGTGGGCGCGGCGGGCTCCCCTGCTGCCCGCGCTCATCTTCCTGATCATCGTGACGCAGCTGCCGTTCGTCGCGACGCTCGTCATCTCGTTCATGAAGTGGAACTCGCTCGACCCCACCAACCGCGGGTTCGCCGGGTTCGACAACTACATCAACGTCTTCACCGACCCCGATCTGCGGTCCTCGGTCGTCAACACGATCGTGCTCACCGCGTCGGTCGTGATCATCAGCCTGGTCCTCGGGCTGGGGCTCGCGCTGTTGCTGGACAAGAAGTTCGCGGGCCGCGGCTTCGTCCGCACGCTGCTGATCGCGCCGTTCCTCGTGGTCCCGGTGGCGGCGGCGCTGATCTGGAAGCACGTGCTCTACAACCCGGAGTACGGCCTGTTCAACGGAATCCTGAACTGGCTGGGCTTCGACGCCCAGCCGGACTGGATCTCGAACATGCCGATGAGCGCCGTGGTGCTGTCGCTGGTGTGGCAGTGGACGCCGTTCATGATGCTGATCCTGCTGGCGGGCCTGCAGTCCAAGCCGATCGAACCCGTCGAGGCCGCGACGATCGACGGCGCGTCGTCGTTCCAGATCTTCAAGTACCTGACGTTCCCGCACCTGCGCCAGTACCTGGAGCTCGGCGGGCTGCTCGGGTCGATCTACATCGTGCAGAACTTCGACGCGGTCTTCACCATCACGTCCGGCGGTCTGGGCACGGCGAACCTGCCGTACATGATCTACCAGACCTTCTACCAGGCCCACGAGTACGGCGAGGCCTCCGCGGCCGGCGTCATCGTGGTGGCGGGGTCGATCATCATCGCGACGTTCGCGCTGCGCACGGTGTCCTCGTTGTTCAAGGAGGAGAAGCGATGACCGCGCGACTGGTCAAACACGGCTGGGGTGTGCTCGCCTGGCTCGCCGGCATCGTCTTCTTCGCGCCGGTGGCCTGGATGTTCCTGACCTCGCTGCACAGCGAGTCGGACGCGGCCACCAACCCGCCGTCGCTGCTCGCGCCGATCACGTTCGACGGGTACGCGGAGTTCTTCGACTCCGGCGCGTGGCCGCCGCTGATCAACTCGTTCAGCGCCTCGATCGGGTCGACGATCATCGTGCTGCTGCTGGCGATCCCGGCCGCGTACGCGTTGTCGATCAAGCCGGTGGAGAAGTGGACGGACGTCCTGTTCTTCTTCCTCTCCACCAAGATGATGCCGGTCGTCGCGGCGCTGCTGCCGATCTACCTGATCGCGCAGTTCTCCGGGATGCTCGACAACATCTCGTTCCTCACGCTGCTGTACTGCTCGATGAACCTGCCGATCGCGGTGTGGCTCATGCGCTCGTTCCTGTCCGAGGTGCCCAAGGAGATCCTGGAGGCCGCCGCGATCGACGGCGCCGGGCTGCTCACGATCCTGCGCCGGGTGGTCGCGCCGATCGCCATGCCCGGCATCGCCGCGACGGCGTTGATCTGCTTCATCTTCAGCTGGAACGAACTGCTCTTCGCACGGGTGCTCACCGGTGTCGTCGCCGGTACCGCTCCCGTGTACCTCACCGGGTTCGTCACCTCCCAGGGCCTGTTCCTGGCCAAGGTGTGCGCGGCCGCGGTCGTGGTGTCTCTGCCGGTGCTCATCGCCGGGTTCGCCGCCCAGGACAAGCTCGTCCAGGGCCTTTCGTTGGGAGCGGTCAAGTGAAAGCAGCAGTGATCACGGGCGTCGGGTCCGTCGAGGTGACCACTGTGGACGATCCCAAGTGCGGTCCGCGCGAAGTTGTCGTGGACGTGGCTGCCTGTGGACTCTGCGGTACCGATCTGCACATCCTCCAGGGCGAGTTCGCTCCCACCCTGCCGGTCGTGCCGGGCCACGAGTTCGCGGGCACGATCGTCGAGATCGGGTCGCAGGTGAACGAGCTGCAGGTCGGCGACCGCGTGGCCGTCGACCCGTCGCTCTACTGCTTCGAGTGCCGGATGTGCCGCAACGGCATGAACAACCTCTGCGAGCGCTGGGCCGCCATCGGTGTCACGACGGCCGGTGGCGCGGCGGAGTTCGCGGTGGCGCCCGTCGCGAACTGCGTGAAGCTGCCTGACCACGTGCGGCTGGAGGACGCGGCGCTGATCGAACCGCTGTCGTGCGCGGTCCGCGGCTACGACGTGCTGAAGTCGAAGATGGCGCAGCGGGTGCTGATCTACGGCTCGGGCACGATGGGCCTGATGATGCTCCAGCTCGGCAAGCTGACCGGCGCGTCGTCGATCGAGGTCGTGGACCTCAACGAGGAGCGCCTGAAGACCGCCGTCCAGCTCGGCGTCACGTCGGTGGCCACCTCGGCGGACGAACTGGACCGGTCGCAGGGCTGGGACCTCGTCATCGACGCCACGGGCAACGAGAAGGCCATCCAGGACGGCATCAACCGGGTCGCGAAGGGCGGCACGTTCCTCCAGTTCGGCGTCTCGGACTACTCCGCGCGGGTCACCATCGAGCCGTACAAGATCTACAACCAGGAGATCACCATCACCGGCTCGATGGCGGTGCTGCACTCGTTCGAACGGGCGGCGGACCTCTTCGCGACCGGAGTACTGGACCCCGAGATCTTCATCAGTGACAGGGTGCCGCTGGACGACTACGCGTCGGCGTTGGACCAGTTCAAGGCGGGTGTGGGCCGCAAGATCCAGGTCCTGCCGTGAGCTGATCTGAGAAAGTTCTCGGAAGTTGCGGGCACTCGTGTATCTGGGCGAGTGCCCGTGACTCCTTCCTGGCATGTCGAAGTCCGGGCAGAAATTGGTACCGCCGTACTTTTCGCACATGTCCGACGAAGAGCTCCTCGCCTGGTACGCGGAGCTTCAGGCGCGCGCGGTCAGCCCGCCGCCTGGGGACGTCGATTTCGACCACGTCCACAAGGCCGCTGAGCCGGTGACCGTGGAGCAGTTGCGGCACCGCATCATGACCTTCCAAGGCTGGCCGGGTGGACTGTCCACCCTCGACGCCGGTTCTCCGTTCCACAACCTGTGGCACTGGCTCAGCGACTGACGCGGCGCGAGGTAACCCTCGCCCGCGTCATTGGTGCGTTGGTGGCCATCTGTGTGCTCTACGCCGTCGTGCACACGGTGGTCACCGGCACCGTTTCGCATCCGCGGAACTGGCTGGTCGCGTTCGCCTGCACCCTGCTCGGGGTGCGGGTGATCGGCCACGTCCGCAGGTCGCCCGTCGGGTGGCTGCTGCTGGTCATGGGCGCGTTCGGCGGGATCGCCGTCGCGGTCGCGGGCCAGCCCGCCGACCACCCCGCCCGGTGGGTCGAGGCGTGGATCTGGTGGCCCACGTACGCGTTGCTGCCCGCGGTGGCGCTGGTCTTCCCGAACGGCAGGCCGTTGAGCAACCGGTGGTGGGTCGCCATCGGTGCGTCGCTGTTCAGCGCTCTCTTCGGCACGATCGGGATCGCCTGGGCGTCGTGGAGCGATCCGGCGTCGTTCTGGCAGTCGGACGGTGGCGGGTTCGCGAAGACGATCACGCTGGTGTCCGTGCTGGCGGCGGGGGTCGCGGTGATCGCGGCGGTGGTGTCCTTGGCTCTGCGGTGGCGGAGGGCTGAAGGGGACGAACGCCGGTTGCTCGTGTGGGCGTTCGCGTTGCTGACGTTGGCCGGCGTGGCGACCGTGGTGGAGACCACGGACGGACACGTCGCATGGATCGTTGGTGTGCTGGCGTTTCCTGCGGCGGCGGTGATCGCCATCGTCCGTTATGGCCTCTACGACATCAGCCTGCTCATCCACCGGTCGTTGCTCTACGGCTCGTTGACGGTCGTGCTGCTGCTGGTCTACCTCGGCGTGATGGTCGGCGCCGGTGAGCTGTTCACCAGTGACGCCGAGGTCATCGGGGTGGTCGCGGCGGGACTGGCGTTCGCTCCTATTCGGTCTTGGGTGCAGCGCAAGCTCGACCTGTGGCTCTACGGCCAGCGTTCCGATCCTTATGCCGCGTTGTCGACGTTGAGCGAGAAGCTCGAACGGTCGAACGACGTGCTGCCGACGGTCGCGGCCACCGTGGCCGAGTCGTTGAAGCTGCCGTACGTCGCGATCCGCGGCGGGTCGGTGCTGGCCGAGCACGGACGCAGCCGGGGCTGGCCGCAGCTCCGGTTCCCCATGACGTACCGGGGAACGCAGGTCGGCGACCTCGTCGTGGAGCCGCGCGCACCCGACGAACGGCTGAGCGACCGCGAGCTGAGCCTGCTGGTGGACCTGGCCCGGTCGACCGCTCCCGCCGCGCAGTCGATCAAGTTGACCGCCGATCTCCAGCTCGCCCGCGAACGGCTCGTGCGGGCGCGCGAAGAAGAACGGCTGCGGTTGCGGCGCGATCTGCACGACGGCGTCGGCCCGGCGTTGGTCGGCATCCGGTTGCAGCTCAAGGCGTTGCGCCGGTCGTTGGGCGACGTGCTGGACCCGGTGCTGGCCGACGTCGACACGACGGCCGTCGAGGTGCGCAGTCTCGTGGACGGGCTGCGGCCGCCGATCCTCGACCAGGGCCTGGCCCTGGCCGTGCGGGACGAGGCGGCGCGGTTCCACGGCGACCTGCGGGTAGAGGTGGAGGCCGAGCAGATCGACGGCCTGTCCGCCGCCGTCGAGGTCGCCGCCTACCGGATCGTCGCGGAGGCGCTGACCAACACCGCACGCCACTCCGGCGCGTCTCGTTGTGTGATCACCGTGCGCACCGACGGCGACCTGGTGGTGGAGATCGTGGACGACGGCACGGGCGTCGCGGCGGATTCCAAGCCGGGTGTGGGGCTGGATTCGATGCGTGAACGCTGCGCCGAACTGGGTGGATCGTGCACAGTGGGACCCGCGCAACCACACGGCACTCGGGTGGTGGCTCGGATCCCGTTGGAGGCCCAGTGACGCGGGTAGTGATCGCGGACGACCACCCGGTGTTCCGCCGCGGTCTGAAAGCGTTGCTGGACGGCGAGGACGGCCTCGAGGTCGTCGGCGACGCGGCCGACGGCGCCGAGGCCGTGCGCGTCGTCCTCGACCTCGAACCCGACGTCGTCGTGATGGACCTGCACATGCCGGTGCTCACCGGGGTCGAGGCCGCGAAGCAGATCCGCGAGGTCCTGCCCGGCATCGGAGTCCTCGTGCTGACCATGCACGAGGACGACGAGTTGGTGTTCGCCGCGATGAAGGCGGGCGCGCGCGGGTACCTCGTGAAGACGACGGACGACGACGAGATCGTGCGCGCCGTGCAGGCCATAGGAGCCGGTGAGGCGATCTTCAGCGCCACCATCGCCCAGCGCATGATGGGCTACTTCACCGCGATCTCGTCGTCGAAGGTCCTGGCGTTCCCCCAGCTCACCGACCGCGAACGGGACGTGCTGGAGCTGATGGCGTCCGGACTGGACAACCCGTCGATCGCGTTCCGGTTGTCGTTGTCGGGCAAGACGGTCCGCAACCGGGTGTCCGCGATCTTCACCAAGCTCCAGGTGGCCGACCGCGCCCAGGCCATCGTGCGGGCCCGCGAGGCGGGACTCGGAAGTCCCTCCTAAGTCGGGACACCGGTCACCTGACGGCGGGACCAGGCCCCCGATTGGATCGGCTTTCCGCCGAAGGGGGCCCAATGGACATCACCTGGGACGTCGCACACGCGCGGCTCAGCCACGACCGCATGCTGCACATCGCCAAGGCGCTCATCTCGATGCGCCCCGAGACAGTCACCCTGGGCGGCGGCGAACCGCTCGGCGTGCCCGGCCTGTTCGAGATCGTCGAGCAGTTCCGCGCCGCCGGCATCGACGTCGTCCTCCGCACGTCCGGCAAGTCCCTGCACCCGTCGATGGTGCGCACGCTGCTGGCGTCGTGCGCGCGTATCGAGGTGTGCGCCATGGCGTTCACGCACGCCATGCACGCGTTGCACCTGCTCGACATCGGTGCCGCGAAGCTCTCTTCGCACGCTCAGTTCGGGCTCGACGCCACCGGCATCCGGCGCGGGTTCGACCGCCTGGAGGACTTCTGCGCCACCACCGCCTTTGAGATGCCTCGGCTCGCGTTCATCGCGTTCAGCGACACCATCGGCCCGGACCACGCGCAGTACCTGCAGTCGCTGGCGCCGCAGTCGGTGCGGGTGACGGTCGAGACCGCGGACACGTCGGTCGTCAGAGCGAGTTGAGCAGGGCGCGCCAGGCAGAAGTGGAGAACGCGAGAACGGGACCGCTCGCGTTCTTCGTGTCCCGCACGAGGGCGTCCTGGGCAAGCGACACCTCCACGCAACTTCCTCCACCATCGGCGTTGCTGTAGGTGCTCTTACGCCAGGTCCGTTCCGCGGCCATGGGGATCCTCTCGGAGTGCGCTGACGTACTCCGCCAGCTTGCGCTTCGATTGTTCCGCATCCAGAGCCACGGCATCCAGCCGCTGAAAGAGACGCCTGGTCCGTGCCACGGCAACGCTGTCCTGCGCATACACGTTCGCAGTGTCAGTCTCGCTGTACACGACCGGCGACGCCTTGCCGAACTCGTACAGCGTGCAGGCGGAGCGGAAAGCACTCACGCTCGCAGGCACGATCCGCAGGATGTGGGTGTTGAAGAGCAGGTGCAGGTACTGGTCCTCCCAGAGCACCGCATTCCCGAACGGCATCCGCAGCGCCAGTTCATGCAAGTAGAAGACGCACTCGGGGCGATTCGGCCTCCGCATGATCGTCTGCCGTTCCATGCGTGCCTGGACGAACCTCTCGATGTCCTCCGGCGCCTCGATCTGGCCATCGACGAACAGCTCCTGGGCATAGCCCCTGGTTTGCAGGAGTCCGTGCACGGTCATGATGTCGAGTGAGGTGATCTTCGTGGCCATCGCCTCGGTCATCGTGAGGGTGCGCAGCTTGTCCGGCATCTGTGCGAAATACAGGTCGAAGGCGTTGTAGTAGCGGCGCCGGAACTCCTCCACGAACTCGATGTTCTTGCCGCACGTCGCCAGGTACTGCACGAGGTCGACCTCGCTCGCCCGCGCCTTGCCGAGCTCGATGTCGGACACCTTGCTCGGGTCCCACCCCAGTTGGACGGCCATCGCACGGCCGTTGAACTGCGTGGACGTCTCCCTCAGGTGGCGAAGCTCGTCACCGAGATCCCGGCTGTACGGGGTGGAAATGATCGCGGTCATACCCGGCGACGCTAAGGAATGGATTCACTCCATGCCACGGGCTCGTTCGGGTGAAAACGTGCTGCCCTATGGCGCCGTGTGTCGCGCACGGCGCCATAGGTCCTGACCTGCGCATTCATCCGATCGTGGAATGGAATTCGAACAGGTGTTCATGCCACGATGGACGCATGACAGCACTCGGCCTCTCCACTCCGCTTGAGCTCCTCGACGAGCTCAGGCGGAAGGTCCGCGCGCTCAACCAGCTCCAGTTCCAGGTTCTGCAGCTCATCGGCGCGCTCGATCAGCAGGGCGCGGCGGAAGCGCTGGGCTACAAGGATCTGGTCGAGGTCTTCAAGCACGCGCTGCGCTGGGACCCCAAAGTCTCGCGCCGCAAGGTGAAGCAGGCCCAGGCCCTGTGCCCCTCGATCACGCCGACGGGCTCACCGATCGCCCCGGCGCTGCCCGGAGTGGCGGCCGCGATGGCCGAGGGAGAGCTGTCCGAGGACCACGTCGAGGTGCTGGCCGAGGCGATGGCGGGGTTGCCCTCCGTCGCGGAGGAGCACGTCGTCGGCTACGCGCTCCAGCACGAACCTCGCTCGGCGAAGGCGTTCTGCAAGGAGCTGGCGTACCGGCTCGACCAGGACGGTCCGGAGCCCCGCGAGCCGGAGCCGATCCAGCCGAGGAACTCCCTGCGGCGTCAGTGGAAGGGCGGCCGGTACCTGCTGTCCGCCGATCTGGACGCCGAGACGGGCGCGAAGCTGGACGCGTTGATCGACCCGCTGGCCAAGCCGGAGCCCGGTGACCTGAGGATGGCACCGGAGCGCGAGGGCGATGCCCTGTGCGAGGTGGTCGACCTGGCGCTGCGCGGCAGCGGCGACCGGATCCACGGCGGCGACCGGGTCCAGCTGACCGTCACCGTCGACTACGACAAGCTCCGCGAGGGCATCGGCACCGCGCTGCTGGACAACGGCGACCGCCTCCCGATGAGCCGGGTCCGCAGGATCGCCTGCGACGCGGCCGTCATCCCGGCCGTGCTGGGCAGCCGCTCCCAGATCTACGACGTGGGCCGCAAGACCCGCACGATCAACGCGGGCCTGCGGCGAGTCCTGGTGGCGCGTGACAAGGGCTGCGCCTTCCCCGGATGCACCAGACCGCCGAAGCACTGCGAGGCGCACCACATCAGGTTCTGGGCAGACGGCGGCGAGACCAACGCGGCCAACCTCGTCCTGCTCTGCCGCCGCCACCACGACCTGGCACACCACTCACAGTGGCAGATCCAGATGTTCGAAGGCCGCCCGGCCTTCCGGCCTCCCGCGTTCATCGACCCGCTCCGAAGGCCGAGAACGAACGAGATCCGCGCCGCCTGACGCGGCACCTCGCCGGGCCGAACGTCCGCGGCAACGTCTTCCGAACCGTCAGAAGACGTTGCCGCGCAACGCGAACACGTTCTCCACCGCGCTCCCCGCCCCGAGTGCGAGCCGCAGCAACACCCGTGCCTTGCGGGGACACAACCATCCGGCCATGACGGCACCGCGTCCGATCAGGTCCGCCTCGGACCCGACGAACCCGTAGGTGCTGCGGAACGTCGTCCCCGCACCGGTCCTGCTCGCCACCACGACCGGGAACCGGGCCCGGGAGATCGCCTCGGCCATGCCCGCCGAGACGTGCCCCACGCCCGTTGCCGCGACCACGACACCCTCGACGTCGAACCAGTCGAGGATCGCGCCGTCATCGTCCACAGTGGCCTCGACGAGCGGCACGGCCGGCGCTTCTTCGGGTCGTGGCAGCGCGGGCAGCTTGTGCGCGGGGTGGAAGTACTGCGGCACGCCCTCGATGTTCAGCCCGGCCGGTCCGGGGAACGACTGGAAGGCGTTCATCAGACTGCTGTGCGCCTTGCGAACCCACCGCGCGGCGTGGATCTCGTCGTTGAGCACCAGGAGTGCGCCGCGCCCGCGTGAGTTCGGGGCGCCGGCCGCGGACACCGCCGCGGCGAGGTTGGCGGGGCCGTCCGCGCCGGGCAGTCCGGGGTGCCGCATCGCGCCGGTGACGACGACGGGTTCGTCGTGCGGCCACAGGCAGTCGAAGAAGTACGCGGTCTCCTCCAGCGTGTCGGTGCCCTGGATGATCACGACACCCCGTGCGCCTTCTTCGACCTGCCCGGTGGCCCAGTCGAACGCCTCCAGCAGGGTGCCGAACGTGAGCGAGGCGCCGGGGATCGTGGCCAGCGTGGCGATCTCGCCGACTTCCAGGCCCTGCACCAGGTCCTGCGCGCCGAGCGTGGGCGTCACCGCGCCGGAGCCGGTCATCGTGATCGTGCCGCCGAGCGAGGCCACCGCCACCCGAGAGTCCATGCGGGTCACTCTAGGGTGGTTGGCATGACCGGACCCTCGGCGTGGCCACCGATCCCGATCAGGACCGACCGGCTCGTGCTGCGCGAGTCCGAAACAGCCGACCGGGACGCGTTCGTCGAGTTGTTCTCGTCACCGGAGGTGGGCACCTACATCGGTGGCTCGAAGCCGCGCGACGAGGTCGACCGCACCGCGCCTCCGATCCCCGGCCGGCGGCACGGTGTCTTCGTGGTCGCGCTGGACGGCGCGATGATCGGCATGGTCTCGTTCGACCCGCTGGACGAGAAACGGGAGCTGGGTTACCTGTTTCTGCCGTCCGCGTGGGGCAAGGGCTTCGCGTACGAGGCGTGTACGGCAGCGCTGGACTGGTACGCCGCCGCGCACCCCGACGAGCCTCTCGTGAGCGTGACGCAAACAGCCAACACGGCTTCAATGCGTCTCCTGGCGAAGCTGGGCTTCACCGAGGGCGAGCGCTACGAGGCCTTTGGCGCCGAGCAGTGTCACTGGCGCCAGTAGGTGATGTTGCGGAAACGGGCTTCCGCCCGCCCGCTGCCGTGGTGGTAGACGCCGTTCTTGAAATAGCGGTTGGCCGGTCCTTCGTCCTGCGTCGTCAGTTTCAGCGAGCCGTTGAAGTAGGTGCGGATGGCGCCGCGGCCGCTCGCGTTGGCGGTGTGTTCCACTCGAATGGTGAACCACTTGTTGTAAATGCCCGTCGCGACGACCTGGTTGCTGTCCTTGCGCAACGTGCCGCCGTTGATGTTGGCGACGTTGAGCATGATGTCGGTCGCCCGCGTGCCGGCCGGGCGGTTCTCGCGCAGGATCTGCACGACCGTCGGGCCGCTGACGCCGCTGGGGATGTAGATCTCGCCCTGCCACGCCCGCGAGCCGCTCGTGTACTCCTGGTTGAAGCGGAGCTCGGTGCGCGGATCCGTTGGGCTGCCAGGGGTGTGCGGCTGGTCGTAGTCGTACACCCACATCGTGTGGATGCCGCCTTCGAACTTGTAGCGCGCGCTCTGGGCGAGGTTGTGCGGCTTCTGCACGGTGTAGCTGTACGGCGCCGACACCCATTGTGCGGACGGCGGCTGAGCGAGGGCCTGAGCCGCCGGTGCCACGAGCAGGGGTGCGGTCAAAGCGAGGGCGAGCACGGAGCGTCGCGTGTGGAGCGCAGGGGTTTCCACGGTGAATCCCTCCGACCTTCGATAAGTGGTCTGTACCACTTTGGGGTCAGAAGGCGGAGGGATCAATACCTGATTCAGAATCCGGGAAAAGATTCAGGTGGATGAACTTTTCACATTCCTGAACGGATCTCGTCGAACGTCGGGAACTTCTTCGCGATGTCGCTTCCGGTGAAGTTGCCGATCCACCCGTCGTCGTCGTGGAAGAACCGCACCGACACGTAGTCGGGTTCGGTGCCCATGTCGAACCAGTGCGTCGTGTTCGCCGGAACGCTCAGCAGATCGCCCTCGGTGCAGAACACCGCGTAGACCTTGTCGCCGATGTGCAGGTAGAAAACGCCTGCGCCACGGGCGAAGTAGCGGTCCTCGTCGTCGTCGTGCGTGTGCTCGGCGAGGAACTTGTTGCGGAACTCCACGGCCTTCGCGCGGTACTCGTCCGTGTCGGCCGGAGCCATCTCCATCGCGTCGACGTAGGTGTACCCCTCCGTCTCGCTGACGCGGGCGATGTCCTTCTCGTAGGCCTGCAGGGCGTTCTCGGCGGTGACACCGTCCACAACGGACCAACGGCTGAAGCGCACGCCGTGCTCCTTGAGCGCGGTGGCGATCTCCTCGGCGTCGGTGGTCCGCAGCACGGTCTCCTCGGGGCCGGTCTCCGGCCACACCGTCAGCAGCGTCATGAGTTGCTCCCCGTCTGTCGTGTCTTCACCTTGAAGCGCAGCAACCACTCCAGGCATTCCAGGCGGTGCCGTGCCTGCATCAGGTCGGCGCCCCACACGTACACGCCGTGCCGCGCCACGATCAGCGCGGGCACCTTCGGGTCGAAGCCCTTCTCGAACGCGTCGCCCAGTTCGACCATGTCCTGGGAGTTGCGCACGACCGGGATCACGACCTCCTCGTGGTCGTAGCGGCCGAACCCCTTGAGCATCTCGAGGTCCTTGAGCACCACGCCGTCCGGCCAGTGCTCCGCCGCCACGACGGGGGCGAGCGCGTGGACGTGCACGACGGCGCCCGCTCCGGCCACGTCGGCGATCCGCGCGTGCAGACCCGCTTCGGCCGACGGGACCTTGCCGCTGTCCACCGCGTTGCCGTGCACGTCGATGACAACGCTGTCCTCGGCGGTGATCTCGCCCTTGTCGACGCCGCTGACCGTCACCGCGAGGCGCAGCGGATCACGTTGCAGGACCACGGAGAGATTGCCGGACGTGCCGCGCATCCAGCCCATCTGCGCGTAGCGGATGCACTCGTGCGCGAGCTCCGCCGTCACGAGAGTTCCCACACGGTCGGGTGGGGCGTGAAGTCCGCGTTGCCGTAGGGCTCGCCCGCGCGCGCGACACCGACCGTCTTCCAGCCCGCCTCCTGCGCGGCGTGCAGCTCCGCAGGAACGTCGCTGTAGAACGTGATGTCGTCGCTCTGAAGCGTCTCGGCGATCTTGTGGTACGACGCGGCTTCACGCTTCGGACCGGCGTTGACCGTGTCGAAGTGGTGCTCCAGCAACGGGGTCAGGTCGCCGTCCGTGGTGTGCTGGAAGAACGCGACCTGGCCTGCGACCGAGCCGCTGGAGAAGATCGCGAGCTTGATGCCGTCGCCGTGCCACTTGCGGATCGCGGGGACGACGTCCGGGAAGAACTCCGCCACCAGGTCGCCCTGCGCGTAACCCTGCTGCCAGATGAGGCCCTGCAACGTCTTGAGGGGCGTGACCTTCTGGTCGGCGTCCATCCAGTCGTGCAGCGCCTTCACGACGTCGTCGTGCCCGGCGAGTTCCTTGATCTGCCGGACGGCGTCGGCGACCACCGGGTCGTCACCGTGCTGCTCGATCCACGGCCCGAGGCGCGGGCGCGCGTAGTCGTAGAGGACGACCAGCACCTGGTCCGTCGCGCTCAGCGTGCCCTCGATGTCGAGCACGACCCACTTGCTCACCGCTGTTCTCCCTCGTAGTACTCGTCGAGCTGACCGGCGCCGTAAACACCCCGGTCCGTCACCACTGTGGTGACGAACCTCGGTGGCGTCACGTCGAACGCCGGATAGTGCCCTTTCACCCTCGGCGTGGCACTCGGCCTGCCCAGCACCTGCAACACCTCGGCGCCGTCGCGGTACTCGATCTCCACGTGGTCCGCGGTGGGTGCGTGCAGGTCGGGCGCCTGCACCTGCGCGTGGAACGGCACGCCGAACGCGTGCGCCGCCACGGCCAGGCCCAGTGTGCCGACCTTGTTGATGACGTGCCCGTCCATGGTGACGCGATCGGCCGCCGTGACCAACGCGTTCACCTGACCGCTTTGCAGAACTGCGGCGCCCATGCCGTCCGTGATGAGCGTGGTGTCGACGCCCATCTCGATCAACGTCTCCGCGGTGAGCCGGGCTCCCTGCAGGTAGGGCCGGGTCTCGGTGCAGAAGAACCGCAGCCGCTTACCTTGGTGCTGCGCCGCCCTGACCGTTTCGGTGAGGTACAGGTCGGCCCAGCAGTGCGTCATGACCGTCGCGTCGTCGGGCAGCAGGTTCGCCGTGTGCTCCCCCAGCGCCTGGCTCTTGGACCGGTACCGGCGGTCGCCCTCCAGCGCGCCGGTCAACGCCTCCTGGACGTCCTGCGCGGCGTCCACGTGCTCCAGGACGACTCGGGTCGCCTTGCGCAGAGCGTTGTTGGTGCGCCTCGTGTTCTCCAGCAGCAGAGCGGTTTCACCCAGCTGTGCACGAGCCTGCTCGAACGGCTGGTTCTCGAGCGTGCGCGCCTTGAGGACCATGCCGAACAGGACCGCGAAGTACGGGCCGGAGGACTGGGTGACCATGTCCTCGATGGCCCGTGCGACCTCCTCGGCCGTGCGGCACAGCACCCACTCGCGTTCGAACGGGAACCTGCGGCGGTCGAGGATGAGCACGCCGTCGTCGGTGAGCCTGACCGAGTCGGCGAGCACCGGCTGCATCAGCTGTACCCGGTGTAGGCGGGGCGCGCGCCGGTCAGGAAGTGCTCGCCGACCTCGCGGGCCTTGTAGACGACCGGGTCGTGCAGCGTGAGCGTGCGGGCGTTGCGCCAGAAGCGGTCCACGGCGTACTTGGCCGCCGTGCCGCGCGCGCCGACCTGCTCGAAGATGCGGCTCGTGACCTCGTTGACGAGCTTGGTGCTGACGACCTTGGCCTCGGAGATGGCGACCGCGACCTCGGCGCGCTTGGCCGGCGTCAGGTGCCTGCCGAGTTCGCTCGCCTCCCAGAGCTTGCGGGCGGCGTCGTCGGCGAGCAGCCCCGCGGCCCTCGTCTGCGACACCATCTCGCCGTACGCCACCACGATGTACGGGTCCTCGGTCGCGGCCTCGACCCCGCTGACGAACCACGGGCGGGTCTTGGTGCGGGTGTAGTCGGCGGCCTCGGCGAGCGCGCCCTCCGCGAGGGCGACGTAGATCTGCGCGAGCACCAGCTGGAAGCCGATGGCGGCGAGGCTGATCCGCGGGTCCTCGTTGGCGGGCTGGACGCCGAGGATCTCGGTCACCTCGACGTTCTCGAAGTTCACTCCGCCGGACGCGGTGAGACGCTGACCGATGTTGTCCCAATCGTCCAAGTAGGTGATTCCGGTCGCTTTGCCGTCGAGCAGGAACGTGAGTTTTTCGCCGTTGTCCGTGCGGGTCGCGCTGACCACGAGCCGGTCGGCGACGGCCGCGCCGGTGGCGAACGTCTTGCGGCCGTTGAGCGTGAAGCCGGTGCCGTTGGGCGTGAGTTCGAGGGCCGCGTCGAGCGGGTTGCTGACGCCGGCCCAGAACTGGTCGGGCCGGTCGCTGAAGGGCGAGTCGAACAGCCCGCTGCGCCAGATCTGCAGGTAGTGGTACCCGAGGAGGTGCCCGACGTTGGCGTCCGCGGCGCCGATGATCCGGCCGACCGCCTGCTGGACGGACCACTCACGCACGTTGAGAAGGCCGCTCTGACGGAGCAGTTCCACCTCTTTGGTGGGTGGCTGGTTGGCCCGGTCCCTGTCCGCCGCGTCGGACCTGAGCGTCGCCGCCACCTCGTGCGCGACGTCCAGCCAGTTCGTCATTCCTGCTCCTCTCGTGGTGCCCGGTCCAACTTACTTCTTCACACCACTGGGCTAACCACGATGTGAGAGTGACGTTCGCCTGGCAGACTGCGCGCGAACCTCGCTCTGGCGGGGGTCCAACATCTAGGGAGCATTCGGTATGGCGCAGGGCACCGTGAAGTGGTTCAACGGCGAGAAGGGCTTCGGATTCATCGCGCAGGACGGCGGCGGTCCGGACGTGTTCGTGCACTACTCGCAGATCTCCGGCACCGGCTTCAAGTCGCTGGAAGAGCAGCAGCGCGTGGAGTTCGAGATCGGCCAGGGTCAGAAGGGTCCGCAGGCGCAGGACGTCCGCGCCATCTGATTTGCCTCGGGGCCCGCTCGGCGTTCTGCCGGGCGGGCTCTTTTGCGCCCGGACGGCCTTGAAAGCGGCCCTGACCTGGGCTTCCGGAATTGTCAGACCCGTCTGTCATCGTGATGGAGTCAGCTCGTTTGGACCGCCACGATGATCGGAAGGTCTCCCATGCCGCACTCTCCACAGGCTTCGGAACGTGCACTCGCCCAGGAGGCGCCCACCTCGCACTGGTTGCGGAAGTCGCTCAACAAGGCGGCCTTCCTGCTGGCCGCGGAGACCGGCCGCCATCCGGGGTCGGTGAACGTGGAGGTGAACCGCGTGATGGGGGTGGAGCGGCGGGCCGAGGCGAGCAGGGACCAGTTGCGGCGCGGGCTGAAGCACGTGGGCGATCAACTCAGAGCGTTGACCAAGGCGACCGAGCCGAGCACCGCTTCGAGCGGCGACCCGCCATTCTGAAGGCGCCCCCCGCACGAGAAAGGCGCCGCGACCCGTCAGCCGTGACGACCAGCAGCCAGACGGGCACGGCACTCCAGGATCCACCTGGTGCCTACTCGACCTCGGCGCTGTACCACTTTCCGGGCGCATAGATCGCGACGGTCGGGCGAGTCGTCCTCTTCTCGACAAACGCGCCCTTGACGAACAGGTGTCCGTCCTCAACCTCTACCGCTTCCCCGCCGGCGTGGGTTGCAGTCTCGGCACGGTTGTTCGCAACGTGGTGGTAGCTGACTTTGACTGCCATGAATCCATGGTCCTTGCGTTCCTGATGTTTGGCGCCACTCGATCAGGTGATCTGGTGCAGCATCGCCACGTTCGCCCTGCTCACGCCAGCAGCACCCACCAATCCAACAGCGCTGAGGCTTGCAGTGCCATGACGAACGCTTCATCCGGCTGACCACTGCACGAGAAAGGCGCCGCGACCCGTCGGTCGCGACGCCTGTACTTCCCGCCGCGGGATGTCGACGAAGAAGGCCCGCAAGTCCCCTGCGAGCAAGTGGCAACCGAGGGAGTCGAACCCTGCGCGGCTTGTGAAGGCGGCGCTCAAGTACCGGCCCGAACCCTTCGGCTGGGCGACGGCTGCCGTGGAGTTGTGCTGGTCGGGAGCGTTCTCCCGACGTTTGCTCTCACCAGGTAGGAGCGGCTCGTGTTGCGTGGGATACCCGAAGTGTTAAACGTCCAAACGCTTGAGGACGTTTCATGTTTCACTCGGGTGGGTGACCCTGGTCACCGTGCGACTCCTCCCTGCCATCGCAGCCCTGCTCCTCCTACCGCTGGTGCCCGCGACCGCCGAGGCGGCTCCCGCAGGCACGTTCTACGTCACCAGTGTCCGGACCGGCCTCAACGTCGCCCAGAGCGGCAGTGGACTGGCACTGCACCGTCCGAAGGGCAACGAGGACCGCCAGCAGTGGCGGCTGAGCGACGGGAGGTTCGAGAACACCGACTCGCCGGGCCAGTGCATCACCCGCCAGCTCACCATGGGTTCGTGCTCACAAGGGGATACGGTTCACGAGCCTCGTCAGTTCGGTGATCAATGGGAATTCTTCGCCCTGGGCGGTGAGACGCGGTGGTACCTGACGCCGGTCACCAGTCAGACGAGCCCGATGCCGGCGGATCCCCGGCTCGACCAGATGACGTTCCTGACCGCCCACAACGCCTACGCGAACGGGGTGGACGGCGGGTTCGCGCCGCCGTTCGTCAACCTCGCGAAGAACCAGACGCGCGGCATCGTGCAGCAGCTCCAGGACGGCGTGCGCGGATTCATGCTGGACATCCACCAGACGCCGGACGGCGCGATCCTGTGCCACAACAGCTGCACGCTGGTGAGCAAACCAGTGGCGCTCAACGTCGACGTCCAGCGGATCGTGGACTTCCTGAAGAACAACCGCAGCGAGATCGTCACGGTCTTCCTGGAGGACTACGTCGACGCGAACACGTTGAGGAACGAACTGCGCAAGGTGCAGGGGCTCAACGACGTCCTGAACCGAGCAGAGGGCGTGCAGCAGAACGGGTGGCCGACGCGCAGTCAGATGGTGAGCAGCAACAAGCGGTTGCTCATCTTCACCGACCACGGCAAGGACGGGCGCGAGGACTCGGGCGTGCTCTACCAGAAGGACTGGACCGTCGAGAACTACTGGTCGATGGGTTCGGGACTCGGCAGTTCCGACTGGTCCTGCTACAGCCGATGGGATGAAAAGCCGCTCACGGCCACGGGCAACTTCCAGCCGTTGTTCGTCATGAACCACTTCCGCGACGTTCCGTTCACGAGCACGGCGACGACCGACAACGGCAAGCTCGGCAACCGCGCGCAGCAGTTCTGCCAGCCTGCGGCCAGGAAGAAGCCGAACTTCCTCGCCGTCGATCTCTACCACCTCGGAAACGCGGCGCAGGCCGTGCAACAACTCAACGCATACGTATATAGGCCGTAGCCCAAATCGTGGGAGTTGTACGCTCCGCGCATGGCCTCGATCCTGTTCACGCGCGGAGCGCCCTCTCTCGACATCATCGACCAGGAAGGCCTGCGCGACGCAGCGCAGAAAGCCTTCACGGACGACCCCGGCGGCACCTTCGCGTACGGCACGAGCGTCGGCTACGTGCCGTTGCGCACCTGGCTCGCCGAGCAGCACGGTGTCGAGCCGGAGCAGGTGCTCGTCACCAACGGCTCGATGCAGGCCGACGCGTTCCTGTTCGAACTGCTCGTCAGCAAGGGCGACGACGTCGTGGTCGAGGCGCCGACCTACGACCGCACGCTGCTGAACCTGCGCCAGCGCGGTGCCAAGATCCACGCCATCGAGCTGGAGACCGACGGCATCAACGTCGACGCGCTGGAGGCGTTGCTGGAGAGCGGGGTGCGCCCGAAGCTCGCGCACATCATCCCGAACTTCCACAACCCGGCCGGCTACACGCTGTCCGAGGCGAAGCGCGCGCGTCTGCTCGACCTCGCGGCCAAGTACGACTTCGTGCTGTTCGAGGACGACCCGTACGTCAAGGTGCGCTTCGAGGGCGAGCCCCTGCCGACGATGCTGTCGCAGGACAAGAACGAGAAGGTCGTCTACGCGTCCTCGTTCTCGAAGACGATGGCGCCCGGCATCCGCTGCGGTTACCTGGTCGGCCCGAAGTCCGTGATCAAGTCGATCCAGGACATCGCGACCACCACGTACATCTCGCCGAACATGGTCGCGCAGTCGATCGTCAACTCGTACTGCCGCTCCGGCCGTCTCGACGAGTCGGTCAAGAACGTCCGCGAGGCCCTCCGCGCCCGCAGGGACGCCCTGGTCACCGCACTGCGGCGGGAACTGCCGGAGGCGGTCTTCACCGCACCGCAGGGCGGCTACTTCATGTGGGTCGAGCTGCCCGGCGTGTCGATCGACAAGCTGGTGCCGGTCGCCAAGGAGCACGGCGTCGAGTTCGTGAAGGGCTCCGACTTCCTGCTGGAGGGCGGCGACAACGCCATCCGCCTCGCGTTCTCGGGCGTCACGCCGGAGCAGATCGACGAGGGCATCACCCGCCTCGGCGCGGCGGTCCGCGCGCTCTGAAACACCTCGAAAGTGTCAGTTACTGCCAAAACTTCTGGCAGTAACTGACACTTCGCGCTACCGTGGCGCTGTGGACACCTTGACCACGCGCGCCGCGAAGGACCTGCGCACCCGCCTCGCGATCCAGGAGGCGGCCATCGCCCTGTGCCTCGTCCAGGGCTTCGCCGCCACGTCGACCAGGGCGATCGCCGACCGCGCGGGCATCTCCGAGCGCACGCTGTTCCGCACGTTCGGCAGCAAGGCCGCGATCTTCTGGTACGACGCCTTCCTCAGCCGCGTCGTCCGCGCGCTCTCCCCGGACCCCGATCCCGTTGTGGCGCTCCAGAAAGCCGTCCACACGGCCATCGACACCATCACCGCGGAGCAGTGGTCGCTGGAGCTGGGCCGTCGCGCGGTGATCATCCAGGAGCCGGATCTCATCGCGACCGGGACGCAGGAGCTCAACACCGGAGCCGCCCAGATCGCCGCGATCCTCACACCACCGCTCGCCTCACCCGCACAAGCCTTCGACCTGGTGCTGTTCGCGCGGTTCGTGGTGGCGGGCATGGGCGCTGTGCCGATCCACGCGGAGACCACCCCCGCCCAGTGGGGCGCGGAACTGGAACGAGTCGTGCACAAAGCGGCACACGGCGCGCTGGAGCGGCCATGAAGCTGATCACCGACCCGAACACGCTGGCGAACCTCAGCCACGACGAGGCCGAGTGGGCGCCGTCGGGCACGCCACAGGCGGCGTTCCGGCCCGAGTCCACTGAGGACGTTCAGGAGGCCGTGCGGCACTGCGCCGCCAACGACATCCCGATCGTGCCGCGCGGCGCGGGCACCGGTCTGTCCGGTGGCGCCAACGCCGTCGACGGCTGCCTGGTCCTCGATCTGAGCCGGATGACCGGGATCGTCGAGATCGACCGGGACGACCTGCTCGCCGTCGTGCAACCGGGCGTCGTGAACGACGACCTCAAGAAAGCCGTTGCCGCAGAAGGACTCTGGTACCCACCGGATCCGGCGAGCTCGCCGTGGTCGACCATCGGCGGCAACGTCGCCACGAACGCGGGCGGCCTCTGCTGCCTCAAGTACGGCGTCACGCGCGACTACGTCCTCGGCCTCGAAGCGGTGCTGGGTGGCCCCGTCCCGTACGGCACGGCGGTGAGGCTGGGCCGTCGCACCACCAAGGGCGTCGCGGGCTACGACCTGACCAGCCTGCTCGTCGGCTCCGAGGGAACGCTGGGCGTCATCACCGAGGTCACGGTCCGCCTCCGCCCGGCCCCACGCCCGCCCGCGACCGTCGTCGGCGCGTTCGACAGCCTCGTCGCCGCAGGTCAGGCCGTTGCGCTCAGCACCGCCCGAGGCCTGCAACCCGCTGCATTGGAACTGATCGACCGCGCGTGCCTGCAGGCCGTGGAGGACTGGAAGCACCTCGGCATCGAGCCCACCACCGAGGCCATGCTGCTGGCCAGGGCCGACACCCCGGACGACGCCGACGGCCTGGAAGCCGCCTTCACCGACGCGGGCGCGGCCTGGACGGAACGGTCGACCGACTCGGCCGAGGCCGAAGCCCTCTTCGCCGCCCGCCGGCTCACCTATCCGGCACTGGAACGCCTGGGCCCGCTGCTCACCGAGGACGTGTGCGTGCCGAGGTCGGCGATTCCCGCCATGCTCGGCCGGATCGAGGAGATCGGCGCCCGGCACGAGGTCCGGATCGCCACCATCGCGCACGCCGGCGACGGCAACCTGCACCCGTTGCTGATCACCCCGCCCGGCGACGACAACGCCCGGCGAGCCGCGCAGGCAGCGTTCGAGGACATCATCACCGAGGCACTGGCCCTCGGCGGCACCGTCACCGGCGAGCACGGCGTGGGCCTGCTCAAGCGCGACGGCATGATCCGCGAACTGGGCCCGGACGCGCACGCGCTGCATCGGGCCGTCAAGCAGACGTTCGACCCCCTGAACCTCTTCAACCCGGGCAAGGCCTGAAGGAGGCAGTCATGCGAGTACCGGTAGACGGCGGCGACCTGGCCGTGGAGATCCACGACGGCGACACTCCCCCGGTGCTCGCGATCCACGGCGTGAGCGGCAGCCGCAAGCTGTGGAACTGGGTGGCAGCCCACGGCTTCTCCCTGATCGCCCCGGATCTGCGCGGCCGCGGCGACAGCGCGCACGTCCCAGGAGCGGGCATCTCCCAGCACGCCGACGACGTGCTCAACGTCCTCGACGCGCTGGAACTCCCCTCGGCCACCGTGATCGGCATGTCCATGGGCGGCTACGTGGCCGTAGACCTCGCCGTGCGCCATCCGAACCGAGTGCGCGCGCTCGTGCTCGTGGACGGCGGCCTCCCGATGGCCGCACACGCGCACATGACCCCAGAACTCCTGGAAGCAGCCTTCGCCCCACAGATAGCGGCGCGCGAACGCACGTGGACCGCCGACGAGTACCTCACCGTCCAGGCGACGCTGAACCCGTTGATCGATCCCACCGACCCGTTCATCCGCGAGTACTTCGCCCACGACCTCACGGAGGACGGCCGCCTCAGGCTCCCGGCCGAGACGCTGGTGGCCGACGCGAAGGACGTCATCTTCGGCGCCTCGCGCTGGCAGGAACTGACCGTGCCGACGTGGTTCGTGCACGCCGAGTGGAGCACCGGACCGGACACCCCGCCCGCCTACACCGTCGAGCAGGCCGCCGAGTTCCGGGCCGCGCTGCCGGTCCTGCGGGAACCGATGTTGATCAACGAGGTCGACCACGGCGGCACGGTCATGACCCGCTCCGGCGCCGCCGTCACCGCGGAAGCGCTGGCCGACGCCCTGAAGTGACCGGACGGGTCGTCCACGCCTGACAGACCGGACCGTCTCCTGCGCCACACCTCTTGGCCTTCAGCCTGCGCGCGAGTTATTGTGTACACCAATGATTAGTACACCAAGTATCCCGGAGAACCCGCTCGAACTCGAGCGGCAGGTCTGCTTCGCGCTGGCCGTGGCCAGCCGGACGGTGATCGCCGTGTACCGGCCGATCCTGGAGCCGCTGAACCTCACGCATCCCCAGTACCTGGTGATGCTGGCGCTCTGGGAGCGGTCGCCGCGGACCGTCAAGGACCTGAGCAACGCGCTGCAACTCGACCCCGGCACGCTCAGTCCGCTGCTCAAGCGGCTGGAGGCGATCGGGTACGTCGAGCGGCAACGGGACAAGACGGACGAACGCGCGCTCGCCCTCACCCTGACCGAGACGGGTCAGGAGCTGCGGAACGAGGCGCTGAAGATTCCCTTCAAGGTCGTGGAGCAGCTCGACATGACGTTCGAAGAGCTCGCGCAGCTGAACCAGGTGCTGCACAAGGTGATCGCGAAGGCGACGCGATGACGCCGAACCTCGCACTCAAGGTCTGGTACTACGCGGGCGGGCGGTTGCCGCAGCAGTACCGGGAGTTCGTCTACGACGACGTGACCGGTCCGAAGTGGCTGTTGCGGTTCACCGTGCGCAGTCTGGTGCAGGTCACGCCACTCACGACGGCCATCACGCTGGCGCTCGTGTTCGGACTCGGCTCGGCGTGGCCACTGGCAATTGCGTGCGGTGCGCTCGGTTTCGTTGTAGGACTGTACTTCGCGTTGTCGTATGCACCTGAAAGTGTGGACTACCGGCTGACGAAGTACGGGTACCCCAGAGGTTCGGCGACTCAGGGACGCCGGGAGCGTAACGCCGCCAAGGACAGCGTTCGACAAGCGAAGTACGACGCGGTCTGGCGGCGATCCGAAGGGTAGAGACCTATGGCCTTGCTGAACGATCAGTTCGAGTTCACGAGGCCACAGGCGCTCACGCTCACAGCGGGCGTGCTGCAGTTCGCACTGGGCTGGTTCGACGTGTTCGGTTTGGACCCCAACTACCACGTGATCCAGGTAGGCGTTGGGGCGCTGGGGATCGCGATGGCGTGGCGGCACGATCTCGCGCGCATGTACGGACTTCTGCTGTTGCTCGGGTTCGGCATGTTGGCGTTCTCGCTCAACGACGTGACAACCGAGAGCTTTCTCGAAGTTCGCACGGCGTTGATCGGCCTCATCATCACGCTGGCCAGGCCGGCAAAGCGCGTTCCGCACTGACGTCGCGCCCGACGGAACGCAACGCGGTCAGCGTCGCGTATCCCTCCGCCAGCAACGCGGTGTCCGTTCCGGGTACCAGCGACTCCTCGGCGTAGACGTGCACCAGCTCCACCTCGTTGTCACCGACGTCGTCCACGCGGCTCTGCACGGCACCGAACCGCGCCAGCTCCGCCCAGCGAAGTCCTTGCACGTCAACGACGTTCGGCACGTTCAGCGAGAGCACGGACGCGGCAGGCAGGTCCAGCAGGAACGGCAGCACGACGCGCACCACCTCGCCTGCCTTGTCCCACAACGGTTCGGGCCCGTCCAAACCGACGTCGAGCGACACCGCGAGCGACGTCACGTCGCTCAGGTGCGCGGTCAGCGCGGCGCCGACGGTGCCGGAGTGCAGGATCGCGCGGCCCACGTTCGCGCCCAGGTTGATGCCGGACAGCACGACGTCGGGCTTGCCACCGAACCCACCTCGGCACGCGATCAGCGAGATCAGGCCGGGGTGCGCGGCCACGGCGTAGGCCTCCACGTCCAGCCCCGGCAACTCCCGCCGGTTGCTGACGACGCGCCCTGAGTCACCCAGCGCCGCGACCGACGCACTGGTGCCGCTGGCCTGTGCGACGGGCGCCGCGACCACCACGTCCAGACCGCACGATTGGGCGGCCTCGGCGAGCACGTGCAGGCCGGGAGAGTCGATTCCGTCGTCGTTCGTGATCAGCGCGCGCATCAGTTCATTCCTCGATCGGCTCCAGTTCCACGCGGGTGCTGAGCTCGCGCACGGCGTCACCGCTGCCGCTGCCCAGGCCGTGCCTCGTCACGTTCACCGCTCCCGCGGCCGCGCCGAGCTTCACCGCGTCCGTCAACGACATACCCAGCGCGAGGCCCGCCGAAATTCCCGCGGTCATCGAGTCACCGGCACCGCGTGTGTCGACGGGTTCCAGCTTGGGCATCCGCACCAGGTACAGCCGGTCTTCGAGCAGCGCCAACGCCGGTTCGTCGGCACGGGACACCACGACGCCGTGCACGCACGAGGAAGCGATCTCGCGGGCTCGCTCGATCAACTTGGCCAGGTCCTCCTCCCCCAGTTCCTCGTGCGAGACCTTCACGACGTGCGGACCGCCGCGCACGGCCTCGGCCAGCCGGTCGCCGGCGAGATCGACGATCACGCGGCAGCCGTTGGAGGTCAGGTCGGAGGTGAGGCGGAAGTACGTCTCGTGGGGCAGCACGCGGTCGTCGGAAGGTCCGCTCAGCACGGCGGTTCCGGCGCGCATGCCTTCCACCAGAGCGAGTTCGTAGACGTCGTCCAGTTCGTGCCGGGACAACGCGTCGGGCAGCATCTCGACCATCTCGGACCGGCTGCCGTCGCGGCGATCGTGCACGTAGGCGCCGTTGCGGGCGGCGACCAGACGTGACTTCAGCTCGACGTGCTCGCCTTCCAGGAGCGTGTGCAGCACCCGGCCTGTCTCACCGCCGAACGTCGCGCACACGACGGCCTCGACGCCGAGGGCGGCGATCATCCTGGACTGCCAGAAACCCTGGCCGCCGGCGTGCAGGTGCACGTCCGGCTCACCGTCGAGGTCCTCGACGGTGACGGTCAGCTGAGGGGACGGGGCAAATACGGCAACTCGGGCATCCACGACGTTCTGGTACCCGGTGCGGGCGGAGTTCACCCGCACCGGATCGTTCAGAGATCAGCAGGCGCCGCCGTCACGCCAGACGCCCCACTGACCGGTGGTGCCGGGCTCCTCGCCCCGCGTCCACCACTGCGCGGTCCACTTCTTGCCGTTGTGCGACACGACGTTGCCGCCGGTGTAGACCTTGTCGCGCTCCCACGCGGGCTGGGTGCACGGGCCGGGGCCCGGGCCGCCGCCGGTGTCCCACGGGACCTGCGTGGACTTGTAGAAGTTGATGCCCATGGTGGTCCAGCGCGGACCCTGGGCACCCAGCCTGACCTTGAACTGGTCCCAGTTGTGCGTCGACCACGGCGACCAGCCCAGTTCGGCGATCGCGCCGAGCCTCGGGAACGCCATGAACTCGATGTCCTTGCCCGTCACCAGCGTCTCGCTCCACAGTGGAGCTTCGACGCCGCGGACGGCGGACTCGGGCACCCCGCTGACGTGCGTGCCGGGGTTCCAGTCGTACGCGGTCTGGACCTCGATCAGGCCCGCCCAGGACAGGCCGAGCGGCGTGCTGGAGTTGTACTTCATGTCCAGGTACGCCTTGTTCGCGGGCGACATGATGACCTTGTGGCCGCGTGCCGCCGCTGCCTGCACCACGGCGTTGGACGTCGAGGTGCCCCAGTACTGCGGCATCGTGGCCGTGTCGGTCGTCGTCTTCACGAACTCGTGCCAGCCGAGCGCGGTCTTGCCGTACTTCTTGACGAGCGGCAGGGTCCGGTCCATGAACGTCTGGTAGTCCGCGTCGGGGGTCGAGTGCGCCTCGTCGCCACCGATGTGGAAGTACGGACCGGGCGTGAGCGCGGCGATCTCGCGGATCACGTCCTCGACGAACGTGTAGGTGATCTCCTTGTTCACGCACAGCGAGGAGTAACCGACCTCGATGTCCGTGCGCAGCGGCGGGGCCTGACCGTTGCAGTTGAGCTCCGCGTACGACGCCAGCGCGGCGTTGGTGTGGCCGGGCAGGTCGATCTCGGGGATCACCGTGATCTTGCGCGACGCCGCGTACTGCACGATCTCGCTGTACTGCGCCTTGGTGTAGTAACCGCCGGGGCCGCCGCCGACCTGCGTGCTGCCGCCGTACGTGGCGAGCCGCGGCCAGCTGTCGATGACGATCCGCCAGCCCTGGTCGTCGCTCAGGTGGATGTGGAAGTAGTTGATCTTGTAGAGCGCGAGCTGGTCGATGTAGCGCTTGACCGTCTGGACGGAGTGGAAGTGGCGGGCCACGTCGAGCATCGCGCCGCGGTACGAGAACCGCGGGTAGTCGACGATCGCGGCACCCGGCACGGTCCACGGACCGGCCTGCGCGGTCGTGCTCTCCACCTTGGCGGGCAACAGCTGCCGCAACGTCTGCACGCCGGCGAACAGGCCTTCCGAGGTGTTGGCGCGCAGCACGATGTTGTTCGCCGCCACGTCGAGCTGGTAGCCCTGCTGACCGACCGTGCCCGGCGCACCCGAGAGCAGCAACGAGATGCCGTCCGCCGGTGTGCCGGACGTGTCGGACACCGGGAACGCGTAGCCCGTCGACGGCCGCAGGATCCCCGCCAGGAACGTGCCGACGTCCCGTGCGGCCGGGGCTGTGTAGATCTTCGTGCCGGCCGTGAGGGTGTGCGTGACACCGCTCTTGGCCTGCACCGAGACCGGGACGGGCACCAGGCTGTTCAGTGGTTCCGCGGCTTGCGACTGCGCGCTCACGGACAACGCCGCTGTGACAGCGATGACCGCGGCGAGAACGCGAGTTCTCACGACTCCTCCTCACGAGTCGGGGGCGGCGACCCTGTGCTCAGGGTGCTCAAACATCCCTTTTGTCGTCAATGGTCTGGGCCAATTCTTTGTTCGAGACCTGCTCGGACGCGGCCTTCCGCGCGACACCGCCCGTTCGGCACAATCGCGCGGATGGGGGACTTCCAGAAACTGATCGACGACACCGTGCCGCGGATCGAGGCGTTGATCCCGGCAGATCCGGCCGCACTGATCGGCCGCTACGCCACCCGCGGAGCCGAGCACCACGGCTGGGCCACGTCGGTCCTGCAGCAGGCCCTGCAGCGGTTCCCGAGCCTGCCCGCCGAACGCCTGCTGGGCGCGCTGGAACTCGCCGTCGCGCAGCTGGACCTGACCGCGCCCGCCGACCTGATCGCCGGTCTGGCACCGCCGAGGGACGGCGCCTTCTCGTACGTGAGCTTCGAGGGCCAGAGCGCTCTGTCCTCACCGATCACGCTCGTGCTGGCCCTGCACCAGGGCATCGACGACCTGATCATCAGGCACGTGCGCGCGGCCGTTCCGGACCAGAGCGGCATCACCGGTGACGAGGACGCGATCGTCGTGCGGCGCGGCCGCGCTCACCTGGCCACGGCCGTGGTCGTCGCGCGGGCGATCCTGAACGCCGTCGGCACGCCGTTCGCGAAGGATCCGGTGGCGGCCATCGGGTTCGGCATCGCCGCGACCGCGGAGATCGTCCCGGACGTGCCGATGCCGGCCGCGTACACGCTGGCGTTGCTGGAGAAGCGCCGCCGCGACTACATCGGATCGTCCTGGCCCACCAAGGCGTCCGTGGCGAACCACCAGTTCGCGCTCGCCGAGGAACCGGGCGAGGCGACGGACTTCGGCGCCACCGGCCTCGCCGCCCCGATCGAGACCGGGTTCGCCGTGCGCACCGGCATCGAGGAGGGCCAGGTCGACGTGTCCGTCCGGACGCTGATGCAACCGCCGGAGCCGCAGGACCTGGAGGACTGGGACGAGGTCGTCGAGATCAGCTACACCGCGGTCAACGGCGACGCGAAACTCGGGCACGGGACCACCGCGCCGTGGCCCGGCGAGTTCCGCGCACGGGTCTGCGCGAGCGGCAGGGACGACGACGGTGAGCGCTACGAACTCACCATCTGGCAGGCACCGCAGGCGGATCCGTTGGTGCACAAGGCGACCGACCGCGTCGGGCACGCGCTGCGGGGTGAGCCGCTGCCGCCGCCCGTCCCGCGACCGGACCGGCCGTACCGGTGGATCGAGGAGGAACTCCCGGTGGCGGCCACCCTCACGATCGTCACCGGGCTCGACGTGGACGACGTGGTCGACCACTTCGACGAGGACTCGTTCGCGATCGAGATCGACGGCGGGGTGCTTGTGGTCGAGCACAACGACTACCGGGGCACGAACACGGACGTGCTGGAACACCTGTCCCGCAACGGGAAGGCCGCGAGCCACTACTGGAACGTCAACCGGCTCACCCGGCTGTCGTTCGCCCGCGACGGCCGGGTGCTCGGGTCGTGCGAGCCGATGGAGGAGGCGGACTTCGGAGACGACCCCGAGGTCCTGGAAGCGTTGCGGGACATCAGCTTCGCGGACTGGCGGCACACCGACGCCAAGGGGATCGCGGCGGCGGTGAGGTTCACCGGCACCGCGATCCCCGAGGCGGACGTCCGCGCGGCGATCCAGGACTCCCGTCAGTAGGTCGGCAGGCTGAGGCTGTTGACGACGGCGGCGAACTCCTCGGTGGGTGCGCCGCCGTTGATCTGGTTCTTCAGCGCCATCTCCTGGTTCGCGAGGACGTACGGCCGCAGGACCTCCTCGTAGCGCTGGAAAACGGTGGAACGGTCGCGGGCCAGCTCACCGGCGAGCACGTACGCGCCGACGAGCGCCATGCTGGTGCCCTGCCCGGACAACGGCGACCCGCAGTACCCGGCGTCGCCGAGCAGCACGACGTTGCCCGTGGACCACGACTCCATCCGGATCTGGCTCATCGAGTCGAAGTGGAAGTCCGGCGCCTCCCACATGTGCTTCACCGCGGTCGGCCACACCCACCCGGCGCCTTCGAACTTCGAGGCCAGCAATGCGCGCTGCGCGTCGACGTCGCGGTAGTCGAAGTCGATCTCGCCGTTGAAACCCATGTACACGCGGCATTCCGAGTTCGACCGGGCGCTCATGATGCCGCCGCCCACGACGTCGCCCTGCTGGAACGTCTGCCAGTGGTCGAGGCCGAGGAAGTTCGGCGCGGTGAAGACGGCGAGGTTCAGGCCGAGGTGCGTGATGAAGTCCGACTCGGGACCGAACGCGAGCCGCCGGACGTTGGAGTGCAGGCCGTCCGCGCCGACGATGACGTCGAAGTCGCGCGGCGCCGCCTTCTCGAACGTCACGCGGGTGCCGTCGATCGCGGTGATGCTGTCGTCGAACAGGTACTCCACGCCCTCAGCCGCGTCGAACAGCATCTTGGCGAGGTCGTCGCGCAGCAGTTCGACGTCGGGGCTCGACAGGTCGCCGCCGCTCAGGGTGTGCGTGATGGAGCTGAACAGCTCGTTGCCGTCGGCGTCGACGACGTTCATGCCACGCATGTTGGTGCTGAACGACCGCAGCTGGTCACCGAGGCCCATCCGCTCGATCACCTCCAGCGCCGGGCCGCGCACGTCGATGGCCTGGCCGCCGGGCCGCATCCCCCGGTGCCGCTCGACGACGGTGACCTCGAAACCGTGGTGGCGCAGCCAGTAGGCGAGGGCGGGGCCGCCGATGCTGGCGCCGGAGATCAGGACGTTCTTCATGGTGTTCCCCCTGTGAGTCGGTGTGTGCTCACAAGGTGCCGACCAGCACTGACCATCGGCTGACCGTCCGCCGTCAGCGGTGGTCAGGCTTTGACAGCGACCCCCGCGAAGGGCACTTCGTTGATCTCCGCGTTGGCCGCGAAGTCACCCGCGCCGTCCGGCCGCCACGACGGGCAGCCGACCAGGCCGGGCTCGACCACCTCGAACCCGCCGAAGAACGCCATCACCTCGTCGTGGGTGCGCGGGAACGCCTGGTTCGCGGTGCTCTTCACGTTGTAGGTCTGCACGGCCTCGTCCATGCCGGCGGGCTTGGCCTCGGCGGACGCGTGCGACACGGCGAGGAAGCTGCCGGGCGCGAGCCGGTCGCGGTACTGCCCGACGATCGTCACCGGGTCCCACTCGTCCGGCACGAAGTGCAGCACCAGCAACATGAACAGGCCGACGGGCTGGTCGAAGTCGAGCAGCTTGCGGGTCGCGTCGGCGTTGAAGATCGCGTCCAGGTCGCGCAGGTCCGCCTGCACGACGGCGGTGTTGCCGTTGCCGGAGAGGATCAACTCGCTGTGCGCCACCGCGACCGGGTCCCTGTCGACGTAGACGACCCGGCAGTCGGGTGCCTCGGCCCGCACGATCTCGTGCAGGTTGCCGACGGTCGGGATGCCGGAGCCGATGTCGAGGAACTGCCGCACGCCGTTTTCGACCATGTGGAGCGCCGCTCTGCGCAGGAACGACCTGTTCAGCCGTGCCGCGTCGCGCACGCCCGGCATGATCTGCAGGATCTTCTCGCCCAGTGCGCGGTCCGGGGCGAAGTTGTGGCCGCCGCCGAGCCAGTAGTCGTACACCCGTGCCGGTGACGGCA
Organism: Lentzea sp. JNUCC 0626; assembly: GCF_043632865.1. Lineage (NCBI taxonomy): Bacteria > Bacillati > Actinomycetota > Actinomycetes > Pseudonocardiales > Pseudonocardiaceae > Lentzea > Lentzea sp. JNUCC 0626. Next base: position 5,904,261 of record NZ_CP171635.1, read on the forward strand.
CCGTCGTGTCCACACCCGGAGGAACCCAGCCGGAGTCGTTGCTCACCGACTGAGCGTATCCGTGCGCGCCAGACCGGACGAACGAACGAGCATCCGATCGTGTGTATCTGCTCGCCACCACTGGACGGATGGCCCTAGTTTGTTCGGGGTCGCACGAGAGGGTGGTGGTGATGCCGAGCGTCACGACGGTGCCGGGCCGCTGGCCCCTCGTCGGGCACTCCGTCAAGCTGCTGCGCGCACCGGTCGAGTTCCTCGCGTCGTTACCCGCCAACGGGGACGTGGTGAAGGTCTTCCTCGGTCCCCTGCCGGTGCACATGGTCACCTCCCCCGCGCTGGCGCTGGAACTGCTGGCGTCGGACAAGTTCGACAAGGGCATCGTCTTCGACAAGATGCGCCCGCTCTTCGGCAACGGGCTCGCGACGTCGAACGGCGCGTTCAACCAGCGGCAGCGGCGGATGATGCTGCCCGCGTTCTCCCGCGCGCGGGTCTCGACCTACGCGGAGAACGTGATCACGACGCTCGCGACCGAACTGCGGGACTCCTGGCACGACGGGCAACGACTCGAAGTCGACGCCCTCATGCAGGACTTCGTGATGACCGTCGCCGGGCGCACGTTGTTCTCCGCCGAACTCGGCCAGGAGGTGCTGACCGAGATCAAGCGCTCCATCCCGATCATGCTCAAGCACGTACTGGTGCGCGCGTTCTCGCCGGGTTTCGTGGAGAAGCTGCCGCTCAGGGCCAACCGCGAGTTCGACGAGGCCGCTGCCCGCCTGCGCAAGGCGATCCCCGCGGTGATCCTGAACGCGCGGGAGGAAAGCACCGACCACGGCGACCTGCTCTCGGCCCTGCTCGCCGCGCGGGACGCGGACACCGGCGAGGCGATGACCGACGAGCAGATCACCGACGAGGTCGTCACGATCCTCACCACCGGTGCCGAGACGACGGCGGTCGCGCTGGCCTGGTTCTTCCACGAGGTCGGCACCAGACCCGCTGTGCGGCACCGGTTCCACGCCGAGGTCGACGCCGTGCTGGGTGGCCGGCCGGCGACGTTCGACGACGTGGCGAAGCTCGAGTACACCGGCCGGATCATCAACGAGGTGCTCCGCCGCACCCCGCCGGTGATCCTCATGCGCCGGGCCCGCGAGGACGTCGAGATCGGGGGCGTGCTCGTGCCGAAGGGCTCGGAGATCGCTGTCTCCCAACACACTCTGCACCGCGACCCGCGCTGGTTCCCCGACCCCGACGGGTTCGACCCCGACCGCTGGGAACCGGAGCGGGCGGCGACACTGCCCAAGGGCGCGTTCATCCCGTTCGGTGCCGGATCGCGGTTCTGCCCCGGACACTTCCTCGCCCACACGGAGATCGCGATCGCCGCCGCGACGATCGCGACCCGCTGGGACCTCGTCCCCGTTGCGGGACACCGCGTCTACGCCCAGGTGAAGGCGACCATGCAGCCGAACCAGCTGCCTATGGTCGCCACGAAGAGAAAGCCTCACGCGTGAAACTGCTCCCCGTTCTGGCGGCCGTGCTGGCGCTGACGTCGCTCACGCCCGCCGCGCACGCCTCCGGTGCCGACTGCTCGCTCACGACGCTCCCGGTGGCCGGGCCGAACGGCACCGCGACGGTCTCCGGTCAGCTCTGCAAGCCCGCGGGCGCGAACCCGGACACCGTCCAACTCCTGGTGCACGGCGGCACGTACAACCGCGCGTACTGGGACCTGCCGGGTGTGCCGGAGTCCTATTCGTACCAACGCACGATGGCGCGCGAAGGCAGGGCGACGTTCGCCGTCGACCGGCTCGGCACCGGTGCCTCGTCGCACCCGCTGAGCCTGCCGCTGCTGATCTCCGTCGAGGCCCGGTCGATGCACGAGGTCGTGCAGCACCTGCGGGCCGGACGCGTCGGCGGTACGGCGTACCGCAAGGTCGTCATCGTCGGGCACTCCGTCGGCTCCGGCATCGTCGCGCTGGAGGCCGCGACCTACCGCGACGTCGACGGCGTCGTGTTGTCCGGCATGACGCACATGCCCGCCGTCCCGGTGCTCGCTCTCGGTGCGGCACTGGGACTTCAGCCCGCGTTCCTGGACAACGTGCTGGCACGGCTGGGCAGCGACCCGCTCTACTTCACGACCCGGCCGGGCGCACGAGCCGGGTTGTTCTACGCGATGGGCGACGCCGACCAGGCCGTGGTGAACGCGGACGAGGCCACGAAGGACCAGGTTTCCGTACCGGGCATGGGAACCGTGGCGGTGTTCGGCATCGTGCTGCCGACGACGCTCGGCATCACCGTCCCGGTGTTCCAGGCGGTCGGCAGCGAAGACGTGTTGTTCTGCGGCCTGTTGGCGTTGCGCGACTGTTCCAACGCGACCTCGTTGCGCGCTCAGGAAGCCCCTTACTACGCACCGGAAGCGCAGCTCCAGACGTACGTGCTGCCCGGCGCGGGGCACTCGCTCGGCCTGCACCGCAACGCGGAGGACTACCGAGCGGCGACCCGCGCCTGGCTGAGCTCTAAGTTCGGGATGTGAAGCTCAGCGACGACGTGCCGAGGCCGGACGGTCCCTGGTGGAACACCGGGTACCCGCCGGTCTCGTCGTAGCGGCTGGTTTCCTGGTGCCAGTGGATGATCCCGACGATCCAGTCCTTCAGCTCGTCGGCGTACCGGGTCAGCCCGGCCCGTGCCCCGGAGTCGAGGGCGAGATCTTCGAAGAGGCGCGGCAGGTCCGTTTCCACCGACCTCACGAACTGGTCGAGGCGGGCGTCCATCAACGCGTAAGTGATCTCGAAAGCCCTTGATTGGGAGACCCCGAGGAAGTTCTCGACCACCCGCACCATGTTGTGCACTTCGCCCTCGTGCTGAATCTCCTTCGAGTACGAGAAGACGTCGTTCAGCATCGTGCAGTAATCCATGGCGGACCGCTCCATGGTCTGCACGACCCGCGTTCCCCACAGTTCGGCGGGCACGGTCGCGGAATGCGAGAAGCGCGACAGCGAGGTCGTCAGCTCGGAACCGAACGTGCTGCGCCGCATTTCCACGTAGTCGATCGGATCGGGGATGCGGTTGAAGTGCATGTTGATCACTTCCCACACCCAGGCGTCGAGCATCGCGTCCACGGTCTCGCGGAACGTGGCACGGAAACCCGAGGTCATCGACCCCGCGGTCCGCTGCCAGAGATCAGCGAGCGACACCTCCATCGCGTTCGCGGGAACGACCACCGGCACCAGGTCCAATGGCATGCAGGCCTTCAACCGCGCCGTTTGCGCTTTCACTCCCGCGAGATTGCGCGAGGTGCCGTACCAGAGCGGGTAGACGTCGTCGGCGTACGTGCCCCAGGTGAGCCAGCAGCCGGACAGGAACAGCTCCTGCGGCGTCGCGTCCGGGTCGATGCCCGCCGAGCACAGCGGGAAGTCGTACCCGCGCACCTTGGCCTCGGTCCAGACGCCCTCGCCGGTCATGCCGTGCTCGACGGCCCACGCGACGACCTCGTCGCGGGCCTGGTCGAGGTGCGGCGCGAGGACCAGCGGGAACGGCACGTCGAAGCGCGGCAACGTGTACGGCTCGACGGTCTTCGGCGTGCTGGAGAACTGCCTCAGCCGTTGCGGCAACGTCTTGGCGAACGACCCGAGAACGCCAGGACTCCTCTGCGGCGCCGAGTTCATGTACCGGGACGACCGCAGGTGCCACTCGTGCCCGCCCGCCTGCCAGTCCTGCAGGCCCTTCACGTACCCGAGGACGGCCGCGCGCCCGATGGGGTCGATGGCGTGCTCGTCGAGCAGCAGAGGCACCTCCGTGAGCGCCGTGTGCTCGAACTGGTGCAGCCGGGACGTCAGCAGGTCGTTGACGGCCTCCGCGGCCTGCTGGGTGGGCAGGCCGAGGAACTTCTCGAACACCAGCACGCCGTTGGACAGCTCGCCCTCGTCGCACACCTCGCGTTCGTACGAGAACAGGTCGTTGCGCAGGTGGACGGCGTCGCTGAAGGTGTCCCGCAGCACCCCGATCGGCCGTGACCCCGCGATCGACGCCGGCACTTCAAGACCGACGGCGTGCTCGACGAGGTTCGCGCTCCACGGCGCACCGCCGACCTTGCGCCGCATCTCGACGTACTCGATGGGGTTGGAGAGCCGTTTCGAGCTGATGTTGTGCAGCTCCCACATCGACTCGTCCAGCAGGTGCTTCGTGTTGGCGGCGAACCGTTCGCGCCAGTCGAGCGAGTGCCTGCCGACCGTGCGGCGCCAGAGGTCCGCGAGGCCCTTCTCGACGGGGTTCTCGGGCGTGGCCGTGATGACGCCGTTGACGGGCATGAACAACGGCAGCCGGTCGAGGTAGACCTGCGCGCCCGCGATGTCCGGGCTGCGCTTGTACAACTCGACGAAGTGGTCGTCGAAGTAGAAGACCCACACGTACCAGTCGGTGATCAGGTCGAGCGTCTCGCCGTCGCAGTCGGGGTGGGTGTAGGCGCAGAGCAACGCGTAGTCGTGCGACTCCAGGTCCTCGGCGGTCCAGATGACCGTCCCGTGCTGCGGCACTTCGACCATGTCCATCTCGCGCGCCCACGCCCTCGTGTGGCTGCGGGCGCGTTCGAGGTTCGGATTCAGCCTGGCCGGATGGGGCGTGTAGAACTCCGGCAGCTGGAACGGCTGCATGTGCGTTGGACCTCCGCGCGTCGGGCTGGACGCACTGCACGCAACCAGCCCGGCGCACGAGAACGCCAGATGGTGAAACCTTGATCCACACGAGCGTGGACGAGCGTCGCCCGTTCAGCCCAGCGGAGTCAGCGCACCAACGACTGAGCGCTGAGTTTCACCGCGAACGGGAATTGCAGTTCGATGATCTCTTCGCCGTCGGAACGGCCCTGTTCGACGTACACGCCGTTTTCGAGGTGCAGGCACCGCAGCCACGGCTGGTCGTAGTCGATCATCCAGTAGTTCGCGCAGCCGACTTCCTGGAACTTCGCCCGCTTGAGTTCGAGGTCGACGTGTCGCGTGCGCGGCGACAAGACCTCGACCGCCAATACCGGCGGCCCGATGAGCGCCTGCTTCGAGAACTGCTCGCGCCGGCCCACCACCAGGTCGGGGATGAAGACCGTGTCGTCGGCGAGCACGACGTCGACCGGGGCCGGGAGGACCTCCAGCTCCGGTGGGCAGGCAGCGGTCAGCGCCACCAGCAGTCGGGCGACGACCCGCTGGTGGACCGGTCGGGGTGAGGGGCTCATGACGAGCACCCCGTCGACGAGTTCGAAACGGTGCCCGTCATCAGGCATCGCCTCCAAGTCCGCCCACGTCAGCGGTCTGCCGTGGGGAAACGTCGGGACACCACCCATGGTGCGTTCCACCCCCGTGTCGAGGCCACTGTCCGCCGGACGGGTCCCGGCGATGCCATTAGACAAGACTGGTCCGATTCTCACGACTCGCAAGCCCCTTTTGGCCGACCCCGCACCACTGCACGCACACGTCTTCGTCACCACCGTCCCGCTAGGTGAGCGGCGAATGGTCCTGCCGTGGAGACTCTCACCCGGACGGAGCAGCAAGATGGTTTCAATCGAACAAGTGGCTAATTTTTGATCAATTTTCGGGCGATTTTCGGTAACGTCATCCACCCTGCCAATTGCTCGCGAATGCGACCCTAACGGAATCTTACGGGGGAGCCAAGCACTCGGTTGGAGCAATAGCTCACACCAAGCTCACCTCCACAAGATCCAAAAAGGCCGCACGCATTTCCTGGAGTACCCGGGTTCACTCTTTCTCAGTCTCACCCAACGACCTCGCGTACGCGTGCAGCAGGTCCGGCAGCCGGAACCGGCCGCGGCCGTGCGCCTCGATCAGGCTCGCGCTCTCCAACGAGGACAGCGGCCCGCGCACGTCGTCCACGCCCATCAGGCCGGACGCGGTGTGCGCGGTGAAGTCGTTGCCGGGCAACGATCCCAGCTGCCGGAAGAGCTTGGCCGCATCCGCCGGCAACGCGCGCACCGACCGCTCGAACGCTCCCGTCACCGCCGCCCGCCGGTCGCCGTTGATCGCGAGCAACGCCAGTCTGTTGCCCCGCACGAGTTCCGCGACGGCGTCGGCGATCCGGTCGGGCCCGAGGTTCGCGACGGCGATGCGGATCGCGAGCGGCAGGTACCCGCACACCGCGGCGAGTTCGGCGACGGCGTCCGGTTCTCCCCCGGTGAGCCGGGTGATCAACGCGTGCGCCTCGTCCGGCGGCAGCAGACCGAGTTCGACGGGGTGGGCGTCGTCGAGGGCGGTCAGTCCGCGCAGGTGGTTGCGGCTCGTGACGACCACCGCGCACCCCGGCGTGCCCGGCAGCAACGGCCGGACCTGGTCCTCGCTCGCCGCGTCGTCCAGCACGATCAGCACCCGGCGGTCGGCGAGGACCGATCGGAACAGCCCCGCCCGTTCCCCGGTCTCCACGGGAATCCGGGCGACGCCGAGCGCGCGCAGGAACTGGGCCAGCACGTCCGCGACCGTCGGGGCCGGAACGTCGTCGTGCGCCCGCAGGTTCACGTAGAGCTGCCCGTCGGGGTACCGGTCGCGCACCCGGTGCGCCCAGTGCACGGCCAGCGCCGTCTTGCCCACGCCGGGTCCACCCGTGATGACCGCGAACGCACCCGCGTCCAGTTCGTCCACACAGGACTCGCGACCGACGAACGCGGCCGGGCGAGCGGGCAGCTGCGCGGGCGCGTCCGGCGCGGGCGAACGCTGCTTGCTCAGGATCGCCTGGTGCGCCTTGCGCAGCCCGTGCCCCGGTTCGACGCCGAGCCCGCTCGCGAGCAGCCTGCGCGTCCGGTCGTAGAGCTCCAGCGCGTCGGCCTGCCGATCGGACCGGTGCAGCGCGGTCATCAACTGCTCGACCAACTGCTCGCGCAACGGGTTCGCGGCGACCAGCACGGACAGGTCGGTGACCACCTGCGCGTGCTGCCCGAGTTCCAGCTGCATCGCGAAGCACTGCTGCGCCACCACGATCCGGCGTTCGTCCAGCCGTTGCGCCTCGGCCAGCAACGCCCGGCTGGTGATCCCCTCCAACGCGGCCCCGCGCCACAACGCCAGGGCCGCCCGCAGCACCCGCACGGCCTCCGCGGGCTCGGCGTCCCGCGCCGCGGCCACGTGCCGTTCGAACGCCACCGCGTCGAGCCCGGCCGACCCGAGCACCAGCCGGTAGCCGGGCCCGTCCGTGACGATCGCGGACGGCGCCCCGAGGGTGACGCGCAGGTCGCCGACGGACTTCTGGATCTGGTGCCGGGCCGTCGAGGGCGGCTCGCCGTCCCACACGACGTCGACGAGGTGCGTCAGCGGCACCACCCGGTCGGGCGCGAGCAGCAGCGCCGCGAGCACCTTCTGCCCGCGCACCCCGCCCAGCTCGAGCCGCACCGCGCCGTCACGAGCCTCCACCGGCCCCAGAATCCCGAAGTCCACGGGCGGCCACGGTAGGCCAGTTTTCCGGCCTCACCGCCGTGAGAGCGAGCCCACCGCCCCGTTTCCGAGCATTGCGGCCCGTCTCCGGAATTCGGGCGTGTGCTCGCCGTGGGGACGAGGTGTGGGCGGCGTTCCCGACCCTCGGTGGTGTTCACCACCGAGGGGAGCTGGAGATGCGCAGGACCGGGGACAGGGTCGGGCAGTGGGTGGCGTTCGCCGTGGTGGCGGCGGCCGTGGTCATGCTGGTGGTGCTGGGGCTGACGCTCTAGCAAGCGTGGCTCGCGTGACAGCGAGGACACGAGGCCGGTGGTGGCGCTCCGCCGCCTCCACCGCCTGCTTCGCGTAGCGGATGGCCGCCTCCCGGTCGCCGAGCGCCAGGTGTGCGGCGGCGAACTGATCGAGCACGCGTGCCTCGCTCCACCAGCGGCGCGTGGTCCTCAGTTCCCGGAACCGCCTCAGGTAGCCGACCGACTCGGCGGGCCGGCCGCCGGTCAGGGCTTCGAGCGACAGAGAGAAGTACAGCGTCATCTGGCCTACGTGATCGCGTCCCTCCCTCATCGCGGCCAGCACGGCTTCGTCGTCCGGCAGGTTCGTGTACTCCCGGCAGAGCCTCGCGACGTCCCGTGCCAGCGCCCCCGCGACGGCGTGGTGGCCCATCTCGTAGCGCCACCGGGCGAAGTCGGCCAGGGCGAGCGCCTCGCCCCTGCGGTCACCGCACTCCCGGTAGCCGGCGAGCGACCGTTCCATGCAGGCCAGGCACTCGTCGTCCCGGAAGGCGTCGAAGTGCACGTGGGCGATGTTGTTCAACGTCACCGCGAGCTCGCGGACGTCACCCCGTTCCGACACGAGTTCGGCTGCTTCCAGCATGTGCGTCAAGGCCTGCTCGGTCCGCCCCAGCTCCGCGTGGTTGATGCCGATGTTGTGCAGCGCGTTGGCCACTCCGGTGGGCGCGTCCGCCTCTCGCATGAGCACGAGACCGCGTTGGAAAAGCTCCATCGACTCGTCGTAGTCCTGCCGTTCGCGCGCGATCATGCCGAGCATCCCCGTCGCCGAACCCTCGCCGCGCAGGTCGCCGATCTGCCTCATCAGGACGATCGCCTCGCGCAGGTGTTGCTCGGCCTTCGGGTTGCCGTCGTCCATGTGCGCCGCCCCCAGGCCCCGCAGCGCTGCCGCACGCGCCTTCAGGTCGCCGAGCGCGTGTGCGGCCGCGAGCGCGACGCTCTGCAGCTCGATGCGTTCGCGTCCGGATCCGCCCATCCACAGGTAGTGCGCGAACTTGTTCGGCAGTTGCCAGGCATGCTGGTAGTGCCCTTCGTACGCGGCCAGGTACACGGCGGCCCTGAGGTTGTGCCGTTCCGCCTCCTGCCACACGAGGGCCTCGACCGGGGTGGTGAACACCGGCGGGTCGACCGGCACACGGGTCACGGCGGAGTGGAACTTCGGGCGGCCGGGGGCGATCTGCCCTGCCGAGTTCTCCGCGCCGAGCAGGTAGTGGTCGAGGATCCGGACGATCGCCGCGTCCCGTTCCTCCGGCCTGACCAACGCCTTCGCGTGGTCGGCCAGCAGGTCGTGGAAGCGGTAGCGGCCGTTCTCCTTCTGCTGCAACAGGTGCGCGTCCAACAGCTCTTCCAGCAGTCGTTCGGCCTCCACCCGCGTCGAGTCGATCACGGCCGCCGCGAGGTGTGCGTCCCAGTCCTCGCCGGTGTGCAGCCCGAGCAGCCGGAACAGCCGTTGCTGCGGCGGCGTGAGTTGCTGGTACGACAACGAGAACGCACCCGCGACGCTGCGTTCGCCCGCGGCCAGTTCGGTCAGCCGGTGCTCGGACAGGCGGCGCACCAGGTCCCGCGCCGACCACGCCGGACGGGTGCGCCAGCGGGCACCGGCGATCCGGACCGCCAGCGGCAGATGGCCGCACAGCCGGACGATCTCGCGTGCCGACTCGTCGACGTTCGCGCGTCCGGAGATGCTCGCCAGCAACGCCAGTGAGTCCTCCTCGGACAGAACGTCCAACGAGATCGTGTGCGCGGCATCGAGGTCGACGAGCCGGCGTCGACTGGTCACCAGCACAAGACCGGTGCCGGGCAGCAGTGGACGGACCTGGGAGGCGCTGCCCGCGTTGTCGAGCACCACGAGTGCCTTGCGGTGCGCCATTTCCGCGCGCCACCGGGCGGCCCGCGCGTCCAGTCCGTCCGGGATGTCCTGCGCGGGCACGCCCAAAGCGGTCAGCAACGCCAGCAACGCGTCCGACGGCGTGCGCGGCTCGACGCCCTCGGTGTAGGAGTGCAGGTCCACGAACAGCTGCGCGTCCGGGAACCTCTCCGCGAGCCGATGTGCGGCGCGCACGGCCAGCGTTGTCTTGCCGATGCCCGCCATTCCGTCGATCGCGGTGATCGCGACACATCCGGACGGCACGGCGGCGATGATCTCGTCCAGGTCCTCGCCGCGGCCCGCGAAGTCGGCGATGTCGCCGGGCAGGTCGTTGCGCGCCCTCGGCCGGTTGTCCGCCGTCAGCACCTGCCGGTGCGCCTTCTGCAGGTCCTTGCCCGGGTCGAGGCCGAGTTCCTCGGCGAGCCGGCCGCGGATGTCGTCGTAGGCCTGCAACGCCTCGGTCTGCCGGTCGCAGCGGTGCAGCGCCACGATCAGCTGCGCCCACATCCGTTCCCTGGTGGGGTGCTGACTCGTCAACGACCGCAGTTCGGGCACCAGCCGCTCGTGCGCGCCGGACCGCAGATCGGCCTCGATCCGCGCCTCCAGCACCGCGAGGTACTGCTCCGTCAACGCGGGCACGTGGTCGCGTTCCAGCGCGTCGCTGCCGATGTCCGCGAACGGCCTGCCGCGCCACAACGCCAGCGCGGCACTCGGCTCCAGCGTGCCGAACCGGTGGACGTCGACCTCGTCCGGCCGCACGTCGAGCAGGTACCCGCCGGGCTTGGTCAGCACCAGGCCGGGCAACGCCTCGCGCAGCCGCCCGACCGTGGTCTGCAGGGCGTTGCGCGATCCGCCGACGAGCTCGACCAGTTCGTCGACGCCGACCACCTGGCCCGCGCGCATCAGCAACGCCGCGAGCACGACACGCCGCTTGCCGGGAGAGACGTGGACGCGGCGCCCGTCGAGCACCACGTCCAACGGCCCGAGGAGGCCGAAAGACCTCACGCCCACTGGTCCCAGTGCACCATCTCGTCGTGCGGCTTGCGCTTGCGCCGCAACGGCGAGGCGCCCTCGGAGATGCCCTCCTCGGCGGAGTGCCCGATCGCGATGACACCGATCGGCGTGTACATCTCGGGCACCCCGTACGCCTCGCGCAACGCGGGCCAGGTGTCCCTGTCCGTCCCGAAGAACACCGCGCCGAGGCCCTCGTCGACGGCGGTCTGCAGGATCAGCAGCGAGGCCATGCCGGTGTCGATGTCCCAGTAGGGCACCGGCCACCTGTCCTCGGTGAGCTCGGCGAACGCCTTGTCGGGCTCCGCGTACCGGTCGAGGTAGACCTTCTTGGCCGAGAACGGGATGACGACGAGCGGCGCGCTCTTCGCGTCCTCACCGCTCCACCACTCGAACATCTCGGAGAACTTCGTCAGCGACTCTCCCCGCAGCACCAGGAACCCCTGCCCCTGGGAGAACCCGGCCGACGGACCGCGCACGGCGTTGCGCATGATCCGCTGGACGCTCTCCTCGCTGACGGGCTCGTCGGTGAACTTGCGCACCATCCGCCGACGGCGGACCACGTCCTGGAACTCCACGTCTACCCCCAGAGTTGAGTCGACCCCGACCGTATCAGCGGCCGGGGTCACCCACCTGGAACCACTAGAGCCTGCGCAGACCGGCGAGAACGCGTTCGAGCAGCATGCCGTCGGGCCGGTCGCCGCCGAACGACGACGCCGTGCGGTGCACGTCGATCAGCCCGTGCCCGGCCATGTCGCCGAGCAGCACCTTCGTGACGCCCAGCGGAAGCCCGCGCAGGGCGGCGATCTCCGCCACCGAACGGGGCTGCGCGCACAACGCCAGCACGTCCTGGTGCTCGGGCCGGACCGCGGTGGACGAGAACTCGTTCACCGACACCAGGGTCTCGATCTCCAGGTGCACGTCGGACGTCGTGCGGCCACCGGTCCACGCGTAGGCGCGGACGATCGACGACGACGCGTCGAAGCCGGTCTCCACGGACGGCAGCGGCGGTACCGCGGGGAACGGCTGGAACGGCGCCGTCGCGTACGGATCCGGCTGCTCCGGCGGCGGTTCGGGCGCGCGCTGCGCCTTCTTCTTGCCGCGCCTGCGGATCCGTTCGCTGTCGAAGCTGAAACCGCTGATCAGGTCACCGAAGTTGACCTGATCGTCAGGCTCTCTGCTCATGCGAGCTCAGCCCGCAGTTCCGGTGTGAGCATCTGGCCCACCTGGCGCGTCACCACGGTCATCTCGTAGGCGATCTGGGCGACGTCGGCGGACGACGACGCCAGCACCGCGAGGACCGAGCCGTCGCTGATCGAGGACAGCAGCATGACGCCCCTGTCCATCTGCACGACGGTGCGGACGACCGCGTCGCCCGCGAAGACGTACGACGCCGACTCGGCGAGGGACACCACGCCCGCCACGATCGCCGCGAACTGCGGTGCGACGTGCTCGGGCAGCTTCGAGGACGAGATCAACACCAAGCCGTCCGCCGAGATCACCACGGCGTGTTCGATGCCCGGTGTGCGTTCGGCGAAGTTGGTGACCAGCCAGCCGAACTGGTCCACCTGCGTGCTCATCGACTCTCCTGGTTTTCGGGAAGGCCGCGTTGCACACCCCGCTGGAAGGCGTTGAGGAAACCTCGGGCCGATTCCGGCGACTGGCGTGCGGGTGCGGGGGGAGGTGGCGGTGCGGCGGCTTTCGTCTGCTGGAACCACGACGCCTGCTGCCGTTCGATCGCCTCCCCTCGGAAAGACTCCCAGGACTCTTCCCGTCGTGGTGCCAGTTCGGCCGGAACCAACACGATCGCGCGAGTCCCCTTACCTTGTTTGGCATCCACACGTACCACGATCTGGTGGCGTGCGGCGAGCCTGCCGACGACGAAAAGTCCCATTTCGCGGGAGACCTCGACGTCGACACCCTCCCCCGCGGCCTCGAGGCGGTGGTTCACCGCGGCGAGTGCCTCGGGGTCGATGCCGATGCCCTGGTCGACCACGTCGATCTGCACGATGTCGCCCGCCTCGATCGACGCGCTGATCGCGACCTGCGAGTTCGGGGGCGAGAACGACGTCGCGTTGTCGAGGAGTTCGGCGAGCAGGCGGACGAGGTCGCTCGCCACGTACCCGACGACCTCGGCGTTGGGCGCGGTGTGCACCATCACCCGTTGGTACTGCTCGATCTCCGCCGCCGCCGCGCGCAGCACGTCGGTGAGCGGGATCGCCTGGTGGAACCGCCGGGCCACGTCGCCGCCGGAGAGCACCATCAGGTTCTCGTTGTTGCGGCGCATGCGGGTCGCGAGGTGGTCGAGCTTGAAGAGGTTCGCCAGCTGGTCCGGGTCCTCCTCGAACTTCTCCAGCTCCTCCATCAGCCTGAGCTGGCGTTCGACGAGGCTCTGGCTGCGGCGCGAGAGGTTGACGAAGATGTTGCGCATGTTGGCGCGCATGCTCGCCTGCTCGATGACCGACTTCACGGCCTGCTGGTGCACCGCGTCGAACGCGCGCGCCACCTCGCCGAACTCCTCGGTCGTGTCGACCGGGACGGCCTCGATCTCGGTGCTGCCGCGGCCGGTCGCGACCATCTCGGGCAGCTTGGTCCACGCCACGTCGAGCGCGGAGCGGCGCAGCGCGTTCAGCGAGCGCAGCAGGTAGCGGCCGACGACGAAGCCGACCGTGGCCGCCAGGATGAGGCTGGCGAACAGGATCGCGGACGCGGTGCCGGCGGCGTCGCTGGACTCGTCGCGCAGGCGGTTCGCGGTGTTGCGCAGGTCGTCCTGCAGACCGGTGACCACGCTGTCCATCGCCGTGACGACGGCGCCGGTGGCCTTGGTCCAGTCCTGCGTCGCGATCGGCAACGGCTTGGGCCGGTTGTTCGCGTTGTTGTTGCCGGTGGCCGCGGCGTCCGAGGTCGGGTGCAGCACGGCGGCGGCCAGCATCGTGCGCTGGGCCTCGATGTCCGGGCCGCTGAAGTTCTTGCCGTAGACCTTCATCTGGTCGGGCGTCGCGAGGGCCGCGAACTCGTCCGCGATGTAGCCGAGCTTGACGTTCGACTCGACCAGCGCGCGAACCTCGGCGTTGGTGAGCTGGCCGCGGGTGAGGCCGGACAGCACGACGGCCTGCTGGTAGAGCACCTGGTCGCGGACGTGCACCACGTGGTGCAGGCCCATCGCGGTGCGCAGCAGGGCGGCGTCGCCGAACTCGCTGGCCATCACCTCGTCGACGTCGAGCAGCGAGTCGGTGAGCTCGGAGTAGATCTTGATCACCGCGGGGATGTCGTTGCTGCTGCGGTCGCGCAACACCGTCAGGTCGCCGATGCGGTTCTGGACCTCGGTGATGCGGGCGGTCACGACCTCGCTGAGAGAGGTCCTGCCGATCTGGTCGCGCAGCACCGCGCGGGCGTCGTCGGTGCGCTTGCTCTGCTCGGAGAGGGCCTCCGGACCGACGCCCTCGGCGACGATCCGCCGTTCCGCCTGCACGCCCTCGATCACGGGGATGAGGGCGGCCCGGACCTTCACGAGCCGTTGCAGCGCCGCGTAGGAGTCAGCGCGCTCGATCTGGGAGTTGATGAGCACGACGCCGGCGCCCACCGCGATGGTGACCGGAACGATCAACACCGCGGCGAGCTTCACCGGCAGGCGCCAGTTGCGCCAGTTGGCGAACTTGGTGAACATCAGACGAAGAGCTTGGCCGCGTTCAGGAAGAGCCGGTACAGCCCGTAGGCGAGGGGCAGCCCCACCCACAGCCAGGCACCGACGAGCAACAACCGCTGCTGGGAGCTCACTTCTTCACCACGCCTTCCGCGTCTTCCTTAGCGGCCGCGTCGGCCTTCTCGGCGGCTTCGGCCTCGTTCCACTTGGCGACGGTGTCGTCGTCACCCTGGGGCGACGGCTCGTCTGCCTCGACGGCGGCCTTCGGCTCGTGGAACTTCGGGTTGACCGGGCGGATCAACTCGTTCGCGACGAAACCGACGACCAGCAGCGAGATCATGATGTAGAACGACGTCGCGTACAAGTCAGGACCGGTGTGCCCGGCCTTCTTGCCGGCGTCCGCGATGGCGTTGACGATCAGCGGCCCCAGGACACCGGCCACGGACCACGCCGTGAGCAGCCGGCCGTGGATCGCGCCGACCTGGTAGGTGCCGAACAGGTCTCGCAGGTACGCGGGGACGGTCGCGAAGCCCGCGCCGTAGAACGACAGGATCACCATCGCCGCGATCACGAACAGCGGCGTGCTGGTCGAGCCGACGGTCAGCAGCACCAGGTAGAGCAGCGCGCCGACGCCGAGGTAGAGGCGGTAGATGTTCTTGCGGCCCACGATGTCCGAAGTGGACGACCAGACGAACCGGCCCGCCATGTTCGCGGCCGACAGCAGCGCGACGAAGCCGGTGGCGGCGGTCGCGGCGACCGGCGTCGAGGACTCCTTGAAGAAGTCGACCAGCATCGGGGCGGCCTTCTCCAGGATGCCGATGCCCGCGGTGACGTTGAAGCAGAGCACGACCCACAGCAGCCAGAACTGCGGCGTCTTGATCGCGTTGTTCGCGGAGACGTTGTGCGAGACCGTCGCCTTCGGCTTGTCCTTGAGCAGCGCCTCCTTCTCCGCGGTGAACTCCTTGGAGGGCAGGCGGATCAGCAGGACGCCGAGGCTCATGAAGACCGCGTACGCGACGCCGTGCACGAGGAAGGCCTGGCCGATGCCCGACGTGGTGGAGCCGAACGCCGTCAGCATCGAGGTCGACCACGGTGACGCGATCAGCGCGCCGCCGCCGAAGCCCATGATCGCGATGCCGGTCGCCATGCCCGGCCGGTCGGGGAACCACTTGATCAGCGTCGAGACCGGCGAGATGTAGCCGATGCCGAGACCGATGCCGCCGACGAGGCCGTAGCCCAGCACGACGACCCAGTACTGGCCGGCCCACACGCCGAGAGCCGAGATCAGCAGACCGGAGCAGAAGGCGATGGTGGACATCAGCATGGCCCAGCGCGGACCCCGGCGTTCCACCGTCGTGCCGAGCACGGCGGCCGAGAGCCCGAGCATGACGATGCCGAGCTGGAACGGCAGTGCGGACTGCGTTCCGGTGATGCCCAGAGATTTCTCCAACGGCGTCTTGAAGACGCTCCAGGCGTAGGCCTGACCAATGGAGAGATGAATCGCCAGAGCTGCGGGCGGAACGAGCCAGCGGTTCCATCCGGGAGGCGCGACTTGGCGTTCGCGCGCTAAGAACCCCACTTTATCCCCAACCGTCACCACTTAATGCGGACCGGCCGATCCTAGGACAGGTGCACACGTGCGACAACGGCCTTGACCAAGACTTCAGGTGTTGCACACGGTGCAACTCTTGACCGTCCACTTGACACAAACCCTGGTTCGAACCATTTGAGACGAATGGGCTCACCGGTTTTCAGTCCGGTTTCGGTCCGGTCCCGCTCCGCCATTGGTCCGGTTTCGCCCGGTTCACGGGTCTCCGGCACGTTGACTGCACACGTGAGAGCGCTACAGTGGGCCCGCACACGAGGGGCAGGGGTACATGACCAAGGCGATGAGGTCGCCTGGCGAAGCGCACCACGAGTACCGGGAAATCCGGGGTTTCGCGTCGTTCGACGACCCCGAGACTTTGTCGTACGTCGATTCCGACGGCAACCCGAAGTTCGAGGCGATTCGCCAGACCGATGAATTCCGCACTCTTCGGCGCCGTCTCACGACGTTCATCTTCCCGATGACCGCGCTTTTCCTCACGTCCTACCTGACCTTCGTGCTGCTGTCCGCGTACGCGAAAGACTTCGTCAGCACCAAGGTGATCGGCGTGATCAACCTGGGCATCCTGCTGGGTCTCGGACAGTTTGTGACTTCGATCATCATCACGCTCGGTTATGCCCGTTACGCAAAGCGACGGCTGGACCCGCAGCGGAAATTGCTGGCAGAGAAGACAGGCGTCGAGGAGTAAGGCATGCCCACCACCGGCAACCCGGTGCTGAACCTCAGCGTCTTCGCGGTGTTCGTCCTGATCACCCTCTACATCGTCTACCGCGCCTCGAGCCGCAACGTGACGGCCTCGGACTACTACGCCGCGGGCAGCTCGTTCACCGGAGCCCAGAACGGCGTCGCGCTGTCCGGCGACTTCCTGTCCGCCGCGTCGTTCCTCGGCATCTCCGGCGGCATCGCGGCCCACGGCTACGACGGCTTCCTCTACTCCGTCGGCTGGGTCGTCGCCTGGCTCGTAGGCCTCCTGCTGATCGCCGAGGGCCTGCGCAACACGGGCCGCTTCACCGTCGGCGACGTCCTGGCGTTCCGCATGCGCCAACGCCCGGTCCGCGCGGCCGCGGCCAACGCCACCCTGGTCATCTCGTTCTTCTACATGATCGCGCAGATGGCGGGCGCCGGCGGCCTGATCGCGTTGCTGCTGAACGTGACCTCGAAGTGGGGCCAGGCGATCCTGATCGCCCTCGTGGGCATGGTCATGGTGCTCTACGTGCTGGTCGGCGGCATGAAGGGCACCACCTGGGTGCAGATCATCAAGGCCGTCCTGCTGCTGCTCTGCGTGACGTTGATGAGCGTCTTCCTGCTGGGCAAGTTCGGCTTCTCGCTGTCGGCGATCATGGACCAGGCCACCGACAACAACAAGCTCGGCGACGCGGTCCTCGACCCCGGCGCCAAGTACGGCTTCAGCGCGATGTCCAAACTGGACTTCGTGTCGCTGGCCCTGTCGTTGGTGCTCGGCATCGCTTCGCTGCCGCACGTGCTGATGCGCTTCTACACCGTGCCGAACGCCTCCGAGGCGCGCCGGTCCGTGGTGTGGGCGACCTGGACGATGGTCATCTTCTACCTGTGCACGCTGGTCATCGGGTTCGGCGCGATGGCTCTCGTCGGCACGGACAAGATCGCCGCCGCTCCTGGCGGCGAGAACTCCGCCGCGCCGTTGCTGGCGTTCGAGATCGGCGGGGCGGTGCTGCTCGGTGTCGTGTCGGCGGTGGCGTTCGCGACGATCCTCGCCGTGGTGGCCGGGTTGACGTTGGCCGCTTCTGCTTCGTTCGCGCACGACGTGTACGCCAACGTGATCAAGCGCGGGAACGCCGAGCCGCGGCGGGAGATCCGGGTTGCCCGGTTGACTGCCGTGGTGGTCGGCGTGTTGTCGATCATCGGTGGGATCGCGGCCAACGGGCAGAACGTGGCGTTCCTGGTGTCGTTGGCGTTGGCGCTTGCCGCTTCGGCCAACCTGTCGACGATCCTGTACACGATCTTTTGGCGGCGGTTCAACACCGTTGGGACGTTGTGGAGCATCTACGGCGGGTTGGGGTCCTGTCTGGTGCTGATCATCTTCTCGCCGGTGATGTCCGGGGCTTCGACCTCGATCTTTCCCGGCGTTGACTTCGCTTGGTTCCCGTTGGGGAACCCCGGGTTGGTTTCGATCCCGTTCTCGTTCCTTTGCGGGTTCCTGGCGACTGTGTTGTCCAAGCGGGAGCCGGAGTTGGATGGGCGGGCGGCTGAGATGGAGGTTCGGGCGATCTCCGGGATCGGTGCCCGTACCTAGGGTTCGGCCGCTGTGGTCCGGGTGCGTGCGGTCTGTTCCTGTTCCAGAGCGGGGTGGGTTGCGTTCTGTTGGTTGGGCTGCGGTTGCGAGGGTGGTCCATCAGGCAGTGACGAAGAGCGGGGTTGCGATTGGGGCTTGACTTCGGGGCCCTTGCGAGGCGCTGGTCGGACCGGAAAGGGCCGGGCTGAAAAGCGCCCGGCCGAGCCACGAGTGGTAGCACCTCGCACCCAAAGTCAAGCCCCAATCGCCATGAGCGGCGCAAACCGGTTCCCAACCTGATAGCAGCCCGTTCGGGCTCGCCTTCGGCTTCGCCACGCCAGGACTCGTAGGTGGTGGGGTTGCGATGTCGGCTATCCGGTTGGCACCTCGCGCCTGGCCAAGACGGTGGTCGCCTTGCGTTCGCGACTGCGGTTGCGTGCGCCTAGGCCTTCGGGATGATGCCCGACTCGTGCGCGATGATCGCTGCCTGCACGCGGTTCCGGACCCCCAGCTGGCGGAAGATCGTGCTCACGTACACCTTCACGGTGCCTTCGACCACGTAGAGGCGCGCGGCGATCTCCGCGTTCGACAGGCCCGCCCCCACCAGGCCCAGCACCTCGCGCTCGCGGGCGGTCAGGACCTCGATTCGTTGCTGGGCAAGCGGTCTTGGCCTTGCGTGGGAGAGTTGGTCCACTACGCGCTTGGCCACCAGGGGTGAGAGGAACGCGCCGCCGCTTGCCACGGCGCGGACGCCCGAGATGATTTCCTGCGGGTCGCCCGTTTTCAGGACGAAGCCTGCCGCGCCCTCGGCCAGGGCTCGGGTGATGTAGGCGTCGTCGGCGAAGGTCGTGAGCATCAGGGTGCGGGTGTCCGGGTGGCACTCTTGGATCACCTTGGCCGCGTCCAGGCCGTCGAAGACCGGCATGCGGATGTCCAGGACGGCCACGTCTGGGCGGTGGCGGGCCACCAGGTCGATGGCCTGGCTGCCGTTCTCCGCCTCGGCGATCACCTCGACGTCGCCTGCGGTGGCCAGGACCGCTTTCACGCCGAACCTGACCACCGGTTCGTCGTCGGCCAGCACGACCCTGATCAACCGCTTCTCCTGACGAGCCACTGTTTTGACACGAGTCGATCATTCCGGAAGCAGAGTTGGTGCAGGTCGTGGCGGTCGCCGTCGAACGGGTTGGGGTGCGTGCTGTAGTAGCGGCACTCGGTGTTCGGGGGTGCGGTGAGGCCCAGCGGGTTGTCCACTCGGGTGCGGAGCGGGAGGTCCAGGGTGTCCTCGTCCTGCCCGAGTTGTGCCCGTTCGAACTGGGCCGGGGTCAGGACGGACGTCACGGCGTCGAACACCATGTAGCCCGGGACGCCGATGGCGATTCCTGCGCACACGACTGAGGTGATCAGCATCGTTCTGCGCGCGCTCTTGCGGATCTCCTCCTCTGTGCGTTCGCGGCGGACGTGGGTGGGGGTGGTGCTGGCGCGTGGGCGTTCTGGGAGTTTGGCTCGTACTTCGAAGCCGCCGTCGTCGGACGGGGCCGCTTCGAACCAGCCGCCTACCAGCGCCACTCGTTCGGCCAGGCCCACCAGGCCCTTGCCGCTGCCCACCGCGTGGGTGCGCGGGGCCGGGCCGTTGGTGATGCGGAGTTCCAGGTTCGCGGTCAGGGTGACGGTGACGTGGGCGCCTGGGGCGTGTTTGATCACGTTCGTCAGCGCTTCGGCCGTCACGCGGTGGACGGTGCGGGCGATGATGCCGTCGATCGCGGTTTCGCGGTGGTTGGTGAGAGCTGCGTTCAGGCCGCTTCTGGCCACTACTTCTTCCAGCGTTGCCACCGGTTCGTCCTCGTCGGCGCGCAGCACCTGCATGACGTCGGCCAGGCGTTCGGCTGCGGCGGTGACGCTCGCACGGGCCGTTTTCGCCGCTTCGCGTTGCTGGGACGTGAGGGTGGGTTCGAGTTCCAGGGCACCGGTCAGCAGGGCTGCGCGGGCCAGTTCGTGGCCGACCAGGTCGTGCATTTCGCCTGCCAGGCGGGCACGTTCGGCGTTGCGGGCGTTCTCGACGCTGCGTTCCAGCAACGCCGCGTGCTCCCAGCCGACGTCCTGGAGTTCCACGTAGCGGCGGCGGAAACGGCCGATCGTCCACGGCACCACGCCCAGCACGCCGATGCCGGACGTGACGGCCAGCGCGGTGTCCGAGCCACCGCGTTCGGTCAGCGCCACGACCACGCCGGCGATTTCCGCCAGGGTCAACGTGATCGCGGTCGCGCGCGGGTCGTGCGCGTGCCGTCCGGCGAGGAAGCTGAGCAACGCCAGGGCCGGTGCCAGCGCGAGCACACCGGTGGCGCTGTCGAACTCGACCCGCAGCAGGTAGCAGAGCAGCCAGGCGCCGAGCCCCAGGCCCAGCGCCACGGCCGGTCTGCGGGGCACGACCAGGAACGCGGCGGCGAGGATCACCAGGTACAGCAACAACTCCCAGACCGGGAGCCGGCCAGGACGGGACGTCGCCGCCGCCGCGACGACCAGTGAACCCGAGCCCGCCCACAGAACCAGCCGCAACCACACGGCACCCATCATCGCAGTCGCTGCATCACCACGGTCGGCGCCTCCTCCGGGCGCGACGCCTTCGTCGGGAGCTTCTTCTTCAGCAGCACCGCGATCGCCCACGACACCAACGCACCGAGCGCGAGCCCGGCCAGCACGTCGTGTACATAGTGGACACCCACGACCACGCGCGACGCCGCCGCCGCGATCGCGCACACCGCCGCGATCCAGCCGTAGGTGCGGTGCAGCATGAAGATCGCCATCGCGGACGCACCCGCGATCACCGAGTGGTTGCTGGGGAACGACCAGTCGTCCGGCGCGGGGCACTCCGCGATCGACGGCCTGGTGCGGCACGGCCGGTCCTCCCGCACGACCAGCTTGATCACCTCGCTGATCGCGTACGCCACCACGACCCCGGCACCGGCGAGGAACGCCCGCAGTTTGTGCTGAAACCACAGCATCAGGAACATCAGCGCGAACACACCGAGCACCGCGTCGGTGCCCACAGTCAGCCAAGTCACCCAGCCGAAACTACGAAGACGACGACCTGGGCGCCCCTGCCCTTCGGAACCGGCTGACCCTAACTTTCGACAGGGAATGCGGCGTCTGTTCGGTCCGCACCAGGCCCGGTGGTCGGGGCGCTCGCCATGCTCAGGACCAGGTCGTAATAGCCCTCCGGGTTGTCCGCCCCGGACCGCCCGTCGATCAGCTCCCGCACGACGTCGCAATGCCCGGCGTGCTGCGCCGTCTCGGCCGTGACCCGCGCGAGCAGGTGCCCGAACGTGGTGGTTCTGCGGTGTTCCGGCCACCACGGGACCGACGCGGGCGCGTCGAGCGGTAACTCCGCGATCGACGCGTCCGAGTGCTGCCAGGCCGCCCGGTAGAGATCTAAGAGGTACTCCCTGCTCTCGTCCGGCTTGGCCCACATGTCGCCGTTCTGCCAGATCGAGCCGTCCTCGACCCAGGGCAGCAACGGCGCCGGCCGGCCCGAGCTGGCGCCCAGGTAGCCGAACTCGATTCCGGTCAGGTGCTTCACCAGCCCGAGCAGGTTGGTGCCGCTGGGCACGAGCGGGCGCCGGACGTCGAACTCGCTGAGCCCCTCCAGCGAGCCGACCACCGAGTCGCGGCACTCCTGGAGGTAGTGGCGGAGGTCGTCGGCAATCATCCTCCGACCGTAGCGCCGGGGTCTGACAGTCCCACTCGTTCGTGCCGATCCAGGTCAACGCCGAATCGCTCGAATCTCGCTCAAGTTCCGCTTGAGCGCCCGTTCGTCTAGGACACAAGCTGACCTCAAGTGGTCCTAGAGTCCTTCATGTCGGGACAAACGAACGAAGGACAGAAGCGATGACCACCACCGAGATCCTCACCGGCGAGCGCGCGGACCTCCTCGAGACGCTGCGGCAGCACCGCTGGTTCCTGACGTTCACCGCGCAGGGCCTCACCGACGAGCAGGCGTCGTCGAGCCCGACCGCCAGCGCCCTGTCCATCGGCGGGCTCATCAAGCACGTCGCGTCGGTCGAGGAGAACTGGGTCAAGTTCATCGAGCACGGCACGTCGGCCATGGAGTCCGACCCCGAGTCGACGGACTACGAGAACCACGAGGCGAACTTCCGGATGGAGCCGGGCGAGACGCTCGAGAGCATCATCGCCCGCTACAACGAGGTCGCGGCCTACACCGACAAGCTGGTCGAGACGGTCGACATGGACCTGTCGCACGCGCTGCCGGCCGCGCCCTGGTTCCCCGAGGGCAAGACCTGGTCGGCCCGGCGGGTGTTCGTGCACATCGTGGCGGAGACCTCGCAGCATGCCGGGCACGCGGACATCATCCGGGAGACGATCGACGGCCAGAAGACGATGGGCTAGGCGACACCGCCTAGGGCTTGGGCGGGCTGAAGGCCGACAGGAACTGGTCCCGGAAGTCGCTCATCCGCGACACCGGTGCCGTTCCTCCCGGCCGGATCCCCTCGTCCCACTTCCAGTCGGCGACCTTCTCCAGCACGGCGGGGTCCTTGGCCACGATGGTGATCGGCACGTCCCGCGAGGCCCCCTCGCCGGTCACCATCTGCGCCGGCTGGTGGTCCCCGAGGAACACCATCACCAGGTTCTCGTCGCCGTACTTCTCGAGGTACGAGATGACGGACTCGAGCGAGTACGAGATCGAGTGCGCGTAGTCTGCGCGCACCGCGTTGGGGTCGCGGCCGAAGATGGACTCCGGCGGGTCGTTCGAGGCGGGCATGGTGCCGTAGATCGAGCCGTCGCCGATCTTGTCCCAGTCCACGAAGTCCGGGGTCGGTGACCACGGCGCGTGCGACGAGACCATCGGGATCGCCGCCATCACGGGGCCGGTGGCCTTGGCGCGTTCGTTGCGCTGGAACGATTCCAGGGTGAACTGGTCGGGCGTCGTCGCGTAACCGAAGCGCGGCCCGGCGTACCCGAGGTCCTGGGCGGCGTAGATCTCGTTGTAGTGGAAGAAGTCGCCCTCCGGCCAGGCCTGGGTGATGCCCGGGACCACGCCGACCGAGCGCCACGAAGATTCGCGGAACGCGCGGGGCAGGGTCAGGCGGTCGGAGGCGACGAGGTTGCGGTAGCGCTGCTGGTTGTCGATCCACAGGCCGGACAACAGGGTCGCCTGTGCCATCCAGCTGCCGCCACCGGCGGTCGGCGAGGTCAGGTAGGCCGAGCGGGCCGAATACCCGGCCGCTTTCAGACGGTCGTTGCCGGAAGCGAGTTTCGCGGCGACGTCGGGCATGTCGAGGGCGGACTTGCCGTAGCTCTCCACGAACGTGAAGACGACGTCCTTGCCCTGCAACGAGGACAGCAGGTCGGGGTGACCGCGGAACGCGTCGACCGAGGCTTCGGCGGCGAACACCTCCTGGTCGTGCAGACCGGCCTGAACGCGCCGCGCGTGGTCGACGAGAGAGGTCGCGGCGGCGTCGGAGTAGACGGGAATCCCGGGAACCGCAAGCGAAACGCACGCCACGGCGACGAGAGCGACGGCGCGGATCGCCACGGGGCGGCGTCCGGCGGCGACGGAACTGAGGCGCAGCACGGAAAGCGCGGCCAGCCAGACGATGCCGACGACCAGAGCGACGGCCAGGCCGATGGCGAGCACGGAGGCGAAGCGGCCGAACGTCACGTCCACGAAGTCGATGGCGGGCACCAGCAACGGCCAGTCCAGCACGAGGTCGAACGGCCGGTACAGGACCATGTCGAAGCCGATGTCCATGATCTTCACGACGGTGAAGATCCCCAGAGCGACACCGCCCACCACAGCGAACGGCTTGCGGTAGCGGTCCGGCAGCAGCACCAGCACCATGACGCCGATCAGGCCCTCGAGCGGCACCCGCAGGAACGCCTCCCACGAGAACTTCTCCAGGTCGTTCGGGGCGATGAGCACGAACAACACGAACAGGCCGGCCAGCACCGTGACCGTCCGCCGCAGCAACATCCTCACCGAGACTCCCCTTTCCCGAACCCTATGAGGTAAACGCGGCGCGGCCCGTGGCCGGTTCAACTGCTCTACCATCGGGTTCGTGACTCGCCCGCACGTTCTGCTGAGCGTCGCCGTCAGCCTCGACGGCCACATCGACGACCGCGGCACCGAGAGGTTTCCGCTTTCGAACGCCGAGGACTTCGACCACGTCGACCGTATGCGTGCGGAGTCGGACGCGATTCTGGCCGGGGCCGAGACGTTGCGCCGCGACAACGCGCGGCTGCTCGTCTACAGCGACGAACGGCGTGCGCGGAGAATAGCCGACGGCAAACCCGAACTCCCGCTGCGGGTCACCGTCACGAGGAGTGGCGACTTCGACCCTGAGCTGCGGTTTTGGCACTGCGGCGGCGCCAGTCTGGTCTACACGCAGACCGCCAGGACGACGGTCGACCACCTCACCGAAACCAAAACCTTCAGCGAATTCTCAGAGATTCTCGACGATCTCGGCGCGCGCGGCGTGAGAAAGCTCATGGTCGAAGGTGGCACGAGCATTCACACGGCGTTCCTGCGAGCCGGACTGGCCGACGAGATCAGGGTCGCGGTGGCGCCGATGCTGATCGGACAGGCGACGGCCCCGCGTTTCGTGAATCCCGCCGAATTCCCCGGTGGACCGGCACGCCGATTCCACCTGGAGGACGTCACGAAAGTCGGGGACGTCGCGGTGCTCCGCTACTTCCCGAAAGTCACTTCCGAACGAGCTTGAGCGCCCCGAGGATCTGCTCGCGGCGGTACGCGGCGATCACCAGCGCCCACCCGACGTAGATCAACGGCCACATCGCGCCCTTGAAGCCGCCGTTGGTCACCAGGAACACCTCGGTGAACGCCGCGCCGGCCATGATGCCCGCGAGCGCCAGCGCCGCCAGCCCGCAGATGCGCGGGATGAGCAGGCCGATCGCGGCCGCGATCTCCAGGGTGCCGGTGAGGTAGCGGAACCACTGGCCGAACCCGATGTCGTCGAACTTCGCGACGAACTGGTCGGTGAACAGCGAGTAGCCGTTCCGCACGAACTCCACGGCGAGCACGATCTGCAGGATCCAGACGACGACGTTGCCGATCTTCGCCGCGGTAGAGGTCTGCTCAGACATGGCGGGATTCTCCCACCGAAACGGGCGCGTTGTTGTACAGCCACAACACATCGCGACCGAACGACCACACCAACGATGCCAACGCGAGACCAACGAGCACGCCCGCGAACGGCAGCAGCCCGGACGCCGCCACCACGAGGAAGATCCCTTGCACCGCAGCGACGACCTTGCGGGCGTAGCTGGCCGGCAGCGGCGCGTTCATCCAGCGCAGACGCCACGACGCGGCCACGAACACGTACCGCATCAAGCCGATCGCGAGCACCCACGGGCCCAGGTGGACGGCCACGTACGCGCTCAGCACCAGGATCAGGAACGCGTCGACCTCCATGTCGAACCGGGCGCCCAGCGCGGTCGAGGTGCCCGTGCGGCGAGCGACCTGACCATCCACCCAGTCGAGTGACAACGCGACCGCCGCCAACGTCACGACCAGCGCGACCGGAACGTCCTGACCTGCGCGGTCGGCCACCAGAGCAGTCACCGCGCCGACCATCAGACCGCGGGCGAGCGTCACACGGTCAGCCGGGCCGAGAGCTAAGACGCGATGGCGCTGCATGCCGTAGCCGAGGAACGCCCAGGTGGCGAAGCCGTAGGCGAGACCGGCGGCCCAGCCGAGCGGACCGAGACCGGCGGTGGCACCGACCACGGCCAGCGCGAGGACCTGGAACCCGGCCCAGATGGCAGGCTCCCGCAGGACGGGTGCCGTCCTGGTGTGCTGAAGTGTGATCATCAGGTGCCCCTAACGAACTTCGTGCGGCGGAGGTGTTGTGAGTGACACGTACGGCGAGTGCCTTTTGGCTCAATGAATCGGGAAAAGGGGAAGTTCGGCAGGTCACACTGGCCGAGCCCGGTCCCGGTGAGGTCGAGGTGCGCACGCTGTTCTCGGGGGTGAGCCGCGGCACGGAGACCCTGGTGTTCCGCGGTGGCGTGCCGGAGAACCAGCACGCGGTGATGCGCGCGCCGTTCCAGGAGGGCGACTTCCCGTGGCCGGTGAAGTACGGCTACCTCAACGTGGGCGTCGTGCAGAACGGGGACCTCAAGGGCCGCACCGTGTTCTGCCTCTATCCACATCAGACTCGGTACGTCGTCCCGGAAACGTCGGTCACGCTCGTGCCGGAGGCGGTTCCGGCCGAACGCGCGGTGCTGGCGGGCACCGTCGAGACCGCAGTGAACGCCGTGTGGGACGCACGGCCGTTGATCGGTGACCGGATCGCGGTCGTCGGTGGCGGCATGGTCGGCTCGAGCGTCGCGGCGGTGCTGGCGGCGTTCCCCGGAACCCGCGTCGAACTCGTCGACGCCGACCCCGCCAGGGAGGAAGTTGCCCGAAAGCTCGGTGTCGGCTTCGCGCTTCCGGGCAACGCGCTCGACGGATGCGATCTGGTGTTCCACGCGAGTGCGACCGAGGCGGGGCTGTCCACCGCGCTGAACCTGCTCGCGCCGGAAGGCCGGGTGATCGAGCTGAGCTGGTACGGCGACCGGAAGATCTCCGTGCCGCTGGGCGAGTTCTTCCACTCGCGGCGGCTCACGATCCGCAGCAGTCAGGTCGGCGTGGTCGGCCGTCCCGACCGCACCTACGCCGAACGCATGGCGGTCGCGCTCGACCTGCTGGCCGACGCCAGGTTCGACGCGCTCATCACGGGCCACAGCCCGTTCGAGGAACTGCCCGAGGTCGTGCCGAAGCTCGCGGACGGTGAGATTCCGGCGCTGTGCCACCGGATTGACTACGGTCGGGACCATGTTTCCGAGTGACACCACGGTCGACGTCCGCGGTAAGAGCGTGGCCGTGCTCCCGGTCGGCAGCACCGAGCAGCACGGCCCGCACCTGCCGCTGGCGACGGACTCGGTGATCGCGTGGACCATCGCGTCGGCGATCGCCGAGCGGTACCCGGAGGTCCGGCTGCTGCCGCCGATCCAGTTCTCGTGCTCGCAGGAGCACGCCGACTGGCCGGGCACCGTCAGCATCTCCGCGCGGACGTTGATCTCAGTGGTCGACGACATCGCCGAGTCCTTGCGGCGCACAGGAGTCACGCACGTGGTGCTGGTCAACGGCCACGGCGGCAACTACGTGCTGTCGAACGTCGTGCAGGAGGGCGAGGGCCTGGCCCTCTTCCCCGGCCGCGACGACTGGGCGTTCGCGCGGGA
This sequence comes from Lentzea sp. JNUCC 0626, assembly GCF_043632865.1. Taxonomy (NCBI): domain Bacteria; kingdom Bacillati; phylum Actinomycetota; class Actinomycetes; order Pseudonocardiales; family Pseudonocardiaceae; genus Lentzea; species Lentzea sp. JNUCC 0626. The sequence goes on from NZ_CP171635.1 coordinate 5,931,581, forward strand.
GAAGGCCGGCATCGAGACCTCGGCGTACAGCGACATGCACGCGGGTGAGCTGGAGACCTCGATCCTGCTGCACGCCCACCCCGATCTGATCCGTCCTGGCTACGAAACCGCCGACCACCTGGCTGAGGACCGGCGGCACATGCTCACCCTGGGTCTGGCTCCGTACACGGAGTCCGGCGTCATCGGGCGGCCCTCGCTCGCGTCAGCGCGCAAGGGCGAGCTCCTGCTCACGGGACTCGTCGACTCGTTCCGTCACTACCTGGACCTCTTCGGCCCTGGCCCGGCGTGACAGGAACAGCACGACCGCGCCGGGCAGAGCGGCGATGAGCGCCAGCACGCCGTAGACGATGCCCGTGGTGAAGCCCTGCGCGGCACCGAGACCGGCGGCCCCGAACGCCACAGCGAGGAACGCCTCGCGCGGGCCGAACCCGCCGATGTTGACCGGGATCGCCATGATCAGCAGCGCCAGCACGACGACCGGCGCGAGCTGGGTGACCGTGGCGTCCGACCCGGCGGCGCGGGCGGCCACCAGGAACATCGCCACGTACCCGGCGACCGTCGCGGCCGACAGTCCGATGACCGCGGGCCACGTCTTGAACGACAGCAGCCTGATGCCGTCGGCCAGGGTGTTGACCAGGGCCTTCCGCACCGGGCGGATGTTCCAGCCGATCACGACGGCAACGGCCAGACCGGCGAGGATCGCCGCGACGGTGGTGCCGCTGAGCTCGAGGTCGAGGCCGGGCGCGGGGTGCGTGAGCAGCACCGCGAGCCCGATCCCGATGAGCACGACCTGGCCCGCCATGCGCTCGAAGAACACGGCGCGCACGCCCCGTCCGACGTCGCCGGACTCACGGCCGTGGTTGACCGCGCGGTGCACGTCGCCGAGCACGCCGGCGGGCAGCACGGCGTTGACGAGCTGGGCGCGGTAGTAGTCGCTGACCGCGTTCTTCATGGTCAGCGGCAGGCCGAGGCGGCGCGCGACGAGGACCCAGCGACCCGCGCTGAGCACCGTCGTCACGAGCCCGATCGCCAGCGCGGCGGCCACGGAGAACGCGTCGATGGCGCGCAGTCCGTCGAGGAACGCCCCGGTGCCCAGGCGAACGCCCAGCGCCACGAGGATCCCGGCCGCCAGCAGCAGGCGAAGCCAAGGCCAGAACTTCTTCATCACACAGCTCCCGGTAGTGCCAGCAGGTCGACGTGGTGGACCACCGCGGAGGCTGTTGACCTGCGACGCAGGTACTCGGAGGCCTCGGAGGCGAGTGCGGGTTCCTGCTCCACCGCGGCACCGACCCAGCCCTTCAGCCATTCCTGCTGAAGTGCGTCGCCGTTCATGCGCCAGGGGCTCGAAGCCGTCCGAACCGAAGCGCCGGCTGCCACGAATGCCTCTTCAGCAGCAGCTGGTGCATCAGGTCCGAGCAGACGGCGCCCGTCCACGACGCGGCGCTGGTGAGCGTTGAACGCGTCCTGGAAGGCGGCGTCGAGCGGCTCGGCCGGATCGATGTCGATTCGGCCTGCCACCGAGAGCGTGAACAGAGCGGGCACATGTGCTTCTACGCATGCAACCGCCAGAGCGTTCATCTCGTCAGTAGTGAGCAAGTCGAGCAGTGCGGAGCAAGTGACCAGGTCAGCACCCGCGAGATCGGCGGCTGTCAGGGACGTGAGGTCGCCCTCCCGCGTTTCGGCGGTGACGTTCGGCAGCGCGCTCATGCTGGCCTCCGCCAGCCCGAGCAGCCGGGGGTCGCGGTCGTGCAGCACCCAGTGCTGTACGCCGCCGAGCCTGCCGGCGAGCCATCGTCCCATCGATCCCGTGCCACAACCGAGGTCACGGATCGTCAGGGGGTTTCGGTTCACCAGAGTTTCGCGGACGTCGTCGGCGAGCTCGGTCGAGCGTGCCTGTGCGTCGGCGTTTTCCCGCAGTGCCAGCCATTCCGGGGCGAAGGTCATGGCCGGAGCGTAGCCAGCACCCTCCGCAGGTCCTCTGTGGATCGCTCCCAAGTGGACAGTCGAGCCCGCCTGGCGAGTGCTCTGGACCGCAGATCGGCCCGGAAATCCTGATCTTCAAACCAGCGCGTTAGTGCAGCTACCAATGCACTTTCATCCCCGGCCGGAATCAGCAGGCCGCCGTCTCCCAGCGCGTCCGGAACAGCACTCGCGATGATCGGCAGACCGTGCGCGAGGGCCTCGGTGACGACCATGCCGTACGTCTCGGCGCGGGAGGCCAGCACGAAGAGGTCGGCACTGGTGTATGCGCTGGTCAGAGCCTCGCCGGCGAGTGGACCGGGGAAGCTGACGCGGGCGTCGCGCGGGAGTTCGCGCAGGAATGGCCGGTGCGGGCCCACACACGTCAGCCGCCAGTCGCGGTCGATCGTCCGCAACGCTCTGACCAGCAGGTCGTGGCCTTTGCGGGGTGTGATGGACGCGACGCAGAGCAGGTGGTGGACGCCGTCCGTGCCGTGGGCGAGCGGGGCCGGATCGGTGCCGGGAACGACGACGTGGACCTCGCTGAGGCCGTGCCGTTCGGCGATGTTCCTGGCGGCCGTCGGACTCGTCGCGATGACTGCACGCGCGGCCCTCAGGACCTGCCCTTCCTTGTCGTTCAGGAGGGCGGCGGTGGCGGGGTCGAGTCCGGTCTCGTCGGCCAGGGGCAGGTGGACGAGGACGGCGATTTCCAACCGACGTGTGTGAGGGACCACGATCTCGGGTAGTCCGCAGCTCACGAGACCGTCGAGGAGCACGACGTCTCCGTGCGGGATCGCCGCAAGCGCTTGCTCCAACGCGGTGGGGTCGGCTGGACGCGGCCAGTCACCAGCGACGGTCAGACGGGTCATGCCGGCGCTCACGCGCAGGTCGTAGACGTTGCCGCCGCTGGGACTGCCCGGATCCTCGACGTCAGCCGGAAGGACGAAGTGCACGTTCGTAGCCGGCCCACGCCACGTGTGACTCGTGGAGTGTGACGGCGATCGCATCGATCCCGTGAGCGCCCTCACCGAGAGCACCTTCGGCGATCTTGTCCGCCAGCTGGTCGGCGATGTGCTTCGCGAGCCATTCCGTGGACGTGTTGATGCCCGCGAACTGGGACTCTTCGTCCAGGTTGCGGTAGTTGAAGACGGCCAGGACCTTGTTCAGCTCCTGGGTGGCGAGTCCGATGTCGACGACGATGTTGTCCGAATCGAGCTCAGTCCGTTTGAACGTTGCGTCCACCAGGAACGTTGCTCCATGCAGACGTTGTGCTGGACCGAAGACCTCGCCGCGGAAACTGTGCGCGATCATCACGTGATCGCGGACGGTGATGCTGAACAGGATGACCTCCGCTGTGCGGTCGGGTTACGGTGCGACCTCCATCCGAGCGTAGCTGCACGTTCGGAAGGCGCCAGGTGACAAGGGGACCGTAGATGTTCGAACAGGCCTTCAGTGACGAAGACGTGGCGGAGTCCGACCTGGTGACCCGCCGTGGCACTTTCCGCGCAGTGGCGTTCCGCGCGGACGGCAGCGAACACATGGCTTTGGTGTACGGCAAGACGAAGCTGCGCGAGAACGTCCTCGTGCGCATTCACTCCGAGTGCATGACCGGTGACATCTTCGGAGCGATGCGGTGCGAGTGCGGCGAGCAGCTCGACGCGGCGTTGAACACCATCGTGCGTGAGGGCAGCGGAATCCTCGTGTACCTGCGCGGGCACGAAGGCCGTGGCATCGGGCTGGTGGCGAAAATCCGGACGCACGTGCTCCAGGACGAGGGACTGGACACGTTGGACTCGGCGACCTCGCTCGGCCTGCCCGTCGACGTGCGTGACTACACGCCTGCAGCGCGCGTGCTGAAGCATCTGCGCGTGCAGTCCGTACGGCTGATGTCCAACAACCCCGACAAGATCGCGGCTTTGGAGTCCAACGGCATTCCGGTGACAGCGCGCGTGCCGTCGTTGATGACGCCGAACCAGCACAACATCGCGTATCTGACGGCCAAGCGCGACCGGCTCGGGCACGACCTGCCGCAGGTCGACTCCTTCACCCTGCCGCACGCCGCTGACCGTTGATTATCCGGCACGCGAAGCACAGAATGTGCCGATGCTGGCGCTGCGTGCTGCGCGTGCGTTCGACGGTGAGCGGTCGATCGCCGGTCCCGTCACGGTCGTCACCGAGGGCGGGAAGATCAAGGCCGTCGAGCAGGGTCATCCCGACGTCGCCGGTGCCGAGGTGGTCGACCTCGGCACCGCCACCGTCCTACCGGGACTGATCGACACCCACGTCCACCTGTGCGGGGACAACAGCGTCGACGCCCTCGACCGGTTGCCGTCGTTCACGCCCGAACACCTGGACGACGTGATCGCCGACGGCCTCGCCCGCCACCTCCGGGCAGGCGTCACCACCGTGCGCGACCTCGGTGACCGCTCGTGGGCCGTGACGGACCAGCGCGACCGCCACCGGCAGCGCGTCCTCGCCTCCGGGCCTCCCATCACGAGCCCGCGCGGCCACTGCTGGTCGATGGGCGGGGAGGCCGACGGCGACGAGGCGCTCCGCCGTGCCGTGCGCGAGCGCGCGGAGCACCGGGTCGACGTCGTCAAGATCATGGCCAGCGGCGGGTTCGCCACCCCCGGCACGATCGTCGACGACTGCCAGTTCACCGAGCACGAACTGCGCGTGGTGGTCGAGGAGGCCCACTCGCTCGGCCTCCCGGTGACCGCCCACGCCCACAGCCTCACGGCCGTGCAGCACGCCGTGGCCGCGGGCGTCGACGGCATCGAGCACTGCACGTGCCTGTCCGGCGGGGCCATGGTGATCCCCGTCGAACTGATGGACGCGCTGGCGGAGGCCGACATCGCCGTCTGCCACACGCTCGGTGCGACCCTCGCCCCGCCTCCCCACATCAGGGAGGCGTTCGAACGCGTCGGGATGAGCATCGCCGCGAAGATCGCCGCGGTCGGCCGGATGTACGACCACGGCGTGCGCACCGTCTCCGGGACCGACGGCGGCATCGGCCCTGGCAAGGCGCACGGGATCTCCGCTCACGCCCTCGGCAACATGGTCGACGCCGGCATGCCCAACGCGGCGGTGCTCGCGAGCGCCACGAGTCAGGCGGCGCGGGCGTTGGGGGTGAGCAAGGGGATGCTGCGCCCCGGCTGGGACGCGGATGTGATTGCCGTGCAAGGAGATCCCATGCGGGACATCACGGCGTTGCACCACGTGGGGACCGTGGTGATCGGTGGTCAGATCGCGACGACCGTCTTGCCGACCGACCGTCGCGAGTAGACGTGGTCCACCGCGTTCAGCGCTTCGGACAGCGGGAAGACCTTGTCCACGGCGGGTTTGACGTCACCGTTCTCGACGAGGACGCGCAGCTCGTCGAAGATGTCACCGCGTTCCGCCGACATCAGCGGGACGAGCTTCTTGGAGGAGAACAGGTTCAGGACGGGCGCGGCCATCATCTTGTGGAAGCCGCCGGTGATCTTCCCACCGGTCTCCGCGCCCACGAGCACGATCCGGCCGCGGTCGTTGGTCGCCTTGCGCAACCTGCCGAACGGCCTGGCGCCGCCGCAGTCGAGGATCAGGTCGTAGGTGCCGCTGAAGTCGGCGACCGTGTAGTCGAAGACCTCGTCCGCACCTAGTTGCCTGGCCAGTTCGACCTTGCGTGTGCTGCACACGGCCGTTACGTGCGCACCCATCGCCTTCGCGATCTGCACGCCGTACGAACCGACTCCCCCGCCCGCGCCGAGCACCAGAACCCGTTGCCCCGCCTTGACTTCACGCAGTCCCTGGAGTGCCGTTCCGCCGGAGATCGGTACCGCCGCGGCCTCGGAGAACGAGACGTTGTGCGGCTTGCGGGCGAGCCTCGTGACCGGAGCGACGGCGTGTTCGGCGAACGACCCCTCGCACGTGCCGAACACCTCGTCGCCGAGGTGGAACTCCGTCACGCCCGGCCCGACCTCCGTCACGACACCGGCGACGTCGCGTCCCGGCACGATCGCCTTCGGTGCGCGGAAGCCGAACCCGAGGATCCGCAACAGGTACGGCCTGCCGGTGAGGATGTGCCAGACGCCCATGTCGACGCCCGCCGCCCGCACCTCCAGCAGAACCTCGCCCTTCCCAGGCACAGGCACATCGAGGTCACCGAGCACCGCCGATCCGTATCTTCGTTGCACGACAGCCTTCACAGCTCTTCCTCCTCCGGGTACTGGAACACGTCTTCGAGCGACACCTTGAACACGCGCGCGATCTTGAAGGCCACCTCCAGCGAGGGCGAGTACTTGCCCTGCTCGATGGCGATCAACGTCTGCCGCGTCACGCCGATGGCCGAGGCGAGGTCGGCCTGCTTCATCTCGTCGTGCGCGAACCGCAGCGCGCGGATGGAGTTCGTGACTTTCGTGGGCTTCACAGCATTCCCCGCCGGTAGAGCGCGAGCTTCGCCATCGATCCGAGCACCGCGGACAGCACGAAGCACAGGTAGAGGACGTTGGCGATCCAGAAGTAGGGCGCTTCGACCATCGCGAGGGCCATCGCCGAGATGCCGCCGATGACGACGAACGACTGCCCGACGTGGTCGCCGAACCGGGCGATCTCCTGGTCTCGTTCGTCGGCCTGCAACCCGTCGTTGCGGGAGGCGATGCCGAACCAGATGCCCGACACGATGCCCGCGACGATGCCGAACCCGATCGTCCACAGCATCGCGCCGATGTAAGGCGCGTCACTCAACGGTCCGTCCGGTCTGCCGTTCAGGACAAGCACGACGTACACGCCATAACCGACCAGGGAGATGACCGCCAGGGCCCACGCCCGCTTTTCCTCGAACGCCATGGTCCCGCTCCTGATGTCAAAGAAACCTGACACGACCAAGGTAAAGCTACTTGGACACCGTGTCAAACATCTTTGACTCGCCCGCTTGATGATCGACGCGTCCGGATGGCGGTCGACTACCTCCGATCGGACCCATTAGCGTGCGGCGCATGCTCCGTCCGATCCTTGTTGCGTGCGCGCTTGCCCTCACGGCCTGCGGCCACGCAGTGACGGCGGAACCACCCGCCGTCGCGCGCACGCAGCCCCCGTCGCACACCCCGGCCGCAGCGCCCCTGGTCGCGACGCCCGAGGTCTGCCCGCTGCCCGACAGTGGCTTCGAGTGCGACTTCCAGAAGAAGCTGAAGGCGGCCCAGGACTACGCCGAGACCAGGCCAGGATCGGTCGGCTTCGTGCTGCGCGACCGCAAGACGGGCGCGATCTGGCGCAACTCCCACGCCGGCGACATGACGTGGACCGCCTCCACCATCAAGCTCGCCATGGTCGTGAACCTGCTGGAACGCCACCGCAACGGCGTCATCAAGCTCAGCAGCGAGGACCGCCGCCTGATGACCGCCATGCTGCACAGCTCGGACGACAACGCGGCCGACACCCTGTGGAAGCGCTACGGCGGCGCCACCTTCAACGCGGCGTTCGGCAAGTACGGCATGACCGAACTGGTCCCCCAGCGCGGCTACTCCTCGGCGTTCCCCTACTGGGGCTTCGAGAAGTGCACGGCCAACGACCTGGACCGCCTGATCAACTACGTCCTCGACCAGGTCCCCGCCGACGACCGCGACTACATCACCGGCCAGATGCGCCAGGTGGGCCCCGAACAGCAGTGGGGCGTCTGGGGCCCGGACGCCGGCGCGAAGAACGGCTGGTCGGAGGAAGACGGCGGCTGGGTGATGAACTCGGTCGGCTTCGTGGGCACCGACGCCCGCTACACGTTGGCCATCATGAACAACCTCAAGGGCGAAGGCGCCTACGACGAAGGCCGCGCCACCGACACCGAACTGACCCGAATCCTCTTCCGCTGAGTCCACTCAGGACTCTGGTGACTCCCACAGGCAGAGCACGGAGCCCTCGCTGTCCTTGACGTACTGCGAGAACCCGAACTCCCCCACCTGCTCCTTGTCGTTGAGCAACTCACCACCGGCAGCCACGACCTTGCGCGCCGTGTCGTCGACGCTGTCCACGTCGATGATCAGCACGGGCCCGCGCACGAACTCGGTGCGCGGCGAGATCCCACCATCGGCGTCCTCGACGTCGACAGCCTCACCGCTGGCGTTGACCAGCACGTAGTCGAACGGCAACCGCTGCGCCGACCACCCGAACACCTCGCGGTAGAACGCCGTGGCCCGCTCCAGGTCGTCCGCGGGCACCTCGAACTTGACCCGCCTCATCGCGCGAGATCCGGCACCGCGGCAACAAGTTCCTCGGGCGCCGACAACCGCCACGCCTCGAACACGAGCTCGTTCACCTCGTCGGCCTCGACACCCTCGAGGTACACCACGACCCACCCGAACCCGCCGGCCGTGAACTGCACCTCGAACACGTCGGGCCGTTCCGCCACCAGAGCCAACTGCTCGGACAGCGTCTGCTTCAGCCCGACCGTCTGCGTGCGCGGCCAGTAGTACCCGAACACCTTGCCGCGCACGCGGAACGTGTCGTGCTGCTGCCCGGAGGACCGAGTCGCCTCGGCGAGCCCGTCCACGATCTTGAAGAGCTGTTTGTTCGTCGTCGCCACTACCGACCCCCAAAGCCGAAGGCAGAAAGTATAAATCCGGCTTTCAGGACGTGTGAGCGGCAATCCTCCTCACGTGATCGGCGACCAAGGCGGCGTGCGACAACGGCGTGCTGAGGTCCTCGACGTCACCGTTGGTCGTGTAGTCGAGCAGCACGACGTCGGCGGTCTCCGCCAACTCGCGCAACTGCTCCACCTCGGCCCGCAACCTCTGCTCCAGCACCCAGCGGTACGCCGGTAAGTAGATCTCCTGCCGGGCCGTCCGGTAGTCGAGCAGCCGCTCGCCCTCCAGCCCCGCGCGGTGGCCGCGCACCGACCCGAACCGGCGGACCGTGCGCTTCAACCCCTTCATGGAGGTGACGGCGAGCTTCGACGGGTCGACGTCGGCTCCCTCGAAGACCTTCAGCGCCTGCCAGAGACCTTCGACGGACTCGCTCGTCACGCCCGGCGACAGCGGCACCGGGATCTGGCCGTGCGGGTAGAACGGGCTGAAGCGCACCCACGGGTCGGGGCCGCGGGAGGTCACGTCGATGACCACCGCGTCCGGGCGCTTCACCTTGCGACGCTTGCTCGCGACTTCGATCGGCATGGGTCGAGGATGGCAGGAGGGTCTGACAATTTTCGGCGGTGCGGGGCGTGGACTCAGAACTTGGTGAGCTCGTACAGCTTCGCGCCGTTCGAGCCGTAGACCACCGCGTGGTCCGCCTGGTCGAACTCGATCTTGAAGGTCGCCTGGTTCGGCCCCTGCTTCACCATCAGCGAGTAGCGGTTCTGCGCGTCCGGCGCGGAGGACAGCGTGCAGCTCATCGGCCCGCCGATGTCGAGCGGCTTGCCCTGGTGGTAGTAGAAGCCGTCGCACTGCGCGCCGTTGCCACCGAACGTCTTCGTGCCGGTGCCGTCCGACGCGGTCCAGGTCCCGACCGCTTTCGAGGTCACCTCGGTGCTGTCGGCGGCACCGCTGTCCCCGGTCATGTTGACGATCACAGCCTTGCCGGCGAAGAACAGGGCGACGATCGCGACAGCGGCCACCAGGATCCCGCCGAAGTTGACCTTCTTGTTGTGGCTGTTGCGGACGTCGCGTCCCGCGATGGTGCCGTTCCCGCTCGCGTTGATCGAACCGCCTGCGGAGATCCCCGCACCGGACTCCTCGTCACGCGGGGGCATTCCGGACTGTGGCTGCACGTTCGTCTCCCTCTGGTCGACAGTCCCCGCCACTCCACCACCGGAGACGGGCGCCGACTGGCCGCAGTGCGTCACGTGCGGCACTCACGTCGGTTTTCGTTATGGCACGACCTGCTTCCCCAGCTCACCCAGATCGCGGATCGAGATGCGTGACCTGTCTACGGAGACGAGATTATTCCGCTTCAGTTGTGCCAATGCGCGACCTACCGACGAACGCGAGATTTCCAGTTCTTTGGCCAGTTCCGCCTGCGATCCGATGTAGACGACCGGATGGACCGTCGCGTGCTCGAACAGAAATCGCGTCACCTTGGCTGCCGCACCGCCACCGCGTTCGAGCAGGTTGGCATCGGATTCGCGCAATCGGGTCGACACGACCGCACTGAGAAGACGTAGCACACCGGGACGCACCGAGATGACGTCGTCGAACTTCTCCCGCGTCAAAACAAGAGCGCGCACCTTCGTCGCCGCCATGACGGTGGCAGACCTGACGCCTTTGTCCAAAAATGCCAGTTCGCCGATGATGTCACCTGATCCCCGCACGGCGATGACCCGTTCGCCGTCCTCGCTCATGACGCGCACCCTGCCGCTGAGCAGGACCATCACCTCCGATCTGCGGGCAGCCGCCTTGATCACCGCCTGCTTCCGGTCGATCAACACCTCCTTGCCGGCCGACGCGATCATCGTGCGTTCCGGCTGGGTGAGCCGGCACCAGAAGCTGTCCGCGCGCTGTTCTCTCGTGACGATGTCCAATTCGGGAGTGCGCAAATGTCCACTTCCTTCGCCAGCGGGCAAACCCGCATGCACATCGTTGGCCATCACCGAAACGCAACGAAAACATACGGGTGTTCACACGACAGGAGCAACTGCGTCACACATCGCCTGATCCGAGCGATGACTGGGATTGCCGCACTCACCGAACGATCAGGACCGAACATGACAGCCACCCAAGTCGTCACCTCGGTGACCCGGGAACATCGCGACGGCAGTTTCTGGCACCGCCTCACCGAAGTGGAAAGAACGGCGTTCGCGGCGAACGCGCAATTCCGGTACTTCGCCAAGGGCTCCGAGCTGATCTCCGCCGGCGACCGGAGCAAGTGGGCCGCCGTTATCTACAGCGGACGGGTGCGCATCGTCGACGACGAGCGGAAGGTCGTCGGGATGCGCTGGGCGGGCGACATCGTCGGCGAGCAGGCGGTGATCGACGCGAGCGCGCGGCCAGGCGCCGTCCTCGCGGACACGAACGTCAGGGCGATCCTGCTCGGCAAGCAGGAACTCGAGGGCCTCTTCGCGCGGTTCCCGCACGCGGTGCTGGCGTTGTGTGCCGTGGTGTCCGAACGGCTGCAGGAGGCAGACCGACTCCTGCAGAACCAGGCGAACGACGCGTTCACGCGCGTCGTCGACTCACTGGTGCACCTGGCCGGGCAGGTGCGGGGCGACGAGCACGGGCTGCTGCGGATCCCGATCGGCTCCCAGTCGGCGTTCGCCGAACAGCTGCGACTCTCGAGGGAATCGGTCGTGCGGGCGTTGCGCACGTTGCGCAGCCGACGTCTCATCTCGACCGATCGCCGCGGTGTGGTCGTGGTGCACGATCTCGCGGCTCTCCGCGCGACATAACGGTTGGTGGCCCCAGTGCCGCACGTGACGCAGAAGTCGCGCCACCCAGTCGGGCGGGATGTTGCAGTAACCGGCATGGATCCCCTTCCCGGCTTGGTGCTCACGTTCGACGTCCGGTCCTTCAGCGGTCAGCGCAACGAGACGATGCTGTCCACTCGGGAGACGCTGTACCGCATCGTGGCCGAGTCGTTCGATCACGGCGGTGTGCGCTGGGAGGACTGCGCACACGAGGATCGCGGCGACGGAATCCTCGTCGTCGTGCCGGCATCGGTGCCGAAGACGACCGTCCTGGGCTCCGTCCTCACCGAACTGGTGCACCGCATCTCCAACGCCCCCGTCAACGCCGACGGGACCGGCCTGGAGGTGCGCATCGCCGCACACGGTGGCGAGATCCACCGCGATGCCAAGGGTTTCGCCGGATCGGACGTCATCCTGCCGTTCCGGCTGCTCGACTCGCGCGAGTTGCGCGACGCACTGGCCGGGTCGACCGCGCGCTGCGTCGTCATGGTGTCGGACTCCTTGTACGAGAGCACGGTGCGCCACGACTACCCGGGAATGGCCGGCCGCGCGTTCCACCCCGTCGAGGTGCGAGTGAAGGAGACCAGCGTGCGGGCATGGCTGCACGTGCCAGGAGCCGCGACGCCCGCACCGGCCGCACCACCACCCGTGTCGCCCGAACCCGCGGTGGCACAGCACAACGGCGCCCGCATCAGCGCGGGCGGGGACATCAAGGTCGAGAACGGCGTTCTCGCCGGACGCGACGTGATCACGACGGAAAGCCACCGCGATCCTCGGTGGCTCAGACGAGAGGACAACCAATGAGAAGGCTGCTGGCACTGGGTTTCGTCATCACCCTGACCGCGTCTGGCTGTGGCCTGCTGGACACCAAGCACAAGGTCGGCGAGTGCGTGCACACCCGCACGTCCCTGGGCGGCACCGACATCACCAGCACCGACTGCCCCACCAAGAAGGGGATCGACCCGGGATCGTTCACGAACCCGGTGTACAAGATCACCGCCGTGCTCGACTACGAGCAGAGCTGCCCGAACGGCCGGTCGTTCGGTGGCATCGAGCTCAAGCACGAACCCGATGACGCGGTCTACTGCCTCGCCCTGGCGGCGGGCCTGTGAACAAGGACACCGCGTTCACGGTCGTCGACCTCGTCGGCCAGCTCCCGCTCGGCTACCTCTCCCCAGAGGACGAGAAGCGAGCCCAGGCGCTGCACCGCATCCTCGTGCAGCACCACGTGCAGATCGTCGGCGTGAACCGCACGACCCTGCTCGACCGCGTCATCGAGCTGCTCGACGACGACCCCGCCTTCCGCCGCTCGGTCACCGCCCAGCTCGCCACCACCGGCACCACGATCTCGGCCGGCGGGTCGATCACCGCGTCGGGCAACGGCGTGATCGCCGGTCGCGACGTCGACCAGAGCAGGCACACCCAGCACAAGAAGACCAACTACGGCGGCATCCTCGTCGCCGGTGTGGCGGTCGTGGCCCTGTTCCTGGTCGGCAAGACGGTGATCAACAACCTGGGCACCGACGAGCCGAGCACCCCCGGCACCTCTTCGGTGCTCACCGGCAACCACACCTGCCGCGACTTCCTCGCCGCCGACCAGCCCACCCAGCTGGCGACGTTGAAGCGCATCTACCTGGACGCGGGCGACGCGGAGCGCGCCGGCGACCCGTTCATCATGCAGAACGGCCAGTACACCTGCGGACAGGCACCGAACATGAAGCTCTCCGGCCTCGCCCGGCGCTGATCTCGAACGGAGCAGGCCATGAACATTCGTTTGCTCACGTGCGCGCTGCTCGCCGTGACGACGACCGCGTGCGGCACGATCGCCGTCGGGCCGCCCGACCCCGAGTTGCCCGAGATCATCGCCCCGGCGCAGATCACGCTGAAGCCGCAGGAGGTCGCGAACCTCCCCAAGGGCAGGGACGGCTTGCCGCACAACGCCATTCTCGCGTGTGAGGTGATGGACTGGCCCGTCGTGCACGCCTTGATGGGCCGGGAGTTCCGGCACCAGGAAGGCTACGACGACGAGCACGAGGCGCGGGACTGCCGTTCCCACATCGAGGACATCGACTCGGGAAAGGGCATGGTGGCCGCGACCAGGACGGACCGCTCAGACGCAACACCCTTGTACGACAGCCTGAAGGCGTTCGCCGAGGAGAAGGACATCCTGGAGGAGTACACCGGACGGAAGCCGAGCACCGTCCGGGAGTGCTTCTGGCTGCGCGACTTCCTCGATCACTCGCTGAACACCGGGATGGTCTGCCGCGACACCAACAACGTGACCGTGCACTTCATCATCAACCTCGGGATCTCGAAGGCCGACACGATCAAGCTCATGGCCGTGGCGCTCGCACGATCTCGGGCGTACTTCGAGGCGTACCACCGCTAGGCACGCGGCTGCGCTGCGTCAGCACGACGCAGACGAGCACGACCGCTGCGGTAGCGAGAGCGGGCCAGCCGACCGGTTCGCCGAGCACCAATGCCGACCACACCAGCGTCAGGACGGGTTGGGCCAGCTGGATCTGGCCGATCTTGGCGACTCCACCCGCGGCCAGGCCCGCGTACCAGGCGAAGAAGCCCAGGAACATCGAGATCAGTGCCACGTAAGCGAAACTGAGCCACACGACGGTGTCGGCGCGCGAGAAGTCCGCTGTGTACAAGGAGACCGGGATGGTCACCGGCAGCGAGACGACCAGCGCCCAGCAGACGGTGCGCGCGCCACCCAGCTCACGGGAGAGCGCGCCGCCCTCTGCGTAACCCAGGCCGCACAGCACAACGGCGATCAGCAGGTACGCGTCGGCGAGGCTCAGCGAGCCGGAGAAACCGCCACCGGTGGCCACGAACGCCAGCACCGCGAGCAGTCCGGCGCCGCTGGCGAGCCAGAACGCGAGAGGCGGGCGTTCCCCCGCCCGCGCCACGGCCCAGATCGCCGTGGACATCGGCAGCACGGCGATCACGACGGCGCCGTGGGCCGAGGTCTGCGTGGTGAGAGCCAGCGACGTGAAGAGCGGGAACCCGATCACGATGCCGAGCGCGACGATGAGCAGACGGCGGACCTGTGCTGCCGACGGCAGCGGTGCGCGCGATAACGCCAGGTAGCCGATCGCCAGCAGGCCGGCGACGAACGCGCGTCCGAACGCGACGAACCACGCGTCCAGACCTGCCACGGCCAGCCGGGTCGCCGGCAGGGAGAAGCTGAACCCCAGCACGCCGAGCGCGCCGAGTGTTACCCCCGCTGGCACGATAACGTTACTCTTGGCTCTCATGAATGAGGATAACGCAGCCGTCCGCGTTATCGAGGACCTGAGAGCAACGGCACGTGCCGGTCGCGCCGGCGACCGCATGCCCTCGGTGCGCGACCTGATGGCACGGCACCGCGCCTCGCCCGCGACGGTCCAGCAGGCCATCCAGCGCGTCGCCGCGGAAGGTCTCGTCGAGGTGCGGCCCGGCCGGGGCAGCTACGTCGCCCAGCGCGCCACGACGGCGAGCCACGACCTCTCGTGGCAGGCCGTCGCGCTTGGCGAGGGCAGGCCCGGTGAGGACCTCGTGGCGAACCTCGTCGCGGTGCCCAAACCCGAGGCCATCCCGCTGACCAGCGGCTACCTCGACCCCGACCTGCAGCCGACCGACGCGCTCGGCGCCGCGCTCAGCCGTGCGGCACGCCGCCCGGCGAGCTGGGGCCGCGTGCCGGTCGAGGGCAAGGAGGAGCTGCGCGCGTGGTTCGCCAAGGAGGCGGGCGGCGAACTCAGGGCAGGCGACATCACCGTCTGCGCGGGTGCCCAGGAAGCACTCGCGACCGTGTTCCGCGGTCTCGGCGAGCGCGGTGACGCCGTGCTCGTCGAGTCACCCACCTACCTCGGCGCGATCGCGGCCGCCCGCGACGCGGGGCTCAAGGTCGTCCCCGTGCCCGCGGACCAGGACGGTGTCCGCCCCGACCTGCTCCAGGCCGCGTTCGAACGCACCGGCGCGAAGGTCTTCTACTGCCAGCCGTTGCACGCGAACCCGCACGGCGCCGTGCTGTCCGACGAACGCCGCACGGAGGTCATGCGGATCGTCCGCCGGGCAGGCGCGTTCCTCGTCGAGGACGACTGGGCGCGCGGCTTCACGATCGACGGCACCGCCCCGCCGACGCTCGTTTCGCAGGACACCGACGGCCACGTCGTCTACGTCCGCTCGCTCACCAAGGTCGCCGCGCCCGGTCTGCGCGTCGCCGCGATCGGTGCCCGCGGCCCTGCGGGCACGAGACTCAAGAACACCCGGTCCCGACAGGACCTGTACGTCGCCGGGCCGTTGCAGGAGGCGGCGATCGACTTCGTGACCTCCCCCGTCTGGCGGCGGCACCTGCGCACGCTCCAGCAGTCGTTGAGGACCAGGCGGGACGCTCTGACGCGCGCGGTCGCCGAGCACCTGCCCGAGTTCGAGATCGCCAGGTCGTCCGGCGGCCTGCACCTGTGGGCAACCCTCCCCGACGGTGTGGACGATCTGGAGCTGACGGCGGCCGCGGCGGCACGCGATGTCGTCGTCGTTCCGGGACGGTCGTGGTTCGCCGCTGAACCGCCGGGCAGTTTTCTTCGTTTGACCTACGGCGGCGCACCGGAACACGTGCTCGCAGAAGGAGTCCGGCGCCTCGCCCACGCCGTGTCCACTGTGCGGAGATGACCACTTCGAGTGAATTGCATCGTTCGTTAACTTGACTCAATCCAGAAAAGACGGCAGGGTGGCTGCCGTGCCCACGGCTTCCGATTTCGAGCGCTTGTTGCGTGGAGCGTCGCTTCGGGTGACGGCTCCGCGGATAGCTGTGCTGTCCGCGGTGCACGCCCACCCGCACGCCGACACGGACTCGATCATCGGTGTCGTGCGTCAGAACCTCGGCGCGGTCTCCCACCAGGCCGTGTACGACGTGCTCCGCGCGCTGACCGGAGCCGGCCTCCTGCGAAAGATCGAACCCCAGGGCTCGGTCGCCCGCTACGAGGCGCGCGTCGGGGACAACCACCACCACGTCGTCTGCAGATCCTGCGGCGCCATCGCCGACGTCGACTGCGCGGTCGGCCACGCGCCATGCCTGGACGCATCCGACGACCACGGGTTCGTCATCGACGAGGCCGAGGTCATCTACTGGGGCTCCTGCCCCGAGTGCACGACCGCCGCGAAAAGTTCCTGAACACCCGGAAGGATTCCCGTGTCCGACAGCACTGACGCCAAGCTGGCCGATCTGAACGTGGAGGAGGCCGGCGGCTGCCCGGTCGCGCATGGTCGCATCAGCCACCCCAGCGAGGGCGGCAGCAACCGAGACTGGTGGCCCAACCAGCTCAACCTCCGGATCCTCCGCAAGCACCCCGTCCAGGCCGACCCGTTCGGTGGCGAGTTCGACTACGGCCAGGCGTTCCAGACCGTCGACCTGGACGAGCTGGCGCGCGACGTCGACGCCGTCCTGACCGAGTCGAAGGACTGGTGGCCCGCCGACTTCGGCCACTACGGCCCGTTCATGATCCGCATGGCGTGGCACAGTGCGGGCACGTACCGCACCCACGACGGCCGCGGTGGTGCCGGCGCGGGCATGCAGCGCTTCGCCCCGCTCAACAGCTGGCCGGACAACGGCAACCTGGACAAGGCCCGCCGTCTGCTGTGGCCGGTCAAGAAGAAGTGGGGCCGCAACGTCTCCTGGGCCGACCTGATGATCTTCACGGGCAACCGCGCCCTGGAGACCATGGGCTTCGAGACCTTCGGCTTCGCCGGTGGCCGCGCGGACGTGTGGGAGCCGGACGAGGACGTCTACTGGGGCCCGGAGACCACGTGGCTCGGCGGCGACGCCCGCTACAGCGGTGAGCGCGACCTCGAGTCGCCGCTCGCGGCCGTCCAGATGGGTCTGATCTACGTCAACCCCGAGGGCCCCAACGGCACCCCGGACCCGCTCGCCGCCGCTCGCGACATCCGCGAGACGTTCGGCCGCATGGGCATGAACGACGAGGAGACCGTCGCTCTCATCGCCGGTGGCCACACCTTCGGCAAGGCGCACGGCGCCGGTGACCCGGACCTGGTCGGCGCGGAGCCCGAGGGCGCCACGATCGACGCGCAGGGCTTCGGCTGGATCAGCACGCACGGCTCCGGCAAGGGCCGCGACGCCATCACCTCCGGCCTGGAGGTGACCTGGACGCAGCAGCCCACCAAGTGGACGAACCTGTTCTTCAAGAACCTGTTCGAGTTCGAGTGGGAGCTCACCAAGTCCCCGGCGGGCGCGCACCAGTGGAAGCCGAAGGACGGCGCGGGCGCCAACACCGTGCCCGACCCCGAGGACGGCACGCTGAACCGCGCGCCGGAGATGCTGACGACCGACCTCGCGCTGCGCATCGACCCGGTCTACGAGCCGATCTCGCGCCGCTTCGCCGAGGACCACGCGGCGTTCTCCGACGCGTTCGCTCGCGCGTGGTTCAAGCTGACGCACCGCGACATGGGCCCGATCCAGCGCTACCTCGGCGCGCAGGTGCCGCAGGAGGAGCTGATCTGGCAGGACCGTCTGCCGGTCGTCGACCACGAGGTCGTCTCCGCTGACGACGTGGCGTCGCTCAAGGCCAAGATCCTCGAGACCGGCCTCTCGGTCTCGCAGCTCGTCAAGACCGCGTGGGCCTCGGCCTCGTCGTTCCGCCAGAGCGACAAGCGCGGTGGCGCCAACGGTGCGCGCATCCGCCTCGAGCCGCAGCGCGGCTGGGAGGTCAACGAGCCCGACCAGCTCGCCCAGGTCCTGCGCACGCTGGAAGGCGTGCAGGAGGCCTTCAACTCCGCGCAGTCCGGCGGCAAGAAGGTCTCGCTGGCCGACCTGATCGTCCTCGGCGGCGCCGCGGCGATCGAGCAGGCCGCCAAGGCCGCGGGCCACGACGTCGAGGTGCCGTTCCTCGCGGGCCGCGCCGACGCCACCCAGGAGCAGACGGACGCCGAGTCGTTCGCCGTCCTGGAGCCGACGATCGACGGCTTCCGCAACTACCGCGGCAAGGGCCACCCGCTCCCCTCGGAGTACCTGCTCGTCGACAAGGCGAACCTGCTCGGCCTCTCCGCTCCGGAGCTGACCGTGCTGGTCGGCGGCCTGCGCGTGCTGGGCGCCAACCACGGCGGTTCGACGGCGGGCGTCCTCACGGCCAAGCCGGAGACCCTGACCAACGACTTCTTCGTGAACCTCCTCGACATGGAGACGGAGTGGAAGTCGGTCACCGAGGACCAGGAGAACTTCGAGGGCCGCGACCGCGCCAGCGGTGCCGTCCGCTGGACCGCGACCCGCAACGACCTGGTGTTCGGCTCCAACTCCGAGCTCCGCGCCGTCGCCGAGGTCTACGCGAGTGACGACGCCTCCTCGAAGTTCGTCACGGACTTCGTCGCGGCGTGGACCAAGGTCATGAACGCGGACCGCTACGACGTCTGATCCAGCTCCACCCCGGTACCCCAGGCCACTCCCCCGGCCTGGGGTACCGTCGTCTTCATGGGGGTGCGCATCTCGGGCACGGTTCTGCCTTCGCGCGAACAGGTCTCGTTCGTCGTGTCCGGCGACCGCCTGCACACCGAACCGTCCACTCAGGACCCTGGCCTGTGGCTGCTGCCCGGCCTCGTGGACGTGCACTCGCACGCGGGCATGGAACAGCCCGGCGACACCTACTCGCACACCCAGTTCCGCCGCCACATGCTCGACCACCTCGCGGCCGGCGTGCTGACCGTCCGCTCCCCGGGCTCGCCCGACCCGATCCGCGACCGCCCGGACGACCCGGACCTCCCCCACCTGGTGCGAGCCGGAGCGTGGCTCGCCACCCCAGGCCGCTTCTTCCCCGACTACGGCCGCCGCGTGACCGAGGCAGACCTGGTCACCGCCGCCGTCGAGGAGGCCTCCACGGGCTGGTGCAAGGTGATCGGCGACTGGATGCCGGACGATCCCCCAGTCTCGCTGGACGTCCTGACCGCCGTCGTCACCGCAGTGCACGCCATCGGCGCCCGCGTAGCCGTGCACTGCCAAACCGAAGCCGGCTGCCGCAACGCCGTGCTGGCAGGCGCGGACAGCCTCGAACACGGAATGCACCTGGACCACTCACTCCTTCCTCAGATGGCCGCCCAGGGCACCGCCCTGGTCCCGACCTTCACGACGTTCGCCAAGATCAGCGCCGACATCCCCGACACCGTCGACCCCCGCGTGCGCGACTGGCTCCTCACCGGCTGGGAGCACGCGTTCCCGACCGTCCGCGCCGCGCACGAGGCAGGCGTGACGGTGCTGGCGGGCACCGACAACAAGCCGTGCGGCGAAGTCGCGGGCGAGATCGCCTGGCTCATCAAGGCCGGGATGCCGGTGGAGGCGGCCATCGGCGCCGGCTCGTGGACCGCGCGGGAGTGGCTCGGCCTGCCGGGCCTGACCGACGGTGGGTACGCCGACGTGGTCGCCTACGACGCGGACCCGGTGCAGGACCCGTCGGTGCTGACGCGGCCGAGCCGAATCATCCTGCGCGGCAAGGTCATCGCCTGACCCGACCGACACGCGAAGCCCGCTGGGACACACGCGGGTTGGCGCCGAACACACGTTTACGCGGCCGAACCCGTTGCACGGCAAGGCCATCGCCTGACTCGACCAGCACGCAGCGCCCACCGGGCCGACGGCCTCACGACACGAGCCAGCACCGGCACAAGGTGGCGCGGTTGGACCTGGTGCGTGGCGCGGTCAGCGGCTGATTCGGGGTAACACCTCCGTCGACTCCGGGTCGGCCTTGCGGGGTTGACGCAGGCGGGTGACCACGAACAGGGTCAGGGCTAGGGCCACGGCGGCTATCACCAGCTTCTGGAAGATGCCCGCGTAGGACTCGACTCGGTGCCAGTTCTCGCCCAGCTGGTAGCCGGCCACCACGAACGCCGTGTTCCAGATCAGGCTTCCCAGGGTGGTGAGCAGCAGGAATTTCGGGAAGTTCATGCGCTCTACGCCTGCGGGTAAGGAGATGAAGCTGCGGAACAGCGGAATCATTCGGCCGAAGAAGACTGCTTTTGTGCCGTGGCGGGTGAACCAGGCTTCGGTCTTGTCGAAATCGGTGACGCGGACCAGAGGAATGCGTGCGACCAGGGCTCGGGTTCTGGTGCGGCCCAGGAGCATGCCCGCGAGGTAGACGATGACGGCGCCGGCCACTGAACCCAGGGTGGTCCAGAAGAGTGCTGCGGGCAGGCTGAACACGCCCTTGCTGGCGGAGAAGCCTGCTAGCGGGAGTACCAGTTCGCTCGGGATCGGCGGGAAGAGGTTGTCCAGGCCCACTACTACCGCGGCGCCCACGCCTCCCAGCGACTCCATCAGCGAGACGGCCCATTCAGCCAGCATTGTTTCCCCTCGGGTGGTGGTGAGGTCTGCTGGGATTCACGCTAGGAACGGGGAGGGCGGCGGGCCATGAGGTTGTCCGTCGGGAATCGTGGGGGAAACCGCAGGGCAATACTGTGGTAAACCGCAATGCCGGGTCGGCTGGGGGTCGGTACGGTGGCGAATGTGCATCAGGAAGGGCAGCTCAGTGCTGGTTCACTGGTCCGGCGCTGGTTCCGGATGCTCCTCGGGCTGATGATCGGGTCCGTGACAGGAATGGCCGGGCTCGCGGCCGCCGCCGCGGATGTCGGCGTGGTCCGGCTGACCGAGTACGAGCTGGGCCGGATCGCGCGCTTCGACCAGGCCGTGCACACCAATCCCTTGACGCGTAGGGGATGCCGCCGCTACCTCGCGGTGCGGTGGCTGGTCGGAGCGCTCGGTGCGGGCGTGATCTACATGCTGGTGTTCTGGTATGGCGTGGCCGTTTCGATGGTGACGGCGTGGCTGTTAGGAGGTGATTGGGGCTTCATCGAGGAGGACGACCGTGTTTCGCTGGGACTGATCCTGCTGGTGACGGTGCCGGGCGTGTTGGTCATCTTCGTGACGACGGTCGGTGTGGCGGGTGTGGCGGCGCTGGAGAGAAGGCTCGCCACGGCGCTGCTCGGGACCAGTCAGCAGACGTTGCTGCGGCAGCGCGTCGCCGAGCTGACGAGCACCCGGGCCGAGGTCATCGAGGCGATCGACGACGAGCGGCGGCGCATCGAACGCGACCTGCACGACGGAGTCCAGCAGCGTCTGGTCGCGCTCGGCATGCTGATCGGCAGGGCGAAGCGCGCGAGGAGCGAAGGGCACATGCACGCGTTGTTGCAGCAGGCGCACGACACCGCGAGCGAGGCGATCGACGAGCTGCGCGAGGTCGCGACGCGTGTCTACCCTTCGGTGCTCGACCACTCTGGTCTGGCCGCGGCACTGGAGGCGTTGGCGGAGCGGGCGAGCGTGCGCGTCGACATCAGGAACGAGCTGACGGAGTCTCCGGGCAAGGCGCTGGAGGCGGTGATCTACTTCGTGGCGTCCGAGGCGGTCACCAACGCGGCCAAGCACGCCGATCCGTCGGTGGTCGAGATCTCCGTGTGGTCGAGCGGGTCCGAGGTCGCCGTCCGGGTGCAGGACGACGGGGTCGGTGGCGCGGACCGCAGCGGGTCCGGGTTGTCCGGGCTCGCCAGGAGGGTCAAGGCGGTGGACGGCGCGCTGGACGTGCTCAGTCCGGTCGGCGGTCCCACCGTGATCTCCGCGAGGTTGCCGTGCGCGTGATCCTCGCTGAGGACTCGACGTTGTTGCGCGAGGGCCTGATCCGGTTGCTCGCCGAGGAGGGGCACGAGGTCGTGGCCGCCGTCGGCACGGCTCCGGAGCTGCTCAAGGCCACCGAAGAACACCGGCCGGACATCGTCGTCACCGACGTCCGGATGCCGCCCGGTCACAAGGACGACGGCATGCGGGCCGCGCTCGAGATCCGTGAGCGGTGGCCGGAGGTGAGCGTGCTGGTGCTGTCGCAGTACCTGGAGAACCGCTACGCCACCGAGCTGATCACCAGCACCGGCGGCAAGGTCGGCTACCTGCTCAAGGACAGGGTCGCGCAGGTGGACGAGTTCCTGGAGGCCCTGGAGAGGGTCGCGGCGGGCGGCGCGGCGTTCGACCCCGAGGTCGTGCGCAGGCTGCTGACCAGAACGACCCACGTAGACCCGCTCGAAACCCTGACAACGCGAGAGAAGGAGGTCCTGGAACTGATGGCGCAAGGGCTCACCAACGCCCGCATCTCCACCCAGTTGCACATCTCGCAGAGCGCCGCCGAGAAGCACATCAACGCGATCTTCGACAAGCTCGGCCTCTCCGGGTCGTCGGGCATCAGCCGCCGAGTGCTGGCGGTGGTCCGCTACCTGGGCAGCTGATGGGCGTCGAGGAGCTGCTCGCCACGCCGGGCACAGAGGTCGCCCGTGGCCTGTTCAACGATGCCGTTGTGCTGCACGGAGAGTGGGTGGCGCGGTTCCCTCGGCACAGCCTTCCCGACGCACGACGGCGCGCGCGGGCATTGCGGCTGATCTCCTCGCTGGAGCTGCCGTTCGCGGTGCCCGAGGTCATCGAGGACAGGCTGGACCTGCCGCTCGGCGAGGCCCACGTCGTCATCTCGTACGTGGCCGGCGAGCAGTCGGAGACGGCGAGCGACGAGGCCGTCCGCGAGGTGCTCGACGCGCTCGAGAGCGTCGAGTTGAGCGATGAACTCGTTGCCCTGCTGGACGAACCGTTGTTGCACGCCGGCGGCCGGAGTGCGGCTGAGTCGATCAGCGAGCTCGTGTTCCCGCTGTTGACCGAGGACGAGCGCGGGCAGGCTTCGCAGGTGCTGCGGCGGTGCGCGGAGCTGCCACCGGCCAGGAGCTTCGTGCACGGCGACCTGGCACCGGTGAACCTGCGGTGGCACAACGGAAAGGTCAGCGGGATCATCGACTGGGACTTCGCCTGTGCCGGTGACCCGGCGCTCGACGCGGCGGCGTTCGCGAACTACGGCTGGCCGGTGGTCAGGCGTGCCCGGCCCGAACTGTACGAGCGGGCGCTCACGCACGCGGCGATGTTTCCGTTGACGGGCGCGGTGTCCGCGCTCCTGCAGGGCGGAGACCCGGCGAGGTTCCTCGCCTGGTTTCGGCGCCGCTGCTCGGTGCGCGAACACCCGCCACTCGGCTAGCTACTGCCAGGACGCCGGGATGAAGACGTCGAAGCTGCGGTCGGAGAGCCCCAGGTGGTCGCGCCTGGTGACGATGGCGCACGTCACCTGGGCGCAGTCGAGGTTGCCGCCTGCCTGCTTGATGTGGATCTGCGCGGTGAACGAGCCGTTCGCCGCGATCGTGGCGGTGCCGCCGGGCAGGTTGGTGACCCAGGCCGAGGGGCCCACGCCTGTGCCGCCCTGTCCGTCGCCGCCGAGGCAGGGAGTCGGTGCCGCGCCGTAGCTGTAGTCGTCGGGCACCTGGCACAGCGCCACGTAGTAGCCCTTGGCCGGGTCGTAGCCGGTGCCGGTCACCGTGATCGTCTCGCCGGCCACGACCAGGTCGGTGGCGTTGGAGGCGCTCAGGGTGTGGCCGTTGCGGGAAGCGCTTCCCGGAGCGGCCGCGGCGGGCACGGCGGTGGTCACTAGAGCAGCCGCGACGGCCGCCATTGCCAGCAGTTTCCTTGCCATCACTCGTCCTTGGTGTGAATAGGAACTCGGATGTGGTGGGACCCTCACCCTAGACGCTTAGGTAAGGCTAAGTTAAGTTCAAAGAGTGAGAATCTGGGTGGTTGTGCTCACGGTCGCACTGGTCGCGGGATGCACCGGGCCGGTGAACCGCAACGCGCCGACGGTTCCGGCGGGTGATCCGAGCAGAACGCCGCTGGAACAGCTGGAACCGGTGCAGGATCCGCGCCAGAAGTCCGGTCCCGGCACCGCGACGGTGGCGGTGCCGGACGTCGTGCCGATCACCGGCGACGCACGTCCGGTGTTGCCCACGACGGTCACCGACGCGCAGGACACGCAGGTCACGGTGGCCAGCGCCGACCGGATTCTCGCCTTCGACATGTACGGCACGCTCGGCGCGACGGTGTTCGGGCTGGGCCTCGGCGGGCGGATGGTCGGGCGCGACACGTCGACCGGATTTCCTGCTGCCGCACAGCTTCCGCTCGTCACGACGAACGGTCACCAGCTCAACGCGGAGGCGATCCTCGCGCTGCGGCCGACCGTGGTGATCACCGACACCACGCTCGGGCCGTGGGACGTGGTGTTGCAGCTGCGGGACTCCGGCATTCCCGTGGTGGTCACGGACTCTCGGCGGGCCGTCAACAACGTCGGAGACCTGATCAAGCAGGTCGCCGACGCCCTCGGCGTGCCCGGAGAAGGCGAGAAGCTCGCCTACCGCACGACCGTGGAGATCGAGAAGGCCAAGATCACGGCCCAGCGGCTCGCGAACGGGTCCGGGCTGCGGATCGTGTTCCTGTACGTGCGCGGCCAGTCCGGGGTCTACCAGATGTTCGGGCAGGGCACCGGCGCCGACGAGCTGATCAGCGCGGTGGGCGGGGTGGACGTCGCCACCGAGGTCGGGTTGCAGGGTTCGAAGCCGATCAACCCCGAGGCGTTGTCCAAGGCCGCGCCGGACGTGATTCTGGTGATGTCCAAGGGACTTCAGTCGGTCGGCGGGGTCGACGGCATGGTCGCGGTGCCCGGTGTCGCGCAGACGCCCGCAGGGCAGAAGCGCCGGATCGTCGACATGAACGACTACCAGGTGCTGAGCTTCGGGCCGTTGACCGCCTCCGTGATCGACGGCCTGGCCAGGGCGTTGTACACGTGAGGTCGCTGCTCTTCCTGACGCTCGCCGGTCTGCTGTTCGGGGCCGTGCTGCTGTCCGCGTCCGTCGGGCAGTTCCCCATACCTGTCAACGATGTCTTCGCGTCGCTGTTCGGCAGCCCGGCCGCCGATCCGATGGCCGAGGCGACGCTGTGGAACGTCCGGTTCCCGCGCGTGGTCATGTCGATCGTCGTCGGTGCCGTGCTGGGCGTGGCGGGTGCGTTGATGCAGGGCGTGTTCGGCAACCCGCTCGCGGAGCCCAGCGTCGTCGGGGTTTCAAGCGGCGCGGCCGTCGGCGCGTGTCTGACGATCGTGTTCCAGCTGAGCTTCCTCGGTCAGTTCACGACGCCGGTGATCGCCTTCGCGTTCGGGCTGGCCGCAACGCTGCTCGTGTACTCGTTCGCCCGGTCGGGCGGGCGCACCGAGGTCGTCACGTTGATCCTGACCGGCGTCGCGGTGAACGCGGTGGCGGGCGCGGGGATCGCGTTCCTGACGTTCCTCGGCGACCAGCAGGCACGGGAGCAGATCGTGTTCTGGCAGCTCGGCAGCATCGCCGGTGCGCGCTGGAGTTACGTCTGGACGGTGCTGCCGCTCGCGGTGGTGGGCGTCGTGCTGGCCGCCGTGCTCGCTCGCCGGCTCGATCTGCTCGCGTTGGGCGAACGGCCCGCGCGGCATCTCGGCGTGAACGTCGAACTGCTGCGGCTCGGGTCGATCGTGCTGGTGGCGTTGATGGTGTCGGCCGCGGTGTCGTTCACCGGCGTGATCGGGTTCGTCGGACTCGTGGTACCGCACCTGATCCGCATGATCGTGGGGCCGGGCCACCGCGTGCTGTTGCCCGCCAGCGCTTTGGGCGGCGCGCTGCTGCTCGTCGCCGCGGACCTGGGCGCGCGCGGTGTGATCACGTTCGTGGACCTGCCGATCGGCATGCTGACCGCGCTCGTCGGTGGACCGTTCTTCTTCTGGCTGCTGCGCCGGACCCGGCAGCAGGCGGGTGGCTGGGCGTGAAGCCGGAGATGTTCTGCGAGAACGTGTCGGTGCGCCTCGGCAACACCGAGATCCTCCGCGATCTGAACCTCACGGTGACCTCCGGCGAGGTGCTGGCGCTGGTCGGGCCGAACGGCGCGGGCAAGTCGACGGCTCTGGCCGTGCTGGCGGGAGACATCAGGCCGGACGCGGGTTCGGTGTGGCTGGACGGCAAGCCGCTCGACGAGTGGTCCGCACGCGAGACCGCCCGGCGCAGAGCCGTTCTGCTGCAACGGATCACGCTGTCGTTCCCGTTCACCGTCGCCGAGGTGGTGCGGATGGGCCGCGCGCCGTGGGACGACGACGGGGACGTGGTCGCGTCGGTCATGGAGCAGACCGAGATGACGGCGTTCGCCGGGCGGAAGTTCACGACGTTGTCCGGTGGCGAACAGGCTCGTGCCGCCCTGGCCCGCGTACTCGCGCAACGGGCCGGGGTGCTGTTGCTGGACGAACCGACCGCCGCGCTCGACATCCGGCACTCGGAGCTGGTGTTGCGGACCGCACGGGAGCAGGCGGCGCGGGGCAACGCGGTGCTGGTGGTGTTGCACGACCTCGGGATGGCCGGGGCGCACGCGGACCGGGTCGCGGTGATGGCCGAGGGGTCGATCGTCGCGGACGGGCCGCCGGGCGAGGTGCTGACGGAGGGGTTGCTGAGCGAGGTGTACCGGCACCGGGTCGAGGTGCTGGCGCATCCGCGGACGGGGCGGCCGGTCGTGCTGCCGTGGAGAGGGGAAGCATGACGCCGAAAATTGTCGGTGCCGTCTGGAAGAATAAAAGCAAGGGGACCCCCCGGAGGGGACCCCTGCGAAAGCTTGCGGCGCAAGCGATGTCGGTGGCACGTCGGGGTGCAGCGGCGCGTCGGGGTGCAGCGGCACGTCGGGTTGTGGTGGCGCGTCGGGGTGCGGCGGCGCGTCGGGGTGCGGCGGCACGTCGGGTTGTGGTGGCGCGTCGGGGTGCGGCGGCGCGTCGGGGTGCGGCGGCACGTCAGGGCATGGCGGCACGTCAAGGTGCGGTGGCACGTCGGGTTGTGGCTGCTCTAGTGGCCGTGGCCGGGCTGGTCGTGGTGACGCCGTCAGCTCAGGCTCAGGGGGCGCGGGTTGCCGCGACGCCGGCCAGCGCCGATCCCGAGTACGCGACCACGTTGTCGTTGCGCGGCAGCGGGTTCCAGTCCGTCAAGAACGGCTACGGCGGCATCTACGTGTTCTTCGGGTGGGTGGCGGAGCAGTGGCGGCCCAGCCAAGGGGGCGCTTCCGGCACGACGATGCGGTACGTGCAGGACCGCGAGGCCAAGGACAACAACGGATATCAGCGGTTCATCTCGTTCCCCGGTGGGGAGACCGAGCAGGCGGCCAACGGGGTCGTCAACGCGGACGGCAGTTGGACCGCGCAGCTGAACGTTCCCGGGGCCAGGTTCAGGACGGCCGGGCGGGACGGGGCGGTGTCCGAAGTGGACTGCACCAAGGTCACGTGCGGGGTCATCACCATCGGGGCGCACGGCGTGGTGAACGCGAACAACGAGACGTTCACGCCGATCAAGTTCGCGGTGCCGAACCAAACCAC
Source organism: Lentzea sp. JNUCC 0626 (assembly GCF_043632865.1). Taxonomy (NCBI): domain Bacteria; kingdom Bacillati; phylum Actinomycetota; class Actinomycetes; order Pseudonocardiales; family Pseudonocardiaceae; genus Lentzea; species Lentzea sp. JNUCC 0626. Next base: position 5,959,154 of record NZ_CP171635.1, read on the forward strand.
TCAAGCGCCCCCTAAGCCCACCACGACAACAACAACTACGACCACGGCTGTCCCGACGACGAGCACGACCACCACCACAGCGACGACTACAACGACAACCACGACTCAGCCTGAGGTTCAGCCCGCAGCCCAGGCCAGTCCGGACGAACGGCCCGGCTGGCTCATCGGAGGCGGCATCGGTGCCGCCGTGCTGCTCGCGGCGGGTCTCGTGTGGTGGCTGCGGTTCAGGAAGGGCAAGACCGATGCGTAGGACATTCGCGGTGCTCGCGGTCGCCGCGGCACTCGTCACCGCCACACCGGTGTCGGCCCAGGAGCAGATGACGCCGTCGGTGACGGTCTCGCCCAACGTCAGCGGGTTGCACCCGGACGGCGAGAAGATCACCCTCAGCGGCGCCGGGTTCGACCCCAAGGCCAACGACGGCAAGGGATGGGGCGTCCGGGTCGGGCCGAAGCGCGACGGGTGGCGGGACAAGACGACGACCACCAGCCAGTACTCCAAGCTGCTCAAGGAGAACTGGGCGGTCGGCATCAACCTCAAGGCCGACGGAACGTGGCAGGCGACGCCCACCGTCAAGGCCAACTACAAGGTGGGCAGCGAGGAGTTCAGCGCGGCCACCGAACAGCTGTACCTGATGATCTTCAGCTGGGACAGCCCCGACACCACGAGGGACCTCGTGATTCCGTTGCAGTTCAACGGGGTCACCTCACCGTCGCAGCCAAGACAAGGCAGTCTCAGCTGGAAGGTCACGGACAACGGCACCGGCACCCCGAGCGACGGCACGATCAACCACACCTGGCCGCTCGCAGACAGCACGCCGACCACCCTCAGGTTCGGCGGCAGGATCGACGTGCCGGCCCGCATCACCAAGCCCACGATCGACCTCGTGAACAAAACGCTGACGGTCGACGTCAACGGCGTCACGACGAAGTTCGCCGACTTCAAGGGACAGCCGGTCTACAACGGCAACAACGCCACGCTCCAGGCCGAACTGACCCTCACCGAGCAGGCCACCACGGCGCTCAACGGCACACCACCGGCGATCACCGCAACCATCACGTACCCGGTCGCCGCCCCCACCCTCACCCTGCAGCAGTCCGAAGTCGAGCAGAACGGCACGCTCTCCTTCACCGCCAACGGTTTCGCGGGCAACGAGCAGGTCAGCCTGGACGACCTCGGCACGTTCACCACGAACGCGGAGGGCAGCGTCCAAGCACAAGCACGGACCACCAAGGCACCGGGGCAGCACACCGTCACCGCCACCGGCCTCACGAGCAAGCGCACCGCGAGCGCCACCTACACGGTCAAGGTCAAGGGCTGTGAGGCGACGACCGTCGACAAGGGCACGGTGCTGTGGGGCTTCAAGAAGAGCTTCCGCGACTACATCGGCAAGGGCAGCGGCAACAGCATCACCGGCACGAACGGCGCCGTCGTCACCGACCAGGACGCCACCCCGAACGCCAACGGCGTCACCACGGGCGCGCACCAGTACGCGTTCCAGAAAGCGCAGTTCACGTCCAAGCAGCAGTTCGAGGTCCAGTTCCAGGGCACGATCACGTTCAGCTACCCGGCCCACTTCTTCACCATCCACCTCAGCAACCCGAAGGTCGAAGTCACCAACGCCACCGGCAAGCTGAAGGCGGACGTCGAACTCCAGACCAGCGGCCAGACACCGGGCAAGCCGACGAAGCTGACCGGCGTCGACCTCGCTGACCTGGATCTCCGCAACGCCACCACCAGCGACAACGCCGGTGTGCTCACCGTCACAGGCATCAAGTCGACGCTCACGAACTCCGAGGCGTTCGCGGGCTTCTACGGCGCGGGCGACAAGCTCGACGACCTCACGCTCACGCTGGGTTCGTCCTGCGCTCAGCTGCCCGAACAGCCAGGTCCGGCAGCGATTCCGCCGGCGCAAGCTCCTCAGGACCTCGTGCCGCCGCTCGCGTTCCGTCCGCAACGGCTCGCGAACACCGGTGCGTCTCCGCTGGTGGCCCTCGCGCTGGGAATTGTGCTGGTGGGCAGCGGAATCGCGCTGCTCGTGACGACTTCACCCGGACGGAGGACTTGATCACTATGATGGGTGGGTGCCCCTGAGTCGTCGACCTCTCGCGTTACTCGCTGCGCTCGCGCTGGTCAGTGCGGTCACGGCGTGCACCAACGCAGCGGTCGGCGACCCGGTCGGGAGCCAGCTGGACGCGCAGAAGCCCACGTCAACGAAGAAGACGCCCCCTGCGGCACCTCCCCGGGACAAGATCAACCTCACCACCGAGAACGGTCGGCAGAGCGCCGGGACCGTGCTCGCGGGGGCCGGGGACGCGCCGTACAACTACGCGCCCGCCGTCATGCTCGACAACGGCCGGGTGCGGGCGTGGTGGTGCAGCCAGCTGAGCGCGGCGCCACCCGGTGGCGACGACATCCTCTACAGCGAGGGACCGGCCGTCGGTGGACCGTTCACGACGGCCGTTCCGGTGTTCTCGGGCAGCGGTGGCAGCTTCGACGCGATCCACACGTGCGACCCGTCGCTGATCAAGATCGGCAGCAAGTACTACCTGTACTACACCGGCGCCGCGCGGGACAACCACGCGAACGGCAGCTCGGTCGGCGTCGCCTCCAGCCCCGACGGCATCAGCTGGACCAGGGAGAACGGCGGCCAGTCGATCGTCGCCCCCGCCGGGGACAACTTCCGCGAGAACACCTACGGCGCCGGTCAGCAGTCGGCCGTCTACGTCGACGGCTGGGTGTACCTGATGTTCACCGACACCACCGGCCTCGCCTCACACCAGAACGGCGCCGGCCAGTACGTGCTGCGCTCGAAGGACCCGACGTTCGCCACGGGTGTCGAGGCGCTCGGCAAGCAGGGCTTCAAGCCGGTGACGTCGAACAACCAGCCGCGCACGCGGTCGATCGTCGAGGCGTTCAGCGCGGACTGGATGTGGATCGAGGCGGTCTCGTCGTTCGCCATCGCCCACGAGACCGACGCGGGCACGACCATCACGTTCTGGAACAAGGACTTCACCCGGCACCCCTTCGAGCCCGTGACGATCACCGGGCCCTGGAAGGAAGGCCCCGGCCTGCTGCGCACCCCCGAGGGGCACGCGCCGGTCGACCCCAAGGACCCGTGCGGCCGGGTCGCGCTGGACGTGCTGCGCGGCACCATCGAGGGCCCGGCGGGTCCGACGAACATCTCCCACTTCGGCTTCGACGCCGTCGGCCTCAAGGGCTGCGCGACGGCGGCGGAGGCCAAGGTCCTCAACGGTTTCGCGGTGCCTTCGCCGGAACGCACGCTGGACGTCGTCGTGGGCACCAACGTGATGCGGTTCGAACGTCGTTCGGTGGCCGAGAAGTTCGCCCGCGGTGTGCTCGGCACGCGGCCGCAGGGCGTCGACTCGCTCAAGCTCACGGTCACCGTGCCCGCGGGAGCGCCCGCCGTCACGAACCCGGACGGCGAGGTCGGGCTGCTGCTCGGCGAGAAGCTGTGGGTCGTCGGCTCGGCGCAGGTCGCGACGTTGAACTCGTCGCAGATCACGCCGGTGTCCATGGACCAGTGGGCCAAGTACGAACGCCTGCCGGATCTCGTCCGGCGCTGACCGGATACGTTCTCCCCGAGGGTCGAAATCGGACATGGGGGACCGGGAAGTGGCAATCACGACGCAACGGCCGAGAGCGCTCGCGGACAGCGTGGTGCCGGTGCCGGACGAACCGCGGCACGAGCTCGCCTGGCTGGGGTTCTCCGCCGCGTTCGTGGCCTCGGTGGCGTTCCTGCTGCTCATCCCGGCCGGTTGGTCCCGGCTCGACCACCTGTGGGCCGAGGACGGCGCCCGGTTCATGGTCGACGCGGTGCGCTCCCCCGTCCTCACGAACCTGGTCGACCCGTACGGCGGCTACCTGCACGCCTTCCCGCGGCTGGTCGCGCAGGTCGTGGCGCTGCTGCCGTTCGAGTGGACGGCCGCGGGCTTCGCGGTCGGTGCCGCCGTCCTGCGCGCGCTGATCGCGCTGATCACGTTCGCCGCGTCGAAGGCGTACCTCCGCTCCACGCCGATGCGGTTCGCGCTGGCAGCGCTGGTCATCGTGTTGCCGGCGGGCAACTCCGAGACGCTGAACAACGTCACCAACCTGCACTGGTTCCTGCTCTACGGCGTCTTCTGGGCGTTGCTGTGGCGCAACGCCCCGCGCGTGCCGGTCGCGTTGTTCGTGGTGCTCTCGGCGCTGACCAGCCCGTTGGTGTTCATCCTGGCGCCGATCGCGCTGGTGCGGCTCTTCCAGCCGCGCAAGGAGGTGCCGATCGCGTTCCTCGTCGGACTGGTCGTGCAGGGCGTCACGATGATGGTCGCCGACCGCACGCCGTACTCGCACGACGAGGTCGACCCGGTGCAGGTGCTGCTGGCGAGCCTGCTGCGGGTGCCCGTGGTGGCGTTCACGGGGTCGGAACGGGTCAGCGACTTCTACCCGGCGCAGGGCAACCTGGTGATCATCGCCGCGCTGCTGGTGGCGGCCGTGCCGATCGTCGCCGGACTGCGGTTCGGTGACCGGGCCGGGCGGACGCTCGTGCTCGTCGCCACCGCGTACAGCATCGTGCTGATCGTGGCGTGCCTGGTGCTGAACTGGGCGCAGGTGCTCCAGGTGCAGGCGCCCGACGTCGTGATGGCCGGGCAGCGGTACAGCATCCTGCCGTGCCTGTTCCTGTTCACCGCGATCTTCGTCGGACTGGACGCGACGCCCGCGAAGACCTGGGAGCGAGCCGTCGTCGCCGGCAGCCGCTACCTGATCGGAATTCTCGTGGTGGTCAGCGTCTTCGCCCACCTGCGGGAGCCCGCAACCGTGCTGGACGGCGTCCCGTGGGACGAGAGCCTCGCCCGTGCGCGGGCGGAATGTTCCGCCGGCGCAACGGAAACGCGGTTGGAGCACGAGCCGCAGGGATGGTTCTTCATCGTCCCGTGCGAGTCGGTGCGCTGACGAAGTCCCGGAACAAAGTCGGCGGCTTTCCCGTCACGTCCTCGACCGTCGTGGTGACCCGATCCTCTGCGCCACCACGGATGTCCTCGTCGAGCCGCGCCAGCACGGCCGCGAAATCCCTGGGCAGACCAGCGGAAATTCGTTCGGTCAACTCGAGAGTGCTCACCGAACGGTGTCGCACGGGCCTGCCCGTGACGTCGGTGATGATCGCGGCGGCATCGGCGTAGCTCAACGCCTCCGGGCCGGTGAGCACGTGATCAGTGTTGTGCGGCAACGGATCGGTCAACGCCCGCGCGGCCACGGCGGCGATGTCGGCGGCGTCCACGAACCCCACCCGGCCGTCGCCGGTGGCCGTGACGATCTCGCCCGCCTGCACGCCCGCCGCCACCGGGTGGTCGCCGGTGAAGTTCTGCATGAACCAGGACGGGCGCAGCACCGCCCACTCCGGCAGGGTGCGCACGAGTGCGGGGAGAGCGCCCATCCCCGTGGCGCTCTCCGGCACCGCGGACGAGCTCAGCAGTACCACCCGCCGCACGAGTCGCGCTCGAGCGAGCATCGACTCGACCACCGGAACGGGGTCCACGACCCCGATCGGGGGGATCAGGTAGATCTTTCTTATCCCGTCCAGCGCGGGTTCAAACGTCGAGGGGTCGTCCCAGTCGAACCTGACGTGGTTGTCCCCCACCGGCTTCCTGGTCCCGACCAGGGCCTCGGGCAGCAACGACGCCAGTCGGCTGCCGGTCGTGCCGGTACCGCCGATGATCAGCACGCTCACGCTGCCAACTCCTGCGCCAGCAGCGGGTTCCAGTAGTCGCGGTAGTTCAGGATCTCGCCGTCCCTCAGGGTGATCACCGCGATGTACGAGGCGCGGTAAGGCTTTCCGGTCGCGACGACCACGCCTTCCGCGTCGAACTCGGCCACGAGCACGTCCGGGGTCTCGTGCACGACCTGCTTCGGGAACGACCTGATGTCGAGCATCTTCGGGTAGTCGCGCAGGTAGTCCTCGATGGCGGCACGGCCCTCCAGCCGGGCGGGCCAGCCCGGTGGCGCGAACGGGAACTCCATCACGCCGTCCTCGGCCCACAGGCCCGCGAATCCGATCATGTCCTTGTCCAGCAGCAGTTGCAGCGCCCTCGGGATGAGGTCCACGAAAGCTCCTCCGAGAAGAAATGGACGAGACGGTCCCGTCCCGTCCAAAGTTAGACGGAACGGGACCGTCTCGTCCAGTCCTATGATGTGTGCCATGACCAAGCGCACCCCCACCGGCGCCGCCGTCCTGCAGCCCCAGGTGACGCAGGCGATCACCGAGGCCGTGTTCGAGGAACTCGCTCTGCACGGCTACGCGAGGCTGTCGATGGAGGCAGTGGCGAAACGCGCGGAGGTCGGCAAGAGCGCCCTGTACCGGCGCTGGCCGTCCAAGCAGGACATGGTGGTCGCGGCCCTGTCGGAGTTCTCCGTGCCGCTGGCCGAGGTGCCGGACACCGGCTCGTTGCGCGGCGATCTGCGCGCGACCGTCCAGGCCGTGCACGACTGGCTGACGCACCCGCGGTTCGCCACGATCCTGCCCGACCTCACCGCCGAGGCCGTCCGCAACGCGACGTTGTCCGAGGCGATCGCGGCGACGATCGGCGAACCCCGGCGCGCGCTCGGTGCGACGACCCTGCAGCGCGCGGTGCAGCGCGGCGAGCTACCGGCCGACTTCGACGTCGAGATCGCTCTCGACCTGGTCGCGGCGCCGGTCTACTGGCGGCTGTCCGTCCGCCGCGCACCCGTGGAGCCCGACTACCTCGACCGGCTCGTCGACCACCTCGTGCGCGCCCTGAAACCCTGATCAGTGCTGGTAGCTGGGGTAGTCGACGTACCCGGACGGCGCGGAGAACCACGTCTCCCGCTCGGTGCTCACGAGCGGCAGCCCGAGCCGGAACCGTTCGACCAGGTCGGGGTTGCCGAGGTAGGCGCGGCCGTAGCTGATCAGGTCGGCGCCGTTGGCGAGCCACCGCTCCCCCTGCTCCAGCGTGCTCTCGACCGGCCCGATCTGGCCGCCGGGATTCAGGATGAACGCCGTCGGCCACGCCTTGCGCAGCCCCATCAACGTCTCGTCGTCGGTGGTCGCGAGCACGTGGACGTACGCGATGTCCGGCAACGCCTTCAGCAACGAGCCGTAGAGCGCCGGCACGTCCTCCTCGACGATCCCCTGGATCTCGCCGCCGGGCGAGAGCCGGATGCCGACGCGGTCCGCCCCGATGGCGTCGACCGCGGCTTCGACGGCCTCCACGGCGAACCGGATGCGACCGGAACCGCCGTAGTGATCGGTCCGCTCGTTCGCGCTGGACGAGAGGAACTGCTGGATCAGGTACCCGTTGGCGCCGTGCAGTTCCACGCCGTCGAACCCGGCGTCGACGGCCCGCCGCGCCGCGTCCCCGAACGCCTGGACCTGCTCGCCGACCTCGCTGGTCGAGAGCGCGCGCGGAACGGGTGCGGGCGCCATGCCGGACGGGGTGAACACGTCGGTCCCGGCCGCGATCGCCGACGGACCGACGGGGTGGTGCCCGGCGACGTCGGCGTGCCCGATGCGGCCGCCGTGCATGAGCTGGGCGAAGATCCGGCCGCCGTTGGCGTGCACGGCGTCGGTGACCACGCGCCACGCCTCGACCTGCGCGTCGTCGTGGACGCCGGGCATGGACGGACCGGCCTGGCCCACGGCGTTGGGGTGCACGCCTTCGGTGACGATGAGCCCGGCCGTCGCGCGCTGGGCGTAGTAGGTGGCCGTCTCCGCCGTCGGTACGCCGTCAACGGCCCGTGCGCGGGTCATCGGCGCCATCACGAGGCGGTTCGGCAGGGTCAGGTTTCCGAGTCGGTAGCTGGTGAGGAGCATGCCGTCTAGGCTAGAAACCTGACATTGACGTCAGAGGTAGCTTTTGTGGCGGAGGTCTCAATGCGAATCGGTGAGCTGGCGGAACGCACGGGCGTGAGTGTGCGGGCGTTGCGCTACTACGAAGAGCAGGGCCTTCTCGCCGCCGAACGCAGCGGGAGCGGCCAACGGCGTTATGCCGAGAACGCCGTCGACCGCGTGAAGCTGATCCAGCAGCTCTACGCCGCCGGGATCACCAGCGCGGCAATCCTGGAGATGCTGCCGTGCATGGTCACCGGGATCGCGTCTCCGCAGGTCCTGGCCAAGCTGCGGGGCCACCGGTCGTCGGTGATCAGGCAGATCGAGGAGCTGCAGGAGACGCTGCTGCGGCTCGACACGGTCATCGAGGGAGCCGTGTCGAGCCACGAGACGGGCACGCCGTGCACGGGCAGCAAGGCCGTGCTGGATCCGGATCAGATCGTCGCGGTGTCGATGACGAACCGGTAGCGCACGTCGCTCGACAGCACCCGGTCGTACGCCGTGTTGATCTCGTCGGCGTTGATCAGCTCGATCTCGGCGCCCAGGCCGTGCTCGGCGCAGAAGTCCAGCATCTCCTGGGTCTCCGCGATGCCGCCGATGATCGACCCGGCGAGCGTCTTGCGCTGCATGATCAGGCTGAACAGGTTCAGCGAGATCGACTCCTCCGGCGCACCGACGTTGACCATCGCGCCCTCGGTCTTGAGCAACGACAGGTAGGCGCTGAAGTCGAGCGGCGCGGAGACCGTCGAGATGATCACGTCGAACGTGCCGGCGAGCTCGGCGAACGTCGCCGGGTCGTTGGTGGCGCGGAAGTCGTGGGCGCCGAGCTTGAAGCCCTCTTCCTTCTTGCGCAACGACTGCGACAGCACGGTCACCTCGGCACCGAGCGCGACGGCGATCTTGACGCCCATGTGGCCGAGGCCGCCCAGGCCGACGATCGCGACCTTGCTGCCGGGGCCGACGTTCCAGTTCTTGAGCGGCGAGTAGAGCGTGATGCCCGCGCACAGCAGCGGCGCGGCCACGTCCAACGGCAGCGCGTCGGGGATGCGCACGGCGTAGTTCTCGTCGACGACGATCTGCTTCGAGTAGCCGCCGTAGGTGACTTCGCCGTTGTAGTCGGTCGCGTTGTAGGTCTGCACGTGACCCTTGGCGCAGTACTGCTCCAGGCCGCGCAGGCAGTAGTCGCACTCGCGGCAGGAGTCGACGAAGCAACCGACGCCGACGCGGTCACCGACGGCGTACCTGGTCACCTCGGCACCGACCTCGGTGACGACGCCCGCGATCTCGTGACCGGGGACCATCGGGAAGGTGGCCTGCCCCCAGCCCTCGTTGACCTGGTGGATGTCGGAGTGGCAGATGCCGGCGAACTTGATGTCGATCAGGACGTCGTGCGCGCCGACCGCGCGACGCTCGATGGTGGTGCGCTCCAGCGGTGCCTTGGGTGCGGGAGCGGCGTAGGCAGCGACGGTGCTCATTCTCGGTGTCTCCTCGGTTTCGGTGTCGACGACGACACTGCTCCCGTTCGCGAGGGCTACCCAGACACCTGGTTTTCGTACGTCCCGCGTGCCTACCACCAGCAGTAGCAGGCACGATTTTGCAGGTCCGGGGATACTCGGGTGCATGGACGTAGACCCGCGCACCGAGCTGAGCGAGTTCCTGCGCAGCCGCCGGGCGCGGCTGTCCCCCGACGACGTCGGCCTGCCGCGCTACGGCCGCACCCGTCGCGTACCCGGCCTTCGCCGCGAGGAACTGGCGCAGCTCGCGGGCGTTTCCGTGGCGTACTACACGCGCCTTGAGCAGGGCAACGGCCGCAACGTCTCGGACGAGGTGATCGACTCGATCTCCCGCGCGTTGCGGCTGACCGACGCCGAGTACACGCACCTGCGCAACCTCACGGCGTGCCCGTACGACACGACCAGCAGGAAGAAGCGGAAGAACCACACCCGCGAGGTCCGGCCGGCGCTGCGGCACCTGCTCGACACCGTCACCGTGCCCGCGTACATCGGCGGGCGGCGCACCGACATCTACGCCTGGAACCCGATGGCGGCGGCGTTGTTCGGCGACTGGAGCGAACTGGAGCCGCGCGAGCGGAACTGGGCTCGGCTGATCTTCCTGAACCCCACCGTCCAGCGACTCTTCGTCAACTGGGAGAGCAAGGCCGCCGACATCGTCGCGTTCCTGCGGATGGACGCCGGCTGCTTCCAGAACGACCCGGACCTCACCGAGCTGATCGGCGAGCTGTCGCTCAAGAGCGAGCTGTTCCGCCAGCTCTGGGCGCAACACGACGTGAAGGAGAAGTCCTTCGGCACCAAGGTGTTCCGGCACCCGCTGGTCGGTGACATGACGCTGTCGTACGAGACGTTGCGGATGCCGAGCGAACCCGAGCTGTTCCTGAGCACCTACCACGCCGAACCGGGCACCGCGTCCGCCGAGGCGTTGCAGCTGCTGGCGAGCTGGGGCAAGGACGCGACGCGGGTGTCTGCTAAGACTCAGGCATGAGGACACCGCGTCTGGAGATCGAGTACTGCACCCAGTGCCGTTGGCTGATGCGGGCGGGCTGGACCGCCCAGGAGCTGCTGACGACGTTCGTCTCGGAACTGGGCGAGGTCGCGCTGATCCCCGGCACCGGTGGCGTGTTCGACGTGCGGCTCGACGGCGAGACCCTGTGGTCGCGCAAGGCCCAGGAAGGCTTCCCGGACCTCGCCGTGCTCAAGCAGCTCGTGCGCGACCGGGTGGCACCAGAGCGTTCGCTGGGCCACACCGATCGCAAAGCATCAGATTCCTGACGCCAGGCGCGCGTTCTCGGCGGCCTGCGTCACCGTGGCACCGACGCCTTCGAAGAAGATCGTCGGCTTGGTGCAGCTCGCCTTGACCTTGTAACCACCGGAGACGGTGGAGATGAAGTCGTGCGAGCAGTGCCGGTCCGGCGCGATCTCCTTGAGCAGCCGGGCTTCCCTGGCCGCGTCCGTCAGCGTGGTGCCGTAGGCGTCGGCGAACGAGGTCGGGCTCGTGCAGGTCAGCTTGAACTCGTATCCGCCCGTGACGGGGCTGCTCAGGAACCCGCTGCACAGCGGTCCACCGTTGTTCTGGAACTGGCGCAGCAGCAGGCCTTCCCTGTTCGCGTCGCCGACCGTCGTGCCGAAGCCGTCGATGAACGCGGTGGGGCTGGAGCAGTGCAGCTTGACCATGTGCCCGCCCGGGGTAGTTCTCGTGTTGCTGACGGAGCACGGCCCCGCGGCGTTCGCCGGTCCGGCCGCGACGACCACGCTGCCGAGAGCCAGCAGGACACCTAATAGCGTTGCGCGCATTCGGTTCTCCCCCTTCGGTTTCGCACCAACCTCTCGCGCCGGGCCGACGGGGTCAATCGGGCAAAACGCCTGCCGCACTGGGCCTTCTGCGAATTCCCTGCGGCATGGGCGCGTGGCTCGTATCGTGACGGCCGTGCATCCGAACCAGGGTTGGCAGGTCCAGCAGGGACACGGTCCGGGATACGGCCCCGCGCCCGGCTGGGGACAGCAGCCGTTGCGGCCGAGCGTCGCGCCGGCGTTCCTCGCGGGTGGACTGTGGCTCGCCGTCGCCGTGCTGTGCTTCGTGCTGGCCGGGCTCAACTCCGCCGACGGCAAGGGCATCCGGCAGACCCCGGAGGCCGCCGTCGCGTTGCTGGGACTCGCGTTCGGCCGCGGTTTCATCGCCAACGGCGACCCGGCGATCGTCGCCACCTACGTCGCGGGCGGGGTGGTGCTGCTGTTCGCCGCGTTGCTCTTCGCCCGGCTCGGGTTCGCACGGTGGGTGCTGGCCGCGCTCGGGTTCCTGGTGGTCGCGTACTACGTGTTCGCGGTGGTGCGGCTGACCATCAACAACGGCGGCACGTTGATCATCGTGCCGGGGATCGCGTTGATGCTGTGGCTCGCGGCGTCGATGGTGTCGGTGCTGCCGCCGGTCGGCCGGGCGATGCGATGAACGACGCGTGGTCCGGTTACTCGTTCACGTGGCCTGCCGTACGACGACTGGCGGTCGCTCGGGTTCGACGTGCACGTCGTGCACACGGAGCTCGACTTCGCGTTCCGGCGGGACGGGGAAACGGTGCGCAGCGGTGGCCTGGTCTACGCGACCGTGTCCGCGGAAGGACGTGCGGCGATCGCGTTGCCCGCCCGGCTCGTCGAGATGCTGGGCGAGGTGCGGTCGATCAGGCCGTCGAGATGAACCCCTTCGACACCATCCAGTCGCGGGCGACCGTTCCCGCGTCCTTGCCGTCCACGTCCACCTGACGGCACAGCTCGATCATCTGCTCGTTGGTGAGCGCGGCGCTGACCTCCTCGAGCGGTCCGCGGATCTGCGGGTACCGCTTCAGGAACTCCGCCCGCACGGTCGGCGCCACGTTGTACTGGGGGAACGCCTTCTTGTCGTCCTCCAGCACGCGGAGCTTCTGCGCGGCGATGCGGCCGTCGGTCGTGAACACCTCGCCGATCGGGCAGGTGCCACCCGCGATGGCCGAGTAGATGGTGCCGATGCCGAAGTTCTTCACCTCGGTGGTCGGGAAGCCGTAGACCCGTTGCGCGGCCGGGAAACCGTCCTGGCGGCTGGTGAACTCGGTCTCCAGGCAGAACACCGCCTGGTCCGGGTTCTGGGTGAGGAACGCGGCCATGTCCGAGGTGGTCTTGAGGCCGTGCTGCTCGCCGTAGGCCTCGGTGACGGCGAACGCGTACTGGTCGTTCAGCGGTGAGTAGGCGAGCCACTCGACGCCGAACTGTTCCAGGTCCGCCTTCTTCGTCGCCTCGTACTGCGCCTGTTCACCGCCGGTGACCGGGAGTTCGTTGCCCTGGTAGTTGATCCAGCCGGTGCCGGTGTACTCCCAGGTGACGTCGACCTCGGCGTTGAGCAGGGCCTGCCGCGCGGTCTGCGAGCCCTTGAGGTCGGTGAGGTCGATGACGTCGGCGCCCGCGGCGGACAACGCCATCTCGGCCATGTAGCCGAGCAGGATGTTCTCGGTGAAGTCCTTGGACCCCACGGTGATCTCGACGCCCTGCAACGCCTGGTCGGGTTTGATCGAGCCGGGCAACACGTCGTACGGCAACGCGCTGTTGACGTCCAGGCCACAGCCGGACAGCACCAGCACCGCGGCCAGCAGCAGCCTCTTCACCTGACCCCCTTGGGGCCGAACCAGTGTTCCATCACCGCGCCGGCCCAGTCGACCAGCAGCGCGAGACCCGCCGCCAGTGCCGAGCCGGTCACCAGGACCTTCATCAGGTTCAGCTTGTAGCCGGTGTCGATGAGCAACCCGAACCCACCGGCGTTCACGAACAGTCCGAACGTCGCCGTGCCGACCGCCAGCACCAGCGAGGTGCGCAGGCCGGCGAGGATCAACGGCGTGGCGAGCGGGAACTCCACCCGCCACAGCACGCTCGACGCCGACATGCCGATGCCGCGCCCGGCGTCCACAAGGGACGGATCGACCTGCTGGATGCCGACGATCGTGTTGCGCAGCACCGGGAGCAACGAGTAGAACGCGAGCGGCAGCGCGGCCACCCACAGACCACCGGACGCGCCGGTGACGAGGAACCACAGCACCAGCACACCCAGCGCGGGCGCGGCCTGGCCGACGTTCGCGACCGCCAGCAGCACCGGCGCGAGCCAGCGCGCCCACGTCCTGGTGGCGAGGATGCCCGCCGGCACGGCCACGGCGACCACGATCGCGGTCACCACGACCGTCATCATCAGGTGGTCGTACAACGCCGTGAACAACGACTTCGCGTTGAGCGTGCTCTTCTCGGTCGCGGTCAGCTCTCCGCTGAACACCCACACCAGCACGCCGCCGACGATCAGCAGCACCGCCAGCGGCTGCGCCCAGAACCGGATCCGCTCGGCCGTCATGCGTTCGACCTCAACTGCTGCACGACCTCGGTCACCGTCGCCAGGTCGACCGTGCCGACGTACTCGCCACGACCACCCGTGACGACCGCACGGCCGCCTTCGTTGACGATGGCCTCCAGCGCGTCGCGCAACGTCGACTGCACCGACACCGAGTCCTGCACCGGCTGCCCGATGCGCTCCAAGGACGTGGCGCGGCGCAGGTCGTTCACCCGCACCCACCGCACCGGCCGGTCACGCCGATCGAGCACCAGCACGAACTTCGCGTCCCCGGCCTCCACAGTGGACGGATCGGCGTCCACCCGGACGGTGACCGCCTGCCCCAGCTCGACGTCCCGCACGCGCATCAACGTCAACGCCTTCAACGACGCGCCCTCACCGACAAACCCGGCGACCGTGTCGTCCGCGGGATTGGCGAGAATCGCGTCCGGTGTGTCGTACTGCAGGATCGTGGACCGGTCACCGAGCACGGCGATCTTGTCCCCGAGCTTCACGGCCTCGTCGAAGTCGTGCGTCACGAACACGATCGTCTTGCGAAGTTCGTTCTGCAGCCTCAACAACTCATCCTGCAGATGGCCACGGGTGATCGGGTCGACCGCGCCGAACGGCTCGTCCATCAGCAACACCGGCGGGTCGGCCGCCAACGCCCGCGCCACCCCGACCCGCTGCTGCTGCCCGCCGGACAGCTGCCGGGGAAACCGATCACCGAACTCACCGGGATCGAGCCCGACGAGATCCATCATCTCCTCGACCCGAGCCGAGGTCTTCTTCTTGTCCCACCCCAACAACCCGGGCACGATCCCGATGTTCTGCGCCACCGTGAAGTGGGGGAACAACCCGGCCTGCTGAATCGCGTACCCGACCCGCCGCCGCAAATCGTCCGGGTCGATCTTCAACGCGTCCTCGCCACCAATGGTGATCTTCCCGGACGTGGGCTCGATCAACCGGTTGATCATCCGCATGGTCGTCGTCTTCCCACACCCCGACGGCCCGACGAACACCACGATCTGCCCGGCGGGCACGACCATGGAGAACTCCTCGACCGCCGCGGCCTTCTGCCCCGCGTACCGCTTGGTCACGTGGTCGAGCTCGATCTCAATCCCTTTTTCAGCCACGGACGCCCCTCGACACGGTGAAACGGTTGACCAGCACGTAGACGCCATCGAGCACCAGCGCGAGGATCACCACGCCGATCGTCCCGGTGAGAGCCTGGTTCATGGAGTTGGCACTCCCTGCGTTCGCGAGCCCGGAGAACACCTCGGACCCCAACCCGGGTCCCTTCGCATAGGCAGCGATCACCGCGATGCCCATCAACATCTGCGTGGCGACCCGCATTCCAGCCAGAATCGCGGGCCACGCCAACCGCAACTCAACGCGCGTCAGCACCCCGATTCTGCTCATCCCAATGCCTCTAGCGGCATCGCTCACAGCCGGGTCCACTCCGGCCAGTCCCACGATCGTGTTGCGCACGATCGGCAACAGCGCATAAAGCACCAGAGCCACCACCGTCGTGTCCGCGCCAAGGCCGAACACCGGAATCAGCAACGCCAGCAGAGCAAACGACGGAATCGTCAAAATGGTGCTCGCCAACGCCGTGGCCAGCGCCGATCCGGCCGGACTCCGATAGACCAGCACGCCGATCAGCACACCCAGCAAAGCCGCCAGAACTGTGCACTGCACAACAGCACTGACGTGCAGGAACGCTTGCAAAGACAGCCGATCCCAGCGATCGGCTACGTACTCCAGCAGATTCATCCTCGTGGCCCCGCCCTCGAAGTTGGCGTCCACCCAACACCATTGTGGACGGAGCGGCAACCATCGGTCATGAATGCTTATACCCGGATGGACGAGTTTCAAACCTGGCAATCACGGCAAGTGAGCGGCGGGCCAACCGCAGTCGCCAACGCAAGGTGACCACCGTCTTGGCCCGGCGCGAGGTGCCAACCGGACAGCCGAAGACGTAAGCCAATCACCTACGAATCCGGGCGTGGCGAAGCCGAAGGCGAGCCCGAACGGGCTGATTCCTGTCTGGGTAGCGGTAACCCCGCTCATGGCGATTGGGGCTTGACTTTGGGTGCGAGGTGCTACCACTCGTGGCTCGGCCGGGCGCTTTTCAGCCCGGCCTTTCCGGTCCGTGAAGCGCCTCGCAAGGGCCCCGAAGTCAAGCCCCAATCGCAACCCCGCTCTTCGTCACGACCCGCGCGCCCACCCTCGCAACCGCAGCCCGACCAACAGAACGCAACCAACCCCGCTGGAACAGGAACCCACGCACCCAACGGAACCAACGGAGCCACGCCACAGCCTCCACCGGCCTTCGAGCCCGAACTCATACGTTCTTCAACAAACGAAACACATCCCGCACCCGCCCACGTCCGCTGACCGCTTGGGGGATTTCTGAGATGTCGCACGAAGCTGAAGTGGACGGCGGCTGCCTCCCCGACCTGCTCCGCAAGCAGGTCGAGGAACACCCCGATCGCACGGCCGTAGTCTTCGGCGCGGAGAGCATCAGCTACGGCGAGCTCTTCGAACAAAGCTCCGCCCTGGCCACCCACCTCCGCAGACTCGGCATCACCGAAGACGACTGCGTGGGCATGTTCGTGGAACCGTCGCTCGACCTCGTGGTCGGCGCCTGGGGCATCCTGTGCGCGGGCGGCGCCTACCTGCCGCTGAGCCCGGAGTACCCGGAAGAGCGCCTGCGCTACATGATCGAGGACTCGCGCACGAAGGTCGTCGTCACCCAGCGCGAACTCAAGCAACGCCTCCAGGAACTCGCCCCGGCCACCACGCGGATCGTCACGCTCGACGACTGCGACGAGGCGTTCGACGACGGGTTCTCGCCCTCGCACACCAGCCTCGCCTACATCATCTACACCTCGGGCAGCACGGGTCGTCCCAAGGGCGTGATGATCGAGCACCGCAGCATCGTCAACCAGATGCTGTGGCTGCACGACGCGCACGGCATCGACGGCACGAAGCGCGTGGTCCAGAAGACGCCGATGAGCTTCGACGCAGCCCAGTGGGAGATCCTCGCCCCGGCCGTCGGCAGCACCGTCGTCATGGGGCGACCCGGCATCTACCGCGACCCCGAGATGCTGATCGAGACCATGCGAGAGCAGGGTGTCACCACGCTCCAATGCGTGCCGACACTGCTCCAGGCGTTGATCGACACCGAGGAGTTCCACACCGTCACGAGCCTCAAGCAGGTCTTCAGCGGCGGCGAAGCACTCTCCCGCACACTCGCGCAGGCGTTCGTCCAAGACATGCCGAACGTCAAGCTCATCAACCTCTACGGCCCCACCGAAACGACGATCAACTCGTCGTCCCACGTGGTCGACCCGGCCGAACTCGCCGAGGCCCCGAAGTCCATCTCCATCGGACTACCCGTCGCACAGACCACGTACCTGGTGCTCGACGAGAACCGCAACCCAGTGACCCCAGGCGAGATCGGTGAGCTGTACATCGGCGGCATCCAGGTGGCCCGCGGTTACCTGCACCAGCCGGAACTCACCGAGGAACGCTTCGTGGACGGCATGTTCCGCACCGGCGACCTCGTCACGCAGAACCTCGACGGCACCGTGCAGTTCGCCGGACGCGCGGACAGCCAGGTCAAGCTGCGCGGCTACCGGGTGGAGCTGGACGAGATCCGGCTGGCGATCGAGACGCACGACTGGGTGCGCAACGCGGCGGTGATCGTCAAGGAGGACGAGCGCACCGGGTTCCAGAACCTCATCGCGTGCGTCGAGCTGAACCCCAAGGAAGCCGCCCTGATGGACCAGGGCAACGCGGGTTCGCACCACCAGTCGAAGTCGAGCCGCCTCCAGGTGCGGGCGCAGCTGTCGAACCCCGGCGTGCGCGACGACCTCGGTGGCAGGCAGAGCTTCGAGCTGCCCGGCGAGGAAGCCAGCTGCCTGCAGCGCAAAGTCGTGTTCTCCCGCAAGTCCTACCGCTTCTACGAAGGCGGCCAGGTCACCGACGCCGACCTCGTCCGGCTGCTGGAGCGCAAGCCGATCGGGGCGGGCTCGAAGGACCCGAAGAGCATCCACTTCGCCGAACTCGGCGAGATCCTGCGGTACTTCGGCGCGCACTTCAGCGACCAGCGCCTGCTGCCCAAGTACGGCTACGCGTCACCGGGTTCGCTCTACGCGACGCAGCTGCACCTGGAACTGCACCACATCGCGGGGCTGCCGGCCGGGCTGTACTACTACCACCCGCTGCGTCACCAGCTGGTGCTGATCCACGACCTGCCGGAGAGCTTCGAGGCCAAGGCCAAGCTGCACTTCATCGGGCGCAAGGCCGCCATCGAAGCCGTGTACCTCAACAACATCCAGGAAGTGCTGGAGATCGAGACCGGCCACATGGTCGGGCTCTTCGAGGAGGTCCTGCCCGGCTACGGCCTCGACGTCCAGGCCTCCGAGCACACCCCGCAGACCAAGGACCTGCTCGACGTCGCCGAGGAGGACTACTACCTCGGCACGTTCGAGCTGTGCGCCTACACCGGGCTGCGCGAGGACGACGTCGACGTCTACGTCCAGACGCACCCCGGCCGCGTCACGAACCTGCCCGGCGGCCAGTACCGCTACGCCGACGGCGAGTTCGAGCGGGTGTCCGACGAACTGGTGCTGCGCAAGCACGTCATCGCCATCAACCAGGCGGTGTACGAGCGGGCGAGCTTCGGCGTCACCGCCATCAGCCGGTCCACAGAGGACTGGCGGCGGTACGTCGACCTCGGCCGGACCATGCACCGGTTCTCCGCCAACGACGTCGACCTCGGCTTCATGTCGTCGGGCTACAGCTCGAAGTCGGACAACGACCTGCCGTCGGCCAAGCGCATCAACGGCATCCTCGCGGAACTCGGCGAGGAGCCAGGCCCGTCGTACTTCTTCCTGGGCGGCAAGGTCTCCTACGACCAGCGCCGCAGCCCCGGCATGAAGGAAGACGTCGTCCACATGAAGGGCCCGGCCGAGCTGATCCGGGACGACCTGGTGAACTTCCTGCCGGACTACATGATCCCGAACAAGGTCGTGGTCCTCGACGCGCTGCCGCTCTCCGCGAACGGCAAGATCGACGTCAAGGCCCTGGAGGCGTCCGACAAGACCAACGTCGACGACCAGGACCGCCCGTTCGTCGCGCCGCGCACCCTCACCGAGCGCCGCATCAGCGAGATGTGGAAGAAGCTGATGAAGCGCGAGACCGTCTCGACGCACGACGACTTCTTCGAGACCGGTGGCAACTCGTTGATCGCGGTCGGCCTGGTCAACCGCATCAACAAGGACTTCGGCACGAGCCTGCCGCTCCAGGTGCTCTTCGAGTCGCCGACGATCGAGCAGCTCAGCAGGAGGGTCGACGGCCTGCACGAGGGCCCGATCTCGCGGCTGGTCCCGTTGCAGCCCAACGGCGACGACGTGCCGGTGTTCTGCTGGCCCGGCCTCGGCGGCTACCCGATGAACCTGCGCACGCTCGCCAGTCGTTCGGAGCGCCCGTTCTACGGCGTGCAGGCGCACGGCATCAACGAGGGCGAGACCCCGTACGGCACCATCCGCGAGATGGCCGCGGCCGACATCGAGGCCATCAAGAAGGTCCAGCCGGAGGGTCCGTACACGCTGTGGGGCTACTCCTTCGGCGCGCGGGTCGCGTTCGAGACGGCCTACCAGCTCGAGCAGGCCGGTGAGCAGGTCGAGAACCTCTACCTGATCGCGCCGGGCTCGCCGAAGGTGCGGTCGGAGCGGGACAGCGACGAGGCCTCGTACGCCAACACCGCGTTCGTCACGATCCTGTTCTCGGTGTTCGCGGGCAGCATCACCGACCCGCGCCTGCAGCAGTGCCTGGAGATCGCGCAGGACGAGGACAGCTTCGCCGCGTTCATCAGCGCGGAGATGCGGGACCTCGACAGCGAACTCGTGCGGCGGATCATCAAGATCGTCACCGAGACGTTCTCCTTCAAGTACACCTTCAGCGAGCTCGCCGAGCGCACCATCGCCGCGCCGCTCACGATCTTCAAGGCGCAGGGCGACGACTACTCGTTCATCGAGGGCAGCGAGGGCTTCTCGATCACCGAGCCCACGATCGTCGAGCTCGACGCCGATCACTACAGCCTGCTGCGCGAACCCGACATCGACGAGCTGCTGGCGTCGATGCGGCAGAACGAGACCGTGCAGAAGGAGATCGCCCAGGTGCCGGTGCTGCTGTCCGACGAGCAGATGGCCGAGCTGATCGCGGCCGTCACGAAGGCCGTCACGCTCGCGATCGCGGGCGGCCAGTCATAAGGGGGACGTCGTGCCACACGTGAACATCAAGCACTTCCCTGCCCCGCTCAACGAAGAGCAGGCGTCCGAGCTGGTCTCGGCCATCACCGAGGCGGTGACGAAGGCGTTCGGCTGCACGGAGGACGTCGTGTCGATCGCCCTCGAACCGGTCGAGCGGCAGGCGTGGCAGGACCAGGTCTACGCGCCGGAGATCGTGGAACGGAAACACCTCCTGCACAAGACCCCGAGCTACTGAGGTGCCGATGAACATTCCCCTTGTCTACAGCGAGGAAGTGGCCGAGGCGATCACGTCCGGGCAGCCCGTCGTGGCCCTGGAGTCCAACGTCATCACGCACGGCCTCGACTACCCGGACAACGCCGAGACCGCACGCCGGGTCGAGGACGCGGTCAGAGCGAGCGGCTCGGTCCCGGCCACCATCGGCATCGACAACGGCCGGATCCTCATCGGTCTCACCGAGTCCGACATCGAGCGGTTCGCGACCGTCAAGGGGATCCCGAAGGTCAGCAGCCGCGATCTGCCGATCGTGCTGGCCCGCGGCGGGATGGGCGCGACCACCGTCGCGTCCTCGGTGATCGCCGCGCAGCTCGCCGGGCTGAAGTTCTTCTCGTCGGCGGGCATCGGCGGGGTACATCGTGGCGCGGAACGCACGATGGACGTCTCGTCGGACCTCGTGCAGTTCACCCGCTCCAAGGTCGCGGTGGTGTGCGCGGGCGCCAAGAACATCCTCGACCTCGGGCTGACCATGGAGTTCCTGGAGACGCACTGCGTGCCGGTCGTGGCCTACCGGTCGGACGACTTCCCGGCGTTCTACTGCGTGTCCAGCGGTCTGCGCGCACCGCACCGGATCGACGACCCGACAGTGCTGGCGAAGGCGATCGAGAACCACTGGGCGCTCGGCAACCCCGGTTCGTTCCTCGTCACCACGCCGACCAAGCAGGCCGACGCGATCGACGGCGCCGAGGTCGAGTCGGTGATCGCGGAGGCCGTCGCCCGCGCCGAAACCGAAGGCGTGTCAGGACAAGCCATCACGAAATACCTTATGCGTGCCGTAGACCGCGCGACGGAGGGGCGTTCCGCGAAGGCCAACATGGCGGTGCTGATCAGCACCGCCGAGGTCGCCGGAGAACTCGCCGCCGCCCACGCCAAGGAGTTCGCCTCATGACCCGCCGATGCGCCATCTTCGACCTGGACGGCACGCTCGTCGACACACCCCGTGGCATCGTCACGACGTTCGCCGCCGTGTTCGCCCAGCTCGATCTGCCCACAGTGGACTCGGGAGCCATCCGCGGCACGATCGGACTGCCGCTGCCCGCCGCGTTCGCGAAGGTCCTCGGCACGGCCGAAGACGAGCCGGTCGTCGCGCAGTGCGTCGAGCTGTACCAGGCGACGTTCCGCCGGATCGTGCTGCCGATGGCGACGCAGCTCGTGTTCGCCGGCGTGTACGACGGGCTGAAGTCGCTGCGGGAAGAGGGTTTCCTGCTCGCCGTGGCGACGAGCAAGTTCATCGTGAACGCCGAGGCGCTGCTCACCGCAGCCGGTCTGCGCGAGGAGTTCGCCGTCGTCGTCGGCGCGGACCAGGTGGCGAAACCCAAGCCGGACCCGGAATCGGGGTTCGTCGTGCTGCGCGAACTCGGGGTGGCACCGGCCAACGCGGTGATGGTCGGCGACACCACGCACGACGTCCTGATGGCGCACGGGGCGGGCATGGCGTCGATCGCGGTGTCCTACGGCGTGCACAGCGTCGACCAACTGCTCGGCGCCAACCCCACCTGGCTCGTCGACTCCTTCGCCGGGGTCGTGGCCGCCGTCAAGGAGTGCTCGTGACCTCCATCGAGGCGTACCTGGAGAAGAACGTCCACGTGTTGCCGCAGACGAACCAGCTGCGCGCGATGCACACGATCGTCCGCGACCGGGACGTTTCGCGGGAGGACTTCGTCTTCTACACCGAGCGGATCAACCGGCTGCTCATCGAGGCAGGCCTCGACCTGCTGCCGTTCGAACCGCACGACGTCACCACCCCCGTCGGCGCGACCTATCACGGGTTGCGCGCGACGGAGAGGCTCGTCGGCGTCCCGATCATCCGGGCCGGCGAGAGCATGGAGGCCGGGCTGCGGGCGGTCGTGCGGGGCGCGCGGATCGGCAAGATCCTGATCCAGCGCGACAAGACGACCAAGCTCCCGAAGCTCTACTACTCGAACCTGCCCGACGACATCGCGTCCCGGCAGGTGCTGCTGCTCGACCCGATGCTCGCCACCGGAGGCACCGCCAACGCGGCGATTCAAGTGCTGCTCGACCGGGGTGTGTCAGAAGAGAACATCGTGTTCGTCACGTTCATCACGGTGCCGGAGGGCATCGAGGCGGTGTGCTCGCGGTTCCCGCGGGTGCGGATCGTGACGTCGGCGATCGAGGAACGACTCAACGAGAACGCTTACATGGTGCCGGGAATCGGTGACTTCGGAGATCGGTTCTTCGGCACGGACGACTGACGGGGGCACGACCATGAAGGGCAACCGGCTGCTGGCCGACTCCGCGATCACGGCGCTCGCGCCGATGATCTGGGGCAGCACCTACATCGTGACGACCCAACTCCTGCCGCCGGACCGGCCGCTGCTCGCCTCGGTCGTCCGCGCACTGCCCGCGGGCCTGATCCTGCTGCTGGTCGGCCGGGTCCTGCCCAAGGGCCTCTGGTGGTGGCGTGCGCTCGTCCTCGGCACGCTCAACATCGGCGCGTTCTTCTTCCTGCTCTTCCTGGCCGCCTACAAGCTTCCCGGCGGGGTCGCGGCCCTGGTGGGCTCGGTCCAACCGGTGATCATGCTGGGGCTCGCGGCACTGGTGCTCGGCGACAAGATCCGGCTGCCGCACGTGCTGGCCTGCTTCGCCGCCACCACCGGCGTCGCGTTGCTGGTCCTGAAGGCCACCGCGGCGCTGGACGTGGTCGGCGTGGTCGCCGCGATCGGCGGGGCGATCAGCATGGCGTCCGGGGTCGTGCTCACCAAACGCTGGCAGCGACCGGCCGGGGTCAACGTGCTGATGTTCACCGGCTGGCAGCTGACCGCGGGCGGGCTCGTGCTGCTGCCCGCGCTGTTCCTGCTCGAAGGCCTGCCGAGCTCGATCAACGGCACCAACGCGCTCGGCTTCGGCTACCTGATCGTGTTCGGCTCGCTCGTGGGCTACTCGGTGTGGTTCCGCGGCACCGACCGCGTGCCCGCGATCGGCCTGTCGTTCCTCGGCTTCTGCAGCCCGATCATCGCCACGGTCCTCGGGTTCGTGTTCCTCGGCGAGACGCTGTCGTTCCTGCAGTTCGTCGGCGCGGCGATCCTCATCGGCGCGATCCTGCTGGTGCAGCTCACGCCGACGAGGAAGCCGGTGCTCGACGAACCCGTGCGCGAACTTCAGCGCACGACGTCGTAGACGAACTTCTGGATGCCGTTGCCGTAGGTCTCGCTCTCGACGACCTTCAGCAGCTGCTTGTCCTTGTCGGTCTCGCTGAACAGGCGCTTGCCGGCGCCGAGGATGACCGGGAACACCAGCAGGTGGTAGCGGTCGATCAGGCCGGCGTCGGACAGGTTGCGGTTCAGCGTCGCGCTGCCGTGGATGGAGATCGGGCCGCCCTCGGTCTCCTTCAGCGCGGCCACGTCGTCCAGCGAACGCAGGATGGTGATGTCGCCCCAGTTGTCGACCAGCTGGTCCTCCTTGAGGGTGCTGGAGACGACGAACTTCGGCATCACGTTGTACTTCGGGAAGTACTCGAGCGTCGGCCACACCGGGGAGAAGCCCTCGTAGCTGACCCGGCCCATCATCATCGCGGTGGCCTCGTCCTGCTCACGGCCCTTGAGCTCGTAGGCGGCCTCGTCGAACTCGACGTCCTTGAACGTCCAGCCGGAGCTGCGGTGACCGGGCTCGCCACCCGGCGCTTCGATGACGCCGTCGAGGGACATGAACGCGGTGGCGATCAGGGTGCGCATTGTGGTTCTCCTCGGTGTTCGCACTTGCTTCTCATCAGTGCGTCGAACGGGAGACTACGTAAATCGACATCCGTCGCGAGGAATTTTCCGGCGTGCGTGTCGGCGGCGCTGAACACCCCACCGAGTCCAGCGCCGCCGCTCGGGTCAGGAGTCTTCCCGCTGGTCGGCGCGCTGACATGGGGGCTCAGCCCCCAATTAACGGGCGGGCGTGGGCGATCAGCTCGGCCCGGTTCTGGCAGCCGGTCCGCGCCTTGAGGCTCCCCACGTGCCGTTCGACCGTGCGCGGCGACAGGAACAGGCGTTCGGCGATCTCGGCGTTCCCGAACCGTTCGACGACCAGGCGCAGCACCTCGTACTCGCGGACCGTCACGCCTGCCCGGCGCAGCTCGGCCGGGACCGTGTCGTGGTCGCGGCGGCGGCGTTGCTGGGGTGCGCCCGCCTCGCGCAGCACGGCCCGGCAGGCCGCGGCGACGGCGGGCACGCTCAGGGCGTGGAAGTACTCCTCGGCCTCGCGCAGCCACTCCAGCGGCTCACCCCAGCCGTCCTTCAGCGCTGACTGGCCCGCGAGCCTGAGGCCGAGGTACCGCGGCAGGCCGAGGCCTCTGCTGAGTTCCAGGGCTTCTGCTGCTGCGGCGGTTGCCTGGGCCGTGTTGCCTTCACGGCCGTGCAGGATCGCGTTGCTCCACGCGAAGTAGGTGCGGTGCAGCTGGACCTGCGACAGGTGCGACTCGGCCAGCCGTTCGTGCTCGGGACGGCCCGCGAGGCCGTGCGCGACCCTCGTGAGCAGCCTCGGGCCCTGGTAGAAGGTGCCGCGGAGGATGCGCGGCTCGGTGACGGCGTTCTCGATCTCGTCGAACTCGGCCAGCGCCCGCTCGTGCTGTTCCTCCATCAACGCACAGACCGCCGAGCTGTACGACCAGATCTCCTCTGACCCGCCGTGGTCGCGCAGCTGGGCCAACGCGCGGTCGGTCGCCTTGCGGTCGCCGTGCATGGCCGCGATGCCCGCCTCGATGGCGACGGCCAGTGCTTTGAGCGCGTGCAGGCCCAGCTTCGCGGCGGCCTCCCCGGCGCTGCTGCCGTACCGCGCGGACTCCTCGTACTCCCCACGCACCAGGTAGGTCGCGCCGAGGTGCAGGTCAGCGGCTATGAGGATCACGATCGCGCCGGTGTCCAGCGCGGCCTGGCGGGCAGCCAGAAGGCTGTCGACGCCGGTGGTCAGGTACTTGTCGGTGATCCCGAGTTCCAGCAACGCCCGCAGCCGCCACGCCGCGAGCCCGTGCTGTTCGGCCGTGTGCAGCCAGCGCTGGATGTGCTGCCGGGCCTCGGCGAGATCCTGCCCTCTCGTGCACCGGGTGAGCACCTCGAGGGCTTCGCAGACGATCTCCGGGGTGCCCGTCGCGGCGGCGCGTTCGGCCAGGGCGCGGACCTTGGGCAGCAGGTCGAGCTGGTTCAGGCCGAGCAGCAGGGTCGCCTTGACGACGTCGATCTCCGCGCAGGTCTCCCTGGTGGCGGCGAGCAGGTCGAGGCCGCGTTCCCACTGCCCCGCGACGGCGGCGACCCTGGCCTGCGCGAGCGTCACCGCTGCCCTTCTGGCCTGCTCGGCCTTGGCCGCGGTGAGGGCTTGCTGGAGTCGTTCTCCGAGCGCGAAGGCCCGTGCGCCGTTGTCCGCCGGGACGACCACGGCGGCCAGCGGCAGGACGTCGGCGAGCGCGGTGAGCAGGTCCGCGGTGAGGTCGGGATCGGTGGTGAGGGCCTGGCCGCGTTCGAGCAGCTCGACCGCCGTGCCGTACCGGCCGAGCGCGGCGGCGTGGTGTGCCGCTCTGGCCAGGGTTTGAACGGCTTTCGCCGGTTCGCCACCCCGCTCCCACAGTTCGGCGATGAGCTCCAGTTCGTTGGGGCGCAACGACTCCGTGGTCTGCGCGGCTCTGCGGGCCAGGGTGGCGCGGGCGGTCGGCGTCATCCTGCCGGTGATGGCGTCGGCGGTGAGCGCGTGCCGGAACTGGTTGCCGTGCACGAGCTGCGCGCGTTCGGCGGCTTGGAGCGGGGTCGCGCCGGTGAGGGCCGTGACGACGTCGAGCGGGAACGTCTGCCCGAAGATCGCGGCGGCTTCGAGCACCGCGACCGTCTCGGGCCCGAGGGCGTCGACCCGCTGCACCGTGGCCGCGGCGACCGTGGGTGGCACTGCGCGCAGGTCGCCGTTGAGCA
The DNA here is from genome assembly GCF_043632865.1 of Lentzea sp. JNUCC 0626. Lineage (NCBI taxonomy): Bacteria > Bacillati > Actinomycetota > Actinomycetes > Pseudonocardiales > Pseudonocardiaceae > Lentzea > Lentzea sp. JNUCC 0626. The sequence goes on from NZ_CP171635.1 coordinate 5,985,297, forward strand.
GCTCCTCCACCACGAACGGCACGCCGTCGGACACCTTGACGAGGTGCCGCAGCACGTCCTCCGGCGGAGGTGCGCCGAGGCAGTGGCGGGCGAGTTCGGCGACCTCGTCGTCGGTCAGCCCGGTGAGCCGCACCGTCGACGCCGTGCGCCTCGCCGTCGCCGCGTCCGCGAGTCGTTGCGCGCCTTCGGGATGCGGGCGCAGAGTGGCGACGACCAGCACGGGTTCGTTCCCGATGTTGTCGAGCAGGTAGTCGACGACGGCCAGCGTCTCGCCGTCCGCCTCGTGCAGATCTTCCAGCAGCAGCACGGTTTTCTCGGCCGTGAGCAGCCTCAAGACCGCCTCTGCCCTGACCACCGCGGGGTCCGGCACCGCCGCCGGGGCGTCCGGGGTCATCCGCAGCAGCACCGGCAGGTACGCGCCGAGCTGTCGTTCGTCCGGCGCGACCTTCCGGAACGCCGACAGCACCGCCTCGCACAACGCCCGCAGCGGCACCGCCCGGCTCGCCCGGCCCCTGAGCACCCGGAACCCGCTCCTGGCGGCCTGCGCCGCGGTGTCGGACGCCAGCCGCGACTTGCCGATCCCCGGTTCGCCCACCAGGAACACCGCGCCGCCTTCGTGCTGGTCGGCGCGTGTCAGGGCGGCCCGCAGCGCTGAGGTCTCCTCGTCACGACCGACCAGCACCGGGGACTGCATGGCGCCCGAGGGTACTAGGGCGCGTGGTGGTCAGGAATCGAGAAGCGCGGCTCGGCGGACGCTCTTACCGTTGTCCTCACCAGACGAGAGGGAGGGCAGCGAGATGGCCGGCAGCAAGGGGATTCGCCAGTTCCACCGCGTGGTCAGCATGGTCTTCATGGCCACCGTGGTGTTCACCGCGGTCGCGCTCACCGTGAACGCCGAGGCGATCTGGGTGTCGTACGTGCCGTTGCTGCCGCTGTTCGTCCTGATGGGGACGGGCGTCTACATGTGGTTCCTGCCGCAGCTCGCCCGCCGCCGAGCGCGCCGGGCCACGGCCTAGCCGTTCAGCCGAGCCCGGATGTGGTCGAGGGTGGTGTTGAGCGCCACCCCGTACACCGCGATCCGGCACGCCAGCCGCCACAGCGTCGCGTCCGTCGGCGCCACGGCGAGGCCGACCACGAGTTCCCGCACGAGCCGCCGGGTCTGCGCGACCAGCACCCCGACGCTCTCGGTGATCTCCCCGAACGCCGCCGACACCGAACTCAGGCCCCGCAGCGCCTCGACGTTGTGGCTCATCAGCCGCACGTGCTCGTCCGCGCCGGTCCACTCGGGCACGTCGGCGTCGAGGAAGTCCTCCAGCTCGTCGGCCATGGCCTGCTGCTCGGCGGCGATGTTGTACCAGGTCTCGGCGTGCGCGGCGACGACGTCCGGCAGGCCGGTGAGGTCGTCCAGCACGGCCCGCAGCGGCCCGATCCGCTCCAGCGCGGCGGTGGTGGTCTCCTCGACCGGCGCGACCAGCGACGGGAGTGCCGCCTCGCGCACCGGGTCCTGGGCGGGCGCGCGCACGCCGTAGAGGTCGTAGAGGCCGGCCACGATCAGGCGGAGGTTCTCCTCGACGTACGCGACGAGCTCGTCCTGCCGGGCGTGCTTCTCCAGGACCGGGTGGATGATCCACCGGCAGAGCCGGCCGTAGACGGTCTCGTCGCCGACCACGACGGCGCTGGCCTCGTGCACGGCCGCGAACCTCAGGCGCACGGCCTCGACCCGGCCGGCGTGGCGGACGATCTGGCCGGTCACGCGCCTCCCTCTGGTCGCCCGAAGACGCAGGCTAGCAGCGTTGGGCTGAGTCCATGGGGGACAACGAGAACACGCCGCGCCTGGACGTGAACAGATTCGCCGGCAAGCCGTCTGACGGCCGGGCCGCGACTTGACTCTGCACCGTGGTGCAGGGTCGATCGTGGCCCGCATGACTCCTGTGGCCCGTTGGGGCAAAGCCGGTGCGCTGTACGACCTGGTGGCGAGCATCGCGTTCGTCACGCCGTGGAGCGCCGCTCTGGCCCTGGACCTGCTGGGTACGCCCCGCAGTTCGCAGACGCTGTTGTTCGCCACGCTGTTCGGCACCGTGGTGGTGATGTGGTCCGTGGTGAGATGGCTGCGGCCCGAGCCGTTGCTGATCGCGGCCGACACGGCCGGACGCGCGCTGTTCAGCGTCTGGTTCGCGTGGGCTCTGTGGCAGGGGCACACGCCGGCGCTCGCGGGATTCCTGGCGCTCGAACTGTTCTGGGGCGCGGCCCAGCTGCGCGCGTTGGTGCGCGGGTAGTTTCCGGTGGTGCGCATATCCGAACTGGCCCGCGCCGCCGGGGTGGGCATCAGCACCGTGCGGTTCTACGAACGCCGAGGCCTCGTCCTGCCGTCCGCCCGCTCGCACGGCGGCTACCGGCACTACGACCAGGAGGCGTTGCGGCGGTTGAAGTTCATCCGCCGCGCCGCCCGGCTCGGCTTCACCCTCACCGAGGTCGAGCAGTTGCTCACCGCCTCCGTCGAGCCTGACGTCGGTGACGTGGTGAGCGTCAAGGTCGCCGAGATCGAACAGCGGATGCGCGACCTGGAGAGGGTGCGGCTCGCGTTGCTCGACGTCGCCGAGAACGGCGTCCGGGCTCAGTGTCCGGTGGTCGCGGCGCTGAGCGACTGAGCGCGTTCGACGGCGAAGGCCCGCAGCAGGCCGTGCAGCACGTAACGACCGGGGCGCCGCTCGATCAGCAGGTGCTCGCGGGCCAGTTCCGCGAGCAACGGCCTGACCCGCGGCGTCCCCGCGGTGACGTCCTCGTCTGCCCTGAGCCCGAGCACGCGGAACAACCGCGCCGCCTCCGCGCTCAGGGTGCTGTAGGACTCGGAGAACGCCACGCGGAGGGTCGAGTCACCACCGTCGAACGCGTCGAGACCCTCCCCCAGTTCCGCGGCCACCTCGCGCACGTCGAACCCGCCGCACGCCAGTCGCGCGGCCACGGCCGTCAACGCCAGCGGCAACCCCGCACACCGCCGGACGATCTCGTCCACGGCCTGGACGTCGCCGAGCCGTTCCGCGCCGAGACGTTCGACCAGCAAAGCTCGCGAGTCCTCAGTGGACATCAGGCCCACGGCGACGGGGTGCGCGCCGTCCGCCGCGACGAGTCCCGTCAGCCGATCACGACTCGTCACCAGCACCAACGACCGGGGAAACCGCCGCAACAACGGCCGCACCTGCTCCGCGTCCCGCGCGTTGTCCAGCACGACGAGCATCCGTTCGCCCGACCCGTCGGCACTGGCCGAGCGCAGGTCGACGTGCGTCTGCCCGCCGGGAAACCGATCGGCGACCCGGCGTGCCCAGTGCAACGCCAACGCGGACTTGCCGACCCCCGCGGTTCCGATGATCGCCACGAGAGAACGCCCACCGGCCAGTGCGGCGTCGAGGGCGGCGAGTTCCCGCTGCCGCCCGGCGAACGAGGGCACGGCGGGTAGTCTCGCGGGAGTGACCAGGTTCGCGGTGAGGATCTTCCGGTGCAGCGCCCGGAGTTCCGGCCCCGGGTCGGCACCGAGTTCGTCGGCGAGTCGCACCCGCATCCGGTCGTAGCGCAGCAACGCCTCCGCCTGCCGCCCGCCGCGGCACAACGCCAGCATCAGCTGGCCCGTCACCCGTTCGTCCAACGGGAACGTCTTCGCCATCCCCTCCAGATCGGCGAGGTCGGCGGGCCTCCCCTGCGCCAGCAGCAGATCGTTCCGGTCGAGCACGGCAGCGAGTCTGCGGGCCTCCAGCGCGGAACGGACGTCCGCGAGCCACGGTGTGTCCACAGTGGAGAAAGGATCGCCCCGCCACAACCCGAGCGCCTCGTCGAGCAGGCTCAGCGCGTCGGCGGAGGACCTCGCCTGGCGCACCAGGGCGTCGAACCGGTGCAGGTCCACCGACAGCGGGTCCGCCGTCAGCACGTAACCCCCAAGCCTGCCCACGATCCGCACACCGTCGGTCAGCACCTGTCTCAGTCGCGACACGTAACCGGCGACGGCGTTGCGCGCCCGGTGCGGCGCCCGCGCTCCCCAGACCCGGTCCACCAGCACGTCGACCGGCACCAGCCTGCCCGCCTCCACCAGCAGCACCGCCAGCACGCTGCGCTGCCGGGCGTGCCCGGCGTCCACCAGCCTGCCGCCGACCCGGACCTCGACGTCGCCGAGCAGTCCGAACTCCACGCCACACTCCCCCTGACCAGCTGATCACATGATTGCCGAATCCCTGCCGAACACCGGGAGGAAATGCTCGTCCACGACAGATCGGGCGCAGGGATCCGATCGTCAGCAGACCTTCGGAGGGCACAATGTCCAGGACGCTTCTTCGCCGCGTGGGCGCCGCGATCGTGATGACGGCCGCCGCGCTGGCGTTCGCCGGTGCGGGGACCTCGTCCGCGGCCGTCACCTACGACCTGCTCCGCAACTCCAACAGCGCCAAGTGCCTCGACGTCGCGGACGGCAGCGACAGCAACAAGGCCGCGATCGTCCAGTACACCTGCGACGCGTCGAAGTCCCACCAGCAGTGGACGCTGGAGCAGGTCGGCGACGGCAGCGGCGCCGTGCGGATCAAGGCGGCCCACAGCGGCAAGTGCGTCGACGTGTGGGACTCGAGCCAGGACCCGACCGCGGACGCCACGCAGTACACGTGCAGCCCCACCAAGTGGAACCAGCAGTTCCTGGTGGAGACCACCGCGTCCGGCACGATGAAGTTCCGTGCGCGTCACAGCGGCCTGTGCCTGGAGATCGAGGGCCGCAACTTCAACAACAAGTCGAGGCTGCACCAGAACACGTGCATCACCCATCGCGCCCAGGAGTTCACCATCGGCTGATCACTCCTCCGCAGCGGCTTGTGCCTCCGGCAAGAGGCACAAGCCGCCTTTTTCGGTGTTCGCTCGTAGGCTGTCGGGCGTCGGTGGCGAACGGGAGGTCTGACGGTGGCAAGCGAGACGGTGACCGTGCTCATGGCCGAACTGGCCGCGCTCGACGACCCGAAGATGCGCGCGGTCAACGAGAAGCACGGCGACGACCACGGCGTGAACCTCACGAAGCTGCGCGCGATCGCCAAGCGCCTGAAGACCCAGCAGGACCTCGCCGTCGAGCTCTGGGCCACCGGGGACACGGCCGCGCGGCTGCTGGCGTTGCTGATCAACCGCCCCAAGGCGTTCACGCACGACGACCTGGACGCGATGCTGCGCGAGGCCGAGCGCCCCAAGGTGCACGACTGGCTCGTGAACTACGTGGTCAAGAAGTCCCCGCACTGCGAGGCGTTGCGCGTGCTGTGGTTCGCCGACGACGACCCGGTGGTGGCGAGCGCGGGCTGGGCGTTGACGGTCGACCGGGTGGCGAAGCAGCCGGACGGTCTCGACCTCGACGGGCTGCTCGACCGCATCGAGAAGGACATGAAGGACGCGCCGCAGCGGTTGCAGTGGGCGATGAACCACTGCCTGGCGCAGATCGGGATCGAACGGCCGGAGTTGCGGGCTCGGGCGCTGGAGATCGGCGAACGCCTCGAGGTGTTGAAGGACTACCCGACGCCGGCTGGGTGCACGTCGCCGTTCGCACCGGCGTGGATCGAGGAGATGGTGAAGCGCAAGGGATAGCGCCGGGCTAGAGCCAGCCGCGTTCCCTGGCCGTGTTCGCCGCCTCCGACCTGTTGCGCGCCCCCAGCTTGGCCATCGCCGTCGACAGGTAGTTCCGCACGGTCCCCTCGGCGAGGTTGAGCCGGGCCGCGATGTCCGCGTTGCTCGCCCCCGTCGTCACCTCCTGCAGCAGCTCGCGTTCCCGCGGCGTCAACGGGTCCGCGCTGTCCCACGCGGCCATCGCGAGTTCCGGCGCCACCACGCGTTCGCCCGCGTGGACCCGCCGCAACGCCGACACCAGCTCGGCGATCGGCGCGTCCTTCAGCACGTACCCGGCCACGCCCGCGTCCATCGCCCGCCGCAGGTACCCGCTGCGCGCGAACGTCGTGATGATCAGCACGCGCGTCGGGTCACCCCGCTCGCTCAGCGCCTGAGCCACGTCGAGGCCTGTGCGGCCGGGCATCTCGATGTCGGTCAGCAGCACGTCCGGGCGGTGTTCCGCGACGGCGGCCAGCGCCTCGTCGCCGTCCCCCGCCGTCGCGACGACCGTGACGTCCGGTTGCAGGTCCAGCAACTGCGCGAACGCGCCGCGCACCATCGCCTGGTCCTCCGCGAGCACGACCCTGATCACGTGGCCACCTTCAGCGGGACGGCGATGGTGACGGTGGTGCCGGCCGAGGCGGTGCGGGCGACCAGGCCGCCCAGTGCGGCGATCCGTTCGCGCATGCCCGTCAAGCCGTTGCCCTCCGGCGCGTGGCCGCCGACGCCGTCGTCCGCGACGACGAGCCGCAGTTCGCCGTCGCGGGCCTCGACGGCGATGTGGCACGTCCGAGCGCGGGCGTGCCTCGCCACGTTCGTCACGGCCTCGCGCAACGCCAGCGCCAGTTCGTGCTCGGTCGAGCCGACGATCACGAGCTCCGGGTCGCGCCGCATGACGACCTCCACGCCCAGGCTCGACAACGCGGCCCGTGCGGCCTCCAGTTCGGTGTCGAGGGACGCGGTGCGCCAGCCGCTGACGGCGTCGCGGACCTCGCCGAGCGCCGCCCGCGCGGTCCGTTCGATCTCCGCGGCCTCCTCCTGCGCCCGGGACGGGTCCGCGCTGACGAGCTGAGCGCGCACGATGATCGCGGTCAGCGTGTGGCCGAGCAGGTCGTGCAGGTCGCGGGCGATGCGTTCGCGTTCGGCGAGGGTGGCGAGGTGCTCGATGCGGGCGGTGCGGATGCGCAGGTCCGACTGCTCGCGTTCGCGTTCCGACCAGTCGACCTGCACGACGCCGATCAGCCACAGGAAGATCAGCGACGGCAGCAGGCCCCAGATCCGGTACGGCAGCTCGACCGTCGACACCACACCGAACAGGCAGATCAACGCCGTCAACGCCACGAACCAGCGCATCGCCACCCGCCGCGACTCCGCGAGACCCGCGAACACCCCGGCGTAGACGAAGAGCACCGCCGCACCGGTGTTGAACGGCGTGACCAGCGCGCCGAGCACGACCGTCGGCACCAGGCAGCGCCAGCGGATCAGCTCCGGGCGGTACCAGGCCAGCACGTACATCGGGACGAAGGCCACGACCACGACGGCGACGAGCGCCCAGTCCACCCAGTCCGTGGCCGGGTCGAAGATCGGTGCCCACAGCAGGTTGCCCAGGTAGATCAGGTGCACCCAGCGCGAGAATCCCACGACTTTTCTCATGACCGGGCATGACGATACGACACGCCCGCGGCCACCGCAGCCACCGCGGCGAAGGCCAGCAGCACCAGCACGTGCGTGAGCACGGGACCGCCGTTGAGCTGCGCGCGGGCCAGTTCGGACAGGTGGTAGTTCGGCAGGAACGCCGCGATGTCGCGGAAGAACGGCGGCATGATGTCGAGCGGCATCCACAGTCCGGACACGACGGACGTGGGGATCATGATCGCGTTCAGGATGGCGGCCCCCGCGCCCGCCTTGACCTGGAACCCGATCGCGAGACTCACCAACGCGAACGGCAACGAGCCGACCACCAGCACGACGCCGAGCTTCAGCAACGCGAGCACGGGCGCGTTCAACGATCCGGTCAGCGCCGCCGTCGCCGTCATCGCGACCAGCACGCCGGCCGCGTAAGGCAGTGCTGCCACCACTTTCGCCGTGAGCGTCACGCCGATCGGCACCGACGACACCTGCTTCGCGCGCAACCAGCCGCGTTCCCGGTCGGCCGCGACGCCCAGGCCGGGATTCATCAGCACCACCGAGATCACGCCGAACGCGCCGAACGTGGCGATCATCTGGGTGCCCGCGGACAGCCCACCGCTGCTGAACTTCCCGAACAACGACACGAAGAGCGCGAAGAACGCCACCGGCATGACCACCGAGAAGAACAGGGCGGCGGGTTCGCGGACGATACCCCTCAGCTCGTCCGCGACCTCCACCCCGAAGACCTGCCTGGTCATGCCGCACCCCTCTCGATCAGTCCCGCCACCGCTTCCTCCAGCCCGGCACCCTCGACCCGCAGGTCGGAGAGTCCGGGGTCCTGCGCGAGCAGCACCCGCAGCAACGCTTCCGGCGTGCGGGTGCCGAGGTGCACGTGGTCGCCGTCGTTGCGCAGCGACACGACACCGGGCAGCGCTTGGAGCTGCTCCAAGCCCAGCCCCGTCCGGGCGATGACGGTGCGGTCGGGCAGTCGCGCGACCAGTTCGTCCGGCGTGCCCTGGGCGACGACCCGGCCGCGGTCGAGCACCACCACGCGGTCGGCGACGGCCGAGGACTCCTCGATGAGGTGCGTGGTGAGCAGGACGCCGACGCCGCGCTCGCGTCGTTCGGCGAGGATCTGCCAGAACCGCTTGCGCGCCGGGACGTCCAGGCCCGCCGTCGGTTCGTCCAGGACCAGCAACCTCGGGTCGCCGACCAGCGCCATCGCGAGTTGCAGCCGTTGTTTCTGGCCGCCCGACAGCTTCACGGCACGGCGCCCGGCCAGGTCCGTGAGGTCGAGCTCGGCCATCACCGGACCGGCCGCCGACCTGGGCTTACCCGCGCGCACCGCAGCCCCGATGACCAGTTCGGACACCTTCAACGTGGTCGGGAACCCCAGCGACTGCTGCACCACCCCGAGCTGCCGCCGCGTCGCCGCGATGCGCGGGTCTCCTCCTCCGACACGCACCGACTCGCCGTGGTGCGGCAACAGTCCGACGATCTGGTTCACCAGCGTCGTCTTGCCCGCGCCGTTCGGCCCGAGCAACGCCACGCACTCCCCCGCGCCGACGTCGAGATCGACGCCGTCCAACGCTTTCGTGGCGCCGTAGTTGTGTCGCGCCCCTCTGACTTCGAGCACCGTTTCCATGCCTCAAAGCCTGATCGGAACGGCCTCCGCGCAGTAGTGAAGGCGAGTCACGAGGTCCGGATGACAAATGTCATTCGGGACGGACGGCCTGCGCCCTCGGGTACTTGCGGCCGGGGATCGGGGCGGGCGAGCCGGTGAACGACACGGGCGTGCCGGCGAGCAGCAGCGTCAGCCCGTTCGGCAGTTCGTCGCGCGAGACGAACCACGAACTGCCGCGGGTGTCCGTGATGAACCCGTGCGCCTGCCCGGTCTTCCAGCTGGCGACCGTCCCCTTGCGGCGGCCGCGCGGCGCCCCGACCGGGGACGCGACGGCCTGCGAGGACCGCACGAACGCGCGCCGCAGCGGGTAGTCGGCCTGGTCACCGGGGGCGAACAACGAGTCGAAGCCGGGCGTGAACGGGGTCGCGGCCCGCAACGGCGCGGCGGTGCGCGGGGTCCACGCGGGAGGCTTCTCGACGGTCTGGATGTCGACGACCGGGACGATCACGTGCACGCCGCGTCCGGTGAGGCGCTGGGCCAGCGGGGCGAAGTCCGAGTCACCGGTCAGCAGGACGACCCACTGCAGCGGCCCGGTCATCGCCCGGTCCCACGCCTCCAGCGCGAGCAGGACGTCGACGCCCTTCTCCTTGCCGTTGTGCAACGGCAGGTCGTGCCGCGTGATGCCGGCGGCGGCCAGGGCCCGGTCGAACGACTCCGCCGGGGTGTCGATGCGGCCTCGGACGTAATGCGCCTCCGCGACCACGCACTCGTCCAGAGGACGACCCGTCTCGGTGTGGACGTACCAGCGCACCGCGTCGTGCAGGCCGTCGAGAGAGATGCGCGCGCCTCTGGGGTGCGCGGTGGCGTAGAAATCGCTCAGGTAGGCGAACCACGTGCCGTCGTAGAACACTCCGATCCGGACGGTCTCACCCACCGGTCGAGATTACTACTTCCTCTCGAACGTCGAGTGACCAGGCGCGACCGGGAGCTCCAGCAGCTGGTTCGCGACGTCCAGGAACTCACCGCCGCACTGCCACATGGTCAGGTCCGGGTCCACCACGAACGGGTCGGTGGGGTCCGCGTCCTGCTCGGCCACGCGGTAGGCGAGCGCCTCCCGCTCGGAGTACGCGAGCACCGTCTCGTTGGTGCCGCGCCACACCCTTCTGAACATCACCGCGTTGACGCAGGTGAAACGATCTTGCACGACGGTTCGCCGGAACCCGCGACGCAGCAACAACTTCATGCATTCCTCGACGCTGCTCACAGTCACCGATCCTGCCTGGGCGCAGGCGTGCACCCCACCGTGTATCACTCGATAGGGTCAAAACTTTCGGGCACGTGCACAACCGGGGCGTCCCTCTTTCGTGCAGAGAACCAGACCGGAACGGGCTATCGCGCCCGCCGACCGGATGCGCAAGCCTCTGGCGGTGGTCGACATCCCTGCCCCGAAGCCCGACGCCCCGCTCTACGACCGTGCCGCGACGCAGATCCCGCGCATCGCCGAGAAGGTGCTGGAGGCGTTCTTCGCCCGGTCCGCCACCTATAGGCAGCTGCCGCACCAACTCGTGGACCGCGAGATCACCGAGGCCGTGACCAGGCACCTGCAGGTCTTCCTGCGTGCGTTGCGGGAACAACGCCCGCCCGCGCCGGAAGAGCTGGACATGCAGATCGCCACCGCCGTGCGACGCGCTCAGCAGGGCGTTCCGCTCGACATCGTGCTCAGCACGTACCACGTCGCGGCGACCGTGGGCTGGGAGGCGATGGCCGCCGTCGCGGAGCCGGACGAGATCCCCGACCTGCTCGCGACCGTGCCCGCGCTGCTGCGGTACCTGAGCGTCGCGGTGCCCGCCGTCGCCGGGTCGTACCTCGGTGAGCAGCAGGCCCTGCACGCCGAACGCCGCGAGGCAGGCCGTGCGCTGGTCGCGGCGTTGCTGACCGGTCGTGAGGCCGAGCCGCTGGCCGAACGGATCGGGCTGGAGCTGTCCGGGCACCACGTCGTGGTCGCCGTACGGGTCGAAGCACCTTCCGTTGCCGATGGCTCCGACGCACGGTTGGCCGTTCATGGGCTCGTGCGACGTCTACGGGCCGAACTGCCCAAGCACGCCCTCTCGGCGTTGGACCACGACGGCGGCACCGTGCTCCTACCTACTACGGCCGACGCCGTGGACCTGGAGATGGACGCGGCCGGTGAGCTGGTCCGCAACCTGCTGACGGCAGCGGGCACCAACCTGACCGGCGGCATCGCGGCGGCGGAGAGCCGTGAGGACATCCCGGCGGCGGCCCGGCAGGCGGCGGACATCGCCGAACTCGCCCAACGCCTGGGGCGCGCACCCGGCGCGTACGTGCTGGACGACGTGCTGCTGGAGTACCAGCTCTGCCGCCCCGGCCCCGGCCGCAAACGCTTGGCACGCGTGATGGACAGCCTGTCCGAACACCCCGACCTGCTGCACACGTTGCGGGTGTTCATCAACAGCGACCACAACCGCCACCGCACGGCCGAGGAACTGCACCTGCACCGCAACACGCTGAACTACCGGTTGCGGCGCGTCGCCGAACTCACCGGCTACAACCCGGCCGATCCCACCGACATCAGGCTGCTCTCGGCGTCGTTGATCGTGCACGACCTGCGCGCCTGAAACGGTTCCAAGGCGAGCGCACCGGAGTGCGCTCGCCTTCACGGGGTTGCGTATCAGTCGCCGTGCGGGTTCTGCACCGAGACGTGGACGTGGTCGTAGTGACCGGCCGTCACGCCACCGACGTTGTAGTTGCGCCAGCCCTCGGACGCGCGGGCGACGCTCCAGATCTTGCCCTGCCAGATGACGTACCGGACGTCGAGCTTCGAGGCGTGCTTCTGCAGCCAGTAGGCGAGCTTCCAGCCCTGTGCCTTCTGCGCCTCGGTCGGGTAGGTGCCGATCGCGTTGGAGATCGTGCAGTCGAGCGCGTTACCGGTGTTGTGGTTGCTCGTCGCGGACTCGTAGCTGCGGTAGTCGCCCACCCAGCACTGCTTCTCGCCGGTCTTCGAGGCGATCTGGTCGTCGATGAACTGCGTGCGCTTCGTCGCCTGCGGCGCGCGGGCCGTGGCCGACGGGTGCGGGTTGGTCTCCGGCGTCGGGTAGGTGCCCGGCGACGGGTCGGGGTCGTTGCCGGCGTCACCGATGCGGTGCGAGGCGTTCTCGTTCTTGAGCTCCGCCTTCAGGTTTCCCTTGGCACCGGCGGCGAAGGTCTGCTTCGCGCCACCGTAGTTGCTGTTGTAGAAGACCGTGACGGCCTTGGTGGTCTTGTTCCAGACCGACGCCGCGTTGTTCTTGACGCAGACGCCCTGCCCGTTGCCCGCGCTCTTGAACTCGTAGCAGCTCGGCTGCGAGTCACCGTAGTCGGCGATCGAGCCGGCGAAGTCCGACACCGATCCGGCCTGGTCGCTGTTGTAGAACAGGCAGAACTCGCCCGTCTCGCACGACCCGTTCCGGTCCGTCGCCGCCTGCGCGACGCCCGCCCCGAACGACGCGCTCACCAGCGCGCCCATCAACGCCACAAAAGTCATTTTCTTCAGCACGGAACCGAGCATCGCGAGGCGCGCTGACATCCCGCTGACACCGGCAGCAACTGATCTGTCAGGGCACACTGGAGGCATGAGCGACAGGTGGAGCGCACTGCCCGAACGCCCGGAGCCCGCGGAGTGGGTGGCCGAGAAGGACACCAACCCCGTCCCGGGCGCCATCGAGGAAGCCGAGGGCGACCGGGAGCTGCGGGAGGCGCGGCACGTGATCGAACGAGGCTTCTAGTGGTGTGGCTCGGAACGTTGCTGGGGGAATTCGCGGTCAGACGGGTGCATCGTGGTGCCGCCCCCACGTCCTCGTACTGGTGGTACGGGGGCGTGGGGGCGGTGCCGCGAGGTGCCCTGCTGAGCGTGGATTACCTCGCCAACGTTCCGAGACGCGCCACTAGCTACTCGCAGGCGACGCCGTCACCGTCGCGGTCGAGCTTCGAGCTGTAGCCCGGCTGACCTCGGTAGAGCGGTGCCGCTCCGGCCGCCCTGGCCGCCGCGCAGTTCGCGTAGTACGCGGGTGCGGGCGCAGGTGGTGCGGGCGCGGGTTGCGGTTGCGGCTTGGGCTGCGGCACGACCGGTTGCGGTGCGGGCTGCTGCACCACGGGCGGTGCCACGACCGGCGCGGGCTTCACGTCGAGCCCGCCGCACGACGGTCCCCAGAACCCCGTGGCCCCGGCCTTGGCCGTCGCCTGAGCCGTCTGGATCGCCGCCTCCGCGCCGTCGAGCGCGCGGGCCACGCCCTGGCTCGCCGCCAGCACCGCGTAGTCGGTGCCGTCGAGCAACGTCAGGCTCGACGCCGCCGCCTGCACCGGCTTGCCCACCAGCGTCTTGGTGGCGAAGTCCACAGCCGACGCCGCCCAGCACTCCCCCGGCTGCGCGAGCCCGGACACCAGAAGCTTGGTGCCGTTGGACAACATCACCGTCCGACCGTCCACAACGGACTCCACGGTCACCGGCGGCGCGGTGGTCGTCGTCGTGGTGGTCGTGGTCGTCGTGGTGGCGGACGAGGAGAGGCCGGTCGCGAGCTTGGTGGGTTCGGCGGTGCCGCACGCGGACACCACGAGCACGACCCCGGCCGCGAGCGCGGCTCCCTTCGACAGCTGCGTGAAAACGGTCATGGCCGCCACATCGCGACCTTCGCCATCCGTTGTTACACAAGTCCATTCGACTGGGCATAAAGCGCGGCCTGCGTGCGATCCCGCAAGCCGAGCCGTCCGAGAATCCGCGAGATGTGGTTCTTCACCGTGCCCTCGGACAGGTGCAGCCGGTCGGCGATCTCCCGGTTGGTGGCGCCCGAGGCCACGAGCCGCAGCACCTCGACCTCGCGCACGGTCAACGGTTCGCGGTCACCGGTCCGTTCCAGCGCCGCAGCCAGCCGCAAAGCAGCGGCCGGATCGAACTGGGCCACCCCGGCAGCGGCCAGCCGCACGGCCGCCGCGAGTTCCTGCGACGGCAGGTCCTTCAGCAGGTAGCCGGTGGCGCCCGCGCGCAACGAGCGCACCACGTAGTCCTCGTCGTCGAACGTCGTCAGCATCACCACGCGGCACGACGGCGCGCGGCGGCGCAGCACCGCCACCGCCTCGACGCCGTCCATGCCGGGCATCCGCACGTCCATCAGCACCACGTCCGGCGCCAGGAGCACCGCCTGTTCCACGGCCTCGTGCCCGTCGGCGGCGGTGCCCACGACCTCGATGCCGGGCTGCAGGCCCAGCAACGACGCGATGCCCTCACGGATCAGCCGCTGGTCGTCGACGACCAGCACGCGCGTCACGCCGGCCCCGGGATCGTCACGGTCAGCACCGTTCCGGCCGGCGTGCTGGCCAGGTCGACGCGGCCGCCCGCGAGCGCCACCCGTTCCCTCATCCCGAGCAACCCGAACCCCTCCGCCGCCGCGCCCATGCCCCGCCCATCATCGGTCACGGTCAGCACCGCGCGCTCGGTGTCCAGCGCGAGCGCGACGGAGATGTGCGTGGCCGAAGCGTGGCGGCGAGCGTTGGTGATGCCCTCCTGGGCCGCCCGGTACAACGCGTGCAACGCGCCCGTGCCAAAGGGATCCGGCGCACCGCTGACCGTCAGCGTCACGTCGCCCGCGGCCAGTTCCTCCAGCGCGGACGGCAGCGAGAACGACCGCAGCGACCTCACCGACTCGCGCACCTCGGTCAACGCACGCCGCGCAGACCGCGAGGCGTCCAGAACAGCCTCTTTCGACGTGTCCGGCGACCGGTCGTGGAACGCGGAGGCCTTCTCCAGCTGCACCACGATCGCGGTCAGGTGGTGGCCGAGGTCGTCGTGCAGGTCGCGCGCCACCCGCGCCCGTTCCGCCGCCGCCGACAGCTCGGCGATCGTCCGTTGCGACTCCTGCAACCGGATGCGCCCGTCCCGTTCCCGCACGGCCACCGCCGCCATCGTCAGCGTGAGCACCAGCCCGACCACGAACATCACCAGGTCGGACGTCTGCTCGAGGTGCGCGTACCAATCCGGCGTGCTCACCACGGCAACGGCCAAACACACAACGGCCAGCCCGACGGCCACCCGCAGTCCGAACGCGAAGTAGGCCGTGAAAGGCACCAGCAGCAACAACAACCGTGCGAGCCCGGAACCGTCCACAAAGGCCAGTCCGACGTACAACGCGGTCCGCACCGCCAACAACCCGGCAGCCACCAGACGAGGCGTGCGCACCGGATACCGGCGAAACTCGAACACGTCCACGGCCACCAACAGGAGAAGCCCGCCGACCAGCCACGGCAACCGGGTGTCGCCGAGCCCGGACACACCGGCGTACACCCCCGCGACCAGCACGGCGGCGCACAGCACCGGCGACACCCAGAACGCCGGTCGCGAGGTGTTCATGCCGCTCAGGCTAGTGCCGGACGAGCAGACCAGACCGAAACCGACAGCCACACCAGCACCGCCGCGCACGCCACGTGCACCAGCGCGGACACCGGCGTGTCCGGCAGCACCGCGAACACCGCCAGCAGCACGAACCCGATCCCGTACCCCCAGGAAGGCACCGCCGGGAACACCCGCGCCCGCACCAGCGACACCCCGAACAGCACGCTGCCGACCACGAACACCAACGACCCGGCCTTCAGCACCAGAGCCGTCAACGGCGCCACCGGCCCGGGCGAGAAGAAGATCACCAGGTTCAACGCGAACGCCACCCCGGTGAAGACCCCGAGCCCCAGCAGGTTCGCCGCGAACGCGAACGCCCCGAACTGTCCCGACGCGTGCGCCTGATGCCCGTGCAACGCGAGCACGGCCGGTGCCCCGAAGGCCGTGCCCAACCCGATCACCGCACTGGTGAACGCCGTCTCGCCGGTGAAGGCCTCGACGGCCCCCGGCACCCCGATCGACAGCGCGAGCACGATCCCGCACGCTGCCCCGAACCTCGGCAAGTAGATGTTGTCCGTCACGCCGTCGAAGCTACGAAGACTCCATCAGCGCCCAGAAGTCCCGACCGGCCAACACAATCGCCGGAGGTCATGCCGTCAGGGGTGCCGTTCGGCACGTGCCTCCAGGTACGCCGCGACCCGCTGCACGCCCTCGGTCAGGTGTTCCGGCGAGGCCGCCAGCGACAGCCGCACGTAACCCTCGCCCAAGGCCCCGAACGCCGTTCCCGGCGCGATCGCCACCCGTTCCGAGGCGAGCAGCCCGAGCGCGAAGTCCCGCGCCGCACCGGGACTGGCGTCGCGGATGTCGACCCAGCCGTAGAACGCACCCGCGGGCGTCGGCATCACCAGCCCCGCCGACTTCGCCAGCTGCGCCACGAGGTCACGGCGTTCGCGGTAGCACGCCAGCATGTGCGCGACGCAGTCCTGCGTCCCGTCCAGCGCGGCGAACGCGGCGTGCTGGGTCGGCGCGTTGACGCACGCGACGATCGTCTCCTGCACCTTGGTGATCGTCGCGGCCACCGTGCGCGGCACGACGAGGTACCCGATGCGCCAGCCCGTCATCGCGTAGGTCTTGGAGAAGCTGTAGACGGCGATCGTGCGTTCCGGCGCGAACACCGCCGGGCTCGTGCACGGCGCGTCGAACACGATCTCGTCGTAGCACTCGTCGGAGATCAGCCAGAGGTCGTGCCGCCGCGCGAACTCCGCCAGTGCCTCGATCCGCTCGCGATCCGCGACCGTGCCGATCGGGTTGGACGGCGAGTTGACCACCAGCACCTTGGTGCGCGGCGTGACGAGGCCTTCCAGCACTTCCAGGTCCGGCTGGAACTCCGTGGCCGCCGTCAGCGGGTAGTGCACCGCCGAAAGTCCTTGGAGCTGGGCCATCATCACGTAGTTGGGCCACGCCGGGTCCGGCAGCAGCACCTCGTCGCCGGGTGCCGCCAACGCGGCCAGCGCGGCGTAGATGCCCTGCGTCGCGCCCTGGCTGACGAAGACCTGCCCGGGATCGGCCGCGAACCCGTTGCGCTGAAACACCTTCGCGGCCAAAGCCTCGCGCAGGAACGGCAGCCCGGTGTTCGGCACGTAGTGCGTGGCACCGTCCGAGGCCGCCCGCAGCCCGGCCTCGACGACGTGCGGCGGCGTGGCGAAGTCGGGGTCGCCGATCTCCAGCCGGATCACGTCCGGGCGGCCGAACGCCAGGTCCATCACCTCGCGGATGCCGGAGGCGGGCAGGGCTGTCGCCAGCGGGTTCACCCGGCGGCTCCTTCCGTGGTGCGGCGGCGGATCGTGGGTCCGAGCAGGAGCTGACCGCAGGCGGCGGCCAGGCACAGTCCGAAGCAGGTCAGCCACAGCACTGGTGCGCCGTGGACGAGCAGCTGCGTGCCACCCAGCGGCGCGGCGAACGCGGCCACGCCCCAGGCCGTGCCGTACACCCCGTTGTAGCGGCCGCGCAGGTGAGCGGGCGCGAGATCGGCGACGAGCGCGACGCCGACCGAGTGGATGATGATCTCGCCCAGCGTCCAGACGACCACGCACACCGCGTACGACCACGTCGTGGACGCGAAAGTCATTGCCCCGTAACCGATGCCGAGCACGGTGATGCCCACGGCGAGCGTCCGCGACCGGTCGAGTCCGCCGAGCCGATGCCCGATGAACGGCTGCATCACGACGATCGCGATGCCGTTGATCGCCATCACGATGCCGTAAGAAGCCGTCGACAGCCCGTCGGCGTTCATCGCCAACGGCAGTGTGGCCAGGCATTGCAGGAACGCGAACCCGGCGATCAGCGTGATCACGAAGACGGCGAGCATCGCCCGGTCCCGCAGCACGTCCGCGAAGCTGCCCGGCTCGGCGTCCTTCGCGACGACCCGCGAGCCGGTCTCCGGGATCGCCCGCCACACCAGCAGTCCGAAGAGGACGCACGTGGCGGCGTTGGCCCAGAACAACGTGCTGAACCCGGCCTTGGCCATCGTGCCGCCGAGCACCATGGCGACCGAGAAGCCCAGGTTCACCGCCCACAGCAGCAATCCGAACGCGCGGGTGCGTTCGGCGGCCGGCACGAGGTCGGCGACGATCGCCTGGGACGCAGGCCGGAACGAGTCGATCGCCAGGCCGAGCACCGCTGAGCACACGACGATCGCGGTGAGGCTCTCGGCGTACCCGAGGGCGAGCATCGTCGCGCCGGTGACCAGCATGCCGCCGGTCAGCGTGGCGCGACGACCGACCCGGTCGGCCAGGATCCCGCCGATGAGCTGCGAGAACATCTGCCCGACACCCACCACGGCGAGCACGACGCCCGCCGTGGTGACCGGCAGGTTCCGGCCGTTGGTCAGGTAGAGCGAGAGGAACGGCAGCACCATCGTGCCGAGCCTGTTGACCAGGGTGCCGGTCCAGAGGAACCAGAACGCCCTGGGCAGCCCGCCCAGTCTGGTGTGGACGAACTCAGCTGTTGCCGTCACCGCTCGATCCCTTGAAGGAACTGAAGGACTTGGTCAGCGCGCGCACGGTCTCGTCCGGCCCGACGAGCCCGACGGCGATCACGTCGAGCTCCTCCGTGCCGGACTTCCCGACCAGCTCGACGTAGGAGTCGAAGCTGTTGCTCAGTCCCCTGCCCGCGCTGCTGAACACCGCGTTCGGCACCCCCGCCTCGGTGGCGGCGCCGACGAGCTTCGTGACCTGGCCCGGCCGTCCGGTGAGGATCACCGTGTTGAACCGGATGCCCGCGTGCCGCACACCGTCGGCGTCGGTGACGCCCTTGCCCTCGAACAACTCCGGCTCCAGGTGGGCGAGCTGGCCCATCAGGATCGCGGCGGCGTTGGCCACGGCGGCGGCGTCGAGCGTCTTGTGCACCACGATGGCGGCACGGAGCAGGTCGGTCACACTTGATCCTTTCGGCGGAACACCACGAACCCCATAGGTGTGCCTGCGGACAACACCTTGACGGTGCGCAAACCGTAGTGGTCGGCCGAAGTCTGGTTCGTCACGGCGCCCGCCGGACCGTCGTGCTCCACGGCCTCGCGGCAGGCCGCGCTGTTCGACGTGGAGTACACGGCCTTGGTGACGCCGAGGGTCTCGACGAGCGTGCGGGTGGCCGGGTGGTGGTAGACGACGTCGAGTTCGTGCTCCTGCGTCCCCTCCGGCACGGCGAACACCATGTCCGGCAACGTTCCCAGGAACGTCTCGACCGCGTGCAGCACGGGGTCGAAGAAGAACCCGCGGATCTCGGGGTAGGCGGAAGGCACGAGCAGCACGTCGTGCCGTCCCTCCCGCACCCCGTCGGCGGCCAGTTCGAAGGCCGGATAACCGACCACCGATCTGGCGCGCCCGCGAGCCCACTGACGGCCGACGGTGACGCTGCAGGTCAGTCCGGCGGCGTCGTCGGCCAGCGTGGCCACGGAGTCGAACGGCGGGTCGAAGGCGAGGTCCTCGTGGAAGGCGGCAAGTCCTTGAGTCACCTGAAGCGGTCCCCTCAAACAGAATCGGTCAGTTCGTAGAAGCCCGCGCCGTCCAGGTACCTCGTCGTGCCCAGATCGCGCATGACGATCTCGTCCACCTCGTGCATGAAGGTGACGATGATCGGATAGGTCGTGTCGTCCACCGTGCGACGCAGGTGCTGGCCCGGTTTCGTGAGCTCCCACATCTCGTGGAAGCTCTCCAGCGCCTTGATCTGCTCGATCGCGCGGTAGCTCTTCAAAGTGCCCTCGACCGGTGAAATCAGTGCGGCCCAGGAGTAGTAGCGCTGGATCTCGTAGTCCTCGTCGGCCCGCGCGGTGAACCGGTCGGGACGCAGGCACGCGTCGACCAGCCAGTCGAACTGCGACTCGCCGATCGCGAGGCGCGCGTAGTGCGGCAGGTCGCCGCCGGACAGCCGGGCGCCGACCTCGATCAGGCACGGCCCCTGCGGCGTGAGCTTGAGCTCGACGTGCGCCGCCCCGTGCCGGATGCCGACGGCGTCGAGCACCGCGAACGCGTACTCGACCAGCGCGTCGTGGCGCGGGCCCCGGCGCGGCACCAGGTAGCAGGCGCCGGACAGGTCCGTGATGCCGTTGACCGAGAACCGCTGGCTCTTCCAGATGTCGCAGACGTGGTGCCGTCCGTCGAGGCTCACCGTGTTGATGATGAACTCCGCGCCGATCAGGTACTCCTGGGCGACCACGACGTCGTTGTCCTCGGAGAACAGGTTCTGCCGGCTGGTGATCGCGGTCAGCGCGGCGACGGACTGCTCGGGCGTGTCGCAGAACGACACCCCGTCACCACCGGCGCTGCGCACGGGCTTGACGACGATCCGTCCACCGAGCTCGCGGTGCCACCGCGCGAGTTCTTCCGGGTCACCAGTGCGGATCTGCTTCGCCGCCTTGAGCCCTGCGGCCCGGACGGTCTCGACCATGGTCGCCTTGTCCCTGCGCGCCAGGCTGAGAGCGGTTCCATTGCCGGGCACGCCGAGCGCCTCGGCGAGCACGTCGGTGAACGCCACCCCGTACTCACCGCCCGCGACCACCGCGACCGGGTCGTACTGCCGCAGCACCTCGACGGTCTTCTCCAGATCGCCGTCGTGCACCACGTTCTCGACGTAGTTCTCCAGCGTCGGCGAGGACGACCGGTACACGCCGGGCGCGTCGGGTGCGCTCTGCACCCGGACGCACCGCGCACCGGCGGCGATGAAGGCGGGAGCGATGTGCCGCGCGGTCTGCGGCACGCCGTGGTCAGCCGTCTCGTAGGTGTCCACGAGCACGACGAAGTCGTCGTCCAAAGTTGTTGCCCCCACTGGCATTCGAAGGGCGCCGGCCTCCCCAGGCAGCGCCAGCCGCGAACCTACCCGCGCGCCGAGCGTGGCGTGATGTCACAGCGGCTAATTGCCGATCGAACCACCCGATCAGCCTAGAGTGCCCACCATGTGGGCACTTCTCCGTCCACAGAGGACGATCAACCTCGCAATTCCGTCACGGCGGACAGCCCGCCGTACCGCGCGGCGAGCGCGGTGCCGATCGACGCCAGGTGCTCCAGCACCCCGGGCGGCCCGGTCACCTCGAGCCAGTCGACCAGCCCGGCGAGTTCACCGGCCAGCGCGTACTCGCTGTACCCGCGGATCACCACCTCGACGCGCCCACCGGCCGCCGCGCCCACTTCGAGCCGGTCCCCTACCACCATCCGGAGCAGCCCCGTCGCGTGCGGCACGCACAGCGCCCGCACCTCGACGGGCGTGCGCTTGCGGTCCACCTCGTCGGCGATCTCCCGCCAGCTCTCGGCCAGGTCGAAGCCGTCGGGCCGCTCCACCGGTTCGTCCGTCGGCTCCGCGCTCCACACGCGGTCGATCCGGAACGTCCGCCGCCCCGCCTCCGTCCCGGCGACGAGGTACCACGACGGCCCCTTCGCGACGATGCCCAGCGGATCCACGGTCCGCACGGTCTCGGCACCAGCCCGGTCGGCGTACCCGAGCCGCACCCGCACCCCGCGAATCACCGCGTCCTGCACCTCGTCGAGGAAGCGCGGCGGCCGTTGCTCGACCCGGCCCGCACCCCACCGCCCCGGATCCACGACCAACGACGACGAAGCCGCCTCCGCCTGCCCCCGGAACGGCTCCGGCAGGGCCTGCACGAGCTTGCGCAGAGCCGCTTTGACGGCCGGCGTGGCCGCCGTTGCCTGCCCTGCCACCAGGAACAACGCGCGCGCCTCACCGGCGGTCAACCCGGACAGGTCGGTCCGCGCACCGCCCACGAGCCGCCAGCCGCCACCTCGCCCCTGCACGGAGTACACGGGCACCCCGGCCATGCCCAGGGCGTCCAGGTACCGGCGAGCGGTCCGCTCGGACACCTCCAACTCCCGGGCGACCTCCGCCGCCGTCACCTGCCCCCGCCGTTGCAGCAGGAGCAGGACGGCCACCAACCGGTCAGTCCCCACGCCGGCAACATTCCCACGAAAACCGGTCACGAGCTGACCGGTTTCACTCCGCAAGATCCCCGCCATGACCTCTTTCCCGAAGCCCACCCTGATCCCGGTCAACGGCGTGGAACTCGAAGTCTTCGAAGCCGGCACCGGCACGCCCGTCGTGCTCTGCCACGGCTGGCCGGAGCACGCCTACTCCTGGCGTCACCAACTGCCCGCCCTGGCCGCCGCGGGCCACCACGTCATCGCCCCGAACCAACGCGGTTACGGCAACTCCTCACGCCCGTCCGAGGTGACGGCCTACGACATCGCACACCTGACCGGCGACCTGATCGCACTCCTCGACCACTACGGCTACGCCGACGCCACGTTCGTCGGCCACGACTGGGGCGCCTACGTCGTGTGGGCGCTGGCCCGCCTGCACCCGGCGCGCGTCAACAAGGTGATCAACCTGAGCCTGCCGTACCCCGATCGCGCGGCGATGCCGTCGATCGACTTCATGGAAAGCGTGCTGGGCGGCGACAACTACTTCGTCCACTTCAACCGGCACCCCGGCGTGGCCGACGCGCTGTTCGAGGCGAACACCGCCCACTTCCTCCGCAACCTGTACCGGACGCCCGCGTCCGCCATCCCGTTGATCGACCTGGCCACGGCGGAGCTCCAGCCCGGCGAGCCCGTGCTGACCGAGCCCGACCTGGCCGTCCTCGTCGACGCCTTCACGTCGTCCGGCTTCACCGGCGGCATCAACTGGTACCGCAACTTCGATCGCAACTGGGACCTGCTCCAGCACGCGGACCCGGTCGTCCACCAGTCCACGCTCATGATCTACGGCGACCGCGACACGATCCCGAAGTCGCCGAACCTCGAGGACTTCGTGCCCGGCGTGGACGTGATCAGCCTGGACTGCGGCCACTGGATCCAGGAGGAACGGCCGGACGAGACGACGCAGGCGATCACGAAGTGGTTGGCGCAGGAGGACTGACCGCTTCACCAGGCGCCGGGGTGGGAGGCATCGGGCGGGCCCCGCCAGCCCGGGAACGTGGGCCAGACGGGCAGGAACTTCTGGTTGGGATCGGGTGGCAGGAGCAGCGGGGCGCCGGTCTCCTGCTTCTGCGAGGCCGGGTGCCGCGAGCAGGTGGTCTCGTGCGCCGACGGTTCGAAGTCGGGGATCCACTGCCCGCACTCGGAACAGTACGACTGCTCCAGCAACGAGGTCTGCTGCTGGTCCTGGCGCACTCGTTGCGCTGCCTCGGTTTCCAGGCGCGACGTCCACAGCGCGCGCCGCAGCGGGGTCAGTTCCGGGTTGACGTCAGCCAGAGCGGACTTCCACTCCTGCAACGTCGGGCAAGTGTCGAGACCGCTGGACCACCAGAGCCTGCGGAACAGCGCGCCGAGCTGCGGCGCCTGACCGTCGAGGGCCGCCGCCACGGCGTCGAACTTCGCACCAGGCCTGCACAACTCGCGCGGGGCGAACAGGCTGTCGCTCATGGCGGCGGCCCTCAGTTCCGGGTGCTGCCAGACGACCATCTCGGTCAGCAGGACACCGCCCGCGAACCGGTCGCCGTACGGGTTGCGGCAGCCCAGGCCCACGTTCTTCGGGTGGGCGTACCCCGCAGTGCCGTCCGGCGGGGACCGCACCTCGACGAACGCCGGGTGGTACATGTCCTCGACGTCGATCAGCTCGATGCGCGGCCAGCCGTCGAGGTTCTGGACGAACACGTTGCTGCTCGAGATGTCCGCGTGGACGTACTCGTCGGACTCCAGCGCCGCGAGGACCATCGCGGTGTACCTCGCGAGCGCGAGGCAGTGGTCCTGTGTGAGGACGCGCCTCGACTCGATCAACGCCGTCCACGGTTCACCGTCGATCCACGGCATGAGGATCGCCCACGCGAGGCCGGGTTCACCGATGTCCTCGGCTTCGGCGACGTCGATCCAGCGCCGGGAGCACACGCTCAGCCCCGGCCTCGTCTTGAGGCTGTTGAGCTGGATGCTGGTCAGGATGTTCTCGCTGAGCGCGTACCGCTTCTTGAACACCTTCAGCGCCATGTGCCGGCCGTCGCGGATGACCTTGTAGACGGTCGCCTTCTTGCCGACACGAGCGTAGGCGACCGGATCGCCCGTCCTGAGGTAGTCGTCGGCCACCAGCCGCAAACTGCCCGTCTGGAGCTTCATCGGCTGCGACAACCACTGATGGCCCCGGAACTCGTGGTAGCGCGCGCTCACTGCCGGTACGTCCGCACGTCGCCGACGTGCAGCCAGGCGCTCTCCCAGTCCGTCCCGGCCGACCGCAGGTAGACCGAGTACTCCTGGTGGACCTCGACCTGGGCCTCGTTCCGGCGGAACGGCACGATCTTCAGCCTGCCCTCGTCATCGACCAACTGCACGTGGTACGTCTTCGCGCCACGCACCGCCGTCCAGCGCAGGTGCAGAAGCGAGTGCTCCTGGTCGTAGTCGACCTTGACGTCGCGTGGGGGCTTGGCCACGGCCCTGTACCTGGACACTTCAAAGCGCAGCTGACGGGATTTCGGCTCGATCGTGTGCTCGACCAGCGGGTTCTCGATCATTCTGCGGTCGCCCCACCTGCCTGGCTGAGCCGCGGCCAACGCTCGCAACCGCACCCAGCTGGTGCTTCCCGGCAACTGCGGCAGCACGAACGCCGTCGTGGTCAGCAGGTGGTAGTCGATCGGGTTCTGGAATCCCAGGTCCTCGCCGATCTGCAGGTGGTAGCCGACGGCTCCGGTCGTGCTGGTCCAGCGCAGTACGCCCTCAGTCAGGTGCCACTCCGGCGGCTCGGGCCCGTCGACGACTTCTTCGTCGGCGTTCTCGTCCTCTACGCCTTCCCCTTCAGCCCCTTCGTCTTCTTCGGGTGCGAACGCCTCTTCGGTGCCCCCCTCGTCGGCCGGCGTGTCGACCGGAGGCATCGCGGACGTGTCCAGTGCGATGTCGACCAACGCCGTGTCATCGGAGCTCGCCTTCGCGGCCAGCCCGGCCAGGACCGGTTCCAGCTCGGCGTCGGACAGCCTGACCACCGAGGACAGCCCTGCCAGCACTCCGTCCGAACAGGCGATGACGCGCGCGGCCTCGTCCGCCGACATCACCCTGGTCTGCACGCGACCACGCGGACCGAGCCGGGTGGACCAGCGGTCGGCGGTGCTCCCGGTCAGATCCAGCTCGCTGCCATCCGGTGCCACCACGCGCAGGCAGGCGTCTCCGAGCCAGGCCAGCGCGACCTGGGCGGGTCCCTCCTCCGGCCAGTCGATCCGGCCGCAGGCGAGCATGGCCTCGCTGCCGTACTTGCGCTTCTCCTCGAGCACCTCGCGCACCAGACTGTTCGGGCGTCCCGGGATGCCGAGTTTCAAGATCATCGGGTGGAACTTCTTCGCGATCCACTTGAGGTAGTCCGTCAGCTCGTCGCGCAACTCCGACTCGGACCGCGGCGGCGGTCGTCCGAACATCCAGCCGGTGACCAGGCGGGCCAGCATCTCCGCGGCACGATCTCCTCTGAACGAGGAACCGACTCCGTCGGTGACCGCGAAGCAGATCCGATCCGGCTCGTGTTGCACGACCAGGAAGTCCTGCGTCGGTTCGCTGCGGCTCGCGCTCTCCGCGGATCTGTCGACCGCCAGCCTGACGACGGCCCGTGCCGTCTCGATCCGGGTGAGAGGCTGGCGAAGATGCGGGTTCGGCTCGAAGTAGCCCAGCGTGAGTTTCCCTGCTTGGTCAGCGTCGGACGATGAGGTCATGCCTGCACCGCGCCTCTCAGACCGTGGGAGTCATGCCGGACATGGTGAACGCGGCCTCGATCATCTCCGGCGTGTCGCCCGGGAACATCAGCCGCGCGTCCGGCCGCAGG
Source organism: Lentzea sp. JNUCC 0626 (assembly GCF_043632865.1). Taxonomy (NCBI): domain Bacteria; kingdom Bacillati; phylum Actinomycetota; class Actinomycetes; order Pseudonocardiales; family Pseudonocardiaceae; genus Lentzea; species Lentzea sp. JNUCC 0626. The sequence continues at coordinate 6,010,835 of NZ_CP171635.1, forward strand.
CTGTACCCCTTGTCGCTGAACAGGTTCAGGTAGCTGGCCGGGATTGGTGACGACATGGAGAACAGCTGCTTGGCGGTGTCCCCGCTCAAGTCGTCCTCCGACACGACACCGGGCCACTCGTAGGGATCGGTGACGGGCCGGTGCAGCGCGTCCGCGTCGAAGAACACGTTCTCCACCAGCACCGGGCCGTCCGGGAAGGCCATCTGCTTGATGCGTTCGACCACGGGCAGCGGATCGTCGCCGTTGTACTGGCCGTCGGTCAGGTGGCAGACCAGCGGTGCCGGGCAGTCGCGCAGGGCGGCCCGCTCGCCGATGATCAGCTGCTCGGCCGCGGCGAACGCCTTGGCCGTGTTGGTCAAACCGCTCGGTTCCAGCACCGGAACGCCGCGTTCGACGACGTCGGTGATGGCCCGCGGCCCGCCGAGCACGTCCTGGACCTGCCCGTTGTAGGCGTAGATAGCGATCCGGTAGCGCGGCGCGGGCACCGGTCCTTTCATGGACCGGATCACCATCTCGCGGACGACCTGGGTGAGGGTGGCGGACACGAGGTGGATCTTGCGGACACCGTTCACCTCGGCGTTCATCGAGGAGCTCTTGTCGAGCAGGTAGATGATCAGCGCCGGCGCAGTGCTCGTCGCGGCGACTTCATAGGGCATCGTTCACACTCCTGGCAGGGGCGGTGGGAAATTCGTCGGTGGGAATGCACACGTCGGTCGCCGCGGCCACCTCGGCGGCGACCCTGCCGAGGTACTCCACGATCTCGCCGGGCGACGGGAGCCCGCGATGCACCGGAATCACCTCGAAGGAGCACTCCGTCGCGACCTCCGCGCCCCAGTCGGCGACGCGGCGCGGCCAGTCGGCCGGGACCGCCGTGCGCCCGGTCGCGATCCGGAAGTGGCGCTCTCCCTCGCTGATCAACCGGATGAGGCGGTTCACCGCCGCGTCACCGAGTTCGGCGGTCTGCTTGACCTCGCGCAACCCGGCCCGGAACCGCGTCAGGTCCAGGACCTCCGGAGTGGACGCGGACTTCGTCTTGGGTGGAACTGGCTTCGTCTTGGGTGACTCGGGCTTCGGCTTGGCTGACACGGGTTTCGGCTGTCGCACGCGCACCCGGCCGGTAGCTGTCGCGGACACCAGCGCGCTGTTGCTCGTCTTGCCCCGCACGGCGATCGTCACCTTGCCCCCGCGATCGCCGTAGTGGTTGCGGAACTCGATCTGACGTTCCTCGTCCGGCACGAGCGCGAACGGCCCGCACAGCTGCGTACCGGAGGCGTCGGTCACCTCGATGACCTCCACCGGTTCCTGACCGTCGTTGGTCACCGCAACGGTCCAGATCACCTCGGTATGAGGCGCGACCCGTCCTTTGTGCGGCTTGACCACGACCGCGAGGGAGCCGACGACTTCCGGATCCCGTTGCCCCGAAGGCACTTCCCCTGCCGGCGACTCCCCCACGCCCAGCGCCGTGAGTGCCTGCTTCGCACGTTCGCGGACGCGGTTGCTGTCGTCGGCCTCGGCCACGCGCCGCAACTCGGCCACCGCGACCGCCTCGAGTCCGTCCTCGGTGCCTGCCAACAGCTCTGCCTCGAGTTGCTCCACGCCCGCGATGCGCCCCTTGGGCAGCTGCTGCCTCATCAACGCGACGTAGTAGTCCGGCAGCGCGGCCTCGGCGTACGCGGCGTTGCGGAACAACTTGTACCGCGAGACCGGCTGCCCGTCCTCCTGCTTCGGCGAGTGCACCTCGGGCAGCGTCCCGCTCCCGCCGTGCTGGTCCGCGATGAGCTGCCGGACCCGTTCGCCCACCATCTCCAGCGACAGCAGCGGCCCCTTCTTCTCGATCCCGCACCGCAGCACCTTCAGCACAGCCCCCGAGAACATGGTGTAGCGGGAGCCGTTCGGACTCAGCGCCACGTCGTCCTTGGAGGACGCCGCGAGCAGTGCCGTACCGGAACTGGGAAACACCGCGGACACCTTCGTCTCGATCAGATCGCCGGGATCGTCGGTCTGGAACTCGCGCAGCGCCTCACCGGCAAAACAGCAGTCGAGGATCACGTAAACCCGCTTGCCGAAGTACCGCTTCACCACCTGGGCGAGAGCACTCACCCGCAACCCGCCGAGCTCCTCGAACTCGGCCCGCGTGCTGCGCAACGTCAGGTAGTAGTCGCGCTGACTGAGAAAACCACCGTGACCGATGTAATAAATGATGAGGTCGGTCGCGGTGGCCTCGTGCTCTTTCAGGAAATCCCCGATGGCATACCCCAGCTCCGCCACGCACTCCTCGCTGTCGAACAGGTTCTTGACGTGGTAGACACCACGACCAGGCTGCCCGGAGAAGTACGCGGCGATGTCCTCGGCGGAGTTGCGAAACGCCTCCGACCTGCCCAACTTGGGCAGTCCGGGAAACTCGCCGGCGCCGAGGATCAGGACCAGGTGCACAGGGGATTCGGTCACGGAGCGCCGATCGACGACCGCAACGCCTCGGCGGTCTTCGCCACGTCGATGTTGGACGCCGCCGACCCGCGAGCGATGACCTCACCACCGTTGGTCTTGATGACGACGGAGTCACCGCGCTTGGCCACATACGTGTAGATCGCCTTGGCCACGATGATGGCCACCTCGGTACCGAGCACGAGCAGCAGCGTGGCCCCGAAGTCCTGCGTGTCCTCACGTTCCTTGACCACGCTCACCTCAGCGCGCCCGCGCACCACCTGCTCGATGGCGGCCTGCAGCTCGGCGGCGGCCCGATTGCCCTCCGCAGCCGTCAGACCCTCGAACTCGACGCGGACAGCCGCGGTCGGCTCGACCTGCATCTGATCATCTCCTCGTTCGGACCGATACGCACTGCCCCCTTGCATCGCCGCACCCGCCGAATTCGTGACGCTGATCGGGTCACAAATGTGCGATCCCCAAACCAAACCCGCGACCAGTGCGCCAATCGAGTGAAAACAACCCGATCGAGTGACGAACTACGCGCGTCCGGCGATTCAAGCCTGAAGCACGTTAGCCACGAAGCCGTCAATGTCGCCAAAGTCGCGCAACAATCCGCCGTGCCAATAGTTGGACAAGCCTTCGGCCAAGGATTGGCCACTTTCCAGCTCAAAGCGAATAAACGGCAACCCGAAGGCATACCTCGGTAACGCCGCATAGGACTTCGCGATGTCTTGACCAGAATCCGGCAGGAGATCGCACGGAACAGCGAGCCGCTGCCGCACCGCACACCCGGCAACGCGCCGCTAGTTGGCTCGCATGCGTCTGGTGTCGTACGCCCACATCGCGATCTCCACGCGGTTGCGGGCGCCGAGCTTGGTCATCAACGACGCGACGTGGAACTTGACCGTGCTCAGGCCGACGTAGAGCTCGGCGGCGATCTCGGCGTTGGTCCGGCCGCGTGCCACCAGCGCGAGCACTTCCTCCTCGCGTTCGGTGAGCGGGTCGACGGGCTGGACCGGCATCGCCGGCGACTGGTCGGCGAAGATCGCCAGCAGTCGGCTGGTGACGTTGGGGGCGATCAGCGCGTCCCCGTTCGCCGCCGCGTGGATGGCCTGCACGAGGAGTGCCGGGCCGGCGTCCTTGAGCAGGAACCCGCGGGCGCCGGCGCGCAGGGCTCCGAGGACGTACTCGTCGAGGTCGAAGGTGGTGATCACGACTACCGCCATCGGGTCCGGCACGTCCGGGCCGGCCAGGCGCCGCGTCACCTCCACGCCGTCGATCCCTGGCATGCGGATGTCGGCGAGGAGGACGTCGGGGCGCAGCCGGGTCGCCAGGTCGAACGCCGCGAGTCCGTCCGCCGCCTCCCCCACGACCTCGATGTCGGGTTGCGCGCCGAGGATCATCACCAGCCCGGCGCGGACCAGGTCCTGGTCGTCGGCCACGACAACGCGGATGCTCATCCCAACGCCTCCACCGGCAGCACGGCCTCGACCACCCAGCCGCCCTCGGGCCCCGGTCCGGCGGTGAGCGATCCGCCGAGGAGCTGGGCGCGTTCGGCCATGCCCAGCAACCCGTACCCGTGCTCCGCGGCCGGCTCGGTCCGTCCGTCGTCGCTGACCCGCAGCCTCACGACGGCGCCCTCCCGACGCACGTCGATCCTGACTCGGGTCGCGCTCCGGGCGTGCCGCACGGCGTTGGTCAGCGATTCCTGTGCCAGCCGGTACAGCGCGGCGTCCACGGGTCGTGCCAGCCGGGTCAGCGAACCGTGCAGCGAGACCTCGACGGCGGGCGTCGCGTCGGTGCGCGCCAGAGCCGGCAGATCCGCCACGCCCGACTGCGGTGAGTAGGCGACGGCTTCCTCTTCTCGCAGCACCCGCACCATGGTTCTCATCTCCGCCAGCGTCCGCGACGCCTCGGACTCGATCGCGGCCAGGACCTCGGCGGCCTTCTCGGGCTGGATGCCCGCGACCACTCCACCGGCCTGCGCCTGCACCGCGATGGCCGACACGTGGTGCGCCACCGTGTCGTGCAACTCTCGCGCCAACGCCACGCGCTCCTGATTGCGGATCTCGCGCTGCTGGCGGTGCCAGAGGTCCGCGCGATAGCGGAACACGGCCGCGAGGGCGACGAACAACAACAAGAGAACGCTGCCACCGAAAGCATCGGCCCAACCCGCTGCGGCGACGTACATCCCCAGCGCGACAACGGCGGCCACGAACGCCGTCCCCAGGACCATCTCCCGCCCCGACCCCCACCGCACCAGCGAGTAGAGCAGGACCAGGACGGCCATCATCGAGTAGAGGCCGATGTCCCCGGAGTACGCGGTCAGCTGGAGCACCGAGAGCAACCCGACGAAGCCCCACCCGACCAGAACGGCGGTCAGGGGGCGGGCCCGCCGCCAGAACAGGACAGGCGCCAGCCCCAGGGCGAGCACCGTCACGAGGGGCTGCCAGGCCAAGCCGGGCCGAGCGACGCCCTCGGCCAAAGCCGCGACCGCGAACACCCCCACCAGCACCCGGTCGAGACGACCGACGGGTGGCGCGTCAGCGGGTCGCGGCTCCCGCCAGATCGAACGCCAGACAGTGACCACGGCACCAGCCTAGGGATCGTCGCGCCCCGGCGTACCAGCCAAAAGAACAGGAGCGAGCCCGTGCCATCGGCCAGGCGAACTCCGGCCTCCGGACCGGGGCGCCCGCGGCCGGGCTCGGCGATCGTGGGGACCTGCCGATCTTCACCCACGACCACGGAGCACATGATGAGCACACGTCACCCCGCCACCCTGGAAGACGAGCGGGTCTCAGTGAGAGTCAAGCTCGCCGCAGCGTGGGCGAGCCTGATGTTCCTGTACGTCTACGTGGACATCCTCAACTTCTTCACCCCTGGCGTCATCGAGGAGATCCGCGCCGGCAAGGTCTTCGAGTTCGACGTCTCCCAGACCTTCTCGACCTCGGCGCTGACGCTCATGTCCGTCCCGGCCTTCATGGTCTTCCTGTCGGCGACGCTCCCCGCCCGGGCGAACCGCATCACGAACCTCGCCGTCGCCGCGCTCTACGTCCCCGTCACGGTGTTCAACGCGGTGGGCGAGTCCTGGCTGTACTTCTACGGCCTCGGCATCGTGCTGGAACTGGTCCTTCTCGCCCTCATCGTGCGGTACGCCTGGAGCTGGCCCCGCACCGCGTCGTCGACGACCCGCCTGGACCGCGGACCCGTTCGCGCCCAACAACAAGCGTGACCAAGCACCAAAAACAAAAGAACCCCTCTGATCCGCGTAATCGCAAATCAGAGGGGTTCTTCGAAAAGTGGAGCTGAGGGGACTCGAACCCCTGACCCTCACACTGCCAGTGTGATGCGCTACCAGCTGCGCCACAGCCCCTTGAAGGTCCACGTTCCCGGCGGGTTTCCCCGTCGTTCTCGTGTGGCAATACCGTACATCACCTGTGCCACAAGATAAAAATCGGGGGTATCCAAAGCGCATTCGGCCTGGTAGGACCGGGTGATGACCGCCGGAGCACCTCCCAGCACCAAGATCGGGGACATGGCCCCCGAGGCCCTGCGTGAACTGCAGGAACAGCGGCTGCGCGCCATGATCGACCTGCTGCTGAGCACCGACAACCTGCAGGCGCGCAGACTGCGGGAAGTCGGAGTGACGCGCGGCACAGATGTGCGGCTCGACGAGATCGGCGGCCTGCCGACGATCAGCAAGCAGGACCTGTGGGACCACTACCCGTTCGGGCTCCGAGCCGCGGCCGAAGAAGACATCGTCTGCGTGCACGGGTCGTCGGGAACGGGTGGCCGGCCGACGCTCATTCCGTACACCGCGAACGACGTGGAGGTCTGGTCCGAGGTGATGGCCAGGGCGCTGGAAGGTGCTGGGGCCACCAGGAAGTCGACCGTCCACAACGCGTACGGCTACGGGCTTTTCACGGGCGGGCTCGGGGTGCATCACGGCGGGCTCAGGCTCGGGGCGACGGTCATCCCGATGTCCGGCGGCATGACGGAACGGCAGGTGCGGCTCATCGAGGACCTGAAGCCGGATGTGTTGTGCTGCACGCCGTCCTACGCGCTCAGGCTCGCCGAAGACCTCGACCAGAACAACTCCGTCAAGGTCGGCATCTTCGGCGCCGAGCCGTGGACTGACGAGATGCGGCGGGAGATCGAGCAACGCCTGGGCATCAGGGCGTTGGACATCTACGGGCTGTCGGAGATCATCGGGCCCGGGGTGGCGTGCGAGTCGTTGGACTCGGAGGGGCTCCTCAACATCGCGGAAGACCACTTCTATCCCGAGACGCTGGACGGCGAGCTGGTCTTCACCACGCTCACCAAGACCGGGATGCCCCTGCTCCGGTACCGGACCGGGGACGTGGCGACGCTGCACGAACCGAGGAACGGCCCGCTCCGCCGGATGAGCAAGCTCAAGGGGCGCAAGGACGACATGCTGGTCATCCGGGGTGTGAACGTGTTCCCCACGGAGATCGAGGCCGTGGTGCTGGAACTGGCGAGCCCGCACTACCTGATCGTCGAGGACCGCCGGACGACGACGGCGCAGCTGCACGTCGTGGTGGAGTCCACTGAGGACGTCCGAAGCAGACTGACGGAGAAGCTCAAGGAGCGGCTGGGGATCACGTGCCGCGTGCTCGTGCTCGAGCCCGGGAAGGTGCCGCGGACCGAGGTGGGCAAAGCACAGCGCCTGGCCCGGTGGACGCAGGGCCAGGCGCCGATCAACGGTCTTACCTAGTCAGGTCGGACAGCCAGTTCTTGTTGTCCAGGTCGATCAGCTTGCCGCCGGAGGCGACGCTGGGCGTGCCGCGGAAGCGGCCCGACTCGGCGTCGCGCAACGCCGGGTCGTTGCTGGTCTTGGACATCAGCTCGTCCAGCTGGGTCTTGTAGGTCTGCGAACGCACGCAGGACTCGAAGCCGGTGGCAGTCACGCCGACGTCCTTGCCCAGCTTGATGAGCTGGTCCTGGGTGTAGCCGGCTTCGCCTTCCTCGGGCTGCTTGGCGAACAGCGCCGCGTGGAACGCGTTGAACTTGCCGTCGTCGGCCACGCACAGCGCGGCGTTGGCCGAGTCCGTCGAGTAGCCCTCGGGGCTCGACAGGCGGTTCAGCATCGGCAGGATGTTGTACCGGATCTTGACCTTGCCGTCCTCGACGGCCTTCTTGATGTCGGTGCCGTAGGTCTTCTCGAACGTGCCGCAGATCGGGCACAGGAAGTCCTCGTACACGTCGACCGTCACGGTGGCGGTGTCCTTGCCGACGAGGACGGTGTTGCCCTCGCGGACGGCGGGCGCCGAGATCGTGTGGTCGGCCGGTGCCAGCGGAATGGCGTCCGTGGCCGACGTGTCGGGTTTCATCTGCTGGAAGACGACGTACCCGATGACGGCGACGGCCAGCACCGCGACCACGGCGATGCCGGCGATGACCTTCGTCCGGTCAGAACCGCCACCCGTGCCGCGTGCGGCGGCCACCGCGAGCGCGGCCTGCTTCTTCTTCCGCGCACTGCGCTCTGCTCCACCCACGGCGACGAGGGTAGCGACACAAACTAAAAGAAAGCTGAGCGCGCAATCACGCTTCAGGGTGACGTGGCTTGCCGCCGACGCGTTCGCCGGTCGGGACCTCGGCACTCTCGTCCAGCGCACCGCACTCCGGCGCCACGGCTGTGGCCGTGTGCTCCTCCTCATGTGTGGGCAGCGTCTCGGGCGCGACGAACCAGAACACCACGGACAGCAGCAGCGCGGCACCGGTGATGGCGAACGACGCCTCGAAGCCGAACGAGTCGGCGAGCACACCCGCCATCATCGGGCCGATGATCGCGCCCAGGTCCGTGACCATCTGGAACCCGGCGAGCACCGGTCCACCCTTGCCGCGCGCCCCGATGACGTCGGCCACCACGGCGTTCTGCGGCGGGTTCAGCAACCCGGCACCGGCGCCCGCGACCAGCGAGGCCGCCATGAACGTCCACAGGTCGCCGCTGAAGCCCATCCAGACCGTCGCGAGACCGCTGATGATGAGCCCGGCGATGGCGACGGGCTTGCGGCCGCGGGTGTCGGCGATCCGGCCGGACAGGAACAGCATCGCCGCGTTGCCGGCCGCGAACACCGACATCGAGATGCCCGCGACGGCCGCGCTGTGCTCCAGGGCCTCGATCACGAACACCGGCACCAGGGAGATCCGGACGCCGAACACGGCCCAGCCGTTCGCGAACCCGGACGCCAGCGCCGCGCGGTACGCACCGTGCCGAACGGCCTCACGCACGGACATCGGCACTTCGGTGTTGGTGCGGTCGATCTCCACCAACGTCGAACGGCGCAGGAAGAACCAGACCACGAACGCCGCGAGGCACAGCAACAGGCCGTACGACACGAACGGCACCCACAGCCCGAACGGCACGAGCCCGGCGCCGACGATCGGCCCGGCGATGTTGCCGATCAGGAAGCCCGCCGCCCACATCCCCGACGCACGTCCGCGCATCGGCGCCGGCGTGATCCGGATCAGCAGCCCCAGCGCCGCGACCGTGAACATCGTCGACCCGACGCCCGCCAGCGCCCGCCACGACAGCATCTCGGCGTAGCTGGACGAGAACCCGCACATCGCGGTGCCGACGGCGACGATGAGGATGCCGGCGATGTAGATCTTCGGCTCGCCGAACCGGTTGACCAGCTTGCCGCTCACCGGCGCGAACGCCAGCCGAACGAACGCAAAAGCGCTGATCAGAGCTGCAACAGCCGTGTGACCGACACCGAACGATGACGCGTACACCGGCAGAACGGGTGCCACGATTCCGAACCCCACGGCGATGATGAAGCTCGCCGCGACCAGAACCCACACCTCGACCGGTAACCGATCGCGCACAAAGCCTCCCTTAGCCCTGCTAAGGATATGTCACGCGGCAACTAAGTAACTCAGTCGAGCAGCTCATCCACTCTGCGTACATAAGCAGTCACGGGATACGCCGCAACGAACCCGCACGCCTCGGCGAACCGCTCCCCCGGACCCTCGTCGACCTGCGACGCGACCAACATCGCGCCCGCAGACCGCAGAGCCGACACCGCGGACACCACCAACGACTGCCCCACGCCCCGACGCCGCCGCGCCGGACGCACCACGCACTGCTCGACCAGGCCCACACCACGCTCGGCGAACCCCGACACGAATCCGCCGATCCGGTCGCCGTCGTCCACCACCAGGAGCAAACACCGCGGGTCGTCCAATCGATGCCCGAGCCAGCGCCCCAATCGCGCGCGGTTGCCGACCAGCTCGTCCGACAGCAGGTCGACGATTCCCATCAGATCAGCGTCGACAGCCCGTCTGACCTGCTCAGACGCCGAAGCGGCACCCCGGTGCACGACCGTCAGCAACTCCTCGACGGCGTACCAACCGGCGTCGTCGGCGATGCCCTCGATCTCGTCCACAGTGGTCGGCGACGCGTACACGACGGCCTCCGCGCGCCCCACGTCCGCGAACGTCTGCTCCAGCTGCAACAGCGTCGACGCGACCTCGACCGATGTGCCATCCAAAGCGCAGCCGAAGTTGCCGGACGGCAGCGGGTTCTCGCGGTTGATCACCACGGCGGCGCTGCCGACCTTGCCCACCTTGCCGTAGCGAACCGCGCCGGACGCGAGCCGCGCGCCCTCCACCAGGATCGCGAGGGACCGCGACTGGTAGGGGTCGAGCAGTTCCGGGTCGTCGGGGTCGCGCAACGGGTCAACCAACGCGGCGGTCCTTCCACTGGGCACCTGGACGCAACGCGCAGTCCAACAGGAACACGCCAATCGTCGCCCATGCGAACGGCGCGAGCACCGCCGAGGCCTGCGGCTGCCCGATCCGCCGCACGAACTCGCGGTGCGGCACGGCCTGCGCGAACCAGGCGAGCCACGACCACGGCGACTGCGGCCGCAGCACCGGGAGCAGCCCGTACGCGAGGTGCAGCAGCCCGGCGGCGACCAGCAGCGGACGCCCCCACGGCCCGAACATCTCCCGGAACGCCGGCTGGATGCTCTTGCGCAACGACCGCCAGCAGTCCCCGAAGGTGTCGATGCCCGAGGTCGTCAGCAGCATCGAGGCGTCGATGAACCGCGGCACCCCGCCGGAGTCCCTGATCAACGTCGCGAGCCCGACGTCGTCCGCGTGCGTCCCGGCCAGCGCCTGCCACCCACCGGCGGCCTCGAAAGCAGCCCGTCGCACCAGGATGCAATGCCCGACGGCCAACGCGGTCGGCCCGCGACCGTCCGGCGGCGACCCCTCGAACACCAGCGTGTTGAACGCGGGCAGCAGGAACCACCAGGCCGGCCCCGCACCACGCCCGGACGACGACACGAGGTCGGCACCCAGTTCCACGGCCGACGCCACCAGCCGTCCCACCAGGTCGGGCGTGCACGTCACGTCGGCGTCCACGAACAACAACCACTCTTCGTCCTGAGCTGCAGCAACGCCCAGGTGCATCGCGTGCGTCTTGCCTGCCCAGCCGTCAGCGGGCCCGGAGGACTCGATCACCTCGGCCCCGAGCGACCGCGCGACGGCAGCCGTCCCGTCCGAAGAGGCGTCGTCGACGACCACGACGCGCACACCGGGCTGACCGACCAGCCCGGGCAGCAGCCGCGGCAACGTCATCGCCTCGTCCCGCGCGGGCACCACCGCCAGCACCGAGGCGAGCACCGACGCCGTCGACACCGAAGGCACGTGCTTCCACTGCGCGAACATCCGCCCGGACCTCGCCACGGACGCGAGCGCCGACACCACGCCGATCATCCCCATGCGCCAACCCTGACACACTCACAGACGTGGACCTGCCTGATCTCCCGGTGAAATCCGTACTCCCCCAGCTGCTGGAGCAACTCCAGGAGCGCGGGGCGGCCGTGCTGGTCGCGCCTCCGGGCACCGGCAAGACGACGCTGGTCCCGCTCGCCCTCGACGGCAAGGTGATCGTCGCCGAACCGCGCCGGATCGCCGCACGGGCCGCCGCCGCGCGGATGGCGAGCCTGCTCGGCGAACCCGTCGGCCACACCGTGGGCTACTCGGTCCGGGGCGACCGCAAGACCAGCAGGCACACCCGCATCGAGGTCGTGACGAGCGGCCTGCTGGTCCGCCGGCTCCAGCACGACCAGGAGCTCAAGGGCGTCGGCACGGTCCTGCTCGACGAGTGCCACGAACGCCACCTCGACGCCGACCTGCTGCTCGCGCTCCTGATAGACGCCAAGTCGGGACTCCGACCGGACCTCAGGATCCTCGCGACGTCCGCAACGGTTGCCGCGCAACGACTCTCGGACCTGCTCGACGCCCCGGTCCTGACCTCCGAGTCGCGCATGTTCCCGACGCAGATCACCTACGTCCCACCGGCCCGCAACGAGCACGTCGAGAACACCGTCGCCCGTGCCATCACCAAGGCACTGTCCGAAGTGGACGGCGACGTGCTCGCCTTCCTGCCCGGTGTCAAGGAGATCAACCGCACCGCCCGGCTCCTCAACGCCGACACGGTCATCCTGCACGGCCAGCTGAACGCGCAGACGCAGGACGCCGCGCTGAAACGAGGCAGCCGCCAACGGGTCGTGCTCGCCACCAGCATCGCCGAGTCGAGCCTCACGGTCCCGGGCGTCCGCGCGGTCGTCGACGCGGGCCTCGCCAGGGTTCCGCGCGTCGACCACCGCCGCGGCCTCGCCGGTCTCGCCACGATCCGCGTCTCCCAGGCGGTAGCCGACCAACGAGCCGGACGCGCGGGCCGTGAGGCACCGGGGCGCGTCTACCGCTGCTGGCCAGAACACGAGCACAGCACGCTCCCCCGCTACCCCGAACCGGAGATCAAGACCGCCGACCTGACGAGGCTCGCCCTCGAACTCGCGGTCTGGGGCACCCCGGACGGCAGCGCCCTGAACTGGTGGGACGCCCCGCCGGAGGGTGCGCTCAAGGCCGCGCAGGAAACGTTGAACGCCATCGGCGCGCTCGACCCCGGCCGCCGCGACCGCATCGCGAACATCGGCCTGCACCCGAGGCTCGGCCGCGCCCTCATCGACGGCAGCGCGCTCGCCGGAAACCGGACCGCCGCCGAGGTCGTCGCGCTGCTCGACGACAGCACGCACCACAACACGAGCTACCTCGCGGACGCGCTGAAGGCCCCCGGCAAGTGGCGCCAGGAGGTCAAGAAGCTCGAAAAGCTCGGCAGCAACCCACAGGGCAACGGCGACCCGGCGCTCGTGGTGGCCCTCGCCTATCCCGAACGGCTGGCCAAGCGCAGGTCCAAGAACAGCAACATCTACCTGATGGCCAACGGCACGGCGGTCGAGCACACCGACTCGCAGGCCAAGTGGCTCGCCGTCGCGATCGCCGACCGCGAACCCGGCAGCAAGCACGGCCGCGTCCGGCTGGCCGCGCCCGCCGACGAGGAACTCGCCATCACTGCGGCGGAAGCGTTGGTGCACACCGAGGACGACATCCGGTGGGAGAAGGACGTGGTCGCGAACGAGGTCCGCAAGCTCGGTGCGATCACCCTCGACGAACGTCCGCTCAACGACCTCGCCAAGTCGCAGCAGGCACTCCGGATCGGCCTCGAGACCGAGGGCCTGGGCCTGCTCAAGTGGCCCGACAGCGCCATCAAGCTCCGCGAGCGGATGGCGTTCCTGCACCGCACCCGCGACTGGCCGAGCGTCGACGACGAGGCCGTGATCCGCGCGATCGACCTCGGCAAGGCGAAGAAGCGCGCGGACCTCGCCAAGATCGACACCACGTCGTTGCTGCGCACCATGCTGCCGTGGCCCGAGGCGGCGGACTTCGACAAGCTCGCGCCGGAACGCATCGGGCAGGGCAAGGTCGACTACACGCAGGACCAGCCCGTTCTCTCGGTCCGCATCCAGGACGCCATGAAATGGGCGGACACACCGGAGATCGCCGGAATTCCGGTGGTGGTGCACCTGCTCTCGCCCGCCGGTCGGCCGACGGCGGTGACGAGCGACCTCAGGACGTTCTGGCGCAACGGCTACCTGCGAGTTCGCAGCGAACTGAAGGGCCGCTACCCCAAGCACCACTGGCCGGAACGCCCCTGGGACAAGAGCAAGAAATCACTTTGAACCATTAGGAATCGAACAACGTTAATCTCTCTTATGGCGCACATCGCGATCTTCCTGATGCCCGAGCGAGGACACTTCCTGCCCGCGCTCGGAATGATCGCGGAACTCGTGCGCCGGGGTCATCGGGTGAGCTGCCCGGCCACCCCGCGATTCGCCGCCGCCGTGACGGAGTGCGGCGCGACCGCGATCCCCTGCGAGTCGACGCTGCCCGACGACCTGCCCGGCTCGTTGCTCGACGCCGCCCGGCTCGCGCTGGCCGAGGCCGAGTCGGCGTTGCCCCAGCTGGAGGACACGTTCCGGGACGACCGGCCGGACTTCGTCGTGTGGGACATCGCGGCCTGGTGCGGTGGCGTCATCGCGCACCGGCTGGAGGTGCCGAACGTGCTGCTGGAGGTGTTGCTGACCAGCAACGAGCACTGGTCGCTCGGCACCGAGGTGATCCCGCCGCGCACGTTCGACCCGGCCGCGATCCGGTTCTTCACCAGGGTGCACGCGTTCGTCGGCAGCTCGCTGCCCGAGTTCGTCGCGGGCGCGCGCCGCCGGATCGCCTTGTTCCCCAGGGAGTTCCAGCCGCACGGTGACACGTTCGGCGAACACGTGACGTTCGCCGGGCCGTGCCTGACCGAACGCGGATTCCAGGGCACGTGGGAACCTCCGGCCGATCGGCCCGTCGTGCTCGCGACGACCGGCACGCAGGTGTGCGCGGACGCGGCGCGGGGAATGCCGTGGCACCTGGTCACGAGGGGCAAGGTGCTCAGCCCCGCGCTGAACGTCGAGACGCACGACGAGGTGCCGCAGCTCGCGGTGCTGGAACGTGCCAGTGTGTTCGTGACGCGCGGCGGCATGGGAGGCGTGATGGAGGCGTTGCACCACGGCGTTCCCATGATCGTCATCCCGCACATGGCCGATCAGCGGCTCAACGGCCAGCGCGTCGAGGAGCTCGGACTCGGTGTGCTGCTCGACACCGTGACCGTCGAGGGGGTCCGCTCGTTGGTGAGTCAGCTGTCGTCGGACTCCGCGATCTCCGCGCGTGTGAAGGACATGCAGCGGATGATCCACCGGGCGGGCGGGAGCACGGCCGCCGCGGACGTCGTCGAGGAGGAGCTGGCGCGGTGAGACGGACCTGGGACGACGCTGTCCGCACGTTGGGTGGCGCACCGGACGCGGGTGACCTGATGGAGCGCTACGCCGAACCGCACCGGACGTACCACAACACGTTCCACGTGGTCTCGGTCGTGCGCGACTCGTCAGCGCTGGCGGATGCCTTCGCGTTCACCGTGGAGGAGCGCGCGATCCTCGCGCTGGCGGCCTGCGCGCACGACGTGATCTACGACGGCAAACCCGGTGAGGACGAACGCGCTTCGGCCGCGTGGGCCCGCGAACGCCTGGCAGGCCTGGAAGAACCGACCATCGCCCGCGTGGAGTCGTTGGTGCTGGCCACGATCACGCACTCGTCGGACGACCCGCTGGCGCACGTGCTGCTCGACGCCGACCTCGCGATCCTCGGTTCGGAGCCGGAGCACTACGAGCGGTACAGCGCGGCCGTGCGGCAGGAGTACGCGCAGTACGACGACGAGACGTGGCGCGCGGGCCGGTCGAAGGTGCTGAAGACGTTGCTGGACCGCGAGGTGCTGTTCGTGACCGAGCCCGCGCGGCAGCTGTGGGACAACGCCGCGCGGACCAACCTGGCCCGTGAGCTTCAGTCCCTCGCGTAAAGCACCTTCGTCGCGGTGGTGAACCTGCTGACCGTCTCCGGGATCGGCTCGATCCCGATGCCCGGTCCCGTCGGCACGCGCATGAACCCGTCCTGGAGTTCGAACGGCTCGGTGAGGTCCTCGGCGAAGTAGCGGCGAGAGGCCGAGACGTCGCCGGGCAGCACGAATCCGGGCAACGCGGCGAGCGCGAGGTTCGGGCCGCGGCCGACGCCGGTCTCCAGCATTCCGCCGCACCACACCGGAATCCCGTGCGCGACGGCGACGTCGTGGATCCGGCGCGCCTCCAGGTACCCGCCGACCCGCGCGGGCTTGACGTTGATCACCCGGCACGCGTCGAGCGCGATGGCCGTCGCCGCGTCCTTGGCAGAGGTGATCGACTCGTCCAGGCAGATCGGCGTGCGGATGCGTTGCGCCAACAGCGAATGACCGCGGATGTCGTCCTCTTCGAGCGGCTGTTCGATCAACAGCAGGTCGAACTCGTCGAGCCGGCGCAGGTGTTCGGCGTCGGCCAACGTGTACGCGGTGTTGGCGTCGACCTGCAACAGCACGTCCCCGAACCGTTCGCGCACCGCCCGCACCGGTTCGACGTCCCAGCCCGGTTCGATCTTGAGCTTGATCCGCGCGTAGCCCTCGGCCAGGTAGCCCTCGACGTCGGTGAGCAGCTCGGGGATCGAGTCCTTGATCCCGACCGAGACGCCGGCGGGCACTTTCTCGGCCGTGGCACCGAGGTAGGTGCCGATCGACATCCCGAACGACCGCAGCTCGGCGTCGAGGATCGCGGTCTCCAGCGCGGCTTTCGCCAGCTTGTGGCCCTTGATCGCGTGCGTCCGCGAGGCGACCTCGGCCGTGGTGATCTCGGGCGTCACCCGCGGCACGAGGTGCTGGTCCAGCACCAGTTCGGCGGCGCCGACGAACTCCGAGCAGTACAGCGGTTCGGGGTCGGCCGCGAACTCCGACCAGCCCTCCGCCGCGTCCGTGACCACCCGCAGCAGGAACGTGTCCTTGGTCGTCATCGTCCCGAACGACGTGCGGAACGGCGTCACCAGCGGAATCGCGACGTGCAGCAGTTCGACCCGGTCGATCCTCACGGCCGCTCCAACTCGTACCAGCCCTCGCGGGACATCGACGTGGCCACGAAACCCTGCGCGAAGGCGTCCACGAACACCTCGCGCACGGCCTCGCGCCACTGCTTCGCCTGCTCGGGCGACTCCTTGCGCACCCGCACGACGTCGTGCGGCACCCGGCACCAGATCCGGTCGCCGTCGGTGCGCGCCAACGGTTCCCCGTCCGGCGCGATCGCCGTGACCTCGCCGGACGGCACCGACTCGTGCGGCTCGCGCGCCCCGGCGAGGTCCCACCGCACGGTCAGCCGGTCGCTCTCGTCGCCGTCGTTCACGCCGTCGCGCATCGGCCCGTAGAAGTCGACCGTGTACTCGGTGACGACGGCACCGAGCTTGACCAGGTTGAACCGGGCGTTGCGCGCGATCAGCGGGTCGTAGGTCCAGCGCATCGACTTCGCGCCGAGCCCGACGGCCCAGTCCTTCTGCGCGAGCTTCAACGGCTGCCCGACGCCGGACCGCGCGGCCGCGATCATCGAGTACACCGAGCCGTCCGGACAGAAGAGGCCCGTCGTGGCGCCGATCAGCTCGTCGCCGTCGAACGCCCCGATCGTCGCGCCACCCGCGTGCCTGATGCAGTGCAACGTCTCGGAGGACAGGACGTCCTCGGACGTGTCCCAGACCTCGGCGTAGTACCTGCTGACGGCAGCGATGCCGGCGACGTCAGTGATCACCTGGAACCGCAAGGCGTGCCTTCCTGACGCTGTAGGCGAAGTAGATGACGAACCCGAGCGCCATCCAGGCGAGGAACGCGATCCACGTGTCCAGCCCGAGGCTGAACATCATGTAGACGCAGAACCCCAGTCCCAGCACCGGCGTCACCGGCGAGAACGGCACCCGGAACGTGCGCTTCCGGTCCGGTTCGGTGCGGCGCAGGATGATCACCGCGACGTTGACCAGCGCGAACGCGAACAGCGTGCCGATGCTCGTCGCGTCGGCCAACGACCCGAGCGGCACAAGTGCGGCCAGCACCGCGATGAACAGGCCGACGATCACCGTGTTGGCGAACGGCACACCGGTGCGCGGGCTGAGCTTCGCGAAGATCGACGGCACCAGTCCGTCCCGTGACATCGCGTACAGGATGCGCGTCTGTCCATAAAGAACGGTCAACACGACCGACGTCGTCGCCACCACAGCACCGATCGACAGCAGGATCGGCCAGATCGCGCCGTCGACGTTGTCGGTCAGCACCCGGCTGAGCGCCGCCTCCGTGCCCTCGAACGTCTGCCACGGCATGGCACCCACGGCCGCGAGCGCGACGGCGCAGTACAGCGCGGTGATCACGACGAGCGAGATGATGATCGCCCGCGGCAGGTCGCGCTGCGGGTTCTTGGCCTCCTCACCGGCGGTCGACGCGGCGTCGAACCCGATGTAGGAGAAGAACAACGTGGCCGCACCGGCGCTCATGCCCGCGAGCCCCAACGGGAACAGCGGCTGCAGGTTGCCGGCCTTCAAAGCGGTGAAAGCGACGGCGCAGAACATCAGCAGCGCGCCGACCTTCACCCACACCAGGATCGTGTTGGTGCGCGCACTGCCCTTGGAACCGCCGAGCAGCACCAGCATCGAGATCACTACGACCAGCACCGCCGGGACGTTCACGATCCCGCCCGCGCCCGGCGGCTGGCTCAGCACGTCCGGAATCCGCAGCCCCGTCACGAGGTGCAGCAGTTCGTTGACGTACTGCCCCCACCCGACCGCGACGGCCGCGACCGACACGCCGTACTCCAGCACGAGGCACCAGCCGCAGACCCACGCGACGATCTCGCCGAGCGTCGCGTAGGTGTACGAGTAGGACGAGCCGGACGCGGGGATCAGGCCCGCGAGTTCGGCGTACGACAGCGCGGAGAACAACGCGGTGATGCCGGCCAGCACGAACGACAGCACGATGGCGGGCCCGGCGAGCGGCACCGCCTCCCCCAGCACGACGAAGATGCCGGTGCCGAGCGTGGCCCCGATGCTGATCATGGTGAGGTGGCCGACACCCATGGTGCGCTTGAGTTCGCTGCCAGGATGAGTCAGCTGGTCGATCGGCTTGCGCCGCAACACCCGCGCCCCGATGCGCTGTTCGTTGCTCATCCGGACAACCTAACGCCCACCGATGTGGCTAACGGCCACCAACAGGGCGGAACGTGCGGCGGTATGTGTCGGGAGGCACACCCACGGTCCGGTGGAAGTGCCGCCGCAACGTCGTGGCCGTGCCCATCCCGGACGCCTCGGCGATCTGGTCGACGCTGTCGTCCGTCATCTCCAGCAACTCCTGCGCGCGCCGGATCCGTTGCGTGTGCAGCCACTGCAACGGCGTGGTGCCCGTCACCGCCCTGAAGAGCCGGGCGAGGTGCCGCGAACTCATGTTGGCCTGCCGCGCCAGGTCCTCGACGGTGATCGTCTGGTCGAACCGCTTCGACACCCACTCGAACAGCTCGGTCAGCGGGTGTCCCTCGCCCGACGGCACCGGGGCCAGCACGAACTGCGCCTGCCCGCCGTCGCGGTGCGGCGGCACCACGAGCCTGCGCGCCGCCGTGTTCGCCGTGGCCGTGCCGTAGTCGCCGCGGATGACGTGCAGGCTCAGGTCGATCGCCGCCGCCTTGCCCGCGCTCGTCAGCACCTGGCCGTTGTCGACGTACAGCACGTCCGGATCGACCTCGACCCGCGGATACCGCCGGGCCAGTTCGTCGGTGTGCCCCCAGTGCGTCGTCGCCCGCAGCCCGTCCAGCAGCCCGGCCTCGGCCAGCACGAACGCCCCCGTGCACAACGACACGATCCGCGCGCCCTTGTCGTGCGCGGCTTTCACGGCTCGCACCAGCTGCGGATCAAGCGGCTGCTCAACGTCCTCGACGGCGGGCACGACCACGGTGTCCGCTTCGGGCAACCGGTCGAGCGGCAGGTCGGGTTCGAGCGTGAACCGCCCGACCCGCACCAGCGCGTTGCCGCAGATCCTGACCTCGTAGTCGAGCTGCGGCGCGGTGAAGATCTCGTACGTGGCGGTCAGCTCGAAGTGCAGCATCCCGGTGGTGACGGCGAACGCGAGCATGTCCGAAAGTGTACGCATCGTGTCGTTCCAGACACTAGCTCGCTCCCACTCCCGGGGCTTGAATGGTCCACATGGGACACAAGATCGCGGTCTACGGCGCGTCTGGCACGACGGGCCGCTTCGTGGTGGCAGAACTGGAAAAGCGCGGCCACGAACCGCTGCCGTTCGGCCGCGCCCAAGCCACCGCCGACGACCCGGCAGCCCTCGACCGCGCGCTGGCAGGCGCCTCGGCCGTGATCAACGCGGCGGGCCCGTTCGCGGTCACCGCCCTCCCGCTGCTCGCCGCCGCCGAACGCGCGGGCGTCCCGTACGTCGACGTGGCGGCCGAGATCGAGGCGAACGCGGACACGTTCGCCCGCGGCGCCTCGATCCCGGCAGTGCCCGCGATGGCGTTCTTCGGCGGCCTGGCCGACCTGCTCGTCACCGCCGCGATGGGCACGTGGACGTCCGCCGACGCAGCCCACGTCGCGTACGGCCTGAGCGGCTGGCAGCCCACCGCGGGCACGCTCGCCGCCGGCCAGGTCTCCCGCGACCGCCGCGCCGGGCAGCGCGTCCGGTACCGCGACGGGGCCATGAGCTACCACGACGACGCCCCACCGACGCTCACCTGGGAGTTCCCCGACGGCCCCCGCCAGGTGATCGGTGAGTTCTCGATGGCCGACGTGGTCACGATCCCGAGCCACCTGGCCATCCCGTCCGTAACCGACTACATGTCCGTGGACGCCGCCGAAGGCCTCCACTCCGCCTCAGAGCGCACCGAGCCGGAGACCTTCGTCGTCGACGTGCGCGTGCGTTCAGGTTCCGAAGAGCGTCGCCTGACCGCCTCCGGCCGTGACATCTACGCCGTGAGCGCCCCTCTGGCCGTAGAAGCCGTCGAGCGCCTGCTGTCCGGCCGCTTCAACGCCACCGGCGTCGCCTCGGCCGGCGCCATGTTCGACGCCCCGGACTTCCTGGCGTCTCTCTCCGACGTCATTCAGGCCAAGCGCTCTTCGTGATGATGTCGACGAAGTCCTTGCGCTGGAAGGAAGGATCGAAGTGCGCGAGCACGTCGTCGTTCATCGTCCCGTACGTCGTGTCCGGCCGATGGGCCATCCCGTCGTAGAACGCCTTCAGGATCCGGTTCTTGAAGTCGGGCCGCGGGTGCGCCGCCACCACCTCGGCCCGTTGCTCCGCAGTCACCTCGTCGAGCCCGATCCCGAGCACGTCCGTCTTGACCCCCAACGCCACCGCCACGACCTCCGGCGACAGGTGCAACGGCACCTCGGGCGTCGTGTGCAACGCGATGGCCAGCCACACGTTCCGAGCGTCCTCTTCGGACCGTCCGTGCTCCAGCAGGAACAGCCGTGCCGCCTCGGCCCCGTCGATCTCGAACCGGATGTCCTTGGACGCGTACGACTCCGTGAGCCCCAAGTCGTGGAACAACCCGCCCACGTAGGCCAACTCGAGATCGACGTCCAACCCTCGTTGGGCCGCCTTCAACGCGCCCCACAGGAACACCCGGCGCGAGTGGTGGAACAACGTGTCGTCAGTGACCTTGCGCACGAGCGAGGTGGCCTCGCGCGCCAACTCCGTGTCAGGAACAACCACACCTGCGATGACCTCTGCCATGGCTCAATGCTCTGGTCACCGCGACAGACTTCCCACCGTCAATCCCGACCGACACCCCACAGATCCGGACATCACCCGCGGGTGCTCCCGAACCGAGCCCGGTACTCACTCGGCGACGCCCCGAACCGCGCCACGAACACCCGCCGCATGGTCTCGGCGCTCCCGAACCCGGCCAGCTTCGCCGCCCGAGCCACCCCGTGTCCAGCGTCCAACAGGGCCTTCGCATGATCCAACCGAACCTGCTCGACGAACCGCGCGGGCGTGGTCCCCAACTCACTGGCGAACAACCGAGCCAAATGCCGAGCACTGACCCCCACCCGTGCCGCCAACGCGGCAGCACTGTGATCCAACGCGGGCTGCGCCGCGACCACGTCCACCACCTCCCGCAACGCGGGCGTGCCGGGCCGCCGCACCTCCAACGGCGCCGAGAACTGCGACTGCCCGCCGGGCCGCTGCATGAACATCACGAGGCTCCGCGCCACACTCCGCGCCAGGTCAGCCCCGTAGTCCTGCTCGACCAACGCCAACGCCAGATCCATCCCGGCCGACACCCCGGCGGACGTGAACACCCCGGCGTCCTCGACGAAGATCGCGTCCGGCACCACCTCGACCGAGGGATACCCGCGAGCCAACCGAGGCGCCTGCTTCCAGTGCGTGGTGGCCCGCCGCCCGTCCAGCACTCCGGCCGCAGCCAGCGCGAACGACCCGGTGCAAATCGACACCAGCCGCCGAGCCCGAGGCCACAACGCCTGAATCGCCTCGACCAACTCCACCGGCACGCCACGCCGGATCAGCACCTCACCACCGGCCACCACAACGGTGTCCGGCTCCACCACGTCACCGGCCGCGCCATCCACCGGCAGCCGAATCCCGACCGAGGTGTCGACCGCCTCCCCGGACGGCGACACGTACCTGATCACATACCCGGCCCCGGCCGCGTTGGCCTCGGCGAACACCTCGGCAGGCCCGGTGACGTCGAGCATCTTGGTCCCGTCGAACACCAGGAAGACGACCGACCGCCGCGCCACTACGCCTCCGTGTCCGGGTCAGCCGCGCCGCCGCGGCTGGAACAACAGCCGGATGACACGACCGTCCTGAAAGACGGCGATCGAGGAGAACAGGCCGGACTTGACGTCCCGCGCCCGCAACGCCGCCGCACGTTCGTCACCGAGAAGCCAGTCTTCCAGCAACTCGGGCAGCGCGAACCGGAGCGTGAACGCGCTGGGCTCTCGCGCCGGCACGATCACCCAGTCGCCGGTGACCTCGCGGCGCCTGGCGAACTCGATGTGCACCGGGACATCCGGCCCGTGCTCACGGACGTAATCGGAGAAGGCAGCGGGATCGTCAGGCCTCAGGGCCAACACGAACGGCGCGGCCGGAAAACCGAGGAGCAGCCTGCCGCTCTCCCATCCGCCCAGGTCCTCTGTGATCTCAGCGAGCTGGTAGTCAGGCAACTGGTGGGGCTCGCGCCGCGCTGGGTTCACCTCGGACGCGAAGACCGCACGTCCACCGCGCTCTGCGCCGACCTGCCGATCAGGGAACGTGTCCGCGGTCCAGGTTCCGAGAGCGAGCCTGAACGCCGAGCGGACTTGACCAGTGGGAAACGACGTTGTCTGCGTCGCTTGAGCGAGCGTGAGGAGCTGCCGTGCCGCACGGTCGGCCACAACGAGAAGCCTGGCGAATGCAGGGCTGGACAGATCGACGAGAGAGATCTGCTGGGCCAAAGCGAACTGCTGAGCAGGCTTGGTGAAACCGCTCGTCGAGAACAGCGTGTACCGGTAGTGGTAACGCCGCACCGGTATCGCACGAGCACCCGCCGCAGCCGTCGAAAACTGCTCGTTCACGTCGTGAACGACACCGTGCGCGTTGCGAACGTCGAACAGCCCGGTCTTCCTGCTGCGGTATTTGGCCTCCACGAAGATCCGCACCGGCAGAGAGAACGGCACTGGCAACGTCAGCTCACCGAGCACGTCAGCTTGGTGGTCAGCACCGCGCCCTCGCACCAGCAACCCGTGCGCGCCACGCTTCAACGCCTCGGGATCCTGATCCTCGGACACCAACAGCCGATAGCCGTTGTCGTACAAGAGCCGCGCCAACAACTCCTCAAGCACATACCCACGAAGCGCAGCGACACCAACCACAACCGCAGACTAGGCCGCACAACGCAGGCTCGCCCGATGTCGCGAAGCGACGAGGCGACAGAGCGCAAGCCGAAGATTGGGCCTACCGACGCCGAAGGCGAGGTGGCCGGGGGTCCGGGGGCTTGCCCCCGGCGTGGGGGTCTGGGGGCTCGGCCCCCAGAAGACACCCGAGAACGAAAAAGGTGAGCGCTGTCCGCGAACAGCGCTCACCGAGAGTGGAGGTGCCGGGAATCGAACCCGGGTCCTGTGGCGGTTCATCAGGGCTTCTCCGTGCGCAGTCCGCGATGTCTCTGCTTGACCCCACCAGTCATGCGGACGAGCTGGTGTGACGGGCCCAGTCGCTGTGAGTTTCCCCAACAGTCTCCGCGACCGAGACTGCGAGTAAGCCCTCTAGCTGATGCCGAACACTAGGCCGAAGGCACTCCTAGGTCGACAACCACTAGCTCTGCTGTCAGGCAGCGAGAGCGTAAGCGGTGCGCTTGTCGTTAGACGTGGCGCTTATTGGTTTGCGATGACGCTTGCGGTGGTCTCTCGCCTGCACCGGCACGCTTCCCCTGAATCAACGTCCACAGTCGAAACCGTTCACCCCCTTGTAGTGGTACGCATAGCATAACGAGTGTGGCGACTGAGTTCTTCCCGAGGCTGGTAGGGCTGTCCCCACCCCGGACCGGATAGCTAGCCAGATGGTCTCTGACCAGCGGGAACGGCACGATGGACGGTATGAGGAAACCGAACGCGCTCGCAGCCGGGGTGTACCTGCTGACCAACTTGGTGACAGGCATCCTGTGGTTCACCCTCACGGTGGTGCTGATGGTCGTGGGGTTCGCGACGTCGGTGCTGTGGGTCGGGCTGCCGATCTTGTGGGCGTCGATGTACGTGGTGCGGGGCGCCGCGACGATCGAGCGTTCGTGGGTGCGGGCGGCGTTGCGGACGGACATCCCGCGGCCGTACCGCGACAGGCCGGACGGGTCGTTGTGGCAGCGCTGGAAGTCGCAGTTCACGGATCCGGCGACGTGGCGGGACTTCGGTTACCTCGTGCTCCTGCTTCCCGTGGGCATCGTGGAGTTCGCCTCGGTGCTCGCGATGTGGGCGGTGGCGGCGGCGTTCCTCGCGGTGCCGTTCTGGATCGGTGAGGCGCCGTTCGCGGTGATCGTGGGCGAGTTCTGGACGATCGACAGCTTCGTGTCGGCGTTGCCGATGGCGGTGGTGGGTTTGGCGCTCATTCCGTTCGCGGCGCTCGGCACGCGGTGGATCGGCACGCTGCACGGCAGTTTCGCGAGGGCGATGCTCGGGCCGACGCGGGCCGACGCGCTCGCCATCGAGGCGGAGCGCCTCCAGTCGAGCCGTGCGCGTGGTGTGGAGGCTGCGGAGGCGGAGCGCCGGCGCATCGAACGCGATCTGCACGACGGCGCGCAGCAGCGGCTCGTCGCCGTGGCGATGGGCCTGGGCCGAGCGAAGTCCAAAATGGACTCCGATCCGGAGGGTGCGGCCGTGTTGATCGCAGAGGCGCACGCGGACGCGAAACTCGCCATCAAGGAGCTGCGCGACCTTGCTCGGGGCATCTACCCGTCGGTCCTGGGCGACCGGGGCCTCGACGCCGCGCTCAGCGCGCTCGCCGCCCGCGTCCCGATCGAGGTCGATCTTCAGGTCAACGTGGAGCCGCGGCCGCCGACCTCGGTGGAGAGCGCCGCGTACTTCACCGTCGGCGAGGCGCTCACGAACATCACCAAGCACTCCAACGGCACCAGGGCGACCGTGCGGGTCAACCGGGTGGACACGGGGGTGCTGGTGGAGGTCACCGACAACGGTCAGGGTGGCGCGGAGCTGAAGCCGGGTGGCGGTCTCGCCGGGCTCGCGGACCGTGCTGCGACCATCGACGGTGTGGTTGTCGTCGTCAGCCCCGTGGGTGGGCCGACCGTGATTCGAGCGGAGTTGCCGTGCGCGTGGTGATCGCCGAGGACTCGGTGCTGCTGAGGGAGGGCGTGCAGCGGTTGCTCGCCGACGAGGGCATCGAGACCGTCGCGGCGGTGGAGAACGGCGACGGGCTGCTCGACGCCGTCACCGAGCACCGGCCTGACCTGTGCGTGGTGGACGTGCGGATGCCGCCGACGTTCACCGACGAGGGGCTGCGGGCCGCCATCGAGTGCCGCCGCCGCTATCCCGGGCTGCCGGTGCTGGTGTTGTCGCAGTACGTCGAGGAGCGCTACGCCGTGGAACTCCTCGCGGGCGGCGCGAGTGGTGTCGGGTACCTGCTCAAGGAGCGGGTGGCGGACGTGAAGGAGTTCGTCGACGCGGTGCGCAGGGTCGCGGACGGCGGCACGAGCATCGACCACGAGGTGATCACGCAGCTCATGGTGCGCAGCAAGAAGAGCCCGGTCGACAAGCTCACGCCGCGCGAGCGCGAGGTGCTCGGGCTGATGGCCCAGGGACTGTCCAACACGGCCATCGCCGGCACGCTCGTGGTGTCGGACGGCGCGGTCGAGAAGCACGTCGGCAACATCTTCGCGAAGCTCGGCCTGGAGCCGTCGAACTCGGAGCACCGGCGCGTGCGGGCCGTGCTCGCCTACCTCGACAGCTGAAGCAGACGGGCGCCGTTGTCGTGCAGCACCATCTGCAGGGCGGCGGCGTCCAGGCCCCACGACCTGATGGCGTCGATCTGCACCTCGTACGGGTACGGGATGTTCGGGAAATCGCTCCCCAGCACCACACGGTCCGCGAGCCCCGCGACACGCGCACGCCAGTCAGCCGGCAACGGCGCCATGGCCTCCGAGAACGGAACGCCCACCATCGTCGTGTCGACGTGCACGTTCCGATAGCGCTCCACGAGGTCCAACGCGCCTGAGTAGTCAGGCATCCCCGCGTGCGCGAGCACGGCCGTCAGCCGCGGGTGCTGCTTCAGCACCTCTTCGAACACGCCGAGCCCCGTGTGCTCACCGGGGTACGGCCCGTCGCCGCAGTGCACGACGACCGGCACGCCGGACTCCGCGAGCTGCCCCCACACGCCGTCCAGCAGCGCGTCCCTCGGGTCGTAGGCACCGACCTGGACGTGCGACTTGAAGCAGCGCGCACCGGCCTCCAGGGCCTTGCGCACGTACGCCTCGGCGCCGGGTTCGGCGTAGAACGTGCCGGTCTGGACGGCCTCGGGCACGCGGGCCGCGAAGTCCGCCGCCCAGTCGTTCAGCCACTGCGCCATGCCGGGCTTGTGCGGGTACACCAGCGGCGCGAACGCGGAAACGCCCAGCTCCCGCAGTGCGGTGAGCCGGGCGTTCTCGTCAGTTCTGTACTGGATGAACCAGTCGACGCCTGCTTCGCGCACGCGGTCGAAGTAGGCCCAGACCTTGTCCAGGACGTTCTGCGGCATGAAGTGGACGTGCACGTCCACCAGTGCCGCCGACGTCATGAGTAGCGGCCCTTCAGCGCCCGGCCGTGGGCCTTGGCGATCTCGCGGTTGGCGTCGCGCTTCGCGAGGTCCTGGCGCTTGTCGTAGGCCTTCTTGCCCTTCGCGAGGGCGATCTCGACCTTGACGTAGCCGTCCTTGAAGTACATCTGCAACGGCACGAGCGACAGACCGGACTCCTTGGTCTTGCCGATCAGCCGTTCGATCTCCGCCTTGTGCAGCAGGAGCTTCCGCTTGCGCCGGACCTCGTGGTTCGTCCAGGTGCCCGCGACGTACTCCGGGATGTGCAGCGCGTGCAGCCAGATCTCGCCGTCGTCGACCTGGGCGAAGGCGTCCACGAGGGACGCCCGTCCCATGCGCAGGCTCTTCACCTCGGTGCCGACGAGCTGAATGCCCGCCTCGTAGGTGTCCAGAATGGACCAGTCGTGCCGAGCCTTGCGGTTCGACGCGATGACCTTCTGCCCGCGTTCCTTGACCATGACGACCAGTTTAGGTGGTCGGCAAAATTCTTAAAGCCGCACGTAGAGACGTAGCGTCACGTAGCCGGTCGTCGCCGAGATGACTATCGCGACGAGGAACAGCCAGGGCGACACGATCAGGATGTCCAGGTACCCGATCGGCGGGATGATGCCGGACTCGGTGAGGTTTCTGGTGATCCGGTCGAGGAAGAACGCCTTGAACAGCACCAGGCCGCCGACCGCGGTGACCGAGCCGATGATGCCCGCGACGACCGCCTCGATGAGGAACGGCAACTGCGTGTACCACCGGGTCGCGCCGACCAGTCGCATGATGCCGACCTCGACGCGGCGGGTGAACGCCGACACCTGAATGGTGTTCGAGATCAGCAGCAGCGCGGCGAACGCCTGGATGAGCGCGAGGATCAGGGCGACGTCGCGCATGCCGTTGAGGCCCTCGAAGAACCTCTCCAGGAACTTGCCCTGGTCGTCGACGCCCTTCACGCCCGGCTTGCCCTCGAACGCCGTCTTGATGACGTCGGTGCGCTCGGGGTCCTCGAGCTTCACCCGGAACGTGGCGGGAATGGCTTCCGGCCGGGCGAGCTTGAGCAGTTCGGGCTGGGCCTCGAAGATGCGCTTGAAGCGCTCGAAGCCCTCGTCGCGGTTCTGGAACACCACCGTCTCGACGCCTGAGGTCGCCTCCAGGTCCTTGCGCAGACTCGCGCACGGCTGCTGGGTGCAGTCCTTGTCGTTGGCGCTGACGTCGTTCGTGAGCAACACGGAGACTTCGAGCTTGCCCGCGTAGTTGGCCTGCATCTTGTCGACCATGCGGACGACGAGCAGGCCACCGCCGAGCAGCCCGAGCGAGATGGCGGTCGTGAGGATCATCGCGATCGTCATCGTGACGTTCCGGCGAAGTCCGGTGATGACCTCGCTGAACACGAAGCTGGTACGCATCGGGGGCGGGGTTCCTTGGGGGTCGGGGATCTAGGGACGCTTAACGGCCAACGCCGTAAACGCCGCGCGCGTCATCACGGACGACCTTGCCGTACGAGAGCTCCACGACGCGGCGGCGCATCGAGTCGACGATCCCGTGGTCGTGGGTGGCCATGATGACGGTCGTGCCGGTGCGGTTGATCCGCTCCAGCAGCAACATGATGTCCTGGCTCGTGTCGGGGTCCAGGTTTCCGGTCGGCTCGTCGGCGATCAGCACGAGCGGGCGGTTCACGAACGCACGGGCGATCGCGACGCGCTGCTGCTCACCACCGGACAGCTCGGTCGGGAACCTGTCCTCCTTGCCGTCGAGGCCCACCAGCTGCAGCACCTCCGGCACCACCTTGACGATGGTGTTGCGGGGCTTGCCGATGACCTCGAGCGCGAAGGCGACGTTCTCGGCGACCGTCTTCGTGGGCAGAAGACGGAAGTCCTGGAACACGCAGCCGATCGACTGCCGCAGGCGGGGGACCCGGCGCCGCGACATCTTGGCGACGTCGAAGTTGGAGACGTAGACGCGTCCCCTGGTCGGCACCTCTTCGCGCAGCAGCAGGCGCAGGAACGTCGACTTGCCGGAGCCGGAAGGCCCGATCAGGAAGACGAACTCGCCCTTTTCCATCTCGACGGACACGTCGTCGAGCGCAGGACGCGTGGAGGTCTTGTAGACCTTGGAAACGTGTTCGAGACGAATCACGAGGCGCGAGTCTACTCATGGCCGGGGTAAAGCCCCCGTTCCGGTTAACTTCTCGCCCCGGAAGGGGTCAATCCCACCAGTTGAAGAGGGCTTGTCCTGCGGTTTCGGGCCGCCAGTAGCGCACGTCACGGGCGTCGAGCAGGGGCCAGTCCGCGGCCCTGAACGGCCGGTGCAACTCGGCCGGCGTCCGGACGGTCAGGCCCAACTCCTCAAGCACGCCCGTGAGCGCCGCGTCGTCGGCGAACACCAGCGGCTGCCGCTCGTGGTCGTGCGTGAGCGCCACGTCACCTGCGTGCGTGAGAAGTACCGCGACCGTGGGCCTGTGGTCGCGGTACTCGACGTACGCCGCGTGGAAGTTCGGGGTGACGTGCGGCTCGCACCAGCGCGTCACCGCTCCCCCGGCACGCCGCGCGGCCTCGTGGACGAGGCCGCGGAACTCGGCTACGCCTGCTGGGACTGCTTGCGCCACCGGATGCCGGCCTCGAGGAAGTCGTCGATCTCGCCGTCGAGCACCGCGGACGGGTTGCCGACCTCGTGCTCGGTGCGCAGGTCCTTGACCATCTGGTACGGGTGCAGGACGTAGGAGCGCATCTGGTTGCCCCAGCTGGAACCGGAGTCCTTCAGCGCGTCCATCTTCGCCTGCTCCTCCTGCCGGCGGCGTTCGAGGAGCTTCGCCTGCAGGACGTTCATGGCCGTGGCCTTGTTCTGCAGCTGCGAGCGCTCGTTCTGGCAGGACACCACGATGCCGGTCGGGATGTGCGTGAGGCGCACCGCCGAGTCCGTGGTGTTGACGCCCTGGCCGCCGGGGCCGGACGAGCGGTAGACGTCGACGCGCAGGTCCTTCTCGTCGATCTCGACGTGGTCGGTCTGCTCGACGACGGGCACGACCTCGACGCCGGCGAACGACGTCTGGCGGCGGCCCTGGTTGTCGAACGGCGAGATGCGCACGAGGCGGTGCGTGCCCTGCTCGACGCTCAGCGTGCCGTAGGCGTAGGGGGCGCTGACGCGGAACGTCGCGGATTTGATGCCCGCCTCTTCCGCGTAGGACGTGTCGAACACGTCGACGCCGTAGTTGTGGCGCTCGGCCCAGCGGGAGTACATGCGCAGCAGCATCTCGGCGAAGTCCGCGGCGTCGACGCCACCGGCTTCGGCGCGGATGGTGACGAGGGCGTTGCGCTCGTCGTACTCGCCGGACAGCAGCGTGCGCACTTCGAGCGACGCGATCTCGTCGCGCAGCTTGGCGCGGTCGTTGTCCGCGTCGGCTGCCGCGTCCGCGTCCTCTGCCTCTTCGGCGAGTTCGTAGAGCAGCGGCAGGTCGTCGAGGCGCTCGCGCAGGCCGGTGACGCGACGCAGCTCACCCTGCTTGTGGGAGAGCGCGCTGGTGACCTTCTGCGCCTTCTCCTGGTCGTCCCAGAGGTCGGGGCGGGCCGCCTGCTCCTCCAGGTCCGCGACAGCGGCGCGCAGCGCATCGAGGTCCAGCACCGCCTCGATGCTCGAAAGGGTGGCGGAGAGGTCCTTGATGTCTGCTTCGACGTCCGGGTTCACGCAAAAAGATTACGCCAGCACCGGTCACT
This sequence comes from Lentzea sp. JNUCC 0626, assembly GCF_043632865.1. Classification (NCBI taxonomy): domain Bacteria; kingdom Bacillati; phylum Actinomycetota; class Actinomycetes; order Pseudonocardiales; family Pseudonocardiaceae; genus Lentzea; species Lentzea sp. JNUCC 0626. Next base: position 6,041,042 of record NZ_CP171635.1, read on the forward strand.
GTTCGCGACCGGTGCTTCGCTGGCGTCCCCTCTCACGGGAAAGGGGAGGACGTCTCAAGCCGTCGGGATGGCGTCGAGCAGCTTGAGAACGGCCTTCGCGTGAGCGAGACCGAACTCGGCCACCGCCTTGGCGTAGGGGTCCTCCGCCGTCTTGGCCGCGCTCTTCGCGCTCTCCTGTTCCTGACCGTACGTCGAGCGTGCGGTCGTGATCAGGGACTCGCGCTGCTTCGCGGTCAGCGAGCCGGCGTGCACCAGGCGCAGGATGAGCGGGCTGCGCAGGTGGTCCGGGCCGGGCTCGGACAGCAGCCAGTTCTTGAAGGCCTTCTTGCCCGCGGCCGTCAGCACGTACTGCTGGCTGGACCGCGGTCCCTGCTTGCCGAGGCGCAGCAGGCCTTGGTCAGCCAGCGCGGGCAGCTCGCGGTACACCTGGGAGCGGGTCACGCTGAAGAACGCGCCGAAGCGGTCTCCGGCTTCCGCCACCAACTGGCCACCGGTCTTGGGTCCGTCGTGCAGCAGCCCGAGCAGGGCGGCTGCGGTCGCATTCAGGTCTGACACGCCAACAACGTTCCCACGTCTGGGGGAAGCTGTCCACAATGGTCAGCCGTTCTGTCCACAGTGGCTGATCACCGGGCTAGTCTGATGGGCCATGCGGAGCAACGAAAAGTCTCGCTGAGTAAGCGGCAGTTTCCGAGCCTCACGCGTTTGGCCTCTTGACCGTCTGTGTCCATCCCGGATGGAAAAGTCCTTTCGCAGAAACGAAAGTCCCCCGCTCTCACTCGATCGGCGGTACGGGACTCACCGGCCGGAGCCACCCGAATGGACGGACGAGCGCTCTCGTCGCACGACCTGGTGAAGCCCGCGCGGACCTCTTTCCCACGCCTGAAGTTCCGGGAAAATGATCATTGCCATCCAGGCGCAGTAGGACTACGGAGGTCGGGGACCGTGAAGAACCTGAACTTGAAGTGGCTGGACCACAAGAAGGTCGCCGCGCACACGCGGGCGTGGGTGACCGGTGGCATCCCGGAGCAGGCCGGCAAGGACGAGTGCATGGTGTGCGGCAAGCAGATCCGCAAGCACCGCACCGTCAACGGCGAGGGCCGCATCTGCTCCAGCATGCTGTGTGCCCAGTACTGGGCGGAGAACATGACCTGAAAGACCCCGCCCGCGCGCGACCAGGCCCCCGTACGACTCATCTGCGGGGGATTGGGGTTCGGGGGCTCGGCCCTCACCGCACAAAGCAGAAGGCCCGGTTCACGTTGACCGTGAACCGGGCCTTCCGACTAGTAGCGGGGACAGGATTTGAACCTGCGACCTCTGGGTTATGAGCCCAGCGAGCTACCGAGCTGCTCCACCCCGCGCCGCTTCTAGCTTTTTGTTGCTGTCTTGCTGTTGTAAGTAGAACTATACACGCCCTGGAAACCTGTTTTTCACCACCCCCCTCTAACCGCGTTTCCGCAGGCAGAGGGCCTCTCAGCAAGCTCAGGGCCGCAATCCGGCAAACCTGCGCCCGCCCGCACGCTCTGGTCAACCTACGGGGGTCTGGGGGCTTGCCCCCAGGGTGGGGTTTGGGGGCTCCGCCCCCAATGTGAAATGCGAAAAAGCCCTGTCAGCGATTTCCGCTGACAGGGCTCTCCCACTTTGTAGCGGGGACAGGATTTGAACCTGCGACCTCTGGGTTATGAGCCCAGCGAGCTACCGAGCTGCTCCACCCCGCGTCGGTAATTGGAACTCTACGCGGGGTGGAGCAGGTAATGCAAATCGTCAGGTCAGCCTGACGGTGTGGGGCTCGGCACAACCGACGACTGGCCCGTGGAGGGCGACGACGGCGCACCGGTGTTGAACTGCTTGAAGCGCTTCGACGCCTCGTCCAGCTTCGCGTACGCCTGGCCGAGTTCGGTGAAGTTGCCGCTCGACTGCGCCCGCTTGATGTCGGCCAGCGCGGTGTCGATGTCGTTGATCGCCTTCTGCAGGTCCGGGTTCAGGTTCCCGTTGGCAGGCGGCGTCGACGGCGGTGTGGACGGGTTGCTGGTGTTGCCGTTGCCGTTGTTGTTGTCGCTCGGCGGCGGCACGACCGCGCCGGCCCCGCTCAGCACCTGGTCCAGCGCCTCGTTCAGCGTGGACGCGTACCCGACCCGGTCGCCGTACCAGACGAGGACCTTCGACAGCTGCGGGTACGAGGTGTTGTTCGACGCCCGCTCGATGTAGACGGGCTCGACGTAGAGCAGCGCTCCGCCCAGCGGCAGGGTCAGCAGGTTGCCGTAGACGACTGTCGTCTTCTGCTGCGTCAGCAGGTTGAGCTCACGACTGACGTTGTCGGACGTGAGGAACTGCGTCTGGATCTGCTGCGGGCCCTTCGCGTCCTGGTTGAGTTGCAGGACGCTGATCTTCCCGTAGTTGTCCGGGTCGGAGCCGACCGAGACGTGGGCCGCCATGAACTCGCGGTTCTCGCGCACCAGAGGGCTGGTCAGCTGGAAGCGGACCTTGCTCGGGTCGCTCGGGTCACCCGCGAGGACGTAGAACGGCGGCTGGGCGTCCCGGCGCTTGCTCGCCGCGTCGCGCTGGGCGTCGGCCGTCGTGATGTTGTCGATCGTCGGGTCCTGCGGCGGTGCCCAGTAGGCGACACCGGAGTAGAAGTCCGACGGCGACGAGACGTGGTACTTCGACAGGATCTGCCGCTGCACCTTGAACAGGTCCTCGGGGTAGCGGAAGTGCTGGCGCAGCTCGTCGGAGATCTCGCTGCCCGGCTTCACCGTGTTCGGGAAGACGCCCATCCACGCCTTGAGGACCGGGTCCTTGTCGTCGACCTGGTACAGGTTCACCGTGCCGTCGTACGCGTCCACAGTGGCCTTGACCGAGTTGCGGATGTAGTTGACGGGCTTGTTCTCCTGGGAGATCACCAGCGATTCGCCGGTGAGCGAGTCGTTGGTCGCGTCGCCGAGCTGGGTGCGCTGCGCGTACGGGTAGTTCTCGAGCGTGGTGTAGCCGTCGACGATCCACGTGATGCGGCCGTTGACGACGGCCGGGTACGGGTCGCTGTCGGCGGTGAGCCACGGCGCGACGGCCTGCACGCGTTCGCGCGGGGTGCGCTTGAACAGGATCTTCGAGTCGTCGGCGATCGACTGGTTGAAGAGGATGTTCCGCTCGCCGTAGTACGCCGCGAACGCCATCTTGTTGAGCAGGCTGCCGATCGGGACGCCACCCGCGCCGGTGTAGGTGTAGGACTTGGCGTCGGTGTCGTACTCCGCCGGCTGACCGGCCGGGCGGCCGCCGACGATCGAGTAGTCGGTCTGGCCGAACAGCTCGCCGTAGTACGTGCGGGGCTGGTCGACCTTGATGCCCTTGGGGTCGTTGCCGACGTCGCCGTTGGACTTGACCTCACCGGTCTTGAAGTCCGGGTAGCCGCCGTTGGACTCGTCGGCGACCGCGTTCACCTTGTTCGCCTCGGCGTAGACGAAGCCGTTGCCGTGCGTGTAGATGAGGTGCTGGTTGATCCAGTCGCGCTGGCCCTGCGGCAGGCTGTCGAGCTTGAGCTCGCGCACCGCGACGATGTAGTCGCGGAGCTTTCCGTCCACTGTGTACCGGTCGACGTCGAGCTTGTTCGGGAAGCCGTAGAACGGCCGCAGCTGCTGGAACTGCGTGAAGGTGCGCGAGAGCACGGCCGGGTCGAGCAGGCGGATGTTGCCCAGGGTGGCCGCGTCGTTGGTCTTGATCTGGTCGTTGGTGACGTTCTGCTTGCCGTCGTACGGCTTCGTCTCGACCTTGTCGTCGGTCAGCCCGAACGACTGCCGTGTCGCCGCGATGTTGCGGGTGATCGACTCGGCTTCCTTCTGGATGGCGTTCGGCTTGACCGAGAACTGCTCCAGCACCGCGGGCCACGCGGCACCGACGAGCACGCTCGACAGCACCAGCAGCACGGTCGCGATGGCGGGCAGCTGCACGTTGCGCATGAACGCGCCCGCGAAGAACGCCACGGCGCAGAACACCGCGATGCACAGCAGGATCAGCTTGGCGGGCAGCACCGCGTTGAGGTCGGTGTAGCTCGCGCCGACGAACTTCTCGTTCTCGTGCAGCAGCAGCGTGTACCGGTCGAAGAAGTACGCGACGGCCTTCAGCAGCACGAACGAGCCGGCGACGAGCGCCAGGTGCAGTCGCGCGGGACCCGAGAGCTGACCGCCGCGACCGGCCAGCCGGATGCCGCCGAACAGGTAGTGCGCGATCACGGCGCCGATGAACGACACCGCCGTGGTGATGAACAGCCACGACAGCAGCCACTCGTAGAACGGCAGCTGGAACGCGTAGAAGCCGATGTCGTGCCCGAACTGCGGGTCGGTCACGCCGAACGGCTCAGAGTTGAGGAACAGCTGGATCTGCTGCCAGTCGGCCTGCGCCGACGCGCCGGCGATCAACCCGACGAACACGGGGATGCCGATCGCGAACAGCCGCATCCGCCGCATCACGACGGTCCGGTAGCGCGCCACCGGGTCGTCCGGCCCGGACACCGGCACGAACACGGGCCGAGCGCGGTAGGCGAGGAAGAGGTTCAGCGCGACGATGCCACCGACCACCGCGCCGACGGCCACGAACAGCCCCAGGCGGGTGAGCAGGACTGTGCTGTAGACGTCGCGGAATTTCACCTCGCCGAACCACAGCCAGTTCACGTAGGTGTCGAGCAGCCGCGATCCCGTGATGAGACCGAACAGGAGCACAACACCCACGATGAGCAGTATTCGGCTGCGTCGGGACAGTTTCGGCAGTCCGACCGGAGGCCGTGTGGCCACGAGGCACGCTCCTGGATCGCGGTAAATCGATACGTACGTTTAGTCCAACTCTACGGACGACGCCCTGGGTTCCCGTGAAGTCCGCCGTCTTACGATGACACGCGTGTCAGCGAGTGAAACGCCAGCGGTCATCCTCCCCACGGTCGCCCGTGAGGTAGAGCAGTTCGTCGGGTCGGGCGGCTGGGAGCAGCCCCCGCAACTGTTCGCCCTTGTGGCCACCTCGGACCTGCTCGCCCAGCAACCGGAGCTGGCCGACCAACTGGACCCGGAGTCGAGCCCGCTGACCCCGATCGCCCAGGACTCCCTGGAAGGCGACCTGGGCGACGCGCTGGCAGGCATCGAATGGCCCCCGGTCGTCACCGGCTGCGCCCTGGCCCAGGAGATCGTCGTCCTGCCGCCCGAGGCCGAGACCGAACTGAGCCACGGCGAACTCGACGACGAGGCGGCCCGCCAGTTCGCGGCAGCACACCCGGCCCGCCGCGAGGCCCGCCTGGTAGCCGCGGTCCTGCGCGACGGCAGCGTCTCGTGCGTGCTGAGGCTGCGCGGGACGGTCGAGGTGCCAGAGGAGGTCGTCGAGCACCCCGAGCTGGCGCCCAACCTCACCGACGCCCTGCTCGCCACGCTGCGGCCCTAGTCGTCACGCCCCCAGGCTGGCACAACCCCGGCACGACCTCGCGCCGGGGTTGTCAAGTCGTTGCGCGCTGTTCGCGGCAAGCGGACACCGCACCCGCGGCGTGACGGTGACGGAGGAACTAGTGGAGCTCGAGGTCGTCGGGTGCGCCACGCCTTTCCCCGGGCGCGACCGTCCGTGCTCCGGCTACGTGCTGTCCGAGGGCGATCGCAGAGTCCTCCTCGACTGCGGATCCGGCGTCGTCGGCCATCTGAACCCCGGCGAGCTGTCCTGCGTCTGGATCTCTCACCTGCACCCGGACCACTTCGGCGACCTGCCGGCGTTGGCGAACTGGGCCCTGAACACCCCTGGAGCGGTACGTCTCCCGGTGTTCGGCCCGCGGGGGTGGGACCGCCGCCTGAACGTCTTCCTGACCGGCGATCCGGACAGCGGCACCGCGAGCGACGTCTTCGAAGTCGGGTACGTGTCCGACGGGGCCCGCATCGACCTGGGAGACCTTCGGCTGGAGTCCAGGGCGGTGCACCACTCCGTCGAGGCTTACGGCGTCCGGGTCACCGGCGCCGACCGTTCGTTCGCGTACTCGGGTGACACCGGCCCGTGTGCAGCGCTCGTCGATCTCGCGCTCGATGCCGACCTCTTCCTGTGCGAGGCCGGTTCGACCACGCCGAGCGAACACCACCTGACGATGCGGCAGGCCTACGAGATCGCCGTCGCCGCTCGGGCAGGAGAACTTCTCCTCACCCACGTCCAGGAGACCTCGACGGCGATCGTCGAACCGAGCGAGTTGCCGACGAGCCTCGCGCGGCCGGGTGAGGTGCGGCCGATCGGGCCTCGCACGGCGAGCTGAGCTCCGCCGGCCGGAACGCGCGAAAACTGTCAGACCCCCCTGAGTACGTTGAGATGCGAGGGGATCCCAGCTCAGGGGTACCCCTGCGTCAGCTTGGGGGAGCAGACTTTGATCATCAAACCGACCGACAACGGCCGCGAGATCCCGTGGATCGACGACTGGCTGCGCCCGGTCGTCCGCCTGCACCAGTCGCCGGGCACACCGGCGCGGGCCGACAGTCACAGCGGCGGCCCGATGCTGTGGCCGAGCGACGAGCCCTGGCCGCACTGCGACGGGTCCTCGCACGGGACCGGCTACGACCTCACCGCAGAGCAGGTCGAGTTGGTCCGCGGCCGCAGCACGCCGTTCACCGGCGCGATGCAGCTGTACCGGCGCGACTTCCCGGAGCTGCCGTTCCCGGACGGCACCGACCTGCTCCAGGTCTTCCTGTGCCTGCTCGAGCACGAGGAGATCTACGGCCCGGACGTCCACCTGGTGTGGCGCGCGGCCGGCGAGGTCACCGATCCGCTGGCGGAGCCGCCCCTCCCGGAGGTGGTGGATCCCGTCTACGCGATCTGGCCGTGCGTGTTCACGCCGTGCCGCTCCCACGAGTACCCGATGCACTACGAGATACCGCACGAGCTGCTCTACGAGCTCGAGTTCGCCCAAGCCCCTGACTTCAGAGGGGGTCCCGTCGAGTGCTGGCCAGGCCACGGCGACAGCACGAAGATCGGCGGCTGGACCCGCTGGTACCGCGGGATGCCGGGCGGCGAGACGTGCCCCGACTGCGGTGCCCTCCGCGTTCAGATGCTCGCGCTGGCGTCTTCGGAGAACGAGTGCCCCGCGTGTGACCGACCGGAGGGCAAGGCCGGCTGGCGGCTCGACGGCAGGGACGACACGGTGAACGTCTTCGCCTGCCCGAAGGACCCCCGGCACGCCCTGTGGGTGGACATCCAGTGAGTGATGGGGACCCCGCGCGGGGTCCCCATCACCACGTCAGCACTTCGGCGTTTCCTTGCCCGCGTTGAGGGCCTCGAGCGACGACACGGCGTCGGTCAGGGTGTCGACCTTGATCAGCTTGAGGCCCTCGGGCGTCTGCTGCTTCGCCTCGTTGCAGTTGGCCGCGGGCACGAGGAACGCCTCGGCGCCCGCCTCCTTCGCGGCGACCATCTTGAACGCGATGCCGCCGATCGGGCCCACCTTGCCGTCGCCCGCGATCTCGCCGGTGCCCGCGATGGCCTTGCCGCCGTTCAGCTCGCCCGGCGTCAGCTTGTCGACGATCGCCAGCGCGAAGATCAGGCCGGCCGAGGGGCCGCCGACGTCGGACAGGCTGATCTTGATCTTGAACGGCACGTCGGCGCGGTCCACCGGCGAGATGCCGATGAAGCCGGCGGGGCGGCCGTCGTCGCGGGTGCCGAGGGTGAGCTGCGTCGACTGGGAGGTGCCGTCCTTCTCGAACGCCACCTCGATGCGGTCACCCGGCTTGGTGTTCTCCAGCGCCGAACTGACGTCCGCGGCGCTCTGCACTTGCTTGCCGTTGACCGAGATGATCCGGGCGCCGAGCGGGATGACGTTCTCCGCCGGGCTGCCCTTGGTGACCTGGTTCGCGATCACCATGCCCGGATACTTCAGGTAGTTCAGCGCGGCGACCTCGGCGGCGGTCTGCGACTCGCTGAACGCCCGCTCGTTGTTCTCCTGCACCTCCTGCTCGGACTCGCCGGGCTTGAAGAACTCCTCGCGCGGGGCCAGCGCGTAGCGGCCGGAGAGCCAGAGGCCGAGCGCGCCGAACAGCGAGACCTCGTCGGTGAGCGAGACCGTCGTCATGCGCAGGGTTCCCTTGGTGGGGAAGGTGTCCTGCCCGTCGACCGACACGACGTCGGTGTCCTTGACCTTGCCGAGCACGTCGTAGGTCGGGCCGGGGCCCAACGCGACGTACGGGACTCTGGCGAAACCGCCGAGCAGTCCGAGCGCCGCCACCACTAGGAAGCTGACGATCAGCGTCCACGTCCGGCGGGTCAGTCCGCGTTCCCTCGGCGGGAGCGCGGGTGGGGGTGCGGTCGTGACGGTTTCACTCACGGCTGAACAGCGTACGACCATGTCTATCCGCGTACGGTAGAGGCATGAGTGACGTGCCGTTCGGGTTCAGCCCGCACGACCCCGACGACAAGAGCGGGAAGCCGGGAGACAACCCGTTCGACTTCAGTCAGCTGGGCAACATGCTCAGCCAACTGGGCTCCATGCTGAGCAACGCGGGGTCGTCGAGCGGGCCGGTCAACTACGACCTCGCCAAGCAGATCGCGTTCCAGCAGCTGTCCTCGACGACGACCACGATCGGGTTCGGCGCCGACCAGTCGAGCGCGGTCACCGACGCCGTGCACCTGGCCGAGATGTGGCTCGACCCGGTCACGTCGCTGCCCGCCGGCACCCGCACGACCCAGGCGTGGACCGCGCGCGACTGGATCGAGCGCACCATCCCGACCTGGCAGCGCCTGTGCGACCCGGTCGCGCAGCGCATGTCCGGCGCGTGGGTCGAGGCGATGCCCGCCGAGGCCAAGCAGGCCGCCGGCCCGTTGCTCGCGATGCTCGGGCAAATGGGCGGCATGGCGTTCGGCTCGCAGCTCGGCAACGCGCTCGCGCAACTCGGCTCCGAGGTCCTCACCTCGACCGACGTCGGCCTGCCCCTCGGGCCCGAGGGCACCGCGGCCCTGCTGCCGGCGAACATCGAGAAGTTCACCGAGGGCCTGGAGCGCCCGGCGTCCGAGGTGATGGTGTTCCTCGCTGCCCGCGAGGCCGCCCACCAGCGCCTCTTCACGCACGTGCCGTGGCTGCGGCAGCGCCTGCTCGACACCGTCGAGGAGTTCGCCAAGGGCATCAAGGTCGACACCTCCGCCCTGGAGCAGCTCGCGGGTCAGATCGACCCGTCGAACCCGGCCTCCATCGAGGAGGCCATGGGCTCCGGTCTGCTCGAACCGCAGACCACCCCGGAGCAGAAGGCCGCTCTGGAACGGCTGGAAACCCTCCTCGCTCTCGTCGAAGGCTGGGTCGACGTCGTGGTCGACGCCGCTGTCGCCGACCGCCTGCCCGGCGCGCCGGCACTGCGCGAGACGCTGCGCCGCCGCCGCGCCTCGGGTGGTCCCGCCGAGCAGACGTTCGCAACGCTCGTGGGCCTGGAACTGCGCCCACGCAAGTTGCGGGCCGCCTCCGCGCTCTGGAAGCTCATCGGCGACCAGCACGGCGTCGAGGTGCGCGACAGCGTCTGGGAGCACGCCGAGCTCGTCCCGACCGCGGCCGACCTGGACGACCCGCTGGAGTTCGCCGAACGCCTGACGAACACCCGCAAGGCGCTGGAAGACCCGATCGCCGAGCTGGAGCGCACGATGCGCGAGGACGAAGGCAAGCAGGAGGGCGGGAACAAGCCCGAAGGGGCCTGACCCGCTTCCCGCACACCGCGCCTGGTGAGGACCTTCCTCACCAGGCGTGTTGCGTTCGAGGACCTGGTGCTCGCGTGCTCGTCGACCATGCGAAACGCCCGGCGCGCACACCCGCGCCGGGCGTTTCGCGTTCGTCAGATCTCAGTCTTCGGTGATCCCTAAGCCTGCGGCGGCTGAGAGACCTTCCAGGTATCCCATGGCTCGCTCGGTCTTCGGGTAGCGGTGAACCCACTCCCAGAAGTCCTTGCCGTGCCCTGGGACGAGCAGGTGCGCCAGTTCGTGCACCAGCACGTAGTCGAGCACCCACGGCGGCACGTCGCGCAGCCGTTCGGACACGCGGATCGTGCCCTCCGTCGGCGTGCACGACGCCCACCGCGTGCGCATGGGCGGCACCCAGCGCACGCTCGCGGGCTCCGCCAACGAGTCCAGGTACCGCGCCGACAGCTCGGCGCACCGCGCCATCAACGCCTCGTCCGACGTGCGCGCAGGAGACTTCCTGCGCGTCTCGCTGCGCTGGAGGCGGCTCAACATCTCCGCCACCCAGTGCTTCTCTTCCCCCTTGGTCATCCGTGCCGGTAGGAGGACGACGACGGTGTCACCCTCCCGGTACGCGCTGACCATGCGGCGGCGCCGGGGGCTCCGCCGCACTTCCACCCGCGGTTCGGCCATGGAGTCACCGTAAACGTCGCCACCGACAATTTTCCGCCCCCAACCGGCGGCAGGCCCGCACCCGGCGGGTGAAGTTCCACCGAACGGCGGCTGGACACGCGCGGAAACGACATGCGCGGTTTCGCACGCTTGCAGAGGTACCGTCGCGCCAAGGTCCCCGAGTGTGTCCGCACTCACAACTGCAAGGGAGGGGCTGTGGCCGAGTCCTACAACGGCTATTGCGTCAAGTGCCGCGAGAAGCGGGACTTCGACGGCAACGTCGAGGAGACCAATGGTCGGCGCATGGCGAAGGGCACCTGCCCTGTCTGTGGCACGAAGATGACGCGGATCCTCGGCAAGGCCAAGGTCTGACGTTTTGGCTGGCAGGGGGCCTCGCCCCCTGCCAGTCTGTACCGCTGTGGAGACAAGACCCAGAGTGCGTGCCGGACTGGCCGTGGTCCGCAGATCCGCCGGTGTCGTGCAGGTCGGAACCGACCCGAAGCACGCCGTGGTGATCGACTCGCTGTCCGACGCCCTGGTCGAAGAGTTGATCAATCTTGACGGCCGGCTCACGGTCGCTGAACTGGGTGAAAAGCTGAAATCCCGAGGCGAGAGCCTCACCCGGTTGAGTGAAGTACTTGAATCGCTCGACCAGGCGGGCCTGCTGGAGCCCGGCTCCCCCGCGAAGAGCGGGACGGCCGCGGTGCACGGGTCGGGACACCTTGCGCTTTCAATTACTTCGCTTCTAGCTGAATCAGGCGTGCAGCTCGCGCACAACGCCGATTTGACCGTTTTGGCGGCGACGCTGGTCCCCGACCCGAACCTCGTGAGCACGCTGATGGCGTTCCGTACGCCCCATCTGGCCGTGCGCGTGCGTGAGGGCGTGGCGATCGTGGGGCCGCTGGTGCTGCCCGGTCGTTCGTCCTGCTTGAACTGCGCCGACCTGCACCGCACCGACCAAGATCCGCAGTGGCCCGAGATCGCGGCCCAGCTGGTCGGCAGGCCCGCCTCCTACGACGTGCTGTTCGCGTCGGGAACGGCGGCGCTGGCCGTGGCGCAGATCCTGGAGTCGCTGAGCTACCTGACGGGCCGCGACCAGGCACCTCCGCCCGTGGTGAACGCCACGGTCGAGCTCGACCTCGCGACCGGCGTCGCTGAGAGGCGTAGCTGGTATCCGCACCCTGACTGTCAGTGCTCCGCACATAACATGGCCGAGTGACCGAGATTCCGCGCAAGGCCGTGCAGCGCACCGCCAAGCTGGCGAGCCTCCCGCTCGGGGTGGCAGGCCGGGTTGTCGGCGGCTGGGGGAAGCGACTGACCGGACGCGCGGCCGACGAGGTCAACGCCGAGGTGACGGCCAAGACGGCGGAGCAGGTGTTCGCGGTGCTCGGCCAGCTCAAGGGCGGCGCGATGAAGTTCGGCCAGGCCTTGAGCGTGTTCGAGGCGGCGGTCCCGGACGAGCTGGCGGCCCCGTACCGCGAGGCGCTGACCAAACTGCAGACCGCGGCCCCGCCGATGCCCGTCCGCACCACGCACCGCGTGCTCGCCGAGCAGCTCGGCACGTCCTGGACGAAGCGCTTCAAGTCGTTCGACGACTCGCCGGCCGCGTCGGCGTCGATCGGCCAGGTGCACCGCGCGGTGTGGCACGACGGCCGCGACGTGGCGGTGAAGGTCCAGTACCCCGGCGCCGACGAGGCCCTGCGCGCGGACCTGAAGCAACTGCTCCGGTTCTCCCGGCTGCTGCAGGCGATCATGCCCGGCACCGACGTGCGCCCCCTGCTGGAGGAGCTGCGCGACCGGTACCTGGAGGAGCTCGACTACCGCGACGAGGCCGCCAACCAGCGCACGTTCGCGAAGGCGTTCGAGAACGACCCGCACGTGCTGGTCCCGCGCGTGATCGCCTCGGCCCCCAAGGTCATGGTGACGGAGTGGACCTCGGGCGTCGGCCTCGCGAAGATCATCCGCGACGGCTCGGTGGAGGACCGCGACCTGGCGGGCCAACTCCTGGCCGAGTTCCACTTCTCGGCCCCGTCCCGCTCGGGCCTGCTGCACGCCGACCCGCACCCCGGCAACTTCATGCTGGGCGACGACGGCCGCCTGCGCGTGATCGACTTCGGCGCCGTGGCCCGCCTCCCCGACGGCCTCCCGAAAACCCTGGGCCTGATGACCCGCCTGGCGCTCGACAGCCGTTCCGCGGACCTGGTCGACCTCCTGCGCACCGAGAACTTCATCCGCGAGGGCATGGAACTGCACGGCGAGGACGTCCTCGGCTACCTGGCCCCGTTCGTCGAACCGCTGCGCACCGAGTCGTTCCACTTCACCCGCCGCTGGCTCCAGTCGCAGGCCGAGCGAGTGGGCGACCTCCGCAGCCCGGACTCACAAACGGGCCGCTCCCTGAACCTGCCGCCGCAATACCTGCTCATCCACCGCGTGACGATGGGCGCCACCGGCATCCTCTGCCAACTGGACGCCCACGTAACGGCCCGCGAAATCGTGGCCCGCTGGCAACCAGGATTCGACGACTAACTCGTCCGAGTGAACCGCCTCGAAGTTATCCACAGGTTGGTTCTCAGCCCGATTCAGCCCAGTCATCGTGGTCCACGATGACTCCATGACCTCGATCACCACCACCGCTGAACTGCGCAAATCCGGTCTCTCCCAGCGAGCGATCCACCGCGCCTGCACCCCGTCGGGCCCGTGGCAAAAACTGCTGCCCGGCGTGGTCCTGACCACCGTGTCCCCACCAACCCGCCTGGACCGCCTGCGAGCAGTCCTGTCCTTCGTGGGCCTCACCGCAGTGATCACCGGCGCCGACGCCCTGATCCGCCAGGGCGCCACCCTCCCCCTCCCCCGCCACATCCACGTGCTGGCAGGGGTGAACGCGCGCCGAGCCCACCCCTGGATCCTGCTGGAACGAACAACCCGCCCACCCGAAGTAATCGAACGCCACGGCCTACGCCTGGCCACCCCGGCCCGAGCAACCCTGGACCTGGCCCGCCGCGAAACCAACCCACGAGCGGTGGTGCACCTCTTCGACGCCGTGGTGGACGTCCGCCTGTGCACACCGCGCGACCTGCGGGAGGAGCTGGAATCGGCCTGCCGCCGAGGAACGTCCCTGGCCAGACAGGCCTTAGCCCACCTCTACCCACCGTGACGCCCACCAGCCGCCACCGATGGGCAGGCAAGCGGCTGAGCTCGGAGGAAGGGGCCGACCGCGAGAGCCAACGGCCAAGGCCGACAGGCTGCCCTCGGCGAGCCAGTGGTCGACGGCAGTGGTCGACGGCGAGGAGAGAGAACGCGAGGGCGAAGGCCGAGAGCGGAGAGCTGAAGCGTCGGCGGAGGGCGAGAACTGAAGGCTGTGGCGGGCTGGTGCTGGTGCTGGTGCTGGTGCTGGTGCTGGTGCTGGTGCTGGTGCTGGTGCTGGTGCTGGTGCTGGTGCTGGTGCTGGTGCTGGTGCTGGTGCTGGTGACGACACCGAAGCCGATGGCAGGGATCGGGCGACAGGAGCCAACGGCAAGAGCCGACGGGACTCCGAGGCCAGGCGCACGCACGCCAACCGCAGTCGCCCAGGCAAGGTGACCACCATCTTGGTCAGGCGCGCGGTGCCAACCGACGGCCACCAACGCACGCCCACCACCTACGAATCCTGGCGTGGCGAAGCGAAGCGAGCCCGAACGGGCTGATCAGCTCTGGGAAGCGGTCCCGCCGTTCATGGCGATTGGGGCTTGACCTTGAGGGGCTGGATGCCAACCTGTCTCGGTCCGGCCGGGGCGTACTACTCCCCGGCTTTTGAAGGCCGCGAATGCATCCAGCTAGAGGCTCAAGGTCAAGCCCCAATCGCAACCCCGCTCATTCGTCACGACCTACGCAAGCACCCTCGCAACCGCAGCCCACCCCAACAGAACGCAACCAACCCCACTGCGAACCGGAACCGGCCAAAACAACCCGCCCCGCAACCAGCAACGCCCCAGGTCAGCGCCAGTACTCGTCAGGCAACTTGCCTTCGATGTCCCGAACATGGGCCTTGGCACAAACCTGACACAACCACCGCACCCCACCCCCAACCCGCTCCGAAGACCAAGCCAAGAACTCCAACTCGGAAACGGAGGACCGCAACCGCCCACACCGATGACAAGCCGCACCAGCCACCGCGGACGAACTCACCGCCGTCTCACCGCCGCCGCCCAACGTGCACAGTGTCGGTCTCAAGCAAGAACACGTCCTCCCGCACCCCGAGAAACTCGGAATCGGACGGATTGAGCAACCGGCGCAACGCCTCCCGATCCCCAGGATGCAACTGCGGCCCGGCGATCTCAGCCAGCCAGGTCAACCGATCGACAGCCCAGTCCCGCACCAACTGCTTGGCCGGCGCCGGATGATCCACCACAAAGCTGAAGGCGCTGATCTCACCAAGCCCGGCATCGGCCAACGCCACGTTCCACCCGACAGGCAGCCGCACCGACCCGGCCATGCCCTCGCGCATGGACACGAACCAAGAAGCGCGGGCCGCAGCCAGCCGATCCTGCAAACCAGGGGCACCCACCCCCAGGTCCCACGGCAGGAAGCGAGTCTCAAGGCCACCCTCGGCCACCGCCAGCCAACCGCCAGGTGCCAAGGCGGCGACCAGACGGCGGAGGCCTCGCTGCTGGTCGGGAAGGTGGTGGACCACGCGGGAGCCCCAGATGAGTTCGACGGGGCCGGCGAACGACAGCGGGTCTTCGGAGGCCAGGTCGGCGAGGACCGGTTTGATCTGGACGACGCCGTCGGCTTCGGCTCGGGCCGCGGTGCAGGCTGCGTCCAGCAGTTCGGGGGTGGCGTCGACCAGGACCAGGACGCCTCCGCCGTGCTCTCGCAGCGCGGAGACGAGGGGGACGCTCATGGTGCCAGCGCCGCAGCCCACGTCCATCACCACCGGTGAGTCGGGTAGTGGCTCGACGAGTCTGCGGGCGACAGAGGACAACGCCTCCGCCTGCAGGGAGCCGTAGCGCCTCATCGCGTGGAGGCGGGAGGACCAGTCGATTCCGTCGTGTGTGTGGTGCGGCACAAAGGGGACGGTACGGAGGAACGGCGAAGGCCGCCATCCACCTTCTCGTGGATGACGGCCTCAGCTCGTGACTGTCAGAGGTCGAAGCGAGCCGCTCTGCGTCCCGCCCATCGCGACAACCTGCGCCAACGTTGCGCTGCCGCGAGGCGGTTCGCCACGCGTTGCTCTTCAGCGAACCTCTGGGCTTCTTGTATTCGTATTCGCACGAGTTCTTCGGACAGAGACATGGGAGTCAGACCCTCGTTCAGGTAGGCGGGCATTGCGCTGTGGTTGAGCTGCGAGGTGTTCACGCCGCCGACTCCGTCCTGCTGGCCGGAACAACTGCCGCGTCCTTACGCGGACGGCCACGCGGCCGCTTCCGCGCGATGACGACACCACGCTCGAAGATCTCTCCACCCCAGACGCCCCACGGCTCGTGACGCGCGATCGCGCCGGCGAGGCACTCGGCGAGGACCGGGCAGGTCCCGCAGAAGGACTTCGCCTTCTCCAGGTCAGCTGGAGCGTCGGCGAACCAGAGGTCGGGGTTGTGGGTGCGGCAGGGGATGTCGAGCCCCTCCGCGAGGTCCGGAAGTGTCTCGCCCGTGAGCGGGACAGTCGCGGTCAACATCAGGTGTTTCTCCTTGTGTGGGGTACTGCAAAAACACGAAAGCCGCGGACTCTGTGCGAGTCCGCGGCTTTCGTGAGCCTGGTGGTCCTTCGACCCCTCTATGGGGTCGGCAGGAGCCTTCTCACTTGATGCGCGGACAGCGCATTCGTGTAGTTGTGGACGGCATCGATGACCGGCAGCACGGTGGGCTGCTCGTTGCGCAGTTCGGCGCCGATCAGTGCGCTGCCGCCTCGCAGGGCGGTGCCGCGCTCGCGTCCCTTGAAGCCGACCGGCTTCCGGACAGAGCTCTGCCACATCGCTTGAGCGGCGGCAGACGTGCAGAGGCCCTCGGTCAACGGGAGGCCGAGCGCGCGCGAAGTCAGTGAGAGCTTCACAACGGTCACCTCCGACATAGAGAGCTCTGCGTAGAGAGCTAGTAGTAGTTCTTCTTCCCCAGACGGGTCCTCCGGACCCGGCATGAGCAGGTTATGACCCTGTCCCACAGGCTCGCAACCTATTTAACGAAACTTGTCCCGATCAGGTGGCGGAGTACCCGACACCGGCCCGGACCAGCCCCAACACGTCGTCACCGAACTTGTCGAGCTTCGAGGCGCCGATGCCCGAGATCGCGACCAGTCCGGCCGAATCCGTGGGTCGCTGCTCGGCGATCGCCATCAGGGTCGCGTCGGTGAAGACGACGTACGCGGGCACCTTCAGCTCCCGCGCGCGTCCCGCACGCCACTGACGGAGGGTCTCCAGCAGCTCTTCGTCCACATCGGACGGGCAGGACCTGCATCGGCCGAGCTTGACGGCCTGCGCCTCGACCAGCGTCGACGCGCACACCCGGCAGGTCGGCTTCTCCTTCTTCATGAGAGGTGGCCTGGCCGCTCCGGCAGATACCCGCGCGGCCGGGTGGTTCTCGGGCACCAGGTTGTAGAGGAAGCGGGACCGGCGGCGGTACTTGCGTCCACCGGCGGCGCGCGCCAACGCCCACGACAGCCAGATGTGCTCACGCGCGCGCGTGACACCTACGTAGAGAAGACGTCGTTCTTCTTCGATCTTCGCGTCGTCGCCGTCGGCGTACTGGATCGGCATGGTGCCCTCGACCAGGCCGACGAGGAACACGGCGTCCCACTCGAGGCCCTTCGACGCATGCAGCGACGCCAGCGTCACGCCTTCGACCGTCGGCGGGTGCTGCGCCTCGGCCCGCATGTCCAGCTCGACGCAGAACCGCGGCAGGTCGGCCTCGGGAGACGCGGCGGCGAACTCCTCGGCCAGCTCGACCAGAGCGAGCAACGACTCCCAACGCTCTCGCGCGCTGCCACCGGTCGGCGGCTCGTCGGTGAGGCCGACGCGGTGCAGCGCGGACCGCACCACCTCGGGCAGGCTGCCGGACACCTCGCCCGCCGAGCGCAGCGTGATCATCGCCTGGCGCACCTCGGCGCGCTCGAAGAAGCGCTCACCGCCGCGCACCAGGTACGGGATGCCGAGCGACGCGAGCGCCTGCTCGTACACCTCGGACTGGGCGTTGACGCGGTAGAGGATCGCGATCTCGGACGCGGCGACGCCCTCGTCGAGCAGCGTCTTGACGCGCCCGGCGACGGCGTCGGCCTCGGCAGGTTCGTCGTCGAACTCGTGGAACCGCGGCTTCGGCCCTTCCGGCCGCTGCCCGATGAGGTTCAGCCGCGAGCCCGCCGGACGGCCGCGCGCCCACTTGATCACGTCGTTGGCCAGCTCCACGACCTGCGGCGTCGACCGGTAGTCGCGTTCGAGCCGGACGACGACAGCCTCGGGGAACCGGCGGCCGAAGTTCAGCAACGGCTGCGGCGAGGCGCCCGCGAAGGAGTAGATGGTCTGGTTCGCGTCACCGACCACCGTCAGGTCGTCGCGCGCGCCCAGCCACGAGTCGAGCACGCGCTGCTGCAACGGCGTCACGTCCTGGTACTCGTCCACGACGAAGCAGCGGTAGCGGTCGCGGAACTCCTGGGCGACCTCGGCGTTGTCCTCCAGCGCGCCCGCCGTGTAGAGCAGCAGGTCGTCGAAGTCGAGGAGCTGTGCCTCGTTCTTGAGCTCCTCGTAGGTCCGGTAGAGCTTCATGATCTGCTCGGCGGGCGCCGGGATGTCCCGCGCGGCACGAGACGCGGCGGCCGGGTAGTCCTCCGGCGCGAGCAGCGACGCCTTCGCCCACTCGATCTCGCTGGTCAGGTCCCTCAGCGCGTCCGACTCGGTCGGCATGCCCAGCCGGGTCGCGGCGCGGGCGACGACGCGGATCTTCTGGTCGACCAGCTCCCAGCGCGGACCACCGATGACGCGCGGCCAGAAGTACCGCAACTGGCGTGATGCGGCGGCGTGGAACGTCACGGCCTGTGCGCCGTGCACGTCGAGAGAACGCAAACGCGTGCGCATCTCCCCCGCGGCACGCTTGGTGAACGTCACGGCCAGGACCTGCGTCGGAGCGACATGACCACGTTGGCAGAGGTAGGCAATGCGGTGCGTGATGGTGCGCGTCTTGCCGGTACCGGCACCCGCGAGCACGCAGACCGGGCCGCGCGGAGCCTCGACCGCTGCGCGCTGTTCCGGATCGAGACCCTCCAGCAACGCGTCCATCCCGGCAGTCTCGCAGACGGCCGATGCGAGTCTGATACCACCGCGCCGTATCCTGTCCACATGGCTGGTAAGCAGGACAAGGCGGCGGCGAAGGAAGCGACGAAGGCTCGCCGCGCGGCTTCACGCGCACGGCGCAAGCAGATCTTCGAGGCGTTCAAGATGCAGCGCCGCGAGGACAAGGCGCTCGTGCCGATCATGCTGGGCGCGGTCCTGGGCGTCACCGCCATCGCCGTGGTCCTCGGCCTGGTCTTCGACGCGGTCTGGATGTTCGTGCCGCTGGGCGTCGCGATCGGCGCGCTGCTGGCCGTGATCATCTTCGGCCGCCGCGTCCAGAGCAACGTCTTCCGCAAGGCGGACGGCCAGCCGGGCGCGGGTGCCTGGGCCCTGGAGAACCTGCGCGGCCGCTGGCGCGTCACGCCCGCCGTCGCGAACACCACGCAGCTCGACGCCGTGCACCGCGTGCTCGGCCGTCCGGGCGTGGTCCTGGTCGCCGAGGGTGCCCCGCAGCGGGTGAAGCCGCTGCTCGCGCAGGAGAAGAAGCGCATCTCCCGCGTCGTCGGCGAGACCCCGATCTACGACTTCATCATCGGCACCGAAGAGGGCCAGGTCCCGCTGAAGAAGCTGCAGTCGACCCTGATGAAGCTGCCGCGCAACATCACGGCCGCCCAGGTCGACACCCTGGAGACCCGCCTCGCCGCGCTGGCCAGCCGCGGTCCGGCCCTGCCCAAGGGCCCGATGCCGGCGGGCGCCAAGATGCGCAACGTCCAGCGCGCGATGCGCCGCCGCTGACCTGCTGAGCCACCGAGCACCAGCTCCCACCACGTGAAAGGGCCCGCCGCACATCCCGTGCGGCGGGCCCTTTCACGTGCGAGGACGTTCTGAACCCGGCTAGCGGACCTTGATGACCACGGTGCCCGCGGCCTTGTCGTGCAGGCAGCGCCCGTCCGAGTCCCAGACCAGCGCCGGGATCAGCGGGAAGATGAGGACGGTGCGCAGCAGCGCGCGCGGCAGGTGCACGAACTGCTTGCCGTCGATCCGCGCCACCCGCAGGCCGAGCAACGCGTGACCGGGCGTGAACCCGAAGAACGCGACGGCGACGGTGGTGATGACGAACCAGGCGAGCAAGCTCCAGTTCTTCGGTAGGTCGGGCTGCGTGAACAGCGCCGCGACCCCGGCCGAGAGCAGGAAGTCGACGAGGATGGCGAACGTGCGCCGCCCGATCGAGGCGATGGAGCCCGGCCCGTCCTTGGGGAAGCCGTGCCGCTCGCCGCGCCAGCGCTGTTGCGTGCCGTCGTTCGAGCCTTCACCCGGAGACAGCACTGAGTCGGGTCCTGACAGCCACGAACCGGTCCACCTGCTCACCCCACCAGAGTAAAGCCGTGCTCAACGGGTGAGCACGTCCAGGTCGCCTTGCCCCTTCGGACCGCCCCGTTAACACTGGCGAAACATCCGAGTGACGGACGGGCAACACCGCCCGCATACGGTCGCTCGTGATGACAAGCCGTTGTCCATAGTCAAGGAGTCGACGAGGGTGTTCAAGAATTCCGACGAGGTGCTGAAGTTCATCACCGACGAGGGCGTCAAGTTCGTCGACGTGCGGTTCAGCGACCTGCCCGGTGTGATGCAGCACTTCACGCTGCCGGCCAAGGCGTTCGACGCTGACGCCATCGAAGAGGGTCTCGCCTTCGACGGCTCCTCCGTGCGCGGCTTCCAGTCGATCCACGAGTCGGACATGCTCCTGCTGCCCGACCTCTTCACCGCGCGCCTCGACCCGTTCCGGATCGAGAAGACGCTGATCGTCAACTTCTTCGTGCACGACCCGTTCACGCGTGAGGCGTACAGCCGCGACCCGCGCAACATCGCGCGCAAGGCCGAGCAGTACATCACCGACTCGGGCATCGCCGACACCGCGTACTTCGGTGCCGAGGCCGAGTTCTACATCTTCGACTCGGTCCAGTTCGACACGACCGCCAACTCCGCGTTCCACAAGATCGACGCGGTCTCCGGCTGGTGGAACACCGGCCGTGAGGAAGAGGGCGGCAACCTCGGCTACAAGGTCAAGTACAAGGGTGGCTACTTCCCCGTCACCCCGAACGACCACTACGCCGACCTGCGCGACCAGATGGTCCTCAACATGGAGGCCCAGGGCTTCACCGTCGAGCGCGCGCACCACGAGGTGGGCACCGGCGGCCAGGCCGAGATCAACTACAAGTTCAACACGCTGCTGCACGCCGCGGACGACCTGATGCTGTTCAAGTACATCATCAAGAACACCGCCTGGCAGGCCGGCAAGTCCGTCACCTTCATGCCGAAGCCGCTGTTCGGCGACAACGGCTCAGGCATGCACACGCACCAGTCGCTGTGGAAGGACGGCCAGCCGCTGTTCCACGACGAGAGCGGCTACGCGGGCCTGTCCGACACCGCCCGCCACTACATCGGCGGCATCCTGCACCACGCGCCGTCGCTGCTGGCCTTCACCAACCCGACGGTCAACTCGTACCACCGCCTGGTGCCGGGCTACGAGGCCCCGGTCTCGCTGGTCTACTCCCAGCGCAACCGCTCGGCGTGCATCCGCATCCCGATCACGGGCAACAACCCGAAGGCCAAGCGCGTCGAGTTCCGCTGCCCCGACTCCTCGGGCAACCCGTACCTCGCGTTCTCCGCGATGGTCATGGCGGGCCTCGACGGCGTGAAGAACAAGATGGAGCCGCCGGCCCCGATCGACAAGGACCTCTACGAGCTCCCGCCCGAGGAGGCCCGCGACGTCAAGCAGGTCCCCGCGACGCTGGACGCCGTGCTGGACAACCTCGAGGCGGACCACGAGTTCCTGCTCGAGGGCGGCGTGTTCACGCCGGACGTCATCGACACCTGGATCTCGTACAAGCGCGAGCAGGAGATCGACCCGCTGCGTCTGCGCCCGAACCCCTACGAGTTCGCGCTCTACTACGACGTGTGATCGGTTGAGCTTCACCTGGAAGGCCCGGCAGGACTCCTGCCGGGCCTTCCGGCTGTCTAGGCGCTGTCCTGTAAGTCTGTCCGGTGGCAGGCGCGGGTGAGCGAGCCGGAGGCGGTGCCGCCGCGATGCCCTCATACCGGAGGTATTCGGGCGTCGTGGCGGTGCCGCCTCCGGGTCCCTCGGCCGCTACTGCCGCCCGACGGACTTACAGGACAGGGCCTAGGCCCCCAACAGCGTCGCCTTCGACGAGACGCCGTTGATCCCCTCGCTCACCCGCACGTTCGACACGAGCACGTCCGCCTCGCCGCCGGTCGGCAGTTTGATGCGCGCCTCGCCGCCGGTCAGCTCCTCCGCGGCCGAGCCGGCACCGGACAGCTGCCACATGCCGGCGTCGTTCACCGTCTCGATCAGGTCGACCCGGTCCAGCTCGACCGCGTTGCCGTCGGAGTAGACGAGGCGGGCCGGGCCGGAGTAGCTGAACATCGCGGTTCTCCCTGTGAGGTCGGCGTCGACATGTACACGGACGCGGTACCGCCTCCCGTTCAAATGAGAACCGCAGTGCCGCTCAACGAGATCGCGTCGATCCGAAAAGGACTGAGATCACGTCGGCGCGCTCACCGCGCTGCGAGCTTCGAGCGAACCTCCATCAGGGCCTCGCCGAGCAGGTTGAGGCCGAGCCACTGCGACGGATCCGACGCACGCGGGTCGGTCGCCACGAGGCCGATGCCCCACACGCGGTCCTGCGGGCTGGCCTCGACCAGCACGCGGGAACCCGTGCCCAGCAAGTAGGTGCGCAGCGCCGGGTCCTGGCCGAACTTGGCCAGGTTGGCGGCGACGACGATCTCCATGCGCGCGGAAACCCACGCGGCATCGGAAAAACCAGCTACCTGACGCCCCAGAGACTTGGCCTCGGCCGGAGTCCGTGCCGCGAGCACGCGACGAGCGATGTCGGCGTCGTCGAACAGCAACGCCTTGCGCCACATCATGTAGTGCTCGGCGGACGTGAACGTTTCGCCGTCCGCCTCGAAGGTGCACGGCCACCACTGCGACAGGCATCCCTTGCCGATGCCGCCGTCGCGTTCGGGCTGGTGTCCCCAGAAGAACAGGTACTTCATGGCCCGGAGACTAGGCGTCCTAGCGCAGCGAGTCCTCGGGATTTTCGTCCGGCTCCGGCATCTCCGGTTCGCGCCAGGCCTCCGAGCGCGTCGGGCCGTTGGCACGCAGCTCGTTCTCGATCTCCTTCTTCAGGAGGTCGTCCTTCGCGAAGCCGTGTTGGTCACTTCCGCGTTGAGTCATGCCCTGGGCGTACCCAGGTCATGTCGGAAAATCACTTCGGCAGCGGGATTCCGGTGACCGTGATCGCCGCGCCGGTCGGGGCGAACTGGCCGGAGATCGACGAGAACGTCAGGGTGAGTGACTTCACATTCGCGCCGAGCTTCTCGTCGAGCACGACGGTGCCCGAGGCGGTGGTGCCCTGGATGACGGGGCCTTCCCACTTGCTGCTCGACGCCGCGTAGGTGCGGTTCAGATCGTCCAGGACCGCGATGCCGACGACGGGGAGGGTCATGCGGGCCTGGGAGGCGTTCGTGGCCGTCACGAAGAGCTTGACGCGGCTGTTCGCCACCTCGACGCGGGTGACCTCTATGGTCAGCATGCCGCGCTGCTGCTTGAACGAACCCGTGCCGACCTTCACCTCGGCCGACGGCTCTGTCGTTTCCAGTGCACCGTCAGGGGTTTCGACGACGTTCGTCGTGGTCGTACCGGTCGGGTTGGGCTGAGCGGCCGAGTTCTCACCGCTCAGTGCGAACTGGATGACACCCAGTAGCGCGAGCACACCAACGGCAACACCCGCGATCGTGACCGCGGTCTTCGTTCCGCGCGTGACGCGACGATGCTGCATGACTTCCTTCGTTGGACCCCGGGATGCCCACAGCTCCCCCTCTGGGCGCGCCTAGTCTCATCTCGATTGGGTGAAACGTCAATGCGCTAGTGTCCGCGCGTGTCTCAAGATGTCGCCGAATTCACGGCTCCGCAGCTGCTCACCACTCACATCTTCGACTCCGCTGGAGACGCACTCGAAGCGGTTCAGGCCGCTGACGTGCTCGACCTCGGTGTCCGCGTCTACAACCGGCTCGTGCCCGACGTCGACGACGCGGAAGCGTTGGAGGAGGAGTGGGTGGTCGAGGTCTACACCAGCGCTCCGGCCGTGGACCCCGAATCCGACGAGGACTGAGCAGTTCCAGAACTGGGGGCACCCCACCAGGAGTGCCCCCAAACCTGAAGAAATACCTGAAGATTTCAGACGGTCAGCACAACTTTTCCGCGCACATGGCCACCTTCGAGCAGCTTGTGCGCCTTAACGGCCTCTGCCAAGGGAAAAGTCTGCTGCACCTCGACGTGCAACCGCCCCGCGGCGACCAGGTCCACCAGCCACTGCGTCTGCTCGGCGTTCGGCCGGGCCCAGGTGTTGACCACGCCGTTCTCCAACGCCCGCGGTCCGTCCACAATGGACGTCATGCGCGCCCGGTCGCGCACCAGTTGCAACGACTGGTCGAACGCGAGCCCGCCGGCGTTGTCGATCACCACGTCCACCTGGCCGTCGCCGCCGACGAGCTCCGCGACCGCGTCCACCAGCGCGTCTCCGTACGCGACGGGCTCGGCGCCGAGCGAGCGCACGAAGTCGTGGTTGCGCGGCGACGCGGTCCCGAGCACCCGCGCCGCGCCGAGTTCACGGGCGATCTGCACCTGGAGATGCCCGACACCACCCGCGGCCGCGTGCACCAGCACGACGTCCCCGGAACCGGTTCCGACCGCCTTCAACGCCTGCAACGCCGTCAGCCCCGCCAACGGCAGCGCCGCCGCCGACACGTTGTCCACGGTGGACGGTTTGCGCGCCACCAGCCGGTCCGGCAACGAGATCAACTCGGCGTAGGCACCGAACTGGACGTGGTCCTTGCGGGCGTAAGCGAGCACCTCGTCGCCGGGCTTCCAGTCCTGCACGCCGATGCCGACGGCCCGCACGACCCCGGAGACGTCCCAGCCGGGGATCAACGGCATGTGGTGCGGCATCAGTCCGCTCAGGTACCCGGCTCTGATCTTGAAGTCCACCGGGTTCACCCCGGCCGCCCGCACCTCCACCAGGACCTGGTCGGGCCCGAGCAACGGGTCGGGCAGCTCCTGCAACGACATGACCTCGGCATCGCCGAAGTGGGTCAACGCGATCGCTTTCACGGTTTCTCACCGTAGAAGACACGCTCCGCCACCGCACGCGCACGGCGGGTGGTCCTGCGGTACGACTCCAGGAACTCCCCCGGATCGCCGCCGAGTTCGTGCCCCATCACCGACGCCACCGCGACGAGATCACGCCCGGACGTCGGCAGTTGATCAGATGCCTTGCCCCGCACCAGCGTCACGGCGTTGCGCGCCTGCGTCGCCAGGTTCCACGCGGCGGTCAACGCCGTCGCGTCCTCCTCCGCCAGCAGCCCGGCCTCTACGGCGGCGGCCATCGCGGCCATTGTGGACGGTGTGCGCAACCCCGGCACCGCGCCGGAGTGCTGGAGCTGCAACAACTGCACGGTCCACTCGACGTCCGCGAGCCCGCCGCGGCCGAGCTTGGTGTGCGTGCTCGGGTCCGCGCCGCGCGGCAGCCGTTCCGCGTCGACCCGCGCCTTGATCCGCCGGATCTCCCGCACGGACGCCGCGTCGAGCCCGTCGGCCGGGTAGCGCAACGGGTCGATCAACGCCTCGAAGTCGGCACCCAGCGACGCGTCGCCCGCGATGAACCGGGCCCGCAGCAACGCCTGCTTCTCCCAGATCTCCGCCCACTGCCGGTAGTACGCGCGGTACGACTCGAGCGTCCGCACCAGCGGCCCCTGCCGGCCCTCCGGCCGCAGATCCGCGTCGACCTGCAACGGCGGGTCCTGCGACGGCGCCCCGAGCAGCCGCCGGATCTTCTCGACGACCCCGCTCGCCCACTTCACCGCGTCAGCGTCGGACACGCCCTCGTGCGGCCTGCACACGAACAGCACGTCCGCGTCCGACCCGTACCCGAGTTCGTGCCCGCCGAGCCGCCCCATGCCGATCACCGACAACGCGGCGACCGGCTCGCCGGACGCGCGCACCGCCGCGTCCAAAGCGCTTTGCAGCACCGAACTCCACACCTCGGACAGCGACACGCACACCGTCTCGAGCGGCATGAACCCGAGCAGGTCCGCGGCCGCGATGCGCAGCAACTCGTGACGTCGCAACGATCTCGCCGCCGCGATCGCCCGCCCCGGTTCGCCGTAGCGGGAAACGGCGCTGCGCAACGGTTTCCCGATCGCGTGCGGATCACCGCCGACCAGCGCCTCGGTGTCCGCGAGCAGCCGCAACACCTCCGGCGCGCGCACCAGCAGGTCCGGCACGAGCCGGGACGTGCCGAGCAGCACCGCGAGCCGTTCGACGACCGCGCCCTCGTCGCGCAGAAGCCGGAGGTACCAAGGGGTTTCCGCGAGCGCCTCGGACACCTTCCGGTACGCGAGCAGCCCGCCGTCCGGGTCGGGCGTGCCGGCGAACAGGTCCAGCAGCACCGGCAGCAACGCACCCTGGATGCGCGCCCGCCGGGACATCCCCTGCGTCAACGCCTGGATGTGCCGCAACGCGCCGTCCGGCGACGTGTACCCCAGCGCCGCCAGCCGAGCCACGGCTTCCTTGGTGGTGAGCCGCAACGCTTCCGTCGGCACCCCCGCGACCGACTGCAACAGCGGCCGGTAGAACAACTTCTCGTGCAGCCGCCGGACCTGGTTGGCGTGCCTGCGGAACTCCGCCAGCAGCACCTGGCCCTCGGACTTCCGCCCGTCCGCCGCCAGCCCCACCGACCGCGCCAGCCAGCGCAACGCCGCCACGTCGTCGTCGGCCGGGAACAGGTGCGTGCGCAGTAAACGCTGCAACTGGAGCCGGTGCTCCAACGTGCGCAGGAACCGGTACGAGCGCCCGAACTCCGCCGCGTCCTCACGCCCGACGTAGCCGCCCTGGCCCAACGCGGCCAACGCCGCCGTCGTCGCCTGGATGCGCAGGTCTTCGTCGGAACGCCCATGCACGAGCTGAAGCAGCTGCACGGCGAACTCGACGTCCCGCAACCCGCCGCGGCCGAGTTTCAACTCGCGGTCCGCGAGCCCGGACGGCACGTGGTCCTCGACCCGGCGCCGCATCGCCTGCACGTCCTCGACGAAGTTCTCGCGCTCGGCCGCCGTCCACACGTAGGGCCGCACGACGTCGAGGTACGCCTGCCCGAGCTCGGCGTCACCGGCGACCGGCCGTGCCTTCAGCAACGCCTGGAACTCCCAGGTCCGCGCCCACTTCTTGTAGTACGACGCGTGCCCGTCGAGCGTGCGGACGAGTGCGCCCGCCTTGCCCTCGGGACGCAACGCCGCGTCGACCTCGAAGCACGACTGACCGGCGATCTGCATCATCGTGCTGGCCAGCCGGGTCGCCACGGAGAGTTCGCCCTCGGCGACGAACACGACGTCGACGTCGCTCACGTAGTTCAGCTCGTTGGCGCCGCACTTGCCCATCGCGATCACCGCGAGTCGACAGCGATCAGCGCCGTTGACGCGTTCGGCCGCGAGCTTCAACGACGCCCGCAACGCCGACACGGCCAGTTCGGACAGTTGCTCGGCCACCGTGTCGTACGGCACGAACGGCAGGTCGGGCTCGACGACGTGCGCCAGGTCGTTGGCGGCCACGAGCAGCAGCTTCGCCCGGTACTCCGTGCGCAACACGTCGTCTTCGGCCAGCTCCAACGACACGTTGACGTCGTCGGTCAGCGAACGCCACCGGTCGGGGTTCACGACGAGGAAGTCGGCGAGCGCCGTGGACGAGCCGAGCACGGCGAGCAACCGCCCGCGCACCACCACGTCGTCGTGCAGCGCGGCCGAGAGGGCAGCCCAGTCGGCGACGTCGTGCAGACGTTCGAGGCCCCGCAGCGCGAGGTCGGGATCGGGGCAGCGGGACAGCGCGTGCAGCACGGCCTCGGCACCGTCGGAGGGCCTGCGGTCAGCCCACAGACCGAGGCCGCGCAGCACTTCCTCGCTGCGCGGCTCGGTGAGCCCGAACCGGGCTGGAGACGCGTGGCGGACAGGTTCGCTCATTGTGAGCCAACCCTATGCCCCGCAACGTCAGAAGACGATCAGAGACAACCCGTAGAGCACCACGGCGACGCACCCGGCGAAGCTCGCGTACGCGGGCACCTTCTTCTCGCCGGACAACGCGCGGATGCCGACGACGAACAGCGTCACGACCAGAACCGTGACCAGCAGCGTGGCGCCGAAGACCTGGACGAGCGCCATCCAGTCGACCTTCATGCCGCCACCTTGTGCAGTTCGGCCTGCGCGGCCACCTCGTCGACGATCTGCTCGGGCTTCACCGGTTCGCGGCGGGCCAGCAGCCAGATGCCGAGCGAGACGACGGAACCGATGACGGCGACGCCGACGATGCCGACCGTGCCGGTGGACGCCCACTTGCCGGCGAGCGCGCCGACGATGCC
The DNA here is from genome assembly GCF_043632865.1 of Lentzea sp. JNUCC 0626. Lineage (NCBI taxonomy): Bacteria > Bacillati > Actinomycetota > Actinomycetes > Pseudonocardiales > Pseudonocardiaceae > Lentzea > Lentzea sp. JNUCC 0626. The sequence goes on from NZ_CP171635.1 coordinate 6,069,072, forward strand.
CGCGGCGGGCAGGGTGAGCAGCCAGCCGGCGGCCATCTTGCCCATGGTTCCCCACTTGACGCCGCGGCGGTCGCGGCCGAGACCGGAGCCCATGATGCCGCCGGACGCGACGTGCGTCGTGGACAGGGCGAAGCCGAGGTGCGAGGACGCCAGGATGGCCGTGGCGGTGGAGGTCTGCGCCGCGAAGCCCTGCGCCGGTTCGATGGTGGTGAGGCCGCGGCCCAGGGTGTGCGTGATGCGCCAGCCACCGAGGTACGTGCCGAGCGCGATCGCGAGACCGGCGCTGACGATCACCCAGGTGGGCGGGCCGGAGCCGGGCGCGAGCGAACCGGACGTGATCAGCGCGAGCGTGATGATGCCCATCGTCTTCTGCGCGTCGTTCGTGCCGTGCGCGAGGGAGACGAGCGAGGCGGACGCGACCTGGCCGACCTTGAAGCCGGTGTGCGCGGTGCGCGGGTCAGCTGCCTTCTTGAGGCGGTACACGATGATCGTGGCGATGGCCGCGACCAGGCCGGCGACGAGCGGCGCCACGATGGCGGGCACCAGGACCTTGTCGACAACCTTGGCGAAGTGGATGGCGTCCACACCGGACGAGACCCAGGCGGCACCGATCAGGCCGCCGAACAACGCGTGCGACGAACTCGACGGCAGCCCCGCGTACCAGGTCACGAGGTTCCACATGATCGCGCCGACCAACCCGCCGAAGATGATCGCGGGCGTGATCTTGGCGTCGTCCACGATGCCGCCGGAGATGGTCTTGGCCACCTCGACCGAGAGGAACGCGCCGACGAGGTTGAGCACCGCCGACAGCGCGACCGCCGTTCTGGGCTTCAGGGCGCCAGTGGCGATGGAGGTGGCCATGGCGTTGGCCGTGTCGTGGAATCCGTTGGTGAAATCGAAGATGAGAGCAGTGACGACGACGATGATCACTACAAGTGCGGGATCCACACTGATCCTCCGGCTGGATCGAACAAGCTGTCCAGGAGGTTACGGTACCGCCAACGGAGGATGTCTTAAAACCTACGAAAGTAACGTCACACCAACGGAAGTTGTGTGCCGAAACCTCCTGCGGGCGACAGTTCTCCCCGAACGAGTTTGGCGAATCTGGCCACGAACGGCTGCCACACCTCTTCGATGTCGCGGTGCGCCTGCTCGAGGAACTCCTGGTCGAAGTGGTGAGCCCGCGCACAGGCCGCCGATTCAGGGTCCTTGGCAGCCCAGTTCAAGACGATTTCCGGCGTCGTCTCGATGTGGAACTGAAGGCCGTAAGCGCTCTCCCCGACCCGAAACGCCTGATTCGGATATTTGGGAGATGCCGCGAGGTGTTCCGCGCCGGGCGGCAGCAGGTGCACCTCGTCGTTGTGGAACTGCAGGACGTCCGGGGTGAACGGCAGGTCCACGAACAACGGGTCCATGCCCGCCGCGTCCCGCTTCGCCACGAGCAGCACGCCGACCTCCGGCCCTTGTGGACCCTTGCGCACCTGACCACCCGTGGCGGCCGCGAGCAGCTGCGCGCCGAGGCAGATCGCGAGCGTCGGCAGCTTCTTCGCGACCGCGCTGGACAGCAGCCGGCGGGCGTCCGCGAGCCACGGGTGGTCGAGGTCGTCGAGCGCGCCCATCTCCCCGCCGAGGCAGATCACGCCGTCGTAGCCGTCGAGGTTCGCCGGCGCGGGCTGGTCCTTGAGCGGCACGAGGTCGAGTTCGACGCCCTCGGCGTCGAGCCAGTCCCCGAGCTTGGCCAGCGGGTCTGACTGCGAGGGCTGCAGGACGAGCAGGCGCGGTGCGTTCACGCATTTGAGCCTAGGTGCACGGTGGTCAGCAGTGACACGCGACCTTGGTTACCACCGCGCCGTCGAGCTGGTCGGACTCGACCGGGTAGCCCGCGTCCCGCCAGGCCGTGATGCCGCCGGAGAGCCGCTTCACCCGGTAGCCGCGCTGGGCGAGCGCGAGGGCTCCCTTGGTGGCGGCGTTGCACTGGAAGCTCTCGCAGTAGCAGACGTAGACGAGGTCCGGATCGAGGTCGAGGGTCTCCGGGAGGTCGCGGTAGGGCAGGTTGATCGCGCCGGGGATGCGGGCCTGGGCGAACGCCTCGGGCGCGCGCGTCTCCACCAGGACGTAGCCGGTGACGGTGCCGTCCTGCAGGTCGCGGTGCACGTCGTCGGGGTCGGCCTCGAACGCGAGCTCGGCGGCGAAGTGGGCAGCCGCGGTGCGCGGGTCGGCGGCGGGGAAGCGCAGTGCGTTCGTCATGCCGTTGATCCTGCTTGGCTGGTCGTGCCGCGGACATGTCGAAGTCCAGGCGTTCGGGCCGTTCTTCCTATGATTTCCAGGTGGAACTCGACGCGGTGGACTGGAAGATCCTGTCGTTGCTCCAGCAGGACGGGCGGATGTCGTTCACGGAACTGGGCCGGCAGGTGTCGTTGTCCGCGCCCGCTGTGACCGAACGCGTGCGTCGGCTGGAGTCCCTCGGGGTGATCACCGGGTTCACCGCGGTGGTGTCGCCGGCCCGGCTGGGGTTGCCGATCGAGTCGATCGTGCGGGTGCGGGTGCGGTCGCTGGACACGCCGCGGTTCCGTTCGCAGGTGCTGGTGCTGCCGCAGATCCTCGACGCGGACCACGTGACCGGCGACGACTGCTGGCTGCTGCGGGTCGTCTGCCGGTCGATGGTGGAGTTGGAGGAACTCGTCGAGGTGATGCAGCGGTACGGCGACACGACGACGTCACTGGTGTTCTCGTCGCACGTGCGCAACCGAGCGCTGGCACCGGAGCTGTTCGACTAGCTCTGCCACCACAACTCGGACCAGTCTTCGACCGGCTCGTAGCCGATGCGCTGGTAGATCGAGTTCGAGACCGGGTTGCTCAGGTCGGTGAAGAGCAGGACGGCGATGGCGCCCCGGTCGAGGGCCCACTGCGTGACGGCGGCGGTGGCTGCGGCGCCGTAGCCGTGCCGGCGGTGCTCGGGTGGGGTGTAGACGGGACCGACCCTCGTCATGCCGGCTTCCGGGAGGCTGCCCGCGGCCCAGGCGACGGGGGTGCCGTCGATCTCCCAGAGGAGGTGGCCGCTGCCGAGTTTGAGGGAGCCGCGCATGGCTTCGGTCGTGCCCTCGTTCGGCGCCTCGGGGACGGCCTCGATCAGGAACTCCCTGCGCCAGGCGCCGAGGAGGTCGACGTCGTCCTCGGTGGCGAGGCGGCCGGTGCCGGGGACGGTCGGCGGGGCGAGCGTGCCGAGTCGGTAGAGGCGGGTGGCGAGGGATTCGCGGTAGTTCTTGCCGGTGGCTGTGGCGAACGCCTCAGCTCTGTCCTTCGGTCCGGTGACGCCGGGACCGTCCGGGTCGATGTCGTTGATGATCTGCACGGCCAGTTCGGCCGCGGCCGGGGGCAGGTCGGCCACCTGGAACGGCCACGGTGGGGTGCGGACCAGGGAGCCGATCACGTTTCCGTTGTCGTGGAAGGTGATCAGGGTCGGCGGGAGTTCGGCCGGCAGACGTCGGATGCGGTTGAGCGACGTCAGTGCGACGGTGTTCCTGACCGGATCGGCGGTCAGCCGTTCGTGGGTGGCGGCGTCGAACGACGCCAGGTCTGGGTGCACAACCGCGTCCATGGCTTCCATCAGACCAGTGGAGGCAAGCGAAATAGTCCGAACATGCCAGAAGACCCCTGAGGGGAGCACCCGAAGTGCTCGACCCTCAAGGGTCTTCTGGAATTAATGTTCGGCGACGACCTACTCTCCCACACCGTAACCAGTGCAGTACCATCGGCGCAGAAGGGCTTAACTACCGGGTTCGGAATGGGACCGGGTGTTTCCCCAACGCTATTATCACCGAAACTCTATGGAATTTTACCTGCGGCGATCGGTTGCCGCTCGGTTCTTCCAGAACCGCACAGTGGATGCGTAGCGTCTTTGTAACAAGTCCTCGGCCTATTAGTACCAGTCAGCTCCAACCGTTACCGGTCTTCCACCTCTGGCCTATCAACCCAGTGGTCTAGCTGGGGGCCTTAACTCACGAAGAGTGGGATACCTCATCTTGGAACGAGCTTCCCGCTTAGATGCCTTCAGCGGTTATCCCTTCCGAACGTAGCCAACCAGCAATGCTCTTGGCAGAACAACTGGCACACCAGCGGTCCGTCCGTCCCGGTCCTCTCGTACTAGGGACAGCCTTCCTCAAGTATCCTACGCGCGCGGCGGATAGGGACCGAACTGTCTCACGACGTTCTAAACCCAGCTCGCGTACCGCTTTAATGGGCGAACAGCCCAACCCTTGGGACCTACTCCAGCCCCAGGATGCGACGAGCCGACATCGAGGTGCCAAACCATCCCGTCGATATGGACTCTTGGGGAAGATCAGCCTGTTATCCCCGGGGTACCTTTTATCCGTTGAGCGACCACGCTTCCACAAGCCATGGCCGGATCACTAGTTCCGACTTTCGTCCCTGCTCGACCCGTCAGTCTCACAGTCAAGCTCCCTTGTGCACTTGCACTCAACACCTGATTGCCAACCAGGCTGAGGGAACCTTTGAGCGCCTCCGTTACTCTTTGGGAGGCAACCGCCCCAGTTAAACTACCCACCAGGCACTGTCCCTGATCCGGATCACGGACCGAGGTTAGACATCCAATACGACCAGAGTGGTATTTCAACGATGACTCCACAACCACTGGCGTGGCCGCTTCACAGTCTCCCACCTATCCTACACAAGCCGAATCGAACACCAATACCAAGCTATAGTAAAGGTCCCGGGGTCTTTCCGTCCTGCCGCGCGTAACGAGCATCTTTACTCGTAATGCAATTTCGCCGGGCCTGCGGTTGAGACAGTCGAGAAGTCGTTACGCCATTCGTGCAGGTCGGAACTTACCCGACAAGGAATTTCGCTACCTTAGGATGGTTATAGTTACCACCGCCGTTTACTGGCGCTTAAGTTCTCAGCTTCGCCACCGAAGTGACTAACCGGTCCCCTTAACGTTCCAGCACCGGGCAGGCGTCAGTCCATATACATCGTCTTGCGACTTCGCATGGACCTGTGTTTTTAGTAAACAGTCGCTTCTCGCTGGTCTCTGCGGCCGTCTCGCCCTAGCCTGCAAGAGGCTTCAAGCGCTACGGCCCCCCTTCTCCCGAAGTTACGGGGGCATTTTGCCGAGTTCCTTAACCACAGTTCGCCCGATCGCCTTGGTATTCTCTACCTGACCACCTGTGTCGGTTTGGGGTACGGGCCGCGTGAAAGCTCGCTAGAGGCTTTTCTCGGCAGCATGGGATCACTCTACTTCGCCTCAATCGGCTACGCATCACGTCTCAGGATATATGCCTGGCGGATTTGCCTACCAGACTCCCTACACGCTTGCACCAGTACTACCACTCACTGGCGGAGCTACCCTCCTGCGTCACCCCATCGCTTGACTACTACAAGTTCAGGTCCCGCGCTCCACTGACTTCTAGCTCCCGAAGGAGTTTCGAAGGGCTTCGGGCGGTTAGTATCACAAGGTTCATCATGGGCGCGTTCACACGGGTACGGGAATATCAACCCGTTGTCCATCGACTACGCCTGTCGGCCTCGCCTTAGGTCCCGACTTACCCTGGGCGGATTAGCCTGGCCCAGGAACCCTTGGTCATCCGGCGGACGAGTTTCTCACTCGTCTTTCGCTACTCATGCCTGCATTCTCACTCGCATAGCGTCCACGGCTGGATTACTCCGCCGCTTCAACCGCTACACGACGCTCCCCTACCCATCCCGAGACAAGCTCGGAATGACACAGCTTCGGTGGTGTGCTTAAGCCCCGCTACATTGTCGGCGCAGGACCACTTGACCAGTGAGCTATTACGCACTCTTTAAAGGGTGGCTGCTTCTAAGCCAACCTCCTGGCTGTCTGTGCGACCCCACATCCTTTCCCACTTAGCACACACTTAGGGACCTTAGCTGGCGTTCTGGGCTGTTTCCCTCTCGACTACGAAGCTTATCCCCCGCAGTCTCACTGCCGCGCTCTAACACACCGGTATTCGGAGTTTGGTTGATTTCGGTAAGCTTGTGGGCCCCCTAGACCATCCAGTGCTCTACCCCCGGTGAGAAACACACGACGCTGCACCTAAATGCATTTCGGGGAGAACCAGCTATCACGGTGTTTGATTGGCCTTTCACCCCTAACCACAGCTCATCCCCCAGGTTTTCAACCCTGGTGGGTTCGGGCCTCCACGCGGTCTTACCCGCGCTTCACCCTGGCCATGGCTAGATCACACCGCTTCGGGTCTAGACCACGCGACTCAAGCGCCCTATTCAGACTCGCTTTCGCTACGGCTACCCCACACGGGTTAACCTCGCCACGTAGCACTAACTCGCAGGCTCATTCTTCAAAAGGCACGCCGTCACCCCTAAAGGCTCCGACGGATTGTAGGCACACGGTTTCAGGTACTATTTCACTCCCCTCCCGGGGTACTTTTCATCTTTCCCTCACGGTACTAGTCCGCTATCGGTCACCAGGGAGTATTTAGGCTTAGCGGGTGGTCCCGCCAGATTCACAGCGAATTTCACGAGTACGCTGCTACTTGGGAACACTCTAAACAGCCATCGGGTTTTCGAGTACGGGAGTTTCACCCTCTACGCTCACGCTTTCCAGACGTATTCCTCTAACCACAATGGTTTTTGACTGTTCGCTAGTCCGGCAGAACTAGCCAAGAGGTCCCACGACCCCGCGAATGCAACCCCTGCCGGGTATCACACAGACGCGGTTTAGCCTCATCCGCTTTCGCTCGCCACTACTCACGGAATCACGGTTGTTTTCTCTTCCTGCGGGTACTGAGATGTTTCACTTCCCCGCGTTCCCTCCACATACCCTATGTGTTCAGGTATGGGTGACCCCACATGACTGGGGCCGGGTTTCCCCATTCGGACATTCTAGGATCTCAGCTCGGTTGACAGCTCCCCTAGACTTTTCGCAGTCTCCTACGTCCTTCATCGGCTCCTGGTGCCAAGACATCCACCGTATGCCCTTACTAACTTGCTACAAAGATGCTCGCATCCACTGTGCAGTTCTCAAAGAACGAACGGTCATCATCTCTTCTGTGCTGCTCGCCTGCTGGCCTTGAAGGCCGGCGGTTCGAGCGCTGAGATGACCCGATCACTGAAAGACACGAAGAGCGTGTTCTCTCAGGACCCAACAGCGTACCGATCTGTTCATCCAGCCCTCCCGACACCTTTCCACGCTCCGAAGAGCAGTACTCACTGTCGTGACAACCGAACGTCTAGCCAGCCAGCATCCACTAATGAGCCCACCCAGCATCGAGGCTGGTGTGGTTCTGACCGATGCTCGGAACGTTTGCCCAAGATCATCGGTAGATGCTCCTTAGAAAGGAGGTGATCCAGCCGCACCTTCCGGTACGGCTACCTTGTTACGACTTCGTCCCAATCGCCAGTCCCACCTTCGACCGCTCTCCCCCTTGCGGGTTGAGCCACGGGCTTCGGGTGTTACCGACTTTCGTGACGTGACGGGCGGTGTGTACAAGGCCCGGGAACGTATTCACCGCAGCGTTGCTGATCTGCGATTACTAGCGACTCCGACTTCACGGGGTCGAGTTGCAGACCCCGATCCGAACTGAGACCGGCTTTATGGGATTCGCTCCACCTCACGGCTTAGCAGCCCTTTGTACCGGCCATTGTAGCATGTGTGAAGCCCTGGACATAAGGGGCATGATGACTTGACGTCATCCCCACCTTCCTCCGAGTTGACCCCGGCAGTCTCCCATGAGTCCCCACCATTACGTGCTGGCAACATGGAACGAGGGTTGCGCTCGTTGCGGGACTTAACCCAACATCTCACGACACGAGCTGACGACAGCCATGCACCACCTGTACACCGGCCACAAGGGGGCCAATATCTCTACTGGTTTCCAGTGCATGTCAAGCCCAGGTAAGGTTCTTCGCGTTGCATCGAATTAATCCACATGCTCCGCCGCTTGTGCGGGCCCCCGTCAATTCCTTTGAGTTTTAGCCTTGCGGCCGTACTCCCCAGGCGGGGTGCTTAATGCGTTAGCTGCGGCACAGAGGGCGTGGAAGCCCCCCACACCTAGCACCCACCGTTTACGGCGTGGACTACCAGGGTATCTAATCCTGTTCGCTCCCCACGCTTTCGCTCCTCAGCGTCAGTATCGGCCCAGAGACCCGCCTTCGCCACCGGTGTTCCTCCTGATATCTGCGCATTTCACCGCTACACCAGGAATTCCAGTCTCCCCTGCCGAACTCAAGTCTGCCCGTATCGACCGCAAGCTTGGAGTTAAGCCCCAAGTTTTCACGGCCGACGCGACAAACCGCCTACGAGCTCTTTACGCCCAATAATTCCGGACAACGCTCGCACCCTACGTATTACCGCGGCTGCTGGCACGTAGTTAGCCGGTGCTTCTTCTGCAGGTACCGTCACTTGCGCTTCGTCCCTGCTGAAAGAGGTTTACAACCCGAAGGCCGTCATCCCTCACGCGGCGTCGCTGCATCAGGCTTTCGCCCATTGTGCAATATTCCCCACTGCTGCCTCCCGTAGGAGTCTGGGCCGTGTCTCAGTCCCAGTGTGGCCGGTCACCCTCTCAGGCCGGCTACCCGTCGTCGCCTTGGTAGGCCATTACCCCACCAACAAGCTGATAGGCCGCGGGTCCATCCCATACCGCCGGAACTTTCCACCTTCAATCATGCGATCGAAGGTCGTATCCGGTATTAGACCTCGTTTCCAAGGCTTATCCCAGAGTACAGGGCAGGTTACCCACGTGTTACTCACCCGTTCGCCGCTCGTGTACCCCGAAGGGCCTTACCGCTCGACTTGCATGTGTTAAGCACGCCGCCAGCGTTCGTCCTGAGCCAGGATCAAACTCTCCAATAAGGATTGTGTTTGATCGCTCCAGACGGAATATGTCTGGCATCAATCTAGTCTTGCCTCAAAGGAACTACCTCGACGAGGAGGTAATTCATATATTACTGGCTGTGTTTCGGCACGCTGTTGAGTTCTCAAAGAACACGCGCTCACCGGTTCCAGTCTCCGTTTCCGGAGGCTTTCTCTCGGGGCTTGTGTTGAAAGCTTAGCTCGTTCGTTTTCGCTTTGTCAAATCGGCCGTTTCGGCTTCTTCTTCGCGGCGCAAACTCGCTTCGCATTCAGTTTTTGCTTGGTTCAGAAGTTATCTGAGTGGCTTTCCCGGTGTCAAATCGGGGTCATTTTCAGATCCCGGACAGCACGTTAGGCCGCTTATTTACTTCTGGGGGTTTGACGCCGTGAGACTTTACCCGGCCCGATCCGCGGTGTCAACCGCTCGTTCCGGGGTCTCGCTTGCGACTTGGAGAAAGTTACTCACGGCGTGGATCAAAGTCAAATCGCCTGGTCAGCGGGCTGCTTGATCGGCACGGACGGCGCCGGACCAGCCGGCTTGGCGCCAACCGGACGCGGTCGCAGCCACAAGGTGATGGAACGAAGTCCCTCCATCGCCCGCACGATCTGGTCCGCGGGCGCGGGCTGCCGGGTCGCCACCGGGACCAGGTCGTAACCCCAGACGCCGAACTCCTTGAGCACCGTCACCGGATCGTCACCGAGATCCGCCGTCGCAGTCGCGGAGAACTCGATGAACACGTGCGGCCTGTCTCGACGCAACAACCGGACGAGTCCCGCGAGAGCACGATGCCCACGTCCAGGCGTGTCGACCCGCACGACGGAAAGCTTCATGCCCTGCACAAGTGCGATCTCTTCGAGCGCCTTGTCCAAGCGCACGGCACGAACGCGTGCGACGTCTTCGCCCGCGTCGGCCGGCAACGGCGACACGGACACGCCACCGGTCAACGTCGGAGAGACCGCGAGCTCGCCCGCGCTCTCCCACGCCGCGCCCTCGACCACGGTCAGACGAGAGGCAACAGCAGCAGGGAGGTTCGCGGAAACGTTGTGCTTCAAAAGCGCGGCTGCGGACGCATCCGGCTCCACGGCGACAACGGCACCCATCAGCCCGAGCCGCGACAACACGCGAATCGAGTGATAGCCGACGTACGCGCCGACGTCGAGGAAGATCCCGTCCGGCTCCAGCACGGAATCGAGCAGTTCCGCGAGGTCCGGCTCCCACACGCCGTTGGACGACAACAGCGGAAGCATGAACGCGTCGTCGGAGGGCAGTCGCATCATGCCCGCGTCGCACAACACCAACGACGAACGCACCTCAGGCGCGTCCCCGGAAGACTCGTGCTGACGAACCACCACGCGCCGCAACGCGTCCGCGGTCTGTTGTGCCTGGTGAGCGGTGCGCAGAGCGGCGTCGAGCCGGCTGTCGCGCTCGCGGAACACCTCGACGACCTTGGACTCGAGCCCGTCGATGCGGTCCAGCGTCCGGTCCAGGGCCACGGTCAGCTTGTCGATCCGCTCGGCCAGGACCTCGTCCGACTTCGCGCGCTTGGCGGCCTCGGCGACGACCGCGTCCTCCAGGTCCCGCTGGCGACGGCCCTGACCGGCCATGTCCGCGCGCACGCGCACGACCCCGTCGTCGATGCCGACCAGCTGGTCACCGAAGTGCGCCTGGCGTTCGGCGACCTGCTCGACCTCGGCGCGCAGGAGCTCCAGCTCACCGGCTCCGACGCCGGCTTTCAGCGCCTCCTGCCGGTTGACCAGCTCGGCCACCGTGCGCTCGACCCCGTCGATCAGGGTGTGCAGCACCTGGCGCATGTGGTTGTCGTAGTGGTCCAGCGCTCGCAGCACGACCTTGCGCAGCGCGGGTGCCATCGGCGTCCGGCTGGGACCGTCCACGGTCGGCTGCCGGAGTAACGCGTGCTTGGCCGACTGCAACGCGAGCATCGGGTCGACCTCGGCCTTGGGCTTCGGCCGACGGGCGCGCCAACCGCGGTACGCGTGCTCGACGCGTTCGCGAAGAACCTCGGCAACGCGCGCAACGGAACGCGCGGACAGCACGTGGTCCCGTGCGGCTGCACCCAGCGCAACGGCCGTGGGCAGGTCATCTGCCAACGAGCGCAACAACTTCGCGGCAGCCTGAACGTCCGGCTCGGCGCCCTGGTGACACGGCACGAGGACAGCCGTCTTGCCGAACAGCTCGGCAACGGCACCGTGACCGGACGCCACCACCGGTACGCCACGCACGGCGAGTTCGGCCAGACGCAACGAGATCCGGTCGTCGGCCCCACCGCGGTGCAACGACACCACGGCGTCGGCGACCTCGGCCACGTCGAGCCCGTCGACCAACGAGATCCGCTGGTCAGAGGCTGTGGCGAGACGCAGCCGCTCGGCCGCCTCCGGGTGTTCGAACGCCCCCGACACGGCGATCCGCAGTTCGACGTCGGTGCGATCGGGGAACGCCGTCAAGAACGCCGACACGGCCCCCAGCACGTTGCCGGACCTGTCGAGAGAGTGGTCCGCTATCGCCGCGAACACCACCACATCGCCAGCAGAGTGCTCACGGGCACCAAGGTCGTGCACGGGCACAGGCACCACACGCACGACGGGCCCGCCGATGCGTTCGGCAGCAGCACGCGACACGTCTGACGACAGCCAAAGTTCATTAACGCCCGTGCGGTCGTCCGCAGCCGTGGCATCCAGTGCGACGTCCACGACGAAACGTCCGGAAGGCACCTCGTCAGAAGAAGATGCCCGCAGCACAACGGGATAGCCAGCTTCGGTCGACACGGGCAGTCCGGACGCACGCGCGGCGGCGAGCATCAGGTCGACCAACGACCCGGACCCCACGACGGACACGCCGAGCTGGTCGAGCAGCGCCGGCCCTTCCGACCGCGGCTGCGGCACGGCGGGCGCCGGCAACCGGCCGGACCCCACCCCGACACTGGCACACCACTCGCGCCAGGCGTCCGCGTCCGCCCCGTAAGGCGCCGGGAACTGCTGCTGCAACGCGGCATCGGCACGCCACACGGCGTCCGCCCACCGCGTGCCACCGGTCTCGGTCGGCTCGCACGCCCAGATGAGGAACCCACCACCACCGTCCTCACCGAACGCGGGCGGTGGCGGCGCGGCGGAGGCCCGGTAGTCGGCGCGCAGCTCGGACGGGATCTGCGTCCCGTCGATCAGCGCGTCGAACCGGTACGGCACGGGCGCGACGGTCCAGCCGCTGCGCACGAGTTCGGCGCGGTAGGACTGGCAGAGCTCGGCGACCTCGGGGTGTTCCGACAGCAGCACGCGCGGCCGTTCCGCGAAGTCGGCGGACAGCAGCCACGGCCGTTGCGGGTCGAACCCCCGGAAGTGGACGGTCAGCAGGTCCTGGCCCACGACGGCCAGCGCCCCGGACTCGGTGCGGTGCAACGGCCGGTCGGCGACGTTCCACACGGACAACCCGACCCGTGCGTCCCGCACGACGTGATGCGGCACGATCGCGGGCATGTCCAAAGAGGTCAGGTAGGGCTCGGCCCCCGGACCGACCGCGATGAACCCGGGGTCGAACGCCCCGAGTTCGTGCAGGTCGGCGGGACCGGGCTGCAGACCGTCGGACGCCAACGGCCGCAACGTGCGCGGCAGCAGCACGACCGGCGCGGTGCGCAACGCCTCCACGACGAGCTTCGTCACCGACCCGAACACCTGCACCCACGGGTCGAGGTACAGCACGGGCATGCCCTGCGACAGCAACGCCTCGAGCAGCCGCGGCATCATCGCGGCCTTCAGCCCGGCCGCGTCCAGCGACGTCGCCAGCACGTGCAGTTCGAGCTCGTCGACACCGATGTCGAGCGGCGTCATCAGGCCCGGCCCCGAGTGCTCCGGCTGCGCGTCGACGATCAGCGCGACGAACCGGCCCTCGGGGTGCTCCGCGAGGAACGAGCTGGACAGGACCTTGACCGCCGGGAGTTCCGCCGCCGTCGCGACCGTGCACGCGCAGATCGTCGGCTGGAACTCGGGAACCTCAGTCACGGAGAGCACGTAGCTGCCTCACAGCATGGGAAGAAGTGTGCGCAATTCGTACGGGGTGACGCTTCGACGGTACGCGTCCCACTCCGTCCTCTTGTTGCGCAGGAAGAAGTCGTAGACGTGCTCGCCGAGCGCCTCGGGGAGCAGCTCCGAGTTCTCCATCTCGGCGAGCGCCTCACCCAGGTTCTGCGGCAGGTTCGCGTACCCGGCCGCACGGCGTTCGCGGTCGGTGAGCGACCACACGTCGTCCTCGGCGGGCGGGGGCAGTTCGTAGCCCTTCTCGATGCCGCGCAGGCCGGCGGCCAGGATCACCGAGTAGGCGAGGTACGGGTTGCACGCGGAGTCGAGCGAACGGACCTCGACGCGGCGGGACGACGACTTCCCCGGCGAGTACATCGGCACACGGACCAATGCCGAGCGGTTCGCGTGACCCCAGCACACGGCCGTGGGTGCTTCACCGCCGACGATGAGCCTCTTGTACGAGTTGACCCACTGGTTCGTGACGCCGGAGATCTCGCGCGCGTGCTTGAGGATGCCCGCGACGAACTGCTTGCCGACGTCGGAGAGCTGGTACGGGTCCTCTTCGTCGTAGAAGGCGTTGCGGTCACCCTCGAACAACGAGAAGTGCGTGTGCATCCCCGAGCCCGGCTGGTCGGAGAACGGCTTGGGCATGAACGAGGCGCGCACGCCCTGCGTGATCGCGACCTCCTTCACCACGTAGCGGAACGTCATGACGTTGTCCGCCATGGTCAGCGCGTCGGCGTAGCGCAGGTCGATCTCCTGCTGGCCGGGCGCTCCCTCGTGGTGGCTGAACTCGACGGAGATGCCCATGGCCTCCAACGCCTCGATGGCGTGGCGGCGGAAGTGCGTGGCCGTCTCGTGCGAGGTCTGGTCGAAGAACCCGCCGTTGTCCGCCGGCTCGGGCTCGCTGCCGTCGCCCGGCAGGCCCTTGAGCAGGAAGAACTCGATCTCGGGGTGGACGTAGCAGGTGAACCCGGCCTCGCTGGCCCTCGACAGGGTGCGGCGCAGCACGTGCCGCGGGTCGGCCCACGACGGGGACCCGTCCGGCATGGTGATGTCGCAGAACATGCGCGCGGAGTAGTTCGTGCCCTCCGGTGTCTGCCACGGCAGCACCTGGAACGTGCCGGGGTCCGGCTTCGCGACCATGTCCGACTCGTAGACGCGGGCGAAGCCCTCGATCGCGGAGCCGTCGAACCCGATGCCCTCGCTGAAGGCGCCCTCGAGCTCGGCCGGTGCGACCGCCACGGACTTCAAGAAGCCCAGGACGTCCGTGAACCAGAGCCGGACGAACCGGATGTCGCGTTCCTCGAGCGTGCGGAGCACGAACTCCTGCTGGCGGTCCATAGAGCGCAGCTTAAGGGCTGGGGTGACTCTACGATCAACGCATGTCGGCACGTTGGTTGTTGGTTTGCGCACTCGCCCTGCTCACGAGCTGCACGTCCGGGGGAGATCTCCCCGATGGTGCGACCTTGCTCTCGAAATCGGCCGAGTCGATGAGCTCGGTGAAGAGCGTCCACTTCACGATCAAGGTCGACGGCGAGCTGCCGGACGTGCCGGTGAAGGAGGCGGACGGCGACCTCACGTCGGCCGGTGACTCCAAGGGCACCGCGAAGGTCACGTTCGGGGGCAGCCTGCTGTCCATCGAGTATGTGCTGACCGGCGGGAACCTGCACTTCAAGGGCCCGACGGGCGGGTTCACCAAGCTGCCGGCCGCGTTCGCCGGCCAGGTGTACGACCCGTCGGCGATCCTGAACCCCGAGAAGGGCGTCGCGAAGGTCCTCTCGTCCGCGAAGGACGCCAAGACCAAGTCGTCCGGTGACGTGTCGGTGGTCGAGGCGACGGTGCCGAAGGACGTGGCGGCCGGGCTGGTGCCGGGCATCTCCGCGGACGTGAAGTCGACGTTCTCGATCGACAAGGACAACAAGCTGAAGAGCGCGTTGTTCGAGCTCCCCGGTGGGCAGAAGGTCGACATCGGCCTCACCGACTTCGACAAGCCCGTCACCGTGACGGCGCCTGCGTAGGCCCTGTCCTGCAAGTTCGTCCGGCGAGAGGCGCGGGCGAGCGACTCGGAGACGGTGCCGCCGCGGTGCCCTCATACCGGGCGTATCCGGGCTCTGCGGCGGTGCCGTCTCCGAGTCCCTCGGCCGCTACTGTCGCCCGACGAGACTTACAGGACAGGGACTACATGAGACGAGTCGCTCTCGCCGCGTCCGGCGCGGCTGTGCTGCTGGGGGCCCTCGACGCGTACGTCGTCGTCGGGGTCCTCACGGACATGGTGCGTGACCTGGGCATCGCGGTGAACCAGCTGGAGCAGGCGACGCCGATCGTCACCGGCTACCTGCTCGGGTACGTGGCGGGCATGCCGTTGCTCGGGCAGCTGTCGGACCGGTTGGGGCGGCGGTTCGTGCTCCAGGTGTCGTTGCTCGGGTTCCTGGTGGGCTCGGTCATCACGGCGTTGGCGGCTGACGTGCCGTTGCTCGTTCTTGGGCGCGTGGTGCAAGGACTCGCTGGTGGCGCGCTTCTGCCCGTGACGATGGCACTGGTCGCGGACCTGTGGGAGGAGCATCGGCGGTCGTCCGCGTTGGGGACCGTCGGTGCTGCTCAGGAGCTCGGGTCGGTGCTCGGCACGCTCTACGGCATCGGGGTGGCGTCGCTGTTCAACGCCATGCCGTTGTTCGAGGGCTGGGAGCCGCAGAGCTGGCGGTGGATCTTCTGGATCAACATTCCGTTGGCGGTCATCGCGATGGTGATCGTGCAACGGACCGTGCCGAACACACGGCGCGAGGTGCGCATCGACGTCGTCGGTGGTGTGTTGCTGGCCGCGGCGTTGTCGTTGTTGGTGGTGGCGCTCTACAACCCGACGCCCGCTGAGTCCGTGCTGCCGTCGTGGGGCTGGCCGACGCTCGTGGCGGCTTTCGTCGTGTTGGGTGCCTTCTTCTTGTGGGAACGCCGTGCGTCCGTGCGGCTCATCGATCCCGAGGGCGTGCAGTGGCGGCCGTTCTGGGCCGTGCTCGGGGTGTCCTTGGCGGCCGGTGCGGCGTTGATGGTGACGCTGGTCGACGTGGAGTTGTTCGCGCAGACCGTGTTGCGGCGGGACTCGGCCTCGTCGGCGACGCTGCTGACGCGGTTCCTGATCGCGTTGCCGATCGGTGCCGTGCTCGGCGGGTTCCTGGCGTCCCGGGTGGGCGACCGCTGGGTGTCGTTCGGCGGCCTGGCGATGGCGTCGGTGTCGTACGTGTTCATCGCGCAGTGGCCCGCTGACGTCAGTGGGCTCGTTCTCACGCGTGACCTGGCCATCGCCGGGTTCGGGCTGGGCCTGGTCATCGCGCCGTTGAGCGGTGCTGTGCTGCGTGTCGTCCCGTCAGTGCGGCACGGCGTGGCGTCGGCGTTCGTCGTCGTCGCGCGCATGACGGGCATGCTCGTCGGTGTGGCGGCGTTGTCCGCGTGGGGACTGCACCGCTTCCGCGAGCTCACGGCAGACCTGAACACACCGCTGCCGTTCGGCGTGGAGAAGGCCGAGTTCGAACGGCAGATGGCCGAGTACCAGCGCGGGCTCACCGACGCGCTGCTCACCGAGTACCACGAGATCTTCCTGATCACGGCGGTGATTTGCGCTGTCGGCGCGCTGGGATCGATCCTCCTGCCCGGGAAGACTCAGCAGACGGCGTCCGTTTCCGGCAGCCTCAAGTCCGCCAGGTAGTTCGTGCCCACGGTGTCCACGCAGTTGATGCCCGCGAGGAACGCCGTGTGCTGGTTGCCGTTGTACGTCAGCAATCGCGCGCCAAGTGCGCGGGAGAGGTCCACGCCGGACTGGTAGGGCGTCGCCGGGTCACCGGTCGTCGAGACGACCAGCACCTGGGGCAGGCCCTGCACGTTCGGCGCGTGCGGTTCGGACGTGTGCGGGGCGGGCCAGAACGCGCACGGGCCGAGCGCCGTCTCGTCGGTGGGCACCGTGTCGTTGCCGAGGAGTTCCAACAGCCTCCGACGGTTGGACTCCAGGGTGGCGCGGTCCTTGATCGGCGGTTCGTCGACGCACCGGATGGCGACGAACGCGTCCTGGATGCGGCTGTAGCTGCCGTCCTGGGCGCGGCCGAGGTACTGGTCCGCGAGCTGGAGCAACGTGGTGCCCTTGTTCTGCTTCAGCTCCTGCAGGCCCTTGAACGCCGTCTCCCACAACCGGTCCGTGTACATCGCCTGGATGATCGCGGTGTTCGCGTCGGAGTGGGACAGCTTGCGGTCGCCGACCTGCATCGGGTTCTTCTTGAGCGGCTCGATCAGCTGGCGGAACTTGGACTCCGCCGTGCTCGTGTCCCTCCCGATAGGACAGTCGCGCTGGGCGCACCAGCCGGCGAAGCGCTGGAACGACTCCTCGAAGCCCTGAGCCTGACGGGCGGACGCGGCCACCTTGTCGGCGTTGGCCTCCACCGCGCCGTCGAGCACCATCGCGCGTACGTTGCGAGGGAACATCTCGGCGTACAACGTGCCGATGCGCGTGCCGTAGGAGTAGCCGAGGTAGCTCAGCTTCTTCTCCCCCAACGCCGCGCGCAGCACGTCGACGTCACGCACGACATCGCGCGTGCCGACGTTGCGCAGCAGGTCGATGCCACTGCGTTCGGCGCAGCGCTCGACGAAGAACTTGTTCTCCTGTTCGGTCTGGTTCGCGCTCTCACCCTTGGGCCGCAACCGTTGCGCGTCCCGTTCGGCGTCGGTCAGGCACTGGACGCGGGGCTGGCTCGCCCCGACGCCGCGCGGGTCGAAGCCCACGACGTCGAACCTCTTGCCGACCGGGTTGTTCGGCTGCATGTTCGCGACGTGCGACATGCCGGAACCGCCCGGTCCGCCGGGGTTGAGCACGAGGGAACCGACGCGCCGGTCCTTCTCGGTGGCGGGACGGCGCAGCAGTCCGACCGTGATCGTGCCCGCGTCCGGCTTCTCGTAGTCGAGCGGGACCTGCAACCGCGAGCATTGGATGCCCTCGCGCTCGTACAGGCCCTTGCTCTTCGCATCGGTCGCGTAGGGCTGGCACGCGCCCCACGACAACACCTGCGCGTAGAAGCGCTCGATGCCCTTGCGCCCGGCGACGGGGCTGCCGTCGATGTGCGCGTAGGACGTGGACGTGGTGAGCACAACGATCAAGGCGAACAAGGCCGCGGTGACTCGGGATCGCCTCTTCGTCATTAGGCGCACCGGGTTCCGTCAGCGGGCAACGTCTGGTCGATCAGGTACTTCACGCCCGCGGTGTCCACGCACCGGTCGCCCTGCAGGAAGACCGTGTGCTGCACGCCCTCGAACGTGAGCAGCCGCGAGTTGAGCGCTTTGGCCAGGTTCACGCCGGCCTCGTACGGCGTCGCCGGGTCGCCCGTGGTGGAGATGACGAGCAGCGGCGGGATGCCGTCGGCCTTGGGCGGGCCGGTGCGGGCGGTCACCGGGGCGGGCCAGAAGGCGCACGAGTCGAGAGCCGCACCGGCGGGGTTGCCGTCGTCGAGGAACGGCGCCGCCTCCTTGTACTTCTTCGCGGTCTCCAACAGCGCGTTCTTGTCCGTCAGCCGTGCGTCGTCAACGCAGTGCACGGCGTTGAACGCGTCGGTGATGGTCGAGTACTGGCCCTGCTCGTCGCGGTCGAAGTACGCGTCGGCGAGGCGCAGCAGTGTCGTGCCCTTGCCGTTCTTGAGCTCGATCAGGCCGCTGAGCAGGATCGGCCAGAGCTGCTCGGAGTACATCGCCTGGATCGCGGCGGTGATGGCGTCGTTGTACGACAGCTTGCGGTCGCCGACGTTCACCGGCTTCTGGATCAACGGGGTCGTGAGCTGCCGGAAGCTCGCGTTGGCGTCATCGGCCAGGGGGCAGTCTTTCTTCTCTCGGCACCACTTGACGAACTCGTCGAACGCCTTCTGGAAGCCGGCCGCCTGGGCGACCAGCGACGCGAGCTGGTCCTGGGTCGGGTCGACGGCTCCGTCGAGGACGAGCGCGCGCACGTTCTGGGGGAAGGTCTCGGCGTACTCGGTGCCTATGCGGGTGCCGTACGAGTACCCGACGTAGCTCAGCTTCGCGTCGCCGAGCGCAGAGCGGAGGACATCCATGTCCTTAACTACGTCCCGCGTGCCCAAGTTGGCGAGCATTGCTGCCCCGAATTTTGTCCCGGCGGCACACTTCTCGGCATATGCCTTGTTCTCTTGCTCCGTTTGGGCGATTCCGGCCGGACTCGTGTCCGTGTCGAGGTCCAAACGCTCCGCGTCGCGCTCCGGTCCGGTGAGGCACTGGACGGCCGGTTCGCTCGCGCCGATGCCCCGCGGGTCGAATCCGATGAGATCGAACTTCTCCGCGAGCTCGGTCTTGCGGTACTCGGTGATCATGCCCGCGGCCGACGCCATGCCGGACGCGCCGGGCCCGCCGGGGTTGGTGAGCAACGAGCCGATCTTCTGCCCGGTGGCCTTGTACCTGAGCACGCCGATCGAGATCGTGTCGCCCGTCGGCTTGCTGTAGTCGAGGGGGACCCTCAGGCGTGTGCACTCGACGTCGCGCTTGGTGCCGAACGCGTCCCTGCTGGAACCGGTCGTGGCATAAGGCGCGCAGTTCTCCCAGCCCAGCTTCTGGCCGTAGAACTCCTCCAGACCGGCGGGCACCGTGCCGGCCGGGCCTGACTTCTCGAAGCTCACGCCGGGCTTGGACGTCCCTTCGATGATCGTCGTGCAGGACGCGAGCAGCGGAATGACGAGCAACACGCTCAAGAGACGGACCACAGCCCGATGGTATGGGAGATGATGAGGGCATGCCGCAGCTTCGGATCGCGCTCGCCCAGGTCAACGCCACTGTCGGCGATCTCCGGGGCAACGCTTCGCTGGTCGTGGACTGGACGCGCAAGGCCCGTGAGGGCGGCGCGCACCTCGTCGTGTTCCCCGAGATGGTGCTGACCGGTTACCCGGTCGAGGACCTCGCGATCCGCACGTCGTTCGCCCGCGCGTCCGCCGAGAAGCTCGAGGAACTCGCGCGCACGCTGGACGACGCGGGCCTCGGTTCCGTGGCTGCGGTCGTCGGCTACCTCGAACACGACTCGGTGGGCCCGCGCAACGCCGCCGCCGTGCTGCACGGCGGCCGTGTCGTCGCCCGGCAGTGCAAGCACCACCTGCCGAACTACGGCGTGTTCGACGAACGGCGCTACTTCAAGCCCGGCTCGTCGCTCGACGTCGTGCGCGTCAACGGCGTCGAGGTCGGCATGGTGATCTGCGAGGACCTGTGGCAGGACGGCGGCCCGATCACCGCACTCGGTGACGCGGGCGTCGACGTCATCGTGTCCCCGAACGCCTCCCCGTACGAGCGCAACAAGGACGACCTCCGGTTGCCTCTCGTCGCCCGCCGCGCCGCCGAGGCCGGCGCGCCCCTCGCCTACTGCAACCTGGTCGGCGGCCAGGACGAACTCGTCTTCGACGGCGACTCCCTCGTCGTCTCCGCCGAGGGCCGCCTGGTCGGCCGCGCACCGCAGTTCGTCGAGCACCTGATGTTCGCCGACTTCGACGTCCCCGGCGACCGGGACTGCGAGCAGGGCCAGATCGGCGACTTCTACGTGCGCCGCGTGTTCCTGTCAGACGCTTCCCCCGCGTACGAGCCGCTGCCCGCGCCGCGCGTCTTCGAACCGCTGTCCGACGAGGCAGAGGTGTGGCACGCCCTCGTGACGGGCCTGCGCGACTACGTGCACAAGAACGGCTTCCGCTCCGTGGTGCTCGGCCTCTCCGGTGGCATCGACTCGGCCGTGGTCGCCTCTCTGGCCGTGGACGCTCTTGGCGCCGACGCGGTCTACGGCGTCTCGATGCCGTCCTCCTACTCGTCCGAACACTCCCGCTCAGACGCCTCGGACATGGCCGCGCGCACCGGCCTGCACTTCACCACCGAGCCGATCGGCGAGATGGTCTCCGTCTACGTCTCGCAGCTGAAGCTGTCGGGCCTGGCCGAGGAGAACATCCAGGCCCGCTGCAGAGGCATGCTGTTGATGGCGTTGTCGAACCAGGACGGCCACCTCGTCCTCGCGACGGGCAACAAGTCCGAACTCGCCGTCGGCTACTCGACGATCTACGGCGACGCGGTGGGCGGCTACGCCCCGATCAAGGACGTGCTGAAGACCCTGGTCTGGGACCTGGCCCGCTGGCGCAACGCCGAGGCCGAGAAGCGCGGCGAAACCCCGCCGATCCCGGAGAACTCGATCGTCAAGCCGCCGTCGGCCGAACTCCGCCCCGGCCAGGTCGACACCGACTCGCTGCCGGACTACGAGGTCCTCGACGCCCTGCTCGACGACTACGTCCACGACGACAAGGGCTACGACTCCTTGATCGCCGCCGGGCACGCACCCGAGCTCGTGGACCGGGTGCTGCGGATGGTCGACAAGGCCGAGTACAAGCGCCGCCAGTACCCGCCGGGCACGAAGATCTCGAACAAGGCCTTCGGCCGCGACCGCCGCCTGCCGATCACGAACGGCTGGCGCGAAGGCTGAGCACTCCACTCGCGGAGATGCCCTCGTAGACGCGGGCGTACTTGCCTTCGGGCTGGTCGTAGTAGTCGGCCAGCCCGCCGTGCGTCGCGATGAGCGTCGTACCGGCTTGCCACCAGGAGTCGGCGACGCCGCGCACCTCCTCG
Source organism: Lentzea sp. JNUCC 0626 (assembly GCF_043632865.1). Classification (NCBI taxonomy): domain Bacteria; kingdom Bacillati; phylum Actinomycetota; class Actinomycetes; order Pseudonocardiales; family Pseudonocardiaceae; genus Lentzea; species Lentzea sp. JNUCC 0626. Next base: position 6,090,571 of record NZ_CP171635.1, read on the forward strand.
ACCGGCTCGAAGCCGTCCAGATCCGGCTCGTCCATCTTGCTGATCTTCTCGGCCTCGACGGTGGCGTAGTAGGCGAGGGCGAGGGACTCGATCCAGCCCTCGACCGACTCGTGCAGGGCGGTGAACTTGCCGCAGCCGAGCCCGAACTCGCCGTCCGGTCCGATGTCGAAGGTGTAGGGCAGGGCGCTGCGGGAGTGGCCCGCGTCGAATCTGTCCGCACCGTCCGCGCCGGTCGGCAGATCGGCGGCAAAGCAGCGCGGTCCGCCGTCGTAGGCGAGGGACGGTGGCAGGACGAGGCCGCCCCACCGTTCGTGGTGCTCCGCCGCCCGGTCGATCACGGACTCGCTCATGCCTGCTGCCCGCCACCGTTCTCGGTCGAGCGGCGGGACGTCGACGCGGTGGCCGTGCGTGGTGACGAAGTACCGGGCCAGGTAGCTGAGGGGCACAGGACCAGATTCTGCTGCACGTCACGCGAACCCAACCGCAGTCGCCAACGCAAGGTGACCACCGTCTTGGCCCGGCGCGCGGTGCCAACCGGACAGCCACAGACGTAAGCCCACCACCTACGAATCCTGGCGTGGCGAAGCGAAGCGAGCCCGAACGGGCTGATGCCAGGTTGGCCAGCCGGTTACGCCGTTCATGGCGATTGGGGCTTGACCTTGAGGGGCTGGATGCCAACATGACAGCCCGGCCGGGCGCTTTCAACCCCGGCTTTTGAGGCCGATCAGCATCCAGCTAGAGGCTCAAGGTCAAGCCCCAATCGCAACCCACTTCATTCGTCACGACCTGCTGGACCACCCTCGCAACCGCAGCCCGCCCAACAGAACGCAACCAACCCCGCCCCAACAGGAACCAACCCGCAAACAGGAGTAGAGCCTGCTCCACCGCGCACACCAACCCTGGCCAGCTACGTTTCTCCACATGAAACGGATCTGGGCAGCACTGGTCTACCTGGCGACCGGTCTGCTGACGGCCATAGCGTCGTGGCTGGCCATCGGCGTGCTGCTGCTGTCCGTCGTCGTCCTCCCGTTGCTCCCCATCACCGCGCCGCATATCCGTCGCATCGTGGACTTCGACCGACGACGAGTGGCCCGCCTGACCGGAGTCGAACTCGCCTCGCCGCCCCCGCTCGACGGCCCGTGGCTGCACCGCGCCCAAGGCGTGCTGGCCGATCCGCACAGCCGGCGGGACGGCCTGTGGCTGATCACGCACGCCCTGGTCGGGACCCTGCTGGGCTCGATCGCGATCGGTGTGCCGGGCGCGCTGGTCCAGCAGCCGTTCGTGTTGTTGCTCTGGTGGACGGTTCCGGGTGGGTTCGAGAACTCGTTCGGCATCTTCGTCGACTCCTGGGGCATGGCGCTGCTGAGCATCCCCGTCGCGATCGTGCTGGGGTTGATCGTCACGCAGCTGCCGAGGCTCGCCACCTTCGACGCCACCCTCGCGGCCAGGATGCTGGCGGCGCCCAAGGCGTCGCTGGAGAAGCGCCTCGCCGAGGTGGTCGCCACCCGCGCCGCAGCCCTGCAGGCCCACGGCGCAGAACTCAGGCGCATCGAACGAAACCTGCACGACGGCACGCAGAACAAGCTGGTAGGCGTGGTCATGATGCTCGGCATCGCCGAACGCACCCTCAAGCAGAACCCGGACAACGCCGTACAGGCCCTCCTCAGAGCGCAGGACGCGGCAGGCGACGCGCTGGAAGAACTGAGGAACGTGGTGCGCAGCATCCACCCGCCGGTGTTGGATGATCTGGGCCTGGACGGCGCGATCCAGGCGCTGGCCGCGCGATGCCCGGTGCCGTGCGTGCTCACGGCCGAGCCGCTCGGGCGGTTGCCCGCGGCGGTGGAGGCGGCGGCGTACTTCGCGGTGGCGGAAGCCCTCACCAACGTGGCCAAGCACAGCGGGGCGCAGCGGGCCTGGGTCAGCCTGAACATCATCAAGGAGCAGCTCACCGTCATCGTCCACGACGACGGCAAGGGTGGGGCGGACGAGAAGCAGGGGACGGGGTTGGACGGCATTCGCGGCAGGGTGGCGGCGTTGGACGGCAACGCGGAGGTCACCAGTCCTGAAGGTGGGCCCACGGTGCTCACGGTCGTGCTGCCGGTGGGGAGGTAAGGCGATGCGGATCGTGATCGCGGAAGACGACGCGTTGCTTCGTGAGGGGCTGACGTTGTTGTTGCGCAACGAAGGTCTCGACGTCGTCGCGGCCACCGACAACCCGGACGACCTGTTGAAGGCCGTGGCCGAGCACGAGCCGGACATCGCCGTGGTCGACGTGCGGATGCCTCCGACGTTCACGGACGAAGGTCTGAAAGCCGCGGTCGAGGCCCGACGCAGGCACCCCGAGCTGGCCGTGCTGGTCCTGTCAGCCTGGGTCGAGCAGAGCTACGCGCACGAACTGCTGGCCGGCACGAGCGGTGGCGTCGGGTACCTGCTCAAGGAACGGGTCGGCAAGGTCGCGGACTTCCTCGACTCGTTGCACCGCGTCGCGAACGGCGGCACGGCGCTGGACCCCGAGGTCGTGTCGCAACTCCTGGTGCGCCGCAAGGCGGACGACGCGCTCAGCATCCTCTCGCCGCGCGAACGTGAGGTCCTCGGCCTGATGGCGCAGGGACTGTCGAACGCCGCCATCGGCGAGCAGCTCGTCCTCAGCGCCGGAGCCGTGCACAAGCACATCGGCAACGTGTTCCTGAAGCTCGGCCTCAACACCGAGGACGGCTCAGGAGACCGCAGGGTCCAGGCCGTCCTCGCGTACCTCGATCACTGAGGCCGGACGAAGGGGAAGAGCACGGTCTGCCGGATCGACGTGCCGGTCAGCATCATCAGCAACCGGTCGACGCCCATGCCGAGCCCGCCCGTCGGCGGCATGCCGTGCTCCAACGCGCGCAGGAAGTCCTCGTCCAGTTCCATCGCCTCGACGTCACCCGACGCGGCCTTCAAGGACTGCGCCTCCAGCCGTCGCCGCTGCTCCAGCGGGTCGGTCAGCTCCGAGTAGGCGGTGCCGATCTCCGCGCCGAACGCCACCAGGTCCCAGCGTTCGGCGAGCCGCGGATCGACGCGGTGCTGCCGGGTCAGCGGTGACACCGACGTCGGGAAGTCGATGTAGAAGGTCGGGCCGACGGTGGACGCCTCGACGAACGAGTCGTAGGCCTCCTGCACGAGCTGCCCGTGGTCCCAGTCCTCGTTGATCTCCACACCCCGCGCCGCCAGCAACGAACGCAGCTCCGGCACCGAGGTCGAAGGCGTGACCTCCACCCCCAACGCCGAGGAAACCGCCGTGTAGACCGGAATCACCGGCCACTCCCCCGAGATGTCGAACGTGCCCTCCGGCCGATGTGCGACCTCGGTGCCGAACGCCTCCCGCGCCGCGTGCTGGATCAACGTGCGCACCAGGTCGAGCATGACCCGGTAGTCCGCGTAGGACTGGTAGGCCTCCAGCATCGTGAACTCGGGGTTGTGCGTCGCGTCCGCGCCCTCGTTGCGGAAGTTGCGGTTCAGCTCGAACACCCGGTCGACGCCCGCGACGCACAGCCGTTTCAGGTACAGCTCCGGCGCGATCCGCAGGTACATGCGCATGTCGTAGGCGTTGATGTGGGTGACGAACGGCCGTGCGTTCGCGCCGCCGTGCACGGCCTGAAGCATCGGCGTCTCGACTTCGAGGTACTCCTGCGCGTGCAGGAACTCGCGCACGCTGCGGATGACGTCGCTGCGCAGCTTCAGCAGGTGCGCGGAGTCGGCGTTCACCACCAGGTCGAGGTAGCGCTGGCGGACCCGGGCCTCCGGGTCGGTGAAGCCCTTCCGCTTGTCCGGCAACGGATGCAGGCACTTCGCGGTCATCGACCACGACTCCACCCGCACGGAGATCTCGCCGTGGTCGGACTTGATCACCCGGCCCGTCACGCCGACGTGGTCCCCCAGGTCGACGTCGGACTTCCAGGACGTCAGCGCGTCGCCCAGCGAGTCCACCGACAGCATCAGCTGGATCTCACCGCTGAAGTCGCGCACCCGCGCGAAGCAGAGCTTGCCCATCTCCCGCAACGCCACCACGCGCCCGGTGACTGAGACCTCCTCGCCGAAGCGTTCCCGGGCTCCCGCAAGGAGATCCGAGCGTTCGAAGCCCACCGGGTACGGGTCGACGCCGGACGCCACCAGCCGTTCGACCTTCGCGATCCGCACCCGCACCTGCTCCGGGCGGCGCACGGTCTTCGGTTCGACGCGCAGCGCGTCGATCTCGGCCACGCGCGCCGCGAACTCGTCGCTCACGTCCGTCTTCTGCAACGCCCGCTTGCGCAACGACCGCAGCGACGGCACGAACCCCTCGGCCACACCGGCCGCGATGCTGACCCGCGGCAACGACCGCGAACGCTGGTAGCAGAGGAAACGCGGCTCCCACTCCGGCAGGTACTTGGCGTTCGAGCGGTAGAGCGACTCGAGCTGGAAGAACCGCGACGCCAGCGACAACACCCGCCGCCACGCCCGCAGCACCGGCCCGGCGCCGATCTTCTCGCCCTCCTCGAACACCGCGCGGAACATCGCGAAGTTCAACGAGATCCGTTGCACGCCAAGGTGTCCGGCGGCGGCAGCGAGCTGGGCGACCATGTACTCGTTGAGGCCGTTCTCCGCCGCACGATCACGGCGCATCAGGTCCAGCGACACACCACGACGGCCCCACGGCACGAACGACAGGAGCCCGCGCAACGCACCCGACGCGTCGTAGGCCTCGACCATCACGCAGCGGCCGTCGCTCGGATCTCCCAAGCGCCCCAACGCCATCGAGAACCCGCGCTCGGTCTCTGCACCGCGCCAGGCCTCGGCCAGGTCCAGAATGGACGCCATCTCGTCGGGCGCGATCTCGCTGTGGCGGCGGACGCGGGTGGTGTACCCGGCCCGTTCGACGCGCGACACCGCCTGGCGCAGTCCCTTGCGTTCCGGACCGGCCAGCACGAACCGGCGGACGTCCAGGATCGCCTCGTCACCGATCTCCAACGCCTTCAGCCCCGCGTCGGAGTAGACCTGCGCACCGCGTTCGGAGGCACCGAGCACACCCGGCATCCAGCCGTAGGTGCGCGCTTCGGAAAGCCACGCCAGCACCGCCTCCGGCCAGTGCTCCTCGTCACCGATCGGGTCGGCCGAGGCCAGCGTGACACCGCCGATCACCCGGTACGTCAGCGCGGCCCGGCCCGAGGCCGCGAACACCACGCTCTTGTCGCGCCGGGTCGCGAAGTAGCCCAGCGAATCGGGTTCGCCGTCGGCCGCGAGCAGGCGGCGCACGTCGAGCTCCTGGTCGCCGCTGATCATGCTCTGGCTGCGGACACCCCGGAAGAACAGGTACATCGCGCGGATCGCGACCAGCGCGCCGAGCAGACCCAGCACGACGCTCAGCCACTGCGGACCTTCGGGGATGTCCAGCCGTCCCAGCCGGACGACCTCACCCGTGGCCTGGTTCGCCGCCCACGCGAGCTTGTCGGTCTGCGCGACGAGCTTGCCGGGGAAGATCTCGGTGAGACCCCAGCCCACCAGCACCAGGGCGATCATGCCCAGCACGAACGACGCAAGCGCTTGCCGCCACGCGCCGCGGGCCAGCCGGGCGGGGAACGCCTCGCGCACCACGAACAGCAGCGTCACCAGCACCAACGACGTCGCGACCCCGATGCCGAGAAACACCCAGTGCGGCTTCTCGCCGTCGTCCAGGACTTCTTCAGGTGCCAGGGCCAAGATGACCATGATGAAGCCGACCAGCAGCAGGCCCATGACCTGGAACAGCAGCAGCGTCCACAGCGCCGCTCGCTTGTGCCTGCGCAGGGCGGCGCCGAGCACGAAGAACACCATGGCGATGAACAGGTTGCCGTCGATCGGCAGGCCGAAGAAGTACCCGATGCCGTCCGCGACGTCGGTGAACCAGCTGTCCTCCGGCAGAATCACTCTGAGCAGCGACAACACCCCGGCCAGTTGCACGATCGTCGCGATCGCGCCCGCGGTCTTCCACTTCCACGCCGGTGCCACTTCAACTCCCGAGGTCTGCCGATGACCGCCATGATTCCGTCTTCTGCCGGACGGGTGCATGTCGCGACCTCCGGGCGTGTCGACGGTCCGGTCGTGGTGCTCAGCTCAGGCCTGGGCGGGGCCTGGTTCGACTGGGACCGGACCGTGCGGCTGCTCGCACCACACGCTCGGGTGATCGTGTTCGACCGGCCGGGGCTCGGCCTGAGCGGTCCTGCCCGGCGCGGGCCGTCGCTGGCGCGCGAGGTGGCGGTGCTCGACGCCGTGCTGCGCGGGGTGCCGCGGGCGATCCTGGTCGGGCACTCGATGGCGTCGATGCACGTCGAGGCCTACGCCCGGCTGCGGCCGCACCGGGTCGACGGGGTGGTCCTGCTCGACCCGGACGCGGAGACGCCGGGCGCGGGAGCCCCGTTCGACGTGTCGGCGGTGGTCGCGCAGGGCGTGCGGGCGCTCGGCAGCCGCTGGCTCGGCGCGCGGATCACCCAGCGGTACGGGCACTCGTTCCGCAACTGGCTGACGGCGGTCTCGACGCTCGGGATGACCGATCCCGCACCCTCTGACCTGGTCGAACTCGTCTACCGACGGCCTGGCGTCGGGCGGGCGGCGCTGTGGGAGCTCGCGTCTTACCCCGGTCAGGTGGCGACGCTCGAACGGTTGCGCGCGCGGCGGCCGTTGCCCCGTGTGCCGTGGTTGGTGCTCACGGCCGGACGCAAGGTGTGGCCGGAACACCGGTCGTTGGCGGCCCTCGTGCCGTGGGGACGCAACGTGCCGGTGCCCGGCAGCCGTCACATGATCCAGATGGACCGGCCGGACGCCGTGGTCATGGCCGTCCGGGAGGTGCTCAGGGGTCTGCCCGACCGCTGAGCAGGCAGAACTCGTTGCCTTCGGGGTCGGCGAGCGTGTACCAGCTCGCGTCCTCGGCCTGGCCGATGTCGACCCTGGTGGCGCCGAGCGCGAGGAGTCGTTCGAGCTCCTCGTCCTGCGTGCGGTCGGTGGCCCTGACGTCGATGTGCAGGCGGAGCTTCTGCAGCTTGCGGTCGGGGTTGCGCAGGAAGAGCAGGGTCGTGCGGCCGTCGAGCTCTCCGATCTCGACCGACACCTCGTCCCGATCGAGCACCTCGTACCCCAGAACCTCGGCCCAGAAACCCGCGAGGCGTTCGGGATCGGTGCAGTCCAGCACCAGTTCAGTGATTCGCGCTGCCACGCGTGTGACGGTAGCCGCATCCCTGTTCCGTTTCTGGCCAACGGTGCCACTCTGGTGTTCGGCAACCGTGCACCAAAGCGCCCGGGGACCCGCTTGCGGGCCTCGAGGAAAGGAACGGTCGACGATGACCACTGCCGAAGTTTCCGCGCCGTACGGGTCCGGAGCGGGCCAGAAGCCCCCGGCCAAGCGCGTTCGCGTCCACCACCTGCGGGAGATGAAGGAACGCGGCGAGGCGTGGCCCATGCTCACCTCGTACGACACCTTCAGCGCCTCGATCTTCGACGAGGCCGGCATCCCCGTCCTGCTGGTCGGTGACTCCGCCTCGAACACCGTGTTCGGCAACGACACGTCTCTGCCCGTGACGGTCGATGAGCTCATTCCGCTCGTACGGGCCGTGACGCGTTCGGTCAAGCGCTCTCTCGTGGTCGCTGACCTGCCGTTCGGCTCCTACCAGGTGTCCGTCGAGCAGGCCGTCGCGACGGCGGTCCGGTTCATGAAGGAAGGCCAGGCGCACGCGGTCAAGCTGGAGGGTGGCGCCTACTTCGCGCCGCACATCCGCGCGATCACCGCCGCGGGCATCCCGGTCATGGCGCACATCGGCTTCACCCCGCAGTCGGAGCACCAGCTCGGCGGCTACCGCGTGCAGGGCCGGCACGACAACCACGACGTCGTGGTGCAGGACGCGATCGCCGTCCAGGAGGCCGGAGCGTTCGCGGTCGTGCTGGAGATGGTGACCGCCGAGGTCGCGAAGCAGATCACGCACGACCTCGTCATCCCGACCGTGGGCATCGGCGCCGGGCCGGACACCGACGCCCAGGTGCTGGTGTGGCAGGACATGATGGGCCTGAACCGCGGCAAGGCGCCCCGGTTCGTGAAGCGCTACGCGGACATCGGCAACACCATGCTGGGTGCCGCCCAGGAGTTCGCCAACGAGGTGCGCGGGCAGCAGTTCCCCGGTCCGGAGCACACCTTCCACTGATCGTTCGTGCGGCTTGTTCGTGCGGCTAGCGGGTCCAGGCCTCCGGGTCTGGGCCCGCGGGCACGATGCCCGTCGGATTGATGCCGTGGTGCGTCACGTAGTAGTGGCGCTTGATGTGGTCCCAGTTCACCGTGTCTGCGAACTGCGCGTAGAGGCGTTTCGCGTACCGCCACAGGTTCGGCATCTCGATGAGCTTGTTCCGGTTGCACTTGAAGTGGCCGTGGTAGACCGCGTCGAACCTGACCAGCGTGGTCCACAGCCGGATGTCGGCCTCGGTGAGCTGGTCGTTCACCAGGTGGGTGCGGGTCGAGAGGTGGGCTTCGATGCGGTCGAGTTCTCGGAAGAGGGTCGTGTACGCCTCCTCGTAGGCCTCCTGTGACGTGGCGAAACCCGCCTTGTAGACGCCGTTGTTGACGTTGTGGAAGATCGGCTCGATCCACGCGTCGATGTCGGCTCGCAGGTGTTCGGGGTAGAGGGTGCTGTCCGGGCGCCACTTGAGGCTGAAGTCCAGGGTGAGCTGCGGGTAGTCGTTGGTGACGACCTGGTTCGTGGTGGTGTCGATCAGCGCCGGGACGGTGACCCGGCCCTCGTAACCCGGGTCGGCGTTGTCGTAGGCCTGTTTGAGGTGGTCGAGGTGCAGGACCGGATCGGTTTCCTCGAACCGCCAGCCCTTCTCGTCGCGGATGGGATCGACGACGGCGAGCGAGATGTCGTCCTCGAGGTTCAGCAGCTTGCGGACGATGACCGCGCGGTGCGCCCACGGGCAGGCGAGGCTGACGACCAGCCGGTAGCGGCCCGGTTCCGGCTCCGGGCGCGCGGTGAAGCGGTTGGGCTGCCGGACGAACGCCCCCGTGGTGGAGGTCTCCTGCGAGAACTGCGCCATGTGGTCGACCATAGGCCCATGTACCCGGAGATCGAGCCTCACGCGTCAGGCCACCTGGACACCGGCGACGGCAACCTCGTGTACTGGGAGGAGTGCGGCAACCCGTCCGGCAAGCCCGTGGTCTTCCTGCACGGCGGGCCCGGCGGTGGTTGTTCGCCGTCGCACCGGCGGCTGTTCGACCCGTCCGCCTACCGGATCGTCCTGTTCGACCAGCGCGGGTGCGGCCGGTCGTTGCCGCACGCGTCCGCATCGGACGATCTTTCGCTGAACACGACCTGGCACCTGGTTGCCGACATGGAGCTGCTGCGCTCGTCGCTGGGGATCGAGCGGTGGCAGGTGTTCGGCGGTTCGTGGGGTTCGACGTTGGCGCTGGCCTATGCCGAGACGCATCCGTCGCGGGTGCCGGAGTTGGTGCTGCGCGGTATCTTCACGCTGCGTTCGTCCGAAGTGGACTGGTACTACCGCGGCGGGGCGGCTCAGCTCTTCCCCGATCTGTGGGAGAAGTTCATGGCGCCACTGGCCGGGCTGTCCGGGGATCCCGTGGAGTTGTACGCGCGGTTGCTCGCCGATCCTGATCCTGCCGTGCACGGTCCGGCGGCTGTCGCCTGGAGCACCTGGGAAGGGGCGACGGTGACGTTGTTGCCGCGGCCTTCTTTGGTGGCCGAGTTCGCCGAACCTTCTTATGCGCTGGCGTTCGCACGGATCGAGAACCACTACTTCGTGCACGGCGGGTGGCTCGAGGAGGGACAGCTGATCCGGGATGCGTCTCGCTTGAAGGACATTCCCGGCGTGATCGTGCAGGGGCGGTACGACATGGCCACGCCGGCGGTGTCCGCGTGGGATCTCCACCGGGCGTGGCCGGAGTCGTCGCTGGTGCTGGTGCCTGATGCCGGGCACGCTTACGACGAGCCCGGCATCCTGGCGGCGTTGCTGGAGGCGACGGATCGGTTCCGCTCCTAGCGCAGGCCGTTCCACTTGGCGGTGGCGGTCGTGCAGGTCGCCACCGTCACCTGGGCTGTGAGGCACTTGTTGGTGCCGACGTTGCGGAACTGGAACGACGTGCCGGTGGCGATGCGGCGCCACCGTTGGGTTCCGCTTGCAGTGCAGGCTTGGCCTCGGACGTCGCCCGCGGTGGTGGCGGTGAGGCACTTGTCGGTGGCCATGTTGTGCGGCCAGTCGACACCGCCGCTGATCGGGACGATCCAGCGCTGGTCGTTCGAGACCTCGTTGCAGAGCTTGAGGATCACGTCACTGCCGGTGTCGGCCAGGCACCGGTTGGTGCCCGCCAGTTGGTAGACGACGACCGGCTCGGCGCTGGCCGGGACGGCGGTGAGGGTGATCGTGGCGGCGGCTGTCGCGATGATCGCGGCTAGTTTCCCCATGGGGCCGAATCCTGGCAGCGGTTCGGGTTCGGCGAATCCCCCTGCGGTTGTCAACCCTGGCCGTAGTCGAGTGCCTTGCCGAGACCAGCTCTTGCTTCCACGAGCGAAGGCCCGTACCAGGTGAGGTGCCTGCCGTTGACGAGCGCGTACGGCAGGCCCGGGAAGCTCTCCGGGCCGTCGTCGTGGGTGAAGACGTACGGCTCGTCGGGGAGGATGACCAGGTCGGGCTTCTTGTCGTTGAGGGCTTCGAGGGACGGGCGCGGGTAGCGTTCTTCGTCCGCGGCGTAGACGTTCTCGATGCCCAGCCTGCGCAGCACGTCGGTGGCGAACGTGTCCCTGCCCACGACCACCCACGGCCTGCGCCAGACGGGGATCAGCGCGGTGAGTTTGGTGGGTTTGGTTTCCTGCCAGAGGCTTTCGGCTTCGGTGAGCCAGTCCGGGGTCAGGTCCCAGGCCAGGTTGAAGAGTCTCTTCAGGGAGTCCAAGGCCATCGGGACCGTCTTCGGGGCCTCGGTCACCCAGACGTTGATGCCGTTGGCACGCAGGCGTTCCACATCCTCCGGGCGGTTCTCCTCGGAGTTCGCGATGACCAGGTCCGGCTGGAGTTGCATCACCTTGTCGACGTCCGGGTACTTCGAGCCGCCGATTCTCCGGACGTCCAGGTCTTCCGGGTGAGTGCAGTAGTCCGTCGCGCCGATGAGCGCTGCGGGAACTGAGCGCGCGACGGCCTCGGTGATCGAAGGGACCAGGCTGACCACTTTGTTCGGCTGGTCCAGCGGGACCGGCTCACCGAGGTCGTCGGCGGGGAGCATCAGACTCCCGTGATCTTCAGGCCGGCGTGCGTCTTGTAGCGGCGGTTGACCGCGATCAGGTTGGCGGTGAACGCCTCGACCTGGTGGGCGTTGCGCAGGCGGCCGCCGTAGACGCCGCGGAAGCCCGGCACCAACTCGGCCAGCTCGCGCACGGTGTCGGTGGCCTCGCGGTCGTCGCCCAGGACCAGGACGTCCATGTCCACTTCGGACACCGTGAGGTCGGCGAGCAGGACGGCGGAGACGTGGTGGAACGCGGCCGTGACCTTGGACTCCGGCAGCAGCAGCTCGGCCTGCTGGGCGGCGCTGCCCTCGGTGACGGGCAGGGCGAACGGGCCCTGCTTGTCGAAGCCGAGCGGGTTGACGCAGTCGATGACGATCTTGCCCGCCAGCTGGTCGCGCAGGCTGGTGAGGAGGTCGCCGTGGCCGTCCCAGGGGACCGCGATCAGGACGATGTCCGAGTCTGCGGCGCAGTTGGAGTTGTCGGCGCCTCGGACGTCACCGCCGGCCGCGTCCACGATCTCCTTGGCAGCCAGTTCGGCTCGGTCGGCGCTGCGGGAGCCGATGATCACCTTGAGGCCCGCCTTGGCCCAGCGGATGGCCAGGCCCTTGCCCTGGGCTCCGGTGCCGCCTAGGACGCCGACTGTGAGGTCCTTGATGTCTGTCACCCCTGCATCTTCACACGTCGGTGGGTGGGAGGGGTTGTGACCTTGGGTTGGGGGTGGGGGCCAGCTTGCGTTGGGGCTGCGGTTCGGTCGCCTCGGGGTGGTGGTTGCGTTGGGTGCAAAGACTTGAGACGGGACGGGTTGCGTCATCGCCGCTTCGCGACGATAGAGATTGGGGCTTGACGTCGGGGCCCTTGCGAGGCGCTGGTCGGACCGGAAAGGCCGGGCTGAAAAGCGCCCGGCCGAGCCACTAGTGGTAGCACCTCGCACCCAAAGTCAAGCCCCAATCTCGTTGGTGCGTGGCCGAGTTGGGTGCGTACGTCACCTCACGCGCTGCACGTGTGGCCTGAGAGGGACGGCTCGCCTTCGGCATTGCGTAGCTCGGGTGCGCGTTGAGCCAAGAAACTCAAGGACGCCTCGCCTGCGGCATTGCCGTTGGGTCTTGGGTGGGCTCGGCTGCGCCATCGCGATGCTTGCGCTCGTTTGGACTCGCCTTCGGCTTCGTTCTCCTCAAGCCATTGGTCACCTAGCTCTTGGCTGCCCAACTCTCCGCAACCTGTCGCTCCACGACTCCACACTCGGGCGCCCTGCGCTCCGCAGCCCTGCGCTCCGTGGCCTCGTGCCGTGTTCTGTGGCCTCGTGCTCTCTGCGGGACGGTCACGCCCGTTCGAAGCGCACCTTGCGATTGGCGGCGTCGGCCTCGGCCAGGCGCACCGTGATGCGCTCGCCTTCCGGCAGGCGCTTGCCCGTGCACTTGGCGAGGACCGGAGGTTCGGTCACGAAGACCTCGGCCTCGTTGTCGCCGGACCGGAGGACGGCCGCGTCGAACTCCTGGCCCACCCTGTCCGCCAGCACCCAGGCTTCGACCTGGTCGGTGGCTGCTCGGTCCACCTTCGAGGCGAGGGAGTCCGAGGAACCCATGAGTGACGGGAGTTCCGGGAGGGCTTCGGACAGCCACGTCGGGAGGGGGTCTCCTGCGGTGACGGCCAGGCAGACTTCGGTGGCGAAGCGGTCCACCAGGCGGCGGAGTGGGGCCGTGACGTGGGTGTACGGGGCCGCTACGCCTGCGTGGGTGGTCAGGTCGGGGGTCGAGCCGTTGAAGGTTACGTAGCCCGCGCCTCGGAGCAGGCGGGTGGCGTCGGTGAAGAGGGCCAGGGCTTCGGGGGTCGTGGGGTCCAGGCCCGCCAGGAAGGCGCCTGGGGTTTGGGACGCGGGCCACTTCACGTGGAGGGCGGCGGCTGACTTGCGGAGGGCCTTCACGGCCTCGGCGTCCGGGTTCGGGAGGGTGCGGAGGACGCCCACCTTGGCGGACAGCATGATTTCTGCTGCGGCCATGCCGGTCATCAGGGAGATCTCGGCGTTCCAGGAGTCGACGTCGGCTCGGGGGCGGGCCACCAGCTTCCAGCCGGAGCCGTCGTGTTCGATTTCCTGTTCCGGGAGTTGGAGTTCGATGGCGCCGCGGGTTACGGCGTAGGCGCGGCGCAGGGGGCCGAAGGACGCCAGGGCCGCTACGGACGGGTGGGGGTTGCCCGCGTCGAAGGAGGCCTGGACCTCGGCGTAGTCGAACTGGGCTCGGGAGCGGACCAGGGCTCGGCGGACCTGGACGTTGGTCGGGAGGCCCCTCGCGTCGCAGGTGAAGGTCCAGAGGACGGCCGGGCGGGTCACGTTCGGGAGTAGTGAGGCCGCGCCTTCGGAGAGGGTCGTCGGGTGCAGCGGGACGTTGCCGTCCGGGAGGTAGATGGTCTGGCCCCGGCGGCGGACCTCGGTGTCCAGCGCGCCGCCCGGGGTGACGAAGAGGCCCAGGTCGGCGATGGCGTAGTGGACGACGAAGCCGTCGCCCTCCTGGGTTACGCAGAGAGCCTGGTCGAGGTCTTTGGCGCCCGGTGGGTCGATCGTCACCAGCGGGATCGACGTGAGGTCCTCGCGGTCTCCCGGTGGACGGGAGACCGCTTCCTCCGCTTCGGCCAGGACGTCTGCCGGGAAGGCGGACGGCAGGCTGAATTCAGTGCGCAGGTTGTCGAAGGACACCTCGGCACGGCCCGTGCGGATCACCTGGGTAGCCACCCGCACAGATTAGGAGGCGAGATCTGCTCCTCGCCGCCGCCTCGCCAAGCAAAACCGAGCAAAGCCGGGCAAAGCCGAGACGGAGGAACTAGTCCTCGTCGTCGCCGCGCCACTTCTTGTCGGACTCGTCGGCCTTGCGGGTCTTCTCCCTGGCGATCTCCAGGGCCCTGGCCGCGGTGGCCTCGTCCGGGTAGGGGCCCATCCGGTCCCCGCCCCGGCACCCCTTGCCGTGCTCCACCGTCTGGTGGGTCAGGCAGAAGTACCACCCGCTCGTGTCGCTCTCGCTGTCACTCATACGCGTTCGCCTCCCAAAGGCGCCGGGAATCCCCGCGGCGGCGTCGACTGGTTGGCGTTGGCGTACTCCGACGGGATCGGATCCAAACACGAGACCAGCACCGTGCGGTCCTCGGCGTTCTCGATCTTGCGGCCGGAGCGGTCACGGTAGACGAGAGAACCGTCGGAGTCGATCTCCATGATCGCGCCGACTTCGGCCAGCTGTTCCTCGTCGAGGTCGGCCAGCTTCTCGTAGCGGGACGGCACCACGCGGTAGACCGGCCACTTGAGGTGCCCGTACGTGCGGTGGAAGTCCGCGAGCAGGTGCACGAGGTGCTGCTGCCACGGCAACGGCATGGCCTCGGCCAGTGCTCGTGGGATCACCACGTAGTCGGACGAGACTCCCGGTGCTCCGGCCGCCGTGTAGTCACGCACTGGTGTGCTCGACGCGGGTGGTCCGGAAGGCCTCGGGATGGGGTCGTGGTTGAACATGCAGCGCCTCCCCGCGATCTACACGCCCGGCCGGACGGCCAGCGGCATCAACTCGTAATAGTCCCAGTTGAGCTTGCTGATCTTCACGACATCACCCGTTTGAGGTGCGTGGATGTACTCGTCTCCGCCGAGGTACATGGCCACGTGGTGCACCGTGCGCGGGTTCGACGTGTCGGTCGCCCAGAAGATCAGGTCGCCTGCCTGGGCCTCGCGCACCGGCAGGTGAGCGCCGCCCTTCTCGTACTGGTCGTTCGCGACGCGCGGGATCTGCACGCCCGCCGCTCCGAACGCCTTCACCAGGATGCCGGAGCAGTCCCACGCGTCCGGGCCGTTGCCGCCCCACAGGTACGGCTCGCCCAGCTGCTGCTTGGTGAACTCGATGGCGATGCCCGCCGCGTTCGAGGCCAGCAGGAACTCGCCCGCGCCCGCGCCGCAGCCCGCCGGGTCGGCGATCTCGCCCAGTTCGCTCAGCAGGAAGGCGGCCATGGCCTCCCAGTTGTGGTAGCGGTCCGGGAACGCCGACCGCTCGACGGCCTGGGCCGAGTCACCGGGACGCTTGTTCTCCCAGTCCGGCACCTTCAGCAGCACGTCGTAGAACTTGTTGATCGCGTACGTCGGGTCGATCACCTCGGCCGGCGTGCCCCAGCCCATCGACGGTCTCATCTGGAAGATGCCGAGCGAGTCGCGGTCGCCGTAGTTCAACGGGCGCAGGCCCGACTCGGTCATGCCCGCCTGGATCGCGATCTGCCACGCGAGCGGCGGCAGCTTGCGTTCCTGGCCGATGGAGATGATGCGCGCGACGATGTTGCGCTGTTCGTCGTTGAGGCGCGACGCGTCGTGGCGGCCCCTATCGCCGCCGCCCGCGTCCCACGGGCCGATGGCGGCGTTGCAGCTCATCCGCTGGAAGTTCGCGCCCACGGCGGGGTTCGTGGAGTTGCTCACGACCTGCGTGACGCCCGAGGTCGCGACGACGACCACGATGATCGCGCCGATGGCTCCGAGCAGCAACATGAGGCGCATGGCTCAGTCCGCCTTCGTGTAGCTGTTCACACGCCATTCCTTGGACGGCGTCTTGACCAGCGTGATCACGACCTTGCCCGAGTCGGTGCCCACCTCGAAGTCGGCCGACGACACGAAGGACTTCTTCGCCGTGACCTTCTGGGTGATCCTGGTGGGCACGTTCTTCGGGTCGATCGTGGCCATCTGCGCGAGGAACTCCTCCGTCGTGTACGGACGGAGCTGCGCGAGCCACTTGTTCACGTCGTCGTCCGGCGGCGGCTTGATCCAGTTCTCCGCCCACAGCTCGGCGATCAGCTGCGCGTCGGCCTGCGGCGGCGCGGCGGACGCGGAGATCGACGGCGGCGGCTGCTTGGTCGGCAGCGAGGCACCACTGCTGCCCGGCAGCTGGCCGACCTGCGTGCCCTGCGACGACGTCGAGTTCTGGCCCGCCGCGTTCGGGTCGGCGGGTTTGCGGTCGAGGACCTTCGGGATGATCACACCCAGCGCGACGACGAGCACCACGAAGATGATGATCGAGGCAGCCAGGTGCCGCGGGGAACGCAGCGGCCATCCCCACAGCCTGCGGTAGACCGCGGCACGGCCGCGGTTGGTACGGATCGGCACCTACGCCTCCCTTCAGTTGTCCCTGACTTCGAAACCGCGCGACGGTCGGTAGATCACGTGCACCGGACGCCCTGCCACCACTTCTGTTTCTGCCCTGCGAGGTTCCTGCACCGGGGCGGAGTAGGCGTTCGAGCGCGACGGCACGAGCACCGCGTCGTCGACCCGGTCCCACTGGCGGTCGGTGACCGTCGGGCTGTCCACCACGCGCGACCGGGCGGCGGGCAACGCGGCCGGACCGGACCCCGACGGCAACGCGCCGGCGCGGACACCGGACCCGTTCGGACCGCTGACGATCTGTCCGGGCACCGAGTCGCGGTCGAGCCGCTGCGCCGTCGCCATGACCGGGCTGGACGCCTCCGGGCGCACCCGGCCGCGGCCGCGCTGCGGCACCTCTTCGCCGTTGGGGTCGTTCTCCCGCACGGACTCCCAGAACTCGTCCTGGGGCGTGGGGCCCTGCTGCCTCTTGCGGCCCATCATCTTCGACCAGACGCCACCGCTCATCGGCAGGACGTTGCCTGCGGAGCCGACGGACATCTCGACCATCTGCCACATGCGCCGCAACGGTTTGCCGATCACGAAGCACACGAGTGTCAGCATCAGGCCGAGCAACGTCCTGGTGAGCAACGAGAGCCCGGTCGCGTTGAAGATCGCCTGCAACAGCAACGCGTGGACACCCGCGAGGACCGCGAGCACCAGCACGTTGAACACCGTCACGGCGGCCGCGCGGGCGACCTTGCGCAGCAGGTCGTGGTGCAGCAACGCGACCAGACCGATGAGCGGCCCGGCGAGCGTCAGGATGCGCAGCAGCAGCTGGGCCAGCAGCACCGCGGCCTTCGCGAACAGCTGGAACAGAGAGAACGCGATCGACTGCAACAGCGCGAGGAAACCCGCGCCGGTGCGGCTGCCGTCGGTGCCGTCGAAGTAGCCCTTGGCCGTGCCGAGCTGGGCTTCGAGCGCCTTCCACTCGGACTTCTTGGCGTCGAGCGCGGCCTGGTCGCCGTCCTTGCCCTCGGCGATCTCGGCCGTGGTCCACGCCTGCGCCTTGAGGATGCGCGGGCCGTACTCGGCGGCCTGCGGTGCCTCGGGCGTGCCGAACGCTCCGCGCAGCCAGCTCTGATAAACGACGGCGTCGTGCAGTTTCGTTGGTAGTACGTGAAGTGTGCCTTGTTCTTCAGGCGCCTCGATGAACCCCGCCTGGATCTCCGATGTCTTGGAGACCAGCGTGTTGTCGAGGAGGTTGTAGAACTGGGGTAGGGCCAAGGTGGACGTTGCCAGCCACATGGCCGCCAACGCCCAGAGCCCGCGTTTGGAGATCGTGGCGAAGTCGCCGGTCCAGATCTGCCGGAACATCAGGATCGCGAGGATCAACGCCACCAGGCCGAACCAGCGCAGGTAGACGTTGTCGTAGACCTTCTGCACGCCGTTCTTCACGGCGTCGTCCAGCGGGACCAGCAGACCGCGGCCCATCACGGTGTAGTGCAACGCGTTCGTGGCACCGACGATGTTCTTGCCGATGCTGAAGAGCTCGTTGCCCGCCCACGTGTCGAGCGTGGCGTTGGCGTCGGGCAGGACGTTGCACTTGGCGTTGTAGTTGTGCCACACCATGCCCGCGTAGCCGTACTCGAGGTACGGCGTGCCGGGCAGGCCGTTGCCGACGGGCGGGTCGAGCGCGCCGACCATGCCCGCGCCGGGACGTTCCGGATTCGGTGCCTCGCCACAGGTTTGGGCGTGCGCCATCGGGGCACCCAGCACCACCTGAAGCGCCAGGATCGCCGACACGAGGGTGAGCGACTTGGCGCGTGCTGACGCGCGCAGCGCGAACCGCCGCCTTGCCCAGAGCAAGGCGGCGATCGCGAGCACGATCGTCAGCGCGGTCATGCGCCGCCGTCCCGGCGGCGGTTGGACCCGTCACCGTGGCCCACCAGATGGGCCTCTTCCTCCGTCAGTCCGAGTTCCATGTCCGCCGCCAGTTCGTCGTCGATCTCGTCGGGCACGTAGGCGGGCGGCTGGGGAGCCGCGTTGTCGTCCGCCGGCACGAGTTCGGCACCGGATTCGCGCTTGGCGTCCGGCGTCGTGTCGAGGGCGTTGCGCAGGTGCTCGAGGTGCGGTCCGCTGAAGTCGATGCGGATCCGCTCCACGCCACCGGCGCCGTCGCCGAAGATGAACTGACGGGGCGCGCGGTCGCGTTCGGTCGCGGTGCGCTCGCCACCGGGGCGGCGGCCCAGCGAGGCGATGACCTGCTCGTAACCGGCGCCGACCGGCACCTTGAGCAGCCGCAACGCGTCCGCCTGCGCCTGGTCGTCGTCGAGCCTGCCGACGAAGACCGAGTCGAGCAGCGCGACGAAGCCCTGGATCTTGAGGAAGTCGGCCGGGATCTGCGAGGAGAGCAGCACGCGGACGTTCCACTTGCGCGAGTCACGCGCGAAGCGGTTCATCAGCACGCGACCGGTCGGGACCTCGGAGAGGAAGAACGCCTCGTCGATCCAGACGCCCTTGCGCTGGTCCTTCGGCTTCTCGTAGATCGAGCGCTGGGTGAGCCAGGCGGCGAGGTTCAGCATCTCGACGCCGAGCGACTCCGCGTCCGTCCAGTGCTCGCGGCCGACGCCGTCCTTCGGCAGGTTCAGGCCCGCCATCGTCAGGACGGTGAGGCGGTCGTCGCGCACCTCGTTGTACGGGTCGTGGTTCTCCTCGGGGATGAGCAACGACATGCGCTCGCGCATCTCGTCGAGGAAGTCCGCGACGACGACGGCGTGCTCGTGGTGCTCGGACGCGTCCCGGCGCAGCGCCTCGAAGACGAGACCGGGGTGGGCGTCGAAGCGGCCACCGACCGTGCGGACGGCACGCAGCAGCACGATGCGCGTCTGCGGGAGACGGGCGACCTCGAACGGCAGCAGACCGGTGAGGACGTCCAGGACGAGACGGCGGCGGGTGGCGGCCGCGAGGGCCTTCTCCCGGCGCCAGGCCCGTTCGGGGTCGTCCTCGTCGAGGAAGTGCTCGATCATCGGCTCGGCGACCACCCGGTACGGGTTGAGGATGCCGGGCTCGGCGTTGAGCAGGTTGATCGGACGGGCGTACGGGCGCAGCTCGGGCAGTTCGCACAACGCCGAGAGCGGGCCGGACGGGTCGAGCAACGTCCAGTGAGCCCCGGCGCGCAGGGTCTTGTAGACCATGCCGCCGCCGAGGAACGACTTGCCGGCGCCGAGGCCCGCGACCATGGCCGTCAGACCCGAGGCGTCACGGAGTTCCTGCGCCATCCACGGGTCCCACGCGACCGGACGGCGGGTGGCCGTGACGGTCTCGCCCAGCAGGATGCCGCGGCGGTCACCGACCTCGGCCGTCGCCGTCGGCACGGCGGACGCGGCCCACAGCACGCTGCCGCGCCGCAGGTACGCGCCGTTGGACAGCGGTTCGCCGGGGATGAACTCGCGGGCGATCGCGAACTGGGCCTCGGGGTGCTCGATCGCGACCTTCGGCTTGTACAGCTCCAGCAACGACTGGGCGAGCCGCAGCGCCTCGCGCTCGGTCGGGCCGGAGACCGCGAGCCGCCACCAGCTGCGCACCCGGGTGCCCAGCGCGGTGAAGCCCGACGTCATCTCGTCGTCGATCTCCAGCACGCGCCCGGCCTGGCGGGCGAGCGACTGCGGCGGTTCGAGCTCGTGCTCGTCGGTGTAGTGGCGGACCTGCGAGCGGACCTTGCTCATCTGCCGCGACAGCTCGCCCGACACCTCTTCGGGCTTGCGCACGTAGATGCGGGCGGACCACTCGACGCTCGCCGGGAGGCGGTCGGCGCGCTGCACCCACGGGTCGTCGACCTCGGGGATCTGCAGGCCGTGCATGAGCCCGACGGTGAGCACGGCGACGTGCCGCTTGACGCCCGCGTTCGAGCCGGTGCGGCCGCGGACCGTGACGGTCGGCGAGTAGGGCTCCTGGTGGAAGTCGGCGGCGTCGGTGAACGACGCGAGGTCCTCCGGTTCCCAGGCGGCACCCGGCACGGCGGGCATGTTGCGCGGCGCGGGCAGGCCCAGCGAGCACGACCTGTGCATCAGCCAGGACATCTCCTCGGCCGTCGCGGGACGGCCTTCGAGACCGGCGGACCCGATGACCTGGTCGAGGTGCTCGACCTCGGAGTCCAGCGCCACGAGTTCGGCGTCCACGGCGTCCGGGAAGACCTTGCGCAGCACGGGGGCGGCGCGTTCGACGGCGCGGTCCATCATGTTGCGGGTCTGCACCTGGACGCCCAGGTAGACCTCTTTCTCCGCCATCGAGCGGCCCATCAGCTGCTGCTGCTCGCCGACCATGTAGTCGTCGAACGACAGCGTGCCGGGCGTGTCCGGCAGGCGCTTGACGGCGTTGTGCACGTGCGCCTCGGCCCACATGCGGATCGGGTACGGCCGCGTGGTGACGCGCAGGTGCATCCAGCGGCCCTGCAGCTCGGCGTACTGGCCCGCGATGGCGGCGATCAGGTCCTGGCGTTGCGAGTCGCTGCGGAACGACCAGCGCTGCGGCGCGAGCCGGTACCAGGCGTAGACCTCCTGGCCGGTGCGCAGCAGGTGACCGTCGATGCTGCGGGCGCTGATCGACGGCGTGTAGCTCGGCACGGCCTGCTCGCCGGGCAGGCGGCGGCCGCGCTTCGAATACGCGGCTCGGTCACGCTCGCGGGGGTCGGCCGCGGCGTGCTGGGCGATGTGCTGGGCGGAGCGACGGTCACGGTCTCGCCGGCGTCCGAACACCGCGAACCTCCTTCTTACGGCTGGCTGACGTCCGGCGGGGCTGGGCCTGCTGTCTCGCCCGTTGTTTCTTGCTCAACTTGGGACGAGGCCGCTGCGGGGTGACCCGGATCCGGGCGGCACTGGCCGCTCCGCCGGTACTGGCCGTGCGCTCTCGAGGTGCGGTGAGCTCGCGGACCCACATCGACATGACGGCCGTGAGGGGCCGTTCATGGCTGATCCGCTGGGTGATGAACCTGGTGAGGATGATCGTCGCGACGAGGGCCCACGCGGTCGAGAAGAACCCGAACCCGACGCCCATCTGCCGTTCGATCGTGAGTACGACGAGGAAAACGACGATCCCGACGCCCCACGCGACGTATCGCGCGCGCCAGGGAAATGTCGCTTTGGGCGGACCGAGCCAGACGGCGTCGACCCGGTAGACCTCGTCGTCGGTGCGAACCCGCACGTGTCAGCCTCCGACGAACAAACCGGCGAGCCACTGACCGATGTTCGCGCCCGCGTCGGTAGTGACGGCAAGACCGATGATGGCCAGCGCGACGATCACGCCACCGAGGCGGCGCATGACGCCCGCGTTGTCGCCCTTGCCACCACCCAGCCAGAGGAGCAGCAGCGCGACCGTGAGCAGGAGCAACGGGACGATGTTGTCCAGGATCCAGGTCCGGACGTTGCCTGTGCCCGGCACCTGCGGCTGCTGCTGAGCGAGTGTCACCAGGTCCATGGCGGTCATTTCTTACTCCAGAGTGCGCTGGGGCTTGCGCTACGAGTAGAACACGAGTTCGTCACGTCGTGTGGGGCTGTTGCTGCGGGGTGTAGATCATCTGGCCGTTCCCCCTGGGAGGAATTACGTCTAATCTGGCCGACACATCATCACTGAGGAGAGGTCAGTGGGGAACACCCGGATGAAGATTCTCTCCGTCGCTGGCAAGGTTCACCCGACTGCGAACGCCCTGGTCACCCACAGTGCGTGCGTCTCAAACACGCGCACGTGTACACCCATGTGAACGCCCAGATCGGCCGGTTCGCCGCCTCCGTGGCAGACACGGTGGGCGCGCTCCGGAGCCACGACTCCGAGGAGATTCGTTCATGCTCGAACCTGACCTCGTGCCGGATGGAAGTGTGGACGGAATCACAGCCTCCCCTAGTGCTCCAGGCGTGGACGAGCCTACCGGGCAAGCCACGCAATCCCGGCGCCGGGTCCAGCGGACGATCAACTTCGACCGCGAGGTGCTGGAACGGGCTCGGGCGGCGGCCACCTACCTCTCTTCCTACGAGCCTCAGGCGGGGGTTCGGTCGCTCGCGGACATCGTGAATCCGGCGGTGCTCGCCTACGTGACGGAGTTGGAGGAGCTCTACAACGCCGGGGAGCCGTTCCGGCCGGTGCTGCGCATGCCGTCCGGGCGTCCCGCGAACCGGTGAGACCTCAGGTCGCCGTCTGGTTCAGCGACCGGTACCTGGCGAACTGGGCGACGTAGTTCGCGAGCAGCGCGAGATCGACGCCGAGCACCACCCACGTGACCCAGTTGGTGTTCACCGCCGCCAGAGGTATCGCCACCACCGCCGGCGCGATCGCGATCAGGGCGAGCGACAGCTGGTACGGCAGGAGTCGCCGGGCAAAGCGGTACTCGGGCTCGCGCTTGTTGACGTGCCAGCCCACGAAGCCGTCGATCCGCTCGGCCAGCGGCCCTTCGAACCGCCTGCGGAGATACCGCGAGATCTCCGCGATCTGCACGTTGTGGAAGAGGATCAGGGTCCCCAGCAGCAGCGAGACCAGCGGCGAGACGAGCAGGAGCGCTCCGCTCTTCCGGTCGATGCCGAAGCCGAGGACCGCGGAACTGACGGTCACCGAGCAGACGACCAGCGACGTCCGGTGATCCATCTTCTTGAGGATCTCGTCCCGCAGCGACTTGTACTCGGCCAGCAGGACATCGGCGGCGAACTTCGGGTCGGCCAGCACCTGTTCCAGGTCAGGCCGATCCCCGGCTTCTCGAAGATCTTCAGACGTCACGCCTGTCCACTCGTCGCACACGTCAGTCCCGTTACCCGAACCGGTGAAGCCCGGCGACCTCGCGGCCACCGGGCTTCGGTGCGTGTTCAGGCACGGGTCCTAGCTGGCCCCGGAGATCCTCCAGAACCACCCGGTCGAGGCGTAGTCAGGCCCGACCGAGCCCTTGCCCCAGAAGTAGTCGTCGTAGTTGCCCAGCCCACCGCTGGCCGGCAGGTAGACGCCCATGGTGGCCCACCGGACCTGCGCCGGCTGGGTGTCGATGCTGGCCTGCGCCCACGCGTCGCGGACCTTCATCGGGTTGTTCCACCACAGGAACGGCGAGCGCCACATGTAGTGGCCGAACTTGCCGCCGTGGTTCGCGGAGTTGTAGCTGACGGTCGTGAAGCTGTTGATCTGGTGCAGGCCGCGGAACGCCTGGCCCCAGCGCTGCGCCCAGGTCTGGCCGCCGGTGTTGTCCTCCAGGATCAGGCAGGTGAAGAGGCTCATCCACTCGACGTCGTTGTTGCCCCAGCGCGCCTCGGTGTTGGCGAGCTTGGTGTCGTTGTGGTTGGAGCAGCCGGTGAAGTAGAAGCCGGTGCCGCTGCCGTGGCCCTGCCAGTAGGTGAGGTCGACGTTGTCGGTCCAGGTGGTGTCCTGGCCGCCCGCGAACGCCGGGTCCTTGAAGTCGCTCTCCCACGCGTTGCCGTCGGTCCAGCTGAACGAGCGCGAGATGCCGTGGTTGCTCGCCTCGGTGTTGAAGGTGCCGATGTTGGCGACGGTGTTGGGCAGGCCCGAGCAGTTGCCGGTGCCCTCGCTGCCGACCTGGGTGCCGGCGGCCTGGATCTTGAACTGGGACTGGGCCTCGGGGCGCGGGTCCTGGACCGGGCCCGGCTGCGGCAGTTCGGCACCGACCGCGGCGGGCAGGGTGATCGCCTGCGGGGCGCCACCGTCGGCGTTGCGGCCGGTGCAGCGGAACGACGGCTCGACCTTGTCCGCCTTCTCCTCCAGCGGCGCGGCCACGTAGACGTAGCTGGCGTCGGCCTTGACCTCGCCGCCCAGGTACTTCTGGCACAGCTTCGCGCCGAAGGTGAGGTCGTTGACCTTGACCGAGCCGGCCTTCTCGTAGCTGCGGGCGGCGTGGCTGACCGCCGTGACGCCCTGCGCGTCGAACGAGACGCGGATGTTCGCGCCCTCGCCCTCCAGCGGGATGCCGCCGAGCTGGAACGTGTACGAGACGCTCGTGTCGAGGTTGGCGGTGAGTGCGTTGCGGCCGTTGGGGTCCGCGAGTTCGAACGTCGTGTGCTGCGCGGTCGGCGTGGCGTTGGCGGGCAGGACCCCCGCCTCCCTCAGGCCTTCCTGCGCGCGCTTGGCGGCCTCTTCGGTCGGGATCGTCCTGATGCGCTTGATCGCCTCGGTGTCGAGGGCGGTCTGGGTGGTGGCGTTGCCGTCCTCGTCCGGCTTGCCCTGTCCTTTGTCGACGGTCGGCAGGTACTGGTAGCGCTGCTCGTCCGCGAAGGAGACCGCGCCGGCCTCCGATCTCTGGACGTCTTTGAGCCCGAACGCTCTCTGCAGCTTCTGCGCCTGCTCCTGGTCGAGACCCGAACTGGTCACCCCGTAGACGGGCAGTTCCGTGGCGTCGGCGGTCGCGATGCCGGCCGCTCCCGCGGTGACGAGGCTGGACAGGGCCAGCACCACCGTCAGCTTGCGTTGCATGTCTCTTCCCTCCCTTGGGGACGGCCGGCTGCAGGGGCCGGCCGTCTGTGAGGAGGATGTGGACGATTTTGCGGTGATACCCAGAGTGGCCAGTTGGCACGGCCGCACCACTCGAACGGCCGAAATTCTGTAACACCCTTGGGGCAGCGGCGAATCTAGAGGCGGACAGCTGGGTATTTGATGCCCGCGCCGGTGTTCAGCACGACCACTTCGTCTTGTGCGTTTAGCCATCCGTTAGCGCGCAACGCCCGTACGGCACTGATCGTCGCGGCGCCTTCGGGGCACAAGAACACGCCTTCGAGCCGTGCGGTCTCGGCGCGGTCCTGAGCGATCTGTTCGTCCGTGACCGCGATCGCGGTGCCATTGGTTTCTCTGATGGCCTGCAAGATGATGAAGTCCCCCAACGGTTTCGGCACGTTGATCCCGAACGCGTCGGTGTACGCGGCGTCCCAGAAGGTCGACTCCGCCCTGCCCTCGTCGAACGCCTTCACGATCGGCGCGCAGCCGGTGGACTGGACGGCGACGAGCCGCGGCAGCTTCCCGGTGATCCACCCGAGCGCCAGCATCTCGTTGAGCGCCTTGTGAATCCCGATCAGGCCAACGCCACCGCCGGTCGGATAGACGATCACGTCGGGGACGCGCCAGCCGAGTTGCTCGACGATCTCGTAGCCCATCGTCTTCTTGCCTTCGATGCGGTACGGCTCGCGCAACGTCGACGCGTCGAAGAGGTCGACGTCCGCGATGGCCTTGCCGGCGTCGGCGATGGTGCCCGGCACGATCCTGAGCTCCGCGCCGCTCGCCTCGACCTCCTCGCGGGTGATCAGCGGGGCGTCCTCGGGCATCGCGATGACGCTGCGCAGACCCGCCCGCGCGGCGTACAGGGCCCAGGCGGCGCCCGCGTTGCCGTTGGTCGGCATCTTGATGCCCTCGATGCCGAGTTCCTTGGCCCGCGCGACCCCGACGGCGGCACCGCGGGCCTTGAACGAGCCGGTCGGGATGAGCGATTCGTCCTTCATGAGCACGGTCGCGTCGAGGTGCCTGCTGATCGCCGGCAGCGGCACGAGCGGGGTCATGCCCTCGCCGAGGCTGAACGCCGGATCGGGGTCGCGGACCGGCAGCACGTCGCGGTAGCGCCACAGCGAGTTCTCGTCCGTGGGACGGCCGACGCGCGTGAGGTCGTAGCGGGCGAGCAGCGGCGACGCGCACTCGTGACAGAGGTTCTGGACGGCGTTGGCGTCGTGTTCGCGGCCGCAACGGGCGCATTCCAGATGCGAGAGCATGCTCACATGCATACAGGCGGATGAGCCGGCATGTAAGCCGGATCCTGTTCGTGGGACCGAGGTCCCAGTCGGCGGCCATCCATCTGGGCCTGCCGTTGCCGACAGGCTCTAGCGGCCTACCCGCGAGCATCGGGCGGGCAGCCCTCGAACGCTCGCGCAGGCACCGTCCCTTGCGTTCGGGTGCCCTCTTGGCCTTGCTCCGGGTGGGGTTTACCTAGCCGCCCCAGTCACCTGGGGCGCTGGTGGTCTCTTACACCACCGTTTCACCCTTACCGCGGCTTGCGCCGTGGCGGTCTGCTTTCTGTGGCACTGTCCCGAGGGTCGCCCCTGGTTGCCGTTAACAACCACCCTGCCCTGTGGAGTCCGGACTTTCCTCGACACTCGCGTGCCGCGGCCGCCCTGCCGACTCATCCGCGACCCGAGGATATCCCAGCGTCTGGAACCGGTTGTCCACTGGTGCGGACGTTGGTTGACTCTGGGGCTATGACACGACGTCGCCACGTCGACTACGGCCGCGTGGCAGCAAGCCTGTGTTGCCTCCGCTGAAGGTGCTCGTACCCACGACGACCTCAGGGAGTGCCCCGTCATGTCCGATGTGCTGATCATCTCGGCCGCGCCGTCCCACGCCGCGCCGACCGGAGTCGTCGTGGAGCACGTGGCCGAGGTGCTGCGGGCGGCCGGGCACCGCGTGTCGTTGCTCGACGTCCGCTCCTTGCCCACGTTGTCGCTGCTCACTGAAGACCTGCGGGATCCGGAGATCGCGCAGGCGGTGAGCAGCGTGCTGTCGGCGGACGGCGTGGTGGTCGCTTCGCCCGTCTACCGCGCCGCCTACAGCGGGCTGGTCAAGGCCCTGCTCGACCTCCTGCCGAAGAAGGCCCTGCGCGGCCGTGCGGTGCTGCCGCTGGCGACCGGCGGCAGCCAGGGCTTCCTGGTGGCGATGGACTACGCGCTGCACCCGTTGCTCGCGGCCAAGGGCGCGGACCAGGTGGTGCGCGGGGAGTTCGTGCTGGACCAGCACGTCGGGTCGGCGGAATCGGCCGCCGCACTGGAGGCGGCGGCCGACCGGTTCGCCTCGGTGCTGACCCCGCGGCTGCGCAAGGTCAGCTGAGGTCGTTCCGCTGCCGGGTTTCAGAGCTCGCGGACGAAGTAGGGCCGCGTCTCCACCCAGCCCTTGCCCGAAGCCCCGTTGAGGACGCCGCCGCCCTGCTCGGACAGCGTGTACCAGGACTCGACGTAGTCGGGGTCGTCGGTGTATTAGCTGTCCGGGATGGCGTCGAGCACCGCGCTGACCAGCGGGATGTACGCGCCGCCGTCCACAATGGTCAGCAGCGCGGCGGCCAGCGCCTGGGCGAGCGCCTTGTAGTTCGTGTCGCCGTCGTCCTCCATCAGGACCACGTCGGCGAGGTCGTACTTGTAGTTGTTCCAGTGCACCAGCAGCTGGTTCGGGGAGTACGTCGTGTTCTCGTCGTCGAGGTACGGCATCGTGACGGGGTCGACCCTGACCTTGCCGTCGAGCCCGAACCCGGACACCAGCGCGAAGATCTCCGCGTCACCCTTGAACCAGGGCTCCTGGACGTCGCTGACGCTGATCCTCGTGACCTGGGTGGCCCAGTAGCCGGCGAGCTGCCGCGTCCGCTCGGTCGGCATCCCCTGCTTGATGACGTCCATGCCGCGTTGCACGGCCCGTTCGACGTCGATGTCGATGATCGTCAACGGCTGATTCGGCTCGTGCGCGGTCGTCAGCTCGTGGACGTTGCCCTTGCGGTCGTACGCCTTGATGGTCTTGGCGTTGTCGTCGTCGGGGGCGGCGGCGACGAGTGGTTCGCCCGTGGTCGTGCCTGCCCTCCGGAACGTGATCAGGCCGCGTCCGTCCGGCAGTCCCTTGGCCTTGGCGATCTGCCGTTCGGCGTCGGCGACCGCGATGCCGCCTCGGGCGAGGCCGTCGAGGATCTCGCCGACGCTCCTCGGCGCCGCGGCCGCCGTGCCGGTGGGCACGACGGCGGCGACCAGTGTCAGAACCACGAGAGTTGCGCGCAGGGTGTTGGCTCTCATGTCTCCGGATCGTGGAGCGGTTCGTTGTGTTCGACAAGCCGCCGATCGACTACTCAACCGCAGGTCAACCCAGGTGTGAGGTGTCGTTCACCAGCTTCACCGACGCGTGCCCGTCCGGGTAGAACTCGGCGATCGACACGCCCGTCAGATCCAGGTGCATCCGGAAGAGGAACTGCGGCCCGACGTCCAACGCCTGCCGGAGCATCGTCTTGATCGGCGTGACGTGGCTGACCAGCACCAACGTCTTCCCGCCGTACCGCGCGATGATGTCCGTGCGCGCCTTCCGCACCCGCGCGTGCACCTCGTCGAAGCTCTCGCCGTTGGGCGGCTTCTGCGCCGTGTCCCCCAACCACCTGCGATGCACCTCGGGGTCTTTGGCCGCGGCTTCGGCGAACGTAAGCCCCTCCCAGTCGCCGAAGTCCGTCTCGATCAGCCCCTGGTGCGTGACGACCTCGAGCTCGATCTTGTCCGCGAGTTTCTGGGCCGTCTGCTGCGCCCGTTGCAACGGAGACGAGATGATCCCGGCAATCCCGTCCACAGTGGACAGCCTGGTCGCCGCCTTCTCCGCCTGCTCCAGCCCGGTCTCGGTCAGCGGGTGGTCCCCGCGCCCGGAGTACCGCCGGTCGACGGACAACCTCGTCTGCCCGTGCCGCAGCAGGATGATCCGCGTGGGCTCCCCCACCGCCCCGCTCCAGTGAGGCTGCTTGGCTCCTTCGGCCTTCTCGGGCGCGGCGGCCTCGGACTTGGCGGCTTTGGTCTCGCCGTCCATGGCCTCGTTGGCCAGCCGGTCGGCCTGCTTGTTCCGTTCGCGCGGAATCCACTCGTAGGTGACCCGAGGCAACGCCCCGGCCACCTCCTGGGCCTCGCGGTTGAGCGGCTGCATCGAGGGGTGCTTGACCTTCCACCGCCCCGACATCTGCTCGACGACGAGCTTGGAGTCCATCCGCACGTCAACGCTGTCCGCCCCCAGCTCGACCGCGGCCCGAAGCCCCGCGATCAGCCCCTGGTACTCGGCGACGTTGTTGGTCGCGACCCCGATGAACCCCTTGCGCTCGGCCAGCGTCTCGCCGCTGAGCTTGTCCCGCACCACCGCGCCGTACCCGGCAGGCCCGGGGTTGCCACGCGACCCGCCATCGGCCTCGACGATCACCTTCACGGGCCGATCGTAACCCCGCGTTCAGACCCCTTCCGGGACCCTGTATTCTGTTCACGTAAGTCTGGGTGGCGGAATGGCAGACGCGCTAGCTTGAGGTGCTAGTGCCCGTAAGGGCGTGGGGGTTCAAGTCCCCCCTCGGACACAGGTTGAACCCCCACGGAGTTGATGGAGACATCAGCTTCGTGGGGGTTTTTGCTTGTGCGGGACTTGCCTCAATTCGGTTGCCGCCCTACGGCAAGCTGAGGCGATGCGGCAGATGACGGTGCTCGGCGGCTGCGGCGCGTACCCGGAACCGGGCCGGGCGTGCAGCGGTTTCCTGGTGGAGTGGGACGGCTTTCGATTGGTGCTCGACCTGGGCTACGCCACCCTCCCCCGGCTGCTGACCCACTGCCCGGACGCCGACGTGGACGCCCTCGTCATCACCCACGAGCACCCCGATCACTGCATCGACGTGCACGGGCTGTTCCGGATGTTGCTCTACGGCGGGACCGGACGCAGGCTGCCGCTGTACTGCACACCGGGCGTGCTGACCCGGTTGGGCGGGCTGGAACCGGAGGTCGACCTGCGTGCCGTTTTCGACGTGCACGAGCTGCCCGGCGTCTACCAGGTCGGCCCCTTTCAGCTGACCGGCGTCCTGCTGCCGCACTACGTTCCCAACGCGGGTGTCCGGTTGCAGGCCGGTCAGACGATCCTCGCCTACACCGGGGACACCGGCCCCGACGCCGTGCTGACCGAACTCGGCCGGGACGCCGACCTGTACGTCATGGATGCCACCGATCGCGTCGGTGAGTCGCAGCGGCCGCAGCGGAACCTGCTCACGTCCGAAGAGGCCGGGTACTGGGCCACTCAGGCAGGTGCCCGCAGGCTGATGCTCAGTCACTTCTGGCCTGGCAACGACCGGGTCGCCGCCGTGTCCGCTGCGCGACGCACGTTCGCCGGCGAAGTGCTGACCGCCGAGGAAGACCTCGTCGTCCCGCTCGATGTCCATTAGAGAAGCGCCCCCTAGTGGACGCGGCTCTGGCGGACCGAAGTCAGGACGTGCGGGACCTCAGGATTCCCTCGACCGCCTCGCACAACGTGTCGCCGATCGGCCCCGGATCGGTCAGGCAACCGGCGGCCATCGCTCCGTCGCGCAACATCACGAAGTGCCGTCCGTCGAGTTCGGCAGGGCTGTCGCCAACGCGCGCAAGCAGGTCCGTCACGGTGTCGAGGAACCATTGGCGGTGTGCCAGCACGGCCTGGTGCACTGGGTGGGTGGGGTCGGCGTACTCCGCGACGGCGTTGAGGAACGCGCAGCCGCGGAA
Organism: Lentzea sp. JNUCC 0626; assembly: GCF_043632865.1. NCBI lineage: Bacteria > Bacillati > Actinomycetota > Actinomycetes > Pseudonocardiales > Pseudonocardiaceae > Lentzea > Lentzea sp. JNUCC 0626. The sequence continues at coordinate 6,121,161 of NZ_CP171635.1, forward strand.
GCCCCCGCTCTGGATGTGCCCGGCGATCCCCTTCGCCACGGCGCGCACGGCGTCGGCGTCGGTGGTCGCCGCCTTGACCCCCGCTTCGACGTTCTGGCGAGTGGCCCGGTCGGCCTCCGCGAGGTAGGCGAGGACCAGCTCCTCCTTGCCGGCGAAGTGGCGGTACATGGTCGCCCTGGTCACCTTGGCCTCGGCGAGGATGCGGTCCACGCCGACGGAGTGCAGGCCTTCGGAGTAGAACAGGCGGCTCGCCGTTTCCAGCAGGCGGTTGCGGGCCTCGGAGATGGTGCTGGTCACGCCTCCAAGGTAACAGAGAGAACGTTCGGTCTTGACAACTTCGGCGCGACGGTGCCAGGCTCAGGACATCAGCAGAAAGAACGTTCTCCCTACCGCAAGGACTGAAGCCGTGAGCACCGTTACCGAGTCACCCAGCCTCGCTCCCGCCCTCCGCACGCTCTACTTCGTCCGCTTCGGCTTCGCGATCGTGTGGGCGACGCTGCTGTTCGTCACCGGCAGCGAGATCGGGCTGGTCAGCGGCACGTTGCTGGTGCTCTACCCGCTGTTCGACGTGGCGGCGATCGTGATCGACAGCCGGACGTCGCGCGGCAAGGCGTCGCTCGCGCTCTACGCGAACATCGCGGTCAGCCTGGCGGCTGCGGCCGGGCTGGCGTTCGCGGTGACGTCCGGGATTCCCGCCGTGCTGCGGGTGTGGGGTGCGTGGGCCGTGGTGTCCGGGGTGGCTCAGCTCGCGGTCGCGCTGGTGCGGCGGGGCATGGGCGGGCAGTGGCCGATGATCCTCAGCGGCGGCATTTCGACGCTCGCCGGTACGTCGTTCGTGTTGATGGCCGGGGCTGAGAACGCGACGTTGAGCAACCTCGCCGGGTACGCGGCGATCGGCGGCATCTTCTTCCTGGTGTCGGCGCTGCGCCTGCGCAAGTGAGCCAAGAAGCGCAAAGCCCCTCTGACCGGATGAGGTCAGAGGGGCTTTCTCACGCTGTCGCTATTCGGGCTGCCACTCGGTGACGTCGGCGTGGTTCAGGCCGTCGGCGCGCAGCAGCTCCAGCGCCGCCTCGCTGACCACCAGCCGGCCGATCCGGTCGGCCCCCAGGTCGTCGACCCCGGGCGTGCCGTCGACCACCAGCCACCGGAACTCCGGCAGCTCGACGCCGGGGTTGAAGAGCTCGAACTGGTCGTGCTTCGTCACCTGCACGTCCGCCAGCCGGAAGCTCCGGAACCCCGCTTCCTGCAACCTCGCTGCCGTCTTGGGCACCACCATGTGCTCACCGGCGGCCGTGACGATGCAGTCACCCAGCCAGTCGGCCGCCTCGTAGTGCAGGTGAGTGACCACCGGCACGCCCGAGGAGTGGTCGAGGACCGCGTCGTCGCCCAGACCACCCGACACCTCGGGCCTGATCATGTAATAGCTGCCCAACTCAGGCACTCCGTTCAACGCTTGCGCGGGACCATCCAATGGCCCAACTCGTCATCGACAAAGGTCGCATGGTCCAGGACCTCCTGCCGGGTCGGCGTCCTGCCTGCCGCCTTCATCCGGTTGTAGAACCCGTCCCACATGATTCTGATGGCGCTCAAGTGCACGCGGCTGTTGATCTCCCCGCCGGGGAAACCGCGCAGGTTCTCCTTGGAGTGGATCTCGTCCCAGCTGAACAGGTTGGGGTACAGGTTCTGGACCTGCTTCTCGATGGCGTGGTGGACCCACATGCCGACCGGGCTGATACCGGTGTCCTTCTCGTAGATTTCGCGGTACTTGTCGCTGCCGCCGGCGTTGCCCACCGATGCCGGCGTGCGGATCGGCAGGTCGGCGCCGAGCGACGGCATCTGCTTCACCTTCTTGCAGTCGACGGTGTCCTTCCCGATGTTGTGGGTGAGGACATCGACTTGCCCGGCCTGCACGAAGTAGGTGTGCAGTCCGTCGACCGTGAAGTTGTAGACCAGCTGCGCCCTCGAGAACGACCTGGTGCCGGTGACCGTCGCCGGGCGGTTGTCCGCCGTGGTGAAGGTGTAGCCGGGCTTGAGGTCCTCCGCGTGCTTCCACTCGTTCAGCGACGAGACCCAGAACGGGTGTTCGTCCGTGGCGACCATCGAGCCCGTGCCGGAATCGGTCGACACCGTGATCTCGTAGAGCTCGCGGTCGGCGACGTGCGAACGGACGTCGGTCACCTCGCGCGGGCCGGTCGTGCCGGTGGTCGGGTCGGTCGCGAGGACGACGTCACCCACCTGCATGGACGCGATCGGCTTGCGCTCGCCGGAGGCCAGCAGCACCGGCGTTTCGCCGCTGAAGCTGTTGGAGTCCCACGACAACGGGCAGGAGGCTCCGGCGGCCGCGTTCTGCTTGGCGTCCTTGCCCCTGTCGCCGGCGCCTCTCTTCTTGCGGCCGCCGCCCGCGATGTCGAGGATGTCCTCCGCGTAGGGAACTCCCAGGGTGGCAAGGGTTTCCGCCACCTGGGCCTGCGCGGCCTCCTTCACGACCTCCTTGCCGACGCCCAGGATCGCCGTCCTGATCGTGTCGTAGACCTTGTTGAGGTCCTGCACGTTCGTGACCGCGGTCTGGACGATGCGGGCCGGGGCGTTCGGCATCGCCGAGATGATGTTCTTGGCGTTCGCGATGCGCGGCTTGAGAGCAGCCTTCAACGTCGGGATCGGGTTGGTCTTGACGGCCCTGGCGACGGCTGCCTTCGCGGCTGCCGTACGTCGCACCGCTGCCTGGTAGGCCGCTGCTGCTGCCGCGGCTCTTCGTGCTGCCGCTTCTGCTGCCAGCTTTCTGGGATCGGGCAACGACTTCGAGGCGTTCGGGACGTCCGTCTTCTTCAACGGCATGCCGTCCGGGCCCTTGCCGGCGTTGGGGCCGTCGGGGCGCCTCGGGTGCGGGGCGTCCGGGCTGCGCGGGGTCGGCACGTTGTCGGCGCCGCGCATGGCGTCGTAGCCGCGGTTGCCCCACTTGGCCGCCGTGGCTCCCCAGCCGCCGAACGGGATCATGCCCGCCGCGGACAGGGCGGCGTCGGTGTAGTTGCCCTCGGCGAGGTACCAGACGGCGTTGATGCCGTCGGCGATCTCACCCAGGCCCGGGACGAGGCCCGCTACGTCGAGGACGGTGTGGCCGACGGTGGAGATGTTGTCGCCCACCCACGACACGGCGTCGCTGAACCAGTTGTGGCCGTTGGGGTCGAAGCCGTTGACGGGTGAACCGACGCCGTAGGCGTAGCGGTTGAAGCCCGCCGAGCCCGGACCGCCCTGGTCGACCGAGTCACGCGACGAGAAGCTGCCGGTGGACGGGTCGTACCAGCGGGCGCCCATGTTGACCTGGCCGCTGTCCGGGTCCGTCCAGTCGCCCTGGAAGCCCACCGCGCGCTTCGTGCCGGACGAGGCGGTGACCTTGCCCCACGGGTCGTACGCCGCCGAGTCCTTCAGCTGCGCGGCCGAGGCGTCGAGGCCGCCGACCACGTCGCCGTGCTTGTCGGAGAGCAACAAGCGCTTGTCCGCACCCGAAGACAGCGACAGGAGTTCGCCGCCGGCTCCTCGGCCGAAGATCGAGTCCGAGTCGGACACCGGGTCCTGGCTCGCGCCCGAGTACTTGAACTGCTTGGAACCGCGCGTGACCGGGCGGTCCATGCCGTCGTAGGTGTAGGTGGCGGCGCCGACCTTGGTGAGGCGGTCGAACGCGTCGAACTCGAACTTCTCCTCGAGGCCCGACGACGTCCGCGACTCACGGGTGCCGCGCGGCGTGTACTTGTAGGTGTAGTCGCCGTCGGACAGCACGCGGTTGCGCGCGTCGAAGGTCGAGGTCTTGGCGCCGTTCTGGATCCGGTTGCCCGACTTGTCCCACGCGTAGGCCGTGGTGGCCCCACCCGAGGTCCAGGACGTCATCCGGCCCAGGTCGTCGTAGCCGTAGGTCTGCTCACCGCCGCCGGCGGTGCCGGTGGTGGTCTTCTTCTTGAGGCGGTCGGCCAGGTCGTACTCGTAGCCGACCGACGCCAGGACACCACCGGTCGAGTTCTTCGTGACATCCGAAGTCTCGCGGCCCAGGTCGTCGTAGCCGAACGTGCGGACCCTGCCCGCGCCGTAGTTCATCGACTCGACCAGGCCGGCCGGGTTGTAGCCGAACGCCACCAGGGCGCCGGTCACGCCGTCCTGCGCGGAGTTCAGGCGGCCGTTGACGTAGCTGAACGACGACGTGCCCGAAGCGTCCGTGCGGGTCGAGAGGCGACCGACCTCGTCGTAGCCGAAGGTCGCGTCACCGGACGGACCCGTGGCCGAGGTCAGCAAGCCTCGCGTGTTGTAGGCGTAGGTGTTGTCGACACCGCCGGGAGCCGACACGGAGGTCGGGCGGCCGACGAGGTCGTAGTTCACCACGCGGTCCGGAGTGGACACTGACGTGCCCGCGCCGGTTTCCTTGCGCATCCGGCCCAGGGCGTCGTACTCCCGCGTCCGCGTCACGCTGCCGGGCGCGGTGAGGGTGGTCGGCCTGCCCGAGCTGTCGTACGTGGTGGTCCACGTGCGGTCGGCGAGGCTCGGGTGCGTCGGAGTGGACGGTTCGATGACCGATTCCGGCTTGCCCAAGGCGTTGTAGGTGTAGAACGTCGCGTTTCCGCGGCCGTCCGTCACGCGCGTCCGGCGGCCCGAGGTGTCGTAGCCGTAGGACGTGGTGATGGACTCGGTGGCCGACACCGGCTCTTCCAGCGAGGTGAGCTGGCCGAGCGCGTCGTAGGTGTTCCTGGTGACCTTGCCGAGCGGGTCGGTCGCGGTCAGCACGTTGCCCGCGACGTCGTGGGTGTACCTGCCCTGCCGCAGCACCTGGCCGTTGGGGGCGAGGCTCAGGTCCATGACCTTGTTGCCCGCCTGGTCCAGGCGCTGGTACCCGGCACGGCCCTGGGCGTCGCGGGTGTAGACCTGGTTGCCGAACGAGTCGTAACCCAGCTGCGTCACGACACCGGCGGCGTCGGTGACGCTGGTCTTCTGACCCAGCGCGTCGTAGCCGAAGCGGGTGACCTCGTTGCGAGGCGACGTCACCGTTTCCAGGTTGCCCTTGGCGTCGTAGCCGAACTTCGTCTCGAACGCCGCCGGCTGCGGCTTCGTCTCGAGCACGGTCTGGGTGACCGCGCGCCGGAACTGGTCGTAGGTGCGCTGGGTCGTGCCGCCCGTCGGGTCCTGAGTGGACAGCAGGTCACCGGTGTCGGTGTAGCTGTAGCGCCACGAACCACCCGGCGTCGTGCGCTCGTCCGGGTTCGGGTCGCGCTTCTCCACCAACCGGCCGCGCTGGTCGTAGTACATCCAGATCGACGCACCGGACGGATCGGTCGTCTTCACCGCGCGGCCCATCGCGTCGTACTCGACGGACGCGACGCCGGTGACCGGCGAGCCGGAGCCCGGTGCCTGGTACGACGGCGAGGTCGTGCGAACCGCGCGACCGGCCTTGTCGTAGGCCATGCTCATCACGCCGCCCGCGGGGTTGCGGATCTGCGTGACGTCACCGAACGCGTTGTAGCCCGTGGTCGAGACCGGCCGGGTCACCGACGGGGACTGACCGAACTGCTCGGTCGTCACCGGAGGCGAGATCATCGAGATCGAACGACCGCGCTCGTCGTACTTGTACTCGGTGGTGTGGTTCGCCTCGACGGCACCGGCGACGTTGCCGAGCGGCGCGATCACCGACGTGACGAGGTCGCGCTGGTCGTACTTCTTGCGCGTGACCACGAGCCCGGCCGAACCGCGCGTCGACTCCTTCACCTGACGGCCGAACGCGTCGTACTCGAAGTCCACGACCTCGGCGAACGCCGCGGTGAACGCACCGGTGTTGGAGTGCGCGCCCGTGTTGGTGACCTTGGTGATGTTGCCGCTGGTGTCGTAGGAGTAGTCGGTACGGCGCCGCAGCGTGTCCGGTTCCTGCGTGGAGGACTTCAGCCTGCCGGTGGCGTCGACCTCGTGGACGACGACCTTGCCGCCCATGCCGACCTGACGGATCAGGTTGCCCGCCGCGTCGTACCTGTTCTCCTGGATCGTGATCGCCGGCGTGCCGGACTTGTTGTCCGCCCGCGCCTTGATGTCCTTGACCAGACCGTCGGCGTAGTAGGACGTCTCGGTGCGACGACCCATCGCGTCGGTCTGCACGATCAGCTTGCCGCTGTGGTCGTACTGGTTCGACTCCAGCACCAGGTCCGGCAGCGGTTCGTCCGGGTCGAGCGGCTCGAAGCCGGTGGCGCCGGGCGTGATCGCCTTGCCGTGGTTGCCGACGAGCCGCACCTGCGCGACCTTGTTCCGGGCCGTGTAGGTGTAGACGGTCTTCACGCCGTTGGCGTCGATAGCCCACGTGCGGTTGCCGAAGACGTCATAACCGAACGACGCCTCGTTGCCCTCCGGCCCGATCGTCTTGGTCATGCGGCCGAAGTCGTCGAACTCGAACGTCGACCTGCGGGGGTTGCCGGGGTCCTGCGAGTCGACGAGCTCCGCCGCGGTGGTGTTGCCGTCCGCGTCGTACTCGGTCTTCGCCGTCTCCGTGTGCGTCACGCCGGTGACGGCGTTCTTGGTCGCCGGGTAGGTCACCTCGGTGACGCGGCCCAGCTTGTCGTACTGGTAGGACGTCGTCGCGCCGCCCGGGACGGCGTCGGAGATCTCCGTCGCGGTCTTCTTGCGGCCCAGCACGTCGTAGGTGAACCGGGTGAGCATGCCGGCCGGCGACTTCGTCTCGGCCAGGTCACCGTTGCGGTAGTACCTGTTGACCGTCGTCGCGCCGCGCGGGTCGGTGGTGGACTTCAGCAGCCGCACCGGTTCCGCGGCGGGGCTCTGCGGCGTGGAGTCGAACGCCGGCGTCGACCCGTCGGTGTAGCGGTGGATCGTCGAGCCGCCGTCCGGGTTCGTCTCCTGTTCCAGGTCACCGAAATCGGTGTACGTCGACTGCGTCAGGTAGGTGTTGTCCGTCGGGCCGGACGACCGGGCGTCGCGGGTCTCGACGAGCTTGTCCGCGCGTGGATCGGTCGGGTCGGCCGTGGGCGCCTGGTACTTGTAGTACGTGGTCTGGCAGTCCCAGGTCTCGTCCGCGCGCTTCTCCCGGCAGCTGACCTTCTGCGTCAGGTTGCCGCGCTCGTCGTGGATCAGCTGGGCCTCGTTGCCGAGTTCGTCGCGGATCTTCTGCTGGAAGCCCGACTTGTCGTACTCGAACAGCCGGACGCCCAGCGCCACGACGAGACCGCCGCACGAGGTGATGCCGTCGGCGTTGGTCACGCAGTCGCGGCCGACCATGTCCTCCGGCCGGACGGCGGCGCCGATCGGCGTCACCTGCCGCAGGATCCGGCCCTTGAGGCCGTCGAAGTCGTAGTACTGCGGGCGGTTGCCCGGATCCACCACCCGCACCGAGCGGATGATGTTCTCCTCGTTGCCGCCCACCGTCGGCACGCCGAGCTGCCAGCGGCCGCCGTCGCTGTCCACGTACTCGCGCATGCGGTCGTGCACGTGGTCGTAGCTGATCTTCGCCGCCACCCGGTCCGTGCTGCTCGGCATGGTGACCTCGGTGATCTGGTCACCCGCCGCCTGCGCGGCGTAGTGGGCCGCGACCTGGCTCAGGCCGAGCGGACGCGCGTAGAACGCGACCTCGTCCACGAGACCCGCGAACGACGTGCGGCCCGAGGCGATCGACGGCCACGAGCCCGTCGAGTTCGCCGCGCCGACCTGCGCGAACTGGAGCAGCGCGTGGTCGATCGGACCGTCGAGCGGCGTCGTGTTGACGACCTTGCCGTCGAGGTACAACGTCTGGCTGGCAACGGAACCCGAGAGCACGACGTGGTGCCACTTGTCGTCGTTCACGGTGCCGGTCGACGTGATCGGGTTGATCCCGCCCTGCCAGAACTGGCCGCGCAGCTTGCCGTCGGAACCGACGTAGAGCAGCGGGACACCGCGACCGGGCGTCTCGCCGATCGCCTTGTCCTGGTAGCCGACCAGCGGACCGGCCGAGGTCGTCTTGAACCACAGCTCGATCGCGAGGTCGCGGTGCTTGTTGACCTGCTTGTCCGGCAACGCGACGTGGCTGCCGCCGCCGAGGCGCACGGCGCGGTCGTCGCTGCCGGTCAGCGCACCGGTCTGGTTCTGGTTCGGGGCGCCGACGCCGACGAACTTGCCGAGGTCCTTGTTCAGCTTGATGCTGATCTGGCTGTTCGCGTCGTCACCGCCGGCCTCGCCCAGCCGCCAGTAGGAGTCGGGGCGGGAGTCCAGCACCGTGCTGCGGTAGTGCGACCCCTTCTCGTAGTTGTAGCGCGTGCACTTCCCCGTCGGGTCGCACACCTCGCGCAACTGGTCGGCGTCGTAGACGTACTTCCACTCCAGCCTGGCGCCGTCGACCTGCTCGGTGCGCACCCACTCGACGTGGGTCTGGTCGGCGTTCCAGGCGAAGGACAACGAGCGGTTGCTGGTCCTGCTGACGACCTTGTCCAGCAGCTGCTTGCCGTTCTCGGTCTTGTACTCCAGCTCGACCAGCCGCGCGGCGCTGTCCTTGATGGACGCCAGCAGGCCGGAGGTGGTGAAGCCGTAGACGGTGCGGTCCTTGTCGACCAGCTTCCAGTCCGAAGTGGACTTGACGAGCGTGGCGGCACGACCGGGCGGCGGGGTGAAGGACCCGTCGGGGTTCTTGCCGAACCGGACCTGCTGGCCGTCGGGGTAGGTGACCACGACGTTGCCGCTGCCGTCACCGTCCTCGACGATCCGCATGTCGTAGCGGGTCGACCAGCCGCTGCCGAACGTCAGCTTCGCCCGCGGGTCGAGGCTGTTGTAGGTGCGGGCGACGTTGAGCTCGGGGCCCGCGGTCGCGGCGGCGGCGTCGATCGCCGCGGTGGTGTAGTTGCCGACCATCGGGTCGAACCCGAGGCCGTTGCCGGTGTAGGGCGCGTTGCCCATCCGCGAGGTGACCTCGGGCTGCGGCACCGACGCGAAGAGCCTCGACCAGTCGGTGTACGGGCTCTCGCTGTTGCCGTCCTTGGCCGCGACGTGCCAGAGGTAGACGCGGTCCCAGCGCAGCTTGCCCTCCGGCACCGTCCAGTAGGCCGGGTTGATGAAGCCGGAGTCGAAGCAGCCCACGGCGTTGCCGGCCTGGTCCTGCTCGCAGACCTGGAACTTGTAGCTGATGCTGTCGTTCTCGTGGTCCTCCGCCTTCGCCCACAGCTGCGGGCGCAGCGTTTCCACGCTCCAGCCCGACGGCGGGTACTGGTCGGTCACGACCGGCGGGAGGTTGAAGACCTCCAGCGTGATCCGGCCCGGCGCCACCTGCTCGTCGGTGAACGTCGTGTTCCCGTGCCGCATGGTGAAGTCGAAGATGTACTTGCCGTACGGCAGTTTCTCGATCGCCGCTTCGAGGGTGACCTCGTCGCCGCGGTTCACCGTGCCGGGCAGACCGGCCGCGGACTTCACCGCGACGAGTTCGTTCGTGGTGGCGTTGAAGACCTTGTACGCCAGGTCGTAGTTGCCGGGGGTCCAGGCGTTCGCGCCGGTGTTGCGGACCTTGACCTTGATCTTGCCGCCCTGCTGGCTCGTCAGCGGCGGGTCCGGGATCGGCTGGTCGATCTTGTACTCGGCGTTGTACGGGCTGTGCGTCACGAACAGCTTCGGCGGGTTCGCGGTGCCCGCGCCGACGATCTTCTTCCACTGGCTGCCGTTGCTCTGGTTCTGCGCCTGCAACGCGATGCCGTTGTTCGCACCGCCGTTGGCCCAGCCCTGCACCAGCTGCTCGCCGCCGACGCCGAGGTCGATCAGCTCGGGCGCGGCGGGACACGCCGACCGCGTCTGCCCGACCGACATGAAGCCGTGCGAGAACGACCCGCCGCCGATCACTCCGCCCAGCCCGGGACCCTGGTTACCGCCACCGTTGAAGTCGCCGGCCACCGACCGCACCACCATCGGCTGCGGACGGCACGTCGCCGAGTCGAAGTTCACCAGCTGGAGCTGTGCGCCGAAGATCTTGTGGTTGCGCAGGGTCGTGCTCACCGCGCCGAACCGCAGCAGCGCCGTCTTGCCGGAGCCGATGGTCAGCTCGCCGGGCACCGCGTTCTGCCCGATCTGCCGGGCCTCCGGCCTGCCCTCGAACACCGTCGGGTCGACCAGCACCGGGTACACCCGCGCCGGGTCGTCCAGCCACGCCGAGTCGAGCGACACCCGCAGCGTGCGGCCACCGTCGGTGATCTCGTACTTCACCCCGAACGACTGCGCCGGAACGACGTCCTCGACGCGAGGCGCGGAATCGGTCATGAAGCCGGGCGGGATGGTCAGCCGTTCGCGGCCCGTCCCATCGGACAGCACGACGGAGCCGTCCACGACCTTCGCCGTCAAACCCTTGAGGCGCAACGGGAAGTCCCACGACCGCGCCGCAGCCCGGTCCTTCAGGACCAGGATCTCCTTGGCACCACCGGGAACCGACTCGACGCGCAGGTCGGCGTGGTCGGCCACGCCGGGGTAGGTGACGGTCGTGCCCGTTTGGACACCCGCGCTGCCACGGGCGCCCGCGAAGCCGTAGGCGAACTCGTGCGCGTCGTCGAGCTTGATCGTGACGAGCGCCGGGGCGTCCGCCTTGCCCGCGAGCTGCACGGAGACACCGTCGGCCTTGTTGCGCCACGAACCGTTCTCCGCCAACAGAGACGGATCGATCGGCGCCCAGGTGCCGTCGGCCTTGCGGTAGTTGAGCGGCGTGTCGCTGAACTCCGTGGTCCGCGTGCCGTCGGTGTTGCGGTACGTCGTCTCATTACGCGCACGCGAATCCGGGACGCTCGTCTTCGAGTCGAACCCGGTCACGTTGCTGGGGCCCTGCTCCACCTTCGCGGCGTTGCGGACCCCCTGACCCGGCGTGCCGAACTTCGGCCGCGGGTACTTGGCCATCTCGGAGACCGGCAGGCCGAGGTTGCCCTCACGGCTGTCGCTCTCGGAGGAAAGACCGTCCGCGGTGCCGCCGTCCTGCTGGGCGGCGAGCCCGCGGGCCCTGTCGAGCTGCTCGGCGAGCTCTCGACCGGCGTCGGTGAACCACGGCAGCAACGACGTGATGCCCGGCCCGCCGATCCCGATGACGAGTGTCACGGTGAGCAACAGTCCAAGGACAGGAACCAGGTACTTGGGCGCGCGGAAGCGCCCGGCTCTCCGGCCGGTCATAGTGATCTTCCCCCAGGAAGTGAGGCCCCCAGATGCAGGCGGACCGGAGCATAAGACGCTAAACGCCGTCTTTACAAGGGATGTGCGTCTGGTCACCTTGTGTAACGAAGAACGTCTGATGAGAGGTTCGTCCGCAGGATTCCCTTCCGGGGATTTCGTCTGCTACAAAGCGTTCCGTCAGCATCCTCTGGGGGATGTCCACTGCTACCTGCCGCGCGACGAGCGCGTGCTTTGGCATGTCCGGAATTGGGGGACCAACAGCCATGACCAGACCCGAGCGCGGGTCGTGGAGACGCTGGACGCGGGTGCTTCTCGCCGCCGCCGTGGGGATCGCCGGCCTGCCGGTCCTCATGAGCGGGGCCAACGTCGCCCACGCCGTCGACACGATCTTCTGCAAGCCCACGGGCAACGTGTTCGTGAGCATGAACAACAGCCCCGGCCTGAACCTGCGCACGACCAACGAGCCGTCCGCCGGGTACAACCAGTGGACGGACCAGGGCATCGGCTGGGGCTGGGACTTCCACTTCTCCGCCGGTCCCGACGGGTACATCTGGTTCACTTTGGACAACGGCGAACTCCGCCGCCACCGGTGGATCGACGGCGTGGGCTGGGCCGACAACGGCATCAGCAAGCTGATCGCGACCGGCTGGGGTGGCTGGAACCTCCCCCAGTTCCGCAACCGGTTCACCGTGGACAGCACCAACACGCTGTACACAGTGGACGACAGCGGAAGCCTGAAGCAGCACAAGTACAACGAGACCACCGGCCAGATGGCGACCAAGGTCATCGAGGCGGGCTGGGGCAAGTACGACGTGGTCTTCGCGGCCGGCGCGGGCGTCCTCTACGCGCGTGACCCCGCGGTCCAGGGCGGCACGCTCTACCGCTACCAGTACGACGACGCCTCCGGCACGTTCACCCAGCGCGAGAAGAACATCGGCTGGGGCTGGAACGGCTACAAGCAGATCACCTCGCCCGGCGGCGACATCATCTACGGCACCTTCCCCGGTGGCGAGACCTGGTGGTACCGCTGGATTCCCGAGAGCGCCGAGAACCCGACCGGCCGCTCCGAGCGCGGTGGCTCCGGCGAGTGGAAGCAGAAGATCAGCACGTGGGGCGACGTCGACGAGATCGCCCCGGCGGTCGACACGTGCAGCATCAAGCCGATCGCGTCCGACGTGGTGTGCAAGCAGGACGCGAACATGTGGGGCTCGAGCCCTGACGCCGGTCTCTACCTGAAGAAGTACCTGGAGCCCGAGAGCGGCCTGACCGCGTGGGACCACTCCACCGGCCGGATCGGCAACGGCTGGAACAACATGCGGTTCATCGCCGGTCCCGACGGTTACAAGTACCTGATCCTCGCGGACGGCAAGGTCGCGCGGCACCGCTGGATCGAGGGTGTCGGCTGGGACAACGGCGGCGTCAGCAAGGAGATCGCGACCGGGTGGACCGGCTGGACCGATCCCCGGTACATCAACCGGATCACGGTCGACACCAACAACCACTTCTACGCCGCGCTCGCCAACGGCCAGCTCCAGCACAGCACCTACACCGAAGCGCCCGGGACCGGGGCCGTGACCTGGACCCAGGAGGTCATCGACGACGGCTGGGGCAAGTACGACCAGGTCTTCGCCGCGGGTGACGGCGTGCTCTACGCCCGCGACCCGAACATCGGTGACGGCACGCTGTTCCGCTTCCACTACGACTACAAGAACAAGCGGTGGATCGAGTACGGGCGCAACGTGGGCACCGGCTGGAACGGCTACACGCAGATCCTCTCGCCCGGCGCCGACATCGTCATCGGGCACGCCGGTCCGGACACCTGGTGGTACCGCTTCGACAACGCCACGAAGAGCTTCACGAACGGCGCGGAGAACACGTGGAAGGAATACATCATCTGGTGGGAAGGTCTCCAGCAGATGATGATCGACGTCGACGCGTGCAAGCTGAAGAACCCCGAGAAGATCACGCCTCCGCAGACGCCCGCCCCGGGAGTCGACAAGGCCGAGATGATCTACAACGCGCACAAGTCGCGGTTCGAGATCGCCTTCGCGGACGAGAACGGCTCGGTGAAGAACTACTACCAGCAGGTGTCGAACAGCGAGTGGCTCACGGTCAATCCCTTGTCCAGCACCGGGTACACCGGCCGGGCGACGCTCGCCCAGCAGGAGGACAACAAGATCGTCGTGATGGCGCGCGGCACCAACGCCCAGACGAAGGCCTTCGTCGAACCGGCGCCCAACTCGGGCACGTTCGTGTGGTCGCAGAAGGACGTCAAGGGCGCGCTCAACACTTCGCCGATCCTGGTGCGAGGTAACAACAAGCTGCTCACGGCGTTCGCACTCGACGGCAACAACAAGCTGTGGTTCGCGGAGCAGTTCGGGATCAACGGCGAGTTCAAGCCGTGGCGTCAGGCCACCGCGCCCGACACCTACAACATGTCCGGCGAGATGACGATCGTGCCGTCCGGTGACGGCTTCGAGATCGCCTACACGAGCGTCACCAACGTGGTCGCGGTCAAGAAGTTCGTCAACGGCGCGCTGAGCCCGCACCGGGTCGCCTCCGGCATCACCGCCGCCGGCGCTCCTGCCGCGGTCGTGTTCGCCGACGGCAAGGTCCAGCTGGTGGTCCGCGCCAACGACAACAAGCTCTACACGCAGAAGGAAGGCGCGTCGGGCTTCGCCGGCTGGACGAACATCAGTGGTGCCGTGCAGTTCACCGGCTCCCCCGAGGCGTTGCTGAACAAGTTCAACATCGTCGAGGTCGTGGCGCGCGACACCAACGGCGGGATCCACCGCGGTGGCCAGACCGCGCCGGGTTCCACGACCTGGCGGGTGTGGCACTACATCGCCTCGGACTCGCAGTACGACGTGTCGTTCGCCGCCGGCGCGAACAGCGAGCAGCGGATCTTCGCTGACACCGGCAACGGGAACTACATCCTGGCCGAGGCGCCGCCGTACGCCTCGGAGCCGAACCTCGCCATGTCCTCGGACGCGGCGACCTCGCTGGAGAAGTCCAGCAGAAAGGTTCCCGCCAACGCGACCGAGCACAAGCTGCCCGAGAAGTAGCACTGGGCTGAAGTAGCACCGCGCTGAAACGAGAAGGGGGCCGCCCGCCTGGGCAGCCCCCTTCTTCGTGCTCCTGGGTTACAGGCCCGATTCCGTGGTGCGGACCAGGATCGCGCCGCACTCCTCGCAGCGCACGACCTCGTCCGCGGCCGCGTCCCTGACCTTCGCCACGGCGCTGCGGTCCAGCTCGATCCGGCACGCGCCGCAGCGGCGGGACTGGATGAGGGCCGCGCCGATGCCGCGCTGCTCGCGCTGGCGGTCGTACGCCTTCAGCAGGTCGTCCGGGAAGCCCTTGGCCATGACCGCGCGGTCGGCGGTGCGGCGGGTCTCGACGGCCTCGAGGTCGGCCAGCGCCTCGTCGCGGCGGCTGGTGGCGGCCGCCAGGGTCTCCCCCGCCTTGTCGAGTTCGACGCGGGCGAACGAGACGTCCGCCTCGACGGCCTCGCGGCGTTCCATCAGCTCCAGCAGGTCGTCCTCGAGGATGCCCTGGCGGCGCTGCAGGGTCGCCAGTTCGTGCTCGAGGTCGGTGAGCTGCTTCGCGCCGACCGAACCCGACTGCATCAGCTTGCGGTCGCGCTCCTCGCGGGCGCGGACCTGGTCGATCTCGGTCTCCTGGCGCTTCACGTCGCGGTCGAGGTCGCCCAGCGTCGTCTCGACGGCCACCAGCGCGTCCTGCTTGGTGCGCGACAGCTGCTCGGCCTCGGCGATCTCGGCGATCTCCGGCAGCGTGCGGCGACGGTGGGTGACACGCGACAGTTCGGCGTCGACCCCGGCGAGGTCGAGCAGCCTGCGCTGCACTGCTGGGTCGGCTTTCACGCATGTCCTCCTGCTGATGGGCTCGTGGCACCGACGGTCCACGGATCGGTCCGGCGAGTGGAGACGAGTACGTCGACCCTACCGCCGAAGGCCTGCCGCAGGATCTCCGCCGCCTGCTCGCACCACGGCCACTCGCTGGCCCAGTGCGCGACGTCCACCAGCGCGGGGCCGCCGGACTCCAGGTGCTCCGACGCCGGGTGGTGCCTCAGGTCGGCCGTGACGTAGGCGTCGACGCCCAGGTCCCTGACCGCGCCGAGGTAGCTGTCGCCCGCGCCGCCGCACACCGCGACCCTGCTGACCAGGCGTTCCGGGTCGCCCGCCGCGCGCACGCCCTGGACCGTGGCGGGCAGGGCGTTCGCGACGCGCTGGGCGAAGACCTTCAACGGCTCGGGCTCCGGCAGGGTGCCGACGCGGCCGATGCCGGTGCCGGGCGCCTCCGCGGGGTCGAGCGGGCCGGTGATCTCGAGGCCGATGGCCTTCGCGAGGGCGTCCGAGACGCCGTTGAGGGCCGCGTCGGCGTTGGTGTGCGCGCAATACAGCGCCGCACTGTTCCGGATCAGCTTGTGCACCAACGCACCCTTGGGGTCGTCGGCCGGAACGCCGTTGACGCCGCGCAGCAGCAGCGGGTGGTGGGCGATCAGCAGCTGCGCGCCCGTTTCGACCGCTTCGTCCACAGTGGACGCGGTGGGGTCGACGCAGACGAGGATCCTGCTGACCTCCTCGCCGGGATCACCGCAGACCAGGCCTACCGCGTCCCACTTCTCCGCGGTCTTCGGCGGATACGCGGACTCCAGGACCGCGATCACGTCGGCGAGCTTCACACCAGTTCCTCCATCACTACCCGCAGCGCGTCCACGAACACCGCGAACTCCTCCGGCGGCCGGATCGCGACGCGCACGTAAGTGTCGTCCAGTCCGGGGAACGTGTCGCAGCGGCGGACCGCGATCCCCTTGTCCCGCAACGCCTGCCGCGTGCCCCTGGGCGCCCTGAGCAGCAGGAACGGCCCGTTCGGGGCAACGACGACGAGGTCTTGGAGCTGCTCCAAGGCGTGCTGGGCGTACTGCTGTTGCTGCCGCGCGAACTCCGCCGACTGCGCGAGCGCCTCCGGTTCGCAGCACGCGGTGATCGCTTCGAGGGTGAGACTGCCCACCGGCCAGTGCGGCCTACCGTGCGCGAGCCGCGCGAGGGTCTCGGGGTCGCCCAGGAGGTACCCGGCCCGCAGGCCCGCGAGGCCCCAGGTCTTGGTGAGGCTGCGCAGCACCAGCACGTCCGGGTCGTGCGCGAGCGACTCGGGTTCGCCGGGAACGGCGTCCATGAACGCCTCGTCGACGACCAGCCGGCCCGGCAGCGCCTTGATCCGGCGCGCCTCGTGCAGCACGGAGGTGGGGTTCGTGGGGTTGCCGATGACGGTCAGGTCGGCGTCGGACCGGACGTGCTCCGGCAGCCGGAAGTCGCCGTCGAGCAGCACGTGGTCCACCGGAATTCCGGCATCGCGAAAAGCCACCTCCGGCTCGGTGAAGCCGGGGTGGACGATCGCGGCACGGCGCGGCGCGAGCTTCGGCAGCAACGCGAAGCCCTCGGCGGCACCGTTGAGGAGCAGAACCTCGTCCGGCGAGCGCCCGTGACGGCGTGCGACGGCCTCACGAGCGCGCAGTTCAGCCAGGTGCGAGGGGTAACGCCCGAGCTCGTCGAGCGCCGCGGCCAGCCGTTCGCGCAGCCAATCGGGCGGGTGCGGCACCCGCACGTTGACGGCGAAGTCGGCGAGGCCGGGTGCGGCGTCGACGTCACCGTGGTGGCGCAGGTCTGGGCTGGTCATCGCCGGAAATGGTAAGCGATGGGCTCAGACCGGCACGTCACTGCATGTAGCGGCGGAGCTCGGTGAGGTGGCTGATCAGCTCGTCCAGCTGGAAGGCGTCGAGCTGCGCGGACTCACCGGGCGGGGTGCGGAAGCAGACGCGACCCTTCTCGTTGAGGTACACCTCGAACGCACGACGGCGCCCGAGGGCGTCGGTGCACCCGATGATCTCCCGTTGCGGGGGCACGTCGGTACCTGTCTGCATGGGCGGCCTCCATGTCGTTTGTCCGTACATCTTGCGACAACGGTTGAGCGTTACCGTGCGGCGGTGCTCACTCGCCGATCTTCTCGGCGGGCGGCCAGGCTCTGCGCCGTCGTCTCCCCAGTAGAGGCCGGCTGCCTGCATCGTGTCCTTGAGCCTACTGGTGCAGCACGCCCGCGACGTCGGGAACGGTGCACCTGTTACCCGCTGTGCGCAACCAAATCCCATAGGCTGCAAGACATGCACGTCTCGTTCGTCTGCACCGGCAACATCTGTCGGTCACCTGTCGCCGCCCTGGTGTTCCGGGAATGGCTGGCCCGCGAAGGCCTTTCCGACCACGTCGAGGTGTCGAGCGCCGGCACCGGCGGCTGGCACGTCGGCGACCCCGCCGATCCGCGCGCCCTGAAGACGTTGGCCGACAACGGCTATCCCACCGACCACGTGGCCGCGCAGGTGGGCCCGGCCCACCTCGACGCGGACCTGTTGGTGGCCCTGGACTCCGGTCACGCGCGTGCGTTGCGCCAGATGGTCGAGCCGGACCGCGTGCGACTGCTCCGTTCGTTCGATCCGGACGCCGACGGGGTGGACGTGCCGGACCCGTACTACGGCGACGCGGCCGGGTTCGACGAGGTGCTCTCGATGACCGAGGCGGCGATGCCGGGGTTGATCGCGTGGGTGCGCGAGCGGCTCTGAGGACGAAGGTGGGGACGCCGTCGGCCACTGCTGCCGAGGCGGCCGGGCTGCGGTGGTTGCGCGTCGACGGCGGGCCGCCGGTGCCGGTCGTGCACAGCGCTCTCGGCGGTCGGTTGGTGATGGACGAGATCCCGCACGGCCCGCCGAATCTTCAGGCGGCCGTGACCTTCGGGCGCCGTCTTGCTGCCTTGCACCTCGCTGGGGCCGAGGCTTTCGGGTCACCGCCTCCCGGTGGGCCGCGTGAGGCGACCATCGGGATGGCGGCGATGGTGAACGAGCCTGCTGCCGAGTGGCCGTCGTGGTTCGCGTCACACCGCATCGCGCCGTACGCGCATCAGGCGGGCGTTGACGTGAGCGAGGTGTGTGCGCGGATCGACTCGTTGGCCGGTCCTGCGGAACCGCCTTCTCGGCTGCACGGCGACCTGTGGGCCGGCAACGTCCTGTGGGGCGCGGACGGGCAGGTGTGGCTGATCGACCCGGCGGCGCACGGCAGGCATCGGGAGAGCGATCTCGCGATGCTCCAGCTGTTCGGGTGTCCGTTCCTCGACCACGTGCTGGGTGCGTACCGGGAGGTGGCGCCGCTGGCCGATGGGTGGGAGGCGCGCGTGCCGTTGCACCAACTGTTCCCGCTGCTCGTGCACGCGGTGCTGTTCGGCGGCGGGTATCACACGCAGGCCGAGGCCGCAGCTCGCGCGGCTCTGCGGTCGTGACCCAGTTCCACGAGGTCCGGCTCACCCGATCGCGCGTTGCGTTTGTTTCGAATACTGCGGATACTTCGACTGGAGGGAAGGAGGAAACCGATGAGTTCCGCAGCATTGCGAGCCGTGCAGCCTGATGCCGAGGACGTCGTCACCGCTCACGCCGCGCTGAACAGGGTCAAGGCGTACCTGCACGATCACCTCGACGAGGAGGGCGACGTCCGCGTCCGGGTCGAGGAGAACGACGACGTCCTGGTCCTGCCACGCGCTGCAGTCGAGCTCTTCGCCCAGATCCTCGCCTACATGGCCGCAGGCCACGGCGTGTCCGTCGTGCCCGCCGACGCCGAGTTGACCACGCAACAGGCCGCAGACCTGTTGAACGTGTCACGCCCGTACCTGATCGGTCTGCTGGAAGCCGGCGAGATCGAGTACCGCAAGGTCGGCAAGCACCGCCGCATCAAGGCCGCGTCGCTGGTGGAGTACATGCGCAACGACGACCAACGTCGGCGCCGCGCCGCCGACGAGTTGTCCGCGCTCACGCAAGAGATGGGCATGGCCTGAGTGAGTTTCGTCGTCGTCTACGACGCCAACGTTCTGTATCCGAGCACTTTGCGAGACCTGCTGATCCGCATCGCCGCAGCGGGTCTCGTCCAGGCCAAGTGGACCGATCAGATCCTCGACGAGGTCTTCCGCAACATCAGGAAGAACCGGCCGGACCTCTCCGAGCAGCAGCTCCAGCGCACCCGATCCCTGATGCTCACCGCGGTCAGGGATTGCCTGGTCACGGGCTATGAGCGACTGATACCCGCGCTGGACCTGCCGGATCCGGACGACCATCACGTGCTGGCGGCGGCGATCAGGGCACGTGCGCAGGTGATCGTCACCGACAACCTCAAGGACTTCCCAGCGGAGTCGCTGGGCGAATGGGACGTCGAAGCCAAGGACGCGGACGACTTCGTCATCGACCAGATCGGACTCGACGCCAAAGTCGTCTGGAGTTGCGTTCAGCAGATCGCGAACTCGTGGCGCAATCCGCCCGGCACGGTCGAGGACGTGCTCGCCTCGCTCGAGCGCTGCGGACTGGTGCAGTCAGTGGCCGCACTCAGGGCGCTCTGACCGGTCAACTACCGTGAGGTCGTGCGGTTCAAGTTCCTCCTCAAGCCGGGCTGGCTGGCGCTGACCCTGGCCGTCTGGGTGTTCGCGGGTGCCTGCATCTACTTCCTGTCGCCGTGGCAGTTCGGCCGCAACGACGAACGGCAAGAGCAGAACTCCGCCATCACCAAGTCGCTGAAGAGCGACCCCGCGCAGTTCGGGGCCCAGCACGACGAGTGGCAGAAGGTCGAGATCAAGGGCCGCTACGTGCCGGAGCTGGAAGCTCTCGCCCGACTGCGGACCGTCCAGGGCGAGGCGGCGTTCGAGGTCATCACGCCGTTCGAGACCACGACGGGCCACAAGATCCTGATCGACCGCGGGTACGTGCGGCCGATCAACGGCATCAAGCCGCCGAACTTCGACGCGCCGCCCACGGGCGAGGTCACGCTCATCGGGCTCGCGCGGCCGAACGAGTCGAACGACCAGCCCGCGTTCGAGCAGGACGGCCGCAAGCAGATCTACTCGATCAACAACAACGCGGTCGGCGCGGGCATCGAGCCCGGCTACTACCAGCTGATCGAGAACCAGCCGGGTGCGCTCGACACGTTGCCGCTGCCCAGGCTCGAGTCCGGGCCGTTCTTCTCCTACGCGCTGCAGTGGATCGCGTTCGGCGTGATGGCGGTCGGCGGGTGGCTCTACTTCACGATCCGCGAGGCACGGCCTGGTGGCGTGCTGTACGAGGGCCGGACGAAGAAGAAGTCGATCGCCGAGCTACTTGCGGAAGAGAGCGATGAAGGCGCTGACGAACCCCGCGCCGAAGCCGACGACGCGGGACAGCTCCACGGCTCGCGTCACGTGACCTGAGTCCGGGTTGCGGCCGTGGCCGAGCACCGGGCGTTCCTCGACGCCGTGCGCGTAGACCGTGCGGCCGCCGAGCCTGATCTCCAGCGCTCCGGCGAACGCCGCCTCCACCTGGCCCGCGTTGGGCGACGGGTGGGCTGACGCGTCGCGGCGCCAGGTCTCCAGCGCCTGCGAGGCCGAGCCGCCGACGACCGGGGCACCGCCGACCGTCAGCAACGCCGCGAGCCGCGACGGCAACAGGTTCAGCACGTCGTCGAGACGAGCCGACGCCCAGCCGAAGCGCAGGTAGCGCGGCGACTTGTGGCCCACCATCGCGTCCAGGGTGTTGGCGGCGCGGTAGCCCAGGAGCCCGGGGACGCCGGCGACGGCTCCCCAGAACAGCGGCGCCACGACGGCGTCCGAGGTGTTCTCGGCGACGGACTCGACGGTCGCGCGGGCCAGGCCCAGCGTGTCGAGCCGGGAAGGGTCGCGGCCGCAGAGCGAGGGCAAGCGGTCCCGGGCCGCGTCCAGGTCGCCGTCGGCCAGTTCGCGGCCCATCGACGTGCCCTCGGTGGCGAGCGAGTTGCCGCCGAGCACCACCCAGGTGGCCAGGCCGGTCGTCAACGCCTGGGCGAGCCAGTGGCGGCGCGCGGCCCGTTCGACGGCCACGCCGAGCGCCACGGTGCCGCCCACGAGGACGGCGGAGTGGATCACTCCGGCGGCCTCCGAGTCGCCGTAGAGCTTCTTCTCGACCGCCGCGGCGGTCGACCCGAATGCCGCTACCGGGTGAAATCGGCGTGGATCACCGAAGACCGCGTCCGCCGCCACGCCCAGCAACAACCCCAACGCGCGACCCGCGCCCACGGCATCCTCCCCAGCTCGTCGAAGGCACGGTAGCGCCGCATCACACCTGCGCGCGCATTAGGGTGGCCGGTCGTGGAGCACAAGCGGCTGAAGTTGTACGCCTACCTGGACGCGCGCGATCACCAGCGCACGTACCTGGCGATCATGCGGCTGTTCACCTCCACGTTGCTCGCGGATCTCTCCGCAGGCGAGGTCGCCGGAGCACTGGCCGGGCAGGAGCGCGAGGGCCGCGTCGAGCAGGGCGAGAGCCGCATCGAGAACGTCATCAACCGCCTCAAGCAGCTGGTCGAGTGGGGCAACCTCGTCCAGGGCCGGCGCGAGGTCGTCGCGGCCAGCATCGCCGAGTTCCAGCACGGCAGCGTCCGCTACCAGGTCTCCAAGCTCGCGGTCCGCGTCCAGCGCGACGTCGACGAGCTGCTCAGAGTCCCGGAGGGCGCCCGCGAGGTGTCCCGCGAACTCCTCCCCGCCATCGAACGCGGCCTCAACGAGCTGGGTGGATCTCTCAGCGTCGCCCTGCTGAACGAGGGCGACAAGACCAAGGAACTGCTGGCCGAACGCGTCACCACGCTGTTCCTCCAGCACGCCGAACTCGCGGCGACGGTCCGCGACTTCTACGCCTACCTCGGCCAGGTCGTCACCAGGAACCACCTGGCACCCGAGGAGATCGCGGGCTTCCGCAACCTGCTGGTCGAGTACATCCAGCGGGTCGTCGAGGACGTCCTCAAGTACACGCCCCCGATCGCGGAAGCCCTGGCCGGACTCACCAAGGCACGCAGCGAACTCGTCCGCCTCCTCGGCACCGACCTCGGCCAGAACGTCGAACGCGCCCGCGGCCGCACCCCGGAGGACTGGCAGGAGCTGACCGACTGGTTCGTCGACCGGCCGGGCCGTCCGAGCCAGGTCACGGCTCTCAGAGAAGCAACCGCCCGCGCCATCGGCAGCCTGCTCGCCAGCGTGAAGCGCGCGACGTCCGGCGGTGGCCTGCTGCCGGGACGCCGGGCCGAACTCCTCAAGCTCGCGAGCTGGTTCCAGAACTCGACCCGCGAAGAGGCGCACGAGATCTACGCCTCGGCGTTCGGGCTCTACAGCGCACGGCACCTCTCCCCCGCCCCCGAGCACGACTCGGACAACGAACGCACGCCGTGGCGCGACGGCCCGGTCTGCGACGTGACCGTGTCCGTCCGCACGAGAGGCGACCGGGGCGGGCGCGGCAGGCCGTCCAGGATCCTCGACGACCCGATGACCGAGCAGTCGCTGCTGGCCGAGGCGCGCGAGGCCGACGAGATCCGCGCCCGGCACGTCGCCGAGCTCACCCAGGCCGCCGGGAACCTGGAGAACACCACGCTCACGCACGGCGCGCTGGAGGTGTTCTGCGAGCTGCTGACGCTCGCGATGGCCCAGCGCGACTCGCCGAACGACAGCGGGTCGGCCAGCGACCCGGTGCGCGGCCTCAAACTCGAGATCGCCCACGGCACCACGACGCAGATCCGCTCCGCCGCCGGGACGCTCACGCTCCACGACGCGACGGTGGCCCTGAAACGATGAACCACTTGGACAACCTCTCCGACATCGACGCCGCCAACGTCGTGCGGTGCGCGCGCACGTTGCTGCGCCGCCCGTTGCTGCGCAGCGAAGGCCCCGACGGCGAACTGCTCAGCCTCGTCTACCGGCACCGCGCGGTGCTCCAGGACCTGTTCGCGGGCCTGCTCGGCTACCGGCTGGTCGTGGAACGCCGGTTCGCACGCCTCTACAAGTCCGGGCCCGGCAACGACGACACGCGTGGTGTGCTCAGCATGTCCCCGCGCGGCTACGCCTACCTGGCGCTCACGCTCGCGGTGCTGACCGGCATCGGCCGCCAGACGTTGCTCAGCAGGCTGGTGGCCGACATCCGTTCCGCCGCAGCGGAAACGGGCATCGACGCACCGGACGACATCGGCGAACGGCGGGCGCTCACGGCCGCGCTGCGGCACCTCGTGTCGCTGGGCGTGCTGCACGAGACCGAGGGTTCGGTCGCGCAGGACGTGCTGCCGCAGGAAGCGCTGATCACGATCGACACCGACCTGCTGGGCCAGCTCGTCACCGGCCCGGTCGGCGAGGCGACGTCCCCGGCCCACCTGGTCGAACTCGCGGCACGCCCCGGCCCGCGCGGGATCGAGCACGCCGTGCGGCGCAGGCTCGTCGAGACGCCGCTGGTGCTGTACGCGGACCTGCCGGACGAGCAGGCGGAGTGGCTGCGGCGCAACCAGCGCAAGGAGACGGCGTTGCTGGAGCAGGCTTTCGGCCTGCACACCGAGTGCCGCGTCGAGGGCGTGCTGGCCGCCGACCCCGAGGACTTCCTGACGGACCTGTCGTTCCCGGGCGTCTCGACGGTCGCGCGCATCACGCTGCTGGCGTTGCCCGACCTGCTGGGCAGCGAGGACGAGGACGCACCCACCCGGCACGTCGTCACGGTCGAACGGCTGCGCGAGGTCTGCGCCGGTCTGGTCGAGGACTATCCTGCGGCGTGGTCGAAGCAGTTCACCGACGACCTCGACCGGCTGGTCGCCGAGGTGACGGAGCTGTTGCGGCGCATGGGATTGGCCGTGCGGCTGGACGACGGCGCGTGGTCGGTCAGCGCGGCGGCGCACCGCTGGCTGCCCTCGCCCGACGGCGACCCGGAACGCGAACGTGAGCAACCCGAACCCGTTGTGGTGCAAGAAGTACCGAGCTGGTCCCTGTTCGACGAGGAGAACGTTTCATGAGCAGGTGGCGGCTGCACCGCGGCGGCGTGGTCAACATCTGGCAGTACACCGAGCAGACGTTCGACTTCTCCGGTGGCCGCGCGATCTTCCAGGGCACCAACGGTTCCGGCAAGTCCCGCACGCTGGAGCTGCTGCTCCCGCTGTGCCTCGACGGCGACCTGCGCCAGCTCGGCTCGAAGGGCTTCGACACCGTCAGCCTGCGCCGCCTGATGCTCGACGACTACGACGGCGGCCCGAACCGCATCGGCTACGCGTGGGTCGAGCTGATCCGCGAGGCCGCTGACCACAGCGGCAACGAGTACCTGACGTGCGGGCTCGGCGTGAAGGCGTCCAAGACCTCGCAGGCCATCACGGACTCGTGGCGGTTCGTCACGCCCATGCGCGTCGGCACGGAACTCCAGCTGGCGGGCCCGGAACGCGTCCCGCACGGCCCGGCCCAGCTGCGCGACCTCATCGGCGCGGACTGCATGTTCGAGGAACCGGCGTTCCGCGCGAAGATCGCCGAGACCGTCTACGGCGTGCCCGCCGCGCGGTACGGCGACCTGCTGCACCTCCAGCGGACGCTGCGCAACCCGGACGTCGGCCTGAAGGTCCTCGAAGGCCAGCTCGAACAGATCCTGTCCGACGCCCTGCCGCCGCTGGACCAGGCGATGGTCGAGCAGCTCGCGACGTCGTTCGACGACCTGGAGTCGATCCGCGAGAACATCGTCCGGCTGTCCTCTGCGGACAGTGCGCTGACGACGTTCCTCAAGACCTACAGCGACTACGCGTTCGGAGGGCTGCGAAGCGCCTCCGAACGGCTGGAGGCCGCCGAGAAGTCGGTGACGAAGCTGCGGCGTGAGCAGGCGAAGCTCAGCCAGGAGCTCGACCTCACGCGGATGGAGCGCTCGGCGTCCGAGCAGGCGCTCACCGACATGGAGACCGGCGAGCAGCAGGCAGAGGAGACC
Organism: Lentzea sp. JNUCC 0626; assembly: GCF_043632865.1. Classification (NCBI taxonomy): domain Bacteria; kingdom Bacillati; phylum Actinomycetota; class Actinomycetes; order Pseudonocardiales; family Pseudonocardiaceae; genus Lentzea; species Lentzea sp. JNUCC 0626. The sequence continues at coordinate 6,146,104 of NZ_CP171635.1, forward strand.
ATCGCGGCGCTGAAGGAGCTGCCCGCGTTCCGCGACCTCCAGGACCTCAAGACGCGCGAGAACCTGGTGGCGGAGAAGCGTTCCTCGGCCGTCGCCGCGCTCGAGACCGCGCACCGCCAGCGCGCGCAGGAGGACGCGGCCGTCGACAACGTGCTGCGGTTGCTGCGCAGGCTCGCCGAGGACCTCCAGGCCGCGGACGCGTTGAGCGACCCGTTGCGGGAGAACCTGCGGCTGGCGGGCATGGACGCCGACTTGGCGCCGGACGTGCCGCAGGTCCCGGCCGCCGAGGCCACGGTGACCACGGACTCGGTGCGCGCCAAGCCCGATCCCGAGGCCGGGCCGCTGCCGATCGAACGCCGGGTGCCGCCCGCCGCCGCGACCGAGGACGTGCTGGCCTCGCTGTCGTCCGTGATCGACCAGACCTCCGGCATCGCTTCCCTGGCACGCCAACGAGGTGCGCTCGCGCTGGCGTTGCACGAGCAGGCACTCGCCCTGGACGCGCAGCACCGCGAGGTGGAGTCGTTGCGGCAGAAGGCCCGCGACGCCCAGCTCGGCGCGACCGAGTCGACGTCGATGCGCAACCAGGAGATGCAGGAGCTGGCCGAGGTCGTGCAGGCCTGGCTGGAGCAGGTCGAGGTGTGGACGACGAGCGGCCCGCTGCTCGACGATCGCCCCGCCGGTGCGCTGACGCTGCCGCAGACCGCCGACCCGGCCGCCGCGAAGACGTTGAGCACCACCGCCCGCGAGTGGGCGGGACCGCTCGTGCAGGCGGCCCGCGACGCCGCGCACGCGTTCACCCAGCAACGCGCGGACCTGCGTGCCCGCCTCGACACGCTGGACGAGGAACTCGTCGGCCTGCGGTCGGGCAACGAGCGCGTGCCGGTGCCGGGTCAGTACACGTCCGCGACCCGTGATGTGGCGGTGGGAGCACCGTTCTACCGGCTGGTCGACTTCGTGCCGTCGCTGACCGACGACGAACGCGCCGGGCTCGAAGCGGCGTTGCAGGCGAGCGGACTGCTGGACGCCTGGGTGAGCACGGCCGACGCCTCGTTGGAGGACGTCCTGGCCGTACCGCGACCGGCGGCGGACGGGCGGTCGCTCGCCGACTACCTGGTGCCCGCGGTCGAGGGTTCGCCGGTGCCCGAGGAGTTCGTCGCGGACCTGCTGCGCGCGGTGTCGCTGGACGACATGACGACCACCGGCGACTGGCGCACGGGCGTGCTGACCGGCCGCTGGACCAAGCCGGAGGCCGAGTTCATCGGCGCGGGTGCCCGGCAGGCCGCGCGCGGCCGTCGAATCGGTGCCCTGGAAGAGGAACTGGCCGACCTGCGCGACCAGCTCGGCACCGCCGAGGACGAACTCGCCCGCGCCCACGAGCACGTCGCCACCTGGGAGGCGCACCTCGCGGCGTTCCCCGCCGACGGCGAGCTGATCGCGAAGCACAGCCGCGTCCAGGCCGCCGACGAGTCCGCCGCCCGTTCGCAGCAACGCACGTTCGAACTGCGGGAAGCGTTGGAGAACGCCAACTCCCGGCTCGAAGCCGCGCGGTCGGAGCTGACCCGGCAGGCCGGTGACGCCGACCTGTCGTCCGACACGGAGGCGTTGCGTGCCGCCCAGGCCGCGGCCTCCGAGGCCCAGCGCACGGCCGACCTGCTCGGTGACGCGGTCAAGAGGCGTTGTCAGGGCACGATTTCCGACCTCACCGACGCCTCGCACCGCTACCACGAGGCCGTCGCCGACCGGCAGACCGCCGAGATCGACGCCGACAGCCGGTGCGTCGACTACGCGGCCCAGGCCGGAACGCTCGCCGAACTGACCGACGCGGTCGGCGGCGAGGCCAAGGAGATCAGCGAGCAGCTGACGTCGTTGGAGAAGTCGCGCAAGAAGATGCGCGAGGACCTCAAGGGCGTGCGCGAGAGCATCACGACCGCGCGGGAGCAGGCGGCGAAGCTGGCGGCGTTGCTGGAGACCAACTCCACGCAGGTCGCCGAGTCCGAGGACGCGCTGGGCCGCGCTTCCGCGAACTTCACGGCGACGGTGCGCGCACCTGGCCTGATCGCCGCCGCGTTCCCGGACCTGGGCGGCGGCGAGGCCGCGGACCAGAGCGGTTCCACCCTCGACGCCACCGTCCGTCAGGCCGTCGCCGACACCCCTGACCGGCGCGGCGGCACCGAGGCCACCGTCATCGCGAAGCTCCAGGCGTTGCAGACCTCCCTGGCCGGCAGCCACGACATCGCCGCCGAACAGCACGCGGGCCTGCTCACCGTCACCGTGACCGGCGAGGAGGGCGCGAAACCCGTCGCCGTCGCCGCCCGCCAGGTGACGACGAAGCTGACCGAGCAGCGCGGCTTCCTCGACGAGCAGTACCAGGGGATCTTCGCCGACTACCTGATCCGCGACCTGGCCGAGTGGCTGCGCGGCCAGATCACCGTCGCCGAGGACCTCACCAAGCGGATGAACGAGGTGCTCGGCCAGGCACGCTCCAGCCAGGGCGTGCACGTCAAGCTCGCCTGGAAGTCGTCCAGCGCGTTGGACGACGCGACCCGGCAAGCGCTTGCGCTGGTGCGGTTGCCGTTCGGCGAACGCACGCCGGAGCAGGACGCCACGCTGCGCCGCGTCTTCACCGAGCGGATCGAGAACGAACGCGACGCGCACTCCGGCGGCTACGCCGAGATCCTGTCGCGCGCCCTCGACTACCGCACCTGGCACCAGTTCACGGTCACCGTCGCCGACACCGGCCCCGACGGCGGCCCGCGCGAACGACGACTGAAGCAACTCTCGTCCGGCGAGACCCGCCTGATCTCGTACGTGACGCTGTTCGCGGCGGCGGCGAGCTTCTACGACGCGGTCAGCGACGAGTTCGACCCGCTGCGCCTGGTGCTGCTCGACGAGGCGTTCGAACGGCTCGACGACCCGACCATCGCGCGCATGCTGGGGTTGCTGGTCGACCTCGACATGGACTGGGTGATCACCTGGCCGAGCGGCTGGGGCGTGTCGGACAAGATCCCGAGGATGCACATCTACGACGTGCTTCGGCCCAAGAACGGCCGGGGCGTGGCGTGCACGCAGACGACGTGGGACGGCGCGGCGCTGGACCGGATCGACCCCTAGGCGAACGAGGGAGTACCGCGGCGGTGCGGACGACTTCCCACCGCCGCAAGCCTTTGCGGCGTCCAGATGTCGTCGCGGTCGTTGAGGCTGAGCTCGCCGCCGCGGCGGAGCAGCCACACGACTTCGTAGTCGAAGTGCAGCACGGCGTCGCCGGGCACCTCGTCGAGCACCGCGATCGTCCGGCGGACCACGTCGTCGAGCTGGCGAGCGGTGTCGGTCTCCTTGTCCAGCCGGAACACGACCCAGACCGTCGGCGCGAACCCGAGATCGGACTCGACGACGCTCCACGGGCTGGGCTCGGTCGCCCCCACCCTGAGCCAGGTGCCTTCGGCGACGGCAACACCCTGCAGGAGCTGCCCCAGCGTGACCTCCGGGTCCCCCGGCAGCACGGGCAGCCTGCGCGCGACCTGGTCCGCCGACAGCGAGGTCGCGATGTCGAGGCTGTACGAGAGGGCCATCTGTTGTTCCTCGCCTACGGGTAGATGTGGAGCACGTTGCCATTCTTGTCGATCACAATGGCTTCCTTCAGCCCTTCGACGGGCCAGTCGCGCAACTGAGCGCGCAGCGCGTCAGCGCTCACGGTGCTGTCGCCCAGGTTGACCACGACCCGGTCGGTCTGTTCCGCCTCGACCTTCTTCTTGACCCGGTCGGCGACGTTGCGCACCCTGTCGGTGTTCGGGGCGACGTTGTCGAAGACCTTGCCCTCGATGAGGTAGTCGGGGTTCTTCCGGCCCGGCACAGTCGGGTTCTGCTCGATCTTGTACCCGGCCTGGGCGAGTTTCGTGGCCGACTCGTTCTCCCGCTCCAGCGCCCGCTTGTTCTCCGGTGCCTCGTTGTCCCGGATCCTCGTCGGGTGCCCGTCCGGGGTCGCGTCAGGATCCGGTGCGCCGGACGGGGACGTGTGGTCGGGATGGCCACCAGTACCGGGCGGGTCGTTCGGGTTTTTCGGCGGCTCGCCACCACCGCCGTTGCGCCCGGAGAACTCGTCCATCTTCTTGCGGATCTGCTGGAGCAGCTCGCCGAGCCGCTTCAGCAACGGCTTCAACTTCTCGAACGCCCGCAGGAGCTGCTTGATGATCTGGGCGATGCGAGCAGCCCACTTGGCTGCGGCCGTGGCCGCCTGTGCCGCCACGATCGGCGCGCCGACCACGGTCAACGCCTCAATGGCCCACACCACGCACCGTCCGACGAGGTCGGCGATCAGGTCGCGGACGGTCTCCCGCACCACGCCGACGAGCACGCCGGCCATCTCGACGGCACCCGCGATGCCGCTGGACGCCTCGGCCGCACCGCCGAGCAGCGCGGCCGTGTCCGCGGCACGTTTGCGGTAGGCGTCACCGGCCCTGCCCACCCAGCCCGTCGTGTCCCCGACCGCCTCGCGCTCGTACTCGGTCTTCACCTGGCTGACGGCCTTGGCGACGTTGTTCCACGTGCGCGCCTGCGCGGCGACGCCGTCCGCGTTGCCCGCCAACTGGTCGAGGGCCTCCTGCAGCGGTCCGACGTGCTCGATGACGAACGAGATCAGGTTCGACGCCACCGACCCGATCGGGTCCATGTAGAGGCTGAGCGCCTCCAGTCCCGTCGTCGCCGCGCCGAGACCGATGTCGGCCCAGTTGCCGCTCTGGATGCCCTGCACCAGGTCGCTGATCGACTCGAGGATCCCGATACCGGTGTACCACTCGGTCGAGTCTTCCTCCGGCGAGATCAGCGGGTTGCCGGTCACCGCATCCCCTGGAACTTCTGCTTCACGGCGCCTTCGCGGGTCTCGTAGTCCGCGGCGGTGGCGCGCAGGTTCTCGGACGTCGACGCGAGCCCCTCCTGACAGGCCCGCAACGCCTGCCGAGCCGTCTCCTCCAGCTCGTTGAAGAACGAGGGCAGGAACTGGCAGAGCTCTCCGTAGGTGTCGTCGGACATCGCGTTGTTCGCGGCGTCGACAGTCTGCCCGAGGGTGGCCCCGTGGCGATCAACCTTGGCGGCGTGCGCCCGCAACTCGGCCGGCGCGACCTCGAAACCGGACATGACGTTCCCCCAGACCGTCAGCGGTAGACCGAGCCGAAACCCTCGTCGTCCGGGCGGCTGGCACGCGGTGACTGCTCGGCTGCCGCGCCGAACTTCTGCTCGTAGTACCCGGTGATCCGGCTCCCCGCCTCGTCGCCGACGACCTGCCCCGCCACGGCGCGGACCCGGCCGGCGATCTTCGCCTTGGCCTGGTTCACGGCGATGAGGAGCTGGCGGCCGAGCTCGTCGGGCGAGGTGTTGATGACGCGTTCGGTGAACTTGGCGTCCACCAGCACCCCACTCGCGTCGATGGTCACGGTGACCGCGCCGTTCGGACTGCTCTCGCTGATCCGCACCTCGTCGACCTCGCGCTGGAGCTCCTGGTACCGGGCCGCGTTCTGCTCGAACCCGGCCACCCACTCGTCCAGGCCCCGCTCCACGTCGGCCGGATCGCCCCCGAAAAGGTTCATGCCCTGTGTCATGTCGTGGCCTCCCCGTCACCGAACGCACCGAAGACCTGCGTCTGCGCGCGGCGAATCGGCATCGGTGGACCCGATCAAGCCGCTAGAACGGCACCTCGGTGTCCAAGGGAGCGCTGCCGCGGCCACCGATGACCCGGCAGAACTCGACGGCGTCGAACTCCAGCTCCGGCCCGTCGCCCCAGGTGCCACCCGCCGGCCCGGTCAGCGTCAACGCGACCGGGCGACCGTGCCGTCCGAACCACTCGCGCACCACGTCGTCGACCAGCACACCGTCGTGCTCGGCGGTGAGGTCGAGCGGCTTCGCGACGGCGAGTGCGATGTCGGTGCGGTGCATCCACGGGTCGCGGGTCATGATCACGTCGGACAGGAAGCCGAGCGTCCACGCCTCGTCGGCGCCGTTGACGCGTTGGGCGCCGGGCATCTTCCTGGCGCGCACGAACCTCGGCATGCGGCGGCGTGCCCGTGCCGCCTTCGGGGCCACCTCGGCGAGTCTGGCGACGATCTCGGCCGGGGTGAGGTTCGCGCGTTCCTCGACCTGCAACGCCGTCAGCTCGTCGATGAACGCGCCGGCGCGGGCCTGGGCGGCCCTGACCTGGCGGAGGTTCTCGCGCATCGACGCGGACATCTCGGCCATGCCGAGCACGTGCGTGGCCATGGCGCGGACGTCCCAGCCGGGACAGCAGGTGGGTTTCGCCCAGTCATCCGGGTCGAGGCCGGCGAGCAGGGCGATCGCCCGGTCGTACTCGGTCGCGGCGAGTCGCATCGCGGTGTCGCGGTCGAGCGCGGACGTGCGGGGTCTGACGGCGAGTGCGGTGGTCATCTCGAACTCCTCAACGAAGGTCCTGGCAGGCCGAGCTCGTCGGCGAGCATGTCGATCACGCGGGGAAGCTGCTTCAGCCAGCGGTCGCCGCCCGGTTCGTTGGCGAGCTGGCGGTCGAGCAGGCCGCCGCAGAGCGCCAGGAACAGGTCGACGTCGGCGGACTCGGTGACGCCGAGGCCGCGCGCGATCTCCCGCAGCAGGCCCATGACCTCGACGGACGGGGCGTAGGCGGCCTCGGACGGGGTGAAGCCGGGGACGGCGTGCTGGTTGAGCAGCTGGTAGCGGGCGGGGTCGGCGAGCGCGAACGCGAAGAAGTGCTCGGCGATCGAGAGCAACGCCTCGCGCGGCGCGGCGGGCAGCACGTGCTGCCTCATCTCGTCGAGGTAGCGGGTCCAGCCCTGCCCGAACATGGCGTCGTAGATGGCGTTCTTCGAGTCGAAGTGCGAGTACAGCGACGGTGACCGCATCCCGATCATGGCCGCTACCTCGCGCAACGTGACGGCTGCCAGGCCGTCGCGGCGCGCGATCTCCCACGCGGCGTCGACGATCTCCCGCCGGGTCGCCTCACGCCGTTCGGCTTGCCTATCACGATTAGGCAGAACGCTCATGGTTAGGGAGAGTCCCCTCACCAGGGCTTTCTGTCAAGGCTTAGCGGCATGGCTCGAAACGTCGCCGTGCGAACTCGTGGTCAGACGGGCGCATCGTGGTGCCGCCCCCACGTCCTCGTACTGGTGGTACGGGGGCGTGGGGGCGGTGCCGCGAGGCGCCCTGCTGAGCGCGAGTTCGCCGCCGACGTTTCGAGCCATGCCGCTAGGTTGGTGGGCGTGAACCTGGACTCCCCCGAACTCGCCGAGTTCTGGCGCCTCGCCCGCGAGACCGTGGAGGGCGGCGGCCGGTCGGCGTTCAGCTTCCGCGTGGAGGACGCCCGCACCGCCGCCGTCCTCGGCGAACTGCTGCGCAAGCCCGTCGCGCACCCGGCTCGCCGGCAGATCTCGTTGGCACGCCTGGACGAACACGTCCGCGCGCACGGCAGCACGTTGCCCGAGGTCCTGGAATCGGTGCACGGCAGGCCGATCGCGCTGTCCACCACCGAGGAAGCGTCCACAGCGGACGCCGTGCTGAAGTTCGCGTTGCGGGAACACGGCCTGCTGCAAGAACCCTGGGCCGCCGAGTGGATCGAGCACGTCCGCCGGTACGGCAAGATCCCGCAGCCCGCGCTGCCGATGATCGCGAACCAGGCCGCGGCGATCCTGGCGAAGCTCCGCCCGCAGCCGCGCCGGTTCACCACCCGCTTCGCGTTGGCGGGCAACGACCTCGACGAGGGCCGCCCGCTCACCCGCGTGCTCGCCAAGGCGTTGCAGCTGGCCGGGACCGACTGGGAACGCTCCGGCGTGCTGCCCGACGCCTACACCGACCCGGTGCTGACCTCGCAGGGCTACCTGACGCTCAACGACACCCTTCAAGCCGACGAGATCACCGTCGTGCGCAGCCCACGGCTGCTGGAGTCGGGCGTGCCCGGCCCGTTGATGGTGCTCCCGCACGGCCTGACGCCACAGGCCAAGCACCACCTCAACGACAAGACCGTGTTGTGCCACAACGACTTCACGCCTGAAGGCCTCCAGATCACCAACCAGGTCCTCGCCTGGACCGGCGGCACGGCGTGGCGCATGTCCGCCGCCGACTACCGCGAGGCCGTCGCCACCTCGATCGCGCGCGGCGTCGAACTGCCGACCCTGAACACGCATCCCGAACCCGCGAGCTGGGACCCGGACCTGGCGGGCACGATGGCGACGACGGGCCTCGTGGTCACCGAGGAACACGTGCTGCCCTCACTACTCCGATAAGCGCACACCACGGCGTCGAACTGCCAAGATGAGGTGCATGAAGCCGCACCACTGGCCGTTCGTCGCGTTGGGCGTGTCGGCCGCCGCCGCGATCACGTACGTCGTCCTGCACCCGAACGCGACACCCGCGATCAACATGGCGATCATCGTCGGCGTCCCGTTCGTCGTGACGTACCTCGTCCACCTGGTGTCGAAGCGCGCACCCGGCAAGGTGCGCTTCGAGTTCCGCGTGGACCCGCGGCCCACCTGGTACTCGGACGCCGTCGACGTCACCGCCACCGGGCTGGAGATCAGGGCGGTGTCCGGGGGCGGACGACTGGACGCCTCCGGACCGAGAGAGGTGTCGTACGGCTTCGGCGACCTCCTCGGCATCAGCACCAGGCCCGCGGTGCCCGGTGAACGGCCGTGGATCACGCTGATCGACGGCCGCGGCTTGCCCGTGCCGCCCGGTGAGGTCGTGGTGCTGCGGACCACCAGGGGCGAGCAGGTGCTGCCCGTCGACGAGCCGCAGCGGTTCGTCGACCTGGTGCGGTCCAAGGTCTCCAGCCTGGCCGAGGTCCACTCCGGTCCCGCCGTCGTCGCCGGTCCCAGTGTCGTCGCCGAGACCACCGAGGTCGGCGAGGCTCCTCCCGTGCCCGGACGGCCGACGACTCCGGTGCAGGGCCCGGCCGTGACGCCCGCCGGGCCGTCGCTCGTCGTGCGGTGGCTCCTCGGCGCCGCGCTCGCGCTGACCGGGACCGTGGTGCTGCCGGTGGTCGCGCTGCTCCTGGTGCCCGGCAGGACGTGGCCCGCGATGGCCTTCGCGGGTGTCGCGGGCGTGGTGTGGGTGCTGAACCGGAACGTGCCCCACGTGTGGGGCCGGGTGGCGTTCCTCGCCGTGCCGGTGAGCGTGTTCTGGTTGATCGGCACGCGCAACTTCGTCTGGATCCCGGTCCTGCTGGTGCTGTGCCCGCTGCTGGGTCACCTCGGCGCGCGGATGTTCCGGCTGGGAGCCGATCTCGGCCGCACCGTCGAGGTGGAAGTGCCGCTGCGCAACGGAACGACCCTGTACGTGCAGCGGGATCGCTTGGTGCACAAGCTGAACAGGTCGTACGACGGTGGCGTCTACCCGCAGGCCGTGTGGCTCGGCGACCTCACCGTGGTGCAGCCCGGCACCGCACCGGACGAACCGTGGCGGGTACCCGGCGGCGTTCCCCTCCGGCTCGGCGGCGGACCGATGGTGCGGCTCGTGGCCCGCCCGCAGCAGTGGCTGCTGCCGCTGGACCAGGCCGGCGAACTCGCCGAGTTGATCAGGTCGCGGCAGGGCGCGCCGAGCCGGCCGGGCGTCGCGTCCGTCGAGGAGTGGCGCGACCTGCACCAGTGGGCGGTGCGGCGGACGACCGGCACGTACAACGGCAACTTCCGGACCACCGGCATCGGCTGGCGGCTGTGGAGTGCCGCCATCGCCGGCAGCTTCGCCTGGATGCTCCTCACCACCGGGCCGATGGTGTGGATCGGCGGCGTGATCGCCGTGCTGACCGCGGGCCTGCTGGCCGACTGGTGGCGGGTGCGCGGGCGGATGCGGCTCGCCGAGCACAACGTGCTCCCGCCGGGCAGCCCGGACTGGGGCGAGACCCGTGCGGATCACGCCCCGATCCCGGGCTGGCAGCCCTGGCGGTAGCTACTTCTTCGGTGGCGGCGGCGGTGGTGGCGGGTCGGGCAGGTCGAGGCGCCCGACCATCTGCGGCGGGTTCGCCGAGGACTTCACCCGGTAGTCGCTGTCGTGCGGGTCGTTGACGTTGTTCGGCCCGATCTGGCCGCCGGCGTTGTGCATGCCGGCCTCGCCGCCCGAGGAGAAAACTCCGCCCTGGTGCGGGTTGTTCGGGATGTTGGCCTGCACCGTCGCCCCGTCCCGGGTCGTGAAGGTGTGGCCCTGGGTGTTCGCTCCCGAGGTGTACTGACCGTCCGGCGACGTCGTGTTGCCCCAGGTGTCGACGAGTCCCGCGTGCCGTTGCGACATCCCGCCGATCGCGCCGCCGACGCTGCCGGAGGTCGCGCCGGACACGATCGCCGTGCCGAAGTCCTCCAGCGAGACCTTGCCGTGCGCGACGTTGGTGAGGACGTTGCCGGCCGCGCCCGAGACTGCGCCTTCCACCGCACCGCGCGTGGCGGCCTGGACGAAGTTGCTGGTCGTGCCACCGATCGCCCCGCTCACCGCGCCGACTCCGCCCGACGCGACGCCGGCGGCGACGCCTGCGATGCCCGCGTCGACCGTCTTGCCGAAGTCCCACGACTGCCGGTCGCCCTTGGCGAACTGGAGGGCCTGGATGGCCACGTCGGACCCGACGTTGATCGCCAGGTTGACGACGATCTGCTTGAGCAGCTGCTGGAAGAGCGACTGCACGGTGATCCGCGTCGCCGCCTGCGCGATCGGGACGCCCGCCGTCGACGCGCCGAACGTGGCGACCGCCGAGGCGATCATCGCGATGATCTGCGCCAGCAGGATGCTCAGCGCGATGATGATGCTCATCTTCGTGTACTCGATGCCCAGCGCCGCGTCGTTGCAGCCTTCCGCCAGGTCGGTGCAGAGCTGTTCGAGGCTGACCAGGTAGGCGTCGCCGCCCTCGCCGAACTTCTGCCAGTGCTCCTTGAACTTCTCCGCGGTCTGCCCGCTCATGCAGCCCAGCGCGGCGGAGGAGGCACCGTTGCCGTCGCCGAGCACCTCTTCGACGGCCTGCGCGGCCGCCTTCCACGCGTCCCGCATGGCGCGCAGCTTGTCCTCGTCACCCTCCGGCCAGCTCGCGCCGACGACGATCGGGGTGAGCCACTGGACGGCTTCGGGAATCTCGATCGCCACGGCTCACTTCCCTCCCATCGACTTGGCGTTCGCCTTGTCGGCGGCTTCCCAGGCGTTCGCGGACTCGTCGAGACCCTTGCGGATCGCGTGGATGCCCTCGGTCAGCAACGGGAACGCCTTGCCGCCGGAGTCGGCGAGGGGCAGGTAGGTCTTGGCGAACTCCTGGCCCGCCTCGTCACCGCCCCAGCAGCCGTTGTTGGCGTCGAGGACGGTGCGCAGCGCCTCCCACGCGGTCTGGAGCTTGTCGCCGGTCGCCGAGAACTTCGGCGAGGCGGCCCGCAGCGCCGTGGGGTCGACCTCGAAGCCGGTCACCAGCTGGTCCCTCGGCGGTCCATGAAGGACTCCGGCGGCTCGTCTTCGTTGTGCTGCTGGGGTTTCGGCGCCACGATCGGCGGCGGTGCCGGGATGAGGTCCTTGATGGACGGCATGCCCGGGAAGATGTCGGGCAGGTCGGGCACGTCCTCGGTGAACGGGCTCAGCAGGGCGTCGGCCTGCTCACGGGCGTGGAGGGCGGCCTGCTGGATGGTCGCGACGACGCTCTGCCCGAGCTTCTCCGGTGTGCTGCGGGTGAACGCGGCCGGCGCGAACGTGACACCGGTGACGATGCCGCCCGCGTTGACGGTGACCTCGACCAGTCCGTCCGGCGAGGTCGCGCGCCCGACCTTGGCCATGGCCTCGGCCTGTGCCTGCTTCAACCCTGCGGTCTGCCGTTCGAGGTTCGCGAGCATCGTGTTCATCTGGTCGCGCAACGCCGCGTTGCGCGCTTCGAACTCGGAGTTGTTCATGGGACCCCCTTCCCATAGGTGTCGTGGGTCTCACTAGACCACACCGGGGGAGGCTATTCGGCGCAACCGGGGCGCGCAGGAGAATCGGCCATCCCGGTTCCGGCCGGGTCAGCCTGCCAGCCGTTCGACGAGCAGCACCCCGCCGATGCCGATCATCATCGCTCCGCTGACCCTGCCGACCACCTTCGCCACCCCCGGCCGGGTCGCCAGCACGAGCCGCGCCGAGACGCCCACGGCCAGGTAGACCGTCAGGCACAACGCCATGTGCAGCACGCCGAGCACCGCGGTCTGCACGCCGACCGGCCAGCTCGCGGCAGGGTCGATGAACTGCGGGAACAGCGAGACGAACAGCAGCATCGCCTTGGGGTTGAGGCCGCTGATCCCCGCTCCCTTGAGCACCACCCGCCCCGGCGAGGACGCCAGCGTCTCGGCCGCGCCCGGTGCCGCGGGCCTGGCCAGCACGCCGAGTCCCAGCCACACCAGGTACGCCGCGCCCGCCACCGTCAACGCCGTGAGCAGGCCCTGCGAGCTCGCCACGACCACGACCAGCCCGGCCACCGCGAGCAGCGTGTAGCCCGCGTATCCGGCGACCAGCCCGAGCACGGCGGGCAGCACGAACCGGCCGCGCAGCCCCGCCGCGATCGCGTACGCCCAGTCCGCTCCCGGGGTCAGGACCAGCAGGAGGTCCACCGCCAGGAACGCCAGCACAGTGCTCAGTTCCATGCTGGAAAGGCTAGGAAGCAACGGCTCGAAGGTGTTCCCGTCTTTGCCCGCGTTGGAGCCGCACAAGGGTAAGAATGTGCCGATGGACGCCGTTGACCGACAGATTCTTGCCGAGCTCCAGCAGGACGGCAGGCTGACCGTCACCGACCTGGCCGCGCGGGTGAACCTGAGCATCTCGCCGTGCCACCGCCGGCTGCGCGATCTCGAACGCGCCGGGGCGATCCGCGGCTACCGGGCCGTGGTGGACCCGGCCGCGGTGGGCCTGAACTTCGAGGCGCTGGTGTTCGCCACCGTGCACTGGGAGAACGAGAGCACGGTGGCCGACTTCGAACGCGCGGTCGCCGCGATCCCGAACGTCCTGCAGGCGCAACGACTCTTCGGCGAACCCGACTACCTGCTGCGCATCGCGACGGCGGATCTGCCCGCGTACCAACGACTTTATGACGAGGAACTGGTGAAGCTGCCCGGTGTGCGGAGGATGAGGTCGACGGTCGTCATGAAGCACGTGGTCGACGACCGTCCACTCCCCTAGCTAGCCGCGGGACCAGCTCTGCAACATCCGGAACGCGATCGACGCGCCCCCGGCGAGCCCGAGGCCGGGAACGCTGCCCGGCTCGTCGATCGCCTTGCGCACGTCCGCGCGGGACACCCACTTGGCCTCCGCGATCTCGCCCTCGGCGAGCCGCAGCGGTTCGGCGGGGTCGGCCACGGCCTCGAACCCGATCATCAACGACCGGGGGAACGGCCACGGCTGCGAGCCGAGGTAGCGGATGTCGCGCACGGTGACCCCGACCTCCTCGCAGATCTCCCGCGCCACGCAGGCCTCCAGCGACTCGCCCGCCTCGACGAAGCCCGCCAGCACCGAGAACCTGCCCTCCGGCCACTCCGGGCCGCGCGCGACGAGCACCTGGTCGGCGCCGTCGTGCACGAGGCAGATCACGGCGGCGTCGGTGCGCGGGTACTCCTCGCGCCCGCACCCCGAGCAGACCGAGGTCCAGCCCGACTTCTCCAGCACGGTGCGCGCGCCGCACTTGGCGCAGTACTTGCCCAGGCGGTGCCACTGGAACAGCGCGGCGGCCGTCGTGAAGAGGCCCGCCCACATGTCTTCCAGCGTCGCGCCGGCCTGGCGCAGGTCGAGCCACTGCGGTTCGTCGGTGAGTTCGGCCGGGCCCCAGGCGCGGCTCGGCGGCGTCACCTCGTCGTCCTCGGCGGGCATCAGCACGGCGAAGTACGCCACGCCGTCCTGCTGACCCAGCAGGACGGCGTTCACCGGCGGAAGGTCGCCGAACTCCAGTGCGGGCCGGTCCGCGAGCCGCGTGCCGCGGTCCGCGACCAGGGTGCGGCCGCGGGTGTCCACGACGATCATCCTGGCCTTGGGCCAGAGCGCGGCGAGCTGCTCGTCGTCGCCGCGCAACGGCTCACACCTGTCGACCGTCGACCGCGACAGCGCGGGCAACCCGAGGAGATCGAAACTCACTGGAACGAGACCCCGCCGAGGGCCGCGAGCTTCGGCTTGAGCTGCTCGGCGTCACCGACGAGCACACCCGTGAAGTTGGCGGGGGCGAAGAAGTCCAGCGCCGCCTGCGCCACCTGCTCCGCCGTGACGGCCTGCAGGCGTTGCGGGTGCTCCACCAGCCAGTCGATGCTGAGCCCCAGACCGACGAGGTTCACCAGGAACGACGCCAGGCCGCCCTGTGACGACGTGCTGGTGAGCAACGTGCCGACGGCGTAGCTGCGCGCGGTGTCCACTTCGGACTGCGACGGCGGCACCATGCCGAGCCGGGCCAGTTCGTAGCGGGTCTCGAGCAGCGCGGCCGCCGTGACGTCCGACGCGGTGTCGGCGTCGATCAGCAGCGTCGCGCCGTGCACGGTGAACTCGGGGTGCGACCGGGCGCTGTAGGTGTAGCCCTTGTCCTCGCGGATGTTCTCGACCAGCCGCGAGGAGAAGAACCCTCCGTAGACCAGGTTCGCGAGCTGCAACGCCGGGTAGCGCTCGTCGGTGCGCGGGATCGACTGCGCGGCAAGGCGGATCTGCGACTGCACGGCACCGGCGCGGTGCACCAGCACGACGTCGCCGCCCTTGACCTCGGGCAGCGGCGGCAGCTGGACGGCCTCGCCGTCACCCTGCCACTCGCCGAGCGTGGCGCCGACCTGCTCGACGGCGCGTTCCGGGTCGACGTCGCCGACGACCACGAACACCGAACCGCGCGGCAGCAAAGCCTTGCCGTGCAACGCGGCGACGTCCTCGCGGGAGACGGCGGCGACCTCGTCGGCCTCCGGCATCTCCTTGGCGAACGGGTGGTCGCCGTACAGGATCTTCTGCAGCGCCTCGCGGGCGATGACGCTCGGCTGCGAGCGGGCGATCGTGATCCGCTCGACGAGCCTGCCGCGTTCGCGCTCGACCTCGTCGGCCGGGTAGGACGCGTTCTTCAGCACGTCGCTCAGCACGTCGAGGACGGTGCCGAGACCGGACGCGAGCGCGTTGCCGGTGAAGCTGAGGCGCTCAGGGTCGACCACCGAGTCGAGTTCACCGCCGACCAGCGCCAGTTCGGTGTCGATCTGCACGCGCGAGCGGGACTCGGTGCCCGTGAGGACCGTGTTCGCGAGGATCTCGGCGATCGCGGAGTGCTGCGAGCCGACGCTCGTGCCGGACGGGTCGGCGAACGGCACGCGCAGCCGCACCTCGACCATCGGCACGTTCGGGCGGCGCACCGCGATGACGCGCAGACCGTTGGGCAGCGTCGCGTCCACAGTGGACAGCTTGGCGGGCGGTTTCTGGCTGCCCAGCTCGGGAAGCGGGCGCGGGCCGATCTCGGTGCGCCCGATCTCCTCGGCGGATCGGTGGGTCTTTGCCGAGGTCACTGGGCTCCTCCGGTGGGCTTGACGAAGAGAAGGGCGCGGGCGTCGGGACGCAGCGCCTTGGCCGCGGCGGACACCTCGTCGACGGTCACGGAGGCGATCCGCTCAGGCAGTTCGTAGATCAGCTCGGCGCGGCCGAACAGCAGCTCCGCGGAGCCGAGGCCCAGCGTGCGGTTCGTGAGCCGGTCGTGCTCCTTGTGCATGGTCGACGCCCAGCGGGCGGTGACCTTCGCGAGCTCCTCGGCCGACGGCGGCTCCTGCGCGAGCTTCTGCAGTTCCTCGTCGATGGCCGCGATGACCTGGTCCGCCGAGACCTCGTTGGTGTGGATCGCGGTGATGCTGAACGTGTCCGGGTCGCGCGCTTCGAGCGGGCCGAACAGGCCGCAGCCGGCGTTCAGGTCGATCACGATGCCCTCGCGGTGCACCAGTCGCTGCTGAAGACGCGAGCTGTCGCCGTCGGTCAGCACGCCGGCGAGCACCAGGTACGCGAGGTAGCCGTCGATGTCGGTGACGGGGTCCGGCACGCGGTAGCCGATCGCGATCGCGGGCAGCGGGGCCAGCGCGTCGCCGTGCTCGTGCCGCACCTCGCCCTGCGGGGCGGGCTCGGCGAACGAGGGGCGCTCCGGGCGCGGCCGGGCGGGCACGTCGCCGAAGTGCTTCTCCACCAACGTCTTCGCGACCTCCACGTCGAGGTCGCCCGCCACCGTCAGCACCGCGTTGGCCGGGCTGTAGTAGGTGTCGAAGAACTCCGCGCAGTCGTCGACCGTGGCGCTCTCCAGGTCGACGAAGTCGCCGTAGCCGTTGTGGGCGTTGGCGAACGTCTTGAACAGCACCGCCGGCAGCAGGATCCAGGGGAACCCGCCGTACGGGCGGTTGAGCACGTTGAGCCGGATCTCCTCCTTCACCACGTCGATCTGGTTGCGGAGGTTCTCCTCGGTGAGCTTCGGCGCGCGCATGCGGTCCGCTTCGAGGAAGAGCGCGCGCTCCAGGGCCGCGCTCGGCAGCACCTGGTAGTAGTCGGTGTAGTCCGGGTGCGTGGACCCGTTGAACGTGCCGCCCGACGACTGCACGTGCCGGAAGTGGGCCAGCTTCTCCAGACTCTCGCTGCCCTGGAACATGAGATGTTCGAAGAGGTGCGCGAAGCCCGTGCGCCCCTCCGGCTCGGAGCGGAAGCCGACGTCGTAGTGCACGCTGACGCCGACGACCGGTGCGCCGGCGTCGGGGGCGAGCACCACCCGCAGGCCGTTGGGCAACGTGAACCTGTGCAGTTCGGGTGAGGCCATGCGGCAAGCCTACGGGTTCGGCGCCCGGAGCGATCGCAGGTGGCCCGCCTGGGCGAGCACGCCGTCGAGCGCCCCGAGGAACGCGGGGAAGCTGCGGCGGAAATCGCTCGCATTGCCGTACCAGTAGAGGTCCTGCTGGCTCTGGCTCTGCCCGAACGTCGTCAGCCAGCGCTCGGTCTCGCCGAGCACCACCGCGTACGGCAGCGAACGGGAGAAGACGAGTTCGCGGTCGGCCTCCGGCACGTCGTCCGGCGTCACTCCGTGGAGGTACCCGCGCAGGCCTCGGACGTGTTCGAGGAGTTCGCTGCCGCGCTTGGTGCGGGCGGGCATGGACCGCGCGCCGAGCGCGAGGGCCACCCCGCCGACGGCGACCGCGAGTCCGAAGAGGGCGTTGCCGACCGTGAGCGCGAGCACGACCGTGGCGACGACACCTGTCGCCGCCAGCGCGATTCCGGCCCACCAGAACTTGGTGCGCTCGGCGTCCGGGCGGCGCACGAACCAGCGCTTCTCGACGACGTCCTCGTACAGCTTGTCGCGCACGGCGGCGAGGTTGATCTGCTTGCCGCGCAGCTCCGCAACGCTGACCGCCTCCACGTTCGGCGGCAGCAAGGCCTCGGCCACCGCCCGTTCGTAGCCGGACAGCGAGGCGTCGAGGGGGTTGCGGCGCACGATCTGCCAGTCGTGGCCGTCGGTCTCGGTGATCCACAGGTAGTTGCGGACGGCGAGGTCGATCACCGTGGCGGTGACGTCGACGACGTCCACGTGCTCGTCGACGACCGTGCCGACCTGCCCGGGCAGCACACCGTCCGGCGAGGCGAACGCGACCCGGTTCTGCTCGTCGCGAACAAGAACGCTGACCGCGCCGACGTCACCGGCGAGCGCGGCGGCGTCCCGTCCGCGCAGGTACCAGAGCAGCGCCACGCCGCCGAGCAACAGGAGCAGGAGCACGCCCAGCGCCACCGCGCTGATCGGCGTGAGCGCGAAGGCGGCGAGGAACCCGGACTGCTCGACCACGACCGCGTTCGGCGGCACGACCCCGGCACTGAGCCCGATCGCGATGTCGATGCGTTCCTGGGGCGCGAGCTTGATCTCCTGCGCCCGCACGCCCTTGCCGTCCGCGAGGTCCGCGCTCGTGCACGGCTGCGACGACCCGACGGGCCCGGCGAGGCAGTTGACCGACGTCGGCGAGTCCGGCGCCGAGAACGACACGGCGACCCGGTCGAGTTCGGCGTCCCAGCCACCCGCGACCTGCCAGCGCACCTCCAGCGTGTCGCCGACCGGCGCCACCGCCCCGACGACCGTGTAGGTCAGCGTGGACGTGCCTTCGAGCGTGACGCTGAACGTGTCGTCGGTCGTGTCCGTGCTGCCCTTGCCGTCGACCTTGGCGTCGGTGACCTGGTACTGGCGTTCGAGTTCGTTGCCGACGGCCAGTCGCAAGGGGACGGTCCTCTTCACCGTCTTGCCCTCGGGCACCTGGACCGTCTCGGTGACGGACAGCCGGGCGTCCCGCTCCAGCTTCATCCGCACCTCGGTGCTGACCGTCCCGGGAAGCGGCTGCGCGAGCGCGCCACCAGCCGTCACGACGGACCCGACGGACGTCAGCGCGGCGGCGACGAGGACCGCCGCACCCCAGTTCTTCAACACGGCTGCGGACAATAGCGGAGTCCTCATATGCTCCGGCGGACTTTCGAACAGACGCCATCTGGGGGATCTTCGGCGATGACGCAACCACCGCCGCCGGACAACGCACGACCAGGCAACTGGCCGCCGCCGCGCCCGGTGGGGCCGCCGCCTGTTCCGGCACCGCCGCCACTGCCTCCCCGCCCGGCGTCGGGCCCGCACCAGCCGCCGATGGGACCGCCCGCCGGACCGCAGAGGGCTGGGGGCGCACCCGCCGGACAGCCGCCGACGCACCCGCAGGGCGGAGGCAGGCCGAGCGGACCGCAGGCGGCCGGACCGCAAGGTCCGGGAGGCTGGCCGTTGGGTCCGCCTCCTCCTTATGGCACGCCATCTCCCGTAGGTGCGCCACCTCCGTACGGCCAGCCGCCCGCCGTGGGCGCGCCACCTCCGTACGCGCCCCCACCCTCCGTTCCCGCCTACGCCCCGCCTCCCGGCCGTGCCCCGCTCCCACCGCCGCGCCCCGTCATGCCGCCACCCCGCGCGGTCATGCCCCCACCCCAGCAGAACTGGGGCCACCCAGGCGCGTTCGCACCGCCGCCCTACCCGATGGCCCCACCGCGCCGCAGCAACAGCGGCCCGATCGTGGCCCTCGTCCTGGGCGGCGTGGTGGTCCTCGGCCTCGGCGCGATCGGCGTCTTCGCGGCCGCCCTGAACAGCAAGGTCAAGGACACGGGCTACTCCAGCTACACGACCTACAGCCCCACCTACACGTCCGAAGCGACCACGACCACCACCACGACCACACGGCCCACCACACCGACACGGCAAACGAGCACCCAGCAGACGCCGGTCGGCCCGAAGGCCGTCTACAAGCTCGCTGACCACCCGATCTTCAGCACGAACATCGGCGCCAACGACTTCGACTCGTGTCCGTTGCCGCAGATGGAATACAGCCCCGCCGGGGAGAAGCGGTTCCTCGAGGCCGCGTTGCCGTGCATCGAGAAGGCGTGGCAGCCGGCCCTCAAGGCGGCCAACCTGCCGTACCAGCCGGCCGAGTTGCAGGTGTTCACCGGCACGACGCAGACGCCGTGCGGGAGCAGGCAGAACAACTCCACGGCCATGTTCTGCCGCGGCGTCATCTACTGGCCCGGCAACTACTACGCCAACGAAGGTGGCACGACGGTGCGGCATCCCGGCGTGTACCTCGGGCAACTGAGTCACGAATACGGGCACCACGTGCAGTGGTTGACGGGCATGATGCGGGCGGCCGATCAGGCGCAGTACGACGTCGGCGGGTTCGACACCCCCAAGGGGCTCGAGCTGAACCGGAGGCTGGAGTTGCAGGCGACGTGTCTCGGCGGGATGACGCTGGCGCCGTTCTCGCACAAGAACGTCGTGCCGATCGAGGTCGTGAACACCGGGCTGAGCGACGCGGGTCAACGTGGCGACTACGACCGAAGGCCCGACCACGGCAGTGCGCCCAACAACGACCGGTGGGTCATGCACGGCCACAAGCAGAACAACATCAAGGCGTGCAACACGTGGGCGGCGAGTGCGGGGGACGTCTCGTGAACCGAACCCGCGACTCGCGCGTCTCATCAACGTGGGCGGGACGCGTTAGCCCGGTCGGGGGACACGCGATCTCCGTCCGCCTATGCTCGTACCCGACCCAGGATGACCAATGGGGGGACCTCAGGCGATGACGCAACCACCGCCGCCGGGCAATTGGCCGCCGCCGCGCCCGGTCGGCCCGCCACCGATGCCCGCACCACTCGGGCAGCGTCCGCCACAAGGCCCGTATGGCGCGCCACCACCACAGGCACCGCCGTACGACGCACCGCCGCCGTACGGCACGCCACCACAAGGCATGCCGCCGCAGGGTCCGCCGCCACAAGGTCCGCAGGGCATGCCGATGTACGGCACGCCACCGCAAGGCACGCCGCAGGGTTACTACGGCCCGCCGCCTCCCGGCCCGGTCATGCCCCCGCCGCACCCGCAGTGGGGCGGCCCGCAGGGGTACGGCCAGTTCCCGCCGCCGCGCCGCAAGAGCAGCGGTCCGATCATCGCCCTCGTCCTGGGCGGCGTCGTGATCCTCGGCCTCGGCGCGGTCGGCCTGTTCGCGGCGACGCTGAACAGCAAGGTCAAGGACACGGGCTACTCGAACTACACGACGTACAGCCCGACCTTCACGGTCCCCACGACCACGGAAGCGGCCGAAACGACGACCAGCGCCCCGCGCGCGCCCTCGTCGAGGACGCCCTCCGCCCCGCAGACGCCCGCCGGTCCGAAGGCCGTGTACGCGCTCGCCGACCACCCGTTCCTCAAGCCGGGGTTCGGCGCGAACACGATCTCGGGCTGCGCGCTGCCGGCGATGGACTACTCGCCCGCCGGACAGGACAGGTTCCTGCGGGCCGCGCTGCCGTGCATCGAGAGCATGTGGAAGCCCGCGCTGCAGGCGGCGAACCTGCCGTACCAGCCCGTTGAGCTGCACATCATCACCGAGCAGGCGCAGTACCCGTGCGGCACGGTGCGGCCGGACCAGACGGCCCGGTACTGCCAGGGCGGCATCTACTGGACGGCCAACGCCTACGCCGCCGAGCGCAACCCGAACAACCCGAACCACCCCGGCAAGTACCTCGGACAGCTCGCCCACGAGTACGGCCACCACATCCAGTGGCTGACCGGAATGCTCAAAGCGTCGGACCGCGCGCAGTACGACGCGGGCGGGTGGGATACTCCGAAGGGCCTCGACCTGAACCGCCGGATGGAGCTGCAGGCGACCTGCTTCGGAGGCATGTCGCTGGCCCCGTTGTCGCACGGCGCGATCCCGATCGACGTGATCAGGGTGGCGCTGACGGACGCGGGCAACCGCGGCGACTACGACATCTATCCGACGAAGGACCACGGCACGCCGCAGAACAACGCGTCGTGGGTGGACCGGGGCTACAAGTCGAACAAGGCGTCCGAGTGCAACACCTGGGCAGCCGACGCAGGAGCCGTCTCCTAGGAAGGGGAGAGCGTGACCCAACCAGCGAAGAACAACCCTGTCCTGCTCGCGGGAGTGTTCGTGCTGGTGGTCGCGTTCGTCCTCGGAATCGGTCAACTGAGTCGCCCGAGAGTGGTGACGGGGCACGCGCTGGCGGGGTCGAAGCCCGCGTCGACGACGCCGACCGAGCCGTCCACGCCGATCCGCCCGCGCGCGGTCTACCGGCTGGCCGACCACCCGTTGCTGGTCAAGCCGGTGACGATCGCCCCGGCGACGTGCGCGCTGCCGCAGTTCGGCGTCGCGGACGAGCAGCTGGCTGCGTACTACGCGGCGGGCGTCGACTGCCTGGACGCGGCGTGGGGCCCGTTGCTCCAGGCCGCGAACCTGCCGTTCGACAAGCCCGTCCTCGACGCCTCGCCGACGTTGAAGGACGGCCCGTGCGGCGCCGCCCCGGAGTCCGACCACGCGGTGGCGTACTACTGCGGCCGCAACCGCACGATCTACATGCCCACGGCCCGGCTGCGCGACAACGGCGGCGGTGAGGCCCCGGCGACCCACCTGGCCACGCTCGCGCACGAGTACGGCCACCACGTGCAGGCGTTGACCGGCCTGCTGCGGGCAGCGGACCTGAAGATCACCGACGCGGGCGAGAAGACCCCGGCCGGCCTCGAGATGTCCCGGCGGATCGAGCTGCAGGCGAACTGCTTCGCCGGCATGTTCCTCGCCGCGGCGGCAGGGCGCGGTTCGGTGACGGCGGGCCTCGCGCGGTCCGCCCAGGAGGACTTCCAGTACGCCATCGAGGAAAAGCCCGAGAACAACGCGCACGGGTCCGCCAAGAACCAGGCCCAGTGGGCGGGCGCGGGCTTCAAGGCCAACTCGACGGACGCCTGCAACACCTTCGCGGCGACGCCCGCGGCGGTCGGCTAACGCAGGTAGGTCTGCTCGTCGACGTGCCGCGTCGGCGTGCCGAGGAACACCTTCAGGTCGTCCGGCGGGCCGTACACCAGGTTCAGCGTGGTCAGCTGGTAGTTCCAGCCGCCGTCCCGAGGTCGTCCCCACCGGTGGTTGAGCTGCCAGCGCACCCACTCGCCGCGCGCCAGCCGGACCGGTGACGGCCGGTTCCTCCGCCGGGGCGTGGCGATCATGGTGTCCTGCAACTGCACGGACAGCACGTCGTCGTCCTCGCGCAGGGTGAGCGTGATCCGGTCGATCTCGTCGCGCTCCTTCTCCCACACGGGCGTGAAGTCGGGCTCGCTCAAGCGGATCTCGTGCATCGCGGGCCTCAGGTGCGGCAGCGCGAACCCGACCGGCGCGGCGTTGCGGCGGGTCGCCTCGGCGCCACCTCGGGAGCTCTTGCTCCACACGGTCTTGACCAGCTGCACCACCACGTCGACGTCCACGCCGTCGATGGAATCAAAGAGCGCCGGGCGTGGCGACCGGATTTACGGCGGGCAAGCGCACCCGGAAGACCGCACCGGACGCCGACGGCTCGCAGGTCAGGTCACCGCCGTGCGCCCGGATCACGCCGCGCGCGATGGCGAGCCCGAGCCCCGACCCGCCTGAACGGCGGTCGCGGGCGTCGTCGAGCCGCACCAGCCGGTCGAAGATCCGTTCCCGTTCGGCGTCCGGCACGCCGGGCCCGTTGTCGGACACGGTGAACCCGGTCAGGTCGACCCGGATCCGGACCGTCCCGCTCGGACCGGTCGCCTGCCGCGCGTTGTCCACGAGGTTCGCCAGCACCTGCGCGAGCCGTTGCCCGTCCCCGACGACCGCGACCGACACGCCCTCGGCGGTGATGTCGAAGTCCGGTGCCACGAACCGGGTCCGCGCCACCTCGGCTTCTGCCAGCCCGAGCAGGTCGACGGACTCGCGCTGCATCTCGTACCCGGCGTCGAGCTGCGCCAGCGCCAGCAGGTCGTCCACCAGCCGTCCGGCCCGGCGTGCCTCCCGCACCAGCAGGAACGACATCTGGTCGCGGTCCGGCGAGTCGACGGGCGCCTGCACCAGCGCCTCGGCCACGGCCTGCACGCCGGTGATCGGCGTGCGCAGCTCGTGCGCGGCGTCGGCGACGAACCGCCTGGTCCGTTGCTCGGAGCCTTCCAGCGAGTCGAGCATCCCGTCGAACGCGGCCGCGGTTCTACCCAGTTCGGTGTCCGTCCGCGACGGGTTCAGCCGCCCGCCCCGGTGCCCGGCCGCGATCGACTGTGCGAGCGACGTCATGGCGTCCAGCGGCGCCAACGCCTTGCGCACCGCCACGACGATCAGCAGGCCGGTGACCCCGATCGCCACGAGCCCCAGGATCAGCAGCAGCTTGCGCAACCGGTGCTGCGCGTTCGAGATCGCCTCGGTGTCGGCGTAGAAGGTGACCTTGTTGCGGCCGATGACGCGGTTGCGCGCCTCGAACTGCCCGTCGGGCTTGACCCCGATCGTGGTGCCGTTGGGCTGTTCGATGGTGACGTGCACGTTCCGCTTGGTCAGCAGGCCGACGACCTCGGCCGGGCGGCGACCGTTCTTCAGCATCTCGACGGCGCGGTTCTCGGTGTTGACCAGCACCCCGTCGACGTCGCGGGAGGACTGCGTGGCGAACGTCCGGTCGACCGAGATGACCAGCGCCACCAGCACGAGGAACAGCACCAGCAGCACGGACACCACGACGCGGCGGCGCAACGAGACCGTGCGAAGGTTCATTCTTCGGCCCGCAGCACGTACCCAAGGCCGCGAACGGTGTGCACGAGCCGCGTGCCGTGTTCCTCGATCTTGCGACGCACGGCGCTGACGTGGACCTCGACCAGGTTCGGGTCGTAGTCCTCGTAGCCCCACACGGCCGTGAGGATCTGCGTCTTCGACACGACGCGTCCGCGTTGCGCGGCCAGGTAGACGAGCAGCCGCAGTTCGGTCGCGGTCAGTTCGATCGGCTGGTCGGCGCGCATGACGACCCCGGCGTCGGCGTCCACGACCAGGTCACCGACCTGCACGGTCGACGGCGTGCGACCGAGCCTGCGCAGCACCGCGGACACCCGCGCGACCAGTTCGGCGAGCACGAACGGCTTGCCCACGTAGTCGTCGGCACCGCCCGCGAGCCCGCGCAACCGGTCGGGCACGCCGTCGCGCGCGGTCAGCATCACGACCCCCGCGCCGGACGACCGGCGGATGACCTCGAGCAGCTGGAACCCGTCCCGTCCGGGCAACATCACGTCGAGAACGACCAGGTCAGGCCGGAAGCGGCCGAGGTCGGCCTCCAGCTGGCGCCCGTCCAGACGGTGCTGCACCTCGTACCCGGACTCACGCAGCGCGGACGACACCGCAGCGCCGATCGCCTCGGCGTCCTCGATCACCAACACCCTGGCGGACACCCCTCCATTCTGCTGATCATCCGGACTTCGGGCGACTCGCCTTCAGCTGGCCCTCAGTTTGCCCGCGCACCCTGAGGCGCATGTCGAAGAAATCAGCGTGGGCCGGCGCCATCGTCGCGGCCGTCGGACTCACCGTCGGCGGCATCGCCGTCGCGACTGCGGCCGAGGGTCACGACGGCCCGCCCGCGGCGTTCGCCGAACGCCACCCCGGCCCCGGCGGTCCCGGTCACCCCGGCAAGCCCGGCCGCGCGGACAAGGCCAAGCTCAAGGACAGCACGCTCGTCGTCGGCCGCGTGAAGAGCGTCGAAACGGGCAAGCTCGTGATCACCAAGGACGACGGCAGCGAAGTGTCGTTGACCACTGACAGCGCCACGAAGCTGCGCGGCGGCGACCTCGCGGGCCTCAAGGCCGACCAGCGCGTGACCGTGCGCGTCAAGGACGGCAAGGCCCTGAACGTGGCGCTGGCCAAGGCCCAGACCCGCGGCACGATCAAGGACGTCAACGGCAACAACGCGACGCTCGTGCAGGTCGACGGCCTGCAGACGCCGCTCGACCTGTCGTCGGTGACCGAGAAGCCGAAGAACGGCGACCTGGTCGCGGTGACCGGCACGGTGTCGGACGGCAAGACCATCAAGGTCGACAAGCTCCGCCAGCTGCCGAAGTAAACCTGGGCTCCACGCGGGCCGCCGCGTCTGCGAACATCGCAGTGTGGCGGTTCCGCGAAGCCCGGACAGATGGGTGTTCATCCTGCTGGTCGTCGGACTGGTCGGGATAGGTGTCGCGGTCGCGCTTCTGGTGCCCGCCAAGGTCCTCGGCGCTGAGGAGCCCCCTCCGCCGGTGATGGCGACCGTCGTCGAGAGCGGGTCGTGCGGGTCTGGCATGGACACGGTCGAGTGGGACGCGGACGGGTCCAAGAAGCAGGCCAAGTTGGACGGGTGCGGGCACACCAAGGGCGAGACGGTCGAGATCGTCAACACCGGTGGCGAGATGGTGTCCTCGGCCGCGTCCGTCCCGGTTGGACTGCCGGTCGGGCGTCGGCTCACTGCCCTTTTGTTGTGCATGGCCGCGCTGGCGGGCGGGTTTTACGCGTTTCTGTTCCGGTATGCGCCTTTGCGGGCGCCGGCCGTGCTGCCGGCGCCGCGTCAGGGCTGAACCGGGTCGGGTCCGCTCACTCCTCGCCGGGCGGCGTCACCTTCTTCACGTACAGCAACCGGTCCCCAGGCTCGATCGCATCGGCCTCAGGCGCGTCCACCCGGTACAAGGTCCCACCCCGCACCACACCCAGCACGATGTCCGGCAGGTGCCGAGGCGAACCCCCGATCTCGCCGGGTTCGACGTCCCGTTCGGAGATGGCGAGCCCCTGGTCAGGCGTGAGCAGATCCTCGACCATCGCCACGACAGACGGCGTGGCAGTGGCCATGCCGAGCAGCCGACCAGCCGTCTCGGACGACACCACCACCGAGTCCGCACCGGACTGGCGCAGCAGGTGCTCGTTCTCCCGCTCACGAACGGAAGCCACGATCTGCGCCTTGGGCGCGAGTTCGCGGGCGGTCAGGGTGACCAGCACGGCCGTGTCGTCCCGGTTCGGGGCCACCACGATCGCGCGGGCCCGAGCCGCACCCGCCACCCGCAGCACGTCGTTGCGCGTGCCTGAGCCGTGCACGACGACGAGGCCCTTGGCCGTGGCCGCGTCCAGCGACTCCTGCACGGTGTCGACCACGACGATGGAGCCCGGGTCCACGCCGTCGCCGAGCAGTGCGGCTACCGCGGACCGTCCCTTCGTGCCGTAACCGACGACCACCACGTGGTCCCGCACAACCCGCCTCCACTTTTGAATGCGCAACGCCTGACGGGAGCGCTCGGTGAGAACTTCTAGTGTCGTGCCGACCAGCACGATCAGGAACAGGACGCGCAACGGTGTGATGACCAGGACGTTGACCAGGCGTGCCGTCGACGACGCGGGCGTGATGTCGCCGTAGCCGGTCGTCGAGAGAGAGACGGTCGCGTAGTAGAAGGCGTCGAGCAGGGAGACGCCGTCCTCGTTCACGTCGCGGTAGCCGTCGCGGTCCAGGTACACGATCATCACCGCGAGCAGCAGGGCCGCCATCGCGCCCACGACGCGCTTCAGGATCGCGCGGACAGGGCTTTCCACCTTGTCCGGCATCCTGATCACGCCGACGAGCGAGTGCGACGCTTCCTCGGACAAGCTCATCGGGACAACCTCTTCGCGATCTCCGCTCGGGCGAGCGTCCGCCACAGGTGGGCAGCCGCCTCCGCGCCTTTGAGGAGCAACGGCACCACTACGCGCTCGTTCGGCGCGTGGACGCGATCATCCGGCAACGTCGCGCCGAGGTACACGAGGGGCACCCCCAGGAACTGCTGGAGCACCGCGGCCGGGCCGGAGCCGCCTGCCCTGGCGAAGCGAACCGGCTGGTCGAAGGCCAGGTCCATGGCCTCGCGGACGGCCTCGTTGGCCGGGTCGTCCGGGCTGATCGCGTACGGTGGCACGCCCTCGCCGCGGAAGCTCACCTCGGCGCGGATGCCGGGCGGGGTGTGCCGCTCGACGAACGCGCCGAGCTGCTCGCGGACCCGGTCGGGGTGCTGGTCGGGCACCAGGCGGAAGCTGATCTTCGCGGTGGCGGAGGCCGGGATGATGGTCTTCAGGCCGGGACCGGTGTAGCCGCTGCTGATGCCGTTGATCTCGGCGGTGGGGCGCACCCAGATGCGTTCGAGGGTGCTGTAGCCGGTCTCGCCGTGGGTGGCCTGGGCGCCGCCGCCGTTGTGCCGCAACCACTTCTGCTCGTCGAACGGCAGCGAGGCGTAGTCCGCGCGTTCCGCTGCGGACGGTTCGCGGACGTCGTCGTAGAAGCCGTCCAGCTGGATCCTGTTGTCGTCGTCGTGCAGCGCGGCGATCAGTTTCGCGAGTGCCGTCGCCGGGTTCGGAATGGCGCCGCCCGCGCGTCCGGAATGGACGTCGTCGGTGCCGCCGAAGAATGTGATCTCTCCGCCGAGGACGCCGCGTTGCCCGGTGTTGACGGTCGGCGCGTCGCGTTCGTGCAATGCGGTGTCGGTGAACACGACGAGATCGCACGCGAGCGATTCGGAATGATCTTCGAGGAGCTTTCGCAGGTGCGGCGAGCCTGATTCTTCCTCGCCCTCGACGAACAGCTTCAGCGTCACGCTCGGCGCTTTCTGGCCAGTTGCCGCCAGATGTGCCAGAACGCCGAGCAGGTGCATCGCGACCTGCCCCTTGTCGTCGCTCGCGCCACGCCCGCGGATCTCGTCGCCGCTGATCACGGGCTCGAACGGCGGGTGCTCCCAGCGCTCGACCGGGTCGACGGGCTGCACGTCGTGGTGGCCGTAGACCAGCACGGTCGGGGCCTGCGGATCTTCGGCGGGCCAGCACGCGAACACGGCGGGAAGCGCCGGTCCGTCACCCCAGACCGCGACCTCTGGCCAGCCGTCGGACCTCAGCCGGTCCGCGAGCCAGTCGGCGGATCTGCGCACGTCGGCGTGATGCGCGGGGTCGACGCCGATACCGGGAATCTTGATCCACTCGCACAGCCCGGCCACGAACGAATCGGCCAGGGCGGCGACGGCCGCGCGTTCACGAAGTTCGGAATGACGAGAATCACCTGCCACGCCCGTGGACAATAGGCCAGCCCCATCTCGCCTACGCGGCGTAGGCATGACATGGTGACGCCATGGAACCAACCCGTTCCCGAACGCGGTCGGCCCTGGCCCTGGCCGCGCTGCTGGGCCTGGCAGGAGCAACCCACTTCGCCAGGCCGAAGCCGTACGACGCGATCGTCCCCCGCTCGCTGCCCGGCACCCCGAGGCAGTGGACGTACGTGTCCGGCGTCGCGGAGCTCGCGGTCGCCGCGGCCGTCGCCACCCCGCGCACGCGCCGTCTGGGCGCGTTCGCCGCTGCCGCGTTGTTCGTGGCCGTCTTCCCGGCGAATGTGAAAATGGCTCTGGATTTCCGGGACAAATCCCCCAAAGCCCGCGCCATCGCCTACGGCCGCCTGCCCCTTCAGATCCCGCTCGTCGCGTGGGCCTGGAAAGTGGCGAAAGCGTCCCCATGACCACCCTGGGTAATCCTTAACCAAGTGTCCCGCAAACGCTGTCATTTTCCGCGCGAGGAACCTTAGGATGCGCCCTGTGCACACGCTTCTCCAGCGCGCCGCCACCGCTCTCGGCTGGGACGGAGTCGTCGTACCCGACGTCGCCGTCCTGGGCCAGCAGGTGTCTGCGGTCGTGCGCCTGCTGCCTGACGTGCACGAGTGGAGAACCGAGAACGGCTGGCCTCCCAGATCGGACCCGTCCTGGTTCCGCTCCTGGTTCGAGCCGGAGGCCCACGACCGCCTCCCGGTGGCCGCCGTCGAACTCGTGGGCGTGCTCGTGAGCGAGTCCACCACGGATCGCGCGCTCCAGTCGTGCGGCACCCTGCTGACCCTGGCCCCGTGCGCGGTGATGCTCCCCCGCACCGACGAGTCCCAGGCCTGGTCGTTCATCGAACTCGACTACTACGGCATCGGTGTCGTGGTCGCCGACGACACCTCGGCCGACCTGATGGTGCCGCCGGAGGACCGTTCGCCCGAGTTCGGACCGTCCCTCTTCGGACGGTGGCTGCTCGAGGTCCTCTACGAACGCGTGCTGAAGGAATCGCACGCGCCCGCGAACTCCACCCAGCAGGCCTGAGCCGCGCAACGCACCGGTAAGGCCTTTCCAGACCCGAACCTCACCCTACGGACCGGATGAGGTCCTTCAGGCCCTGCTCGTCCAGCAGGTCAGCCGGTCGTTCCGTGTGGTCGTGCCGCACGTAGTGGAACGCTGCCCGCACCTGCTCCAGCGGGACCCCCATCAATGCCGCCCACGCCAGCCGATACGCCGCGAGCTGCACCGACAGCGCCGGCATCGCCTCGGCGTCCGGAACCGCGCCGGTCTTCCAGTCGACGACCGTCCAGCCGTCCGGGTCGCGGTAGACGGCGTCCATCCGGCCGCGCACCGAGATGCCGTCGAACTCCGCCTCGAACGGCACCTCCACGTCGTGCGGGGTGCGCTCGGCCCAGTCGCTCGCGAGGAACGACTCCTTCAGGCGTTCGAGGTCGGCGTCCGGTGAGGCGTCGGCGTCCCCGGCACCGGGCAGTTCGTCGAGGTCCAGCAGCCGGGTCGCGCCGAAGCGGTTCTCCAGCCACGTGTGGAAGGCCGTGCCGCGGCGGGCCAGCGGGTTCGGCGGGAACGGCAGCGGGCGGCGCAGGCGGCGGGCCAGCAGGTCCGGGTCCTTGGCCAGC
The DNA here is from genome assembly GCF_043632865.1 of Lentzea sp. JNUCC 0626. Classification (NCBI taxonomy): domain Bacteria; kingdom Bacillati; phylum Actinomycetota; class Actinomycetes; order Pseudonocardiales; family Pseudonocardiaceae; genus Lentzea; species Lentzea sp. JNUCC 0626. The sequence goes on from NZ_CP171635.1 coordinate 6,176,098, forward strand.
TCGACGAGCTGCGACACCGACAGGTGCTCGGGCAGCAGGACCTGCTCGCGGCGGTTCTGCGACGCGGCGCGTTCGGCCAGCAGCACGTCCACGTCGGCCGCCCAGCCCTCCGGGTCCGCGTCCTCGGGCATCTCCGGGTCGTCGGGGACCACGTCGTCGGGCAGCGGTTCGGGCTCCGGCGGGAAGTCGTCGTCCGGGGGCTCGTCGGTGGGCGGCGGGTAGTCCTCGTCCACGACCTCTGCCTGCGGTTCCTCCTCGTCGAAGATCAACGCCAACGGCTCGGGCGGGGCATTGCGCAGCTGGTCGAGGGCGGCCAGCACCATCTCGGCGCCCTCGACGACGGCGTCGCGGCGCTTGCCCAGCGGGTCGGCGGGCCAGATGGACGACTTCACGTCCTCGGCCAGCGGGTTCGGGGTGTCCGGCTCGGGTTCGGCGGCCCAGACGCTGATGTCGCCGGGCGGGTTCTCGCGTTCGAACACCTCGTGCATCTCGCGCAGGAACACCGACGGGCCCTTCGGCTTGTCGCCCGCCTCGGACCACCAGTGCCCCGACATCAGCAGGCTGTGCTCGGCCCTGGTCACCCCCACGTAGAACAGCCGCCGCTCCTCGACGAGCCTGCGTTCCTCGAACTCCTCGGTGTGGATCGCGAGCGCCTCGTCGACCTCCTTGCGGTTGTAGCCGGCGGACAGCTTCAGCACCGGGAGGTCGGCCGAGTCACCGCGCAACGACGCGGGCAGCTCGGTCACGTTCTTCAGCCAGCACGAGGACTTCTTGCGGCCCGGGAACACGTCGCGGACCAGATGCGGCAACGCGACGATGTGCCACTCCAGGCCCTTCGCGGAGTGGACGGTGACGATCTGCACGCGGTCCTCGGAGACCTCGACCTCGCCGGGTTCCAGGCCGTCCTCCGCGTGCTCGGCGGTGTAGAGGTAGTCGAGCAACGACGGCAGCGTCGCCGACGGCGAGGCTTGAGCGAAGTCCGCGACGACGTCGGAGAACGCGTCGAGGTGCGCGCGCCCGACCATGCCGGGCCGCGACATCGACTCGATGTCCAGCAGCAACGTGCGTTCGACGTCCGCGACGAGCTCGGGCAACGGCTGGTCGAGCCTGCGCCGCAACGCCGCGAGCTCACCACCGAGCCGGCGGACGCGCCGGTAGCCGTCGGGCGAGTACGCGTCGGGGTCGCCGGGATCGTCCAGCGCGTCAGCGAGGCCCGCCTGTTCCGCGTGCTCGCCGGGCAACGCGTCCGCGAGCACCATGAGCGGATCATCCACAACGGACTGTCGGGGTGCGACACCGGCGAGTTCGCGCGCCCTGGACCACAACGCGGCCAGGTCGACGGCCGCGAGCCGCCAGCGCGACCCGGTCAGCAGGCGGGCGGCGGCCGTGCCGGCCAACGGATCGACCAGCACCCGCAGCGCCGACACCAGGTCGCGCACCTCGGGTTCGTCCAGCAGACCGCCGAGACCGACGACCTCGACGGGCAACCCGCGTTCGCGCAGCGCGGCCGCGATGGCGGCCATGTCCGAACGCCGCCGCACCAGCACGGCCGCGGTCGGCGGCACGCCCTCGGCGTCGAGGTGCGCTTCCCACTGCGCGGCCAGGTTGTCCGCCATCCAGTCGAGCTCCTGGCGGATGTTCTCGTGCAACGCGAGCCGCACGTCACCCGGCCCGGCACCCGGCCGCGCGCGCAGTTCCTCGACGTCCAGCCCGGCCTCGCGCAACGGCAGCGAGACGGCGTTCGCGAGTTCGAGGACCTCCGGCGGGTTGCGGAAGCTGGTCAGCAGCCCGAACTTCTTCGTCGGCGGGAAGTCGTCGGCGAAGCGCGGCAGGTTCGCCGCGGACGCGCCGCGCCAACCGTAGATGGCCTGCGCCGGGTCACCCACCGACGTCACCGGCATCGGCTCGCCGTCACCGAACAACGACCGCAGCAGCACGCGTTGCGCGTGCCCGGTGTCCTGGTACTCGTCCAGCAGCACCGCGCCGTACCGCTCGCGTTCGCCCGAGGCCACCTCCTCGAACTGCGCGAGCTGCGCGGCCAGCGACATCTGGTCGGCGAAGTCGAGCGCCGCTTCCTTGCGCTTGCGCTGCTGGTACGCGTCGAGCAACGGCAGCAGCGCAATGCGGAGGCGTTGCGCCGCAACGACTTCCTTGAGCTTCTCCGGCAACGCCTCGCGCTGCCGCGGCGCGCGCGGGGCGTTCTCGATCAACGCCGTCAGCGCGGCGGCGTGCAGTTCCAGCTGCTCGGGCGTCACGAGGTGCTCGCCCAGCTCGCCCGCCAGCGACAGCAGGTAGCCCGTGATCGTCGCGGGCACCTTGTCCGTGTCGAGGTCCTTGGCCCACGTCGACACGACCCGGTGCGCGAGTTGCCAGGACGCCGTCTCGGTGAGCAGCCGCACGCCGGGCTCCACCGGCAACCGAAGCCCGTGCTCGGTCACCAGGCGACCCGCGTAGGCGTGGTAGGTCAGCACCACGGGTTCGCCGGTCAGCACGGACATCTTGCGCTCGCCGCTCGGGTCGAGTTCGTCCAACAGGGACGATCCCGCAAGCCTGCGCAGCCGCGCCCGCACACGGTCCGCGAGCTGCCGCGCGGCCTTGCGCGTGAACGTCAGGCCGAGCACGCGATCGGGCTGCACGAGCCCGTTCGCCACCAGCCACACGACCCGCGCGGCCATGGTCTCGGTCTTGCCGGCACCGGCGCCCGCCACGACCAGCGCGGGCTGCGCGGGTGCGGCGATCACCTCGGCCTGCTCGGGAGTCGGCTTGTTCAGCCCGAGCGCCTCAGCGATCTCAAACGGGCTGACGGTCACCGGTACATCTTCCTACCCGCGCCCAGCGCGCCCGCACCACCCGGGACGGTGTGTTCGCCGACCGTTCCGCACCTGGTCGCGAGGCCCGTGCCCGCCGTTCTGCAGCTGGTGGTGTGGCGTGGGCCCACTGCTCTGCAACCAGCAACGCCGACGGCGTGCCCGCGCTCAGCGGAGCGCATCACCCCACTCCCCCGCACAACCCGCACGAGGGCTCGGGGGCGGCACCACGCCACACCCGTCCGACCGCGACTGCACCAACACCGGCACCGGTTCCAGCCGCACCACCAAACACGCAGGTCAACGACGCTTACTCACTCACCTGACGCCCGGAGGGGTGCACCGGGCACGTCGTGCGCGCCGGGCAGCGGTCGCAGTCCGCGTTCTCCCTCGCCGTGTACTCGGGCCCGAGCACGGACTCCGCCGCGCCCTGCACGACCTCGAGCCACGCCTGCACGCCCTGCTCGTCGAGCGGGGCCTGGGTGCGTTCGACGGCTCCTGTCTTCTTGTCCTCCTTGGCCACGTAGAGCAGGCGCGCGCCGCCTGGCTCCGTGCCGAGTCCGATGTGGGTGAAGCCGCCCAGCGACGACGCCAGCTGGTACACCGCCAGCTGCGGGTGTTCCTGCGACGCCTCCTTCGACACCGGGTTCTTGCCGGTCTTGAGGTCGATCACGACCGGGCGGCCGTTCTCGTCCTTCTCCAGCCGGTCGACGCGGCCCCTGACCTGCAACCACGGGCCGCCGTCGCGCTTGGGGACCTCGACGACCATCTCCTCCTCGACGGCGACCTGGGTGAGCTGGGTGCGGCTCATGGTCAGCCAGGCGAGGAACGTGTCGAGCATCTTCTCCACGCGCAGGCGTTCGCGGCGGGAGAACCAGGGTGCGCCCGCGTCCACCGCGGCCCACGCCTCGTCCAGCTTCTCCCGCAGCTGCTTCGAGTCCGCGCCGCTGGATGCGGCCTGCGCCAGGGCGTGGACCAGGGTGCCGGTGACCGAGGCGAGTTCGGCCGGGTCCTGGCCGCCGTGCCGTTCGACGACCCAGCGCAACGGGCACTTCGTGATCACCTCGATGGTCGAGGGCGTCACGCTGACCTTCTGCTCTTCCGTCCACAGTGGAGCGTCGACGGACACCTCGGCCAGGCCGTACCAGGACTCCGGGTGCGCGCCGGGAACCCCGGCCTCGGCCAGCCTGGCCAGCTGAACCGCGGCCCGTTCGCGGCGCTCGGGTGGTTCGGTGTCCGAGCAGACCACCCTGCGCAGCTCGCCGACGAGTTCGCCGAGCACCAGACCGCGTTGCGGTCGGTGCAGTTTGCGTTCGTCCTCGGCGGACGACTCGATCTCGTCGAGGAACCGCGACGGCTGCTCGTCCTCGCCGCGGACCGCGCTGATCAGCAGCTTCGAGCGCGCCCTCGACGCCGCGACCAGCAGCAGTCGCCGTTCCTCGGCGAGGATCGGCGCCACCGCGGACACGGACGGCTCCAGGCCCGCCAGCACGTCCACCATGCGTTCGACGCCCAGGACCGTGCCGCGCAGCCTCAGATCGGGCCAGCTGCCCTCCTGAACTCCGGGCACCGCAACGACTTCCCACTCACGTCCGGCCGCCGAGTGCGCCGTCAGCACCGACACCGCCTCGCCGGTGGGCGCGGAGGCCGCCAGCGTGTCGCCGACGATCCGTTGCGACTCCAGGTAGTCCGCGAACCCGGCCACCCCGGACCCCGGCAACCTGTCGACGTACTTGGCCGCCGCCTCGAACAACGCCACGATCGCGTCCAGATCGCGGTCGGCCTGCATGCCGGGCATCCCGCGCCGCGCCGACTGCGCCACCCACCGCTCCTGCAGACCGGTCGCCGTCCACAGGTCCCACAGCACGACCTCGACGGACTTGCCCGACTCGATCGCCTTGCGCGCCAACGCCAGCAGGTGCCCGATCCGGCGCGCGGGCATCGACTCGACGTCCTCCAGCGCCGCCAGCCTGTCCGCGGTCTCCACGACCTCGACCAGCAACTCACCGCTCGGCCTGTCGCCACCCGCGGCCATCTCCAGCCGGCGCAGACCACGCCGCAACCTGCGCAACGCCAACGGATCCGCGCCACCGTAGCTCGACGACAGCAGCATCGACGCCGTGTCCTCGTCCATCGATCCCGGCGCCGCCGCGGCCCTGATCAACGCCAGCAACGGCCGCACCGAAGGCTGCTGCGCCAACGGCAACTCGTCCGACGACACCGACACCGGCACGCCCGCCGCGAGCAAAGCCCGTTGCAGCACCGGCAACGACAACATCGCCGACCGCACCACCACGGCCATCCGCGACCACGGCACCTCGTCGGCGAGATGCGAGCGCCGAAGCTGGTCCGCCACCCACGCCGCCTCCTGCGCGGACGACGCGAGCAACCGCACCTGCACCGACCCCTCACCGTCCACGGGGTCGACGGTCCGCGACGGCGAAGCACCGGGCAGCCGGGCGGCCAGCCGCGCCACCGCGTCCCTGACCTCGGGCATCATCCGGTGCGACTGCCTGAGCACTACCGTCTCGCCGTCCGCGTCCCGGAGGATCTCCGGATCGGCCCCGCGGAACGTGAAGATCGCCTGGTCCGGATCGCCCGCCAGCACGAACCGCGCGGCCTGCGACCCCAACGACCGAATCAGCGAGTACTGCATCGGATCGAGGTGCTGCGCGTCGTCCACCAGCAGGTACCTGATCCGCCGCCGCTCCGCGAACAACAGGTCCTCGTCGTTCACGAACGCCGCGTAGGCCGACGACACCAACTCGGCCGCGTCGTAAGCGGGCGTGTACGCCGTGGCGGAGTCCATGCCGGACAACAGGTTCACGGCCTCGTACTGAGCCCCGAACCGCCCGGCCGCCACCCACACGTCCCGCCCGTGCTGCTCACCGAGCTCGATCAGGTCCTCGGGCCCCAGCCCACGTTCCGCCGCCCGCAACAGCAGATCCCTGAGCTCGTGCGCGAACCCGGGCAACTCCAACGCCGGCCGCAACCGCTCCGGCCACTGCAACGCCCCCAGCTCGACGTCACCGGCCAGCAGCTCACGCACCATCGCGTCCTGATCGGGCCCGGACAACAACCGCGGCGGCGGCTCCCCCATCAGCACCGCCTGGTTGCGCAACACCGCGAACGCGTACGAGTGCACCGTCCGCACCAACGGCTCGCGGATCGCCTGCAGCCGGCCCGTCAGCAGCTGCGTGATCCGCGCCCGCAACGCGACCGACGCACGCCGGTTCGCCGTGAGCACCAGCACGTTCTCCGGGTCGGCGCCCTGCTCCAGCACGACGTGGGCCGCGAGTTCGGCGAGCAACGTCGTCTTGCCGGTGCCGGGACCGCCGAGCACGCGGACGAAGCCCTCGGTGTCGAAGACGCGCTGGGCAGCGGCGTCCCACCGGGGACGCGGGCGCGTCTCCGGCTTCCGGCGGACCAGCTGGGGTGCAAGTGCCACACACCGATTGCACCACGCACCACCGACAAGATCGTCGAGGCGGGGGTCGGCGAGGCGTGAAAGCAGCGGTGAGCGGGCTGAGGTGACGGTCGGAGGCAGGCCTGCGAGATGAGCCGGCGGGCGAGCGACGGGTGGCGGGGCAACGGCGGCGGGCGGCCGCGTGTGGCGCGCGAAGCAGGCATCTGGTGTCAGCCAGCGGTGGCGGCCTCACTTCCGGCGATACCGCGCCGCAAGATCCCCGACCACACCTCCCACCCCGGAACTGCGCAGTTCAGAGGCATGAACCGCCCCTCCACCTCCAGTTCGTCCAACCCCGATGCGGCCCCGAACCACCCCCGCAACCGATTTCGTCTACCTTCTTGACAGATAGCTGTGGTCTAGTCCACTTTTAGAAACGTTGTGAGCCCCCTCACTGCCAGCTCCGCCGCCCTGGACCGAGCAGTCTTTGGAGGACTGATGAAGCGGTTCCTCGTCGGCGCTGTCGCTGCCACCTGCGCGGCGATCATGCTGCCCACGACCGCCCAGGCGGCCGTCAACCCAGTGCTCGCGGCCCCCTACCTCTACCAGTGGGGCGGTCAGCCGAACCCCGCCACGGTGATGCAGCAGACGGGCATCAAGGCGTTCACCCTCGCCTTCATCCTCAGCGACGGCACGTGCAACCCGAAGTGGGACGGCAGCCGCTCGCTGACCGGGTCGGACAGGACCCTCATCAACAACATCCGCGCGGCCGGCGGTGACGCGGTGCCGTCGATCGGCGGCTGGTCCGGCAACAAGCTCGGCCAGTTCTGCTCGAGCCCCACCGCACTCGCGGGCGCCTACCAGAAGGTGATCGACGCCTACCAGCTCAAGGCGATCGACATCGACATCGAGGCCGCCGAGTTCGAGAACAACACCACGCAGGACCGGGTGCTCGGCGCACTCAAGATCATCAAGCAGAACAACCCGAGCGTGAAGACCGTCATCACCATGCCGACGGACCGCAACGGCCCCAACTCGTGGGGCAAGCGCCTGATCACGCGCTCCAAGGAACTCAACGCACCCGTCGACACGTGGGCCGTCATGCCCTTCAACTGGGGCAGCAGCGGCGACATGGTCGCCTACACCAAGACCTCGGTCGACGGCCTGAAGAACCACGTCAAGTCGACGTTCGGGCTGACCGACGACGCGGCGTACCGGCGCAGCGGCCTGTCGTCGATGAACGGCAAGACCGACACCGGCGAGACCGTCACCCCGCAGAACTTCCGCGACATCGTCACCTGGGCGAACTCGAAGCACCTGTCCCGGGTGAGCTTCTGGGCGGCGAACCGGGACCGCGGTAACTGCGGAGCAATGAGCTCCTCATGCAGCGGCATCAACCAGCAGACCTACGAATTCACCAAGGCGCTGGCGAAGTTCACTGGTTAGACAGACTCCTCCGGTGGCCGGACGTGACCCCGACCCCGTCCGGTCACCGGAGTTCCACCACGAACTCGGCGGCGTCGCGCGCCACCCCGAAGTGGTCTCCGGTCGCGAAGTCCGCACCGGCGTCCCGCCACCACGCCGCCTGCTCGGCGTCCCCGATCCCCTCGACGGCGATCCGCACGCCGCGTTCGCGCAGCAACGGCAACAACGCCGCCACGTAAGGAGATCGTGACGCCACCAGGTCGCGAGCCACCCGCACGGCGCGCACCGGCACGTCGGACGCGAGCAGACCGAAGTCCAGCGGTCCCATGCCGAAGTCGTCGATCGCGGTCAGCACCTTCATCCTGGTCAGCACCGCGAGGTTGTCGACCGCGTCGGGCAGCACGAGCACCCCGCCGGGCACGCTGATCATCAGCATCTCCGGCGGCACGCCGATCCCGTCGAGCACCTCGACGACCCGGGACACCAGGTCCGCGTCGGACGCCTGGTGCGCCGTGAGCCGCACCGCCATCGGCAGGTCGAACTGCCCGCGCTGACGCCACCACGCCGCCTGTCCACCGGCGACCTTCAGCAACCAGCTGCCCAGCGGCAGGATCAGGCCGGTCTGCTCGGCGAGCCCCGCACAACGGTCGTGGTCCAACGGCCCGGAAGCCGTGTCCCAGAAGAACTCCGCCTCCACGCCCGCGACGGAACCGTCGGCCAGTCGTACGACCGGCCGGTACCGCACGGTGATCTCGCCGTTCTCCCACGCGGCCGGCATCTCCACGGCCAGCGCGTCGTCGCGGCGTTCCTCGGCGTCCTGGCCCGCGTGGAACAGCTCCCACTGCCCGCGCCTGCCCTTCTTGGCACGCCGCAGGGACCGTTCCGCCGAGCGCAGCACGTCGAGCGGTTCGGTGTCGCTCGACGGCCGGTGCACGACACCCGCGCTCATCGACGCCGACAGCCCGTGGCCGTCGACGAACGTCGGCTCGGACATCAGGTCCTCGTTGATGCTCTTCATGATCGTGTCGATGCGGGGCGTCGTCGCCGTGTTCTCCAGCAGAACGCCGAACTCGTCGCCGCCGAACCGCGCGATCATGACCTTCTCGCCCGCCAGCAACGTCTTCAGCCGGCCTGACACGTGCTGGAGGTACCGCTCGACGACACGGCCGCCGAAGCTGTCGCGCAGCATGCCGAACGCGTCGAGGTCGAGATGGAAGACCGTGATGCCATGCTCGGGATCGGCCTTGCGCAGCGCCGTTTCCAGCTGCGTCGTGAAGAACTGGCGGTTCGGCAGGCCGGTCAGCGGGTCGTGCAGCGACTGCCGCTTGAGCTCGCTCTGCAGCAGTTCGAGTTCCGTGCCGTCCTCGACCACCACGACGAAGTGGCTCGGCTTGTCGTCGGCACCGCGCAGCATCGACGCCGTCAACGTCACCCGCGCGGACTCGCCGTCCTCGCGCAACAACCGCTGCGACTGCTGGACGCGGTCGACGGCACCGCCGGCGAGGTCGGTCATCGCCTCGCGCAGCATCTCGGTGAACGCGGGCTCGATCAGGTCGAGCAACGGCGTGCCGACGAGCTCGTCCGGCGTGCGGCCGAGGATCTGGCCGATGGCCTCGTTGACGGTGATCAGGCGCCCTTCGAGGTCGACGATCAGGACGCCGTTGGTGGACGACGTGACGACCTCGTTGAAGCGGGCCTCGCTCTCCTTGAGGTTCCAGTTGGCGTCGCGGACGGCCTTGAGCAGCGACCGCTGCATGCTCTCCTGCTGCGCCAGCACGGATTCCGCGTTGGCCGCGGTGAACCCGGCACCCAGCGCGCCCATCGCGAGCGCGATCCGTTCCGCGTACTGGCTGACGGGCTGGAACTCGGGCAGCGAGAGCAGGCCCTTGCCGAGCACCTCCGCGGTGCAGCGCAGGCCGTGCTTGCCGAGGTGACCGAGCGTCGCCAGATCCGCGCCCGCACCCTCGATCGGGGTCGTGGCGAACGGTTCGGCGTGCAGCATCGAGCACAGCGCGTCCAGCCGGAGCGCCAGTTCCTGGTCGAGATCGTCGCGTCCCATCGGAATCGCGACGGAACCGAGCAGCTTGTAGGACCATTTCCGGGCAAGCGTCATCCGCGCCCGCGCATTGTCCTGCGGCGAGGGCGTTACACGAGTTATTCGACTCGGGTTGGACATTCGGGGCTGCCTCGCAATGGGCTCTTGAGGTACGGCAGTTTACCCACGCACTGTCGATCCCACCTCAACCGGCAGCGTGAATCGACTTCACTCTATAGAGGACGTCTATGGCTTTCGACCCACGCCCGCGAACGCGATCCTGTTCACCGCCGGGTCGTCGGAGATGTCACCGGGACCACCAGGTCGCCATTCGGCGAATTTGACCAGACCCGGTTCGACCAGCTCGAAATCACCGAAGAACGACTCGATCTCGCCCCGATCACGGTAGGTGATGTTGTCGCCGCCCGACTTGGCCAGCCTGGCCGTGACGGAGCGGGCCTCCTCGTTGACGTGGTCACCGGCCATGTGCGAGATCGCGAGGTAGCTGCCGGGCGCCAGCGCCTCGCGGTACCGCTTCAGCAGGCTCTGCGGGTCGGCCTCGTTCGGCACCCAGTGCACCATGAACAGCATCAGCACCCCGATCGGCTGGTCGAAGTCGAGCAGCCGGTTCGCCTCCCCGCTCGCGAGGATGCTCTCGGGATCACGCATGTCGGCCTGCAGCACGCCGACGTTGTCGTTGCCGGCGACGATCAGCTCGCCGTGCGCCACGGCCACGGGATCCCGGTCCACGTACAGGACGCGGCACTCCGGAGCCTCGTCCTGCGCGACCTCGTGCACGTTGGCCACGGTCGGGATGCCCGAACCGATGTCGAGGAACTGCCTGATCCCCTGGTCGGTCATGAACCGGACCGCGCGCCGCAGGAAGGCGCGGTTCAACCGTGCCGCGCTGCGCGAGTTCGGCATCATCTCCTCCGCCTTGTCGCCCATCACGCGGTCGACCGCGAAGTTGTGCGCGCCGCCGAGCAGGTAGTCGTACACGCGTGCCACGCTCGGCACCGAGACATCGACGCTCTGCGGAATCCAGTTCTGCCCGTCGGACACGACGACCCACCCTCTTCAGGTTGCGGACGCACTAGCTTAGTCACGCACAAACCGGACACGTTTACGCCGCAAGTGTGAACGCAAGCCACCCGATCGGGCACTGTCACTCTCATCCGAACGACTCATAGGGTGACTCGATCTCTTTCCGCCTCGCGTAGGAGCGATGATGTCTGTCCCGGTGGCACCCGGAAGGCTGCCGTTCCTCGGGCACACGTTGCCAATGCTAAGGAAAAGATTCGCTTTCACCGGGAATTTGCGTGATCAGGGCGAACTCGTCGAAGTGCACCTGGGTCCGTTGCGCGCGTTATTCGTGGCAAGTCCGCGGTTGACGCACCAGGTGCTGGTCACGGACGCGTCGAAGTTCCACAAAGGCCGGATGTACGACAAGTTCCGCCCGTTCGTCGGCAACGGCCTCGCGGTGTCGAACGGGTCGTTCCACCTGCGCCAGCGCCGGATGATGCAACCGGCGTTCCACCGCGACCGGATCGCCGGGTACGCGGAGATCATGCGCCGCGCGGCCACCGACGTCGTGGACGGCTGGCAGCCTGGCGAGGTCCGGCAGTTCGAGGCCGACATGCAGGGCCTCGCGGTCACCATCGTCGGCGAGGCGCTGTTCTCCACCGAGATCGGCAAGAAGGCCATCGACGAGGCCCGCCGCTCGGTCTTCGTGATCATCCGCAACGGCATCATGCGCGCGCTCTCCCCGGGGTTCGTGGAGAAGCTGCCGATCCCGGCGAACCGCGAGTTCGACGAGGCCATCGCACGGATGCGCGCGATCGTCACCGAGGTGATCGAGAGCCGCCGCGACGACGAGACCGACCACGGCGACCTGCTGTCGACGTTGCTGATGGCCCGCGACCCCGAGTCCGGCGAACCGATGACCGACGAAGAGGTCTTCGACGAGGTCATCACGCTGCTGACGGCGGGCATCGAGACCACCGCGCTCGCCCTCGCCTGGATCTTCCACGAGATCGCCACCAGCCCCGAGGTCGAACGACGGATCCTCGCGGAGCTGGCCGAAGTGCTGGGAGACCGCGAGATCACCGTCGACGACGTGCCGAAGCTGGCCTACGTCGGCCAGGTGGCGCAGGAGGTCCTGCGGAAGTACCCGCTGTGGCTCGTCATGCGCCGCACGGCCGTCGAGGTCGAACTCGGCGGCGCGGTGCTGCCGCCGGGCACCGAGGTGATCCTCAGCCCGCACACCATGCACCACGACCCCGTGAACTTCCCGGACCCCGAGCGGTTCGACCCCGACCGCTGGGCTCCCGGACGTGCCAAGGAACTGCCGAAAGGCGCGTTCGTGCCGTTCGGCGGCGGCATCCACCAGTGCATCGGCAACCACTTCGCCCTGACCGAGATCGCCATCGTGGTGGCGACGGTCTGCCGGCGCTACCGGCTCGTCCCGGACCGGCCGGTGCGCACCAAGTTCACCAATGCGGCATACCCCAACGACCTGATGATGAAGGTCGTCCCCCGCTAGCTGGAAGGTTGTCCCCCCATGCGTTTCCGTCGGCTTTGTGCCGCCGTGCTGCTGGCCGCGTTCATACCGGTGTCCACGCCGGCGAACGCTGCCCAGACGACCTGTGAGGACGTCTACACACCCGTTCAGTTCGGACTCATCAAGCAGACGATGTACGGCCGTCTGTGCGTGCCTCAGGGCGCGAAGACGGTGCAGGTGCTCGTTCCCGGCGGCACGTACACGAGCGGCTATTGGGACATCCCCGTGGACGGCGACAAGCGGTCGGTCGTGCGCGCGATGAACAGCGCGGGCGTCGCGACGATGGCCGTGGACCGCATCGGTTCCGGCAAGTCCACCAAGCCGTTGAGCATCCTGGTCGACGTGCCGAACCAGGCCCAGGCGGTGCACCAGATCATCCAGAAGCTGCGGCCGCGGTTCTCGAAGGTCCTCGTCGGCGGCCACTCCATCGGCTCGGCCATCGCGATGGCGGAAGCGGGCACCTACAAGGACGTCGACGGCGTCCTGATCACCGGCATGACGCACCAGTGGGACTACGTCCGCGCCGTTCCCGCGCTGACGAACCTGATCCCCGCACTGCTCGACACGAAGCTCTCCGTGCGCGGCCTCGACGTCGGCTACCTGACGACGGTGGCCGGCAGCCGGTACCGCATGTTCCACGCGCCCGGACCCGAGGTCCCGGCCGTGAACGCCTGGGACGAGGCGAACAAGGACGTCGTGTCGGCCGGCGAGTTCGTCACCACCGCGCTGATGTCGAACCTCGTGCTGCCGGTCAGCGCCGCGATCAACGTGCCGGTCATGACCATGCAGACCTCTGACGACTACTTCTGCGGAACGCCACCGCTCGGCGCCGACTGCTCGTCCGGTCCGGCGCTCGTGCGTTCGGAGAAGCCCTTCTACCCCAGGGCTCCGCGCGTCGACGGGTTCGTCGTCAGCGGGTACGGGCACGTCTTCAACTTCGACACGAAGGTCGCCGACAACTACCACGCGGCACTCGTCGCCTGGCAGCGCGGCATCTAGTCAGGCAGCGTGCGCAGGAACTCCCCTGCGTCCTTGGGCGAACCGAAGTGGGGGCCGATCGCGAGGTCGGCCCCTTCTGCTTGCCACCACTTGGCCTGCTCGGCGGTCTCGATGCCGTCGACGCACAGGTTCACGCCGACGTCGTGCACGGCCTGGATCAACGCCGTGGAGCGCGGGTCCTGGCGTCGCACCAGGTCTTTCGGCACGAGCACGGACACGATCGGCAGGTCCGTCAGCCACACCAGGTCGCGCGGCCCGAGCCCGAAGTCGTCGAGTGCGATCCGCACGCCCATGTCCGCGAGGGTGCCGAGGTTGTCGGCCGCGTCGGCCACGCCCAGCACGCCGACGGGCATGGTGAGCGTGAGGCGTTCGCCGGGCATTCCGGTCTCCTCCAGCACCTTCGCCACCCGCGACACCATGTCCGCGTCGGTGGCCTGGTGGTGCGTGAGCCGCACGCCGAACTGCTGGTCGAGTTCGCCGCGCTGCCGCCACCACTGGGCCTGGCCCGCGGCGATGCGGATCAGCCACTCGCCCATCGGCAGGATGAGGCCGCTCTCGTCGGCGAGGGCCGCGCACCGGTCGCTGAGATCCCAGTGCAGCACCGCTTCCACGCCGACCAGCGCGCCCGTCGCCAGTTCCCGGACGGGCTGGTAGGCGACACCGATGTCGCCCTGTTCCCACGCGCCCGGCATGACGACGGCCAGCGCGGCGTCCCGGCGTCCGGCCGAGTCCTCGTTGGTGTGGAACAACTCCCACTGGCCGCGCCGGTCGCGCTTGGCCTGCCTGAGTGCGAGGTCGGCGGTGCGCAGCAGTTCGACCGGGTCGACCTCGGGTGACGGCTTGTGCACGACGCCCGCGCTCACCGACACCGCCAGGCCGTGGTCGTCCACATAGGTCGGTTCGCCGAGGTCGGCGTTGATGGCGGCCATCGTGGTCGCGATGTCCGGCGTCTGCGGGGTGTTCTCCACGAGGATGCCGAACTCGTCGCCGTCGAACCGGGCGACCATGGACTTCTCGTTCGACATCACCGCGCGCAGCCGGCGGGCGACGTGCTGGAGCAGGTGCTCGCCGACCCGTGCGCCGAGGCTGTTGCACACCAGGCCGAACGCGTCGAGGTCGAGGTGGAAGATCGTCACGCCGAGCGCGGGGTCGGCGCGGCGCAGCGCGGTTTCCAGGTGGGTGGTGAAGAACTGCCGGTTCGGCAGGCCGGTCAGCACGTCGTGCAGCGACTGCCGGCGCAGTTCTCCTTGCAGCAGCGCGAGTTCCGTGTCGTCATCGGCCATGACCAGGACGTGACTGGGCTTGCCCTCGTCGTCGCGCAGCAACGATGCCGTGAGGGTGACCTTGGCGAATTCGCCGTCACCGCGCACGAGTTGCATCGGTTCGCGTTCGAACTCGCCGCGCTCGCCGAGGACGTGTTCCATCATCTCGCGGAACACGACGATGGAGGTCGGCGCGATGAGTTCGACCAGGCGGGTGCCGGGTTCGGGCTGACGTCCGATGATCACGCCGATGGACTCGTTGCCCCAGGCCAGTCTTCCGTCGAGGCCGACGATCAGCACGCCGTTGGTGGACGAGGACGCGATGCCCTCGAACTTCGCCTCGCTCTGGCGCCGGTCGCGTTGCGCGTCGTGGGCGGCCTTGAGCAACGCCTGCTGCATGCTCTCCTGCTGGTCCAGGATCGCGCGAGCCCTCGCCGCGGTGAAGCCGCACGTCAGCGCTCCGATGCCGCCGACGACGCGGACCGTGTGCTGGTCGCTCGCCCGGAACTCCTGCAACGCCAGCAGACCCTTGCCGAGCACGTCGACCGTGCGCTTCAGCCCGGGCTCGTTGACGTAGCCGAGAGCGACGAGCCGCTCGCCCACCTCCTCGAACGGAGCAGGGTCGAACGGTTCGCGGTGCAGCGCCGCGCACAATGCGTCGAGCTGAGCGCCCAGTTCGGCGTCCAGCTCGTCTCTGCTCAGCGCGACCACAACGACGCTGCTGAGCAAGTAGCTCCACTTGCGCGACAAGGCTTCTCGCGCGCGGACGGCGGCGGTGTCCGTGAGTGGAGCGGCATCGGGTCTTCGGCTTGGTTTCGTCATTCCCGTTGCCCTGTATGGGTTGGAGAGTGTCCGGGAGTTTACCTACCGGCAGTCGACACCCATTGCGCCAACCGTGTGATCCTCCGACACTACAGCGTGGTTTCAGTCCTTACGACCGACCCCAGCGTACAAGAACATGTTCATCGACGCCTCGTCAGCGAAGTCACCAGGTCCGTCGGGACGCCACTCGCCACAGCCGACGAGACCGGGTTCTACCAGCGCGAACCCGTCGAACAACGCGCTGACCTGCGCGTGCGTCCGCATGTGCATCTGATCGGCTGACCTGCTCTGGTTCACGACCGCGGCGGCCTGGTCGACGCTCTCGTCGATCTGGTCCTTGGCGACGTGCGTCATCACGACGAAGCTGCCGGCGGGCAGGGCGTCGCGGTAGTGGGCGACGAGCTTCTCCGGGCTGTCCTCGTCGGGCACCCAGTGCAGCATGAGCAGCATCAACAGCCCCACCGGTTCGTCGAGGCGCAGCAACCTCTTCACCTCGGGACTGGCCAGCACGACCTCCGGATCGCGCATGTCGGCCTGCACGATGGCAGCGTTTTCGTTGTCAGCCAACAACAACTGGCTGTGCGCGTACGCGACCGGGTCCTTGTCGACGTAGACGACACGAGCGTTCGGGTCCCGGCGCTGCGCGACCTCGTGCACGTTCGCGACGGTCGGGATGCCAGACCCGATGTCGAGGAACTGCCGAATTCCCTGGTCCATCAGGAAGTTCACCGCCCGGCCGAGGAACCGGCGGTTGAGTCTGGCGACGTTCTGCAGTCCGGGTACGAGCTTCTCGATCTGGGACCCGACCTGCCGGTCGGCGGCGAAGTTGTGGGCACCGCCGAGGATGTAGTCGTAGACGCGGGCCATGCTCGGGACGGTCGTGTCGATGCCGAGCGGAACCCAGTTCTGGGTCTCTGCCACGGGGAACACCTCTTCGGTTTCGTGGCTGTCCGGGGAAGACGCACGACTGTAGCCACCCGAGCGGCCTGTGCACTGAACCATCCGAGTGATGGTGGAACCACCCGATCAGGCACTGTCGTCTTCGTCCAAACGGCTCCTAGGGTGGTCCGTCCCCATATGGCCCAACTCCGCAGGAGTCCGGATGCCAGTCCCGGTGGCTCCCCACCGCTGGCCGCTGCTCGGACACACCCCGGCGATGCTCGCCCGGCGCGCCAAGTTCACCGACGCGCTGCACGAACACGGTGACGTGGTGCGTCTCGACCTCGGCCCTCTGCGCGCGCACTTCGTGACCAGCCCGGCGCTGACCCACGAAGTGCTTGTGTCGCAAGGATCGAAGTTTCGAAAAGGCGCCATGTTCGACAAGTTCCAGCCGTACCTCGGTTCGGGACTGCTGCTGTCGAACGGCGAACACCACCTGCGCCAACGCCGGATGATGCAACCGGCGTTCCATCGCGAACGGATTGAAGCGTATGCCTCGACAATGGCTCGTGCTGCTACTTCGCTGGCTGCGCGGTGGGAACCAGGCGAGATCCGCGTCATCGAGAACGACATGCAGGAGCTCGCGGTCACCGTCGTCGGCGAAACCCTCTTCTCGTCGGCGATCGGCCGCCACGCCGTCGAGGAGGTCCGCCGGTCCGTCTTCACGATCATCCAACAGGGCATGATCAGGGCGCTGACCCCGACGTTCGTCGAGAAACTCCCCCTCCCGGGCAACCGCGAGTTCGACGCGGCCATCGCCCGGATGAAGTCCGTTGTGCTGCAAGTGATCGAGAGCTGGCGCACCGACGCGACCGACCACGGCGACGTCCTCTCCATGATCCTGCTCGCCGAGGAAGACGGCGCCCGCATGACGAACGACCAGGCCTACGACGAGGTCCTGACCCTCCTGACCGCAGGCATCGAAACCACCGCGATAGCCCTGGCCTGGGCGCTCTACGAGGTGTCGATCAACCCGGACGTCGAACGCCGCCTGCACACCGAACTCGACGAGGTGCTGGGCACCCGCCAGCCGACCTACGCCGACCTGACTTCCTTGCCCTACACCACTTCGGTAGTCCACGAAACGCTGCGCAAGTACCCGATCTGGTTCGTCATGCGCCGCACCCTCACCGAAGTGCAGCTGGGCGACGCCACCCTCCCCGAGGGCGCCGAGGTGATCATCAGCCCGCACGCCCTGCACCACGACGAGCGCTACTACCCGAACCCCGGGCTCTTCGACCCGGACCGCTGGACCCCGGCCTTCACCTCGTCGCTCCCCCGAGGCGCCTACGTCCCGTTCGGCGGCGGCACCCGCCAGTGCCTGGGCAACACCTTCGCCCGAACCGAACTGATCATCACCCTGGCCACCATCGCCACGAGATGGCGCCTCATCCCCACCCGTCAGGCCAAGGTCAAGTTCACCTCGGCCCCGTACCCCACCGGCCTGCTGATGAAGGCCGTCCCCCGCTAGGAGAGATCCCCCATGCGTTTCCGCAGGCTCTGCGCCACCGCGCTGCTCGCCACCGGAACCCTGTTAGCCCCCACCACCCCGGCAACAGCCGCCACGACGTGCCAGGAGGTCAGCTACCCGGTCCAAGTGGGCCTGACCCCGCTGATCACCACCCAGGAAACCATCGCCGGCACCCTCTGCACCCCAACGGGCGCAACGACAATCCAGGTGCTCATCCCCGGCGGCACCTACGACCGCACCTACTGGAACGTGGGCTTCGAACCCGAAACCCACTCCTACACCCAGTCCCAGAACAAAGCAGGCTTCGCCACCCTCGCCCTGGACCGCCTGGGCACCGGCAAGAGCTCAAAACCCCTCAGCGCCCTGGTAACCGCCTCCACCCAAGCGAGCGCGGCCCACCAGGTGATCGAAAAACTGCGCCCGCGCTTCTCCAAGGTGATCATCGCGGGCCACTCCATCGGCTCAGCGATGGCGATGATCGAAGCGGGCACCCACCAGGACGTCGACGGCGTCCTGATCACCGGCTTCACCCACAAGATGAACTACATCACCGTGGTCCCAGTACTGGCCAACATGATCCCGGCGGGCCTGGACCTCGGCTACCTCACCACGGCCCCCAACACCCGCTACAACTCGTTCCACAAACCGGGCCCGCTGATCCCAGGCTCCATCAACTTCGACGAGTCCACCAAAACCGTCTTCGCCGCAACAGAAGCCGTCGACACGATCCTCCTGAACACAGTGATCATCCCGATCAGCCGCCGCATCACCGTCCCGGTCTTCCTCGTAGTAGGCAACGACACCCACTTCTGCAGCGCAGGCGTCCCCTTGATGGGCAGTGACTGCTCCTCACCCGCCGCCCTCAAAGCAGACGAGGCGCCGTTCTTCCCAGCCACCCCACGCCTGGACACCTACGTCCTCAACGGCTACGGCCACTCCATCAACTACGCCCCGAACGCCCCCGACTACCACAAGGCAGTAGCCGGCTGGGCCAAGAGCATCTAGCTAGACTCACCACATGGACGAAGAGATCCACGAGCGAGTCCGCGACTTCATCAGGGCCATCCCCCGCGGACGAGTCGCCACCTACGGCGACATCTCCGATCTCGCAAAGGCGCCGTCCCCCCGCCTGGTGGGCCGCGTCCTGCAGGAAGACGGCCACGACCTCCCGTGGCAACGAGTCCTGAAGGCCGACGGCACCTGCGCCCCACACCTCCGCGACACGCAACTCCAACTCCTCCACGAGGAGGGCGTGCCGAACCTGGACGGCAAGGTCAACCTGCGGGAGTACCGCTGGGAAAAGGCCCGCAAGGAAGACACAGGCCCCACCGGCCTCTGGTAGGCACGCACGCAACCGCAGTCGCCAACGCAAGGCGACCACCGCCCAAGCCCGGCGCGCGCACGCAACCGGCAGCCACCAACGCACGCCCACCACCTACGAGTCCTGGCGTGGCGACGCGAAGCGAGCCCGAACGGGCTGATCAGCTCTGGGAAGCGGTTGCGCCGTTCATGGCGATTGGGGCTTGACCTTGAGGGGCTGGATGCCAACCTGTCCGGTCCGGCCGGGGAGCTTCTATCCCCGGCTTTTGAGGCCGCGAATGCATCCAGCTAGAGGCTCAAGGTCAAGCCCCAATCGCAACCCCGCTCATTCGTCTCGACCCAACGGAACCACCCTCGCAAGGCGACGAAACCCCAGGGACGCGACCAACCGCCTCCCAATACCTCCGCACCAACGCAGCAACAACCAGCGGATGGTCCCCAACAGGCTCAGAAACCAACTCCGCCCCACTCGCAGCCAACGACGAGTGGAACACCCCAGGCGCCAGCAACCACGAAGCAATCACAACCCGCCCGGACAACCCAGCCACCACATCGGCAATCCGAGGCGAGGCAGTAGCCACGTACCCAACGGCACAGGCCCCCACCATCTCAGCCGCCCGCCGAACCGTGGCCAACGCGGACACATCAGAAGACCCAGCAGCAGCCAACACCACAGAATCCCCAGCCCGAACCCCAACCTCAACCAACCGCTCCCGAACAGCCGGCACAGCATCCAGCCCCAACGGCGGAGTCACCACAACCCCGGCCCGCCCACCAACCTGCTCGGGAATGTCAACCCGAACGTGATACCCAGCAGCCAAGAACACCGGCACCACAACACAAGGCGAGTCCACAACAGACCGAACAGACGGCTCGAGCACATCCGCATAAGCAACAACCACAGGCACATCAACAAGTTCCTGCACCCGACCAGCAACCGCAGCACAAACCGCAAGCCCGCGAGCATCCCGAGTCCCGTGAAATGCCAACACCAGCTTCATACGGGCTCCCTCACACAGGCTCCATAGCAAGCCGATACCCCCGCTTGACGACGGTGCACACCATCTGCGGCGCCCCCAAAGCAGTCCGCAACCGCCCCACAGCAGCCTCCACCGCATGCTCCTCCCCACCGGAAGGCAACGCAGCCAACAACTCCTGCCGAGAAACCACCCGCCCCCGAGCAGCCACCAACGTCCGCAACACCGCCATGGGCGCAGGAGCAACAGGCCGCAGTTCCCCGTCGACCACCACAGCCTGAGCCCGCATCTCCATGTCCCGAGAAGCAATCCGCAACCGCAACGCCCGAGAAGGCAACTCCACAGCCAACTCCCGAACCATCGACCCGATCCGAGACCGAGCAGGCTGCACAACAGGAATCCCTGCAGCGACCAACGGCCCAGCGGTGATGGCCCCCACCCCCACCACCAGCACATCCCGCCGCAACCGAGAAACCAACGCCGCAGAATCAGGCGCAGACCGCAACACCGAAGCAGCAGCAGGCGCCGAAGTGAACGTCAAAGCATCAACAGACCCGGCAACCACAGCATCGATCAACCGCAACAACGGCCCGGAATTAGCCGGCGGCTCCCACCGATAAACGGGAATCTCGACGACATCGGCCCCAGCCGCCACCAACGACCCGACGAAATCCGGCAACGGCTCCCCGTGCAGCTGAACGGCAATCCGCTTCCCGGCAACCCCAAGACGCAACAGGTACTGCAACAACTCGGCATTGGACTCGGACGAAGGCGACCAGGCCTCCACCAACCCAGCCGCCCGCACGGCCCCCTTGGCCTTGGGCCCACGCGGCAACACCACGGCCCCTTCCAACGCCCGGTGCAACCGAGCCGCGAGCCCCCATCCCTCAGCAGCCTCGAACCACCCGCGAAACCCGATAGCCGTGGTAGCAACCACCACATCAACGGCCGACGACACCAACTCCAACGTCGCAGCGTGCAGAGTCGCGTCATCAGGCAAAGGCACGATCCGCAACGCAGGCCCGTGCATCACCGAGGCCCCCTTGCGCTCCAGCAACGCAATCAGCTCGTCCGCACGACGAGCCGCCGTGACACCGATCGTGAAGCCGGCCAACGGCAGCGGCCCGGTCATGTCAGCTCCACGACACCGTCACGCACGCGCACCCCGTGCACGGCAACGGAAACCGAAGGCGAGTCCAGGCACTTGCCGGTGGCCAGCGAAAAGGCCTGCTTGTAGACCGGCGACACCACCACGGCCTCGCCGCCCCGATCGCCGACGATCCCGCGGGACAGCACGGCCGCCCCGCTGAAGGGATCGATGTTGTCCAGGGCGTGCACCGAGCCGTCCGCGGTCAGGAACACCGCCACCTGCGATCCGTCCGGCAACAGGGCCGCGACCCCCTGCTCCGGACGCAGAGCCTCAACGCCACAGACGATCACCTGACGACCTCCGGTATTCCCAAGGACACGGGCACGCGCTGTCCCCGCTCCGCACGGAACGAGATGGTGGGGTCGGGAACCCCGGGGGCGTTCACGAACGAGGTGAACCGGGCGAGCTTCTCCTGGTCCTCCAGCACGCCGCGCCACTCGTCGGCGTAGTCGTCGACGTGCGAGGCCATCGCGGCCTCCAGCTCGGCGCAGATGCCGAGCTTGTCGTCGACGACGACCTCGCGCAGGTGGTCGAGGCCGCCGTCCAGGCCTTCCAACCACACCGAGGTGCGCTGCAACCGGTCGGCCGTGCGGATGTAGAACATCAGGAACCGGTCGATGATGCGGATCAACGACGCGGTGTCCACATCGGACACCAGCAGGTCGGCGTGCCGGGGCGTGAAGCCTCCGTTGCCGCCCACGTAGAGGTTCCAGCCGTTCTCGGTGGCGATCACGCCGAAGTCCTTCGACCGCGCCTCCGCACACTCACGTGCACAGCCCGACACCGCCGACTTGAGCTTGTGCGGCGACCGCAACCCGCGATACCGCAGCTCCAACTCGATCGCGAGCCCGACGGAATCCTGCACCCCGTACCGACACCACGTCGTACCGACGCAGGACTTCACCGTGCGCAACGACTTGCCGTAGGCGTGCCCGGACTCGAACCCGGCGTCCACCAACCGGCGCCAGATCAACGGCAACTGGTCCACGGTCGCCCCGAACAGGTCGATCCGCTGCCCGCCGGTGATCTTCGTGTAGAGCCCGAAGTCGCGGGCCACCTCACCGATGACGATCAGCTTCTCCGGCGTGATCTCGCCGCCGGGAATGCGCGGCACGACCGAGTACGTCCCGTTGCGCTGCATGTTCGCGAGGAACCGGTCGTTGGTGTCCTGCAACGAGACCTGCGAGGCACCGAGGATGTGCCCGTTGCCCAGCGAAGCCAGGATCGAGGCCACCGCAGGCTTGCAGATGTCACACCCGCGACCGGTCCCGTGCCGCGCGACGAGCTCGGAGAACGTGGAAACCCGAGTGGCCCGCACGATCTCGAACAGCTCGGCCCGCGAGTGCGTGAAGTGCTCGCACAACGCCTTGGACTGCTCGACCCCGCACTCCGTCAGCAGCTTCTTCAACATCGGCACGCACGAACCGCACCCGGTGCCGGCCTTGGTGCACGCCTTCAACTCGGCCACGTCACAGGCAACCCCGGACACGATCGCGTCCGTGATCGTCTGCTTGGTCACCGCCAGGCACGAGCAGACCTGCGCGTCAGCAGGCATCTCGACGTCAACTGCCCCACCGGGCTGCAGCAGTGCAGCCGGAATTTCCTTGCCCACCAACGGCCGCAGCGACAGGTAGGAAGAAGCGTCGCCGACCAGCACGCCACCCAGCAACGTCCGGGCGTCGTCAGACACCACGAGCTTGCTGTAAGTGCCGGCGACAGCGTTGTTGACGACGACCTCGAGCGCTCCCTCGGTGGCAGCGTGCGCGTCACCGAACGAGGCCACGTCCACGCCGAGCAGCTTCAGCTTCGTGGACACGTCCGCACCGGGGAACGTCCGCGCACCACCGGCGAGCTGGTCCGCGACCACCTCGGCCATCGAGTAACCGGGCGCCACGAGTCCGTACGTCACGCCTTCGACCGCAGCGCACTCACCGATGGCGAACACAGCGGGATCAGCCGTCCGGCAGGCCTCGTCGACCAGGTACCCGCCGCGTGGCCCCAGTTCCAGCCCCAGGTCGAGGTCGGTCCGCGGCCGGATGCCGGCGCTGAACACCACGACGTCGAGGTCCAGCTCCAGGCCGGACGCCAGCCGCGCGATCAACCGCGACCCGTCCCGTTCGATGGACGAAGCGGAGGTCCCGGTGTGCACGGTCAGGTCGAGCTTCTCGACCAGCCGCTTCAGCAACGACGCACCGCCGTCGTCGACCTGGATCGGCATCAGCCGCGGCGCCAGCTCCACGACGTGCGGCGACACTCCCATGCCGCGCAACGCGTTGGCGGCCTCCAGCCCGAGCAACCCGCCACCCAGCACCATCCCGGACTTGCGCCCAGGCCGGGACGCGGCCTCCACGGTCGTGCGGATCGCGTCCAGGTCGTCGATGGTCCGGTAGACGTGGCAACCGGGCAGGTCGCGGCCGGGCACCGGCGGCACGAACGGCACCGAGCCGGTCGCGAGCACCAGAGCGTCGTACGGAACCTCGACACCGGAAGCCCCGACGACCACGCGCCGTTCCCGGTCCACCGACACGACCTTCTCGCCGAGCCGCAGCTCGCAGCCGGTCAGCGCGGGCAGTTCCAGGCCGTCCGAGCTCCAGCTGTCCACATAGGACGACAGCGCCACCCGGTCGTACGCGGGGCGGGATTCCTCGCCGAACACGACGATCCGCCACGCGGAGTCGCGCAGGAGGTCGACGAGCCGGTGGCCCACCATGCCGTGGCCGATCACGACCAGCGTTCGAGTCATCGGAGTCCCTCCTTCCGCCCCGGCATCGTCACCGGGCCGTGTGTCATCCCCAGGTCTGCTGTGTGTCGGCGCGGTAAAGCGGCCGCGGTCACACGCCCGCGTGGGCGAGCGACGGACGTGCCGCGAACACGGTGCGGCGCAGGTAGAACCACCAGGTGGTGGCGAGGCAGAGGCCGTAGAAGACGAGGATCGCGGTGAGCGCGGGCGTCAGCGTCTTCGAACCCTCCAGCGAGAACTTGAAGACGAGGTTCACCAGCACGCCACCGGCCGCGCCGATCGCGCCCGCGATGCCGACCACGGCGGCGGCCTGGCGCTTCGCGGACTTGTCGTCGGCGGACTGCGTGCGGAAGATCGCCGGGATCATCCGGTACGTCGAGCCGTTGCCCACGCCCGCCAGCACGAACAAGGCGATGAACGAACCGAAGAACAGCGCGAAGTTCTTCGTGTCGACGCTGAGGATGACGCCCAGGGTGCCGATCGCGAGCCCGACGAACGTCCCGAGCGTCACCTTGGCGCCGCCGATCCGGTCCGCGAGCCACCCGCCGAGCGGCCGGGCCACCGACCCGATCAACGCACCGAGGAACGCGAGCGCCACCCAGCCCTTGTGATCCGCGAAGGCGAGCTTGATCAGCGACGGGAACGCGAACGAGAACCCGATGAACGATCCGAACGTCCCGATGTACAGGAACGACATCACCCACGTGTGCTGGTTCGACAGCGCGAGCTTGTACGACTGCCCGTCCGGCTTGGCCTGCGTCAGGCTGTCCATGAAGAACCACGCGCAGGCCGTCGCGACGACGATGAACGGCATCCAGATCAACGCCGCGTAGGCGAGGTTGACGCCGGTGCCGATGGTGATCACGATCGGCACGAGCAGCTGCGTGATCGCGACGCCGAGGTTGCCACCGGCCGCGTTCAGGCCGAGCGCCAGCCCCTTCTTGCCCTCGGGGTAGAAGAACGAGATGTTCGCCATCGAGGACGAGAAGTTGCCGCCACCCAACCCCATCGCGGCCGACGTGAGCAGGAAGAACCAGTACGGCGTACCCGGCGTGCTGACCGCGTAGGTGAGCATCGCGCACGGGATGAGCAGCAGCCCGGCGCTGATCGTCGTCCACGCCCGGCCACCGAACCGCGGCACCGCGAACGTGTACGGCACCCGCAGCGCCGCGCCGACCAGGTTCGGCACGATCAGCAGCCAGAACTGCTGGCCCACGCTGAAGTCGAAGCCGACCGACCCCAGGCTCACCACCACGATGCTCATCAGCACCCACACGCTGAACCCGAGGTTCTCCGCGAGAATCGAGAACGCCAGGTTCTTGCGCGCGATCCGGCGGCCCTTGCTCTCCCAGAACTCGGGCTTCTCCGGCTCCCAGTGGTCGATCCAGCTCATTGAAGTCCTCCGCGGGTCGGCGTTGCCCGGAAACCTAAGAACCGCGCGTTACCAGGACGTTCTGGCCGATGACGGCGACGGCAACTCCGCCGCACATCACGCCGGGGCCGGCTGTGAGGCGCCGAGCCAGTCGAGCAGTCCGCACACCGCGTCCTTGCACCCACCGCACCCGGTCGTGGCCCGCGTGGCCTCCGCGAGCTGCGGCAACGACTCCGCCCCCGCCCGCCACGCCGACACGATCTGTCCTTTGGAGACGGTGTTGCACCGGCAGATCACCGCGCTGGACGGCAGATCGGCGGGCGACGCGGCCTCGGCCGGCAACGCCCTGCCGAGCAGGAGTGCGAGCCGGTCCGTCGGCGCCGGGATGCCCCGGTCGTAGAGCTGCGTGATCGTGGCGGCCGCGTCCGGCGCACCGAGCACGATCGCGCCGGCCACCCGGTCGTCGCGCAGCACGAGCTTGGCGTACCGGCCGCGCGAAGGTTCCTGGAAGCACAGGACTTCCGAGTCGGGACAGTCGACGTCCACGTGCACGTCCCCCAGTGCCGCCAGGTCCACGTCCCGCGCCTTGAGCCTGGTGACGACGGATGTGCCGTTGTACCGGGCGGCCGGGTTCGCGCCGGTCAGGCGGTCGGCGAGGACTGCGGCCTGGTCCCACGCGGGTTGCACCAGACCCGACACCGTGCCGGGGTGCTGGGCGCAGTCGCCGATGGCGTGGATGCGCGGGTCGCTGGTGCGGAGCGCGTCGTCGACGACGATGCCGCGATCGACTTTCAGCCCTGCCTTGAGCGCGAGGGTCGTTTCGGCGCGCACGCCTGCGGACACCACGACCAGTTCAGCCGGGACGTGGGTGCCGTCGTCGAGGACGAGGCCGTCGCCGGGCAGGTACTTGGCGGCCAGGGCGTTCAGGCGGAACTCGATGCCGAGCTTGCCCAGGGTGCGGGCCAGGACGCCGCCGGCGCCGGGGTCGAGTTGGCGTTCCATGAGGTGGCCGACGGGGTGGACGACGGTGACGAGGCAACCGCGTCCGGCCAGGCCTCGCGCTGCTTCGATGCCGAGGAGGCCGCCGCCGAGAACGACCACGGGGGCGCCTTTGTCGGCGGCGGTCGCGATCTGGGCGCAGTCGTCGAGGGTGCGGAAGGCGACGACTCCGGGGGCGAGCTTGCCGTCTTCGAGAAGGCCCTCGGCCGGTGGGACCCAGGGGACGCTGCCGGTCGCCAGGACGAGCGCGTCGTAAGGAACTGCTTCACCAGAACCGAGTTCGATCGTTCGCGTGGCGCGGTCGATCCCCACCACCTCGGTGCCCAACCGCAGGTCGATGCCGTGCTCCGCCGCCCACCCCTCGTCGTGCAGCCGCGTCGACTCCGGCGTCATCGCCCCCGCCACCACCGTCGACAGCAGCACCCGGTTGTAGGCGGCGTGCGGCTCCGCACCCACCACGGTCACCGACACGTCCGGGTCCCGGCGGCGCAGTTCGTCCGCCAGCCGCGCACCCGCCATGCCGTACCCGACGATCACGACTCGCCTCATGCCCGCTCCAATCGCACCGCGCACACCTTGAACTCGGGCATCCGGCTCGTGGGGTCGAGCGCGGGGTTGGTGAGCAGGTTCGCCCGCCCGTCACCGGGGAAGTGGAACGGCAGGAAGACCGCGTCGGCCCGCATGCTCGGCACGCAGCGCACGACCGCCGTCACCGTTCCGCGCCTGGACACGACGTGTGCCAGACCGTTCGGAGTCAGCCCCGCGCGCGAGGCCGTGTCCGGGTGCATCTCCACGTACATCTCAGGAACGGCCTTCATCAGCTCACCGACGAGCCGCGTCTGCGCGCCCGACTGGTAGTGCTGCAGGACGCGGCCGGTGGTGGCCTGCAACGGGTACTCGGCGTCCGGCGGTTCGGCCGGGCCTCGGTGGTCGACGGGGACGAAGCGAGCCAGGCCGTCGGCATGCGCGAACCGGTCGAGGAAGAGCCTCGGCGTGCCGGGGTGGTCGACTGAGGGCACCGGCCAGTGCAGCTGCTCGGTCTCCAGCCGCTCGTACGTGATGCCCGAGTAGTCGGAGAGGCCGCCCGCCGATGCGCGCCGCAGTTCCTCGAAGACCTCTTGCGGCACAACGGGAAACCCGTCGGGGACACCCAGCCGAGCAGCCAACCCGTTCAGCAGTTCCAGGTCGCTGCGGACGCCGGGAGGTGGGTCGAGTGCCTTGCGGCGCCTGATGATCCGGCCCTCGAGGTTGGTCATGGTGCCGTCTTCCTCGGCCCACTGCGTCACCGGGAACACGACGTCGGCCATCGCCGCCGTCTCCGACATCACGAAGTCCGCCACCACCAACAGGTCCAGCGACCGCAACCGGTCGGCCACACCGGACGCGCGCGGTGCCGACACCACCGGGTTGCTGCCGAACACCAGCATGGCCTTGATGTCCTCGGCGACCAGCAGTTCGTACGCGCTGCGGCCGGGACCGGGCAGCCACGAGACACCCCAGACGTCCATGATGTGCTGCCGCGCAACGGGATCGTCGATCTTGCGGTAGCCCGGCAACTGGTCGGCCTTCTGCCCGTGCTCGCGGCCGCCCTGGCCGTTGCCCTGCCCGGTCAGGCAGCCGTAGCCCGAGCCAGCGCGGCCGGGAAGTCCCAAGGCCAACGCCAGGTTGATCCAGGCCGAGACGGTGTCGGTGCCGGACGCGTGTTGCTCGGTACCGCGCCCGCTCAAGATGTACGACCGGCCTGCCAGCATGTGCACGGCGGCGCGCTGGTCCGCGGCGGAGACGCCGGTGACGCGTTCGGTCTGCTCCGGCCACCACGACGCCGCGACGCGCCACGCGTCGTCGAAACCCGTTGTGCGCGCGGAGATGTACTCCTTGTCGATCACGCCCTCGATGACGGCGGTGTGCAGCAAACCCAGTGCCAGTGCCAGATCGGTGCCCGGTGCGGGCTGCAGGTGCAACGTCGCCCGCTCGGCGGTGGCGGTGCGGCGCGGGTCGATGACGATCAGCCGCGCGCCTTCGAGGTGCCGCAGGAACGGCGGCATCGTCTCGGCCGGGTTCGAGCCCGCGAGCAGCACGGTGTCCGCGGTGCGCAGGTCCGTCAACGGAAACGGCATCCCGCGGTCCAGTCCGAACGCCTTGTTGCCCGCCGCGGCGGCAGACGACATGCAGAACCGGCCGTTGTAGTCGATCTGCGAGGTCTTCAAGGCCACCCGCGCGAACTTGCCGAGTGCGTAAGCCTTTTCGTTCGTCAGCCCGCCGCCGCCGAACACGGCGACCTCGTCGGGCTCGTAGAACTGGATCCGCGACGCCACGTAGTCCAGCGCCTCGTCCCACGACACCGGCACGCCGTGCAGCAGCGGAGTGGTGAGCCGGCCGGGGTGCCGCAGCAACTCCCCCGCCGTCCAGCCCTTCTGGCACAGCCCACCGGGACCAGGGGCCACCTGGCCGTCGATGACGCTCATGGAGCACTGCAGCGCGCAGTAAGGGCAATGGGTCACGCCTCCGAACGCTAAGAAGCGCTCGTTAACCCAAAGCGATGCAATGTTTCGTCAGTGGAAATTGGCCCGCTCAGAGCAGTGCGGTGACGAAGTGAGCAGCTCGTTCCAAGCCCGCAAAGGACTGCGGCGTTGACAACGGGTGCAGCGCGTGCACGGCGAGCCGGAACATCGTCGCCCGCACCAGCGCCTGCTCCCACTCGGCCTGGTGGCTCCAGCGGTGGAACAGACCGGTGTCCGCGCCACCCCACGCCACGGCGTCCACGGCGATCACGGCCGCGGCCCACTCGGCGGGACGCCAGTACGCGGTGAAGTCGATGACGGCCGGCGGGGCGTTGCCCGCGAACAGCACGTTGCCGAACAGGTCCCCGTGCACGACCTGCGACTGCAGGTTGGTCGGCTTGCGCAGGTCCTTCAGCTGGTCGAACAGCCGTCCGCCGAGATCGGCGTCGAGCGGCACGTCCTCCTCGCCCCACGCCTTGCGGTCCGCGACGGCGAACACGTCGGTGCGCGAGTCGAGAAACCGGGGCTTCGGCAGTTCTGCCGTGGCCTGGTGCAGGCGCTGGGCGACGGCGATGACCTCGTCGTGGCGCGGTTCGGCCCGTCCGGCCAGGAACTTGGTGGCGGACCAGCCGCCGACGACGTACCGGCCGTCGGTCGACCGCAAAGGCCTGCCGATGCGCAGGTGGTGGACGTCGAGACCGTCGAGGGTCTTCGCGATCCAGGTGGCCTCGGCGGGCTTGGGCGCGGGCCTGATCGTGGCGTCACCGCACCGCCAGGCCGGGCCGCCGTCGATGAGCTCGGGTTCGGCGTCACGAGCCCCGAACGCCGCACGCACGTGCGCTGGGGGCGGTTCGGGGGAGCGGGTCACGGTCGGGCACGCTACCTGCTTAGACCGTCCGGGTGGTGGATCACGGCACGTGGTGATTCGCGCCGCCACTCGAAAAGCCGAACGAGTGACGGGTGCTTTCGGGTGTCAATGCCCCCGAAAGCAGCAGTGTTCGATCGCCCCTGCTCCGCAGATGGCGGCGAGTTCGTCGAGAAGTCGGTCGTCCGGCCGAATCGTTCTCGTCGGATTGGGCTGCGCCGAATCCGACGAGAACGGTTGACCGGACGACCGACACGAACTCGCGAGCGCTAGTACGTCGGCAGGCTCGGGTCCACCTCGCGGGCCCACGCCAGCACGCCGCCACCGACGTGCACGGCGTCGGAGAAGCCCGCCTTGTGCAGCGCCGCCAGGGCCTCCGCCGAGCGCGCACCGGACTTGCAGTGCAGCACCAGCGGCTTGTCCTGCGGGAGTTCGGAGAACGCCTCGCCGGACAGGATCTTGTCCTTCGGGATCAGCACGGAACCGGGGATCCGGACGATCTCGAACTCGTGCGGCTCGCGCACGTCCACCAGCAGGAAGTCCTCACCGGACTCCTGCTTGTGCTTGAGCTCGAGCGGCGTGATCGTGTTGCCCGCGGCCGCCTGTTGCGCGTCCGTGGACACGACCCCGCAGAACGCCTCGTAGTCGATCAGCTCGGTGATCTTCGGGGACTCCGGGTCCTTGCGGATCTTGATGGTCCGGTACGACATCTCCAGCGCGTCGTAGACCATCAGGCGGCCCAGCAGCGGGTCGCCGATGCCCGTGAGCAGCTTGATCGCCTCGGTCACCATGATCGAGCCGATCGACGCGCACAGCACGCCCAGCACGCCGCCCTCGGCGCACGACGGGACCATGCCGGGAGGCGGCGGCTCCGGGTAGAGGTCGCGGTAGTTGAGGCCCTGGCCGTTCGGGGCGTCCTCCCAGAAGACGCTGACCTGGCCCTCGAACCGGAAGATCGAACCCCACACGTACGGCTTGCCCAGCAGCACCGCGGCGTCGTTCACCAGGTACCTGGTGGCGAAGTTGTCGGTGCCGTCGAGGATCAGGTCGTAGTCGCGGAAGATCTCCAGCGCGTTCTCGGAGTTGAGGTGCGTCTGGTGCAGGATCACCTTGACGAACGGGTTGATCTCGGCGACCGAGTCGCGCGCCGACTCCGCCTTCGGGCGGCCGACGTCGGACTGGCCGTGGATCACCTGGCGTTGCAGGTTCGACTCGTCCACGACGTCGAAGTCCACGACGCCGAGCGTGCCGACCCCGGCCGCGGCCAGGTACAGCAGTGCCGGGCTGCCCAGGCCGCCCGCGCCGACGACGAGCACCTTCGCGTTCTTCAGCCGCTTCTGCCCGTCCACCCCGACGTCCGGGATGATCAGGTGCCGGCTGTAGCGCGCGACTTCTTCCTTGGTCAGCTCCGCGGCTGGCTCAACGAGCGGCGGAAGCGCCATGCTGGTCCTCCTCGACGAATGTCTCCGTGTCCGAGACAACGTCTACCCTGCCTCGACTCTTCCCCGTTGGAAAGCTGTCTCAGCCTGCGGGAAAGGCGTTCGTCTTGCACACCTTGCCGTCGGCGGGCACGACGTCCTGGCCCGCGTTGAGCTGCGCGACGAAGTCGTTCGCGACGCCGAACGTCTGCTGCATCATCACGGGGGCCGGCGCGTCGTTCTCCTGGCAGGCCGCGTGGCCGTTGCCCAGAGCGTGCCCGACCTCGTGGTTGATCACGTAGGTGCGGTATCCGGCCAGGTCGGGGCCGTAGACCATGGCACCGCGGACCCAGCGGGCGACGTTGATGACCACGCGCTTCTGACCGGGGTTGTAGCAGGAGGTCTCGAACGGGATCTCCTTGCCGCAAAGCGTGTGCGTGGTCTTCGTGGTGGTGAGCGTCACGGTGAAGTCGGGGTTCTGGTTCCCCTCGACCCGCTGCAACGCGACCTGCTTCGTGCCGATCCAGCTGCGCGGGTCGGCCAGGATGCCGTCGATCGTGCGCGCGAACGCGGCCGCGTCGTCGTTGTAGTCCGCCGCGTTGACGCCGTCCTCGATGGCGATCGCGTACTTGCGGAACTTCTGCGCGCCCGCGTCACCGATGCGCTGACCGGCGCCGGCGATGGCCTTGAACGTGCCGACGCCGTTCTCCGAGAACGCCGGACCGCCCGGGAGCTCGGCGGTCGGGATGTTGAGCACCGGCTTCTGCTTCGGCACCTCGGAGGCGGGGACCTCGGGCGTGCTGGCGGGCGTCTCGGCGGCGTTCGTGCTGCCGGTCTCACCGCCAGCGCCCGTCTTGGGCTGGACGGTGTCGAGCACCACCAGCGCCGTCAGCACCAGCAGCACGGGGATCGCGTAGATCCGCCACCCGTAGTTGGAGACGAGTTTCTTCATCCCGCTCTTCTTGCGCGGGCGTCGCATGGCCTGGGTCGCATCCGGTTCCCAGGCGGCCGCGAGCGGTTCCGCGCTGGTCCGCCGCTCGCCGCGGCGGTAGCGGTCGGAGGGCGGCACAGGACGTCCTCGCTCGGGGGCGCGATTCACGTCGTCCAGGGTCCCACATCCCCCGTATAGCCGTCGTTCGTCACCATGTGTGTCGGTCGACCGCCTCCCACATGCCCAGCACGGCCCTCGCCACGGTGGCGGGCCGCTCCATCTGGGCGACATGGCCGGTCTTGGGGAGCACGAGCAGTCGCCCCTTGGGCAGCAGCCGCGCGGTCCGCGGCCCCTTCTGCACGCTGACGAGCCGGTCGTTCTCGCCCCACAACACCAGCGTCGGCGCCTTGACCAGCGGCAGCAGCCGCCACAGCGACTTCGGGCCGGGCGTGAGCCAGCTCTGCATCAGCCCGAACGTGCTGCGGTTGAGCGCCTGCCCCGCCCACTTCTGCCGGGCGCGCTCCTCGTTCTCCTTGATCGACTCCTCGATGCGGTGGTCCGGCACCACGCTCGGGTCCGCGAAGCACAACGTGAGCATCTGCCGGGTGCGTTCGTGCGCGGTGAGCTTGGCGAGTTCACGGCGGACCTTCGACCCGATGATCGGCAGCACCGCGAGCGCCATCCGCGGGTCGGACATGCGGTCGAGCCGCGGCCTCAGGTCGGGCACCGCCGGCGAGACGAGCGTGAGCGTCCTCACCAGATCCGGCCTGCTCGCGGCAACGATGACCGAGATCGCGCCACCCATGGAGTTGCCGAACAGGTGCACCGGCTCGTCGAACGTCTCCAGGTACTTGATGACCGTGCGGGCGTGCGTGGCGAGGCTGAAGTCGTACCCGGGAACCGGCTCGGACCGCCCGAACCCGGGCAGGTCGACCGAGTAGCCGCTGACGTGGTCCTTGAGCTGGGTCGCCAGGTCCGTCCAGTTCGTCGCCGACCCTCCGAGCCCGTGCACGTAGA
The DNA here is from genome assembly GCF_043632865.1 of Lentzea sp. JNUCC 0626. Lineage (NCBI taxonomy): Bacteria > Bacillati > Actinomycetota > Actinomycetes > Pseudonocardiales > Pseudonocardiaceae > Lentzea > Lentzea sp. JNUCC 0626. The sequence continues at coordinate 6,209,114 of NZ_CP171635.1, forward strand.
CCGCTTTCGGCCCGTCTCCCGGCGTCACCCTGACGTGCACCTCATGGCCGTCCACCTGGTGCAACTCTCCAGGCCACGGCGTTTGCGACGTGTCCAGCGGAGGCAGCGAGACGGTGGACAACGGGGCAGGAATCAGGGTGCTCACCAGACCAGGATGCGGGAAATCGGGCGCAGATGGTTCCCGCATGTGGGCTACCAGCGAGTAAGGTTGCGCTCAGCCTCGGTCAGGCAACCCCTCTCCGACGGCGCATCACTCGTGCTGGAGGCACCATGACGGAGACGGCGCAGAGCGCACCCGCAGGCAGGGGCGTTCGACTGCCGCGCACCGCCCGCCGCGCGCAACTTCTCGCGGCCGCGCAGGACGTGTTCGTCGCCAACGGCTACCACGCCGCGGCGATGGACGAGATCGCCGAGCGAGCAGGCGTGTCGAAGCCGGTGCTGTACCAACACTTCCCGGGCAAGCTCGAGCTCTACATGGCACTCCTCGAGTCCCATGTGGACGAGCTGGTCGGCCGCGTCCGCACGGCCATCGGCTCGTCGTCCGACAACAAGCTCCGCGTCCGCGCCGCCGTGGCCGCCTTCTACGACTTCGTGGACGGCGAGGGCCAGGCGTTCCGCATGGTGTTCGAGTCGGACCTCCGCTCGGAGCCGTCCGTGCAGTCGGCCGTGGAACGCGCGACCACCGATTCGGTCGACGCGATCACCGAGACGATCACGGCCGATGCCGGGCTGGACGAGGAACGGGCTCGGTTGCTGGCCGTCGGGCTGGTCGGGTTGTCGCAGGTCACCGCCCGGTCCTGGCTGGCGGACAACCGGCGCGTGCCCAAGGAGGACGCGGTGGCGTTGATCTCCAACTTGGCTTGGCGCGGCATCGGCGGCGGGTTCCCGCTCCAGCACTGACCGCACGAAAAAAGGGCCCGCGAGTGCGGGCCCTTTTTCACATCAGCGCGGCTATGCGTCTCGCCACGTCCTCTGACCGTTCCAACGGCAACATGTGCCCGGTCCTCGGGTAGATCACGAACTCGGCCGACGGCAACGCCTCCGCCAGCACCCGCGAGTGCCGCATCGGCGTCAGCACGTCCCAGGACCCGGCCATCACCACCGTCGGAATGTCGGACAGAACAGCCAAAGCCTCCCGCCGCTGATGCAGCGTGAGCTCCTCCCGGATCCCGACGAACGCCTCCCCGGAGGTGTTCCCGGCCATCGCCGCGGCGGCCCGCACATCAGCCCAGCGCGGCCGACGCCCGAACGTCACCCGCAGCCCGGGTGTGATCACCCGCCCGAACCCGACCCGAGCCCGCTTGCCCAGCCACTTCCCGGCCAGCCGCTCCACCGCGAGCTGCCGGGGCAGGTTCCCGCACGAGGTCGCGATCAACGCCACCCCGGACACCCGCGAGAACAACTCTGGCCGTTGCTCGGCCAACGCCATGATCGTCATGCCGCCGAGCGAATGCCCGGCCAGCACGATCCGCCCGGTGGGCGCAACGGACTCCAGCACGGCAGCCAGATCATCGGCCAGCTCGGAAATGGTCCCGGAACCCGAAGACCCACCGTGGCCGCGCACGTCGTACCGCACCACCCGGCCAGGCAGTGCGGCGGCAACGCGGTCCCAGGTGGTCAGATCCATGGTCCAGCCGTGCAGCAACACAGCGGTCACGTCGGAGGACGAAGGCCCCGACGTGACGATCTTCAGACGATCAAGAACGAGCGACGCCATGCGTGCATCCCCGGCTTTCCGACGAGTCCGGCCTCCTGCAGGAACGACATGATCCGTTCGCCCGACCAGCGGATGGTCTCCTGGAACCGCGGGTTGCCCAGCGCCTGGCGGTGGGCCTCGCGGACGTCCAGACCGACGGCCGCGTAGACCTCGGGGTTGATGATCGTGCGGGTGATCATCATCGACACGGTCGCGATGAGCCACTTCTGGTACGGCTTCTCGAAGCCGCGCAGGCCTTCCATGCCGCGGGTGAGCTCCTCGCGGGCGAAGCGGACGTGGCGGGCCTCTTCGAGCACGTGGATGCGGTTGACCATGCGCACGAGCGGCTGCACGGTCTCGTCGTTCATCGCCTCGCGCTGCAGGCGGTCGAGGATCTCCTCGGCGACCAGGATCGAGCCGTACATCGCGGGGCCGTAGCCGATGGTCGGCAGCAGCTTGCCCAGTCGGTGCGTGTGCTGCCTCGGGCCGTAGGGCGGGCAGCCGATGCGTTCGACCAGGCGCGCGAACATCGTCGAGTGCCGGCACTCGTCGGCCACCTCGGTGAGCGCGTACTGGGCGTGCCGCGAGGTCGGGTCGGTGTTGTAGACGACCTTCACCAGCATCTGCATGAGCAGCAGTTCGAACCACAGGCCGACGGACGCGATCGACGCGAGCTCGTGCTTGGACAGCTCGATGCGCTGTTCCTGGGTCAACGTGTCGTAGAGAGGCGTGCCGTAGAGCGAAATGCGCTGTTCAGGGATGTAGAAGAGGCCGTCCACCAGAGGTGCGGACCAGTCGATGTCCACCTCGGGGTCGTAGAACTTCTCGGCGGACGACTTGAGCAGCCGTTCCGCGGTCTTCTCCCGATCGGCGACCCTCATCGATTGCCCTCCCCGGTAAGTGTTACTTGAGGTAACGGTTACTTCTGGTAGCGTGCGTCACATGGCACGCACTGTCAAGGGGCCGGACGCGCGACGTGAGCGGTGGAAGGGTCATCGCGAGCAGCGCCGGGCGGAGTTCGTCGAGGCCACGATCGCCGTGGTGGCCAAGAAGGGGCCGGACGTCGGCATGGACGACGTGGCCGCGGAGGCCGGCGTCAGCAAACCCGTGCTGTACCGGCACTTCACCGACAAGTCCGACCTGTACCTGGCAGTGGGTCAGAAGGCCACCGAGGTGCTGATGGACCGGATGGGGCCCGCGCTCGCCGCGGAGGGCTCGATCCGCGACCGCATCACCAACATCGTCGACGCCTACCTGTCGGTCATCGAGGAGAACCCGAACCTCTACCGGTTCGTCGTGAAGGGCTCCTTCGCGGACCGGCCGGTCGAGAAGGACGTGGTGGCGGAGGACAAGAACCTCATCGCCGCGACGCTGGCCCGCCTCATCGGCGACTACCTGCGCGCGTTCGACATGGACTCCGGCGGTGCCGAGCCGTGGGCGCACGCGCTGGTCGGCATGGTGCAGAACGCCGGCGACTGGTGGCTCGACCGCCAGACCATGTCCCGCGCGAACCTGAGCGACTACCTCGCCACGATCATCTGGCACGCCCTCGACGGACTGCTGCGATCGGCAGGGGTCGAGATCGACCCCGCAACGCCACTCACCCCTCTGCGATTGGTGGACTGATGAGCGAGCACGAGCACGACGAAGAGGGCTACACCGGCGCCGCCACGCTCGTGTTCGGCGAGGACGAGGTCGCCGTCGAGGTCGAACTGCGGGGCTACTTCCAGCCGATCGACGGCCGCTACCACTGGTACGGCCGCGTGAAGAAGAACGACGACGTCACGAGCCGGGTCGAAGGCGGCGCGCGGTCCGCGTTGCTGCGCACCCCCACCGGGCAGGCGGAGGGGACGCTCACCGACCAGGACCCGTGGGGCCGGTACCGGGTCGGTGGCATCTCCACTCCGCCTTACAAGATCGAGGAACCCGCCGAGCACTAGGCTCGGCGCCTCATCCACACACCCACGACCAGCAGGATCAGACCGAACGCCGCCAACGGCAGAGCCGGGAAACCGGTCCACGCGATCGGCGAGTCATCCCGCACCTTCACGGTCGCCGAGCAGCGGGGATCGGACCCGCCGGGCTTGCAGTTCGAACCCGGCACGTCCGACGTCACGACGTTGCGCAGGTCCCCGGCACCCGAGGCGGTCACCCAGTACGTGACCGTCGCCGAAGCACCGACCGCCAGCTCACCGCTCCAGCTCAACACCGGTGACGCGAACGTGCCCGCGTCGGTGCCGCCCCAGGTCGCGTGCTTCAGCACGTCGGCCAGGGAGTCGTCGAACGACGCGGAAACCGGTGTCTGCCCGGTGTTCCGCACGGTCACGGTGTAGGTGATCCGGTCGCCCGGCTTGGCCTGCGCCCGGTCCGCCTTCTTCACGATCTCCAGCCCGGACACCGGCGTCTCGGTCACGCAGTCGTCAGGGCAGTTCGACGGCGTGTCCGACGTGACCACGTTGCGCAGCTTGAAATCGCCGGTCGGCGGGTCGTTCACGCGCACCCGGTACGTCACCGACTTCGTGGCGCCGATCGCCAGCTCGCCACTCCACGTCAACCGCGGCTTGCTGAACGTCCCGGCACTCGTGTCCACAAAGGACGCGTCGTCCAGCACGCCGCTCAGGTCGTCCACGAACGTGGCCGGGGCCAACGTGGTCTGGCCGGTGTTCGTGACCGTCACGGTGTAGCTGACGAGGTCGCCGGGTTTCGCGGACGTCCGGTCGACCTTCTTCACGATCTCCAGCCGCGGCACCAGCACCTCGACCGAGCAGCCCTCGCGGCAGTTCGAGCCGGGGGTGTCGGACGTGACGACGTTCTTCAGCCGCAGGTCGCCCTTGCTCGTGACGGTCACCGAGTACCGGACCGTCGCGGACGCGCCCTGGGCGAGGTCGCCCTTCCACGTCAACCGAGGCGCCGCGTAGACCGCGAGCCCCGAAGTCGAGGCCGCGTCACCGTTGTAGGTCGCGTCGTCGAGCACCTCGGTCATGTCGTCGACGAACTCCGCGTCGCGCAGCATCGTCGCGCCGGTGTTGGTGACGACGATCGTGTACGTGACCTTCTCCCCCGGCTTGGCCTCGGCCCGGTCAGCCTTCTTCACGATCTGGAAGCCGGCGATCGGGGTGTCCGTGGTGCAACCGTCCGAGCAGTCGGTGTCCGGCACGTCCGACGTCACCACGTTCTTCAGCCGCTTGTCGCCGGCACCCGTCACCTTCACCGAGTACGTGACGGTCACCGACGCACCGACCGCCAGGTCACCGGTCCACGTCAACTGAGGCGCCGCGAACGACACCGAGCCGCCAGAAGCCGCCTGGTCACCGTTCCACGTCGCGTCGTCCAGCACACCGCTCAGGTCGTCGGTGACCGTGATTCCACTGTGGACCGTCTTGCCGGTGTTGGTGATCACGACGGTGTACTCGACGTCGTCACCGGGCTTGGTCGAGGCCGCCGAAGAGGTCTTCACCAGCTTCAGCCCCGCGATCGGAGTCGAAGTCGTGCAGTCGACGCACTTCCCGCCCGGCGTGTCGGTCGTCACCACGTTGTCGAGGCTGAAGTCGCCGGTCACCAGGTTCTGCACGACGACGGTGTACTTCACGGTCGCCGTCGCGCCGACCGGCAGATCGCCGGTCCAGGTCAGCTTCGGCGCGGCGACCGTCACCGTGCCGCTCGACGCCGACCAGGTCCCGAACGTCGCGTCGTCCAGCACCTTGCTCAGGTCGTCGGAGAACGTCGCCCCGTCGAGCTTCGTCTTGCCGGTGTTCCGGACGGTGACCGTGTACGTGACGGTGTCGCCCGGCTTGGTCGACTCCACGTCGACGGACTTGCTGACCTCCATGCCCGGCAACGGGGTCGAGGTCGAACACTTCGGGTCCGTCGATCCCGGCGGGCAGTTGCCACCGGGGTTGTCGGACGTGACGACGTTGTTCAGCAGGTGGTCACCAGCCGCGGTCACCTGCACCGAGTACGTGATCACGGCCTGCGACCCGATCGGCAGCGCACCGGTCCAGGTCAGCTGAGGCGCCGCGAACGTCACCTCGCCCACGGTCGCCGCCGCGTCGTCGTTCCAGGTCGCGTCGTCGAGCACGCCGGTCAGGTCGTCGCGGAACGAGGCGTTCTGCGCGGTCTGGCCGGTGTTCCGCACGGTCACGGTGTACGTCACGACGTCACCGGGCACCGGGTTTCCGGGCGAGACCGCCTTCACGATCTCCAGGCCCGCCACGGGAGTGTCGGTCGTGCAGCCCTCGGAGCAGTCGGTGCCGGGAGTCTCCGACGACACGACGTTCTTCAGCCGCTTGTCCCCCGCACCCGTCACCTTCACCGAGTACGTGACCGTCACCGACGCACCGACAGCGAGCGAGCCGGTCCACGTCAGCTGAGGTGCCGCGAACGACACCGAACCCGCCGACGCCGCCTGATCGCCGTTCCACGAAGCGTCGTCCAGCACACCGCTCAGGTCGTCCGACACCGAGATTCCACTGTGGACGGTCTGGCCGGTGTTGGTGATCGTCACCGTGTACGTGACGGTGTCACCGGGTTTCGTCGTCGCGGGATCGGCCTTCTTCACCAGCTTCAACGAAGCCACCGGCGTGTCCGTCGTGCAGCCGTCGACGCAGTCGTTGCCGGGCGTCTCGGACGTGACGACGTTCTTGAGCCGCTTGTCACCGGCCCCGGTCACCTTGACCGTGTACGTGACGGTCGCGGTCTCCCCCACGGCCAGCTGCCCGGACCAGGTCAGCACCGGTGCGACGAACACACCGGCGCTCGTGCCGACCCACGTGGCGTCGTCCAGCACGCCCGTCAGGTCGTCGCGGAACGACGCGTCGAGCACGGTCTTGCCGGTGTTCCGCACGGTCACCGTGTACGTCACGACGTCGCCCGGCTTGGTCGACGCGGGCTCGGCGGTCTTCTTGATCTCCACGCCGGAGACCGGGGTCGTGGTCGTGCAGTTCGGCACGCAGTTGTTGCCGGGGGTGTCGGAGGTGACGACGTTCGTCAGCTCGTGATCACCCTTGCCGGTCACGACGACCGTGTACGTGATCGTCGCCGACCCGCCGATCGGCAGCGTGCCGTTCCAGGTCAGCACGGGCGAGGTGAACGTGCCCGCGCTCGTGCCGCCCCACGTCGCGTCGTCCAGGACCTTGGTCAGGTCGTCGCGGAACGAGGCGTTCAGCTCGGTCTGGCCGGTGTTCCGCACGGTCACCGTGTACGTCACGACGTCACCGGGGTTCGCGGACTTCCGGTCGACCGTCTTCACGATCTCCATGCCGGGCAACGGGGTCGTGGTCGAGCACTTCGGATCGGTCGAGCCCGGCGGGCAGTTGCCGGGCACCTCGGTGCTGACCCGGTTGACCAGCTTGTGGTCGCCCTTGATCGGGTCGTCGACGCGCACGACGTACGTGACGGTGGCCGTGGCGCCGATCGCCAGGTCGCCGGTCCACGTCAACGTCGGCGCGACCAGCGCGACGGTGCCCGGCGTGGCCTGCCCGGACACCCAGGTGGCGTCGTCGAGCACGCCGGACAGGTCGTCGGTCACCTTCTCGCCGGTCAGCGGCACCTGGCCGGTGTTGGTGATCGTCAGCGTGTAGGTCACGGTGTCGCCGGGGTTCGCGGCCTGCCGGTCGACCTTCTTCTCGATCGTCAGCTCGCGGCCGGGCGTCTCGGTGCTGCACGACGGATCCTTCGAGCCCGGCGGGCAGTTGTTGCCCGGGGTGTCCGAGGTGATCTTGTTGTTGAGCTTCTTGTCGCCGGGGTTCGGGTTCTTCACCGTCACCGTGTAGGTGATCGTGGCGGTGCCGCCGATCGGCAGGTCGCCCTTCCACTCCAGCCGCGGCCACACCAGCGTCACGGCACCGACCGTGGCCTGCGCGTCGTCGTTGTAGCGCGCGTCGTCCAGCACCTGCGTCAGGTCGTCGGTGAACGACGCTCCTGTTTGGACGGTCTGGCCGGTGTTGGTGACCCTGATCGTGTACGTCACGGTGTCGCCCGGCACGACCTGGTCGCGGTCGTCGGACTTCTCGATGCGCAGACCGGCGATCGGCGTGCTGGTCGAGCACTTGTCCCCGCCCGGGCAGTTGGCGCCGGGCGTGGTGGACGTGATCACGTTGTCCAGCTTGAAGTCCTGCGGGTCGCCGACCTTCACGGTGTAGGTGACGGTGGCGGTGCCGCCGACCGCGAGGTCACCGGTCCAGGTCAGCCTCGGCGCGGTGAACGTCGCGGAACCCGTTGAGGCCTCGGCGGAAACCCACTCGGCGTCGTCCAGCACCTTCGACAGATCATCGGTGAAGGTCGCGCCCGCGACCGGGGTCTTGCCCGTGTTCCGGACCGTCACGGTGTACTTCACGACGTCGCCGGGCTTGGCCGACTCGCGGTCCACCGCCTTCTCGAACTCGACGCCGGACACCGGAGTGGTCGTCGTGCAGTTCGGCACGCAGTTGTTGCCGGGCGTGGTGGACGTGACGACGTTCGTGAGCTGCTTGTCGCCCTTGCCGGTCACGACCACGGTGTAGGTGACCGTCGCCGACTCCCCGACCGCCAGCGCGCCGGTCCAGGTCAGCGTCGGGGCGGCGAAGTTCGCGGTGCCCGCAGAAGCCGTTGCGGAGCCCCAGGTCGCGTCGTCCAGGACCTGGGTGAGGTCGTCGGCGAACGAGGCGGCGAGCGGCGTCCTGCCGGTGTTCCGGACGGTGACCGTGTACTTCACGGTGTCACCGGGGTTCGCCGACTGCCGGTCGACCTCCTTCTTGATCTCCACCCCGGAGACCGGCGTCGACGTGCGGCAGTCCGCGTCCGTCGAGCCCTCCGGGCAGTTGTTGCCGGGCGTGGTCGACGTGATCACGTTGTCCAGCAGGTGATCGCCCTTGCCGGTCACCTTGACCGTGTACGTGATGGTCGCCGAACCACCGACCGCGAGCGAGCCGGTCCAGGTCAGCACGGGCGAGGTGAACGTGCCCGCGCTGGTGCCGATCCAGTCGGCGTCGTCCAGCACCTTCGACAGGTCGTCGGAGAACGTGGCGTTCAACGGAGTCTTGCCGGTGTTGGTGACTTTGACCGTGTACGTGACGGTGTCACCAGGGTTCGCGGACTGCCGGTCGACGGCCTTCTCGATCTTCAGGCCCGCGACCGGAGTGGTGGTGCCGCACTTCGGATCCGTCGACCCGGGCGGGCAGTTGCCACCAGGAGTCGTGGACGTGATCGCGTTGTCCAGCTGGAAGTCGCCCTTGACCGGGTTGGTGACGCGCAGCGCGTACCTGACCGTCGCGGAGCCGCCGATCGGCAGGTTGCCGGTCCAGGTCAGCTTCGGCGCGACGAACTCGGCGGTGCCGGACGACGCCTCGGCCGACACCCACTCGGCGTCGTCGAGCACGCGCGCCAGGTCGTCGGTGAAAGTGGCGCCCTGCCAAGGAGTCTTGCCGGTGTTCGTGACGGTGACGGTGTACGTCACGGTCTCGCCGGGGTTCACCGACTGCTTGTCGGCCTTCTTCTCGAAGCTGATGCCGGACACCGGGGTGTCGGTCGTGCAGCTCGGCACGCAGTTGTTGCCGGGCGTGTCGGACGTGACGACGTTGGTGAGCTGCTTGTCGCCGTTGCCGGTGACCACGACGGTGTAGGTGATGGTCGCGGACGCACCGACGGCCAACGCGCCGTTCCACGTCAGCTTCGGGGAAACGAAGTTCGCCGTGCCAGAAGAAGCCGTTGCGCTGCCCCAGGTGGCGTCGTCGAGCACCTTGGTCAGGTCGTCGACGAACATCGCGTTGAGCTGCGTCTTGCCGGTGTTGGTGACCTTCACCGCGTACGTGACGGTGTCGCCGGGGTTGGCCGACGCGCGGTCGACCGACTTCTCGATCTTCAGGCCCGGCGTGTTCACCGTGGTCGAGCAGTCGGGGTCGGTCGAGCCGACGAGGCAGTTGCCGGCGCTGCTGACCACGACGTTGCGCAGCTGGTGGTCGCCGGTGATCGGGTTCTTGACCGTGACGGAGTAGGTGAGGGTGACGGTCTTGCCCTTGCCGATGTCACCCGACCACGTCAGTTTCGGGGCGGTGTAAGAGATCGAGCCCGAGGTCGCGGCCTGGTCGTTGTTGAACGTGGCGTCGTCGAGCACCTGGGTGAGGTCGTCGGACACGCTCAGCCCGGTGACGTCGGTGGCGCCGGAGTTGGTGATGGTGACCGTGTACGGCACCTGCTCACCGGGGTTCGCGGTGGTCTTGGTCGTGGACTTCTTGATGTCCAGGCACTCGACCGGCAGGCGGTAGTCCTCGACCTCGCCGCTGTCCGCGAGGCCCTTCTCGTTGCGCACCTGCTCGAGGTTGTAGCTGGCCCGGAAGCGCGCGTAGGTGTTGCCGCACTTGATTCCTCCCGGGATCTTCCAGGTGATCGTGACCGACGTGGCACCGGCACCGAAGTCCGTGCAGGCGCGTTCGTTGCCGCTGTCGAACGTGCCGTTGCCGTTGAAGTCGATCCACGCGCAGACGCGGCCTGATTGCGAGGCTCCGGAGAGCTTCACCGCGACCGAGTAGTCCTCGCCGGCGTTCGACCTGGCCAGGCGTGGGAACGTCGCCACGCCGTCGTCGAGGTCGTCACCGTTGGGCAGGTTGTTGTCCGCGCCCGCCGCCACGGCCTTGGGGCTCGGCGACGTCGACCCGGTGTTGATCACCGTCGGGTTGTCGGCCGACACACCCGAGCCCAGGACGAGGTCGCTGATCGTGTGACTCGCCGCGGCACCGGTGTCGTAGCTCGCCGGGGCGTCGCCGAAGTCCTCGTCCACGGACACACCCGCGACGTAGAAGTCGTCGGTCGCCGTGCTGCTGTTGGTGAGCATGTCGACCTGGAAGCTCACGGAACTGATGGTGCCGTTGAGCTTCACGCTGCCGCACGACGCGGAGGCCTGCCTCGCGCCGTTGGTGTTGCACGTGACGTTGAGGTTGCGGTTGGGCGCCTCGATGCGGGTGCCGTTCTGCCCGATCGTCATGTTCATCGCGCCGTCGAGCGGCCCGCTCAGCGTGACTCCGCCCGAGGTCAGCGTGTGCGCGACGTGGGTGCTGCCGGTGTTGCCGATGGTCGCGCCACTGCCCGCGATGTGCAGCACCGGGTTGAGCACCGGCCGGTTGAACGAGAACGTCAGCGTGCCCCGGTTGAAGCAGTCGACGAACGCGGGACACCCGGTGGCCGCCGCCGTCAGGCCGATCAGGGCCGTGGAGGCGGGGATCTGCGGCCGGAAGTTGCCGGGCACCGCGCCCCGGTCGCCGGGAGGCGAGTTCAACGTCGTCAGCCGCAGGTTCGCCCCGGACACCGACGCCGTGACCTGCGTGCCGGACGACAGCGTCGACCGCGCGGAGGCGTTGGTCGCGGGCAGCCCCGACGACGAGGACCACGACCCGGCGGCGTGCGACTGGTACGCCTGCGCGGGCAACGAGAAAGTCGTTGCCGAAACCACGAGCAACAAGGCCAGCAGGGCGGCGCGCATAGCACTCCTCAGCAGCGTGACGACCCGATCACGCTATGTGCGCGCACATGCCTCTACCAGCGCATTCACCGCTTCAGGCGACTGTGACGCGGCGCCGGAATGCGAGTTCGGAGACCGTGCCCGATACTGCGCGGTCTCGAAAGAAAGGGCCCCGGTCGCGATGACCGGGGCCCTTCTCGTGCTAGCTGACTCAGGCGCCGAACCCGACCTTGCGCGAGTCCTGCGGGCCGATCTCCACGTACGCGACGCGGCCAGCGGGCACGACGAACCGCGCACCCTTGGCGTCCACCAGCGACAGCACGCTGGACTTGCCGGACACCGCGTCCGCGACCAGGGCTTCGACCTCGGACGGGTTGAGCTCACTGGTCACGACGAGTTCCCGCCCGCTGTCGGCGACGCCGATCCTGACCTCCACGCTGACCTCCGTGCTCAAGAGAAAAATCTAGGGCCGAGCCTACCTAGCCGAGACCCAGCTGCGTCATGCGCCGCGCGTGCGACTGCTGAAGCCGGCGGAACAGCTGACCGATCCCGGCGAGGTCCCCGGACCCCCTGATGATCAGCTCCGAGAGGCCGTCCCGCTCCGCCACCACGTACTGGGCCTGCGTCAACGCTTCGCCGAGCAGCCGCCGGCCCCACAGCGCGAGCCGGTCGCGCACCCGCGGATCGGCCTCGACGGCGGCCTGGACTTCGCGTTCAGCGAACGCCGAATGACCCGTGTCGGCGAGCACGTGGAGCACGAGCTCCTGCGTCGGCTCGTCGAGCCACGTGGCCACCTCGCGGTAGAAGTCGGCCGCGAGCCCGTCCCCCACGTACGCCTTCACCAGCGACTCGAGCCACGACTTGGGGCTCGTCGACTCGTGGAACGCGTCGAAGCCCTTCACGAACGGCGCCATCGCGTCCTCGATGGCGATGCCCTCGGTGGCGAGGTGCTTCTGCAACTGCGTGAAGTGACCGATCTCGGCGGCGGCCATCTGCGCGAGCGCGGCACGCCCGGCCAGTGTCGGCGCCGAACGCGAGTCCTCAGTCATCCGGTCGAAGGCTGAGAGCTCACCATATGCAACCGCTCCCAGAAGATCGACAACACCCTCCGCAACACCCATGAGACCGAACTCTAGTAGTCAAATGTGTCTTGGCAGGTAGAATGGCCTTGGACGCCCGGCGTGACGAGTGTGACGAACCGCCGCGAGGCGCACGAAATGGTGCGCGTACACCTTTCCCGCAGCTGATCCTCCAAGCGCGGTCGAGAGGCCCGGCAGGGCTCGTACGCGCTTGGTACGAGAGAGGCTGATCACCCTGACCGCTGAAGTAGAAGCACATCTGGACCCGGTTCTCCTGGAACACAGCGAGGCCGGAGTCGTCGAAGAAGACACGTCGCACCCGTTGCTGGCAGACGCCCCGGTGCAACCCACTTCCCCGTCGTTCGCCGAGCTCGGAGTCCGCGACGAGATCGTCAAGGCGCTCAGCGAAGCCGGTATCGAACGCACCTTCGCCATCCAGGAGCTGACGCTCCCCATCGCGCTCGCGGGTGACGACGTCATCGGCCAGGCGCGCACCGGCACCGGCAAGACCCTCGGGTTCGGCGTACCGCTGCTGCACCGCGTCGAGTCGCCCGGTGACGGCACTCCGCAGGCCCTGGTGGTCGTGCCCACCCGTGAGCTGTGTCTCCAGGTCGCGCACGACCTCACCGACGCCGGCAAGCACCTCGACCTGAAGGTCGCCGCGATCTACGGCGGCATCCCCTACGAGCGGCAGATCTCCCAGCTGCGCAAGGGCGTGGACGTCGTCATCGGCACGCCCGGCCGCCTGCTCGACCTCGCGGAGCAGCGCCACCTGGTGCTCGGCAAGGTCCGCATGCTGGTGCTGGACGAGGCCGACGAGATGCTCGACCTGGGCTTCCTGCCCGACATCGAGCGCATCCTGAACATGGTTCCGGACGAGCGGCAGACGATGCTGTTCAGCGCGACCATGCCGGGCCCGATCATCACGCTGGCGCGGACGTTCCTGAACCAGCCGACGCACATCCGGGCCGAGGAGAACGACGCCGGCCAGACGCACGAGAACACCTCGCAGTTCGTCTACCGCGCGCACTCGATGGACAAGCCGGAGATGCTGGCCCGCGCGCTGCAGGCCCGCGGCCGGGGTCTGACGATGGTGTTCGCGCGGACCAAGCGGACCGCGCAGAAGGTCGCCGACGACCTGACCGAACGCGGGTTCGCCGCGGCCGCCGTGCACGGTGACCTGGGCCAGGGCGCGCGCGAGAAGGCGCTGCGGGCGTTCCGCAACGGCAAGGTCGACGTGCTGGTCGCCACCGACGTCGCCGCGCGCGGCATCGACATCGACGACGTGACGCACGTCATCAACTACCAGTGCCCCGAGGACGAGAAGACCTACGTCCACCGCATCGGCCGCACGGGCCGTGCCGGGCGCACGGGCGTCGCGGTCACGTTCGTCGACTGGGACGAGACGCACCGCTGGGCGTCGGTCAACGACCTGCTCGGCCTCGGCGCGCCGCTGCCGGTGGAGACCTACTCCACCTCTGACCACCTGTTCTACGACCTGGACATCCCGACCGGCTCGACGGGCAGGCTGCCGCTCAGCCACCGCACCCGCGCGGGTCTCGACGCCGAAGAGGAGGAGCAGCTCGACACCGGCAAGCGCAAGCGCCGTCGTCGCACCGGCTCCACCCGCTCCGGTGAGGGCCAGGCGCCGGAGGCGGCGGAGGAGACCCGCCCGAAGCGGACCCGGTCGCGCACGCGCAGCCGGGCAGGCGTGACGCCGGAGGGTGGCGAGCAGACGCAGGTCAGCGCGCCCGAAGGGGCCGAGAAGGCCGCCTCCGACAAGCCGCGCAGGCGTCGGCGTCGTCGAACCTCTGCCGAACAGGCCGCTCCTTCGGCAGACTGATCACCATGTCGTCCCCCGGTTCCGACGTCACCGAGGTCGAGGACGTCCTCGACGAGCCCGCGCACGAGAGCGCGGCGCCCGTCGGGGACCGCCCGCCCGCCCGGTCCTGGCGCACGCGCGCCGACTTCATCGCCATCGCGTTGATCGCCGTAGTCTCGATCACCGCGTCCGCGCTGACCTGGGCGTTCAGTGATGCTCGCGCCACGACGTCGGTCACCGGGCCGTCGTCGTTCGAGCAGCTGCCCGACGTGGCGAACCTGCCGCCCGCGCTCGCCGAGGTCTGGCGAGCGGCGAGCGGCGCGACGCTGTCTCCCGTGGTCGTGCAGACCGCGTCGAAGGAGACCGGCGAGGAGAAGCCGTCGACCGTCGTCACCGGCACCGGTGGCGAGGTCAACGGCCGCGACCCGCTGACCGGGGACGTGCGGTGGACGTACTCGCGCGACCTGCCGTTGTGCACGGTCAGCACGGCGTGGGGCCGGGCGATGGCGCTCTACTCCAAGGGCACGAACTGCTCGGAGCTCACCTCGCTCGACGGCGTGACCGGCGAGCGGCGGGCCCAGCGCAACGGGGACGCCGAGACCGGCACCGCGCTGCTCAACGAGGGTTCGCACCTGATCACGACCGGGTCGAAGTTCGTCGAGGTCTACCGGCGCGACGACCTGGTGCGGTCGCTGGAGTACGGCGGCCTGCGCGCGATCGTGAACCCGAACAAGCAGCCGCGGGTCGGCTGCACGTACGGCTCGGTGGCCGTGACGACCGGCAAGTTCGCGATGATCGAGCGCTGCCCGGACGACGCGTCCGACCGCGTGACGATCCTCAAGCCGAACCCCGACAAGTCCGACGAGCCCAAGGTGTTCGGCAGTTCGGTCACCGGCGCGAAGAACGCCCAGGTCGTGGCCATCACCGAGAAGTACGTCGCGGTGGCCGTGCCGAACCCGAGCCGGGTGCTGATCTACGACGCCGAGACCGGCAACCAGATCAACGAGGCACCGATCGACGTGCCGGAGTCGGACTTCACCGACCCGCCGAACCACGTCTCACGGGTGTTCACGACGAAGACGAACGCCTTCTGGTTCACCGGATCGCGCACGGTCTCGCTGTCGCTGGAAACGCTCACTCCACTGTGGACCGCCAACGACACGCTCGGCGCGGGCACCACGCTCGCCGGCCGCGCGCTCATCCCGGTCAAGGACGGGCTGCGGGTGTTCGAACAGGCCACCGGCGCCGTCGTCGGCACGTTCCGGGTGAACCGCGAGGGCCACACCGGGCCTGTGCAACTCGCCACAGCGGGTCCCGTTGTGCTCGAGCAGCGTGGCGAAACCCTGGTCGCGCTGCGATAGTTCAGCTCGTGTACTCGCAGCTCAGCCCGCACCGGGCGCAACGCGTCGACTTCCCGGGCCGTTACGGCACGATCGCGGCGCTGCGCGCGCCCGCCATGGGTGACGACGCGATGCGCACGACCGTGCTGCTCGTGCCGGGCTACACGGGGTCCAAAGAGGACTTCGCGCCGATGATCGATCCGATCGCGGACGCGGGTTTCGAGGTCGTCGCGATCGACCTGCCCGGCCAGCAGGACTCCGACGGCCCGGACGACGAGGCGCTCTACCGTCCCGCTCCGCTGGGTTCGGTGATCGCCGAGCTGATCGGGAAGATCGCGGCGGACGGCCGGAAAGTGCTGCTGCTGGGCCATTCCTACGGTGGTCTGGTGTCACGGGCGGCGGTGTTCGCGGGTGCGCCGATCGCGGGTCTGACGCTGATGTCGACGGGCCCGTCCGAGCTGCCCGCCGGCGAACGCCGGATGGTGCTGGACGTCGGCGAGCACGTGCTGGCCGAGCAGGGCGTCGAGGGCACGCAGAAGCTGAACGAGCTGCGCTCGCAGCAGAACCCGGCCTACGCGGCGTTGCCGCAGGAGCTGAGGGACTTCTACCGCAACCGGTTCCTGGCCTCGCCCGCCGCCGCGTTGCTCGGCATGGGCAACGGCCTGCGCTACGAACCGGACCAGGTGGCGAAGCTAGCCCGCACGTTGCGCTCGTCCGGCACGCCCTGTCTGGTGGTGTGCGGTGACGCCGACGACGCGTGGACGCCCGCCACCCAGCGCGACATGGCCGAACGCCTCGACGCGGACTTCGCCGTGCTGCCCGGCGGCGTGATGCACTCGCCGAACACCGAGGCGCCGCTGGAACTCATCGCCACGCTGCTGCCGACGTGGCGGGCCTGGCTGACGTCGTAGAACGCCGGCCAGACCCCTGGACCCGTCGAACTACTTGACGCCGATGTAGCGCTCGTCGAAGGCGTTGTTCGGGTAGGCCTGCAGATCGGCCTTCACGTACGCCTTGTTTCCCTTGACGAACGCCTTGGTGGACGCGGCGACGGTGACCTTCACCGTCTCGAACCCGCCCGTGCAGGTGACGCCCTTGGACCCGCCGCCGGTCGCCACGTTGCCGTTGCCGACGGCCTGCGTCGCGCTCACGTACATGTACGCCGACGTCGAGGTCACCGGGCAGACGTAGGTCACGTCGACCTCGATCGTCGCGCCCTTGGCCCTGAGGTTCGCGGGCGCCTCGACTCTGACCAGCGACTGCGAGGGCGACTGCGCGCTCACGTCCGCCATGACCGGCGCGACGGACGCGAGGATCGCGCCCCCGGCGACGGCGAAGACGGCGAGCGACTTGCCCCCGGACAGCTTCTTCATGGTGTTGCGGTCCCCTCTTCCATTCCGTCCGTTGTGGACGGAAACCCCAATCCGGCGCAGAGTCCGGCGACGATCAGAACCACGGGCAGGTGCCACAGGAAGTCGAACCCGCTGTGCACCAACACCACCACCACAGCCGCGAACGCCCCGGCGTGCAACGGCGTGCTCTTCTTCCCGCCCCACATCCGCACGAGCACGGCACCGATGACCGCGAGTGCCAGCGCCAGCCCCACCACGCCGAGCTCGACAAGCACCTGCAAGTACTCGTTGTGCACATAACGCATCACACGGGCCCCTTCGTCGCCTCGGACGAAGAAAAAGATCGCTTCCCCGGGCCCGGTACCGATCAACGGCTGCTGCCCGACGAGCTCGAACGCCGCCTCCGTGGCCTGGCTGCGGTCCGGCGAACTGAACGAAACCCGCGTGGCCAGCCGGTCGGCGAAGGCGACCGCGATCGCCGCAACCCCCGCCGACACCACCACGGCCACCGGCAACAGCAACTTCTTCAGCCGCGGCAACCCCACCGCGACAACCGCGCCCGCCACCAGCCCGGCGAACGCCAGCAACGCCTGCGGCTCCTCGTCGACCCGCATGGTCGGCAACAACGCGGCGACGGCGGCAGCGGCACCGAGCAACGGCGGCACAGCCCGCTCGACGGTCTCCTTGACCCCCACCAACACCGCGAGCACAACCAGCCCGACCAGCACCGCGATGACCCCGGCACGACTCATCGTCGCCCCGATCCCCACGCAAAGCAGGAACCGCATGACGTTCATCAACAACGAAGTCTTCAACACCAACGACAACACCGCCGCAGCCGCCATGACCGCAGCAGCAGCGTTGGGATAGGTCAACGTGGAAGCGGCCCGCGCCAGCCCCTCCGCCACCGTCGTCCACCCCGGCACCCGCCACACCACAGCGACCCATCCGGTCACCCCGACGAGCGCCCCGACCCCGACCACCACAGTGGCGAGCAACTCCCGTTGCTCCCGATCACCCTGCGCCGCAACGACTGCGGCTCCGACGAACACCGCAACGGCCACCGCAGAAGGCACCCCGCTCAGCACATCGCCGGCGAGCACCCCGCGCCCCAGAGCCCAAACCGCAAACGCTCCCCCAAGCGCCGCGAGCGCGCCGAGCCGAGGCCGTGCCACCACAACAGCAGCCACGACCAACACAGCCGACAAAATCCGCCCAGGCAGGTAGTACCCACCCTGAGCAACAACGGCAGCCGCGAACCCGGCGACCACCAACAACGCGGGCACCGACAACGAATCACGGCGCGCGCCGACAACGTCCCCCACGGCCACCGCGTCCCCCAAGGCTCGCCGAACCCGCTCCCCAAGCGGATCGACTGCACTGTAGGTGCCCGACGACCAGGACGGAAGCACAAATAGCGAACCGATGCACCAACCGCCCACCTCAGGCGGCTAGCACCGACCTATGCCCACCAGAACGTCCACAACGTGACCCCGCTGACCACAAACACCCCGAGCGAGGCCACAGGCGCCCGCCAATCGGCATACCGATCGGCCACAACCTGCCCACCAACCACCAACACAGCAGCCACGACGTGGGCAACGACAGACAACGTGCCGGGCCCGGGCAGGTCACGCGTGTTGGCGTAGAACTGGACGCCGATGTTCCCCAGGGCGAGCAGCACCAGGCCTACCGCGAGCACCCCGCTCACAGCACGCAACAACCCGAAGACCCGCGAGGGCCGCTCAGCCACGTCCACTTCCACCTCCGCCACCCTACGGGTCCGCCCGATTCCAGCCAGTCAGGCCCCGAGCTCCCCCAAGCCGAGACCACCGCCGCCACAGTGGCAGACGCACGACCGCGGCCCTGGTTCCAGCCGGGGCGGGAGTGCGAGGTGAGGTGGGGCCGGGTGAGGTGGGCAGAGCTCTAGCTGGCCGAGCGCGAGGCAGCCGAGAGCCGGGTAGCCGGGAGCTAAGCGACCAATGGCTTGAGGAGAACGCGGCCAAAGGCGAGGCGTCCTTGAGTTTCTTGGCTCAACGCGCGCCCGAGCTACGCAATGCCGAAGGCGAGCCGACCGTCTTGGCTGCACCGATCAGCCGGTGTGGTGACGTGCGGTGTCAAGGTGCCCACGTACGCGTGGGATTGGGGCTTGACTTTGGGTGCGAGGTGCTACGCCTGTCTGGGATCGGCCGGGCGCTTTTCAGCCCGGCCTTTCCGGCCGACCAGCGCCTCGCAAGGGCCCCGAAGTCAAGCCCCAATCCCTATCGTCGCGAAGCGGCGATGAATTGACCCGGCTCGTCTCAAGTCTTTGCCCCAACCTACGGCGCCAACAGATCCCAAGGCTCCAACGGCGGCACAGCAGCCTGCCCCTCATCACAACTACGCCGAAAATCGCACCACTGACACTGCCGCCCCACCACAGCCGGAAACAGAATCTCCTGATCCCCACCGGCCTTCAAAGTCTCCGCAGCCAGATCGATCTCATCGGCAGCCTCCTCGGCCCGCCGAACATGCCGCCCCAACGACTCCTCGGTGTGCTCCCACACCGCAACCGACCCGGACGGCAGATGATGCAACTCCACCCGCCGACAGGGCTTCCGCAAGGTCCGCCGAGCCGCCAAGGCGTACAAAGCCAACGCCTGCGACCCGCGAGCATCATCAGAAGTCAGCACGTGCCGCCCGGTCTTGTAATCCACGATGACCAACTCGCCATCGCGGTAGTCGATCCGGTCGACCCGCCCCTCGGCCACGATCCGCTCGGTAGGGGAAGAAACCCACCGCTCAACCCCGAGCGGCTCGAAGTCGACATCCAACGAAGAAACATAATCGTGCACCCACTCCTGAGCCCGCCCCCGGTACTCAGCAGCCTGGTCCACGTCCCGGAACCCGTCCGACTTCCACTGCCGCCCCACCAACGCCACCGCCTGGTCAGGCGTGCGACGGTCAGCGGGCAGATCAAAAAGTGCCTTCAGCGCGTTGTGCACCACCGCACCGAGGGTGTTGTGCGCCCAAGCACCGCCCCGAGGCGGCGAGGGCCGGTCCAGGTACGTCATCCGGTACCGGCGCGGGCAGCTCGTCCACGTCGAGAGCTTCGCGGGCGTGACGCGCACCAGCCGGCGCGGTGCGGCGGTGCCGAAGTCGAAGCCGAGTTGTTCCACCCCAACCAAGTTACTCACCACCCCTGACAGAAAATGAGGGGCATGGAGATCTGGCACAACCCGCGCTGCTCGAAGAGCCGCGCCGCGAAGCAACGCCTCGACGAGGCGGGCACCGACTACACCGAACGGCGCTACCTCGAGAACCCACCCACCGCGGCCGAACTCGACCACGTCCTCGAGCTCCTCGACAAGCAACCCTGGGAGATCGCCCGCACCAAGGAAGCCGCCTACCCCCAGGACCTCGAGCACGACCGCGCCAAGTGGATCGCGCACATGGTCGCCAACCCGAGCCTCATCGAGCGCCCGATCATCATCGACGGAGACCAGACGCGCATCGAGCGTTAAGCGCCCGCGATGAAGCCCTGCACGGACGACGCGACGAGCTGCACGGCGATCGCGGCCAGCAGGAGGCCGGCGATCTTGGCCATCAGCAGGATGCCGCTCTCCTTGAACACCTTGATCAGCAGGCCGGCGGACCGCAGCGTTCCCAGCAGCACGAGGTGCACGGCCACGATCGCCGCAGCCAGCGCGAAGTACGAGCCCCACGCGCCGTCGGCCTGACGCACGAACACGATGGTCGCCGCGATCGCACCCGGACCGGCCAGCAGAGGCGTCCCCAACGGCACGAGGGCGATGTTCACGTCCTCCACCTCGGGGTGGTTGGTCGCGCCCTTGCCCGTCAGCAGGTCCAGCGCGCGATCAGCAACAGCAGCAACCCGCCCGCACCCTGCAGGGCGGGGATGCCGATGTGCATGTAGGCGAGGATCGAGTTGCCGGCGACCGCGAACAGCGTGATCACCAGGAACGACACCAGCACGCCCTGGCGCGCCGCCTGCTTGCGCGCCTCCCGCGACTTGCGGCCGACCAGACCCAGGAACACCGGCACGGTGCCCGGAGGGTCCATGATCACCAGCAGCGTGATCGAGGCCTCGATGAACAGCCGCACGTTGAACACCGCACCACCGCCCTACCCGACGAGGATCTTGGCTCCGGTCGCCTTCTCCGCCAGAGCATCCAGCATCTCCGGTGCCGTCGTCTCCGCGCCGAGCCGCACCGTCTTGTTCGTGCCGTGGTAGTCACTCGACCCGGTGACGATCAGTCCCAGCTGATCAGCCAGCGTCCGCAACGACCGCCGCGTCTCCAGGTCGTGGTCCGGGTGGTCCACCTCGACACCGGCCAGACCGGCGGACGCCAGCGAGGACACCACCGAAGGCGCCACCACGGGACCGCGGGACCGGGCGAACGGGTGCGCCAGCACGGTGACGCCGCCCGCCTCGGTGATCATCTCGATCGCGCGCTCGACGGGGGTGTCCGTGCGACCGACGTAGTACTGGCCGCCGGTCAGGAACGTCGCGAAGGCCTCGTCGACCGACGACACCACGCCGGCCCGGATCAGCGCCTGGGCGAGGTGGGGGCGGCCCGCGGGGGCGTCGAACGGCAGGCGCGACATCAGGTCGACCGGGTCGATCGGGAAGCCGTCGGCCTGCATCATCTCGGCCATCTTCTGCAGCCGCGAGCGCCGTTCCTCACGCAGGCGTGACTGTTCCTTCATCAACATGGCGTGCGTGGGGTCGTACAGGTACGCCAGCAGATGCACGGTGATGGTGTGGCCGTAGCCGTCCGCCGAGGAGCACGAGAGCTCGGCGCCGCGGACCAGCCGCAGGCCAGGAGGCAGTGCGGCGGTGGCCTCGGCCCAGCCGGCCGCCGTGTCGTGGTCGGTGATCGCCACCGCGTCGAGCCCGGCTTGCGCCGCAGCCTTCACCAGTTCGGCAGGGCTGTCGGTGCCGTCGGACTCGGACGAATGGGTGTGCAGATCGATGACCACGTCGTCCAGTGTGGACGACGTGACGAACGACCCGCGTTACGGGACCATCTTCTTGCCGCGCGCGGCGCGCTGGGCCTTGATCATCGAGAAGCGCTCGGCCTGGGCCTTCTTGTCGCCGAAGGTCAGCTCCGAGATGGCGTCGTAGACCTCTTCGGGGTCCGGCAGGAACTCCAGGCGGTTCAGCGCCTGGATCTGACCTGCCGACTCCACGATGAGCGTGCCGTAGCCGAGCATGCGCCCGCCCACCGTGCGCTCGTAGGTGAGGTCGGTGACCTTGCTGATGGGCATCATCGCAACCTTGGTCTCGAAGACGCCCGAGGTCAGCATGAAGCGCTTGTCGGTGACGACGATGCGCTCCACCCACCACTCGATGATGAAGTACGAGAGGCGCAGCAACACGAGCAGCGCCCCGTACCACAGCACGTTCTGGATCACGCCGGCGTCGGCCGGGAGCAGGTACGAGATCATCATGAAGCCGGCGAGCAGCGCCGCCGCCTCCAGGACGTCCCAGATCAGGTAGGACCAGTGCCTGCGCACCCGGATGACCCGACGCTCGCTCGACAGCAGGTAGTCGTCCGGATCACGAGGTGCGAACATGCGCTACCAGCCCTTCCTGGTACCAAGACCTGCTCCAGGCCACCGCACAGGTGGCTGGTACCAGACTAGAAGACGGAACGCACAAACGTGATCAGTGCCTCGGCCGCCGTGCGGAGCGAGTTGAGGATGTTCTGCACGAGTTGGGCCGCCTGCTGGGGCTCCGCGATCAAGAAGAACAGCAGCAAGGCGATTCCAGCGAAAGTGAGAATCTTCTTCAAGTTCACGGTGTCCACCCCGTCCGCGTCGCACCCGTTTGGCGCCGTTCGTGACCGTTGTACAGCACGATTCAGCACCTTGGGAGATTTGTACCGCAGCCGGGGTAGCGGACAGCACCGCCATTCCAGTGTGACTACGCTTCGTGATCGTGACCGCCAGCAGCAAGCGCACGATCCGTTGCGTCGGAGCCATCGTTTTTGACTCGTTTGGGCGACTCCTGCTCGTGCGACGCGCCAACCCGCCTGGTGAGGGCATGTGGTCGGTACCAGGCGGGCGCGTGGAGCCAGATGAGACGGATGAGGCGGCCGTGACTAGGGAACTAGTCGAGGAGACGGGACTCTCCGTCACCGTCGGGCGCCTGGTCGGCTCCGTTGAGCGACCGTCCCCGAACGGGGTTTACGCGATCTTCGACTACGAATGCCAGGTCACGTCGGGTGTGCTCCGAGCGGGCGACGACGCATCGGATGTCGCTTGGGTCGACAGTGCGACCTTGGACACACTTCCGACCACCGAAGGGCTCGTGGAAGCGCTCTCCGAGTGGAACTGCCTGCCCAAGGCCTGATCAGGGTTCACGCGATCGGGGCGGGCGTTCAACGCCAAACGAGACGTTGCCCGTGGGCCTCGGTGGTGGCCAGAGTGGTCACTTGCACGCCTGACTCACCGACACGGATGAGGCGCAGCTCACCGTCCTCGTGCGCGGCCCACCAGACATCCTTCCCCAATGCGGACAAAGCGGGTGTGAGGTCCAGTCCCGAGCCGCTGGAGATGACGACCAGCGGAACGTCGATCGGCTCGACGGCCTTGGCGAGGTCCGCGACGGGGTCTCCGGCCACGAGGCGCGGCGGGTTCTTGCGCAGCACCCCGGCCGCCACCCCGAACAGCCGCAGCCGCTCCGGCTGGTCGGCCCACACACAGGCCTCCAGCCACGCGTAGGCGTCCTCGTCGGCCAGGTCGGCCGGTGCCACCCCGATGCCCGCCTTCGCGGCCACCTTCACCGTCTTGGGCAGCTTCGGCAGCACGGCGCCCGGCGCGAGCTCCAGCGCGCAGTGCAGCCCCAGCGCGGCCTTGGCCGGTCCGGCGACGACCTGGCCCGCCTCCGCGGTCTGGTAGCGGTACGAGTACTGGTCGAGCCCGAGCAGCAGGCCCGCGGTCGTCGCGACCTCCACGAGCCCGATCGGCCCGCCCGCCTGCTTCGCCGCCGCCGCGACGGCCGGGTAGAGCAGGGCCGCGCGCCGCACCTCGTTCGACTGCACGACCTGGGTGCTCACGAGCGCGCGGACGCGTTCGGCACGTTCCAGCACGAAGTCCCGGAACAACGGCCAGGTGCTCTCGTCCGCGCCATAAGTGCCGCCGAGCGACGGGTAGTAGTTCGAGAGCTGGTGGAACGGCTCCGCCTGCACGAGCCGATGCGCCGCCGCCAGCAGGAGTTCGCCCGTGGCGTTCTCCTCGCCGGCGGCGGTCAGCAGGTCGGCGACCTCCGGATCCGCCGCAGCGCGCGACGCGAGGTGCTCGTAGAGCGGCGAAGTCGCCGCAGCCTCCTCCGCGAACGCTCTCAAGCGCTGCTGTGCCAGATCCAGAGAAGTCACGTCACTACCCCAAAATCAGTTGGAGACGGGTTCAGGGCGCCCCGGCTGCTCTCCACCGCGGGCCTCGCCGTATGACTGCTTCGGCACCATGACCTTGCGCCTGAAGATGCACACGACCGTGCCGTCCTGCTTGTAGCCGCGAGTCTCCACGTAGACGACGCCCCTGTCGTCCTTCGACTTGGACGGCGTCTTGTCGAGCACCTCGGTCTCACCGTAGATCGTGTCACCGTGGAACGTGGGCTTCACGTGCCGCAGCGACTCGATCTCCAGGTTGGCGATCGCCTTGCCGGAGACGTCGGGCACGGACATGCCCAGCAGCAACGAGTAGATGTAGTTGCCGACGACGACGTTCTTGCCGAAGTCCGTCGTGTTCTCCGCGTAGTTCACGTCCATGTGGAGCGGGTGGTGATTCATCGTGAGCAGGCAGAACAGGTGATCGTCGTACTCCGTCACCGTCTTGCCCGGCCAGTGCTTGTAGACCGCTCCGACCTCGAACTCCTCGTAGTACCGACCGAACTGCACCGCGCCTCCAACTACGTGTGATCGAGATCTGCCACAGGTGGGGAGACAGTCTTTACGCGGAGGGAGTACCCTCGGCAACCGGTGTGTGAGGATTTCCACCACCAGTGACTTCGCCCCGAGGAGGTGAGGACCCCTAAATGAGCAAGGACCCCCACCCTGCCAGTACCAGGCGCGTCCTCTCCGAGGTGGCTCTCTAGATCCCTTTCTGGATCGTTTCGCCGTTCCACCCGGTCAGGACGCCCGTCGTGCATCTGCACTTCACGTCGGCGCGTGTGTACCTGGAGGAACTCACCATGCCCAGCCTGCCCTCGATCCGCGGACGCGGACACCAGCGCGGCCCTGCGGGACAGGCCCCGCACGTCCCCGTGCCGTTGTCGGCGTACGTGGTCGACTGCGCCGTGTACCTCGACGGCAAGCGCTTGCCCGGCCGCTGGACGCACACCGACGCCGTCAAAGAGGTCCGCAAGCGCAAGGACGGCTTCGTGTGGATCGGCCTGCACGAGCCGGACGCGGAGCAGATCGAGGGCATCGCCGAGACGTTCGGGCTGCACGAACTCGCGGTCGAGGACGCGGTGCACGCGCACCAGCGCCCGAAGCTGGAGCGGTACGACAACACGCTCTTCATGGTGTTCAAGACGGTTCGCTACGTGACGAACGAATCTCCCGACACCGCCAACGAGATCGTCGAGTCCGGCGAGATCATGGTGTTCCTGGGCAAGGACTTCGTCATCACCGTGCGGCACGGCAACCACTCCGGCCTCTCCAAGCTGCGGCACGTGCTGGAGGCCGACCCGGAGCGCCTGGAGATCGGCCCCGCCGCGGTGATGCACGCGATCGCCGACCAGGTCGTCGACAACTACCTCGAGGTGACCGACCACATCGAGGACGACATCGACCGCATGGAGGAACGGGTCTTCGCGCCGCGCACCGAGGTGAGCGCCGAGCAGATCTACATGTTCAAGCGCGAGGTCGTGGAACTGCGCCGTGCGGTCATGCCGCTCGCGAACCCGTTGCGCCGCTTGGCCGAGGGCTACACGCCGCTCATCCCCGAGCAGGTGCGCGCGTTCTTCCGCGACGTCGACGACCACCTCACCGAGGTCTCCGAGCGCGTCACCGCGTTCGACGAACTGCTGACGACGCTGGTCGACGCGACGCTCGCGAAGATCACGCTCCAGCAGAACACCGACATGCGCAAGATCACCTCGTGGGTCGCGATCATCTCCGTGCCCACCATGGTCGTCGGCGTCTACGGCATGAACTTCGAGTTCATGCCGGAGCTCAAGTGGAGGTTCGGCTACCCGCTGATCCTCAGTCTGATCCTGGTCGCCTGCCTGACGCTCTACCGAATATTGCGCCGAAATCGCTGGCTGTAGTCCCGGTTTCGCTCGCTTTGCTCGTTGTAGAAGAGGTTTGTCATGACCAGAATTCTCACCAACATCCGCTTCTGGATCCTCGCGTTCCTGCTCTGCTGGATCACCACCGTGTTCGTGCTGATCAGCGGAACTCCCTGACGTGCTCGCGCGGATGAGGAACATCAGGTTCTGGCTGCTGGCGCTCCCGGTGGCCTGGATCGTGATGGTGTTCGTCTCCGTCGCGGCGTGGCCGGATCCGGGCGCCGAGTCCCCGGACGCGCTCGCCGCCGAGGTGACGAACGCGTTGCGGGCACACGACTTCCACAAGTTGCAGCCGTTGCTCGCACTCGGCGGCGAGGACGTGGCGCAGTCGACGACCGACCAGTTCCAGTCCGCTCAGGTGGAGCGCGGTTCGTACCGTGACGGTGCCGTCGTCGTCGAGTACACGCATGACGGCACGCGCGCGGAGTTCCGGTTGCCCGTGGAGTTCCAGGACGGCCGGTACGTGATCAACCCGGTGATCACTCCCAAGGGGTGACGTTCCAGGTGAACGGCGTGCCGTGGCCCGCTCCGTGGCCGAGGTTGAGCGAGATCCCGGCCGGCCAGAGCCGCAGCAGCAGTTCGAACCGGTAGTCGTCGTCCTCAGCCGACCGGCGCGGCTCGAAGACCAGCAGTGCCAACGGTGTCGTGGGTGTCGCCTTAGCGGCGGCGTCCGCGAGCACGGCCCTGCCCATCGCCCGGTCGGCAGGCGAAACGTACTGCCACACAACGGAATGCCACACGACGGTGAGCACGTCGCGTTCGGCGCGGGCGAGCTGTTTGGCGAGCCACTCGGGTCCCGCCGACCGTTCGACCTTCACGGGGTCGGTAGCGGCGAGGTCGAGGGCCTGCTTGAGGCGGTTCCACCGGTCGACCTGGTCCGCCCAGACGAACGAGCTGAGGTGCAGCCGTCCGTCCTCTGTGGACACGTCGACCGGGGTGAGGTCGCAGCCCGCCCTGCCGACGACGCGGAGGGTGTGGTTGAGATCGGCGGGCGGCGTGCCCGTCCACTCCGGGTTCAGCACCAGCAGGCTGTCCGGGTCGCCCAGCACCCGGTCCGGAAGCTGGTAGCCGACGTGGTGCGGGCGCAGGTTGAGGCCGCCGCTCGCGCCGACCTCCAGCAACCGCACGCAGAACGGCACCTGCCGTCCGGCGGCCTTCGCGGCCTCCTGCGCGGCGACCAGCAACCCGCCGTACAGGGGCGCGCTGCGGCCGGGTTCGTTGGTCTGCACGACCGTGGCCTGGATGCGGTGCCGCAGCAGGTCGGCGTGCTCGGTGAGGGCGGGCAGCGCGTCGTCCCAGAGCGTCGGCAGGTGCGGCTGCCCGCCGACCGACGGGTAGTGCTTCGCGAGGGCCGGCGCACGCCCTTCGAGCACGAGCCGGTGCACGGCGCCCGCGAACCGCAGCCCGGGCACGGTGCCTTCCCGGTCGCGTTCGGACCCCGCCATGATCCTGGTCGTGACGCCGCCTCTGGCGAGGTCGTCGGCCGCGTCGGTGAGGAGTCGCTGGGTCAGCGGACTGCGGTCGCGGCAGCCGTGGGCGGCCGCGGCGAACAGCTCGGCAAGCACGACGCTCACGCTAACGGCAGCGCTCGCTCCCGTCATGTGGTGAAAGACCTGATTAGGCTGGCTTGATGGTGCGGGTTCTGGTGGTCGCGGACGAGGTCGTCGAGGCGCTGTGGACCGACCAGGTGCACAACTACGACGTGGACCTGGTCCTCGCGGCGGGCGACCTGCCGTTCGACTACCTGGAACACCTGGCCAACGCACTCGACAGGCCGCTGGTGTTCGTCCCCGGCAACCACGACGCCGACCTCTCGGGCTACTCGAACGTGCGCGGCCTCTGGACCAAGGCGGGCGTGCCGGTCCGCTGGCCAGGTCCAACCGGTGCGGTGAACGCGGACGAACGCGTGATCGACGTGGCCGGGCTGCGCATAGCGGGCCTCGGTGGTTCGATCCGCTACAACAAGGGCCCGAACCAGTGGACGGAACGGCAGCAGGCCCGCCGAGCCCGCCGGGTGACCAGGCTGGCGGCGTGGCGCAAGCTGCGGGACGGACGTGGCGTGGACGTACTCCTGACCCACTCACCCCCGCTCGACTGCGGCGACGAACCAGACGCCCCACACCGAGGCTTCGCCTGCCTGGGCGCGTTGGTGTCGCGCCTGCAGCCCACGCTGATGCTGCACGGCCACATCCACCCCCACGGCCACGCGCGCCCGGACCGTTTCGTGCGCTCGACGCGCGTCGTGAACGTGGTCCCCCTGAAGGTGCTGGAGGTAGGGCGATGAGACGCGACACCGGCTTCCCCGCCGCCGACGCCGAGAGCGACTTCCTGCGGGCCCGCCGCAGCCAGGTGATGTCCCGCCTCGCCACCTGGCTCCGCCGCGAACCCGACGACGTCAACATCATGCTGCCGTTCCACGAGGTGGTAGAAGCCCTGGGCATGGCCTCCGAGAAGCGCCTGGGCCTCCAGTCCATCCGCCTGGACTCCATCGTCGGCAGCGTCGACCGCACCCGAGACTTCGACCGCCGCTTCCGCCCGACCTCGGGCCGAGTCCGCGAACGCTGGCAACGCCTGGCCCAAGCGGCCCGCCGAGGCGAACCGGTCCCGCCCATCGAGGTCTACCGCATCGGCGAACTCCACTTCATCATCGACGGCCACCACCGCGTCTCCGTGGCCCACGCCCTGGGCCTCGAGACCATCGACGCGTACGTCACCCAGGTCATCACCCGCCTCAACTCGTCCGGCATCCGCTACCGAGGCGACCTGATCGTGAAGGACTACCGCCGCCTGTTCCTGGACCGAGTCCCGCTGACCGGCGAGTCCCGCGCGGCCGTGGTCCTCTCCGACCCGTGGCATTACGCGCAGTTGGGCGAGCACGTGGAGGCGTGGGGCTTCCGGCTGATGCAGGACACCTGCACGTTCCTGGACCGGGGCGAGGTGGCGCGCCGGTGGTACGCCGACGAGTACCGGCCTGTGGTCGCGATGTTGCGGCAGGCGGACATGATCGGGGACCGCACCGAGACCGAGGCGTACATGTGGGTGGCGGCGGAGCGGTACCGGCTGATCCGGACGCACCGGTGGGATGCGGAGGTCATCAACGCGGTGCGGGAGGAGAGCCGGTCGCAGGGGCGGGGGCCGCGCGCCTAGTGGTGGAGGGCGGGGGCTGAGGGCTGGGTTGCGGAGCGCCAGGTTGGCCAAGCGCAGGGCAGCTGAGAGTTGAGTAGCCAAGAGCTATGCGACCAATGGCTTGGGGAGAACGACGCCGAAGGCGAGGCCGACCGAGCGCGCGGATCGCGATGGCGTAGCCGAGCCCACCCAAGACCCAACGGCAATGCCGAAGGCGAGCCGACAGTCTTGGCTGAACCGATCAGCCGGTGTGGTGACGTGCGCCCGCAACGCAACCACGTACGCGTGGGATTGGGGCTTGACTTTGGGTGCGAGGTGCCACCACTCGTGGCTCGGCCGGGCGCTTTTCAGCCCGGCCCTTTCCGGCCGACCAGCGCCTCGCAAGGGCCCCGAAGTCAAGCCCCAATCCCTGTCGACGCGCCAGCGGCGATGAAATGACCTGTCCCGTCAAGGTCTGCACGACCACCGCATTGGTGACCATCACCGAGGCGCCACCCGAGGCCCCTCGGCATCAGGCAACGGCCGAGCCTGATCCAGCACCTCATCCGTGTACTTGTCCAACAACCGAGTCCCGATCTGCTGCGAATACCCGAAAATCACCGCCCACAACAACAAAGCAGCAGCAGAAGGAATCCCGATCAGCCCACTCGTGACCCCGGCCCCCAACGCCAAGATCCCCACCACGGCCAACGCCGCCCCGAGCATGATCTTGATCAACGCCTGATACCCGATCATCACGTAGGGCGACAACGAGGGCCGCCGCCGCAACAACAACACGACAGCGGCCAGCACAGCCCCAAAAGCCCCCAACACCTGCACCAACCAAACGTCCACACCGGACGCCCGAGACCCACCACCGGGGCACACCGTCGGCAGCGCGTTCTCCTTGGGATCAACGCACAACGGGATGATCCCCGGCCGCAGGATCCCCACGACGCCCAACACCGTGTTGATCACGAACAACACCAGCGAAGCCGCGATCAGCTTGTTGCGCAACGCCCGCGACCCGGCATGCGCGAAGTCCGAGTTGTCGTAGGCGGCCCGCAGCGCGTCCACCACGATCGCCCGCTCCACCGCAGGCGTGAACTCCCCCGGCCGCAACGCCTCCAGCGCACGCCGCCGCGGATCGTCCTCGTCCAGGTACTGCGCCACCCGAGCCCGCAACCCGGGCAGCCGCCCCAGGAACCCGCGCTCGGCCGAGATCGTCGCCACCTCGGCCTCGTGCAGAGCACGCCAGGCGCGCTCGATGTGCCACCCGGACCACCACGACGGCACCGCCCGCCACCAGGGATCCCTGGCCCCCAACATCGCCTCGACCACCGCGGCCTGTTCCAGGGCCGTGCGCCGCCACACGTCGCCCTCGGGATCGACCGGGTCGGGCGGGCCGAGCGCAGCCAGATCCGCGCGGACCCGGTCGAGCCGGGACTGCACGACGAGTCGCCAGTCGGTGACTCTGGGTTTGCGCTCCGCCATGTGCCGATGGTGACAGGCACCCCCGACAATGTCGGCGGCCATCCGTGTGACGTGCGGAAACGTCACCGAAACGCCTCAGTGCGTGATCAGGTCAGCGGTTCGAAGAGGGTGCGGTCCCGCAGGTTGTCCTCGGGACCGAAGACGGGCAGGTTGATCGTCTGGACGCTCCGGCCGCTCAGCCACTCCACGATCAAGGCCGCGAGCGACAGCGGCAACGGCGGTTCCTGCTCGTCGGGATCCCCATGACGCTCCAGGAAGATCAATGGCCAGCTGTCCGGATCACCGGACGTGAGCCAGCCGAACTTGTCGCCCTCGATGTTCTCCCCGAACGGCAGGAACCCTCCCGGCTCCGGCCACATCGGCAACGGCTGCTCGTCGGAAATGCTCCGCGCGTCCTCGATCGCCTCCGGCGCCAGAAGAGGAAGGCCGCGCTCGTCCAGCGGCGTCCACAGGAACAGGCCGCGGCCGAACGTCCCGCCGCCGTACACCTTCATCAGCGCCACGTAGTCGGCCGGGAGCGCGGTGCCGAGTTCAGCGAACAACCAGTCCCACGACCGGTTGCCGGCAACAGGCCGAGCGGGCGGCGCAACGAGTCGCCACAACGCTTTCAGATCGTTCTGCACGCCGAACTGCTCCTCTCTAACGGTCGTGGAACCGAGCGACCCACGCGTGTGCTCGGGAGAACTCACCGGCGGCGTCCCCGCTGTACCCCCAGGGCCACTGCGACGCGCGCTCACCGCCACGCGCGAGGTGCGCTGCGAGCCGGTCCGTCACGAAGAGCTTGAAGTAGTAGTTCGCGAAGATCTGGTGCGCCCACGGGGAACGCGGGTGGTCGTCGGGGCCGGCCAGCAGGCGGTCGGACGCCGCGTCGATCTCGGCGCGCTGCTTCTTCAAGTACGAGCGGGTGATGGAGTGCCACATTCGCACCGCGAAGCTCGTCTTCCAGGTCAGGTACACCTGCATCTCGATGTGCGCGGTCGGGATCAGCGCCAGCATCGGATGCCCGTCCGGCAGGCCTTCGACGGCGCCGCGGGCGAAGCCGTACATCTCGTCGTGGCTGCCGTACCACTTGGCGCAGGCCGCGTGCAGGCGGCGGAACGACGCGTTGAACAGGTCGGGGACGCGCTCTACGACCTCGTCGTAGACGTCGGCGGCTTCGCGGCGGTACTCGGGCATCGCCACGGCCATCGACATCATCAACGCCCACGGCTGGACGTCCTCGGGGTCGAGTTCGGCGGCACGCTGCAACGTGCGGTGTGCGGCGGCGGAGAACTTGCGCAGGCCCGTCCACTGCCCCTCGCTCGTCCGGTCGGCGCCCGCCGCGCCGCGCGACTCCCAGCCCGCGACGGACTGTGCGCTGCCGAGCAGCAGCAACAGGTCCACGTTGTCCGGTTGTTCTTCGGCCGCGTCGAGCAACCGGGGCAGCACGGCGTTGCCCACGCCGCCCAGCACGTCGAACGCGAGTTCGCGGCGGTGCGGGTCGGCACGGACCAGGGCGAGCAGGCGGAGCGCGGTGTCGATGTCGCCGGAGACAAGAGAAACAGCCGCGTGCATGAGTTCGTCGTCGTCGAAGTCCACGCCGACGTAGGAAGGGAGCTGGGAAACCACGCGCGGAAGCTAGCACCGCGTCAAGCGCGACTGTCCACAGTTGACCAAAAAGAGCGGTGCGGGAGACGCTCCCCCGCGTCCCCCGCACCGCTGCGGGCTAGGCGGTCTGCGAAGGCTCCACCAGCGCACGGAGCCGGGGAGGCATCCTCTTCTCCAACCCGTACGGTTCGAGGTGCGCCTGCAGAACGCCCGTGAAAGCCCGCTCCACGGAAGCCGTGTCCCAGTTGTCGCTCTCCAGGATCGGTTGCTTGAAGTACGGCTGGCCGACGATGTGCAACTGCCTGCCGTTGCAGCGGATCACCTGGCCCGTGATGCCCTCCGCGCGGTCGGAGAGCAGGAACAGCACGAGCGGCGCCACCTTGCCCGGCGTGCGGTCGGCCGGGATGGCGCGCAGGGAGCGTTCCGACTTCCACACCATCCGCGTGTGCGCCACGGGGCACACGGCGTTCACGCGGATGCCTTCGGCTTCGAGGTCCAGCGCCCACGAATAGCTGAGCGACGCGACCGCGCCCTTGGTGGCCGAATAGGTCGCCAGTTTGCGCTGTCCGAAGGAGGCGCCGGAGGAAATGTTGATGATCGAGCCGCCGCCGGTGGCGCGCATCGCCCGCATGGCCGCGATTCCGGTGTAGATGACGCCCAGGACGTTCACCTCGACGACGTGCTTGATCGTCTCCGGGTCGTCTTCCCACGGCGCTGTCTCGTAGTTGAGGCCCGCGTTGTTCACGAGGCCGTCGACGCGGCCGAATTCGTCCAGGCACAGGTCCACGATCTTCGCGGCCTCGCTGGGGTCGGCGACGGTGTGGTTCGAGGCGACGGCGCTGCCGCCGAACTCGCGGATGTGCTCCGCGACCCGTTCCGCCAGGTCACCGTCGTTGTCGTTGACCACAACGGACGCGCCGGCGAGGGCCGCGTGCATGGCGTAGGCCTCACCGAGGCCTCGTCCGGCTCCGGTGATGACGACCGCTTTCCCGTCCAGGATCCCCATTGCACGCTCTCTTTCAGTCGGGCGGCGGTTCCCCGGAAGCCCCCTGTGGTCCTTAGTACCCGCCTTCGACAAGCGTGCTGACGTTCCGAAGGCGCGTACTCCATGTTTCGACGAGATGTCGCTGCCGAGCGCCCAATGGCGAACCCAGTTCGGCAGGGCAGATGACCCCGACTGATCGGCCCGGGCGAACCCGAGTCTTTCGTCCTAATCCGATCGAGTGACATAGAAAGAGCCGCCTTCCCGGAGGGGGAAGGCGGCTCGGTAAAACGAGAATTCACCGTTCCGTGTAGGTCAGGTTCCTGCCGTTCGACGGATCGAAGAGCTGCACCTTGTCGGCGTCGAACCAGATCTCCGAGTCCTGGCCCTCGGCCGCGCCGGACGCCGACGACAGGCGCGTCACGAGCGAGATGCCGTCACCCGGCACGTCGTCCGATCCCGCGTCCGCCGCGAGCTCCTGCAGCTCGGCCGAGGCCGCCTGCTCGCCCGTGAGGTTGAAGTAGGCGTACTTGTCCGAGCCCATGGACTCCAGCACGTCCACGTGGGACGTGAACTTGCCGCCCGCCGACAGCTTCGCGGGCTCGACCAGTGCCGCGTCCTCGAAGTGCTCCGGGCGGATGCCGAGGATCACCTCGCGGGGCGCGTCGGCGCCTTCGAGCAGCTGCCGCACCCGGTCCGTCAGCGTCACGTCGCCGATGACCGACCGCAGCGCGCCGTTCTCCAGCGACGCCGGCACGAAGTTCATCGACGGGGAGCCGATGAAGCCCGCGACGAACAGGTTCGCCGGCTGCTCGTAGAGGAACTGCGGCGCACCGATCTGCTGCACGACACCGCCGCGCATGACGACGACCCGGTCGCCGAGGGTCATGGCCTCGGTCTGGTCGTGCGTCACGTACACCGTCGTCGTGCCGAGCTGCTTCTGCAGGCGCGACACCGAGGTGCGCATCTGCACGCGCAGCTTGGCGTCCAGGTTGGACAGCGGTTCGTCCATGAGGAACGCCTTGGGGCTGCGCACGATCGCGCGGCCCATCGCCACGCGCTGCCGCTGGCCACCCGACAGGTTCGACGGCTTGCGCTCAAGGTGTTGGGAGAGATCCAAGATCTCCGCCGCCTCCTTGACCTTCTTCTCCACCGTCGCGTTGTCGACCTTGGCCAGCCGCAACGGGAAGGCCATGTTCTCCTTGACCGTCATGTGCGGGTACAGCGCGTAGGACTGGAACACCATCGCGATGTCGCGGTCCTTGGGCGCCTTCTCGTTGACGCGCTGCCCGCCGATGCGCAGCTCGCCGTCGGTGATGTCCTCCAGGCCCGCGATCATGTTGAGGGTGGTGGACTTCCCGCAGCCGGACGGTCCGACGAGGATGATGAACTCCCCGTCGGCGATCTCCAGGTTGACCTCCTGGACGGCCAACGCGCCGTCCGGATACCGCTTGGTCACCTTGTCCAGAACGATCTCTGCCATTGGTCAACTCACCCCTTGACGGCGCCGGAGGTCAGGCCGGCGACGATCCGGCGCTGGAAGAACAACACGAAGAGGATGATCGGGATCGTGATGACCACGGCCGCGGCCGCGATCGACCCGGCCGGGTCCTCGAACTGCGAGCTGCCGGTGAAGAACGACAGCGCCACCGGCACGGTCCGCGACTGCTCGGTCGAGGTGAGCGAGATCGCGAACAGGAAGTCGTTCCAGCAGAAGATGAACACCAGGATCGCCGTCGTGAACACGCCCGGCGCGGCCAGCGGCGCGATGACGCGACGGAACGCCTGCCCCGGCGTCGCACCGTCCATCTTCGCCGCCTTCTCGAGCTCCCAGGGGATCTCGCGGAAGAACGCCGACAGGGTGTAGATCGCGAGCGGCAGCGCGAACGTGATGTACGGCAGGATCAGGCCGGGCCACGTGTCGAACAGGCCGAGCGAGCGCTCGATCTCGAACAACGGCGACACCAGCGAGACCTGCGGGAACATCGCGATCAGCAGCGAGACGCCCACCAGCAGGTTCTTGCCGGGGAAGTCGAGCCGCGCGATGGCGTAGGCGGCCATCGTGCCGAACACCACCGCGATCGCCGTCGCGATGACCGCGATGCCGATGGAGTTGATCAACGCGCGGGTGAACTCCGACGTCGAGAAGATGTTCTGGTAGTTCTCCAGACTCCACTCGCGCGGGATGAAGTTGCCGTCCGACAACGTCGCCGAGGACTTGAACGACAGCGACACGATCCACAGCACCGGGAACAGCGCGTAGATCACGACGACCGTGTTGAGCACGCCCCAGCCCCACTTCTTGGCCGGGGTCTCCGCTCCTCCGATGCCCGCCATCAGCGCTTCCCTCCGTCGTCACTGCCGGGGGCAGCGGTGCCGAAGAGCTTGATGAACACGAACGCGATGATCGCGACCATGATGAATATCAGGACCGACATGGTCGATCCGATACCTAGGTTCAAGCCCTTGATGAGGTTGTTGTAGGTCAACATCGACACCGACGACGTGCCCTGCGAACCCGCGGTGAGCACGAAGAGGTTGTCGAAGATCCGGAACGCGTCGAGCGTGCGGAACAGCAACGCCACCAGGATCGCCGGCTTCATGATCGGCACGGTGATCTTGATGAACCGCTGCCACCCGCTCGCGCCGTCCATCGCGGCGGCCTTGAGCAGGTCGTCCGGCACCAGCGCCAGGCCCGCCATCAGCAGCAGGGCCATGAACGGCGTGGTCTTCCAGATCTCCGCGATGCTCACGACGATCAGCGCGGGCACCTTCTCCGTCAGCACCGGGTCGCCGCCCAGGGCCTCGGCGAGGTAGCCGGTGCCGGGCGTCCAGGCGAAGCGCCAGGAGAACGCGGCCACGACCGTGACGATGCCGTACGGGATCAACGTCGTCGTGCGGACGATGCCCCGGCCGACCAGCGCGCGGTGCATGATCAGCGCGAGCGACATGCCCAGCACCAGTTCGATCGCGACGGTCACGACCGTCAGCACGACCGTCACCCACACCGCGTTCCACCAGTACGGGCTGCTGAGCACGGTGATGTAGTTGTCGAACCAGATCCACTCGGTGCGGTCCGGGAACTTCAGGTCGAACCGCTGCATGGACAGCAGCAGCGAGTAGAGGATCGGCCAGCCCGTCACCGCGACCATGGTGAGCGCGGCGGGAGCGCAGAGCAGCCAGCCGAGCCTGCGTTCGGCCTTCTTGCCCTCGCTCAGCGCCACCTTCTTCTTCGGCGGCGCTGATTCCGTTGCGGCATCAGGCTTTTCGGTCACAGCGTGGCTCACGGCAACACTCCCTTCGAGTCGAGAGCGTCCTGGAGTTCCTTGCGCAGCCTGTCTCCCGTCGCCTGCGGGTCGATGCTCGCGGGCGGCGACAGGATGGTGGAGATGACCGTCGACGCGTTCTGGTACGCGGGCGTGCGCGGCCGCACACTCGCGTTCTTCAGCGTCTCCTTGATGTCGTCGCGCATCGGGTACGCCTCGGCCATCTCGGGTTCGTCGTAGACGGACTCGATGGTCGGCGGCACACCGTCCTTGAGCGCGGCGAGCTTCTGCGCTTCGGCACCGCGCAGACACAGCACGGCGTCGAACGACTCGTCCGGGTGCGTCGTGTAGTTGCTGACGGCGTAGTTGATCCCGCCGACCGTGACCTTCGCGGAGTCACCGCTCACCGTGGGGTACGGCGCCCACTTGAAGTTCTTCGCGAAGTCCGGCTTCTTCTGCGCCGCCGCGTAGACGTACGGCCAGTTCAGCTGGAACGCCGCCTCGCCGTTCTCCATCGCGAGCCGCGCGTTGTCCTCGGCCGCGTTGGAGAAGGACGGGTCGATCGCACTCGACGTCGCCAGCTTCTTCAACGCCGCCAACGCTTCCACGGCCTTCGCGTCGACGACGGCCTTGGTGCCGGTGTCGTCGATGATGGTGCCGCCGTTGGAGTTGACGAGGGTGTTGTACAGCACGACGAGCCCCTCGTACTGCTTGCCCTGTCCCACGATCCGGCCGGGCTTCCCGTCCGCCACCAGCGCCTCGGCCATCGAGATCATCTCGTCCCACGTCTTCGGGGGCGTGGGCACGAGATCAG
The DNA here is from genome assembly GCF_043632865.1 of Lentzea sp. JNUCC 0626. Taxonomy (NCBI): domain Bacteria; kingdom Bacillati; phylum Actinomycetota; class Actinomycetes; order Pseudonocardiales; family Pseudonocardiaceae; genus Lentzea; species Lentzea sp. JNUCC 0626. Next base: position 6,246,379 of record NZ_CP171635.1, read on the forward strand.
AGCGGTACCACAGCAGCTGGACGTTCGTGTTGTCCGGAGCCGCGTAGAGCTTGTTGTCGTAGGTCGCCGTCTCCAGTGGAGTCTTGAGCGTGCCGTTCTCCACCTGGGACTTGACCGAGCCGGTGAACTCCTTGAGCCACCCGGCCTCCGCGAGCTCCGCCGTCCACGTGACGTCGAGCCCGAGCACGTCCATGCTGTCGTCTTCCGCCGCCAGTCTGCGCACCATCTGCTCGCGCTGACCGTCCGCCTCACGCGGCAGCTTGTTGTAGACGATGTTGTAGCGCCCGCCGGCCTTCGCGTTGCAGCTGTCGACGATGGCCTGGAAGTTCTCCTGCGGGTACTTGTAGACGTTCACGGTGATGCCTTGGTCGCCAGACCCGCACGCCGCGAGAGTTCCGGCCGCGAGAACCGCGGCACCCACTCCGGCGGCGAGTCGATAGCGCCTTGTCGCACCCATCGGCCCTGCCTCCTTCCCGACTGCACGGAGGAGCCAGACCGCAGCGCCCGGCACCCCTTCGTGCCACCGGCCGCACCGGGCGGACCGGTCAAATGAAACTAAGCCGGGTGATCACGGGCCGCAACCAAAGGAAGCAACGATTCAGAACCAATGGCCTTATGAAACCTTTAAGAGCTCGGGTTCACCGGCCGCATCGCGAGCTTCGCGAGCAGGTCACGGCCCTTCTCGGCGGACTTGGGGTGACACAGCACGTCATACCTGTTGGCCACCAACTGGGACGCTGACTGGAAATCCCTCTTGCCCTTCGCCGACCCGTACCCGACAGCCGCGAACACGAGCCCGAAGAACACACCGGTGATCAGACCCGTGAGCACCGGCCCGACCGTCACCCCCGGCTCAGGGCTGAAGAGAGTGAGCAGCAGACCCACGAAGAGACCGAACCACGCGCCGCTCGCCGCGCCGGTCATCAGCACGCGGCCCCAGGTGAGCTTGCCGGTGATCCGCTCGACCAGCATGAGGTCGACGCCGACGATCATCACGTCCTGCACCGGGAAGTCCTCGACGGCCAGGTGGTCCACCGCGCGCTGGGCTTCCTCGTAGGTGGCGTAGGACCCGATCGGCCAGCCCGTCGGCGGGGTGGGCAGACGGGGAGGGACGCCGGGTCGGTTCGGATTGGCGAACGGACTCGTCACGGGGACCACCTCTGTCGGACGTGCTGATCGTTCCATCCTGCCAGTGCCCGGTGCGCGACGCCGATACGCCTAAGGGTGTTTTGCCGGGATCGTGACGCCGGACCCGGTCCGGCGCGGTTCACGCGGTGCGGAACGAGATCGTCGGCCCGTAGTCCTCGGGGTCGTCGCTCACCGTGAAGACGAACTCGCGGCCGGGCATCCTGAGGTTCAGCGCCGCCTGCCACATCTCCGCGATCTGACGGGCCAACCCGGACAGGAACGCCGACTCCGGTCCGGGTTCCGGGCTGAAGGCGTCCCACAGGTGCAGGTGGTTCACCACGCCCTCGACCGCGCGCACGTCACCGCTCAGCTGGTCGAACCACAGGTCGACACCGGACGGTTCGAACGTGAGGCCCAGGAAGACGCCACCGCGGTACTCGACGAAGGCGGGCCAGAAGAGCAGCGAGAAAGCGGCCGCGTCGCTCACCGATGCGTTGGCGCGCAGGTACGTGCGGGGGTCCGTGTCGACGAGCCAGTCCTTCAGTCCCGGGAGCGCACTGGGTTCCACCCGCGCATCCTAGGAGGCGAAGACCGGTTCGAAGCGGTGCGGGCGTGCGCCCTGGACAGGTCAAACGTGGTTCCGGACCACCTCCGACAACCTCGGCGCGCTTTCGGTGTCACCCAGCGCCTCGCCCAGCTCGACCAGCCGCACGTAGTAGTCGTGCTCGATCTCCAGCTGGGTCGTCGAAGATCCAGCTGCACATCGTGTCGAACGCGAGCTCGACCTCCCCGGCCGCGACCGATTCCTGAACGTCGGCCCTCACCTCGTCGCGCGTCAAGGGCGACTCGGCGAGCAGGCTCAGGACGGCTGCGTGGAGTCGACGAGAATCCATGACAGCTGTTCTAGCGCGTGAACGCCAGCTCGAACCGGTGCGCGAACGCCCGGTACGACCGCGCGTACACGTCCCGGCTGTCCGCCACCCGCTCGCGTTCCTTCTTCAGCACCTCACCCGCCGCACCCGCGTTGCCGTTCAGCACGTGGATGATCGCGAGCTTGCGTGCCCGTTCGAAGTCGAGCAACGACTCGGGCTTCGCGACGAGCTCACGCGCCACCGTCTCCCACTTCGCGTACTTGTCGACGTACGGCTTGCCGAACTTCAGAATCGAGGCCACCAAAGCGGAAGCGACTGCCGCGTGATCCCCGTCGGGCGGGAAGTTCCAGTGCCACACCGGTTTCTCGCCCATCAACGCTCCCACCGGCATGGAAATCATGGGCGTGGCGGGGATTCCGACGCCCAGGGCGCGGCACACCTCGTCGTAGCGGCGGAAGCAGACGCCGACGAGCGGGGTCAGGTCGAGGGAGCCGGACACGCCGAAACCGAGCCAGCCCGCCACGCCGTCGCCGCGCTCCTGGAGCCAGGCGTGGCCGCGGCGGACGAAGCCGGTCGGGCGCAGGGCGGTGTCCACGGCGACGAGCACATCGGTTTTCGGTGAAGGCCTCACGAACGACAGGGTCCCAAACGAAGCCGCATCCCGCCGGTCAACCCGTGGTCACCCGGTCCGCGGGCGGGAGGTGCGTGGGCGGTTCGTCGGTGACCCAGGCGTACTCGATCGCCGACAGCCTGCCGCCGGCGGTCCACAGCAGGATCTCGCCGACGTACTCCCCCGCCACGTGCACCGGGGCGTCGATCGGGAGGACGCCGTCGGGCACCTCGGCGGCCGGGCCGGTCGTGTCGACGTCGAGGCTGGCCGAGCCCTCGTACCAGGGCTTCAGGACGCGGACGTGGTCGAGTTGCCCCAGCAGGCCGGGGGCGCCGGTGGCGAGGATTCGGGCCAGCAAGGCACGTTCCGAGGGCGCCAGCGGGCGCGGACCGCCGTCGAAGGGCAGCAGGCGCAGGAGTTCGGCGGCGAGCCCTCGTACCTCGGCCCACTGCGGCGACTCCGCCAGGGCGTCGACGTGCCAGACCGGGCCGGGACCGCTCATCTCGTCCAGCAGGGCGTCGATGCGCTCGGCCACGGCGACGGTCTCGGGACCCTGGCGCAGCAGGTGGTGCTTGACGTCGTCGAACTGCAGTGCGAGCTCGTCGGCGGACGGCGCGGTGCCGATCGACTCCAGGTACTCGCGTTGTGCCTGCGCCGGCAGCGCGAGCCGTCGCACCGGGTTCACGAGTCCGTCCTCGGAACGCACGGGCACCCCCTCAGTGCAGGACCGGGCCCAGGAACTCGGCCAGCTTCCGCACGACGTCCGGCGGCACCTCGTCCAGGTGCTCGGTGAGCTGCAAAAGTATGCGGCCGCCGCCGAGGTGTTCCACGGAATAACAGGGCGCCGTGGAGCAGACCTCCTGCACGCCGCCCAGCGCGGCGACCTGGCGCGGGCCGAGCAACGTCGCCCAGTGCGGGCCGCGGGCCAGTTCGGCCGCCATGAACAGCGACTCGTCCAGGCCGACGCCGACGGACACCTCGTGCGCGGTCCGCACCCCCACCCGGTCGAGCGTGATCCAGCCGCCCGAGGCCTGGACCAGGGACGCGCCGGTGCGGAACGCCGACAGCCACTCCCCCTGCACGGCGTGGGAGATCCAGCCGCCGAACAACGTCCGCGAGGCCGTGACGACGATCTGGTGCGGGAACGCCGGGTCGTCCTTCAGCAGGACCTCGGCGGTCCAGCCGTCCTCCACGAGTGGCAGGCCCTGCGCGTCGAGTTGGACGAGTTGCACGCGCAGGAACGACGGGAGGTCGTCCAGGGCCGCCGCCCACGACGATCGGGTGAACTCGCCCGTCGAGAGCCGCAGCCGGGCGTATCCGGGCGGGCCCCAGGGCGTTGTGTCAGAGGGGTCGTAGTCGCGCGCCACCGCCACGAGTTCGTCGATCGAGGCGGGGCACAGCGGGGCGAGCAGGTCGGTGAACAGCGCGCCGAACCACTCGGCCAGCGCAGGACGGTCGACGCCGAAGAACGTGTCCAGCTCCAGGCGGACGACGTGTGGCGGCGACACAGGTCTCGGAAGCGTCAGATCTGTGCTCAAAGTGAGCGAACCTTATGGGCCGCAGGCGAAATCCGTTAGAGGCCAGTTCCGTGAAAGATTGGCCCCTAACGGGTTAACCGCGAACTTCGTCCAGGGCCTAACCGCGAGACTGGTAGTCGCGGAGCAGGCCGCGACTGATGATCGTCTTCTGGATCTCGGACGTGCCCTCGCCGATCAGCAGGAACGGGGCCTCGCGCATCAGGCGCTCGATCTCGTACTCCTTGGAGTAGCCGTAGCCGCCGTGAATGCGGAACGACTCCTGGGTGACCTCGGCGCAGTACTCCGAGGCGATGAGCTTGGCCATCCCGGCCTCGACGTCGTTGCGCTGGCCGGAGTCCTTCAACCGAGCCGCGTTCACCATCATCAGGTGCGCGGCCTCGACCTTCGTCGCCATCTCGGCGAGCTTGAACGCGATGGCCTGGTGCTCGGCGATGGCCTTGCCGAACGTCTTGCGCTGCTGCGAGTAGTCGATCGCGAGCTCGAACGCGCGGATCGCGATGCCGCACGCGCGGGCGGCCACGTTCACGCGGCCCACCTCGACGCCGTCCATCATGTGCCGGAAGCCCTGGCCGGTGACGCCGCCGAGCACCTGGTCCGCGGCGATCTCGAAGCCGTCGAACACCATCTCGGTGGTGTCGACGCCCTTGTAGCCCATCTTGTCGATCTTGCCCGGGATGGTGAGACCGGGCAGGACCTCGCCGTAGCCCTCGGGCTTCTCGACCAGGAACGTCGTGAGGTTCTGGTGCGGCTTCTCGGCGCCCTCGTCGGTCTTCACCAGCACGGCGGTCAGGTTGGACGTGCCGCCGTTCGTCAGCCACATCTTCTGGCCGTTGATGGTGTAGCCGCCCTCGGAGCCCTTGACCGCGCGGGTGCGGATCGCGGCGACGTCGGAGCCGAGTTCGGGCTCGGACATGGAGAACGACCCGCGCACCTCGCCCGCGGCCATCCGCGGCAGGTACTTCTCCTTCTGCTCGGGCGTGCCGTGCTGCTTGAGCATGTGCGCCACGATGAAGTGGGTGTTGATGACGCCGGAGACGCTCATCCACCCGCGCGCGATCTGCTCGACCACCAGCGCGTACGTCAGGAGCGACTCGCCCAGGCCGCCGTACTCCTCGGGGATCGTCAGGCCGAAGAGGCCCATCTCCTTCATGCCGTCGACGATGTCGGCGGGGTACGTGTCGCCGTGCTCCAGCGTCTGGGCGTGCGGAATGATCTCCTTGTCCACGAACGTGCGCACGGTCGCGAGGATTTCTTCCTGGATGTCCGTGAGACCCGCGGTCTGGGCGAGGCGCGCCATCGCACTTCCCTTCCAAGGCTGAGGTTACCGGCGAGTATGGACCGGTTAACGCTCGTTTGCGACCGGGGTGTGCTCTCCACAACACACTGGAACCAGCTGTACCGAAACAGCATCCCTGACAGGTGTAATCACGCACCCACGCGCGACGAACCCGAGGGCGCGACCTTAAGATCCCGGCTCACACGTCCAGGGGGAGCAAGATGACCTACGACCCTTACAACCCGAAGCAGCCGGGTGACCCGTACGGCCAGCAGCAGCCTTACGGCCAACAAGCGCCCTACGGTCAGCCAGGCGCTTACGGTCAGCCAGGCCCGTACGGCCAGCCGATGTACGGCTACGGCTACCCGCCGCCCATGCCCAAGCCGCAGACGAGCGCGATCGTGTCGCTGGTGCTGTCCATCGCGGGCTTCGTGACGTGCGGCGTCTCGTCGATCGTGGGCGTCGTCTTCGGCCACATCGCGATGGGGAAGATCAAGCGCGGCGAGGAGGAGGGTCACGGCCTGGCGCTCGCCGGCATCATCGTCGGCTACTGCGTCCTCGGCGGCTGGCTGCTCTACCTGGGGTTCTACCTCTTCGTGATCCTCGCGGTGTTCAGCGGCGCCAACTACAACTGAGCCGCGGGCTCACCCCGCGAGGGCGATCTCCAGCGCGCCACCGCAGTGGCGGCAGACGTCCGCGAACACGTGGACGTCGGCGGCACAGCCGGGGCAGCTCCGAAAGCTGCGCTCCAGCAGGTCGTCCTCGCGACGTTTGAAGAGCCGCAACCGTCTGCTCGTCTTGCCGTTACTCGAACGTGACATGACGACGAGCATGCACCCGCACCGGGGCATGATCGCAAACTCTCGTCACGGATTGTGCCCCACTTCACCCGTTTTGAACGCAACCTGTGACGGTCGAACACGTCCAGTAACAGTTGGGGTGAAGTAGGGCACAATCAGTAACGGATTTCAGTCCTCCGGCGGCGTCCACACGTTCGCGCGCGCCATGCCCGCGGCACGGCCCTTGCCGGAGATCACCAGCGCCATCTTGCGCGACGCCTCGTCGATCATTTCGTCGCCGAGCATCACCGCGCCCCGCTTGCCGCCCGCCTCGGACGTGTAGAACTCGTACGCGTCGAGGATGTTCTCGGCGTGGTCGTAGTCCTCCTGCTTGGGACTGAAGACCTCGTTGGCCGCGTCGATCTGGCCGGGGTGCAGCACCCACTTGCCGTCGAAACCGAGTGCGGCGGAGCGGCCGGCGACGCGCTTGTAGCCGTCGACGTCGCGAATCTGCAGGTAGGGGCCGTCGATGGCCTGCTTGTCGTGGGCCCGCGCGGCCATCAGGATGCGCATCAGGATGTAGTGGTAGGCGTCGCCGACGTCGTAGCCGGGCGGCTGTTCGCCGACCACGAGCGACTTCATGTTGATCGACGCCATGAAGTCCGCCGGGCCGAAGATGATCGTCTCGACGCGCGGGGACGCGGTGGCGATCGCGTTGACGTTGTTGAGGCCCAGGGCGTTCTCGATCTGCGCCTCGATGCCGATCTTGCCCACCTCGTAGCCCATGGTCTTCTCGATCTGCGTGATCATGAAGTCCAGCGCGACGATCTGCTCGGGCGTCTGCACCTTCGGCAGCATGATGCAGTCGAGGTTCGCGCCCGCGCCCTCGACGACCTCGGTGACGTCGCGGTAGGTCCACTCCGTCGTCCAGTCGTTGACGCGCACGACGCGGGCCTTGTCGCCCCAGCCGCCCTCGTTGAGCGAGGCGACGATGGTCTTGCGGGCGTCCGGCTTGGCCAGCGGGGCGCAGGCGTCCTCCAGGTCCAGGAAGACCTGGTCCGCCGGCAGCGTGCGGGCCTTGTCGATCATCTTCTGGCTGGATCCCGGGACCGCCAGACACGAGCGACGGGGACGCTGCTGGTCGACCACTGGAGTACCTCCTCGTACCGGCCGGTAACTATGTGCGCCACAGTGGCACGCATCAACTCCGGGCGCATGTTCCATGAGTCCCGTTTCACAGCACCATGGCACGCTGAACCGGTGGAGATCACTCGAATCCTGGACGCGGCGCTCCGCAAGGCCGCTGCCGTCTGGATCACCTCACCGGGCCACGAACCGCGTTTGGTCCACGCGCATTGGCGTGCCGACGCGCTGTGGGTCATCTCCGGCGGCACCGAACCGACCGCGCCGTTGAGCGACGGCGCCGAGGTCACCGTCACCGTGCGCTCCCCCAGCACGCACTCGCACCTCGTCGACGCCCAGGCCGTCGCGCACCTGACCGAGCCGGACGACGAGACCGCGCAGGCCCTGCGCACCGCCCGCCTCAACACGAAGCCGGAGTGGGAAGCCGTGTACCGCCTGGAGTTCAGCTCGTGATCACCGTCCCCGCGGGCTTCGGTGAAAGCCTCGGCGAGGGCTCTGCCTCCTGGGCGGCGTCGTTGCCGAAGCTCGCGACAAAGGCGTGCGCGCGCTGGCGGTTGACGCCGGATGGCCCGCTGATGAACGGGTTCTGCGCGGTCGTGCTGCCGGTGCGCCAGGCCGACGGGCACCCGGCCGTGCTGAAGCTGACCTGGGTCGACACCGAGACCGAGCACGAGCCGCTGGCGTTGAGGCTCTACGACGGCAACGGCGCGGTCCGGTTGCTGGACCACGACGGCGACCTCGGCGCGTTGCTGCTGGAACGCCTCGAACCGCACTCGCTGGACGACGAACCGGTCGACCTGGCCATCGGCGTGATCGGCGACCTGATGCGCCGCCACCGCGGAATCCAGGCGCCGGACGAGATCCGGCGGTTCACCGGCGAGCTCGAAGATCACCCGGCGGTGCCTCGCAGGCTGCTCGACGCCGCCCGCGAGGCCGGCACGCGGCCGATGGGCACGACGCTGGTCAACGAGGATCTGCACTACGAGAACGTGCTGCGCGGCGCCCGCGAACCGTGGCTGATGATCGACCCGAAGCCGTTGTCCGGCGATCCGGAGTTCGGCGTGCTTCCGTTGCTGCGGAACAGATTCGACGAGATGGACGGGCGAAAGGGACTCGCCGACCGGTTCCACGCGATCTGCGCCGCGGGCGAGCTGGACCCCGAAGCGGCCAGGGACTGGGTGCTGCACCGCGCCGTGACGAACTGGATCTGGTGCCTGGACGACGACGAGGACACCGTGATCTGCGCCGAGATCGCCGGGTGGGCGGCCAGAGCGTGATCTAGCCTGGTCGTCGTGGTGGCCGTGAACAGGATCTACATCGCTCAGCTGGCCGGACTTCCCGTCTTCGGCCCCGATGGCGAACCCATCGGCAAGGCCCGCGACGTGGTGATCAGCCTCCGCATCGACCGGCAGCCGCCGCGGGTGCTCGGCATGGTCGTGGAACTGGTGACGCGCCGGCGGATCTTCGTGCCGATGCTGCGGCTGACGTCGATCGAGCCGAACGCCGTGACGCTCGCGACCGGGTCGGTGAACCTGCGGCCGTTCCACCAGCGCGTCAACGAGGTGCTGGTGATCGGCGAACTGCTCGACGCCAAGATCCAGCTCGAGGACAGCGGCACGGCCGCGGTCGTCGACGCCGCGATGGAGCTGACCCGCACCCGCGACTGGCGGATGGTGCGCGTCGCGGGCCGCGAGCGCACCGGCCGGTTCAGCCTCAAGGGCCCGGTGCAGGTGTGGCGCTGGGAGGACGTCGGTGGCCTGAGCGTCAACGAGATCGCGGGCCAGCCGCAGGGCGCGCAACAACTCGTCGCGGTCTTCGAGGGCATGCGCGCGGCCGACGTCGCCCACGCGTTGCACGAACTCCCGCCCAAGCGCCGCCACGAGGTCGCCGACGCGCTGGACGACGAGCGGCTCGCCGACGTGATCGAGGAACTGTCCGAAGAGGACCAGAAGGACATTCTCTCGCACCTGGACGAGGAACGCGCCGCGGACATCCTGGAGGCGATGAACCCGGACGACGCGGCCGACCTGCTCGCCGAACTGGCCGAGGGCACCAAGGACCGGCTGCTCGAACTGATGGAACCCGAGGAGTCCGAACCGGTCCGGCGCCTGCTGGAGTACTCGTTCGACACCGCCGGCGGCCTGATGACGCCGGAGCCGATCATCCTCACGCCGGACGCGACGATCGCGGAAGCGTTGGCACGAGTGCGAAATCCCGACCTCACGCCCGCGCTGGCGTCGATGGTCTTCGTCTGCCGCAGCCCGTCCGCCACTCCGACCGGCCGCTACCTCGGCTGCGTCCACATCCAACGACTGCTGCGCGAACCACCGTTCGACCTCGTCGCCGGAGTGCTCGACACGAGCATGGCGTTCCTGTCGCCCGGAGCGTCGTTGAGCGACGTGACCCGCTACTTCGCCACCTACAACCTGGTGTGCGCCCCGGTGCTGGACGAGGACGAGCACCTGCTCGGCGCCGTCACCGTGGACGACGTGCTGGACCACCTGCTGCCGGACAACTGGCGCGAGACGGGACTGAGCCATGCCTGAACTGCTGCCCCGGCGCAGACTCGACCAGCCGCGCGGCCCCCGTGGCTGGCGGCTCTCGATCGACCCCGACACGTTCGGCCAGTTCTCGGAACGGCTCGCGCGGTTCCTCGGCACCGGCAAGTTCCTGTTCTGGCAGACGCTGATCGTCGTCGCGTGGATCGTGGTGAACCTCGTCGCGGTGTCGCTGCGCTGGGACCCGTACCCGTTCATCCTGCTCAACCTGGCGTTCTCGACGCAGGCCGCCTACGCCGCGCCGTTGATCCTGCTCGCGCAGAACCGGCAGGACGACCGGGACCGGGTGTCGCTGGAGGAGGACCGGTCGCGAGCCGCGCAGACCAAGGCGGACACCGAGTACCTGGCGCGGGAACTCGCGGCGGTGCGGCTGGCGCTGGGTGAGGTGGCGACGCGCGACTTCATCCGGGGTGAGCTGGAGAAGCTCGTGAAGGAGCAGAACAACCTGAAGAAGGTCAGGCCCTGACCTGTCCACTCGCGACCAGGTCCGCGAGGACCTCGTGGATCGCGGGAGCGGTCTCGGCGTGCGCCCGGTACTCGTCGCGGGTCACGTACGTCAGTTCGGCGATCTCACCTGTGGGCTGCGGCGTGCCTCGGAGGGCGGCCGTGAAGCAGGTCATGTCGACCATCGCGCCTTCGCCCTCGCCGTACGCCGGGGCGACGTAGCGCTCGAGTTGCGAGGGTTCGTCGATTTCGACGCCGAGTTCTTCCCTGACCTCCCGGCGCACGGCGTCCACGAGGGACTCACCGGGTTCGATCTTGCCGCCGGGAAGGTAGAAGGCCTTCTTGTTGCGTGAGCGCACAACGAGGAGGCGGCCAGCCTCGACGTGCACCAGTCCCACCACCGTGATCATGGGGTCACGGCAACACGTCGTCCGCGGCGAGGCGGTCGCACGTGCGGCCGAACGCCTCGAGCTCACCGGGGCCGAAGCTCTCCCCGAAGTGCTCGGCGACGCCGGCGAGGTGGGTGGCGGAGGCACTGCGCAGACGCTCAGCGCCAAGGGGTGTGAGCACGGCCACGATGCCGCGTCCATCACCGTCGGCGCGTTCGCGTCCGACAAGACCAGCACGTTCCAAACGGTCCACGAGGCGGGTCACGCCAGAGCGGGACAGCAGGACGGCATCGGCCAGTTCGGTCATGCGCATGCGCATGGAAGGCGTCTCGGCCAGTTGAACCAGCACGTCGTACGCCGCGAGCGATAGGCGCTGCTCAGCAATCAGTTCGGCCTCGAGGACCCTCGTGATCCGTGCATGCGCGCGGAGGAACGATCGCCACACCCCGAGCTCGACACGGGTGGGCAACCGGGAACTACCCGATTCCGGCACGGACGTCGATGTTACGGACAGCGCCCCCGTGGCTACGACCTGGCCCTGTGCTGCAAAGTGACCGGCCGGTAGGACGGGCACGAACCGGACGTAGCATGGATCGGTGACCACCACGCAGCCCCGCCCCACCGTCGAGGACGTCCGCAAGGCGCTCGCCGGGGTGCAGGACCCTGAAATCCGCCGCCCGATCACCGAGATCGGCATGGTCAAGGACGTCGAGGTCGGCACGGACGGCGCCGTGGTCGTCGGGGTGTTCCTGACCGTCGCGGGCTGCCCGATGCGCGACAAGATCACCGCCGACGTCACCGCGGCCGTGTCGGCGCTGGAAGGCGTCGCGTCCGTGCGCGTCGACCTCGACGTGATGAGCGACGCCCAGCGCACCGAACTGCGGAAGACGCTGCGCGGCGGCACCGAAGAGCCGGTCATCCCGTTCGCCCAGCCCGGGTCGCTGACCCGCGTGTACTGCGTGGCATCGGGCAAGGGCGGCGTCGGCAAGTCCTCGGTCACCGTGAACCTGGCCGTGGCGATGGCGGCGCGGGGCCTGTCGGTCGGCATCGTCGACGCGGACATCTACGGGCACTCGATCCCCCGCATGCTGGGCGCCGACGGCCGTCCCACCCAGGTAGAGAAGATGATCATGCCGCCGCAGTCGCACGGCGTGAAGGTCATCTCGATCGGCATGTTCACCCCGGGCAACACCCCCGTGGTGTGGCGCGGGCCGATGCTGCACCGCGCGTTGCAGCAGTTCCTGGCCGACGTGTTCTGGGGCGACCTGGACGTGCTGCTGATCGACCTGCCGCCCGGCACCGGCGACATCGCGATCTCCGTCGCACAGCTGGTGCCGAACGCCGAGATCCTCGTGGTGACCACGCCTCAGCAGGCTGCGGCGGAGGTGGCCGAGCGGGCCGGGTCGATCGCTCTGCAGACGCGGCAGCGGGTGGCCGGGGTCATCGAGAACATGTCGTGGCTGGAGATGCCCGACGGCTCGCGCATGGAGGTCTTCGGGACCGGGGGCGGCACGGCCGTCGCGGAGTCGCTGACCAAGGCCATCGGGTCGGACGTGCCGTTGCTCGGGCAGGTGCCGTTGGATCCTCGGTTGCGGGAGAACGGGGATTCGGGGACGCCGATCGTTCAGGCGGTGCCGGAGTCGGCTGCGGCTCAGGTGTTGACCGGGATCGCCACGAAGCTTTCGGTTCGGTCGCGTGGGCTGGCTGGGCGGTTGTTGAACGTTTCGCCTGCTGGTCGCTGACGGTTCGGCTCGCCTTGGGCGAGTGGTCTTGTTGGCGCGCAAAGAACTTCGACGAGCCGGGTCATTTCATCGCCGCTTCGCGACGATAGGGATTGGGGCTTGACTTCGGGGCCCTTGCGAGGCGCTGGTCGGACCGGAAAGGCCGGGCTGAAAAGCGCCCGGCCGATCCCAGACAGGCGTAGCACCTCGCACCCAAAGTCAAGCCCCAATCCCACGCGTGCGTGGCTGGGTTTGTGCTGGTACGTCACCACACCGGCTGATCGATCCAGCCAAGACGGTCGGCTCGCCTTCGGCATTGCCGTTGAGTCTTGGGTGGGCTCGGCTGCGCCATCGCGATGCTTGCGCTCACACGGCCTGGCCTGCGGCTGCGTTCTCCTCAAGCCACTGCTTACCGAGCTCTCGGCTAATGAGCTCTTGGCTGCCTCGCGCTCGGCTGCCTCGTGGTCCGCAGCCCTAGCGCTCGCGTCAGCGGCCTTCGCTCAGGTCGCGTCCGGGTCGTAAGGCGGCCGCTCCCCAGGCCCCAGCGGCCGCTGCTCCGCGGCGGGCGGGGTCGAGGGCGTCGGGTAGCCGTTCGACTTCGTCGTGGGCTCCGGGTCCTCGAACAGGTGCTTGGTCACCGCGCGCTTCGGGTCGAAGTTGCGCAGTTCCCGCAGGTCCTCGAGGGGCTTGCGGAGCGACTCGAACTCCGGGCCCATCTCCTGCTTGAGCTGTTCGCGCGCGCCGGTTGCGTACTCGCGCACCTGACGCACTGTCTTGCCCAGCCAGGCCGCGGCCGATGGCAGGCGTTCGGGCCCCAGGATGAAGAGACCCGCGACGACGATGATGAGGATCTCTACCCATCCGATGCTGTCGAACACGGGTCCCAGCCTACTTGTCAGTCGCTCTTGAGTGTCACGTCGAGTTTGAGCTCACGGCCCTGGCGCGCAAGCGTTACCTGCACCGTTTGACCGATTTCGTGCTCGCGGACCGCAACGACCAGTTCGGCGGCGTTGCGGACCATGCGGTTGCCGACCCTGGTGATGACGTCGCCCTCCTGGATGCCGGCGGCCGCCGCGGCGCCGCCTGCCGGGACGTTCTGCACCTGGGCGCCCTCGGAGGTCTCCGCGGACACCGACTTCACGTTGACGTTCATGTCCGCGTGCTTCACGGAGCCGTTGCGGATCAGCTCCTGGCTGATCTTGCGGGCCTGGTTGCCGGAGATCGCGAAGCCGAGGCCCACGGAGCCGCCGGTTTCGGTGCGGATCGACGAGTTGATGCCGATCAGTGCGCCGCGCGAGTCGACCAGCGCGCCGCCCGAGTTGCCCGGGTTGATGGCGGCGTCGGTCTGGATCGCGTCGTAGGTGACCTGGGGGCCGCCGTTCTCTCCCGCCGCGGTGACCGGGCGGTGCAGGGCGGAGACGATGCCCTCGGTGACGGTGTTGGAGAGTTGGAGGGGCGAGCCGATGGCGATCACGCTGTCGCCGACCTGGAGTTCGTCGGAGTTGCCGAACTGCAGGACCGTCGGGTTGGTGACCTCGACCTTGATGACGGCCAGGTCGGTCTTCGGGTCGCGGCCGACGACGCGCGCGGCGGCTCGGGTGCCGTCGGTGAAGACGGCGCTGAGCTTCGCGGACGAGTCCTGCGCGGCCGGGGCGACGACGTGGTCGTTGGTCAGGATGTAGCCGCCGCCCTCGATGACGACGCCGGAGCCGACGCCCGCGACGTTGGCGCCCTTGAACTCGATCGAGACGACGCTCGGGGTGACGCGCTTCGCGATGTCCGAGATGGAACCCGCGGGGCGTTCCTTGCCCTGTTCGACCTCGGCCAGGGTGACCGTCGAGTCGGTGAGCGGGTTGCCGGCGCGGCCGATCAGCCAGCCGACCAGGCCACCGAGGGCGCCGAGCACCAGGGCAACGGTCAGCAGCAACGCCATGGCCGTCGGCTTCACGCGGCGGCCGAAGAGCAGCTCCGGGATGCTCAGCTGCGGGCCGGGTTCTGGCTTGCGCTCAGGTTCGCCAGGCGGGTCCTCACCGACGGCGGGCGGGCCGATCACGGCGCCGGACGTCGGGTCGCGCCACGGGTCACCCGCGGGCTTGTCGCCCCAGAACACCGGGTCGATGTCCGGGTCCGGGTCGGAGGTGGGCTGCGGCGGGCGCTGGAGCAGTTCGGAGGAGCCCTGGCGGCCGAACGCCGTCACGAGGGACTCGGGAGGGGGCGGCGCGGACTCGACCTGCGTGACGGGCACGTCGCGGGCGGCGAACGCGCTGTCGACGCCGTCCGGGCGACCGAAGGCCGTGGCGTACGCGGGGTCGACCGGCGGCTGCACCAGGGGCCGTGGCCGGAGCCTGCGGTGCGCTCCGTCGTCCACTCCGGAAACGGGTGTGGACGTCTGGCCGTTGGGCGACTGCTGGCTCATCTCTCCCCGGTTTTTCGCTCAGGAGTGCTGAACTACAGCGTGCCTCACGAACAGTGAAATGGCTGTCAGGGGGTGGTCGCGAAGACCGCGCCGACGTTCTGCGGTGCCGGAGCAGGCGCGGGCGCGTCGCTGCTGTCGGGCGTGGTGAACGCGAGGGCACCGAGCAGCATGCCGCTCACGACGACCCCGGCTCCCTGGCGGGCGCGACGGCCGCTGAACCAGCCGTTGCTGCCCAACGGTCTCGAAGACCCGAGCACCGGACCCGTGCCGAACGCGGGCTTGTCCGTGCGCTGAACGGCGACGAACTGGCCGTCTTCCGTGATCGCGAGCCCGTCCGGAGCGGACGGCAGCTCGACTTCCTGGGGGATCGCACCGAGCCTGTCGAGCAACGACGCCGGCGCCGTGGGCGCCGAAGCGGTGCGCACGGCCGCGCGCGCCTGCTGCTGCGTGAAGGTCTCGAAGGCGCAGAACCCGCAACGCTGGATGTGCGCGGCAGCTCGTTCGTGGGCGGTCGAGGAAAGCTCCCCGTCCACGAACGCCACCACCGCGTCCAGCGCGAGGTGCCCCTCAGGAAGGCCCCAACCACGGAGGTCGGTCATGCAGAGTCCTCCAGCAACGATTCCTGACGACGGCGCTCGAGAGCGACCTTCAGAGCCTGGCGGCCCCGATGGATCCGACTCCTCACGGTACCCATCTTCACCCCGAGCGTGGCGCCGATCTCCTCGTAGGAGAGACCTTCCACGTCACAGAGCACGACCGCGGCGCGGAACTCCGGCGGGAGCTCGTCCAGCGCGGCCTGCAGATCGGGGTCGAGGTGGTTCTCGTCGTAGATTTCCTCGGGGGACAGGTCGTCACCCTCGAGGCGGTCGTTGTCCTCGGGCAGCGCCTCCATGCGCACGCGCGAACGCCTGCGTGCCATGTCGAGGAAGAGGTTGGTGGTGATGCGGTGCAGCCACCCCTCGAAGGTGCCCGGCTTGTACGACGCCAACGAGCGGAACACGCGGATGAACGTCTCCTGCGTGAGGTCCTCGGCGTCGTGCTGGTTGCCGGTCAGACGGTACGCGAGCCGGTAGACCCTGTCCGCGTGCTCGCGGACGATGGAGTCCCACGAGGGCGGCGTCCAGTCAGCCGTCTCGATGGGAGCGACGGCCTCAGCTGAACTCGACTGCGTGCGCATCAGGTGTTTCGGCACCTCCATGTGGGCCGCCCGGCGACCCTTATGCGGCTCAACGGGCGACGGGTCCGGCTTGTTCCCGACTAGAGCCTGGCTTCTTGCTTCTGTACCTTCTCCTGCCCGGTTTAAACGATCGTGAGAACTGGCTGAGAGCACCCTGAGAATCTCGGTTCGGGCCGCGTTCACCCGTTTTGGGCACAGTTGGCACTAACCTGCTAGACCGTGACCACGGAATCGGCCCTGCGGGAGTACGTCGAGCAGTACCTCCCCGAGGACGACGTGCACCTGGCCGCACGTGCACGCGGCGAGGAACTGGGCTGCGTGCCCATCGGCGCGGGCGGAGGCGCCGCCCTGCGGTTCCTCGCGACCGCACTCCAGGCCCGCGCGGTGGTGGAGATCGGCACCGGAGCGGGCACCAGCGGCCTCTACCTCCTGGCGGGCATGCCGCAATCCGGCATCCTGACCTCGATAGACGTGGCCTCCGAGCACCAGCGAGCAGCCCGCCAGGCCTACGCCGCGGCAGGCATCTCCCCCTCGCGCACCCGCCTGATCATGGGCCAGGCACTCGACGTCCTGCCTCGTCTCACCGACGCGGCCTACGACCTCGTGTTCGTGGACGCCCACAAGCCCGAGTACCCGCAGTACCTCGAACACGGCGTCCGCATGCTGCGACCGGGCGGCGTCATCGCGTTCGACAACGTCCTGTGGCACGGCTCGGTCGTGGACCCGTCGGCACGGGACGAGTCGACGCAGACGATGAGGGACATCGCGCGCCTGGTGAAGGAGGACGACCGCCTGGTGCCGGTGATCCTCCCGCTGGGCGACGGCCTGCTGGTCGCCGCCCGACGTCCCTGACAACGCGAAGCCGAAGGCGAGCCGACCCGACGGCGAAGCCGAGGTGCTCTTGGCTTTGAGCCAAGAGGCTTCGGCGGTGGGGTCCCATCACGAGTCGCGCCACAGCTCTTGCTGCATGCCTGGAGGGGTGTCAAACCGCCACGCTTTTCGGCGGTTTGACACCCCTCCAGGCATGTGGCCCGCTCTTGGTGCGGCTTGTGATGGGACCCCACCGCCAACGCAACCAAACTACGAAACAGGCAGCCGCTCTAAGCAACAGGCGTGCCATCAACCCGCAGGCAGCGCTGGCCCCCTGATCAGATTGCCGGGGGTCTGGGGGCAGAGCCCCCAGGGAAAGCACGCAACGCAAGGTGGCCGCCCGCAAGGCGACCACCTACGGACAGGGCGACCACCTACGGACAGCGCGACAGGCCCGGTCAGTAAGCCCGAACACCCTTCCCCAACACAGTCACCCCACCAGCGGACACCGTGTACCGCTCCCGATCCATCGGCGCGTCCACACCGATCAACGCCCCATCTGGCACAACAACGTTCTTGTCCAAAATGGCCCGCCGAACCACAGCGCCCTTGCCGATCCGAACCCCGGGCAACAACACGGACCCCTGCACCACCGACCCGACTTCAACAGTCACATCGGACGAGATCACCGACCCGTGGATCTTCCCGGAGATGATCGACCCGGGCCCCACCATCGAGTCCTCGGCAGAACCACCGGCGATGAACTTGGCCGGCGGCAACGGCGGCGTAGCCGTCCGAATAGGCCACAACTGGTTGTACAGGTTGAAGATCGGATGGACCGAAACCAGGTCCATGTGCGCGTCGTAGTAGGCGTCGATCGTCCCCACGTCACGCCAGTACCCGCGGTCCCGATCCGTAGCGCCGGGCACGACGTTGTCCTGGAAGTCGTAGACGTGCGCCTTCCCCCGGTCCACCAGCATGGGGATGATGTCGCCACCCATGTCGTGGTCGGAGTCGGGGTTCAACGCATCCCCACGAAGAGCGTCCAGCAACGCCTCCGTCGTGAAGACGTAGTTGCCCATCGAAGCGAAAGTCACTTCGGGGTCGTCCGGCACGTGCGGCGGCTCGGACGGCTTCTCCAGGAACCGGGTGATCTTCCCCGACGCGTCCGAGTCGATGCACCCGAACGCCTTGGCCTCGGCCCGCGGCACCCGGATGCCGGCCACGGTGACGGCCGCGCCCGACTCGATGTGCTGCGCGATCATCTGGCCGGGGTCCATCCGGTACACGTGGTCGGCGCCGAAGATGACCACGTGGTCGGGCTTCTCGTCGTGGACCAGGTTCAAGGACTGGAAGATCGCGTCGGCCGAGCCCGTGTACCAGCGCGGGCCCAGGCGTTGCTGCGCCGGGACCGGGGTCACGTACTGACCGAGCACATTGGACAGGCGCCACGTCGTCGAGATGTGGCGGTCCAGTGAGTGCGACTTGTACTGCGTCAGCACGCAGAGCCTGGCGAGGCCCGCGTTGACCAGATTCGACAGCACGAAGTCGACCAGCCGGTAGTTGCCCCCGAAGGGCACAGCCGGTTTCGCGCGGTCGGCCGTCAGCGGCCATAGGCGCTTGCCTTCACCACCGGCAAGCACAATTCCGAGAACGTGCGGCTGCCCCTTCACAGCATGTGACCCTATCCGTGCGATCGTTCTCGAACCAGACGCAAAGTGGCCAGTCCCAACACCTACGCGAGTGATCTACGGTGAGTGCGTGCGAGTTGCGCTGCTGACCCGGGAGTACCCGCCGGAGGTTTACGGTGGAGCTGGCGTGCACGTGGGATTCCTCGTGCCCCATCTTCGCGAGCTCGTGGACGTCGACGTGCACTGCTTCGGTGCGCCCAGATCCGACGCCACGGCCCACAACGCCCCGCACAGTCTCGAGCAGGCCAACGCGGCCCTGACGACCCTCGCGGTCGACCTCGAGATGGCCGCCGCGATCTCCGCGGCGAACCTCGTGCACTCGCACACCTGGTACGCCAACATGGGCGGTCACCTGGGCAAACTCCTGCACGGCATCCCGCACGTGGTGACCGCGCACTCGCTCGAACCGCGTCGTCCGTGGAAGGCCGAGCAGCTCGGTGGCGGGTACCGGATCTCGTCCTGGGCGGAGCGCACGGCCTACGAACACGCCGACGCGGTCATCGCCGTGAGCGACGGAATGCGGGCCGACGTGCTCGACGCCTATCCCGCGCTCGACCCCGCCAAGGTGCACGTCGTGCGCAACGGAATCGACAGCAACGCGTACCGGCCCGTTCAGGAAACGGACGCGCTGACGTCTCGTGGAATCGATCCCACGAAGCCGATCGTGGCCTTCGTGGGAAGGATCACCCGCCAAAAAGGTTTGAGCCATCTCGTCGCCGCCGCGCACGAGATCGACCCCGAAGCGCAGATCGTGCTGTGCGCGGGGGCACCGGACACGCCGGAGATCGCCGAGGAGATCCGGACGGCGGTCAGCGCACTCGCGGAGACGCGGGCGGGCGTGTTCTGGATCCAGAAGATGCTCCAGCCCGCCGAGGTGCGGCAGATCCTCAGCCACGCGACGGTGTTCGTGTGCCCGTCGGTCTACGAACCGCTCGGCATCGTGAACCTGGAGGCGATGGCGTGCGGCACGGCGGTCGTCGCGAGCGACGTCGGCGGCATCCCCGAGGTCGTCGTGCACGGCGAGACGGGTCTGCTCGTCCACTACGACGAACATGATTTGTCGACATATCGACACCAGCTCGCCGAATCGATCAACGAACTCGTCACAGACCCCGCACGGGCGCAGCGCTTCGGAGTGGCCGGGCGCGCACGGGCTGAGCAGGACTTCTCGTGGTCGACGATGGCCGCGCAGACCGTCGAGGTGTACCGCAGTGTGATCTGAGACACACTCTTCCAGGGCAACCCTGAAGAGTGAGCACCGCCTTTAACCAGTAGTGACGTTTCGGTTTCAACTGGTGAGGGGCGCGAGGACTGTGCGTTGTGCGGTGCTGGGTCTGACGGTCCTCCTGGCAGCGACCGGATGCGCCACATCAGCACCCGCGTCGCAGCCTGCGTCCATCCAGGTCACGATCGACGGCAAGAAGCTCGCCGACGCCCCTGACCTGCAGGCGAGCGCCGAGGCCCAGCTCGCGTACACGCTGGAGTACGGCTACGTGGCACGGGCGGGCGCGGCCGCGGTCAGCTGCTGGTTCGCGAAGACGGGCGTCGAGTCCGAGGTCGACAAGCGGCTGTGGTGCGGGCCCGTCCAGGTCCCCGGCACCGGTGCCGGCACCGACTGGGTGCCCGTGCCGCTGAAGGAAGTCACCAAGACGGATGACGAGGTCCGTTACGAGGTGCAGTCGCCGCAGGTGCCGGAGAAGGGCAACCGGAGCAACCCCGGCGGCACCCTCGTGCGCACCGACGGCAAGGAGTTCGACCCGTCGAAGCAGCAGGACATGACCGCCGGACGCGACTTCCTCGCCGTGCTGCCCGACGACGGCAAGCGCAACAACGTCGACCTGGGCCTCGGCAACGCCGACGTGAAGCTCCGCGACGACCTGCTCGGCGTCGCCGTGACCGGCTGGGCCAACCCGGACATCTGGTACACGTCCGAGGGCACCGTCCGCGCCGAGGCCGGGTCGAAGCTGCGCGTCATCCGGATGAAGGTCGAGAAGTTCAACGAGACCGACAGCGGCTTCACCCGCACCAACTGGCAGGGGTTCGCCCCGCAGCCGTCGGAACTCTCGCTGGAGGTGCCGGGCAAGCGGCAGACCCTCCCGGCCGATCGGCTGCCCGCAACCGGCTCGGTGTTCGTCGTCTTCACCGTGCCGGACCCGCAGGAGGGCACCGAGTCGCTGGTGCTGAGCACGCTCGGCGCGAAGTCGCTGGAACAGCGGGTCGAGGTCCAGACGGGCAAGCGCTCCGACACCCCGCCGCCGGTGCTGCAGCGCGCCGCCGCGCCCGGCCAGTTCCAGGAGCACACGCAGAAGATCCGCTTCGGCGACCGCGAACTCGGCATGAAGGTCACCGGCGTCCGGCTCGGCCGCCAGCGCCCGATCAAGCTCGGCGAGAGCCAGTACGACGTGGCCACGATCTCCGCACCGGACAAGGCGCTGCTGGAGGTGCGGGTCGAGGCCGTCGGCAACCTGCCGGACACGGCGGGCGGCCTGCTCACCAAGGACCTGATCACCGTGACGCTGCCGGACGGCTCGACCGCACGGCAGGTCGGCGCCCGCTACGACGGCGGCCCGCTGCCGTTCGCGGTCGTCGTCGAGATCCCGGCGGACACCCGCTCGGTGTCGGTCGGCATGGTCGAGGGCGCCCCCGACCTGCCACGCCTCGGCACGACCACCATCGCGCCGGTCGACTCGCGGGTCACCCTCGCGCTGGAGTTCTGAGCGAGCATCGCGGCGAGCGCGAGCCAGCCGAGGATCACCAGCACCAGCCCGCCCCAGCCCCACTCCTCGTAGGAGGTGGCGCCGGACGTGCCGCCGACGCTGCTGCCCAGGTAGAACCCGGCGAGGTAGAGCCCGGACGCCTGGCCGCGGGCGTGTGAGGGAGCCCTGGCCGCGACCCAGCCGCTGGCCGTGGTGTGCGAGGCGAAGAACCCGGCCGTGACGATCGCCAGCCCCAGCGGCACCCACACCAAGCTCGCGAGGGCACCCAACGCCAGGACGCCGATGCACAGCAGCAGCACGCGCCCACGGCCGTAGCGGTCGGCCATCCTGCCCGCGACCGCCGCCGCCGTGCTGCCGAAGCCGTAGAAGAGGAACACCAGCGTCTCCAGCCACGCCGGGCCGCTGAGCTGGAAGCCCGCCACGTTGTAGAACGAGATGAACGCGCCCACGAGCAGCACGGCGACCACGTACAGCGAGAGCAACACGGGGTCCCGCAAAGCCGCCCGCATGCCGCTGGGCGCCTGCTTCGGCCGGGCGTGCTGCTTGGGCAGCAGGAACACCACGATCAACGCCGCCACCAGCCCGAACGCCCCGGCGAGCAGCACCGAGTGCCGCCAGCCGAGCCAGTCCGTGGTCATGCCCGTGACGAGCCGCCCGGTCATGCCGCCGAGGCTGTTGCCGGCGATCATCGCGCCCACCGCGGCACCGAGGCTCTTCTTCTCCAGCTCGTCCGCCAGGTACGCCATGGACGCGGCGGGCACGCCGGCGGCCGCGATGCCCTGCAACACCCGCAGCGCGAGGAACACCTCGTAGTTGGGCGCGAACGGCAGCACCAGCCCGAGCACCGCCGCCACCAGGACGCTGACCACGATCACCGGCCGCCGCCCGACGCGTTCGGACAGCATCGCGATCGGCACGACCACCGCGGCCAGCGCGAGCGTCGCCGCCGAGAGCGCGAGCGAGGCGGCGCTCGGCCCCAGCCCGTACTCCGCCGCGATCTGCGGCATGACCGCCTGCGGGGTGTACAGCAACGCGAAGCACGCGAACCCCGAAGCGGCGATGGACGTGGTCAACCTGGTCACGCATCTGACGCTAAGCCATACGTCCAATACGGAAATGCGTGAGAATCAATCCATGAACGAATCGGACCTGGCCCCGAAGCTGGCGGTGCTGAAAGCGCTTGCCGCGGACGAGCACGTGACTCGCGTCGCAGAACGCGTCGGGCTCCCCCAGCCGACCGTCAGCCGCTGGATCGCCGAACTCGGCGAGCAGCTCGGCGCGCCGCTGCTGGTGAAGACGGGCCGCCGGGTCCGCCTCACCCGCGCGGGCCGGTTGCTGGCCGAGGCCGCCACCCGGTCGCTGGCCGCCCTCGAACCCGGTCTGCGCGAGGTCGAGGAGGAGCTCGACCCCGAGAAGGGCCACGTGGCGCTGGGGTTCCTGCACATGCTCGGCCGCGCGATCGTGCCGGAACTCGTGCGCAGCTACCGCGCCGAACACCCGCACGTGCGGTTCAGCCTCGTGCAGAACGCCCGCCACGCCGTGGTCGAGAAGCTCGTCGCCGGCGAGATCGACCTCGCCCTCGTCGCCCCGCCACCGGTCGGGCCGGAGTTCGAGTCGATCGTGGTGTTCGAGCAGCCGCTGATCGTCGTGGTGCCGGCGGGGCACCGGCTGGAGTCGCGCAAGGCCGTGCGGATCGAGGACATCGCGGACGAGGACCTGATCACCCTCGAACACGGCTACGGCCTGCGCCAGATCACCGACGACATGTGCGCTGCCGCAGGCATCACGCCTCGCTACGTCTTCGAGTGCCAGGAGATCGAGACGGTGCGCGGGCTGGTGGCGGCCGGACTCGGCGTGGCGTTGCTGACCCACGCCGAGTTCGTGCCGCCACCGGGCCTGCGGGAACTACCGCTGACGCCGCGGACGGGCCGGATCTTCGGGTTGGCCTGGTTGAAGGACAACCCGCTGCCGCCCGCGGTCAGGGCCTTCCGGGATCACGCCCTGAAGATCCACGGCGTCGAACGCTGAACTGTCTACCGCTGAACCGTCGTGCGCCGGCTCACCGGCTCCAGGTCTGCGACCGCTGCCACGTCCGCAGGTACGACTCCGCCCCGCTCAGCATGTCCTGCACCAGCTGGTCACCGCCGAGCTGGCGCACCTTCTCCACCCAGTCCGGCAGCAGCCCGATGTGCGCGCCACCGTCCACGTTGATGTCCCACACCCGCTCGCCGGTCCGCTGCCGGTCCACCAGCGGCCCGTCCGGGTAGCTGCGGAACGGGTAGGTCACGCCGGTCTGCGGTGCCGGGTGCGACCCCACGCCGTTGTAGTCGGAACCGAACCCGATGCCCACGTCGTACTTGCGCCGCAACGGTTCCGCGGCCGCCGCCTGGGACACGTAGCCCTCGGGCGAGTTCTCGTAGCCCGCGACGAACCCGCCGAGCGAGTAGACCTGCTCGGTCCACTGGGCGTCCATCCAGCTGTGGCTGGACACGATGCCGGGGTACTTCGCCTGAGCAGCCAGCTCCAACGTCCGACCGGCCGCCTTCACGCTCATGTGGTCGATCTCGATCATCATGTGCCGCTTCATCATCGCCTGCACCGCGTACTCGCCGAGCGACGTCAGCCCGCGCACGTTGCAGCGCTTGGCCGGGTCGTAGGCGGGCGCCACGGCGGAGGCGGGGATCAGCGCGTTCGGGCCGACCGTGCCGATCGGGTTGTCCTGCTGCGGGCCCTTGCAGACCTCGGTCTGCCACCACTGGCCGGTGCGCAGGAACTGGCCCGCGTTGATCACGCCGCCCTGCGTGCCCGAGTCGAACCGGACGCCGCACAGGGCGTTGTCGAACTTGTGGCACAGGAACGCGCTGCGCACCCCGAGCGCGTACATCTCGTCGAGGCCGCGGTCGATGTCGGACCTGTTGCACAGCGGGATGTCGAGGAACGTCCGGCAGCCGAAGATCTCCGAGGTCTCGATGCCGAGCACGACCGCGAGCTTGCCCTGGGTGATCACGTCCCGCGCCTGCTCGGCGGACGTGACGATGCGGAACCAGCCCTTGCCCGCGCCACCGAACATCTTGTCGATGAACGTCTGCATCTCGTAGGTGCGCTGCGCCTGCAACCGGACGGACTGCATCTCGTCGCAGGGCTTGTCCTTGAACGGGTGGATCACGCACAACGTCGCGTTGCTCGTCAGGTCCTGCACCAGCACGCGCTGGCCGCCGCGCCACGCCCGTTCCAGCCAGGCGTAGTAGTTCTGCTGGTGCGAGACCGTCGTCGAGGACGGCCAGTCCTTGAACGTCGGCCAGCCCACCGGGTCGTGGCCGTCGAAGTCACCGGTCACGATCGCCTCGAAGATCGCGCCGAGGCCTGCCGGGTGGTGCTCCGAGCAGTCCTTCAGCGCGTCCGCGATGCCCTGCTCGGAGAACGGCTTGCCGCAGATCAGCTTGCCGCCGAAGCCCTCGTTGGTCATGAGGTGGTTGTGCGCGTCGACGAACCCGCGCACCCTGCCCTGCCCGTCGACGCCCTTGAACGGCTCTCCGGTCACGTTGATCTGCGAGTCCGGGGCGGGCCGCGCCACCGGTTCCCACCACGGCGTCGCGGCCGTGGCGGGGGATAACGACGCTATGACCAACGAGACGGCGAGGGCCAGGCGGAGTAACACAGGGAGCTCCTCTACGGCGTTGTGAAGGAGCTCACATCATGCCGTGGAACGCCACCGTCTCGTATGGCCCGTTCGTAGGTTAACGCGAATATTTTTCAGCCAACTGGACCAGCGTGCGTGCGCCGAAGCCCGTCGCACCCGCGACGACCTCGTCGTAGACCTTCTCCGACCGCGCCGGGCCGGCGATGTCGAGGTGCGCCCACGGCACGTCCCCCGCGAACTTCTGCAGGAACAGTGCCGCCGTGATGCCACCCGGTCCGGGCGGGCACTGCTTGTAGTCCGCGATCTCGCTGGCGACGGCACCGACGTGCTCCTCCAGCAACGGCATCCGCCACCACTTCTCGCCGACGCCCGCGCCCGCCTCGACGACCTCGGCCGCGAGCTCGTCGGACGCGCTGAACACCGCGCCGGTGCGCAGGCCGAGCGACACCTTCATGGCCCCGGTCAGCGTCGCCACGTCCACGATCAGGTCGGGCTTGAGGTTCTTCACCGCGTACGCCATCGCGTCGGCGAGCACCATGCGGCCCTCGGCGTCGGTGTTCTGCACCTCGGTCGTCTTGCCGCCGTAGTGCCGCACGACGTCGCCGGGCCGGTAGGAGTTCGCGCCCACGTGGTTCTCGGCGCACGGCACGAGCCCGGTGACCCGGATCGGCAACTGGCGACGGGCCACGGCGAGCAGCGCGGAGATCACCGCGCCGCCACCGGCCATGTCGGTGCGCATGAGGTGCATGCCGTCCGCGGGCTTCACCGAGATGCCGCCGGTGTCGAACGTGATGCCCTTGCCGACGAACACCAGGTGCGGCCCGGTCGTGCCGTAGGTGAGTTCGATGAACCGCGGCGGGCGGGCCGAGCCGCTGCCGACCGCGAGCACCCCGCCGAAGCCCTGCTGCGCCAGCCACTTCTCGTCCCGCACGGTCGCGGTCAGGCCGTCGACCTTGTCCGCGAGCTTCGCGGCCGTGGTGGCGAGCCAGCGCGGGTCCTTGACGTTGGACGGCGTGTTGGCGAGGTCACGGGCGAGCGAGGTGGCGGTGGCGAGCGCGTGGGCCTTCAGCGCGGCCGACGTCAGCACCTCCTCGAACCCGGTGTCGCCGGTGACGAGCCGCAGCGAGCCGACCCGCTTCGGGGCCTCCTCGGCGGTGACCTTGAACCGGTAGCCGCCGAGCGCCGCGCCGAGCACGAACGCCCGCACCTTGTCGCCGTCGAAGTCCGGGGTCAGCAGCACGTCGGCGGTCTTGGGGGCGTCCTCGCCGCTCAGCGCGCGCACCAGCGACGCACCGGCCGCGCGGTAGTCCGCGAGCGAGCCGGTGCCGACGCCGAGCGTCCAGGCCTCGTCGTGGCGGACCGTCTCGCCCGCCTTGCCGGTGAGGTCGGAGACGTCGATGCCGTCGCCGCCCGGTCCCAGCGCCGGTCCCGTGGCCGTGAGCACGACCTGCGGAACGGCGCGGCGCGAGGTGGTGGCCACCTCGACGTCCACGAGCTTGCTCGGCACTGACGGCACCGTCGACGCCACGACTGGACCTCCCCTAACGCATTAACGACCGTTCATTCTCACCCCGGCGTGGTGACCGCCGGCCTCCGCCCCCGTCACGACCCTGCGAGAACGAAGCGATGCCCCGGTCTCCACTGTGGAAACCGGGGCTCGACAGCTCCTCGCCGGGGTGCCTCAGCCGGCGGCGGCCTTCAGCGCGTCGCCCAAGGCGCTTGCCTCGTCTGCCGACATCTCGACGACAAGGCGCCCACCACCCTCAAGCGGCACGCGCATGACGATGCCGCGCCCCTCCTTGGTGACCTCAAGGGGACCGTCGCCGGTCCGGGGCTTCATGGCCGCCATCGCGTGCTCCCTCCGTCAACATCTTCCCCGTCCGGCCAGGCCGGATCTGCTCCATTCTCCCCTATCGCGACTCAGGGGCGAAACCGAACCGATCTTTTGGCGAGTCCGGGTGACGGTTGTCGATCTTGACTTGTGCCTGATCAACACCTGTATCCACGACACCACAACACTATCCGTTCCGAAGATCGTGCCGGGCGATTCCGCCCGAGGAAGGTCACGACGGGGCGACGGCCGCCGCGATCACCGCGACCCCGCACGACCTCGTGGCGGGCGTGACAGACTGGGCCGGGTGCGAGCCCGTTCCGCGCTCTTCGACGTCTACGGCGGCCACCTGCGCGACCGCGGTGGCGCTGCCACCATCGCCGCGCTCGTCCGGTTGCTGGAGCCCCTCGGTTTCGCCGCGCCCGCCGTCCGCACCGCCGTCTCGCGCACCGTCCGGCAGGGCTGGTTGCAGCCGACGCGGCTCCCTGACGGGCCCGGATACGCGATGACACCTCGCGGGGAACGCCGTCTGGACGAGGCCGCCGCCCGCATCTACCGCACCGGGCCGTCCACCTGGGACGGTCGCTGGCACGTCGTCGTGTTGGAGGAGATGCCGGGCCGTGACTCGCGCGACCACCTGGCGTCCGAACTGCAACTGCTGGGCTACGGCGCGCTCGGTCCTGTGACGTGGATCGCGCCCCGGCCGTCCCCCGAACTGGCCGACGTGCTGGCCGCCGAGAGCGTCCCGGCACGAACTTTTCACGGTTCACACGACGGTGGCGACGCCGACCTCGCGGCGAAGGCCTGGGACCTCGCCGAACTGGGCCGCGACTACGCCGGTTTCGTCGCGCACTGGCACGAGGTCGTGTCCGATGTGGACGAAACGGACGACGCGGCGGCGTTCGCGGCCTCGCAGCAGCTCCTGCACGCGTGGCGGAAGTTCCTGTTCCGCGATCCCGGTCTTCCTGCTGAACTGTTGCCACCGGACTGGCCGGGGCACGCGGCAGCGTCGTTCTTCGACGAACAGACCCTGCGGCTGGCATCGGGCACGAGTCGGTTCGTCGACGAGTGCCTGCGGCCGGTGCGCAACGTTTCCACAGCTTGATGGAGGTCCAGTGTCCGAGCTCCTCGTCGAAGACGCCGACGGTGTGCGCACGCTCACGTTCAACCGCCCCGAGTCGTACAACGCCTTCACGACCCCGCTGAAGGAGGCGTTCCTCGCCGCGTTGCAGGACGCGGCGGCGGACGCTTCGGTGCGCGCGCTGGTGATCACGGGTGCGGGCCGGGCGTTCTGCGCGGGCCAGGACCTCAAGGAGCACATCGGGCTGCTTCAGGCAGGAGACCCTGCCCCGTTGAACACGGTCGAGAAGCACTACAACCCGATCGTGCGCGAGCTGATCGCCATGCCGAAGCCGGTGATCGCCGCCGTCAACGGCAGCGCGGCGGGCGCTGGCGCGTCCATCGCCTACGCGGCGGACCTGCGCATCGCGGGCCAGTCGGCGAAGTTCCTGATGGCGTTCGCCAACGTGGGCCTGACCGCCGACTCGGGTGCGTCCTACACGCTGCCGCGGCTGATCGGGTACGGCCGCGCGATGGAGATGATGCTGCTCGCCCAGCCCGTCGGCGCCGAGGAGGCGTTGCGGGTCGGCATGGTCAACCAGGTCGTGCCGGACTCCGAACTGCTGTCCACCGCGCACCTGCTGGCCGCGAAGCTCGCCAAGGGGCCGACGACGGCGTACGCGAAGATCAAGGAAGCGCTGGCGGCGGCCGCGGACGGGACGCTGGAGGACGCGCTCGAGGCCGAACGCCGCACCCAGGCCGAGTGCGGCGCGACCGAGGATCACCGCGAGGCGGTCGACGCGTTCGTGAACAAGCGGGCCGCGAACTTCAGCGGGAAGTAGCGGGTTTCTTCGCCCGGAAGCACGCCGAGATGTGGTCGTCGACCATGCCGGTCGCCTGCATCAGCGCGTAGCACGTGGTGGGGCCGAGGAACTTGAAGCCGCGCTTCTTCAGTTCCTTGGCCATCGCCTTCGACTCGTCGGTGATCGCCGGCACGTCCGCGAACGTCTTCGGCCGCTTGTGCTTGGCAGGCGCGAACGACCACAGCAGCGCGTCCAGGTCGACGCCCTCCGACACGATCACCTGAGCGTTGTGGATGGCGGCGTCGATCTTCATCCGGTTGCGGACGATGCCCGTGTCGGCCATCAGCCGTTCCACGTCGGCGGGCCCGAACTCGGCCACCAGCTTCGGGTCGAATTCCCCGAAGGCCGCGCGGAACGCCGGGCGCTTGCGCAGGATCGTGATCCACGACAGGCCGGATTGGAACGCCTCCAAGGACATCCGCTCGTAGAGCTCCGGCGTGCCGTGCAGCTCCACGCCCCACTCGGTGTCGTGGTACTCGGCGTAGTCCGGGGTCGAGTCGCCCCACGGACAGCGGACGATCACCGGTACTCCTCGGCGAAACGGGCGAAGCGCTGCAACGAACGCTGCAACAGCAGCACGAAGACCGGCTTCACCAACGGGTAGAAGAACGGCACGTCGAGGCGTTCGCTCCACACGAAACGACTGCCGCGCACGGCGAACACGCCCGTGCCGCGGACAACGCGGCCCAGGTGCAGGACCTCGACGGCGTGCGGCGGGTCCCAGCGGGTGATTCGCATGCGGTCGCTGACGCCGAACGTGCGGGCGTCGATCTCGCTGCCGACCGACCGGCCGTCACCGGAGACGACGGACACGGTCGTGCCGAAGATCCACTCCGACTGGCGTTCCCAGTCGGACATGGCCCGGAAGATCGTTTCCGGCGGGGCGGCGACCTCGACGGTCAGCTCAAGCTCGGTGGTGCTCACTGCTCTCCAGCTCCTCGACGCGCGCCCGCAGCGTCTCGACCTCGGCCGAGAGCCGTTGCAACGCCCAGTCGACCTCGGTCATCTTGTAGCCGCGGAAGGCCTGCTGGAACTTCAGCCCGCGCACGTCGTCCGCGGTGATGCCCTCGGACGGCAGGCGCGTCGGCGACGCTCCGGGCGGCAGCGGCGCGAGCTCCTCGCCGCGCCCGAACACCAACGCCGCGAGCAGGAACACCACTGCCGCGACGGCGATCATCACGATCAGGTAGATCAGGGCGTTGGTCACGCGACGATCGTGGCACAGCTCAGGCTGCGGCGAGCGAGCAGACCGAGGCGAACGATCACGATCCAGGTGATCAGGCTCGCGATCGACATCGGCAGCGACTGCACGAGCCGGGCCGCGTCGACGTGCGCGGTGGCGGCGATGATCGAGATGTTGCCCAGCAGCACGGCCCCGACGGCCCCCAAAGCGACGCCCGCACCGATCTTGGCCAGCAGTTTCGTGTCGAACCGGCGCGCGAGCACACGGCCGAGGATCAACGCCACCAACGCCACACCGGACGCGATGCCGCTCGTCAGGTCGTTGGCCTTGGCGATGAACAAGTACCAGGGCGGCGGCATCGCGCCGAAGTCCTGCCACGGCCCGATGAACAGCATCCGGCCGTACTCCCACGTCATGTGCATCAGCGGCAACACGATCGCGAGCCACACGAGCGTGCGCGTGCCATAAGCGACGGCGAGTTCGGCCTGGTACTCGTTGGCGATCTCGCGGACCGGCCCGAACTCCTCGACCGCGCGCCGCTGCGCCTCGGTCTCGTCCAGGCCGCGGTCCAGGTGCGCCTCGGCCGCGTCGGTGAGGCTGTCCCGCGTCTCCGTGAGCATGTCGCGGACCTGCTTCTTCGAGCCCCGCAACCGCGACCCGAGATCGGACACGTACCTCTCGATGACGTCCGCTGCCATCACGTCTGCGCCCACTTGCCGTCACCCCCCAGCACCCCGTCGATGACCGTCGTGAACTCGCGCCACGCGCTGCGCTCGGCGTGCAGGGCTCGTTGCCCGGCCTGCGTGAGCTTGTAGGTGCGGCGCTTGCGGCCGCCGACGGTGCTCCAGTCGCTGACCACGTGGCCGGCCCGTTCCAGGCGCCGCAACGCCGGGTAGACGGTGCCGGTCGGCAGGTCGAGCGCTCCCCCGCTGCCCTGCTGCAACGCCTCGATGATCGCGTAACCGTGCAGCTCCCGGCCGTCGAGCGTGGCCAGCAGCAACGCGTCGAGATGACCGCGGAGCGCGTCGGGCTTCATGGGTAGCGAGTCTACTGATGCACGCCCTCGGAGTGGCCCCTGAAATCTGCGCTCAGGGACAGCCCTGAGATCCCCCTGAGATGCGATCGGAAGCCTTAATAAGTAGCCGCGCTACACATAGCGTCTCTACCCATGAGCGCAGTAGACCTCGCCCGCCTCCAGTTCGCGTTGACGACGTCGTTCCACTTCCTGTTCGTGCTGCTCACGCTGGGTCTCGTCACGTTGCTCGTGATCATGCAGACGCGGTTCACGATCACCGGGGCGCCCGTGCACGAGCGGATGACGCGGTTCTGGGGCCGCGTCTACGTGATCAACTACGCGCTCGGGATCGTCACCGGCATCGTGATGGAGTTCCAGTTCGGGCTCAACTGGTCGGGCCTCGCGACCTACGCCGGCGACGTGTTCGGGGCGCCGCTCGCGCTGGAGACGCTGATCGCGTTCTTCCTGGAGTCCACGTTCCTGGGGTTGTGGATCTTCGGCTGGGGCAAGCTCAACCGCTGGCTGCACCTGGCGTTGCTGTACCTGACGGCGCTGACGGCGTTCGCGTCGGCGTTCTGGATCATGGCGGCGAACGGGTTCCTCCAGCACCCGGTCGGCTACCGGATCGACGGCGACGTGTTGCGGCTGGACGACTTCGGCGCGTTGCTGACGAACCCGACGTTCACGTCCGCGCTGATGCACGTGATCTTCGCGGCGATCACGGCCGGCGGCGTGTTCATGACGGGTGTCTCGGCGTACCACTTCATCAAGCGGACGCCGGAGGTCGACTTCTTCCGCCGCTCGCTGCGGATGGGCGTGTGGACGACGGCGCTCGCCACGCCCTCGCTGATCGGCGCCGGTTTCGCGCAGTTCCCGGTGATCTCGCAGTACCAGCCGGGCAAGTCCGAGGCGACGCCGTGGGTCGGCGCGCCGCTGGGATTCATGATCATGATCGGGATGACGCTGACGACCGTCAGCTGGTTCACGCTGCCGCTGCTGTTCCGCGACGCCGTGATCCGGATGCGCTTTCCGTTGTACCTCATGGTGATCGGCATTCCGCTGCCGTTCGCGGCGGCCATCTTCGGGTGGATGTTCCGGGAGATCGGGCGGCAGCCGTGGCTGATCTACGGGCTGTTGCGCACCGAGGACGCCGTGTCGCATGTGGATGCTTCGCAGATCCTGTTGTCGCTCATCGTGTTCACGTCCCTGTTCGTGGTGCTGGCCTTCGTCGACTGGGCGTTGATCGCGCGTGCGGTCCGTCGCGGTCCGGACGTGGCGCCCGCCCCTGTCTCGCCGTTGGTGGTGACGCTCTGATGGAAGCTCTCTGGTTGACCGTGCTCGGTGTGCTCGCGGTCGGGTACTTCGCGCTGGCGGGGTTCGACTACGGCTCGGGGTTGCTGCTGCCGTTCCGGCCGCGCGAGGTCGTGCTGCGGCAGATGAACCCGTTCTTCCTGGGCAACGAGGTGTGGCTGGTCGCGGCGATCGGCGT
Source organism: Lentzea sp. JNUCC 0626 (assembly GCF_043632865.1). Taxonomy (NCBI): domain Bacteria; kingdom Bacillati; phylum Actinomycetota; class Actinomycetes; order Pseudonocardiales; family Pseudonocardiaceae; genus Lentzea; species Lentzea sp. JNUCC 0626. The sequence goes on from NZ_CP171635.1 coordinate 6,278,728, forward strand.
GCTGTTCGCGGCGTTCCCGCGACTCGAAGGCGAACTGCTCTCCGGCGCGCACAGCACGTTCACGCTGGTCCTGGCCGGGTTGGTGCTGTTCATGGCCGCCGTGCAGCTGCGGTTGTGGTGGTGGCTGGTGTTCTCCGGCGCGTTGATGGTGTCGGTGGGTTGGGGGCTCTTCCTGGCTCACCTGCTGCACGCGCCGTGGCCCGTCGCGTTCGTCATGCCGGTGTTGTTCGCGGTGCACGGCTGGGTGTTCCAGGCGCGGCGCTGGAAGGTCTTTCCCTTTACGGCGGCGTTGTGCGCGGTGCCGATCCCGCTGGCGTTCTCGTCGATCGACGTCACCGGGCTGATGGCGCACTCCGACACGCTCGGTCTGCTCGCCTGGGTCGCGATCCCGATCATCCCACTGGTGGTGGTGCTGCAATGGTCGATCGTCGCCATCTCCTCGCGCTGATCCCGATCCCGTTCCTGGTGCTGGCGCAGGCCGAACTGCTGGCGTCGGTGCTGAGCGGCGGATCGGGACTCGCCTTGCTGTGCCTGGTGATCGGCGCGCGCGTGCTGGTCTGGTGGGGGCATCGCGTCCTCGCGCATCGGGCCGCCGAACGCACCCGAGCACGCCTGCGCGAGGCGTTCCTGCGCACTCCCGGCACCAAGGCCGGCGAGGTCGCCACGCTGGTCACGCGCGGCGTGCACGACGTGACGCCGTACGTCGCCGGCTATCTGCCGCAGCAGGTCCTGGCCGTCGCGGTGCCGCTCGCGGTCGTGATCAGGCTGGGGTTCGCGGACCTCACCGCGGCCCTGACGATCCTCGCGACGCTGCCGTTGATCCCGATCTTCGGTGCGCTGGTCGGCGCGCACACCCGCGAACGCACGGCCCGGCAGTGGGACGCCCTGGCCACCCTCGGCGGCCACTTCCTGGACGTGGTCAAGGGAATCGGCACGCTGCGGGCGTTCGGGCGGGCCGAGGCGCAGTCCGCGACGGTGCGCAACCTCGCGGCCCAGCACAGGACCGAGACGATGTCGGCGCTGCGGATCGCGTTCCTGTCCGCGTTGGTGCTGGAGGTCGTGGCGACGATGTCGGTGGCGCTCGTGGCCGTGCCGGTCGGGCTCCGGTTGCTCGACGGCGGGGTGCCGTTGCAGACCGCCCTGCTCGTGCTCTTCCTCGCACCCGAAGCGTTTCTGCCGCTCCGGGCGGCCGGAGCGCAGTACCACGCCAGCGCGCAGGGCCGTGAGGTGCTCGCGAAAGTCCCGCAACACAAGGAAACCGGCGGCCAGACGCCACCCGATCTCGCCGGCGCGGAGATCGTGTTCGACAGCGTTTCGGTCCGCAGCCTCAGGAACTTCTCCCTCACCATCCGGCCCGGTGACCGGATCGCGCTGGTCGGTCCGAGCGGCGCGGGCAAGAGCACGATTCTGGGGCTGCTGCTGGGGTTCGTGCAGCCTGACGACGGACGGGTGCTCGTCGGCGGTGTCGACCTGAAGGACATCGACCACCGCCAGTGGCTCGACGCGCTGTCGTGGGTGCCGCAACGCCCCACGCTCGTCCCGGCGAACCTCTCGTCCGGCGAGCAGCAACGCGTCGCCCTGGCCACCGCCCTGGACCGGCGCCAAGCCGGCTTGTTCCTGCTCGACGAACCCACCGCGCACCTCGACGCGGACACGGAATCCCTGGTGCTCAAGGCTTCACGCGAGTTCACCCGCGGCCGCACCGCCGTGATCGTCGCGCACCGCCCGGCACTGCTGAACGAGGTCGACAGGGTGGTCCACGTATGAAGCTCGCGATCCTCGTCGGCACGCTCGCCGAACTGGCCGGCGTCGGCCTCACCGCCACCGCGACGTGGCTGATCATGCGCGCCGCCGAACACCCGCCTATGCAGGCGCTGACGGTGGCGATCGTGGCCGTCCGCACGCTCGCCCTCGCCAAGGGCGCCCTGCGCTACCTCGAACGCCTGACCAGCCACAAAGCGGTGCTCAGCGAGGCCGTCGAACTGCGCGGGAAGGTCTACGACGACCTCGCGCGCCGCAAGCACGTCCCGTCCGGCACCGCGCTCACCCGCATCGTCACGAACGTCGACCAGCACCTCGACACCCGGCTCCGCGCCACCCTGCCGTGGCTCACCGCGGCCCTGGTCGGCACCGTCGTCGCGGTCTTCTCGGGCTTCTCGCTCCCGTTGATCGCCGGCCTGCTGATCAACCTCGCGCTCCTCCCGTGGCTCGCGATCAGGAACCCGCGCGACCTGACCCCGTTGCGCGCCAGACTGACCGACCAGACCACCGAACTGGTGCACAGCAAGGAAGAGCTGATCGCCTACGGCCTGTTCGACGCAAAGTTCGCCGCAGCAACCAAAACCGCGAAGGAACTCTCTCGCCGGGAACGCACCAGGGACCTCACCCCGCTGGCCATCGCGGTCCAGTTCGCCGCTGCCATCACGATGCTCGTCCAGCACGAACCGGCGTGGCTGATCATGGCCGCCGTCGCCACGTTCGAGATCACCATCCCGCTGGCGGCCCTCACCAAACCCAAGCCGGAACCCACCGACGAACCCGAGCCCGCGACCACCCACAAAACCCCTGACCTGCACGGACGTACCGCAATCGTCGGCCCGAGCGGTGCCGGCAAGACCACCCTGCTCAACGCGATCGCGCACGACCTGGAACCCAGCAGGGGCGCGCTGGCCGACGCGCACGTCTTCCACACCACGGTCCGCACGAACGTCCTGCTGGCCAAACCCGATGCCACGCAACAAGAACTCGACAGGGCCGCGCAGATCACCGAGCTGGACCTCGACTGGGACCGGGTCGTCGGCGAACGCGGCGAGGAGATCTCCGGCGGTCAACGCCAGCGCCTGATCCTCACCAGGTCGGTCCTGGCCCGCCCCGAGGTCCTCCTGATGGACGAACCCACCGAAGGCTTGGACCCGCTCCAAGCAGACCGGGTCCTCGCGAAGATCCTGGACGACCACGGCGGCACCGCCCTGGTCGTCACCCACCGGACCGAGCAGCTAGCCCTTTTCGATCACGTGCATCATCGGCGGCCGATCGGCGACGACGACGTCAGTCGAGTCGGGTAGCCACTCGCCGCCGACCTGCACGAACTGCGTCAGCGGACCAGATTCGGCCGCCACCCCGCAGCGGGCCAGCGCCGTCCCCATGATCTGCGACGACATCGCGCCGAGCTGCAACAACGACCGGTTCCGGTGCTTGCGCACCCCGAGGTTCACCTGCGCCAGCGCCGCCAGCCCGTGCATCCGGTGCACGTCCAGCAGCAGTCCGATCTCCACCCCGTACCCGGCCGCGAACGGCACGGACTCGAGGAACGACCGGGTGGCCGCGTACTCGCCGCCGAGCGGCTGCACCACCCCGGAGAGCTCCGGCCGCAACGTGTTCAGCAACGGCCGCGCGACCAGTTCCGTGACGCGCCCGCCGCCGGAACTCTCCAGCCGCAACGGCCGCCGGTAGAACCCCTTCACCAGGTGCACGTCCGCGTCCAGCAGCAACGGCCCGAGCAACGCCGTCACGAACGCCGTCTCGGGGTCCACCAGGTCCGAGTCGAGGAAGACGATCAGGTCCCCGGACGTGGCCGCCAGCGACCGCCACAGCACCTCGCCCTTGCCGGGCAACGGTTCCAGCCACGGCACGACGTCCTCGCGCAGCACCACCCGCGCCCCGGCTTCGGCGGCGACCTCGACGGTCCGGTCTGTAGATCCGGAGTCCATCACCACGAGTTCGTCGACGAGGGTCCCGAGCAGCGGCCTGACCACGGCGACGACGTCACCGACGGTCTCCTCCTCGTTCAACGCGGGCAGCACGACGGACACCGTCCGCCCGCGCTTCAACGCCACGAGCTCGTCGACGGTCCAGGACGGCTGCTGCCAGGTGTGCGTGGCGAACCAGGCTTCGACTGCGGGCAGCATCAGGCCAGCGCCCGCATCGCCCGGACCGGCGGCCGGGTCCCGACCACACTCGCCACCATCTCCACAACCTTCCTCGCCTGCCGTACGTCGGACGCACGAACGGCCCGTGCGCCGGACATCGCAGCCACCGTGGCGGCCGCCAGGGTGAAGTCCTCGTCCCCTGGGGGGATCGTCACGACGTCCAACGTTTCGGTGAGCGACGGCATTTCCAGCTCGCCGTCGAACTCGACGACGTCGGCTCCGTCGGCGACCACCTGAGACAGGGCGTCCGCGCTGGTCAGATGCGCAACGACCAGCACGCGGTCTTTCGGCAGCTCAGTGACGCGGAATCGGTTCACGCCACCCAGCGTAAACACCTCTCCGCAGGGTGACCTGGCTCACACGGTCTTGCTACCCATGAGTAGCAGCCTGGTTTACTCCGCAGTAACAACCCTGTGTGATCTACGTCATGGTCAAGGAGGACCAGCGTGCGACGATCACTTGTTTTGGTCCTGGTACTCCTCACAACCCTGCTCGGTGCTCCGGTCGCCGCAACGGCCGCTCCGGGACACCAGATCTCCTACCGCTCGATCCCCGGCGTCGGCGGCACCACCCTGAAGGCCCTCGTCGTCGAACCGACCGGTCAGGGCAGCGGCCCGTTCCCGCTGCTCGTCATGCCGTCCAGCTGGGCGGTCCCCAACATCGAGTACGTCGGCGCGGCCGCGAAGCTCGCCAAGCAGTCCGGTTACGTCGTCGTGAGCTACACCAGCCGCGGCTTCTGGGACTCGGGCGGCACGATCGACGTGGCGGGCCCCGAGACCGTCGGTGACGTCAGCAAGGTCATCGACTGGGCCATCGCCAACGCGCACGCCGACGGCACCAAGGTCGGCGCGGCCGGGATCTCGTACGGCGCGGGCCAGTCCCTGCTGGCGGCGGCGAACGACAAGCGCATCAAGGCCGCCGCGGCGCTCAGCACGTGGACGGACCTGGCCCGGTCCCTCTACCCGAACAACACCGTGAACAAGCAGGCCGTCGAGGTCCTGCTCGCCGCGGGCAAGGCCACCGGACGTCCCGGTCCCGTCCTCCAGGCGGCCGAGGACGCGTACCGCGACGGCAGGTTCTGGGAGGTCGTCCCGATCTCCGCCGAACGCTCGGCCGCGTCCAAGGTCGCGCAGATCAACGCCAACGGCACCGCCGTCATGCTCGGCAACGCCTGGAACGACGGCATCTTCGCGCCCGGCCAGATCGCCGACTTCTACGGCGAGCTGACCGGTCCGAAGCGCCTCATGCTCTCGCCGGGCGACCACGCCACCGCCGAACTCTTCGGCGCGGCAGGCCTCCCGAACGAGATCTGGGAGTCTGTCGGCCGCTGGTTCGACAAGTACGTGAAGGGCATCGCGAACGGCATCGACACCGAACAGCCCGTCCGGCTCAAGCCCAACAACGGCGGCGCCTGGCGGACGTTCGGAGCCTGGCCCAACGCGAACTTGGAGACCCTCCAACTCGACGGCAAGCGCATCACCGCGGGCTGGGGCACGGTCGCCGACAGCGGCACGATCCTGCTCTCCGGTGCCCTGCAAGGGTTCCTGAACATCCCGACGGGCGTCTCCCTGCCGTTCGTCGACCGGAACGTCGCCGGTGTCTGGAACGGCCCGGCGTACTCCCGCACCACCACCCTGGCGGGCACGCCTCGCCTCAACCTGACGGTCACCCCGAGCGCCGAGACCACGACCCTCTTCGCGTACCTGTACGAGGTGGGCCCGCTGGGCCTCGGTGCCCTGATCACGCACAAGCCGATCAAGGTGACCGGCGCGGGCCGCACCCAGACCCTCGACGTCGAACTCGAGCCGACGGTCTGGAACGTCGACGGAGGCAACCGCCTCGCACTGGTGATCGACACGGTCGACCCGCGTTATCTGACGGAATCAACTCGCGGCTCAACCGTCACCTTCGGACCGTCGAGCCTCACGGTTCCGAAGGCGTAAGAATGTCCGGGTGGACCTCACCCGGCAACAGGTGCTCTTCCACCGGATCCATCAGCACGAACTGGACCGGCGGACCAGCGACGCAGACGAGCTGGCGGTGTTCTCCCTGGGCGTCCAGGACAACACCGCCGGCTCGGCCCTGCTGAGTCTCGCCGCCAGGCTGAAAACACCGACAACAGACGACTTCACCGTCACCTGGTCCGTCCGCGGCGCCCCGCACCTGCACCGAGCAGGCGAACTGAAAGCGTTCTCCCGGGCCCTCTGGCCGTGGAGCGACGCCGACGCGAGGGCCCGAGCCGCCCGCCCCAAAACCGACGACATGCTGGCCGCACTCCGCCACATAGCCACTGCGATGCGCTCGATCGTCACCAAGCCGATGACCAAGGGCGACCTCAGCAAGGCCCTGACTCCCCTGGCCCCACAACAAACGGTCGAAGCCTGCCGAGGCTGCGGCACCGACCACGTGAGCGACCCGATCTTCCGCCTGGGCGCCCTCCCGGCAGGCCTGCGCATCCTCCCGGAGGAGAAAACCGTCACGTTCGAACGAATCCACGGCTGGCCAGGCGTCCCCCGCAAAACCGCAGGCTTCGACGAACTGATCCACCGCTACCTGACCCTGCACGGCCCGGCCGGACCGTCCGAAGTGGCCAGTTACTTCGGCACCACAGTCCGCGAACTCAAGAAGCGCTGGCCCAAGGAGGGCCTGACCGAAGTCACCGTCGACGGCACGCCCGCCTGGCTCCCGGAGGGCCTGGAGATCGCCGACGCCGAACCCCCGGACGTCCGCCTGCTCCCACCCACAGACCCGTACCTGCAGGCCCGCGACCGAGACCTGCTCCTCCCGGACAAGGCCGCACAAAAGGACATCTTCCGCATCCTGGGCCGCCGAGGCGCCATCCTGATCGACGGCGAGATCGCAGGTTCCTGGCAGGGCAAAGTCGTGTCCGGCAAGCGCTACGAGGTCACCGCGACCCCGTACCGCCCACTCCCCGACCTGCTGCCGGAAGCCGAACTCCTGGCCCAGGCCAAAGGCCTAAACGACGCAAGCGTCAAGAGCAACTGACACGTCGTCCGTGACGATCAACGACGTCAACGCCGCGTGCGACACGAACCCCTTGTCCCGCAACTCGGTCAACCACTCCACGAGCCCCTTGTAGTGGTTGTCGACGTCCAGCAACACCACGGGCTTCCCGTGCATCCCGAGCACCCCGGCCGTCCACACCTCGAAGAACTCCTCGGCGGTCCCAATACCCCCAGGCAGGGTGAGGAACGCGTCCGCCTTGTCGTCCATCATCTTCTTGCGCTCGCGCATCGTGTCGACGACGTGCAACTCAGTCGACTCGCGGTCCGCGATCTCCCGCGTGGCGAGTCCCTTCGGGATCACCCCGTAGGTGTGCGCACCACCGGCCCGCGCCTCCCGGGCGACCGCGCCCATCATCGAGGTCTGCCCGCCACCCCACACCAGATTCCAGCCGCGGGCAGCGATCTGACGCCCCACCTCGGCAGCCAAATCGACATAACTCTGGGGAACGGTGGCGAGGCTTCCGCAATACACAGCTACGTACATCAGTCTGAAGTCCACTCCTGACGGGGAAGGCCGCACACTATCGCTCAAGGCCCCACGACAGCCACGCAAATCGCGGCGAGCACCCAACCGCAGTCGCGAACGCAAGGCGACCACCGCCCAAGCCCGGCGCGAGGTGCCAACCGGACAGCCGAAGACGTAAGCCAACCACCTACGAGTCCTGGCGTGGCGAAGCCGAAGGCGAGCCCGAACGGGCTGCTACCGCGTTGGGAACCGGTTCCGCCGCTCATGGCGATTGGGGCTTGACCTTGAGGGGCTGGATGCCAACATTTCAGCCCGGCCGGGGACGCTTGTGGACCCCGGCTTTTGAGGCCGATCAGCATCCAGCTAGAGGCTCAAGGTCAAGCCCCAATCGCAACCCACTTCTTTCGTCTCGACCCGCGCGCCCACCCTCGCAAGGTGACCGAGCCCCAGGTACGCGACCAACCCCGCTGGAACGCGAGGCGACGCACCCAACTAGACCCGCGCACCCCAACTAGTGCGCGTCAGCCCAAGCCTTGTGCGCGTCCTTGACCACCCGAACCGCATCATCAATGTCATCAGTCAGGTGCAACAGGGCGAGGTCCTTCTCCCCGACCTTCCCACCCTCCAGCACCGAGTTCTGGATCCAGTCGTACAGCCCCTGCCAGTACGAGGTCCCGAACAACACCACCGGGAACTTCGTGACCTTCTTCGTCTGCACCAACGTCAACGCCTCGAACAACTCATCAAGCGTCCCGAACCCACCCGGCAGACAGATGAACGCCTGCGAGTACTTGATGAACATCGTCTTCCGCACGAAGAAGTACCGGAAGTTCACCCCAAGATCGACCCAGGGGTTCAACCCCTGCTCAAAAGGCAACTCGATCCCAAGCCCGACAGAAAACCCACCGGCCTCAGAACACCCCCGGTTGACGGCCTCCATGGCCCCAGGCCCACCACCGGTGATGGCGGCGAACCCGGCCTCGGCCAGAGCCGCCCCGAGGTCACGCCCGATCTGGTACTCGGGATGATCCCGCCCGGTCCGAGCCGACCCGAACACGGTCACGGCCGAAGGCACCTCGGCCAGCGCCCCGAACCCCTCCACGAACTCGGCCTGGATCCGCAGCACCCGCCACGGGTCCGTGTGCACCCAGTCCGACGGACCGCGGGAGTCCAGCAGCCGCTGATCAGTGGTGGTGCGCTCGTCCTTGCGGTCACGCCGCAGCACGACCGGTCCGCGCTGCTTCTCGGTGGGGCGCTCGTCCACGGCGCCGTTCTTGTCTTCGTTCATCACTGAGATGCTAGTGATCAGCCCAGCAGAAATCGCTTAAGCACGTCGAAACACCCGGTGATCTGCTGGACCGGCACGTGCTCCTCCTGGGTGTGCGCGAGCGTCGGGTCGCCGGGACCGAAGTTGACGGCAGGCATCCCCAAAGCGGCGAACCGCGCAACATCGGTCCACCCCAGCTTGGCCACCGGCGAACCACCGGCAGCGGCAACCAGCTCACCAGCGGCCGGCGACTCCAGCCCAGGCAGCGCACCACCGGCGAAGTCCGTGACCACGACGTCGAACCCGGCGAACACCTCGCGGAGGTGCGCCTCGGCATCAGCGACCGAACGATCCGGCGCGAACCGGTGGTTCACGGTCAGCACGGCCGAGTCCGGCACGACGTTGCCCGCGACCCCGCCGACGACCTTCACGGCCTGCAGACCCTCGTGGTACTGGCAGCCGTCGATCAACGGCTGGCGCGGCACGTACGTCTCCAACCGCCGCAACGCCTCGCCCAGGCCGTGAATCGCGTTGGAGCCCATCCAAGCCCGCGCGGTGTGGGCGCGCTTGCCCGACGTGCGGATCTCGATCCGCATCGTGCCCTGGCACCCCGCCTCGACGACGCCGTTCGACGGTTCGCACACGATCGCGAGGTCGCCCAGCAGCCATTCCGGCAGGTCGCGCTGGATGCGGGTGAGGCCGTTGCGCTCGGCCTCGATCTCCTCGCAGTCGTAGAACACGAACGTGAGGTCATAAGCAGCAGACGAACTCAGAGCGGCCAGGGCGAGCATGACCGCGTCGCCGCCCTTCATGTCCACGGTGCCGCAGCCGTGCAGGACGTCGCCCTCGCGGCGGCTCGGGAAGTTCTGGTTGATCGGCACGGTGTCGAGGTGCCCGGCGAGCACGACCCGGCGCGACCGCCCCAGCGTGGTTCGCGCCAGCACGGCGTTGCCCGATCGGGTGATCTCCAGATGGGGCGCGTGCGCGAGCAGCGAGCGTTCGACGAGGTCCGCGATCTCCGCCTCCTCCCCGGACACGCTGCGCACATCCACGAGCGCGGTCGTCAGGTCGATCGGGTCGGCGAGGAGATCAAGGGTGTCGGACACGCGGTTCACCCTACTCAGCGCGCTTGGGCGCTAGGCCGTTCAGCCGATACGGTACGGCGCGTGATCAAGCGCACACTCCTGGTCATCTCCCTGCTCCTCACGACCACCTCCTGCGGCGAGGCACCCGCCGCGTGCGACCGGCAGTGCGGCGAGATCCGGACGCTGTTCACCGCGCCCTGCGGTTCGCAGCACAGCTTCACGCCCGCCGACTGCGCCGGGTGGGTCGAGGACGTGAGCTCGATGACCCGCAGGCTCGACAGGTCGTTGCAGGGCAAGCACGTCCAGGAGGACGTCAGCGAGGTGCTGCCGCGGCTCATGACCGCGGTCGGCGACTTCGAGGCGCACCAGTGCGGCGAGGTGCGCGTCGACAACGTCTCCAGCACCGACGCGCGCCAGTCCAAGTGCAACGAGGCCCTCATCGCCACCCGCGGCGACCTGGGCTCGCTCTACTTCAGCGCGGACGTTCCCGACTGACCCGGTGCTGCTCCTGGCTCGCCACGAGTCAACGCACCACCCGGTGCCGCCCGATCGGCACCACCATCGGTGTCGCCGACACCGGGTCCTGCACGATCCGGCAGTCCATTTCGAACACTTCGCGCACGACGTCCTCGGTCAGCACGTCGTTCGGCGCCCCCTCCACCACGATCCGCCCGGCCCGCAGCACCAGCAGGTGATCGGCGTACCGCGCGGCCAGGTTCAAGTCGTGCAACACAAGAGCAACCGTCGCGCCCTCGGCCTCGTTCAGATCCACCAACAGGTCCAACACCTCGACCTGATGCGTCACGTCCAGGTACGTCGTCGGCTCGTCCAGCAGCAACACCGGCGTCCGCTGCGTCAACGCCATCGCGATCCACACCCGTTGCCGCTGCCCACCGGACAGCTCGTCGACCACCCGATCCGCGAGGTCGAGCGTGCCGGTCGCGACCAACGCCGCCGCCACCGCCTCGTCGTCCTCGGAAGTCCAGCGGTGCAACCACCCCTGGTGCGGGTGCCGACCACGACCGACCAGGTCCGCGACCGTGATCCCCTCAGGTGCCGTCGGCCCCTGCGGCAGGATGCCGAGCAGCTTCGCGACGTCCTTGCTCGGCATGGTGTGGATCGGCGTGCTGTCCAGCAAAGCCGCGCCGGACAACGGGTGCAGCAACCGCGCCAGCCCCCGCAGGTACGTCGACTTGCCGCAGGCGTTCGGTCCCACGATCACGGTGATCTTGCCGGTGGGCAGCACGGTGGTCAGCGAATCGACCACGCGCCGATCGCCGTAACCCAGCGACAGGCCTTCCGACCGCAACTCGGGCGGCGTCATCGGTTTCCTCCTGAACGGTTGCCAGAGGCGAGCAGCCACAGCAGATACGGCCCGCCGACGATGGCGGTGACGACCCCGACGGGGAACGACAGTCCAAACGGCAGATGGGAACCCGCGTAGTCGGCGACGAGCACGACCAGCGCGCCCACCAGTCCGGCGGCCAGCAGCGCGGGCCGTCCGCCGCCGGTGAGCCGCGCGGCGATCGGCCCCGACACGAACGCGACGAACGCCACCGGGCCCGCCGCGGCCGTCGCGACCCCGGCGAGGCAGACCGCCACGCCCAGCAACGCGATCCGCCGGCGCTGCGCGGACACGCCCAGCCCGGTCGCGAGGTCGTCGCCGAGTTGCAGCGCCGCCATCGCCCTGCCCAGCACCAACGCCGCCGGCACCAGGACCACCACGGCCGCCAGCAACGGCCACACGTGCGTGTAGTCGCGGCCGTTGAGGCTGCCGGTGAGCCACACCAACGCTTCCTGCGCCGCCCGCACGTCCGCCGTGATGAGCACGAACGACGTGATGCTCCCCAACACCGCGCCGACGCCGATACCCACCAGCACGAGCCGATACGCGGGCGCTCCTCCGTGCCGAGCCAGCAGGTACACGAGCAGTGCCGTCGCGAGCGCACCACCCAACGCGCTGAACGAGAGAACCGCAGCGCTCGCCCCGAAAACGACACCCGCCAGCACCGCCGCCGTGCCCGCGCCGACCGTGATGCCGATGACGTCGGGACTGGCCAGCGGATTGCGCAGCAGCCGCTGGAACACGGCCCCGGCCACCCCGAACGCGAGCCCGACCAGCAGCCCCACCAACGCCCGCGGCAACCGCAGCCCCAGCACGACGTGGTCGACGCGCGGCACGCCCTGGCCCGTCAGCGAGAGGAACAGGTCCTGCGCCGACACCGTGAACGACCCCGTCGACAGCGTCAGACAGAAGACGAGCACGACCGCGACGATCAACCCGACGCACGCCCGGAACTCGACGCGATCACGCCGTTTCCGCGCGGCGGCAACAACAGCGACGGGGTTCACAGCTCAGCAACCTTCCGTCGCCGGGCAAGCAACACGAACACCGGTCCGCCGATCACCGCCGTGACCAGCCCGACCTGCACCTCGCCGGACGGCAGCAGCACCCGCCCCAGCACGTCGGCCAGCAGCAACAACAACGCCGCCAGCAACGCCGAGTACGGCAGCAGCCAGCGGTGATCCGGCCCGGTGATCAGCCGGGCCACGTGCGGCACCACCAGCCCGAGGAACCCGATCGGCCCCGCCATCGCCGTGGCCGCACCGCAGAGCAGCACCACCGACACTCCACAAAGGATTCGTGCGCTGCGGACGTTCAGCCCCCACGAGGTGGCGACGTCCTCGCCGAGCGCCAGGGCGTTCAACGACCGCGCCGCCCCGAACGCGAGCAACGCGCCCAAAGCGAGGAACGGCACCCCCTGCACCGCGACGTCCATCCCGCGCCCGACCAGCGAGCCGACCTGCCAGAACCGGAAGTCCTCGAACGTGGTCAGGTCGGTGAGCAGCACTGCCGTCGTCAACGACCCCACGACGGCGCTGAACGCGGTCCCGGCCAGCGCCAGCTTCATCGGGGTCGCGCCACCCCGGCCGAGCGATCCGATCAGGTGCACCACGACGGCGGCGAGCGCGGCACCGGCGAGCCCGAACCACACGTAGCCGGTCAGCGTGGTCAGCCCGAACACCTGGATGCCGAACACGACGAACAGCGCGGCGCCCGAGTTGACGCCGAGGATTCCCGGGTCCGCCAACGGGTTGCGGGTCATGCCCTGCACGACCGCGCCCGCGACGCCGAGCGCGGCCCCGGCCAGCAGTCCGATGACGGTGCGCGGCAGCCGCAGTTCGGAGATCACCAGGTGGTCGACGCTGGCGGGGTCGAACGCCACCAGCGCCTGCCAGATCGTCGCGAACGGGAGATCGCGGGTGCCCACCACCAACGACAGGAAGGCAGCCGCGACCACCGCACAGGCCAGCAGAACCAGCCCGAGGGACTTCGTCACTTGTCGAGCGCCGCGGCGAACAGCGGCACCGTCTTGTCGAGGGCCCAGGCGAGGCCGGGCACCGAGTTGCTGGAGAACGCCTGCGAGACCTGGCGGTCCTCCAGCAGGACGCTGCGTCCGGCCTTCACCGACGGCACGGCCTGGAACAGCGGGTCGGCCTTCACGACGGCGGCGGTGTCGCCGAGCGCCTGCATCACCGTCAGGTTCGCGTCGAGGAGGGCGAGCTGCTCCGCCGACACCTTCACCGAGAAGCCCGTGGTCTTCAACGCCTCGATCGCGGGCGAGTTCGTGAACCCGAGCTCGGTCATGAAGTCGACGCGCCCGGCACCCTTGATGTACGCGGCGTACGCGTCGGCGTTGCGGACACCGACGACGACGGACGCGCCCTTGAACTTCGGGTGCTCCTCGGCGGCCTTCTTGAACTTGCCTTCGAGGTCGGCCTTCAGCTGCGCGGCCTTCTCGGTCCTGCCGACGGCCTTGCCGATCATGTCGAGCTGGTCGCGCCACGACGTCAGGTACGCCTCGGCGCCGGCGGGGATGCCGACGACCGGCACACCCAGCTTCGCGAGCTGCTCCTGGCGTTCCTTCTTACCGCTCGCCTTGGTGTCGAGGATGAGGTCCGGCGACAACGCGGCCAGCGCCTCCAGGTCGACCTCCTGCGTGCCGAGCATCTTCGGCGCGGTCGTGTACTTCTCGGTCACCCACGGCCCGAGCCCGTCCTTGCCGACAGCCAGCCAGTCCGCCGCGCCGACCGGCTGCACGCCGAGCGCGAGCGCCGTCTCGGCGTCGCTCCAGCCGAGCGCCACGACCCGTTGCGGCTGCTTGGGCACGGTCACGTCACCGAACGCCGTCTTGATCGTGACGGGGAACTGGCCCTCACCGCCGGAGTTGCCCGTCGCGGGCGCTTCCGGGGTCGTCGAACACGCCGTGAGCGCCAGTGCCGCGAGCGCCGCGGCGAGGAGGGACCGGAAGGTGCGCATGCGGGAACTGCTCCAGCCGAGTGAGTAGTAGTAATTTATCTTGGACAGATTAAGGCAGCCTTGCCTAAGTGAACATGGCTGTGAGGGCACGTCACACTTCCCCGCCGGACGGTGGCGGGCAGGGTGGTCGGACTAAGCTCGGTTGCCGTGAGCACCGCATACGGCATCGGCCTGGCCACTGTGACCCCGGACGGCACCGTCCTCGACACCTGGTACCCGTCCCCCGCACTCGGTGACGTGGAGCCCGGCACGACGCGCGTGTCGTCGGCCGAGGTCGCCGAAGCCCTCGGCGAGGCCGCCGCGAAGCTGCTCGGCGAGGACCTGGAACGCGGCGTCGAGATCGTCGGCGTGCAGGTCGCGATCGACCTGGACGCGGCCCCGCGCGACACCTACGACGTCTGGCTGCGCCTGCACCTGCTGAGCCACCGCCTGGTCCAGCCGCACGGCGCGAACCTCGACGGCCTCTTCGGCCTGCTGACCAACGTCGTGTGGACCAACCACGGCCCGTGCGCGGTCGACGGCTTCGAGCAGACCCGCCTGCGCCTCCGCGTCCGCGGCCCGGTGACGGTCTACGGCGTGGACAAGTTCCCGCGCATGGTCGACTACGTGGTCCCGTCCGGCGTCCGCATCGCCGACGCCGACCGAGTCCGCCTGGGCGCGCACCTCGCGTCCGGCACCACGGTCATGCACGAGGGCTTCGTGAACTTCAACGCGGGCACGCTCGGCACGTCGATGGTCGAGGGCCGCATCTCCGGCGGCGTGGTGGTAGGCGACGGCTCGGACGTCGGCGGCGGCTCGTCGATCATGGGCACCCTGTCCGGCGGCGGCAAGCAGGTCATCAGCATCGGCGAACGCTGCCTGCTGGGCGCGAACGCGGGCCTCGGCATCTCGCTGGGCGACGACTGCGTCGTCGAAGCGGGCCTCTACATCACCGCGGGCACGAAGGTCACACTTCCGGACGGCGAGGTCGTCAAGGCCCTGTCCCTGAGCGGACAATCGAACCTGCTGTTCATCAGGGACTCCGTCACCGGCACGGTCCGGGTGTTGCCCCGCAAGGGCACCGGCGTCGAACTGAACACGGCCCTGCACGCGAACGACTGAGAGACGCCCGAAACTCGGTGCCAGGGGCCGGTCTGCCGAGGCAGACTGGCCCCGGCCCATCTAGAGGGAGGTGCACGTGCTGAAACAGCGACTGGAGTTGAACGCTCGCGCCGCCATAGAACGTGCCCTCCAGGGCGCGCAGTCCGAGGACTCCTTCGTGGAGTTCAAAACCCAGTGGCCGGTGGACCACGGCAAAGCGGCCCGCCAGATCGCCGCCCTCTGCAACGCGGCCAGAGGCTCCGAAGCCATGTGGATAGTCGGCGTGGACGAGAAGGGCCGCTACGTCAAAGGCGCCCCAGCCGAAGAACTCTCCTCGTGGTGGCCCCGAGTAGAGAGCCACTTCGACGGCGTGGCCCCAGGCCTCACCACCGTCGCCTTCGACTGGGCGCGCGGCCGAACAGTCGTCGTCCTCTCCTTGCAGACGGACAACGCCCCGTACGTCTTCGTCACGAAAAAAGAGCCTTACAGCCGCGAAATCCCGTGGCGCTCAGGCGAACGAACCCGCTCGGCCCGCCGAGGCGAAGTCCTGGAACTCCTCGTCCCGAAGCTCGACATGCCGGGCTGGGAGTTCGTGAGCGCCCGAGCAACCCTCAGCCAGCACTCCCCGACGCTGCGCTTCGAGGGCGACCTCTACCTGGAAACCAACCAGCCTCTGTCTCTCCCCCACCACCGTTGCCACTCCTACGCCACGTACGGCCTGGACAGCGAAACGGTGGACCTGGCCTTCAGCTTCCGCACGAACACCCGCGACGTACGCGCCGTCGAACGCGTGGTGCGGGTGGCCGAGCCTGCCGTGCTGCACGTGAGCGCGGACGCGGACGTGGAACTGGACGCGTTCGCCGACCTCTGGGACCTGCACTGGCACCTGGTGCTCGGCCTGGGGTTGAGCGGGGAGGAGATCAGCACCAGCGTCCGCCTGACGACAGACGCGGTGCCACCAAACCAGTTCACCCGCCGCGTGTGGTCAGCCCTGAAGCCCTAACAGCACGCACCAAACCGCACTCGCCAACGCAAGCCGACCACCGCCCAAGCCCGGCGCGAGGTGCCAACCGGACAGCCGAAGACGTAAGCCGCCCACCTACGAATCCTGGCGTGGCGAAGCCGAAGGCGAGCCCGAACGGGCTGATCAGCTCTGGGAACCGGTTCCGCCGCTCATGGCGATTGGGGCTTGACTTTGGGTGCGAGGTGCTACCACTCGTGGCTCGGCCGGGCGCTTTTCAGCCCGGCCTTTCCGGCCCGACCAGCGCCTCGCAAGGGCCCCGAAGTCAAGCCCCAATCGCAACCCACTTCAGACGTCACGACCCGCGCGCCCACCCTCGCAAGGCGACCGAACCCCAGGAACGCAACCAACCCCGCTGGAACAGGAACCGGCCAACGCAAGCCGACCCGACGTCAGCCCTGCAACCGCTCCACAGCAGCCGTAATCCGCTCATCCGTAGCAGTCAACGCAACCCGGACGTGCCGTTCCCCAGCGGGCCCGTAAAACGTCCCAGGCGCGACCAAAATCCCACGATCGGCCAACCAGGACACGGTCTCCCAGGCGTCCTCGCCCCGAGACGACCACAGGTACAACCCAGCCTCGGAGTGAGAAACAACAAACCCGGCCGCCTCCAGCGCGGGCTTCAACACCGAACGCCGAGCCAGATACCGCGACCGCTGCTCAGCAACGTGCGAATCATCCTCAAGCGCAGCCCGCATGGCTTCCTGCACAGGCCGAGGCACGATCATCCCAGCGTGCTTCCGCAGCTCCAACAGCCCGGCGATCAACTCGGCATCCCCGGTGATGAACCCGGCCCGATACCCGGCCAAGGACGAAGACTTCGACAACGAGTGCACGGCGAGCACGCCGTCAAAGGACGAAACCACCGACGGGTGCAACACCGAAACCGGCGAAGAATCCCAAGGCAACGCGAGATAACACTCGTCCGAAGCCACCACAGCACCCACCGCACGAGCGGCGGCAACGGCGTCCCGCAGTTGCACGGCGGAGAGCACGCGCCCAGTCGGGTTGGAAGGCGAATTGAGCCACACCAGTTTCGTCCCGGCCGGCGGCGCCTCGCCATCGGCCAGCCGCACCACGGACGCCCCAGCCATCAACGCACCGACCTCATAGGTCGGATAAGCGACAGCAGGAACAGCCACCACGTCACCGGGCCCAACCCCGAGCAACGTGGGCAACCAGGCCACCAGCTCCTTGGACCCGATCGTCGGCAACACAGCGGCAGCGGACAACCCGAAGATCCCGTACCGACGCTCCACCGCGGCGACGAAGGCAGCACGCAGCTCAGGAGTGCCATGAGTGGTCGGATAGCCGGGAACGTCAGAGACCGACGACAAAGCCGCCTGGATCACATCGGGAACCGGGTCCACGGGCGTGCCGACCGACAGGTCGACCACGCCGCCGGGGTGCTTGCGCGCCTTGGCGGCGTGGTCGGACAGCTGGTCCCACGGGAAGTCCGGCAGCGCCGGACCCCTGCGTTGGATGATCAATGCCCCTCGGCCTGCGGCTCGAGCGCCTTCACGAACTCCGGGTCGGCACTGACCTTGCCGACCTTGGACGCGCCACCGGGCGAGCCGAGTTCGTTGAAGAAGTCGACGTTCGCCTTGGTGTAGTCCTTCCACTCATCGGGGACGTCGTCCTCGTAGTAGATGGCTTCCACCGGGCACACGGGTTCGCACGCGCCACAGTCCACACACTCGTCGGGGTGGATGTAGAGCATCCGGTCGCCTTCGTAGATGCAGTCGACGGGGCACTCTTCGATGCACGCCTTGTCGAGCAGATCTACGCACGGCTGGGCGATCACATAAGTCACTGCGCTCTCCAACTTCATCTGGTCCACACCGCGCAAGCCGGAGAGTACGCGGCGCATACGAGTATCACCCGGTCAGGCTTGCCTTAGCTATGTGGTGCGCCCCGCCACAACTCCCGCTCGGAAATCCTCTCGCCAACCTAGTCAGGATGGAGAGGTGCACACCGTGGATCACCTGGAATCGCTCTGCGCGCGAGCATGGCCTGCCCTGGCAGAAGTTCCGCTCGGAAACTGGTTGATGCGCGCCGCCGAAGGCTTCACCGGCCGCGCGAACAGCACTCTGACCTGCGGCGATCCCGGCATACCGATACCGGACGCCCTGATCGCCGTGGAGAGGTTCGCCCGCGAGCACGGCATCAAACCCACCGCGCATGTGGTGAACGGCTCACTCGCCGAACCCGCGATCGAAGCCGCTGGTTGGAGGGTCGATCTGGATCATCCGGGCGGGTCGGAATCGCTCGTGATGACCGGTCCGCTGGAGAAGTTCGCGCAGGGCGTAGCCGAGAGTCGTGATCTTCCCGGATGGTGGGAACTGACGGCAGGATCCGAGACGACCGCCGCCCAGCGCCACGTCCTCGGCAGCGGCGGCAACGTCTGCTTCGCGAGCATCGAGGACAACGGCACGGTCATCGCCGCCGTGCGGGGCGCGGTCGTCGAGGACCTCCTGCACGTCGCGCGGCTCGCCGTGCGGCCATCACACCGCCGTCAGGGCCTCGCGCGGCGCCTCATGGGCGAGCTGGCCGGCTGGGGGCTCGAGCAGGGCGCCACGACGTGCGTGCTCCAGGTCGCCGAGCACAACGAACCGGCGATCCGCCTGTACGAGGACCTCGGCTGCACCGAGCACCACCGCTACCGCTACTGGATCCCGGCGGTCTCGTAGAGGCCCGGGCGGTTCGCGGCGTTGCGGGCCATCACGGCCCCGACGGCGACCGCGCCCGGCAGCGCGCCACCGGCGATCAGCAGCAGCGTCCGCCAGTCGCCCAGCAGGAACTGCCCCTGGCCACCCGGCTCGAAGAAGCCGAGCACGAAGATCGTGAAGAACCACACGATCAACGGAGCCGCGGCGGCCAGGACCCGGCTCGACAGCCCGGCCGCCCACTGCACCAGCAACGGCGTGGTGACCACGGCCACCACGATCGTCACGGGGAACGGCAGGTCCGCCAGGCGCGGCAGCAGCGTGCCGTCCAGGCGGACCGGGAGGAAGAACGTTTCCAGCAGGGCGAGCACCGCTGCCTCGACGCACAGAAGCAGCAGCAGAACCACTCGCCAGCTAGCGGTCACCCAGTCCTCCGAACAAGTCCGCGGCCGCACCCTCCGGTGAGCCCTTGGCCAGCACGTAGAACTCGCCGCCGACGATCGGCTGCGCGATGTTGTTGGACAGCGCATATCCGCCGTCCCACACACTGACCTGCGTCGAGTGTGCCCTCAAGGCACGCCTTTTAGCCGTCAGGTGCTCCGAAACGTCGACAACCGTTGTGATCTCTTCATCCGGCGTCACCGGGAGTTCGCCCGGCTCGGGCAGCCGGAACGCCTCGGGGACGTTCTCCAGCGCGGCCACGCCGGCCTCGGTCGCGTCGCGGGACGTCACCGCGTAGAAGACCCGCTCGACCTCGGAGACCTGCGCGCACGCGGCGACCGTGATCTCGTGCGCGCGGATGTGGTCGGGGTGTCCGTAGCCGCCGAACGCGTCGTAGCTCACGACGACCTGAGGCTTGACCTCGCGCAGGATCTCGACCAGCTGAGCGGTCTGCTCGTCGAGCGATCCCTGGACGAACGCGCGCGCCTTGGCGTTGGACGGCACGTCGACCATGCCGGAGTCGCGCCAGCGGCCGATCCCGCCGAGGAACCGGTGGTCGGTCACGCCGAGGGCCGCGCACGCGGATCTCAGCTCGCCGACCCGGTATCCACCGAGCTGATCGGCCTGGTCGGCGGCCAGGTGCGCGAGCGCGGGCGGGATGATCTCGCCCTCTTCACCGAGGGTGCAGGTGATGACGGTGACGTGCGCGCCGGCCGAGGCGTAGCGCGCGATGGTGCCGCCAGTCCAAAGACTCTCGTCGTCGGGGTGGGCGTGCACGAAGAGCAACCGCGGTGGGGCAGTCAGGGTCACTGAAACAGAGTAAAGGCCGCCCTCATCAGTTGATAAAGGCGGCCTTTGCTAACGGTCCGAAGACACAGGTATTACTGCTACACGACCGAACGTTCCTCGGCGAAGTGGCAGGCGGACAGCGTGCCGTCCGGCCCGCCGCGCCTTTCCAGCCGGGGTTCTTCGGTGGCGCAGATGTCCTGCGCCTTCCAGCACCGGGTGCGGAAGCGACAGCCCGACGGCGGATTGACGGGCGACGGCACGTCCCCGGTCAGCACGATCCGCTGGCGCTTGCGCTCCGCCTTCGGGTCGGGCATCGGCACGGCCGACAGCAACGCCTGCGTGTACGGGTGCATCGGCTTGTTGTAGATGGCCTCGCGCTCGCCCATCTCGATGATCTTGCCGAGGTACATGACCGCGACTCGGTCCGAGATGTGCCGCACCACCGAGAGGTCGTGCGCGACGAACAGGTAGGCCAGCCCGAGCCGTTCCTGCAACTCCTCCAACAGGTTCACGACACCGGCCTGCACCGAGACGTCCAAAGCGGACACCGGCTCGTCCAGCACCAGGAACCGCGGGTTCAACGCCAGGGCGCGGGCGATGCCGATGCGCTGGCGCTGGCCGCCGGAGAACTCGTGCGCGTACCGGCTGCGGTGTTCGGGGTTGAGGCCCACGAGCTCCATCAGCTCGTTGACCCGGCGCTGCACGCCGCCCTCGACACCGTGGATCACCAGGGGTTCCGCGATGATGTCGTTGACCTGCCACTTGGGGTTCAGCGACGCGTACGGGTCCTGGAAGACGATCTGGATGTCCTTGCGCAACGGCCGCAACTGCTTGGTGCTCATGGACGTGAGCTCGCGGCCCTCGAACTTCACCGAGCCCGAGGTCGGCTTGTGCAGCTGCAGGATCGCGCGCCCGGTCGTGGACTTGCCGCAACCGGACTCGCCGACGAGACCGAGCGTCTCACCGGGGTGCAGGGTGAACGACACCCCGGACACGGCCTGCACCGTACCGACGTTGCGCGGGATGATTCCCTTGCCGCGCACCGGGAACTCCTTGACGAGGTCGGTGACCTCCAGCAGCGGAGCGGTCACTTCGCCTCCTCATCGGTTACCAGC
The DNA here is from genome assembly GCF_043632865.1 of Lentzea sp. JNUCC 0626. NCBI lineage: Bacteria > Bacillati > Actinomycetota > Actinomycetes > Pseudonocardiales > Pseudonocardiaceae > Lentzea > Lentzea sp. JNUCC 0626. The sequence continues at coordinate 6,299,934 of NZ_CP171635.1, forward strand.
GAGCCGTGCACGGCGGTCACTTCGAGCGACTCGTCGGGGTTGGCCGCGACGAACGCGGCCGGGTTCTCCACCGAGCCGATCTCCTCGTGCAGGAACAACCGTTGCGGCGTCTCGATCGTCGCCAGGTGCTCCCAGCGGTGGCAGCGCGTCGTGTGGTTCGCCGCGCCCGCCTCCTCGAGCATCGGCTCCCACTCGTGGCACACGTCGGTGACGAGCGGGCAGCGCGGCGAGAACGAGCAGCCGGACGGCAGGTTCACCAGCGACGGCGGCGCGCCCTTGATCGGGGTGAGCCGCTTGCCCAAAGTGGACGGATTGGGCACGGAGCCCAGAAGTCCCACGGTGTAGGGCATCCGCGGCCGTTCGAAGACGTCGTCGACCGGGCCGGACTCGACCACGGTGCCGCCGTACATCACCTGCACGCGGTTGACCATGCCCGCGACCACGCCGAGGTCGTGCGTGATCATGACGATCGCCGCGTCGGTCTCGGACTGCAGCCGGAGCATGGTGTCGAGGATCTGCGCCTGCACCGTCACGTCGAGCGCGGTGGTCGGCTCGTCGGCGATGATCACGCTGGGGTCGTTGATGATCGCCATCGCGATGACCACGCGCTGCCGCATGCCGCCGGAGAACTCGTGCGGGTACTGGGCCGCGCGCTTGTCCGGCTGCGGGATGCCGACGAGTTCGAGCGCCTCGACCGCCTTGGCCCACGCCGCCTTCTTCGACACGTCGTGGTGCGCGCGGTAGGTCTCGGCGAGCTGCCACCCCACGGTGTAGACGGGGTTCAGCGACGTCATCGGGTCCTGGAAGATCATCGAGATGTGCTTGCTGCGGAACGGCTGCATCTGCTTGTAGGTGCGGCCGTTCAGCTCCTCACCGCGGTAGCGGATCGAGCCTTCGATGACGGCGTTCTTGGGCAGCAGGCCCATGATCGCCATGGAGGACACCGACTTGCCGGAGCCCGACTCGCCGACGATGCCCAGCACGTCGCCCGCGTTGAGGTCGAACGAGACGTTGCGCACGGCGCGGACGTCGCCGTCGTCGGTCGGGAAGGTGACGCTGAGGTCCTTGACCGAGAGCAGCGGCGCGGTGGTGTTGGAGGGCAGGAAGTCCTCCGTCAGTTCGGAAACACTCATCAGGCACGCACCTTCGTCTGCCTCGGGTCGAACGCGTCGCGCAGGCCGTCACCGATGAAGTTGACGGCCAGGGAGAGCGACACGAGCACGATGAACGGACCCCAGAAGAGCCACGGCCGGTTCATGAACTGCCCGTAGTTCTCCAGCACGATCACGCCGAGCGAGGTGTCCGGGGGCTGGACTCCCAGTCCCAGGAACGACAACGCGGCCTCGGTGAGCACCGCGGCGGCGATCGCGAGCGTGGCGTTGACGGTGATGCTGCCGATCATGTTCGGCACGAGGTGCTTGAAGATGATCCGCGGCGTCGAGGCGCCGCACGCGCGGGCGGCCTCGATGAACTCCCGCTGTGCCAAGGAAAGCGTCTCACCCCGGGTGATGCGGGCGATCGACATCCAGGCGAACGCGGCGAGCACGAGCGCGACGACGTACCAGCTGCCCGAGAACCCCTTGACGACGATCGCGGCGACCGCGATCTGGGGGATGATCAGCAGCAGGTCGACGAGGCGCATCAGCGCCGTGTCGACGAAGCCGCGCAGATAACCGGCGAGCGCGCCGAACGTCACGCCGATCGCCGTCGCCAGCGCGGCCACGATCAACGCGATCTGCAGCGAATAACCGGTGCCGCGCATGAGAAGCGCGAGCATGTCCTTGCCGACCTGGGTGGTGCCGAGCGGGTGCGTGCCGCTCATCGGCTGGTAGGACTTGCTGCTCACGTCCTCGTAGTCGAACGTCCAGATGAACGGTCCGAGGAACGCGAACAGCACGAGGAAGACGAAGACGCCGAGGCTCACCATGGCGAGCCGGTGGCGCAGGAAACGCCGCATGACCAACTGGCCCTGCGTGCGGGTCTTGGTGGCGTCGAACTCGTGGGAGTCGGACTGGGGAGCGCTGTTCACCACGCCGCCCTCGGACGCCAAGTTGATGTTAGCCAAGGCGAATCCTAGGGTCGAGGATGCCGTACACGACGTCGGCGATCAGGTTGAACAGCACGATCAGGGTGGCCGTGACCGCGAGCCAGCCCATCAGCATGGGCGGGTCGAACTGCCGCACGGAGTTGACCAGCAGCGTGCCCATGCCGGCCCAGCCGAACACGGTCTCGGTGATGATCGCGCCGGACAGCACGGCACCGAAGTTCAGCGAGAACAGCGTCGACACGGGGATCAGGGCGTTGCGGAACGCGTGCCGGAAGATCACGCGGCTCTGCGAGATGCCCTTCGCCCGCGCGGTGCGCACGAAGTCCGAGTGCAGGATCTCCAGCATGGAGGCGCGTTCGAACCGGCTGTAGGCGGCGAAGCTGATCAGCATCAGCGCGACCGTCGGCAGCAGGAACGTGCCGGTGTACTTGAAGATCACTTCGCCGAAGCTGCCGCTGAAGCCACCCGGCCGCGGGCCCGCGGTGGTGAGCCAGCGGTCCAGCCCCATCGACTCCAGGACGTTGTTGAACTGGATGCCGTAGTTCTTCACGATGACCGCGACGCAGAAGATCGGCATCGAGAACATGAGGAACGCGGTGCTGGTGGCGAGGTAGTCGAAGATCGAGTACTGGCGCACGGCGGCGAGCACGCCGACCGAGACACCCAGTGTGAGCGCGAGGAGTTCGGCGCCGATGACGAGGCGGCCGGTGGTCCACAGCGCGTCGGTGACGGCGGGGAAGACGGCGGTCTTGGCCTGACCGAGGGCGATGCTCTGGCCCCAGTCACCGGACAGGAAGTCGGTGAGCCAGTTCCAGTAGCGGATGACGACGGGCTGGTCCAAGCCGAGGGCGACCTCGGCCGCCTTGAGGTCGGCTTCGGTGACGCCGGGCCGGAATCGCATCTCCGCCAAGGGGTTTCCGGCGGTGGCGACGAGGACGTAACAGGCGAAGCTGCCGATCAGCAGGATGGGTATCGAGATCAGCAGGCGCCGGATGATGTAGCGGATCACGGGCGGGCTCCTAGGGGGCAACCCGGCTCGGGCGGGGCCGGACTCGTGGTCCGGCCCCGCCCGGTCAGGCGTTGCGCACTTCAGCTATGGCGATTACTTGGTCTGCCACTCGTTGGCGTTCCACAGCGCGCCGTAGTAGCTCTGGAAGTACACGCGGTCGAGCTCCTTGAAGGCCCACATGTTCGGCATCTGGAAGAGCGGAAGCGAACCGTAGGCGTTCGCGATCTCCTCATCGGCCTTGGCGAAGAACTTGAGCGACTCGGAGATCGACGTCTGCGAGACGGCCTCCTTCATGGCGGCGTCAGCAGCCGGGACGCTCAGGTTCTGCCAGTTCTGGCCACCGCCGGTCTCGTAGATCGACTTCTTGTCGCTCTTCAGCGGGCCACCGGACCACGCGAACAGCGCGACGTCGTAGTCACCCTGCGAGACGCGCTCGTCGAGGAAGTTCGGGTCGGTGTCGTCCTTGACCTCGATGCCGGCTTCCTTGCACTGGCCCTGGATCAGCTCGACGGTCTGCTTGCGCCGCGGGATGTCGGTGTGGCTGATCCGGAAGGAGGCACGCACGCCGTCCTTCGCGAACACGCCGTCCGCACCCTGCGCCCAGCCGGCGTCGGTGAGGATCTTCTTCGCCTCGGCCGGGTCACCCTTGGCCTTGTCGGCGTAGACGTCCTTGTAGCCCTCGTCCTTCGGGAAGAAGATCAGGCTGCCGAGCGGCTTCGCGTCGGCCTGGACCTCGGTGACCAGCTTGTCGATGATGTCCTGGCGCTTGACGCACATGAAGAACGCCTTGCGGATCTCTTCCTTGGCCAGCACCGGGTTCTTGAACTGGATGTCCAGGTGCTCGAACGACAGGCCGGGGCCCGCGCCGAACGTGATGCCCTGGGCGCTCAGGCCCTTCAGCTTCGTCGCGGCGTTCGCGTCGGGCTGGGCCATGGAGTTGACGGCGACCTCACCGTTCTCCAGCGCCTGCGCCTGCGCGACCGGGTCCGGCACCGCCTTCAGGATGATCTTGGCGGGGCCACCGGGCTTGCCGGCCCACTTCGGGTTGCGCTCGAGCGTGACCGACTGGTTCGGCTCGAAGGCGGTCAGCATGTACGGGCCGGCGCCCGGCATGAGGTCCTTCGTGAAGCCGTTCCACTTCTCGTTCCAGAAGTCAGCAGCCTTCTGGATTTCGGCGGGATCGGAAGCCTTGTTGAGCTTGGTGATGTCGGCGATGCCGGCGTTCTTCTCCAGGATGTGCGCGGGGAGAACGTCGTTGTTGAACAGGCCGATGTAGTCCGGGTACGGCGACTCGAAGGAGCCGACGAACGTCTGGTCGTCCTTGCACTCACCGGTCATCAGGTTGTACCCGGTGGTGCCGGCCGCCTTGAAGAACTTGCTGGCGTCGGCCTTCTTGGCCGAGTCGCTCTGGGTGAACCACGCCATGTAGAAGTCGTCGCAGTCCCAGGCCTCGCCGTCGGACCAGGCAACGCCCTTCTTGATCTTCCAGGTGACGACCTGCGGAGACTGCGAGGTGACCTCGACGCTCTCCATGACGTCCTTGTTGAGGCTGTACTTGTTGTTGCCGTTCAGGATGTGCGCACCCGGCTGTGCGAGAACCAGCGCGAACGTGTTGTAGGACTGGTTGGCGTCCTCGGTCGCGTTGTTGTACGACGTGAACGCTTTGTCCGTAGAGACGACGATCTGGTCGCTCTGCTTGGTGTCCGGCGCGGTGTACCCGTCCCCGGACTCACCGCGTGCGACAGCCATCTCCGCGATGGTGGCGTCGCCACCGTTGGCGTCGCTGCTGCCACCGCCGCCGCCACCGCAGGCACCCAGCACGAGAGACGCGCTGGCCACCAGCGCGATCGCCGGCAGTGCTTTGGTTCTCCTCATCGACACGTGCCCTCCTAGCACTGGGCGGCGTGGCCTGGTCGGCTTGCACGCCCATAACCGTGATGTGCCATACGCGCCCCGAACCGGCACATCGTGGGCAGCACGGTAAGAACCCGCTGAGGCGGTGGTCACTACCTGGGAGGGCGATCGTGACCCAATGGAAACAGGTTGTAGCGCGGCGCAATGGCCCGATTACCGGGCGCGTGCGTTCGTTGACCGGGCGCCAGAAATTCTGTCAACGAGAACGGCCGAACGTAGCAACGGTTGAACAGCCCGCGCAAACGATTTCCGGCCCCCCGACTACTTGTCGAGGCGCCGCCATTCGGGTGCACCGCTGAGCACGCCCGCGAGGGGTGCCCCGGTTCCGACTCCCGAAACCATCGTGGGCAGAACTCCGAGCAGATCGACCACCTGGAACAGCGGCACCGACACCGCCTGAGCCCCGATCAACGGCTCGACCCGGGCCAGCACGTCGGAGAGCAACGCCTTGCCGTTCAGCGCGGCGTCGATGTCGGCCTGGATCGCCAGGTCGCAGAACCCGGCGGGGTTGAGCGGACTCGGCGTCGCACCGTCCGGCGCGTCCCCGACGCACCCGAACTCGCTCGCGAGCGCCGCCGCCGAGTCACCGGCGTCGACGCGCGGCACGACAGCGATGTCGACGTTCTGCTCGACCAGTTCCTTGCTGAAGAGGTCCTCGGCGGTCGGCGTGACGACCTCGGAGTCAACCCCGCGGTCCTTCAGTTGCACTTTGATCCGGTTCGCGAGGCTCACGTACGGCTCGGTCTTCTCCGGCGCGGCGATCCTCAGCTTGAGCGGCTTGCCGTCCTTCTGCCACTCGGTGCCGGACTTCACGAACCCGGACTCGGTCAGCAACTGATCGCTCAGCGCCGCGTCGAGCGTGTTCGCGTTGATCGTCTTCGTGTACCCCGCACGGCTGGGCGGCACGACGTAGGAGTCGGCGCGGAACGAGGCACTGGGCCCGCTCTGCGTGCCGGACGCGATCAGCGCCTCCCGATCGAGCGCGGCGAGAATCGCCTTCCGCATCTTGACGTCTTTGAGCTGCGCGCTGCCCGGCCGGAGCAGCACCTGCACGACCTCGTTGCGCGGCACGGGTTGCGTGGTGACCTGCTCGATGGTCTTCAGCAGGTTCACGTCCGACGCGTCAGCCCTCAGCAGTGCGGCCTGATTGTCGCCTTTGGACAGTGACTCGGCCATCTGACTGTGCGTGGCACGACGAATCACGACCCGGTCGAGCGTCGTCGGCACCTCCCAGTACCGGTCGCTGCGTTCGAGCACGACTTCGCCTCGTGGTTCGTCGAGGCTGCGCACCTGGAACGGGCCCGCGGTGGCCGGGAAGTTGCTGGAGAGCACGTTCGACCACGTGCCCGGGGCGTCCTTGAGGAGGTGGGCCGGCAGGAGGTTCGAGAACAGGCTCCGCCAGCCCGGGAACGGCTTCCCGAAGGCGACCTCGACGACCTTGCCGCCCTCCCGGGCGCTGATGTTGTTGATGAGCCTGTAACCGGCCGGATCCACGACGCCCGGTTCGGCGCGCATACGCTGCCAGAGGTAGTAGAAGTCCTCGGCGGCGATCGGTGCGCTGTCCGACCAGCTGGCGTCCTTGCGGATCGTGTAGGTGACCGTGAACGGTTCGGCCTTGGTGACCTTGGCGCTCACCATCAGGTTGCGGTCCAGCTGCGGGGCGCCGTCGTTGCCCGGCCGGAACGGGGATGGGAGCAGGAGTGAGCTCAGCGCGGTGGTGATGGGGCTCTGGGCCGCCAGGGAGTGCGGGTTGTAGCCGCCTGCCACGTCGTCCACGCCCACGACTATCTCGGTCACCTTCGGGCCCGTCGTGGTGATGACCGGGGCCTCGGACTTGGGGACCAGAGGGGGAGGGGGCGCGTTCGTGCACGCCGCGGCTGTTGTGCACAGCACTGCGGCGGCTAGCACTCCCCCGAGTCGCCTCATGGTCCTCACATTGCCAGAAGGGGTGTGGTGGTGTTCGGGCAACCCAGGTTTTGTCACCCTTGCCACTCGTGGCGTCAGTTGTCGCCTCACTTGGTTGGACGCGGGTGGGCGGGGTGGGGTTGCGTTCCAGCGTGGTCGTGCAGACCTGGACGAGCTTTGGTTTCGACATCGCCGCTTCGCGACGATAGGGATTGGGGCTTGACTTCGGGGCCCTTGCGAGGCGCTGGTCGGCCGGAAAGGGCCGGGCTGAAAAGCGCCCGGCCGAGCCACGAGTGGTAGCACCTCGCACCCAAAGTCAAGCCCCAATCCCACACGTACGTGGTTGCGTCGACACCGCACGTCACCGATACCGGCTGGACGGTTTCGCCACGACTGACGGGCTCGCCTTCGGCTTCGCGTAGCTCGGGCGCGCGTTGTCTTCAGCCAAGAAGGACGCCTCGCCTCCGGCTTTGCCGTTGGGTCTTGGGTGGGCTCGGCTGCGCCATCGCGATGCTCGCGCTCATTCGGCCTGTCCTGCGGCTTCGTTCTCCTCAAGCCATTGGTCACTTAGCTCTTGGCTGCCCGTCGCTCGGCTACCGAACGCTCTGCCACCTCACCCGCCCATCTGGCCCCGTCTCCCCCTCGTTCCCCACGAACGCCGAAGGGCGGCAGAACCCTGGTGGGTCCTGCCGCCCTTCGTGCGGTCAGCGGTGGTGCGGTCAGACGCGGTTCTTGAGGCGCGAGCGCTCGCGGCCCCGCAGGTTCGCGTCCAGGATCACCTTGCGGACGCGGATGACCTCGGGGGCCACCTCCACGCACTCGTCGAAGGCGCAGAACTCGAGGGCCTCCTCGAGCGAGAGCTTGCGGGGGCGGGCCAGGGTTTCCATCACGTCCGCGGTGGAGGAGCGCATGTTGGTGAGCTTCTTCTCGCGGGTGATGTTGACGTCCAGGTCCTCGGCGCGCGGGTTCTCGCCCACGACCATGCCCTCGTAGGCGTCGGCGCCGGGCTCCACGAAGAAGGTGCCTCGGTCGGCCAGCTGGATCATCGCGTACGCGGTGATGGAGCCGGTGCGGTCGGCCACCAGGGAGCCGTTGTGGCGGGTGCGGATCTCGCCCGCCCACGGGCCGTAGCCCTCGGAGACGGCGTTGGCGATGCCGGTGCCGCGGGTCTCGGTGAGGAACTCGGTGCGGAAGCCGATGAGGCCCCGCGACGGGACCACGTAGTCGAGCTTGATGCGGCCCGTGCCGTGGCCCGACATGTTCTCCATGCGGCCCTTGCGGTTCGCCAGGAGCTGGGTGACGGCGCCGAGGTGCTCCTCGGGGCAGTCGACGGACAGGCGCTCGAACGGCTCGTGGATCTTGCCGTCGACGGTGTGCGTGACCACCTGGGGCTTGCCGACGGTGAGCTCGAAGCCCTCGCGGCGCATCTGCTCGACCAGGATGGCGAGGGCGAGTTCGCCTCGGCCCTGCACCTCCCAGGTGTCCGGGCGCTCGGTCGGGAGGACCTTGACCGACACGTTGCCGACGAGTTCGGCGTCGAGGCGGGCCTTGAGCACGCGGGCGGTGAGCTTGGTGCCGCCGTTGCGGCCCGCCAGCGGCGAGGTGTTCACACCGACGGTCATCGAGATGGCCGGCTGGTCGACGGTGATGCGGGGCAGCGCGACCGGGGCCTCGGCGTCGGCGAGGGTGTCGCCGATCGTGATGTCCGGGATGCCGGCGATGGCGACCAGGTCACCCGCGCGGGCGAACTCGGCCGGCTGGCGGTCGAGGGCCTCGGTGATGAGGAGTTCGGTGATGCGGACCTTGACGGGCTCGCCGTCCTCGCGGCACCACGCCACGGTCTCGCCCTTGCGCAGGGTGCCCTGGTGGATGCGGCACAGCGCGATGCGGCCGAGGAACGTCGACGCGTCGAGGTTCGTGACGAGCGCCTGCAGCGGGCCGTCGACGTCGACCTCGGGGGCCGGGATGTGCTCGAGCAGCACCTGGAACAGGGTGTCGAGGTTCTCCTCGTCCGGCAGGCCGCCGTCCTCGGGCTGGGTGAGCGACGCACGACCGGCGCGCGCGGAGGCGTAGACGACCGGCAGGTCCAGGACGGACTCGTCGGCGCCGACCTCGGTCGCCAGGTCGAGCAGCAGGTCGTGGGCCTCCTCGACGACCTCGGAGATCCGGGCGTCGGGGCGGTCGACCTTGTTGACCAGCAGGATCACCGGAAGGCCGGCGGCGAGGGTCTTGCGCAGCACGAAGCGCGTCTGGGGCAGCGGGCCCTCGGACGCGTCGACGAGCAGGACGACACCGTCGACCATGGACAGCGCGCGCTCGACCTCGCCACCGAAGTCGGCGTGGCCGGGGGTGTCGACGACGTTGATGATCACGTCGCCGTCCGGCGTGTGCCTGCGCACAGCCGTGTTCTTGGCGAGGATCGTGATGCCCTTCTCGCGCTCGAGCTCGCCCGAGTCCATGACCCGGTCGACGAGCTCGGCACGCGCGGAGAAGGCGCCGGACTGGCGCAGCATGGCGTCGACCAAGGTCGTCTTACCGTGGTCGACGTGCGCGACGATCGCGACATTTCGCAGGTCAGTGCGCGTCTGAAGGGCAGACGCGGTGGCCGTGGGCACGCAGAACTCCTAGAGCTTCGAAGGCGTTGGAGGGGCTCGCGCCGGACACTTCGATGCGCAGGGCCGTTGCTCATACTACCGGCTGCGTCGCCATTACCACACAACACTGCCAGTGAACTGAGCCTCACCTACTCTAGCGATACGTGTCGGAGTGGAGTTCAACCAGTGGGTAAAAAGCTCAAGAAGAAGTGCTGCCGTTCGAAACCCCAGTGCAAGCGCTGTCCGGTCCCGTTCCTGCTCAAGGAACGTGACAAGGCCCGCAAGAAGGCCGCCAAGAAGGCGGCGAAGGCAGCCAAGAAGGCCCTCAAGAAGGCCGCGTGAGACCTGAGGCCCTGGCACACGTCGACGAGGCTCTCGACCTCCTCCAGCGCCACTCGATCGAGAGCGCGAGAGCCGACTGGGCCGCCTTACGTGCTCAAGCTCACGCCGCCGAGAACGCCGACGAGGCGATCCGGCACGTGATCGCGGCCCTCGGCAACCCGCACACCCACCTGATCACGGCCGAGCGCGTGGCCTCACCGCCACCGCCCGTCGTGCCGACCGGTCAGGTGACCGGAACGACCGCTGTCGTGCGTCTCCCCGAGATCCACGCGAGCCACGGCCACACCTACGTCACCGAGGGCCTCAAGCTGATGCGCGCCCTCATCGCGGCGCACCCGATCGGGTGGATCGTGGACCTGCGCGGCAACCGCGGCGGCGCGATGCACCCGATGCTCACGGTCGTGGCCCCGCTGCTGGGCGAGGGCGAGCGCGGCAGGTTCGTCGGCCCGCACGGCGAGACCGGCTGGGGCGTCAGGCGCAGGCACCTCTACAGCGGCGGCACGCGCTCGTACCGCTGGCACCGGGTCCCGCCCGCGCAGCACGGCCCCGTGGCGGTGCTCGTCGACGGCAAGACCGCCAGTTCCGGCGAGGCGGTGCTGGTCTCGTTCCTGGGCGCGCACAACACGCGCTCGTTTGGCGCGCCCACCGCCGGCTTCGCGACGGCGAACCAGACCTATCAACTCAAGAACGGCGCGCGGCTCGCCATCACCACCGCGGTCATGGCCGACCGCACTGGCAGGACGTACGGCAACGCCCCGATAGCCCCGCACGTGTCCACGGACGACGCGCTCACCAAGGCCATCGAGTGGATCGAGAACCAGACCTAGTGCTGGAGCACGGCCTCGTTCAGCTTCAACAGCTCCGGCGCCGTCCGAGTCGCCTCGAACTCGCAGATCTCGTACTTCACGAGCTTCTGCTCCGCCCACGGGTCCGTCGCGAGCAGCGCTTCGAGCTTGCCCCGGGGCATGGGGCGCGTGATGATCACGCCGCCCGTCCTCGGCACCTGACGCCCCGAGGCGAGGAACAGTCCCCGCTCGTACTGCTTCTCGACCCACGCTCGGTGGTCGGGGAGGGCGTAGTCGATCTGTTCCAGTGGCGCGGAATACTTCAGCAGCACGATGAACATCCTTCGACGGTAGCCCTATACTGGGCATCGTGCGCACTCTGAACGCCTTCTGGTGGGCCGCTTTCAGGCGGCCGGAGTAGACGCGCGCTCGTAAGAGACGCAGGCCGCCCCGACGGGCGGCCTTTTTCATGCGGTCAGTCCCGGGGCAGGTCACCGAAACCCAAGGGAAGGACCAACATCATGATCCGCCTCTCCGCCATCACGCCCTCCGGCCAGGTGCACCTCGGCAACTACCTCGGGGCGCTCCGCACGTGGGCGACCGAGGGCACCGACGAGGACGTGTACTTCATCAGCGACCTGCACGCGATGACGTCGTCGCACAACCCGCAACGCCTGCGATCCATGACGCGCGAGCAGCTGGCCGTGCTCGTCGCGTCCGGCATCGACCCCGCGAGCGTGTGCGTGCAGAGCGACCTCATCCGCGAGTTGGGGGCCCTGAACTGGGTTCTGGAGTGCACCTGCACCTACGGCGAGGCCGCGCGGATGATCCAGTTCAAGGAGAAGTCGCTCGGCCGCGAGTCGGTGCGGCTCAGCCTGCTGACCTATCCGGTGCTGATGGCCGCGGACATCCTGTTGCAGGGCACGGCCGAGGTGCCGGTCGGCGAGGACCAGCTCCAGCACGTCGAGCTGGCGCGGGCGTTGGCGCGCCGGTTCAACCACGCCTACGGGGACGCGTTCATCGTGCCCACGGCGGTGGTGCCGAAGGTCGGGGCGCGCATCAAGGACCTCTCGGACCCCGCGCGCAAGATGGACAAGTCGGCGCAGAACTCCGCGGGCGTGGTGTTCGTGCTCGACGACCCGGACCTGGTGCGGCGCAAGGTGCGCCGGGCCGTGACGTCGACCGAGGGCGTCGCGAACCTGACCGAGATCCTGGCCTCCTGCACCGGCAAGGAGCCCGAGGACTACACGAGCAGGTTCTCCGAGCTGAAGAACGACGTGGCGGAGGCCGTGATCGAGGAGCTGCGACCGGTGCGCGACCGCACGCTGGCGTTGCTGGGCGACCCCGCCGAACTGGACCGGATCCGGAAGGCCGGTGCGGAACGGGCCCAGGACCGCGCCCAGCACCGGCTGACCGCGGCGCTGAGGTTGTCCGGTCTCAGTTGAGGAGAGCCTGAAGGGCGGGCACCAGCACGCGATCCGCGGGCAGCCAGTCCACGGCGGGCAGCTCGTCGGCGGTGAACCACCGGACAGCGTTGTGCTCCAACGCTTCCGGCTCACCGTCGGCGAGCTCCGCGGCGAAGATCCGCAGCACGAGATCGCGCTTCAACGGCACGTCCGGCCCGACCTGCTCGCCCACCACGACCGTAGCCCCGAGCTCCTCCAGGCATTCGCGCACCAAAGCGTCGGAAGGCTTCTCACCGGCCTCGACCCGGCCGCCGGGCAGTTCCCACTTCCCCGCCGTGTCAACGGGAAACGACCGCTGCTGCGCCAGCATCCGTCCATCCCGGACGATCGCCGCCCCGACCACGACTCGGGCGGACACCAGGTCCGCGCACCGGGCGGCCAGCAACGCGGACCGCTTCTGCAGCACCCGCAACGCCATCCCGCGCCCGACCGTCACGTCCGCGAACCGCCCGACGACCCCGCCGACGGCCTTCCACGAGACCCGGTCGACCACCATCGTCCCGGCCCCGGTCACGACGAGATCCGTGTGCAGCTCCAGGAAGTCCCCGGCAGCGGACACACCGGACAGATCCGCGCGGGTCACCACCAACCGGACACCGAACGGCCCGACGAGCTCATCTCCCAGGCACAGCAACGGTCCCCGCACCCGCACGCCGAACCCCGCGAGCAGCGAGGTGTCGAGCAGGGCACCGGCAACGGCGGCAACGGGCGCGTCGACCAGTGCCGACGCTCGCAACTCTGGCACCAGAGCTTGCTACCAGGACGGCCAGCGGATCTCCAAACGCGCACCACCGGCGGGCGACTCGGCGGCCAGCACGGACCCGCCGCGCCGTTGCACGAGGTGCGCCACCAACGCGAGCCCGAGGCCGAAGCCACCGGTCCGGCGGCCGCGGTCCTCGTCCACCCGGTAGAAGCGGTCGAACACCTTCGTCCGGTGCTCCACCGGGATGCCGTGCCCGTCGTCGTCCACGATCAGCCGCACGTCCCGGCCGACCGGCACGAGCGTCACGGTGATCGTCGAGTACGCGTACCGGGCGGCGTTGCGCAGCAGGTTGTCCAGCACCAGCTCGACCTCGGACCGCGCCGCCGACACCAGGCACGCCGACGGCGGCGCGTTCAGCCGCACCAGCAGTTCCGCGTCCAGCCGGGAGATCGCGGCCTCGGCCTCCAGCACCAGGTCGACGGCCTCGGCGCGCGGCGGTGCCCCGGTGTCCGCGCGGGCGAGGATCAGCAACGAGTCCACCAGCGCGCTGAGCCTGATCGACTCCTCGACCACGGACTCCAGCACCTCGATCGAGAAGTCCGGATCGGGGTGCGCGACGGCGACCTCCGCCTGCGCCCGCACCGACGCGACCGGTGACCGCAGCTCGTGCGCCGCGTCCCCGGTGAAGCGTCGCAACCGGTCCGAGGCGTCGTCGCGCCGGGCCAGCAGAGCGTTCAGCGCCTCGGCCAACGCCTGCAGTTCGTCGCGGGACGGCGGCACCGGCAACCGTTCGCCGTGCGGCAACTCCCCCGCCGCGACCCGCATCCGTTCGACCGGCCGCAACGACGACCGCACCGCGATCCAGGTCGCGATCCCCACCAGCCCGGCCACCAGGACCGCGGCGACGGCGAGCCAGCGCGTGCCGAGCGTGTTCGCGCTCCCGTACCCGAGCAACGTGCTGCCGTACACCTCCAGCCGCGGCGTCCCGTCCCCGCCGAACACCACCTGCCCGCGGAACCGCAGCGCCGACTGGCCCTCCATGCGCAGCACGGGTTCGCCGGACTTCAGCGACCGGATGTCCTGCGCCGTCAACGGAAGCGGCGGCCCGCCGTCCACCGGCACCCCGGCGACGTCGAGCACGCGCGGCGGGGCCTTCTCCAGTTCCTGGTCCACCGCGGTGATCTGGATCAGCCCGATCAGCGCGGGCGCGATGCTGGTGAACGCGAGCAGGCACAGCAGCGCCACCCCCGTGGCCACCACGGTGATGCGAAAACGCAGGGTGCGCCGCAACCACCAGCCAGGGGTCACTTGTTGCCCAGCGCGTTGTCGAGGTCCGGAGTGGACGCGATGTACCCGTGGCCGCGGATCGTCCGCACGACCTCACCGGCGCCGACGGCCTCCAGCTTGCGCCGCAGGTACCCGACGTAGACCTCGACGGCGTTGCGCGTCGCGGCCTGCTCGTCCCCCCACACCGTGCGCAGCAGTTCGTCCTTGGTCACCACGGACCCGGCGCGGGACGCCAGCACGTCGAGCACGGCGTACTCGCGCGGCGACAGCGACACGTCCTGCCCGCCCCAGCTGACCTCGCGCAACCCGCGATCGATCACCAGGCTGCCGAGCGTGAGCTTGCGGCGCGCGCCTCCCCCGCGGCGCAGCAACGCCCTGACCTGCGCGACCAGCACGACGAAGCTGAACGGCTTGACCAGGTACCCGTCGGCGCCGAGGTCGAGGCCGTCCGCCTGGTCGATCTCACCGTCCTTCGCCGACACCATCAGCACCGGAGTCCGCACCCCGTCGGCCCGCATGCGTTGCAGCACGCGGTACCCCGACAGACCCGGCAGCATGATGTCCAGCAGCACGACGTCGAACGCTCCGGTCAGCGCCACTCGCAACGCCGTGGGCCCGTCGGAGGCCGTGACGACCTCCATGCCCTCGGCCGAGAGCCCGCGCTCCAACGCCCGGCGCACGCCGACTTCGTCGTCCACGACCAGCACACGAGGCTTCACGGGTCACAGCATGCCGCGCCGGACTCTCAGCTGCCCGCAAGATCTCAGCCGACTCTCAGAAAACGTCGTGCGGCAGGCACATAAGCGCAGGTAGGCGTAGTCTCAGCACCATCTCAGCAACCCACCACCAAGCTATGAGTACAAGCCCTTGGAGGAGGGGAACCACTGATGAACAAGCGAAAGGTGACCCTGGCCGCTGCGGCGGCCGGTGTGCTCACCGGTGCGGCAGGCCTGAGCCTGCTCGCCATGCCGGCGGGTGCGGGCCAGCCGCCCACCCTGCCCGACGTGTCCGCCGAGTCGCTCGTCGAGCAGGTGCTCACGAGCAAGCCCGGTGCGTTCGGCGGCACCGTGGAGGTCGACAACAAGCTCGGTCTCCCGTCGATCGCCGAGATCCCGCAGCTCGCCGACGGCAAGCACAGCGCGCGGATCTGGACGGACGGCAACGGCAAGTTCCGCGCCGCCCTGCCGAACGGCCAGTCCGAGCAGACCATCGTCGACGACGGCACGACCACCTGGTCGTGGAACTCCGCCGACAACGAGGTCACGAAGTCCGAGCACAAGGCCGACCAGCCGCGGCCTTCCGAGGACAAGTCCGAGTCGGTCAACCCGGCCGAGGCGGCCAAGCAGGTCGTCGGCATGACCAAGGAGTTCAGCGACATCACCGTCGACGGCACCGCGCGAGTCGCGAACCGTGCCGCCTACGAGTTGGTGCTGACCCCGAAGGCCACCGAGAAGACGCTGATCCGCGAGGTGCGGATCGCCGTCGACTCGGAGCTGAAGATGCCGTTGCGCGTTCAGGTGCTCACCAACGGCACGGCCGAGCCCGCGGGCACGGTCGGCTTCAGCGAGATCAACGTCGGCCCGCAGGACTCGAAGCTGTTCGAGTTCACGCCGCCCGCCAACGCCAAGGTCACCACGCCTGAAGCGAAGGAAGAGCGCCGGGGCGAGAAGCCCGAACTGGGCATCGAGCAGGCGTTGCAGGGCAAGGACCCGCAGATCTTCGGGACGGGCTGGGACACGGTCGTCGGTGCGCGCATTCCGGCCGAGGCCATGACCCAGGTGCCTGCTGAGGCGCAGGGCCTGGTCGACAAGTTCACGAAGAAGGTCAGCGGTGCCTGGGGCAGCGGTCAGATCTTCAACACGAAGGTCGCGACGATCCTGATCGCGGACGACGGCCGCGTGGTCGCGGGTGCCGTTCCCGAGCAGGTCCTGTTCGACACGATCGGACAGGTGAAGTGACCACCTCGACCAGCGCGCCGGTGACAGCGCCTGCCAAGACCGCTGTCGCCGCGCGGACCAAGGGTCTGCGCAAGGAGTACGGGAGCACGGTCGCCGTGGACCGCGTCGACCTCGAGGTGCCGGAAGGAGCCGTGCTCGGCATGCTGGGCCCCAACGGGTCCGGCAAGACGACCACGATCCGGATGCTGCTCGGGTTGGTCCGCCCCACGCAGGGGGAGATCGAACTGCTCGGCCGGCCGCTGCCGGATGGTGCCGAGCAGTCGCTGCCGCACGTGGGCGCGCTGGTCGAGGGTCCGGGGTTCCACCCGTTCCTCAGCGGGCGGGAGAACCTCGTCAGGTGTGCCGCGTTCGAACCTCTGCTGCCGCGCAAGGAGATCAAGCAGGCGGTCGAGGACGCGATCGAACGCGTCGGGCTCGCCCAGGCGGCCCACCGCAGGTACCGGGGGTACTCGCTCGGCATGAAGCAACGTCTCGGCCTGGCCGCGGCGTTGCTCGTGCCGCGCAAGCTGGTCGTGCTCGACGAGCCGACCAACGGCCTCGACCCGGCCGGCACGCGGGAGATCCGCAAGATCGTCGCGGACCTGCACGCGGCCGGCAGCACGGTGGTGGTGTCGAGCCACCTGCTGAGCGAGGTCGAGGCGACCTGCACGCACGTCGCCGTGTTGCACCGCGGAACCGTGGTGGCACAAGGGGAACTGACCGAACTGCTGCAGGCGGGCGGGTCGGCGCTCCAGGTCATCACGCCGGACGTCGAGAAGGCGCTGAGCGCGTTGCGCCAGGCCAAGATCTCCGCTCGCCCGCTGGGCGACGGCCTGCGCGTCGAGCTCGCGGGGACGAGCGCGCCGCAGGTGATCGAGACGCTGGTGCGCGGTGAGGCCCGAGTTTTCGAGGCCACGCGGTGGAAGACGGGACTCGAGGAGCTGTTCGCGCGGCTCACCGAGGCCGAGGAGGCCGAGCGCGGAATGTCCGCAGTGGACACCCTGGACGGGGGACGCCGGTGATCACGCGCCAGTTCGGTTCCGAGTTGCGGTGGATGCTGCGCCGCCCGCGCACGTTGATCGGGCTGTTCGGCCTGATGCTCGTGCCGATCATCATCAGCTTCGGCATCTGGACCGCGGGCGACGACGGCGGCGGAGGCCCCGGCATCGCCGCGATCATCCAGGGCAACGGCCTGGTCGTGCCGATCTTCACGTTGTTCCTGTCGCTCAACCTGTTGCTGCCGCTGGTGGCGTCGATCTGGGCGGCGGACGGCCTGGCGGGCGAGGCCCAGCACGGCACGTTGCGCGGCCTGCTCGTCGCCCCGGTGTCACGGGTGCGGCTGCTGTTCGTGAAGCTCTTCGGCCTGGCCGCGATGTCGCTCTTCGCCGTCACGCTGATGGCCGTGGTCGGCATCATCGCCGGCACCGCGTTCCTCGGCTCCGACGGCATGGCGACGTTGTCCGGCACGACGTTGTCCACCGGTGAGGGCCTGGTCCGCATCGCGTTGTTCGTGGTGCTGGTGACGTTCCAGATGGTGTCGGTGGGCGCGGTCGCCCTCGCCGTCTCCGCCACCACCGAGCACCCGCTCGTGGTGCAGGCGGCGACGATGGTGACGATCATCGTGTTCCAGGTGCTGGGGCAGTTCAGCTCACTCGACTGGCTGCACCCGTTCCTGATCACGACGGGCTTCCCGGGGCTGGTCGACGTGATGCGCGATCCGATCCCGTGGGGCCAGATCGGCGACAGCACGGTGCTCGCCGGGTGCTACCTGTTGATCGGCACTGGGCTCGCGGCGATCCGCCTGGTCACCAAGGACAGCTAGCAGTCGACAGCTTGGCGACGCTTGCTCGGCGTTCCGCCCGCTCCGACACAGCACTGACCGCCGGTGGCGGACACGTGGGAAGCGCCACGTGTCCGCGACCGGCGGGGTTGCTGTGGGCACGAGGGCGAGGCGCCGCGAACGCGAGGTCCTCAGCTGCGACATCTCGGTCGTCTTCGGTCAGCGCGTGCCCTTGCCAAGCGAGCAGGTCGTGTTCCTGGGGCGCGCTGGAATCACGAACGCGGACGCGCCATGGCCGCCCTCGTCCCCAGCCTCGAACGCCGTTCTCTGCCGAGCAGACACGGCCATGCCTCCCGTCTCGCGCACGGCGGGAAGCAGAACGGGCACTCGTACCCGTCCGGCGCGTGGCTGATCACCGCCGGAAGCCGCCCTCGCTGTTCAGCACCTGACCGGTGATCCACGCTCCGTCGGGCGAGCAGAGCCACGAGATCAACCGGGCGGCGTCGTCCGGCAGGCCCCAGCGCTTCGCCGGCATCCGCTCGTTCACGAACTCCACGAGCTCCGACCCCGCCCAGCCCGTGTCGGTCGGCCCGGGGTTCACCGCGTTGACCGTGATGCCCCGGTCCGCCAGTTCGTACGACAAAGTCGCCACGATCGCCGCCAGCGCCCCCTTCGAGGCCGCGTAGGCCACCTCGCCGGGCATCGGGCCCAGGTTCTGGCCGGACGTCATGAACACGATCCGTCCGCCATCGGTCCTGGTCCACTGCTGAGCAAACGCTTGCGCGAGCAGGATCGACGAGCGGGTGTTGACGGCGTAGTGCTCGTCGAGCTTGGTCGCGTCCATCTCGGCCAGCGAGCCGTCGCCGCCGGAGCGGGCGTGGTTGCACACCAGCACGTCGACCCGGCCGTGCGCCTCGATCGCGGCCGCCATCAGCTCCGCCGGGGCGTCCGGCCTCGCCAGGTCCACGCCCAGGCCCTGCACGCCGAGGTCCGCCAGCACCTCGCCCACGTCGTCGGCGCCCCACGGCTGTCCGGCGTCGTGCGCCACGTGGTGTTGCACGAACACCTCAGCGCCCAGCCCGATCAGGCGTTGCGCGATGGCGTAGCCGATGCCCTGCCGCCTGCTCACGCCGGTGACCAGCGCGACGCGTCCCCCGAGTTGTCCCATAGGGCCTAACAACTACCCGACTCGCGCGACGCCGTCCAAGTCAATTGCGAGCCGCACGCGGTCGCCGACGGACACCGGGCCGACGGCCTCGTACTCCTCGCCGTCGATCTCCACGAGCAGCCGGACGTGGTCGCGCCGGTGCACGCGTTCGACGACCGTGCCTTCCAGCGGGCCGTTCGAGTCCACGCGCAACGCCGTGGCGCGCAGCCCGACCCGTCCGGCATCGAGCCCCACGAACGAGCCGGGCACGAACTTGTTGCAGCCCAGGAACTTCGCGGTCTCCACGTCGACCGGTGACGACCACACCTCGGCCGGCGGGCCGACCTGGACGATGCGGCCGCGCGACATGATCGCCACGCGGTCGGCCAGGGTGAAGGCCTCGTCGTGGTCGTGCGTCACGACCAGCGCCGTGGTCGCGGCCTCGCGCAGCAACCGGGCCAGGTCGACGGCGAGTTGTTCGCGCAACGCCCGGTCCAGCGCCGACAGCGGTTCGTCCAGCAGCAGCAACCGGGGTGACGGTGCCAACGCGCGGGCCAGCGCGACGCGTTGCTGTTCGCCGCCGGACAGCTGCGTCACGCGGCGGTCGGCATAACCTTCGAGGCCGACGAGTTCCAGCAACGACAGCACGCGCTTGTCGCGCGCCTCGCGTTCGACCTTCTGCATGCGCAGGCCGAACGCCACGTTGCCCGCGACCGTGCGGTGCGGGAACAGCTGCCCGTCCTGGAACACCAGCCCGAACTCGCGCCGGTGCACGGGAACGCCCGCGAGGTCGGCCGAATCCCACCGCACCGCACCGGAAGACGGCTTCTCCAGACCCGCGACCGTGCGCAGCAACGTCGACTTGCCGCAGCCCGACGGCCCGAGCAGCGCCACGACCTCGCCGTCCGCCACCTCCAGCGAGACGCCGGACACCGCCGTCGTCTGTCCATAGCGGACGGTGATCGCGTCCAGTTCCAGTGCCATCAGAACTCCCCGCTGCTCGGCACGCGCAGCCGTTCGATCAGCAGCACGCACCCGACCGTCACGACCATCAGCAGCGCGCACGCCGCGTAGGCCATCTGGCTGTTCAACTCCCCCGGCCGCGACATCAGCCGCGCGATCACCACCGGCAACGTCGGCGCGTCCGGTCGAGCGAGGAAACTCGTCGCCCCGAACTCCCCCAACGCCACCACGTACCCGAACCCCGCCGCGGCTGCGAGAGACCGGCCGACCAGCGGCAGGTCCACCTCGCGCCACACCCGCGCGGGCGAGGCACCCAACGTCGCCGCCGCCTGCCGCAGCCGTTCGTCGACCGCCCGCAGCACCGGCAGCACCATCCGCACGATCAACGGCGTCACCACCAACGCCTGCGCCAGCGGCACCAGCATCGGCGAGGTGCGGAAGTCGCCCGGCAGCGCGTCCATCGTGATCAGGTAGCCGAAGCCGACCGTCACCGCGGACACCCCGAGCGGCAGCATCAACGCCGTGTCGAGCACCTCGGCGAACCGCGCCCCCGACCGCCGCAACCCGACCAGCACCACCGCCGAGAACACCCCGACCACCAACGCCACCAGCGTCGCGTCGAAGGCCGTGCGCAACGAGTTCACCGCCGCGTCGATCCCGGTCACCGCCAACGTGCCGCGCTCACCCCGGCTGTTCAACGCCACGTACCCGGCGAAGCTCCAACCGTCCCGTGTGGACAGCGACCGCGTGATCAGCCCGACCACCGGCAGCAACAACAGAGCCACCACAGCGAAAGCGGCACCGACGACGTACCACTCGCCACCGGACGGCCTGCGAGCCAACTCCTCGCGACCGCGCAACGCCAACGCGGTCTCCCGGCGCCTGCGGGCCAACGCCCCGAGCACCAGCACCGCGAGCACCGCCGCGAACTGCAACAACGACAACGCCGCCGCCCCGGACAGGTCGAACAACTCGACCGTCCGCAGGTAGATCTCGGTCTCCAGGGTCCGGAACCGCGACCCGCCGAGCACCAGCACCACACCGAAACTGGTGGCGCAGAACAGGAACACGACCGCCGCCGCCGACCCGATCGCCGGTGCCAACGCGGGCAACACGACCGAGAGGAACGCACGCGGCCGTGACGCCCCGAGAGCCCGTGCCGCGTCTTCGGCCCGACGATCCGTGTGCGCCCACAGCCCGCCGACGGTCCGCGCGACCACGGCCACGTTGAAGAACGCGTTGGCCAGCACGATCGGCAGCACCCCGCCGTCCGGCCAGAACGTCCGGAAAGCCAGGCCCACCACCACGGTCGGCAGCACGAACGGCACCATCACGGCCGCCCGGATCACGCCGAGCCCGCGGATCCGGCAGCGGGCCAGCACGAACGCGAGCGGCATGCCGGCGACGACCGCCACGACGGTGGAGGCGGCGGCCTGGCCGAGGGTGAAGCCGACGAGTTCCCAGGTGTCGGTGGAGAGGGCGGCGTCGAGGACACCGCCCTCGCGCAGGCCGAGGGTGACGATCGCGAGGACGGGCCAGGCGAAGAAGAGGGCGAGGAAGGCCAGCGGCAGCAACGCCGCCGCAGACCAGCCCCACCGCGCCGGAATCAGGCGCGGTGCCTTGCCCGTGCGCGAACTCAGCCCTGCACCAGCTTGCGCCACTGCTCGACCCAAGCCTCGCGGTTGTCCTTCACCTTGTCCGCCGGCAACGACTGCGGCGAAGACGGCAACGGAGCGTCCTTGGCCCACGACTCGGGCAGCGCGACGCCCTCACGTGACGGGTACACGTACATCTGCTCGGCCACCTGCGCCTGGAACTTCTCGCCCAGCAGGAAGTCCAGCACCTTCTTGGCGTCCTCGGGGTTCTTGGCGCCCGAGAGCACGCCCGCGTACTCGACCTGGCGGTAGCAGGTGTCGAGCACGGCCTTGGTCTTGCCGCCCTCGGCCGACGGCGACGACGCGTACGACACGACGATCGGCCGCGTGCCCTTGGTGGCGGAGAACTCCTGGTTGTAGGCCTCTTCCCAGCCGCTCACGACCTTGACGCCGTTGGCCTTGAGCCTGGTCCAGTAGTCCTGCCAGCCGTTCTCGCCGTACTTCGCGATCGTGCCGAGCAGGAACGCGAGACCGGGCGAGGACGTGGCCGGGTTCTCGACGACCAGCATGTCCTTGAAGCGGGGGTCGGCCAGGTCGTCGTACGACTTGGGTTCGACGCCGCCGAGCTTGGCCGGGTCGATGTTGAGGCACACGTCCCCGACGTCGACGGCCTGCAGCCGGTTCGTGTCGTCGGCCTTGTACCGCTGGGCACCCTTCGACGCCTCCGGCGAGGCGTACTCCGCGAACACGCCCTCCGACAACGCCCGCGACGCGAACGTCGAGTCGACGCCGAACGCGATGTCACCGATCGGGTTCGCCTTCGTGAGCACCAGCTTGTTCGTCAGCTCGCCGGCGTCACCGCTCGCGATCTGCTTCACCGTGATGCCCGAGGACTTCTGGAACTCCTCCAGCACCTCCGGCTGCACCGCGAACGAGTCGTGGGTGACCAGCGTGACCTCGTGCGACTGCGGTGCGGTCGACGTCCCGGCCGAGCACCCGGCCAGCACGAGAGCAGCACAAACAGCAAAAATCCTTCTCATCAGACCTCTCCCTACGCCGGTATGACCCGGATCAGGTGGACGGTCGAGGGCTTGCGAGCCCTCCTCTCAGCCCGGCGCTTCACCGGACTCCCGTGGTAAACGCGCAGCTTACGTCACGTGATGGGACGATCAGGACATGGCCGAGCTGTTGAGCGACGATCAGTTGAACGACGTGCTGCCCAAGCTGCCCGACTGGAGCGCCCAGGACGCGGCGCTCGTGCGGACCGTGGAGCTGGAGAGCTTCCCGAAAGCGATCATGGTCGTGAACCGGATCGCGGAGATCGCGGAGAACGACAACCACCACCCGGACATCGACATCCGTTACAAGACACTGACATTTCGCCTGTCCACGCATTACAAGGGAGGAATCACCGCGCTGGACGTGACCCTCGCCGAGGAAATCGACGGGGTCCTGGACGCGCTGGGCTGATTCGGTCAAGATGTGCGCTGCCGCCGCCCGCGGAAATGAGAGGGAACACCCTCATGCGGTTGCGCACATCACTTTTTGCTCTGGTTTTGACCGGGACACTCACCGCAATTCCGACCGGAGCGCAGGCCGTACCTTGTGCCGTGACGGACACGATGATCAAGGCCAGTCAGGCCTGGGTCGACCGCGGCACGGACCAGGCGGCGAACAACTGGTCCAACGCGAACTTCCACGTCGGCAACCTCGCCCAGGTGCGCACCACCGGGATCAGCAACCACAAGACGTGGCCGTGGGTGCAGGCGAACTCCTACCTGCTGCCGATCGACCCCGCGAACCCCTTCGCCCCGGACGCGCAGGCGACCGGTGAGCCGTACCTCGACGTGGCGTTCTTCCACCCGGAACCCGAGGTGCTGCAACCGTTGCGGGACAACCTGCGCGCCCAGGTGAAGGACGGGAGGAACCACTGGCGGCAGCCGGACGCACTGGCCATGGCGCTGCCGTCGTTCACCCGAATCGCGTTGGCCGACAACGACAAGGCGATGCTCGACTACTCGTTCAAGTCCTACAAAGCCTTGAAGGCAAGGACGTTCAACGAGTTCACGGGCCTGTGGAGCCTGAACGTGCAGACGAACGGCTGGGCCGTGCAGGGCCTCGCGAAGGCGATGCTCGCGCTCCCGGCTGACCACCCGTACCGCGCCGAGTACGCGAAGACGCTGGCCAAGAGCCTGAAAACCCTCAAGCTCCTGCAACGCCACGACGGTTTCTGGGGCGCCACGGGCAAGGACTCGGCGGCCACCGCGATGATCACCTACGCGATCGCGGCGGGGATCAACGCGGGTGTGCTCGACAAGCAGAGCTACCTGCCGCACGTCCAGAAGGGCTGGCAGGCGTTGCAGACCGCGCTCGACGCCGACGGACTGCTCGGCTGGACCGCGGCCCGCAACTCCTGGAAGCCCGCGTCAGCCGGCGACTCGGCTGGGTTCGCTGTCGGCAGCTTCCTCGTCGCCGGGCAGCAGATCGTTGCGCTTACGCCTGGTTGCTAGGCCGATCGCGATCAACGTGAGCATGCCCGCGGCCGGATAACCCCAGCCGAGCACCACGAAGACGAACGGGCGCGGGAAGTCCCAGATGTTCGGCTGGGCGAGCAGCAGGAACGAGATCAGGTAGCCGCCGGTCAGCAGCACCCACAGGCCGGCGGTGATCTTGCAGAGCAGGTGCCCGCCCTCGTAGATCAGCCACAGCAGGGCGGGCACCATCCACACCCAGTGGTGGCTCCACGAGATCGGCGACACGAGCAGGCCGAGCATCTGGACGCTGACGATCAGTGCCAGCACGTCCTTGGTCCTGCTGACCGCGAACCACGTCAGCGCGGCCGCGACGAGCACGGCGGCGATGTAGATCGGCCCGGTCTGCACGTCGTAGCCGAACGTCCGGCTCAACGCGCCGCGCATCGACTGGTTGATCGCGCTGCCGACGGGCCCGACGCGACTCGCGTCACCGAGCAGCTGGAACCAGAACTTGTCCGACTGCGAAGGGGAAATCGCCCACCCGATGCCGTAAACGACGACAAAGGCGACGAACGACCACACCGCGGCCATCCACCGGCGTTGAATCAGGAAGAACAGCCCCGAGATCGCGGGCGTGAGCTTGATGCCCGCGGCGAAACCCACACCGGCGCCACCGACCCAGTTGCGCGCGCTGGCGAGCGTGCCGATCAGGATGGCGACCAGCACGAGGTTGATCTGGCCGTAGTTCAGCGTCGTGCGGACCGGCTCGATCCACAGCGTCAGCGCGGTCCACATCATCACGCGGCGCGGGTCCTGGAGCTTCAGCAGCTTCAGGGTGACGTGCACGATGTAGTAGAGGCAGCCCAGGCAGATCAGCTGCCAGAGCCAGCGCGACGCCTCCCACGGCACCCAGCTCATCGGGGTGAAGATCGCGGCGGCGAACGGCGGGTAGGTGAACGGCAGCGGGAACACGTCCGCGTACTGGTCGAGCCGCCACTCGTAGAGGTCGCCGGAGAACAGGTGCGGCGACCCGTTGCGGTACACCAGCAGGTCGATCATGGTCATCTTCGCCTGGAACGCGACCATGAACAGGTGCCCGGCGACCGACAACGCGAGCAGCCACGGTGCTACGGAGAGCACACGCGCTTCCACAGCACGGAGTTTCACCCCGAAAACGTTACCCGAGGCAACGAACCGGGGTACCCCGGCGTCAACTGAACGGGAGAGTCGCAAGAGGGAGTTTTTTCGATCATGTCAGTTGATGTTGTTGTCGCCGCTGTCGCCGCTCTGGTCATGCTGGGGGTCGCGTTCGGAGTGTTCGCGGCTGCCGCGCGCGCGAAGAACCACGTGTAAAGCCGTTGTGAGCCAAAGAGAAAGGGCCAACCTCCACAAAGGAGGTTGGCCCTTTCGCCGTTCCAGAGGGGGAGGGAACGGCCGATCAGAAGTAGTGCGCACGCCCGCCGATCGGCTTGCCGACCGCGCCCAACACGGCGAGGATCGCGCCGATCACCAGAAGCACCACGCCGAGCGTCGTCAGGATGCTGATACTCGTCAGCCATCCGACGACGAGCAGGATGAGACCAAGGACGATCATGACACCTCCAGGTGGGGACTCCTTTTCAGGATTACCCCGCGGAGGTCGGTACAAACCTCGCTTCATACATCGGTCACCGATGAAATTCGCTCCCTGATTCCGGCGGCCCGCGCGTCCCCCAACTCCTCGAAGATGGCCGCAGACTCCGCGAGGGACTCCCGCGCGCCCTCCGCGTCGCCCGCCACCAGCTGGCTCTCGGCGAGTTCGCTCAGCGCGTCCGCGAGGTCGAGGGTCTCCCTGCGCTGCCGCATCATGCGCACCGCCTCGCGGTGGTGCCGGACGGCCTCGTCGGTGCGGCCCGCCGTCAGGTGGATGTCGGCGATCGTCTGGAGCGCGAGCATCATCGTGGGGGACGGCAGCGGCATGTTCTGCGCCTCGAACCACGCCCACGCGACGAGGCAGAACTCCAGGCCGCGTTCGGAGTCCCCGACGCGGTGGTGGGCACGGCCCAGTGCGACCCGCAGGGCCGCCTGCTCCCTCGGTTCGAGCCGTTCCACCTGCGGGTACACCGCGAGCAGGGCTGCCAGCGCGTCGGCGTCGCGGCCCTGTTCCTCGTAGACGAAGGCGAGACCCCGGGCGAGGTTCGCCTTGCCGTCGGCCCGCCCGAGCAGTTCCTCGCACCGCATCGCGGCGTTGATCTGGGCCTCGCCCTTGATCCAGTCGCGCTGCGCGACGTGCACCCCCGCCAGCGAGCGGTGCAGGCGCGCCTGCCCGAACACGTTCTCCAGCCGCAGCGCCGCCTCCAGCCCAGCGGTCTCGACCGCCTCCGCCTCGGCCAGGCGGGCGCTGTTCACCAGGTAGAGGTGCATGTTGTAAGCGGCTCGCCACGCGTGGTCGTCGGTCCCGGCGGTCGCCATCGCCGGCACCACCCGCGCCATCACCTGCCGTTCCGCGTCGTACCACGCGTGCGCGGCGTCCACGTCCGGCAGCGGCACCAGCACCACCTCCTCGGCGGCGGGTGCGGCCACCGGCGTCCACTCGATCGGAGCCGAGGCGAGCCAGTCACCCGCCACGAGCGAGGTGTGCAGGTAGTGGTCGAACAGGCGGCTCCTGGCGGCGGAGCGCACCTCGGCCGGCAGCTCGCCCACGCGTTCGGCGGCGTAGTCGCGCAGCAGGTCGTGACGGGTGTACCGGCCGCCGGGCGCCGCGGTGAGCAGGCTGCCTGCGACGAGTTCGGTGAGGACCCTCCTGGCCCGCGCCACGGGCAGCGCGGCGAGGCTCGCCACGGCCTCGACGCCGAAGTCGGGGCCGGGGTGCAGGCCCAGCAGCACGAACACCTCGGCCGTGGTCTCGCTGACCGACCGCAGCGACCAGGAGAAGACGGCGCGCACGGCCGTCGCCGGGTCCTCGATGTCGAGCGCGTCGAGCCGTTCCTGGGCCAGCTCGTCGGCGAGGGTCGTGAGCTGGTCGCCGTAGGCCGCGCGGGCGGCCACGATGCCCAGCGCGAGCGGCAGGCCCGCACACCGTTCGACCAGGCGGGCGACGGCCTCCGGCTCGGCGGCGGCGCGGTCGGCACCGATCCTGGCGCTCAGCAGGACGGTCGCCGCGTGGTCGTCCAGCACCTCGACGGCGAGCGGC
Source organism: Lentzea sp. JNUCC 0626 (assembly GCF_043632865.1). Taxonomy (NCBI): domain Bacteria; kingdom Bacillati; phylum Actinomycetota; class Actinomycetes; order Pseudonocardiales; family Pseudonocardiaceae; genus Lentzea; species Lentzea sp. JNUCC 0626. The sequence continues at coordinate 6,327,054 of NZ_CP171635.1, forward strand.
CGCGCGCCCTCCCGCACGACCAGGCCGCTCAGCCGGTTGCGGCTGGTGACCAGCACCAGGTTGCCCGTGCCGCCGGGCAGCAGCGGGCGGACCTGGTCGACGTCGCGCGCGTTGTCGAGCAGCACCAGCAGCCTGCGCCCGGCGAGCACCGACCGGTACTCGGCGATCAGGGCGGCACCGGACGGCGGGAGGTCGTCCTCGGCGACGCCCAGCGCCAGCAGGAAGTCGCGGGCCACGGCGACCGGGTCGAGCGGGTCGGCGTCCAGGTCGAAGCCGCGCAGGTTGACGTGCAGCTGGCCGTCCGGGAAGCGGCCGGCGACCTGGTGCGCCCACTGCAACGCGAGGGCCGTCTTCCCGACCCCGCCGATGCCGTTGAGGGCGGAGATCACCACGGGCTCGCCCGGCCTCGTCCTGAGCATCTCGGTCAGGGCCCCGAGCTCCTGCTCGCGGCCGACGAAGTGCGGGTGCGCGGGCGGGAGCTGGCGGGGCACCTCCGCCGCCGCGGACGCCTCGTTGGCCAGCACCCGCGCGTGCGCCTCCCGCAGCCGTGCGCCGGGATCGACGCCCAGTTCGTCGGCGAGGTGCGCGCGGATCTCCTGGTAGGCCGCGAGCGCGTCGGCCTGCCGGCCCGCCTGGTGCAGGGCGAGCATCAGCTGCGCCCAGAACGTCTCCCGGTCGGGGTGCTGCCGCACGAGCGCGCGGAGTTCCGGCACCAGCACGTCGGTGACACCGGCGAGGTCGGCGTCGATCCGCTGTTCCAGGGCGACGATCCGCTCGTGTTCGATCGGCGGCACGTCGTCGCGCTGCACCGGGTCGGACTGGACGTCGGCGAGCACGGGACCGCGCCACAGTTCCAGCGCCTCCCGGTGCGCGCCCTGCCCGGTGAGCCGGCGGAACCGCATGAGGTCGAGCTGTCCGTCGTGGACCTCCGCCGTGTAACCGCGCGTCCTGGTGCGGACGCAGTTGGCCGCCCCCAGCGACTGCCGCAGCCGCGCGACGACCATCTGCAACGTCTGGCGCGCCCTGTCCACACCGGGCGGGCTGCCGTCCCAGACCCGTTCGACCAGCTCGTCCACCGGCACGAACTCGTTGGGGCGCAACAGGAGCGTGGCGAGCAGCACGCGGCCGCGACCGGCCGGCACGTCGACCTGCTCACCGTCGAGGAGAACTTCCAGCGGCCCCAGAACGCGGTACTCGACGATCACCCTGCGAGTCTATTGCCGGTCAGGCCTCGGGCAGCGTCGCGAGCAGGTCCCGGACCTCGGCCACGTCCGACCGTTCGAGCCGCTCGTAGAGGGCGAGCGCCTCGACGAGCGATTCCCTGGCCGTCGCGGGGTCTCCCGCCCTGATGCCGAACTTCGCCAGGTGGACGAGCGCGTGGGCGGCGTCGAGGTGGGCGTTCATCCTGCGCAGCACGTCGAGGCCGGCGCGGTAGTGCGCGGTGGCCTCCGCGTACCGGCCGAGGTCCGCGTAGACGTCCGCGAGCGTCTCGAGGTTGTTCGGCATGGGATTGGCCGTGTCCGCGTCGGAGATCGCGGCGAATCTCGCCTGCGCCTCCAGGCAGAGTTCCAGCGCGCGGTTCAACCGGCCGACCCGGTGGTGTGCCCGGCCGTACGCACCGACGAAGCACGCCTGCTGGTATTCGGTCAGCTCGGCGATCCTCGGGTAGATCGGGCCCAGCACTCGCAGCATGCGCTCGTGCTGTCCGGTCACCTCGTAGATGTGGGCGAGGCCACGCGAGACGTCCGCCTGCCCGTTGGCGTTGCCCATCTCCTGCTCGCACCGCAGGGCGGCGAGGAGGTGGTCCTCGGCTTCGGGGTAGTTCTCCTTCGAGATGTTGATCGCGCCGAGCGCGCGGTGCATGCGTTGCCTGCCGAACACGTCGTCGCGCCGGCGCGCGGCCTCCAGCCCGAGCAGTTCCGCGGCCTCGAGGTCCGCCAGCTGCCCCTCGCGCAGCAGCAACAGGTGCAGCGTGTAGGCGAGCCGCCAGACGAGGTCGTCCGCACCCGCGGTCACCATGTCGCGCAACACTCCCAGCAACACCCGGTGCTCGGAGAGGATCCAGAGCCGCGCCGACGGCACGTCCGCCGGCTCCAGGACCACGGCGTCCGGGGACGGGGGCGCGAGCGGCGTCCACTTCGCGTGGGGCTCGGCGCACAGGTTCGCGGCCAGGGCGCTGTGCGCGTAGTGGTCGAACATGCGGTTCTGCGCTTCGGCCCGTTCTTCTCGGGCGAGCTCGCCGAACCGTGCGGAGGCGTAGTCGCGCAGCAGGTCGTGCAGGGTGAACCGGCCGGTGGCGGTCCTCGTGACGAGGCTGCCCGCGACCAGTTCGTCGAGCACGCGCCGGGCCCGGGCGGGCGGCACCGCGGTGAGGCTCGCGGCGGCCTCCACCGTGAACTCGGGCCCGGGGTGGGCGCCCAGTGCCACGAACGTCCTGGCCGCGCCGTCGCTCACGCACCGCAGCGACCAGGAGAAGACCGCGCCGACACCCGTCTCGGGGTCGTCGATGTCGAGCGCGCGGAGCCGTTCCCCTTCGAGCTCGTCGGCAAGCGTCGTGAGGGAGTCGCCGTAGGAGGCGCGGGCAGCCACGATGCCGAGCGCCAACGGCAACCCGGCGCACCGCTGCACCAGCCGGGCCACCGCGGCGGGCTCGGCCGCGACCCGAGCCGCACCGATCCGCTCGGTCAGCAGGTCGGTCGCCGCCTGCTCGTCCATCACGTCGAGCGCGACGGGGTGCGCGCCCTCGCGGACGACGAGGCCGCTCAACCGGCTGCGGCTGGTGATCACCACCAGGCTCCCGCCGCCACCGGGCAACAACGGACGCACCTGCTCCACGTTCCGCGCGTTGTCGAGCAGCACCAGCACCCGCCGGTCGGCCAGCGTCGAACGGCAGGCATCGAGCACCGCGTCGTCGGACCTGGGCAGGTCCTGCACGCCCAGCGCCACGAGAAAGTTGCGAGCGGCCGCGACCGGGTCGAGCGGTTCCGCGCGCAGGTCGAACCCGCGCAGGTTCACGTACAACTGGCCGTCGGGGAACCGATCGGCCAGCTGATGCGCCCACCGCACGGCCAGCACCGTCTTCCCGACCCCGCCGATGCCGTTGATCGCGGAGATCAGCACGGGTTCGCCCGGCCGCGCCCGGAGCGTCTCGGTCAGCCGTGCCAACTCGTCCTGGCGGCCGACGAAGTGCGGGTGCACCGGTGGCAGCTGCCGCGGCACCTTGACGGACACGTCGCCGGCGAGCACCTGCGCGTGCGCCTGCCGCAACCGCGGACCGGGATCGACGCCGAGCTCGTTGGCCAGCAGCGTGCGGATCTCCTGGTAGGCCGCGAGCGCCTCCGCCTGCCGGCCGGCCCCGTGCAGCGCGAGCACCAACTGAGCCCAGAACGTCTCGCGCAACGGGTGTTCCCGCACCAGCGACCGCAGCTCCGGCACCAGCACGTCCGCGGCCCTGGCCAGATCGGCGTCGATCCGCCGTTCCAGCGCGACGACCTGCTCCTCGACGAGCCGCTGTACTTCCTCGCCGTGCAACGAATCAGACCTGACGTTCGCCAGCACCGGCCCACGCCACAACTTCAGCGCCGCACCGTGCTCCCCCTGCGCGACGAGCTCCCGGAACCGGGTGAGATCGAGCTGGTCCGGCCCGACCTCGGCCCGATAGCCCTGCGCCGACGTCCGAACGCAGTTGGCCGCGCCCAACGACCGCCGCAACCGCAGCACCACCGTCTGCAGCGTCTTGTGCGCACGCTCCGGGTCGGGCGGATCGCCGTCCCACACCCGCTCGACCAGCTCGTCGACCGACACGAACTCGTTGGGACGCAACAGGAGCGCGGCTAGCAGCACCTGACCGCGACCGGCCGGAACAGCGACCGGCACGCCGTCGAGGAGCACCTCCAACGGCCCCAGCACGCGGAACTCGACGATCACGCCGACGAGTCTATGGGTGTGCGCGGACGCCGCACTCTCGATAGACGGCAGCGGCCAGTGCCTCCGCTTCCGCGGAGCCGGCCACGTCCCCCGTGGCGAGGCGTGCCGCGGCGAGCGCCTTGAGCGACTCCGACTCCTCGTACCGCTGGTGCAGGCGCTGGTGCACGGCCACCGCCTCCTCCGCGCTGCGCACCGCCTCGCCGGGTTCGCCCAGTGAGAGGTGCAGCCACGCCCGTTCCCTGCTCGTCTTGCCCGTGTTCAGGCCGAGCTCGCCGCCGAGTATCTCGGTCATCTCGTCCAGGTGGTGCGCCGCCTGCTCGTGCTCACCGAGCCGGCAGTGCGCACGCGCGGCCGCGAGATGCGCCTCGCCCCGCATGTGCGGCTCGCCCTGCTGGTCGGCGACCTCGACCAGCAGCCTGGCCACGGCCGCCGCGTCCTCGTGTTCGCCCAGGCGGTCGAACAGGTCGGCCATCAGCAGCCAGGCGTCGCCGTGTTCCTCGAGGCTGGCTCTCGTCTGCAGCGCTTCGAGCACGTCGAGCGCACTGTCGAACGCCTCGTCGACCTGCCCGAGGACCATCTTCGCGCGGGCGAAGGCGATGGCGCCGATCATGATCGGCTGGGGGTTCCCGAGCGTGGTCAGCAGTGCGTTGTAGGCCTCGTGGTGCGCGATCGCGTCCGCGAACCTGCCGAGCACGTCGTAGAGGCTGGTCAGCATGGCGTGGACGTGGATCCGCACCGCTGACGAACTGGCCAGCTCCAGCGCTCTGAGCAACGAGCGCTCCGCGCCCAGGAGGTCGGGCGCGTAGTACAGGGCCGTGGCGATGTTGGACAGGCTGACCGCCTGCCCCTCCAGATCACCCATCTGCTCGTGGATCGCCAACGCCCGCTCGTGGTGGTGGAGCGAGGCCGTCACGTCGCCCTCGTCGTGCCGGACCACGGCCGCCATGAGCTTGTGCGCGGTCGCCTGGGCCTTCAACCGGCCGGTCCGGAGGCTCAGTTCGAGCGCCACGGTCGTGAGTTCCCGCACGCGGTCGAAGTTGCCGCGGTACACGTGGTAGACCGCGTGGGAGAGGTTCGCGTCGGCGATCAGGTCGTCCTCACCGGACGCCTGGGCCGACTGGTCCCGGATCTCGCACAACACCGACCACCGCGTGAGGTCACCGAGTTCGTAGCAGTACGCGCTGAGCACGGCGCCGATCTCGTTGGCGGGCCAGTGTTCGCCGCGGTCGGCCGCGAGCACGACCGCCGACAACAAGTTCTGGTACTCGCTCGCCATCCACGCGAACGCCTCGTCCGGCGTCTTCAGCACGACGTCGGGCAACTGGGTCGTGGTGGTGTTGAGGGGAAACCGGCGCTGGTCGGGGAACAGCAGCTCACCGACGTCGTCGGTCATGCGGCGGTAGAAGTCGTAGAGCCTGGTGACGGCCTCGCCGACCTCGTCCCGGGCGCACTTCTCGTTGGCGTACACGCGCAACAGGTCGTGCAGGGCGAAACGGTCGCCGCGTTGTTCCACGAGGTGCACGGAGACGAGCTGGTCCAGGTGCGGTCGCGCGTCGGGCAGGCCGGCGATCACGGCGGCTTCGTGCGCGGTGAAGTCGGCGCCGGGCAGCAGACCGAGGCGGCGCAGCACCAACCGGGCCTGCTCGGGCAGTGCGGCGTAGCTCTCGTCGAACACGACGCCGACCGCGGCCGCCGGATCGCCGGGCACCGCCAGCTCGCCGAGCCGGTCGGCGCCGAGTCGCGCGACCTTGCTCGTGATGGTCATGTCGTCCTGGGCGCGCAGGTCCGCCGCCGCGATGCGCAACGCCAGCGGCAACCCGCCGCACAGCCGCACGAGCGCGGCCGCGGCGTCCTTCTCCCGATGCACTCTCGCGGCGCCGAGCACCCGTTCCAGCAACCGCGTGCCGCCGTCATCGGTCAGCGTCGGCAGCCGCACGAGGTCGGCGTCGTTGAGCGTCAGCCCGCGCAGGTCACCCCGGCTCGTGACGATCGTCAGAGCCCCCGCCGACGCGGGCAGCAGCGGCCGCACCTGCTCGGCGTTGGCCGCGTTGTCCAGCAGCAGCACCAACTTCCGGTCCGCGACGAGCGACCGGTACAGCGCCACCTGCTCGTCCAGTCCGCCAGGGACGGTGTCGACGCCGAGCCCCTTGAGCACCAGCACGAGCGCTTCCTGCGGTGCCATCGCGCGCACCTGATCCTGGCCGCGCAGGTTGACGAAGATCTGCCCGTCCCCGAACCGCCCGGCGATCCGGTGTGCCCAGTGGACGGCGAGGGAGGTCTTGCCGACACCACCGGTGCCGGAGATGACGATGATCCGGGCCTCGCTCGCGGCCAGCCGTTCGACGTCCCGCTCCCGCCCGACGAACGTGGCGAGGTCCGGCGGCAGCTGCCTCGGCGTGACGCGCCGTTCCCTGGGAGCCGCGACCTCGCCGCGCAGGATCTGGTCGTGCAGCGCGCTCAGTTCGGGTGCCGGATCGATCCCCAGCTCGTCCGCGAGCATCTCGCTGACCTGCCGGTAGGCCGCCAGTGCCCCCGCCTGCCGCCCGGACCTGTACAGCGCCAGCATGAGCTGGTGCCAGAACCGGTCGCGCAGGGGGTGCTCGCGCGTGAGTTCCTGCAACTCCGGCACCAGTTCCACCGACCGCCCGGCCGCCAGATCGGCCTCGATCCGCTTCTCGACCGCCGCGAGCAGTTCCTCCACCAGCAACGGCACCTCGTCGCGGTGCAACGACTCCGAGGCGACGTCGGCGAGCACCGGCCCCCGCCACAGCGCGAGCGCCGCAGCGAACTCCTCCCGCTCGACGAGCCGGCGGAACCTGCCGAGGTCGAGCTGGTCGGGCTCGATCCTGGCCAGGTACCCGCCCCGCTCGGTGTGCAGGCAGTTCGCCGCACCCAACGCCTGCCGCAGCCTGGTGACCACCATCTGCAACGTCTTGTGCGCCCGGTCCAGATCAGGCGGCTCCCCGTCCCAGATCCGCTCGACCAGCTCGTCCACGGACACGAACCGGTTGGCGCGCAACAGAAGTGTGGCGAGCAGTACCCGCCCCCGCCCCGCCGGAACCGCCACGGGCTCCCCGTCGAGCACGACCTCCAACGGCCCCAGCAGCCGGTACTCAACCCTCACAGGCCGAAGTCTAGGGGCGGTCCGCCGCGGGGGCCGGAAGCGCCGCGATCGACTCCCTGACCGCCGCCGGAGACGAGAACGGGCCCTGCGCCGAAACCGGCCCAGAGCCCGCCTGAACTGCGAATCCGCTAGACGTTGAAGCGGAACTCGACCACGTCGCCGTCGGACATGACGTAGTCCTTGCCCTCCATGCGGACCTTGCCCGCCGCCTTCGCGTCGGCCTTGGAGCCCGAGGCCACCAGGTCGTCAAACGACACGACCTCGGCCTTGATGAAGCCCCGCTCGAAGTCCGTGTGGATCACGCCGGCGGCCTGCGGAGCGGTGGCGCCCTGCGGGATCGTCCAGGCGCGCGACTCCTTCGGGCCCGCGGTGAGGTACGTCTGCAGGCCGAGGGTGTGGAAGCCGGCGCGGGCCAGGGCGTGCAGGCCCGGCTCGCTCTGGCCGATCGACTCCAGCAGCTCCAGGGCCTCGGACTCGTCGAGCTCGATCAGCTCGGACTCGACCTTGGCGTCGAGGAACACGGCGTCGGCCGGGGCGACCAGCTCGCGCAGCTCCTTCACGCGGGCCTCGTCGCTGAGAATGCCCTCGTCGGCGTTGAAGACGTAGAGGAACGGCTTGGTGGTGAGCAGGCTGAGCTCGCGGAGGAGTTCACCGTCTACTTCGGACTGCGCCGAGAAGAGGGTGCGGCCGGAGTCGAGGATCTCCTTGGCCTTCTTGGCGTTCTCGAGGGCGGCGCGGCGGTCCTTCTGCATCCGCGCCTCCTTCTCGATGCGCGGGATGGCCTTCTCGAGGGTCTGCAGGTCGGCGAGGATCAGCTCGGTGTTGATCGTCTCGATGTCGCTCGACGGGTCGACGCGGCCGTCGACGTGCACGACGTCCGGGTCGTCGAAGACGCGGATGACCTGGCAGATCGCGTTCGCTTCGCGGATGTTCGCGAGGAACTTGTTGCCGAGGCCCTCACCCTCCGACGCGCCCTTGACGATGCCCGCGATGTCGACGAACGACACCACGGCGGGCACCTCGCGCTCGGAGCCGAAGATCTCGGCGAGCTTGGTGAGGCGCGCGTCCGGCAGCGGCACGACGCCCACGTTCGGCTCGATGGTCGCGAACGGGTAGTTCGCGGCGAGCACGTCGTTGCGCGTGAGCGCGTTGAAGAGGGTGGACTTGCCAACGTTGGGCAGGCCGACGATACCGAGGGTCAAACTCACGGTGAGCGAGTCTACGGCAGCCGACGGTCGTGTCCGATTCCCGCGAGCCAACGCCCGTTCTCGCTGGCAGGATCGTTGGCATGGTCATTGACGAAGAACACGCGTACCGGGTGTGCTCCGCACGTGACGCCCGTTTCGACGGGTGCTTCATCCACGCGGTCCAGACGACCGGCATCTACTGCAGGCCGTCGTGCCCCGCGGTGACCCCGAAGCGCCGCAACAGCCGTTTCTTCCTGACGGCGGCCGCCGCCCAGTCGGCGGGCTTCCGCGCCTGCCGCCGCTGCCTGCCCGACGCCGTCCCCGGCTCCCCGGAGTGGAACCTCCGCGCCGACCTCGCGGGCAGGGCGATGCGCCTGATCAGCGACGGCATCGTGGAACGCGACGGCGTGACGGGCCTGGCGTCGAAGCTCGGCTACTCCGAGCGCCACCTGACCCGCGTCCTCACCGCCGAACTGGGCGCGGGCCCGCTGGCCCTGGCCCGCGCGCACCGGGCCCACGCGGCCCGGCTGCTGATCGAGACGACGGAACTCCCGTTCGCCGACATCGCCTTCGCCGCGGGCTTCGCCTCGGTGCGCCAGTTCAACGACACCATCCGCCTCGTCTTCGCCTCCACCCCGTCCGACATGCGGGGCCGGGGCAAGGCCCCGATCGGCACGCCGGGCCGCATAGTCCTGCGCCTGCCGTACCGCCCGCCGTTCGACGCGGAGGGCCTCCTGCTCCACTTCCGCGCCCACGCGCTCCCCGGCGTGGAGGAGATCACCACCGACTCCTACGCCAGAACGCTGGCCCTCCCCCACGGCGAGGCGACGGTCCGCCTGACGTTCCCGACGGACCACGTCCTCTGCTCCCTGCGCCTCGCCGACATGAGGGACCTCGGCGCGGCCGTGGCCCGAGTCCGCCGCCTCCTGGACCTGGACGCCGACCCGGTGGCCGTCGACACGTTCCTGGGCACCGACCCGACGATCGGCCCGCTGGTCAGGGCCACCCCGGGCATCCGCGTGCCGGGCAGCGTCGACGGCGCCGAAACCCTCCTGCGCCTGGTGGCGCCGTTCGCCGGCGTCCCGCTCCAGATCCCGGACGGCAACCTCACGCACCTCTACACAGCGGCCGACCACCCCCTGACCGAGGCCCTGGCCACCGGCAGACTCGCCGTGGACGTGGGCAGAACGCTCGAAGACCTGACCGAAGAACTGACCACCGCCGCAGGCCCCGAGGTGGCAAACGAGGTGGCGATGCGAGTCCTGGGCGCCCCGGACGTCCCGGCACTCCCCACCTCCGCCCGGCACCTGGCCGCCGAGGCCCAGAACTGGCGCCCGTGGCGCTCCTACGCGGCAGCACACCTGACGAGGAAGGCAGCAACATCATCATGACCGTCGCCCACACGTCCACAGTGGACACCCCAGCGGGCCCGTTCACCGCGATCGTCGCCTCCGACGGCGCGGTCCTGGCCAGCGGCTGGACCGCGGACCTGGCCCTGCTGACCCCGCAGATCCACGCCACCCTCATGCCCACCGAGATCACCGAACGACCGGACCTCGGCGACGTCACCAAAGCGGCGATCGCCTACCACGAGGGCGATCTGACGGCGATCGACTCCATCCCGGTCCGCCAGAAGTCGGGCCCGTTCCTCCAACACGCCTGGGACGTCCTGCGCACGGTGAAGGCAGGCGAGCCGGTCACCTACTCCGAGTACGCGGAACTCTCCGGCCGCCCGGCCGCGATCCGCGCGGCGGCCTCGGCCTGCGCCCGCAACTCGGCGGCCCTCTACGTCCCGTGCCACCGGGTGATCCGCCTGGGCGGCAACCTGGGCGGCTTCCGCTGGGGCCTCGACGTGAAGCGCTGGCTCCTGGCCCACGAGGGCTAACCGACGAGGTTGATCTCCGGCGGCCCGCTGATGGTCACCAGGTCCGCGCCGCACCGCGCGCACGGCCTGGTGATCGGCCACACGAGGTTCGTCTGCACGGACTGCTCACCGCCGTACCAGTCGTCCACGCCCGCGTCACGGCACGTGTGGCAGCCGACGCGGTAGTAGAACCGGACCCACGGACCGGCCCCCAGCTCACCGGTCTGCGCCGCCGGACGCTCGTGGTCGGTGAACGGCGACCACCAGAAGGACAACCGGCACCGCAACGTCCGGGTGGCACCGTCACCGGCCGAATCGAAGCCGGTGACGCGGATGGGCGCCGGGTGATCGCCCGGCCGGATCTCGGTCTGCCCGGCCTGCTCGTCCTGCCACTCAAGCGCAGACCGGGACGAGTGGCACACGCCGTGCTCCGCACCGTGCCGCAGGCTGACGGTCCGGCCCGCCCGGCGGCACACGAAGCAGTCGTGCGAGTACTCCACCTTGTTCGACCACCCGAAGTGGGCGGCCTTGGTGACCGTGACGCGCGCGGTGATTTCCACGTGGGACAGCACCGGCCGAGGTTAGGCCCTGTCCTGCAAGTCCGCCGGGCGACAGTGGCGGCCGAGGGACCCGGAGGCGGCACCGCCACGACGCCCGAATACCTCCGGTATGAGGGCATCGCGGCGGCACCGCCTCCGGCTCGCTCACCCGCGCCTGCCACCGGACAGACCTGCAGGACAGGGCCTAACCGAGCGAGACCTCCAACGTGGACCCGGAACGCGCCTTGCGCACCCTCAACCGGGTGGGAATGCGCTGCCGCAGTTCCTCCACGTGGGACACGAGCCCGACGACCCGCCCGCCGGCGCGCAGTTCGTCCAGGGTGTTCATGACGATGTCGAGCGTGTCCGAGTCGAGGGTGCCGAAGCCCTCGTCGATGAACAGGGTGTCGAGCAGCGCGCCACCCGTCTCGTTGGCGACGACGTCGGCCAGCCCCAGCGCGAGCGACAACGACGCGAGGAACGACTCCCCACCGGACAACGTCTTCGCCGGGCGCGCACGGCCCGAGTAGTCGTCCAGCACGTCCAGGCTCAACCCGACCTTGCGGGTTCCCTTGGAGCTGGCGGAATCGGAGTGCACGAAGCCGTACCGCCCCTGGCTCATCCGGTGCAGCCGGGCGGAGGCCGCGACCGCGACCTCCTCCAGCCGGGCCGCGAGCACGTACGACCGCAGCGTCATCCTCTTGGCGTTCTGGCCGGAACCGTTGATCACGTCACTCAGCCCGACGAGCTCCGCGTAGGCAGACTCCAGCGGTTCCAGCGACTTCCACTCGGCGCGCAACCGCGCGGCCAGCTGACCGACCCGGTCGAACGCCTCGCGGGCGCGGACCCTGGCCGTCGCGGCGGAGGACGCGGCGGCCCGCGCCGACGACCACACGGCGGTCACCTCGCCCAGGTCCACCTCGGCGTCCAGGTCGACCCCGGCCAGCTCCTCCAGCGTCGCGAGCGCGGAGGCCCGAGCGCGTTCCCACGAGGCGATCCACTCGTCCAGCGCCTGGAGCTTCTCGGGCGATCGGGCCGCGGCCCTGGCGGCGTCCACGTCCGCGAAACCCGCCTCGGTGGCGAGGGTGGTGACCAGCGTTCGCTGCTCGTCGACCCGCGCGGCGGCGGCGTCGCGGGCGGAGCGGCGATCGGCCAGTTCCACCAGCGCCTTCGCCAGGCGCAGCAGGTGGTCGCGCCGCGTCAGCACGTCCTCGTGCTCGCCGCGGGCCTTGTCCAGGCGGGCGCCCCGGTCGTCGACCACGACCACCAGCGAGGCGTGTTCGGTGCGCAGGCTCACCAGGTCCTGCTCCACCTGGGCCTTCTCCGCGCCCAGTTCGCGCGTCTTGGCCTCCAGGCCGACGAACTCGGTCTGCCGCTGCGCACGGGTGCGGGCCAGGTCCAGCGCCGCGCGGTACTCGGCGACGGCGACGGCCGGTTCGTCGGAACCGAGGGCTTCCCAGCAGGCCTGGATGCGCAGCTCGGCGCCGTGGGCGGCCCGCTCGGCCTCGGTGCGGCGGTCCAGCGCCACCTGCTCCTCGGCCGCCGCGTCGTCCTCGTCGGTCGCTCCCACGCCACCCAGCATCGGCTGCGCGGGTGCCGGGTGGGAGGACGAACCGCAGACGGCACAAGGCTTGCCGCGCTTGAGAGCCGCCGCCAGTTCGATCGCCATGTTCTCCAGGCGCTGGTGGCGGACCTGCTGGAGGACGTCCTTGGCCTTCTGGTGGACGTCGATCGCCTCGTGCACGGCCTTCTTGGTGCGTGCCAACGCCTCCGTGGCGTCGGGGAGGGCCAGGGCGGCGTCGGCCCTGGACTTCAGCGCCTCCAGGCGGGCGGAGGCCTCGGCGGCCGCGTCGAGCTGGAGGCGGCACCGGGCCACGCGTTCCGGGAGCACGTCCAGTTCGGCGTTCAGCGCCAGCAGGCGGCGTTCCACCTTGTGCGAGTTGTCCTTCAGCACCGAGAGCCTGCGCCGGTCGGACTGCTGGCGCTCGGCCTCGGCGGCCAGTTCGCCCAGGCCGCCCGCCTCCTCGCGGAAGCGCTCGGCGTCCTCCCGCAACGACGACCCCGCGTACCCCAGGCCCGCCAACGCCTCCGCCGCCCTGGCCTCGTCCCGCACGGCGAACTTGTAGGTCTCCTGCAGTTTCGCGATCTCGCCGAACGCGGGGCCCACCGGGCTCGCGCGGCGGGCGGCGTCGCGCTCGGCGAACCACGACGCGGAATCCGCGGCCTCCACGCGAGCCAGCATGTCCCGGGCTTCCCGGGCCCGCCGGAGCTGTTCGGCCTGCACCCTGGACTGGGCCAGCAACGCCTCCGCTCCGTCGGCCACGCCCGCGGTCTCCTCCGACAACGCGTCGGCCGCGGCCACGGCGGACGAGAGCCGCTCCAGCGCGGAGTCCAGCCAGCCCGGCTCGGACGACGGCTCCTCACCGGCGGCCTCGGCCACGCGCTGCACCAGTTCCGCGGCGACCTGGCGGCGGTCCTCCAGCGCCCGGCCGGCGGCGACCCTCTTGTCGCGGAACCACTTCTCCACGTCCAGGAACCGCCCGGTGCCGAAGAGCTTCTCGAGCAGCACCTCGCGCTCGGCGGTGTCGGCGCGGAGGAACCTGGCGAACTCTCCCTGCGGCAGCAGCACGACCTGGAAGAACTGGTCGTGCGACATGCCGAGCAGGCTGTCGACCGCCTGCGCCACGTCGTCGATGCGGGTGAGGCCTTCCCCGTCCCAGCCCTCGAGCCACGTCAGCGAGCACTTCGCGGGCTGGGTCGTGAAACCGCCGGAACCACGCTTCTTCGGCCGGTCGAACTCGGGTGAGCGGACGATCCTGAACCGCCGCCCCTGGACCGTGAGTTCGAGCGACACCTCCGTCGGCTTCTGCGGATCGGCGTAGTCGCAGCGGAGCTTCTTCACGTCCCCGCGGGCACCGGGAACCTTGTTGAACAACGCGAACGCCACGGCGTCGAGCAACGTCGTCTTGCCCGCGCCCGTGTCGCCGTGCAGCAGGAACAGCCCGTCCGCGCCCAGTTCGTCGAAGTCGACGACCTCGGTCCCCGCGTACGGCCCGAACGCGGTCAGCTCAAGGCGATGAAGTCTCACTGCCTCTTCTCCCTCGCCACCGACGCGAACGCCTCGCGCAACAACGCCTTCTCGGCCTCGGAAGGCTCGGAGCCGCGCGTGTCCGACACGAAGCAGCACGCCACTTCCTCGTCGGAACGGCCGCGCACCCGTTCCGCATAGGTCATGTCGTGCTGCAGCCCCTGCTCCGGCCGCCACTCCACGTGCACCGCGTGTTCGAAGCGCTTCTGCAACTGCCGCAACGCGTCCATCGGGCGCACCTGGTCCGTCAGCACCACCGACAGGAAGTGGTCCTCCAACGGCGTGTGCGCCGGATCTTCCAGCACCTCGGCCAAAGTGCCGGACACCACCGCCAACTGACGCGGCACCGGCAGATCACGCCGTTCCACGCCGACGAGCCCACCGGCGTCCAGTTCCACCAGCCACACCGACTTGCGGTGCCGCGCCTCGGAGAACGAGTACGCCAGCGGCGACCCCGAGTAGCGCAGGTTCTCCGCCAGCGTCTGCGGCCCGTGCAGATGCCCCAGGGCCACGTAGTCGACGCCCGCGAACACCTGCATCGACACGTCCTGCACACCACCCACCGCGATGGTGCGCTCGGACTCCGAAGGCGCCCCTCCGGTCACGAAAGCGTGCGCCAGCACCACCGAACGCGACTCGCGCGATGCCAGGTCGGCGCGAATCCGCCGCATCGCCTCACCGAGCACGGGCGCGTGCCCCTTGTCCGCCACCCCGAGCACGTGCCGCGCCGGTTCGGGTTCGAGGAACGGGATCCCGTACACCGCCACCGGACCGTGCTCGTCCTCCAGCTCGACGGGCTTGTCCAGCAACGAGATCTGGGTGCGCAGGTGCAGCCCGCCCGCCGCGGCGAACTCCCCGAACACCCCGATCCGCGCCGCCGAGTCGTGGTTGCCCGGGGTGATCACGATCCGCGCGCCCGCGGCACGGATCCGCATGAGCACCCGAGCGCACAACGCCACCGCGTCCGCCGACGGCACCGCGCGGTCGTACAGGTCGCCCGAGATGACCACGACGTCGACCTTTTCGGAAGACACCAGGTCAGCGAGGCCGCTCAGCACCGACTCCTGCTCCACGAGCAGGTCGCGGCCGTGGAACGTCCGTCCCACGTGCCAGTCGGAGGTGTGCAGGAGTCGCATGGGACCAACCGTAGAGACGGGGTCTGACAAATCTCCGGGAGGGTTCCCGGCGTGTCACCCGATCGAGTTCAACATCTCTGGGGGAGCATCATCGGTGCCGTGACCGCAGTGATCATCACCGCCCTGATCGTCCTGGCGCTCGTCAGTGCCGGGGCGCTGCTGTTCGTCTGGCGCCTGTACCAGGACAGCGTCCGGCGCACCGACGAAGCGTTGGCAGCCATCAGCACGGAACGCGCGCGCTACGACTCCCAGCAGCTGGCTTTGCAACGCTACGAAGTGGCGTTCTCCAGTGTTTCGGGACGCGGCGAACTCGGCGAACAAGTGCTCGTCGAAACGGCGCGCGCACTCGGTCTGAGGGAGAACATCCACTACACGCTCCAGACGGACGTGGCAGGCGGCGGCTCGGTCCGGCCGGACATGGTGCTGAACGTGGGCGGCGGCCGCGCGGTCCCGGTCGACTCGAAGATGTCCATGGCCACCTGGGCCGAGGCCGTCGAGACCGACGATCCGCAGGAACGCCAGGACGCACTTCGCGTGCACGTGCGCAACATCCGTTCGCGTGCCGCCGAACTGGCCGGCAAGGGCTACCAGCGCTGGGCCGACGCCATCTACGGCACGATCATGTTCGTTCCCAACGACGGCGCGGTCGTCGCGGCCCTCGACACCGATCCCGAACTGCTGCGCTGGCTGCTCGACCGGCGCGTCTTCCTGTGCGGCCCGACGGGGTTCGCGGTGATCGCGTCGAGCGCGATGTTCGCGGTCACCGAACGCGCGCTGGCCGACGACGTCGAGCAGGTCAGGCTGTCCGCCGGGCGCGCGAACCGGGCCGCCGACAGCGCTATTGAGGCCGTCAACCTCTCCACTACGCACCTGCAGCGGTTCCTGAGTGCACGCCGCCGCGAACTGGAGGCGTTGGAGGGTTTCCGGGCGAGTGTGGAGCCGTTGACGGACGCTTCAGCCACGCCCACGCCCCTTCCTCTCGTCCGAAGGGCTGACGAACAGTCCGCTTAAAACGCACGCACTGTGTCCGCAGGTTGCTTCTGGGTGAGAAACGAACGGACTGACGAACACCGAATGGCCGAACGGCTACCGTGTGCGTCGTGAGTGAGTTGCGCGAGCGTTCAACGGCCTTCGATGACGACGTCGAAGACTACGAAGAAGTGCCGTGGAACTACCGGGCCATCTTCGGCGAGTTCAAGGGCATCCCCTGGTGGGCGGCCATCCTGGCCGCCCTGATCCCGGCGTTCATCGGCGCGTTCATCGACATCAACTCCAGCAAGACCGTCGGCTGGACGTTCAACGTCGTGTTCTTCGCCGGCGCGCTGGCCGCGATCCTGCTGGTGCAGCGCCGCAGCCTCTTCGGGCCGATGGTGCAGCCGCCGCTGATCCTCGCCGCGACCGTGCCCGCCCTCGTGCTGCTCACCGGCGGCGTCTCGAAGGGCGGCCTGTCCGCCATGGCGCTCGGCCTGGGCAAGCCGTTGATCGACAGCTTCCCGGTCATGGCCGTCACCACGATCGTCACGGTCGGCCTCGGCATCCTGCGGATCTTCCTGCAGAAGGACCCGAACCGCCCCACCAAGGACGAGGTCCGCGAGGCCAAGGCGGAGATCAAGGAACGCTCCAAGCCGGTTCGCCGCCCGCGTGAGGACGCCGACGAGGACGTCTCGCGTGAGGAACGCCCGCGCCGCCCCCGCCCGGAACGCGCCGAACGGTCCGACGACGACCGCCCGCGCCGCCCGCGTCCCGAGGGCGCGCCCGCCCGCCGTCCCCGCCCGGACGGTGCCCGCGGCGAACGCCCGGCAGGCCAGCGCAGGCCCCGCCCGCCCCGCGACGACCGCTAGCGCCTGGCCAGCCGTTGTTCGCGGCCACTCCCCCAACCGCGAACAACGAGGTCGGAACAACTTCAGGGCAGAACCGCAGCACTCTGCCAGCATGAGTGCGATGCCTAGGGGAGAACGTCCACTGGACGAGGGCGACAGCCCGTTGCTGCGGTTCGCAAGGGATCTGCGCGGGCTGCGCGCGGACGCCGGCACCCCGACCTACCGGGAACTCGCCCGGCGTGCGCACTTCTCCGTCACCACGTTGTCCGACGCCGCCGGTGGCCGCAAACTGCCCGGACTGGACGTCACGCTCGCCTACGTACGCGCGTGCGGCGGCGACGACCTGACGTGGACGCAACGCTGGCACGAGGTCAACGAGAGCTGCGCACTCTCGAAGACCAGCCCCTCGCCGTACGTGGGCCTGAGCGAGTTCACGAGAGAGGACGCGGACCGCTTCTTCGGCCGCGAGAAACTCACCAACGCCCTGAAGCACCGCCTGGAGACGCACGACTTCCTGGCCGTCTTCGGAGCGTCCGGCGAGGGCAAGTCCTCCCTGCTCAAGGCAGGTCTCGCCCCGCACTTCACGCACCCGGTCACCTGCACCCCGGGCACCGACCCGGACGCGGCCCTCGCCGAGGCGCTGGACCGGAACCCCGACCTGCTGATCGTCGACCAGTTCGAAGAGCTCTTCACCCTGTGCGACGACCCGGTGCAACGCGAGGCGTTCGTCGATCGCCTGCTCACCGCCGGGTGCAAGACGGCGATCGCGGTGCGGTCCGACTTCTACCCGCACTGCTCGCAGCACCCGGCGCTGGCCGAGGCGCTCACCGACGCCCAGGTGCTGCTCGGCACGATGACGCCCGACGAGCTGCGGCGCGCGATCACGCAGCCCGCAGCGAAGGTCGGGTGCGTGGTCGAGGGGGCGCTGCTGACCACGCTGATCGCCGAGGCCAGCGGCCGCAGCGGGGTGTTGCCCCTGGTCAGCCACGCCCTGGTGGAGACCTGGCACCGCAAGCGCGGCAACATCCTCACGCTGGCCGGGTATCAGGCGGCGGGCGGGATCCACGGGGCGCTCGCGCAGAGCGCCGAGGCCGCGTTCGCGAGCCTGAGCCATTACCAGCAGCACCTCGCCAAGCAGCTCCTGCTGCGCCTGAGCACCAACGACACGAAACGGCCCGTCTCACGCCAGGAAGTCGTCGGCGAGGAGGTCCTCGACGCTCTCGCCGACGCCCGGCTCATCACCGTCGACGAGCACACCGTCGCGGTCACCCACGAGGCGTTGTTCCGCGCCTGGCCCCGCCTCGCGGCCTGGCTGGACGAGGACCGCGAGGGCCTGCGCACCCACCGCAGGCTCACCGACGCCGCCCGCACGTGGCAGGAGCTCGACCGCGACTCCGGAGCGCTCTACCAGACCGTCCGGCTGGCCGAGGCCGTCGAGTGGGCGTCCCGCGGCGACATCGTCCTCACGAGCACCGAGCAGGCGTTCCTGACCGCGTCGGAGCACCTCGCCCGCCGTCGCACCCGCCGCCTGCGCCTGGCCGCGATCACGTTGGTCGCGTTGGTCCTCACGGCGAGCATCAGCGCCGTCACGGCCACCCAGCAACGCCGGGAGATCGAACGCCTTGGGCTCGTGACGCAGTCGCAGCAGCTAGCGGCCCTCTCGGCCGCGTTGTTGCAGAGCAACCCGGACGAGGCCGCCCGCACCGCCGCCGAGGCCTTCCGCACCGCGCCGACCAAGGAGGCGCGCAGCCAGGTGCTGAGCGTCGCGGCCGGGCGGCAGCGCGAGGCCAAACCGGTCGTGGGCGTCGGCATCAAGATCGGCAACGGTCTCCTCGGCGTGACGTCGCAGGCCGGAGCGCCGCTCTACGACTCCACCACGCTCGCGCCCGTCACCGTCCTGCGCCCGGACGACCAGGTGGTCGGTCTGGACTTCGCCCCGGACGGGAGCATCGTCGTCGCGGACTCGAACGGCCGTGTCACCCTGCACTCCTCCCCCGTCGCGGAACCCGTGGTGCTGCGTGAGTCCGGCGAGTGGGGCAGGGCGTGGTTCATCGACGACGGCCGTGCGGTCGTCATCGGCAGACAGGTGTGGGACGTGCAGGCGCGCACACTCCGTGCCGAAATCCCCGTAGGTCCCGAATCGCTCTGGTGGGACGCCTACGGCGACACGCTCGTCACCAGCAGCGGCACGGCCGTCTCGCTGTGGAACCTCAAGACCGGCCAACGGACCGGCGGGTTCCAGCTCGACACCGAGGTCCGCACGGCGAAGCTGCTGCACGGGGGCCTGCTCGCGATCGGCACCGTCCAGGACGACCTGCGGTTGTGGAACACGGCGACCGGCAGCCCGGTCCGCGCGCTGACCCCGCCGAGCGGCTGGCTCACCACGGCCGTGAGCGCCGACCGCACCGTTCTCGCCGTGGCGGGGTCGGGTGACACCCAGGTGAAGCTGTGGGACGTCGTCCACGACACCGCGCTGCCGCCGGTCCGCGTCGACACCACGACGGCGGAGATCGCCTTCACCCGCGACGGCAGGCTCGTGTGGAGCGCGGGCACCAAGTTGCGGGTCCTGCCGCGCAGCGCCGTGCCCGTCGCGTCCGCGCACTCGGTGCGGGCGCTCGCGATCGACCGCGACGGCAGCGTCCTCACGTTCGACGAGGCGGGCGTGATCGAACGCCGCGACACCGCGTTGCGCAGCATCAGCCGGATCACCACGGGTGCGCCCGGCCGTTCCCTCGCCTGCTTCAGCCCGGACCGCAAGCAGCTCGCCACGTCCGGCGGCGACGAGATCGCGGCGGTGCGCCGCACGTCCGACGGCAAGCTCGACACGACCAGCGCCGACGGGTTCCCGCCGGCCGCGCTCGCGTTCGGCGGCGGCCTGCTCTACGCGGGCGCGAGCCGGACGGCGACGGTGCTCACGGACTCCACCAAGACCATCGACACGACGAAGGAGGGGCCCACGACCGCCGCCGCGTTCGGCCGCACCGACCGGGAGATCGTGCTCGGCACCGAATGGGGTCTCGTAGTCATCAAAGACGTCCGCACCGACGACGACTTCAACCTCGGCGCGGTGCACGAGGGCCCGGTGCGCGCGCTCGCGATGTCCCCCGACCAACGCACGCTCGCGACGGCAGGCGATGACGGCGTAGTGCTGCTCTGGGACACCGAGACGTGGAAGAAGAAGGGCGAACTGCGCGGCCACACGGGCACGGTCGGCACGTTGGCGTTCAGCCCCGACTCCACCCGGATCGCAAGCGGTGGCAACGACAAGACCGTCGTCGTCTGGGACGTGAGCACCACACAGGCGTGGGCGACACTGCGCGGTCACGCCGAGGGCGTCACGCACATCGCGTGGATGCCCGACGGCCGTGCGGTGGTGTCAGCGGCCGCCGACGCCCTGCTCGTGTGGCAGCTCGACGTGGACAAGGCGCTCGCGACACTGGGGTGAGCGGCCGGACGGTGCCGTCCGGCCGCTCGAACATTTAGCGAACGAGGTCCTTGCGGAGCTCACGCGGCAACGAGAACGTGATGCGCTCGTTCGCCGTGGTGATCTCCTCGACCTCGCCGAAGCCGTGCGTCTCCAGGAACTTCAGCAGTTCCATCACCAGCAGGTCCGGCACGGACGCGCCCGACGTGACACCCACGGTCTCGACGCCCTCGAGCCACGCCAGGTCGACCTCCTTGGCGTAGTCGATCAGGTACGAGGCCTTGGCGCCGTGCTGCAACGCCACCTCGACCAGGCGGACCGAGTTGGAGGAGTTCTTGGAGCCCACGACGAGCACCAGGTCGCACGACGGCGCCATCGTCTTCACCGCGGTCTGGCGGTTCGAGGTGGCGTAGCAGATGTCGTCCGACGGCGGGTCCTGCAAGTCGGGGAAGCGGTCCTTGAGCTGCCGCACGCGCACCATCGTCTCGTCGACCGAGAGCGTGGTCTGGGACAGCCAGATGACCTTCGAGGGGTCGCGCACCTCGACGCGGGCGGCGTCCTCGGCGGTGTCGACGAGCTGGACGTGGTCCGGCGCCTCACCGGCGGTGCCCTCGACCTCCTCGTGCCCCTCGTGGCCGATCAGGAGGATGTCGTAGTCCTCCTTGGCGAAGCGCACCGCTTCTTTGTGGACCTTCGTCACCAGCGGGCAGGTGGCGTCGATCGTGCGCAACGAACGCTGCTCGGCCTCCGCGTGCACCGCGGGCGACACGCCGTGCGCTGAGAACACCACCAGTGCGCCCTCAGGAACCTCGTCGGTCTCGTTGACGAAGATGGCGCCGCGGTCGGACAACGTCTCCACGACGTACTTGTTGTGGACGATCTCCTTGCGCACGTAGACAGGTGCGCCGTACTTCTCGAGGGCGAGCTCGACCGTCTCGACGGCACGATCAACGCCCGCGCAGTAACCACGCGGCTTCGCCAACAGGACTCGCTTGGGCATGGCTCCAGGGTACCCAGTGAGCTTCCTAGGCATTCGACGTGCAGTTGCGGCAGGCTTAGGCCCATGAAGCCACTGCCTTTGGGTGTTCGCGTCGCCGCCGGCCTCGCGGTGACCGCCCTCGAACAGGCCCGCAGGCTGCCCCAGCAGCTCGCCGGACTCCCGTTGACGGTGGTCAGCGAGGCGATGCAGCTCTCCATGCGCGTGCAGCAGCATGTGACCGAACTCGCCATCAAGGGCGACGACGTCCTCTCCGGACTGCGGCCTGCCGAGGAAGAACCGGAGTGGGCGACCTTCGACGAGGACGAGACGCCCGTCACGACTTCTCAGGAAACTGCCCCGGACACCTCTCTGGCGGACGACCCGTGGGAGGAAGAGGAACGGGCCATCGTCGCCGAGGTGCCCGACTTCCTGCCTGCCTACGACGAACTGTCGATCGCCCAGCTGCGGGCGCGGCTGCGCAACCTCGACGTGGCGCAGCTCGAGGAGCTGCTGACCTACGAGAAGGCGCACGAGTCACGGCCTGAGTTCGTGGGCATGCTCAACCGCAGGATCGCGACGGTCAAAGCCCAATCGTGAGTGAAGCAAAATCCACGCCGGAGAACCCCTGGCCGGTGCGGACGGTCGCCCGCAAGCTGCTCGACTGGATCAACCGGCTCGGCGACGTCTGGGTCGAGGGTCAGGTCACGCAGCTCAACGCGCGCAGCTCCACGGCGTTCCTGACGTTGCGCGACGCGAGCGTCGACATGTCGATGTCGATCACCGCCAACTCGTCGCTGGTGCGCGAGCTGCAGCTCACCGAGGGCAGCCGGGTCATCGTGCACGGCAAGATCAGCTTCTACCCCAACCGGGGCACGCTGTCGTTGCGGGCGGACGAGATCCGCGCGGTCGGCATCGGCGAACTGCTGGCGCGCATCGAACGGCTGCGCAAGCTGCTGCACGCCGAGGGCCTGTTCGACCCGCGCCGCAAGCGCCGTCCCCCGTTCCTGCCCGGCAAGATCGGGCTCATCACCGGACGGGCGAGCGCGGCCGAGCGGGACGTGCTCACCAACGCGCGGAATCGTTGGCCTGGAGCGCACTTCCGCGTCATCAACGTCGCCGTGCAGGGCCCGACGGCGGTGACCCAGGTGATGACCGCGCTGTCCACTTTGGAACGCGATCCCGAGTGCGACGTGATCATCATCGCCCGCGGCGGCGGCAGCGTGGAGGACCTGCTGCCGTTCTCCGACGAGGCGCTGTGCCGCGCGGTCGCCCAGTGCCGCACGCCGGTGCTGTCCGCGATCGGCCACGAACCGGACACGCCGCTGCTCGACCACGTCGCTGACGTGCGATGTTCGACGCCGACCGACGCTGGCAAACGGGTGGTTCCGGATGTCGCTGAGGAGAGTGAACGCGTTCGCCAGATGCGCGATCGCGGACGGCGCGCGCTGCACGGCTGGGTTGATCGAGAACGCAAACTGCTCGACGCGTTGAGGTCCCGACCAGTACTTTCGGACCCGCATGGCCCGCTGGAGCGCCGTTCCGAAGAAGTGAAGCGTTTTCGCGACCAAGGTCGCAGGGCCGTGACGCAACGACTCGATCGGGAAGACGTCCACCTGTCGGGGACCAAAGCCCGCTTGACGACCCTCGGACCAGCCGCCACGCTGGCCCGCGGATACGCCGTTGTGCAACTCGTCACACCTGACGGGCCCGACGGCGTGTTGCGCTCTGTGGCGGACGCACCGGCCGGAACACAGCTGCGGGTACGCGTCGTTGACGGAGCAGTGCGCGCGGTCGTCAGCGACCCGGAAGTCGACTCGGAAGGGGGAGGTACCGATGATGCGTGATGCCGTGTTCCTGCCCCTCACCCTGGAGGCGGCGGGTTCCTGCGGCTCTGGCCTGCGGACGAAGGCGGAGGCGGCGAACCGCGCCGCGGCGGAGTGCTGGACGGCGATGGTGGGCGACTGCGACACCCCGAGCCGCCGCACGCTGGTCCTGACGTTGCACGACCTGAGCGAGGCCACCGCCGGTACCGTGCAGTACCGGCGCGTCGCGGAGGCCGAGGCGCTCATCGACGAGGCGGTGCGAGAGGGTGACGGCGAGGAGTTCGCGGAGGCGCTGGTCGGCTACGACCTGGCCGTCGCGACCGTGCTGAGCCGTCTGAGGAGTCAATCCGCGTGAGTTCGGAAACACTCGGTTACGAAGCCGCCCGTGACGAGTTGGTCGAGGTGGTCCGCAAGCTCGAGGCCGGTGGCCTGTCGCTGGAGGACTCCCTCTCGTTGTGGGAACGCGGTGAGGCGCTCGCCAAGACTTGTGAGCAGCATCTCGCCGGTGCGCGCGAGCGAATCGATGCAGCTCTGGCTGTCGTCGAGGAGGACGTTTCGGACGCGTGATCCCGTGCAAGGATTCAGTTGCCGATCACAAAATCCGGCACGCTGAGTAGTCGCATGGAGGCGCGCAATGGTGAACACCCCCGCGGAACGACGTCGCGAAGCCCCCGACCGGAACCTGGCATTGGAGCTCGTGCGCGTCACCGAGGCAGCGGCGATGGCCGCGGGCCGGTGGGTGGGACGCGGCGACAAGAACGGCGGTGACGGCGCTGCCGTCGACGCGATGCGCAAGCTCATCCACACCGTCTCGATGCGCGGTGTGGTGGTGATCGGCGAGGGCGAGAAGGACGAGGCGCCCATGCTGTTCAACGGCGAGGAAGTCGGCAACGGCGAGGGCCCCGACTGCGACGTCGCGGTCGACCCGATCGACGGCACCACGTTGATGGCCAAGGGAATGCCGAACGCGCTGGCGGTGCTCGCGGTCGCCGAGCGCGGGGCCATGTTCGACCCGTCCGCCGTGTTCTACATGGAGAAGCTCGCCGTCGGCCCGGAGGCGGCCGACGTCATCGACATCACCGCGCCGCTCGCCGAGAACATCCGGCGCGTCGCGAAGGCCAAGCACAGCGACGTCTCCGACGTGAACGTGTGCATCCTCGACCGGCCGCGGCACGAGAGCATCGTGCGGGAGGTGCGCCAGGCCGGCGCGCGCATCCACTTCATCTCCGACGGCGACGTGGCCGGTGCGATCGCCGCCGCGCGCCCCACGTCGGGCGTGGACATGCTCGTGGGCATCGGCGGCACGCCCGAGGGCATCATCGCGGCGGCGGCCCTCAAGTGCGTCGGTGGCGCCATTCAGGGCCGGTTGTGGCCGAAGGACGACGAGGAGCGCGAGAAGGCGATCGGCGCGGGCCACGACCTCTCCCGCGTGCTCACCACGAACGATCTTGTCAGTGGCGACAACGTCTTCTTCTGCGCGACCGGTGTGACCGATGGTGACCTTCTGCGCGGCGTGCACTACCGCGCGGGCGGCTGCACGACCCAGTCGATCGTCATGCGCTCGAAGTCCGGCACGGTCCGCATGATCGACGGCTTCCACAGCCTCCACAAGCTGCGCGAATACGCCTCGGTCGACTTCGACCTGCCCGAGGACGTTCAGCAGCCTTTGCCGTAATCGTCCCATTCACTGTGAACTGTGAACGCTCGGTAACCAGACGAGTGACCCTAGTGACAGTGTGACCTTCGTCCATAACTTCCCTCCTGACCCCGGCAACCCTGCGCCGGGTTCAGGAAAGGAAACTCAACGATGAGGGCACGTTCGTTGTTCTCCGCAATCGTCGTGGCCGCGGGCGCCCTGCTCGCCACGGTCACCGCTGCGGCTGCGGCACCGGCTCCCACCGCCGACGGCGAGGTCTCGCCGATGATCGTCGGTGGCACCAACGCCTCCCAGGTCTACCCGTTCATGGTGTCCCTGCAGAGCACCTCCGGCAGCCACTTCTGTGGCGCCTCGCTGGTCAAGGCCAACTGGGTCGTGACGGCGAAGCACTGCGTCCAGGGCTCCTCGGCGTCCTCGATCCGCACCCGGATCGGCACGACGAACCGCACCAGCGGCGGCACCACGACCGGTGCGTCGCGCATCATCCTGCACCCGTCCGCGGACCTCGCGGTCGTGCAGCTCAACACCTCGGTCAGCCAGGCCCCGATCAGCATCCCGACCTCGTCGGGCGCGGTCGGCACGGCCACCCGCATCATCGGCTGGGGCCAGACCTGCCCGGTCCGCGGCGCGTGTGGTGCCCCGGTGACCCTGCAGGAGCTCAACACCTCGATCGTCGCCGACAGCCGGTGCTCCGGCATCAGCGGCGTGTCGGAGATCTGCACCAACAACACCGGTGGCAACAAGGGCGCCTGCTACGGCGACTCGGGTGGCCCGCAGGTGAAGTCGGTCGGCGGCCGCTGGGAGCTCATCGGCGCGACCAGCCGCTCCGGTGGCGGCGCGAACTGCGCCCAGGCGCCGTCGATCTACGTCGACGTCGCGTACTACCGCTCCTGGATCAACTCGAACGTCGGCGGCCTGTAACCAGGTAAGCGCGTTCCCGAGGCCCGTCTCCCAACTGTTATGGGAGGCGGGCCTTCGCGTTGCAACCTGAGTGATCCTCCCGTCGTCTACTTCGGCAAGGGATGGATCGAACCAGGGGGTGCGCCATGCGGATGCTGGTCGCTGCGGTCGCGTTGTTGTCGCTCGCGGGGTGCGCGCAGGGTTCTGTGCAGGCGGAAACCCCGACATCGGGCCCGCCCTCGTCGTCTTCGGTGCTGTCGTCCTCGACCGTGCCGCCCCCTCCGTCCACCACTTCGGAAACCCCTCCCCCGCCGCCTCCGCCGCCGCCCGTCGTGAAGCCCACGCCGTGCACGATCAGCGACGGCGCCTGCATCCAGCTGTCGACCAACCAGACGTGGGTCGTCCGGGGCGACAAGATCGTCTACGGGCCGAAGCCGATCACGCACGGCCGCAAGGGCTTCGAGACGCCGCTCGGCAACTTCCCGGTGCTGCGCAAGGTGAAGGACGAGTGGAGCCGGCCGTACAACGCGCCGATGCCGTGGTCGACCTACTTCACCGAGAGCGGCATCGCGTTCCACGAGGGCGAACTGGACGTGCCGTCGCACGGCTGCATCCACCTCGACCCGCAGGCGGCGCAGTACTACTTCACCAACCTCTCGATTGGCGAGACCGTCCAGGTGGTCTCATGATCATCAGCCATGAGAATCGTGGCCGTCACGGCCCTCTTCCTGCTTAGCCTCACCGCTCCCGCACACGCCTCCGGCTGCACCGTCTACAACGGAGCGTGCGTGCAGAAGCACTCGAACCTCGCCTGGCTCGTCACCAACGGCGTGACGAGCTACGGCCCGGTCCGGATCAGCCACGGCAAGCCCGGCTTCGGCACGCCCGTGGGCAACTTCCCGGTGCTGCGCAAGGTGAAGAACGACTGGAGCGTCCCCTACAACGGCCCGATGCCCAACTCGGTGTACTTCACGACCGACGGCATCGCGTTCCACCAGGGCGACCTGAACTCCCAGTCGCATGGCTGCGTCCGGCTCTCCTGGAACGACTCCGAGGTCTTCTACAACAACCTCTTCCCCGGCGAGCGCGTCCAGGTGCTTCCATAAGTCGGTGATTGAAGTCACCCCATCGTGGTTACCCCACTACCGAGGGGTGATGAGAGATGCGAGTTCTGATCGCGACGGTGCTCCTGATCCTCGGCTTTGCTGTTCCCGCACAGGCTCAGGCGGGATGCACCGTCCAAAACGGAGCGTGCCTGGAGAAGCATTCCAACCAGGCGTGGCTGGTCTTCAACGGCAACGTGAGCTACGGGCCGGTGACCATCAGCCACGGCAAGCCGGGGTACGAAACCCCGGTGGGCACGTTCTCGGTGCTGCGCAAGGTGAAGAACGACTGGAGTGTTCCCTACAACGGGCCGATGCCGAACGCGGTGTACTTCACCACGACCGGTATCGCGTTCCACCAGGGTGACACCGCCGTCCAGTCGCACGGCTGCATCCGCATGCCGTCGGACGCCTCGCTGGTGTTCTACGACAACCTGATGATCGGCGAGCAGGTCCAGGTGCTGCCGTAACCGATTCCCGTTGTCAGGCCCGACCGTTCGCGGTCGGGCCTGTCAGCACTTCTCCCGCCTGCCGGCGAACTCCTCGGCGGTCAGGTAGTCGCCGCCGAACTTGACCTTGCCGTCCTTCAGGCCGTCCAGCGTGAACTCGACGGTCGAGGTGTCATCGTTCTGCCGCACCGACAGCCGGACCGGCTGATCGCCCTGCGGCGGTTGCCAGGCGACCTTCTCCTGCGCGCCTTCCGGCTTCTGACTGACGGTCACCTCGCCGATCTTGACCGGCTGCGCGAACTCGAGCCGCCAGATCTCCTTGCCGTCCTGCTCGACCCGCACGTCCGACACCGGCGGCGCGTCGCAGCCGGTGTCGACGAACTGCGGCAGCCCTGTCGGCGTGAGCTTCACCGCCCAGGACTGCCCGGCGGAGCAACCCCCGAGCGCGGTCACCGCGGCCAGCACCGCGACGAGCTTCCACCGGGTCATTCCACGTCTCCTCAGCCGATCGCCACCCACCGGCGCCCATCATCGCCTCCCGGCGCCGCCGGCGGTGCCGCAGGGCTCAGGTGCCGTCGCTGGAGTGTCCTGGGAACAGGTGCGCCGACGGGTTGAGCGCCACCGCGATGTTGTTGACCGCGGTCGCCGCCTCCCCGAAGCCGGTGGCGATGAGCTTGACCTTGCCGGGGTACTGCGCCACGTCGCCCGCCGCGTAGACCCGGTCGAGCTTGGTCTTCATGGTGGAGTCGACGAGCACGGCGCGGTGGTCGAGTTCGAGCCCCCACGACTCGATCGGGCCGAGGTCGGCGGTGAAGCCGAGGGCAGCCACGACGGTCTGCGCGGGCAACGTCCGCGCGTCGCCGCCCTTGACCTTGACGTCCACTTCGAACAGTGGCTCGCCGCGCAACGCGAGCACCTCGGCGTCGGTGATCATCTCGACCCCGAGTTCGCGGACCTGCCGCACGGTGGCGGCGTGCGCGCGGAAGTTGGCCCTGCGGTGCACGATCTTGACGCTCGCGGCGATCGGGTGCAGCGCCAGCGCCCAGTCGAACGCCGAGTCGCCGCCGCCCACGATCACGACGTGCTGCCTGGCGTGCTCGGCCAGCACCGGCACGAAGTGCACCATGCCGCGCCCCAGCCAACCGTCGCCGGCGGGTAACGGCCGGGGGTTGAACTCGCCCATCCCGGCCGTGATCAGCACGGCCTTCGTGGTGATCGAGGACCCGTCCGCGAGGCCGATCCGCAGACCGTCCTCAATGGACTCACAGGTGCGCGCCTGCCGGCCGAGCAGGTAGGTCGGCTTGAACTGACCGGCCTGCTCCACCAGGCCGTTGACGAGGTCACGTCCTCGCACGGCGGGGAACCCGGCCACGTCGAAAATCATCTTCTCCGGATACATCGCGGTGACCTGACCGCCCGGTTCGGGCAGGGCGTCCACGACCGCGACGTTCATCTCCCGGAAGCCTGCGTAATAAGCGGCGAACAACCCAGTCGGACCCGCTCCCACGATGAGGAGGTCGACGTCACGCTCCATGAGTGGTGCCCTTCTGCCAGTGGTGGGTGGCAGTGCTGTGATCGACCATAGAGACTCGAAGGTATGTCTGAACAGGAGTACCGCGTCGAGCACGACACGATGGGTGAGGTCCGCGTGCCGGTCGACGCATTGTGGCGCGCGCAAACCCAACGCGCGGTCGAGAACTTCCCGATTTCCGGTCGAGGCCTGGAACGCGCCCAGATCCGCGCGCTCGGTCTGCTCAAGGCGGCGGCCGCCCGTGCCAACGCCCGCCTCGGCGTCCTCGAAGAAGACGTGGCCTCCGCCATCGCTGCCGCCGCCGACGAGGTCGCCGCAGGCAGGTGGGACGACCACTTCCCGGTCGACGTCTTCCAGACGGGCTCCGGCACGTCCTCGAACATGAACGCCAACGAGGTCATCGCCACCCTGGCCACCCGCGCGCTCGGCCGTGACGTGCACCCGAACGACCACGTCAACGCCTCGCAGTCGTCCAACGACACGTTCCCGACGACCCTGCGCGTGGCCGCCACCGAGGCCGTGGTGACCGACGTGATCCCGTCGCTGCAGTACCTCCTCGGCGTGCTGGAGTCACGGGCTCTGGAATGGGCCGACCTGGTCAAGTCCGGCCGCACGCACCTCATGGACGCCGTGCCGATCACGCTGGGCCAGGAGGCAGGCGCCTGGGCGTCGCAGGTCCGCTACTCCGTGGAACGCCTCTCCGCCTCGATTCCACGCCTCGCGGAACTCCCGATCGGCGGCACCGCGGTCGGCTCGGGCCTGAACGCCCCCGCCGAGTTCGGCGCCCTGGTCGCAGCCGAACTGGCCGCCGCCACCGACCTCCCCCTGGCCGAGGCCCGCGACCACTTCGAGGCGCAGGCCACCCAGGACGGCGTCGTCGAGATCTCGGGCCAGCTCCGCGCGACCGCCGTGGCGTTGTTCAAGATCGCCAATGACCTCCGCTGGCTCGGCTCGGGCCCCCGCACGGGCCTCGGCGAACTCGCCCTGCCCGACCTCCAGCCGGGCAGCTCGATCATGCCGGGCAAGGTCAACCCGGTGATCTCCGAAGCGACGATGATGGTCGTGGCCCAGGTCATCGGCAACGACGCCGCCGTCGCGTTCGCCGGCTCGCAGGGCAACTTCCAGCTCAACGTGATGCTGCCGGTCATCGCCCGCAACGTCCTGGAGTCGTCCCGTCTCCTGGCCGCGGTGTCCCGTCTGCTCGCCGACAAGGTCCTGCTCGGCACCGAGGCGCAGGCTTCGCAGATGCGCGAGTACGCCGAGTCGTCGCCGTCCATCGTCACGCCGCTGAACCGCTACATCGGCTACGAGGAGGCGGCGTCGATCGCCAAGCAGTCGCTGAAGGAGCGCAAGACGATCCGCGAGGTGGTGCTGGAACGCGGCCACGTGCCGGGAAAGCTCACCGAGGAGCAGCTCGACGCGGCCCTCGACGTCCTGCACATGGCCCGCGGCGGCCGCTGACGTTCAGGCGCTCCGGTCGTCACGCCTCGGCGACCGGAGCCGCCACGTCCTCGGCCAGGAACGGATAGCGCAGACAGGCGACCGCCAACCACTCCTCGTCGGTCATCTGCGGCACTTCCCACCCGTTGGCCGCCATGTGCGCGAGGAACGCTTCGGGCAGCGCCACGTGGTACTTCCGCAGGTAGTGCACGAGCGTGCCGCCCCAGAACCACACGCCGTCGGTCCACTCACCACGTTCGTTGACGCTCGGACCGTCCGGGTCAAGCAGGTCAGTCGCCCACGCCATCGGCAGCACGACCATCTGCCCCTGCTCCAGGTATCGCAGCGCGTCCTTCGCCCAGGGCTGTTCACCACCGGCCATCGCGGCCCGGACCTCGTCGGCCGACTCGTAGAAGCCGATCTCGCGTGCGCTGACACCGCCGCCGCGGAGCTGGTACGGCGTCACCTCGACCTCACCGCACACCGCGGTGGAGACGGTGACCAGGTCGCCTTCCGCGGTCATGACCTCGCAGGCGACCTCGATGTCGAAGGGAAGATCGACCCCGAGGCTCAGCCAACCGCGGTGGTCGACCGCAGCGGGGTTCTCGACCGCGCTCCGCTCCACACCCCGTGCGTCGGTGAGCCGGACTTCAACCGCCCCGTCCACCCACCGAACCGCCTGGCACACAACGCGTGTCATGTGGCCAGACGGTAGAGAACGTCAGGAGTACATCGCGAGCCAAATGGCGATGTAGTGGCAGATCGCCGCCACGACCGTCGCGGCGTG
Organism: Lentzea sp. JNUCC 0626; assembly: GCF_043632865.1. Lineage (NCBI taxonomy): Bacteria > Bacillati > Actinomycetota > Actinomycetes > Pseudonocardiales > Pseudonocardiaceae > Lentzea > Lentzea sp. JNUCC 0626. The sequence continues at coordinate 6,357,832 of NZ_CP171635.1, forward strand.
GAAGAACTCGTGGTACCCGAACACCTGCGGCCACGGGTTCGGCCACCGGGTCGCGTAGAACACCGCGCCCACGGTGTACAAAGCGCCACCCACCAGCAGCAACACCAGCGCCGCAACCCCGGCGTGGTGCAGCAGCTCGGGCAGCACGAACACCGCCACCCACCCGAGCGCGATGTAGATCGGCACCCCGAGCCAGCGCGGCGCGTGCGGCCAGGCGAGCTTCAGCGTCACCCCGAGCAGCGCGCCGATCCACACGACCCACAGCACGGTGGAACCGGTGCCGGGATCCATGGCCAGCAGCGCGAACGGCGTGTAGGTGCCCGCGATGAACACGAAGATCATCGAGTGGTCCATGCGCTTCATCCACGTGCGGACGCGGTCGGACTTCCACGTCACGCGGTGGTACAGCGCCGAAACACCGAAGAGTCCGAGAACTGTCAGGCCGTAGACGGAGGTGGCCAGGGCAGCGCGCGCGGACACTGTGGACGCCGCGAGAGCGATGAGCGTCGCGCCTGTCGCCACCGAGGCGATGAACGACCAGAAGTGCAGCCATCCACGCAGGCGCGGCCGCAGTCCGGGCTGGGGAGGAACGGTCGCAGTGGTCACAGGACCCTAGGTTACGCGACCGTAGGTTTCCTACCGCGACTCAGTGATGAACCTTGCACGGCGTACGCTGTTCGGACGTGGCACTCCGCACCCGTGTGAAAGACGTCGCAATCCACTTCTACGAGTGGATTCTCCGCCGTGAGGTGAGTTCGAGCGCCCAGGCGCCCAAGCACGTGGGCGTGGTCCTCGACGGCAACCGCAGGTGGGCACGCGAAGCCGGGTTCACCGACGTCGCACATGGACACCGGGCCGGCGCGCGCAAGATCCTCGAACTCCTCGAGTGGTGCGGCGAGGCGAACGTCGAGGTCGTCACGCTCTGGATGTTGAGCACCGACAACCTCAGCCGCGACAACGACGAGCTGGCGCCGTTGCTCGACATCATCGCGGACATCACCGACGAGCTGGCCGAGGACGGCAAGCCGTGGCGGGTCCGGCACGTCGGCGCGCTCGACATGCTGCCCAAGGAACACGCCGAGCGCCTCACGAACGCCACCGCGCGCACCAAGAACCGCACGGGCATCCAGGTCAACGTCGCCGTCGCGTACGGCGGCCGGCAGGAGATCGCGGACGCCGTCCGGAAGTTGCTGCAGGCGCACGCGGAGCGCGGCGGCACGATCGAGGAACTCGCGGAGGTCCTCGACGTCGACCACATCGCCGAGCACCTCTACACGTCCGGGCAGCCCGACCCCGACCTGATCATCCGCACGTCCGGTGAGCAGCGGCTCTCCGGGTTCATGCTGTGGCAGTCGGCGCACTCGGAGTTCTGGTTCTGCGAGGCCTACTGGCCCGGATTCCGCCGCACCGACTTCCTGCGGGCCATGCGCGAGTACGCGAAGCGCCACCGCCGTTACGGCGGCTGAACCTCAGAAACGCCGAAGGGGCGCTCACCGCGAGGTGAGCGCCCCTTCGTGCAACCGAGATCAGCCCCAGTGCGGGCCGAAGTCGTCGCCGTCTTCGATGCCGCCGGCGGCGCAGGTGTCGGTGATGGAGGGCGAGTTCACCGGAACCGCTCCACCGAGCACCGCGACGTTGTTGCCACAGGCACCAACGACACCGTTGAGGTTGTTGGCGTTGCCGACGATCAGCAGCGGCTCGTTGACCCAGTGGTGGCCGGGGGCGGCCATTGCCGGGGAACCGATGGCGGCGAACGCAGCAGCGACGCCGAGCGCGGCGGCAGCCTTCTTCAGCACGATTTTTCTCCTCATGAAGGTTTAAAGCGGGAAAAACGCGTCTGGGGGCGCCAGAAATGACGCCCCCAGACGTGGATCAAAGGGAGATCAGCCCTCGTCGACGATGCCGCCGGCGGCGCAGGTCTCGGTGATCGACGGCGAGTTGATCGGCACGGCGCCGCCCAGGACACCGACGTTGTTGCCGCAGGCGCCGATGGTGCCGTTCAGGTTGTTGCCGTTGAGCAGAACCAGCAGGGGGCCGTTCTTCCAGTGGTGTCCACCGTGGCCCTCGCCGGCCATGGCGGCCGGGGCGAACGCGAGCGACAGCGCGGCAGCAGCAGCCACCACGGCACAGGCCTTCTTCATGTGATTCTCCTTCATGTCGGGTTATCCCCGTCATTTCCGGAGTCTTCGGGGATCTCCGGAGTCGGTGGGGTCTCCGGGCGGAAACGCTATAGGTGTTGATCCGAATTCGCGGCCCGCGTGACCCCATTGTGTGACGTCAAGATCAACAACATTCCCCGATGGAGTGGTCGTCGATTCACGATTCGGTCGCGAGTAAGACGCTGTGGTAGACGCTCTAAGCTCTCCGGCTCATGGACGCCAACGAGCTCGTGCGCGCGTACCTGGTGCTGGGGCTGCGGCTCGGGCGCCTGGTGTCCGGGTTCGTCGACTCGTTCACCGGCGACCCGGCCCTGAGCCGCGCCGTCGACAACGAACCACGCCTGCACCCCAGGGCGTTGGGCGACCACGCCCGGCTGCTGCGCCGCGAACTGCCCGGCAGCGACCTCGCTGAACAGCGCAAACGGTTCCTCGACGCGCACCTGAGGGCGTTGGAGTGCACGGCGCGCAAGCTCGACGGCCAGCGCATCTCGTTCGTCGACGAGGTCCACCAGTACTTCCAGGTGCGCATCCGCCCCGGTGACGAGGACGCGTACCGGCAGGCGCACCGCAGCCTGAACGCCGTGCTCGAAGGCCCCGGCACGCTCGCCGAACGCCTCGGCGACTTCCGCGCGGACGACGAGGTGCCCCGGCGCCGCCTCCAGGGCGCCGTGCAGGCGTTGTCGAGCGCGCTGAGGGACCGGGTGCGGCAGAAGTACGCGCTGCCCGAGCAGGAGATCGTCGAGTACCAGATCGTCACGAACAAGCCGTGGAGCGGCTTCAACTACTACCTGGGCGACTACCGCAGCCGGGTCGCGATCAACGCCGACATGGGTCATCGCATGGCGAACCTGCCGCACCTGGTCGCGCACGAGTCCTATCCGGGCCACCACACCGAGCACTGCCGCAAGGAGGCCGGGCTGGTCGCGAAGCGCGGCCACGCCGAGCAGTCGATCTTCCTGATCAACACGCCGCAGTGCCTGATGGCCGAGGGCATGGCGGACCTGGGCCTGCACGCCGCGGTCGGGCCGGGCTGGGGGCGCTGGACCGAGGAGGTCCTCGGCGACCTGGGGTTGCGAATGGACGGCGCACTGTCCGAAAAGGTCGAGGCGGCGGCGTCCGGCCTGCTCACGGTGCGGCAGGACGCGGCGCTGCTGCTACACGATCGGGGTGCGGATCAGGATGACGTGGTTGCGTATCTGTGCAGGTGGCTGCTAGTCCCCGAGGCACGCGCACGGCAGATGGTTCGTTTTCTGGCGGACCCGTTGTGGCGCGCGTACACGACCACATACGTCGAAGGGGTGCGTCTGGTGCGGGCTTGGCTCGACGTCCGCGCACCCGGTGAGTCGCTCGACTCCCGCTATCTGAGACTTCTCGACGAGCCCCTCGTACCGGATTCACTCGAATCCCAGGTGCGTGACGGTCTGTCGTGGCTTGCCCGCAACACCCAGGAGAACGCCATCTGACCAGGTAGAACACGTCTGCGGTCATGTTTCGGTTTGTTGTCCGGTAGATGACAAATTCGGATTCACCTGTGTGGCTTCGTGCAGATGGGGCACTTCCACAGGTAACTTCGAAAGCGGCGGGACGCGACCACTGCGGACCGCGCAGGGAGGCTCTGATCGTGGCAGAAAAAGTCGCGAGGGGGCCGGCACCCGGCCCTCGTGGTCGACCTGCCTGACGCCGTCACCGGCGGAAGGCGAGACGACCGATCAGGGTGGTGCCTGGCCCAGCGAGGAGCGGACGCGGGTGCCGCGTTCGTGAGGGAGTTGCCGTGAACGCACGACGTCCCGCGAGCCGTACCTCAGGCTCATCGCGCAGTTCTTCCTCCCGGCGCAAGTCCGCCGCCCCAGCCATCACGACATATGTGCTGGACACGTCGGTACTGCTGTCCGATCCTCTCGCCCCCACCCGGTTCGCGGAGCACGAGGTCGTGCTCCCGCTCGTGGTGATCAGCGAGCTGGAGGGCAAGCGCCACCACCCCGAACTGGGCTGGTTCGCAAGGGAAGCACTGCGTCTTCTCGACGACCTGCGCTTGCGGCATGGTCGCCTCGATTCGCCGATCCCCATCGGGGATCTGGGAGGCACCTTGCACGTCGAGCTCAACCACTCCGACCCGGAGGTGTTGCCATCAGGTTTCCGAACGGACTCCAACGACGCCCGAATCCTCGCGTGCTCCCTCAACCTCGCTGCTGAGGGGCGCAACGTCACCCTGGTGACGAAGGACATGCCGCTGCGGGTCAAGGCCGGATCGGTCGGACTGCCGGCGGAGGAGTACCGGGCGCACGACGTGACCCTGTCAGGCTGGACGGGAATGTCCGATCTGGACGTTCCGCAGTCCCTGGTGGACAGCCTGTTCAAGGAGAACGTCGTCGACCCCACTCAACACGAGGACCTCGAGCACATCGCCGAACTGCCCTGTCACACCGGACTCCGGTTGCTGTCGGGCACGTCGAGCGCTCTGGGCCGGGTGACCGCGGACAAGCAGATCAGGCTGGTGCGCGGAGATCGGGAGGCGTTCGGACTGCACGGGAGGTCCGCGGAACAGCGGATCGCCCTGGATCTCCTGCTGGACTCCGATGTCGGCATCGTCTCGCTGGGCGGACGTGCGGGCACGGGCAAGTCGGCGCTGGCGCTCTGCGCGGGCCTCGAGGCCGTGATGGAGCGCAGGCAGCACCGGAAGGTCGTGGTGTTCCGGCCGTTGTACGCGGTCGGCGGCCAGGAGCTCGGGTACCTGCCGGGTAGTGAGAACGAGAAGATGGGGCCGTGGGCGCAGGCGGTGTTCGACACCCTCGGCGCGCTCGTGAGCCAGGCGGTCGTGGAAGAGGTGATGGACCGCGGCATGCTCGAGGTCCTGCCCCTCACCCACATCCGCGGCCGTTCGCTGCACGACTCCTTCGTGATCGTGGACGAGGCGCAGTCGTTGGAGCGCAACGTGTTGCTGACCGTGCTGTCGCGGCTGGGCAGCAACTCGCGGGTGGTGCTGACGCACGACGTGGCGCAGCGCGACAACCTGCGGGTCGGGCGGCACGACGGCGTGGCGGCGGTGATCGAGAAGCTGAAGGGCCACCCGCTCTTCGCTCACGTCACGCTGACGCGCTCGGAGCGTTCGCCGATCGCCGCTCTCGTCACCGAGATGCTGGAGGAGGACTACGCCTCGTAGTCCTTGGTTTGCTCAAGGACGGCCCCGCGCACTTTCGTTGCGCGGGGCCGTTTTCCTTCTTGGGGTCTAGTCCAGGGCGCGTTTCATGAAGCCGCGCAGGCCGAGGGCTCCGAAGCCCGCGATGGAGACGACGAGCACGAGCAGCACGATCGGCAGCGGCATGTGCGGGACGTTCGGCACGAGTTCGGCGCGCATGCCCTCGCTGATGTAGGTGAGCGGGTTGAGCGCGCAGACCACCTTGAACCAGAGGAGATCGTCGCTCAGCGACCGCCACGGGAACTGCGCCGAGCCGGTGAACAGCAACGGCGTCAGGATGACCGCGAACATGACGTTGACCCGGCGTGCGGGCACCGACGTGCCGATGACCATGCCGACGGATCCGCCGGCGAGGCAGCCCAGGACGATCACCAGCAGTGCGCCGGGAATCCCTTCCCACGGCCAGGAGACGTCGAGCATCACGAACCCGACGGGCACCATCAGCACGGCCGCGAAGAAGCCGCGGACGGCGCCGAACACGATCTTCTCGACGGCGACGAGCGGGATGGAGATGGGCGCGAGCAGCCGGTCCTCGATCTCGCGCGTCCAGCTGAAGTCGAGCACCAGCGGCAGCGTGGTGTTCTGCAACGCGCCCAGGAACCCGTTCATCGCGATGATGCCGGGCAGCAGCACCTGCGCGAAGTCGTTCTGCACGTAGCCGATGTCCCCCAGCACCTTCGCGAAGATGAAGAGGATGAAGAACGGCTGGATGATCACCTGGGCGAGGAAGCTCGGCAGCTCGCGGCCCGTGACGAACACGTCGCGCCACAGGATCGCCCGGAACGTCCGGAGTTGGCTCACCGCAGCTCCCTGCCGGTCAGGTGGATGAAGACGTCTTCAAGGCTGGGCTTGCCGATCGCGACGTCGCTGACCGTCACGTCCAGGTCCCGCAACACGTTCAGCACGGCGGGCAACGTGATCGCGGTGTCGGCGTCGGTGTAGACGCGGAACATGTTCCCGATCTCCTCGACCCGCTGCGCTCCGTCCACTTCGGACAGAACTTGGGTGATCTTGGCGCTGTCGTGGCCGTTCGGGCCCACCGTGACGCTGACGGTGTTGCTGCCGGGCAGGTTCTTCGTGAGCTCGTCCGGCGCGTCGAGGGTGAGCAGCTTGCCGTGGTCGACGATGCCGACCCGGTCGCACAACTTGGTGGCCTCGTCCATGTCGTGCGTGGTGAGCACGACCGTGACCCCGTCGGCGTGCAGCGCCGCGACCCGTTCGTGCACGAAGAGCCGGGCCTGCGGGTCGAGCCCGGTGCTCGGTTCGTCGAGGAACAACACCTTGGGCCGGTGCATCAGCGCGCGAGCGATCATCAACCGCTGCGCCTGCCCACCGGACAACGTGTCGACGAGCGCGTTCTGGTGGTCCTTGAGACCCATCCGCTCGATGATGTCGTCCGCGAGCTGCTGCCGCTCCTTCGGCCCGATGCCGTGATAAGCCGCGTGGAACAACAGGTTCTGCCGCGCGTTGAGCGACCGGTCGAGGTTGTTGCGCTGCGGCACCACGGCCAGCAACTGCCGCGCCCGCTTCGAGTCGGCCACCACGTCGACCCCCTCCACGAGCGCCTGCCCCGAGGTGGGGCGGACGCGCGTGGTGAGGACGCCGACCGTCGTCGTCTTGCCGGCCCCGTTAGGCCCGAGCAACCCGAAGACCTCACCCCGATGAACGTCAAAACTCAGACCGTCCACCGCAGGTTTTTGTCCAGTTTTATAGACTTTGCGGAGATCTCTTACCGAGACCGCTTCGTCCACTTTCTCACCATCCCCCTGGCAACGGCCTTCCCTCCGCAAAACCAGCGGCGGACTGAACGCCGAGCACAGCCTTGTCGTGGAATTCCTCCAGCGAGGTCGCACCGGCATACGTGCAGGCCGAGCGAACGCCGGACGTTATCGCATCGAGCAGATCCTCCACGCTCGGACGCACCGGGTCCAACCGCATTTTCGAGCTGGAGATCCCTTCCTCGAACAGCCCCTTCTTGGCCCGCTCAAACGCGTTGTCCCCCCGCGTCCGCGCGCTCACGGCCCGCTTCGAAGCCATTCCAAAGGATTCTTTGTAGAGGTTGCCGCGCTCGTCCCGCTGCAGATCCCCGGGCGACTCGTAAGTACCCGCGAACCAACTGCCGACCATCACACTGCTCGCCCCGGCAGCCAACGCCAACGCCACGTCCCGCGGGTGCCGCACACCCCCGTCGGCCCACACGTGCTTCCCGAGTTTCCGCGCCTCAGCAGCACACTCGGCCACAGCGCTGAACTGGGGCCGCCCCACCCCGGTCATCATCCGAGTGGTGCACATCGCGCCCGGCCCAACCCCGACCTTGACGATGTCGGCCCCAGCCTCGACCAAATCCCGCACACCGGCGGCCGTAACCACGTTCCCCGCGGCCACCGGCACGCCAGGATCGGCCTCCTTCAACGCCTTCAGCGCCGCGATCATCTTCTCCTGGTGCCCATGAGCCGTGTCCACCACAAGAACATCCACCCCGGCCTTGACCAACGCCTCAGCCTTGGCCCGCACATCCCCGTTGACCCCAACAGCAGCCGCAATCTTGAGCTTGCCGCCACCATCAGCCGCAGGCTGATAAACCTCGGCCCTGAGCGCCGTCAACTCGGTCAACACCCCACGAAGCCGCATCGACTCGTCCACACCCAACGCCACCTTGTGCGCACTGTGATGCAACTCGTCGAACACATCCTGCGGCCGCGACTCGAGCGACAACTTCAACACGTCGGTGTTCATGACGTCCCCAAGCCGCGCAAACCGATCCACCCCGGTCAACGCGGCCTCGTCCACCACCCCGAGCGGCCGCCCGCCGCCGTCCACCACGACCACGGCCCCATGAGCCCGCTTGTGCAACAGATTCCACGCATCCGCCACCGCATCACCGGTGCCGAGCGTCAACGGCGTGTCCCAAACAGGATGCCGCTCCTTGACCCAGGCAATGATCTCCGCAACGGCCTCGGTGGGCACGTCCTGCGGAATCACCACCAGCCCACCCCGCCGCGCAATGGTCTCAGCCATCCGCCGCCCGGCCACAGCCGTCATGTTCGCGACGACGATGGGGATCGTGGCCCCGGTGCCATCCGAGGTGGAGAGGTCGACGCCGAACCGCGACTCCACGGCACTCCGGCCGGGAACGAGGAACACGTCGTCATACGTCAGGTCGTAAGAGGGTCGATGCCCTTCGATGAACCGCACGTGCTTCCACGATACCCGCAGCGTCTCACCTGGGCACGCTCCTCACCCGCCGGCCCAGCCCTACCCGCTGGCGGCGTCGTGCGCCAGCCTTGCCTCGCGTGTGGAACGCCGCTCGTCAGCACACCCCCGCAGCCCGTGCCGCGCTGTGTCGGCAGCGGGGCGCGCTGCGGCAACAGCGGAGCGTGCCGTGTCGGCAGCGGACCGCGCTGCGGCAGCATCGCTCGCCTGCCGCGCCCGGTTGGATGCGTCCCCGACTGCCCCGCCAATCAAGCAGGCCGCGCCCCTTCTCACGCCCGCCCCACGCGACCACCCGAACCACAACTACATGGACTACTCGCACGGCGATCGCTACCACCAGTTCACGCTGAGCCAGAGCACTCGGGTTCAGCCAGCCGCACCCTGCCGGTCATGCCCGCCTGCGACTCCGCTCGGCTGGCCTCGCCTGGCCACGCTCTTGTCTCGGCTGGCCACGCTCTTGTCTGCCTGTCGAGTTCGAGTGAGCCGGGTTCTAGGGGCGGGCCGGTCCTGTTCGGACGCCTCACGTGCGGAATCGGGATGGAGGCCAGGCCTGCCAAGCGTGCACCCAATACAGCAGCACCCAATACAGCAGTCCGGGTCCCGACCGCCCCGGCCCCCGCGCTTCCTTACCTTGCGGAACGAGTGAAAGTCGATTTGGGTTCCCGGCTATCCACAGGTTATCCCACGCTCAGGTTTCCGCAGTTCAGAAGGACACCAACCTGTGGATAACTCGCGATCTTGCTGCAACCAGCAGGCTGGCCGGCAGCGCCGGCCGCGCACCTTGCTCGGCCTCAACAGGTGGAACCTGGGGGCGAAGGCTGCTCTGCTGGTGCGTCGCGGCGCGGCTTGGCACGTCTCGAGCGCGACTCGGCGCGACAGCGGGCCGAAGGGTCAGGGCTTTGGGGTCCACGCGTAGCCCGTTGTGGTGGTGATGGTGGTGAAGCCCAGGCGTTCGAGGATGGGGCGGCTGTCCTCGGAGGCGTCTACCTGGAGGTATTTGGTGCCTCGGGCCACTGCCAGGCGGGCTCGGTGGGCGATCAGGGCTCGGTAGATGCCTTTGCCTCGCCAGGCCTTCAGGGTGCCACCTCCCCACAGGCCCGCGAACTCGGTGCCGGGGACGAACTCGATGCGCGAGGACGAGACGACCTCGCCGTTGGCCTCGGCGATCACGGGTACCACGTTCGGGTCGTGCTGCTTTTCGAGGAGGTGGTCTACCAGCCAGTCGTGCGGCCTGCCGAAAACCTTGGTCGCGGTGGCGGCCAGTTTGTGGATGTCGGACTCGTCCTTTGCCTCGCGGATGACCACGCCGTCGAGGGGTGGCTGGGTGGTCAATTCGTTGGCGAGGCCTACCAGGACCGTTTCCTGGCCTTCTGACTCGAAGCCTGCTGCCAGTAGGCGGTCCGGGAGGTCCGCTGGGGTGTCGTGGCTCCAGGTCTTCCACTCGACGCCCTGGTTGCGGGTGGTGAAGTAGTCGCGTTGGCGGGCGATCAGGGTGTCGAGGGTGGTGCCTTCTACGCCCAGGGTTGGTGGGCCGGCGATGAAGCCTCGGCGGCGGGGCCAGGTCACGCGGTAGACCGGGCCGTCCTGGTGCACTTCGGCGCCTGGGTCCGGGGTTGTCCACTCTGCTGGGCGGGCCTGGGTGTCGAAGGCGCTGAGCAGCGCGGCAGCGGAGGTCATTGGCTTGACGCTATGGCCGGCGGCGATTGGGCGCATTCGAATATCGAGCCGGGTGTCAGGCCTTTGGATGTGGTTGTGCGGTGGGCAGCAGTGCCCGCACCTCCTCGATCGTCGTTGCTTCTGACGGGTCCTTGTCCGGGCGGTAGCGCACGACTCTCGCGAAGCGCAGGGCCACGCCTCCCGGGTAGCGCGGGGAGACTTGGACGCCGTCCAGTTCGATCTCGATCACCAGGTCCGGGCGGACCATGACCACCCAGTCGTTCTGGTCGGTGGCGATCTCCTGCAGGGCCTTGGTCTGCCACTTCAGGAGTTCGTCGGTCAGGCCCTTGAAGGTCTTGCCGACCATCACCGGTGGGCCGCCGTCCGGGTCTCGGGCGCCCAGGTGCAGGTTCGACAGCCAGCCTCGGCGGCGGCCGCTGCCCCACTCGACGCCCAGCACCACCAGGTCGAGGGTGTGGACGGGCTTCACCTTCTGCCACGCGCTGCCTCGGCGGCCTGCCGCGTAGGGCGAGGCCAGCGACTTCACCATCACGCCCTCGTGACCCGCGGACAGGGCGGCCTTCACCACGGCCGCGGCCTCTTCGGGGGACGGGTCCAGAACGCCGGGGATGACGTGCTCACCCGCTACCTGCCGCAGGGCGGCCAGGCGGTCGCGGAGCGGGTCGTCGAGCAGGTCCTTGCCGTCCAGGTGCAGGCAGTCGAAGAAGTACGGGTGCAGCAGCAGCTCGCGTTCGTCCTGCGCGCCGAAACGGCTCATCGTCTCCTGGAACGGGCGGGGTCTCCCCTCGTCGGTCAGGGCCAGCGTCTCGCCGTCGAGCACCACTGACGTGCACGGCAGGCCGCGCACCAGTTCGACCAGCTCGGGCACGGTCTTGGTGATCTCGCGCAACGTGCGCGTGTAGACGTGGACCTCGTCGCCGGAGCGGTGCACCTGGATGCGCGCGCCGTCGAGCTTGTGTTCCACGACGCAGCTGCCGAGCTCGGTCAGCGCCTCGTCCAGCGACTCGGCGGGCGAGGCCAGCATCGGGCGCAGGGGGCGTCCGACCTCCAGCCGGAACGCCTCCAGGGCCGGTGCGCCGCCTTCCAGCGCGGCCACGGCGGTCTCCGGTAACCGGCCGGACAGCATGAACGCCCGCCGCACGGTGTCACCGGGCACGTCCGCCGCGGAGGCGATCGCGTCCAGCATCACGCCCTCCAGCGCGCCCTGGCGGAGCTCGCCGGTGAGCAGGCGACGTAAGAAGTCCTGCTCCTGCTCGGTCGAGCGGGCGAAGAGCGCGGTCAGCAGGTCGACCCGGCGTTGCGCCGAGCCCTTGCCGGACGTCGCGGCCACCTCGGCGAGCGCCGCGTCGACCTCGGCGATCGTCAGTTCGGCGCTGTCCACGGGCGCGACGGACAGGTCGACGACGGTGCGCCAGCCCGCACCGATGCGACCCTGCCGCGGCGTGCCTATGAGGAAAGACACCACCGCGACCACTACGTCCGCCGTCGCCGCGCGCAGCAACGCGGACAGCGCCTTGACCTTGGCCAAGCGCGACCGGGTCGCCGCTACGGCGGCTGACGTGTCGACCACTTCGGAGAGAAGCACAGGTCTCATGGTGCACCCGAGCACTGACAATTTCTGGAGGCGCGGACTAGGCTGGCCGCGTCAACCGTTCTACCTGGGGGTTTACCACGCCATGCGTGCTTTCATCGCTGCCGCCCTGCTGTTCGCCGCCGTCGCGGCCACCTCGTTCGGCGGTCCCGCCACGGGCGACCGCGAGCACATCCTCGGCACCGACACGAGCGCTGACACGAGTGCCAAGCGCGAACACATCCTCTAGGCCACCGCGACGGCCGCGATCTCCCTGACCGCCTCGCGCAGGCGGTCAGGCGTGAGCGCCGCGTAGCCGAGGACCAGCCCGGGCCACATGGGCGTGCGCGTGTACTGCGCCAACGCCCAGACGTGCACGCCACGGTCCTCAAGTCTGCTCTTCAGCGCGAGGTCGTCCGTTCCGTCGGGCATGCGCAGCACGACGTGCAAACCGGCCGCAACGCCGATGGGCTGCCACGCGGGCAAATGCGATGCAACGGCCTCCAGCAACGCATCCCGCCTCTTCCGGTAGAGCGCGCGCGTACGGCGCAGATGCCGGTCATAGCCGCCCGTGCGCAACAAGTGCGCGAACGCTGCTTGCGGGATCGTGCCGGTGCCCATGTCGTTGTACTGCTTGCGTTGCACGATGCCCTCACGCAGCCGTTCGGGCACTACGAGCCATCCGAGGCGCAATGCGGGCGCCAGCACCTTGCTCGTCGTCCCCTGGTAGACCACGTGGTCGGGTGCTAGCGCCTGCAACGCTCCCAGGGCCGGACGGTCGTAGCGGTGCTCGGCGTCGTAGTCGTCCTCGATGATCAACCCGTCCCGCTCGCGCGCCCAGTCGACGAGCGCTCGCCGCCGCTCCGGGTGGAGGACCACGCCCAGCGGAAACTGGTGTGCCGCGGTGACCAGGACGGCTCGACAGTCCGTTTTGGACAGCAGGTCGACGCGGATGCCCTTGTCGTCCACCGGAACCGGCACGGTGTTGAGTCCGTGCGACCGCAGCATGTGCTCGCCGCCGAAGTGGCTGGGTTCCTCGATCGCGATGCTGCCGTTGAGGATGCGAGCGGTGAGCTGGAGACCGTCCGCGGCGCCGTTGGTGATCACCGCGTCCTTCGCGACGACCGCTCTGACGCGCGCCAGGTAGTCGACGATCTCCTTGCGCAGCCCCACGAATCCGGCCGGGTCGGGGTAGGCGAGGTCGTCGTCGGGGAGCTCGGCGAGCGCCGCGCGGTGCGCCGCCACCCACTCGGCTCGGGGGAAGGCGCCGAGCGCGGGCAGGCCGGGTCGCAGGTTGTAGCGCCACCGCTGGGGTGGTTCCGGAACGCCGCACGCGCCGGCCGGGCCGAGGCTCGCAACCGTGGTGCCGGAGCCGCGTCGCGTCGTGAGGTAGCCCTCCGCGACGAGCTGCGTGTACGCGGACGTGACGGTGCCGCGTGCGACGTCGAGTTGGGCGGCCAGGTCCCGGCTCGACGGCAGCCGGGTGCCCGGCGGGAGGCGCCCGTCCCGGATCGCCTTGCGTAGCTCGACCTCCACACCGCGGCGCCGCTGATGCCCCGGCAGCAGCAGCTCGCGGAAAGTGGTCCAGTTCGTAGCCATTGAAGTGGAGCTTATGCCTGGACCAGTTCGGCGCAAGGCTTTCAGGCATGAAACTCGGGGTGGCCGCGGGAGCGACAGCGGCAACGATCGTCGGCGCGTCGGTGCCGGTCACGGGCATGTTGGAGGGCTATCCGGTCCTGACCGGTCAGGCCATGCGCTACGCCCTCGGCGCGGCGGTGTTGCTGCTGGTGGCACGCCGTCTGCCGATGCCGTCGTGGCGGGACGTGCCGCCGCTGCTCGGTGTGGTCGTCACGGGCATGCTCGGCTTCAACGCGGTGCTCATCGCCGCTCAGCAGTACGCGGAACCCGGCTTCGTCGCGGCCGTCATGGGCGGTGCGCCGATCGCGTTGGCACTGCTTTCTCGTCAACGCACCGTGGCCGCCGTGGTAGGTGCCGTAGTGGTGGCGGCGGGCATCGTGCTGTTGTCCGGCGGCGGGTCGTGGCACGGGCCAGGTCTCGCACTCGCGTTGGTCACCATGGCCGGTGAAGTCTGCTTCACGCTTTTCGCCGTGGGAGTCGTACGGCGCCTTGGCGTTCTGGGCGTGGCCACGTGGACGTGCATCCTCGCGACGGTGATCGGCGCGGTGCTGGGGACGTTCGTCGGCGGCTGGCGGATGCCGGACGCGCGGCAGGCCTTCGCACTCGGGTTGCTGGCGATCGTGGTGACCGCGCTGGCGTTCGGGCTCTGGTACTTCGCAGTGAACCGGTTGGGGTCCGACCGCGCTGGGGTGCTCATCGGACTGATGCCGGTGTCTGGCCTTGCGACTTCCGTGCTGCTGGGTGCGCAGTCGCTCTCTCTCGTGTCCGTCATTGGCGTCACCACGGTCGCACTCGGGTGCGTCATCGGATTGCGGCGGAACGGAGCAGAAGCGGGGCCGCTGCCGACAGTTCGTCGTGCGAGCGACCCCGCGCCTCTTCCGGCAACGCAGCAGGTCAGGTGAGATCCGGCCCCTGGGAGCGCAGGTCGTCCACGCGGGACATGGCGTCGCGGAGTTCGTCCAGCCATGTGTCTGCGTGTTCGCCAACCAGGCGCACGGCCCATGCGAGAGCGTCTGCTCGTGAGCGGGCCACGCCGGCAGCCACCAACGTGTCCAGCACCTGGCGTTCGGGCTGACGCAGGCGCGTCATCACCGGAACGGCCAGGTGGGTGAAGAGTTCGCGCGTGCCGCCCTGGACGGCTCCCCAGGCGACCTTGCGGCCGTAGCGGTGCTCGGCCTGACGCGCGATCTCGATGCGTTCGTCGCGGGTTTCCTCACGCCAGCGCGAGATGCGGCCCGACTCCGCTGCGGACCTGGAGGCGTCGTCGAAGTCGCCTTCCAGGTCGGGCAGGGTGCCGATGACCGTGATCTCCTCGCGGTCGACGATCACCTCGGCCGCGCCGGTGAACCAGCCGTCGGGGAGCCTGCCCGCGAACCACGCCGCCGCGTCGTCGGCCGAGGGCAGGTCGGCCTGCTGCCACCCGCCTCTGCCTCGCCATCCACGTCCCATTGCGACCACCTCTGATTACATGATTACGTCATTACTGACGTTACGCCTGCAATCCGCGGGTGGTGTTCGCCGTCAGCGAAGTGACCAGGGCTTCTGCGGAGATGACAGGCCTGTCGCAGACGTAGCCGCGGCACACGTAGGCGGCTGGGGCCTCGTCGACGAGCGGGCGGTCTTCCAGCAACGGGACCGATGACGGCTCACCGGCCACGACGACGCCGCCTCCGGGCACATGAGCCACGGCTGCCGCCCACAGCGATGCGCGCCGTGTGTCGTCGGAGCCCACCACGGCCACTTGGAGCGGTCCGGCCACCAACGCCTCGGCAACCGTCAGCCAGTGCCCGGCGAACCGAGGCGCGCGTGCGGCCAGCAGACCAGCGCGGGTCACAGCGGCCGCGGCCGCCTCGTAGTAGCGCGAAGAGCGGTCGGGGCCGGACAGCAAAGACGCGGTCAGCAGGGCTGAAGCCAGCGAGGATGCGCCTGAGGGAGAGGCGTTGTCCGTGGAGTCGGCGGGGCGGCGGACCAGCGCCTCGGCATCGTCGGCTGTGTCGTAGTAGGCGCCGGGAGAGTCAGGAACGGCGAAACGAGAGAGTGCGGTGTCCAACAGGCCGCACGCGAGGTCCAGCCAACGGATCGAACCCGTGACTTGATGCAACGCCAGCAGGCCATCAGCAACGCAGCCGTAGTCCTCCAGAACGCCGAACGATGGCCCGGCGACGCCGTCACGCGAGGTCCGCAGCAATCGGCCCTCCACCAGGTGCACGGACGCCAGCAACGACGCCGCGTCCGAGGCCGCCGCGATCCACGACGGCTCGTCGAAGAACGCTCCGGCCTCGGCCAACGCCGCGATCACCATGCCGTTCCAGGAGGCAACCACCTTGTCGTCACGGCCGGGCTGCGGCCGTGCGGCACGCACGGCCATCAACGACGCCCGCACCTCCTCCCCCGGCTCCGACACGAACCGCAACGTCGACTTGCCGTCCTCGAAGTTCGGCTCAGCGGTCACACCGAAAGCGGGTGCGGCAGACCCCAACTCGTCGTAGGACCACACGTAAGTAAGGCCCTCAACGCCAGAAGTGTCTGCGTCCAGCGAAGCCGCGAACCCACCGGCGGCCGTGCGCAACTCACGCAGCAAGAACGCAACCGTGTCACGCACGACGCGCGCATAACGCTCAACCCCGGTCACACGAGAGAGGTGCACGTAGAACCGGAGCAACAAAGCGTTGTCGTACAACATCTTCTCGAAGTGCGGCACCGTCCACGACGCGTCGACGCTGTACCGCGCGAACCCACCCCCGAGCTGGTCGTAGAGCCCGCCGTTGGCCATCGCGTCGGCAGTGGCCGTCGCCATCGAGACCGCCTCGACCGACCCGGTGCGTTCGTGGTGCCGCAGCAGGAACTCCAGCGCCATCGACGGCGGGAACTTCGGCGCCCCACCGAATCCGCCGTGGCGCCGGTCGAACTCCCCGAGCAACGACACCACCGCACCAGCCAGCACGTCGGCGTCCACAGCGGACGGCGGCAACGGCACCGCCTGACGCGAGATCTCGGCCACCACAGCGGAAGCGGACTCCAGGATCTCGTCCGGACGTGACGCCCAGGTCGCCGACACGGCCTCGATCAGTTGCCGGAACGACGGCATGCCTGGCCGCGGCGATGGCGGGTAGTAGGTGCCCGCGTGGAACGGCCGCGCGTCCGGCGTGAGGAACACCGTCATCGGCCATCCGCCGTGACCGGTCATGGCCTGTGTGACCTCCATGTACACGGCGTCGACGTCCGGGCGTTCCTCCCGATCCACCTTCACCGACACGAAGTTCTCGTTCAGGTACGAAGCGACCGATGCGTCTTCGAACGATTCGTGCGCCATCACGTGGCACCAGTGGCAGGCGGCGTAACCAACGGACAGCAGCACCGGCACGTTGCGCCGTCGGGCCTCCTCGAACGCCTCCTCGGACCACGGCCACCAGTCGACCGGGTTGTCCGCGTGCTGGAGCAGGTACGGGCTGGTCGCGTCCGCAAGTCGGTTCGCCATGCCTTCCACCCTAAATCGCCTGCGAAAACAACGACTCTCGATCAAACTCGACCTCGTGGA
Source organism: Lentzea sp. JNUCC 0626 (assembly GCF_043632865.1). Lineage (NCBI taxonomy): Bacteria > Bacillati > Actinomycetota > Actinomycetes > Pseudonocardiales > Pseudonocardiaceae > Lentzea > Lentzea sp. JNUCC 0626. The sequence goes on from NZ_CP171635.1 coordinate 6,374,823, forward strand.
CGACTCGACGAGCGGCAGAGCACCGTACGACCTCAGGCACGAGACCGGACCGTTCGACGTGTTCGGTGACGTGCACGGATGCCGTGCGGAACTAGAGGAACTGCTCGCGAAGCTCGGCTACGAGATCCAGCGCGACGACAAGAACCGCGCCATCGACGCGATCCCACCGGGCACTCGCAAGGCCGTGTTCGTCGGCGATCTCGTGGACCGCGGCCCGGACACTCCCGGCGTGCTGCGGCTGGTCATGGGCATGGTCGCCAACGGCCACGCCTTCAGCGTGCGCGGAAACCACGAGGAGAAGCTCGTGCGCGCGTTGCGGGGCCACAACGTAACGGTGCGCCACGGCCTGGAGAAGTCCCTCGACCAACTCGCGCAGGAAACGCCTGAGTTCCGCCGAAAAGTCGAGAAGTTCTGCGACAGCCTCGTTCCGCACTACGTCCTCGACGGCGGCAACCTGGTCGTCGCGCACGCCGGTCTGCCCGAACGACTGCACGGCCGCGAGACCGGCAAGGCGCGCAGCTTCGCGTTGTACGGCGACACGACCGGCGAGAAGGACCAGTACGGACTGCCTGTGCGCCTGCCGTGGGCCGACAACTACGGCGGCGCGGCCATGGTGCTGTACGGACACGTGCTGTCAGACGAGGCGGAATGGGTCAACAACACCATGTGCCTCGAAACGGGTGTGGTGTTCGGCGGCAAACTGACCGCGGTGCGTTATCCGGAGAAGGAACTCGTCTCCGTGTACGCGCACCAGGCCTGGTACCGCAGCGACGGGCCGTTCCCGTCGAACGCCGACCGGGTGGTGTCATGATCCTCCAGGTCGTCATCGGCTCGCACGCCTACGGACTCGCCGGCGAACAGTCCGACGTGGACAGACGCGGGGTGTACGTCGCGCCCACCGAAGCGTTCTGGCGCTTCGAGAAACCGCCGACGAGCGTCGAGGGCCCCGAACCGGAGTTGCTCAGCTGGGAGGTCGAGCACTTCTGCAAGCTGGGCCTGAAGTCGAACCCGACGGTGCTCGAGACGCTGGTGAGCCCGCTCACCGAGATCAGCACGCCGATGGGCGAGGAACTCAAAGAACTGTTGCCCGCGTTTCTCTCTCGGCACGCCGTCAGGGCGTTCACGCGCGCGACGGAGATGCAGCTGTCGCGCGCGGGACGCAACCTCAAGCCGAAGCAGCTCATGCACGTCGTACGGCTCCGGCTCGTGGGTCTCAACCTGCTGCGCACGGGCCGATACGACATCACGGCAGATCGTGAGCTCCTCAAGATCCGTCACGAGGAGATGCCGTGGAACGACGCCGTCGCATGGGCGCACAGGTTGGGTGACGAGATCGCGGAAGCGAAAGGCCCGCTGCCAGAGGAACCGGACAGGGCGCGGGTGGAGGACTGGGTGGTGTCGGTGCGCAGGAGGATGTTGTGAGCTACGAGGTTCCCGACCTGAGCGCGGTGGTCGCAGAGCAGTCGCACGACCTGCTGTTCGCGACGGTCTCCGGCGCCCACCTGTACGGCTTCCCGTCCCGCGACTCGGACGTGGACCTGCGGGGCGTGCACGTGCTGCCGCTCGCCGAGGTCCTCGGACTGCGGCACGGACCGGAGACCAAGGAACGGATGTGGGTGCGGGACGGGGTGGAGATCGACCTCGTCACGCACGACGTGCAGAAGTTCTGCCGTCTGCTGACGCGCCCGAACGGCTATGTGCTCGAACAGCTGCTTTCGCCGTTGGTGGTGCACACGACCAACGCGCACAAGGAGCTGACCGCGTTGGCGAAGGGGTGTCTGACGTCACGCCACGGGCACCACTACCGCGGGTTCGCCGTCACGCAATGGCGGCTGTTCGAGAAGACGGGCGAGATCAAGCCGTTGCTGTACACGCTCCGTGCGTTGCTGACGGGCGTGCACCTCATGCGCACCGGCGAGGTCAACGCGCACCTGCCGACGCTCGTCGAGAAACTCGACGGCCCCGACTACCTGCCCGGACTCGTCGAGGCCAAGATCCTCGGCGAGCACCGCGCGCTGGCGGGCGTGCAGAACAGGCCGAGTCCCGAACGGCTGGAGGCCGACGTCGCGCACTGGCACGAGCAGCTGCGACTGGCGCGGGAGACCAGCGACCTGCCGCTGGAGCCGCCCGCGTTCGAGGAGGTCCACGACTTCGTGGTGAACCTCAGGCTGACCTAGTCCTTCTTCTCCGGCGCGGTGTCCGCCGTCTTCGAGGGCTCGGCCGGCTCGTCGAACGACGCCGGCAGGCCCTTGATGTGCTTGTTCATCGACTTGACGAGGAAGAACACCGCGATGAAGAAGACGATCAGCAGGACGAGGCCGACCGGGGAGGACTTGCCGAAGTCCTCGCCCTGGCCGCCCTTGTCCGTGTCGTTCGTGTTCGACGGCTGCACGGCGACGAGCGCCACCGTGCTGCCGAGGGAGAAGTCTGGGGAGAGCACCCCTAGACCTTAACTCCGGCGAACAGGTCGGTTTCCGGCAGCGTCGAGTCGACCTGGGAGCGGACGAGCTCGTACTCCTCGGTCGGCCAGATCTCGCGCTGCAGTTCCATCGGGATCCCGAACCAGCGGCTGGTCGGGTCGATCTGGGTGGCGTGCGCCTTCAACGCCTCGTCGCGCACGTCGAAGTACTCGGCGCACTCGACCTGGGTCGTCACGCGATCCATGACGTCCGGGCGGTCGGTGTTCCAGTTCGCGAGCCACTCGCCGTACGGCGACTCCAGGCCGCGGGCCTCCATCGCCTCGTGGAAGGCGACGATCTTGGCACGCGAGAAGCCGTGGCCGTAGTAGACCTTCTGGGTCTCCCACGCCTCACCGAGTTCCGGCTTGAACGAGGCGTCGGCGGCCGCGTCGAGGGCGGCCATCGAGATCTCGTGCGTGCGGATGTGGTCCGGGTGCGGGTAACCGCCGTTCTCGTCGTAGGTGACGACGACGTGCGGGCGGAAGTCGCGGATGGCCTCCACCAGGGACGGCACCGACTCCTCCAGCGGCACGAGGGCGAAGCAGCCCTCGGGCAACGGCGGGAGCGGGTCGCCCTCGGGCAGACCGGAGTCCTTGAAGCCCAGCCAGCGGTGCTGGATACCGAGGATCTTGGCCGCGTTGGCCATCTCCTCGCGGCGGACCTCGACGATGTTCTCCAGCACGTCCGGCTTGTCCATCGCCGGGTTCAGAATGCTGCCCGCACCACCGTCGGTACAGGTCACGACCATCACGTCGTGTCCTTCGGCGATGTAGCGAGCCATCGAGGCCGCGCCCTTGCTCGACTCGTCGTCGGGATGTGCGTGCACTGCCATAAGGCGCAGCTTGTCGGCCATGACCCCCGTGGTCCTCCTGTGTCAACGGTCCTGCGACACTCATCAACTGAACGTCGGGCACCATTGTTCCCCAGAGACCGAGGAGGGCGCGGACAAGTGGCACAGCGCGTGCTCCCCGAGGGGCGCTACAGCAGGCAGAGCCGCAAGCCGCTCTCGAAGTGGGCTCGCTGGGCATTACTCGCTGTAGCGGTGGCAGTAGGTGCCGTCATCGCCTTCGTCGGTTACCGAAATCTCGGCACAAAACCGATCGAGGCGAAGCAGACCGCGTTCATCCTCCTCGGCGACGACCAGGTGAAGGTCAGTTTCGAGGTTTCCCGCGATCAACCGGAGCGCGCTGCCGTCTGCATCATTCGGGCCCGATCCAAGGACGGGGACGAAGCAGGTCGGCGTGAAGTTCTGGTGCCCCCGGGAAATGACGTCGTCGTAGAGACAACAGTTCTCCGCACCTCGAAGCCGCCGGTCACCGGCGAAGTGTTCGGGTGCTCCTACCAGGTTCCCGCCTACTTGTCCACGAGCTAGCGGCCAAGCGGGTGATCTGCGGTTTAACGGCGAGATTCGGGAACAAATCGCCGTCGTTGAACGTTGTCTGCGTGTTACTATTGCAGCTCAAGCACGGCCCCGGCGCGGGCCGTGTTTTTCCGTTCCGAGCCCCAGGCCCGGGAACTATCTGGTGCACACGCATGCACCAGAGCAAGACGAGGAGTTGGTGACCGTGAGCGACACCCAGGTGACCTGGCTGACCCAGGAGGCCTACGACCGGCTCAAGGCTGAGCTGGACGAACTGATCGCGTACCGCCCGGTCATGGCTGCCGAGATCAACGCTCGTCGCGAAGAGGGCGACCTCCGCGAGAACGGTGGCTACCACGCGGCACGCGAGGAGCAGGGCAAGCAGGAGGCGCGCATCCGCCAGCTGCACGAGCTGCTCCAGGCCGCGAAGGTCGGCGAGGCTCCCACCACCAAGGGTGTCGCGGCACCGGGCACGGTGCTCACCATTCGCTACGAGGGTGACGACGAGTCGGAGACCTTCCTGCTGGCGACCCGCGAAGAGGGCGCGCACGGCGAGATGGAGGTCTACTCCCCGCTGTCGCCGCTCGGCAAGGCTCTGAACGGCGCGAAGGACGGCGAGACCGTGTCCTACGAGCTGCCCAACGGCAAGCAGCAGAAGGTCACGCTGATCTCCGCGGTGCCGTACTCGGCGTAACACGCCACTCGACGTGCGAAGGGCCGGTCACTTCTGTGGCCGGCCCTTCACGCGTTCCAGGAGCGGCCGCACACGTGGGGGCACCGGCGTCGACAGCGCGATCGACGTCGACAACCGGCGGACGTGCGGCACGTCGACGATGTGATCGACGACGCGCTGCAGGTCGGAGTTCGACCGCGCGACCATCCGCACGAACAGATCGCCCTGGCCCGTCGTCGCGTGCACCTCGCACACCTCGGGAATCGCGGCCAGCCCCTCGCACACCTCCGAGCGGCGGCCCTGCGCGATCTCGACGGTGGCGAACGCCGTCAGCCCGTACCCCATCGCGCCGAGGTCGAGTGCCGGCGGGAACCCGGTGAGCGCGCCGCGTTCGGTCAATCGATCCAGTCTGGCCTGCACGGTTCCGCGCGCGACCCCCAGCCGGCGCGAGCATTCGAGCACGCCCAGGCGGGGTTCGTCCGTCAAGAGCAGGAGCAGCTTCGCGTCCAGTTCGTCGACGAGCTGGTCAGAGTGCTCACTCTGCTGATCAGTGGCCATAGATCACTATACAAATTGCCCTGAGAAATCGCTGACTGTTGCTCATCATGTCGGGTCTATTCATGCTGAATGACATGACGCAGCAGCTTGACGACGTGAGCTACGACCAGCTCCGGCAGCTCGTGGGGTTGGTCGACTACGACGCGACCAAGGACCCCTTCCCCGTGCGCGCCATGGACGCCGTGGTGTTCGTCGCGGGCAACGCCACGCAGACCGCGTGGCTTTACCAGGTGGCGTTCGGCATGGAGCTCGTGGCCTACGCGGGCCCCGAGACCGGCCAGCGCAGCCACAAGTCGTTCGTGCTGAAGTCGGGCTCGGCCCGCTTCGTGATCCACGGCGGCGTCACGCCCGGTTCCGACCTCCTCGACCACCACCGCCGCCACGGCGACGGCGTCGTCGACCTCGCCCTGGAGGTGGGCAACGTCGACCAGTGCGTCGAGCACGCCCGCAAGCAGGGCGCGACCGTGCTGGAAGAGCCGCACGACGTGTCCGATGAACACGGCACGGTGCGTCTCGCGGCCATCGCGACGTACGGCGAGACCCGCCACACGCTCGTGGACCGCACTCGGTACAACGGCGTCTACCTGCCCGGTTACGTCGCCCGCACCTCGACCGTGAAGCGTCCGGAAGGCGCCCCGAAGCGCCTGTTCCAGGCCGTCGACCACTGCGTCGGCAACGTCGAGCTCGGCAAGATGGACTACTGGGTCGACTGGTACAACCGCGTCATGGGCTTCGTGAACATGGCGGAGTTCATCGGCGACGACATCGCCACGGACTACTCGGCACTCATGTCGAAGGTCGTCTCCAACGGCAACCACCGCGTCAAGTTCCCGCTGAACGAGCCGGCGATCGCGAAGAAGAAGTCGCAGATCGACGAGTATCTCGAGTTCTACGAGGGCGCGGGCGTCCAGCACATCGCGCTGGCCACCAACGACATCATCGCGACCGTCACGGCCATGCGCGACGCGGGCGTCGAGTTCCTGGAGACCCCGGACTCCTACTACGACGACCCCGCGCTCCGTGCGCGCATCGGCGAGGTCCGCGTGCCGATCGAGGTCCTCAAGGAGCACCGCATCCTGGTCGACCGCGACGAGGACGGCTACCTGCTGCAGATCTTCACCAAGCCGATCGGCGACCGTCCCACGGTCTTCTACGAGATGATCGAGCGGCACGGCTCGCTGGGCTTCGGCAAGGGCAACTTCAAGGCACTTTTCGAGGCGATCGAGCGCGAACAGGAGCGACGCGGCAACCTCTAGTTGTGTTCCCCCGGTAGGCTGCCTTACGGGGGGCTCACATCGTCTGGAGGTGGCATGGCATTCGCACGACGCGTGGCCGCGGTGATTCCGCTGGTCGGAGCCGTGACCACGGCAGTGGCACTGACCGGCGCGGCGTTCCTGACGGTGGCGCACGCGGGCTGTGACGAGGCCGGCCGCTTCGTCCGCACCGGCGACGCGATCCAGTTCGTCGGCGGCTGTGTCAACGGCGCCGACCTGCCGGCGGCGCCGACGGCCGAGGCCGAGAACGTGGACAGGTTCGGCTCGAAGAAGCCTTAGCGAACGACGAAGGCCCCCTCACCGCTGGTGAGGGGGCCTTTCGCATTGTCTGGCGGTGTCAACCGCAGTCGCCAACGCAAGGCGACCACCGTCTTGGCCCGGCGCGCGCACGCAACTGGCGGCCACCAACGCACGCCAACCACCTACGAATCCTGGCGTGGCGAAGCGAAGCGAGCCCGAACGAGCTGATCAGCTCTGGGAACCGGTTCCGCCGTTCATGGCGATTGGGGCTTGACCTGACGGACCACCCTCGCAAGGTGACAGAACCCCAGGTACGCGACCAACCCCGCTGGAACAGGAACCCGCCAGGCAAAGCCGACCCGCAGGAACTCAGCCCAGCGCGGCCAGCAGGTCCGCCACCAGGTCGTCCCCGGACTCGATGCCCACCGAAACGCGCACCAGATCCGCCGGCACCTCCAGCAGCGACCCGGACGTGGACGCGTGTGTCATCTTCCCGGGGTGCTCGATCAGCGACTCGACGCCACCCAGCGACTCGGCCAACGTGAACAGCTTCGTCCGAGCGCACACCTCAAGGGCAGCAGCCTCGCCACCCTCGACCAGGAACGACACCATCCCGCCGAACCGCCGCATCTGCTTCGCCGCGACGGCGTGCCCGGGGTGCGACTCAAGACCGGGGTAGATGACCTTCTTGACCCGCGGGTGCCGCAGCAGAGCCTCGGCCACGAGCTCGGCGTTGTCGGAGTGCTTCTCCATCCGCAGCTCAAGCGTCTTGATGCCGCGCAGAGTCAGGTAGGCGTCGAACGGCCCGGGCACCGCACCGGCACCGTTCTGCAAAAAGCCAAAAGCCGCGTCGATCTCGGCATCGGAAGTGATCAGAGCACCGCCGACCACGTCGGAGTGGCCACCGATGTACTTGGTCGTCGAGTGCAGCACGACGTCCGCGCCCAGCTCCAGCGGAGTCTGCAGGGCGGGCGAGGCGAAGGTGTTGTCGACCACCAACCGAGCGCCGGCCTCGTGTGCGACAGAAGCGATCGCCGCGATGTCGCCGATGTTCAGCAGCGGGTTGGTCGGCGTCTCGATCCAGATCAGCTTCGTCTCGGGGCGCACGGCCGCGCGGATCGCGTCGATGTCGGAGACCGGGGCCGGCGAGTGGGTGATGCCCCACTGCGAGAAGACCTTGTCGATCAGGCGGAACGTGCCGCCGTAGGCGTCGTTCGGGATGACGATGTGGTCGCCGGGCTTGAGGAACGTGCGCAGGGCGGCGTCGGTCGCGCCCATGCCGGAGGAGAACGCGCGGGCGTGCGTGCCGCGTTCGAGGGACGCGAGGCACGTCTCGAGGGCGCGGCGGGTCGGGTTGCCGGTGCGCGAGTACTCGAAGCCCTCACGGAGGCCGCCCACGCCGTCCTGGGCGTACGTCGACGTCGCGTAGATGGGGACGTTCACCGCGCCCGTGGTCGGGTCCGGGTCCTGACCGGCGTGGATCGCCCTGGTGGCGAAGCCGTACGGAGTGCTCATGTCCGAAGGGTACTCACCCGTCCGGCCCCCGACCGACGCAGTCCACGGGGTGAACATCACCCGCAAAAAGAGCCCCCGGCCACCAAGAGGTGACCGGGGGCTCCGACAAAACGAGGCTTTACCAGCCCTGCTGCTGACCGCCGTAGCCCTGCTGCGGAGGCTGGCCGTAGCCACCCTGCTGGGGCTGCTGCGGGTAGCCACCCGTCGAAGGCTGCTGCGGGTAGCCGCCGGTCTGAGGCTGGCCGTAGCCGCCCTGACCGGGGTAGCCGCCGCCTGCGGTGTCCGGCCAGTTGATGACGACCGTGCCGCAGATCTTGTCCGAGTAGGTCTCGTTCTTCGGCTTGTTCCACAGCGGCGACAGGTAGTTGATCAGCGAGCCGATGCCGCAGAGCAGACCGAACGCGTAGTTCAGCAGGAGGCGCAGGAACGCGGTGCCGCCGCCGGGCGGCTGCTGCGTGTCCTCCTTGATCAGCTTGATCTTGGCGACCTTCTTGCCCATCGACTGTCCGGTCGAGCCGCCCTTGAGGACGGTGTTCCAGATGAAGAAGCCGAGCAGGCCGCCGTAACCGACGACGTACGCGATCAGCACGAGGATGCCGCCCGTGGAGGCGTCGCTCGTGGAGGTCGCGCCGATGCCGGCGAAGACGCTGATGATGATGGCCGCGACGACGCCGGGCGCGACGTAGTCGATCAGACCGGCGATGGCGCGCGGGCCCCACTCGGCGTAGCCGGTGGGAGGCATCGGAGCCATGCCGTAGCCCGGCTGGCCGTAGCCGGCGGGCGCGCCGCCGTAGCCGCCCGCGGCCTGCTGGCCGTACGGGTTCGACTGCGGAGCGCCGTAGCGCTGCTGCGGGGCGCCGTAGGCACCGGCCGCGGGCTGGCCGTACGGGTTGGACTGCGGTGCGCCGTACGGCTGCTGCGGCGGCTGCTGGCCGTAGGCCGGCTGCTGCGGAGCGCCGTACGCGGGCGGCGGCTGCTGGGCGGGGAAACCGCCGGAGCCGGGTCCCTGCGCAGGGAAGCCACCCGAGGACGGGGGCACCTGCCCGGGGCTGACGACCTGGGTGGCGTCCGCGTTCTGCTGCGGTGCAGCGGGAGCCTGCCCTGGCGAGACGACCTGCGTCGCGTCCGGGTTGGGGTTCGCCGCTGCCGGCTGGCCACCTCCCGGGACGATCTGCGTTGCGTCCGCGTTGGGCTCCTGCGGCTGACCGCCGAACGGATTTCCTGGCGGCTGCGGAGCGTTCATCCGGTTTCCAACCCCCTTGGCTGGGCCGTGTACGAGTGAGACAGGTGTTGATCTGGGGCGTCACGCTATCGGACGCACGGGGTTCTACGCTCAGCGACCAGCCAAGAACCCCAGAATGTCCTGCCGAGTTACGACACCCGCAGGCTTCCCGTCCTCCAGGACGAGGGCCGCGTCGGCGTGCGAGAGCGCGCTCATCGCGATGCCGACGGGCTCGCCCGCACCGAGCGTGGGCAGCGGCGGCGACATGTGCTTGTCCAAACGGTCGGACAGCTGGGCCTTGCCGGCGAACAGCGCGTCGAGCAGGTCCCGCTCGTTGACGGCGCCCGCGACCTCGGCGGCCATGATGGGCGGCTCGGCGTTGACGATCGGCATCTGGGAGACGCCGAACTCGCGCAGGATCGCGACGGCGTCACCGACGGTCTCGTTCGGGTGGGCGTGCACGAGGTCGGGCAGCATGCCGCCCTTGCGGCGCAGCACGTCGCCGACGGTCGCGCCGGTCGAGTCGGGCGGCAGGAAGCCGTAGGACGCCATCCAGCGGTCGTTGAAGACCTTGGACAGGTAACCGCGGCCGCCGTCCGGGAGGATCACGACCACGACGGCGTCTTCCGGCAGGTCCTTGGCGATGCGCAGCGCCGCGGCGGCCGCCATGCCGCAGGAACCGCCGACGAGCAGGCCCTCCTCGCGGGCGAGGCGGCGGGTGACGTCGAACGAGTCGGCGTCGGAGACCTCGATGATCTGGTCGGCGACGGTCTTGTCGTACGCCTCGGGCCAGAAGTCCTCGCCGACGCCCTCGACCAGGTACGGGCGGCCGGTGCCGCCGGAGTAGACCGAACCCTCCGGGTCGGCGCCGATGACCTGCACCGCGCCGTTGGAGATGTCCTTGAGGTAGCGGCCGGTGCCGGAGATGGTGCCGCCGGTGCCGACGCCCGCGACGAAGTGAGTGATCTTTCCTTCGGTCTGCCGCCAGATCTCGGGGCCGGTCTGGTGGTAGTGGCTCGCCGGGTTCTCCGGGTTGGAGTACTGGTCGGGCTTCCACGCGCCGGGGATCTCGCGGACCAGGCGGTCGGAGACGTTGTAGTACGAGTCGGGGTGCTCGGGCGCGACGGCCGTCGGGCACACCACGACCTCGGCGCCGTAGGCCTTGAGGACGTTGCGCTTGTCCTCGCTGACCTTGTCCGGGCACACGAAGACGCACTTGTAGCCCTTGCGCTGGGCCACGAGCGCGAGGCCGACGCCGGTGTTGCCCGAGGTGGGCTCGACGATCGTGCCGCCGGGCTTCAGCGCACCGGACTTCTCAGCCGCCTCGACCATGCGCAGCGCGATGCGGTCCTTCACGCTGCCGCCGGGGTTCAGGTACTCGACCTTGGCCAGCACCGTGGCCTTGATGCCCGTGGTCAGGGAGTTGAGTTTGACCAGCGGCGTGTTGCCGACCAGATCGACGACGTGCTCGACGTACTCCACCGGTATCTACTCCCCTGTTCCACTCTCCGAGATAGCGGAACGAAGCCTAGCTCTAGTGGCTGCGGAGGTTAATTCGAACGGCGGTGCCGACGATTCCACTGGAGAAGGGGGTGGTGCGGATGATCGGGCTGAGGACGCTGCGGGCGGTGGCCATGACGGCCGCGACGCTCGGAGGACTGTCGGGTGCGGCCATCGGCCTGCTCACTGAGCAGGGCAGACGCGCTCGGACGGCGATCGGCGTGCTGGAACACCTCTGGCCGGCGCCGGACGGGGTGTACCTCGACGACGGCCGCGACCCGCTGCGGTTCGCGGTGCTCGGGGACTCGATGGCGGTGGGCGTCGGTGTGACCCATCCCTCGCAGATGCCGGGCGTGTTGCTGGCCCAGGCGCTCGCGGAGGAGGCCGAACGGCCGGTGCGCCTCTCGACGTACGCCATCAGCGGCTCCACCACCCGTGACCTGGTGCCGCAGGTAAACGCGGCCGTGCTGGACGCCCCGCAGGTCGCGTTGATCATCATCGGCGCGAACGACGTGACGTCGCGGATGGGCACCGCCGAGTCGGCCCGGTTGCTGGCCGAGCAGGTGCGGAAGTTGCGCGCCATCGGGTGCGGCGTCGTCGTCGGCACCTGCCCTGACCTGGGCATCGTGCGGCCGATCCCCCAACCCTTGCGGATGGTCGGACACCGGTACAGCCTGCGGCTCGCGGCCGCGCAGACCGCCGCGGTGCGTCGCGTCGGTGCCGTGCCGGTGTCGTTGGCGAACCTGCTGGCGCCGGAGTTCATGGCACGGCTGGACATGTTCAGCTCGGACCGCTTCCACCCGAGCGCGGCGGGCTACGAGGCCGCGGCGGGCGTGCTGCTGGCGCCGTTGTGCCAGGTGGCCGGGCTGCAACCGGGCTGGGTCGCGCCGGTGCTGCCGTTGCGGTCGGCGGCGGCTCTGGCCGTGCGGCCGTCACGGGTGCCGTCGTGGCTGCTGAAGCGGCACGCCTGAGTTTCGGAATTCTCGTCACTCGCGCTGGCCGGGGTGAGCGGGCGTTAACTAGGCTCGACGGCAACCCTGACTCTCAACGAGGAGTTTCGTGATGCCTGAGGCAGTGATCGTCTCCGCCGCCCGCTCCCCCATCGGACGCGCGGGCAAGGGTTCGCTGAAGGACGTCCGTCCCGACGACCTGGTGGCGCGGATGATCCGCGCGGCGCTGGACAAGGTGCCGCAGCTCGACCCCGCGCAGATCGACGACCTGATGCTCGGCTGCGGCCTGCCCGGCGGCGAGCAGGGCTTCAACATGGCCCGTGTCGTGTCCGTGCTGCTGGGCTACGACAACCTGCCCGGCACGACCGTGACCCGGTACTGCGCCTCGTCGTTGCAGACCACGCGCATGGCGCTGCACGCCATCAAGGCGGGCGAGGGCGACGTGTTCATCTCGGCCGGTGTCGAGACGGTGTCGCGGTTCGCCAAGGGCAGCTCCGACTCGTGGCCGGACACGCACAACCCGCTGTTCGGCGAGGCCGAGGCGCGCACGGCCTCCGTTGCTGCTTCCGGCGCTTCCGAGTGGATCGACCCGCGCACGCTCGACGTCGTCCCGGACGTCTACATCCCGATGGGCCAGACCGCCGAGAACCTGGCGCTGCTCAAGGGCGTCTCGCGCCAGGAGATGGACGAGTTCGGCGTCCGGTCGCAGAACCTCGCCGAGAAGGCGATCGCGGACGGCTTCTGGGCCCGCGAGATCACCCCGGTCGAACTGCCCGACGGCACGATCGTCTCCGCTGACGACGGCCCGCGCGCCGGGGTCACCTACGAGGCCGTGTCGCAGCTCAAGCCGGTCTTCCGCCCCGACGGCCGGATCAACGCCGGCAACTGCTGCCCGCTCAACGACGGCGCGGCGGCCCTCGTGATCATGTCCGACACCAAGGCCCAGCAGCTCGGCATCACGCCGCTGGCCCGCATCGTGTCGACCGGCGTCTCGGGCCTCTCGCCGGAGATCATGGGCCTCGGCCCGGTCGAGGCCTCGAAGCGCGCCCTCGCGCTGGCCGGCCTGTCGGTCTCCGACATCGACCTCGTCGAGATCAACGAGGCGTTCGCCGCCCAGGTCATCCCGTCCTACCAGGACCTCGGCATCGATCTGGACCGGCTGAACGTCAACGGTGGCGCCATCGCCGTCGGCCACCCGTTCGGCATGACGGGCGCGCGCATCACGACGACCTTGATCAATTCGCTCCAGTTCCACGACAAGCAGTTCGGCCTCGAGACGATGTGCGTCGGCGGCGGCCAGGGCATGGCGATGGTCATCGAGCGCCTGAGCTGAGCGTTTGCTCGTTTTCGGACAAGATCTGCAAATTGAAGCTTGCAAGTAGCTCCGCTTCACCCGAACGGAGCTACTTGCAAGCCCCCTTTCTGCCGATGAGATGAATCGTCGCCCAATGGCGTCATCTGGCGAGGGGAAGTCCGTCCCTACCGATGAGTAAGGAGGGGTCGGACATGCCCTATGTGTGGTGGCAAAGCGAATATGACCTGCAATGCCATGCTTTCTCTCTCGATCAAGCCGATGGCCCGCGCAGCTTTTACGAGGCGGTTTGCGACCATTCGGTGCCAGACGAACGAGTCTCGCGGGCGCAGGCGGGCGCGCTCTGCATGGACTGCCTGATCAAGGTCGGCACCGAACTACCGGACGTGCGCTGGCGGGTCTAGACCCGTTTCATGCCGATACTCGCCGGTGCGCTCTCCACGAACCCGTGTCGTGCGTAGAGACGACGGCCGGGCGGGTCGGCCAGCAGGTTGACGTACGCGTTGGGCGCGTGCGCTTCGATGCGATCGACCAACGCGGTGAGGATCGCGTCACCGATGCCTTTGCGTTGATGATCCGGCAGCACCGCCATGTCGATGATGTGGAAGTACCAACCGCCGTCGCTGAGCACCCGGCCCATGCCGACGGTTTCCCCCGATTCCACGTGAACGACAATCGCACTGGCCCACGCGCCGTCGATGCCGTTTTCGGCTTCTTGCCTGGTGCGCGCACTCAGTCCGGATTCCTGCCGCAAGCGCAGGTAGTCGTCGACCGATGGCGGTTCCAGGACGAGTCGATAAGCCGAATCCACCGCAATTCCCCCTCAGTTGTGCGCATTGTTCGCGCGATGACGATAGAGGGCGGTGCGCGCCTCTTTGGTGTCGAGCTTCTGGAGACCGGTGGCGGCCCAGCTCGCGAACGACTCGTCCTCGTGATCCAGGTGTTCGACCAGGATCGGCAACGCCTCGGGTGATCGCGCGTCACCGATCAGTTCGAGCAGCCAGCAACGCAGGCCGTGGTCCTCTTCCGTCCGGAACGCGGCGATCAACTCGTCGAGGTGCTCTGCCGCGTGCGGTCGCAACGTCCAGAACCCGTCCTCCCGGGCCTGCGGATCACGGCGGCGCATCATCCGCATGCACTCGTCGAACCTGTTCGTCATGTCTCCCCCGTGAGAAACGCCGAAGGGGCGCCCCGCCGAAGCAGGACGCCCCTCCAGCACACCCGAAGCGTCAGTCCGAGTTGAAGTACGACAGCAGGCGCAGGATCTCGGTGTACAGCCACACGAGGGTGACGGTGAGACCGAACGCGATCTGCCACGCGAACTTGGCCGGCACGCCGGCGCGGATGGCCTGGTCGGCCGCGTCGAAGTCGATCAGGAAGCTGAACGCCGCGAGGCCGATGCAGACGAGGCTGAAGATGATGGCGATCGGGCCGCCCGAGCGGATGCCGAGGCCCTCACCGGAGCCGAAGAAGCTCAGGATGAAGTTGAACAGCATCAGCACGCCGACACCGATGATGGCGCCGGTGATCCACTTGGTGAACTTCGGCGTCACGCGGACAGCGCCGGTCTTGTAGACCACGAGCATGCCGAGGAACACGCCGAGCGTGCCGATCACGGCCTGGCCGATGACCGCGATGCCGTTGCCGGGCACCACGTTGTCCAGCGCACGACCGATGATGTAGCTGATGCCACCGAGGAAGATGCCCTCCGCGACGGCGTACGCGATGACGAGCGGCGGGCTCGGGTTGCGCTTGAACATGATGATCAGCGCGAGCACGAGGCCGACGATCGCCGCGGGGAACGCGAGGGCGTACAGCCCCGACACGAACGTGGCGACCGCACCGACGGCGACCACGCCGAGGGTGATGGCGGTCTTGGTGACGACGTCGTCGATCGTCATCGGCCGCTCGCTGGTCAGCGGCGGCGGGCCCTGCTGGTAGCCAGCCTGGTCTGGCTGGCCGAAGCCTGCGTAGCCTCCGTACCCGCCGCCGGTCGGCAGGTTACGGAAAGCCGGGTTGCTGCTCGAGCGCACCTGGTCCTCCTGGGGCGTTGCTTTACGCCGTCACTGGATACAACGAGCACGTTCCGTGCCGTGTTCCCCGTCGGTAAAGGCGACTTTACCCGCAACGACGATCACACGTGCGCAAATACTGCGCTAACTCCGGAGCGTAGTGAGACTACGGCGTGTCGCGGCGTGTCACCCACGATGGGCGTAATGCCCGTCACATTCCAATCACGTTCACACCCTCAGTAGCGCGAGACTTCCCCCTCGTGGCGGCTTGTCCCCGGTGTGGGGGACCGACAAGCTCGCACGCGGGATACACACAGGTCAGAGGGGATCACGATTCACCATGGGCTGGAAACGTCTGGCCGCCGTGGCGATGGTTTCGGGGCTCGCGCTCCTCACCGTCCCCGCGACGGCGACAGCTGTCGGCGTCAAGGGCATCGGCCACAACGCGTCCGGGCTCCAGCCCAACGCCACACCCGGTAGCGAGTGGCACGGCTCATACGTCTGGCAGGGCAAGCACGTGTGGTGCGTGCAGTACGCACTGCCCGCGCCGGACAGCAACGTCGGCTACCAGGAAGGCGACGAGCTCAAGACCAAGGCCGGCAAGTCGCTCGCCCCGGACATCGCGGCGAACATCTCCTACCTGCTGCTGCGCTACTCCACGACGCAGTCGCCGGACGAGGCCGCGGCGCTCGCGCACCTGCTGCACACGTGGACGTCCGTCGTGGACGGTCCGGTGCGGCTCGACACGACCGACCCGAAGCTCCTCGCCTACGACTCCGCCTTCTACGCCGCGCGCCTGCCGCAGTCCGTCATGGACACCGTCGCGCGCATCAAGGCCGACGCCGAGGCCAACCGCGGCCCGTGGAAGCTCACCGCGACCGCGCCGAAGGAACCGCTGATCATCGGCGCCGAGTCCACCTGGACCACGTCGTTGCTCAAGGCGAACGACAAGGGCGTCACGAACGCCCCGATCGCCTTCACGCTGACCGACGCGAAGCTCGCCGACGGCTCGACCAGCGGCACGGCCAAGACCGGTGCCGACGGCAGCCCGGCCGCGATCAAGCTGATCGCCACCGGCCCGAAGCCCGCGATCGCCGTCACCGCGGACTCCCCCGCCGACCGTCCCGTCGTGCACTTCCCGATCCAGACCGAGAACATGCAGCGCATGGTCACGACCGGTGGCGAGAAGAAGCTGAACGCCGGCGCGAACACCACCGCGAAGACCGCTCCGGGCGCCGTGAAGATCACGAAGATCGACTCGGAGACCAAGAAGGCCATCCCGGGCGTCGCGCTGCGCGTCACCGCGAAGGACCAGACGAAGCCCGCGAAGAAGCAGGACGACACGGACCTCGTCGGCACGGACGGCAAGCCGCTGGTGCTGCAGACCGGCCCCGACGGCACGGTCGAGGTGCCGGACCTGCGCACGCCGCAGGAGATCTGCCTCGTCGAGGTGGCCGCCCCCAAGGGTTATGAGGAGTTCTTCGACCCGAAGGCGCCGCCGTCGGCGTGCGGTGCGGTCGCGGCGGGCCAGACGCTCGCGCTCGAACTGGTGAACAAGCCGAACACGCCCGTGGTGCCGAGCACGATCCCGGCGGGTGCGGACGGCCAGACGCCGGTCGCGACCGCGTCGTTCGACACGCAGCTGCGTCCGGGCCTGATGCTCGGCGTGGGTGGACTGGTGCTGCTCGGTGCGGCGCTGGCAGGCTTCCTGGTGTGGCGCAGGCAGTGAGTCCGAAGGCTTTTCTGACCGGTGCGCTGGTGGCGGGCATTGCCGCCGCCGGCGTGCTGGTCGGCACGTCCGAGACCGAGGTCCTGCGCGGGCGCGCGGTCGCGGACGAGATCCCGGTGGTCGGGCCGGGGCCGGTGGCGGACAGCCTGAGCACCGGCCGCGGTCCTGACCTCACCGGGTTGCTCGGCGGGGCGAACACGGACAACGCCAAGCCCGCCGATCCCCCACCGCAGCAACAACAACAGCAGCCCGCGCCGCCCAAGGCCGGACCGGGTTCGGTGCGGCTGCCCGCGGGCGGGTCGGCGACGCTCGTGCGCAAAGAGGTCAAGGACGGCGTGCTGCCGGTGCCGGACGGCATCGGCGAGGCGACGTGGTGGGGCACCGAGCTCGCGGGCGCGGAGGGCGCCACGGTGCTCGCCGGGCACGTCGACTGGAAGGGCGCGAAGGGCCCGTTCGCGGAGCTGTGGCAGGCGCAGAACGGCCGTGAGGTCGTGATCGCCGACAGCGCGGGCAAGGAGTTCAAGTTCCGCATCAAGCAGATCGAGACCGTGCGCAAGGAAGAGCTGCCTGCGCGCGCGATGGAGTTCTTCGGTCCGCGCGGCCCTCATCGGCTCGTGCTCGTCACGTGCGGCGGCACGTGGATCGGTGGTCAGCAGGGGTACGAGGCGAACCGGGTCGTGATCGCCGAACCCGTTCTGTGACCAATTGCCCACCTCGCGCAACCCGTTCGGGTAACCAGTCGTCTCCTTTAGTGTGAAACGGTGGGGATGGTTGACCACGGGCCTGGCTCTGGGGCTGGTTCTAGCGATGGTGTTCACGCTCGGCTCGAACAAGGAGCCGGCGAACCAGGCTGATTCAGGTCCGTTGCCGATGGCACCGCGACTGCCCGCTCCCAAGGACGCCGGGCCGACGCCGACGGTGCCCGCGCCGTCCCCCGAGCAGATCGCCGCGCAGCCGTGGATGCGCAAGCTCGGACCCGGCGAGAAGCCGCCGCAGTTCGTCCTCTTCTCGTTCGACGGCGCGGTGTCGAAGCAGCACTGGGACAAGGTCCTGCCCATCGCGAAGGACAAGAAAGCGCACGTCACCGGCCTGCTGTCGGGCGTCTACATGCTGGCCGACGCGGACAAGAACCAGTACCAGCCGCCCGCGGGCCTCAAGCGCGGCGTCTCCGACATCTCGTTCGGCGGCACCAGGCAGGACATCACGGCCCGCATCGGCTACCTGAACCAGGTGATCGCCGACGGCCACGAGATCGGCACGCACTACAACGGCCACTTCTGCTCCGGCGGCACCCAGCCGTCCGTCGACAAGTGGGACAACGCGGCCTGGAACGCGGAGCTGGACCAGTTCCGGCAGATCGTCGACAAGTCGCGCGCCGCGGGCCTGAACCTGCCCGCCGACGCGGTCCGGGGTGGACGGACGCCGTGCCTGGAAGGCAACTGGGATCAGGCTTTCCCGGCGATGGCCGCGCACGGACTGGTCTACGACACCAGCAAGGTCGCGCTCGGCGTGCAGTGGCCGACCGTCCAGAACGGACTGTACGAGTTCCCGATGCCCGAGGTCCGCGTGCCCGCGCTGGGCAAGCAGGTCGTGATGATGGACTTCAACCTCTGGTACTCGCTGAACCAGGCGAAGGACCAGCCGGAACGCGCCGCGGACTTCTCCCAGATCGTGCTCGACACCTACAAGTCGGTGCACCAGGCCGCGTTGAACGGCAACCGCGCGCCGATCGTCGTCGGCAACCACTTCAACGAGTGGAACGGCAACGCGTTCTCCACGGCGATGGAGCAGTTCATGGAGTTCGTGTGCGACAAGCCGGAGACGGTGTGCGCCACCTACACCGAGGTGATCCAGTGGATGCAGCTGCAGGATCCGGCGGTGCTGGACCAGCTCCGCCGGATGCCCGCTGCTCGCAACTGAAGTTCTAGCCGTCGGTGGAGATGATCCGGTCGTCGTTGGCGCCCGGTGAGCCGTTCGCGTCCTGATTGGACGTTCCGAGCCACAGCGTGCCGTCCGGCGCCGGAGTCACCGCGCGCACCCGGCCGTAGCTCGAGAACACCGCCTGCGGGGTGCCGAGCGTCGTGCCGTTCACCGGGATCTTCCAGACGCGCTTGCCGGTGACGGCACCGACGTAGAGGGCGTTCTTGTAGAAGGCGACGCCCGCGGGCCCGGCCTGGCTCGTCGACCAGGTCTTGACCGGGTTGGTCATGCCCGCGGTGTTGCAGTTGCCCTCACACGTCGGCCAGCCGTAGTTCTTGCCGGCCTCGATGCGGTTGAGCTCGTCGGTCGAGTTGTTGCCGAACTCCGTGGCGTACGCGGTGTTGCCGATCCACGTGATGCCCTGGACGTTGCGGTGGCCGATCGAGTAGACGACGCTGCCGGCGCGAGGGTTGCCGGCAGCGGGTTTGCCCGCCGCGTCGAAGCGGAGGACCTTGCCGCCCAACGAGTTCCAGTTCTGCGCGTTGGCCGTGTTCTGGCCGTCGCCCGTGGTGGCCCACAGGAAGCCGTCCGGACCCCACTCGAGGCCGCCGCCGTTGTGGTAGCGGTTCTTGGGGATGCCGGTGACGATCGGCTGCGGGGTGCCGCCGAGCTGGAGCTTGGCGACGCGGTTGTCGCTGGCCGTCGAGTAGTAGATGAAGACCGAGTTGTCGGTCGCGAACGTCTTCGACACGGCGAGGCCGAGCAGGCCGCCCTCGCCGTTCGTGGTCTGGGCCTGTTCGACCGTGTCCAGTTCGGTCACGGTCGTGCCCTTGATCTTCTTGATCTTGCGGGTGTCCCGCTCGGTGAAGATCCCGCTGCCGTCCGGCAGGAACTCGATGTCCCACGGGATGTCGAGCTTCGTGGCGAGGGTGCGTTCCGCCAGCGTGGACGGCCCGTCCTGGGCCGACGCGGGCAGCACGCACAGGGTTGCGGCCACGGCAGTGCAGGCTGCCGCTGCTGCGATACGACGAGCACGCATGGAGTGCTCTCCTTAGGGTCCGCTCGAATTAGTCTGCGGCGGCGGTGTTGCAGGGCGTGTTTACGCAATCACAGATCGCAGCCACCCGCAACGCTCGCTCGTTGTTCCGGGAACGACAGCTTCGCGGACCAGCTCTGGACCTCGACGCCCTTCACCCCATACCGTGTGGTTCGCCGCCGCACTCACGGAAAGCGCTTGCCCGCCTCACGGCCGGCGAGCCGGAGACCGAGGAGTTGCGCCATGAACGTTGCCGTCCCGACCACCGAGACGAAGCTTCCCGAAGTCAAGCGCGAGTGGGTCAAGCCCGACTTCCGCGACTTCGAGACGCCGATGGAGGTCACCGCCTACGCGGCCCGCAGCTGACGTCAGGCATCGCGCCGGGGTTTCTGGTCTGCTACCGGGAACCCCGGCTCCGCGCGTCGTTCCTGGAGGTTTCCGCCCATGTCTGCCGTTGCCCCTGCGGAGTTCGTCGCCGAGTTGCGCGCCCTCGCACCCCGGTACTGGGACAGCCACCCGTTCCACCTGCGCATGCACGCAGGCCGGCTGAGCAAGCACGAACTGCAGGCGTGGGCCGCGAACCGCTGGTACTACCAGCGGTGCATCGCGCAGAAGGACGCCGCGATCCTGTCCAACTGCCCGTCGCCGGAAATCCGGCGCCAGTGGCGGGAGCGGATCATCTGGCACGACGGCACGCAGCCGGGCGAAGGTGGTGCGGAGAACTGGATCCGTCTCGCGGAGGCCGTCGGGCTGACGCGGGAGGAGGTGCTCGACGAACGGCACGTGCTGCCCGGCACTCGGTTCGCCGTGGACGCATATGTGAACTTCGCGCGCACGCGGCCGTGGGTGACCGGGATCGCCTCCGGGCTCACCGAGATGTTCTCGGGTGCGTTGATGCGCAGGCGTTTGACGGCGTTGCGGGAGCAGTACCCGTGGATCGCCGAGGAGGGCTTCGCCTACTTCACCCATCGCATCCAGGCGGTCGCCGGTGAAGGACAGGCCACTTTGGACATCGTCGTGGAGCATTCGCGGACCCGTGAGCAGCAGCTCGAGGCGGTGGCCGCGCTGTCGTTCAAGTGCGACGTGCTGCGGGCCGTGCTGGACGCGGTCGACTACTACTCGGGCAAGGGCAAGCCGTGACAACGGCCCTGGACTCGGTGCCGCGGATCCGGCGCGGGGTGAAGTGCACCTACGACCAGATCCGCTCGGCGCACGTGGTGCTGTTCCCCGAGGGGGTGCTGGTGCTGAACGAGACGGCCGCATCCGTTGTGGCGCTTTGTGATGGCGTTCGGTCGGTCGGCGACATCGCGGTGGTGCTGGCGGACGAGTACAGCGGCGTGGAGCCGTCGGACGTGGCCGCGCTGGTGTCGCGGCTGGTCGAGCGGAGGGTGGTGGACGTCGATGGCTGAGGCGCCGTTCGGACTGCTGGCGGAGCTGACGCACCGGTGCCCGTTGCAGTGCGGGTACTGCTCGAACCCGCTGGAGCTGGTGCGGCGGGAGGCCGAGCTGTCGACCGAGGACTGGCGGCGGGTGTTCGACCAGGCCCGGTCGCTCGGCGCGTTGCAGATCCACCTGTCCGGCGGCGAACCGTTGCTGCGGCCGGATCTGCCCGAGCTGGTGGCGCACGCGAACAGCCTCGGGTGCTACGTCAACCTGGTCACGTCCGGCGTCGGGCTGTCGCGCGACCGGTTGCGAACGTTGGCCTCGCTCGGTGTCGATCACGTGCAGCTCTCGTTGCAGGACGCGACCCGCGCCGGGAACGACCGGATCGCGGGCATCAAGGCGTTCGACCGCAAGGTGGAGGCGGCGGCGTTCGTGCTGGAGGAGGGGCTGCCGCTGACCGTGAACACGGTGCTGCACCGGCAGAACCTCGACAACATCGCCGGCATCATCGCGATGGCCGAGCAGATGGGCGCCGAACGGCTGGAGCTCGCCAACACCCAGTACTACGGGTGGGCGTTGCGCAACCGGGCCGTGCTGCTGCCGACCCGCGAGCAGCTGGCCGTCGCCGATCCGATCGTCGCCGCCGCGCAGGCGAGGTTGAAGGGGCGGATGGAGATCGTCTACGTCATCGCGGACTACCACGAGGCGCATCCGAAGCCGTGCATGTACGGGTGGGGTGCGCGGCAGTTGACGGTGGCGCCGAACGGGGACGTGCTCCCCTGCCCCGCCGCTTCGGTGATCTCGTCCTTGCAGATCGAGAACGTGCTTTCTTCGTCGTTGCACGACATCTGGCACGACTCGCCGTCGTTCAACGCGTACCGCGGGTTCGGCTGGATGCAGGACCCGTGCCGGTCGTGCCCGCGCAAGGAGATCGACTTCGGCGGGTGCCGCTGCCAGGCGTTCCAGCTGACCGGTGATGCCGCGGCGACCGATCCCGTGTGCTCGCTGTCTCCCGCGCGGTCCACTGTGGACCTGATTCTGGAGACCGAGATGAAGCCTGCGGCCGAACCCGCGATGGCGATGAGGAAGATGCGGTGAAGGCGGTTCTGCTCGGCACGACGGCCGGTGGTGGGTTCCCGCAGTGGAACTGCGCTTGTGCTCTGTGCGTCCGTGCGCGGTCCGGTTCGTTGCCCTCGCGGACCCAGGACTGCCTGGCGATCAGCGCGGACGGCACCGACTGGTGGCTGGTCAACGCCTCGCCGGACATCCGCACGCAGATCGCCGGGTGTTCGGTCCTGGACCCCGGTCCCGGCGCGCGGGAGACCCCGTTGCGCGGGGCGTTGTTCACCGACGCCGAGCTTGATCACACGCTCGGTTTGCTGACGTTGCGCGGCGGGGCGGGGCTGACGGTGTGGGCGCCGGGACCGGTGCTGCACGCGTTGCAGGACCAGTTCGACCTGCGTTCGGTGATCGACGGGTACGCGCCCGTGGCGTGGCGGCAGGTGGACGGCGACTTCGACCTCGGGGGCCTGCGGGTGTCGGCGATCCCGATCAGCGGCAAGCGGCCGAAGTACGCCCGATCGTCCACTGTGGACGGCCACTGGGTGGTGGCGTACCGGTTCTTCGACCCGGCCACCGGTGGGGTGCTGGTGTACGCGCCGTGCCTGGCGTCGTGGCCGCCCGGCTTCGACGAGGTGGTGGCCGATGCCTCGTGCGTGCTGCTGGACGGCACGTTCTACGCGGCGTCGGAGATGGGGTCGGCGACCGGCAGCTCGTCCGGGCAGGCCGCGATGGGGCACCTGCCGATCACGGCCAGCCTGCCTGAGCTGCGCCGATTCCCTGCCGTGCGGCGGATCTACACGCATCTGAACAACACCAATCCGGTGCTCGACCCGGCCTCGCCTGAGTCTTCGAAACTGCGCGAGGCGGGCGTCGAGGTCCCGTTGGACGGCACGGTCCTGGAGATCTAGGCCAGAATCGGCGGATGTCCTACGTGATCGGTGGACGTCCGCTCGCCGCGCGGCTCGTCGCGGAGATGCCGTCGTTCGTGCGGCAGGTGGTGTCGGCGCTGGTCGAGCGCGTGCCGGCGTACTCCCAACTGCCCGCGGAGGAGCTGTCCGGCGACATCTACCGGGTCACCGAGCACGCGTTGCGGGCGTTCGCTCTCGTGCTCGACTCGGGCGAGTTGCCGTCGGCCGAGGAGCTGCGGTTCCTGCGCGAGTCGGCGGCGCGGCGGGCCGAGGAGGGTGTGCCGATCGACGTGGTGCTCACGGCGTACCACGTGGGCATCCAGGTCGTCTGGGAACGGCTGGTGCCCGAGGCCCGGCCGGAGGAGGTGCAGGACGTGCTGGCGCTCAACGCGTTGGCGCTGCGGTACTTGCAGCTCGTGACGCCCGTGGTGAGCGCCGGATACCTCGACGAGCGGCAGACGATGTTCGACGACGAACGCTCGGCGCGGGCGACGTTGCTGACCGGCCTGCTCGCCGGAACCGTTGAGGCGCAGGGACCTTACGTCGTGCTGGCGTTGTCCGTGCCGCCGCACCCGGACGAGCTGCTGCCGGACGTGGACACGGCGGTGGCGTCGCGGCGCAAGCTGCGGCGGTTGCGGGTGGAGCTGGAACGGCACAGCCGGGAGCCGCTCTCCTCCCTGACGCCGGAAGGTGGTCTGGCGCTGCTGCCCGGCGAGGACCTGCCGTTGGAGCGGATCGTGGCGGACGTGACGCGGGCCGCCGGCGTCCCGGTGACGGTGGCGGCGATCGCGGCCCCTCCCTCCGGGGTCGCGACCGCCGCCGTGCTGGCGCGCGAGGTGCTGGCCGTGGCGTCCGGTCCCGGCCTGTTCCGCCTCACGGACGTGCTGCTGGAGTACCAGCTCTCCCGGCCGAGCGCCGCGCTCGGGCCGTTGGCGGAGATCGTCGCGCCGCTGACCGAGGAACTGGTGCAGACGCTGGAGGTCTACCTCCGCCGCGGCTCACGCAGGCCCGCCGCCGGTGAGCTGCACGTGCACCCGAACACCGTCGACTACAGGCTGCGGCGCGTGGCGGAACTGACCGGCCTCGACCCGACGCGCATCGAGCACGTCACGCTTTTGACGGCTGCGCTTGCTGCACGGCGCGCGCGACCGTAGCCCCGAACACCTTCATGCCCGCAGCGTTGGGGTGCAACGGCGCCGCGATCGTCGTCGGGATCAACCCTTCCAGGTACCGCTCGGACGGCTTGGCGCACGTGTCGTGCCCGACGCTGACAGCCGCTAGGTCCACATAGGACGCACCACGCTTCTCCGCCTCCGCCTTGGCCGTGGCGCTCAACAGGTTCACCGACCCCTGGATGTAGTCGGCGTCCCGCGCCCAGATCGGCTGCACCGGGTAGCACCCGCCGGGCCGCACGTACGTCCCGTAGCCGGTGACGAGGATCTTGGCGTGCGGTGCCCGGCGCTTGACCTCGTCGAGCGCGGCCCCGAACTCGGGTGCCCACTGCGCGATCTTCGCCGCCACCTGGTCCCCACCCGCCGTCAGCCGGTCCTTGCACGAGAGCCCGATCGGCTCCGGCAGCAGGTTGATGCAACCCAGCGCCGTCTGCACGAGCCCGACGTCGTTCCCGCCGATGGTGATCGACACCAGGTCCGTGCTCTTGGAGAGCGCCTCGTACTGCGGCTTCACGAACCCGAACTGCCGACCCGCGAAGTCGTCCGTCGTAGCACCCGAACACGTGACGTCCGTGAGCTTCGCCTTGAGGATCTTCGCCGCGACCTGCGGGTAGTTGTTGTTGCTGCTGCGCAGGCACCACAGCGCCGGGTCCTGGTTCGGGATCAACGGCCCGGCCGCCGCCGAATCGCCCATGGCCACGTACTCGACGACGTCTGCTTGCGCCGTGCTTGTTCCGGCGACCAACATCGCCAGCGCCGCCACGCCCGCCAAGATTCGCATCCCGATCCTCCAACGTCGTTGTCAGGTCTGCTCATCGTGGTGGCTCAGGTCACCGCCGCGGGTAGGACGTTGCCCAGAGTCATCCGGTCGTGTTTGTGACCGATCACAATGGGCCTCGTGACCCCAGCCGAACTGCTAGCCCTGGCCGCCCGCTCCTGCGTGGACGCCGCCGCCCTCCTGCGCGACGTCCACGTCGACGTGTCGTCGAAGGGCACCTACGACCAGGTCAGCAGCGCCGACCTGGCAGTGGAGTCGTTCCTGCGCTCGGCGTTGGTGGCCGGCGCCCCCGACTCGGCCGTCGTAGGCGAGGAACTCGGCAGCGCCACGGCCCCGGTGACCTGGTACGTCGACCCAATCGACGGCACCCGCAACTTCGTGCGCGGCATCCCGTTGTCGTGCATCTCCGTGGCCGCGGCGGTGGACGGCGTGCTGGTCGCGGGCTGCGTGCTCGACCCGTTCCGCGACGAACTCTTCACCGCTGCGGTCGGGGTGCCGTTCTCCGTCCGGTCCGGTGGCCTGGTGATCCCGCCGTCCGCCGGACCCCGGCCGTTGGTGCTGACCGACATCCCGTTGCCCGGCAGCCCTTACACGGGCGAGATGGAACTGCTCGGCTCGTTGCTGGAGATCGCCGACGTCCGCCGCGTCTACTCGACCGCTCTGTCCTTGGCCTGGGTGGCGGCCGGCCGCGCCGACGCCGTCGCGAACATCGGCGTGTTCCCGTGGGACGTGGCCGCCGGCGCCGTCCTGGTCCGCGAGGCGGGCGGCAGGTACGTCGAGGTGGCTGACAACGCCTTCGCCGCGGGCCGTGGTGAGATCGTCGACTGGCTGGTCTCCCACGTGAAGGGCATCGTCTCGTGATCGATCTCAGCGGCAAGGTCGTCCTGGTCACTGGCGCGGGCGGCGGTGTGGGCGCGGGCATCTGCGATCGTTTCCTGGATGCGGGCGCTCACGTCGTGCGCCACCGCGGGTTGGCCGACGGCGACCTGCGAACCGCGGCTGCCCGTGTCGTCTCCGACGCCTTTTCTCTGCACGGCCGCCTGGACTGCGTGGTCAACAACGCGGGCGTGCAACCCGTGGAACCGTTGCCGGACATGACCGTCTCGCAGTGGCAGTCCGTTGTGGACACCAACCTGCTGGGCCCGTTCGCCGTGACGCAGGCCGCCGCTCCGCTGCTGCCTCCCGGCGGTTCGGTCACGCACATCGCGTCGATCGAGGGCACCCACCCCGCTCCGGGCCACGCCCACTACGCCGCCTCGAAGGCCGCACTGATCATGCACGCGCGTGCGGCAGCGTTGGAGTACGGCCCGCGCGGCATCCGCGTGAACACGGTCTCGCCTGGCCTGATCGCCCGGCCCGGCATCGCCTCGGATTGGCCGGAGGGCGTCGCCCGCTGGGAGGCCGCCGCGCCGTTGGGACGCCTGGGCACGCCGTCGGACATCGGCGACGCCTGCGTGTTCCTGGCCTCGGACCTGGCCCGCTGGATCACCGGCCACGACCTGGTCGTGGACGGCGGCGTGACGGCCCGCCCGACCTGGTGACCACCCAGCATCCTTCGTACCGCCCCAAATCACCCGTCCGGTTCATCCTGAATCGCCTGGCGTGATAGGAGGAGGCATGGGAGCCGGACCCCGACGCGACGTTCGACAGCGACGAGATGGTCGCGCCACCCGTGATCGGCGACTGGGACGACTGACCCGGCCCCGTCACTCCCCCACGAGGTACTTGTAGGACAACGGCGTCAGGTTGGGCACCGCGATCTGCCACGGGTGGACGACCCGCAACTTCCCACCTGAAGCCGTCGGCGGCGTAGCGGTGCGGTCGAGCACGATGCTGCTGACGATGACCAGCATCGTGTTCGGGTACTTGTCCAGGTGCAGCTCGACCTCGTTCTTCGTCAAGACGATCTCGGAGCTGTCCGTCCACACCGTCGTGGTGCCCTTCACTTCCACGAACAGGTGCTCACCCGCACGGCGGGCATCGATGTCGTAGGACTCCTTCGCACCCACGTCCTCGACCTCGTACCCTTGCCCGTCGAGGTGCTCCATCGCCACCGCGACGGCACGACGTTCGATCGCGATGCGCTCCGCCGAACTGAGGCGCAACCGACGCCGACGCCGGGCCTTTCCGGCGGACCGCTCGGCCTCGACCTCCGCGTCGGCTATCTCTGGCGCCTGCTCGCCAGGCAGATCGACGGCTCGTTCGACGATTTCGTAAAGCTCGCTGAGCACACCGCCGAGAAACGTCAGGTCGGCTTTCAACACCTCGTCCGAAGGCAACGCGCCCAACGAGTACTCGAACGCGACGACGTTCCCGGCTTCGTACGCCCGCCCCAGATCCGACTTGCGCGCCTTGAGTTCGATCTCGTCGACGAGGTCCGGACGCTCGAGCAGACGCGTCGCCAACCGACCCCGCATCCACCGCGCCCGCTCCTGCAGTTCGCGCCGGGGCCGCGGCTTGAACTCACCGTTCTGCCAGCGAGTCGCGCCCTGCATCAACGACAGGTAGACGCGGTCGCCCGGCGCGGAGAACAGGTAGACGACGTACCAACCCTTGGTCGCGGAATCCGAGCGGCTGAACGAGTGCACGCGGGCCCACGGGATCTCAGCCTTGAGGCCGGTGCCATCACTTCCCTCGGCCTGCCAGTCGTCGATCTCCACCGGCACCGCCTGCCGAATCGCGGGCAACTGCTCCTTCAGCCAGTCCGCCACCTCGTCCCGGACCAGCTGGCCACGCCGCTTCATCCCCAGCGTGTTCTTGGAGGTCCACTCGGGCTGAAGCAGCAGAACAGCGCGCAGATGCTCACGCATGAAGAACGGACCTCTCCCCCAACAGCACGATCAGTAATCACAAGATCGCACGTCGCCCGTTCAGGTGTTACTCGATTGGATTTCCCCTTGCGTCATTCCACTTCACTCCGTCAACGCGCGAGGTCAGCCAGCGAGCAGGAGGCCGTCGAGGTCCGCAGAAGTCGCTCGTGATCAAGGCCACACCGGAACGGGCCTGCGAATGGTCTCGACGGCAGCAGCGATGATCACCAACAGTCACCGCGACGCGCGATGTCACCGGCAGTTACAAGATCACCCCCTGACCGCGTATCCGCTGGTCAGAGGGTGATCCATACAGGTGAACGAAAGTACCCCCGACGGGATTCGAACCCGTACTGTGATCCTTTTAAGGGACCTGCCTCTACCGATTGGGCTACGGGGGCGCGGTGAGCCTAGGCCTTGATCGTCGGCTTGTGTGAGCGGATGGTGGTTTCTCGCCCGAGCGGCCCAGCGAATTGGACTAGAGCGAGCATCCGGGTAAGCGTCGAACGGACCCGAACATCAGCGTGCCCTTCCGGCGCCGAGGAGCTCCTTGAAGCGGAGCGCCACCCAGTCGTGGACCGCGGTGGAGACGCTGGTGTCGTCGGCGCGGTGTTCGAACCAGCGCCAGTCGCAGTTGACGTTGATCTCCAGGAACACGTGGTCTCCACCGGTCACCAGCAGGTCGAACGCTGCTACCTGGACTCGCCAGTGGCGGGCGAGGGCTAGCAGCTTGTCCGAGAGGGACGCGGGCACCGACGTCGGCGTGACGCGGACTGCGTCGGGATCCACCCAGAGTTGGGCCGGGTCGAGTTTGTCGACCTGGAAGGCGATGCAGCGTTCGCCCACCACGAAGACTCGCAGTTCCGTTTCGGACGGGACGTACTCCTGGACGATCACCGGGGCCGGCTCGGGGGCGTCTGAGGCCCTGGAGGTTTCCAGGGGTCTCGGGAAGAGGCCGTGTTGGACGCCTGGGCGGGGTTCCAGGAGGTGTCGGCCCGCCGTTTTGACGATGCAGGCGCCGCCTCCTGGGCGCGTTCGGCCCGGACGGGTTGTCACGGCCGTGCGCGGCACACGCAACCCGAAAGAAGAGGCGTCGGAAAGCTGCGTGAGGCGGTCCAGGTGCGTCGAGAAGCGGCTGGGGTTCACATGTGCCCAGTCGGCTCGGGAGGACAGCCAGTTGGCCACTGAGGCCCACTGGTCGACGGCGTAGGCGCCAGCGAGGGTGCCTGGTTCCACCGGGACCGCGGAGAGTTCGAAGTGGCGGCGCCAGACGAGCAACGGCCTGAGCAACCAGCGGTCGAGTTCGATCAACGGCTGGTCGGTGTAGACGGAGAGAGGGAGGTCCACGCAGCGGTCGGCGTCTATGCGGGCCATGCGGATGCCGCGTTCGGCCAGGGCGATGGAGAGTTCGTTCATCTCCATGTCGGCTGCGCGGGCGAGGACCAGCACGCACGGTTGTGGGTTGCCGTCGCCCTCGTCGACCATGCCGAGGCGGTGGACCTGCTCTTGGAAGTCCAGGCACTTGGGTGGCGAGCGGAAGAGGTATTCCTGGCCCTGGAGCAGAAGGGGCCTGGCAGCCTCGGACGGGGCCCCTGGCACCCGCCCGTCAGCCGACCTGCTCAATCGTCCTTCTTGCTGCGGAAAACTTGCCCCGCCTGCGCGTACTCTGCGGCGTACTGCGCCAACGCGGGGTCCTCGATCTCACCGCGACGAAGCTGTGCGGCCAGCTCCTCGAGAGACATCGGGATCACCTCTCTCCCCACATGGCGAATCACGCATTCAGGTGATGCACCAGCCGTAGCTTCGAAACACGTAACGCAATGTCAAGGCAGCCCCTGGAGCTTACTCCGATTGGGGGCTCAAGTTCCGCCTCCAGACCAACGAAGTGCCCCGAACGGGATCCCGTTCGGGGCACTCGGTCACTCACAAGGAGTGATGGTCTAACCGTGCGTCAGGAAGGACGTCACGCCCGACGTCAGGACTGGACCGCGCGGTCGAAGTCCGACTTCGGGTCGTTGATCTGTCCCAGAGCCACGATCTCGCGGCCGTAGAACAGCGCCTGCGTCCAGTCCATCAGCACGCGCAGCTTGCGGTTCACGGTCGGCATGAACGCCACGTGGTAGCTGCGGTGCATGAACCACGCGGGCACGCCCTTGAAGCGCAGGCCGAACACGTCCGCGACGCCCTTGTAGAGGCCGAGGCCCGCGACCGAGCCGAGGTACTTGTGGAAGTAGTCCTTCGGCTTCTGGCCGCGCAACGACGCGACGATGTTCTTCGACAGCAGCTTCGACTGACGGATGGCGTGCTGCGCGTTCGGCACGCACGTCGCCGTCGGGTCCTCCTCGATGCGCGAGAGGTCCGGCACCGCGGAGCAGTCACCGGCGGCCCACACGCCGTCGAGGCCCTGGACCTGCATGGCGGCGGTGCACCGGACGCGGCCGCGCTCGTCGAGCGGGAGGTCCGTGTTGCGCAGCACCGGGTTCGCCTTCATGCCGGCGGTCCAGATGATCGTGTCGGAGTCGAACTCGGTGCCGTCGTCGAGAACGACGTGGCCGCCCTCCAACGACTTCACGCGGGTGTCGAGGTAGATCTTCATGCCGCGCTTCTCGAGCGCCTCGACCGTCCACGCGCCGAGCTTCGCGGAGACCTCGGGCATGATCCGCCCGGCGGCCTCGACGAGGACCCAGTTCATCTCTTCGGGCTTGATGCCCTCGTAGTACTTGAGCGCATACCGCGTCATGTCCTCGAGCTCGGCGAGCGTCTCGATGCCCGCGAAGCCACCACCGATGACGACGAAGCTGAGCAGCTTCTTGCGCAGGTCCGCGTTGTTCGTGCTCGCGGCCTGGTCCAGGCGCGACAGCACGTGGTTGCGGACGTAGATCGCCTCGCCGATCGTCTTCATGCCGATGCCGACCTCGGCCAGGCCGGGGATCGGAAGCGTGCGGGAGATCGCACCCAGCGCGGAGACGAGCACGTCGTACTCGATCTCCTCGACGTGGCCGTCCGACAGCTCGGCGGTCACGATCTTGCGCGCGTGCTCGATCTTGGTGACGCGGCCCGTGACGACGTGGCAGCGCTTGAGCACCTTGCGCAGTGGAGCGACGACGTGGCGCGGCTCGATGGAGCCGGCCGCCGCTTCGGGCAGGAAGGGCTGGTAGGTCATGTGCGGCTGCGGGTCGATGACAGTGACGGACGCCTCGCCGGAGCGCAGTTTCTTCTGCAGTCCGAGAGCCGTGTACATCCCGACGTACCCACCGCCGACAATGACGATTCGCGTGGGGTTCGACTTCACAGCAGCCATACACACATGGTCGCACCACGACCCCATTTTTCGCGCGTCCGAAGGGGCCGTTGTGACTACCGTCGCCGGGTGATGCCGGACACGATCGCGCCTGACCTGGGACTCGACCCCAACTCGAGGCGTTGTGCCTGAGAGTCTCGATTCAGATCCTCAGCGCGACGACCCCGATGACGACCGTCAAAGCACCCAGTCCGAGCACCTCCACGAGCCCGATCCCGGCACCCGATGGGACCACGGCCGCGAACGCCGCCACGACAAATGTGATCACTTGGACAATGGCGAACCGGCGCGCTGGTGCTTTCAGCGCAGCGAGCTCGATTTTCGTTTTCACCGGAACGACCGCCGCGAGCGCGGAAGTCACGTGAATCAGGTGCAACGACGGAATCATGATCAGCACGCCGAGCCGCAACGGGTGCCCGTCCGCGAACGCCATCGCCAGCGCCGCGTACCCGATCAGCAACGCCGGACCGGCGCTCCCCGGCATCAGCACGGTCAGCACCGTCAGCCCCACGACGATCACCAACGGCACGAGCGACGTCGCCTCCAGGTGCAGCACCACCGCCACCGGCACGGCCGCGAGCACGATCAACAACCGCATCAGCACGACCGCGTCACCGCCACCCCGTGCTCGGCCATCCTCCGCAGCCGCACCCGGTGCTCCGCGGCGATCAACTCGGCCGCCACCTCACCCCACTCGGACTCGGGATCCGGCACCAACTCCTCCGGCAACGTGTTGATCGCCAGCACCACGTGCCCGTGCCGTCGCGCCGACACGGCCAGCTCTGCGATCTCGTCGTCGAGGAACGGCGACAGCAGCACGACCACGCATCCGTGCGGAAGCCGGCGCAACGCCACGTGCGACGCCCACCCGGCCGCCTGCACGCACACGACGAGCTGCGTGCGGATGCGCATCAGGTGCCGCCGCCCCACCCCGGACCGCACGTTGAGCTGCGGCCGGGACAGGTCCATCAACGCCACCCGGTCGCCCTGCCGCAGGTAGCCCGCGGCCATCGACGCCGCCCGCCGCACCGCCCGGTCGAGACTGCCGCCGGGCCGCGTCGTGGCGCCGTACCGGGGCGACGACCACTCGGCCACTTCCGCGCCGACGTCCGCGCGCGTGTCCAGGGCCAGCACGATCTCCGCGTCCGCCTCGGCGTGCCGTTCCCGGACGTGCACGACGCCGGTGCGGGTCGTCACGCGCCAGTCGATGCGCTTGAGCCTGTCCCCCGGCTGGAACGCCCTGATGTCGCGCAGTTCCGTCGAGTCCCCGGCCCGTGGCGACCGGTGGATGCCGACCAGCCCGGCCGGACGCGGCGGCAACGGCCCGGACGGGTGGTGCTCGACCGGCGGCAGGATCGTGCGGACGTGCTCGACGCCCACGATCGGGCCGTAGACGTGCAGGCCGTCCGGCCCGGCGAACAGGTGGTCCAGCCGCAGGTCGACGCCCGGACCCCAGGCGTCGCGGCGGATCTCCACCGCCAGGTCGGGCGAGTGCGCCGGGATCGCCCTGGCCCCACCGGGCAGCTTCACGACCGCGATCTCCGCGTCCGCGCCGTCGACGTGCGCGACGGTGTGCACGACCCCGGCCCCCGCCCCGCGCGGCACCGGCCGCACGCTCACGACGGGCTTGCCCCGCGGTTTCGACGTCAACAGCACGGACAGGACCAGCGGCACGCCGAACAGCACGAGTTCGGGCTGGTGCAGGAACATCCCGGCCACGACGAGCCCGACCCCGAGCCACACCGCGCGCGAGTACGCGTCGGTCGGGTGCCAGTGCGCGCCGTGCGACTGGGAGAACGCCTCCCTGATCTTGTCCGCTCTGCTCATGAGCTGGGCGGGCCCGGCACCTTGCCGAGCAGATCGGTCACCACCTGCACGCCGTTCACGCCGGACGTCCACGTCTCGGGCTTCATCACCAACCGGTGCGCCAGCACGGCGACCGCGCACTCCTTGACGTCCTCCGGCGTCACGTACGCGCGTCCGTCCAAAGTGGCCAGCGCACGCGCGACGAGCACGAGCCCCTGCGCCCCGCGCGGCGACGCACCGACCTCGACGGACTGGTGCCCGCGCGTCGCCACCGCCAGATCAACGCAGTACCGCAGGAGATCGTCGTCCACTGTGGTCTGTTCGAGCAGCGCCTGGAGCTCGGCGAGCCGGCCGGGAGCCAGCACCGGCGGCACCTCGGCCTCCTCGCGTTGCCGCACGAGCCGTCGTCGCAGGACCTCGATCTCCTCCTCGGCGGGCGGGTAGCCGATGTCGAGCCGCACCAGGAACCGGTCGAGCTGCGCCTCGGGCAACGGGTAGGTGCCCTCGTACTCCACGGGGTTCGAGGTCGCCAGCACGTGGAACGGCCGGGGCAGCGGGAACGTGCGCCCCTCGACCGTCACCTGCCGCTCCTGCATGGCCTCCAGCAACGCGGACTGCGTCTTCGGCGGCGTCCGGTTGATCTCGTCGGCGAGCAGCAGCCCGGCGAACACGGGCCCGGGCCGGAACTCGAACTCGCGGCTGCCCGGGTCGTAGAGGAACGACCCGGTGACGTCCGCGGGCAGCAGGTCCGGCGTGCACTGCAGACGCCGGAAGTCCAACGACAACGCCTGCGCCAGCGACCGCGCGATCAACGTCTTGCCGAGCCCCGGCACGTCCTCCAGCAGCACGTGCCCGCCCGCCAGCACGGCCGCGAGCGCGAGCCGCACCGTCCGGGTGCGCCCGACGACGACCTTGCCGATCTCGTCGAGGACCTCCTCGGCCTCCACCGCAATCGTCACTCGACCCTCCTGAGCTTCTCCGCGAGTGTCTTCGGATCGGGCATTTCGCCCGCGTCGATCCCGAGCCTCGAAAGCCGTCCGCGAAACCGGTCCTCGTACCGCCGGGGATCTTCCGCCGCCTCCGCCAACCGGCTCGCCAACGTGCTGGCGTGCGCGGTGCTGATCGACGCGGGCGGCGGCGGGTCCGCGGTCCACAGCACGTCGGTGGCGCGCGGGAGGCGGCTCACCAGCACCCCGAACGCCGTCGGCGGCACGGCCAGCACCACGGCCCACTGCACGGGCACGCCGAGCCACCAGATCACGACGCCGATGACGACCCCAACCATCAACGCCACCGCGGTCTTCACGCGAGCTCCCGAACGATGCGGCCGAGTTCCTCACGTGCCTGCTCGGCCTGCGCGGCCGTCACGTCCTCGTGCCCGAACCGCGCCCGCTGGTACAGGTCCTTCAGGACCGCGGCGTCCACCCCGAGCCGTTCGGTGAACTCGGTCGGCGTCTGGTGCGGCAACCGTTCTTCGGCGGCTTCGAGGGCGAGCCAGGCGGCGATCACGGCGTCGCGCGGCGGCCGCCCGGGGTGCGCGGTGAACTCCCGCAACGCCTTCTCGACGCGCCGGACCACCGCCTGTTCGCCCACCTCGTGGCCTTCGATCTCGATCCCGCGCTCGCCCCTGCGCCGCCGCCACTCGGGCAGTCGCAGCGCGAGGATGATCCCGACCAGCCCGAACAGCACCAGTCCCAGGAGCAGCAGCAGGTAGACGGTGAGGGGCGCGGCGATCAGGCCCGGCAGCTCGGTCGGCAGCGGCACGTCCACCTGGCCGGGGCTGTCCTGCGGCGGCGGGCGGTCGTCGAGGCGGTCGACCAGCGTGATCGGGGACGTGCCGCCGGCCGCGACGACGACGATCAGCAACGCCGCCACCGCCACCCCTGCCCGCCACCACTTCATGCGGGTCAGCGTGACACGCGACGGGACACTTCGGATGATCCTTTGGTCGGCTACTCGAAGCGTTCCGCCGGCACCAGGCCGTCGAGGAACGTCACGAGGTCCGGAGCCAGCGCCACCTCGGACTCGTCGTCGGCGTCGAGCCAGACCACCGACGGCTCCCCGCCCGCCCGGTAGTCCAGGGCGATCCACGTGTGCCCGTCGCCGGTCAGCAGCACGACGGGGGACGGCAGCCCCCACTCCTCGACCAGGTAGGGCGTGTCGAGCAACGACAGCCCGCGCTCGGCGGTCCCGATGCCCATCAGACTGTCGAACGGGACGTGGTCCGGCGCCCACGAGGTCCGTTCGGTCGTCGGGAACGCGGACCGCTCATCGACCACGGTGCCGCCGTTCTGCACGCGCAGCAGGTCGAGCAGTGCGGAAGGCAGCCGCACGCCCAGCAGTGCCTCGGCGGCGCGGACGGCCTCGTCGGTGAGCGGGGGCAGCACGCCGTAGGTGCCTTCTGCCCAGAACGCCTCGGTCATCGCACCATCAGCCCTTCACCCCTGTCACGCCGTGCCCGTTATCCGCTGGTCGAGTTCCGTAGTGTGGCTTCCATGTCCGAGGAGAAGACCGAAGAGAAGCCCAAGTCTCCCACCGATGATCTGGTGACCACCCAGCACAGCATCACGGTGAGGGGACAGGAGCTGAGCTACACCGCCACCACCGGGCGGGTCGTGCTCAGGCAGGAGGTGTTCAAGGACGGCGTGTTCGAGGGCCACAAGCCCAAGGCCGAGATGTTCCTGACCGCCTACACGCTCGACGGCGCCGACCCGCTCAAGCGGCCCGTCACGTTCGCGTTCAACGGTGGGCCCGGCTCGGCCAGCCTCTGGCTGCACATGGGTGTTCTCGGGCCGCGCCGCGTGCTGAGCGGTGACGTCGGTGAGCTGACCGCCCCGCCGTACGGGCTCGCGGACAACGAGGAGACGCTGCTCGCCGAGAGCGACCTCGTGTTCATCGACCCGGTGTCGACCGGCTTCTCCCGGGCCGCCGAGGGCGAGAAGCCCGGCAGCTTCCACGGCTACCAGCCCGACGTCGACTCCCTCGCCGAGCTCATCCGCATGTGGACCGCGCGCAACGGCCGGTGGATGTCGCCGAAGTTCCTCTGCGGCGAGTCGTACGGCACGCTGCGGGCGGCCGGTCTGGCCGAGCAGTTGCAGCGCAAGCACGGCATGTACCTCAACGGCCTCATGCTGGTCTCGTCGGTGCTGGACTTCGCGACGCTGGAGTTCAACGAGGGCCACGACCTCGGCTACACGCTCTTCCTGCCGACGTACGCGGCCATCGCGAACTACCACGGCCTGCACGGCGACCGGCCGCTCAAGGAGGTGCTCGCGGAGGCCGAGGAGTTCGCGGTTCGCGAGTACCCGTACGTGCTCGCGCGCGGCAACCGGCTGACCGACGTCGAGCGCGCCGCCGCGATCGAGAAGATCGCCCGGCTCACCGGTCTGACCGAGGAGTACGTGGA
Organism: Lentzea sp. JNUCC 0626; assembly: GCF_043632865.1. NCBI lineage: Bacteria > Bacillati > Actinomycetota > Actinomycetes > Pseudonocardiales > Pseudonocardiaceae > Lentzea > Lentzea sp. JNUCC 0626. The sequence goes on from NZ_CP171635.1 coordinate 6,411,209, forward strand.
CGCGGTCGACCTGCGCGTCGAGCACATCCGGTTCTTCACCGAACTGCTGCGGCGCGACCGCAAGACCGTCGGCCGCATCGACGGCCGCTTCACCGGGTGGGACAAGGACTACGGCCGCGAGGAGATCTCCGCGGACCCGTCCATCGACGCGATCCTCGGCCCGTACACGGCCACGATCAACCACTACCTGAACGCCGAACTGGGCTACTCCAACGACCTGCCGTACACCACGTTCGCCTCGGAGGCGATCGAGAAGTGGTCGTACAAGGAGTTCGAGGGCCGGCACGTCACGACGGCGGGCAAGCTCTCCGCGGCGATGCGGGCCAACCCGCACCTCAAGGTCCACGTCGCGTTCGGCTGGTACGACGGGGCAACGCCGTACTTCGCGGCCGAGCACCTCATCGCGCACCTCCAGATCCCGAAGGAGCTCACGGCGAACATCGAGTCGGCCTACTACCCGGCGGGCCACATGATGTACGTCCACGAGCCCAGCCGGATCCAGCAGTCCGAGGACCTCGCGGCGTTCGTCCGGAACTCCTCCAACACGTGATCCTCGACCTGACCGACGACACCGTCCTGCGCGAACTCTGGACGGTGCAACGACTGGCGTACGCCGTCGAGGCCGAGCTCATCGGCTTCGACGGCATCCCGCCGCTGCACGAGTCGCTGGACGAACTCCGCGCCACCGACGAGACCTTCCTCGGTCTGCACGACGACGAGGGGCTCGTCGGCGCGGTGTCGTACCGCCTCGAAGGGTCCACAGTGGACATCTGCCGCCTGGTCGTGCACCCGAGGGCGCACCGCCGCGGCATCGCGTCGCAGCTCCTCGACGCGCTGCCGGACGGACCGCAGATCGTCAGCACGGGCACGAAGAACGAACCCGCGCTGGCCCTCTACCGCAAGCGCGGCTTCGTGGAGACCGGCACGCACGAGGTCGGCCCCGGCGTGTCGATCACCGACCTGGCCCGCGCGTGATCCTCTTCCTGAACGGGACGTCCAGCTCCGGCAAGTCGAGCATCGCCGCGGCGTTGCTCGAGGAGCTGGACACCCCGTTCTTCCACCTGGCCGTCGACGCGTTCGGTGCCATGCGCGCGGTCGAACGCACGCTGGAACTCGACGGCCCCGCGCAGCAGGACCTCCTGCGCCGCACCAGGGCCGGCTTCCACCACGCGGTCGCGGGCATGGCCTCGGCGGGCAACGACGTCGTGATGGACCACGTGCTGAGCGAGCCGTGGCGCCTGCAGGACTGCCTCGACGTCTTCCAGGGCCTGGACGTGGTCCTGATCGGCGTGCACTGCCCTCCGGACGAGTTGGAGCGGCGCGAACGGGCGCGGGGTGACCGAGTGCCCGGAGCGGCTGCGATGCAGCTCCAGAGCGTCCACCAGCACGGCCTCTACGACTTCGAGGTCGACACCAGCACGAACGGCCCGCAGGAGTGCGCGCGGGCCATCAAGGAGTTTCTGCGGCGGCCACCGGCGGAACGGGCGTTCGAGGTGCTTCGGCGGCGCTGACCGGCCGCCTCGCCGAGTCGACCCGCTGCCCGGTCTCCGCGTCGAGGTACTGCACGCGCAGGAACCTGATGCGGGACCCGGCGATCACCACGCGTTCCCAGTCGCGGCCGATGACCGTGGTCTTCTTCTCGTCGCCACCCGTGACGGGCTCGCCGACGTAGGTCAGTCTGGTGCCCTCCAGCACGATCTCGCGGGTGTCCGGGTCGCCGGTGGCGTCGTAGGAGCGCAGGAACCCGAAGAACGAGTTGCCGTCCTCCAGCATCACGTGCACCCAGCACAACGCGTCGGCGGGCCGGTCCTCGCGGAACACCTTGACCCACGCCGACTGCTTGCCGAGCGTCCGCGCCTGCTTGCGCCGGCGGGCCAGCACGAAGTCGAACGCCAGCGCCAGCAGACACGCCAGCGCGAGCTCCGCGACCGCGCTCCAGCCGACCAGCGCCAGGTTCTGCTTCACGTAGTCGGGCTTGGCCACCAACGCGTTCAGGTCGACGAAGAGCTTCCAGCCAAACCACTTCGCGGTGAGAGCGTGCACACCGAGCAGGAGCGCGGAGGCGAGCACGGTGAAGACGAGGCTGCTCAACGCGACCCGCGAGGCCTCGCGGAAGACGGTCTCCTTGGCGCCCGCCCGCCGTTGCTCGCGCAGGAGCTCGAAGACGATGCCGGGCGCGACCAGGGCGAGGAACGAGGCCAGCGCCCCGATCGTCTGCGGCACCACTACTCGGTGCTCCCGGAGATGGGCGGCGGCAGGCGGTCCTCCGCGTCGTGGAACTCGTGCGGCGGCTTCCAGGGACGCGCGGGACGAGCGTTCCAGTCGTCCTCGTCGGACGGCACCTCGTACTCGGCAGGAGGTTCGGGAACCGCCCCGAGCAGTTCCTCCGCCTGCTCGAAGGGGCTCTTCCGGCCGTCTTCGGGCTTGGTCATGAGGATCAAGTTAGCACCGGTGCACGAACCCGCAGCCGGAAACGAAAGAGGGGCCGCGCCCGAAGGCACGACCCCTCCCCGAGACCACTCGGTCAGACGACCGCGCGCTCCTCCGCGAAGTGGCACGCGGCGGGGTGATCGTCGTTGCGCACCACGAGCTCGGGCACCTCGGTCGCGCAGATGTCCTGCGCCTTCCAGCACCGCGTCCGGAACCGGCAACCCGAAGGCGGGTCGATCGGCGACGGCACGTCACCCGTCAGGCGGATGACGTCACGACGTCCGCGCTGGGTCGGGTCCGGCACCGGCACCGCGGACAGCAGCGCCTGCGTGTACGGGTGCATCGGGCGCTCGTAGATCTGCTCCTCGGTGCCGATCTCCACGATCTTGCCGAGGTACATCACCGCGACGCGGTCCGACAGGTGGCGGACCACCGACAGGTCGTGCGCGATGAAGACGTACGAGAGGCCCATCTCCGACTGCAGGTCGCCCAGCAGGTTCATGACCTGCGCCTGGATCGACACGTCCAGAGCGGACACCGGCTCGTCGCACACGATCACCTTGGGCTTCAACGCCAGCGCGCGGGCGATGCCGATGCGCTGGCGCTGACCGCCAGAGAACTGGTGCGGGTACCGGTTGATGTGCTCCGGGTTGAGACCCACGGTCTCCAGCAGTTCCTGGACCTTCTGCTGGCGCGAACCCTTGGGCGCGACCTCGGTGTGGATCTCGTAGGGCTCCCCGACGATGTCGCCGACCGTCATGCGCGGGTTCAGCGACGTGTACGGGTCCTGCAGCACGATCTGGATGTCGCGCCGCAGCTTGCGCAGCTCCGAACCCTTCATGCCGAAGATGTCGCGGCCCTCGAAGCGGGCCACGCCCGACGTCGGCGGTTCCAGGCGCATCAGCACCTGGGCCAGCGTGGACTTGCCGCAGCCGGACTCGCCCACGACGCCCAGGGTCTCGCCCTTGTTCAGCGAGAACGAGACGCCGTCGACGGCCTTGACGTGGCCCACGGTGCGCTTGAACAGCACGCCGACGCGGACCGGGAAGTGCTTGACGAGGTTCTCGACCTCGAGGATCGGCTCAGACACGAGCGACCACCTCCTCCGCGATGTGGCACCGGCTGGTGCGGCCCATGCCGAGGTTGTGCACGGTCGGCACCTCGGTCGAGCAGCGGTCGAACACGCGCGGGCAGCGCGGGTTGAACGGGCAGCCGGCCGGGATGTTGGTCAGCGACGGCGGCAGACCCTTGATCGTCTTGAGTTCCTGGCCGCGCAGGTCGACGCGGGGCAGGGACTCGAGCAGCGACTCGGTGTACGGGTGTCCCGGCGCGCGGAACAGCTCGTAGACGTCGGCGTGCTCGACGATGCGGCCCGCGTACATGACCGAGATCCGGTCCGCGACGTCGGCGACGACGCCGAGGTCGTGGGTGATCAGGATCATGCCCATGTCGCGTTCCTTCTGGATCTCCGCCAGCAGGTCCATGATCTGGGCCTGCACGGTGACGTCCAGCGCGGTCGTGGGCTCGTCCGCGATCAGCAGCTCCGGGTCGAGAGCCAGCGACATCGCGATCATCGCGCGCTGCCGCATGCCGCCGGAGAACTGGTGCGGGTAGTCGGTGACCCGTCCCTTGGCGTTCGGGATCTTGACCTGGTCGAGCAGTTCGACGGCGCGCTTGCGAGCGTCCGCTTTGGACATCCCGCGGCGGACCTTGAGCTGCTCCTCGATCTGGAACCCGATGGTGAACACCGGGTTCAGCGCCGAGAGGGCGTCCTGGAAGATCATGGCGATGCCCTCGCCACGAACCTGCCGCCGCTCGTCCGCGGACTTCTTCAGCAGGTCCTCACCGCGGAACTTGATGGTGCCGTTGGTGATGAACCCCGGTGGCGTGTCCAGGATGCCCATGATCGTCTGCGCGGTCACGGACTTGCCGGAGCCGGATTCACCCAGCACGGCAAGGGTTTCGCCCGCGGAGACGTGGTACGAAACGCCGTTGAGCACCTTCGCGACACCGTCGCGGGTGCGGAATTCCACGTGGAGATCCTCGACCTCCAGCAATGGCTGAGTCACAGGATTCCCCTATCGGGACTTGGGGTCGAGGGCGTCGCGCACGGCGTCGCCGAGCATGACGAAGGCCAGCACGGTGATCGTGACGAAGCCCGCGGGGAACAGCAGCATGTGCGGTGCCGCCTGGAAGTAGTCGCGCGACTCGGAGATCATCACGCCCCACGACACGACCGGCGGACGCAGGCCGATGCCGAGGAACGCGAGCGTCGCCTCGGCGCCGATGAAGGCACCCAGCGCGATCGTCGCGTACACCAGCACGGGCGCCACGGTGTTCGGCAGCAGGTGCCGGAGCACGATCCGCAGCGGGGAGGCGCCGAGACCGCGGGCGGCCTTGACGTAGTCCTGCTGCTTCGCCACGAGCGTCGCCGACCGCATGATGCGCATGGCCACCGGCCACGACAGCACGGCGATCGAGAGCACCACCTGCGTGATGATCTGGAACGCGCCGGGGTTCTCGGTCGGCGCGTTCAGCGTCGTCAGGATGACGATGGCACCGAGCACGAACGGGATGCCCGCGAAGATGTCGCCGAAGCGCGACAGCAGCGAGTCGATCCACGTCTTGGCGTAGCCCGCGAAGATGCCGATGATCGATCCGATGAGGACGGTCAGGATCGTCGCGAACAACCCGACGAGCAGCGACGCGCGGGCGCCGTGCATCGCGCGGGCGTAGACGTCGTAGCCCTGCAGGTCGTAGCCGAACCACGCGTCACCGGACGGCGCCTGCAGCGACTTGTCGAGGTCCGCGTGGCGCGGGTCGACGGAGGTGAACAGCGTCGGCCAGATCGCCATCAGCACGATGACCGCGATGATCACCAGCGAGATGACGAACGTGGGCTTGCGGCGCAGCTCGCCCCAGGCGTCGCTCCAGAGCGAACGAGGCTTCTTCTGTTTCTGCGACGAGTCGTCGACGTGGCTGAGCTGGTCGACACCGGCCGCCGCGGAGGCCTCGAGTCCGGTTCCGCCGGACACGGATCCTGGGTCACTCATAGCGAATCCTCGGGTCGAGAACGGCGTACAGGAGGTCGACGAGAAGGCTCATCAGCAGGTACACGAGCACCAGCAACGTCACGATGCCGGTGACCATGACGCCTTCCTTCTCCTGGATGCCGCGGAAGATCAGGCCGCCGATGCCGTTGATGTTGAAGACGCCCTCGGTGACGATCGCGCCGCCCATGAGGCTGCCGAGGTCGGTGCCGAGGAACGTGATCACCGGGATCAGCGAGTTGCGCAGCAGGTGGATGCCGACGACGCGGGACTGCGGCTGGCCCTTGGCGATGGCCGTGCGCACGTAGTCGGCGCGGCGGTTCTCGACGATGCTGGTGCGGGTCAACCGGGCCACGTAGGCCATCGAGAGACTGCCGAGCACGAAGCCGGGCAGGATCAGCTCCCCGAACGTCGGATCGGAGCTGACCGAGGTGTCCATGATGTCGAAGCCCTGCGGGCCGAGGTAGAGCCGCAGCACGAAACCGGTGACGAAGACCGGGAGCGAGATCAGGAACAGCGTCGAGACCAGGACGAGGTTGTCCAGGAAGCCCGACTTGCGCAGACCGGTGAGGACGCCGGCGATGATGCCGATGACGGCTTCGATGATGAGGGCGATGATGCCCATCTTGAGGGTGATCGGCCACGAGGTGGCGATCTGCTCACCGACGGACACGCCGTTGAAGGTGGTGCCGAAGTCGCCGACGACCAGGTTGCCCAGGTACTTGAAGTACTGGACGACGAGCGGGTCGTTGAGGTTGAGCTTTTGGCTCATCTCGGCGATGTAGGCCGGATCGCACGGCCGCTGGCCGCACTTGCCCGCGAAGGGGTCCTGCGGGATCGCCCAGACCAGGGCGTAGATCAGAAAAGTGGTCCCCAGGAAGACCGGTATCAGCTGCAGCAGACGGCGCAGCACATAGCGACCCATGAGGTCGGCTCCTTGCGTGGTGGGGGGGCGCCCGAAGTCCTGAAACACCGGTCCGGCCCCGCGCCCGTAACGCTTGAGGGACGCGGGGCCGGACGGTGTGTTGCTTCAGAACTCAGGTGTTAGGCAATCAGGCCTTGACGCGGAACGTCTCCAGAACACCCTGCCGCTTGAACGACATCTTGGCGTCGAGCAGGTTCTTGGAGCGACCGCCGATGCCCTTCTCGTTCCAGGTGGGCATGGAGGGCAGTTCCTTGGCGATGATGTCCTCGGCCTGCTGGTAGATCTTGATCGCCTCGTCCTCGTTGGCCGTCTCGTCGGCCTTCTTCAGGAGCGCGTTGACCTCGGCGTTGTCGAAGTTCGAGTCGTTCGACGAACCGCCGGTGCGGTAGAGCGGGTTGAGGAAGTTCTCGATCGACGGGTAGTCGGCCGACCAGTCCGAACGGCTCATGCCGGTCAGCTGCTTGCCGTCGACGATCTGGCGGAACGCACCGAAGTTGGTGGCACCGACGAACTCGCACTCAACGCCCAGGGTCTGCTTGATGCTGTTGCAAGCCGCCTCGAGAGGCTCCTTGCGGCCACCGTCCTGGTTGGACTGGATGGTCAGCTTGCCGGTGAAGCCCGACTCGGCGAACAGCTGCTTGGCCTTCTCCGGGTTGAACTTGCAGTACTCGCCGCAGGTGTCCGCGCGGTAGCCCTTGATGCCGGGCGACACGAAGCTGGTGGACGGCACGTACGAGCCGGCCAGCACGGTCTTCGTGATCTGCTCCCGGTTGATGGCCATCGAGACGGCCTGGCGCAGCTTCAGGTTCTTGAACGCCGGGATGTACTGGGGGAACGCGATCGCGCTCTGGCCCAGCAGGTTGGCGGTCACGACCGCGTCACCGAGGTCGGCCTTGTACTTCTCGCCGACCTTGGCCGACGGGGGCAGGGCCTCCATGAAGTCCAGCTTGCCCGCGACCAGGTCCTGGTACGCGGTCTCCTGGGAGGAGTAGATCTTGTAGTCAAGGGTCTTGAAGTGGATCTTGTCTTCGCCCTTGTAGTCGTCGAAGCGCTCCATCTTGATCAGCGCGTTCGGCGTGCGGGAGACGAACTTGACCGGGCCGTTGCCGATGGGCTTGGCCTCGGCGGCCTTCGGGTCCGCGAAGAACGAGTCGGCCATCGGCGAGAACGGCGTGTAGCCGATCATCGTCGTGAAGACCGAGGTCGGGCCGTTGAGGGTGACCTTGAACTCGTAGTCACCGACCAGCTCGAGGCCGGACATCTTCTCGGCCGTCGGCTTGGCGTTCTCGTCAGCCGGGTGAACGTCCGAGAAGCCCTGGATCACGGAGAAGAACGACGCGGCCTGCTGCGCGTTCGGCGCGTACGCGGCCCAGTTCCAGGCGTCGACGAAGTTCTTCGCCTTGACCTCGGTGCCGTCGTGGAACTTCCAGCCCTGCTTGATCTTGATGTTGTAGACCTTGGCGTCAGCCGACTTGATGTCTTCCGCCATCAGGTTGTACGGCGCGCCGTCTTCGGCCTTGTAGCCGACCAGCCGCGAGAACAGCGAGTCGGTGACCTTGCCACCGCCGGCCTCGGTCGTGTTGGCCGGGAACAGCGTGCTCTTGGGCTCGGTGCCGTAGATGGACACCGTGCCGTCCGGGTTGTCCTTGCCATCGGCAGCGTTCGTGGAACCGCCACCGCCGCCGCACGCGCTGAGCGTCATGGCCAGCGCGGCGGGCAAAGCCACCCACGCAACCCGTGATCGCGACATCAGTCTCTCCCGCCTTTCCCCGGCGCCGCTCCGCAGATATTGCGTGCGCGCGCCTCCCCGGGAGGTCTCGTCCACCTCCCAAAACGTGAGAGGACGTTAACCGGGGCGTCCAGTACATCGCGCACCGAAATCGGTCACAAAATAGTCACGATCAGCTCAAGCGCACCTTAATTCGGCGCTAGACCAGCGAAAACGCGATGCCGTCGAGGATGTCGTGCTCGCTGCACACGAGCGTGCGAATACCCGCGCGATTCTCGAGCTCGTCCGCAATCGCGCGCAGGACCACCGCTCCACCGCAGATCACGTCCACTCGGCCGGGATGCATGGGTCCCAACGAGGCACGATCATCATGCGTCATGGAGAGGATACGGTCGGTGATTTCACGAACATTGTCAAGTGTGATGCGGCTGAGGTGAATATCGTCGCTGTTGTACACCTCCAGCCCCTGGACCAGGGCTGACAATGTCGTAACCGTCCCGGCGACCCCGATCCACGTCTTCGTCTTCTCCACCGGAACGACTTCGAAGGCCTCTTTGATCGCGGCCCTCGCAAACGCTTCCGCCTGTTCGATTTCGTCCTTTCCGGGCGGATCGGAGTGGATGAACCGCTCGGTGAGGCGCACGCATCCGATGTCCATCGACCGCGCGGCCTCGACGTCAGAGCCGGTCCCGAGGACGAACTCGGTGCTGCCACCACCCAGATCGGTGACGAGGAAGGGTCCCTCGTCCGGGTCAAGATCGGCCACCGCCCCGAGGTAGGACAGCCGCGCCTCCTCGTCCCCGGAGATGACCTCCGCCGGCGCCCCGAGGATCTGCTCGGTCATGTCAAAGAACTCGTCGCGGTTGCTCGCGTCCCGGGTGGCACTGGTGGCCACCATGCGTGCCGTCTCGACTCCCTTGCGTTGCATCGTGCGCGCGTAGTCGAGCAACGCCTGCCGCGTCCGCTCGATCGCGTCGGGATGCAGCCGCCCGGTCGCGTCGACCCCCTGCCCGAGCCGGACGATCTTCATCTCGCGGTGGACGTCCCGCAGCCACGCGGTCCCGTCCTCCCGCTTGGTGACGTCCGCGATCAGCAACCTGATCGAGTTGGTCCCGCAGTCGATGGCCGCGACCCGCGACATGTTCACCCCTGTGCGTTGATCCGGTACTCCTCGGCAAGCATGGCGTAGACGAGGCTGTCGGCCCACTCACCCTTGAAGAACTCGGCGTGCCTCAGCAGCGCCTCCCTGCGCATGCCCAGGCGTTCCATCAACCGCCACGACGCCTCGTTGCGCGCGTCACACTCGGCCACGATCCGGTGGAGGCCGAGCCCTTCGAACCCGATCTTGAGCATCGCCCTGGTGGCTTCGTTCGCGTACCCGCGGCCTCCGAAGTCCGGGTTGAAGACGTACCCGACCTCGCCCTCCGCGTCGAGTTGCCCCATGCCCAGGCTCTTGTCGAGGCGTTCCGCCGTCTCCTCGGGCGTCGCGGGCTCGCTGTATATATATCGACAAACCTCGGGGTTCGACCGGTACGCGTGCAGGTCGTCGAAGTCGCTCGGTTCGAGCGGCCGGAGCACCAGCCGTTCGGTCCGGATCGGGTAGTCAGGCCTGAACACGGGCGTACTCCTCTGCCAGGAGCGCGTACACGAAGAGGTCGCCCCACTCCCCCTTGAAGATCTCGAGCTCCCGGTAGTGGGCTTCCCTGCGCATGCCCAGGCGTTCCATCAACCGCCACGACGGCTCGTTGCGGGGGTCGCACTCGGCGATGATCCGGTGCAGGTTCAGGTCGTCGAACCCGAGTGCGAGCATCTTCCGCGCCACCTCGGTCGCATAGCCCTTGCCTTGGAAGTCGGGGTGCAGGCTGTAGCCGATCTCGCCCTGCCCGTGCTTCTCGCTGCGCCACTTCAGCATGGCGTCGCCGATGACCCGGTTCGCGTCGGGGAGTTCGATCGCGACGATCAGCCGTTGGCCCTCTTCGGCCAACTGGGTCTCGGTGATCCGCTTGGCGAGGACCTCCGCGCACTCTTCTTTGGTGGTGGCGTCGTTGTAGAGGTAGCGATGCACCTCGGGCAGTGCGCGGTAGGCGAAGAAGTCGTCTAGGTCGTCGGGACGGAACGGCCGCAGCAGCAGTCGTTGTGTCCGGATCGGGAAGTCAGGCTTCAGCACGTCCCCACAGTGCCAAGGAACGCGCGTCGTGCCACGCGCTTTTCGCCGGCGGTCAGGCTTTGGCGAGGTGGAGGAACGCCTCCCACGCCTCGCGGGAGAGCGGGAGGTGGGTGGCCGGTGCCTTGCTGTCGCGGATGCCGATGCCGTGCCCGACCTCGACGCAGTCGCTGGCAGACGGGCTGTAGCTGCTCTTGCGCCACTCGGACATCCGGCACGCCTCCTCAGGCAAGCATTGCGGTGATCAGCCTCCTCGATTGTTCCGCATCCAAGGCCTCCTGATCCAACCGCTTCAGCACAGCGGAGTAGCTCTCCAGCGATGCGGTGTCATCGAGGAAGAGTCCCGAGTTCTCGCTCTCGATGAAGACCACCGGCTGGTACCTGTCGAAGCTGAGCTGGGTGAAGGAACCAGACATGCCCGCGTGCGCGCCGATCGCGGTCGGCACGACTCGGAGGGTGATGTACTGCCGCACCAGCAACATCAGGATGTGGGTCAGCTGGGAGCGCATCACGTCAGCGCCGCCGACCGGCAGTCGGAGCGCCTGCTCGTGCACGTAGAAGACGAACTGCCTGCCAGGCTTCAGGATTGCCTGGCGGTCCAGCTTCGCGTGGATGAGGGCGTCGATGTCCGCGGGCTTGATCTTGGCCGACTTCTCCGCGGCCGCGCGCATGTAGGCCGCGATCTGGAGGTGGCCGGGGACGAGGTTCATCGACCACACGGTGACCAGGTTGGCGAGGCGTTCCTGGCTGATGAGCGAGTGCACCTGCTCGGGCACGCCGTCCTCGGGGAACTGGAGCCAGCCGCGTTCCCGCGACTCCCGGTGCAGGGCGACGAGGCGGTCCACCTCGTCGTTGGGCGTGCGGCAGTAGGAGAGCACGCGGACGAGTTCGATCTCGGTGACGCCGCCCTTGCCGTTCACCATGTCCGAGATCTTGGCTTCCTGCCAGTTCAGCACCACGGCGAGCATGCGCTGAGTCAGGCCGCACTGTTCGATGGCGTCGCGGACGCCATCGCCGAACTCCCGGCCCACCACGGTTGAGTTGCGTTTCGGCATGGGGTCGAAGCTAGGAGACGGACTCCCTTTCGCTCCAACGTTTCTGCCCGAATCGCCCCGAACGAAGTACGAGTTGGAGACGTTCCAACCCGACACCCCGCGCTAGCTCGGCGTGCTCGTTGCCAAACTCTGCGACGTCGTCTGCACCGAGCTGCTGCCACTGTTGGCGCTGCTGCTTCCGCTGTTGCTCGTGGACGAGCTGTCCGGCGTCGACTGCTGCGGCGGGACCGTCGTCGTCGTGGTGGTCGTCGTGGTCGTTGTGGTGGTGGACGACGTCGTGGTGGTGGTCGTCGTGGTCGTCGTCGTGGTGCACGTGGACGGCGGCGTCGTCGTGGTCGTGGTCGACGTGGTGGTGCTCGACGTCGTGGACGACGTGGTGCCCGTGGTGGTGGTCGGGCAGTTCGGCGGCGTCGTGGTCGTCGTGGTGGTGGTCGTGGTCGTCGTGGGGTTGCCGGTGTTGCCGTTGCCGTTGTCCGGCGGGTTGCCGGTGTTGCCGTTCCCGTTGCCCGGCTGCGGGTTCTGCTGGCCGTTGCCGGTGTCCGGCAGGAGCGGCAGGGTGTCGACGTTCTCGCTGTAGACCTTGGCCCAGTTGAGGACCTTCTTCACGTACTCGGGGTCGCGGTTGTAGTTGAAGACCGCGGCGGCCCGGTCGGACTGCTTGGACAGGTCCTTGCCGCCCGAGCACAGGTAGCGGCCGGCGCCGAGGGCGGCGTCGTAGATGTTGTTGGGGTTGACGACGCCGTCGTCGTTCAGGTCGCCGCCGTAGCTCGCCCACGTCGTCGGGATGAACTGCATCGGGCCGACCGCGCGGTCCCAGGCCGTGTCGCCGTCGAGGCGGCCGCCGTCGGTGTCGCGGATCGCGGCCATGCCGGGGGCGCCGTTGAGGACCGGGCCGAGGATCTTGGGGGTGGCATCGCCGACAGCGTTGACACGGCCGTTGTTCGCGTGGTTCGACTCGATCTTGCCGATGCCCGCGAGCAGCGCCCAGTCGAGGTTGCAGCCGGGGAGGAGTTCGCCGAGCTTGTCCTCGGCGCGCAGGTACGCCTCGACCATGACGCCGGGGATGTCGTGGACGCCCTGGACGTCGTCGCTGCCGGGGTCGAGGTCGAGGTCGTCCTCGTCGATGTCGCCGTCCTCGAGGTCGGCGAGCAGCGCCGCGCTCAGCTCCTCGGACAGCGGCAGGCGGCCGGACGCGCCCAGTTCCGCCGGGTCGCGGTGCAACGCTCCGTAGACGTCGGCGGGACCGAGGGTGACGTTGATGTCGTGGTGCTTGGCGAGGTTGACCCAGTCGACCAGCTTGGTTCCGACGATCATCGCGGGGGCGAGCATCGCAGCCAGCGCTGCCACGGCGAAGCCCTTTTGCCTAGGGCTCAACACCGATGGACCACGCAGTTTGGCCATTGCCACGAATACTCACCTCTCGTGCGTCATCGCGGCTCGCCGTCCTGCAGTTACGGCGAAAGCCCCCGTCGGTGACCAGTCCCACCCTGCCTCACTACGAAGCCTAGGTGTACCCAAGACGGAGTGAAGCGTGTGTTCGGTTCCGTTGACCGTTAACTGGCCGAACATTCACCGGCAGGCCACAGTCCCTGCTCCTTCAGGAGTGCCAGCGCCTCGTCCCCCATGGGGTTGACGCCGGGGCCCTTGGCGAGGGAGTGGGCGACGTGCACGTGCAGGCACTTGACGCGCACCGGCATGCCACCGGCGGTGACCTGCGTGCCGAGCGACTCGATGGCGTCGCGTTCGGCCAGGTACGCCTCGTGTGCGCGCTGGTAGGCGGCGGCGAGGTCGGCGTCGGTGGCCAGGCGCTCCTGCTGCTCCTTCATCAACCCGCCGCCTTCGAGCGTGCTGACCAGCGAGTTCAGCTTGGGGCAGGTGAGGTAGTAGAGGGTCGGGAACGGTGTCCCGTCGGGCAGTCGCGGCGCCGTCTGCACGACGTTGGGGTGCCCGCTGGGGCACCGAGAGGCGATCGCACGCGTCCCGCGGGGCGTGCGGCCGAGCTGCTGAGCGACCGTTTCCAGGTCAGCAGCACTTACTTGTGCGTCACCGATTCCCAAAGTTCCTCGTACCAAGATCCTTGTGCCGCCTGCTTGCCCGACGGCCTCTCCGTTTCCGTGTTGCGACTCTCGTCACCCGGCAGTTGCACGATGTAGGGCGTCTCGCCGGGCCGCACCCAGTGCAGCCGCTTGCGCGCCTCGATCTCGACGTACGCCGGGTCCTGCAGTTCCGCCTTGCGCTTCTCCAGTGCGGAGACGGTCTCCCGCAGCTTCTGCTGTTCGGCACCCACGTCGCGCAGCTCGTCACGTTGCGAGAGGTAGGTCCGGAGCGGGACCGCGATGCTCAACGCCAGTGCGCAGAGCACCATCGCGAACATCGCGGCCCGACGCGTACCGGTCATGCCGAACGCGCCACCCGTGCCGTCACTGCGCCTGGACGGCGCCTTCGGACGGGGTGGCTTGCGCGCGCGTGCGGGCCGCGCCTCCCGCTCTTCGCGGGGGCGACGGGGACGACGCGCGCGCTCGGCCATGTCCTACAGCCTCTCAGCTCTCCGGCGTGTAGCGCGGGAACGCGAGCTCGCCCGCGTACCGCGCCGCGTCGCCGAGGCTCTCCTCGATGCGCAGGAGCTGGTTGTACTTCGCGGTGCGCTCACCACGCGCCGGCGCGCCGGTCTTGATCTGACCGGCACCGGTCGCGACGGCCAGGTCGGCGATGGTGGTGTCCTCGGTCTCGCCGGAGCGGTGGGACATCATCGACTTGTAGCCGTAGCTCGTGGCCAGCGAGACCGCGTCGAGCGTCTCGGACAGCGTGCCGATCTGGTTGACCTTCACCAGCAGCGCGTTGGCGGCGCGGCGGGAGATGCCCTCCTCCAGGCGCTCCGGGTTCGTCACGAACAGGTCGTCGCCGACGATCTGGACCTTCTCGCCCAGCTCGGCGGTCATCTGGACCCAGCCGTCCCAGTCGTCCTCGGACAGCGGGTCCTCGATGGAGACCATCGGGTAGTCGCGGACGAGCTCGGAGTAGTAGCCGATCATCTGCTCGGCCGACCGCTTGTTGTTCTCGAACGAGTAGGCGCCGTCCGCGAAGAACTCGGTGGCGGCCACGTCGAGCGCGAGCGCGATGTCGCGGCCCGCCCGGTAACCGGCCTTCTCGATGGCCTCGAGGATGAGGTCGAGCGCGTCGCGGTTGCTGCCGAGGTTCGGCGCGAAGCCGCCCTCGTCACCCAGCCCCGTCGCGAGACCCTTGCTCTTCAGCACGGACTTCAGCGAGTGGTAGACCTCGGTGCCCCAGCGCAGGCCCTCGCGGAACGTCTCCGCGCCGATCGGCGCGATCATGAACTCCTGGATGTCCACGTCGGTGTCGGCGTGCGAGCCACCGTTGAGGATGTTCAGCATCGGCACGGGCAGCACGTGCGCGTTGGGCCCGCCGACGTACCGGAACAGCTCAAGACCGCTGCTCGTCGCCGCCGCCTTCGCGACCGCGAGGCTCACACCGAGAATCGCGTTGGCGCCGAGCCGCCCCTTGTCCGGGGTGCCGTCGAGGTCGACGAGCTTCTGGTCGACCACGCGCTGCTCGACGGCCTCGATGCCGACCAGCTCGGGCCCGATCTCGTCGAGCACCGCCGTGACCGCGCGCTCGACACCCTTGCCCAGGTACCGCTTGGCGTCGCCGTCCCGCAGCTCCACCGCCTCGTGCTCACCGGTAGAAGCACCCGACGGAACCGCGGCACGCTCCAGCGTGCCGTCGTCCAGAGCCACCTCGACCTCGACGGTGGGGTTGCCGCGAGAGTCCAGGATCTCGCGTGCTCCGACCTGCTCGATGACCGCCACTTGCGCTCCCTGTTTCTGCTGCGTCTCGTCGTCGCGACGAGCCTACTTGGGCCAGGTGACCGGCAGGGGCTCGACACCGTCGGATCACAGCGGACCGCCCAGGCCTGTCGTCTGAATCGTGCCAGAAGACCGGCTCGGGAGGAACCGCTTCGCTCGGCACGGGGGCTTCGCGGCCCTGTCACCTTCCGAACTGCGAGCATCCCGGAGATTTCGGGCGCCGCGGATTCCCACTCGTCGAGTTCCAGCAGCTCCAAGCCCTCGAAAGCGTTGTAGGACAGGCCGACGAGAGACCTCGGCGGACGGCGTCCTCGGTCACACCGTTCCCTCCGGGGAACTGGTCACCTGGACGGAGAACGTGCGCATGCTGTTGTCGCCCGGCTTCTCCACGCCGAAGCCGGCGGCCCGCAGAATCTCGAAGATCGCGTCGCCCATGATCTGCGTTATCTCTCCGGAGCGCCAGATGGCGGGGTCGTCGAAATTCCCCTGCTCCACGGCATTGACAGCCGCCTCGCGCAGGTGCGGCTGCGCCTTCCAGATCACATGGACTCCACCCTCGTCGTCCGCACCCAGGTCGATGTCGAGCTCGACTCCAGCGCCGATTTCCCTGTACTCGTCCCTGTGCACGGGCAAGCCCGCGAGGTTCAACTCCTCGTCATCGTGCTCGTCACCTCAGGCCAGTGCCTTCGCCGCCCGTTCGACGACGAGCCCGAGGCCCTCGGTCGCGTTCTCCTCACTGGAGGCGCTCGCGCTCACCGCCACGACCAGGTCGCGGCGCGAGAACACCGCCTCGCACTTCCAGGCCAGGTCAGCGACGTCGGGCATGCTGTGGCAGAACGCGTAGAAGTCCTCCGCGCCCGCCGGTTTCGGGATGTCCAGGTCAGCCTTGACCGTGCGTTCCGGCTTGTTGATCTGGGCCGTGTAGGTCTTGCACGACCGGGCGGTGTCGCGCACCGAGTCGACGACGTGCTGGGCGCTGACGCCCACCAGGCCGAAGACCTGCTGGTCGATGTTCGTCCACACCCTCCGACGGGAGGTGGAGACGCCGGCGTCGACCCTCGCGCCGAGGCACACCGAACTGATGCGGCCCGCGGTGTCGGCGAGTTCGGCGGTCAGTTCCGGCTTGTCCGCGACGAACCGGCTGCCCAGATCGGCGAACGCGTCCAGGGGCAGCAGCGCGACCTTGACCTTCACGTCCATCGCCTTCACCAGGTCCGGCGTGGACACCGTGGACGGCACAGGCGGTGGTGGCGGTGCGGCCGGTGCCGGCGCGCAGGCCGCGAGCGTGACGACGCACGCGGCGATGACGGCTCTCATCTTCAATTCCCCCAAGGAATTCACGGCATGCGGTCTGGCACCGAGGCGAGGCCGTGTTTGGTGACCTCGGCGTCGACGGTGGCGCGCAACGCGTCCACGTCGGTCATCCGGCTGCGGAGTTCGTCGAGCCAGTCCGCGGTGGTGTCCCAGCCGACCGGGGCGTCGGACTTCGTCCAGCCCTGCGAGATGTCGACGGCCAGCTCGAACGCCTCCGCCGCGAGGTCGGACAGGCCCGCCGCGGTCGGCAGGAGCACCAGGTCGCGGAGTTCGTGGTAGGCCCGGGGATCGCGGCCGCGCCACTTGGTGACGTACTTCCGGTAGACCTCGAGCAGTTCGACCAGTCCGGCCTCCGGGTCGAGCAGCGGAGCGGACTGTTCTCGCAACGCCGCTGCGGCTCGCGCCACCAACTCGGGTTTCGCGGCCGTCTCGACGGGCGTCTGCGGGCCTCGTCCGAGCCTGACCCGGTGGTTCAGCGACAGGTAGATCACCGGAGCGTCCGTGGTCAGCGCGTGCACGTGGGCCGACGGGTAGTAGTGGGGCCCGCTGTCGTCCAGGGTGATGCCCTGCACCAACGGGCCGAACCGGCGCAGCAGCACGCGTGGTCCCACGACGGTCAGTTCGGGGAAGAGGGCCGCCCACTCGGCGGTGACGCGGCGGGCGTCGGGGCGCTTCATCCGACGGTTCCGACGGCCTTCGCGACGATCGGGAGGGCGTTGCCGAGGGTGCCCTTGGCCTTGTCGACGTTGGCCGTCGCCACCAGGACCACGGACGCGAACTCGCCGCGCGTCACCAGGCCGTAGCAGCGGCCGAAGGTGGGCGAGACCGTTTCGCACCAGGCGATCTGGCCGTCGGCCTCGGGCTGCTTGGGCGTCTCGAACTCGCCGTGCACCGTCACGGTCGGCGTGCCCTCGCTCCAGGTCTCGACGAAGCTGCCGCACGAGATCAGCTTGCGCACGCTGTCGATGATCTCGTTGGCCTTGATCTCGTCGTAGTGCACGACCTTGGTCTTGACCACCGAGCCGGCGACGAACCACGTCGAGCCGGTCTCGTTGCCGATCAGGCGGTTGGAGCCCAGCTCGCCCTCGCAGGTCACGGTCAGGAGCTTGGCCTTCACGTGCTCGGCCGGGCCCTTGTCGAGCTTGCCGCCCAACGCCTCGAACGTCGTCGCGGCGATCACCTGGCCGAGCTTCTGCTCGACCTCGGCGGCACTCAGCTTCGGCGCCGCGCTGGTCGTCGTGGTCGTGGTGGTGGTCGGTGCGGACGACGGCGCGGACGTGGCGTCGGTCGTGCCGCAGCCTGCGACGAGCGTGAGCAGGCATGCGGAAACAAGCGCATTGCGCATTACTTCAGTCCCCCAGGACGCTGTGGTTAGCGCGCTGATGCTAATCGACCGCTCGCCACCGTTCATTCCTTTTCGGACAGGCGTACGGGCAGGTGCTTCACGCCGTTCTGGAAGTTCGACCGCAGGCGGCTGATCTCGCCGTCCAACTCCAGCACACCGGGCAGATCGAGCACCGCCTCGAACACCGCCCGCATCTGGGTCCGGGCCAGCTGCGCGCCGAGGCAGAAGTGCGGACCGTGGCCGAAGCTCAGGTGATCGGCCTCGCGGCGCCCCACGTCGAACCGGTCCGGCGAACTGAACACCCGCTCGTCGCGGTTGGCCGAGGTGAACCACACGACCACCTTGTCCCCGGCCCGGATCTCCTGCCCTGACAGCGAAGTGTCCTGGACACAGGTGCGGCGGAAGTGCATCACGGGTGTCCACCAGCGCAGCATCTCCTCCACCGCAAGGGGAAGCAGCGTTCGGTCGGCGCGCAGCCGGGCGTATTCGGACGGGTGGGACAGCAGGGCGATGAGACCGCCGGGGATGCCGTTGCGGAGGGTTTCGTTGCCTGCCACGGAGAAGAGCCAGAAGAGGTTCTCGAACTCCTCCAGCGAGATGTCCTCCCGCATGAGGTTGCTCAGGACGTCGTCGGAGGGATGAGCGCGCTTGTACGCACCCAACGCGTGGGCGTAGGCGTAGAGGTCCGGCATGCCGTCGCGGGCACGGGGGTCGCGGCCGTCGGAAGGGCGCAGCTCCAAGGCTTTCAACGCCATGTCGGTCATGCCAGTAGTGGAGCTGGAGGACAGGGCGTACTCGGGGTCCTGGAAGCCGATCACGCGGTTGCTCCAGTCGTAGAGCAGCGCTCTGTCGCAACGCGGGACGCCGAAGATGTCGGCCAGGGTCAGCAACGGCAGGTCGGCGACGTCCGCGGCGAAGTCGCCGGACAGCGAAGAAACGATCTCAAGAGCGTTCGCGCGGATCCGGGACTCCAGCAGCGCCACGGCGCGCGGGGTGAAGGCTTGGGTGAGCATGCGGCGCAACCGCGAGTGCGACGGCGGGTCCTGGTTGAGCATCATGCGCTGGACGTAGGCCAGGTCGGCGGGCTGCGGGTCGCGGATCTGGGTGGCGCCGCGGTGCGAGGAGAAGACGGACGGGGTGCGCAGGACGGTCTTGACGTCCGCGTGGCGGAGGACGGCCCAGAAGTCGCCGACGCGGACCACGTCCTTCTCACGCAGCCGGGTTAGTGCGTCGTGCGGCACGCCCGAGGTATACGTGTCGGGTCGAGGATCAGCTCGGCATCGGTCCGCATAGAACGGGATTCTGACGTGCTTCATGTCGAACGTGGGGGAAACGGGCCGTTGCTGGTGCTGCTGCACGGGCTGGGCGCCACCGGCGAGGTCTGGCAGGACGTCGTGGCCGCGTGGCCCGGCCGCTGGATCGCGCCTGATCTGCCTGGTCACGGGCGCAGCGGCAGGCTGGAGCGGTACACGTTCGGGGCGTTGGCGGCGGCCGTCGCCGAAGAGATTCCGAACGAACCCGCGACCGTCGTCGGGCACTCGCTCGGCGGGGTGGTCGGGCTCGCGCTCGCCAGCGGCTGGTTCGGGGTCGAGGTGACCACGGCGGTCGGCGTCGGGATCAAGGTGCAGTGGAGCGACGAGGAGCTGGCCAAGGCCGCGGCACTCGCGGGCAAGCCGGCCAAGGTCTTCGAAACCAAAGACGAAGCCGTCGAACGGGCCTCCAAGATGGCCGGCGTGCCACTGCGCCACGGCGTGTCCGAAGTGGACGGTGGGTGGGCGCCGGCGTTGGACATGAGGGCGTTCGGCGTGGGCCGGCCGGACATGGCCGGGCTGATCATGGCCTCGCAGGCCCACGTCGTGCTGGCGGCGGGCGAGAACGATCCGATGAGCCCCCAGGAACAGCTGCGGGAGCTGGTGCCCGAACCGGTGGTGTTCCCCGGCGCGGGCCACAACGTGCACGTCGAGTCGCCCTCGTCCGTCACCGCCCTGCTCGCTCAGCTCGCCACGTAGCCGCCGTCCGCGGTGATCACCGAGCCGGTGATGAAGCTGGCCCGGTCGGTGGCCAGGAACAGCACTGCCTCCGCGATCTCCTCCGGCTGGCCGACGCGCTGCAACGGCAGGTCCTTCGCGATCGCGTCGAACACCTCGCCGGCCTCCGCCAACGCCTTGTCGGTGGCGACCGGACCGGGCGCCACGGAGTTCACGCGCACGCCGGCGGCACCGAACTCCGTGGCCCACGAGCGGGTCAGCGCGTCCATCGCGGCCTTGGAGGCGTTGTAGACGGACCCGACAGGGGTGCCGACGACGGCCGCGATGGACGAGACGTTGACGATCGAGCCCTTGCCGCGCGCGACCATCGCCGGGGCGAGCGCGGCGGTGAGGAAGTAGGTGCCGCGCACGTTCACGTCGAACACCTGCTGGTAGGTGTCGAGCGACTGCTCGGCGGTCGGCGAGAACGGGAAGATGCCCGCGTTGTTGACGAGGACGTCGACCTCGCCGACCTCCTCGGCGAGCTTGCGGACGTCGTCGACGCTGGCGACGTCCGAGACGACGAAGTGACCGGTGCCGCCCGCCTGCTCGATGAGCGCGACGGTCTCCTTGCCGAGTTCGGCGCGGCGGCCGCTGAGGTAGACGGTGGCGCCGGCCTCGGCGAGCTTGACCGCGATCGCGCGGCCGATGCCCGAGGTGGCTCCGGTGACGAGGGCCTTCTTGCCTGCGAGTTCCTTGGTGGACATGTCCTCGAACCTGGCCCGGCCAGATCGTCCGGCCATGAATTCCGGATGAATCAGCTGGTCAGAGCCGGTACCCGCCACCCGAAGTACATGCGCACGAAGAACGGCAGGCGGTACCGGCCGAGCACCAGCGGTTCGATCAGGTGGACGTCGGCGAGCGCCTCCAGCAGGAACTCGATCGCGCCCGGATCGCCGCCGGACATCTCCGCGGCCTCGCCCACGTCGATGACGTCCTCCTCGCGCCGCGCGAAGCACTGCAGCAGGTGGCGTTCCTCGTCGGTGAGCTGCCGATCCGCCTTGACCAGCGGCGCGAGCACGGCCTGGCAGTCCGACGAGATGGCCGCGCCGAGCCGCGTCTCGCGTTCCATCTGGGCGAGCAGCATCGCGACCGTCCAGTTGGGACGAGCGGCGAGCTTTCCGGCCAGCACGCGGATCGGGTTCGGCAGGTACGAGACGCGCTCCAGGACCACGGCCGTCACGTCGGCCTCGGCGTCGGCCCGCGCCGGGTCCAGCACGCGGCGGAACAGCTGGTTCGCCTCGGCGTCGGTCAGCCCGGCGATCTTGAGCCAGAAGACCCCTGCCAGCTCGTTCCACCGGCGCACGCTGGTGAGGATCCACGCCGAACCGGGCGTGCGCAGCTCCGCGATCCCCGCGGGATCACGGACGTCGTCGACCACCACCAGGAACCGCTTGCCGCGCGCCTTCTCCCGCCACAGCGCGGCTTTGTCGCCCTGCGGGTTCTCGACGCCGACCGCGCGCAGCAACTCGCCCGCGACGTCGTCACCGCGCACGAAGAGCTGCCCGTCGGGGTAGCCCTGCTGGGCGAGGTGGGCGACGTGGACCGCGAGCGTCGTCTTGCCGCTGCCGTGCATGCCGGTGATGCCGACCGTGCTGGGCAACGCCCGCAACGCCTGGGCGATCTCGGCGGCGCGGCCGGTGAAGTCGAGCAGGCCGGGCGGCAGCTGCTCGGGCCGGCGGGCCAGGACGACCTCACCCCGCAGGATCCGCGCGTGCACGGCACGCAGCTCAGGTCCGGGTTCGAGGCCGAGTTCCTCGTTCAGCAGGGTGCGCACCTGGTGGAACTGCTCCAGCGCGTCGGCCTGCCTGCCGTCGCGGTAGAGGGCCTGCATGAGCAGCGCGCGCGGCCGTTCCCGCAACGGGAACGTGGCGACGTGCTTCTGCAGGTCGAGGACGTCCATCTCGCGTTCGAGCAACGCCTCCCGGCACTGGAGTCGCTCGTTGGCGATCCTGACCCGCTGGGCCTCGAAGTACGTGCTGCCCAAGCCTTCGAACGGTTCGCCGCGGCAGTCGTCGAAGAGCTCGGCCCGCAGCGTGTAGCCGCCGTCCTTGGACTTCAGGTCCAGCTCGGGCAGCAGCTTGCGGATCTTGTACATGTACGTCCGCAGCGCCATGACCGCGCTCGGCCTCGGGTCGTCCCAGACCATGCCGATCAGCTGGTCGTTGCTCAGCCGCGTGCCGTTGTTCAGCAGCAACGCCGCCAGGACGGCCCGCTGTTGCCGCGGGCCCAGGTCGATCTCCTCGTCGTCCCGCCAGGCTCGTACCGGACCCATCAGTGAGAAGCGCAGGCTCATACAACCGGTCAACGCCCGTGCGCATTCCGTGCTTCCCCGTCTCAAGGACTGGTGGGCAACGGCCTCGGCTCGATCACCTGCTTCATCACGATCGTC
Source organism: Lentzea sp. JNUCC 0626 (assembly GCF_043632865.1). Lineage (NCBI taxonomy): Bacteria > Bacillati > Actinomycetota > Actinomycetes > Pseudonocardiales > Pseudonocardiaceae > Lentzea > Lentzea sp. JNUCC 0626. Next base: position 6,433,464 of record NZ_CP171635.1, read on the forward strand.
GACGTCAGCCCGCGCACGCCCGGTAGCTTCGCCAGCGTCTCCTCGTACAACCGCTGGTACGACGTGAGATCCGCGGTGACGACGCGCAGCAGGTAGTCGGGGCTGCCGAACAATCGTTGCGCCTCCACGACGTTCGGCACGTCGACCAACGCGCGGTCGAACTCGTCCATCGTGTCGAGACGGAGCTTGGCGAACACCAGCGCCTCGAAGCCGAACCCGAGCGCGGCCGCGTCCACCACCGCGCGGTAGCCGTGGATCACGCCCTCGCGTTCCAACTCGCGCAGGCGGCGCTGGCAGCGGGAGACGCTGAGCTGCACGCGCTGGGCCAGGTCGGTGACGGTGATCCGCCCGTCGCGCTGGAGTTCAGCAAGAATCTTGCGGTCCACGGCGTCCATGAGCAAAGAACGCAAACACCTTGCCGTCGAGTTCCCCTAGTTTTGCCCTCATGAGCAACCCGCTGCGACAGCTGACCCTGGACGACCTGCGGAGCCGCACGAGCATGAAGTGGCGGTACTACGACGAGGACGTGCTGCCCGTGTGGGTGGCGGAGATGGACGTCCTGCTCGCCGAACCCGTCGAGAGCGCGATCATCGACGCCGTAAAGCGCGGGGACACCGGCTACCCCAACGGCACCGCCTACGCCGAGGCGCTCGCGGCGTTCGCCGAGAAACGCTGGGGTTGGACGCCCGAGATCGAGTGGATGAAGATCGTCCCGGACGTCATGATGGGCGTCGTCGAGATGCTCCGGCTCGTCTCCGACCGGGACGCGCCCGTCGTCGTCAACTCCCCCGTGTACGAGCCGTTCTACATGTTCATCCGCTCGACCGGGCGCACCGTCGTCGAGGCTCCGCTCGGCACGGACCACCGGATCGACCTCGGCACGCTGCGCACGGCGTTCGAGGAGGCCGGGCGGGGTGCCGTCCACCTGCTGTGCTCGCCGCACAACCCGACCGGCACCGTCCACACGGCCGCCGAACTGACCGCGGTCGCGGAACTCGCGCGCGAGCACGGGGTGCGGGTCGTCGCCGACGAGATCCACGCGCCGATCATGGCCGCGGGCGCGACGTTCGTGCCGTACCTGAGCGTCGCCGGGGACGGGCTGTCGCTCATGTCGTCGTCGAAGGCATGGAACCTCGCCGGGCTCAAGGCCGCGCTCGCGATCGCGGGACCCGAGTCCGCCGACGACCTCGCCCGGCTGCCCGTCGAGGTCGCGGACGGGCCGAGCCACGTCGGGATCATCGGCCACACGGCGGCGTTGCGGGAGGGCGGCGAGTGGCTGGACGCGCTGCTGGCCGGGCTCGACGAGAACCGCCGACTGCTCGTCGAACTGCTCTCCGAACACCTCCCGGCCGTCCGCTACACGCCGGCGCAGGGCACCTACCTGGCCTGGCTCGACTGCCGCGACCTGGGGCTCGGTGACAACCCCGGCAAGGTGTTCCTCAAGGAGGGCAAGGTCGCGCTGGTGCCGGGACACACGTTCGGCACGGGCGGCGCCGGATTCGTCCGGATGAACCTCGCGACCTCGCCGGAGATCATCACCGAGGCCGTGCTGCGGATGGCGAAAGCCTGGAACAAAGCCTCGCTCTAGGACCCGGGGCCTGGTACGGCTGGAGTCCGTGCGGATCAAACCCGGCTTCGCGGCGGTGACGGTGCTGGTCTGGGCGTCCGGTTACCCGGTCGGCGCCCTCGCCGTGGCCGTCGCGCCGCCGTTCCTGATGACCACGATCCGGTTCGTCATCGCCGCCGCGCTGATGGCGGTCATAGCCTTGATGACCAGCGCGAGCTGGCCGCGCGGACGGCAGCTCGTGCACACGTGCGTGGCCGGGCTGCTGGTGCAGGCGGTCCAGTTCTCCGGCGTGTACCTCGGGCTGCGGATGGGCGTTCCGGCGGCGACCACGGCGTTGGTCATCTCGTGCACGCCGGTGCTCACGGCGGCGGTGGCGGCCTGGGTGTTCCGCGTCCGAATTGGACTCAGGCAGGTCGCCGGGCTGGTGCTCGGGATCGCGGCGGTGCTGGCGGCACTCTGGGACCGGCTGGGGTCGTTCGGGACCGGCGCGATGTTCACGGTGCTCGGCATGCTCGGGTTCGTCGCAGGTGGCGTGTACCAGCAGAGGTTCTGCCGGGACACGGACTTCCGCAGCGGCAACGCCGTGCAGCACGCCGTGTCCGTGCCGGTCGTCGGGCTGCTGGCGCTGACCGAGTCGTCCCCGGTGACCGACTGGGAGCAGTTCTGGCTGACCGTCACGTTCCTGGTTCTGGTCAACTCGGTGGGCGGCGCGTCGCTGTTCCTCGTCGGCGTCCGCACCGGCGGCGCGGCGGCCATGACCACGCTGTCCTCTGTGGTCCCGTCGGTCACGGCGCTGATCGCGTGGCCGTTGCTCGGGCAGGTCCCGACGGCCGGGGTGCTCGCCGGCCTCGTGCTCGGTTTCGGAGCGTGTTGGCTCGGGGCGGTCGCCCGTTCAGGTCCTGTCGCCCGGACGGCAGTCGAAGAACCGGCAGGCGGTAGGTAACGTTGATCGAATGACGGACGGCACCTTCGAAGCGTTTCGGAAGGCCGAGGCGTTGATGGCGCAGCGCAGGCCTCTCGACGCGCTGCGCGAACTGAGGCAGGTGCTGGACGAGGCCGGCGAGGCGCCGTCCGTGCAACTGCTGGCCGGCCGGGCCTACCTCGGATCGGCGCAGCTCAACAGGGCTGAAGAGGCGTTCCGCAAGGTGCTCGACCTCGATCCGAGTGACCACTACGCGCGGTTCGCGCTCGGCAAGACGTTGCAACGGCAGGGGCGCCTGCCCGAGGCGCTCGCCCAGCTCCGGATGGCGGTCGCGATGCACCCGTCACCGGAGTACCAGGAAGCGCTCGGAGAGGTCAAAGCCCGGCTGGCCCTGGGGAACTAGCTCGCGCCGAAGAGCGTGTCTCCCCAGAACCCGCCCTCCTTGACCCCCGGCGGGACCGCGAAGTGCCCGGAGCCGGTGTGCTCCACGTACTCCATCATGTCGTCCTTTGTGGACAGCGCCTGCTGCATCGGGACGAACTGGGTGCGGCTGTCCCGGTTGAACGCCACGAAGAACAGCCCGGCGTCGAGGTGCCCGAGACCGTCCGAGCCGTCGGTGAAGTTGTAACCGCGGCGCAGGATCCTGGCACCGTTCAACGACTCCGGCGAGGCGAGCCGGATGTGCGCGATGTCGTTGATCAACGGCACTCCGCCCGCGCCCTTGACGTGCAGGTCGGGTTCGTCGAACTCCTTGGCCTGCCCGAGCGGCGCGCCTTCGCCCTTGGTGCGGCCGACGATCTGCTCCTGCTCGACCAGCGACGTGCGGTCCCAGATCTCGATGTGCATCCGGATCCGGCGCGACACCAGATACGTGCCGCCGACCAGCCACTCCGGCCCGTCCTCCTTCGCCACCCAGACGTGGTTGCGCAGGTGATCGGTGTCCTCGGCCTTGATGTTGCGGGTGCCGTCCTTGAACCCGAACATGTTGCGCGGCGTGGCCTGGTCGCGCGTGGTCGACGACGTGCGGCCGAAGCCGAGCTGCGACCAGCGCACCGCGACCTTGCCGAACCCGATCCGCACCAGGTTCCGGATCGCGTGCACCGCCACCTGCGGATCGTTCGCACAGGCCTGGATACACAGGTCACCGTTGCTGCGGGCCGGGTCGAGGTCGTCCTTGGGGAACCGCGGCAGGTCGATCAACCGCTCCGGCCGCTGGTCCTTGAGCCCGAACCGGTCGTCGAACAACGACGGCCCGAAGCCGATGGTGATCGTCAACGCGGACGCCGGCAGGTCCAGCGCCTCACCGGTGTCCTTGGGCGGCGCCTCGACGTTACCGCCGACCGCACCGTTCTCCGCGGCCTCCTGCCCCGCCGTCATCCGCTCCGCGGCAACAGTCCACTCCTTGAGCAACGCCACCAGCTCAGCACGGCTCTTCGTCTTCACGTCGAGCGCCACGAAGTGCATGTGGTCCTGCGCGGGCGTGGTGATGCCGGCCTGGATCTCACCGCGGAACGGCACCTTGGCCGCCGCGACGTTCTCCACCGCCGTCGACTCGCGCGACGCGAACACACCGGCGGCGGCGCCCGCGCCCGCGAGCGCCACCCCGGCGCCCGCGAACCCGAGCAGCCGACGCCGGGGAACCCCTTCGGTCACTTGGCGGACACCACTTCCGCGACCTTGCTGACCGGCTCGCCCAGTGCGTCGACGGCCTCGGCCAGCGCCTTGATCTCGTCCTGCGTCAGCTCGGTGTAGAGCTTGAACCCGTCACCCTTGCGGTGCTTCTCCAACGCCTCGTCCAGCGCCTTGAACTTGTCGTCCAAAGTGGACACGAGCGCCTTGTCCTTCTGCTCCACGGCCGGGCGCAGCGCGGCGATCGCGGCCTGCGAACCGTCGACGTTGGCGCGGAAGTCCCACAGGTCGGTGTGCGAGTAGCGGTCCTCCTCGCCGGTGATCTTGCCGGTGGCGACCTCGTCGAGCAGCTCCTTGGCACCGTTCGCGAGCTGCACGGGCGTGAGCTCGACGGACTTCGCCTTGGAGACGATCTCCTTGACGTTCGTCAGCAGGTCGTCCGCGATCTTGTCGGAGTCGGCCTGGAGCCCGGACTCCCACAGGTCCTTCTCGAGCCGGTGGTAGCCGGTGAACGCCATGCCCTCCTCGATGACGTCCTCGCGGCCGTCGATCTTGGGGTCGAGGTCGCCGAAGCTCTCCGCGACGGGCTCGATGCGTTCCCAGTAGAGGCGCGAGACGGGGAAGAGCGCCTTGGCGTCGTCGACCTTCTTGGCCTTGACGGCGTTGACGAACTCCTCGGTCTTCACCAGCAGCTGGTCGGCCTGCGAACTCACGTAGCGCTGGTAGCTCTTGGTCGCCTCGGCCAGCAACGCGTTGCCGTCGGTCGACTTCTTGGCGTCACCGGTGACCGTGAAGTCGCCGCGGATGCCGTCGCCCTTCATGCCGGGCTTGCACGCGGTCTGGAGCTTGCCGGACTCGGTGACCTCGACGATCAGCTTCCGGCTGAGCCCGGGCCCGATGTTCTCGACCTCGCCGAGGATCCGGTCGCCCTCGGCGTAGAGGTAGAACTCGGTCACCTTGGTGCCCTTGTTGGTCACCTCGAACGTGACGTTGCCGGTGGCGGCCTCGGTCTTGGCCACCTTGCACGCGTCGTCACTCGCCTCGACCGCGATGCTGCCGCTCGCGCTGTCGGTCGTGCCGCCGTTGCTGCACGCCGCCAGCACCGCGAGAGAGCCCAGGATGACTGCTGCCTTGCGCACGGTTACTCCAGTGATCAGTTGGCCACGGCGACGCGACGGCGCGGCCGGATGAGGAACAGGGACAGGACCACCACCACGTAGGCGACCCACGCGATGGCCTGCAGCACGGACGTCCGCTGCGAGTAGTTGAAGAAGCCCTTGAGCAGCGCGCCGTACCAGGAGTCCTCGGGCAGCACGTCGCTGATGTCGAACGCCAGCGTGTTGAGCCCGGGCAGGATCGCGGCCTCCTGCAGGTCGTGAATCCCGTAGCTGAGCACCCCGGCCGCCACGAAGACGAGCAGCACCCCGGTGATCGTGAAGAACTTTCCAAGATCGAACCGGATCGCACCCTGGTACAGAAGTGCGGCGATGGCCACAGCAACCGCGATGCCCGCCACGAATCCGATCAACGGCTGCGTTGTTCCACCCCCGGCAGCCTGCACGCTGGAATAGAAGAAGACCGCCGTCTCCAACCCTTCACGGCCAACCGACAAAAGGGACACGAGAATGATGGCAAAAGGTCCGATTTGCAACGCTTCATCCATCTTGCCGCGCAACTCCGCGGCAATCGTCTTGGCCGCCTTGCGCATCCAGAAGATCATTCCCGTGACGAACGCGACCGCGATGATCGACATCGTCCCGCCGAACGCCTCTTGCTGCTCAAACGTCATCCCGGCAGCACTGAACGTAATGATCGCCCCGGCCGCCACGGACAACACCACAGCAGTGGCAACGCCGACCCAAACCCACTTGAGCGCGTACCTTCTGTCCGTTTTGACCAAGAATGCGATCAGGATGCTGACAACGAGCGCGGCCTCAAGCCCCTCGCGCAGCCCGATCAGCCCATTGGCAAACAACATCCGGACGCCTCCACAATTAGGTCGGCCTCATTTAAGGTAAGCCTCACCTGATTGTCCAGCCGCCAACAGTGCCGGTTGCATCACGGTTCACCCCGTCGCCCGCCTCGACAAGCACGTAGCCTGGGTGCCGTGGTCCCGCCGCCCGCAGTCCAGGAACCCGCCCGCCGCAACCGTTCAGGCAACATCATCGGCCGCATCATCCTGGTGCTGCTGCTGATAGTCGTGGTAGCCGCAGGCGCCTGGGGCCTGGGCGCCCTGAACCGCCGAGAGGCCGCCCCACTGGGCCCACCCCCGTTCCTGGTCCCGATCCAAGAGGTAGAACCAGGCGCCGCGGCCCCAGGCAGCGCAGCCTCCCCAGGCACCACCGAAACCGCGAACCCACTGGGCGAGTGGGCAGCGCGCGTCGCCTCCAAAACCGACATCCCGGTCCGCGCCCTGCACGCCTACGCGTCAGCAGACCTGGCCATGCAACAAGAGGCCCCAGCGTGCCGAATCAGCTGGGCCACCCTGGCAGGCATCGGCCGAATCGAGTCGCACCACGGCAACATCAACGGCGCCAAGCTCCAGGACAACGGCCTACCGTCCCGCCCGATCATCGGCATCCCGCTGGACGGCAGCCCAGGTGTCAAAGCAATCCGCGACACCGACGGCGGCCGCCTGGACGGCGACACGACGTGGGACAGGGCCGTGGGCCCGATGCAGTTCATCCCGGGCACCTGGAACCGCTGGGCGAAGCGCGCAGCGGGCGACGGCCTACCAGCAGACCCGCAGAACATCGACGACGCGGCCCTGACCGCAGCCCGCTACCTCTGCGGAGGCGGCGCAAGGGACCTGGGCACGGGCCAAGGCTGGTGGCAGGCAGTGCTGGCGTACAACAACTCGGTGGAGTACGGCCAAAACGTGTTCAGCGGAGCCGACGCCTACGCAAGGGCAAGCATCCCGCAGTAGCACGCGAAGCCGAAGGCGAGCCGACCCGACGGCGAAGCCGAGGTGCTCTTGGCTTTGCTTTTGCCCTTAGCCAAGAGGCTTCGGCGGTGGGGTCCCATCACGAGTCGCACCACAGCTCTTGCTGCATGAGGGGAGGGGTGTCAAACCGCCACGCTTTTCGGCGGTTTGACACCCCTCCCCTCATGTGGCCCGCTCTTGGTGCGACTTGTGATGGGACCCCACCGCCAACGCAACCAACAACGCAACAGGCAGCCGCCCAACACAAACAGGCGTGCCATCAACCCACGAGCGGCGCTGGCCCCCTGATCAGATTGCCGGGGTCTGGGGCAGAGCCCCAGGGAACGCACGCAAGGCGAACCCGCCGCACACAACAGGGGAACGCTACGGACCAGGCGACTCAAACAAGAGGAGGCTGGGACCGGGCGGAAAGTCGGTCCCAGCCCCCTCCTCTCAAACCCCTGCCAAGGGCGCGGAGGACGTGGAGGTTTCCTCAGCAGGGGACGAAACAGGCGGTTCCTCGTCAACAGGCGGCTCAGCCCGATCGCAAGGCGGGGTAGTGGTAACCGGCGGCACCACAGGCTCCTCAGCCCGAGGCGTAGAAGGCGGCACCTCAACCGGCGGCGTAACAGGAGGAGTAACCGCAGGAGTCTCAACCGGAGTCCCAACAGGACTCTCAACAGGAACCTCAGGCAGAGTCTCCGCAGGCGGAGCAGGCTCCACACTGGACTCAACGGCCGAAGAGGTAGTAACCACAACAGAAGAGGACTCGGCCGGAGCCTCAGGCTCAACCTCACCAGGCTCATTCCGCCCAGTAGCAGATGGCTTGCCCCCGGAAACCGGAACCCGAACGGTCTCGGTAACCGCAACCCCACCAACAACCCGAGTAACCGTGGAAACCCGAGCAGCAGCCCGAACCTCCCGAGCCGCCCCCTCCACCACCACAGTCTCGGTAACGGTGGACAAAGACCCAGCAGTCTCAAAGGGTTCGGTCCACCAAGACGAAGTGGGCCGAACAGAAGGCGGCGCAGCCAGAGGAGCCTCACCAGCCCCACCAGTGAACGCGATCAACGCGAACATGCCGCCCAAAGCCAGAAACGGCACGACGACCACTGCCCCGAAGCATCCACGCCCACTGCGCGGCTCTTCACGGTGACTCATCCCAGCACACCCCCGAACGGTGACGACTGTTCCATCTGGTTGATCGTCCACATGGAACAGTCCGTCACAGTTCTTTAGTCACACGATGGGGTGTTCACGACAACGGCGGCAACTCCGGAGCGTGAGCGGCGGGTGAAGATGAAAGGGTTTCCAGGGCCAACGAAACGGCCTTCTCCAGCTGCGGGTCACGGCCGGAAACGCGGTCGGCAGGCGTCATGACCACCTCGACGTCCGGGTCGACACCGTAGTTTTCGACCCCCCACCCGTGGCCGGTGAAGTACGAGGCGTACCTCGGTTGGGTGACCATCGTGCCGTCGACCAGCGTGAACATCATGTCGATGCCGATGACGCCACCCCAGGTCCGAACCCCGACCACCGGCCCGATACCGAGCTCTTTGATCGCCACGTTGACGATGTCCCCGTCCGAACCGGCGAACTCGTCCGCCACCGCGACAACGGGCCCACGAGGCGCGTCCTGCGGGTACGACTCGGAGGCCGTGTACCCGCGGGCAACGGACCAGCCGATCACCTTGCGGCCGAGCTTCTCGATCACCAGCTGCGAGGTGTGGCCGCCGCCGTTCTCCCGAACGTCCAGCACCAGAGCCTCGCGCGACAACTCCACCCGCAGGTCGCGGTGCAGCTGAGCCCAGCCAGCGCCCATCATGTCGGGAACGTGCAGGTACCCCACCCGGCCACCGGAAGCTTCGTGCGTGAACGCACGGCGCCCAGCGACCCAGTCGTGATAGCGCAAAGGCTCTTCGTCAGCCAATGGCACCACAACGACCCGACGCAGCTCGCCACCACCACCAGGACGCACGGTCAGTTCAACGGGCTTCCCCGCAGTCCCGACCAACAACGCCCCGGGCCCGGCCAGCCCAACAGGACGACCATCCACGGCCACTAGAACGTCCCCCGCGCGCACGGCCACCCCAGGCGCACACAGAGGCGAACGCGCGTGCGGGTCGGACGTCTCACCGGGGATCACGCGCTCAACGACCCACGAGTCACCAACGCGAGCCAGATCAGCCCCGAGCAACCCCTGACGGCGCGACGCGGGCACGGAAGGCGCAGAACCCCAGACGTAGGCGTGCGAGGTGCCCAGTTCGCCCTGGACCTCCCACAAGAGGTCCACGAGGTCGTCGTGGCTGCCCACCTCGGCCACCAGCGGCCGGTAGCGGTCCAGTTCGCCCTGCCAGTCGACGCCGCCCATGTCGGTGCGCCAGAAGTGGTCGCGCATCAGGCGGCCGTTCTCGGCGTACATCTGCGCCCACTCCAGCGCGGGGTCGACCACGACCCGCAGCCGCGCGAGGTCGATCTCGACGTAGTCGGCCGAGTCCTCGTCCGCCTTGCTGTCCGACGGCACGACGCGCAGGTCGCCGCGGTCCTCGACGACGATCCGCTTGCCGTCGCCGGACACCGCAAACGCTTCCGCGCTGTCCGCCAGCACCTCGGTCTTGGTCTTCGTGAAGTCGAAGCGCTCCAGCACGGTCCGCGGCGGACGGGCCTCGGGCGACGCCAGGTTGTCGCCCAGCACGCCGAGCAACGGGCGGCGCAGCCACAGCAGGCCGCCCTTCGCCGCGCGCAACGACGCGTAGTCCGCGGCCACGACGGGCACCGGCACGACGCGGTCGGCGAGGCCTTCGAGGTCGACCTTCGTCACCGGGGTCTTCTCGTCGTCGTCCTCGGAGTCCTTGTCCTCGTCGCCGACCGGGCGGCCGCCGTGCATCGGTGCGAACGGCGACGGCGTGGTCGCGGCCAGCGGCACGAGGTACGGGCGGCAGCCGGTCGGGAACGACAGGTCGAACACGTGCGCGTCGTAGATCGGGTCGAACGTCCTGACCGACAGGAACGCGAGGTACTTGCCGTCCTCGGTGAACGTCGGCGCGAAGTCGGCGAACCGCAGCGGCGTCGCGTCCACAACGGACAGATCCGCCGCGTTCACCATCTTGATGTGCCGCAACGACGACGGGCCGGGGTGCGACCACGCGAGCCACGAGGAGTCGGGCGAGAACGCGAGGTTCGTGATGTGCGCGTTGGCACCGGACACGACCTCGCGCACTTCACCGGAAGCTGAGTCCACCAACAACAACCGGCCGTCGTGCGTGGCGACGGCGACGCGCGAGCCGTCCGGTGCGGCGGCCAGCGACATCACGCGACCCAGCGCGCCGGAAGCGATGCGGCGCGCGGTGTTGCCCGGTTCCACGCCACCGACGGGCGCGATCTCCAGGGCTTCCTCGCCGTCGACGTCCGTCACCCACACCACCTGCCCGGTCTCGCCGAGCACCTTCGGCAGCCGGGCGCGCACGTCGGAACGGTCGGCCAGCGCGCGCACAGGGCCGTCGCGATGCGTCACCCAGTGCACCGAACCGCGCACCTCGACCGCCGACGCCCGGCCGGTGTGGTCGACGCTGAACGACTCGACGTTGCCGGAAGCCTTGATGTGACGGGGTTGCAGGCCGGTGCGCGGCCCGCCGAGCTTGATGTCGAGCTTGCGCAGTTCGGAAAGGCCTTCGAGCAACCACAGTTCGCCCGCCTGGTGGAAGATCACCCGCGAGCCGTCGCTGGAGGCGTTGCGCGCGTAGAACTCCCCGGAGGAGTGGCGGCGCAGGTCGGTGCCGTCCGGCTGCACGGAGTACAGGCTGCCGACGCCCTCGTGATCGGACAGGAACGCGATCCGGCCGTCGACCCACATCGGGTTGGAGAGCGTCGACTTCAGCTCGGGAAGGATGCGCTCGAACTCGCCGGAACCGGAGAGGTCCACCCACAGCTTGCCCGCCGTGCCACCGCGGTACCGCTTCCACGCCGACGGTTCCTGGAGGTAGCTGGAGGACGTGACGACCTGGCCGTCGGGTCCGAACGAGACGTCGTTGACCCACCCGTACGGCAGCACCTCCGACGGTCCGCCGTCCAGCGGAACGGCGTGCGCTCTCTTGCGGTTGCGCGACATGGTGCCGGTCGTCGTCACCGCCAGCACTCGCCCGTCCGGCGTCCACCCGGACACGGCCGAGCGGGCCACGCCCCAGTGCGTCAATCGGCGGGCCGGGCCACCGTCCACAGGGGCCACGCGCACCTCGGGAGCACCGTCGATCACGCTGGCCCACGCCAGTTGCGTGCCGTCCGGCGAGAACCGGGGCGTGCGGGCGGGCACCTGATCAGCGGACGCGCGCCAGGCCCTTCCTCCGTCGACGGGCGCGAGCCACACGTCGTCCTCGGCCACGAACGTCACCAAGTCACCGCGCAGATGCGGATACCGCAGGTAAGTCACGAGATCGACGTTAGCCCAGACTCACCGTTTCAGGAGGGCAAAAAACGCCGCCAGTCCTCCGCGGCAAGAGATTCAAGACCTTCGGCCCGTGCCTTGGCTTCGGCTTCCCGGACGTTCGCGGCGAAACGGCGAGAAACCTGTCGCAGTTCCGTCTCCGGGTCCTCACCCGCGAGCTTGGACAAAGCGGTCACGGCGAACAACGTCGTGCCCGTGTCGTCACCCTCCGGCAGCAGGTCGACGGGGAAGCCCGCGCGTTTGGTGCGCTGCACCAGCTTCGCGGCGAGCGCCACGGCCGGCTGGCCGAGGGCCACACCGTCCACACTGGACTCGCGCTTCTTCTCGACCTGCTTGAGCTCCTCCCAGCGGTGCTGCTGCGAGGTCGCGTCCGTCACGGCGGGGTCGTTGCCCTCGAAGACGTGCGGGTGCCTGCCGACGAGCTTCGCGACCAGTTCGGCCGACACCGCGTCGATGTCGAACGGGTCGTCGGCGTCCTCGGCGGCGACGCGGGCGTGGAAGAGCACCTGGAGCAGCACGTCGCCGAGCTCCTCGCGCATCGCCGCGCGGTCGCCGTCCTCGATGGCTTCCAGCAGCTCGAAGGTCTCCTCGACCAGGTACTGCCGCAACGAGTCGTGCGTCTGCTCGGCGTCCCACGGGCATCCACCCGGCGACCGCAGCCGGTGCATGACGGCGGCCGCGTCGAGCAGGCCCGCGCCCACCGGCTCCGGCGTCGTGATCACGGCAGCGTCCGGGTACGGCGACGCGTCCGTCGTGATCACCACCGTCCCGTCCTCCAGCACGGCCGGTGCGAGCCCGTCCACGCCTAGTTCGCCCCAGGACTCCAGGGGCACGCCCTCGCCCGCGTAGACGGCCTTGGCCGTGCGCAACGCGGGCAGGGCGGCAGCGGGCAGCACGGCTCCGAGCCGCTCGCTGAGGACGACGACGGTGATCAAGACTTGTTCTGGGTCGTGCTCACACCGACGTACCCGCCGCGCTCGCCGACGTTGCCGACGACCTGCGCGTTGGTCGGGTCCCACACGCCGTAGCGGGGGTTGACCTCGATGTTCGTGTCCGCGGTCAGGAACTGCGCGATCCGCAGGCCGAACGCCGCGAGCAGCTGCGGGTCGATGCGCTCGACGAGGTCCTCCTCGCCGGGCGTCGGCGCGACCTGGCTGCGCTGCTTGACCAGCGCGACCATCCAGCTCGACTGCTGCTCGTCGGCCGGGAAGGCGACGACGGTGCCGGGCTTCACGCCCCACAGCATCGTGTGGACCAGCGACGGGTTCTCGGTGACGCGGACCTTCTGGTTCGTGCCCGAAGCCTGCTGACCACCGGCGGTGCGCGGGGCCTCCTGGACGAACCGCGACATCTTCGAGGCGTCCGCGGCGACCTCGGCGGCCTTCTCCTTGGCCTCCTTCGGGTCTTGGACCTGGAAGAAGTCGATCTCGACCTGGAGCGTGGAGAGGTTGCGGCGGGCGAGCTCACCCATCACCAGCACGTCGCGCTGACGGCGGTAGATCGTGGTCTCGTCGTGCTCGCTCTGCTTCGCGGCGGCCTCGGGGCCACCCTTCTCCCTGATCGCGTCGTACACCTTGGTCTCGTCGACCGTGATGTTCTCGCGCTGCGCCGCAGCGGCCGCGATCTGGTGGGTGATCTCGTCGGCCAGCACGAGCTTCGACACCTGGTCCAGCTTGCCCTGGTCCTGCATCTGCTGGGCGGCAGGCTCCTTCTTGAGCACCTTCACGGTGCGGTCCTGGACGGTCTGCAGCCCGATCGTCTCGCCACCGACGATCGCGGCCGAACCGGCCTTGGCAGGCCCGGTGCCACAACCGGTGGCGAGGAGCGCCACGGCAACACCGACCAGCGAGAAACGCTTCAGAACAGTGCTCACGAGGACCTACCCTCTCACGCCTTGGTGACCGGGGTCACGGGAGTCCCCGCGAGTGAGTCGAGGAACGCACTGCACCAGTCCAACAGCTCCTGGTCGCGCAGCTGCGGTGCACCCATTCGGCCGCCTGCCGCACCCTCGGTCGGACGGGGCACGGTGACCGTTCCCATCGCCTGCTTGTAGACCGCCTTCGGGAACAGCCGACGCAGCCTGACCAGCTGCGAGTCCAGCAGTTCGAGCTTCGCGAACCGCAGGTTCTGGCCCATCGCGATGACCTCGGTGACCCCGTGCCGGCGGCAGGCGTGCCGCAGCCGGGCGACGCCGAGCAGCCGTTCGACGGGCTCGGGCGGGGTGCCGTACCGGTCTTTCAACTCTTCCCAGACGGACGTCAACGCCTGCTCGTCCGACGCGGCCGCGATCTTGCGGTAGGCCTCGAGCCGCAGTCGCTCGCCCGGTACGTACTCGTGCGGGATGTGCGCGTCGACGGGGAGGTCGACCCGCACCTCGGCGAGCTCCTCTTCCTCGGCGCTCTCCGCCCCGGCGTGCTTGCGGAACGCCTCGACGGCCTCGCCGACCAGCCGGACGTAGAGGTCGAAGCCGACGCCCGCGATGTGCCCGGACTGCTCGGCGCCGAGGATGTTGCCGGCGCCGCGGATCTCCAGGTCCTTCATCGCGACGGCCATGCCGGCGCCGAGTTCGGTGTTCTGCGCGATCGTCGCGAGCCGGTCGTGCGCGGTCTCGGTCAGCGGCGACTCGGACGGGTACAGGAAGTACGCGTACCCGCGCTCGCGACCACGGCCGACACGGCCGCGCAGCTGGTGCAGCTGGGCGAGGCCGAGCAGGTCGCCGCGTTCGACGATCAGCGTGTTGGCGTTGGAGATGTCGAGGCCGGTCTCGACGATCGTGGTGCAGACGAGGACGTCGAACTCGCGTTCCCAGAAGCCCTGGATGATCTTCTCGAGCTTGTCCTCGTTCATCTGGCCGTGCGCGGTGACGACGCGTGCCTCCGGCACCAGCTCGCGGATGCGCCGCGCGGCCTTCTCGATGGACGAGACCCTGTTGTGCACGAAGAAGACCTGGCCGTCGCGCAGCAGTTCGCGGCGGATCGCGGCACCGACCTGCTTGTCGTCGTACGCGCCGACGTAGGTGAGGATCGGGTGCCGTTCCTCCGGCGGGGTCAGGATCGTGGACATCTCGCGGATGCCCGCGAGCGACATCTCCAGCGTGCGCGGGATCGGCGTCGCGGACATCGTGAGCACGTCGACGTGCGTGCGGAGCGCCTTGATGTGCTCCTTGTGCTCGACGCCGAAGCGCTGCTCCTCGTCGACGATCACGAGGCCGAGGTCCTTGTACCGCACGGACTTCTGCAGCAGCCGGTGCGTGCCGATGACGATGTCGACCTCGCCGTCCGCGAGGCCCGCGACCGTCTGCTCGGACTCCTGCGCGTCGGTGAACCGGCTGAGCCCCTTGACGTTCACCGGGAACTGGCGCATGCGTTCGGCGAACGTGTTGAGGTGCTGCTGGGCGAGCAGCGTCGTCGGCACCAGCACCGCGACCTGCTTGCCGTCCTGCACGGCCTTGAACGCGGCGCGAACCGCGATCTCCGTCTTGCCGTAGCCGACGTCACCGCAGATGACGCGGTCCATCGGGACGCCGCGTTCCATGTCGGCCTTGACCTCGTCGATCGCGGCCATCTGGTCCTGCGTCTCGGTGAACGCGAACGCGTCCTCCAGCTCCCGCTGCCACGGCGTGTCACTGGCGAAGGCGTGTCCGGGTGCGCTTTGGCGAGCCGCGTAGAGCTGCACGAGTTCGGCCGCGATCTGCTTGACCGCCTTGCGCGCCTTGGACTTCGTGTTCTTCCAGTCGCTGCCGCCGAGCTTGTTCAGCGTCGGCAGCTCGCCACCGACGTACCGGCTGACCTCGTCGAGCTGGTCCGTCGGCACGAACAACCGGTCCCCCGGCTGCCCGCGCTTGCTGCTCGCGTACTCCAGCACCAGGTACTCGCGGGTGGCGCCCGCGACCGTGCGCTGCACCATCTCCACGTACTTGCCGATGCCGTGCTGCTCGTGCACCACGAAGTCGCCGGCCTTGAGCGCCAGCGGGTCCACCGCGTTGCGCCGCTTGGACGGCATCTTGCGCATGTCCTTCGTGGACGTACCGCCGCGCCCACCGGTCAGGTCCGTCTCGGTGAGCACCACCAGCGCCAGATCGGGCAGCACGAACCCGTCTTCGAGCGCACCCCGCACGACGGTGACCATGCCGCTCTTGGGTGCCACGTCGAGGCTTTCGACGCAGACCGCGGCGACCTCGGCCTCCTTGAGCCGCTCCTCAGCACGCTGCGCCGTCCCCGCACCGGGCACCACGAGCACAGCCGCACCACCGGTGGCCGTGTGCGCCTTCAGGTCGGCGAAGGCCCGTTCGACATCCCCCTGATACGCCTCGACGGGCTTGACGTCGAGGTGCACCACGTCCTTGGAGTCCGTGGTGAGCTGGCTGAGCGTCCACCAGGGACGGTCGTTGCCCTTGGCCAGCTCGGCGATCTCGCCGATGCCCTGGTACGCACTGCGTCCGAGATCGATCGGCGCCTTCCCACCTCCGGCCGCCGCCATCCACGACGCCTCGAGGAACTCCTGCCCGGTCCGCACCAGGTCCGCAGCCCGAGCCCGGATCTTCTCCGGATCGTTGAGCAGCACGTGGGTGCCGGGTTCCACGACATCGGTCAGCAACTGGAGTTCGCCGGGACACAGCGCGGGAATGAGCGCTTCCATGCCCTCGACCGCGATGCCACCGGAGATCTTCTCCAGCATCTCAGCGAGGTGAGCGTCCGACTGGTGCTCCTCAGCCAACGCCGCCGCGCGGTGCTTCACGTCCTCGGTCAGCAACAGCTCACGGCACGGCGGCGCCACGAACTCCTGCACCTCTTCGGGCAGCGACCGCTGGTCCTGCACGGAGAACGGCCGAATCTCGCTGACTTCGTCGCCCCAGAACTCGACGCGGTAAGGGTGCTCGGCCGTGGGCGGAAAGATGTCCAAAATCCCACCGCGCGTGGCGTACTCACCACGCTTCTCGACCATGTCGACGCGGCTGTAGGCGTTCTCCGCGAGCCGAGTGACGAGCTCGACGAAGTCCTGCTCCTCCCCGACCTTCAGGTGCACGGGCCTCAAATCACCCAGCCCGGGCGCCATCGGCTGGATGAGACTCCGCACCGTCGTGACCAGCACCCGAATGGGATTTCCCTCGGGGTGCTTGAGGCGCCGCAGAATCTGCAGCCGCGCCCCCACCGTGTCGGCCCGCGGACTCAACCGCTCGTGCGGCAACGTCTCCCAACTGGGGAAGAACGCGACCTTGTCCTGACCGATCAGGTCCTTCAGGACACTCGTCAGCTCCTCCGCCTCACGCCCGGTGGCCGTGACAGCCAACACCGGCCGCGCAGTGGACAGCGCGGCCGCAACCAGCGGCCGGGCAGCCAGCGGCCCGTCGAGCTCCAACTCGGGCACACCGGCCGAGTCGATCAACGTGCGGAGGGCTTTGTCGGGCAGGACACCATCGAGCAGGCCGAGCAGCGGCATGTGAGAAACCCCGGTCGTGGGAGACGCCAGACAGACCCCTGCCTGGGACGAGGGGTCTCACCACCCACCTTAGCTCGTTCCGCGACCCCTTATCGGGTGGCTCGAGCACGGCTCCGGCCACGCACCCAACCGCACTCGCCAACGCAAGCCGACCACCGTCTTGGCCCGGCGCGCGCACCCAACCGGACAGCCACCAACGCAAGCCCCACCACCTGCGAGACCTGGCGTGGCGAAGCCGAAGGCGAGCCCGAACGGGCTGATTCAAACCGGTGAGCCGGTTCCGCCGTTCATGGCGATTGGGGCTTGACCTTGAGGGGCTGGACGCCACCATGTCCGGTCCGGCCGGGGCGCTTTCACCCCGGCCTTTGAGGCCGATCAGCATCCAGCTAGAGGCTCAAGGTCAAGCCCCAATCGCAACCCACTTCAAACGTCTCGACCCAACGGGACCACCCTCGCAAGGCGACCGGAATCCCAGGGACTCAACCCCAAAACCACTGGCAACACCCAACCCCCGCCAGCCACCCTGACCAACATGAAAGAAATCAGGGCTGACTACGACGATCAGTCCATCGTGGTCTACCAGGCCTACTCCCCGGCCATCGCCGACCCCGCGCTCGAGGCCCAACGCTTCGTCCCGCCGTTCAAGATGACCAGGATGACGTGGATCAAGCCGTCCTTCCTCTGGATGATGTACCGCTGCGGCTACGCCACCAAGGAAGGCCAGGAACGCGTCCTCGCCATCCGCATCACCCGCGAGGGCTTCGACTGGGCGGTCGACAACGCGGTGAGCAGCCGGATCCCGGGCAAACCCCAGGTGCGCGTCCAATGGGACCCGGAACGCGGCCTCAACCACGAGGCGCTCCCCATCAGGTCCATCCAGATCGGCCTGACCGGCGAAGCCGCCCACCGCTACGTCCGCGACTGGACCGTGAGCATCACCGACGTGACTGACCTGGCTCGCGAGATCCACGCAAAAGTCCGCGCACAAGACTTGGAAGGCGCCCGCGAACTCCTCCCTCCCGAACGGCCTTACGGAACCTCCACGACGCAAAACGCATAGTTAAGACATGCGCGCACTAGTTGCAGCAGGGTTGGCCCTAGGCCTGGCGGCCTGTTCATCGCCGGAACCAGGCGGCACCGCCCCGTCGAAGGCCCCGGCCCCACGAGGCCTGCAGGTCGAGGAAGTGGCCGGAGGGTTCCAGCACGCCTGGGACATCGGCTTCCTCCCGGACGGCGGAATGCTGGTCACCGAACGCCCAGGCCGCATCAAGCTCGTCAAAGACGGCCAGGTCACACCAATCGAAGCCGACCTCAAGGACGTCCAGGTCAGAGGCGAAGGCGGCCTCATGGGCCTGGTGATCCACCCGGACAACCAGCGCTTCACCGTCTGCTACAACACGGCACAAGACGTCCGGCTGACCACGTTCAAGCTCGACGGCACCAAGGCCACCAAGACAAAAGACCTGCTCACGGGCATGCCGTCCAACCCGAGCGGCAGGCACTCCGGTTGCCGGCCGACGCTCGCCCCCGACGGCACCATGTTCATCGCGACCGGCGACATCGCCCAGGCCCGCAACCCGCAGGACCGCACCAGCCTCGGCGGCAAGGTGTTGCGGATCGACCCCGAGACCGGTGAGGGCGCCAAGGACAACCCGTTCGCCGGCTCGACCAACGCCAACGAGCGGCGGATCTACAGCTTCGGGCATCGCAACGTGCAGGGTGTGGTGTTCCGGCCCGGGACGGACCAGATCTTCTCCAGCGAGCACGGGCCCGACGTCGACGACGAGGTCAACCTGCTGCAGAAGGGCGCCAACTTCGGGTGGGACCCGTCCAAGGGCGGCACGCAGAGCCGGTACGACGAGGACGTGCCGATGACGGACCTGCAGCGGTTCCCCGACGCGGTGCCGGCGGTGTGGTCGTCCGGGTCGCCCACGGAGGCGATCTGCCAGGCCGCGTTCTGGAACGGCAAGTTGGCCATCACGGCGCTCAAGGGCTCGAAGCTGCTGCTGTTCACGCTCGACGAAGCAGGCAAGGTGCAGAACGTCGCGATCCCCGACGAGCTCAACGACAGGTACGGACGGCTCAGGGCGGCCCGCACGGCGCCGGACGGGTCGCTGTACATCACGACGTCCAACGGCACCGACGACAAGCTGCTGAAGCTCAGCGGAACGGTCTAGCGCGTCCGAGCCGTTCGACCCCTCGACGAACGGCTCGGACGCCGGACTCCAAGGGACTCATCGCTGAGGCGTACCCACGCCGTTTCACTGCGTGCACGCATTTGGCAATTTGCACAACGCATGACGACAAAACGAGTGCAGCTGCACTACGACGAAAAGCGCAGCTTCGGCTTGTGGTCCATCGCGGACAGGCCCTTCCAGGCGAGGTTGACGAGGTGCGCGGCCACCTCGTCCTTCTTCGGCTTGCGCACCTCCAGCCACCACTGCCCGGTCAGCGCGACCATGCCCACCAACGCCTGCGCGTACAGCGGGGCCAGCTTGCGGTCGTAGCCCTGGCGCGCGAAGTGCACCGCGAGGATGTGCTCCACCTGCGACGCGATGTCGTTGATCAACGAGGAGAAGGTCCCCGAGGACGACGCGACGGGCGAGTCGCGCACCAGGATGCGGAACCCGTCCGTCGAGCCCTCGATGTAGTCGAGCAACGCGCACGCGGCCTGTTCGAGCAGCTCACGCGGGTGCGAGCCGCCTTCGAGGGCCGTCATGATCTGGTCCATCAGGCGCTGCATCTCGCGGTCGACCACGACGGCGTAGATGCCTTCCTTGCCGCCGAAGTGCTCGTAGACGACGGGCTTGGACACGCTCGCGCGGTGCGCGATCTCCTCGACCGAGGTCGCGTCGAAGCCCTTCTCGGCGAACAAGGAGCGGGAGACGTCGAGGAGCTGCTCGCGGCGTTCCTTGCCCGTCATCCTCACCCTGGTCACCGAGTCAGCCTACAAAGCTCACTCCCGCGCGGTGATCCTGGCCAAGCGCTGTTCACTCGGCCAGCGGACGTGCCACGCCCAGCCGAACTTCTCGAACAACCAGATCAGGCGGGCCGAGATGTCGAGCTGGCCGCGCTGGACGCCGTGCCGCGCGGACGTCGGGTCGGCGTGGTGCAGGTTGTGCCACGACTCGCCGAAGCTCAAGATCGCCAACGCCCAGACGTTCGCGGAACGGTCCCGCGCGGCGAACGGCCGTTCGCCCACCATGTGGCAGATCGAGTTCACCGACCACGTCAGGTGGTGCAGGAACGCCACGCGCACCAGGCCCGCCCAGAAGAACGCGGTCACGGCACCCCACAGCGACCACGTCAGCAGGCCGCCCAGCACAGCGGGCGCGAGCAGTGAGATGACCGTCCACACCCAGAACAGCCGGTCGATGCGCACCAGGTCGTCGTCGGCCATCAGGTCGGGCGCGAACCTCTTGTGGTTGGTCTTGTCGCGCTCGAACAGCCACCCCGTGTGCGCGTGCCAGAAGCCCTTGGCCAGGGCAGCCGGGCCGCTGCCGAACAGCCACGGCGAGTGCGGGTCGCCCTCGCGGTCGGAGAACGCGTGGTGCCGCCGGTGGTCCGCGACCCAGTCGATCACCGGGCCCTGCAACGCCATCGAGCCCGCGATCGCCAGCACGATCTTCAACGGGCGCTTGGCCTTGAACGAGCCGTGCGTGAAGTAGCGGTGGTAGCCGATCGTCACGCCGAGGCCGGTGAGGTAGTAGAAGGCGACGAAGAGCCCGACGTCGACCCAGCCGAGGCCCCAGCCCCAGGCGAACGGGACGGCCGCCAGCAACGCCAGGAACGGCACGATCACGAAGACGTACACACCCGACTGCTCGGCATGACTGCGCCGGCCGTCGGTCAACGGTTTGGGGCCCTGATCGGTGGACCGGTTCACAGTCGAAGTCATCCGGAACCTCTGGGGGTGAGAGGGGATCGACTTACCTACGCAACCGTAACTTACGGAAGCGTAGGTTAGGCACCCTCGTTTCGCCATACCCCAGGTGGAAAAGGCATCATTCGAAGATGGCCAGACGCAAGATCATCCGGATCACCACGATCTCGCTGCTCGCCCTGCTCGTGCTGGTCACGGCCGCGCTGGGCGGCATCGGCTGGTACTACAGCGGCGAGCTGCTCGAACCCGACCGCTGGACCGGGCGGTACCCGGACACGGCGATCGGCCACGAGGGCCAGACCGTCGTGCTGGCCGAGTCGGTCTCGACGGTCCAGCAGGGCACGCTCGGCCTGATCTGGCCGGGCGGCCAGGCCAAGATCGGCGAGATCACGAAGACCAGGGACGGTCGCGTCGAACGCCCGCTGCTCGAGGGCAGCGCGCCGCCGGACGGCACCAAGGTGCGCATCGAGACCGCCGTCTACGAGGGCAACCCGAAGACCGCGCTGGGCCTGGTCTACAGCGACGTCGCGGTGCCCACCGAACTCGGCGACATGCCCGCGTGGCTCGTGCCCGCCGAGAACAAGGACACCTGGGTCATCAACGTCCACGGGCGCGGCGCCAAGCGCGAGGAAGGGCTGCGGGTCGTGCCGCAGTTGCACCAGGCCGGGCTGCCCGTCCTGCTGATCACCTACCGCAACGACGAGGGCGCGCCGGCGTCCCCCGACGGCCTCTACCACCTCGGCGACACCGAGTGGCGCGACGTCGAGGCCGCGATCAAGTACGCGCAGAGCCAGGGCGCGCGCAACGTCGTGCTCTACGGCTGGTCGATGGGCGGCGCGATCGTCGGCCAGACGCTGGCCCGCTCCGGTGTCGCGGCGGCCGTCAGCGGGGTCGTGCTCGACTCGCCCGTCACGAACTGGACGCAGACCCTGAACCTCCAGGCGAGCAACCGGGGCGTGCCGACGTGGCTCACGCCGATCGCCGAGCTCGTGTCCGGCTGGCGCGCCGACATCGACTTCGACCGGTTCGACCTCGTCCGCAACCCGCCCGCGCTCAAGCCGCCGACGCTGGTGTTCCACGGCTCGGCCGACGAGACCGTGCCCGCCCAGTCCTCGCGCGACCTCGCGACCGCGGCGGGCGGGCTCGGCTGGCCGCTGCAGTACGTGGAGATCCCGGGCGCCGACCACACCTCGGGGTGGAATGTGGCGACGGACACGTATCGAACGACGCTGGGCGACTTCCTGACCAGGTCAGTCGGCACCAAGCCGTGATCTTGAACTGGGCCGGTGGAGTGGTGGTTGGACAAGAAGAGGACCACTCGTGACAACATGTGCCCTGGGCGTGCGCGAGTTCGCCCGTTCCGCCATGGTGTAAAGGCAGCACCTCTGATTTTGGTTCAGATGGTCCAGGTTCGAATCCTGGTGGCGGAGCAGGACCTTGAAAGCGCAGGTCAGGGTGTCTTTGGGAGGTGCGAAGCTGCCCGAGGAAGCGGTCGACGAGCAGGGCAACGTGGGCCACCGCCATCACGAGATGTCCGACGCGTGGCTGGTGGGTCGCGCGAGCGAACTCGTCGCCGTGGCCCAGAGCAGCCACCTCGCCGCACAACTGGACGCGGCCTCCGAGATCGACCACATCCTCGCCGAGGCCCAGGGCCGCGGTGAGCCCCGCATCGTCGCGCAGCTGCTCAGAGCCGCTGCCGTGGTCCGGTTGGTCACGCCGGGATTGGTCGACATGTCCGACCCGCAGCTCGACGAGATGCTCGCGCACTGCCGCCGCCACGGCCTGATCGTGCTGGAGGCGGACGCACGGGCGTTGCGCGGCCGCCGGTTCCTGCTGGGCAACGCCGAGGACAAGGCGCTGACCGAGATCGCGTCGGCACTCGCGATGATGCTCGACGAGGAACCGGACGTGGACCCGGTCTTCGACAAGCGCGTCTGGGACCAGCTGCTGGCCAACACGTTCCAGGACATCGCGCTGGTGCTGACCCAGCTCGGCGTCTACGAGATGGCCGACGACGTGCTGGCGGGCGCGAACAACGCGTTGCGCGAGAGCGGCCAGCCCCACCAGATCTACGTGCACCTGGTCAACCGCGCCCGGCTCCGGATCGGCTGGGGCATGCGCCTCGAACGGGTGAACCTGCACGAGGCCGCGGCCGAGCAGTTCCTCGTCGCCTCCGGGCTGGCCGAGGCCGCCGAGGTGCCGTTCCGGCAGTCGCTGCACCCCGGCAGGCGTGACCTCGCCGCGGCCGAGCAGGTGCCGATCCTCGGTGCCGCGCACGCGCTGACGAGCCCGGCGGAGAGCCACCTCGACCGGCTGTGGTCGTTGCGCGGCCTGTCGATGTACGCGCGGGAGCTGATCATCGTCGCGATCGCGCTGGCCCGGTGCCTGGTCGAGGCGAACCGGCTGGACGACGCGTTGAAGGTCCTCGACGACACGCGCACGCAGATGGAGCACGACACGTCGGAACCGTCGCTGGTGCTGTCGCTGGAACGCGAGTACGCGCACCTCTGCGGCCCGCACACCACGTCGGCGTTGCAGGCGTACAACGCGGCCCTGGAGTTGGAGCTGTGGCAGATGCGCGAGTCGCGCGTGGCCACGTTGCAGACCCGCCGCGAACACGAACGGCTGACGCGCGCGCACGGCCAGATCGCGCAGCAGGCGTTGCAGGACCCGCTGACGGGCCTGCCGAACCGCCGCGCGCTCGACGACAAGATGGGCGAGCTCATCGCCGGTCAGGTCGATCCGTTCTCGATCGCACTGGTCGACCTCGACGGCTTCAAGGGCGTGAACGACCGGCATTCACATGCCGAGGGTGATGATGTCCTCCGGGTGATTGCCAGCACACTCCGGCAGGCCCTGCGGGGTGACGACATGGTGGCCAGATACGGCGGTGACGAGTTCGTCGTCCTGCTGCCGGGGGCCCCTCTGCACGCCGCCGAAGCAGCCCTCGGACGGGCCGTGGATGCCGTGGCAGGCCTGCCAATCGACCTCTCCAGAGGGGTGACGCTGTCGGTCGGCGTGATCTCCCTGCGCCCCCGCGAATCCGCGAATCAGGCCCTGTCAAGGGCGGACTCGGCGATGTACGTGGCGAAGCGTCAAGGTGGCTGCCAGGTGGCCGCGGTGGCTGGAGAGCCGTCCGCGGAGGCCTAGGCTGGTCGGCGGACTTCGAACCACCCAGCCTGTTAGGGAGAGCATTGATGCTCGAGGGCCCTGTCAGCACGGTCGTGCTCGCCGCCGGGGAAGGCACCCGCATGCGGTCGTCCACGCCCAAGGTGCTGCATCGGATCGCCGGACGCTCACTCGTCGAACACGCGGTGCGCGCGGCAGCCGGTACAGACCCCGACCACCTCGCCGTCGTCGTCGGACACGGCCGTGAAGCAGTCACTGAGCATCTGGAAACTCTCGCCGGGGCGTTGGGCCGCAAGGTCACCGTCGCCGTGCAGGCCGAGCAGAAGGGCACCGGCCACGCCGTCTCGTGCGGCCTCGCCGAACTGCCGGACGACCTGGGCGGCACGGTGATCGTCAGCTACGGCGACGTGCCGCTGCTCGACACCCAGACGTTCCAGGGCCTGCTCGCCGAACACCGCGACGCCGGCAACGCGGTCACCGTCCTGACGGCCGTGGTGGAGAACCCCACCGGGTACGGCCGGATCGTGCGCGACTCCGACGGCACCGTGCAGCGGATCGTCGAGCAGAAGGACGCCTCCTCCGCGGAACAGCTGATCACCGAGATCAACTCGGGCGTGTACGCGTTCGACGCGGCGGTGCTGCGCGACGGGCTCTCCCGGTTGTCGACCGACAACGCGCAGGGCGAGCTCTACCTGACCGACGTGCTGGGCATCGCCCGCGGCGACGGCCTGCGGGTGGGCGCGCTGATCGCGTCCGACCGGTGGCTGGTCGAGGGCATCAACGACCGCGTGCAGCTCGCGGCCGTCGGCGCCGAGATGAACCGCCGCATCGTCGAGGGCCTGATGCGCGGTGGCGTCAGCGTCGTCGACCCGGCGTCGGTGTGGGTCGACGCGGACGTCACCGTCGGCCAGGACGCCCTGATCGAGCCGAACGTGCAGCTCCGCGCGGGCACGACGGTCGGCGCTCGTGCGGTGGTCGGCCCGGACACGACTCTCTCGGGCGTGACGGTCGGCGAAGGCGCTTCGGTCGTGCGGACCCACGGCAGCGACTCGGTGATCGGCGACAACGCGTCCGTCGGCCCGTTCGCCTACCTCCGCCCAGGCACGTCTCTAGGCGTGAAGGGCAAGATCGGCACGTTCGTCGAGACGAAGAACTCGCAGATCGGCGCCGGTTCGAAGGTCCCCCACCTGTCCTACATCGGCGACGCCACGATCGGCGAGCACAGCAACATCGGCGCGGCCTCGGTCACCGTCAACTACGACGGCGTCAACAAGCACCGCACGATCGTCGGTTCCCACTGCCGCACCGGCTCGGACAACATGTTCGTAGCCCCGGTGACCGTGGGCGACGGCGCGTACACGGGCGCGGGCACGGTCCTGCGCCGCAACGTCCCACCGGGCGCGCTCGCCGTGTCCGGAGGCCCGCAGCGCAACCTCGAGGGCTGGGTCATCAGCCGCCGCGAGGGAACGGCAGCGGCTCAGGCGGCAGCCGAGGCCCTGGCGAAGCAGAATGCCGACGAGAAGACAGAGGAGGGTCGCTGACTGTGAACCCGCAGATGCCCGGCACACCGAAGAAGAACCTGATGCTCTTCGGCGGGCGTGCCTATCCGGAGTTGACTGAAGAGGTCTCGAAGCACCTCAACGTCACGGTGACCCCGCAGTCCGCCTACGACTTCGCGAACGGCGAGATCTTCGTCCGCTTCGAGGAGTCCGTCCGCGGCTGCGACGCCTTCGTCATCCAGTCGCACACCGCGCCCATCAACCAGTGGCTGATGGAACAGCTGATCATGGTCGACGCCCTGAAGCGCGCCTCGGCCAAGCGCATCACCGTGATCATGCCGTTCTACCCGTACAGCCGTCAGGACAAGAAGCACCGCGGCCGCGAACCGATCTCCGCCCGCCTGGTCGCCGACCTGTTCAAGACCGCGGGCGCCGACCGCCTGGTCTCCGTCGACCTGCACACGGCCCAGATCCAGGGCTTCTTCGACGGCCCGGTCGACCACCTGTGGGCGATGCCGCTGCTGGCCGACCACATCCGCGGCAAGTACGCGGGCCACGAGATCACCGTCGTCTCCCCCGACTCGGGCCGCACCAAGCTGGCCGAGAAGTGGGCCGACACCCTCGGCGGCGCTCCGATCGCGTTCATCCACAAGACCCGCGACCCGCTCCGCCCCAACGAGGTGGTCTCCAACCGCGTCGTCGGCAAGGTCGAGGGCCGCCTCTGCATCGTGATCGACGACATGGTCGACACCGGCGGCACCATCGCCGGCGCCGTCAAGCAACTCCTGAACGAGGGCGCGTCCGACGTGGTCATCGCGGCCACGCACGGCATCCTCTCGGGCCCCGCGACCCAGCGCCTGCAGGACTCCGGCGCCCGTGAGGTCGTGTTCACCGACACTCTGCCGATCCCGGCGGAGAAGCGGTTCCCGAACATGACCGTCCTGTCGATCGCGCCTCTCCTGGCGCGCGTGATCCAGGAAGTGTTCGAGGACGGCTCCGTCACCTCTCTGTTCGACGGCAACGCCTGACCTCAGCTCGACTCGAAGGGCCTTCCGCCACGTGCGGGAGGCCCTTCGGCTTGTTCAAGGGCGGTGCCAACCGCACCCGCCAACGCAAGCCGACCACCGCCCAAGCCCAGCGCGAGGTGCCAACCGGACAGCCAACAACGCAAAGCCGGCCACCTACGAATCCTGGCGTGGCGAAGCCGAAGGCGAGCCCGAACGGGCTGCTACCAGGGTGGCCTTTCCGGTCCGACCAGCGCCTCGCAAGGGCCCCGAAGTCAAGCCCCAATCGCAACCCACTTCAGGCGTCACGACCTGATGGACCACCCTCGCAAGGCGACCGAACCCCAGGAACGCAACCAACCCCGCTGGAACGCAACCACCCGCACGCAACCGGACCACAGCAACCCGGCCCCCGCACGCCACCCGAAAACCCGCAGGCAGCGGAGTTCACCCGCCTGGGACCACCCCCGATTAGGCCCCCGCCCCACCCTCACCTACACTGGTCGGGTTGCCTCGGCGAGGGCGAGCTTCACAGCTCGGCGTGATCGACGCGGTGGCTTGATGCCGCGCGTGTTGACCCCTGTTCCGCGCTGCTCGCCGCCGCAGGCCACCACCCAGAGCTGAACACCGCTGAACCACTGAACCTTGTGCACCGCCCCGACGTGCAAGGCCAGACTTGTAAGGAGTACCCCACCGTGTCCGAGGTTCGTCTCGCCGCTGAAGAGCGCACCGAATTCGGCAAGGGCGCAGCCCGCCGCACCCGTCGCGCCGGCAAGATCCCCGCGGTCCTCTACGGCCACGGTTCCGACCCCAAGCACCTGGCCCTGCCGGCGCTGGAGTTCGCCCGTGTGGTCCGCGAGCACGGTCAGAACGCCGTCCTCACCCTCGCCCTCGACGGCGCGGCTGAGCTGGCGCTCACGAAGACCGTCACCACGCACCCGATCAAGAACTACATCGAGCACGTCGACCTGCTGCTCGTGAAGCGCGGCGAGAAGGTCACCGTCGAGGTGCCGCTGGCCATCTCGGGCGAGCCCGCTTCGGGCACGCTGCTGACGCAGGACCTCAGCACCGTCCAGATCGAGGCCGACGCGCTCAACATCCCCGAGCAGATCGAGCTGTCGATCGCGGGCGTCGCCGCCGGCACCCAGATCCACGCCGGCGACCTGACCCTCCCGGAGGGTGCTGTCCTGATCACCGACGCCGAGGCTCTCGTCGTCGCCGTGAACGAGGCGCCGTCCGCGGCGCAGCTCGAGGGTGACGACGCGGCCGCGCCGGCCGAGGCCACCGAGGAAGACTGAGCCCCATCACGTCGGGCCGAAACGACGGCGCGTCGCCTCCTCACGAGGGGGGCGGCGCGCCGTTGCAGTACCTGAGCCCGGCAGACGTCCGGTCGAAGACCTTCCGCCGCAAGCGCCAGGGCTACGACCCGGACCAGGTCAACGAGTTCCTCCAGATCGTCGCCGACGCGCTCGCCGGCAGGCTGCGGCTGAACCCGGACCACGTGCGCACCGTCCGGTTCGCCGCGGTCCCCAACGGCTACGACCCGCTCAGCGTCGACGGCGTGCTGCACCTGCTGGAGTTCCAGCTCCGCAACGGCATCGTGCCGCCCACGGGCCTCAACTCCGGCGACGACCTGCACGCGCGCAAACTCGGCAAGACAGGCACCGGCTACGATCGCGCCGAGGTCGACGCCTTCATCATCCGTGCCGCGGCCAACCTGGACGGCCGGGGCTCCATGACCTCCACCGAGGTCCGCAACACCCGGTTCAGCACCACGTCCGGCCTGCTGGGCAAGGGGTACCAGGTGCAGGCCGTGGACACGTTGCTGGACGATCTCGAGCAGGAGTTGCGGTTCCGTGGACGCTGACCTCGCCCTCATCGTCGGGCTGGGCAACCCAGGCCCCAAGTACGAGGGCAACCGCCACAACATCGGCTTCCTCGTCCTCGACGAACTGGCCGGGCGCGTGGGCGGCAAGTTCAAGGCCCACAAGTCGGGCGCCGAGATCGTCGAGGGCCGTCTGTCCGGCCACCGCGTCGTGCTCGCCAAGCCCCGCAGCTTCATGAACCTCTCCGGCGGCCCCGTCGCGAGCGCCGTGAAGTTCTTCAAGCCCACCACGATCGTCGTGATCCACGACGAGCTGGACCTCCCGTTCGCCCAGCTGCGGATGAAGCTCGGCGGCGGCGACAACGGCCACAACGGACTCCGCTCCATCACGAAGTCCCTGGGCACCAAGGACTACCACCGGCTGCGCTTCGGCGTGGACCGCCCGTCCGGCCGCCAGGACCCCGCCGACTACGTCCTGAAGGACTTCTCGACGGTCGAACGCAAGCAGCTCGCGCTGGAGATCGACCGGGCGGCGGACGCGGCCGAGGCGCTCGTGACCAAGGGCCTGGAAGCCGCGCAAAACAGCTTCCACTGATCGGCACAATGGACGGCATGAGCAACCGAAAGGGCCATGCCGCGTAGGCACCCCGGCATGCTGCTGGACAGCTTCTCGCCACGACTCAGGTCGGACGTCCAGCGGCTGGAGGCGAGCCGCAACTACCTCGGCCCGTTCGCCGTGGAGATCGCACTCCGCGCCTGGACCGATTTCGTGCACAGGCCGAACCGCAGGATCTGGGACTTCGACGTCGAGGGTTGCGGAGAGCGGTGGTGCTGCACGGATCCCCGGGAAGCCCGCGAGATCCTCGGCGCCGTCGCCTGCGCGCTTCCCCGCAAGAGCGCCAGGGAACTGCGCAGGCGGCTCCAGGAACTCGATGACCTCTACTAGCCGCGCCGCGCCGGCCGGGACCCCTCCCCGCGCGCCACTCCTAAGCTCCCGCGACCCGTGCGAATCCGGCACGGCCGAAGGACGGGGCGAGGTGTGCCTGTGGGGTGGAGATGGCGTCGAGGTGTTCGGTCGCAGGAGTACCTGGCGGACGCCGTGGCCGACCTCGCACGGCGGTGCCGGGAAGCGGACGCGCTCGCCAGGGAGCGACACAGGCTCCTGCGCGCCAGACCCGTCGACACAGGCCGGACCGCAACCGCGAGCAAGAGCACGACTGGCAGTCCGGCCACGGCAGCGAGCAAGAGCGCGCGCCACGACA
Source organism: Lentzea sp. JNUCC 0626 (assembly GCF_043632865.1). Taxonomy (NCBI): domain Bacteria; kingdom Bacillati; phylum Actinomycetota; class Actinomycetes; order Pseudonocardiales; family Pseudonocardiaceae; genus Lentzea; species Lentzea sp. JNUCC 0626. The sequence continues at coordinate 6,462,987 of NZ_CP171635.1, forward strand.
CCGCGGCGTTCCACTTGCCGGACACGATCCAGCCGGTGCCCGGTCTGGTCGAGGAAGTCGCTCGGCTGAGCGAGGCAGGCAGGCCGAGGCAGGCGCTGGACGTGGTCATGCGGGTCCTGCGCGACGACCCGCGGTCTGCCGACGCCCACCGGTGCGCCCTGATGCTCTGCTCGGCCCGCAAAGCCCGGTCGAACGCGGCGGACCCCATCACCGAGGAGCAGCTCCGCGATCCGTTGCTCGACCCGGTCCGCACGGTCTGCACGTCCTGCGGGACCACGTGGTTCTCCGCGCACGAACTCGTCCGCGACGGGTCCTCGCTCACCGTCGTCAACCCGGTCGGGCTGCAGTGCCAGACGTGCCGGTACACGGTGTGCCGCACCTGCCTCACCCCCGATCTCCGCTGCCCGGGGCTGGACTGCGCGGGAGAGCTGGGAACGCCGGTGCTCGCCACCGGCCTACCGGCCGCACCGCGGTTCGCCGCGATCGAGCAGGTGGTCGTGGTGATCGAACAGGGTGAGCCCGAACCGAAGGAACTGTTCGACGTCTTCAGTGCGAACAACCCCGATGTCGATCTCCTGAACGTGCGGATCCACGCGGTGACCGCGTTCCCCGGCGTGGACGACACGTTCGGCTACTTCGTCGTGATGCGGCTGGAACGGGAAGGACGGGTCCGTCCCGGCGCTCTCCAGCGCACCGCCCTCGCCGTCCTGCGCCATCCCGCCTTCGGGGTCGTGCGGTTCTACCTGGTGGAGGCCGGGTGAACATCGGCGCGGACTCCCCCGGTGGGGGAGCCCGCGCCGACGGGTGCTCAGACGAGCTCGGCTGCCGCCGACCGCCGCAGCTTCCCGGACGGCGTCTTCGGCAACGTCCCCGGCGGCTGCACCACCACGGCGAACGGCCGCAACCCGACCGCGTCGACGACCCGGGCCGTCACCTGCTTCACGAGGTCCTTCTCGGCGTCGGCGTCCCCGGCGAGCTTCGACTCCAGCACGACGGCGAACCGTTCGCGCTGCGTGCCCGCGTCCAGCCGAACCGCGACGGCGTTACCGGCCCGCACGCCCTCCACCGAGCACGCGGCACGCTCCACATCGGTCGGATAGATGTTGCGGCCGCCCATGATGATGACGTCCTTGCGGCGCCCGCAGACGACGACCTGGCCGTCCTCCACCAGGTATCCGAGGTCCCCGGTGGACAGCCAGCCCTCAGCGTCCTGAGTGGCCAGAGGACCGTTCACGGTCAGGTACCCGGGAGTCACCGCCTCGCCGCGGATCTGCAACTCACCGACGTCCCGCACGCCCAGCACGTCGCCACCGTCGGACACCACGCGCAGCTCCAGACCGGGCAACGGCGGCCCCAGCAACGGGAACGCACGCCCACCCTCGGTGGGCACGGCGCGATGCTTGGCCTCCAACGAATCGGCGTCCACGACGTCCACCGACAGCCCGGTGAACAACGGCGCGAAAGCCACACCGAGAGTGGTCTCGGCCATGCCGTAGGCAGCCAGGATCGACTCGGGACGCAGCCCGAAACGTTCACCGGCCACCACGAAGGCCTCGACGGCGGCCGGGTCGATCGGCTCGGCGCCGTTCAGCGCCAACCGCATCGACGACAGGTCAAAACTGTCAGAAGAAGAGGCCAGACGACGAGCCACGATGGCGTAGGCGAAGTTCGGAGCAGCGGTGATCGTCCCGCGGTACCGGGTGATCAGATCGGCCCACAGGGTAGGCCGCGACAGGAAGTCGACAGGGGTGACCTTCACCAGTTCCAGGCCGAAGAGCATCGGCACGGTCAGGAAGCCGACCATCCCCATGTCGTGGAACAACGGCAGCCAGGAAATCATCACGTCGGACTCGGGGTCGAGCGCCGCCGCGATCTCCATACCTCGCGCGTTCGCCATCAGATTGCGGTGCGTGATTCGCACCGCCTTGGGATCGGCGGTGGAGCCACTCGTCAACTGCAGCAGTGCCGTGGCATCCTCGTCGGTGGGAACAGGAGCAGCGATCGGTTCCGCGTCGAGTTCGGAGAGCAGTCGGTAGGGCACTCCGTGCTGGTCCAGAACGGCAGCCAGGGCGTCGAAAGGGCTGCCGAGCAGGACCAGACGCGAATCGATCATGGCGAGCACCCGCAACGTGTCCTCGGCCCACTCGGCCAGGTCGGTGCGTGGTGTGGGTTGATGCAACATCGTGACGCTGCCACCACACAGCCATGCGGCCTGCACGGCTGGGGCGATCACGGCTGGTTCGGCGGCGAGCACGGCGATCGCGGTGCCCGGCGCCACGTCGAGCGCACCGGCCATCCGCCGGGCGCGTTCGTGCACCTCGGCCCAGGTCCGGCGGACGGGCGCGGCGGGTTCACCCGTCGTCATGCCCCTGTCCCGGCCGTTGGCAGCCGTCGCCAGCATCACATCCACGAACTGACTCATGTTCGCGATCGTAGTGGCGCCGTTTGGTCCATCAGGGCGAAACGTTATGCCACGCGAAACGCGATACTCCCCAGTACAGGTACGCAGGAGGAGGTCATTGGTGGATCGGGGCGGTCCCGGAGCGCAGCATCGTCTACCCGCGCATCCGGCTCCTCTGCTCTCCGCGCAGGACGTGGCACTGGTCGCGTTCCACCGGCCCCCCAGCGGGCAGCGCGGCTACGACGCGGCTGAAGTGGACGCGTTCCTCGACCGGGTCGAGGGCACCATGAAGAGCAAGGACATCCTCACGCGCGAAGACGTCCTCAGCGTGAAGTTCAGCACGGCGACCCGCGACCCGGGCTACGACGTGAACGAGGTCAACGTCTTCATGGAACTCGTGGCGGACACGCTGCGGTCCACTCCGCAACGCCAGCAGGCCGCGGCGCCTGCCAAGGGCGCGCACGCCACGTCGCAGGCGATGAGACCGGCGGTCCGGTTATCGCCGGACGACGTCGCCGCCGTGCGCTTCCACAAGCCCAGACCGGGGACCCGCGGCTACCACGAGGGACAGATCGACGCGTTCCTCGACCGCATCGAGCAGACCCTGCGCGGCAGGGACAACCTGACCGCCCAGCAGGTGCAGGACGCCGTGTTCGGCGAGACCGCGCCCGGCACGTTCGGCTACGACGAGGAAGACGTCGACACGTTCCTCGACCTCGTGGTGCTGATGTTCGAGGTCGCCCCGCCCCCGCGCGACGCAGGCCCGCCCACCACGGTGCTCCCTCCGCTGCCCCTGCAGCAACAGCGGCCGCAGCAACGCTCCGCGCGGCCGGAGGAACGCACCCAGCAGCCGCAGCAGCGTCCTAGGCCTTCTCAGGCCCCGCAACGCCCGCCCGCGCAGCGGCCGGCCGCCCCGCAGGAGGTCGAAGCGGCGAAGTTCACCGCCGCCGACATCCGCAACATCGCGTTCCACCGTCCTCCGCGTGGCCGCCGCGGCTACCAGGAGTCCCAGGTGGACGCGTTCCTCGACCGCATCGAGGCGACGCTGCTCGGCCAGGACAACCTGACCGCGAAGGACATCCGCGACATCCGGTTCTCCCGTCCGCTCATCGGACGACGGGGCTACGACGAGACCGAGGTCGACGCGTTCCTCACCGCGATCGAGCAGCAGCTCTCCGGGCCGATGCGCAGCAGCATGCCGCAGGTGAAGTCGTGGAAGGACCTGCGCCAGCTGCGGATCCCGCAGGCGGCGTCGGGCCAGCGCGGGTACCGCACCGCGCAGGTCGACCGGATGCTGGAGGAGATCGGCGTCGCGCTCGACGGCATGCTCGGGGCGTCGTCCGAAGAGGTCATGAAGGCGCGCTTCAGCTACGCGCTGCTCTCCGGGCAGGGGTACGACACGGCGTTCATCGACGAGCTGTTGCCGCAACTCGCCGACGAACTGCGCCGCAAGGGACGCTAGCCGGACAGGACGGGCAAGCCGCGCAGGACGAGGCTGGCCGGACAGGATCTAGCCCTCGACGACCTCGGCCGCGACCATCCAGGCGGTCTCCACTTCGGACTCCTCCGCCAGCACGGCGCGGAGTTCGGCGTCGAGCTTCAGCAACCGGCCGGAGTCGGTCGCGGCCTCGGCGAGTGCCGCGTGCAGCTCGGCTTCCTTCTTGTGCAGCACCTCGAGGCGGCGTTCCAGCCGGGCCAGCTCCTTGCGGGCGGCCCGCTGGTCGGCGGCGTTCGACGGTGCCTTCTCGGCGGCGGGCGCGGCGGACGCGGATTCCCTGTCCCGCACCGAGTCGCGGCGCTTCAGGTACTCCTCGATGCCGCCGGGCAGCTCGGTCAGGCCGCCGTCGCCGAACAACGCGACGACCTTGTCGCACACGCGCTCGACCAGGTACCGGTCGTGGGAGATCACGACGAGCGTGCCGGCCCACGAGTCCAGCAGGTCTTCCAGCTGCTGCAACGTGTCGATGTCGAGGTCGTTGGTCGGCTCGTCGAGCAGCAGCACGTTCGGCTCGGCCATCAGCAACCGGCAGAGCTGCAACCGGCGCCGCTCGCCACCGGACAGGTCCGAGACGGGCGTCCACTGCTTCTGCGACGAGAACCCGAAGCGCTCGCCCAGCTGGGAGGCCGACATCTCGTACTTGCCGAGCACGACGCGCCGCGCGACCTCCTCGATCGCCTCCAGCACGCGCATCGACCCGTTGAGGTCGAGCAGCTCCTGCGAGAGGTGCGCGATCTTGACCGTCGAGCCCTGGATCCGCTTGCCCGTCTCGGGTTCCCGCTCGCCCGCCAGCAGCTTGAGCAGCGTCGTCTTGCCGGAACCGTTGACGCCGACGAGACCGATCCGCTCGCCGGGACCGATCCGCCAGGTCAGGTCGCGCACCAGCACGCGGTCCGGAATGGACAGTGTGGCGTCCTCGACCTCGATCACCGTGCGGCCCAGGCGCTTCTTGGCGAACGCGAGCAGCTCGACGTTGTCGCGCAACGGAGGCACGTCCGCGATCAACGCCTCGGCGGCCTCGATCCGGTAGCGGGGCTTCGAGGTCCGCGCGGGGGCGCCGCGGCGCAGCCAGGCGAGTTCCTTGCGCGCCAGGTTCTGCCGCTTCTCCTCGAGCGTGTCCGCGAGCCGCTGCCGCTCGGCGCGCGCGAAGATCCAGTCGGCGTAACCGCCCTCGTACTGCTCGACCTTGCCGTTCACGACCTCCCACGTGCGGTTGCAGACCGTGTCGAGGAACCACCGGTCGTGGGTGACGACGACGAGCGCGCACTTGCGGGCCAGCAGGTGTTCCGCGAGCCACCGCACGCCCTCGACGTCGAGGTGGTTGGTCGGCTCGTCGAGCACGAGGAGTTCGAGGTCCTGGATCAGCGCGGCGGCCAGCACGACGCGGCGCCGTTCACCACCGGACATCCTGCTGACCACCGAGTCGAGACCCAGCGCGGTGATCCCCAGACCATCCAAAATGGACCGGACGCGGGCGTCGGAGGCCCACTCGTGCTCGGCGTCGAACCCGAGCGGGTCGATCACCGCGTTGCGCACGGTCGAGCCCTCGGGCAGCTCGGTCCGCTGCGTCACGACGGCCATCCGCAGGTCGCGCGACCGGGACACCCGGCCGTCGTCCGCGGGCTCCACCCCGGCCAGGACCTCGAGCAGCGTCGTCTTGCCGCCGCCGTTCAGGCCGACGACGCCGATGCGGTCGCCCTCGTTGACGCCGAGCGACACGCGGTCGAGCAGCGGCCGGACGCCGAACGACTTCGCCACGGACTCCAGGTTGACCAGGTTGGCCATCAAAACCTCACGACTTCGGAAGAAACTGCCCGACGAAGGCTACCCACCGGGGCCAAAGGCCCTGATGGCCAGCCTTGGCCCGGAAGCGTGCCCGCGGCGCGCGATGGTCTGGACGGACTAGGCGTGAACCTCGGGCGGGGTGGGCTTCGGCTCTTCCGTCGTGATCACGCGCGCACCCGGCACCGGCCCGTGCGCCACCCGGACCGTGCGGCACACACCGGCACCGGCGAGTTCGGCGGCCACCTTCACGGCGGCGTCACCGTCCTCGCACAGGAACGCCGTCGTGGGGCCGGAACCGGACACGATGCCGGCCAGCGCGCCCGCGTCGACGCCCGCGCGGAGCGTGCGGCGCAGGTTCGGCCGCAGCGACACGGCGGCGGCCTGGAGGTCGTTGCCGAGCAGCAACGCGAGCTGGCGCGGATCACCGGAGGACAGGCCTTCCAGCACGGCCTCGACCTCGCCGACGCGGGGCGGATCTCCCTCGCCGCGCAGGCGGTCCAGCTCGTCGAAGACGTCCGGAGTGGACAGTCCGCGACGGTCGAACGCGAGCACCCAGTGGAACTGGTGACGGGCGAGCACAGGCACGATCCGCTCGCCGCGGCCGGTGCCGAGCGCCGTGCCGCCGTAGAGGGCGAACGGGACGTCGGCGCCGAGCTTGCCGGCCAGTTCGGCCAGCTCGTCACGGCTGATGTCGAGGCGCCACAAGGACGACAGGCCGACGAGCGTCGCCGCCGCGTCCGCGCTGCCGCCCGCCATGCCGCCCGCGACGGGGATGGCCTTGCGGATGACGACGCGGACCTTGGGGTCGTCCGCGTCCTTGCCTACGTGTGCGGCCAGCAGTTGCACGGCGCGCCAGGCGAGGTTGGAGGCTCCGGTGGGCACCTGGTCGGCGCCCTCGCCGTGCACCTCGACGCCTGGCTCGTCGGCGACCGCGACCGTGACCTCGTCCACCAGCGACAGCGCCTGGAAGATCGTCACCAGGTCGTGGTAACCGTCCGGGCGCACGTCACCCACGGCCAGGTGCAGGTTGACCTTGGCCGGGACGCGAACTGTGACCGGGGGAGGAACGACTGCGAGCACGATGTCAGCCTACGGGCGTTCTGGCCCGCTGGACTCCTCCCCCGGTACCTGCCGATCTCAAACCGGGATGACCGAACCGTCGAAGGTCTGCTTGATGTAGTCCTTGACCTGCTGCGACCCGAGCAGCTCGGCGAGATCCTTGATCCGCTTGTCGTCCTTGAGCTCGGTGCGGGTGACCAGGCCGTTCGCGTTCGGGTTGCCCTCGGCCTTCTCCAGCGCGAGCGAGTCGGTGGCGGGCTTGAGGCCGGCGTCGATGGCGTAGTTGCCGTTGATGACGGACGCGTCGGTGTCGTCCAGCGAACGCGGCAGCTGAGCGGCCTCCAGGGGCACGAACTGGAGGTTCTTGGGGTTCTCGGCGATGTCGCGCACCGTCGGCTGGTCGGCCTGCTTGAGCTTGATCAGGCCGTTGGCCTCCAGCAGCTTGAGGCCGCGCGCCTCGTTGGTGGCGTCGTTGGCGACGGCGACCTTGGCCCCGTTCTGGAGTTCGTCGAGCTTCTTGACCTTCTTGGAGTACAGGCCCAGCGGCTCGACGTGGACGGGCTGGACCCACTCCACCTTGGCGCCGCTCTCCTTGGTGAACGTCGCCAGGTACGGGACGGTCTGGAAGTAGTTGGCGTCGAGCGAGCCGTCGACCAGCGCCGTGTTCGGCTGCACGTAGTCGGTGAACTCGACGACCTCGATCTTCAGACCCTTCTGCGCGGCGAGGTTGTCGGCCACGTACTTGAGGATCTGGGCGTGCGGGACCGGGGAGACGCCGACCTTGAGGGTGTCGGCGGCGCTGGAGGTGCCGGACGAGCAGGCGGACAAAGCGCTGATACCGGTCAAAACGGCGGCAATCAGGGCAGCACGAATACGCATGACGTTCCTTTTGAGAATTTGCTGACGGTCAGACTGAGGCGTGCCGGCGCCGGTCGGACGCACGGGCGGCACGGGTGAAACCGAACTGGATCACGGTGGTCAGCACGGCGAGCCACGCCACGGTGCTCCACAGGATCCGGTCGTTGAAGCGCTGGTAGCCCTCGCGGATCGCCAGGTCGCCGAGGCCGCCGCCACCGATCACGCCGGCCATCGCCGAGTACCCGACGAGGGCGATCACGGTGACGCCGATGGCGTTGATCAGGGCGGGCATCGACTCGCGGATGAGCACGCTCTTCACGATCTTGAGGGTGCTCGCTCCGGTCGTGATCGCGGCTTCCACCACGGTCACGTGCACCTCGGACAGGATGTTCTGCACGAGCCTGCCGACGAATGGGATCGCTCCCACGGCCAGCGGCACGATGACCGCCGTGCTGCCGATCGAACCACCCACGATGAGGCGGGTGACCGACGTGAGCGCCACGAGCAGCACGATGAACGGCATCGAGCGGCCCAGGTCGGTGACGAAGCTGAGAACCCTGTGCACCGCGGCGTTCGGCTTCAGCCCACCCTTGGCGGTGAGCTGAAGCCAAACACCTACGGGAACGCCGAGCAGTGTTGCGATGACCGTGGAGACGCCGACCATGTACAGCGTTTCTCCGGTGGCCTCGACGAGATACGCGATCACGTCGGACCAGGGTGTTGCAGACCTCACGCAGCTACTCCCTGTGGCCCCTTCAGGGACCTCTGCACAGCGCCGCCTGCCTCGCCGATCCACTCCAGCGCCGAGTCGGAGCGCTCACCGTTCAGCCCGAGCCGGAACCGCGCGACGGGCGTCTCGCCGAGGCGCGTCAGGCCACCGCCGACGATGTTGAGCTCGACCCCGAACCGGTGCGCGGCCTCGGGCAGCAACGCGCCGACCGCGGCGAACCCGACGAGCACGACGTCCGCGACGCGGTCGTAGGCGCTCTCGTTGATCGGGTTGAGGTCGACGGCGGGCAGCAGGGCGCTGCTCGTGCGGCTGATCGGGTTGTTGACCAGGTCGAGCACCTTGCCGTGTTCGACGACCTTGCCCTGCTCCAGCACGGCGACGTCGTCGCAGATCTTCCGAACCACGCCCATGTCGTGCGTGACGACGAGCACGGTCACACCGAGCTCAGCGCGCGCACGGTCGAGCACGGTCAGCACGGAGCCGGTCGTCTCGGGGTCGAGGGCGGACGTGGGCTCGTCGGCGAGCAGGACGGACGGGTTGGCGGCGAGGGCGCGCGCCACGGCGATGCGCTGACGCTGCCCGCCGGACAGCTGGTCGGGGTAGGCGGCGGCCTTGTCGGTGAGCCCGACGAGGTCCAGCAGCTCGCCGACGCGGGTGCGGCGCTGCGGTCCGGGGACGCCCGCGGACTCGAGGGGCAGGGCGATGTTGCCGGCCGCCGTGCGCTGACGAAGGAGCGAATCCCCTTGCGGCACAACGCCGATCTGCCTGCGCGCGGCGCGGAGAGCACTTCCGTCGAGGCTGGTGATGTCGGTGCCGTCGACGCGGATCGCCCCGGAGTCGGGACGCTCGAGCAGCGCGACGCAGCGAGCGAGCGTCGACTTGCCGGCGCCGCTCGGGCCGACGACACCGAGCACGGTGCCGGCCTCGACGTCGAGGGTCACGCCGTTGAGGGCGGAGACGCCCTGGAAGGTCTTGGTGAGGTTTTCGACAGTGATCACTTCTGCTCCACGGCTGCGCGCGACGGCACACCGTCCTGTGTGGACGTGCGCGGTCGAGGTGTGCTGCTCAGGGGGTGCGCCACTCGTTCACTGAGTGCGCGTCAAAGGACTTTGAGAAGGCGCCTTAGACGAGGTGGCGACGACATGCAGAAGCGGTGCGACGGCACTGGTCGACAACTCGACGGCGCGTCAGCATTCGCACGGTACCCATGGTGCTCCTCCATCGGTCCTGGCGTTAGCACCTGCCCGCATCCAGCGGGTGGTTGCTGCGACGTCGTAGAGCCAGGTCTCTCAGTCGCTCCGGATGGCAAGTAGCAGTCAACCGGACGGACGTTCGGTTGCGCAAGCCAAAACCGGATTCGTTCGACAGATCACACTGTTGGCCGAAGGATCCCCGGCCTAGACCTCAGCGATCCGGATGAAGTCGATCACGCTCAACTGCTCGCCCCGCAGCTGAGGGTCGACCCCGGCCTTCGCGAAGACCTCGTCGACGTTCGGCGACCAGGATTTCAGCGCCGCACGCAGCGTCTTGCGCCGCTGGGCGAACGCGGCGTCGACGAGCGTGAAGAGCTTCTTCCGGTCCACTGTGGAGAGTGGATTCTCGTGGCGCTGGAAGTAAACCAGGCCGGAGTCGACGTTCGGGGCGGGCCAGAAGACGTTCTTGCCGATGCTGCCGGCCTTCTTGGCGTCGGCGTACCAGGCGAGCTTCACGCTGGGGACGCCGTAGATCTTGCTGCCGGGCTTCGCGGCCATGCGGTCGGCGACTTCCGCCTGGACCATGACCAGACCCTTTTGGAGGGACGGGAGTTCGGCCAGGAGGTGCAGCACCACGGGGACCGCGACGTTGTACGGGAGGTTGGCGACGATCGCGGTGGGTGGCGCGGGCAGGTCTTCTTGGGTGACTTTCAGGGCGTCCTTCAGGACGACGTTCAGCTTGTCCGCGTTGTCCGGGTCCAGTTCCTGGACTGTTTGCGGGAGTCGCTCGGCCAGGGGTGGGTCGATTTCGACCGCTATGACCTTGGCCGCGTTGGGGAGGAGGGCGAGGGTCAGGGAGCCCAGGCCTGGGCCTACCTCCAGGACCACGTCGTCTTTGGTGAGGTCTGCCGCCGCGACGATCTTGCGGACCGTGTTGGGGTCGTGCACGAAGTTCTGGCCCAGTTTTTTGGTTGGGCGGATGTTCAGTTCCGCGGCTAGGCGGCGGACTTCGGCAGGTCCCAGCAGGCTCACTTGGGCATTCTCGCAGGTTGGGGTGCAGGGCCTATGACGGGCGTGGTTGGGTCATCGCCGCTGGCGCGTCGATAGGGATTGGGGCTTGACTTCGGAGCCCTTGCGAGGCGCTGGTCGGACCGGAAAGGCCGGGCTGAAAAGCGCCCGGCCGAGCCACTAGTGGTAGCACCTCGCACCCAAAGTCAAGCCCCAATCCCACGCGTACGTGGTTGGGTTTGTGCTGGCACGTCACCGATACCGCTTATCCAGCGCAGAGAAGAGGGACGGCTCGCCTTCGGCTTTGCGTAGCTCGGGCGCGCGTTGTCTTGAGCCAAGAGCTAAGGACGCCTCGCCTTCGGCATTGCCGTTGTGCCTTGGGTGGGCTCGGCTGCGCCATCGCGGTGCTTGCGCTCTGTCGGCCTCGCCATCCGCCACGTCTGCCACCCGCCACCCCTGCTGCGGCCTCCACCCGTCTCTGCCCCCTCCCGGAGCGGTCCCTCCCCTCCCGGGCACGACGAAGGCCGCCCAGGCGTACCTGGGCGGCCTTTGTCAGGGGACCGAGAGGGGTGGTGCGGGTTTACGGCAGGCCGAGCTTCGCGCGGCAGCCCGGCCACGCGCCGTACGTGCCGCCCGCGCGGTCGCGCAGCTTCGTCGCGATGGCGATCTGCTGTTCGCGCGTTGCCTGGTGCGGGAGCTGGGCGTAGGCGGTGCCGCCGTGGGCCGCCCAGGTGCTGGCCGAGAACTGGAGGCCGCCGTAGTAGCCGTTGCCCGTGTTGATGGCCCAGTTGCCGCCCGCCTCGCACTTGGCGAGCTTGTCCCAGACGTCGCTGTCGGGGAGGGGCTTGGTGCCCACGGTGATCTTCTTGGGCTTCGGTTCCTTGGTGACCTTGGAGCTCAGCTTTTCCTTGCTGACCTCCTTGCCGTTCTTGATGGTCACCTTGTACTGCGAGATCTGCTCGCCGGGGGTGCCGGGGTCGGTGACCGTCTGCTCGCCCGCGTTCATGTTCGGGTCGTTGGTCTTCTCGACCGGCGGGGCGACCGGCTCGGTCACGTTGATGACCGTGACGCCCGTGCGGGAGATGTAGACCTCGGCGCCGCTGGCCAGCTTCACGTCCATGCCGGACGTGATCGAGTCCTCGGCGCCCAGGGTGATGTTCTCGCCCTTGAGGAGTTCCTCGACGGAGAGCGCGGTGGTCTGGATCTCGCGGACCGGGTTTGCGCCGTCGAAGAGCTTGATGTTCTTGCGGGTCTTGACTTCGAGGTTCATGCCCTCGAGGGGGATGTCGTGGGTGCCCTGGGCGGACATCCACGCGCCTTCGAGGTTCACGCCGAGCTGCTTGGCGGCTTCCTCGACGGTGACGGAGCGGACCCAGTCCTCGCGGGCCTGGCCGTCGACGCTCATCTTCAGGAGGCGGCCGCGGTCGAGGCTGATCTTGCCGCCGTCGGAGATCGGGGCGTTCAGCGACGGGGACAGGGCGTCGTGCTCACCGACGACGATGCCTTCCTCCGCCAGGACGTCGCCGACCGTGCCCTCGTAGGAGTGGACGGTCTGCATCGCGCCGTCGATCTCGACGGTCAGCGACTTGTCCATCGCCATGGCGGTCACGCCGCCGCCGGAGATCGAGACGAGGATCGCGGCGACCGTGCCCTTGAGGAAGCGGCGCTTCCAGTTGGTGACGGTCTTGACGAGGAGCTGCGGGTCCTGCTTCTCCTCTTCCTCCGACGGGAGGACGAGGGGCGGCATGATCGTCGTCTCGGCGTTGATGAGACGGATCAGCTCGTCGACGTCGACGTTCGCGGTGGCGAGCAGGTCGTCCGCGTCCGGACCGAGCACCTCGAGCACGTCCGCGGGCGTGATGGTCAACGCGCCGGGCGGGAAGCTCGGGTGTGGGTCAGCGACGCTCACCGACGTCTGGCCGACGGGCGTGAACCAGTCGGTGTCGTCGTTGAAGTCGTAAGGCGCGGCAGTTCTGTCGCTACCGGACATCAGGGTCGATACCTCCATTGCGGAAGCTTTGAGGCCACCGCACAGTTGGCGTTGACAAGATCATTCGAGTTGGAGCTCGAAGGTTCCCGGCAACTCCTCCTACGTGGTCTCGCTTCTTCGCGCTTCTGGCTTCGGTCCCGCCCCGACTGCGGGCGTGCTCCGAACCGACAACATCGGCTCTGGTGGCACGGTCACGGGACAGTAACGGGGCAACCGACGTTGCGCAAACACCCCCACCAATGTTGTGACGTCAGTCACCCTGTGGGGGTAGGAACCGCCTACTCCGTTCGCTGTAAGTCGCATTTCAGTGCCCGAGTCCGAACACTCGTTGAGCAGTACGGGTGACGGCGGTGCAGAGTTCAGACAGATCTTCGCCACGGAGCGTAGCGAGGTCCCGAATTGTGTAATTCACACAATAGGGTTCGTTTGGGCGGCCGCGGAACGGATGGGGCGTCAGGAACGGCGCATCCGTCTCGACGAGAAGCTGATCTTGCGGTACGAGCGCCGCCGCTTCCCGCAGCGCACGGGCGTTCTTGAACGTCACCGGGCCCGCGAACGACAGCACGTACCCCGCGTCGACGCACCGCCGGGCGAAGTCCGCGTCGCCGGAGAAGCAGTGGAACACCACAGTGGACGGTGCTCCCTCGGCGTCGAGGATCTTGAGGATGTCCTCGTGCGCGTCCCGGTCGTGGATCATCAACGGCTTCCCGACGCGCTTGGAAAGGTCGATGTGCCAACGGAAAGCCTCGTGCTGGGCGGCCGGCGGCGAGTAGTCCCAGTAGTAGTCGAGACCCGTCTCGCCGATCGCCACGACGCGATCCAGCACCGCGAGGCGCTCCAGCTCGGCCTTCTCGACCTCACCGAAGGTGGAGGTCCGCGTCGGGTGCACGGCGACCGCCGCGTAGACCCTCGGGTCCCAAGTGGACGCTTCGGCGGCCCACGTGGCAGCGGCCAGGTCGTCCGCCACGGTGATCACGTGCGAGACGCCGGCGGCGTTGGCCCGATCGAGCAGAACGGCCACACCGGCGGCATCAACAGCACCACACGCGTCGAGATGCGTGTGAGCGTCGATCACCGGTGCCGGAAGAGCTTCCGGCACCGGCGGTCGTTCGCGCTTGTCCGCCACTAGTCGGTGACGATCGGAGCCCACTCGGGCCCGGTCTCGCCCAGCTTCGCGTCGAGCTTGCCGAACAACGGCGACGGCTTCTCGAGCGGCCGGCCGACCTCCAGCGGCGTCGACTCCCAGCGAGCCTGCTCACCGGCGTAGTCACCGGTCAGCACCGGGTAGGAGCGCTCAGGGATGTCGAGGTCGGTGACCTCGTTCATCTGCGGCTGTGCGGCCCACACGCCCGTGCCGCCCAACGCCTCGTGCACCTTCTGCGCCGAGTGCGGCAGGAACGGCGTCATCAGCGTGTTCGCGTCCTGCACGACCTGCAGCGCCGTGTGCAGCACCGAGTCGCGGCGCTCCGGGTCGTCCTTGAGCTTCCACGGCTCCTGGTCCGACAGGTACTTGTTCGCCGCCGAGATGACGCGCATGGCCTCGCCCGTGGCCTGCTTGAACCGCGAGCGACGCAGGTGCGCCCCGACCGTGTCGAACGCCGCGCGGGACTGCGCGAGCAGCTCGTGGTCCGCGGGCGTCAAGCCCACGGCCTTCGGGATCGCGCCCACGTTCTTGTGCGCCATCGAGATCGAGCGGTTGACCAGGTTGCCCCACTCGTTCGCCAGCTCGAAGTTCGTCCGCCGGACGAACTCCTCCCAGGTGAAGTCCGTGTCCTGGTTCTCCGGACCCGCGACGGAGATGAAGTACCGCAGCGCGTCCGGACCGAACTCCTTGAGGAAGTCGCCGACGTAGATCACGGTGCCGCGCGACGTCGAGAACTTCGAGCCGGACATCGTCAGGTACTCCGACGACACGACCTCGGTCGGCAGGTTCAGCGTGCCGAACCGGCCGGGCTCGCCGCCCTTGTCGCCCGCGCCGTTCTGCCCGAGCAGCAGCGACGGCCAGATCAGCGAGTGGAAGACGATGTTGTCCTTGCCCATGAAGTAGTAGCCCTGGGCGTCACCCGTCCAGAACTCCTTCCAGGCGTCGGGGTTACCGGTGCGGCGCGCCCACTCGACGGACGCGCTCAAGTACCCGATCACCGCGTCGAACCACACGTAGAACCGCTTCATCGGCTGGTCGCTCCACCCGTCGAGCGGGATCGGAATGCCCCAGTCGAGGTCGCGGGTGATCGCGCGCGGCCGCAGGTCCTTGATCAGGTTCTGCGAGAACTTGAGCACGTTCGGGCGCCAGTCGGCGCGCGTGCCCATCCAGCCCGACAGCGAGTTGATGAACGCCGACAGGTCGAGGAACAGGTGCTCGGTCTCGACGAACTTCGGCGTCTCGCCGTTGATCCTCGATCGCGGGTTCTTCAGGTCGATCGGGTCGAGCTGGTTGCCGCAGTTGTCGCACTGGTCGCCGCGCGCGCCGTCGTACCCGCAGATCGGGCAGGTGCCCTCGATGAAGCGGTCGGGCAGCGTGCGGCCGGTCGACGGGCTGATGGCGCCCATCTCGACCTTGGGCACGACGTAGCCGTTCTTCCACAGCGCGAGGAAGAGGTCCTGCACCACCTGGTAGTGGTTGCCGGTGGTGGTGCGGGTGAAGAGGTCGTAGGAGAGGCCGAGGCCCTGCAGGTCAGACGCGATGACGCGGTTGTACTTGTCGGCGAGCTCGCGGGCCGTCAGGCCCTCCTTCTCGGCCTGCACCTGGATGGGTGTGCCGTGCTCGTCCGTGCCGCTGACCATGAGCACCCGGTGTCCGGACATTCGCATGTAGCGGGAGAAGACGTCGGACGGGACACCGAAACCGGAGACGTGACCGATGTGCCTGGGGCCGTTGGCATAAGGCCAGGCCACCGCGGTCAGTACGGAGGCACTCATGGACATAGCCTACGGAGGCGGTGCCAGGCGGTTTTCACCGAGTGGGAGGTCTGATTGTCCGCGACCAGAATGCTGGTGCTCGGGATCGTCAAGCTGGTCGGCGAGGCCCACGGCTACGTGGTGCGCCGCGAGCTCAAGTCGTGGTCCGCGGACACCTGGGCGAACGTGCAGCCGGGGTCGATCTACCACGCGCTGAAGTCGCTGGCCAAGGACGGACTGCTGGAGCCGGTGGGCGTCGAGTCCGGCGAGGGCCCCGCCCGCACGACGTACAAGATCACGGCCGCCGGTGAGCGCGAGCTGGACGACCGCATCGGGCACGCGCTGGCGAACCCTACGGCGGGCAACGACGAGGTCTCCGCGGCTGTCGCCATGCTCAACCTCGTTCCCCGCAAGCAGGCCGTCGTGCTGCTGAAGAACCGGCTGGCGGGACTCGAGGGCCAGCTCACCCCCACCCGGCACGGCATCGACTCGATGCCGGAGATGGGCAAGCCCGCGCACGTCAGCGAGCTCTTTCGACTGTGGCTCGTCCATCTCGAAGGTCAGGTCCGGTGGACTCGGGAGTTGATCGAACGCCTAGAGGCCGGCGAGTACGAACTTAAGGACTAGTCAAACTTGATTAGCCGGAGCTAGCCTCTAGTCAAACTTGACTAGAGGGGGTTTCGTCATGATCGAGGCACGCGGTCTCGCGCGCCGGTTCACGACCAAGACCGGTCCGGTGGACGCGGTGCGGGGTGTGGACATCGACGTCGAGGAAGGCGAGCTCGTCGGGTTCCTCGGCCCGAACGGCGCCGGCAAGTCCACGACGTTGCGCATGCTCACGACGCTGCTGCAACCGACGGCGGGCACGGCGACGATCGCCGGGCACGACCTGTTGAAGGACCCGGCGGGCGTGCGCCGCAACATCGGCTACGTCGGCCAGAAGGGCGGCGGTGGCCTCGACCAGCGGGTCGGCGACGAGCTGGAGTTCCAGGCCCGCTTCTACGGCATGTCGAAGCACGACGCCCGCCGGAAGGTCGCCGACCTGCTCGAACGGTTCGACCTGACCGGGCTGGAGAAGCGCGGCGTCGTCACGTTGTCGGGCGGCCAGCAGCGCCGGCTCGACATCGCGATGGGCATGCTGCACGACCCGCGGCTGCTGTTCCTGGACGAACCGTCGACCGCGCTCGACCCGCAGAGCCGCCGCAACCTGTGGGACCACATCAAGCTGCTCCAGGCCGACGGCACCACGGTCTTCCTGACCACGCACTACCTCGACGAGGCCGACTTCCTGAGCGACCGGCTGCTGGTCATCGACCACGGCGCGATCGTCGGCGAGGGCTCGCCGGACGAGCTCAAGCACCGCGTCTCCGGCGACCTGGTCGAGCTGGGCACGGCCCAGGCTGCCGTCGTCGCCGCCAAGTTCGAGGACGCCGTGGTCGACGGCGAGAAGGTCAGCTTCCGGATCCCGAACGGCGACCGCGCGTTGCCGAGCCTGCTGCGCGACCTCGACAACATCGGCGTCGAACTGCAGTCCGTCCAGGTGCACCGGCCGACGCTCGACGACGTGTTCCTGACCATGACCGGCCGATCCCTGCGGGAGGGCAGCAATGCTGCGTGACACCTGGCTCGTGTTCTGCCGCGTGATGCTGCCTGTGCTGCGGAACCCCGTGGCGGTCGTGTTCGGCATCGCCCAGCCGTTGCTCTACCTGGGGCTCTTCGGGCCGTTGCTCGGCGACACCGGCTGGCAGTGGTTCGTGCCGGGCCTGCTGGTGCAGATGGCGTTGTTCGGCACGGCCTACGCGGGCTTCTCGCTGCTGCCGGAGGTCCGCACGGGCGTGATGGAACGGCTGCGGGTCACCCCGGTCAGCCGGGTCGCGCTGCTGGTCGGACGGGTCGGCAAGGACGTCGTGCTGCTGGTCGTGCAGAGCCTGCTGATCATGCTGGCCGCGATGCTGTTCGGGTTCCGGGCCTCGGTCGGGCAGATGTTGCTCGGGCTCGGGCTGGTGGCGTTGCTCGGCATCGCGATCGGCTCGGTGTCGTACGCCATCGCGTTGAAGGTGAAGCTGGAGTACGTCTTCGCGTCGGTGCTGTCGGCGTCCATCGTGCCGTTGATGCTGCTGAGCGGCGTGCTGCTGCCGATGTCGAACGGCCCGGAGTGGCTCTACTGGCTGTCGCGGATCAACCCGCTGGCGCACGTCGTCGACGCCGAACGCTCGATCTTCAACCCCGGCACGATGACGTACGGGCTGGTCTCGGTCGCGGTGCTCGTGCTGGTCGGCGTGTTCTACGGCGTGCGCACGTTCAACAAGGAGTCAGCTTGATTTGATCGCCGCGTCGTAGAGGGTCTTCTTGCTGATCCCTGCCGCCTCCGCGACCTCGGCGGCGGCCGACTTCATCCGCTCCCCGTCGGCGACGCGCTGCTTGACCTCGGCGACCAGCGTGTCGAGGTCCGGCGTGTCCTGCACCGGCGCGGGACCGAGCACCACGGTGATCTCGCCGCGTGCGCCTTCCACGGCCCATGCGGCGAGTTCTGCCAATGTCCCCCGCACGACCTCTTCGTACTTCTTCGTGAGTTCGCGGCACACGGCGACACGGCGGTCCGGCCCCAGCACCTCGACGGCGTCCTGAAGGGTGTCCGCGAGCCGATGGGGTGCCTCGAAGAAGACGACCGTCCGTTGCTCGGTGGCCAAAGGCGCGAACCAGCGCTTGCGTTCACCGGACTTGCGCGGCGGGAAGCCGTCGAACGCGAACCTGTCACTCGGCAGCCCGGACAACGCGAGCGCCGTCGTGACCGCGGACGGCCCCGGCAGGCACGTGACGGTGATGTCCTGCTCGACGCACGCGGCGACCAGCCGGTAACCCGGATCCGACACGGACGGCATTCCGGCGTCCGTCACGAGCAGCACGGTCTCGCCGTTGTGCAGCGCTTCGAGCAGCTGCGGGACGCGCCCGACCTCGTTCTGGTCGTAGAAGCTGAGCACCCGCCCGGACGGCTTGACCTGCAACGCGGCCGCGAGGCTGTGCGTTCTCCTGGTGTCCTCGGCGGCGATCACGTCGGCGGTCGCGAGCGCCTCGATCAGGCGCGCGGAAGCGTCGCGGATGTCGCCGAGAGGGGTGGCTGCCAGGACCAGACGGCCTGAACCGGATACAGGACTCACAAGCTTCACCCTACGATCGGCGGCGTGACAGTCCTCGTGCAGCCAGGAGTGGCGCCCGTCGTCGTCGAGGAGCCGCGCTCGGATCGTGCGGCCGCACTCGACCCGCCTCCTTACGGAGACCGGATGCGCGGGTGGCTCATGACGGCCGTCGTGACCCTCATCGGTGCCGTCGTGCGCTTCTGGAACGTCGGGTATCCGACGGACAAGGGCACGCCGATCTTCGACGAGAAGCACTACGTGCCGCAGACCGCGCAGGTGCTGCGCAACGGCGGCTACGAGGACAACCCCGGCTACGAGCTGATCGTCCACCCGCCGCTCGCCAAACAGCTGATGGCGATCGGCCAGGACCTCTTCGGCTACGACGGCCTCGGCTGGCGGTTCGCCTCGGCACTGGCCGGTGCGATCACGATCCTGCTGATCGTCCGGATCGCCCGCCGCCTGACCCGCTCGGACCTGCTGGGTGCGCTCGCGGGCGTGTTGCTCATCGCTGACGGCGTGTCGCACGTCCAGTCGCGGATGGGCATGCTCGACATCTTCCTGGCGTTGTTCGTCGTCGCCGCGTTCGGCTGTCTCGTCGTCGACCGCGAGCAAGTGCGCGAACGACTGGCCGTCGCCGTGCGCGAGGGGTTCATCAACAACTCGGCGTTCGGGCCGTGGCTGGGCTTCCGCTGGTGGCGTTTCGGCGCGGGCGTGATGCTCGGTGCCGCGTGCGGCATCAAGTGGTCGGGCATCTGGTACATCGCCGCGTTCGGCCTTCTGACGGTGCTGTGGAGCGCGCTGGCCCGCCGTGCGGCCGGTGTCGAGGAACCGTGGCTGGGCGCGCTGGTGAAGGACGTGCTGCCGTCGCTGGGCGGCCTGGTCGCGATCCCCGTGCTCGTCTACGTCGTGACGTGGTTCCCGTGGATGGCCAGCGAGACCGGCATCGACCGGCACGTGGTCGGCAGCAAGGTCCAGGACGTCTCGTACATCCCCGACGTGCTGCAGTCGCTCTGGTACAACGCCCAGAACGTCTACAAGTTCCACGTCGGCCTGGTCACCTCGGCGACCAACACGCACCCGTGGGAGTCGAAGCCGTGGACGTGGCCGATGGGCCTGCGTCCGATGCTCTACTACTACGACAACACCGTCACGGGCTGCGGTGCGGGGTCGTGCCTCGGCGCGATCATGCTCATCGGCACGCCCGCGATGTGGTGGCTCGCGTTCCCGGTGATCGGCTGGGCCCTGTACCGCACGATCGGCCGGATGGACTGGCGCTACGCCGCCGTCCTGGTCGGTTACGGCGCCGGCCTGCTGCCGTGGTTCCTGAACCTCGACCGGCAGATGTACTTCTTCTACGTCACGCCGATGGCGCCGTTCCTGGTGTTGCTGATCGTGCTGGCGCTGGGCGAGATCCTCGGCCGTTCGTCCGCCGGTTCGGAACGTCGTGGCACCGGGATGCTGGTCGTCGCTCTGTACGTGGGCATCGTGGTGGCGAACTTCGTGTGGCTGTGGCCGATCCTCAACGGCGTGCCGATCACACCCGAGCTGTGGCAACAACAACTGTGGTTGCCTAGCTGGCGCTGATCTCCAGCGCTCGTTCCTTGGTCAGGTCACCTTCGAGTCTGAGGGTGACCTGATCTTTTTGCCAGAGCAGGGTTTGGCCTGCCAGTTGTGGTTCCTCGGTGTGCCACTCGCCGTTGCGGTCGATGTAGAAGAACACGTGCGGGTACGGGATCCAGATCTTGTCGTTGATCTGCTCGACGCCGTCCTGGTGGATGAGCTTGCCGACGGTCGAGCTGATGGTGCCGTCGAACTGGTCGAGCCGCAGGTCTCCGTAGTGCAGGGTGACGAACCGTCCTTCGTGGACGGTCACCTTGTCCGGGGTGCCGAGCTTCTCCGGCAGGTGGATCTCGAACGGCATCTGCTTCCTGGCTTCTTGCAGCGAGACGTCCTGGCTCGGCAGCGGCGGCGCGATGCTCTGCGGCGCTTCCGTGCGGAACTCGACGCCGGCGAACTCCAGCAGTTGCTGGACGCCCGCTCGGACGGCCGGGGACACCGCGAACGCGATGGCGAACGCCGTTGCCGCGGCTATGAGTGCTTTGAGCCAGGTGCGGCGCTTCGGTGCGTTGATCTTGGCGAGGACCTGCGCGCTGACGTCCGGCGGTTCCGGCACGTGCAGGTGGCGGCCGAGGTCGCGCAGGGCTTCCGCCTGGTCATCGATCATGGGCCACCTCCTCCAGCATCGGGCGCAGCTTGTGCAGCGCTCTGGACAGCCGCGACTTCACGGTTCCCTTGGCCAGCCCCAGGGTCTGCGCGGTCTCGGCCTCGGTCAGGTCGAGCAGGTACCGGCACGTGACGACCTGCCGGTCGCTCTCGCTCAGGCTCTGCACGGCCTTCAGCAGCTTGGCCCGCGAGTCGTCCACCAGCGTGCCGGGGTCGTCGTGGTCGACGGTCTCCGTGATGGTCGCGAGCTTGAGCTCCATCAGGTTGCGCCGTCTCTTGCTGCGGTGCAGGTTCTTGGTCTCGTTGGTGACGATCTTGAGCAGCCACGGCCGGAAGTCCGCGTCGGCCTTGAACGTGTGCAGCTTCCGATAGGCCTTCACGAACGCCTCCTGCACCACGTCCCCGGCGTCCGCACCGGCCCCGAGCAGGTACGCCGTCCGGTGCGCGAGCGCGGTGTACCGGACGACCAGCTCGCCGTAGGCCGCCTGGTCGCCTGCGATCGCCCGTGCCACCGCTTCGTCCGTGATGCCCTCTCTACACCGGGAACCACTCCTTGGTTCCCGGTGTATTCGCGTCATGAGGATTCTCGCCTTGATATGCGCTTTCCTGCTGATCAGCGCACCCACCGCCGTCGCCGGCGGCTGGGCGGTCACCTACGTCGACCCCGTCCCGTCGATCCAGCCGTCCGTCACCCACACCGTCGGCTACTGGGTGCTGCAGCACGGCACGCACCCGCCGTCCGGCGAACTGGGCAAGACGGGCCTGCGCTTCCAGTCCGGCGCGGACTCGCGTTCGTTCGTGGGCGTCGCTTTGGGCGAACCCGCGCACTTCGCCGTCACCTTTTCCCTGCCGGCCGGCACCTATGAGGTGTTCGGGGTGCAGGGGTGGTTCCCGGAGCACCCGCTCGGGACGTTGACGGTGCCGGGCACTCTGCTCGTGAAACCCGTGGACCCGCAGATGGTGCAGGGCCTCGACGACGTGGGCTGGCCGTGGCAGGAGATCGCGCCACCGTTGAAGAAGCCCGTTGAGGTGTCACCTGCTCCGGCTGCTGCGGTGGTGCCGGACGCGCCTTCGGGAAAGCCCTTGCCGGTGTGGCTCGTCGGGCTGGTGGTGCTCGGGGCAGTAGGAGGGTTCTTCGTGCTGCGCAAGAGGTTGAGGCCGTCCGGCCGAAGGTGAGTGGTGAGGCGATCGGCGGAAACCGCCTCACCACTCTTCGCGTGGCATCCCGTGAGATGCCGAGGCTTCCGGGTGAACCACGACCTAGGTCGTTGAAGGCTGAACCACCGTTACGGACCGGTCCAACGTTCACCCGGTTCGCCTAAGCACCAACCGGAACCGGTACCGCGCTGAGCAATTCAGCGCGCACCGTTCGCCTACATCGGCATGTGCCTCGTCGGCGGCGGACCCGGCTTGGTGATCATCTTGGTCACCGGGCCCTCCTTGCTCATCCCCTGCTGGTCGAGGAACGAGGACAGCTGCCCCCGCACCTGCGCCAGCGACGGACGGCGCCCCGGTTCGGGGTCCATCGCCGCCAGCAACAACCGGGCGTGCGCGCTGTTCTGCGGCAGCTTGGTGATCGGTTCGCCCTGAGCCGCGGCCATCAGCGAGGAGATCGGGTTCTCGCGGGAGCCGCGCGGCGGGTGGCCCGTCAGCGCGTACGACACGGTGGCCGCCAGCTGCCACGAGTCCGACGCCGGGGACGCCGTTTCGCCTCGGGCCGTTTCGGGCGCGAGGAAGTCCGGCGTGCCGACCATCATGCCGGTGGCCGTGAGGGTGCTGTCGCCCTTGGAGCGGGCGATGCCGAAGTCGATCAGGTGCGCGGTGCCCTGGCCGTCGACGATCACGTTGGACGGCTTCACGTCGCGGTGCAGGACGCCCCGGTCGTGGGCCGCTGCCAGGGCGTCGGCCATGTTCAGCCAGAGGCGGGCGGCGAGCTTGTCGTCGATCAGGCCGTTCTTCAGGACCGTCTCGGACAGCGAGGCGCCCTCGATGTACTCCATGACCAGGGCGAGGCCGTCCGGGTCCTGGACGATGTCGAACACGCGCACGCAGTTCGGGTGGCGGACGGCGGCCAGCGCGCGTGCCTCGCGGAGCATGCGGGCCTCGGTCTCGTTGTCCGGGGCGTGCGCGAGCTTCACGGCGACGGTGCGGTCGAGCTGTTCGTCGACGGCGAGCCAGACCGTGCCGAAGCCGCCGGAGCCGAGCTGGCGGACGCGGCGGAACCGGCCGTTGCCCGGGTTCCAGACCTTGCCCGACTTCTGCACGGGTGCGGGTGACTCGGCGTTGGCCGCGCCCGGACCGAACGGCAGCGGGCCCGGCGTGTCCGCGAGCACCGCCGGGTTCGACGGCTGGGGCGGGCCGGGCTGCGGCATGACCTCGGCGACGCGGGTCGGCGGGTACTGGCGCGGCGGCTGGTTCTGAGGCGGCTGCTGCGGCTGCGTCACGGGCCGCATCGGCCGGTTCATCGGCGCCGGCTGGTACTTCGGCACCTGCGCCGGCTGGTACGGCGGCGGGTTCTGGCCGGGCGGCGGCTGGTGCTGCGCGGCCGTGATCGGCTTGGTCGGCGCCTTCTGCTTCGGCTGACCCTGCGGCAGCTGGTTGTTCTGGGGCTGCGGCGTGCGCGCCACCGGCTGCGGTGGCTGGTTCTGCGAGTTCCGGTCCTGAGACCGGTCGCGGCCGGGGCGGTTGAGCATGGCGGTAGTCAACCCGAAAATCCGCACGACGATTGACCCGATTACCGCAATTGGCAGAAACCCGAGCAGCACATGGCCCACCAGCGTCACGGGGAATGCCGACGTCGTCACCAGCAGTACCAGGAACATCGGCCAGAACACCCGGCGCGGCCAGTTCGGCCCGAGCCGGAACGCCGACCCCGACTGGAGCATGACGAACAGCAGGCAGAGCAGCGCGAGCACGATCGTGATGCCCGCGGCGACCAGGAAGACGACGGACTGGCCGGGCCGCTGGATCACGCCGATGATCGACGGAGCCCCGTCGACCAGGTAGTTGCCCTGCGAGAACGTCCCGAAGCAGGTGGCCTCGTCGAGCGAGTCGGCGCCGGTGATGCTGCGCCCCTGCAGCCCCTGGACGGTTCCGCGCATGATCAGCCACGGCAGCACCAGACAGCTGGCGACGCCGAGCACGGTGAAGATGGCACCGGTCACGGGCCCGTAGGAGTTGCCGACAACGCGGCGCACCGCGATGGACAGCAAGGCACCTATGGTCGGGAACAACCCGAGCACCGCACCGAGCGCCGTGGTGGTCCACACCCAGTCACCGGGGCAGACACTCGCACCCACGAAGCCGTGCAGCCACGTGAGCAAGGACTCAGCGAGCCCCACGACTCACACCACCCCTTCCGAGATCACCCCCAGCCTAGGCGCCCTGTCAGCTTACTGTGCGTAATTGGCCTGCGGTTGACGCCACAGCAACCCTTTCCTTGATCACCGCGTTGTACCTCCGCCCATCGCACGTTCGGCCTGTTGGCTCTTACACGTTGCGATGGACGGCTCCGTTGACAGGAGTCGCCCTTTTTGCGCGATTCGTTATCGAAGACACGCCAAGAACGAGGTGGCGAACGGGTGATCAGGAACGGGCCTGGTGATCGACCCTGGTGAGAGTGCTCCCCTGCCCCGCCGACGCGCTGGAGATCTGCACAGCCGGGTCGGGCGCCACGGGCAGGTCACCGAGGCCGGCGACGAACTCGACGGTCCACAGGTGCGAGCCGGTCTGCTCCGCGTAGGAGTCGGAGAGGCCGTAGGTGGCGCGGGTGTTCTTCTGGTCGTACATCTCGACGGTGGCCTGCGAGCCGGCGTGGCCCTGCTCACCGGGTGCGCAGGTCAACTCCAGCCGGACGCGGATCCACTGCGGCTCGGTGGCCGGGTCCGCTTCGAGTTCCTCGGCGAGCGCGCTGCACTGGCTGCCGTGGGCGCGGAAGGTCAACGCGGCCCGGAAGACGACGAGCTCACCGGCCGTGCAGCCGGTGAGAACGCGCGCTTCGACAGCTGTCTCCGTGCTGGAGACGACAGGGCGGGCGGCCGTGCACCTGGCGGCAGGGGCCTCGGAGGCCGCTGCACCGCTGGAGGTGACGGCCCCGAGTAATAACGCGGCGACCACAGATCTCATGTGGAGAAAACTATTTGTCGACGCCGCGTTCTTCATCCAACTTCACCCCATAGATGGGTGAGGTGCGAAAACGTTCCACCCCAGGTCACAGGCCGGAGTTTCGGTCCGGTTTCTGGCGGGGTCCTGTCAGTGGTCGTGATCGTGGTCGTGCTCGGCGGTGGGCTGGTAGATGTAGAACATCGTGACCGGCTCGTCGCCCGCGACGGTCTCGTGGTCCACGCCCGGCGGCACGAACGCGTACGAACCCGCCGTCGCCTCCACGCCCCCGATGCTCACCGTGCCGTCGATGACCCACGTGTGCTGGGTGGCGGACGGGTGGTTGTGGCCGACGTCGCGTGCGCCCGGTGCCATCTGGAGCAGGCCGACGATGGTGTCTCCGTTGGGGGACTTCCACAGCAGCTTGTTCTTCAGCCGTTCGTCGCCGTGCAGCGGGAACGCCTTCATCTGCGCAAGGGCATCGGCGGACAGGACCGTGACCTTGTCCTGCGGCGCGTCGCTCATGGGTACAGCCTTTCGCGGGAACTGAAGGAGCTTACGGCCCTTATATAGACGAAAGGTGCGCTCACATTACGGTGAGCGCACCTTTCACAGGTCAATTCAGCTGCACTTCGCCTCACCGTTGAACAGCATGAACGTCGTGACCTTGCCGTCGGTGACGTGGAAGCTCAGCACGTCGGTCCGGTCGGGCACCGGCACCTCGAACGTCTTGCCTTCCTCCTTCTCCACGGCGTTCGGGTAGGCGGCCTTGACCTGCTCGATCGTCGACCCCTTGGTGATGCCCTTCGCCGACGTGACCCCCGGCGGCGCGATGATCATGCGGATCTGGTCGCCCGCGACCAGCACACCACCGTTGGCCTCACGCTCTTCAGCCCGCGCGACGATCCGCTGCGTGGACTCCGAGATGAGCTCGGTCGCCTTGGCACTGGCCTCGGCCGACGCCGCGGCCTTCTCGGCGTAGGCGGCGTACGCGGCGGCACCGGCGTTCGGACCGGGCGCCTCGCCGACCGCCGCCTGCGCGTCGTCGGCGGCCTTCTGCGCGGCCGCGTACTTCTTGTCGAACTCGGCTTCTTCTTCGAGCTTCTTCGGGTCCGGCTGCGGCGCGCCCGCGTACCGGTAGTCCTCGCACTTGTCGAACTTGCTCACGACGACGTCGGCGAGTTCGCCGGACGCGAGGGCGTCCTGCTTGGACATTCCCGGCTTCAGCTTCCCGAATCCGGTGACGTCGAGGACCTTCTTGTCCGACTCGGCGGGCTGCTGGTCCCCCGACCCGCTGCCCGCCGAACAACTGACGGCGGTGAGTGCCACCGCCACCACGCACACTGCTTTGAATCCCCCAAGGATGTTCACGTCGCACAAGGTATCCGGCGCGGTGCACCGAGCCGAGCGGGTTTCCCGAGGTCCGCATCACTCGTCCACATCGGACGGACGCGCAAAAAGAAGTAGGGCCGGTGGTCGCAATGACCACCGGCCCTACTTCTTACGTGGAGCTGAGGGGAATCGAACCCCTGACCTTCTCGATGCGAACGAGACGCGCTACCAACTGTGCTACAGCCCCTTGCTGCCTTACGAAGAGAACTATAGCAGTTCCGGGAGGGCGGTTTTCACCACCCCCGCTAAGCCCCGACAGCACCCCTGTACCGCAGCGACTCCAGTCCCTCTAACTCGACGAAGACCGGGTCCTCGTCGTCGGAGTCGACCGGGATCGTGCCGGGACGGACGTGGTGTTCGAAGCGCGGCAACGGCGGCAGCGCCGGACGTTCCTCGACGACCTCGACCCTCGTGGTCTCCTGCTCGTCCGCGGAGGCCTGCTTCGGCAGGTCCGCGACGACCGGGGCCGCCGGCGCCTCCTGCTGCTGCGGGCCCGTCGCACGGCGGCGACGCACCTGCTGCAGGCGAGCGAGGCGGCGAGCGCGGATCTCCTCCTCGATCCGCACCTGCCGGCGCAGGTACGTCAGGTACCCGACGAGCAGCAGGTCGATCGCGGCGTGGCCGTACCAGAGCTTCGTGAAGAAGACCCCGGCGACGATGCCCGACGCCACCGCGGCGACGAACAGGAACGCGACCACTCTGCGCCGGAACGCGTACTTGGCCTGGGCGACCAACGCCGCGGTCTCCGGGTCGTAGCCACCGCGGCCACGCCGGAACGGGCGCTCGACGTACTCCTCCTCGTCGAAGTAGTCGTCGTCGATGTCGTGGATGTCGTCGTACTCGGCGTCTGGCATGGCGTCGTACTCCTCCCCCACGCTGCGCGCACTCTCCTGGCGCTTGCGGGCCATCATGGGGACGAGGACCACGAGCCAGGCGACGACCAGCGCAACGATGATCAGCGAACTCGGCATTCCCCGTTCACCTCCCCCGGCCCACGCGTGGTGCTGCCAACCACGCTAGTCACAACAGTCACACCTGTCTCGGAGGCTCGCCGGACTCGGTGCGTACCAAAGTGTGGTGTATCACCCACTTTTGGGTGAAGTGATTACGACGAACGGAAGCGCGGATCAGGGAAGACGGGCCTCTCCGCGTGCGACCAAACGGCGCACTAGGCCATCAGTGACCTCTTCGGACGTGAGCGCGAAGCAGAGGTGGTCGCGCCACAGTCCGGCAACATCCAGATAACGCTTGAAGAGGCCTTCCTCGCGGAAGCCGGACTTCTGGAGCACCCGAATCGAGGGTCCGTTCTCGGGTCGCACGGTCGCTTCGAGCCGGTGCAGACCAGCGTCGCGGAAAGCGTGGTCCGTGAGCAACGCCACGGCCGCCGTTGCGACGCCGCCGCCCGCCCGATCAGCGGCTACCCAATAGCCGATCCACGCGGACAGCAGCGAGCCCCGCACGATGTTGCCGACGGTGATCTGCCCGGCGACCTCGCCGTCCACGAGGATCATGAACGGCAGCGTGGTGCCGCGCCGGGCCATGCCCCGCAGCGACGACCACTGCGCGGGCCAGGAGAGCGCCGCGTTGCGCTCGTCCCAGCCCTCCTGCGCCGTGGGTTCCCACTGTTCGAGGTAGCCGCGGTCGCGGATGCGCAGCCTCGACCACTTCCCGCCGTCGAAGAACCTGGGCCCGCGCAGTTCGACGGTGCCCGCGCGCACCTGGAGGGGCCCCAGCCGGGCGGGCCAGCCGGGGTGTCTGCCCAGATCGGCGAAAGCGCTCATCCACGCTGCGCTAGGAAGCTGACCAGCACCTCTTCACCGACGGAGATCTCGGTGACGTCCTCGTCGACCATGATCAGGCAGTTGGCCTCCGCCAGTGACGCGAGCAGGTGCGACCCGGACGTGCCGAGCGGCTGCACCAGGTACTCGCCGTTGTCCGCGTCGCGCAGCAGCTGGCCGCGCAGGAAGCCCCGGCGGCCCTTCGCCGACTGCAACGGCGAGAGCAGGCGCGCGGACACGGCGCGGCGGTACGGGTTCTTCTTGCCCAGCGCGGCCCTGATCAGGGGCCTGACCAGCACCTCGAACACCACAAGCGCGCTCATCGGGTTCGCCGGCAGCAGAAACGTCGGCACGGCGTCGGGGCCGAGCCTGCCGAAGCCCTGCGCGGAGCCGGGGTGCATGGCGACGCGGTTGACGTCCATGTCGCCGAGGTCAGCGAGGGCCGCTTTGACCTCGTCGCCGACGGTGCCGCCGACGCCGCCCGCGATCACGACGATCTCGGACAGCAGCAGCCTGCCCTCGACCACCTCGCGCAGCCGGCGCGGGTCTGCCGACATGATGCCGACCCGGCTGACCTCGGCGCCCGCGTCGCGTGCGGCGGCGGCCAGCGCGTACGAGTTCACGTCGTAGACCTGGCCCTGACCAGGCGTGCGGTCGACGTCGACGAGTTCCTCACCGAGAGAGATGACGGACACGCGCGGACGTGGGTGCACGAGCACCTTGTTTCGTCCGACAGCGGCCAGCAGGCCTACCTGAGCAGCACCGATGGACGCGCCACGGCGTACCGCGACGTCACCGGTCTGCACGTCCTCGCCGGTGCGGCGGACGAACCCGGCGGACGGCACGCTGCGGTTGACGGTCACCTTGGCCTGGTGACCGTCGGTGTAGCCGAGCGGCACGACGGCGTCCGCGAGCGTCGGCAGCGGCGCGCCCGTGGCGATCCGCACCGCCTGGCCGGGCTGCAACCGGCGGGGTTGCCGGGAGCCGGCCGGGATCTCGCCCACGACCGGCAGCTGCACCGGGCTCGCGTTCGCGCCGGACACGTCCACGCTGCGCACCGCGTACCCGTCGACGGCGGCCTGGTCGAAGCCGGGCAACGCGCGTTCCGCGACGACCTCTTCGGCGCAGAGCAGGCCCTGCGACTCCGAGATCGCGACTCGCACGGGTGCGGGCCGCACCGCGGCCGCGATCACCCGAGCGAGCTGCTCGTCCACTGACCTCATGTGATTGGTCCTCGCGCTCAGGAGTTGTCGAGGCGTTCCCGCAACCACTCACGCAGATCGGGTCCGTACTCCGGGGTGTTGAGTGCGAAGTCAACCGCAGCCCGCAGGAATCCGGCGGGATTGCCGAGGTCGTGTCGCCCGCCGCGGTGGACGACGACGTGCACCGGGTGACCCTCGTTGATCAGCAGCGCGATGGCGTCGGTGAGCTGCAGCTCGCCTCCCGCGCCGGGCGTGATGCGCTTCAGGGCGTCGAAGATCGCCCGGTCGAGGAGGTACCGGCCGGCCGCGGCGAACGTCGACGGCGCGTCCTCGGGCTTGGGCTTCTCGACCATGCCGACGACCTGCTTGACGTCGTCGTTGCCGGTGTCGCGGACGTCGAACACGCCGTACGCGGAGATCTGCTCACGCGGGATGTCGAACGCCAGCAGGACGCTGCCGCCCTTCTCCTCGCGGACCTTCGCCATCTTCTGCAGCGCGTCGTTGGGCAGGATGATGTCGTCCGGCAGCAGCACCGCGACGGCCTCGTCCTCGCCGGTCAGGTTGCCCTCGGCGCACCCGACCGCGTGGCCGAGCCCGAGCGCCTGCTCCTGGATCGCCGTCTCGGCCTTGATGAGCTTCGGCGCCCGCTGGATCTTCTCGACCAGGTCGGTCTTGCCCTTGGCGGTCAGCGACTCCTCGAGGTCGGGGTTCTCGTCGAAGTAGTTCGCGACCGACGCCTTGGTCGGCGAAGTCACGATGACCAGCTTCTTCGCGCCCGCCTCGGCCGCCTCACGCGCCACGTACTCGATGGCGGGGGTGTCGACCAGGGGTAGCAGTTCCTTCGGCACGGCTTTGGTCGTGGGGAGGAAACGGGTGCCCAGACCGGCCGCGGGCACGATAGCGGTGTGGAAGGCGCTGCTCATGGGCTGCGATGCTAACGACATACCGAGGGGTACCCGACATGACGTCCGATCTTCGTGACCGGAAGGCCACGTTGCGTTCACAGTTGCTGGCCGCCCGACGTTCGCTTTCTCCCGAGGTTCGCTCATCTGAATCCCGGGCTTTGGCCGCACATCTGTCTTCCCTGGACGTTTCCGCTGGTCAGACGCTGTGCGCTTTCATCCCGGTCGGCTCGGAGCCCGGTGAGGCGTCCTGGCTGGAGGGGTTGCGGTGCCGCGTGTTGCTACCGATCGTGACCGGTCCTTCCGCGCTGGACTGGGCGGTGTACTCGGGACCCTCGTCGCTCGCGCCGGCCGGGTTCAAGCTGCTGGAGCCGACCGGTGAGCGGCTCGGCGCCTCGGCGATCGCTGGAGCCTCGCTGGTGCTCGTGCCCGCACTCGCCGTGTCGGTGACCGGGGTGCGGCTGGGGAAGGGGCAAGGTCACTACGACCGGTCGTTGCCGCTGGTCAACGCGCCTTTGATCGGCGTCGTGCGGGATTCCGAGGTGCTTTCGGAGGTCCCGGGCGAGCCTCATGACGTGCGGATGAACGGCGTGTTGACGCCCTCGGTGGGCCTGCGATGGCTGTGACATTGACCTGGGGTGTTTGCGCTCCGGGAAGGTCCTGAGCGAAAATCGTGTTGGCACTCACAACGGTCGAGTGCCAGAGCTAGGAGCAAACCCAGTGCCTACGTACCAGTACGCCTGCACCGCGTGTGAGCACCGGTTCGAGGCTGTGCAGTCGTTCAGCGACGCCTCCCTCACCGAGTGCCCGGAGTGCTCGGGCAAGCTGCGCAAGCTCTTCGGCGCCGTCGGCGTCGTGTTCAAGGGCAGCGGTTTCTACCGCACGGACAGCCGCTCGGGGTCCAAGAGCACGTCCTCGTCGACGTCCTCTTCGTCCTCTTCGGACTCGTCGTCCTCCTCTTCGACGACCTCGTCCTCGTCTTCGTTGTCGGAGAAGAAGTCCACTTCGTCTTCTTCGTCTTCTTCTTCGAGCACCCCGGCGGCCGCAGCGTCCTGAGGAAGATCGCGAGTTGTCCACAACTCGCGAGTTATCCACAACCTGAGGCTCAACCCGGATTGCCATGCCTCCGACCCCCCTACGGTCGGAGGCATGACCATTTCCCCCACCCTCCCCGACAAACTCCGCACCCTCCTCCGCCGCCCGCTTTCCGTTGCGTGGCGCCGTTTCCTGGCACTGGGCCTGACTCTGCTGGCCCTGGCCACCTTCTTCTGGCCGGACGTGGGCCACCCGACGTTGGTCGCCTCCCGAGATCTCCCAGCGGGCATCCCGTTGTCCGCCGCCGACCTCCGCCTGGTCTCCCTGCCCTCCCCCGTGGCGGGGACCTTCGCGAATTCCACCGATCTGGTGGGCAGACCGCTCGCCGCCCCCACGCGAGCAGGCATCCCGCTCACAGACTTGGCCCTGGCAAGCACCCCACCGAACCAGGCCGCAGCCGCCGTACAACTGGCTGACCAGGCCTTGGCCGCGGTCATCCGCCCAGGCGCACGCGTGGACGTGATCTCCCAGTCCGGCGAGGTGCTGGCCGAGAACGCCACGGTCCGCGAAACCCAGGGCCAAGTGGTCGTCCTGACGTTGCCGAGACTTAATGCAACCCGAGTGGCCGCGATGTCACTGGACCAAGCGTTAGCCGTTACTCTCCGCTGATGCTGAAGGGATTCAAAGACTTTCTGATGCGCGGAAACGTCGTCGACCTGGCCGTGGCCGTGGTCATCGGCACGGCCTTCACCGCGATCGTCACCGCATTCACCACGAGCCTCATCAAGCCCCTCATCTCCGCTCTCGGCAGCACCGAGACGAGGGGTCTCGGCATCCAACTGCGCGCAGGCAAGGAGGACACGTACCTCGACTTCAGCAACGTCATCAACGCGACCATCAACTTCGTGATCGTGGCCGCGGTCGTCTACTTCGTCCTGGTCCTCCCGATCAAGAAGATCCAGGACCGCCGCAAGCGAGGCGAAGAGGCGGGCCCGGCAGAGCCCACCGACGTCGAACTGCTGAAGGAAATCCGCGACCTCCTCGCCTCACAGCAGGCCACCACCCCCCAGCCCCCGGCCACCGACCGCCGAGGCCCAGCAATCTGACCGTCCCGTCCCCGCCGAGACGAAGCGCGCAGCCCCCCAGCCCGCGCGCTTTGTCAAGGCAATCGACCCCGCCCAGACCCCAAGGCCGCCACGGGCAACCGCAGCCGGGCAGCGAAACGACCAGCAGCAGCCCCGGCCCGAACAGGGCGAAGCGCGGCAAGCCAGGGCGAGGCGGGACGACAGGGCGGGCCGAACGCAAGGCAGGCCGAGCGCAAGGCAGACGGA
The DNA here is from genome assembly GCF_043632865.1 of Lentzea sp. JNUCC 0626. Classification (NCBI taxonomy): domain Bacteria; kingdom Bacillati; phylum Actinomycetota; class Actinomycetes; order Pseudonocardiales; family Pseudonocardiaceae; genus Lentzea; species Lentzea sp. JNUCC 0626. The sequence continues at coordinate 6,495,508 of NZ_CP171635.1, forward strand.
ACGCCGGCCGCCGAGCGCTAGGCGACCGAGCGGATGGCAGCGATGCGTTCGGCCACAGTGGCTTGAGGGGATGCGAAGCCGAAGGCGAGCCCGTCAGAGCGTAAGCATCGCGATGGCGCAGCCGAGCTCCGAACGAACCCGCGCACGCACGCAACCCGCGGTCGCGAACGCAAGGTGACCACCGTCTTGGCTTCGGCGCGGGGTGCCAACCGCAGTCGTCAACGCACGGCGACCACCATCTTGGCCCGGCGCGAGGTGCCGACCGGCAGCCCACCAACGCAAGCCCAACCACCTACGAGACCTGGCGTGGCGAAGCCGAAGGCGAGCCCGAACGGGCTGATTCAAACCGGTGAGCCGGTTCCACCGCTCATGGCGATTGGGGCTTGACCTTGAGGGGCGGGATGCCAACCTGTCTCGTCCGGCCGGGGCGCTTTCACCCCGGCCTTTGAGGCCGCGAACAGGTTGGCATCCCGCCAGAGGCTCAAGGTCAAGCCCCAATCGCAACCCACTTCAGACGTCACGACCTACGCGAGCACCCTCGCAAGGCGACCGGAACCAAGCGAACGCGACCAACCCCGCTGCGAACCGCAAGCCAGCGAACGCAACCAGACCCGCACCTCACCCACCGTGATGAGGCGGCCGATTCTCCCGATACCACCCCTCACGGTCCTCAGGACCGGACCGCTCATCCGAGGTGGTCTCCGGCAAAACCTCACCGAACACCTCAGCCAACCGGCGACGCCGAGCAACAGCGTCAGCGTCCCCGGCCGACTCAGGCGATGGTGATGGTGATGGTGAATCACTCTTCGTCAAGACCGCTCAACTGCTCGATCACGTAGGGCACCAGTGCCGACAGGGTTGCCATGCCGTCGCGGACCGCGGAGCGCGAACCGGCGAGGTTGACGACCAAGGTGCTGCCCGAGACGCCGGCGAGGCCGCGCGAGATGCCCGCGTCGACCGCGCCCGCGGCGAGACCGGAGGCTCGGAGTGCCTCGGCGATGCCGTGGATCGGGCGGTCGAGCACGCCCTGCGTGGCGTCGGGGGTGACGTCACGCGGGGACACGCCTGTGCCGCCCACGGTGACCACGAGGTCGACGCCACCGATGACGGCCGTGTTGAGCGCGGCCCGGATGTCGACCACCTCACCCTCGACCGCGACGGTGCCGTCGACTATGAAGCCCACTTCTTCCAGAAGTTCGGTGACGAGAGGCCCGGAGTTGTCGTCCTGCTCGCCGTGCGCCACCCGGTCGTCCACGATCACGACCAAAGCGCGGCCAAGGCGCTGCGCGCTGCGTTCCATACCGATCACCGTAGCGGGAGTCTGACTTCGAAGCGGCAGCCAGGACCGTGGTTCTCCGCACCGATCTGGCCGTGGTGGGCTTCGACGAGGCCACGCGCGATGGAAAGGCCCAGTCCGGCGCCGGACGGGTTGCGGGCGGCGGTGCCGCGGAAGCCCACGTCGAAGACGTGTGGCAGCACGTCTTCGGGTATGCCGCCGCACGTGTCGGCCACGCGCACCACGGCGTCGGGTCCGTCCACATCGACCTGGACGGACACCGTGCCGCCTTCGGGTGTGTAGCCGATGGCGTTGGACACGAGGTTGCGCACGACACGCATCAGTTCGGGGTCGGAGCCGCGCACGACCGGCCATTCGCGAGCGTCGGCGCGCAGCGAGACGCCCTTCAGGGCGGCGACAGGACGGGACGCGGCCACGACGTCGGAGACCACGTCGGCGAGGCGCACGTCGTGCATCGAGAGGTTCAGGGCGCCGGCGGTGATGCGGGAGAGCTGGAACAGGTCGTCGACGAGCTTCGCGAGGTGATCGGCTTCCAGAGCGATCTGCTTCGCGTAGACGGCCACCTCGCCCGGCTCGGAGACGACGCCGTCCTCCAGGGCCTCGGTCATGGCTCGGATGCCGGCCAACGGGGTGCGCAGGTCGTGCGAGATCCACGCGACCAGTTGTCGGCGGGCTGCTTCCGCCTCGCGTTCCCACATGGTTCGCCGGGCGATCGCGCGGCCCAGCATGATCGAGAACGGCACGGTCACCACGGCTACCACCGCGCACACCATCAACGCCGCGTTGAGCATCGGCGTGAACATGAAGCCGCTGACCACCAGCACGCCGGCGATGGTGGCCACCACCGGCACGATGACCATCACGGTCATCACGGTGGTGAGCGAGACGCGGCTCAGCCGATCGAACATGGGTCATACCGGTAGCCGACGCCCCACACGGTGCTCAGCCGCCGGGGCTTCGCGGGGTCCTGCTCGATCTTCTCCCGCAACCGTCGCACGTGGACGGTGACGGTCGACTGGTCGCCGAACTGCCAGCCCCACACGCGTTCCAGCAGTTCCGCGCGGCCGAACGCCTTCCCTGCGTTCGAGATGAAGAACGCCAGCAGGTCGAACTCGCGGGTCGTCAGCTGCAACGGCTCTCCGGCCAGCGTCGCGGTGTGCGCGGCCACGTCCAGGACCAGGTCGCCGTCGCGGACCACCCGCGGTTCGAACGCCCGGTGCGCCCGCCGCAGCACCGACGAGACCCGCAACGCGAGCTCGCGCGGGCTGAACGGCTTGGTGACGTAGTCGTCCGCGCCGATCTGGAGTCCGGCGATCCGATCTTCTTCCTCGCCCAGGGCCGTCAGCATCACCACGGGCGTGCTGCCGCGCGCCCGGATGCGCCGGGCCACCTCGAGGCCGTCGATGCCGGGCAGCATCAGGTCCAGCACCACGATGTCCGGCTCCTGAGCAGCCATCAGCTGCAGCGCCTGCTCCCCGTCGCCGGCGAGTTCCACCTCGTACCCGGCGTGTTCGAGGTAGCGGCGCACCACGTCGCGCACCGTCGTGTCGTCGTCGACGACCAACACCCGTTCCACCACGTCACCACGCTAAGCCACAAACGCCGTGAAACCCCGCAACGTCACGAGGACGTAAGAAGAGGCCCGGGCCTGTGTGCGGGGCAGGTGCTCACAGGTCCGGGCCTCAGTGGGGGTCGTGAAGCCTCGGCTCGGACGGGCGGCGGTTGTCCGAGACGAGGCGTCCCCCGACCTATCCCACCTCGACGCCGTCGAGGGTGGCTTCCACGGTCTTGTTGTCGGACAACGTGATCGTGACCTTGTCGCCGGGCGCCTTGGACCGGACGGCGGCCACCAGCGTGTCCGACTCGTCGATGCGGCGGTCACCGAACTTGGTGATCACGTCGCCGGCCTTGAGCCCGGCCTTCTCGGCCGCGCCGCCGGAGGTGATCTCCGAGATGCGCGCGCCCTGCTCGGTGTTCTCGACCTTCACGCCGAGCACGGTCTGCTTCGGCTTGCCGGTCTTCACGATCTCGTCGATCGTGCGGCGCGCCTGGTCCATCGGGATCGCGAAGCCGATGCCGACCGAACCGGCCTGGCCCTGCCCCTGGCTGGGGCTGTAGATCGCCGAGTTGATGCCGATGACCTGGCCCTGCATGTTCACCAGCGGTCCGCCCGAGTTGCCGGGGTTGATCGCGGCGTCGGTCTGGATGGCGTTGAGGACGGTGGCCTGCGAGTTGCGGTCGCCGCCGGCGGAGACCGGACGGTCGAGCGAGCTGACAATGCCGGAGGTGACCGTGCCGGCCAGGTCGAACGGCGACCCGACCGCGACGACGTTCTGGCCGATCTTCATGTCGCCGGAGTTGCCGAGGTTCACGACCGGGAGGCCGGAGACGCCGTCGGCCTGGATGACGGCGATGTCGGAACTCGGGTCGCGGCCGAGGATCTTGCCGGAGACCGTCTTGCCGTCCTGGAAGACCACCTTGATGTCACCACCGCTGGCGGCACCCTCGATGACGTGGTTGTTCGTCACGATCTGGCCGTTGCTCGAGATGATGAAGCCCGAGCCCTCGCCGGCGCCGGAGCGCGTCGTGACGCGGATCTGGACGACGGACGGCAGCAGCTTGTTCGCCACGTCCTCGACCGAACCGGCGGGCGCGTTGGACGTCTGCGAGGCTGGGCGCGGCGAGTCGAGCGAGCTCACGGACGACGACTCGTTCGCGAAGGTGTAGCCCAGGTAGCCGCCGATGCCGCCGGAGAGGCCTCCGACGAGCAGCACGAGGGCGGCCACACCGGCGACGACCTTGCCGCGGCCCTTGGGGCGAGCAGGAGCGGGCGGCAGCTGGCCGGGCGGGAGGTAGTACTGGCCTGTCTGAGGGCCCTGCTGACCGGGCGCGGCGAACGGGTTGGGCTGCTCGAACGACCCGGAATGCGGTCCCGCGTGCTGCTGCGCGAACGGACCGGACTGCGGTCCCGGCTCCGCGCCGAACTGCGCGGTCGTGGCGCCGAGGCCGAGCGGGTGAGGTTGGCCGGACCCAGAGGGTGAGGAGTGCTGCCGGCCGGGTCCGGACCCGCCGAGCTGCGTCTGGCCCGCGTCAGGTGAGGGCACCTGCGGCTGGGCCGAAGTGAAGGAGGCAGGAACGTCGCCCAGGCCCGCCGGCGCGGCCGAAGCCGCTGCCTGCTGCGGTGCTGGTGCGGACGTTGCCCCAGCCTGGCCGGATCCCCCCTGCAAAGGATCCGGCTGGCCGGGTTCCGGCTGCGACGGGCCCTGCACCCGCGCGCCGGAGTCTGTCTGACCGGCGCTCGTCGGCACGGAGTTGGTGTCTTCCGGCTGCGGCGCGGGCTGGTTGCTCTCGGTCATGGCCATAGTCTCTCGGCCCGTCCTGAGAGAACCCTTAAACCAGCCTGGGAGCTACTTGTGTGTTCCCCGGAGGCGCTCGGCGATCTGCTCGGGCGTCACGTCGTTGATCCAGACGGCCTCACCGGACTCGGACCCGGCGAGGTACTTGAGCTTGTCCTTCGTCCTCAGCACCGAGAAGACCTGCAGGTGGAGCCACATCTCCTCGCGCCCGGCGTGCACCGGCGCCTGGTGCCACGCGGCGATGTAGGGCAACGGCCGGTCGTAGAGCGCGTCCAGCCGGTGCAACACCTTCAGGTACACCGACGCGAAGTCGTCACGTTCCACAGAGGACAAAGCGGCGATGTCGGGCACCTGCCGCCGAGGCGCCAAAACGACCTCGACCGGCCAGCGGGCAGCAGCCGGCACAAAAGCGACCCAGTGCTCGGACGTCTCCACCACGCGTGCGCCCGCGCGAAGCTCGGCCTCCAGCACGTCGCCGAACAACGGCCGCCCGTGCTCGGCGTGGTAGTCGAGGGCAGCGGAGAGCATCCGTTCGGTCCGCGGCGTCACGAACGGGTACGCGTAGATCTGGCCGTGCGGGTGCGACAAAGTCACACCGATCTCTTCACCGCGGTTCTCGAACGGGAAGACCTGTTCGACCCCTGGCAACGTTGACAAGAAGGCAACGCGATCCGCCCACGCGTCGACCACGGTGCGCACGCGTTCCTGGGACAACTCGCCGAAAGACTTGTTGTGGTCGGACGTGAAGCACACGACCTCACAACGACCACGGCCCGGCGCGCGCACGAACACCGACTCGCCGTCCACAGTGGACGGCACGTCGGGAACGTTCTGCGCCAGCGACGGGAAGCGGTTCTCGAACACCACGACGTCGTACTCGGCCTCGGGGATCTCCGTGGGCCGGCCGGGCGTCGACGGGCACAACGGGCAGAGGTCCGCCGGTGGCTTGTAGGTGCGCGTCTGGCGGTGGGCCGCCATGACGACCCACTCGCGGGTCAACGGGTCCAGCCGTGCTTCGGACATCGGCTGAGTCTCGGGAAGATCCCGGGTGTCCACCGCGACTCTCGGTGGCGCCTCAGCGCTGTCGTCGAAGTAGATGATCTCCCGGCCGTCCGCCAGTTTGCCCGCGGTACGCCTCACGCCAACTCCTCGCCACTTCCCGGTACATGAGCCAACACCAACTCGCCGACCTGCTCGGAGAGGATCGCCCGCGCGTCGTCCGGCAAACCCTCGTCCGTCACGAGGACGTGCGCCTCGTCGAGGTCGGCGATCGTGGAAATGCCGACGGTGCCCCACTTCTCGTGGTCCGCCACCACGACGACGCGTCCGGCCGCGTCGACGAGCGCGCGGTCCGTCTCGCTCTCGTTGAGGTTAGGGGTGGTGAAGCCGGAGCGCTCGGCCATGCCGTGCACGCCCAGGAACACCACGTCGAGGTGCAGCGATCGCAACGCCTGCACGGCCACGGGACCCACCAGCGCGTCGGACGGCGTGCGCACGCCACCGGTCAGCACGACCGTGCGGTCCGTGCGCCCGCTCTGCTGCAACACGTCGGCGACGCGGATGGAGTTCGTGACGACCGTGAGGTCCGGGATGTCGTCCAGGAACCGGGCGAGCGTCCACGTCGTGGTGCCCGCGGACAGACCGATGGCGGTGCCGGGACGCACGAGGCCTGCGGCGGCGGCCGCGATCGCCTCCTTCTCCGGCAGCTGACGGACCGACTTGGCCTCGAACCCGGGCTCGTCGGTGGAGCGCCCGACGACGGACGTGGCGCCGCCGTAGACCTTCTCCACCAGGCCGCGCGCGGCGAGCACGTCGAGGTCGCGGCGCACGGTCATGTCCGAGACGCCGAGCCGCACCACGAGGTCGCTGACGCGCACCGCCCCTGTGCGACGGACCTCTTCGATGATCACGGCTTGCCGTTGACGTGCCAGCACCTCACACCTCTTCCCTGAGGACGACGACGTCCCCGGCTCGCACGGTGAGGCGTCCGGAGACCTGCGTGCCGGACAACACGTCGACACCGGTCGCGTCGATCTCCGCGTCGGCGTCCGTGTGGTTCACGGCGAAGAGAAACGATACGTCTCCCCTGCGCCGCACGAGCTCGATCGGCGAACGCGACACCGCAACGCCCGCACCGGAAAGCGCGTTTTCCACCGTTCGGCCGAGACCGCCCGCGTCGAGATCGCAGGCCACGTACCAGGCGACACCGTTGCCGAACGCGTTGCGTGTCACCGCCGCCACACCGGGCAACGGCCCGTCCGCATAGGAGACAACGACGTCGGCGGTGCGGGTGTGCAGGTGCTCCGTCCACAACGAGGCGGTCGAGCCGTCGCTCAACGAGACCGTCTCGTTCTCCGTCAACGGGTGGAACTCCTCCGACCACACGCCGAGGACGTCCCGGAACGCGCCGGGGTAGCCGCCGAGTCGCACCCGCGTGTACTGGTCGGTGACGCCGGACAGGTACGTGACGACGACGTGCCCGCCGCCCGCCACGTAGTCGGCGACGACGGCCGCGTGCGCGTCGGACACCGCGTAGAACGCGGGCACGACCACGAGCGAGTACTTCGAGAGGTTCGTGCCGGGCGCGACGAAGTCGACCGTGACACCGAGGTCCCACAGCCCCTTGTAGTACCCGAGAACGTGCTGCCAGTAGTCGAAGTCCTGCGTCGGGTGGGCGTCCTGGCGCAGTGCCCAGCCGGACTGGAAGTCGAACAGGACCGCGACCGAAGCGTCCACAGTGGAACCGACGACGTCCGCGAGCTTCGCGTACTCGGCGCCGACCTCGCAGACTTCCCGGTACACCTTGGTGTCCGTGCCGGCGTGCGGCACCATCGCCGAGTGGTAGCGCTCGCTGCCACCGCGCGACTGCCGCCACTGGAAGAACAACGTGCCGTCCGCGCCGCGCGCGATGTTCTGGAACGAGTGCCTGCGTTGCTCGCCCGCCGTCTTGGCGATGTTGCGCCGCTGCCAGTTCACCGCGGACGTCGAGTTCTCCATGAGCAGCCACGGTTTGCCGCCCGCGAGGCCGCGCACGAGGTCGGCGGACATGGCGAGTTCGACGTGCCGGTCCGGTGACTGGGCCTGCGTGTAGTGGTCGTTGGAGACGAAGTCGACCTCGCGCGCCCACTTCCAGTAGTCGAGGTCGCCGAACGTCCAGTTGACCATGAAGTTCGTGGTGATCGGCACGTCCGGCGTGATCAGCCGCAGCGCGTCCCGTTCGGCCTTGTACAACTCCAGGATCGCGTCGTCGGAGAACCTGTCGTAGTCCAGGACGTGCGCCGGGTTCTGGAACGTCGGCGTCACGCGCGGCGGCAGGACCTGCGCGAAGTCGGTGTAGCCCTGGCTCCAGAACGCCGTGGACCACGCGTCGTTGAGCTGGTCGAGCGTGTAGCGGGCCGCCAGCCACTCGCGGAACGAGGCCGCGCACGTGTCGCAGTAGCAGCGCTTCACGTGGCACGCGTACTCGTTGCCGACGTGCCACGCGGCCAGCGCGGGGTGGTCGCGGTAGTGCGCGGCCATCTCGGCGGCGAGCGCCGTCGCCCGGTCGCGGTAGATCGGCGACGTCGGGCAGTACGCCTGCCGCGAGCCGTGCGAGAGCCGCACGCCGTCCGCGCGGACGGGCAGCATCTCGGGGTATTCGGTCGTGAGCCACGGCGGGGGCGCGGCGGTGGCGGTCGCGAGGTCGACCCGGATGCCGCCCTCGTGCAGCAGGTCCATCACGCGGTCGAGCCAGTCGAACCGGTACTCGCCCTTGCTGACCTCGATCTTCGCCCAGCTGAAGATGCCCAGGCTGACCATGGTGACGCCGGCCCGTTGCATGAGCTCGACGTCCTCGGCCCAGACGTGGTCGGGCCACTGCTCGGGGTTGTAGTCAGCCCCCCAGCCGAGCCCTGGCAGGTCCGTTGGCCATGTCGTCACGGCCGCAAGCGTGGCCGACAACAACCCCCAACGTCAACACAAGCAAACATAACTCTGCGTTGAGGTCTGTTCATAAAGTTCCCGGCACGAGTACCGGGAATCGCCAGAACCGTGGCTGTGCACTGGTTTAACAGCTCCGTAACGACACTTGACAGGATGTGTGCCTGGGACCACATTGTGCGCAACTTTGTTTGAGTCCTGTTCGGTTCGCCCGAGCGGTTGTCACCCGTAGGAGCGATGATGGTTCTGCACACGCCTGGTTCCACTCCGTTACCGCACTTCGGTCGGCGAACGATGCTGCGAGTCATGCTGGCCGGCGCCGGCGTCGCCGCGACCGGTGGTCTGCTGTCCGCGTGCGGTGGCGGCGCGAGCTCTGGCGGTGACTCCAAAGTGGTCACCTTCGGCAACAACCTGTCCGACCAGGTGCCGAAGGACGCGATCACCGCTGCCGTGAAGGCCTTCGAGGCCCAGTCGGGCGGCCTGTCCGTCACGATCAACACCAAGCAGCACGAGCAGTACCAGGAACAGATCAACAACTACCTGCAGGGCAAGCCGGACGACGTGCTCGCGTGGTTCGCCGGCTACCGCATGCGGTTCTTCGCCGACCAGGGCCTCACCGGCGACCTCAGCGACCTCTGGGGCAAGATCGGCGGCAACTACTCCGACGCCCTCAAGCAGGCGTCGACGGGCACGGACGGCAAGCAGTACTTCGTGCCGTTCACGCAGTACGCGTGGGGCATGTTCTACCGCAAGAGCCTCTGGCAGGAACGCGGCTACGCGGTGCCGAAGACGCTCGACGAACTCGTGGCGCTCTCGACGAAGATGAAGGCCGACGGCCTCATCCCGATCGCCTTCGCGCAGAAGCAGGGCTGGCCCGCCATGGGCACGTTCGACCAGCTCAACTTCCGCACCAACGGCTACCAGTTCCACGTCGACCTGTTGGCCGGCAAGGAGGACTGGCAGGACAAGCGGGTCAAGGACGTGTTCGACACCTGGAAGCGGCTGCTGCCGTTCCACCAGGAGAACGCGCTGGGCCGCGAGTGGCAGGAAGCCGCGCAGACGTTGCAGCAGAAGAAGTCCGGCATGTACCTGCTCGGCGCGTTCGTCGGCCAGCAGTTCCCGGACGCCGAGAAGGACGACCTCGACTTCTTCCCGTTCCCGGAGATCAACCCGACGCACGGCACCGACACCGTCGAGGCGCCGATCGACGGCTACATGACGGCGAAGAACCCGTCCAATTCGGACGGTGGCCTGAAGCTGCTGGAGTACCTGTCCTCGGCCGAGCCTCAGCTCGCCTACCTGAAGGCCGACCCGACCGCGGTCGCGACCAACCAGAAGGCCGACCAGGCGTCGTACAGCCCGCTGCAGAAGAAGGTCGCGGACACCATCAAGGGCGCCAAGCACATCACGCAGTTCCTCGACCGCGACACCGACCCGGGCTTCGCGAGCGAGGCCGCCACCAACGGCCTGATCGCGTTCATCAAGGACCCGAACAGCGTCGACTCCGTGCTCAAGGGCATGGCTGACCAGGCGAAGAACATCTTCAAGTGACCGCGGTTCAGGAGAAGCCGAAGGCGGTGGCCCCCAGCGGGCCGCCGCCTCGTCGGCGTGGAAAGCGTGCCACGGCCCTCGCCGGCACGGACAAGCTCGTGCTGGCGCTCATGCTCGGCATCCCCACGATCGTGCACCTGCTGTTCGTGTGGATCCCGACGCTGGGCTCGGTCGCGTTGTCGTTCAGCAGGTGGAACGGCATCGGCGGCTTCGAGGACATCGAGTGGATCGGTGTCGGCAACTACGTGGAGATCTTCACCGAGTACCCGCGCTTCTGGCCGGCGGTGCAGCACAACCTGATCTGGCTGGTCTTCCTGCTGGTCGTCCCGACCTCGGCGGGCCTGCTGCTGGCCGTGCTGCTGGACCGGGAGTTGCGCTTCAGCCGCATCTACCAAAGCGCGCTGTACATGCCGATGGTGCTGTCGCTGGCCCTGGTCGGCTTCATCTGGCAGCTGATCTACACCCCGGACGGCGGCCTGCTGAACTCGTTGCTGGGCCTGAGCGCCAACCCGGTCGACTGGATCGGCGACTCGGACATCAACCTCTACGCGGTGCTGGTAGCCGCGGCGTGGCGCCACACCGGCTACATCATGCTGCTGTACTTGGCGGGCCTGAAGTCCGTCGATCCCGCGTTGAAGGAAGCAGCCGCCCTGGACGGCGCCTCCTCGGCGCAGACGTTCTTCCGCGTCACGTTCCCGGTGATGAAGCCCGTCAACATCGTCGTCCTCGTCGTGACGGTCATCGAGGCGCTGCGCGCGTTCGACATCGTCTACGTCATCAACAAGGGCCGCAACGGCCTGGAACTGCTGTCCGTCCTGGTGACCGACAACATCATCGGCGAGGCCTCCCGCATCGGCCGCGGCTCCGCGGTCGCCGTGGTCCTGCTGACGATCTCGCTCGGCTTCATCATCACGTACCTGTACCAGGTGTTCAGCAAGGAGAACCGCGCATGACGGCCACCTTGGAACGCCCAGCGCCCACTCCCGCGCGCAAGCGTGGGGTGACGCCGGCCCGCATCGCCCTGCACGTCTTCCTGATCCTGACGTGCCTGATGACGCTGGCGCCGTTGCTGTGGGCCGTCTACGCGTCGCTGCGCACCTACGAGGACACGTCGGTCAACGGCTACTTCTCGATCGCCAAGTCGTTGACGTTCGAGAACTTCGCCAAGGCGTGGGAGATCGGCGACCTGCCGCACTTCTACTGGAACACGCTGCTCATCACGATCCCGGCGCTCGTCGTCACGCTCGTGCTCAGCTCGATGGTGGCGTTCGGCGTCTCGCGGTTCAGCTTCAAGTTCAACATCGCGCTGCTGATGCTGTTCACCGCCGGAAACCTGTTGCCGCAGCAGGTGATCGTGACGCCGCTCTGGCGCCTCTACCGGCTGATCGTGGTGCCGGAGTGGGTGTCCGAGAGCGGCTCGCTGATCGACTCGCAGCTCGGCGTGATCCTGATCCACATCGCGTTCCAGATGGGCTTCTGCACGTTCGTGCTCTCGAACTACATGAAGACCATCCCGTACGAGCTGACCGAGGCCGCACGGGTGGACGGGGCGTCGGTGTTCCGGCAGTACTGGCAGCTGACGTTGCCGTTGTGCCGTCCGGTGCTGGCCGCCCTGGCGACTTTGGAGTTCACCTGGATCTACAACGACTTCCTGTGGGCGTTGGTGCTGATCCAGGACGGCGACAAGATGCCGGTCACCTCGGCGTTGCAGAACCTGAAGGGCACGTTCTTCACCGACAACAACCTGATCGCAGCGGGCTCTCTCCTGGTCGCGCTGCCGACGCTGGTGGTGTTCTTCGTGCTGCAACGGCAGTTCGTGGGCGGCCTGACCCTGGGCTCGACCAAGGGCTGAGCCCGCCTCCGAAACGCAAAGCGCGCCCCGGCCGTCTGGCCGGGGCGCGCTTTCGTCTGTTTGGGGCTACTTCCCGCCGGTCTGCGGGTTGTAGTCCGAAATCGTCCCCCACCGACCGACCGGGATCACGATCACCCGAGCCTTGCCGACCACGTTGGAAATCGGGATCGCACCATCAGCCGGCGTCGGATCCCCGTGCTTCCGCGAGTCCGACGAGTTGTTCCGGTTGTCACCCATGACCCACAACTTGCCCGCAGGCACGGTGACCTTCTCGAACGCCTCCTGCTGCCGCGGCCCACCACCGAAGTTCAGGTAGGGCTCGTCCAACGGCTTCCCGTCGACCATCACCCGCCCCTGGTCGTCGCAGCACTCGACGGTCTGCCCACCAACAGCGATCACGCGCTTGATGAAGTCGGTCCCGGAAGGCTCCGACAGGTTCACCATCGACCCGAGGTCCTGCAGCGTCCCGACGACGAAGTTGGGCGGCTCCTGGCCCCCGGTCCAGTTCGGCGGACCGCGGAACACGATCACGTCGCCGGGCCGCGGGTCGTTGAACAGGTACGTGATCTTCTCGACCAGCACCTTGTCGTTCACGCACCCGGTGCACCCGTGCAGCGTCGTCTCCATGGAGGCGGACGGGATGACGAAGACGCGCGCGACGAACGTCTGGATGACGACGGTCAGCAGCAGCGCCACGCTGAAGATGACCAGCAGTTCCTTCCAGAACGGCTGTTTCTTCTTCTTTTTGCGGAACCTGGGCTCCGGGGTTTCTTCCTCGTAGGCGGAGGAACGCGACGAACGGTCCTCGTACGACGAAGCTCGCGAAGCGGACGTCGAGAAGCGTGACGTGGGCTCGGCGGGGCCGTCTCCGGAGGGAGGGGTGGTCTCCCAGGTCGACGAATCGTCGTTCACGCGATGACTCACACGCCCCACCTTACGGACGTCCGGGTAGGCGCAACGTGAACAGGGCCCCGCCCTCGGGGGCTCTGCCCGCCGTGGCCGTGCCGCCGTGCCGTTGTGCCACCTGCTTGACGATGGCGAGTCCGAGACCCGAACCCGGCAGGGTCCGTGCCTCGGACGAACGGTAGAACCGCTCGAAAACGTGAGGTAGATCGGCGTCCGCGATGCCGGGGCCCGCGTCCGCGACCTCCACGATGGCGCTGCCGTCCCCCATCTGGCGAAGGGTCAGGCGCACCGCCGAGCCCGAAGGGCTGAACTTCACCGCGTTGTCGAGGAGGTTCAGCACCGCGCGCTCCAGAGCACTGGAATCACCCAGAAGTGTCCACGGTTGCAGCTGCACGTCGAACGTCACGGCGTTCGAGGCGCGGCGGCGCGCGCGGTCCAGAGACCGTTCTACCACCTCGACGAGGTCGACCGGCTCGTGCACGACCTGCGGGGCGTCCTCGCGGGCGAGTTCGACCAGGTCACCGATCAGGGTGGTGAGTTCGTCGATCTGGGCGCGCACGTCGGCCTGGATCTCCGTTTTGTCCTCTTGCGACAACGTCGGGGAGCCCGGGCGTTCGGAGGCGAGCAGCAGTTCCAGGTTGGTGCGCATGGACGTCAGCGGCGTGCGCAGTTCGTGGCCCGCGTCGGCGACCAGGCGGCGTTGGCGTTCCTGCGACTCGGCGACGGCGCCCAGCATCGCGTTGAAGCTGTGAGTGAGACGCGCCAGCTCGTCGTCGCCCGACACCGGGATCGGGGTCAGGTCGCCGGTGTTCGCGACGCGTTCGGTGGCTTCGGTGAGCCGTTGGACGGGTCTCAGACTCGTCCTGGCCACAGCTGTTCCGGCGATGGCCGCCAGCAGCACGCCCGCGCCGCCTATCAGCAACAACACCACGCTGAGCTTCGCCAAAGTAGTCCGCTGCGGCACCATCGACTGGGCGATGATGATCGCCTGGCCCGACTGGTACGGCACGGCGATGACGCGCGACTCGGTCTTGTGGTCGGTCCAGATGAACTCGCCGCGGTCGCCGTCCGCGACGTCCCAGGCCTCCTGGACGGTCGGCGGCGGCTCGGACTCCTTGGGGTACGAGAGCTTGCCGGAGTCCGCCATCAGCACGCCCATCTTCACGTCGCCGGCCGCGAGGAACGCGGCCGGGTAGTTGATGAGCTCGTTCGGGTCGTTGACCTTCTTGCCGTTGGCGACCGTGGCCGCGCGCTGGCGCAGACCGTCGTCCAGCGCGTCGTACGTGCTCTTGCGAACCACCACGTACGCGCCGAGGGACACCAACGCGACGGCACCGGCGACGCAGAACGCCGCGAGCCAGGTGACCCGGGCCCGCAGCGACGCCCTCTGCAGACGCCCCTGCGGTTCGATCACGGAGGGGTCTCCCGCAGCACGTAGCCCACCCCGCGCACCGTGTGGATCAGCCTCGGCTCGCCCTCCAGCTCCGTCTTGCGGCGCAGGTAGCCCACGTAGACCTCGAGAGCGTTGCCCGAGGTCGGGAAGTCGTATCCCCACACGTCCTCCAGGATGCGGCTGCGGGTGAGCACCTGGCGCGGGTGCGCCAGCAGGAGCTCGAGCAGCGCGAACTCGGTGCGGGTGAGGCTGATCGGACGGTCACCGCGGCGGACGTCCCGGGTGGACGGGTCCAGCTCCAGGTCGGAGAACTTCAGCGCGGCCGCGGACTGCTGGGCCGCGTCGTCGTCGTGCGCGGCCCGGCGCAGCAACGCGCGCAACCGGGCGAGCAACTCCTCCAGCGCGAACGGCTTGGGCAGGTAGTCGTCGGCACCGGCGTCCAGACCGGACACCCGATCGCTCACGGCGTCGCGCGCCGTCAGCACGAGAATGGGCAGGTCGTCACCGGTGCTGCGCAGCCTGCGGCACACCTCGAGGCCGTCGAGGCGGGGCATCATCACGTCGAGCACCATCGCGTCCGGCCTGGCGGCGGTCACCGACTCCAGGGCCTGCATGCCGTCTCCGGCAGTCTCGACCTGGTAGCCGTTGAACTGGAGCGAGCGGCGGAGTGACTCCCTGACCGCCCGGTCGTCGTCGACAACGAGGATGCGCATGAGGGCAGTCTTGCCGAGCCATCTGAGAAGTGCCTGAGAAGGGCCTCAACAGCGGGTGTGAATTCGGCGTTAGCCTTCCAGGCCCCTGGCGACGGGTGCGTTCCACTTCCGCCAGAGCGCAATCAGCCTGATGGTGATGATCGTTGCCGCACCGGTCAACGCGACCAGGCCTTTCGGGAATCCGGCCCACTCCCCCGCAGCGACGATGACCGCGCCGGCCAGCGCGGCCACGGCGTAGATCTCTCTCCTGAGGACCAATGGGATCTCACGAAGAAGAAGGTCCCGCAGGGCGCCACCACCGATTCCGGTCGTCATACCGATCAGACAGGCCGCGTAAGGAGTCGCGCCAAGTGAGAGCGCAGTTGACGTGCCGGACGTCACGAACAGACCGAGGCCCACGGCGTCCAACAACAACACCGAGCGGCGGAGCTTCGCGACCTGCGGGTGGAACCAGAAGACGATCAGGCCCGTGCCGCCGGCGACCAGCAGGTACGGCCAGTTCCGCAGCGAGGTCGGCGGGTGCACGCCGAGCAGCACGTCGCGGATGATGCCGCCGCCCAACGCGGTGGTGAGCGCCAGGATGATCACGCCGAACACGTCTAGGCGGGCTCGTACGGCGGCGACCGCTCCGGAGGCGGCGAAGACCGCGATACCGATCAGCTCCAGGACGATGAGCAGCACGAACGGAGAGCGTAGTGCGTTACTTCGGCAGCGCTTCCCGGCGGTAACCGGCCTCCATGCGTCCGCCTGCAGCCATCAACACACCCTCGACGGCGGCGATGAACCGTTCGGCACCGGACCCGCGCACCAACTCGCGGTAGGAGTCCACGAGCTCGTCCTCCCCGGCGTCCCGCAACCGCCGCAGCAGCCACTTGCCGTGCCCGAGCCACCGGTTCCGCACGACCAGCGCCAGCTCTCCCGCGCTGGTCAGCAACCGGGCCGCGACGAACAGCCGTTCGTCCTCGTCCCGCGCCCCGATGAGGTCCTCGAGCAGGTCGGTGGCGCCGTAGCGGCGGTCCTCCAGTTCGGACGCGCTCGCGGGTGCCGGTCCGGCGTCGAGCAACGACCGCGCCTCGGCCCGCATGCGCTGCCCGGTGCCGTCGGAGTCGAGCATGAGGAACCCGTCGGCACACATGTTCAGCAACGGCGGCCGACGGCCCTCGGCGTCGCGGGCCACGAAGTCCCAGAACGACTCGATCGTGTGACAGAACAGCTCGACCGGCCAGCCGCGGTGCCGCAGCGTCTCGCGGAACGCGCCGGGCAGGTCGCGCACGATGACGATCATGTCCAGGTCGGAGTTGGCCGTGTAGGTGCCCGCCGCCACGCTGCCGCCGAGGAACGCCGCCGTCGCGAGCGGGTAGTACGTGTCGAGCAGGTCCCGCGCCACCTGCACCGGGTCCTTGTCCCAGTCCAGCGGGTGGCCGGTGACGTAGTAGTCCTCGTCGGGGTTCAGCGGGCCGAGCACGTGCTCGACGCACGGCCGGATCGCGGGCAGCACCTCGTTCAGGTCGACGAGCCAGGGGTTGTCCTCGGCGTCGAAGAACGGCCTGATCATCAGGAACTCGGTGCGCGAGATCTCCCGCACGCTGACCGGAGCGCCGCTGAGATGCTTGGCATAGCCCTTCAGGCGCCAACCCATGTTGTCGCCGTAGGCATGCCTGACCTCGTCCTGGTCCCCCGCCACAAGCCCATTGTTCACACGCGTGCAACCGCCAGCAAATACCCCAGTGACGGCTGGATCGCGAGCGGCGACAAGATCTCGTCCAAATAGCGGCGCGCTTCTTCTCCGTGCTCCGCAACGAGAGCGTCGTAATGCATGCGCGCACCTTCCTGCATTCGCGGCACGGTCCGGCGCGTCTCGTTGCTCAGGTCCAGCAGTTCCACGACCTGCAAACCCGCTGCCGCCAACAGCTTCGGGTAACCGCCGAACGTCGGCAGCTCCTCGATGTCGTACGTGGTCAAAATGGACTCGATCTGGTCGAGCACGCCGTCCGCGACCGGCCTGCGCTGCACGAAGTCCGACACGACCACCAGACCCGACGGCTTCACGACACGGGCGAACTCGCGCAACACGCCGACGCGGTCCCCCAAGTGCGGCAACGTCTCCACGGCCCACGCCGCGTCGAACGAGTCGTCGGGGAACGGCATCTGGTGCGGGTCCGCGTGCACGAACCGCACCTGGTCGTCCACGAACAGGGCTTCGGCCCGGGAGTTCGCGCGCGAAACGTAGTCGGCGAACGGCGACACCGAGACGATGTCCGCGTGCGAGGCCTCGGCCAGCCGGAACGCGGACGTGCCGACGCGCCGGCCCAGGTCCAGCACGCGCGAGCCGTGCCACGCGCCGAGCTTGTCGATGTGCAGCGCCGTCATGCGTTCGGCGGCGATCCGGTTCGACGACTCGTCCTCTTCGGACGTCCACAGGCCGAAGTGGAGGTTGTGGTCCCAGATCGCGCGCATGACCTCGTGGTAGACGTCGGCCATCAGAAGAAGTCCGCGAGCCGGGGAACGCCGGACGTGCCGGTGAGCTGGTCGAGCACCACCGCGTCGGCCGGGTCGCCCTCCAGCAAACCCGCGCGCCGCAACGCATGCGTGTTCTGCGCACCGGAGAACCACGGCCCCAGCGCGCGGGCGTGCAGCCGGATCGCGCCCGTGCCACCGGGTTCGACGCGCACCGCGCCGTCCTCGACGACGAGCCGGTGCAGGCCCGCGTGCCACGGCGCGTGGGCGTCGACGACCTCCAGGTCCACCACGGTGTCGGCGAGCCGCGGCCAGCCCCGCGCGGCCACGGCGGCGGGCAGGTCGACGACGCGTTGCATCCACGTCGAGCTCCACACCGAGTGACGCATCGGGGTGCTGCCGAGGAAGTTGACCGTGGCCGGGTCGGCGATCAGCACGTCGATCGCCTCGAGCGTGCCCGCCCACGACGCGAGCGAGCGGAGGAGGGTCAGTTGGGCGTCCACGTCGACGGCGATGAGGTCGTGCACCTTGAGGCGGCCCATGTCGCCGCCGGGCTCGCGTTTCGCGGTCAGGTACCCGCGCAGGCCGTTCGGGCCGGGCAGCACCGTCACCAGGTCCATCTCCAGCACCTTCTCGGCGTCGATGCGCGGAGGGCGGCGGTCCGCCATGCCGTCGATCGTCCTGGCCACTTCGAGATAGCAGTCGCGCAACGCGGGGAGATCGCTCCCGGTCGCGGGGCGCGAAGCTATCAGCTCGGCGGGCTTCGGAACTGAGAGCAGCCTGTCCATCGGCAGCTCGACCCACTCGAAGACCCCGGCCTTCTCCCAGCCGCGACCCCGGTACAGCGCGGGCACCGTCGGGTAGAGCGCGGAGATCGGCTGGCCGTGCTCGCGCATGACGTTCAGGGCCGCGTCGAGCAACGCGTTCGCGACTCCCCTGCCGCGGAACGAGCCGTCGACGGCGACGCCGCCGATCCCGCCCATGGGGACCGCGACGCCGCCGTAGAACTGGGCGAACGCACCGACGCCGAGCACACCCGCGGCCTGGCCGTCGATCTCGGCGAGGAGACCGTGCGTACCGTCCCTCATCAACCGCTCGGGCAGTTCGGTCGCGTTGAACGCCACCTTGCGGAGCCGGAACACGGCGTCGCGGTCGTCCTCGGTGTACTCACGGATGCGCACGGACAACTATCTACCAGGAAAAGAAGCCCTGCCCCGTCTTCTTCCCCAGCTCGTTGCGCGCAACCTTGTCTCGTAACAACTGCGGCGGGTCGAACCGGGGTCCGAGCTGTGCCGCGAGGTGCTCGGCGATGGCCAGCCGGACGTCGAGTCCGACCAGGTCGGTGAGCTCCAGCGGGCCCATCGGCCAGCGGTAGCCGAGCTTCATCCCGGTGTCGATGTCGGCGGCGGAAGCGACGCCTTCCTCGACCATCCGGATCGCTTCCATGCCAACGGCGACGCCCAGACGCGAGGTCGCGAAGCCGGGAGAGTCACGCACTTCGATCACGGTTTTCCCCAGTTCTTCAGCCCAGGTTCGCACCTTGGCCACGTTCGCCGGGTCGACGCCGTCGTGGTGCACGAGCTCGACGAGCTGCTGCACCGGAACCGGGTTGAAGAAGTGCATGCCGAGCACGCGTTCGCCGGGCAGTCCGGCGGCGATCTCGGCGATCGAGAGCGACGACGTGTTGGACGCCAGGATCGCGTCCGGGCACTGCGCCGCCGCGTCGCCCAGCACCTTCTGCTTGAGCGGCACGTTCTCCGGCACGGCCTCGACGACGAGGTCGGCGTCCGCCGGCGGCTCACCGATGGTCAGGTTCGCCATCATCGAGTCGGCCGCGTCGATCTGGATCTTGCCCTTGCTCTCGGCCTTCTGCAGCGACGCCTTCACGGCGAGGAACGCGGCGGTCGACCGTTCGGCGTCGGCCTCGACGAGCCACACCTTGTTCCACCCGGTCAGGAACAGGTGCGCGATGCCCGCGCCCATCGTGCCGCCGCCGATGACGACGGCCTTCACGACTCGACCACCTCGGCGGCGAACATGGCGACGAGCTCCATGCCGCCGATCTCGGCGAGGTTGGCGCCCGACGTGGCCCACTCGGGGGACTTCAGGGCAGCCTTGAAGGTCTCTTCGGACGTGAAGTACATCTCGGCGATGAGGTACGGGTCGGTCTCCCCGAGGAAGCCGGCCAGGAACACCTGCTGCACCTTGGC
The DNA here is from genome assembly GCF_043632865.1 of Lentzea sp. JNUCC 0626. NCBI lineage: Bacteria > Bacillati > Actinomycetota > Actinomycetes > Pseudonocardiales > Pseudonocardiaceae > Lentzea > Lentzea sp. JNUCC 0626. The sequence continues at coordinate 6,515,161 of NZ_CP171635.1, forward strand.
GACCTCGGCGCGGACCAGGCCGGGAACGGAGTTCACCACGGGCAGGTGCGACTCGAAGTACTTCTGGTCGAAGTCCTCGGGGTCCGCCGGCCGCCGGTACAGCGCGATGTACTTGATCATGTGACACCATCCTCCTCGACTCGCCGAGCACTGTAACGCCCGGAGCACCCGGCGGGCTGAGGCACGATGGTGGAGTGCGGATCATCCTGCTGCGCCACGGACAGAGCCTCGGCAACGTCGACGAGCTCGCCTACTGCCGCATCCCCGACCACGCCCTCCCGCTCACGGCGGCGGGCGAGGACCAGGCGCGGGCGGCCGGCGCGACGATCAGGGACCTCGTCGGCGACGGCCCGGTCGCGGCCTACGTCTCGCCCTACAAGCGCACCAAGCGGACGTTCGAACTGCTCGGCGTCGACGCGGAGCGGATCGTCACCGAACCGCGGGTGCGCGAGCAGGACTGGGGCAACCTGCAGGACCCGGTGCAGCAGGAGGTGCTCAAGCACCAGCGGCACGCGTTCGGGCACTTCTTCTTCCGGCTGCCCAACGGCGAGTCGGGCGCGGACGTGGACGACCGGGTGGCGGCGTTCCTCGACGGCCTGACCGTGCGGATGCACAAGGACGAGCACCACCCGAAGACGGTGCTGGTCGTGACACACGGCCTGACGATGAGGTTGTTGTGCCGCAGGTTCTTCGACTGGAGCATCGACCTGTTCGAGTCGCTGTCCAATCCGGACACCTGCGAGAACCGCGTGATCGACCACGACGGCGACGGGTGGAGGCTGGACCGCCCCTTCGACCAGTGGCGCGACGCACCGGACGGAACGGTCCAACACCCGGTCTAGAGAAGGCCTCTTTTGTAAGCCGCGACGAGTCGACGGGGAACGAGGAGTTCCTTGCCGTCCAACGTCCGCACGGTCACCAGGTCCGGCGCGACGGCCTTCCACTGCGACCGGCGGTGCCGCGTGTTGGACCGGGACGTCTTGCGCTTGGGAACGGCCATCAGCGCTCTCGCTTTCCGTAACGGCGGTTGAACTTCTCGACCCGGCCCGCGGTGTCGACGAGCCGTTGCGTGCCCGTCCAGAACGGGTGCGAGTCGGCGGTGACGTCCACGACCAGCAACGGGTACGAGTTGCCGTCCTCCCACTCGATCGTCTTGCTCGACGTCGCCGTCGACCGGGTCAGGAACGTCTTGCCGGTGGACGCGTCCTGGAAGACGACGGGGTGGTAGTCGGGGTGGATTCCTGGCTTCATACGTCCAGCTTTCGGATCGAGTCCACGAAGGACAGTTCGTCGTCGGTCAGCAGCGCCTGAGCGAACGCCGCCGTGATCGTGTCCGGCTCGCCGAGGGTGATCGCCACGATCTGAGTGGTCTTGCCGCCACGGGGCCCGCCTTCGCCGACGTGCATGCCGCAGCCCGCGGATTCCAGGTGCAGCGCCACGTCCGGTTCGTCCGCGACCCAGAGCCGGCCGCGCGAACGCACGACCGTTCCGTCGAGCAACGAGTCGAGGGCGTCGTTCAACCGCGCCGGGTGGAACGGCCGGTCCGCCGTGAAAACCGCCGTCGAGACACCGCATTCCGGCGTCAACGGCATCAGCCGCGGCCGTGTGCTCTTACGCACGCACACCGTTTCCGGCGTGCAGCGGTGGGCGCCGGGAGCGAGCCGGTCGAGCACGGCGAGCGTGCGTTCGTCCGGTTCTCCTTGCAGCACCAGGACGTCCGCGGTCTCGGCCTGCGCGACGACGACCTGCGCCACCGTCCGCTGGTCGCTGACCATGGAGGCGTCGCCGAGGGCGTCGTCCAGCCAGCTGGCCGCGTCGAGCACGGTGATCACGCACTCGACGTCGAGGTCGAGCTTGCGCCGCACCGCGTCGGGTTCCAGCAACGGGTCCAGGTGCAGCACGACCGTGTGGCCCTTGAGGCTCTTGAGCAGCTCACGCAGGTCCTCGCGGACCGTGCAGGACACGCAGCCGTGCAGCAGTTCGACGTCGGTCGCGATGCCGTCGACCCACCGCCGCACGCACGTTTCCGCGGCGACGTGCCGCACGAGCACCGAACCGGGCCGGTCACGCCACACCCGCACGGCGACGTCGTGGTCCACCAGCCCCGCCACCATGACGACAACGGTTTCCATGTGAGGTACCGTAGATGAAAACGAAAGTCGTTTCAATCTGGAGGTACTCGTGCGCTGCCAGCTGACCGGCCGGGAGCCGGGCTTCGGCAACCGCGTCTCGCACTCACAACGCAAGACGCGCCGCCGGTGGGACCCGAACGTCCAGCGCAAGCGGTACTTCGTGCCGTCGCTGAACAGGTTCGTGACGCTCACGCTGTCCGCGAAGGGCATCAAGACCGTGGACAAGATCGGCATCGAAGCCGCCGTGGCGAAGCTGAGGCAGCAGGGGGAGAAGGTCTGATGGCGAAGAGCACGGACGTCCGGCCGATCATCAAGATGAGGTCCACCGCCGGCACCGGGTACACGTACGTGACCCGCAAGAACCGCCGCAACGACCCGGATCGCCTGGTGCTGCGCAAGTACGACCCGGTCGCGCGCAAGCACGTCGAGTTCAAAGAGGAGCGCTGACGTGGCGAAGAAGTCGAAGATCGCCGCGGACCGACGACGCCGCGAGGTCGTGGCCCGGTACGCGGAACGGCGGGCCGAGCTCAAGGAGAAGCTGCGGCACCCCGAGACGCGCGAGGAAGCGTTGCGGGGCCTGCAGAAACTGCCGCGCGACGCGTCCCCGACGAGGTTGCGCAACCGCGATGTCGTCGATGGACGGCCGCGTGCCTACAACCGGAAGTTCGGCCTTTCCCGCGTCCGGCTCAGGGAAATGGCCCACCGCGGTGAGCTGCCCGGCGTGTCGAAGGCGAGCTGGTGATGCGCGAACGGAAGCCGCTCAAGCGCAGGGTGAACCTGCTCGCGAAGGAGGGCGTGACCGTCGTCGACTGGAAGGACGTCACGCTGCTGCGCAAGTTCCTCTCGGACCGGGGCAAGATCCGGTCCCGGCGCGTGACCGGCCTGACGCCGCAACAGCAGCGCCAGGTCGCCACCGCCATCAAGAACGCACGGGAGATGGCCTTGTTGCCGTACCCGTCACAAACGCGATGACCCGCACCGCCGCGCTGGCCAGCAGGGCCAGCGCGGCGAGTTGCACCAGCAACGCGAGCACCCAGGTCGTGTGTTCGTCGACCGTCAGATCGCCACGAACACCCACCAAGAAGGTCGCGTAAAGGCCCCAGCACTGCAGCGCGGCCAAGCCCGCACCGACGATCGTGGTCTTCAGCGAGACGACCACCACGACGGCGGCGAGCAGGATCAGGGCGAGCAGCGGCCAGGCGCCGGTGAACGTGGTCACGCCGACTCCCGCGCCGAATCCGAGCGCCGAGCCGTAACCACCCCTCATTCTTCGCATCCGATCGGTGTATCGCGTCAGGTGAGATCAGCGCCACCTCCCAGGCGTGAAGTTGGTGCTTTCGAGTGAGGCACGATCGGTCGAATGAACCTGTACGACGTGGTCCACCGCCGCAGGGACACCCGCGCCGAGTTCTCCGGTGAAGAAATCCCCGCCGACGTCCTCCGCCGCGTTCTGACGGCCGCGCACGCCGCCCCGAGCGTCGGGTTGTCCCAGCCGTGGGACTTCGTGCTCGTGCGGGACGAGTCGATCCGGCGTTCCTTCCGCGACCACGTTCAGGCCGAACGCAGCGTCTTCGCGGCGCAGCTCGACGAGGAGCGCGCGGAGACGTTCGCGCGGATCAAGGTCGAGGGCGTCATGGAGTCGTCGCTCGGCATCGTGGTCACCTACGACCCCGACCGGGGCTCGCCGGCGGTGCTCGGCAGGCATGCAATTGCGGACGCGGGCTTGTACTCGGTGTGTCTGGCCATCCAGAATCTGTGGCTCGCCGCCACCGAAGAGGGCCTCGGTGTCGGCTGGGTGAGCTTCTACCGAGAAGATGTGCTGCGCCGCCTGCTGGACATCCCCGCCAGGGTCCGTCCGGTGGCGTGGTTGTGCGTGGGACCGGTTCGTTCGCTGCCTGATACGCCCGATTTGGAACGTCACGGTTGGCGCAACCGGCTACCCCTCGACGACGTCCTGCACCACGATCGGTACGGGGCGCGGCACACCCGGTAGCCTGTGCGGGCCGCTCGGCGAGTCGGAACGGAGTCGATGACCGAGGTGGAGCAGCGCGAACCGCTGGTAGCGGGCCAGATTCCGCGATTGGACCTCGAAGTCCGCGCGTTGTACAACGCTGGCCGCGTGCCTGAGGCGAACAGCCTCTTCGACGAGGTGGTCACCAAGGTGTCCCCCGGCGCTGACCGGTGGGTCCGGTCCGCCGTGCTGGTCAACAGGGCCGTGATGGCCTGGCGACTCGGCCGCATCCCCCTCGCGCTGGAACTGGCGGCCGAGGGCTGGACCGACCTCGACGCCGAACGTTCCGACAGCCCGGCCGTGGCCCACACGATGGGCTCGCTCGGTTATCTGATGGAGGGAATCGGCAACCGGCGTGCCGCCCTGGACATGCTGCGGCTGTCCGTCCAAGTGGCACGGCGGGCGGGCAACACCGACGTGCTGGCCCAGTGCCTGCAACGCCTCGGCGGCTCCCTCAACTTCCGCGCCTGCTCCGGGCCTTCCGCCGCGGCGCCCGCGATCTTCGAGGAAGCACTGGCCTACCTGGACGAAGGCCTCGGCATCGTCAAGGACGAGGGTCACCGGCGTGCCCTGCTCGGAGCGTGCGGGCGGTCGCTCGCCGGTGTCGGCCAGCTCGACAAGGCCGAGGAGATGGGCGAGGAGACCCTGCGGCTGTCGTTGGACGCCACCGACCTGTGGGGCATCTCCGTCGGCAACTGGGTCCTCTCCGTCGTGCGCCGCGAACAGGGCGACCTCGACGAGGCGCGCACACTCGCGTCGCGTGCGGTGTCCCACGCCGAACGCATCAACGACACGTCACTGCTGCTGCGGTTCTCCACGGAGCTCGCGGACATCTGCCACGGGCTCGAGGACGCGCAGGGCGAAGCCGAGGCGTTGCGACGGTCCATGCAGGCCTCCCGCACGGCCAGGGAGACGTTGCAGGAGGGCCTCGGCCAGGCGCTGGAACAGCGGCGCGTGGCCGTTCAGGCGCAACGGCTCGCGGTGGCGGCGCAGGAGGCCGCGGCGCGCGATCCGTTGACGGGCCTGGCGAACCGGCTCGGGCTGGAACGCGCGGCCGCCGCGCTGCTGGAGTCGACGGCGGCACGCGGGCGGGTGCCGTGGCTGGTGCTGGTCGACGTGGACTGGTTCAAGAACGTCAACGACGACGCCGGGCACGCGACGGGCGACGCGGCGTTGCGCGAGATCGCGACGCTGCTGCGGCGTGAGTGCCGCGCGGACGATCTGGTGGCGCGCTGGGCCGGTGACGAGTTCGTGGTGCTGCTGGGCGACACCGGGCCGAACATGGACGTCGGCCCGAACGTGGCGGAGCGGATCCGCGCGGCCGTCGACGGGCACGACTGGACGATGGTGCTGGGCGCGGTCCGCCGCCCGACCGTGAGCATCGGCGTGGCGGCGGGACCGGCCAAACTGGACCAGCTGTTCGCGGCCGCGGACATGGCGCTCTACCGCGCCAAGCGCCACGGCCGCAACAGGGTCGAGGTCGAGCCCTCGGTGGACGAGGTCGTGCCGTAGCGGCCCGTCAGGCGATCAGGCCGCCGCGGTAGGCCACCAGCGCGGCCTGCACGCGGTTGACCGCGCCGATCTTGCCGAGCACAGACGAGACGTAGCCCTTCACCGTCGCCTCCGACAGGTGCAGGGTGCCGCCGATCTCCGCGTTGGACATGCCCTGACCGATCAGCACGAGCACCTCGCGCTCGCGTTCGGACAGGCTCTGGAGAAGCCGTCGCGCCGGCTCCGCCATTCGTTCGCCGTCGGCCACCGCCGCGAGAACTCTCGCCGCGACGCCGGGGTCGAGAACTGCTCCCCCGCGCGCGAGATCACGCACGGCTTTGACGAGCTGTTCCGGTTCGGTGTCTTTGAGAAGGAAGCCGGCCGCGCCGAGACGCAGTGCTTCCGAAACGTATTCGTCGACGTCGAACGTGGTCAGGATGCAGACCCTCGGTGGGTCCGGCAGGGTCCGCAGCCTCCGCAAAGCCACGAGTCCGTCCGAGGTGCGCATCCGGATGTCGAGCAGAACCACGTGCGGACGGTGCTGGCGCGCCAGGTCGGCTACCAGGTGTCCGTCATCGGCCTCAGCAACAACTTCGATGTCTCCGACGCTGCTCAGGATCATGCGAAGGCCGGAACGGACGAGATCCTCGTCGTCGGCCAGCAGAACCTTGATCACGACGCCTCCCGCATTGGCGTTCCGTGCTCCCTCATGTTCGTGATCTTCGCGTACGCACGCCGAAGGTCACGTTAATTCTCAGTTATCTCATCATGTGGTAACGGATTTTCGAGATCACCGGCAACGTTCACAGTTACCGGAATTGGCCGCTGACTTCGCTGCGTAGGCAAGCCACCAGGGCTTTAGAGGCATCTTCGGAACTGTGCGTGACCAAAACTGGAAATCCCACTGAGTGGAATGGCGTACCAGAAACACGAGTCCACCCTCGGTAATCCGATTCAGATGTCTCGTTTGGCCTCGTTTCTGCCCATATGGCTTTTCGATGGGTTTCCGCATCGATACAGAGGCCTCGGCTCGGTTCCGGAAAACGCGAAGGTCTTTCGCAATAGCTCTACCGGAAAGTAACGTGCGTCACAACAGCCCTGCCCTGCACGGAGAGGAGCTTCGCGCGATGCGGAGAGCCAATCCGGTGACGTCCCTGCTGGCGACTGCCGCCGTCACCGCCTCCCTTCTGATCGTCCCCACCGCCGCTCAAGCCGACGAACCGCCGCGGGCGGCCGCGTTCGCCGCCGACGACTACTGCCTCGGGCAGTGCGGCGAAATCGTGCCGCCCGGCAACAACGGCAACGCGACGCTGGCCGAGATCCTCACGCACAAGGCGTTCGGCACCAGGCCCGCGCACTCGGCCGACCAGCTCGGCAAGTACGACGCCCTGGTGTCCGGATACTCCGGCCTGACCAACTCCCAGCTGACGGACTTCTTCAACGACGCGTCGTTCGGGGTGCCGTCGGACCAGGTGGAGAGCACCGTTCGGCCGCGGTCGGACGTGACGATCGTGCGGGACAAGAAGATCGGCATGCCGCACATCACCGGCACCACGCGGTCCGGGACGATGTTCGGCGCCGGGTACGCGGCCGGCCAGGACCGGCTGTGGCTGATGGACCTGTTCCGCCACCTCGGCCGCGGCCAGCTCACCGGGTTCGCGGGCGGCGCGCCGTCCAACCGGGTGCTGGAGCAGAGCTTCTACAACCAGATCCCGTACACCGAGGAGGACCTGCAGAAGCAGATCGACTCGGCGGCAGCGAACGGCGGTGAGCGCGGGCGGCAGGCGTTGGCCGACGTCAACGACTACATCGCCGGTATCAACGCCTATCTGACCCAGTCGGTGTCGGCGCGGAACTTCCCCGGCGAGTACGTGCTGACCGGGCACGCCGACGCGATCACGAACTGGAACGACATCCAGCCGTTCAAGTCGACCGACATGGTGGCGATCGCCGCGGTGGTCGGCGGTCTGTTCGGCGCGGGCGGTGGCGGTGAGGTGCAGTCGGCGCTGGTGAAGCTGGCCGCGCAGAACCGGTACGGCGCCGCGGTCGGTGAGCAGGTGTGGCAGGCGTTCCGGGCGCAGAACGACCCCGAGGCCGTGCTGACCCTCCACGACGGACAGTCCTTCCCGTACTCGGCCTCCCCCGCTTCGCCTGCCGGGGTGGCGCTTCCCGATGGCGGTTCGGTCACGCCGGAGCGGATGGTCTACGACGAGGTGGGCGGGACGGGTGCTCCCGTTGCCGTTCCGGCCTCTGCCGAGGTGGCGAAGGCCCGTGGGATCTTCGAGGACGGCGTGCTGCCGCCCGACCTGTTGAACAAGAAGCACGGCATGTCGAACGCCCTGGCCGTGTCGGGTGCTCACACGGATTCGGGCAACCCGGTCGCCGTGTGGGGGCCGCAGACCGGGTACTTCGCGCCGCAGTTGCTGATGCTGCAGGAGCTCAACGGCCCGGGGATCCGTTCGCGCGGGGTGTCGTTCGCCGGCGTTTCGATGTACGTGCAGCTCGGCCGTGGTGTCGACTACTCGTGGAGCGCGACTTCGTCCGCGCAGGACATCATCGACACCTACGCCGTCGAACTGTGCAACGCGGATGGTTCTCCTGCTTCTGCCGCTTCCACGTCGTACGTGTTCCACGGTGCTTGTCTGCCGATGGAGCGGTTGGAGCGCAAGAACGCCTGGAAGCCGACCGTTGCCGACGGGACTCCCGCCGGCTCGTACACGCTGGTGATGTACCGGACCAAGTACGGGCTGGTGACGTCGCGGGCGACCGTGGGCGGCAAGGTCGTGGCGTACACGACGTTGCGGTCGACCTACATGCACGAGGTCGACTCGATCATCGGGTTCCAGGAGCTCAACGATCCTGGGGCGATCCGTTCGGCCGCGGACTTCCAGCGGGCGGCGCACAAGATCGGGTACGCGTTCAACTGGTTCTACGTGGACTCCCGTGACACGGCGTACTTCAACTCGGGCCTGAACCCGATGCGCCGGTCCACTGTGGATCCGAACCTGCCGGTCTGGGGCCGGGCCGAGTACGAGTGGGTGGACTGGAACGGCGATACGAACGTGAGCGCCGTGCTGCCGTTCGCAGGGCACCCGAACTCGATCAACCAGGACTACTACATCTCGTGGAACAACAAGCAGGCCAAGGACTTCACGTTCGGCGGGTTCGGCCACAGCGCCGTGCACCGCGGTGACCTGCTGGACCGCCGGGTTCGTGCGCTGCTTTCTTCTGGCCAGAAGGTGACTCGTGCCGCGCTGACCCGCGTGATGGCCGAGGCGGCCGTGGCGGACCTGCGGGCCGAGCAAGTGCTGCCCGAGTTGCTCAGGGTCGTGGAGTCCGCTCCCGTCGATCCTTCCCTTGCCCCGGCCGTGGCGGCGTTGAAGGCGTGGCAGGCCTCCGGCTCGTTGCGCAAGGAGACCGCGAAGGGCAGCAAGACCTACGGGCACGCCGAAGCCATCCGGATTCTCGATGCCTGGTGGCCGTTGCTGGTCGAGGCGCAGTTCAAACCATCGCTGGGTGATGGGTTGTACAACGCCGTCGTGGCGGCCCAGCAGATCGACGAGTCACCGTCCGACACGCACGGTGCCGCGCCGCACAAGGGTTCCTCGTTCCAGTACGGCTGGTGGGGCTACGTGGACAAGGACCTGCGCAAGGTCCTGGGCGACCCGGTGCAGGGCGCGTTCCCGCAGTCCTACTGCGGTGGCGGCACGTTGTCCGGCTGCCGCACGGCCCTGGTGACGTCGTTGTCCGCGGCCGTGGCCAAGCCCGTCGGGACCGTCTATCCGGGCGACGCCGACTGCGCCGCAGGCGACCAGTGGTGTGCCGACACGATCATCCACCGCGCCATGGGCGGCATCACCCAGGACAAGATCCACTGGCAGAACCGCCCGACGTACCAGCAGGTCGTGCAGTTCCCGTCCCGCCGCGGCCAGAACATCACCAACCTGGCTGCAGGTAAGGCGGCCACCGCGTCGTCCCACGAATCGGGCTGGAACAACCTGCCGCCGTCGAACGCGGTCGACGGGAATCCGACCTCTCGCTGGGCGAGCGACTGGAACGACAACCAATGGATCCAGGTCGACCTTGGCTCTGTGCAACGGATCGGTCGCGCCGTGTTGCGCTGGGAGTCGGCGTTCGGCAAGGGCTACCGCATCGAGATTTCCAATGACGGCACGAACTGGCGGAACGTTTTCTCCACAAGTGCTGGCGATGGCGGCGAGGATGTCGTAGCGTTCTCACCACAGGACGCGAGATACCTCCGGATGACCGGTACCCAACGGTCGGGTCAGTACGGATACTCCCTGTACGAGCTTGAGGTCTACGTTTCGTAGGCCTTCGAGATGAGGACGCCGATCCACCCCCAGGGGTCGGCGTCCTCTACTTATTTCAGGCCCTGAACAGGTAGTTCCTGACCTCGTCGCCGATGTTGTGCGTCGGCACCCACTCGCTGCCGTGCCACGTGCTCATCCGGTACCCCCGCCCGGTGAGGAAGTCCGCGACGTCCTTCGCGTGGTACCCGAAGCGCTCCACGTGCCGTTCCTCGATCTCCAGCAGGAACGCCGGCTTGAGCCGCGCGATCGTCTCGACGGCCCCCTCCAACACTCGGAGCTCGGCCCCCTCGACGTCGGCCTTCACGAAGTCCAGCTTCGTGATTCCCTGCTCCTCGACGAAGTGGTCGAGCGTGTCCGTCTTGACCAGAACGTCCAGATGCTGGTCGAACTCCTCGTTGGACCCCAGCCCGTTGGCACCGACCGTGAGAAACGACCGCCCAGTGACCGGACTCCCGTGCCGCACCGGCACGGACATGACCTCACGCCCCTGCTTCTCGGCCCCCAGAGCCACCGAGTGCCGGCGAATGTTGGCCCCTTCCCGCGGCCGCAGCACGTACGAAAGGGCAGGATGCGCGAAAACCAGGGGCTCCACGCTGTGCACAGTCCCTTGTGGACCGACCAGTCTGGACAACGTCACCGTGTAGAGCCCCAACGCGGCCCCGACGTCCACGCAGACGTCTCCAGGCTTGACGACCTTGCGGAGCCCGATGAGTTCCGCCTCGGCATAGGGCGTGAGCCGGGCCAGCGCCCGCAACCCGGCAACAACCGCGGCACTGCGAAGTTGGGTCAACACCCGGTCCAGCCTAGACGTGCCCGTTCGCGTGCCGTTCGCCCGCAGGCAACCCGACCTGGTCAGCGAACTCGGCAGCCACCCTCGCACCCCCATAAACGCTGAGGGCCTTCACCAGGTGCACCTTCAAGTCCCGCCGATGAGCATCCTCGAGCTCAGGCATCGCCCGCTCCACACTGCTGACCAACGACTCGGCCCAATGCGCGCTGGGCTCCCGTTGCGCGATCTTCACCAGCTCACCCAACTGATCAGCGAGCCGCACAGCTTCCTCAACCCGGTACCCGTTGCGCTGCAACCACCAAATGGTCGCCGTGCCGACGTCAGTCAGCACCTCGTCCCTCAGATACCGAATCTCAGCCCGCTCAACATCCCGCTCAGCCAACTTGAGCGTCGAGTTCCGCAACAACTCGACGTGCTTCCTGGCCATCTCCAGGTCGTCCTCCTGGACCGCGACCTTCACCTGCTCGGCCCGAGCCCAGACATGGGTCCCAGGCACCTGCCGCTCAGTGGCGAGCTCGTCCCCCAACTGCACCTGCAGGGCAGCATGGTGCACCAACATCGCCTTGCAACTGATCTCCTTGGCCCGCAGCAAAACGTGATGGACAGCAGCGTTCTTAGGCGAGTTGTGCCGCAGCCCGGTAGCCAAGTCCAACCGCCACACCACCACCAACTTGAGCTGGAAATCCAACCCGTAAACCGCACTGGCCAACGGCGTCTCGAACTCCTGCTGATGGCTGCTCACCGGCGGCACGAACGTGATCTCGTCCCCACGCCTGGGCACCCGCCGCCGCCACCAGGCCCTGAGGGCGCCAAGGGGTCCAGGACGGAAGTCGGGCCACGGTCTGCTCACACGCCCTCCCTACCTGACGTTTGTGCCCGGCAGAAGGTGGCCTGCCTCACTTCCCTCCAACGGCCGCAGCCCTCCCTCGGGGTTCCTCACAGTGCGTGAGCGGGCCTGCCGGCCGGCTAGCCGGGGGCGCTGGTCAACTCGGTAGCGGCACCCCGCTAGACTGCTCGTGCCAGCCCTAGTAGCTCAGGGGATAGAGCATCGGTTTCCTAAACCGTGTGTCGCAGGTTCGAATCCTGCCTGGGGCACCACCTTTCGCCGGGTGAATTTGCAGCCGCTGACCTGCACAAACAGGTCAGCGGCTGCAGTTTTCAGCGGCCACTGAAATGGATCTCCAGCCTGCGCCGTGACTGGACTTGTGGCCTGAACGGGCGTAGGTGCCCGTCATGGCTTCCTCCGAGCTGGGCAACTGCCTGAACCTTGCGTCTTCCTTAGCGATACGTCTCTTTTCCGTTATATGTCTTGATTTGAGGGCTCGCGTGCAGTCTCCTGCGTCGCATGCTTGTGACCTCACCCACGTCTTTGGGCCTGGCCTCGGACAGTGATCTGCTCTCTGGAGTGGAGAACGCCATCAACGGGGTCTTCGACCCCGTCTCCGAGGCGGTCTCTGGCTTCGTGTTCGCGAAGGTGACCGTGTTCGGGGTGGCCTTTCCCTGGATAGTCGGCTGGCTCGTGCTCGCTGCCGCGTTCTTCACGGTCTACTTCGGATTCATCCAGGTCCGGGGCTTCAAGATGGCCATCGACATCGTGCGGGGCAAGTACACGCGCGACGACGAGCCCGGGGAGATCAACCACTTCCAGGCTCTGGCCTCGGCGGTGTCGGGCACCGTGGGCCTGGGCAACATCGCCGGTGTCGGTGTGGCGGTCACGATCGGTGGGCCCGGCGCCACGTTCTGGATGATCGTGTGCGGCCTGCTCGGCATGTGCACCAAGTTCGTGGAGTGCACGCTGGGTGTGAAGTACCGCGAGCAGCACGCGGACGGGTCGGTTTCCGGTGGGCCGATGCACTACCTGCGCAAGGGACTCGCCGAACGGGTCAAGGGCACGGCGGGGGTGGCGATCGGCAAGGTTCTCGCAGCCGGAGCGGCGCTCATGATCCTGTTCTTCGCCATCGCGGGCGGGAACATGTTCCAGGCCAACCAGACCTTCGAGCAGTTGCGGAACGTCACTGGCGGTGAGACCGGACTCTTTGGTGGCGACGGCGCAGCCGTCGTGTTCGGTGTCGTTCTGGCGGGCGTGGTCGGGGCTGTGATCATCGGTGGGATCAAGTCGATCGGTCGGGTCACGGGGCGGCTCGTGCCCGCGATGGCCATCATCTACATCAGTGCGTGCCTTCTGGTCATCCTGTTCAACATCGGTTCGCTGCCCGCCGCGGTCGGCGAGATCATCAGCGGCGCCTTTGCGCCCGAGGGTGTTGCGGGTGGCGCGATCGGCGCGCTGATCGTCGGTTTCCAGCGAGCCGCGTTCTCCAACGAGGCCGGGCTGGGTTCGGCGCCGATCGCGCACTCGGCGGTCAAGACGAAGCACCCGATCACCGAGGGGTACGTCGCGCTGCTGGAGCCCTTCATCGACACGGTCGTCATCTGCACGATGACCGCGCTGACGATCGTCATCGCCAAGACGCAGTTCTGGACCGACGCCCGCGCGACCGTGGCCGCCGGCGGGGACAGCCCCGGCGGTGTGACCGTGACGTCGGACGCCTTCGGTTCGGCGCTGCCCTGGTTCCCGTACATCCTGACGATCGCGGTCGTGCTGTTCGCGATCTCCACGATCATCACCTGGGCCTACTACGGCGAGAAGGCGTGGACCTACCTGTTCGGCCGCGGCAAGGCGAGCACCAACGTCTACCGCGCGCTGTGGTGCACCTTCATCGTCGTGGGCAGTGTGCTCTCGCTCGGCACGGTCATCGACTTCGCGGACGCGGTGCTGTTCACGCTGGCCCTGTTCAACATCGTCGGCCTCTACGTCATGGTGCCGATCGTCAAGCGTGAGCTGCGGTCGTTCCACCAGAAGATCCGCGACGGCGAGATCACCAAGGTCGGCTGAACCGGTACCGGCGCGTCCCCACGAGCGCAGTTCAGCCGCCCGATCTGACATGGCTTACGTAGGGCTCGTAGGCCGCTAGGTCTTGGTGGGGCTCGTAGGTGCTGAGGTAGTAGTAGTCGGCGATGATGTTGGCCTGCTGCTCGGTGTTGAAGTCCGCGAAGGTCTTGTTGCGCAGGCCTTCGGGGCCGCCGTAGTTGTAGAGGTTCTTGTTGAAGAAGCCCGCCATGGCGGTGGGGAGCAGGCTCAGGATGCTGCGGCCGTGTTGGTACTGGTAGGCGTGGGTCAGTTCGTGGACCAGCCAGCGCTCGTACCGTGCCTGGTTCTGCGGTGTGGTCAGGACGCCCTTGGGGAAGGTGACCAGTTTGGGGAGGGTTCTGGCTACGCCGAAGCTGCCCAGCAGGCCGCCTTCGGCGAGGGTTAGCGCGCTTAGGTCCAGGGCTTCGCCGAACACCTTGGCGGCTATGGAGATCTCGGTGGATTCCAGGTTGCGGCGGAAGGCTGCTCGGAACATCTTGGTGGCTCCCGGCTCGGCTACTGGTGTGATGGTAGGCCGGTGTTCGGGGCGCCAGTAGTGCCGAGCGTCAGGCGGTAGCGCATTTCCTTCAGGTCGGCGCCGCCGATGGTTTCGGTCTTCACCTGGCCGTTGGGGAGGAAGCCGAAGCGCTCGTAGAAGCGGCGGGCTCTCGGGTTGTCCTCGAACACCCACAGGCCCACGTCGGTCTTGCCCTCCAGGGCCGCTGACGCCAGTGCGAAGCCCAGGCCCGTGTCGTAGGCCGAGGCCAGGACGTAGATCGCGTACAGCTCGTGCTCGGCATCCGGTTCGCGGGACGGGCCCACCGAGGCGAAGCCGACGATCTTGTCGTTGGACAGGGCTGCGACCCACACGCCGCCGTTTGGGATGTCGCGTTCCCACATGGCCGTGCAGCGTTCGAGCGAGCGATTGTCCAGGATCTCGTCTGGGACCAGGCCTCGGTACGCGTCCTTCCAGGCTTGGACGTGCACCAGCGCTACGGCGGGGGCGTCGGTCACCACTGCTGGACGGACTGTCATGGCATCCCCCAAGATCGAACGCATGCGGATCATCGTCGACGCGGACCCCGGCATCGATGATGCCCTCGCTTTGTACTACCTGCGTGCGCAAGCCGACATCGAAATAGTTGCCATCGGGACGGTGCACGGGAACGTTCCGGTCGAGGTGGCCACGGCCAACGCGCTGAGGCTCGTCGAGCGGCTGGGCATCGACGCCCCGGTGGCGATGGGGGCGGCGAAACCGCTGGCTCAGCCGCTCATGACCGCCGAGGACGTGCATGGGCAGGACGGGCTCGGCGGGCATGCTGGTGAAGAGCCCAGGACCACGCACGTGGAAGAGAGCGCTGCCGAGCAGTTGGCGAACCTGGCCCGCCGAAACCCGGGACAGCTCGATCTTCTTGCGATTGGGCCGCTCACCAACGTCGCGTTGGCGTTGCAGATCGAGCCGCGGCTGCCGGAACTGCTCGGCAAGGTGGTGGTGATGGGTGGTGCGTTGAACGTGCCCGGCAACATCACGTCGTACGCCGAGGCCAACTTCTGGCACGACCCCGAGGCGGCCGACCTGGTGCTCGCGGCCGGGTTTGAGGACCTCACGATCGTCGGGCTCGACGTGACGATGGCGAGTCACGCGCCACAGGAGTGGTTGGAAGCGCTCCCACAGGACTGCTACCCGCGGCGGATCCTCGGTTTCTACGCGGACTTCTACGGCAGTTTCCTGGGGAAGAAGGGGTTCGTACCGCACGACCCCCTGGCGGCTGCGATCCTCGCGCAGCCGGAACTCGCGACCTACCACGAGGACCGGTTCGCGATCGAGCTCACCGGGCGGTACACGCGGGGCAAGATCGTTGCCGACCAACGGTTCCTCGCGCCGGACAGCCCGTTCGGCCGTGACATCGCCACCGAACGCACGAAGGCCAAGTACGCCACCACCGCCGACCACGCCACCTTCCTCGACCAGCTGAGGCGTGCTGTGACACAACCATGACAATTCGCCTACGGGAACCGAACAAACGCCGGGGACCGTAGGAAGCATGAACGTCCACTTGAAACGATGGCTCGTGGTCTCGGGGGCCGCCGTGGTCATCGCGACGGGCGTCGTGGTCGGGGGCTCCTACTGGCGGCTCGAGAGCAATCTCAAGACCGTCGATCTCGCGAAGGAGATCACCCACCCCAGGCCTCCGTCGACGCCGGGCCGCCCCCTCAACATCCTGCTCCTCGGCAAGGACGACGGCCGGTCCGACACCGCTATGGTCGTCCAGCTGAACGCCAAGGGCGACACGGCCCGCGTGATCAGCATCCCGCGCGACACGATGGTGCCGAGGCCTCGGTGCGGGAACAACCCGCCCGCCGCGCTCGCCATGTTCAACAGCGCCTTCTCCACGGGCGGCGCCGCCTGCACGGTCGCGACGGTCGAGCAGATGAGCGGCATGCGGATCGACCACTTCGTGCAGATCGACTTCAACGGCTTCCGCGACGTCATCGACCGGCTCGGCGGCATCGACGTCACCATGCCCGAGGCCATCGACGACGCGAAGAGCGGTCTGCACGTGCCGGCCGGGCCTACGAAACTCGACGGAACGCAAGCGCTCGCATTCGTGCGCACCCGCTACAGCATCGGGGACGGCAGCGACCTGAACCGCATCAAGAACCAGCAGCTCTTCATGCGGGCGCTCAGCGAGAAACTCGCGAACGAGAACTGGCTCGGGAGCCCGCAGAAAACGCTCGCGCTCGCCGACATCATGACGAAATCGATCGTCACGGACTCCGAAATCGGATCGATCGCGCAATTGGCCGATCTCGCGGGCAAGCTCACCGCGTTGAAACCGGACGCGATCACCTACGTGACGCTGCCGACCGAGACGTACCTGCCCGACCCGAACCGGGTCCAGCCGAAGCAGCCGGAGGCGGACGCCCTCTGGCAGGCAGCGTGAGCTAGCAGGCCGCGCCTTGCCAGTCCGGAACCAACCCCGCTGACCACGGCTGAGAAGACCCCCAGCGCTCCTCAGCCGTGGTCGCTCTGCCCCAGTCGCTCACTGCCATTCCCACGGTCTCCCGCCGGTTGCACGGACGTCCGGTCGAGGTTGTCAGACCACCTCGTTATGGTGGGTCTTCGACTGCCTGTCCGGTGCGTGCGCCGCAGCTCAGACGTGCGGTCGGAGTTTTCCGGTCCGGACGAGGAGGAGGCCGCTTGGGACCCCGTGGCGTCTTCGCGGAGCGGTTCGCGCTGCTCTACGCGGAGGCAGGCGACCCTCCGCTGAAACGAGTCACGGAGTCGGTCGCGCGTGCCCGCCGGACGGACGAACGGGGCAGGCCGCTGCGGGTGCCCGCGCAACGGGTGAGCGACTGGCGGCGCGGGCGCAACGTGCCCGCGCGGTTCAGCGGCCTGAACGCCGTCCTCGAGGTCCTGATCGGCGAGGCCCGCAAGCGCAGGCCGCAGCCGGCGATCGACGGCCTGTACGAACTCGACGCGTGGCGCGTGCTCTGGGAAGAGGCGCTGGCCAGCCCCGTCACCGACCCCGGGCCGCCGCCGCAGGAGGACGACGCGGTCTGCCCGTACATGGGCCTGAGCGCGTTCGGACCGGAGGACGCGAATTGGTTCTTCGGCCGCGAACGGGCGACGAACGCGCTTCTGGAAAAACTGAACGACAACGGCATCACAATGCTCGTCGGCGCGTCTGGCGCGGGTAAGTCGAGTTTGCTGAAAGCGGGCGTGCTGCCCGGGCTGGGCAAAGAGGCGATCGTCATTTCGCCGGGCACCGACCCGTTGAAGGAGTTCACGCTCCAGGTACCCGAACTGACGCTGGAGAACGCCGACACCTTCGCGCAGGAGGTGCAGCACGCGGTCGGCGACCGGGTGGTGATCGTCGACCAGTTCGAGGAGGCGTTCACCCTCGGCGGCGACGAGGACCGGCTGCGGATCTTCGTCCAGGCCCTGCACGCGGCCGCGGGCAAGACGGCGGTCGTGCTCGGCGTCCGGGCCGACTTCTACGCCCGCTGCCTCGACTTCCCCGAGCTCTCCGAGGCCCTGCAGACCAGGCAGATGGTGCTCGGCGCGATGTCCGCGGCCGAACTGCGCGAGGCCGTGACGAACCCGGCCAAGGCCGCGGGCCTGCACCTGGAGGCCGGTCTGGTCGAGGTGATGCTGCGCGACCTCGGCACGCACAACAGGCGTGGCAAGGACGCCTACGACGCGGGCGCGCTCCCCCTGCTCAGCCACGCGCTGCTGGCCACCTGGCAACGGCGGCAAGCGGGCAGGCTCACCACCGCGGGCTACCGGGCGGCGGGCGGCATCCAGGGCGCCGTCGCCGCCACCGCCGAGCGGGCCTGGTCCGACCTCGACGAACCGGCCCGCGCCGCCGCCCGCGCACTGCTCCTGCGCCTGGTCAGGGTGGGTGACGACACGCAGGACACCCGCCGCCGCGGCAGTCGGCACAGCCTGTTGGAAGCCAGCGCGAACCTGCCCGCCACGGAACGCGCGCTCGAGGTCCTCACGCACGCCCGGCTGATCACCGCGGACGCCGGCTCGGTGGAGATCACGCACGAGGCGTTGCTCCAGGCGTGGCCGCGGCTGCGCAGCTGGATCGACGAGGACCGGGCGGGGAACCTGACCAGGCAACGGCTGGAGGAGGACGCGGCGGCGTGGTCCGAGCACGGCCACGACTCGTCGTTGCTCTACCGCGGCGCACGGCTGGAGGGCGTGCGTCAGCAGCAGAACGTCACCACGATCGCCAAGGAGTTCGTGCGAACGTCCGAACGCCAGCACCGCAAGAGCGTGTGGGTGCGCCGCAGCGCCGTGTCGCTCGTGGTGGTGTTCGCGCTGATCGCCGCCACCGCCGCGGTGATCGCCGTCCGGCAACGCAACGACGCGGTGTTCCGGCAGGTCGTGGCCGAGGCCGACCGGCTCGCCGACACCGATCCGTCGGTCGCGGCCCAACTCCTGCTCGCCGCCCACCGGATGCGGCCGGGCGACCTGGACGTGGGCTCGAAGCTGCTCGCGAACCAGCAACTCCCACTGGCCGTGCCGCTGCACGGCCACACCGGCGCCGTCTACCTGACCACGTTCACCAGGGACGGCACGGTCCTCGCGACCGCGAGCTACGACCGCACCGCACGGCTGTGGGACGTGCGCGACCGCTCGCACCCGAAGCCGCTCGCCGTGATCCCCGGCCACGCCGGGTGGCTCAGCTCGGCCGTGTTCTCGCCGGACGACCGGCTGCTCGCCACCACCGGCGAGGACCGCACGATCAAGCTGTGGGACGTCGCGGACAAGGCGAACCCCCGGCTCCTCCAGACCGTCGACACCGGCAACGGCATCACCTACCTGCTGGAGTTCAGCCCGGACGGCCGCACGCTGGCCGCGGCGAACGACGACAAGACCGCGCGGCTGTGGGACGTCAGCGACCCGGCCGCGCTGAAGCCGCTCGGCGAGCCGTTGCCCGGCGCCACCGCGGCGGTGCGGACCCTGGCGTTCAGCCCGGACGGCCGAACGCTCGCGACCTCGGGCGACGACCGCACGATCCGGCTGTACGACGTGGCTTCCCGTTCGCTCGTCGGCACACCGATGACAGGCCACAGCGACGGACTGCACTCGGTCGCGTTCAGCCCGGACGGCACGCTGCTCGCCTCGGGCAGCGACGACTCGACGGTGCGGCTCTGGGACCCGGCCACGCAGGAACCGATCGGGGACGCGCTGGTCGGCCACACCGGTGGCGTGTGGTCGGTGAAGTTCAGCCCCAACGGCCAGGTGCTCGCGTCCGGGTCCGCGGACGGCACCGCGCGGCTGTGGAACCTGAGCGATCCCTCGGCACCCAGCGCCATCGGCAGGCCGCTGACGGCGCCGAGCGGCGGGGTGTTCGCGGTCGGCTTCACGCCGGACGGACGGGCGCTCGCCACCGGTTCCGGCGAGAACGCGGTGCGGCTGTGGTCGTTGCCGCAGAACGTGGTCCTGGTCCGCGCCACGAACCTGGTGCAGCCGGTGTTCAGCGCGGACGGCGGGCTGCTGGTGGCCGGCGATGGCATCCGGACCGCCCGGTTGTGGAGCACGAAGGACGCGATCACCTCGCTGGGCACGGCCGTGGTCGGGCCGGACCGCGGCACCATCCGCCCGAAGCTGCGGCCGGACGGCAAGGTGCTCGCGACCGCCAACGGCCTGACGGACCAGTCGGTGCGGTTGTGGGACACGCGCGACCCCGCTCGCCTCGTCCCGCTCGGCTCACCGCTCGTGCTCAACACCCGGTTCAGCTCGACGATCGGGTTCTCCCCCGACGGCCGGATCATGGTGACGGGCAACGACGACAAGTCGGTGCGGCTGTGGGACGTGGGCGATCCGGCGCACCCTAAGCCCCTCGGCGCACCGCTGACCGGCCACCGCGAGTACGTCAACGACGTGGCGTTCAGCCCTGACGGCAAGACGCTGGCGACGGCGAGCAGCGACCGCACGTTCCGCCTGTGGGACATCAGCGATCCCGCGCAGGCCGCGCCGATCGGAGAACCGGTCACCGGCAACGTGGAACCGGTGCAGCGCATCGTGTTCACGCCGGACGGCAAGACGGTGATCACCGGCGGCACCGACAAGACGATCCGGATCTTCGACGTGCGGGACCGGGCCCGGCCTCGGGCGTTGAGCGTACTCAGAGGGCACGGGCAGCAGGTCAGCTCGTTGTCGATCACGTCGGACGGGAGGACGCTCGCCAGTGCCAGTGCGGACAAGACGTTCCGGCTCTGGGACATCAGCGATCCGGCCAGGGCCAAAGCCTTGGGACAGCAGATGTCGCTGGCGTCCGGGGCCGAGCCGTCCGTCCACTTCCGACCGAACAGCCGGATGCTGCTGACCAACGGCGGGGACGGGGTGCTGCGGTTCTGGGACATCGACGCCGAGCACGAGGCGGCGCGGATCTGCGCGACGACCCGGGGTGCGTTGACCGAGGAGCTCTGGCAGTCGCGGCTGCCGCAGGTGGAGTTCCAGGACCCCTGCTGACCAACTGGTCTCACGCGCCGCACTGCATCGGTTACTGTCCGCTGCATGCGTCTTCTTGCTCGGGTCGGCAGCTTGCGCGCGGTCGTGGCGGTGACCGTGGGGTTCATCGCCCTCAACATGATTCTGGTGGTTCTCGGCAACGTCACGGACTACGGCACCAACGAGGCGTTCGTGAAACACGTGCTCGCCATGGACACCACGTTCGGCGAGAGCCTCAAGTGGCGGGCGATCACCAGCAGCGCCGTGGTCACGATCGTCTACGTCGCGATCATCCTGTGGGAGGCGATCGCCGCGGTGCTGCTCACCGCCGGCACGATCGCCTACGTCCGCGACAAGGAGGACAGCGCGCGGAAGTTCGCGTCCGCCGGGCTGATGATGATCGTGGCGTTGTTCCTCGGCGGGTTCATCACGATCGGCGGTGAGTGGTTCGCCATGTGGCAGTCGAAGGACTGGAACGGGATCACGGCCGCCCTGCGGATAGTGACCATCGCCGGGTTCGCGCTGGTGCTGGTGCACCTCAGGCCGAAGGCGGCCACTCCGTAGTCGGTTCCCCGCAGAAGGCGGCGCCCACACCCGCGTCGGCGCCCAGTTCGGTCCACCAGTCGCGTTGCTCGGCGTCCTCGATCGCGTCGACGACCACCAGGCCTCCCGCCTCGTGGACGAAACCGATCAGGTCGCTGAGCACGTGCGAGACCAGGTCGTCCGGCTTCCGGCAGCGGCCCTTCACGCGCACGGCTCGCACGCCCAGGGAGCGGACCAGTTCGATCTCGGCGGTGGAGCCCTTGAAGTCCCGGGCGCCGATGTGGATTCCCATGTCGGACAACAGGTCCAGGTTGTCGGCGGCCTCGCTGTCCTCGGAGGCGAGGACGTGCACCGGGAAGCCGAGGAGCAGGCGGCCTGCCTGCAGGCCCGTGTCGGCGAGGACCCTGCGGACGTCGCGGACCAGGTCCGGGCTGTTGGCCATGCTCTCGGTGAGGCAGACGGCGAGCATCTCGTCGTAGGCGCAGGCGGTTTCGGCCGCGGTGCGGAGCATCCACTCGCCGAGCGGGAGCATCAGGCCGGTGTGTTCGGCCATCGAGACGCACTTCTCGTGCGGGATCAGGCCCGCGTCGCGGTGGCGCCAGTTGAGCTCGGCCTCCACGCAGATGCGGGCGGTGCCGTCGAGGCGCATGACCGGGTTGAAGACGACCTCGATCTCGCCGCTCTCCCAGGCGCCGGGCATGACGGCCGCGAGGGCGAACTCCTCCTGCTCGCGCTTGTCCTGGGTGGCGTCGTGCAGGCCCCACTGGCGGCGGCCGCTGCGCTTGGCGCGGCGCAGGGTCATGTCGGACGCGCGCAGGACCTCGGCCGGGTGGTCGCCGGGGTGCAGGCGGGGCAGGACGCCGATGGTGGCGGAGACGGCCACGCCCTGGTCGCCGAAGTAGACCGGTTCGGCCAGTTCGTGTTCGATCGTCCGGATCGTCGTGTCCACGTCCGGGGTTTCCGGGCCGTTCTCGACCAGGACGGCGAACTCGTCGCCTTCGAGGCGGGCGACCATGGCCTTCTCGCTGGCGAAGACCGAGCTCAGACGTTCGGCGACGAGCTTGAGGACCTTGTCGCCGATCTCGCGGCCGAGACCGTCGGTGATCACCGCGAACGCGTCCAGGTCGAGGTGGTAGAGCGTCACGCCGTGCTCGATGTCGCTGTGCAGCAACGATTCCAGCCGCGTGGTGAGGTACTGGCGGTTCGGCAGGCCGGTCAGGGCGTCGTGCAGCGACTGGTACTGCAGGCGGCCGCCGAGCAACGTGAGCTGGCTGTCGTCGTCGATCATCACGACGTAGTGCAGCGGGTTGTCCTCAGCGTCCTTCTGCATGGTGGCCGCGAGCAGCACGCGGAAGTGCTCACCGTCGCGGTCGATGAGGCGCGGCCGTTCCTCGACCCGGCGCATCCGCCCGTAGCGCAGTCCGGCCAGGGCGTCGTTGATCAACGGCAGGTCGGCCGGGGCGATCAGGTCCGTCAGCGTCATGCCGTCGGCGTCCTCGCGGCGCAGGATCGTGCACAACGCCTCGTTGGCGCGCACGAGTTCGCCGTCGAGGCTCACCATCGCGATGCCCGTGGACGAGTGGGCGAAGATGTCCTCGAAGCGTTCCTCGCTGGCCTGGAGGTCGAGCTGGACGGCGCGGTTCGCCCGCAGCAACGCCTGGCTGACGCTTTCCTGCTGCTCCAGCACGAACGCCTGGATGGCCGCCGTGTACGCGGCGGAGATGGCGCCGATCACCCGCGCGGCCGACGACGCGTCCGCGCCCTCCTGCACGACGAACTCGGCGAGGATCTCGTTGGAGACGCTGAGGCTTTCGGCGCCGACGCAGTGGATCTCGACCAGCCGCCTGCCCACCAGCGACGCCACGCCGGGTTCCTCGGTGAGCGCCTCGGCGACGACGTTGAGCAGTTCGTGCAGTTCCTCGGTCAGCTTTGCGGCCGACAACGGGATGTACGCGGTGCGGCTGACCTTGTGCGCCCAGTCGCGCGCCAGCTCGTCACGGCCCCGCGGGCGTGACGGTCTCGCGTCGTCCTGGCTCGGCAAATCGATCCACCTGACCTGCTCGGCGAGCAACGGTCCGGAAGCCTACAGCCAGCAACCCGCACCGTCCCCTTGCACGGCCCCGTTCCCCCCAACGGGGGTATAGCCGCCTCATAGCGTTACCGCTTCCTTGCGCACGATCGAACTAATTTTCTCATGACCACGCCAAACCCTCACCTCTCCATCGAGGGACAGGCGGTCAGCGGAGGGTTGGCGACGGTGAACGGGCCTCAGGACCCGATGATGTGCCGCAGCTGGGCCAGCAGGTCCGAGCGCGAGGTGGAGCCGAGCCGCTGCCGCATCCGGGCCATGTGGTGCTCGACGGTCTTGGCCGAGATGAACAGCCGGTCGCCGACCTGCTTGTAGGTCATGCCCTCGACCACGAGCTGGGCGACCTCGCGTTCGCGGTCGCTCAACTTGCCGGCGTCCTCCACGATCGGAACGACGTCGGCCTCGGCGGCCCGGCGCGCGGACACCGGCCGTCCCTGCAACAACCGCGCGCAGTCGAGCAGCCGGACCATCGCCTGCCGGTCGGCCGTGCGGATCGCGGCCTGACCGGCCAGCCTCGACGCGTCCCACCACAGCCCCACGGCGTGCAGGCCGCGCGCTGCCTCCTCGACCCGATCGGCGTCGACCTCACCGGCGACGACGTCCAGCCAGCACTCGGCGGCGGCGGACAGGGTCGCGCAGTACCGGCTGCGGTCGCGCACGGCGCTCAACGCGGCGGCGTGCTCCTCGGCGGCAGCGGTGTTCTCGTCGATGATCGCCGCGTGCAGCAGGCTCCAGTGCAGCTGCGTCGCCCACAACGGCGGATTTCCCAGCGACCGCAGCAAAGCCGCGGCCTGTGCGAGGTGCGGCCTCAGCCGTTCCTGGTCGCGCAACCGGGCCGCAGCTGCGGCGAACTCCCCCAGTGGCAACAGGCTGAACAGGTCGACGGGGTGCCGCAGCACGGCCTCGCAGGCCTGTTCCCAGGTGCGCCGCAACGTGGCGAGGTCGCTGTTGCGGCGCGCCACGCCGACCTCCAGCGCCACCGCGAAGATCCAGTCCCGCGGCTCGAACGCCCCGCGCACCGACATCAGCGTCTCGCGCGCCACGGCCAGGTTCCCGCGCAGCATGTGCAGCCAGGCCTGCAACAACCGGTGCCGCACCGACATCAGCACGCCGCCGGTGCCGGTCTCGACGGCCCTGTCCAGCACGGACTCGGCCACGTTCGGCTCACCGCAGTGCACCGCGACCAACGCGGCCAGCGCGGCGGGGCTGTCCGGCAGCAGCACCGCTCCCCCGGCCGGTTCGAGCATCGACGAAGCACGCACCAAAGTGGACAGTGCGGTGGTCTCCGCACCGACGACGGACTGGCGAACGCCCTGCACCATCAACGAAGCCGAGCCGCCCAGCATCGTCGGCGGCTGCGGCGGGTTCTCCTCGAACAGGTGCCCGGTGCCGATCAACCCGATGCCGGCGAACGCCGACGCGTACGGCGTCGCGGCCCACCGGAACAGCTCGGTGCTGCGCGCCAGCTGACCGCGGTGGGCCAGCGCGACCGCCGCCACCTCGGCCGCGGTCCGCCGGTGCGGTGAGTCCGGGACGCTGATGACCTGGTCGGCGAGCCTCAACGCACCGTCGAGGTCCCCGGCCATCGCGGACGCCGTCGCCCACGAGGCCGCGGTCTCGGCGGACGGCGTGCCACCCCCGGTCGAGGCCTTGAACAACCGTGCGGCCAGCGCGGGATCGGACGACAACGCCTCCCGAGCGGCAGCGACGAAAACGGGCCCGCCGATCCCGGTGTCCAGCAACGGCCGCACCAGATCGAGCACCGGCCCGCCGCGTTCCAGCTGCAACCGGGCCAGCTTCTGGCGCACCGCGATCCGCCGCTCGGCCCTGGTCAACGCCCCGACCGCGCGGTTCGCGAGCGGCAGCAGCGTTCCGTCCTCGGCCAGCAACCCGGTCGCGCGGGCGGCCTCGATGATGTCGCTGACCTCGTCGAAGTCCTTGTCCAGCAACGCCGACAGCAGATCCAGCCGCTGGGCCGCACCGGCTTCGGCGGCCAGCAGGAACTTCTGCAGGTCCGGGTCCAGCCAGTCGAGGTCGGCCCGGAACGCACCGAGCACCTCGGCGGAAATCTCGGACACGGCCCCAAGGCGTTCCACGAACAGAGGAACGCCACCGGTCTGTGCGAACACGAAGTCCGCCACGGGCTTTGGCGCGTTCAGCACCTCACGGACCTGATCGCGCGTCAACGGCGCCAACGGCACGACGACAGCGCCACGGGCCAACTCGGCCAGCACTGCCTGACGTGGCCAAGGGCGGTAAGCAAGCACCAACAGCGGTTCGGCAGCCAGCGCGCGCAGAGCGGCATCATCCAGCAGGTGCGCGTCGTCAACGACGCGCACGGCAGGGTTGGTGATCTCCGAAAGCAGCGCTGTCTTGCCGTAACCACCAGGCGCCGCAACGACAACGCGCAGGCTCGTGCCCGCTTCCGCGTCGTTGATCCGGTCGAGCACGCCTCGCACGGAGGCGTCCAGCACCAACCTGGCTCGCGTGGTCACGCTCAACGGCCGTCCTCATCATCATCTCGGGATCGGGAGCTGGAGCTCGAACGGCGCCCGACGGGCTTCAGCACGCTCGTCACGCGCTTCACCCTCCTCGGCGGCAGCTCCAGCGGGGACACGTCCACCGGCGGGCGGGGCGGTGGAGCGGAGAACTCGTCGTCGTCGGGGCTCGGCACCTCGCCGACGGGGAAACGCAGCGAAGCTTCACGGGTGTGGACCAGGACCGACGTCTCGAGCGGTTCGGGTTCGACCTCGGGGCCCAGCAGGACGAGCCGCGCCGCGACGGCGAGACCCTTGGCGGCGGAGTGCTCGGGCGCGGCCTCGGCCAGCACGCGGCAGTCGACGGTGGACGACAGCACGTCGCCGATCACCGGCATCCGGCAACCGCCGCCGATCAGCAGCACGGCGTCGGGCTGCACCGCCCCGACCGCGCGGACGAACGTGCCGACCAGGTGCTCGACGGCGGGACGGAGTTCGTCGACGAACTCTTCGCGCCCGATCTCCACCCCGCTGACCACCACGGACTGCCCGGACGCCCGCTTCGCCGCCTCGCACTCGGCGGCCGACACGGGAACGTCCTTGCCCGCCCGACTGCGAACGAGGCCGAGCAGCAGGTCGTCGAAGTCGGCACCGGTGTGGTGGTCGACCCCGTCGACGTGGTTGACCAGCTCGAACGTCCGGTTCTGCGCACGCTTGACCACGGAGGCGGAGAACGCGTGGCTGCCCAGCGAGAACACCGCGAGCGACGCGTTCGGCGTCACGCGGGCCCTCACGGCGTGGTTCTCCGCGGCCGCCAACGGCTCGGACACGAGCGTCACGTCGTGCAGTCCGACGGCCCGAAGTGCGGCGTAGAGCTGGCCCCGGCGATAGGGGCCCCACCCGGCCGGGTGGCTCACCGCCAGGTGACGGGGCTGTTCACCCTCCCGGGCGACGACCTCGCCGACCACCCACATGATCAGCAACGCGGTGAGCTCCTCGGCCGGGCACAGCTCAGGGCCCAGCGAGAACGGCACCGCGTCGCCCACCCGGCGGGCGAAGCCGGAGGCACTCCAGCCGGGCACGCCGCGGTCGCCCACCGAGAACGTTCCCGCGTCCGTGAGCTGCAACAACGACGGAACCACCAGGACGATCTCGGCATCCCTGGCGCCGTCGAGGCGGCACACGGCAGCCGTCGTGCGGGTGGTCCCGACATCGACTCCGAGTACGTACGCCAAAGCTCTTCCTCACCTGTTCGCAGCAGCGACCAGTACCTACACGGGTGAACGAGACACGCTCAAGCGCGGCCCCTAATCCCCTAGGGGGTCAACGAGCGTCACCCGTCTGGGGAACGGGGATTGACTGGGAGTGATCCCCGATGCAGCCGCAAACCTGATTCCCATAACTTTCTGGCCGCACACCCCAATTGATACGACGTGCCTCAACAGGAGCTCCTTCGATGACCCAGCCCAGCAACCTCCACGACTTCGTGCTCAACCTCCTGAGCGACCCGTCCCTCAAGGCCGCGTTCGCGAACGACGCCCAGGGCACCCTGGAGCAGGCTGGCCTGGCTGACATCACCGCACTCGACGTGCAGGAAGTCATCCCGCTGGTGCTGGACCTCGTCCCCGCCGTCGACGGTCTGCCCACCGTCGAGAGCCTGGACCTGAACCTGCCGGCCGACGACCTGCTCGCCGAAGGCCCGCTCGGCGCCATCAGCCAGCTGCAGGCGGTCGCGTCGCAGCTGACCTCGTCGGGCGTGAGCCTCAGCGACCTGCACACCTCGTCGGCCGGCGTGCTCGCCGTGGACGCGGACGGCATGAACCTGCTCTTCGCCAACAACACCCTCGGCGAGCTCACCTCGGCCGGCCTGGGTCTGGGCGGCGACTTCTCCGCCGTCACCGACGTGACCTCGGTCCTCGACCAGACCGCGTCCCCGCTGACCGGCACCGTCCTCGACGTGGCCGACACCGCGACCGCGACCGCGGACGCGCCCCTCGACGGCGTGACCTCGACGGTTCCCGGCCTCGACGGCGTCCTCGGCCAGCTCGGCGGCGTGACGGGCCTCGCCCACGACGCGCTGGGCGTGCTGGGTGGCGCTGACGCCAACCTCGGCGCCGTCAACGTCTCGGGCCTCGGCGACCTCGCCACCGGCGACCTCGGCGTGCAGACGCACGACACCATCGCGCAGGTCACCGGCACCGCGACGGGCGTCGTCGACACCGCCACCGGCCTCACCGGCCACGCGACCGGCCTGGTCGGCGACACCGCCGGCGTCGGCAACGTGCTCGGCACCGTCACCGACGTGGTGCACAACGTCCCGGTCGTCGGCGACCTGGACCTGGGCCTGCTCGGCTGAGCCACCCTCCCCCACGCGGACCGGCCCTGTCTCTTCCAGACAGGGCCGGTTCGTCGTCTCAGCCGTTTCGGCGCCTGACAAAAGTCTGAAAACGGTTCACGTCTTGCTCGGTGAGCAACGTCACCGTCCTCCCGAACTGCCCCATCCGCCCGAACAAAACCGGTATTGCGTTCGAGGCTTTCACCCAAGGGGGTGAACACGGCACTATGAGTCAGGTGATGGCACCGCCCTGGCTCGACGTGCTCGACGAGACGATCGGGGCCTGCGTCACGCACCGGAGGCCCGATCTGGAGGCCCGGCTGCGCGAAAAGCGGGCACAGCAACTCGACCCCAAGTTGCGCGTTCTCGTCGTCGGCGAGTCCAAGCAAGGCAAGAGCCAGCTCGTCAACGCGTTGCTCAACGCCCCCGTCTGCGCGGTGGGCGACGACATCACGACGACTGTGCCGACCTTCGTCCAGCACGCCGACACCCCGTCGGCGGCGCTGGTCCGCAACGCGTCCGCAGGTGGCTCGATCTTCCACACCCCGACCGAGCGCATCGCCGTGCCGATCGACCAGGTGACGAAACAGGCGGCCGCGCAGCACGTCCTGCGGGCCGAGATCGGCATCCCGCGCGCGTTGCTCGACAGCGGCCTGGTCCTGATCGACACCCCCGGCGTCGGCGACACCCGGTCCGCGCACACCGCCAGCACGTTCGCGACGCTCATGCAGGCGGACGCCGTGCTGATGGTCTCCGACGCGACCGGCGAGCTGACGGCCGCGGAGATGACGCTGCTCAAGAAGGTCATGGAGGCCTGCCCGAACGTCACGGTGGTCGTCACCAAGATCGACCTCGTGCCGTCGTGGCGTGCCGTCGTGGAACGCAACCGGGCGCTGCTCGCGAGGGCCGGTGTCCGCGCGAAGCTCATCCCGGTGTCCTCGGCGCTGCGGCTGCGGGCGGCGAAGACCGGCGACCAGCGCCTCAACACCGAGTCCGGGTTCCCCGAGCTGGTGACGTGCGTGCAGAGCGACATCGTGGCGAGCGCCGACCTGCTGGCCCGGCGTGCCGTGGCCATGGTCGCGTCGTCCGCGCTCACGCAGCTGGTCACGCCGTTGCGCGAGGAACTCACGGCGCACGACTCGTCCCACACCGTCGCCACGATCTCGACGTTGCAGGAAGCCCAGCGACGCGTCGACGAGCTGCGCCGGCGTTCGGCGCGCTGGCAGAACGTGCTGAACGACGAGATGGCCGACCTGATCTCCGACGTCGAGTACGACCTGCGCGACCGGACCCGCAAGATCCTGCGCGAGGTCGACAAGACCTACGACGAGGCCGATCCCGCGATCGGCTGGGACAAGTTCGAGCAGTGGCTCGAGGACAACCTCAACGAGGCCGCCACCACGAACTTCTCCTGGTTGATGGAACGCGCGGAGTGGGTCGCGGCCAAGGTGGCGCGGAACTTCCCCGTCTACCGCGAGGACCTGATCCCCGGATCGGTGCTGCCGGACGACCTGCTGGAGCCGGCGAGCAAGCTGGAGAAGCCGAAGATCGAGCCGTTCTCGGTGCCGCAGAAGCTCTTCACGGGTCTGCGCGGCTCGTACGGCGGCGTGCTGATGTTCGGTCTGGTGACCTCGCTGGCCGGTATGCCGCTGATCAACGTGATCTCGCTGGGCGCCGGCGCGCTGTTCGGTGGGAAGTCCATTCTGGACGAATCCGACCAGCGGCTGAAGCGTCGCCAGGCCGCCGCGAAGGCCGCCGCGCAACGCCACGTGGACGACTTCTTCATGAAGTTCTCCAAGGACGTCCGCGACTCCGGCCGCCACATCCAGCGGTCGCTGCGCAACCACTTCAGCACCCTCGCCGAGGAGCTGCAGGAGACGTTGCTCGAGTCGGCCCGCAGCGCCAAGCGCGCGGTGCAGGACGACCAGACCGAACGCGAGCGCCGGCTGCGCGAGGGGCGCAAGGAGCTGGACCGGCTCGTGACGCTGTACAAGAGGGTTCAGGCACTCGGGGGTCCCGCTATGGAGCTCACCGCGTGACATTGGACCGCGTCGTCTGGTCGATGCTTCAGGAGGCGCTCGGCGTCTACCGCGACAGCCCGCGCGCCACGGCCTGGCTGCGTTCGCACGTCGAGCGCTACACCGAGCCCGTGCGGATCGCGGTGGCCGGGCGGTCGCGGATCGGCAAGTCCACCGTCGTCAACGCGTTGATCGGCGACGAGTTCACGCCGCAGAGCGCGTTCGTCTGGTACCGCGGCGGCACCGAACCGCGAGCGCACGTGTTCTCCGGTCCCGGCCGGCCGCACGAGGTCGCGATCGGCCGGCGCGGCAGCCGCAACCACGTGGAGACCGGCCAGTTCGACAGGTCCGACCGGGTCGTCGTCGACTGGCCCGCGCGGACGTTGCGGGACGTCGTGCTGATCGACACGCCCGCCGAGGCGACCCCGGAGCAGGTGCTCGGCGACGCGGACGCGTTGCTGTACCTGATGCGGCACGTGCAGGACGAGGACCTGAAGTTCCTCCAGTCCGCCAACGACCACCCGATCGCCCGGACCGCCGCCGTGCACACCGTCGCGGTGCTCGCGCGGGCCGACGAGATCGGCGCCGGACGGATCGACGCGCTGTCTTCGGCCAAGCAGATCGCCCGCCGCTACCGGCGTGACCCGGCCGTGCAACCGTTGTGCCAGAACGTGGTCTCGGTCGCCGGGCTGCTCGCGGTGGCGGCGAAGACGTTGCGAGAGGACGAGTTCGCGGCGTTGCGGACGTTGTCGTCGCTGGGCCGTGAGGAGCTCGAGGACCACCTGCTGTCGGCCGACCGGTTCGTCGGCGAGCAGTTCCCGGTGGTCATGGAACCCGCGGTGCGGCAGGCGTTGCTGGAGCGGTTCGGGATCTTCGGCGTCCGGCTGATCACCGCGCTGATCCGGCAGGGCTTCGACACGCAGGTGAAGCTGACCGGCCAGTTGGTGCAGCGCAGCGGACTCGGCGAGCTGCGGGACTCGATCGCGGTCCACTTCTCCGAACGGCGCGAGATCCTGAAGGCGCGGTCGGCGTTGCTGGCGCTCGACGTGCTGTTCCGGATGGAGCCCCGGCAGAACTCCCGCAAGCTGATGGCCGACCTCGAACGGGTCGTGGCCTCGGCACACGACTTCCGCGAACTCCGGCTGGTGGCGGCGTTGCAGTCGGGCCGGACGAAGCTGCCCGGCGAGTTGCAGACCGAGGCGTTGCGGCTGGTCGGGGCCGAGGGCGTCGCGCCGTCCGCCCGGCTCGGGTTCGAGTACGAGGCCGACGCCGGTGAGCTGCGCGAGGCGTTGCTGGACGCCCTGCTGCGCTGGCAGGCCCAGGCGTTGGACGTGCACGCGTCCTTCGAGCACCGGAAAGCCGCCCAGATCGTGGTTCGCACGTGTGAGGGCCTGCTGCCGCAGTTCTCCTGAGGCACGATGGCTCCCATGGAACTCGTGCGGTGGGAGAACTCGCACTTCGGCTACATGCTGCGATGGGCCTCCGATCCGCGGATGACCGTCTACGTCGGCAACGGGATGCCCTGGAGTGGCGAGTACGTGTCGTTGCGGCACGCGCAGGCGTTGGAGCACTGGGAGGAACACGGGTTCGGGCTGCACGTCGTCGTCGTGGACGACGAGGTGGTCGGGCTCGCGCAGATGCTCGACGGGGATCTCGGGGAGATCGAGATCGGGTACTGGATCGACCCCGCGTGGTGGGGGCGCGGGATCGCGTCCTCGGTCGCGGTGGAGCTGCGGGACAAGGCGCTGGCGATCGCCGACCGGGTGATCGCGGGGACCGATGAGCGGAACCTCGCCTCGCAGCGGGTGCTGGAGAAGGCCGGGTTGCGGTACTTCACCAGCAAGATCATCGATGGAAGGCTTCAGCACTGCTTCGCGTTGGAGCGGGGTATGAGCGACAAGGGTGTGCTTCGGTACAGCGCGTTCTCCTCCGACCCGGCCGGCGGGAATCCCGCCGGGGTGGTGCTGGACGCGTCCGAGCTGAGCGAGGCCGAGATGCTCGGCATCGCGGCGCGCGTCGGGTACTCGGAGACGGCGTTCGTGTTTCCGCGCGGGCCTCGGGAATTCGACGTCCGGTACTTCAGCCCGGTGGCCGAGGTGCCGTTCTGCGGGCACGCGACGATCGCGACCTCCGTGGCGTTGGCCGAACGTCTTGGGGATGGGCCGTTCACGTTCCACACCGCGGCTGGGGAGATCAGTGTTGCTACTTCTGATGGGACTGCGACGCTGACCAGCGTGCCGACCCGTTCTGAGCCGGCTGATCCCGCGTTGGTGGCTGGGGCGTTGGAGGCGTTGGGGTACAAGGAGATCGGCTCGTTGCCGGTACACGTCGCCTTTGGTGGGGCGCGGCATCTGGTGGTGCCGTTGCAGGACCGCGATCAGTTGCGTTCGTTGTCCTACGACTTCGACGCGTTGCGCGATCTGATGTTGGCGCACGACCTGACGACTGTGCATCTGTTCTGGCGTGCGCCTGACGGTGTGGTGCACGCGCGCGACCCGTTCCCCGTGGGTGGGGTGGTCGAGGATGCCGCGACCGGGGCTGCCGCTGCGGCGTTCGGCGGATACCTGCGGGATCTTGAAGGGCCGCAGAAGTTCGTGATCTCGCAGGGCGAGGACATGGGGCGGCCGTCGCGGCTCGAGGTCGACGCGACACGGAAGGATCGCCGGGTGTCGGTGACGGGCGCGGCCGTCGTGATCCCCTAGGTTTCCCCCTGGCTCTTCGGCTTCTTCAGGGTTCTTCGGGTCTCTATCGGTTTTCCTTGGGCTCGACGCCGCTGCCCCGCAGCGCAGGGTACGTGACAGCAGCGTCGAACCGAGGGGTGCGCACCCTCCCGCACCGGACCCGTTGAGCGCTGCCGCAAGCGCCGGGCCGGAAGATCGATCGAAGCCACTATGCCCCGATCGAAGGGTGGTGGCGCATTCAGAAGGGGGATAGAAGGTCTTTATGCCCGAGCTGGAGCTCCGCCACCTCCGCGCGGTACGGACCATCGCCGAGGAAGGCAGCGTCACCAAGGCCGCCACGCGCCTCGGCCTCACCCAACCGGCGCTGTCCGCGCAACTGCGGACGGTGGAGCGGCTGGTCGGAGGCCAGCTGTTCGACCGGACCCGCAGCGGGTGCGTGCCCACCGATCTGGGGCGGCGCGTGCTGGGGACCGCGCGGCTCGTGCTGGACGAGATGGCCCAGCTGATGGCCAACACGCGGTCTTCTGACCGGCGCGGGCCGTTGGTGGTCGGGTCGGTGCCGATCCTGTACTTCGCTTCGCTCGTGTCGGGGTTGCAGGCGTTGAACTCCGACGTGCGGGCCGAGGTTCGGCCTTCCTCCGCCGAGATCGTGGACATGCTGGAGGGTGGGCAGGTCCACGTCGCGTTGTTCGAGTTCTTCGACGGGATGCACGCTCGGGATCTGGCCGGGATCGAGCTGCGGAAGCTGGTGACCGAGCCGGCGTTCGTGGCGTTGCCGGAGACGGATCCGTTGGCTGTGTTCGACGAGGTGGATCTGGCTTCGTTGGCTGATCGGGACTGGGTTACGCCGCCGCCTCAGCACATCGGTTCGCGAACGCAGATGTTCCAGGTCTGTGCTGATGCCGGGTTCGTGCCTCGGTTGACGCATCACACCGGGGAGGCCGGGATGGCTCGGGGGCTGGTGGCTGGGGGGTGTGTTTCGTTTGCTGCCGCGCCTTCCCGGAGTGGGGAGGGGATTGTGATCCGGCGGTTGCGGGGGATGCCGTTGATGACGGACATCTTTGTGGCTATGCGGCGGGATTCGCCGGTGGCTGGGCGGGCGCATGAGGTTTTTGCTTGTGCGGCTGAGGCTTATCGGTCGGTGTTGGACCGGAATCCGGAGTACCGGAAGTGGTGGGACGCGCATCCGGAGGCGCATCCGGAGTTCAACTGAGCTGTTGGGGTCCGGTTGCGTGCGATCTGTTGCGTTCCAGCGGGGTGGGTTGCGTTCTGTTGGTTGGGCTGCGGTTGCGAGGGTGCTTGCGCGGGTCGTGACGTAGAGCGGGTTGCGATTGGGGCTTGACTTCGGGGCCCTTGCGAGGCGCTGGTCGGACCGGAAAGGCCGGGCTGAAAAGCGCCCGGCCGAGCCACAAGTGGTAGCACCTCGCACCCAAAGTCAAGCCCCAATCGCCATGAACGGGGTGCTACCGGTTCCCAACCTGGTAGCAGCCCGTTCGGGCTCGCTTCGCTTCGCCACGCCAGGACTCGTAGGTGGTTGGCGTGCGTTGGTGACCGCCGGTTGCGTGCGCGCGCCAGGCCAAGACGGTGGTTGGCGTGCGTTGGCGAGTGCGGTTGGGTGCGCGCGCGTGCGTCAGCCGACCTTGATCGGGGTGGTCGGGCGGCCCAGGAGCTTTTCGAGGTCCGGGCGCACCTCGGCGAAGGTGCCGATGCGGATGTTCTTGAAGAAGTCCACGAGGAAGGCCGGGACGCCTGCGGAAATCAAGTCGTCGTCGGTCACGTCCTGGAACTTGTCGCCTGCCAGTTCGGGGAACGACCAGCTCGTCGAGCCGGTGAGCTCGTAGGTCTGGTTCTCGTGGCCCGGGGTGGTGAGGGCTACGGCGGCGGCCTCGGCGAAGTCTTCCCTCGCGGCGCTGGCCACTCGGCCGTCCTTGGTGGAGATGGCGACGGTGTCCTGGGCCAGGGCGCCGAGGTAGTTCTCGTGGTACATGCCGTTGCGCAGGAACGTGTAAGGAATGCCGGTGGCCTTGATGGCCTCTTCGGTGGCCTTGTGGACCTCGGCGGCCAGGGACGGGGACGTGGTGGCGTCGGTGAGGCTTGTGTAGAAGATGTGGCCCACGTTGTGTTCGACGGCCTTGGCGATGGCGTTCTTGTGCTGCTGGATGCGGGTGGCGGTGTCGTGGTCGTCTGCCGAGACGAGCAGGAGCTTGTCGGCGCCGCGGAAGTTCAGGGTCTCGGGGACGTTGAAGTCGCCCTGGCGGACCTCGACGTTGTCGAGGGTGAAGTTGGACGGGGTGCGGACCGAGACGATCACCGGCTCGGTGGTGCGGTTGAGGGTGTGGCGGACTGCTGCGTTGCCGAGTTGGCCGGTGGCTCCGGTGATGAGGATCGTCATGTCCCCAGGTTGCGGAAAGTGCTAACTTTTGGAAAGTACCCACTTTGGAGTTGGGTACTTACGCGGAGGTGAGCATGCAGGTCATCATGTGTCCTGAGCGGGCCATCATGGAGCACGTCACAAGCCGATGGGGTGTGCTGGTGCTCCAGGCGCTGTCGGACGGCGAGGCTTGGCGGTTCAGCGCGCTCAAGCGGGAACTGGCGTTGGCCAGCGAGAAGATGTTGACGCAGACGTTGCGGACGTTGGAGCGGGACGGGTTCGTGCACCGGGAGGTGCTGCCGGTCATTCCGCCGCACGTCGAGTACACACTCACGCCGCTGGGCAAGGGGGCCGCTTCGCACCTCGTGGCGCTGGCCGAGTGGATCGCCGCGCACCAGGTCGAGGTCGCTGACGCGCAGCTGACCTATGACGAGTCCTGAGGCTGACCGGAGACTCACGGGTCAGAGATCGGGTCAGTCACCCGATTGCGCAGTGAAAGTTCTCACTTGAACCCTGGTTTCGCGGGATAGAGATCGGATGGGTCACGATTAGGGGGCGCGATCTGGGCCCTGGGACTGGCATTATGGACCAATGGCCCAACCGTTCACCGACGAAAGCCATCCGGCTGAGCCCTATCCGGGTACTCGTCCAGACCACTGTTTCGTCCACGTCGACGAAACCGGCTGGCCAGTGCGCCCGGACCTCACGATGGAGTCGGGGTGGCGTGTTGAGCCGGAGAACATCGATCTAGACCAATGGCTGGCTGACCATGGTGAGCCGCCGTTGGCCGGCCGAATGCCGGTGCTGGGGTATGGAAGTAATGCGAACCCGAGCAAGCTGACTTGGCTTCGTGAAGAGCTCGGACTTGAGGGCCCCGCTGTCGTGCTTCGCGCACGGTGCGAGGGCCTTTCTGCTGTCTGGGCCGCGGGACTGCGGATGCGCGACGGGCAGCGTCCGGCGACGTTGGCCGGTGCGCCCGGCGTGGTGGAGGAGCACTCCATCTGGTTCGCGACGCCCGAGCAGCTGCGGGTGCTCGACCGGTGCGAGGGGCGCGGGCTGCGGTATCGGCTCGTGCGTGTTCACACCGGCCGTGTGGTGCTCTACAACGGTGGCGTCATCGACAGCGTTCTGGCGTACACGGCGGGTTCCAAGAAGCGGATGCCGGTGCTCTTCAACGGCCGTATGGTCCGGTGCGCGGACGTGTCGCAACGTGGTGCGCGCGTGCTGGGCGAGAGGCCTGTCATGAACGACGGACTGGACGTGACCGAGATCCACGGGGACCCGTCGGCGGACGACTGGCCCGAGCTGCTCTTCGTGTACGGGACGCTGAAGCCCGGCGCAAGCGCTTGGCACCTGATGGAGCCGCACGTCGTCGAGACCGAGGAGACCCATCTGCCCGGCACGTTGTTCGACACCGGCCTGGGCTACCCGGCGCTGCGGCCCGGTTCGGGGCTCGGGGTGCCGGGGCACGTGCTGCGGCTGAAGTCGCCTGAGGACTCGCTGCCGATGCTCGACGAGTACGAGGGCGACGACTACCGCCGCGTGCGCGTCGTGCTGCCGGACGGGCGCATCGCCTGGACGTACATCTGGACCGCCGAGGTGCAGGGCATGTCGGAACTTCCGGACGGATGGGACGTCCACCAGATCCGGTGAATTTCCGGCACGTTGTGTGGACTAGTTGATATTTGGGCACATCCTTCGGTGGTAGGAGGTGCACCCATGAATCGACGGTTGATCGGCTGCGGACTCGGACTGCTGGTGCTCGCTTCCGTGACGGCCTGCGGCGAGAGAACCTCGGGCAGCGGCTCGGCACAGACGTTGCCGACCTCGACGCCACCGTCGTCGACCGCGTCGTCCACGACCACCGCACCCGCGGGCAACTCGGCGGTTCCCGCCGTGAAGCGATGCGACTCCACGGTCCTGAAGGGCGAAGTCGCGCCCACGGACGCCGGTGCCGGCAACCGGTACGGCAAGTTCGTCGTCACGAACTCCAGCACGATGCCGTGCACGCTCAGCGGCTACAGCGGTTTCCAGCTGGAGAACGCCTCCGGCGCGGTGCCGACGAAGCTGGAGCGCAAGGCCGACCCCGGGCCCGTCCAGATGACGCTCGCACCGGGCGGCAAGGCGTCGGCGAACCTCCATTGGGGCGTCGTGCCGTCGGGCGACGAACCCGTCGAGGGGCCGTGCCAGCCGGAGGCCTCGAAGGCCGCGGCGATTCCACCTGACGAGACGGCACCGCTCACCGTGCCGTGGACGCTTGGCCCCGTGTGTTCCGGTGGCCGGATCGAGATCAGCGCCTTCTACGCTTCGTAGATGGACGCACCTGGATGGCTCGCCGTGCTGCCGCACGGCGAGCGCATCGCCCTGTCGTTGCGCTCGGCCGGTGTGCCCACGACCGTCACCGAGAACATCGAGGCGGTGGTGAAAGCCGCCGACCGGCCCGTTGTCCTCATTGGACACTTCACCGGCGCCCCCGCCGCGGTTCGGTTCGCGCAGACGCACTCCGGGCTCGCCGCGCTCGTGTTGATCTCCCCCGTGCTCGGCATGTGGGACGGCGCGTCCGCCGATCTCGCGGACCTCATGGACGAGGTCAGCTTCGGTCCCTCGCTGGGCGACCTGCCGACGTTGTGGCTGCACGGGTCGGACGACGAGATCGTGCCGATCTCCGACACCCGCGCGGGCACCGATCGCGTCCGCGGACCGGCGTTCGAGGAGCACGTCGTCGACGGTCTGCTGAGCGACGGCGAGGCAGTCACCCAGGTGCTGGAGTTCGCCCGAAAGGTCATCTGACACCATTTCGGGTGCCATGGACCAAGACGACCTCGTGCTGCTGATCACCGTGGTGGTCGAGGCGGCGGACGAGCACCAGGCGCGCGCCGCGTGCGACGCGCTTCTCACCCGTGCGGGTGCCCAGATCGTGGACGCCCGCGACTGCTCCGACGAGGAACCGAACTGCTGGGCCGTCGTCATCACGCGGCCGAGCACCGAGAAGGCCACCCACAACGTCGCCGCGGCCCTCGCGCGGGCCGTTCGCACCTTCGTGCGCGGACTGGGTGACGACTTCCCGACGCCGCGGGTGGCGTGCGAGCCCCCGACGGCCTGGACCGTGCTGGACGAACCGGCCTTGATCAGCAAGCTCGTGCCGGGCGCGGAACGCGTCATGGTCGAGGTGTGGGCCGGAGATGACCCGTTCGGTGCAGGCACTCCGCGTGACAACTCGCCCAGCAGGCGGTCTTGATTCACCCGGCCGGTCGGCAGTTCTCCACGACAGGCTGTAGCAGGCATTGTGAGAGTCATGACACGCGTGAGCAAGGGGCCAGCAGCGCGCTCAACTGATCATTAAATCAAGGCCCGTTCGAGTGGATTCAGGCATCCACCCGGTTAGCCGATCTTCGCTCTCAACTGTGAAAATCTGGGCACAATCTCTACTAAGGGTGGTCGTCAGACCATCTTGTTCCGGAGGGTTCGGGAGCCGACATGGCCAGCATCGAAGAGGTCCGTGCCGCAATTGCCCAGGCGATCGACAAGGCGGCTCAAAGCCAGTCGGCCCTCCAACAGGCGGCTGAGCTCGCCGAGGACGCGCAGCAACTGCTGACAAGTGTCACGCAGGGCTCCGTGCAGGCGGACGTCGAGACGACGAACGCCCAGTTCGCCCAGGTCGTGTCCGGCGTGAGCGAACTGCAGAACTACCTCGGCGCCGGCATCTCCGGGGCCGAGGGCATCAACAGCAGGCTTTGATGGCGTCCATCGGCGAGGTTCGTGCCGCGCTCGAGCAGGCGGGCGAGATCCTGCGGGAGTCGTACCGCAACGTGCGCACCGCGCAGGAGGACCTCGACGAGGCGGTCACCATCCTCGCCGAGTCGAGTGAGAACCACCACGAATCACTGCTTCCACCCGAGTTCGTGCGCGCGAAGGAAAGATTTCCTGATCAGCTGGAGCTGATGGCGGGAACCCTGGAGCGCATCCAACGACTCACCGTGGAGCTGTGATGAGCAGGCGGGACGACCGGCGGGCGAAGATCGAGAACGCCTTCGCGGAGTTCCAGCGCGCCGTTTCGGCCGCGCTGGGCTCCGTGGCGCGCGAACACCGGGCGCTCGCCACCGAACACGCCAAGGACATGTTCGAGTTCACCGTACGTGGAATGGGCGTCGACAAGGCGTTGCAGGACGTCGCCCTGCGCGACGTCACCGCGTTCCTGACGGTGGACGAGAAGCGCGTGAAGAACCCGCGCCAGGCGCCGTTGTCGATGGCGCAGTTCCAGGAGCGGCTCGACCAGATCCGCTACGACTGGCAGCAGTCGTTCCACGAGTG
Source organism: Lentzea sp. JNUCC 0626 (assembly GCF_043632865.1). Taxonomy (NCBI): domain Bacteria; kingdom Bacillati; phylum Actinomycetota; class Actinomycetes; order Pseudonocardiales; family Pseudonocardiaceae; genus Lentzea; species Lentzea sp. JNUCC 0626. The sequence goes on from NZ_CP171635.1 coordinate 6,554,619, forward strand.
GAGCTCCTCCGGCCCCGCCCTGTTGACCGAGTTGGTGAACTCGGTCGCGGCCGGGCCCGCGTCGCAGCCGCACGAGTCGTGGCTCGGCCACCCCGGCACGCACGACGGCAGCGAGGGCGTGCCGGAGCTGTGGCGGATCGGCACCGGCGTGGTGACGTCGGCACCCGAACCCGTCCCGTTCCCCGTGGCCGTGCCGCTGCTGGACCAGGCGCACCTGCACATCTCGTCCACTTCGGACAGTCGCCAGCAGGCGGACACCCTGGTGGAGTCGCTGCTGCTGCGCGTGCTCTCGCACTTCCAGCCCGGTCTCGTGCACGTGCACGTGTGGGACGTCGGCCAGCTGACCGGGTCGTTGCCGGGCCTCTACCCGCTGACCCGCGCGAACCTGCTGACGGTGCACGACCCGGCGCGGCTGCACGAGCTGCTGGACGAGCTGTCCGAGCACATCCGCCAGGTGCACACCAAGGTTCTCGTCGACGGCCACCTGACCGTTCGTGCGGTCAGCGGTGAGGGCCGGCGGACCGAGCCGTGGCGGATCGCCGTGCTGTTCGGCAACCGCAGGGCGTTGAAGGAAGACCAGCAACAGCAGCTGCAACGCGTGGCGCGCAACGGTTTGGCGTGCGGCGTGCAGCTGTTCATCGTCGACATCCCGATCACGATCAACTCGCCGGTCGAGACGGTGTCGTTGCGCGGCGACGGTTCCGCGACCTGCACGATGACCGGCAAGGCCGTGACGGTGACGCTGGATCCCGCGCTGCCGCGGACGTTGGTGCCGCGGGCCTGTGCGGCCATCGCGGAGAAGCGCGAGGAACGCCGGTCGCGCATGGGCTCGTTCGGCGATCTGCTGCCGGACCGGCCGTGGACGGAGAACTCGGCGGCCGGAGTCGTTGCACCCGTTGGTTTCGACGACGGCGAGCAGGTCTGCGTGCAGCTCGGCGACACGTCGCCGCACGCGTTGATCGGCGGGCCTTCCGGTTCTGGTAAGACGAACTTCCTCTACGCGATGCTCGGTTCGTTGTGTGCGCGCTATTCGCCCGATGAACTCGAGCTGTACCTGTTGGACTTCAAGGAAGGCGTGTCGTTCGCGCAGTTCGCGCCGGGCCGCAAGGACCCGTCGTGGCTGCCGCACGCACGCCTGGTCGGCGTGAACGTCAACACCGACCGCGAGTTCGGCGTGGCGCTGCTGAGGTTCCTGTCCGACGAGATGCGCCGCCGGGCGGACGCGGCCAAGCAGCACGAGGTCACCAAGCTGCAGGACCTGCGCTCCGAGGACCCGTCCGGCCGCTGGCCGCGGATCATCGCGGTGATCGACGAGTTCCAGTACCTGTTCGGCGAACGCGACCAGGTCACCGCCGCCGCCACGCAGCTGCTGGAGGACGTGGCGCGCCGCGGCCGTTCGCAGGGCATCCACCTCGTGTTGTCGTCGCAGGACGTCTCGGGCATCGAGGGCTTCTGGGGCAAGTCGGCGATCTTCGAGCAGTTCACGGTCCGCATCGCGCTGCCCAAGGCCCGCCGGGTGCTGGCGGAGCCGCAGAACGACGCCGCCGTCGAACTCCCCCGCTGGCACGCGGTGATCAACCACGAGTCGGGCGTCAAGCCCGGCAACGAGATCTGCCGCGTCCCGGACTCGACGTCCAAGGGCACCATGGACTTCCTGCAGAACGAGCTGTGGCGGCGCGAACCCGGCCAGGCGCCGGGCCTGTTCGACGGCAGCAAGATCCCGCTGCTCGACGCGACGCCGGACTTCCTCGATCTGCGGCCCGGCGACGCATCGCCTACCGTGCTTCTCGGACAGGTGATCGACGTCGCGGGCAGCGCGGCACGGGTGCGGTTCGCCCGCACGCCGGGCCGCAACATCGCGGTGATCGGCTCCGTGGTCCAGGACGCGGCCGCGGTGCTCGGCGGAGCGGCCGCGTCACTGGGCAGGCAGCACCACCCGCACGAGGCGGTGTTCACGCTGGCCTGCCTGGTCGAGGAAGCGATGCCCTCGGCGTTGCATCTGATGAAACGCCTGAACAACGACGGGCATGATGCGGAAGTGATTCAGATCGACCGCATCAAGGACGTGCTCACCGAGACCGCGGCCCGGCTGCAGGCGATCAACACGGGTCAGGCCGACGCGCCGTTGAAGCCGCACTACCTGGTGCTGTACGGCGTCGACGCCGCGCAGACGTTGCTGGAGCAGAAGGATCCGACGACGCGAACGTCCGGTGTGGACAGTCTGCGCACGGTGCTGAAGCACGGCCCGGAGAACCGCACGCACGTGCTGGGCTGGTGGCGCGGCGTGACGAGGCTGAAGGCGAGCCTCCCGCCCGGCGTGTACGACGACATCGGCGCCTGGGTGGCGTTCGACGTCCAGGGCAAGGAACTGCTGTCGCTCGGACCGGAGCAGGTGATGTCGTGGTCGCCGAGGCCACGCCGCGGCCTGTTCTTCGACAGGTTCGAGCACTCGCGACCGCAAGTGATCATCCCGTTCGACACAGGAGAAGCGTGATGAACCCGATGATGACCTCGATGTTCGAGTCGGTCCCATCGCAACGTCAGAGCGAGGAGGTGATCGAGGTGCCGACGATCTCCGCCGTTGAGCGCTACAAGGAGATCATCGCCATCGCCACCGACGCGGCGGCCCGCCAGCGCAAGCTGGACGAGGTGAGGTGCACCGAACTCGCCGAGCGGATCGCGGCGACCCAGCACGAGATCGCCGAGGTGCGCGATCGCGAGCGGGTCGTGCGGATGGGCGCCGCGCTGCACTGGGAGGCGGCCGTCGAGCAGCTCTGGAACGAACGCTGGCTCCAAATGGTCACGCCCCCGCAGCCGGACGAGTCGGTCCCACCCCGCCCGCAGGGCGAGTACAACCGCGCGATGGACCTCGCCTACCAGGAACTCGAGGAGTCGCTGCAGAAGCGAACCCTGCTGCGCCGCAAGCAGAAGGACTGAGTGCGCCGCTTACGCACCCCCGCCGACGTGCAGGACGCCAGCACGGACCCGTTGGTCCGCTGGGCAGCCCAGGCACTGTCGGCCGGCGGTGCCGCCTGGGAACACAACGGCGCGGTGGCCGTACACGCCCCATGCCTGACGCGACGCCGCCGCCTGGTCTTGTCGGGCCCGGCAGAGGGCGTCGCCTCTCTGTTAGCCGCACACGGCCGTGGCGTCGACCTGCGCCCGCTGATGGAACGCCAGCTGGCCTCCGTCGTGGAGCCGCTGATGCCAACCCCGTGGATCGAGGACAAGCCGTTCGGCTGGATGGACCGCACCGGCACCCTGGACCTGCCCTCCGACGCCTCCTGGCTCACCTCCCTGGACGCGGTCGAACCCCTCCTGCGCACCGCGAACCCGGACTCGTGGGCGTGGCCAGGCGAAAAGGGCGTGACCCGCTGGGCAGGCGTCCACGTCGACGACGAACTGGTGGCCACCGCAGCAGAAGCCTGGTCGTCCGCAGACGTCGGCTTCATGATGGGCGTAGCCGTCCACCCCTCCCACGCCAACCAGGGCCTGGGCCAGCGCATCTGCCAGTTCGTGACGTCGTCCCTGCTCACCTTGTACGGCTGCTGCGCGCTCTTCGTCGAGAACCACAACGCCGCTGCCATCGCCGTTTACCGCAAACTGGGCTTCGAGTACCGAGACGTCACCACTCTTCTTCCTGCGGTCTGAGTCACAGTGCGGAACAGTCAGACCCACCAGCCGGTTGAAACGGATAACTGATCCGCAACCCACGAGGGAGATGGTCCGATCATGACCAGCACCGCACTCGAAGTCCGCCTGGCCTCCCGCCCGTCCGGCTGGCCGACCGACGAGAACTTCGAGATCGCCGAGGTCGAAGTCCCCACCCCGGGCGACGGCCAGATCCTCGTGCGCAACGTGGTCATGAGCGTCGACCCGTACATGCGAGGCCGCATGAACGACGTCAAGTCCTACGTCCCGCCGTTCCAGGTGGGCGCCCCCCTCGACGGCGGCGCGGTGGGCGAGGTGGTCACCTCCAACTCCCCTGACTTCGCTGTCGGCGACCACGTCCTGCACGGCCTCGGCTGGCGCGACTACGCCGTCGTGAACGCCGCCCACGCCGTGAAGGTCGACGGCAACCTCGCCCCGCTCTCCACGTACCTCGGCGTCCTGGGCATGCCGGGCCTGACCGCCTACGCGGGCCTCCTCGCCACGGCGGAGTTCAAGCCGGGCGACACCGTCTTCGTCTCCGGCGCAGCAGGCGCCGTGGGCCAGATCGTGGGCCAGATCGCCCGCCTCAAGGGCGCAGCCCGCGTGATCGGCTCCGCGGGCTCAGCCGACAAGGTCAAGTACCTGACCGAGGAACTGGGCTTCGATGCCGCCTTCAACTACAAGGACGGCCCGGTCCTCAAGCAGCTGGCCGAAGCGGCCCCCGACGGCATCGACGTCTACTTCGACAACGTGGGCGGCGAACACCTCGAAGCAGCCATCGAGGTCATGAAGCTGAACGGCCGGATCACCATGTGCGGCGCCATCTCGCAGTACAACGACTCCGTGAAGCCGACGGGCCCGGGCAACATGATCCAGATCCTGGCGAAGCGCCTCACGCTGCGCGGCATGCTGGTGGGAGACCACAAGGCGTTGCAGCCGCAGTTCATCAAGGAAGTAGCAGCCTGGATCGCCTCGGGCGAACTCAAGTACTCCGAGACGGTGATCGAGGGCGGCGCCCGCCAGGCACCGGCGGCGTTCCTGGGAATGCTGAGGGGCGAGAACACCGGCAAGATGCTGGTGAAGTTCTGAGCGAACGCTCCCGGCGGTGGGGTCCCGTCACGTGACGGGACCCCACCGAACCAGGCGGCCTCAGACAAGCTTCCCAGGGTTCAAAATCCCGGTCGGATCAAGTTGAGCCTTGACAGCCCGCAACACAGAAACCCCGACCGACCCGATCTCCTTCTCCAACCAAGGCAAATGATCCCGCCCAACAGCATGGTGATGGGTGATCGTGCCGAACCGGGTGAGTGCATCGGAGGCAGCGATCTTGGCTTTCGCCCACTGCCCAACAGGATCCGCAGCATCCCGAGGCACCAGAACGGTGAAGTAGAGCGAAGCCCCGGTCTCATAGGCGTGCGACACGTGGCACATCACCACGGGATTCCCGAGCTCTCCGACCACCGCCTCGCGCACCGCGTCACGCAGCTCGGATACCGAAGACCAGTGGGTCGCGGTCTCCAACGTCTCCACGCACACCCCGGCGTCCAGCAGGGCGTCCCGCTGCCGAGGCCCGTTGAACCGCCCATGCAGCCAAGACTCCCCCATAGCCCGCCCAAGCCGCACGACCTTGTGCCGCCGCAACACCTTCAGCGTGGTGAGCCGATCCCGGGTCTCCCACCCCAGGATCACCAGACAGGGCTGGGAGACCCGGCGAACCCGCAGGTACTTCTTCACGATGTCGGCCTTGCCCCCGGCCAGTTCCAGAGCGACCTCGGTCTCGTCCACATCGGACAGACGGGTGATGTCGGCCAACGCTCCGGCCTGAGCCAGATCGCGCACCAGCGCGACCCCGGCCTCCCACCCGTCCACCACAAAGCCTTCGTACCGAGGCGAAACAGGCACAGGCCGAACCCGCACGGACACCTCGGTGATCACCCCGAACAGCCCCTCGGACCCCAACACCAGCTGCTTCAGGTCCGGCCCGGCAGCCGAAGCAGGAGCAGCACCGGCGACCCAGTCCCCGACGGGCGTGGCCACCCGAACCGACTCGACCATGTCCTCGAACCGCCCGTACCCGGATGAGGCCTGGCCGGCGGACCGGGTGGCGGCGAACCCGCCAATGGTCGCCCGCTCGAACGACTGCGGCACGTGTCCAAGCGTGAACCCGTGCTCCCCCAACAACTTCTCGGCCTCGGGCCCGGTGACCCCGGCTTCCAGGACCGCCACCCGCGAAACCGGGTCCACGGACACGAGCCGCGACAACCCGGCCAGGTCCAGCGCCACCACAGCGGCCTTGTCCCCGCGCAACGCCTCAACCCCGCCGACCACCGACGTTCCGCCGCCGAACGGCACCACGGCCACGTCGTACTCGACGCAGACCCGCAGCACCTCCGCGACCTCGTCGTGCGACCCAGGCGACACGACGGCGTCCGGCACCGCGGGCACGCCGTGGCCGCGACGCCCGATCAGGTCGAGGTACGACAGCCCGCCGGCGCGTCCCAGGCGATCCTCGGCGTCGACAGACACCGTGCACACCGCCTCCAACGCCGTGAAGGCGTCGGCTGACAGGGCCGAGTCGGGCACGGCCGGAGGCACCTCCGCAAACGGCTCCCCCAGGCCAACGCGCTGGCTCAGCCAGGCCAGTGCGTGAGCGGGCAGCGGCACGGTTTCGGAGGTCCATCGGGCGCGAGTCACTGCTACAGTGTTACATATGACGTCTCAACGTCACACCCACGACGCCCTGCTCGACGCCACCCGTGAGTGTGTTCTGGAGGTGGGGGTGCGCCGGACGACCCTCACCGACGTGGCCAAGCGCGCCAGCGTGAGCCGGATGACCCTCTACCGCCGCTACCCGGACGTGGACCACCTGGTCAGGGCCCTGATGACCAGGGAGTTCGCCGCGATCCTGGAGCAGGTCGAACAGACCGGCACCCCGGGCAACGCCCGCAGGCAACTGGTGCACCGCGCGGTGGACGCCATCCGGTTGCTGGAGGCCAACCCGCTGATGCAACGGGTCCTCCAACTCGACGCCGACCTGATGCTGCCGTACCTGACCGACCGGCTGGGCAGCACGCAACGGCTGGTCGAGCAGTTCCTCGTCGCCCAGATCGAGGCGGGCCACCTCGACGGCTCCATCCGGTTCGGGGACGCCAAGACGCAGGCCAGGGTCGTGCTGCTCAGCACGCAGTCGATGGTGCTCAGCACCAGGCCCGCCACCTCCGGGCTCGACTTCGGCGCCCTGCTGGACGAACTCGCGAAGCAACTGGACGGAGCTCTGAAGCCGTGAACACGTCCCTGAACGCCACCAGGCGCGCGCAGGACCTCGAGGCAGCACAACGGGAAGTCGCCGACGTCCTCGTCATCGGCGGCGGCGTCACGGGCGCGGGGGTCGCGTTGGACGCGGCGTCCAGAGGCCTCAAGACCGTGCTGCTGGAGGCGCACGACCTGGCGTTCGGGACCTCGCGGTGGTCCAGCAAGCTCGTGCACGGCGGCCTGCGGTATCTCGCCAAGGGCGACGTGCGGCTCGCGCACGAGAGCGCGGTCGAGCGCGGCGTCCTGATGACCAGGACCGCGCCGCACCTGACCCGCACGTTGCCGATGCTGTTCCCCCTGCACGGCACCGCGGGGCACTTCGTCATGTCGGGCTTCCGCGCCGGCAACGCCCTGCGCGTCGCCGCCCGCACCCCCGCCGACGTCCTGCCCCCGCCGCGCAGGATCTCCCGGCACGAGGCCCACGCGCTCGTCCCCGGCCTCGACCCGCAGAAGCTCACCGGCGGCCTGCTCAGCTACGACGGCCAACTGATCGACGACGCCAAACTCGTCGTGGCACTGGCCAGAACGGCCGCAGGCCACGGTGCGAAGATCATCACGAGAGCCAAAGTCCTTACTCTGCACGGCGACGGCGCCGAGGCAGAAGACACGCTCACCGGCACAACGATCACCATCAAGGCCAGGGCGGTGATCAACGCGACGGGTGTCTGGGCGGGCACGCTGGCCCCGGTCACCCTGCGCCCGTCCCGAGGCTCACACCTGGTGCTCGACGCGCACAAAACAGGAATCACCGGCACCGCGCTCACCATCCCGGTCCCCGGCGAACGCAACCGCTACGCCTTCCTGCTCCCCCAACGCAACGGCCGCGCCTACCTGGGCCTGACCGACGAACCGGTGGACGAAATCCCGGACGTGCCGCAGGTACCGCAGTCCGATGTGGACTTCCTCCTCGACACGGCTTCCCGCTTCCTGCAACGAGAACTCACCCAGAAGGACGTGATCGGCAGCTACGCCGGCCTGCGCCCGCTGCTGGAAGCCGAAGGCACGACAGCAGACCTCTCCCGCCACCACGCCACGCTCAAAGCACCGAACGGCGTGATCACGATCGTCGGCGGCAAGCTCACCACGTACCGCAAGATGGCGGAGGACGCGGTCAACGCCACGCAGATCACGCAGATCCCCTGCCGCACCAAGGACATCCGCCTGGTGGACGACAGCCCGCACCCGACCACGCCGATCGCACCGGGCATCACCGAGGCCGACGTCCTGCACGCGATCCGCCACGAGGGCGCGCTCACCACCGACGACGTCCTCGACCGCCGCACCCGCACCGGCCTGGTGCCGCAGGACCGCGCCAAGGCCGAACCGGAGATCGCGAACCTCCTGGCCAACGCCTAGAACGCGCAAAAGCGGGGCGCCCCACCGAAGGGACGCCCCGCCGAAAATCAGCGCAAGAACTGTCAGTGCACGAACAGGCAGTGCGAGAACAACAGGATCACTCGCCGATGACCGGCTTCGCGGCCTTGGGCGGCTCGACCAGGGACTCGCCCTCGATCCGCACCTTCCGCTTGTGCTCGTTGCTGCCGCCCTGCTGGCCACCCGCACCGGCCATCGGGGCACCACCCATCATGCCGCCGCCCATGCCGCCACCGGGGCCACCCTTGCCCGCGGCACCAGCCGCGGCAGCAGGAGCGGCACCGGCCGCACCGCTACCGGACGCCATGACACCGGCCGCGCCACCGAACTGCGTGGCCGAGGTACCACCGGCACCGCCGCCACCGGCCGGGCCGCCACCGAAGCCGGCGGGCATGCCGCCACCTCCGCCGCCGCCCATGCCCTTGCCGGCACCACCGCCACCGCCGCCGCCACCCGCCGACGCCGTCGCGGCGTGGTCGGTGGTCGTCGGCCGGTACCAGTCGGAGTTCGGCGTGGTCGGGGCACCGATCGACGGCACCTTGGTGCCGGTGTTGCCACCGGCGGTCGTCGTCGTGTCGGGCTCCCAGTGACCGGGCACCCAACGGCCGGGGCCGGACGTGCCCGCACCCGAGCCGGCACCGCCGCCCGGCGGGACGTAGCCGGGGCCGGACACGCCGCCCGAGCCCGAACCACCCGCGTTGCCGCCGGTGTAGCCGCCCTGGCCACCCGGAGGAGGCGTGTAGGCCGGCGGGCGCCCGCCCGTTCCGGCACCCGCGCCGGTGCCCGGGTACGGGCCCTGGTAGCCGTCGGTGTTGCCGCCTTGGTAGCCAGGACGGACGTTGGCGACACCGTCACCGGCGGTCAGCGGGCCGCCGTTGTAGCCGCCGCCCGCTCCGCTCGTGAAGGTGCCGCCCGCACCGGTCGAGGCACGGTCCTGGTCGCCGCCGCGGATGCCGTCGAAGCCACCCGAGGTGTTGCGGACCGAACCACCGCCGCCACCGCCCTTGCCCTGGTTCGCCATCGACGAGATCGCGTCGATGATCGACTCGGCGGCCTTGGCGATCTGCGAGACGGACTGGATCAGCTTCAGCAGCTTCTGCACGGAGCCGACGAGCTTCTGCAGGAAGTCGGAGAGCTTCTTCGCGTAGTTGACCGCGGTCGTGACGATGTCCGCGATCGCGCCCGCGATGGCCGCGCCGAACGTCAGGAACGACGCCGCGAGCCACTGGATGATCTTCATGACCATGTCGGACACGGCCTGGCTGATCAGGTCCATGATCATCTTGCGGACGGTGCCGACGAGCTCACCGGCGCCCTTGACCGCGCCCGAGATGCCGTCGACGGACTTCGCGAGGGTCTCGAGGCCGGTCGCGTGCCGCTTGGCGGCGGCGCGGTAGCCGTCGGCCGCCTTGCCCTGCCACTCGCGGGTCTGCGAGACGCAGATCTTCTCGTACTCGGTCGCGATGTCCTTGACCTGCTTGCCCGCGTTCTTGAACGACTCGGACATCTTGGCGATGGACTCGGGGCTGCCGAGCAGGATGTCGAACGGTTCGCGCAGGAAGTCGACGTGCTGGATGGCCCAGCTGAAGCCCGCGGAGAGGAAGCCGCTGAGGGGGTTCGAGCCGTTGCCGACCATGCTCATGGCGGCGTTCGCGATGCCCAGGCCGCCGCTGACCCAGTCGCCGCTCTCGATGGACTTGTAAGCGTTCGAGACGTTGTTGAACAGCTGCGCGGTGTCACCGCTGGACTGCGTCGCAGGGGCGTTCATCCCCGGCCTCCCTTGAAGCCGAACATGTTGTCGAGGTCGACCTGCTCGTACTGCTCAACGGTCTTCTTGAGCCCGCTGCCCATGTCCATCAGCGAGTTCGCGGCCTTGCCGAGCATGTCCTGCGACAGGCCCGCCTCCTGGAGGACCTTCGACGCCAGGAACCCGAGGAAGATGCCGAACGCCTCAGTGGTGAGGGCACCCGGATCACACGTCTCGGTGGCCTTGCGCATCCGTTCCATGAGCCGGTCCACGTTCGCGGCGTGGGTTCTCAGCTCGTCCAGGTCGATGTTGAAGTGCTGCTGCATGCCTAACCCCCTCCTGCACTCAGGCCATGACGTCGGGCGGGTTGGTGAAGTACTCGTCGTCGGGCCGCACGTCCTTGCGCTCCAACTCCGACTTCGGTTCGTCCTCGTCGGTTCCGTCGCCCTTGTATCCGTTCGGCATCTGCGCCTTCACGAACTCGAGGGCCGGGCTGTCCCCGACGAAGTCCGTCATGATCTGCACCACTCGCCCGGAGGCGTCCCGCTGGGCCTTCGTCGAGGCCGTGAGCACTGCGGAGGCGATCTCGCTGGGGTCCATGCCGCGTGCTTCCGGCTTGATCTGGAGATCGGTCAGCACGCCTGTCGCGTTAACTGTCACCGTGATCAGGCCGTCTGGCGAGCTGGCGCTGCCTCCCACACCACCGAGCTGGTCGCGGGCCTGTTCGGCGTGCTGCTTGGCCTGCTCGATCTTGGCCCCGTACTGCTTGAGCCACTGATCCGGGTCAATGGGCTGCATGGTCACCCCCGTTGAGTGAATTGGTCGTTCGTTCGATTCGCCGTAGACGCCCGTATCGTTTCACTCGTTCCCTGCTCACCGATACTTTCAGTCCGATTACCGCCATCCGGACTAACGAAGGGGTTCACCGTGCCTGAGGGAGTGCTGGAGATCGACCGGATCTCCAAGCGCTACGGGGAGGTCGTCGCCCTGCGGGACATGTCTTTCGACGTGCGCGCCGGCGAGCTCTTCGGATTCGTCGGCAGCAACGGCGCCGGGAAGACCACGGCCATGCGCATCGCGCTGGGCGTGCTCGCGGCCGACTCCGGCGAGGTGCGGTGGAACGGCAGAGCCGTCGACCTCGACACCCGGCGCCGCATCGGCTACATGCCGGAGGAGCGCGGGCTGTACCCCCGGATGAGGGTGCTCGACCAGCTGGTCTACCTGGCCGAGCTGCACGGCATGGGCACCAACGAGGCCCACACGAACGCGGAGAACTGGATCGCGCGCCTCGGCCTGCGTGACCGCCGCTCCGACGAGGTGCAGCGGCTCAGCCTCGGCAACCAGCAGCGCGTCCAGCTGGCCGCCGCGCTGGTGCACGAGCCGGACGTGCTGGTGCTCGACGAGCCGTTCTCCGGCCTCGACCCGGTCGCGGTGGACGTGATGAGCCAGGTGCTGCGCGAGAAGGCGTCCGCGGGCGTGCCGGTGGTGTTCTCCAGCCACCAGCTCGACCTGGTGGAACGGCTGTGCGACCGGGTCGGCATCGTGAGTGCCGGTTCGATGGTCGCGAGCGGAACGGTGGATGAACTCCGGTCGGGTGGCACACCTCGCCTCGTGGTGGAGTCGCCAACGACCGACTGGGCTGCCACGCTGGAGGGTGTGCGGGTGATCGAGAGGAACGGGACGCGGTGCGTCCTCGACCTCGTCGACGGCGTGGACGACCAGGTCGTGCTGCACGCGGCGCTCGCCGCCGGTCCCGTGCACGAGTTCTCCCGGCAGCGCCCGTCGCTGACCGAGCTGTTCCGCAACGTCGTGACCACCGAGGGCAGGACTGAATGACGTCGGCCCGTGCGGTCTCACTGGTGGCGAAGCGCGAGTTCGTGACCAAGGTGCGCACCAGATCGTTCCTCATCGGCACCGCGGTGATCATCGCCGTGCTCGCGGGGTACGTGGTGCTCCAGTCCGTCCTGTTCGATGACCAGCAGCGCAGTGTCGTCGGTCTTTCCGGGCAGGCGACGCAGCTCGCCGATCCGTTGAAGGACAAGGCGAAGGCGTTCGGCATCGACCTGGAGACGCGTGACGTCACGGCCGGCGGCGACCCCGAGGCGCAGGTCCGCGACGGCTCGCTGGACGCGCTGGTGACCGGTGCGCCACCGGTGCTCCGGATGATCGTCAAGGACTCCGGCGACCAGGTGCTGACGACGGCACTGAACGACGTGGTGCGCCAGCAGGTGCTGATCGCGCAGCTCGCGGAGACGGGCACCACGACGCCGCAGGAGATCGCGCAGAACCTCGCGAAGGTGACCGTGGACGTCACCGCGCTGGAACCCGTGGACCCGCAACGAGGTCAGCGCCTCGCGATCGGGTTGATCGTGGCCGCGCTGCTGTACTACTCGTTGCTGGTCTACGGGACGATGGTCGCGCAGGGCGTGGTCGAGGAGAAGTCCAGCCGGGTCGTGGAGCTCCTGCTCGCGACGCTGCGGCCGTGGCAGTTGTTGCTGGGCAAGGTGATCGGCCTCGGCGCGGTCGGCCTGTTGCAGCTGCTGGTGATCTCGACGGTCGGCCTCGGGCTGTCGTCGGCGTTCGACGTGATCGACGTGAGCGCGTTCGGCGGCGCGGTCCTGCTGACCGGCGTGCTCTGGTACCTGCTCGGCTTCTTCCTGTACGCCACGGTGTTCGCGGCCGCCGCGTCCCTGGTGTCGCGGCAGGAGGAGCTCCAGTCGGTGCTGACGCCGATCAGCATGACGATCATCGTGGCGTTCGTGGCCGGCATCAACCTGATGATCGGCAACCCGTCCGGCTCCACGGTCACCGTCCTGTCGCTGCTGCCGCCGTTCGCCCCGATCCTGATGCCGGGCCGGATGGCTTTGGGCGTCGCGCCGACGTGGCAGGTGCTGCTCGCCGTGGCGCTGGCGTTGCTGGCCATCGCGGCGATCACGTGGCTGGGCGGCAAGGTCTACGCGAACGCCGTGCTGCGGACCGGCGCTCGCGTCAAGCTCCGCGAGGCGCTCAGGACTTGATCGCCTGGTAGCGGTCGAGCGCGATCTGGCGTTCGACCGCGTGGTCCACGATCGGCGTGATCGTGTGGGAGTCCGGTGCGTACCTCTTGACGTACACACCGTCCGGGTCGAACTTCTTGGCCTGCGTGGTCGGGTTGAAGACGCGGAAGAACGGCGCCGCGTCCGTGCCGCAGCCCGCGACCCACTGCCAGTTGTGCTGGTTCGAGGCGATGTCGCCGTCGATCAGGTGGTGCATGAAGTGCCGCGCGCCCCACCACCACGGCAGGTGCAGGTCCTTGACCAGGAAGCTGGCCACGATCATACGCACCCGGTTGTGCATGAAGCCCTCTTGCTTGAGCTGCCTCATGCCGGCGTCGACGATCGGGAACCCCGTGCGGCCTTCCTTCCAGGCCTCGAAGAGCTCCTTGTCGTCGTCGAGTTCCATGCGGTCGAACTTGCGGTCGTAGTTCTCGCGCGCGGTCTCGGGCTTGTGCCACAGCACGTCGGCGTAGAACTCCCGCCAGGCGAGCTCACTGCGATACGTTCCGTCACAGTCCTGGAGCAGCGTGCGGGGGTGCAGGACGCCCCACCGCAGGAACGCGGACATGCGACTGGTCGCGTCCATGTCCGGGCGGTCGCGGGTGGTGTCGTAGTCCTGCAGGCGTTCGTCGCGGAACTCCTCCCAGAGGGCTTGCGCGTCCGGGAGCTTTTCCTTTGCCTGGGGGATTTTCGTGCTGTGGTCCGGTTTGATCCAGTCCAGAGTGGACGCGTCGGTGTCCGCGGGCTTGCGCCAGCCGTGCTCCAGCCAGGCGTTGCGGAACGGCGTGAAAACCTTGAACGGCGTGCCGTCCTGCTTGCGGACCCGGCCGGGCGCGACGGCGTAGGGCGAGCCGGAGCGGACGAGTTCGACGTCCCCCAACGCTTCCTCGACGGCCTCATCGCGTTTGCGACCGTACGGCGCGTAATCCGCGGAGATGTGGACGCTTTCCGCGCCGATCTCCTTGGCGATGCGCGGCACCGTCTTCACCGGATCGCCGTGGACGACCATCAGCCTGCCGCCGAGTTCGTCGTTCAGGGCGTGCAAACAGCTGTGCAGGAAATCGATTCGCGGCTGTCCTGACGGTTTCAGCAACCGGTCGTCGAGAACGAACAACGCGAGTGATCGAGGAGATCTTTCAGCTGCGGCGAGAATGGCGGGATGATCGGATGTCCGCAAATCCCGGCGGAACCAGACGAGTGACGGGGAAGAACTCACCCTTCGACGCTAAAGCGAGCGGGACGGCTCTGCATGATGGGCGACCTCGGCGGCAGCCGCTTCAGCTTCTCCGGCACACCATCCCCCGTTCACGCGAAAGGCGCGCCACCCGGTGGGGTGACGCGCCCTCAGCTTGCCAGAAGAACTAGCCCGTGATCAGCGGTTTTCCATCGCGATGAAGTCGCGCTCGGTCGGGCCGGTGTAGATCTGCCGCGGGCGGCCGATCTTGGTGGCCGGGTCGTTGATCATCTCGCGCCAGTGCGCGATCCAGCCGGGGAGACGGCCGAGCGCGAACAGGACGGTGAAGAACTTCGTCGGGAAGCCCATCGCCCGGTAGATCAGACCCGTGTAGAAGTCCACGTTCGGGTAGAGCTTGCGGGAGATGAAGTAGTCGTCGCTCAGGGCGGCCTCTTCCAGCTGCTTCGCGATGTCGAGCAGCTGGTCGTCGGCGCCGAGCTTGCCGAGGATCTCGTCGGCGGTCTTCTTGATGATCGCGGCGCGCGGGTCGTAGTTCTTGTAGACCCGGTGGCCGAAGCCCATCAGGCGGACGCCGTCCTCCTTGTTCTTCACCTTGTTGACGAACGACTGCACGTCGCCGCCGTCGTTCTTGATCTTCTCCAGCATCTCCAGCACCGCGCTGTTCGCGCCGCCGTGCAGCGGGCCGAACAGGGCGTTGATGCCCGCGGAGATCGAGGCGAAGAGGTTCGCCTCGGAAGAGCCGACCAGGCGCACGGTCGACGTGGAGCAGTTCTGCTCGTGGTCGGCGTGCAGGATGAAGAGCAGGTCGAGCGCGCGGACCAGGTCCGGGTCGAGGTCGTAGGCCTCGGCCGGGAAGCCGAACGTCATGCGCAGGAAGTTCTCCACCAGGCCAAGCGAGTTGTCCGGGTAGAGGAACGGCTGGCCGACCGACTTCTTGTACGCGTAGGCCGCGATGGTCGGCAGCTTGGCGAGAAGGCGGATCGTGGAGATCTCCACCTGGTTCGCGTCGAACGGCGACAGCGAGTCCTGGTAGAAGGTCGACAGCGCGGAGACCGCGGACGACAGCACCGGCATCGGGTGCGCGTCGCGCGGGAAGCCGTCGAAGAAGCGCTTGAGGTCCTCGTGCAGCAGCGTGTGCCTGCTGATCTTCTTGTTGAAGTCCTCGAGCTGCGCGGCGGTCGGCAGCTCGCCGTAGATCAGGAGGTAGCTGACCTCGGCGAAGTTGGAGCGCGCGGCCAACTGCTCGATCGGGTACCCGCGGTAACGCAGAATTCCGGCGTCACCGTCGATGTAGGTGATCTCGGAGGAGCAGGAGGCCGTGTTGACGAAACCGGTGTCCAGGGTTACCAGACCGGTGGTCGACAGCAGCTTGCCGAGATCGATGCCGGACGCGCCTTCGGACGCCCGCACCACCTTCATCTCGAGCTCTGCGTCCCCGTGGCGCAGCGCGACGGTCTGTGGGTCGGTCGGCGCAGTCGTCGCGTCGGGCATTCAAGTCCCTCTCAACGCTCGGACGGGGTGGCGGCAGGCCACGCTGGGCCTGCCGTCGTCTCGGACCACCCCGTTGGGATCTGAGTCTTCAAGTCCACCCACGCTAGTCGGCGGAAGGCCCGCCTCGCAGCAGCGGTGTGAACCGATTCTGTGAGATGGGACCGGCATCACATCCGTAATGCCAGTTTCTAGCGCGGCTACCCCACGGTAGTCCGATCCTCCGTTTTATCCACCCAACGCGGCGGTGAGTTCGCTCGCAAAGGGCGGTTCGGCACCCGCGCGGGAACATGTGATCGCGGCGGCCGCACCGGCGTACGTCAATGCGGTGGTCCATTCCTCGTCACTGAGGCCGCGGATCTTCTCGGCTGACAAGGAGTCGTGGTCGTGCAACCACGCGAGCAGGGCACCTTGCACCGTGTCGCCCGCCCCGATCGTGTCGACCACGTCCACCTTCACGGGTGGCACGTCGACCTGTCCGGTGGCCGTGATCACTGACAGACCGTCGCCACCTTTCGTCAGGACGACGGCGGCCGGTCCCTGTGAAATCCACGTCCTTGCGATCTCGATCACGTCGTCTTCTTCGGCGAGCCACTGGGCGTCCTCGACCGAGAGCTTGAGCAGGCCGACGTCGGGCAGCCACGACCGGAACCGCGCGCGGTAGGCGCCCGGATCGTCGATGAGGCCCGCCCGGATGTTGGGGTCGAGCGCCGTGAGCAAGCGCTTGCTCTCGCGCCGCAGCACCGTCTCGTAGACCGAGGCGCCGGGTTCGAGGACGAGGCTGAGCGTGCCGAACGACACGGCCTTCGCCTGTTCGGGCAACGGTCCGGGGTCCTCGACGAGCCTGTCCGCCGTGCCGTCGACGTAGAACGCGTAGCGCGCGCTGCCGTCGTCCGCGAGGCCTACGACGGCGAGCGTGGTGTTCTCCGGTCCACGTTGGACCAGTTCCGTCGTCACGTTCGAGCCGTGCAGCCGCTTGACCAGCTGCTCTCCGAAGTGGTCGGTCGACACCCGCGACAGGAACGCCGTCGGCACGTCCAGCCGTCCCAGCGCCACGGCGACGTTGTAGGGACCGCCACCCAGCTTCGGGGCCAAGGGGGCGAGCTCGTCTTCCCCCACGGGCACCATGTCGACCAGAGCCTCACCAGCAACCACGATCACGCGCTCTACTCCTTCTGGGAGACCCCGTTCCTCTGGAGCCCATCCAACAACAGTTCGCCCAGAGCAGTGAACGCCTCGGCGTCCGAAACGCCTGCCCGCTTCGTGAGGACCCCGGTCTGGATGCCCTCGATGAGCAGCCCGGCCATCTCGGCGAACAGCGTGGCGTGCACCTCGCGGAACACGTGCCGTTCGACACCGTCCTGAATGAACGCCTTGATGCGCTCGGCCGCAGCGCGCGCGTTGCGTTCGTAGGTGGCCCTCGTCGGAGGGAAGTCGGACACGTCCGCGATGAACGCCGCCGACGCCTTGTTCAGCTCCTCCGCGGCCCCCGCGAGGTAGCTGCCGATGCGTTTGCGCACGTCGTTGAGGCCCGCGATGCGCTTCTCGATGCGTTCGGCGGCGCCCTTGAAGTACCGGCCGACGACCCGGACCGCGAGCTGTTCCTTGCTGCCGGCGAGCGCGTACAGCGTGGATTTCGAGCAGTGCAGCCTGCCCGCGATGTCGTCCAGCGTGAGATGCCCGAAGCCCTCGGTGAGGAACAACGCCTCCAACCGGGTGAGCAGCTCAGCCTGCCGCTGCGTGAGAGCCCGCGTCATATGAGGACCTTGCCACATTCACTGGCTGCTGTACTGCACAACGCACTAGAGTACAGCTACCAGTACACCACCGGAGGTCGACGATGCCCGCCGAGCGGCTGCTCCCCACCCAAGAGGCCGAGGACCTGATCGCGCTGGTCAGGGAGATCGCGCGGGACGAACTGAAGCCCCACGCGGCGGACGCCGAGGAGAACGAGAAGTTCCCCCGCGACGCGTTCCGCCTGTTGGGCAGGTCGGGCCTGCTGGGCCTGCCGTACGCCGAGGAGTTCGGCGGCGGCGAGCAGCCCTACGAGGTGTACCTCCAGGCGTTGGAAGAGGTCGCGTCCGCGTGGATGACGGTCGCCGTGGGCCTCTCCGTGCACGTCATGTCCTGCTACGGCCTGGCCACCTTCGGCACCCGTGAACAGCAGGAACGCTGGCTCCCGGAGATGCTCGAAGGCGACCTGCTCGGCGGCTACGCCCTGTCCGAGGTGCAGGCGGGCTCCGACCCGGCCGCCATGGCGACCCGCGCCGTCCGCAAGGGCTCCGAATACGTCGTGAACGGCACCAAGGCGTGGATCACGCACGCCGGCGCCGCCGACTTCTACACGCTGATGGCCCGCACGTCCCCTGACGCCGGTCGCGGCATCTCGTGCTTCCTCGCGCCGGGCGAGACTTCCGGTCTCGTGGCCGCCACGCCCGAACGCAAGATGGGCCTCACCGGCTCGATCACCGCGCAGCTGGCTTTCGACGACGTGCGGTTCGGGGCGGACCGGTTGATCGGCAACGAGGGCGACGGGCTGAAGATCGCACTGTCCGCTTTGGACTCCGGGCGGTTGGGGATTGCCGCCTGTGCCGTGGGTCTGGCTCAGGCCGCTCTCGACGAGGCCGTGGCGTACGCCAAGACGCGCACGCAGTTCGGCCGTCCGATCATCGAGTTCCAGGGCCTCGAGTTCCTGCTCGCCGACATGGCCGCGGCCGTGGAATCCGCTCGGGCGACCTATGTGTCCGCGGCTCGTCGCCGGGACCGCGGGTTGCCGTTCCGACAGCAGGCGTCGATCGCCAAGCTCATCGCCACGGACGCGGCGATGAAGGTGACGACCGACGCCGTGCAGGTGCTCGGCGGCGCCGGGTACACGCGTGACTTCCCGGTCGAGCGGTACATGCGCGAGGCCAAGGTGTTGCAGATCTTCGAGGGCACCAACCAGATCCAGCGCCTCGTGATCGGCCGCGGCCTGCGTTAGCCCGCGTTCGCCTCGCGGTAGAAGGGGTCGGCGACGGCCCCTTCACCCTTTTCCTCGTTCCACGTGTAGACCTCGCGGCCCTGCACGAAAACGTGCAGCGCGCGGCTCATCACGTCGAGCGGGTCGCCCGACCAGATCACCACGTCGCCGTCCAGGCCCGGCTTCAGCGAGCCGACCCGATCGTCGAGTCCCATGATCCTGGCGGGGTTGGTGGTGATGGACTTCAGTGCGGTGTCGGGGTCGAGGCCTTCCTTGACCGCCAGGGTGGCCTGGTGGACCAGGAAGTGGATCGGGACGACCGGGTGGTCGGTCATGATCGCGAGCTCCACGCCCGCCCTGGCGAGGATGCCGGGGTTGCGCAGACCGCGGTGGCGAAGCTCCACTTTGGACCGACTGGTGAACAGCGGGCCGATGATCACCGGGATCTGCTTCTCCGCGATGACGTCCGCGATCAGGTGGCCTTCGGTGCCATGGTTGATGATCAGCTTGTAGCCGAACTCCTCCGAGAGGCGGATGGCCGTGGCGATGTCATCGGCGCGGTGGGCGTGCTGGCACCACGGCAGTTCGCCGGTGAGGACCTTGCCGAGGACCTCCAGCGTCGGGTTGCGGTCGAACGCCTTGCCGTCCTTCTCCGCCTCGGCCTTCTTGGCGAGGTAGTCCTGAGCCTTGGTGAGCTCGTCGCGGATGACCGCTGCCACGCCCTGGCGGGTGGCGGGAAGCTTGCCCTTCTCGCCGTAGACGCGCTTGGGGTTCTCGCCCAGCGCGCTCTTCACGCTGACCGGTTCCCGCACGAGCATCTCGTCCACGGTGCGGCCCCAGCACTTGAGCGCCACCGTCTGGCCGCCGATGGGGTTGCCCGAGCCCGGCTTGATCACCGCGGTGGTGACGCCGCCGCTGAGGGCGTCCGCGAAGCCCAGGTCAGCCGGGTTGATGGCGTCCAGGGCGCGCATTCTGGCGCCTACCGGGTCGGTCATCTCGTTGGTGTCCTGGCCGGCCCAGCCTTCGGCTTCCTCATGCACGCCCATGTGGGCGTGGGCCTCCACGAAGCCCGGGAGGACCCAGGATCCGTCGGCGTCGACCGTTTTGGTGCCGTGCGGGATGTCGACGTCCTTGCCGACTGCGGCGATCTTGCCGTCCTGGATGAGGACGGTGCCGCCTTCGATGGGGGCTCCGTCGACTGGGACCACGTAGCCGCCGGTGATCGCTAGGTTCATGGTTAGCGACGCTAACGGTTTTGGGGGCGGTCGGCCACCCGGTACGTCACCTTTGGTGGTGGTTGCGGTTTGGTGCAGACCGGGACGGGACGGGTCGAGTCATCGCCGCTTCGCGACGATAGAGATTGGGGCTTGACTTCGGGACCCTTGCGAGGCGCTTCACGGACCGGAAAGGCCGGGCTGAAAAGCGCCCGGCCGAGCCACAAGTCGTAGCACCTCGCACCCAAAGTCAAGCCTCAATCTCCTTGCAGCGTGGCTGAGTTGGGCAGGCACGTCACCACACCGGCTAGCCGATGCAGCCAAGACTGACGGCTCGCCTGCGGCATTGCCGTTGGGTCTTGGGTGGGCTCGGCTGCGCCGTCGCGATCCGCGCGCTCGCTCAGCCTGGCCTGCGGCTTCGTTCTCCTCAAGCCATTGGTTGCCTGACTCTTGGCTGCCTTGCGCTCAGCTCAGCGGGCGGATGCCCCACCGTGCGCCCCACGACTCCCCCGGCGAGATCCAGATCAGGTCCACGCCCGAGTTGAGCGCGTCCGGCGGGCACGTCATCGGCTCCACGGCCACCGCGCGGCCCCGGTTCGGGTAGGAGTCCGGCGTGTAGACCTGCACCCAGCGGAACGCCGGGTCCGCCCACACCTCCACGCCGCCGTCCTCGGCCATGAGCGTGTGGTGGATCAGGCCGTCGGCCGAGGGCTCGCAGCCGCCGAACGGCGTGTCCAGCTTCACGCCCTCCAGCGGGCGGCCCTCGCGGAAGTCGAACTGCGTGCCCTCCACCGGGGTGGCCGGGCCGGACGGGACCATGCGGTCGGTGTCCAGCGGGAGGACCGTGGTGGCGGCCAGGGTGAGGGTGCACGAGTCGGTGGTGGCGTTGCCTGCTCGCGGGTACGGGTGGGTGCCCACGCCGAAGGGGGTGCGGACGTCGCCCACGTTCGTCACGCCGTGGGTGACGGTCAGGCCGTTGTCGTCGAGGGCGTAGGAGACGGTGACGTCCAGGGCCGCCGGCCAGCCCGGCTGGGGCTCGATCATGGCCCTCAGAGACACGAGGGAGCCGGTGTGTTCGAGGACCGACCACGGGCGGCGGCGGACCAGGCCGTGGATGGCGTTGCCCCGGGCCGGTTCGGTGATCTCCAGCTCCTGCCGGACGCCGTCCAGCGTCCAGGTGGCGCCTGCGGTTCGGTTCGGCCAGGGGACGAGGACGGCGCCTGCGCTCATCGGGGGTTTTTCGTCGGCGCCGAATGTCTCCACATATGGGACGTTGTCGACCTCGAAGGAGCGCAGGCCCGCCCCTACAGTCGTGATCACTGCGGTGGCACCCTCGTACGAGATCCCCAACATGAGGCTGAAGCCTACGGGGCTGGCGAAAGGATTTGCCCATGAAGGTTCATCACCTCAACTGCGCCACGTTCCGGCCTCCGCTGGTGGCCGGTGGGCTGGTGGCGCACTGCCTGCTGATCGAGTCCGACCAGGGGTTGGTGCTGGTCGACACGGGCTTCGGGATGAACGAGGTGACGAACCCCAAGGGGACGATCGACCCGATGAGCCGCACGTTGTTGCGGCCGGTGCTCGACATCACCGAGACGGCGATCAGCCAGGTCGAGAAGCGCGGGTACACGGCGGACGACGTTCGGCACGTGCTGCTGACGCACCTCGATCTTGATCACGCCGGTGGGTTGCGGGACTTTCCCAAGGCGGTCGTGCACGTGCTGGACGCGGAGTTGGACGCCGCCACCCAGGCCAAGGGGACCAAGGAGAAGGCCCGGTACCCGAAGGCCCAGCGGGACGGGGTGAACTTCCGGACGCACAAGGCCGAGGGTGAGGGCTGGAACGGGTTCGAGGCCGTCAAGGACGTCGACGGGCTGCCGGACGACATCCTCATGGTGCCGTTGATCGGTCACACGCGCGGGCACACGGGCATTGCGGTGCGGTCGGGTGACGGGTGGATGTTGCACGCCGGGGACGCCTACTTCTACCGCGGCGAGATCGAGACGCCGCCCAGCAACATCTTCGCGTTGAAGCTCACCGCGCGGCAGACCGAGACGATCCGCGAGCAGCGGCTGTCCAATGTGGAACGCCTTAAGGAGCTCAAGAAGTCCGGTGAGGTGGAGGTCTTCTGCGCCCACGACCCGGTCGAGTTGGCGCGGCTCGCGTGACGTTCATCCACCAGGTCCGCCTCGACCAGGCGAGCGACACGCACCGGTACCCGTTCACGTTGCCGGTGGTGCGGCACCTGATCAAGCACCCGCTGCACTTCCGCAGCCCCGTCACGTTCCTCACCGGGGACAACGGGGCCGGCAAGTCGACGCTGGTCGAGGCGATCGCGGTGGCCGCCGGGTTCAACGCCGAGGGCGGCACGCAGGCGTTCCGGTTCGCCACCAAGGCCACGGAGTCGTCGCTCGGTGATCAGCTGATCCTGAGCTGGGGCACCAGGAAACCGCGCACCGGGTTCTTCCTCCGGGCCGAGTCGTTCTACAACGTCGCCACCGAGATCGACCGCATCGGCGAGGGGATCCACGCGTCGTACGGCGGGAAGTCGTTGCACGAGCGGTCGCACGGCGAGAGCTTCATCGACCTGATGAACCACCGGTTCGGCGGCCGCGGCCTCTACGTCCTCGACGAGCCGGAGGCGGCGCTGTCGGTCAAAGGCTGTCTGACGGTGCTGAAGCGCATGCACGATCTCGTTTCAGAGGGCTCGCAGTTCATCATCGCCACGCACTCGCCGATCCTGCTCGCGGCGCCCGGCGCGACGATCCTGGAGATCACCGACACGATCGACGAGATCTCCTACGACACAGCGGAACCGGTCAGGCTCACCCGCAACTTCCTGGGCGATCCCGACCGGTTCCTGAAGCACCTGCTCGACTAGAGCGGCCTCACTTGCCGAGGTTCTCCGGGTGCGTCTCGACCTTGCCGTGCAGCACGCGGTTGATGCCCCAGAGCACCAGACCGGCGAGCAGCAGGTAGCCCGCGATCTTGTAGTCGTCGAACGGACGGCCCGACGTCCACGGGATCGCGAGGTACGCGCACGTGATCGCGCCGAGCACCGGTGCCCAGGTGGGCGCCCGGAAGTGCTTGTGCTCGGACGGTTCGCGCCGCAGCACGAGGCACGCGACGTTGACGATGGCGAAGACGATCAGCAGCAGCAACGACGTCGTGCCACCGAGCTTGCCGATGTCCGCTGTGGACACCAGGATCACCGCGACGCCGGTCGTGAAGACGATCGAGATCCACGGCGTGCGGCGGAACGGGTGCACGGCGCCGAAGAACTTCGGGATGATCTTCTCGTTCGCCATGCCGTAGAGCAGGCGGGACGCCATCAGCATGTTGATCAGCGCCGAGTTGATGACCGCGAGCAGGCCGATCAACGCGAAGATCCACAGCGGGAAGCCGGGCGCGCCGACGGTGACGACCTTCAGCAACGCGCCGCTGCTCGCCTTCGCGAGTTCGTCGGACGGGATCAGCAGCGACGACGTGATCGCGACCAGCACGTAGATCGTGGCCGCGATGGCCATGCCCCACAGCATCGCGCGCGGGAAGATCTTGACCGGGTTGCGGCACTCCTCCGCCATGTTGACCGAGTCCTCGAACCCGACCATCGCGAAGAACGCGAGCGCCGTCGCCGAGGTGACCGCGAGCAGCACGTTGCTGCCGGACGGCACGTGGATCTCGGTCAGCCTGCCGGGCTCGCCGTCACCGTTGATCACGGCCCAGGCGCCGATCGCGATGATGATGAGCAGGCCGGACAGCTCGATGCAGGTCAGGACCACGTTGGCCTTGACGGACTCCGAGACGCCGCGGAAGTTGACCAGCGCGAGGCCCGCGATGAAGACGATCGCGATGCCGGTGATGACGAGCGACTCGGGGCTGAGCGCCACGTCGAAGAACTCCACCAGCAGCTGCCGCAGGTACGTGCGGCCGAACGCCAGCGCCGCCGACGACGCCGAGGTGATGCCCGAACACATGACGGCGAACGCGACCATGAACGTCAAGAAGTGGATCTTGAACGCTCTGTTCGTGTACAGCGCCGCGCCTGCTGCTTTGGGGTACTTCCCGACGAGTTCCAGGTAGCTGAACGCGGTCAGGAACGCCACCACGAACGCGAGCAGGAAGGGCAGCCAGAGAGCGCCGCCGATCTTGCCTGCCACGTTGCCGGTGAGGGCGTAGATACCGGTGCCGAGGATGTCGCCGACGACGAAGAACAGCAGCAGCTTCGGGCCGATTGCCCGATGTAGCTCTGGTTGCTCCGTTTGTGGAGTCGCTTCAGCCATGCCCGAAGATTCTGCTCCTCTTGATCGGCCACCTGCGGGAACGGACGCTGACCTCACCCAATTGGTGTAACAATCGCCCGATGAAACTCGCGGCCACCGCGATCATCGCCGCGCTGGCGCTGACCGCCTGCTCCTCGTCCGAACCCGCGAGCGACACCGACGGCCCCCAGCACCGCGACGTCCCCGGTCTCGTGGCGGCGGTGCGGAAGTCCGTGCAGGACAAGGGCTCCTACCGGTTCACGATCGACCCGCCGCTGGCCGGCACCTCGGGCCGGTCGCCGGCGTCGGGGAGCGTGCGGGTGGGCGGCGAGGTCCCGGCGATGGACGCGACCACCAAACGTCCCGTGCAGACCGACGGCGACGCCGTGGAGCTCAGGCTGGTCTCGACCACGAAGGACACCGCGTTCGTGCGGCTGCCCGCCGACGTCTTCGGGCTGCCGGCCGACAGGCCGTGGGTGAAGCTCGACCGCGAGGTCGACGACGAGTTCACGACGACCGTGCTGGGCTTCCACGACATCGTCTACCAGCAGGCCGTCTTCACGACCTACCACCTGCCGGTGATCGAGGCGGGCGGCGAGATCAAGCTGACCACGCAGGCCGGTGGCAGCACCCGGTACTCGATCGCGGTCGACTACCAGAAGGCCTACGACACCCTCAAGGACGAAGCGTTGCGCGCCGAGATCAAACTCGCGCTCGACCAGAAGGTCCCCGGCACGACCGCCGAGGTCGAACTGGACGGCGGCGGCCTGCCCACCCGCATCGGCTTCTACACGGAGTTCCAGGGCCAGCGGATCGTCGACCTGACCCGCTTCTCAGACTGGGGCTCCCCCGTCACGATCACCGAGCCGAACCCGGCCGAGATCAGCCCGCGGGGTCCGTGACTTCCCTGTGGAGCGTGAGCAACCGTGTAGGTGGGTGAGTGTCCGTGTGGCCGAGCAGGGCCGGGATGGGTTGTCGGTATCGCCCGCTACGGTGGCGGGGAGATGGTCACGGTTATCCAGGCGTATCGGTTCGCGCTCGATCCGACTGCGGGGCAACATGCCGCGCTGCGGTCGCATTGTGGTGCGCAGCGATACGCGTTCAACTGGGGCCTGGCGCGGATCAAAGCGAATTTGGATCAGCGTGCCGCCGAGAAGACCTACGACATCCCCGGCGATCAGCTCACCCCGTCGGTGTCGTGGTCGGCCTACCGTCTGCGCAAGGACTGGAACCAGGCCAAGGACACGGTCGCGTCGTGGTGGGCCGAGAACTCGAAGGAGGCCTACTCCTCCGGCCTGGCCAACCTCGGGACCGCGCTCGGGAACTGGGCCGCCTCCGCGAAAGGCACGCGACAAGGTTCCCGGCTCGGGTTCCCTAGGTTCAAGGGCCGCCGGTCTAGGGCCTCGTGCCGGTTCACCACCGGCGCGTTCGGCCTGGCCGACGACCGGCGGCACGTGACGTTGCCCCGCATCGGCATGGTGCGAACGCACGAGTCGACTCGCAAACTCGCTCGGCATGTCCAACGCGGCACCGCCCGCGTCCGCTCCGCCACCGTCTCCTTCCGGACTGGGCGCTGGTTCGTGGCGTTCTCGGTGGAGATCAGCCGAGCCGATCCACCACCCGCGCAGCCCGGGAGCGTGGTGGGGGTCGACTTGGGGGTGACGTCGCTGGCGGTGCTGTCGACCGGCGAGGTCGTCGCGAACTCGCGTCGCCTGGAGACCGCCTTGCGGGAGTTGCGTCGGCTGCAACGGCAGGTCGCGCGCCGCACCGGCCCGGACCGGCGCGCCCGCCGGGAACCCTCCGCCCGGTGGCGCAAAACCCAGGCGCGCGTCACGCGGTTGCACGCCGCAGTCGCCAATGCCCGCCGCGACGGGCTGCACAAGCTGTCCACGTGGCTCGTCCGCGCCCACGGCACGGTCGTGGTCGAGGACCTGAACGTGGCGGGCATGCTGCGCAACCGCCGGCTGGCCCGGCATATCGCCGGTGTCGGCATGGCCGAGCTGCGCCGTCAAGTCGAGTACAAGGCCGAATGGGCGGGCGTGCGGGTGCATGTCGCTGACCGGTGGTATCCCTCGTCCAAGACGTGTTCGGGTTGTGGCGTGGTGAAAGCCAAGCTGCGCCTGTCCGAACGCACCTACACCTGCGATGCGTGTGGTCTGATCTGCGACCGGGATCTCAACGCCGCGCGTAATCTCGCCGCGCTCGTACACGGCGAGATGTCCTCCCCGAGTTGCGGGGCGACACGAAACGAGCCCGCTGGAAACCCACCTAAGACCCGCACCACGCGGGCAACGGGTACCGCCACGGGAAGACCCGCACCACCAGGTACGGGCCAACGCCGACGCCGCAAGGCGTCGGCTACCTGAACAGCGAACTCACATTCACGCACTGTTCGGGTAACGGTTGACCTTGTAGCGCCAGATCGCCGGCATCGCCGCCACCATCACGACACTGGCCACGACCACCAGCAACCCGCCGACCGACACCGCCGCGGCCGTGCCGAACGCCGCGCCACCCGTGCCGTGCAGCAGGTCGGCGACCCGCGGCCCACCTGCGACGACGACGATGAACACGCCCTGCATCCGGCCGCGCATCTCGTCGGTCGCGGCGGACTGCAGGATCGCGCCGCGGAACGCCATCGACACCATGTCGGCGGCACCGGCGAGCGCCAGGAACGCGGCCGCGACCCACAGCGACCCGGCGAGCCCGAAGCCCGCGATCGCGACGCCCCAGCCGACGACGGCCAGGGTGAGCGCGACGCCGTGGCGGTTGACGTTCGAGATCCACCCGGACGTCAGCCCGCAGATCACCGCGCCGACCGGAATCGCCGCGAAGATCACGCCGAGCGCGAACCCACCGCCGGGCGGGTCGCCGAACGTGTGCTGGGCCATCTCCGGGAAGAGCGCCCGCGGCATGCCGAACACCATCGCGATGATGTCCAGCAACATCGACGCCATCAGCACTTTCTGCGCCCACAGGTATACGAACCCGTCGAGCACGTCCCGCAGCCCGGCCCGCCGGATCACACCGTCCAGCGGGGGCATCGCGGGCAGCTTCCACACCGCGTAGACCGTGACGGTGAGAGCGATCGCGTCCACCAGGTAGAGCGTCGAGAGCCCGACGATCGGCATGAACGCGCCCGCGAGCAACGGCCCGAGCACCGCACCGAACTGCATGACCGTCGATCCGAGCGCACCGGCGGACGGCAGCAGCTCAGCAGGCACCAGCCGGGCGATGGACGCCGAACGAGCCGGTGCGTTGGCCGCGAAGAACACCTGCTGGAACCCGAGCAACGCGATCACGAGCCACACCGACCCGACGTTCAGCGCCGCCTGCGCCCACAGCAGCACCGACGAGACGGCGATGCCGACGTTGGTGACGAGCAGCAGCTTGCGCCGGTCGACGGTGTCCGCGATGGCACCGCCCCACAGCCCGAAGACCAGCAACGGCACGAGCGCCACACCGGCGGCGATGCCGACCCACGCGGACGAGCCGGTGAGGTCGTAGACCTGCTTGGGCACGGCAACGGCGGTGAGCTGGGAGCCCACCGCCGTCACGATCGTGGAGAGCCACAGCCGGCGATACGCGACGATCTTCAACGGTCGAGTGTCGATCACGAACGTCGAACGCGCGCTTCTCTCCGCGGTGGCCACTTCGTTAGCCTATGGCAACTAACAAGCCCATTAAGTGAGGTGTCGCCAAAACCACTCGTCAGAGGCGCACCGGGTACACCGGCTCGGGCACCTTGGGCGTGATCCGGCCCTCGACGAAGATCCCGTGCCAGATCATGAAGCAGAGCACCGACCACAACTGCCTGCTGCGGTCGAACTGCTCCGACTTGTGCTCGGCCAGCAGGTCCAGCACCGCGTTCTTGTCGAGCAGGTGCCCGGTCTGCGAGTCGTTGATGATCCCGCGCGTCCAGTCGTACATCTCGGCGCGCAGCCAGTGCCGGATCGGCACCGGGAACCCGAGCTTGGGCCGGTTCAGCACGTGCGCCGGAATGATCTTCGCCAACGCCTTGCGCAGCGCGTACTTGGTCGTGCCCTCGGTGAGCTTCTGGTCGAGCGGCACCTCGGACGCGACCCGGAACACCTCGGGGTCGAGGAACGGCACGCGCAACTCGATCGAGTTGGCCATCGTCACCTTGTCGGCCTTGACCAGGATGTCACCACGCAGCCACGTGTAGAGATCGATGTGCTGCATGCGCGCCACCGGGTCCCAGTCCTCGGACTCGCGGTACCAGGGCGCCGTGACGTCCTTGAACCCAATCCCTTCCACGTACCCGGGGAACACCGCGCGCACCTGGTCGTCGCTGAAGTTGCGAGCGTTCCCGTAGTACCGGTCCTCGAGCCTGAGCGCGCCGCGCCGCAACAGGTCCTTGCCGCGCACACCCTCCGGAATGGACTTGGACACCGCGCCCATCAACTTGCGCACGCCGCCGGGCACCTTCTCGAACGGCGCCAACGACAACGGCTCGTGGTAGATCACATACCCACCGAACAGCTCGTCAGCACCCTCGCCGGACAGCACAGCCTTGACGTACTTACGAGCTTCCTTCGCGATGAAGTACAACGGCACCAACGCCGGGTCCGCCACCGGGTCGTCGAGGTACCACAGGATGAGCGGCAACTCGTTCATCATCTCGTCCGCCGACACCGTCCGGACCACGTGCCGCACCCCGATGGCCGCCGCCGTCTCCGCGGCGACGTCGACCTCGGAGTACCCGTCCCGATCGAACCCGCTGGTGAAGGCGATCAGGTTGGGGTTGTGCTGCTTGGCCAGCGTCGCCGTGGCCGTCGAGTCGATACCGCCCGACAGGAACGCCCCGACCGTCACTTCAGGATCCGAGATCATGTGCTTGGCGACCGAATCCCGCATCACGTCGGCAATGCGCTCGTGCAGCGCCTCGGCCTCGTGCGCCCCGTTGACCGGCCGAGGGTTGAACACGGGCTTGAAGTACCGGTTGAACAGGACCTGCCCACCCGGCGACACCTTGAACGACGTCCCGGACTCCACCCGCCGAATCGCCTTGTGCAACGACTCGGGCTCAGGCACGTACTGCAACACCAGGTAGTGCTGCAACGCCGTCTGGTCCAACTCCTGGCTGATCCCGAGCACCCCGGTCAGCTGCAGCAAACTCTTCTTCTCCGACGAGAACCCAACCCCACCGGGCCCGGCAGCCCAGTACAAAGGCTTGATCCCAAACGGATCCCGCGCGCCGAAGACAACCCGCTCCTGCGCGTCCCAGATCATGAAGGCGAACATGCCGCGCAACATCTTGACCCAGTCAGCACCGAGGTAGTGGTACCCGGCGACGATGGACTCGCCATCACCCTTGGTCTTGAACTGGGCCCCGAACTTCCGCATGAGCTCGGCCCGGAGCTCCTTGTAGTTGTAGATCTCGCCGTTGAAGTTCAACGTGTACCGAGTGGGGTTCTCCGGCGGCCCCCACACCAACGGCTGGTGCGAGTGCTCAAGATCGATGAACCCGAGCCGGTTGAACCCGTAGATGACCTCAGCGTCAGCCCAGGTGTCCTGCTCATCGGGCCCACGGTGCCGCTGGCAGCGCAGCGCCGCAGCGACGGAGTCACGCGCGGAGGCCGCACCGGCTTCCGTAGAACAGATGAGTCCGAGCACTCCGCACACGTGAAATCGCACCTCGTAGCTAGCTGTTGCTGAAATCCCAGTATGCCGAAGCGGGGATCCGGACATTCTCGCCACCCGAAGGACGCCCAACCCCCAGGTCAGGTTCCGCACGGACCGCGCCAGGGTGGGGGCGGCAGCGGGGCAAGGGCGGCAGCGAGAGGTGGAGGCAGGGGTGGCAGAGGTGGTGCCAACCGCAGTCGTCAACGCAGGCCGACCGCCTACGCAAGCCAGGCGCGCGGTGCCAACCTGCGGCCACCAACACAAAGCCAGCCACCTACGAGTCCTGGCGTGGCGAAGCCGAAGGCGAGCCCGAACGGGGCTGCTGCCAGGTTGGCCAGCCGGTTCCGCCGCTCATGGCGATTGGGGCTTGACTTTGGGTGCGAGGTGCTACCACTCGTGGCTCGGCCGGGCGCTTTTCAGCCCGGCCTTTCCGGTCCGACCAGCGCCTCGCAAGGGCCCCGAAGTCAAGCCCCAATCGCAACCCACTTCTTCGTCACGACCCGCGCGCCCACCCTCGCAAGGCGACGGAACCCCAGGGACGCGACCAATCCAGCTGGAACGGGAACCCGCACACAAAACGGGGCGCCTCCCCGCCCACAGGAAGACGCCCCACACAAAAGCCCAAAGCCGAAGTCCAGCTACGGAGCTACTCGCTCCAAAGCCCACCCATCCCGCCCAAGCCGGAACCGCATCCGGTCGTGCATCCGATCCCGCCGCCCCTGCCAGAACTCGACCTCCTCAGGCCGAATCCGCCACCCACCCCAATGCGGCGGCACAGGAATCTTCTCGGTCTCGGCGAACTGCCGCTCGATCTTGTGCAACGCAGAATCCAAAGTGGACCGACCGGTCACCACCCGGGACTGCGGCGAGGCCCAAGCCCCGATCTGCGACCCCCGGGGCCGGGAGTTCCAGTACTCGGCGGTCTCCACGGGCCCGACCTTCTCGACCGTCCCGCGAACGTGCGCCTGACGCTGCATCGCAAACCAGGGGAACGTGGCCGAGGCGTACCGAGTCGCCATCAGATCGTGCGACTTGTTCGACGTGTAGTTGGTGAAGAACACCAACCCACGCGCATCGAGACCCTTGGCCAGCACGGTCCGCGACGACGGACGGCCCTTCACGTCCGTGGTGGCGAGCACCATCGCGTTGGGCTCCGGCAGTCCGGCCCCGGAAGCCTGGTCCAGCCACAGCTGGAGCTGCTCGTGCCAGGTGGCGGCAAGCTCGGTCTCGCTGAGCGAGCCCTGCTCGTATGACACGCGCATCGCCGGTAGTGCGATGTTCGTGGTCTCCGTCATCGGCGAACCTCCAAGCGGCGGCAGAACTCGTGGTCCCTGGACCCGCGACCATACGCACGGCGAACCGATACCGAAACCGCCTGCGCGGTGATGACCACCACCTGAACGGTGACTGTCCGTGCAAAGAACAGTTCTGGATCGAGTCCGTGATCGAGTCAGATGGCGTCGAGCACACGTGTGACAGTGACCACGTCGTCACCCAGTGCGGTAGCAAGGGTTCCGCCCGCTGCCAACGGAACGACGCTCCACCACTCACCGCCGTCAGCCGGCCGCGCAACCGAATCCAGCACCAGCGAACTTCCCACCACACGGCGCCCTGCCAATCCGCTGACAGATCCGTCGACCGACGGGTCGCCCACGACCAGCTGTTGGTGCAACAACGGCTTGCCGCAACGGGTTGCGCGCACCGACGACGACAGCGAACCAGCCGCCTCCCCGGCACGCCCGAGCACCAGAACCTCGCGCATTCGCAACTCAGCGTGACTGTCCAAAGAAGCCTCCACCACTGCGGTGTGGTTCGCCCGGCGAGTGACCACCGTCGGTTCGGGCAGGTAGGAAACGCTGCCCTCCACCAAGAACCGCACAAGAGACGAAGAAGGCTCACCGGACGAACCGGGCAGCACCAACGTCGCCGCAACGCCTCGAAGCTCAAGCGATGCTCCAGGACCGACTTCGACGGTCAGGGACAACGAATCGCCACCCAGCGGTGCGGTGACCGAGGAAACCAGGTGCACCAACGCAACCGGGCCCACTCGCCGGGCCGGCACCAATGTCAACGGTGTCATGGACCGAAGGACCCGCACGACGCTGTTGCCGTGCGAGTCCAACTCCACCACCAGCCGCGCTGAGGCTTTCACCGAGATTCCTTCACAGCCCCGCCAGCACCCACTTCGCGACCTCGGGCGCGTCCGGCGTCTCCACCAACGACTGCGCGATCACCGGCAGCTCCCCGCGCATCCGGTGCGCGTCGGAGATCATCACGTCCATGTCCGCGCCCACATGAGGCGCGAGGTCGACCTTGTTGATCACCAACAGGTCCGCGGTCGTCACCCCGGGCCCGCCCTTGCGCGGCACCTTGTCGCCGCCGGCCACGTCCACCACGAAGATCTGCCGGTCGACCAGCCCGCGCGAGAACACCGCCGTCAGGTTGTCCCCGCCGCTCTCGATGATCACCAGATCAAGCCCCTCGAACCGGTGCTCCAACCGCTCCACCGCGTCCAGGTTCGCGGTGATGTCGTCGCGGATCGCCGTGTGCGGGCAGCACCCGGTCTGCACCGCCTCGATCCGCGCCGGGTCCAGCACCCCGGCCCGCCGCAGGAAGTCCGCGTCCTCGGTCGTGTAGATGTCGTTCGTCACGACCGCCAACGACAACTGCGACCCCAAAGCGCGGCACAACGCGGCGGTCAAAGCGGTCTTGCCGCTGCCGACCGGGCCGCCGATGCCGATGCGCGGCGCGACCCCGTGGTGGTGCCCGTGCGGATCGGGTCCGTGGTTAGCTCCCAAAGAGACGCACCCCTTCACGTCGAACATGTGCCTCGGCCAACAGGTCCAAGGCAGGCGAACCCAGAGCGGGCAAAGCAGTGCAAGCCCGCGAAGCAACGTCCTCGACCGGCAACGAGGCCACGATCGCGTTGACACCGAACGGATCCAGCCCCAGCAACCGCACCGCCGCCGACGCAGGCCCGCTCACCGCCAGATAAGCGCAGGTCAGAGCAGCCTCAAAAGCGTCACCGACCAGCACCCCGATCACCAACGGCTGGTGCGGATCCCGAGGCAACGCGTCCAGCCGCGCCGAAGGCCACGCCCGCCGCGCCGCCCGCAACATCCCCCGCCCCTGCGCCCGCGAGGCCTCCCGCTGAGCCGGTGACGGCGTCCGGGCGTCCAACTCGGCGTCCAGAACCCCGAGATCCTCCCCACGAGCAGCCGCCGCAGCGAACCCGGCCGCCAGCAGCCCGGCCGTCACCAACCGGCCGTGCAGGAACGACCGCAGCGAGGGCTCGTCGACGACCAGCCGACGCGCGGCCGCCTCCTCCAGCCCGCCGGAGTGCACGTGCCCGCCGCCGGGGAACCGGGAGTCGGAAAGGATCAGCGCGGTCAGCATCAGAACAGGAAGTACCGTTGTGCCATCGGCAGTTCCGCCACCGGTGACGGTTCCACGAGGTCGCCGTCGACGTGCACGGCGAAGCTGTCCGGGTCGACCTGGACGTCCGGCATCGCGGAGTTCAGCACCATGTCCGCCTTCGACACGGCCCGCGTCGACGCCACCGGCAGCACCCGGCGCGCGTACCGCGACCCGATCCCGGCCTCGACCGCCTCAGGCGACACGAAGAACACCGACGACGCGGCACCCGCCGTGGCCCCGAACATCGGGCGTGCCCACACCGGTTGCGGCGTCGGGATCGACGCGTTCGCGTCGCCCATCTGACCCCACGCGATGAACCCGCCCTTCAGCACCACCGAAGGACGGACCCCGAAGAACTTGGGCTCCCACAACACCAGATCGGCGAGCTTGCCGACCTCGACGGACCCGACCTCGGCCGCGATCCCGTGCGCCACAGCGGGATTGATCGTGTACTTCGCGACGTACCGCTGCGCGCGCAGGTTCGCGTCCAAGGTCCGGCGCGACGACATCACGTGCGCCGTCTGCCAGGTCCGGATAATCACCTCGCCGACCCGTCCCATCGCCTGCGAGTCCGACGAGATCATCGAGATGGCGCCCATGTCGTGCAACAGGTCCTCGGCCGCGATCGTCGTCGGGCGGATCCGCGACTCCGCGAAGGCGAGGTCTTCCGGCACCGACGGGTTGAGGTGGTGGCACACCATCAACATGTCGAGGTGCTCTTCCAGCGTGTTCACCGTGTGCGGACGCGTCGGGTTCGTCGACGACGGCAGCACGTTCGGCAGCGACACCACGCGGATGATGTCCGGCGCGTGCCCGCCACCGGCGCCCTCGGAGTGGTAGGCGTTGATCGACCGGCCGCCGATGGCGTCCACAGTGGACTCCAGGAAACCGGCCTCGTTCAACGTGTCGGTGTGGATCGCGACCTGCACGCCGGACTCGTCGGCCACCCGCAGACAGGCGTCGATCGCGGCGGGCGTGGTGCCCCAGTCCTCGTGCAGCTTGAACCCGCCCGCGCCGCCGACGAGCTGCTCGCGCAGGCCCTCCAGCGAAACGGTGTTTCCCTTGCCCAGCAACAGAACGTTGACCGGCATGTGGTCCATCGACGTCAGCATCCGGTCGAGGTTCCAGGCGCCGGGCGTGACCGTCGTGGCCTTGGTGCCCTCGGCCGGGCCGGTGCCGCCGCCGATCAACGTCGTCAGCCCGGACGCCAGCGCCTCGTCGACGATCTGCGGGCAGATGAAGTGCACGTGGCAGTCGATGCCGCCGGCCGTCAGGATCTTCCCGTTGCCGGACAGGATCTCCGTGGACGGCCCGATCACCAGCGCCGGGTCGACGCCGTCCATCGTGTCCGGGTTGCCCGCCTTGCCGATGCCGACGATCCGGCCGTCCCGCACGCCGACGTCGGCCTTGACGACACCCCAGTGGTCGAGGATCACCGCACCCGTGATGACCAGGTCGGGAGCACCCTCGGCGCGGGTCGCGACGCCCTGCCCCATCGACTCGCGGACGACCTTGCCGCCCCCGAAGATCACCTCGTCACCGGAACCCGCCCCGCGCGACCGGTCCTCGGTGACCTCGATGAACAGGTCGGTGTCGGCGAGCCGGATCCGGTCGCCGACCGTCGGCCCGAGCAGTTCGGCATAACGCTCACGATCGATCACCGCTGCAACCCCCGCACAATCCGCAGCCCTGCCAACGGAACCAGCGTGACCTCGCGTTCGACGCCGGGCTCGAACCGCACGGCCGTCCCGGCGGCGATGTCGAGCCGGTAGCCGAACGCGGCGTCCCGGTCGAACGACAGCCCCGTGTTCACCGAGGCGAAGTGGAAGTGCGAACCGACCTGCACAGGCCGGTCGGCGACGTTCGCCACGACCAGCGTCACCCGCGGCCGTCCGGGGTTGAGCTCGACCGGCTCCGGCCCGACGACCACCTCCCCCGGCGCGGGCCCGGCGGACGGCGCGATCGGGTGGTGCACGGTGACGAGCTTGGTGCCGTCCGGGAACGTCGCCTCGGCCTGCACCGAGTCGATCATCTCCGGCACACCCCGCATGACCTGCTCGGGAGCGAGCACGGCGCGGCCGCTCTCCATGAGTTCGCTGACCGTGCGGCCGTCCCGCGCGCCCTCCAGCACGTGGTCGGTGATCAACGCGACGGCCTCGGGGTAGTTGAGCAGCACCCCGCGTTCGAGGCGGCGACGTGCCACGTCGGCGGCGACGTGCACGAGGAGCTTGTCGCGTTCATGCGGCGTCAGATGCACCCCGCCGTTCTAACACGCGGAAGCGCGCTTTCCCGGAGTGGAAACACGGCCGAAACACGACCGCGTGTCCACCGACCGGTTGACAACCGGAGTCAGCGGTGCGGTCGTCCCGCGCGGACCCCTCGAAAACGCAGGATTCACGACATGAACGCGATCCGAGTGAGGGGCCTCGAGAAGGCCTACAAGGACCACCAGGCGGTGGCCGGGGTGGATCTCGACGTCGCCCGCGGGGAGGTCTTCGCGGTGCTCGGCCCGAACGGCGCCGGCAAGACCACCAGCGTCGAGATCATGGAGGGGCACCGCGACCGCGACGCCGGCGAGGTCAGCGTCCTCGGCGTCGACCCGGCCAAGGGCGGCCGCGAGTGGCGGTCGAAGCTCGGCATCGTCCTGCAGAGCGCGACCGACGCCGCGACGCTGTCCGTCCGCGAGGCCGTGCACCACTACGCGCGGTACTACGGCAACCCGCGCGACCCGGAGGAGGTCATCGACCTCGTCGGGCTCACCGAGAAGGCGAAGTCCCGCGCGGGCACGCTCTCCGGTGGTCAGCGGCGGCGCCTGGACGTGGCGCTCGGCATCATCGGACGCCCTGAGCTGGTGTTCCTGGACGAACCGACGACCGGATTCGACCCCGAGGCGCGGCGCCAGTTCTGGGGCCTCATCAAGCTGCTCGCCTCCGAGGGCACCACGATCCTGCTGACCACGCACTACCTCGACGAGGCCGAGGCGCTGGCCGACCGCGTCGCCGTGCTCGCCGGTGGCCGCGTCGTCGCCGAGGGCACGCCGCAGACGCTCGGGGGCCGTGCGCACGCCGAGGCCACCGTCCGCTGGCTGTCCGACACCGGCTACCGCGAGGTCCTGACCCACGAGCCCACCAAGGTGATCGCCGACCTCTCCCGGCACGGCGAACTGGCCGAGCTCACCGTCACCCGCCCGTCGCTGGAAGACATCTACCTGGAGCTGATCAAGTGACCACCCCTGTGTTTGCTACGGCGGCTCGATCCAAGACCGCCGCCCTGCCGTCCGCTCTGACCCTGGGGTTCGCCCGCGGCGGCACCGAACTGCGGGAGTTCTTCCGGCAGAAGGAAAATCTCATCTTCACGATCTCGTTGCCGGCGCTGTTAATGCTGCTGCTCGGCACCGTGTACGTGCAGGAACCCGCTGCCGCGCAGATGTTCGCGGCCAGCATGATCGGCGCCGGCATCATCTCGACGTCGTTCGTCGGACTCGGCATGAGCGTCGTCGCCGACCGCGAGGACGGCACGCTGAAGCGCCTGCGCGGCACACCGATGCCGTTCTCGTCCTACTTCCTCGGCAAGATCATCCTGGTCTTCGTGTCGAGCCTGTTCGAGGCCGTGCTGCTGCTGGCCGTGGGCATCCTGCGGTTCGACGTCGAACTGCCTTCGAGCGCGGAGAAGTGGCTCACGTTCGGCTGGGTGTTCGTGCTCGGCGTGATCTCGTGCTCGCTGATCGGCGTGGCATTGAGCTCGATCGCGAAGTCCACCCGCAACGCCGCCGGTGTGCTGAACCTGCCGTACATCGTGCTGCAGTTCCTCAGCGGTGTGTTCATCATGCAGTCGGTGCTGCCCGAGTCCCTGCGCACGGTGGGTTCGCTCTTCCCGCTCAAGTGGGTGTGCCAGGGTTTCCGCTCGGTGTTCGCACTGAACGACGACTACGCGGTCATGGAGGCGGCGGGATCATGGGAGCTCGGCAAGATCGCGCTGGTGCTGGGCGCTTGGACGATCGTGGGTCTGGTTCTCGTCAGCAGGACTTTCAAGTGGAGCAACACCAGTCGCTGATCACCTGGTACGTGCTCTTCGCGGTCACCCAGGTCACCGCGCTCGTGCTGATCCTGATCGACAACAACACCCTCGCCGACCGGCTCTCGGCGGCGGGGCTGTTGTGCTTGAACGCCCTGTGGTTCCTGTTCTACGGCATGAAGCTGGTGCGCCGCAGCCACGACGACTGGCAGGGCTTCGTCTACGCGGCGGGCTCGCTCCTGACGTTCGCGCCGGCGGTGTGGTTCAGCGGTAACGCGACCTTCGCCCTGTTCGGCCTGGTCCCGCAGATCTACATGGTGCTGCCGGTCGCGTGGGCGTTCGTGCCGATGGTGATCTTCGTGTTCACGCCGCAGGTGCTGACCTGGCTGGCGGGCGCCGTGCCCGCGCTGGAGTGGCCGGCCGCGATGCTGATCGCGGGCTTCTCGCAGGCGTTCGGCTGGGCCATCGGCCGCATGTCCGACCAGAGCAGGCAACGCGCCGAACTGCTCGACAAGATCGAGGCATTGACCCTGGAAGCCGAACGCGCCCGTTGGGCCGCCGAGATCCACGACACGCTCGCCCAGGGCTTCACGTCGATCATCACGTTGCTGCAGGGCGCGCAGCCGAACGTCGACCTGGCGTTGCAGACCGCCCGCGAGAACCTGCGCGAGGCCCGCGCGCTGGTCGCCGCGAACGCACCGTCGCCTTTGGACGGTTCGTCGTTGGAGGACGCGTTGCGGCGCTTGGTGTCCGGGGTCTCCCTGCCGTCGACGTTCCGGGTGATCGGGGACGTCGTGCCGCTGGCGACCTCGGTCGACGTGGTGCTGCTGCGGACCGCGCAGGAGGCTTTGCACAACGTGGCGCGGCACTCGGAGGCGACGCGCGTGGACGTGACGATGAGGTTCGACTCCGACGGCATCTCGCTGGAGGTGCGCGACGACGGCCGCGGCTTCGGCGACGCACCCGAAGGTTTCGGCCTGCGGGGCATGCGTGCGCGACTGGAACAGGTGGGTGGGACGCTCTCGTTGTCATCCGACGAGGGGGCGTCAGTGCTGGTGGAGGTACCGCTGTGATCAGGATTCTGCTGGTGGACGACCACCCCGTGGTGCGTCAGGGGCTGCGGGGGATGCTCGTCGGGGACGATCTCGAGGTCGTGGGGGACGCCGGGTCGGGGCAGGAGGGCATTGAGAAGGCCGCGCTGTTGAAGCCGGACGTCGTGCTGATGGACCTGCGAATGCCCGAAATGGACGGTGTGGCCGCTACCGCTCGGATCGTCGGGACCGGGCCTCGGGTGCTCGTGCTGACCACCTACGAGACCGATTCGGACATTCTTCGCGCTGTGGAGGCCGGGGCGTCGGGGTACCTGCTCAAGGACTCGACCACCGAGGACCTGATCGCGGCGATTCGGGCGGCGGCTCGCGGGGAGACGGTGCTGGCGCCGTCGATGGTCGCCAAGGTCGTGGGGCAGGTGCGGACGCCGCCGTTGTCGGCCCGGGAGGTGGAGGTCCTGAAACTGGTCGCCAAAGGGATGTCCAATGTTGAGATCGGGCGGAGTTTGTTCATTTCTGAGGCGACGGTGAAGACGCACTTGTTGCGGGTGTTCAACAAGCTCGGGGTGTCGGAT
Organism: Lentzea sp. JNUCC 0626; assembly: GCF_043632865.1. Taxonomy (NCBI): domain Bacteria; kingdom Bacillati; phylum Actinomycetota; class Actinomycetes; order Pseudonocardiales; family Pseudonocardiaceae; genus Lentzea; species Lentzea sp. JNUCC 0626. The sequence continues at coordinate 6,593,557 of NZ_CP171635.1, forward strand.
CGCACAGCAGCGGTCACTACGGCGATGGATCGCGGCATGCTCCAGTAACTCTGCGGCGCGACGTGTACTGCACACAGGTGAAACACGCGCAGCCGTTCGAGCACCCCGAATAGATCGACCGAGGGTCGGCGCGACAATCTGCTCACTCGACGAGCAGCCGTCACCTCTGCTCGCGACATCGGCCGGAGGGCACGGATGCTGCGAGAGATGATTCTGTTCTTGGAGGAATTCCTCCGGGGCCATGGTCCACCTGCGGTCGCCAGGGCCGCCGTTGGCCTGATGACCTTCGCCGTCCTGCTCGGCGCGGTCCTCGGCAGCACCGCGGTCAAGGCAGGCGCCCTCGTCACCGCCATCCTCCTCATCGTCGTCACCGGCATCGCTCTGCTGACCCGCCGCAGGGCGGAGCGGCGCGAACTCGAAGATCACCGGGACCTGGTGTCCCAGTACTGCAAGTTCATCAACGACAGATGGCCCTCGTTCCAGGTCATCGACTGGGAGGAGACCGCCGTCATCGGCGAGCGGGGCGACACGCACAGCAAGTTGAAGATCAGGCTCAGGGCGATCCGCGACGACGTGCGCTTCATCCGGCTGCGGTTCAGTTGCGGATGGCCGCAGCCGTCGCGGTACCGGCGACGCGTCCGGATGACCGTGCGCAACCTGCTGGTCGACGGATCCCCGGGAACCACACTGCGCACGACGGTGTCGTGGCCGCGGGCGGGTTCAATGGCGGCGATCGTCCATTTCCACACGCCTCTGACCACGAACTCCGAAGTGTCTTTCACCATCGAGTTGACGTGGCCGAAGAAGTGCGCACCGCTGTTGGAAGGCGCACCGGATGAGTTCGGAATGATGTTCTGGGAGCGGGCCTGCCGAATCACGTACCGGGTTCAGCTGCCGAAAGGCGCAGAAGCGTACGTCGAACCGATCGGGAAGACGGAGGACTTCACCGGAGTCCGACTGCGCAGGAAAGTCGATGACGACGGCAGGGAAACGATCATCTGCCAGCTGTCCGATCTGCCGATCCGCCACCGCGCCGGCATGCGCTTGCAGCTCAAGGAAGCGCGTCGTGCTTAGCGCTTCTACGAGCAAGTCACCACTCGTCCTCGTCACAGGTGCCACCGTTGCCGCCTAGGGCCGCGCACAACCTCGTCACGAACGCCCTCCGCTCTCCTTGTGGGGTCGCGGAAAGGTAGTAGAAGGTCATGCCCGGCGCGACTCGGTTCACCGAGCGCTCCCAGTGACCCAGGACACCCGGCTGTCACCTCCGGTACACCGGCCTGCAACACTGTGAACTCCGGCAACGGCGCCGGTCAGGTCCCTGAAGCTCGTCAATCGCCCCGGAGGCGTGACCACATGACCCAGACCGCCGATCCGACCTCGTTGGTGCTTCCCGCCGAGCTCAAGCCGTCTGACGGCCGCTTCGGCTGTGGACCGTCCAAGGTGCGTCCCGAGGCCGTTGCGGCCCTCGCGTCCGAGGGTGCCGCGCTGCTCGGCACGTCGCACCGGCAGAAGCCCGTCAAGAACCTCGTCGGCCGCGTGCGGTCCGGTCTGCGCGACCTCTTCCAGTTGCCGGACGGGTACGAGGTCGTGCTCGGCAACGGTGGCACGACGGCGTTCTGGGACGCGGCCAGCTTCGGCCTCGTGCGCGAGACGGCCCAGCACTTCACGAACGGCGAGTTCTCGTCCAAGTTCGCGAAGGTCACGCAGACCGCGCCGTTCCTGAAGGACTCGCTGGTCACCAAGGCCGAGCCGGGCACCACTCCCGAGCTGTTCTACGCCGAGGGCGCCGACCTGGTCGGGTGGGCGCAGAACGAGACGTCGACCGGTGTGGCGATGCCCGTGACCCGCATCGAGGGTTCCGGTGACGCGCTGATCGCCATCGACGCCACGTCGGCCGCGGGTGGCCTGCCGGTCAAGGCCGAGGACTTCGACGTCTACTACTTCGCGCCGCAGAAGTCGTTCGCGTCCGACGGTGGCCTGTGGCTCGCGCTCATGTCGCCGGCCGCGCTGGCCCGCGTCGAGGAGCTCAAGGACCGCTGGGTACCGGAGTTCCTGTCGCTGCCGACCGCGCTCGACAACTCCACGAAGGACCAGACGTACAACACGCCGTCGGTCGCCACGCTCTTCCTGTTGGCGCACCAGATCGACTGGATCAACGGCAACGGTGGCCTCGACTGGTCGGTCGCGCGCACCAAGGACAGCAGCGACCGCCTGTACTCCTGGGCCGAGAAGACCGCGTACACCACGCCGTACGTCGAGAAGGCCGCTGACCGCTCGCAGGTCGTCGGCACGATCAACTTCTCCGACGACGTCGACGCGGCCGTGGTCGCGAAGGTGTTGCGCGCCAACGGCATCGTGGACGTCGAGCCGTACCGCAAGCTCGGCAAGAACCAGCTGCGCGTCGCGATGTTCCCGGCCATCGAGCCGAACGACGTCACGATCCTCACGCAGGCGATCGACTGGGTCGTCGGCCAGCTCTGACGCCACCCGCAGAACAGCAACCTGGGGCGCACCGACTTTCCGGTGCGCCCCAGGGCTTTTCAGGCAAGTGCTTCCGTGGGCGACTGCCGGGCCGCCCGCACCGCGGGATAGACGCCGGCGATGGCGCCGATGAGGATCGCCGAACCCACTCCCCCGAGCAGGGCCGGCCACGGCAGTGCCGCAGGCCATTGCTGGCTGATCGAATATCCGGCCGTGACCGCGATTCCCACGATCACGCCGACCAGCCCGCCCAGGCCTGACAGCAACACCGACTCGGTCAGGAACTGCCACCGGATCTGCCGGCGGGTCGCCCCGAGCGCCCGCCGCAGACCGATCTCCCTGCGGCGTTCCAGCACCGAGATCACCATCGTGTTCGCCACGCCGACGCCACCCACCAACAACGCGACTCCGCCCAAACCCAGGAACAGCGCGTTGTAGGAACTCTCGGCCAGCTGCTGCGCCTCCAGCGCCTCAGACGGCCGGGAAACCTTGACCTCGTTGGACTTCTGCGGGTTCAGCGTCGGGCCGAGCAGGTTGCGGACGTTGTCCACCTGGTCCGGCGACGTGCGCACGTAGACCGTGTTCGCGTGGCCCTCGAACCCGAACGCCTCCTTGGCCGCGTCCCAGCCGATCAGCGCCGACCTGTCGATCTCCGGCGAGAGCGGCAACGGCCCGAGGATGCCGACGACCGTGAACCACTGCCCGTCGATCCACAGCTGCACGCCGGGCTTGTCGATCCCCAGGCGCGACGCCGCGGTGCCCCCGAGCACCACCGACTTCTCGCCCTTCGACAGCCAGCGGCCCTCGCGGACCTCGGCGTTCAGCACCTTCAGCAGGTCCTGCTCGGCCGCCTGCACCTGCAACCCCAGCGTGTCGCTGGACGGCACGAGGTCGTTCTTGCGGACGCTCGCGCTCAGCTTGCCGGTGGCGCTCGCCGCCGACACCGCCCCGATCCGCTTGGCCATCGGCACCGCGGTCTCCGGCAGCTTCGCGTCCTGGCCGAAGAAGTCCTGACCGGGCGCGGCGGTGAGGAGGTTGGTGCCCAGCTTGGACATCTTCTCCTGCAACGCGGCCGCGCTCGACGCGGGAATGCCGACGACGGCGACCACGGCGGCGATGCCGATCGCGATGCCCAGGGCGGAGAGGATCGCGCGGATCGGCCGGGTCTTCATGCCGAAGAACCCGAGGCGTAGCAGGTCGATCACACGATCACCCCGTCGCGGACCTCGACCTTGCGAGGCGCCCACGCCGCGATGTCCCGGTCGTGGGTGATCATCACGATCGTCGTGCCGTCGGAGTTGAGGCTTTCCAGCAACTCCAGCACCCCGGCGCCGTTCTTCGTGTCCAGGTTCCCGGTCGGCTCGTCGGCCAGCAGGATGCCCGGCGTGTTCACCACGGCCCGCGCGATCGCGACCCGCTGGCGTTCACCACCGGACAGCTCGTGCGGCTTGTGCAGCGCCCGGTGGATCAGGCCCACTCTGTCCAAAGCGGACATCGCCATCGCGCGCCGCTTCGAGCGCGGCACACCGGCGTAGACGAGGCCCGAGGCCACGTTCTCGATCGCGGACAGTCCGTCGGTGAGGAAGAACTGCTGGAACACGAACCCGATCGTGCGCGCTCGCAGGGCCGACAGGGCGTTGTCCGACATCACCGAGACGTCGTTGCCGTCGATCTCGACCTTGCCGGCGGTCGGCTTGTCGAGCGTGCCCATCAGGTGCAGCAGCGTCGACTTCCCCGAGCCGGACGGTCCCACGATCGCGAGCATCTCCCCGCCCCCGACGGTCAGGGAGACGTCGCGCAACGCCTGCACACCGCCGGGATACGTCCGGCTCGCGTGGTCGACGGTGATCACTCGGTGGTCACCACCTTCATGCCTTCGCGCAGGCCCTCGCCCTGCACCTCGACCTGGCCCTTGGCGAAGATGCCGACGGTCACCGGGATGGTCTTGCCGTCGTCGGTGACGAGGCCGTAGCCGCCCTCGTTCAACGCGAGCAGCGCGCCGATCGGCACGGCCAGGACGTTCTGCTTCTTCGTCACGGTGAACAACGCGGTGACGTTGCCGGTCTCGACGCCCTCGGCGGCCTTGGGGTCGTCGACGGAGATCGTCAGCACGATCTTCGGCTTGGAGCCCTGGTTCGGGTCACCGGTGGTGCGGGTGATGCCGTTGATGGTGCCGGTGGCGGTCTTGCCGCCGGAGATCGACAGCTCGACCTTCTCACCCTGCTTGGCGAGGCGCTGCTTGGCCTGGTCGAGTTCGACGGTCACCGCTCGTTCGGTGCCGGTGACCTTCATCAGGTCGCCGCCGGCGGGTGCGCCGAGCTGGGCGGTCAGCGACGAGACGCGGATCGCTCCACTTTGGACGACCACGTCGCCGGCACCGAGCTTGCCGGTCTGCTCCAGGCCGTTCGCCTTCTGCCACTTCTTCAGCGCGGAGGCGGTGTACGAGGTGAACTTCTCGTCGGGGGCGCCGAAGTCCTTGAACCCCAGTGCGGCGAGGTTCTCCTCCACCACCTTGACGTCCGGTCCGTTCGACATGCCCGCTTCGAGGTCGCGGTAGAGCGGCATGTCGGCGTAGAACAGCGGCACCGGCTTGGCGTCCGAGTGGAACACCGGTTTGCCCCGCTCGATGACATCGCCCTGTTTCGGCAACGCGGTGACGGTGCCACTTTTCCGGCTGGCCAGCGCTCGTTCCGCGCCGTAGCCCAGCTGGCCCGTCACCGACTGCTGGTCGGCCAGGTTCACCTTCTTCACGGGGGCGGTCTTCGACGGGTCGTTCTGCAACGGGGCGGCGTTCGCCTGATTGGACGCGACTCTGGTGAGCACCACGACCCCGCCGGTGCCGAGCACCACGGCGGCCACGAGTGCGGCGATGAGGATCTTCCGGTTCACGTGGCGCTTCATCCGGCCGGCCTCACAGCGACCATGCCCTCGCCCATGCCGCAGTCCTTCATGTCCTGCTTGACCTTGTCGTCGGACATGTCGGGGAGTTCCTGGATCTGGCCCGATTCCACGCCACCGCCGTCGAAGTTCGGGTCGGGCCAGTCGTGTCCCTTGTCCCGCATGCACTTCGCCTGCTGACGCATCTTGTCCTGCTCCTCCGGTGACGGCGGCTTGAACTCGCCACCGTTGGGCAGGTGCTTCTTGCAGGTCTCGTGGGCCGCGTTCATCTTCTCCATGTCCGGGGCGCCGGCCTCGCCGCCGCCGTCGGCGGGCATGGCCTCGATCATCACGCCGCCGCTGCCGTCGTCCTTGGGATCCGGCATGTTCACGCCGTTGTCCCGCATGCACTTGGCGAACGCGAGCATGTCGCCTTTTTCGTCCTTCTTGCCGTTGTCGGCCGCCTGGTCCTTGGACCCGCAGGCGGTGAGCGCCAGCAGCAGGCCCAGCAGCACCGCGATGGTGGATTTCATGGCGACAGGTCTACGGAGGCGGCCATTCGGGTGCGTTAAGCGAAAGGCCTTATCCGGCGCTTATGCCCTTTGCGCGGAAAATAGGTGTCATGCGTGTGCTGGTGGTCGAGGACGAACAGCTGCTCGCGGACACGATCGCCGAGGGACTGCGCAGGTTCTCGATGGCGGTCGACGTCTGCTACGACGGCGAGGCGGCGCTGGAACGCGTCGGGGTGCACGCGTACGACGTCGTGGTGCTCGACCGCGACCTGCCGCTCGTGCACGGCGACGAGGTGTGCAAGGCGGTGCACGCGACCGGCGGCGAGGCTCGGGTGCTGATGCTGACGGCGGCCGCCGAGATCGACGACCGGGTGGCCGGGCTGGGGCTCGGCGCCGACGACTACCTGACCAAGCCGTTCGCGTTCGCCGAACTCGTGGCCCGCGTGCAGGCGCTGGGCCGGCGGGCCCGTCCCGCGTTGCCGCCGGTGCTCGAACGGGCAGGGGTCACGCTCGACCTGCCGCGGCACCAGGCGTCGCGGGACGGGACGTTCCTGCCGCTGTCCCCCAAGGAGTTCGCCGTGCTGGAGGTGCTGATGCGGGCGGAGGGCACCGTGGTGAGTCCCGAGGAACTGCTGGAGAAGGCCTGGGACGAGCACGCGGATCCGTTCACCAACGCCGTGCGGGTGGCGGTGATGACGCTGCGCCGCAAGCTGGGCGCGCCGCAGGTCATCCAGACCGTGCCCGGCGCAGGCTACCGGATCGGCTCGTGAAGCTCCGGACCAGGCTGACGGCCTGGTACGCCGGGGTGTTCCTGATCGCGGGCGTCGCGCTGATCGGCCTGAACTACTGGCTGCTGGAGAGGTTCGCGCCGGTGGACGCGGGCATCGCCGTCTCGCGCGCGATCCCCACCACGGAACTGGGCGAGGTGTACCCCACCTACTCGGACTTCACGGCGGTCGAGGCGGCCCAGCTGCCCGGCGACACGCTGGTGGTCTCCGGCGCGGAGGCCAAGGCCGAGGTGATGAGCACGGTCCTCTGGGGATCGGTCATCGCGTTGCTGGTGGCCGCCGTGTTCGCCGTCTGGCTCGGCTGGGTCGTGGCCGGGCGCGTGCTCGAGCCGTTGCACTCGATCACCTCGACCGCGCACCGGCTGGAGGCCGAACGCCTGGACCAGCGGATCGAGCTGGACGGCCCGCCGGACGAGCTCAAGGAGCTCGCGGACACCTTCGACGGCATGCTCGACCGGCTCGCGTCGTCGTTCGACAGCCAGAAGCGGTTCGTCGCGAACGCCTCGCACGAGCTGCGCACGCCGTTGGCCGTGCAGCGGACGCTGATCGAGGTGGCCGTCGGCGCGCCGGACGCGACCGAGGACATGCGCCGTCTCGGAGCGCACCTGCTCGACACGAACGAACGAAGCGAGAAGCTCATCGACGGGCTGTTGCTGCTCGCTCGCAGTGACCGGGGGCTCGCCACGCGTGAGCTCGTGTGGCTGGACGAGGTCGTCGAGGACGAAGTGGAGTCGTGTCGCGCGTTGGCCTCGGAGAAAAAGGTCACGTTTGAGGTTCGGACTCGCAGGTATCTGGTGGACGGTGATCCGGTCTTACTTGCCCAGCTCGTCGGCAACCTGTTGCGCAACGCTCTTCTGTACAACAAACCTGGCGGAACGGTGACCGTAGAACTTGATCAAGAACTGATCGTTTCCAACACCGGCCCCACCGTGCCTGCCCAGGCAGTACCCGGCTTGTTCGAACCCTTTCGACGTCTCCGCGATCGCACGGGAACCGCCGGATCGGGCCTCGGACTGTCGATCGTGCAGTCCGTCACGCGCGCTCATCAGGGCTCCGCGAAGGCTCGTCCGAACGGGGGAGGCGGGCTGGTGGTCCAGGTGAACCTTCCGGAAACGGGCGTGCGACAGGCCTCGTGAACTGGCAAGATCACGTAGAGATATCGGCGAGCCTCCCACTCGTGGACCGCTCGTTGTCCTAACGTTGTCTGCTGGCGAGGTGCGAATTCAGGGAGGCCACGATGCGAGCGCTGCGAGTCATCGGGCTCGACGAGGACGGTAAGTCCGTCATCCTCGAAGACCCCGAAAACCGCGGCGAGCGCTTCACGCTCCCCGCGGACGAGCGTCTTCGAGCGGCCCTGCGAGGTGACCTCGCGCGCCTCGGCCAGATGCAGATCGAGTCCGGCGAGGCCCAGATGCGGCCGCGCGAGATCCAGGCCCGCATCCGTGCCGGCGAGTCGATCGAACAGGTCGCCGCCGCGTCCGGGATGCAGACGCACCGCATCGAGCGCTTCGCCTACCCCGTTCTGCTGGAGCGTTCGCGCACCGCGGACCTCGCGCAGCGCGCACACCCGGTCCGTGAGGACGGCCCGGACGTGCAGACGCTCGGTGAGGTCGTCGCGCACTCGTTCGGCCTGCGCGGCCACGACCTGTCCGACACGAAGTGGGATTCGTGGAAGGGCGACGACGGCCGCTGGATCGTGCAGCTGCACTGGACGACCGGGCGTTCGGACAACCGGGCGCACTGGGCGTTCCACCCCGGTGTGCAGGGCGGCACGGTCACGGCGCTGGACGACGCGGCCGTCGACCTGATGGACCCGAACCCGAACCGCACGCTGCGCACGGTGCGGCCGGTGACGCAGCTGGCACGGCAGGCCCTGGAGGCGACTCCGGTCCTGCCCGCCATCCCCGTGGTCGAGGAGCCCATCCCGGTCCCGGCGCAGGCGCCCGCCCCCGTGGCGACGCCTGCTCCCGTGGTCGCGGAGAAGCCCGTCCAGGAGAAGCTGCCCGAACCCGAGCCCGCCCCTGCTCCGCCGCCGCCCCCGGTGAAGGAGCAGGAGCCCGCCGCGGAGAAGCCGGTCCGCAAGGACCCTCCTCCGAAGCGGGGGAAGAAGAACCACCCCATCGTGCCTTCGTGGGAAGACGTTTTACTGGGCGTGCGGTCGAACCGCTGAGTGAGAAGCTGACGCCGTGGGACGTCGTGTCGCGTTGGCTGCCGGAGTGGGTGCACTCCTCGGCCTGGCCTGGTGGGGACTGTTCGAGCTCCTCGCCTCGGGAGCGGTCTGCTCGAAGGACGAGTGGGGCTGTCTCGGGGCCTTCGTGACCTCGATACCGATCTTCGCCGTGGTGGGGTCGGTCGTGGGTGCGCTGGCATTGCGATCGTTGAAGGTGTCGCGGGCGTGGCTGATAGCCGTGCCCGCGACCCTCATGGCGGTGGTCGCGATGGTGTTGTTGATGGCTGTCACCTTCCTGGCGTTCGCGGTGTTCGCGGCGCTGTACGTGTTGATCGCGGTGCTGACCGGATCGGTCGAGGCCCGCCGTGACCAGTCGCTTTCGTGAGCTGACCGCCGCTGCGGCGGGGGCGTTGTGCGGTGCCGGGTGGTTCGCGTCGGTCGAACCCGCGGGCGACCTGCCCTGTTCGGAGAGCAGCCTCGGGTGCGCGCTCTTCGCCCTGTTCATCCTGCTGCCGGGGCTGGTGGTCGTCTGGGGTCTCGTGGGGTGGGGGCTGCTGCGGCTCGCGCGGTTCCCCTCCGCAGGACGGACCGCCGCGCTGGGAACGGCGGGGGCGGTGCTGCTGGTGATCGCCAGCTCGTTCGGGCTGAGGTTCGTGCAGGTCCAGCTGCCGGAGTGGAGCGGGATCCTGGTGGTGGCGATCGGGACCGCCTGCGGGTACGCCCTGGCTTCGATCGTGACCAGGCCGCGCGGTGAAGGTGCCGTGGAGGTTCCGTGAAGCCGGCTTCTCGTCGTCCTTGATCAGGTAGCTCTGGGCGCGTGGTGTGGTCGAGGACGTTGATCGGGGCGTTGGCGGGTGCCTTCGCCGGAGTCGCCGGATACCTGTGCTGGTGGTGGGTGTTACCGGAGGCGTGCGTCGGCGCAGTGGGCCGGACCTGCGACAGGTGGTCCCTTTCCGGACTGCTGTTCCTGCCTGCTCTCTGGGCCGTCGTCGGCGGACTGGTGCACCGCTGGGTGCTGCGGCTGCTGAAACTCCCCCGCACCGCGCTCGTTCCCTCGCTCGGGTGCGCGTTGTGGCCCGTCATCTGGCTCGCGGGCGGGTACGCCGGGTTGTGGTCGCACGGCGAGGTCGCGGTCATCTTCGTGCCGGTCGTGGCGTTCTCCTTGGCTGCCGCCGTGGGCGCTGGTTACGGTGGACGGCGTGACCGAGCAGAGCACCGCGGGCAGGACGGGTAGGGCAGGACGCCGGCTGTTGTTCCGGATCGTCCTGTCGATGGCCGTCGGGGCCGGGCTGGTGCTCGGGTGGACGTGGGCCTACGAGTCGGGCTTCCTGAAGTCGTGGCTCGACAACACGTCGATGTCGGAGTTCCTGCTGCTCGCGCTGATCGGGCTGCCGCTCGCGCTGGTGTCGTCGCTGGTGCTGGCCGGGCCGATCCTGTGGGTCTTCGGGGTGCGGCCGGTGTGGCCGATCATCCTGCTCGGGCCGATCGTGCTGGGCATCGGCCTCTACTTCAAGGTGCACGAGCCCTTGCTCGGGTGGTTCGCCAACAGGCACCACGCCGAGGCGTTGCTCGCGGCCGTCGCCTACGGGCTCGTCGGACTGGTCACGTTCAAGAGGTCGTAGGCACCTCGTCGAGCAGGTTCAGGTCCCAGCCCTCTCGTTCGCACCAGTCCTCGGCGTCCTCGCGGGACACGAGCATCGCGTGCCGGGGCCGCGGACCCGCCAGGTGGTCCCAGCCGTCGGGGGCGAGCACGAAGTTCGCCCCATCGCGTGACGCGATGAGCCGTCCGTGTGGAAACGCCATGGTCTGCTCGGTTCGCAGAAACCGCGTCATGGTGGTCATCGTGCCCTTGACCTCGACCTAAGTCGAGACAGGAGGCTCCGGTGGGGAGAAAACCGGATGCCGAGTGTCGGTCCTCCTTCGTACTTTGGAGAGGACCTGGAGGGGGCTCATCGCGTGAGCGATCAACGTAACTCGACAATTCAGACCTTGCGGAGGTTGTGGCCGTACGTGCGGCCGCACCGCGCACGGATGAGTGTCGTGCTGTCGGCGACGATGCTCGCGATGCTGTGCGGTCTTGGCATCCCGCTGCTCACGCAGCGCATCGTCGACGGTCCGATTCAACACAAGGAAACCGGTCCGCTGCCGTGGCTGATCCTGGGCGTGGCTGCGCTCGGGCTCGGCGAGGCTCTGCTGTTCTACATCCGGCGCAAGGTCGTGGCACGACCGGCCGCCGAGGTCGAGGCGCGCATGCGGTTCGACCTGTACAAACACCTGCAACGGCTCCCGGTCGCGTTCCACGACCGGTGGCAGTCGGGGCAGCTGCTCTCGCGCGCCACGAACGACCTCACCACGGTGCGGCGGTTCGTGGCGTTCGCCATCGTGTTCCTGATCGTCAACTCGCTGGTCGTCCTGATCGGCCTGGGCATCATCGCGTCGTTGTCGCCGTGGCTGCTCATCGTGTCGTTGTGCGGCGCCTTGCCGTTGATCGTCATCTCGTACTTCTTCGAGTCGAAGTTCAAGATCGTCGCGCGGAAGGCGCAGGACCAGGCGGGCGACCTGACCACGACGGTCGAGGAGTCGGTGCTCGGCATCCGGGTGCTCAAGGCGTTCGGGCGCGGGCCGGAGCTGTCGAAGCGGTTCCTGGCGCAGGCCCGTGAGCTGCGGTCGACGGAGCTGAACAAGATCTCGATCCTGGCGTCGCTGTGGTCGGTGCTGATCGTCCTGCCCGAGCTGTCGATCGCGGGCATGCTCGGCGTCGGCGCGATCGGCATCGTGCAGGGCTGGATGACGGTCGGCACGCTGGTCGCGGCCGTCGCGGTGAGCGCGTACCTGCGGTGGCCCATCGACTCCATCGGCTGGCTGCTGGCGGAGACGAACCAGACCGCCTCGGCGCTGGAACGCTACTGGGAGGTCATCGACTCCCCCGTGACGATCACCGGCCCCGCCACGCCCGCGCCGCTGCCCACGCCGCTGCGCGGGCACGTTCGGTTCGAGGGCGTGCGGTTCGCGTTCGAGGACGGCCGCGAGGTGCTGTCCGGCATCGACCTGGACCTGCGTCCCGGCGAGACGGTCGCGCTGGTCGGTGCGACGGGCTCGGGCAAGACGACGCTGACGGCGCTGGTGCCGCGGCTCGCGGACGTCACCGGCGGGCGGATCACGATCGACGGCGTCGACGTGCGGGACCTCTCGCTGGAGGACCTGCGGACCATCGTGGGCATGGCGTTCGAGGAACCGGTGCTGTTCTCGGCTTCCGTGACCGAGAACGTCGGCCTGGGCATACCGGACGTGACCGAGTCGCAGGTGCGCGAGGCGTTGCGGGTGGCGAAGGCCGAGGAGTTCGTGGACGCGCTCCCATGGGGTCTGGCGACCCGCATCGGCGAGCAGGGCCTGTCGCTGTCCGGCGGTCAGCGGCAACGGCTGGCGCTCGCCCGCGCGGTCGTCGGCAAGCCCGCCGTGCTGGTGCTGGACGACCCGCTGTCGGCGCTCGACGTCCACACCGAGGCCGAGGTGGAAGCCGCGCTGCGCCGCGTGCTGAGCGAGACCACGGCCCTGGTCGTGGCGCACCGCTCGTCGACGGTGCAGCTCGCGGACCGGGTGGCGTTGCTGGTGGACGGCAAGATCGCGGCCGTCGGCTCGCACCGGGAGTTGTTGGACACCAACGAGGAATACCGGCATCTGCTGTCCAGCATGGACGACGAACTGATCGAAGAGGAGGTGGCGTCGTGAGTGAAGTGACCGCACCCGTTGCGGCAGAAGAAGAATGGCGCGGCGTCGCCGCCGAGGAGATCGAGGAGATCTCGCACTCGACGGGCCTGCGCCTGCAAGCCCGGTCGCGCAGGCTGCTGGGCTCGTTGCTGCGCCCGCACATCGCCCTGACGTCGCTGGCGATCGCCGCCGTGGTCCTGGGCAACCTGGCCGCGCTGGCGGGCCCGCTGCTGATCGCCGTCGCGATCGACAACGGCATTCCGGCAGCGATCGGCGGCAGCGCGTCGATCCTGGTGTGGTGCGTCGTCGGCTACGCGGTCTCGGCCGGGCTGATGACGTTCCTGCGCTGGGCGTTCCTGCGGCTCTCGGGCCGGGTGGGCCAGGACATCCTGCTGGACCTGCGCGGCCGGATCTTCCGCCACTCGCAGGGCCTGTCCGTGGGCTTCCACGAGTCGTACACGTCGGGCAAGGTCATCTCCCGCCTGACGAGCGACGTGGACTCGTTGCAGGACCTCCTCGAAGAGGGCCTCGACAGCCTGTTCAACGCCGCCCTGTCGGTGACGGGCATCGCGATCATCCTGCTCTACCTGGACGCCCCGCTGGCCCTGGTCGTGATCGCCGGCTTCATCCCGATCTACTTCATCTGGCGCTGGTTCCGCCGCCGCTCGATGGACGCCTACCGAGGCACGCGCGGCGCCATCGCCAAGATCATCGTGCAGTTCGTCGAGTCGATGAACGGCATCCGCGCCGTCCAGACGTTCCGCCGCCAGCCCCGCAACGAACAGATCATGACGGGCTTCAACGGCAAGTTCCGCGACGCCAACACCGACGCCCTCGGCGTCATGGCGATGTTCGTCTCGACGGTCCGCGCCATCGGCAACGTGTCGCTGGCCGTGGTCCTGGCCTGGGGCGCCTACCGGGTGGCCGGCGGCTCCCTGGAACTCGGCGTCCTGACGGCGTTCACGGTCTACATCCGCCGCTTCTACGACCCGTTCGACGAACTGGCGATGTTCGCGAACTCCTACTCCTCGGCCACCGCGGCCCTGGAGAAGATCTCGGGCGTCCTGGAAGAGAAGCCCTCGGTCCCCGAGCCCACCACACCCGTGCCGCTGAACGAGCCGCGCGGCGCGGTCCGCTTCACCGACGTGGAGTTCCAGTACCCGGGCACCACCCGCCTGGTGCTGCCGCGCTTCACGCTGGACGTCCCAGCGGGCCAGACCGTGGCCCTGGTAGGCGCCACCGGCGCCGGCAAGACCACGGTCGCCAAGCTGGTGGCCCGCTTCTACGACCCGTCCACGGGTTCCGTCACGCTGGACGGCACCGACCTGCGTTCGGTGGCGGACACCGACCTACGTCGAGCAGTCGTCATGGTCACCCAGGAGAACTTCCTGTTCTCCGGCTCGGTGGCGGACAACATCGCCCTGGGCCGCCCCACCGCCACCCGCGAGGAGATCGAGGCGGCAGCCCGAGAGGTCGGCGCGCACGGCTTCATCAGCGCCCTCCCCGACGGCTACGACACGGACGTCCGCAAACGAGGCGGCCGCCTCTCCGCGGGCCAACGGCAAATGGTCGCATTCGCTCGCGCATTCCTCGCAGACCCAGCCGTACTGGTCCTCGATGAGGCAACATCGTCCTTGGACGTGCCCACAGAACGCGCCGTGCAGGCAGCGCTGGAAACGGTGCTGGCGGACCGGACCGCGTTCATCATCGCCCACCGCCTGTCGACGGTCCTGATCGCGGACCGCGTACTGGTGCTGGATGGTGGCATTGTGGTGGAAGACGGCTCCCCAGCGGAGCTGATCGGTGAGCGGGGCCGCTTCGCGGCCTTGCACACGGCCTGGCGCGACTCGCTCGCCTAGGCCGGCAGGTCGCGTTCGCGCCAATGGGGATCTGGCGCGAACGCGACCTCACGCTCACCCAGGGTGAGGCGGCAGAGCGCGTGGGCCTTGGGGAGGTGGCGGAGCTCGCCGGGTGTAGTGGCAGAGCTCTAGGTAGCCGAGAGCGAGGCCGAACGAGTCGCAAGCATCGCGATGGCGCAGCCGAGCCCACCCAAGGCACAAGCGCAATGCCGAAGACATCCCAGTTGCTGGGGTGTCAAGCGGCGGCGGTGTGGTGTGGCCAGGCGGTGGTTTCGTTGTAGTGGGTGCGGGTTTTGAGGCAGCCGTGCAGGATGCCGACCAGGCGGTTGGCGAGGTGGCGTAATGCGGCGTTGTGGCCGAGGCCGCGTGTGCGTTGTCGCTGGTAGTAGGCGCGGGCGCCAGGGCTGACGCGCATGGCGACGAAGGCTTGGGCGATCAGGGCGTCGATGAGCCGGTCGTTGTGGACGTGCCGGGCCGTGACGGTGCGTTTGCGGCCGGAGGCGATGGTGAGCGGGCTGGTGCCGGCGTAGTTCTTGCGGGCTTTCGCGCTGGCATAGCGGGCGGGGTCGTCTCCGAACTCGGCCAGCACCCGAGCACCGATCACCACGCCGATCCCTGGTTGGGACAGCACGATCTCAGCGTCCGGGTGCCGGCCAAAATGGGCCTCGACCTCGCCCTGCAGACCGGTGATCTGCTCGGCCAGCGTGGCGAGGATCGCGATGGTGGCGCGGGTGGTCGCCGCGTAGGCGGCGGTCACCACCGGCGGCTGGCCGAGGTGCTCTGTGCGCAGCGCGGCCTGGATCTCGGCGGCCTTGACGTCGGCGTCGCGACGACGGGCCCGATCGAGAGCGCCGCGGATCTGGTTGAACGACAGGCTTTTCGCGGTGTCCGGGTCCGGTGCCCGGCCCAGCAGCTCCAGCGTGTCCGGCGCGTCCAGATCGGTGAACGCGGCCAGCGCGGCCGGGAAGTACTCCCGCAACGAGTGCCGCAACCGCAGCGTGTGACGGGTGCGATCCCAGATCAGCGTCTTGTGCACCCTGGCGACGACCTTGATCCCCTCGACCCCGGCCGAGTCACCCGCGACCGGCCTGAGCTGGTGGGCGTCGGTGCGGACCATGTCCGCCAGCACATGCGCGTCCCCCGCGTCGCTTTTCGCACCCGAGACCGCGTGCCGGTCCCGGAACCGCGCCACCGACAACGGATTCACCGCGAACACCTCATAGCCCGCGGCAACCAGCGCGACCACCCACGGACCCCGATCGGTCTCGATCCCGACCCGCACCCGCACATCCTCGACCTCGGCATCACCGGCGTGCTCGGCGATCAACGCGTGTAACCGGGCCATCCCGGCCACACCCTCAGGCAACCGCGCCTTCGCGAGCCTGCGCCCGCCGGCGTCCATCAGCTCGACATCATGGTGATCCTCGGCCCAGTCATCGCCCACCAACAGCAGCATCGCGTCCTCCCGTCGACACCCGTTCCACAGCGGCGGGAGAACAATCAGCGACCTAATGAACAGTGCTCACACCCACCGGCGGGCACGACATCCCAGCAGCGATCACGTTCTCCCGACACCAGCGGGGGCACGATCTTCGGCAAGGACTCACACGTCCAGGCGAGACAAGTACTCACCCACCAGCGCCACCACACCGAGCCTGCCAGACGACCGGCCCACCACTCATTAGGCGAGGCGTCCTTAGCTCTTGGCTCAAAACACTCCGCCCGCCCCACGCAATGCCGAAGGCGAGCCGACACTCTTCTTGGCTCTGTCAAAGCGGTTTCGGTGACGTACCTGCTCAAACCCAGCCACCTACGTGTGGGATTGGGGCTTGACTTTGGGTGCGAGGTGCTACCACTCGTGGCTCGGCCGGGCGCTTTTCAGCCCGGCCTTTCCGGCCGACCAGCGCCTCGCAAGGGCCCCGAAGTCAAGCCCCAATCCCTATCGACGCGAAGCGGCGATGAAATGACCCGGCTCGTCCGCAGTTGTCTTTGCACCCGACGCGACCACGCTGGAACCGCAGCCCACCACCGTCCGATAGGTTCTGCGACGAACGCGACAAGACCCCAGGAGGGCCCAGTGGAGTTGCGAGTCCGGGACGGCCGCGCCGTGCTCGCCGGCGAAGACGAGTCCGGCGAACGCGAGGTCGACCCGCACAGCCTGCCCCTGGGCGCCGACCTGGCCGAAGCCCTCCACGAGTGGGCGAAGGTGGCCGAAGCGGTCACCCGCACCGAGACCCCGCAGGACGGCGTCGCGAACGCCCTGATCGCCCGCCGCGGCAAGCAACTCGCGATCCGCATCGCCACGGTGATGAACTCCCAGGTCAGCTACACCGACCCGGTGAGCGGCGAACTGGTGAGCGTCGACGCCCCGGAACAGCCCGAAGAACCGACCTACGACCAGGACCCCGCCCCGGAGCAGGAACCCGAACCGACCCCGTGGGGCACCGGCCTGACGGTCAGCCTCATCACCGCGGCCATCGTCACGGTGACGGTCGTGTCGCTCTCCCTGGGTCTCGGCGAGACGAGCCGCTGGCTGGCGCTCGTGGCGAACGTCCTCGTGGTCGGCGGCCTGGCCCCGAGCGTCTGGCTGGGCCGCAGGGTCCCGGTGTGGCGCTGGGTCGCGTACGGCGTCGTGACGGGAGTCCTGGTGGCCTGGCTCTCCCTGATCCTGACCCTGCTCTAGAACTCAGAGCAACGCGTAGAACGCCACGGCCCCGGCCGTGGCCACGTTCAGCGAATCCACCCCTGACGACATGGGAATCCGCACCGCCAGGTCAGCGCAAGAAATGGCCTCGTCGGTCAGCCCCGGCCCCTCGGACCCCAGCAGCACGGCGACCCGGCGTCCGCGCAAACCCGCATCTGCAAGATGCAGCGCGGACTCCCGGGGCGTCAGAGCGGCAACCGTGTAACCCTTTTGCCGCAACAGGTTCAGCGCCGCGGGCCACTCATCCGTGGTAGCGAACGGCACGCGCAGCACGTGCCCCATCGAGACGCGCACGCTGCGGCGGTAGAGCGGATCGCTGCACCCAGGCCCCAGCAGAACCCCGTCCACGCCCAGCGCGGCGGCGTTGCGGAAGATCGATCCGAGGTTCTCGTGATCCCCCACGCCCTCCAGCACCGCGAGCCGAGTAGCACCTGACACCAACTCGTCGAACGACACCGCCGGCGCCCGGTCTGCGGCTGCCAGTACACCCCGGTTCAAGTGGAAACCTACGACCGACGTCATAACCTCTGCTGACGTCACGTAGGCGGGAACGTCCAGGTCAGAAAGGTCGAGAGCCTCGATTCGGCGGCGCACCCCGAGCAGCCCGCGCACGGGGTAGGGCGACGCCAGCAGACGTTCCACGACTACCACGCCCTCGGCGATGACCAGGCCTCGTCCTCCCGGTCGGTCCGGCCTGCGGTCGGCCGTCGAGAGGTCGCGGAAGTCGTCCAGCCGGGGGTCGGCCGGGTCGTTGATCTCGATCACGTCTGCCACGCCGGAAGTTTCGCATCCTGGCCGGAGTGGAACAGGCGAGGTAGTCCGGAGGGCGGAACCGCGCACGCCCGACCAGCGGATGATCGCTGGTTGTTACCTCGACGTGACAGAGAGCACCGATTTGGGCGATGTAAAGGAGGTTTCCGCTGTGTCACGTTGGGCGTTCCGCCTGGCCCGCGCCCACCGGCGCCGAGCGAAGGGGTAGCGGCATGGGAAGTGAAGTGTCCAGCCGCACTTTCACCAGAGACGACCGCCAGCGTTATCGGGAGAAGATGCAGCGGAGTCTCGACGCACTGGCCACGATGCTGGCCGAAGACACGTTTTCCTTTCCCCGTCGGCAGATGGGGCTCGAAATCGAGTTGAACCTCGTCGACGACGCGATGCGGCCGGCGATGGCGAACTCGGAGGTGCTGGAGAAGATCGACGACCCGTCCTACACGCTGGAACTGGGTCAGCAGAACCTGGAGATCAACGTTCCCCCTCGTGAGCTCGCGGGGGGCGAGATGCTCGGCCTGGAGGAAGAACTCAGGCAGTCGCTCGACAACGCGGACTCCAAGGCGAACGACGTCGGCGCCAACCTCGCCATGATCGGGGTGCTGCCCACGTTGCGGGAGCGGCACTTCGACCGCAAGTGGCTCTCCGAGGCGCCGCGGTACGCGCTGCTCAACGACACCATCTTCAAGGCTCGTGGCGAGGAGATGGTGCTGCACATGGAAGGCCCGGCGATGCCGGGCAAGACGCCGGAGAAGCTGCTGAGCTACGCCGAGTCGATCCTGCCGGAGGCCGCGTGCACCTCGGTGCAGCTGCACCTGCAGGTCGAGCCGACGCACTTCGCCGCGCACTGGAACGCCGCCCAGTGCCTCGCCGGCGTGCAGGTCGCGATCGCCGCGAACTCGGCTTTCCTGCTGGGCAAGGCGCTCTGGCACGAGACCCGCATCCCGCTGTTCGAGCAGGCCACCGACACCCGCCCGGACGAGCTCAAGAACCAGGGTGTCCGGCCGCGCGTGTGGTTCGGTGAACGGTGGATCACGTCGATCTTCGACCTGTTCGAGGAGAACGTGCGCTACTTCCCCAGTCTGCTGCCGGAAACCGACGACGAAGACCCGTTGGAGGTCCTCGAAGCCGGTGGTGCGCCTCGACTTTCCGAGCTGCGGCTGCACAACGGCACGATCTGGCGCTGGAACCGGCCCGTCTACGACGTCGTCGACGGGGTGCCGCACCTGCGCGTCGAGAACCGGGTCCTGCCCGCCGGGCCCACGGTGCTCGACACGATGGCCAACGCCGCGTTCTTCTACGGCGCCCAGCGCGCGCTCACCTCGCAGGAACGTCCACTGTGGACGCAGATGTCGTTCCAGGCGGCGGAGGAGAACCTCTACACCGGCGCACGGCACGGCATGAACGCCCAGCTGTACTGGCCGGGCATCGGCTGGATCCCGCCGGACGAGCTGGTGCTGCGCCGCCTGCTGCCGATGGCGCACGACGGCCTGCGCGACTGCGGTGTCTCCGACGAGGCCCGCGAACGCTATCTCGGCGTGATCGAGCAGCGCTGCCTCGCGCGGCGCACGGGATCGTCGTGGCAGCGGGAAACCGTTGCACTGCTGGAGGAACGGGGCCTGTCGAGGGAGGCCGCCCTGTCCGGCATGCTCAAGCGGTACATGGAGCTGATGCACGCGGGCGAGCCCGTGCACACGTGGCACGTGGGCTGAGGCCCGCGGTCACCACGCCATCAGCTTCTCCTGGAAGGCCAGCAACACGTCGTTGGGCAGGCCCGTCCCCGTGACCGGCCTGCCCTGCACGTCGGGCCTGGACTCCCCGCCCACGAACACGACGACCGCGAGCCGCGGCGTGTAGCCGATCATCCAGGCGTGCCGGACCACGTCCCCGTCCTTCACCTCGACGGGAAGGCACGCCGCGTCCGGGGTGTTCCCGCACAGCGGATCGGCCCGCAGCTCCTCGTTCACCCGAGCCGCGAACTCCTTGCTGCGCCCGGGATCCGTACCCAGCGCGGGCTTGCCGCCGGTCGCCGCCCGGTACAGCGTGTTGCCACCCGCCTCCGTCACGTGCGTGACGAAGTGCGTGGCGTGGTGCACGCCGTCGGCTCCGACGGTCGCGTAGGCGGTCGCGACGTCCAACGGCCTCAGCAACGCCGCCTCGGTGCCGAGCAGCTCCGTGTCCCGGCCGTCGACCTGGGCGCGCTCCGGCACCCCGGCCGCTCGCATCAACACCACCGACCCGAACGGCCGCGCCGCCGCACCGGCCTCCCGCACGACGCCGCCCGCGTAGTCCGCGGCGGGATCAGTGCCCGGCACGTACGCCCGCACGCCGCCCGTCGACGGGTCGATCGCCGTGATCGACGCCGGACGTCCGGACGTCAGCTGCCGGACCACCTCCGTCGCACCGGTCTGCGCCTTGGCGTCGATCGTCGTGACCACCAGCGCGCCCCCGGCCTCCCGCAGGCGGTCGAGCGGTGTCCCGACGGCCACCAGCTCGCGCAGCACCTGCCCGACCAGCGGTGTCTCCGGCTGCCCTGACCGCCACAGCAGCGAGCCGTCCGCGTGCTGCACCACGACGTCCCCGGCGGCGATGGCCTCCGGGGACGAGTCAGGTCGTTGCCACACAACGGCTCCGACGATCGCGACGAGAAGGACCAGCGCGCCCAGCACGGGCAGGAACCGCTTCATCGAACCCCCAGCGTGAAACTCCCCCAGGGTTTCGAATCTAGCGGTGCCGTCCAGCCCTCAGGCCGTCGCGGCAAACGCTTGCCAGATGCTCTGGGGCAGACCGGCGGCCTCGATCGTCGCCTTCACCTCGGGCGCCGCGGGGGCCGGGGTGGTGACCAGCACGGTGATCGCCAGCCGGTCCGTGTACCCGGTGGCCCAGGCGTGCGACTTCAGCCCGGTCGCGTCCTGGTAGTGGGTGGCGTGGCACACCGCGCCGGGGCAGGCCGTGTTCTCCTTCAGCACACCGGTGATCCGGGACGAGATCTCCCGGCTCACGGCGATGTCCGGGTCGAACGCGGACGTCGTGCTCTCGGTGACCCGGTACAGCTGGTTGCCGGCGTCGTCGGACACCTCGGTGACGAAGTGGGTCCGGTGCTGCACGCCGCCCGCGGCGAACGTCGCGTACACCGTCGTCAGGTCCAACGGGCGCATGGCCGCCGGATCGGCGCCGAGTGCGATCTCCGCGTTCGGCAGCCCCCCCTTCCGGGCCGACGAACAGTTTCGTGTCGCCGTCGACGGGGACGGACTTCGGCACTCCGGCCTGGTGCGCCGCGGTCCTGACGCCCTGCACACCGGTCCGGTTGGCGACCACGTCGAACATGACGACACCGCTCGACTTGGCGAGGGCCTCGCGCACCGTGCAGCGTTCACCACACCTGCCACCGTCCGAGACGTGCACCCCGGCGATCTTGCGCTCCCGGCCGTCGAGCACGGTGTCGAGCTGCACACCCTCCTTCATCCCGGCGACGACGTCGAGGGGGAAGAAGGACGTCCCCGGCTGCTTGAGCACTCCGCCCGCGTAGTCGGTGCGGTCGGGTTCACCGTCGCGCTGCCCGCCGGGCACGTACGCGCGCACACCACCGGTGGCGGGATCGACGGCCGTGAGCGAGTACCGCAGCGACGGTGCCTGAGCCCGTGACGTCGCGTCGACCGCAGAGGTCGCGGCGAGCTGGACCTTCGGGTCGATCGTCGTGCGCACGACCCCGCCGACGCGGCGGAGCTGGTCGGGGTCGAGAGAAGCCTGCTGTCCCAACTCGGTCAGCACCTGGGTGACGAGCGAGGTCGGCTGGGCGTCCCCCTTGCTGCTCCACAACTTCGACCCGTCGGCGTACAGGATCGTCAGGTTCTCGGGCGAAGGCGGAGTCTCCGCCTCAGGCCGTTGCCACACCACCACCGCGACAACGGCACCTACCAACGCGAGCGCGCCTAAAACAGAAAGCAGACGTGTCATCGGAAAACTCCCCCCAGAGCATGATGTCCGGGGGTCAATCTAGCGGCGGCGGCCCGACTTCAGCGGGGCGACGTCCGCACCGTCGTGGGAGGTCCGGCACTCGTCCGGCGTGACGGCCTCGACCGCCAGCGTCAGCTCGCCCTTCACTCCCGTGTAGATCGACTCGCCGCGGGACGCCAGCGAGGCGTGCACGCGGTTGGAGTCCGTGAAGTCACGCTCGTCCTTGACCCGCTTCTTGCCCGTCTCCTCCGGCCGCGTCGCGCTGCGGAGGTTGACCTCCAGCCACGCGGCGACCTCGGCCGGCGACGTCAGGACTTCCTCAGGGGTGCGTTCGAGCCGAACCTGCCGAGGAGAGGCGTGATCGAGTGACGTGTGCTCCACATAGGCGTGCCAGTGGGTGTTGCGCATCGACCAGGTCTGTTCGACCGGCCAGTCCTCCTCGGTGGTCATGCGTCATATCTTCCACCCTTCACACGAGGAAACGTGAGAAGGTCGAGGACGTCCATCTCATGATCCACCCGCACGGCCGAAGCGAGCCGCCGGTCGTGCGTGACCAGCAGCAACGTTCCTTCGTAGGTTTCCAAGGCCTGTTCGAGCTGTTCGATGGCCGGCAGGTCGAGGTGGTTGGTCGGTTCGTCGAGCACCAAACAGGTCGTGCCGCGGGCTTGGAGCAACGCCAAGCCGGCGCGGGTGCGTTCGCCCGGTGAGAGGTCGCGGGCCGGTCGCAGCACCGCGTCGGCGCCGAGCCGGAACTTCGCCAGCAGCGTGCGCACCTCCACGTCCTGCAGACCCGTCGCGTCCGCCACGATCCGCAACGCGCTGGCGTCGCTCGCGAACTCGGCCCGCAGCTGATCCACCTCGCCGACGACGACACCCGGCCCGATGGACCTGTCGCCTTCCTGCAACGGGATCCGGCCGAGCAACGCGCCGAGCAACGTCGACTTGCCCGCGCCGTTCGGACCGGAGATCCGCCACCGCTCGCCCGCGCCGATCGTGAGGTCGATCGGCCCGAGCGTGACGTCGCCGCGGCTGACCACGGCCCCGCGCAACGTGAAAGCGATCGCGCTGCCCCGTCCGGCGGACGGCAGGGTGAGCCGGAGTTCCCAGGCCTCGCGCGGTTCCTCGACCTCGTCGAGCCGCGCGAGTTCACGCTCCACAACGGACGCTTTGGCGGTCAGGCTCTCGGCACCGCGCTTGTGGCCGGCGCGGACGTTGCGGTCGGGTTCGTCGTTGAGCATCTTGGCGCTCTTGGCCCGGCGGACGCCCTTGCGCGACCACTCCTTCACCTGGCGGCTGCGCTGGGTGAGTTCGGTGCGCTTGGTCTCGTACGCCTCGTACTCCTCGTGCGCGCGCCGGTCCGCGTTCGCCCTCTCCTCGACGTAGGCGTCCCAGCCGCCACCGAACACGGTGATCTTGTGGCTGAACTCGTCGAGTTCGGCGATCGCGGTCGTGGTGCGCGCGAGGAACTCCCGGTCGTGGCTGACCAGCACGATCGCGCCCTGGTAGCCGGTGACGTGGGACTCCAGCAGCGTGAGCCCGGCCGTGTCGAGGTCGTTGGTCGGTTCGTCCAGCAGCAGCACGTCGGCACGGGTGAGCAGCACGGCCGCCAGTCGCAGCCGTGCTTGCTGGCCACCGGACAACTCGTCCGGCGCCCTGCCGTCGAGCAGGTCGGCGGGCAGGCCGAGGCGCTGGCAGACGACCTCGGCGCGTTCGTCGAAGTCACCGGCACCGATGGCGGTCCAGTGGTCGAAGGCGTCGGAGTACCCGTCGCCGCCACCGTCCGCGAGGGCTTCGGCCTCGCGTTGCAGCCACTGCTCGGCCTCGGCGACGCCGGTGCGGCGGGCGAGGTGGTCGCGGAGCGACTCTCCACCAACGTGGAGGGTCTCCTGCGTCAGGTGCGCAACGGTTCCGGTGCTCGAGACAGATCCGGATTCCGGTTGCAGCTCACCGGAGAGCAGACGGAGCAACGTGGACTTGCCGACGCCGTTGGGCGCGATCAGGCCTACGCGGTCACCAGGCGAAACATCGAAATCAACCTCCGAGATCACGGTCCTCGGACCGAACGACAGCGAAATATTCCTGGCTGTCAGCACGGACACGCCTACGACGCTACGGACGCGCGCAACTGGTTTACTCACCCTTATTGCTAGTAAGTTGCAAGTACCAAGAGATTGCAGGAGTTGTCATGGGCCAGTACGTGCTGCCGGATCTCGACTACGACTACGGCGACCTCGAGCCGGCGATCATCGGTGAGATCAACGAGCTGCACCACGGCAAGCACCACGCCGCGTACGTCAAGGGCGCGAACGACACGATCGAGCAGATCGCGGAGGCTCGCGACAAGGAGTCCTTCGGTTCGATCGTCGGCCTGGAGACCACGCTGGCGTTCCACCTGGCAGGCCACGCGCTGCACCAGGTGTGGTGGAAGAACCTCTCGCCCAACGGCGGCGACAAGCCGGTCGGCGAGCTCGCGGCGGCCATCGACGAGCACTTCGGCTCGTTCGACAAGTTCCGCGGCCAGCTCAACGCCGCGGCGTCGTCGATCCAGGGTTCCGGCTGGGGCATCCTCGCCTGGGAGCCGATCGCGCAGAAGCTGATCACGCTGCAGCTGAAGGACCACCACTCGAACCTGTCGATCGCGGTCACGCCGCTGCTCGCGTTCGACATCTGGGAGCACGCGTACTACCTGCAGTACCGCAACCTGAAGGCCGACTACATCTCGGCGCTGTGGAACGTCGTCAACTGGGAGGACGTCTCGGCCCGCTTCGAGGCGGCGCGCGGCGGCCAGAACGGCCTGCTGCTGCCCTGATGTTCAGGCCTTGATGGTGCGGCACTGATGCTTCGGCGGTGGATGCTCCGACAAGCCCCCGCTGCCGAATACGACGAGGCCCCCCTCTGCCCAGAGGGGGGCCTCGTCCGTTCCCGAACTGACTGCCGCTCCCACCACGAAGCGACGAGACTTAGGTTAGCCTAACTTCGCTTCCTTGGGAAGTCCTCCTGATCAGGCGTCTCGCGACCAGCTCGACCACGGTCGCCACGGCGGCCGCTTCGACCGCCAGCAGGGCCAGGAGCACCACGATCTGGAGGGCACCGGCCTGCCACACCGGCGCACCGCCGAGCAGCATGCCGACGAAAGCACCCGGAAGGGTGACCAGCCCGACCGTCCTGGTCTGGTCGAGCGCCGGGATCAACGCCTCGGCGGCCGGCTTCCGGATGATCAGGCAGACCGCATCGCGTTCGTGGAAGCCCAACGCCCGTGCGGCCTCGTACTCGCCGTACCGCTCGTGCAACGAGTCGAGGGCCCTGCGGGCAGACAACGTGGTGGCGGTCATCGCACCGCCGATGAGGATGCCGCCGATCGGGATCAGCGCGATGCCCTGGACCGGCAGCAGGCCGATGGCGAGCAGCAGCCCGAGCGCCGGCACGGTGCCCACGAGGATCGCCGCGGCTACCCAGAAGCCCTTGCGGCCGGTGCCCGTCCGACTCGCGGATGTCGCCGTCGCGACCACGGCCATCACGACGAGGAACGCCCACGTGAGGCCCAGGTGGGTCAGCACGAACGTGATCACCGCCGAGACGGCCGCGAGCTGCAGGACGGCCCTGGCGGCGGCGCCGAGGAACGGTTTCGGGCTGGTGAGGCCGCTGTAGCGGGTGATCGCGGCCGCGGCGGCGACGAAGACTACGCAGACGATCAGCAGGCGGACCCAGTCGGCGACGAGGACCACGGGCGGCTACGCGTCTTCGAGGCCCTGCTGAGCCCCTCGTGACCCTCGCCTCGCTGCCCGGCGTTGCCAGTAGAAGACTCCGTACCCGATGATCCCGAGCAGACCGCCGGACAGGGTCGTCCAGAGCAGCGTGCTGTTCTCGCGGTCGAAGATCACCACGACCAGAAACCCGAGGAACCACAGCGCGGTACCACCCAGCACGACGGGCACGGGGTCTGCCAGCCTGTGCGGCAGCGCCGGCGGGTGCGGTGGAGTGGAGTCGCGTTCGGACACATCGTTAGGAGACCAGATGCTGGACGGGTTCTTCAAGATTTCCGAGCGCGGGTCGACCGTGGCGCGCGAGGTCCGCGGTGGCGTCGTGACCTTCTTCACGATGGCCTACATCGTCGTGCTGAACCCGCTGATCATCGGCAGCTTCGCGCCGACGGGCCCCGGTTCGCACCCCGACGTGCTCGGCAACATCCTTCCCGTCGGGCAGGTCGCGGCGGTGACGGCGCTGGTCGCCGGTGTCATGACCATCCTCTTCGGACTGATCGCCAACTACCCGTTCGCGCTGGCCACGGGCCTCGGCATCAACTCGTTCGTCGCCGTCAGCGTCGCCGCCAAGGTCACCTGGCCCGAGGCGATGGGCCTCATTCTGGTCAACGGTCTCGTGGTGTTGCTGCTGGTCGTCACGGGCGTGCGGACCGCCGTGTTCAACGCCGTGCCAAATGAGCTCAAGGCCGCGATCGCCGTCGGCATCGGTCTGTTCATCTGCTTCATCGGCCTCGTGGACGCCGGGTTCGTCCGCCGCCTGCCGGACGCCGCCAACACCACCGTGCCGGTCGGGCTCGGCATCAACGGGTCGATCGCGAGCTGGCCGACCCTGGTGTTCGTCGTCGGCCTGGTGCTGACGGGCGTGCTGTTCGCGCGCCGGGTCAAGGGCGCGATCCTCATCGGCATCGTCGCCACCGCGATCTTCGCGATCGTGCTCGAGGCGCTGGTCAAGGCCGGGCCGTCGGCGGGCGTCAACGCCAAGGGCTGGAACCTCGGCTACCCCGCGCTGCCCGACCAGGTCTTCGGAATTCCGGACCTCAGCCTGCTCGGCGAGGTGTCGTTCGGCGCGTGGACGCGGATCCCGGCACTGGCCGCGGCCCTCATCGTCTTCACCCTGGTCCTGACCGACTTCTTCGACACCGTCGGCACCATGACGGGCCTCGGCAAGGAAGGCGGCCTGATCGACAAGGACGGCCAGCTGCCGAACGTCAGCAAGGCGTTGTTCGTGGACGGCCTCGGCGCCGTCGCCGGTGGTGCCGCGTCGAGCTCGTCCAACACCGTCTACATCGAATCGGCGTCCGGCATCGCGGAGGGCGCGCGAACCGGCCTCGCCAACGTCGTGACCGGTGTGTTGTTCCTGCTGGCGATGTTCTTCACGCCGCTCTACGAGGTCGTGCCGATCGAAGCGGCCGCACCGGCGTTGGTCATCGTCGGCGCGTTGATGATGATGCAGGTCCGTGAGATCGACTTCACCGACTTCACCATCGCCCTGCCGGCGTTCCTCACGATCGTCGTCATGCCGTTCACGTACTCGATCGCCAACGGCATCGGCGCGGGCTTCGTCAGCTACGTGCTGCTCAAGGCCCTGACTGGCAAGGCCCGCGAAATTCACGTCCTGATGTGGATCGTGGCGGCCGCTTTCGTCGTCTACTTCTCGTTGGGACCGATCCAGGCCCTGCTGAGCTGACCTTTCGGCAGGAAACTATTTCGTGAGGTATGCTAACTACGTGGCGACCGATCAGCACGGACTGGCGAGCAGGCTGAGGCTTGCCGTCGTTCGCCTCAACCGTCGCCTGCGGGCACAGCGCACCAACTCGTCGGTGTCGCTCACGCAGGTGTCAGCGCTGTCCACTCTGCACAAGTGCGGACCGCTGACCCCAGGCGAACTGGCAGCCAAGGAAGGCGTGCAGCCGCCGTCGATGACGCGCGTGATAGCCGCCTTGGAGGAGTTCGGGTTCGCCACGCGCAGCCCGCACCCCACCGACGGCCGTCAAGCCATCGTCGAGCTCACGAGCGAAGGCTTGTCGTACCTGGAAGACGAGATCACGGCCCGCGAAGCGTGGCTGGACAAGCGGCTGGCCGAGCTGGACCCGGAGGAACGGGAACTGCTGACACGGGCCTCCGACATCATCGACAGGATGGCGGGTCAGTAAGAACGTGTCGGGTTACGCGGGTGGTGGAGCAGACAGTTCGCCACCTCGTCGTACCGGAATGTTCGGATCGTTAGGCATATACAACTATCGCCTGTACGCCTCCGGCCAGATCATCTCGCTGGTCGGCGTGTGGATGCAGCGCGTGGCCCAGGACTGGCTGGTCCTGGAGTTGTCCAACGGCTCCCCCATCGCTCTCGGCTTCGCCGCCTCCCTCCAGTTCCTCCCGGTCCTGCTGCTCTCGATGTGGGGCGGCGTCCTGGCCGACCGCATGGACAAGCGCAAACTCCTGCTCTGGCTGGAGTCCGCACTGGGCCTCTGCGCGCTGGCCCTGGGTCTGCTCGACGTCTTCGGGGTCGTCGAGCTGTGGCACGTCTACCTGTTGTGTTTGCTTTTGGGCGCCTTCTCCGCCGTCGAAACGCCCGTGCGGCAGTCCTTCGTCGTCGAGATGGTCGGCCGCGACCAGCTGACCAACGCCGTGGCGATCAACTCGATGATGTTCAACCTGGCCCGCATCATCGGCCCGGCCATCGCGGGCGTGACGATCGTGGCCATCGGCACGGGTTGGGTGTTCCTGGCCAACGCCATCAGCTTCGTGGGCGTGGTGGGCGGCATCTGGCTGATGAGGACAGCGCAACTGCTGCGCTCCGACCCCCTGCCCCGCGAGAAGGGCCAGCTTCTGTCCGGCCTGCGGTACGTCCGCGGCCGCCCGGACCTGATGACGGTCATGCTGCTGGTGTTCTTCATCGCCACGTTCGGCATGAACTTCTACATGACGCTGGCGATCATGGCCCGCAACGTCTTCGGCGGCGACGCCGACGCCTACGGCCTCCTGTCCACGCTGATTGCCGTGGGCACCTTGGCGGGCGCGACTTTGGCGGCCAAGCGGAAGACGCCCAAGATGACCGTGTTCATCGGCTCAGGCGTGGTGTTCGGCGTGCTGGAGATCATCTCCGGGATGATGCCGACGATGCTGCTCACCGGTCTGATGATGATCCCGGTGGGCGTCGCGATGATGACGTTCAACACCACCGCCAACGCCACCATCCAACTGGCCGTCGAGCCGGAGATGCGCGGCCGCGTGATGGGCATCTACATGCTGGTGTTCCTGGGCGGGAACCCCGTGGGCGGCCCGCTGATGGGGTGGCTGGGCGAGATCAACGGCCGAGCACCGATCATCATCGGCGGCGCCGTGTCGATGCTGGTGACGATCACCGCGTGGATCATCCTCGTAAGACGAGGCGACATCCCGAAGCCAAGCCTCAAGCGCAAGAAGCAGGACCCCCTGACGGCCAGCGAAGCCGAAGGCGAGCCGTCCCTCAGCCGCACTTAGCGCGAGGCTTCGGCGGTGGGGTCCCGTCACGAGTCGCGCCATAGCTCTTGCTGCACCTGCCTGGGTATGTCAAACGGACACGCTTTTCGTCCGTTTGACATACCCAGGCAGGTGTGGCCCGCTCTTGGTGCGGCTTGTGACGGGACCCCACCGCCAACGCAACCAAACTACGAAACCGGCAGCCGCCCTAAGCAACAGGCGTGCCATCAACCCGCGAGTGGCGCGGAGCCCCCCGATCAGATTGCCGGGGGTCTGGGGGCAGAGCCCCCAGGGAGAAGCACGCAACAGAAACCCGCCAACGCAACAGGGGAACGCACGCTAACGCAGGCGTCCCCCCGATCGCAGGACCCCTACAACTCAACTTACTCAGAGGGTCCGACAAGATCGGCCAGCAGAGCCGCAGCCACCAATCGGTGATCAGCCCAGCACAGTCATCCCAGCAAGGTCGCAGCCGTCGGATCGCTGATCAACGCGGCGAACGAGTGCCGGTCATCCCACCGCCCAGCAACCCAAGCCAGCGCCCGAGAAAGCCCCTCAGGCGTATCAGCGGCATGCGGCACCCCGTCCACCATCCACCACTCGACCCGCTGCCCATCCACGAACAGCGAGTCGTGCACCATGACCACCCCGTCCGGCAACTCGACCTCAAGCAGCTCGCAAGCCTTCCGAACAGCCCCGAGATCACGCCACGACACGACCTCGCCGACGTGATCGGGCAACCCGTCGAACTCCTCGGAGGCCAACGCCAGGTCCAACAGATCGGCCAGCTCGACAGACCCGTCCGCCAGCAGCACCCGGGAAGCCGGAACAACACCCATCAACCAGGGGTGATCCAGCACCACGACGTCCTCCGCCGCGGCCACCACCCCGGACAGCACCCGAACCCGTTCCGGCGGCGCGAAATCACCCTCGGGCAGAGCCGCATAGGCACGCAGCACCACGGCGTCCGCGATCACCCGGTCCGCATCCCCGAGCCGGTCCAGCACGAACTCGGCATCGTCGTCGTCCCAGATCTCCAACCGCGACCGAACCCCAGCCGCCCGCAACACGTGCTCAGCCAGCTCAAGATCCGGCACGGTGTCGAACAGCCCGTCCAGCAACGCGGCCTCGGCCAGCCGGTACTCACGAGGAGCCTTGCCGGCCAAGGAAGCGTGCCGAGCAATCCACCACCCCGTGTACCCGTCCGGCTCGGCAACGGCCCGCCAGGTGACCGGATCAGACGCCAGCAACCGCAACGCCGCAGGCCAGTCCGCGACCAGGTCCAGGTCGCGCACCGCCACGACGCGGCGGGGTTCGTCCGGCATCGACGACCACCACGCGGACTCGTCCGGCAGGTCGTGGTCAGGCCCCGCAGGCTCGTCGTCGACCACCAGCGAGAAGCCGTCGACGACGCCCACGGCCACGAGCGCGGCCCGCGGGTAGGTCTCGGCGATCTCCTTGGACAGCAACGGGAACGCGTCCGCCTCGACCACGCCCACCAGCGGCGAGTCCGGCAGCAGCAGTTCGTCGGCGCGGTGCCACTCGCCGCCCGAGTCGGGCAGGGCCAACGCGCCGAGCCACGGTTCCTCGTCGGCGCGCACGCCGGCGCGGTCCACCAGGCGGAGCACGGTTTCGATCAGGTCTTCGCCGTCGAGCCCTGCTTCGGCGTCTTCCAGCGAGCGCGCCACGTTCTCGCGCAACGAAGGGTCAGCGAGGAGTTCGGTGGCGCCCGCTTCGACGGCGCCCAGGCGGACCAGCAGCGGGTGCACGGCGTCCGGGTGGACGACGCGCAGGCCGGGGAGCGGTTCGTCGGCGATCAGGGTGGTGCGCGGGCCCGTGACGGTCCGGCCGTCGGCCAGCGGGACGGGCAGCGACTGGAGGGCTTCGCGGACGTCCGGGTCCACCTCGGCCAGCGGTGCGAAGGCGGCGTAGACGTCGCGCCACCAGCCCGGGTCGCCGGAGACGCCGGACAGGGCGGCGACGACCTCGGCGGTCGTCACGCGCGGGACTTCCAGCGCTGCCAACGCTTTCGCGTGCACGGGCGCGGACAGCTCGGCGTCCAGGAGGCCTGGCAGAGCGTCCTCGACGAGGTCGACCAGCTCCTCGGAGCCCACGTCGAGGACGCGGGCGCGGGACGGTTCGATCCACTCACCGGAGGCGAGTGGCAGCCAGGCCGAGGCACGCAACGAGCGCAGCAGCGCGGTGCGCAGTCGATCGTCCACTTCGGACAGCGGGAAGCCCGGCAGCGGCACCAGGGCGGTGCGTTCGATCGCCGGGACGCGTGCGATCAGGGCCGGGTAGGCCTCGGCGGCGGCGTCCAGGACCGACCACGCGGCGGGGCCCGGCAGGATGCGGCGGCGCGACGGCTCGACCGGCAGCGTGGCGATCAGGCGGGCGGGCAGCGACAGGCGTTCGTCGGTCGGGGTCGGCGCGTGCAGCACGTCCTCGCCCAGCGGCTCCTCCAGCGGGTATGCCCACGAGACGGTCCACTGCGGACGGTGTTCGACGCCCTGGACCAGTTCGGCGGGTAGCTCGCCGACCGTGCGCTCGACCAGCCAGCGCGCCGAGCCGACGGTGACCACGCCGTCCGCGGTGACGAAGCGTTCCCACGACTCGGAGCCGACCTCGATGCGACGCAGACCCGGTAGTGCCAGCAGCAGGTCCGGCACCTCCTCCGCCAGATCCTCCAACGCGAGGTCGACCTTGAGCGGCAGCCTGACCTCGGTGCTGAAACCGTCCGGCACGGTCTCCTCGACCGGCCACACCAGGCGCAGCACCGGCACGTCGCCGCCGCGTTCGGAGGCGAGTTCGGGGACCTCGGCGCGGGTGCGTTCGGCGGAGAACTCGACACCGCCGGACGTGGAGATCACGCGCGGGGCGTCGGACACGGCCAGCACGGCCGCGAAGCCGACACCGAACTGGCCGACGCCGGACTCCTTGGACGACGCCCGCAGCGACGCCAGCGCGGCGACACCGGCCTCGGTCAGCGCGGCACCGGTGTTCGCGGCGCGCAGCTCACCGTCGACCAACGTGATCCGCAACACACCGGGCTCGTCGCCCGCCGCGTCGGCCGCGTTCTGGGCGAGTTCGACCAGCAGGCGGTCGCGGTAGCCGCCGAGCCGCAGGTCCTCCTCGGCGTTGGCGTCCTCGCGGAACCGGGTGGGCGAACCACGCCACGCCGCGAGGACCGAGGTGCGCAGGACCTCGGTGCCGAACGGGTCGGTCACTCCGAGACGCTCGCTGCGTCGACGGCCTGAGCGCCTTCTGCGGGCTCAGCGGTCTCGACGGCCTCAGCGGTCTGCTCGGCGGCCTCAACGGGCTCAGCGGCGTCCACGGCCTCGGCGGTCTGCTCAGGCTCGACGACCTCCGCGGCCTGCTCGACCACGACGGCCTCGACCGTCTCGGCAGCGGGCGCGGCGGCAGGCTCCGGAACGACCACCGGAGCGCGCTCGGACTCCACGACCTCGAGCTGCGCGTCGTCGTAGACCAGGTCCGCGACGGGCACGATCGAGCCCATCTCGACCTCGACCTGCGAGTGCGCGCCGCAGCCGTACTCGACGTGCACGACGTGGCCGTCAGCCGGCGCGATCTCGTTCGCGCACACCCCGAAAGCCGAGCCGAACGCACCGGCGACCCGCGTGTAGAAACCGCAGGTGCCGCAGTGCGCGGGAGCGCTGCGGGCCATCTCGGAGCGCGGGCCGAAGTCGGAGGTCGCCCAGCGGTCGGCGGCGTCCAGGCGGCCCTCGCGGGACAGGACGCGGGTGCGGCCGAGGCCGATCTCCAGCGCCACCTCCTCGACCGCGGGGTCGTCGGACTGCACGTACGCCTCGACGAGGCGCGGGTCGTTCTCGCGGGGCGGCATCAGGTCGCCGACGCCCAGGTCACCGGCGCGGACCCGCTCACTCCACGGGACCCACTCCGGGGCGACCAGCGCGTCCTGGCCGGGCAGCAGCACGACCTCGCTGACCGACACCGGGGAGCCCTCGCCCGCGTAGGCGACGGTCACCGCCCAGGTCCAGCCGCGGTAGCCGGCGTGCTCGGCGTCGAAGAGGTGGGTGACGGAGTACTCGTCTTCGCCGAGCACCCCCACATGAGCACCGACGCGTTCCAAGCCGGCTTCGTCCTGCGCGGCGGTGCGAGCGAGGTCAACGGCGTCGGCGAGCAGTTGCGTGGCGTTCACGAGCTGAATTGTGCCGCAGGACTTCGCCGGGACGAAAACTCGTGCCACCCTCCGTTGGGTGCGCTCACCCGTCTGGCTGGTCCTCGTCGCGGTCCTGGCCGCCTGTTCTGCTCCCGAGGCCGCAAAACCGCAGGTAGAAGTCCTCCAGAAAATCCCGCACGACACGTCGGCGTTCACCCAGGGGTTGGAACTGGTCGACGGCGTCCTCTACGAGGGCACCGGCCTCGAGGGCGAGTCGACGATGCGCGCCCTCGATCCGGCGACCGGGAACGTCCAGAAGAAGGTCGACCTGCCGCCCGAGCTCTTCGGCGAGGGCATCACCGTCGTCGGCGACACCATCTGGCAGATCACGTGGCAGAACGGCGTCGCCATCGAACGCGACCGTCGCACGCTGAACGAGCTCCGCCGCGTCTCCTACCAGGGCGAGGGCTGGGGCATCTGCGACGACGGCCGGCGGCTGATCATGAGCGACGGCACGGCGAAGCTCACGTTCCGCGACCAGAGGACGTTCGCCGAGACCGGAAGCGTGCAGGTCACGCGGGACGGACAGCCGTTGACGCAGTTGAACGAGCTGGAGTGCGTCGGCGGCAAGGTCTGGTCGAACGTGTGGAAGACGGACGAGATCGTCCGCATCGACCCCGGCAACGGTCAGGTGCTGAACACCTACGACCTGTCGTCGTTGAAGCCCTCCGGCGACGTGGACGTGCTCAACGGCATCGCGCACGTCCCCGGCACCGACGAGTTCCTGGTCACAGGCAAGAACTGGCCGACCATCTTCCGAGTGAGGTTCAACGGGATGGGGCAGGATTGACGGTGTGACGGGCGACCGCGGGGAAGAGCCGCCGAAGCGCTACCCGTGGCAGGACGACGAGTACCAGCCGCGAGGTCGCCGAGGCGTGCCGTCCGAGCACGGTTTCCAGCCACCACCGCAGCAGACCCGTCCGCTGCCGAACCAGGACCAGCAGACGACCCCGACCCCCAAGCCGCCGCGCAAGCTGACCGTGACGCGCGTCGCGTGGTTCCGCAGCAAGCAGATCTCCGCCCAGGCCGTGGCGGCGTTCCGGCGGGCGGCGCGCGCGGACGGGGCCGGCAAGTCCGGCATGACGTCGGTCACCTACGCGGTGATGATGAACTACGCCGCCGACGCCGCGATGGCCGTGGCGCTGGCGAACACGCTGTTCTTCTCGGCGGCTTCGGCCGAGTCCAAGACCAAGGTCGCGTTGTACCTGCTGATCACCGTGGCTCCGTTCGCGTTGATCGCGCCGGTGATCGGGCCGCTGCTGGACAAGATCCAGCGCGGCCGACGGTTGGCCCTCGCCGCGTCGTGCGTGCTGCGGATCGGCCTGTCCGTCGTGATGGCGTTGAACTTCGACAACTGGCTGCTGTACCCGGCGGCGCTGGGCAGCATGGTGCTGTCGAAGTCGTTCACGGTGCTGAAGTCCGCGATCACTCCGCGCGTGCTGCCGCCGGAGATCACGCTGTCCAAGACCAACGCGCGCATGACCGTGTTCGGGCTCGCCGCGGGTGCGGTGTTCGGTGCCTTCGCCGCCGGGTTCGCGCATCTCTTCGGCTCGCCGGGCGCGTTGTGGTTCACCGCCGTGCTGTGCGGGGTGAACGCCTGGCTGTGCATGAAGATCCCGTCGTGGGTCGAGGTGACCGAGGGCGAGGTCCCGGCCACGCTGACGTCCCGCCCCGCTCGCCAACGCATCTCGCGGCACGTCGCGGTGTCGTTGTGGGGCAACGGTTCCATCCGCATGCTGACCGGGTTCCTGACCCTGTTCGCGGCCTTCGTGGTGCGCGAGCAGACCGAGGGTGACGCCGTGCGCCAGTTGCTGCTGCTCGGCGTGATCGCCGGCGCGGCCGGCATCGGCAGCTTCCTCGGCAACGCGATCGGCGCGCGTCAGCACTTCGGCAAGCCGGACGAGGTCGTGCTGGCCTGCGTCACCACCGCCCTGGCCGCCACGATCGTCGCGGCCGTCTTCCCCGGCCTCGTCACCGCGGCCATCGTCGGGTTGCTGGGCGCCACGGCTTCGTCGCTGGCCAAGATCAGCCTCGACGCGGTGATCCAGGACGACCTGCCGGAGGAGTCACGCGCGTCGGCGTTCGGCCGTTCCGAGACGATCCTGCAGCTCGCCTGGGTCTTCGGCGGCGCACTCGGCGTGCTGCTGCCCGCGACGTTCTGGGTCGGGTTCCTGGTGTTGTCCGTGCTGCTGGCCCTGGGGCTGACGCAGACCTGGATGTACCGCAACGGCACGTCACTGCACAAGCTGGTCGTGCGCAGGCCCGCGCCGGTGACCCCGTAGGCTGCCTGACGTGCGTCGACTTGCTTCTTTGATGGCTGCCAGCGTTCTCGTGCTGTCCGGCTGCTCGTTGCAGCAGCACGACCCGGAGGTCACGTTCTACGCGAACGGCAAGACCATCCGGATCGAGCCGACGATCTACTGCGCCGCCGACGGCTCCGACTGCGCCGAGAAGAACCAGCCCGGCTCGTTGAAGGTGCCCGCAGGCAAGGTCGTGCAGATCTCCGTCGACGGCCAGCTCGCGTCCGGCCTCTGGGAGGTCGTGTGCGTGTACGAGAACGCCGCGCGCGTCCAGGAGGGCTGCACGTCCCCGCTGCTCGGCAAGGGCGACGACTACTCCTACACCCTGGCCGTGCCGAACGACTCGGACCAGCTGATCCGCATCGAGGTGCACGAGGCGGCCGGCGCCGTGCTGGAAACCGGCCAGCCGCTGATGCGCGGGTCCTGGGTGGTCGACATCACGCGTTGATCAGCGCCTGCCGAACGCCTCCCACCACTCGGTGGGGGCGATGCGCTGGGCGGCCTCCATCAGGGCCTTGCCGGTGTCGGTGATCACCGATGCCTGCATGGTGTGGATGAAGCGGTCCATCTTGGCGATGCCGTTGGTCTGGTACTCCCTGGCCTGCAACAGGAGTTCCAGCTTGTCGGCGTCCCTCGAGCACCTCGCCTCCGGGGTGTGGTCGAGGTCCTTGGCCGCTTCGTGTTCGGCGATCAGCTGGACGATGTGGGTTGCCAGTTGCGGCGGCAGGTGTTGGACCTGGTCTTGTGCCACCGCTTCGGGGGCGACCTTCACGTCCAGGTAGAGCTTGCCCACGTACGGGATGTCGCCGATTCGGGTTTCCGGGACGTCGTGGAAGAGGCCCAGGGTCGCTGCCCGGTCCGGGTTCGCGCCCTCCTGGACGGCGATGGCGTAGGCCAGGACGCCCACCCGGAAGGAGTGGGCGGCCACCGTTTCCGGGGATTGGACACCGGCGAAGAGCCAGCCTGCTCTGGGGAGGCGCTTGAGCTGGCCGACCTCGTAGACGAACTCGACGATCCTGTCAGCGTCAGACATGCCGCTGATCCTTTTACGGATCGAGGTCCCGCGCCACCGCCCGGACGACCTCGGCCACCAGCTTCATGTTCTTCTTGTCGGACGGGTACCGCCCCCGCCGCAGATCAGGCTGCACCTTGTTCTCCAGCAGCTTGATCATGTCCTCGATCAGCCCGTGGAGCTCCTCCGCGGGACGCCGACGAGCCTCGGCAACGGACGGGGCCGGGTCGATCAGCCGCACGGACAGCGCCTGCGGGCCGCGGCGGCCTTCCGCCATGCCGAACTCGATGCGCTGGCCGGCCTTCAGACCGGTGACACCGGGGGGCAACGCCGCTTTGCGGACGTAGACGTCCTCGCCACCGTCCTGGGTGACGAATCCGAAGCCCTTCTCCGTGTCGTACCACTTGACCTTGCCGGTCGGCACCGCGCTCACCATTCCCTTACCTCTGCACAACGAACGCGCCCCAGGCGTACCCGAGACGCGTCCCACCAGAGTAGCCAGAAGACCAGGCGGAAGGCACCTCCGTTAGCGCGACTACAGTCCCGGTCATGACCGCTCCGAAGTTGATGCCGCTGGCCATCGGCCTGTTCGCCGTGGGCGTACTGGCGATCGTGGCGGTCTTCGTGCTCTTCGCCGCCGGCTACGGCGACCTGCCGGTGTGGCTGAACGTCGCCGCCACCTACCTGCCGGCCGTCGGGCTGGGGCTCGGGATCATCGCGGTGATCAGGAAAGCACGCCAGAAGAAGTCCTGAGCCAGGCCGGGAACTCGCGGAGGTCGGCGAGGACCACGGCCGCGCCCGCCTCGAGCAGTTCCGCGCGTGAGCACGGGCCCGTGACGACGCCGACGCCCAACGCTCCGGCAGCCGCGGCACCGTTCATGTCGCCGACGTGGTCGCCCACGTAGACGGCGGCGCCGTGCAGCTTCAGGGACTCCGCCTTGCCGGTCGACCAGAGCTCGCCGTAGAGGTGGTCGACCTCCCAGCCCAGCGCTTCCAGGTGCAGGGCAGCGTTCTTGCGGTACTTGCCGGTCACGATCATGGTCGAGCCGCCCAGGTCGCGAACGCTCTGCAGCGCATCGGCCGCACCCGGCAGGGCGACGGTCGCCGGGATCACGACCTCCGGGTAGAGCGAGCGGAACAACGCGACCAGGTCCGGGATCTCGGCCTCGGGCACGCCCATCTCGCGGTAGGTCATGTCGAGCGGCGGGCCGAGGTTCGACGCGAAGTGCTCGCCGTCGAGGTCGTAGCCGCTGCGGGCGCCCACCTCGTTCATCACGGCGGCCATGCCCGGTCGCGGGTCGATGAGGGTCATGTCCAGGTCGAAACCCACGGTGAACGGCACGGAACCTGACTCTACGTCTTTACATAAGCCGCAGATGTGTAAAGGTGAGGTGGTGAGCGACATCACTGAGCTCTTACTGGACGCGGCCGCCGACCTGTTGGCGGCCCGGGGATTCCACGGGCTGCGCATGATCGAGGTCGCCAGTCGCGCCGGGGTGAGCAGACAGACCGTCTACAACGAGTTCGGCAACAAGGAGGGCCTGGTCCAGGCCGTCGCCGTGCACAAGACGGAGGAGTACCTGTCCGGGATCATGACCCGGCTCCAGGACGACCCCGACCCGTGGGAGGCGATGCGGTCGGCGTTCCGCTTCACCTTCGAGCAGACCGAGAAGGACAGGCTGGTCTCGGCCGTGCTGACCGGCCAGAACGCCGAGGACCTCTTGCCGTTCATCACGATCCGCGGCCATCCGATCCTGTTCCACGCCACCGAGGTCGTCGAGCAGCACCTGAGCAGGCACTTCCCCGGTCGGCACGTGCGGTTCACGGCGGAGACGACGGTCCGGCTCGCGCTCAGCCACCTGATCATGCCGAGCGGTGATCTGGACGGCGCGATGGACGCCGTGGTCAAGGTCGCCAGAGCGACGATGGACACATGAGCCGAGCCCCGTTGTTGCCATAGGCTTGCAACAACGGGGAGGTGTCCTGGTGGTTGCTGTGTCGGCGCGGTTGCGCGCAGGTGCGGCGTTGCTCGGTCCGGCGTTCGTCGCCGCGATCGCGTACGTCGACCCCGGCAACGTGGCCACCAACACCGCGGCGGGCGCGACGTACGGGTACCTGCTGGTCTGGGTGCTCGTCGTCGCGAACGTCATGGCGGGGCTCGTGCAGTACCTGTCGGCCAAGCTCGGCCTGGTGACCGGGAAGTCGTTGCCGGAGGCGGTGCGCGACCACCTGCCGCGGCCGGTGCGGCTCGCCTACTGGGGGCAGGCCGAGGTCGTCGCGATGGCCACCGACCTCGCCGAGGTGCTCGGCGGAGCGATCGCGTTGCACCTGCTGTTCGACCTGCCGTTGCTGCTCGGCGGTGTGATCACCGGTGTCGTGTCGACGCTTTTGCTGCTGGTGCAGGACAAACGCGGGCAGAAGCCGTTCGAGCGGGTGATCACGACCATGCTCGTCGTCATCGCGGTCGGGTTCATGGCGGGACTTTTCGTTGCGCCGCCGTCGGTTTCCGGCGCCGCCTCCGGTCTGGTGCCGCGGTTCGACGGCGCGGACAGCGTGCTGCTCGCGGCGGGCATGCTCGGCGCGACGGTGATGCCGCACGCCGTCTACCTGCACTCGGCACTGGCGCGCGACCGGCACGGCCGGGACCCGTCGGTGCTCAGGGCCACCAAGGTCGATGTCGTCGTCGCGATGGTGCTGGCGGGTGCGGTGAACATGGCGATGCTGCTGCTCGCCGCGTCTTCGTTGCAGGGCAAGGAGAACGTCGACACGCTCGAAGGCGCGCACGCGGCGGTCGGCGCCACGCTGGGTGGCGGGATCGCGTTGCTGTTCGCGCTCGGGCTGCTGGCGTCCGGGTTCGCCTCGACGGCCGTCGGCTGTTACGCGGGCGCGGTGGTCATGGACGGCCTGCTGCGCGTCAGAATCCCTTTGCTGGCAAGGCGTCTGATCACGCTCGTGCCCGCTTTGGCGATCCTGGCGTTCGGGGTCGATCCGACGTTCGCGCTCGTGCTCTCGCAGGTCGTGCTGTCGTTCGGCATCCCGTTCGCGCTGGTGCCGCTGGTGTGGCTGACCGCGCGCCGGTCCGTGATGGCGTCGCACGCGAACCGGCGGCCCGTCACGATCGCCGCGTGGATCGTGACGGCCGCCGTTGTCTCGTTGAACGTGGTGCTGATCTACCTGGTGACGTCCGCGTAGGAGACGCCGAGCTGACCCAGCGCGGTCTCCATGATGCGGATGATCTCCAGCGAGTCGGTCCACGTCATGTCGCTGTGCTCGATGAACCCCATCACCCAGAAGGCTTCGACCGACTCGATCTGGTGCGTGTAGCCGCCGTCCTCGATCACGTGCTCGACGCCGTTGATGATCGCCCTGGTGGGGTTGAAGAACGACTCGGGGATGTCGATGCGTCCCTTGGTGCCGACGATCGTGGCACTCGCGCCGGTGTCGGCGGTGAGCGAGCAGCTGAGCAACGCCTGCGCACCGTCCTCGTAGCCCAGCAGGATGCCCGCGTCGGCGTCCACGCCCGTCGGCGCGAGGCTGCCGTGCGCGTGGATCTCGGTGGGAACGCCCAGGAGCAGGTGCGCGAGCGAGACCGGGTAGACGCCGAGGTCGAGGATCGAGCCGCCGCCCGCCTCCTTGGCCCACAGGCGGTCGTTCGCGTCGAAGTCGTGCCGGAAGCCGAAGTCGGCGCGGATCAGGCGGACCTCACCGATCTCGTCGTCCGCCACGGCCTGCGCGATCTTCTGGATCAACGGGTTGAAGCGCGTCCACATGGCCTCCATGAGGAACAGCTGCGTCGACCGTGCCCGTTCGATCATCTCCTCGACCTGCGCGACCGTCAGCGCGAGGGCCTTCTCGCACAGGACGTTCTTGCCGGCGTCGAGCGCGGCGAGCACGACCTCGTGGTGCTGGCCGTGCGGCGTGGCCACGTAGACGATCTTGATCTCGGGGTCCGCGAGCAGCTCGTGGTAGTCGCCGTACGCGCGTGGAATCCCGAACTTCTCCGCGAACTGCTGCGCCTTCGCGATGTCCCGCGACGACACGGCGCCGACCGAGACACCCGCCTTGAGCATGTCAGCGGTCACGGCATGCGCGATTCCGCCCGTTGCGATCACACCCCACGTCATGGGATCAGCTTAGATTGGAGGCATGCGCCTCATCCTGAACGTGATCTGGCTGGTGCTCGCCGGTTTCTGGATGGCCGTCGGCTACGCGGTCGCGGGCATCATCTGCTGCATCCTGATCATCACGATCCCGTGGGGCATCGCGTCGTTCCGGATCGCGAACTACGCCCTGTGGCCGTTCGGCCGCGAGGTCGTCGACAAGCCCGGCGCGGGTGCCGGATCGCTGCTGGGCAACATCATCTGGATCGTCGTGGCCGGCTTCTGGCTCGCCATCGGTCACATCGTCACCGGTATCGCCCTGTGCATCACGATCATCGGCATCCCGCTCGGCGTCGCGAACTTCAAGCTCGTGAAGGTCTCGCTCGTCCCGCTGGGCAAGGAGATCATCGAGCTGCCGTGACCTGTGCCGGTCAGCTCTCCACGAGTTCGTGCAGGCACAGGATGTTGCCCTCGGTGTCGTGGAACCAGGCGGCGCGCTCGTTGCCCATGACCGCGATGTGGTTCGTGGTCTTGAAGTCGGGCAGGTCGTAGTCCTCGAAGCGGACGCCCTTGCCTTCGAGCTCGCGGATCTCGCCTTCGAGGTCGGGCACCTCGAAGCTGAGCACCGTGTGGCCGGACTGCGCCCCCTTCCCGGCGGGCCTCAGGCCGAGCGCGTCGCCCTGGCCGAGCGCGAAGATCCGCGTGCCGTCCGGCTGTGTGGCGACGGGCTTGAGGCCGAGCTGGTCGGCGTAGAAGCCGGCGGCGCGGTCCGGGTCCTCCACGGGCAGCATCGTCGTGGTCCTGGTGGCGGTGAGCATGCTCGCCTCCTTCGACTGGGTGCACCGATGCTGCGCCTGCCGCACCTCGTTCGACCAGGGTCTTTACGCCTCATCGCCGGGTAGTCCGGCGGTCACGCTCAGGCGTGCTGTGCGGTGTCGTCGAGGCCGAGCAACTGCACGGACTTCGCCCGCATCTCCACCTTGCGGATCTTGCCGGTGACCGTCATCGGGAACTCGTCCACGACGTGCACGTACCGGGGGATCTTGTAGTGGGCGAGCTTGCCCGTGCAGAACTCGCGCACGGCCTCGGCGGTGAGTTCCGTCGTGCCCTCGCGCAGGCGCACCCACGCCATCAGCTCCTCGCCGTACCGCGCGTCCGGCACGCCGATCACCTGCGCGTCGAGCACGTCCGGGTGCGTGTAGAGGAACTCCTCGATCTCGCGCGGGTAGATGTTCTCGCCGCCGCGGATGACCATGTCCTTGATGCGGCCGGTGATGTTGACGTAGTCGTCGTCATCCATCACCGCGAGGTCACCGGTGTGCATCCAGCCCGCCCGGTCGACGGCCTCGGCGGTCTTCTCCGGCTCGTTCCAGTAGCCGAGCATCACGGAGTACCCGCGCGTGCACAGCTCCCCCGGCACGCCACGCGGCACCGTGAGGCCGGTCTCCGGGTCGACGATCTTCACCTCGAGGTGCGGGCCGACCCGTCCGACCGTCCCAACGCGACGGTCGAGCGAGTCGTCGACGCGCGTTTGCGTTGACACGGGCGAGGTTTCGGTCATGCCGTAGCAGATCGACACCTCGCGCATGCCCATCCGGTCGACGACCTGCTTCATCACCTCGACCGGGCACGGCGAGCCCGCCATGATGCCGGTGCGCAGGCTGCTCAGGTCGTAGCCATCGATCAGATCCAGCATCGCGATGAACATCGTCGGCACGCCGTAGAGGCTCGTGCAACGCTCTTCCTGAACGGCCGCAAGGGTTTTCGCCGGGTCGAACGCGGGCGCCGGGATCACCACGCACGCGCCGTGGCTGGTCGCCGCGAGGTTGCCCATCACCATGCCGAAGCAGTGGTAGAACGGCGGCACCACGCAGATGCGGTCGTGCTCGGTGTAGTTGATCAGCTCGCCGACGAAGTACCCGTTGTTGAGGATGTTGTGGTGCGAGAGCGTCGCGCCCTTGGGGAAACCCGTGGTGCCGGACGTGTACTGGATGTTGATCGGGTCGTCCCGGTCCAGTTCGACGTCCGGCAGCTCGCCGCTCTCCCATCGGGGATCATCGGTGAAGACGACGTGCTTCAGCTCGGGACAGCGCGACCGGACCTCGTCGATCATGCCCGCGTAGTCCGACGTCTTGAACGACCTCACGGACACCAGCGTGTGGATGCCCGCCTGGTTCAGCACGTACTCCAGCTCGTGCACGCGGTACGCCGGGTTGACGTTGACCAGGATCGCGCCGATCCGGGCCGTCGCGTACTGCACGAAGACCCACTCGGCGCAGTTCGGTGCCCA
The DNA here is from genome assembly GCF_043632865.1 of Lentzea sp. JNUCC 0626. Taxonomy (NCBI): domain Bacteria; kingdom Bacillati; phylum Actinomycetota; class Actinomycetes; order Pseudonocardiales; family Pseudonocardiaceae; genus Lentzea; species Lentzea sp. JNUCC 0626. The sequence continues at coordinate 6,636,507 of NZ_CP171635.1, forward strand.
GATCCCGACCCGGTCGCCCTTGCGCACCCCGAGCGCGTGCAGCCCTGCCGCGGCCTTGTCGACCTCTTGGCTCAGCTCCGCGTACGTCCACCGTCGATCAGTGGCTTTGTCGACAAGTGCCTCGCGATCACCGAAGCGCGCGACCGTGGCCGCGAGGTTCGCGTGGATCGTGTCACCCAGCAGCGGGGCGGCGGACGTGCCCGAGGAGTAGCTGGCGGTCATCCCCCAGACGGTAGTCAGGCTCCGGCGTATGGCAAGGGCACCACGAGGCACGGACCACCGCTGTAGAGCCCCGCGTCGATCGCCAGCACCTTGTCGTCGGCGTACACGAGAGGCCCGTCGATCTGGTCCGGCGTCACCCCGAGCTGGTCCGCGATGACGCTGTGCCCGTGCACGATCCGGCTACCACCAAGGGTCGCGAGCAGCTCGTCCGCGATTTCGGGCCCCTGCGGCCCCCGGAACGCGTACCGGGTCGTCATCTTGCGCCAGCACTCCCACCAGTCGACGAGGTCGTCGCCCTTGAGCACCTGCCGGACCGACTCGTTGACTTCTTCGATCGAGGCCCCCCATTCGAGGTAGGCCACGGTGTCGGAGTGCATCAGCAGGTGGTCGTCGCGCAGCTTCAGCACGGGCCTGCTCGTCAGCCAGTCGACGTGGGCCTCGGTGAGGCGGTCCTGGTCGCTGCGCAGGCCGCCGTTGAGCAGCCAGCTGCGCGCGAACGACCGCGGCCCGAGGCTGTCCGGCACCTGCTCGTCCCCGAACCGGTACATGCCGAGCAACAGGACCTCGTGGTTGCCGATCAACGAGCTGACCGTGCCACCGGCCTCCGCCGCCTCGTCGCCGAGCCGCATGACCAGGTCGATCACGCCGACCCCGTCTGGCCCGCGGTCCACGAAGTCGCCGAGGAACCACAGCTCGCTCTCGCCGCCGATCCAGTGCCCTTCCTCGTCGCACAGCTCGGCGACGTGCAGGGCTCTGATCAGTTCCGAGAGGTGCCCGTGCACGTCACCCACGACGTACATCGGGCGTCGATCCGTGTCCACCTCCGCGACGATAGGTGATGAACCCTCGCGCGTCAGTCGGCCGCCCGAATCAACGGTCCCGCCAGGCGAGCGGGGACACGGTGAGTGCTGCCTCGGCGACCTTGCGTGCGGTTTCGGTCTTGACGCCCTTGAGCGCCGAATCGATCCACCCGTCGACCCGGTTGACGCCTGTGTCCCGGTACTCGACGGCTTGCAGGAGCATCTCCAGCTTGTCCGCGTCCTTTGCGCATCGCGCTTCTGCGGACTCCTGGTCCTCGTACTCGTCGACGGCCGCTCGGACCGCTTCGCGCGAGGCCTCGGGCAGGCGTGCGGTCTGGTCGGCGGTGATCTGCCGGGGATCGGGCTTGGTCAGGTAGCCGCTGACCGTGTGCGGCAGGTCACCCGTCCGCGTCTCCTGGGTGTCGTGCCACAACGCGAGGAACGCGGCGCGTGCGGGGTCCGCGCCCTCTTCGGCGGCGAGGAGGGCGGCGAGCTGCGCGACCCGCATGGTGTGCTCGGCGACGGACTCCGGGTCGCGCACGCCCGCGTGCCACCAGCCGGCGCGGCGGATGCGCTTGAGGATGCCCAGCTCGTAGCCGAAGGCGGCGAGTGCGCCTGCTGCCTGCTCTGACACGTCTGCTCCTTGACCATCGCGTCTATGACCTTGCGCTAGGTTCCTAGCGTGGCTCTCTCGCAGGACCAAGCGCGGCAACGGTTCGCCGGCTCACGAGTCGCCCGCCTCGCCACGGCCAGCGCGACTTCGGTGCCCCATCTCGTGCCAGTCACCTTCGCGATCCGCGACGACGTGATCGTGTTCGCCGTCGACCACAAGCCGAAGACCACGATGAGCTTGAAGCGACTGCGCAACATCGAGGAGAACCCTCAGGTGACGTTGCTCGTGGACGAGTACGACGACGACTGGGCGAACCTCTGGTGGGTTCGAGCGGACGGAGTCGCGCGGGTGGTGCACGAGGACGAAGAGCGACGACTACCGCTCGAGTGGTTGTGCGACAAGTACCCGCAGTACCGGGAGGTCGTTCCGGCAGGCCCGGTGGTCTGGGTCGAGGTGCGGACGTGGCGTGGCTGGTCGTTCACGCCCTGAGCTCCCAGCGGTGACCTACCCTGCCTGCATACGCAAGAGGGAGCCCGGAGCATGAACTCGACACCGCCGTTCCGCCGCATCGCCGAGACGCTTCGCCGTGACATCCTCTCCGGCAGGCTGGAACCCGGTGATCGACTGCCCTCGGAGAACGAACTCGCCGACCAGCAGGAGACGACCCGCGCCACGGTGCGCAAGGCGATCGCTCTGCTCCGATCCGAGGGTCTGGTCGCGTCGGAACAAGGCCGCGGCGCCTTCGTGCGCCCGCGACCGCACCTGAAGATGCTGCTGACAGGTTCCAATTGGCGAGCTCATCGCAGTAGCGGGCTGAGCAACTTCAACGCGGAGGCAGCGGACCAAGGCCGCACGGCGACCCAGCAACTCCTGGCGGTCGAGGAGACAGCAGCGCCGGACGAGATCGCCGAACGCCTTGGCGTGTCGCCGAACACTCCCGTCATCATCCGAAAGCGACTGTTCGTGATCGACGGCGAACCGATGCAGTTCTGCGACGGCTACTACCCGGCCGATCTGTTCCGCGGGACGGCCGTCGCAGAGGATCGCCGCATCCGGGGCGGCGTGCACAGCCTGATCGAGGATCCGGCAGGTCCGATCCGGCGCCGCGTGACGAGGTTCGTGGAGGACCTGGACGTTCGCCTGCCCGTTCCGGCAGAGGCCGAGGCACTCGCGATACCCGAGGGTGTCCCTGTCGTGCGGGTACTTCGAACGGCCTACGACTCGAACGACGAGGTCGTGGAAGTCCTCGACTCGCTCGTGCCCACCGATCGCTTCGCTTTCCGCTATGTGATCGACGTGCCCTGAGCTGTCTTGTTCGCCGCTTCGACAGCCATCGCCGATCACTTGCATATCCAAGTTGTCGTCGCTACGGCAACTTGCATATCCAAGCTGACCGCAGGAGGTCGACAGTGAGGTCACTTGAGTTCGCCCTCGCGGCCCTTTCACCGCAGGGACTCGCTCTCAAGCGGCACGTCCTCCGCAAACTTCTGGACGGCTTCCCGGCACGGCTGACGATCACCGAGGTTTCCGAAGGCGGACCGAATCGAACCGATGCATCCGTCCGGGGTGCCTTGAAGACGCTCCACCACATCGGGGCCGTGCGATTCCTGTCGGCCGACGAAACCGGCGACGTCGCCCGCTGCCACCTCGAAGCAGGCGCGGAAGACGCAGTCCGAGCGTTCTTGCGACACCAGGACCGCAGACAACGCCCGCTGTCGCCACTGCCTCCCCGCCGCGCGTACCAGCAGGTCCTGAGGGCCATGTACGAGAACCCGGAGCGAACCTTCACCCTCAAAGAGTTGCTGGGCAGGGTCTGGAGCGAACGCACCAGCGTGCGCACGCCGTTGACTGAGCTGTTCGAGGCGGGCTACCTGCTCAGAGACCTCACCGACGAGCCGGCACGGCCGTCCGGAGTACGTCTACCGCCTGAACCCCGCCACCAAGGACCACGCGGACGCGCTGCTCTGCGCGCCCACGTCGTCGCCCCACCGCAAGCGTTAGGCGGACCAGTCGCCGAACGGGTCCGCCGCGTGGCCGACCAACTCCGCGATCGACTTCAGCACGCGCGTCGGCCGGTACGGGTACATCTCGGCGGTCTCGGCGCTGAACACGCCGGACAGCACGAGGATGGTCGACAGACCGGCTTCCAGGCCGGAGCGGACGTCGGTGTCCATGCGGTCGCCGATCATCAGCGCCTGCTCGGAGTGCGAGCCCAACGCGCGCAGCGCGGACCGCATCATCAGCGGGTTGGGCTTGCCGACGTAGTAGGGCTCGCGGCCGGTGGCTCGTTCGATCAACGCCGCCACGGCACCGGTGGCGGGCAGCGAGCCTTCACGAGAGGGGCCCGTGGCGTCCGGGTTGGTCGCGATGAACTTCGCGCCCTCCTCGACCAGGCGGATGGCCTTGGTGATCGCGGTGAAGCTGTAGGTGCGGGTCTCGCCGAGCACGACGTAGTCCGGGTCGCGATCCGTCAGCACGTAGCCGATCTCGTGCAACGCGGTGGTGAGGCCCGCCTCGCCGATGACGAACGCGCTGCCGTTGGGGCGTTGCGAGTCGAGGAACTTGGCGGTGGCGAGGGCGGAGGTCCAGATGGACTGCTCCGGGATGTCGAGGCCGGTGCGCTGCAGGCGTGCGCGCAGGTCCCGTGGCGTGTAGATGGAGTTGTTCGTGAGCACGAGGAACGGGGTCTCCGACGCCCGCAGCTCCGCCACGAACTCGTCCGCTCCGGGGATCAGGTGCTCCTCGTGCACGAGGACGCCGTCCATGTCCATCAAGTAGTGCCACATGGGCCTAAGTATCGATGACGCGCCTGCGAAACGTCTCGATCTGGAGCTTGAGATAACGCTCGATCACTTCGAGTTCGGCGGGGGTGAACTGGTCCAGGACCTCGATCATGCTCTGCCGCGCGACCTCGAAGACCGCGCCCAGTTTTTCCAGGTCACCCGGTGTGACCTCGACCAGCACCTTTCGGCGGTCGTGCGGGTCGCGGACACGGCGGACATATCCGGCACGTTCGAGGCGGTCGATGACGCCCGTGACGGCTCCGGTGGAGAGGCCGGACAGCTCGGCGATGCGGCCCGCGGTGACGGGGCCCTCCGCCCGCATGGCGAGATCGAGGCACTTCTCGTCGGTCGCGGACAGGCCCATCTTCTCGGCCACCCGCGCGTGGAACATGACGGTGAGCGCGCTCTGCTCCCTCATGTACAGGGTGAACCTCTCCAGGACCTCAGGTTCCATGTCGAACATCTTAGCGACTAAGACAATTCCTCGTCAGGGTGCTCCAAACGGGCGGAACGTGAGAAACCTCGTTTGTGGAGTCACCTACAACGGGTTGTTCATTAAGCTAAATAAGGTGACAGCAGTGGAGTTGGGACTACCGGTCGTGCGCGGCACGCCTGACGCGTCCGCACGTCCGGACACGCCGCTGCTCCTCGACAGCTTCGGGCGGGTGGCGAAGGACCTCCGGGTCTCCCTCACGGACCGGTGCAACCTGAGGTGCACCTACTGCATGCCGGCCGAGGGCCTCGACTGGCTCAAGAAGGACGAGCTGCTCACCGACGCCGAGCTGGTCAGGCTCATGCGCATCGCCGTGGTCGACCTGGGTGTCACGGACATCAGGTTCACCGGCGGCGAGCCGTTGCTGCGGCGCGGGCTGGAGCAGGTCATCGCCGCGACGGCCGAGTTGGAGCCGCGGCCGCGCATGTCGATGACGTCGAACGGGATCGGGCTCTCCCGCCGCGCGCAGTCGCTCAAGGACGCCGGACTGGACCGCATCAACGTCTCGCTCGACACCCTCGACCCCGCCAGGTTCGCCACGCTGACCAGGCGCGACCGCATCACGGACGTGCTGGACGGCCTCGACGCCGCCCGCGCGGCCGGGCTGGAGCCGGTGAAGGTCAACTCGGTGCTGATGCGCGGCATGAACGACGACGAGGCCGTCCCGCTGCTGCGGTTCTGCGTCGAGAACGGCTACCAGCTGCGGTTCATCGAGCAGATGCCGCTGGACGCGCAGCACGGCTGGACGCGCACCAACATGGTCACGGCCGACGACATCCTGACGATGCTCTCGACCGCGTTCACGCTGACGCCGTCGGAGACCCCGCGCGGCGGTGCGCCCGCCGAGAAGTGGCTGGTCGACGGCGGTCCTGCGGTCGTCGGCGTGATCGCGTCGGTGACCAGGCCGTTCTGCGCCGCCTGCGACCGCACCCGGCTCACCTCGGACGGCCAGATCCGCAACTGCCTGTTCAGCCAGGGCGAGACCGACCTGCGCGCACTGCTGCGCGACGGCTCCCCCGACGCCGCGATCGCCGACGCCTGGCGCGCCACGATGTGGGCGAAGAAGGCCGGGCACGGCATCAACGAGGCGGGCTTCGAACAGCCCGACCGTCCCATGAGCGCCATCGGAGGATGACAGTGAGCACGCCAGTCAGCACGGCGGTGAACGTCCGCTACTTCGCGGGCGCGCGCGCCGCGGCCGGGGTGGCCGACGAGGACCTCCTGCTGGACGCCCCCGAGCCCACCGTGGCCCTCGTGGTGAGCGCCATCAGAACGAAGCACGGCGACAAGCTCGGCAAGGTGCTCGCCGCCTCCAGCTTCCTGCTGGACGGTGTCGCGGTGCGCGACACGTCCGTGCGCGTGCCCGCCGGGGCTCAGCTGGACGTGCTGCCGCCGTTCGCGGGCGGCTGAGCGGACGGAGCGGCTGGAGCAGCCGATCCAGCCAGGAACTCCTCCGCCCTCCGCACCACCACGCCCTGTTCGCGCGCCCGCGCGAGCTCCAGCGCCTCCAGGGCGAGACCGTGGTCGCCGCTCGCCAGTGCCAGCGCCAGCACGGCCTTGGCCTCCAGCAGGCGGTCACCGCTCGCCCGGACGTCCGCCAGCACCTCCGCGGCGAGCGCGCGGTCGTGCACCGCGATCTCCAGCAGGGCCTTGCGCCTGCCCACCGGGTAGTCGATCCGGTCGGCCAGCTCGGCCGCCTCGCGCGCCTCCCCCAGCCTGATCAGCGCCTCGACCTCGACCCGGACGTCGCCGAACCGGCGCGCGAGCTCCAGGCCCTCGGTGGCGAACGCGCGCGCCTGGTCGTGCTCACCCGCTTGATCCGCCACGTCCGCCAGGTTGGCCAGCAGATTTGGCTTGTTCGAATCGGCCATGCCGTACCTCTCGTAGCCGGCCATGGCGCTCTCCAGGTGCGGGCGGGCCTCGTCGTACTCGCCGAGTTCGATGTGAGCAACGGCGATGTTCTCGTGGCAGACCGCGGCCCGTACCCAGGCCCCGGCCTCCTCGTGGCGGCGCAGGGCCTTCGTCAGGTGGGCCACCGCCTGGCGGAGCTCGGCGCGGGCACCGTGGATCGTGCCGAGGTTCATCAGCACGTTCGCGTGCAGCGCCGACTCCTCGGGCACCGTCCGCCGGGCCTCTTCCATGTCCGCCAGCGCGCCGTCCAGGTCACCCAGGTCGCGCCTCACCAGGCCCAGGTTGTTGAACAGCGTCGCGCGCACGACCGGCGACTCGGTCAGTTCCAGCGCCTCGCCGTAGGACTCGAGCGCTTTCGGGTATGCACCCAGCACCCAGTGGAGATGGCCGAATCCGTTGTGCATGGCCGCTTGCCCCGGCCTGTCCCCCGCCGCGCGCGCCGACGCGAGCCCCGACTCCAGCGCCACGCCCAGCTCCGGCCGGTGGCCGGCGTAGTTGAGGTAGCCGCGCATCGCGTCCGTGAGGCGGTGCGCGAACGGGTGCGGCGCGACCTGCACCGCCGCCACGAGAGTCCCGCGTTTCCCGTCGAGCCACGCGCCGGCCTCGTCCGCGGTCGCGAACTCGCGGCCCTCCACCTCGAGCGGAATCGGGTCGAGCCTGGTGAGCCCGGGGCTGACGACGCCGGCGGCGTTGCTCGCGGTCGCCAGGTAGAAGGACAGCAACCGGCGCAGGGCGGGCGGGCCGTCCGTGCCCGCCTGTTCCGAGGCGAAGAGCCGGATCAGGTCGTGCAGCGCGAACCGTTCTCCCGACTGCTGGACGAGTCCGGCGCGCGCCAGCACGCCGAGCAGGCGCGCACCCTCCTCTGTGGACGTTTCGCCGAGCACGGCGGCGGACGCCGGACCGAAGTCGGCGCCGGGGTGCACGCTGAGAAGCCCGAAGAGGCGGCGCGCGTCGTCGGGCAAAGCCTGATAGGACAAGGCGAACGCCGCGCGCACGGCCGCGTCGCCCTCGATCTCCAGTGCGTCCAGCCGGTCGTCGCCGCGCAGGTCCGCGAGGTAGTCGGGCAGGTGCCGGTCGGCCAACTGGGCGCCCGCGATGCGCAACGCGAGCGGCAGGTGCGCGCACAGCCTGACCAGCTCGGCGCGGTCGTCCGGGGAGCCGCCGATCTTCATCCGGTCGAGCAGCACGTCCGCCTCGCCGTCGGTCAGCACACCGAGGCCGGTCTGGCCCGGCAGCTCGTTCCTGCTGGTCACGATGGCCGCGCAGCCCTCGACGTCGGGCACGAGCGGGCTGAGCCCGGTGGCGTTGTCCAGCAGCACCAGCACTTTCCGGCCGCGCAGCTTCGAGCGGTACAGCTCGACCTGCTCGTCGAGACCGGGAGGGACCTCCGGGGGCGGCACGCCGAGCGCGCGCAGGAACCGGCCGACCGCCTGCGTGGTCGTGACCGTCGGTCCGGTCGCGAAGCCGCGCAGGTCGACGTGCAGCTGACCGTCGGGGAAGCGGTCGCGGATCCGGTGCGCGAGGCGGACGGCGAGCGCGGTCTTGCCGATGCCGGGCGGGCCGGTGATCGCCAGCACCCGTTCGTCCGAAGAGGACAGTGCGGCGAGTTCTTCTCGGCGCCCCACGAAGTCCGGGAGATCGGCGGGCAATTGCGACGGACCCGGCAGGCGCACGACCAGGCGGTAGCCGGAGGCGTCGGTGACGATCTCGTCGTCGACCGACTGCCGGAGCCTGCGCACGAGCGTCCGCAACGCCGGCAACGGACTCGACGGTGGCGTGTCACCCCAGACCGCGCGGACGAGATCTCCGAACAGCACGGGCTGGCCCGCCTTCTCGGTCAACGCGCGGTGCAACGCCTCGAGCCGGGTCTCCTTCGCCATCCGCCCATTCTCGCGGAGATGTCGATCATCCGGCGGCGGCGGCGTGCCTGCGGTCCTTCCTCCAGCGCTTGAGCTGCCGGTAGTACTCGTTCGACGGGATCTGGAAGACCAGCACCACGCCCACGCCGAACAGCACCGAGGCGATCACGGCGTAACTCGCGGCCTGGGAGACGTCCGGGTCGCCGATGAACCTGATGCCGCCGGGCAGCCACTGGACGGTCTGGAACGCCAGCAGCACCACGGTCGTGACGCGGGCCCAGTTGAACCAGATCGTCAGCAGGCTGATCAGGAAGATCACCGACGGCAGCCCGTTGTTGTTCAGGCCGTTGCGGCCGCCGAGGTTCGAGACCGTCATCGCGAAGAAGGCGGCCGCGAGCGGCAGCAGCACGAGGGCGACGACCAGAACCTTGGGACGCTTCGGGCGAGGGGCCGGCTGGGTCATGAAACCGAGTCTGAAGTCTTCCCGAGGGGACCGGTCCCGCTTGCCCGCGCGCACATCCCACGACCGTGAACAGGGCTCTCAAACGGCCCAACACGCGTGAGCCACGCCTCACTTTCCGTAATAGATCTCGGCCGATCTCAGGATGGAAACGAACCGATAACGACACCGCTGACCTGCACTTTTGTAGGCTCCCAACAACGCTCCAAGTTGTTACTGTGACGCGCGTCACAGCTCGAAACATTTGGTGAGGGCCCCGGCGGTTACGTACGGTCGCTCCTCGGCTGGCCCGAACCAGCCGCAAGCACGATCCGGAGGACCGAGCACCGAACCCAGTCCGAGGGTTCTCCGGCACTTACCCCGAGCGAGAGAAACCGCCGGACTGGGACGCAGGAACGCACCGGGCCCCGAACCCGAGTTCCTGTCCGGAGGCGCGGTGGACCGAGAGGCACATGGCTTTCAACCGTGGCAACGAGGGCAAGCAGGGTTCGTTCGCTCGCACCATCGCCAAGGTCGCGGCAGTCGGCATCATCGCCGGCGCCCCTCTGGGTCTGGCCGTTGGCACCGCCAACGCGGCCCCCGGAATGGACTGGGACGCACTCGCGCAGTGCGAGGCAAGTGGCAACTGGGGCGCCAACACCGGCAACGGCTACTACGGCGGCCTCCAGTTCACGCAGGGCACCTGGAACGCCAACGGCGGCTCCGGCAACCCGGCCAACGCCTCCCGCGAGGAGCAGATCCGAGTCGCGGAGAACGTCCTGCGCACGCAGGGCTCGAACGCGTGGCCGTCCTGCAGCAAGCGCATCGGCGCCTACGTGGGCAAGACCGCCCCGGCCCCGAAGCAGCAGCAGCCGACCCAGCGCAAGGCGCAGCCGCAGCCGCAGCAGCGCAAGGCCGCCCCGGTCCAGCAGGCGCCGGTCCAGCAGCTCGCGGGCTCGAAGTCGAACCCGAACGGCAACTACGAGATCAAGGCAGGCGACACCCTGTCGAAGATCGCGGAGGCCAACAAGGTCGAAGGCGGCTACCAGGCCATCGTGGAGAAGAACAAGGAATTCCTCACGAACCCGGACCTGATCTTCACGGGCGACAAGATCCTGATCTGAGCCGAGAGCTCGATCAGCGCACCTTGGCCGGTCGCATGATGGCCAGTCCGCGTGATGCGGGCTGACGCAGAACCAGGGACCTCACCGTTATCCCCCCGACGGTGAGGTCCCTGCCTGCGTATGTGGGCTTGGTGGAGGAGTGCGGGCCAGCGGACTGCGGGACGGATGGTGTCGGTGCCAACCGCAGTCGTCAACGCAGGCCAACCACCTACGCAAACCAGGCGCGCGCTCTCAACCGGCGGCCACCAACGCAAACTCCACCACCTACGAGTCCTGGCGTGGCGAAGCGAGCCCGAAAGGGCTGATTCAAACCGGTGAGCCGGTTGCGCCGTTCTTGGCGATTGGGGCTTGACCTTGAGGGGCTGGATGCCAACCTGTCTCGGTCCGGCCGGGGCGTACTTCACCCCGGCCTTTGAGGCCGCGAATGCATCCAGCTAGAGGCTCAAGCTCAAGCCCCAATCGCAACCCCGCTCTTCGTCACGACCTGATGGACCACCCTCGCAACCGCAGCCCACCCAACAAACGCGACCAACCCCGCTGGAACGCAACCACCAACGGAACGCGACCACCCTCAGGGGCAGTTGACCCACTCGTCGGACCCATCCGAAAACACCTGCCGCTTCCACACCGGCAACCGAGCCTTGACCTCATCCACCAGGTCGGCGCACAACGAAAACGCCTCCCCCCGATGCTCAGCCGCAACAGCACAGGCCAGCGCGACATCCCCGATCTTCAACGGCCCAACCCGGTGCGAAACAGCAATCCCGTGCACCCCGGAGTACTTCGAGGCCAAGGACTCGACAACCTCAGCCACCACATCAGAAGCAGACGGATGCGAGTGGTACTCCAACTCCAGCACCGACCGCCCCCCGTCGTGATCCCGAACCACGCCGGAAAACGTGACCACCGCACCAGCCCGATCAGACTCGACCAGCGAGGCGTGCTCCGAAACCGACAAGGGCGATTCGGTGACAACAGCCCGGAACACCACGCTCACTTGTGATCCCCTCCACGCAACTGGTCCAGCGCATGCTCCAGCACCGAGTCCAACACGGACAACCCGTCCCGAACCCCGCCGGTGGACCCGGGCAGGTTCACGATCAACGTCCGCGCGGCGACCCCGGCCACCCCACGCGACAACACGGACCCAGGCACACGTGGCCACCCGGCAAGACGGATCACGTCAGCCAGCCCGGGCACCTCGAAGTCGAGCACCGCACGGGTCGCCTCAGGAGTCCGGTCAGTGGGGTTGATCCCGGTACCACCGGTGGTCAGCACCAGATCAACACCCGAAGACACCGCATCCGAAAGAGCTGACCGAACAGGGTCCCCGTCCGGCACCACCACGGGCGCCTCAACCGAGAACCCCCGATCGGCCAGCCACGACACGATCAGTGGCCCGCTCCGGTCCTCGTAGACACCAGCCGAGGCACGGTTCGAGGCCACCACGACGACAGCGGAGAAGTCGGTCACGGGCGCTCCCAGAGACCGGACTTGCCGCCCTCCTTGCGCTCCACCCGAACCGCGTCCAGAGAAGCGGCGGGGTCGACCGACTTCACCATGTCGTGCAGGGTCAGCCCGGCCACCGACACGGCGGTCAGGGCTTCCATCTCCACCCCGGTGCGGTCGGTGGTGCGGACGGTGGCGGTGATCAGCACGGCCGAGTCGGCCAGGGCCAGGTCCACGACGACCGACGACAGCGCGATCGGGTGGCACAAAGGCACCAGTTCCCAGGTGCGCTTCGCCGCCATGATGCCTGCGATGCGGGCGGTGGCGAGGGCGTCGCCCTTGGGCAGGCCGTCGGCGCCCAGCAACTCCACCACTTCTGCGGTCGTGTGCAGGACTCCGGTGGCGACGGCGGTCCGGGTGGTCTGCTCCTTGCCGGAGACGTCGACCATCCGGGCCGCGCCGGCGGAGTCCAGGTGGGTGAACTGCTTGGTCATACAGCGATCGTATGCCTGCACGCGACAACCGACCGGTGCGCAAAGCCCCTAAGAAGTAGCGGCCTTGCGCACTGCCTCGGCGACGGCCGGGGCGACGGTGTTGTCGAAGACCGACGGCACGATGAACGAGGCGTTCAGGCGGTCGCCGTCCACCACGTCGGCGATGGCCGCGGCGGCGGCCAGGAGCATCGCGTCGGTGATGGTGCGGGCGTGCGCGTCCAGCAGGCCGCGGAACACGCCGGGGAACGCCAGCACGTTGTTGATCTGGTTCGGGAAGTCCGAACGGCCGGTGGCGACGACGGCGGCGTGCTGCTGGGCCTCCATCGGGTCGATCTCCGGGTCCGGGTTGGCCAGGGCGAACACGATGGCGTCCTTGGCCATCGTGGCGACCTGTGCGGCGCCGAACAGGTTCGGGGCCGACACGCCGATGAACACGTCGGAGCCGACCAGCGCGTCGTGCAGGCGGCCCGCCTGGTTGTCCTTGTTGGTGGACGACGCGATCGACTTCAGGTTCGCGTCGAGGCCCGGGCGGTCGCGGTGCACGATGCCGTCGACGTCCACGGCGATGATGTCGCCCGGAGTCTGCGCCTGCAGCAGACGGATGATCGCGGAACCGGCGGCACCGACACCGCACACGGTGATGCGGCAGTCCTTGATGTCCTTGCCGACCACGCGCAGAGCGTTGCGCAGAGCGGCGACGACGACGATCGCCGTGCCGTGCTGGTCGTCGTGGAAGACCGGGATGTCGAGCTTTTCGCGCAGGCGGGCCTCGATCTCGAAGCAGCGCGGCGCGGAGATGTCCTCGAGGTTGATGCCGCCGTACACGGGAGCGATGAGCTCGACCGCGCGGATGATCTCCTCGGTGTCCTGGGTGTCCAGGCAGACCGGCCAGGCGTCGACGCCGGCGAACTTCTTGAACAGCGCGGCCTTGCCCTCCATGACGGGGAGAGCGGCGGCGGGGCCGAGGTTGCCGAGACCCAGCACGGCCGAGCCGTCGGTCACGACGGCGACGGTGTTGCGCTTGATGGTCAGGCGGCGCGCGTCGTCCGGGTTCTTGGCGATGGCCTCACACACACGAGCCACGCCGGGCGTGTACGCGCGGGAGAGGTCGTCACGGTTGCGCAGCGGCACCTTCGACGCGATCTCGATCTTGCCGCCGAGGTGCACGAGGAACGTGCGGTCCGACACCTTGCGGACGACGATGCCGGGCAACGTCTCCAGCGTGTCGGTGATGTCCTTGGCGTGGTTCGCGGAGAGCGCGTTGCACGTGAGGTCGATGACGACGCGGTCGTTGTGCGACTCCACGACGTCGAACGCCGTGATCACACCGCCGGCGCGGCCGACGGCCGAGGTGAGGTCACCCGCGGCGCTCGCTGACGGCGGCGCCTCCAGACGAACGGTGATCGAGTAACCAGGGCCGGGGACCGGCATCGTCGTCCTCCCACGAAGTACAAGCGGGAAACGAGCCTATCCCCGGGCCCTTTGCGGTACGCACGCGACTCGGCCAGTTTTAAGACCGGCCTGACAATCCACTCAGGACTTGTTGATCTCGGTCACCGGGTGCCGGTACGGGAGGTCCTCCGACGGCAGCGGGAACGTCACCGTGCCGAACGGGGAGAGCGCACCCTGCAGGTCACTGGTCAGTTCGGTGACGGGGTGACCGCCTTCCGGACCTTCCGGCCAGTGCGGGTCGACCCGTCCAGGGCGTCCTTTCGCCACGTTCTCCTCCTCGGTGGTGTCAGATGACGCGACAAGTGTGACAGAGCACGTCGGGAACGGAAGCGGCCCATATACCGTGGTGAGAATGTCCGGCATCACACTCGCCGACTGGCTGCGCGCCCAGGACGACGCTGCTCTCGTCGCACTGCTGCGCGCGCGTCCTGACCTGGCAACGCCCCCACCTGCCGATATGTCCGTCCTCGCGACGCGGATCGGCACCAGGGCGTCGATCGCGCGCGCCTGCGAGGACCTCGACACGTTCACGCTGGCCGTCCTCGAGGCCCTGGTGGTCGAGGGTGCGGACGCCGAGCCCGTGGCGTTGCCCACACAACTGCTCGGGCCGGACGTGAAGCCCAGGCCGCTGAAGCAGGCGGTCGCACGGCTCAAGTCCCTCGCACTGGCGTGGGGCGACGACGACGCGCTGTCGGTCCCGCCCCTCACCAGGGAAGCCTTCGGCGCCTACCCCGCCGGCCTCGGCCGCAGGACCGGGCAGACCTACGACCTCACCGGCATCACCGAGGGCGAGCAGCGGGTCCTGCAGAAGCTCGCCGCCGGACCGCCCATCGGCGACACCAAGGACGCCTCCAGGGTCGTTCCGCTGGAGAAGGCCGAGACCCCGGTGCAACGGCTGCTCGCGCGCGGCCTGCTGCTGCGCCGCGACCCCGGCACCGTCGAACTCCCCCGCGAGATCGGTCTCGAACTGCGCGGCGCACGGCCGATGGGCCCGATCCAGGTCACCGAGCCGAAGCCCAAGACCAGCACGCTGACCCAGGCGAGCATCGACGCGACGGGCGGCGGTGAGGCGCTCGAACTCGTCCGGCACGTCGAGAACCTGATCGCGAGCTGGTCCGCCGAACCCGCGCCGGTGCTGCGGACGGGCGGCCTGGGCGTGCGGGAGCTGCGCAAGGTCGCCAAGGACCTCGACGTCGACGAACGCCGGGCCGCGCTGCTGATCGAACTCGTCGTCGGCGCCGACCTCGCCGCGAACACCGAGGCCACCGAGCCCGAGTGGGTGCCGACGACCAAGGCCGACGTCTGGCTCGCCGCGACCGCCGAGGTCCGCTGGGCCACCGTCGCGAACGCCTGGCTGGAGCTGCCCCGGCTGCCCGCGCTGATCGGCCGCCGCGACGAGAAGGACAAGCTCTTCAACCCGCTGGCGGACGAGATCCGGCGCGCCCAGGCCCCGCGCGACCGGCGCTGGGTCCTCGAGACGCTGGCCGCGTTCCCCCAGGGCACCGCGATCGCGAACCCCGCCGACCTGGCGGCGCTGCTCGGCTGGCGCGCGCCTCGGCGGGGCGGCAGGCAGCGCGACGAGCTCGTGCGCTGGACCGTCGAGGAGGGCACCGCCGTCGGCGTGCTGGCCCTGGGCGCGATCACCGCCGCCGGCCGCGTGCTGCTCGACGAAGGGCCCGGCCACGCTGCGAAAACCCTCGGCGACGCCCTGCCGGAACCGCTCGACCACGTGCTGGTGCAGGCCGACCTCACCGTCGTCGCCCCCGGCCGGCTCGAACCCGACCTCGCGGACGAGCTGGCGCTGGTCGCGAACGTCGAGTCGGCGGGCAGCGCCACGGTCTACCGGATCAGCGAGGCGACCGTCCGCCGTGCCCTCGACGCCGGACGCACCGCCGACGAGCTGCGTGAACTCTTCGCGCAACGCTCGCGCACCCCGGTCCCGCAGTCGCTGAGCTACCTGATCGACGACGCCGCCCGCCGCCACGGCAGGCTGCGCGGAGGCGCCGCGGGGTCGTTCCTGCGCTGCGACGACTCGGTGCTGATCACCGAGGTCCTCGCCCACCCCGAGGCCGCCCGGCTGGAGCTGCGCCGGATCGCCCCGACCGTGATCGTCAGCCCGTTGCCGCTGGCCGACGTGCTGGACGGGCTGCGCTCGGCCGGGTTCGCCCCGGCCGCGGAGGGCCCCGACGGCCAGGTGCTGGATCTGCGGCCGGGTGGCCGCCGGACCACGCCGAGGCAGCGAACGGCCCGGAAACCGGTGTCACCCGCAGTGCAGGCCGACGAGCGGTTGGGTGAACTCGTCCGGCTGGTCCGGGCCGGTGATCGCGCCGCCGCGACACCACGGGGTGAACGCGTGGCGGTTCCCGGCCATCTCGGCGCGGGTCCGTCGGCGACGTTGTCGTTGCTCCAGCAGGCTGCGCGGGCACGCCGCAGGGTGCTCGTGGGGTTCGTCGACTCGCACGGCACGGCGGCACAGCGCGTGATCGAGCCGCACGTCGTCGGGGGTGGAGTGCTCGAGGGATACGACCACAGCTACGGAGAGGTGCTGAGGTTCCCCCTTCATCGCGTCACGTCCGCCGCATTGGTGGACGAGGACTGACGGTCTGTCATCCCCCGGTCGGTTCACCCGACCACCCTTGCGTGGCCGAAGCGCGACCTAGCGTCGATTGACGTGGACGTACCCGAGACACGTCCACAGACCTAGGAGGTCACTCGCACATGGTCAGCTCCCGGTGGGCTTTGAGAGCCGCCGCCACCGTCACGACCCTGGCGTTCGCCCTGCCGTTCGGAATGGGCACCGCGAACGCCGACCCGATCATCCAGATCCTGGGTGACAACAACGTCAACGCGACGGTGGGGGTGAGCGGCAACCTGAACTCGATCCCCGTGGCCGCCGCCGCCCACGTCGCGATCGACACCGGACCAGGCATCAGCGTGATGGACAACGGCGGCATCCAGGTCGCATTGGGTCTCGCGGCCCAGGTGGACGCGGGTGTCGGCGCGGACGTGGAAGTCGACGCCTACGAGTCCGAACTCGAGATCGAGCTCGACTCGGTGGTCGAGGCGGAAGTGGAAGTGGAACCGGCCGTGAACGCCGCGGTGGTAGCTGACGCAGAAGTCGCTGCCGACGTGAGCGAAACGGACGAGGACCGCGCACCCGCTGCCGCCCAGCCCGCGATCGCGCCGGTCGTGCCGACCGTCGAACCGGTGCCCGCCGCACCCGCCGAGGCTCCTCTGGCCACGGCAGCCGCGGTCACCGCGGACGCGGTGGCGGACGTCGGTGTCGATGCCGAGCTGGCGGTCGACGCGGACGTCGACGCGGATGTCGACGCCGGCATCGGAGTCGGCATCGGGTCGTACGGGCACCACGACTGCCACCACCACCACGGCCTGCTGGGTGGTCTGCTGAACATCGGGATCGGCGCCGGGGTCGGCGCGGGAGCCGATGTGGACCTCGGCAGTGGTGACGTGTCGGTCGGTGCGTTCGTCGGGGTCGGCCTGACCATCGGGTAGCAGTCACCCACGGCGAAGGGACCACCGTTTGAGCGATCAGCGAGCGAACTGAATCAGACCGCAACGACGAGGCGAGCGCCGTCCCCGAAGGTGGCGCTCGCCTCGTTCAGTTGTGTGTGCGGTTGTACTCCGGCGGAAGGAGTTCAGCCCGCGCGGACGGACATCCACTGGCGCATCGCGTGCTCCACCAGCGTGATGAGCGTCTGCTTCGTCGACTGCCGGTTGCGCGCGTCGCACGTCACGATCGGCACCGACTCGTCGATCGTCAACGCTTCGCGCACGTCCTCCAGTCTGTGGTGCAGGAGGCCGTCGAAGCAGTTGACGCCGACGACGTACGGCAGCTGCCGGTCGTCGAAGAAGTCGATCGAGGCGAACGCGTCGGCCAGGCGGCGGGTGTCGACCAGGACGATGGCGCCGATGGCACCACGGACCAGGTCGTCCCACATGAACCAGAACCGGTGCTGACCCGGTGTACCGAAGAGGTACAGGATCAGGTCGCTGTCGAGCGACACGCGGCCGAAGTCCATCGCGACGGTCGTGGTGACCTTGTTGGGCGTGGCGGAGAGGTCGTCCACCCCCGCGCTGGCCTCGGTCATCACCGCCTCGGTGGTCAACGGGACGATCTCGGACACCGAGCCGACGAACGTCGTTTTGCCCACACCGAAGCCACCCGCCACCACGATCTTGGCAGACGTCGTCGGCTTCCGTGCGCCCTCGGCGCCCTGGGGACTAGAGCTTGCGAAGCCCACTGAGCACCCTCTCCAGGAATTCCATGGAAGGCCGGTCCCCCACGACCAGACCGCCCTGGTGAATCAAAACCAAACCCATGCTTGCCATGTCGCCGATCAACACCCGCACGACGCCAAGTGGCAAGCGTAGGAGTGCCGCGACCTCGGCCACCGACCGCGTGTCGACACACAGCCCGCAGATCGACCTGTGCTCGGGAAGAACTGCGGCATCCCGTTCGAGGCCCTTTTCGCTGGTGGAGATCAGCGCCTCGATAGCAAGGTCGTAGTCAGGTCGTGTGCGTCCACCGGTGCGTGTGTAAGGCCGCACCAGTGAACCCGAGTCCGCAGAAGCATTCTCCTCCGGACGTACCGAAGGCTGCGCACCGGTGCTGTACGACGGTTGCCCGCCGGTGTTGTAGGCCGGTTGCGCACCGGTGCTGTACACCGGGTGCGAACCGGTGGTGTACGGCAACTGCTCCGGTACGGCGTCCGGCATCTCGTGCTGGCCGAAGAGGTCCGCACCGGGTCCACCGAACAGCCCGGTGCCGTACCCGTCTATGTCGAACCTGTTCGGCACGTCGTCGTACGGATACGACGACGAGTCATCCACCTCACGCTGAGACATATCGCCTAGCCCTTGCCCTGTAACCCGCTCATCGTGGGGGGTGTCCTCGGCTTCCTCTGGTTCTTGGGGTATCGCATCAGGCTCTTCGAACTGGAACCCACCAGAAGCCCACTCCTGGTAGTTGAAGTTCCTACCGAAGCCCCGGCCTCTAGCGCCAGATCTACCAGCCATTTGTTCTCACCCCTGAACTTCAGATGAGGTCTAGCGACGGACCACGCCCTGAAGCTGCGCGCGCAGCTCAGGGGTGAGTTGTTGACCGACTCTTTCCACCAACAGCGTCATCTCGTAGGCCACGAGGCCGATGTCGCAGTTGGGTGCCGCCAGAACGGCAAGACAAGAGCCGTCACTGATCGACATGAGGAACAGGTAACCCCGCTCCATCTCGACGACCGTCTGGTTGACCCCGCCTGCTTCGAAGCAGCGGGCAGCACCCTGGGTGAGGCTGACCAGTCCGGACGCGACCGCGGAAAGCTGTTCTGCGCGGTCCCGGGGCAAGCCCTGGGAACCGGCGAGCAACAGCCCGTCCGCGGACACCACAACGGAATGTGCCACGCCGGGCACCCTCCGCACGAAGTCGGTGATAAGCCAACCAAAGCTGCCTGGCTGCGCTGCGGTCGTCACTCCTGCTCCTCGTTCTGCCGGCTCGACTGGTCACCAGCGTATGCCTCGATCAATGCGTGCCGGCCTCGCTTGACACCACTCTGCAGGCTCGACATCCGTCCGCGCACCGCATCAGCGGTACGGGGCGGCAGCGGCGGGCGCTGCGCTGTCGATGTCAGGGACTGCGGCTTGGGTGCAGCAGATCCTGGCACGAGCTGAGCCTTCGGTGTCCGTTTCGGCAATCCTGCCGTGGTCTTCGTCTCCGGCGTCTTGTTCAACAACGCCTGAGCCGCGTGCCATCCCTCATCGGCTGGCGATTGCCAGGCCGACTCGGAAGTGGATGCCGCCGCTGGAGTCTCCTCCACAACGGGCTCCGGTTCCACAACTCGCTCCTGCTCGGCGGGTGCGGGTACTTCTTCGGCCGCCGGCTGGACCTTCGAGCGCGGCGTGCGCACCGGAAGACCAGCGGCCGACGTGGTGGTGGGTGCCACCGCCGGTACAGGCTTGCGGGATCGGGTCGGGAGCTCCGGTTCCGGCCCGTCCGAGAGCGGCGGGACGGTCGGCGGCTCGTCGATGTACTCGACCGAACCCTTGTCGGTACCGCCGAGCCTCGACTCGACGTGTCCGTTGGTGGTGGCAGGCGTGTCGCCCTCCGCGTTCGCGGGGACCGGCGCGGCGGCCGATGCGGACGTCTCGCTGCCCACTGCCTGGAACCACTGCGACAGGACGGCCTCGTAGATCGGGAGGCGTTCGGTCGGGGCGTCCAGGTCGTGTTCGACCTTCTTGCTCGACGAGCCGTTGCGGTGACCCATCCCGATGTCGAGGCGGCCCTCGTCGGCCGAGGCGTGCGACACGCCGTTGGCCGAGGAGCGGTCGTCGTCGATCGGCGGGATCGGGACGAACTGCGTGGTCTCGTAGCCGGGCTCGAAGGAGATCTCGCCGGCCTCTTCGTTGCGGTCCTCGTAGGCCGTGAAGAGCGTGGGCTCTCCGAACGCACCCTCGGGTTCCACCGCGGAGAGCTGGTCGCGGCGCCACCGCTCGGACGGCGTCACGTCCTCGACGGGCGGCGGGTCCTGGTAGACCGGGATCGCCGTGGCGCCCGCACCGGTGTCGGTGATGCCGCTCGGGACGAAGCTGACCGGGATGCCGGGGTTGCTCGGGCTCGACTCGTCGATGCGCGGTTGCATGCCGGTCGAACCGCCGAACGCGCCGGCGATGCCGCTGGCCCTCGTCGCCGTGGTGCCGATTTCCGTCGTGTGCTCGGCCGGTGCCAACGGCATCGGCACGGGCTGCATCGCGGGCGACGAGGCGTTCGGCGACATGCCGAACGCGGACGCCAGCCCACCGGAACCGGACGGCGGCGTCGAGGTCGGTGCCTGGCCGGGGATCGCGATGAGCGTCTCCGGCACGATCACCAGTGCCGTCGTGCCGCCCTCGATGTCCTCGTTGCCGCGCAGGCGGACCTTGATGTCGTGGCGCTTGGCGAGCCGCGCGACCACGTACAGGCCCATTCGGCGGGAGACGGCGACGTCGACGTCCGGCGGGTCGGCCAGACGCTCGTTGGCGTCGATGATCTCCTGGTCGCCCATGCCCACGCCGCGGTCCTGGATCTCGATCGCCAGCTCGCCCTTGCGGGTCTTGGCCGTGCGAACGGTGACCTTGGTGACCGGGTCGGAGAACGCCGTGGCGTTGTCCAGCAGCTCGGCGATGAGGTGCACGAGGTCGTTGACCGCGCGACCCTGGACGGTGAGGTCCGGGGTCTGGCCGACCTGCACGCGGGCGTACTGCTCGACCTCGGAGACCGCGGCGCCGAGGACTTCGGCGGCCGGGACGGGCCGGGTCAGGCGCCGCGAGAGGTCCGTACCCGAGAGGACCAGGAGGTTCTCCGAGTTGCGGCGCATGCGGGTCGCGAGGTGGTCGAGCTCGAACAGCGACGCCAGCTGGTCCGGGTCCTGCTCGTCCTGCTCCAGCCGGTCGATCAGGTTCAGCTGGCGCTCGACCAGGGCCTGAGAGCGACGGGACAGGTTGACGAACATCGCGTTGACGTTGTCACGCAGGAGGGCCTGCTGGGCGGCCAGTCGCACCGCTTCACCGTGCACCGCGTCGAACGCGCGCGCCACTTGGCCGACCTCTTCACGCGTGTGCACCGGCACCGGCTCGACGGCGGTCTTGGCCGCGTCCTCCGGGTTCGGGTCCGCGAGGATCCGCTCGACCGCGTCGGGGAGACCGTGGTCGGCGACGTCGAGGGCGGTGCGGCGCAGCGTGCGCAGCGGGTTCAGGATCGAGCGGGCGACGAACAGCGCCATCAGCAACGCGAGCGCGAGGATCGCGAGGACCAGGCCGGACTCGACGTACGCCCTGGTGCGGGTGTCCGCGGCCAGTTGGTCGGTCTTGGTCTGGAGCTGCTCGACGAGCAGGTTCTCGACGTCGCGCGTCAGGTTGACCGTCAGCGTGGCGGCGATGTCCCACTTCTCGGGCGTGACCTGCGTGAAGGCCTTCTGGCTGGCCTGCGCGTTGATCGCCGATTCCTGCATGTCGTTCGCGTTGTCGACGATCAGGCCGGTGACGGTGTCGTCGTAGATCTTGGCCTGCTCGGGCGTCGCGGACTTGCGGAAGTCGTTGCGGGCCGCGCCGAGCTCGGCGTCCGCCGCCTGCAGGGAGCGCAGCTGGGACGGCGTGAACGCCTTGCGCTGGAAGACGTCCAGGAGGATCGCCCGCTTGAGCGACTCCTGCTCCTTGATGCGCGCGATGGCGTTCGTGGTCAGGTGCAGTCGCACCAGTTCCGGGTCGCTGATCTCGGCAATCGTCTGCTCACCGAGGTTGATGAGCGTCTCGATGGACTCCGAGTAGGTCCGCTGGACGGCCTCGGCGGGGTACTGCGTGTCCCGCACCGAGTTGCGGAGGCTGTTCAGGCGGTCGAGCTGCTTGGCGGCGACCTCGAAGCGGCCGACGGCCGTCGAGCTCAGGTCCGAGCTGAGCTCGGAGATGCGGTTGCTGAACGCCTCGGTGGTGTCGTTCACGCGGCGCAGCTGGCGTTCGAGGACGACCCTGTCGACCCTCTTGTTCGACGCGACGTAGCTGACCGACAGGTCGCGTTCGCGCTGCAGCTGCTGCACCAGGTCCGCGACGGCGGTCTCGAGGCGGATCTGGTTCGCGAGGTTGTTGAACTCCGTCGCGGCCTGGAGGTCGGTGCGCACGCGCAGACCACCCAGGGCGAGCGCACAGACCGTCGGGATGAGCAGAACGGCGAGCAGCTTCGTGCGCAACCGCCAGTTGCGCAGGCGCCATCCCGCGGATCGGGCAGATCCTGAACCAGGTGCGGCACCGTTGTCGTGCTTCACCGGCTCCGGTGTCACGTCCATCGGTCCGTTACCCAGCGCAGCCAGTCCGTCACCCGATTCGGGCCTTTCGGAGCGTGTGGTGTCACCCACGCCAAACTGGCTGGGACCTCTCTCACGTCGGGCCACTCTGGGCTTCCTCTTCCAGCAGCAGTGTCCCGGTCTCTCCCCAGGACCGAGCATGGACTCGTCAAACGGGCCGAATTGCAGCACAGAGGTCGTTCGCCCGGTGAGGCGCCCTACCCCGTCTGAAGACACGTCGGTCTACTACAACCTGTGCCACCCGAGCCGGAAGGGTAATGGGCACCCCCTGTGTTGGGGAAGTCTCCAGAAGCACTCACCGTATCGAGACGGGGTGTCGTTTCATACGTTCAGGTGGTTAACATCCCCGGTTGTCGGCACACCCCAAGTCCGTCCGAACCCGCAGTTCGGACTGCGGACACCCTGGTCTGTGGCGACACTCACTGATCAATTCGAAGCTACCCAAGCCCTACCGGCGAGAGGTGCCATGGCTACCCGAGCCAAAGCTCTGCGGCTGGTCGCAGTGCTCATCACGTGTGTTCTGACCGCGAGCTGCAGCCTGTTCGGAGGTTCGTCGGACGGCGCGAACGCGGACATCGAGCGCAACGTCCTGCGCATCGGCGTGCTGCCGGTCGTCGACGTGGCCCCGTTGCGGATCGCGCTGACCGAGAAGCTGTTCGAGAAGGCCGGACTCCAGGTCAACCTGGTCACGCAGCCCAGCGAGCAAGAGGCCATCAAGCAGCTGGGCACGACCCTCGACCTCACGTGGGCGACGCACGTCAGCATCTTCCGCGCGGTCGCCGAGGGCACCGAACTCCAGCTGCAGGGCGAGGCCTACCAGGCCGGCCCGAACTCGATGGCGCTGGTGGCGAAGGCCGACTCGGACTACGACGACCCGGGCAAGAAGGAATCTCCGCGCATCGCCGTGAACAGCGAGACCGACATCGGCGCACTCACCACGCGTGCCGTGCTGGACACCGCCGCGGTCGAGAAGCAGAAGATCAAGTTCACCAACATGCCGTTCGCGGACATGGAAGCCGCGCTGGTCGGCGGCAGTGTGGACGCAGCCTTCATGATCGAACCGTTCATCACGAAGGCGCAGCGCAAGATCGGCGCGAAGATCGTCACGGACACCGCGCGCGGCCCGACACTCGACTTCCCGATGTCCGGGTACGCCTCGTCGAAGAAGTTCGCCGAGGAGAACCCGAAGACGATGAAGCTGTTCCGGGACGTGCTGCGCCAGGCGCAACAGCGCGCGCAGAGCAACAAGCTCGCCGTGCAGGACTCGCTGACCAGCTACGCCGACGTGGACGCGCCGACCGCGGCCCTCGTGTCCGTGGGCACGTTCCCGCTGTCGCTGAACCCGATCCGGCTCCAGCGCGTCGCCGACATGATGGACACCGAGGACGTGCTGTCCGGGCGTCTGGACGTGCAGCAGCTGCTACCGCCAGGCACGACGAATTAGTTGCTTTCGGGCATGAGAATTGGCGGGCCGGAAAACCGGCCCGCCATTTCGCGTTCAGTCAGTTTCGCCGAGTAGGCGTTCGATCACTGTCCGCTGAGCGCCGTTACGCAGTAAGTGATGCCTGGTGCGGGTTCCGCGTACGAAATCGGGTTGCCCGTGGCGCACTGGGCGTTGCCCTCACGCACGACCTTCTCGATCTTGAAGATCTTCTGGACGGCGAACTCGTTACCGCCCTTCGAGCAGTCGACGGGCTTCATGCCCTCCATGTTCATCTTCACGAGCTCTTCCTCGTAGCACTTGCCCTCTTCGAGCTTCTCGACGAGGCAGAGCTTGAGCGACGAGCTGCGCCGGCCGGACTCGGTGTACTCGGCGTAGTCCTCGCTCGGGCACGCCTCCGACGTGGAGTTCATGGCCTTGGCGATGAAGTAGTTCGCCTCGGGCGAGGAGCAGTCGACCTTCTTGTACTTCGGGCTGAAGGTCGTGCCGGTGACGCTCGCGCAGTCGCCGGGCTTCGCCGACGGCTCGGTCAGCGCACCCAGACCGCCGCTGATCAGCACCTTCACCAGGATGCCGACGCCGACGAGCACGAGGATGCTGACGATCGAGCCGATGACCTTGCCGGCCTTGCTCTTCTTCGGCGGCATGGGCGCGCCCATGTAGGGCTGGCCGGGCATACCGGGCGGCGGCGGTCCGTACGGGCCGGGCTGGCCCGGCTGTCCCGGGTAGGGCTGCTGGGCGTACGGGTCACCCGGCTGACCGGGCTGTCCCGGCTGCGCGGGGTAGCCCTGCGGCGGCGTTCCGTACGGGTTCGGCTGGCCGTAGGGGCCCGGCTGACCGGGCTGCTGGCCGTACGGCTGCTGCGGCTGTCCACCGGGAGGCGGCCCGTAGGGCCCTGGCTGCTGGGGGTGGTTGGGGTCGGTCACTGGATTCCTCTCGGATGAGTCGCGCGAAAGACAGCGAAACCGGAGCCGTGGGGACACGACTCCGGTTTCGCTGGGTTCAAGCCTTTAGACGGGCGCGCCAACGCAGTACTGGAGCTTCGCGGCGGCGTAGGAACGCGCCTCCTCGCCCTCGGCGCACTGCGGTGCGGCGGAGTCCTTGACGACCTTCGTCACCTTGAAGGCGGCCGTCTCGGTGCACTCGACGACCTTCGCGCCGACACCGCCGACGTTGTCGCCGTAGCACTTGCCCTCGGCGTAGATCGGCGCGAGGCAGAGCTTCGTCTTCGGGCCCCGGCGCTGCGTCTGCGTGTACTCGTCGTACCCGGTTTCGCAGACCTCGCTGGTGCTGCCGGCCTTGCCGATGGTGTAGTTCGCCTCGGCCGAGGCGCAGTCGACCGGCTTGTACTCCGGGCTGGCCGACGTGCCGGAGACGACAGCGCAGTCCCCGACCTTCGCCTGCGCGACGTCGCTGGAGAAGTAGTTGAACGCGTAGAACGCGCCGCCAACGACGATCAAGCCGACGATGTAGGTCAGGATCCGCTTGCCGATGCTCGACTTCTTCGGCGCGGACTCCTTGGCGGGCTCCGGCGCGGACGCGGGCGAAGCGGATTCAGTCGTGCTCATCGTGGTTCCTTCATTTCCCAATACCCCAGACGGCCCATGCCCCCCGACACAGCCGGAGCAGAGAGTGCCATGCAGCGGCAGAAAGCGCTCAGGCTTTACGGAAACGTTACGACCGATTGGATCAGCTGGAGGGCTGATCTCAGTGGACGAGCACGGAGAGTCCGTAGATGACGACCGCCGCTACGAGCAGCGTGAGGACGTAGGGCAGCGCTCGCCTGCGAAGGCTCTTCCTGGGCGTGGGCGGCTCGTCGAGGATCACGCCGCGCAGGGTCCCACGTGGACAGTCCACGGCGGAGTGGAATGCGGCAAGATCACTGCCGCTGGTCGCCGCGCTCCAGGCAGAACGTGACGGC
The DNA here is from genome assembly GCF_043632865.1 of Lentzea sp. JNUCC 0626. Lineage (NCBI taxonomy): Bacteria > Bacillati > Actinomycetota > Actinomycetes > Pseudonocardiales > Pseudonocardiaceae > Lentzea > Lentzea sp. JNUCC 0626. The sequence goes on from NZ_CP171635.1 coordinate 6,662,354, forward strand.
GGGCTCCGGGAAGACGGCCGCACGCTGGTCACCGCAGGCGGCGCCGTCGGCCTTGCCGGAGACGACCCTGGCCACCTTCACCGAGTCCTTGGTGGTGCAGTCGACCTTGGCGATGCCGGTCTCGGGGCTCTGGCCGTAGCAGGCGCCCTCGACGAAGTTCGGCATCAGGCACAGCGTGGCGTCACCGGTGTACGTCGAGTAGTCCATGCCGCCGGACGGGCAGGTCTTCTCGTTCCACTGCAGGACCTTGGCGATCTTGACGTTGGCCTGTTCGGACCCGCAGTCGAGCGCCTCGTAGGTCGGGTTGTCGAGCGCGCCGGAGATCCGCGCGCAGTCGCCCGCGCGCGCCGTCTTCGCCACGTCGCCGAGCTGGCTCACCACGAACCCGCCGAGGAGGACGAGCGCGACGACGACAGCGATACCCAGGCCGACCTTCTTCATGGCCTGGGTATCGGCGTCATACGGGGTCGAACTCAACCGAGTTCACCCGATCAGGAGCCTTCGTGGACACCCATGCAGTAGACCGACGCGGGCTCGCTGAACCGCAGCTCGCTCGACCCCTCGGGGCACACGGTGCCCTCCTCGGGCAGGCCGTCGACCTTCTTCACGATCTTGACCGGGGACTCCGTGGTGCAGGCTTCCTTCTTGAAGGCGCCGTCGTCACCCGAGGTGTAGCAGTTGCCCTCGGCGAGGTTCGGCATCAGGCACATCATCTCGCTGCCCGACTTCACCGGCTCGTAGATGCCCTCGGCCGGGCAGGGGTCCTCGGCGTTGGCGAGCACGGCGGCGACGCGGTGCGTGGCCGAGGTGCTGTCGCAGCCCTCCGAGGAGATGTTCCAGTCACCGTCCGGCTTGTCCACGTCCTTCGGCGACGCGCTCACGCAGTCGCCGACGCCGGTGGTGTTGAGCGAGGTCACACCCCACACACCCGCGCCGATCAGCACGACGGCCAGCACGCCGACGATGACGAACTTCAGCCAGCTGTTCTTGGGCGACTCGTCGTGCTCTGCCTCCGGCTCCGCGGGGGTCACCACGGCGGGCGGCTCGACGGGATCAGTCGACTCGGTGCTCATGGGCGAGAACGTACGACACAGCGTGTTGGCTTCGTGTGTCGCCTCACAGTTGTTGTCGCCAATTGACGCAGGTCGAACGCATTTGGCGTCGTCAGGGAGACTTGTGGGCGTGACCGATGGCCCTTTGATCGTCCAGTCGGACAAGACGCTGCTGCTCGAGGTCGACCACCCGCTCGCCGACGACGCGCGCACGTCCATCGCGCCGTTCGCCGAACTGGAGCGGGCACCCGAGCACGTCCACACGTACCGCGTGACGCCGCTGGCGTTGTGGAACGCGCGCGCGGCCGGGCACGACGCCGAGCAGGTGGTGGACGCGCTGGTGCGGTTCAGCCGCTACCCGGTGCCGCAGCCGCTGCTGGTGGACGTGGTCGACACGATGAGCCGGTTCGGCCGGCTCGTGCTCACCAACCACCCGGCGCACGGCCTGACGCTGCACTCCACCGACCGCGCGGTCCTCGAAGAGGTCCTGCGCAACAAGAAGGTCGCGCCGATGTTCGGCGCCCGCATCGACGACGACACCGTCGTCGTGCACCCGAGCGAGCGCGGGCGGCTCAAGCAGCTGCTGCTCAAGGTCGGCTGGCCGGCCGAGGACCACGCCGGGTACGTCGACGGCGAGGCGCACCCGATCGAGCTCGAGGAGAACGGCTGGAAGCTGCGCGACTACCAGCGCCTCGCCGCCCAGACGTTCTGGGCGGGCGGCTCCGGCGTCGTCGTGCTGCCGTGCGGCGCGGGCAAGACGCTGGTCGGCGCGGCGGCGATGGCCGAGGCCCAGGCGACCACGCTGATCCTCGTCACCAACACCGTGGCGGGACGGCAGTGGAAGCGCGAGCTGATCGCCCGCACGTCGCTCACCGAGGAGGAGATCGGTGAGTACTCGGGTGAGCGCAAGGAGATCCGGCCGGTCACGATCGCGACCTACCAGGTGATCACCCGCAAGTCGAAGGGCGAGTACAAGCACCTGGAGCTGTTCGACTCGCGCGACTGGGGCCTGATCGTCTACGACGAGGTCCACCTGCTGCCCGCGCCGGTGTTCCGGATGACCGCCGACCTGCAGTCACGTCGCCGGTTGGGGCTCACGGCGACCTTGGTGCGCGAGGACGGCCAGGAAGGCGACGTCTTCTCGTTGATCGGGCCGAAGCGGTACGACGTGCCGTGGCGCGACATCGAGGCGCAGGGCTGGATCGCGCCCGCCGAGTGCACCGAGGTCCGCGTGACGCTCACCGACAACGAGCGCCTGCAGTACGCGACGGCCGAACCCGAGGAGCGCTACAAGCTCTGCTCGACCGCCCGGACCAAGATCCCGGTGGTCCGCCGGATCATCGAACGGCATCCCGACGAGCCGACTCTCGTGATCGGTGCTTACCTGGACCAGCTCGACGAGCTGGGCGAGGAACTGGGGGCACCGGTGATCAAGGGGTCTACTCGCAACAAGGAACGCGAGGAGCTGTTCGACCAGTTCCGCCGCGGTGAGATCCGCACGCTGGTGGTCTCGAAGGTCGCGAACTTCTCGATCGACCTGCCCGAGGCGTCCGTCGCGATCCAGGTGTCCGGCACGTTCGGCTCGCGCCAGGAGGAGGCCCAGCGCCTCGGCCGCATCCTGCGACCCAAGGGCGACGGCCGGCAGGCGCACTTCTACTCGGTCGTCGCGCGGGACACCCTCGACACCGACTACGCGGCGCACCGCCAGCGCTTCCTGGCCGAGCAGGGCTACGCGTACAAGATCGTCGACGCGGACGACCTGGTCGGCTGATGACCTGGTGGATGTGGGACCCGGCCGGAACGGTGCCGTCGCGCCGTTTCCGGTCGGAGGAGTCACTGGCTTCGTCCGCGCCTGCGTCCCAGGTCGTCCGGTCCGCGGACTTCACCTGCCCGGTCCAGCGCCGCCGGGCCACGGCCGTCCGCTCGGACTTCCTCCAGGTGTCCGGCGACCCGGTGCAGGTGGCGCTGGTCGAGCAGCGGCTGTGGACGTTGCTCGTGGCGCTGCGCCGCTCCCAACCGGTGCGCGACGCCCTGGCCGTTTCTCCGCCGCGGGCCGGGCGAGCGGCGCTGGTCGCCGAGCCCTCGCGTGAACTGGCCGAGTTCGACCGGCGTTTCGACCAGTTCGCCGACGCCCTGCGCGTGCTCGTCACCTCGCCGTCGCCGTCGCAGCTGCGCCACACCGCCGCCCTGGACTAGCTGCTTCGGACTAGTTGCTTCGGACCAGTTCCGGGATCTCGGCGACGCTGCCGAGCAGGTGGGTGTGTGGTTCCGCTTCGAGTTGCTCGGCGGTCTGGCTGCCGCTCAGCACGCCCACGACGAACTTCGCGCCCGCGTTCATGCCGGCCTCCAGGTCGCGGACCGTGTCGCCGGCCGTCAGCACGCGCCGGACGTTCCTGACCCTGGTCAGCTCCATCGCGCGATGGATCATGTACGGCGCCGGGCGGCCCGCCCTGACGTCGTCGACCGTGACGACGGCGTCGAACTCGTTGTGCCAGTTGAGGACTTTGAGCAGGCCGTCGACGATCGGACGGTCGAAGCCGGTGGTGAGCGCTACCTTGATTCCTTCGGTTTTGAGCTGTGCCAACGCTTCCGGGACTCCCGGGATGGGCGTCGGCGGTGTTTCTTCGTAGTACCTGGTGAGTCGCTCGTGGAAGTCCTCGAACTCGGCTTGCACGTCCTGCTTGTCCAGCATGCTGGAGATCGCCTCGTACTTGTCGGCGCCCATCCAGTTGCCGACGTCCGCGGCGTCGCCACCCGCTGCCTTCACGGTGTCCGCCAACGCTTTGTAGACCAGGCCGTGCTCTTCGACCGTCGTGCCCGCGATGTCCAGCACCACGAGATCCACCTTGCTCACGAAGCCCTCCAGTCCCGCAGCAGGGCCGGGTGCGCCTGCTGGGAGTTCTCGATCGAGAAGCTGACCATGTCCGGCCGGTACCGGTCGTCGGAGTACTCGACGGGCCGTCCGTCCACACCGGACGCTCGGCGGCGTTCCCGCAGAAGTGGGGAGTTGATGGGGATTTCCAGCAGTTCGGCGTCCGTCGCGTCGGCGGCCACGGCGTCGATCTGGTGCCGGGCAACGGTCATGTCGACGCCGTGCTGTGCGAGGTGGGCGTAGAGCGAGCCGCTGTCGCAGTCGAAGTCGAACAGCAACCTGCCGACCGGCTCCACGAAGGTGGTGCGTTCCAGCATGGTCGGCCTGCCGTCGATCAGCCGCTGCCGGAGCAGCTGCACGACCGGCGTGCCCTCGTCGAGTTGGAGGGCGTCGGCGATGTCCTGGTCGGCCGGCCTTCTGGCGATCTCGAGCGTCTTCTGGCCCGGTGTGTGGCCGAGGCCCGCGGCCCAGCTGGAGAACGACAGGAACGTCTCGAACGGCTGCGACAACGTGTGCCGGCGCACGATCGCGGGCTTGCCGCGGCCGCCGCCGATCATGCCCTCGGCCCTGAGCGTGGTGAGCGCCTGCCGGACCGGCGCGCGGGAGGCGTTCCACTGCGCGCACAGCTGCGACTCGGACGGGACCGCTTCTCCGACCGCCAGCTCACCGGAGGAGATTCGTCGGCGCAGGTCGGCGGCGATCCGTTCGTGCAGGGGCGTCTCCATGGTGCTCACGATACATGTCATAACAAGTCTGAACTGCCGGTGAACAGGTTGGTACTTGTCGGCTGGGGCGTTGCTTTTGCCTTGCAGTGCGGTTCATCGTTCTTGTCATGACAAGTGTGGACCTGGTGGTCGTCGGCGCGGGGATCGTGGGGCTCGCGCACGCCTGGCACGCGGTGGAGCGCGGACTTTCCGTCGTTGTGATGGAGCGGGACGAGCACTGCGTCGGGGCTTCCGTGCGCAACTTCGGGCACGGGTGTTTCACCGCTCAGTCCGGGGTGGCCTTCTCCTATGCGATGGCCGCTCGGGAGGCCTGGCTTCGACTTGGTGCGGAGGCCGGGTTCTGGGTTCGGGAGTCGGGGACGCTCGTCCTGGCTCGCCACGAGGACGAGGTGGCGGTGCTCCGGGAGTTCGCGCAGGTCCGCGATGTCGAGTTGTTAAACAATTCCCCGAAGGGATTGTTCAACAATCCGACGATTCGATCGTTCAACAATCCCACAGGCAGCGGTGGCAGCGGCAGCGGCAGCGGCAGCGGCAGCGGCAGCGGCAGCGGCAGCGGATCGTTGAACAATCCAGCGATCCAACGATCCAACACCCTCAACGTCGGATTGTTGAACAATCCTTCGATCCTCGCCGCCGCCCTCCTCCCCCTAGACATCCGCGTCAACCCCCGCGAGGCCGTCCACACGATCGCCGCCCACCTGGCCGAGCGAGGCGTGCGGTTCCAGTGGTCCACCAACGTCCTCACCGTCGAACCAGGCCGGGTCCGCACCTCACGGGGCGAGATCGACTGCCGCGCCACCGTCGTCGCGGTCGGCCACGACGTCGACAGGTTCTTCCCCGACCTGGCCGAGAAGCACGAAGTCCAGCGCTGCCAGCTCCGCATGCTCCGCGTCGCCCACGACGGCGTGATCGACCCGGCCGTCCTGACGGGCTTCTCGATGCTGCGCTACGACGCGTTCGCCGGGTGCCCGAGCACCGAGCACGTCCGCGCACGCCTCACCCGAGACCACCCCGAGCTCGTCGCGGCCGGCCTCAACCTGATGTTCACCCAGCTCCCCGACGGCTCGCTCACGATCGGCGACACCCACCACTACAGCCGCACGGTCGACCCGTACCGGCCGGAGGACCTGGACGACCTGGTCCTCGCCGAGACGGCCCGGCTGCTCGGCGTCGGAAACCTGAAAGTCCTCGAACGCTGGCGCGGGATCTACGCGTCGGCCCCCGAACCCTTCCTGACCGCGACGCCCGTGCCCCTCACCAGGGTCGTCTCGGTCACCTCCGGCATCGGCATGACCACCGCGCTCGGCCTCGCCCCGGCCGTGCTCGACGACCTCCTCCAGGAGATGTGATGAGAGCCCTCAACGTCGTCCTCGCCGCGACGCTGGTGTTGACAGGTGCTTGCGGCACAACCGACACCACCAGTGGATCCGACTGTCCGAACGGGAAGGTGCGGTTCGGCGTCGAGCCGTACGAGGACCCCGAGAAGCTCAAGCCCGCGTACGAGGTGCTCGCCAGGGCGTTGGGCGGCAAGCTCGGGTGCGAGGTGGAGCTGCAGGTCGTGGACGACTACGCGGCCGAGGTGCTGGCGATGCGCAACGCCAAGTTGGAGATCGCGCAGTTCGGGCCTCTCGGGTACGTGTTCGCGTCGCAGAAGGCCAAGGCGGAGCCCATGGTCAGCTTCGCGGACGGGTCCGGGAAGCTCACGAGTTACTCCGCCGGGATCTGGGTCGCCAAGGACTCGCAGATCCAGAAGATCGAGGACCTCAACGGCAAGTCGCTCGCGCTGAGCAGCGTCGGCAGTGCGTCCGGCGACGCGCTGCCCCGCTACGGGCTGAAGAAGCACGACGTCGCCGACGTGAAGCTCGACTACGCGGGTGGGCATCCCGAGGCGATGTTGTCGCTGCTCAACGGCAAGGTGGACGCGGCCGAGATCAACAGTCAGACGCTCGCCACGGCCAAGGCCGCCGGGACGTTCGACGAGGCGAAGTTCCGGCAGGTCTGGAAGTCCGAGCCGATCCCCAACGACCCGATCACCGTGCGCGGGGACCTCGACCCGGCGTTCAAGGACCGGGTGCGCAAGGCGTTGCTGGAGCTCGGGCCGCAGGACGTCGCGAAGGTCGGCGCGTTCCTCGACGTCACGCCGCCCGGACCGCTCGTCGAGGTCACCAACGACACCTACAAGGTGCTCTTCGACCTCGCGACCACGTTGGGGCTCAAGGAAGAGGACGTCTGATGCTCGCCATCCGCGGGCTGCGCAAGTCGTTCGGCGGGCGCACCGTGCTGGACGGCTTCGACCTGACGGTCGAGGGCGGGGAGTTCGTGGCGCTGCTCGGGCCGAACGGGTCGGGCAAGTCCACGGCGCTGCGGTGCGTCGTCGGGCTGGAGACGCGGGACGGCGGCGAGATCGAGGTCGGCGGGAACGCCGCGATGGTGTTCCAGAAGATCCACCTCGTCGGGCGGCGCACCGCGTTGGACAACGTCTGTTCCGGCGCGCTCGGCCGGTTGTCGTTGCGGCGGTCGCTGGTCTTTCCGCACGACGTCAGGGAAGAAGCGATGGCGTGTCTGGAACGGGTCGGGCTCGCGGACCGCGCGCTCGACCGGACGGCGCGGCTGTCCGGTGGGCAGCAACAACGGGTGGCGATCGCGCGGGCGTTGTGCCAGCGCGCCAACGTGATCCTCGCGGACGAGCCGGTGTCGGCGCTCGACCCGCAGGCGGCGGTGCAGGTCATGGAGCTGCTCCAAGCGTTGGCGAACGAGGGAATGGCGGTGGTGGCGGTGCTGCACCAGCCGGAGCTCGCGCACACCTACGCGCACCGGATCGTGGAGATGCGCGCGGGGGTGGCGGCATGACCGTCGAAACGCCTTCGCAGGGCGCGAAGCTCGCGGTGCCGCAGCGGCGGTGGCCCTCCCCCGTCGTGTGGGTGGTGGTGGCGGTGCTGCTCGCCGTCCACGTGCTCGCCTGGCAGGCGACGGAGTTCTCGCCCGCCGCGTTGATCGCGGGCTGGGACGGCATGGCCGACTTCCTCGCCGAGTCGTTGCCGCCGGACTTCTCGGTGCTCGGGAAGTCGTTGGAAGCAGCCGTGATCACGCTCTACATCGGACTGCTGGGCACCACGTTCTCCATCCCGTTCGCTCTCGCGCTGGCACTTCTCGCTTCCAGGGCAACGACTTCCGCCGCGTGGGCGCAGCAGGCGGCGCGCGCGGTGCTGTCGTTCCTGCGGTCGGTGCCGGACGTGGTGTTCGCGTTGATCTTCGTGACGGCGGTGGGGCTCGGGCCGTTCGCGGGCGTGCTGGCGCTGGTGTTCCACAACACCGGCGTCATGGGCAAGCTCTGGGCCGAAGCGATGGACGAGAGCGACCGCGGGCCGCGCGAGGCGTTGAAGGTGACCGGTGCGTCCGGTCCGCAGATCGCGCTGCACGCGGTGCTCCCGACCGTGTTGCCGTCACTGGCGGGGCTGCTGCTCTACCGGCTGGACGTGAACGTGCGGTCGTCACTCGTCCTCGGCCTGGTCGGCGCGGGCGGCATCGGGTTCCTCATCAACCAGTCGATCAAGCTGTTCCGGTTCGACGAGATGGTCACGCACATCCTCGTGGTGCTGCTGCTGGTGATCGTGGTCGATCAGGCGTCCGCACTGGTGCGCAAGCGGCTAGGTGCTTGACCTGCTGGCCGTAGCGGGCGCCTTGGCGCACGGTCACCGAGCCGTCCGCTGCGACCTCGCAGGGGTTGTTGGCCGTGCACTGCTCACCGCTGTCGTTGCCGGTGCTGTGCACTCCGACGACGGTGACACCGTCCTGCAGCACGATCGGTGAGCCCGAACCGCCGTGCGACGGCTGGCACTCGGGGTTGTAGCGATAGGCGTTGTCCTGCGTGTAGCCCTCTTCGCGCAGACGCGGGACGACGGCCTCGATGGTGCACTTGAAACGGTTGCCGTTGCCCGCCGAGACGATGTCGACGCGCTCGCCGGGCCGCGCGGAACGGTTCGCCAGCTTGAAGATCTTCACGCCCTTGGCCCTGAGCTGGGCGTAGGTCTGGTCGAGTTGGAAGAGCGCGGTGTCGGTGCCGGACATGGACGCGCGCACCAGGTGCGTCGTCTTCGCCTTGGCCTGCTGGTAGCCCTGCCGGTCGCCGATGGTCACCGGGACGTCGATCGGGACGTTGCGCAGCGTCTCACCGGGCGCGGGGCGTTCGGGGACGCAGTGGCCGTTGGTGAGCAGCAGCGCGGGGTCGTTCTCCCTGGTCCGCGAGGTCCTGACGACCGCACCCGAGCAGACGCCGGCGAGCGACGCGGCGCCTTCGAGGTTCGGCACCGGGGTGTCCGGCGGGTTCAGGCGGCCGGTGACGACGTCGTCGAACCAGCCCTTGAAGTGGTGGACATCGGTGTACATGACGGGCCGGTCGTCGCCGCCCGCGCCGCTGACCAGGCCTGCCATCACCCAGCGGTCGCCGTCGCGGACCAGCGCGGGACCGCCGGAGTCCATGTTGGTGGCGGCGACGCTGCCGTCCAACGCGCCGATGCACAGCTCTCGGTCGGCGTAGATGCCGTCGCAGGCGGTCGCGGGCTGGACGACGGTGTCGGCCTCGCGCAGCTTCTGCGGGTAGCACTCGGGCGCGCGGCGGTCGCACGTCATGCCCCAGCCGAGGATGCGCGCCTGCGTGCCGTCGGCCGGGCGTTGCGCGGGCAACGCCACGGGCTTGGTCTTCGCGGGCCGCTTCAGTTCGAGCAGGCCGATGTCGCCGTCGTGGACGGGGTTCGGCGCGTAGGTGATGAAACGTTCGACGGCGATCACCTCGCCGCCGCTGCCCGCGTCGAGCGTGCCGAGCCGCACCGACCAGTCCTTGGGCCTGCCGACCTGGGCGAGGCTCGGGTTGTTGCGGGTGCAGTGGCCCGCCGTGACCGCCCACTGCGGCGCGACGAGCGTGACGCCGCACGTGTGGCCGTCCGCGCGGGGCGAGTCGGGGCGTTGCAGGGAGCCGGAGAAGCTGTAGGCCGCCGGGGCTTCGACGCCGCCGCGGATGGCGTGCGCCGGGGTGACGGCGGTGATCATCGCAGCGGTCGCGAAGATCGTCGTCAACAGGGATTTTCGCATGTCGCAGAGGCTGTCGGACGCGTGTCCGCACGGCGTGATGGCCGTGCAACAACTGCGCACGGGAGGTCGTTACGCAACGATGACGTCGCAAGAACGTCCCCATGAGACCCGTCGGGAAAGCTGGAGGGCATGCCGCGCGTACTGCTGATCGAGGACGACGAGGCGGTCCGCGAGGGACTGTCGCTCGCCCTGACCTACCAGGGCCACACCGTGGACGCGGTGCCCACCGGCGAGGAGGGCCTCGACCTGCTGAGCAGCGTCACGCCCGACGTCGTGGTGCTGGACCTGATGCTGCCGGGCGTGGACGGCTTCGAGGTGTGCCGCCGCATCCGCGCCACCGGCGACCTGCCGATCATCATGCTGACGGCCCGCAACGACGACATCGACGTGGTCGCGGGCCTGGAGGCGGGCGCCGACGACTACGTGGTCAAGCCGGCCCAGGCCCGCGTGCTGGAGGCCCGTATCCGCGCGGTGCTGCGCCGCTCGTCCGCCACCCCGGTCGCCGAGGTCGTGGCCGAACGCCACGGCGACCTCACGATCGACCGCGACGGCCTCGTGGTGACGCGCTTCGGCCGGCCGGTCTCGCTCGCGCCCACAGAACTGCGCCTGCTGCTGGAACTCTCGTCGTCGCCGGGCCGCGTGATGTCACGCCAGCAACTGCTGGGTTCGGTGTGGGACCAGGGTTACCTCGGCGACTCGCGGCTGGTGGACGCGTGCGTGCAGCGCCTGCGTTCGAAGATCGAGGACGACCCGGCGGCGCCCGTGTACGTCCAGACCGTGCGGGGCTTCGGCTACCGCTTCGGACCGCTGTGACGCTCCGCCTGCGCCTGCTGCTGGCGATGGGCCTGCTGACCATCGTGACCGCCGCGGCCGTCGCCGGTGCCGGTTACGTGCGGGCCCGCGACGCGATCGTGCAACGCGCCCAGGACAACGCCGTCATCGAGACCACGAACCGCGTCGAACAGCTCTACCCCTTGCCTGCCCGGGCTTTCGACCACGCCGCGCTGGAACGCATCGCGGGCCGCGTGTCGGGCCGCGAGGGTTCCGCGATCGCTTACGGCGACGGCATCTCCGCCGGCGGCATGGACCCGTCGGTGATCACTGGAGAGCTGCGTTCGCTCGTGTCGGCCGGACGCGTCGGCTGGCAGCGCGTGTCGTACGCCGGCGCCGTGTGGCTCGTGGTGGGCATGCAGCTGCGGGTTTCCGCCGACGGCTCGTCGCGTTCGTCCGGGGTCGAGGTGTACGTGCTGAGGCCGTTCACGTCGGAGATCGAGGTGGTCGACGAACTGGCGCGCAACGCGTGGCTGATCGGGTCGGCGGTGCTTCTTCTGGCTCTGGGGCTGGGTTTTCTGGCCGCGCGGGGTGTGTTGCGGCCGGTGCGGGAGTTGCAGCTGGCGGCGTGGAAGCTCGGCCAGGGCGACCTGACGGCGCGGGTGCCGGTGCGCGGGCGGGACGAGCTGGCGTCCGTCGCGTCGACGTTCAACACCACGGCTTCTTCTCTTGAGCACCACGTCGGCGAGCTGACCCGGATGGAGGCGGACGCACGGCGGTTCGTGGCGGACGTGTCGCACGAACTGCGCACCCCGCTGGCCGCCATGACGGCCGTGACCGACGTCCTGGACGCCGAAACCGCGTCGCTGCCGGGCGTCGCGGGCCAGGCCGCCCGTCTGGTGAACCGCGAGACGCTGAACCTGACGCGCCTGGTCAACGACCTGATCGAGGTCACCCGCTTCGACTCGGGCACCGCGGCGCTGGCGCTGGACGACGTCGACGTGGCCGAGGTGGTGCGGACGTGCCTGCGGATGCGCGGATTCTCCGACGTCACCGCGACCCTGCCGGACGGCGTGCGGGCGCGACTGGACCCGCGGCGGTTGGACGTGATCGTGGCGAACCTGGTCGGCAACGCCCTCCGGCACGGCGCGCCGCCGGTGTCGCTGGTGCTGTCGGTGGCGGGGTCGTCGCTGGTGATCCACGTCGCCGACTCCGGGCCGGGGTTGTCGGAGGAGGTGCTGCCGCACGTGTTCGCGCGGTTCTACAAGGCGGACTCGGCTCGGGGGCGCTCGGAGGGGTCCGGGTTGGGGCTGGCGATCGCGTGGGAGAACGCGCGGCTGCACGGGGGGACGCTGACGGCGGCGAACCGGCCTGGGGGCGGGGCGTTGTTCACGCTGCGGCTGCCGCTGGGTGGTGAGGAGTGAAGCCGAAAACTGTCGGTGGTGGCTGGGAGAATGGATTCAAGGGGACCCCCTGGAGGGGACCCCTGCGTGAGCTTGGGCGGGGGCAGGCGGCTCGGGTTGAGCGCGTCGTGTGGCTTGGGCGGACCGTTGGCGTCGTGGCGCTCGTGCTCGCGGTGCTCACGGCGTGCGGCATCCGTCCCACCGACCCGATCCCCGGCCTCGAAGCCCCGAGCGGGCCGGTCGAGAACACCTCGCCCTCGCTCTTCTGGCTCCTCGGCGGCAAGGTCGTGCCGGTGCCGCGGCCCGAGGGCAGCCTGAGCGGGCGGGACGTCGTCGCGTTGCTCGCGCAGGGGCCTAGCCTCGACGAGCAGGCTCGTGGGCTCACCAGTGAGGTGCCGTTCGACGCCGCGCCTGCCACGGTCGATCGGGTCAGCAACGGGCTGGACGTCACCATTTCCGGCGATGTGTCTCAGCTCAGCGGGGCTGCGGTGCAGCAGATCGTGTGCACGTTGTTGGCCCTGCAGCCGGTGGGGACGGTCAACGTGCGCGGGGGTGGGCATTCGCTGGAGTTCCAGCGGTGCGCTTGAATCGGGGCGTGCACGTCTACTCCATTCCGATGCGCGCCCGGTTTCGCGGCATCACCGCGCGGACCGGGCTGTTGTTCGAAGGTCCGGCCGGGTGGGGCGAGTTCTGCCCGTTCGAGGAGTACGGCGACGAGGAGGCGCAGGCCTGGCTGGCCTGTGCGCTGGAAGCCGCGAACGACGGGTGGCCGGAGCCGGTCAGAGACCGCATTCCGGTCAACTGCACGGTGCCCGTGGTCGATCCCGAACGGGCGCACGAGATCGTGGCCCGGTCCGGGTGTTCCACGGCCAAGGTGAAGGTGGCCGAGTCGACGCTCGCGGAGGACTGCGCGAGGCTTGAGGCTGTGCGGGATGCGTTGGGGCCCAACGGGTTCGTCCGGGTCGACGCGAACATGATGTGGGACGTCGACACGGCGATCACCGCGATCAAGGCCATGGACAAGGCGGTCGGCGGGCTTCAGTACGTGGAACAGCCGTGCCATACGTTGGACGAGCTGGCCGCAGTGCGCCGGAAGGTGAACGTCCCGATCGCCGCGGACGAGTCGATCCGGAAAGCGGACGACCCGATGAAGGTCGCCGTGTCGGGGGCCGCGGACATCGCGGTGATCAAGGTGGCGCCGCTCGGCGGGGTGCGGAAGGCCCTCGAAGTTGCTGAGGCGTGCGGGTTGCCCTGTGTGGTGTCGTCGGCGTTGGAGACCTCCGTCGGGATGGCGGCCGGGGTCGCGCTCGCCGCCGCGTTGCCGGAGCTCGACTACGCGTGCGGGCTGGCTACGTTGCAGTTGTTGGACGGGGACGTCACCAGTGATCCGTTGCTCCCCCGACAAGGCTTCCTGCCCGTGCTCGGGAAGGCACCGGTGCCTGACCGGATCGCGGAGTTCGAGACCGGCGACCAGGCCTGGGTGGAACGGTTCCAGCGCGTGCTCAGCCGCTGAGCTGGTCCAGCGCAAGCCGTAGCGGGAACGGATCGCGCGTTTCGAACACCTCGACGGCCGGGGGTGCCTCCTCGTACGAACGGTCCGGGGTGAGGCGCAACGCGGTCAGCGACACCGGCGCGGTCAGGTCGATCAGCCAGTAGAACGGGATGCCCGCCTCGGCGTAGTCGAGGCGTTTGCAACGCAGGTCCGTGTAGCGCGAATGCGGCGATAACACCTCGACCGCGAGGACCACCCGCGAGGCCGGGACCAGGTCCGGACCGGGGTGGCACACCACCAGGTCGGGGCGCCGGACGAAACCGGGCGCGTCGGCGGGCGCGAGTTCCAGGTCGACCTCCAGGGCGTACGCGACCTGGAGAGCGGGCGGGAGCTGGGTGGAGAGCTGCGAGATCAGGTTGCCGCAGGCGTAGTTGTGGTCGGCCGACGCGGTCGGTGACTGGACCAGGCGGCCTTCCACGAGCTCGCGGTACCCGGACTCGACAGTTCCCAGAGCGGCGTATTGAGAGACGGTGAGCACTTCTCGACCGTCGCACATGGAGGAGCTCCAATCAGGAGCTCGAAGGCACACATTCGGGCGGTCTACGGCTTGCCGCGGGTCAGGCCCTGTTCGGCCGCTCCCAGGCTGAACACGATGCCCTCGGTCCGGTTGATCGCCTCGGTCCGGCGCTCGGACGGGGACACGCGGGTCAGGTCCACCAGCCGGATCGGCGGGCCCAGCTCGACCAGGGTCGGCGTGTAGGAGGCGTCGACGACGGACCAGCCGGTCGGGCCCTGTTCGAACTTGAAGCGCGCGACCACGCCCTCCTCGGTCACGCCGCGGGGTTCGGCGTGCCGGGCGACCTCGTTGCCCAGCCCGTACGCGACCCACTTGCCGCCGATCTTCTCGAACGGCTGCACGACGTGCACGTGCGTCCCGATGATCAGGTCCAGCGCGGGGTCGGCCAGCAGCTCACGGGCCAGCGCCTTCTGCTCGGCCGTGGCCTCGTGCTGGTACTCGTTGCCCCACTGCACGGACAGCACGACGACCTCGGCACCGGCGGCACGGGCGGCCCGCGCGTCGGCCAGGATCTTCGCGGCGTTGATCTGGTTCGCCCGCCACGGCTGCGGCAGCGGAATCCCGTTGAAGCCGTAGGTGAACGACAGCTGGGCGACTTTCACCCCGCCCGCGTCCAGGATCAACGGCGCCGCGGACTCCTCCTGCGTGCGGTACGAACCGGTGTGCTTCAGCCCGACGGCGTCCATCGCGTCCAACGTCGTGGTGATCGCCGAGACTCCCCGGTCCAGCGTGTGGTTCGAGGCCGTCGAGCACGAGTCGTAGCCCACGTCGACCAGGCCCTTCGCCACCTCGGGCGGGGCCAGGAACGCCGGGTACCCGAAGAACGGCCCCTCCTTGGCACCCAACGGCACCTCGAGGTGGCACAGCGACAGATCGGCCTTCAGCGTTTCCTTGATCCCCGAGAACAACGGCAGGTAGTCGCGCCCGGCCGCACCCCCGTCGGCGACTGCCTGATCGGTCAGCGCCGGGTGGATCAGGACGTCGCCACCGGCCGTGAGCGTGAACGACCGCGGCGGAGGCGGCCCCTCGGACGTGGTCGAAGCAGGCGCGGGCGCTGAGGTGATGACGGTCGGCGAACCGGTGCACCCGGACAGCAAAAGGCCGGTGACCAGCACGGATGCCAGCCACCGGACCACTCGCTTCAGCGCTGCCGCCGGCGTCGCAGAACCACGAACAGCACGACGGCCAACGCCGCGGCCGCGATGGGCAGCACGCGCTTCAACACCGGAACGCCTGCCGTGTCGATCAGATCGATCGGCTCGTCGGGGACCACTCGGAGATGCTGCTGTTGCGCCACCTCGTCAGGATCCACGGAACTCAGCGTGCCCGCCAGGCATTCCGCGAACTGGTCGACGAGCTTGCCGCTGACCTCGGCGATCAGGCCGCGGCCCAGTTGCGCGGGGCGCCCGGTGATCGCCAGCTCGGTCTCGACGTCGACGGTGTCGCCGACGACGAAGGTCACCAGCGCGGACGCCGTGCCGTTGCCGCGGGTGTCCTTGCCGGACGCCCGCATGACCGCCCGCCGCAGCACCGGATCGACCTCGACGAACTCGCCGCTGCCCCGGTACAGCAGCTGCACCGGGCCGAGCTTCACCTTCACCTCCCCGCTGAACGTCTTGCCGTCCACCGAGGTCAGCGTGGCACCGGGCAGGCACGGCGCCACCCGTTCCGGGTCGAGCAGCGCCTCCCACACCTCCTCGGCCAGCCCCGGCGCGGTGAACGAGTGCGTCAACTTCATCCGACCGCCGCCGTCAACGCACGACCGGTCAGCACGCGGGCCAGGTTGTCCTTGTAACCGTCGCCCGAAGACGCACGCAGAGCTGCCTCCGAGATCGCGGACGTGGGCTGCCCGACGAGGGCCTCCTCGACCTCGACCGCCCGCACCGGCCCGGACCCGACGTTCGTGAGGCCCACCCGAGCAGCGGTGATGGTGTCGCCACGCACCTGGACGGCCGCCGCCACCGCGACGATCGACCACGCCTGCGCGACCCGGTTGAGCTTCTCGTAGTGCGCGCGCCAGCCCGTGTACTTCGGCACGCGCACGTCGATGAGGATCTCGTCCGGAGCCAACGCCGTCGTGAAGTAGTCGACGAAGAACTCCGAGGCGGGCACCTCACGCCGTCCACCGGGACCGGCGATGATCATCACGGCGTCCAGCGCGAGTGCCGGAGCGAGCAGGTCACCGGCCGGGTCCGCGTGGCACAGCGAGCCGCCGAACGTGCCGCGGTGCCGGATCTGCGGATCGGCGATGGTGTCCGTGACCAGCCTCAACAACAACGCGTGGTCCTGCACCAGGTGATCGCGCTGCACTTCGTAGTGCGTGGTCATCGCACCGATGAGCAACGAGTCGCCGTCGTCGCGCACACCAGTCAGCTCGGTCAGGCCGCCGATGTCGATCAACGCCGTGGGGGCGGCGAGCCGCATCCGCAGCACCGGCACCAGCGACTGCCCGCCCGCGATGATCTTGGCGTCCTCGCCCTCCTCGGCGAGCATCCGCACCGCTTCGTCCACAGAGGACGGGAACAGGTACTTGAAGTCCGCGGGGATCATGCCTGGCCTCCCTGCGCGTCGATGGAACCGAGCCCGCCCGCGGCGACCTCGCCGGCACCCGCGTCCTCACGACCCTGCAACGCGGTCCACACGCGTTCCGGCGACATCGGCATCTCGATGTCGCGAACGCCCAGGTGCCGCAGGGCGTCCAGCACCGCGTTCACCACGGCGGGTGTCGACGCGATCGTCCCGGCCTCGCCGACTCCCTTGGCGCCCAACGGGTTCGAGGTCGCGGGCGTCGTGGTGCGGTCCGTCAGGAACGCCGGCAGGTCGGCCGCCGACGGCACGAGGTAGTCGGCGAACGTCGCCGTCGTCAACGTGCCCATCTCGTCGTGCGTGGCCTCTTCGTACAACGCCTGGGCGATGCCCTGCGCGAGTCCGCCGTGCACCTGGCCGTCGACGATCAGCGGGTTCACGACCGTGCCCACGTCGTCCACGGCCACGTACCGGGAGATCTTCACCATGCCCGTCTCGGTGTCGACTTCCGTTGCGCACAAATGGGTTCCGTGCGGGTAGGAGAAGTTCTCCGGGTCGAACGTGGCGTCGGCGTCCATGCCCGGTTCCATGCCCTCGGGCAGGTCGTGCGCGACGTGCGCGGCCAGCACCACGTCACCCAGGGAACGAACGGTCGACGTGCCGCGGACCGAGAACGAGCCGGAAGCGAACTCCACGTCCGCCTCGTCGCACTCCATCATGTGCGCGGCCAGGGTCCGAGCCTTGGCCAGCACCTTGTCGGCCGCGTGCACCAGGGCCGTGCCGCCGACCGCGAGCGACCGCGAGCCGTAGCTGTCCATGCCCTTGTGCGACGTCGCCGTGTCTCCGTGCAGCACCTCGACGTCCTCGAACGGCACGCCGAGCCGGTCCGCGACGATCTGCGACCAGACCGTCTCGTGGCCCTGCCCGTGCGGCGAGGTTCCGGTGATCACCTCGACCTTGCCGGTGGGCAGCATGCGGATCGACGCGGTCTCCCAACCGCCTGCGCCGTAACGCAAAGCGCCCAGCACGCGGGACGGCGCGAGGCCGCACATCTCGGTGTAGGTGGAGATTCCGATGCCGAGTTGCACGACGTCAGCGGAGGCACGCCGGCGTTCCTGCTCCTCGCGCAGTTCGTCGTAGCCGAACAGTTCCATCGCACGGGCCGTCGCGGCCTCGTAGTTGCCGGAGTCGTAGGTGAGCCCGGCGACCGTGGTGAACGGGAACTCCTCGTGCTTGATCCAGTTCTTCTCGCGGAGCTTCATCGGCTCCATGCCGAGTTCGACCGCGAGTTCGTCCATCATGCGTTCGATCGCGAACGTCGCCTCGGGCCGTCCGGCACCGCGATACGCGTCCGTGGGCACCTTGTTCGTGAAGACGTTCGTGCACACGAACCGGTAGCCCGCGAACTTGTAGATCGAGTTGAACATGAACGCACCGAGGATCGGCACGCCCGGCGTGACGAGCCGCAGGTAGGCGCCCATGTCGGCGAGCAGTTCGACCTTCAGGCCGGTGACCGTGCCGTCGCGGCGGGCGGCCATGGTGATCTTCTGGATCTGGTCGCGGCCGTGGTGCGCCGACAGCATGGACTCGGTGCGCGACTCGGTCCACTTGACCGGGCGGCCCATCCGGCGCGCGATCAGCAGGCACAGCAGCTCTTCGGGCGTGACCTGGAGCTTGCCGCCGAAGCCGCCGCCGACGTCCGGGGCGATCACCCGGAGCTTGTGCTCGGAGATGCCCGTGATGGCCGAGAGCATCCACCGCAGGATGTGCGGGATCTGCGTCGCGGACCAGACGGTGTACATGCCGGCGGTGACGTCCACGACGACCGACCGCGGTTCCATGAACGCCGGGATCAGCCGCTGCTGCTTGAACGTCCGCTCGATCACGACCTCGGCGGCGGCGATCTCGTCCTCGACGTTCGTGCCCGACCCCGCCTCGGCGGAGTCGAAGATCCACGTCGCGCACTTGTTCGTGCCGAGATCGGGATGGACGAGGTCGTTGTCCTGCAACGCTTCTTCCATGTCGAGCACGACGGGGAGGTCCTCGTAGTCGACGTCGATCGCTTCCAGCGCGTCCGCGGCGTGATAGGCGCTGTCGGCGATCACCACGGCGACGATCTCACCGGCGAAGTTGACCCTGTCCACGGCGATCGCGGGTGCGGCGGGCGACTTCATGTCCTCGGTGATCGGCCACGCGCAGGGCAGCGAACCCTGCTCGGCGGCGAAGTCCTCGCCGGTCAGCACCACCGCCACGCCGGGCATCGAGGTCGCGCGGCTGACGTCGATGTTCGTGATGCGGCCGTGGGCGACGGGACTGCGCAGCGCGGCCATGTGCAGCATGCCGGTGAGCTGCAGGTTGTCGGTCCACCTGGTCTGCCCGGTGATCAGCCGGGCGTCTTCCTTGCGGAGCCGGGCCTTGCCGACCTCCGGCTCGGCCGTGGCGGTCATTCGCCACCTACCGGCTGCTTCGCGGTGATGTGCTCATCGCTGTGCTGTTCCTGTTCGGGACCGGCACCGGGTTTCATCCGCTGGGCGGCGTCCTGCACCGCACGCACGATGTTCTGGTAGCCCGTGCAGCGGCAGAGGTTGCCCTCCAGGCCCTTGCGCACGGTCTCGTCGTCGGGATCGGACTCGTCGGCGAGCAGGTCGATCGCCTGCATGATCATGCCGGGCGTGCAGAAACCGCACTGCAACGCGTGGTTGGAGTGGAACGCCTCCTGCACCGGATGCAGCTTGCCGTCGCGAGCGAGGCCTTCGATGGTCGTGACGTCGTGTCCGTTGGCCTGCACGGCCAGCATCTGACACGACTTCACGCTGTGGCCATCGAGGTGGACGGTGCAGGCGCCGCAGTTTCCGGTGTCGCAGCCGACCACGGTGCCGGTCTTGCCCAAACGCTCCCTCAGGTAGTGCACGAGCAGGAGGCGTGGTTCGACCTCGTCGGCGTACGTGACTCCGTCGACGTTGACCGAGATGTGCATTCGAACCCTCCCAGGGTGGTGGGCCTTTAGTGACGAGGGTCACCCCAGCTTGCTCCCTGTTTGCGGGTTCAACAACCCGATCACCGATGAATCGGGACTTCCAGCCCGGTGAGTCGCTGACCGGTTCCCTTCCACCGCAAGGAAATGATCTCGGCGGCAATCGCAACTGCGGTCTCTTCAGGCGTTCGGGCGCCGAGATCGAGCCCGATCGGCGACGACAACGCCGCAAGTTCGGATTCGCTCATTCCGGTGTCCCGCAACCGATTCAGTCGATCTTCGTGCGTCCGGCGGGATCCCATCGCGCCGACGTAGCCCACTTTCAGTCGCAATGCGACTTCGAGGAGTGGCACGTCGAACTTCGGATCATGGGTCAGCACCGCGATGACGGTGCGTTCGTCGAGCTTGGACGCTTCGGCCTGGAGGTACTTGTGCGGCCAGGCGACGACGACCTCGTCGGCCTCCGGGAAACGGCTGCGGGTCGCGAACACGGGCCGTGCGTCGCACACCGTCACGCGGTAACCGAGGAACGCGCCGAGCCGTGCCATCGCGGCGGCAAAGTCGATCGCTCCGAACACGAGCATGCGCGGCGGCGGTTCGAAGGAGTTCACGAAGACGCTCATGCCCTCGCCGCGGCGCTGACCGTCCGGTCCGTACTGGAGCACGCCGCTGCGCCCGGACGCGAGCATGCCGCGCGCGTCGTCGGTGACGGCGTCGTCGATGCGCTCGCTGCCGAGGCTGCCGTCCCTGCGGTGCGGCCAGATGACCATGCGGCGGCCGATGCCGTCGGGGTGCTCGATCACCGTGGCCACCGCCACCGGTTCCTCGGCCCTGACCGTCTCCACCACCTCGGCCAGCTGCGGGAACGTCTCCGCGTTGATCTTCTCGACGTAGATGTCGATGATCCCGCCGCAGGTCAGCCCCACCGCAAACGCGTCGTCGTCGCTCACGCCGTACCGCTGCAGGACCGAGGTGTCCGTCTCCTGCGCGAGGTCGTAGACGGCCCCCTCGACGCAGCCGCCGGACACACTGCCGACCGCCTCGCCGTCCTGCGTCACGAGCATCGCGGCGCCGGGTGGCCGCGGTGCGGAGCTGAAGGTCGCGACCACCGTGCCGACGCCGACCGTCTCGCCGTTCGCCACCCGCCCGGCCAGGTCGTAGAGGACATCACGCACGGCGCACCTCCTTCAGCAGTTCTTCGAGCGCGTGCACGCTGTGGCCCGCGATCATGGTGTCGACGTGCGGGAGGGCCGCCACCACCCCGGATTGCACCGGACGGTAGCCCGCTTTGCCCGCATGCGGGTTGGCCCAGATGACCTTGTGGCTCACCCGTTTCAGCCGAGCCATCTCGGTGGCGAGGGTGCTCGGGTCGCCGCGTTCCCAGCCGTCGGTGAACAGCACGACGACCGCGCCGCGTTGCCGCCACTGCTGGTTGAACCTGCGCAGCGAGTCGCCGAGCCGGGTGCCGCCCTCGTAGTCCGGGATGGCCCTGCTCGCCGCCTTCAACGCCCGTTCCGGATCTCGTTCGCGCAACTGACGGGTCACGCGGGTGAGCCGGGTGCCGATCGTGCGGACCTCCACCGGCATGGCGTGCGCGACGACGTGCGCGAACCGCAGCAGGGCGTCGGAGTAGGCGGCCATCGAGCCGGAGACGTCGATCAACAGCACCAGCCTGCGGGCCTTGGTGCCGCGTTTGCGGTGGCGTGGCAGGGCGATCTCGCCGCCGGTCTCGATCATCGCGCGCACGGTCCTGGCCAGGTCGAGCCGTCCACGCCGGGCCTTGCGAAGGCGGCGAGACCTTCTGCGCGGCGGCAACGGGTGCAGGCGGGCGATCAGCGGCGCGGCGTTGAACTCGGAGATGTCCTTGTGCTTCAACACTTCCACGTCGGACGCGGCCACGCCGACGGTCACCGC
The DNA here is from genome assembly GCF_043632865.1 of Lentzea sp. JNUCC 0626. Lineage (NCBI taxonomy): Bacteria > Bacillati > Actinomycetota > Actinomycetes > Pseudonocardiales > Pseudonocardiaceae > Lentzea > Lentzea sp. JNUCC 0626. Next base: position 6,683,748 of record NZ_CP171635.1, read on the forward strand.
GTCGAGTTCGATCGTCGTGCGGGGACGGGGTGGGGTGCCGCCGAAGTACGCGCGGTAGGCGGCGTCGTAGCGGGGCAGGTCGTCGGGGTCGGCGCAGAGCGTGAGGCGTCCAGCCCAGTAGAGGTCGACGTGCTCGGTGGCCTTCAGGAACGCCTGGACGCGGTCGGGGCCGCACGGCAGTCCGGCGCCCTTGAGGACGCTCGTGAACCCGACGCAGGCTTCCGTCACCCCACGATTGTGCTCCCGGTCACGCGTTCCGCGTCTTCCCGGTACTTCAGCACCGCGCCGAGCGTGTCGGCGTCCGGCTCAGTGCGGCCCAACGCCCGCAACGCGCGCGCCCAGTCCAACGACTCCGCCACGCCCGGTGGTTTGAGCAGGTCGAGGCCCCGCATCCGGTGGACGGCCTCGGCGACCTTGCGCGCCAGCCGTTCGTCCAGGCCGGGCAGGGTGCGGCGCAGGATCGCGACTTCACGTTCGAGAGCCGGGTGCTCCAGCCAGTGGTAGAGGCAGCGGCGCTTCAACGCGTCGTGCACCTCGCGGGTGCGGTTCGAGGTCAGCACGGTCAGCGGGGGCGTGGTCGCCCGGATCTCGCCGAACTCGGGGATGCTGACGGCGTTCTCGGACAGGACCTCCAGCAGGAACGCCTCGAACTCGTCGTCCGCCCGGTCGATCTCGTCCACGAGCAGCACGCACGGGGCGCTCTCCAACGCCTGGAGCAACGGCCGGGCCAGCAGGAACCGTCGCGTGTAGAGGGACGCCTCGTCGACCTCGCCGCGGGTTTCGAGCACGCGCAGGTGCATGAGCTGGCGCGGGTAGTCCCAGTCGTACAACGCCTGGGTGGCGTCGATGCCCTCGTGGCACTGCAGCCGGATCAACGGGACGTCCATGGCCTTGGCGAGAGCCAGCGCGAGCGAGGTCTTGCCGGTGCCGGGCTCGCCTTCGAGGAACAGCGGGCGTCCCATCGCGACCGCCAGGAACGCCGCCGTGGCGATGCCGCCGTCCGGCAGGTACCCCGCGCGGTCGAGGGCTGCGCTGAGTTCCTCTGGGGACTCCATCGGCTCAGAGTACGACTACGGTGGGCAAATGGCGTCGATCAAGAAAGTCCAGATCACGTTCGACTGCGCGGAACCCGTGCGGGTGGCGGAGTTCTGGAGCCAGGTGCTCGGGTACGACGCGCCGCCGGAGAGCGACGGGTCGTGGTCGGCGTGCGCCGATCCGGCCGGGGTGGGGCCGCGGCTCTACTTCCAGCGCGTTCCCGAGGGCAAGGTCGTGAAGAACCGGGTGCACGTCGACGTGAAGGCCGGGATCGGGCTCGTCGGTGCGGAGCGGCTGGCCGTGCTGCAGGCCGAGCGGGTGCGGCTGGAGGCCATCGGCGCCAGGTGCGTGCTCGTGATGGAGGCCGACGAGGAGAACGAGTCGTGCATCGTCATGCAGGACGTCGAGGGCAACGAGTTCTGCCTGGACTGAGCGCGACCCCGGGGTCGCGAATCAGGGTCGGGTTCGGGGTGGTTCCCGATGTGCGGTGCGCGTGAAAACGCGATTCTTGGTACATGACGAACAACGTTCTCAACGACGCAACGGCCCAGGTCAAGAAGCTCCGCAGGAGTCGCAACGACAAGATGCTCGCCGGCGTCTGCGGCGGTGTCGCCAAGATGGTCGGCGTGGACGCGGCGATCCTGCGGATCATCCTCGTGGCGGCGACGCTGCTCGGGTTCGGCACCGGAGCGGTCCTCTACGTCGCCGCCTGGCTCCTCATGCCCGAGGAAGACGCTGCGATGTGATCACCGTGGAAAACCAGGAACACCAGGTAGTCGCTGCCAGGGGTGGGGACCGGTGAGGGGTCGGTACTCCACCCCCAGGGCGTCGAGCCTGGGCAGGTGGTGTTCGTGCAGCCGTGCGACGAACGCCGGATCCTTCTCCGCCGGGGACCACACGACCTCGGCGAACGCGGCCAGCCTCGGGAACGCCGCGTAGTCCAGCCGCCGGGGCGAGTCGAGGTGCTCGCTCCAGATGTTCGCCTGCGCGCCCAGCAGCCGTCCGGGTTCCTCACCCGTCAGACCTGCGGGCACCGGATCCCACGCGTAGACGTCCTCCAGCGTCGTCACCGTGCCGACCGGGATCGGTTCGTCCGGTGATTCCGACTGGCGGTAGTCCAGGTAGACGTGCTGCTCGGGGCACATGACGACGTCGTGGCCCGCGCCGAGCGCCGTGACTCCGCCCTCGATCCCGCGCCACGACGCGACGACCGTGCCGTGCGGCAGCGGACGCGCGTCCAGGACCTCGTCCCACCCGTACGGCCTGCGCCCCTTGCTCACGATGTGCTCGGCGATCGCGCGGACCAGGGTGCCGTCCTCGTGACCGGGTGCCTCGTCCCCGCCGAGTCCGATGATCTCCGCCGGGAAGACGTCCATCAGCTCGTCGAACACGTTCCGATAGAAGTCCACTGTGGACTCGTCGGTGGTGAGCACGCGCGGGTTGACACCCCAGTCCGTCCAGACACCGCCACCTTGCGAACCCAGTTCGGGGTAAGCCGCGATGGCCGCCTGCGAGTGGCCCGGGATGTCGATCTCCGGAATCACCGTGATGTACCGGGACTGGGCGAACGCGACGATCTCGCGCAGGTCGTCCTGGGTGTAGAAACCGCCGTGCGGACGGCCTTTCAGCCCGCCGGAGCGCCGGTCGCCGAACCGCGAGTCCTCGCGCCACGACCCGACCTCGGTGAGCTTCGGGTAGCGCTTGACCTCGAAGCGCCAGCCCTGGTCGTCGGTGAGGTGCAGGTGCAGGACGTTGAGCTTGTGCGCGGACAGCAGTTCGACGTACCGCAGCACCTCCCGCTTGGGCAGGAAGTGCCGTGCGACGTCGAGCATCACGCCACGCCACTCGAACCGCGGGTAGTCCACGACCTCGCACGCCGGGATGACCGACGGCTTGTCGCCCGCCGCCCGGAACGCCTGCACACCAAGCAGTTGACGCAAGGTCTGCAACGCGTTCATCTCGCCGGCCGAGTCGCTCACCTCGATCAGCACGCCCTCGTCGGACGAGACGAGCCGGTAACCGCCGGGTGGTGTCTCGGCCTGGACGGTCCGCCAGCCCTGGTACTCGCAGAGCTTCCCACCGTCCACATAAGACACCGGGCGGGGCAGCAGGTTCATCCCTTCACCGCCCCCGCGAGGCCGGACACGAGACGGCGCTGCACGAGCACGAAGAAGATGAGCACAGGGATGGTCATCAGGGTGGAGCCCGCCATGATCGCGCCCCAATCGTTCTGGTCGGGTTTGACGAACACCTGAAGAGCCAGCGGCAGGGTCTGGTTCTCCACGGCCGAGATGATGAACGTCTTGGCGAACAGGAAGTCGTTCCAGGCGTGGATGAACGACAGCACGCTCGTGGCCACCAGGCCGGGCGCCACGAGCGGGAACAGCACCTGCCACAGGAACCGGAAGCGCGAGGCGCCGTCCAGGGTGGCGGCCTCCTCCAGTTCCACCGGCACCGCGGCGACGAAGCCCCGCAGCATCCAGATCGCGAACGGCAGGCTGAAAGCCAGGTGCACCAGGACGAGCGAGCCGAGGTGGTTCAGGCCGAACACCGGCACGGAGTCACCCACGGACCGCATCAGGAAGAACAGCGGCACGGTCAACGCCTCGACCGGCACCATCTGCACGACCAGCAGCATGATCAGCAACGTCGTGCGGCTGCGGAACCGGAAGCGGGTCAGCGCGGTCGCGGCGAGGAACGAGATCACGATGCTCAGCGCCACGACGATGAGTGCCACGATGATGCTGTTCATGAAGTAGCGCCCGAAGTTCGCGACGGTCAGCGCCCGCGTGAAGCTGTCGAGCGTCGGCCGCGTCGTCCACGGCACCGGGTCGGCCGAGATGATCTCGTCCTCCGGTTTGAAAGCTGACAGCACCATCCAGAACAGCGGGAACGCCACCACAGCGGCGACGATGAGGACGAAGCCCTCGGTCAGCCAGCGCCTCACAGGACCTCCCCCGACTTCTTGAGCGCACGCAGGTAGAACATCGTGATTCCCAGCAGCAGCACGGTCATCACGACACCGATGGCCGCGCCCAGGCCGTACTCCGACGCCGCGAACGCCTGCTGGTAGGCGTAGACGTTGAGCACGAGGTTGCGCCCGGCGATGCCGCCGCCGTTCGTCATGACGTAGATCTGCGTGAAGACCTTGAAGTCCCAGATGATCGACTGGATCGTCACCACGAGGATGATCGGCTTCAGCAACGGGAGCGTGACGCTCCACGCCGTGCGGAACGCCGACGCTCCGTCCAGTGCGGCGGCCTCCAGCACCTCGCCCGGGATCGCCTTGATGCCCGCGAAGAGCGTCACCATGACGAACGGGAACGAGCACCAGATCACCTGCGCGGCAACGAGTCCGAACGCCGTCCACTTGTCGAACGTCCAGGAGAAGCCCTGGATGCCCAGGACCTCGTTGACGAACCCGAAGTTCGCGTCGAACAGGAAGAGCCAGATCGTCGAGCCGGCGACCGCGGGCGTGGACCACGCACCGAGAGCCGCCAGGAACAACGTCATGCGCACCCAGGTCCTCACCCGAGTCGCCAAGATCGCGAGAAACGCGCCCACAAGCAACGTGCCGACCACGCAGACCGCCGCGAACGCGACGGTCTGCCCGAACACCGTCCAGAACTGCTGGTCCCCCAACAGCTTCTGGTAGTTGCCGAGACCGAGGAACTCCAGTGGCGCGCCGCCGCTGACCTGCTCCTGGCCGTAGTCGTAGAGCGAGATGAGCACCAGCTGATAGATCGGGTAGGCCAGCAGGCCCCCGAGGATCAGCAGCGCTGGAGCCAGGTAGGCGAACGCGGTCCGCCCCTGGCCTTTGGCGGTCATGCTCACGACGTGAAGGCCGCGTTCATCGTCTTGGCGGCGTCCGCGGTGGCCGTGTCGACGTTCTTCGCGCCGGTGACGATCTCCTGGATCATCGTCGGCACCACGGTCTGCGCCTCGATCTTCGCCCACGCCGGCGTGACGGGGACGAACTTCGTGCCGGACTGCAGGGTCTTCGTGAACGGCTCCAGGAACTTGTCCGCGTCCGAGACCTGCTTCTGCACGTCGGCGAACGTCGGCAGGTTGCCCATCGCCGTGTACATCTTCTGCTGGTACTTCTTCGACGCCAGCAGCTGCGTGAACTCGTTGGCGAGCGTCTTGCGCTGCGTGCCCTTCATGACGCCGAGCAGGTTGCCGCCGGCGAACGCGGGCGCGACCGAACCCTTGTCCTTGCCGGGCAGCGGCACGACCGCGTACTTGCCCGCAGCTGACGACGCGTCGACCGACTTGCGGTTGAAGTCGCCGCCGATGGTCATCGCGGCCTTGCCGGCCCGGAACGCCTCGACGCTCGCGTCACCACCGTTGCCCGCGCAGGCGGCCGGCGGGCAGATGTCGTCCTTGATCAGCTCGGTGTACTTGGCGACACCGGCCTTCGCCTCGGGGCTGTCGATCGTGGCGGTGAACTTGCCGCCGTCGGACTTGGCGAGGTCACCGCCCTGCGCCCAGATGTAGGGCAGCGCGGCGAAGAGGTACTTGCCGCCGGCCGAGATGCCGATCATGTCCGGCTTCTTCTGCCTGATCTCGCGGGCCGTCGTCGCGATCTCGTCCAACGTCGTCGGCGGCTTGAGGCCGAGCTCGTTGAACACGTCCGTGCGGTAGTACAACGCGCGCACGCCGACGAACCACGGCACGCCGTACGTCTTGCCGTCGACCTTGGCCGTGTCGAGGATCGTCGGGACCAGGTCCTTGGACTCGTCCCACTTGCCCAGGTCCAGCTCGGAGAAGCCGCCGGCGGAGACGTAGCCCGCGAGGTCGGTGTTGCCGAACTCCGCGACGTCCGGGGCGCTCTTCGGGTCGCTGAACGCGGCCTTGAAGCGTTCCGCCCGGCTGGACACCTGGATGTACTGCACGTCGACGGTCACGCCGCTGTGCTTGCCCTGGAACTCGGAGATCGCCTCCTTGACCACGGACTCCTTGGGTCCGCGGTTGACCTCGTCGAACAGCCACACCCGCAGCTGTCCCGTCTGCTCGTCCACACCCGTGCTGGTCGGTCCCGACTGCACCGGTGCGCAGGCGACCACCGCGCCCACGCCCAGCACCGCCGCAAGTGTCTTCAGCCGCATCGTCGCGCCCTTCACGTTGCGTATGTTGCAACAGCTATTTCACAGGAAGCAACGTGACTGTAGAACGCGATTAGGCAAGGGTCTAGACCAGACGATTGACCCATTCCCCAACTGATGCGGAATCGACGGCGGACTCCCACCCACCAGGCCTGACGGCGCTGCCAACGTGAAAACCGTTCACGCCCGCTGCCAGCAGTTCCGGGAGGTGGTGCTGCTGCAGACCGCCGCCGACGAGCAACGCGGGCGGGCCCTGACTGACGAGTTTCTTCAGGTTCTCGATTCCGTCCTTCACACCGGTCTTGGCGCCCGCGGCGAGCACGGTGTCGCAACCGAGGGTCTGCACGGTCGCCCACGAGCGGAAGACGTCGTTGGAGTTGTCGAGCGCACGGTGGAACGTCCAGGCACACCCTTCCAACTCCGCGAGGAGGTTGAGGGTGACGCCCTCGTCGATCTCGTTTTCGGCGTCGAGGAAGCCGAGGACGAACTCCGTCGCGCCCGCCTCCCGCAGCTCCCAGGCCTGGCGGCGGAGTTGCTTGAGGTTGCCGGGCGCGAAGCCCGGGGCGTCGCGGAGCATCACGCGGATGGGGAGGTCGACCGCTTTGCGCACTTCTTTGAAGGTGGCCGTTGACGGCGTGAGGCCGTCGCTCGCCATGTCGGCGACCAGTTCGAGCCGGTCAGCGCCCCCGACCTGGGCGGCCTCGGCGTCCTTCGCGGTCAGTGCGATCACTTCGAGAATCGGCATGGTCTAGACCATAACGTGTGCTTTCGTGAATCGGGAGCCTCGGCGGTCGTTGTCGCGTCAGAGGTTCTGTATCTGATCGCCTGAGTTCCGCTCTTGTTGGGTAGAGCGCTTTGTTCAGGCGTGGAGCGAGCGCCGGCCGGTTCGAGGGGTGCCGGCCGGCGTGAGCTCCCACCACTGGCGGCCCGTGACTCGGAGGGGGAATCACGGGCCGCTGGCGTACCCGGAGGAAGATGAGGGTCACCTTGGCGGTGATACTGCTCCAATCGAGTGAATTTTGTATCTACCGCCCAGTTAGCCCTTCATGAGTTGGCGGACGGCGCTGACAGGGCGGCCGATCGGAGGTGCCACATGGACGAGCTGCACACGGCGGATGACCGTCCGCCGTGGGACGGGCTTGAAGGCACCGAACGACACGCGATGTGCGTGGCGGCCGCACGCGAGGGCAACCGCAACGCGCTGGACGTGCTCGTGACGGAGCTGACCCCGCTGCTGTGGCACGTGGCGCGCGGCCAGGGCCTGGACCGCGCCGCCGCCGAGGACGTCGTGCAGACGGTCTGGCTCGCGTTCCTCAAGAACATCGAGAACATCAACGAGCCCAAAGCCCTGGTCGGCTACCTGGTCGTCACGACGAGGCGTGAAGCACGCCGAACTTGGACACCTAACAAGCGTGAAACGCACCTCTCAGACGAGTACGCCGAACAGCTGGAGTCCGACACCGGCCTGCCGGAGGACGTCACGCTGCTGGACGACCGCGACCGCCGCCTGTGGCTCGCGTTCGGCCGCCTGACCACGAGGTGCCAGGAACTGCTCCGACTCACCGTGCTCGCGGGCCGCGCGGAGTACCGAGCAGTGGCCGAAGCACTCGCCATGCCCCACGGCAGCATCGGTCCGACCAGGGGACGGTGTTTGACACTGCTGCGCAACTACCTGGAGACGGAAGGAGGATCGCGGTGAACGAGATCGACCCGCGCGACGACCGCAGGGGCCCCGAGGACACCGCAGTCCTCTCCGAACTGAACAGGCTCGTCGACGAACTGGACCCGCCACCCGCCGACCTGGTGGACCGCGTGAAGTTCGCGATCGCCCTGGAGTCGCTGGACGTCGAGGTGGCGCGGTGGGAGCGGGCCGGGTCCTTCGCCGGGGTGCGGGGTGGGCAGACCGGGACCATCACGTTCACCGTGGACAACCTGACCTTGATGGTCAACTTCACTTCGACCGGGTCGCGGCATCGGATTGACGGGTGGTTGGTGCCGGCCGGGGAGCACGAGGTGGAGGTTCGGGTGGCCGATCATCAGTCTTCCTGTACTCGGGCTGATGATGGTGGGCGGTTTGTTCTGCCCGATGTTCCTACTGGGACCACGCAGATTTTGGTGCATTTGGTTAATTCTCGTGGGGAGCCTGGGCGGACTGTTGTCACGCCTACGATCATGCTTTGAGTTTTGTCCTGGGGGTTTCTGGGGTGGTCACCTTTGTGCTGGTGGCTTGGGTTGCGTGGGGAGACTTCGGACGGGACGGGTCATTTCATCGCCGCTTCGCGACGATAGAGATTGGGGCTTGACTTCGGGGCCCTTGCGAGGCGCTGGTCGGACCGGAAAGGCCGGGCTGAAAAGCGCCCGGCCGAGCCACTAGTGGTAGCACCTCGCACCCAAAGTCAAGCCCCAATCTCGTTGGTGCGTGGCTGGGTTTGGATTGATACGTCACCGTCACACGCTGCACGTGTGGCCTTCGAAGGACGGCTCGGCTTCGCCATTGCGTTTGGTGGGCGTTGTCTTTTGGCCGAGAGCTAAGGACGCCTCGCCTTCGGCTTCGTTCTCCTCAAGCCATTGGTCACTTAGTTCTTGGCTGGCCTGGCTCTCGGCTACCTGGAGCCGCGCTACCTCGCGCTCGGCGGCCTAGAGGTCTGCTACCCCACCCCGGACCGCTGCGCTCCGCGCAGCTCGCCGGGCACGTAGCGCCCAGGCACCTCGCAGCCCGCCTTCCGTACCCGCTCCCGCAACCATCCGCCCCACCTTCGGCACGTCTTGCGCTGCCGCCGGTGTGTGCTGCCGTCCTCGGCGGCTGTCGGGCCCAACTCGGCGGCCGCCGCAGGCCCTTGCCGGGCCTGGAACGCCGGAAGGCCCGGCTCGCGGTGCGAGTCGGGCCTTCCGTGGTGGTGCGGTGGTGCTGGTGCTGCGGGTGGACTCAGAAGTCCATGCCGCCGGCGTCCGGCGCGGCCGGGGCCGCGTTCTTCTCCGGCTTGTCCGCGACGACGGCTTCCGTCGTCAGGAACAGCGCGGCGATGGACGCGGCGTTCTGCAGCGCGGAGCGCGTGACCTTGGCCGGGTCGATGATGCCCGCCTTGATCAGGTCCTTGTACTCGCCGGTGGCGGCGTCCAGGCCTTCGCCCGAGGGGAGGGACTTGACCTTCTCCACCACGACGCCGCCTTCGAGGCCGGCGTTGACCGCGATCTGCTTGAGGGGCGCCTCGACGGCGACCTTCACGATGTTCGCGCCAGTGGCCTCGTCGCCGACGAGCTTCAGGCCCGCGAAGGCGGCCTCGGCGGCCTGCAGCAGCGCGACGCCACCACCCGCGACGATGCCCTCTTCGACGGCGGCCTTCGCGTTGCGAACGGCGTCCTCGATGCGGTGCTTGCGCTCCTTGAGCTCGACCTCGGTGGCCGCGCCCGCCTTGATGACGGCGACGCCGCCGGCGAGCTTGGCGAGGCGCTCCTGGAGCTTCTCGCGGTCGTAGTCGGAGTCCGACTTGTCGATCTCGGCGCGGATCTGGTTGACGCGACCCTGGATCTGGTCGGCGTCGCCCGAGCCCTCGACGATGGTCGTCTCGTCCTTGGTGACGACGACCTTGCGGGCCTTGCCCAGCAGCGAGATGTCGGCGTTCTCCAGCTTCAGGCCGACGTCCTCGGTGATGACCTGGCCACCGGTGAGGGTGGCGATGTCCTGGAGGATGGCCTTGCGACGGTCACCGAAGCCCGGGGCCTTGACGGCGACGGACTTGAAGGTGCCGCGGATCTTGTTCACGACCAGGGTCGCGAGAGCCTCGCCCTCGACGTCCTCGGAGATGATCAGGAGGGGCTTGCCGCCCTGCATGACCTTCTCGAGGAGCGGGAGCAGGTCCTTGACCGTGGAGATCTTGGAGCCGAACAGCAGGATGTACGGGTCCTCGAGGACCGCTTCCTGACGCTCGGGGTCGGTCACGAAGTAACCGGAGATGTAGCCCTTGTCGAAGCGCATGCCTTCGGTGAGCTCGAGCTCGAGACCGAGGGTGTTGCTCTCCTCGACGGTGATGACGCCTTCCTTGCCGACCTTGTCCATCGCCTCGGCGATGAGCTCGCCGATCGTGGCGTCAGCAGCGGAGATGGACGCGGTAGCAGCGATCTGCTCCTTCGTCTCGATCTCCTTGGCGTTCTTCAGCAGCTGCTCGGCGATGGCCTCGACGGCCTGCTCGATGCCGCGCTTGAGGCCGAGCGGGTTGGCACCCGCGGCGACGTTGCGCAGACCCTCGCGGACGAGCGCCTGGGCGAGCACGGTGGCGGTGGTGGTGCCGTCACCCGCGACGTCGTCGGTCTTCTTCGCAACTTCCTTGACGAGCTCGGCCCCGATCTTCTCCCACGGGTCCTCGAGCTCGATCTCCTTCGCGATGGAGACGCCGTCGTTCGTGATCGTCGGCGCACCCCACTTCTTCTCAAGAACGACGTTGCGACCCTTCGGGCCGAGCGTCACCTTGACGGCGTCGGCGAGGGTGTTCATACCCCGCTCGAGACCGCGGCGGGCGTCCTCGTCGAACGCGATCATCTTGGCCATTGCGGTGTGTTCCTCCGCCTTTGTGGATTCTGGGCCACTGCGGGCCGGCAGAGCCCACAGCGGAACACGATGCGAGTGGCAAGGTTCGGTGCCCGCGACGGACGACCCCGGAGGGCCTCACCTTCCTAGCCTCACTTCTTTGGCACTCGATGGAGCCGAGTGCTAGTTCGTGTTTAGCACTCGGACACGACGAGTGCAAGCGAACTCAGCGTGAGGTGCGGACCGGCACAGAGGTCGGCAGGGGCTTGTTCGAGGTCGGGTCGTCCCCGATGTTCAGCGACGGAGCGGAGCTCGTCTTGGGCTGCCGGGCGGGCTCGTCACCAGGCGAGAGGATCACCACCACGATGATGATCACCACGATCGCCACCGCGGCCGCGATGACCGGCGCGAACCAGGCCGGGCGCTCCTTCTTGGACGAGGACGTGAACGCGCTCACGCCCACCTGGTTCGGCGGGCGCAGCCGGACCGGGTCCTGCAACGGCTGCTGGTAGCCGCCGCCACCCTGGTACGGCCCCTGCTGCTGCACGGGCATCGGCCCGGACACCGGTGAGCCCTGAGCGGGGAACGAGCCGGACTGCGGCCCGACCTGAGCGGGAGCCGAGCCCTGCGCGACCCCGACGAGAGCGACGCGCGCGGCGGCGATCAGCTCGGCGCAGTTCGCGTACCGCTGCGCCGGGTCCTTCGAGGTGCCCTTGCGGATCACGTCGTCGATGGCCGGCGGCAACGCCACGAGCTGCGACAACGCCGGCACGACGCTGCCGAGGTGACCGGCGATGACCTCCTGCACGCCGCCCTGGAACGGCGGGCGCCCGGTCAGGCAGGCGAAGAGCATGCACGCGAGCGCGTACTGGTCGGTGCGGCCGTCGACGGGCTCGCCGCGCAGGTGTTCCGGCGCCGCATAGGTCGGCGAGCCGAGGAAATCACCCGTTCGGGTGCGGTGGCCGGTGGCGCCGCGGCGGGTCAGGCCGAAGTCGGCGACGTAGACGTGCTCGCGCACGCCCTCCTTCTCGGTCACCAGCACGTTCGCCGGCTTCACGTCGAGGTGCACGAGGCCCTTGCCGTGCAGCATGTCGAGCGCTTCGGCCACCTGGGCGAGCAGCGTCAACGTGCGCGCGGGCGTGAGCGGTCCCGACTTGATGTGCCCGGCCAGGTCCTGGCCGTCCACCAGCCGCATCGCGATGTAGAGCAGGCCGTCGACCTCGTCGAAGTCGTACAGCGGCACGATGTTGGCGTGGTCGATCGCGGAGGTGTTGCGCGCCTCGTCGACGAACCGCTCGCGGAACTCCGCGTCGGGCGCGAGATGCTCACCGATGACCTTGAGCGCGACTTTCCGGCCCAGCCTCACGTCCGTGGCCCGGTACGTCACGCTCATGCCACCGCGGCCGAGCACTCCGTCGATCCGGTAATGCGCGATTCGCCGTCCGCTCAGGTCCTCCGACACGCGAGGCAGCCTAACGTCCGCCGAGATCGGCTTGCTCCGGGTTCGCCGAAGCCGTGATCAGAGCGACGTCCAACCGGCGCCTAACCGGCTCGGCGCACGTCCGACGCCTGGCTGCGCCCGTCCCGCCCGGCCTGCACCTCGAACTCCACCCGGTCGCCTTCAGAGAGCGTCCGGAAGCCTTCCATCTGGATCGCCGAGTAGTGCACGAACACGTCGGGCCCGCCATCGGTTGCGATGAAGCCGTATCCCTTTTCGGAGTTGAACCACTTGACGGTACCGAGAGCCAAGACGTCCTCCTTCAGATCACGCATCTCACGCAAAGCGCAGAACGCAACGCTAAAAGAAGAAAACTCACTCGGATACCTCCTTACGGAGTCATGAACGGGGGCTGACTCCGTTGGCGCGCAACCAGGTGGTGAGTCTGCGGGGACCGCGCGTCTGGGTGAGCACGGCACCGGGACCTGCGAAGTCGAACACCAGGCCCTCGCCCGTCTGAATGGATTGCACGCCATCGGGTACCGACGGCCGCAGCCGGCATTGCAGCGTGTCGGCGAACGCGACGACGTGATCGCTGCTGATGGTCACCGCTTCGCCGGCCTCCAACGTCACGAGGTCGAGCGCGCCGCAACAGGCGAGGACGACGACGCCCTGGCCGTGCGCGTAGTTCATGAACCCCTCGGCACCGCCGAAGATGGCCTGCATGGGCGGCGCGTCCGGGTTCATCGCGACCGTGCTGCTCTGCGCGATCCAGCTGTGCCGGGCGAGGCACCAGCCGTGCGCGCCGTCGAGCTCGACCTGGTGCAGGTCACCGGGCAGCACGGGGGCCGCGTCGAGCCAGCCGCCCTCCGCACCGGCGGTGGCCAGCGCGACGGCGACGGCGCCCGCGCCCTTCACCTCGACCGCGAGCCCGTAGCTCGTGGCCGCGATGGTCAACGGGTCGACCAGCACCGCCTCGCCGGGTGCGAGGACGAGTCTCGCCACGCCGAACGTCGGTGTGTGCCTGGTCCGGACCTGCACGAACAACACCTCCGGTGGGGATTGCGGGCAATGCGGCGCTCGCGAACGGCGCGACGTTGGCAGTATGCAGTCGTGTCCCCCACCTCTGTCGCCGAACACCGTCAGCGCGTCGCCGGCCTCGTCGGCCTGATGCCCGAGTCGCTGCTCCCGCTCGAGGAGTGCCTCGGGCTGGTGCTCGCCGCCGACGTGATCGCGCCGCTCGCCCTGCCGCCGTTCGACAACTCCGCGATGGACGGGTACGCGGTCCGGGCCGCCGATCTGAACCGGGACGAACCGACCCGGCTCGCCGTCACCGACGACATTCCCGCAGGCCGCACCGAGCTGACGCCGCTGATCCCCGGCACCGTGCAGCGGATCATGACCGGCGCACCGGTCCCGCCCGGCGCCGACGCCGTCGTGCAGGTCGAGTGGACCGACGGCGGCACCGAGACCGTCACGATCAACCGCCCCGTCGAGCCCGGCCAGAACATCCGGGTCGGCGGCGACGACGTGCAGAAGGGCGACCCGGTGCTGGTCGCGGGCACCGTGCTGCGCCCGTCCACGCTCGGTCTCGCCTCGGCGCTGGGCCTGCCCGAACTGCCCGTCCGCCGCCGCCCGCGCGTGCTGGTCCTGTCGACGGGCTCCGAGCTGGTCGCGCCGGGACAGCCGCTGCTGCCGGGCCAGATCTACGAGTCGAACGGCATGATGCTCGCCTCCTCGGTGCGCGACGCGGGCTGCGAGGCGATCCAGCTGCGGTTCGTGCCGGACGACGTGGAGGCGTTCCACGCCGCGCTGAAGCCGTACGTCGGCGCGGTGGACGCGATCATCACGTCCGGCGGGGTCAGCGCGGGCGCGTACGAGGTGGTCAAGGACGCCCTCGCAAGCCACGACGTGCAGTTCACCAAGGTCGCCATGCAGCCGGGCGGGCCGCAGGGTTCCGGCCGCTACGAGGGCGTGCCGGTGCTGTCGCTGCCGGGCAACCCGGTGAGCGCGCAGGTGTCGTTCGAGGTGTTCGTGCGTCCGGCGCTGATGGCGTCCATGGGGCACCGGGATCCGGAACGCCGCACGGCGCGTGCGCGCATCACGACCGGGCTGACGTCGCCCGCGGGCAAGACGCAGTTCCGGCGCGGGCTGCACGACCCGTCGTCCGGGGAGGTCGTGACGCCCGTCGGCGGGCCCGGCTCGCACCTGCTGTCGGCGCTCGCGCTGTCGAACTGCCTGATCGAGGTGCCGCAGGACGTCACCGAGCTGGCGGCGGGCGCCGAGGTCACCGTGCGATACCTGCAGTAGTTCCGGACGTTCTGGGGGAAGCAAGTCATGAGAGCGGCACTCGCGCTGGCACTGCTGGCGGGGTTCTTCGTGCTCGCGCTGGGGTTGCTGGCCACCCTGGGCGCGCTGTCGTACACCCAGTTCGAGCAGGGCGAGATCGTCACCGGCGGCGCGCTGGCCCTGATGGCGCTCGCGCTGGGCGGTCCGCCGCTGGTGGCGATGGGGATCGCGATCTTCGTGACCCCGCGGCCCAGCGGCGTCCCGCTGACCCGTGAGGCGCACCCCGAGCTGTGGTGGCACGTCGACGAGCTGGCGCGGATCGCGGGCACCCCCGGTCCGGACGACATCCGGTTGATCAGCGAGCCGAACGCGAGCGTGTGGGAGCACGGCGGAGCGCGGTACATGTCGCTCGGGCTGCCGTTCGTGGCCGGGATGAGCATCGGTGAGCTGCGGTCGGTGCTGGCGCACGAACTCGGCCACTACAGCGGCGGGCACACCAAGCTCTCCGCCCTCACCTACCGCGCGACGCTCACGCTCCGGCTCACGACCGAGCGGTTCGACACGACCGGCGTCCTCTACGCGTGGGCCCGCCTGTACGCGCTGGTGGCCGCGCCGGAGAGCCGCAAGCACGAGCTGTTCGCCGACGAGGTCGCGGTCGCGGCGGCCGGGCGGGAGGCGGCGGCGCGGGCGATGCTGCGGATCGGGCCGGTCACCGAGGCCTGGAGCGACTACCTGACCTGGTACGTCTCGCTCGCGGCGCACGCGGACCGCACCCCACCGCTGGTCGAGGGCTTCCGCTCGTACCTCGACCACCCGCGGCGCGTGCACCAGTTGCGCGAGCTGGAGCCGTTGATGGCGGAGCTGGAGCCGACTTCGGTCTTCGACAGCCACCCGCCGGTCCGCGAACGGGTCGCCGCCATGCGAACGACGGGGGCGTTGTCGCTGGTGGCGGAGGCCGTCGACGAACGGCCCGCGCACACGTTGCTGGCCGGGACACCGGTCGCGGACCTCGTCGGGGTGTCCGGACCGCCGATCACCTGGGCCGAGCTCGCCCCGCTGGCCGGGCCCGCGCTGGTGCGCTGGAAGGCGGACGCCCTGCGGCACGCCGGACGGGTCAGCAAGATCGGCGACACCCTGCCGGACGTGCTGCGGGGGCTGGAGCAGGCCCGGTTGCACGACATCACCGGACGGCCCGTGGACGGCTCGCTGACGTCCGAACAGGCGCACGAGGCGGCCGTCGAGGCCGTGACGGAACTCCTCGGCTGCATGGTGGCTGACCAGCTCGTCACCGCTAACCGCGCGACACTGGAACTCAACTGGGGCGGACTGTTCCTGCTGCGAACGGCCGACGGAGCTGCGGTCTATCCGGACGACCTCGTCGAACCCGCCGTGCGTGACGCTAATCGGGTCGCCGAGCTGCGGGTGAGATTGCGGTCTCTCGGAGTGGACGGACTGTGACGGAACGCTCACCCAACGACATTGTTAACGCCATGTGACGGGGATTACACTGCCCGCAGGTGCCGGTCGGCCCGTGCATTCGTCGGGGGATGCACGGGCCTACCGGCCACTTGTCTTTCCGGACAGTCCCGATGGGCGGTTTGGGCCGTTGCCGTAGCGTGATGACGCCCGACACCCCCCCGAACCTACGGAACCCACAGACACGATGAGCAGCGAGAAGCCCGTCTCCCACTTCCTCGAACTCGCGCGCGGCATGGTGCCGCCGATGCACCCGGCGGGGCGCCCGTTCGTCGCCGCCGCGGCGATCGCGACCCTCCTCGTCCGGCTGCGCTTCAAGCGCCTGGGCGTCGTCCTCGCGCTGGTCACGGCGTGGGTGGCGTGGTTCTTCCGCGAGCCGAAGCGCGTGACGCCGACCCGTCCGAACCTCGCCGTGGCCCCGGCCGACGGCACGGTCTCGCACGTCGTCGACGCCGTCCCGCCCGCCGAGCTCGGCCTCGGCTCGCAGCCGATGACGCGCATCAGCGTGTTCCTCTCCGTCTTCGACGTGCACGTGCAGCGCGTGCCCGCCGACGGCGAGGTCGTCCAGGTCTCGTACCACCCCGGCAAGTTCCTCTCGGCCGACCTCGACAAGGCGTCCGAGGAGAACGAGCGCAACACCGTGTGGCTGCGCACCGTCGACGGCCACGACCTCGTCGTCGTGCAGATCGCCGGCCTGGTCGCGCGCCGCATCGTGTGCGAGGTCGCCGAGGGCGAGAAGGTCACCGCGGGCCAGACCTACGGCCTGATCCGCTTCGGCTCGCGCGTCGACCTCTACGTGCCGCGCGGCAGCCGCGTCCTGGTCGAGGCCGGCCAGCGCACCATCGGCGGCGAGACCGTTCTCGCCGAACTCCCGGAGGCGTAAGTGGCACCCAGCGGGCCCGGCGTTCGCCTGCTGCCGAACGCGATCACGGTCCTGGCCATGTGCTCGGGCCTGTCCGCAGTGCACTTCGCGAACGTCGGCATGTGGGGCGCGGCCATCACCGCGATCGCGGCGGCAGCCGTGTTCGACGGCCTCGACGGCCGCATCGCCCGCCTGCTGGACGCGACGTCGAAGATGGGCGCGGAGCTCGACTCGCTGGCCGACGCGATCTCGTTCGGCGTCGCGCCCGCCCTCGCGATCTACCTCTGGAAGTTCGAGGGCAACCGCGCCGGCTGGGTCATCGCGCTGATCTTCGCGGTCTGCATGGTCGTCCGCCTCGCCCGCTTCAACACGTTGCTGGAGAAGGAACAGCCGCCGTTCGCGAAGGAGTTCTTCGTGGGCGTGCCGGCGCCCGCCGGTGGCTTGTTGCTGCTGCTGCCTCTGATCATCGAGGAGCAGGTCCGTTCCGACGGGTGGTGGAACAACTCCTACGTCGTGGCGGCGTGGACCGTGCTGGTGGCGATGCTGCTGGTGTCGCGGATTCCCACGCTGTCGGTGAAGACGGTGAAGGTGCCGCCGCGCGCGGTCGCGCCGTTGCTGGTCGCCGTGGGTCTGCTGGCCGCTGCCGTGATCACGTACCCGTTGGTGGCGTTGATCGTCGCGATGGTCGTGTACCTGGCGCACCTGCCGTACTCGGTGCGGCGCTACATGTGGCTGTCGAAGCACCCGGAGGCGTGGACCGTCACCGGGGCGGACCGGCGTGCGATCAAGCGGGCGCACGGGGTGGCGGCGCGGAGGCTCGGGCTGCGGCAGCCGTTGAGCGGTCGTGTCGCTGGTGCGGCCATGCGTGCCGTGCGTCGGCCACGGCGTGACGCTTCCACTGCTGCCGCGGCTGAAGGCGCAACGCCTTCGGCGAACGGGCGGCGGCGGTCGTGGCGCCAGCTGGGGTTGCGGCGTCAGCCGAAGCGCTGATCCAGTTCTGAAGCCGAAGGGCCGGACATGTCGACCATGTCCGGCCCTTCGGCGTTTGCGGTCAATCCCGCACAGGTAGCCGAAGTCCTCGTCCACTTCGCGGATGTCCGGGTCGGACGGCAGCGCATCTGCGCACCTCCCCGATCAGGCCGTGCCCGGCGTTGGCGAGCTCCAACAGCTCAGGCACGTCGGCCGTCCTCATCACCAGGAGAGCAGGCCTTCTCCGCATGAACGAATTCGAGCCAGATGCCTTTGTCCCGCGCGTTCATCGCCATCAGATGCGCACGGCCTGCGCCAGGATCTGCTCCTGCGTGAGCACGCCGGTGTAGGCGCGCACGTCGTCGAGCCCGCCCTTCCAGAACGAGCCCGCCGGGGTGGTGGCCGAGCGGCCGAGTTCCAGACCTGCACCCGTCTCCGCCGAGCCGCCGGTGAACGGCGCGCTCGTGACGTAGAGGCCGTTGAAGTACAGCCGGAGCTGGGCGTTGTTCTTGTCGTGGACGGCCGTCAGGTACGTCCACTCCTGGAGTTCCGCGCGGTACTGGGTCGTCACGACGACGCCGTCGACCACGAACTCCCACTGCTTCGAGGCGCCGCCGTACCGGAGTTCGAGGAGCGAGGTGCCGTTGTGCACCAGGCTCGCGACCGTGCGGTCCTTGCCGTCGCGCGCGTCGAGATCCAGCCTCGCCCAGGCGGAGAGCGAGAAGGAGCGGTCAGTGCGGATCCCCGGTGCCGGAGCGGAGACGTACGCCTCGCCGTCCTGGTCAGGTCCGTTGAGCAGCAACGAGGTGTTGTCGCCGTCGGACTCCCACGCCGTGTTGCCGTTCAGCGTCGCGACCGCGCCGGTGGCGTCGTCCTGACTCGCGGCACCGGTGCCTTCGGCGAACCTGTAGTGGGCGCGCAGACCGACCTGCTTGGCCAGCGCCCCGACCTCGGCCGCGTTCGCCGTCCGGGGGTAGACCCTGATCTCGTCGACCGCGCCGGGGGCGCCGCCGACGTCCACGCCGTTCCACCGGTGCCGGCCCACCAGCAGCTGCGACGCCGCCCGGCCCTCGACCCCGGTGAGCTCGCCCTGCACGACGCCGTCGACGTAGAAGGTGAGCGTCCCGGTGGTGACCTCGTAGGTGCCGGCCAGGTGCGTCCAGGTGTCGGCCTGCGCGTCGGCACGGGAGTGAGCCACCCGGAGGCCGGTTCCGTCCGGGGTCGCCATGCCGAACGCCCAGCGCCGGACCGCGGCGTCGTAGTACAGACCGGCGCTGAGACCGGTGCTGTCCGCTGCGGCGAGGACGGCGCGGCTGATGTCGCCGGCACCTGCCTTCGTCCACGCCGACAGCGTGAAGTTGCCCGAGGTGTCCACCGGCGACGGGCCGCTGAGGTGGTCCTGCGCGTCGTTCAGCACGAGACCCCCGCCCGAGTAGCCGGCCGTGACGAGGCCCGGGTTCCCGTTCGGCGTGAGGACGTGGGCCCCGGTGGAGTCCGTCAGCGTGCCGTCCAACGACCAGTGCGCGGCGGGACGCCCGCCGGGGAGCACCTGGAACTCGTACTGCGACACCTGCGAGTAGCCCTCACCGGTCTTCGCGCTGACCGTCAACCGGTGCTGACCGGCGACGCGCGGCGTCCACCGGATCGTCGCCCTGCCCTCGGCGTCGGCGAGGACCTCCTTGTCGAGGAACCCGCTGTCGCTGGAGAAGGAGTAGACGTAGCTCAGCACGTCGTAGTCCGCGTCCAGCTCGAACGAGCCCGCGACCCCGACACCGCCAGTGGGATGCGTCGGCGGGTACTGCTGCGACGTCACCCGAGGCGCGGGTGGCGAGGCTTCGGCGTGCGCGACGGGTGCCGCGAACCCGGCCGTGACGGCCAGCGAGAGAACGAACGCGGCCATGCGAAAGCCGCGCGCCGGTTTGTGGCGCATGAACATCGACCCCCAGGTCTTGTGGCGCCGAGCCCCCAGGCCCGGTCCTGCTCCACAGTAATCGGGGGGTCTGACAAATCCGGAAGCCTTTGTTCAGGCCGGCCGCTGCCGGGCGTGGGCGATCATCGCCATCAGATGCCACCGAAGGACTGCACCCGCGCGGGCCGGTTCACGCCGGCCGGCCGCGGTGCAGGGCCGAGATCGCGCCCTCCTCGAACTCGACGACCCCGGCCTGCGCCGACAGCCACGCACGCAGCTCCCCGTAGTCGGCGGTGGGCGGGACGTTGACGGCGATCAGGTTCGGGAACTGGCTCAGCGTGCCGATGTCGCACCCGGCGTCGCGCAACCTGCTCTCGACAGCCTCCCTGCCGTCGTCACCGCGGACGAATACGATGCGGACGGTCGAGTGGTCGGACTCGGCCACCACGCCGTCGAACAGGAACTCACGGCGCTCGTGGTCCGGCCTGATCCTGATCCGATCGCCGAACGCGATGCCGCGCACGAAGAACGGCGTGTTCAGCAGCCGCAGCTCTGCCTTGCCCGTCTTCTCGCCCCACAGGCGTTCCGACCCGACCGGCGGCCAGCCCTCGTCGTCCTGGTCGAGATCGAAGACGACCTTGGTCATCGGGTTGCCGTCCGGCGAAACAGGAATCTCCCCAGGATCACTCACGTCCGCATCCTAGGGACGCGAACGAACTAGAGTCGGCGGCGTGATCACGCTGACGGCTCGCCTGTCCCCGTCCGCACTGGACACCCGGCGCGGTGTCGTCCGCCTCCACCCCGAGGTGCTCGACGCCTTGGGGTTGCGTGCGTGGGACGCCGTGAAGCTGACCGGCGCCCGCGTGAGTGCCGCGCTGGCCGCTGCCGGTGAGCAGCCGCCGGGGGTGGTGCTGGTGGACGACGTCACGCTCACGAACCTCGGTGTGGTCGAGGGGTCGGAGATCGTGGTGGCGCCGGTGCAGGTGGCGGGTGCGCGGTCGATCACCGTGGCCGGGTCTCGGCTGGCGACCACGGCGTTGACGCCCGAGCACGTGCGGATGGCGTTGACCGGCAAGGTCATCACCGTGGGCGACAACGTGTCGTTGTTGCCGCAGGACCTCGCGCCGCCGCCCGGTGCGAACGTGTCCGAGACGCGGCGGAAGTTGTCCAACGCCATCGGGATGACGTGGACGAACGAGCTGATCACCATCACCTCGACCGATCCGGCGGGGCCGGTGGCGGTGCAGCCGTCGAGCGTCGTGGGGTGGCGGTCGGCTTCGGCTCCCGCCGCCGAGGTGACGCCGGTGGTGGTGCAGGAGAAGCACGAGGCGTTGCCGGTGGCGGACCTGGTGGGGCAGCGCGAGCAGGCGCGGCGGTTGACGGAGTGGCTGGAGCTGATGTTCCGGCAGCCCGAGCTGTTGACGAAGCTGGGTGCGTCGGCTCGCCTCGCGGCCATGGTCAGCGGGCCGGAGGGCGTGGGCAAGGCGACGCTGGTGCGGGCGGTGGCCCGCTCGGTGGACGCCGCGGTGGTGGAGCTGGCCGCGCCGAGCATCGCGGTGCTGGAGCCCGGCGCGATGGCCAAGCAGCTCGCGGACACGATCGCCGGCGTTCCGGAGAAGCCGACGGTTCTGCTGCTCACGGACATCGACGCACTGCTGCCCACGGCGCCTCCGCCGGTGGCGACGGTGGTGCTGGACATCCTGCGCACCGCGATCTCGCGGCCCAACCTGGCTCTGGTGGTCACGTCGGCGCGGGCCGAGTCGGTGGACGCCCGGTTGCGGGCGCCTGACCTGGTGGACCGCGAGTTGGCGCTGCCGTTGCCGGACGCGGCCGGGCGCACCGAGCTGCTGCGCGTGCTGCTCAGGGACGTGCCGCTGGAGTCCGATGTGGACTTCGGCGAGGTGGCGGCGCGCACGCCTGGCTTCGTGGCGGCGGACCTGTGTGCGTTGCGGCGGGAAGCCGCGGTCCGGGCGGCGTTGCGGCAGCGTGACGTGGCCGAACCCCGGGTCGGGCAGGAAGATCTGCTGGCCGCTTTGGGCACGGTGCGGCCGATTTCCATGTCGGCGTCGGACACCGTCCAAACTGGAGGGTTGACGCTCGAGGACGTCGGGGACATGACCGAGGTCAAGCAGGCGTTGACCGAGGCCGCGCTGTGGCCGTTGCGGTACCCGGACTCCTTCGCCCGGCTGGGCGTGGAACCCCCGCGCGGGCTGCTCCTCTACGGGCCGCCGGGGTGCGGCAAGACGTTCCTCGTGCGGGCGCTGGCGGGTTCCGGGCAGCTCAACGTGCTGACCGTCAAGGGTGCCGAGCTGATGGACAAGTTCGTCGGCGAGTCGGAACGGGCCGTGCGCGAGCTCTTCCGGCGGGCCGCGGACGCCGCGCCCGCGCTGGTGTTCCTGGACGAGGTGGACGCGCTGGCACCGCGACGCGGGCAGTCGTCGGACTCCGGGGTGGCCGACCGGGTCGTGGCCGCGCTGCTCACCGAACTCGACGGCGTGGAACCGTTGCGGGACGTCGTGGTGATCGCGGCGACCAACCGGCCCGAGCTGATCGACCCGGCGTTGCTGCGACCTGGACGGCTGGAGCGGATCATCTACGTGCCGCCGCCCGACGCCGAGGCGCGCACGGAGATCCTGAAGGCCTCGTCGCGGAACACGCCGCTGGCCGGGGACGTCGATCTGGCGACGCTCGCCGGCGAGTTGGACATGTACTCGGCGGCGGACTGCGCGGCGCTCATCCGCGAGGCGGCGCTGACGGCCATGCGCGAGTCGCTGGACGCGGCCGAGGTGACGCAGGCGCACCTGGCGAAGGCACGGGACGTGGTGCGGCCGTCGCTGGACCCGGTGCAGCTGGCCGGGCTGGCGGCCTACGCGCAGAACCGCTGAGCGTGGGGGTGGCGCCGCCACCCCCACCCGCTACTTGTTCTTGGCCGGGCCCTGGTAGTCGTTCGTGACGATCAGGATGATCCCGGCCGCCGCCGACTGGATGCCGTCGAACCGGGGCTCGACGCGCGCCCGCAACGCCGCGGCGAGCTCCTTGGCGGAGGCTTCTTCCTCGGTGCCGGGGCGGTAGTAGACCGTGGTGGTCGGGATCGTGCCGGCCGAGTAGTTGCCGGTCTCCGCGACCGTCCAGCCGTTGCCGCGGACCTCGTCGGAGGCCTTGGACGCGAGGCCGGTGATCGTCGAGTTGTTGTAGACCCGGACCGGGGCCTTGGTCGCCCCCGGCTGCGTCACCGGCGGAGGCGGTGTCGTGGTCGCCGGGACGGTCGGCGAGCCCGTCGTGGTTCCGGGCGGGGCGGACGACGGTGTCGAGGCGGGCGGCTGCTCGGAGGCGACGCTGGTCGTCTGCGCGGGCGGCGCGGTGGACGTGCCCTCGGCGGCCGGCGGGGTGTCCTCGGAGCCCCCGCCGAACAGCGAGATGACGCCGATCACCAGCGCGACGGCTGCGACTCCGAGCAGGGCGAAGCCTGCTGCCTTGGCGGGACGGGACGGGCTTGCGGACTCGGGGGAGGTCATCAGTCCTCGGTGCTCCTGGCGCGTGCGCGAACCCTCTGACGGCCTGTCCGGACGCCTCGCAACCGCTTGATCAGCATCGGATCGGCGGCCAGGGCGGCTTCGGATTCCACGAGCGCGTTGAGCAGCTGGTAGTAGCGGGTCGCTGACATGTCGAACAGTTCCCTGATGGCCTGTTCCTTGGATCCCGAGTACTTCCACCACTGGCGCTCGAACGCGAGCATGGTGCGTTCGCGGCTGGTCAGGCCGTCAGCGGAGGTGAGCGTCTCGGTGTGATCCATCTGGCTCCCCACGGTCGCCACACCATCTCAGGTGCGGGCAATTCAATCACGTGATCGTTCCAACCTACCGCGCGACACCGACAGTTTTGGACCGCTTATGGTCTGACCATGGCCGTCCATCGCATCCGCATCGCAGGCGACCCCGTGCTCCACCACCCGACGCGCGAGGTCACCGAGTTCGACACCGAGCTGAAGACCCTCGCCGACGCCATGTTCGAGACGATGGCAGCCGCTCGCGGAGTCGGGCTCGCGGCCAACCAGATCGGCATCGACCTGCGGGTTTTCGTCTACGACTGCCCCGACGACGAGGGCGTCCAGCACCGCGGAGCCATCTGCAACCCCGTGCTGGAGACCGACGGCATCCCGGAGACCATGCCGGATCCGGACGACGACTTCGAGGGCTGCCTGAGCGTGCCCGGCGAGGCGTACCCGACCGGACGCGCCCACTGGGCGAAGGTGACCGGCCAGGACCTCGACGGGCAGCCGTTCGAGGTCGAGGGCACCGGCTTCTTCGCGCGCTGCCTCCAGCACGAGACGGACCACCTCAACGGCTTCCTGTACATCGACCGCCTCGTCGGCCGGTACAAGAAGGAGTCGAAGCGGATGCTGCGCGACAACGAGTGGGGCGGGCCGGGCAACTCCTGGGACCCGGCCGACCCCGCGAACTTCGAGGACGAGGACTAGGGCCTGTGTTGAAGTCCGGGCCGATGAGAGTCGGGCCTGAGGTGGTTCGTGGCGGTCTCAGGCCCGGCTATCGCGGCTCGGACTTCGACACAGGCCCTAAGGGCGGAGCACCGACTCCACCTGCGCCAATTCCTCCTCGCTCAACGCACCGAACGCCAGCGCGCCCGCGTTCTCCTCGACCTGAGCCACCGTCCGGACGCCCGGAATCGGCACCAGGCGGGGAGAACGCGCCCAGAACCACGCCAGCGCGCCCTGCACCAGCGTCCGCCCGCCCGACGTCAGCACGTCGCGCACGGCCTCCCGCGCCTTGAAGTAGTGCGGCGTCGGCCTGCCGTTCTCGAAGAAGAGCAGCCACGCCGGATCTGACGCGCGCACGTCGTCGGCAGGCAGCTCCGCGAACTCGTCCCGCGCCAGCAGCCCCATCGCGAGCGGCCGGCGGCACAGCACCGCGTACTCCCCCGCGTACATCTCGGGGTTGTCGAACAGCACGTTGACGTCCGCCTGCGCGGCGATCCCGTGCTCTCCCTCGCAGAAGAACCGCGCCCGCTCCGGGTCGTCGGTGCTCCACCCGTACGCCCGGATCTTGCCCGCCGCGACCAGCGCCTCGCACTCGTCGCGCAGCACCGCCGCCTCGTCGAACCCGAGGTCGCCGAGGTGCAACTGGTACAGGTCGACGTAGTCGGTGCCCAGCCGCCGCAACGACCCCTCGACGGCGCGGCGCAGGTACTCGACGGTTCCGTTGTACCCGGTCAGCTCACGCTTCGCCGGGTCGAACTCGTCGCCCCACTTGGTCGCGATCACGACCTCGTCGCGCACGCCCGCAAACGCTTGCCCCACCAGCGTCTCCGAGTGCCCGCAGCCGTAGACGTCCGCGGTGTCGATCAACCGGACGCCCAGGTCGTGGGCCCGCCGCAACGCCTTCAGCGACTCCTCGTCGTCCGCAGGCCCCCAGCCGACCGGCTGCCCCTGGAACGTCATCGGGCCGCCCATGGCCCACGTGCCGAACCCCAACTTCCCCAGTTCCACTGTCATGCGCTCACCGAACATCCTGGAGCGCGCTCCAGGTCAAGGCCGACCGCTTTCAACAAAAAATGAATTGCGGCGACCAGCGACCATCAGAGGCATGCCACTCGAAAACATCGTCGCGTTCGTCGCGGCCTCGTTCCTCATCGCACTGTCGCCCGGACCTGGCACGGCCATGGTCCTGCGACAGTCGGTGCACGGGCGGAAGGCCGCGCTGGCGACGGTGTTCGGCATGGAGGTCGGCGTCGCGTGCTGGGCGATCGCGGCCGCTCTCGGGCTCAGCGTCCTGCTCACGGCGTCCGAGATCGCCTACCACGGCCTGCGGATCATCGGCGCGGTCTTCCTGATCTACCTGGGCGTGAAGGCCCTGATCGGCAAGACGATGCCGCTGGCCGAACCGCCGCCCGCGAGCCACGCGTTCCGCAGCGGCCTGATCGTGAACCTCGCCAACCCGAAGCTCGGCGTGTTCGCGATCTCGTTCCTACCGCAGTTCGTGCCTGCCGGGGAGGCCGGCCAGGGGGTTCTGCTCTTCCTCGCCGTCGGCTGGGTCCTGATCGACACCGTCTGGTACCTGATCATCGTGTCGATCCTGCACACCATCCGCGGCTGGCTGAGCAGGCCGCGCGTCCGTCCCGCGCTGGAGAAGCTGTCGGGCGGCGTGCTGCTGGCGCTCGGAATCCGGCTGGTACTCGACCCGCGTTGAGATCGCGTCGCCTCCCCGCCGCCAGAACAGCTCGGGGAGGCCCTCCAGCTCGGCGAACGTGTGGCAGGCGGCCATCGACGCGTAGCCACCTGCGAGCACGTGCGCGCGGATCCGGTCCAACCGGCCGAACTCGATCACCTCACCGGCGATCAGGAACGGCAGCACCAGCTGCCAGGCCTGCACGACGGCCGGACGCCGCCGGTGGGGTGCCCTGAGCGCGGCACGGGCCACGCGCAGCAGGTGTTCGTTGGCGCTCATCGTGTACGGGTGGGCCGAGTGGTCCCAGCTCCAGCGGCGTTCCTCGGTGACGGCGCAGCGCACGCACTCGACGGGCCCGGTGCCGAGTTCGGCACCGCAGCGCGAGCACGCCAGCAACGTCATCGCCCAGTCCACGCACGTCCACGGGTGCTGCCCGACGTCGGCCGAGGTCACCAGCTCGGCGAGTTCCCGGTCGGCGAGCTGCGACGACGTCCGCAGCGCTTCCCAGTCAGCGAGCCAGAACTGGTCGAGCAGCTCCGCGCAGAAGCCGCAGTCGGGGTAACCGCGACCGGCGAGCTCACCGCAGGACGGGCATGCCGAGACCACGGCGGGACGCTGGCCGCGTCGCGCGCCGGGCGGGAACGGCTGGTGATCAGCCACGTGAAGAGATTAGGGGCAAAACGCGGCCTTGGCAGTAGCGGCGCGCGCTGACTATGGTCGGTTCTCGACAACTCAACACAACGCGGGAGCTCGCGCCAGAAGCGGGCTGAGAGGGTGACTGGCCGTAGTGCCGGTGTCACCGACCGCCTGAACCTGACCGGGTAATGCCGGCGTAGGGAGGAATGTCGTGACGGCACTTGAGGACCGTTCGGTCAAGCCCAGTGTGACCACGGGCCCGATCTCGGGCTCGCGCAAGGTGTACCGCGATGGTGTGCCTTTCCGCAGGGTGGAACTGACCAACGGCGACCATGTCGATCTGTACGACACTTCCGGTCCGTATACCGACGAGAACGCGACCATCGACGTCCACAGTGGACTGCCCGACCTGAGGTCGGAGTGGATCGCCGCACGGGAACCGATCAACGGAGCTGTCAGCCAGCTCGCGTACGCGAAGGCCGGGATCATCACCCCGGAGATGCGCTACATCGCGGTGCGCGAGAACCTCGACGCGGAGTTCGTGCGCAACGAGGTGGCCATCGGGCGTGCGGTCATTCCGTTGAACCGCAAGCACCCCGAGGCCGAGCCGATGATCATCGGCAAGAAGTTCCTCGTGAAGATCAACGCCAACATCGGCAACTCCGCGGTGTCGTCGTCGATCGAGGACGAGGTCGACAAGATGGTGTGGGCCTCCCGCTGGGGTGCCGACACGATCATGGATCTCTCCACCGGCAAGCGGATCCACGAGACGCGCGAGTGGATCCTGCGCAACTCGCCCGTGCCGATCGGCACCGTGCCGATCTACCAGGCGCTGGAGAAGGTCAACGGCGATCCGGCCGCGCTGTCGTGGGAGATCTACCGCGACACCGTGATCGAGCAGGCCGAGCAGGGCGTCGACTACATGACCGTGCACGCGGGCGTGCTGCTGCGGTACGTGCCGATGACGGCCAAGCGCGTCACCGGCATCGTCTCGCGCGGCGGGGCGATCATGGCCGGATGGTGCCTCGCGCACCACAAGGAGAGCTTCCTCTACACGCACTTCGAGGAGCTCTGCGACATCCTGCGCACCTACGACATCACGTTCTCGCTCGGTGACGGGCTGCGGCCGGGTTCCATCGCGGACGCCAACGACGAGGCCCAGTTCGCCGAACTGCGGACGCTGGGCGAACTCACGCACATCGCCCGCGCTCGCGACGTCCAGGTCATGATCGAGGGCCCCGGCCACGTGCCGATGCACAAGATCGCCGAGAACGTCCGGCTAGAAGAGGAGTGGTGCGGCGAGGCGCCGTTCTACACCCTCGGCCCACTGGCCACGGACATCGCGCCGGCGTACGACCACATCACGTCCGCGATCGGCGCGGCGCAGATCGGCTGGCTCGGCACCGCGATGCTCTGCTACGTCACGCCGAAGGAACACCTCGGCCTGCCGAACCGGGACGACGTGAAGACCGGCGTGATCACGTACAAGATCGCGGCGCACTCCGCGGACCTCGCCAAGGGCCATCCCGGCGTCCAGGACTGGGACGACGCGTTGTCCAAGGCGCGCTTCGAGTTCCGCTGGGAGGACCAGTTCAACCTGTCGCTCGACCCGGACACCGCGCGCTCGTTCCACGACGAGACGCTCCCCGCGGAACCGGCGAAGACGGCGCACTTCTGCTCGATGTGCGGGCCGAAGTTCTGCTCCATGAAGATCACGCAGGACGTGCGGCGCTACGCCGAGGAACGCGGACTGTCCACTGTGGAGGCCATCGAGGCCGGCATGGCGGAGAAGTCCGGCGAGTTCGCCGACACGGGCAACAAGGTCTACCTCCCGGTCGTGGAGACCTCGTGACCGTCGCACCTCCCAGGGTCCTCACCATCGCCGGAAGCGATTCCGGCGGTGGTGCGGGCATCCAGGCCGACCTCCGCACGCTCTTCGCGTGCGGAGTGCACGGCTGCGTCGCTCTGACGGCCGTGACGGTCCAGAACTCCTTGGGCGTCACGGGAGTCTCCGAAATTCCTGCTGACGTCGTCGCCGCCCAGATCGAGTCCGTGGTGCTGGACATCGGCGTGCAGGCTGCGAAGACCGGCATGCTCGCGTCGGCGGCGATCATCGAGGCGATCGTCCCCGTTCTCGACCGCGTGGGCATCGGTTCCGGTGGTGTGCCGTTCGTCGTCGACCCGGTGTCGGCGTCCATGCACGGCAACCCACTGCTGGCCGACAACGCCCTCGATGCGTTGCGGGGCCTGCTCCTCCCGCGCGCCACGCTGGTGACGCCGAACCTCGACGAGGTGCGGCTGATCACCGGCATCGCGGTGAAGGATCGGGCGGACCAGCGGGTGGCGGCGGAGGCGTTGCACGCCTTGGGGCCTCAGTGGGTGCTGGTGAAGGGCGGCCACATGTGGGACGACCCGGAGTGCCTCGACCTGCTCTACGACGGTCGCTCGTTCATCGAGTTGCCCGGTCCTCGTTACGACACCGAGAACACGCATGGCAGCGGTGACACGCTGGCTTCTTCGATCAGCGCGGCGTTGTCTCGCGGTGCTTCGGTGCCGGAAGCCGTGCGGTTCGGCAAGGAGTTCATCGTGCAGTCGGTGGCCGCGGCTTATCCGCTGGGTGGCGGGGTCGGGCCGGTGTCGCCGTTCTGGCGGTTGGAGAGCTGAAAAATCGGTGGACCAGCTCGTCATGCTTGCCATCGTGCAGATGAACGAGGTCAGGACAGAGCTGGTCATCCCCGCGCCCATCGACGTCGTGTGGCGGGTGCTGACGGACTTCGCCGGGTACGCGCGGTGGAATCCCGTCATGGAGTACACGCAGGTGGATGGCGTGCACACCAAGGTGAAGGCGGCCAAGGGCACGCCGTTCGAACGCGACTTCGACGGCGAGATCACGTCGATGGAGCCGTACGCGCTGGCGTCCCAGGGCGGCGACCCCTCGACGTTCTTCGGGCGGCACCGCTGGGAACTGAGCGAAGTCGACGGCGGGACGCGGCTGGTGAACGTCGAGACGTTCAGCGGCACGATGGTCGAGGGCGTGCTGGCGCAGACCCGCGAGGTGCTGGTCGCGGAGTTCGACGCCTTCAACCAGGCGCTACTACTCCAGGCACAGGCGACCTGACCGTCATCGCGTGCGCTCGTGGACCTCGTGGGCCGCGAACGCCCAGTCCTCGCGGCCTTCGCTCTCGCCGGAGGGGTCGCCTTCGTCGGTGAGGAGCAACGTGTCGGCGACCTCGGCCAGTCCGGCCCAGCGATCGACGCCCTGCTCGCGCACCACCGCCACGAGTTCGGCGAACGCCTTGCCGCCCTGGCCCCGGTCCATCAACTCGTGGAAGCGGACCAGGGCGTCAGTGGGCAGGCCTGCCGCCAGGTCCCGCAACTGGATGCCGGCGCGCTGCCTGCGTTCCGCGCACTCGATCACCCACTCCTCTGGCTCGCCGACGTCGGCCTCCCCGAGCACGGCGAGGACGAAAATGCTGTGCCAGAGCCATTCCTGGAACGCCTCGTCGCTCGCCCTGCGGTCGTCCCACACCGGGCTCTGGTGCACGACCAGCTTGGCCTTGCCGAGCCCCATGCCTGTCGCTTCGGCGATGACCCGCATGGACTGGATCTTGTGAGCCCCCTGTTGCCGGAGCAGGGCGAGCACCTCGTCGTGCCCGGCGCCGTCCGCGTGCCGCGAACGGGCCAGGTCCAGCAACCGGTCGTACTCCATCGGACCAGGAGAGCACGAACGACGTGCACGGGCACCGGATTTACTTCGGTTCCTCGCCCACCAACGTCTCCAGCGCGTCCAGCGCGCCGACCAACGCCGAGATGTGTTCCGGGGTCAGCTGTTCGATGCGGCGCTGCAGCTCGCGCACCCGCGCGGACCGCACGCCGGACACCATCGTCTCGCCCTCGGGGGTCGGGGTGGCGAGCCAGGCGCGGCCGTCCTGCGGGTCGGGCTCGCGCTTCACGTACCCGGCTTCCACCAGGGCGGCGACGATGCGGGACAGCGTCGGGGGCGCCACGCCCTCCTTGTTCGCGAGGTCGCCGAGGCGCATGGGGCCGCAGCGCGCGAGGGTGGCGAGCGCGGAGACCGCGCCGGGGCCGAGTCCCGGGGAACCGGTGCGTCGCAGCAACCGGGCCAGCCGGCCGATCGCCAGGTACAGACGCGCGGTCGCGTCCTCGACCTCGGCGTCAATGGGGGCCGTCACGGCTTGTCGTCCTCCTCGGCGGGATTCAGGTAGTTCTCAATCATCCCACTGTGCTGGATGGCCCCGCCTCCGGCGGTGCGGCGAGTTCGCCTTCGAGCCGGCCGTCCGGCCGAATCGTTTCGTCCGGATTGGGCTTCGCCGAATCTGGACGAAACGGTTGACCGGACGACCGACGCGAACTCGCACGTGTGCACCCACGGTAGCGACCTCAGCGACTCGGCGAAGACGCTTGGGCCCAAAAGCGTTGCGGAATGCGTCCGGCCAGCCTCGCCAGCCGTCCGCCCTCGACCGCACAACGCATGGCGGCGCCCATCCGTTCCGGGTCCTGAGCTCGTGTGACGGCGGTCGCGAGCAGCACGGCCGAGCAGCCGAGCTCCATCGCGAGGGCGGCGTCGGACGCCGTGCCGATGCCCGCGTCCAGAACTACTGGAACAGAAGCACGAGAAGTGATCAGCTCGATGTTGTGCGGGTTGCGGATGCCGAGGCCCGTACCGATGGGAGAACCCAACGGCATGACCGTCGCGCAACCGATGTCCTCCAGCTTCCGGGCCAGCACCGGGTCGTCGTTGGTGTAGGGCAGGACGACGAAGCCGTCGTTCACGAGTCGCTCGGCCGCGTCGAGCAGCTCGAGAGGATCAGGCAGCAGGGTCTCCTCGTCGTGCACGACCTCGAGCTTGACCCAGTTCGTCTCCAACGCCTCGCGCGCGAGTTGGGCGGTCAGCACGGCCTCGGCGGACGTGCGGCAGCCCGCCGTGTTGGGAAGCACCTCGATTCCAAGGCGCCGCAACAACTCCAGCACCCCGGTCTGGCCCGCCGCGTCCACCCGGCGCATCGCCACGGTGGTGAGTTCGGTGCCGGACGCGACCAGCGCGCGTTCCAGCACCGAGAGGTTCGCGGCACCGCCGGTGCCGGTGATGAGCCTGGACCGGAACTCCCGGCCCGCGATGATCAACGGATCGTCCACGTCAGCCTCCCTGGACCGCGGTCAGCACCTCGACCACGCCGCCGTCCGGCACGATCGTCCTGTCCCACAACGCCCTCGGCACCACGGCGCCGTCCAGCGCCACGGCCACGCCCCTGTCCGGCGCGCCCACCAGCGTCACGACCGCGGCCACCGACGTGCCCTCGGCCAAGTCGTGGGAAGTCCCGTTCACCTGTGCCTTCACGAACCTTCTCCCAACAACTCGACGACCTGGCGGGCGGTGTGCGGGGCGAGCAGCAGCCCGTTGCGGTGGTGGCCGGTCGCGGCGATCACGCCGGGTTCGAGCCAGCGCACCACCGGCACGTTGTCCGGGCTGCCCGCGCGGAACCCCACGGCGGCCTCGGTCAGCGCGTACTCGGCGATGCCCGGCAGCACGGTTTCCGCGTCCCGCAGCAGGTCCCGCACTCCCGCGACGGACACGTCGGTGTCGAACCCGGCCTCGTACTGGGTGGCGCCGACGACCAGTCCGTCGTCGCGCGGCACGAGGTAGACCGGCCGGCCGGAGACCAGCGCGCGGATCGTGTGGCGCGGCGGCGGCAACGCTCCGGGCCGGTGCGTGAGTCGCAGGATCTCACCCTTGACCGGCCGGATGACGTCGCGCAACGCGGGATGCAACGACCCGCTCCACGCCCCGGCGGCGATCACCTGGACCCGTCCGTCCACATCAGACCGCACACCCGCGTCCGCACAAGCCTTCCACAGTGCGGAAAGCAGCAGCCTGTTGTCGACGGCGAGGTCGCCCGCCGCGTACACACCGCCGCGCACCGCCGGTCCCAGCGAGGGCTCCAGAGCGCGGATCTCCCGTGACGTCAGCAACTCCCCCGCGTGCCGCAGATCGGCGAGGTCACCGGGTTGCGTGCCGACCGCCAGCGTCCCGGCCTCGAACAACGGCACGCCGATCGACGCGGCGAACGCGGGCCACAGAGAAAGAGCCTCAACCCCCTGCGCCACCACGTCTTCCTCGCCGGGCCACGCCTCCGTCAACGGCGCCAGCATCCCGCCCGCGACCCGCGAACCGGCATGCGGCGACCCGTGATCCGAAAGAGAAACCGAGAAACCGGCCCGTGCCGCGAACAACGCGACGGACAGGCCGATGACGCCGCCACCCCGGACGGCTACTTCCACACTGCTCAAGGCATTCACGCTCCCTGCGCCGGCATGACCCGGATCAGGTTCGACGGTCGGAGCGAACCACGCTCCCTCTCAGCCCGGTGTTCTCCAGGCTCCCGTGCGGACCAATGCCAACATAACGGTTAACGTGCTTGCGTGCCAGGACTCGACGGAAACCTGATCAGGCAACGACTCGCCGACGCGACGCTCTACCTCTGCACGCCGAACCGGCCTGATCTGGCCGAGTTCGCGGACGCGGCCCTCGCGGGCGGCGTCGACATCATCCAACTGCGGGACAAGTCACTCGAGGCCAAGCAGGAGATCGAGGCCATCGAGATCCTCGCGGAAGCCACCGAACGCCACGGCAAGCTGCTCGCCGTCAACGACCGCGCGGACATCGCCCACGCCGTCGGGGCCGACGTGCTGCACCTCGGCCAGGACGACCTGCCGGTACCGCTGGCCCGCAGGATCATCGGCGACGAAGTCGTCATCGGCCGCTCCACGCACGACGTCGACCAGATGACGGCAGCGGCCGAGGAACCCGGCGTCGACTACTTCTGCACGGGCCCCTGCTGGCCGACTCCGACCAAGCCGGGCCGTCCGGCGCCGGGACTCGACCTCGTCCGCGCCACGAAGACCGACCGCGTGTGGTTCGCCATCGGCGGCATCGACCTCACGAACCTGCACGAGGTCAAGGAAGCAGGCGCCACCCGAGTCGTCGTCGTGCGGGCCATCACCGACGCCGAGGACCCGCGCAAGGCCGCCGAGTTGTTCAAAACCGAACTTGATCGTTGAAATTTGAACTATCAGGCGTACTCTCGATGACGTGAGCGCACCTGTGCTGTACCTGAGCCACGGGGCTCCCCCGCTGGCTGACGACGAGACGTGGACCAGAGAGCTGAAGGACTGGTCCGCCACCCTCCCACGCCCGGAGGCCGTGCTCATGGTCTCCGCGCACTGGGAGGAGGCGCCGACCACCATCGGCGCGACCACCACCGTGCCGCTGGTCTACGACTTCTGGGGCTTCCCGCAGCGCTACTACGAGGTCACCTACGAGGCCCCGGGCGCACCGGAACTCGCGAACGACGTGCGCAAACTCGTCGGCGGCCACGTCGAGCAGGACCCAGCCAGAGGCCTCGACCACGGCGCTTACGTGCCGCTCAAGGAGATGTTCCCGGACGCCGACGTCCCGGTGCTCCAGATGTCGATGCCCACGCTCGACCCGCGCGAACTGCACGAGATCGGCCGCAAGCTCGCGCCGTTGCGGGACCAGAACGTGCTGATCGTCGGCAGCGGCTTCATGACGCACAACCTGAGCTGCGTGCACTTCAACCAAGGACCGAACTACGAGCCGCCGTCGTGGTCGAAGGAGTTCGACGACTGGGCGGGCCGGCAACTGGCGGCCGGTGACGTGGACTCGTTGCTGGACTTCCAGACCAAGGCTCCGGCCGCCGGGATCGCCCACCCGCGGACCGAGCACTTCGCACCGCTGTTCGTGGCGTTGGGCGCGGCGAGCGACGAGAAGGCCGCGAGCACCGTCGACGGCTTCTGGTACGGCCTGTCGAAGCGGTCAGTGCAGTTCAGCTGACCCGTCCAGGAACAGGGTGGCCAGCCGGCGCGCGATGGCGGGCGTCCCGTTGCGGACGCCCCCGCTGGCCATCAGCAGCAACACCACGTCGTCGACCGAGAAGTCGGCGCGCAGTCGTCCGGTCGCCTTCGCCCGGCGGATGAGCTCGGCGAGCGACCGGAACGCCTTCTCGCGCATCGCGGCGAAGTCGATCGCGCGCGGGTAGGCCGTCGTGAACGCGGCCGAGAACCCGCGGTCGAGCACGTGCAGCCGGCAGACCTCCTCGACGGTGTGCCGGAACCCCTCCCACGGATCGGGGTGCGCGAGCCCCTCCTCGACCGCGACCGAACAGGCCGCCATCTGCTCCGAGAAGGCCTCCACCACCAGCGCCTCCTTGGTCGGGAAGCGGCGGTAGAGGGTCGCCGGACCGACCTCCGCACGACGCGCGATCTCGCGCATCGGCACGTCCAGGCCCTCCGTCGCGAACGCCTCGCGCGCGACGGCCATGATCCGGTCGCGGTTGTCCTGGGCGTCCGAACGCAGGTGAGTCAGATTTCCGGTCACCGTCTCAGTTTCGGCTAAGTGGACGCCCTGTTCCACTAATTTCGCCGCCATGCGAGCTCTCCAGTTCTCCGAGTACGGCC
This sequence comes from Lentzea sp. JNUCC 0626, assembly GCF_043632865.1. NCBI lineage: Bacteria > Bacillati > Actinomycetota > Actinomycetes > Pseudonocardiales > Pseudonocardiaceae > Lentzea > Lentzea sp. JNUCC 0626. The sequence goes on from NZ_CP171635.1 coordinate 6,718,670, forward strand.
CTGCTGACCTGCTGCGCGTGGCCGAGGTGCCCGAACCGCACGCCGGTGCCGGGCAGATCCGGATCGCCGTCCGCGCCTCCGGGGTCACGCCGGGCGACACCTACCTGCGCTCCGGGATGTTCGGCGAGCGGTTGCCGTTGCCGCACGTGCCCGGCGTGGACGCGGCCGGGGTCGTCGACGAGGTCGGCGCGGGCGTGACCGGCGTGAACGTGGGCGACGAGGTGTTCGGGATGGTCGACATCGCCCTGCTCGGCGGGGCCAACGCCGAGTTCGCGGTGCTGGCCGCGTGGGCACCGAAGCCGGCGGCGCTGAGCTGGGAGCAGGCGGGCGGGGCGGCGGCCAACGTGGAGACGGCGACGAGGGCGCTGGATCTGCTCGGGGTGGGCGACGGAACGACGGTGCTCATCGCCGGTGCGGCGGGCGGGGTCGGATCTGTCGCGATCCAGTTGGCGGTCGCGCGGGGTGCGGAGGTGATCGGCACGGCAGGACCGGCGACGCAGGACTTCGTCGCGGAACTGGGCGCGACGCCGGTGGTCTACGGAGAAGGCCTCGTCGATCGCGTTGGCTCCGTTGACGCCGTCCTGCACTGCGCGGGCGAGGTGCCCGACCTGATCAAGATCGCGGGCTCGCCGGACCGCGTCGTGACGATCGCGGACCTGTCCGGCGACCACGGCGTCCGGCTGACTCACACCGCAGGCGGACCCGGCGCCGACCCGCAGGCGTTCCACGGTCTTGCCATCGCCGCGGACCTCGCCGAGCGCGGTGCGTTCACCGTGCCGCTGGCCGGGGTCTTCCCGCTCGACCGGGCCGCCGACGCGCACAGGCTGAGCGAGACCGGCCACGCCCACGGCAAGATCGTCCTCGTCTGAAACGCGAAAACGCCGCGACACCCGTGAAGGTGCCGCGGCGTTTCAGCGAGGAGAACTAGCCGCGGGTCAGCGTGAGGCCGTAGCGCGACAGGATCGGGTTGAGCGGCTGGAAGAACGTGGTGCCGCCGGACGAGCAGTTGCCCGAACCGCCGGACGTCACGCCCTGGGCCTGGCCGAAGCCGGAGCCCGCCACCCACGAACCACCCGAGTCGCCACCCTCCGCGCAGGCGTTGGTGCGGGTGAGGCCCCGGACCTGGCCCTGCGGGTAGTTCACGGTCTGGTTCTTGGCCTGGACGGTGCCGCAGCGCCAGCCGGTCGTGGAACCCGAACGGCAGATCTGGGCGCCGACGGCGGCCTCGGTGTTGCCGCGGACGATGACGTTCGCGCCGCCGTAGCGGTTGACCCACGGGCGCGAGGTCCAGTTCGCGTTGGTGCGGACGTGCGCGTAGTCGTTGCCCGGGAAGACCGACGCGGCGAAGGTGCCCTGGGCGACCCGGTTGAAGCCGGAGACCGCGGTGCCGGCGCGGCCGCAGTGGCCCGCGGTGACGTAGCCGCCGGTCACGGAGAAGCCGAGCGAGCAACGGCCGCCGCCCATGTAGATGGCGTCACCGCCGCGCGAGTCGTAGAGCGGCGTGGGGCTCTCGGTGACCTCGTCGACCTTGACCGAACCGCTGATGGACTTCGCGGTCGCGATCCACTGGTCGGCGGCGGCGTCGCGGACGTTCTTGTTGACCTCGACGACGACGCTGTTCGACTTCTCGTCGACGCGCCAGCTCGTGATGGCCGCGGGGGCCGTCATGAGGTCGAGGACCGACTTGGTCCCGTTGAGCTGGGTGAGCGAGTTCGCGACGACCTTGGTGTCCGCGCCGGTCACGGAGAGTCCCGATTCGGTCACCGCGACGGTCAGTCTGCCGCTGGCCTGGTCGATCCAGGCTCCGCCGAACGCGTCCCCGAGAGACGCCTTGGCGGACTCGGCAACTTGGCCTGACTGGGCGTCATTGGCCAATCGGACGCGGGCCTGGTCAGCGTTCAGGCCCAAATCACGCTGGACCGCTTGGAGCAATTCGGCCGGGTAGCTCTCCGTATCGGAACCGGTTGGGGCGACTGGTGCGGCAGGGGCGCCAAACGCCGGTACGCTGAGAGCAGTCACGACTCCGGTGGCGAGCAACACGGCACCGGTTACACGGGCCGCACTCGTGCGGTTCATCAGACGTCTCCCTCACTTTCGGGTGCAGGGGAACCCGAGAGATCGGTTGCAGGGACCTCTCTCGGGGGCTCTAGGGGGACGGGTGGTGGGGCGGCGGCAGGGGTCGCCCCACCCCTCCCATCCCTATTTGCCTCTCGGCTTTCCAGCAGGCGCCGGGCTCAAGCGGACGTGCCACGAGCCTCATTGCGCCTCCTCCCGGTCTCTTTCGGACCGAATCCTTACGCCCGTTCGAGTGAAGTTGCGGGACTGTCGGCTATGACGCCCCGCCTCGAACGTGAACGAAGTGTGTCACAGCTCACGACAGATCAACTGCGGTGCGTAGCAATTGACAGTTAACTGTCGCTCAACGTAGTGACGTGATCACCGAATGGGGTCGCTGCTCGGCGGCGCTGTCGAGCTGTCGGGAATCTGTTGGGATCCTGTCGTCGACGAGGGTGGTCCGGTCGGCGTCGTGCTCTCGGTCGGCGGCTGAACGGACGTGGTCGGACTAGGCGAAACGGTGATCGTCTCGGTCTTCGTGGTCTCGGTGTGCGTCTCGGTATGAGTGCTTGTGGACGGTTTGCCCGGATCTGCCGTGACGGGTTTGCCGGTGACGAGCTGAACGCTCGTGGCTGTGAGCACGGTCACCACAAATACGAGCACCGCGCCGACGGCGATGACCTGCCAGCGCTTCTCGCGTTCCATCGACCGTTGGTAGAACACGGCACCCAACGTGGTCACCAGGCTCGCGAGGATCGCGCCGATGACGGTGCCGACGAGGTTCAGGCGAAGGCTCAGCACAGCCGCCGTGGCGGCGGCGAGCACACTCGCGACGAGCTTGACGGGGGTGATCTTCTCCTTCTCAGACATGACACACGTAGGACGTTGGGCACAGTTCACCGGTTGTGGCCCGGTGACGTGCATCATCAACGCCATGCGCCTGGTGACTCTCGAAGACGTCCACGCGGCCGCCGCCGCGATCGCCCCGCATGTCGTCCACACCCCGTTGCTGTCGTTCGACTCCGGCCTGTGGATCAAGCCCGAATCGCTCCAGCCGATCGGTGCCTTCAAGCAGCGCGGCGCGGTGAACGCGTTGTCCCGCATACCTTCCGAGGATCGCGCGCGCGGTGTCGTGGCGTACTCGAGCGGTAACCACGCGCAAGCGGTGGCCTACGCCGCCAAGACCCTCGGCATGCCGGCCGCGATCGTCGTGCCGGAGAACACGCCGCAGCTCAAGATCGACGCGACGCGCGCGCACGGCGCCGAGGTGTTCGTCGTCGGCATCACCGAACGCGAGTCGCGCGCCTACGAACTCGTCGAGGAGCGCAAGGCCACGCTGATCCCGCCGTTCGACCACCCGGACGTGATCGCGGGCCAGGGCACGGTCGGCCTGGAGATCTGCGCGGATCTGCCCGACGTGGCAACGGTTCTGGTGCCGGTCAGCGGCGGCGGCCTGATCTCCGGCGTCGCGGTGGCCGTGAAGGCGTTGCGCCCCAACGTCCGCGTCATCGGCGTCGAGCCCGAACTGGCCGGGGACACCGCCGCGTCGTTCGCCGCCGGCAAGCAGGTGCACTGGGACGCGCACGATCGCGCCCGGACCGTCGCGGACGGACTGCGCGCCGAACCGTCCGAACTGACCTGGGCGCACATCCAGGAGCACGTGGACGACGTGATCACGGTGTCGGAGGACGAGATCCGCGACGCCGTGAAGCAGATCGCCCGCCGCACGCGGGTCGTGTCCGAGACGAGCGGTGCCGTCGCCGTGGCCGCGTACCTGAACCGCTCGCTGCCCGCCGGTCCTGCCGTCGCCGTCGTTTCCGGCGGCAACATCGAGCCGACGCAGCTCGCGTCGATCCTCGGATGATCACGCTCTCACAGGTTCGTTCGGCAGCGGCGGTGATCGCACCTCACGTGGTGCGCACGCCGTTGCTGTCTTACGGCGAGGGCTGGCTCAAGCCGGAAAATCTTCAGCCGATCGGCGCGTTCAAGCTGCGCGGCGCGCTGAACGCCTTGGCGTGCTTGGAGAACCGCGCGAACGGCGTCGTCGCGTACTCCAGCGGCAACCACGCGCAGGCCGTGGCGTTCGCGGCCAGGCTGCACGGCGTCCCGGCCGCGATCGTGATGCCGGACAACACCCCGGCCGTGAAGATCGAGGCCACAAAAGCCCTGGGTGCCGAGGTCTTCATCGTCGGCATCACCGAACGCGTCGAACGCGCCGAGGCCTTGGTCGCCGAACGCGGCGCGGCGCTGATCCCACCGTTCGACCACCCGGACGTCATCGCGGGCCAGGGCACCATCGGCCTGGAGATCCTGGCCGACCAGCCGGACGTGTCCCAGGTCGTCGTGCCGATGTCGGGCGGCGGGCTGATCTCCGGCGTGGCCACGGTGATCAAGGCGCTGCGCCCGGACGTCCGCGTGCTCGGCGCCGAACCCGAACTGGCCGCGGACATCGCGGAATCGCTCAAAACGGGCGAACTGGTGCGCTGGGACCCGCTGAAACGGGCTCAGACGGCCGCTGACGCGTTGCGGGACGAGCCCTCGGCACTCACCTGGGAACACATCCGCGCACACGTGGACGACGTGATCACGGTGTCGGAGGACGAGATCCTGACGGCGGTGGCCGACCTGGCCCGCCGGGCACGGCTGATCGCCGAGCCGAGCGGTGCCGTCGCGGTGGCCGCGCTCGAGAAGATCGGCGGGGCCGGGGTGGCCGTCGTGTCGGGCGGGAACGTGGACCCGGCCCTACTGGTGAGCCTTCTCCCCGCCTGAGCGGATGTGCGTGGGCGGTCCCTCCACCCCGCAGTGCAGGCACTCCCCCGGATGCGGCGCTTCCTGCTGCTCCGGGGCCGCCGACAGCACGCCGTTGTCCACCCCGATCGCCAGCAGACCGCCGATGATCGCGGCGACCGCGCACAGCACGAGCGCCATCTCCCACCCGGCCGTCATGACCGCGGGGTTCGCGTAGTCCTCGCCCATCAACCCGACGGCCGCGGGCAGCACGGCCATCGCCAGCAGGCTGCCGGTGCGCGCCACCGCGTTGTTCACGCCGGACGCGACCCCCGCGTGGTGATCAGGCGCGGACGCCAGCACCGTGGCCGTCACCGGAGCCACCACGATCGCGAGCCCGATGCCGAACACCAGCACGCCCGGCAGCACGCCGAACACGTACGAGGCGCCCGGCGTGGCGTTGCGGAGCAGCAGCATGCCGACGCCGACCAGGATCGGGCCGACGATCAGCTGCAACCGGGGCCCGTAGCGCTGGGCGATCTTGCCGGACGTCGAGGACGCCAGCAGCATGATGATCGTGATCGGCACGCTGGCGAGCCCGGAGGCCGTCGGCGAATATCCGAGGGAGATCTGGAGCTGCAACACCAGCAGCACCATCACACCGCCCAGAGCCGCGTAGACCAGGAACGTCAGCACGTTCGACACGAGGAACGTCCGGTTGCGGAAGAGCTCGGGTGGCACCAGCGGGTCGGCCGACCGCTTCTGCACGACCCCGAACGCCACCATCGCGGCCACGCCGAGGATCGCGAGCACGTACGACTGCTCGACCAGTCCACCGGTCAGCAGCGCCAGTCCCACGGCCCCGACCAGCGCGGACAGGTAGTTCGGGTGCCCGGCCGACTCGTCCTTCGACTCCGGCACGTACTTCAGCGCCAGGTACACGCACAAAGCCGCGACCGGCAGGTTGACCAGGAAGGCCAACCGCCACGACCAGGCCTGCACGAGCAGCCCGCCGACCAGCGGCCCGACCGCCGTCGCGACGCCCGAAAGCCCCGACCAGGCGCCGATGGCCCGCGAACGATCTTCCCTGTTGAAGGCCGACTGCAGGATCGCCAACGCTCCGGGCGTCAGCAACGCCGCGCCCACGCCCTGCAACACGCGGGCGGCGACCAGCACCGGGACGTTCCAGGCGGCACCGCACAGCAACGAGGCCACGCCGAACCAGATCACGCCGATCACGTACACCCGGCGCCGCCCGAACCGGTCGCCCAGCGAGCCGGCGATCAGGATCAGCGAGGCCAGGGCCAGCAGGTATCCGTTCAGGATCCACTGCAGATCGGTGACCGACGCGGAGAACTCCGCGCCGATCCGGGGCAGCGCCACGTTGACGATCGTCCCGTCGAGCATCGCCATGCCCGAGCCGAGGATCGTCGTGGCCAGCACCCAGCGGGCGCGCGGCGTGCCCCAGGCGATCAAGACGGCCTGTTCAGCGTGGCGACGAACTTGTACCGGTCACCGCGGTACACCGAACGCACCCACTCGATCGGGTTGCCGTCGGTGTCGTACGAGTGCCGCGACAGCAGCAGCATCGGCAGGCCGATGTCGGCGCCGAGCAGCTCTGCCTCTTCGGGCGAGGCCAGCGCGGTCTCGATCGTCTCCTCGGCGTGTCCCATCTCGACACCGAACCGCTCCGAGAGCACCTGGTACAGCGACGCTCCGGGCGCCAGGTACCGGCGCAGCCCGCGGAAGCGGCCGAGTGCCAGGTGGGTCGTCTCGATGGCCATCGGCTCGTTGTCGGCGAGGCGCAGGCGGTGCAGACGCAGCACCTTCGCACCGGGACGCACGCCGAGGAGCCGGGCGAGCTCGGCCTCCGCGGGCATCTCGGAAGCCTCGATCAGCTTCGACGACGGCACGCGGCCCTGGGCGCGCATGTCCTCTGTGTACGAAGACAGCTGCAACCTCTGGGCGACTTTCGGTTCCGCCGCAAAGGTGCCCTTGCCCTGCACTCGGAGCAGGCGCCCTTCGACCGTCAGCTCGGCAAGCGCCTGGCGAACGGTCGTCCTGGAGACGTCGAACTCCGCCGCGAGCGACCGTTCCGTGGGGATCGGTGAACCCGGCGGCAGCGCCCTCAACAGGTCGAGCAGGTGCCGCTTGAGACCCCAGTACTTCGGTTCGCGTTGCGCACGCGTCCTGGCGTCCACGCCTGATGCAGGCGTCGTCTCCAGCATGGCCTCCTCCTCGCACTCCATGTCACGCATCACAAGGATGCCTTGTCCGTGCCGATTCGTGCGTCCGAACCCCCGACATGAGCCGCGAAATTCGTCCGATGACTTCGCAACGTCTTGGTCACGCGCTTGACAGACGCGGTGACGCAGCACACGCTGTTCCGCATTGGTCTACACCACTTGGACCGCCCGGCCGAGAGCCGGGCATGGTGAAAGGGCGCGAACTGTGAAGGGCTGGAGAGGACTCGCTGTCGGTGCCGCCGCGCTGGCAGTGGCCGTGTCAGGTTGTGGCACGAGCACGAACAGCGGTAGCACCACGGAGACCAAAGAGATCACCGTGTGGCTCATGGACGGCTCCGCGCCGACGACCCTGACCGACGCCTTGAACAAGGAGTTCGAGTCGGCGAACGGCATCAAGGTCAAGTACGAGGTCCAGAAGTGGACCGGCATCCAGGAGAAGCTGACCACCGCGCTGGCGAGCAGCACGCCGCCGGACGTCATCGAGCTCGGCAACACCCAGACCGCGAGCTTCGCCGACCAGGGCACCCTCGCCGACCTGACCGCGGACGCGGGCCAGTTCAACGGTGGCGAGTGGCTGGGCGGCCTCAAGGACTCGCTGACGCTGAACGGCAAGCAGTACGGCGTGCCGTTCTACGCCGCGAACCGCACCGTGATCTACCGCACCGACCTGCTCAAGGCCGCCGGCGTGGAGAAGGCTCCGACGTCGCGTGCCGAGTGGCTCGACGCGATCAACAAGCTCAAGGCCGCGAACGCGTCCAACCCGGACTTCCAGGCCCTGTACCTGCCGGGTCAGTCCTGGTACTTCCTGCTGTCCCTGATCTGGGACGAGGGCGGCGACATCGCCAAGCAGGACGGCGGCAAGTGGACCGGCACGCTGGACACCCCGCAGGCGAAGGCCGGTTTCCAGGCGTACAAGGAGCTCTACGACGCGTCGGCCACCAAGAAGGTCCCGGCTGACATCGACGAGGCGAAGCCCCAGCAGATGGAGGTCTTCGGCACGGGCAACGTCGGCATGATGGTCGGCCTCCCGTGGGAGCTCGGCGGCGCCGTGAAGGCGAAGCCGGACCTGGCCGACAAGACCTCGGCGTTCCCGATCCCGTCCAAGAAGGCCGGTTCGGCCGCGCCGGTGTTCCTCGGCGGCTCGAACCTCGCCATCCCGGCGTCCAGCAAGAACGCCGACGCCGCGAAGAAGTACCTCGCGCTGCTGTCGTCCAAGAACTACCAGGACCAGCTCGCCACGGGCGGCGCTGTCCCCGGTACCTCGAAGGACACCTCGAAGCTCGCCAGCAACGCGATCGGCAAGGCCATGGCGGACTCGTCCCCCAACGGCAAGGTCACCCCGGTGACGCCGAAGTGGGCGGCCGTCGAGGCGGGCCAGAACCCGCTGAAGGACGCGCTCACCGCGTACCTGACCGGCGCGAAGACGCTGGACCAGGCGACGAAGGACGCGAGCGACGCCATCACCAAGGCGATGGCCTAGCCACGCTGAGATGACGGCCGTCAACACGACCGAAGCGGCAGCGCCGGCGGGGAACATCCCCCCGGCGCTGCCGCCTGCCACGACCCGGGGGGCGCCCAAGCGGCGCCGCCGGGGCAGTGCCTTCGACCGGGCACTGCCCTACCTGCTGCTCGCACCCGCCCTGATCGCAATCCTCTGGCTGATCGGCTGGCCGGTCGTCTCCGTCTTCGTGACGAGCTTCCGTCAGCTGAACCTCGGCGAGCTGGTGCGCGGCGAGGTCGTGTGGACGGGCCTCGGCAACTACGCCGCCGTCCTGCAGGACGAGCGGTTCTGGACCGCCTCGCTGCGGACCGTCGTGTTCACCGTCGCCGTCGTCGGCGCCTCGGTGGGCATGGGTCTCGGCATCGCGTTGCTGATGCGCGTGCTCACGCCGTGGGTGCGGATCGCGTTGCAGATCGCGATGCTCTGCGCGTGGGCCATGCCGATCCTGGCGTCCACCACGGTCTACCAGTGGATGTTCGACCAGAACTACGGCATCTTGAACAAGACGCTGGTGCAGCTGGGTTTCGACTCCTACGCCGGCTACTCGTGGTTCTCCTCGGGCACGTCGACGCTGTCCGTCGTCGGTCTGCTGATCATCTGGCAGGCGATCCCCTTCCTCGCCTTCTCGCTCTACGCCGGGCTCGTCGGCATTCCGCGCGACCTCTACGAGGCGGCGGGCATCGACGGCGCCTCGCCGTGGCAGACGTTCCGCGCGGTCACGTGGCCGGAGATCCGGTCGCTGCTGATGATGGTGACGTTCCTGTCGACCCTGTGGGACTTCAAGGTCTTCGCCCAGATCTGGGTGTTCCGCGAGGGCGGTCCCAGCGGTGAGTCCACGACGCTGCCGGTGTTGCAGTACCTGGAAGGCATCGCGAAGAGCCACTTCGGCGTCGCGGCCGCGATCTCCGTGCTGATGATGCTGATCCTCGGCCTGATCACGTTCCAGTACCTGCGCAAGCTGCTGCAGACCGAGGAGGGCAAGCTCTGATGCTCAAGAAGTCTGCTGCGAACATCACGGGCATCTTGCTCGCGTTGTTCTTCATCTTCCCGACGTACTGGATGATCACGTCGGCGCTGAAGCCCAAGGGCACGACGATCACGTCGGACTACGACCTGATCCCGTTCTCGGTGACGCTTACGAACTTCGTGACGGCGTGGACCAAGCCGGGCTTCCTGTCGTCGCTCGGCAACAGCCTCCTCGTGACGCTCACCGCCGTGCTCGCCGCGGTGGTCATCGGCATCACGGCGGCGGTCGCCATGTCGCGCTTCGCGTTCCGCGGCCGCAAGAGCTTCGTGCTGCTGATGCTGATCGCGCAGATGGCGCCGTTCGAGGCGTTGCTGATCCCGATGTTCCTGATGATGCGGGACCTCCAGCTCTACGAACACCTCTCGTCGCTGATCCTCGTGTACTTCGCGGTGACGCTGCCGTTCTGCGCGTGGACGTTGCGCGGGTTCGTCAACGGCATCCCGGCCGAACTCGAAGAGGCCGCGATGGTCGACGGCTGCGGGCGGTGGAAGGCGTTCCAGAAGGTGACGCTGCCGCTGCTGGGCCCCGGTCTCGTGGCCACGTCGGTGTTCGCGTTCATCACGGCGTGGAACGAGTTCCTCTTCGCCAAGGTGCTGATCCGCAGCCAGGACAGCGAGACGCTGCCCGTGTGGCTGTCGGGGTTCCAGACCGCGTTCGGCACCGACTGGGGTGGCGCGATGGCCGCGTCCGTCCTGTTCACCGTGCCCGCGCTGGTGTTCTTCCTCATCGTGCAACGCAAGATGGTCGCCGGCGTCACCGCTGGTGCTGTGAAGGGATGACGCGTGGATCAGTTGGCCGCAGCCGTTCTGCTTCCCGGCTTCACCGGAACGACCGCCCCCGACTGGTTGTTGCGGCGCGTCGCTGACGGGTTGGGCGGCGTTGTGCTCTTCGGGCGCAACGTCGTCGACGACGCCCAGGTGACGGCGCTGTGCACCGAACTCCGCGCGGTGCGCCCGGACGTGGTGATCGGCATCGACGAGGAGGGCGGCGACGTCACGCGTCTCGACGCGGGTCGCGGCTCCGAGGTGCCGGGCAACCACGCGCTGGGCGCGGTGGACGACCTGGACCTCACCCGCACGGTGGCCGCGTCGATCGGTGGCCGCCTGGCGAAGTGCGGCATCTCGTTGAACCTCGCGCCGTCCGCCGACCTCGTGCTGACGCTGGACGACCCGATCATCGGCGTCCGCGCGTTCGGTTCGGACCCGGTGCTGGCGGCTCGCCACGTCGCCGCGTGGGTCGAGGGTCTGCAGGCCGTGGGCGTTGCCGCCTGCGCCAAGCACTTCCCCGGCCACGGAGCGTCCACTGAGGACTCCCACGAGCAGCTGCCGGTGCTCCCCCGCACCGAGGAACAGCTGCGCGCCGTGGAGCTCGTGCCGTTCCAGGCGGCCGTGCACGCGGGCGTCCGCTCGATCATGACCGGCCACCTGGTCGTCCCCGAGTGGGGCCCCGCGCCGGTGACGCTGAACAAGCACGCGATCGACCTGCTCCGCACCGAACTGGGCTTCACCGGCGCGGTGATCACCGACGGCCTGGACATGAAGGCGGTCGGCGGCGACCTCGCCCAGGGCGCCGTGCGCGCGTTGGCGGCAGGCGTCGACGCGATGTGCCTCGGCGGCATGTCGCTGGACGACAACGACATCCAGTGGCTGATCGACTCGATCGTCGCGGCCGTGAAGTCCGGCGAACTCGCCGAGGAACGCCTGACCCAGGCAGCCGCCCGCTCGCTGGCCCTCGGCCTTCCGCCGTCCACAGTGGACTCCCACGACGCGCAGATCGGCCTCACCGCCGCCCGCCGCGCCCTGGAGGTCCGCGGCAGGGTCGACGTCGGCTCCGCCCCGGTGGTCGTGGACCTCGTGGTCGACCCGTCCATCGCCGTGGGCGACGTCCCGTGGGGCCTCGGCCCGTACCTGCGCGAGGTCCTCCCCGACACCGAGGTGATCGCGGCCCGCGACATCTCGGCCGACGAAGTGGCGGCTTCGGCGGGTACCCGCACAATCGTGGTCGTGACCAGAGACGCTCACCGCCACACGAGCGCTCGACAACTGGTAACAAACTTAACTAATCTGGGCCTGGACGTGGTGCACGTGGAAACCGGCGTGCCGGGTCCGGACCTGGGCAGCGTCGCCCGCATCGACACCCACGGCGGTTCTCGGGTGAGCCTCCGAGCCGCGGCCGAGCTGATCCTGAAAGGCACCACATGACCACGCCCCAGCCAGGCCGGCACATGGCAGCGGAGATCGCGGCCCAGCCGGAGATCTTCTCGTCGCTCTACGCGGCTCGGTCCGCGATCGCCGAGGTGGCGGCCGTGATCCGCGAACGCGCCCCGCGCTTCGTGCTGTTCGCGGCCCGCGGCTCCAGCGACCACGCCGCCATCTACGCCAAGTACCTGACCGAGATCCTGCTCCAGCTCCCGGCAGGCCTGGTCTCCGCCTCGACGACCACGCTGTACGGCGCCGAGCCGGACCTGCGCGACGTCCTGCTGGTCACCGTCTCCCAGTCGGGCGGCTCCCCGGACCTGCTGGAGGTCACCGCCTCCTACCGTCGCCGGGGCGCCCTCACCGTCGCGGTCACCAACACGGCCTCCTCGCCGTTGAACGCGGCGGCGGAACTCTCGGTGGACGTCTCCGCGGGCGTCGAACACGCCGTGGCCGCCACCAAGACCTACTCGGCCACCCTGCTCGCCCTGTACCTGCTGATCGACGCGATCCGCGGCGGCAACGGCGAGGCGGCCGCCTCGCTCGGCGAGCTGGCCCAGGTCACCCTGGACGCCTCGGCGCCGACCGTCGACGAGGCCGTCCGCCGCTACCGCTTCGTGGACCGCGTGCTGACGACCGGGCGTGGCTACTCCTACGCCACGGCGTTGGAAGCGTCGTTGAAGCTCGCCGAGACCTCGTACCTGGCGGCCCGCGCGTACAGCGGCGCCGACCTGCTGCACGGCCCGGTGGCCGCGGTGGACGGCGAGACGGCGGTCCTGGCCGTCACGTCGCTGGGCAAGGGCGGCGACTCGCTGCGCGACGCCCTCGACGTGGTGCACCAGCGCGGCGCGGACGTCGTGGCCGTCGGCTCGGCCTCGGAGAAGGTGGGCGCGACGCTGTCGATCCCGATCCCCGAGACCGCCGAGGAAGTCGCACCCGTCCTGGAGATCCTCCCGGTGCAGCGCCTGGCTTACGGCCTGGCCCTGGCCCGCGGCGGCGACCCGGACAGCCCGCGTGGCCTGAACAAGGTCACCCGGACCCTCTGAGCCGCACCACCGAGAAGCCCCGCCCAGTCCCCCTGGGCGGGGCTCTTTTACTTTCAGCAGAACGTTTCGTCGACGAGCTTCTTCGTCATCTCCTGGAACGCCGGGGCGAGCGACAGGCCGGCGTCGTCGACGTAGTTCAGCGCGGCGGTCAGCACCTTGCCGCCGTCGGCCGTCGCGTACATCAACGCGGCGTGGCCCATCGCGCCGCCGTTGTGCGAGATCACCTTGCCGCCGGCCGTGTCCTGGACGAACACGCCCAGGCCGTAGCCGACCTTCGGGTGCGGGTCGAACATCTCGGCGAGCAGCGGGGCCGGTAGCAGCTCACCCCGCACCAGCGCGCCGATGAACGTGGCGAGGTCCGCGGTCGTCGAGATCATGTCGCCACCACTCGAGATCCACGACGGGTCGAGGCGGGTGAGGTCGATCGTCTCGTCCTCGTGCCGGTAGTAGGCGTGGGCGTGCGGTTCGGCGATCTCCGGCCCGGTCGGCACCGAGGTGTCGTTCAGACCGAGCGGGGCGAGCACGAGTTGGTGCATCGCCTCGGCGAACGGGATGCCGGCGACCTTCTCGACGAGGAGCCTGGCGATCACGTAGTTGGTGTTGGAGTAGCTCCAATCCGCACCCGGTTCGAACCGCACGGGCTTGGCCAGCGCGAACCGCACCAGGTCCTCCGGGCGGTGTGCCTGGAACCGGTGGTCCAGCCATTCCCTTCCCTGCCAGGGGATTCCGGGCGCGAACGTGCCGTCCTCGTAGTACTCGCCGGTGTGGTTGAAGATCCCGCTGGTGTGCTGGAGCAGCATCCGGACCGTGATCCGGTTGTCGACGCCGAACTCGGGCAGGTGCGCGTCCACCGCGTCGTCCAGCCCGATCCGGCCGTCCGCCACGAGCCGGAGGACCGCCGCCGCGACGAACGTCTTGGTGTTGCTGCCGATCCGGACGTACCCGTTCGGCGGTGGCTGCGCGCTTCCGGCCAGTTCGCTCGACCCGGCACACGTGACCTGGTCGCCGTGTTCGTCACGCACTCGGATCGTCACACCGAGGAGACCGGCGTCGACCATGTCCTGCGCAAGTTCGTTTCTCATGAGCGAAACGCTACGTCGAGTTTCCTGATTGCAACAACGGCCCCGTTGCCTCGAAGTCGAGTATCAGCAGCTTAAAGACTCAAGATCGTTGCACCGAGAGTGCGCTCAACGCAACGATCCCGTTGCAATGAGAATGCACTGAACGCTGCGCACGACAAAGGGCGCTCCCCTCCCCGTGCGACGGGGGACGGAAGCGCCCTCTGAGCGTTACTGCTACTGGCCCGCGGTCGCGTATCCGGCCGCGACCGGTGCGGCCACCACCGGAGACTCGGCGTCGAACACGACCTGACCGTCGACCCAGACCTTCTTGGGCCGCAGGTCGTCGTCCCACCACACCAGGTCCGCGACGGCACCCGGCGCGAGGCGACCGAGACCGGACTCGCCGATGACCTCGGCGGGCACGATCGTGGCCGAAGCCAGCGCGTCGGCGACCGGCACGCCCACGGACACGATGTTCCGCACGGCGCGGTCCAGCGTGAGCGCGGAACCGGCGATCGTGCCCTCCGGCGACCGCGGCACGCCGTCCTCGGTGAGCAGCACGTCCGCCCCACCGAGGTGGTAGCGGCCGGGCGGCATCCCCGCGGCGGCGACGGCGTCCGTGACCAGTGCGACTCGTGCTCCGGCGGCGTTGAACACGAGGCGGCACACGTCCGGGCCCACGTGGGCGAGGTCCGCGATGAGGCCGAGCGTGAAGCGCTCGTCGACCAGGGCGACGCCGGGCACGCCGGGTTCGCGGTGGCCGAGCGGCCGCTGGGCGTTGAACAGGTGCGTCACCATGCGGGCACCCGCATCGGCGGCGGCGCGGGTCTGCTCACCCGTGGCGTCGGAGTGGCCCACCGCGACGAGCACGCCGGCCTCGACGAGACGGCGGACCGCCTCCAGACCACCGGGCTGTTCGGGAGCCATGGTCACCATCCGCAGCGCACGGCGGATGAGTTCGTCGTCCAGCAACGCCGAGATCTGGTCAGGACCAGGCTCGACCATGAACGACGGGTCGTGCACCCCTGCCCGCTTCGGCGACAGGAAGGGGCCTTCGAGATGTACGCCCAACGGCCGGGCTCCCACGCCGTAGGGCAGAGCGGCGGAAGCGGCCAGGACCGCCCGCGCCTGCCTGAGCACCACGTCAACCGGTGCGGTGATCAGCGTGGGCAGGAACCGGGTTACTCCGGTGGACGGCAAAGCCTCGGCCACGGAACGCATTCCGGCGGCGTCCACCTCGGCGAAGTCGACGCCCACGGCGCCGTTCACCTGCACGTCGACCAGGCCCGGTGTCAGCAGGCCGTCGGACAGGACCTCCGCGCCGGGTGGTGCTTCACCGGTGGTCACCTCGACGATGCGGCCGTCCCTGATCCGCACCGAGGCAGGACCGACGATCGTGCGACCGAGCAAAGCGCGCGGTGCTGCGACAACGGCGTCCAAGATCCCTCCTTGAATGGTCCAGACCATTATGGCGACAACAGAGGTCCACGTCACGTGTCGTTAAGAGATAACCATCTTACATGTGACTTTGTTAATCAGTGCCGGAAATGCCGGGATGCGCCGAAGATGACCATCTGTGGCGCATACTGGTCCCCAGACATCCGAGGTCTACGACGAGTTGAGGGTGCCGTGGCAGTCACTGACGATGCGATCCTGCGCGTCAAGGAGATGATCGTTTCGGGCGAGCTGAAGCCCGGCGACCGTCTCCCGCGAGAGGCTGACCTGGCAGAACGCCTCGGCCTGTCCCGCAACTCGCTGCGCGAGGCGGTCAAGGCGCTGTCCCTCGTCCGCGTCCTGGACGTCCGCCAGGGCGACGGCACGTACGTCTCGTCGCTGAGGGCTGACGACCTGCTGGGCGCGCTTTCGTTCGTGCTGGACCTGCACCGAGGCGAAGATTCGGTCCTGGAAGTCCTCCAAGTTCGCCGAATCCTGGAGCCCGCGGCCGCCGCGATGGCTGCCCAAAGGGTCGATCCGGACGAGATCGTGAAGCTGCGGGCCCTCTGCGACGCGGCCGAGCACGCCAAATCTGTCGAGGAACTGGTCGAGCACGACCTCGACTTCCACCGCGCCATCGCCCAGTGCTCCGGCAACGCCTACCTGGCGCAGCTGCTCGACACGCTGGCCGGCCCGACGGTCCGGGTGCGGATCTGGCGCGGCATCACGCAGTCCAACGCCGTCGACCGCACGGTGGCCGAGCACCGGGCCATCGTCGACGCGCTGGCGGCGCACCAGCCGGAACTCGCGCGCAGCTGGTCCACGGTGCACGTGGCCGGCGTCGAACAGTGGCTCTCAGACCTGGCGTAGCTGCTCCAGCACCGCCCGCACGGCAGGCTGCCCGTCGGCACGGTTGCGCACCACCGCCGACACCGTCCGGAACACCTGCTGCTTCAACGGCCGCAACGCCACCCCGGGCCGTCGCGCCACCGACGGCACCAGCGCCACCCCGAGTCCGGCCTCGACCAGCCCGCAGATCACCCCGAAGTCGTCGCAGTAGGCCTGCGCCCGAGGCACGAACCCGGCGGCGCCGCACGCCCGCTGGGTCAGCTCGTGGCACGAGGCGTCCGTCCGAGGCATGATCCACGGCCGGTCGGCCAGCCCGGCCAGGTCCACGGAGTCCTGCTGCACCAACGGGTCCGACAACGGCAGCGCCACGTTCACCGGCTCCACGAACAGCTCGAACGACTCGCAGGACGTGGGCAACGAGCGCGGCATGATGTTGTACGAGTGGATCACCGCGATGTCGATGTCCCCACGCCGCAACGCGGGCAGCGAAGCCTCGGGTTCCATCTCGTGCACGAAGAGGTCCACATCGGACCCGTGCGCCGACCGCAGCACCTGGATCACCCGAGGCAACAACGCAGCCACCGAAACAAAAGCCCCCACCCGCACCACACCGGA
Organism: Lentzea sp. JNUCC 0626; assembly: GCF_043632865.1. NCBI lineage: Bacteria > Bacillati > Actinomycetota > Actinomycetes > Pseudonocardiales > Pseudonocardiaceae > Lentzea > Lentzea sp. JNUCC 0626. The sequence continues at coordinate 6,735,426 of NZ_CP171635.1, forward strand.
CACGGACGTCCGCAACGAAGCCAGATCGGCCTCGGCCGCAGCCAACTGGTCCAGCACCAGCTGCGTGTGAGCAGCCAGCACGTGCCCGGCACGCGTCAAAGCCAGCCGTCGGCCATCCCGTTCGACCAGCGCGACACCGGCCTCGCGTTCCAGCGCGGCCAACTGCTGGGAGACGGCCGGAGAGGTCACGTGGAGTGCCTCGGCAGCGGCCGTGACCGTGCCGTGCACCGACAGAGCGTGGAGCAACCGGAGACGCCGCACATCCAACACAAAGCTCAGCTTAACGTTCCGAGCAGAACTTCTAACTGGAACTTCGCGAAGACTAGAGCCACGCTGGAGTCATGTTCGGACGAGTGCTGGTAGCGATGGTCACCCCGTTCACCCCCGACGGTGACCTGGACCTCAAGGGTGCGCAGGAGCTGGCGGCGCACCTCGTCGACAAGGGCGGCGCGGACGGGCTGGTCGTCAACGGCACGACCGGCGAGGCGCCCACGACCACCGACGCCGAGAAGGCGCAGATCATCAGGGCCGTGAAGGAGGCCGTCGGCGACCGCACGCAGATCCTCGCGGGCGTCGGCACCAACTCCACGCGGCACACCATCGAGCTCGCCCACCAGGCGGAGCAGAGCGGCGCCGACGGCCTGCTCGTCGTCACGCCGTACTACAGCAAGCCCACGCAGGAAGGCGTCGAGAACCACTTCCGCAACGTCGCCAACGCGAGTGGCCTGCCCGCGTTGCTCTACGACATCCCCGGCCGCACCGGCACCGCGATCGACACCGAGACGCTGCTGCGGCTCGCGGAGCACCCGCGGATCGTCGGCGTGAAGGACTGCAAGGTCGACCTGCTCGCGACGGCCCGGGTCATCGCCGAGACCGGCCTCGACTACTACTCCGGCAACGACGAGCTGATCCTGCCGCTGTACTCGATCGGTGGCGTCGGCACGGTCAGCACCGTCGGTCACGTCGTCGGCAACGAGATCAAGGCGATGCTCGACGCCTACGACGAGGGCGACAACAAGGAAGCCCTGCGCCGCCACCAGGCGTTGCTGCCGGTCATCACCGCGATCATGACCCGCGAGCCGGGTGCCGTCGCCGTCAAGGCCGCGCTCAACATCCTCGGCCTGCCGTCCGGCCCGGTCCGCGAACCGCTGGTCGGCGCGACGCCGCAGCTCATCAACGAGCTGAAGGCGCTCTTCTAAAGCCCGTAGACCCGGCGAGCAGTGCCCGCGAAGATCGCGTCCTGCTCGCCGGACGACAGCTCGGACACCAACTCCTGAGCCGCACCAAGCCACTCCTCGTAAGAGGCGGCCAGCAGCACAACGGGCCAGTCCGAGCCGAACATCAGCCGCTCCGGCCCGAACGCGTCCAGCACGACCTCGAAGTACGGCCGCAGATCCGAGACGCTCCACGACTTCCAGTCGGCCTCGGTGACCAGCCCGGACAGCTTGCACGTCACGTTCTCGTGCGCCGCCAGCGACCGGATCAGCTCGGCCCACTCCCCCGGATCCGAACCGACAGCGGGCTTCGAGCAGTGGTCCACCACGAACTCGACCTGCGGCAGCGCCGCCACGGTCCGCCGCGCCGCAGGCATCTGATGAGGCAAGGTCAGCAGCTCGTAGATCAGCCCGGCAGAACCCACGGCCGCGAGCCCGTTCCAGACGTCCTTGCGGCACAACCACTCCGGATCGGCCTCGCCCTGCACCTGGTGCCGGATCCCGCGCAGCCAGGAGCCGTCCGGCGAGTCGACCAACGCAGCCAACGAGTCAGCCACACCGGCCGACGTCAGATCAACCCAGCCCACCACCGCGGACACCACGTCCGAAGACGCCGCCACCGCGAGGAACTCCGGCGTCTCCTCCGGCACGCACACCGTCTGCACCAGCACCGAAGCCGAAACATCAGGCGCCGCAGCAACGAAGTCAGGCTCCAGGAACGACCGCCGGATCACGCCCATCGGCGGATCGGTGATCCAGTCCTGGTCGCGCACCGACAGGTCCCACAGGTGGTGGTGAGCGTCGACGATCACGGCGTCGGCACCTCCACACCCAGCAGCCCCAACGACTTCAGCTCGTCCCACAACCCGGCAGGGATCACCGCTTCAAAATACGCAGCGTTGGAGGTCATCTGCGACGCGTTGCGCGCCCCGATCACCACCGACTCCACCGCCGGGTGGCCGAGAGCGAACTGGATCGCCACCTCGGGCAACGTCACCCCGTGTCGCGCGCACACCTCGGCGATCGCCCGGGCCCGCGCCACCAACGCGGCAGGCGCGTCCTCGTAGTTGTACTTCGAATCAGCGGCCACGACGGGCTTCGACAGCAGCCCGGAGTTGAACACCCCGCACGCCACCACAGCCACCCCGCGCTCGACGCAGGCAGGCAGGAACGAAGGCAGCGAAGGCTGTTCCAGCAACGTGTACCGCCCGGCCAGCATCACCACGTCGATGTCGGTCTCGCGGACGAACCGCTCCGGCATCTCCCACTGGTTCATGCCGACGCCGATCGCACCCACAACCCCCTGCGACCGCAACGACTCCAGCGCGGGATAGGCCTCGCCGAAGGCCGAGTCCCAGAAGTCGTCCGGATCGTGGATGTAGACGATCTCCACGTGATCGGTCCCGAGACGCTCCAAAGAGGACTCAAGAGACCGTTTCACCCCGTCCGCCGAGTAGTCCCGAACCCGACGGAACGTCCGCGGCACCGCGAAACCCTCGTCATCGAGACCAACCCCGTCAGACGGCTCCAGCACCCGCCCGACCTTCGTGGAGATCACGAACTCCTCGCGCGGCTTGTCCGCCAGCACCGCCCCGAGACGGCGTTCGGACAGCCCGAGCCCGTAGTGCGGCGCGGTGTCGAAGTACCGGACCCCAGAAGCCCAAGCCGCCTCCACCGCGCCGAAGGCGTCGGCGTCCGAGGTCTCCCGGTACAGGTTGCCGATCGGCGCGGCACCAAAGCCCAGACGAGAAACAGCAACCTTCACGGCAGCTCCCACACGAGTCGCACATCGGGATCAGCGCCAGAGTAGTCATCGGAGACCTCCAGCAACAAAGCCATCCGAGCCTGCCACGGAACGTTGGCCGGGTGCTCCGCCAAACACGCCCGCATCGCCCGGTAGTCCTCCACCTCGACCAGGTGGAACAACTCCCGCCCGGACCGCCAGATCCGCCACGAGCGCACCCCGGCCTCGCGCAACGCCCCGTCCAGCTCCACCGGGATCGTGGCGTGAATCCGGTCGTAGTCGGCTTCGCAGCCTTCCCGGAGCCGGGTGTGCAACGCGACGGTCTCCACAGCCCTACTCCTGCTTCTGCCCGGTGGCGAACCGCGTCACGATCAACGCGAGGATGATCACCGCACCGTACGAGGCCTTGATGTAGAAGCCGGACACGCCCTGCAACCGCAGGATCTGCTCCACCAGCCCCAGCATCAGCACACCCGACAACGCACCGAACAGCGTGCCCTTGCCGCCGTTCAACGAGATGCCGCCGATCACCGCAGCCGCGAAGACCTGGAAGATCATGCCCTCGCCCTGAGTGGCGGCAACGGATCCCAGCCGACCCGTCATCAGGATGCCCGCGATCACGGCGAGCACGGACCCGATGATCAGCACCATCCACACCACGCGGTCGACCCGGATACCGGCCGCGCGGGCCGCCTCCGAGTTGCCGCCGATCGCGTACAACGACCGACCGGCCCTCAGGTACTTCAGGACGAAAATGCCCACGGCGTAACAGACAACGCAGATCCACACCGCCGCCGGCAACCCGAGCCACGTCGTGGAACCCAGGTACAGGAACGACTCCGGCACGTCGATCAGCGACTTGCCCTCGGTGATCGCGAGCTGCAACCCGCGCAGCATCGTCAGCATGCCCAGGGTCACCATGAACCCGGACAGCCCGACCTTCAGGATCAGGAACCCGTTCAGGCCACCGATCGCGACACCGATCAGGATGCACAACGGCAACGCGAGCCAGGCCGCGAGTCCGATGTCGAGCCCACCGGCCGACGACGGGATGATCAACGCGACGGCCAGAGCAGGCGCCAGACCGACGGTCGACTCGAGCGACAGGTCCATCTTGCCGACGATCAGGATCATCGCCTGCCCGAGCACCAGCAACGACAGCTCGCTCTGCTGGGTCAGCACCGCGATGAGGTTGTTGGGCGTCAGGAAGATCGGCGAGAGGATCGCCCCGATGATCAGCAACAGGATGATCACCGGGACCAGTGCGAGGTCCTGGTAGCGCGCCAGCCGGAACTTCTGCTTCTCCGAAGGCGCAGCGGTCGCCGCGACCGGCGGTGTCATGGCCTTGGTCATTCCGAGCTCATTCCCTCAATCGCAGAGATCAGTTCCTGGTCACGCCAGCCGCGGCCGAACTCCTGCACGACCTGGCCGTGGAACAGCACCAGCACCCGGTCGCAGACCCGCAGGTCGTCGAGCTCGTCCGAGACGACGATCGCCGCCTTGCCCCGCCGCGCCTGCGCGTCGACGACCCCGAGCAGCGACTCCTTCGACTTCACGTCGACACCCGCGGTCGGGTTGATCAGCACCAGCACCGACGGGTCACCGGCCAGCGCGCGTGCCATCACGACCTTCTGCTGGTTGCCACCGGACAGGTCCGACACGGGCTGGTCCGGACCGGCGGCCTTCACGTCGTACGAGGCGATCGCGGTGCTGCCGGCGGCCCGTTGCGCCGACGGCCACACGAACCCACCGGCCGTGCTCATCGTCGCGTTCTCCGCGATCGACAGGTCCAGCACCAATCCCTGGTGGTGCCGATCCCGTGGCACACAGCCGATTCCCGCGCGAAGAGCAGCCGGAACGTCACCGCCGCGCACCACGGACCCGTCCACGGCAACAGAACCGGCCGAAGGCTTGCGCAGCCCGTAGATGGTCTCGGCGAACTCGTGCTTGCCGGACGACGCGCTGCCCGCGAGCCCGATGACCTCACCACGGGTCGCCGACAGCGAGATGTCCGAGAAGTGGTCGCCGCTCAGGGACGCCACCTCCAGCACCTTCTCCTCGGACGACGGCCGGTCGTCGCCGGACGGCACGTTCAGCCCGCCGACCTCGCCGGTCATCGCCTCGATCAGGTCGGGCTTCGACATCTCGGCCACCGGCGCGGTGACGATGTGCCGCGCGTCGCGGTAGACCGTCACCGTCTGGCAGACCTCGTAGACCTCCTGCAGGTGGTGCGAGATGAACAGGAACGTCACCCCGCGCTCCTGCAACGACCTCATCCGGTCGAACAGCCGCTCGATCGCCGGGCCGTCGAGCTGCGCCGTCGGTTCGTCCAGGATCACGAACCGCGAGCCGATCGACAACGCCCGCGCGATCTCCACCAACTGCCGCTGCTCGACGGTCAGCGAAGACACCAGAGCGTCCGGGTTCACCGCGACGTCGTAGGTCTCCAGCAACGCCGAGGCCTCGGCCCGCAGTTTCTTCCACCTGATCAGCCCGCCGCCGAGGTCCTGCCGGTTGATGAACAGGTTCTCGGCGACGGACAGGTCAGGTACGACCGTCGACTTCTGGTACACGCACGCGACGTGCCGGCGCCAGGCCGAACTGTCGCTGACGGGCGGCGCGGGTTCGCCGAAGAAGCTGACCTCGCCCGCGTCCGGCGCACGCATGCCGGTCAGGACGGAGACCAACGTCGACTTGCCCGCGCCGTTGCGGCCGACGAGCGCGTGTGACTCACCGGCGCGAATCTCGATGCTCACGTCGTCCAACGCGAGCGTGCGCCCGAACCGTTTCGTCACGCCACGCGCGACAGCCGCAAAATCGTTCATCAGATCTGGTTACCCCAGAACGCCTTGTCGTCGACGTTCTCCTTGGTGATCAGCGGCGCCGGGAGCTGGTCCTCCAGGCGGCCACCGCCGACGTCGACGATCGTGGAGTCGTGGTCCGTCGGGCCGGGCTGGAACGTCTTGCCCTCGACGGCGGCCTTCGCGTAGAAGAGCGCCCACTGCGCGTAGAGGTCGGCCGGCTGCGAGACGGTCGCGTCGATCTCGCCCTTGCGGATGGCTTCGAGCTCCGACGGGATGCCGTCGTTGGAGACGATCCACACGTGCTTGGGGTCGGTCGGCGGGACCAGCAGGTTCTTCTGGCGCAACACCTGCAGCGTCGGCGCGAGGAACACGCCACCGGCCTGCATGTAGATGCCGTTGATGTCCGGGTGCTGGTTCAGGCGCGTCTGCAACGCGGCGGACGCCTTGGCGCCCTCCCAGTCCGTCGGCTCCTCGAACACCGTGATGCCGGGGTAGTTCGACTTCATGCAGGCGGCGAACGCCTCGGAGCGGTCGCGGCCGTTGACCGACGACAGCGCGCCCTGGAACTCGACGACCTTGCCCTTGCCGCCCAGCTTGTCGCCGAGGAACTTGCAGGCCTTCTCGCCGTACGCCTTGTTGTCCGCGCGCACGACCATGTAGGTCTTGCCCTTGTCCGGACGGGTGTCGACGGTGACGACCGGGATGCCGGCCTTGTCGAGCCTGTCCAAAGTGGACGCGATGGCGCCGGTGTCCTGCGGGGCCATCACGATCGCCTTGGCGCCCTGCGACTGCAGCGACTGCGCGTTGGCGACCAGGTTCTCGACCTTGTTCTGCGAGTTCGTCGGGTTCAGCAGGTTGATCCCGAGTTCCTTGGCCTTGTCCGGGAAGTACTTGATGTAGGAGTTCCAGAAGTCGGAGTCGGCCCGCGGGTGGTCGGCGCCGATCGGGCCGACACCACTGGCTCCGGTGCCGGCGGATCCGCCGCCGCCACAGGCGGACAGTGTCAGTGCGCCGGCGAGCGCGAGGCACACCGCGGCGGTGAGGTTGCGACGCTTCATCGTTGTGTTGCCTTTCATGACTGCTTGGGACGCAAGCGCAAGCCATACATGCCACCGTCGACGGCGAGGATCGTGCCGGCGGTGGAACCCGAAAGCGGGCTCGCCAGATAGGCGATGGCTCCCGCGACCTCATCAGCGGAGACGAGCCTGCCGTGCGGCTGGCGCGCCTCCAACGCGGCCCGCTCGGCGGCTGGGTCCGGCGCCGAGTCGAGCAGACGGCCCACCCACGGGGTGTCCGCCGTGCCGGGGGCGACCGCGTTGACGCGAATGCCTTCGCGGACGTGGTCGGCGGCCATCGCGAGCGTCAGCGAGTACACCGCGCCCTTGCTGGCCGAGTAGAGCGCTCGCTGCGGGAGCCCGGCCCAGGCAGCGATGGAGCAGGTGTTGACGATCGCCGCGGCGGGCGACTTCCGCAGGTGCGGCAGGGCGGCACGCGAGACGCGGACCATGCCGAGGACGTTGACGTCCAGCACCTTCGACCACTGGGCGTCGTCGTTGGCCGCGACGTCGCCCTGCGCGCCGATGCCGGCGTTGTTGACCACGACGTCGAGCCGTCCGAACCGTGCGACGACCTCGTCGATCGCGGCCCGGACGCTCTCGTCGTCCGAGACGTCCGCGCGGATGCCGACCAGCGGGTCCTTGACGTCCGGGGTCAGGTCGAGCGCGACGGCCGTGGCACCGCGAGAAGCGAGCAACTCAGCGGTGGCGAGGCCGATGCCGGACGCTCCGCCCGTGACGACGGCGACGAGTCCTTCGAAGTCGGTCATTCCGAACCCTCCAGCTCAGTCCACACAGGACCCTCTGGGTAGACGTAGTCGGCCAGCGTCTCGTCCTTGAGCTGGGCGGAGAAGCCCGGCTGCGACGGTGCGAGGTAGCGGCCGTTCTCGACGACGGCAGGGTCGAGGAAGTGCTCGTGCAGGTGGTCGACCCACTCGATCACGCGCTCGCCGACCTCGCCGGACACGGCGACATAGTCGAAGAACGACAGGTGCCGGACCAGCTCGCACAGGCCCACCCCGCCGGCGTGCGGGCACACCGGGATGTCGAACTTCTTGGCCAGCAACAGGATCGCGACGTTCTCGTTGACACCCGCGACCCGGCACGCGTCGAGCTGCAGGAAGTCGATCGCCCCGGCCTGCAGCAGCTGCTTGAAGATCACCCGGTTCTGCACGTGCTCGCCGGTGGCGACCCGGATCGGGGCCAGCGCGTCGGCGATCGCGCGGTGCGCCAGGACGTCGTCCGGCGAGGTCGGCTCCTCGATCCAGTACGGGTTGTACGGCGCGAGTTCCTTCATCCACCGCACGGCCGTGTCGACGTCCCAGCGCTGGTTCGCGTCCACCGCGACGCGCACCTCGTCACCGACGACCTCGCGGGCGAGCTTCATCCGGCGGACGTCGTCGTCGAGGCTGCCGCCGACCTTGAGCTTGATCATGTCGAAGCCGTCGGCCAACGCCTGCCGCGCGAGCCCGGCGAGCTTCTCGTCGGAGTAGCCGAGCCAGCCCGGTGACGTCGTGTAGGCCGGATATCCTTCGCGGGCAACGGTTTCGATGCGCTCGGTCTTGCCGTGCTCGACCTTGCGCAGGATCTGCAACGCCTCGTCGGGCGTCAGCGCGTCGCTCAAGTACCGGAAGTCGACCAGGCTGACGATCTCCTCGGGCGTCATCTGCGCGAGGAACTTCCAGACCGGCAGTCCGGCGCGGCGGGCGGCGAGGTCCCACGCGGCGTTGACGACGGCGCCGATCGCCATGTGCGCGACGCCCTTCTCGGGCCCGAGCCAGCGGATCTGCGAGTCGCCGATGAGCTCGAAGTACAGCTCCGCCAGCGCCTTCGCGTTCTCCGGCACGTCCTTGCCGACGACGTGCGACGCCAGCGCCTTGATCGCGGCGGCCTGCACGTCGTTGCCGCGGCCGATGGTGAACGCGAGCCCGTGCCCCTCCGGCCCCTCGTCGGTCCGCAGCACCACGTAGGCGGCGGAGTAGTCGGGGTCGGGGTTCATCGCGTCGGAGCCGTCCAGCTCGCGCGACGTCGGGAACCGGATGTCCAGGACGTCCAGTGCGGTGATCTTCGGCATCGTCAGGCCTGCCCGAGGGTCTGGCGTTGCTTGCCGAGGCCTTCGATCTCCAGCTCGACCACGTCTCCGGCGCGCAGGTACGGCTTCGGCTCCGGCTGGCCGAGCGCGACACCAGCGGGTGTACCGGTGTTGATGACGTCACCCGGACGAAGGACAAGGAACTGGCTGAGGTAGCGCACGATCTCCGCGACCGAGAAGATCATGTTCTTGGTGGAGGAGTTCTGCTTGATCTCGCCGTTCACCCAGAGGCGCATCTCGAGGCTCTGCGGGTCGGCGATCTCGTCGGCGGGCACGAGGAAGGGGCCGAGTGGGTTGAACGTCTCGCAGTTCTTGCCCTTGTCCCACGTTCCGCCGCGCTCGATCTGGAACTCGCGCTCGGAGACGTCGTGCGAGAGCACGTACGCGCCGACGCACGCCAGAGCCTCCTCTTCGGACTCCAGGTAACGAGCGGTGCTCCCGATGACGACGCCGAGCTCGACCTCCCAGTCGGTCTTCACGGACCGGCGGGGCACGAGCACCTGGTCGTACGGGCCGACGATGGTGTCGGGCGTCTTGAGGAACATCACCGGCTCACCGGGGATGTCCGCGCCGGTCTCCTCCGCGTGGTCGCGGTAGTTGAGGCCGATGCAGATGACCTTGCCCGGATGCGCGAGCGGCGGCCCGACCCGCAGGTCCTCGTGGTCGAGGACCTTCAGCTCGTTCGCTTCGAGTGCGGCGCGCACGCGGTTCACGCCGTCGTTCGCGAGGAACGCCCCGTCGATGTCCGGGGTGATCGGCAGGAGGTCGTACGTGATCCCGTCGTCGGCCCTGACTGCGGGACGTTCATCGCCGACCGGCCCCAGGCGCAAGAACTGCACGGCCGTTCCTCCTCTGCTCACACCCTACGAAATACATCGGATGTATAGCCCCGCGAGGCCGCCCTCGTCTAGGGCTCGGCATGAAGTCGTCCGATGAATAAGAGGAGTTGATCATGAATCTGGCCGCCGCATCGCTCCTGACAGGGGCACTGCTGGCACCCGCCGCACCGGTCGAGCCTGTAACCGTTTTCGTGGAGCTGACCTCGACCGCAGCGGTCGACGCGGGCACGGTTTCTCAGGCCCGTTCAGCGCGGGACAGGACATCGGACCACGTATCCCGGATCGTGTCCCGGTCCGGTGGCCGGGAAGTCGCCCGAACGACCAACGCCGTGCCCGGCGTGGTGCTCTCGACCGACAGGTCCCGGTTGTCCTCGTTGTCGCGCATGCCCGAGGTCCGCGCGGTGCACCGAATGGTCCCCAAGAAGCTCTCGAACGCGCACGCCGTTCGGCTCACCCGGACGTCCGACGTCTGGAAGTCGCTCGGCCGCTTCGGCGACGGCGTGCGGATCGGGGTGATCGACACCGGCATCGACTACCGGCACGCGGACTTCGGCGGCGGCACGTTCCCGACCGCCAAGGTGGTCGGCGGCTACGACTTCGCCGGTGACGCCTACACGGCGAAGCCGGGGTCGATCCCGGAGCCGGACGCCGACCCGCTCGACTGCGAGGGCCACGGCACGCACGTGGCCGGCACCGCGGCCGGGTACGGGGTGAACACCGACGGCACGACCTATCGGGGTTCGTACGCTTCCGTCGACCTCGACTCGATGAAGATCGGCCCTGGTACCGCCCCCAAGGCCTCGCTCTACGCGTTGAAGGTGTTCGGCTGCGAAGGCGGCACGAACCTCACCGCGCAGGCCCTGGACTGGGCGCTCGACCCCAACGGCGACGGCGACTTCTCCGACAGGCTCGACGTGGTGAACCTGTCGCTGGGCAGCGACTACGGCGCTCCGGACGACCCCGACGCGTTGTTCGTGCGCAAGCTCGTCGAGAACGGGGTCGTCGTGGTCGCGGCGGCCGGCAACGGCGGCGACTTCTACGACGTCTCGGGTTCGCCGGGCAACTCGGCCGAGGCGATCTCGGTGGCGAACAGCCGCGACTCGTTCTCGATGCTGGACGGGCTGGAGGTGGCCGGGAAGCAGTACGCCGGTCAGTACAGCCAGAACTACAAGGAGTCGTTCGACCTTTCGAAACCCGTCGTGAAGCTCTCGTCCAACGTGGACGGTTGCCAGCCGATCTCGGAGTCGTTGGCCGGGAAGATCGTCTGGCTGGAGTGGGACGACAGCGACGCGACCCGCGCCTGCGGTTCGGGTGGCCGCACCGACAACGCCTGGAAGGCCGGAGCGGCGGGCGTCCTGCTGCCGACGACCCTGCCGGTGTTCGCGGCCGGAATCGCCGGAAACGCCCACATCCCGGCGTTCCAGCTGACTGCGGAGGCGGCGAAGGCACTGCGCCCGGCCCTGGACGCCGGAACGCTCACGGTGCGCCTGACCTCGTCGTTGAAGGTCGCGGTGCCGTCCGTGTCGCCCTCGATCCAGGACACGATCACGCCGTCGTCCTCGCGGTCGCGCTCGTCGATCGCGGTGGCCGCGCCGGGGGACACGATCTTCTCCGCCGCGTCCGGCACCGCCTCGGACGGCGTGTCGATGGGCGGCACGTCGATGGCGTCGCCGCACGTCGCGGGCATCGCCGCGCTGCTCCGTCAAGTCCATCCCGAGTGGACGGTCGCGGAGGTCAAGGCCGCGCTGATGAACACGGCCTCCGGGGTCATCAAGGACTCCGAGGGCGTGCGCGAGGCACCGATGCGCGTCGGCGCGGGCCGGGTGGACGGGCTCGCCGCGTTGAAGTCCGACGTCCTGGTGCTCGGCGACGCGTCGTTCGGCACGGTCGAGGCCGCCGGACCGGTGTCGCTCAGCCGGACGTTGAGGCTGGTCAACAAGGGCACGCAGACCGTGTCGCTGAACGCCCGCTACGAGCCGATCACCACCGTGCCCGGGGTGTCGTTCCGCGTGGTGGTGCCTCAGGTGACTTTGCGGCCAGGTGCCTCGGCGTCGGTGCCCGTGCAGGTGCGGATCACCGACCCGGCCGCGTTGCGCAAGGCGGCCGACCCGACGGTGTCTCTGGAAGAGGGCCGTCAGTTCCTCGCCGAGGCGTCCGGCCTGGTGACGTTCACGGGTGATCGTTCCCTGCGCGTGCCGGTCTACGCGGCGCCGAAGCCGGTGTCGCGCCTGACCCTGGCCGGCGGCCGGGTCGCCGGGCGCGGCCTCGACCAGCCCGGCTACCAGTCGCGGATGACCGTGCTGAACCTCGGCGCGCGCTCGGACCGGCTGCCGTCGTGCGGTGAGGGCGTGCAGAACGACTGCGCCGTCAACCGCACGGCCCGCGGCGGCGACCTGCGGTACGTCGGCGCCACGGCGACGAAGGACCTGCTGGCGTTCGGCGTCGCGACCTGGGACACCTGGGCGAACATCGGCAGCGTCACCAAGCCGGAGGTGAAGTTCTCGGTGGGCGGCAAGGACTTCGTGACCACCGCCGAGAAGCAGACCAACCCCGACGGCGACGTGACGGCGGACATCTGGTTCGCCCGCACGGTCGTGGCCGGGACGGAGGACGTCGTCGACGAGCAGCCGCTCAACGGGTTCGACGGTTCGACCGACACGAACCTGTTCGACAGCGACGTGGTCGTGTTGCCCGTTTCGCGCGCTTCGCTGCCTGCCGGACCGGTCACCTACACCGTCGGCGTGCAGAGCCGTTACACCGCGCCCGCCGACACCGACGACCTGGTCGACGTGACCCCCGCGGCGACGTTCGACTACAGCTTGATCGTCCCCGAACTGTCCACTGTGGTCCGTCCGGGTGACCGAGTTCCTTCTGGATCGTTGGTGTTGTTCCACCACAACGCGAGCGGTAACCGCGCGTTCGTGCGGTGACACCCGGTTGGGCGTGCCTCCCGCCCGAGTCTCTCGGCATACTCAGGCTTTATGGATCTGGTCGTGGGACTCGACGCGGGCGGCACGTCAACCAGGGCCCTGGTGCTCGATCTGGACGGCGCCCGCCTGGGCCAGGGCCTCGCCGGTGGTGCCAACCCCAACTCGCACCCGCCGTCGGTCGCCGCCGCGCACATCGGTGAGGCGCTGACGGAGGCGTTGGACGGCCTCGACTCCCGCAAGGTCCGCTCGGGCGTGCTCGGCATGGCGGGCGCCTCGAAACTCGCGGACCAGGCGATCTTCGACCTGTTCCACGACGCCTGGACGCACGCGGGCCTGCACTGCCCGATGCGGGTGATCACCGACATCGAGGCGGCCTTCGCCACCGGCACGTCGTCCCCCGACGGCACCGCCCTCGTGGCGGGCACCGGGTCCATCGCGGGCCGCATCGCCGGACACCGGATGGTCGCCCAGTCCGGCGGCTACGGGTGGCTGATCGGCGACGACGGGTCGGCGTTCTGGCTGGGCCGCGAGGCCGTCCGGGCCACGTTGAAGCTCCTCGACCTGGGCGCTCCGCTGGAAGGCCTCGCCACCGCCGTGCTGACGGCGGCGGGGGCCAAGAACCGCGGGCAGCTCATCAACGCCGTCAACGACCGGCCGCCGATCGCGCTGGCGAAGTTCGCGCCGCTGGTCAGTTCGGCCTACCACCACGGGGATCCCGAGGCGCTGTCGATCGTGGCGAACGCGGCCCGGCTGCTCGCCGACACGGCCACGGCCGTCCGCGAACCCGCCGACACCTCACCGATCGTGCTGGTGGGCAGCCTGATCAAGACGCCGGTCGGCACGCATCTCAAGCAAGAGTTGCTCGCCCGGTGCAACGCTCAGGTGATCATGGCGACGGAGGGGGCGGCGGGGGCGGCGTGGCTCGCGGCGGTGGACGTCCTGGGGCCGGACGCGCCGCGGCCCAACCGTTCATGACGCCAGTCGGCGGCCCGAGTGCGGCATCCGTTCGTGGTACGCCCTGAGCAGTCCGGCGTGCACGTCGTCCACGTGTTCGGCGGCGTCGTCGTTCCACACCAACGTGATCCTGCGGTGCAACGGGTTGCCGATGATCGGCTTGAGCAGCACGCCCGGCACCTCGTCGCCGGTGAAGAACCCCGCCACCGCACCGGTCGAGCGCACCAGATCCGCTGCCACGGCGGGATCGACGCCGAAGTGCGCGCAGCGGGGCGTGAACCCGACGGCCTCGCACGCCAGGTCGAGGTTGAGCCGTCCGCCGTGGTGTTCGTCCGGCACCACCCACTCCTCGCCGGCGAGTTCGGACAGCAACACCTCGCTGCGCCCAGAGAGCCGATGCCCCACTGGAACGCCGATGAGCATGCGTTCGGTGACCACCCCGCGCAGGCCGACCGCCTCGGGATAGCGCAACGGGCTGCGCGGGAACTCCACCACCAGCGCCAGGTCCAGCTCCCCCGTGCGCACCAGTTCCAGCACGGTGTCGCCGCCGCGTTCGATGTGCGTGGTCTGCGGCAGGCCAGGCAACATCTCGCGGACGACCCCGACCAGCAACGCCGTCGGCGACCCCACCACGCCCCCGAGGCGGATGCCGGAGTCGGTGCGACGCGCGAGCTTGTGCGAGGTGACGATCAGGTCGTCGAAGCGCTCGACCAGGTCCTGGGCCCGCAGCACGACGTGGCGGCCCAGTTCGGTCAGCTCGACACCGTCCGTGCGGCGCACGAACAACGGCCCGCCGAGACCCGCCTCGATCCTGCGCACCTGGGCGGTCAGCCCTGCCTGCGCGATCTTCAGCTGGGAGGCGGCCCTGCTGATGCTTCCCGCCCGCGCCACGGCCAGCACCACGTGCAGATGTCTCAGCTCCATTCGCACTGACGAAGCCTAAAGCAGTTGAGGAACCACAAACACGGCCACGCGGGTGTCACCAGATAACGCACAGTGGTCGTCGTAAACGAGACTGCTCTATCAGGGCGATAACTCGTGAGTTATCGGCATCTCACACCTGCCGCCGCACGCGCGGGCTCCCTCAGGCTGTTGGCCACCAAACGACTGCCGGAGGGGTGAGCGCCCATGAGGAAAGCGTTGCGGCTGCGACGGCTTTCCCGTCCGAATGATGACAGGTATCTCTTCGTGCCGTTGGACCACAGCGTTTCCGACGGCCCGGTGGTGCCGCGCGACCGGTGGCACGAACTGGTCCGCTCGGTCGTGCTGGGCGGCGCCGACGCCGTCATCGTCCACAAAGGACGGGTGCGCACCGTCGATCCCGCTGTGCTGGGTGATTGCGCGTTGATCGTGCATCTGAGCGCGGGCACGGCGCACATGGCCGACGCCAACGCCAAGGTGCTCGTCGGCGAGGTCGACGAGGCGTTGCGGCTCGGCGCGGACGCGGTGAGCGTGCACGTCAACATCGGCTCCGACACCGAACCGCGCCAGCTCACCGACCTCGGCAGGGTGGCGGCGGCGTGCGACTCGTGGAACGTCCCGCTGGTCGTGATGGCCTACGCTCGCGGCCCTCGCGTGAGCGATCCTCGCGACCCGGCGTTGCTCGCGCACGTCGTCAACATCGCCGCCGACCTGGGCGCGGACATCGTCAAGACCAACCTCGCGCATTCGGTCGAAGACATGGCCGACGTCGTCGCGAACTCCCCGATTCCCGTTGTCGTGGCTGGTGGTCCCGCTTCCACGACCAGTCTCGCGGGCCATGCCCGTGCCGCGATGGCGGCCGGGTGCGCGGGTCTCGCGGTGGGACGCCGTGTGTTCACCTCGCCGGCACCGATGCCGCTGGTCGCCGAACTCGCGGCGATCGTGCACGCACCGGCCGACGCGGGCCTCATCCACGCACTGACAGCCTTGGAGAACCGGTGAAGTTCGCCTGGATCGACCTCAGAACCGTCGCCACCGAGCACCGGACCGCGGTGATCGACGCGGCCGTGCACAGCCGCGTCGCCGGAGTCGTCGCCGACGATCCCGCACTGCTCGACGACCTCCCGCCCACGATCACCCGCGTGCTGGTCGGCTCGGAGGTCGAGAGCCCGCACGTCGTGGTCGTTCCGGTGGACGACCAGGACGCGCTCGACCGGCTGCCGTCGCGGTCGGCGTTCGTGACGGTCAGCGACGACCGCACGCTCAAACTCGCCTGTGCCGCAGCGGAACGCCTCGACCACACCGTCGTCGCGTTCACCGACCCGACCAAGATCCCGCTGGAGATCGTGATCGCGGCCGCGCACGGCGCTCCGGGCAAGCTGATCACCGTCGTGACCGACCTGGTCGAGGCCGCGATCGTGCTGGAGTGCCTGGAACACGGCTCCGACGGCGTGCTGATGGCCCCCACCGACGCGACCGACGTGTTCCGGCTCGCCCGGCTGCTGGAGGTCAAGTCCGAGCCTTTGACGTTGACCACGCTGACCGTGGAAGCGTTGACCCACAACGGTTTGGGCGACCGCGTCTGCGTCGACACCGCCTCGCACTTCGCCGAGGACGAAGGCATCCTCGTCGGCTCGTTCTCGTCCGGCTTCGTCTTGTGTTGCAGCGAAACGCATCCGTTGCCGTACATGCCGACGCGACCGTTCCGGGTGAACGCGGGCGCGCTGCACTCGTACGTCCTCGGCCCTGCCAACCGCACGAACTACCTCTCGGAACTTCGCTCCGGCAGCAAGGTTCTCGCCGTCAACGCCGACGGCCGCACCCGCGAACTCACCGTCGGCCGCGCCAAACTGGAATCCCGCCCGATGCTCACGATCACCGCCCGCTCCCCGGAAGGCGTCGTGGTCGACCTGATGGTCCAGGACGACTGGCACGTCCGCGTCCTCGGCCCTGGAGGCAAGGTCCGCAACGTCACCGAACTCCGCCCCGGCGACGAACTCCTCGGCCACATCGCCACCGAGCAACGTCACGTGGGCCTGCCGATCGGCGAGTTCTGCAAGGAGTCCTGATTGGACGCGCTTTCGTACTCCTACCGGGAAGATCACCTGAATTATGGAGCTGCTCCATGCGTCCTACCTTCAGGCACATTTGGCCGGAAACAATGGCAGGGATCGACTTTCCGGCCCTAGCTTTCCGACATGCCCAAAAGATCCTCCAGCGTGGTGGGGCGTGAGTTCGGCGGCATGATGCGCGCCATCATCGCCAGAACCGGTTACACCCACCGCGAACTAGCGGAACGACTCGGCTGGCAGGAAGCCAAGATCTCGGACATGACGCTCGGCAAGGGCGGCGTGTCCGAGGCCGACGTCATTCTGCTGCTCGGCTACTGCCACGCCACCGTCGAGGAACGCGAACACCTCCTGGAGCTGTTCAGGGAGTGCGGCAGCGCCTGGCTCCAGATGCCCCCGAACGGCGTGCCCGACCAGGTGCGCACCCTCATCGAGCACGAGCAGATCGCCAACGAGGTCATCACGTGGTCGATGATTCTCGTGCCAGGCCTCCTGCAGACGCTGGACTACGGCTATGTCGTCACCGAGTGCTCGCCGGTGATCGAGGCTGCGGACGTCCCCAAGGTCGCCGCCGCCAGAGCGGCTCGCGCCGACGTGCTGGAACCCGGCCGGAAGTTCGTGTTCCTCATCCACGAACAAGCACTGGAGATCCCGGTCGGCAGCATCGAGGTGTGGCGCGAACAATTGGCGCACCTGCTCAGGATCTCGGTGCGGAAATACGTCAGCATCCGGATCGTCCCGCGGTCCGCAGGCGTGCACGCGGGAACCTGCGGCGACTTCTGCCTGATGAAGTTCCCGAAATACCCGCCCGTTGTCTACGCCGACAGCGTCAACTACTGCCTCTTCTTCGACGACCCCGAGACCATCAAGGTCCACGAGAACATCCTGACGGCGCTCGCGAACGTCGCGCTGAGCGAGGAAGAATCGAGGGCGGTGATCGACAACGTCTTGGAGGGCCTGCAATGACCGCCTGGCGGAAGAGCAGCTACAGCGGTAGCAGCAACAACTGCATTGAGATCGGCCAAGGCGTGGGCATCCGCGACAGCAAGGCCCCGGCGACCCACCTCCCGGTGTCCGCAGAGGCCTGGTCGGCGTTCCTCCGCCTGACGTTGTCCTAAGGGGCAGTCTCCGGCACCCTCGGGTGCCGGAACCCCGGGTGGTCGTCCGGCAGCGCCCGCTTCAGCATCCACCCCGACACCAGGATGCAGACGATCTGCAACGGCCAGGACAGCGCGAGCCTCACCGCCGTGAGCCAGTAGACCTGCGCGTCCAGCCACAACGGCGTGAACACGGCCACCCGCAGCACGTACTGCCCGACCCACGGCCACGACGCCACGGAGTACGCGCGCAGCAGGTCAGGGTCCCGCCGCCACCGCGTCTTCTGCCCCAGCAGCGTGCCCACGACCACGCCGAGCAACGGCCAGCGGATGGCGATCGAGCCCGCCCAAGCCAGCGCGGACGCCACGTTGGACAGCAGTTGGATCAGGAAGAAGTCCTCGGCGCGGCCCGTGTACAGGGCGACCAGCGACGCGGCCACGACGGCCAGGACCGAGAAGACGACGGCGCGGGGTTTGCCGCCGCGCACGAACCGCACCACCGCGATCACGACGCCGCACAGGACGGCCGCGATGGCCCCTGCGCCGATCGAGTGACCCCAGATCAGCCACCCCGCCACGAACGCCAGGGGTGGCAGGGAGGCGTCGAGGGCGCCGCCTCGGCCTCCTAGCAGTGATGCGAGCGACTCCTGGCGCACGTCCGTCATGGTTCCAGGGTGCCTTAGGTGAACCTAAGTCAGGTAACGGACCCGTATCGGGGATTGACCCGAGTGAACGGCGTCACTACCGTTGCCCGAAATCGTCTGGAAAGTTAACAGACAGGAGCGGACCTAATGCGTGCCGGAAGCCCACGACTGCTGCGGGAGATCAACGACCGCGCAGCCATCGAGGCTCTGCTGCGCAACGGGCCGCTGACCAGGTCGGAGTTGGAAGGCCTGATCGGTCTTTCGAAGCCGGCGACCGCACAGCTGCTCACGCGTCTCGAAGACGCCGACACGGTGGTCCGCAACGGACTTCGTGGTGGTGGACGCGGGCCGAGGGCTCAACTGTGGTCGGTCAACGGGGCGCTTGCGCACATCGCCGCTGTCGATCTCACCCCCGAGACGGTCGACATCGCCATCGCGGACATCTCCGGGGCCGTGCTCACCGAGCACAAGGCCCCGATGCCCGCGAAGCACGGCGTGCTGGAGGCGTTCGTGAGCGCGGTCGGCAAGGCTTGCGGTCAAGCGGGCCTGAGCGCCGACCAGCTGCTGCACGTCGTGGTGGGCTGTCCGGGAGCGGTGAACCCCGCGAACGGTGAGCTCGCCTACGCACCACATCTGCCCGGCTGGAGCAATTTCGACATGCCCGGCCAGTTGCGGGAGCAGCTCGCGACCTCGGTGAGCGTCGAGAACGACGTCAACCTGGTCGCGCTGGAAGAAATGGTCGCCGGACGGGCCACCGAGGTGCGCGACTTCGTCGTCATCTGGCCCGCGGACCTCGTCGGTGCCGCCGTCGTCGTCAACGGAACGCTGCTGCGCGGTGCTTCCGGTGGCGCGGGCGAGATCGACGGGCTCATGATCCCGGACCGCGCGGCGGCCGACACCGACACGGACCGCTCCGGCGGCACGTTCGGAGAGCTGCTCAGCAGTACAGCGATCTGCAAGCTCGCACGCGCCCACGGGCTCGCCGCGCGCAACGGCCACGGGGCCGTGCGCAAGGCGTTGGCTGCGGGTCCTGCGGGCCGTGAGTTCATGGCCGATCTCGCCAAGCGCATAGCCACGGGCGTGGCTAGCGTCGTCGCGGTGCTCGACCCGGAACTCATCCTCCTGTCCGGCGACATCGCCCAGGCAGGCGGAATCACGCTGAACGACCTCGTTGCCGCGGAACTGCGGCAACTGGTGGTGCCGCGAACACCTATTCAGCTGGCCTTGGTGACCGGGAAACCGGTGCGCAGCGGCGCACTGCACTCGGCCCTGGCCGTGGCACGCGAACAGGTTTTCGGCCTCCCGGCCGCCACCACGGCTCCATTCCGCGGCCCTGTGGTCGCCGGGTCCCCACGTTGATCGAGAAGGAGTGCACATGCGCAAGCACACCCGTGCTGCCTTGCTCTGTGTCGCCGCAGCGCTGACCCTCACCGCATGTGCGGCGGGCAAGGGTGGTGGCGCCAACTCTGACGCCGCAGCTGCTCCTGGCAAGGACGACAAGCTCACCCTCACGGTCTGGAGCAACTACTCCGACCGCGAGTACGAAGAAGTCACGAAGGCCCTCAAGACGTTCAACCAGAAGTTCCCGAACATCGAGATCAAGCACGAGGGCTCGCAGGACGACGACAAGATCACCGCGGGTATCCGGTCGGGCAACACGCCGGACGTCGCGCTGTCGTTCACCACGGACAACATCGGCCAGTTCTGCTCCTCCGGGGCGTTCCAGCCGCTGAAGTCCTACATCGACCGCGACAAGGTCGACCTGAACCAGCTCACCCCGGCGGTTCAGCAGTACACCGAGTACAAGGGCAACCGCTGTGCGATGCCCATGCTCACCGACGTGTACGCCATGTACTACAACAAGGACAAGCTCGCCGAGGCCGGCATCACGGCCCCGCCGAAGACGCTCGACGAGCTGTACGACGCGGCCGTGAAGGCGACCAAGAAGGCGCCGAACGGTGACATCGAGGTCGCGGGTTACCTGCCCACGATGGGCTTCTACGCGAACCGCCCGACCATCCTCGCGCCGACGTTCGGTGCGGAGTGGGAGAAGGACGGCAAGTCCTCGCTCGCGAGCTCGGCCGGCTTCACCGAGATGATGACCTTCCAGAAGAAGCTCGTCGACTTCTACGGCTACGACGCCCTCGAGCGGTTCCGCGCCGGTCTCGGCCAGGAGTACTCGGCCGACCACGCGTTCCACCAGGGCAAGATCGCGATCATGATCGACGGTGAGTACCGCACCGCGTTCCTCAAGGCCCAGGCGCCGCAGATCAAGTTCGGCACCGCGCCGTTCCCGACCAGCAAGGACGCCGCGTACGGCACCGCGTTCACCACGGGCACGATCATGGGCATCCCCAAGGGCGCCAAGAACCCCGGCGCCGCGTGGGAGCTGATCAAGCACCTGACGTTCGACACCGACACGATCGTCAACCTGTCGAACGCCATCAAGAACGTCCCGAGCACCAAGGCCGCCATGGAGAGCCCCAAGCTCGAGGTGGACGAGCAGTTCAAGACGTTCATCGACCTGGCCAAGAGCGACAAGCTCAAGGGCAACCCGGTCACCCCGATCGGTGACGCGCACATCAAGGCCGTCACGGACTTCTCGATCTCCTACCAGGCAGGCAAGGTTCCCGACCTGAAGGCGGGCCTCGCCGAGGTCGACAAGAACATCGACGACCTGATCGCCAAGAGCGGTAAGTAAGGGATTCGCCAGATGACCGCCACGCTCGGCGCCCGACCCGCCCCCGGCAGGGGGCGGGCTCGTGCCCGCCACCGTCTCGCCGTGCTCGGGTTCATGGCCCCGGCAATCATCGGCTTCGCCATCTTCTTCGTGTACCCGTTGATCGCCACGGTCATCTTCAGCTTCACGAAGTACGACCTGATCAACGCGCCGGAGTTCAACGGCCTGGCGAACTACGAGTTCATGTTCAAGGATCCCCTGCTGATCAAGGCGATCTCGAACACGCTCTGGTTCGTCGTGGTGCTCACGATCGCGCGGACGGTGTTCGCGCTGGGCGTGGCATCGGTCATCGCTCGTCTGAAGTCGGGCGTCGGCTTGATCCGGACGCTCTGCTACCTGCCTTCGCTGGCACCGCCGGTGGCCGCCACCCTCGTGTTCTTCATGGTGATGCGTCCCAACGGCGGCCCGCTCGACAGCGTCCTCGGCTGGTTCGGCATCGACTCGCCGCTGTGGTTCGCGGACCCGGCGTGGTCCCGCCCCGGCATCACGGCGATCATGCTGTGGATCTCCGGCGACCTGATGATCATCATCCTCGCGGCGATCCTCGACGTGCCGCAGGAGCAGTACGAGGCGGCCGAACTCGACGGCGCCGGCCCGATCCGGCGCTGGTGGCACGTCACGCTGCCGACCATCTCCCCGGTGCTGCTCTTCGGCATCGTGAACTCGGTGATCCTCGCCCTGCAGCTGTTCACACAGGCTGTCGTAGCGGGTTCAGCGGCCTCGGGAGCGGCGGACGCGACGGGATCGACCAAATATCTCGGTTTCCCGGACAACTCCACGCTGACGTTCCCGGTTTACCTGTACACGCAAGGCTTCCGCTACTTCGACATGGGCTACGCGGCCGCCATGGCCACGGTCCTGTTCATCATCTCGTTCGCCGTCACCATCGTGCTGGTGCAGCGGATGCGGAAGAACTCCACCGCTGAGGAAGGGGGTCCGGGAGCATGACCGCCACGCTGACCAAACCACCGGTCGACGTCCCCGCGGAGCCCGAGCAGCCGCGCCGCAAGATGAACGTCGGCGCGATGCTGAACTGGGTCGCGACCCACGCACTCGGCCTCGCTCTCGGCCTGATGTTCGCCACCCCCGTGGTGTTCGTCTTCCTCACCGCGGTGATGTCGGACGACCAGGCGTTCACCGCCGACCTGTGGCCGCGCGAGTGGCACTGGGGCAACTTCGTCGAGGTCTTCGACAAGGCGCCGCTCTTCCAGTACCTGATCAACAGCCTCACGTACTCGCTGCTGGCGACCGCGGGCATGCTGATCTCGTCGATCCCGGCGGCCTACGCGCTGGCGAAGCTGAAGTGGCGCGGCCGGAACATCGCGTTCATCCTCGTCATCGGCGCCATGATGCTGCCCCCGCAGGTCGTCGCCGTGCCGCTGTACGACACGTGGTCGTCGCTGGGCCTGACCGGCTCGCTCGTGCCGTTGATCGCGCCGTACTTCCTGTTCGACGCGTTCAGCATCTTCCTGCTGCGCCAGTTCATGCTGACCATCCCGCAGTCCTATGTGGACGCGGCGCGGGTGGACGGCTGCTCGGAGTTCCAGGCGCTGGTGCGGATCATCGTGCCGATGGCCAAGCCGGGCATCGCGGCGACCGCGCTGTTCTGCTTCCTCTTCACCTGGAACGACTACTTCGGGCCGTTGCTCTACACCGGTGAGGTGAAGGAGCAGTGGACGTTGTCGCTGGCGCTGGCGACGTTCAAGGGCATGCACATCGTGCAGTGGAACTCCTCGATGGCCGTCACGTTCCTGACGATGATCCCGGCCGTCATCCTCTTCGTCTTCGCCCAGAAGTCGTTCGTCAAGGGCATCACGTTCACGGGAGTAAAAGGATGAAACTCACCGTCGTCGGTGGCGGGTCCACCTACACACCGGAGCTGATCGACGGCATCGCCGGCCGTCGCACCAGCCTGGCGGTGGACGAGATCGTCCTCGTCGACCCGGACCAGCACCGCCTCGGCATCGTCGGCCCGTTCAGCCAGCGCCTGCTGGAGCACGCGGGTCACCCGGCGAAGGTGCGCACCACCTCGTCGCTCGAAGAAGGCATCGAGGGCGCGTCCGCTGTTCTCCTCCAACTGCGGGTGGGCGGACAGAAGGCGCGTGCCTCGGACGAGACGTTCCCGCTCACCTGCGGGTGCGTCGGCCAGGAGACCACCGGCGCGGGAGGCCTCGCCAAGGCCCTGCGGACCGTGCCGGTGGTCCTGGACATCGCCGACAAGGTGCGGCGGCTGGCCGGGCCCGACACGTGGATCGTGAACTTCACGAACCCGGTCGGCATCGTGACGCGCGCGTTGCTCCAGGAGGGGCACAAGGCGATCGGCCTGTGCAACGTCGCGATCACGTTCCAACGTTGGACTTCCGCGCTGCTCGGCGTGGACCCGTCCTCGGTGGAGCTGGAGCACGTGGGTCTCAACCACCTCACGTGGGAACGCGGCGTGTACGTCGACGGCGTCGACCGGTTGCCCGAGCTGCTCGAGAAGCACGTCGAGGGGCTGGCCGAGCACATCGGCATCGACGGCGAGCTGATGCGGCGCCTGAACATGGTGCCGTCGTACTACCTGAACTACTTCTACAACCACGACGCCGTCGTGAAGAAGCAGCTGGAATCTCCGCCTCGTGCGGAAGTTGTCGCTGCCGTTGAGAAGGAACTGCTCGACATCTACGGCGACCCGTCGGTCGTGACGAAGCCGGAGCAGCTGTCGCAGCGCGGCGGCGCGTACTACTCCGAGGCGGCCGTGCAGCTCGTGCACGCGCTGACCGGTGGCGAGGGCGCGGAGAAGCACGTGGTCAACGTGCAGAACAACGGCTCGCTGCCCTTCCTGCCCGACGACGCCGTGATCGAGGTTTCGTCCACTGTGGACGCGAACGGCGGCAAGGCGCTGCCCGTGCGTCCCGTGGAACCGTCCATCTCCGGCCTGATCTCGCACGTCACCGCGTACGAGTACCTGGCTCTGGAAGCCGCAAAGCACGGCGGCCGGGACCGAGTGGCGAACGCGCTGCTCGCGCACCCGCTGATCGGCCAGCACGCCATCGCGGACCAGCTGGCCGACGAGCTGATCGCGCAGAACCGCGATCTGCTGCCGTGGGTGAAGGGAAACTGACAACGATGACCGACCGGGTGCTCGCCATCGACGGCGGGAACAGCAAGACCGCGGTGCTCCTGGTGGACGCGGACGGCAAGGTGCTCGCGCAGGTGCGCGGGCCCGGTGCCCCGCCCCAGACAGTGGGCATGAAGCGCGGACTCGACGTGTTCGAGGGACTGGCACGCGAGGCCGCAGCTCAGGCGGGACTGTCCCCCGACGAGCCGATCGCCACGCACACGTCCGCCTACCTCGCCGGGGCCGATCTGCCCCGCGAGGAGAAGGACCTGACGCGGGCGATCATCGAGCGTGGTTGGTCCAAGACGACGTTCGTCGGCAACGACACGTTCGCGTTGTTGCGCGCGGGGACCGCCGCCGCTGGGGGTGTGGCGGTCGTCTGCGGTGCAGGCATCAACGCCGTGGGTGTCGCACGCGACGGACGGACGCACCGCTTCCCCGCCCTGGGCGCGATCTCGGGTGACTGGGGTGGCGGTGGCCAGCTCGGCAACGACGCGTTGTGGCACGCCGTGCGCGCCGAGGACGGCCGCGGCAAGCCCACGTTGCTGCTGGACGCGTTGCTCGCGCACTACGGCGAGTCGTCGATCTTCAACGTCGTGGAGAAGATCCACTTCGAGGAGATCGAACTCGACCCGCACGCCTTGTGCCCGTTGGTCTTCGAGGTCGCGGCGCAGGGTGACGAGGTCGCGCTGGCCCAGGTCGACCGCCTCATCGAGGAGATCGTCCTGCTGTCCACCGTCTCGATGCGCAAGCTCGACCTGATGAACGAGCCCGTCGACGTCGTGCTCGGCGGTGGCGTGCTGACGCACACCGGAGACGTCGTCGTGGGCCCGGTTCGTCAGCAGATCCTGGAAGTCGCACCGCTCGCCCAGGTCCGCCTGGTCGACGTCCCGCCCGTGGTGGGTGCGGCACTCCTCGGCCTCGACCACATCGGGGCCTCGCCGAGCGCAGAGCTGAGGCTGCGCTCGGCCTACAACGACCACGAGCCGGCGCCCGCGCCGGCCGTGGCGGTGAGCGGCTAGCGCCGTTCACGGAACCCGTCTCAGGGGGTAGATCGGCGGCGGCGCCCCCTGAGACGGTCCCCACAAGCACTGAGACGGTCCCCAAGAGCACCTTTCCGGGTGGACAAGACCGGCGGCGGCGTCCATCCGGAAAGGCCCGACAACCCCCGCAGCGACCTCACGCGCCGAGGTCGCTGCGGGGGTTTTCCACTTGCGGCGGAACGGGCACGCCCGTCCGGGGTGTCACGACGGGATTGGAATGCGGAGGCGGGGTGATCCCACCTCCCGGCGGGTCGCTCAGGACCGCGGTGGCCAGTGCGGCGGCTGTGAGAAGCGCGACACCGAGGGAAAGGTACGGAAGGGGCAAACCAGAACGCACCCGGCAGAAGGTAGCGACCCAACCCGGCGAACCTCGCGGAACGCCCTCCAGCTTCCCTCAATCGAGTGGTAAAAGAATCGTCACCTACTGCGACGAAACTTACGATGAAATAACCGACGGTGGCGTAACCACGGGTTCGTTGTGCATGCTAACTAGTCGCCTTCGGACGGGAGCCCGGGGGCGGTCGTCAGGCAGGCACGTCGCACGGAGATAGGGGGATGTTGTGCTGCTGCGATGGAACAGTCTCGTGTCCCTGGGGGACAGCTTCACCGAGGGCATGGACGACCCGGGCCCGGGGGACACCTACATGGGCTGGGCCGACCGGTTGGCCGGCATGATCGCCCAGCAGGCGCCGGAGTTCCGGTACGCGAACCTCGCCGTCCGGGGCAAGATGCTGCAGGAGATCATCGACGACCAGGTGTCGCTCGCGATCTCGCTCAAGCCGGACCTGGTGACGTTCTGCGGTGGTGGCAACGACATCATGCTGCCCAACAGCGACCCGGACGCGCTGGCCGAGGTGTACGAGGTGGCCGTGGCCGACCTGCGCGCCACCGGTGCCGACGTCGTGATCTTCACCGGCTTCGACACCCGGTCGACCCCGTTGCTGCGCAGCATCCGCGGCAAGGTCGCCATCTACAACACGCACCTGTGGTCGATCGCCGAGCGCTACCACTGCCGGATGGTCGACCTGTGGGCCATGCACCCGTTGCACGACCGTCGCGCGTGGAGCGCCGACCGGCTGCACCTCTCGCCGGAGGGGCACCAGCGGGTCGCGTTGAAGGCCGCCGAGGTGCTCGGACTCGTCGACGACCACTCGTGGAACGAGCCGTGGCCCGCGCTCGAAGAGGCCGACTGGGTCACCCAGCGCAAGGCCGACCTGAAGTGGGCGCGCGAGCACGTGGTGCCGTGGATCGGCCGCACGTTGCGGGGCGAGTCGATGGGGGACGGCCTGGCGCCCAAGCGTCCCGAACTGCTGCCCGTCGCGCGCCGCGGTGACGAGACCTGCGTCAGCAAGTGACGAGCTGAGAAAGCGGAAAGCCCGACCGGCACTCTCCCCCGAATGCCGGTCGGGCCCTCCAGAAGCAGGTCGCCTTACCCCCTCGGTAATCCCCCACTCGGCAACCTGCTGGTCCAACATCCCATGCTTTGGGACCAGACGACTAAACGCTGACTAAACCTCGGACGAGAGAGTGTCCAAAGCGGCCCGCACCTCGACCGCGCGCGCCGAGTTGACCTGCGCGTACAGGCGCAGCGCCTCCGTCAATTCCGCTTGTGCAGCAACCCGTTCCGCCCGCCGGAGCAGCACCCCGCCGAGCACGTGCCGACCGAAGCCCTCCAGGTACGTCACCTCGGCGACGGCGGCCTGGTCGACGACCTGACGGGCCAGCGTCTCGGCCCGGTCGAGCGCCCCGGCTTCGAGGTGGAGCTCGGCCAGGTTGGCGAGGCCGCGGATCAACGCCACGTTGTCGCCGGAACGCCGGTACACCTCGACCGCGTGGGCCTGGTGCCGCAACGCCACGTCGACGTGCCCGCGAGCCTGCTCGACCTGCGCCACGTTGTTCAGCCCGTGCGCCTCGCCGACGACGTCACCGGACTGCTGCGCGAGCTGCACGGACTCCCAGAAGTGCAGCAACGCCTCGTCGTGCAGTTGCAGGCGGAACAGCACGTCGGCGAGTTGGGCGAGGGTCAGCACGAGGTACTGGCGTTCGCCGAGTTCGACCGCGATCCGGTGCGCACGACGAGCGTCCGGCAGCAGGACGGGCCTGCCGAGCCGGGCGTTCGTCGTGTAGGTCGTGTCCAGCATG
Organism: Lentzea sp. JNUCC 0626; assembly: GCF_043632865.1. Classification (NCBI taxonomy): domain Bacteria; kingdom Bacillati; phylum Actinomycetota; class Actinomycetes; order Pseudonocardiales; family Pseudonocardiaceae; genus Lentzea; species Lentzea sp. JNUCC 0626. Next base: position 6,762,814 of record NZ_CP171635.1, read on the forward strand.
AGGACCTGGCCGAGGCGGCTCCCCGTCACCTCGGCCGCGGCCAGACCGAACCCGACCAGCGCCACCCACTCCCCCGTGAGCGCGCGCACCGTCGCGTAGTGGTGCAACAGCCGTACGAGCTGCCACACCTGGTCGTGCAGGCCTCGTTCGGCGGACGCGTGCACGACCGCGACGATGTTGGGCCACTCCTGGTCGAACCAGTCGACCGGGTCCTCGAAGGCGGGCAACGCCGTGGAACCGTTGTCCCCCAACGCGAAGTCCAGCCCGTCCCGCGCCGGTCGGATCGCCCGGCGGACGTGGTCGCACGCGACGAGGTAGTAGTTCACCAGGCGCCGCAACGAATCCAGGTCCGGCCGTCCGGCGCCGCGCACGTACAGGCGCACCAGCTCGTGCATCGTGAAGCCGTCCGGCCACGGTTCGACCAGCAGGTTCACCCCGACGAGCTGCGCGAGCCGCGACCGCGCCGCCTCGACCTGCGTGCGGGTCAGCGCGGCGACGGCGTGCGACGACATCCAGCGACCGGGCGCCATGCCGACGGACTGGAAGACCTCGCCGAGCTCCTCCGGCAGGTCGCGGGTCGACAGGTCGAGCGCCCGCGACACCCCGACGCCTGCTTCGGGCAGGTCGAGGCCGCGCAACCGCTGCCCGTCGTCGGCGAGCTCCCCCACCAGTTCGTCGACGGTCCACTCGGGACTGATCACGAGCTTCGCGGCCGCGACCCGCAGCGCGAGCGGCAGTCCGCCGCACAGTTCGGCGAGCTTCTTGGACGCGACCGGGTCCTCCTCGGACAACGGCCTGCCCAGCACGTCGTCGACCAGCGCGCGGGCCGGTTCGTCCTCCAACGGCCCGAGTTTGCGCACGCGGGCGCTGTTGGTGACGACGAGGCGTTCCATCTGCGAGCGCGACGTCACGACCACCACCGAGCCCGAACCCGGCGGCAGCAGCGGCTGGACCTGCTCGAACGACGTCGCGTCGTCCAGCACGACCAGCACGCGGCGGCGGTTGAGCAGCGAGCGGTACAGCCCGACGCGGTCCTCGACGCCGACCGGCACGCCGTCCGCGGGCACGCCCAGCGCCACCAGGAACCGGGTCAGCACCTCGCCGGGTTCCTGGTCGCCGAGCGACGCGAACAGCACGCCGTGCGGGAACATCTCGGAGTTCTCGTGCCCCCACGTGATCGCGAGGGCGCTCTTGCCGACCCCGGGCGGACCGGTCAGCACCATCACGGTCGTGGCCAGCAGGTTCCGCGCGGTCACGATGGTGTCGAGCCACATCAGGTCGTCGTCGCGACCGAACAGCCTCGACGCGGACGCCGGCAGCAACGCGGGCGCCACGATCCCGGCGCGGGGTGCGACGGGCCGCGACTCGACCGGTCCGATCACGCTCAACGACGGGTCGTCGCGCAGCACCTGCTCGTGCAACGCCCGCAGCTGCGGACCGGGGTCGATGCCCACCTCGTCGACGGCCCGGCGCTGGAACCGCTGGTAGGCCTCCAGCGCGTCGGCCCGCTGCCCGGACCGGTAGAGCGCGCGCATGCTGTGCGCGACCAGGCGTTCGCGGTACGGGTACTCGGTGCAGAGGCCGCGCAACTCGCCCACCAGTTCCAGGTGGCGGCCGAGCTCGAGCTCGGCGTCGATGCGCTCCTCCAGCGCCGACAGCCGCAGCTCTTCGAGGTCGGAGGTCATCGGGTCACCCGGTACGTCGGAGAGCACCGGTCCGCGCCACAGACCCAACGCCTCGCGCAGCAAGCCCGCCCTGATGGCGGCGGGCTTGCCGCGAGAAGACGCCACGAGCTGCCTGGCGCGGTGCAGGTCGAGACGCCACGGATCGACGGTCAGCTGGTACCCGGTCGGCGTGGTGCGGATCGTCGCGGAGCCCGCGGGATCGGACTCCTCCAGCACCTTGCGCAGCCGCGACACGTACCCGTGCACGATCGTCCGCGCCGTGGCCGGAGGCGTGTCCGTCCACAGCGCGTCCACGATCTGGTCGATGGAGACGGGTCGGTTCGCCTCCACCACCAGCATGGCGAGCAGTCCGCGCATGCCGCGACGGCCGAGCTGCACGAGCCGTCCGTCCGCGAGCACCTGGAGTGGACCGAGCACGCCGAACTCGAGTCCGGTTTTGCTCCGCATGCCCCTCCTCAAGTGCGCTGACCTCGTCACTTCAGAAGGTGTGCAAGCCGGTGTCTCAGATACAAGTTCGGCCCGACTTCGCGGGACGCTACTGTTCACACGTGCCGCGAGACAGGAATTCCGTGGTGGACCGCGGCGCCGGGTGCCTTCTCGGCGGCGCTCTCGGTGATGCGCTCGGAGCCCCCGTGCAGTACCTCGGCTGGGCCGACATCCAGCGCGAACACGGACCCGAGGGCGTGCTGGGCCCACCCAAGCCAGCGTTGTTCACCGACGACACCCAGTTGACCTTGTTCACCGCCGACGGCTATCTGCGCGCCTGGGTGCGCGGCAAGCGGACCGGCGAGTGGGAACCGTCCGAGATGGTCTGGCACAGCTACCGCCGCTGGCTCGTCACCCAACAGCAGCCCGCGCCGGAACGCGGTTCCGTCGGTCTGCTGGCCGACGAACGGCTGTACGAGAGCCGCTCTCCCGGGCTGACGTGCCTGCGCGCGCTGGCCGCCGAGACACCGTCCACTCCGGAGAACCCGCACAACGAGTCGTCCGGCTGCAACGGGGTCACGCGCACCGCGCCGGCCGGGTTCGCTCCTTCCGCGGCGATCGCCTACGACCTCGGGTGCCGGTTCGCCGCTCTGACGCACGGTGGCACCGGCGGGTGGGTGTCGGGTGGCGCTCTGGCGTTGCTGGTCCACCTGCTGGCCGTGAAGGCTCGGCCGTTGCGTGAGGCGATCGACCAGGTCATCGGGCGGGTTTTGCGCGATGACACCTATACGGCGACTGTTTTGACGCGTGCTGTGGTGTTGGCCGAGGAGCACGACGGGTCGGCGCCGGTGCGGGTTGATCGGCTCGGGAGCGGGTGGACCGGGCCTGAGGCTCTGGCCATCGCGGTCTACACGGTGCTGACGCATCCGAAGCCCTCGCAGTTCGTGGACGCGATGCGGGCCTCGGCCAACCACTCCGGTGGCAGCGATGCGACGGCGGCGTTGACCGGGAATGTTCTCGGTGCGTTGCACGGGACCGAGGCGTTGCCGCGGGACTGGCTGATGGGGCTGGAGATGGTGGACGTGCTGGACGCGATGGGTCGCGACCTGGGCATGTCCGCGGTGAACCTGGACTTCAACGAAGACCGCTACGCCTAGAAAACAGGAAGAGCCCGCCGGAGAGCGCTCCCGAATTCGCTCAACGGCGGGCTGTTCCGCACGAGTTGTTGGTCAACAGCAGGCCGGGTCTCGCCCCGAGCGCGAGTTCCGATCCAGCTCTTGATCAACGAGAAACGTGCCCCGGAGTCAAAGCTCCGTTGGGCGGGCATGTTAACAGATGTGTACGGGAAGTCCAGGGCTCGAGTACACCTGACGATCTTCGTCGACGATGAAGACCTCGCAGCCTTCCTGCTCGGCCGCCCACTCGATTCCGTCCCTGCCCAGCGCAAACGCTGCTGTGGCAGTGGTATCCGCGATCGCGAGGTCGTCGGAGAAAACAGTGACCGAAAGAATTCCCGTGACCGGCCGACCGGTACGGCCGTCCAGGATGTGCTGGCCGCGTTCGTACAACGCTGACGTGGCAACAGCTCCGTCGCGCACACCGAGCACGACTGATAGCTGATCGGCGAGGTCCGGGTGGCGAACGCCTACGCGCCAAGGCTTTCCGGGTTCCGGCTCGCCCGACACGACGACGTCGCCGCCCGCGTTGACGCAGAACGACGTGGCACCACCGTCACGCAGCATGTCCGCCGCGCGTTGCACGGCCCAGCCCTTCACCACCGCGCACGGGTCGAGGCCGCGGCCCGGGACCCGTGCGGTGAAGGCGCCGCCGGTGGACTGCTCGTACCAGTCGCACAGCGAGAGGACCTCGACCAGGTCCGGGGTGAGCTCATCCCTGGTGAGCTCACCCCGGTCCAGCCGGGACACCTCGCTGTCCGGTTTGAAGGGCGAGAACTGGGCGTCCGCCTGGCGAAGCCACGCGAACGCCCGCTCGGCCAGTGCGGCGTCCCCGTCACGCAGGTCCACCGAGATCGGCAGGCCCATGATGTGCTCGACGCGCCGCACGGACACGGTTACTTCGCCCCGTCGAGGGCCGCCTGCAGCGACTGCTTGTAGCCCTCGGAGGTCGCGGTCGCGCCGGACACCGTGTCGATGTCCGCGCTCTGGGCCTTCAGCGCCGACTGCTTGAGCAGGGGCAGCGCCATCCTGGTCGGGTCGGAGTTGGGGGCCCGCAACGCCTTCACGTCGACGATCTTCTTGCCCTGCAACGTCACCTGCACCTGGACGGTGCCTTCCGAGGTGTTCACGGCGGGGCCGGACACCGTGCGGTTCTGCTGCTGTTGCTGGGTTTGCTGCTGGGTCTGCGGTGCGGAACCGGTCGTCTTCGGCGCGGAGCCGGTGGTCTTGGGCGCGGTGGTGGTGGCCGGTGGAACGGTCTGCTGCTGTTCCTGCGCCGGCGGGGCCGCGACCTCGTTGATCTCACCCTCGTGCGCCGCGCCGGGCGAGTAGAGCCAGACCGGAACGAGACCGGCCACGCTGAGCACCGCTACGGGAATTGCCCACTTCACGTCGTCGAACCCCTTCAGTTGGCCAGCGCGAAGCGCTCGGCGTGGATCTGGTTGGCGGGCACGCCCAGCTCGTCCAGGCTCTTGATCACCGCGCCGGTCATGCCGCCGGGGCCGCAGATGAACACGTCGCGGTCCTGCACGTCCGGGACCAGCGCGATGATGTTCTCCGGGCCGAGCAACGGGCCGTTGGCGGTGATGGTCTTCGACGAGCCGGTGACCAGGCGCAGCACCGCGCCCTTGGCCCTGGCGAGGCCTTCGAGTTCGCGCAGCAGCACGGCCTCGCGCGGGTCGCTGACCCGGTAGAGCACCACGACGTGGCCGCGGATCTCCTCCAGCAGCGCGCGCACCGGCGTGACGCCGACGCCACCCGCGACGAGCAGTGCGTTGGGCTTGGTCTGGTGCATGGTCGTGAAGGCGCCGTACGGGCCCTCGGCGAACACGCGGGTGCCGACCTTGATGTTGCGGATGTCCGCGCTGCCGGTGCCCAGGGCCTTCGCGGTCAGGCGCAGGTACTTGCCGTTCGGCGCCGCGGACAGCGAGAACGGGTTGGCCTGCCACCAGCGGTCCTTGGTCACGAAGCGCCACAGGAAGAACTGGCCCGCGCGGGCGCCGAGCTGGTCCAGGTCCTTGCCCTCGATGTAGACCGAGACGACGTTCGGCGACTCCGGCACGACAGCGGCGACGCGGAACTGGTGCTTCCAGTTGCGGTAGAGCGGCAGGATCACGCGTCCGACGAGGACGGACCCGAGCGCGAACGCCCACAGGCCCCACCAGTAGCCGGTCGCGAGCGCCGACTTGCGGAACGTGCTGCCCACCGCGACCTGGTGCGAGAACGCCAGGAAGATCGCCACGTACGTGTACAGGTGGATGAAGTGCCAGGTCTCGTAGGCGAGCTTGCGACGCGCGAACCGGGCCGAGACGATGCCGACGGTCATGATGATCGCCCACGCGACCAGCGCGCGGAGGATGCCTTCGAGCTCGGTCGCCTGCCGGACGACCTCGGCGATCGGGCCCTCGTCACCGGCGTTGCCGAACGCGATGAAGACCAGGTGGCCGATCAGCAGCCAGAAGATCGAGAAGCCGACCCAGCGGTGCCAGCCGGTGAGCTTGTCCATGCCCAGGCGGCGGTCGAGCCACGGCAGCCGCGCCACCAGGAGCAGCTGGAACGCCATGGCGAGCGCGCCGTAGAGCCCGGCTAGTCTGCCGAAGTTGATCAGCTTGTTGGACCCCACGCCGGCCGCGTTGAACAGGTACGTCACGAAGGCCGCGTTGGCGAGGAGGAACACGTACAGGCCGGCTTTGGCCAGCACCTTGTGCGGCGTCGCGCGGCCGGCCGGAGCCGATCGCACGGGGTGCTGCAGGGTGGTCGTCACGGCGGGCTCCTCGGTCGGGCGGTCTCGGTCGGTCGGTGTCGATCCTCAGCTGTCGAGCTGTGGCTCCCCTTTGCACGCGCTGTCGAGTTCCTGTCGATCGAGCGCGAGGGCCACCAGGTGACGCACCATGAGCACGTGGACAAGGGGAACTCGGTTCGATTGCTCGTCGTAGATGACGAGCCGCACATCGCTGACCTGGTCGCGACGGTCGCCCGGTACGAGGGCTGGCAGGCCGCGACCGCACTCAACGGCGAGGACGCGTTGAGAGAGGCGGCCGAGTTCCAACCCGACATCGTCGTGCTTGACCTCATGCTGCCTGACCTGGACGGATTCACCGTTCTAGATCGAATGCGGGCGGCCGGGGCGATGGTCCCCGTGGTCTTCTTGACGGCCCGTGACGGCACCGCGGACCGGGTGGCGGGACTCACTCGGGGCGGCGACGACTACCTCGTGAAACCTTTTTCGGTCGAAGAACTGATGGCGCGTCTTCGGGCCGTGTTGCGCCGCTCGACCGGTCCGTCGTGGAAGCGGTCGGTGCTGAAGGTGTCCGATCTGGTGATGGACGAGGACACCCGCGAGGTCCGTCGTGGCGGCAAGCTCGTGACGTTGACGCCGACCGAGTACGAGCTGCTGCGGTACCTGATGCGCCGCTCCCCGGCGGTGCTGACCAAGGCGCAGATCCTCGACCACGTGTGGGAGTACGACTTCGGCGGACGGTCGAACGTCGTCGAACTCGTCATCTCGCACCTGCGCCGCAAGCTCGACGACGGCCGCGAGCCGTTGATCCACACCGTGCGCGGTGTGGGGTACGTGCTCCGCCGAGCAGCAGAGTGAGTCCACGATGAAGTTCCGCTTGAAGCCCGTCCGCGACTGGCGGCTGGGCACGCGCCTCGCCCTGGGCCTCGGCGCGCTGGCGCTGACGGTGTTCGTGATCGTCGGCTGGGTCATGGTCACGTCGATGAAGGACTTCCTCGACCGCCGCCTGGACGACCAGATGATCATCAGCCAGCAGGGCTCGGTCAAGGAGCTGGAGTACAACGGCACGATCACCAAGATCCCGCCGGACTGGTTCGCGGTCGTCTACAAGATCGAGAACGGCGACGTCCAGCCGCAGCCGGGCGACCAGCTGCCGCCCGAGCGCGAGGACTTCGACGCCCTCGCCCGCCAGGCCCTGAACGCCGACAAGTTCGAGACCGAGTACCTGCGCGACGAGGGCAAGTTCCGGCTGCGCGCGTGCCAGGTGATCAAGGACGAGTACATCGTGGTCAGCGCGGCCCCGATGCACGACCGCGACGGCACGATCTCGCAGCTCATCACGGTCGGCGTGATCGCGTTCCTGGCCGCCCTGGTCGCGTTGGTCGTCGGCGGGCAGGCGTTGATCCGCAAGGGCATGCAGCCGTTGTCCGACATGGCCGACACCGCGCACGACATCTCGTCGCACGACCTGACCGACTCCGGTGATCTCGCCGTGCGCGTCGACGGCCGGGGCGGCGGCGTGGAGGTCGAGGAGCTGCGCGAGGCGTTCAACAAGATGCTCGCGCACATCGACTCTTCTTTGGCCGCACGCACGGCCGCAGAACAACGTCTGCGCCGTTTCATCGCCGACGCCTCACACGAGCTACGGACGCCGCTCACGTCGTTGCGCGGCTACGCGGACCTCTTCAAGTACGCGGCGGCCAACGAGCCGGGCGAACGCGAGAAGCACCTGGAGAAGCTGCGGTCCGAGGCGTCGCGGATGAGCGTGCTGCTCGACGACCTCCTGCTGCTGGCCCGCCTGGACTCCGCCGAGTCCGAACCGCCGTTGCGCCCGGAGGAGATGGACCTGTCCGTGGTCGCCGAGGCCGCCGCCGACGCGTTCCACGCGGCCCGCTCGACGCACCCGCTGACGGTGGACGCCGACACCGTGCGGATGACGGCCGACCCCACGCGGTTGCGGCAGGTGCTCGACAACCTGCTGACCAACGCGGCCGTGCACACGCCCGCGGGCACGGCGGTCACGGTGAAGGTGACGGCCGAAAACGGCTGGGCGGTGATCAGGGTGAGCGACAGCGGCCCCGGCATCCCGGAGGCCGACCAGGCGCGGATCTTCGACAGGTTCTACCGCGTCGACGACTCGCGGACCCGGCAGCGCGGCGGCAGCGGGCTGGGGCTCGCCGTGGTCCAGTCGCTGGTGGAGGCGCACGGCGGCACGATCGACCTGGCCAGCAGGCCGGGGTCGACGGTCTTCACGATCCGCCTCCCCCGGCACGCGGCCTGACTACTCGGCCTGGGAGCTCGTGGCCCACAGGTCGATGCCGGACTCGACGGCGTACTTGTCGATCTCGGCGAGTTCGTCGTCGGTCAGCGGCGGCGCCTGCAGGGCCGCGAGGTTCTGCTCCAGCTGCCCCACCGACGAGGCGCCGATCAACGCAGACGTGACGCGCGGGTCCCGGATCGTCCAGGACAGCGCGAGCTGGGCCAGCGACTGCCCGCGCGACTTCGCGATCTCGTTGAGCGACCGGATGCGCCCGAGGTTCTGCTCGGTCAGCAGGTCCGTCGACAGCGACTTGCCCTGCGACGCCCGCGACCCCTCCGGCACGCCGTCGAGGTACCGGTCGGTCAGCATGCCCTGGGCGAGCGGCGAGAACGCGATGCAGCCCGCGCCCACCTCTTCGAGGGTGTCGAGCAGCTCCGGCTCGATCCACCGGTTCAACATCGAGTACGACGGCTGGTGGATCAGCAACGGCACGCCCGCGCTCTTGAGCAGCTGCGCCGCCTCGCGAGTCTTGGCCGGCGAGTACGACGAGATGCCGACGTAGAGCGCCTTGCCCTGCTGCACCGCGGAGACGAGCGCGCCCATGGTCTCCTCGAGCGGCGTCTCGGGGTCGAACCGGTGCGAGTAGAAGATGTCGACGTAGTCGAGGCCCATCCGCGTCAGCGACTGGTCGAGGGAGCTGAGCAGGTACTTGCGGCTGCCCCACTCCCCGTACGGCCCGGGCCACATGTCGTAGCCCGCCTTCGTGGAAATCACGAGCTCGTCGCGGTACGGGCTGAGATCATCCTTGAGGATCTGTCCGAACGTGATCTCCGCCGAGCCGTAGGGCGGACCGTAGTTGTTGGCGAGGTCGAAGTGCGTGACACCGAGGTCGAACGCCCGCCGCGCGATCCCGCGACCCCACTCGTACGGCCGGTCGCCGCCGAAGTTGTGCCACAGGCCGAGCGAGATGGCGGGCAGCTTGAGGCCGCTGCGTCCCGTCCGCCGGTAAGTCATCTGGTCGTAGCGCGCGCTATCCGCGAGGTAGGACATGGGTCCCACAATGTCACGTCCTAACGAGACAGAGCAGGACGAGAAACACGTTTTCACGCGGGCAGAGGACGTGCGCGCGTTGGTGCTCGAAGCACGCGACTCACCGGAGGGCGTGACGATCTACCGGACGTGGATCGACGGCACGCTCGACCTCGACTTCCTGACGATGGCGGGACCGCTCACGCTCGTCGGCTGCCACCTCCCCGAAGAGCTGACCCTGCGGCACGCGCAGATCGGCACGATCAACTTCAGCGGCACGAACATCTGGGGCCTGCGGGCAGAAGGCCTGCGCACGCGCGAACTCGACCTGGGCGGCGGGCGCTTCTCCGACATCCTCGAACTCGACCACGCTCAGGTCGACGGCACCTGCTGCCTCGCAGGAGCGAGCGTCGGCACGTTGAGTGCGTACGGCCTGAAAGTCGGCGGTTCCCTGATGGCGACCGACCTGTACGCGTGGCCCGGCTATCGCGGCGGCTGCGCGGTGTTCCTCGACAGGGCCGAGATCGGCGGCGACCTGGTCTTCGACGGCGGCACGATCAGCGGTCTCGACGGTCCCGCGATCACCGCGAACGGCGCCAGGGTCGGCGGGGTGGTCTCCGCCGAGAACGCGGTCGTCCGCGGCAACGCCGACGCGTTCTTCCTCCTCGACGCCGACATCGGCGGCCTCGACCTGCGCGACACCGTGCTGCGGGGGTCGTTGTGCACCGACGGCTCGCGGATCCGGTCCGAGGTGAAGATGGGCGGGATCAACGCGGTCACGCAGGAGGGCGCCGCCACGATCCGCATGGTCGACACGAAGATCGGCGCGGGGCTGCTGCTGACCGGTCTCGTGCGCAACCGCGCCGGCCAGGCCGTGTCGCTGCACATGGCGACGGTCGGGGCGAGCCTGACCGTGCGCGACGCCGAAATCGACGCGGACAGCGCCGAGGCGGCGTTGGAGATCAGCAACTGCGACGTCGGCAGCGAGCTCACGATCCGCCCGGCGAGCCTGCGCAACCGCGGCGACGGCCTGGAGCTCGACCTCTTCACCACCAGGGCGGGCCGGGCGTTCGCGCTCGAACCCGAGCACCTGACCGAGGCGGACGTGTTCACCGTCAGCCTGAACGGACTGTCCTATCCGGACACCCCGAACGACACCGACGCGTGGCTGACGATGCTGCGCGACCACACGTTCTCGTACGAGGCCCAGCCGTACCAGCAACTCGCCGCCGTCCACCGCAGCGCCGGCCACGAGCACACCGCCCGGCGCGTGCTGATCGCGCAGCAACGCGACCTCCGCCGCCGCGGCGACCCCGGCACCAGGCTGTGGCACTGGTTCCTCGGCGTCACTCTCGGCTACGGCTACCGGCCGTCCCGGGCGGTGATTGGCCTACTCGTCACGTTCCTGCTCGCACTCTGTCTCGTGTGGACAACAAACGCCTATAACGGCCTGACACCGGCCAAGGACAGACCGGCGGACTCGTGTTCACCGGTGAACAGAATCAGTCTTGCGGCGGATCTGGCGATCCCATTGGTGAAGCTCGGTGGCACACCGAGATGCGAACTGGCGAACGGACCAGCGGGACAGTGGGCGACCGGAGCAGGCTGGATCGTGCAGATCCTCGGATGGTCGTTCGCCACGCTGAGCGTCGCGGGGTTCACCGGACTCGTCCGCAAAAGCTGAATGCCGTCTGCGAAACGAGACGAGGGCCCGCCCACCTGGGCGGACCCTCGTCCGTTGAAGAGCCGGCGAGGGGAATCGAACCCCTAACCTTTCGCTTACAAGGCGAGTGCTCTGCCAATTGAGCTACGCCGGCCGGCTCGTGTTCGCGAACATCGTAAGCGCCCGTTGCGGGTGCTACCTGCGGCGAACGGTCTGCTCTCAGTGTGATCGGATTGCTCCGACCGGAGTCGGACCAACCAACTGAGTGGATCAATGCGTGGGACCTACCGCCTTGACCAGGTCAGGAGGGTAACCAACGGACAGTGATCATGTCCTCCTTTTCGGGTCGCCCGATCGGAGGTGGCAGACGACACAGCAACAGTCGAAGTGTCCGTCACGATCACACGACGGAGGTGCACGAGATTTCCACGAACAGCCTGCACGGCCCCGCTCTGCCCGATGACACCACGGTTCACCTGGTACTCGATCTCGCCCTGAAGATCGGTGAGGTCCAAATGGCCAGTGGGGCCGGTGCGGCCGATGTGACAGCCACGATTCTCTCGGTCACCGAGAGCTATGGACTTCCGCACACGGAAGTCGACGTGATCTACACCTCTATCAGCGTGTCGTGTCATCGCGGCACAGAGGCGTTGCCCATCACGTCCATTCGCGTCGTTCGCCAACGCGGACTCGACTACACGCGACTCGCGGACGTCGAACAGCTCGTGCGCAATCTGCCGCCGATCGAAGAAGCCCACGCACGACTCGAAGACATCACGAACGCGGCGCATCCATATCCGCGTTGGGTTGCCACGGTGGCATGGGGTGGCATGGCGGCCGCCGTCGCGTTCCTCGTCGGTGGTGGTGTGGTGCTCGCGGTGACCGCCGCCGTCATCAGCGCCGTGGTCGACCGGGTCGGACGACTCCTCAACCGGCGAAACCTGCCGTTCTTCTTTCAGCAGCTCGTCGGCGGTGCGCTCGGCACGGGTGCCGCGCTCGCCATCTACTCGACGGGGTTGCTGCCCGTCCGGCCGAGCCTGCTGGTCGCGGTCGGGATCGTCGTGCTGCTGTCCGGGCTCGCCCTGGTCAGCACGGTGCAGGACGCGATCTCCGGCTACAACGTCACCGCCGCCGGCCGCACCGTGGAGACCGTGCTGCTCAGCGCCGGGCTCATCGTGGGCGTCGCGCTGGCGATCCGCGCGGCCGTCCACTTCGGACTGGAGATCAAGCTCAGCGAGCCGTTGCCCGCCCTGATCTCCGCCGTGCCGATGCAGTTCGCGGCCGGCGCGGCGACGAGTGCGTTCTTCGCGCTCGCCTGTTACGCCCGGCCCCGCGCGCTCGTCGCCGCCGCCATCTCCGGCGCGATCGGCACCGCCGCGTACGGCCTCATGACGAGCCTCGGGCTGGACGCGTTGCTGGCGTCGGCCGTGGCCGCCGCGATCACCGGGTTCGGCGGCGCCACGATGACCCGCCGGTTGCGCATCCCGACGCTCGTCGTCGTGCAGGCGGGCGTCGTCCCGCTACTGCCCGGCTGGACGACGTACCGGGGCCTGTTCCAGCTCACCGCCGAGGGCGACACGGCCGGTTTGAGCACGCTGGTGTTCGCGAGTGGCATTGCTCTCGCCCTGGCCGGAGGTGTCGTGTTCGGCGAGTACCTGGCCCAGCCGGTGCGCACGGGACTGGGTCGATTGGAGCGGAAGTTCGCAGGTCCGCGCCTGTCCGGGCCGCTCAAACCCAGCAAGCGTCGTTTGGAGTGAAACTCGCTGTGACGGGGGTTACACGACACGCCGAGGACACGCACAGCGGCTAGCGTCTTTCGCGTGAGCATGGACATTGGCGAGAACGGGGCAGAGTTCGTAGTCGTGGCCAACCGGCTGCCGGTTGACCTGGAGCGGCTCCCTGACGGGACCGAGCGATGGAAGCACAGCCCGGGAGGGCTGGTGAGCGCGCTCGAGCCGTTCCTCCGCTCACACAGCGGCGCCTGGGTCGGCTGGCCCGGCGTCGCGGACACCGAGGTGCCGCCGTTCGAGGACGACGGCCTGCTGCTGCACCCCGTCGAGCTCTCGGCCAAGGAGGTCGAGGACTACTACGAGGGCTTCTCCAACGGCACGCTCTGGCCGCTCTACCACGACGTCGTGGCGCAGCCGGCGTTCCACCGGCACTGGTGGAACTCGTACGTGAAGGTCAACCAGCGGTTCGCCGACGCGACCGCGAAGGTGGCCGCCCAGGGCGCGACGGTGTGGGTGCAGGACTACCAGCTGCAGCTCGTGCCGGCGATGCTGCGCGAGCAGCGGCCCGACCTCAAGATCGGCTTCTTCCTGCACATCCCGTTCCCGCCGGTCGAGCTGTTCATGCAGCTGCCGTGGCGCACGGAGATCATCCGAGGCCTGCTCGGCGCCGATCTGGTGGGCTTCCACCGTCCCGGCGGCGCGCAGAACTTCCTCTGGCTGGCCCGCCGGCTCGTGGGCCTCGAACCCTCGCGCGGCACCGTTGGTGTCAGGACCCGGCCAGGTGTCGTGCAGGTCGGCGACCGCACGGTGCGGGTCGGCGCGTTCCCCATCTCGATCGACAGCGCGGGCCTCGACGCGGTGGCCCGGCGCAAGGAGACGCAGGCCCGCGCGAAGCAGATTCGAGCGGACCTCGGCAACCCCAAGCGCATCCTGCTCGGCGTGGACCGTCTCGACTACACGAAGGGCATCGACGTCCGGATCCGCGCGCTCTACGAGCTCATCGCGGACGGACGCGTGGACCCGGAGGACGTCGCGATGGTGCAGCTCGCCACGCCCAGCCGGGAGCGCGTCGACCACTACGTGACGATGCGCAAGGACATCGAGCAGTCCGTCGGCCGGATCAACGGCGAGTTCGGCCGGGTCGGCAAACCCGTCGTCCACTACCTGCACCAGTCGGTGAACCGCGAGGAGCTCGTCGCGTTCATGAGCGCGGCGGACGTCATGGTCGTCACGCCCGTTCGGGACGGAATGAACCTCGTGTGCAAGGAGTACGTGGCCTGCCGATATGATCTTGGTGGAGCTCTGGTGCTCAGCGAGTTCGCCGGCGCTGCCGCAGAACTGACCAGCGCGTTCCTGGTGAACCCCCATGATCTGGACGGTGTCAAGAACGCTCTGCAGGCCGCCCTCGACATCGATCCCGCCGAAGGCCGCCGTAGGATGCGCGCGCTGCGCCGTCAGGTCCTCACCCACGACGTTGATCGCTGGGCAAGGTCGTTCCTGGAGGCGTTGGGCACGCAGACCTCGGTCTGAATCCTTTCAGATCCACCTGACCCATCTAGTGCTCCTGGAGGGGCGTTGACCGCCGAGGCCCTCCCCGCCGAACTGCGCAGAGCGATCGTTCAGCTCGCGCGGACCCCACGACTGCTCGTCGCGAGCGACTACGACGGCACGCTGGCGCCGATCGTCGCCGACCCCGAGGCGGCCCGTCCGCTGCCGGAGTCGGTGAACGCGCTGCGCTCGCTGGCTTCGCTGCACGAGACCACATCCGCGGTGATCTCGGGACGCGCGCTGCGCGACCTGGCCACCCTGTCCCGGCTGCCCGGCGAGGTCCACCTCGTCGGGTCGCACGGCTCCGAGTTCGACGTCGGCTTCGTACACGCCCTCAACGCGGACGCCAAGGCGTTGCTGCGCCGCCTCGAATCCGAGCTGGAGCAGATCGCCGAGGGCCAGGAAGGCGTCCAACTCGAGGTCAAGCCCGCCTCGATCGCCGTGCACGTGCGGCGCGCGGCCACCCCGGAGATCGGCGAGACGGTGCTGTCGGCCGTCCGCTCCGGCCCGTGCACCTGGGACGGTGTGCAGGTCACCGAGGGCAAGGCCGTGATCGAGTTGGCCGTCGTCGAGACCAACAAGGGCCACGCCCTCGACATCCTGCGCCACCAGGTCGGTGCCACCGCGGCGATCTTCCTGGGCGACGACGTGACGGACGAGAAGGCGTTCGCGCGCCTGTCCGGCCCGGACGTCGGCATCCGCGTGGGTGCCGGTGAGTCGCTGGCGTCGTACGTGGTCGCGGACCCCGCCGACGTGGCGACCGTGCTCGCGTTCCTGCTGGAGGAACGCCGGGCGTGGCTGCACGGCGACCAGGCCGTGCCGATCGAGCGCCTGACGATGCTCGCCAACGAGCGTTCGGTGGCCCTCGTGACGCCGGACGCCAAGGTCAACTGGCTGTGCCACCCCGAACCGGACTCCGCGGCGATCTTCGCGGACCTGCTGGGCGGGCCGGCGGCCGGTCACTTCTCGATCAAGCCGGAGCACGGTTCGCTGCCCCTGGGCCAGCGCTACCTGCCGGGCACGATGATCGTGGAGACCCGCTGGTCGCGGCTTCTGGTCACCGACTACCTGGAGCACGACCTCGCGTCGCACCGCACCGACCTGGTGCGCCGCATCTCGGGTTCGACCAACGCGGTGATCACGTTCGCGCCGCGCCCGGAGTTCGGCCAGGTGCCCGTGCGGTTGCTGCGCGAGCGCGACGGCCTGCGCGTGGTCGGCACCTCCGACCCGATGGTGCTGCGGTCTCCCGGCGTCGACTGGGAGATCACCTCGGACGGCCTGCAGGAGACGGCCCGCGCCGTCGTCCGGCCGCGCGAGGGCGCACCGGTGCTGCTGGAGCTCCGTTGCGGCACCGACGACCTGTCCGAGCACGTGTCGCCCGAGTCGGTCCGCCGTGACCGCGCGGCCGGCTACTGGTCGGACTGGGCCGCCGGCCTGCACCTGCCGAAGGTGCAGACGGACCTGGTGCTGCGCTCCGCGCTGACGTTGCGCGGCCTGGTGCACAAGGACTCCGGCTCGATCATGGCCGCGGCCACCACGTCGTTGCCCGAGGAGCTCGGCGGCGTCCGCAACTGGGACTACCGCTACTGCTGGCTGCGCGACGGCGCGATGACCGCCGCCGCGCTGGTGTCGGTGGGGTCGTTCGCCGAGGCCGACGGCTTCCTGGCGTGGCTGCACGGCGTGCTGGAGACCATCCCCGGTCCCGAGCGCCTGCACCCGCTGTACACGTTGCACGGCACCCAGCTCGGTGCCGAGGCCGTCATCGAGTCGCTGCCCGGTTACGCGGGTTCCCGGCCGGTGCGCGTGGGCAACCTCGCGAACCAGCAGGTGCAGCTCGACGTCTTCGGCCCGGTCGTGGACCTGGTGGTGCAGCTGGCCACCGCGCGCGGTTCGTTGTCGGACGCCGACTGGACGATGGTCCAGGCGATGGCCGAGGCCGTCTCGCGGCGCTGGCACGAGCCGGACCACGGCATCTGGGAGGAACGGCACGCGCCGCGCCACCACGTGTACTCGAAGGTCATGTGCTGGCTGACCATCGACCGCGCGATCAAGCTCGGCGAGCAGTTCGGCCGCTCGCTTGATCCTTCGTGGGTGCCGTTGCGCGACACGATCGCCACCGACGTGCTGAAGAACGGCTGGAACGACGACGTCCAGTCGTTCACCACGGCCTACGACGGTGACGACCTCGACGCGGCCTCGCTGTTCGTCGGCCTGTCGGGTCTGATCGACCCGACCGACGAGCGGTTCCAGTCCACCGTCACCGCGATCGAGGCGGAGCTGCGGTCCGGTTCGACCGTGTACCGCTACCACCGCGATGACGGCCTGCCTGGCGACGAGGGCGGCTTCCACCTGTGCGCGGCGTGGATGATCGAGTCCTACCTGCTGACCGGTCGGCGCACCGAGGCCGAGGAGCTGTTCGGCCAGATCGTGGCGGCTGCGGGCCCGACCGGCCTGCTGCCCGAGGAGTACGACCCGGTGGCCGAGCGCTCGCTGGGCAACCACCCGCAGGCGTACTCGCACCTGGGCCTGATCCGCTGCGCCCAGCTGCTCTCGCAGTAGAACGCTTTTCGTGATGCCGCCGCGGTCCCGTTCTTGGGGCCGCGGCGGTTTTCGTTTCAGAGCCTGGGCGGGACCTTCTCGATGATCCTGGCGGTGCCCGGCGAGCTGCCGAGCAGCGTGATCATGTCGCCGCGGATGAGGTGCGCCCACGCCGGCGGCACGAACGGCCTCAGCCGGGCTTTGGCTCGTTCGCCCGGCCCCAGGACCGGCTTGGACTCGATCCACAGCGCGGCCACCCGCTGCGTCTTGCCGGTGACGTCCCACAGCGGACGTTCTCCCCTGGCCTGCAACGGTTCCGCGTCCACCGCGAGGGTGAGTTCGATTCTGATGAGGCCTTGGATCGACTCCACGCAACGCCACTGGAACCACGCCTCGTCCTGGTCCATCTGCGTGGCCGCCTCGGCCAGCAGGGCCCAGTAGCGCGGTGTCTGCCAGGTGTGGCCGTCGAAGTCGCCCAGCAGCTGGAGGACCAGGTCCCACTCTTCGAGGTCGAGGTAGTCGGGCAGCTCGTCGCCCCGCACCTCGGGCGGCACCAAGGACACGGCGTACCGCAACAACTCACCGATCTCGCTGTCGTGTCTCCCCAACACCCGCGTATTCGATCACAGTCGCCGTGCCCGCCACCGGCTGTCCCTCGTGCATGGTCGGGTCGCGGCGTAGTTAGGAGCGCGCAGCACGGTGCGGGCCGGCTCGCATGGCGCGGGGCGGGTCGCGGCGCAGCGCAGGTTGGCGCGGAGCAGCGCGGCACAGGTCGGGTCGCGGCATGGTCAGGAGAGCGCAGCACGGGGGCGGCCGCGCGGCACGGCATGGCGCGGTCGGGTCGCAGCATGGCTCGGGTCGCGGCGCAGCACGGGTCAGCGCAGCGCAGGCCGCAGCATCGGTCGGCGCGGAGCGGCGCGGGTCAGAGCGCGGCGCGGCTGGTTGTGGTCGGCAGCGTGGGTGCGTAGGTCAGAGCGCGGCATGGCCGGTTGTGGTCGGCAGCGTGAGTGCGCGGCTCAGTCGTCTTCCCTCTCGTCCTTCTCCTCCTTCTTGCCCGCACGCCTCCGGTTCAGGCCCAGCACGTCCAGCGCCGACACCAGGTCGTTCGCCACCAGGGCGCGCACGCCGTCCGGCAACGGGCCGTGGTCCGGGGGCACCAGGGCCTTCTTGAAGCCGAGCCGCGCGGCCTCCTGCAGGCGCTTGCCCACGCCGTTGACCCGCCGGATCTCGCCCGCCAGGCCCACCTCGCCCAGCACCACCAGGTCGGCGGGGAGGGCGATCTCGCGTTCTGCCGAGGCGACCGCGAGCACGACGGCGAGGTCTGCGGCCGGTTCGGTCAGGCGCATGCCGCCGACTGTCGCGGTGAAGACGTCCTTCTGGAACAGGTTGACCTTGCCGCGCTTCTCCAGCACTGCCAAGGCCATCGAGATGCGCGCCGAGTCGAGACCGCTCACCGCGCGCCGGGGGGCGGGCAGGTTCGTCTTGGCCACCAACGCCTGCACCTCGCCCAGCATCGGACGCTTGCCCTCGACGATCACCGTCACGCAGGTGCCCTCGACGGCCTTCTCGCGGCGCGTCAGGAAGAGCCCGGACGGGTCCGGCACGCCCACGATGCCGTCGTCGCGCAGCTCGAAGCAGCCCACCTCGTCGGCGGCGCCGTAGCGGTTCTTGATGCCGCGCAGCAGCCTCAGGCTGGAGTGCCGGTCGCCCTCGAACTGGAGGACGACGTCGACCAGGTGCTCCAGAACCCTGGGCCCCGCAACGGATCCGTCCTTCGTGACGTGTCCAACCAGGACTACCGGGAGGCCGCGTTCCTTGGCCATCGCGATCAGTCCTGATGCGACGGTCCGCACCTGCGTCACGCCGCCGGGCACGCCCTCCACGCTCACCGTCGACATGGTCTGCACCGAGTCGACGATCAACATCGACGGCTTCACCTGGTCGACCTGACCGAGCAACGCGCTGAGTTCGCTCTCGGCCGCCAGGTACATCTCGGCGTGCAGGTTGCCGGTGCGTTCGGCGCGCAACCGCACCTGCCCCGCCGACTCCTCACCGGTGACGTAGAGACAACGCCCGTGCGACTCCGCCCACCGGTGCGCCGTCTCCAACAACAACGTCGACTTGCCCACGCCCGGCTCGCCGGCGAGCAGCACCACGGCACCGGGCACCAGGCCGCCACCCAGCACGCGGTCGAACTCGCTGACACCGGTCGACAACGCCCGTGCCGACTCGATGTCGACCTCGCCGATCGGGCGCGCGGCCGACGTCGGCGCACCCGCCACCACGCGCGTCACGGACGCGGTGCCCCGCTCCTCGATGCTGCCCCACGCCTGGCATTCGGGGCAGCGGCCGAACCACTTCGCCACCTCGTGCCCGCACTCGGCACAACGGAAGATCGGCCGCGCTGTCTTCGCCACGAAACGAACGTTAGAGCACAACCCTGACAGTTCTGGACGGACTCGCTCCACCGCAGGTCAGCAACGCCGCGAAGAAACTTCCAAGATTTTTCGGGCGTCGTGTCGATCCACCGCCGCCCCCGTTCGACGCATCAGTGGAAGGACACGACACAGCCTGGAGGACACCGTGAGCACCGCCACCGCGACGCAGACGCAGACCCGCAAGTTCGCCCTCGGCCGCTACGCCACCGTCGTCACCCGCGTGCTGACCGGCCTGCTGTTCGCCACCACCGGCCTGAACGGCTTCCTGATGTTCATGCCCGCCCCCGATCCCAGCACGATGGCGCCGGGCGGGGTCGCCTTCAACGTCGCGCTCTACGAGACCGGCTACATGCTTCAGCTCACCTGCGGTGTGCAGCTCGTCGCGGGCCTGCTGCTGGTCGCCGGGCGGTTCGTGCCGCTGGCGCTGGCGCTGCTCGCCCCGGTGATCGTGAACATCTTCCTGTTCCACGTCTTCCTGGAGCCGAGCGGCACGGCCATGGCGCTGGTCGTGGTGGCCGCCGAGATCGGCCTCGCGTGGGCGTACCGCGACAAGTTCCGCCCGATGCTCAAGGCCTGAGAACGAAGAACGCCGCCTCCCCAGCGTGGGGAGGCGGCGTTTTCGTGCATCAAGAGGTCAGTGACCGCCGGACTCGTGGTCGCTCGTGCGCTTGTGCTCGGACGGCGCCACGGGCACCTCCAGCGTCAGCGAACCGGCCTTCTCGAAGAGGAACGTGACCTTGATGGTCTGCGCGGCCACCACGTCGCGGTTCAGCTTCTTGACGGTGCAGCGGATCTCCAGCACCTCGAGGTCCGGGTCGACGGCCGCGGACGAGCTCGGCGCGGCGGACGAGGAGCCCGACGGACGGCCGGAGGACGGCGCACCCGAGGACGGGGCGGACGACTCCGCGCCGGACGACGGCGTCACGTTCGAGGACGAGTTCGAGGACGGGGCGCCGGACGACGGAACGCCGGAAGACGGCGTCACGTTCGACGAGGGCGCGCCCGAGGTGGGCACGACCGACGACGGCGCGGACGTCTTCACCGGCGCCTTGGAGGCGTCGTACTCGGCCCGCAGCGCGTACTGCGCCGGGATCTCCTTCGTACCGACGACCTCGGCCTCGGACTCGGCGGCCTCCGTCTTGACGGAGAGCAGCTTGTCCGCGGCGGACCCCGTGTTCGCGATGACGAAGGTCAGCGGCGCGTCGTCGCCCTCGTGGTACCGGTTGCCGTCCGGCGGGAAGGCGAGCATGACGTTGCGCACCGCGATCGGGCCCGCGTTGCCGCTCGCACCGTCGACGGCGGCGACCTGGGTGTCGGTCTGGGTGACCTGACCGGCGCTGCAGCCGACCGCGACGAGGCCGAGGCCCGCGGCCAGCGCTGCCGTCACGATCATCCGGCGAGACACTCCTGAGTTCACGGCTCCAGCGCCCTTCCTAGGCAACAACCACCAGGCAAGGAGCCTAACCGGGGCCCGAATCGAGGGCGCGACTGGCTGCCAGTCGATCTTCAATGAGACGTACCTTGCACGCGAACAGGTGGTTTGTCAACCCCCCGCACGGCCCTGACCAGCACTTACGGATCATCGAGCAGCGATCGAAGGGTTGCCGGACGTGATAGGATGGAGCCATCGAAAGGGGCAGAGGACACATGGTTTTCAAGGTCGGAGAGACCGTCGTCTACCCGCACCACGGTGCCGCTCTCATCGAAGCAATCGAGACCCGCGTGATCAAGGGCGAGGAGAAGAAGTACCTCGTTCTCAAGGTAGCGCAGGGCGACCTCACCGTTCGGGTTCCCGCTGACAACGCCGAAATCGTAGGCGTGCGTGACGTTGTCGGCCAGGAAGGGCTCGACAAGGTTTTCGAGGTCTTGCGTGCTCCCCACACCGAGGAGCCGACCAACTGGTCTCGGCGGTACAAGGCCAACCTTGAGAAGCTCGCTTCCGGCGATGTGAACAAGGTTGCGGAAGTGGTGCGCGACCTCTGGCGGCGCGAAAAGGATCGCGGGCTTTCCGCCGGCGAGAAGCGGATGCTGGCGAAGGCGCGGCAGATACTGGTCAGCGAGCTGGCGCTGGCCGAGGGCACCGACGAGGACAAGGCCGAGGTTCTCCTCGACGAAGTTCTCGCCACTGCTTCTTAACTAATCACATAGAGCATCGGATTCAGTCGCGAACATGAGTGTTGTCGCGCTCGTGCCCGCGGCAGGGCGGGGTGAGCGTCTGGGCTACGGGATGCCCAAGGCGCTTGTGCCGGTCAACGGAGTTCCGCTGTTGACGCGTGCCGTGCGTGGCCTGTTCGAGTCAGGCCAGGTTCATCACGTCGTCATCGCCGCTCCACCGTCCGATGTGGACCAAGTGCACACCGCAACCGCCTCGCTGGCCCCGGCCGGCGGGGCGGTGCACGTGCTTTCAGGGGGCGCCGAACGCACCGACTCGGTGCGCCTCGCCCTCGACCACGCGCTCAGCGTGATTCCGGACACCTCGATCGTGCTGGTCCACGACGCCGCTCGTGCCTTCACCCCTCCCGAAGTCATCGCCGCCGTCGTAGCCGCTGTGCGAAGCGGGCACGACGCCGTCATCCCGGTGCTGCCGGTCGCCGACACGATCAAGCAGGTGGACGAGGTCGGAGTGGTCGTCTCCACACCTGATCGGGCCGCACTGCGAGTCGTGCAGACCCCGCAGGGTTTCCGCGCCGAGACTCTCAAAGCCGCCTATTGCTCCGGTATTGCCGCAACTGACGACGCTGGTCTCGTAGAGAAGAACGGCGTCGCGGTGCACACGGTTCCCGGACACGCACACGCCATGAAGATCACCACCCCGTTCGACCTAGCGGTCGCGGAAGCACTGTTCAGCGGAGGCCAGGAGTGAGGATCGGCCAGGGCGTCGACGTCCACCCGATCGAGTCAGGTCGTGAGTGCTGGATCGCCGGCCTCCTCTGGGAAGGCGTGGACGGCTGCGCCGGCCACTCGGACGGCGACGTCGCCTCCCACGCCCTGTGCGACGCCCTGCTCTCCGCAGCGGGCCTGGGTGACCTCGGCGCCGTCTTCGGCACCTCGGATCCCCGCTGGTCAGGCGCCCACGGCGTGGTCCTGCTCACAGAGGTCCGCCGCCTGATCGAGGAGGCCGGCTACCGAGTGGGAAATGCCACAGTGCAGGTCATCGGCAACGAGCCCCGCATCGGCAAGCGCCGCGAAGAGGCCCAGAAGACCCTCTCCGAAGCCGTGGGCGGCCCCGTCTCGGTCGCCGGAACCACCACGGACGGCCTGGGTCTCACAGGGCGGAACGAGGGCATCGCCGCGATCGCGACAGCCCTGCTCTTCCCCGTAGCCTGACGAACCATGGCCACGCTTTCAGATGCACAGCGCGAACTCCTGGACAGCCCCAACTACGGCACGGTCGCCACGCTGACCAAGGACGGCAGCCCGCAGACCTCCGTCGTGTGGGTCAAGCGCGACGGCGACGACGTCCTGTTCTCCACCGTCGTGGGCCGCGCCAAGGAGCGCCACCTGCAGAACGACGCACGGGTGAGCATCACCGTCATCAACAAGGACAACCCGTACCAGTACACGGAGTTCCGCGGCGACGCGCAGCTCACCACCGAGGGCGGCCGCGAGCTCATCGACGAGCTGTCGCACAAGTACCTGGGCAAGGACTACCCGGGCGACGAGGGCACTGACAACGTGCGCGTCATCGTCCGGGTGAAGGTCGCGAAGACCACCGGCAACGCCTGACGAACACCGTCTCGGCCAGGCGCGGTACGCACGCAACCGCAGTCGCCAACGCAAGGTGACCACCGTCTTGGCTCGGCGCGCGCACGCAACCGGCAGCCACCAACGCACGCCAACCACCTACGAAACCTGGCGTGGCGAAGCGAAGCGAGCCCGAACGGGCTGCTACCAGGTTGGGTAGCGGTAAACCCCGCTCATGGCGATTGGGGCTTGACCTTGAGGGGCGGGATGCCAACCTGTCTCGGTCCGGCCGGGGCGCTTTCACCCCGGCTTTGAGGCCGCGAACGCATCCCGCCAGAGGCTCAAGGTCAAGCCCCAATCGCAACCCCGCTCTTCGTCACGACCTGATGGACCACCCTCGCAAGGCGACCGAACCCCAGGAACGCGACCAACCCCGCTGGAACAGGAACCGGCCAACGCAAGCCGACCCGCAGCGAACCCGCCTACCCGGCCTGCCGCTGCGAAGGCACCTTCACCACCGCGGTCCCAGCTTCGAGATCCACCGAAGAACGCGGCGGCGCCCCGTCCCCCTCCTCGTCCCGCAACTGCCGCTCCTCCTTGCGGAACTCCAGCTCGTGCCGCTTCCCCTGCTCGAACGTCGCCCCGAGCTCCCCGATCCCGGCGGTCGACAGCGGCATCCCCTTCTTCTTGCCCCGCACGAATCTCTCGAACATGGCCAAGAAGAACAGCGCGGCCACCAACGCGGGCAACGACATCGCGAACAGGAACCCCAGGCTCATACCTGGACAACTCCCCCGCCAACGCTGTGGTTCCCGCCACTACCATTCGCCTGGTGCCCAAGTACGACGTGTGCCTCTCCTTCGCCGGCGAAGACCGCCCCTACGTCGACCAGGTGGCTCGCCACCTCACCGAACTGGGTGTTTCCCGCTTCTACGACACCGACGAGCAAGCCGATCTCTGGGGCAAGAACCTCGTCGAGCACCTCCACCAGATCTACAGCAAGGACTCGCGGTTCTGCGTGATGTTCATTTCGGAGCATTACGCCCGCAAGATGTGGACGAAGCACGAGCGGCAGTCCGCGTTCGACCGCGCGCTGGTCTCGGACACCGAGTACGTGCTGCCCGTGCGGTTCGACGACACGGAGATCCCCGCTCTGCGCGTCGGCACCGGCTACCTGGACATCAGCAACCGCACGCCGCGCGAGCTCGCCGAGATGATCGCGCAGAAGGTCGGCAAGGCCGTCACCACGCCGCCGCCGCCCGCCGGCTGGGAGTACCAGCTGTTCTCCGACACGGTCGCGATGCTCATGCGCAACCTCAAGGACAAGCGCGTCAGCCACGAGATGGGCACGGCGAAGCCGAAGCGCATGATCACCGAGGACGTGGACGCGCTGGACACGTTCCGGGCGCGCAGCCGGTCGTTCGACGGCATCCTCAACACCGTCGAGGACCTGCTGGCGCCTGGCCGGGTGCAGATGGCGTTCGGCCCGCCCGGACGGCCCGGTGACCGCGACAAGATCAAGCACCTGGCGAACAAGTTCGTGGAGCAGTACGAAGGTCTGCTCGACTGGTCGGCCGAGTTGCGCGGCACCACGCCGCCGGACCGCTACGCCGCGCTCTACCAGGCCGCCGCCCGGCTCGCGGACCAGCCGCTCCAGCAGATCGAGCGGTTCGTCGAGGAGTTCGCGGCCGCCACCGACCGCGGCGCGGGCGACCTGCGGCTGCACCTGGAGTACGACGTGCGGCCCGTCGAGGCCGAGCTCCAAAAGGTCCAGACCACCTGACGGAGAGCACGTAGAGTCGGGGGCGTGACGATCCGCGCCGCGCTCTTCGACTTCTCCGGCACGCTGTTCCGGCTCGAACACCCCGAGCTGGAGTCCAACGGCGACCTGATGCGTGCTCTCACCGCCCCGGTCGGCATCGCCGACGGCATGGACCCCGAGCTGGTCGACGCCTGGCACCGCCGCGACCTCGACGCCGACGTGCACCGCTGGGTGCACGTGAAGGTCCTCAAGGACGCGCTGGTGCCTGACGCCGAAGCGTTCTACGACCAGCTGCTGCACCCCGAGTCGTGGGTGCCGTACCCGGACACCAAGGCGACGCTGGAACACCTCAAGGACATCCCGGTCGCGGTAGTCAGCAACATCGGCTGGGACATCCGCACGGTGTTCGAACGGCACGGCCTGACGCACCTCGTCGACGAGTTCGTGCTGTCGTACGAGGAAGGCGTCATCAAGCCGGATCCGAAGATCTTCACCACGGCCTGCGAACGGCTGGGCGTCGATCCCCGCAATGCCGTGATGGTCGGCGACAGCGAGGAGGCGGACGGCGGAGCGGAGGCCATCGGTTGCTCCTTCCGGCTCGTCAACCCGGTTCCGACGAGTGACCGCCCGGACGCTCTTTTGGATGTGGCCCGTACCATTCCCGTGTGAGCCTCCACATCTACGACACGGCGAGCCGGTCCATGCGGGAGTTCCACCCGCAGGTCAACGGAACGGCGTCGATCTACGTGTGTGGGGCGACCGTGCAGGGCGTGCCGCACATCGGGCACGTCCGCAGCGGCCTCAACTTCGACGTCCTCCGTCGCTGGCTCGCGCGCGACGGGGCCGACGTCACGCTGGTCCGCAACGTCACCGACATCGACGACAAGATCCTCACCAAGGCCGCCGACCACGGCAGGCCCTGGTGGGAGTGGGCGTACACGCACGAGCGGGCGTTCGAGGACGCCTACGACGCGCTGGGCTGCCTGCCGCCGTCGTACGCGCCGCGCGCCACCGGCCACATCACGCAGATGGTCGAGCTGATGCAGCGCCTGATCGACAAGGGCCACGCCTACGACGTCGACGGTGACGTCTACTTCGACGTGCGTTCGTTCCCCGAGTACGGCGCGCTCTCCGGCCAGAAGCTCGACGCGGTGGAGCAGGGCGAGACGGCGGTGCGCGGCAAGCGCGACCCGCGTGACTTCACGCTCTGGAAGGCCGCGAAGCCCGGCGAGCCGTCCTGGCCGACCCCGTGGGGCGACGGCAGGCCCGGCTGGCACCTGGAGTGCTCGGCGATGGCCACGGAGTACCTCGGTGGCACGTTCGACATCCACGGCGGCGGCCTCGACCTGATCTTCCCGCACCACGAGAACGAGCAGGCGCAGTCGCGGGCGGCCGGTGACGGCTTCGCGAACTACTGGATGCACAACTACTGGGTGACGCTGTCCGGCGAGAAGATGGCCAAGTCGCTCGGCAACACCGTGTCCATCCCGGCGATGCTCGAGAAGGTCCGCGCGCAGGAGCTGCGGTACTACCTCGTGTCGCCGCACTACCGCTCGCACATCGAGTACTCCGAGGAAGCGCTGAACGAGGCGGTGACGGCGTACGGCCGCATCGAGTCGTTCCTGCGCCGCGCCACGGAGAAGCTCGGCCCGATCGAGCTCCGGGGCGACATGTGCCCGGACTTCGTGACCGCGATGGACAACGACCTGAACACGCCGCAGGCCGTGGCCGCACTCCACAACAAGGTGCGCCAGGGCAACACGGCTCTTGCCGACGGCGACGACGACACGGCCCGTTCCGCGGCCGAGTGCGTCCGCCGGATGGCTGACATCCTCGGCGTCGACCCGTTGTCGCCGAAGTGGATCGACGCGTCGTCTGCCGACACCGGCATGCGGCAGGCGTTGACCGCCCTGGTGGAACGACTCCTCGTCGAACGCCAGGAAGCCCGCAAGAGCAGGGACTTCGCGCGTTCCGACGCGCTGAGGGACCAGCTTTCCGACGCGGGCATCGCCGTCGAGGACACCCCCGGCGGTCCGCAGTGGACTTTGAAGGACGACTGACTTCCGTGGCTGGCAACTCCAAGCGCAAGGGCGCGATGCGCAATCCGGGCTCCAAGAAGGGCGCGGTCGCCGGCTCCGGCGGGCAGAAGTCGAAGGGGCTCGAAGGCAGGGGTCCGACGCCGAAGGCGACGGACCGGCCGAACCACCCGGCATACCGCAACGCCAAGATGGCGGCGAAGTCCAGTGCCGCCAGGACCCAGCGCAGGCAGACGAAGGAGAAGGCCTCCGCGGAGACCGTGGCGGGCCGCAACCCCGTCGTCGAGTGCCTGCGCGCGGGCACGCCGGCGACGGCGCTCTACGTGGCGCTCGGCATCGACGCGGACGACCGCGTGCAGGAAGCCGTGCGCCTGGCGGCCGAGCGGGGAATCTCCGTGCTGGAGGTGTCCCGCAGCGAGCTCGACCGGATCACCGCCGGCGCGATGCACCAGGGCCTCGGCCTGCAGGTGCCGCCGTTCGAGTACTCGACCCCGGACGAGTTGCTGGAAATCGCCCAGCACTCCACCCGGCCGCCGTTGCTGGTGGCGCTGGACGGCGTGACGGACCCCCGCAACCTGGGTGCCGTCATCCGGTCCGCCGCGGCGTTCGGCGCGCAGGGCGTCGTGGTGCCGCAGCGGCGCAGCGCGTCGATGACGGCCGTCGCCTGGCGCACCAGCGCGGGCACCGCGGCCAAGCTGCCGATCGCGATGGCCACCAACCTCACGCGCACGCTGCGTGACTGGGCCGAGGCCGGACTCATGATCGTCGGCCTCGACGCGGACGGCGACGTGGACGTCGACGGCCTCGAACTCGCCACCGGACCGCTCGTCGTGGTGGTCGGTTCCGAGGGCCGCGGGCTCGGTCGTCTGGTCAAGGAGACGTGCGACCAGACCGTGTCGATCCCGATGACGCCGGGCGTCGAATCGCTCAACGCGTCGGTCGCCGCGGGTGTCGTGCTGGCCGAGGTGGCGCGTCGCCGCCGGATCGACGCCAAAGGCTGAGTTGCCTGACGTTATCGGCTGGTTCGTGACGCCAATGGCGTCCTTTGGCCGACGTTAGTGATCGTTTTCCTGCCCGCGAAACCGGTTTAGGTTCGCGGGCGGGAAAGTCGACATTTCACGCTTGCCAGAACCTTCGCTGCCGTTCGCATGACAAACCGCGTGGCCTATTACGCGCCACTCCCGGGCGCGGGTACCGTCGTCTCGATCGCCATTAACGTCTTCTGCCGGTCAGGAGTCGGAGCCGGTTGCACCGGTTGGGCGAGCGCGTGGCACCCGTTTGGCACCGGCTGACACATTGCGTGACCATTTGGGGTCCAATCAGGCGTACCCGAGGTCAACTGTGAAGAAGATCAGCTCTACGTTTCGCTATTGTAACTACTTTAGGTAACTGCCCTGCTCCGTTTAGGTACACACTGTGGTAGGACAGACGTTGAACGGTCAGGCAGCTTCTACCGTGATTGTCGATAGGAATTGATTACCACCGGCGGGGGCGACGTGACTCGGCGTAGAGCGAATCGGGACGTGCCGATTCGCCGCGCGCGGGCAGCGACCCCGCGAGGCACCGCATGACGACCCGCGGGGCCCTCCGCGAGCTCGTGGGTTTGCGCGAGTTCCGCGCGATGTGGATCGGCTCGACCGCGTCCACCGCCGGCGACCAACTCGCGGCGGTCGCATTGTCACTGCTCGTATTCGAGCGAACACAATCCGCTGCCTGGACCGCGCTCACGTGGTCGTTGACGCTCTTCCCGCCGCTGATTTCGGGCCCGTTGCTGGGCTGGGTCGCGGACCGGTTCCCGCGCCGCACGGTAATGGTGACGACGGCCTGGATGCAGGCCGTGCTGATGGGCGCGATGGCCATTCCCGGCATGCCGCTGTGGGCCATGATCGTGCTGCTCGTGGTGGTGCTGGCGATCTCCTCGCCGTACCTCGCGGCGCAGGAGGCGAGCCTGCCGCACGTGCTGCCGCAGAAGCGCTACGACGACGGTGTCGCGTTGTTCGGCACGTCCGTCGACATCGCGCAGATGGCCGGTCTGGCGGCGGCCGGTTTCCTGGTCGCCCACACGAGCCCGGGCCTCGCGCTCGCGATCAACGCGGGCACGTTCGTGTTGCTCGCGATCCTCGTGCAGACGTCGGTGCAGCACCGGCCGGCCGCGGATCCGCTGGGCCGCAAGAAGAAGGACGACGAAGAGTCCCGCGGCGTGCTGACCCTGATGGTGTCGGAACCACGCCTGAGGACGTTGCTGGGCGTCCGCCTGCTCGCGGGCCTCGCGATGGTCCCGGAAGGACTCGCGGTCCCCCTGGCGGCGAGCCTGAACGCGGTCTGGGCGGTCGGCCTGATCCTCGCCATCGAGCCCGCGGCGAACGTGCTGGGCGTGGCGTTGCTCTTCCGTCTGGTCAGGGACCCGGCGAAGCGGGAACGGCTGATCGGCCCGCTGGCGATCCTGTCGCTGGCGCCGTTGATCATGTTCGCATTCAACCCGAACCTGACCTGGACGATCGTTTTGCTGGTGATTGCCGGTATAGGCGGGGCTTATCACACACCCGCTCGTTCGGCGTGGATGCGCCTGCTACCGGATCAGTACCGCGGCAGGGCTTATGGCATTGGGCGCGCGGCGTTGCGCTCGAGCCAGGGCGGCGGAATGGCGCTGGCGGGTGTGGTCGCCCATTCGGTCGGATCGGTCACGGCCACGATCGCCGGAGCGGGCGGTATCGGACTGCTGCTGGCGACGCAGGCAACCTTCGCCTGGCGACGGGCGAGGGGTCGCGCCGACACGAAGGCGGTGGCAATCTGAAACAGAACGGTCACCAATAGCGATATCCGTCGTAGAGGCACCAGGATGATCCGGATGCGGCATTGAAGTCGAGTGGAGGATGGGCAGCGCTAGAAGTCTCGGTTGCACATGGAAGGACACCTCCTCGTTGCGACGAGCAGCAGCGTGGTGGTCTACGACCTGGTCAGCGGCGGCTTAGCTCATGAAGTGCCATGAGCGTAGGGGGTCGTGGTGAAGAACAGTTTGACTGATCGCAGGCGATCGCGGGCACTCGGCTTGACTCCGATTCGCAACTGGGACCTTTGGACCGTTGCGCCTAGTGCGATCGCATACTTTTTCGTGCTCGAAGCGGCCGTAGCCGTTGCCTCCATCTGGCTCCTGACGAAGCTCACGTCCGTTTCGTCCGCAGACTGGCTCCGCTTCGGCGCGCTGATCGCCGCGATCACCATCCACCTGACGATCGTCCGCAGAGCGGAAGAGGCCCGCCGCAACGAGGCCTCCGGCCCCCACATAGACCTGACCTCGGTCTGGACGTTCGCAGCAGCCGTCGCCCTCCCCGGTGGCCTGGCCATCATCGCGACGATCTGGATGCGCATCCTGATCCAGCCGATAGCCCGCCGCCAGCCGTACCGCTTCGTCTTCGGCACCGCCTCGATGCTCGCCTCAACGCTCCTCTCCTGGGCGTTGGTGCACCTTTCGGGCGTTTCGCTAGCTGCGACCGGAAACGTCCCGACTGACCTGAGTTTGGTCCTGATTCTCGCGATTGCCGCAGTCGTCTACTGGTTCGTTCAGGTGATGACAGTCGCCGTGGCATTCAAAATCGTGACCCCGAACTCGAAGGTCCTCGACTTCCTGGGCTCCAAAGTCGACAACATGCTCGAAATGAGCACCCTCGGCGCGGGCGCGATGCTCGGCATGCTCATGACCACCCACTGGGTGGGACCCCTGCTGCTGGCCGTGCCGGTGATCCTCGTCAACGCCCTCCTCTCGAAGGCAGGCGAACGCCGAGCACACCTGGAACGCCTGCTGCGCGAGCAGGAGCAACTCCACCAACGCCTGGCAGCCGACGCCCACACCGACTACCGAACGGGCCTCCTCAACACCAACGGCCTGGCCGAGTACGCGGGCCGCCTGGCAGAACGCTGCCGCCTGGACGGCGAACCGATGACCGTCCTGGTGATCGACCTGGACCACTTCAAGCGCATCAACGACACCTGGGGCCACCCCGCGGGCAACGCGGTATTGGCCGAGGTGGGTCGAATCCTGCGCGAGAAGCTCCGCCCCGGCGACGTGGCGGGCCGCGACGGCGGCGAGGAATTCGTGGTGGCCCTGAAGGACACCCCGGTAGCCCAAGGCGTCACGATCGCCGAACGCATCCGCGAGGCCATCGGCTCCCTGGCCGTCCCGACCACCGACAAGCACCGCAACGTGGTCACCCTGTACGGCCGCGAAACCCAGCCCGACGAGCCAGAAGGCGAGTCGCTGCGCGCGATCTCGGCCTCCATCGGCGTGGCGGTCATCCCGGACAACGGCCCGGACATGGCCACGGCCCAGCACTCGGCGGACGCGGCGCTCTACAAGGCCAAGGAGAACGGCCGCAACCAGGTCCGGGTCGCGGGCTTGGACATCCCGCCGCGTCTCATGCCGGCGCCGCGCCAGGACGACGTCACAAAGCCGATCAGCTCACGCAGCGCCTGACCAAACGCGAAGCCGAAGGCGAGCCGACCCAACGGCGAAGCCGAGGTGCTCTTGGCTCGACTTGTGACGGGACCCCACCGCCAACGCAACCACCAACGCAACACGCAGCCGCCCAACACAAACAGGCGTGCCACCAGCCTGCTCATGGCGCGGTGCCCCCCGATCAGATTGCCGGGGGTCTGGGGGCAGAGCCCCCAGGGGGAAGCACGCAACAGCAACCCGCCAACGCACCAGGGGAACGCTACGAAACCCGCGCACCCCGCCGAGAAGACACCAGCCGACAAACCAGGTAAATCACGAAGCTGATCGCCGTGACCAGCGCGCTCACGGGCAGCGCGGGCACGAGCGACAGCAGGATCCCTCCGACCGCCGCCACCTCGGCGAACACCACCGACAACACGGTCGCCCGCACCGGCGAGGCGGTCAGCCGCATGGCCGCGGCAGCAGGCGTGATCATCAACGCCAGCACCAGCAGAGCCCCGACGACCTGCACGGACAGCGCCGTGGCCACCCCGACCAGCACCGCGAACACGATCGACAGCGTCCGCACCGGAACCCCGCGCGACACCGCCACGTCAGGGTCCACCGAGGCGAAGAACAACGGCCGGTAGATGAAGGCCAGCACCACCAGCACGACGACGGACGACACGACCAGCAACTGGAGGTCGGTCGAGTCCACGCCGACGATCTGCCCGGTCAGCAGCCCGAACTTGTTGGACGTGCGCCCCTTGTAGAGCGCGAGCATGAGGATCCCCATGCCGAGCCCGAATGCCAGGATCGCGCCGATAACCGAATCGCGATCGCTCTCCCGCCGGGACAGCACCCCCAGCAGCACTGCGGCGATGATCGACCCGGCCAGCGCGCCGTACCCGACACCAACCCCGATGAGCAACGCCGCCGCGCCGCCGGTGAACGCGAGCTCGCTGGTGCCGTGCACGGCGAACGCCATCTTGCGCGTGACGACCAGGGGACCGAGGACGCCCGCCACCACGCCGAGGACGGCAGCGGTGATCAGGGCGGTCTGCACGAAGTCGAGTTCGAGCAGCTCGAAGAACAACGTCACGACGCGGCCTCCGCCGACAGGTGGTGCGTCTGCTCCTCGCAGGCGCCGGCGCCGACCACCAGGATCTGGTCGCGCACCCGCACGACCTCGACCGGCGTCCGGTACAGCTCGGACAACGTCCGGGAGTTCATGACCTCTTCGGGCGTGCCGATCCGGAACCGCCCGCCCACCAGGTACAAAACCCGGTCCACCAACGGCAGCACCGGGTTCAACTCATGCGTCACGAACAGAACAGCGGTGTCCGACTCACGCCGCCGCTTGTCGATCAGTTCGGAGACCACCCGCTGGTTGGCGAGGTCCAACGACAACAGCGGCTCGTCGCAGAGCATCACAGTCGGATCCCCGACCAACGCCTGAGCGACGCGCAGCCGTTGCTGCTCGCCACCCGACAAAAGCCCGACAGGCGAGTCGGCGTAGCGGGTACCACCCACCGACTCGATGGCCGCGTCAACGCGGATCCTCCGCTCACGGCGCCCCCGCCAGCCGAAGCCCCAGGAGTGGCCGTCCAACCCCAGCCCGACCAGGTCGCGGCCGCGCAGGGTCATGGACTGGTCGAGCGCTCGCTGCTGCGGGATGTACCCGATCGCGTGACTGCCGCCGGCCACGGAGACCGTGCCGGACGACAGCGGCTGGAGACCCAGCAGCACGCGCATCAGGCTGGTCTTGCCGGAGCCGTTCGGGCCGAGGACGGCCAGGAACTCTCCCGGCTCGACGTCCAGGTCGAGGCCGTCCCACAGGACTCTGTCGCCGTAGGACAGCCTGGCCCCGCGCAGCGAGATCGCGCTCATGCCTTGAGCGCCTGCACGAGCGCGTCCACCTGCTTGGTCATCCAGTCAAGGTAGCCGGTCACGCCTTCGGGCAGCGTCTCGGTCACGGCGACGACCGGGACGCCTGCCGTGCGCGCCTTCTCGACCACGCTCTTCGTCACCTGGTTCTCGGTCTGGGTGTTCTCGACGAGCACGTTGACCTGCTTGCCCTCGACGAGCTGGTTCATCGACGCGAGCGCGGCGGCGGGCACGTCCGACTCCTCCTCGATGGCCTTGCTGAACGCCTCGGGGGTCGCGTCCTCCGCGCCGGATTCCTCGATCAGGTAGTGCGCGATCGGCTCCGTGACGGCGACCTTCTTGCCCTGGCCGGCGCCGGCGACCTTCTTCTCCAGCTCCTCCAGCGAGGCCTTGAAGTCGGCCGCGTTCTTCTCGAACGTCGCCTTCTTGTCCGGCGCGAGGCCGCTGAGCTCGGTCGACGCCGCCTCGGCCACGGCCGCGACGGTGTGCAGGTCGTACCAGACGTGCTCGTTGGTGCTGTGGTCGTGACCGTCGGCGTCGGGCGTGCCGGTGGACGGCTCGGCGTGGTTGTCGGCGAGCGGGAACGCCTCGATCTTCTTGGTGGCGTCGCTGGTGATCAGCTTCGCGAAGAAGTCGTCGTAGCCGCCGCCGTTGAAGATGACGAGCTTGGCGTCCTTGACCAGCGCGGCGTCCGCGGGCTTGCTCTCGTAGGAGTGCGGGTCGGCGGCCGCGTCGGCCAGCAGGGCCTTCACCTCGACGGCGTCGCCACCGACGGCCTGGACGACGCTGCCCCAGACGTTCGTCGAGGCCACGACCTGGATCTTGCCGTTGTCAGCGGACGGCGTGGACGTGCCACACGCGGCCAGGCTCACGACGGCGAGAGTGCCGACCAGAGCGTTGCGGAGAGTCATCACGCCGTCCCTCGATCAGGTAATGGAAACCGTTGTCGAGTTCATATTACGACACGAAAAAGCCCCCGGCGGTCACGCCGGGGGCTCGAACGTGTGACTCAGGACTCCAGGCGCTCGCCCGACTCGGGGTGGAACAGGTGGATCTCGCTGTGGTCGCGGACGGCGACCTTGACGTGCTGGCCCAGGGTCGGCGGCGTGCGGCCGTCGACGCGGACGACGAAGCGCTGCGACGACTCACCGATCTTCACGGCGCCGTGCACGAGCGCGTCGGCACCGAGCTCCTCGACGAGCTCGACGGTCATCTCCATGCCCTCCTCGCCCGACGGCACGATGCCGAGCGCCTCGGGGCGGATGCCGAAGGTGACCTCGTCCAGACCACCGGCGGCGTCGAGCGCGGCACGGGACAGCGGCACGATGATGCCGTCGAGCTTGGCACCCTCCGCGCTGATCGGGACGGTCTTGAGGTTCATGGCCGGCGAGCCGATGAAGCCCGCGACGAACGCGTTGGCCGGGCGGTCGTACAGCGCGCGAGGCGTGTCGCACTGCTGGAGCAGACCGTCCTTGAGCACGGCGACCCGGTGGCCCATCGTCATGGCCTCGACCTGGTCGTGCGTGACGTAGATCGTGGTGGTGCCGAGGCGCTGCTGGAGGGCGGCGATGTTCGCACGCGTCTCGACGCGCAGCTTGGCGTCCAGGTTGGACAGCGGCTCGTCCATGAGGAACACGGAGGGCTCACGCACGATGGCGCGACCCATCGCGACACGCTGACGCTGACCACCGGAGAGCGCCTTCGGCTTGCGCTCCAGGTACTTCTGCAGGTCGAGCATCTTGGCGGCCTCTTCGACCTTCGCCTTGATCTCGGCCTTCGACACACCGCGCAGCTTGAGCGCGAAGCCCATGTTCTCCGCGACGGTCATGTGCGGGTAGAGCGCGTACGACTGGAACACCATGGCGATGTCGCGGCCCTTGGGCGGCACGTTCGTGACGTCCTTGCCACCGATGTGGATGGCACCTTCGTCGATGTCCTCGAGGCCGGCGAGCATGCGCAGCGCCGTCGACTTACCGGAACCGGACGGCCCGACCAGCACCAGGAACTCGCCGTCGGCGACTTCCAGGGAGAGCTCGTCGACCGCGCGGACCGGCGGGTTGCCGGAGAACACGCGTGACGCCTTGACGTAGGACACCTCTGCCATGTGACGCACCTTTCACCCTTGTCTGGACGCGACGTTAGGTGTTGCAAGCGCTTACGTGAACAGACGAAAGCGCTTACGTTTCGGTGCGAAGCAACGTAAGCGCTTACGTTCAGAGGCATGAACGAAACACCGCTCTCCGGCGGCTTCATCAACGAGGTCGTCCGGATCGGCGACACGGTCCGACGGCCGCTCGGCGCTCGCTCGGCGTTCGTCCACCGGCTGCTGCTGGAGTTCGAACGGCACGGGTGGCGGGGCGCGCCGCGGTACCTCGGGGTGGACGGGAAGGAGCGCGAGGTGCTGGCGTTCGTCGACGGCCACGTGCCCGAGCGGTCGACCGACGGCCTGGCGCAGGTGGCCCGGCTCGTGCGGGAGTTCCACGACCTGACCGCCGGGACCGAGTTGGCCGGGGACCAGGAGGTCGTGTGCCACAACGACCTGTCGCCCAAGAACACGGTCTACCGCGACGACGTGCCGTTCGCGTTCATCGACTGGGATCTCGCCGCACCCGGCGAACGCGTCCACGACGTGGCGCACGTGTGCTGGCAGTACCTGGACCTCGAAGATCCAACGGTGGTGGCGGAACAACTCCGCACGATCTGCGACGCGTACGGGTTGGAGGACCGCAGTCGGCTCGTGGCGACGATCCTGTGGTGGCAGGACCGATCCGCGCACGGCATCGAGACCGATCCGGCGCTGGCCGGGCTGCGGGAGTCAGGTGCGGCACGGTCCGTGCGCGCCGCACACGCCTGGTTCACGGAACACAGAACAGAACTGGAGGCGGCCCTCGAGCCGCCTCCAGCCTGACCGAACTCAGCCCTTCACGGCACCGGACGCGAGGCCCGTCACCAGGAACCGCTGCACCAGGTAGAACACGACGATCGCGGGGATCGCGACCAGAATGGACGCGGCGGCGAGGTGCCCCCACTCGGTCCTGTTCTGCTGCACGAACACCTGCAACCCGACGGCCAGCGTCTTCGACTCGTCCGCCGCGGAGAGGAAGGCCGACGCGAACGCCACCTCACCCCAGGCCGTCAGGAACGCGTAGAACGACGTGACCGCGAGACCGGGCTTGGCCAGCGGCATGATCAGCCGCCAGAACACGCCGAACGGCGACAACCCGTCCACGCGCCCGGCCTCGTCGATGTCCGACGGCACGGTGTCGAAGTAGCCCTTGAGCATGTACGTGCAGAACGGCACCGCGGTCGTGCAGTACACGAGCACCAGACCGAACGTGGAACCGTTGAGCCCCAACGCGATCAGGATGTTGTACAGCGGCACGATCAGCACCGCGAACGGGAACATCTGCACCAGCAGGAACGACATCATCAGCGATCGCTTGCCGGGGAACCGGAAGCGCGAGGCCGCGTAGCCGGTGGTGGCCGACAGGAACACCGCGAGGACCGTGGTGAGCAACGCGATCACGACCGAGTTGCCGAACCACGCGAGGAAGTTCCCCTTGTCCCCGGCGAGAATCCGCGTGTAGTTGTCCACAGAGGACTCGTTGAACAACTTCGGCGACGGCTCGACCGCGCGGGCGTCCGGCTTCAGCGAGGTGATGAACACCCAGAAGACCGGGAACACCGAGATGATCGAGGCGATCACCAGGGCGCCGTGCAGACCGATGGACGCCAACGGAGAACGGTCGGTGCGCTTGCGGACCGGACCGGCGGCCTGGACGACCTTCAGGGACGAAGCGTCGAGCGTCATCACCACACCTCGCCCTGATTGCGCAGCGCCCGCCGGTAGATCGCGGCGAACACCAACAACACCGAAAGGATCAGCACGCCGTACGTCGACGCGATGGCGTAGTCGCGGGACGCGCCGGAGAAGAAGCGCTCGAACGCGTAGGTCACCAGGATCCGCGTGTTCGGGTTCGGGCCCGCGATCAGGTAGATGACCGGGAACATGTTGAACGTCCAGATGATGCCGAGCAGCACCACCGTCGACGACACCGAACGCAGACCCGGCAGCGTCACGTGGCGGAAGCGCTGCCACGGCGTGGCGCCGTCCATCTCGGCGGCCTCGTAGAGGTCACCGGGGATCGACTGCAGGCCACCGAGCAGAGCCACCATCATGAACGGCGTGCCCAGCCAGACGTTCACGATGATCACCGAGACCAGCGCCCAGTTCGACTGACCGAGCCACACGGGGTCCGGCAGGCCGACGGAACGCAGCAGCTGGTTGATGATCCCGTACTGCGCGTTGAACATGTACTTCCACGCGAACGCGCTGATGAACGCGGGCACGGCCCACGGCAGGATCAGCAGCACGCGGTACAACGTGCGGCCCTTCACCTGGCGGTTCAGCAGCAACGCCAAGCCGAGACCGATGGTGTAGTGGAAGAACACGCACGCGAACGTCCAGATCAGCGTGCGCACCAACGTGGTCCAGAACGCACCGAACGACTCGCCGCCCGACAGGACGTTGAGGTAGTTCTTGAAGCCCACGACGTCGTAGGTCGCGGGGCGTTCGAGGATCGGGTTGGCGATGTTGCCTTCGTTGATGTTCGTGAAGGTGAAGAACACGCCCTGTGCGAGCGGGTAGAGCACCAACACCGCGATGACCACCACGACCGGCAGCACCATCGCATACGCGTACCAGTACCTGTCCAGGAACCGACGCACCGAGACTCCCCTTCCGGCGAACGGCCGGGGTCCGAAAACCCCGGCCGCTCAACACGATCAGCCGATCGAGTACTCGGTGACGACCTTCTCCTTGTACGCCTTCGCGACGTCGTCAAGGGCGGTCTTGGCGTCCTTCTTGCCGGCCAGGAAGTCCGCGTAGCCGATCTTCAGCGGGTCGAAGAGCTCGCCGCCCTCGGGGATCCACGGACGCTCGTGCGCGACCTTGGTGACCGGCTCGAACGCGGCCACGACGGCGTTCGCCTTGACGTCGGCGTTCTGGTAGGCCGACTTGCGGGTCGGCAGCAGGCCGAGCTCCTTGGCGATGGTCGCCTGCGACTCGACCGACGCCATGCAGGTGATGAACTTGATCGACGACTGCTTCGCCTTGGTGCCCTGGCGGATCACGTAGTCGTGGCCACCGACCGGCGCGCTGCCCTTGCCCGCGGACGGGCCGGGGACGGCGGCGATGCCGAGGTTCGCCGGGTCGCTGAACGCGGCGCCCTTGAGGTAGTCGGCGACGGCCCACGGACCGTTGATGACCATGGCGGCCTCACCGGACGAGAACGCGGCCTGCATGTTCGAGTACGAGTTCGTCGCGTCCAGCGCCGTGGTGGCGGCCTTGCCGTCCAGCAGGCTCTTGGCGGTCTCCAGCGCCTTCACGTTCTGCGCGGAGTTCACGACGATCTTCTTGGCGGAGGCGTCGACCAGGTCGCCGCCCTCGCCGTAGATGAACGGCAGCGCGTAGTACGCGTCGTTGTTGAGGAAGAACGCCTTCTCGCCGCCCAGCTTGGCGGCCGCGGCCTTCAGCTCGTCCCACGTCTTCGGCGCCTCGACACCGGCGTCCGCGAGCTTCTTCTTGTTGTACAGCAACGCGAGCGAGTCGGTCACCTGCGGCACGGCGTAGGTCTTGCCCTCGTACTTCGTGGAGCCGAGCGGGGCCTCCAGGAAGTCCGACGTGTCCTTCGCCAGGTCGGTGTCGGACAGGTCGGCGACGTAGCTGAGCTTCGCGAGCTGCGGCACCCACGCGACCTCGGAGCGGAAGACGTCGGGGCCCTGGCCACCCTGGGCGGCGGTCTTGTAGTTGTTGAGCGCGCCGTCGAAGGCCTGCGTCTCAACCTTGACCTTGTAGCCGTCCTTGGTGGCACAGCCTTCCGCGATCTTCTTGAACACGGGGCTCTCGTTGGGGCCACTGGTGTCCCAGAAGGTCACCTCGCCCGAGTCGGATCCGCTGTTGCTGCTCGATCCGCCGCTTCCACAGGCGGTGAGCACGAGGGCGACACCCGTCGCCATGGCGGTCACGAGGGTTGTCCGTCGCATCGTTGCTGCCGTTCCCTCCAGCTGGGGCCTCGTCTCCGAGTGAGACAAGGGTCTTGCAAGGTTTTGCGAGAATGTTGCGGGCGATTTCACTACCAGAACCATGGTCAGGTCAAGACGTGGACCGTAACCAAGCCGTAACGGCCCTGTCTTGCAAACGCTCATTGCAAAATTTTTCCGAACGCGGCAGGCTTGCCCCGAACCTGATCTGAGCTGGGAGGCAACGTGTCCGGACTGTCCGAGATCGCCAGGGCAGCCGGGGTGTCCATCTCGACCGTGAGCCGTGTTCTCAACAGGCGCGCAGGTGTGAACGAGGAGACCCGGCAGCGCGTGCTGTCGGTCCTCGCGGAGATGCCGTACACCCCGCGCGGACTCGGGGCGCTGCAACGCACCGGCGTGATCGGCCTGCTCGTGCCGGAGCTCTCGAACCCGGTGTTCCCCGCGTTCGCCGAGGCGCTGGAGACGCGGGCCGCCCGCCTGGGCTACTCGTCGCTGCTGTGCAACACCCGCAGCGGCGCGCCGATGGGCGAGGAGGAGTACGTCCGGATGCTGCTGGCCCGCGGCGTCGAGGGCATGGTGTTCGTGTCACCGGAGATCACCAACGTCGAGGTGCCGCTCGGGCAGGCGCCCCGGCCGAGCTACTACGCGAAGCTCGTCGCGGACGGCGTCCACATGGTGTTCCTGAACGGCGCCACGCCCGCGCTGGACGTGCCGGACGTGACGGTGGACGAGCAGCTCGCGGGCTACATGGCGACGAAGCACCTGATCGAACTGGGCCACGAGCGGATCGGCTTCGTGTCGGGCCCGGCGCGCTCGCTGCCGTCCCGGCTCAAGCGCGCGGGCTGGGCGGCGGCGCTGGAGGAGAACCACCTGCCGGCCGGGTCCGAGTACGTCTCGCACGCGCCGTTCAGCGCGGAGGGCGGCGGCCAGGCCGTGGCGCAGCTGCTCGACACGGTGACGCCGACGGCGGTGATCTGCTCGTCCGACCACATGGCGCTCGGCGTGATGCGCGAGGCGCACCAACGCGGGATCTCGGTACCGGAACAACTCTCGGTCGTCGGGTTCGACGACATTCCGTTGGCTGCCTATTCATCGCCCGCTTTGACGACGCTCGCGCAGCCGATCGAGGAGATGGCGGCGGCCGCGATCGACGAGCTCGTGCTCCGCCTGGATCCGGATCGTCGCAGGCAGGGGACCGACAACTACACCCGCGTGTTCCGCCCGAGGCTCGTCGCGAGGGAATCGTCTGCGCCGCCGAAGTGAGATGACCGATTGACCTAATTGGTCTGGACCAACTTCTTGACAAGGCAGATGGGTCAACCAGGGCCGATGCGTCATTTGAGGGACGCGGGTCACCCTGACTTCACGAATTGGTTCTGAACCGTTACGGTCCTTTCATGGCGCGGTCGATGCATGTGCGACGTCCGGCAACGTTGGCCTCTCTGGCCGCTGAGCTGGGCGTTTCCCGGACAACGGTGTCCAACGCGTACAACCGGCCCGACCAGCTCTCTCCGGAGCTGCGTCGGCGGGTGTTGGACACGGCCCGAAGGCTGGGTTATCCCGGCCCGGATCCTGTGGCGCGTTCGTTGCGCACGCGCAAGGCCGGGGCGGTGGGCCTGCTGCTCACCGAGAACCTCTCCTACGCGTTCCGCGACCCGGCCGCGATCGGGTTCCTGGAGGGCCTCGCGCTCGCGTGCGAGGACGCCGGGACCGGTCTGCTGCTGGTGCCCGCGAACCCCGAACGCGAGGACGTCGCGTCCGTGCACCGCGCCGGCGTGGACGGCTTCGTCGTCTACTCCGTGCCGGACGACGACCCGCACCTCGCCGCCGTGCTGGAACGGCCGGTGCCGACCGTCGTCTGCGACCAGCCGGACCTCGGCACCGTGGACCGCGTCGGCATCGACGACCGCGCCGCCATGTACGAACTCGCCAGGCACCTCATCGGTCTGGGCCACCGCCGCATCGGCGTCGTGTGCATGCGTCTCGCGCGTGACCGCAACGACGGCTTCGTGACGCCGGACCGTCAGCACGCCGCGCACTTCCACGTGCAGCGCAACCGCCTGTCCGGCCTCGCCGAGGCGTTCAGCGAGGCGGGCGTCGACTGGTCGCAGGTGCCGGTCGTCGAGCGCTTCGACCACAACATGGCCTCCGGTGCGTCCGGCGCGGCCCAGGTGCTCGACCGCGACCCGCAGGTCACCGCCCTGATCTGCACCTCGGACGTGCTGGCGCTCGGCGCCATGACCGAGGCCGCGCGCCGCGGTCTGCGGGTGCCGCACGACATCACCGTGACGGGCTTCGACGGCATCCGCGCCGGCGAGGAGGCCGGGCTCACGACCGTGCGTCAGCCGGTGCTGGAGAAGGGCCGGGCGGCGGGCAAGCTGCTGCTCGACACCAACGAGCGGTCGCGGCCGCGGTCGGTGAACCTGTCGACCGAGCTGATCATCGGCAAGACGTCGGCGGCGCCGCGCGGTGGTGTCGAGGAGCGTTGGTTCGGGCCGTGAGCTAGTGCTCGAGCCTGAAGACCGTGGGTGAGCTGGCCTTTCCGGCCAGCTTCGCCACCAGCAGGTAGTCCCCCGGCCCGACTCGGGTGTGCGCGCCGCAGCCGGGCTGCGAGGTCGAGCCCGCCCAGTTCGTGCCGTAGTTGAAGACCTCCTTCGGCTGCATCACGCGCGTCTCGCTGCCGGTGGCCGCGAGGCAGTGGTTGCTCGACCACAGCACCGTCGCGCCGTCCGCCGTCAGGATCGTGAGCTCGCGGTGCTGGCGGCCGATGTCCTTGATGCACGGCACCGGCCCGTTGTTGGCGATGTCCATGGACAGTTCGGGCTGGTCACCGATGGTGTAGAAGGGCTTGTTGGCCTTCGCCACGACCCCGATCACGTCGTCCGGGCACGCCTGCGGCGGTCCGGGAGGCGGAGGCGGCGGGGTGGTCTCCGTCGGCGACGGCGGCGGGGTCGTCGAGGAGGACGACGCGGCCGCCGGGCTCTCGGAGCCGCTCGGTGGCGGGTTCGAGGCCGAGGTCGAGGCCGCGTTGGTCGGCTGCGAGGTCTCGGCGTCGGAGCCGAACATCCCGACGATCCAGATCACCAGCAGGAGTGTGACCAGGGCGGCGGCGATCGCGGCGATGCGGCGGCGCCAGTACACCGTGGGCGACAGCGGACCTGTGGGCTCGATCACGGCCC
This sequence comes from Lentzea sp. JNUCC 0626, assembly GCF_043632865.1. Classification (NCBI taxonomy): domain Bacteria; kingdom Bacillati; phylum Actinomycetota; class Actinomycetes; order Pseudonocardiales; family Pseudonocardiaceae; genus Lentzea; species Lentzea sp. JNUCC 0626. The sequence continues at coordinate 6,805,068 of NZ_CP171635.1, forward strand.
GAACGTAACCGGGTCGTGCGGAATCCAGGCGTAGGCGAGCATCGCTCGATCGGTTGAACGTGACATAGAGCGGAAACCCCTTGTGAACGCGTGCTAACTCCGGTTCCAATCGACGCGGGGTCCGCCGGTAGGCCATGGAGGTGTGTCACATGACCGCGATCGACGAGCTGCTCAAGCGGAACTACGAACTCGGGAACGTGGTTCCCGGAGACCGTTCGTCCGCGAAGCCGTCCCTGCAGGTAGCCATCCTGACCTGCATGGACTCGCGCATCCGGGTGTTCGAGATCTTCGGCTTGAAGCAGGGCGAGGCGCACGTGCTGCGCAACGCGGGCGGTGTCGTCACGGACGACGCGATCCGCTCGCTGGCGCTGAGCCAGCGCAAGCTCGGCACGCGTGAGGTGCTGCTCGTGCACCACACGAACTGCGGCCTGGAGATGGTCACCGAGGACGACTTCAAGGACGAGCTGGAGGCCGACACCGGTCTGCGCCCGACCTGGGCCGTCGAGGCGTTCAAGGTGGTCGAGCAGAGCGTGCGCGGGTCGATGGCGCGGCTGCGGCGCAGCCCGTTCATCCCGCACACCGACAAGATCCGCGGCTTCGTCTACGACGTGCACACCGGTGAGCTGCGCGAGGTCGACGCGGCCGAGACCGCGGCGGCCTGACGAGAACTGCTGGAAGGGCCCCGCTCGCACGTGCGACGGGGCCCTTTCGCTTGCCTGGGCATCGGGCCCGCTTTCCCTTGGGCGACAATGGCGGGCGATGAATCACGAGTTGCTGTTGGGCTGGTGGGACACCGCCGCCCGCGACCTGCCGTGGCGCCGTCCCGACTGCACCGCCTGGGGCGTGCTGGTCAGCGAGATCATGCTCCAGCAGACGCCGGTCTCCCGCGTCGAACCGATCTGGCACGAGTGGCTGGCGCGCTGGCCCGTGCCGTCCGCGATGGCCGCCTCATCGCAGGGCGAGGTGCTGCGGATGTGGGGCAAGCTCGGCTATCCGAGGCGTGCCATGCGGCTGCACGAGGCCGCGACCGCGATCGCCCGCGACCACGGTGACGTGGTGCCGTCGGACATCGAGACGCTGGAGTCGTTGCCGGGCATCGGCAGCTACACGGCGCGTGCGGTGGCCACGTTCGCGTACGGGCAGAAGTGCGCCGTCGTCGACACGAACGTCCGACGCGTCGTCGCGCGCGCTGTGCACGGGGCCGGGGATGCCGGACCGCCGTCGACCAAGCGCGACCTGCGGGACGTCGAGGCGATCCTGCCCGAGGACCAGCACGACGCCGCCGTGTTCTCGGCCGCGTTGATGGAGCTCGGGGCGTTGATCTGCACGGCCAAGAACCAGAAGTGCGCCGACTGCCCGTTGTTCGACGTCTGCGCGTGGCAGCGGGCCGGACGACCTGCGTACGCGGGTCCGGAGAAGAAGGTGCAGAAGTTCGCCGGCACCGATCGGCAGGTGCGCGGCAAGCTGCTGGACGTGCTGCGCGGCGCACCCGGTCCGGTGCCGAAGTTCCAGCTCGACATCGTCTGGAACGACATCACGCAGCGGGAGAAGTGCCTGGTCTCGTTGCTGGACGACGGCCTGGTGGAGCAGACGCAGGACGGCCTGTTCGCACTTCCCGGGGAGCACTGAGATGCACGCGCTGGTGGCGTTCTTCGACGACGAGGCGGAGCGCAAGGTCCGTGCGTTGCAGACGCGCGTGGGCGCGAAGCACAAGTACGCGCCGCACCTGACATACGCCGTCGCGGGCACCATCGGCCCGAAGGTCCGCAAGGAGCTGCGCGAGGACCTCGAACGGCTGTGGATGCCGGACCTCTACCTGCACACGCTCAGCACGTTCTCCACGTCCGAGAACGTGCTGATGCTCGCCGCCGTGGTCGACACCGAACTGCTGGCGGTCCACAGCGCCATCCACGACGTGCTGGCGAGCAAGGTGAAGAACCCGAGCGCCTACTACCTGCCGGGCAACTGGGTGCCGCACTGCACGCTCGTGCACGATGTCGACGACGAGGCGATGAAGGCCGCGTTCGCCGCCGTCTTCCCGGTGGAACCGATCCGCGCGAAGGTGCGCGAGGTGTCGGTCGTCGACACTCAGACCGGCGAGATCGACGTGCTCAAGAAGGCCTCCACAGCCCCTCGGTAGACCCACGGCGCGCTGTCGTGCACGACGTGCCCGGCCTCCTCGACGTAGAGGTACTGGCCGCCGGAACGTCGTGCCGCCTCTGCCATCTGCCCTGGCAGCTGGCCGCCCTTGCCCGCCTCGATGACGAGCGACGGGCACTGCACGGCGTCGATGAAGTCCCAGTACGCGCGAGTGCCCCAGTGCCCGGCGATCTCGTACAGGTCGTCCATCTCGGCGATCAGGTGCCAGCCGTCCTCGCGTTCCTCGAAGTACTCGCAGAACAGCGGCGCGCCGAAGTACTGCCGGATGTGCCCGAGCGACTGGAAGGGCACCGGCCACGCGTCGAAGAGCCACTTCCACTCGTCGACCGTGCGGCCGCGGTTGTCCGGGGCGAAGTCCTCGACCACAATCGCGCGCACCAGGTCCGGACGGGTCGCCGCGAGACACCACGCGTGCAGCCCGCCCATGGAGTGCCCGATCACGACGGCGGGCCCGAGGCCGAGGTCCTCGATCGCCCGCGCGGCGTCGGCGACGAAGTCCTCGGTGCGAAACGGTCCCCGCTGCTGGTTGCGGCCGTGTCCGCGCTGGTCGATCGCGACCACCCGACCGAAGGGCTCGAGCCACTGCGCGACCGGCCACCAGGCGGTGGCCCTGCTCATCAGACCGTGCAGGAGCAGCACGCTTTGACCCGTTCCGCCGAACTCCACCACCGACACAGGGATGATTAACGCATGAAGGCCCGTCCGTACCTGATCGCCCTGGTGTTGATCGTGCTAGTCGCCGGTCTGCTCGTCGTGTTCAGAACGCCGAGCAACGACCCGGCGCAGCAGGCCTCGGAGACCTCGCCGCAGGCCGCGGTGGAGGCCGGGGCGGGCGCGGGCGACGCGTACTACCCGACGGACGGCAACAGCGGCTACGACGTCACCCTCTACGACCTCGCCATCAGCTACGACCCGGAGTCGAAGAAGCTCGACGGCGTCGCGACGATCACCGCGACGGCCTCGCAGGACCTCTCGCGCTTCAACCTCGACCTGGAGGGCCTGGAGGTCAGCGACGTGAAGGTCGGCGGCCAGGCGGCGAAGTTCGCGCACCAGGGCGACCACGAGCTCGTGATCACGCCCTCGTCGCCGCTCGCCAACGGCAAGCCGTTCACGACCGTCGTCACCTACGGCGGCGAGCCCACCACGATCAACGACGCTTCACTGGGCCGCAGCGGCTGGCAGATCTCCTCCACCGGCGGTGCTTTCGCCGCAGGTCAGCCGCACTCCGCGACGACGTGGTTCCCGGCCAACGACACCCCGCGCGACAAGGCGGCGCTGAAGGTCGCGGCCCGCGTGCCGGACGGCTGGACGGCCATCTCCAACGGCCTGGAAGGACCGGTCACGCGCGACGGCGGCTGGACGACGTTCACCTGGTCCGAGGAGACCCCGCTCGCGACCTACCTGGCCACCGTGGCGATCGACAAGTTCGAGATCGTCCGCTCGACCCTGCCGAACGGCACGCCGGTGGTCGACGCCTACGCGCCCGGCACGTCCGCGGCGAAGAAGCCGATCCAGGCGCAGGGCCCGGAGGTCCTCGCCTACCTGGAGACGAAGTTCGGCCCGTACCCGCAGCGCGCCGCCGGCAGCATCTGGGTGGCGGACCAGATCGGGTTCTCGCTGGAGACCCAGACGCGCCCGATCTACGCGGCCTGGGCCGACCTGGAGACCGTCGTGCACGAGAACGCCCACCAGTGGTTCGGCGACTCGGTGTCGATCAAGAACTGGGCGGACATCTGCCTGAACGAGTGCCTGGCGTCCTACGCGCAGTGGCTGTGGCTGGAGCACGAGGGCACCGACCTCGACGAGCGCTACCGCGACCAGATCGAGCAACGGCGCGACCGGTCCGCGTTCTGGGCGCCGAAGCTCTACGACATGGGCAAGGGCAACGAGTTCCGCGGCGTCTACGACAAGGGCCTGCTCGGCATGCACGCGCTGCGCAAGCAGGTCGGGGACGACGTGTTCTTCAAGGCGTTGCAGGCGTGGGCAACGCAACACCGCGACGGCAACGCCTCGTGGCCGGAGTTCGAAGAGCACTTCAAGAAGGCTTCCGGCCAGGACCTGACCGCGTTCTTCAAGGCGTGGTTCCGGGACTCGGGCATTCCCGACGATCAGTACCTGCTGCCTGTCGGGGTGCGCCGCTAGGCTGGTTCGCATGGCAGTCGTGAAGATCAACGCGATCAAGGTTCCCGAGGGCAACGGCCCCGAGCTCGAGAAGCGGTTCGCCGCCCGCCTGGGCGCGGTGGACGAGCAGCCCGGCTTCCTGGGCTTCGAGCTCCTGCGCCCGGTGTCCGGCGATGACCGCTACTTCGTCGTGACGCACTGGGAGACGCACGAGGACTTCGTGGCGTGGCGCGGCAGCCAGGCCAGCGCGGAGGCCCACTCGGGCGAGCGCGCGAGGCCCGTGTCGTCCGGCGCGGACCTGCTGGAGTTCGAGGTCGTGCTGGGCAGCAAGCCCAAGCAGTGATCGAAGAGGCTTACGACAGAGCCGCCGAGCTGATCGCCGGCGCGGACGCCGTTCTCGTCTGCGCCGGTGCCGGCATCGGCGTCGACTCCGGCCTGCCGGACTTCCGCGGCACCGAGGGCTTCTGGCGGGCGTACCCGCCGTACGAGCGGCTGGGGCTGAAGTTCGAGGAGATCGCCGACCCGGTGCACTTCGCCGACGACCCCGCGCTGGCGTGGGGTTTCTACGGCCACCGGCTGCGGCTGTACCGCGACACCGTGCCGCACGAGGGCTTCGCCGTGCTGCGGACCTGGGACGCGCGGGTCTTCACGTCCAACGTGGACGGTCAGTTCCAGAAGGCGGGCTTCACCGACGTCGCCGAGGTCCACGGCTCGATCCACCACGCCCAGTGCGTGGAACCGTGCACGGACGAGATCTGGGAATGCGCCTTCGACGTCGAGGTCGACCCCGAGACGATGCGCGCGGTGGGCCCGTTGCCGTCGTGCCCGTCGTGCGGCGGCCTGGCAAGACCCAACATCCTGATGTTCGGCGACTGGGGCTGGGTCCCGCACCGCAGCCAACGACAACTCGACGAACTCAACGAGTGGCGCCGTGCGCAACGTCAGTTGGCAGTGATCGAGATCGGCGCCGGCACAGCCGTCCCGACCGTCCGCCGCCAGGCCGAACTCGCCAGCGCGGCTTCCGGGGCTCTCATCCGCATCAACACGCGCGAACCGGCCGTCCGCCACGGCAGAGGCGTCAGCCTCCCCACGGGCGCTCTAGAAGCCCTCACAGCCTTGGCACGACGAACTGCGTGACGACGGCCCGGTGATCACTACCGGGCACGTCGAACACGTCGACCGTGTCAACGATGATCTTCGAGTCGACCAGCACGTGGTCGATGGTGACCGGCGGCGGCCAGAACCCGCTGTTGCTCGGCCACGTGTGGATGAGCCCCTTGCCGACCTGGTCGGCCGCGTCCACGTACCCCTTGTTCAACAACCGCGTCAGCCCGACGTGGTCGAGCGTGGCGTTGAAGTCGCCCGCCAGCACCCGCAACGCCCCGGTCGAGTCCGGTGAGGGCAACCCGGCCATCTCGCGCTGCCAGGCCTCCGGCCCGTCCGTCACCACGGGCGGCAACGGGTGCACCGACACCACCTCGATGTCGTTGCCCGGCAGCTCCACCAACGCCCCGGCCTGCTGCAACGAGCCGGGTGGCGTCAAATTCCGCTGCCGCAACGGATACCGCGACGCGAGCCCACTGCCGGACCCACCCGGCTCGTCGAGGAACACCCGATTGGGCAACACCTGGTTCAACCCGGCCCGCTCGAGGTCGCGCACCATCTCCGGCGTCAACTCCTGCATCGCCAGGACGTCGACGTTCCGCCGCTTCACCTCCTGCACGATGAACTCGGCATCGGCGATCCCGGTGAGCAGGTTCGAGGTCATCAACCGAACCTGCTGCCCCACCCCGTTGGGCCGCGCGTCGGAAAAGGCCCGCGGCGCCACGTTCGCGACCAGCACGATCCCGACGAGCGTCATCGTCAACCCGATGACCCACCTGCGCCGCATGAGGGCGAACAAGCCGATCAGCAGACCCACGACGGTGTAGTAGGGCGTCAACGAGGTGGCGGCGATCATGTACCGCGTCCCGTCGATGCCGAGCAGCCTGACCAGCGCCGCCGTGACGAACGCCAGCGCGCACAGGAACAGCAAGAACGTGGCGAACCCGCTCCTCGGCGCCTTCACCTCGGTGGTGACCACGCCGTGCAGTGTCGCCGACCGCTCGTCAGTCTCCGGTGTGGTCCCCATGCACCAAAAGACGGCCGACGGCCCCCGCCCGTTGCCCGCCGAAACTGTCAGACCCCTCCGCCATGCTGAACCCAACCACTGGCAAGGAGACCGATGGACACCAGGCCAGGGAACCAACCGCAGTCGCCAACGCAAGGTGACCACCGCCCAAGCCAGGCGCGCGCACCCAACCGGACACCCACTTCATTCGTCACGACCTGCGCAAGCACCCTCGCAACCGCAGCCCGCCCAACAAAACGCAACCAACCCCGCTGCGAACAGGACCCAGCCAACACAAGCCGACCCGCAGGACTCGCAGCTCGAAGAAGTCCATGATCAAAGCGCCGCAGCGGGATGCCGGGGCCGCGCACCGGGCATCCGGTCGAGCAGCCCGCAGATCGTGTCGACCACGACCATCAGGTCGTCGGGGTAGATGTGGTCGTACCCCACCAGGTAGACGAAGCCGGCCTCGAAGGTCAGCGTCATCTCCTTGGCCCAGGCGGGCAACGACTCCTCCTGGTCGATGAGCCAGTGCAGCGCGTCGAAGTTCAGCTCACGGCCCGCTGCCACCGGATCGCAACCGTACGCAGAGAACTCCTGGTCCATCGGCGGCGCCAACGGCACCGGCACCCACTCGGCACCGGCCTGCTCGGCGGTCTCCGGCTCGGTGCCGACAACCAGCTTCCACTCGGACGCCAACTGGCCGGGCGACAGCGCTTGCCCGTTGTTGACGCTGTACTTGCTGGGCCGCCTGACCTTCAACGGCGCCAACCGCGCGGTCGCGATCTCCACGCGGTGCTCCTGCAGCCAGCGCACGCCGAAGCCGCGGCTGTCGTACCGGATGGACGCCTCGGTGACCCGCACGTGCCACGGCCCGCGCTGAAAGTCGACCGACAGGTCGTACTGCCGCTGCGACCGGAACGCGATCGAGAACTCGTTCACGAACGGCTTGCGGAGCTCGGCCGTCCACATCGCCGCCTCACCGGGACCGAGCACCTTGCCGCCGAGCCGCTGCACGAGTGGCGCGAGGGCGGCGATCTGCTCCTCGCGCCTCTTGGCATGGCCGCGGAACTGCAGCCATCGGCGCACGACGAGAAAGACGATCACAGCGGCCGTCCACGCCAGGAAGTAGGGCGTGAGGACGACGTCGTTCCAGATCTTCAGGAGGATGTCCACGATCAGCTGTCCAGATGCCCTTCGATGTTCTGCTGGGTGTGATCAGTTCCGGCGATTCACACGGCTGCCGGATGCCGCGGCCGCACGTTCGGCATGCGATCGAGCGCACCGACGATCGCGTCGACGACGGGCAGCAACGTCTGCTCGTCGATCGGCCCGCGCATCGTGGTGTAGACGATCCCGTTCTCGAACGTGAGGGACAGGAAGCGCCCGATGACGACGGGCAACGCGTCGACCTGGTCCAGCAGCCACTCCAGCGCCTCGGGGTTGAAGGCCCGAGACGCGACAGCGAGGTCGTTGGCGAACACAGCGAACTCGTGGTCGGTCTCAGGCGGCAGGCGCAGCGGCAACCACTCGGCGTTCGCGCGCGCCACGGTGAGCGGCTGCGCGGCGAGCCACCCGCTCAGGTAGCCCGGTGCGACCGAGCGGCCGAGGAAGTCGACGTGCTGACGTCGCGTGAGCCGCATGGGAGCCACGCGCGCCGTGGCCACCTCGAACCGGTGCTCCTGCAGCCTGATCACCCCGCGCGACCCCTGCTGCCTCATCGAGGCCTGCGCCACCCGCACGTGCCAAGGTCCGCGCCGAAAGTCCAACGCCAGGTCGTACCTGGGCTTGGAGCGCTGAAGGAGTTTGTCGACGAACCCGGTGACGTGACTCGCGAGCGGTCCCCGCAGATCATCCGACCACGCGGCCGCCCGGTCGGCGCCGACCACCTCGCCACCGAGCTCGGCGGCCAGCGGCGCCATCGCGACCGCCTGGTCAGCGTCGGCCTTGCGGTTGCGGCGAAGCTGCCACCAACGCCGCACGGCTACTGCGCTGAGCGAGAACGCCACCACGGCGGCGATCGGCCACACCAGTGACAAGAACTCCATCAAAGGTCCAGGTCCCCTTCGATCCGCTGCTTCTGCCCGTCTGTGCCGGTGTCGTCGTACTCGGTGCTCTTCCGGTAGTTGCCGATGTTCCGCAAGGGCTTGTCGATTCCCGCGTTCGTTCCCGTGCCGACGCCCAGCTGGCCGCGCGCCGCGTCGAACACCGCGGTGCCCATCGCCTTCGGGAATCCGCTCGCGACCCGCTCGCCGATCATGCCCCCGTCGCTGCCCCACAACTTGGCGACCGCCGGCACCGGGACGCCGGGGAAGCCTCGCTCCACGTCCTTCTTGCTGACTTCCTTGACGAGGTCGGCAAGGTCGACGTTCGACCTCTTGTCGGCCATGGACTTCTGGAACGCGGTCCGCACGTTCTTGATCCTGCCCACGAGCCCGCGCAGGAAAGCCATGATCTTGTCGAGGAACTGGCGCAACCTGGCGACGATGCGCGCGACTCGACTGCCGGTCGTCGCGACGCGGACGCCGGTGGCCGCGCCAGCGGCGGCCGTCGACGCGCCGAAACTCGGCACCGCGGCCGCCAACGCGGGAATCCAGATCATGACCAGCCAGGTGATCAACTCGGTGAGGATCGCCTTGATGAAGTCCTCGACGATGGTCATGATCATGCTCGACACCTGCAGCATGCTCGCGAGCTCGCCCGCCTGACCCGCGACGCCGTCGATGCCGTTGGCGAACTCGCCGAGCTTCGTGCCGGCCACCTCGGACGCCTGGCCACCCCAGGTCTGCACGGCGCTCTGCAGATCGGCGTCGAACTTCGCCCTCATGTCGGCGACGCCCTTGGCGATGTTGCTGAAGTTCTCCGCCGCCTGCTGCAACGCGGGACCGTCGCCGCTCACGAAGTGGATCGCGTCCTCCAGCGGCTGCACCACGCTGATCAGGAAATTCAGACCCTGCCCGACCAACCAGCCGATCGGGTCGGTCGCGATGCCGTAAACCGAGGTCCCCAGGGATCCGAGGACCGCCGCTCCCTCGGAAGCGAGTCCGATCACCTCGGAGCCGTCCGCACCGTCGCTGAACTTGCCGGCGGCCTCGGCGGTCTTGAGGTAGTTCCCGTAGAACGGGGCGGCCTCCGCCATCTTCCTGCCGGTGGTCTTCTCCCCGACCGTGATCTCGACGCCGCCGGCGCTGGTCTTCTGTTCCGCCACGACGCCCCTACTTCCGGTCGATCTCGACCTGGATGCCGTTGAAGATCTTCTTCAACGCCTCTTCCTGGTCCGCGTAGCCCTGCGCGGTGCCCCGGAACTTGCCGGCGCCGGACTGAAGCCCTTCCTGCATGTCGGTGAACAGGTCTTTCAGGTCACCGAGCATCCGGGTGTAGTTGTCCTTGGTGACGAGGCCGACGACACCCCACGACTTGTCGCCGACATCCGCCATGTCGACGAGCCCGGCGATCTGCACGGCCCGGCTCTGGTGAGCGTCGAGCTTGCCTGCGAACTGCCTGAGTTCCTCCGGATTGACGTCGAACCCGCTCATCGGCCGCCGTCCTCGTCGTCGTAGAGGTTGAGGAATCGATCGTCCTTCTTGGACGGTTGCGGTGCTTGAGGCGATCCGGTGGCCCAGGAGTCACCACGAAGGACGTTCTGATCGGAGAAGTCCTCTGCCGGTTCGGGTGCCGGACGGCGGGGTGGTGCCGGCGGCCGTGCCTGCCCTGCGGGAGGGGCTTGCGGAGCCGGTGGTGGCGGTGGAGCAGGCGGCGCCTGCTGAGGAGCCGCAGGGACCGCGCCCTCGTCCGCAGTCAACGCGCGCAGGTCGGCCGGGCTCATGCCGAAGAGCTGGGCCTGCGTTTCCAGCACCTGGTCCTTGAGGTGCATGTCGTCGCCCAACGCGCCCTCGACGATTCCCGCCTGGCGGCGTGCTGCTTCCGCGACCGCCTTCTGCAGCGTCGACATCAGTTCCGCGGCCAACGCGTGCGGTGGGCGGCGCATCGCCTGGTCGGTGAGCCTGATGTCCTTGATGGACCCCGAGGGGCCCGCCACCACCGTCACCGCGCGGTCGGCCGACGTGGCCACCGCCTCCAGCTCGGTCAGCTGTTGTTGCATCTCACCGAGGTTGGCGAACTGCTGATCGACCCGGTGCATCTGGGCCTGGAACCGCTCGAACTGGGCAACCAACTGGTCGAACTCCGCCGACACGACCGTCCCCCGAATCCCCTGTCAGCGCGCGACCCCAGTTGATCGTGCGAGCGGGACCATGCTGGCAGTGAAACGGCTGTCCGGCAGCAAAACGGGCGAATCCACTCTGCTGAGTGAGGCGCGTGACAGAACGAGACCGGCCCCCGGGCTCGGTGAGCCTGGGGGCCGGTCTGCGGGTACTGCGTCAGATCACTTGCTGGGTCACTCGGTTTCGGTCGCCGGGGCGTCCTGCGACTCGATGGCCGCCGTGGCGGTCAGGTCGACCGGCGGGGCGTCCGGCACGCGGTTCGGCTTGGCCTCGCCGCGGAACACGAACTTCGCCTTGTCGTGGTCGTCCGAGACGCCGTCCCAGCCCTCGATGTCGGTGATGATGATCTGGCCCGGCTGGATCTCACCGAACAGGATCTTCTCCGACAGCTGGTCCTCGATCTCGCGCTGGATCGTGCGGCGCAGCGGGCGAGCGCCCAGCACCGGGTCGAACCCGCGCTTCGCGAGCAGGGACTTGGCCCTGTCGGTCAGCTCGAGAGCCATGTCCTTGTTCTTCAACTGCGTCTCGACGCGGGCGATCATCAGGTCCACCATCTTGATGATCTCGTCCTGAGTCAGCTGGTGGAAGACGATGATGTCGTCGATGCGGTTGAGGAACTCGGGGCGGAAGTGCTTCTTCAGCTCGTCGTTGACCTTGTTCTTCATGCGCTCGTAGTTGGACGCGGTGTCCTGACCCGAGGTGAAGCCGAGGCCGACGGCCTTGCTGATGTCGGACGTGCCCAGGTTCGACGTGAAGATGATGACGGTGTTCTTGAAGTCCACCGTCCGGCCCTGACCGTCGGTCAGGCGACCGTCTTCCAGCACCTGGAGCAGCGTGTTGTAGACCTCGTTGTGCGCCTTCTCGATCTCGTCGAAGAGCACGACGGAGAACGGCTTGCGGCGCACCTTCTCGGTGAGCTGGCCGCCCTCTTCGTAGCCGACGTAACCGGGAGGGGCACCGAAGAGCCGCGACGCCGTGTAGCGGTCGTGGAACTCGCCCATGTCGATCTGGATGAGCGCGTCGTCCTCGCCGAACAGGAAGTTCGCGAGCGCCTTCGAGAGCTCGGTCTTACCGACACCGGACGGGCCGGCGAAGATGAACGAGCCGGAGGGGCGCTTCGGGTCCTTCAGGCCGGCGCGGGTGCGGCGGATCGCCTGCGACACGGCCTTGACCGCGTCCTGCTGGCCGATGATCCGCTTGTGCAGCTCGTCCTCCATGCGGAGCAGACGCGAGGTCTCCTCCTCGGTGAGCTTGAACACCGGGATGCCGGTCCAGTTGGCGAGGACCTCGGCGATCTGCTCCTCGTCGACCTCCGCGACGACGTCCAGATCACCGTCCTTCCACTGCTTCTCCCGCTCGGCCTTCTGGCCCAGCAGCTGCTTCTCCGCGTCGCGGAGCTTGGCGGCGCGCTCGAAGTCCTGCGCGTCGATCGCGGACTCCTTGTCGCGACGCACGTCCGCGATCTTCTCGTCGAACTCGCGCAGGTCCGGCGGCGCGGTCATCCGGCGGATGCGCATGCGAGCGCCCGCCTCGTCGATGAGGTCGATCGCCTTGTCCGGCAGGAACCGGTCGTTGATGTACCGGTCGGCCAGCGTGGCGGCGGCGACCAGCGCGGAGTCGGTAATCGAGACGCGGTGGTGCGCCTCGTACCGGTCGCGCAGGCCCTTCAGGATCTCGATGGTGTGCTCGAGCGACGGCTCGCCCACCTGGATCGGCTGGAAGCGGCGCTCCAGCGCGGGGTCCTTCTCGACGTGCTTGCGGTACTCGTCGAGCGTGGTGGCACCGATCGTCTGCAGCTCACCGCGAGCCAGCATCGGCTTGAGGATCGACGCGGCGTCGATCGCACCCTCGGCGGCACCCGCGCCGACGAGCGTGTGGATCTCGTCGATGAACAGGATGATGTCGCCGCGCGTGCGGATCTCCTTGAGCACCTTCTTCAGGCGCTCTTCGAAGTCACCGCGGTAGCGCGAGCCCGCGACCAGCGAGCCGAGGTCGAGCGTGTAGAGCTGCTTGTCCTTCAGCGTCTCGGGCACCTCGCCCTTGACGACCATCTGCGCCAGACCCTCGACGACGGCGGTCTTGCCGACGCCGGGCTCGCCGATGAGGACCGGGTTGTTCTTGGTGCGGCGGGACAGCACCTGCATGACCCGCTCGATCTCCTTGGCGCGCCCGATGACCGGGTCGAGCTTGCCCTCACGCGCCGAGGCAGTGAGGTTGCGCCCGAACTGGTCCAGCACCAGGGACGAGGACGGCGTGCCCTCGCCGCGACCGGTCGACTCCGCCGCACCCTTCTCGGTGGAGTAACCGGACAGCAGCTGGAGCACCTGCTGCCGCACCCTGTTGAGGTCGGCGCCGAGCTTCACCAGGACCTGGGCGGCGACGCCCTCGCCCTCGCGGATCAGGCCGAGCAGGATGTGCTCGGTGCCGATGTAGTTGTGGCCGAGCTGAAGCGCCTCACGCAGTGAGAGCTCCAGGACCTTCTTCGCACGTGGGGTGAAGGGGATGTGGCCGCTGGGGGCCTGCTGGCCCTGGCCGATGATCTCCTCGACCTGTTGGCGGACGCCTTCCAGCGCAATCCCCAACGACTCGAGCGCCTTGGCGGCGACACCTTCACCCTCGTGGATCAGACCCAGGAGGATGTGCTCGGTGCCGATGTAGTTGTGGTTGAGCATCCGTGCCTCTTCTTGGGCAAGGACAACCACCCGCCTCGCGCGGTCGGTGAACCTTTCGAACATTCGCACTCCCTGACTGCTGCGTCGGCGGTCCTCGGCTCCACCGATCTACCCTGGTGAGCGCGGCACCGTGGCTCCACTGTAGTGGGCGGTACCGAGGCCTGTGGTTCCCATCAGCGGCAAGCCGCGTCCGGTGAACGTTGACGTCTGCATCAACGCAGGTCGGGAGCAACGGATTCCACGTATCGGGCGATGTCCGCTGAACGCGAACAAGCCACCGTTGAGCGATACTCCTGTGACCGGAGCCACCTCGGGAGGCATAAGACGCGCGATCTTGGGTAAGGTTAGGCAAGCCTCATAGATGAGATTGGACTTGCGCGTTGACCGTACCTGCGAGGGTCTCACAGCAGAACCCGCGCGCGTTCACGCCTCTGGCCGAATCCATCGCCCGCCTGCAGACCGGTGCCGAGATCAGGTTCGGCACGCCCGTGCCCGCGCAGGAGTGGACGATCTGTTCGGACCTGCTGGCCGAACCGTCGCGGTTCGACCTGTGGCGCAAGGACCTCGCCGAGTGGATGGTCGAGCAGTACGGCGAGTCCGACGACCGCGCCACCGCCGGCTACATCATGGGCTGGTACCTGCACCAACCCGCCTACCTCGCGGGACTGCTCTTCCACACCGCCCGCCGGGTGCCGACGCTCAAGCCGTCCGACATGGCGTTCCGGATCAACACCGCGGGCCGCCCGCACCCCAACGGCATCGCGCTGATGTGCGACGAGTTCGCCTGCCTGCCCGACGACCCGGCCTCGAACCACCCGGCCGCCACGGTCGTCGCGAACGAGGCGGCGCTGGCCGCGATCCTGCGCGCCCGCTACGCCGGCCACGCGGCCCAGTTCGTCGCTTCCTTCGGTCAGGTGGTCCGCTTCGGCCGGCGCACGCTCTGGGCGGCCGCGACCGACATGCTGGAGTACGGCCCGTGGGCCGCCGGGCGCCTCTTCGGCGACGAGAACGCGGGCGTCACGGACGCCGCGATGATCCTGCCGGAGAAGCTGGAGCCGTTCGTCTCGGCCTCGACGCTGCACTTCACCGAAGAGGGCTGGAAGCGCAAGCGGAACAGCTGCTGCTTCCACTACGTGCTGCCGAACGCCGAGCCCTGCACGGCCTGCCCGCGCACCTGCGGCTGACCGGGACCCCTCCCGAACGTCCACCCCTAGCGTGCCGTTTCGTGAACGTGCTGCTGTGGGTTCTCCAAGGCGTGATGGCGTTCCTGACCGTTCCCTCGGGCCTGATGACGCTCTTCCGGCCGGACGAGGTCTACCTGCACGGCCGATGGGTCGGCCACGGCGACCGCGCGCTCGCCATCGCACGCGGCCTCGCGTCGGTGGCGTGCGGAACGGCGTTGATCGTCCCCGGCCTGATCGGGACGGCGACGATCCTGACCCCGGTCGCCGCCCTCCTCCTCGTCGCCCCCGCGTGCTACTTCCCGGCGCGGCAGTACGGAGCCGGTGAGATCGGACCGGGCATGGCGGTCCTCGGCACGCTCTGGCTCGCGTTCCCGCCGGTGTTCGTCGCGTGGGCCCGCTTCGGTCCCTACCCGCTCTGAGCCTCGGGTTCCGGCAGCCGGTGCCGCGACCCGACCGGGACGACCAGCGGCGTGCCGGACACCGGGTCCTCGACGACGCGGGCGTCCAGGCCGAAGACCTCCAGCAGCATCTCCTCGGTGAGCACCTCGGCGGGCGTCCCCTGCGACACGATCTTGCCCGCGCGCATCGCGACGATGTTGTCCGCGTAGCGTGCCGCGAGGTTCAGGTCGTGCAGCACCATCACGATCGTGCGGCCCATCGACGCGTGCAGCTCCTGCACCAGGTCCAGCACGTCGATCTGGTGCGCGAGGTCCAGGTACGTCGTCGGCTCGTCGAGCAGCAGCAGGTCGGTGCCCTGGGCCAGCGCCATCGAGATCCAGGCCCGTTGCCGCTGCCCGCCGGACAGCTCGTCGACGGTCCGTTCGGCCAGGTCCAGGATGCCGGTCATCTCCAACGCGGCGTCGACGGCAGCTGCGTCGTCCGAGGACCACTGCTTGTACCAGGACTGGTGCGGGTGACGGCCGCGCGCGACGAGGTCCGCGACCGTCAGGCCCTCGGGCGCGGACGGCGACTGGGGCAGCATCCCCAGCACGCGGGCCACGTCCCTGGTGGACATCGACTCGATCTTCTTGCCGTCCAGCAGCACCGCGCCGGACCGGGCGGGGAGCAGGCGCCCCAACGCCTTCAGCAGAGTCGACTTGCCGCAGCCGTTGGGACCGATCACCGCGGTGACCGTCCCGCCCATGATCGACAAGTCCAACTCGTCGACGATCAGCCGCTCGCCGTAGCCGATCGACAGCGACGAAGCCTCAAGACGCACACTCATACCCGCGCCTCCCGGCGGCTTCGGATCAGCAGGAACATCAGGTAGGGCGCACCGAGCACCGCGGTGATCACCCCGACGGGCAGCTCGGTCGTGTAGATCGTCCGAGCGATCAGGTCCGACAGCATGACCAGCGCGCCGCCGATCACCGCCGAGCCGAACAACGGCGGCTGCGCGGTGCCGCAGAGCCTCAGCGCGATCTGCGGCGAGGCCAGCGCGACGAACGTGATCGGGCCCGCCGCGGCCGTCGCCACCGACGCCAGCACGATCGCCACGATGATCAGGAACGACCGGGCGACGTTGACCCGGATGCCCAGGCCGCGCGACGTCTGGTCGTCGAACTGCAGCGCGCCCAGCACGTGACCGCCGATCAGGGCGACCGGGATCAGCACCACCAGGGCGATGGCCACCGGGACGACGTGCTCCCAGCCGCGGCCGTTGAGCGACCCGGTGATCCACACCATCGCGCGGCCGGCGTCCAGCACGTCGCCGACGGTCAGCAGGTAGTGCGTGAAGTTGCCGGCGACGGCCGTGATCCCGATGCCGACCAGCACCATCCGGAAGCCCTCGATGCCCTGCCGCCACGCCAGCGCGTAGACGAGCAGACCGGCGAACAGGCCGCCGAGCAACCCGGCCAGCGGCACGCCGACCGACGCCGCGCTGCCCGTGACGACGCCGAGCGACCCGGCGAAGGTGATCACCGAGACGGCCCCGGCGCCCGCACCCCAGGTGACGCCGAGGATGTCCGGCGACGCCAGTGGGTTGCGCACGATGGCCTGGAAGATCGCGCCCGACAGGCCCAGCGCGGCACCGACCAGCAGGCCCGTGAGCGCGCGCGGCATCCGCAGTTCCATGACCACGAACTGGTCCCGGCGCGAGCCTCCGCCGAACAGCGTGTTGACGACCTGCGAGACGGACAACGGGAAGTCGCCGATCATGATGTCGGCGACCAGCACGCAGGCCAGCACGACCAGTGCGATCGCCACCACCAGCATCGGGCGGCGGCGCAGCCGGAACGAGGCGGCGCCCAGCCTCAGCGCGGGCTTGGCGGCCGCGGGGGTCCTCTTCACCTCTGTCGTCGTCAAATCTTCACCAGCTTCTTGCGCCGCACGAGGTAGATGAAGAACGGCGCGCCGATCAGCGCCAGCATCACGCCGACCTCCACCTCGGACGGGCGGGCGACCACCCGGCCGACGATGTCGGCGAACAGGATCAGGATCGCCCCGAGCAACGCCGAGTACGGCAGGATCCAGCGGTAGTCGGGGCCGGTGAACGCGCGCGCGACGTGCGGCACCACGAGCCCGAGGAACCCGATCGGCCCACACGCGGCGACGGCCCCGCCCACCAGCAGCGTGATGGCGAAGATGCCCAGCCCGCGGGTCCGCTTGACGTCGACGCCCAGCGACTTCGCCACGTCCTCGCCGAGCGACATGGCGTTCAGGCCGGGCGCGTTGAACGCGGCGATGAACAGGCCGATCGCGAGGAACGGCGCCACCTGCGTCAGCACCGTCAGGTCGCGGCCCGCGATGGCACCGACCTGCCAGAACCGGAACGCGTCGAGCGACTGCTGGTCCAGCAGCACGATGGCCGACACCAGGCCGTTCATCAGCGCGGACACGGCAGCACCCGCGAGCGCGAGTGTCACCGGCGACGGCCCTCCCCGCCCGGCAGAGCCGAGCAGGAACACCAGGACGCTCGCGATCATCGCGCCGGCGAACGCGAACCAGATGTACCCGACCAGCGAGTTCACACCCAGCAGGAAGATCGACAGCACCACCGCGAGCGCCGCGCCGTGCGTGACGCCGAGGATGCCGGGATCGGCGAGCGGATTGCGCGTGTGGCCCTGCATCAGAGCGCCACCCACACCGAGTGCGATGCCGACCGTGATGCCGAGCAACGTGCGCGGGATCCGCAACTCGCGGATCACCACGTCGTCCTCGACGCCGGTCGGCGTGAAGAGACCGTGCCAGACCCCGGACAGCGGGATCTCCTTCGAGCCGATCGCGATGCTCGCCAGACAGACGGCGACCAGCACGACCAACAGGAAGAGCAGGCCCAGCGACCTTCTACCCAAGGCCTACCCTCCTAGCTCCAGTTAGGACAGGTAACCCTAACTGACCTGGGCCGGAGGAGCTGC
This sequence comes from Lentzea sp. JNUCC 0626, assembly GCF_043632865.1. NCBI lineage: Bacteria > Bacillati > Actinomycetota > Actinomycetes > Pseudonocardiales > Pseudonocardiaceae > Lentzea > Lentzea sp. JNUCC 0626. The sequence continues at coordinate 6,822,897 of NZ_CP171635.1, forward strand.
ACTCAGGGACGAAGTTCTAGTCACATCCTCACCTCTGGCCACTCTTGCAGCCGACGAGGTTGGGAAGCGGGCAGAGAAATACCAACCCGTTGTCAGATCAACTAAATGATCAGAAGCAAAACGTTTCACGACCTCGTTTGGATCGCATCGTTCTGCCCGCAGGTAGTTGATCAGTCACTCAAATAACACGAAGGGGTTCCGAGGAATCATCCCCGGAACCCCTTCGTGCTTTACCGAATTTCAGCCCTGCTGGTGGTAGGCGTCGAGCACCTCGGCCGGGATGCGGCCGCGGTCCGACACCTTCATGCCCTGCTTGCGAGCCCACTCGCGAATGGCCTGGTTCTGCTCACGATCCGCCGATGCGGGACGCGCCTTCACACCCGCCGGGCGACCCGGTCCGATGCGCTTGCGGCCACCGGCACGACGTGCGCCTCCGACGAAGTCCGCAAGAGCGTCCCTCAGTTTGCCCGCATTGCCCGAGGAAAGGTCGATCGTGTAGCTGACACCATCCAGCCCGAACTCGACGGTCTCCTCCGCAGTGGAACCGTCCAGATCGTCGACGAGGGTCACCGTGACCTTCTGCGCCATGCGTTCCTCCAGGACCCCGAATGCGCGGTCACCCGCGTCGCCAACTAAAGCCTTCTGCGAGGCAGGTTAGCGCACGGGTGCCGCATTGCACCTATCGACATCCGGAAAGTTACTCATTCAGGGCGAACGAGCGGGAACAAGATGGTCTCGCGGATACCCAGACCCGTGAGGGCCATCAGGAGGCGATCGATACCCATTCCGACGCCACCACTCGGTGGCATTCCGTACTCCAGTGATCGCAGAAAGTCTTCGTCGACCGGCATCGCCTCGTTGTCACCTGCGGCGGCAAGACGTGCCTGTGCTTCCAGGCGTTCCCGCTCGATGACCGGGTCCACCAGTTCGGAGTAACCGGTGCCGAGTTCGAATCCGCGGACGTACAGATCCCACTTTTCGGCGACACCAGGCTTGGTGCGGTGCTGCCTGGTCAGCGGGGACGTGTCGACCGGGTAGTCGCGCACGAACGTCGGTGCGTGGAGCGTGTCGCACACCAGGTGCTCCCACAGCTCCTCGACCAGCTTGCCGTGCCCGAACTTGGGGTTCACCTCGAGTTCGTGGCGGTCACAAAGCTTGCGCAGCGCCTCGGGCGTCGTGTCGGGGGTGATTTCCTCACCAACAGCATCCGACAACGACTCGTAGATGCTGAGCGTCGTCCATTCACCCGAGAGGTCGTACTCGCTGCCGTCCGCCAACGTGACGATCTGAGAACCCGTCACGGCTTCCGCCGCTTCCTGGATGAGCTCGCGCGTCAGTACCGCGTTCGTGTCGTACGTGGCGTACGCCTCGTAGTACTCCAGCATCGAAAACTCGGGCGAATGCGACGAGTCCACACCCTCGTTGCGGAAGTTGCGGTTGATCTCGAAGACCTTCTCGATGCCACCGACGACGCAGCGCTTCAAGTACAGCTCCGGCGCGATGCGCAGGAACAGGTCGATGTCGAGCGCGTTCGAGTGCGTGATGAACGGACGCGCGGACGCACCACCCTGCAACGACTGCAACATCGGCGTCTCGACTTCGAGGAATCCGCGCCGGTGGAACGAGTCGCGCAGAGAACGAACCACGTTCGCTCGGGTCCGAACAGTGTCGCGCGCCATCGGCCTCACGATGAGGTCGACGTATCGCTGACGAATGCGGGTTTCCTCACCGAGTTCCTGGTGCAGGGTCGGCAACGGGCGCAGCGACTTCGACGTCAGCTGCCACTCGTCGGCCATCACGGAAAGCTCACCGCGACGCGAGCTGATGACCTCGCCGTGGATGAAAACGTGGTCGCCGAGGTCGACGTCGGTCTTCCAGTCGGAAAGCGCTTCTTCACCGACACCGGCGAGGCTCAGCATCGCCTGCAGTTCGGTGCCGTCGCCTTCGCGCAACGTCGCGAAGCACAGCTTTCCGGTGTTGCGCAGGAACATCACGCGGCCGGTGACGCCGACGACCTGACCGGTCTGGGTGTCGGGTTCGAGTTCGGGATGCGCTTCGCGAATCTCGCGCAACGTGTGCGTGCGCGCGACTTCGACGGGATACGGCTCCTTACCGGAAGCGAGCAGCCGCGCACGCTTCTCCCGGCGCACGCGCATCTGCTCTGGCAGGTCTTCTTCGCTGGTCACGAGGTTTTGCTTCGGCTGCTCACTCACGTCGAGAAGGGTACGGACACCCGCTGTGGCATAGCGAACCGGATACCGCTAATTCGTTGGAAGATCGGCAGGTCGGTCCGACCAGACCAACATGTGCGCCGGTTCTCTCACTAAGTTGGACGGATGGATCTACACGCGAGACGAGCGGACTCGTTCGGCGCGCAGGCCGAGGCCTACGCCGAACACCGCCCTGACTATCCCGTGGCGGCGATCCGGTGGGCACTGGAGCCACTGGGCACGACCGAGCGCCTCGACGTGCTCGACCTGGCCGCCGGCACCGGCAAGCTGACCTCGGTGCTGTGCGCGGAGGGCCACCGCGTCACGGCCGTGGAGCCCAACGAGCAGATGCTGTCCGAGCTGGTGCGCCGGGTGCACGGCGTGCGCGCGCTGCCGGGCCACGCGGAACACATCCCGGTGCCGGACCACACGGTCGACGCGGTGTTCGTCGGCACGGCGTTCCACTGGTTCGACCAGGAGAAGGCGCTGCCGGAGATCGCACGCGTGCTGAAGCCCGGCGGCGTGCTGGCGGCGATGTGGGTGGAGCCCGACACGGACGTCGAGTGGCTGCGCGAGCTCGAACAGGCGTCGCTGAGCAGCGTCGAGTCTCAGCGGCACGACCCAGTCGACATCATGCGGCACCCGTCGTTCTCACCGGAGGAGCGCGCGAAGTTCCCGCACGTGCACCCCCGGGAGTCGCCGGAGGCGGTCGTGGCGTGGATCAACACGCACTCGCGGATCCTCGTCATCGACGAGGTCGAGCGCGCGGCCATCACCGACAAGATGCTCGCGCTGCTGCGCGGGCGGCAGGGGACGCCGGACGCGTCGTTCGACATCCCCCTGCACGCGGAGGTCTTCCGAATGGTGCGCGTCAGCGACTAGCCGGCATGTTGCGCTCGAAGACCATGCGCAACCCCAGCAGGGTCAGGTCGGGCACGTGGTGCGCGATCGTCGAGGACTCCGCGACCACCAACGGCGCCAGCCCACCCGTGGCGATCACCGTCACGGGGCCGGCGTCGATCTGCCGGAGCTCCTCGGTGATCTTGCGCACCAGCCCGTCCACCTGGCCGACGAACCCGTAGACGATGCCCGACTGGAGGCACTCCACGGTGTTCTTGCCGATCACGTTGCGGGGCTTGACGAGTTCGACCTTGCGCAGCTGGGCCGCACGGGACGCGAGCGCGTCGACCGAGATCTCGATGCCCGGCGCCAGCGCCCCGCCGAGGAACTCGCCGCGCGACGAGATCACGTCGAGGTTCGTGGACGTGCCGAAGTCGACCACGATGCACGAGGTCGCGTAGAGGTGGTGCGCGGCCAGCGTGTTGATCACGCGGTCCGAGCCCACCTCCTTCGGGTTGTCGACGAGCAGCGGGACGCCGGTCTTCACGCCCGGTTCGACGAGGATCTTCGGCACGGCGTCGTAGTAGCGGCCGAGCATGACCCGCAGCTCGCGCAGCACCGCCGGAACGGTGGACAGCGCGGAGATGCCGGTGATCTTGTCGGCGTACTCGCCGAGCAGGCCGCGCATGGTCAGCGCGAGCTCGTCGGCGGTCATCCTGGCGTCGGTGCGCATCCGCCAGTCGCGCACGAGCGGGGCCGAGTCACCGACCCCGTCGTACAGACCGAGCACGATGTTGGTGTTGCCGACGTCGATGGCGAGCAGCACGTGTGATTCCTCAGTTCTCGGCCTGGATCAGCGCGTCCAGCGCGGTCGCTTCCACGGTCTCAGAAGAAGGCGCGCTCGTGGAGCCGTTCACCAGACCGGACCCCTCCGGCGCGTGCGCGGGGTCGGTGCCGAGGTCGACGACCTTGTTGTCGGCGTCCACGAACACGACGCGCGGCTCGTACGACCGCGCCTCGGTGTTGTCCATCTGCCCGTAGGCGATCAGGATCACGATGTCGCCGGGGTGCACGAGGTGCGCCGCGGCGCCGTTGATGCCCAGCACGCCGGAGCCGCGCTCGCCCGCGATGACGTAGGTCTCCAGGCGGGCGCCGTTGGTGACGTCGACGATGGAGACCCGTTCGCCCGCCAGCAGGTCGGCGGCGTCCATCAGGTCCTCGTCCACCGTCACCGAGCCGACGTAGTGCAGGTCCGCCTGCGTCACGGTGGCCCGGTGGATCTTGGACTTCAGCATCGTGCGGAACATGTCATTCCCCCTACTCGTCGCCTGCGCCGAGCAACACCGCGATGTTGTCGATCAGGCGGGTCGAACCGACGCGGGCCGCCACGAGCAGCCGCGCGTCGCCGTTCTCCGGCGCGGGACCGAGGTCCGGCCCGCGCAGTTCCAGGTAGTCCAGTTCGACCTCGGGCGTCTGCGCCAGCACGTCGTGCGCGGCCTTGAGCACCGCGTCGCCGCCCTGCGCGCTCACGTGCGCGCCGGCGGTGAGGGCCGCCGACAGCGTGACGGCGCTGTGCCGCTGCTCCGGGGTCAGGTAGGCGTTGCGGGACGACAGCGCGAGGCCGTCGTGCTCGCGGACCGTCGGCACGCCGACGACGTCGAGCGGGAAGTTGAGGTCGCTCGCCATCTTGTGGATCAGCTGGAGCTGCTGGTAGTCCTTCTGCCCGAACACCGCGTACGTGGGCTGCACGATGTTGAACAGCTTCGACACGACCGTGAGCACGCCCCCGAAGTGGCCGGGGCGGACCGCGCCCTCCAGCTCGTCGCCGAGCGGGCCGGGGTTGATCGTGACCAGGCCACCCGGAGCGTTGGATCCTTCTGGGTACATGTCCTCGACGGACGGCGCGAACACGATGCCGACGCGCTCGTCGCGGCAGATGTCCACATCGGACTCGAACTGGCGCGGGTACTTGTCCAGGTCCTCGTTCGGCCCGAACTGCAGGGGATTCACGAAGATCGACACGACGATCACCGTGTTCTGCATGACCTTGGCCTCGCGGATCAGCTGCCGGTGACCCGCGTGCAGGGCGCCCATCGTGGGCACCAGGGCCACGTTGCGACCGGCCCCGCGCAGGGCCTTGATCACCCTGTTCAGCCGCTCGGGATCGCGGTGCACCGTGACGTCGTCCGGGCGGTAGTCGTCCTTGGTCAGTGGCTTCGTCACGTCAGTCCTCAAGAGTGGTGCGAACGTCTTCTGCCGCGTCGGGCTTGAGCAGCCCTGACCGCTCGGCCCGGTCGGCGGTGCGACGGGCGAGCACGCGGTAGCTGGGCAGGGTCTCGGGTGCCTGCTCGGCGAGCACGCCGAGGTGCTTGCGCAAGGTACCCGTGTCGCCGCGGGCGACCGGACCAGTGAGGGCCCTGTCGCCGTGGCGCAGCGAGTTGTCGAGGGCGGCGGAGAGCAACGGGCCGAGCAGGCGTTCGGCGTTGGCGACGCCCGCGTTCGTCAGCAGGTCGGCGGCGTCGCGCACGAGCGTGATCAGGTGGTTCGCGCCGTGGGCCAGTGCCGCGTGGTAGAGCGGGCGGACGGATTCGGGGACCCGCACGGGTTCCGCGTCCATCTCGACGACCAGGGCCTCGCCGACGCTCCACGCCACCTCGTCGCCGTCCGCGGCCGTGACGCCGACGCACGCCGAGTTCATCCGCTGCAGGTCCTCCGACCTGCCGGTGAACGTCATGACGGGGTGCAGCGCGAGCGTGAGCGCGCCCAGTTCGGCGGCGGGTTCGAGGACCTTCACACCCTGGGCGCCGCTGGTGTGCACGACGATCTGGCCCGCCCGCAGCGACTCGGTGGCGACGAGACCCCTGACGAGGCCTTCGAGTTCGTCGTCCGGCACGGCCAGCAGCACCAGGTCGGCTCTCTGAGCGACTTCGGTGGGGTCGGCGATGGGAACGCCGGGCAGCAGTTCCTCGGCGCGGTTGCGGGAGGCCTGGGAGACGGCGGCAACGCCGGTCACCACGTGGCCCGTCCTGGCCAGCGCGGCGCCCAGCACGGAACCGACGCGACCCGCCGAGATGACACCTACGGCAAGCCTCGCCGGACGTGGGGTCGCGTCCATGCGACTCACTCCTTCTGACGTTCCAGTCCCTGGCGCGGGTACCGGACGACGTCGCCGAGGGTAGCCCCGCTGGTGGTGGCATTTCGCCTGGCGGTGACCGGATTCACCGGCGGGCGGCGGCCCTGGCGGCGTGCAGGGTGTCGAGCAGCACGCCGTGCCGTTGCTCGGCGCTCTGACCGGCCGTTCCCTGCTCGATCCGGTGCCGCAGGAAGGCGAGTTCGGTGACCGCGATCTGGTAGCTCTTCACGGCCTTGACCGACTGCTCGCCGGACTTGCGCTTGACCGCCCGCAGCCAGTTGCGGCGGCCGTTGAGACTCGCCAGCAGGGCCACCTCGCTGTTGGCGATCCACCGGTTCTGCGCCATCGCGGCGAGCTGCCCCGCGACGATGCGCTGCTCCCGTCTGCGTTGCCACACCACGATCGTCACGGCCCCGGCGAACACCGGCACCATGATCAGGAAGTAGAGGTTGATGAACTCGGCGCCGGTGCCGACCGTCGTGCTGAAGTTCCACAGCGAGTGCAGCCCGACCGCGAGCACGTAGCCGCCGATCGGCGCGAAGATGCGCACCTTGGCGTTGCTCGTCATCGCCGCGATGCCGACGCCGATGCCCGTCATGGCCGTGAAGAGCGGGTGCGCGAACGGCGACAGCACCCCGCGCAGGATGAACAGCGCGACCACGCCGCCGCCCATGTTGCCGAGGCCGTCGGTGACGAAGACCCGGCCGAAGTACCAGATGTTCTCGGTGAACGCGAAGCCCGCGGCCGTGATGCCCGCGTAGACCATGCCGTCCACGACGCCGTCGAACTCGTGCCTCCTGCGGAGGAACACGGCGAGCAGGAACATCGCCTTGGTGGCCTCTTCGACGATCGGCGCGCCGACCACCGCCGTGAACGTCGCGCCGTCGTTGGTCAGCAGGTCACCGAGGACCCGGCTGGTCTGGTTGAACGCCAGCGAGCTGATCGTGGCGCCGCACGAGCCCCAGATGAACGCGAAGAGCAGCATCTTCGCCGGTTCCGGCTCCCACCGGTCGATCCACAGGAACGCGGTCACGACGAACGCGACGGGGATCAGCGCGGCGGCGGCACCGACCAGCAGCGGCTCGATGCCGATGCTCGACGTGCCCAGCGCGAACAGCACGAGCCCGGCGGCGGCCAGCGCGATGAGTGCCACGACCGGGAACAGGACGGTCCAGCGGCGCTGCTCGATGCGCTTCTTGGTGGGCGCGGCCGTGGCACCACCCGGCGTGGCCTGCGGGGTCGCCGGCGGCTGCGGCGAGGGAGGCCTGTTCGGCGTCGGCGTGAGGTCGGCGTCGTTCACGAGAAATGACCTTAGATGCACACTTGTCCGATGTTCGACTGGGAAGCCGCTTGGCACGCCGCGTTGTACGGCCCCGGTGGCTTCTTCGCCCGCGGCGAGAAGCCGGTTTCGCACTTCCGCACGTCTCCCCTGGTCGGCCCGGAACTGGCCGAGGCCCTGCTGGAGCTGCTGTCGCGGGTGGACTCCGCACTCGGATTTCCCCCGGTCGTGGACTTCGTCGACGTCGGTGCCGGTGGCGGTGAGCTCGCCTACTCCGTCCGTTCGCTGGCTTCCGGGTCGTTGGCCGCCCGGCTTCGGGTCACCGCCGTCGAGGTCGGTCCCTTCGTTTCGCTGCCAGGGGTTTCGTGGACCTCGACCGTGCCTTCGTGCGTCGGGTTGCTGGTCGCGCACGAGTGGTTGGACGCGATTCCGTGCCCCGTGGTGACCGGGCCGTCCGACGACCCGTGGATCACTCGGTGGTGGCCCTCGCTCGAGGAGGGTGCGCGGGCGGAGGTGGGGACGCCTCGGGACCTGGCCTGGGCGGCGGCCGTCGGTTCGGTGCGCGGGGCGGCGTTGGCGATCGACTACGGACATCTGGTGTCGTCGCGGCACTTCTCGTTGACCGGGTATCGGAACGGGCGGCAGGTTCCGGTGGTGTTCGACGGGTCCTGCGACATCACCGCGCACGTCGCTCTGGACGCTTGTGCCGCGGCTGCCGGTGGGGACTTCGTGTTGGTGTCGCAGCGGGATGCGTTGGGGGCCTTGGGGTTGAGTTCCGCTGTTGCCGGCTCCGGGTGGGAGTGGTTGGAGTCGGCGGCTCGGGCCGGGCGGGTTGCCGAGTTGCGTTCTGCTTCCGGGCTGGGAGCTTTCGGGTGGCTGCTGCACGGGCGCGGGGTGGGTGTGGCGGACCTGTTGCCGGCGCTGCCTGCTTGGCGTCCGAATCCCGCCAGCTTTCAGGTCGGCTGACCGCGATCGTTGGGTGCATGTTGATTCACACCGTGTCGCCCGATGCTTCCTTCGCCGATCCCGGGCGGGAGTACCGCGCGTCCGAGCCCGGGGTGCCGTTGCGGTGTTGTCTGCGGAAGTCCCTTGATGGTGAGCCCGTCTGGCTGTTCCGGTACTCGGCGCCGTTCGGGGCCGGGCCGTACGCCGAGGTCGGGCCGGTGTTCACGCACGTGGAGTGCGCCGGTGGGGCTTCGTTGGATCGTCTCCCTGTTGAGTTGTTGAACAATCCCCGGATCCTGCGGTCGTACAACGCCGCTGGTCAGATCTGTGACGGCACGGTGGTGGAGCCGGGATCGTTCGATCGTGCGATCGAAGGATTGTTCAACGATCCTTCGATCGAGGCGGTGCAGGTGCGGAGCGTGTCGCACGGCTGCTTCTTCTTCGGGGTGACGAGGGACTGAGGCCTGCCCGTGAAACCATGCTCGGGTGAGCGAGCAGATCACCGTCGGCGTGGGCGCGGGCGCCCAGTACCTGGGCGTCGACCGCGTGATCGACCTCGGCCCCCTGCACCCCTCGGCCCACGGCGCCTACCGCCTGCGCCTGACCGTCACCCCCGAGTTGGTGATCACCAAGGCCGAGCCGCTGGTCGGGCACCTGCATCGCGGGGCCGAGAAGTTGTTCGAGGTGCGGGACTACCGGCAGGTGCTGACGCTCGCCAACCGCCACGACTGGCTGTCGGCGTTCTGCAACGAGCTCGCGGTGGCGCTGGCCGTGGAACGCATGACGGGCATGGACGTGCCGGCGAGGGCGCAGTGGTTGCGCGCCTTGCTGTGTGAGCTCAACCGGCTGATGGCGCACATGGTGTTCCTGACTCCGTTGGCGCCCAACGCCGCCGTGCACCGCGAAGGTGTGCAGGCGCTCATGGAGGAGGCGTCCGGCGGGCGCATCCACTTCATGTTCAACCGGATCGGCGGGCTGCGCGAGGACGTTCCGGCGGGCTGGACGGCGAAGGTCGCCGCATTTCTGTCCACTGTGGACACGCAAGAACTGGACATCGACTTCGGCAGGCTCGAAGGCCTTGGCGTGCTTGCCAAGGAGGACGCGGAGGCGTTCGGCGTCACCGGTCCGATCGGCCGGGCCAGCGGGGTCGACTTCGACCTCCGGCGCGACGATCCGTTGCCTGCCTACAAGACGATGGGCTTCACGCCGATCGTCCGCCGCGAAGGGGACGCGGCGGCACGGGTGCGGTGCCTGCTCGACGAGGTGAACCGGTCGGTCGAGCTGGCGAAGCAGTGCCTGGAGAACCTGCCGGCAGGAGCGGTGAACCTGAGGCTGCCCAAGGCCATCAAGGCGCCGGAGGGCTCGGTTTACACGCGGGTCGAGGCGCCGCTCGGCACGTCCGGGGTGCACCTGTCGTCCCGGGGCGAGAAGACGCCGTGGCGGCTCAAGTTGCGGACGCCGTCGTTCAACAACGTGCAGGCGTTGTCGGCGCTCCTGCCCGGCACGAAGGTCGATGATCTGCCGGGCGTGCTGAGCTCGTTCGCCGTCATCGTCGGCGACATCGACAAGTGACTAGTCGTCGCGGCGACGGCGGCGGCGCGGGGCGTCCCCGCCGCCCAGGGACGCCAGGAGTTCGCTGACGGACTTGCCGTCCGCGTGCGCGCCTGACGGGTCCTCCGGGGCCGCGCGACGGCCCGTCGAGACGGCCGGCAGGCGGGTCGAGGAGTCCTCGGCGACTCGGCGGCCGGAGACCGCGGGCTCGTCCGGGGTGGCACGGCGGCTCGGGGTCACGGCCGGGAGCCTCGTCGAGGACTGCTCGGAGGCCGAACGACGGCCCACCGGCGGGAGCGAGACCAGCGAGTCCTCGGAGGCGGTGCGGCGGGGCGACGGTTCGTCGGCGCGGCGGCGGCTCGTGGGCGCGTCCGGCTTCAAGGTCTCCCACGAACCGCTGTCCTGCACCGGAGCCGGGGTCGCAGCCTGAGCCGCAGCGGAACGGTCGTCGGCGCGGCGACGGCCTCCGCCGGTCTGCTGCAACGCCTTCGGGTCGATCATCTCGGTGCGCTCGGCCACCCGCGGCTTGCGGGACTCGGCGGGCTTCGGGGTCGGCTTCGGCGCCGCGGGGGCCTCGACGCGGGCGACGGGCTGCGGGCGCTGGACGCGTTCGGTGCGGTGGACCTGGGCCTGGACGGGCTGCGCCTGCACGGTCGGCGGCGGCGGCTTCACGGCCGGGGACGGCGTGGCCAGGCGGGCGGAGACAGAGGCCGCGGCGGCACCCGGACGCTGTTGCGGGCGCGGGGGTTCCTGCTTCACGGCGGCCTTCACGGGCTCGCGGCGGGTCACGGCCGGCTGCGGGCGCGGCGACGACGGCACCCGCTCCGGGCGCACCGGCTCCGGTCGCGCGGGTTCACGGCGCGGCGGCTGCACCTTCGCGACCTCGTGGGCGACGCGCTCGATCAGTTCGGTGCGTTCGGACGGCTTCTCGGCGGGGACCGGGGACGCGGTGATCGCGGGCTTCGCGTTGATGATGCGCTGCTCGGCACCGGCGGTCAGGCGGGAGGCTTCCGAGGCGAGCGAACGCAGGCGGGTCGACTCGGCGCGCAGCGCCACGCGTTCGACCAGGACGTCACCGCCCAGCAGGCCCTGCAGGTTGTCGCGCAGGGCGTGCAGATCGGCGCGCAGGGCCTCGATGTCGGCCCGCGACTCCTCCTCGATCCGCTTGCGGGTCTCGGACTCGATCTCGAGTTCGTACTCGCGCCGGGCGGCTACTTCACGCTCCAGTTCGAGCTCGTAGACCGACTGGAGATCGGCCACCTCGTCATCACGCTCGGTGACCTGTTTGCGGTACTTGGCGGCGAGGAAAGCACCCACCAGAGCCGCCCACAACGCGGCCACCACGGCCAGACGCAGCATGCGGGCGCTGTCACTCAGCACGAGCACCGCCGCGGCCACGAGAGCGAGCGCCAATGCCGCTACTAAGAGCAAGCGCCCGGAGCCACGACCGTGATCTTCTTGCTCGTCGTCTACCGACGCGCCTCGCCCGGTCATGCGCACTACGGTACCGCGTAGTTATGCGACTGAGACCTACGGCCGGGTATCTAATCCGTCCCGGAACTCTCGTTGGGCGTCTTGCAGCAGTGCTCCAGCCACAGCGCTGCGGCGGTCAGCGCAACCGCCGAGATCATCCCGATCACCGCCGCCACCAGGTCGTTCGAGGCCGCCGGGAACGAGTCGCGGACGGGGATCACGTAGACCAGGACCCCGGTCCAGGCACCGAGCATCAAAGCGCCCAAAACAGACGAAGCCTTTGCCAAAGCGACTGCCCGCGCGGCCGTCAGCGGCTGCACCGGACGCGCCCCCGGCCGCCGCTGGATCCGCGCCCTCAGCGAGAACGCGAGAACGACCTCCACGACGGCGATGACGAACAACGTCGACCCGGCCAGCACCGGCAACGGCGGCAACGTGTCGTACGCGAGTCGCAGCAGCAGATGAGCCAGCAACGCGGCGATGAGCGCGACAGCGGTCAGGTCGCGGGGACGGGTGAACCTCACGAGTCCATCCAACCGGAAAGCACGAGATCGTCACGCCGCCGCACGCCGTCAGCGGAAAACTCCAGCCCCGCAACGGGTCCGCGCCCCGGCAGCACCGCGTCGGGCTCGACGTCGAGCCACGGGATGAGGACTGTTGCGCGCTCAAACGCCCCAGGATGCGGCAGAAGCAGCTCCGGGTGGTCCGAGGTCACCCCGTCCACCGAAACCACGTCCACGTCCAACGTGCGCGGTCCCCAGCGCTGCTCCCGCACGCGCCCGGCGGCGTTCTCCAACGCCTGCCCGCGCCGCAGCCAGCCCCACTCGTCCACGTCGTCCGCCGTCACGATCACGACGGCGTTGAGGAAGTCCGGCTGGTCCTCGACACCCCACGCCGCCGTCTCGTACACCGGCGACACGGCCACGACGAACGGCCGCAGCCCGTCCACCACGGACTGCAGGAAGGCGAAGCGGTCACCGAGGTTCGAGCCGATCGAGAGAACGGCGCGGCTCAAGGCTTTTCCTTCGGCAGCGGGGCGGCGAGACGACGCGAGCGGCGGATCGTCACCGACACGTCGTCGAACGTCAGCGGGATCGGCGCGGACGGCTTGTGCACCGTCACCTCGACCGCGTGCAGCCTCGTGTCCGTCATCGCGGCGTCGGCGATCTTGCCCGCCACCGTCTCGATGAGGTCGTACGGCTCGCCGCCGATGATCTTCGCGGCCATCTCGGCGAGTTCGCCGTAGTGGTAGGTCTCCTTGAGATCGTCCGTGCGGGACGCCGACGAGAGATCCAGCCACAGCGTGACGTCGACGACGAACTCCTGCCCGTCGCGCTTCTCGTGCTCGAAGACCCCGTGGTGGCCGCGCACCCGCAGCCCCGTCAACGCGATCCGGTCAGCCATGTCCCCGCCTCCACGCACCGGCGACGGCGACCGCGTCCAAGGTCCGGTCGACGTCGTGCACCCGCACACCCCATGCCCCGTTGAACGCGGCCAGCGCCGAAATCGCCGCCGTCGCGTCCTCCCTGCCGTCCGGCGGACGGTTGCCGAGCAACGTGCCGAGGAAGCGTTTGCGCGACGCCCCCACCAGCACCGGGAAGCCCAGCTCGACCAGTTCGTCGAGGCGCTGCAACAGTTCCCAGTTGTGGTCGCCGAGCTTCGCGAACCCCAGCCCGGGGTCGAGCACGATCGACGACTCCGCGACACCGGCGGCCAGCGCGGCCTCGACCCGTTCCAGCAGTTCGGAACGAACGTCCGTCACCACGTCGTCGTACGTCGCCAGCTCGTCCATCTCCGTGCTGTGCCCACGCCAGTGCATCAGCACGTACGGCACACCGGCGGCGGCGACGACCTTCGCCATCTCCGGATCGGCGAGGCCGCCGGACACGTCGTTCACGATCGACGCACCGGCCTCCAACGCCGCCGCCGCAACGGAAGCACGCATCGTGTCCACGCTGACCGGGACCTGTTCGGACACCAGCGCGCTGATCACCGGCACGATCCGGGCGATCTCCTCGGCGGGTTCGACCCGGCGGGCGCCGGGCCGCGTCGACTCGCCGCCCACGTCGATCAGATCCGCGCCGCGCTTGAACATCTCGACGCCGTGCGCGACCGCGTCCCGCCGGTCGATGTAGCGCCCGCCGTCGGAGAACGAATCCGGCGTCACGTTCAGCACGCCCATCACGACGCACCGGCCGGGACGGGGCAGAGCGCTCATCGCGTCCGGCCCCTGATCAGTTCGATGGCCTCCGCCCGCGTCGTCGAGGACGTGCGCAGCAGGCCCCGCACCGCGGACGTCGTCGTGCGGGAACCGGGCTTGCGCACGCCGCGCATGCCCATGCACAGGTGCTCGGCCTCCATCACGACGATCACGCCGCGCGGTTCGAGCTTGCGCACCAACGCGTCCGCGACCTGCGACGTCAACCGCTCCTGCACCTGCGGCCGCTTCGAGTAGAGGTCGACCAGGCGGGCGATCTTCGACAGGCCCGTCACGCGGCCCTGTTCGTTCGGGATGTACCCGACGTGTGCGACGCCGTGGAACGGCAGCAGGTGGTGCTCGCAGAAGCTGAACATCGGGATGTCCGTGACGAGCACGAGTTCCTCGTGGCTCTCCCCGAACGTCTTCTCCAGCACGCTGTCCGGCTCGGTGTAGAGCCCCGCGAACAACTCCTTGTAGGCACGCGCCACCCGTGCGGGTGTCTCGTGCAGACCCTCTCGGTCCGGGTCCTCACCGCACGCGATCAGCAGTTCGCGCACCGCAGCCTCTGCCCGCGCCTGGTCGAAGACCCGCCGCGCGGAGACGCCGGCCTCCCCGTGGTGGGTGAGGCCGGCGTCTCCGTCGAGCTGGTGTTGCTCTGTCACTGCCGCTCGTCCTGGTCGGACTGGGGCTTCTTCGGCTCCCACACGTTGTGCGGTTTGCTGCCGGGCACCGTCGCCGGGGTCCAGCCGGGAGGCGCGCCGTAGTTCGGCGGGACCGCCTGGTTCGGCTGGCCGGGCTGGTGCACGCCGTTCGAGCCGTTGGCCGAGGGCAGCTGCTCGGTGACGGGTTCCGCCGCGGCGGCCTCGTCGTCCTTGCGCAGCTCTTCCTCGATCGCGTCCTCGACGACCGGCGGCCACGGCTCGCCGCGTTCCCTGGCGAGCTCGCCGGGGGTCTTGACCGGCGGGACGTCGGACGGCGTGCGGTCACCGAAGTCGTTGAACTGGGTGATCCGCGGGCGCTTCTCGACGCGGGCGAAGATCCGCTCCAGGTCCTTCTGGTGCAGGGTCTCCTTGTCGATCAGCTCGAGCGTGAGGTCGTCGAGGACGTCGCGGTAGGTGTTGAGCACCTCGTACGCCTCGGTGTGCGCGGCCTCGATGAGCTTGCGCACCTCCTCGTCGATCTCGTGCGCGACCTCCAGCGAGTAGTCCGCCTGGCGACCGGCCGAGCGACCGAGGAACGGCTCGCCCTGCTCCTGCCCGTACTTCACCGCACCGAGCTTCGCGCTCATGCCGTACTCGGTGACCATCGCGCGGGCGATCTTGGTCGCCTGCTCGATGTCGTTGGACGCACCCGTCGTGGGCTCGTGGAAGACGAGCTCCTCGGCGGAACGGCCACCCAGTGCGAACACCAGTCGCGCGATCATCTCGGACCTGGTCATCAGGTCCTTGTCCTCTTCCGGCACCGAGAGGGTGTGACCACCCGTGCGGCCGCGGGCGAGGATCGTGACCTTGTAGACCGGGTCGATGTCCGGCATGGCCCACGCGGCCAGGGCGTGCCCGGCCTCGTGGTACGCGGTGATCTTCTTCTCCTTCTCGGAGATGATCCGGCTCTTGCGGGCCGGACCGCCGATCACGCGGTCGACGGACTCCTCCAGCGCGGCACCCGTGATGGTGTGGCCGTTCTGGCGGGCCGTGAGCAGCGCGGCCTCGTTGATGACGTTCGCGAGGTCGGCGCCGGAGAACCCGACGGTGCGCTTCGCGAGGCCGTCGAGGTCGGCGTCCGAGGCGAGCGGCTTGCCCTTCGAGTGCACGCGCAGGATCTGCTTGCGGCCCTTCAGGTCCGGTGCGGACACCGGGATCTGACGGTCGAAGCGGCCGGGGCGCAGCAGGGCCGGGTCGAGGATGTCGGGACGGTTCGTCGCGGCGATCAGGATGATCCCGCCGCGCGAGTCGAAGCCGTCCATCTCGACGAGCAGCTGGTTGAGGGTCTGCTCGCGCTCGTCGTGCCCGCCGCCGAGACCGGCACCGCGGTGGCGGCCCACCGCGTCGATCTCGTCGACGAAGATGATGCACGGCGCGTTCTGCTTGGCCTGCTCGAACAGGTCGCGCACACGCGAGGCACCGACACCGACGAACATCTCGACGAAGTCCGAACCGGAGATCGAGTAGAACGGCACGCCCGCCTCACCGGCGACGGCCCTGGCGAGCAGCGTCTTACCGGTTCCCGGCGGGCCGTACAGCAGCACGCCCTTCGGGATCTTCGCGCCGAGAGCCTGGTAGCGGCCGGGGTTCTGGAGGAAGTCCTTGATCTCCTCGAGTTCCTCGACGGCCTCCTCGGCGCCGGCGACGTCGGCGAACGTCGTCTTGGGCATGTCCTTGGAGAGCTGCTTGGCCTTGGACTTGCCGAAGTTCAGAACGCGGTTTCCACCGCCCTGGGCGTTGTTCATCATCCACATGAGCAGCAGCAACAGCAGGCCGAGCGGCACGAGGTAGATCAAGATCTGCATCAGGATGGACTCCTGGCTGACCTTGGTCTCGACGGTCGGCTTGTTGCCGGCCTGGTCGAGGACGTTGAAGATCTCGTCCGTCGAGCTGGCCGGGAACTGCGTGATCAGGCGGTTGCTGCCCTCGAAGGTGGTGCCGTCGGTGAGGGTGAGACGGAGACGCTGCTCCTTGTCCTCGATCGTGGCTTCCTTGACCTTGCCGTCCCTGACCTGTTGCAGCGCCTGGGACGTCTTCACGGGGTGGTAGCCCCGCGAGTCGTCAAAAAGAACGGTGAAGACGAAGTACAGCAGCAACACCGCAGCGATCCACAGCAGCGGGTTGCGAAGCAGGCGCTTGCGGTCCATGCACTTACGGCCGGCGGGCGGCCTCGACCCTCCCTGACTTGCGCGTCGGGCAGTGGAAGACCCACATACCGCGTCCGACCAGCCTACCGCTCGCTGGCCGGGTACTGGACAACCAACGGGCGGGGGCGGTCCGGGGTTCCCACGGGTGACCCCCACCACGCATGTTCACGCACTTTGGTTCAGCCGGAACAAATACGTCCGCCCAGACGAGTGACGCAGGTCACGCCGTCTCAGTACGTTTGGCGGTCACATGTCATCCTCATTCATCCCCCGAGTGTTCCCCCGCCACTCGAAAGAGTGAACACATGACCGAAGGTAAGTAACTGTATGTCAGCACGTCATACGTCCCCCGGATTGTTCCGGCGGGTGGCCCTCCCCGTGGCCGCCCTGCTGGGAGTGGTCGCGGCGGCGGGCGTCACGGTCGTGGCACTGCGTGTCACCAGCGGCGCCGACTGCTCCGGCGCACTGCCGTTGAAGGTCGCCGTCACCCCCGCAGCCCTGGATGTCGTGAACGCCGCGGCGCAGGACTACCAGCGGTCACAGCCGGTCGTGAACGGCCGCTGCGTCCAGGTCCAGGTCGAGTCGCGCAACGCCGCAGACGTCGCGAACGAACTGCCGACCGCCCAGATCAACCCCCACTCGCTCTGGATCCCCGACTCGTCGATGTGGGCCGCCGAGGCCCAGCGCCTGTCCGCCGAGACGGGCCCGGAAGCCCCGAAACTGGACATCAAGCCGTCCCTGGCCACCAGCCCGCTCGTGATGGCCGGTTCGGAACAGGCGATGTCCAAGATCGGCTTCCCGGTCACCCCGGTCTCGTGGGCAAAGGTCGTCGACCCGCGCGTCCAGATCTCGATGAGCGACCCGACGATGACCTCTGAAGGCCTCGCCTCGCTCTTCGTGATTCGTACTTTGCTGGGCAATGCGGACGGAACTCCCAAACCGGAATTGGTCGGCACTCTCCTCCGCGTGGGCCGCAGCGCCGTTCCTTCCGTCCGAGACGCTTTCGGCAAAGTCACCACCGACGCCGAAAAGGCCCCGCTCTTCGCCGCGACCGAACAGTCCGTCGTGGCGAACAACAGGGCCGTGAAGGACAACGCGGTCCTGGGCGCCCCGCCCAAGGAAGGCACGCTCTCCTTCGACTACCCGCTGGTCCGCGTCTCCCGCCAGAACGAGCCGGAAGGCATCGGCGAGGCCGCGGCGGAGTTCGAGAAGACCCTCCGCTCCGCCGAAACCTCGAAGCGCTTCGGCGAAGCCGGCTTCCGCACCGTCCAGGGCGCCGCCCCGGCGAAGTGGTCGACGGACGTCGAGGGCGTCCAGGCGGGCGACGTCAAACTGATCGAGACCCCGACCGCGGACCAGGTCTCCGAACTCCTCCGCACCTGGGGCGCCATCAGCCTCGACATGCGCATGCTCACGGTCATCGACGTCTCCGGCTCGATGATCGAGAAGAGCGGCAACGGCAAAACCCGAGTGGAAGCGGCCACCGAGGCCTCGATGACCGCTCTCTCGATGCTCCCGGACACCACGGCCATCGGCCTCTGGGCGTTCTCGACCGACAAGAAGCCGCCGAACGACTGGATCGAACTGGTCCCGATCGGCCCGCTCGGCGAACCCCTGGCAGGCGTCACCCGCCGCAAGCGCCTGGAAGCCGGCGCCTCCCAACTCCCGGGCCTCGTCGGCGGCGGCACGGCCCTCAACGACACCACCCTGGCGGCCTACCGCCACGTCAAACAGGGCTACGACGCCTCGAAGGTCAACTCGGTCGTCCTGATGACCGACGGCCGCAACGACGACATCTCTTCGATCGACAACGCGGCCCTGATCGAGACCCTGAAGCGCGAGTCCGACCCCGCGAAGCCCGTCCCGATCATCATGGTGGGCCTGGGCGACGAGGTGGACATGGACGCACTCCGCGCGATCTCCGCAGCCACCGGCGGCAAGGCCTACCAGGCCCCGAACCCGGAGGACATCCGCGCAGTTCTCCTCGACGCCGTCTCGCAGCGCCGCTGCCGCCCGAACTGCTAGTCACCCCAGGCACGACAAAGCCGGGCTTCCCGAAAGGGAGGCCCGGCTTTCTTCATGGCCAAGCAGTCGAGCGTGAGGTAGCTGAGCGCAGGGCAGCGATGCGTTCGGCCACTGTGGCTTGAGGAGATGCGAAGCCGAAGGCGAGCCCGTCAGAGCGCAAGCATCGCGATGGCGCAGCCGAGCTTCTAAGCCCAACCGCAGTCGCGAACGCAAGGTGACCACCGTCTTGGCTTCGGCGCGCGGTGCCAACCGCCACCCACCAACACAAACCCCACCACCTACGAAACCCGGCGTGGCGAAGCGAAGCGAGCCCGAACGGGCTGATTCAAACCAGTGAGCCGGTTCCACCGCTCATGGCGATTG
Source organism: Lentzea sp. JNUCC 0626 (assembly GCF_043632865.1). Classification (NCBI taxonomy): domain Bacteria; kingdom Bacillati; phylum Actinomycetota; class Actinomycetes; order Pseudonocardiales; family Pseudonocardiaceae; genus Lentzea; species Lentzea sp. JNUCC 0626. Next base: position 6,841,764 of record NZ_CP171635.1, read on the forward strand.
GGGCTTGACCTTGAGGGGCTGGATGCCAACATCTCAGACCGGCCGGGGCGCTTTTCACCCCGGCTTTTGAGGCCGATCAGCATCCAGCTAGAGGCTCAAGGTCAAGCCCCAATCGCAACCCACTTCATCCGTCTCGACCCAACTGGACCCCCCTCGCAAGGTGAGACGAACTGTGGGACGCAACTCCGCAGGGAATTCAGCTCGAATAAACCTTGGGATCCAACGTCCCGATGTAAGGCAGGTCCCGGTACCGCTCCGCATAATCAAGCCCATACCCGACAACGAACTCGTTGGGGATGTCGAACCCGACGTACTTCACCGGCACCTCCACCTTCACCGCATCAGGCTTGCGCAGCAAAGTGCACACCTGCAACGACCGAGGCTTCCGCGACTGCAGATTCTTCAACAGCCACGACAACGTCAACCCAGAATCGATGATGTCCTCGACGATCACCACGTTCCGGTCCGCGATGTCGCGATCCAGGTCCTTCAGAATCCGCACCACGCCCGAGGACGAAGTCGAGGACCCATAAGACGAAACGGCCATGAACTCGAGCTGCACCGGAACGGGCAGCGCGCGGGCAAGGTCGGCCATGAACATCACGGCGCCCTTGAGCACCGTGATCAGCACGAGGTCGGAGTCACCTTCTGGGTGATCAGCCGCGACCTGCTTGGCGAGTTCGGTGACCTTGTCGCTGATCTCCTGCTCGGTGATGAGCACGGATGCGATGTCTCCGTCGTACACGGACAGGTCCCCTCTGCTTAAGAACGTGGTTCCACAACGAGCCTGCCATGCGCGCGCCGCACGACAAAGCCGCCAGGTAGCCAGACACCGCCCTGACCGCGCCATTCACTCACCAGTGCGTCAACACGTCGCAGGTGCGAATCGGACAGTTCAGGCACTCCCTCACCCTGCAGCCACGTTCGGAGCACTCTCCGTCGCAGTGCCACGGGCAACTCGGAGATGTCGTCAACGGCACAGCAGTCGCCGGCGAACGCGGAAGCCAGCGAGTCGAGTGCGTCACAGTCCTCGCGCAACTGGGCGGCGGTCCGCGCCAACGAGGCGGCCACCCCTCCCTGCAGCACCGACTCCAGCAACGGCAGCACCTCGGCACGCAGCCGCACGCGCGTGAACGACGGATCGACGTTGTGCGGGTCCTCCCACACCGAAATCCCCTGCTCCGCACAAGCGGCCCGAGTGACGGCACGCGGCACCCCCAGCAACGGCCGCCCCCACGGCGCGTCGAACACCCTCATCCCGGCGATCGAACGGGGCCCGGACCCGCGCCCCAGGCCCAGCAGCACCGTCTCGGCCTGGTCGTCCAGCGTGTGCCCGAGCAGCACCACCCCGGCAGCGGGCCGCAGAGCCGCGTAGCGGGCAGCACGTGCGGCGCCCTCGGGTCCACCAACGGCACCCACCACCACGGGCTCCACACGCGACACGAGCCCGAAATCGGCGCACTGCTGAGCGGCCCGCAACGCCACGTCGGCAGACCCCGGTTGCAGCTGATGATCAACGACCACGGCCGAGGCACCGGGCACCAGCCGTCCGACGCACGCCGCCAGCGCCAGCGAATCAGCGCCACCCGACACGGCCACGGTCACCGCTGACGGTTGCACCGAATCCAGGAACCGGCGGACCGCCGAGCGGATCTCGGCGACCGGGCCGTTCACGGTGACACGCGGCGCAGCCAGCTCATCGGCTCGGCGATCTCCGCCCGGGTCGGCAGGGTGTCGGCGGACGTCCAGATCGCGTTGAAGCCGTCCATGCCCACTCGCTCGACCACGTACGAGGTGAACTCGGCGCCTTCCTCGTACTGCCGGACCTTGGCCTCGACGCCCATCACCGTTCGCAGGATCCGGTCCATCAGGCCGCCGCCCTTGCGCCGGGCGCTGAACCGGGTGCGGATGGTCGACACGGACGGCACGACCGACGGACCGACGGCGTCCATCACGTGGTCGGCGTGGCCTTCGAGCAAAGTGGACAGTGCGATCAGGCGGTCCAGCACGGCCTTCTGCTGCGGCGACTGGATGAGCTCGATCAGGCCCATCGGGCCGTCGCCCTCGCGCAGCTTGGCCCGGAAGTCGCGAATGATCTCGACCAGCGGCGCGCGCTCTTCGTCCATTGAGGACAGCAACGCCGTGACCTGGTCGGCGAAGTACTGCCGCAGCCACGGCACGCCGGTGAACTGCAACCGGTGCGTGCACTCGTGCAGGCAGACCCACATCCGGAAGTCGTCGTCCGGCACGTCGAGAGCCTGTTGCGCCCCAACGATGTTCGGCGCGACCAGCAGCAACCGGCCCGCGAGCTGGTCGGTCGGGCTGAACGGGTCGTACTGCCCGAGCACCCGCGACGACAGGAACGCCATCACGACACCGGCCTGGACGCCTGCCGTGCCGGCGAGCAGGCCCGCCATCGGACCGGTCTGCCGGGGCATCGCGGGCCCTGTCAACGCCGCGAGCCCCTGGGCGGCGGCAGCCACCCAGGCGGGCCGGTCCACGACCTCGCCCGGCAGCAGCGGCAGTCCCTGGCCGAGCCCTGTCAGCTCGCGGACGTGCACCTCCGCCTGCGGCGCGAGCGCGCGAAGCCTGCCGACGACGTGGTCGGCCTCGTCCTTGCCGATCACCGGTCCTGGCCTGACGAGCCTTGTCGCGGTCGAAACCGCCAGCTCCCAGTCCACCGGGCCGAGCTCTGCCTCCGTCGCGCCGTTCACGCTTCCGACGCTACCTGCGCACGGCCCGCTACGAACAGCCACAACCCCGCAACGCGGCGGCGAGCACGTCGAGCGCCGGGCGCACCTCGGTCTCCGGGTTGCGGTTGCTGGCGGACATGAACGAGAACACGAGCACCCGTCCGTCCACGTCGACCACGACGCCCGCGAGCGCGTTGACGCCGGTGAGCGTGCCGGTCTTGGCCCGCACCCAGCCCCTGCCCGATGCCGCGTCACCGCCGTATCGACCGGCCAGGGTGCCGCTGCCGCCCGCGACGGGCAGCGCCGTCAGCAACGGCCGCAACTTCCCGGTGCGCGCGTCGTCGAGCGTGGGCTTGGCCGCCGCCGTGAGCACGTCGGTGAGCAGCTTGGCCGGGATCTTGTTCGAGGCGGACAGTCCGCTGCCGTCGACGAAGTTCGCGCCGGTGAGGTCGAAGCCCGCCTTGGTCAGCACGTCCCGGACGGCCTTCACGCCGCCCGCGAACGACGCCTCGTTGCCGGTCTTCAGCGCGACCTCGCGGGCGATCGCCTCGGTCAGCACGTTGTCGGAGATCTGCATCATGTTGTCGACGAGCTGCTCGATCGGCGCCGACTTGATCTCGCCGAGCAACGCCGCGCCGGCCGGGGCGGCACCGGCGGTGGCACCGGGAGCGCCGATCCGCTGCGCGAACGCGTCCGCCGCCGCCTGGCCGGGGCTCGCCGTGCGCACGCCGTTGACGTTGGCCTGGTCGACCCGCCCGCCGTCGAGCATGAACGGCACGATCGGCGCGACCGACCCGCCCGCGATGTCGGCGGTCTCCCACTGCGGCCCGAGCGCCTCGCCCGCGTACCGGCTGAGGTCGAACTGGACCTTGGTGACCGGCCCCTTGGCCTTGACCTGGTTGACGAGGTCGTCGAGCGTCGCGGCGCCGGGGTAGACCGACTTGCCGGGCACGCCGGAGATCGTCGGGTCACCTCCGCCGACGATCACGACGGTGCCGGGTTCCGCGCCCGCCACGACCTTGGTCGAGAGCTGGTCGGTCTTCTCCAGGCTGAGCAACGCGGCCGCGGCCGTGAGGATCTTCAGGCTCGACGCAGGGGTCGCCGGCGTGGTGTCGCCCTGCTGCCACAGCGCCGTGCCGCTGGCGGGGTCGATGACGCTGCCCGTCAACGTGCCGAGCGCGCTGTTGCCCGCCGGTCCGGTCAACACGCCCTTCACGCCCGCCGCCGACGGCGCCGGGCCACCCGCGGTGACGGCCTTGACCAGCGTCTGGACGTTCGCCGGGGCGGCCGGGGGCTTGGTCTCGACCGCCTTGGTGCCGCCGAACTCCTGGACGGCGTAGATCGTGGCGCCGGCCAGGGCCGCGACGACGACCAGGCTGAGCACGACGACGAGGCCCTTGCGGCCCTTGCGCGGCTCCTCGGTCGCGAGCCGGTCCTCCGGCTCCTCCTCGTAGCCCGTGACGGGCAGGTCGCGCGATTCCTGCCGCGGCGGCGCGGGTGCGGGAGGCGGGGGCGGCGCCACGGGCCGGGTCTGCTCAGGACGCGACCGCTCGGGACGCTGCTGCTCAGGACGCTGCGACGGCGACGGCGGCGGTGGCGTGGGCGGCGCGGACGGGGCGCTCTGCAGCTGGTCGACCCGCTTCGTGGGCTCGGGCCGCTGCGGCGAGCCGTCCGGTCTCACCGGCTGGTCGAACCACGACTGGTCGAGGTGCGGCAGCTGGTCGACGCGCGCCGTCTTGGCGTTCGGCACCGCCATCTCGGTCGTCCGCTGGTCGGGCTTTGGTTCGATGCGCATCGGGACGGCCCGAGGTTGGCCGACTTCCGGACCAATCGCTCCGTGAGACTTCCCACCGGCGTTTTCCGCGGAGGGCGCCGGAGGACCCCCGAAACCGGGCACTGGCACACCCGAGGGCCTCGAACCGGCACCCGCACCGTTCGGGACGGAACGGATCGGCGAGGACCGCGGCGGCTCCGGTGTGGACGGCGGCGACAGCACGGCGGCGAGCGGGAAACGCATCGTCGGCTGATCCACCGAAGGGCGGTTGACCTGCACCGTTGGCTGTTGCGCGGCGGCGACCGACCCGGCGTCGTCGTCCTCGGTCGGCCACTGGGGCTCGTCCGGCAAGTGGGCCTCCGCTAGCTCGGTACGGGCAATCTCACACCCACCAACCACGGCTCCGATGAGGGTTGACAAGGCGTTGTGGTCCACACTAGTGGGCATCACGAATGGGCTACATGAGCGAGGACCAGTGGAATTCGACGTCCTGATCGAGATCCCCAAGGGCGTGCGCAACAAGTACGAGGTGGACCACAAGAGTGGCCGCATCCGCCTCGACCGGACGTTGTTCACGTCGACGCAGTACCCCGCCGACTACGGGTTCATCGAGAACACCCTGGGTGAGGACGGCGACCCGCTGGACGCCCTCGTGCTCGTCCAGGAACCGACGTTCCCCGGCTGCCTGATCGCCGCTCGTGCGATCGGCATGTTCCGCATGACGGACGAGAAGGGCGGCGACGACAAGGTTCTGTGCGTCCCGGCCAACGACCCGCGCCACGAGCACCTGCGCGACATCCACCACCTGGCGGAGTTCGACCGCCTGGAGATCCAGCACTTCTTCGAGGTCTACAAGGACCTCGAGCCGGGCAAGAGCGTCGAGGGCGCGTCCTGGGTGGGACGCACCGAGGCCGAGGCCGAGATCAAGCGCTCCTACCAGCGCTTGAAGGACGCCGAGGCACGCGGCGAGTCGTTCCACTAGGAACACGCGAAAAGAGGGGGACTGCTCGGAGCAGTCCCCCTCTTTTGTTGCCCTGCGACCCCTAGACCGCGATGGACTCCGCGTCCGCGACCCGCTCCAGACCCGACTTGGTCGACAGCGGCTTCTCGCGCAGGAACCACACGAGGACGAACGCGGCGATCATCACGATGCCGCCGGTCAGGAAGACCGTGTCGATCGCACTGGAGAACCCGTCGAGGAACGGCTTGGCCAGCACCGGGTCGAGCCCGTTGAGGAACTCGGTGTTGTTGATGTCCACCCCGGAACCGCCACCGCCCTGCAGCATCTTCGCGAACTCCGGGTTCTGGCCCAGAGCGGCGCGGAAGGCGTCGGTCTGCGCGGCGGCCTTCAGGCCCTCCGCGATCTTGTCGCCGACCGTGCTGAACAGGATCGACAGGAACACCGCGGTGCCGACGGTGCCACCGATCTGGCGGAAGAACGTCGCCGAAGCGGTCGCCACGCCCATGTCACGCGGCTCGGCGTCGTTCTGGATCGCCAGCAGCAGCGTCTGCATGCACTGGCCGAGGCCCGCGCCCATCAGGAACATGTAGCCCATGACGAGCCAGCTCGGCGTGTCCGTGCCGATGGTGCTGAGCAGGAACAACGCGATCGCCATCAGCCCGGCACCGATGATCGGGAACACCTTGTAGCGGCCGGTCTTCGAGGTCACCTTTCCGGCGATCGCGGTGGCCGACATGATGCCGAACGTCATCGGCAGCAGCATCAGACCCGACGTGGTCGGCGTGACGCCCTTGACGATCTGCAGGTACAGCGGGATGGAGACCATGCCGCCGAACATGCCGATGCCGAGCACGAAGTTGATCGTGTTGCCGAGCGAGAACGTGTGGTTGCGGAACATCCGGATCGGCAGCAACGCCTCGTCGCCCATGCGGTTCTCGACCCACACGAACGCCACCAGGCCGAGCACACCGATCACGTACATGGCGATCGACAGACCCGACGCCCAGCCCCACTCGCGGCCCTGTTCGGCCACGATCAGCAGCGGCACCAGGCCGACGGTCAGCGCGATGGCGCCACCGAAGTCGATGCGGTGGTTCACCCGCTGGTGCGGGATGTTCAGCACGCGGGCCACGACGAACAGGGCGAGCAGCGCGATCGGGACGTTCACCAGGAACACCCAGCGCCACCCCGTCACGCCGAGGAACGAGCTGAGACCGGCGAACACGCCGCCGATGACCGGGCCGAGCACGCTGGCCGAACCGAAGACGGCCATGAAGTACGCGGAGTACTTGCTGCGCTCACGCGGCGAGATGATGTCCGCCATGATCGCGAAGGCGAGCGACATCAGACCGCCGGCGCCGAGGCCCTGCACCGCGCGGAACGCGGCCAGCTCGTACATCGAGGTCGCGATGCCCGAGAGCAGCGAACCGACGAGGAACAGCGAGATCGCCGCGAGGTACATCGGCTTGCGCCCGTAGATGTCGGACAGCTTGCCGTACAACGGGGTCGTGATGGTCGCGGTGATCAGGTAGGCGGTCGTCGCCCACGCCTGCAACGTCTGTCCGTGCAGCTGGTCCGCGATGGTCTTCATGGCGCTGGCGACGATCATCTGGTCCAGCGCCGCGAGGAACATCCCCAGCAGCAGACCGGACAGGATCGTCATGATCTGGCGATGCGACAGGGAAACCCCTGGCGTGGGTGTCGCCTCGGTCGTCGATGACATTTCTAGTCTTCCCCTCCGTCGCGGGGCCCCGTCCCGCGGTTGGTCAAAAGCGGCGGAATGATCCGCTCGTAGTCCTGGACGAAGCGTTCGAACAGGTCCGCGAAGCCTTTGAAGTCGTCGTCGGCCCAGTCCGCGAACACCTGCTCGATGGCTTCGTTGCGCTGACGCCGTCGCGTCAGGATCAGCTCGCGGCCCGCCTCCGTGACCGCGAGAACGCTGGCCCGGCCGTCCGCCGGATCAGCGCGCCTCTCGACGAGCCCGTCCTTCACCAGGCCGGCGACCTGCCGGCTGATCGTGGACGGGTCCGAGAGAACCGCCTCCGCGAGCGCGCTCGAACGGCATTCCCCGAGACCGGAGAGCGTCGCGAGAAGCACGAAGGCGGACTTGTCCATGCCCTGCTTGGCCATCTGATGTGTGACCTGTGCGTGCATCTTGTTGAGCCGAACCATCGCCATGCCGACCCGGTCCGCGAGCGCGTGCTCCGGATCGACGTCGAAGGCGACGCCTGTGCACCTGCCCGGATCGACCATCTGACACCTCGTTGCTTGTATCACCCAACTAGTTGCTCGGTACAAGCATCCATCCCGGTCCACCGTTTCGCAAGTGAGTTTCAGGTCTCACTCCACAGTGGAGTGGTACGTACGCTCCGGGTAGCCGCTACCGACGGGTAGCCCACGGGGTTACTCGCCGGTAGCATCCGTCTCATGAGCCAAGACGTGTCGTTCATCGCCGACGCCATGAAGCAGGCAGTGCCGTACGTGAATACGACCGGCATCGAGTTCGAGGAGGTGTCGGCGAGCCGCATCGTGGCGTCCCTGCCCGACACCCCTGAGCTGCACAACCACATCGGCGGCCCGCACGCCGCGATGATGTTCGGCCTCGGCGAGTCCGCGTCCGGCGCCGTCGTGATGGCCGCGTTCGCCGCCCACCTCGCGAAGGCCACGCCGCTCGCCGTCAGCGCGGAGATCTCCTACAAGAAGATCGCCATGGGCCCGCTGCGCGCGGAGGCCGTGCTCGGGCGTTCCGCGGACGAGGTCCTGGCCGAACTGGAGGCCGGCACGCGGCCCGAGTTCCCCGTCACGATCACGATCAGCAACGCCGAGGGCGTCACCACCGGCGAGATGACCGTCGTCTGGACGCTCAAGCCCGCACGCTGAACTGGGCATCTCCGTATTTCGGTTGGAAATCGCAATGAACCGATCCGCTCGAAATACGTAACCTTGGCGGCTCTCCTCCCCGCGTGCACCATCGAGGTCATGTCGGGGTGGAGAACTGTGGGCGGGGTCGTACTGGTCCTGCTCACCGCGGGATGCGCCGCGCAGGTACAGCAGTCGAGGCCGGTGGCCGTCGAGAAGCCGGCCGAGGACGCGCCGGTGACGGCGTCGTCGCCGACCTCGGCGTCGATTCCGCCCGCCCAACTCGGCATCAGCGTGGCCTCGATCGTCGACGGCCGGGCCGTGATGCTCTCCGACGGCTCGAAAGCCGAGGTCAGTGGCCTCGCTCAGCCCGGCGCGTGCTGGGCGGACGCCGCCACGAGTTTCGCCAAGAGCATGCTGCTGAACCAGCAGGTGCGCTACGACCGCACCACCGGAGTCCTCTCCCTCACCGACGGCACCGACTACGCGTTGCTCGCGCTGGGCAACGGCGCCGGTCGCACCGCGGGCACTCCCACGCCGGGCCAGAAGGAGGCCGAGGTGGCCGCCCAACGCGTGCCGATGGGCCTGTGGGGCACGCCGTGCGGTGGCAAGGACGTCCTGGAGACCTCCACTCCCCCGCCTCCGCCACCTCCTCCGGTGACGACGACCACGACCAAGAAGCCGCCGCCGACGACGCAGCCGCCGAAGCCCACGTTCTTCGCGACCTGCGACGACGCCCGCCGCGCCGGTGCCGCCCCGCTCTACTGGGGCCAGCCGGGTTACCGGGTCGAACTCGACGACAACCGCAACGGCATCGCCTGCGAATCCCGGTACCGCTAATAACCTCAGCGGTATGAAGCTGGACAAGGCCGCCGTCGACTACAGCCCCGCGAGCGCCGGGGACATCGCGAAACGGGCGGAAGACCGTGGCTACGACGGGTTCTGGCTCGCCGAGACCAAGCACGACCCGTTCCTCGCGCTGGCCGGAGCCGCCGCCGCGACCGAACGGATCGAGCTCGGCACGGCGATCGCGGTGGCGTTCGCGCGCAACCCGATGACCGTCGCGACCACGGCGAACGACCTGCAACTGCTGTCGGGAGGCCGGTTCAACCTCGGTCTCGGCTCGCAGATCGAAACCCACATCACCAAGCGCTTCGCCATGCCGTGGAGCAAGCCCGCCGCGCGCATGCGCGAGTTCGTGCTGGCCCTGCGCGCGATCTGGCACGCCTGGGAGACCGGCGAGCGGCTGGCGTTCCGCGGCGAGTTCTACAAGCACACGCTGATGACGCCGTTCTTCGATCCGGGCCCGAACCCGCACGGCCAGGCGCTGATCTACCTCGCGGGCGTCGGCGAGCGGATGACCGAGGTGGCGGGCGAGGTCGCGGACGGCTTCCTGTGCCACAACTTCACGACCGAGCGGTACCTGCGCGAGGTGACGCTGCCGGCGTTGGCGCGCGGTCGCGAGAAGGCGGGAAAGTCGTTGGAGGGCTTCGAGATCAGCGGTCCCGTGTTCACCGCGACGAACGACGAGGAGATCGCCGACGTCAAGCGGCAGATCGCGTTCTACGGGTCGACGCCCGCGTACAAGCCGGTGCTGGACCTGCACGGCTGGGGCGCGCTGCACGAGGAGCTGCACCGCATGTCCCGGCGGCAGCAGTGGGCGGAGATGAGCGAACTGATCACGGACGAGGTGCTGGCCGAGTTCTGCGTCCTCGGCACTCCTGACACCGTCACGGCCTCGCTTCTGGACCGCTACGGCGACGTCGTCACCCGGATCTCACCGTCGCAGAACGTGCTTCAGCGACCGGAGAAGTGACTGAGCCCCTGCCGGGCCAGCTCGGCGTGGAACCCGACGAGCTCGGCGCGCACCCTGGCGACGCCCTTCTTGCGGATCCACCGGCGTCTGCCGACGTTGGCCGCGGTCAGGGCGAAAGGTAGAGCCAGCACGGTCAGGACTAGAGCGATGGTCACGTCGTCTCCTCAGGGGGTTGCGAACAAGCAACGACCAATCGAGACATCGCTTACGGTACCGGCTCGAACGCCACCCAGGTGGAGCAAAGTCACCGACAGACGATGAGTTCTTGACTAATTTTGTTTTCGGTGTGACGCTTGCGCCATGTTCGAAGTGGCGGTGATCGAGGACCCGTCCGCGGCCGAGGTGTCGCTGGACCCCGTGCGGGCGAGACTGCTCGCGGAACTGGTGGAGCCGGGATCGGCGACGATGCTCGCCGCGAAGGTCGGGCTGCCGCGGCAGAAGGTGAACTACCACCTGCGCACGCTGGAGCAGCACGGCCTGGTGGAGCTCGTCGAGGAACGACGCAAGGGCAACGTGAACGAACGCCTGCTCCAGGCGACCGCCGCGTCCTACGTCATCTCCCCGACGGCGCTCGCGGCCGTGCAGCCCGACCCGGCACGCTCCCCCGACCGGTTGTCCGCGCGGTGGCTGCTCGCCGTCTCGGCCCGGCTGGTGCGCGACGTCGGCACGTTGATCACGGGCGCGACCAGGGCGAAGAAGCGGCTGGCGACGTTCGCGCTGGACGGCGAGGTCAGGTTCGCCACCGCGGCGGACCGCGCGGCGTTCGCCGAGGAACTCGCCGGGTTCATGACGCAGCTGGTCGCGAAGTACCACGACGAACAGGCCGAAGGAGGGCGTCCGCACCGCGTCGTCGTCGCCCTGCATCCGAGCGTTGCCCCCAAGGAGGAAGAGTCGTGACGCACGAGTTCGAGATCACGAAGGAAGTCGAGGTCGAGGGGACCCCGGAGCAGGTCTGGGAGGCCATCGCGACCGGACCTGGCATCGACTCGTGGTTCATGGGCCCGCACACCGTCGACGGGCGTCTCGGTGGCCGGATGACGCTCGACATGGGCTTCTTCCAGGAGTCCTCGACGATCACCACCTGGGAGCCGGGCAAGCACCTCGCGTACTCGAGCGCCAAGGGCGAGGACGGCACGTTCCACGCCATGGAGTACCTGATCGAGGCCCGCGAGCAGGGCACGACCGTGCTGCGGTTCGTGCACAGCGGCATCCTCGCCGACGGCTGGGGCGACGAGTTCGTCGACCAGCAGTCGAAGGGCTGGGACATGTACCTGTTCACGATGGCCGAGTACGTCAAGCACTTCAGCGGACGGCCCGGCACGTACGTCTTCGCGCAGTGGCCTGAACAGCCGGAGGGCGCGGACAACTGGCCGGTGCTGTTGGGGGCGCTCGGTGTTTCGGTGGATGCCGAGGTCGGTGACGAGGTGACGTTGCAGCCGTTCGGCATCCCCGGTGTCGTCGACTACGTGGTCCGCCACGACCTGCACAACTTCCTCGGCGTGCGCGGCCCCGACGGCCTCTACCGCTTCCACGGCACGAGCGCGTTCGGCCACCACGTCTTCGGCGACGCCACCGGTGAAGCCGAGCGCTGGCAGGCGTTCCTGACTCAGACCGTCGGCGAGCAGACCTCGTAGACGTAGTCCTCGTGCCCGTACGGCACCACGTTCCGGTCGCGCCGGATGATCGACACCTTTCCGGCGCGATCGGCACAGGACTTGTTGAAGCCCGCCTCGGTGTACTCGATCTGGAAGAAGTCCCTGCCGAACGCGTTGGCGAACGTCCCGCACTCGTTGCGGGCCTGGCAGTCCTCGGTGATCGCGAAGTCGAAGCCGATCTCCTTCTTGCCCGCGTCACCCAGCTCGGCGGCGTTCTTCTGCGCCACCGCGAGCCCCTGCTCGTGCGCGTACCGCACGAACGACTTCATGTACTCCTTGGTGGCGTTGAGGTCGAACGCGCCCTGCGAGCGTTGGTAGGAGTCGAGGTTGTCCGGCTCGACGCCCTTGAAGTACGACGTCTTGCAGTCCTTGATCCACTTCTTCTGGATCTCCAGGATCCGCGCCCGCTTCTCGCCGGTGGAGATGTCGAGGATCCCCTCCTGCCACTCGGGATCGATCGCCGGTTCGCCGTTCTTCTTGACCAGCAGGTCGTCGTGGTTCTTGCGCCACCAGTCGAGCCCGCCCTCGGCCTTGTTCGGCTGCGTCTGCAGGGCGTTGAGGTAGCAGATGTTGTAGCGCCGGCCGTCGATGATCTTGCTGCGGTCCCTGACGACGATCTTCACCGGCACGTCGGGCTGGTAGGCACCCCCGAGCTGGTAGTCGAGCTGACCACCGGCGGGCGGTTTCTCCCGCGGCGGCAGCTCGGGCTCGCTCGCGCAGGACGCGAGCACCAGGAGCAGCGCGGCCACCGCCGCGGCGGTCTTCATGCGCGGCAGTCTGGCACTCATGACATAGCGCAGGCGTAACACCAGGAAGGTCACCTCTTCCGTTCTTGGGTGATGGACGTCCGCGACCCGCGTGGCGTTGCCCCGCGCGAGGGCAGCGAGTTAGGCCGTTGAGCGGCCATCAGTTCTTGGTACGACGGGTATTTCCCGTTCATGCGGTGGTTGCTGCTGATCCTCTTGCTGACCGGCTGTTCGGCGATTCCCCTTTCCTCGGCCCCTGGTCCTCAGGTGGACCGCGTGCCCCAGGGCACCCTGGACGCCGTCGCCGCCCGCACGTCGCTGGCCGCGCTGCCCGTCGCGACGCCAGGCCGGATGGACGGCTACGTCCGGGACTGCGACGACGGCAAGGCGTGCGTCTTCGGCCAGCCCTGGTTCGACACCGACGGCGACGGCTGCGACCAGCGCAGCCAGGTCCTGGCCCGCGACCTCGCCGAGGTGACCCGCAAACCGGGCCGCTGCGGCGTGCAGTCCGGCGTCCTCGACGACCCGTACACCGGCACGCAGGTGACCACCGTGTCGAAGATCCAGATCGACCACGTGGTGCCGCTGGCGGCGATGTGGCGCAGCGGGGCCAGCTCCTGGGCGCCGGAACAGCGGCTGGCGGCGGCGAACGACCTGCGGAACCTGGTGGCGGTGTCGGGGAAGGTCAACCAGTCCAAGGGCGACAAGACGCCGGACGAGTGGATGCCGCCTTCCGCCGGCTATGCGTGCTCGTACGGGCGGATCTACGTGACGGTGAAGGCGGCCTACAGCCTGTCGGTGACGGCGGCGGAGCGTTCGACGCTGGAGCAGGCGCTCACCACGTGCGGGTGAAAGAACCCGGCCACACCCGGCTCACCTGAAAAGCTGCGCCGTGGCCCCTTTCGCGCACGACGAGAACATCCGCCGCTTCCACTGGGCCGGCTACGTCATCCCGGCCGTGCTGGTCGTGTCGTCCATCGCCGCGGCCATGCGCTACCCGAGTTGGCTGTGGGTGGTGCCCGTCGTGTGCTCGCTGGGGGCGGCGTTCGCGACCTTCCGCATTCGCAGCCGGGACACCTACGGGCAGGTGTTGGCGTGGGCGATCGCGGCGGGCGCGTTGATCGTGCTGGCGATCGTGGCCGTGGGCGTCGCGATGAAGTCCACGATGTCCTGACGCAACCCGGAAACAGCGGAAGGGCCAGGTCACGAATGACCTGGCCCTTCCGTCTCACCGAGCCGCCTATCGGAATCGAACCGATGACCTGCTCATTACGAGTGAGCCGCTCTGGCCGACTGAGCTAAGGCGGCGAGACGCGATAACTATAACCGACCCGCAAGCGCGTTACTCACAGGGGTCCCCCTCGTTGTACGGACAGTGACCGAGGTCACCACCTCCCCACCGCCGAGGAGTGCTCCGATGCGCCGTTCGTTGTCCGTGCCGCTGGCCGGGTTGCTGCTCGCGCTCGTCGCGATGCCCGCGCTCGCGCAGCCCCCGACCACTCCGGTGCCGGGGCCGCGCGATCCGAACCAGCCGCCGGCGTCGGCGCCGAACGGACCTCAGCCGCTCGGGCACGCGGTCGGGGACGCGGGGACCGGGCTGAGCGTGCTGCGGCTTGGACCGCAGGGTGTTCCCACGAACACGATTCTTCCTGGGTTCGGGGATCAGTTGCCGAAGCAGTCGGTGACGGAGTTCGGGTTGGGGCTGGCGAGTGCGCAGGTCAACACCGAGGCGTTCCTCGCGACCGAGCGGGTGGTGACGCAGGCCAATCCGTTCGGGTTCGCGGTGGCCGGGCGGGCGCCGCAGACGCCGGGGACGTTGGTGCAGACGGCGATTCCGGACAACCCGCAGCCGACCAGCGGTGGGTTGCCGATTCCGGAGACGCCGCTGGCGAAGCTCAAGGCGTTGAACGGCAGCGTGCAGGCTCGGTGGGACGAGAAGGTCGGGCCGTGTGTGAGCCCGCTGGCCACGGCCAGGACGTCGCTGGCCGGGCTGGAGGTGCTCAGCGCGTTGCCCGCCGAGGTGCCGTTGCCGGTGAAGACGAGCCTGATCAGCATCCCGGACACGTTCGAGGCGAACTCCGTGGTGAAGCTCGTCGATCTGCCCGGCAGCAAGAACAAGGCGGTCGAGTCGACGTCGACGATGCGGGCGGTCAGCGTCGAGCTGGCCGGGGGCATCAAGATCGACGTGGTCACGCCGCCAACGCTCACGGCCACGGCGACCGGGGACGAGAAGACGTCGACGATCACGTACTCCGCGCCGGTGCTCAAGGTCAGTCAGAACGGCAAGGAGCTCGGCACGCTCGACGCCGCGCACCCGATGTTGGACATCCCGTTGTTGTTGGACCTCGTGGTCGTGAAGTTGCAGATCGCCGGGCTCAACGAGAAGAAGGCCGCGTTCTCGGGCAACGGGTTCAGCGGGTTTCAGCTCGGGGCCACGGCGCGGATGCTCGACGTGCAGCTGCTGCCGACGGACAAGCTGAAGCTGCCGAACCTGCCGACGGCGCTCGCGCAGATCTCGCTGGGCGAGCAGATCGTGCGGGCCGCGGCGCCGCAGGGTGGCGTCATCTGCGGGACCTCGCAGCCGCCGCAGACCACCGTTCCGCAGCAGCCCGGTGCTCCGGCCGCACCGCCCAAGGGTGCGCCGCCGCTGGCCTACACCAACGCCGCGTACAACTCGATCCCGTTGTTCTGGACGGGAACGGCGTTGCTGCTGGCGGGTGTCGTGATCTTCGCCGCGCTGCCGTCGCGGCGGCCGTCCAAGGCAGACCGTCCCAGCTGACGGACTGAGGGTTGTTCCGACTGGCGGAACGTAGTTCCATGCGGGTAGCCATTCCGCCGCCAGATCGGAAGGCACGCACGCAATGCAGGTCAGGCACTCGACCCACCCGGCCCAGCTGCCGGGCTTCGACACGGACGGACTGCGGCAGCACTACCTCGTCGACGACCTCTTCGCGCCGGGTGAGATCCGGACCGTCTACACGCACGAGGACCGCATCGTGCTGGGCGGAGCGACCCCGGAACCAGGCGAGCCGCTGAAGTTGGAAAGCGCTTCTCCCTTGCGGTCGCAGTACTTCCTCGAACGACGTGAGCTCGCCGTCGTGGCCGTCCGGGGCAGCGGGACCGTCACCGTGGACGGCACCGCGCACGAACTCGGCACGCGCGACTGCCTCTACATCGGACAGGGCTCGAAGGACGTCGAGTTCAGCGCGTCCATCGAGAACACCCGCTTCTACCTGTTCTCCACGCCCTCGCACGCCCCGCATCCCACGTCCGTCGCCCGGTACGACGAGGTCGAGGTGATGGAAGCGGGCGACCAGAGCACCGCGAACCGGCGCGAGATCCGCAAGTTCGTGCACGCCGACGGCATCCGCTCGTCGCAGCTGGTGCTCGGCGTGACGTCGCTCCAGCCGGGCAACGTCTGGAACACCATGCCGCCGCACACCCACGACCGGCGCACCGAGTGCTACCTCTACTTCGACCTGCCGGAGGAACACCGCGTCGTCCACCTGTGCGGTGAACCGCAGAACACGCGGAACATCGTGGTGCGCAACGAAGAAGCGGTGATCTCCCCGTCCTGGTCCGTCCACAGTGGAGCAGGAACGCACTCGTACACGTTCGTCTGGGCGATGGGTGGCGAGAACCAGGCCTACGACGACATGGACCAAGTCGCCGTGACGGAGCTGCGATGAGCTTCTCGTTGGCAGGCAAGACAGCGCTCGTCACGGGCGCGCGCACGGGCATCGGCCGTGCCATCGCGAAAGGTCTGCACGAGGCGGGCGCGCAACTGGTCCTCGTCGGCCGCGGCGACCTGTCCGACGTGGCCCCGGCCGTCGCCACGGTGTCGATCGACCTCTCCGCACCGCAGGACGTCGAACCGGCCCTCGCCCCGATCCTCGCCGAGCACCGCGTCGACGTGCTGGTCAACAACGCCGGCACGATCCACCGGGGTGCCGCCGTCGACGTCGCGCTGTCCGACTGGCAGCGGATCATGGCGGTCAACCTCGACTCGGCGTTCGAGATCTCGAAGCTCTGCGGCCGGCAGATGATCGCGAACGGCGGCGGCAAGGTCGTCAACATCGCGTCGATGCTGTCGTTCCAGGGCGGCATCCTCGTCTCGGCCTACACCGCGTCGAAGCACGCCCTGGTCGGCATGACGAAGCTGCTCGCCAACGAGTGGGCGGAATCGAACGTGCAGGTCAACGCCATCGCACCGGGCTACATCGCCACCGACAACACGGCACCGCTGCGGGCCGACCCCAACCGCGAACCGGCGATCCGCGGCCGCATCCCGGCAGGCCGCTGGGGCACACCCGAAGATCTGGTGGGCCCGGCGGTGTTCCTTTCCAGCGCCGCATCCGATTATGTGACCGGACACGTTCTGGTCGTGGACGGAGGCTGGCTGGCGAGATGACCGACACCACCGACGGGCATCTCACCGGTCCGCGCGTCCTCGCCCTCGCGGGCAAGGTGCTGCGGCCGATGGACGCGGTGGAGCGGGCACGACCGGCACTGCGCGCGTTGCAGCGGTCAACGCGCTGCACCGTGCACCTGGCCGTGCTGTTCGGCGACGAACTGGTCTACGTGGACAAGATCGAGGCCGACAAGCCGTACCGGATGGCGTCACGGCTGGGCACGTCCCTGCCCGCCCACGGCACCGCCATCGGCAAGGCCGTGCTGGCCTCGTTCTCCCCCACCGAACTGGACGCCTACCTCAGCCGCACCGGCCTGCCCGGCCGCACCCCGCACACGATCACCTCCACACCTCGACTGAAGGCGCAGCTCACGAGGGTGCGCCGGTCCCGCTTCGCGCTGGACGACGAGGAGAACGAGGTGGGCGTGCGCTGCGTCGGCGCCGCCGTCCGCGACCACGCGGGCGCGGTGATCGGCGGGCTGTCGGCGTCCTCGCTGGCGCTGGAGCACTCGCTGCCCGAACTGATCGCGCTCGGGCCGCGGGTGCTGCGGGCGGCGGACGAGGTGTCAGCCGCGCTGGGGTGGCCTTAGGAGGTCCGGTGAGAGGTCGAACAGGCGGGCCATGTCGTGGAACGCCGCCGGGCACGCCTCGAGCACGGCCTCGTGTCCCTCGACGGACCGCGCGTACAGCAGCAGGAACCACGGATCGAGCAGGTCCGGGTCGTAGATGTGCGCCTCGACGGTCACGCCCGCCTCGTCCTCGCAGAGGTAGTGCGGGTCGTGCCAGTGGATCCACCACGTCCGCCCGCCGGCGACAACGGAGTCCGGGATGTCGTCGGACTCGTCGGGGTTCGGCAGCGCCCCGACCAGCAGGTGCGCCAGCGCGCGGAACTCCGCGACCAACCGCTCCAGGTCAGGCCGCAGCCGCGCCGCCGTCTCCGCGGTGACGGTCACGCCGAAGTCAGCCACGGTGCAGGGTGGTGACCATCGCCTCGACGGCGATGCGCGGCTTCACGTTGACCCCGATCGCCTCGCGGCAGGCGAGCACGGCTTCCAACCGCCGCAGGATCGACTCCGGCGTCCACTGGGCCGCGGCCGTGCGAGAGTCGCTGGAACGGTCCGGGTGCATCAGCGCCGCCTCGGACCCGGTCCTCGTGACCAGGGCGTCGCGGTAGAAGCCGGCCAGGTCGACCAGCGCCATGTCGAGCGAGTCGCGCTGGGTTCGGGTGGCGCGGGACTTCTGGCGCTTCTCCAGGTCCTTCAGCGCTCCCTTCGCGCCGCGGGTGGCGGCGGCGGTGCCCTTGCCGGTGCCGCCCGCGCCCATCGCGGTCTCCAGGGCCTCGCGTTCGGCCTCGTTGCGGGACTCGTTGGCGGTCGAGGCGTCGTCCTCCGCCGCCTTGATCAGCTCGTCGGCGCAGGTGAAGACGTCGGCGGGCCTGCGCAGTGCCAGCGGGATGCGCAGGACGGCCTCGCGGCGGGCGCGGGACTGCTCGTCCGAGGCCAACCTGCGCGCACGGCCCACGTGTCCGCCGCAGATCGAGGCCGCCCACTTCGCCATCTCGGGCGAGACGCCGTCGACGGTCTCCAGGGCGGAGGCGATGGCGGCGGGCCGGGGTGAGCCGAGGGACACCAGACGGCAGCGCGAGCGGATGGTCACCGACACGTCGTCCGGGTGGTCGGACGGGGCGCAGAGCAGGAAGACGGTGCGCTCCGGCGGTTCCTCGACGGCCTTGAGCAGGGCGTTCGCGGCGCCTTCCGTCAACCGGTCGGCGTCCTCGATGATCACGACCTGCCAGCGGCCCGAGGTGGGGCGGCGGGCCGAGATCTGCACCAAGGAGCGCATCTCGGCGACGGAGATCGAGAGGCCCTCGGGGGCGACCACGCGCACGTCGGCGTGGGTGCCGTGCAACGTCGTGCGGCAGCCGGTGCACTCGCCGCAGCCCGGACGGTCGTCGGTCACCACGCACTGCAACGCGGCGGCGAACGCGCGGGCGGTGGACGAACGGCCGGAGCCGGGCGGGCCGGTGAAGAGCCACGCGTGCGTCATCACGCCTGGTGCCGGGGTGCCGCCGGCGACGATCGTGGCCGCTGCCTCCGCGGACGCCGACAGGGTCGCCACCGCGTCGGGCTGGCCGACGACCTCGTGCCACACGCTCATGAGTGCAGTCTTCCAGCGGCGGGTCAGACCGCGGCTTCGGGGACCGCACGTCGGCGGCCGGCGAGCAACGGCACCACGGCGGCGCGCACCCGGTCGGCCACCTCGTCGGTGTCGCCCTCCGCCTCGACCACCAGGTACCGGTCGGGATCGGAGGCGGCCATCTCGCTCAGCAGCCGCTGCACCCGCCAGTGGTGCTCCGGCCCGATGCCCTTGCCGTCCACCACCGGACGGTCCAGCAGGATCGTCAGGTCGGGACGCAGGCGGCCGGTGGCCCAGTCGACCAGGCCTTCGAGCTCCTGGTGTTCCAACGAGCTGGTGGCGGTGAAGTGCGCCAACGGCGAGTCGACGTACCGCTCCATCACCACGACGGCACCCGAGTCCAGTGCGGGACGCACCTGCCGTTCGACGACATCGGCGCGCACAGCAGCAGCAACGAGGGCCTGCGCGCGCACGCCCGCGAGTTCGGCCGACGACAGCATCGTGCGCAACCGGCGTTCGTCGTGCTCGGGATCGGCGGCCAGCAGGACCTCGAGCCCTTCGGCGCGCAACGCGGCGGCCAGGCGCCTGGCCTGCACCGACGTGTCCTCACGGGTGTCGCCCTCGACCGCGATCAGCATGCCCTTGGTGTGCCGCCGGCCCCGGATCGCCGCGAACAACGACGACAACACCGGCTCCTCGCGACGGTCGTCCATCTGCCGGTACGCGACGAGGCCCAGCACGATCGCGATCACCGCGCCGCCGAGCATCACCGGACGGCTCGCGTCGACCTCCATCGGGTGGCCGAACACGCTGATCTGCCGCTTCTGCAGCAACGTCAGCAGCAGCGGCGCGCCACCGGACGCACCGAACAGCACGACCTTCAGCAACGTCTGGATCAACGCGACCGTGCGGCCGCGCATGTCGTCCTGGACCTGCGAACCCACGATCGTGAGGCCCGT
Source organism: Lentzea sp. JNUCC 0626 (assembly GCF_043632865.1). Classification (NCBI taxonomy): domain Bacteria; kingdom Bacillati; phylum Actinomycetota; class Actinomycetes; order Pseudonocardiales; family Pseudonocardiaceae; genus Lentzea; species Lentzea sp. JNUCC 0626. The sequence continues at coordinate 6,861,774 of NZ_CP171635.1, forward strand.
CAGGAACGCCACGCCCGCGCACGCGCCGACCAGCGCCACCGTCAGCAGCGCGAGCCACAGGTGCGGAGCCAGCGCGACCAGCGCGAGCGAGATGCCGGCGAGCACGATCGTGACGCCGAAGAGGCGGTTGTAGGCGAGGCGCTGGGCCAGCCGCGGTGCCGTCGCCATGCCGACCGCGAGCCCGAGGAACACGGCCACGAACAGCAGGCCGAACGTCGAGGCGCCGCCGAGCAGCGACGACGCGTAGGTCTTCGCCGTGCCGATCACGACACCGGCCGCGGCGAACGCGCCGACCATGCCGATGAGCAGGCCGCGGACCAGCGGCGTCTTGCCGGCGAACCGCAGGCCCTCGCGCAGCATGGCGCCGAAGCCGGCCTTGTCCTCGTCGTCCTTCCTGCGGGCCGACGAGACGCGGCCGGACAGCTCCGGCAGGCGGGTCGCGACCAGGATCGCCGAGGTGAAGTAGAGCAGGCCGTTGATCACCACCGCGATCGTCGCGATGTTGAACTCCAGGTTCCCGCCCTGCAGGTTCAGGTAAGCGGGGATGCCCGAGATCAGCGAGTAAAGGCCGAAACCGCTGATCGTGGAGATGCCGTAGGTCATCACCAGACCGAGCTGGTTCGCCGACTCCACCTGGTCCGGGCGGCGCAGCAGGTTCGGGACCGCCGACTCCTTGGCCGGGATCCACAGCATCGCGCAGCAGCCGACCAGGAAGTTCGCGATGAAGAGCCAGATCGGCGAGCCGACCAGCGCGATCGAGATGAACAACGACCCGCGCAGGATGTCGCAGACGACCATGACCTTGCGGCGGTCGAACTTGTCCGCGAGCACGCCGCCGATGGGCGCGAAGAGGATGCCGGGCAGCAGCTGCGTGAGCACGACGAGCGGCAGCGCGAACGACTGCCACTCGTAGCTCTTCATCATCGTGGAGACCAGACCGGTCAACGCGAGCAGTGACAGCCAGTCACCAACGCTGCACAGGTAGGTGACGAGCCAGAGCCGTCGGAACGGCCGGATGGCGAGTACCGATCGAAGCCGGTGAACCGTGGACACGCTGGACTGGGCCTGCCCTGCCTGGCCTGCCTCGGTCGCCGGTGTGTCCGCGTCCTGAATTTCCGTCACCCCTAAATCGCCACTCCCGTGCGATCAGCGTAACCGGATGTGGTGAGCCAGGAGGACGGACTCGGGACACGGCTAGCTGAAGATCGCTCCGAGGATGCTGACCAGGACCAGCACGAAGAACCCGATGACGACCAGGCAGCCGATGAACGCGGCCACGCCACTCGTCTGCTGCGCGGGCTGTTGTTGTTGCTGCGCAGGGGTTTGCGCGGGTGTCTGGTAGGCGGGAGCGAACTCCTGCGGAGCGTACTGGTGCTGCGGGCGCGGCGCCCGGCCACGCGGACGCCGTTGCTCGCGCTGCATCTGCGCGTAGACCGCCTGCCGCGCCTCTTCGGTCGGCGCGGGAGGTGTCGGCACGGACACACGTGAGCTGAGAGACGTCCATTGAGGAGTGACGTAACTGTCCGCCGTCACCAACCCGGCCAACGGGTCCGGGTACAGCCGAGGAGGCGGCGGGGCCTGAGTCCCGTCGGGTCCGAACTCGTTCGCCGGCACCGCCACCCCCTACGACATCAGCTCTTGGACTTGGCCGGAGCCTTCTTCGGCGCGGCGGGCTTCTTCGCCGCCGGCTTCTTCGCGGGGGCCTTCTTCTTGACCGGCCCCTTGGCGCGCTTCTCGGCCAGCAGTTCGGCCGCGCGCTCGTCGGTGATCGACTCGACGCTGTCGGTCTTGCGCAGCGACGCGTTCGCCTCGCCGTCGGTGACGTACGGGCCGAAGCGGCCCTCCTTGATCACCATCGGCTTGCCGGACACCGGGTCGTTGCCCATCTCGCGCAACGGCGGCGCGGCGGCCGCGCGACCCCGCTTCTTCGGCTCGGAGTAGATCTTCAGGGCCTCGTCGAGCGTGACCGTGAAGATCTGCGCCTCGTCGGTCAGCGACCGCGAGTCCGTGCCCTTCTTCAGGTACGGGCCGTAACGGCCGTTCTGCGCGGTGATCTCGGCACCCGTCTCCGGGTCCTTGCCCACCACGCGCGGCAGCGACAGCAGCTTGAGCGCGTCGTCGATCGTGATCGTGTCGAGCGACATCGACTTGAACAACGACCCGGTGCGCGGCTTCGGGGCCTTCGCCTTGGACTTCGCGGCCGTGCCGTTCTCGGCCGGTTCCGGCAGCACCTCGGTCACGTACGGACCGAAGCGGCCTTCCTTGGCCACGATCTCGTTGCCCGAGACCGGGTCGGTGCCGAGCGATCGGCCCTCCTGCGGCGTCGAGAAGAGCTTCTCGGCGATCTCGCTGGTCAGCTCGTCCGGCGCCAGGTCCTCCGGCAGGTTCGCGCGCTGCGCGGCCTCGTCGACCTCGCGCTCCAGGTACGGCCCGAAGCGGCCGACGCGGACGACGACCGTGCGGCCCTCGTCGTCGCTGAACAGCGGGATCGAGTTGACCTCGCGCGGGTCGATGTCCTCGACGCCCGTGCCGACCAGCTTCTTCAGCCCGCCGGAACGGCCGATCGAACCGTCCGGGCCGACGTCGCCGCCGAAGTAGAACCCGGACAGCCAGTTCGTGCGGCCCTGGCGACCTGCGGCGATGCCGTCCAGCTCGTCTTCCAGGGCGGCGGTGAAGTCGTAGTCGACCAGGCGGCCGAAGTGCTGCTCCAGCAGCCCGACCACGGCGAACGCGACCCAGGACGGGACCAGTGCCGCGCCCTTCTTCCACACGTAGCCGCGGTCCTGCACGGTGCTGATGATCGACGAGTAGGTGGAGGGACGGCCGATGCCGAGCTCCTCCATCGTCTTGATCAGCGACGGCTCGGTGTAGCGCGACGGCGGCGAGGTGGTGTGCCCGTCCGCGGACAGCTCCGCGATCGTCAGGTCCTGGTCCTTGACCAGCAGCGGCAGGCGCGACTCCGCGTCGTCCGACTCGCCGCCGGCCTCGGCGTCGACGGTCTCGACGTAGGCCTTGAGGAAGCCGGGGAACGTGATCGTGCGACCGGACGCGGCGAACGTGACCTCCTGGCCCGTCGCGGCACGGCCCTGGATGCGGATGCTGGTCGTGTTGCCCCGCGCGTCGGCCATCTGGGAGGCGATCGTGCGCTGCCAGATCATCTCGTAGAGCTTGAACTCGTCCGAGTCGAGCTCCGCCGCGACCTGGCCGGGCGTGCGGAAGACCTCTCCCGCCGGCCTGATGGCCTCGTGGGCCTCCTGCGCGTTCTTGACCTTGCGGGTGTACTGGCGCGGCTTGTCCGAGACGTACTGCGCGCCGTACAGGTCCGTGGCCTGCGTGCGGGCCGCGTTGATCGCGGTCTCCGACAGCGTCGTGCTGTCGGTACGCATGTAGGTGATGTAGCCGTTCTCGTACAGCTTCTGGGCCGTGCGCATCGTCCGGTCCGCGGAGAAGCGCAGCTTGCGGCCCGCCTCCTGCTGGAGCGTCGAGGTCATGAACGGCGCGTACGGCTTGCGCGTGTACGGCTTCTCCTCGACCGAGGAGACCTTGACCGGCGCGTTCTCCAGCCCGGCGGCGATGGCGCGGGCCTGCTGCTCGTCCAGCACGACCACCTCGGCCTTGCCGGTGAGCTTGCCGTCCGAACCGAAGTCACGGCCCGTGGCGAGCCTCGTGCCGTCGACGGCCACGAGACGCGCGCCGAACTGACGCGGCGTGGCGTCCGCACCGGCGTCCATCTGCGCGGAGATGTCCCAGTAGCTCGCGGAGACGAACTTCATCCGCTCGCGTTCGCGCTCCACGACCAGACGCGTCGCCACGGACTGCACGCGGCCAGCCGAGAGCTTCGGCATGACCTTCTTCCACAGGACCGGGCTGACCTCGTAGCCGTAGAGGCGGTCGAGGATGCGGCGGGTCTCCTGCGCGTCGACCAGGTCCTGGTCGAGGTCGCGGGGGTTCGCGGCGGCGGCCTGGATCGCGGACTCGGTGATCTCGTGGAACACCATCCGGCGGACCGGGACCTTCGGCTTCAGGGTCTCGAGGAGGTGCCACGCGATGGCCTCACCCTCGCGGTCACCGTCTGTCGCGAGGTAGAGCTCGTCGACGTCCTTCAACGCTTCCTTGAGCTCGGTGACCAGCGACTTCTTGTCGGCGGAGACCACGTAGAGGGGTTCGAAGTCGTGGTCGACGTCCACGCCGAGCCTGGCCCAGGACTGGCCCTTGAACTTCGTCGGAACGTCGGCGGCACCGCGCGGCAGGTCCCGGATGTGTCCCCTGGAGGACTCCACGACGAAGTTGGCGCCGAGGTACGAGGCGATCTTGCGCGCCTTCGTGGGCGACTCGACGATCACCAGTCGTCGGGTGCTGCCCCCGCCTCCGCTGCTCTTTCTCGTCCGTGTCGATCCAGCCACTCGCCGTCCCGCTCTCTTCCAAACCCGGTTCCCAGGCCCGCCAGTGTTGCCCAGCGTCGGCCGAAAAGCACACCTGTCCGTCATGTCTCCGCGACGCCTGTACGACGAGACAGAGTGACACAACCATGCCGGACCGCCCGCTCAGGCCGCCGGCCAGGTGCTCATCGCCACTCCCTGAGGAGGGCTTCCGACCAGCTCAGCGAGCCTTGCCAGCCGTCGCCGGCCGGTCACCCGCAACGCCGGTGCCCCTACCAGGGTGCACGGAAGTCCGGACGCGAGCAGGGCATTTTGCAACGGTAGGTGTGTCTGCGGCGCGTTGGGGTCCAAACCGAGCAGGTACGCGGACTCCATCCAGCTGCCCGCGGCCAGCGCCCAGACGCGCAGCACTGCTCCGTTCAGCTCAAAGTCCGGAGGGACGGTCTTCGCCGAACCAGTCAGCCAGCGGGCGGCCAGAGGGGTGAGATCCGTGCGGAACGGCGTGCGGACGAAGTGCGTGCCCTCCTCGTTGACGCACAGCTCCGTGGTCACGCCGCGCTCGGTGCAGGCCTGCTTGAGGGGCTGGTGACGCCACTGATCACGCAGTTCGACGTAGACGCGGGCGGCCGTACCGCGCGCGAAGCTGACGGCCTGCCCCGGCCCGCAGAGGAAGCCGGCGAGGTCCGCCTTGGCCGGCGTGCGCGCCTCGGCCGAGAAGAAGGACAGCTGCCCAACCACGGCCGACAGCGTAGAACAGACGTTCGACTGTGACCAGTGGTGCGCCTGTGACTACGCCGGTCGAGCTACCCCGCCTTGAGCTCGTCGCAGGCCGACGCCTTGCCGATCGCTCCGGCGTACTTGGGCGACTTCTCGAGCGCGTCGAACGTCGCTCGCAGCTGTTCGGGATTGCTCACCTGCGAGGTGTCGGCCAGCACCTTCTCGGCGGCGTCCCAGAAGGCCGCGTCCGGCGCGAGGGCCGTGACCGGCGCTTTCGCCGCCTCGTAGGACCTGGCCGATTCGCCGACGTAGGCGAGGAGCCGCTCGTGCGTGCTCTTCAGGTCGTCGGACGGCGGCCCGAGTTCCTTCAGCTTCGTCTCGGCGCTCTTGAACGCCGTCGCGTTGTCGTTCACGAGCTTCAGGTAGGCCGCCTTGACCGCCGCCGGATCGGCCGCGTTCTGCGCCTGGAGCGCCTTGCCCGCCTTCAGACCGGGCACGAACGCGCCGCAGAAGGCGTCCACCCAGCCGCCCTGCGCGTCGGTGAGCGGCTTCTCCTCGTCCGACGCGCATCCGCTGGTCAGGACGGTCGTAGCGGCCAGCAGGGCGGCGATCAGGCGTGTCCTCACCCGGCTAGTTTCCCCTGGCCGTCGCCTGCCAGTCCGAGCAGACCTTGTTAGCGCGGAACGCCGAGTTGTACGCCGGCACGTCCAAGATCTGCTTGAAGAAGGCCTTCACGTTCTCGTCCTCGCCCATGAAGCCCGTGGCCATGACCTGCTCGTACCGCTCCGGGAACTTCTCGTCCGCCGCCAGCGCGTCCAGCCGCACGGCCGCGTCGTCGAAGCCCTTGGCCTCCCCACGCAACGACTTGACCAGCCGTTCGTGCGGGTTCTGGACGTCGGAACCCAGCGGGCCGAGCTTCTCCAAGGTGTCTGCCATCAGGCGGTCCGAAGTCGCGGCGAGCTTCACCCAGCTCAGCAGGGCCGTCTTCATCTCCTGCGGGCCCTGCGCGGCCTTGGCCGGGATGTCGCGGCGCGCGATGGCGAGGACGCCCAGCGGGCCGCAGTAGGCGTCGAACCAGGCCGCCGGATCGGCGCCCGGCACGTTCGCCGTGGTGGTGGTCGTGGGTGCCGCCTGCTGCACCGGAGCGGCAGGCGGCGGCGGTGTGCTGCAAGCGGTGAGCGCGGCCGTGCCCAGCACGGCCGCCACCAGCCTGAACGAGATCACTGGCCGATCAGCGAGCCGAGCTTGGTGCGCATCTCGGTGCACTCGGGCGCCTTGGTGATGGCGTCCTTGAGCTTCGGGTCGGCGTCGAGCTTCTTGATCTGGTCGGACAGCTTCGACGGGTCGGCGGAGTCGCCACCGATCTTCTCGACCTGGTCCATGAAGTCCGGCGCGGTCGCGTCGATCTTGCTGATCTGCTCGTGGACCGACTTGTACTCCTTGGCGCCCTCGCCGAACATCTTGACGAGCTCGTCGTGGACCGCCTGGTGCTCGGGGCCGGGCGCGCCGACCGCCTTGAGCTTCGTCTCGGTGTCGGCCATCGCCTTGCCGCCGGTGTCGAGCAGCTTGAGCATGCCCTCCTTGATGGCGGCCGGGTTGTCGGCGTTCTGCGCGACGACGGTGATGAGCTCGACCGCACCCGTGAGGACCGGGGTGGTGCCGGCGCAGAACGCACCCGCCCACTTGATCGGGTCGGCGGCGGGCGCCGTCGTGGTGGTGGTCGTGGGCGCAGAGGACTGCGTGGACGGCGCGGCGCTGTTGCCACAGCCGGTGAGGACCAGAGCCGCGCCTGCGCAGGCAGCAGCGATCGACAAACGTGCGTTCACGGTGATTTCCCCCAGAAACGTCTAACCGGACCGCCGAACAGTACACGTTCGAGCGATCCGGTCAGACGTGATTTCTGCCTGTCAGGTGGTGGGCGGCGAGGTCTGCAACTCCTTGCAGTTGGCCGCTTTCGCAGCGGCACCGCCGAGGCCCGTCTCGTCGAACTTCTTCTGCACGTCGGCGCCCGCCTTCTCCAGTTCGCTCGCCTTGCCCACCATCTCGGTGAAGGCGGCGACGACCTGGTTGACGTCGGTCGAGGAGTCGAGCTTCGACTTGGTGTCGGCGAGCAGCGTCCGGATCTGGCCCATGCCCTCACCCGCGGCGGTGGCCAGCTCCTTCGACTTCGGGTGCGGGCCGTCCTCGAGGCCCTTGAGGTCCGCGATCGACTTGTCGACGGCGGTGACCTTCGTGCCGAGCCACTCGGACATGCCGGCCTTGAGCGTCGACGGGTCGTTCATGTCGATCGGGGGCTCGTCGGACATGGCCTTCACGGTGCCGCCGACGGCCCCGCAGACCTTGTCCATCCACGCCACGACGTCGGCCTCGTTCGGGGTGGCCTGCGTGGACGTGGACGAACCTCCACTGCTGCACGCGGAGACCACGAGCAGACAGCTCGTCACAACTGCGATGACTGTGCGGCGCATGGGGCGGAAGTTACTCCGGACGGCCCCGGTCAGCTCGTCGGCGTGACGTTGAGGCGTTGCATCTCCTGGCACTTCTCCGCGGTCTGCGTGGCCTTCTGCAGCTCGGGAACGCCCTGGAGGTCGCGCAGCGGGTCAGCGAGTTCGGAGAGCTTCCCGATGGCCTCACCGGCGGCCTGGATGCCGCCCGTGGCGTCGTTGCCGTCCGCCTGCTCGATCTTGGTCTTGGCCTCGGTGAACACCGTGCCGAGGGAGGTGAACGTCTCGGCCATCTTGGTCACGGCCTCCTCACCACCCGCGACAGGTGACGGGCCGACGTTCTTGAGGCCCTCCGCCGACTTGGCGAAGGCGTCGGCGAGCTGGCCCATGTAGGCGGCCATCTCGGCCTTGAGCTTCGAGGTGTCCGCGGGATCGACCTTCGGGGCGGTCTTCTCGATCTTGGCGAACTCGGACGCGGCGGAGCACACCTTGTCCATGTACGCGACGGCTGCCGCGTTGTTGACGCCGCTCGAGGGCGTCGGGGAAGTGCCGGAGTTGCCGCCGTTGGTGCACCCGGCCAGCGCAAGGGCGGCAACAGCGGCAGTGGCGACGAGGCTGCGCCTCATGTCGGAACTCCTCGGTCGGGGTACGTCGGGGGAAACCCGAACGTACCCCGACCGGAGGTGGATCTACGCGGCGCCGTTGCTGACGGCCTCCGCGGGCGAGTCCGCGATCGCGGTGCCACGACGCTTGGACACGACCACCGCGGCGACGATGATCAGTGCCGCGACGACGGCGATGGCGATGCGGATCGGGTCGGACGCGCTGTCACCGATGGAGAAGGTGACGATGGCGGGCGCGATCAGCACCGAGACCAGGTTCATGACCTTGATCAGCGGGTTGATGGCCGGGCCTGCCGTGTCCTTGAACGGGTCGCCGACGGTGTCGCCGATGACCGTCGCGGCGTGGGCGTCGGAGCCCTTGCCACCGTGGTTGCCGTCCTCGACCAGCTTCTTGGCGTTGTCCCAGGCACCACCGGAGTTGGCCAGGAAGACCGCCATGAGCGTGCCGGTCGCGATCGCACCGGCGAGGTAGCCCGCCAGCGGGCCGACGCCGAGGCCGAAGCCGACGGCGATCGGGGCGAGCACGGCCATCAGACCGGGGGTCGCCAGCTCGCGCAGCGAGTCCTTGGTGCAGATGTCGACGACGCGGCCGTACTCCGGCTTCACCGAGTAGTCCATGATGCCGGGGTTGTCGCGGAACTGACGGCGCACCTCGAACACGATGGCACCGGCGGCGCGCGTCACGGCGTTGACCGCGAGGCCCGAGAACATGAAGACGACAGCGGCACCGATCGCGACGCCGACGAGCACGTTCGGGCTGAACACCAGGTTGCTGAACGACACCGGCAGGTCACCGGTGAGGTTGCCCACCTTGGCGATGGCCTGGGTGATCGCGTCCTGGTACGAGCCGAACAGCGCCGTCGCGGCGAGCACGGCCGTGGCGATCGCGATGCCCTTGGTGATGGCCTTGGTGGTGTTGCCCACAGCGTCGAGCTCGGTGAGGATCTGCGCGCCCTCGCCGTGCACGTCACCGGACATCTCGGCGATGCCCTGCGCGTTGTCGGAGACCGGGCCGAACGTGTCCATGGCCACGATGACGCCGACGGTCGTGAGCAGACCACAACCGGCGAGCGCGATCGCGAACAGCGCGACGACGACCGAACCGGACAGCAGGAACGCGCCGTAGACGGCGGCACCGATGACCAGGGCGGTGTAGACGGCGGACTCGAAACCGACCGAGATGCCGGACAGGATGACCGTGGCCGCACCGGTCAGCGAGGTCTGGCCGACCTCCTTGACCGGCTTGTGGTCGGTGCCGGTGTAGTAGCCGGTCAGCCAGAGGATGACGCCGGCCAGCACGATGCCGATGATCACCGCGACGGCCGCGATCAGCTGCGGGTTGCCGGTGGTGGCCTTGACCGCGTCGCTGACGCCGCGCAGGTCCGCGAAGGAGCTCGGCAGGTACGAGAAGGCGGCGATCGTGCACAGCACCGCGGAGATGACCGCGGAGATGTAGAAGGAGCGGTTGATCGCGGTGAGGCCGCTCTCGCCCACCTTCGCCTTCGTCGTGTACACGCCGATGATCGCGGTGATCACGCCGATCGCGGGAACGATCAGCGGGAACAGCAGGCCCTGCACACCGAACGCGACGGTGCCGAGGATCAGCGACGCCACCAGGGTGACGGCGTAGGACTCGAAGAGGTCCGCGGCCATGCCGGCGCAGTCACCGACGTTGTCGCCCACGTTGTCCGCGATGGTGGCGGCGTTGCGGGGGTCGTCCTCGGGGATGCCCTGCTCGACCTTGCCGACCAGGTCGGCGCCGACGTCGGCGGCCTTGGTGAAGATGCCGCCACCGACGCGCATGAACATCGCGAGCAGCGCGGCACCGAAACCGAAGCCCTCCAGGACCTTCGGGGCCTGGCCCGTGTAGACGAACACGACCAGCGCGGCACCGAAGAGACCGAGACCGACCGTGGTCATGCCGACCACACCGCCGGTGCGGAACGCGATGCGCGTCGCCTTTTCGCGACCGCCTTCCTCGTTCGCGGCGGCCGCGACACGCACGTTGGCGCGCGTGGACAACCACATGCCCAGGTAGCCGATAGTCGCCGAGAACGCGGCACCGACGATGAAGAACAAAGATCGACCGATTCGCTCGGCCAAATCATCTGCCGGAAGCGCGAACAGCAGTACGAACACGATCACGACAAAAATGCCGAGCGTGCGGAACTGCCGGTTGAGGTAGGCCGCTGCGCCCTCCTGAACCGCCTTGGCGATGTCCTGCATCTTGTCGGTGCCCTGGCCGGCGGCCAGCACCTCCTTGAGCAGCACGTACCCGACGGCGAGAGCAGCCAGGGCGACCACGGCGACCACGGCTACGACGCCGCGATCACCCCCGGAGAGCTCTAGGCCCTCCGCGAGGAATTGCCGGGACATCCGTCCTCCTGGTGAGTTGCCATGTGCAGCGCCAAGGCAGTCCAGCCGCCCAGCGCGACGTGACGCATCCCTCATTGGATGCGATGAGCGGGGAGTCTAGGGGCTGGTTGCAAGGAGGCAACGAAACGTCCCGATCCGTGCACACACCGTTATCTGCGCAGGAAGTCGAGTGCGGCCCGGTCGGGACTGTCGGTGGTGTATGCGAAGCTCGATCCCGTGGTGGATCAGGGACGCCGGCTGCTGGACCGCGTGCTGGCGGGAGTTCCCGCCGGGGAGTCACCCCTCACGCATGCGCGTGATCTGCCGTTGCGGCAGGCAGATCACGTGGACTGGCCTGCGTGGACGGCTCCCGCGGTCGTCGAGGCGTTCGTCGAGACGGGCGTGCGCGAGCCGTGGCGGCACCAGGCGGAGGCGGCTTCGCTGGCGTGGTCCGGGCAGCACGTGGTCCTCGCGACGGGCACGGCGTCGGGCAAGTCACTTGCCTACCAGTTGCCCGTGCTTTCCACTCTTTTGGCGGACACGAAGGCCACCGCGCTGTACCTGTCACCGACCAAAGCCCTTGGGGCGGACCAGCTCCGGTCACTCGAGGAGCTGGGGATCAAGGGGGTGCGCGCGTCGGCCTACGACGGTGACACCCCGATGGCCGAACGCGACTGGGTCAAGGCCCACGCCAACTGGGTCTTCACCAATCCGGACATGCTGCACCGCGGAATCCTTCCGCAGCACCCGAAATGGCTGCGCTTCTTCCGCCGGCTGAAGTACGTGGTGATCGACGAGTGCCATTCCTACCGAGGCGTTTTCGGGTCGCACGTCGCGTTGTTGATGCGGCGTCTCCGCCGGGTTGCCCGGAAATACGGCGCGGATCCGATCTTCGTTTTGGCATCGGCCACAGTGGCTGATCCTTCCGGGTCCGCGCAGCGATTGCTCGGCGTGCCCGTTTCCGCTGTCGTGGACGACTTTTCGCCGCGTGCGTCGCGCACGGTCGCGTTGTGGGAGCCCCCACTGACCTCTCTGGAGGGTGAGAACGGCGCGCCCGTCCGGCGGTCGGCCGGTGCCGAGACGTCGCGCATCCTCGCCGACCTGGTCGTCGAAGGCGCACGTTCGCTCGCCTTCGTGCGCTCCCGTCGTGGCGCCGAGCTCACCGCCCTGGGCACGCAACGCATTCTGTCCGAAGTGGACAGTGAGCTGCCGCCGCGGGTCGCCGCCTACCGGGGAGGCTTCCTGCCGGAGGAGCGCCGGGCGTTGGAGAAGGCGTTGTCCACCGGTGACCTGCTCGGCGTCGCGACCACCAACGCCCTCGAACTCGGCGTCGACATCGCGGGCCTCGACGCCGTGGTGGTGGCCGGTTTCCCCGGCACGCTGGCGTCGTTCTGGCAGCAGGCGGGCCGCGCCGGCCGTTCCGGGGACAGCGCTCTGGTGGTGTTCGTCGCGCGCGACGACCCGTTGGACACCTACCTCGTGCACAACCCGGCCGCCGTCCTGGACCGCCCGGTCGAGGCGACCGTGTTAGACCCCCTCAACCCGTACGTGCTGGGCCCGCAACTGGCCTGCGCGGCCTCGGAGATGCCGCTGACCCCGGCGTGCCTGGACGACTTCGGCGGCCCGCTGGCCGAGGCCGTCCTTGAGGACCTGGTGGCCGAGAAGCTCCTGCGCCGCCGCCCGGCGGGCTGGTACTGGGCCTCACACGACCGCCCGCACGCCGGCGTCGACATCCGCGGCTCCGGCGGCGACCAGGTGGCCGTCGTCGAGGCCGACTCGGGCCGCATGCTCGGCACCGTCGACCCCGGCTCCGCCAGCTGGCAGGTGCACCCCGGCGCCGTCTACCTGCACCAGGGCCGCGCCTACGTGGTCGACGAACTGGACCTGGAGAGCGGCCTCGCGATGGTGCACCGCGAGGACCCGGAGTGGACCACCCAGCCCCGCGACTGCGTCGACATCACGGTGATCAGCGAGGCCGAGAGTTCGTCGTTCGACGGCGTCACGGTGTCGCTGGGCGAGGTCGAGGTGACCACCCAGGTCATCGGCTACCTGCGCCGCCTGCCGTCCGGCGTGGTGCTCGACCAGATCCCCCTCGACCTGCCGGAGCAGACGCTCCAGACCCGTGCCGTCTGGTACACCGTCGACGAATCGCTGCTGCTCGCGGCGGGCCTCGACCCGAAGCGCATCCCGGGCGCCCTGCACGCCGCCGAACACGCCGCGATCGGCCTGCTGCCGCTCTTCGCGACGTGCGACCGCTGGGACATCGGCGGCGTCTCCACGGCCGTGCACCCGGACACCGGCATGCCGACGGTCTTCGTGCACGACGGCCACCCCGGCGGCGCTGGCTTCGCGGACCGGGGCCACAGCGCGTTGCGGGCCTGGCTGACGGCGACCCGTGCGGCGATCAGCGCGTGCGCGTGCCCGATGGGCTGCCCGTCGTGCGTGCAGTCGCCCAAGTGCGGCAACGGCAACGAACCGTTGGACAAGGCGGGCGCCGTGCTGGTGCTGGACGTGGTGCTGGGCAAAATCGCCTGACCAGCGCTGCTCCGCCCGGTTATGTTGGTGGCGTGAACGCATGCAGCTGCAACGCCACCAACCGGACCCGTCGCCTCTAAGCGCGGCTGAGTCCGCTCCGCCGCGCCCGTCCCCTTCCGGCCACGGGTTCATTGGAGTCTGCCTTGTTCACGCCCTTTTCCGACCTGAACGCCCTTCTCGCCGACCTGGTCTCCGCCCAGCGCGAGATCCTCGGCCCCACCTACGTCGGCACCTACCTCCAGGGTTCGTTCGCCCTGGGCGCCGGCGACGTCCACAGCGACTGCGACTTCATCGTCGCCTGCACCGAACTCCCGTCCGGCGACCGCGAAGCGGGCCTGCGCGCGCTGCACGCCGAGATCCCCACCCGTCCCGGCCGCTGGTCGACGGAGATCGAGGGTTCCTACGCCGACGTCGGCTCCCTGCGCTCAGTCGCGGGTCTCGGCGTGCCGTGGCTGTTCAACGACCACGGCACCCGCACCCTGGAGTGGGACCTGCACTGCAACAGCCCGCACGCCCGCTGGATCCTGCGCCACCACGGCATCGTGCTGGCCGGGCCGCCGATCACGTCGCTGGTCGACGAGGTGCCGGCGTCCGTGCTGCGCGAGTCGATGCGAGCGGAGTTGCCGCACGTGCTGTCCGGCATCGAGGAGTGGGCGCCGATGGGCAACGCCTGGGCGCAGCGCTACATCGTCTCGGCCTACTGCCGCACGCTCTACACCATCCACACCGGAGAGGTGGAGTCCAAGCGCGGCGCCCTGTTGTGGGCAAAGAAAATGCTCGATCAGCGGTGGCACCCGCTGATCGAGCAGGTCTTGCAGGACCGGGACCTCGGCTGGGACGCCGACGCGGTTCCGCGGCCCGGAACCATGGAGCAGACCTTCGCCTTCGCCGCTTACGCGGAAGGGCTCGGGTTCTAACTGTTTTCGTGGGCGCGGCGGGGGCTCACGGGTACCCCCGCCGCGCTCTCCACGTGCCGAACACTGTTTTCCCGCCTGCTACCGCTTCGTGACCGGATCCCTTGGAACATCGGTGGAATCAGGTTCGTTCGTCTGGACAGGACACGCGGGAGGCGACGGTGTCCACTGTCTTCTGACGAACTCCGGGGAGGAGCCGGCTTCACCGACCGCGGCGGAGCTGGTGCTCCGCCACTAACGTCCTCGGTCCGGTCACTACTACGGGAGGCTGTCCTTCGGGGTGCGTGTTCGGCTTTTCACCCGATCCTCTGCGGCCCCCGACGTGCGGGGTGCGGAGGCCGATCATCGGATCGGGCTTGGTGGAACGGCCGCGCAGGGCATCGTCTTCGGGGTTGTCGGGGAGAGTCCACGACGACACCCAGCGCGGCCGGGCTTGTTCTTTTAGTTGTGGGTCAGACGGTTTCGAGCTGGAAGCGCGACGGGGCGTGCACGGCCTCGACGAGCGCTTCCTGCACGACGTGCGCGTCCGGCAGGTTCCAGCCGCAGACCTGCGGCTTGACCCGCCAGTGCACAACACCGTGCGCCATCGTGGTGGGCGGCAGCGGGATGTACTCACCCTTGCCGTAAAGGTGGACGTCCGCGTTGTTCGCGAGTGCGGCGTTGAGCTTCGAGCCGGACTTCACGAGGAACATCCACCGGCCGGACGGGGTCGCGGCGATCGGCACGGGAACACCGATCTGCCGCAGTGCGACGGCCGCGCGACGACCCAGGTCGGTACCGACCTCGATCGCGTCCACCACGTGGCCGGTGGCGACGAGAAGGCTGTAGGACGCGCCGGTCCACCACGTGGCGACCTGCTCGGGACGGGTCCCGATCCGGTCGACCCAGTCGCGGTGCACGGGGATGGGACCGTGCTGCTCAAGGCCGCTGCGGCCCGCCCACTGCGTCACACCGTTCTCGGAACCGGCCGGGAAAGTGCCGGGCAGTACGGGCCAACCGCGGTACGCGAGGCTGATGGCCTCGGCACGCAGTTCGATGCGGAAGGCCCCGCGCCAGCTGTCCGACCAATCCATCTTCCGTCGCCTTCTTCCTAGGCTCTGACTCGACATCGACGTGGTGCCGGTTTCCGTAGGGACACCGCGTCGGTGCCGCCACTACAACTAACGACACCGGCACCGGCCTCCGTAACCCCCGCTCGACAACTGGTAGCTACGGCACGGCGAACGTCCTTTGCCAGAACGGGCAGCTGAACTCCGCGCGTTTGGTTCGATCACCGTTCAGCATGTCCCGGCGCGGGTGTGAGTCCGCTCACCGCTGTGAGCCGACCGCTCGTCGTGCTCCAAACGCTTCGATCTTCGGCCGGACCTGCCCTGGCACGGGCGTTCACCGGGCCGAACGGCGTAATCGCCGACGCCTCGACAACCACCTCCCATCCGCTCACCGTGCAGCTCGTCAGCTCGGCCCCGTTCGCCAGAGCCACGCGTTTCGCCTGCTCACAAGCACTTTCGTCGCCGTCGGCCAGCCGAGCGGCAGCGGCGAGCGCCGCCAGATCGGCCGCGCCGGTCACCCGATGCCGCGCGACGACCGCCGACCCGACCTGAGCACCGGCCACCACGACGATGATCAGCAACAACATCGCCGTCACGCCGCTCACCGCGGCCGAACCCCGATCGCAACCCGACCGTTCACCGTTCATCGCGGCTCCGGCACGGCGAACGCCCGCGCGCTGAGCGGTAAGCCCAACGGCCCCCGCTTGCTGACCACGACCTCGACGGCATCACCTTGGACCTCGACCAAGACCTGGGCGCCACCCACGATCCGCCGGGCCGCCTCCTCACCGCGCTGCCGTTCGCCGCGGGCCGTGAGCCGGGCGGCCTCCCGGGCAGCGTCCGCGCACCGCATCTGCTCGGTGACGGCCGCCAGCCCGTTCGCCCCCAGCCACACGGCCACCAGCAACGCGCTGACCGCGACCGCCGCCTCGACCGTGACCATCCCCCGATCGTCAGACGACCGACAGCGCACGCTGTATCAGCCCCTGCAGCAGATTTCGCACGGCGTCACTGGTCACCAACACGTAGAACAGCCCAGCCAACGCGGCTGCGGCCAACGTCCCGATCGCGTACTCGACAGTGCTCATCCCGCTGTCGTCCTTGAGCAGTTCCATCTCTCGTCTCCTATCTGAGGAATTGACCGGCCAGCCCCAGCACCACCGGCGCGACGCCGAGGCACAGGAACGCCGGCAGGAAACACAGTGCGAGCGGCGCGGCCACCGCCACAGCGGCCCGCTGCGCCTGGGCCTCGGCCTCGTCGGCCGCTTCTTGCCTGGTCCGCGCGGCGAGCTCAGCGGTCTGCCGCGCCAACGCCGCCCCGGACCGCGCGGTCCGTCGCGCCGCCCTGGCCAGCACCGCCGTCCCGGGCTCGTCCAGCGCGGACGCCCACGCCGTGACCGGATCGGCTCCCAGCCGCAGCAGCTCCGCCACCCGCGCGAGCTCCTCGAGCTCCACCGCCTGGATCGCCGTGGGCACCGGCAACCCGGCCTTCAGACACGCGGCCAGCAGATCCCACGCCGCGGCCCGTTCGAACGGCCCGTGCGGCTTCTTCTTCTGTGACGGCGGATCGTGGAAGCGCGGCCTGAGTCGTTCGATGGCTTTCGGCATCTGTGGGAGCGCGAGCACGGCCAGCGCCAACAGCAGGAACGTCACGTCCGCACCTCCGTGATCCGCTGCGTCCACCACACCCCGGCCGCCACGAACACCGCCCCTGTCACCAACAGCGCCTGCCCGGCGGACGTCGCCGTCAGCACGTGGAACGTCCCGGCACCACTCACCTCGCCCAGCACCACCCCGATGACCGGCAACACCGCCAGCACCGCCGCACTGGCCCGAGGCCCAGCCATCCGCGCGTGCACCTGCCGCGCGAACGCGGCCCTCTGATCGAGGTCCCGCCTGGTGGCGTCCAGCACGTCCGCCAACGCCACCCCGTGCTTCGCCGACACCCGCCAAGCCCTGGCCAACTGCTCCACCGCAGTACCCAGCAGGGGCTGCTTCAGCTCGCGCAACGTCCGTTCGACGTCACCCCCGAGCCTCTCCGCGACCGCCGCCGCCCTGAGCACCTCCTTGGCCGGCGCCGGCGTGTCCTCAGCGGCACCTTCCGCCGCGTGCGCCGGATGCGCCCCGGCCCGCAACTCGTCGATCACCCCGCCGAGCCCACTGCTCAACGCCTCGGTCGCTTCTCTTCGCTGCTTGTTCCGCTTGCGCTGCTTGAGAATTCTCCGCGCGGTGATGGCGAGTGCAACGGCAGCGACAAGTCCGCCGATGCCTGCTGTCAGGTAGACGGTTGTAGCTGCTGCGGCGAGCCAGATGTACGGCGGCACAACGATTTCTCGCTTGTTCGCCGGCCTCAGCCGCCTGATCGACTTGACATGCGGCCACACGAGCAATGCGGTGGCCACCAGCAGAAGGCTCACCACAGCAACTCCTCGGCCACCCACCCGCGCTCGCGCGTCCAGACAGGACTCACCTTGAGTCCTTCGTGGCTCTCGATGACTCCGATTTCGTTGAGGTGTCTCGCATTCCCGTCGCGACGCATGTGCAACACGACCTTCACCGCCGCCACAACCTGACTGCGCAACGCCCGCGGCTCCAGCCCACCCAACGCTCCGAGCGCCTCCAACCGCGCCGGCACCTCACTCGCCGAGTTGGCGTGCAACGTCCCCGCCCCACCCTCGTGCCCGGTGTTCAACGAGGTCAGCAACTCCATGACCTCGGCCCCGCGCACCTCCCCGACCACGATCCGGTCGGGCCGCATCCGCAACGCCTCCCGCACCAACTGCCGGGTGGTGACCTCGCCGGCCCCCTCGACGTTGGCAGGACGCGCCGTGAGCCTCACGAACTGCGGATGGTCAGGATTCAGCTCGCTGGCGTCCTCAACACACACGATGCGTTCGTGCTTCGGCACGCACCCCAGCAACGCCGACAACAACGACGTCTTGCCCGACCCGGTGCCGCCGATGACGAGGAACGCCATGCGGCGCTTGACGATCGCACGCAAGGTGTCAGCCGTCTCCGCGTCGAACGTGCCCAGCCGCTGGAGGGCGTCGAGGTCGTGGGTCGCCGGCCTGAGCACGCGGAGGGACAGACAGGTCTGGTCGGCGATCGGGGGCAGGACGGCGTGCAGCCGGACGCCGCTGCCGGGGAGCCAGCCGTCGACGCAGGGTGAGGCGTCGTCGAGTCTTCGGCCCGCCGCCACGGCCAGGCGTTGGGCGAGGCGGCGAACGGCGTCCTCGTCGGGGAACGTGACGGGTGTGCGGTGGAGGCCGTTCGTGCCGTCGGCCCAGACCTGGTCGGGGGCGGTGACCAGGACGTCGGTGGTGCCCGGGTCGGCCAGGAGCGGGTCCAGCGGGCCGGTGCCGCTGAACTCCTGGCGGAGCACCTGGAGGGCGTCGAGGACGTCGGAGTCGGCCAGGACGCCGCCTGCTTCGGAGCGGACCGCGTGGGCGACCACGGCGGCGGTCATCTCGATGTCGGTTCCGGTGCCGGCGAGGCGGTGCCGGACTCGGTCGATGAGGGTGGAGGTCATGGCGGACACCTCGCGGAAGTCGTTGCTGTGGTTGGGGATTGGAGGCAGGCGGGGCGGTGCGGATGGAGGGCGCGCAGAAGGCGGTTCAGGCGCGAGGAGGGGGGCGGACCCGGACACCGGTGAGAGCGCGGCAGGTGAAAGCGCGCGGCCTGGTCCGGGTCAGATGGGTGTGGGTGGCGCGGGGGTTGGGCGGCGGGCGTGGCGGCCGTGGGTGGGCTCTTGGCCGCGCAGGCGGAGCCAGGTTTCTTGGCACCAGGCGAGGAAGCGGGTCATTGCGGCTTCTCCTTCTTGAAGACGTACTGGGGTGGGAAGGGGCGGCCGTAGCGCCACAGGTTGCGAGCCATCCCCCACAGGATCTGGAGGACGATCACGGCTGGAGTTCCTTTCGCGCCAACGGGATCTCGGGGAAGACCGGGACGCAGCCGCAGGCTTGCCACGTGAGTGGCTCGGGGGCTGGTGGGGCGGTCAGGATTGCCAGGTAGTCGGTTTCGTCGGCCAGGTCGGGGTGAGTCACGGGCGCAGCTCCTTCAGGACCGCTCTGGCCGCTGTTGCCAAGGGGCCCTTGGGGTTGCGGGGGAAGCGGCCCCGTTCGAGGACCTCGGCCAGGCCCGGTTCTGCTCGCATCGAGGTGAGGAGGGGGACGCCGATCACGTCTGCCATCTCGGACGGGCGGAGGTTGCCCGGGGACGGGCCTCGGACCACCAGGCGGAGGGTTCTGCCGTTGGTCAGGAGGTGGGTGGCCACTCGGCTGGCTGCTGCGGTGGCTCGGACTTCTGCTGGGACCACGAGCACTGTCAGGTCTGTTCGGTCCAGGGCTGCCGAGGCTGCGGAGGTCGGGAACCGCGGGAGGTCGCAGAGCACCGTGCAGCCCGCTCGGCGGCCCGCGTCCAGGACGGCCGCCACCGCTGCCGGGTCCGGGTCCGGGGCCTCGCGGTCGCAGGCGAGGACGGTCAGGTTGCCTGCGGTGGGGAGGGCTGCTCGCAGGGCCGACATCGGGACTCTGCCGCCGGTGGCGTGGACGCCTGGCCAGCGGGCGCCCTTGTCCGACTCGGTGCCCAGGGCCAGGTCTATGCCGCCGCCCAGCGGGTCGCAGTCGACCAGCATGGCTTCGCCGCCGGTCAGGACTGCTTCGCGGCCGCAGGCTATGGCCAGGGTCGAGGCACCTGCTCCGCCTCGGCCGCCGATGAAGGAGACGACCCTGCCTCGGTCCGAGGGTGGGCCCTCGGAGACGTCGGTCAGGGCGGTCACCAGGGCTCGGGCTTCCACCGGGAGTTCCAGGACGCCGTCTGCTCCCAGGGCGACCGCTGGGGACCACGGGGGATCGCCGCCGTGCACCACCAGGACTCCTGGGCGGCGTGGGAGGCCCGCGTCCAGGCAGGCGACCACCGCTGCCGGATCGAGGACCAGCAGCGGGGCCGTGTGCCAGGCGGCGCGGAGGGCGGTGACGTCCGGGGCGCAGGTGAGGTGGCAGTCGGCTGCGGCGGCCACGCGGAGGACCTCGTCGAGGAGGTCCTGGTCGGTGAGCAGGGCGGTGGGGTGGGTCATGGGATCGACGGTGGTCGGTCGTGATGAACGACACAACGGGGTGAAGATCCACATGTGGACAAACCAGCGGCTGTGGACAAGTCGCGATCTTGAAAGCCTTGCCAGGGCGGAAGTGTCGGGGGTGTGTGCGACTCTGGAGGGTTCGGCACACGGCGGGGCGGACGAGGCCCGGCAGAGCGGCAGAGGTCCAGTCCCGGCCAAGAGGAAACGGGGTCTGGATATGGGACGACCCCCGCCAGGGGGGAGGGACGGGGGTCGTCAATGGTTCAGTCCCGGGGGGTCGGACTGAACCCGTCCGTCGAACCGGACTCTCCTACTGTATCCCCATGCGCCAGTGCCGCGCGCAACTTCCGCAACAGCTGAGGGCCAAGTTTCGGTAACCGTGCAGCGCAACGGTTTCGTACACGAACGAAATGCCGCCCGAACGGCCTACTGGCGAGTACACCTAAGCTGAGCCACATGAGCCGGATCGCCGCCTTCTTCGACCTCGACAAGACCGTGATCGCGAAGTCGAGCACGCTGGCGTTCAGCCGCCCCTTCTTCCAGGAGGGACTGATCAACCGCCGTGCGGTGCTGAAGAGCGCATATGCGCAGTTCGTCTTCATGCTCGCGGGCGCGGACGCGGATCAGATGGACCGGATGCGGGCGCACATCACGGCGCTGGCCGCCGGCTGGGACGTCGAGCAGATCCGCAGCATCGTCAACGAGACGCTGCACGACATCGTCGACCCGCTCGTCTACAAAGAAGCGACACAGTTGATCGCCGACCACAAGGCGGAGGGCCACGACGTGGTCATCGTCAGCGCGTCGGGCGAGGAACTGGTCGCCCCCATTGCCCAGATGATCGGCGCGGACTACAGCGTCGGCACGAAGATGGTCATCCAAGACGGCCGCTACACCGGCGACGTCGCGTTCTACTGCGCCGCCGACAACAAGGCCGTCGCGATCAAGCAGCTCGCCGCCGAGCACGGTTACGACCTCGCGAAGAGCTATGCCTATTCGGACAGCGTCACGGACCTCCCGATGCTGGAGGTCGTCGGCCACCCGACGGTCGTGAACCCGGACCGGGGCCTGCGCCGCGTCGCGCTCGAGAAGGACTGGCCGGTCCAGCAGTTCGTCGACCCGGTCAGCCTGCGCGCCCGCATCCCCACCCCGTCGGGCAAGGCGGTCGCGGTCACGGCCATCAGCCTCGGTGCCGTCGCCGCCGCGGGGGCCGCCTGGTACGGCCTGCGCCGCCGCCGCAACAGCTGAAAGTCAAGCCCCCGCAAGCACATGCACCGGGAAGTGGCGGGTACTGACGAGTAGCGGCAACGCGCCGCACACGTGGTGCCCGCGTGAGTGGCCCAAGCCGCCCGCCCAGCGGTACCCGAACACGAACACGGGCTCACAAATCCAGAAACGCCAGTACTTTCCTTACTGAACGTGGCTTGAACGGTGCACCCGTCCGAGCCCTTGCTGTGACCCGGCCCACGCACTTAAATAGGTGGTGCGGAACTCGGGTCGGCCAGGGACCTGGCGAAGAGAAGCCAGAATCCACCCCGGCAGGGCTCCGTGCGCGGACTTCGAGTACCCACGCGCAGCACGCCGCGGGAGGCTTGTCGTCTAGGGCCTGCGTACCGGGACGCCGGACGCCGAGGCCAGGGTTGTACGACTGGAGTTGCACGCTTGGTAACTCGCAAGCCCGCGCTGAAGACGGGGCACCCTTTCGAGGGTGCCCCGTCTGCTTGTTACGGCCAGAAAACCCTCCGAACGGCAGAATGTCCGCCCGTTGACCCACCACGCAGCCGTGAGTAACTTGCGAAATGCGCCAGTTACCTGTGGGAACATCACCGGGAGGCACGGACAAGTGCGGAAGTTTGCCGCGTTGACGCTGGTCACAGCCATGGTCGCCCTCACGCCGGTGGCGAGAGCGGACGCCGCCGTGACCACACTGCGCGGGATGTCGCTGGAACAGAAGGTCGGCCAGCTCTTCGTCACGTACGTCAACGGCCAGGCCGCCGACGTCCCGCACCCCAAGAACCAGACGGACTTCGGAGTGGCGACGCCCGCGGAGATGGTGCGCAAGTACCAGCCCGGCGGCGTCATCTACTTCAACAACTCGAGCCGCGACAACATCGACACCCCCAAGCAGATCGCGCAGCTCTCCAACGGCCTGCAGAAGGCCAGCAAGATCCCTCTCCTCATCTCGACCGACCAGGAGATGGGCCTCGTCACGCGCATCGGCCCGCCGGCCACCCAGCTGCCGGGCAACATGGCCCTCGGCGCGGGCCGCAACCTGCAGGACGCCGAGGAGGCCGCCCGCATCACGGGCCAGGAACTCCGCGCGATGGGCATCAACCAGAACTTCGCGCCGGACGCCGACGTCAACTCCAACCCGGCGAACCCGATCATCGGCGTGCGCAGCTTCTCCAGCGACCCCAAGCTCGCCGCCGACATGGTGAAGGCGCAGGTCCAGGGCTACGAGGGCCGCCGCTGGTTCGACATGGACTCGGTGACCTCGACCGCCAAGCACTTCCCCGGCCACGGCGACACCTCCGAGGACAGCCACACGGCGCTGCCGGTCTCGAACCGCAGCCTGGAG
The DNA here is from genome assembly GCF_043632865.1 of Lentzea sp. JNUCC 0626. Taxonomy (NCBI): domain Bacteria; kingdom Bacillati; phylum Actinomycetota; class Actinomycetes; order Pseudonocardiales; family Pseudonocardiaceae; genus Lentzea; species Lentzea sp. JNUCC 0626. The sequence goes on from NZ_CP171635.1 coordinate 6,884,445, forward strand.
CAGTGGCGCACCATCGACGCACCGCCGTTCCAGGCCGCCATCGCCGCCAAGATCGACTCGATCATGACCGCGCACATCCAGGTGCCGCAGATCGACCCGTCGGGCAACCCGGCCACGCTCAGCCCGAAGATCATCACGGGCCTGCTGCGCGACGAGCTGAAGTACGACGGCGTCGTCGTCACGGACTCGCTGGAGATGGCGGGCGTCCGCAAGCTGCACTCCGACGCCGAGATCCCGGTGCTGGCCATCAAGGCGGGCGTCGACCAGCTGCTGATGCCGCCGAACCTCGGCCTCGCGATCGACAGCGTCGTCAAGGCGGTCAAGGCCGGTGAGATCACCGAGCAGCGCATCGACCAGAGCGTCCTGCGCATCCTCAAGATGAAGCTGCTGCGCGGCGTCATGCTCACCGCCGAGGTCGACGAGAACAAGGTCGACCAGGTCGTCGGCTCCAACACCGAGCAGGCGCAAAAGATCGCCGACCGCACCATCACGGTCGTCCGCAACGACGGCCAGGCGCTCCCCCTCAACGCCACCGCGCCGCTGGTCATCGGCACCAGCGACGCCCAGACGACCGCACTGGCCACGCGCCTCAAGGGCACCAAGGTCGTCACCGCGACCAGCCCCACCCCGGCGCAGATCCAGCAGGCGCTCACGGCGGCGGCCAACGCCGACAAGATCGTCGTGCTGACCAACAACGCGAGCACCAGGCCGGCCCAGGTCGACCTGATCAACCAGCTCGTCGCCACCGGCAAGCCCGTCGTCGCGGCCGCCACCGGCAACCCCTACGACGTCGCCCACAGCAACGCCAAGACGTGGCTCGCCACCTACTCGACCACCACGGTGTCGATGGAGGCGCTGGCACGGATCCTGCTCGGCGAGGCGAAGCCGCAGGGCAAGCTGCCGGTCGACGTCCCCGGTCCGACCCCCTACCCGTTCGGCCACGGGGTGACGTGGTGAGGCGGCGCAGCTTCCTCGCAGCAGGCGCCCTGTCCGTTCCCCTCCTCAACACCACCCCGGCCAACGCGGCCCCGAAACTCGCCACCGCCTCCGAACAACTCGCGCAGCAGGGTTGGCGCAAGTTCAAGGGCCGCAAGGTAGGCGTGCTCACGAACCCGACAGGCATCCTCAACGACCAGACGCACATCGTCGACTCGATGGTCGCGCACGGCGAGAAACCCACGGCCGTCTTCGGCCCGGAACACGGCTTCCGCGGCACCGCGCAGGCAGGCGGTTCCGAGGGCGACTACGCCGACCCGCGCACCGGCATCCCGGTCTACGACACGTATCAGGCCACCCCGGCGAAGATCCAGGCGATGTTCGAGAAGGCGGGCATCGACACGGTCGTCTTCGACATCGCGGACGTCGGCGCGCGCTTCTACACCTACATCTGGTCGCTCTACCAGGCGATGGAAGCCGCGCAGAACCTCGACTTCGTCGTCCTCGACCGCCCGAACCCCATCGGCGGCACCGCGAACGGCCCGCAGCTCGACCCGGCCTACGCGACGTTCGTGGGCCTCAAACCGATCGTGCAGCAACACGGCATGACGGTCGGCGAACTGGCGAGGCTCTTCAAGGGCGAGTTCGACCTCAAGACGAAGCTCGAGGTCGTCAACGTCCGCAACTGGCGCCGGAACCAGCTCGACACGGGCCTGCCGTGGGTCCCGCCGAGCCCGAACATGCCCACCCAGGACACCGCGCTGGTCTACCCCGGCACGTGCCTGTTCGAGGGCACGGTCCTGTCCGAGGGCCGCGGCACCACCAGGCCGTTCGAAACGGTCGGCGCCCCCGGCATCGACTGGCGCTGGGCCGAGGCGCTGAACGCCCTGGGCCTCAAGGGAATCCAGTTCCGCGAGACCTACTTCAGCCCCACGTTCAACAAGTTCCAGGGCAAGACCTGCGGCGGTGTCACCCTGCACGTCACCGACGCGGCGAAGTTCGACGCCATCCAGGCCGCCGTGGCCATGCTGATCACCGCGAAGTCCTTGTACCCCAGCGTGTTCGCGTGGCGGCCCGACAACTGGATCGACAAGCTCAGCGGCTCCGACCGGCTGCGCAAGATGATCGACGCCCAGGCCCCTCTGGCGGAGATCACCGGCGCGTGGCAGCAAGAGCTCCAGCAGTTCCGCCGCACCCGCCTGCCCTACCTGCGCTACCGGTGAGGACGCCATGCTCATCCCTGCCCTGGCCGTCGCACTCGTGACGACCGCGCTCCCCGGCCACTTCGACCAGCCCCAGGACGGTTTCGCCCCCGCGTGGACGACCCTGCGCGAGTCGAACCCGTACTGGGCGAACCTCGACCCAGAGCCGATCAACACCGCCCTGCGTCAGCTCCGCGACTTCCAGAAACCCCAGGCCAACGGCAAGCCGCTGTTCGCCGGCGCCGTCACGATGTACGTGCACGACGGCAAGATCGTCACGCACGACCGCACGGGTTATGCGGTGCTCTACAAGGACCAGCAAACCCAGCTGCCAGAAGAAGAACGCGTCCCCATGAAGAAGGACACGATCTTCGACTTCGCGTCCATCTCCAAGCTCTTCACGTCGATCGCGGTGATCCAGCAGGTCGAGCAGGGCCGGGTGAGCATCGACGAACGCGTCGCCACCTATCTGCCCGAGTTCGGCGTGAACGGCAAGGAGAACATCACCGTCAAGCAGCTGCTCACACACACGAGCGGCCTCGAACCGTTCATCCCGTTGTGGCAGAAGTACCCCGACGTCCCGTCACGCATCAAGGCCGTCATGGACGTGACGCCGAAGTCGACGCCCGGCACCACCTACGTCTACTCGGACCTGAACCTGATCACGCTCGGCGAACTGGTCTTCAAGGTGAGCGGGAAACGCCTCGACCAGGCGGTCAGGGACGGCATCACCAGGCCGTTGAACATGAAGGACACCGGCTACAACCCGAAGGCCAAGGACCGCACGGCCGCCACGGAGTTCCAGGCCGCACCACCACGCGGCATCGTCCGCGGTGAGGTGCACGACGAGAACGCGTGGTCCCTCGGAGGAGTAGCCGGACACGCCGGTGTGTTCGGCACGGCCAAGGACCTCGCCGTCCTCGGTCAGGCGATCCTCAACGGCGGCACCTACAACGGCCGCCGGATCCTCAGCGAGCACTCCGTCGAGCTGATGCTCACGAACTTCAACCAGCAGTTCCCCGACAACGCCCACGGCCTCGGCTTCGAGCTCGACCAACGCTGGTACATGGGTGCGTTGAGCGGCCCCGGAACCGCCGGTCACACCGGGTACACCGGCACGTCGTTCGTGATCGACAAGGCCTCGCGCTCGATCGCGATCCTGCTGACCAACCGCGTCCACCCGAGCCGTGACTGGGGCAGCGTCAACCCGGCGCGCAGGGCGGTCGCGGACGGCCTGGCGAACGCTCTCGCCGTGCAGTCACGCGGAAAGCAGTGGCGGGCAACGACTTCCGGCGCGACCCTGACCGCCGAACGCCCGGTCGAGGTCTTCGTCGACGTCGACAAGGGCGACAAGCTCACGATCCAGCACTGGACCGGCACGGACTGGCAGGACGCCCGCACCATCACCACGACCGGACGTCGTTGGGTGCCAACGGAATCCGTGAAGTCCAGGTTCGTCTACACCAAGGCCGGCCAGTACAACGGCCGCGGCGTCTACGTGCACGCCCGTGGCGACGTCACGGCCGATGGCTGGTCAATGGCACGCCGCTAGCGCCTCCACAAAGCCCTGGAGCGCCCGTGGAAACGCGGGCGCTCCAAAACTCACCACGATCCCGGACCGGTCGTCGTCGCTCTTCTCGTGCCGGAACCACGAGAGCGGATTGACCTCGATGCCACGCTCACGAGCCGTGCGCACGACCTCTTCTTCGTGAGGCGTTTCCAGCACAGCGTGCATCCCGGCCGCGATGCCCGACACCGAGACGTACGGCGACACGGCCTCCACGAGCTGGTCACGCCGCCGTTGGTACTTCAACCTCATCCGACGGACATGGCTGTCGTAGGCCCCGGACTCCAGGAAGTCGGCCAGCGTCAACTGGTCGAGCATGCTGACGTGCTGCTCACGGTCGGTCTTGAGCTCCAGGATCGGGTCGACGAACCGGTCCGGCAGCACCATCCACGCGATCCGCAACGCCGGGGACAACGCCTTGCTCGACGTCCCGAGGTACACGACGTGCTCGGGGTCCAGGCCCTGCACGGCCCCGACGGGCTGCCGGTCGTAGCGGAACTCCCCGTCGTAGTCATCTTCCAGCACAAGACCGCCCACGCGCCGTGCCCACTCCACGGCCGCAGCACGCCTACGAGGGTGCAACGGGCCGCCCAACGGGAACTGGTGTGCGGGCGTCAACACACACGCGCGCAGGTCATCGGGCAGTTGTTCCGTGTGGGCGCCATGGTCGTCCACGGCCAACGGCACGGTCGCCTTCCAGAACGACCGGTGGAAGCCGAGCCCGTACTCCTCGACGACGACCGGTGGCCGCAACAGCCGGTTGAACATCTGCACAGCGCCACCGAACCCCGAGCACACCACGATCCGTTCGGGATCGGCCCGCACGCCCCGCGCCCGCGCCAGGTACTCGGCCAACGCCGTCCGCAGCTCGATGCGCCCCTGCGGGTCGCCCGGCCCGAAGGCCTCCGAAGGCGCCGCCGTCACCGCCCGCCGCGTCGACCGGATCCACTCGGCGCGCGGGAACTCGGTGACGTCCGGGGTGCTCACCTGGAGGTCGAACCTCACCGCCGGTCCGGTCGCCGCGCGCGTCACCGGCTGCGGCGGCGCGACCCGTTGCGCGACAACGGTTCCGGACCCCTGACGAGCGGTAAGCCACCCCTCCGCCACCAGCTCCGCGTACGCGTCGGCGACGGTGTTGCGCGCGATCCCGAGGTCGGCGGCGAGCGACCGCGAGGCGGGCAACCGGGTACCGGCCGGCAACCGCGCCGAACGGACCGCCTCCCGCAGTGCCGCCGTCAACCGCTGCCGCAGCCCACCCGGACCGGACAGGTCCAGGTGGAAGTCAAGATTGGCCCACGATTCCACGTGAAGATTGCACCATGCCCAGGGACAATCCGGGTCCTAAATTTCTACCCATGACGAACCGCATCGACTTCCCCAAGAAGGCCCCGAAGGTCTACCGCGCGATGATCGCGCTGGACGCCGCCGCACGCGAGGGCCTCGACGAGGGCCTCGCGGAACTGGTCAGGATCCGCGCGTCGCAGCTCAACCACTGCGCCCACTGCATCGCCATGCACACCGCCGACGCCCGCAAGCTCGGCGAGTCCGAGGCCCGCATCTACCTCCTCAACGCGTGGGAGGAGGCCGGTGACATCTACACGGAGAAGGAGCAGGCCGCGCTGCGCCTCACCGAGGCCATCACGGTCATGAGCAGCCACGAGTACGTCAACGACGACGTGTACGCGCACGCCGCGAAGCACTTCGAAGAAGAAGAGCTCGCGCAGCTCATCGCACTGATCTTCACCATCAACGCGTGGAACCGGATCGCCGTGTCCACCCGGATGACCCCGATCGTCCACTGACCACCTGCCGAGAGAGTGACTTTCGGACACAGTCCGTTGACCGTTGGTGTGGCGGTTAGTAAGTTTCCCACGTGTCCACTGAGAGCAGTGCCGAGTCCAGCCCTCTGGTGAGGATCCGGTCGTTGTTGCCGGGTCTCGCGCGCGCCGAGCAGCGCGTCGCGAAGGTGGTGCTGGAGAACCCGGGGACGGTCGCGCACCGCAGCATCACCGAGGTCGCCGAGCAGGCGGGCACCAGCGAGACGACGGTGACGCGGTTCTGCAAGGCGATCGGCGTCGGTGGATATCCCGAACTGCGCATCGCCCTGGCCGCCGACACCGCGCGCAGCCAGGCACGTGCCAACCACGACATGGGTGGCGACATCGGCCCCGGCGACGACCTCAAGCAGGTCGTCGGCAAGGTCGCGTTCGCCGACGCCCGCGCCGTCGAGGAGACCGCCGAGCAGCTCGACGTCGAGTCGCTCGACAAGGTCGTCCAGGCCGTCGCGGGCGCCCGTCGCGTGGACGTCTACGGCTTCGGCGCCAGCGCGTTCGTGGCGTTCGACCTCCAGCAGAAGCTGCACCGCATAGGGCTCACCTGCTTCGCGTGGAACGACACGCACATCGCGCTGACCTCGGCCGCCGTGCTGACCGAGGCGGACGTCGCCGTCGGCATCTCGCACACCGGCTCGACCGCGGAGACCGTCGAGGCGCTGCGGGTGGCCCGTGAATCCGGCGCCACCACGGTCGCGCTGACGAACTTCCCGCGCTCGCCGATCACCGAGGTCGCCGACCACGTGCTGACCACGGCGGCGCGCGAGACCACGTTCCGCTCCGGCGCGATGGCGAGCCGGATCGCCCAGCTCACGGTGATCGACTGCCTGTTCATCGGCGTCGCCCAGCACCACGTGGACACGGCGAAGACGGCACTCGAAGCGACCTACGAAGCGGTCTCCGGCCACCGGCTGGGCGCGAGACCAGACGGCCGGCGACGGCCGCGGGAGACGTCTAAATGACCTCCCCCCGGAACGGTGTGGTGGTGCGCGTGGAATCTCCGACCGAGCAACGGAACCCGCGCACCGCGGACATCGACCGGGTCCCCACGATCGACGTGCTCCGCATGATCAACGAAGAGGACCGCACGGTCCCGGCCGCGGTGGCGCAGGCCCTCCCGGACCTGGCCCGCGCGGTGGACCTGGGCGTCGCGGCGATCATGTCCGGCGGCCGAGTGCACTACGTCGGCGCGGGCACCTCAGGCCGCCTCGCCACCCTCGACGCCGCCGAGCTCGTGCCGACGTTCAACGTCCCGGCGGACTGGTTCCTCGCCCACCACGCAGGCGGTCCGGAAGCCCTCGTCCGCGCCGTCGAAGAGGTGGAGGACCACTCCGGCGCCGCCCAGATCCGACGCCACGCCACGGCGAAAGACCTGGTCGTGGGCGTGACGGCATCCGGGCGCACGCCGTTCGTGATCGGCGCGCTGCAAGAGGCGCAAGCGCTTGGCGCCCACACCGTCCTGGTCTCGAACAACACCTCGGTGCCGTTCACGCCGGACGTCCTGGTCGTCCTCGACACCGGCCCGGAAGCCATCGCGGGCTCCACCCGGATGAAGGCGGGCTCGGCCCAGAAACTGGTCCTGACATCGTTTTCCACGGCGGTGATGGTCAAACTCGGCCGCACCTACTCGAACCTGATGGTCAGCATGCGCGCCACCAACGCCAAACTGCGCGGCCGCACCATCCGCATCCTGCACGAGGCCACCGGCCAACCGGAGAACGCCTGCGAACAGGCCCTCGCGGACGCCGCCGGCGACCTCAAGGTGGCCCTGGTCCACCTGCTGGCGGGCGTGACGGCCGAACGCGCCGCCGCCGCGTTGGAGGACACGAAGGGCCACGTCCGCAACGCGCTGGACCGCCTAGCGGGTTAGGTCGGGCCCAAAGACCTCGTAGTGGATGTCCGTGACACCCGCGCCGAGCAACTGAGCCCGCATGGCCTTGAGGAACGGCGTGGGCCCGCACAGGTAGGCCGTGGTGTCCTGCGGCAGGTCGATCCCCGCGAGGTCGACGTACCCGGTCCGTTCGGCGGGCCACTCGCCGACCGGCCGCTCGTAGAACACGTGGGCCAGCCCGTTGTCGAGCTTCCCCACGAGCTGGGCGAGGTCGGCGCGGAACGGGTGCGTGAACTGGTCGCGGTCCCCGTGCACCGCAATCACCTCGCGCGGCGACCCGACGGCGGCGAGTTCAGCCAGCATCGCCACCATCGGCGTGCACCCGATCCCGGCCGACGCCAGCAACACCGGCCCGTCCCCCGGCTCCAGCGTCACGTCCCCGGACGGCTGACTGACGTTGATCACGCTCCCCGCCACGACCTCGTCGTGCAGGTGGTTCGACACCTCACCGTCCCGCTTGACCGAGAACTGCAACGCGTCGTCGGTCCGCCCCGACAGGCTGTACTGCCGAATCTGCCGAGCCCCGTCCTCCAACTCGACCTGCACCGACACGTACTGCCCAGCCTGGCTCGGCGGCACCGGCCCGTTCAGCGGCCGCACCACGAACGTCACCACGTCGTCGGTCTCCTGGAACCGCGCGATCACCCGGTGCTCCTCCCACCCGCGCGGCAGGAACCTCTCCAACCCGATCAACGTGTCGGCCATCAACCAATAAACCTCGCTCCACGCCGCGCCGATCTCCTCCGACACCTGGAGAACCTCGGCGACAGCTCCGAGCAAGTGCTTGTGCACCACCGCGTACTGCCCCGGCGTGACACCGACCGACACGTGCTTGTGCGCGATCCGCCGCAACATCGCGTCCGGCGTCTGCCCGGCGAGCAACCCGGCCGCAAAGGCCGCGACCGACCCGGCCAACGCCTGCGGCTGCGTCCCGTTCGCCTGGTTTCCCCGGTTGAACAGATCCCGCTGCAACACCGGGTGTTCCTCGAACATGCGCGCGTAGAACAACTCGCTGATCTCGCCGATCGCGGCGGCAACCGCGGGCAGGCTGGCCTCGACCAGCTCCGTCGACTTCGGGGACAGCATCGTCTTCCTCACTTCAGCTGCAGGGTGAGCAGCACAGGTCCGGTGGGATCAGCGACGAGGTCCTCGACGCTCAGTGGATCGAGCGAGGCGTAAAAGGCTTCCTGCGCCTGGCGCAACGCCCGCCGCAACCGGCAGGCAGCAGCCAACGGACACGGCACGTCGCCCTCGCAGTCGACGACATCGCCAACACCTTCGAGCTTCCGCACCAACTGCCCGATCGAGGCGGCCCGGCCGGTGCCGGTGAGCGTCAGCCCACCGCCTCGGCCGCGCCGCGCCTCGACCACACCCAGGTGCTGGAGCTGGGCAACGACCTTCGCGGCGTGGGTGTACTGCACGCCCATGACCTCGGCGACTTCGCGGGTGGTCGGGTTCGCCTCTTCGGCGACGGCCAGCCGCATCACGATGCGCAGCGCGATGTCGGTGCTCTTGGTCAGCCTCACAAGATCGAGGCTAGCTTAATTGGCATCTAAGATGCATGTTATCTGGACCACGGATCCCATCGGCGGACTTGAGGCTCCCCCGCGACCCAACGTACCGACGAGGTCTGACACTCCGGCCGAACCGAACCAACCGCACTCGCCAACGCAAGGTGACCACCGCCCAAGCCCGGCGCGAGGCGCCAACCGGATAGCCACAGACGTAAGCCACCCACCTACGAGTCCTGGCGTGGCGATGCGAAGCGAGCCCGAACGGGCTGATCAGCTCTGGGAACCGGTTCCACCGTTCTTGGCGATTGGGGCTTGACCTTGAGGGGCTGGATGCCAACCTGTCCGGTCCGGCCGGGGAGCTTCTATCCCCGGCTTTTGAGGCCGCGAATGCATCCAGCTAGAGGCTCAAGGTCAAGCCCCAATCGCAACCCCGCTCACTTCGTCACTGCCTGATGGACCACCCTCGCAACCGCAGCCCAACCAACAGAACGCAACCAACCCCGCTGGAACGCAACAGAACACGCAAACGTCACCCAGGCAGAACTGGCCGCCACGGAATCGGCGTCGACAGCACCATCGCGCTGGACGTCTCCCCATGAGCCGCCAACCGCACCAACAACCGCTCCAACTCCACAATCGACGTAGTCACAACCTTGACCACGGAACAAATGTCCCCGGTCAACCGAACCACCTCGACAACCTCAGGCAGGTCATCCAGCAACTCCGGATGCACGGTGATGCACCGAGGCCCGTAACACTTCATCCGCACCAAAGCCACCACCGGACGCCCGACCACAGTCGGATCGACCACCGCCCGATACCCGGTGATCGCTCCCATGTTCTCGAGCCGCCGCACCCGCTGAGCCACAGTGGGCGGCGACACGTGGACCCGGCGTGCCAGTTCGTTGTACGACAGCCGCGCGTCCTCTTGGAGCGCCTCCAACAGGGCCTTGTCCACCTCGTCCAACATGAACGCAAAGCTACGCGCCACATCACCTCACGATCGAAAGAAGTTCGGGCCGAACGCCTTAAGACGCCCATTCAGGTGACGGGCCACCCCGGGCGACGATTAGCGCTATGAGCTGCCCCGTGTCCCCCAAGCTGGATTTCGGCGGCACCACGCCGTACGAGGACTACGTGCACGCGTCGGTGTTGCACACCCTTCAACAGCAGTGGTCCAAAGATCCCCGCGAGATGTCGTTCCTGGTCATCACGCAGGTGATGGAGCTGTACTTCGGCCTGCTCTGCTTCGAGTGGCGGCAGGCCCAGTCCGAACTGCGCAAGGACGACATCCGCGCCGCCGTCCAGACCCTGCGGCGGTCCGACCTGCACCTGCAGGCCCTGTCAGCGGCCTGGCGGCCGATCGCCCGGATGACGCCGACCGAGTTCAACTCGTTCCGCGACGCCCTGGGCGAGGGCTCCGGGTTCCAGTCCGGCATGTACCGCGAGATGGAGTTCCTGCTCGGCGAGAAGTCCGCGTCGATGCTCGTGCCGCACCGCGCGGTGCCGGCGATGCACGACCAGCTGGAGAAGTCGCTGAGTCTGCCGTCGCTCTACGACGACGTGCTGGCATCGTTGAAGCGCAAGGGTTTCGACATCCCCCAAAGTGTCCTCGACCGCGACCTGACCAAGGCCTACGAGCCGTCGGCCGAGGTCGAGCAGGTGTGGGCGAGCATCTACCGCGGCAACGACAGGGACCTGCTGGAGCTCGGTGAGGCGTTGACCGACATCGCCGAGGAGTTCGCGCGGTGGCGGTACGACCACCTGCTGGCCACGCGCCGGTCCATGGGGTCGAAGGTGGGCACGGGTGGGTCGGCTGGTGTTGCATGGCTGGAGAAGCGCACCCAGCGTGCGGTGTTCCCCGAGCTGTGGACCGCGAGGAGTTACGTGTGAGGCGCGAGCTGTTCGACATCCCCGAAGGCGTCATCTACCTCGACGGCAATTCTCTTGGCGCGCCACCGAAGCACGTCGCCGAGCGCATGCAGGAAGTCATCAGGCACCAGTGGGGCACGCGGCTCATCCGGTCGTGGAGCGAGGGCTGGTGGGAGACGCCGCAACGGGTCGGCGACCGGATCGGCAGGCTGATCGGCGCGGCCGAGGGACAGGTCGTCGTCGGCGACTCGACGTCGGTCAACATCTTCAAGGCGTTGATGGGCGCGGTAAAGGGCAGCGAACGCACCGAGATCGTCGTCGACGAGGCGACGTTCCCGACCGACGGCTACATCGCGCAGTCGGTGGCCTCCCTGACGCAGAAGCGGATTCGCGCGGCGCATCCGTCCTCTTTGGACCTCACCGAGGACGCGGCCGTGGTGCTCCTCAACCAGGTCGACTACCGGACCGGCGCGCTCAACGACATGCGGGCGCTCACCGAGCAGGCGCACGCCGTCGGGGCGCAGGTGGTCTGGGACCTCTGCCACAGCGCGGGCGTGCTGCCGATCGAACTGGACGCGCTCGGCGTCGACTACGCGGTCGGCTGCACCTACAAGTTCCTCAACGGCGGGCCAGGTTCGCCGGCGTTCATCTACGTCCCGAAGCACAAGCAGGACACCTTCGAGAACCCGCTGTCGGGCTGGAACGGCCACCGCGAGCCATTCGGCATGAAGCCGGGCTACGAACCGGATCCCGGCATCGCCCGGGCCCGTGTCGGCACCCCGGACATCCTGTCGATGCTCGCCCTCGACGCGGCGCTGGACGTCTGGGACGACGTCGACCTCGTCGAACTGCGCGAACGGGGCCTCGCGCTCACCGCGCTGTTCCGCGAGCACGTCGAGAAGCTCACCGGCCTCGAGGTGATCACGCCGGAGCACCGCGGCAACCAGATCTCCGTCCGCTCGCCACGAGCCAAAGCGGTGATGGACGAGCTGATCAACCGGGGAGTCATCGGCGACCACCGGCCGCCGGACATCCTCCGGTTCGGCTTCGCCCCGCTCTACGTCACCGACGACGACGCGATCAGGGCGGCCGAAACGCTCGCGGAGATCGTCAACTAGCGAGAGCGGCGTCCGCGATGCTGCGCGCCTCGCGGGCGCCCGCCTCCATCGACGAGCACACGAACAGGATCCACTGCGCCAGGCCTTCGAGGGACCCGGACGCGAACGCCACCGAGGCCGCCTCGTACTCCGCCGAACGGCGCAGGCACGCCACCTCGGGCACACCGAGGCCCTTGGGGTCGAGGCCGGTCGAGATCGACGTCATCCGCGCGGCCGCCCGCGCGACCACCCCGTTGGCGACGTCGAAAGGGGCAAGCCCGAGCAGCTCCCCGTGCACCACCGCGACCACGACGGGCGCGGGCACGGACGTTCCGCCGGTGACCAGCGAGCCCAGCATGTCCAGCCGGGCCGACACGTCCTCGGACACGCGCGGACGACCGACGTCGGTGGTGAGGTCCGCGGCGGCCAGGACGTGCAACCGCGCCAAAGCCTGCAACGGCGCGCGCTGCCAGGTCGCCACCAGTCCGCCCAGCGCTTCTGCCACCCGCAACGACCCGGCGAGCACCGGGTCGGAGACCTCGCCGGACTCCGGAATCTCGGTAGGACCACCCTCCAGAGCCGCCGACGCACGGGCCGCGCGGACGGACGCTTCCGCCGCCGTCGTGGCCCAGCCGCGCAGGTTCACCCGATGGCGGTGCACCTGGAAGACGGCGTCCTTGGCTGCGTTCGCGGCGTCTGCCACGCCAGGCAAGGAAAGCAGCGGAGCGAGAGGATCGGTCACGGTCGCGCAGAGTACCTGACCAGGTGAAACCGGTGACCCAGCTCACTAGGTGGACCGTTGAGCGCGCAACTTCGCCCGTTCAACGCGCCACACGTGCCTGGACCAGACAAAACGGGTTACAACGTGACAGCCGTGTAACCGACCTCCCCAGATTGGTCTGAACCTTTTTGGGGAGGAACCTGTTGGAAGTGAACTGGCTCGCACTACGGTCAGTACCCGCATCCCCAACCGGTCTGGACTTTCCAGGAGGTCTCGCACCATGACGCAGTCGCCAGGCCAGGGCAACGCTCTGGACAACCTGCTCACGGAGAGCAGGACGTTCCCGCCTTCCGACGAGTTCGCGGCACAGGCGAACGCACAGCCCGCGCTGTACGAGGAGGCGAAGGCCGACCGCGAGGCGTTCTGGGCGAAGCAGGCGGAAAGGCTGCACTGGGACACCAAGTGGGACCAGGTGCTCGACTGGTCCAACGCGCCCTTCGCGAAGTGGTTCGTCGGCGGCAAGCTCAACGTCGCCTACAACTGCGTCGACCGCCACGTCGAGTCCGGCCACGGCGACCAGGTCGCGATCCACTGGGAGGGCGAACCCGGCGACTCCCGCGCGATCACCTACGCCGAGCTGCAGCGCGAGGTCTCCAAGGCCGCGAACGCGTTGACGTCGCTGGGAATCGGCGCCGAGGACCGCGTCGCGATCTACATGCCGATGGTCCCCGAGGCGATCTTCGCGATGCTGGCCTGCGCCCGCGTCGGCGCGATGCACAGCGTCGTCTTCGGCGGTTTCTCCGCCGAGGCGCTGCGCACCCGCATCGAGGACTCCTCGTGCCGCCTCGTGATCACGACCGACGGCCAGTACCGCCGCGGCAACCCGGCGGCGCTCAAGCCCGCCGTGGACGAGGCCGTCGCCGGTGCCCCTTCCGTCGAGAAGGTCATCGTCGTCAAGCGCACGAACACCGAGGTCGCGTGGACCGACAAGGACGTGTGGTGGCACGAGCTGGTGGACGGCCAGTCCGACCAGCACACCCCCGAGGCGTTCGACTCGGAGCACCCGCTCTTCATCCTCTACACCTCGGGCACCACGGGTAAGCCGAAGGGCATCCTGCACACGTCCGGCGGTTACCTGACGCAGGCGTCGTACACGCACAACTACGTGTTCGACCTCAAGCCGGACACCGACGTCTACTGGTGCACCGCGGACATCGGCTGGGTCACCGGCCACAGCTACATCGTCTACGGCCCGCTGTCGAACCGCGTGACGCAGGTCGTCTACGAAGGCACGCCGAACACCCCGCACGAGGGCCGCCACTGGGAGATCGTGCAGAAGTACGGCGTCTCGATCTACTACACGGCGCCGACGCTGATCCGCACCTTCATGAAGTGGGGCGCGGACATCCCGGCCAAGTACGACCTGAGCAGCCTGCGCGTGCTGGGTTCGGTCGGCGAGCCGATCAACCCCGAGGCGTGGATCTGGTACCGCGAGAACGTCGGTGGCGGCAAGGCCCCGATCGTCGACACGTGGTGGCAGACCGAGACCGGCGCGATCATGATCTCGCCGCTGCCCGGCGTCATCTCGACCAAGCCCGGTTCGGCGCAGCAGCCGCTGCCCGGCATCGGCGCGAAGGTCGTCAACGACGAGGGCGTCGAGGTTCCGCACGGTGGCGGTGGCTACCTGGTGCTGGACGAGCCGTGGCCGTCGATGCTGCGCGGCATCTGGGGCGACGAGGAGCGCTACCGCGACACGTACTGGTCGCGGTTCGGCGAGCAGGGCTTCTACTTCGCCGGTGACGGCGCCAAGTACGACGCCGACGGCGACATCTGGCTGCTCGGCCGCGTCGACGACGTGATGAACGTGTCCGGTCACCGCATCTCGACCACCGAGGTCGAGTCGGCGCTCGTGTCGCACCCGACCGTGGCCGAGGCCGCCGTCGTGGGCGCGTCCGACGACACGACGGGCCAGGGCATCGTGGCGTTCGTGATCCTGCGCGGTGGCGCGGGTGCGGACGCCGGTGGCGCGGACGCGATCAAGGCGTTGCGCGACCACGTGGCCAAGGAGATCGGCCCGATCGCGAAGCCGCGGCAGATCATGGTCGTGCCGGAGCTGCCGAAGACGCGCTCGGGCAAGATCATGCGCCGCCTGCTGCGCGACGTCGCCGAGAACCGCACCGTCGGTGACGTGACGACGCTGGCCGACTCGTCGGTCATGGACCTGATCTCGGCGGGTCTGCAGTCGGGCAAGTCCGAAGACTGATTTTGCTTCAAACGTGACGGGCGTCCTCACTGGAGGGCGCCCGTTCGCGTTAAGATCGCATCTAGGTGAGCCGGGAAGTCTGGTCGGCACGAGTATTCGTGTACCTCGACCGCCCCGGGAGCGCTGTGTCCAGCAAGATCGCCGACTTCGCCCGTTACCTCCGCACCGAGACCGTCGGTGGCACCGTTCTGCTCGGCGCCACGGCCGTCGCGTTGCTGTGGGCCAACTCCCCGCTCGCGTCCGCCTACTTCGGACTGCGCGACCTCCACTTGGGACCGTTGAGCGTCGGTGACTGGGCCAAGGACGGTCTGCTGGCCATCTTCTTCTTCGTCGCCGGTCTCGAACTCAAACGTGAACTCGTCGTCGGCGAGCTGTCGAACTTCAAGGCCGCGGTGCTGCCGATCATCGCGGCGATCGGCGGCATGATCGTGCCCGCGCTGATCGCCCTCGGCATCGGCTGGGGGCAGCCCGGGATCGAGAAGGCCTGGGCGATTCCGGTCGCGACGGACATCGCGTTCGCGCTCGGGGTGCTGGCGCTGACGGCGTCCGGCCTGCCGTCGAGCCTGCGGGTGTTCCTGCTCAGCCTCGCCGTCGTGGACGACCTGGGGGCGATCGTCGTGATCGCGATCCTGTTCACGGCGAAGTTCAACCTGCTCGCGGCAGGCGCGGTCGTGCTGCTGCTGGCGCTGTACTGGTTCCTCCAGCACAAGAGGATCACCACTCCGTGGCTCTACGTGCCGATCGCACTCGCCACCTGGTGGTTCATGCACGAGTCGGGCATCCACGCCACGATCGCCGGGGTCGCGCTGGCGTTGCTGACGCGGGTGCGGCGCGACCCGTACGAGGCCGAGGCGCCCGCCGTGCGGCTGGAGCACCGGTTGCAGCCGTTCTCCGCCGGGGTGGCGGTGCCGGTGTTCGCGCTGTTCGCGGCGGGGGTGCCGGTGGGCGCGGAGGCGTTCGGGAAGCTCTTCTCGGACAAGATCGCGCTCGGCGTGATGGCCGGGTTGATCGTCGGCAAGGTGATCGGGATCGTCGGTGCTTCGGCGCTCGCCGTGTGGTTCAAGGCGGCCGTGTGGCCGTCCGGGGCGGGGCCGCGCGACATCGTGGCGGTGGCGACGCTCGGCGGCGTCGGGTTCACCGTCAGCCTGCTGATCGCGGACCTCTCACTCGAAACCCCGGAGACCGCGAAAGCCGCTGTGTTGCTCGCCTCGATGATCGCGTCGCTGCTCGCCGCGGTGTTGCTCATTCGTCGCAGCCGGGCACATGGCACCATGTCCGAGTGACCACCAGGGAGCACATCGCGTCGATTCCGCTGACCGCTGACGACCCCACCGCCGAGGCGTCGATCGGCGGCCTCGTCCGCGACGCGACGGCGCACGTGTCGACCTTGGTCAGAGCGGAGGTCGAGCTCGCCAAAGGTGAGCTCGTCGGCGAGCTCAAGAAGGGCGCCAAGGGCAGCGCGTTCCTCGTCGTCGCCCTCGCGGTCGTCTCGTTCAGCATGTTCTTCCTCTTCATGGCGCTCGGCTTCGGCTTCTCCGAGTGGTGGGGCTGGCCGCGGTGGGCGGGCTTCGGCCTCGTCTTCCTGGTCATGCTGCTGAGCGCGGGCGTCATGGTGTGGCTGGGCATCCGGAAGCTGAAGAAGATCAAGGCGCCGGAGAAGTCGATCGCGGCCGCGAAGGACACCGTCGCGGCCCTCACGCGCAGGGGCGACGACAACTGAGCCGCAAACCCGACCCGTCCGTCGTGCGGGTCGCGGGTCCGTGGACGCACCGCGACGTCTCGGCGAACGGCATCCGCCTGCACGTCGCCGAACTCGGCGAGGGCCCGCTCGTGCTGCTCCTGCACGGGTTCCCCGAGTTCTGGTGGTCCTGGCGGCACCAGCTCACCGCGCTCGCCGAGGCCGGCTACCGCGCGGTGGCGGTCGACCTGCGCGGCTACGGCGACTCGGACAAACCCCCGCGCGGCTACGACGGCTTCACCCTCGCGGGTGATGTCGCGGGCCTGATCAAGGCGCTCGGCGCCCAACGCGCACACCTGGTGGGACACGCGTGGGGCGGCGCCACGGCGTGGACGGTCGGCGCCCTGCACCCGCGGCTGGTCTCGTCGGTCTCGGTGCTGTCCGCACCGCACCCGCTGGTGACGCGCCGGGCGTTCCGCAGGCATCCGCGCCGCAACGCGCACGTGCTGCGGTTCCAGCTGCCGATCCACCCCGAACGCTGGCTTACCGGCGAGAACGGCCTGCAGGTCGCGAAGCTGATCTCGGCCTGGTCGGGGCCGAAGTGGCGGTCGGCGCCGGAGTTCGACGAGGTCATCCGCCGCTGCCGGCAGGCCATGACGGTGCCGGGCGTCGCGCACAGCTCCTTGGAGTACTACCGCTGGGCGGTGCGTTCTCAGCTGCGCAGCGACGGCCGCCGGTTCGCGGAGGCCGTCGACAAGCCGATGCAGGTGCCGGTGTTGCAGCTGCACGGCTCGGTGGACCCGATCGTGCCCGAGTCGGCGGCGCGCGACTCGCTGCCGTGGCTCGGGCCGTCCTCGGAGTTCCGCTACCTGCCCGAGGTGGGGCACTTCCCCAACCAGGAGGCGCCCCACACCACGAGCAGGCTGATCACCGAGTTCCTGCAGAAGCTGAGCTGAACGCGGCCTTCAGCGCACCGGCCGGGTCGTCGGGCAGGTCCGTGGACCGCCAGGCGACGTAGCCGTCGGGCCTGATCAGCGAGGCGCCCTTCGCGGACAGTCCGAACGGGTCGAGTTGCTCGATCCGTTCGTACCGCACGGCCAGGCTCGCCGTCGCCTCCTCCCACTGCGGGTGGTCGGCGACGAGGACCCAGTCGCGCCCGAAGAGGTCCACAGTGGACCTGCCGGGCTCGAGCCACGCGTGCGGGGCGCGCGTGCCGGGCTGGCCGTGCCACTGCTCGGGCAGCGCGGCGGGCGGGAGTTCCGGGCCCGCGCCGAGGACGGCCGCCGAGCGGTAGAGCACGCCGTAGTGCATGGCGTTGTTGTCGTAGAGCGTGGCGTCCTCGGGTTCGCCGTCGCGGTTGTGGCCGTCGTTGCGGGCGAAGATCTGCTGGTGGCAGAGGGTGGCGACGGGGCGTCGTTCCTCGTCGTAGGTGTCCAGGAGGGACGGACCCGACTCGCCGTCGATCACCGCCGCGAGCTTCCAGGCGAGGTTGTGGGCGTCCTCGATGCCGACGTTCGCGCCGAACCCACCGCGACTCGGCGGCAACGTGTGCGCGGCGTCGCCCGCGAGGAAGATCCGGCCCGCGGAGAACCGGTCGGCGACCGAGGCGCTGATCGTCCAGCGGCCCGTCGTGATGATCTCGATCTCCAGGTCGTCGCGGCCGATGGCCTGGGTGATCTTGTCGAGCAACTCGGGTTCGGTGTACTCGCGGTCGTCGAGCATCAGGACCCAGCGGCCGTCGCCGTAGGTGGTCAGGAAGCCGACGCCCTCCACGGCGAACTGGCCGACGCCGTCCTTGAGGTACTCCTCCAGCGGCGCGCGGAACAGCACGCTGCGGGACGTGTGCATGTAGCCGCGGCCGGTGCGGGTGATGCCGAGTTGTTCACGGATCGGGCTGCGGTGGCCGTCCGCCGCGACCAGGTAGTCGGCGCGGATCTCGTACGGTTCGCCGTCGCCCTGCACGAGCGCCGTGACGCCCTCGTCGTCCTGCGTGAACTCCAGCAGCCGGGTGCTCATCCGGATGTCCGCGCCGAGTTCGCGGGCCTTGTCGCGCAGCAGCGGTTCCATCCGGTCCTGCGCCACGCCGACGCCCGCCGTCGGCGAGTACTCGACGTCCGAGAGCTGCGCCGGAGGCGTCCAGAACGTCTCCTCGAAGCGCTCGCCGACCAGGCTCGCGCACCGCACCCGCCGCACGCCGAAGCCCTTCGCCATCCGGCTCGGCGGCAGTGCGCCCTCCAGGCCTACCGCTCGCAGCAACTCGCCCACGCGGCCGTTGAACCCGACCGCCCGCGGGTGCGGTGAGCTGCCCGGATGCTTCTCCACCAAGATCACGTCCACCCCGCGCCACGCCAGGAACAGCGCGGCCGACGTGCCCGCCAGGCCTCCCCCGACCACCAGCACCGAAGTCCTCATCGCATCCTCCCAATACGCTGTATCACTCGATACACTGTATCGCGTCGAGACGCTGTACTGTCCAGCCCGATGCCGAACGAAGCCGTGTGGGACCGCCCAGAGCCGCCCAGCAAGCCGTCGCCGACCCCGTTGAGCAGGGAGTCGATCGTGAGCGCCGCGATCAGGCTCGCCGACGAGGGCGGACTCGACGAGGTGTCGTTCCGCAAGGTCGCCGGGGCCTTGGGCGCCGGTCCGATGCGCCTGTACGGCTACGTCGAGACCAAGGACGAACTGCTCGACCTGATGGTCGACGAGGTCTACGGCGAGATCACGCCGCCACCGGAGTCGGACTGGCGCGAGGGCCTGCGGCACGTCGCGCACGGACTGCGTTCGGCGGCGTTGCGGCACGAGTGGTTCATCGAGCTGCTCAGCGGCCGCCCGCACCAGGGTCCGAACTCACTTGCCCACATGGAGTCGACGCTCGCGGCCGTCGGGTTCGACGACATCGACCAGGTGCTGAGCGCGACCGGGGCCGTGATGGCGTACGTCTTCGGAGCGGTGCGCGGGGAGATCACCGAACGGCGTGCCGAACGGTCCACCGGCATGACCGAGGAGCAGTGGCAACGCGCGTCCGGGCCGTACATGGAACGGATGCTCGCCACCGGCCGCTTCCCGATGCTGGGCAGGGTCATGCACGAGTCCAGCGATCGCGACCACGCCGTGGTGTTCGACGACGGCCTGGACTACGTGCTCGACGGGATCGCTACGAGGCACAACCCTGGGTAGAGGCGCGCTTCGTCAGCGTCGGCGCCTTCTGCACCATCGACTGCACCTGCTGCGCCGTCAGCACGAAGCCCGTCTCCGGATCGTCGACCGCGGCACCGAAGACCACGCCCATGACGCGCCCGTTCGGGTCGACCAGCGGGCCGCCGGAGTTGCCCGAGCGGACCTCCGCGCGCACCGTGTAGACGTCACGGGTGACGGTCTGGGCGTCGTAGATGTCCGGACCGCGCAGCAGCGGGATGCGCTCGCGGACGCGGGCCGGCGAGGCCTTGTACGGGCCGTCGAGCGGGTAGCCGAGCACGATGCCGTCCTCGCCCGGCTGCACCTCGTCGGAACGGAACTGCAGCGGCGTGGCCTCGAGGTCCGGCACCGCGAGCACCGCGATGTCGGTGCGCGGGTCGTAGGAGACGACCGTCGCGTCGAACTGGCCGCGGCCGACCTCGACCGTCACCTCGTTGGTGCCGGCGACGACGTGCGCGTTCGTCATGACCCGTTCGGGCGCGATGACGAAACCGGTGCCTTCGAGAGCACGGGAGCAAGACGGCGCACGGCCGCGGACCTTGAGCACGGAGGCCTTCAGTCGTTGCGCGACCGGGGAGTCCGCGAGCTGGTTGTTCGGGGGCTCGACTTCCTTGAGCGGCGTGCGGTTGAACGGGTCCATCGCCTGCGGGAAGCCGGAGACGTCGAAGAGCTTCTGCAGGTCGCCGGACAGCACGCGGGCGGCCTGCGGCATGGTCTGGTCGACCTTGCCGAGGATCACCGACTGCTTGAGCGACGAGGTGAGGTCCGGCAGGCCGACGACCGAGGTCAGCGGCAGCGCGATCATCCAGGCGACGATGAAGACGACGAAGCCCTGCACGATCGCGCCCAGGGCGTTGTCCGCGCCCCGCAACGGCGACGCGTTGACCCGTGCCTTGATCGTCCGCCCGATGTAGACGCCGATGGTCTCGCCGAGTGCCACGAGCAGCACGACGATGCCGACCGCGAACACGACCTTGGTGACGACGTTCTCGAACTGGGACACCAGCAACGGCGCGATCTGCGTGCCCAGGATCAGGCCGACGAGCACACCGACGAACGCGGGCAGCGCGACGACCATGCCTTGCCTGGCCCCTGACACCGCGGCGATCGCGGCAAGGCCCAGCACCAGCAGGTCAACCCAGTTCAACCCGAAACCTCCGCCTCACTGTGTAGCGCGCAACGCTAGTTCAAGGTCACGCACATCGGTCGCATCCCACGGCTGTTCCCAGCCGCCGAGTGCGATCAGGCCGTTGATCAACCCCGCGGTGAAACCCCACACCAGCATGCCCGGCGCGGAGAAGGCCGCCGCGACGTAGCCCGAGGGGTGACGCACGCGGAACCGGTTGGCGGGGTCCGCGAGATGCGCCACGGGCACACGCGCGACAGCGGCGGTCTCCGCCGGATCGACCGGTGCGACGGGGCTCGGCTGTTCCCAGTAGGCGAGCACGGGCGTGACCACGAACCCCGACACCGGCACGTACAGCTCCGGCAGCAAAGCCAGTGGTCTCACTCCTGACTCAAGTACACCGGTCTCCTCGTAAGCCTCGCGTAATGCCGTGCCCACCGGGCCGTCGTCCGTGTCGTCCTGCGCTCCTCCGGGGAACGCCACCTGACCCGGATGCGAGCCCAACGTGTCCGCCCTGCGCAGCAGCAGCACGTCCGGCCCGTGGGCCTCGGACTCGCCGAACAACATCAGCACGGCCGCCTTGCGGTAGGCCCGCTCCGAGGTGCGCGGGTCCCGCATGAACGTTCGTGCGTCGATCTGCTCGGTCGCTTTGGCCAGGCGCTGCATCCAGTCGGGTGGCTGTGCCGCCTCCGTCATCGAACCGCCTTCTCCACCTGGTCCGGAGCGGTGAAGACCGGTGGATCGGTGATCCGCCGGACTTGACCGTCCGCTGATACGTAATACGTGGCGGGGAGCGACTTCGGCGCCTTGACTTGCTTGCGCAGCTCGTCGGCCTCGTCGTGGACGGACGGCAGCCGCACGCCGATCCGGGCGAGCAGCTCCAGGCCGTCCGCCTCCCTGCTCTCCACAAGAACTGGGACGACCGGCACGGCACCTGGTTGCTTCGCGTACGAATCGAGCACGGGCAGCTCCTCCTGGCACGGCTGGCACCAGGTCGCCCAGAAGTTGATCAGGAGCGGGCCTTTCAGCGCGAGGGCCGTCCGGGTGCCGTCACCGAGGCACGTCACACCAATGCCTTCTTGCGCACCGGGCACGCACGGCCGTAGCTGGGCCTGCACGCGCAACGCGGCGATGTCCTGCGACGGACGGGAGGGCGTGGGCGGCGCCGGTGACTCGTCACGAGGCCACAGCGCGACCACGCCCGCCACGCCGAGGACGAGGACGACGACGAGCCAGCGCGTGCGGTTGTTCACGCTCCCAGCTTCTCACCCGCCCGAACCCGCTCGGCGAGCTCGATCAGGTGTGGTTTCTCGTCGCCCTTGACGAGCTTCGCGGCCTTGTCCGGATCTTCCGGGCCGAGGCCGTACGACGGGCAGTCCTTCATCAGCAGGCAGGCCCCGCAAGCAGGGGTTTTGGCGTGGCAGACGCGGCGGCCGTGGAAGACGATCCAGTGCGAGGCCATGGTCCAGTCGCGCTTCTCGATCAGCTCGCCGACGGCGTGCTCGACCTTGACCGCGTCCTCGAGATCGGTCCAGCCCCAGCGGCGCACGAGTCGGCCGAAGTGGGTGTCGACTGTGAGCCCGGGCACATCGAACGCGTTGCCGAGAACCACGTTGGCCGTCTTGCGTCCTACACCAGGGAGCTTGACCAGCTCCTCCATGTTTCCCGGCACCACCCCGTCGTGCTGCTCCACAAGGGCGGCACCGAGACCCAGCAGAGACGTCGCCTTGTTCCGGAAGAAACCGGTGGGGCGGAGCATCTCTTCGAGTTCAGTCCGGTCGGCACCGGCGTAGTCGGCGGCCGTCGGGTACTTCTGGAAGAGCGCGGGAGTGACCTCGTTGACCTTCTTGTCGGTGCACTGCGCGGACAGAATGACCGCCACGACCAGCTCGAGCGGCGTGGTGAAGTCCAGCTCGCAGTGCGCGTCGGGGTAGCCCTCGGCCAGCACGCGCACCATCCGGCGGGCCCTGCGCGTCAGGCCTAGCTTGGTTTCCGGCTTCTTGGTAGCGGGCACTGATCCAGAGTAGTCAACACGCCGGAACCGACCCCTAGATCCGCACTCGAATCCCTCATGCGCCACACTTCGGAGCATCATGACTGCCTGGCTTGTGATCGTCGTTCCGATCGTGATCATGTTCTTCGCGCTCTTCATGGAGCGCGTCGAAGCGAAGCTCCGGCACGTTGCCGTGCAGGAGAACGAGGTCGAGGAGTTCCTGGAGTCCGCCAGGCCTGAAGAGGTCAAGGCGCTCTACGGACACGGCATCGGTCGCGCGCTCGACATGTTCCGCCTGCGTCGCCGTGGCCGCGGAGGTGCGCGCAAGCGCGTCCGCTAGGCCTCAGCACGGTCGTGGCCGCCGCGGATCCGGACATATGCCCCGGTCGCCGTGGCCCCGTGCTGACCACCACCCGAATGGCGTAGACTGATTCGTTGGGCTCTGGATCGAGTCAGACGCGTTGTTCCTACTAAGACGGCGAGCCGAGCGGCGATCCACAAGAGAGCCCTTAGACTGCAACGCAGTGATCGGCGGCACGGCGCTGACTCCACCAAAGATGGTGGTAGGCGTGCCGTCGCGTCGATTAGGAGGGACGAGGTGGACGAGACCCTGGCGCGAGCGGGCATCTTCCAAGGGGTGGACCCGGCAGCTGCAGAGGCGCTGGCGACGACCCTGGAGACGGTGGAGTTCCCGCGTGGCCATGTCATCTTCGCGGAGGGTGAGCCGGGCGATCGCCTGTACATCATCCAGTCCGGCAAGGTGAAGATCGGCCGCAAGTCGCCGGACGGCCGCGAGAACCTGTTGGGGATCTTCGGGCCCTCCGACATGTTCGGCGAACTGTCCATTTTCGATCCCGGCCCCCGCACGTCGACCGCGACGACGGTGACCGAGGTGCGCGCGGTGTCCATGGACCGCCCCGCGCTCCGTCAGTGGATCACCAACCGGCCGGAGATCGCCGAGCAGCTGCTTCGGGCCCTGGCCCGCAGGCTGCGCCGGACGAACTCGATGCTGGCCGACCTGATCTTCACGGACGTGCCCGGCCGCGTCGCCAAGGCGTTGTTGCAGCTCGCACAGCGTTTCGGCTCGCAGGAGGCCGGCCTGCTCCGCGTCACGCACGACCTGACGCAGGAGGAGATCGCCCAGTTCGTGGGCGCGTCCCGCGAGACCGTGAACAAGGCTCTGGCCGACTTCGCTCACCGCGGCTGGCTGCGGCTCGAGGGCAAGAGCGTGCTGATCCTGGACCCGGAGCGCCTCGCGCGCCGCGCCCGCTAGTCAGCTCACGAAGCACTGAACGCAAGCGAGGCCCCGGCAGTCGCCGGGGCCTCGCTGCTTTGGGAGGTAGGGCTCAAGTCGCGAGTTCGCGCTGGTCATCCGCCCGCCTCTTCGTCTTGATTCGACGAAGTCCAATCGAGGCGAAGCGGCGGGCAGATGACCAGCTCCTCGGCGAACGAGCCGGAGTCTGCGGAGCAGCGACCAACAAAAAGGACCGGGCGCCACCCCCGACGTGGCGCACCGGTCCTTTGTGTTGCACGGCCCATCCCCCGACGAACCGTGCCTTCCATCCCTCTGGCGCGTAGGCCCCGACCCTCAAGCCAGAGGTTGGTCTCGGTGGATGAGTCAACTTTCGCATGTCTCCACCCCGACCGCTCAAGCCCTTTCACCCTCAAGGACCTAGTCCGAGGCTGATTCGTTGCATGTTTCACCCGGTCATCCCATTCCCGT
Organism: Lentzea sp. JNUCC 0626; assembly: GCF_043632865.1. Taxonomy (NCBI): domain Bacteria; kingdom Bacillati; phylum Actinomycetota; class Actinomycetes; order Pseudonocardiales; family Pseudonocardiaceae; genus Lentzea; species Lentzea sp. JNUCC 0626. Next base: position 6,909,055 of record NZ_CP171635.1, read on the forward strand.
GACCCAATCGCAACCATCGTGACCCTGCGCACCCGATCTGGTACATCCGTACCAGGTTTGGCATACTGGTACACATGTCCCATTCTGCTCGCCTGTCCGACTACCGTGCTGCCCTGACGACTCCCGGCATGCGCGGCCCTGTGGTCGCGTCTCTGCTCGCCCGCCTCCCCATCGCGATGGTCGGGCTTTCGCTGCTGCTCTACGTGGAGCGCGTGACGGGTTCGTTCGCGGTCGCCGGCATGGTCTCGGCAGCGGCACTGGTGGGCGTGGCACTCGGCTCCGTGATCCAGGGCCGCCTGATGGACCGCTTCGGTCCTACCCGCCCCCTCCTGTGGGTGACGGGCCTGTTCGCCTTCTTCGTGACGGTCTCAGTCCTGGCCGTCGAAGCACACGCGTCGGTGTTCGCGCTGGTCCCGCTCGCCCTGGGCGTGGGCGCCACCGAACCGATGGTGGGCTCGGCCTCCCGTGCGCTGTGGGAGCGCATGGTGCCGGCGGGCCCGACGCGCATGGCGGGCTACGCCTACGAGGCGATCAGCATGGAGGTCTTCTTCATCCTCGGCCCCGGTCTCGCCGGCCTGCTGCTCGCCGCCCCGTGGGCAGGCACCGGCGTCGTCGTGGGCGCCGTCCTGATGGTCATCGGCGCTCTCTGGTTCGCCTTCAACCCGGTCGTCCGCGCCTGGGGTCCCGTCGAGCAGGCACCCCGGCCGTTGCTCGGCGCGTTCGCCTACCCCGGCATGCGCACGGTGGCCCTCGCCGCCCTCGGCTTCGGCGTGACGATCGGCTTCGTCGAGGTGGCCGTCCCGGCCTTCGCCAAGGCCGCGGGCCACGCCTCGATGGGCGGCCTGATGCTCTCGCTGTGGTCGATCAGCTCGGTGATCTTCGGCGTCCTTTACGGCATGCGCCCGTGGCCGCGCCCGATGCACCTGCGCCTGCCGGTCCTGCTCGGCGGCTTCGCCCTGCTCGCGTTCCTGCTGGCCATCCCGGCCACGCTCGTGGGCCTCGCCGTCGCGCTGTTCCTGGTCGGCACCCTGATCACGCCTCAGTCGACCGCGCACTCCGCGGCGATCGAGCAGGTCACGCCCAACGGCATGGCCGCGGAGGCGTTCGGCTGGGTGATCACCTCGGTGACCGTCGGCCTCGCCATCGGGCAGGGCCTGTCCGGGCAGTTGATCGAGCACTTCGGGACGCGTCCGGCGTTCATCGCGTCCGGCGTGGCCGGACTGCTGATCGCGCTGGCGGTGTGGCTGCTGCGCGGGACGGTGCGGCGCGGGGTGCCGGCCGAGGTGCCGGCGCGCTCCGAGATGGAACTCGCCTCGCGCTAGGTCCTGTCCTGCGAGTTCGTCAGGTGAGAGACGCGGGCGAGAGTCCCGGAGGCGGTGCCGCCGCGACGTCCCTCATACCGGGCGTATTCGGGCGTTGCGGCGGTATCGCCTCCGGGGCCCTCGGCCGCCGCTCTCGCCCGGCGAGACTTGCAGGACAGGACCTAGACGTTTCTGCTGAAGGGCCGGCCTCGTGCCGGCCCTTCGGTGTTTCAGGCCACGGACCGCATCGGCACGACGAGGTACGTGAGTTCGACGCCGTCCTCGCCGGGCTCCGACGTCAGCACCGTCGAGCGCAGACCGTCCTGGATCTTCAGCTCGATCCGGCGGCCGGCGAACGCCTTCAGCGCGTCCGCGAGGTAGCGGGCCTGGAACGTCTTGGTCAGGTGGTCGCCCTCGACCGTGGCCTTGACGAACTCCTCCGACTCGCCCTGCTGCGGGTCGTTGCCCTTGACCCTGACCTCCGAGTCCTCGACCTGGATGGTCACGGCCTGGTGAGGTCCGCCGTAGGGCGTGGCTCGGCGAACGGCGCGCGCCAGCGCGTCGGCGTCCACGAGCACCGTGCTGTCGATGACTGCCTCCAGGAGTCGGCGCGCGCGGTCGTCCGGGAACGGAGCGGCCAGGAGCGCGGTGGAGATCGAGTTGTGTCCCCAGGCAAGACCGATTCGGTCCTCGTTCGCGTGCAGGGCGACACGGCCTCGGGCCTGCCGGGCTGCTTCGACGATCGCCTTCGCAGGGACCAACAGGTCGAGCGGACCTTCTTGTTCCCACGGCACGGTGCCGTGGGCCATCCGGTAACGATCTGTGGCCAGGAAGTGCAACCTGTCCGCGTCCGACCAGATCCGGATGCCGGTGAAGATCGGCAACGCGTCGTCCCGGCTGGCCGCACCGGCCACCGCCGCGATGATCTTCAGCTTATCGGCGTCGACGTGACCGCGGACCACCGGTAGTTCCGGCACGCCGGGATGGTGATCAAGATCAAGCAGCGGGATGGCGAACCGCGACGTGGGCGTGCGGACGGCCAGGCGCTGGCCCTCCACCTTCAGGCGCACCTGCGGCTCGTCCAGGGCCTGCAGGGTCGCGGCCAGCGGCTTCGCCGGCACGAGGACCTCGCCCTCGGTGTGCACCGTCGCGGCGACGGTCAGGCGCACGCCGTGCTCCTGGTCACTGCCCGCCACCTCCACGTCGGTGCCCGCGCGCAGGCGCAGACCGGCGAGCACCGGGTCGAGCACGCGGGTCGGCAGGAGGCGCGTCACCTCGGCGGCGGCTGCGGCCAGGTCGGCCGTGGTGGCGGTGAGGTCCATGCTTCGGACGTTAGCGGGCACCCCTGACAATTTTGAGCGGTCAGGCTCGGTCAGCGGGCGGAGCGGGTCGGCTTGCGTGCGTTCTGTTGCGTTCCAGCGGGGTTGGTCGCGTTCCTGGGGTTGGGCTGCGGTTGCGAGGGTGCTCGCGCGGGTCGTGACGAATGAAGTGGGTTGCGATTGGGGCTTGACCTTGAGCCTCTGGCTGGATGCATTCGCGGCCTCAAAAGCCGGGGTGAAAGCGCCCCGGCCGGACCGGACAGGTTGGCATCCAGCCCCTCAAGGTCAAGCCCCAATCGCCAAGAACGGCGTAACCGGTACCAGATGAGGCATCAGCCCGTTCGGGCTCGCTTCGCGTCGCCACGCCAGGTTTCGTAAGTGCTTGGCGTGCGTTGGTGGCCGCCGGTTGCGTGCGCGCGCCGGGCCAAGACGGTGGTCGGCTTGCGTTCGCGACTGCGGTTGCGTGCGTTGGCGAGTGCGGTTGCTCAGGCTGCGCTTTCCGCCTTGCGGCGAGCCAGATCGATGATGCGTTGCAGGTGCAGGCCGCGGCGCGCGTCGCATTCGTGCGTGACGGTGCCGCTGTGCACCATCGCCACGAAGTCGTCGAGCAGGTTCGTGAAGCACTCGGCGGCCGGGGTGTCGCGGTTGGTCAGGGTGCGGTGGCCGTTCTCGCCGAACACGGTGAAGTCCGCGAACGGTGGCTGCACCGGCAGGGACAAGCAGAGAGACACGGTGCTGGTGGCGCCGCCAGCGTGCTGCAGGATGACCTGCCACAGGCCCTTGTCGGTGACGTTCGCCGCCAGCACGTCGGTGATCTCGCCGAGGGCCGCGTCGAGCAGGTCGAACGCGTGCGGGCCCACGTCGTCGAGTGCGCCCTTGTCGTGGCGCCACGGGGAGTCGGAGAACGGGCCGGACAGCAGGGCGCCGGAGATCCAGCGGCTGTCGGCTCCGGTCCAGCCGCCCGTGCGGTGCAGTTGGGCGAGCATCTCCTTGGTCTCCGGGGCGTAGCGGCGGGTCAGGACGACCAGGGACGCGACGCCCGCCTCCTCCACTGCCGCCACGAGGGCCTCGGCTTCGGCGACCGAAGAGGCGATGGGCTTCTCCAACACCACGTGCTTGCCGGCGCGGGCGGCTTCCAGTGCCATGGGGCCCTGCACGCCCGGCGGCACGGAGAACGCCACGGCGTCCACAGTGGACAGGAGCTCGGCGTAGTCGGAGAAGGGCTCGGCGCCGAACGACGAGGCCAGCGAGGAAGCGGCCTCAGGGCGGCGGGCCCAGACGCCGGTCAGGGTCGTGCCCGGGTGGTTCGCGATGCCGGGGGCGTGGATCATCTGAGCCCACGGTCCGGCGCCGACAAGTCCTACGCGCAACTGTTCGTCCACTCGCCCATCCTGCCTCAGGAGTAACTGGCCTTGGGGACGAAGATCTCCCCGCCGTTGCCGAACTTCAGGCGCATGCCGTCGGGTGAGGACTCGCGCCGCGGGTCGTGGTCCCACCCGTTGGGCACCGTCACCACGTGGCCGTGGTCCGGCGACGAGCCGAGCCAGATCTCGTAGTAGGTGCCGCCCACGAGCCGTGAGACCTCTTTGACGTACACGCCGGGTGCTTCGGAGGTCGGATCGACGCTGATCACGGTCGTGCGGTCGGGTACGAACATCACCACGCCCGCCACCGCGGTCAGGCCGGTGGCCAGCACCGCTCCCAGCAGGAACAGCAGCACCTGCACCAGACAACCGGAGACCTTCGTCGCCATCACACCATCCTCGGGTTAGCGCGGTCGTACGCTCGGAGGATGCCCGACGACATGACCTTGCCGGGAAACCTGGTACCCACAACGCCCGCCGCCGAACCCGCCACGCCCAGGGACGCGGTCACCGTGGTGCTGCTGCGCGACGGCGACGAGGGCCTGGAGGCCTTCCTGTTGCGCCGCGTGAAGGGCATGGCGTTCGCGGGCGGCATGAGCGTCTTCCCCGGTGGCGGGGTCGATCGGCGCGACGCCGACACGTCCGTCGCGTGGGCGGGCCCGGAACCGAAGTGGTGGGCCGAGGTCTTCAACGTCGACGAGGGCACGGCCAGGGCGTTCGTGTGCGCGGCCGTGCGCGAGACGTTCGAGGAGTCGGGTGTGCTGCTCGCGGGCCCGGACGCCACCTCGGTCGTCGCCGACACGAGCCAGTACTCGGCGGCACGGCAGCAGCTGGTCGACCGCGAACTCTCGCTCGCCCAGTTCCTCGCGAACAACAACCTCGTGCTGCGCGCGGACCTGCTGCGCCCGTGGGCCAACTGGGTCACCCCGGAGGACGAACCGCAGCGCTACGACACGAGGTTCTTCGTCGCCGCGCTGCCGCACGGCCAGAACGCGGACGGCGAGACCACCGAGGCGTCGGACGCGGCCTGGCAGACGCCGGGCAACGCCGTCGAGGACGCCCGGGAAGGCCGCCGGATGCTCATGCCACCGACCTGGCGCACCCTCGACGAGGTCGACGCGCTCGGCAGCGTCGGGAAGGTCATGGCCGAGGAACGCAGCGTCGAGAAGATCATCCCCAAGCTGATCCGCGACGGCGACGTCATCAGGGTGGTGTTCCAGTGAGCGGCTCCCCGCTGATCGGCGCCCGCGCCGCGCACCCGCTGTACGGCGAACTCCGGCAGGTCACGCCGCACGCCGCCGTGCTGCTGGCCGACAACCCGTCGCCGATGACGCTCGACGGCACCAACACGTGGCTGCTCAAGGCCCCGGACGCGACCTCGTTCGTCGTGATCGACCCGGGCCCGCTCGACGAGACGCACCTGAGCCGCATCGCGCAGCACGGCCCGATCTCGGAGATCCTGCTGACCCACGGCCACCCGGACCACTCCGATGGCGCCAAGCGGTTCGGCGAACTCGTCAACGCTCCGGTGCGCGCGCTCGACCCGACGTTCACCTACGGCTCAGAGGGCCTCAATCACGGCGACGTCATCACCAGCTCGGGCCTGGAGCTCAAGGTCCTCGGCACCCCAGGGCACACCAGCGACTCGCTGTGCTTCGTGCTCGACGGCGAGGCGGTGCTGACCGGCGACACGGTGCTGGGCCGCGGCACCACGATCGTCGCGCACCCGGACGGCAAGCTCGGCGACTACTTCGAGTCCCTCAAGCTGCTGGCCGAACTGCCCGAGAACACGGCGGTGCTGCCGGGTCACGGCCCGGAACTGGCGGACGCCGGCGAGGCCGCGCGGATGTACCTCGCCCACCGCACCCAACGGCTGGAGCAGGTCCGCCAGGCCGTCGCACAGCTCGGCGGCGCTCCGACTCCGCGCCAGGTCGTCGAGGTCGTCTACAAGGACGTGGACAGGGTGCTGTGGCCCGCCGCCGAGTGGTCGGTGCGGGCCCAGCTGGAGTACCTGCGGACCTACTGAGGCTGGTGGCCGTTGTTCGTGGCCCCGAACGCCGACTGGCGCGACGAGGACCTGTCGATCTGCCAGCGGCCGCTGTCGGGGCCCTGCGGCCCCGTCTGCTCCCGCTGCGCCAGCTCCTCGTGCAGCTGCTGCAGCAGGGCCCGTTCCCGTTCGCTGAGGTTCGCGTCCACCGAGGACGGTTCGGCGGGCTCGGCGAGCGCTGCCTGCAACGCCGCCAGCTCGTCGGCCTTGAGCTCGGTGGTCACCTCGGCCCGGTTGATCGGGACGGGCTCGGGAAGCGTCTCGATCTCGGGCTCCTTGGAGGCCATCGGGATGCGCTTCACGGGCTTCGGCGGGAAGGGCTGGGACCCCTCCAGCGCCGGTGGTGCGGAACGTGCGCGTCGTGAGCCGGTCTCTTCCCGTTGCTCCGGCGCCGGTGTCGGCTCGGCCACCGGCGCCGGAGCGGGAAGCTCCTCGACCGGCTGGTCGAACCACGCTTGCTGTTGCTGCGACAGGTGGTCGGCCACCGGGGCGGGCGCCCCGGAGATCGGTATCGCACGCGACGACGTGACCGCCGCCGCGTGGTAGTCGCTGAGCTGCACACCGGTCGTCATGACCTCGACGGCCGCGCGCACGCCCGCCTTGCGCAGCACCGCGTCCACCCGGTACGCGGTCGCGGGCGGGAAGCCCTGCGGACCGACGTCGACGAGGACGACGCGCTGCGGCAACGGGCCGGGGGTCGACCCGGTCGGCGACGAACGCCAGACGCACCGCACGGAGCGGATGTCGGGCAGCACCGAGACCGCGCGGATCAGGTGCCCGGCGATGTCCGAGGCCGGGTCGGTCTCGGAGGTGAAGCGGTGCCGCAGGAACGGCAGCATCTCGACCACCGGCAGGCGGTCGGTCAGCGACGCGTCCGAGCGGACCTCGTGGAGGATCCACGTGATCGCCGCGCGCTCGTCGGGCAGCACCGGGATGCTGCCCGCGAGGAGCGTTCCGACGAGCAGCTCGATCGAGCGGTCCAGTTCTCCGACCGCGAGGAACTCGCGGGCCTGCGACAGGGCGTCGTCGTCCACGCGCCCGGCCATCGACAGCAGGAGATCGTGGAGACGGACCGGCAGGCCGACACCGTCGTTCGTCACGTCAGCTCTCCTTAGCTGAGCACCAGGTGCTCGTCGGACTCGGCGCCGGCGCACACCAGCTCCGATGCCGCCAGCGCCGCCCGGTGGTAGGGCGGCAGGTCCAGACCGGACGGCACGACCTCGACGCACGGGTCGTGTTCGCCCAAAGCCCGCAGAACGCGCTGCAACTCGCCGGTCAGCCGGGCGTGGCCGGTCGTGGCCGCCGCCAGCAGGACGCGGTTGATCCCCTCGGGACCGATGCGCCAGCAGGAGCGAACCTCGCCGACCCCGTTCCGGCCACGCAGGGTGGCACCGAGAACGACGGACGCGGAATCCCCCATCGGCACCCGATCGGGTGATTCCGGGGAAAAGGTGTAGTCGGTGGGCGGCAGTTCGTCCAGTCCTTTGACCGAACTGAGGGAACCGGGATCCGCCCCGTAGGGCACCAGCGCGTCCTGCAAAAGGCGTAGTTCGTGATCGGTCAGAGGGATGCGTCCGTGCAGCAGCGTGCGCGGCAAGGACCGCGCGAGCACCGCGTACGCGTCCGAAGCGGCCCAGTCCCGGTACCGCCACAGCAGGTCGTCCGGGATGCGCCCGGCCAGCCTGAAGAGCAGTTCGTGGCACGTGTCCGACATGTCACACCTCGACGATCAGTTCGATCTCCACTGGAGCGCCGATCGGCAGCTCTGCGACCCCCACGGCCGACCGGGCGTGCTTGCCCTGGTCTCCGAAGATCTCGCCGAGCAGCTCGGAGGCACCGTTGACGACGCCCGGCTGCCCTGTGAAGCCCTCGGCGGAGGCCACGAACCCGACAACTTTCACGACTCGCTTGATCGAGTCAATCCCCACGAGCGCGTGCACGGCCGCGAGGGCGTTGAGGATGCACGTCGCGGCGTACTGCTTCGCCTCCTCCGGGGACACCTCGGCGCCGACCTTGCCGGTGGCGGGCAGCTTGCCGTCGACGAACGGGAGCTGGCCGGAGGTGAACACCCACGGGCCGCTCTGGGTGGCGGGCACGTAGGCGGCGAGCGGGGCGGCGACGCCCGGCAGCTCGATGCCGAGTTCCTTCAGGCGGTTGGACCAGTCGCTCATGCCTTCACCCGCTTCAGGTACGCGACGTGCTGCTCACCGGTCGGGTTCGTCAGCACGGTGACCAGTTCCCAGCCGTCCTCGCCCCACTGGTCGAGGATCTGCTTCGTGGCGTGGATCAACAACGGCACGGTCGCGTACTCCCACTTCGTCATGCGCGGAAGCGTAACTTGCCACCCGAGCGGCGCCTGGGCGGTTGTCGTTGTTGGAGCTACCTTGATCACATGGAGACCTGGCGGATCATCGCCACCGGCCTGTTCGCGGTGGGCGGGCTGGTGATGGTGCTCGTCGCGATGGCGCAGGTGCGTGATCGCAAGCACAGTCAACGCACCCAGGTCGTCCAGGCGGGCCTCATCGGGCTCGTGGTCGTGGTGGTGATCACGGCGAGCATCGCGTTGTTCCTGCCGTCGGTGGTGGCGTGGGGGCTGGTGGCCGCAACCGTGATGGCCGTTCTCTTCCTCACCATGGCCGATTGACCGACCAGTCCACCTTCGACCGATTTCACACATAGTCTGGACGTGTGACGTCGTGGACCGAGGAGCTGACCCGAGCCCGCTTGCACGTGGTTTCCGGCAAGGGCGGCACGGGCAAGACCACGGTCGCGGCCGCGCTGGCGCTCGCGCTCGCCACCGGTGGCCGCCGGGTGCTGCTGGTCGAGGTCGAGGGCAGGCAGGGCATCGCCCAGCTCTTCGACCACGCGCCGCTGCCGTACTCGGAGGAGCGGATCGCGTCCGCGCCGGGCGGTGGTGAGGTGCACGCGCTGCACGTCGACGCCGAGGCCGCGCTGCTCGAGTACCTGGCGATGTTCTACAACCTGGGCTTCGCGGGCCGCACGCTGCGCAAGATGGGCGCGATCGAGTTCGCGACCACGCTCGCGCCCGGCCTGCGGGACGTGCTGCTGACGGGCAAGGTCAAGGAGTGCGTGAACCGGGTCGGGCCGGACGGCCGCCACCTCTACGACGCGGTCGTGCTGGACGCGCCGCCGACGGGGCGCGTGGTGAAGTTCCTGGACGTCACGAAGGCCATGGCCGATCTGGCGAAGGTCGGTCCGATCAAGGGACAGAGCGAGGGCGTCGTGCGGTTGCTCCACTCGGGTGACACGGCGGTGCACCTGGTGGCGTTGCTGGAGGAGATGCCGGTGCGCGAGACCCTCGACGCGGTCGCCGAACTGGACGGCGCCGACCTGCGGCCGGGCGCGGTGTTCGTGAACCGGGTGCAGCCGGCGCGGCTGCCCGCGCGATCGCTGCCGGTTGCCGCGCAGGGCAGGCTGGACGAGGCGCGGGTGCGGACGGGCCTCGCGGCCGCCGGGCTCGACCTCGACGAGTTCACGCTCGAAGGCCTGGTCGACGAGACCGTGGAGCACGCGATCCGGGTCCAGTCGCAGCAGGAGGCGAAGGAACTGCTGTCGCACTCGGACCTGCCGACTTTGGACCTGCCGGACCTGACCGACGGGGTGGACGTGGCCGCGCTGTACGAGCTGGCCGAGGTGCTGGTCGCGGCGGGAGTCCGATGAACAAGCTCGACTTCGACCCGTTGCTGGACGACCTGGAGACGCGCGTTCTCGTCTGCTGCGGCTCCGGCGGGGTCGGCAAGACGACGACGGCGGCGGCGCTGGCGTTGCGCGCGGCCGAACGCGGCAGGCGCGTGGTCGTGCTGACGATCGACCCGGCGCGGCGGCTCGCCCAGTCGCTCGGGCTGCGGGAGCTCGACAACCACCCGCGCGAGGTCGTCGTCGACGGCTTCGAACCCAAGGGCGAGCTGTTCGCGATGATGCTCGACATGCGTCGCACGTTCGACGACATGGTGCTCACCCACGCAGGCCGCGACCGGGCCGACCAGATCCTGTCGAACCCCTTCTACCAGACCATTTCCTCGTCGTTCTCCGGCACGCAGGAGTACATGGCGATGGAGAAGCTGGGCCAGCTGGTGGCGCAGGACGAGTGGGATCTGATCATCGTCGACACCCCGCCGTCGCGGTCGGCGCTCGACTTCCTGGACGCGCCGCAGCGGCTCTCGACCGTGCTCGACGGCAAGTTCATCCGGATGCTCTCGGCACCGGCGCGCGCGTCGGGCCGCGGGTTGTTGAAGATCGTTGGAACCGGTTTCAGCCTTTTCACGCGGGCTGTGTCGACGATCGTCGGCGGCCAACTGTTGCAGGACGCTTCAACTTTTGTTCAGGCTTTCGACAGCATGTTCGGAGGATTCCGCGAGCGCGCGCAGCGGACGTACGAACTCCTGCGTTCGCCCGGAACCGGTTTCGTGGTCGTGGCGGCGGCGGAACCGGACGCGTTGCGCGAAGCGAGCTATTTCGTGGAACGGCTCAGCGCCGAGAACATGCCGTTGTGCGGACTAGTCGCGAACCGGACGCATCCGGTGCTCGCGGCGGACCTGCCGGCGGCGAAGGCGCTGGCAGCGGCCGAGGACCTCGACCGCTCCGGTGACGCGCCGCTCGCCGCGGCAGTGCTCCGGCTGCACGCGGACCGGGTGGCAGTCGCCGATCGTGAGAAGCGACTGCTCGCCCGGTTCACGCGTGCTCACCCCGGGGTCGCGCTGGTCGGCGTGCCTGCGTTGCCCGCCGACGTGCACGATCTCGACGGCCTTCGAGAGATAGGTCGTCGACTGGCCGGGGAGTGAGTGCTCTAGCCGACTCGTGAGTCCTCGACGTGTTCCTGACGTGCGTTGTCGAGGAGCTCGTGCCATGAGTCGACGTCCGGACGGCGGCGCAGCAGAGCACGGCGTTCGCGCTCGGTCATGCCTCCCCAGACCCCGAACTCGATCTTGTTGTCGAGCGCTTCGGCCAGGCATTCCATGCGCACCGGGCAACCCAGGCACACGAGCTTCGCCTTGCGCTGCTCCGCGCCACGAACGAAGAGCTGGTCCGGCTCTTCGTCACGACACGAAGCGTTGATACGCCAATCCCCCTGGTTCATATCCCCCACTCCTCAGTGCTGTCCAAATGTGGAAATCCGCCACACCCCTGCCACGGATGCCGTAGCGTTCGAGCTACGGCTGCATTCCTTGGACGTTGACGGACTGTAGTGCCGTTCGGTTCCCTGTCCAAGCCTGGGTCACCCGACTGTTACCTGTCGTGCGTATCTCTACTCATGCTGAGTAACGACACTTACTGATCACCTTCACCCGTTCGTGTACGGCGTACGCTGAGGCGCGTGCGAGTCAGGAATGGCGTGCTCAAGATGCTCGGCCTGTGCCTGCTGGCTGGGGTTCTCCTCGCCGGCATGCTGTTCCCAGTCGTGGGCGCGACAGGCCTCGTCTCGAACCGAGCCAGCGACACCGTGGACAGCATCTCCGCCGACCTCGTGACGACGGACCCTCCGTTGATCACCACGGTCACGGACAAGGAGGGCGCGCCGATCGCCTACCTGTTCGACCAGTACCGGGTGCTCACGCCACCCGAGAAGATCTCGCCGACGATGAAGGCGGCGCTGATCTCGGTCGAGGACAGGCGGTTCTACGAGCACCAGGGCGTCGACTGGAAGGGCACGATCCGGGCGGGCCTGACGAACCAGGTCAGCGGCTCGGTCTCGCAGGGCGCCTCGACGCTCACCCAGCAGTACGTCAAGAACTACCTGGTCCACGTGGTCGCCAGGAACAACAAGCTGGAGCAGGCCAAGGCCCAGGAGCAGACCATCGCGCGCAAGATGCGCGAGGCCCGGATCTCGTTGCAGCTGGAGCGAAAGCTCGGCAAGGAGGAGATCCTCGCCCGGTACCTCAACGTCGTTCCTTTTGGTTCGACCATTTACGGCATCGCGGCGGCCGCCCAGGCTTACTTCGGCACGACTCCGGACAAGTTGACGGTTCCGCAGGCGGCGATGCTCGCGGGAATGGTGAACAGTCCGTCAGCACTCGACCCCGAAGCGTATCCGGACAAAGCTTTGGACCGGCGCAACAAAGTGATCGACAGGATGGTCGAGAACGACAAGCTGTCGCGCGACGCGGGTGAGGCGGCGAAGAAGGAAGGCCTCGGGTTGCAGAACCCGGTGCGCACGCCGCCGAACGGCTGCGTCGGCGCCGGACCGGAGAACGGGTTCTTCTGCTCGTACGTCGTGAACTACCTGCAGCGCGCGGGTTTCAGCGAGGAGCAGCTGCGCACCGGCGGCTACACCATTCAGACCACTTTGGACCGAGGCGTCACCTCGCAGGCCAAGGCGTCGGCCGAGGCGGGCGTCGGCAAGACCGTCGACGGCATCGCGAACACGATGGCGGTCGTCAAGCCCGGCAAGGAACGCCACGAGGTGCTCGCGCTGGTGGCGAACCGCGACTACGGCCTGAAGTCGGATCTCCGCCAGACGACGTACGACCTGCCGAGCGGTGTCGAGAACAAGTTCGGCGCCGGCTCCATCTACAAGGTGTTCACGGCCGCGGCGGCGCTGGAGAAGGGCCTCGGCATCGAGAACGTCATCCCGACGCCGACCTCGCACGTCTCGCGCGTGTTCAAGGGTGGCGCCCAGCGCTGCCCGAGCACCGGTGAGCCCGGCACCCGCTGGTACTGCCTGTCGAACTTCGACTCCAGCTACCCGTCCTCCATGTCGTTGCAGCAGGCGCTCGCGACGTCGCCGAACACCGGCTTCGTGATCCTGGAAGAGCAGACCGGCATGGACGCGGTCGTCGACATGGCGTCGCGACTCGGCATGCGCGAGACGATGGCGACGAACCTGCAGGGCACGCGGCCGGACCCGAAGGCCAAGGACAAGCAGAACCGCATCTCACAGACCGAGTTCTACAAGCAGAACGGCGGCAACGCGTCGTTCACGCTCTCGCCCGCGCCGGTGTCCACGCTGGAACTCGCGAACGTCGCGGCGACCATCGTGAGCGGCGGCAAGTGGTGCCCGCCGACGCCGATCGCGAAGGTGCTGGACCGCAACGGCAAGGCCGTGCAGGTCAACGAGGCGCCGTGCGAGCAGGTCGTCGCCGAGGGCCTCGCGAACGGCCTCGCGGTCGGCATGAGCAAGGACGACGTCGGCAACGGCACCGCGGCCCAGGCGGCCCGCAACGCCAAGTGGACCCGCCCGATGATCGCGAAGACGGGCACCACCGAGGAGTACAAGTCGGCGGCGTTCATCGGCGCGACCCCGGACTTCGCGGGCGCCGTGCAGACGTTCAACGACGGCACCTCGCCGCGGCCGATCTGCCTGGGCGCGCAGCCCCGGTTGTGCGGCAACGGCAACATCTTCGGCGGCACGATCCCGGCCAAGACGTGGTTCGAGACGATGACGAAGGTGCACGGCGGGATCGCCGTCGCGCCGTTGCCGCAGGTGGAGCAGCGGTACCTGAAGGGCGGCCGGGAGATCCAGGTGCCGGACGTGGTGGGCAAGCAGATCAACGACGCCACCCGGATCCTGGAGCAGGCCGGCTACAAGACGAGCCAGCAGTCGGTGAACTCGGAGCAGCCGAAGGGCACCGTCGTGAGCCAGACGCCGCGCGGCAACGCGTTGCGCGGCACGGTGATCACGCTGTCGGTGAGCTCGGGGTACGTGCCGCCGCCGGTGGCCTCGGAGCCGCCGGCCCCGCCGTCGAATCCCGGTAACCCGAACGAACCGCCACCGATCACGCTGCCGACCGAACCAGGTCGTTAGCTTTCTTCGAGCATGGCCTTGAGGCGCTGGACGCTCGTGTCGATGTGAGCACGGACCTCGGCGACCGCCCTGTCGCGGTCGCCGAGGCGGATCGGGTCGAGGATGGCCCGGTGCTCCGCGATGACCTGGTCCGGCGTCTCTTCTTTTGCCAGGACCGTGAGGTAGAAGCGCAGTTCCTGGGTGAGTCCCGCGAAGAACTCGTCGAGCCGTGAGCTGTCGAGCAGCTCGACGATCCGCTGGTGGAACGCCAGGTCGCGGTCGACGATGGCGTTGCGGTCGTTGCTGGTGGCCGCTTCTTCGAGTTGGGCGAACGCCTCGGTCAGCGCTTGCAGCTGTTCCGGGCTCGGGGTGCGGGCGAGCGCGGCGGTCTCCAGGCGTTCGCGGGCGGTGTAGAGGGCGTCGATCTTCTCGTTGGTCGGGGCGATGACGACGGCGCCGCGGTTGACCTCGTAGCGGACCAGGCCGGTGAGCTCCAGGATGCGGACGGCCTCGCGGATGGTGTTGCGGGCGACCCCGAGTTCGGCGGCGATCGCGCTCTCCCTGAGCCTGTCACCAGGGCCGAAGGCGCCGGCCATGATCCGTTCGGAGAGACCGTCGGCGAGCTGCTGGGCCGTGGTGGTGCGCCGGACTTCGAGGCCTTCCAGAGCGGACATGGTGGCGAGTTTAACCGCTTGCCCTACAGTTGAACTGTACTACAGTTTGCCGTCATGGACCTGACGACGTTCAAGGCTTTGAGCTTCGACTGCTACGGCACGCTCATCGACTGGGAGAGCGGGATCGCCGCGGTGCTCTCGCCGTGGGCGCGGTCGGCCGGGCTCGCCGTGTCGGACGAGGAGCTGCTCCTGGAGTACGGCCGCGCCGAGTCCGCGATGCAGGCTTCGACTCCCGGCGCGCTGTACCCGGAGGTGCTGGCGGCCGCGTTCCGGCGCACGGGTGAGGCGTTGGGCGCCGACGTGAGCGACGAGTGGGCGGCGCGGCTCGGTGCGTCCGTGCCGGACTGGCCGGCGTTCCCGGACTCCGCGGAGGCGTTGGCGCGCTTGGCTTCCCGCTATCAGCTGATCATTCTGTCCAACGTGCACCGCGCCGGGTTCGCGGGCAGCAACCGGCAGTTGCACGGGGAGTTCGCGGCGATCGTCACCGCCGAGGACGTCGGCGCCTACAAGCCCGCCGAGAACCACTTCCGGGCGTTGGACACGACTTTGGAGTCGTTGGGGGTAGCTCGGTCGGAACTGCTGCACGTGGCGCAGAGCCTGTTCCACGACCACGTTCCGGCTAAGCGGGAGGGCCTGCGGTCGGTGTGGATCAACCGGCGGCACGACCGGCCGGGCTGGGGTGCGACGCCGGAGCCGTCCGGGGAGTTCTCCTACGACCTGGAGTTCGGCTCGATGGGCGAGTTCGCGGACGCCGTCGACAAGGCGTTCTGACTAGTGGTGCCGCAGCGGTTTCGGTGCCGCTGCGGCACTGCGCGATCAGCTGGTCAGCTTGGCCTTCACCGCGGCGGCCACCCGGCCACCGTCGGCGCGCCCGGCGACCTCGGCGTTGACGGCCTTCATGACCTGGCCCATCTGCTTCTGCCCCGGCGCCTCGCCGAGCTGCGCGGCCACGGCGTCGAACGCCTTGTCCACAATGGACTTGAGCTCCGCCTCGTCGAGCTGCTTCGGCAGGTAGACCTCCAGCACGGCGAGCTCCTGGCGTTCCAGCTCGGCCTTCTCGGCCCGGCCGGCACCGTCGAAGGCCTCAGCGGCCTCCTTGCGCTTCTTCGCCTCGCGCGAGAGGACCTTCACGACCTCCGCGTCACTGAGCTCACGGGCCTCCTTGCCGGAGACCTCCTCGTTCGTGACGGCCGTCAGCGCCATCCGCAGCGCGCCGGCCGTGACCGACTCCCGCGCCTTCATCGCAGCGGTCAGGTCGTTCTTCAGCCGCGTCTTCAACTCCGCCATGAGGCAGAACGGTACCGCCCGCCGGATGCCGCGCCGATCGAGTTAACGCCCTTCCGTACCCTTGACACGTGAACAAGCTGGGCCGCGCCCTCCTCGCCACGACCGCTCTCGGTGCCGCAACCGTCGCCTACGCGGCGGGAATCGAGAGAAGGCACTGGACCCTGCGCACAGCCACCGTGCCGGTCCTGTCCCCCGGAGCCAAGCCGATCCGGGTGCTGCACATCTCAGACCTGCACATGACCCCGAACCAGGTCTCGAAGCAGCGCTGGGTGGCCGCCCTGGCCGACCTGAACCCGGACTTCGTGGTCAACACGGGCGACAACCTGGCCCACAAGGACGCCGTACCGGGCACACTGCGCGCGTTGGGGCCTCTCCTCGACAAGCCGGGCGTCTTCGTCTTCGGCAGCAACGACTACTACGCCCCGAGGCTCAAGAACCCGGCCCGCTACCTCCTGCCGTCCGCCAAGACGAAGCGCATCCACGGCGTGACCCTCCCGTGGCGCGACCTGCGCGCCGGCATGATCGAACGGGGCTGGGAAGACCTCACGCACGTCCGCAAGACCATCACGGTCGCGGGCCAGCCGATCTTCTGCGCCGGCCTCGACGACCCGCACCTGAAGCGCGACCGCTACGCCGACATCGCGGGAGCCCCGGACCCCACGGCCGCTCTTCGCCTCGGCGTCACGCACTCCCCCGAACCGCGCGTGCTCGACCCGTTCGCGGCCGACGGCTACGACTTCGTGATGGCCGGCCACACCCACGGCGGCCAGTTGCGGATCCCGTTCTACGGCGCCGTTGTGACGAACTGCGAACTGGACCGAGGCCGCGCGCGTGGCGTTTCCCGTTGGGGCTCGCACATGTGGATGAACGTGTCGGCCGGCATGGGCACTTCGCCTTACGCCCCGGTGCGCTTCTGCTGCCCTCCGGAGGCGTCGCTGCTGACCCTCGTTCCGAGGCCCGTTACGCCTGGTCAGGGGCGAAATGAGGGGGTCCGATTCGGAGCTGGAGCGGACATGATGTAGAGTTCTACATGTTCCCAGCCGGGGTGTGGCGCAGCTTGGTAGCGCGCTTCGTTCGGGACGAAGAGGTCGCAGGTTCAAATCCTGTCACCCCGACTAAATAAAACAAATCAGCTCCTGTTCGCAGAAATGCGGACAGGAGCTGATTTGTTTTCTGCGTTTCCTGGGAAAGTCCGGCAGTTGTGTTGCGTTCGCCGAAGCCTCACGAACGAGTTGGCTACCGTGCGCCGACGAGTGACAGACGCAGCGTGATGGCCAGCGGCGCGGTGAGTACCCCGACACTCCTCAACTGAGACCTGTCATTCCGGCAGACCTCAGATTCGAGGAGGACAGACATGCGCGCCACCGCCATTCTGCGAGCCGGACTCGTCGGCGCACTACTGGTGGCCGGCGGGACCTTCGTCGGCACCGGGACGGCCCACGCGGTCAACCCGCCCGGCGTGGCGTCGCTGGGCAGCGCCGAGTTCACCAAGGGCAACGCCGAGCCCATCTCCATCCCCTCGATCGCCGACTGCTCGGTCGACGGACCGACCACCAACTCGTCGGAGGTGACCGCGCGAACCGGAATCGCGTTCGGCAGCGGCACGACGACGTGCGAGACCACCACGATCGACGCCGAAAAGGGCATCACCACGACCAAGTCGACGGCCGAGGGGAAGAACTTCGAGCTCTCCGCCCTCGTCAGCGCCAGGGGCCCGCGGATCAGGATCGGCAGTTACACCGTCACCTGCAGCGCGACGCAGACACTGACCGAAGCGTCGTGGAGCTACGAGGACGCGAGTGGCCTCGGAACTCTGCCCTCGCCGATGCCCGAGCGCTACGTCAAGCCCATCACCAAGACCGACGGCACGCTGCTCGCCGAGGCGATCTTCAACTTGCGACACCTGCCCGGCGACGGCAGCGTCGGCCTCACCATGCTGCAGATCAAGTTCGCTCCGCCGTCGGGCATCACGGGCGATGTGTTCGTCGGCCGCGCCGCCTGCTCGCCGACGCCGTAGGCCGGCCTACCCGCGTCAGGTCGCCGGTGAACAACACCTGCGGCCTGTCCACCTGACCGCGAATTTCCCGGTCCGCAAGTTGCATCTGGCAGTTCGATCAGAATTCACGCCTGGACACAGAGTCGAAGGTCCTTTCTGGTCACGGAAAAAGGACATCGGGGTTCCCGATAAGCCACCCGATCGTGTGATGCGGCTCGACACCGGCAGCCGTAGACGCCACCGTACTTCTATGACAGTGCGCCACCGTTCCGGACCAAATAATACGGAACGACCACGTAGCGTTAACCCTTATGAGTGAAGGTTGACGGTTCCACTTACGTTGCGTAACAGCCAACTTGATCCAAACGACGTAGGCAGTGGTTCAAGCCTCGTTGAATAAATCGGGAGATGTTTGTGATGGACTCCGCCTCCGCAGCCAATCCCTCTCACAGGTCGTGGATCGTCATCGCGGCCAAGGCAATTGTGGTGTTGCAGTCCCTGGGGATCGTTTACATGCTGACTTCGGCTTGGGTCACCCTCGCGGTGGCCGGTGGTTTCATGGTGGTCTTCTTCGCGGTCCGGGCGCTGTCGCGGGCCTCGCGGACGGTCGACCGGATCTTCGAGGAAGAGCTCGGCCGGTCGTAGGCTGAGGGTGTGCTGACTCGCGTGTCCGAAGCCCTGGTGAAGCCGGGGCGGGAGCAGGAGTTCGTCGCTCGGGTGCGGGACCTGGTCCTCACGTTTCCCGAGACCTACGACGGGCTGGTGGGGCACGAGGTGCTCGTGGACCTCGACGACCCGCTGGTCGTGCGGTACGTGAGCCGGTGGCGGGACGAACAGGCCCTCGAGAACTACGCAGGGCCTGGGTGGCGCACCGACGCGGTGACCTTTCCCGACGAGGCCGAGTACCTCCAGCAACCGTTGGTGCTGAGGCACTTCCGGCACGTCAGCTGAGGAAGCCCCGCGCGGGCAGGCCCTCCGGGAAGCGTTCCAGGGCGTCGCCGGCGGCACCGGCCAGTGACTCGATCGTCTCGATCTCGGCCTCGGTCGCGGCGTGCGGGACGGCCCAGTAGCAGCCGATGGCGCCGATCGGTTCCGGGCGCAGGATCGGGGCCATCAGCAGGCTCCGCACAAATGTGGGTCGATACGCTTCCTGAGGAATCCTCGAATCGAAGCGAATGTCCCTGATCGCCACGGTCTGGCGATTTATCATCGCCCACCCGCTGATGCAGTTGACGGCGGGGAAGCGCTGCCCCTTCCACAGCGGGCTCATCGAGTCCTCGTCGGCGTAATAACAGAGGTCGCCGTCGAGCAGCACGAGCGTCGCACCGTGCGCTACCAGCGCGGATCTGGCCGTCGTGCGGACGACCCGCTGCACTTCCTCCAACGTGGCCGCCTCGGCGAGGCGTTCCGTCGTCGTTTCGGACATGCTTCAACGTTAACGCGCACGGGTCCGCGCACCTAGATTTCCTGGCTCGATCAACCGATCAGCGGCGCGCGCTCGGGCGGTGGCTCTTCGACAAAGCGGCCGCTGACTCTAGTGTTGGAGCGTGACCACGCATCCTTCTCCCGCCATTCCGGACCAGCTGTTCGAAGATCCCGCCGCCGAGACCCGGTGGCGCGAGCGGTTCACGGCTCCCCGCATGAGCCTGCCCGGCTGGGCCGACGACGCACCGGACCGCACCCTGTACGTCTCCAACGCGAGCGGCGTGTGGGAGATCTACTCCTGGGACCGCGCGACGGACGAGCACCGCAAGGTCACCGACCGCCCGAACGGCACGTCGCACGCCACGCTCAACCCCGACGGCACCGAGATCTGGTGGTTCGACGACCACGACGGTGACGAGTTCGGCGTCTGGGTCCGCGAGCCGTTCCAGGCCGACGGCAGCAAGGCCGAACCCGCGGTCGCCGACGTGACCCCCGGCTACCCGGCGGGTCTGGAGATCGGTCGAACCGTCACGGCCGTGGCCGCCTCCACCGACGACGGCACCACCGTCTGGCTGCACCGCAACGGCCAGAGCGAGGTCATCTACCAGCACGTCAACGACGCCGGCGTCACGGCGCTCGCCAAGGACGAGTCGATCGTCGTGATCGCGCACTCCGAGCACGGCGACAACCGGCACATGGCGTTGCGCGCTTTGAACGCCGAGACGGGCGAGACCGTCGGCGAGAAGTGGGACGGCAAGGGCAAGGGCCTCGACGCCATCTCGTTCAGCCCGGTCCGCGGCGACCAGCGACTGCTCGTCCTGCACGAACGCCGCGGCCGCGAAGAGCTGCTGATCTGGGACGTCGCCGCCGGCACCGAGACCGAGATCGTCGTCGACCTCCCGGGCGAGGTGGCAGCCGACTGGTACCCGGACGCGTCCGCGTTGCTGATCGTGCACACCCACCACGCCCGCAACACCGTGCACCGCTACGACCTCACCACCGGCGAACTGTCCACTCTGGACACCGCACCGGGCGTGATCGGCTCCGCGGGCGTCCGTCCGGACGGCACGATCGAGTACTCCTGGTCGTCCGCCGAGAAGTCGACGGTGATCCGCGCGCTCACCACCGACGGCACCGAGAGCGTCCTGGTCGAGCCCGTCGGCGCCGTCCCGGCGACGTCGTTCCCGTTGGAGGACGTGTTCGTCGGCGACGTGCACGCCCTGGTCTCGAAGCCTTCCAGCGAGGGCCCGTTCCCGACCGTCTTCCTGATCCACGGCGGCCCGCACTCCTCCGACGAGGACCGCTTCTCCGCGTACCGCGCCGTCTGGCTGGACGCGGGCTTCGCGACCGTGCACGTCAACTACCGCGGTTCCAGCGGCTACGGCTCGAAGTGGCGCGACGCCATCGAGGGCAGGCCGGGCATCACGGAGCTGGAGGACATCGCGGCCGTCCAGGACTGGGCGATCGAGTCGGGCCTCACCGACCCCCAGCGCTCGGTGCTGAACGGCGCCTCGTGGGGCGGCTACCTGACCCTGCTCGGCATCGGCACCCAGCCGGAACGCTGGGCCGTCGGCGTCGCCGGTGTCCCCGTTGCCGACTACTTCGCCGCGTACGAGGACGAGATGGAACCGCTGCGCGCCTTCGACCGCGCGCTGTTCGGCGGCTCGCCCGAGGAGCTGCCGGAGCTGTACGAGGAGTGCTCGCCGCTCACGTACGTCGACCAGGTGACCGCGCCGGTGCTGATCCTCGCGGGCGAGAACGACCCGCGCTGCCCGATCCGGCAGATCGACAACTACCTGGACGCGCTCGCCGCCCGCGACCACACGTACGAGATGTACCGCTACGACGCCGGGCACGGGTCGCTGGTGGTCGCGGAGACCATGCGGCAGACGGCGGCCGAAGTGGACTTCGCACGGAGGCACCTGGCGAAGTAACCTGGTGACGGCGCTGCCGAGCGCCTCACCTCCTGATCGGTCACCCACGCTGGCCGGCGTCGCGGAGGCAAAGGGGACCTCTGTCCTCCCGGCGCCGGTCAGTCGTGTGCGGAGAACACACAGCCCGGACGAGCTGAGCAGGGCGTGGGGTACGGCTCGTGCGCGTCCGCGAGAGGCACGTCATGACCGAGCAGAAGTCGTTCAAGCGCCTGGTTCGCGCCCGGATGGAGCGCACCGGCGAGTCGTACAGCACGGCGCGGAGGCACGTTCTCAAGGATGCGCGGCCCGTTGGTCGGATGCACGACTCGTGGTTGTTGCGGGAGGTGCTCGACGGCGAGTGGTCCGAGGCGATGCTCGCGGGGCTCGCCGGCGGGATCGGGTTCATGTACTTCGTGTTCGAGTACAAGGGGCACACGCCCACGATGACGATCGTGGCGCGGCATCACCCCGCGCCGTTCATCCCCACCGCGCTCAAGCACGCCGGGATCGCGCACGAAGTCACGTCCACGACGTCTACGCGCAAGGCCGAGGCCGGGCTGAGGGGCGCCGACGGGCCGGTGATCTGCTTGCTGGGCAAGGAGAAGCACCCGGTTGCCGTGCTCGGGGTCGACGGTGGCGAGGTCACCGTGCTCGACCGGGGGACGCACGTTCGGCCGCTCGCGGACTTCCTCGCGGGTTGGGGTGCCGGTAAGCACGAGATGATCAGCATCGGCGAGCGGACGGGTGAGCCGGACGTTGCCGGAGCGGTCGCGATGACGTGCGAGCACCTCACGGGGGCGGTGCTGGGCAACAACTTCGACGTCAACTTCGGGTTCAGCGGCATGCGGAAGCTCGCCGAGCAGTTGCGGGACAAGGGGAAGAAGGGGTGGGCCCAGCGGTGGGCCGGCGATCCTGACTTCGTGTTCAAGCGGCTGCACGACTGCCTGGAGGTCGAGTACACCGCGGCCAACGCCTCGAGGCCGTTGTACGCCGACTTCCTGGACGAGGCGGGACTGCCCGGCGGGCAGGAGTTTCGCGCGTCAGGGGCCCTGTGGGGCGAGATCGCTCGGGGTGGCGACTACGACGAACTGGCCCGGAAAGTGGACGAGGCCCGTTCCGTCGAGGAACGGGCCATCCGTCTGCTGATGTCCTAGGCCGACTGGGCCTGCCACATCCAGTGCGCCTGCTCGAGGTCCTGCGTGATGCCGATCAGCAGGTCCTGGGTGACGAGGTCGGGCTTGTCGGTCTCGTCGATGCGGGCTCGCATGCGGGAGATCAGTGACGCCAGTGAAGCCGTGATGGCGGCGACGACCTGGTCCTCCTTCAGCCAGCCGGACTCGATCTCGGGCACGCCGGACGACTCGGCGATGGTCTTCGCCTTGCCGTTCGGCGTGACGCCGAGGGCTGCCGCCCGCTCCGCCACCTGGTCGGCGGCGTTGCGGGCGAGCACCACGAGTTCGTCCAGCTGGAGGTGGACGCTGCGGAAGTTCTTGCCGATCACGTTCCAGTGCGCCTGCTTCCCGATCAGGGACAGGTCGACCAGGTCCACGAGAGTCGCCTGCAGCACGGCTCCGACCGCGTCGCGGTCAGCGTCGGGCAGCGGGCTGGTGATCGGGTTCTTGGCCATGGTGAAACGCGCCTCCTCAGACGGTGACGGTGAGCGCCACCTCGATGTTGCCGCGCGTCGCGTTCGAGTAGGGGCAGACCTGGTGGGCCTGCTCGACGAGCTTCTCCGCGACCGCCTGGTCGAGTCCGGGGATCTTCACCGCGAGCTCGACGGCAAGCTGGAAGCCGCCGGCGCCGTTGGAACCGATACCCACCTTGGCGGTTACCTCAGAAGAAGCGACCTGAATCTTCCCGGCGCGCGCGACGGCTGCGATGGCGGAGTTGAAGCACGCCGAGTACCCGGCCGCGAACAGCTGCTCAGGGTTCGTGTGGTCGCCGCCGGGGCCGCCCATCTCCTTCGGGATCGAGAGAACCTCGTCGATCACACCATCGGATGAACGCACCTCGCCGTTGCGGCCTTCGCCGTAAGCAGTCGCCTCAGCCGTGTACAGCGCTTCCATGCCGCTCTCCCTCGCAGTCGGTGATAAAGCCTTTCACTGAGGGAGAACGCATCGTGCACGACTTAAATGCCCGGAAGTGACTCAGTTCACGTCGGAGATGGGGCGGCGGAGGGCGAACTCGGCGACCTGACGGCCGATGAGCCGCAGGTTGCGGTCCACGTCGACGTCCGAGCAGGCGCCGTCGCCGTCGAACTTGACCTGCGCGGAGTTGATCGCGGAACCCAACGGCGTGGGCCAGCCGCGCAGTGCGTGCACGATCGAGCGAACCGCGGAGAGGGTGTTCACGGCGGCCTGCCAGCCGTACGCGGCGGTGATGGTGCCCACGGCGCGGCCGTCGAGGTACGGGCGGTCGTCGTCGCGCAGGTCCTCGATGTAGTCCAGGGCGTTCTTGACCAGGCCGGACACGGTGCCGTGGTAGCCGGGCGACACGACGATCACGCCGTCGCAGCGGCGCAGGTCCTCGACCATCCGCAGGGCGATGTCCGTGCGGTCCGGCACGGACGGGTCGTAGAAGGGAAGAACCAGGTCAGGCCCGCTGTACTGGATCGTCTGGGCACCCAGTTCCCGAGCGCCCTCCAGAGCGACCCGCAACGCCCTCTCGGACTGCGAGTCGTTCCTGATCGAGCCCCCGATGCCCACCACCGTCACCGTCATGACAACGATCCTTCCACCTCCAGATAACTGGAGATCCAGCGCTACTCGCGAGTAACCTGCACCACATGTCGAACTTCCAGGCGGCCGTGCTGGCCGGTGCTCTGCGCTTCGCGTTCGGTCTCCCCGGCCCTGTGCGCCGCCTCATCGCCGGCACCCCGATCCGTCTGGACGGTCAGGACCTGCACCCCGAGGCGCAGCTGCTGCTCAGGCTCCAGCAGCTGTCCGGGACGGGGTGGCGCACCAGGACAGCATCCGAGAGCCGCCTAGACCTGGAGTTGAGTTCGAAGCTCGTCTCCGGACCGCGGATCAACGGGGTGGTGGCGCGCGAACTCACGATCGGCGAGTTCGCCGGACGGCTCTACACGCCGCACGGGCTCGAGAAGGGCTCGCCGTTGCTGATCTTCTACCACGGTGGCGGCTGGGTGACCGGAAGCCTCGACAGCCACGACAACCTGTGCCGCTTCCTCGCGCGGGAGGCGAACGTCCGGGTGCTCGCGGCCGACTACCGGCTCGCCCCGGAGGCCCGCTTCCCCGCCGCGGCCGACGACGCCGCCGAGGTGCTGCGCTACGCCGTCGCGAAGGCCGAGGACCTGGGCATCGACCCGAAACGCATCGCGCTCGGCGGCGACAGCGCGGGCGGCAACCTGGCCGCCGTCACGGCTCACGCGGCCGAGATCGACCTGGCGTTCCTGCTGCTGCTCTACCCCGGCGTGGACGCGTCGGTGCGCCGCCGGTCGCGGGAGATCTTCGGCGACGGCTTCTTCCTCACCGACGAGAAGATGGACTGGTTCCTCGACCAGTACACCGAGGGCGGCAAGGACCGGCACGACCCGCGGTTGTCGATCATGCTGGCCGACGACCTGTCGAAGATGCCGCCGACCTACGTCGCGACCGCGGGCTACGACCCGTTGCGCGACGAGGGCGAGGCCTTCGCGGAACGGCTGGCCGCCGAGGGTGTGCCGGTCGTGCTGCGCCGGCACGAGGGCCTCTTCCACGGCTTCGCGAACGTGCTGGGCGTCGGCGGGATCTTCCGCGAGGCCGTGTCGGAGGCGGTCGGCGCGCTGCGAACCGGGTTCGCGCTGGCCAACTCCGCTCAGGACGTCGAGGAGACCGCCTGACGCTGGCGGGACAGCACCCAGCCGACGGCAGCGATCACGAGTCCGGCCAGGCCTGCCACCAGGAACCCGAGCGGGGGTCCGCTGTGGTCCACGGCGACCCCCGCGAGCGGCTGACCTGCGGCGACGCCGAACGTGAACGCGGAGCCCTGCAACCCGAGAGCCAGTCCGCGAGCTGTCGGGGGCGCGCTCTTGGCGATCAGTTCGGACGACGCGGTGATCGTCGGCGCGCACGCCAGGTTCATCGGGATCAACGCGAGCGCCAGCAGCAGCACGTTGCCGTCGCCGAGCCCGACCGGCATCTCCAGCAACGCCATGCAGGCCAACAGGAACACTCCTGTCGGCACCACCTTGAGGCTGCCGTAGACGAGCCCGCCGAGCGCCGACGCCGCGCACATCACCACGAAGATCACGCCGAGCCAGCCCTGCTGACCTGACCGCTCCAGCGACGCGATCGCCGAGATCTCCATGCCGGACAACACCATCGTGGCGCCGAACGGGATGATCAACGCGGCGATCATCGGCCCGCGCAGCCACGTCCGCAACGGAGGCGGCGGCCCCTCCACGACGTCGTCCTCGTGCAGCAGCACGGGATTCACCAGGAACAGCACGGCGCTCGCCGTCAGGATCGCCAGCCCGATCACGACCAGCGCCGTGCCGGTCGTGAACTTCGTCGCGATCAGCACGCCCGCCGCGGGCCCGACCATGAACGACAGCTCGACCGAGATCGAGTCCAGCGAGAACGCGGGCCTGCGCTGGGGTTCCGGCACGATCGCGGTCAGCGCCTGCCGCCCGATCGACATCACCGGCACGGCCACGAGGCCGTTGGCGAACGCCAGCACCAGCAGCACGTAGTAGTCCATCAGCGGCGCCGTCACCCAGAACGCGCCTTCGAGCAGGCTCAGCATCAACACGAACCGCAGGCCGCGGGTGTCGACGAGCTTGCCCATCAACGGCGACCCGAGCCCGAGGCCGATCATGGTCGCGAACCCGACCGTGCCAGCCGCCGCGTAACCCTTGTCGAGGGTGGTCACGACGTGCAGCGTCACCGTCACGCCCGCCGCCGTCGGAGGGATCCTGGCGAACAGCATCAGCAGCATCAGGGGCCGAACCCCCGGCAGCGCCAGGACCGACTTGAACGGGGCGAGGTTCACGAGGACATCGTCACCCGGCTGGCAACGGGTTTACGAGCCAACAGCCACGCCACGCCCGCGACGACCAGTCCGACCACGCCGACGATCGCGAACCCGGCCGCCGCTCCCCCGTGGTCGATCGCGACGCCGGCGATCGGCTGCCCGATCGCGCTGCCGACGGTGAACGCCGACCCCTGCAACCCGAGTGCCAGCCCACGGGCCGTGGACGGCGCCAGCCTGCTGATGTGTTCACCGGACGCGGCGATCAACGGCGCGCACATGAGGTTCATCGGTACGAGGAGCAGGCACAGCAGCAGCACGTTGCCATCACCCAGTCCGACCGGGATCTCCAACGCCGCCATGAGCACCAACAGCACGAGCACGCTCGGCACCCGCTTCACACCGCCGTAGACCAGGCCGCCCACGATCGACGCCGCGCACATCGCGAAGAACACCGCGCCCAGCCAGCTCTGCTTGCCGATGTGCTCCAGCGACGCGATCGCCGAGACCTCCATGCCACCCAGGCACACAGTCGCGCCCACACACACGACCAGCACACCGACGAGCCGTCCGCGCAGCCACTCGAACAACCGGAGCGGCGGCCCGTCGACGACGTCGTCCTCGTGCACCATCGGCGGGTTCGCCCAGTACAGCAGCGCCCCGGCGACCAGGATCGAGACGCCGATGAACATCAGCGCCGTGTTGGTGGAGAACTTCGTCGCGACGAGCACGCCGAGCGCCGGACCGCCCATGAACGACAGCTCGACTGAGATCGAGTCCACGGACAACGCGACCCGCCGCTGGCTCTCCGGCACCAGCGCCGTGATCACCTGACGCCCGATGGACATCATCGGCACGCCCACCAGCCCGACCAGGAACGACGCCACGAGCAGCGTCCAGTAGCCCATCAGCGGCGCGAACAGCCAGAACGCCGCCGACGCCGTGACGCTCAGCCCCAGCATCGACCGCAGCCCCCGCGCGTCGACGAGCTTGCCCATCAACGGCGCGCCGATGCCCATGCCGATCGTGCCCATCGCCCCGACCAGCCCCGCCGCGCCGTACCCCCGGTCGAGCGTGACCGCGACGTGCAACGTCAGGACCACGCCGATGGCCGCCGGAGGCATCCTCGCGAAGAACATCAACAGCGCGAGCGGCCGGACTCTGGGCAGCATCAAGACGTGTTTGAAGGGGGCGAGGTCCACACCGCCATCCTCATACGGATGGCAAAAGGTTTTCTTTGCTAACGATGTGATTCGCCGTACAGCTCTTCCAGTGCCCGGTAGGCCTTCGCGACGAACGGCCGTGCGTGCGCGTACCTCTCGACGAGCCCCTCGTCCGGTGTGATGGTCTGCGTCGGCTCGACGAGATCAACGGTCAGCGACTCGATCTCGTCCAGCGCCCGCCACGCCAGCAGCGCCGCGCCCACGGCCGACCCGCCGCTGTCCTCGGTGAGGTGCAACGGCATGCCGAGCGTGTTCGCGAGCGTCTGCGCCCAGATCGGCGCGCGGAACGCACCGCCGGTGATCCTGAGCGAGTCCACCTGCGGCACCGCGTCGAGCACGAGCGCCAGCTGCTGACACACACCCTCGACCAACGCCTTGGTGATCTGCGGAGGGGTGTGTTCGCGCCGAAGACCGAGCAACGCGGCGTGCGCGGTCGGGTCCCACCACGGCGCCCGTTCGCCCAGCAGGTACGGCAACGCCACCAGCCCGTCGGAGTCGGCACCCTCCGCCTGCTTGAGCAACTCGCCGACCGGGACGTCGAACGTCTCGGCGGCCCACTGAGCGACCACGCCGCCGTTGCTGATCGCTCCCCCGCGCACCCACAGCCCCTCGCCGATGGCGTAGCTGAACGTGCGCCCCTCCTCGTCGACTCCGGGCCCCAACTGGGCGACGCGCAACGCCCCGGACGTGCCGAGCGACACCGCGCCCGCGCCGGGGGTGGCCGCGCCGACGCCGAGGTTGCCCAGCGGTCCGTCGCCGCCGCCGACGATCACCGGAATCCCTGGCCGCAGACCGGGGATCGAGGCGGTCAACGGCGTCGAGTGCGTGGGTTCGACGAGCGGTGGGAGCTGGTCCGCGGTGACGCCCGCGAACTCCAGCGACGGCTCGTGCCACTGCAGGGTGTGGATGTTCATCAGGCCCGTGCCGGACCCCGACGAGTGCTCGTTGAGCAACGCGCCGGTCAGGTGCAGGTGCACGAAGTCCTTGATCTCGCACCACTTCGCGGCTCGGACGCCGTTCTCGTGGAACCAGGCGAGCTTCATCAGCGGCGTGAACGAGTGGATCGGCGCGCCGGTCTGCTGGTGCAGCGCGCGTCCCTCGGCGGTGCCGCGCAGCCGTTCGGTCTGCTCGACCGCGCGGTTGTCGGCCCAGCTCAGGGCGTCCGTGACGGGTTTCAGGTCCGCGTCCAGGCCCATGATCGAGTGCATCGCGCCGGTCAGCGCGATCGCCCGCACGTCCTCGGAGGCCAGTTCGCGCAGCGCGTCGAACGCGGCGTCGAGCACCTGCTGCGGATCGTGCGTGGCCTCGAGACCGCTGGTGCGCATGGGATACGCGCGTTCGGTCGAGGCCACCACCCGTGCCTGCGCGTCGACCGCGACGACCTTGGTCGCCGTCGTGCCGAGGTCCACCGCGAGAACGATCACGCGGCACCCCGCACGGCCGTGAAGACGCCGAAGCTCGGGGACGTGCGCAGCGGTCCCCAGAACTCCTCGCCGCGGTCGTCGTCCGGTGTCACGGCGGGATGCCGCACGACGTCGAGACCGGCCCTGTTCAGCGCGCCGTCGAACACGCCGCGCTCCCAGTAGAAGGAGTCGAAGTCGAACGGCGGGTCGCCCAGCACGTGCACCCTGACCGGCTGCTTCACGTTCATCGCGCCGGTGCGCACGACCTCGTAGCCGTAGCGGCCGTACTGCGCGAGCAGGTCCCAGTCGGCGTCCGGGTTCGGCACCACCACCACGAGCCGGCCGCCGGGGGCGAGGTTCGCGGTCAGGTTCGCGATCATGGCGTCGAGCGCGGACACGTCGTCCGCGTAGCCGAGCAGCCACACGGCCGTGACGACGTCGAACTCGCCGAGCACCGGCAGTTCCGTCGCGTCGTGCTGCGCGTAGGTGATGCCGCGTGGTTCGCGGTCCTCGACGTGGCGGGCGTAGCCGATCATCTCGCCGGCCGAGTCGACGCCCAGCACCTGCGCGGCGCCGAGGTCGTGGAAGAGCCGCGCGTAGAACCCGGTGCCGCACGCGACGTCCAGCACCGACCTGCCGCGCAGGTCACCGACCGCGGACAGCAGCGTGGCGCGTTCGGCCAGGCCGGTGGGGATGTGCTTGGCGCGTTCGTAGATCGCGCCCAACGCGTCGTACTGATCGTCGCTCTCCGCCATGCACCTCACCCTAGGTCGGTGGATACCGGACGAACCACTCCTGTCCCACGGGCGCGGCTTGCGAAGTCTCCAGGTCCCAGTCCGCGACCATCTGGTCGATGAGGGACCGGAACTGCACGCGCTCGACCCACTCGGGCCGCAGTTCCTCGACCCCGTACAGCGCACCGGCGAGGTTGCCCGCCATCGACGCCGTGGAGTCGTTGTCGCCGCCGTGGTTGACCGAGACGAGCAACGCGTCGTTGGGGTTGTCGGTGGCCAGCACCGAGTACAACGCGATGGCGAGCGCCGTGTCGCCGACGCCTCCCCTGCCGAGCTCCTCGACCTTCGCGACGCTCGGGTCGCCGGACGCGGCGAGTTCCAGGGCGTGCTCGATGCCGGCGACGACCTCCTCGTGGCCCTCGCGGCGGACCAGCGAGTCGATGGCGACGTCCAGGGCGGCGGGCAACGCCTTGCCGCGCAACAACTGGTGGATGAGCACGGCGAACACGCCCGCCGACAGGTAGCCGCTCGGATGGCCGTGGGTCAGGGCCGCGTTGGCCGCCGCGAGCGCGAACACGACGACCGGGTCCTCGTCGGTCAACGCGACCGGGGCGACCCGCATGGCGCCGCCGCAGCCCTTGGAGTCGTTGACGGGCTTGGTGATCGTCGCGTGCTCGCCGGTGCGGGCGTACTCCTTCAACGCGCTCGTGCAGGTGAGGCCAGGCGCGCGCATCCGGAAGAGCTCCTGGTGCGAAACCAGCCAGCCGTCGGGTTCGTCCACAGTGGAGTGGACGCCGCGGGCCTTGTCCCACGAGGTCTTCTGGGTGTGCAGCCAGCGCTGGTAGGCGTTCTGGGTGATGCCGGTGAGGTCGCGTTCGCCGGTGATCCGTTCCCGCACGTGCGCGCGGATGACGGCCTCGAACGTGAACAGCGTCATCTGCGTGTCGTCGGTGATGTCCGGCTTCTCGGGCAGGTCGGTGATGCCGTCGGGGCCGTGCCGTTCGTAGACGACCTCCATCGGCAGGTTCTCGGTGTTCGCGCCGAGCGCGTCGCCGATCGCACCGCCGATGAGGCAGCCGCGCAGCCGTGAGTTGTTGTGCGGCACCAGGAAGAAGCGGCGGCCGTCGCCGTCGAGCCACCGGCTGGCCTCGCGGGTGGCGGCGGGGCGTTCGGCGCACCCGCACATCCGCATGTGCTGCGCGGCGGCGTCGGCCAGTTCCACGAAGTCGAACTCGGCCTCGAACGGCTGGCCCTGGTTGACGTGGATGCGCGGCTTCGACGCGATCAGCCTGCTCAGGATCGTGTGCAACGGCAGGCGGATCCACTGCTCGACGCCCGCGGGCAGCCGCGACTCGTCGGTGTAGACGCGCAGGATGTCCGACTCGCTCAGCAGCACCTCGCCGGGCAGCAGCACCTCGCCGTGCGCCGCGTGGTGGCCGAAGCCGCTCACGTCGCCCTCGTAGTCGAACAGGAGCTGTTCCATCGGCGTCAGCGGGCTCACCACGACCTCCGGTACAGCTCTTCGGCGATCTCCCGGACGTCGTGCTCGGGACCGCCTTCCAACGCACCCGCGACGGCCCGGGCGACCCCTCGTCCTTCACCGCGCACGGCCTGCGCCAACGCGCCTGCGGCCGTGGCCGGGTCGGCGTCCGGCGGGTCGAGTTCCTGAGTCGTGAAGAGGTGCGCGGCCAGCGTGATCACGGCGTCGGCGGCCGGTGAGCCGGGGCCGTGGGTGAGGGCGACGAGCTCGCGGATCTGATCCTCGTCCAGGCGGGCGACGGCGGCGGGCAGCGCCCAGATCAACGCGCCGGGCCCCTGCGAGGTGATCTTGCCGCGGTAGGTGTTCCTGCCGATGTCACGGGCGCCCTGCCGGGACACGAGGTCGGGTTGCACGCCGGGCTCGGTGGCCCACTGCGCCAACGCCGCTGCCGGGTCCTCCGCCGAACACGCGACCAACTGGTCGACGAGTCCTGTTCGGACACCCGCGCCGAAAGCGAAACCCTGATAGGCGGCCACGACCTGCGAGAGGCGGGGCGGCCTGATCCACTCAATGTCCCCCATCGCCGCCAGACCCTACCGGGCGGCAGCCATCACCAGATGACAACGCCTCCGCCGATGCCGAGCGCGTAGGCGGCGAGGAGCTGGATGTTGGTCAGCCGCCAGGAGATCGTGTCGAGGTACCACTGGCGGTCGTGGTGCTCGTCGCCCTGCGGAGCGATGTCGGCCAGGAACGACCGGATGGTCTTCGTCTCCAGGACGAACGACTGCACCTCGTCCGGGTTCACGAACAGGTCTCCGTCGGCCAGCACCGGGAAGAACCGGGTGCGCAGGGCCCGCACGGCCTCGTTGCCCCACACCCCGGTCCGCCAGCTCTCGAACCCCGCGTGCTCCTCGAAGCACTCCGGAGGAGCCACGAAGTGCCTCTTGCCGTTCTCGTCGAGGAGGTAGACCGCCACGCTCAGGCTCATGTCCACGAGTAAAGGCCCCCACCGCGTGCGGCAGGGGCCTTTCCGATCAACTCGAGCTCAGAGGCGCTTCGCGAGCTCTTCCGCGACCTCGTAGGTGTTGAGCGCCGCACCCTTGCGCAGGTTGTCACCGCACACGAAGAAGTCCAGCGTGTTCGGGAAGTCCAGCGCCTGGCGGACCCGGCCGACGTAGGTCGGGTCGCCGCCCACGACGTCCGCGGGCGTCGGGAACTTGCCCGAGGCCGGGTCGTCGATCAGCACGATGGTCGGCTGCTCCTCGAAGATCTTGTGAGCGGCCTCGACGGTGACCTCGCGCGCGAACGTCGCGTGGACCGACAGCGAGTGCGTGGTGACGACCGGGACGCGCACGCACGTCGCGGAGACCTTCAGGTCCGGGATGCCGAGGATCTTGCGGGCCTCGTTGCGGACCTTCAGCTCCTCCGACGACCAGCCGTCGTCCTTCAAAGAACCAGCCCACGGCACCACGTTCAGCGCCAGCGGGGCGGGGAACGGCGAGTCCTCGGAGGTGAGACCGGCGGCGGCGAGCGCCTCGGCCACGTCACCCGCGACGACGCCCGCCTCCTTGCCCGCGAGGGCGGCGATCTCGGCGTACAGGCGGTCGATGCCGGACTGACCGGCGCCGGACGCCGCCTGGTAGGAGGCGACGACCAGTTCCTTGAGCTCGAACTCGCGGTGCAGGGCACCGAGCGACGCCATCATCGACAGCGTCGTGCAGTTCGGGTTCGCGATGATGCCGCGCGGCCGGTTGTCGATCTGGTCGGAGTTGACCTCGGGCACGACCAGCGGCACGTCGGCGTCCATCCGGAACGCGCCGGAGTTGTCGATCGCGATCGCGCCGCGCTCGGCGGCGATCGGGGCCCACTCGGCGCTGATCTCGTCCGGCACGTCGAACATGGCGATGTCCACGCCGTCGAACGCCTCGGGCGAGAGCGCGATGACCGTGAGGTCCTGGCCCCGCACGTTGATCTTCTTGCCCGCCGACCGCGCCGACGCGATCAGCCGCACCTCGCCCCACGGGAAGTCGGAGCGGGTGTTCATGATGTCGATCATCACGGTGCCGACGGCACCGGTCGCGCCCACCAGCGCGAGTACAGGCCCAGTCATCGTCCAGTCCCTGCGTAAACGACGGCCTCTTCGTCGGTGCCCAGGTCGAA
The DNA here is from genome assembly GCF_043632865.1 of Lentzea sp. JNUCC 0626. Lineage (NCBI taxonomy): Bacteria > Bacillati > Actinomycetota > Actinomycetes > Pseudonocardiales > Pseudonocardiaceae > Lentzea > Lentzea sp. JNUCC 0626. The sequence continues at coordinate 6,942,090 of NZ_CP171635.1, forward strand.
CGCGTCGTGCAGGGCACGGACGGCGTCGTCGAGCTGGGTGTCGCGGCAGATGACCGAGATGCGGATCTCCGAGGTGGAGATGATGTCGATGTTGACGCCGGCCGTGGCCAGCGCCTCGCAGAACGTCGCCGTGACGCCGGGGTGCGAACGCATGCCCGCGCCGATCAGCGACACCTTGCCGACGTGCTCGTCGTAGAGGACCTGGTCGAACCCGATCTCACCGCGGGCCTTCTCCAGTGCGGCCACCGCGCGCGGGCCGTCGTCCTTGGACAGCGTGAACGTGATGTCCGTGCGGCCGGACGCCGCCTGGGACACGTTCTGCACGACCATGTCGATGTCGAGTTCCGCCTGCGCGACGACGCGGAAGATCTTGGCCGCGATGCCGGGGTGGTCGGGAACTGCCGTCACGGTGATTTTGGCCTCGGACCGGTCGTGCGCGACGCCGGTGATCATCGCCTGTTCCACGGGAAGGTCCTCCACTGAACCGGACACGATGGTTCCGGTCTTGTTGCTGAACGACGAACGGACGTGCACGGGGACGTTGTAGCGCCGGGCGTACTCCACGCAGCGGAGCATCAGCACCTTGGCGCCACAGGCGGCCATCTCGAGCATTTCCTCGTAGGTGATCGTGTCGAGCTTCTTCGCGTTCGGCACGATGCGCGGGTCGGCGGTGTAGACGCCGTCCACGTCGGTGTAGATCTCGCACACGTCGGCCTTCGTCGCCGCCGCGAGCGCCACCGCGGTGGTGTCGCTGCCGCCACGACCGAGCGTGGTGATCTCCTTGGAGTCCTGGGAGACGCCCTGGAAGCCGGCGACGATCACGATGGCCCCCTCGGCCATCGCGTCCTGGATCCGGCTCGGTGTCACGTCGATGATCCGCGCTTTGCCGTGCACCGCCGTCGTGATGACACCGGCCTGCGAACCCGTGTACGAGCGCGCCTCGGCTCCGAGCGAGTTGATCGCCATCGCGAGCAGCGACATCGAGATCCGCTCACCGGAGGTGAGGAGCATGTCGAGTTCACGGGCGGGCGGCACCGGCGAGACCTGGCGGGCGAGATCGAGCAGCTCATCAGTCGTGTCACCCATGGCGGACACGACGACAACGACGTCGTTCCCCGCCTTTTTGGTCGCGACGATGCGCTCGGCCACGCGTTTGATCCGCTCGGCGCTTCCCACCGATGAACCGCCGTACTTCTGGACGACGAGCGCCACCGACCTGACCTCCTTCGCGCGACTAAAACCCCACGTCGAAGGCAGCCTACCCGGACCACCTGGTGAGACTCTGGAGCCGTGATGCGCGTGACTACTCTGTCCGGGTGTCGTCAGGTGTCGATGTCGTGGAGGCCCCAGCAGCCGTGCATGAGAGCAGTGCGCGCTCGCGGATGGCCGAGGCGCTCAGACACCCGGCGGTCCGGTGGACGGCGCCCGCGCTGATCTACCTGTTCGTTCGCCAGGTCGGCCTGTTCGTCCTGCAACTCGTCGTCGAGTACCAGAACAAGCTGACCGGCAAGGTCGACACGTCGGTCGGCAACCTCAAGTCGTGGGACGGCGACTGGTTCCTCGGCATCGCGGCCGGCGGCTACCGCGGGGTGCCCGCGCCGCCGTACGACGCGTTCGGACGCCGCACCGCCGAGACCCCGCTGGCGTTCTTCCCCGGCTATCCCGCCCTGATCCGGTGGGTCGACGGACTGCCGGGCGTGGACGTGGTCGGCGCGGCCTTCGCGGTCAGCCTGATCAGCGGGGTGTTCTGCGCCTACGGCCTGTTCGTGCTCGGCCGGGTCGTGCGCGACGGGTCTTCCCGGTGCGGGTTGATCCTGGTGACGTTGTTTGCGGCGTCGCCGATGGCCGTGGTGCTGTCGATGACCTACTCCGAGGCGACGTTCTGCGCGTTCGCGGTGTGGGCGCTGGTGGGCGTGGTCAAGAAGCGCTGGATCCTCGCCGGAGTGTGTTGTGCGGCAGCCGGTCTGGTCCGGCCGACCGCGGCCGCGTTGATCGTCGCCGTGGGGCTCGCGGCGTTGGTCGCGGTGCTCGCCGACAAGCGCGACTGGCGGGCCTGGGTGGGCGGCGCGGCCGCCCCGCTGGGACTGCTGGGCTACCTCGGCTGGGTCGGCGTGCAGACCGGGGACGTCATGGGCTGGTTCGGCGTGCAGCAGCGCGGGTGGGGGTCGAAGTTCGACGGCGGCGCGGCCACGTGGGAGTTCGCCTGGGACCACCTCGGCAACCCGCGGTCCGTGCTGGAGACCGGAACCGTGTGGCTGCTGGCGTTCGCGATCGTGCTGGTGTTCTACGCGTTCCAGCGGCGGCTCGAGTGGCCGTTGATCGTCTACGGCATCGGTGTGCTCGTGATGGACATCGGCTCGAACGGCCTGATGAACTCGAAGGCGCGTTTGCTGTTGCCGGCCTTCACGTTGTTGTTGCCGTTGGCACTGGTGCTGGCGCGTCGTCGGCCGTCGACCGTGTTGACGGTGCTGGGAATGGCGACGCTGTTCAGCGCCTGGTTCGGGGCTTACTCGCTCGCCGTTTGGCAGTATGCGATCTGATGAACTCACTCATTTCTTCGCGGCGCAGCCCCCGTGCGTTCGACGCCTCTGCTGTTGTGTCCGACGCCGACCTGCGGGTCCTGCTGGAGGCGGCCCGGTGGGCGCCTTCGCACGGCAACACCCAGCCGGCGCGGTTCATCGTCGGGCATCGGGGGTCGCCGACGTTCGACGCGATCTTCGAGACGTTGACGCGCGGCAACAAGACGTGGGCGTTCCGGGCATCGGTGCTGCTGATCGGGTGCGTGATGACCGCGGACGACCGCGGCGACATCCCCAACGTCGAGTTCGGCCTCGGGCTCGCGATGGAGAACATCGCGTTGCAGGCCGTCGACCTCGGGCTGATCGCACACATGATGGGCGGCTTCGACAAAGCCGCCGTCTCCTCGGCCTTCGAGTTGCCGGCGGACGCCCGTCCGCTGGTGGCCATGGCGGTGGGACGTCAGGGCGCGCTGTCCGACCTGCCAGAGGACCTTCAGGCCCGCGAGCAGCGGGAACGCACGCGCCTGCCGTTGTCGGAGACCGTCTTCACCGGTACCTGGGGCCAGTCACAGTTCGGTTGAGAAGTACTTCGTCGCAACCTCGTTGTGCAGCGGGAACGCCAACGGCACGCAGTCGAAGATGATCGTCCGCTCGGACGCCTCGTCGTTGGGCACGAACGGCGGCATGTCCTCGGCGTTGATGGCGGGCGCGGTGGCGAACATCAACACCGTCCCCCCGTCCGGCGTCGACACGAAGTGCAACGGCCGCAGGTCCTCGGGTGGGATCCGCACGCCCGCTTCTTCTTCGAGTTCCCTGACCGCACTCTGCTGCCACGACTCGCCGCGGTCCATGAACCCGCTGACGAACGCCAGCTCACCGACCGGCGGAATGGCCCTGCGGACCGTGAGCAGCCCCGTGCGATGCCCGTCCTTGACCGGCACCAACAGGACTACGACGGGCGATGGGTTCGCCCACACCATGTGCTTGCACTGACCGCACGCGCGCGGGTACGCGGCCGTGTCGGCGTACGGGGCACCACAGCTGTTGCAAAAGTCGTCACGCGCCATGTCTGGGAACCTAGTTGAGGCGCCTAACAAGCTTAAGGACGATCGCTCGAACGCCGAGCCAGAAGAGCGCGGCGAGGCCGAAGTTGACGATCACAGCCAGCTTGGCGTCCTGCGGGCTGAACAGGTTCTTGAAGGCGAGGGCTGCGGGCTCGGCCAGCTCTTTGACCGTGGTGGTGATGGGGTTCGCCGGGTTGGCTCCGCCGACGGTGAGCACGACGTGGACGACGAGCAGCACCGCCAGCGCGAGGCCGACCCAGCTGATGATTCCGGCGGCTGTCCCGACCGCACGAGTCCGCATACCGCCGGAATCTACTACCCGGTAGTTCGCTCGAGAGTTCGACTCGCGAGCTCAGTAGCGCGACACCGCACGTGCGAGGAGACCAGTCACGATCAGCCAGAACACGGCTGCGAGGCCGTAGTTCAGGAAGACGTCTAGGTTGTAGTTGCCGGTGCCGAACAGACCTGGGAAGAACAGGGCCAGGGGCTCGGCGAGGGACTGGACGAACTTGAAGAAGGCGTTTCCCTGGTTCGCACCAAGGATGATCATCAAGATGTAGAGCACCTCGATGAGGGCGAAGAGCGCGCCGATGCCGCTGATCACGCGGGAAGCCGTGCCGCGGCCACTGGTGGTACGTAATCTGGACATGGCTGTTCAATTCCCAGGTTGTGGCGGGCCAAAACTTGCAAGTTGACTTGCTTTCACGTTCTGGCGGGCTTGGGGGTCGGCTTGCGTTGGCCGGGTCCTGTTGGGGCGGGGTTGGTTGCGTACCTGGGGTTCCGTCACCTTGCGAGGGTGGGCGCGCGGGTCGTGACGAAGAGCGGGGTTGCGATTGGGGCTTGACCTTGAGCCTCTAGCTGGATGCATTCGCGGCCTTCAGCCCGGTCGGGCTCGCTTCGCTTCGCCACGCCAGGTCTCGTAGGTGGTTGGCGTGCGTTGGTGGCCGCCGGTTGCGTGCGCGCGCCGGGCTTGCGTGCATGGTGCCGTTGCGTTGGCGAGTGCGGTTGCGTGCGTGGCCGGCTTGGGGCGTGGGTGCCCGTTTGTCCCACGATCCGGTCGTCGAGTTCCATCCGGGCCCGGAGTGTGGCTAGGCTGTTCGGCGTGTGGCGTTCCCTCCTGCTTCGCTGCCGTGACGGGGTCTGATCAGACCGGCCCCCCGTCGCGGGATTCAGCGTTGCCGCCGGTCGTTCCCGAGCAGCGACCCGCAGGAGTACGAGGACCATGACCTCCAACGAGGCATTCACCACTGTCAGTTCTGATTCGCCGGATGCTTACAGCTCTGGCTCGAGTCGGATTCGCAAGCCCTCCCGCAAGGCGCCTGAGGGGCAGCAGTCGTGGAATCGGCAGCTGGGCAGCAGCATGCCGTTTCATCGGTACCGGCCGTTTCACGAGGTAGTCGAGGTTGTCGACCTGCCTGACCGCACTTGGCCCACCAAGCGGGCGGACACCGCGCCGCTGTGGTGTGCGGTGGATCTGCGGGACGGCAACCAGGCGTTGATCGACCCCATGTCGCCCGCTCGCAAGCGGAAGATGTTCGACCTGCTGGTGCGGATGGGCTTCAAGGAGATCGAGGTCGGGTTCCCGGCGGCGAGCCAGACGGACTTCGACTTCGTTCGGGAGATCATCGAGGACGGGGCTGTCCCGGACGACGTGACGATCCAGGTGCTGACGCAGTGTCGTGAAGAGCTGATCGCGCGGACGTTCGAGTCGTTGCGCGGGGCGAACAAGGCGATCGTGCACTTCTACAACTCGACGTCGGTGTTGCAGCGGCGGGTGGTGTTCCGGTCGGACCGGGACGGCATCAAGAAGATCGCCACCGACGCGGCGCGGTTTGCCAAGGCGCAGGAGAAGGACTACCCCGAGACCGAGTTCCGGTACGAGTACTCGCCGGAGTCGTACACGGGGACGGAGTTGAGCTACGCGCTCGAGGTGTGCAACGCGGTGCAGGAGATCATCGCGCCGACGCCCGAGCGGCCGTTGATCATCAACCTGCCTGCGACGGTCGAGATGGCCACGCCGAACGTGTACGCGGACTCCATCGAGTGGATGTCGCGGAACCTGGCCAACCGCGAGGCCATCATTCTGAGCCTGCACCCGCACAACGACCGGGGAACGGGCGTTGCCGCCGCTGAGCTGGGGTACCTCGCCGGGGCCGACCGGATCGAAGGGTGCCTGTTCGGCAACGGGGAGCGGACCGGCAACGTTTGCCTGGTGACGCTGGCGATGAACATGTTCAGCCAGGGGATCGACCCGCAGATCGACTTCAGCGACATCGACGAGGTGCGGCGGACGGTCGAGTACTGCAACCAGCTGCCGGTGCCCGAGCGGCACCCGTACGGCGGTGACCTGGTGTTCACGGCGTTCTCGGGGAGCCACCAGGACGCGATCAAGAAGGGCTTCGAGGCGTTGGAGGCCGACGCCAAGGAGGCCGGGACGCACGTGGACGACTTCCAGTGGGAGGTCCCCTACCTGCCGATCGACCCCAAGGACGTCGGGCGCAACTACGAGGCCGTCATCCGGGTCAACTCGCAGTCCGGCAAGGGCGGTGTGGCCTACCTGATGAAGCAGGAGCACCACCTGGACCTGCCGCGCCGGTTGCAGATCGAGTTCTCGAAGGTGATCCAGGAGGTCACCGACACGCAGGGCGGCGAGATCAACCCGAAGGAGATGTGGGACGCCTTCGCGGAGGAGTACCTGCACGGCCGGGTGCCGCTGTACCTGTTGAAGCACAAGGCGAGTTCGGACGGCAGCGGGCGCGAGGAGATCACCGCGACGCTGCTGATCGACGGCGACCAGCAGGAGATCACGGGGTCGGGCAACGGGCCCATCGCGGCGTTCGTCGACGCGCTCGCGTCGGTCGGGTACGACGTGCGGGTGCTGGACTACGCCGAGCACGCGCTGTCCGCCGGTGACGACGCCCGCGCGGCCGCCTACCTCGAGTGCGCTGTCGGCGACCGCGTGCTGTGGGGCGTGGGCATCGACTCGTCCACGGTCGCGGCGTCGTTCCGCGCGATCGTGAGCGCCGTCAACCGGGCCAACCGCTAGGAGACAACCGACGGGGAGGACGCGTGCGGCACCAACTGCCGCGGCGCGCCCTCCCCGTTCGCTTGCACGGCCCAGATGCCCTCTCCCGGCAGGCCGTAGGCGATGGTGTCGTTGTCGAGCCACACGACCTGGTCGTCGATCCCACGGGTCTCGGCCAGCGGTGTCTCCACCATCGTGGTCAGGTCCAGCACGTGCTGCCGCCACGGCCGCGCGCCGTCGCCCGGCACGCGCTTCTTGAACGCCACCCGCTTGCCGTCCGGTGACAGCGACGGGCATTCGGCGTTCTCCCGCAACGTCTTCGCGGACTCGTCCACCGAGTCGCCCTGCACCAGGTACGTCTTGCCGCCGGTGCTGAGGGTCGCGTAGTAGGTCCGGTCGTCGGGGGCGAACGTGACGCCCCACCAGTTCATGTCGTTGGTCGTCTTCATGCCGGCGACGCGCGTGCCCTCGATGTTGCTGGAGTAGACCTCGGTCTCCTGGTCGAAGATCGCGGTCCGCGTCGAGAACGTGCCGGCCTGGGCGTACGAGTCGCCGGTCACGAACGTCGTCCACGACGCCATCCGGCCGTCCGCCGACAGCTTGGCGCGGTTCGGGACGCCGTCCACCTCCACCCGGCGACGTTCGGCCAGGCCCCGGTCGACCCACACGGCCGAGGCGCCCGGAAGCGGACCGGAGGCGTCCGCGAGGCAGAAGCCCTGTCCGGCCGCGGTGTAGAAGCGCTTGCAGGACAACGAACTCACCCTGCGCGGACCGTCGGGCGAGTTCAACGGCACGGACGCGACCTTGCCGCTCGCCTCGTCCACGAACATCAGCCGACCGGACGACAGCTCGACCGGACCGGCCTCCACCGCGACGGAGACCTGCTCCGGAGCGCGCAGGGCGTAGGCGGTCGCACCCGCGCCCAGCACGATCACGGCGGCGATGACGATCAGGGCCCTCACCACGCGAACCACGTCCACAGTGCGCCGAACAGCACGGAAGAGGCGGCCCGGGCGAGCACCTGCCCGGTCTGCAGCAGGGCCAGACCGGATGTGCGCAGTTCGTCGGGGATCATCGGCCCGGCGACGGCCATCAGCACGCCGTCGGTGCACGCGTAGAACAGCCCGTGCAACACCAGAACCCCGACCAGCAAAGAAATCCCGGACGCCCCGGCGAGCAGCACGTACGCGCCGCCGAGCGCCAGGTGCCCGGCCAGGAAGATCCGCCACCTCCCGACGCGGTCGGCGAGGGACCCGAGCGGCACGGCGGCGAGCAGGTACACGCCGGCCGTGCCGAGGGGCAGCAGTGCGATGTAGGCGAGCTCCACGTCGAGCTTCTTCTGGAGCAGCAGGTAGACGAACCCGTCGCCCAGCGTCAGGAACCCGAGCCCGCACGCGACCAGGCAGACCCGCCGGAACGGCCTGGAGCGCAACAGTCCGAACGCCGATCGCAGCGACACCGCGACGCGTGGCAGCACGTCCCGGTGATCCCGCACGAACAGCACGAGAACCAGAAAACCCAGTGCGGCGAAGCAGAAGCTCACCACGAACACCACGTCGTACCGTGCCGGGAGCGTCCACAGGAGACAGAACGCCAGCAGCGGTCCGAGGAACGCGCCGACGGTGTCCATGGCACGGTGGACACCGAAGGCACGTCCGAGCGCCGAGGGCTCGCTGCTCAACGTGATCAGCGCGTCCCTCGGCGCGGTGCGCAAGCCCTTGCCGGTCCGGTCCCCGGCCAGCACGAGCCCCATCGCGGTGGCCGAGGTCCCGGCGGCGAGCAGACCGAGCTTGCCCAGCGCCGAGATCCCGTACCCGAGTCCGGCGACGAACTTGCGCCGTTGCCAGCGGTCCGCCGCGTGACCACCGGCAACGCGAACGAGTGCTGTCACACCGGTGTAGATGCCGTCGAGCACACCGAACTGCAGCGGGGAGAACCCCAGCCCCAGCACGAGGTAGAGCGGCAGGATGGCGGTCACCATCTCGGACGAGACGTCCGTGAGCAGGGACACCGCGCCCAGCGCGAGAACGTTCCCCGCGATCCTGCCGGTGCCACCGGACGCCGGAGCCTGCCTAGCGGTTGCGATGTACACGACGGCCTCCGATCAACAGCCAGATGCGATCAACGACAGGTGTAAGGACCGGCCTTGTCGCGCACCTTGCCCGCGGTGTCGATGACCTCCCACGAGTAGGAAGTGCCGGACAGGGTGAACTTCACGACGCCGTGCGAGTCCGCGAACCACTTCTCCACGCCCGTGCGCGGCTTGACGTTGGAGTAGAGGTAGTCACCGCCGATGCCGATGATCGCGGCGCGCATGCCGTTGGCCTCGTCCACCGAACCGCTCTTGTTCAACGGCTTGAGCCGCTCGTAGTGGTGGTCGTGACCGCTGAGCACCAGATCGGCCTTGGCGTCCGCGAACGCGTTCCACAGCGGGGCCATGACGGACTTGTCGCCGTACTCGCCCGAGTTGAACCGCGGGTGGTGCCAGTAGCCGACGACGCACTTCTTGGTGTTCGCGGCGAGGTCGGCCTTCAGCCAGTTGAGCTGGGTCGAGTCGCTGCCGGTGTCGTACAGCTTCTGGGAGTCGAACGACACGAAGTGGAAGTCGCCCGCTTCCCAGCTGTAGTACGGCTTGCCCTGCGGGTAGGCCTGGGTGCCGAAGTACGCCTTGTACCCGTTGAGGTTGTCCTCCCACTCGTGGTTGCCGGTCGCGGGGTGGGTGATGTTCTTGTACTTGCCCCACGACTTGTCGTAGTGGGCCTTGAACTCCGCGATCGTGCCGCTGTCGTACTGGTTGTCGCCGACCGTGAGGACGTGGTTCGGCTTGATCTGGTCGATCAGCTTCGCCGTCTCGTAGTGCTCGGTGTTGGTCAGCGACGCGATGTCGCCGGCGGCGACGACGGTGATGGTGTCGCCGGGCGCCGCGGGCTTGGTGGTCGCCTGCACCGAGTTGCTCGCCGGGCCGAGGTTGCCGGCCGCGTCCCGGGCCTTGACGGTGTAGGTGAACTGCGTGCCCGACGCGAGGCCCGTGTCGGTGAACGTGGTGCCGGTCGGGGAGCCGACGACGCTGCCGTTGCGCAGCACGTCGTAGCCCGTCACGCCGACGTTGTCGGTCGCGGCCGTCCACTGGAGACTGACCGAGTTCGACGTGGTCGCGGTCGCGGTGAGCCCGGACGGCGCGGTCGGCGCCGTGGTGTCACCGTTGGGGTTCGAGCCCCAGACCTCCAGGTCGAAGAGCGAGTAGCCGTAGGCCGTGCCGCGCTTGGTGCCGTAGATCCGCACGTACCGGCCCGCCGCCGAGAGCGCCGTCTCGTCGACACCGCCGTTCTGACCGGTGAGGGTCTTCTTGGTGCTCCACGACGACCCGTCGCTCGACGTCTGGATCTTGTACTCGGAGGCGTACGCCGCCTCCCAGTTGATCTTGACCTTGGAGATGGTGGCGTTGCCGCCGAGGTCGACGGCGATCCACTGCGGATCGACGCCCTCGAGGCTCGCCCAGCGGGTGGACGAGTTCCCGTCGACGGCGTTGGCGCCGCCGAAGGTCTCGGCCTCGACGGACGAGACGGTGGTGGGTTTGTTGGCGGACAGCAGCGAGTCAGCCGCGTTGGCCGTGCCGGACCCCACGAGCTGTGGGGCCACCAGCGCGAGGAGAGCCAACGCGACACCCGTCCGGGTGTGTTTTCTGATCACTTCGTTCCTCCTGGGCAAGGGGCGGCGGCTCGAAGGATTGGTTAAGAAGCTTTCCAATTGAGTTCGGAAGGTAGGGGCGACCGAATCGGCAGGTCAACGGCAGTCGCGGCGCGACTGGCGGACCCGCCACCCGACGGCGTGCGCGACCACCGCGACACCCGTGCCCTGGATCACACCCAGTAGAAGGCGCCGGACCCAGTCGTATGCGCTGATCTGGCTGACAGGATCGGACAACGACCAGAGGGCGCCGACGACCGCGACCGCCCCGCCGAGGGCCCAGATCCAGCGCCGCGCCGCCCCGGTCCACCCCGGCCAGTCGTGCCCTTTCGGACAGCGGGCAGCCATCCAGACCAGCAAGATCATCCCGCCGAGCGACGACGTGTATCCGATCACGTTGTAGAGCCGGTGCGGGCCGACTACCGAGAGGTCCAGCCACTCCCACCGCCGCACGAACAAACCGTCCGTCTGCGTGAAGGCGTCCCACAGCAGATGCGTGAGCACGCCGACCACAATGGACAGCGCGCGCATGAACGGCCGCCGGAAGTCTCCCGGCCGAGACACCCGAGTTCGCACGAACGTCGGCGCCGACGCCATCAGCGAAGGCAGCAACAGCCGTCCGACCAGCAACAACACCACCGCAGCCAGGGATGCGCCCAGGACGTTGTGCGTCGGCACGAGCGGCAGGTAGTAGCCGACGTCCGGCGCGACGGCCCCCGCGACCAGTCCCGGAAACCAGAACCAGCGGCGCAACGGCAGCACCGCCGCCGGGTGCGCGAGGGTGAACGGCACGGACGCCAGCCTAGATCGACACCGGATCCTGTAGACGCGCTGAAGAAAGCCCCTGGCCGGGATTGTTCACCTGGGTCACGTACGTTCACCGATCATGAGCACCGCAGCCAGCCTCGTAGTGCTGTTCCTGGTCGCCGTCGTGCCGCTGGCACCGACGGAGGCCGTGCTCATCGGCGCCGGTGTCCTGGCCGCGTCCGGTGAGGTGCCGCTCTACCTCGTCGTGCTCGTCGCCGCGGCGGGTTGCCTGGTCAGCGACTTGATCAACTTTACCGCAGGCCGCCGGATGGGCATGCGGGCCCTCGACAAGGTCAACAAGAACGCCAAGGCGCGCTCCATGGTCGTGTGGACGGCCGACCAGCTCGCGTCCAAGGGCGAGACGATCCTGATCGCCGCGCGGTTCCTGCCGGCGGGCGGCATCGTCGGGGCGCTGCTGACGGGGGCGCTGAAGTGGCCGCTGCGGCGGTTCGTGCCGGTGGCCGCGCTCGGGTCGGCGCTGTGGAGCCTCTACCCCGCGACCGTCGGCTACATCGGTGGTCAGCTGGTGGACGAGGCGTGGCTCGCGATGCTGCTGTCGTTCGGTGTCGCCACGCTCATCTCGATCCCGGTCGGCATGGCGATCCGTGCGCGCAACGCCAACCGCACTCTCTCGTACGCCGAGGCGTCGTCGTAGAGCACCGCGAACCGATCCGCGGCCGACAGCAGGGCGTCCACCTCGAACGCCAGCTGGGCATCGCCGCACAGCCGTTCCAGCAGTGAGATCCAGCGCAGGTTGAAGAGCATCAACGCGTCACGCACGCGGCCTGGTCTGGCCGCGAACTCCGACCGCGTGACGACGAAGAAGCAGCCGCCGGGGAACACGCGGCGCTTCGAGTAGTCGAGCCAGCGGTCGGCCAGGTCGAGCACCGTGCCACCGGGGACCACGACCTCGTTCGCGAAGATCTCCGCCGCCGTGTGCACGGTCGAGATCTGAAGTTCTTCCTTCGCGCCGAAGTGCGAGAACACCCCGCTCTTGCTCATGCCGAGCTCGATGGCGAGCCGTCCGATCGTGACGCCTTCGAGGCCGTCGACGGACGCGATCTCCGCCGCGCGGAGAAGGATCGAGCCACGACTGTCCATCACACGAGGACAGCGGAAAGCCCTGGAGAAACGACCGGGGCCACCTCGAAAGGTGGCCCCGGATCGTTCACGACAGCTCTTACGGGTTCAGCGTCTTACGGGTTCAGCGCCTCGGTGACCGAAGCCGGGCCGACGAGCGGCACGTCGGGCGACAGGCCGTCGCCCTCCTCCACCAGGGTCGGCTTCACCTCGTGCGGCTGGATCTCGCCGGACTGGATCTGCTCGGCGAAGTGGCACGCCACCTTGTGCCCCGGCTTGAGCTCGCGCAGCACGGGCCGTTCGGTGTCGCACTTCGTCGCCTGCCGCCACGGGCACCGGGTGTGGAACCGGCAGCCGGTCGGCGGGTTCGCGGGCGACGGCAGGTCACCCGCGAGCAGGATCCGTTCGCGCCGGTCCTCGACCACGGGGTCGGGCACCGGGATCGCCGACAGCAGCGCCCGCGTGTACGGGTGCAGCGGCTCGGCGTAGAGGTCGTCGGCGGTGGCCTCCTCGACCAGGCCGCCGAGGTACATCACGCCGACCCGGTCGGAGATGTGCTTCACGACGGCGAGGTCGTGCGCGATCACCAGGTAGGTCAGGCCGAACTGCTCCTGGAGTTCCTCCAGCAGGTTCACGACCTGGGCCTGCACCGACACGTCCAGCGCGGACACCGGCTCGTCGGCGACGATCAGGTCCGGGTTGAGCGCCAGCGCCCGCGCGATGCCGATGCGCTGCCGCTGACCGCCGGAGAACTCGTGCGGGTACTTGCGCAGCGCGGACACCGGCAGACCCACGGCCGTGAGGAGCTCGCGCAGCCTCTTGGCGGTGGACTCCTTGCCCTCGTCCAGGCCGTGCGCCCGCAGGCCCTCGACCAGGATCGACTCGACCGACTGACGCGGATCGAGCGACGACAGCGGGTCCTGGAACACCATCTGGATCCGGCGCCGCATCTTGCGCAGCTCCTCGCCCTTCAGGGTCGAGAAGTCCTGCCCGTCGAAGATCATCTTGCCCGCGGTGGGCTCGTTGAGCCGCAGCATCGCCCGCCCGAGGGTGGACTTGCCGCAGCCCGACTCGCCGACGAGCCCGTAGGTCTCGCCGCGCTTGATCTCCAGGTCGACGCCGTCCACCGCGTAGACGTGGCCGACCGTGCGGTCGAAGAACACGCCCCGCTTGATCGGGAAGTGCACCTTCATGTCCTGGACGGAAACCAGGGTCTCGCTCATACCGGCACCTCCTCGGCGGCGGGAGTTCCCGGCACGACCGGGTTGTGGCAGCGGAGCAGACGGCCCAGCTGGTCTTCCTCGGCCGGCGTCTCCGCACGGCAGACGTCCAGCGCGTTCGGGCACCGGGGAGCGAACGCGCACGCGCTCGTCCACGGGATGTTGTCCGCGACGGAACCCTTGATGGGCGTGAGCTTCTCGCCCTTCCCGGCGTCCAGGCGCGGGATCGACGCCAGCAGGCCGTGCGTGTACGGGTGGCGCGGCTCCGCGAAGAGCGGGTGCCGCGGCGCCTTCTCGACGACCTTGCCGCCGTACAGCACGTTGACCTCGTCGCACAGGCCCGCGACGACACCCAGGTCGTGGGTGATCATCACGAGCGCGGTGCCGAGGTCCTGCACCAGTTCCTTCATCAACGTCAGGATCTGGGCCTGGATGGTCACGTCCAGCGCCGTCGTCGGCTCGTCCGCGATCAGCAGCTTCGGCCGGCACGCGAGCGCGATCGCGATGAGCGCGCGCTGCCGCATGCCGCCGGAGAGCTGGTGCGGGTACTCCTTGAGCCGGCGGTTCGGGTCCGGGATGCCGACCTTGTCGAGCAGGTCCTTGGCCTCGATCATCGCTTCCTTGCGGGCCAGGCCGCGGTGCCGTTCGAGCACCTCGGTGACCTGCAGGCCGATCGGGATGACCGGGTTGAGCGACGACAGCGGGTCCTGGAAGACCATGCCGAGATCGCGGCCGCGACGGTCGCGCATCTCCTTGTCCGACAGCTTCAGCAGGTCGGTGCCGTCGTACTTCACGGTGCCGGTGATCTTGGCACCGCGCTTCGGCAGCAGACCCATGATCGCCAACGATGTCACCGACTTGCCGCAGCCCGACTCGCCGACGAGCCCGACCGTCTGGCCGGGCTCCACGTCGAAGCTGACGCCGTCGACCGCGGCGAACGGTTCCTCGCCACGACGCTGGAACACGACGGAGAGGTCACGTACTTCGAGCAGTGCCACGACGACTCACCGCCTGTTCTTCGGGTCGAGGGCTTCGCGCAGGGTCTCGCCCATGAGCGTGAAGCCGAGCGCGACGATGATGATGCAGATGGCGGGGTACGCGGCGAGCTGCGGATGGGTGTCGAACACCTTCTGCACGTCGCCGAGCATCTGACCCCACTCCGGGATCCGGTCGTCCGGGTTGCCGAGGCCGAGGAACGACAGCGCGGCCGCCTCGATGATCGCCGTGGCGAGCACCAGGGTCGACTGGACGATCACCGGGCCGAGCGAGTTCGGCAGCATGTGCCGGAACACGATCGCGCCCTTCTTCACGCCCAGCGCGGTCGCGGCCAGCACGTGGTCGCTGTGCCGTTGCGCCAGCATCGAGCCTCTGAGCAACCGCGCGAACACGGGTATCTGCACGATCGCCACCGCGAGGATCACGGTGAACTGACTGGGCCGCGCGAACATCGCCGCGATCGAGAACGCCAGCAGCAGCGACGGCAGCGAGAGCATGACGTCGACGACACGCATGACGATCGAGTCGACCCAGCCGCCGAGCGCGCCCGCGAGCGTGCCCAGGATCAGGCCGCCGGTGAGGCCGATGATCGTCGCGCCGATGCCGACGATCAACGTCTGCTGCGAGCCGATCAGCAGGCGCGACAGGAAGTCGCGGCCCTGCAGGTCGCCGCCGAGCGGGTGACCCGGCTGGGACGGCGGGATCTCGTTGCGCGCCTTGATGACCTGGTCGATCAGCATCGGGCTGGACGGGTCGTGCGGTGCCAGCCACGGCGAGAGCAGCGAGATCGCGACGAAGATGCCGATGATCGTCGCGCCGGTGAGGAACACCGGGCTGCGCTTCAACCGCTTCCACGCGCTCGCCGCGAGCGAGACGCCCGCGGTCTCGGCGAGGCCGTCGATCTTGTCCTTCTTGCTCTTCACACCAAGTGCCACTGGTCTCACCTCGTCCTGATGCGCGGGTCGATGAGCGCGTACGAGAGGTCGACCAGCAGGTTGACCACGACGTAGACGCTCGTGGCCATGATGATCAACAACAGCAGCACCGGGTAGTCACGCCGTTCGAACCCGATGGCGAGCGCCTCGCCGACACCGGGGAAGCCGAACACCTTCTCGGTCAGCACGGCACCGGACAGCAGGGCACCGGTCTGCAGACCGATCGTGGTGACGACCGGGAGCATCGCGTTGCGCAGCACGTGCCGGCGGCGGATCACCGGAGCGGTGAGGCCCTTCGACTCGGCGGTGCGCACGAAGTCCTCGTCGAGCACGTCGAGCACGGCCGCGCGGGTGATCCGGAAGATCACCGCGAACGGGATCGTGGCGAGCGCGATCGACGGCAGGATCAGGTGTTCCAGCGCGTTGAACGTCGCGTCCCACTCGCCGGTGATGATCCCGTCGAGCGTGAAGAAGCCGGTGACGCGGGTGGCGTCGATGGCGTCCTGACGGCCGCTGGAGGGCAGGCCGAGCGCGGACGAGGCGACGCCCTTGAGCACGAAGGCCAGGAAGAACACCGGCACCGCGACGCCGATGAGCGAGCCGACGACGCTGAGGTTGTCGAAGAGGCCGCCGCGACGCTTCGCGGCGAGGTACCCGAGCGGAACGCCGACGAGGATCGCGAGGAGGATCGCGAAGAAGCTCAGTTCGAGCGTCGCGGGGAACCGCTGGATGAAGATGTCGAGCGCCGAGTCACCGGGTTGGACACCGGTGGAGACGCCGAAGTCGCCGGTCGCCGCGCGACCCAGGAACTTGAAGTACTGCAGGACGATCGGTTCGTCGAGGCCGAGTTGCTTGGTGAGCTCCGCCGCCTTCTCCGGAGTAGAACGATCTCCCAGGAGGGCCGAGACCGGCCCTCCTGGGAGTACGCGCAACCAGGAGAAGAGCAGCAGCGAGAGCACCAGCACCACGCCGACCAGCTGAACCAGCCGTCGAATGGTGTAGCGGAGCACTTGAGCTACCCCGTTGTTCTCTTGTGGTGGGAGCTAGTCGTCCGGTCGGGCTCAGCCCTTGGAGACCGGGCCGAACTTCTCGTCGGTCAGCGGGCTGGGCACGAGACCCTTGATGTCCGACTTCAGCACCAGCGCGGGCGGGGAGTGCGAGATCGGGATCGCCGGAAGGTCCTCTTCCATGATCTTCTTGTTGATCTCTTCGTACAGCTTGGTGCGAGCGGCCTCGTTCGGCTCGGAGTTGGCCTTGGCCAGGTCCGCGGCGAGCGTGGCGCCCCACGGCGACACACCGGTGTTGAAGCGGTTGTCGGTGCGGCCGAAGAACGTGCCGACCCAGTTGTGCGCCGTGCCGTTGTCGCCGGTCCAGCCGAGCAGGAACAGGTCCGGGATACCGCCGTCGACGTCGGTCAGGTAGCCACCGTTCCACGGCTTGGTGACGACGTCGATCTTGATGCCGGCGGCCTGCAGGTCACCGGAGATGGCGCCGAACAGGTCCTTCGGGGACGGCATGTACGGACGCGTGACCTCGGACGGCCAGTAGAACTTCAGCGTCAGGTCGGAGGCACCGGCCTCGGCCAGCAGCGACTTGGCCTTGTTCACGTCGTAGCCGACGGGCTTCAGGTCCTTGTTGTAGCCGTTGACGGTGTCCGGCATGAACTGCGTCGCGACCTTGGCGCCCTCGGGCAGCTGCGACTTGACGAGCTGCTCGCGGTTGATCGCGTACTGCAGCGCCTGACGGACCTTGAGGTCGGCGAGCTTCGGGTTGTTCTTCTGGTTGATGCCCAGGTAGAACACGTTGAACGCCGGGCGGATCGCCACGTTGAAGCCGTCGGTCTTCAGACCGGCCCAGTCCGCCGCGTTCGGCAGGTCGTAGCCGTCGATGTCGCCGGCCTTGAGCGCCTGCTTGCGGGCGGTCTCGTCCGGGATGATCTTGAAGACGATCTTGTCCAGCTTGGCCTTCGTGCCGTGGTAGCCGTCGTTCTTGACGAGCTCGACGGTGTTGTTGGCCTTGTCGTACTTGCTGAACTTGAACGGGCCCGTGCCGGTCGGGTGCTCGTTCGCGTACGCCGGGAAGGTGAACGCGTCACCGGCGGCCTGGACGTTGTCCGCGTCGTACTTCTGCAGCGCCGTGGGGCTGGAGATCGAGAACGACGTGAAGCCGAGGACCGACGGGAACTGCGAGGTGACCTCGTTCAGCTCGACCACGGCGGTCTTGGCGTCCTTGGCCGTGCAGGACTTGAACAGCGAGGGCTTGTCGGGCGTGCCCGCGAACCCGCCGAAGTTGTCCAGCCAGTACTGCGAGACGGCGTCGGACTGGCCGGCGCCCTTCTGGTTGTACCAGCGGTTGAAGTTGAAGCAGACGGCCTCGGCGTTGAAGTCCGTGTCGTCGTGGAACTTCACGCCCTCCTTGAGGGTGAACGTCCACGTCTTGCCGTCCGCGGAGGGCTCGTACTTCGTGGCGAGCGCGGGCTCGACCTCGGCGGTACCCGGCTTGAAGCCGACCAGGCCCTCGTACATCTGGCGGGCGACCCGGAAGGTCTCGCCGTCAGTCGCGTAGAACGGGTCGAAGAGCTTCGGCGCGCCGGCGGCGCCGAAAGTCAGCGTGCCGCCTTCCTTGCCGCCACTGCCTGAGTCGCGCTGGGATTGCGCGCAACCGGACAGGGCGAGCGCGCTGACGCTGAGGAAGCCGATCGCGGCAACCCAACGGCGGCGAGCCGTTACTGAGTGGACCATCAAACACCCCTTGGACAATCCGCACATCTCACGGTGTGGTCGCCGACCATAACCGTTGTTCATACCCCCTCCGGGGTTACTCAGGTCACGATCCGGCCACTAGACCAGGCATTCTGATACGTCCGGCGCACGGCCGCTGACCCAACGTGAGCACGGCAGATGCGTCGGACGCTCTCCTAGGCTGTAGAAACAACAACGACACGCGGAGGAGGTCGCATGAGCAGATCGGTCGAGTTCCGCGTGCTCGGCCCCCTCCAAGTCCTTCTCGACGGCGAACCACTGCTGGTCAGAGCCGGTCGACAACGTGCGTTGCTGGTGTCTCTGCTGCTGCGCGCGGGCACGTCCGTCTCCGTGGACGAGCTCGCCGGCAACGTGTGGGGAGTAGATCCTCCCGCGCGTGCGCGCGCGACCCTCCAAACGTATGTGATGCGTCTCAGACAGCTGCTCGGTCCGTCTGTTCCGATCAAGACCGTCCCGGACGGCTACCTGATCGACGTCGACGAGAAGCACATCGACCTGCTGCGCTTCGAACCGCTGATCGAGCAGGGCGAGCAGGCCCGTGCCGCCGGAAACCTCCAGGCCGCCTCCTCCGCGTTCGCCACCGCGCTCGGCCTGTGGCGCGGTCCGGCGCTGGTCGACGTGCCGTCGGAGGTCCTGCACCGCGACGAGGTGCCGCGGCTCGACGAACGCCGCCTGCACGTGCTGGAACGCCGGGTCGAGGTCGATCTGGAACTCGGCCGCCACGGCGAACTCGTCGCCGAGCTGTCCCGCCTGACCAGCGAACACCCGTTGCGCGAACGGTTCTGGGCGCAGCTGATGGTCGCGCTGTACCGCTCGGGACGGCAGAGCGAGGCGCTGGCCGCCTACCAGCGCGTTTCCCGGCTGCTCGGCGACCAGCTGGGCATCGACCCCGGCGACGAGCTGCGGCGGGTGCACAGCCAGGTCCTGTCCGGGTCGATCGACTCGGTCGCGGCCTCCTCGGGTGCGCCGGTGGTGGCCGCGAAGCCGGAACGGGTCGTCCCGTCGCAGCTCCCGGCCGACATCCCCGACTTCGTGGGCCGCGACGAGGCGGTGTCGCTGATCGTGGCGCTGCTGCGGACCGCCCAGGGCGTTCCGGTGGTCACGCTGGCCGGGCCGCCCGGGGTCGGCAAGACGGCGCTGGCCGTGCACGCGGCGCACCGGATGCGCGCGGACTTCGCGGACGGCCAGCTGTACGTCAACCTGCGCGGATACGCGCCGGGGCCGCCGTTGAGCGCGGTGGACGTGCTGCCGCGGTTCCTGCGCGCGTTGGGGACCGAGCCGGACCAGGTGCCTTTGGACCAGGACGAGCAGGAGGCGATGTTCCGGTCCACTCTGACCGGGCAGCGCGTGCTGTTGTTGCTGGACAACGCGTCGTCGGCCGAGCAGATCAGGCCGTTGCTGCCGGGTTCGCCGGGGTGCGCGGTGCTCGTGACCTCACGCGACACGCTGCGGGGCCTCGCCGTGTCGCACGCGGCGTCGAACGTGCGGCTCGACGTCCTCGACTGGCACGAGACGAAGTCGTTGCTCGCGGGCATCCTCGGCGCCGACGAGGTGGCGTCCCAAGAGGACGCGGCGCTGGAACTGGCGTCGCTGTGCGCCCATCTGCCATTGGCTTTGCGTATCGCAGCCGCGAACCTCGTGTCGCGTCCGGAGCTGTCCATCGCGGACTACGTGGAGGAGCTCCGGGCGGGCAACCGGCTCGCGGCCTTGGCCGTCGAGGGCGACGAACGGGTCGCGGTGCACGCGGCGTTCGACCTGTCCTACACGGCGTTGAAGCCCGAGCTCGCGCAGATGTTCCGGCTCTTGTCCTTGGTGCCCGGTACCGACTTCACGCCCGAGATGGCGGCGGCGCTGTCCGGACTGACCACACAGGACGCTCGCCGCCGGCTCGACCGGCTGGCCACCGCGAACCTGATCTCGAACCACGCGCCGTCCCGCTACCAGTTCCACGACCTGCTGCGGGACTACGCGGCCGAGCGCCTGGCGTTCGAGGAAGGCCGCGCGGATTCGCGACTCGCGCTGCGGCGGCTGGTGGACTGGGCGGTCCGCTCGGTCGACAACGCCACCGCCGCGATGAAGTCGACGCTGTTCCGCTTCCCGCGCCCGGCTCCGTTGGACGGCGTGGTGCCGCGGCCGTTCAGCACCTCCACCGAGGCCCTGACCTGGCTCGACGTCGAGCGCGCGAACCTGGTGGCGCTGGTCGCGCACGCCGTCGAACGCGACCCCGAGAACGCGCCGTGGCAGCTGGCCGACGCCCTGCGCGGCTACTTCTACACGCAGGGTCTGACGGCGGAGTGGCGCGAGACCGCCAAAGCCGGCCTCGTCGGCGCCCGCGCACCGCGCGACGAACTCGGCCAGCTCTCGATGCTGTCCTCCCTGGGCACGCTGTACTGGGTGACCGGGCAGCATCGCAACGCACTCGGCTACTACCAACAAGCCATCGCGTTGCAGGAGAACATCGTCCTGCCCGAGGCCGAGGCCGCCGTGCTGTCGAACGCCGGCAGCGTCCTCATCGACCTGGGCGAACTGGAACACGCGGCCGACCACCTGGAGCGCGCGCTGGTGATCGCCCGCCAGATGGGCGCTTTGCAGGTGCTCGCCAACGCGTTGTTCAACCTCGGCGGCGTCTACATGCAACTCGGCCACCTCGCGCGCGCCGCCGCGACGTTCGAGGAGGCGTTGGAAGTCGGCACGCGCATCGACTCGTGGATCACCCAGGCGAACTCCATGCGCGCGTTGGGCGAGGTCTACGCGTATCGCGGCGAACCCGAACTCGGCGCTTCGTACTTCGTGCGCGCGAGCGACCTCTACGAGCGTGCGGCGGCCCGGAACTTCGGCCACACGCAGCACGAGGGCATGGCCATCACCTTGATCATGCGCGGCCGGTTCGAGGAGGCGGCCGTCGAGGCGGCGGCGGCGATGCGGATCGCGCAGGACCTGGAGAACGTGAAGAGCGTCTGCGACGCGAAGAACCTGCTCGGTCGTGCCCTGGAAGGCGCCGGTCGGTATTCGGAAGCCGCTTCGGAGCACTCGGCCGCGTTGGCGATCGCCGTGGAGACCAGTTACTCGTGGGGAGTTTGCTCGGCTCGGCGCGGGCTGGCTTCGTCCTATCGCGCGGTGGGCCGGTACGACGACGCGATGGAGATGGCCAGTTCGGCGTTGGTGGAGGCCGGGCGGTCGCAGTTCCGGCAGGCCGAGATGGAGGTGCTGCTCGTGCTCGGGCGCACGCACCTCGACACGTCAGATTTTGCTGGCGCCCTGGAGTGCGCTCTGCGTGCTGCTGCCGTCAGTTCCGACTCCGGCAACCGGTGGGTGCTGGGGCGGGCGTTGCAGTTGGCCGGGGACGCTTCGTTCGCGTTGGGCGACTTGGTTTCCGCTCGGACGCAGTGGGCTTCGGCTTTGGACGTCTTCGTCGCTATCGGGACGCCCGAGGCTTCGGTCGTGCGGGCTCAACTGCTCGACGTGACGACGTAGTCGGCTCGTTGCCTGGTCTCGTCGATGGCGAACCAACCTCTTTCGTACTGCTGCCAACGGATGAAGTGCTGTCGTTGGTGTTCGCCGTCTCTTGCTACGGCTCTGTGCAGCCTGGCCTGTTCGTCTTCGTAGTCGACGAAGATGGTCAGGCTCGTCCTGGTGTTCGCTTTCCTGGCACTGGAAAATCCCTCCAGGATGATGGTCCTTTGTGGAGTGAGGCTGACCTCGTCGCCCGCTTCAATGCACGGAAAGCCTTGGGACCAGTCGGTTTTCCGGTAGGTGGCGGGGTTGTTCTGCTCGATCTGGTCGAGTGCTGCTTGCAGCCTCGGCCACCACTTCGTCGTGGGGTCGTCCCAGGTGGCGAAGTGGTCGGTGCTGATGAGCTGGGCGTCTAGTTCTTCGGCGAGGCGCCTTGCGAACGTCGACTTACCGGCACCTGACGGGCCGTCCACCGCGACCAGGCGTGTCTCGCCCAGCCGCGGTGGGGCCTTCGCTACATGCTCCGGCGACCAGATAGCGCACGCCCGAGCGTCAGTTCGTCGGCGAACTCGAGATCGCCGCCCATCGGCAGCCCGCTCGCGAGCCGCGTGACCGTGAGCCCCGGGAAGTCCCTGAGCATCCGGACCAGGTAGGTGGCCGTCGCCTCGCCCTCGGTGTTCGGGTCCGTGGCGATGATGACCTCGGAGATGTCGACGCCGTCCGTCGTCGTCCCGATGCGGTTCAGCAGCTGCCGGATCCTGAGCTGATCAGGGCCGATTCCGCTGAGCGGATCAAGCGCGCCACCCAGCACGTGATAGCGCCCCTTGAACTCCCTGGTGCGCTCGATCGCCTGCACGTCCTTCGGTTCCTCGACCACGCAGACCACACTCAGGTCGCGCTTCGGGTCCCGGCAGATGCGGCAGGTCGTCTCGGCGGACACGTTGCCGCAGACGTCGCAGAACACGACGCCTTCCTTGACCTTCTGCAGTGCGTGCTGGAGCCGCTCGATGTCTGCGGCTTCCGTTGCCAGCAGGTGGAAGGCGATGCGCTGGGCGCTCTTCGGGCCGACGCCGGGCAGCCGGCCCAGCTCGTCGATCAGGTCCTGTACCGGGCCCTCGTACATCTCCTGGCCTTCTTAGCCGAGCAGTCCGCCGAGACCACCCTGGGCGAGCGGGCCGAGCTTCTGCTCGACCAGCTGCTGCGCCTTGGTGTTGGCGTCCCGGATGGCGGCGATCACCAGGTCCTGGAGGGTTTCGACGTCCTCCGGGTCGACGATCTTCGGGTCGATGGTGATGTCGACGAGCTCGCCGCCGCCGGTGACCGTTGCGGTGACCAGGCCGTTGCCGGCGTTGCCGGAGATCTGCGTTTCGGCCAGCTGCTGCTGGGCTTCCGCCATCTGCTGCTGCATGGACTGGGCCTGCTGGAGAAGGGCCTGCATGTCGAACTGACCGGGTTGCACCGCTGGTCCTCTCAGGTGGGGGTTCGTTCTGTCCAGCGTACGGGCTTTGGGGCGCGGGTTTGTGCGGGTGGGCGCGTTTCGGCGGTGGGTTCCTGTTTCGTGCGCGGGGCTCCGCCCCGGACCCCGCCAATCTGATCAAAAGCCGGGGCCAGCGCCGTCTGCGGGTTGATGGCACGCCTGTTTGTGTTGGGCGGCTTGCGGTTTCGTAGTTTGGTTGCGTTGGTGGGGTGGCTTCGTCACGAGTCGAGCCAAGAGCGGGCCACATCAGAGGAGGGGTGTCAAACCGCCGAAAAGCGTGGCGGTTTGACACCCCTCCTCTGATGCAGCAAGAGCTGTGGCACGACTCGTGACGAAGCCACCCCACCCGATCCGTTCCAGGAAAGACGGCTCGCCTTCGGCATCGCGGTGCGGTTGGCGTGCCCAGCGGTCGCGTTACGCCTTCTTCAACGGGCGGGCTCCCAGTTGGTCTTCCAGGAGTTTCAGCATCGCTGTTTCCGGGTCGTTCGCCTGGGGCGCCGGGGCGGCGTCCGGGTCTGCTGGGCGGGCGGCCTCCGCCAGCATCGCTTCCTCGTCGTCCGGCTCCGGCGGGAGGGGGTCGTCGGGCTCTGGCGGCTCCGGCGGGGGTGGGACGTCGTCCGCCGGTGGGCGCGGGGCTTGCGACTGCTGTGGTTCTGGCTGTGGGCGGGTCGGTTGGTTCGCCTGGCTCGGGCGGGTTGGGGCCGGGCGGGACGCCTTGGGTGGCGTTGTTGCCTGTGGGGTGGCGCCTGGGGTGCCGTGGGTGCAGCGGACCTGCCAGGTGCCGCCCAGGACCGAGGACAGGGCGGTGGCGATCGCCTCTGTGTTGCGGCCTTCTGCCAGGCGGCGGGCCAGTGGGGCCGAGGTGTGGGTGATCGTGACCACGTTGCCGTCGACCTCGCTGACCATCGCGTTGGTCAGCATCGCCTCGGTGCTTCGGCTGGTCGCGCGGACTGCTGCGAGCAGTTCCGACCAGATTCGGCGGACCGCTGTCGCGTCCATCTCCGTGGTGGCGGGAGGCGCCTCTACCGGCGGAGCGGCCACTACCTGTGGAGCGGCTGGCGTCGGAGCCGCCGCCTGGGGCTGCGCGGCGGGTGCCGGAGCTGCGGCTTGGGGCTGCACGGCGGGGGTCGGGGTGGCCTGAGCCTGAACGACCGGTGCCGGGGCTGCCGCCTGAGGTGCTGCCGTCGGCCTTGCGGGTGCTGCGGGCGCGGCTGGTGCGGCGGGCTGGGTCTGTTCGGCCGGTTGTTGGGAGCGGCGGGTGAAGACCGGGGCGCCTGCGGGGAGTGCGGCGGCGGGGGCTTCGCCGCCTGCTGCGACGGTGGCCGGGGGGCGGCGTTCCAGCTGTTCGAGGCGCTGGAGTAGCGCTGCTTCCGACTGGCTCACTGACGGGAGCAGCATTCGGGAGACGAGGAGTTCCAGGAGCAGGCGGGGGGCCGTTGCTCCGCGCATGTCCACCAGGCCCTGGTGGACGATTTCGGCGTAGCGGGTCAGGGCTGCTGGGCCGATTCGTTCCGCTTGGGCCGACATGGTGGCCACTTCGTCTTCCGGGGCGCTGACCAGGTTGCGGTCTGCTGCGTCCGGGACCGCGCAGAGCAGGACCAGGTCGCGGAGGCGGTCCAGGAGGTCCGAGGCGAAGCGGCGGGGGTCGTGGCCTGCGTCCACGAGGCGGTCGATGGTGCCGAAGACCGAGGCTCCGTCGCCTGCGGCCAGGCCGTCGACGACGTCGTTGATCAGGGCCGAGTCGGTCACGCCCAGGAGGGTGATGGCTCGTTCGTACTTCACGCCGTCCGGGCCCGCGCCGGAGAGGAGCTGGTCCATGACGGACTGGGTGTCGCGGGCCGAGCCGCCGCCCGCGCGGATCACCAGCGGGAAGACGGACGGTTCCACGGCCACGCCTTCTGCGGCGCAGTTGCGTTCCAGCAGGGTGCGCATGACGCCCGGCGGGATCAGGCGGAACGGGTAGTGGTGCGTGCGGGAGCGGATGGTCGGGAGGACCTTGTCCGGTTCCGTGGTGGCGAAGATGAAGATCAGGTGGTCCGGCGGCTCTTCCACGATCTTCAGCAGGGCGTTGAAGCCCTGCGTCGTGACCATGTGCGCCTCGTCGATGATGAAGACGCGGTACTTGGCCTCGGCCGGGGCGTAGAAGGCCTTGTCGCGGAGTTCGCGTGCGTCTTCGACACCGCCGTGCGAGGCGGCGTCGAGTTCGACGACGTCGACGCTGCCCGTGCCGTTGGGGGCGAGGCCGATGCAGCTGTTGCACTCGCCGCACGGGTCGGGCGTGGGGCCCTTCACGCAGTTCAGCGAGCGGGCGAGGATGCGGGCCGACGACGTCTTGCCGCAGCCGCGCGGGCCGCTGAAGAGGTACGCGTGGTTCACCCGGCCTGCCGACAGGGCGACGCGCAGCGGGTCGGTCACGTGCTCCTGGCCAACGACCTCGGAGAACGTGGCCGGACGGTACTTGCGATACAGAGCGAGCGCCACGCCCGGAACAGTACCGGTGGACCCCGACACAAAAAGGGGACCCCGTGCACCCACCAGAGCCCGCTTATCCTTGCTGCCTTCCGGCCCTGGGGAGGTTCGCGAGATGTGTGCCGCACGAGGTCCGACGCAAGTGTAGCGAACGATCTACTTCGAACGTTTGTTCGAGTTGCCCACAGTGTTGTCCCCACCTGTGGACAACTTGCGGCCCGTGGCGAGAAGCAGCAGCTCAGGAGCCGGAAGAGCGGGAATTCCGGTGTCTCGGAAACGCTTGCGAGCACCCCAGAACGGGCTCTTCAGCACGTGGTCGAGCGCGGCCTGGGCGGGTTCGGGCGGCATCACGCGGACGCGGCCCAGCGGGCGGGCGATGTCCTGGCCGTGGACCAGGAAGTCGACCAGCGGGTCGATCGGGGACGCCATCGGGGCGCGCTTCGGCGAGGCCGCCGTCTCGCGGATCTGCGCGATCAACTCCGACCGGGTGAATCGGGCGGCGAGCGCGCGGGCTTTCAGGTCCTCCATGCGTTCCCAGTCGAAACGCGCCTTCACGATGCCGCTCAGCACGTCACTCCAACCGGTGCGGGTGGACGTGGTCAGGTGTGCGGCCATCGTCTGCATGGTCCAGCCGGTGCAGAGCGTTTCACGCTGCCACTCGTCGTCGGTCAGGTCTTCGAGGAGGTCCGCGACGCCCAGGCGTTCGGTCTCCAGCCACTTCATGATCATGATTGCTCCTCGACGGCCGCCAGCCTGCGGCGCAGGAAGTCCTGTTCGGAGTCGGTGCCCGCGAGTGCGATGGCGTCGCGGTAGGCCTGCGCGGCCTCGGCGTCGCGGCCCAGGCGGTGCAGCAGGTCCGCCCTCGCCGCGCGGTACGGGTGGTAGTCGCGCAGCCGGGGTTCGCCGGACAGCGCGTCGAGCAGTGCGAGCCCGGCCGCGGCCCCGTCGCGCATGGCGATCGCGGCCGCCCTGTTCAGCGCGACGACCGGCGACGGCGCGAGCTTCGCCAGCACGTCGTAGAGGGCCACGATCTGCGGCCAGTCGGTGCCGGCGAAGTCCGGCGCCTCGTCGTGCAACGCGTTGATGGCCGCCTGCACGCCGTACGGGCCGTATCCGCCCGTCAACGCGCGTTCGGCC
The DNA here is from genome assembly GCF_043632865.1 of Lentzea sp. JNUCC 0626. Taxonomy (NCBI): domain Bacteria; kingdom Bacillati; phylum Actinomycetota; class Actinomycetes; order Pseudonocardiales; family Pseudonocardiaceae; genus Lentzea; species Lentzea sp. JNUCC 0626. The sequence continues at coordinate 6,968,721 of NZ_CP171635.1, forward strand.
AATGCGGTGCCCTCGGCGATCATGTCGCGGTCCCAGAGCTGCCGGTCCTGGTCCTCCAGCAGCTCACCGCGGGCGTTTCTGCGGGCGTGGATCAGCAACATCAACGCCAGCAGCCCGGCGACCTCCCGTTCGGGCAGCAGCCCGAGCAGGATCCTGGCCAGCCTGACGGCCTCCTCGGCGAGATCGCCGCGCTGCGCCGCGTACCCCTCGGTGAAGATCGAGTAGACGGCCTGCAGCACGCCGGGCAGGCGTTCCGGGAGCTCGTGCGGATCCGGCACGCGGAACGGGATGCGCGCTTGGCTGATCTTCTTCTTCGCGCGCACGATCCGTTGCTGCATGGTCGGAACCGGCACCAGGTAGGCCCGCGCGACCTCGGGCGTCGTGAACCCGGCCAGACACCGCAACACGAGCGCGCCGCGATCCTCCTCCGCGAGCGCGGGATGCGCGCACGTGAAGAACAACTCCAGCCGCTCGTCCGGCAGCGAGTCACCCACCGGCGGATCCGCCCGATCCACCTCGACCTGGAGGATCGCGAGCCGCGCCGCGTGCACCTGATCCCGCCGCAACCGGTCGACGGCCTTGCGGCGCGCGGTCGTGAGCAACCACGCGCCGGGCCGGTCCGGCACCCCGTCCACCGGCCAGTGCCGCAGCGCCGCCTCGATGGCGTCGGAGGTGACCTCCTCGGCCAGGTCGAGGTCGCCGAAGCGCTTGACCAGGGTGGCGAGCAGCCGGCCGCGCTCCTCCCGGAACACCTGCTCGACGTTCATCGGCTCAGAAGTCGAACTCGGCGATCGGCCTGACCACCACGGCCCCGCCGTCCCGCGACCCAGGGCACTTCGCGGCCCACTCCAGCGCGGCGTCGAGGTCGGGCACGTCGATGATGTCGTAGCCGCCGAGCACCTCCCGGGTCTCCGCGAACGGTCCGTCGGTGACGCTGCGCCTGCCGTCCGGTCCGACCTGGACGGTGGTGGCGGTGACGAGGTCCGCCAGGGAGTGGCCGGAGACCAGGACGCCCGCGTCCTTCATCTCCTTCTCGTAGGCGATCCAGTCCTCGACGGTGCAGCTCGCCTGCTGGTCAGAGGCCGCGTAGATCAACAGCATGTACTTCACGTTTGCCCTCCTCGGTCCGGTCTTACGGGATCACGACGAGCGGGCACCCGCCAGATCGACACGGTCGCCGAACTTTTTTCGGCGACCCCCGTTTTGGGCCCCGGAACACCCGTCCGGTAAGGTTCTCCACGGAGGATTCGCATAGCGGCCTAGTGCGCACGACTGGAAATCGTGTTGGGTTCACCCCCTCACGGGTTCAAATCCCGTATCCTCCGCTCGCTGAAGAAGGGCGCCGGACGTTCAACGTCCGGCGCCCTTCGCGCGTTGTGGGGACATGCTGCCCGAAGACCTGATGCTCCTGTTCCTCGACGAGGTGGCCGGTGGCGTGCGCGCGGACGCCTCGTCGGTCGAGCACGCGCTCGCCGGGGCCGCGCTGCTGCTGCGCAGGCACGTGCGGCGGGACGTGATGGCGCGGCTTGAGGCTCGTGGCGTGCTCACGGTGGAGCGGACCAAAGTTCTCGGGATCTCCTCGGTGCGGTCGCACTCGCTGCACAAGGTCTTCAACGGCGACAAGCGCGAGATGAACGCGCGCGCCAAGGAGATCGCCCGCGACGAGTGGGCCGGTGACGCGGTGAAGAAGGCGATCCGGGCAAGGCGCGCGGCCGCGGCTGCCGCTTCGTCCTGAGGAGGCGGCGATGAGCAACTACCGTGGGTACATGTTGCCTGAAGACCTGATGCTGCTGTTCATCGACGAGACCGACGGACGCGTGCTGATGGACTCGACGTCGATCAACAACGCGCTGGCCGGGGCCGTGCTGCTGGAGCTCGTGAACTCGGGGCGGGTGGCGTTCGAGGCGGACGGCAAGAAGCTCGCGGTGGTCGACCCGACGCCGTTGCGCAGCGAGTTCCTGCAGGAGTCGTTGTCTCGCATCGACAAGCCCATGAAGCCGCAGCGCGCGGTGGAGCGGCTGCGGACCCACGTGCGGGACAACGTGATGGCGCAGCTCGAAGGCCGTGGTGTGCTGACGGTCGAGAAGACCAGGAAGCTCGGGATCTTCCCGTCGAAGAAGTACGTGATCAACGATTCTGGTGCGGTCAGCGAGATCCGCGACCGGGTCGGGAACGTGGCCCTCGGGTACGCGGCGCCGGACGACCGGACGGGCGCGCTGATTTCCTTGCTGTACGCGGTGAAGGCGCTGCACAAGGTCTTCAACGGCGACAAGCGCGAGATGAACGCGCGCGCCAAGGAGATCGCGCGCGGCAACTGGGCGGGCGACGCCGTGAAGAAGGCGTTGGAAGCGGTGCACGCCGCGGTCATCGCGGCCGTGGTGGCCTCGACGGCGGCAACGGCGGCGACGGGCGGGGGTTCGAGCTGATGCTGCACAGAGATCTGATGGTGTTGTTCATCGTCGCGGAGACCGGGCGGCTGCACGTCAGCGGGTCGGCGGCGGAGAACGCGCTCGCGGGTGCCGTGCTGATCGAGCTCGTGGAGGCGGGGCGCGTCGCGTTCGAGCCCAACGGCAAGAAGATGCAGGTCGTCGATCCGTCGCCGCTGAACGACCCGGTGGCCGACCACGCGCTCGGCCTGCTGACCAAGCCGCTGCGGCCGCAGTCGGCGGTCGAGCGGGTGCGGAAGCGCTTGTACGACAACGTGATCCGGCAGTTGCAGGACCACGGCACGATCCGGGTCGAGCCGCGCAAGGTGCTCGGGATCTTCCCCGCGAAGAGCTACCCGATCGTCGACGAGGCCGGCGCGGAGAAGCTGCGCAAGGCCGTCGGCGAGGTCGTGCACGGGTATCGGGGTGCGGATGCACGCATCGGGTCGCTGATCACGTTGCTGTACGCGGTGGACGCCGTGCACAAGGTGTTCCCCGGTGACAAGCGCGAGATCAAGCGACGGGCCAAGGAGATCGCGCGCGGCAACTGGGCGGGCGACGCCGTTCGCCGTGCGGTGGAAGCGATCCAGGCCGGGGTGACCGCCGCCGCCACGGCCGCCGCGTCCGGAGAGTGACGTTGCTGCCCGAGGATCTCCTGCTGCTGTTCGTCGACGAGCACACCGGTCAGGCGCTCGCCGGGCCGGAGACCGTCACGAACGCGCTCTCGGGCGGCGTGCTGGCCGAACTGCTGCAGTCCGGACGGCTCGGGTACGACTCGCACGCGGGGCAGCTGCGGATCATCGATCCGACACCGTTGGCGCACCCGTTCCTGCACGAGTCGCTGACGCGGTTGCAGGCACCGCTGACGCCGCGCCGGGCCGTGCCGCGGATCCGCAGGTTCGTGCGGGACAACGTGTTGGCGGGACTGGAGGCGCGCGGAGTGCTGACCGCGCGCAAGCAGGTGTTCGGCGGCTTCGTGATCCAGAACGCTGCGGCGGTGAGCGAGGTGCGCGCGGCGACCGGCAGCGTGCTGTTCGGGCATCGGGCTCAGGACTTTCGCAGCGGGACGCTGATCTCGTTGCTGCACGCCGTGAACGCCGTGCACAAGGTGTTCGGCGGGGCCAGGCACGAGCTCACGGCCCGGGCGAAGCAGATCGCCGAGGCCCAGTCCCCTGCCGTCACCGCGCTCCACGCCGCCGTATTCGCGGAGATGGTGGTCGCGAAAGTGGCCGCCACCTCGGAGGGAAGACTCCTGAGGTAGCGGCCACCTGGTGCCGTGCCTACTTCTTCAGGCAGTCGAGGATGTCCTCGATCGCGAAGACGATCTTGTCGACGTTCGCGTCACCCGTGGACGGGCGGGCGCGGACGATCTGCGGGTCGTGGTCGCTCGCCTGGTCGGCGAACTCCGCGTTGATGTGGACCACGTCGTAGCTGAAGCGCGTGATGTTCTTGCTCATCACGAGGTGGTCGAGCGTCTGCGAGTTGCCCTCGAAGACGTAGCTGTACCGCTCGTTGACGGGCAGCGTGTCGATCAGCGCCTTGAGGTTGCCGTCGCCGGTCAGCGTCTTCAGCGCGGGCGAGAACTGGTAGTCGTTCAGGTCACCCGCGAGCACCACGTTGGCGCCCTTGTCGATCGCGCGGATCTGCTCCGTGAACGTCTTCAGCGACGCGGCCTGCTTGGCGCGCTGCACCTCGGACGTGCGGTTCGGCGGCTGGAAGCGGCCGTGGATGGCCTCGTCGCCGCCCTTGGAGTTGAAGTGGTTCGCGACGACGAAGACCGTGCGGCCGCGGAACTTGAACTCGCCGGCGAGCGGCTTGCGGCTGCTGGCCCACGCGTCGTTCAGCGGGTCGATGCGGCCCGGCGAAACGGAAAGCGTGGCGCGGCCGTTCTTCTTCACGACCTGGACGGGCGTCTTGAAGTCGCCGCCCGGACGGTCCACGAAGGACACCCGCTGCGGGTTGAAGAAGAAGCCGACGCGGATGTTGCCGCCGGGCTCGCCGCCGTCCTTGAGGTTCTCCGGGTCGATCTGGCGCCACTGGTAGCGCGGGCCGCCCTTGGCGAAGATCGTGTCGGAGAACTTCTGCAGCGTCTGGTCCGCCGCGACGACGCCGTCGTTGGTGGCGCCGTTGTTGTCCTGGATCTCTTCCAGGACAACAACGTCCGGGCTGCGCAGGTTGGTCGTGACGCCGTCCGCGAGCCGGTCGAACTTCTCCTGCGGGTCGGACGGGTCGAGGTTCTCGACGTTGTAGGTCGCGACCGAGAGCTCGGACTCCTTCTGCTGCGCGGTGATCTCGCGCTGCAGGTTGGACGACGCGTGCTGGCCGAGGTTCAGCGCGGCCAGCGTGTAACCGCCGAAGTTCGTGTACTCCATGGCACCGACGGTCGCGCCGGCGAACACGTCACCGACGTTCGCGGCGGGCAGCGTGCCCGCGGTCTTGATCTTCAGGCGACCGCTGTTCTGCTGGTCGTAGCTCGGGTAGGTGGTGCCGCCGCGCAGGTTCTTGTTCTCGGCCGGGTTGACGGTCACCCACACCTCGCCGAACGTGTTCGACGGGCCTACGACGCGCGCGTCGTCGACCTGGACGAGCGTGCCCTCGAGCGACTCGAAGTAGTCGAGGCCGTACTTCGCCGGCTCCAGCGGGAGCTGTTCGATGCTGCCGCCGGGCGCGGGCAGGTAGGCCGCGGGGACGTTCTTCACGACGACCGGCGTCGGCACGGGGTTGCCCTTGGAGACCGTGATCGTGGTGGGCGTGGTGATCTCGGTGAGGGTCTGCAGGGAGCCCGTCTCACCGCCCGGCCGGTACTCGGCGATCGTGCCGCTCACGACGACGCTGTCGCCGACGGCCACGGTCGGCGCGGTGCCGCCGGTGTAGACGAAGACGCCCTCGCTGGTGCGCGGGTCGTTGTCCGGGGCGGTGTCCTGGATCCAGAAGCCGCGGTCACCCGTGGCGCGCGTGCCGGTGACGACGCCGGGGACGTTGGTGACCTTCTGGCCGACCAGCGGCGAGACGCGCGTGACGCCCTGGATGTCGCGGATGCGCTTGTCGCCGGGGGTGGGGTCCTCCGGGTCGGGGTCCGGGTCGCCGCCGCCCGGGGTGGTCTCGCCCTTGGAGTTGACCGGGCTGGGGGCGCCGGTCGTGAAGTCGGCGGAGTTGTCGTCGGTGTCCGGCAGGCCTGCCTTGCGCGACGCCGAGGTCGTGTTGGTCAGGGCAGCCGTCGCGGTGCCCTCGCGGACGGCCGCCGTGCCGAAGCCGACCAGGTCCTTGATCCGCGTGTCGGCCGCGCAGTCCACGGCCGTCTTGCAGGTGAGCGCCGTGGTGCCGCTGACCAGCGCGATGGTGCCGCCGGTGGCGCTCATGGCGATGGTGCCGGTGGCGTCCGGGGTCGGCAGCGCGACCGTGCCGCCGGTGCCCTTGGCCTCGGCGACCAGGTAGGTCTTGCCGGGCGCGATCGAACCGGTCAGCGGGGTGACGCCCCACTGCGTGCTCGCGCCGGGGCTGGCCGAGATGTACTGGACGCTGAAGCCGTCGACGGAGACCGGGGTCGTGCCCTTGTTGGCGAGCTCGACGAAGTCGTTGGTCAGCGTGGCGCCGGAGTTGCCGCCGCCTCCGTAGACCTCGGAGATCAACGCGTCGGTGCTGGGTGCGGCGACGGCGGGGACGGCGGCGAGGACGAGTGCCGCCACCGCTGTTCCGACGACGGGCAGGGTGGGTCTCAAGACTTCCTCCAGGGGATGCGGCGGACCGACGCATCTTTCCTCGATCGAGTGAGCTTTGGTAGCCGTTGTTACTAACGGTTAACCAGTTGGCCCATCAAACATCACTCGAACAAGTGTTCGATCATGGTGTATGCTCGATTTCGGAACGCCGGCCAGTGGACCCCTCCCAGGCACCGGTCGGCGTCCCTACATTTGGGCGTGTGGGGATTCCGAGCTACGAGCGCCGCTGCGCTGAGATCGTCAACCAAACCGAACAGCTGGTCTCTGCTCTGACCGACGCTGACCTGGGCATTCAGGTCCCGTCGACGCCGGAGTGGACTCTCAACCAACTGCTGCGTCACGTCGGCCACGCACACCGCTGGGCCGACTCGATGCTGCGGGACAGACTTCCGGAGATCGACTTCTCCCGCAACGGCGCACAGCTCCTGTCGTCGTATGTGGGTGAGTCGTCGACCGTCCTCATCCCCTGGCTGCGGGAGGGGGCGGCCTCGCTCGCGGAGGTGCTGCGCGAGGTCGACCCGGACGAGATGATCGCGCCGATGGCCGGTCATCCGGGCCCGCGAGTGTGGTCGCGCAGGATGACGCACGAGACCGTGATCCACAGGTGGGACGCGTGCGACGCCCTGGGCGTGCCGTTCGAGCTGGACCAGGAGATCGCGCAGGACACGCTGCGCGAGTGGACCGGTCTCGCACTGCCGTACGCCTTCACCCGGTGGCCGTCGGAGACCGAGGCGCTCGTCGGCAGCGGCACCGTGCACCTGCACGCGACGGACGTCGAGGCGGAGTTCGTGATCGATCTCACCGGCCCCGCGCCGGTGGTCGAGGAGGGGCACGCGAAGGCGTCGGTAGCTCTGCGCGGCCCCGTCGTCGATCTGGTGCTGACCGTGTACCGCCGCCGGCCGGTGGACGGGCTGGAGGTGTTCGGCGACCGCGCGCTGCTGGACCTGATGCTGGAGCGCGTGAGGTTCTGACGGAACAGCGGGCCCTTCGCGAGGGCCCGCTGCCGTGGGCGCCTTACTCGGTGCTGAACGACACGTAACTCGAGACGACGCTGCGCAGCGTGCCGAGCGACGCGTACTGCCCGGTGCAGTCGGGCGAGGAGTAGGCGCGGACGTTCTCCAGGCCGCTCCAGCCGACGAGGAGGTCAGCGCCCTTCGGGAAGAGGTGGCAGCCGGTGTCGGGCTGCGGGAAGTTCGCGACGAACTTCCATTCCTTGTAGACGTAGAACGACAACCCGGTCTCGGGGTCCGCGGGCGTGGCGGCCGCAGGAAGGGCCGCCCCTCCGGCGAGCGCCGCGGCAGCCACGAGGCCGATCGCGGTGCGGGTCAACGCGTTGCGCATCCTTCGCTCCTTCGAGGTAGATCGACGTGCGCCCGTCGACAACCTCTACCGAGCAGAGGTTGAAGTATCAACCTTTTGTGCGGAGTCGACAGTCAGCTCTCAGGCAGTGGTCAAGTACGTGAACCGCGTACGTTCTCGGCCATGGGGATGTTGAGCTACACACAGCGGCTCACGACAGCTGTTTCGGAGACTTCCGCGCTGGTCACGGCCCTCGACGGTGCGGACCTGAGCGCGCCGGTGCCGACGTCTCCCGGCTGGACGCTCAACCAGTTGCTGCGCCACCTCGGGTTCACGCACAGGTGGATCGAGCACCTGGTCAGGGAACGCGTGCCGACCGCGGACCGTTCGCTCAGCCATTCCGTCGAGGGCATCGCGGGCGAGTCGGCTGCGGAGCTGGGCCCGTGGCTGCTGGAGGGCGTCGAACTCTTCGAGAAGGCGATGCACGAAGCGGCGGGCCTCGACGACGTTGCCGTGCTCGTTCCTGGTGAGTCCGGTCCGCGGTACTGGTCGCGCCGGATCGCACACGAGACGTGGATGCACCGCTACGAGGCGTTCAACGCGCTTGGAATGCCGTTCTCGATCAACCTGGACGTGGCGTGGGACGGCCTGTACGAGTGGATGGGTCCGATCCTGAACCAACGCCGTGCCGCGCTCGGGCCGTTGCTGGGGCAGGGACACAAACTGCGGTTCTTCGCGTCCGACTACGACTACTCGCCCCGGTGGACCGTCGACCTGAGCGGGGACGTGCCGGTGGCGCTGCGGGACACGAAGGTGCGGTGCTCGGTGTACGTGCGGGCGCCGATCGCCGATCTCGTGCTGATCCTGGTGGGGCGGCGCATCCCCGCTCGCAGTGAGGTGACCGGGGACAAGAAGCTGCTGCGCACGTTCCTCGAGACGGTGAGGGTCTGATGACGCTGACCTACGCCAGGACCGAGTTCATCAACTTCAAGGACGGCAGTTACGAGTGGGTCTACATCGACCACTACGACCTCCCCGCAGTCGACGACCAGCGCGCGCTCGTGGCGATGATCGAGCACGAGCGGTTCGGGCACGATTACGCGGGCGGCGACCCCGGCGAAGACACGACCAGGCACGGACCGTACTGGCGGGACCGCATCTCGGTCGACAGCTACGAGCTGGTCGAGGCTGCCGCCGCCGAGGCGGAACTGCGAGCGTGGGCGACCGGGGTCCCGCACCCGGACTGGGTGTTCGACGCAATGGAGGGCGTGTACCGGCAGCTGCACGCGGCGGACCGGGTCTACCGGCTTCGGGACCTCGGCGAGCAGGCACAGCACGACTGGGGTGGTGTGCTGTTCGAGTTCAGCGAGTTCGTGTTGATCGGCGCCGGCACGCTGACCGTGGTCGTCGCGGGCCTCGACTGAAGACGCAAGAAGGGCCCCGGATTGCTCCGGGGCCCTTCGTCAGCGGTGGCGGTGGGATTTGAACCCACGGAGGCTTGCACCTCACACGCTTTCGAGGCGTGCTCCTTCGGCCGCTCGGACACGCCACCGATAAGAACAATACACAGCCGTCCAAAGCGGTTTAACGCTGGGTCCGGAAGAAGCGTTCCAGCAGGTCAGCGCACTCCTGCTCGAGCACGCCGCCTTGGACCTCGGGCCGGTGGTTGAGCCGGCGGTCGCGCACGACGTCCCACAGCGAGGCCACGGCGCCGGTTTTGGGCTCCCAGGCGCCGAAGACGAGACGGGAGACACGGGCGAGCACCAGCGCGCCGGCGCACATCGTGCACGGTTCGAGGGTGACGGCGAGGGTGCAGCCGTCGAGGCGCCAGCCGTCGCCGTAGTTCTGGGCTGCCTCGCGCAGGGCGAGGATTTCGGCGTGGGCGGTGGGGTCGCCGAGGGCCTCGCGGGCGTTGCAGGCCTCGGCGAGGACGGTGCCGTCCGGGGCGAAGACGACGGCGCCGATCGGGACGTCGGTGCCGGACGCCGCTGCCGCCTTCAGCGCGGCCCTGATCATGTTCTCGGAGGAGATCACGCTTGGATCGTGTCGAGCAGCTTCGTGAGCTCGTCGATGAAGCCGATGCGCTGGGCGATCATCTGGAGTTGCTCGTCCGGGTAGAGGTCGACCTCGTCGACGATGATCTGGAGTTCGCCCGACGGCATGCTCAGGTCCGCGAGGATGCCCAGGTCGCCTTCTGGCCAGATGTCGTTGTCCTCCTCGTCGGGAGGTTCGACGCGCAGGAGGTCGAGGACGTCCGCCGCGATGTCGTAGTCGAGGGCGGCGGCCGCGTCGGACAGCAGCAGCGCCACGCCTCCCGGTACGGGGCGGAGGATGATGAAGAACTCGTCGTCGACGGCGAGGAGCCCGAACACGGCTCCGGTCGACCTCAGTTGGCGCAGCTGTGTGATCGCCGCGTCCAGCTCCGACAGCGCGGAGCTGTCCATCCTGCTGCACCGCCAGCGGCCGTCCTCCCGGACCACCGCGACCGCGAAGCCGTTGACCGGCTCCTGCTGTGTCATGTGCACACCGTAGGGCCCAGACGACCTTCCCGGTAGCCGAGGTGGTGGCACCATCGGTAGATGAGCACAACTACGCCGGACCCCCGTCTCGCCGGACTGCTCGAAGGGGCTCGCTCGCTGCAGCCCCGCACGGTGGCGCTGCGACGGCAGATCCACAAGCAGCCCGAGCAGGGGCTGCAGAACCCCAAGACGCAGGCGGCGATCCTGCACGCGTTGGACGGGCTGCCGTTGAAGATCACCAAGGGCGAGTCGACGACCTCCGTCGTGGCGGTGCTCGAGGGCGACCAGCCGGGCCCGACGGTGCTGCTGCGCGGCGACATGGACGGCCTGCCGCTGCAGGAGGAGACGGGCCTGCCCTTCGCGTCCGAAGTGGACGGCAACATGCACGCCTGCGGGCATGACACGCACGTGGCGATGCTGGCCTCGTCCGCGCGCCTGCTGGCGGACCGGCGCGACGCGCTGAAAGGCCGCGTGCTCTTCATGTTCCAGCCGGGCGAGGAGGGCCACCACGGCGCCCGGTACATGATCGAAGAGGGCCTGCTCGATGACGGCGTGGAGAAGGCGTTCGCGCTCCACATCACCTCGACCATGAAGTCGGGGGTCGTCACGTGCCGGCCGGGCCCGATGATGGCGTCCGCGGACACGTTCCACGTGCACGTGAAGGGCCGCGGCGGCCACGGCGCGATGCCGCACAACGCCCTCGACCCGGTGCCCGCGGCGGCGGCGATGGTCGGGGCGATCCAGACGATGCTGGGCCGGCGGGTGAGCGTGCACCAGCCCGCGGTGGTGACGGTCGCGCAGATCAACGCCGGCACGACCACGAACATCATCCCCGAGGTGGCGACGCTGGACGGGACGATCCGCACGCTGTCCGAGGAGACGCGCACGCTCGTGCACCGCGAACTCAAGCAGGCCGTCAAGCACACGGCGGCGGCCTACGGGTGTCACGCCGAGGTCAGCATCGTGCCTGGGTACCCGGTGACGGTGAACGACGACGTCGTGGGCTCGCACGTCGTGGATCTGGCGGCTGCGGCGATGGGTGCCTCGTGGAGCGAGCCCATGCTGGACCCGTTGATGGGTGCCGAGGACTTCTCGTACGTGTTGCAGCGGGTGCCGGGGGCGTTGGCGTTCCTCGGGGCTTGTCCGCGCGGGATCGAGTTGGACGACGCGGCACCGAACCACTCGAACCGGGTGCTGTTCGACGAGGCCGCGATGGAGCACGGGGTGGCGATGTACGCGGCGTTCGCGCTGGACGCCCTCCGCTGACGAACCTCTGGCTGATCGAACGTGGCCAGGAGCCGCACACGGCGCTCCTGGTCGCGCTCGCCGCTGTCGCCGGCGTCACAGTCGTCACCAGGCTGAGCTGGCGGGGCGCCGTGACCGTGCTGCAACGCCTGACCGGGCCGTCTTAGGAGCAGGTACGCGTCGCACGGAATGATGGGCGCCGTGCGAGACGTGTGCGTGATCGGACTGGGACTGATCGGCGGCTCCGTGCTGCGGGCCGCCAAGGCTGCCGGGCGCACGGTGTGGGGTGCGACGGCGAGCAAAGAGGACGCGGAGAAGGCACGGGCTGAGGGCTTCGACGTCGTGAGCGTCGACGAGGCTCTCGGCCGCGACCCCGAGGCGCTGGTGGTGCTCGCGGTGCCGTTGCCCGCACTGCCTGACCTGCTGCGGAAGGTGCCCGCCGGCACCCGCCTGACTGACGTCACGAGCGTCAAGGGGCCCGTCCACGACGCCGTGCACCGGTATGCGCCGGACACGCGGTTCGTCGGTGGGCATCCGATGGCCGGGACGAGTCGGAGCGGGTGGGACGCGGGGACTGCGGACCTCTTCCAGAACGCGGCGTGGGTGGTGACGCCTGAGGAGGCGGACGACCACCTCAACGACGTCGTTCAGCTCGCGTTGGATCTTGGGGCGCACGTGGTGCCTACGACTCCTGAGGAGCACGACGAGGCGGTCGCGCGGATCAGTCATCTGCCGCACATCATGGCGGCGATCCTGGCTGCTGTCGGGGCTGATGGCGGGCCGCTCGCGATGGCGTTGGCGGCCGGGAGCTTCGGGGACGGGACGCGTGTTGCGGGCAGTCGGCCCGAGCTCGTTCGGGCGATGTGCGAGGGGAATCGGGACGCCCTCCTCATGGCTGTGGACGACGCGCTCGGACGGCTGGGGGCGGCGCGCGGGTCGTTGGCGTCCACCGGTGGGCTCGCCAAGACGATCGAGGCTGGGCACGCGGGGCGGAACGCGCTGGTCAACCAGCCGAACAGGACACCGGTCATGATCGATCTGACCAAGCCGGGGGCGTTGGCCGCGCTCCGGAATCTCGGGTCGCGTGGTGGACGGGTGGTTGGGCTGAACGGCAGCACCGCCCACGCGGAAACGTCGTAGGGTCGCCGGGTGGATCGACGGACGCTCGCCGGTGGGCTCGGTGGTCTCGCGCTCGTCGTCGGTGCCGTCGTGGCACTTCGGAGCGGGGACGCGCCGGACACGCTGAAGAAGGAAGTCGCTGACGGCGTCGAGGTCGTGGCCTCGCAGGAGCCGACGAAGCCCGCGAACGCCAGGGCCCAGGCGCTGGACGTGGACGCGCTGCAGATCGCGTGGAACGGGTCCGCGTCCGCCTACGAGGTGCGTTGGAACGGCAACGAGCAGCTCGTGCCCACGCCCGAGGTGGAGTTGCCCGGCCTGAACCCCGACGAGCAGACGCAGGTCGAGATCCGGGCGGTCAGCGCGACGGGCAAGCGCAGTGAGCCGCTCAAGATCGCCGCACGACCCAAGGACGTCTACGACGACAAGTGGGACGACCTGCTGGTCGGCCAGACGGACAGGTTCGACGGGCCGGAGTCGCTCGACCCGCGCAAGTGGCGCGTCGAGGCGGAACCGGAGTGCCTCGGGCTGCGGCCGTTCGGTACGACGAAGCGCATCGACGTCGACTGCCCGATGGCGGCGTTCCAGTCCAACACGCCCCTGCGGTTCGGCGTTCCGGCGGCCGACGGGGCAACGGGGCGGGCGATCATCAGCGTCGCGGGCGCCGTCGAGTCGAGCCACGTCAGGCTGACCCTGCTGCCCGACCCCCACCAGTACCTCAAGGAGACGGACGCGCAACCGAAGGGCGCGGTCAGCCTCGACGTCACCACGCAGGGCACGCGGATCATCGCCGACCCCGAACTCCCCCGCACCGGCAAGCAGATCGCGCTCGGCGACGCCCCCATGACCGGGCTCGTCGCGGGCGTGCGGCACCGGTGGGAGATGCGGGTGCTCCCGGACGCCGTGGTGGCGCTGCGAGACGGCGTCGTCGTCGCCTACGAACCCGTCGCGATCAAGGAACGGCTGGTGCACCCGCGCGTGCGCATCGACGGCGGCGGGTTCCTGGACGCGTTCGGTGTCGGTGGCGTGCCCGAACGGGTCGTGCCCGCCGAGGTCCTGCCCCTCACCCAGGGGGTCGAACTGCCGCCGGACGCGGTCGCCGTGAAGCTGGTCCGCGGCAACACGGTCACCGACCTGCCCCTCAAGGTCCGCTCGATCGCCCCGGCCCAGGACGCCCAGCTCGTGGTCATCCGCAAGCCCGAGAGCCGCCCCGGCGCGCTTCCCCGCCTCACCGACCGGCCGGCGGGCCTCAAGACCGGCGGGCCACGCCTGCACGTCATGCACGAGGACGGCACCAAGCCTCCGCAACCGTTGGCACGCAACGGCCGTGTGCTCGTCACGGCCGAAGTCAACGCCATCGGTCACCGCGGCATCGAACTGGAACTCGACGGTCGGCGGATCGTCGCGCTGCCCACGAACGAACAGGGACAGGGCGTCCCCGGCAGGCACGAGTTCTGGATCGACGCGGCCGCGCTGCCCGCCGGGTCGAACGCTCGGCTCAAGCTCAGCGTCCTTCCGGCGGACGGTGGCGAACCCGTTATCGCGGAAACCGTGTTCGAGCTGGGGTGAACGCCTTAGCGTGACCGCTATGAAGCGGGTCGCCTTCGCCGTCGTGGGCCTCGCGCTGGTGGCGGGCGTGATCGTGCTCCGCGACACCGGCGGGAGCGACGGTTTGCCGTCCGCACCTCCCCCGCCGACGAAGCTCAAGCCGTACGCGTCCGACCAGCTGCTCGTGCCCGGACCGCAGACCAGGCCGAAGGTCCCGGCGAGCGTCAAAGCCGATCCCGGCAACCACCGGCTGCGGCTCTCCTGGACCGGCGACGCGCCCGCGTACGAGGTGCGCTGGGCAGGCGGCGTCAAGCTCGTGACCAGGCCAGGAACCCAGCTGAACGGACTGGACAACGACCGGCCCGTCGACGTCGAGATCCGCGCGGTGGACGAGTTCGGCCAGCGCTCCCAGCCCGCGAAGGCCACCGCGAGCCCGCAGGCGGACCGCACCGAGTACACCTACGCCGACCGCTTCGACGCGACCGACGAACCCGACCTCCAGCGTTGGAGGCTCTCCAAGCGCACCGACTGCGCCCGTGCGACCTCGGGCGACGGCGAGGACACCAAGCGGCTGATCATCAGCAGCAGTTGCGGGACCCGTGCCGTGACGCTCCGGTCGCGCACACCGTTCGTTCGCGCCGACGGTGAGAGCAGGCTGGCCGTCGAGACCGACGCCCCGAGCACCGGCGGCAAGCTGCTGCTCGACCTCGTGCCGGGCCCGGTCAGCGTGCAGGGCGAGCCGGTGCCGCCGAACACAGTGCGCGCCACGGTCTCGACCGACAACTCCGGCAACTCGATCGTCGAACTCACCCCGGACGGCACCGCGGTCAAGGCCATCCCGCCCGCCGTGCCGGGGGTGAGCGTGCTGTGGGAGATCGCGCTGACCGCCGAGGGCACCAGGGTCCTGCGCAACGGCGAGGTCGTCGCCACCTCGCCGTTCGTGCCGCAGTGGCGTGAGGCGACGGCGTTGATCGGCGTCGCGGCGCTGGCGGGAGACCGGATCCGCGCCGGCATCGACCTCGTCGGTTACCGCACCGCCAAGGCCGACGTGCCGAGCACGGGCCCGACGCCGCAGGTGCGCGTGGACGGTCCCGCCGCCACCAGCGCCCACCCGATCCCGGACGTCACCGCAGGTCAGCTGCGCATCGCGATGATCCCGTCCCGCGAGAGCCCGCCCCTCACGTCGATCAAGGTCAACGGCGTCGCGGTGCCGCTGCGCCCGGCCGTCGAGGGCACGCCGTGGAAGCCGGGCGCGGAGTACCCCGCCGTCGCCGACCTGCCCAGGGAGGCGTTCACCGACAACGTGAACGTCCAGCTGGACACGCCGGAACGCATCCAGATCACGCACACCGACGTCGAACTCACCGGCTCGAAGGCCACCCCGCAACGCCAGCCCGGCACCCCGTTGGTCGACGCCAAGCCGACGCTCGCGGACCCCGTCCCGGAGATGCTGGACGCGAGCGGCCAGCCCGTCGAGAACGGCGCCGCCTTCAACCGCGGCCGGGTGGTGCTGGAGGTGCGGATCGCGGCGCTCGACGCGTCCGTCGCGGGGCTCGCCGGGTTCGAGGTCAGGCTCGACGGCAACCACATCGCGACAGTGCCGACGACCGCCGACGGACCGTCCGCGGCGGGCCGGTGGCGGATTTCACTCAACGCCACAGGGATGAGCGCTGGGGCGCACGCCATCGAGGTGAAGGCCTTCAGCACCGACTCAGAGGTGCACCCCGAGACGGGTTACGTCCCCTTTTTGCTGAAACCGTGATTGCCCCCAAGATGGGGGTATGGCCCGCGCACTCATCATCGACGCCGCCCGCACGCCGTTCGGCAGGTACCGGGGAGGTCTGTCCGGCATCCGGGTGGACGACCTCGCGGCGCTGCCGATCGTCGACCTGCTGCGCCGCTACCCGTCACTCGACCTGGCGCGCATCGACGACGTGCTGCTGGGCGACGCGAACGGGGCCGGCGAGGACAACCGCAACGTCGCCCGCATGGCCGCGTTGCTGGCGGGGCTGCCGGTCTCCGTGCCGGGCGTGACGCTGAACCGGCTGTGCGCGTCGGGTGGGGAGTCGATCATCCAGGGCGCGCGGGCGTTGATCACCGGGGACGCCGACCTGATCGTCGCGGGCGGGGTCGAGGGGATGTCGCGGGCGCCATTCGTGACGGCACGGCCGGACAAGGCGTTCCCGGACCGCCTGGAGACCGTGTCGACGGCGCTGGGCTGGCGGCTGGTGAACCCGCGCATGCCCAAGCACTACACCGTGCCGTTGGGGCTGGCGGCCGAGAACGTGGCTGTGGAGCTCGGGATCACGCGCGAGCAGATGGACAACTTCGCGTTGCGCTCGCACCGTCGTGCGGCGGCGGCTTGGGATGCCGGTGTGCACGAGGGGTTCGCGTTTCCCGTGCAGTTGCCGGACGGAACGGCGATCCGGCGCGACGAGAACGTCCGCGCGGACACCAGCATCGAGAAGCTCGCGAAGCTCAAGCCCGCGTTCTCCGAGAACGGGTCGGTGACGGCCGGCAACGCGTCGCCTCTGAACGACGGTGCTCTCGCCGCTTTGCTCGGCACGGAGGCGATTGCGTCCGAGTTGGGGGTGGAACCGCTCGGTGAGGTGCTCGGGTCGGCGACCACCGGCGAGGAGCCGCACCGGTTCACCGTCGCGCCCGTGTCGGCGATCCGGAAACTGTTGAAGCGCCTGCACATCGAGGCTTCGGACGTCGCGTTGTGGGAGATCAACGAGGCGTTCGCGGCGATGGCGTTGTCGGTGGTGCACCACCTTCCCGAGATCGACAAGGAGAAGGTCAACGTCCACGGCGGCGCGATCGCGTACGGCCACCCGCTCGGTGCGTCGATGCCTCGCGTGATCGTCGACGTGTGCCGCCACCTGCGGGCACGAGGTGGCGGCATCGGCATCGCGGCGGCCTGCGTCGGGGTCGGGCAGGGCGTGGCCGTGGCGGTGCGGGTCTAGCTCTTGGGGTGCAGGATGTCGCGGGCCTGTTCGGCGGCCCGCACGATGCTCTCGCTCACGAAGTCCAGGAACCGCGCGATGTTCTCCAGCCTGGTCGCTGCCTGCGTGCCTGGCCCGAGGCTGCTCACGCCGGTGCGGGCGGCCTCGGCGAGCGTCGTCGTGCCGGCGGCGCTCGCGATCATCGACTGGTACCAGATGTCACCCTCGTCGACGACGTACCGGTCGCGGCGGCGGTCGTCGCGCACGCGGCCGATCAGGCCCTGACTTTCCAGGTACGCCACGGCTTTGGAGACCGATGCCGGGCTGACCTGCAGATGTGCCACCAGTTCTGACGCGGTGAGGCTGCCCTCGTCGGTGGCGTAGAGGCTGGCCAGCGCTTTCGCCGGCATCTTCGGCAGGCCCTGGCCGATGAAGATGCCCGCGAACACCTCCTCGAACGCCCGCACGGCTTCGGGGTCGCGGCCGTCGGCCCGTTGGGGCGCTTGGCTTCTGCGCGGCGTCGCCTGCTTGCGGCGCTGGGCCCGGCGTTCGGTGGTGAGCTGGGCGATGTCGGCCTTGTACCCGGCCGGGCCGCCGTTGCGCATGACCTCGCGCGTGATCGTCGACGTCGGCCGGTCGAGGCCGCGCGCGATCTCCGCGTAGGCGAGACCGTCCGCGAGCCCGATGGCGATCTGGCGGCGTTCCTGCTGGGTGAGTCGACCTCCTGGCATGCCTTCCAGCATAGCGTTCACCCGCACTTCATTGCAACGCGCGTTGCGTTAGATCTAGAGCCGGTTGCAACGATCTTGCGGCTTTGAGCTGCAGTTTCTCACTCTCGTCGCAACGAACTCGTTGCCGAGATCTGGAAACGCAACGTAGCTTTTTGCACATCGGAAACAACGAGACACAGGAGATCGAGATGCAGACCTTCGCCACCCCCGCCCCCATCGCCGCCGTCCTCGACATCCCGGCCGGCCGGGTCCAGTTCATCGCGGCGGACCGCACCGACACCGCCGTCGAGGTCCTGCCGCTGGACGCCTCGCACGGCCGTGACGTTCGCGCCGCCTCGAAGGTCGAGGTCTCGTTCGCCGACGGCGTGCTGCGGATCAACTCCTCGGCGGGCAAGCTCCTCGGCTCGTCCGGAGCCGTCGAGATCACCGTGCAGCTGCCCGCCGGTTCTCAGGTCGAGGCCAAGGCCGCGAGTGCCGAGTTCCGCGGCGTGGGTCGCCTGGGCGACATCGCGTTCGAGGCCGCGCAGAGCGACATCAAGATCGACGAGGCCGCCGCCGTGCGGGTGACCACGCAGGCCGGTGACGTGACGATCGGCCGCCTCACCGGATCCGCCGAGATCAGCACCCTGAAGGGCGACATCACCGTCGCTTCCCCGGCTTCGGCGTCACTGGACGCCGGCACCTCGTACGGCCGCATCACCAACTCGCTGCGCAACGACGGCACGGACGTCATCACCATCCGCGCCACCACGTCGTACGGCGACATCACCGCCCGCAGCCTCTGACCTTTCTACTCTGGGGAGACTTCCGTGATCACCGACGCCAACTACCAAGCCGCAGAACAACTTCTCCGCCGTCCCGCCGCACCCGGCGAGCTCGTCGTCGGTGACCGCGTCCGTCCACAATGGATGGACGACGGACGGTTCTGGTACCAGGTCCGCGATGGCGCCACCCGCGAGTTCGTGGTCGTCACCCCGGCCGCTCGCACCCGCACCCCGGGCTTCGACCCGATGCCGTTCATCGCGGCCCCCGGCAACCCGCTGGAGGTCAGCTCACCGAACGGCGAGGTCGCGGTCTCGCGTTCCGGCCACGACCTGTCGGCTCGCTCCGGCGACCGCACGTGGGCGCTGACCACCGACGGCGAACCGGGATTCGGCTACGGCTACGGCCCGGACGCCATGAGCTACGGGACGTTGATGCGGAAGTTCGGCATGCCGCACATGCCCCCGGCCGTCGCGTGGTCCCCCGACTCGTCGAAGGTCCTCGCCCACCGCACCGACCAGCGTTCCGTCCGCCAGACCCACCTGCTGGAGTCGCGTCCGGCTGCCGGTGGTCCGCCGGTGACGCACGTCCAGCACTACGCCTACCCCGGCGATGCCGCGATGCCGCTGGCGTCGTTGGTGGTGTTCGACGTCCAGGCCGGGACTTCCGTCTTCGCCCAGTGCGACCCGCTGCTGATGCCGGAGTTCTCGCCGATCATGGCGGGCTGGGCGTGGTGGTCGTCGGACAGCACCGCCGTCTACTTCCTGTCGCGGCCCCGTGACCAGCGCACGTTGACGTTGAACCGCATGGACGCCTCGACCGGCGAGGTGCGGGTCGTGGTCAGCGAGACTTCTTCCGATCGCGTCAGCCCCAGCCAGTTCATGTACGGCCTGCCGCTCGTGCGGGTGCTCGCCGACGAGGTGCTGTGGTTCTCGCAGCGCGACGGCTGGGGTCACCTCTACCGCTACTCGCTGACCACCGGCGAACTGCTGGGCCAGGTCACGTCCGGTTCCTGGCTGGTGCGCGAGATCCTGCACGTGGACGAGGACCGCCGCGTCCTCTCGTTCGTGGCCTCGGGTCTGGTCGCGGAGGACCCGTACCGGCGCACGGTGTGCCAGGTCGGGCTGGACGGGACCGGGTTCCGGATCGTCACCGACGACGCGCTCGACCACGTCGTGACGGTGTCGCCCTGTGGCTCGTGGTTCGTCGACTCGGCGTCCACTGTGGACACGCCTCCGGTGATTTCCCTGCGCTCCTGGGACGGCTCGATGCTGGTTCCGTTGGAGACCGCGGATGTGAGCCGTTTGGCGGCAACGGGGTGGACCGCGCCGGAACGGTTCTGCGTCAAGGCGGCTGACGGCGTGACGGACGTCTACGGCGTGCTCTACAAGCCTGCCGGCTTTGATCCTTCTGCCAGTTATGCCGTGGTGGACAGCGTTTATCCCGGTCCGCAGGTCACGCGGGTCGAGCCGTGCTTCGACCCCGGCGGCATGGGACTGGACGCGGAACCGTTGGCAGCGCTCGGTTTCGTGGTCGTTGCTCTGGACGGGCGCGGGACGCCCGGACGTTCCGCGGCGTTCCTCCAGAGCAGCCTCGCCGCGGCGGGCGGTCTGGACGATCACGTGGCGGCGTTGGAACAGCTGGCCGCGTCACGGCCGTGGATGGACTTGGAACGCGTGGGCGTCATGGGCCACTCGGGTGGTGGGTTCGCTGCGGGGCGCGCGATGCTGGAGTTCCCGCAGACGTACCAGGCCGGTGTCGCATTGTCCGGGTCGCACGACGCGCGGTACATCGGGCTGGGCTGGGCCGAGAACGTCGACGGCGCCGACAACCCGGATGCGTGGCTGCGGGCGTCCAACGTCGAGATCGCGGATCGGTTGGAGGGCGAACTGCTGCTCGTGCACGGCGAACTCGACGACACCGTGCACCCGGACCACTCGTTGCGGCTCGCGGACGCGTTGATCGCGGCGGGCAAGGAGTTCGAGCTGGTGATCGTGCCGGGAGCCGAGCACCTGTTCATCGACCGGATGGCGTACGTCCGCACGAAGGCGTGGGACTTCCTGGTGCGCGCGCTGATGGGCGTGGAACCGCCGAGGTACCGACCGGCACCGATCGTGATCGACCCCGAGGTGCTGGGAGAGATGCTCTAGCGAACGCGTCATCGACGCCGGCCACGCCTCGTGCGCGTGGTCGGCGTTTCGCGTCGCGACCGCCCTAGATCCGCTTCGAGATGAGCGGGTACTCCAGCACCAGGCCGTTGGGGTCGACCTTGATGTTCTGCTCGAACCCGCCGCTCTTGAACCGCACCACCGAGACGTCGTCCCCCACGGACACCGTCTTGTACGTCTGGGTGACGGCCTTGACCGACAGGTCGGGCAGCGACACGCGGACGACGGGCAGCGCGTGCTCGCCCGGTTCGCGGTGCAGGCCCAGGCGGCGGATCGGGATGGCGTTGAACAGGACGGCGAACTGGACGTCGACGTCGAGGGCGTCGTTGAACGTCTCGCGTTTGCTGCCCTGGCCGTGGTCGACCAGCCAGGCGCCGTCCTCGGTGCGGGACAGCGAGCACTGGCGTTCTTCGAGAACGGTGGCGGTGCGCAGCAGCAGGCGGTTGACCTGGCCGCTCTCGCCGACCGACACCTCGAAGGAGGCGTTGAACTGCTCGTCGGGGCCTGCGGCCACCAGGCGACCGGACGCGCGCAGGCGCTGGTCGCTGGACAGGAGCAGGCGGACCTGCTCGAGCCTCGGCTCGTGGATGCCCTGCCAGGTGATCATGTCCGGCCTGCGGGCAGAAGGAGAGCGGGTCTCTCCGGAAGAGGTGACCCGCCCTGCGTCAGTGGCGTTGAAGGAGTTCACTCATCCACCTGGAAGGATGTCCTTGATCTTCTCGGCAACCGAGTCGACCTGCTCTTCGTGACCGAACTTGCCTGCGACGAAGTCCGCCGCGGCATCGATGCCCTGGTCGACCTTCTCGTGGTTCTGCTCTGCGAGGTCGAGGGCCTTGTTCTTGATCTCGTCGAAGTTCATGTCCTGCTCCTTCACTCCTGACGCAGGGTACCCGAGTAGGCCCCGCGTGTTGATAGCCAGCGATCACGCTAACTGTGCCTGGACAAGTTGGCTGGGTGACAACAAAGATGTCGATACCGCCGCCTGGGTCGGCCGCCGTCGCGGTCAGAACCAGGAGGATGTTCGATGGCACGACTCCTGCGTGGAGTTATGTCCGCAGTACTGCTGTTGCCGCTCGTCGCGGTCTCCTCGGCCAACGCCACGGCCGACGTTCAGGGGAACGCGAAGTTCACGGTGACTACCACGGCCACGTCCGTCGCGGCCCGCAG
This sequence comes from Lentzea sp. JNUCC 0626, assembly GCF_043632865.1. NCBI lineage: Bacteria > Bacillati > Actinomycetota > Actinomycetes > Pseudonocardiales > Pseudonocardiaceae > Lentzea > Lentzea sp. JNUCC 0626. Next base: position 6,990,366 of record NZ_CP171635.1, read on the forward strand.
TGACCGGCGTCCGGTCGCAGGCGGTGTCTACGACAAGAAGGTGAACAAGACGTTCATCTCGTGGGCGGGCAGGTACGAAGACAGCTACGTCCAGACGTACGACCACCGCAAGTCCACGTGGTCCACGCCGAACCGCATCGCGGACGGCGCCAACGACACGCACAACTACCCGACCATGGTCCAGGCCAAGGACGGTCACCTGCTGATCTTCCGCGGCATGCACAACGTCGAGTTGCGCATGTCCCGTTCGCCGCAGCCCAACTCGGCGGACGGTGTGTGGGAAGAGACGCTCCTCTCGAAGAACGCGGCCACGTACCCGATGCCGTTCGTCACGCGTGACGGCACGATCTACGTGTTCTACCGCGAGACGACGCGTGACCTCGACGGCACGACGCCGACCGACACGCGCCCGATGCTCTACGTGGTGTCCAAGGACAACGGCAAGACGTGGAAGACCTCCACGGAACTGACCGGTGACCGCTTCGCGATCGGCTCGACCGCCCGCGCGGACAACATGAACGAGATCTACATCGGCCAGCTCCGTCTCCAGGACGACGGCCGCGTGCTGATCGCCTACACGCTCGCCGGCGGTGGTCCCGAGGGCAACAAGCACGACCGCTACCACCGCAACATGTACTACACGTGGTTCAACCCGCAGAACCGGCACTTCTACTCGGCGTCCGGCAAGGATCTGGGCACCCAGATCGACGACGCCGACCAGGAGAAGCACCTGAAGATCGCGGAGACCCCGCTGACGCTGCCGAACAACGTGAAGTCGCCCGACTACATCCAGCAGGTCGGCTCGACCCTCGGGCAGCCGTTCGTGCTGTGGTTCATGGGCGACGAGGCCGGTGGCCCGCTGCACAACTTCCTGTCCGTCTGGAACGGTCGCAAGTGGGAGACCAAGGAGGTCGCCCGCGGCCTGCGCACCCGTGAGGTCGAGCAGGTGGACCTGTTCACGTGGCGCGTCTACGCCACCGAGGACGGCAAGCCGAACGTGAACACGTACCTGGTGCGGCTGGGTCGTTTCTGGACGCCGGAGACCGTCATCCCGACGGCCAAGCCGGTGCAGCGCGTCGAGGTCGTGGAGAACTTCCGCGACCCGGCCCGCGCGATCTTCTCCGGTGCGTCGTCCGACCGGGACGCCGCGATCGCCGACGGCGACATCTCCGTGGCGGGCGTGAAGAGCCGCTGGTGAGTCGTTGCAAGTCGTTCTGAGGAAAGGCAAACGCCCCCTGCTCCGGCGCGGAACCAGGGGGCGTTCGTCTTGGGGGCTAGCTGCCTAGATCAGGCGCCGGCCTTCTTGCGACGGACCACGAACAGCGCACCGACACCGGCGCCGACGAGGACCAGACCGCCGAGCAGCGGCCACAGGATGGACGCACCGGTCGAGGCCAGGTCGTCCTCGCCGCCACCCGGAGCCGGGTTGGCCGGGGTGGTGGAGGTGGTCGCCGGCGGGGTGGTGTCCGTCGTCGTGGTGGTCGTGGTGGCGGTGGTCGTCGTGGTCGTGGTCGGCGGGACGCCCGCAGCCTTCCAGGACGCCTTGGCCTCCTTCTCGACCTTGGCCTTCTGCGGCTGCGCGACGACGAGCGACTGCGCGGACTTCGTGTTGTCGCCGTTGCTGGCGACGAACAGGCGACCCACCGCGATGTCGGCCTGGGCCGAGAGCTTGAAGGAGGCCTCACCGTCGGCCGTGCCCTCAGGAACGTTCACGTAGAACTCGGTGATGTTCTCGAGGCCCTTGATCGAGAGACCGTCGGCCTTCTGCTTGACCTCGAGCGGGGTGCCGTTCTTGTCGACGATGGTCACGCCTGCGGGCAGGTTGCCGGTCAGCTTGACCTCGGTCGCGGTGGTCTTGACCGTGAACGGGCCGAGCTTCTGGCCGGGCTTGCCGTCGAGGGACGTGGGGTCGATCGACAGGGTCGGCTTGACCTCCTCCTCGGAGGTGGCCTCAGCGACGAACTTCTTGTAGAGCTCGATGACCTGGGGGTCGTTCTGCTTGTTGTCGACGTCCAGGCCGAAGTTGTCCGAGAAGTGCCAGAGCGCGGCCTGCGTGGCGGCGATGACGTCCTGCTTGTCGAGGTCCTTGATCTTGAAGGCGTCGCGGACCTCCTTCACCGGCTTGTTCGGGTAGGAGCGGTTCAGGATCCAGAGGATCTTGCCCGCGTTCTCCTTGAACTTGGTGCCGCTGCCGGGGTGGTCCTTCCACGGCACTTCCTTGAGGACGTCGCCGTCCTTGAGGGGGGTCGGCAGCTCGACGCAGTACGCGAGGACGTTGGAGCGGTCCTTGTCGTCCTCGATGCGGAGCTTGATGACCCAGGTCGTCTCTTTCTTGAACTTCGGCTCGGGGTCCGACGACTTGAGGTGCACGTCGTGGCCCTGCTCCTGACCACCGCGGTCCGGGGTGATCTTGACTTCGGCCTGGGCCGGAAGGGCCGAGAGGGTGAGGGCGACGGTCGCGCCGAGCAGCGCTGCGCCGATCCTGAACCGGGAAGCCATGGGTCTCCTCTTGCTCACTGAAGTTAGCCCGAACGCGGCGGGAAGTCAGTCATCCGTCGGGACGGTCGGCTCGTCGACAGCGACACAGAACCGACAGGAAGCGACCGGGACGTTAGCCGATGGGGTGACACACGTATGAGTGAGGTGAGGTGAGCATCACCCACTATGCGTGAGCAGCCAAAACATACTCAGGGTGTCCACAGTGGATAGGGCTGCGATGCATTCATTCCGTCAGGTGACGTTAAATTCGTTGCCGAACAGTTACCAATGCAGGCAACCCGCTACGGATGATCACCGTTAGGGGTTCAACCGGTTAGGCAACCAATTCGGCAACTTCGGTGGGACGAATGTCACCCGGACGCAGCGAGGTGCCGCGCAGGCACATCTCGCGGGGTTCCGGGCGGTCGCCGGTGAGAATCCACCGGGTCAGTCCGGCCAACTGGTAGGCGATGAGTGGCGGAACGGCGTCGCCCACGTGCCGGTAGGCGTTCCCGAGAATCGAGACGTCGAAGCGGAACTGGCGCGGAAACCCTTGCAGGAGTGCCATCTCGCGGACCGTGCACAGGCGGTGCTGGACGGGGTGGGCATATCGCCCGTTGCCGACGTGGCCGCATTCTCGCTTGATCGTTCGGGCCGGCTCGTCCCACCACATCCGGCCGTAGACGTCGGGGTGGGAACCCCAGTTCTGCTGTTCGACGATCTTGCGTTGTGCCGGATTCAACAACTCGGCGGTCTCCGGTGAGCGGAGCAGATCAGCCCACGATCCGCCGTTCGCCGGAATCGCCCGCATTCTTTCGAGACTGCGGTCCTGGGAAAAGGTCGGCGAGACGTGAATGGGGTCTTCCAGGTCGGCCACGCCCGCCTCGACGGCGGGGAGCTTGCCGATCGCGCGGCGGACCGTGGTCGCGGACGGGCGGATCACCCGGCCCTCCCACAGGTCGTCCAAGGTCAGCAGCGGCAGGCCGCCGTCGACCGCGACCATCAGCGTCCGCTCGCGCAGTTGCGGAAGGCCGAACTTCGAGAGCATGTGCGTGCCGCCCCAGACGGAGTACCCGATTCGGGTGAGTTCCTCGGCGAGGCTGTTGAAGTGGTGGCGCTGCTTGCCCTTCACGAGCTCGCGGGCGTTCTCCATCAGCACGACCTTGGGGCGCAGCTCCTGCGCGTACACCGCGATCCGGCCGACCAGCGAGTTGCGCGGGTCGTCGCGCAGGTGGTTCAGGGAGCTGATCCGGCTGAAGCCCGAGCACGGCGGGCACGCCAGCAGCACGTCCAGTTCGCCGCGGCGCAGGCCCCACACCTCGCGCAACGCGGCCGGCGAGACCTTGCCGAGGTCGACCTCCAGCGGGTCGACGCCGATGTTCACGCGGTAGGTGTCGTTGCAGCGCAACGAACCCAGCTTGGAACTCGGCTTGCCGATCTGCGCGTCGGCGGCACCGACGACCCGGAAGTCGCGGTGGGCGTGGAAGCCGAAGCTCATGCCGCCCGCACCCGAGAAGATGTCGGCCACCGAGAAGGACACGGCGAGATCGTACGGGCGAGGCGCCGAGGAGGTTTCCGTGCCATCCCGTACCTTTCCCGCCTATGGAGCTGCCGCGCGCCTGGCAACGGCCCGACCCGTTGCGCGGCCTCGACAGGATTTCCTGGACCGAGGTCTACGACGGCCGGGGTGGCGCCGGTCGCGTGCCCCGTCTCCTGCGCTCCCTGATGGACGCGAACGCGGACGTGCGCCTGGATGCGCTCTCATCGCTCGCAGAACGGCTTCTCACCGACGACACGGTGTCGGAGGCCTCGTTCTGCGCCGTGCCGTTCCTGGTGGAACTGGGGGCGTCCTACAAGGTCACCGGCGACGTGCGAGACCGGGTGATCTTCCTGCTGGCCGCCATGGCGTTGGCGGGCAAGGGGTTCACCGAGGACGGACGGCGCACGCACCGCCGCTGGAACGCGCTCGGCCGCGAGTTGCCGCGCACCGCGCCGGACTGGCTGACGCAGACCCGCCACGCCGTCGCCCAGGGCGCGCCGAAGATCTTCGAGGCGCTGGCGTCCGAACGGGTCGCGTGTCTCGTCGCGCTCGCCTGCGCGGTGCCGGAGAAGCTGCCGTCGTTCGTCGTCGGGCTGATGAACGAGATGGTCGAGCTGCCGAACGAGGAGATGCTCGCGGACGCCGCGGAGATAGCCGTGGCGCTGCTGAAGGACGCTCCCGAGTTACTCGACGTCGACCTGCCCAAGGTGCTCGGCGAAGGGCTGGTGCGGCCCGCGCACCAGCCCCGTGAGGTCACCGCCGCCCTGCTGGGCTACCGGTCCGCCCTCGTCTCCGCGTACGGCGACGAGGGCGCCTGGTAAGCCTGCTTAAGCGGTCACAGCCTCTTCGAACGTCTCCTCGACCGGCATGGTGTCCTCGACCGCGATCGCGGGTTCCAGGGCACCGAGGCCCGTCCCCCACTCCTGGTCCGCCAGCGCGAACGCGGCGACCGTCAGCGCGGCCACCGGAGCACCCACCGGCATGTTCTCGCGGTGCAGGTCGAGGTCGAGGCGGCCACCGATCGGCGACGGCGACAACCGCAGCGTCGCGTGCGCGGGCTCGTCGGCGTGCGCGAGACGGCACGCCCAGCCCGTGAAGATCACGCGGCGCTCGTCGACCTCGGTCGGCTGCACGGCGCGGACGTTGGCGCCCACGGCACCGGCGCGGTGGTTGTCCGCGGCCTGGAGCACGAGCTCCTCGAACTCCATCGAGGAGATGTCCAGGTCCCAGCCGGCAACCAGGGCGACCTGGACGAGCGCGAGCGGCAGGGTCGGGACGGCGTCCTCGAAGCACACCATCGCGCCGCCGTAGCGGGTGTTGATCTCGGTCGGCAGGAAGCCGTCCTCGGTCGCGATGCCGTCGAGCGTGAACGTGCCGCGGTAGCCGACGGTCTCGCGCAGGTGCTCGCCGACGCGGCGGGCCAGGTTGCGCATCTCGTCGCGGATCCACACGGGCGGGTCGTAGAACGACGCGCAGCCCGCGTAGAGGAACTTGGCCTGGCCCTGGCGGCGCGGCACGACCATCTCGATCGGGCGCAGCACCGCGGTGCCGTCCGGGAAGACGATGCCGTGCACGCTCACCGGAATGCCTTCCAGGAACGGCATCACGCGCACCTGGTCGCACTTGGGCGCGAGCACGTCGAAGGCTTCCTTGGCCTCCTCGTACGACCGCACGCGGCGCACGAAGTTGGCACCGCCGTTGATCGCGGGGCCGTCACCGGACCAGACGACGCCGGCGCCGCGGTCCAGCATCTCCGAGGCGCCCCAGAGACGTTCGAAGTCGAGGTCGAACACCATCGCGGACGCGCGGCGGGCCGACAGCTCGTCCCACAGCGCGTCGATGGTGGTCTTGTTCTCCAGGGTGACCCAGTCGTGCTCGCGCGCGTTGATCACCGGACGGCCCTGGAACTCGCTGATCTCGTTGTAGGGCGTGCTGATCACGACGGCCTCGCGCTGCGCGTCGAACTCGCCCAGGATCGCCTTCACCTCGGCGCCCGGCTTGGTCAGCAGCTTGCCGAGACGGCGCTGCTCGACCGCGACGAGGCTGCCCTTGATGCCCAGCGAGACCCAGCGGGCGATCTGCGAATCATGCAGCGGCGCGTGATCGTCGGTATCGAGCACGAGCGTATGGCGAGCGCCGAGCGCATGGAGTTCCTGCGCGCGCTTCGCCAGACGGGTACCACCGGCCAGCACTACCAGCCGGTCACCGAACAACTTGCCGAGACGCGCGTTGAGCGCGGAGAGGACATGATTCATCGCCGAAAACTCGCTTAAGAGAAGCGGAGGACGTGACCGGCGAATGCCGGGTAGCGCGTAGCGTAGAGCCACCCGGTATGCGTGTCGAAGCACGGTCCGGCAACGGCCGGATGAATCTTGCTGCGGGCCTGTCGGCTCAAGCCCGCTCTCAAGATGATCTGCTGATGATCTCGCTGCTCAGAGCGAGCGTGCCGCGTCCCGGAGGACCTGGTCAACGCGGTTGAGGAAGCTGCGCTTCGGGTTGATCGACGGCAGCGGCGCCGTGAGTTCTGCGGGCTGGGGTGCGGGTGCGGCTCCCACGATCTCAGCCACGTTGCGCAGGAACTCCTGCCGCTTGAACTCGTGCACGGCGTGATCGTGCAGGAGTCCGGCGATGCTCGTGTGCACAGCGCGATGGGGGTAACTCACTTGGGTGTTATCGGCGCGGTCGGCGTCGACCTTTAGGGTCAACTCGTGCGAGTTCTGGTGACCGGCGCCACCGGGTATGTAGGCCGCGAGGTAGTGCGTGAGCTGCGGGTTCACGGACATGAACCTGTTGCGTGGAGTCGGCGCCTGGCGGAACCAGTCGAAGTCGAGGGCGTCGACGCCGTCATCCACCTGGCTGCGGCGGCCAGGGTTCGGGAGTCGTTCCATGACCCCATTTCGTACTACGAGACGAACGTCGGCGGCACGCTCAACACGCTGAAGGCGTTGAAGGGGCAGCGATTCCTGTTCGCGTCGACTGGTGGGGTGTACCGCCCCTCAGCAGCCGTGCTGACCGAGGACTCACCCCTGGAACCCTCCTCCCCGTACGCCGCGACGAAGGCCGCCGCCGAGGAGCTCGTGGCGTGGACCGCGAGGTCCGGACGGATCGGAGCGACCACTCTCCGTTTGTTCAACGTCGCTGGAGGTGGTGACACGGACACCAGTCGGGTGATCACCCGGGCTGTCGCGTGCGCCGCCGGAACCGTGCCTGGCATGGAGGTCTACGGCGACGGCGGGGCGGTGCGCGAGTTCGTGCACGTGCGCGACGTCGCCGCCGCGTTCGTCGTGGCGCTGGAGGCGTGCGAGGTGGGCACGTCGTCGGTCTACAACGTCGGCGGGACGGCGGCGTCGGTGCGGGACGTCCTGGACACCGTCGAGACGGTGACCGGGCGGGCCGTGGAAGTGACCTGGAAGCCCGCGCACCCCGGCGAGGTCCGCTCGCTGCGGGCGGACACGTCGCGGCTGCGGGCGTTGGGCTGGGAGCCCCGGTTCCCGTCGCTGGAGGAGATCGTCAGGGACCAGTGGCGCGTTTCGGCACCGGAATCCGGTCCAGGTCCTTCGCGATGACGATCTCGCCGTCGAACTCGGCGGCGGCCTCGGCGTGGAACTCGGCGGGGTCCTCGTAGCGCTGGCTGAAGTGGGTCAGCACGAGCTTGCGGACCCGGCAGTCCCGTGCGACGCGGGCGGCCTGCTGGGCGGTGAGGTGCCCGTGGTCGCCCGCGAGCTTGGTGTCGCGGGCCAGGTAGGTCGACTCGATCACGAGCATGTCGGCGTTGTCGGCGAGCTCGAAGACGTTGTCGCACAGCCTGGTGTCCATGATGAACGCGAACCGCTGGCCCTTGCGGGGTTCGCTGACGTCCTCGAGCCGGATGCCGTTGAACTCGCCCTGCTGCTGCAGCGTGCGGACCTGCGGGCCCGCGATGCCGTGTTCCTTGAGCTTCTCGGGCAGCATCCGGTGGCCGTCCGGCTCGATCAGGCGGTAGCCGAAGCTGTCGATGCCGTGGTCGAGTTCGTAGGCCTCCAGCCTGCCGAACCTGCCGTTGGCGATCTCGCCGTCGTCGGTGACCGGCACCTCCTTGATGTCCGCCGCGTCGTAGAACGCGCTGGCGTAGCGGAGGCGTTCGAAGAAGTGGGCGCCTGAGGCCGGGTAGTGGGCGTGGACGGTGTGCGGCACGCGGTCGAGGGACAGCCGCTGCACGATGCCGGGAACGCCCAGGCAGTGGTCGCCGTGGAAGTGGGTGATGCAGATCCGGGTGATGTCGCTCGCGGCCGCGCCCGACCTGAGGAGTTGCCGTTGGCTGCCGTCTCCCGGGTCGAACAGGAAGCCCTCGCCGTCCCACCTGAGCAGATAGCCGTTGTGGTTGCGCTGGCGGGTCGGGACCTGGCTGGCCGTTCCCAGGACGATCAGTTCCCGGACTGTCACCCCCCTGACGCTAGCGTCTGTCCCATGCGGAGCGTGGAAGTTGCGGCGACTTGGCCTGTCGAGAACGTCGCGGTGGCCGTGGTGACGGCCGGCGAGGGCGTGGTGGGCTCGCTGGGTGACCAGCAGCGCGTGTTCCCGCTGGCGTCGGTGACGAAGCTGCTGACCTCGTACGCGGTGCTGGTGGCCGTGGAGGAGGGCGCGGTCGAGTGGGACCAGCCGGCGGGGCCTGAGGGTGCGACCGTGCGGCATTTGATCTCGCACACGGCCGGGTACGCGTTCGACAAGGCCGAGGTGCAGGCCGCTCCGGGCACTCGGCGCATTTATTCGAATGCGGGCTTCGACGTTTTGGCTTCGTTCGTGGGCGAGGCGTGCGAGATGCCGTTCGCGACTTATCTGCACGAGGCCGTTTTCGAGCCGTTGGGGATGAAGTCCTCGGCTTTGGTCGGTTCGGCGGGCGCCGGTGCCGAGTCCTGCGCCGCTGACCTGGCGTTGTTCGCCGCCGAACTGCTGTCGCCGCAGCTGGTCTCGGTCGAGTTGGTCTCCGCGGCGACTTCGGTCGTCTTCCCCGAATTGAACGGCGTGCTGCCCGGTTACGGAATGCAGAAGCCGAACGACTGGGGGCTCGGTTTCGAAATCCGCGACTCGAAGTCACCGCACTGGACGGGGAATTCCTTCTCGGCTTCGACCTTCGGTCACTTCGGGCAGTCCGGGACGTTCCTGTGGGTCGACCCGACGATCTCGGCGGCCTGCGTGGCGTTGACCGACCTGCGGTTCGGGCCGTGGGCGGTCGAGGCGTGGACGCCGTTCTCCGACGGCGTCCGCGCCGAGCTGGTCAGTCGGCGAGCCTGAGGGCGAGCTGGCGCAGGATCTCCTGCACGTCGGCCTCCTCGTAGTCGTTCTCGTAGGCCTGCGCGACGCCGTGGAAGGCGTAGAGCAGGCCCGCGGTGAACCAGCCGAACTGCGACAGCACCTGGTCCATCGCCTGCTTGAGGGCCTGCGCGCCTGCCTCGTTCAGCTCGCCGTCGACCTTGACCTCGTAGCTGAACACGCCCTCCTGCAACGACTTCAGCGCCATCCGCAGGTAGTCGTTCGAACCGGCGCCGTCGTAGGTGAGCGTGAGGACGCCGAGCGCCCGCTGCATGATCTCCCGCTGCTCCACGCCGCCACTCTGCCTGTTGATCAGGCGTCCGTCACCTTCTGACACCCCATCGGACCCAGGCCGGATCTTCCTGCTCGAGCTGCTCCTCGAAGGCCTCGGCGATGTCGTCGACGTCCCAGGCCTCCCGTTCGAGGACCGGTTCCAGCGGCGAGGTCTGCCCCATGACGTGCAACTTGCCGTGCGCGAACCGGACGAGCTGCCCGGTGACCTTGGCCGCGCGGTCGCTCAGCAGGTACGTGACCAGCGGCGCGATCGTCTCGGGCGGTCCGCAGGGGGTGGCCTTCGTGTCGCTCGCGGCCATGTTCGTCCAGGCGACCGGGCACACGGCGTTGACCCGGATGCCCTTGTCGTGCAGCTCCGCCGCCGCCCCGGCCGTGATGCTCGCCACGGCGCCTTTGGACGCCGAGTACGTGAGCGCGGTCGGCTGGCCGACCATGGCGACCGAGCCGAGGTTGACGATCGAGCCGCCGCGCATGCTCCGGACCGCCGCGTTGGTGCAGAAGAGCGTGCCGAGGACGTTGACCTCGATCAGTTCGCGCATCCTGGCGGGATCGTCGTGGCCGAGTTCGGCCTGGTAGCGGATGCCGGCGTTGTTGACGAGCCCGTCGATCCGGCCGAACGCCGCCGTGCACGTGTCGACCATGGCCTCGGCCTGATCGGGGTCCGTGACGCTGCCCGCGCTGACGACGGCCTTGCCGCCCATGAGCGAGATGAGGTCGGCGACCTGCTTGGCGAGCGGCTCGTAGACGTCGTTGACCACCACCGCGGCACCCGCAGCCGCCGCGTGCGCCGCGAACGCCCGCCCCAAACCCTGCCCGGCGCCGGTGATGACCACGGCCTTGCCCGCCAGAATCGCCATCCGTCGATGATGGCGATTCCGGCGGCGCGAACGGTCCGTCACGTAGACGAGTGGCGACTGTCGGCGCCGAACGGCGTACGTGACACGACGACCGGTCGTTGCCCGTTTCCGCAGATCAACCATTGTGGAATCGATTGCAGCCGGGACCCGTTCGCAGTAGAAGCTCTAGCGGTGTGACGCGCGACTAACCGGGCTTGCGCGCCACCCACCGCGCCACCGAGAACACCCCGGCGGCCCGCGCCGCATCGAGCACGCGCTTGCCGTCGTGGATCACGGTGTTCTGCTCGCCCTCGTACTCGCCCCAGCCCTGCCCGTCCTCCGGAGGCGTGGACCCCCAGCACTCGACGTCGGGGAAGAGGTCCTCCGCGGCCTCGATGATGAAGCCGGACGCCGACATCATCTCGCGGTACTCGTCCAGCGTCCCGAGCCCGGGAATGGAGATGACCTCCTCGACGGGCCCGATGAACGGCGCGATCTGCTCCTCGCTCTGGTACTCCCCGAACGGCCGGCGAATCCAGTCGACCCCGATGAGTGCCGCACCGGGCTTGAGCACCCGGAACGCCGCCTGGAAGAAGGCCGCCTTGTCGGGCAGGTGACACACCGACTCGTAGAAGCTGACCATGTCGAGCGACCCGGTGGGCCAGGGCGTGAGCGTCTTGTAGTCCTCGTCGCCGACCGTGAGGAACACGGCCCGGTCACTGAGGTCGTGCTCGGCGGCGTACGCGCGCGCTTGGGCCGAGAGCCACTCGTTGTTGGAGATGCCGATGACGTTCGCACCGGAGATCTCCGCCGTGTAGACGGCCGTGCCGCCGACCCCGCTGCCGAAGTCGAGCCCGGTGTCGCCGGGCCGCAGACCGGCCGCGTCGACCTGCTTGCGTGCCAACGCCTTCGCGGCGTCCTCGGGCGACAGTCCCGCCCGGTCTGCCGCCAGGTCCCCGTGGTGCCAGAACTGCCCCATGAGCGCGTGGTAGGCGGGCCCTGCGTGGTTGTAGTACTCGCGGACCTGTTGCTCGACAGTGGTGTTCACCAAAACCCGGCCTTTCGTTGGGCTCCGACACGGGCGATTCGTCGGCGCGAGGTGGCTCAGGCCGACGATTCCCAACGCTAGTGTCCTGTTCAACCAGTTGTCCACGATCCCGGTCGGGACCCGGCCCGGTCAGGCCGACTGCCCTCCACCGCAATCCAGTCGCCCGCCGCGCACATGAACAACACGCGACTTCCCGAAAATTCCAACCGGCAAAAGAAATGACCTCGCCACTCACTCACAAGATTCCCAATCAACCAGAATTGGCCACCAAAAGTGACACGCCAGGCGAGCGTTCCCAGAATGACTATAATTCCGGACTGCGACATTCGAGCTAACCTCGGTCAGCGCACCCTGTTCTGACATCGAACTGCGCCACGATCGCACTCACGCCAATGGTGAGAGTCCGACACGAGGGGCCGCAGGTGATCAACATGTCGCAGTGCGATGGTGCCGACTTCTGCGAGGAAATCGGCGGAGCCACCGACACGTCGTTCAGCCGATTCTACGAAGGCGATCCGCCACATCGGCGAGCGTGGTCAACCGAGAACTTCGAAGTGCTGGCCGACATGTCGCCGTTGACAACAGGGCACCTCCTGCTGCTCCCCCGCAAGCACTACATCTCGTTCGCCCAGGTGCTCGGCGCTCATCCCGACGAAACGGAAGAGCTGCTCGAGAACATCACGAGCATCTACCGCGAGACGTTCGGCGAGCCTTTGGTCCTGGAACACGGTTCCGGCGCGGACGAAGAGAGCCACGCCTGCATCACACACGCCCACCTGCACCTGCTCCCCGCCGACGCGGACGCGGTGGACGAGCTGCTGATCCGCGACGAGCTGAGCTACGTCGACCTCGAGTCGATCACCGATCTGAGCGAGCCGCCGTGGCCCGACTCCGCGTATTTCCTGCGCCATCACCGCGGGCGCAGCCGCGTTTACATGCCCAATGGCAACCAGAAGCGCCAGTACCTCCGCTCGATCGTGGGCGCCACCCTCGACATCCCCGATCCGGAATGGGACTACGCACTGATAGTCCGCAAGGAGTGTCTGCGGCGAACGATGGAACTGGTCGAAAGCTGGTCGCTGTGAAATCCGACGAGCCCACCCGACTGGCCAATGTGATCATGAATCTCTTCCGCGACCAGAGCACTACCACAAAACAGTTCGTGGTGGACGAGAGAAGCACGGTCGACCTGATCGCGGGTGCGGACGCCCAGGACGACTGCGCCGTCTTCCGCATGAGCGGAGCACAGGAGCTGGTGGTCGGCTCCGACTACGTCCGCGGCCCGAAGTTCCGCCTTTACGAAATGGGCCATCTCACCGAGTACAACCTGGGGCACTACCTCGTCGCCGCCAACGTGAGCGACATCGCCGCCATGGGCGCGATTCCTCTCGGACTGCTCTCCGTCGTGCGCTATCCGTCGGACATGAGCGACGAGTTGTTCGAGAGCGTCATGCAGGGCATCAAGGACGCCTGCGACAGGTTCCGCTGCCCCAACATCGGCGGTGACATCGGCAGCGCCGAGCGGCTCATCCTCTCCGCGTCCGCACTCGGCACCTGCCGGCTCGGAGGCACGCTGTTCCGCAAGGGCGCCAAGCCCGGTGACCTCGTCTGCATCACGGCTCCGACCGGGCTGGCCGGCGCGGCGATGGAGTACGCACGCGCGAAGCGACCCAGCCAGACGATCGACGACCTCCACCTGGAGACGTTGCTCGACAGCTGGCGCAGTCCGACAGCGCGGGTGGACGAGGGAATCGTGCTGGGCGAGAGCGGGCGGGTCTCCTCTTGCCAGGACACGTCCGACGGGCTGAAAGCGACCATCGAGTGCATCGCTTCCGCGAGCGGGGTCGGTATCACGATCTTCGAGGACGCGGTGCCCGTGCCGGACTCGGTGGCCGAGGTCGCCCGTCACCTGGACCTCGATCCGCTCGGGCTCGTCTTCGGCGACTCCGTCGACTTCGAACTCACCTTCACCGCCCCACCGGCCGCCGTCGACCAGTTGAGCGGGCACCTGGACCTGCACGTCATCGGCGAGGTCACGGACACCTGCGAGGTCCTGCTGCGCAGGCCAGGAGGTGGCCACGCCTCGCTGCCCGGCAAAGCGTGGAGACACATCCCCGAAGAAGCCGGCAGGTAACGGGTGAAGCTGGGGACAGCCAGGCTGCTGGACAAGTCCGGGTTGCTGATCGCGACGCTGGGGCTCGCCGGAAAGGCGTACGACGTCCCGTCCAAGCAGTTCTGGGACGCGCTGTTGCAAGGCCGCGGCTACCTACCGCTGGTGCTGCTCGGCCTGGCAGGCGTGTTCGGCGCGTTGACGCCGTTCGAGGGCTACCAGAAGCGCTCGACTCTCGATCGCACGGTCACGATGCGCCGCAGGATTCTGGCCGGGTTCGGCCGGATGCTGGAGATCAGCAGCAAGATCGAACCCCGACTGGACACCGGCGACCTCGCGATGCACATCTGGCGGAAGAAGCGCACGTTCCGCCATCCGATCGGCGGAGTGCTCACCAGGATGAGCACCTACCGCATGTCGACCCATCCGGTGAACCGGAAGTTCTCCCCCAAGCGAGGCATCGGTGTCGTCGGGCTGTGCTGGGAGTTCAACAAGGAGATGTACTTCAACGTCGACCCGCTCATCAAGAGCCTGACGACTGAACAAGCGTTCAACGACTACGTGCAGGAGCACGGTGCGGAGTCGGTGATGAACCTGTCGTGGAAGAACTTCAACGATTTCAGGCACCGCACGGCGTTGCTCGCCACACCGATCCGCAACGGCCGCAACAAGTTCATCGGATGCATCAGCGTCGACGCCAGCCGGGGTTTCGAGGTTCTCCACTGTCGGGACCTCATCGAGGAGATGACCGAGCTGGGTCTCGCGGTAGGGCAGGAGAACTTCGAGTGCACCTAGAAGAACCGGACCTGCGCGCGATCATCGCCACGACCAGACGACAGTACGACGAGAACGCCCTCGCGTACGCGGCGAAGACTGACGACCTCGCCTACTTCCCCGGTCTGCAGGCGGAACTGGAGAGGTTTCACGCGGCACTGCCACGTGGCCCTGTCCTCGATCTCGGCTGTGGTGCGGGTCGCGACACTTGGCACCTCGTCTCGCTGGGCACCGAGGTGGTCAGCGGTGATCTGAGCGTCAAGCTGCTCAAGATCACCGGGAGAGGGCAACAGCGGAACCTGGTCCAGCTCGATCTGATGGACCTGCCGTTTCGCGACGGCGCGTTCGCCGGCGTGTGGGTGTCGGGCGGGCTGCTCCACCTGCCCAGTTCCTCGCACCCCAGAGCGTTCCGCGAGATCCACCGCGTCCTGGCGGTGGGCGGTGTCACCTCGATCAGTCTCCGCGAAGGCGAGTTCGAGGGGTGGCGCAAGGGTGAGCGCATGGAGGAGGACCGGTGGTTCACCCTCCGCCACCCCGATCACGTCACCGCGGAGATGGAGTGCGCGGGCTTCGACTCCGTCACCTGGACGCACTGCGGACGACGCAACTGGTTCATCGTCGAAGCGATCAGGAGCGGGGAGCCCACTCCTCGGGATGAGGCCCAGGCAGGATCTGCCTGATGCCGCCACGAGGATCCTCGACGTCGCCCTCGTACCGCGGGATGAGGTGGATGTGCAGGTGATCGACTGTCCGGCCCGCGGCGGTGCCGTCGTTGACACCGATCGTGTAAGCGGCAGGGGTGAACTCGTCGTCGATCTTCTTCCGCGCGTCCTGCATGAGTTCGTAGGCCTCGGCCACCTCCGCCGCCGTCAGGTCGAAGAACGACTCGACGTGCCGCCGAGGCACGAGCTCGACATGCCCTTTCGAACTCGGGTAGTTGTCGAACCGGACGACGAAGTTGGGACTCTGCACCAGGATCTCGTGCAGAGAGCCGTCGTGCAGCTTGCAGAACAAGCAATCAGCTTGAACGTTCGGCATGGCTCCGGCACCTTTCGTCTCGGCCGACGACCACATAATGCCTCTTTTCTGCCGTTCCGTGGAGATCATCCACCTCATTTCGACGTGGATGGACCGTAACGCGAGGTCTGCGAGAATTCTGGACACGATCTGGCGTCCACCGTTCGAGTGCGCCAAGTTGTGATCTTGTCCAGAAAACTGCTAGCACGTCAGCGTCGCTGGTGATCATGGAATCGTTACAGCGTCACACACAGAGGTCATTCGACCGAGTACTTCGTCGAGAGTGAGATCGGTGGTGTCGATGTTAATCGCGTCATCTGCCGGAACCAGAGGCGAAACAGTCCTCGACATGTCCGCCTCGTCACGTCGAATAACGTCCTTGAGCACGTCTTCATAGGAGCCTCGACGCTCCTGTTCCACCCGCCGGTGTGCCCGCACCTCCGCACTGGCGGTCAGGTAGAACTTGATCAGCGCGTCCGGGAACACCACCGTGCCGATGTCGCGCCCCTCGACGATGCATCGCCCCTGGCGGGCGGCCCAGAGCCGCACCAGCTGCGTGACCCGCCTGCGGAGCTCCCCGATCCGGGCCACGTCCGACACCGCGACGTTGACCGCGGGAGACCTGAGATCCACGCCGCGATATCGCTCGGACGTCAGCAGGTCCTGGTCCTGGCTCTCGTGGACGAGCTCGTCACACAGCCCGACCACGCTTTCCTGATCGCCCGTGGACAGACCACGACTCAACGCCTCGAACGCGATTAGGCGATAGGTTCGCCCGCTTTCGAGATAGCCGAGACCGAACCGTTCAGCCAAAGCCAGGCAGGTGGTCGTCTTCCCCGCGGCCGCCGGTCCGTCCACGGCCACTACAACGGGGATCACCCGGTCGAGGGAATGCGTTGCATTATGCTCCAACGTGCCGCCTGGAGCTAACAAGTCCATGCGCCACGATATCACGCAGGATGCTTACCAACGAATCTTGATCTGGCTCCACGAATGTGAATATCCGCGCGCATCTTTGTTTCGAACACAGTTGAACGATGACATAATCCCAGGTCACGAAGCTAAACCCCGAGGACACCCCGCAGCACGGCGATCAATCAACAATGCAAGGAATTCTTGACGAAATGGAATAGTGTCCCGATTCGCACCGGGACCGCCCCGGCCGCCGACCGCCCTCGCCGGCCATCCAGCAACCGGCCCCAGACCGCCACCTGCCCGACGGATCGCGCGGCGGCACGACGAGTGACGAGCGCGACAGACACCGGGAGATGTGGCCTGACTCACCACGCCCGCGAATACCCGAGGAACGACTTCCCTCGAAAGCGAGAACCCCGCCCACAGTGACTGTGGGCGGGGTTCTCCGACTGCGCGCTCGACAGGATTCGAACCTGTAACCTTCTGATCCGTAGTTCTTTCAGCTGCGTGATTCCGCGTCCGACCCAGTCCGCTGAATCCGTATCTATCCAGGTCAGAGGACGATTGCGTCCACTCTGTCCGTAGACGTCCGTGCAGTTCTCGAACGTCCGGGCACCCGCGGGGCACCCCTTGTGGCAGCCCCAGACAGACCTCCGCGGTCCATACCGCACCGATGAAGCCACTGCCAATCCGGCCCCGGCTGCCCTTCGCACGAGCACCAGGGCTGGCATCGGACCTCGGAGGTCTCCGACATGCACGGCAACAGTTCCGATCACGGCCGCACATCGACCCCTGTCGCAAATTGTCACGGTGACGACTTGAGCATCGAAGCGATTCGACGCGGGCTCGACTCTCCCCCACAGTCGCTCGAACACATGTTCGAGCGCTGGTCTGCAGCGCGGGACCGATCCTTTCTTGCGATGGCGGTCCGGCAGTGCCCACCTGAGATCGACGATCTGCTCAGCGAACTCACGTACGGCACCAGCATTGCCCGAGAAGTGACCTCCGGCCGCTGGTGCGTTGTAGCTCAACTGCTTCGTACTTGCACCGACAGCACGAACTTCTGGTCAGTCATCGGCGACGCACTGGCCATGACAGAGCTGCAAGCCAAGGAAGGCTTCCACGCCTGGCTTGAGAGCCAGAACAACTTGCGACACACGACCGGCAGGTTCGGTTTCACCGACGCCGAGGCCGACATGCTGCACCGTCTCGCCGAGGCGGCGTCCTGGTGAGCATCGAAGCAATCAGCTGGGCGCTCAACGACGCACCCATACCGCGCGACCGACGCGATGCCTCAAGTCTCGCCGCCGTTCTCATCGGGCTGGCCAACCACGCCGGCCCGGATGGACGCAATGCGTTTCCCTCCCTCGACACCCTCGTCCACTACACCCGTCTGTCGGAACGAACGGTCCGCTATGCCCTGCGAACGCTCGAAGAACTCGTCCTCATCCGGCCGTCGGATCCGGACATCGTCGCCGCCTACATCAAACGCGCAGACCGTCGGCCCAAGGGCTACGACCTAGCATTGCGCCCCTTCCACAGGGCTGTGGATAACTTCGCTGACGAGGGGCAAGCAGTGCCTCCCGTTGACCCGCACGAGGGGCAAACACCGCAGGAACGGGGGGCAAACAGGCCGGCCACGAGGGGCAACAGCTGCCCCCGAACCGTCCCTAACCGTCCAGAGAACCGTCCTGCGAGCGAGTTGCGGCGCCCCTGCGGCCAGTGCGACGCCCGTCCTGGAGACCCCATCTCAGCGAGGTTGGTGTGGCTGGACGAGCAGAAGTCGCGCTCGGTCCTCTGTCCTCGTTGCCATCCCCGCGGCACTCACACGACGGGGGCCCACCCGTGACCGCTGCAAACGGTGACCTGATCCTCCAGATCCGCCAGGCCCTGGACGAAGCTCTTGCCGCAGGTCG
This sequence comes from Lentzea sp. JNUCC 0626, assembly GCF_043632865.1. Lineage (NCBI taxonomy): Bacteria > Bacillati > Actinomycetota > Actinomycetes > Pseudonocardiales > Pseudonocardiaceae > Lentzea > Lentzea sp. JNUCC 0626. Next base: position 7,008,583 of record NZ_CP171635.1, read on the forward strand.
GCCAGCACCAGGTCGCCCCACCTTGGTCCGCATGACCGGCGCCACCGACCACGCCGTTCGCAAGGCCCTGGCGGAGCTGGCACCAGAGGGCTCCAGCCCTGGCGAAAGTACGGCCACCACACCTGATCTTGCCAGCAACGCCGACGGTCTTCTGGTGGCTTGGGCGGGGTTCGTCTTCGGTTCGATCATGTCCATCGCCGCCAACGTGCTGAGTACCTGGCTACCAGCGGCGCACCAGCCCGCAGGCTGGTCACCAGGCCTGGCGCCACAGATCGGAGCCGCGGTCTGGCCAATCGGGCTGTTGGTTTCGATCGAGGTGCTGTCTCGCGTGCGATGGCCGCGTGGCTGGTTCTGGGTCCTCGCTCGATTCGGCGGTATCGGCGTGGTCGCCCTCGGGTCCGCGATCATCTCCTATGGCCATCTGCGCGACGTGTTGATCGCCTGGCACTACAGGCCGCTGGCGGCGGCTGTCGGTCCGCTGGTGCTTGACGGCCTCATGGTGCTGTGCGGTTTCGCGCTGTTGGCGATCAGCCGATCCAGGCGAAGTGCGCCACGTGTCCAGACGACTCTGGATGCGAGCTGAGGCCTAGTCCAAGTTGCACATAGTGATCGGTTAAGCACATCGCCCGACGCCCCGCATCTGACGCCACCAGGTCGTGCTTTGAGAGCGGTGTCCTTCGACATCTTGGTCGCACAGCTCCAACTTTCTCGTCGGACCATTTGCCCGGCAACGCCGATGCTGTTTGGGCGTTAGGCTGCGCAACTGAGCTATTCAAGAAGTGTTTTCCCGCGTACGCGGGGTTGGCCCCTCAACCCAGCTGATCTACACGCCAGGCGTAAAGTTTTCCCCGCGTACGCGGGGGTGGTCCCTCGTAGCGGATGTCGCACGGGGCGCACCAGCCGTTTCCCCCGCGCGGGGTGATCCCTCGACGGGGAACCGGGCGCCGTTCGCGCGGTTGTTTCCCGCGCACGCGGGGGTGGCCCCCTGCCACTGGCGAGCGTGGCATCGGAAACGACGTATTCCCGCGCACGCGGGCGTCCCATCAAGGGCGCCCTTGACCAAGGCGTTCGCCGGGTTTCCCCAGCGTACGCCAGGGGCCCCCGAATATCGCCGTCTGAACAGCCTGCGGTGATGTTCTCCCCCGCCTACACTGGGATGTTCCTTGCAGCGGGATCGACCCTGGAGTCACCAGTTGGCCCTCTCCGCACACGCGGGGGTGTTCTCATGGCTCAGATAGCCCGCCAAGGCCGAGGCGGGTTTCTCCCCACACATGTGGGGATGATCCCTTCCAGACCTTTCTGTTGATGATTGCCTCGTAGTTCTCCCCTGCGCACTCAGGATGATCCAGTTGGACACGAGCGGGCTTCCGGCCAGGCCCGTTCTGGTCGCGCACGCGGGGTGATCCCGAGCCTGCGTTCACGACGCGAATCACTCCCGAGTTCTTTCTGCGTCCGCAGGAAGAACTCGACGACTTAGCGCTGATTCGTCGAGTTCCCCGCACACGGGGGTGTTCCCTTGCAGGAGACCTGGTCTTCCACGAACTGGGCGTTCACCCTCCACACGCGGGGAGGCTCCCAGCTGAGCACCGGCCAACGCGGTGGAACGACGTTCTCCGGCACAGGCAGGGATCCCACCGGCTCATGACCGCCAACCGGTCCGGCCAGTTGTCTCCGCGCGAGGATGGCCCCATCGTCGGGTATTCGGCGGAGGTGTCCGGCAGATGCTCCGCGCGCACGCGGGGGTGGTCCTAACGCTCAGGTCGACGACCCCTGCCAAACTCAGTTCCCCATCCACACGGGGGTGGTCCCTGGAGCTTGGTGTGCGGCTTGAGGCCAAAGTTGTTTCCCCACGCACGCGGGGGTGGTCCCTCGCCGACCGGGCCGGACAGCGGCGCCTGGAAGTTTGCCCTCGTTGGGCGGGGATAGTCTTTGCCTTGCGAACCAGACGTGCTGGTCTCCCGCGCACGCGGGGTGGTCCGTCGTCGGTGACACCGTCACCGATCGCGCCATGGTTTCCCCGCGCACGCCGGGGGGGTGGTGGTTCTGGCGGCCGGTAGTCACCTGGGGTGCGCCTCGAGGTTTTCATGGGCACCCAGGGGTGATCCACGCCCGCGCGAATCGACGGTTCGTCACCAGATGCCTTCCCCACGCAAGCGGGGTGGTCCCTTGTCGATGTCCAAGCCGCCCGCCGGGCCGTGGTTCTCCCCGCGCACTCGTAGGTGGTCCCTTGATGATCATGCCGAGGATGAGGGTTCGGCCAGCTCTCCCTGCGCACGCGGGGTGGTCCCTCGCCGCGGAACCTCGCGGCTACTAGGCCGACGTTCTCCCCGCGCACGCGGGGGTGGTCCCCGCGCCATCACCACCAGGTCCGCCTCGGTCTGACTCTCCCCGCACACGCGGGGGTGGTCCCTCAGGGCTGAACAGCTCGAAGTCGTCGTAGCCGTTCTCCCTGCGCACGCGGGGTGGTCCCGTCATCACCTACCGACCCAAGTCCGCAGTGCGGTTCTACCCGCGCACGCGTGGGTGGTCCCGTAACTCGGACCTGCTTGCGCGTTCCGTAGTTGTTTCCCCGCGCACGCGGGGGCGGTCCCAGTTCGGCCTTCTCCTCGTCGTTCTTGGCCTCGTTTCCCCGCGCACGCGGGGGTGGTCCCTCGGCCGGGTCGCGCCCGTCCGGCAGAATGGTGTTTTCCCGCGCACGCGAGGGGTCCGTGGTCTCGCAGCCTGGGGCGCCACAGCCGGTTTTCCCTGCGCACGTGGGGGTGATCCTCCGAGGGTGATCCGGTCCTTCTTCTGTAACGGGTTTCCCCACGCACGCTGGGTGGTCCCACCAACAACGTCGTCGTCGGTGGAGCTCCGGCGTTTCCCTGCCGCACACGGGGGTGATCCCTTGCCGTCCAGGCTGGCCTGCTGGATCTCGCGGTTTCTCGCGCGTGCGAGGTGGTCCCCTGTTGCTCAGCGTCAGCGTCCGGCCGCGGTATTTTCCCCGAACGCGGGGGTGGGTCCCCAGAACAAGTCCTTCATCGCCCCGAGTAGGCGGATTTTGCCGCGCACGCGGAGGTGGTCCCAGGCGAGACGCGCTCACGTCCATCGCCTCCTTATTTATTTCCCGCGCACGCGGGGGTGGTCCCACGCCGCTGCGGGAGGTCTTGATGTCCAGCGGGTTTCCGCGGAAGCGGGGGTGGTCCCCGTGCGTGCAGCTTCTCCGTGACGTTCGTCTTGTTTCCCCGCGTACGCGGGGTGGTCCACAGGAGCTGGGCCAGGCGTTCGCCGCGTGGTTCGTTTTCCCCGCGCACGCGGGGGTGGTCCCACGATGGTCGTGTCCGACCTGCGAGTCCGGCTGTTTTCCCGCGTACGCGGGGGTAGTCCCTTCGCCGGCTCGTCCATCCGCGACAGTGCGCCGTTTCCCCGCGCACGCGGGGGTGTTCCCGCCGCCAGATGCGGCAGAGCTGGCACGCGTTTGTCTTCCCCGCGCACGCGGGGGTACTCCCACGGTGCCGATCTGGGGTATCGACGGCAGTCAGTCTTCCCAAGTGCGCGCGGGGGTGTTTCCAAGCCCGATGGCGTCCGGCTCACGGTCGCCGTGTCTTCCCCGCGCACGAGGGGTGTTCCCAGTATGTATTCGCCGGTCTTCTCGCAGCGTTTGTCGTCCACGGCCACGCGAGGGTCTCTCGCAGCGCTTCTCGCCCTGAAGGTCGCCAGTACTGTCAACGGCGCACGCAGGGGGTGGCCCCTCCAGATCCACGCCGCCGACCAGATCCGTGATGTTTCCGCGCGCACGCGGGGGTGGTCCCAACGGGCACAGGCTGGTGCGCGGCATGATCAAGCTCCCCCGCACGCGGGGACGGTACCTCCAGCCGGACCTGCCGGCGGATCTCCGCTGTGTTTCCCCGCGTACGCGGAGATGGTCCTGGCACGCTCGGCAGCGACGGATCTGCGGCCATGTTCCCCGCACACGCAGGGGTGGTCCCCAGGTCTCGGCGCGCATCAGCTCGCGGCACCAGTTTCCCCGCGCACGCGGGGGTGGTCCCTCGACTGGCGTGATCGGCGTCGGCTTACCTTCATCTTCCCTGCGCACGCGGGGGTGGTCTCTTCACGATCCCGGTCGCGGCCGCACCGGTGTAGTTTCCCCGCGCACGCGGGGGTGGTCCCGGCAGCGTTTGCCCGACGATCTCCGGGCCCGAGTTTTCCCCGCGCACGCAGGGGTGGTCCTTGGGAGGGGATAGTGACGACCGCCAGAGCACTGTTTTCCCCGCGCACGCGGGGGGGTGGTCCGCCCCGTGTACCTGGACCCCACCCCAGGCGCACGTTTCCCCGCGCACGCTGGGTGGTCCCGAACGTCCATCGCGTCGACCACGGCGCCGTTGTGTGCCGATCGGAAAGGGTTTACTTACCTGTCAGTTGCCGGCGGTGCGAGGCTGATCAGGCCGCAACCGTACGCCTTGGCTCGTCCCACGCCATTGATCACCGCGTTGCTGAATGCGTTGGCATCGGTGACGATCAGGTGTCCATCGAACCGAACCGGTACCACAGTGATCTTGCCCTGGTCCTTCTTCTGGCCGAGCAATGTGGGAACGGGCGATGGTGCGACGTCGGGCTCACCGCGGCGCACGGTGGGGATGACGAAGCCGTCGCGCTCGCCGCGGCTGATGAGCCACTCGATCTGTGCTTCAGGTGTCGTATGCGCACGGCGTTTGCGTACGTCCTGGCCGTTCTCGACTCGGGCACTGCGGGTTGGGTTCGCGAGCAGGCGGAAGGAGAACTTCCGTCCGGGAGCGATTGCCTCGAGCACCGGCGCGAGCGGTCGTACCTCGGCTTGTGTCATGAGGTGTCCGGTCGGCAGTCGGCTCCAGTCCGGTTCTGTGTGGCTCTGGACGTACTGGGTGTACCCGCTTTGGGTTACGTCCAGCCGCCAGAGGACCTTGTGCTCGAGCCGGGCCGGCGTCCCCTCGCTGAGGTCGGGATAGGCGCTCATGATGGTGCGATGCATGTCGTGAACGTTGGCGTAGTCACGGCGGAACTCACGGGATCGCACGTTGATGGTGAGTTTGCTCAAGAACACGAGGAGTCTCCGGTGGTGATCATGCTGTCGGTCAGGCTGACTTGCTCGACAAGCACGGTCCGGGTTGCGTATCGGCGCCTGCCTTCGGCGAGGCTGACGGGGTGGTCGTGGCGGACTTCCGCACGCCTGTCTGTCGCGGGGCAGTCGACGACCGTGCGCAGGTCGGCGCGTTCGGTTTTTGAGAGTTCGATGTCCCGCACGGTCTTCGACATCTCCAGCCAAGGCTCGCGCATGAGCAAACCTTCTGCGGTGGACCCGACTGGCCCGCCGTTTAGCGGAAGCAGTGGCCGTGCCGGCACGAAGGCTCGTCGGCCGAAAAAGATCGGCCAGTGCGGCCGGTCGACTGCGGAAGCTATGCGGGACAGCAGATGCTCGTCTCCTTCAAGCACGACGAGGAACAGCGCATCGGCCAGGTAGTAACGCTCGCTGACTACCGTGCGGTGACCAGTCCCCTTCGTAGTGGGGACGTTCTGAGTGGTGTGGTAGTCGCGTTCGAGGATGCCTTCGCGGTCAACCCGGACGGCGAGCTTCAGCCGCGCGAGCTCTGCGATGGCATGATCGTCTTCCCTCGAAATACCGAGGGCGGCAGCAATCAGTCCGACGACGCCGGACTTTGTGGGTTCGAGCATGGTGTCCCGGATGATGCCTCGTGATCGGGTTCCCCAGGACTGCATGGGTGCGTCGAAGCACAGGGCCAGTGACGTCGCCGTGGTCAAGCCGTTGCCCCGGCGAGGATTCGTTCGCTGAAGGCGTCGATGCTGGCGACGATGTCCGCGTTGTCGAGGTGCGGCAGTTCCCCCGTGACCGAGGCTGCAGCAACTGCCCGGAGGTCGCTGCTTCCGTAAAAGCCGCGTAGCCGGTGGAAGTGCTGGGTGAGTCGCTCAGTGGAGGCGGCCATGATGTCTGCGTCGGCGACGGGGTTCTGGAACGCATTGGCGAGGTTCCACGCGCCCCGATCACGGACGACTCCGAGGAGCGTGTCGGGCATCGTGCGTGCCGCCATGGAGTTCTGTGCCCCGGTGGGCATGGCGTGGATGAACGAGTACAGCCAGGCACGTGCGGTGCGGCTGACCAAGTCCTGGTCACCGGAGAGGTTTTCGGTCAGCTGGTTGAGGTCGAGGTTGGCGTAGCGGTAGTAGCAGGCGGAGTTGAAGTCGATGGTGCCGATCATGTCGGCACCGGACTCTCCCTGAGGTTTGAGGTCGTCGACCGCTGTGTAGAAGTCGAACTCGTTGACCACGGCATGCGTGCTGATGGCGTGGGCCACCTGGGAGGCGGCTTCGACGTTGAAGTCCTTGTTGTCGGCGATCATGCGCCCGAAGAGCGCGACGTCGGCGACGCGGCTGGCGTCGAGGATGCGGCGCGCCTGCTCTACCGCTGCCTTGTCCGGTTTGGTTACCTTGCCTCCCTTCTTCGACTCGCCGTTCTCCGTCTTCTTGCTGTCTTTGGCCTTGTCCGCGCCGGCCTTGTTCTTGGCTGCGATCGCGTGCAGGGTGTCCCAGTTGTCGTCGCAGTAGCTCGTCAGGTGGTCGATGGCGTGCCGGCCGACGAACAGCAGGTACTCCGTGAGCCTCGTGTTCTCGTCCACTCCGAAGCCGAGTTGCTGCAGGCCCGTCGTGACGACCTGAATCGCCAGTTCCGCGTCGCGTCCGTTGTCGGCCAGAGCGGTGGCGGCATGGTCGAGCAGCCGCTTGGTGCGGACGGCGGTTTCGGACTTCTCGAGACCGTAGTTGTTGAACAGCTGACGGGTAGCGCGCTTGAAACACTGGCTGGAGACCCGTCCACGGGTGTGGCCGCCGAACGTCGCGGTCTTGGGCTGACCGACGTCGTCACGGTTGAGGTTGCTGACGGGAAAGGACTGGAGCAGGTGCAGTTCAATGATCACTGGAAGGTCTCCGTGGTTGTCAGTTCAGTTCGTGTCGGCGGGCGTTGAAGAGTCCTCAGTGGACTCGCGCGCACCTGGGCGGTAGTGGAACTCGCGCGCCCATCGGAGCCGGATTCGCTGGGCCTCGTCACCTCGGTAGCGATCACCGAGAAGTACGACGAGGTCGCCGAGGAGCTGGTCGTAGTCGACCGGCACCTTCTCGGAGTTGAGCAGGCGAATCACCTGGCGCAGTTGGTGAGCCAAAGCGGTGCGATCGCGGGCAATCAGTTGAGTGAACCGGCGAGTCACCGATTCACCTCGTACTGAGACGAGCCCTCCCATGGAGGCGCCGAGCGAGCGCGTGTTTCTCCGGGGTTGGGGGTGTAGAGCGAACAGCCCCGCTGTCAGCAACCAGATTTCCTGTTCAGCCTCGGGTGGGTTGTGGGCGAAGATGAAGTCGTAGGCTTCGGCTTGCTGCCGGGGACCAGCGAAGCTGCGTCGCAACCTCGCCAGAACTTGCCGGGCCTCCGACACGCGGTGAGGCACCGGGGACGCCAACGCGCTGTTCAGACGGTAAAGGTCAGCGGTGAACGCCTGGCGCCGCTCGACGATCGATGTGGTCACGCGGCTTCTTTCGTGATGATGTACGCGGCGGCCTCGGCGTGGAACGTGCGAGTCAGCTCGCTGAGGCGGCCGAGGAACTGGCCCTGATGCTTCCCTCTAAGGAGGAGGTCGCGTCCTTCCGCGGGTGAACCTTCGGCCCAGCGATCTGCGGCGTGTCGCGCGATGGCGGCGACCTGCTTCTGCCACACGTTGGTCGGTTCTTGTGAGGACTCGCCTTCCTCACTCGCTCGGGCGACGTCCACAAGATAGGTCGCAAACGGCCGTGTCAGCTTCGGCCAGTATTCGACGTCGAGGCTCCAGGTGGGCGTCACCCGCTTGTTCTCCCGGTTGCCCTGCTTCTCGACGCGGTAGTTGCGCTGCATGTGACGCAGAGCGGCTCCGACGTTGTCCGCATACGCGATCGCACACCCCAGCAGCCCTCCGAGTGTCTTGTCTCTGGAACGCAACACGGCGACCGGTGCGGGAACGACCTCCTCAAGCCAGGTCTCCACCACCGTTCCTTTCGAATCAAGCTTCTGGTCGAACACTCGCAGCGTGTAGACCGCGTCAGCGGGAAGGTGCCCGCGCTCGGCGAGTTCAGAGATCTGTTCCAGCGTGCGTGGACGTTGCCGAGTGCGGCCCTCCTCCCAGAGGTTGGTCATCAGCAGCTCCACGCTGTGCCGCCACACTCCTCGTACCGGATGCAGTCGTACCGGCAACATCGGCGCGTCCCGCTTTGGTTGCCCTTTGGGGCCGGAGGGTTTGCGGAATGCGGCCATCATCTCCACGTGGACGAGCTCGGTGTTGAGCCGCACTCCGGGCGTGATGGTGACTCCGTTGACGACCAGTGCCCCGTCGGTCTGCTGTGCTGACAACAGGATGCGGCGAGCTGGCCACGTCAGCAGATCCGTCCATCCTCGCGGCGCTCGCTTGTCCGGTAGCGGCGAAGGCGAGGTCTTCTGCTCCCAGATCGGGCCGTCGTCAGCCGTGCTGGGCGCCGGCTGTTCGTGTTCAGGCCGATACGTCAGCATGTTCAGCAGCAGTGTTTCTTTGAGCGTCTCGCCCTCCACGAGAACCACTCCGAGCAACGCGCACGGCGCACGCTGAGAGGACTTGTCCTTCTCGAACGGCGTCTTCATGCCTCCGGGATCAAACGACTGCACGGTGACCAGCCAGCGAGCTGCCTCCGCAGGCGTGAGCAGAACCTGATCGCTGTCGATCGTCTTGTCGAACAGCGTCACGTTGTTGCCCACAGACCGGTAAGGAACGAGCTTGGCCGCAGTGGCGGGCACCAGTCTGGCCAGCCCTGTGCATTGCAGGAAGGGGTGCTGGGCGTCGAAGAGATCGAAGCGGCTTTCCTGGCCACGCAGGTATCCGACCAACGGAGTGGACGGCAAGCTCGGCAGCTTCCACAGCTGTGCCCATTCCTCCTCGGAGGCGGGACCATAGGCGCGGTGGAGCAGTGCTAGCACGAGCCGGTGCAGCGCTGCGGTCATTGAAGACGTTTCGCCGACGATGCGGCGGATGCGGTGCGCGCTGAGAACCAGCCGTGCCAGGCTGACGAGCTCCTGGCGGCCGTTGAGATCGACCACGGGCAGCCACGCCTGTGTGAGCAGGTCGTAGGAGGCAGGTTGGCTTGAGGTCACAGGGCTTCCTCGGCGTACACGCCGATCCTCTCGTCGTAGGCAAGGACGTGATCACCGACTGAGCACCGGCCGCCGACGAAGACCAAAGCTCGACGCTTCCTCAGCCACGGCGAATTCTCAAACGCTCGCGGCACTTCCGTTTCCCGCATCGCTCGGACGACTTCGGCGGGTACACCGACGTGCGCTGTCAACGTCGCACACGAGTCGAGCAGTTCGCGAAGAGTGCTGGGGAGAAGTGGGTCTGGTGAGGTCAGCAGGACAGGACTGTGTCCGCACACCGCAACAGTGACATCGTCTCCGCTGGTGTGCAGTAGCACGACGTCGACCACCAGGTCATGTGCCTCGCCGTCGGTACTCATCGGTGGCGGCTCTTTCTGGTCTTGCCCGGGTTCTGCGGTCGTGTGGTCAGATCTGCGAGTCGGTGTGCGGCCACCGGCAGCGGCAGGTACATCAATTGAGCGTCGTGTTTGTCCTTCTCGAGTGAGCGTTCCAGCCGCTCGTTCGCGCGAGTCCAGACTTGTTCCCACCCCGGCGGGCATTCGATCGCCTCGGGCGGCCCGTAGACCGCATCGATGAGTCTCTGCACCTCCAGTGGGGAACACAGCTCCTCTTTGTGCTGCAACGACGCCCACGTCCGCAGCAACACCATGGGCGCGTATACATTGGTGGTGTAGGTCGGAAATACCGGCCCGGCGGCCGTTTGCACAACGCCGGTGATGGCCAGGGTGAGCACGCCCCGTTTCTTTCGGCTGTGGCGATGTACGCGTCCAACCCGTTGGATCAGCGCGTCGATCGGGGCCAGGTCGGTGAGCATCACGTCGAAGTCCAGGTCGAGACTCTGTTCCAGGACCTGCGTTCCCACCACGATCGCCGGCGATCGGGTGCCCCCAGGGCCGAACTCGGCCTTGAGATCCGCTTCCACAGCTCTGCGGTGCCCTGCGGCCAACTGCCCAGTGATCGTGATCAGCCGCGGTCGCTCACGTTCGGGAAGCTCAGAGATCCTCTTGGCCAACGCGTCAGTGGTCGCCTTGGCCCTGCTGACGAGGTTGTGCACGACCGCAACGCACTGGCCCGCTACCGCTCGGGCCAGTGCCCATCCCGCGACGTTGTGTTCCTCGACCCGTTCGATGCGCGCCCTCCGGTCCTGATTCAACTCGGAGACGTCGGCGCTCTCCACCGTGCTCGTATCGCTGCCGACCAGAGTGACCCGCGGATACGCGGTCGATCCCGGCAACGGCGGCACGTCGCGAGGCACGCAGCTTCGCGCCCCTGCTCGCCACGCCGCGGTCAGTTCCTCTCGCCGGCGGGAGGGCAGCGTCGCCGACAACAGCAGAACCGAGATCCCCATGTACCCCAGCCACATGAGCAACCGATCGAGCAGAGTGGACATGTAGGTGTCGTAGGCATGCACCTCGTCGATCACCACGACCTTGTTCGACAGCGCCGCCAGCCGGACGAACACGTGACCGGACCGGATCGCGCCCTTCAGCACCTGGTCGACCGTGCCCACGCCCAAGGGCGAGAGCAGACTCTTCTTACGGGTGAACCACTCTTGCGCGGCAACATCGGAGTCGTCGGAGTCGTCCAGTCCGACTTCAGTGGGCGTTGTGACCCTGCCGTCCAGGAACTCCTTGGCGTTGGAATGAATCAATCGCACTGCCGAGGTGTCGCCGATGTGGGCGAGCATCAACTCGAACTCACCGAGCATCTGGTTGCTCGTCGCCTGCGTGGGCATCCCCACGTAGGCACCGGCAAGCCCAAGGCTGCGCACTAGGGTCGCGGCCGCCTGCAGAGCCGCTTTCGATTTGCCCTCACCGGTCGGTGCTTCCACCACCAACATCGTCGGTTCATCGCGCCCTCGCAGCAGTCTCTCGACCACGGCCTGGACAGGGCGGGGCGTCTCGGCGGAGAAGAGCGCGGTGAAGCTCGTATCCTCCGGTGGCGTCCACGGTTGCAGATCCAACCGTGCGACGGCCTCGTCCGCGAAGGTCTCCGCCGCACGCAGGTAGTCGCCGAGGTCCATTTCGGACTCAGGTGACCGGTAGTTGCGTGGGTCCGACGCGATCCAATCGCTCATCGTGGTCAATCCGGCGAGCCCGACGGCGGCGGTCGCGCTCAAGCGCACCTGGTTCCAAGGAAGGGTGCGCGGATCGGGCAATCCGAGTGCCCTGATCACTGCCTCGACCAGGTCGTCACGCCAGAACTTCCACTGCTCGCCGCCGTGGTTGTTGATCTGGACCCTGGCCTGCCCAAACGCCTGGCCAGCGGGGAAATGCCCGTGGTGGCCACCGAGCACCACCGCAATTCGTTCGGCGATGTGAGCCTCAGCGCCCCAGGAGTTGAGCAGATCCTTCATGTGCAGGGCAGTCAGCAGTCCGTGCGGAGTGTCCAGCCTGGGAAGACCTGGCTGTCGCCGCACCCGCCGCACATCGACTGCGGCAGTCCCTCCAAAGCGTTGCTCCGCGAGGCCGGCGTTCAGCCCCTGGAACGTGGGGGAATACTTCCCAAGATCATGTAGCCCGCAGAGCAGGGCGACCCACTCTTTCGTGCCGCCCAGCACCGAGAACGCGCTCTCCAGCTCATCGCGGCAGCGCGGACCGAGCATCAAGGCGAACAGCCGCGACGCCACCGTCGCAGTGTCGAGGACGTGGCACACCAGCGGGTGAGGGATGACTCTGGCTGCGGATTTCCCCCAGGCCGCCCACAGCAACGGCGTGGTCCCAGCACTGCTCACCGCACTCCAACACAGCTCGAACTGGCCACCTGCGAGAAGCCATGAAAACAGACTTCAGAGGAGATTCAGAGCTAGATCTGGATGCTCTACTCCATTCGGGCAGAGAACCACTCGATCGCAGTAGCCTGTACTGAACCGCAGATAATCTTGGCTTACCCCAAGTTCATCTTCCACTTGATCGAAGCTTCCGAAGCGCCCAAATACGCAAGCCGACTCAGCTTCAAACTAAGATGCAGGACATGCACCCGCCAGCATCTGGCGGCAGACCTTTGACAATTGGATGACAAACCAAGGCCAGCCTTCTGTTCTGACCTGCTCGCTGGCCTTCCTCACGCGCGAAGGTACTCCCTGCGTAGTTCATAGCACCACCTGTGACGTACTGCGAAGCCGCACAGGCGGAGCAGACACAACTGTCGCTTGACCGCTCAACTCTGTCCCCCGCATGCAGGGGAATCTGGCTCCGAAATCTGCCAGGAGGACTTACGTTGATGCTGCGCTCTACGTCCGGCTCGGAGGACACTGGCGAACTTTCTGAGCCGCGCCGACAAGGCTGGAGCAACGCCAGCAAACGGCGGTGCTGACCTGTCCAATTGAAGCAAATCACACCAAGCTCAACCATGAATGCTGGTCGGGAAGTGTCTTCCCTCGCACGCGGGGGGTCCCGCCTTGGCCCTGACCAACCTCGGCACCCGCATAGTCTTCCCCGCGCACGCGGGGTTGGTCCCTCCATCAGCTCACCCGACGCGTACTTCGCGGCGTCTTCCCGCGCGCACGCGGGGTGGTCTCACCATGCTCTCCGGCTGGAAGGGTTCGCTTCCGTCTTCCCCACGCACGCGGGGTGGTCCGCCGACCGCGCCGGGTGCCAAGCCCACCGCGCCGTCTTCCTCGCGCACGCGGGGATGGTCCGTGGCCGTCCTTGGTCCGCGCGCGGTCGCTGGTGTCTCCTCCGCGCACGTGGAGATGGTCCGATCCAAATGAAGGACGAGGCCGAAGTCGCCTGGTCTTCCCGCGCACGCGGGGCTCGTCCAGCGTCGAGGGATTCCCAGTGCCTGCCGAAGTCGTCCTCCCACGCACGCGGGAGTGGTCCCGTACGTGCGCGTCTGCTGAAGGCTCGCAGCACGTCTTCCCCGCACACGCAGGGGTGATCCGTTGGCCGGCGCGCTCACCGGCACCGGCAAGGCCGCCTTCCCCAGGCACACGGGGGTCCCAGGTAGCCCAGCTCGTTGCGGCGCACGCACATGTCTTCCCTGTGCACGCAGGGGTGGTCCCCAAGAGTTGGCTATTTTCCACCATCGCCTTCAGGTCTTCCAGCGCACGTGGGGGTGGTCCAGAAAGGACAGGAGGTGAGATCACCGTGCCCGAGTCTTTCCCGCGCACGCGGGGGTGGCCCCCAGAAAACCACGCAGGACAAGCAGAAGACCGGGTCTTCCCCGCGCATGCGGGGGTGGTCCCATGAAGGCCGATGACGGGCACTACCTCCTGAAGGTCTTCCTCGCGTACGCGAGAGTGACCCCTGGTCCGCGCCGGTGCCGATCACGTCCACCACCTCTTCCCCGTGCACGCGGGGTGGTCCCGGTTCGGTAAGGCTGGCCGGGCCGAACACCATGTCTTCCGCGCGCACGCGAGGGTGGTCCCAAGCCAGACAGTCGATTCCAGGACCACGACGTCTTCCCTGCGCACGCGGGGGGTCCCGCGTGCAGATCCTTCTGCTTCAACGGAACCGGGTCTTCCCGCGCACGCGGGGGGGTGGTCCCACGACCGTCCGCGCACCAGGACGGGTGTCGATGTCTTCCCCGCACACGCGGGAGTGGTCCGGAGAACGACCAGACCGGCCGTCCTTTCGGGTCGTCTTCCCCGCACACGCGGGGGTAGTCCCGCGTCCACGTCCCACACGGTCAGCACCCCACAGTCTTCCCCGCGCACGCGGGGGTGGTCCGGTGTCCGGGTAGCGGACGGATGGGGTGAACGCGCCTTCCCAGCCCACGCGGGGATGGTCCTTCCACCCGCGAGGCCGACACCACGACGTCGCGGTCTTCCCCACGCACGCGGGGGTAGTCCCAGCGGCCAGGGTCCGGCGTCGCCCCTTGGCGAGTCTTCCCCGCGCACGTGGGGGTGGTCCCGGCGAAGGGGAGTGGATCATGCTGGGCACGATGTCTTCCCGCGCACGCGGGGTGGTCCGCGGTAGAGCGACCACTTGGGTTCGGCGAGTTAGCCTTCCCCTCGCACGCGGGGTGATCCCAGGTCGGTGGATTTGGCAGCGATTGCGGCAAGGTCTTCCCCACGCACGCCGGGGGTGGTCCCGACAGCGCGTGGCTCATCGGGAATCCGTAGATGTCTTCCCCGCGCACGCGGGGTTGGTCCTGCGACGGCCACGAACCCGTTCGTGTCGACCTGGTCCTCCCGCGCACGCGGGGGTGGTCCCGTGCCGTCTGGGAACTGGTTCCCTGCGCCGTAGTCTTCCCCGCGCACACGGGGGTGGTCCCTGCACGTAGCTCGCGCCTCGGCCGAGTTCGCCGCCTTCCCCGCACGCGGGGGTGGTCCGTTTATTACCCACTCAAGTGCCTCGCCGGACTTGTCTTCCCCGCGCAGGCGGGGTGGTCCCGTCCTCAACTTCAACCAGTGGGGCCGCCGCGAGTCTTCCCCGCGCACACGGGGGTGGTCCCTCCATGCCGGTCTCGACGTGGTTGGGCTTGCAGTCTTCCCCGCGCACGCGGGGGTGATCCCGTGTCCCCGGTTGTCCCGGTGCTGGGCACGTGGTCTTCCCCGCGCGCACGCGGGGGTGATCCGGAGAGCTGACATGCCCGCGACCGTCACCACGGGTCCTCCCCGCGCACGCGGGGGTGATCCCGACCGCGTGTACAAGGTGGACACCACCGGTACGTCTTCCCCGCGCACGCGGGGTGATCCGGTCCGCGGCCGTTCCTGCGCGTCGGGCCCGGTGTCTTCCCCGCGCACGCGGGGTGATCCCACGAACGCGACATCCGGTGGCAGCGCGATCGAGTCTTCCCTGCGCACGCAGGGGTGATCCCCACCCATACGCCGAGCACTGGATCGCCGATTTGTCTTACTCGCGCACGCGGGGGTGATCCCTGGCTGAAGAACAACGTCTTCGGACTCGGCCAATCTTCCCCGCGCGGGGGTAATCCCGACACCATGCTCGCTGGCATGGCGGTCGCGATGTCTTCCCCGCGCACGCGGGGCCGACCACACGGAACAACGTGACCAGATTCGGCGTGTGGACCACGGTCAACTCCGAGGAAGCAGGGCTGCTGCCGCCGCGCGGGCGAGGACGCCCTGGCTGGAGGCTGACAGGCCGAACCGGTTCCAGTGGAAGATCACCACGTGGGTGAGGATGGCCCGCAGACCACGGTTCAGCAGGCATTGTCCAGCGTCGTGGCCGAGTTGCTGACCGGCTGCATGCAGTGCCGCAAGCCAAGGAGCGGCGTGCGCCACCGGCCCACCAGGTGTGAACAGCTCACTATCGGCCACGTCGGGAATCGACAGGAGGGCCCGCACGTTCCCGATCAGGTTGTCCATGCGGGCCGTGTCGGTTTCCTCAGGTGCGGGACGCAATCGAGCCACGCGGTCGAACACGTCGCCACGTTCGAACGTGTCGAGGCCGGCTGCCCGCATGATCTCGCCGTCTCAGGCTAGCTGCCGCGCGACGATGGGCGCACCGCTCAAGTCGTGTGATGTACCTGGCAGACGCCCCGCTGCTATGGAGCCACGTGCACCATCTCGCCACGCCAGGTGAATAGCTCTCCACGCTCGTGCCACCGCACCGCGGTACGCAGAGCGCTGACATCCGACAGGTACACCCCGGGACTCACTTGAAGTGGAACTGGTGCCGACAACAACCCTTCGACGCCGCCCGACTCATGACCGATGCCCTGCGTCGACAGGATTTGCATGGATTGCGTCATGACGACCAGATGAGCCGCGGTCTGCGTGGCGAAGTGCATCAGATCGCCGTCCGACGGCACTTCGTCGTCACGGTCTAGGTGCACGAACGGCACGTCATAGACCTCGGCAAGAGCCTGCACGGCTTGATGTTGAGATACGACTGCAACGACGTCGCCGTCTAGCCGACCTTGTTGATGCAGTGCCAGGACCCCATGTAGACGGCGGTCGTCGCCACCTGCCGACACGAGGATTCGCGGGCGTTGCTGAACTTGCAGGCGCCAGGCTTCCAGCGGCCAGAACTCCGCGATGCGTTGAAGATCTTCTTTGAGCTCGCTCAGGCCGTTGCTGAGCCCGAACTCGATGCGAGCGAAGGTTATCTGTCGCACGGGATCGGCAACCACCCGAACGTTCGGCGCAGGAACGGCGCCCCGCTCGCGCAACCAACGCTGCACCAAGGCAAGTAGGTCAGCTTCTTCTGGTGCGGCCGCAAGCAGAACATACCGACGCGTCATCAGTCCGCCGTCCCGTCGGCCACTTGCTGTGACATGAGCAAGATCGTCGGCGACGCCGTGGTGCACAGGCACCGAGTGAGCAACAGCCGCGCTCCCGCCCAGCCACGGGTTGTGCCGACTACACCCCTCGCGCGGTGTTCGAGCAGCATCGTGACCGTCCTCCCCCACCCATCAAAACCGCAACCGCGTCGTCCCCTGGCACGTGGCTCATTTCAAGGTCGATGTGGAGACGTAGCGTCGCCGAGCCCCAGGCCAGCGGACATCGGTGAAAGCGCGGAGCCCGTACACCTAAGCCAGCACATGACAAGGGCAGACCCCCTGCCCACGTCGCAGCGACCGGCCTTACAGGTGGCTCGGAAACACGCCGATCCCTGCTGTCAGTCCGCGTTCTCGCGGATTCGCGCCATGTGGATGGCCACCGTATTGAGGTGCAAGCCCATGCGCTGTGCGATGTCGGCATTGGTCATCGGCCTGCCGACCTCTCCGACGTAGTTGCGGATGCGTTGTTCAAGCTCGATGGAGTCCTGGTGCCTCCCGCCTGTCGTACCTCGAGGCCGACCGCGGGTAGGCGGGTTGTCCCGGATAGCCTCGACGGTGCGGCGGTACCAGTGCGGGACACCGAAGAACTCGAAGTCGCTCGCGATGCGTCCGTGCTGATAGGCAGACTCCCAAGCGCCGTTCGTCATGCCCGCCAACTCCGCCGCCTCGAACCGGTCGAGCAGATCCGACGGGGAGTCGTGCGTCGGAAGGTCCGGCACGCGCTTGCCCTCCGCGAACTTCGTGGCCTGCAGCTTGTCCCACATCGCCGGGCGTCCGTTGGCCGGCCGGTACGCGGTGACAGGTTCCGGGTGACCGGGCACAGCCCACGGCTTGCGTTTGGCGGCCACGGAGGAACTCATGCCGACGAGCGCGGCGATCCCGGCGCGGTCGATGACGTCACGCCCGGCACGAATCATCTGGCATCTACTCCCAAGTCGTTGCGGATGCGAGCCAGTATGCCCAGGCTCTCGTCGGCGTCGACCTTGCCGTCGACCGTGACCGCCGGTGCGAGGAACGCGACTGGCAGGTCGCCGACGACGATGGCGAACGGTTCAACGTGACCGGTCCGGATCAGGCACTCAGCCTCCTTGAACGCCTGCAGGCGGGCAGCGGTCTCGTTGTCAGCGCTACCGCGGGATACGGCGGCATCCGGCATCTCGATAGGACCCAGATACCACTCGTGGCTGGACATTGCGGTTCCTCCTGGGGTGCAGCGTCGCGATCGGTTGGATCCGGTGTGTGGACTTCCTGACCTGAACTGTGGTGGGCAGTTGAGCAAAACGAGACTTGGATCGTGTGCCCTGTGGATGAATAGGGGCCTGTGGACAACCGGGTGAGGGCCTCCGCAGAGGCCCTCACGCACTTCGATCACTCTTCGGGACGTATCAACTCCCGTGCTCGCTGCCAGGCGTCCAAGGTGGACTCGTAGGCGTCTAGGTCCTTGATCTCCAGGTGCAGCGCGCCCACTTGGATAGCGAGGTGTGGCTTGTCCAGCGCGGTCTGACCTGAGGTCAGGTGGGCCGCCACAGCCGGGTAGGCCGTCAGGTTGAGCACGCAGGTGGCCAGGCTTCCAGTCTTCGGCAGAGGGACCGAACCGAGTGCCCTTGGCAGGCGAGCCCGGTAGATAGCTGCCGTCTTCCACACCTGGTAGATGCGATCGACAACCAGCGCTGGTTTGCGGATGCGGTACAGCACCGGCCCCAGCAGTAGGGACACCATCGCGTCTGCCTCGCCGAACCTGCTGACCCCGAGATCCTCGCAGGTCTGCCTCCCTGCCAGGACTAGCGTCGCCGAGACAATAGAAGACGTCTCCCTCATCAGGTACTCCACTCTGTAGTTGTTCGTGATCACCAGGTCCGGGGTGCGAATCCCTCGCCTGACACATGAAAATATAGCAGAGATAGCAGTACAGTGGGAGAGGTCTTGACCAGCGCCTATACTCAAACCGACGCGATTCGGGTCTCATCCTGGGTTGTTGTCGTGATCAGGGGTCGGCGCCGTGCGAAACACCTTCGGGTGCGTGCGCCGGCCCCGCTACACCTCTCATCGCCACTTGGCCTGCTAATCGACGGCCCGACGTCGCTCAACGTCACCCGCCGTCTCGGGGCGCAACGGGCACGGCGAGCAACCCCCCATGACAGAACAAGCTGCGCAAGGCGAACTCCTGCCTTGTCGCCGCGCCCCGGATCACAATCGGCAGAGTTAGCGGTGCGCCACAAGGGGGAACGCGCAACGATCGATGGCAACCGCTGCGCGTTCCTCATCTACTCGCTCAGGCGCCTCGCACGACGTTGTCGTGATAGCGGTTGTAAGCGGTGATCTTGAGATTGTTCAGCGCGTACTCAGCGAGGTGCGGCGAGCAAAGCAGACCAGGAACCGCAAGGTCATCAGCCCACATGCTGACGGCGGCCTCCTCCAGCGCACCCATCAGGCCTGCGATCGCCTGCCCGAACTCGTTGTCCGGATCCTGCTCGCCCTCGACCTGGATCCGCCATGCGTCCGCGAGGTGCCGCAGGTCGGTGAACAGATCCCTAAGGCTCGTCGCGAGGCTCTCATTTCGGCTGCCTGCGGCGTCCCGATAGGCCGCCATCACGGTCTTGAGCGCCTCGTTGCGACTCGATGCTGGGCACGTACCGAACACTCGCACCGCGACCACCGCACGCGCGGCGTTGAGGTTGTTGGGATTGGCACTACCCGCCGCCGCCCGGAACCACGTGGACGGGGCAAGTTCAGCGATGAGGGTCGCGTCCAGCTGCGCATTCTCGGCCGCTTGACGGTCGTCGTGCAGTTCGACGTTCTTCTCCGCCTTGCCGTAGAACTCGGTGATCTTGCGCGCGTAGCCCGTTGAGGTCTCCCTCGTCGCCATCCAAGCCATCGCCCGCCACGCGGCCATCGATACGGGGCCGGTGATCGCCGCCGGGTCAACGATCTGCCAGCGCACGGTGTCATGCCGCTTGCCGTCGACCAAGACGGTCAGGCGGAATTCATGGGTCTGCTCATCGCGATGACCGGCGATCTCGATCGTCGGTGCCGTCGAAGTCTGCATCTGCTTGTGTCCTTTTCGAACTGGGGTTGTCGTGATAACGGCCTGGCGCAGAGGTGCGAATCCCTGACGCCAGGCGGAGTTGAGCGCGGGGAGGGCCTTCAGGCGGCAGTCGCCCTCCCCGCAACACCTCTACGGCTCGCGGGTGATTTCCTCGAAGTACCGGCGATAGGCCATCTCCGTGATGGCGTGGTAGACGTCCTCAGGCCGCGTCTCGTCAATCCCGCACGCACGGGGCCCCACTTCGTCCAGGCTCCCCGCACGGGCGTCAAGGCCCAGGTCGCCTGCCCACCACTCCGATACGGCGTTCTCTCGTACTGCGACCAGCAGTTCCGCGAGCGCGCAGGCGATCGTGTCGCGCTTGTGCGGGCGACCCTCCAATCGGATCTCCCGCGCGTCGGCGAACTGCCGCAAGTCGGACAGAAGGCCGATCAGCGCATCCGTCAGGTTCCGCTGGCGGTAGTGCGTCGCCGCGCGATAGGCGCACAGCGCCTCCTCGGCCTTCTCGCGTGCCGCCTCACCCTCGCTGTTGCGGAACGCGCACAGCGCCACGACGCCGTGTGCGGCCGACATCGCCGTAACCGCCGGAGTCCTGTTGGCCGCCGCGTACCAGGCGCGAGGGTCCAGCTCGTCCACGTCGGTCGCGCCCAACTGTGCGTCCGCCGCCGGGTACAAGTCCGAGGCCGTGCGCTTCTCATCGATCGTCGAGTACGCGTCGACCATGTACGAAAACGTGGGGCTGCCCATGCTGGCGATGTGATGCGCCTCCGCGCGCCACAGGCTCTGCGGGATCCTCCCCTGGCCGTCGAACTGCTCCTCGGGCCACGTGGTGATGTCGAAGATGTGCCACAGCACGGACTCCTGCGGCTTGCCGTCGACGTAGACAACCAGGTCGATCTCGCCGGTGTCCGCGTCGCGGTGCCCCGCGACCTCGACCGTCGGGGTGATGGCCTCGCGCATGTCGTGTCCTTCTGTCGGTGATTGTCGTGATCGCCAGGTCCGGGGTGCGAATCCCTCGCCTGACACATGAAAATATAGCAGAGATAGTAGTACGACGGAAGTGGGCTTGCCCGGAAACGGGAAAATCCGCGTGCGTCAACAGGGCCGGAAGCCTGCAATCACATAACCGACCCCGCCGGCCTGGGTTTGCAGAATCAGCCGTCCTATCTGCGGACCAGGTGCTTTAGTGCCCGTCATCGCGCTGGCCCAGGTCAGCGAGCACGCGTCAACGGTTGCGTGGCCAGGTGATCCCGCGATTGCGATCGCGCCGCGTGGGTTGCCATAGTTGCTCGCGTCGGAGACCCGGCTCGACAGCGAGGTGATGGCCTCTGCGCAGCTTGCCGCGCCGAATGCCGACGCGAACTGCGCACGGCTGGTATCGGTGAAGAAGGTCTCGCAGGCGCCGGTGCTCCCGCGCCCGATGGCCTGTGCGAGCACCACCGCGTAGCCCGCTGGATAACTGGGCAGCCAACGTGCGGTAGCGCTGCCAGAAGTTGTCGATGGCGGCAGGTGCCGGGTAGTGCTTGACGGCCTGTTGGTCGGTGACGAGGTCGAGGGCGGACAGGGCTGCCAGCCGACGATCAAGTAGCCCTGACCGTGCTGACGGGCCAGCTGCCAGCGACCTAGCTTCGGACCTGCCTCGAACCCTCCACCGAGAACCGTGCTCCATGACACCGCGCACGCGTCGACAGTCGCAAGGTCGCCCTGCACGGTGATGGCAGTAGCCGTGTCGTAGATCGGCATCTCGTAGCGGGCCTTGTCGGTGACCTTGGCGGCGAGCTGGTCCATCGCGCTGACGCAGTCGCTCGCGCCATGAGCGGCCGCGAACAGCTGCCGCACCGGCTCGGCCAGGAGGAAGCACGCCCGCTTGGACTCGCGGCGCGCGAGCAACGAATAGAAGACCTGCAACTCCGCCTGAGGGGAGCGCGGCAGCAACTGCGCGACCTGGTAGTCGTGCGCCTGCGCGGCTTCCTGCCGTTGCGCCGTGAGCACTTGCATGTGTTCGGCTGCCACCCCGAGCGTTCCGGCCAGCGTCAACGCCAGCCCCGGCACTACCAACTTCAGCTGCACGAACACCACTCCCCAGCGCGCCCGTGCGCCCTCCGCCCGGTCAGTGCCTCAGCGTCGAGGCGCGATCGGGACGTCCGCATCGGTGATCTGACCGAGGAGCACTACCGAACCTCAGCAGCGCTGGCCCCGGTTTCCACCTATTTCGGCCGGTTGAGGACATCCGCCGGTCCCCGTGCAGGTACAGAGAACGCCGAAAGGTGATCAGCATCTGGAGGGTGAGGGGACATGTGCAGGGCACGGCACGAAGTACCGCCGCACGGTCGGCGATGCCCATGCCACGACGATCCGCAGCGGCGCACGCTGGCCAACATCCGGCAGCGGTTGGGCCGCAACGACAGGGCCTGCAGAGCCGCCAACGAGGCAGGCGACTGGGACGCACTCGACCACTACGTCGCGCTGCTGGACCGCGACATCGCCGGTCTGCGACGGCTCACCGAGCAGGCCGGAAGCGACCCGCACGAGGCGCCAGCAGCAGCCGCCAGTCCCCCACTCAGAAGGGCGGAGCAGTACACGCCTGAGCTCACGTGGAAGCTCACCGACGACGAACTGATGGCCGAGTTCATCCACCTGCATGGCGATCCGGCAGCACAGGAACAGATCGTCGCGACCCTGGAATGGCGCGAGGACCTGGCCCGCACCCGCGACGCCGAAATCGCCTCGTGGCAGGCCCAGAAAGTAGCCGAACAACGCGCCCGAGCGGCCGCCGAACAGGCCGAGATCGACGCCAGTCCCCTCACCAATCCGGCCCGACGCCCCGGCCGCAACCTCACAGCCGAACAGGCCTGCCGGGAGGAGTACAACTGCTACGTCTACACCTCCTACCTGCAGGCCGAGCAAGACTGCAGGGGCCATCTACTCAACCATGAGGGCACCGTCGCTGGAGTCGATCCGGAATCGCTGTTCTCCGGCGCGAGCGCCCGCGCCCGCAAGTACGCCTCGGAGGAACTACGGACGTGGTGGGGCCGCCACGGTCGCATCACCTTCGCCGAGTGGAAGTTCAGCGCGATGGGCAGGGAATCCGACAGACAAGCTGCCCGCACAGCCAAAGCACAGTCCCTGGGAGAGATGACCGCATGAACCCGAACCCGAACGCAGCGGACGTACTCGGACCCAAAGACATTCTCGCCGCCCAGGAGAAGGGCCGCGCGTCCGCGCTGGCCGGAGAATGCGCCGATAACTGCCCGTGGAAGGCGCCAGAAACCAATCGGGAACACGCACTACAAGACATGTGGATTCGCGGCTACTCGCAAGGGCGAACCGAGCTGCGGCACGCTACCGGCGCACCATGACCGCCGCGCCGGTCCCCTGATCGAACAGGCCCAGCCAGCGCAAACCCGGCAACCGACCGTCCGGACGGTGAACCGGGTCCGCTTTCCGGCTCCCATCGGAAACGGCACGAACAAAGGTGGCACACGCGAGCTACGCCGGTCCACCACGCCACCGACGCAAGCCAGGGGAGACGCTCCCCACTCCCCGAACCGGGCTCCCCGGGACACCCCTCAGATCGGCTAACCAGGAACCCGCCACAGGCACCTCCTGCGGTGACGCATCCGCTTGCCGCTCCCCCAGCGGGGGAGGGGAGCACCGTGAGCCACTCCCCTCTCCCGCTGCGAACGGCGGCGAAACAGGGCTTCGAAATTCTTCTCGCCCACCGCCTCGCACGACTCAGCGGGTATACTGGGGGCATAGCCCCCAGAAATCTTCCGACGATGTCGCGTGCAAGCCGTAACCCACTGTTCCGAACCGCCGCGACAAATGCGAAACTGCCTCATGCCTGAATCAGGCACGACGCGTTGCCTTCGCCTGGCCGGATGTGAGGCGGGTGGTATGTCGCTGCCGAGCCGGTCACGGGATGATCGTCAGGTGAGCAGACGACGTGGCGGAGCAAGCTGGTGGCGACCGATCCTGATGATCGCCCTGCCAGTGCTGATCAGTACCGCAGCAGCAGTGACAGTGCTGCTCACCGTGCTCAACCCCGGCACCGCCGCAGAACGGCTCGACACTGTGCGCACCGGACTCGCCGTCGGCGCCGGCATTGGCGCATTGATCACGCTGGCACTGGCACTACGCCGCCAGCAGGCCACCGAGCATGATGCCACCGAACGTCGGCTGACCGAGCTCTACGTCAAGGCCGTTGACCAGTTGGGCTCGGACAAGGCCGCAGTGCGCCAGGGCGGACTCTACGCCCTCGAACGTGTCGCTCAGGACAATGCCGACCATCGACAGACCATTGTCGACGTCATCTGCGCGTACTTGCGATCCCCCTATACCCCACCTCGCGCACCCGGCAGCAGAAAACTCCAAGGGCTTCGCGCTCCATTGCGGCCCACAAAAACTCGACCCTGCTCAGGAATCGCTTCGGAAGCAACATCAAGGAGCGCAGATCAGGAAACTCATCAAGAACGCGAAGTCAGGCTCACCGCCCAACGCATACTGCGCGACCACCTAAGGCCCCAAACGCCCGCTCGCTCCTGGACGCGCTGGTTGTCACGACCCGCCCTCACCTTCTGGCCCGATATCAATCTCGACCTCACGGGCGCGACGCTGATTGACTTCGACCTCTCCAATGCGCGCACACATGGCATGCAGTTCAAAAATTCAACCTTCAAGGGAAGCTGTAATTTCGAAAACATAAAAACCCGCAACACCACTCGATTCGACGAGGCCGAGTTCGAGGGTTTCGCCAATTTCGACGGCGGCCACTTCGGCGGCTTTTCGTCGTTCAATAGTTCCCTATTCAAAGAGACTGCGGCGTTCGCTAACGCTCAATTCAAGAAGGGATCTAGCTTTAGTTCCGCAAAATTCAATGCCAACGCCTACTTCTATCACGCAAGGTTTGACCGACGTGTCACTTTCAATAAGGCGCGCGTAACAGGGTACGCAGAATTTGGTCGAGCATACCTCGTCGCGTCAGATTTTCGCGAGGCAAACTTCGGCGGGCTCGCTCGATTCGTTGAGGCGGAGTTCGACTACTCCGCCAATTTCATCTCTGCGCGTTTTAATCGTGACGCCAACTTCAGGGAAGCACATTTCCACGCCTTCAAATCAGTTGACGAGCTGCACCTCTGGCAAGACCTCGGAAGCGAAGCCGAATTCGTCCAGCCGATCGACTCAGAGAAAAATTCTTCATTTCTGTTTAACAGGGCAATTTTCTGCGGTGATGCAAAATTCAACAGAACCCGCTTCGACGGCTCAGCCTCCTTCGAAGAGGCACAGTTTCTTCAGAATTCCGAGTTCACCGAAGCCTACTTTCTGGGCGACGTAGAACTAAGCCAGACGCGCTTCAACAGAGTCCCTGAAGAGCTCGCTATGTATCTGGGGTCGGATTAGTGAAACATTCCCTAACGCCGGGCAAGGCAGGTCAGACCGTACGTCGTCGGTTCAGACTGCCATCCACCTCGCCGTGAACGGTCACCGCAGTGCCGCGGAGCGGTGGACTGGAAAGTTGTTCGGGCTGCACCACCGGGTTCTCTGATGGTGGCGTCAGCTCCTGATACTCGGCCTCCGAACCGCTCCTAGCGCCGCTCTGGTCCTCGGCCGACGTGGTGCGGGGCGCCCATCGGATGACGTTGCTCGGCAGGTCTTCCGCCGCCGGTTGGCCTCCCCCGCCACCACCGCCGGGGGATCCGTGTGTGATTCGCGGCGGATACAGCCGTTCCATCTCCGGATGTTCGCGCGGGAGGTCGATGCGCAGGCCTTGGATGCGGACCAGCTTACCGATGAGCGCCAGGCCGCGGCCGGGGATGGGTTCGGCGCCGTACTCGTCCACGGCGCGCCGCCAGTCCTCGCCGAGCACCATCCTGGCGCCGATCGGGGACACGTACCCCAGCACGATCCGGTACTCGAGCATGTCGCGCACCGCGCCGGGGATCGCGTCCTCGGCGTCGGGGCGCTGCGTCACGACCACGAGCCGGCCGCCGCTGGCCCGTAGCTGCCGGGACAGCTGCTGCAGGATCGGGTCGAGCACCTTCGGCCCCAACACCGACCGGATCTCCTGGACCTCTTCCAGGACCACCAGGTACAGCGGGTGGTGCGGCTTGGGCCGGTTTCCGCGCTGGTACTCGGCGTCCTCCTCGTAGCGGGCCCGCATCATCGCCGAGACGCGCTGCAGGTTCTCCAGCCACTCCTCGGGTTCGCGGGCGACGCAGTGCACGCCCTCGCGGCCTTCGAACGGGATGTAGTCCGAGGAGCTCTTGCCATCGAAGAGGAACGCGCCGCCGGGGAACCATCCGCCGCGCAGGCTGCGGGCGACCAGGCCGCGGGTGAAGTGCGACTTGCCCGCGCCGGTCCCGCCGACCACCAGCAGGTGCTTCTCCGACTCGCCGGGGTCGTACATCAGCAACGGATGCCGCACCAGCACGTCGCCGGTCGTCTTGTCGCGTTCCTCGTAGATGCCGGTCGCCGAGTCCTCGTCGGTCACACCGAGCGGGATGCCGGGCAGGTTCGACGGCCACAGCAGGTCGGTGACGCTCGTGGGCAGCACCGGGTCGGCGTGCAGCTCGAACACGGCGCGGCCGGCGGGCCAGGAGACGGCGTAGTCGCCGGCGTGGCGCATCGACCACCGCACCGCTGTGGCGATGCGGTCGCGGACCGCCTGCTCCTCCACTCGCACGGAGTCCCCGACGTGCACTTCGGCGTAGACAAGGCGCTTGCCGTCCCATTGCCGACGCCGGGCCGCGAACTCGCCGGGGTCGACCCGCGCCGAGCGGGCCACCGAGACGAGCACCCATGCGCACAACCGGTTGCGGGCCCGTGGGGTGTCGGTGACACCGGCGACGATCAGCCACAAGCCCAGCGCTAGCAACCAGACCCACACGCCGGCGTCCAACGCCAGCCAGACCAGCGCGAACAGGCTGATCACCGGCCGACACCAGCGCCGGACCTTGCGGCGAATCCACCAGTGCAGCCACCGGGTCAGCCACATCATCACCAGCCACGCCGCCACCGCGGCGCCAACCGGGATCAGCGTGAAGTCCGTCGCCACCCACGAGATCGCGACGAACCCGAGCAGCACCCAGCCCGGCGCCCGGCGCGCGTCGTAAACCGCGACCCGCAGGTCGTGTCCGCCCACCGAGTACCACCACGATTCCAGCACCGACCGCACCGTCGGCCAGTCCTGCAACCACGCCCATCGCTGCCCGCGCCGGGGCGGGCGTATCGGCGCGGCGGCCTGGCCTTCGTGCTCACGAGGCCCGTCGCCAGCGTCCTCGTCCGTGATCGTCGGGCCCGTCATCGCGGCATCCGCATCGCCTCGCCCGCGACGTCGAACGCGGCCCGCTCGTGGTCACGCTCGCGGCGTGGCGTCTCGTTCGGTCCCCACGACGGCGGTCGCGTCCCGCGCAGTTCCTTCGGATACTCCGCCGCCGGCCTGCCACCATGCCCATCCGGACGCACGACCTTGGCCTCCGGGAACTGGCCGATCACCGCTGCCGCCACCTGACGGGGCACCACCCAGTCCCGCAACGGCATCCGCTGGTACTTGCCCCCGGACCCCGGCTGGAAGCCGCTCGGCACGTGCGGCACCTCGACCCCGACCCGGACCTGCCCGTACTCCTTGATCGCGAAGTCCACGAGCTCCACCAGGCCGTCGACCAGCCGGGCGACGTAGCGGCCGAACGCCTCCCACTCGTCAGGGTCGTTGAGCGCCGCGCGCATCACCACGCCCTGCCGGTCGACCGGTCCCATCGTCCAGCCGTGCACGCCGGCGTCGCCGACCCGCAGCACGGCCGCCGTCCACGTCTGCCCCGGATCCACACCGATCGTGGCCAGCGGCCCCGCCTGGGCAATGGCCAGGCTTGTGGCCGGCATCGTCAATGCCTCGGAGCTCACCGCCGCCACCCGCCGTCCACGACGTTCGCGTACCCGGTGGCCGCCGTGCCCGACGGCGCACCGGCCCACTCCCCACACCGTCCAGCGGCACCTCGACAGCTGCTCATGCGACCCCCTCATGCGTTCTGGGCCAGTCCCTTCCAGCCTGTGAACAGCATCAATACGACGCCGAGGTGCCACATCGGTGGTCCTGCCGATCCTTGGTACCTAGTCCATTCCCCCAGGCCCTAAACGACGGTCGCGCAAAGCGTGCAGAACTCCGACCGCACGGCGGACCACCTCAAGTAGTCGTGGATGGTTCGCCGCGGACATATGAGTTGTGTCGCCGCACATTCACTGGCGATTCTGTGTGGCGGTACGACGACTTGGCCTCGAGGAGAGCTCCATGCCCAGCGATGACCAGCAGCCACTCGTGTTGCGAACGCCGGACGGCCAAGCGCACCCCTCGGCCGACGGCCTCGACGCCGACCCGGCAGCCGAGACGAAGACTCCCCGCTACACCCTGGGCCAGCCGCATACCCCACGGACGCGCACGGTTGACGAGGCACTGTCCGACATGGACCCCGAGCAGCTCCAGCAGGCGTGGCTGACCATGCACACCATGCTCGGCCACGTCACGCAGGCGATCCACACCGTGCTGGACCAGGCCGCAGGCATCCGGTCGGGCGTGATGACCATCATGGCCGTCGCCTTGCAGGCCTCGCGGCTCAGCGACGCCTGGTGGGACCAAGTCGCGTCCGTCCTGGGCACCTTTGCCTCGATTCTCAAGGACCTGCCCACGACGATCATGCGGACAGAAGGGCCGCCGAACTGGAACGGTCTGACCGACGAGGAGCTCAAGGCCGTGATCGCCACCGCGACGTCCGGCATCCCCGTCGCCTGGGTCCCCCGGACCGCGATCCTGCGCGAACTGCTGGCAGCTCCCACAACCGACCAGCATTCCGTCCTCGACGCTCATGCGAACGACATCGTCGCTGACTGCGCGACCGCGGTCAGCGAGACCCGATCCGGAACGTTCAGCACCCTCGCCAACTGCCTCGAGGAAGCCGTTCTCACGTACCGCAACGGCCACCTGATCGCCTCTCAGGCTCTGGCGGCCAGCGTGTTCGACACCCTCCTACGTGCTGCCGTTCACGCACCGGTCAAGACCGGCTACTACAGCAAGGTGAAGAAGAAGATCGCTGAGGACCCGGACTGGTTCCCCCAGGCAGTCGCACATCTACCTGCGCTGGCTGCACTCCAGAAGTTCGACCACCTCGTCATCCCGACCACGTTCAACCGTCACGCCGCCGCGCACGCGGTGAGCACCGAGCAGTACAGCCCCAGCAACGCTCTCATCAGCCTCATGCTCGCCTCATCGATCCTCCGCCAGGCCCACCACACCGCACACGAAGTGGCCCACGACGACCTTGTATGAGGCTCGCCGTAACGCTTCGTCGTCGCGATCCCTCTGACCGGCCTCAGCCGCAGCTCTCAGCCCTGACCTAGCCCCTGTTTACACTCCCGCCAGCCGTAGCAGGATGCCTTGTGCATCGAGCGCTCGCTCAAGATTGCGAACCAGGTCCGCGGCCGGTGGTTTCTGGGCATTTTCGATCTTGCTGAGGTATCCCTTGCTGTAGTGGGTCCTTCTGGCGAGCTCGGCGAGAGAATGACCTTGACCGACACGCAACGCGCGAAGAGCCTGCGCAAAGGTCGGGTTGGCGCCGACGCTCTGCAGCAGGAGGTGGCCGATCTCCAGCTTCCTGGCGTCTGCCGCTATGTCGACGCCATTGAGCAACACTCGCTCCGCACACCTGGTCCCCGAGGCGAACCGCACCAGGTTGACCGGCTCAAGAGCGACTGGATCGTTCAGAAAGAGGTTGTAAACGGCTCTACTACGCGCCGTTAGTGAAGTCGTGGCGTCCAGGCCTTTCACAGTTGTCGCTATAGGTGGAGCGGTCACTGGGCGCCGGTTCTTGCGTTCGTGGAGCTCGCTCCACAGCCGCATCACTCGTTGTACCTGGTCGTAAGGCAGCCCGCAGGCATCGGCGAACCTTCGAACCTGGTCCGGCCTCGTGGGCAGAGTCGCCCGGGAGATGAGCGAATACGCTTGGCTGCGGGGGATCCTGGCGTCCTTGCCGACCTGAGCAGGATTCCGTCCGGACCGCTGCTGGATCGTGCGGAGCAGCGCGGTGAACTCGCTCTCCGAGCTGGCTTGAAGTTCGCTGTCGAGCATCGGTCGCACAACGTGCCGATCCATCATCACCGCAGGTGGCGGCACTGGCGCGAGCCGCCGGGGCCCCTCCAGCGGGAACCAGGGCTGCTGCGATGACGTACCGACCACGTGTCCGGCCTTGGTCCACAAGGCCTTGATCCGGCGACGGTCCAAAAGAGTCGTGTCGATCTCGAAGAGCAACTCCGTGTACGCCGCCCACGGCAGAAGCCGTTGCTCCTCCAACGCGCTGAGGAAGTCCGTGGTCGGCTCCATTCCGCCCACGGTGAGCAACCGGCCCACTGCCTGGTGCAGCTCGTCGACAGGATGCTTGCCGGGCTGGCCGGTCAACAGCGCTCGTGCCGGCGTCATGCCGCAGCGCCCAGCGCCCGCGCCTCGATCCCCAGCAGGCGCACCAAGCCAGTTCGCCACGCACCTGCTTGCGTTCGTGCGATGGCAATCACCAAGACGATGACGATCACGACCATCGACACGGCCTCAACAGGCGCGTAGCCCCACTTGAGCAGGCCTGTGACGCAGGCGAGCGTGATGACGACGAGCACGACTTCGGCGATGGTGGTGGACGGACGTGCAGTGCAGCACCCGCCCTGAGGCACATCCTGCGCGAGGACACACGACTTCTTCTTAGGCATCTTCTGACTTCCTGGGACCGGGTGCGGCAGGGTGCCTCGAGCGCTGCCGAGGCACCCTGCCGCACGAACGTGGACGAGCCAAGACTCAAGACGGAGCGGTGGCGCAGCCCCCAGCGCTCGGAACGCAGCTCCGAGATCTTCACCTCGCCGCAGTTAGCGCTACAGCGAGGAGGGGCACATCGAGACGATCTTGCTTCTCGATGCCGAAAATCGTGTCATCGCCCCGACGCCTACACAAACCAAACACAGCGAACTCGTGCCCGAAGCCGTCCCACGACGTTCAACCCTGTCCAACAGCGTCCAAACTTCCTGGTGTTTCCTCGACGGCGTCGATGCCGGTTCGTACGCGCTCAAGCGGCTGTGAACCAGGTCAACCACGATCCAAGGATGTCCAACCAGTCAGCACCTGGACTGCTGCCGGGCTACGGTCTGCATGTCTCCTTCCCTGCAACGTGGGAAGTGAGAAACCCCCCTGGGCAACGCTATGGACGAGCCGAGCACCAGGACAGACGGCCTCCTGTTAGCGCGGGAGGCCGTCACCGTTCTTTCGAGGGAAACGGGAAACAGGCTCTCCGCAGGTCTCCGTCCTCGTGAACCAGCCTCGCCAGCCTTCAAGAGAACGAGGCTTTGGTCGCGGCTGCGGATGACCCGGTCCGCTTGGAAGGTAGGTCCGTAGTACTGCCAGGCTGGGTACGAGCCGTTGTGAACGGCCCCCATGAACGGTGCCGCGACGTGAGGCGATTTGCTGTCTCCGTCTGGTTTCAACAACCCGAGCTGGAGCCGCCGTGATGGACCGCGCTGTCGAGTTCCCTCCCCTGGCCAACGCGCTCGACTACCTCCGCGACGGTGCGGGCCGCCTCGGTGAGACGCCCAGTCCTTCCGATCTCAAGTACGCGGTGCTCCACCTGCACGCCGGCGTCGAAGTGCTGGTGAAGTACCGGCTGGTCTGCGATGACTGGCGACTCATCCTCGCCCCTGAATCCGTTGAGGCGAGTGAGCAGCAGTTCAAAGCCGGAGACTTCCGCAGCATCGGCTTGGGGAAGGCGCTGAAGAAGCTCAAGGACGACGCCGGGATCTCGCTCACCAACGGCCAACGCAACGCCGCCAACGCCTTGGAGCGGTTCCGTAACCAGCTACAGCACTACGGGCTGGTCAGCACTGCGGAAGCCGTGGAATCGCAGACCACGAAAGTGCTCGGGTTCGTCCTGGACTTCATCGACCAGCATCTGCCGATCGATGTTCTTCGCGACGACCGCGACGCCGAGGTGTTGACCACCATGCTGGACGACCTACGCCAGAAGCTAAGTCGGATC
Organism: Lentzea sp. JNUCC 0626; assembly: GCF_043632865.1. Taxonomy (NCBI): domain Bacteria; kingdom Bacillati; phylum Actinomycetota; class Actinomycetes; order Pseudonocardiales; family Pseudonocardiaceae; genus Lentzea; species Lentzea sp. JNUCC 0626. The sequence continues at coordinate 7,040,042 of NZ_CP171635.1, forward strand.
GAACACCTGGTCCAGCAGCGTATGCAACACCTGCAGCCCGCTTTGAAGGGATCACCGTCGTGGTGTCCGGACTGCGGTCTACCCGCCGTGCTGATGAGCAGCGCCGAACACCCACACCCGGTGAACGTTCCTGCCCACTCTGAGCCACGATGTGCCTTCTGCACGCGTCGCTGGGACTCCCTCAAGTACTACGTCGACGACTTCACCGGTATCCGGCTGGGATTGAGCGTCCACACGGCGGTAACCGAGGGCGGGGACTACCCGATCGATTGGTGCCCAGAATGTGATGAAGAGCTGCTCGTATGGTTCGACGCCGCCACGGGCGAACGCCGACCGAATCCCACCTGGCGATGCTTCGCCTGTGAAAACACATTCAACGACAACTGTCCGCGCTGCGGTCGCGCCGTCGACAACCCCGAGATCGCGACGGAGACGAAGCTCTGTCGCGAATGCATCGAGGAGTTCGGCAACAGGGATTGAGCCGTGCCGGACAGGCGAGGCCAATGGCACGCGTGCCACGCGACGAACGCGCCGGTCGTCGTGATCGCGTGCGATCCGCAGCCGCGGCACCCCTGATCCATTGCGGTATCCGGAAGTCTGCGGCGTCGCTGGGGATCTCATCGACGATGCGCTAACTGCGGTCGTGGGCCCCATGGACTCGGCGTTCGAAGTGTCCAATGCCGAGGATCACGGTGTCCAGCGGGCCGCGGCGGCTTCAGCGATCAGTTCCAATGACTCGCCGTCATCGAGTGCCAGTTCCCACAGCGTGGAGAACCGCGCTGCCGTGGCCTCGATCTGCCGACGGTCTTCGACGTAGTCCGAGCGCAGGAACGTCTCGGTGTACACGATGTCGTCGTGCTGACGGTGCGGGAAGCTCAGGTAGATGAAGGGGCACCCCATCGCCGGGTAGGCGCCCACTGAGTGCGGGATGACCCGAACGCTCACCTCCGATTGCTCGCTCACCTCCATGAGGTGGAGCAACTGTGCTTTCATCACGCGCTGCCCGCCTACGGGCTGTCTGAGTACGGCCTCTGGAAATACTCCCTGGATTCGGAGCGGCTCTCCTTCGGCCGCCCGCGACGCCCACGCTTCCCGCATCCGAGCGACCGGCGCCGCACTCACAGGGTTGTCCCGGTGTGCGACCGCGGTGGTGTAGTCGGCGAGCTGGAGGATGCTCGGGATCTTGTCCGTGGTGAACGTCTGCAGCGAGGTCGCTTCGGCAAGGAGAAGCGGAAGGTCTTCGGCCGGATCAAAGATGCTGTTCTCGGCTGAGCTGGTGCGTCTGAGCATTGCGGCGTGTTCTGCCTGGTTGACCACGTGCTGCCAGGCGGGCGTCGGCACCCTGTAGATGTAGCCCAGCGCCATGATGTCGAGCAGCGCCGAGGGCTGCATCGCGTTCTCCATCTGCGACAACTTGGCGCTGCTGAAGCCTACGCGGGCTCCGGCTTCGGCGAGACTTAGCTCGCGCTCGTTCCGCCACTCTTCAAGCCTCCGGCCGACGGCACGTTCGAGCGCCGTGGCCCGGAAATCCTTTGGCATGGCTGGACGTCTGGCTCACTCGGAGGAGGGAACTTGCGCGCCCTCGACAGCGCTGGCGACGCTTTCGTCTGCGGCAGTGGTGTACAGCCCAGCCTTCAACGAGGTCTCGCGCGACTGCAAGAGTCGTACCTGGTCGAGGAGGAAGATGCCGAAGACCGCCAGAACGGCGATGGCGGTGCTCGCCACCCAGTCCCGATCCGCAGTCCAGAGGAAGCCGCTATAGCCGCTGACCACGAGCACTGCGAGGCACACGACCCTGCCCAGCAGGGAAATCTGTCTCGGCCCGACCTCGATTCGCTTGTCGATCTCGATCTGAACCGCTCGTCGGATCCCCCGCCCCTGTTGCGTTCCCTTGCTTATCGCTTCGTTCAGCTGCTTCGCCACGACGTCGACGGCTGCAGCTTGCAGCGGCGATGTCCCGGTTTTGATCTTCACTCGGTCTGCCTTCGCTGATCGGGTTTCGGAAGAACGGTTGGCCGCGCTGAGTGCGGCAAAGCCTTGCTATGACAGGGGAAAGTGGTGGTCAAGCCCGTTTGACGGCACCGGACGACACCGTCTTCGTTCAGCAGGCGAGTGATCAGCTCCCCAGACTCGTGTGGGTTCAAGCTGACCGCGTCGAGTGCTCGGACCACAGCCTCAAAGCCTTTGACGGAAGACGCTTCCTCAGTGAAGAGGCTGGAGTTCTCAGTCTCCGTCCACACCATCGGTGCGTAAGTGGCCGCTTTGAACCTGAGCAGTGTGAACGGCCCAGCCAGGCCGGGATGCGCACGAGCGGCTCTGGGGACGACCTTGATCGTGATCTTCTGCCTGCTCGCCAGGTGGTTGAGGCGGTGCAACTGGGAGAGATGCTCCTCCAGCGGGCCGACCTGAAACTGAAGAGCCAGTTCGTGGAGGTAGAAGGTGCAGTCGAGACCGTTGTTCAACGACTGCTGCAACTCGTTCAGCGCGCACAGCCGATCGTCCAGTTCCTTCGCAGGTACGGTGGCCGACGCGAGCAAGAGCGCGCGCATGTACTCAGGTGTCCGAAGAAGCAGCGGTATTGCGTGCGTGTGCCAGCCCACCAGCGACTCGGCCGCCTCGACCTGGGTGTGGGCGGTGCGCGAGCGGGTCGGCGAGTACTCGCCGTGCAGCTGCCACCAACCCTGGAGGTCAGTCTGCGGGAACAGTTCGAGGAGATGATCGCGCTCGTCACCGGGCACACGGCAGGCGCTCAGCACCATCGCGACTTCCGTCAGGGTGACCCCACCCTTGCCGGTCACCATGTCCGAGATCTTGGCTTCCTGCCAACTCATGACGTTGGCGATCTCCAGACCGGTCATCCCAGTACGCGCGATGGCCCGTCGGATGCCCGCACCGAACTCACGGCCGCGCACAGTCGAGTATCTCTTGGGCATGGGTTTTTCCTTGCTGGATAGGAAGATGGACAAGGTGATATCGGCGCTCACGCCGCGGCGGGATGGTTCAATCTGTGTCGCCGAGGCGTCCAGTCGATGCGATCTCGCGTCGTCGCTGTCGCCGATCCAACAGCGAGGTGGACGGTGAGCAGCATTCGGCAGGGAGCTGGCACTCTGCGCCAGAACGGACCGCCGCGACACTTCCGACAGTTGCCGCTCTCGTCGGGCAGGTGTTCGTGAGTGAGCTCGCGGAGCGCGGCCACCAAGCACGGAACCTCTCGGCGCATGATCGACAGAGCAGATTCGGCATCGCCTTCTGCGGCTACACGCTCCACGAGATCAAGGTGGTCTTCGAAGCGCTGCCGCAGCCCGGCGAACAAGACCTGGTTGCCCATCGCTGATTCCCCTTCCAGACGGCTCTCGCGACGCGACCGCTTCTCTGCGGCCGCATACCTCCAGGGTCAACATCCGGCCTGCTCAGCGGCAGAGCAGAACTAAGAGCACTTCTGAGCATTTCGCTTGCAGACGAAGTGTCTTGACTACACTTGTCGGTCCAGGTGAGGCAGTAAGCGTGAGCGCATGGCCGAGAAGTACGACCGGCCTGCGATCGTCCTCGCCACGCGAGAGGTGGGGACGAAATGGCCGACGCTGGAGACGTCTCGTCCTGGGTAGCCGCAGGCATCGCCGCGCTTGCCGCAGTTGTCGCCTCGTGGCAAACAGTCCAAGCCCGAGGTGCCCGACGTGCCGCCGAGGTGCAGGCCGATCAAGCACGTGGGTCACGGCTCGCAGCGGAGAAACAAGCCGCGGCCGCCGAGGCGCAGGTCGCGATCATGCGCGCAGAACGAGATGGGCGGGATGCTCCCACTTTCGCCGTGTCAGCCGTCGACGTTCACCCTGAAGAGGCGAGCTACTTCGCGATCAGGGTCTCACTGACGTTGGAACGAGGGAGGGCACTCGACTCCGTGGCTGTGACGGCGTCAGGCGAGCGGGTCAACGAGAACGCGCTGCACCGCTCAACCGATCCGGACATCCAAGGTGGCTGGGGCTCAGAGCTCGTCTTCGAAGACGTCAGGCAAGGCAAGCATCTCGTCTTCTACATGAGTGCAGACAGGGGCTACGTGGGTAGCACGGTCAACATCGACTTGAACTGCCGCGAGCGTGACGGCGACCGGAGTTGGTCGTGTCATTACACCTGCACGATCGACGAGCCGCCTCGGTCACGAAGTTCCAAGGCATCGTTTATCTGATAGACGCCCCAACCGGTGTCGCTGCGCCCAGCCCAACTGAAGTCGCCGCACTCCACGCCTGAGAACCAGGCGAAAATCCCAAATCGGACGTCCTGGAGATTGCGCTGGTGTCACGCTTTGCGGATCACAGGGGTAGGCACACCAGCACTAATGCCCGAAATCCCACACCTGAGCAGCATCGATTACGTAGACTAATCGAGTGACTACCGACAGTGGCAACTCAACCGGGACGAGGCCCGGCAACTTGCCTGCGGACGACGAGACGAGCTTCGTGGGGCGTCAAACGCCGGTCGCTGAGGCCGTGCGGATGCTCAGCGAGTCACGCTTGGTCACGCTGAACGGAACTGGCGGAGTCGGAAAGACGCGGCTTGCACACCGAGTTGCGGCCACGTACATGGAGCAGTTCGGCGAGGACTTCCCTGACGGCATCTGGGAAGTCCTCTTGACGCCGCTGACTCAGCCGGAACAGATCGCCGCGAGCATGGCCGACGTGCTGGGGTTCCCGTTCAACAGCTCGCAACCGGTCAGCGTGAAGATCCTTCTGGAGAGGCTCTCCAAACTGCACCTGGTGCTGTTGCTGGACAACTGCGAACACCTCAACGATCACGTCGCGGGACTGGTCCGCCGCGTGCTGCAGGCCGCCCCCGGCGTGCGGATCCTGGCCACCAGCCGGCAGACCCTGCAGGTACCGGGCGAACGAGTGGTGAGCGTCTGGCCGCTTGATGCCGGGAACGATTCCCCTACGAGCAACGCGGAGGACGTCCACTACGAGGCAGTTCAGCTGCTCTTCGACAGGGCGGCCTCAGTGGGGATAGCGCTGTGCGACAGCGATCGCGCCGACGCCAAGCACCTGTGCCAACTGCTCGACGGCATTCCGCTGGCGATCGAGCTGGCGGCAACGAGGCTGCGGACGATGGGGATCAAGGACCTGGTCGGCAAGCTCGCCGTCGACCGCCGGTTCACGTTGCTCGACATCGGGACTCACTACTCCCAGCCCCATCACAGCACCCTGTCCGCGATGATCTCCTGGTCCTACGACCGATGCAGCCCAGAGCAACAGATGCTGTGGAAGCGGTTGTCGGTGTTCCCAGACACCTTCCGGCTCGACGTAGCTGAGCAGGTGTGTTCGGACGACGCCATTCCGGTCGACACCGTGGCGGATCTGCTGATGGCGCTCGTTGACCAGTCGATGCTGGTCGCGGACATCCGCGACGGAGTCGCGCGGTACCGGATGCTCACCACTATGCGGTCGTTCGCCGAACAGAAACTGCGGGAACACGGCGAGCGCGAGGAAGCACGGATTCGGCAAGCACACGCCGAGCACTACCGCGACTGGGCGGTCGAACTGTCCGGCTCGGTGCAGAGCCCCCAAGAGATCGCGTGGTTGCGGCTGATCTGGGCGGAAATGCCCTCCTTCCGCGCTGCGCTCGACACCTTCCTGAACAGCGGTCAGGCGCATGAGGCGTTGCGACTCGAGGTAGCGCTGGGGCAGTCGCGCTGGGGATACGCCTTGGGCCAACTCGGTGAAGCGCGCACTCGGCTCGAACGAGCGCTTGACGCACAGACCGAGCTCCACCGACTGCAAGTCATGGGGATCTCGCTGCTGATCACGATCGGGGTCTCTCAGGGCGACCACGAGATGGTTCGTGCGCGCCTCGCCGAAGCTAGCGAGATCTGCGACCGGCTGGACAACCCTCCGGACCTGAAGAGCTGGATCTTGTTCAGCAAGGCTTTGATCATGACCTACGCCGACGCGGACCCTCGCGCGGTCGATGTCGTAGCAGAAGCACAACGCCTGTGGCTGGAGACCGCTCCCCCTGGGAGCGTCTATCCGGCGCGGTCGTTCGTTCCGATGTGTGCCGCTCTGGTCGGCCCTCCCGAACTCGCCTTCAAAGCCGCGGACGACGACATCGAACGAGTTCGAGCGACCGGCTCGCCGATCGGCCTCAACTGGGCCAGGTGGTGCCGCGGCATCGCGGAACTGAAGCACGGCTCGGCTTACTGCGCGATCGACACGTTCATCGAAGCCCTGGCCAGCCAGATGGAGATCGGGGACTTGTGGGGCCCGACGTGGAGCCTTGATGCGCTGGCCTGGGCTCTCGTCGAGATCGGACGGCACGAACCCGCGGCGGTTCTGATGGGCACCGTCCGGCAGTGGCAACAGGACACCGTGGGAATCATGGAAGTCGGCATCGTCCAGAAGATGCACTACCACTGGGAGACCATCGCCCTCGCACGTCTCGGCGAGGCAGAGTTCGCTGCTGCTTCAGACCGCGGGGCGGCCATGAGCCGAAGTCAGGTCCTCGCGTACGCGCAGGAGCAGGCTGCCATTCGGGAAGGCCGGCCCAGCACTCCTGGCGGGCTGAGCGAGCGCGAGTACGAGGTCGCCCGCCTGGTGGCCGCTGCGATGACCAACCGGCAGATCGCCGAGAAGCTCTTCGTCTCGCCCCGCACGATCGACGCTCATCTGTCGTCCATCCGCAACAAGCTCGGCCTGGCCGGTGTTGGAAGTCGGGTGGACATCAGCGTGTGGTGGGGGCAGAACCAGCAGTGACCCAGCTCCCGCGTGAAACACCGCACGGGAGCTGGGTCGGGAAACCGGCCTACCTGGTCAGGCCGGATCGAGGATCACGGGCAGCGTCTGGAATCCGGACGAGACCATGTAGGACTTGCGGTGACGCAGGTGCTCCGCAGGGACAGCTCTCGCGTATCCAGGAAATCGCGCCAGCAGTTGACGCAGAGCGATCTCACCCTCGATGCGCGCCAACGGTGCGCCGATGCAGTGGTGGATTCCGTGGCCGAACGCGAGATGGCCAACGCCGCGGCCCAGCTCGAACTCGTCGGGACGGTCGAACCGGGCGGGATCGCGGTTCGCTCCGCTGAGAGACACGAGCAAGATCTCTCCTGCCGGCACGGTGACGTCGCCGAACGTGATGGGCTGGTCGGTGAATCGCACGGTCGCGATCGTCAACGGGCTGGTAAGGCGGAGGAGCTCCTCCACAGCCTGCGGCATCAACGTCGGGTCGTCCACGAGACGCCGACGCGTCGCATGGTCACGCAACAGCAGTTCCGCGCTTGACCCGATGAGATTGACGGTCGTCTCGTGGCCGGCCACGACGATCAGGATCGCGGTGCTCAGAACTTCGGCTTCGTTCAGCCGATCGTCGTCGTCGCTCGCGCGGACCAGCGCGGACAACAGGTCGTCACCCGGCTCGGAACGCTTGCGCTGAACCAACTCGGTGAACAACGCCGTCATCTTCTTGCCTGCCGCCACGCCTTCGGCCTGCGATGCTTCACCCATCATCGCTTGCGACCAGTCCCTCATCGGGCCCCGGTATTCCTCAGGCACACCGAGCAGTTCGCAGATCACCATCATCGGAAGCTGAAAGGCGTACTGCTCGATGAGGTCGACTGACTCGTTCGTCGGCATCCGATCAAGCAACTCGGCGGCGATCTGCTCGACTCGCGGACGTAATTCCTCCATTCGCCCGCGAGTGAAGTCGCGCGCCAACAACTTTCGCAGCCGAGTGTGGTCGGGAGGATCCATGACCAACATGTTGTTCGCGAAAAACGCGGACAGTTCCCCATGCCCGCCGCCCTCTTCGAGCTTGCGCAGCATGACCTCGCGGAGCGGTTCGGCCGCCTTGCGCACGCGGGAATCCGTGAGCGCAATCTTCGCGTCGTCGTGGTCCGTCACAACCCACACCGCCACCTTGTTGGGCAGCACGGCCGGATGAACGGGCCCTAGCGGCCGCAGTGAACTCAACGTCGCCAGCTGGTTCTGGAAGTAGTCCCTGCTGAACAACGTGCCTGGTGCTGCTGACACCCACGCCTCCATCACCGTCCCGGCCCCGCGATCGCGCGACCGGCACCCCTCAGTCCCCAAGTAGGTCACTGTCCAGCGTGATCGTTCGCGCCCAGCCCCGCATCAGCGAACACACCTAGTCCCCCTACCTAGCCACTTCGAGGCGCAACTGCGCATCGCACCTACTCGCCCACCGACTACTAGGCCATACGGGCTACATGGGATACCGGCGCTTTCCCCGATGAATTCCAGGCCACCTTTACTGAATGCTGAAAAGGCCATATTTCCGCCGGGTGCGGGACTTCGGGTGGCCTTGGACATCTTCCCGAAGCACAGGCGGCAGCCCTCAAGGGCAACACGAGGAAGGGGCGGAGAGAGAAGGAGGCCACGGGTTGCCCGCCGTTGGACAACACAGAACCCCTGCCATGGCAGCGGTCTCCTCCTCTTTCTCCGCCACACGATTTCGGAGGTTACAAATGACTGCACCATCACGGGCCTATCTGATACGTCCGGTTTCGCGACCGAACGCCACACACCGGCTGGTGTGCGTGCCGTGGTCTGGCGCCGGGCCCGGCGTCTTCAACCGTTGGGCACGGGAAATGCCGGATCAGGTCGAGCTGCTCGCCGTCGTCCTGCCCCGCAGCACCGCGTGGCGCGGCGAGGACGCCGAGTTCACCGTCGAAATGCTGTCCGCACAACTTTGCCACGACTTGCTGAACAGGCATGGCGAGGTCGAGTGGTTGGCCGTGTTCGGCCACAGCCTCGGGGCTCTGGTCGCGTTCGATCTGGTCACCCGGCTGCAGGCCCACCACATGAGGCTGGACGGCGTGATCGTCTCCGGTTCTCGGGCCGCGCACCTCGACCCTCCAGTGCAGCTGCACCAGCTGGACGACGATGGATTGACGGACGCGCTGATCGAGCTCGGCGGTCTGTCGATAGATCTCCGATACGACACCTCCTACCTGAACCGCGTACTACCTCGCGTCCGGACCGATCTGACCGCATGTGAGCGCTACCGGCCTTCCTCCGCTCGGGCACGCCTCACCGAGGGATGCCGAATGCACGCATGGGCCGCTACCGGTGACTGGTACGCGCCGGCGACCGCGGTGCAGCCCTGGCATGAACTGGCCCACCCAGGTCACGCATCGATCCGCACGTGGGACGGCGACCACTTCTTCGTTCGCGACCTTTCCGCAAGCACAGTGCTGGACACGCTCGGCTGGCCACACGGCACCGCCCGACCGGACCTCACCGAGCTGGAGCGTGTCGCATGACGAACGCACCCTCGTCTCAGCTTTCGCCCATCTACCTCCGAGGTGCCACCCCAGCAGCCGGTGCGGCTCTGCGCGCGATGTTGAGCCGTTGCACTGCCGAGACGCTTCGGGCCCGTTTCCTAGCCGCCACCGCGCCCACCGAAGCAGACGAACTCGTGGAGCTAGTCGGCGACATGAGCTCAACCACCGGACTTGAGCTGTACTTGAACGCCGCCGTGCGTAACCGCGAGAACGCCACGGTGCTGGCCTGGCACGAAGGCCAGGTACTCGCGGCCGGTTCGATCTTCCCTGTCTGCCACGGCATCGGTGAGATCGCACTGATCGTCGAAGACCGCTGGCAGGGCAAGGGCATCGGCTCCCTCATGACGAACGCACTCGCCGAGGTCGCGACCCTCGCGAAATTGGACTGCCTGTGCGCCTACCTGGACGTGAACAACGTCCGCGCCCGAAAGTTGATCACCCGCTTCTGTCCGAGAGCAAAGTTCCTTCACCCCGAAGCAGGCGTGGTCGACGTCGTGATTCCCATTGCCGCCCTCAGCTTCGAGGTTCCTGACCCGCCCCGGGTCGACTCCGCAAGGAAGCGGTCCTGATGAGCTTCCTCGAACCAGTCCTGGGACCGCGGAAGCCGAACGTGGACAGCGCGGATCTACGGCGCGCGGCACAACGGGAACACCAACTGGAAGTCCAGAAAGCAGGCCTGTCCGAGAGGTTCGACTGGGCGGTCGTCTACGTCGCCACCGAACCAGACAGCAATCGCATCGTCCTCCACGTCGAAGACGGCCAGCAGTGGTGCCACGCCTACAGCGAGTTCTCTCTGCTACCTGATGCGCGCTACGGCAACGACGAGGTGTGGCACAAGCACCTGCCCGGTGACGCGCTGCGCCGCCAACTGCCGAACCACGTCGGAATCGAACTTGATCACGGGCATCCGCACGCACGTGTGATTGCCCGGCCGAAGGCACGACCGATCACCACCGACGGAGCGGAGTAGACGATGTCCATCACGCACAACGAGACCGACCTAGCCGTCATCCGCGAAGTGCGAGCCTTCTACCGAGGCGACGGCGATCCCAACAGGTTGTTGGAAGCCTTCCGAGGAACCCAGGTGCACGTCTGCCGCCAGATCGACCCACCGGCCGTCACCACAATCGAGGTGCCTGGGATGGGCCGCTGGTTGCAGGTCTTCACCAGCGTTCAGCGTCTAACCAGCGTGGTGGGTGCAGATCACGCCTACATGACCCTGCTGGGCTCTGAAGTACTCGATCTGCTGCTACCGGTGATGCCCGAGGGGCTCGGCGTGATTCTCGACCCCCACAGCCCGCACATGATGACCTTCCCTCCCGTTCAGCACGCACAGGTCATCGCCTTCCCCGGCGGTACGCCATGACAACACGTCCGCCGCTGGATCCACGTCTGGCCATGCTCGCCGGCCGCCTAGCGCGTCTGGACGCCCTCACCATTGAGGCCGCTCAGGTGACCGCAGGCCTGGTCTCCATCGCCGCCGAGCTCCACTTGATTCCGCGCGGACTGTCCGAGGACAGTCCGCTGCTGCCTGTCAGCACCGCTTACTGGGCCACCGACCAGAGCGTGCACGCGCTGATCAGCGCTGGTGCCCGGCTGCTGGATGACATCCAGCAGGAACGCCTCCGGCAAGCCTCGCGCCGGTCGCACGCTTCGGACCGCGCACCTGTTGAGCTCGAACAGCCCGCAGTGGGAGAGGCAGGCACGTGAGCGACGGCTACGGCGTTGACCTTGAAGCACTCCGGGCCGCGGAGAGGGGCATCGTCAACACGATCAGGGAACTGCGTGAAGCGGGCTACCACGGACAAGAACGCAGCGGCCAAACCGTCATCATGTGGAAGCTGGACGTGAGCGAGTCCGGGCACCAGGTGATCACGGACGACCTGGACACGTTCCTCGATCGCCTTCGTTGGTGGATCCGCGGACTGATCGCCGGTACCGAGGAGATCGTCCAAGGCTTGGCGGACACCCGTTCGACTTACGAGAAGGTCGAAGAGGACATCACGAAGACCGTGAAGTCCTTGATGGACATGACCTTCGGCAACCCGCTGGGAAACCAGGCCCCACCAGCGGAGGCCCCTCGATGAGCAGTTATCACGGTATCTCCGGCGACGTCGCTGAACTTGCTGACGCGGGCGATGCCAAGGACCTGATCTCCGGCGCACCCGAGGACATCACCAAGTCGGCTACCGCGATGGCCGAGTTGGGCGAGGCGATGACGCTCGCCGGCAGGGGACTCAGCGCGGTCGACGCCTCCAGTTGGATCGGCAAGGCCGCCAACAACTTCCGCTCGCGGATGGAGGACAAGCCAAAGCAGTGGCTAGACGCCGGCACCGCGCTGAGCGAGATCGCCAAGGCGCTGACCGACTACCGCGTCGTACTCGACGCTTCCCAAGACGCAGCAAGTCACGCCCTGCACATGTGGAAGGGCGCGCAGGAGGCGACCAAGCGGGCGATCAACGAACACAACGAGCGCGTCGAGGCCTACAACAAGATCATCGATGCAGGCCAGAACCCCGGACCTCAGCCGGTTTACAAGGACCCAGGGCAGGCCGGCCGTGACCAGGCCGAGCAGATGCTGGAGGACGCGCGCCGCCGCGTTACCGATGCCGGGTACGCGTGTGGGCAAGTCGTCTCTGAATGGATCTCCAGATCCCCCACCGAACCCGACTGGTGGGACCGCCTCGGCGCGAACATCTACGACTCTGCGGCCTTTGTCCTTACTGGCGCCCAGGACGTTGCGGAAGGCATCTGGGAGGGCGTCAAGGGAATCAGCTCGGTGTCGCGCCTCCTCAACCCGCTGGATCCGTACAACATGACGCATCCCGGCGCCCTGATGGAGAACGCGAACAAGCTGGCACAAGGCCTGTGGCGCGGTGTGCAGAACCCAACGGAGTTCGGCAAGAACCTCCTGGACATCGAGACCTGGAAGGACTCACCAGGTAAGGCGTTGGGCAAGTTGCTGCCTGACATCGCCCTCGGCGCCGCCACCGGTGGTGCCGGCCTGGCCGGCCGTACCGCCGCCAGAGCCACGCTCACAGCCACCGTTGACACCGCCACCGGCGGCTTGTTCGGACTCGGCCAGGCCGGTCTGGGTGGCGCACGCAAGGTGGGCACGATGCTCGGCCACGATGCTGACAAGCTCGGTCGCACCGCAGAGGACGCGGCCCGGGCCAGCCGTAACACGCCAAGCTCCGTGCCTGATCACCCAGGCACGAGGCCCCTGCAGGAGGCAGAGAGCCAAGCTGTCAGCGGATTCGAGCAGGTTGGCAAGACGTTGGAAGGCATAGGGGGCGACCTCCGCAGCCGCATCGACAACCTTGCCGACTGGGCCGCATCGAGGAGGACCGACTCCACCGCTGTCTCCAGCGTTACTCCGGCGCCGCAGCCCTCAGCACACCCTCCTCCTCAGCTCGGCCAGTCGACGCCCATTCCAGGGCAGTACCAACCCGCCGAACCTCCTGCCCTACGCCCGGTGCAGGCGCCACCCGAACTACCTCGCACGCCCCCGTCGTTCGACACTCCCGAGCGGCGTAGCTACGACACCGGCCAGCGCATCCAACGTTCCATCGAGGACAGTCGGCGCTTCAAAGACGACATGCGCGCCGGATTTCCCCACGGCAACGGCATCCCTTCCCCTGAGCGGCATCCCCAGGCAGACCAACATCCTGGCCATGCCCATCAATCCGAGCACGACCACGATCCTCAACCAGAGCCGCCGAGCCGAAGTCCGTTGGCCTACGACGACAACGTGCGCGCCGACATAGATCACACCGCCGCGGTCAAGACCCTCGACCTCAGCACCATCGACAAGGGCGCGGTGTGGCGCACCACCACCGAAGAACTCCACCGTGTCGACAGCCGCTCCCTCGACGAGCTGTTCCGAGACGGTCTCCGACCTCGCAACGACAACCTGGCCAACATCCACGACATGATCGGCAACAACGCGCACAGCGGATGGGTCAGCACCTCACGCAACTCGAACCTCTGGGAAAATCACGGCATCGTCGGCATCGGAGACCAGAAGACCTTCTCCGTACTCACAGTCGACGCGCGAGGAGGCGTGGATGTCGAAGCTTCCTGGGCTTACACGCACTATCTGAAGGAAGCAGAGATCGCATTTCCCGGTGGAGTCGAACCTTCACGGGTCCGAGGCGGCTACCTCGTGCGAATCAACCCGGACGGTAGTCGCGAGATCGTCCCTGACTCGTGGCGAGAGAACCCCAACTACCATCCATGACTCAAGCACGAAGGGCGACAGCCATGCAGCCACAACAGCTCGCCGGGGTCGACGTGACCGCGTTCAATCCTGCCGATCAGACCCACACTCTCACCGTTCGAGCAGAGCTCTTGCAGCACGGCCCTGATGTCCGTCCGGCCACCGCTCCTCTTGACACTCATTGGGAAGCGCGCATCATGCTCCCGAACGACACCGTCAGCGGCACCGGCGACAGCACATGGGCTGCGCTCCTCAACGCCCGCGAGCAACTCGAAGGACGTCACGGTCTCCTTCTCGCCATTGCGGCCGCACGACCTGAGTACACCGTGGAGAACATCGAACGGCGCCGCGGTGTCACCACTGTCACCAGCCTTCAAGGCGGTCCCACCGCAGGGATGCTGACCAGCGTCGAGCCTGACCTCGTCAGCGGAACTGTCCACCAGCTCCAGGTCCACGCGCAGCTGATGAACCACGACAGCGTCAGTGCGCCCCAGCAGTGAACCCGCTCGACGTCTAGTCGGTGGCTGTGATCGCAGCTGGGTCGTTGTCGTGGCCGCTCATGCCTTCCCCAGACTGTTCACCATGGAGATGAGCATTACCTCCGGGAAGGTGAAGGTGACCTCGACGTCACGCTCGACAGCTCTCGCCATCCCAGCATCACACCAGGCCCTTCCCAGGACGTCCGGCACGTCGACAACGCCCCTGCCCAACAGCGGGTGACCGCCCGTACCCTCGATTCTCACAGTCACCGCCCGATGGATCGTTGATGTGGACGAGATCCGCCATCGGGATCAGAAGATCGAGGCCTTCCAGCACCAGCGCCGCCTTCGGACAACAAGATCTCAATCGATCGCATGCCTCCAGCGTCGACATCCGACCTGATCAGCGGCAGAGCAGAACTCAGAGCACTTCTGACCATTCGACTTGCAGCCGCAGTGCCTTGACTACACTTAGTGGTCGAGGCAAGGCGGTGAGTGCATGGCCGAGAAGAACAATCTCCTGCGCGCGAAGCGGGAGAGCTTCCCGTCATCAGCGATCCCAGGCGAGCCAATGTCACCGCACGAACTGGCGGAAGCAGTCAACCGCTGGCTCTGGGAGAAGACTCGCGAGCGATACGACCTCGACGGTGCCGCGGTATCACGGTGGGAGCGCGGGGCTGTGCGCTGGCCGCGAGAGCACTACCGCACTGCCCTCCGCCACGTCCTCCAGTCAGCGACTGACGCGGACCTCGGGTTCCGACCTGCCCAAAAGCGCTCCGTCGTGCTCGACGCCGTCGACTACGGATCCGAGATCGACTTGGGGGTGAGCCCTGAGGAGTACGTCGGCCGCATGACCGACACATCGACCCCGACGAGGGTTGGCATGTCAGACGTCATTCGAGTACGCAAAGCCACAGCAGCAATCGCCGCGTCGGAAAACATGTACGGCGGGGGCCTTTCGTTCGCGTCAGCCAAAGGACAGCTCGAATGGGCGACACGACTACTTAAAGCGCAAGCAAAGAATGAGACTCGCCGCGCACTGTACGAAGCAGTCGGCAACCTGTCCGCCGTCGTCGCATTTTCAGCATTTGACATGGGAAACCAAGATCTCGCCACTGATAGCTTCGTATATTCACTGTGGTGTGCACAAAAAGGCGGCTCTTGGCAACTCCGAGCAGCCACCCTCGCCGACATGGCCCGCCAGGCAGTCTATCTAGACGATCTTGACACCGCATTGGAGCGCATTGAGTTTGCGCAGGTACGAGCAGACAGGGTCACCCCAACAGGCCGTGCAATGCTCGCGACCGTCCATGCTCGGCTGCTATCCCAACTTGGAGATCACAAGGCTGCAGTCGCCGCAGTTGACCGAGCAGATGAGCACTTCTCAGACCGCAACAGCGTCGACGACCCGCCGTGGCTGACCTACTACGATGAAGCCGAGCACCAAGGCTCCACGGCCCGCGCACTAACCCCTTTGGCAATCCTTGAACGATCGCCTGAGCAAGCCGTAGAACGCTTGGATGCCGCGATTAAACTGCACAGCGACCGCTATCCACGATCACGCACGTTCTCAATGATCCGGCTGGCTACCTTGTTGCTTGATGCCGATGAGCCGAGCACCGCAATCCCCATCGGTCATCAGGCTGTCGCCGACGCTGCCGAATTCCACTCGCAGAGGATGTCCAAGGAGCTCGAAGGCCTGCACAAAGCAGCAGAGCGATGCTGCTCAACGCCCGACGTCAGAGACTTCGCAGATCACCTGGGCCGCGTTCTCCGTCGCGATGACACGATGAAGTCGTGACCGTCGAGGAACGGCTCCCGGCACGTGATGTGCTTGAGCAGGCCGGATATACAGCTGGCGTGGCCACCGAGGGAGCCACTCTCGTAAGGGACGGCTCCAACATCATCTATCGCTTGCGCGACGGTGTCGTA
The DNA here is from genome assembly GCF_043632865.1 of Lentzea sp. JNUCC 0626. Lineage (NCBI taxonomy): Bacteria > Bacillati > Actinomycetota > Actinomycetes > Pseudonocardiales > Pseudonocardiaceae > Lentzea > Lentzea sp. JNUCC 0626. The sequence continues at coordinate 7,055,952 of NZ_CP171635.1, forward strand.
GCGCGGATCGGCCGGCCAGGCACAGAAGCGACGGCGCGACTGGAGATCCAGGTCTCCAACTGGCTGCAGCAGCGCTCGTTTCCAGCGGTTCGGGCGGCGCCTGCGCTGCCGCAGCCAACAGTGATCGGTGATAGGCCGATCACGTGGTGGAACCTGCTGCCCGAGCATCGATCTGCAACCACCGCCGAGCTGGGTTCCACGCTGCGGAGACTGCACAACTTGCCCGTTCCTGACAATTTTATGCTTCCCGAAGTCGACCCTTTCAAAGGGCTTGAGTCCAGAATTTCGAGCGCCACCATTCTCTCGGAAGTCGACAGGAAATGGCTCACCTCGATGCTAGAAGGCCTGAGAGTTGAGCACTCACACCTTCCTGAAGGCCTTCCACCGACAGCGATACACGGCGACGCCTGGCAGGGAAACCTTGCCGTCCCTCAGCTTCCTTCAGGTGAATCGCCAGACCCAATCTTGCTTGATTTCGAAAATTTCGGCATCGGCCGCCCGGAGTGGGATCTCATCTCCGTCGCCGTCGATCGGACCGACTTCGAACGTATCTCCGCCGACGAGTACGAAGCGTTCGTCAGGTCGTACGGAGGTTACGACGCCACAGCCTGGCAGGGCTATCGAACGCTAGCTTCAATTCGGGAGCTGAGGTGGACATGCTTTATTCTCGACAAGGCCAACTCAAGCCAGCATGCGAAAACCGAGGCACAGCACAGGATCTCCTGCTTGCGCGGCGAGATCCCACGCCCGTGGCAGTGGAAGGCTTTCTAACTCTCTTCCAGCAATTAGCCGCCTCAGGATCAGCTGACTAGACCACCCATGCATTCCGGTTCGACATCACGGCAACTAGCATGAAAAACGCAACCGCCACCAAGACGAGCCAGCCTCGAGGACATGCACAAGGTCGCAGTAACCACACTCAACCCAAACCTGGGGCTACACGGACACTACAGCCACCAGTTCAAAGGGGTCCCGTCATCAGCAAAGACATTCGAAAAGTACCACTCAACTTCAGAATCAGCCTCCACCATCTGATTGAAAATTCCCTCCAACGCCACAACTCCCGGGCCGTAGGGAACCGTGAAGGTACTCAATCCGTCCGCCCTGCCATCGAGTCGCCCCCCAGCAGCCTCGATTTCCTCAATATATCTGTCCACCACTGCATGCTCAGCAAAGACGTGCGCACCCACATTGCCCCCACGAGTCAAAGTGGTAAATGTGCCGTCGGCGGGATTCAGTTCGATCACGTCTCCGGCCGCGATATTGAGGACCATTCCAGGAGTCGCCAGCACCCGGACCCCGGCAGAGCCGTCGACTGGCTCCACCGGAACTTCCTCGAAGATCGGCTTACCCACCTTGTTCTCGCCGACCAGCAGGTTCACCGTCGCGACATCAGGATCGATCATGCTCGCCAACACTCCAACTAGTCGTATCTGGGGTGCCGCCACACGGAAAAGCACCGACGGTCTCACCTCACCCGAAAGTTCCTCCCACACATTTTCACTGCCCGGTCTTGATTGTTTCGGTGATCACGGCCAGATTCCGACTGACGACGCCTCGGCCGTACGATTAATCACGTGGATGATCCGTGCATCCGCAACACAGATCCAGCCTCCATCCACAGGGACGACTCACTCCACTAACTCAACGCATCCTTTTTATTCCACGTAATCCTTAGATCCACCACAAAGGCACTGAGCCTGACCGGATCGCGTTGGTCGTCAATCACGACTGCGCGGAACGACTGCCCAACAACAGCAGCAGGAACCTCTGCCGATTCCCAATCGGGATCCTTGATGTTGTCAATAAACCCTCTTCCGCCACCATCGAGCTCAACCTCGAGGACCCACGGCCGAACTGCGGCGACCACTACAGTCACCTCGTCGCCGTCCGCGGCAGTTGCGATTTCACTGAGCGCGGACGCCGAACGCTCGGTGCGATCGTTGCTCGGGGTTGCCTGCCAACTCACAGCGTCCGATCACAAACATCTAGTATGCATGACCGTGAGAAATACTAGAAGGGCACGCTCTAGCCTCGAGGCCGGAGAAGGACGCCACGATCCTCCTCCGCCGAAAGCCATTCTTCGGACTCATGCAATTCAATGAGCGCACGAACGGAATTCCGGACCTCTGGATCCGTAGCCTGCATCGCAACATCGAAGGCCGTCACAGCGGCCGAGCCGGACCGGACCAGAATCAGCAACACATTGCCGCTGTTGTCCCCAGGCAGCGCGACCAGTTCCTTGGCTGCCATGGCCACGCCTGCCCCAAGCTCAGCCTGCGGAAATCTCGCCAACGCACCATAGACGGCCTGATGGGCGCCGTAATCCTCCTCCGCAGTGAGCGAGGCAACGAGAGCTGCCACTCCAGCGACGCCTTCACCTCCGGTAACCCCGTCTGCCAGTTCGACATAGCGGTTCCATCGCCGCTCTGCCTCCTCCTGAGGAACGTTGTCGTCACCGTCTTGCACGAGTTCGCCGCACTCGACGATTTCCAGCTTCCAATCAGGCAACACGTCGGCTTCCGTTCATCTCACTCGATCAAGGTCTACCGTCGGCAAGCTTCTCTGCCCAGGCTCGGACGGCCTGGTTCGAGCTCATGCTCGCCCACATCTCGGCGATCGCTACATCGTATTTGCTGCCGAACCTGCTCCGGATGTCCTGAATGTCCATCATCATCGCCCCGTGCAGGTCACCAGCATCGATCTTCTCCTTCTGCCACATGCGCCATGCCTGCGACTCAAGGTAGCTCCCTGTGCTGTAGAGCTGACGGTGATCGGCGACTTCCATTCGGATGGCGGGTCCACTGTACTTCGAGAACGGACTGATCGCCTTCGCAGGAATGTGGTTGACCTCCATACCAGCGCCGGCGGGCATCAGCTTTCCGTACCATCCCCCGTTTTCTCCCGACGGGCAATTGTGCACGAGAGCGGGCGTCTCTCCGAATCCAGCATAGTACGTGTGGATACCGTCAACCGTCAGGTTGAAAACCTTCCGGTATCCCTCCCGCGTCGATGTGCCGACCACGTGGATGGCCGTACCGTCATCGGTTCGCAGCTTGTCGCCGACTGCCAGGTCCTTGGCGATAGTCCACCGGCTCTTGTGACCGTCGACGATCCAGAACTCATGCCCACCAGTCGCCGTCAGGACATCGGTCTTGTCACCCGCTGCCCCGTCGGTGTCGACCGTAATGGTCACCAGTTCTCGGTCACCTTCGCCCGTGATCAGGCCTGTGACCTCTCGCGCTCCAGTTTCACCCGTCGTGGGATCAGTGGCCAGGACTTTGTCGCCGACTCGCACGTTTTGAATTGGTTTGCTGGAGCCGTCCTCCATCAGCACCGGCGTGTCGGCCACAAAGCTATTACGGCGAACGCAGCTCACCGCAGCGTCTACAGCCTCGTCGCCGTACTTCTGCAAACCCTTACCAACGAGCTTCGTGGCCGTGACAGCCGCGCCGGCGAACGGTATGAGAGCTGCAGCCGCCAAGGCGGCGTTGGCGTAGTCGCCCTCCGCGAGGTACCAGAGCGCGTTGATGCCGTCCGCGACCTCGCCGATCACCGGGATCATGCCGACTACGTCGAGGAGTGCGTGACCGGCTTCGGCCCAGTCGATGTTGGTGACCTCGTTCTGGACCCATTCCCAGAAGCCCATGTCCTTCGGTTCGCCGACTGATTTGATCACGGGCTCGCCGCCTGTGACCTTGTCGACGTCCCTCTTGATGGACACCTGCTGATCCACAACCTGGTTGTCCGACACCTGCCGAGCAGGTACTTCAGGCGACGATGACACAGGCGGAGCCATCGAATTGCCTGCCGGGCCGGTGAAAAGCGGGGCCGTCGCCGCCGGAACCTGGGGCATCGGGTTGTTGCGTGCGGCGGACACCGACGCCGTCCGCGCTACGTCGGTCGGAGACGGCCCGGGCCGGTACACGCCGACGCCGCCGGTGTTGTTCTTGCCGGGTGTTGTGCCACGGCCGGGTACGACGCTGCCGCCGTAGGAATCATTGGAGCCACCGCTGCCATCGAATCCCAGACCGCCGCAGCCGTTGGACTGCGACCCGCACCAGTCGGCGGGTGGCCCGTCCGGGTCTTTCCGATCGGGGAATACCAAGGAGGCAATGGGGCACCCCAGAAAGCCGAACAAGATTTGGCAGGCACTGGGGAAATGCCCATCGGGATCGCTGTAGTTGGTCGGCGCGCCGAGTCCGTAGGCGTAGCGGTTCGCGAGGCCTGACGGGGATGACGGCAGGGCGATGCTGTCGCGGGCGGTGAATCCGCCTGTGCTCGGTGAGTACCAGCGGGCTCCCATGTCGACCTCGCCGCTGGCGGGATCGGTGTAGTCGCCCTGGAATCCGAGCGAGCGCTTCGAGCCGGCGGACGCGATCGCCTGGCCGAACGGGTCGAACGCGGCGCTGTCGGTCAACGTTTGCAGAGAACCAGCCGGGTCGAACCCACCAACGAGATCGCCGTGTCCGTCGCTTACGGTCAGGCGCTTCTGGTCGCCTTGGCCCAGTGCCAACAGCGAGCCGTCGGTCCCACGGCTGAATTTCGCGTCGCCATCAGACACGAGATCGAGCGAGTTGCCCGCGTAGGTGAAGTTCTTGCCGTTGCGTGTACTGAGCCGATCGAGAGCGTCATAGGCGAATCGCGTGTCGCCGTTGCGCACGGCGCGGTCGAAGGAGTCGAAGCCGTACTTCTCCTCGAGGCCGGAGGAGACGCGAGCGGCCAGGGTGCCGCGGGCGGACCACTTGTAGGTGTAGTCGCCGTCGCCTTGCAGGCGGTTGCGTTGGTCGTAGGTCGCGGTCTTCGCCCCTGCGCGTACGCGGTTTCCTGCGTCGTCCCAGCCGTAGTCGGTACGAGCTCCGTTGAATGTCCAGGCCGTCAGGCGGTTGGAGTAGTCGTACTCGTAGGTGTTCGTGCCGGAGCCAGCCAGTCCTGCGGTCGTCTTCGACGTCAGGCGGTCCGCCAGGTCGTAGCCGTAGCCGATCGACGCCGCGACAGTGCCTCCCGCGCCGGTGACCGTATCGGTCTTGAGCCGGCCGTACTCGTCGTAGTTGAACGATCGGGTGCGGTCCGCGCCGTAGCTGACGGTCTTGACCTGTCCGGCCTCGTTGTAGCCGAACGTCTGCACGGCGCCGGTCACCGAGTCCTGCGTGGTCGCGGCGCGGCCTTGCAGGTAGGTGTAGCGGGAGGTGCCGGACTCGTCGGTGCGGGTGGCCATGCGGCCGCTGGTGTCGTAGGTGAAGGAGGACTTGCCGGACGGGCCGTCGGTCGTGAGCAGCGCGCCGCGGTCGTTGTAGGTCAGGACGTTGCTGCCGCCGGGTGCGCTCGACTCGACCATCAGGCCTGCCAGGTCGTAGCGCAGGGTGCGTGCGTCGGTCGACTCCTCTGCACCTGTGCCGGTCTCGCCGGTCAGGCGGTTGAGCAGGTCGTAGGTTCGGGTGCGGGTGATGCCGCCGGGTGCGGTGACGCGGTCGGGGTTTCCGGCCTGGTCATAGCCGACGGTCCAGGTGCGGTCCGCGGCCTGCGGGTGTGCGGTGGTCGAGGGTTCGATGGTCGACTCGCCGAGCCCGAGGCTGTTGACGGTGTAGAGCGTCGCGTTGCCGCGGCCGTCGGTGAAGCGGGTGCGGTTGCCCGCGGCGTCGTAGCCGAACGACGTGGTAATCGTCTTGTTGTCGGCCACCGGTTCGACCTGACTGGTGACGCGCCGCATCGCGTCGTAGGTGAACGTGGTCGCCCGCTGGAACGGATCGGTGGTCTGCACGAGGTTGCCGGCGCGGTCGTAGGAGTTGCGCGACATGCGCAGCAACGACTCGTTCGCGTCGAGCGAGTACTGAGTGGACGGTCGTCCGGCGGTGTCGTAGGTCTGGAAGGTGGTGCGGTTCAGACCGTCGGACACGCGTGACTGGCGGCCGATGCTGTCGTAGCCGAGCTTGGTCACCACGCCTGCCGGGTCCACGGACGAGGTCAGCTGCCCCAGGGGGTCATACGAGAGAGTGGTGACCTCATCCGACGGCGACGTGACCGTCTTGGGGCTGCCCGCGTCGTCGTAGGTCGTCTTCGTCGTGAACGCCGACGGGGTCGGGAATCGCTCCAGTTGGGTCGAGGTGACCGGGCGGCCGAGGTCGTCGTAGGTCGACTCGACACGAGCACCGGTCGGATCGGTGATCGACAGGCGTTCACCGGAGCGGGTGTAGCTGTAGAGCCACGACCCCGTGGTGCGACCGGCCGTGGTGGCGTCCGCCTGGTAGTGCGCGACGAGACGACGTTGCTGGTCGTAGCTGAACTCGCTGACGGCTCCGCGCGGATTGGTGATCTTGCGAACGTCGCCGAGCGGCGTGTACTCGGTCAAGGTGACTGCGCGAGTCGCCGTGGCAGTGCCCGGCTTGGTGTACTCGGGCGCCTCCGCCCGCACCACGCGGCCGAGCTTGTCGAACGTCTGCTTGCTGACGTTGCCGTTGGCGTCCTTGAGCTCAGAAGCTCCACCGAACGTGTCGAGTCCGGTGTGGATGGTCGGGCGAGCCGACGTCGCGACACCACCGTTCTCCACCTGCACCGTCGGCGACACCACGGAGACCATGCGGCCGGCCTCGTCGTAGACGTAGTCGGTGGTGAACGCGGCCGCGTCCGCGCCGGCAGCGGTGCCTCGCGGGTCGGTGACGGAGCGCAGCAAGCCACGCTGGTCCACGACGCTGGTCGTGGTCAGGCGTTCGGTGCCGTTGAACGAGGTTTCGCTGGTGCGGCGTCCTGCGGCGTCGTAGCCGTACTCGACGGCGAAGGTCCGCTGGACGTCCTGGTGCACGCTGTTGGACGGCTTGCCAGTGATGGCGACCTTGGTGACGTTGCCGCCCGCGTCGTAGTCGTACGAGGTGGTGCGAGCGAGACCGGCCGGGTCGGCCTTCTCGGTCTTGACGCGGTTCGCGGCGTCGTAGGTCTTCTCGACGACCAGACCGCCGGCGTTCACGACACGAGCGACGTTGCCGGCCTTGTCGTAGGTGAACTCCTGCAGCACCAAGTCACGGGTCGCGCCCGAAGGGTCGAATGGGTCCCTGATCTTCGATGCGATGACGCGGCGGACGGTGTCGTCCCGGTAGTACTCGTACCGCTTGCTGCGGCCCATCGCGTCGGTTTCACGGCTCAGCCTGCCCGCGACGTCGTAGGCGTACGACTTGAGCACCAGTGTGTCGAGCACGGTCTGGTCGCCCTCGCCGTCACCACCTGGACCGCCGGGTCCGACCGGGTCACCGTGCCACGCCCGCAGGCGCACCTCGGCGATCTTGTTGCGACTGGTGTAGGCGAACTCGTACTTGGTGCCGACGGCGTCCACGGTCCAGGCGAGGTTGCCGAAGTTGTCGTAACCACTCGTGGTCACGTTTCCTTCAGCGTCAGTGACTCGCGCGGCCCGCCCGTGACCGTCGTGCTCGGTGATCACCTGCCGGGTCTGGTCACCGCCGGTCAGGTCGCTGACCTTGAGCGCCGTGACGTTGCCGTCTGAGTCGTAGTCGTAGGTGGTCTGCTGCGTGTGCTTGACCCCGGTGACCTTGTTGGTGGTCGCAGGGCGCGTGATCGTCTTCTGCCTCGACAGTTCGTCGTAGGTGAAGGTCGTGGTCAAGCCCTGTGGATATGCCTGGGAGACCTCGGTCTGGGTGATCTTGCGGCCGAGCTTGTCGTAGGTGAACCGCATGACCAGGCCGGCCGCGTTCGTCACCGTCTCCAGGTCACCGGACCGGTAGTAGGTGTACGTGGTCTTCGCGCCGCGGCCGTCGGTCGTCGTCTCCACCAGACCGGCGGGTCCGAAGGACGACGACGTGGTGTAGGTGTGCCGGACCGTGGATCCGTCCGGCAGACGCTGGGAATCGAACAGGCCGCGCACGCCGACACCTGTGTAGGTGTTGGCCGTGCGGTAGGTCGCGTCGTCGGGTCCAGAAGAACGGCCGTCCGCAGAGGTGAGCAGCTTGCCGTTGCGCGGGTCGGTCAGGTCGCTGGGGTTGCTGTAGTAGCTGAAGTACGACGTCTGGCAGTCGGTCTTCGTTGTACGGCAGGTTTTGCGCGAGATCGGGTTGCCCCGTGCATCGTTGGCCAGTTCGACCTGGTTGCCGTTCTCGTCGGTGATCTTGTTGACGAATCCGCGACTGTCGTAGTCGAACGTCCGCACGCCGGCGCCGCGGTTGGGGCCGCCTCCCCACGGATCACCGCCTGGCGGCACGGGGCCGCCGATGGGGATGTCCTCGGGCCGTACTCCCTGTCCGAGGGGTGTGAGTGATCGCAGGATGCGGCCGCGGGACGGGTCGTAGTCGGCGTAGTGGAACCGGTTGCCCGGGTCGGTGACCATCGTGGTGCGCACCAAGTTCTGCTCGGTGCCGGTCACTGCGGGGGCCGCGATCTTCCACAGACCGCCATTGCTGTCGGTGTACTCGCGCAGCCGGTCGTTCACGACGTCGTAGGCCATCGTCGCGGCGACCCTGCCACTGGGCAACGTGATCTTGGTCAGCTGGTCGGATGGCTTGGCCATCTCGAAATTCTGCTTCGCCGTGGTGCTGCCGACGGCGTGTTCGTAGAACGCCACCTCGTCGATCGCGCCGGAGAAGTACCGCATGCCACCGGGCAGGCCCGGCCATCCGTCGGTGTTCGCCGCACCGAGCTGGTTGTTCGTCATGGTGAGGTGGTCGATCTCGCCCAGCGCGGTGCCGACGAGTTCGCCGTCGAGGAACAACGACTGCGTGCCAATGGATCCGGACAGCACGACGTGGTGCCAGCGGTCGTTGTTGACCGTTCCGGTCGTGGTGACCGGCTCGGCCTTGCCGTTCCAGAAGTTGCCGCGCAGCTTGCCGTCGGTGCCGACCCACAACACAGGCATCTGCGGTGTCGACGGGGTGGCGCCCTGTTTGAACTCGTAGTGCTGCATCCCGAGCAGCGGGCCTCCGGAGGTGGTCTTGAACCACATCTCCACGGCGAGGTCACGGTTCTTCTTGATCAGGCCCGCTGGCAGCTTCACGAACGACGAAGAGCCGTTGAACTGACGTGCTCCGTCCGGGGATCCCTCGATCGCGCCCGGCACCCAGGTCGTGTCGGTCGAGACGCCGTCGTCCTTACCCAGGTTGACGCGGATCTGGCTCTCGATCTTGGTGTCGGCGGGGTCGCCGAGTCGACGGTGAGCACCACTCCCAGCGCGATCATGACCAAGGACGGCAGACCGAACGTCTACGTGCTCGGCACCGACACCGACACCCTCGAGGCAACGCGCGGCGCCAACGGAATCTCCTGGCCCACGACCTCGTCGTTCGGCGGCTGGACAGTCGGCCCGGCCAAGGCCGCGAAATACCGCGACAGCCGCACACAGTTCTTCGCGATCGACGAAGCGGGCAGGCTGCTGGCACGCAGCCAGCAAGCAGTGGACGGCCCCGTGTGGCCCTGGGCGCCGATCGGCTTCACCGGCCTGACCGGCGAGGTCACCGCACTCCCCGCAGCAGGTAACGATGACCTCGAAGTGCTGGTGACAACAGCCTCCGGCTTCGTCGTCACCTCCAGGTACGTGAACCGAGTACTCACCAACGTGCGAACGGTCAGCGCGGGCGCAATCACCGGCAAACCCGCCGCAGTGGTGAAGCCAGACGGCAAGGTACAGATTTTCGCGCGCAGGGCCGACGGCAAGATCCACACGGTGCGGGACACCGCTTCCGGCCTCGACACGGCATGGGCCTCGATCGACGGGATCACCGCGAACGGTTCTCCCTCTGCAGTGATCAGCAACGGACGGATCACCCTCGCCGTCCGCTCCAACGACGGCTACGTCTACACCAACAAGCAGACAACCCAGGACGGCCCGTTCGCTGGCTGGATCAAACTGACCGACTCACGCAGCGGCAACGCCTGGCCGACGGACACCGAACCGTCATTGGTCGCTCTGAGCACGGGCAAGGTCGTCGTGATGTACCGCAGCGCCGACGAGGTGACCTACGCGTTCGAATCAACACCAGCCGTTTCAGGTACGACCGCACGATCCGCCTCTACGGACGATCGGTACATCGGCGGGCCGTCACCGAAGCCACACCGCTGAGCCTTCACAGGCGGGGGCCTGTCCAGCGTCAGACCGTTTCTGCAGAGAGCGCTCGAACGATCGACTCGGTGATCACTTTGTAGCGGTTGCCGATCTGGATCACCTTGGCCGGAAACACGCCGCGCGCGACCAGCTCGTAGGCGTGGCTGCGAGAGATGCCGAACGCGGTCGCGGCCATCGGGATGTCAACGCTTGCCGGCCAACTGCGGATGTCGTGGAGAGTAGGCGACTCAAGTGGCTCGCTCGGCACCGTTTCCGCCATCTCGCTCCCCCGTCGACTGTCTGTCACTCGAACAGTTGAACCAGTGTTCGTGACAGTTGAACTGCTTGTCAAGCAAGCAGTTCAACTGTCACGATGCCTCCGTGACTGAAGCGGAGAGCGTTGGCGCCGTCGTGGGCGAGAACCTGGAACGCCTGCGCACGCGCGCCAAAATGACCCAACACGAACTGGCGCATCTTCTCGCACGTCGTGGCGCACCAATGCATCGCAGCAAGCTCGCAGCAATCGGAGCCGGTGACCGCCCGCACCTCACGATCGCCGATGCGATCCTGCTGGCGCACGCCTTCAACGTCGAGATGGCCGAGTTCTTCGCCGGCACCGGTCCGGTCGAAATCTCCGAGAACGTCGTCCTGTCGCGGCACGCGATCAGAGATCTGCTCAGAGGAACGACGGCGCAAGGCGGTTCAGCCAGTTGGAACCCTCAGACTCAGCACGCCGAACTTCTTCGGATCGCCGACATTCGCGCGAAGGGTGACGCGATAGCCGCCGCCGAACACCGCCTGGTAGACGCCGATCACGCACTCGCCCAACGACTCAAGGTGTCTCCACAAGTCGTTGTCAGTCTCGCCCTGCAGTTGTGGGGCAACACGCTCACGGAGCAGCGCGACGCAAGAGTCTCGCAGTTAGGCGACATGGATCGCGGCGTGCGACATGCCCGCCGCGGACACATCACCAGAGAACTGTCATCGCAGATCGAAGCCGAGCTTGCCAAGCAAGGCCAGATCACGCAGCCAGGAAAGGAGGCCGAGGAGCAAACATGAGCGGAAGTGTGACCAGGAGGTGCCGGTGCCGCGATGAGAACGGCCGGGATTTGGGTTCAAAGTGCCCGAAGCTGTCTCAACGCTCGCATGGGAACTGGCGGCTACGTCAGGAACTTGAGCCAACGCAGGACGGTGAACGCAGGACGTTCCGAAGGCAGGGCTACGCGACCCAGACCACGGCGCAGACCGATCTGGACAAGGTCCGCGGCCTGTTGAGGCTGGGCGAGGGATCAGAGGAGGACGCGGAAGCCGTCTCCGCGATGCTGGACGCGCTCGGCAAGGACGAGCAGATTCCCGACTATGAGGAGACGGCCCGCAAGTTGCGATCCGGCCAGAACCTGGTCGAGAACCTGACAATCGGTCATTGGCTGGACTTGTGGCAGGACCAGGAGTCCCATCGCAAGGCCACCGAGTTGTCCTACGAGTCGCACGTCCGGCTCTACCTCAAGCCGAAGATCGGCGACGTACGAGTGGACCGGCTGACGGTCAGCCACATCTCCGAGATGTTCGCGAAGATCAACGACGACAACGACCGGATCGTCGCCAACAACGACGACCGCCGGGCGTTGCTGGCGCGGATCAAGAACACCCGGAGTCGCGCGGACAAGCGGATCCTGCGGGTCAAGCTGGACGAACTGCCGCCGTTCCGGCGACCGGTAGGTCCGAGCAGCCAGGCACGCATCCACGCGACCCTGAGGGCCGCGATGAACGATGCGATCGCAGAGCAGAAGACGACGTTCAACGCGGCCATGCACTACTCGGTGTCGGCGAAGCCGCCGAAGCCGTTGATCTGGACGCCTGAACGGGTCGAGGAGTGGCAGCGCACCGGGAAGCGTCCCGGGCCGGTGATGGTGTGGACTCCGGAGCAGGCCGGGGCCTTCCTCGACCACGTCGCGGTCCACGATCCGGAGTTCGAGGCGCTGTGGCACCTGGCGGTCAAGCGCGGTCCACGGCGGGGCGAGCTCGCCGGTCTGCCGTGGACGGAGTACTCCGCGCTCGACGCCACCGTGACGATCTCCACCCAGCTGACGGAGGTCGACTGGGAGATCGTCGAGGGCGATCCGAAGTCGGAGGCGGGCGAGCGGGTCATCCCGCTGGACGACGAGACCGACCTGCACCTCAGGACGCACAAGGTCCGCCAGGCCAGGCGTCGGCTGGAACTGGGTTCGGCCTGGGGCGACTCGGGTCGCGTCTTCACGATGGAGGACGGGTCCGCGCTGCGGCCCAGTTCGATCAGCGACCGGTTCGAGCGGCTGTACAAGGCGGCCGGGCTGCCGCCGATCCGCTTGCACGACCTCCGGCACACCGCGGCGACGCTGATGCTGGCGGCCGACATCGACATGAAAGTGATCCAGGAAACATTGGGTCACTCGCAGATTCAGACCACCAGCAACATCTACGCGAGCGTGCTGCCCAAGGTGGCGCGAGACGCGGCGGAGAAAACTGTGGCGTTGATCCCACGGGCACCCGCCAGGGCACCCACCGGAACGCTCGGGCACCCATCGGGCACCCGCAAGATCCACATAGCGAATGCGGAGGTGAGAGAAATGACCAGAACATAAGAAAACCCCAGCTAGACCGAGGTCTGTCTGGGGCTTGCTTGGCGCGCTCGACAGGATTCGAACCTGTAACCTTCTGATCCGTAGTCAGATGCTCTATCCGTTGAGCTACGAGCGCAGGCTATTCAATTGTAACCGATCCCCTAGAGGCTCGGCCTTGCGGAGGCTCCGGGATTTGAACCCGGGATGGGGGGTTACCCCAAACCGCATTAGCAGTGCGGCGCCATAGACCAGACTAGGCGAAGCCTCCCGGGACCATCCTTGGCCACGGGACATAGGTTACACAGGTCTTCAACCGAGTTGCAAAACGCCCCCCTCCAACACCTGAACCTGCTGGTCAGAGCACGTTCAGGAGGTCGGAGAGGGGCGTTAAACGCCTGGTCACCGCGCGCGGAGTGACCTAGATCATTCCGAGGCGATTTCCAGGAAGGGTTGGAGGGCCTCCGGATTGCGGAGCGCGCCCCTGCTGACGGCCTTGTCCGGGTCCACACCGGCGAGGATCTTCTTGACCGGGACCTCGCACTTCTTGCCGTTCAGGGTGCGCGGGATCTCGGCCACGGCGACGAAGCGGTTCGGGACGTGGCGTGGTGACAACGAAGAGCGGAGTTCCTTGCGGAGCAACGGTTCCACGTCGGCCAACGCCACACCGTCCAGGACGACGAAGCAGAGGAGTTCGCCTTCGGTCACGCCCGAGGTGTCGATCACCAGGGAGTCGACCACGCCGTCGATCGACTCGACCACGCGGTAGAACTCCGAGGTGCCCATGCGGACGCCGCCTCGGTTCAGGGTCGAGTCGGAGCGGCCGTAGATCACGGCCGAGCCGCGCGGGGTGATGCGGATCCAGTCGCCGTGGCGCCAGATTCCCGGGTACGTGTCGAAGTAGGCGTCGCGCAGGCGGGAGCCGTCGGTGTCGTTCCAGAAGAAGACCGGCATGGACGGCATGGGCTTGGTGATCACGAGTTCGCCCACGGCGTCGTCCAGGGCGACGCCTGCTTCGTCGTAGGCGTGGACGGCGGCGCCCAGGGCTCGGCAGGAGAGTTCGCCGAGCCAGACCGGGCGGTCCGGGGAGGCGGCCACGAACGCCGTGCAGAGGTCGGTGCCGCCGGAGACCGAGGCGATCTGGACGTCCTTGCCGATGGCGGAGGCGATCCAGCGGAAGCCTTCCGGCGTCAGGGGTGCGCCGGTGGAGCCGACCACGCGCAGGCCCGTCAGGTCGTGGCGGGAGGACGGGTCGAGGCCCTCCTTGAGGCACGACTGGACGTACGGGGCCGACGTGCCGAAGTAGGTGACGCGGTGTTGTTCGGCCAAGTGCCACAACGTGTTGAGCGACGGGTAGGCCGGGCTGCCGTCGTACAGCACGATGGTCGTGCCGACCATCAGGGCGCCGACGAGGTAGTTCCACATCATCCAGCCCGTGGTGGTGAACCAGAAGAAGCGGTCGCCGGGGCCGAGGTCGCTGTGCAGGCCCAGCATCTTCAGGTGTTCCAGCACGATGCCGCCGTGGCCCTGGACGATGCCCTTGGGCAGGCCCGTGGTGCCGGACGAGTAGAGCACCCACAGCGGGTGGTCGAACGGGACCGGCGTGAACTCCAGCGCCGCGCCGTCGTGCTCGGAGAGCAACTCGCTGAACGACAAGGTGTCCGGCAGCGTGGAGCCGTTGTCCAGGTAGTCGATCAGGACGGTGGCGCGCAGGCCCGGCAGCTGCGCGCGGATCTCCTCGACGACCGGGCGGCAGTCGAACGACCGTCCGTTGTAGACGTAACCGGAGACGGCGACGAACACCGCCGGCTCGATCTGGGTGAAGCGGTCGGCCACGGCCCGTGCGCCGAAGTCCGGTGAGCAGGACGACCACGTGGCGCCCAGGGAAGCGGCCGCCAGGAAGGCGATGAGGGCTTCGGGGGCGTTCGGGACGAGTGCGACCACCCGGTCGCCCTGAGAGACGCCCAGAGACGCCAATGCGGCCCGGAAAGCGGCCACGCGAGAACGCAGCGTGCCGAACGTCAAAGAAGATGCGACGTCGTCTTCGCGATGGAAGATCACGGCGAGGTCGTCGTCGGCTCCGCGACGCAACGCGTGCTCGGCGTAGTTCAGGGTCGCGCCGGGGAACCAAGACGCGCCGGGCATCTCGGCGGACCCCAGCACGCGCTCGTACGGCGTGTGGAACCGGACGTCGAAGTACGAAGCTATGGCGCCCCAGAACCCCTCGAGGTCGGCGACGGACCACTCCCACAGCGACTCGTAGTCACCAAAGGAGTGCCCGCGCTCGGCGAGCCACGAGCGGAAAGCGGTCATCCCGTTGTCCCTTGTGGGGTCCGGGCGCCACAGCAGTTCGACGTCGGTGTCGGTCATGCCCCATGTCTAACCGAGGCACAACCGCACGTCCATGTGTGATTGGCGGACTTGCGGTAGCCCGCCGGTGTGGAACTATCCGGCCGCGATCAGCTCGTCGACGGCGCTGGTCAGCCGCGAGGCGTCGGCCGGCGCGAGCACCAGCCAGCCGTCCTGCTTGCGCAGGAGGTAGCGGCCCTCGCGGGTGTCGAGCCACGAGACCGAACGGCCGGTCGGGCGCGGCACGCCGTCGCGGTTGCGGGCGGTCAGGCCCAGTTCGCCGCCGCCGATGCGGGACGTGATGATCCGCATCAGGTTCTGCGCCTCGGGTTCGCGGATGCCGACGTCGCGCAGGACCTCGAGGAACGCCTGCTTGCCCTCCTGCTCACCGGCCTGACCTGCGCGGACGTAGTCGTCCCAGCGCACGTTCACGGAACGGCCGGTGCCGGGCGCGAGGCCTGGCAACGATGACACCGTGGCCGAGGCCAGGGCGGTCGGGTGGAACGGGTAGAGGTGCACCTGGTCGTTCACCCGTGCCGCGAAGGCACCGCCCCAGCCCGCGCAGGCGATGCCGCGGGCCAGTTCGGTTCCCTTGAAGTACGCGATCTCCAGCGCCCGGTCGAACTCGCCCAGGCCTGCGACGAGGGCGCGCAGGTCGGGGTCCGGACGCTGGATCGTGCCGAGCCGCCGCGCCGTGAGCGTCTGCGAGCTCTGTTCGACGAGACGTTGCCGCGCCGCCCTGGTCGCGCCCACGTGGGGCGTGCCGAGCGGCACGACGCGGTCCTCGCCGTGCACGGCTTGCCACAGCAGGAAGAACTCCTGCGAGCTCACCGTGTACTGGCGTTGGTTCACTGACCGATCACCGGCGGGGCCGCCTTGCGGTCCAGACCGAAGACGTTGTCGTCCTCTTCCAGGTAGCTCGCCGTCTTGTGCTCGCGGGAGTCGTTCTGGCCACCGGCCGCCGCGGGGGCACCGGCCATCGGCGCGCCACCCATCGCGAGCGGGTTCTGGAACGCCTTGGTCGTGTTGCCGGGCGCCGCCGAAGCCGCGGCCGCAGCACCACCGGCACCGCCGCCACCGCGCGAGCCCTCGCTCACACCGGCCGTGCCACCGCCCACACCACCACCGGCGCCACTGCCGCCACCGCTGGCGGCCGCGCCCTGATTGCCCGAGCCGAACGGACGGGCCATGCCGCCGAAGCCGCCGAACCCTCCGGCGCCGCCACGGCCACCGCCTCCCCCGCCGCCGAAGCGCGAGGACGTGTTGGTGGTGCCGCGGTTCTGGGCGTTCTGCGGCGTCGTCGTGACCGGAGCACCGGCGCCACCACCGGCACCGCCGTCGGGCGTGCCCGGCGTGCGCGTGGTGAGGTCGGGGCCGGTCGGCGTCGGCGCGAGCGGGTTGACCGGCGGCGTGAACTGCGACGGCACGGTCTGGTCGACCGCCGCCGAGTTGCGCTGGAACGCCGCCATCACGTCCGCCGCACGGCGGTGCGAGGCGTCGTTGGCCGCGAGCGTGTCGACGGGGCTGCTGCCGACGGTCTCGAAGCCCGCGAACTCACCGGGGTTCTGCGCGATCAACCGGTCGCGCAGCGCGGGGCTGTTGAAGCTGTCGATCTGGTCCACGGTCTGGAACCTGTTGATGAGCGCCGGGTTCGGCGCCACGGGCACCGAGGCGTCCGTGGGCACCGGCGGTTCGGGCGCCGCGGGAGGCGGCGGCATCGCGGTGCGCGCGGCCTCGACGTTGCTCGTCTCGGTGGTGATCGCGTCCGCGACCTTGGTGGCGTAGTTCGCGGTGTCGTCGACCCAGTTGGTGACCTCGGTGATGCCACCGCGGGCGAGCCGTGCGGACTCGCTGTCCCAGCCGACGGAGGAGTCCTCGACGGCCTTGAGCAGGTTCGTCCGGACGCCGGCGATGTCCTCGCCGATCTTCTTCCAGTTCGTGGCCGCGGCCTGGGCGCCGTCGAGGTTCACGCCCGTGTGCACCATGTTGTAGAGCTGCTCGTGCGTGTACGTCATCCAGTCGACCGGCTCGTGCAGGTCGTTGCGGTCGTACTTGTCGTCGTCGTGGTGCGACGACTTGTTGTCCTTGTCGTCGTTGTTGCCCTTGTTGCCGTGCGAACCGTGGCTCACCAGGACCCCCCGGCGTTCTTCATCGACTTCTCGGCTTCTTCGTCGGCGTCGCGGATGCTGTCGCGGTTTCGGCGCAGGGCGTTGCCGATGTCGTCGAGGACCTTGAACAGGTCCAGCAACGCCTTGGCGGCCCCGGAGTCCTCGCCCACGGCCAGGTCGGAGAACCGCGCGCTGATCGCCTTGGCGACCGGGTTCTCCCCCAGCTGCAGCGGGGTGGCCAGTTGGTCGGTGGCGCGCTGCCACAGGTCCATCACCTGGTCGCGCGCGGCGTCGACCGCCTTGATCAACGCGTCGGCGGCCTCGACGTCGAGCGTGAGCTTGCCCGAGTCGGCGGCCTCGTCGAGCTTGGCCGCCGCGTGGCTCGCGTCCGCCTTGTCCGCCAGCATCTGCTGCTGGAGGACGGGTTTCACCGCCGCGAGCTGCTCAGCCGTGATCGGCGCGGTGACCGACGTCGAGACGTCAGGAGTCACCGGCGGTGGTGCCTCCGCGCCGGTTGTCGTCGTTGTCGTGCCGGTCGTCGTACCAGTGGTGGTGCCTGTCCCAGTGCCTTCAGCCATCCCTCATAACCCCCTGCACTGCATAACTCGTCACCGCAGCACTGGGCGTTACGCAGAGCTACACCCAGTCAGCCGTCCGAAGCACTCCTTAGATGTACCCGGACGACGGTTCGGTTCCAATCCGCCGGAAAGACTCTTACCTCATGTGAGCGTCAAACCAGTTCAACGCACGAACCCATGCTTCGTCACTCGAAACGTTGAAACGGACCAGATCTGACGCGGTTTCGGAACTGATCACAGCATCGCGAAGCTTGCTCACTTCTTCCGAGTCCTCGTCGCGGTAGATGCCGAGCCACGGGCAGGTGAGGTCGCCGGCCACGTCCACCAGGGCGGGAAGGCCCTCGGACAGCGGTTCGAGGATGCCGGGGGCCTGCACGGTGACGGCCGCGCCGATCGTCCGGCTCGCGGCCACGACCATGGCGATCGTGCCGCCGATGTCGAACCCGACGACGCCCATCCGGTCAGCGCTCACGCCCTGCTGGCCGAGCCAGACGAACGCGACGTCGGTGTCCGCGAGCAGCCGGTCGCCGTTGAGCTTGCTGACCTGGTCCCTGATGTCGTCGCCGTGCACGCGGTCGGCGTCGTAGAGATGAGGTGCGATCACGAGCCATCCCTCGTCCGCGAGGCTGCTGACGAGCGTGCGCACACCGGCGGTGATACCGCGGGCCTCGTGCAGCACCACGAGTCCGCCCCGGACGGCGGAGTCGGGTTCGGCGATCGTCACCCTCAGCTCACGGCCGTCGGTGAGGGAAAGCGTCTCGACGCGGGTACTGGTCATGTTTCCCACCCTTCCACGACGGGGTGAACTCCAGTCAACGTGACCAATCGGACGGAGCAATGCGAGGATCGGGGGCATGACCGTGCGAACCCGTGCTGACCTGGCGTCCCTGCCTTCCTACGTGCCCGGCAGGTCCATCCCCGGCGCCATCAAGCTCGCGAGCAACGAGGTGTCCGCCGGACCGCTGCCGAGCGTCGTCAAGGCGATCGCCGACGCGGCCACCGGCATCAACAGGTACCCCGATTCGGGCTGTGTCGAACTCACCGACCGCCTTTCGGACCGGCTCGGCGTCCCGGCCGACCACCTCGCCCTCGGCTGCGGCTCGGTGACCCTGTGCCAGCAGCTCGTCCAGGCGACCTGCGCCGAGAACGACGAGGTGCTGTTCGCGTGGAGGTCCTTCGAGGCCTACCCGATCGTCACGCACGTGGCGGGCGCGAAGCAGATCCGCGTGCCGTTGAGCTCGGAGCACACGCACGACCTGGACGCGATGCTGGCGGCGATCACGCCGAACACGCGGATGGTCTTCGTCTGCAACCCGAACAACCCGACGGGCACCGCGCTGCGCACCGAGGAGATCGAGGCGTTCATCGCCCAGGTCCCGCGCGACGTGCTGGTCGTGCTCGACGAGGCCTACAAGGAGTTCGTCGACGACGCGCACGTGCCGGACGGCGTCGAGCTCGCGAAGCAGCAGTGGGCCGCGGGCCACGACAACGTCGCCGTGCTGCGGACGTTCTCCAAGGCGTACGGCCTCGCGGGCCTGCGGATCGGCTACGCGGTCGCCCCGCCGGCCGTCGCGGACGTGCTGCGCAAGGTCTACGTGCCGTTCTCGGTGAACGCGCTGGCCCAGGTGGCCGCGATGGCGTCGCTCGACGCCGAGGACGAGCTGATGGTCCGCTGCCGTGCGATCGTCGCGGAACGCACGCGCGTGCGTGGCGAACTGCTGGCCATGGGCTACGACGTGCCGGAAACGCAGGCGAACTTCGTGTGGCTGCCGCTGCGCGAACGCACCGCCGAGTTCAACGCGCACTGCCTGGAGCACAAGGTCATCGTGCGCGCGTTCGTCGAGGAAGGCGCACGCGTGACGATCGGCGAGCCGGACGAGAACGACGCCTTCCTGGCCGCCGCCCGCGCGTTCCTCAAGTAGGAACTACTTGGTGAGCAGCTGAACGATCGCCGCGACTCCCACCACCACGATGACGCCGCGCAACACGGCGGGTGGGAGTTTGCGGCCGATCTTCGCGCCGATCTGGCCGCCGACCACGGACCCGACGGCCAGCAGCAGCACGACCAGCCACGCCACGTCGGCGATGAAGATGAACATGACGCCGGCGACGAGGTTCACGAACGCCGTCAGCACGTTCTTCAGCGCGTTCATCCGCTGCAGGTGCTCGCTGACCAGCACGCCCATGATGCCCATGACCAGCACGCCCTGGGCCGCGCCGAAGTAGCCGCCGTAGATGCCGGCGGCGAAGACGCCGAACCACAGCAGCACGCCGCCATCGTTGTCGTTGCGGCGGTGGGAGAGCTTGCGGTTGAGCCACGGCTGGATGACCACGAGCACCAGCGCGATCACGATCAACACGGGGACGATCGCGGTGAACGCCTTGTCCGGCAGCGTGACCAGCAGAATCGCGCCGATGACGCCACCGAGGATCGAGGCGGGCAGCAGCCGTTTGATCCGGTCGCCCTGGCCCTTGAGCTCCTCGCGGTACCCCCACGCGCCGGACAGCGAGCCCGGCACCAGGCCGAGGCTGTTCGACACGTTCGCGACGACGGGCGGGTAACCGACGGCGAGCAGCACGGGGAACGTCACGAGCGTGCCGCTGCCGACCACGGTGTTGATGCCGCCTGCGAACACACCCGCGATGACCACCGCGATTGCTTCCCAGACCGTCATGACACCCCCAGATACCCGATGGTTCGCGACGCTAACACTTGACTCGCGACCACGAACTGTGGCGCTCATGACAACAGGCCCGGCACTCAGAGTGAGCACCGGGCCTGTGTTTCTCGGGTCAGGTTCGGCGGCGGCCCGCCACTCGGGCGCCGACGCCGAACGCGACGAGCAGCACGGCGACGAGGCCGAGGCCGAGCACGCTCGCACCCGTCCTGGCGAGCGCCTCGCGCACGGGTTGGTCGTCGTCGCCGGGTGGCTGGTTCGGCTGGGTCGGCGGCGGACCGGGCACGACCCAGAGCGAGGCGGGCATCTCCTGTCCGGACGCGACCCACACGTGCGCGAACTCGTCCTTCGCGATCTTCCACGGGCCGTCGACCCACAGCCAGTACTCGCCGGGCAGCACCCCTTCGAACCGCACGGTGCCGGACTGGTCGGAGACGGTCTCGGCGACGACGCCGCCGTACTCGCGGTCGGTCATCAGCCGCACGCGGGTGTTCGGGATCGCCTCACCGGGCTCGAGCCAGAAGTTGTCGTTGAGGTCGTGCGCGAGCACTCCCTTGAGGCTTCCGGTCCCGCCGGCGATGGACGCCCAGTCGTAGCCCGTCACGCCGTCGTCGTTCGACTCGGGCCACTGCGAGAACTCGCAGTTCAGGGTGACGCGGCTAAGCACGCGCGCGCCTTCGGGCACCTTCTCGGTGACGGTGAGCGTCTTCGTCTCGCGCGGGGCGAGGTCCACGCCCGTGTCGCGTAGGTCGCCCCAGCTGTCGATCATCGGCCTGCTGCCGAACTCGTCGTCCTTGCCCGCCGGGTTGCAGTAGGCCTGGACGCCGCGCACCGGGTGGTCGACCTTGTTGGTGAGGGTGATCGTGATCTTGGCTTCCTCGCCGATGGCGTAGGAGGCCTTGTCCAGAACCGCCGTCACCGCGAGCTTCTCGTTGAACGGACGCTCGGCGCGGGCGACGAGTTCGAGCGGCGGACCCGGCCGGACCCGGTGCATCGGGCTGTCGGTCTGGTAGCGCACGAGCCAGCCGCCGGCCAGCGTGTAGCCGATCAGGTAGAGGCCGGAGGGGACGTCGCGGAACTCGTAGCGGCCGTCGGCGTCGGTCGTGGTCCGGAAGTAGCCGTACGGAGAGCCGCCGTTGGCCTCGACCACCGCGTTCGCGGCGGCCTCACCGGGATCCAGCTGCCCGTTGGAGTTGCGGTCGGTGTAGACGACGCCGGTGATGGCGCCCGCGGTCTGCACGACCTCGGCCCCGGCGGTGACCTCCACCTGCGCCGGCATGCCGACGTACTCGGCCCACGCCAGCAGGTCGATCCTGCTGTCGGCGATCTCGCCCGTGAAGGTCAGCGAGAGGGACTTCCCCGCCGGGATCCGGGTGCCGGGACCGAACGTGCCCAGGTCGTACCACTGCCGCGTGTCGTCGAAGAGGCCCGCGAAGTTGCGGAACACCTTGACCCGCTCGGCGGTCTGGCCACCGGTGTTCGTGATGGTCAGGTCCACGCGCACGGTCTCGTGCGACTCGTAGCGCGGCTTGTCGAGCTTCATCGTCGCGGTCAGCGCGGCGGGCGCCCCGGGTTTGAGGAACCTGGTGCCGCCACTACCCGGGACGACCACCCGTTGCTGGCTGTCGTCGGTGAACCCCCACGAACCGAGCGGCACGGCCTGGTACTCACCATCCTTCAGGCCACCGAACTCGATCTTGCCCTCGGCGTCGCTGGTGCGTTCGGTGATCCGGGAACCGTCCTTCGGGTTGAGCAGCACCACTTTCACGCCGCTCACCGCCTCGGAGGAGTCGATGATCTGGTCGGCGTCGCGGTCCTCGCCGAGGAGCATGCGGTAGCCGAGCCCGCCGGTCACCTTCGCCTCGACGACAGTCGTCGCACGGTCCTTGTTCTCCGCGATGTGCGGCGCGTAGCCGACCTCGAGGCGGAGGAAACCGTCCGGAAGGGCGTTCTCCGGAATCGGCTCGTCGACTGTGAACGTGACCTGCGCGCCGGGATCGAGCGCCAGGCCGGTGGGCCTGGCAGGGCCTCGCCAGTCACCGCTGCCGCAGAAGGTGCTCACGTGGCTCACGCGGTCGCAGGTCGACTCGATGCCTTCGATCCTGCGCTTGCTGACGTTGGCCAGGGTCACCGTGACCTTCATCGACGCCGGGAACTCGTAGCCGGCGCGGTCGAGCTTCGTGGTGAGCTTCAACTGCTCCGAGTACGGACGTTCCGCGCGTGCGATCACCTGCGCGGTCTTGCCCGGCTCGACCGCGATGGTGTCCTCGTACGCCGTGCGGTTGTGCACGACCCAGCCGTCGGCCAGTTCGTACGAGGTCCAGTACGAACCGGCGGGCAGGTCCGCGAAGGCGAACCTGCCATCGCCGTCAGTCGTCGTCGAGAAGTTCGTGGGGCCGTTCTCGCCGCTGAGGGACACCTTGGCGCCCTTGATCTCCTCGCCCGCGTCCTGCCTGCCGTTCTCGTCGCGATCGGCGTAGAGGACCCCGGCGATGCTGTCCACCTTCGGCGGGTCGTCCTGCGCCAGGGCGGGCGTCGTGCCGAACGCGAGCAGGGCGACGGTCGCGAGCACACCGATCTTGAGCACGCGGCGGAACCTACCGCAAGCCGCTGACCTGGCGAAAGCTCTTTGGAAATGCTCAAAATCCCGGCAGAAACCGGTTCCTGGGCGAGGCAACCGAACGGGCCGCTCGAGCGTGAGCAACGCGGGGACCCGTCTGCCTTCGGGGTGGCATGCTGGTGTTCGTGACGCCCGACGACCTCGCGCACCTGCGCCGGGCACGTGACCTGATGGACCGCGAGTTCGCGCGGCCGTTGGACGTGCCGGCGATGGCGCGGGCCGCGTTGATGTCGCCGTCGCACTTCGCCCGGCAGTTCCGCGCCGCCTACGGCGAGACGCCGTACGGGTATCTGATGACGCGGCGGATCGAGCGGGCGAAGGCGTTGCTGCGGTTGGGGAAGATGTCGGTGACCGAGGTGTGCGTCGAGGTCGGCTGCACGTCGCTCGGGTCGTTCTCGGCGCGGTTCACCGAGTTGGTCGGGGAGACGCCGTCGGCCTACCGGGCGCGGTCGCACGAGGCGCTGGCCGGGGTGCCCGGATGCCAGTTGAAGGGGCTGACGCGACCGAGCAGGTTTCGAGAAGCGACGGGCTCAGCGCGTACCTAGGGTTTCGGCCATGAAGCTCTCGCACACGTTCCTCTTCGTCCACGACCAGGAAATCGCGTTGAAGTTCTACCGCGACGTCCTCGGGCTCGAGGTGCGCACGGACGCCACCATCGAGAACGGCTACCGGTGGCTCACCGTCGGTCCCCCCGAGCAGCCGGAGGTTGAGATCGGGCTGGCGCTGATCGGTCCGCCCGTGCCGCCGACCGACCACGAGGCGCTGCACGCGTTGCTGGCCAAGGGATCGCTGCAGGGGATCATCTTCACCCACGACGACGTGGACGCGAAGTTCGAGCAGGTCCGCGCGGCCGGGGCCGAGGTGATGCAGGAGCCGGTCGACCAGTACTACGGCGTCCGCGACTGCGCGTTCCGCGACCCGTCCGGCAACATGGTCCGCTTCTCGTCGACGCACCGAAATCCGTTTCCCGGATAGGACGCCGCTGTGCTTCAGTAGTGCTTCAAGGCGGTTACACAGACAAGGTCGATGCCATGGCAGCCCCGGGACACACCGGGTGCTTCAGCCGTACCCGGTGACTCTCGCGCACTGATTCTCGCGATCACCAGGAGCATCACCTTGAGTTGGTACACCTCGTTCTTCACCGATCTCGCCAACAGGTTCTGGCGTGGCGCCGTCCAGCCGGAGCAGACCTCGGCCGAGATCGACTTCATCACCTCGTTCAGCGCCGGTCCGCGGGTGCTGGACGTGCCGTGCGGCAGCGGCAGGCACAGCATCGAGCTGTCTCGCCGTGGCTACACGACTGTCGGTGTCGACATCTCCTCCGAAGCCATCGCGCACGCCCGTGCGTCGGCTCCGGAGCTCGACTGGCGGCAGGGCGACCTCGCGTCGCTCGGCTCGTTCGGCGTGACCGCCGACCTGGCCCTGTGCCTGGGCAACAGCTTCGGGTACCTCGATCACGAGGGCTCGCAGCGGTTCCTCGGCGACCTGGCCGTCGCCGCGCCCGTGCTGGTGATCGACTACGGCTGCACGGCCGAGTCGTTGCTGCCGAACCTGCCAGGTGAGTTGCGGATGTCGTTCGGCGGCGTCGACTGCGTCGCCGTGAACACCTACGACATCGCGACCGGGCGGCTGCTGATCGACTTCACGTTCACCGACGGGGAGCGCGTGCAGGAGTCGACCTGCGTGCAGCACGTCTACTCGGTCGCCGAGCTGACCCGGATGCTGAACGCGGCCGGGTTCTCGTCGGTCGAGCTGTTCGGCGACGTCGACGGCAGCGCGTTCCGGCTGGGCAGCCACCGGTTGCTCGCCGTGGCACGTCGTTGAGATCGAGCGGCCCGCCTCTCCCCTTCTCGGGAGGCGGGCCGCTCGTCCTTCGTCAGCCCAGGTTGTTCGTGTCGAACGTGTTGCAGCGGGCCGGGTCGCCGCTCTGCAGGCCGAGCGTGAACCACTTCTGCCGCTGCTCCGAGCTGCCGTGGCTGAACTTGGTCGTGTCGACCCTGCCGCCGCCGAGTTCGCGCTGGATGAAGTCGTCACCGATGCGGGCGGCCGCGTCGAGGGCCGCGTTCACGTCGTCCTGGGTGATGTTCGAGATCAGCGGCTGGCCGTTGGCGGACGGCACGGTCGTCGCCGCCTTGCCCCAGGCACCCGCGTAGCAGTCGGCCTGGAGTTCCAGGCGCACGCCGTCGGAGGTCGGGCCGGTGCCGGGACGGACGCGGTCCGAGGTGCCGAGCAGGTTCTGCACGTGGTGGCCGTACTCGTGGGCGAGCACGTAGGCCTCGACGAACGGGCCGCCGGTCGCGCCGAACTTGGTGCGCAGCTCGTTGAAGAAGTCCAGGTCGATGTACACCTGGGAGTCCGCAGGGCAGTAGAACGGGCCGACCGCCGAGGTCGCGTTGCCGCAGCGGGTGTTCACGCTGTTGCGGAAGAAGTTGGTCTTGGTGACCTGGTAGGTGTTGCCCGAGCGGGCGAACTGGTCGGTCCAGAAGGACTGGATCGAGTTGATCGTGGCGACGACCCGGCAGTCGCTGTCGCGGTTCGCGTCCGCGCCCGTCTTGCACTTCTCCACCAGCTGGCTCGACTCGACCTGGGTGTTGTTGCCCAGGCCCTCCAGCCCGCCCGCGGGCAGCTGGATTCCGGTGAACTGCTGGAACAGGAAGTAGATGATGAGGCCGACCACGCCGAGACCGCCGCCGACACCGGCGACCCGGCCACCGACGCCGCGTTGGTCCGAAACCTGCGAAAGGTCGAGTTCCGCGCCTTCGTTGAACTGCACCGCGTGCCTCCATGCCAAGGACCCGTAGGCGGCACACGATAAAGCACAAAAGACGCCCAGGTGCGGGACCCGACGTCGGGGCACCGCACCTGGGCTTTCCCATTTGGTTGTGACGACTACGGCCCACGAAGGTTGGCGTGGCGCTCAGCCGGTGACGCCTCGAGACGACACCCATGCCGAGCTCAACAGCGTCGAAGTGCGCCGAGCGACGCCAGATGGCGCCTGGGCACCCGAAACCTCGTGTCCGCCGCTACACAGTCGCGACCGGACCGGTCACGTCCGATCCACTCGCGGGGATGCGACAGACCGCGTTTCGCCACAGCGAGGAGATACCTGCACAGCACCACCTACCCCTTCTGGGCGTGGCCACCGGGCGGCTAGTTCATTCACCTGCCGGTTGCCAGCTCGTTATCGACTATGCGCTTGATCGCCACATTTCACAACACCTCACAGCAAACCTGAATTGGTGAAGTCGGACGGGTGACCTGCGGAGATCGACAGTGCAGACAGCAATCGCCCGGCGAGAAAATATCTCGCCGGGCGATTGTGAGGAAATATCGGAAATTGTTGATCAGGCGTTGGTGCTGCGACGTGCGCCGCGACGTGCCATGACGCCCGCGGTCATCAGGCCGAGGCCGAGCAGCAGGAACTCCAGCGGGTCCGCGCCCGTCTTCGACAGGGTCGGGACGACGGCGGCGGCGTGCTCGGAGGCCTTGTTGCCGGTCTGCGGGAGGCCGGCGCCCGAGTCGTCGCCGGTGGTGCCGCTGCCGGAGTTGTCGTTGTTGTTGCCGCCGCCGGGGTTGCCGGTGCCCGGGTTCTGGCCGGGGGTCTCCCCGCCGGGGTTCTGGCCCGGGTTCTCGCCGGGGTTCTGACCGGGGTTCTCTCCCGGGTTCTCGCCGGGGTTCTCGCCGGGCTGCTCCGGGTTCTCGCCCGGCTGCTCGGGGGTCTCGGTCTTGCCGCAGTCGCCGGTCGCGGTGCCGAGCACGCCCGCGGCCGTGCCGCAGACCGTGAGCGGGGCCTCGACGGTGCCGTTGGCCTGCTCCGGCTTGGTGTCGCCACAGCTGCCCGCGCCGCCGCCGGCGACGCCGACCGAGTTGCCGCAGACCGTGACGGGCGCGGAGACCAGCGCCTTGTCGGCCTGGAGGCGTTCGGCGGGCTTGGTGTCGCAGGTCGCGTCGCTGTGGCCGAGGACGTTGATCGCGTTGCCGCAGACCTTGACCGGGACGCTCACGAGGTTGCCGACGCGGACCTCGTCGTCGATGTTGAGCGGCACCGGAACGGCCTGGGCCCAGCCTGCGGTCGCGACCATCAGGCCACCGGTGAGCAGGGCTGCGGACATGGTGCGGTTGAGGTTCTTGCGCATGACTTCTGGTTCTCCCTGAGTTGACTGATCCCTTCCGGCTCTGGCGGCTCGGCGGGGTCAGTCAGGGGAGAACGTCGGCTTGTTCGGGCGGACGGCGTGCGGCACGTCGTCGTGCTCGGTGTTCGTGAGCTGTGCTGTGGTGGTGGGCGGCCTTGTTGCGGTCGGCAGCGTTCCCACCGGGGTCTGGTTGCTCGTGCTGCTGCCCGCGCCGCTCTGCGGGAGCGTGCCGGAGACCGGCTGCTCTGCCTGCTGGGGCTGCGGGACGGGTGTGGGTTCGTGCTGTGCCTGTGTCTGTGTCGTCGTGGGTGACGTCGGCGCTTCGTGCTGCTGTTGGGGCGCTTCGGCGTGCACGACGGGTGCTGCGGGCTGCTGCGGTGCGGGCTGGGGTGTCGGCTCGGGAGCCGGATCGACGCGCGGGTCCGGCCTGGTGACGGGCGGGACCGGGGTCTCCGGCTGCGCGATCTCGACCTTCAGCGCGATCTCGACGACGGGGAGTTTCACCTCGACCTCGAGCTGGTCGATCTCGACGCGCACGTCGGCGTTGGCCTGGCCGGCGTCGCCCAGCAGCCAGGCGCCGGTCACCAGACCGGCGAGCAGCAGGAGCCGACGCAACCACGACATCGGCCCTCACCCTAGATCAAATGGAGCAGTCCCGACATCCGAAAAAGGCCATCCCGGCGACTTCGCGTCGCCGGGATGGCCTTTCAGCTGCGGTCTGCGGTTACGGCAGCTGCGTGATGCGGTCGAGCGCGGGAGCCGCCTGGCCGGGGTGGGCCGTCAGGTACGCGGAGAACGCGTCCAGGTCGATGCCACCGCCGGTGATGTTGGTGCCCTTGGTGAACTCGCTGAAGCCGTCACCACCGCCCTGCAGGAAGCTGTTGATCGTGACGCGGTAGCTGGCGTTCGGGTCGAGCGGCACGCCGTTGAGCGTGACGTTGGAGACCTTGGAGCCGAACGGCGCCGACTGCGACCAGCTGTACTTCAGGCCGGCGGACGGCTGGAGCACGAAGGTCCTGGCCGCCGAGAACTGCTGCTCCAGCACGGTCTTGATGTTCGCGCCGGTCAGCGTGACCGT
The DNA here is from genome assembly GCF_043632865.1 of Lentzea sp. JNUCC 0626. Lineage (NCBI taxonomy): Bacteria > Bacillati > Actinomycetota > Actinomycetes > Pseudonocardiales > Pseudonocardiaceae > Lentzea > Lentzea sp. JNUCC 0626. The sequence goes on from NZ_CP171635.1 coordinate 7,084,129, forward strand.
CTGCAGGATGTTGCCGAACGGCTGGACAGTGAACGCCTCGCCGTACGTCGCGACGCCGTTGCCCTCGTTCTCCGGGGAGGTGGCGAACGTGAGGTCGGCGCGCACGCCACCGGGGTTCATGAGCGCGAGCACCGCGCCGTTGCCCGTGGTCCCGGCGAGCTGCGAGTCGGCGATCAGGTTGCCCAGCGCCGACTCACCGGCGGGGTTCTGCGCGCGGAGGATGTCGGAGCTGATCGTGCCGACCGGCCGGTTCGCGATGGGGCGGACCTTGGTCTTGGCCGTGTCGACCAGTGCCTGGATCTGCGGGTCCGGCGTGACCGTGCGGGTGACGATCTTGTTGTCGGCCTTGGTCTCGCTGCGCACGACGTCGCGCGTCCGGCGGTCGATCTTGAGGTCGACGACGCTCAGCTCACGACCGAAGGCCAGGCCCTCGATGAACGGCCGCGGGTTGCCCGCCGGGTCCTTGACCACGCAGTTGTAGTGCTGGTGGCTGTGGCCGGAGAAGACCGCGTCGATCTTGGGGCTGACCTGCGTGGCGATGACGCTGCCGGGGTTGTTGGGGGCGACGTTGCACGCGTTGGGGCCGCCACCGGGCGACGTGACCTGGTCACCCTGGTGCACGAGCAGCACGATCGACTTCACGCCGATGGCGTCGAGGAGGTTGGCGTACTTGTTGGCCGCCTTGACCTCGTCACCGAACTTGAGCTCCTTGATGCCGTTCGGGTCGACCAGGATCGGCACGTCCTTGAGCGGCATGCCGATGAAGCCGATCGGGATCCCGTCCCGCATCTCGATCCAGAACGGCGGCAGAGCCGGCAGCCCGTACTTGGCGTCCGTGACGTTCGCACCGAGGATCGGGAAGTTCGCGCCCTTGTACTTGTCGCTGAACTGGCACCCGTCCACCGGGTGGCAGCCGCCGCGCTGCATGCGCAGCAGCTCCTTGTAGCCCTCGTCGAACTCGTGGTTGCCCGCCGCGGTCGTGTCCATGCCGACCTTGTTGAGCACCTCGATCGTCGGCTCGTCGTGGAACAGCGCCGACACGATCGGGCTCGCGCCGATCAGGTCGCCCTGGCCGACGATGACCGAGTTCTTGACCTCCTTCTGGAGGTTCTTGATGTGCGTTGCGTTGAAGGCGGCACCGCCGGCGTCGACGGTCGTGCCGTCGGCCAGCACGACGCGCCCGGACGACCCGGTGGGCGGCTCGATGTTGCCGTGGAGGTCGTTGATGCCGATCAGGCGCACGTCAACCGTGCCCCGACCGCGCAGTGACTGGACATCGGCCTGGGCAGGCCCGGTAGCGCTGATGACAGTGGCCGCGGCGGCGGTGATCGCCAGAACGGAAAGCCGTCTGAACGAACTCATGGGTAGAGCCTCTCGAAGGCGTGGTTAACGCGCGTGTACGGCGTCGGAGTCTGCCTTTTTGCCGCCGCGTTTTCCAGAGGATCGACAGGATCGTCATCTCGCCGTCTAGCCTTGTTGCCGTGACACCAAGTGAGCAGGAGCCGCACTGGCTCGACGAGGGCGAGATGCGCGCGTGGCGCACCTACGTGAACGGTTCCTCGATGCTCATGGACCGCCTGCACCGCGAACTGCAGGACGCCCACGGAGTGTCACTGGCCGACTACGAGATCCTGGTTCGGCTGTCCGAGCAGCCCAACAACTGCATGCGCATGACGCAGCTGGCCGAGGACGTCGCCTCGTCCAAGTCGCGCGTCTCGCACCAGGTCGCCCGGATGGAGAAGGCCGGGCTGGTGTCGCGCCGCGAGTGCACCGAGGACGGGCGCGGGGTGCTGGCCGAGCTGACCGCGGCCGGGTTGGCGCAGCTGGTCGCCGCTGCTCCTACGCATCTTCGCGGGGTGCGGGCGCACATCGTGGACCTGATCTCGCCTGAGGAGGGTGAGGTGCTGGCCAAGGTGTTCGACCGGGTCATGACACACCTTCGGGATGCCAACGGCTAGGCTTTGAGCTTGGCGCTTCTGGGCGCCGTTGGAAGCGTGGCAGAGCGGCCGAATGCACCCGCCTTGAAAGCGGGAGACGGGCAACCGTCCGGGGGTTCAAATCCCTCCGCTTCCGCAGTTCAGAGGGGTGGTGAAGGCCGTCGGGAGGCCTTCACCACCCCTCTGGTGTAGCAACGGGTGTAGCAACGCCCTCAGCCCAATTCGTCCGTGAGCCGTTTCAGGGCCTCCCGCTTGTCCTCAAGGGAGACAGCCGCGTAAATCGTCATCGTCACTTCAATGTTCGAGTGGCCGACGATGTCCCGAACGATGTGCGGCGGAACGCCGAGCCGGAGCAGCAGCGTCACGCAGGAATGCCGGATGTCGTGGAAGCGCACCTCATCGAGGCCGGCACGCTTCCGGATCGGGTACCAGCTCGACCGGAGGTAGGTCGGATCGATCGGCCCGCCGAGGATCGTCGCGAAGATCAGCCCTGACTCTTCCCACTTGTCCCCCGCAGCCTCCGCTTCGTCGTCCTGGAGGTCCCAGTGATCGACGAGTGCCCAGGCAACGAGCAGCGGCAACGGCATGACCCGCTCTGACCGATCCGTCTTCGGCGGGACGAACACGAGCTTGGTCCCGACCCGCTGAAGCGTCTGACGGATCTGCAACGTCGGGGCGTACTGCTCCGCGCAGTCTTCGCAGAAGTCGTCCGTGTGCTCAGCGCAGGGCTCGTCCCACCCGTCCCAATCGATGTCCCTCCACCTCAGGCCGAGCAATTCGCCGCGCCGCATTCCGAGGTAGAGCGCCAGCACGTACAGCGCCTTCAATCGGTCGTTCTCCGCCGCCTTGAGTAGCGTCTTTGCCTGATCAGCGGTCAGACCTCGGTTGACGTCATACCGAGGCGACTTGACCTGAACGAGCCGGGCGACATTCCTCGGAATGACCTCCTCCCTCACCGCGTGGGCCAACGCATTCCGCAGAACCGCGTGAATCTGCTGAATGGTCCGGTCGGAAAGAACCGTCTTGCAGCACTTCCCCTTGGCGCAGCAACGCCGGGCATCCTTCGGCCGGTTGGCATCGATCTTCTCAGCGCAGCACCGGCAGTCGTTTCGAAGCCGCGTGATGAACGTCCGGACGTCCTGCGCCGACAATCGGTGGAGCTTCTTCGTCCCGAGGTTGGGCACCAGGTGTCGCCGCACGACCACGCCGTACCCCTCGACCGTCCGAGGCCTCTTCGTCGCGGCCACAGTGGACAGCCAGTACTTGAGGTAGCTCTCCAGCGTCCACGTCTCCGCAGCTACCGGGATGCCAGCATCGGAGTCCGCGATCTTCTTCCGGAGCTTCTTCCAGGCCTCCGACTCCGTGGTTGCCGAAACAGTGACGCGCTTCCGGTGCCCGGTCGTGGTGAGCACGTAGGCCGCACCGACCCACAGCCCGTCCTTGCGCTGGTAGACCGAGCCCTCTCCGTTGGACCGCTTGCCGCCCGCCATCACGCAGCCTCCGCGATCAGCCGGGACAGGTAGTCGTGCACGGACCGCGCAGGAACCCGACGGCTCCCACCGATCTTGATCGAGGTCAACTCCCCTGCCCTGATCAAGTCGAACACCTTGGTCCGACCCACCCGAAGGGCACGAGCGACTTCCTCCACTCGGTACGCCATGTCGTCCATCTCTTCCCCCTTGGTTGATCAGGCTGCTGTTGCCGAAAGATCTGGCGGTTGCGCCGCGAGCAGCGCGCGGTCGTACTCGGCCTTCCAGGTCACGCGTTGGGCAATGGCGTGCATGAGCAGGTGCGCCCGTGGCGGCACGTTCGGATCACCGGGCCGGACCTTGTGCCAGACGAGCCGAGTCGGGTCCTTCTCCGGCTTCTCGATCCCCACGGCCTTGAGCGCCTGGAGGACGAAGTGCTTCCGGTCCGCCTTGTGGTCCGCGAGCGTCTTCCCCGACCACTTGCGAGACACCAGAACCCGCCGCCCCGGCAGCCCGAGCGTGGCCCTGCGGTGGGCCCGCCCCTTGCACCGACCAGGACTCATGCGCGAGTTCGCTCCGCGAGGCTGTACGCCGTACAGGAGCCAGTTCGCGCAGCGGTCCGAGCAGGGCGTGACGGCCAACTCGTCGGCCAGGCGGTCCGCGTGCCGGCGTTGGCGTTCGCTGTCCTGCTCAACCACCTCGCCGATGGACTTCGTGAGGTACTTCGTCAGGTAGCCGATGTGCCGCCCAGCTTCCTCAGAGCCGCCGAGGATGCCCTTGGAATGCACCTGACGCCCGAACTTCGCGACGTGCGCAGGTTCCTCGACCTCCGCGTCTTCCCAGGTGGTCAAGGCCTTTCGGGTATCCGGGTCGATGAACGCCTTGGCGTCGAAGTCCCAGACCGGCAGCCTGTCCACGTAGACACGTTCGTCGTGGTTGGGCCACCACACCTGGTGATAGGTAGCGGCCGTGACCAGGCGAATCAGCTTGTGAGGGATCGAACCGCGGAGCGCTGCGTGCAAGTGCGGAGCAGCGCGTTTCTGGGGCTCGACCGTGGCGAAGTACTGGACGTCCCAACCAGCCACGCGCCGCAGGTTCTGCCACCACCGGTCAACGAGGCTTGCGAAGTGGACCGCATCCCTCGCCGCACGGCGGTAGTCGTACGTGTCCGGGTCAACGGGCGTGCCGTCGTCGCGCACCTTGCCGTAGGTGTCGAGGGTGAGCGTGACGAACATCGAAGGACGGAAGGCTCCCGCGAACTCCCGTCCAACCGTCCGCTTCTCAACCCTCCGCCGAGGCAGGTCCGGCGCATCCTGCCGACGCTTCGTCGAGCGCTTCACAGGCCGCTTGCCGGGATCGTCCGGCGAGGGCAGGCGACCACGGACGCCGAGTTGCCGAAGTTCTTCGTCGACGCTGTGGATCTCCTCCCGCAGCTCGTCAGCCTCAGCCGAGTCGCCTTCCTCTTTGAAGGCCTTGAAGAGATCAGCGCGGTACTCCAGCAGCTCCGTCTGGTCCTTTGTGGCCGGTTCTGGGGTGAAGTCGGGCTCCACCTCCATGTGCCAGCCCTCGCGACACTGAGCCATCCGCAGTGCCTTGGCCTTCCTCGCACAGGGCGCGCAAACGCTCTGGACCGTCGAGCCACACGGGACCGCGACGTAGCGAACTTCGTAGGACTCGTGGTCTTCAACTTCCATCGTGAACGGCCGGACGCACACCCCGTGCTGCTCAGCGGCAGCCTTGGTGACGTCGAGCGCGGCGGGCTGCCTCATCCGTTCCGCGCGGGTCTGACCTGCGACATCGCCGGGAAACGTGGTGACGTTCGTGCTCATGCTGCCCTCCGCTCGCTGCTTGCCGGGAAGTCGTGAACGGTGGCCGGGGCGAAGTAGACGCCCAGCTCGACCAGGTCCGCGTCCGTGACGTGGAAGGCCCGCGCCCTCTCCGGTTCGCGCTGCCCGTCCTCCTTGAGCCACGCGACACCAGGCGTGCTCTCGCTGATCTCATGAGCAGCCGCGCCACGTTGCCGAACGCCATCGCCCAGCACCATGTCCACCTGAATCGGCTCGTCCAGGCGCAGCGCCACCCGAGTGGTGAACAGGTGCCGGAAGCTCACGACCTCCTTGCGCGGGTCCTGCACCAGCGCCACTGTGGCCACACCAGGAGCACGTCCCTGCGAGCTGATCGTCTGGACAGCACGGCCAGCGCGTTCCCGGAGCTGCTTGTCCTGCTGGTAAGCCACCAGGTCCGCCAGCTCGTCGACCACCAGGACCGTGAACGGCTCACCAGCGTTGCGAGTCCACAGCCGCCGAACGCCCCGGTACCTCGAAGCGCGAGCCTTGACCTCCGACGCGATCTCTTCCAGCAGTTCCACGGCTTCCGGCCCGTTGTCGTAGACGACCTTGTCGAAGGCGTCCGGACACTGGCCGAGTTCCATCCCGCCCTTGGGATCGATACCGACGAGACGCACCAGGCCGGCGCGAATCGCAGGGGCGAGCTGCCAGACGATCGACCAGAGCACCGAGCCCTTGCCCGCGCCAGGCACACCGACGACGAGGATCTGAGAGCCGAGCAGCTTCAACCGCCACGGCTTACCGGTCTCCGTTCGCCCAACGACCAGCTTCTTCAGATCGACGTCCGCAGAATCCCCGAGCGGCGGAACTGCCACGGGCCGAGCCAGAGGATCAGCGTGGATGAAGTCGAGCTCAAGCAGCCGAGGCTTCAAGACCCGCACCCGGCAGGACCGAGCGTTGAAGGAGTGCGCCAGGTTGTCCCGACGTGCTTCCCATTGCTCTGGAGACTGCGCCGGGATCATCCGCACCCGGACCTTGTCCCGCCAGCCCTCAGCCCGGACGCGCCGCAGCTCAGGCCGGTACTCCTTGCCGCGATGTTCCTTGGCCAGGTCCGCCAGCCTCACGACCGTCCGCCATTTCGGCACGTAGACCGTTGCCCGCCGCCACTCAGTGAGGACGCGGTACCAGCAGTGCCGCAGAAACGACCGCTGGTGAAGCCCAAACCAGACCAGCAGCCCTGCAACGAGCGTGAGCAGTGCCAACACGAGCGGTGAGAACCCGAACTTCCGATAGGCAACCAGCACGACGACAGCCAGGCCGGCCGAGACCGGGTAGCGCAGCGCGACGAGCACCAGGCGGACGCCGAGCCACACCGCGAAGCCCACCAGGACGAACGGCAGCGCGATGACCTTCGCCCACCGTGGAAGCCATATCCACCAGGGAAAGCGCGGCCGAGCACCCTCGAACGGGGCCGGGTCAATCCACTTCGTCCCGCTCATGCCGCCACGTCCAAGCACGAGACGCAGCGGAACACCATGCCCATGCTCGGGATGAACCCAACGGGCCGGAACGCGCTCAACCCGTTGCCGCACAGCCGCTTGCACGTCAGGCACTCGAACCCTTCGGCCTGAGCCTGAGTGAGTTCGAGGCTGACCAACTCACCACCGTCGACCATCACCGTGTAGGTGTCCACGGCCTGCAACCGCTCCACCGTCGCGGCGAACCGATCCTGTCGACTTGACGCACCCCAGGTGCGCACCGATACCCTATGCATGACTCGAATCCCCTTGTGTCGCAACGATTTCACGGTCGTTCGAGTCGGTGTACGTCGCCGGGAACAGTCGAGGCCCGCCAAGACTTGGACTGTTTCCGCGCGACACACACCAACGCGGTTCTTCAGTTGTGGATCAGCTCTGAGCGAGCTTCTTCGCGAGCGCCCTGCACCACGAGCAGAGCGGCCGTCTCTCCGTCTTGCGGAACCACCCGCCACCCATGCAGCGCGAGCAGTTCCGGTACTCCATCCGAACCCGACCCGTCACCGGGTGCTTCGCGATCAGGTTCAGGCGATACATCAACCGAGCCAGCAGGCGAGGCCTCACCGGCACCACCGCCTCACGCGGCTAGATGTACGGAAGCCCGCAGCAGCACCGGCCACAGTCACACCGGCAGGCGTCGAGGAGCGGACCGAACCCCAATGCCTTGCGCACCGACAGCCCGAGCGGCACCGCCAGGCCGTGCAGCACCTCGAAGTTCGCCCGGATCAGCCACCGCGACGACCGCAGCCCGTCCGGCGAGACCCAGTACGGCCACGGCCCGTCATCGTCAGACCAGAACGGCACCCGCTGAACCATCCCGCAGTGCCTCAACCGCGACATCCGCCTGTAGATAGCCCAAGGCGATTGCCGAAAGAACTCGGCCAGCTTCTGCACGGTCCACAAGCGCCACGGATTGTCGAGCAGCGCAACCAGCATCAGCTGAACCGGCACGTCGTCTGCGAACTCGTCGAGCACCAGTTCAGGCGCCTGGGGGTCGTCCATCATGTCGGGCCTCGCTCCGCCATCAGGTCCGGCATGTTGCCGATCCAGCCAGCACCCTTGCCGGGTTCGAGCACCGCAGCCAACAAGCCGGCGTGCTGCGACAGCGACCGCAGAAACGCCGCCAACTGCTTCCGACCGTCAGGCCCGTCCGGCACGTGTATAGCGATCAACGACGGATCGAGGTTCAGCCGCAGGCAATGACCCGCCGTGTCCGTGTCGGGCCACGCCACGATGTCCGCAGACGCGTCAGGACCAGGCGCGATCATGAGCTTCAACATCACGACTCCTCCCCAGAACGGGACTGTTCAAGCCGCGCGCGACGCTCGAACTCCTCAGCGGCGATGGAGCAGGCGTGACGAGCCCAAAGCGGCACCGCCAGATCAGCGGCCAAGATCCGCCACGCCTCCGCCACCGCGGAGTAGCCCAGAGCCAGACGAAGAAGTGCCTGCTTGTCCCCCGTACGGGACGCCGCAAACAATGCCGCCGTCTGCTCCGCATACGCGGTGTTCCACCGGGCGACCGCCTCACGGGACGGCCGCGCCACTGTTAGGCCGCCGACTTCTGGTCGGTCTGCCCCTGCTGACCCGCAGGCTTGTTCTCACGCTTGGCCGGAGTCCCGACCTGAGGCGAGGCGATACCGGTCGCCCGAATCGTGAAGCCCTGGTACTTGAACCGGTCCCCCATGACGCGCGGCTCGACCGTCAGCCCCTCGAACGCGACCGGCCGCACCTCAACGCCGGGCATGATCTGCACGGCCTGAGGCGGGACGGGCTGGACGTCCGCGAGCACGGTGATCGTGACCGAGGCGTCCCGCTCCTTCTCCGCCGACGGGTCGGTGACGACGACCTTCCACTGCCGCTTGCCGGACCGCTCGTCCACCTTCTGCTTGGCCTGCTTGCCGCGTGCCTTGTCCTCGTTGCTCATGTACTCCATGTCCGGAGCGACCACGCCGACCATCAGCGCGCCCTGCGGAAAGACCTGGTCAAACGACGCCTCGAAGCGAGTGCCGTACGGAACCGCCATGACTGCAACCTCCCTAGCCCTGCTAGGCCGCCTGTACGACCTAGACAAGTCACAAGCTAGCTAGGTTGTCTAGCCAGGTCAAGCAGGTCGTCGTTTTTGCAGGTGAGCTAGCTTCCTAGGCGGGCTAGACAAGTCGTCCTATGCTGATCTGGAGTGTGCTAGTACACCGACAGGTGTTCGCGCACTAGAACGCCAGTCACAGAGACCTCCCTGTGGCTCGAAGATCGAGAGGACGCCATGGCACTGGACCCGGACGACCCGCGCCCGCCATACGTGCAGGTAGCGAATGCTCTGCGGGCCGCCATCCTGACCAAGGTCTTCAAGGCCGGCGACAAGCTACCTTCGCGCGCCGAACTGGCGAAGAAGTACGAGGTTGCGCCGATGACGGTGCAGAACGCACTGCGCGAGCTGCGCGACGAAGGACTGATCGTCTCTCGACAAGGCAGCGGTGTCTTCGTTCGCGAGCGCACCGAGCGTCCAGTGGGGCTTCGCCCGCATATTGAGCGAGCGTTCGAGGCTGAGCGCGTCTCTATAGACTTCGCCGGCTTCTCCGGCGAGACCCTGCAAGGCGTCATGCAGGAGCCGCTGGACAAGATCCGAATCGGCCGACTGACGCCCGCCTCGATCAACATCCGCATGCTCGTCCCAGACACGTCTCAGCCGTGGGCGATCCCGTGCCAGGTCGAGGACTTGCAGGACAGCCCAGGCTTCCGCAAGCGCATGGACGAGATCATGCGTCGCCACACACTCGCCATCGTCGACAACGTCCAGGAACTCGGAGACCTTGGCCTGGTCAAGGACGTCTCCGTCGAGATCAAGGTCCACCGGGCCGCACCGCTGTTCAAGCTCTACCTGCTCAACAACGAGGAAGCGTTCTTCGGCTTCTACCCAGTCCGCGAGCACGTGATCCGTTTCGATGGAGAGCCGAAGCCGATCTACGACCTGGTGGGTAAGGAAGCCATCCTCTTCCATCACAGCGTTACCGATGACGACACCAGCACCGGCAGTCAGTACGTTGAACAAGCCCGTATGTGGTTCGACTCTATGTGGAACACCGTTTCGGGGGAGTACAAACGGTGAGCCAAGACGCCGTCAGCATTGACAATCGTCACGCCTTGCGTCGAGTCCTTGATCACGCAGAAGCTCTTCTACTGGACTTCGACGGTCCTGTTTGCTCGGTTTTCGCTGGCTACCCGGCGCCTGATGTGGCAGATCAGTTGCGCGAGGTGCTAGCAGAAGTCGGTCATGAGGAGCTGCCGGAGGAGCTGCGAAAGACTGCCGATCCTTTCGACATCTTTGCGTATGCCGCGCTTCTTGGGGCCGATGAGGCTCGATACGTCGAATCCGCGTTGCGGGCGCACGAGGTCGAAGCGATTGAAACCTCCGAACCCACCAGCGGTGCCCACGAACTCATCCGCCATTGGAGCCTTTCAGGGCGCAGACTGGCGATCGTGAGCAACAATTCAATGGCAGCAATAGAGAGCTATCTTCATTTGCATGGGTTGCGCCCATCAGTGGCAACCCTATCTGCCCGCGCCTCATCGGATCCGACTGATCTGAAACCTTCGCCACACCTCATCGATAGGGCCCTTAGCAGCCTGGACATAGATCCGTCCCAGGGTGTCTTTGTGGGCGACTCGCCCAGTGACATGATCGCTGGACGCGCGGCGAATGTTGTCTCAGTCGGCTATGCCAACAAGCCAGGCAAGGCAAAGTTGCTATCAGCCGCAGGTGCCCACGCTATTGCCACCAGCATGTCATTCTTCTTATAGAACCTTAACGTTCTTCTTCGACTTACCGGCGAGGTAACGCGCCCATCCACGGAGATACCGGCCTGAAGTATTAACGCCGGTATCGGTCCACTCGCCCCCCATCATTTCGTTGACCAAGGTTCCCACAGCAACAGCATCGATCTTCGGATCTTCTTTGATCGCGGAAAGGCCAGCATTAAACCCTGCATGGGTACAGAGTTGGCTCTCAAGTTTGCCTCGGTCTACCTCACCGTCTTCTCCTAGCACTGCCTTGCTAATAATGACCAATCCATCTTGATCTACCGTGACAGCTCCCACAAGTCGCAGCTCAGAGAAGGCGCGCTTCTGCTTCTTCGTGAGATCTGCGAAGCCTGTAGGCTTGCTAGTGGCAGATTCAATAAGTTCAACAACTGGGCCAGCCGGAATCGCAGGGAACACGATGTTCTCAGACTTCTTATAATACCGGCGCGCACGAACTCGTCTTTCGATAGCTACTCCATCTTCGGGTAGCTGGAGGCTCTGGCTGTCGAAGCTGGCCAAGCCTGCGTAGTCAAACCAGGAGCAAAATACACGCGTGTAGACGTCCCATGTCTTCTCCGTGACGTCAACGGCTGGGAATGCGCTCGGAAGTTGTCGCGCGAGAGCCGTGACCGTCACCCTGCCACTGTTTCGCTCAGCGAGCTTCTGGAACAGTGAGTAAGCTTTGTGGCGACGCAACGCGTTTCCTACGCGCGCGTAAATCGCGGCTTCCCGGTCGGGTGCATCCATTATCTCGCTGGCCAATTTGACTCTGTTAGGCGCATAGCTAAGACATCCCATGAGACGCAGCTCGCGAGAGAGGTTATAAACCGTGTTCTCACTGGTATTCAACAGTGCCGCTATCTCAAGGACTGCTAGATCGCCGCTGTCTACGAGGAGAGGATCGAGCAGGCGCCAGACCGAGGCCGGGGTTTGTCGCATAATATACGAATCCTCAATCGGCACGGAGCCAGTGTTGAGGAAGTCGCGAAAAATATCCCAGTAGGTGTCCAGCTGTTCGCCGACCTGAATGATAAGCCGACGATCAATTAGCGAGTTTACAACAGCTGCTGGCACTCGTTCCATTACCTCTGAAGCTGGCACGGGCGCGTATCTAGCGATGCTCTTTAGGGCTTCCGTCTGACTGGGGTCAAGTTGCGCTAGATCGGCATCGAACAGATTGCGGATATTCAGTGCTTCGCCGACAAGGGTGGCCTGGTCAATACCGCCCTTGATTTCGCTGATTATGTGACCCGCGAACTTCTTTAGCAGCCACGGCAAGCCTTGAGAGTACTCACGCAGTCTCGATCGAAGGTCAGGGTGAAGCTTCTCCCCGACCGCCTTTTCAAGGCGCCTCAGAAGAGTGTCTACCTCTTTTGCTCCAAGAGGCTGCAAGTTGATCACGTGGGCAGCGGAGCGAATCTCATCACGAAGCTGGTATGGGTGGTCCTCAGTCCATCCGACGAGATCCGTCTTCCAAGCAAAGCCGATGATTATCGGTGCTTCCGTCTCACCCAACGCAAGGGCGAGATTGCGGAAGCTTCGGGTCGTTTCAGCATCACGGAACACGTTCTCAAACTGGTCAAAGAAGATCAGAAGGGAAGCGCCATCTCTCGCCCAAGTGGACTGACTAAGGGTGACAAGAGAGCTTCCAATGCTTGCATATGAAGCGTCCTCGGGAAGCTTGCATAGGCCGACTGACTGCGCCTTCAACGCAGCTTTCCTAAGGGCGGCCGTGACGAAGCTTGGCGCGCTGGCAGTTCGAGAGTCAATGACTACCGCGGCACCCCCTGCTCCCTCCACTTCCTGCTTAAGTCGCAAAGCAACAGAACTCTTACCCCAGCCAGACTGTGCATTGAGAACGAGTACGCCGCGCCTTTGTCCAAGAACTTCCGAAAAGGACCTCACCAATCCGCTTCGTCCAATGAAATACTTAGGCGAAGCGGGTAGTTGGTACTCAAAGTCGCTGCCCGACCCGCGTACTTCTACGACAAGATCGTCCTCAACGCTGACGACCCGCAGAGTGGTACGTGCGGCTGCACGTGCATCAGTTACCGGCAGCTCGTCTGCATACGAAGACGACGCAAGGAGCGCAACGACCGTATCCGGTACGTTTCCATCACTCGCCCAGACTTCAACCGCATCAGCCTTGCGTGTCTGTTTGTCCAGGTGTTTGTGACAAGCGTATACACCGTCGGACGTTATTACTATTGCTGTGTCTGAGCTGAGAGTTTCCCCGTTGGGGTAGTCGCAGACTATCCCAAGTTCCTTGGCGATGTCGTGAACGGCAGTCGCATCGAGGTAAGTAAACGAATCATCCTGACTCGATATTTCTTCTGATTTTTCAACGCCGTCGGCCGTGAAGCGAGGGAGCGCAAAGAAGAAGCCGTGCGCCTTGGGTAGCTTGAATCGCTCGACCACGAGTTTGCCATAAAACGAGGTCAACGCCTGAGCGTTGACTGCGCTCGAGTACGCTTTGCATTCTGCTATCGCAGTACTCTTGGTCAGTTTATGCATTGCAACGACATCCAACTCAACGCCGTCGGAATTGACGTTGAGGTTTCGCGTGGTGGGGTCTTCGTAGCCGTACCTAGCGAGGACCTTGGCTACAAAGGCCTCGAACAAGTGACCCTTAGCGTTGTTCACTGCCTGAACGGTGTCACCAGCAGCGAGCACCAAAACCTGCGGATCGCTGACCACCACGCGCTTCATGGCGAAGAACAGTAGCCCGCGTAGCCTGGTACGTGCCGAAATTAGCTCTATCGGATCAAGGCGCGCCGCCGTCGGCGGCGCGCACGGGGCCTGTCACGTCGGCACCGGCTCCCCATCCATCCCGGCACGCCGGGCTCCCGCTTCGCTCCGCCCGTCGGCCGTGCGGCGCGGCCGGCATCCCAGCCACGGCAGCGCGCCACCGACGGCGACGCGCAGGAGCTCCCAGCACCCAGGCGTCAGGACGATCGCGCGATCCAAGACCTGACCGAGCCGGGCACGGCGATCGACGCCCGCCAACGCTCCGCGTCATCGGCCACTGGACATGCCAAAGCCGCCCCACCGAGGACCAGCGGGACGGGACAGCCACCAGGTACGACACCAGGACGAGGTGTAGCTACGGGTGTAGCAACGGTCCGGGACGGGTTGGGACGGGACAGCACCCCTGACCAGGCAACACCGACAACTGCGGACTAACCCGAACAAGCCTGGACAGCCAGATGCAGCCTTGAAAGCGGGAGACGGGCAACCGTCCGGGGGTTCAAATCCCTCCGCTTCCGCAACAAAGAGGTTGTGCGGGCCGTCCGGCGGCCCGTGGAACCGTTCACTCCGCCCATTCACGGCGCCTATCGCAGAGACGCCGAACCACCGTTCACGAGCTTCGCCACGTCGCCTGAAACAGAACGGCGGCGGTGCCCGAGTGGGCACCGCCGCCGGTGTTCAGAGGGAAATTACGACGTGGCTGCGTGCGAGTGGTCGTCCGCCGAAGCCGACTTCATCAGCGTGGCCGACTTGCGAACCTCCGCGCGCTTCTGACGCGGCGGCACGCCGTTGACGTCCTCCGTCGAGACGCCGTAGGCCGCGGTCACGAACGCCATGGCGCCCGCGTTGCGGCCCAGGGCCACTCGGTCGATGTTGCCGAGGTTGTCGCACTTGGCGTGGTAGCAGGGGTCGTAGGCGACGCCTGCGGTGCCGCCCCACTTGGCTGCCTGGGCCGGGGTCTTGATGCCTTCGGCGCCGGTGAAGAGGCCGCCTGCCGGGATGCCCTGCGCGATGAACTCGCCGTAGTCGGAGCGGCCCGAGAAGTCCGTGCCTTCGGTCGGGACGCCCTTGGCGGCGAAGTAGTCGGCGAACGCCTTTTCGATCTGGGCCGAGCCGTAGGGGCCCGCGCCGGCGCCGACGGCGTCAGAGTCGTCGCCGTCGTAGATGAAGTAGGCGGCGTTCGGGGAGCCGACCATGTCGAAGTTCAGGTAGAGGGCGATGTCGAGCTGCTGCTCGAAGGTCAGGGAGCGGACCCATTCCTCGGAGCCGATGAGGCCGCGCTCTTCGGCACCCCACCAGGCGAAGCGGACGGCGTTGTCGACCTTCGGCTTGGAGCCGAGCTGCAGGGCCGTTTCCAGCAGGGCCGCGGAGCCTGAGCCGTTGTCGTTGATGCCCGCGCCCAGCTCGACGCTGTCGAGGTGGCTGCCGGCCATGACGACGTTGTTCTTGCGGCCCGTGCGGGTTTCGGCGATGACGTTGCGCTGGCTGACGGTCTCGGTGTGGAAGCGCATGTCCACGGTGACCGAGGCGCCCGCCTTGCCGGCGAGGGTGGTGCCGTCGGCCTGGGAGATGCCGCCGGTCGGGATCTTGCCGGGGTTGGTGAGCGTGACGTCCTTCAGCGGGCCCGCGGTGTTGTTCGAGACGAGGACGCCGATGGCGCCCGCGTTGAAGGCGTTGAGGTGCTTCTGCTCGAACGTGCAGCCGCCGCGGCGGATCAGGGCGATGGAGCCGGTGAAGTTCTGGCCGGCGAAGTCGGTTTCCTCGCAGCCCGTGGTGGCGTCCTCCGGGACGACGCGCAGCGTGCCGGTGATGCCGCCGACCGGGGTCTGCGGCGACTCGATCATCACGATCGCCTGGTAGTTCACGCCGTCGACGCGGGCGGTCTCGGCGTCGTTGACCGGGACGTCGAAGTTGAACTTCGGTGTGGTGACGATGAAGCCCGCGTCGCGCAGCTTGCCCGCGACGTAGTCGACGCTCGCGTCGTAGCCCGGCGTGAGGGCCGCGCGGTTGCCACCGTTGCGGTCGGCGAGGCGCTGGAACGCGATGAGGTGCCGGTTGACGTTTTCTACGGTCACCTTCTTCGCGAGCTTCTTCGCGAGAGCGGGACCTGCCGGCTCAGCGGCGGCGGACGCCGTGGCGGTAGGGGCAGCGACTAGTGCCGAGATGGCAAGCACAGCCGCCAGCTTGGATCTGCCGGACATGAACGTTCCCCTTCGTTCGAGATTGCTGAACCCTCACAAAAGGGAGACCCAGGACACAATCCGTCGGTCGGCGGGAGTTCAGCTGGTGATCAGCTGAACACACTCCGCTAGCCCCTCGACAGTCACGTTCCACTCCGGGCGCACGAAATCGGCGGCGTCCAGACGGAGTCGCACGTGCTCAAGGCGTTCTCCGCGCGGTGCGATGCGCAACGTGCCGTCGTGCACGTAGCCGAGTTTGGCGCTCACACGGTTTGACGCGTGGTTACCGAGCCATGCCGCCGAACGAGCGACGTCCGCACCCAGGTGGTCGAACGCGAACTGCAGCACAGCGACACGCATCTCCGTACCGAAACCATTGCCCTGGAACCTCTTGCCGAGCCACGAGCCGGTGCCCACCTCACGCAGCACGGAGAAATCGCGCGCGCCGATGTCCTGCACACCGATCGCCTTGCCCTCGTACCGCACGACGAACGGGATCACCCAGTCCGCCGAGGAGAACTTCGCCCGCTGCCCCCAGAAGTGCTGCAGAAGCCCGCGACCGTCGCCGAGGTCGTCGGTCCACGGCACGTTGAACGGCATCTCGGACGGATCGTGCACGCCGTCGCGCGCCACCTCGACCAACTCGAGCAGAGCGGCGTCGTCGTCCGGGCGCAGCTCCAGCCGCGGTGTGCGGAGGACCAGATGTCGCAACGGCCAGGCGTCCATGATCCGATGGTGCCGGACGTGTCGAACGGTATTACGGTCGACTGTATGCATGCGATCACCGTGAACGAACCCGGCGGCCCCGAGGTGCTGACCTGGACCGAGGTCGCGGACCCCGAACCGGGGCCGGGCGAGGTGCTGATCGACGTCGCCGCCAGCGCGGTCAACCGCGCCGACCTGCTCCAGCGCCAGGGTCTCTACCCGCCGCCCAAGGGCGCGTCGGACGTCATCGGCCTGGAGTGCTCAGGCACGATCAGCAAGCTCGGCGAGGGCGTCACCGGCTGGCAGGTCGGCGACGAGGTGTGCGCGCTGCTCGCGGGCGGCGGCTACGCGGAGAAGGTCGTCGTGCCCGCCCCGCAGGTCCTGCCGATCCCCACGAACGTCGACGTCGTCACGGCGGCCGCGCTGCCCGAGGTCGCCTGCACGGTGTGGTCGAACGTCGTGATGGACGGCAGGCTCAAGCTCGGTGAGCGGATCCTCGTGCACGGCGGCGCGGGCGGCATCGGCACGCACGCCATCCAGGTCGCGAAGGCGCTCGGTGCAACGGTCGCGGTCACCGCGGGCTCCGACGAACGCCTCGCGAAGTGCCGGGAACTCGGCGCCGACATCACGGTCAACTACAAGACCCAGGACTTCGTCGAAGAGGTCAAGAACGCGGACGTCGTCCTCGACAACATGGGCGCCTCCTACCTGGGCCGCAACATCGACGTCCTCGCACCGGACGGCCGCCTGATGATCATCGGCATGCAGGGCGGCGTGAAGGGCGAACTGCCGATCGGCAAGCTGCTCGCCAAGCGCGCGTCGGTGATGGCGACCGGCCTGCGCGGCCGCAGCGTCGAGAGCAAGGGCGCGATCGTCGCCCAGGTCCGCGAGCACCTGTGGCCGCTGATCGAGAGCGGCGCCGTGCACCCGATCGTCGGCGAGGTCGTGCCGATGTCGGACGCCGCGCAGGCGCACCGGCTGCTCGACAACGGCGACGTCTTCGGCAAGGTCCTGCTCAGGCGAGAGCGGTAGCCGCGGCCAGCGAGGTCCGGGGAGCCGTGCGGAACTCCAGCCCGAACTCCTCGGACCACCGCGTCAGCACCGCCGCCTCGTCCGGCCGGTCCACGTCGTCGGCCAGCACCGTCGCTCCCGGCGCCAGCACGGCCCGTAGCACGGGCAACGCCGGATAGCGCGAGTCGCCGAGCCCCGGCCCGTCCACGAGCAGCAGGTCCACCAGACCGAACCGCTCGACGTACCCGAGCACCTCGTCGTGCACCTGCTGCGGCGCGTACCACTGGCCGTGCCGCGACAACGCCGCCGGATGCCGCGACAACGGCGCGTGCACGACTCGGGCGACCGAACCCAAACCCTCACGACGAAGTTGCGACGCAACGAAAGCAGCGAGCCGTTCGTCGTGCTCGATCGACAACAGGTGCCCGAAACCGCGCTGCTGCAACAAACGCGCCAACAACACCGAGGAAGACCCGCACCCGAGTGCCACCAGGACGGTCCGCGCGCCGAGCACGATCTCGTCCATCACCGCGACCAGCGCCGCCGGCCGCAGATCGCCGACCGTCACCGGCAGGTACTCGGTGTTCAACGAGCCGATGCGTTGCAGGGCCGAGAGATCAGCCAGCTCGCGAGCCAGCGAGTCGTCCAAAGAGGATCTCTCCAAACCCTGTGTCAGCCCAGCTCGGCCACCGCCCGCACCAGGTCGTCCATCTCAACGGCGTTCGTGTAGTGCGCGAGCCCGATCCGGATGGCACCGCCGATCTCACCGACGCCCAGCACCGAGAACACCCCGTGCTGGCCGGGATCGGCGAACGCGCAGACGCCACGCGACGCGAGGTGTTCGACGCCGTCCTCCGCCTTGACCCCGGCGATCGAGAACGCCAGCGCGGGCACCCGCCGCATGGCGTCGCCGATCACCATCACATGCCGCAGCGACCGCAGTTCGTTGATGAGATTAGCGAGCAGTCCTGCCTGGTAGGCCTTCACGGACCCGAGCGACGTGAGCAACCGCTCCCGGCGCGTACCGGAGGCCGCGTCGTCCAGCTCCGCGAGGTACTCGATCGACGCAACGAGCCCGGCGAGCATCGGATACGCGTGCGGGCCGAGCTCCAGCCGCTCGGGGCCGCGCGCCATCGGGTCGACCGACACCGACGGCAGCCGTTCCAGCACCGACGGGTCGCGGAACACCAGCGCGCCGACCGGCGGCCCACCCCACTGACCGGCGGAAAGAGCCACGACGTCGGCACCCATGCCAACGATGTCCAACGGCACGAACGGCGCCGCGGCGGAGGCGTCGACGACCATCAACGACCCGTGCGCGCGAGCGACGGCGGAGATCTTGGCCAGATCCGGCCGGGTGCCGACGACACCGGACGCCGCCGTGATGGCGATCAGCTTGGTGCGGTCCGTGACGAGCTCGTCGAACTGCCAGCTCGGCAGTTCGCACGTCTCGATGTCGATCTCCGCCCACTTGACCGCGCTGCCGGTCCGTTGTGTCGCGCGCAACCAGGGTGCGATGTTCGCCGGGTGGTCCAGGCGGGAAACCAGGACCTCGTCACCCATGAACCAGTCGTCCGTCATCGCGTCCGCGAGCCGTTGCAGCAACACCGCCGACGACGGCCCGAGCACGACACCGGCGGGATCGCCTCCGACCAGGTCGGCGATCGACCGGCGGGCGGCGTCCACGATGCCCTGGGCGCGCTGGGACGCGGGGAAGATGCCGCCGGGCCCGGAGACCGGGGCGCGCAACGCGGTGGAAACGGCGGTCGCGACCTGCTCGGGCACCTGCATGCCGGCCGGTGCGTCGAGGTGGACCCAGCCGTCGCCGAGCGCGGGGAAGAGCCCTCGTACCCGTGCGACGTCGAACGCCATGACACACACCGTACGTATATGGGCAAACACAGCAACTACCAGCCCCACCCCGATTAGTTTCGAAAACGTGAATGGCGCGAGGATGGAGACCATGAACCAGGAGCAGCCCGTCGTAATCGTCGGCGGCCAGGACGGCGACATCGCCGACCTCGTCGAACAGCCGGCCAAGGTCATGCGGATCGGCACGATGATCAAGCAGCTGCTGGAGGAGGTGCGCGCGGCTCCCCTGGACGAGGCCAGCCGCAACCGCCTCAAGGAGATCCACAAGCGGTCCATCGAGGAGCTCGAGGACGGCCTCGCGCCCGAGCTGCGCGAGGAGCTGGAGCGGCTGTCGCTGCCGTTCACCGAGGAGGGCACCCCCTCCGACGCCGAACTGCGGATCGCGCAGGCTCAGCTCGTCGGCTGGCTGGAGGGCCTCTTCCACGGCATTCAGACCGCGTTGTTCGCCCAGCAGATGGCGGCACGGGCCCAGCTGGAGCAGATGCGCGGCCGTGCGTTGCCCGCGGGCAGCGGCGCTGAAGGCACCGAAGGTGGCATCACGGGCAAAGGCACCGGCCAATACCTCTAGCCGAGACACCAGGGGTTGGTTCTACGATGCCCGCTGAACTTTCCCCGAGAGGAGCCACCGTGCTCGAGCAGGTGCGCCGCGGTCTGTCCGCCCAGCAGTTGCGCCACAAGCTGCGTGTCAAGGCCATCGAGCTCGTGGCCGACGCCGTCGCCCCCATTCGCGCTCAGATCGCTGACCTGCAACGACAGGTCGACGAGCTGCGTGACGAGGTCAGACACCAGGGCGACAGGTCGGTGGATCAGACACGGCAGCTGGAGATCCGCACGCGTCGCGACCTCGTGTTCGCGGGCGAGCAGGAAGCCGCGTTGCAGAGCGCGCAGTTCGTGCGCGACCACATGCCGCACACGCCGCAGTTCGGTCACCCGCACCAGACGCTCGAACACGCGCTGTCCCTCACCCCCGAGGGCGGGATGGCGCTCGAGTTCGGCGTCTACCAGGGCACCACGCTGAAGATCATCTCCACCGCGCGCGGCGGCGAGGACGTCTACGGCTTCGACTCGTTCGAGGGCCTGCCGGAGAACTGGCGCAACGGCTTCCCCGCCGGCGCGTTCAACGTCGACGGCCTGCCGGAGGTGCCGGGCGCGGAACTCGTCGTCGGCTGGTTCGACGAGGTGCTGCCGGGCTTCCTGGCCGAGCACGAGGGCCCGGTCACGTTCCTGCACGTCGACTGCGACCTCTACTCGTCCACCAAGACCGTGCTGGAACTGGTCGGGCCGCGCCTGGTCGAGGGCAGCGTCATCCACTTCGACGAGTACTTCAACTTCCCCGGCTGGCGCGACCACGAGCACAAGGCCTGGACGGAGTACGTCGAGCAGACCGGGATCGAGTTCAGCTACGAAGCGTTCACCTACGACAACGAGCAGGTGACCATGAAGGTGATCAAGATCCCTGGGCGTTGACCACTCCGTGACGTACCGGCGTCCAGGTCGTTTCTGAGACGCCGGTACGCTCAGTCCTCGTGCAAGCCACCAGTACCCTCGACCATCCCGAGGCGCCGCCTGCCGTCAAGTCGCGCAGCTTCAAGCGCGCGTTCGCCGACGTGCGCGAGGCGTGGGACCACCGCGAACTGTGGGGCCACCTCGGCTGGCAGGACATCAAGCAGCGCTATCGCCGATCGGTGATCGGTCCCCTGTGGATCACCATTTCGATGGGCACCACGGCTCTCGCGCTCGGCTTGCTGTACTCGGTGCTCTTCAAGACCGACGTCGCGACGTTCCTGCCGTACGTGACGGTCGGCTTCATCGTCTGGAACTTCATCGTCGGCTGCGTCACCGAGGGCACCGACGTCTTCATCGCCAACGAGGGGCTCATCAAGCACCTCCCGGCGCCGATCACGGTCCACGTGATGCGCATGGTGTGGCGGCAGGTGCTGTTCCTGCTGCACAACCTGGTCGTCTACGCGGTCGTGCTCGCCATCTTCTTCGGCTCGCTGAGCGGCGAGTACCGCATCGGTGAGAACAGCCCGCTGCAGCCGGGGCTGAGCTGGACGATCGTGCTCGCGATCCCCGGTTTCGTCCTGCTCGCGGTCAACGCCGTGTGGGTGTCGCTGCTGTTCGGCGTCATCAGCACCCGCTTCCGCGACATCCCGCCGGTCGTGAACAGCTTCATCAACCTGGTCTTCTTCATGACGCCGATCGTCTGGGACGCCGGTGTGCTGAACCGGGTCACCGGCGGTGGCGACGGCGACTGGCGGATGCTGATCGCCGAGCTCAACCCCGTGTACCACTTCGTCGAGATCGTCCGGGCGCCGCTGCTGGGCCACGTGGTGGACTGGCACCACTGGGCGATCGTCGGCGGGTTCACCCTGGTCGGCTGGTTCGCGGCCCTGTTCATCCTGCGCAACTACCGCGCCCGCGTTTCCTACTGGGTCTAGAAGGAGGTCGGCACAACCATGGTCAGCATCGACGTCTGGAACGCATCGGTCGACTTCCCGATCTTCGACGCGAAGTCGAGGTCGCTGAAGAAGCTCGCGCTCGGCAAGGTCGGCGGCAAGATCGGCTCTGAGGGCCGGGTCCCGATCATCGAGGCGCTGCACGACATCACCCTGTCGCTCAAGGACGGCGACCGGGTCGGCCTCGTCGGCCACAACGGCGCCGGCAAGTCCACGCTGCTGCGCCTGCTGGCGGGCATCTACGAGCCGACCCGCGGGCAGTCCCGCATCATCGGCAAGGTGGCGCCGGTCTTCGACCTCGGCGTCGGCATGGACCCGGAGATCTCCGGGTACGAGAACATCATGATCCGGGGCCTGTTCCTCGGCATGACCCGCAAGCAGATGGAGAAGCGGGTCGACGACATCGCGGAGTTCACCGAGCTCGGTGACTACCTGCAGATGCCGTTGCGCACGTACTCGACCGGCATGCGCGTCCGGCTCGCGCTGGGCGTCGTCACGTCGATCAACCCCGAGATCCTCCTCCTCGACGAGGGCATCGGCGCGGTCGACGCGGCCTTCATGGCGAAGGCGCGTGACCGCCTCAAGGACCTGGTGGCCCGCTCCGGTCTGCTGGTGTTCGCGAACCACTCCGACGAGTTCCTCGCCGAGTTCTGCGACACCGCGATCTGGATGGACGAGGGCCACGTCAAGATGCACGGCGGTCTGCGCGAAGTGCTGACCTCGTACAAGGGCTTCGACCCGTTCGAGCGCATGCACGAGCACAACCCCACGCCCGTGCTCAGCGGAAATGGTGGCGACTAAGTGATTCCCGAGGCACTGCCCAAGGGCTCCGTGGTGGCGGTGGTGGTCACCCGCCACCGCCGTGAGCTGCTCTCCGAGTCGCTCAAGGCCCTCTCGACGCAGACGCGCGTCCCCGACCACCTGGTGGTCGTCGACAACGGCCCCGACCAGCCGGTCAACGACCTGGTCGAGCAGTGCCCCCTGCCCACGACGTACCTCGCGTCGCACCGCAACCTCGGTGGCGCCGGCGGGTTCGCGCTGGGCATCCTGCACGCGCTGTCGCTGGGTGCGGAGTGGGTGTGGCTCGCGGACGACGACGGTCGTCCCGCCGACGAGAACGTGCTGGAAGTCCTGCTCGAGGAGGCCGAGCGCCGGGGCCTCGCCGAGATCTCGCCGGTCGTCACGAACATCGACTCGCCGGACAAGCTCGCGTTCCCGCTGCGCAGGGGCCTGACCTGGAAGCGTTCGGCGGCCGACCTCGGCACCGACTTCCTGCCGGGCATCGCCTCGCTGTTCAACGGCGCCCTGTTCCGCGCCACGACGCTCGACGTCGTCGGCGTGCCGGACTACCGCCTGTTCTTCCGCGGCGACGAGGTCGAGGTGCACCGCCGCCTGGTGCGCAGCGGTCTGCCGTTCGGCACCTCGCTCAAGGTCGCGTACGTCCACCCGGACGGCTCGGACGAGTTCAAGCCGATGCTGGGCGGCCGCTTCCACGCGCAGGACCCGGAAAATCCGGTCAAGCGCTACTACACCTACCGCAATCGCGGATATCTGCTGGCCCAGCCCGGCATGCGCAAGCTGGGCGTGTTGGAGGTATTCCGGTTCGGCCTGTACTTTCTCGGGGTCCGCAAGGACCCGAAGGCCTTCATCGAGTGGTTGCGCCTGGTCCGACTGGGGCGGCGTGAGCAATTCTTCCGCAAGTGAGCTCTTCGACCTGATTGCTTGAGATGACTGCAACTCTGAGCCCGGCGGTGGAGTCGGGCAGACCCGGATTCCGGGAACGTGTGACACCGCCGCTCACCATGGTGGTCCTGGTATTGCTCGGTGCGGTCATCCCGATGTACCGCAATCACATCTTCTACTTCTGGGACGACACGGCCGCGGCCGCCGTTCCGGTGTGGCAGCGGGTGGGTGAGGCCTTCAGCGAGGGCCGCATGCCGTTGCTCGAGCTCGACATGTGGCGCGGTGGCAACTTCGCCGCCGAGGTCGCCACCGGCATGTGGAACCCGGTCGAGGTCCTCCTCGCCGTGGGCACCGGCTGGATCGACAACGTCGCGCTCGGCATCACGATCGTGAAGCTCGCGTTCCTCGTGGCCTTCTCGATCGGCGTGTTCCTGCTGGCCCGCGAGTACGGCGCCAAGCCGTGGATCGCGGCGACCATCGGCACGGCGCTGCCGCTGTCGGGCTACATCCTCTTCATGGACGCCACGTCCTGGATCAACGCCCTGATCACCTACGGCTTCCTGCCGTTCGTGTGGTGGACGGCCAGGCGCACGGCGCGGCTCGGCAAGTCGACGGTCTGGGTGGTCGTCACCGGCTTCCTCGCCGCGACGACCGGCAACCCGTACGTGCTGGTGTCGATCTTCCTGATCGTGCTCGCGGTCTCGCTCGAGGCGTGGCTCGCGTTCGACAAGCACAAGATCTTCAACCTGTTCGCGGCCGGTTTCGCCGTGCTGCTGCTCAACGTGATCGTCTACCTGCCCTTCTCGCTGACCTCGTCGGTCAGCTACCGCAAGGACAGCAGGACGTTCAACGACGGGTTCCTCTCCCCGCAGCTGCAGGACTTCTTCGGGATGAGCAACCCGGCCGCGCAGCCGATGATGAACATCTGGAGCGGTCTCAACCCGACGTTCCCGGCGCTCTACCTGGCGTGGTTCTTCCTGCCGCTGCTCCCCTGGTTCCGCTGGCGGGTGCTGTGGGAGAAGCGCAACGAGCTGCTCGGCCTGTACCTCTACACGCTGGCCTACCTGTTCCTGGTGCTCGGCCCGTCGAACCTGAACGTGTTCCGCTGGCCGGCCCGCCTGATCCCGTTCTTCTTCATCCCGCTGGTCATCATCTGGGCGATCCTCGCCAGTGAGGGCCTGCAGAAGACGCAGAAGCGGGTCCGCACGCTCAGCTCGCTCGGCATCGTGCTGGTCGGGGCCTACTTCGGCTGGGCCGCGCTGCCGCAGACCAACGTGCGCCAGGCGTACACGATGGTCCTGGTCGCGATCGCCGTGCTGATCCTGCTGCGCGTCGGCATCAAGGGCTTCAAGGGCTACGCGGTGATGGCGGTCGGCACGATCGGCTTCCTCGCGATGCAGACCGTCTGGTTCCCCGGCAACTACAGCGTCGCGGACTACAAGTTCCCGACCAGCGAGAAGCTGATGGAACAGCGGTTCGAGCACCGCTACGAGGGCGTCACGGTGTCGCTGAGCGACATCGGCAGGGTCTCGCCGGGCGACCTCTACCCCGGCGGCGCCTACGAGGACTTCATCTTCGGCACGAACTTCAGCGTGGCGAACGTCGAGGCCCTCACCGCGTACAGCGGCGTCGGCTTCAACGCGATGGACGCGGCGCTGTGCACGGCCTACAACGGCTCGGTCTTCTGCCCCGAGGCGTGGAAGGCGCTGTGGACGCCCCCCAAGGGCTCCGACAAGAGGCTGGCCGACCTGCTCCGCGCAGAAACCGTGGTCGTCCAGAACAACCTCATCGACACCCGGAACGTCCCTGCACCGGAGGGCTGGCGCAAGGCCGAGTCCACCGACCGCGTCGTCGTGTGGAAGCGCGACGACAAGCCGGCGTACCCGGACGGCAGGCTCTCGTCCGTGCCCAGCGGCACGACGATCGACTCCGACCGGATGACCGGCAAGGTCAGCGAAGAGGTGAAGTTCAGCAACGCCGACGGCGGCAAGCTGGTCTTCGCCCGCCTCGCGTGGCCGGGGTACGTGGCCACGGTCAACGGCCAGGAAGTGCCCACCAACATCGGCCCCGCCGGTCTGCTCGAGGTCGAGCTGCCGAAGGGCGTCCGGGAAGGCACACTGCAGATCGACTGGGTCATGCCGGGCATGACCATCGGCCTCATCAGCGGCGCCGCGGGCATCCTGCTGACCCTGGGGCTGATCCTGATCGACCGCTCGCAGCGCCGCAGGCGCCGTGACGAGCCACAACGCAACCCAGACTCAGAGCCACTGGACGACGTGATCCGCGAGACCGTCGGAACAGGAGACCGAAAGTGACCGACCAGACGCGCCGACCTCTGGTGTCGATCGTGGTGCCGGCCTACGACGAAGCCCCGAACGTGAAGGGCACGGTCGCCCTCTTCCGCCAGATCAAGGAGTCGCAGCCGGACGTCGACTTCGAGCTCGTCCTCATCGACGACGGCTCGTCGGACGGCACGGCGGACCTGTTCGTCGCGGAGCTCGGTGAGCAGGACGTCGCTCGCGTCGCCTCGTTCTCCCGCAACTTCGGCTCGCACGCCGGCGTCAGCGCCGGTTTCGCGCTCTGCCGCGGCGACTGCGCCATCACGCTCAGCGCCGACCTGCAGGAGCCGGTCGAGGTCATCGAGCGGCTGCTCAGCGAGTGGCGCAGTGGCAACGACATCGTGTGGGCGATCCGCGCGGTGCGGTCGGTCCCCAAGGGACTGTCGAACAAGCTGGCGCTGAAGTTCAACGACTTCTTCGCCAAGCACTCCGACCTGCCGAAGTCGTTCCCCAAGGACGGTCCTTCGCAGATGCTGGTGAGCCGTCCCGTGCTGGACGTCATCAACCAGATGCCGGAGCTCAACCGCAACGTCCTGGCCCTGGTCGCGTGGACCGGTTTCCGCCAGACGACGGTCGCGTTCGAGCAGAAGCCGCGCAACGCGAACGACAGCAAGTGGACGATGAGCAAGAAGATCAAGCTGGTCTTCGACTCGTTCGTCGAGTTCTCGGTCATGCCGATCATGCTCATGCTGATGGCGGGTGCCGCGTTCGTGGGTCTCGGCCTGCTGACGGTCTTCGGCTTCCTGCTGGGCGCCCTGATCACGCTGTCCGCCCCGAACGCGATCGGCATCATCGTCGGTGTCGTGCTCTTCGCCGCGGGTGCGAACCTGGGCTGCACCGGCATGCTCGGCCAGTACCTGTACCGCGCCGGTGACGACGCTCGCCGCCGTCCGCTGTACGTGATCCGCCAGCTCCGCGACGTGAACAGCCTCGCGGGCCAGCCGCTGCAGCCGGGTGTCACCAACGTGAACCCGCTCGACGTGCCGGGCCTGTCCGGCGTGAACGGCCTCGGCCGCTCCTGATCGCTGCTTCGGGAACAGCCCCTTCCGGTTCGCCGGGAGGGGCTGTTGTCGTTCACGGGAAGTAGTCGAATTCTCGCGCGTTGTGACTTCCTTACTGCGAGTAAGGGAGTAGACGTGGAGAGTGATCTCCCGACGCAGACTTCTGACGACCGCCGGCGCCCTGACGCTGCTCTCCGCCTGCGGCTCGAACACCGGACGTGACTCCCAGGGCCTCCGCCAGTGGTACCACGCCTACGGGGAACCGGGCGTGCAGCAGGCGGTCGAGCGGTACGCGCAGGCGTACGGCAAGGTGCCCGTCGACGTGCAGTGGAACCCCGGCGACTACGACTCGAAGCTCGCCACGGCGTTGCTGTCCGGCACCGGGCCCGACGTCTTCGAGGCCACCACGCAGGTGAGCGCGGTGCGGGCCGGGCAGCTGGTGCCGCTCGACGACGTGATCGCGTCCGCCCGTGACGACTTCACCACCTCGATCCTCGCGGGGCATACCGTGGACGGTCAGCTGTACGGCATCCCGCAGGCCGTGGACATGCAGATGTTGTTCTACCGCAAGAGCATGCTCGCGGCGGCCGGACTGCAACCTCCCTCCACTGTGGACGAACTGGTCGACGCGGCGCGGCGGTTGACCACCGGTGGCGTCAAAGGACTCTTCGCGGGCAACGACGCCGGGGTGAAGGTGCTCGCCGGGCCCGCGCTGTGGTCGGCCGGGCTCGACTACGTGACGCCCGAGCACCAGGTCGGGTTCGACGATCCCGTTGCGGCCCAGGCGATCGGCAAGCTGCGAGAGCTCCAGTCGAGCGGATCGCTGCTGCTCGGCGCGGTGAAGGACTGGTCGGAGCCGGACGCGTTCACGCAGGGGCTCGTGGCGATGCAGTGGACCGGACTGTGGACGGTTCCGGCCGTGCAGAAGGCCCTGGGTGACGACTTTGGCGTGCTGCCGTGGCCGCGGCTGAACGACGCCGGAAAGCCGTCCGTGCCGGTCGGGGCGTACGGCGCGATGGTGAACGCCAAGTCGCCGAAGGTGGCCGAGGCCAAGGAGTTCGTGCGCTGGCTGTGGGTCGAGAAGACCGAGTACCAGCAGGACTTCAACCAGTCGTACGGCTTCCACATCCCGCCCCGGCGTTCGCTCGCGACGTCGGCGGAGAAGTTGAAGACCGGTGCCGCCGCCGATGCCGTGCAGCTGGTGCAGGACAGCGCGAAGTCGTCCAACCCGCCGGACTGGACGTCGGCGATGCGGACGGCGTTCGAGGACGCCGTGGCGAAGGTCGTGCGCGACGGTGCGGACGCTTCGGCCGAGCTGCGCGGTGCGGTGGGCAAGGTGCGGGACGAGCTGAAGCGCCTCTACGGATGACGCGCACGTTCTGGCTGTTCGTGGGGCCGTTCTTCCTCGGGCTGTTGGTGTTCGTGTACGTGCCGATCGGCTGGAGCGTGCTGCTGTCGTTCTTCGACGCGCGCAACACGGTCACGCCGACGACGTTCGTGGGGTTCGACAACTACGCCGACATGCTCACCGACGGGCCGTTCCTCCAGTCGCTGGGCACGTTCAGCGTGTTCGCGGCGTTCGTGGTGCCGCTGACGTTCGTGCTCGCGCTGGCGCTGGCGTTGCTGGTCAACGGGATCCGCTTCATGCAGGCGTTCTTCCGCTCGGTGTTCTTCCTGCCGTTCGCCTGCTCGTACGTCGTCGCGTCGCTGGTGTGGAAGCTGTCGCTGTTCAACGGCGTGCGGTACGGCCTGGCGAACACGGTGCTGGGCTGGTTCGGCGCGGAGCCGATCGCCTGGACCGTCACGCCGCCCTGGTACTGGCTGGTGCTGGTGACGTTGCGGCTGTGGCTCCAGCTGGGGTTCTACATGATCCTGTTCATCGCGGGCCTGCAACGGATCCCGCACCACCTCTACGAAGCGGCGTGGATCGACGGCGCACGGCCGTGGCAGGCGCTGCGGCACATCACGTTGCCGCAGCTGCGCACGACATCGGTCGCGGTGCTGCTGCTTCTGCTGATCGCGGCCTATCAGGCGTTCGACGAGTTCTACAACGTGCTGGGCTCCGGCCCGTTCGGTAGGCCACCGCTCGTGTACCTCTACTACACGTCGCTGGGCAGTGGCGGGCAGGACTTCGGGCACGGCAGCGCGGGTGCGGTGATCCTGTCGTTGCTGATCGCGGGCGTGACGCTGGCTCAGGGGCGGGTGTTCACGCGATGAAAGCCTTGCGGTACACGGCTTTGACGGTCGTCGCGTTCTTCTTCCTGCTGCCGTTCTACCTGGTGCTGCGCAACGGGCTCGCGCTCGAGTCCGAGATCTCGGCGACGTCGTGGACGTGGTGGCCTGCCGAGATCCACTGGGAGAACTTCGCCGAGCTGTTCAACGATCCCGCCGTGCCGTTGCTGCGGAGCATGCTCAACTCTCTCGTCGTCGCGGTGCTGCAAACGGTGGGACAGCTGCTGTTGTGCTCGTTGGCGGGCTACGGCCTGGCGCGCATCCCGTACCGGTTCTCGAACGTCGTGCTGTACCTGGTGGTCGCGACGCTGATGATCCCGGCGGCGGTGACGTTCGTGCCGTCGTTCGTGGTGGTGTCGACCCTCGGCTGGGTCTCCGACCTGCGCGGACTGGTGATCCCGGGCCTGTTCAGCGGGTTCACCGCGTTCCTGTTCCGGCAGTACTTCCTGACGTTCCCGCGTGAACTGGAGGAGGCGGCCCGGATCGACGGGCTCGGCCACTGGGGGACGTTCTGGCGGATCGTGGTGCCGAACTCGCGCGGGTTCTTCGCCGCGCTGGGCGTGATCTCGTTCGTGACGTCGTGGAACCAGTTCCTGTGGCCGTTGGTGATCGCGCAGGACCAGGACTCGTGGACGGTGCAGGTGGCGCTGTCGACGTTCCTCACGGCGCAGGCGCTCAACCTGCACGAGCTGTTCCTCGCGGCCGCGGTGTCCATCACGCCGTTGCTGATCGTGTTCGTGGCGCTGCAACGGTTCCTGGTGCGCGGCGTGACCGAGACGGGCATCAAGGGATGAAGAAAGGGCCCCCGGAATTCCGGAGGCCCTTTTCCCACAACCAGATCAGTTGTTCTCGAACACCTTGCGCCACGACTCGACCGAGGTCAGCTCGGGCAGCGCGTCGCGGTAGACCTTCTGCATCCGCGGCCACTCGGCAGACAGGCGACGGTAGTTGCGGACCGCGCGCTTCATCAGGGCGCGGAACTCCTTCGGGTCGCGCTTGCGGAACGCGACACCGCTGCCGTCGGCGTTGGAGACCGTGGCGCTGTCGAGGTTGCCCAGCAGGAACCAGCGCGCGTTGGTCGCCGGCACGTTGATCTGCGGGCGCTCGGCCGTGGCGGCCTGGGGCTCGCGCAGGTTGTGCATGAGCGCCTTGGCGGCCTCGGACGCGATGGTGACCGGGTTCGTGGGCGGCGTCAGCATCTGCTCGGCACGAACCATGTCGAACGTCGGCGCCGGGAACTCCCGGGCCGACGGCAGGACCTGGGCGTCCGAGTAGTCCTTGCGGAGCTCGCGGATCGCCGGGAGGGCCGTGCGCAGCGAGTCGAACAGCTTCGACGGGCCGGCCAGGAAGTCCTCGATCGCCTTCTGCTGCACGGCGACGGTCGAGTACTCCATCGACAGCAGGTGCCGCAGCGACAGCTTCAGGCCCTGCTTGAGCAGGGTGCTGCGGACGTCGTACGGGCTGTGCAGCGCCGCGAGGACGAGGCGGTTGCGGGTGTGGAAGTACGCCTGCCAGTCGGTGGCGTCGTTCTTGTCCGTCCACGGCATGTGCCACACGGCCGAGCCGGGCAGCGAGACCGTCGGGTAGCCGCGCTCCAGGGCGCGCAGCGAGTACTCCGCGTCGTCCCACTTGATGAACAGCGGCAGCGGGTAACCGGTGCGCTGGACGACCTCACGCGGGAACAGGCACATCCACCAGCCGTTGTAGGTGGAGTCGATGCGGGCGTGCAGTTCCTCGGTCTCGCGCAGCGTCTCGGCGCCGAAGTCGTGGTCGGTGAGCGCGCCCGGCGCCGCGCGCCAGTAGCAGGTGCCCAGGTCGACGACCTCGCCCATGCTGTGCAGGCGAGCGCGGGCCTGGAGGTTCAGCATGTGCGAACCGACGATGACCGGCTGGGCCGCGGCGCGCGCGAACGCGTTCGAGCGCAGGACGGCGTCCGGCTCCAGGCGGATGTCGTCGTCCATCAGCATGATCTGGTCGGCGTCGGTGTGCTCGATCGCCTCGTACAGACCGCGGGTGAAGCCGCCGGAGCCACCGAGGTTGTCCTGCTCGATGATCTCCAGCTTGTCGCCGAGCGCCTTGACGGCCTCGGCGTAGCCCTCGGTGTCGCGGACCTTGACCGAACCCTGGTCGGCGACGAAGACCTTCTTCAGCACGGCCAGCACGGCCGGGTCCTCGCCGAGGGTGCGCAGCGCGATGACCGCGTCGACCGGGCGCATCGTCGTCATGCCGATCGCGACGGTCTGGGTCGGGAGCTCCTGCTCCGTGGTCCAGGCCGCCTCTTCGATCTCGATCGTGGTGTCGTCGGTGAAGACGTCGAACCAGATCCAGCCGCCGTCCTCGAACGGCTTGAGCGACACCTTGATGGCGATGTCGGAGTAGGCCTTGGGGGTGCGCACGACGTGGCCGTCGAGGTGCACGATGTCGCCGTTGGCCTTGGAGCGGTAGACGTCGATGCGACCGGCACCGCGCACGCGCAGACGCAGCACGACGTCCTCGATCACGGTCCAGCGCTTCCAGTAGCTCGCGGGGAAGGCGTTGAAGTACGACGCGAACGACACCTTCGCCGAGGTCGGAACCGTCACCGCGCGGCGGCCCGAGACGTGGCTGTGCACGTTGGCCGGCTCGTCGAGGTAGAGCGGACGCACGTCCAGCGGGTCCTCGTCGCGCGGCATGATCACCCGCTGCAGGACCTGGGTCGGGTTGATCTTGGTGGCGCTTGCGGTTTTGGCCTGCTCGGTCACGTGCTTCCTCCGGCGAACCGCACGCGGTCGGTTCGGGTCAGCTTCATGGATGGCTACCGCCACAGAAAGTAGTCGTGGCGCGGCGCGTCAAGCGCCCATAGTACTCATTGTCCAAAGACGATCGCCCGACCGCACAGGTTGTACGGCCGGGCGAAATGCGATCTAAATCGTCACCATCAGTCCAGGTCGCCGTTGATCGGCGTGCCCTCGGTGAGGTGCGGAGCGATCTTGTTGTCGAACGCGCTGAGCGCGGATCCGATCGCCATGTGCATGTCGAGGTACTTGTAGGTGCCCAGACGGCCGCCGAAGAGGACGTTCTTCTCGGCCGCCTCCTTCTTGGCGAGCACCCGGTACCGCTCCAGCTTCTCGCGGTCCTCGGCGGTGTTGATCGGGTAGTACGGCTCGTCGTCCTTCTCCGCGGCGCGGGAGAACTCGCGGACGATGACCGTCTTGTCCTTCGGGTAGTCCCGCTCCGGGTGGAAGTGGCGGAACTCGTGGATGCGGGTGTAGGGGAACTCCGCGTCGTTGTAGTTCATGACCGGCGTGCCCTGGAAGTCGCCCGTCGGGAGGACCTCCTGCTCGAAGTCGAGCGTGCGCCAGCCGAGCCAGCCCTCGGAGTAGTCGAAGTAGCGGTCGACCGGACCGGTGTAGACGACCGGCGTGCCCGCCGGGATCTCGTCCTTGACGTCGAAGAAGTCGGTGTCGAGGCGGACCTCGATGTTCTCGTGCTCCGCCATCTTCTCGAGCCACGCGGTGTAGCCGTCGACCGGCAGACCCTCGTAGGTGTCGTTGAAGTAGCGGTTGTCGAAGTTGTAGCGGACCGGGAGGCGGCTGATGACCGCGGCCGGCAGCTCCTTCGGGTCGGTCTGCCACTGCTTCGCGGTGTAGTCGCGGATGAACGCCTCGTAGAGGGGGCGGCCGACCAGCGAGATCGCCTTCTCCTCGAGGTTGGTCACGTCCTTGCTGTCGATCTCGGACGCCTGCTCGGCGACCCACGCGCGGGCCTCGTCCGGCGACAGGTACTTGCCGACGAACTGGGTGATCAGGCCCAGGCCCATCGGGAACTGGTACGCCGTGCCCTTGTGCATCGCGAAGACGCGGTGCTGGTAGCCGGTGAACTCGGTGAACTGGTTGCAGTACTCCCAGACCCTCTTGTTCGAGGTGTGGAAGAGGTGCGCACCGTAGCGGTGCACCTCGATTCCTGTCTCGGGCTCAGCCTCCGAGTACGCGTTGCCACCGATGTGGGAACGACGTTCCAGAACGAGCACCCGCTTGTTCAACTGGGAGGCGGCGCGCTCGGCAACGGTCAGTCCGTAGAAACCGGATCCGACGACGATGAGGTCAAAACCAGCGAAGCTCACGGCGCGCGAGCCTACCCGAGAGTCAGCAACGGCCGTTCAGCGCCCCTGACTTGCCCCACCCCCGTTGATCAGCGGAAATGCTGATCAACGCCCGGTGGGCATGCCCTCCAGCACCGCCGTGTCCAGCTGGTACACCCGTACCGTGCCGCTGCGGAACCGCTCGGTCAGACCCGGTAGTCCGTCGAGGTCGGCGAGACCCGGTGCGAACGAGAAAAGCCCGGTCCCGGCCCAGTTGTCCGGTGATCCGGCAGCCCCGATGAGCGGTGCGTCGGTGTCCACTACCACCCACGTCACGCCGAGCTTCAGAATCTCCTCGCGGATCTTCGCATCGGTCTCGTAACGGTTGAAACGCTGCAGGAGTTCGTAGGTGTACGGCGCCTGCGTGAAGCCCATCGCGATGGTGTTCACGACCGGGATGCCCTTCTCGACGTACAGGTACGTCGAGCCGTCGTTGGCGGAGTTCATGACCCGCTCACCAGGGCCGACCTTGCCGGCGAGGAAGTCGAACGCCGCCTCGTCGTCCGGTCCGACGCGGTGCAGCGTGGGGTTGCCGTAGCGCGAGGCGAGGTAGTGCGCGTTGATGTTCATGTAGCCGCGTGCGGGCACCAGCGCGTACGCGGCGGCGAACAGCACGGCGAGCGCGGCGGCGAGAGCGATGGCGGGCACGGCGACCCGGCGCACCCGTCTGCGCACGAACGCGGCCACCAGCACGGCGAGCAGCACAGCACCGACGGCGACGACCACCGGCACGAACAGGTAGAAGTGCGACCGGACGCGCAGCATCGAGTTGTAGAAGAAGCCGGTGACGATCGCCTCGAAGCCGGTGCCGGGGCTGACCCACATGGCCGTGGTGATCGCGACCCAGGCCCCTGCGGCCAGCAGCAGGCCGAGCGCGCGCCGGGTCACCAGCAGCACCAGGCCACCGAGCACGACCAGCACGAACGCCGCGAGCTGCACGGCGTCGCCGTACTCGAACAGGTAGCCGGTGAAGCCGAGGCCCGCGGACCGGCCGAGCGCCGTCACGAACGGCACCGCCGCCACGTCCGGCGGGAACGCCGTGGTCCTGCCCGCCTGCGCGAGCAGCGTGACCAGCAGCGGCGCGGCGACGACGGCGGCGACCACCCCGGTCAGCAGCAACGGCGGGAGCTGGGACTTCAGCCGCGCCCAGCCACCCCTGTTCAGCAGGTCGCCGAGCCACCACACGACCACCGAGACGCCCACCGTGACCCCGCCGCTGGGGTGCAGCGCGAGCAGCCCGACCGCCCCGACCGCGAGCACCGGCGCCGCCGACCACTGCCTCGGCCGCACGCTCAGGACCGCGGCGATGAACCCGGGAGCGAGCACCATCGCGGCCGCGTTCGGCAGCACCCCGCCCTGCGCGGCCATGGTGATCGTCGGCGCGTTCATCCCCACCGCGACCAGCGCGGCGATCCCGCCGGCCAGGAACGCGAGCGGACCGCGGACGCGGGCCCGCCGGGCGGCGACGTAGGCGAGCGCCGAAGTGGAGAGCGCGAGGCCGACCACCAGCAACGCGACGGTGATGCCGTTGAACCCGCGGATCGGGCCGCCCGCGAGTTCGCCCGCGGCGGCCGAGAGCAGGTGCATGCCTGACGGGTACGGGCTGACCGGCGAGCCGGACAGGAAGTCGATCGGCAGCAGCTGCCAGGCGGCGCCGTGACCGGTGCGCATGATGTACGAGACGAGCTCGGTGTGGACGATCGGATCGTGCTCCTGCGGCAGCGTCGCGAACGACCCGGCGAGCCCGGAGAGCCACGTCCGCAGGCCGATCCCGACGGCCGTGAGCAGCACGAGCACCCCGGCCACCCGCGTGAGCACGTCCCAGCGAGGCCTGCGCGGCCCGGCCTCACGCGCGCGCCACCAGCGGAAACCACCGATGAGCAGCAGCAGGGCCGTGAGGGCGGCGAGCGGCACGACGCCGTAGGAGATGCCCAGCACGCCGCACGCCATGCCGACGAGAGCGGCGATGCCGACGGAGGTGACAGCGGAGAACCCGGCGAGCCAGAGCGGACGGCGCACACCGAACGCGGTCAGCAGACCGAGGCCCGGCAACCAGGCCACCGCCAGTGCTGCCACCAGCGTTCCTGCTTCACCCATCATGAACGCTCTCGATCACGGAGTCGGACGTCGCGGGCAAAGATCCTCCCAGACGTGCGGCAACGCTCGGTCGCGAGGTCCGGGCGATGGCCGAATCGCACCGCCGACCCGTCACGCGGACGCGAGGTCCGGCAGCACCTCTGCCGCCACCTGCTCGAGGACCACCTCGCGGCCCCCGTAGACGCCGTGGCTGCGCGGCCAGTGCGAGATCACGTCGGTGAAACCGAGCTCGCGGGCGCGGCAGGCGGCGTCGCGGAACCGTTCTGCGCTCGTCAGCGAGTAGACCGGGCTCGAGTCGAGGTTCAGGTAGTGGTCGATGCTGCGGGGAGAACGCCCGCGCCGGTCCAGCACCTCGTGGAAGACGTCGACGGTCTTGGCCACGCCGGCCCACCACGTCTCGTCGTCCTCGGTCGCCGGGCCGGTCGTGACCCAGCCGGAACCCCAGCGGGCGGCCACGTCCATCGCCTTCGGGCCGTTGGCCGCGACCAGGAACGGCATCCGCGGCCGTTGCACGCAGCCGGGAGCCGACCGGGCCTCCTGCGCGGAGAACCACTCGCCCTCGAACGTCGTGCGCTCCTGGATCAGCAGCCGGTCGAGCAGTTCGACGAACTCGCCGAACCGCGCCGTGCGCGCCGAGGGCGTCAACGGCTGGGCACCCAGCACCGTCGTGTCGTAGCCCGCCCCGCCCGCACCGACGCCGAGCATGAACCGGCCGTCCGAGACGTCGTCCAACGTCAGCAGCTCGCGGGCGAACGGCACGGGGTGCCGGAAGTTCGGGTTCGCGACGAACGTGCCGAGCCTGATCCGGCTCGTGACCATGGCGGCGGCCGTCAGCGTCGGCACCGCGGAGAACCACGGTCCGTCGACGAGATCCCGCCAGCCGAGGTGGTCGTATGTCCAGGCGTGCGCGAACCCGTACTCCTCCGCGGCCCGCCATTTCGGTTCGGCGGCCCACCAGCGGTCTTCGGGGAGGATGACGATGCCAACGCGCACACCGCAGAGTAACCATCCGCACAGCCCAAGTTCACGCCGGACCGAACTTGCACCAGGCAGTATTGGCTGGTGGAGACACCTCAGCTGGTCGCATCGGACGTGGACGGAACCCTGCTCGGCGTGAACGAGAGGGTGAGTGAGCGGACCACGGCCACCGTGGCGCGGGTGCTGGCGACAGGAACGCCGTTCGTGCTGGTCACCGGCAGGCCGCCGCGCTGGGTTCCGAACGTGGCGAGCGACGCGGGCGTCGACGGGTACGCCGTCTGCGCGAACGGCGCGGTGCTCTACGACATCGGCCGTGACCAGGTGCTCGCCCAGTACGGACTCGAGCCGGAAATGCTGTCCGACGTCGGGCGCGCCCTGAGCGCCGCCGTGCCCGGTGTGGCCTTCGCCACCGAACGGGTCGGCGTCAGCGCGAACGACCCCGACGTGCGGCCGTTCGTCGCCGAGGAGGAGTTCACCAACGTCTGGCCGGAGGCGGCGGGACGGGTGACGCGGGCCGAGATGTTCGGCCACTCCGCGATCAAGATGCTGGTCCGGCACAGCGGCATGACGAGCGCCGCGCTGGCGGCCGCCGCGAACGAGGTGCTGCGCGGCGACGTGATCGTCACCTACTCGTCGAACTCGGGCCTGATCGAGATCTCGGCGTCGGGCGTCACCAAGGCGACCGGGCTGAACGAGGTGGCGCAGCGGTTCGGCGTGCAGGCGCCGGGCATCGTCGCGTTCGGGGACATGCCGAACGACGTGCCGATGCTCCAGTGGGCGGGCCACGGCGTCGCGATGGCCAACGCGCACCAGGACGCGCTGGACGTCGCCGACGAGGTCACGGCCTCGCACACCGACGACGGCGTCGCGCAGATCCTGGAGCGCTGGTTCTGACCGAAGGGGTCAGACCTCGTTGACGGCCTCGCGCTTGTTGCCGAAGTGCACGCCCGCAGCCGCCGCCCCCGCCGTGACCAGGTCGGCCACGATGAACATCACGCGGGACGCGGCGGCGAACGCACCGGCCTGGATCGGGTCGAGGCCACCGGCGACCAGCACGGCCACCATCACGAGCTCACGGGCGCCCGCGCCCGCCGGCAGGATGAAGACGAACAGGCCGATGGTCATCGCGAGCGCCATGGCACCGATGCACTGGCCGAGACCCGCCCAGCCGGGCGAGCCGACGGAGTTCGAGAGCAGCCAGAGGTGCAGGCCCTGGAAGCCGAACGCGAGCAGCGAGTAGCCGAGCGACTTGCCGACCGTCGACCACTTGATCCGCTCGCTCAGGCCGGGCCTGCGCAGCGTCTTGAGCACCAGCGACGTGCCCCAGGTGAGGATCGCCGGGTGCAGCGCGATCAGGCCGATCGGCAGCAGCGCGTAGAGCCACACCGCGGACGGCACGTCGTCCAGCACGACCGGCAGGGCGAGGCCGCCGAGCAGCAGTGACGCCACGACCGTGATGCCGACCTGCACGAGCGCGGACGTGAAGATCCGCGCACGGGCGAGGCCGGCCTTGCGGCCGAGTTCCATCTGCAGCACGTACGCCCAGACCGAGCCGGGGATGTACTTGCCGAGCATGCCGACGAGGTTGATCTGGGCGCCCCGGACCAGGCCGATGGGCTTGCCCAGGCTGTCGACCAGCGTCTGCCACGCCATCAGGCCGAAGAACATCGACACGAGGACGGAGACCATGCTCAGCACGGCCGACTGCCAGGCGATGCCGGACAGCGTCTTCCAGACCTCGGTCCAGTTCGTGACGAGCTGGTAGCCGGCGAAGCCGATCACCGCGACCACGAGCAGGCGGCGTGCCCACGCGATGAGCTGCGACTTCAGGCTCTTGCGCTGCGGTTCCGACGCCGGTGCGGACTCGGAGTTCGCGTCGGCTTCGACAGTCGTCATGTCTTCTCCGCTGGGAGCGCTGGACGAGTTTCGGGGCATCGGTCAGACCGTGACGGTCGTCAGCCTGCTGAACTCGGCCAGCAGGTCGTAGCCGTCCCACACCGCGGCGAAGCTCAACGCGGAGCCGAACGGTACGACGCGGTCGATGCCGCGACCGGCGAGGGCGTGGACGAACTCGATCACCTCGGGGCGGTCGAATCCGAAGACGCTCAGCGTCTGGTCCTTCCTCTGTACGACGTCCGCGAGAGCCGCGAGGTTGCCCACGGTCGTCTGGGGGAAGGTACCGACACCCAGCCACTCGCGTGGCACCGAGGTCGGCTCGGCGAGTTCGAGGGTCGCGACCGCGTTGCCGGAGAACCGGATCTCGGTCACGTGGCCCTCCGCCGCGACGCCGTACGCGGAGACCCGCTTCTGCACGGCCATCGCGGGCTCGACCACGAACTGCTTGCTCTCGACGACCTCGGACAGCAGCGCGAGGAACTCGGAACGGCCGCGCCGGGCACCGGCCTCGTCACCGACCCAGAACAGGGTGCGCGGCGAGGAGCAGGCGGCCTGGTCGAACCAGTACGAGTCGTTGTAGAAGCCGGTCGCGGCGTCACGGCGCTGCTCGGGCGTCGCGGCCTCCCAGCCGGCCACCGAGATCGCGGCGAACGACGCGCGGTCGGGGAACGTGAGGTCGCGGGCCTGCGGGCCGATCGCGCTCTTGCGCACCTCGGTGACCGAGCGGTCGCCACCCCAGATCACGCGGAGCTGGCAGGCGGCGGACAGCGCGCCCGTCACCGCGTCGTCACGGCCGTAGGTGACCATGCGCTGCGTCTGCGCGATGACCGGGTGCGCTTCCTTGAGCGCCTCGTTCAGCGCTTCGAGGACGGCCTCGGCGGCACCGGCCGAGCGCGACGAGATGCGCACGACGTTCGGGTTGCCGGCCAGGGCCGACAGCGCCCACGAGTACACGAAGATCGTGTCGACGTTGGCCGGCGGGATGTGGAAGACGAGCCCGCGCGGGAAGCGCAGCGCGTCGCCGCTGGTCTCGATCGACCTGAGCGCCTTGGCGATCTCGCCCTTGCGCAGGAAGAAGCCCAGCGAGGCGAGTTCGGGGTAGCGGCGGGCCATCGCCGGGGCGAGCAGCTTGCGCGCGAACTTGACCAGGAACTCGACGACGCGTTCGTCGCCGACCTTCAGGCGGCCGCCTTCGGGCTCGACGTCGAGCTCCGCGAGCAGCGCGTCGACCTCGACGTCGGGGCCGGCGGGGAAACGTTGCTGGATGCTCACGCAGGGCTCCCGCTGAAGGTGTCGGAACAACCACGGGCCTCGGCGCGCGGCAGCCTGCCGAGCACGGAGAACCGCTTGCCTGGCCAGTCGCCGTCGTCGATGCCGTGCACGACGCCGAGGTCCTCGGTCAGCAGGACGTGACCGGGGTACGACCTCGGCACGGTGCTGACGACCTCGATGACGCCGGGCTTGCCGACCGGCTGCTCCGCCCACGTCTCCGGGTCGCGGATGACGATGTCGGCGAAGTCCGGGCAGTACAGCGAGTTGCCCGACGGACCCTCCACGAACACGGTGCCGAGCTGCTCGACCATGCCGTAGTAGTTGTGGATCCGGGTGAGGCCGGTGTCCTTCTCGAACCGGCGGCGGAACTCCGCGTTGTCGACGGCGCGGTCGATCAGCTTCTTCCAGCCACCGGAGTGGATGAGGATGCCGTTCGACAGGTCCAACCTGTGCTCGCGCGCGACCTCGTAGAGGTACTGCCACACCATGAAGGTGAAGCCGAAGATGAGGAACGGCTCGTTGCCGTACGTGGCGAGGAAGGTCTTGATGGCCTCGACGTCCGGCTTGTCGTTCTCGTCGAGCGCGTAGACGTGCTTGCGGCCGAAGTTGGCCATGCCGAGCACACCCGCGCCACGGGCCGAGAACGAGCGGCGGTTCTTGATGATGCCGATGGTGTCGACCATCAGCATCGGCAGGCGCTGGTCACCGAGCACGGTGCGCAGCGTCCGGCCGAGGTAGCGCGGCTGGTCGGCCGCGGCTTCCTTGTCCAGGTAGATGCGGGACACCTCGGCGCCGGTCGTGCCGGACGACGTGAGGACCTTGAAGACCTCGTCGTCGGGCACGCTCTTCAGCACGTGGTGCTTGAACATCCGCACCGGCAGCCACGGCAGCTGCTCGACCGAGTCGAACGAGGCCCCGCGGGCGATCCCGAGCGAGCTCAGGATGCGGTCGTACGGCTCGCCGCCTGCACGGTGGTGCTCGGTGAGTTCGGTGAGCACGGGCAGCAGGGCCGCCTCGCGCTCGGACTGGCTCAGGCCGAACACGCTCTCGGCTGTGGTGGTCACGCGCGTCCCTCCAGGGAGCGGTAGTCGATCTTCCCGCTGGCGAGCAGGGGAAGTGCGTCGATGTCCCGCACGTCGAATCCGGACACGTGCATGTGCAGCTTCTCGGACAGTGCCTTCGCAGCCGCCTTGCGCGTGTCAGCGGCGCAGTTCTCCGCCCAGATGACGACCTTGTCACCCGCCGGCACGGCCGCCGCCGCACCGATGTCCAACCCGGAACCGCGCAGCATTTGTTCCAGGTCGTCCAGATTGACCCGGTTGCCGAAGACCTTGCCGATCCGCTTCAGCCTGCCCGTGATGAACAGGTAGCCGTCGGCGTCGAGGCGACCGAGGTCGCCCGTCTCCAGCAGTCCACTGCGGCCGTCCGCTTCGGACAGCTCCTCTTCGGACTCCGCGTACCCCATCATCACGTTGGGGCCGCGGTAGAGCACCTCACCGACGACGTCCGCGTCGGACGTCTCGGTGCCGTCTTCGAGGCGGATCGAGAACGCGCCTCCCGGCAGTGCGGGACCGGCGCTGCCGATCTTCTCCGCGAGCTTGGCCGCGGGCACGGTCGCCATCCGCGGCGCCGCCTCGGTCTGGCCGTACATGACGAACATGCGGCCGCCGACGGCGAGCATCTTCTCGTTGAACTCGGCGACCAGGTCCTCGCGGAGCTTGCCGCCGGCCTGCGTGATCGTGCGCAGGGTCGGGTACTTGGCCGGGTCGAACCGCAGCCGCTTGAGCATCTCGTAGTGGTACGGGACTCCCGCGAGCGAGGTGATCTTGTGCTCGTCCACGGCCTGCCAGAACGGCCTGCCCATCACGCCGGACGGCTCGACCACGACGGTCGCGCCCATCACCAGGTGGCTGTTCAGGACCGACATGCCGTAGCTGTAGTGCAGCGGCAGGCTGGTGGGCGCGACCTCGTTCGCGTCGATGCCCAGCACCTCGGCGATGGCGTGCGCGTTCGCCAGCACGGCGGCCTTGGCCAGCCGCACGAACTTCGGGTTGCCGGTCGAGCCGCTGGTGGGCAGCAGCACGGCAAGGTCGGGGTGCGGCGCGACGCCCTCGGCGGCCTCGCGGATCCACGCGGGACCGCCCGCGTCACCGGCGCGGTAGCCCTCCGGCGCCTCGCCCGCCTCGCCGAGCACGGCGGCCGGGCGGAAGCGGGACACGAGCTCCAGCAGCACGTCGCGGTCCTGGCCCGCGTCGAGCAACGCGACCGCGCGACCCGACTCGAACGCGGCGAGGTAGCGCAGCACGCTCGGCACGTCGACGGCCGTGCGCGCGAACAGCACGCCGACCGGGAGTTCCGCGTAGGACTGGCCGATGGTCTCGACCGCGGACCGCAGCTGGTCGCCGGTGAGGCTCTCCCCACCCGTGGCGTCGACGAGGCGAGCGCCGGGGTGCAGCAGGCTCGACGGGCTCACAGCACCAGACCGCCGTCGACGCCGATGATCTGCCCGGTCACGAACGACGACTCGTCGCTCGCGAGGAACCGGATCACCTTCGCGACCTCCTCGGCCTTGCCGAGCCTGCCGAGCGGGGTGTCGTCGATGCGGTCCGCGATGATCTTCTCGTCGAGGTGCGACGTCATCGCCGTCTCGATCACGCCGGGCGCGACGCCGTTGACGCGGATGCCGTACCGGCCGAGTTCCTTGGACGCCGACAGCGCGACGTTGCCGACGGCCGCCTTGGACGCGGCGTAGGCGGTCTGCCCCGCGCTGCCCTGCGTGCCGACGATGGACGCCAGGACGACGATCGACCCGGACTTCTTGCGCATCATGGCGCGGGCCGCGGCCTGGACCGTGTGGATCGTGCCCGCGACGTTGGTGGTGAGCATGCTGTCGATGAGCTCGTCGCGGATCATGCCGATCAACGCGTCCTCGAGCACACCCGCGTTCGCCACGACGACGTCGAGCTGACCGCGTTCCTTGGCCACACCCCTGATCACCGTGGAGACGGCCTTGGAGTCCGTGACGTCCAGCGCGACGCCGCTCACGTCCGCGCCGAGTTCGGCGGCCACCTCGGCCGCCCGCTCCTTCGCCGACGCCTCGTCGCGGCCGGTCAGCACCACGGCCGCACCCGCCTCGGCGAGAGCCCGGACGGTCGCGAGACCGATGCCCCGCGTGCCGCCGGTCACGATCGCAACCTTGCCAGTCAGGTCAGTCACTACGCCATCAGTCCCGTATGTCTCGATTGCCCAGGGCCGCGTGATCCGGACGGAACTTCCTGGTCACGCACCGGACACCGAAGTGAGCGTACCCGCACGTCAGGAGTGATCATTTCCGCCCGCAGCACCGCGGTGACACCCCGGTTGCGCAGGTCACAACCGGGTTCACAGCCGTGAAACGCGAGTGGGCCGCGTCCGGTTGCAGACGCGGCCCACCAGTGGCGTTGCCCACTGCTCACGCAGTGGTCAGGCCTCTCGAACAGTGGTCAGGCCTCGACGCCGAGGCCCTTCAGCATGTCGACGGCGACCTTGAAGCTGCTCATGTCGATGACCTGGTCGGTCTCGAACTGCACGTCGAACTCGTCCTCGATGGCGGCGATCAGCGCCATGTGGCCGACGGAGTCCCACTCCTCGATGTCGCGGTACTTGAGGTTCTCGACGTCGACGTCGTCGGACAGGGCAAGTGCCTCGACGAAGACGT
The DNA here is from genome assembly GCF_043632865.1 of Lentzea sp. JNUCC 0626. Classification (NCBI taxonomy): domain Bacteria; kingdom Bacillati; phylum Actinomycetota; class Actinomycetes; order Pseudonocardiales; family Pseudonocardiaceae; genus Lentzea; species Lentzea sp. JNUCC 0626. Next base: position 7,126,944 of record NZ_CP171635.1, read on the forward strand.
CGCGCAGGCGGTCGTTCAGCGCCATGGTGTTTCTCGTTCTCCGTAGCTCGGGGATCAGTGGTTCAACGGGGCGCGGTCGGCCCACGACTTCAGCAGGACGGACAGCTCTTCGGGAAGGCCGTCCGCGGGCAGGTCGCCCTTGCCCTTGAGGAAGGGCTCCAGCGCCGAGATGGTCTCCTCGGCACAGCCTCGGCGGCTCAGGCCGACGACGTTGATGCCGGTCACCCGCGCGGGGTTGCCGACCGAGATGGTGAACGGCTCGACCTCGCGGCGCACCGCGGAGCCCATGCCGACCATGGCACCGGGGCCGATGCGGCCACCCTGGTGCACGGTGGTGCTCATGCCGATGTTGGCGTGCGACCAGATCTCGGTGTGGCCACCGATCTGCACGGAACAGGCGAGCACGACGTTGTCGCGGACCGCGACGTCGTGGCCGACGTGGCTGCGGACCAGCAGGTAGCAGTCGTCGCCGATGGCGGTCGCGCGGTGCGTGCCCTGGTGGACGGTGACGTACTCGCGGATCTTGTTGTTGTCGCCGATGACGACACCGTGTCCGTCGAGCTCGCCCTCCCAGCCCACGGGGTGAGGGCCGCCGCGGTCCTCGGCGGGAGTGCCGATGGTCACGTGCGGGCCGATCCAGTTTCCGCTGCCGATGCGGGCAGGGCCGACGATCACCGAGTAGGGGCCGATGATGTTGTCGTCGCCCAGCTCCACACCGTCGCCGATGATCGCGGTGGGGTGAATGCGGTTCGCCACGGGTCCGTTCCTGGTAGGTCGCGCCGTACGAGCGGTACGAGTTGTGTGCGTTACACCGCCCAGGCCGGAGCGCATCTCGTGTTCACAGGCAGGTAACGTGGCGCCCGCGTCAGGGCGGGACGACCTGTGACTGTACCGGACGCCGTCCACCGTCTCCGGAGCGAAAGACTGCTGCATGATCCCCATCACTGTCGTCGATGTGGCCGACGCGGAGCCTTTGGTCCTCGAGGTTCTCCGCTCCGGCTCGATCGCACAGGGCCCGATGGTCAAGCGTCTCGAAGACGCCTTCGCCGCCGTCGCCGGTGTTCCCCACGCGATTGCCGTCAACAACGGCACCACCGCGCTGGTCGCATCGCTGCAGGCACTCGACCTCCAGCCGGGCGACGAGGTCATCACCTCGCCGTTCACGTTCGTCGCGACCCTGAACGCCATCCTCGAGGCAGGCGCCACCGCGCGCTTCGCGGACATCCGGGTGGACGACTTCTGCATCGACCCCGACGCGGTCGCCGCGCAGATCACCCCGCGCACCAAGGTCCTCATGCCGGTGCACCTCTACGGCCAGACCGCGGACATGGGCAAGCTCGCCCCGCTCGCGGCCGAGCACGGCCTGAAGCTGGTCGAGGACTCCGCGCAGGCCGTCGGCGCCACGTTCGAGGGCCAGCCGGCCGGCAGCTTCGGCATCGGCTGCTTCTCGCTCTACGCCACGAAGAACGTCACGACGGCGGAGGGCGGCATGATCACGACCTCCGACGACGCGCTCGCCGACAAGCTCCGCGTCCTGCGCAACCAGGGCATGCGCGCCCGCTACCAGTACGAGATGGCGGGTCACAACTACCGCCTGACCGACCTGCACGCGGCCGTCGGCATCCCGCAGCTCGAGAAGCTGGAGCAGCTCACGGAGGCCCGCCGCCACAACGCGTCGGTGCTCGCCGAGGGCCTCGCCGGCGTGCCGGGTCTCACCGTGCCGTCGGTCCTGCCGGGCCGCACCCACGTGTGGCACCAGTTCACCGTCCTCGTCGGCGACGACGCCGCGGTGACCCGTGACGAGCTGGCCGCCAAGCTCACCGAGCGCGGCATCGGCAACGGCATCTACTACCCGAAGGTCGTCTTCGACTACGACTGCTACCGGGAGAACCCCGGTGTCATCGCGTCGGACGTGCCGGTCGCCTCCCAGGTCGCCCGCCAGGCGCTTTCGCTGCCGGTGCACCCGAAGCTGACCGAGGCCGAGCTCGCCACGATCGTCACCAACGTCCGCGAGGTGTTCGGCGCATGACCGCCAAGAAGCGCGTAGCCCTGATCGGCACGGGTTCGATGGGCTCGCTGCACGCCCGCGTGCTGTCGCAGTCCGAGCGCGCGGACCTGGTCCGCGTCATCGACCCGCGCGAAGAGGCGGGCCGCACCGTGGCCGACCGCTTCGACGCGGCCTGGTCCCCGGAGATCGGCTCGCTGGCGGACGTCGACGCAGTCGTCCTCGCCGCCGCGACCGAGGCGCACCACAAGCTCGCCCTCGAGGTCCTCGACCAGGGCAAGCCCCTCCTCGTCGAGAAGCCGGTCTGCGACGACCTCGCCTCCAGCGAGGAGGTCGTTGCTCTCTCCGAGAGCAAGGACATCCCGATGATGTGCGGCCTGCTGGAGCGCTACAACCCGGCAGTCATGACCGCACTGCAGCTGGTCAACGAGCCGGTCCACGTGATGGCCCGCCGCCACGGCCCGTACGCCCCGCGCATCAAGACCGGCGTCTCCTGGGACCTCCTGGTCCACGACGTGGACATCGCGATCCGCTTCTTCGGCGGCATCGAACCGTCCCGCGTCGCCTCGGGCGTCGGCTACTTCCACCCGGACTCGGTCCAGGGCGCGGAGGACAACGTGGAGACGGTCCTGACCTTCCCGACCGGCATGGCAACGGTGTCAGCCAGCCGAATCGGCCAGCGCAAGGTCCGCTCGCTCATCGTGTCGGAAATCGACAGGCTGATCGAGATCGACCTGCTCCGCCGCGACGTGACGATCTACCGCCACGTCTCGCACGACGCAGTGACGGCCGACGGCCTCGGCTACCGCCAGCAGACGGTGATCGAGATCCCCGAACTCCTCACGGCCCGCGAGCCGCTCGCAACGCAGCTCGACCGCTTCGTCGACCTGCTCGAGGGCAAGGTGGACGCGGCCGAGGAGCGCGCGTCGATCCTCCCGGCCCACCGCGTGGTGGCCGAGGTGCTGCAGAAGGCCAGCGCCTGAGCCAACTCAGGTAGGCAGAAACGCCGAAGGGCGGCGGAGGCGACATGCTTCCGCCGCCCTTCGGCATTTCTGCTGGAGGGCGGCGGCAGGAGGGCGGCAGGAGCGGGGCAGCGATGCGCCAGGTAGCTGAGCACCAAGTAGCTGAGCGCAGGGCAGCGATGCGTTCGGCCACAGTGGCTTGAGGAGATGCGAAGCCGAAGGCGAGCCCGTCAGAGCGCAAGCATCGCGACGGCGCAGCCGAGCTCCAAGCCCAACCGCAGTCGCGAACGCAAGGCGACCACCGTCTTGGCTTCGGCGCGCGGTGCCAACCGCCAGCCACCAACGCAAAAGCCAACCACCTACGAAACCTGGCGTGGCGAAGCGAAGCGAGCCCGAACGGGCTGCTACCAGGTTGGCCAGCCGATTCCACCGCTCATGGCGATTGGGGCTTGACCTTGAGGGGCTGGATGCCAACCTGTCCGGTCCGGCCGGGGCGTACTTCACCCCGGCCTTTGAGGCCGCGAATGCATCCAGCTAGAGGCTCAAGGTCAAGCCCCAATCGCAACCCCGCTCACTTCGTCACTGCCTGACGGACCACCCTCGCAACCGCAGCCCAACCAACAAAACGCAACCCCAACGCAACAGTCCTAAATGGACCTCAGTCCGACTTCTTGTCGAACGACCCAGCCGGCGCCCCCCAAGAAGGCGCGTCCCCACGCTCCTCAGCCAACTTCCGCCGCCGCTCGTTCTCCTCCTGCACCCGAGCCACCTCGCCCTGGATGTACTCCTCGTCGTACCGCTGAAAAACCCGAGCCGGATTCCCAGCCACCAACGAACGCTCAGGAACATCCTTGGCAACCACAGAATTGGGCTGCACAGTCGCAAAATCACCGATCGTCACGCCAGGCATGATCACCACGAGCCCACCGATGAAACACCCCTTGCCGATCTTCACCGGCTTCCGCTCGATCAAATCACTCCCGGAGTGGTTCGACAGAGTCATGTTCGCCAACCAGCTGGAGTGCGTGAAGATCAGCGTGTTGAGCCCGATGCTGGTGTGCTCACCGATCTCCAGCCCACCACTCGCGTCCAGCACGGCACCCTCGCCGATCCAGACGTGGTCGCCCAACGTCAGGTGCTCGGGGCTGACCACCTTGGCGCGCTGGCGGATGCGCGTCGTCGGCGGCAGGCCGTAGAGCTGCGCGCGCTCCGCGTCGTTCATGTACTCGCCGACCAGTTCGGTCAGGATCTGCGGACGGAGCCTCTGGCTGCGCTCGTCGTCGAAGAACATCTTTCAGCCTTTCCTGAGCAGGTTCTCTGCGACCTGCTTCTCGAACATTCGCAGGTGTTCGTCCACGACGACGTCGAGATCGAAGTTGTCCCGCACCATCGAACTCTGCCTCTTGCCGATCTGCGCGCGCTTCGCCGGGTCGTCCAGCAGGGCGATCACGGTGCGCGCCACCTCCGCGGAGTCACCTGGGCGCACGAATAACGCGTTGTCCCAGTTGCGGAGTTCGATGCCGGGGTAGTTGTCCAGCTCCGCCGACGCGATGGTGGCCGTGCCGGACAGCATCGCCTCGAGCGACGCGGTGCCGCAGCCGCCGTTGAGGTCGTGGGCAACGATGTCAGCGGCCTGGAAGTACGACGGCACGTCGTCCTTCGGCACGGCGCCGGTGATGATGAACCTGTCGGTGATGCCGAGTTCCGCGGCGCGCTTCATGAACTCGTCGTGGTAGACGCGGCCCACGACGATCACCCTGGTGTCCGGGTGCTTCTCCAGGATCGCGGGCATGGCGTTGACCAGCGGCATGCGGTTGCGCAGCGGGATGACATGGCCCAGCGAGACGATCAACGGCGCGGTGCCGACGCCTCGTTCCGCGCGGACGTCCCTGGTCGGGATCTGGTCGAAGTGCTCGGTGTCGACGGCGATCGGGATGCAGACCGAGTTCTCGTCGGTGGTGCCGTAGCGCTTGACGCAGTAGTCGACGCCCAGCTTGTCGAGGATCACGTAGCGCGGCTTGACCATGCGCATCATCGGGCGCACCAGCACGGCGTCGAGCATGCGGAAGACGTTGCTGTAGAACTTCCGCGCGCTGATCAGCAGCGTGTGCACCGTGACGACGACGGGGACCTTGCGGCGGCGCGCCCACAGGCCGGCCATCCATGTCAGGTCGAAGAACTGGCCGTGCATGTGGATGAGGTCCGGCTGGAACTCGTCGAGCAGCCTGAACAACTCGCGCCAGTTGCCGGGGCGGGCCGAGGCGAAGGTGATGTCGAAGTCGATCGACAGACCCAGCTGCGGCATCTTCCCCGCGGGCAGCCGCGCGATCCGGTACCCGTCGCGCTCCTCCCTCGCGGGAGAGTTGCGGTACTCGGCGGTGATGGTCAGGACCTCGTTGCCGCGAGCGGCGTACCGCTCGGCCATCGAGGCCGCCATGTGCGCACTGCCGCCGACTCTCGGGGGGAAGAAGTTGTTGACCACGACGATTCGCAAAGTCGAAACCCCTCTCCCCAGAGAGTCAGCGGCAGACGTGCGTGCGCTCAGCTCTGCGGAGCGGAGGCGCGCACCAGCTCGGACATGCCCTGCTCGACCGTGATGGTCGGCTCCCAGCCGAGGATCTCCTTGGCACGGGTGATGTCCGCGGCGCGACGGGACACGAGCACGTCGCGCGGGTTGAACTGCGGCTCCACGTCGACGCCGACGGCCTGGATCAGGATCTTGGCCAGCTGCGCGATCGAGGTGTCGACGCCGGTGCCGATGTTGATCGGCAGGTTGCCCTGCTCGCTCTCCAGCGCCATGACGACGGACATCGCGAGGTCGTGGACGTGGATGAAGTCCATCGACTGCTCACCCTTGCCGTCGATGACCGGCGGCTGGCCGGCACGGAGGCGCTGGATGAAGTGGTTGATGACCGAGGTGTAGTACGCCTCGATCTTCTGGCCGGGGCCGTACACGTTGAAGAAGCGCAGGGCGTTCCAGGAGAGGCCCTTCTGGCGCTGGTAGAAGCCCAGCAGGTCCTCACCGGCGCGCTTGGTGATGCAGTACGGCGTGAGCGGGCGGAGCTCGTCGTCCTCGTGCATCGGCAGGCGCTTCGGGTCGCCGTAGACCGAGGCGGTCGAGGCGAAGACCAGGCGCTTGACGCCCTCGTCCGCGGCGGCGGCGAAGACGTTGTGGTTGCCGGTCATGTTGATGTCGACCGACTCGTGCGGGTCCGCGATGCTCTTGTTGATCGAGACCGTGGCGAAGTGGATCGCGTGCGTGCAGCCGCGCATGGCCTCGCGCACCGCGCCGCCGTAGCGCACGTCCTTCTCGATGAGCTCGACGTTGCCGGTCGCGACCAGCTCGTTGACCTTGGCGCGGTCACCGCGGGACATGTTGTCGAACAGGCGCACCTTGTAGCCGCGCTCCAGCAGGAGCGGGATGACGTGCATACCGATGAACCCGGCGCCACCGGTGAAGAACACGGTGCGGTCGGACATGACGGTCAACTCCTCGTACTTGGGGGGTCGTGCTCGGGGTGCGACCTGGTGGTCAGGAAAGCTCGGCCACGACCTCGCGCACCGCTTCCGCGGCGCGCTCGACCTCTTCGTCGGTGAGGTTGGCGTGCATCGGGATCGCCAGGTGGCGGCGGAAGAGGTCCGCGGACACCGGGCAGGGCTCGGTGGCCCCGTAGATCGGCTGGACGTGCGAGGCGTACGTGCCGAAGTTGCACTGCACGCCGCGCTCGCGGAGCTTCAGCGCGACCTGGTCACGGCTGATCGACGGGTCGATCGTGATGATGTAGGCCTGCCACGGGTGCGTGCGGTCCGGCGCCGTGACGGGGAGCTCGATGCCCTCGACGTCCTTGAGCAGCTCGCCGTAGCGCTCCGCGACGTGCGTGCGGGCGGCCAGCAGGCTCGGCAGGCGGTCCAGCTGCACGTTCATGATCGCGGCCTGGACGTCCGAGAGGCGGTAGTTCCAGCCCAGCTCGTGGAACGTCGGCACGGGCAGGGTGTTGCTGCCCTCACGGCCGAACGCCGGCTCGATGCCGTACGTGTGCAGCTTGCGCGCGCGGGCGTCCCACTCGGGGTTGTTCGTGGTCAGGGCGCCGCCCTCACCCGAGGTGATGCCCTTGCGGCCGTGGAAGCTGAACGCGGCGATGTCGCCGAGGCTGCCGGCCGCGCGGCCCTTGTAGGTCGCACCGGCGGCGCAGGCGGCGTCCTCGATGAGGAACAGGCCGTGCTTGTCGGCGATCGCGCGGAGCTCGTCGTAGTCGGCGGGCTGGCCCGCGAGGTCGACGGCCACGATGCCGGTGGTGCGCGGCGTGATGGCGGCCTCGACGGCGGCGGGGTCGACCGTCCAGATGTCCGGGCGAATGTCCGCGAACACGGGCTTCGCGCCGGTGTACATCACGGCGTGGCCCGTGGCGGGGAACGTGTAGTCGGCGACGACGACCTCGTCACCGGCCTTGGCGCCGAGGACGTGCAGCGCGAGGTGCAGCGCGGCACCGCAGTTGCTCGTCGTCAGGGCGTGCGCGGAGCCGGTGGTGACGGCGAAGCGCTCCTCGAACTTGCGGCAGGTCGGTCCGGCACCGGCGAGCCAACCGGACTTGAACACCTCGGCGATCGCGGCAAGCTCTTCGTCACCGACCGTGGGCTGGCCGAGAATGATCTGCTCAGACATACCTCTCCCCTGCGTGGATGGGGCCGAGTGTATAGGTGCCAGAGACGATCAACGGTGGGTGGGCCGTACTGTCCTCTTAACACGAACGGACCCGGAAGACGAGGATTTGACGTGCGACACATCGCGGTTGTCGGTGGCGGGATCGTCGGTTTGGCGGTCGCCAACGAACTGGCCGGACGCGGCCACCAGGTGACCGTCTTGGAGAAGGAATCGCACTGGGCGGCGCACCAGACGGGGCACAACAGCAACGTCGTGCACGCCGGTCTGTACTACAAGCCGGGCTCGTTCAAGGCGCGGATGTCGGTGGCGGGCAACGCTTCCATCATCGACTTCGCCAAGGAGCACGGTGTTCCGTACGAGGTCTGCGGCAAGCTCGTCGTGGCCACCTCCGAGGACGAGATCCCGCGCCTCAACACCCTCGCCGAGCGGGCCGAGGCGAACGGCGTCCCGGCGCGGATGATCTCCGCCGCCGAGGCTCGCGAGTACGAGCCGGAGGTCGCCACGGTCGCCGCGCTGCGGGTCGAGTCGACCGGCATCATCGACTTCCCCTCCGTGTGCCGGGCGCTGGTGAAGTTGCTCAACGCCCACGGCGCTGACCTGCGGCTGAACAGCCCTGTCCTGGGGATTCGCCGCTCGCCGGTGGGTGCCGGTGTGGAATTGGCCACTCCGCAGGGAATCGTCCGCGCGGACGCCCTCGTGAACTGTGCCGGATTGCACAGCGACCGGATCGCGCGGATGGCCGGTCTGTCCCCTTCGGCGACGATCGTCCCGTTCCGCGGCGAGTACTTCGAGCTGACGCCCGAGCGCCGGAACCTGGTGCGGGGCCTCATCTACCCGGTGCCGGACCCGACGCTGCCGTTCCTCGGCGTGCACCTGACCCGCATGCTCGACGGCAGTGTCCACGCCGGACCGAACGCGGTGCTGGCGCTGCGCCGCGAGGGCTACAAGTGGTCGCAGTTCTCCCCCGCCGACCTGTTCGAGGTCGCGAAGTTCCCCGGCACCTGGCGGCTCGCCCGCAAGTTCGCGAAGACCGGCCTCGAAGAGGTGCTGAGGTCGTTCTCCCGCAAGCGCTTCGCCGCCTCGCTCGCCCGGCTCGTGCCGGCCGTGCAGGAGGCCGACCTGGTCCGCGCCGAGGCGGGCGTGCGCGCGCAGGCGATGCTGCCGGACGGTTCGCTGGTCGACGACTTCCTGTTCGAGACGGCCGAACGCCAGGTGCACGTGCTGAACACGCCGTCGCCCGCGGCCACGTCGTCGCTGGAGATCGCGAAGCACGTGTCCGACCAGGTCGAGCGTCAGCTCGACTGAGCCGCCTTCTCCAGATCCCGGTCGAGCTTCCGCAGTTCGACCGGGATCTTCGGTTCGACCAGGTACTTCACCCGCAGCCGCAGGAACGGCGACTCGATGCCGTGGAACGTCACCCACGCCACCGCGATCGAGACCGGGAGGAACAACGCGGCGACGGTGACGAGCGCGCTCGCCATCGGCCCGATCGCGGGGATGTCGATCCACCAGCGGTTCTGCACGAGCACGCCCGCGATGACGAGGTGCAGCAGGTAGAGCGAGAAGCTCAGCTCCCCGACCTTCGTGACCGCGCGGGCCACGACGTTCGTCGCCCTGACCGTCGCCACGTACGTCAGCACGACCAGGGCCCACATGCCGCCCTCGACGTCGATCCAGAGCAGGCGCCACCAGCCGTGGTTGAAGAAACCGTGGACCTGGTTGAACGACCACAGCGCCGCCACGACGACCAGCGCGCTGACGGCGATCTTCCACCAGCCGCGGAAGTGGTCCGCGTAGCGCAGGTAGAGCCACGCGGCGATCATGCCGATCAGGAACTGGTCGATCCGGCCGACGAGGTTGTAGTAGAGGATCGAGTCGGGGTTCGGCACCGCCGTCACGAACCAGACCAGCGCGCGGATCACCGCGATCGCCGCGAACAGGCGCAGGAACGTCGGCATCCCGAACCGCGTCAGCAGCTTGTTGAGCAGCGGGAACAGCAGGTAGAACTGCATCTCCACGGCGACGGCCCACAGCGCGCCGGAGGAGATGTCGCCGAGCACCAGCGCGCCGGGCAGGTTGCCGAGGCCGAGCACGGTCTGCAGGAACGGCAGGAAGCCGAACGCGCCGGGGTTGGCCGCGAGGGCGATCAGCACGATCACCATGAACAGCGGGTAGATCCGCAGCAGCCGGTTGGCCATGAAGCGCGGGTACGAGACGTCCTTGCCGATCGTGCCGACGGCGAAGATGAACCCGCTCAGCACCATGAACAGCGTGACGCCGGTGTGCCCCTCGAAGATGACGGTGGCGGCCGGGTTCGTCGAGTACAGCCAGTCCTTGCCGAACTCGAAGGCGCGGCCGTGCGCGATCCACGTGCCGAAGATCTGCGTGCCGTGGAAGAAGATCACGAGCAGCACCGCGTACGCACGGAGCTGATCCACGGAAGCCATGTACGGCCGATTACTGCTACGCATGTCTCCATCCCCCAGGTCAGGCAACCACGCACAGTACTCGGGCGTGGAACGTACACTCACCCGACCGATGAGCCGGGTCACCGATCGGGTGACCCTCCTGGGGGAAGGTTCTCAGTGCGTTCTCTTAGCCATGCCCAATTCCTGGCGATGCGAAGATTCCCGGCCCTCGACGGCCTGAGAGCCGTCGCGGCCATTCTCGTGATCGTGTTCCACTACGGGGGCGGACCCTGGGGCTGGACCTCCGGGTGGATCGGCGTCCACATCTTCTTCGTCCTGTCAGGCTTTCTGATCACCACCCTCGCACTGCGCGAGGAGGACCGCAGCCCCACCGGGCGCATCTCGGTCAAGAACTTCTACCTGCGGCGCGCGTTCCGCATCCTGCCCGTGTACTTCGTGGTGCTGGGCCTCAACATCGCACTGCACGTGATGCGCGGTGACTTCCGCAGCTCCGGCCTTCGCGACAACCTGACGTACTACTTCACCTTCACGAACGAGTTCGTGGACAGCCCGATCGCGCCGTTCGCGCAGTCGTGGACGCTCGGCATCGAGCAGAAGTTCTACCTGGTGTGGCCGCTGCTGGCGTTCGTGCTGTGCGCCCGCTTCTTCGCCCGCCGCCTCGCGCTGTCGCTGACGACGATCGCGGTGCTGGTCCTCACGCTGTTGCCGGCCGAGACCAACCACGAGAGCACCGGCGTCCACTACATCCCGCTGATCCTCGGCTCGCTGCTCGCGATCGTGATGCACAACCCGAAGGGCTACGCGCTGGTCAGCGGCCTGACCAAGCCCGTCGTCGTGGTGATCGCCGCCGTCGCGTTCCTCGCGGCGCACTGGAGCCTCGGGCCGCTTTTCTACTGGCTGAGCGACGGCGTCCTGACGCTCAACGACACGTACCTGGTGATCATCCCGGCGTACTCGGTGGTCGTGACGCTGCTGATCCCGACGCTGCTCGCGCCCGGCCCGCTCGGGTGGCTGCTCAGCACGAACGTCATGAAGTTCATCGGCGACCGGTCGTACTCGATCTACCTGGTGCAGGGCGCGGCCGGTGTCGCCGTGGGCGCGCTGGTGCCGAAGCTGCACACGTGGCCGACGCTTAACTGGATCGGCGTCGGCCTGGTCTCGCTCGCCATCGCGGACCTGCTGTTCCGCTACGTCGAGCAACCGTTGATCGAGGTCGGCCGCGCCGTGGTGAACCGCTCCGAGAAGCGGGCACCTGCCGTCGCGGCCGAACCCGAACGCGTTCCGCAGCCCGCTTAGCGGGGCTTGAGGACGTCCGTGCCCATGAACGGGCGCAGCGCCTCGGGAACCACCACGGAGCCGTCGGCCTGCTGGTGGTTCTCGAGGATCGCGACGATCCAGCGGGTCGTCGCGAGCGTGCCGTTCAACGTGGCCGCGATCTGCGACTTGCCGTTCTCGTCGCGGTAGCGGACGTTGAGGCGGCGTGCCTGGAACGTCGTGCAGTTCGACGTCGAGGTGAGCTCGCGGTACTTCTGCTGGGTCGGGACCCACGCCTCGCAGTCGAACTTGCGGTGCGCGGACGTGCCGAGGTCGCCCGTGGCCGTGTCGATGACCCGGTACGGGACGTCGATCTTGGCGAGCATCTCCTCTTCCCAGCCGAGCAGGCGGGCGTGCTCCGCCTCGGCGTCCTCGGGCTTCACGTACGAGAACATCTCCACCTTGTTGAACTGGTGGACGCGGATGATGCCGCGGGTGTCCTTGCCGTACGAGCCCGCCTCGCGCCGGTAGCACGACGACCAGCCCGCGTACCGGCGTTCGCCGTCGAGGATCTCGTCCGCGTGGTAACCCGCCAGCGGCACCTCGGACGTGCCGACGAGGTACAGGTCGTCGTTCTCCAGGTGGTAGATCTCGCTCGAGTGCGCACCGAGGAAGCCGGTGCCCGCCATGATCTCCGGCCGCACCAGGGTCGGCGTGATCATGAGCTCGAAGCCGTTGGCCGTGGCCTGCGCCGCCGCCATGTTGAGCAGGGCGATCTCGAGCTGCGCGCCCACGCCCTTGAGGAAGTAGAAGCGGCTGCCGCCGACCTTCGCGCCACGCTCCATGTCGATGGCGCCGAGCTTCGTGCCCAGGTCGAGGTGGTCCTGCGGCTCGAAGTCGAACTCGCGCGGCGTGCCCACGGTCTTGACGACGACGAAGTCGTCCTCGCCACCGACGGGCGCGTCCGGGTGGACCAGGTTCGGGATCTTGGCCAGCAGCTCGTTGACCTCTTCGGCGGTGGCGTGCTGCTCGGCCTCGGCGGCCTTGACCTCGGCGGCCAGGTCCTTCGCCTTGCCGAGCAGGGCGGTGCGGTCGTCGCCCTTCGCCTTGCCGACCTCCTTGCCGAGCACCCGCTGCTCGGCGCGCAGGGTGTCGGCGCGGGAGATGGCGGAACGCCGGCGCTCGTCCGCGGACAGCAGACTGTCGACGACGCCCTCGTCCTCGCCACGGGCACGCTGCGACGCGCGCACGATCTCCGGGTTCTCGCGCAACACCTTGAGGTCAATCACCCGGAGAAGGGTAGTCGCCACCCGTTCCCCGTTTCATCCGGATATGCGGAACGCGGACCGGTCAACGCAAAAAGGACCCGGTGCCACGTGAGCACCGGGTCCTTCGAAGAGCTGGTGACTAGTAGATGGCGAAGGCCACCACGAGACCGAGGGCGACGTGGGCCGCGGCCACGACGACGGAGGCCGGTGCGAACTCGTCCGACTCGATGATCGAGCCGATGTCCAGCTTGGTCACCCACTCCAGCAGCCGGACGGCCGCCACCTGCACGATGATGCCGACGATGCCGTAGATCAACGCGGTGAGCAGGCCCTCGTCGAGCTTGCCGACGGCGTTGAGCATCGCGACGACCACGATGAACGCCATCGAGACGAGGCCGGAGGCGGTGACGATCACGGCGTTCGGGGCACCGTTGCGGACCAGGAGCGACAGCTTGCCCGGCGTCGTCCAGTCGATCGCGTAGAAGCCGAACACCATGAGGACCAGACCGACGACGGCGTACAGCGCGATCGCGCCGATGCCCCGGCCGATGGCCGAGCCGAAGCCGGGGTCCAACGCGAGCGTGTAGTCCATTTCCCGTTCCCTTTCGGAGTCTTACTCAACAATTCGATGCGGCACGAACGCCGCGCCGTCGTCGGTCACCAGACCGACCGTTTCCCGGATGCCGAGGCCTGCCGACGTGTCGCCGACGACCCAGGCACCCAACGCGGGGCGGTAGCCGTCGAACTCCGGGAGCGGATCGAACAGCTGGTACACGAAGCCTTCTTTGCCGTACACGCCACCGGTCTGCGTCTCGTAACCCGGGGCGACGATCTGGATGTTCGCCCCCTCGCGGCCGAGCAGCGGCTTGCGCACGTACTCGGTGAGCATGCCGGGGTCGTTGAGGTACGCGGGGAGCAGGTTGGGGTGGCCCGGGTACATCTCCCACAGGATCGCGAGCAGCGCCTTGTTGGAGAGCAGCATCTTCCACAGCGGTTCGATGAACAGCGTGCCGGGCAACGACTCCACGGCGTGGCGGCCGAACTGCTCCTCGACCACCCACTCCCACGGGTAGAGCTTGAAGAGCGTGCCCATCGGGGCCTCTTCGAGGTCGACGAACCGGTTGAGCAGCGAGTCCCAGCCGATGTCCTCGATCGCGATGCCCACGGTGTTCAGGCCGGCCTCGGCCGCCGTCTCCTGGAGGCACGCGGTCGTCAGGTGGTCCTCACCGGACGGGTCGGCGCCGGACCAGCTGAAGTGCAGCTCGCCCGACGGCAGCTTGGCCCCGATCTCGGTCCAGCGTTCGACCAGGCGCTCGTGCAGCGAGTTCCACTGGTCGTCGTCCGGGAAGACCTCTTCCTTCCAGTACCACTGGATGTACGCGGCCTCCAGCAACGACGTGGGGGTGTCCGCGTTGTACTCCAGCAGCTTGGCCGGGCCCGAGCCGTCGTAGCGCAGGTCGAAGCGGCCGTAGAGGTGCGGGTCGCGGCGGCGCCACGACTCGGCGATGTGCGGCCACACCCACTCGGGGATGCCGAAGTCGCGGTACCGCTCGGTGAGCACGACGTTGTCCACCGCGTCGAGGCACATGGAGTGGAGCAGCTCGACGTCGGCTTCGAGCGAGAGGATCTCGCTCATCTCGAACACGTAGTGCACCGACTCGTCCCAGTAGGGACGGTCGGCGCCGTTCGCGTACTTCGCGGGCAGGCCGAAGACCAGGCCCTGGTCGGAGACCGTCCGCTGCCAGTTCGGCCGCGGGTGTGAAGCTTCCCGGCGCAAGTGTGCTCAGCCTCCGCTGCTCGACGATCCGCTGCTGATGCCGAAGCCGCCGCGCTGGACCGACGTGCCCGACTTCGTGCTGACGTTCGCACCCTTGGGGACCGTGTAGCTGCCGCCGACCGCCTTCTGGCCGACCGAGCCCGAACCGCCGTAGTTGTAGCGGTACGACGAGCCGCCGATGTAGATGAAGCCGCCGCTCGTGTACCCGCCGTGGCTGCGGTAGTACGACTCGTCGCAGTAGTCGTCGTCGACGATCACGTTGTTCGAGTCGGTGCACTGCGCGGTGACGTTCTTCGGGCTGGCGGCCGCGTACCAGATCGCGACCAGCGCGACCACGCCGACGGTGACGCCACCGCCGATGAGCAGGCGCTTGCGCTTCTTGCGCTTCTTCTCGAACGCGGCGGACTCGGCGGCGAACCGCTCCTGCTGCGCCTTGAGGGCGGCAGCGCGGGCGCGTTGCTCGGCGACCGAGGCCTGGCGGGGCTTGGTGACGCCGGCCTGCTGCTGGCGCATCTTGCCCTTGGTGGGCGGCCCCTGGTTGGGCCTGGGACCGGGCTGACCCGGCGCAGGCTGGTTCGGCGCAGGTGCCGGTTGGTACGGCGGCGGCTGCTGCGGCTGTTGCGGCTGGCCGGGCTGTCCCGACGGCGGCCCCTGCTCGGGCGTCGGCTGGCCAGGTCCTGGCTGGTTGTTGTCAGTCATCACCACTCCCGCGGGCAAGGTACCTAGCGAGACAGCTCCAACACGGCCAATTGGGGGACGAGTGTCCTAATAGCAACACTCGGCACCCAACCCCCCGGCGCACAGCGGTCTCACACGGCACGGGCATCATGGATGAGATGTCTTCGAGCGCCGGTTGGTTGAGTCGATCTGGTCACATCCGCGACACGCGGCTTGTGATGGTCGGCGCTTTCGTGGGCGCGTTCGGCTTGTTGATGTTGTCCGCGTTCACGTCTGTGCTGGCAGGAGGCCCGCTCAGCACCAAACGCGAGCTCGTCAACGCCGCCTACCAAGCCGTGACGGGCGAATGCCTCAACTGGGAGAAACCGGACCTCTCGGACGCCCAGAAGGTCGACTGCGCCGCCGCGCACAAGTTCGAGGTCACCGGAACGGCCGACATCACGGCCGCGTACCCGAAGGAAGCGCCGTTCCCGAACGGCGAGGCGTGGGAGAAGATCGCGCAGGAGAACTGCGCCCAGGCGTCCACGACGTACATGGCGGGCAAGCTCGACCCCGAGGGCAAGTACGGCGTCAGCACCCTCAACCCGGACGAGACCCGCTGGAAGAGCGGATACCGGCAGCTCAGATGCGGTCTGCAGGTCGCCGCCCCGTCCGGCGCGGCCCTGCCGTCGTTCGGCAGCGCGAAGACCCAGGACCAGTCGAACGTCTACGACCCCGGCGTCTGCGTGGCGCTCGGCGAGAACAACACGGTCGGTGACCCGATCGAGTGCGCGAAGCCGCACGCGTTCGAGATCGTCGGCGTCTTCCAGCACCCCGAGGGCCCGTTCGTCGCCCCCGAAGCCCAGGACGCCGCCATGTCCGAGAAGTGCGCGGCCATCGCCACCGAGTACACCGGCGGCGCCGACCTGAAGGCCAAGGGACTGCTCGTCACCTGGGACACCCGCGTCGAGGCGAGCTGGGCCGTCGGCTCCCGCAAGGCCAACTGCAAGATCGGCGCAGTCCCCCAGGGCAACAACCTCGTCGCCTGGGAAGGCAGCGTCCGCAACCCCAACGGCGCGCCGCTGACCACCGCGAACCCGCCGCAGACCACGTCGGTCAAGGCCCAGGACGAACCGACCGGCGCACCGCTGCACTCCGAGACCAACGGCTCCCAGTCCTCCGAGCCCGGCAAGCCGTCCGACTCCGACAAGCCCGACAAGCCCTCGTCCAACGCACCCCCTTCGAGCACAGAGAACCGATGACCGTCGAGATGACCCGGGCCCGCTTCGAGGAGCTGGTCGAGGAAGCGCTGGACCTGCTGCCGGCGGACTTCATGCACGCCATGAACAACGTCGTGGTGCTGGTCGAGGACCGCAACGATCAGGAGCCGTCACTGCTCGGGCTGTACCAGGGCATCGCGCTGACCGAGCGCAACTCCGACTACGGCGGGACGCTGCCGGACCACATCTTCATCTACCGCGACGCGATCCTCGACATCTGCCAGACGGAGGACGACGTGGTGGAGGAGGTCGTGGTGACCGTGCTGCACGAGGTCGCGCACCACTTCGGGGTGGACGACGCGAAGCTGCACGAGCTGGGCTGGGGCTAGCAGGCCATTCAGAAAAGGCATTCCGAGCGTCTTCGAATTGCTTGCGGGCGCCGCCAATCGAGCCCTGAACTGCACGTTCAACGCAGCGCTCGCGTCCAAAGTGGACCCAGAGCAGAAGTGACTCAGGTCACAATACTACTTCCCGCATAGATGCACGGCGTTTCCATGCACCATCCGTAGTTTCAGTGGGCTGAATTTGTCCAATTCACGACCAGAATCCATAGATTTGCCCACTTTTTTGCTCAAGCTATCCTTTATAATCGGCGGCGGAAAACTCATCTCTTAAGAGTGGTGCACCCTGTCCGGGTGAACACCGCTCTCGTGCTCGCGACGTGCCTCCTCCTGGCGATTGCGTTCGGAGGCTTCGCCCTCTTGCTGGTTCTTGCCTGCCGCGGCGCTGATCCAGAACTCCGGCCCGAGATCCTGCGCGCCCTCGGCGCCTACGTCGCCCAGGGCTTCGCGGCTCTGGCAGAGGTGCCGGCGCGGTTGATCCACGCGATTGACGTGCTGAGCCGCCGGAAGCAGGCGGCGATGCCGTCCAACGAGCCGGAGAACCCTGAAACCAGCGACGAGTCTGCCGTGCAGTAGCGACGCGATTCGGCGGGCTCGGGAACTGGGACGGCAACGCCCGACCTCCCCCGCGCGGGTGAGGCGGTTGGACCGTCTGGCAGGTTGTACGGGTGCCAACGAACCGCCGCCTGGGTCTGCGCGCACCCGTCCGCCGCCGCAAGGCGCCGAACTGGCAGACCGTCACCTCCGTCGTCACGGCCGTCACTGCCGCCGGCGCGCTCGTCTTCACCGGGCTGTCGCTCCAGGCCACCCGCGATCAGGTCACCGTGGCGTTTGAAGCAGCACGAGCTGACCGAGCAGGGTCAGGTCACCGACAGGTACACCAAGGCCGTGGAGCAGTTGGGCAAGGCCGGGCCCGAGAACCTGCACAGCCGGCTGGGTGCCGTGTACGCGCTGGAACGCCTCGGCCGCGACTCACCGCGCGACCAGACCACGGTGTTGGAGGTGCTCTCGGCGTTCATCCGCACAACGGCTCAAGGCGTACCTGACGACTCTCCGGCACGCCGGGAGAAGTGCGGTGTCACCACGGTGGACGTCCGAGCCGCACTGACCGTGCTGGGACGTCGTGATCCGCGACAGGACCGCGGCTTCACCATCGATCTCCGCAGGCTCTGCCTGGCCGGCGTGAACCTCAGCCGCGTGTTGCTCGCCGAGGCCGATCTGTTCAGGGTGCGCGCGGATGAAGCGCGCTTCGTCGACGCCTCGATGAGCAACGCCGTCCTCAGGCTGGCGCTGCTGGAGCGGACCGACTTCACGGACGCCGACCTGTTCGCTGCGGACCTCACTGAGGCCTACCTGGGCAAAGCGACCCTGTCGTCCGCGTCGTTCTACGACACCGACCTGCGCGGAGCACGGCTGCACGACACCAAGCACGACGACACCATCGTCCACGGTGCCGTGACCAACGAACGGACCGAGGGCGTGTGGTGGTGAGGGCTAGACGGGTACGCCCGCCCACGAGCGGCACACCCAGGTGTCGCCCTCGGTCTCCAGCACCACGACCCCGGTGTTCGGCAGCAGGTTCTCCGCCAGCTCCACCGGCACGTTCGACGCCAGCGCCAGCGCCCCCATCCGCCCCGCACCACCGTGCGTCACGACCATGACGGTGCCCTCGACACGAATCGACGCGATCGCGCCGAGGAACCGGTCCAGCACCTGCTGCCCCGTCTCCCCGCCGCCGGGGAACGCGACGTCCAACGAGCCCTCGGCCCACTGGATCACGGTCTCGAGGTAGGTCTTGTACGCCTCGGGGTCGTTGCGACCTTCGAGCGCACCGACCTGGATCTCCTCGACGCCTTCCAGGATCTGGACGGGCAGGCCGAAGCGTTCGGCGGTCGGTGAGGCGGTTTGCTGGGCGCGGAGACCGATGCTCGCGTAGACGGCCACCAGGGATTCAGAACCGAGCGTGTCGGCCAGTTCGCGGGCCTGCTTCTGGCCCAGTTCGGTGAGGGGCGGGCCTGGCATGGCCGTGTCCAGCCTGCGTTCGATGTTCGACGCCGTCTCACCGTGCCTGACCAGCAGCAACCTCACCCGGTCTCGCCCTTTCTGACAGCATCGACCCAGGAGGCGGCTGCGGCGAACTCGGCGTTGTGAGCCTCTGCGGGCTCGTGGTCGGCCTTCGGGAAGGACCCGAGGAACCGGATCTCGCGCGAGTGTCGGTGCAGCGCGGCCAGCGCGTCACCGATCCTCGGCTCTGCGATGTGCCCCTCGACGTCGATGTAGAAGCGGTACGTCCCCAGTTTGCCCTTCTGCGGGCGCGATTCGAGGCCGGTGAGATTGATGCCACGCAGCGCCAGCTCGGTGAGCAGCTCGGACAGCACGCCCACGCGGTTCGGGGTGGTGACGACGACGCTCGTGCGGTCTGCGCCGGTCGGCTCAGGCAGTGCGCCCGGTTGCCGCAGCAGGAGGAAGCGGGTGCGGGCGTCGGGCACGTCCAGGACGTCGGTGGCGTACTCGTCGAGCTTGTAGTGGTTGATGGCCACGGGGGCGGAGACGGCCGCGTCGAACTCGCCGCGCTCGACGGCGGCTGCTGCCGCTGCGGTCGACGAGGTGGCGATCGAGGTGGCGCCCGGCAGTTCCGCGGCGATCCAGTCGCGCACCTGGGCCAGGGCGTGCGGGTGCGAGGCGACGGTGGCGATCGAGGTGGTGCCCGGACGGACCAGGACGCTGAAGCGGACGTCGAGGACGGTCTCGGCCACGGCGACGACGGCCGAGTCGCGCACGAGGGCGTCCAGGGTGGCGGGAACGGCTCCCTCGACGGAGTTCTCGATCGGCACGCACGCGAAGTCGGTCTCGCCGGAGCGCAGTGCGGCGAACGCGAGCGGGATGGTCTCGACGGGGACGAGCTCACCCTCGAACCGCATGGCGGCCTGCTCGGTGAAGGTCCCCTGTGGTCCGAAGTACGCAATGCGAGGCACCGAGTCAGCGTAGTGCGGGCGACGAGTCGCGAATCACGCCTGTGTCAGGCGCCAAACCTGGGTTCCGTCAGGACCGTTCGAACTGGAATGCTTGGGGCGTGCCCGCTCTAGCGCCAGAACTCGTGTTGTGCGCGGTCGACGAACCGATGGCGAACGCCTGGCTCGCCGTCGCGGACGGACGCGCCGGGGTGAGGGTGCACCGGGGGTCCGTGCTGGACATCCACGCCCAGGCCATCGTGAGCCCCGCCAACTCGCAGGGCTGGATGCGCGGTGGCATCGACGCCGTCTACGCCACGGCGTTCCCCATGGTGGAGAACAACGTCCGCAGCGCCGTCCTGGCGTTGCACGGCGGTGAGCTCCCGGTCGGCGAGGCGCAGATCGTGGCGACGGGCGAGACCGAACCCGCGTGGCTCATCAGCGCCCCGACCATGCGCCTGCCCGGCGAACGGCTGCCGGTCGACACCGTCCACCCGTACCTGGCGGCGCGTGCCGTGCTGATGCTCTGGCTCACCGGGCGCCTGGAAGACGGCACGCCGGTGCGCGACGCCGTGCAGACCATCGCGATGCCGGGCCTCGGCACCGGTGTCGGTGGCGTCGCGCCGTCGACGTGCGCGCACCAGGTCGCCGCCGCGTGGGACGAGGCGTTCAACCCTCTGCACGTCTGACAATCCACAAGACCTGTGCACAACCCTGTGGACAGGGCTGTGGACACCTGTGGACTACTGGCGTGGCGCGACCCATCGTTCGAGGTCCAGCTCGTCCGTGATGGGGATGCCGAACTCACCCACAGCCGGGATCTCCGGTTTGAGCTTGCGGGCCTCGCGGACGGCGTCCGGTCTCAGCGCCGTGATCTTGAACCCGCGCCGTTGGTAGAAGCGGATCGCGTCCAGGTTGTCGTTGGTGGTCGTCAGCCGCACGCGGTTGCATCCGAGCGTGCGTGCTTGACGGACCGCGGCGTCGACCAGCGCGGTGCCGACGCCACGGCCCCGCCGGAGCGCGTCGATCGTGACGATCTCCAGCTGGTGGTTCGCCACCGCGTAGGTCAGCAGACCCAGCACGTGGCCCTGCTTCTCTACGAGGAAGCCCGGCAGACTCGCCGGGAAGAACACCTCGCCGTGCGCGACGGCGGTGTGCGCGCCCCATAGCTCGAGAACCAGTCGGGCGACAACTATGCGATCTGCTTCCTCGACCGGTCGTACCGAGCCTTCTGCCATGACAAGAACTGTGCCAATTCGAGTCACTGTCAGGAACAGCCATTCGACGTACGGTGGATTCGTGCCAGTGCGCGTTTTGTTGGTTGACGATCACGAAGTAGTGCGCAGAGGACTGCGCGAGATGTTGGACGACGAGGCGGACATCTCGGTCATTGCCGAGGCCGGATCCGTCGACGAGGCGGTGACACGGGCTCAAATGACCCCGCCTGACGTGGCGGTGGTCGACGTTCAGCTGCCGGACGGCAGTGGTGTCGACCTCTGCCGCTCGCTGCGGGACCTCGGCATCCGCTGCCTCGTCCTGACGGCGTTCGACGACGAGGAGGCGCTCGTCGGCGCGATCATGGCTGGTGCTTCTGGGTATCTGCTCAAACAGGTGCGCGGTCAGGACGTCGTCACGGCCGTGCGCGAGGTCGCGGCTGGACGGTCCCTTCTGGACCCCGCGACCACAAGCCGAGTACTCGAACGGATGCGCAATCCGGCCCCGATCGGACTCACCGACCAGGAACAGCGCGTGTTGGAACTCATCGGTGAGGGCCTCACGAACCGCCAAATCGGTGAACGGTTGTTCCTCGCGGAGAAGACCGTGAAGAACTACGTGACGTCCGTGCTCTCGAAACTGGGCATGGAACGGCGCACGCAAGCCGCCGCCTGGGTGGCTAAACGGGGACGGACCAGGTGAGCGTCGTCCCGTTCGGCGAACTCACGACGCGGAAATCGCCACTCGCGGACTTCGCCCGTTCGGCGAGGTGCCGCAATCCGCGCTGAGTCACGCCGGACGGGATGCCGCATCCGTTGTCGGCGACACGCAGCAGCAGATGCTTCTCGTCGCGCCGTACGTCGATCTGGAGGTTCGTGGCGCCCGAGTGCCGCACGACGTTCGACAACGCCTCACGCAACGCAGCGCGCGCGTCGTCGGCATGTCGTTGCGGCACGTTCGCCAGGTCGCCCGCCACGTGCAGGCGCGGCGCGAACCCGAGCAGCTCACCGGCGGTGCGGACCTCGGCCTTGATCGAGTCGAGCAGGTCGGCGCCCTCGGCCGGGTCGGTGTTGCGCAGCTTGCGGACGGTGCCGCGGACCTCGGCGATCGTCTCGTCCACCAGGTCGACGGCCTCGTTGATGCGGGCGCGGTCGGTCTGGTCGAGCTTCTTGCCCAGGCGCCGTTCCAGCAGGCTGAGCTGCACGCCGGCGCCGTAGAGCCGTTGGATGATCACGTCGTGCAGGTCGCGGGCGATCCGTTCGCGCTCCTCGTAGACCGCGACGCGCTGCCGTGCCGTGAAGCCCTCGGCCAGCACGACCGCGAGGCCTGCCTGGGCGGCGAACGCCGACAGCACGTCCACGGTCTCCTGCGTGAACGGCGCCTTGTCCCTGCGCCGGTACACGGCCAGAGCGCCGATTTTTCGGTCCGAGGTACCGAACGGCGCCACGGCGAACGGTCCGTACGTCCGCAGCGCGTGCGGCACGTACGGCGCCGTGCGCGGGTCGTTCGTCACGTCGTCCGCCATCACCGGAACGCCCGTGCGTGCGGCCTTCGCAGCAGCACTGCGCGGGCTCAACGTGGCCACGACCGGTTCGCCGGAGGACGCCTCGACGGTCAGCGTGCCGTCGTCCTCGGCCGTGGCGAGCATGGCGAGGCCGAGGTCGGCGTCCGCGATCTCCGCGGCCGCCTCCACGACGAGCCTCAGCACGTTCTCCGGGTCTTCCAGCGCCGCCGACGTGATCTCGGTGGACGCGACGAGCACGCGCCGCGCCAGAGAGGGGTCCATGGCTCTCAACGGTATGCGGCGGCGCCGAGGTCCAGCACCAGGTCCGCCCTCGCCGCCTCGTCCGGGCGGTGCGTGATGTGCAGGACCGTCCTGCCGTCGTGCCGCAGCCGCTCCAGCAGCCGGCGCGCGGTGGGTTCGTCCAGGTGCGCGGTGGGCTCGTCGAGCAGCACCACGTCGGCGTCGTGCAGCAACGCCCGCGCGAGTGCCAGCCGTTGCGCCTCGCCGCCCGACACCTGGTCGGGCCTGATCACCGTGTCGAGCCGGTCGGTCCAGTCGTCGAGGCACGCGTCGCGCAGGGCCTGCCGCAACGCCTCGTCGTCGTGCCGGCCCGACATCCGCAGGTTCTCCCGCACGGTCGTGCTGACCAGCATCGGTTCCTGCGGGCACCAGGTGGCGCGCGGCAGTTCGACGATCCCGCGTTCCGGCGGGAGGAAGCCCAGGAGCAGCGCGAACAGCGTCGACTTGCCGCTGCCCGACGGGCCGACGATCGCCACGTGCGTGCCGGGCTCGACGGTGAGGTGCAGGTCGTGCAGCGTCGGCTCGGTCGCACCGGGCCAGCGGACGTCGACGTTCTCCAGCCGGATGCGCTTGCCCCGCGCGGGCTCCGGCCGTTCCGGGGCGTCGAACTGGAGCCGCGCTGAAGCCTCCCGCAACGCCCTGCGCTGCTGCGCGGCCAGCGGCAACGCGGCCAGCGGTTCGGCCAGCGCGAGCGGGACGAGACCGAGCACCGGGTTGCCGCTCAGCGCGCAGACCAGCGCCGCCGCCCCCGTCGCGAGCAGGACGATCGCCGTGGCAGCGCCCGTGCCAAACGCTTGCCTGCGGGTCTGCGCGGCGAGGTCGACGTCGTCCGCGTGCAGGCGGGCCAGCAGGCGGTGGTGGGCGTCGTGCGCGATCAGGTCCGGGGCGGCGGTCAACGCGTTGATCGTGTCCGTCGCGATCTGACGGCGACCCCTGGCGAGCTTCGTGCTGGCCCGGCGTTCGGTCCAGACGGCGACGGCCGGAGCAGCGAGTCCCGCCGCGAGCAGCAGCGCGCCGAGCACCAGCGCGGCCTTGGGATCGATGAACGCGAACAGGATCGTGGTCGCGATACCCGCGCCGATGGCGACGATCGGGGGCACGAGGACGCGCGGGATCAGGTCGCGAACGGTGTCCGTGTCGTCCACGAGCCGTTGCAGGCCATCACGCCGCTGGGTGCGCACGAGCCGCAACCACAGCTCGGCACGCAGATTGTTCGCGAGCCGGAACGTCTCGTCGTGCGTCACCAACCGCTCGATGTACCGCAGCACGCCCTTGCTCAGCGCGAACGTCCGCACGCCCACGACCAGCACCGAAAGCGTCAGGATCGGTGGCATCTCGGCGGCGCGGGCGATCAGGTGCGCCGCCAGTGCGGTCAGCGCGATGCCCGCCATCGCCGCGAGCACACCAACGCCGGCGCCCTTCCACGGCACGGGCAGGCGCTTCGGGCGTTCGGGCGCGGTCTCGTCCGTGACGATCTTGCCGAACGTCTCGTCCTCGGCCGCCTCCTTCTCGCGGTGCGAGGCGAGGACGACGGCGGCCGTGGCGCTGGCTCGCTTGATCGCTTTGTCGACTTTGCGACTTGTCACCGGGTCGAGGTGCGCGGTCGGCTCGTCGAGCAGCAGCACCGTCGCGCCGTGACGCACCCTCAGCAGAGCGCGCGCTACCGCGACGCGTTGGCGTTCGCCGGTCGAGAGGTCGGTGATCTGACGGTCGAGCAGATGGACTGCCGCGACCTCGTCGGCGATCTGCTCGACGTCGTCGGCGTCCGGCACCGTGAGTTCCAGCTCGGCGCGGGGTGTGGCGGCGGCGAACGCGGGCTTCTGCGGCACGTACGCGATGTCGCCGGCGACGAACGCCGTGCCGTCGGTCGGTTCCAGGAACCCCAGCAGCACCTGGAACGTCGTCGACTTGCCTTTGCCGCTCGCACCTTCGAGCCGGTGGATCTCCCCTGGTCGGACGTCGAAGCTGACGCCGTCCGGGGCGAACCCGCCGCGCCGCAGCACGCGCAGGTTGTCGACGTGCACCGAGCCACCGGGCAGCCGAGGCCGTCCCGAACCCTCGTGGTCCACGACCTCGGCCACGCGCCGAACCGCTTCGAGGCCGTCCTCGCTGGCGTGGTGGGCCGCACCGGCCGCACGCAACGGCAGGTAGCACTCGGGCGCCAGGATCAGCACGACCAACGCCGTCATCAACGTCATGTCGCCGTGCACCAGCCGGATGCCGATGCCGACCGCGATCAGCGCAACGCTCAACGAAGCCGCGATCTCCAGCACGAGAGCGGACAGGAACGCGATCCGGAGCGTGCCCATCGTGGCCTTGCGGTGCTGCTCACCGATCTGCCGGACCGCACCGGCCTGCTGCTTGGCCCGCCCGAAGACGGTCAGCACCGGCAACGCGCGGAGCAGTTCGAGGAGCTGGGCGCTCAAAAGCTCGGTGACGTCGGCGGCCTTCTTGACCTTCTTCTCGGTGTACCAGCCGATCAACGCGGCGAAGATCGGGATCAGCGGCACGGTGACCGCGATCAGCACGGCCGACGGCCAGTCGGTGAAGAGGATCCACGCCCCGGCCAGCGGCGGCACGACCACGGCCGTGACCAGCGCCGGGAGGTAACGGGTGAAGTAGGCGTCGAGCGCGTCGAGGCCCTTGGTCGCGAGCACCGACAGCTCGGCCGTGCCGCGGTCGGCGATCCAGCCGGGCCCGCGTTCGAACGACTTGGCGAGCAGCTGGGTCCGCAGCTCCTCCTTGGCACCGGCAGCGGCACGTGCGGCAGCGCTTTCCGTTGCCCATGACAGGCCTGCGCGCGCAAGGATCGCCACGGCCAGAAGGGGAAGGCCTTCGCGTGTGGTGATCACCGACGCCAGTGCGACGGCCTGGGCGACGAGTGCCAGGGCGTTGAGGAACGCCAGCGCGCCCACCCCGACGAGGGCGCGCCTGGCGTTCCGGGAGAGCTGGGGCAGAGCTCCCAGCGGGCCTCGCTTCATCTCAATGTCCTGCCGGGATGTGCTGGACGCCGATCCTCTTGCGGAACACCCAGTAGGTCCAGCCTTGGTAGACCAGCACGGCGGGCGTGCCGAAGCCGGCGACCCACGTGATCACCTGCAGCGTGTACGGGCTCGACGCGGTGTTCGCGACCGTGAGCGACCACGCGTCGTTGAGCGTCGACGGCAGGACGTTCGGGTAGAGCGAACCGAACAGCAGCACGACGGTGGCCGCGATCGCGAGGCCCATCAACGCGAACGACTGCCCGTCGCGGTCCGCCGCGAGCCGCCACATGGCCAGTCCGAGGATCGCCACGACGATCGCCGTCCACAGCCCCGCGACGATCGCGAGCAACGCGACCAGCGGCAGCAGCACGACCGGCGCCATCATCAACGCGACGCGGCGGGCCCGTTCGCGGATCTCGCCCTCGGTCTTGAGCGCCGTGAACACCGCGCCGTGCACCAGTGCGTAGCCCGCAAAGGCAAGCGCCCCAACGACTGTCTCCAGACGGATGGCCGCGAACGGCGAGCCGACGCGGTCACCGTTGGCGTCGATCGGCAGGCCCAGCACCGTCGTCGAGATCAGCAGGCCGACGCAGAGCGTGGCGATCCACGAACCGATGACGATCGTGTAGTCCCAGGCCTTGCGCCAGCGCGGGTTGTCGACCTTGCCGCGGTAGTCGAACGCGACCCCGCGGCCGATCAACGCGATGAGGAACAGCGTTAGTGGCAGGTACGCGGCGCTGAGCAGCGCCGCATACCAGCCGGGGAAGGCCGCGAACGTGGCACCGATCGCGACGATGAGCCACACCTCGTTGCCGTCCCAGACCGGCCCGATGGTGTTGATCATGACCCGGCGTTCTTCGTTGCTGCGCCCGAGAACCGGCAGCAGCATGCCCACGCCGAAGTCGAAACCTTCGAGGAACAGGTAGCCGAGCCACAGCACGGCGATGATGACGAACCAGAGCGTTTCCACGTCGCCTCTCCCCTAGTACGCGAACGCCAGGGCGCCGTCGTCGGTCTTCTGCGGCAGCACGCCGGGTATCCCGCCCCGGACGTACTTGCGGATCAGGTAGAACTCCACGACCGCCAGCACGGTGTAGACCGTGGTCAGCGCGATGAGCGAGGTCAGGATCTCGGCGGGCGAGACCTGACTGACCGCCTGCGCGGTGAACATCCACACCCCGTCGACGCCCGTCGGGTTCGGGACGACCACGAACGGCTGGCGTCCCATCTCCGTGAAGATCCAGCCGAAGCTGTTGGCCAGGAAGGGAGTCGCGATGCCGGCGAGACCGAGTGCCGGGAACCACCAGCCGGTGGGCGTCCGGTTCTTTCGGGTCAACCAGAGCATGAACACCCCGAGGCCGGCCGAGATGCCGCCGAACCCGATCATCAGGCGGAAGCCCCAGTACGTCACGGGAAGCGCGGGCACGTAGTCGATCGGCTTGCCGCTGAGCTCACCCAGCCGTTCGTCGACGGGGTAGAACTCGCCGTACTTCTCCTGGTACATCGGGACGAGGTCCTGGATGCCCTTGACCTCGCTGCTGAAGTCGTTGTGCGCCAAGAAGCTCAGCAGTGCGGGGACCGTGATGCTCTTGACGTTCTCGCAGTCGGGCCGCGTCACGTCACCGATCGCGAAGATGCTGAAGCTCGCCGGTTGTTCGGTGTGGCACAAGGCTTCCGCAGCCGCCATCTTCATCGGCTGCTGCTCGAACATCAGCTTGCCCTGGAGGTCACCGCTGATGCTGAGCGCCGCGAACGCGACCACGCCGACCCACGTGCCGAGCTTGAGCGAGCTGCGCCAGACCCGTTCTTCCTCCGACCTGCGCCAGAGGTGCCAGGCGGCGATGCCCACGAGGAACGCGCCGACCACCGCGAACGCGCCCGCGATGGTGTGCGGGAAGGCGGCGAGCACGGTGTTGTTGGTCAGCACGGCCCAGATCGAGGTGAGCCGCGGCCGTCCGTCGTGCATCTCGATGCCCACCGGGTGCTGCATCCACGAGTTGGCGGCGAGGATGAAGTACGCGCTGGCCACCGTGGCGAGGCTGAACGCCCAGGCACACGCGAGGTGGATCTTCTTCGGCAGCTTGTCCCAGCCGAAGATCCACAGGCCGAGGAAGGTCGACTCGACGAAGAAGGCGACGATCCCCTCCATCGCGAGCGGCGCGCCGAACACGTCACCGACGAACCTGCTGTAGGCGCTCCAGGCCATGCCGAACTGGAACTCCTGCACGATGCCCGTCACGACACCCATGGCGAAGTTGATCAGGAGGAGCTTCCCCCAGAACTTCGTCATCTTGTAGTAGCGCTCGTTGCCCGTGCGCACCCAAGCCGTCTGCATACCGGCGACCAGGATCGAAAGACCGATCGTCAGCGGCACCATGAGGAAGTGGTAGACGGTGGTGATGCCGAACTGCCACCGTGCGAGTTCGAGTACGTCCACGTTTCTGAGCGTAAGTGTGGATCATGGGCCTCATCAGGTACGACGGTCCCGTTCCCTCTCGGGACCAAGGTCCCGTGCGCGAAGTCACGCCGTGTGGGTGACATGCGTCGGCTACGATGTGTGCGCCAGAGGGGAGTAGTTCCCACCGGAGTTTTCAGCCGGTGGCGTGGTGATCGACATACTGATCCGCCTTCGAGTGGATCCGGTCCCACACCCGATCTTGATCGGGCGAACGAGACCTCCGGCCGGGTTGCAGCATGCCCGGTCGGGGTCTGTTGCGCCTCCGTCCGGGTTCGTATTCGGACGTGGAGGACCTCGTGGCCACATCATTGCTCGCGTTCATCACCGCCTTCGCGGTGGTGTTCCTCGTCGAGCTGCCCGACAAGACCATGGTCGCCACCCTGGTCCTGACGACGCGCTATCGCGGCTGGCCGGTGTTCGTCGGCGTGATCGCCGCGTTCGCCGTGCAGACCGTCGTGGGCGCGGCCTTCGGCACCGCGATCACCCTGCTGCCCGACCAGGTCGTGGCCGGTGTCGTGGCCCTGCTGTTCCTCGCGGGCGCGTTCCTGCTGTTGAAGGAGGGGTTCTCGAAGGAGGAGGACTCCGCGGACGAGGCGGGGGTGCGCACCGCCGTGCCGTTCTGGCGGGCGGCGCTGACCTCGTTCGGCGTGCTGTTCGCGGCCGAGTGGGGCGACGCCTCACAGCTCGCCACCGCCGGGATCACCGCCCGGTACGGCGAGCCCATCGCCGTCGGGCTCGGTGCCTGGCTGGCGTTGGTCGCGGTGGCCGGGCTGGCCGTGCTGGTCGGACGGAAGCTCGCGGGGCGGTTGCCGACGCACTGGATCCAGCGGGTCGCGGGCGTGGTCTTCGCGGTGTTCGGTGTGATCGCTCTGACGCAGGTGTTCTGAGAGCTCACCAGACTGGGCGCAGGCCCGGCTGGTCCTCGCCGTGGACGTGCTGGAGGTACGCGGCGAGGCCCTGTTTGACGGTGTCGAGCGTGTCCTCGCCGATCGCTTCGGCCATTTCGGACTCCAGGTCCGACCACAGGTTGTCGGCGAACTTCAGGTAGTCGCGGCCCTTCGTGGTCAGGGTGACGTACTGGGCGCGCTTGTCGGTGGGGTGCGGTTCCTTGAGGACGTAGCCCCATTCGTCCAGCTCGGTGACGATCTTCGCGGCGGCCTGCTTGGTGACGCCGAGGTGGTGTCCGATGTCGACGGTCGTGGCTCGTTTCTCCTTGAGGAACCGGAAGACGTAGCCGTGGGCCGGCCTGAGCGGTTCGAGCCCGATCTGGGCCAGGCGGTCGTGGAACTGGTCGCCCAGGGCGCGGTAGGTCATCGCCAGCAGCATCGGCACCGGTTCCATCTGCTCCCCCTGGGTAGACAACCTGGTTGACCTTATTCTAAGGTTGGACAACTTGGTTGACTACTTTGGAGGTTGTTGTCGTGCTGATCACGGGGGATTCCGCTGCTCTGCACTCGTTCGGCGGGTTCGAGTTCCGGTCTTTGGCGGTGCCGTCGCGCGGGAGTGCGGAGATCGCGTTGTGGACCGTTGACGTGCCGGAAGGCGGCGACGGAACGCCGCATCGCGCGTCGAAGGAGGAGGTGTTCTACGTGCTGTCCGGTTCGGTGACGATCCAGGGGCAGACCGCTTCGGCGGGCGACGCGATCGTGGTGCCGCCGAACACCGAACTGGCGCTGACCGGCGGGCCGGCGCGGGTGCTGGTGGCCACGTCGGTGGGGATCCTGGGCACGCTGGCGGACGGGCAGACCATCACGCCGCCCTGGTCGCTCTAGTTCGCCGGGGAGCCTTCTTCGGTCGGCGGTTCCGGCCTGGTGTCCGGGACCTCTTCGCGCAGGTCGTGGGCGATCTTCTTGGCCTCGTCGATGAGGTGCTGCGACTCTTCGAGGCGCTCTTCGTCGGGCGCGGTGAGGTTGCCTTCTCCGGGTGCGGTCACGCCTCTGGGGTCGCCGGATCGGACGGGCGCGAAACTCCCGCCATCAGGTCGCGGACGTGGGTGGCGAGGCGTTCGGCGATGGCGAGGTCCCACTCGTCGTCGGACGTCGGTTGCGGGGTCTCCCCCGCCACCACTCGCTCGCCCAGCAGGCGGCGTTCGGCCGGGGTGAAGTCGGTGATGGCGCGGCGGAGCAGGGGCAGGGCGTCGTCGAACGCCTCGCCGCGCAGGCCGCTGAGCCACTCGTCGATCAGGCCGAAGAGGCGCGGGTCGGCGGCGAGCAGGGTCGCCGAACCTCGCAGGAAGCCCGCCACGAAGGCCGTTGCCACGTTGCGGTGCAGGCGGGCTGCCACGTCGTCGCTGGTGAGTTCGCCCGCTTCCCAGAGGAGGCGGGTGGCTCTGCCCGTCGGGAGGCCGTGGGCCTCTGCTTTGACGAGGGCGTGCAGCGCTCGCCACCAGGTCTTCTGGTGGTCCTCGTCGGCGGCCAGGCGGGTGGCCTCGTGGGCGCCGTCGACCACCTGGAGGGCGTGTTCTGCCGTTTCGTCGTCCACGTTGCGGCAGGCCAGCGGGAGGCCCACGGCGCCGCGGGTCAGCAGGCCGTGCAGGGCCACGCGCAGGAGTTCCGGGTCGGTGCCCCGGACCGAGCCGTAGCGGACAGTCCTGGCCAGGTCCGGGAGGGCGGCCAGGAGTTCGAGGGCGTCGGTGGCGAGGGCGGCGCAGCGGTCCAGGGCCTTGCGGGATTCGGCTACGGCGGCGGGGAGTTCGCAGCCGACCGACTTGGTGAGGGTGGCGGCCGCGTCGGCCACGCGTTGGGCGTCCTTCGCCGACTGGGTCAGGACGTTTTCCGCTGCGGTGTGGACTGTCGTGCCGTGGCGGGCCGCTACTGCCACGGAGACCGCGAAGATCGGGTCCCAGCGGAGTTGCCAGACCTCGGCGAAGGTGCCGAGGGAGTTGGAACGGTCCGGTTTGCCCCACGGGACGCCGAGGACGTCCAGGCGCTGCAGGAGTTTCGAGCGTTCCCGGTCGGTGTCCTTGCGGAGGTCCAGCTTCAGCTGCTTGGGCTGGACATCTGCGGGGAGGCGGAGTTTTCGTTGCAGGCGCTGGAGGTCTGCGGCCAGCGGGGAGCGCGGGACGGCATCGCCCACCTCGCCCAGGCGTTCGCCGACCACCAGTTTGCGATGGACCAGTCGGAGGTGGATCTCCTCGCCGCCGCACAGGACGGCGAGGGCCGCTTCGTTGACCTCGCTCAGACCAGCCGAGGGGCGTTCCCTCAGCGCGGCAAGGGTTTCGGCCAGGCGGACCGCCTCGACGGCGCTCGCGGTGGAGGCCGGGAGGTCCTCCTCGCGCAGGACGGCGGCGGCCTTGGCGAACCAGCGCGGGACCACGTCCTGCTGGTGGTGCCAGAGGTGGGCGTACCAGCCAGGGGAGTCGATGCCGGCGCCGTAGCCGGACGCGGCGGCCAGCTGGCCGTGGCTCCACGGGACCCAGGTGCCGGAGATCTTGCGGCGGCGCAGGCCCTTCAGCAGGGCGGTGTCGGAAGCGACCGTGGGTTTGGTCAGCAACGCCGGAACGTGCCAGGCGCCGCAGACCACGGCGATCGGGCCGTCGGTTTCCTTGCGGGACTTGCGGATCGTCTGGCGCATGAACGCCTCGCGGCGCAGGGTGCGTTCGCCGACCTCGTGTTCGAACTCCGCGCGCACGGCGACCATGGCCTCGGCGATGGCGTCGGCCAGGTCGAGCGGATCGGACGCGCTGTGCTCGACGACGTCCTCCCACCAGCGCTCCGGGTCGTCGAAGCCCGCGGCCTCGGCCAGCAGGCCGATCGGGTCGACGGCGCCGCTCGGGCCGTCGTCACCGATCGAGGCCGCGGCCGGCAGGTCGAAGAACCGGGCCTGCACGCCGTTCTCCGCCGCGTAGCGCAGGGCCTGCCACTCCGGGGAGAACTCGGCGAACGGCCAGAACGCCGCGTTCTCCGGTTCGGTCTCGTCGTGCAGCAGGATCGCGACGGGCGGCGTGAGCGCGTGGACGTGCTCGAGCAGCGCGTCCGCTTCCGGCGGGCCCTCGATCAGGATCAGCGACGGCCGGGTCTGCTCCAGCGCCCGCACGACCATCCGGGCCGAGCCGGGGCCGTGGTGCCGGATGCCGAGCAGGATCGGCCCGGGGTCCGGCTCAGTCACCGCTGGCGTCCAGGCAGGCGCGGTACAGGTCGCGCCACTCGGAGCGCTCCTTCAGCACCGTCTCCACGTACTCCTGCCAGACCGTCGCGTCCGACACGCGGTCCTTGATCACCGAACCGATCAGGCCGCTGGCGAGCTCGTCGGCACCCAGCGTGCCGTCGCCGAAATGACCGGCGAGCGCCATGCCGTTCGCGATGACCGAGATCGCCTCCGCCGTGGACAGGCTGCCGCTCGGCTTCTTCAGCTGGGTGCGACCGTCCACGGTGGAACCGTTGCGCAGCTCGCGGAAGATCCGCACGACGCGGCGCACCTCGTCGAGCGCGGGCGGTTCGGCTGGCAGCTGGAGCGCCTTGCCGAGCTGCTGGGCGCGGGTGATGACGATCTCGACCTCGGCGTCCTCGGTCGCGGGCGGCGGCAGCACGACGGTGTTGAAGCGCCGCGCGAGCGCCGACGACATCTGGTTGACGCCCCGGTCGCGGTCGTTCGCCGTGGCGATCACGGTGAACCCCGGCACGGCCTGGACCTGCGTGTTCAGCTCCGGCACCGGCAGCGACTTCTCGCTCAGCACCGTGATGAACGAGTCCTGCACCTCGGACGGCATGCGGGTCAGCTCTTCGACGCGGACGATCGCGCCGGTCTGCATGCCGCGCAGCACCGGGCTCGGCACCAGCGCGTTCTCGCTCGGGCCCTCGGCGATCAGCCGGGCGTAGTTCCAGCCGTAGCGGACCTGGTCCTCGCTCGTGCCGGCCGTGCCCTGGACGACCAGCGTCGAGTCGCCGCTGATCGCCGCCGCCAGGTGTTCGGACAGCCACGACTTGGCCGTGCCCGGCACGCCGACGAGCAGCAGCGCCCGGTCCGTGACGAGGGTGCCCACCGCGACCTCGACCAGCCGGCGCGAGCCCACGTACTTCGGCGTGATCACCGTGCCGTCGGGCAGCGTGCCGCCCAGCACGTAGGTGACGACGGCCTGCGGCGACAACCGCCAGTTCGGCGGCCGCTGCCGGTCGTCCTGGGCAGCGACGGCCTCCAGCTCGGCGGCGTACTGCTGTTCGGCCGTCGGCCTGAGCACGGCGGTCACTGGGCCTCCTGGGACTGTGCAGCTGACGGTGGAGCGAACGATTCACGCAGGCGGATGCGGAGCCGGAGCACCTCGAGCTCCAGCGAGTTCTCCGGCCAGCGACGGGTCAGAGCCTCCCAGTTCGCGCCGAGCAGGTCGGCGTCACCCCGCGCCAGCAGCACCGCGGGCGGCCGCCCCGAGCGCCATCGGGGATCGGGCAGGGCGGCGTAGCGGGCCATCAACGCGCGAGTCGTCTCCGGCGACCACGGCGCCGGCAGCTGCGCGCACGCGTGGTCGAGCAGGTCGTAGTGCCAGTTCTTCGACACGGCCACCACGGCCTGCTCGGCGACCTGGGCGGGCAGCGCGGCCAGCATCTCCAGCTGCTCCATGCCCGTCAGCGTCTCGGCGGCGGCCGCGGCCCACGGCCTGGGGTCCTTCGCGGCGGCGAGCTGGTCGGCGACGCCGCGCAGCAGCGGACCGGCCCACGGACCCTTGCGCAGGATGCCGGCGGCCTTCTCGTCGTCGGCCTTCAGCGTCGACGTCCAGTACGACGGCGGCACGCTCGCGGCGGCCGCCCGGATGCGACCCGCCACGCCCTTCTCCGAGCCGTCGCGCATGAGGTCGCGCAGTTCGGGATCTTCGGCCTGGGCCGTCCAGAGTTCGTCGGGCCGGATGTCGAGGCCGTCGGGCGTGAGGCGAAGGCCGTGCCGCAGGCGGTGGGCCGCGCGGGCCTGCAGCCGGGTGGGCTTGAGCCTGCGCAGGAGTCGCAACGCCTCGTCGTGGACGGCGGCCGACTTGTCGTCGAGCGCCGCCTCCAGCAGGCGTTCGTCCGGCGGGCCGAGGCCCGTTTCGAGGGCGCTGATCAACACCTGCCGGTCGGCCGAGCGACGCGACTCGACGAACTCGCGCGCGATGAACGCACCCACCTGCACCGGATCGGCCTTGCGCTTGCGGCGCAGCGCTCGGACCCGTTGGGCGCTCGGCAGGTCGAGGATCTCCTCCAGCGGGACCTCGTCCACCAGCGGCGCGGCGCCGCTCGCCCACGACCAGCCCGGACGAGTGCCCGCCAGCCAACGGCCGCGGGTGCCGAGGACCTCGACCACGGCGGCACGGAGTCCCGGGCGGGCCGTGCCGATGGCGAGCAGGGACGGGAGCATGCGGTGCTCGGCCACGACGTCGTTGGCCTTGGCGAGGGCGCACCACTCCGTCAGGAGCACCTCGTCGTCCAGGCTCATGATCGCCTCCAGAACGGCCCTGGCGGCCGGGCGGGGGCGGGTGGCGGGTTCGGGTGGGGCGAGCGGCACCGGCTCGGCTGCGGCCTCCTGAGGCAGCGTGGCACCGAACGCCGCCACGCCCAGGGCGGCGCAGTCGGCCAGCAGAGCCGTCGGGTCGCCTCCGCCGCGGGTCGTGCCGATGAGGAGGTCCTGGACGGTCTGGGACCACTCGTCCTTCACGCCACCACCTCCAGCACGCCGTCGATGGCAATAGCGCCGAGCCTCAACGCGTGGCCGTCCCACAACCCCCAGGCGTCGAACGGCACCCCACCCGTTAACGCCAACGCCATGTCGAGCCCCGTGTCGTCGCGGACCGGCACACCGTGCCCCGAGGCGTCGACCAGCGACGAGCCGTGCAGCCGCACCTCCGCGCACCCCAACGGGAACAACCGCTGCCAGGGATCGGCGACCAGCATCGGTTCCAACGACGCCAGCGACGTGCGCCACGAGACAGGCGCCGGCACGTGCGCGGGGGCGACGGACTCGGTCAGCTCCCCCACCGCCACCCGGTCCGACGCCGGATAGGGATGGACCAGGGCCGTCGACTCCAGACCGTGTGGCAGCAACGGAACGGGAGCACCAACGGCGGAGTGCCGGATCGCCACGACCCAGCGCGAAGAGCTACGACCCCAGCACCACTGGCGGACCGTGCGCACGCGGCCGTCGTCGGTCTCCATGCGCAGCAACGCCACCCAACTGTCGGTCACGCCGGGGGTGGCGCGGACCGTCTCCTCCGGGATCGTCACGCCCAGGCGGGCGCGCGGCTGCACGAAGCACAGCAGGTGCAGGCCGCCCAACCGATCCGCCACGTCAGCGGTCCAGCGCGGGCCCGACCGGGAAACGATCTCCTGGATCTCCGTCACGGCCGCCGCGATGCCGGGCACCTGGGCGTCGATCATGCGGGCGGTGAAGGCCTGCCACCACGTGGCCGGGCGGCTGGGCAGGGAGGCGATGCCGGCCGAGGCCACGTCGAGCAGCCAGTCGCGCAGGCCGTCGGTGCCGGAGGACATCGCCAACGCCCGGTTGGCCGCCGTCTTCTCGCGGGCGCGCAGGCGACGGGCGACGGCTTCGGGCGACGAGTCCAGCTCACGAGTGGCGCGACGAGACGTCCACTCCGCCACCCACTCCGGCGGCTCGGCGTCCGGGAGATCGAGTTCCTGCAGGCTGATGGCGTGCTTGCAGGGGAACCTGCGGGACGGGCACGTGCACTTGGCGGAGCCCGCCGCCAGGTCGACGCAGACGCGGTACGGAGTCGAGCCGGAGCCCGCGTAGAGGCCCCACAGCACCGGCAGGGCCTTGCCCAGGCCCTGCCAGCGCATCGGAACGGCTCGTGTCCTCACCAGACCAAAGTAGCGAGGACGTCCGACAGAAAATCAGGCCGGACCGCGACGGGCCCAGGTCCACGCGTAACCGGGGTCCTCGCAGGCTTCCGCGGCCTCGCCCAACTCCAGCGGGCGGAAGGTGTCGACCATGACCGCCGTCTCGTCGAAGTAGTCCACGCCCAGCGACGCCTCGACCGCTCCCGGCTGCGGTCCGTGCGTGCAGCCGGACGGGTGCAACGACAGCGAACCGACGCCGATGCCGGAGCCCTTGCGCGCCTCGTAGTTGCCGCCCACGTAGAACATCAGCTCGTCCGAGTCGACGTTCGCGTGGTTGTACGGCACCGGCACGGACAACGGGTGGTAGTCCACCTTGCGCGGCACGAACGAGCACACGACGAAGTTCGGACCCTCGAACGTCTGGTGCACGGGCGGCGGCTGGTGCACGCGGCCGGTGATCGGTTCGAAGTCGCGGATGTTGAACGCCCACGGGTACAGGTGCCCGTCCCACCCGACTACGTCGAACGGGTGGTTGGCGTAGGTGAACCGCGTGAGGCCCGCCCGGTGCCGCACGAGGACGTCGACGTCCTCGCCGTCCATCACCAACGGCTCGACCGGCCCGCGGATGTCGCGCTCGCAGTAAGGCGAGTGCTCGAGGAACTGTCCGGCCTTCGACAGGTACCGCTTGGGCGGCCCGATGTGTCCGGTCGCCTCCATCGTCAAGATCGACATCGGCGACGACGGCACCACCCGGTACGTGCAGGAAGTCGGGATCACGACGTAGTCGCCGTCCCCCACCTCCAACGCCCCGTAGATCGTCTCGATGACCCCCGAACCGGCCTGCACGTACAGCAGCTCGTCACCGAAAGCGTTGCGGTACAACGGAGACGGCACCGTGGCGACGACGAAACCGATGGTCACGTCCGGGTTCCCGAACAGCCGGCGGCGTCCCGTGACGGCGTCGACCTCATCGGAAGCCCAGGTCAGGTCCTGCGACTTGAACGCCCGCGGCTTCAACGGCAGGTTCGGCGCGATGGACCCGCGCTCGTCCTTCACGGTCTCCGCGTTGACGATCGCCGTCGGCAGGTGCCGGTGGTAGAGCAGGGCCGAATCGGCCGAGAACCCCTCGACCCCCATGAGCTCTTCCGCATAGAGCCCACCGTCCGGTTTGCGGAACTGGGTGTGGCGCTTTCGGGGGATCTCACCGACCTGGCGGTAGTAAGCCATGACCTCTCCGAGGGCGTTCGATTATCGGACATCTTTGTTCACTTACCGATACCCAGCTAGCGTGTCAGCCGTGTCAAGCGCTGTCGAACTCCGTGCGCCCGGTCCGCGCGGTACTCCGCCCCTGCTCGCGAGGCTTGTGGACGATGCCGCGCTGTTCCCTCCGGGGAACGCGTCGATGCCCGACGCGGTGCGCGGTCACCTCGACGGACGCGTCGGCGAGTGGTCCGGCGTCATGGGTCTCTTCCTCTGTCCCGCCTCCCGTCTGGCCGAGCTGATCACCGAGCTGATCAAGGTGAAGCCGGCCAAACCGATCGCACTGAGCCTCGTGATCGACACCGGCCTCGGCGGCGTGCCGAAGGCCGTCTCGATCGTCGAGAGCCGAAGCGAGCTCCTGGCCCTGCGCATGGTCGAGATGCCCGCACCGTCCGATGTGGACGAGGTGTGGCTCGAGCGCGTGTCCGAGTTCGTGCCCGAGGACGTCATCCGCGTCGTCGAACCCCGCCGCGGCGGTGCCGAGTGGCTCGACGGCGTCCGCCGGGTCATCGAGCACGGCAGCTGGCCCAAGCTGCGCTGCGGTGGTCTCTCCCAGGAGAACTTCCCGAGCGTCGAGGAGGTCGGTGACTTCCTGAGCGTCGTCAGTGGCGGCGGCGTCGCGTTCAAGGCGACGGCGGGCCTGCACAAGGCCGTCCGCTACACCGACGAGCAGGGCTTCACGCACCACGGTTTCCTGAACCTCCTCGTGGCCACCGCCCGCAGCCTGAGTGGCCGCGACGTCCGCGAGGCGCTCGCGAGCACCGATGCCGAGGCTCTCACCGCCGAGGCGAAGGCGCTGAGCGACCAGGCCGCGCACGCCGTTCGCGGCGTGTTCGCTAGCTACGGCTCGTGCTCGCTCGCCGAACCTGTCGCCGACCTCGAGGGGCTTGGACTGCTGTGAGCTGGATCAGCGACCCGAACTTCACCGAGGACCAGCCGTTCGGACCGCAGACCCTGCCCTACGGCGTCGTCGACGGCGGTGTGGCGGTCCGCGTCGGCGACAAGGCTCTGCTCCTCAAGAGCCTCGCGCTGGGCAAGTGCAGCGAGTACGTCCAGGGCGACTCCCTGGACCCGCTGCTGGCCGCCGGACGGCCGGTCTGGAGCGTGCTGCGGGCCAAACTGCGCGAGATCGTCACGGCGAGCTCCGCTCCCAAGGGCGCCGAACTCGTCGGCATCGAGACGGCGAAGCTGCCGTTCACGGTCGGCGACTACGTGGACTTCTACTCGAGCAGGCACCACGCGGAGAACGTCGGGAAGATGTTCCGCCCCGACGGCGACGCGCTCACGCCGAACTGGACGCACCTGCCGATCGGCTACCACGGTCGCGCCGGCACGGTGTATGTCTCCGGCACCGAGATCGTCCGCCCGAACGGCCAGAAGCGCGGCAGCGAGGGCCCGAAGTTCGGCCCGTCCGAACGCCTCGACATCGAGGCCGAGGTCGGGTTCGTCTGCGGTGGCCCGAAGGCGGCCAACGTGTCCACGAGCCGCGCCGCCGAGCACGTCTTCGGCGTCGCGCTGGTGAACGACTGGTCCGCGCGCGACATCCAGGCGTGGGAGTACCAGCCGCTCGGCCCGTTCCTCGCCAAGTCGTTCGCGACGTCCATCGGCGCGTGGATCACGCCGCTCGAAGCGTTCTCAGTTGCACGCGTGCCCACCCCGCCGCTGCCGAACAAGCTGCACGACTACCTGACGTGCGACCAGCCCTGGGGCCTGGACATCACGATCACCGTGGAGCTCAACGACACGATCGTCGCGCGACCTCCGTTCCGGGAAATGTCGTGGTCGTTTGTGCAACAGCTGGCGCACATGACGGTGAACGGCGCTACGGTGCGCCCAGGTGATCTGTTCGCCTCCGGCACGGTCTCGGGACCGGAGAAGGACGAGCGCGGCTCGTTCCTCGAACTCAGCTGGGGTGGCAAGGAACCGTTCAAGCTCGACGACGGCTCCACGAGGTCCTTCCTGGAGGACGGCGACACGGTCAAGCTGACCGCGACCGCCCCCGGTGAAGGCGGCTCCGTGGTCGGTCTCGCCGAGGTGGTGGGAACAGTTCGGAGTGCGTGATGGTCGGAGCGACGAAGGAGAGCTCGCTGACCCTGGAAAGGGGTCTGGCGCTGCTCCAGGCGGTCGCTGAGGCGGAGTCCGAGGCACCGTCGATCTCGGAGCTCGCCACGGCCATCGGTGCGTCCAGGGCCGCGGTCTACCGGTTGCTCGTGCCCTTGCAGTCGCGCGGTCTCGTGCGGCGCGAGGGCTCGAAGGTGCGACTCGGCCTGGGCGTGCTGCGGCTCGCCTCCAACGTCCTCCCCCAGCTGCGGATGGCGGCGAACCCGGCGCTGCGCGAGCTCGCCGAGAAGGTCGGCGCCACCGCACACCTGACGGTCGCGGACGGCAGCGAGGCTCAGGCCGTCGCCGTCGTCGAACCGTCGTGGACGGCTTTCCACGTGGCGTACCGGGTCGGCTCGCGCCACCCGGTGCACCGCGGGGCCGCCGGCAAGGCCATCTCGCAGCCGTCCGAGCTGTGGGTCGTGTCCGCCGGTGAGCTGCAACCGAACGCGTACGGCGTCGCGGCACCGGTGCGTGGCGTGCCTGGTCTCAGGGCGTCCGTTGGTGTCGTGGCGCTGGAGAAGCTCGACGCGGACGTCGTCGGCCCTCACGTCGTGCGTGCGGCCGAAGAAGTGGCGGCAGCACTCAAATGACCGACGAACGGCTGCGGCGCTGGCGTCTGCTGCTGGGGCCGAGCGCCGAGGACGTGTCCGAACTCGGCGAGGACGACCAACGGCGTGATGGCGCGCTCACGGGCCTGTACGGCGGCGGTGGCGACCGGGGTGCCGGGCTGGGCGCGAGTTCGCCGCAGTTGCACAGGTGGCTGGGTGACGTCCGGAAGTACTTCCCCACGTCCGTCGTGCAGGTCATGCAACGCGACGCCGTCGAGAAGCTCGGCCTGAAGCAGTTGCTGCTCGAACCCGAACTGCTCCAGTCGGTCGAGCCGGACGTGAACCTCGTCAGCACCCTGCTGCAGTTGAGCCGCGCGATCCCCGCCCGCACCCGCGACACCGCGAAAGCCGTGGTGCAGAAGGTGGTCGAGGACATCGAGCGACGGCTGAAGGACCGGCTGGTCGAGGCCGTCCGCGGGGCCGTCGACCGCTCGAAGCGCACGCACCGGCCGCAACTGCAGGACGTCGACTGGGCCACGACGATCCGCGCGAACCTCAAGAACTACCAGCCGCGGCACAAGACGGTGATCGTCGAGGACCTGATCGGCCACCGCAGGCGCAGCCGGACGGCGGCGATGCGGGACGTGATCCTGCTGGTCGACCAGTCGGGTTCGATGGCGGAATCCCTGGTGCACGCGGCGGTTCTGGGCTCCGCGCTCGCCGGCATCCGGTCGATCTCGACGCGGCTCGTCGTGTTCGACACCGAGGTCGCGGACCTGACCGACCAGCTGAGCGACCCGGTGGACCTGCTGTTCAGCGCCCAGCTCGGCGGCGGCACGGACATCAACCGCGCGGTCGCCTACGCGCAGACCCAGGTCCGCAGGCCCACCGACACGGTCGTCGTGATCATCAGCGACCTCTACGAGGGCGGGTCGGAGACCGAGCTCCAGCGGCGAGTGCGCGAGTTGGTCGCGAGCGGCGTCACGGTCGTGAACCTGTTGGCGCTCAGCGACTCCGGCACGCCGTCGTACGACCACGAGCTGGCCGCGAAGCTGCACGCCCTGGGCGCGCCCGCGTTCGCCTGCACGCCGGACAAGTTCCCCGAACTGCTGGCGGCCGCGCTGCGCAAGGACGACCTCACTCAGTGGGCCGAGGCCGAGGGCATCGCCACGGGCCGTTAGCGCTCCACGACCCGGCCACGGGTGAGGAACGCCAAGCCACGCGTCATCACGGCCACGCGGCCGCGTTCGTCAGGACCGGCGATCCACACGCGTCCGGTGTGCCGCACCAGAACCCGCGCCCGTTCGGGGAGTTCCGGCAGTCGCAGGTTCTTCTCCGACCCGTCCACCCGCAGGTACGCCGACCGCCCGATGCGCCGGCCGGGCACGAACCTCGCCGAGACGGGCCGCCACGGGAACTGGTCGATCAACGCGATCGTGCCCCGCCGCGTGACGAAGTGCCGGATGCCGGGTGCGGCCAACTCGATCACCACCGGCACGGACAGCACGATCAGCCAGAGCCAGCCGACGAACAGCACGGCGCTGAGGACGGCGAGCGCGAAGACGATGTACCCGGCGGCGCGACGGTCGGCCCGCGCGAGACACGTGTCGCTCCAGGTCTCCAGGATCATCTGCGCACACGCGCCGGAATCAGCTGCGGCACCCCGCGGAACGTGACGACGGTGTTCCCCTGTCGATCAGGCGGCACGAACCACACGCGCCGATGACGCGCGATCCGTCCACGCAGCAACGGCCCCACGCGCAGGGTCAGCAAAAGCGGTGGTGAGCTCAACACGACCAGACGCCCTCCTTCCCACTGCACATGGGCGAAATGCCACGGTTCACCTTCCGGTAAACGCACCGGACGGCGACGTGTCACCACCCACAGCACGGCCGCGGCGAAGAAGAGCAGCACCAGTGCCACCGGCGAAGACCACGACCACACCAGTACCAGCAGGAACTGGAGCGCGAAGGCCGCACCCGCGACCACCGTCCACACCAGGGCGCGACGGCTCGCCCGGGCGACGCAGTGCCGGGTCCACCGATCGTCGAGCGCCGTCACCTCGGTGGACGGCTTGTTGGGCACGACCACCTGACCAAGGTACAGGTGATGCTTCCCTTGATGAGCGAAGCTAAGTTAGGCTTGCCTAACCTTCGAGGAGGTGGAGCGGTGACCGACACCCAGACCAAGCGCCCGCCGGCGCCGCACGCGGCCGAACGCGCCCGCACGATCGCGGAGCGCCACGGGGCGGCCGCGCTGCTTCCTCAGTCCGGGACGCGCACCAGCCCGCTGTTCCACCACGTGCACCCGTGCGGCACCACGATCCTGCTGCTGGCGGACGAACACCCGCTGGTCGGGCAGTTGTGGCAGACGCCGCGGGCAGAGGTGACGGCGATGCTGGAGATCGCCGACCAGGCTCCGGTGCCGTTGCGCGAGCCGGTGCGCGGGCTGTTGTGGCTCACGGGATGGGTGACCGCGCTGGACGGCAAGGAGGCGCGCGACGAGATCCTCGCGGTGGCCGACGTGCGGCCCGACCACCGGCTGCTGGACGCCGGGCACGGGGCCTCCGTGCTGAGGCTCACACCCGCGTCGATGGTGATCGCGGACGCCGAGGGCACCTCGTCGATCCGGCCCGAGCAGTTCGCGAGTGCGCAGCCGGATCCGTTCTGCCGCAACGAGGACCACTGGTTGCGCCATTTGGAGGTGGCGCACTCGGACGTCGTCGGGCAGCTCGCACGGCACCTGCCGGAGGAGT
This sequence comes from Lentzea sp. JNUCC 0626, assembly GCF_043632865.1. Classification (NCBI taxonomy): domain Bacteria; kingdom Bacillati; phylum Actinomycetota; class Actinomycetes; order Pseudonocardiales; family Pseudonocardiaceae; genus Lentzea; species Lentzea sp. JNUCC 0626. Next base: position 7,169,415 of record NZ_CP171635.1, read on the forward strand.
TGCAGGCGGGGCACGTGCGGCCGCTCGGGCTCGACCGGTTCGGGCTGCGGTTGCGGGTCGAGGCCGAGTGCGACGACCACGACGTGCGGATCGCGTTCTCGAAGCCGGTCAGCACGCCGCAGGAACTCGCCGCGGAGCTGCGGCGGTTGATGGGGTGTCCGTTCCTGTCCCAGCGGTAGCCTCGCGCAGGTGATCGAACCTGCGGTGATCCCCGACGCCGAGAAGCGCGGGTACAAGATCGAGCTGCTGATCGTCTTCAGCATGACGCTCGGGTTGTCCGGACTGCGCAGTCTCGTGCGGTTGATCGACAGCCTGCTGCAGCCGACGCCGCTCAACCAGCAGTCCGTCGCGATCAACGTCCCGCAGGCGCGCGCGGACCTGCTGGACCTGGTGGCGCAGCTGCTGGGCGTGCTGCAGCTGGCGGCGTGGGGCGGCATCGGCCTGTACCTGTTGTGGCGCACGGGGATCAAGCTCAAGGTCATCGGCCTGGACGGGACGCGCAAGCTCGCCGACTCGGTCGGTGCACTGGGGCTCGCGGCGATCATCGGCATCCCCGGCCTGGGGTTGTACTTCGCCGCGTGGGCGCTCGGGCTGAACCTCGCCGTCCAGCCGTCCACTTTGGACAACCAGTGGTGGATGAGCGTCGCGTTGATCCTCGCCGCCGCCGGCAACGCGTGGGCGGAGGAGGTGCTCGTCGTCGGGTACCTGATCACGCGGCTGGAACAGCTCGGGTGGCGGCAGTACACGGCACTCTTGGCCGCCGCCGTGCTGCGCGGGTCGTACCACCTCTACCAGGGCTTCGGCGGGTTCGTCGGCAACGTCGTGATGGGCCTGGTCTTCGGGTACTACTGGCAGCGGACCAGGCGTTTGTGGCCGTTGGTGATCGCTCACACGATCCTCGACGTCGTCGCGTTCGTCGGTTACACAATACTTCGAGGCAAAGTCAGCTGGTTGCCCTAACGATTCGCGGGTCTGGCTCGGTATTCCATGCGATTCGTTGCCAATCAGAGCCGCTGAGCGGCGATTTGTGCTGTTCAGGGTTACGCTCGACCGGTGACTGCGCACACGATCGCTGAGACGGAAGCACTCCCGGACGCCGCGCCCCGCGTGGACAGCGAGGTCGGCCCGTTGCGCACGGTGCTGCTGCACCGGCCGGGCAACGAGCTCAAGAGGCTCACCCCGCGCAACAACGACCAGCTGCTGTTCGACGGCGTGCCGTGGGTCGGCCGCGCCCAGGAGGAGCACGACGCGTTCGCCGCGACGCTGACCTCCAAGGGCGTCGAGGTCCTGCTGCTGGCGGACGTGCTGGTGCAGGCGCTGGAGGACAACCGCGCGCGCATCGCCGGCGTCCACAGCGCCGTCAACGAGCGCCGCCTCGGCATCGACCTGGCCGACGCGCTGCGCAGCCACCTCACCTCGCTGCCCGCGCCGCAGCTCGCGCAGGTGCTGATGACCGGCATGACGTTCGAGGAGCTGCCCGCCGCCGAGGGCGCGTCGCTGGTGCGCAAGATGCACCTGCCGATCGACTTCGCCGTCGACCCGCTGCCGAACCTGCTCTTCACCCGCGACTCGTCGGTGTGGGTCGGCGACCGCGTGGCCATCACGTCGTTGGCGCTGCCCGCTCGTGACCGCGAGACGACGCTGACGGACCTGATCTACGCCTACCACCCGCGGTTCCGCCGCACGGGTCGCGCGTACGGCGCGCACTCGGCGCCGCTGGAGGGCGGCGACGTGCTGCTGCTCGCCCCCGGCGTGATCGCGATCGGCGTCGGCGAGCGCACCACCCCGGCGGGCGCCGAGTCGTTCGCGCGCTCGGCCCTGGCGGACGGCCTCGCGCACACGGTGCTGGCGGTGCCGATCGCCCAGGAACGCGCCACCATGCACCTCGACACCGTCTGCACGATGGTCGACCGCGACGCCGTGGTGATGTACCCGGCGATCAGCGACTCCCTCACGGCGTACCCGCTGCGGTCCGACGGCAACGGGGGCGTGCGCGTGGACGGCCCCGTGCCGTTCCTGGAGGCAGCCGCCGAGGCGATGGGCATCGAACGGCTGCGTGTGATCGACACGGGCCTGGACGTCGTCACGGCCGAACGCGAGCAGTGGGACGACGGCAACAACACCCTCGCCGTCGCACCCGGTCTCGTCGTGGCCTACGAACGCAACGTCGAGACGAACGCGCGCCTGGAGGACCAGGGCGTCGAGGTGCTGCGGATCGCCGGTTCGGAACTGGGCTCCGGCCGCGGCGGCCCCCGCTGCATGTCGTGCCCGATCGACCGCGCCCCATTGGTGTGATTCTTAGGAACGCCTAACCTTTGTTTGGATCACCTTTCCAAACAAAGGTTAGCTTTTCCTGGAATGCGCAGGTCATCGTTTTGAGTTAACGTACTCCTCATGGCCTCGAACGTGAAGAAGATCCTGTCCGGAAAGTCGAAGTTCCGCGAGCTCCTGCAGGCTCAGGTCGGCAACGAGTTCTCCGCTTCGCAGCAGTACATCGCGCTCGCGGTGTGGTTCGACAACGAGGACCTTCCGCGACTCGCGTCGCACTTCTACAAGCAGGCTCTCGAAGAGCGCAACCACGCGATGATGATCGTCCAGTTCCTGATGGACAACGACATCCCGGTGACGATCCCCGGCCTGGAGACGCCGCTCAACGAGTTCAAGTCGCCGCGCGACCTCGTCTCGCTGGCGCTGGCCCAGGAGCAGCAGGTCACCGACCAGATCATCGCGCTCGCCAAGGCCGCCCGCGAGGAGGGCGACTACATCGGCGAGCAGTTCCTGCAGTGGTTCCTGAAGGAGCAGGTCGAGGAGGTCTCCTCGATGAAGACGCTGCTCACGATCATGGACCGCGCGGACGGCAACATGTTCTACGTGGAGACGTTCCTGACCCGCGAGCACGTGGGTGACGAAGGTGCCGACTCGGGTGCCCCGAGCGCCGCCGGTGGAGCGCTCTGAAGTTTTCCTTCGCACGCTTGAGTGCCTGATCACAAAGGCCCGCCTAACCCATTCGGGTGGCGGGCCTTTTCAGTTGTTCAGCCGAGCGGCCTGGCGGGTGAGGTAATCCCGCTCGGCGACGTTCGAAGCTTTCCCGGCGGCCTCGGCGTAAAGGCGCGCGGCCGTTCGGAGGTCGCCGTCGCGCTCGTGGAGGTAAGCGGCCACGGCCGAGTGGCGGGGCAATGATTCGTCCAGTTCCGCCAACGCTTTCAGCCCGGCGCGCGGCCCGTCCGCCTCGCCCACGGCCACCGCGCGGTTCAGCCGCACGACGGGACTTTCGTTGAGGGCCAGCAGTTCGTCGTACCACTCGACGATCTGCACCCAGTCGGTCTCCTCGGCCACGGGCGCGTCCGCGTGCAGTGCCGCGATCGCCGCCTGCGCCTGGAACTCGCCCAGCCGGTCCTTCGCGAGCGCCGCCTGGAGGATCTCGACGCCCTCCGCGATGAGCCGCGTGTCCCACTGGCCGCGGTCCTGCTCGGCGAGCGGCACCAGGTTGCCGTCCCTCGTCCGCGACGCACGGCGGGCGTGGTGCAGCAGCATCAGCGCGAGCAGCCCGGAGACCTCCTGGTGGTCGATCTCGGTCGCGAGCCTGCGGGTGAGCCGGATGGCCTCCGCCGCCAGGTCGACGTCACCGGAGTAGCCCTCGTTGAAGACGAGGTAGAGCACGCGCAGCACGGTCGCGACGTCGCCGGGCTGGTCGAACCGCACGTCGCCGACGGTCTTCTTGGCCCGGCTGATGCGCTGGGCCATCGTCGCCTCCGGCACCAGGTAGGCCTGGGCGATCTGCTTCGTGGTCAGCCCGCCGACGGCCCGCAGCGTCAGCGCGACGGCCGACGACGGCGTGAGCGACGGGTGCGCGCACAGGAAGTAGAGCTGGAGCGTGTCGTCGGTGTCGGGGGACGGGCCCTGCTCAGGTTCGGCGGTGACGACGTCCTCACGGCGGCGGCGCGCGGTGTCCGACCTCGTCGCGTCGAGGAACTTCCGCCACGCCGCCGTGACGAGCCAGCCCTTCGGGTCGCGCGGCGGATCGTCCGGCCACGCCTTCACCGCCTCCACCAGCGCGTCCTGCAGGGCGTCCTCGGCCGCCGCGAAGTCTGCTCCGCGGCGGACGAGGATGCCGAGCACGGCCGGCGTGAGGCTCCTGAGCAGTGCCTCGTCCACCCGTCACTCCGTGATCGTCGGGGCGTTGCCGTAGAGCGGCCGGATCTCCAGCCACTCGTGGATCGGCTTGCCGTCCTTGCCCGGCGCCGCCGACAGTTCCCCGGCCAGTTCGAGCGCCCGCTCGTAGGTGTCGGTGTCGAGGATCATCCACCCGGCGATCAGGTCCTTCGTCTCCGCGAACGGACCGTCGGTGACCGGCGGGCGGCCCTCGCCGTCGTAGCGGACCCACGTGCCGGTCTGCTCGAGCGCCTGACCGTCGACGAACTCGCCGGTCTCCTTGAGCTTGTCCGCGAAGTCGTTCATGTACTTGATGTGCGCGGTGATCTCGTCCTGCGACCACTGGTCCATCGAGACGTTGTTGATCGGCTCAGGAGCGCCGCGGTAGTGCTTGAGCAGCAGGTACTTGGCCATCTCTGGTGTCTCCCTCGGTGCTGGTGCGACCCATCCTGGTCACTTCCACCCCGGGGACGGAGCCGAAACGCGGTTCTCGACATCGGCTGCCAAGATTTTTCCGGCAGCCCTGTCAGACCGAGGTGCAGTCGTTGGCGTCGAGGCGCATGAACACCTGCGTCACCGTGTCACCGCTGGTCTCGAAGACGTACGTCCACGGCGGCGTCGCGGCCATCTTCGCGGTCGTCCTGGTCGCGGTCTGCACGGCGTTGGCGTAGGCGACCTTCACGTCCGCCACCTTCGAGCCCTTGCCGACGTTCTTGGGCGTCTTGACCGCGTCGGGCAGCGTGATCCGGACGATGCCACGGACGGGCGAGACGACGATCGCGTTGTCGGCGGGGTTCGACCTGGTCGCGTAGTTCTTGCAGCGGTTCTCGGCGTCCGCCGGGCTGCCCGGCTCGATCAGCGCGCCGGTCGCCAGCGCGTCGGCCTCGGACATCCCGAGCGCGAGCGACCCGAGCTGGCCCACCTGCGCCTCGGCCTTGGGCGGCACGGACGAGTTGGGCAGGGGCTTCGTGGTGGTCGTGCCCCCCTGCTTGGTGTTCGGGTTGGGGGCACCGCTGCCGTTCGACGGCACCCCGGCCGTCGCGGTCGACGACGCGGCCGACGTGGCGGAGCCGGCGGACACCGGCGGAGGTGTCGTGGTGGCGGCCGTGGAGGACGTCGTCAGCAACGCGCCGATCGTCTCGTCCTGGCGTGCGGCGTGCAGGCCGATCAGGCCGGTGGCGGCACCCACCACGGCCACCACGGCGAACGCGCCCGTGACGGCGGCGCGGCGGCGCCTGCGGCGGGTGGCCCCGGCCACCACCGCTTCGGTCGTGATCGGCGCGGAGTGGACGTCCAGCCGATCGTCGCTGAAGAGCTTCCTCAGCTCGTCGTCGAGGTCGTCCACGGGTCAGTCCTTTCCCAGGCGTGTTCGAAGACTCGCCATCGCCTTGCTGCTCTGGCTCTTGACCGTGCCGCACGAGATGCCGAGCGCGTGTGCGATCTCGGCTTCGGAGAGGTTCTCGTAATAACGCAGCACGATCACGGCACGCTGGCGCGGCGGGAGTTCCCGCAGGGCCTGCCAGAGGGGTTCGTTGTCTAGCCGGCTCAGCTCGGGAGCCACGGCCCCGACGTCGGGGAAGTCGGGCACGAGGCTCTCCCGGCGACGCCTGCGCCAGACGCTGATGTGCGTGTTGGCCATCGCCCGGCGGACGTAGGCGAGCGGGTCGTCGCCCTTGCGCTGCACCACGGCCCAGCGGGAGCCGACCTTCTCGAGCACCGCCTGCACCAGGTCGGCCGAGTCGTGCGGGTTGCCGGTCAGCGCGTGGCCGTAGCGCAGGAGACCTGGCATGGACACGCGCACGAACTCCGCGAAATCCCCCACGGTTTCCGCTCTTCCCCCGCCGCGGTCGGCGGCCAAGTCCACACCCAGCACTGCCGTCACGGCACCCCCTCCCCAAAGACAGCGAACTGCCTACGGGGAGTCCACGCCCGAGGGTGCGGGACGGTTGCCCCACTCAATCACAGAACGGCAACGGCGTCCGGAAGTACGAAGGAACCGTCCGGTTCGGCGGGGAACTCGTGCACCTCGGTGACGGCCGCGACCGGGATCGGGCCGTAGACGTGCGGGAACCACAGCGGCGAGTCGGCCACCGGCTCCCACCGGACCGGAGCCTCGATCACCTTCGGGTCGATGACCAGCAGCAACAGGCCGCTCTGCCCGCAGAAGAACTTCCCGGCCGACACGTGCACGACGCCCCGGTCGGAGCAGTGCACGAACTCGTCACCCTCGTTGGGGACAACGGCCCCGGCCGACTGGGCAGCGTCCCAGCCGGCCGTCGTGATGATGTGCAGCAGCACTTATCCACAGCTCCCTGTGCACAACCTTGTGGACAACCTGTGGACTAGCGGAGGGTGATCTGACGTCCCCGCAGGCCCTCGCGGGCGCGACGCTCGGCGTCGGACAGCTGCTCGTCGGAGGCCAGCGCCTCCAGCAAGCGCTTGCCCAGCGCCTCGGCCGGGTCCGCCCACTCGCGGGCGTGCATCTCGCGGTCGAGGTCCCACACCGGCACGAGCAGGCCGTGCGCGCGGAACGACCCGGCGTAGCGCGAGCCCTCACCGAGGTCGAGTTCACCGCGCGCGGCCAGGCGGGCCATCGCGTCCAGCAACTTCTCCTCGGCCTCGGGACGAACCCAGCGCAGGTGCGCCTTGTCCCCCGCGTCGACCCAGTAGGCGGCCTTCACGCCGGGCGCGTCGAGGCGTTCGGTCGGCAGGATCGCGGCGTTCGCCCGCTCCAGCGACAACGCGACGTCACCCGTCGGTTCCGTGCCCTCCGGCATCCACCAGATGAAGTCGGTGTGCAGCACGGGCGTGATGTCGGCGTCGACGTCGAGCAGGTCCTGCAACCGGCCGGGGTTCTCCCCGTTGTCGGGCCCGACCACCGGCAGCACGTCCCCGGTCTTCGCGTCCTGCGCCCACCGCACGGCCCGCGCGAGGTCGCGGCTGATGTCGCCGGACCGCGTCTGCACCTGAAGACCCACGAACGGCACGTCGTCGCCGCGGATCAACCCGGCGGCGGCCATCGGCAGCACGGTCGCGAGCGTGACCTCACGCCCGTCCTTGAGCGGCAGCTTCACGACGGCCGACGGCACGAACTCGCGCAGCGCGATCAACTCGCACTCGGCGGCAAGCCCCTCGAACGGCCGCGACACGATCACGTCCGCAGCACCACCAGGCGCGCCGTGGCAGGCCTTGTAGCGCTTGCCGGACCCGCACGGGCAGGGCTGCTTCGGGTTGATCCCGTCCTTCGGTGCGTCCTTGACCGCGGTCCGCTTGGCCACCTTGGCCCTCCTCGTGCTCAGGCTTTGCTAGGTGGCCAAGTTAGCCGTCAGCAGGCGGCGGGTGTTCGCCGGGGCGTTCGTCGCGAGGTAGCGGACCCCCAGGTCACGGCACAGGGCGACGTCCTCGGCGCTGTCCACCGTCCACACGTACGTCTCGTGGCCCGCACGCCGGGCCCGATCGACGTACCCCGGGTCGTTGCGCAACAGGTGCACGCCGGGCCCGGTGTAGTCGGCGAACTGGGGCAGGGCGCCGGACCTGTACCGGCCGAGGCGGTCGAGCAGCAGCACCGTGCGGATGTCCGGCGCGTGCCCGCGGAAGGCTTCGACGGCCGTCGGCGAGAAGGACATCATGACGATCTGGGTGCCGAGGTTGTGCCTTTTCAGCGCTTCCGCGAGCTTGCGCTCGACCTCGTTGCGGTAGCGGACCGGGTGCTTGGTCTCGACGAAAAGGGTGACGTTGGTGCCCTTGACGAGGTCCAGCAGCTGGTCGAGCAGCAGCAGCTCAGCCGGTTGGCCGTGTCGGTGCCAGCTGCCGTAGTCGTGTCTTTGGAGCTCTTCCAGCGTGAGTGCGCTCACGGTGCCACGGCCGTTGGAGGTGCGCGTGAGCGTGCGGTCGTGCACACACACGATCTCGCCGTCCTTGGACAGGCGAATGTCGCATTCAAGCCCGTCTGCACCTTCTTTGAGCGCGAGCTCGTACGCGCCGATGGTGTGCTCGGGACGGTCTGTGGACGCGCCACGGTGCGCGACGACGGCAGGCTGCTGCACAACCCGAACGATACGGTCTCCGCAACAATTTGAGTCATCAATCAAATGGACGTGGACGAAACGCCGATCGCGACTTACCGTCCCGCCTTGTGACGTTCGACCAGCGCGATCCCGCGTTCATCGCCGACCCGTACCCGGCCTTCGCCGCCCTGCGCGAAGCCGGTGAGGTGCATCACCACGAGCAGATGGGCGTAGCCGTAGCCGTCTCGCACGCCGCCTGCTCCGCCGTCCTGCGACACCGCTCGCTGGGCCGCATCTGGTCGGACGTGAAGCCGGTCGAGCAGTTCATGTCGTTCAACCTCCTGCACCGCAACTCACTGCTGGAGAACGAACCACCGACCCACACCCGCCTGCGCCGCCTGGTCGCCGCCGCGTTCGGCCGAGGCCACGTCGAACGCCTCCGCCCGTGGGTGGCCGACCTGGCAGACCGGTTGGTCGACGAACTGGCCGAGAAGATCAAGGACCAGGGCCAGGCCGACCTGCTCGCCCACGTGGCCGCGCCCCTGCCGGTCGAGGTGATCGCGGAGTTGTTGGGCGTCCCCGGCCTGGACCGCCACCTGCTCCAGCCCTGGTCGAACGCCATCGTGAAGATGTACGAGTACGGCTTGCCTGCGGATCAGCAGGCAGCCGCCGAGCGTGCCGCGACCGAGTTCGTCGCTTACCTGCGCGAGCTGATCGCCCTGCGCCGCGTCTCCCCCGGTGCCGACCTCGTGTCCGACCTGGTCGCTGTCACCGATACCGATGGTGCTCGTCTCACCGAGGACGAACTCGTTGCCACCGCTGTGTTGTTGTTGATGGCTGGGCACGAGGCGACGGTCAACGTCATCGGCAACGGGGTGTACGCGCTGATGCAGCACAGGTCGCAGTGGGAGCGGCTTTCGCCGGCCTTGATGCCCACGGCCGTTGAAGAGCTCATTCGTTTTGACTCGCCGTTGCAGCTCTTTGAGCGCACGGCTACCGAGCGGGTTGAGATCGCCGGCCACGTGATCGAGCCTGGGGAGAAGATCGCGGCTCTTCTTGGCGCTGCTGCTCGGGATCCGTTGGTGTTCGAGCGACCGGATGCTTTGGACATCGGGCGGGAGAAGAACCAGCACCTCGGATTTGGGATGGGCATCCACTACTGCCTCGGGGCGCCGTTGGCTCGGATCGAGGTGGAGGCGGCTTTGTCCTCGTTGCACCGGAAGTTGCCCGGGGTGGTGCTGGCCGAGGAGCCGAACCGGCGGGCCGAGTTCGTGATCCGCGGCCTGCACTCGTTGCCGCTCAGCGCGGGGTAGCTTCGGCCTTCTTGAGCTGGGTGGCGATGAGGATGCTGAGCTGATCCAGAACGGCAGCGTTGCAAGTCCAGCAGAAGAGGAACATTTCACGGGGAAGCGGCTTCGGAGTGGACTCAGGCGACTCGATCGCCCTGATCACCCCCTGAAGATATCTGATCACATCGTCCGACCAGCCCACATCACGCCTGTACATTTCAAAGAATGTCATGTACGCAGCTTGCGCCGTGTGCAACGCAAGAAGATGCCCACTAATTTCTTGCAGCGAAATATTCCCCTGATCCAACCTGCGCCGAAAAAGCATCATGACACGAAGGTCAGAGCGAACCTCACGCAAACCAGCAACAAACTCGGGAATCAAACCCCTCGCCATCAGAGCAATAACAATCACGAGCACGACAAAGATCAAAGCCATGATCTCATCTTGCTGGACGAGCCACTTCAGATATGGTATCGCATAAATAACCGAGACGAAGAGCACTGTCATCACAGCACCGGAAAGAATGATCGCTCGAAGGACTGCACCCCGCTTCAACTGCGCACACAATCTCGCCCACATCGCCAGCGCACCCCTCGGACCAAACCTTGCAAAATACAACGAAAGCACAGGACTAACCAGCGCCAACGCAAACACGAGCTGCGCGACAGCACCCAGAACCGGATTCACTAGAAATAGTTTTACGATCAAAAAATGACCGAAACAGACCCGATTGCCAGCATTGCAAGAAGCGAAGCCAGGTAGATCCCGCCTCGAAGCAGCGACTCAGGGGACCAAGTCCGCAGTGTCAATATCGACCATCTGCAGACCAGTAGACGAGCTACCGGATAAAGCGCAATCAGGAACACGGAAGGTATCGGGAGCAACAGCCACTTCCCCTCCAAAGTCCATGCGATCTGCATCAACGCGAGTACGACGATCACGACGACGACGGCGTGCACGTACGGGCCGATCAGCAACAACCGCAACGTCCGCTCGAACATCTTCGGATCGGGCATTCTCCGCACCTGAGCGAACACAGCACGGCGTTGACGCCTGAGCGTGCCCGCGAAGCTCAGATCCACGAGCATCTTTCGAACCTCGTTCCGCAGCCCGTCCGCCAGCAGCGGAACCCTGCGCATCTGCCGGAACGCTTCCTGCCGCAGCCAGTCGCTCTCACTCGCGAAGGCATTGGCCAGCAGTTCCCTGCAGGTGTCCGCATCCGCGACGGAACACACTTCCAGCGCCCACTTGCGATCGACCAGGGTGCCCTCGGCCGAGGCCTTCTTCAACAGTGCGCTGGCCGCAGGCAACGACACCCCGCCCTCGGCCAGAATCCCCAGCAGGTGCAACAACCCAGGTGGCCACTCGAACCCGAGCTCCGTGACGGCGGGCAGCTCCGAAGGCAGCATCCGGACCGCTTCCTCCATCAGACGCGACGAACGGCCGGCAACCTGCGTCTGCAGGATCGTCACCGACGTCTCCCGCCACCGCCCGCTGGTGAGCAGGTCGTGCACCGGCACGCGATCGGGCTCGCGGATCACGACGCAGGTCGCGAAGTACTCCTGCAACCGCCGGTGGGAGAACGTCACGCTGGTGTCGTCGGCGCCGGTGCGCGCGATTTTGGTGTACACCAACGCTTCCAGCGCGCGAGCCAGGTGGTCCGACGGGCGGCGAAGGCTCTCCACGAGCAGCTCTACGGCCTGGCCTTTGGGGACGTCGAGGCCCAGGGAGTGACGGGAGGCGATCAGGAAGGCCAGTTCTTCCGCCACCAGGCGGACGTCCTCGCTGCTCACACCGAAGTTGCCGCGGACGAGTTCGGTGTCGCGGTCGAAGCGGTGCTTGATGTAGGTCTCCAGCACCACGTGCACGTTGGTCGGGAAGTCGTTGCCCTGCCTCATGTGTTCGCACAACAGGCCCAGGAACAGCGGGTTGCCGGACATCTGCTGGACGGCCACTTCGGCGTGCGGGAGGTCGGTCAGCAGGCGAGTTTCGACGTCGTGCGGGAGGTCGGCGTTCCTGACCAGCAGCCGACGGCGTTCGTTCGAGAGCGGAACCACGGTGAACGTCGGCCACGAGGCTCGGCCTGGGCCGCGGAATTCGCGGCTCGCCACCACGCCGCGGCAGTTGTTCATGCCGTGCAGGAAGTCGTGGACGGCGTCGGCGTAAGCCTCGATGGCCTTGTTCGCGGAGGTGGCGCTGAGGATTTCCGGGATCTCGTCGAAGGAGTCGAACAGGAAGAGCCAGCCTCCCTCGCGCATGCCCAGGTCGAACTCCTCCTCCAGGAACTGCGCGATGTCCCGGTCGCGCGCCGCGTTGATCGACGCGATCACGAACGCGCGGACGTCCTCCGCGGTCGGCTTCGCAGCAGGCTGGAAGGTCTTGAGATTCACGTAGATCGGGATGACGGTGGACTCGCTCGGGCGGCGCATCGCCCTGCGCGCCATGCGTTGGGTGAGGTGACGCATGGCGACGCTCTTGCCGGAGCCCGGTTCTCCTTCGAGCAGCACGATGCGGTCTTTGCACTCCTCCAACGCATCGGACAGCGAGGACACGCGTTTGAGCGAGTTCCGCGGTGTCCGGCGGAACAGGCGTGCCCCGCGGCGGCCGGTGACCTCCAGCTCCGCCTCCAGTTCGGCGTAGCGGTGGTCGCGCCACTCCTCCTTCTCACCGAGGCGGCGCATCTGGCTCTCGACGTGGTCGGCGAACCGCGCGCGGCGCAGGGCTCGCCGCCTGTCGGTCTTGGTCCGCAGCAGGCGCCAGCCGCGGCCGATGGACTGGGCGACACCGAAGTACTTGAAGAGAAACAACAACAGGCCGATGGCGATGACCGGGGTCACCAGCCAGGCCGGCAGGTAGGCCCCGAAGAACTCCTTGATCGCCTTCAGGAGGTCGTTCGCGTGTCCCATGTCCTGCGCCATGCCCAAGACTTCGGACCGAAACGAACGGGAGTTACAGCAATCAGCCGAACCGGTGATGCTTGCGCGGGAGCTTGAAGCCGCGCTCCTTCATCACGTCGCGCAGGCGGTCCGGGTAGTCGGTGATGATGCCGTCCACGCCGTCGTCGATCAGCTTGTTCATCGTCGCCGGGTCGTTGGTGGTCCACGGGATCACCTTGAGGCCCTGGCGATGCGCGTCCTGCACCAAGGCGCGCGTCGTGAACGGCACGTAGTCCGGGTCGCCCACCTTGCCGTTCTGCGGGTTGCCGTGCACCGGGGACAGGGCGGACGCGCCGAAGGACTTCACGGCCCGAGCCACGCTGCCGCCGAAGTCGGCCAGTTCGAGGCCGCCCGTCCACGGCGAGCCGGGGCGCAGGAACTCGGGCTGGGTCAGGGCGACCAGCGGGAGGCGCGGTTCGGTGCGGCGCATCAGCATCAGGGTGCCCCAGTCGAACGACTGGATGGTCACGTTCGGCAGGAAGCCGGAGCGGCGGATCTCCTGGACGGCGCGTCGCACGAACTGCTCGCGCGGGGCCGTTTCGTGTGGCGCGGCGGCTTCCACCTTGGTCTCGATGTTGAAGCGGACGCCCCACGCGCGGTGTTTGCGGGCCAGGTCGAAGAGTTCGGCGAGGGTGGGCATGCGGGCGCCGGGCGCGAGTTCCTGGTCCGGGTACTGCGACCAGCGCGTGCTGCCGCAGTCCAGGGTCCTGACCTGGGCGAACGTCAGGTCCTTCACGTACTTGCCGGCGTACGGGAACTCCGGGTCGCCGGGGAACGCGGGCTTGGTGTCGAGGCACTTCGCCGGGTTCGTCTTGCGGTCGTGGGTGATGACCTCACGGCCGTCGCGGGTGATCTGGATGTCCAGTTCCAGGGTGGTCACGCCGAGTTCGAGTGCCTTGCCGAACGCCTTGAGCGTGCTCTCGACCGTCAGGCCGATTCCGCCGCGGTGTGCCTGGAGGTCGAAGTCCCGGTGGTGTGCCTGGGCGACGCCTGGGATGGCCATTGCGATCACCAGAGCCCCGATGAGTGTCCGCATGAACCCAACCTGGCACTCGCGCAACGGCGCCGGAAGGTCCGCGAGGACGAACGTCGGCTGAACTCAGCGGGGCGAACCGGAGGCGCGGACGGCCCGCAGCGGCGGCTCGGGAGCGTCCTTGACCTCGACCACGCGCATCAGCCGGACGGACGCCGCGTCCACCGGCAGCATCAACGTCGTGATTCGGCGGACCACCAGCAGAGACGTCACGGCCAGACCGGCGAGCACCAGGTCGGCGAGCGCGTGCACCAGGATGCCGTCCGCGCGGGCCTGCGTGCTGTCCCGGAAGATCCAGAGCACCTCGATCCAGAAGAGCAGACCGGCGGCGACCCAGAAACCCCACCACCAGCGCAGCACCTTCGACGGCTGCGGGCGTTGGTCGGCCGGACGGCGGGCCACCGCGTGTTCGAGTTCCGCGAGCACCGAACCGGGCACCACGAGGTTCACCCCTGGCACGAGGAGCAGGAGCAGAGCGACGACGCCCGAGCGCGACGGTCCGTAACCCGCGAGGCTCGCGGCCACGTTCCGGGCCCGCCACAACCACATCACGACGGGGACCGCCACCACGAGCACGGCGGCGAAGTAGAGCAGACCGGACGCGACCACCATCGCGTCGGACGTGTTCACGACCGTCGGGGACAACGCGCCGTAGCGGCTCTGCGCGACCAGCACGTAGCGCCAGATCTCGGAGCCGGCCGCCCACGCGGCGAGGACGGCCATCACGAACAGCGTGTTCTGCGTGATCCTGGCCCAGCGGCGGACGTTGTCGACGGAGTTCGCCGTCTCCTTGGCACCCGGCACCGCGGTCGGCCAGCGCCACGCGAGCAGCGGGAAGCCCCACCGCGGCGGGACCGGGTAGTTCGGCGGACCGCCGTAGGACTGCCGCTGCGACCGGCGCGACGGCTGCGGGTACGCACCGGGTGGCGGAGTCGCCACCCAGTCCACGCGCATCGGCTGCAGCGGCTGCACGGTCAGATGACCTGGGGTTCCGCGCCGTCGGTGCCGCCTTCGAGCGGACGGCCGGCGGCGTCCCAGTGCTGCATGCCGCCCTCGACGTTGACGGCCTCCCAGCCGTTCTCGTTGAGGTACTGGGTCACGCGGGCGGAGCGGCCACCGGCGCGGCACACGACGTAGAGCTGCACGTCGTTCGGCACCTCTTCGCGGCGGGCGGTGATCTCACTCATGGGGATGTGCACGGCGCCGGGCGCGTGGCCCGCGTCCCACTCGTCCTGCTCGCGCACGTCCAGCAGGACGGCGCCCTCGGGCATCTGGGCAGGAACGTCGGCGATACCCACGCTTGGAACAGTCACGTCGTAGATGTTCCCATGCCGGAGGTTGCACGGACGTGAACCTCCGGCACGGGTCCACCCTCAGAGCACCTCCGCGACGGCTGCCCCGAGCTTCACGAAGTCCCCCTCGCCCAGCGGGAGCGAGCCGGCCTCCGCCGTGACGCTGGTCTGCTCGATCCGCACCGAGCGGCCGTCGGCGCGGAAGACGTACAGGGCCTGACCCGTCGGAGCGGCGTCGTAGAGCTGGAACACGGTGCCGTCGGCGTTGGTGGTCCGGCGGGGTGGGGCGCATCCGCCGGTCGCCCACAGTGCCTGGTCGGCCGCGGCGGACGGGGTGAGTCCGTCGAACCGCACCCGGACGAACCGCACGGTCGCCGTCGTGCCGACGTCGACGGTGAACGCGCGGGCGAGGCCTTCCTCGACGAACCGCTGCTCGACCCTCCGGTTCGGCAGCGCCGCATGGACCAGGTCCAGCCACACGTCCGTCTGCGCGCGCGCCAGGATCTCGCCTGCCGGGCTGGACGTGGGCGGCGGGTTCGAGTTCTCGCTGCAGGCCCGGCTGTCCCGGGGAGGGTCGGCGACCTGCTCCTGCGGCTGGGGGGCTCGTGCCCAGTTCAGCGGGTCGGTGCCGCCTCGCGACCCGAACGGCCAGACCACGGCCCCGAGCGCGATCACCGCGACGACGGCCAGCACACTTCCCGTGATTCCCGCCCGGCGCACCGCGACCTCGCGTCTGCCGAGCTTGAGCACGTCTTCCAGTTGGGTGACGGGTGGCGGCGCGGGCACGTCGAGAGCTCCGCGCAGCTCGTCTTCGATCCTCATGAGGCACTCTCCGATTCGACCGGGCGGCCGTACGCCTCGCGGAGCGCCGACAACCCCCTTGCTGACTGACTCTTCACGTTGCCCTCGGAACAGCCCAGTTCAGCGGCTGTCTGCTCGATGGACAGGTCGTGCACGTACCGCAGCACGAGCACCGCTCGTTGCTTGGGCGGCACCTGTTGCAACGCCCGGTGCAGCTGGGAGTCGGGCTCGCCGAACCCACCGGCGACGCCGCGTTCCGGCACGTCGGCGACCGGGTGCTCACGTCCACGCACCCTCCGCTTCGTGTCCAGGAACAGGCGGGTGAGGATCATCCGCACGTAGGCGTCGGCACTGTCGCGCCGCACGCTCGGCCATTTCGCATACGCCTTCACGAAAGCGTTCTGTGCGAGCTCTTCCGCTTCCGACCAGTCGCCGCACAACGCGTACGCCGTGCGCCTTCCCCAGTCGAACCTGCTCTGGAAGAACTCCGAGAACTCTTCGTCTCGTCGCACTCCGGTCCCCCAAGCTCTTGCCGCAGTCGCGTGCAATACGCGCACGGCGGGCCCAGGGTTGCACAAACGAAAAACGGGCCGCCCCCGTGAAGGACGGCCCGTTTCCGGTGGTGCAAGGGGTTAGTGCGCGATGGCCTTCTCGGCGCCCGCACCCGTGAGGGAGCGGACCTCCATCTCGGCCTGCTTGGCGGGGTCGGCCTTGTCCTTCGAAAGGATCGTGCCGACGTAGCCGAGCAGGAACGCGACCGGGATCGAGACGATGCCGGGGTTCGACAGCGGGAACAGGTGGAAGTCGACGTTCTTGAACATCGAGGTCGGCGTGCCGGAGACGGCGGGCGACAGGATGATCAAGGTGATCGTCACGATCAGACCGCCGTAGATGCTCCACAGCGCGCCCGAGGTGTTGAACCTCTTCCAGAACAGCGAGTAGAGGATCGTCGGCAGGTTCGCCGAGGCCGCGACCGCGAACGCCAGCGCCACGAGGAACGCGACGTTCTGGCCGTTGGCGACGATGCCACCACCGATGGACACGAGACCGATGACGATCGCGGTGATGCGAGCGACCTTGACCTCGTCGGTCTTGTCCTCGTCGTCGTTCCCGTTGCCCTTCTTGATGATGTTGGCGTAGATGTCGTGTGCGAACGACGCCGACGCCGTGATCGTCAGGCCTGCGACGACCGCGAGGATCGTCGCGAACGCGACCGCCGCGATCAGGCCGAGCAGGATCGGACCACCCAGTTCGAGCGCGAGCAGAGGCGCGGCCGAGTTGGCCTTGCCGGGAGCCGCGTTGATCGCGTCGGGACCGACGAGCGCGCCGGCGCCGTAACCCAGGACCAGGGTGAACAGGTAGAAGATGCCGATCAGCCAGATCGCCCACACGACCGAACGACGGGCTTCCTTGGCCGTGGGCACGGTGTAGAAGCGCATCAGGATGTGCGGCAGACCCGCGGTGCCGAGGACCAGGGCGAGGGCCAGCGACAGGAAGTCGAGCTGCGAGGTGCCGGTCTTGCCGTACTGCAGGCCGGGGCCGAGCAGCTTCTCGCCGGCCTTGGGCGCGGCGTCGACAGCGGCGCCGAGCAGCGACGACAGGTTGAAGCCGTACTTGCCGAGCACCCAGACGGTCATGATGCCCGCACCGGCGATCAGCAGGACGGCCTTGATGATCTGCACCCAGGTGGTGCCCTTCATGCCGCCGATGAGGACGTAGGCGATCATCAGGGCGCCGACCACGGCGATGACCAGGGCCTGGCCACCGGTGCCCGTGATGCCGAGCAGCAGGGCGACGAGACCACCGGCACCGGCCATCTGGGCCAGCAGGTAGAAGAACGAGACCGCCATCGTCGACGTGGCCGCTGCGGCGCGGACCGGACGCTGGCGCATCCGGAAGCTCAGCACGTCGCCCATCGTGTACTTGCCGGTGTTCCGCAGCAGCTCCGCGACCAGCAGCAACGCGACGAGCCACGCCACCAGGAAGCCGATGGAGTAGAGGAAGCCGTCGTAGCCGTTCAGCGCGATGGCACCCGCGATGCCGAGGAACGACGCCGCGGACAGGTAGTCACCCGCGATCGCGATGCCGTTCTGCGGGCCGGTGAACGCGCGACCGGCGGCGAGGTAGTCGGCAGCGGTCTTGGTGTTGCGGCTCGCCCGGATGACCACGAACAGCGTGATCAGGACGAAGACACCGAAGATGCTGATGTTGAGGATCGGGCTGGACTCGTTCACTTGCCGTCTCCCTCGATCTCGTTGCGGAGCTTCTCCGCGAGCGGGTCGAGGTTCTTGTTGGCGTGCCGCACGTACAGCGTCGTGATGACGAACGTCGACACGAACTGCAGCAGGCCGAAGATGAGCCCGACGTTGATGTTGCCCAGCACCTTGGTGGACATGAAGTCGTGCGCGTAGTCCGCCAGCAGGACGTACAACACGTACCAAGCGAGGAACAGTCCGGAGACGGGGAACACGAACTTGCGCAGTCGTTGCTTCAGCTCGGTGAAGTCAGCGCTCGCTTGGACGTCGGCCCACTTCTGTGCGTCTGGGGCCGACTCAGACGGGGTGTGTTCGACGCTGCTCACAGGCCCCTCCTCGCGGTACTCGTCGTAGGTGTCAGCAACGTGACGTGCACGTAATGCCTCCAGGTGCGGTCCGTTCTTGGTCAGGAACCGTATGGAGACTTGAGTCACTCAGGTAAGGCCCCGTTCGTGCCGTTGCGCCCAGCAGTCGGGTGATGCGACGAACGGTCAGTATGCGTAGACGAAGGGCACTCTGCGTGACCGGAATCACCGTTCACCGATTCGAGTGACCAATTTTCACCCATTTGAAACGGTGGTCACTCAGAGTGTTCGACCAGCTCCCCTGCGCTTGTCGTCGGCCATTCTGGCCTTCTCCTCGGCGGTCCCGAAGCGGGCGACGTCGCGGTCCCGGATGAAGCCCAGCGGGTCCGGCGCGTGCAGTCTCAGCAGGATCTGGCTCACGTCCGGCGGCACCCGTCTGCGGGTCGCCTTGCTGACCACGATCATGGTCATGAACGCGATCGGAACGGTGATCAGCGCAGGTTGGGTGATGAACGCGGGCGCCCAGCGGCCGGTGTACGAGCTGACGACGCTGACGACCTGAGCCGTGATGACCATGCCACCGCCGACCACGAGCCCGCACACCGCGCCCACCCAGGTGAGTCCCCTCCACCAGATGCCGAGCACGAGAAGCGGGCAGAAGGTCGAGGCCGCCAATGCGAATGACATCGCCACGGTCAGTGACGCGTCAGAACGCGGCAAAAGCAATGCGAGGCCAATTGCGACCAGTCCCGTGAACACAGTTGCCCACCGGAAGTCACGAACCTTGCCCGGCATGATGTCCGTCGAAACGACGCCGGCGACCGACACCACGAGTCCCGAACTGGTCGAAAGAAACGCCGCGAACGCACCCGCCGCGACGATCGCGCCGACGATCTGACCACCGAGGTTCGGCAGCATCGTCTCCGGCAGCATCAGCACCGCCGCGTCCGTCCGCCCGGTCACCAGGAGCTGCGGGAGGTAGAGCCGCGCCAGCACGCCCAGCACCGTCGGGAAGATGTAGAACAGGCCCAGCAGGTAGAGCACGTGCAACGCCGTGCGCCGCGCCGCCTTGCCGTCCGGGTTGGTGTAGAAGCGGACCAGCACGTGCGGCAGGCCCATGGTGCCGAGGAACGTCGCGAAGATCAGCGAGTACGTCCTGATCAGCTCGGAGATGCCGCCGGTCTGCGGGCGCGTCCAGTCGTAGTTCGACGTCGGCGAGCCCTCGACCACCGGCACCGGGCTGCCCGCGGTGAACTCCATGGTCGTGCCGGGGCTCAGCTCGTAGACGCCACGACCCCAGAACACCGCGCCGTCCGCGTCCCTGCCGTCGATCTGACCGCGCACCTTCAACGTGAGCGGCACCTCGACACGGACCTTCACGACCTGCTCGGCCACCGTGACCGACTCGGACTTCGGGAACCGCACCACGCCGTCGTCGCTGATCGGCTGCGTGCCGCGGTCGGGCGAGGCGAGGAACACCACGAACAGCACGAACGTCGGCGCGGCGATCGCGAAGAGCTTGCCCCAGTACTGGAACGCCTGCACGAGCGTGATCGCGCGCATGCCACCGCCGAGCACGTTGACCACCACGATGGCCGTCACGATCAGGCCGCCGAACCACGCGGGCAGGCCGGTGATCGTGGTCAGCGTCAGGCCTGCGGACTGGAGCTGCGGCACCAGGTACAGCACGCCGATGCAGACCACGAAGAACGTGCTGAAGTGCCGGACGTTCGCCGACCCCAGCCGGGCCTCGGCGAAGTCGGGCAGCGTGTAGGCGCCGGAGCGGCGCAGCGGTGCCGCGACGAACAGCAGCAGCGCGAGGTAGCCCGCGGTGAAGCCGATCGGGTACCAGAGGGCGTCGACGCCGTCCTTGAGCACGAGCCCCGCGACGCCGAGGAACGACGCCGCGGACAGGTACTCGCCGGAGATCGCGGCGGCGTTGCGGGTGGCCGGGATCGCGCGGCGGGCCACCAGGAAGTCCGGGGTGGTGTTCGCCTTGCGCGACCCGACGTAGCCGAGCAGGAACGTCACGGCCGCAACGGCGACGATGGCGCTGAGGCTCCAGTAGGTGGCGTTCACGTCAGCGGTCGACCATGTTCACGAAGTCCCGCTCGTGCCGTTCGGCCTGCCTGCGGAACACCCACCCGACGCCGTAGAGGATCGGGAAGGGCGCAAGACCGAGCACGAGCCACGGGATGGGGATGCCGAGGATCTCGAGGTCCCCGATGGACGGGATCAGGTAGAACGTGATCGGCAACAGGCACATGCCGATCAGGACCGCGAACGCGAGCCCGAACGCCGACTTGAGCTGCTGGCGGATGAGGTCGCGCACCAGCTTCTCACCGACGCTGGTCTGCTCCTCCAGCTCGATGATCGTGCGTAACGCCTTGCCGCTCTTCTTCGTGGAGTCCGCGAGCACGACCCGGCGCCGTCGTGGCCTGCTGCCCTGCTCACCGAGCCAGGCCTCCCGGGCGGGCTGCTCCGGCTTTCCCGCGTCGTGCCTGCTCACCAGCCGCTCTTGGGCGGTCGCACGATCCGTTCCTTGAGCTCCTTGGTGTGCCTGCGGCTGACCGGGAGCTCCTTGGCGCCGTCCCCGGTGCCGATCACGACCGCGTAGCCGTTCGCCGTCATCCGCAGCTCGCTCACCAGCGGCAACGCCACCAGGTACGACCGGTGGATGCGCACGAACCCGGCGTTCGCCCAGCGCTCTTCCAGCTGCGCCAGCGGAATCCGGACGAGGTGGCTGCCGTCCTGCGTGTGCAGGCGGGCGTAGTCGCCCTGCGCCTCGACGTACCGCACGGACGCGCGCGGCACGAGCTTGATGGTGCCGCCGAGTTCGACGGGGATGACCTCGTCGTCGGTCGGTTCGGCGGGGTTCTGCGCCGCCTGGGCCGACGGCGTGCTGGGGGCCGCCGTGCGTCCCACCCGGTCCGCGACCCGCGAGATGGCCTTGAGGACGCGTTCCTCGTTGATCGGCTTGTTGATGAAGTCGAGCGCACCGACGTCGAACGCCGTCACGAGCGCGTCCCGTTCCTCGACGCCCGTCACGAACACGAGCGCGGGCGGGTACCGGAACGCGCTGAGCACCCGCGCGAGATCCATGCCCGACAGGCCGGGCATGTTGATGTCGGCGAAGACGGCATCGACCGGCGGCAGGCCGGCCTTGGTCCGAGCCATGACCTCCTGCTCGTAGTCACCCCTCAGGATGCGCAGTGCCTCGGCGGCGTCGAACGCCGTGAGGACGCGCCGGATGTGAGGGCTGCTCTCGAGCAGGAACTTGATCTCGCTCAGGCCAGGGGCCTCGTCATCGACTGCGAGGACGAGGAGACCGGCGTTGTCTTGGGTACTCACTGTGTCGGGCATCTTGCCCACCAATGTGCAGCCGTGTCTACGCCGGGGTAGGTCTCGACACGCCCGGTGAAACCGAACTGATGCTCACAGCCCGAATCGGGACCAGCGAGCACGTTCCTCGACACTCGCCAGCACCTGCGTCACGAGATCGCCCGATCGGGTGGACGCGCCGGTCAGCCCGAGCTTGGCCAGCAACGGCTTGCGCGGCTCCGCGATGGTCAACTCGGCGTCCGGGAACCGCTTCGCGATGACGGTCCGGATCGTGCCGAGGCCGTCGATCAGGCCGAGCTCCTGCGCCTTGCTGCCGGTCCACACCTCACCGCTGAACAGGTCGGCGTCCTTGCTGAGCTTCGCGCCGCGGCGTTCCGTCACCCACGCCTTGAACTGGTCGTGCAGGTCGGAGTGGAGGCCCTTGAGCCACTCGACGTCCTCGGGCTTCTCCTCCTGGAACGGGTCGAGCCGCACCTTGTTCTCGCCCGCGGTGTAGACGCGGCGCTCGACGCCCGCCTTGTCCAGCAGGCCGTTGAGGCCGAAGCCCGAGCTCACGACCCCGATCGAGCCGACGAGGCTGGTGCCGTGCGCGTAGATCTCGTCCCCCGCGCAGGCCAGCCAGTACCCGCCGGACGCCGCCACGTCCTCGCAGAACGCGAGCACCGGCACGTGCTTCTTGGTGGCGAGCTCGCGGATGCGTTCGGCGATGAGGGCGCTTTGGGTGGGCGCGCCGCCCGGAGAGTTGATGAGCAGAGCCACGGCGATGAGCCGCTCGTTGTCGAAGGCGCGGTTGATCGCCGACTCGACGTTCTGGAGGCTGATCGTGTTGCGGGCGACCGGCGAGGACTGCGGGGTGATGACCCCGTGCAACCGCACCGCAGCGACGACCGGAGGCCGTTCACCCCGGTCCATGACCCTCGGGAGACGGGCCGCGATCTTGTCCGTGACGCTCATGTACTCGACAGTACGTGCGTTTCGCGGTGACGCGGGAGCCTCGATGGTGGTCGGGTTGCTCCCGCGTGACCTGGAACACCTTTTGGGCTGCTAGGTTCGGTCGGTGACGTTCAACCCGATCCGGTGGCTCGAACGGTACGTCGAGTGGTGGGACGACCGGGGGCGGCAGAACGCGGCCGGGCCGACGCCGATGCACATCTACTGGATGTGGGTGAGCTGGAGCGTGTGCGCCGTCGTGCTGATCACGACGCTGGCGGTTGCCGCACGCTGACCTGGGTTTTTGCGCGGTGCTGGATCAGCACTTGCAGCTGTTGAAGCCCTTTGCGGTGCACTTGATGCAGACGCGGACGCGTTCGGGTGCCTTGGGTTCGTGCACTGGATGTGGCCTTTACTCGCGGCCGGCCTCTGGTTGCTCAAACGACCGGCGGATCATTGGTCTCCACCACAATCGGCACGATTCACGCCTGGGTTGAGCATGCTTGACCTTGCAACTTTCGTCGCAGCTCAGCAGAGCGTCAGGCGCGGATCGCCGGTTGCTCGTTCGTCATCGGCTCGTCCGTCATCTGCGACCCGATGTTCAGGTTCGGCAGCACGTTGCGGGCGAACTTCGGCACGTTGAGGATCACCTTGGTGCCGGCGTTCGGCGCCGTCTCGACGACCAGGGCGTACTCGACGCCGAAGACCGTGCGCATCCGGTCGTTGATGTTGCCGATGCCGACGTGGGCGCCGGTCTGGTGGGCGTCCTTGATGTCGTCCAGGCGTTCCGGGTCCATGCCGACGCCGTCGTCCTCGACGCTGATCAGGGCCTCGTTGCCGTTGTCCTCGGCGGTGATGGTGAGCATGCCGCCGCCGGGCTTCTTGGCCAGGCCGTGCCGGACCGCGTTCTCGACCAGCGGCTGCAGCACCAGGAACGGCAGGACGACCTGCAACACCTCGGGGGCGATCCGGAGACGCACGTTCAGGCGGGAGCCGTAGCGCGCCTGCTCGATGGTCAGGTAGCGGTGGATGTTGGTCAGTTCGTCGGCGAGGGTCGTGAACAGGCCGTCGGTGCGGAACGAGTAGCGCGTGAACTCCGCGAACTCCTGCAGCAGCTCACGGGC
Organism: Lentzea sp. JNUCC 0626; assembly: GCF_043632865.1. Taxonomy (NCBI): domain Bacteria; kingdom Bacillati; phylum Actinomycetota; class Actinomycetes; order Pseudonocardiales; family Pseudonocardiaceae; genus Lentzea; species Lentzea sp. JNUCC 0626. The sequence continues at coordinate 7,192,882 of NZ_CP171635.1, forward strand.
GTGCGCGGGGTCGGTGCGGATCAGCGACGAGATGGTGTTCAGGGCGTTGTAGACGAAGTGCGGCGAGATCTGGGCTCGGAGGGCCTTCACCTCGGCCTGGGCCAGCGCCTGGCGTTGCTTCTGGACGACCTCGAGTTCCAGCTGGGTCGAGACGAAGCGGGCCGTTTCCTCGGCCATGCGGATCTGGCGCTTGGAGGCCACGCCGGAGACCACGATCAGCGTGCCGGCCACGTCGCCCTCGACGACCAGCGGAACGACGACGACGCTGTGCAGGGAGCACGGGCCTTGCAACTCGCAGCCGAGCTTGCGGTGGTCTACGTGTTCCTTGTGGCAGTTGTTGATGGCACGAGCCACTGTGTCGCGGAGGTACTCGTAGTGGTCGTTCGCGCCGCCGTCCCACGAGAGGACGGTGCCTTCTTCGTCGGTGATGGCGACGGCTACGCACCGGAGCATCTCGCGCAGGTGAGGGGTGGCCTTGTTGGCCGCCTCCTCGGTCAAGCCCGCGCGGAGGTCGCTCGACGCCCTGGACATGCGGTCGAGCATGTCCATCACAGCATCCTCGACGGAGGTGCTGACTCGTCGAGCGCGGCACAGCATCACGAAGAGGCCCAGAACGGCCAGGGTCGCGATGACACCGAGCACGGCGCGCTCGGTCAACAGGTCGCCCACGGTGCACATGCTGTGCTGTGGGGTGCCCCTATAGCAAGAGGCGCGCCCGGCGTACCCCCGGACGGTCCACCGGTACGGGTAGACATCGGATGAATTCGGGGAGAGGGTGTGCGGGTGAAAGTGGCGCTGTTCGCGACCTGCCTGACCGACACGTTCTTCCCGGAGACGGCCCGTGCCGTGGTGCGTTTGCTGGAGAGGCTCGACTGCGAGGTCGAGTTCCCCCTCGACCAGACGTGCTGCGGCCAGATGCACTTCAACACCGGCTACCGGGAGCATTCGAAGCCTCTGGCGCGCAAGTACACCGACGTCTTCGGGAGCTATGACTACGTCGTTGCGCCATCCGGGTCATGCGCGGGCATGGTTCGGGAGGTTCATCCCACCCTCGGTGAGTCTCCGCCGCGCACTTTCGAGCTCGCGGAGTTCCTCGTCGACGTGCTCGGCGTGACGGACGTCGGCGCCTGGTTCCCCCACCGGGTCACCTACCACCCCACTTGTCACTCGCTGCGCGTGCTGGGGGTCGGCGACAAGCCGTTGGCGCTGCTCAGGGCCGTGAAAGCACTCGATCTGGTGGCGCTGCCCGACTCGACGCAGTGCTGCGGGTTCGGCGGCACGTTCGCGGTGAAGAACGCCGAGACGTCCACGGCGATGCTCGCGGACAAGATGCGGTGCGTGCTCGACACCGGCGCCGAGGTGCTGTGCGCGGGCGACAACTCGTGCCTCATGCACATCGGCGGCGGGCTCTCGCGGTTGCGCGCGGGCGTCCGGCCGGTGCACCTGGCGGAGATCCTGGCTTCGACGGAGGAGGAACCGTGGCTCGCAACCCGGTGACGTGGCTGGGCAGCCCGACGTTCCCGAAGGCCGCCAAGGAAGCGCTGCAGGACACCCAGCTGCGGCAGAACCTGCGCAGGGCCACCGGCACGATCCGCGGTCGCCGGGAGGCCGCGGTCGCCGAGATGACCGACTGGGAGATGCTGCGGGTCGCCGGCGAGCAGATCAAGAACGACGTCCTGGCGCGCCTCGAACCGCTCCTGCTCCAACTGGAGGAGCAGGTCACGGCCAGGGGTGGCACGGTCCACTGGGCGCGCGACGCCGAGGAGGCCAACCGGATCGTCCTCGACCTGTGCAGGCAGGAGAACGCGAACGAGGTCGTCAAGGTCAAGTCCATGGCCACGGCCGAGATCGGGCTGAACGAGGCGCTCGAAGAAGGCGGCGTGCACGCCGTCGAGACCGACCTCGCCGAGCTGATCGTGCAGCTCGGCGACGACCGGCCGTCGCACATCCTGGTGCCCGCGATCCACCGGAACCGCTCGGAGATCCGCGAGATCTTCCAGCGCCGCATGGGCGTCGAGGTGTCCGACGAACCGGCCGACCTCGCCGAGGCCGCCCGCGTCCACCTGCGGCAGAAGTTCCTCACCACCAAGGTCGCGATCTCCGGCGCGAACTTCGCCGTCGCCGACACCGGGTCGATCGTGGTGCTGGAGTCCGAGGGCAACGGCCGCATGTGCCTGACGCTGCCGGACACCCTGATCACCGTGATGGGCATCGAGAAGCTCGTGCCGACGTGGCAGGACCTGGAGGTCTTCCTCCAGCTGCTGCCCCGCTCGTCCACGGCCGAACGCATGAACCCGTACACGAGCGTGTGGACCGGCGTCACCCCGAACGACGGCCCGCAGAACTTCCACCTCGTGCTGATCGACAACGGCCGCACCGCGACGCTCGAGGATTCCGTTGGGCGCCAGGCACTTCGCTGCATCCGGTGCAGTGCGTGCCTGAACGTCTGCCCGGTCTACGAACGCACCGGCGGCAAGTCGTACGGCTCGGTCTACCCCGGCCCGATCGGCGCGATCCTGACGCCGCAACTGGTCGGCGACATGCACGACCCGCAGGCCGCGTCGCTGCCCTACGCGTCGTCGTTGTGCGGTGCGTGCTTCGAGGTCTGTCCGGTGCGGATCGACATCCCGTCGGTCCTCACGCACCTGCGCGCCGAGGCCGTGGAAGCGAAGGGCCGCACGGCGGAGTCGGTCGCGATGGCCGCCGCCGCGTGGATGTTCGCCTCGGCCTCGCGCTATGAGAAGGCGCAGAAAGCCGGTTCCCTGGCCCGTTTCCTGGCCCGCGACGGCAAGATCACGTCGCTGCCGTGGCCCGGTTCGAAGTGGACGTCCTCGCGCGACGTGCCCGCACCGCCGGCCGAGTCGTTCCGCACGTGGTGGAGGAAGAACCGTGGCTAGCGCGAAGGAAGAGATCCTCAACCGCATCCGCAACGCCCAGGTGCCGCCGGCCGCACCGGTCGTCCGCGGTTACAACGTCGAAGGCCCCGGCGGCGTCGAGTTGTTCGCCGAACGGGTCGCGGACTACCGCGCGATCGTCCACACGGTCACCGACGTGCCGGAGGCTCTGCAACGCCTCCAGGGCAAGCGAATCGTTGCGCCCCAAGATGTTCCGGCCGAGTGGCTGATCGACGGCGTCACGTGGCTGCGCGAACCGCTGACCATCGAGGAGCTGGACCAGGCCGACGGCGTGCTCACCGGGTGCGCCGTCGCGATCGCCGACACCGGCACGATCGTGCTGGACGGCGGCGAGGCCCAGGGCCGCCGGGCGCTCACCCTGCTGCCCGACTACCACCTGTGCGTGGTGCGCACCGACCAGATCGCCGCGTCGGTTCCAGAAGCCCTGCAACGACTGGAACCGACGCGCCCGCTGACGTTCATCAGCGGCCCCTCGGCGACGAGCGACATCGAACTCAACCGGGTCGAGGGCGTGCACGGCCCGCGCACGCTGGAGGTGCTGATCGTCTAACCGCAGTGCACTCCGACGGCGTCCTTGATGGCCATCTCGTCGTAGTAGTAGGTGATCGCGCGGATCGTCACGCACTTGCCCTTGGCATACACCTTGACCGGGCCGGCGTAGTACTGGAACTTGCCGGAGTCGAAGTCGTTGTTGTAGCCGGGACGGTTGTTGTCGTCCTCGCGGAAGTCCTGGTTGTACATGGAGATGCTGGCCTGGTGCTTGAACTGCGAGTAGTAGGCCGTCTTCACGTTGGCCGCGCAGTTGTAGCCCGTGCTGGAGTTGTAGTACAGCCGGATCGTGCTCAGGTGGTTCGGCACCTTCGACATGACCTTGTAGGTGTCGATCAACGTGCCGGTGCAGCCGTACTCCGCGGCGTTGGCGTTCATCGGCGCGAGGATGAGTCCCGCAGCGGCGGCCACCACGACGGCGACGGCTTTCCTCAGACGTGTCATGCGTCTGAGGAAAACCGGGTGCGGTTAAGCGGCGGTTATTTGAGCAACCGGGACAGCCGGCGGTCGGCGAGCGGTTTGCCCCCGGTCTGGCACGTCGGGCAGTACTGGAACGCCTTGTCCGCGAACGACACCTCACGCACCGTGTCACCGCACACGGGACACGGCAGCCCGGTGCGCGCGTGCACCCGCAACCCCGAGCGCTTCTCGCCCTTCAAACGAGCCGCGTCCTGACCGACGGACCGTGCGACGGCATCGGTCAGTGTCGTGAGCATCGCCTCGTGCAGGTGGTCGAGCTGCTCGTCGTTCAACTTGCCCGCCGTCGCGTACGGCGAGAGCTTCGCCATGTGCATGATCTCGTCGGAGTACGCGTTGCCGATGCCCGCGATCAGGGTCTGGTCGGTCAGCGACGTCTTGAGCCGCTCGGTGCGCCCCGCGAACAGGTCCTCGAGCTGCGTGCGGGTGATCCCCAACGCGTCGGGCCCCAGCCGCGCGACGCTCGGAATGGTCTTCGGGTCGCGCACGATCCACGCCGCGAGCCCCTTCTTGGTGCCCGCCTCCGTCAGGTCGAACCCCGGCCCCTGACCGGGCGGCCCGAGGTGCACGCGCAACGCGAGCGGCCCGCGGCCCTGCTTGGGCGGCGGCGCGGACATGGTGTCGGCCCAGCGCAGCCAGCCGGCGCGGGCGAGGTGGACGACCAGGTGCAGGCCGTCGGCGACCTCCAGGTCGAGGTGTTTGCCGTGCCGGTGCGCCGCCACGACCTCCTGGCCGTGCAGCGCCGTCCACGGCGGGTCGAACGTCTTCAGCACCTGGAGTGACGCGACGTCGACGCGATGCACCGTGCGGCCCACCGCGTTCTCACGCAGGTGGTGGACCAGCGCTTCTACCTCGGGTAGCTCGGGCACCGGTCCAGTGTCGCATCAGTCGACGGGTTGCAACGGGCCTTCGACGTCCGGCAGCGAGTGCATCTCGATGGTGCGGGCGACCCGGGAGGCCTCCTGACGCACCGCGAGCGGGCCTCGCACGGACCCGATCCACCGCTCGGGTGGCAGTTCGTCGGCCGTGGCCTTGCTCTCCGCGACCAGCGTGTGCGGGCGGCGCAGCGCCCAGCGGACCGGGAAGAAGGCGAACAGGAAGATCAGCGCGAGGATCAGCCACGCCGGCACCACGACCTGCTCCGGCGTCCAGGCGATCAGCACGACCACCATCACGACGAGGAAGCCCGCCATCATGATGCCGGGCAGGACGCCACCGCTGACGTCGTGCTCGAAGTCGTCGGACTCCACCGGGTTGCGCCACTCGATGCGGCTGTGGACCGTCCACATCCGCCCGTCAGCACCGCGCACCAGCCGCGTCATGTACCCGTCTCCCACGCTCGGTCGGTCTTGGTCAAACCGTACCTGGCGCGGGCCGAGCCTTGTGGGTGAACTCGGCCGGGCTTGATCGTCACCGTCAGTTTTCGAGCGCCGGTCGCGGGTAGAGCGTGATGGTGGTGGTCGTGGTCTGCGGCGTCGAGCACGGGTCGGTGGTCGTCGTCGGCGTCTCAGTGGGTGACGACGGCGTGTTGAGGGAGTTGATCCCCCGCGACGACGACGTGGTCTGCACCGTCATGTCGCCGACCTGGTCCGACGTCTGCACGGGCGTCTCCGCCCGTTCGGTCGGCTCGTCCTGCTGCTCCTGGCTGGGAGGCGGCGGCACGGACGACGACGTCCTGCGCACGGTCTCCTGCTGCTGCCGCGGCGCGCCGGGGTTGGCCACGTTCGCCTGCGGTTTCACCTGCTGCTGGGCCGGTGGCGGCGGGGCCACCACGAGCTCCTGGCTGTGCTCCGAACTCGCCGACCCCGACGTGTTCATCGCGATCACCGGGTTCTGGTCCGGTTGCAGCACGGCCACGCCGGGACCGCCGTTGAACACGGCCGCCATCGTCCCGAACAGGCCGACGGTCGCCACACTGGCCGCCGCGAACGCCAGCTTGGCCTTCGTCAGCAGCACCTTGCCGGCGAACGCGAGCCCGAGCGTCGACGGCACGATCAGGAACGCCGCGTTGGCACGCAGCGTCGCGCAGACCTCGTTCAACTCGGTGTAGAGCTGCGTGCACGCCGCACAGGTGTCGAGGTGGGCGGCGATCCGGCGTTCCTCGACGCCCTGGACCCCGCCCGCGGTGTAGGTGCCGAGCTTCGAACGGATCGCCGCGCACGACGAACGCCCGTCGTCGGCGGCGAGGTGGGCCTGGAGGTACGCCGCACGCAGTCCCTCACGCGCGCGGCGGGCCAACGCCGACATGGCGTTCGGCGAGAGCCCGAAGTGCGGTGCCACGGAGGCGGGGCGCTCACCCTCGACCTCGACGCGCCACAGCACGACCCGCCAGCGTTCCGGCAGGCTGGAGAAAGCCCTGGTGATGAGGTTGTGCTCGGCCCGCTTGTTGGCGTTGTCGCTCACCGGCTCGACCCGCCGGCCCAGCTCCTCGTCCTCCACCGGCACGTCCCGGCGCCGCCCGCTCCACTCCCACGCCACCCGGCGCGCGACGGTCAGCAGGTAGGTGCGGACGTGGTCGGTGGGCCCGCTGCCGCGGCGGATCGCCTGCAGCATGCGGAAGAACGCTTCAGCGGTGAGGTCGTCGGCCTCGGCCGCCTCCCGGACGTGCCTGAGAGAAAAACGGCGGATCGCGTCCGCATGCCGGGAGAACAGTTCGCCGTAGGCCGAGTCGTCTCCCTCGCGCACTCTGGCGAGCAGGTCCCGGTCGACCTCGTTCTCGTCGACCATCACAGGCTTCAACATGCCACAAGGGGCCAGAACTGCTCCTCGCCGAGAACAGGTCGATACACAAGACCATCCGTTAGTAGTGAGCTGATCAGCGCAACGCGATCGGTGACAGGACGGTCACAGGTGGGCGTCGGAGGATCGGCCGGACAAGATCGAGCGACTATCGTCACGCCCGTGGTGGACTGGCGAGAACGCGCTTCGGCCCTCGTGCCGGAACTTCGTGCTGTCGCCGAGACCGAGGAGTGGTCCTGCCACGTCTTCTTCTCGGAGCTGTCGCAGCTGGCCCAGGAGGCGCACCGCGAACAGGCCGACGACGTGCTGCGCCGGGCGTACGGGTTCGCGCACTGGTGCTTCCACCAGCCGGAGCAGTTCCTGGAGAACGCGGCGCTGGTGAGCTTCTACGAGCACGTGTTCGACGACTGGGACCTCCGCGAGGAGGTGGCGGCCTGGCTGCCGGTCGACGTGCTGCCGAAGGTGCGGGCGCTGTGGGAGTGGCGGTGGCCGAAGGAGCAGTTGGACGAGGTAGATCAACTGCTGGCCGGTTTGGCACCCCCCTCGCAAGACGCCGTCTGAAGGCCCTGTATAGTTCTCCCCTGTAAGGCAGTGCGGATGTAGCGCAGTTGGTAGCGCATCACCTTGCCAAGGTGAGGGTCGCGAGTTCGAGTCTCGTCATCCGCTCCACTCTGGAAGGCCCATGCTCATGGAGAGCATGGGCCTTCTTCGTTTCGCCATAATGTTGGGGGGACGACCCCCCAAACCCCCCGCAGTCCACCCCCGGCAGCCTTCTGTTCTCAGCTGACTGCCGGGCCGACGGTGAGCGTGCCCGCAGCGGCGTCCAGCTCGGCGAGCGGCCCGAGCGCCAGGAACAGCGGTTCGTCGCCGTGGCCGACGTCGAGAACGGTCCAGTCGCGATCGGTGTAGTCCTCGAAACCCGGGAACCGGCCGAGCGCGACGCCGCGCAGCCCATGCAGCGAGCCCGACCTGATGAGTTGCGTCAGCTGCCGGTCGACGTGGCCCAGCCCGACCGCGCGGGGTGCCTCCAGGAACAGGATCGCGGCGTCAAGGTCGAGCAGCCCGGTGCCCACGGACCACGCGATGGTGCCGAGGTGGCCACCGACGACGTTGCCCGTGGCCACCCCGTCCACACGCACCCCGCCGTGAGCGCGGCGGGATCGCGGTGCAGCACGGCGGGTTCGGTCTCCATCAGCAACGACCGGGTCGAGGCCGCCGAACGGGAGAAGGCGTGCGCAATGCGGTAGGCGCCCGCTCCGCCGCGGGTGGCGAAGACCGCCCGCACTCCGGGATCGCGATAGGCGGCGTCGAGATCGGCCAGCCGGTCCTCGTCGCGGCCCGCCAGGTAACCGCGGCGGTCCAGCGCGTGCGCACCGACCTCGACGACGAGGCCCCAGCTCTCCAGCACCTCCACGGACTCCGCGAGCTCCTCCTCGCTGGGGAAGCTCGCGGGTGACACGAGACGTACGCGATCTCCCGGAACGACACGCGGTGGCAGCACGACGTTCACCCGGCGGACTCTCGCAGATCTCGTCCAGTGGTTCTCGAGGTGATCTCCCGGCCCGCCCGTGAAAGGGTGGTGCCAGACAGCTCGCTCACCCCGATCGAGCCCGTTCGACAAAGGACCTGGAGACCATGGCCATCAAGCAGACGGCAAACGCGCACTGGGAAGGCTCCCTCGTCGAGGGCAAGGGAAACGTCAGCCTCGCCACCTCCAACAGCGGCAGCTTCGACATCGACTGGAAGGCGCGCGCTGAGGAGGCGGGCGGCAAGACCAGCCCCGAGGAGCTCATCGCCGCGGCGCACTCGTCCTGCTACTCGATGGCGCTGTCGCACGGCCTGACCGGTGCGGGCACGCCTCCCACCTCGATCGACACCAAGGCCGAGGTCAGCTTCCAGGCGGGCGTCGGGATCACCGGCATCCACCTGACCGTGCGCGCCAACGTGCCCGGCCTGTCGCAGGAGGACTTCGTCGCGGCCGCCGAGGGCGCCAAGGCGAACTGCCCCGTGTCGAAGGCGCTCGCGGGCGTCGAGAACATCACCCTCGACGCTTCCCTGGTCTGAACCGCAGCTCCGCAGGCCCGTGACTGATCAGGTGCCTGCGGTAGCGGACGTCGCCTGGCTGCTCGGCCACCTCGGCCGAGCGGTCGAGCAGTTCCTCGGCGACGACGCGGCCCTGCAGCCGGGCGAGCCCGGCTCCCAGGCAGTAGTGCGGTCCGTGCCCGAAGCCCAGGTGAGCGGGCACGGACGGCCTGCCGGGGTCGAAGTCCTCGGTGAACACCTTCGGGTCGCGGTTTCCGGCCGCGTAGTCGAGGAACAGGTGTTCGCCCTCGCTGATCTCCACCCCGCCCATCGTCACGGGGCAGGTCGCGGTGCGGAAGAAACCGATGAACGGCGCGTCGAGTCGCACCACTTCCTCGACCACGCCGCCTAATCGGCGTTCTTTGGCATTGAGTCGCAACACCGTGCTGGCGAGCATGTTCGTCGTCGAGTCGGTGCCGGCCACGACGATCGCCAGGCACAGCGAGAGGCGTTCCTGTTCGGAGAGCTGGCCGCCGCGGAACGCGTCGGAACGGCCGAAGTAGGCGCAGAACTCGTTCATCCCGGCGAAGTACGACCCGAGCACGCGTTCGCTGACCTCCTCTCCGCTCGTCAGTTCGAGCACCGGGGTGACGAACTCGCGGAACAGCGGGAAGTCCGCTGCGGGTACTCCGAGCACGTCACCGACGGTTCCCAGGGCGAACGGAGCGGCGAACTCGCTGACGAAGTCGGCTTCTTCCGGCAGTTCGTCCAAAAGTGTCCTCGCGCGTTCCCCTAATGAGTCAGCCATTCGGCGCACGGCCGATGGGGTGAATTTCTGATTCGCCGCCGCACGAATTCGGGCGTGCCTGGTTCCGTCCGCCGCGTTGAGCGAGGACATCAATTCGAGCAATCGCCGCTGCTCCGGTGGCATCATCGCCGCCACGGCCGCGACCTGCGGACCTGTCATGTTCCGGGAGGAGAACGTCACCGGATCAGCCAGCACGGCACGCAGGTCGGCGTATGCGGTCACCCGCTGGGCGTTGATTCTCGGGTCGAATTCCATTGCGATATCTTTGCGCGGTTCCGGCCTTTGTCGGGGGCTGACGACAGGACCAATAACGTGATCATCCGGCTGCTCGGACCGCTCGAACTCACCGGTCCGAACGGAGCAGTTCAACTCAGCAGTGCCGGTCAGCGGACGCTGGTCGCACGGCTGGCGCTGAACCCGGGAGAAACGGTGCCGAGGAGCGCGCTCGTGGACGCGCTCTGGTCGGACGAGGCACCGGCGACCGCCACGAAGACCTTGCACAGCCTGCTGGCGCGCCTGCGGGGGCAGATCCGCGACGCCGGGCTGGGCGAACTGATCATGACCCGCGAGCCGGGTTACGTGTTCAACGCGTCCGCGGACACCGTGGACGTCGCACGGTTCGAAGCGCTCGTCTCAGCAGCACGGCAGAGCACCGAGCCGTTGGAGAGCGCCAAGATGCTGCGCGAGGCACTGGCACTGTGGAACGGAGATCCGCTCGCGGACTGCCGTCCCGGCGAGTGGACGCGGCAGGAGTCGGCGCGCCTCACCGACCTGCGGATGGACGCGACCGAGGACCTGATGGACGCCTCGCTGGCGTTGGGCGAACACGCCGCGGTGGCACCGCTGGTCAACTCGCTGGTCGAGCAGCACCCGTTCCGCGAACGGCTGTGGGAGCAGCTGATGCTCGCGCTCTACCGGTGCGGACGCCAGGCCGAGTCGCTGGCCGCGTTCCAACGCGCGCGCGGCGTGCTCATCGACGAACTCGGCATCGAACCGGGCACGAGGCTGCGCGATCTCGAACAGGCGGTGCTGACCGCCGATCCCCGCCTCGACCTGGCCGAACACGTCCCGGTGCCGGTGCGCGGCAACCTCCCGGCCGACAGGTCGAGCTTCGTCGACCGCCCGGAGACCGACCACGTCGCCGACCTGATCCGCGAACACCGGCTGGTGACGCTGATCGGCGTCGGCGGGGTGGGCAAGACGCGGCTCGCGATGCACGTGGCGCGGGGCGAGCAACCGCCCGACGGCGTGTGGCTCGTGGAGCTCGCGGCGTTGCGCGACAGGGCTCTGGTGCCCCACACCGTCGCCGAGGCGCTCGGGGTGGTGGATCAGACCGGGCGCGGCCAGTTGAGCGTCCTCACGGAGTTCCTGGCGGGCAAAGACGCCTTGCTGGTGCTCGACAACTGCGAACACGTCGTGGACCACTGTGCGGTCTTGGTGGACACGCTGCTGCGCGTTGCACCGAAGCTCCGTGTCATCGCCACGTCCCGGCGCGCACTACGCGTCTATGGCGAGCAAGTCATGTCCGTAGCGCCGTTGTCCGTGCCGTATCCGGCGGCGACGTTGTTCGCCCAACGCGCTGATGCGGCCATCCCCGGTTCGTTCGTCATCACGGCCGAGAACGAACGCGCCGTCACGGACCTGTGCAAGCGGCTGGACGGCATCCCGCTCGCGATCGAGATGGCCGCGTTGCGCGTTCGTGCGCTGACACCTGCACAACTCCTGGAACGCCTCGACGACAGGTTCCGGGTGCTGACCGACGGCGGGCGCACGGCGTTGCCGCAGCACCAAACCCTGCTGGCGACCATGGAGTGGAGCTTCGACCTCTGCTCTCCACGAGAACAACTGCTGTGGGCGCGGGCCTCGGTCTTCGCCGGCAGCTTCGACCTCGCGGCGGCCGAGGCCGTGTGCTCGGACGACGCGCTGACTGCGGACTTCATGTTCGACGCGGTCGACGGCCTGGTCGACAAATCGGTGCTGCAACGCGAAGAACACGCGGGTGTGGCGCGTTATCGGTTGCTGGAGACCATGCGCCAGTACGGACAGACGCGACTGCGTGCCAGCGATGAGGAGTCACGGCTGAAGGCGCGCCATCGCGACTTCTACGCGGGCATTGCGCTGCAAGGGGAACGGGCCTGGTTCACGCCGCGCCAGGCCGCGACGGTCGGGGCGATGACGGCGGAACGCGGCAACCTGCGCGCGGCGATCGAGTACTCGCTGACGACACCGGGCGAGGCCGACTCGGGACTGCGGCTGGCGTCGACTTTGTGGTTCTACTGGGTGGGCTGCGGGCGGTTCGCCGAGGGACGGCACTGGCTGAACTGGGCGCTGTCGCTGGAGACCGAACCGTCGAACGCGCGCTGCAAGGCGTTGTGGGTCAACGGATACCTCGCGACCCTGCAGGGCAACACCGCCGCGGTGCCCGCGCTGCTGGAGACGTGCCGGACCGAGGCGGCGGCGCTGGGCGACGAGGACGCCGACGTCTACGCGACGTACGTGCAGGGCGCGGCGGCGGTGTTCGACGACGACCTGTCGTTGGGCGCGACGCTGCTGGCCGAGGCCGATCGACGGCACGCCGAACTGGGGCACATGGACAGCAACGTCGTCATGGCACGGGTGGCGTTGGCGATCACCGTGGCGTTCGGCGGCGAACTCGACCGTGCGACAGAGATCTGTTCGAAGGCGCGCGCTGTGTGCGAGGACAACGGCGAACTGTGGGCGCGCGCGTTCGCGTTGTACGTCCTGGCGTTCGTGGCGATGGGACGCGGTGACGTCGCCGAGGCCCGTGAGCTGGCCACGACCTCGTTGCGCATCAAGGAGAGCTTCCACGACCTGCTCGGCATCGCGGTGTCCGTGGAGCTGCTGGCGCTGATCTCGGTGGTCACCGGTTCGGCCGCGCACGCCGCGGTGCTGCTGGGCGGCGCGGACCGGGTGTGGCAGTCCGTCGGGCTGCCCCTGTTCGGGTCGGCCAACTTCGCCGCGTCGCACGACCAGTGCGTCGCGTTGTGCCGTCAGGCGTTGGGGCCCGAGGGGTACGAGGAGCACTTCGCGCGCGGTGCCGCCATGACCGTGGCCTCGGTGGTCGCGGCCGCGCAGTCGTGATGCAGGTTCCGTGCAACCGGTGCGCGCGATGCTGGCGGGATGAGGACCAGCGTGCGGACACCAGACGCGGGAGTCGTCGAAGAAGTCCTGAAGCTCGCGGCGCGGGCACCGTCGTTCGACATCGTTCCGCCGTGGCGATGGCGCAACGGCACCGAGTGCCTTGAGCTGGTGACCACGCGCACGGACCAGACGGCGTTGCTCGCGTGTGGTGCGGTCCTGCACCACGTGCGGGTGGCGTTGTCCGCGATGGGCTGGGACTGCCACGTGCTGCGGGTCGCCCAGTCGGACGGCCAGGTGGCGTCGGTGCACCCGCGCTGGGAGCTCGACCCGTTCTCCTGCGAGGTGGCCTCGGCGGCGGCGATCTCCTTGCGCAGGGCCGATCCCCGCCCCTACCTGCCCGACGAGGTGCCGGACTCGGCGCTCACGTGGCTGCTGCACGCGGCCCGCGCCGAGAACTGCGAGATGGAACTCGTGGCGCGGCGCAACGGCGTGCTGCTGCGAATGCTCGGCGAGGACTGGCTGAGCGTCGGTGAGGCCATGAGTGCCGTGGTGCTCGCATCGACCGTGTGGGGACTCGCGTCGCAACCGCTGCTGCACGAGGGCGAGGTGCTCGTCCGGGTGGGCTGGCAGTCGCCCAATGCCGAACCGTTGCCTCAGTCGGCCCGCTAGCGCGCCTGTTTGCGGGGACCATGGGTGCGTGGACCGGGACAGCACGCTGGCGCACCTCAGCGAAGACGACTGGCGCAGACCCGACGCGTCGTCGACCCAGCTGTACCGGGACCTGTGCGCGTTGCGCGATCTGCCGGTCGGGCAGCTGACCCCGACGTCGCTGCACCTGCTGGTCACGCACCAGGTGGGGCTCGACGTGACGGCGCTGCTGGCGTTGGAGGAGGTCGAACGCGACCCGTTGCGGTCGGTCTCGCTCTACCCCGGTGACCTGCTCGCCGCTCTACTGAGAGTAGATCATTCGTTCTGGGCCGATCACCCAGCGTTGCTGGCCAGGATGTCCGCTCTGCTGGACCGGCTGCGGACGTTGCCCGACGGCGACTGGCACCTGCTGGTGTCCGCGGCCGACCAATTTCCTGGTTAGGCGCGCTTTAGGCGTCCCTTTGCCGCAGCGTGAGTTGCTTGCAACATGACAAAGACTCTCGCGGCCGCCGGCCTCACGCTGGCCGCCCTCGCCACCTCCGCCGTGCTGTTCTCGCCGGTGGCTTCTGCCGAGACCTGCAAGGCTTCCTACTACTCGGGCGGCGGCACGACGGCGAGCGGCGAGCGCTTCGACCCCAACAAGCTCACCGCCGCGCACAAGACCCTGCCGTTCGGCACTCGCGTGAAGGTGAAGAACCGCACCAACGGCAAGACGGTGACCGTGCGGATCAACGACCGCGGCCCGTTCATCGCCGGCCGGTGCGTCGACCTGACGCCCAAGGCGTTCAAGACGATCGCGACGCTGTCACAGGGAGTGGTCGGCGTGACGGTCACCAAGGTGTGAACGAGTAGAAAAAGACCGGTTTCCTTGACCCAATCGAGTGAACGAGATACTCAATCTGGGTGTTCGGGGCGAAAAGTGGGCCTACTCGGCTGCTGACCGGAGCTGTGGTCGGCGTGGTCGTTGCGGCGTTTGGCGTGCTCGGGACCTATGCCGGGGGCTTGATCGAAGCCGATTCGGAGGGTCCCGACAGCGACAGACCGGCGCGTGTCTCGCTCATCAACACGCCTTCGTTGCTACCGACGGAATCCGAGCTTCCGTCACAGACAGTGGCGTCGAGTTCGTCGTCCGCGCCGTCGTCGTCCTCGGCGTCCAGCTCGGCAGCCACTTCGACGACGAAGACCACCAACGCGCCGTCGAGCGTGGTCGTCACGACGACTCAAGCTCCGCCCGTGACGACAACGACCCCGCGATCGCGGCCGCCGGTGACGACGACCACGACCACGAGGCCGTGTGGACTGATCTTCTGTTGAGCTAGGCGGTCCGGCGGCGCGCGAGGAAGATCGACGCACCGCCGAGCAGCAGGGTCAGGGCACCCGCGAGTGCCAGACCTTCAACGCTCGCACCGGTCTGCGCGAGCGGGCTCGCCTTCGCGGTCGGGCGGAACGTATCGACCTTCACGACCTCCGGCTTGGCCGGCGTCTCAGGCTGCGGCTGGCCACCACCCGGCGTGCCACCGGGCCCTTCGCCGGCGACGACCTCGACGGTCCAGCCGTTGTGGCACCACTGGGTGCAGTCCTCGACGCTGATCAGCCACTCCGGGTTCTTCACGTGCCACGGCCCGTTGACCTTGACGGCGTAGAGGCCGAGCGGGATGTTGGCGAACGTGGCCTTGCCGTACTCGCCGGTGCCGAACGCCGTCCCGGCGACCACGCCGGTCTTCGGGTCGACCAGGCTGAACGAGACGTCGGTCAGGTGCTCGTCACCGTTCATCCAGCCGTTGCCGTCGCGGTCCTCGTAGATCGAACCCTCGGCGGTGGCGCGCTTGTCGCCGGCGAGCTTGACCCAGTCGAAGACCGACGGGTAGCCGTCGATGATGCCCTCGTTCGGACCGAAGTCACACGCGACGTGGGCGCGGCCGTAGCGGTCCGAGCTGCTCGAGATGCCCGCGAGGAGCGTGAAGACGCGGGTCTCACCAGCCCGGATCGTCGCACCGTTGGGCCAGGCGAGGTCGCCCATTCCGTTCGGGAACCCCATGTGCGGGCCCTCACCGGAGCGGTTGCAGCTGGCGATGATCCCGGAGAGGTCTGCGCCACCCGAGTTGGTCAGCGTGAACTCGACGGTCGCGAAGCCACCGGCGACGTGGTTCGTGGACGTGAACCGCATCGACGCGGACAGGTGGTCGAGCAGCGGGCGGACCGCCTTGTAGCGCAGTTCGGACGAGGAGTCGGTGCCGTCGACGGGGATCTGCTCGTTGCTGTACTCCAGCACCCAGCCGCCGGGGAGCTCCAGGAAACCGACGCCCCACATCCGCAGCTCGAGGCCGGTGAAGGTGAAGCGACCGTTGGCGTCCGTGCGGACCTTGGGGTTGCCGTCCGGGTTGCTGCCGCCGTACAGGTACGCCTGGGCGCCGGCCAGGCCCTCGCCCGCGTCCTGCACGCCGTTGCCGTTCGCGTCACCCCACAGGACACCGCTGATCGTGCCCGTCTTGACGGGTTCCTGGAACAGGACGTCGATGACCGGCTGACCGTCGAAGATGTCCCTGTCGTTCTGCGCGGCGACCCGGAACCTCTCCTTGGAGTTGCCGGCGTAGGTGAAGGCCGAACCCTTGAGGGTGAAGGTCCGCGACTCGCCGGCCGGGATCTTCGTCGTGGGCGACTGCCACGGCGGCGCGAGGCCGTCCCAGCCGTCGTAGTCGATGCCGAGGTACGTCCCGGAGACGTGCTCCAGGTAGGCGGAGACACCGATGGCCTCGTCGGGGCCCTTGTTGGTGATCGTGAGCTTGACCGTCACCTTCTGGCCGATGAGGAACGGCCCACCGACGACCTCGGCCGTCGCCGTCACGTCCGAACGCGTCACGACGGGATCGGCCTGAGCCTGCTCATCGGTCGCCGGCTTCTCGTCGGCCTTCTCCTCCGGCTTGTCAGCCGGGGTGTCGGCGGGCTTGTCAGCCGGCGTTTCGGCGGGCTTGTCGGCCGGCGTCTCGGAGACCGGAGTCTCGCTGACCGGAGGCTGGGTGACGGGCGTCTCCGTCACGGGCGTCTCGTCCGGAGTGGACGGCGGCTGTTCCGCCGGAGTGCTGGGCGCGGTGACCTCGGTGCTCGGTGCGACCGGGTCTTCCTGCGCGGATGCGGTGAAGGTGGTGGTGGCGGTCAGCGCCAGAACGGCCGCGAACACGGCCGATCTGCGCGCGACACCACGCGCACGTGATGCGGACAAAGTAGATCTCCCCAGAGATAGGCCACCGCGACGACGCGACACGACCCCCGACGTACCGCGCATTCCCCCGCCGTGCGGTGTGCATGGCTTCAAGCGTGGACGCTAAGTCCACCCACCTGGGATAACAAGTCTCTTTTAGCTCACAATCGCCGAAATCCGGCGCTCGTAGATCAAGTCGAATCGGCGGGTGTCGGTGAGCCTGTGCCGCAGCGTTTCGCCACGTCGATCAGGGTTCTCGTCGTCGCGCCGCAGCGGTTCGCCGACGTGGTCGAGGCAGGCGTTGACGACGTCATCGTTGGCGGGCAAGGGAAGTCCGGGGTGGAGCTCCTCCAGCCGAGCTACGAACTCAGCCCAGAGGAAAGCGATTTCCTTGTCCGTGTGCATGCGTTGGCCGGTGCACATGGGCTCCCCCGCGCGATTCCTCCTGACGCAACGCGCGAACCCCGGTTTTGGTTCCCGCTCTGTCCACAGGCTATCCGAGATCGAGTATCACCAGGTCAGCGCGACGCAAACCTGTGGACAACTCGCGATCAAGGACGGCGTCGCGATCAAGACGGCGTCGCGGCAACCGCTTTCAGCTGCTGCCACCCGAACTCGGGGTCGCCGTCGAACGTGATCGCGAGATCGCGCCCGGACGCCGTGAAGACCTTCGGCATGCCGTCTGGTGGTACTCGTCGTTGACGCCCACGAACAAACGTGCGGCTCCGGCACCCAGTGCTCCTGGTGCACGTGCCGAGGCCCGCCGAGAGCGACGAGGTTGACGTTCCGCTGGGCCAACTCCACGGCCAGGTCACCGAATCAAGCCCTCAAGCCCGCCGTGGTGCGCGGCGACGGCGCCGTCCATCCACTTAGGACTGTGCTTGAGCCGATGCGTCTGCACGGCGGGGTGCTCGCCCCGGTCCAGCCCTGGTCGCGAAGCCGGTGCCGGCCCACCTCGATCAGGCCGTGGAAACGCTATAAGCCGCGGCCGTCGCGGTTCGCGCCCATGATCGTGGCGGCGACGTCCGGGCCGAGGTTGGCGTCGAGGGCGGTGCCGGTCTGCACGACGTCCGCGAAGAACGTGGTCTTCCTGCTCACTGCTGGGCGTCGACGTTCAGGTCCACCGGGCAGCTCACGCCCGTGCCGCCCAGCCCGCAGTAGCCGTAGGGGTTCTTCGCGTCCGACAGGTACTGCTGGTGGTAGTCCTCGGCGTAGTAGAACTCGCCGAGCTCCTCCACGGAGGTCGTGATCTGCCGAGCACCGGCGGCGTCGAGCGCCTGCTGGTAAACGTTCAGCGAAGCTTCAGCCGTGACGCGCTGCCCCTCGTCCGACACGAGGACCACAGAGCGGTACTGGGTGCCGATGTCGGCTCCCTGCCGCATTCCCTGGGTAGGGTCGTGGCCCTCCCAGAACACCCGCAGCAGTTCCGCGTACGGCAGCGCGGCGGGGTCGAAGACGACCAGGACGACCTCTGCGTGGCCGGTCAGGCCCGAGCAGACTTCCTCGTAGGTCGGGTTCGGGGTGGTGCCGCCCGCGTAGCCGACGGCCGTGGTCCAGACGCCTGGCGTTTGCCAGAAGAGGCGTTCGGCGCCCCAGAAGCAGCCGAGGCCGAGCACGGCGGTCCGATGACCGGACGGGAAGGGCGGTTGGAGTGGCCGGTCGGTGAACACCGCGTGGGACGGTGCCACCTGCAGCGGTTCAGTTCTGCCCGGTAGAGCGTCCGGCGGGGCCACCACCTGCGGTTTGTTGCGTCCGAACCAGGCCATGCGGCCAATATATCGGTGTGAAGCGCCACAACCAGGTCACGACTTGAGAGGCCCGCACGAAGGCCTTACAGGACACGGGCACAATGTCCGAGTCTCATGTTCGCGCGGAAGGGGGTGCCAGGGGTGACCTGGCAAGACGAGCTGCAGAAGCTCGACAACGAACTCGCCTCTGGTCGGATCTCGGCTGACGACTACCGACGTCGCCGGGACGAGATTCTCTCCGGTTCTGCGGGTGGTGCACCTGCTCAGGCGGCACCTCAGGCTCCGTTCGCTCCCCCGTTCAAGTGGGAGGCGAAGCCGCCCAGCGCCTCGAACTCGGACGCCACCCAGGTGGTCCCGAACCAGATGCCGCCCCAGCAGCAGCCGCAGCAGCAGAACCCCAACCCGGACGCCACGCAGGTGGTGAACACGCAGAACCGGTCGAGCGACGCGGAGCGGACGCAGTACGTCACGCCCGTGCAGCCCGGTCCTGGTGGGTGGGGCCAGCCTCAGCAACAGCAGTCGGCGCCGCCGCCGTGGATCGGTGGCGACTTCGACGCGATCAACCAGCCCTCGCCGGGCTGGAGCCACGGGCCCGAGGTCTTCGACGAGGGGTCCAAGGGCGGCAAGGGCAAGGTCATCGGCATCGTGCTGGCCGTGGTCCTGCTGGCCGGTCTCGGTTTCGGCGCCTACTGGCTGTGGGGCCGCGGTGGCGGCACCGACAACAACGCCGGTGGCAACACGACCACGACGTCGACCAGCACCACCCCGAGCGCGCCGCCGGACCCGTTGCCCGCGGGCAAGCTGCCCGGCAAGGTCGCCGAGAACAAGCAGGTCAAGGACTTCACGCCGGTCCCGACGCTCAAGTACCTGCTCGACAGCGAGGTGCTGTCCTACAACGTCGCCGGCTCGACCAAGACCAAGCTCGTCCAGTTCACGACGGACGACGGTTCCAAGGGCATCCTGCTGATCGTCCAGGCCAAGGACGCCGCGGCCGCCAAGACCGCCGCCAAGGAACTGGCCGACATCCAGATCAACAACGGCATGATCGAGGCGACGGACGCACCCAAGGGCGTGCTGGTCGGCAACCTCGAGGCCAAGGCGCCGGACAACGCCCGCGTCCGCGGTCACTACACGAGCAAGGACCTCATCATCCGGCTCGACATGTCCGCCAAGACGACCGAAGCCGCGCAGAAGAACTTCAAGGACGCCCTCGACGCGCAGCTGAAGGCCCTGTCTGCCGATGAGTGACGAGCGCCGGGTCACCGCCTGCACGGTGGTGGCCGGCAACTACCTGCCCGCTGCCCGCGTCCTCGCCACCTCGTACCTGAAGCACCACCCCGGTCACCACTTCGTCATCGCTGTCATCGACGCGGAGTGGGACAGGACCGAGGAGCAGAGCGGCTGGACGATCGTCGGTCCCGGCACCGCCGGGATCGACGAGGACGACTACTTCCGCATGGCCACCGGCTACTCGGTCACCGAGCTCGCCACGGCCGTGAAGCCCTATCTGCTGCGTGAGCTGCGCAAGTCCAGCGATGTCGTCATGTACATCGACCCGGACATCGAGGTCTTCGCCCCGATGCCCGAACTCGCGGACCTGGCGATGAAGCACAGCATCGTGCTCACGCCGCACTTCCTGCAGCCGTTGCCCCGCGACGGCAAGGAGCCCAGCGAGGCCGCGATCATGGGGTCCGGCATCTTCAACCTGGGCTTCGTCGCGACGGGTCCGGGTTCGGAGGCGTTCCTCGACTTCTGGGCCGAACGCCTGCGCCACGACGCGATCGTCGCGCCGCACAAGCAGCTCTTCACCGACCAGCGCTGGGTCGACCAGGTCCCGGCGCTGTTCCCGAACACCGTGCTGCGCGACCCCGGTTTCAACGTCGCCTACTGGAACGTCCACGAACGTCCGGTGCGCGAAGAGGACGGCGTGTTCACCGCGGGCGGGGAACCCTTGCGGTTCTTCCACTACAGCGGTTACCGGCCGGAACGCCCGTGGATCCTGACGAGCCACGCGCCGTTCAAGCCGCGTGTGCTGCTGTCGGAGCATCCGGTCGTGCGTCAGCTGTGCGACTCGTACGGCGCCAAGCTCAAGGCGAACGGCTACGCGCAGACGCTGGAGTCGATCCCCTACGGCTTCGCGAAGGCCGCGGACGGCACCAAGATCACCCCGGCGATGCGGACGCTGTTCCGCGACGCGTGGGTGAAGGCGGAGCGCAAGAAGAAGGACCCGCCACCGCACGCGTTCGACGCAGAGCACCACGCGGCGCTCAAGCAGTGGCTGACCGAACTGCCCGAGAACGCGCCGAAGGACAGCGGCCTCAACCGGCTCGCGCTCGCCGTGTGGGAGTCACGCGCCGATCTGCAGATGGCGTTCCCCGCACCGCACGGCGCCGACGCGGAGGGCTTCCGGAGTTGGTGCCGCACCAGCGGTATCCGCGAGGAGGCGCTGCCGGCGTGGGCTCTGCCCGGTGAACCTGCTGTGCTCAAGGAGCCCGTGGACGCGTTCGGCGTTAACGTCGTCGGCTACCTGACGGCGGAACTCGGCGTCGGCGAGATGGCCAGGATCGTGCACGACGCGATCGACCAGGCGGGCGTGCCCGTGGCGTCGGTCGTCGAGGACGAGCTGGTCACCAACCGCAAGGGCATCGACCGGCCGGGCACGGTCGGCGAGCCGCGCTTCCCGGTCAGCCTGCTGTGCGTGAACGCCGACCAGACGCAGGCCGTGCTGCGGCACCGTCCGCAGGTCGGTCACCACCGCTACCGGATCGGCCTCTGGGCGTGGGAGCTCGAGGACTTCCCCGAGCACATGCACGCCGCGTTCCGCGAGGTCGACGAGGTGTGGACGGTCAGCGACTTCGTCCGCGACGCGCTCACCAAGCACGCGACGGTGCCGGTCAAGACGATCCCGGTGCCCGTGCGCGATCCGGGTGAGCCGGATCGCCGCCCCGACCCGGAGCAGGCGCGGTTCCTGTTCGCGTTCGACTTCGCGAGCATCGGCGAGCGCAAGAACCCGTGGGGCGTCGTGACGGCGTTCCAGCGGGCGTTCGAGGGACGCGACGACGTACGACTCGTGTTGAAGGCGATCAACGGCGCGAAGCACCCGCACGTCGCGGAGAAGCTGCGCGTGCTGATCGCGGACGACGACCGGATCGAACTCGTCGAGCGCTACCTGAGCGTCGCCGAACTCGACGAGCTGTACGCGACGAGCACCGCCTACGTTTCGTTGCACCGCAGCGAGGGCTTCGGCCTGACCGTCGCCGAGGCGATGGCCCGCGCGCTGCCGGTGATCTCCACGGACTACTCCAGCACGACGGAGTTCCTGGACGACCGCACCGGCTGGCCCGTCCCGTACCAGCTCACGGTGGTGGGCAAGGGCAACTACCCGTACCCCGAGGACTCGCACTGGGCGGATCCCGACCTCGACGCCGCGGCCGCCGCGATGCGTGAGGTCGCGGACAACCCGGAAGAGGCCGCACGGCGCGGTAGGGCCGCACGCACGCACGTCCTGCGCACGAGGTCGATGCGCGACGCGGCGACGTGGATGCGCGAACAGCTCGAAGCGGCCTACAAGGTCTGGAAGTCCCCGCAGGCATCCCAGACCGGGCAGCAGATCGACGACCCGCTGCGGCCGTTGCGCGACTCCCGGCAGGCGTTGCTGTGGCGCGCGGAGGTGGGCACCGCGTCCCGCGTCCCGCTCGCCCCGGTGCTGCGCAAGGCCGTTCTCCGCTCGATCGACCACTACGACGTGCACCAGCGCAAGGTGCTCGGCGCGGTCGTCGACGGCGTGGAGCACACCCTCGGCTCGATGATGGCGCGGCTGGAGGCGGTCGAACGCGACACCGAACGGCTCACGCTGATCGAGCACGAGATCTCGGATCTCGCCGACCAGGGCCGTGAGCTGGGCGAGGACTTCGCGCGGCTGGACAAGTCCGTCACGGACCTCACCGACGACCGGGGCGACCAGCTCGCCGCCGCCATCGACGAACGCCTGGGCAAGGTCTGGGAACGACTCGAGGCGAGCGACCGCAAGACGTTCGAGATGTTCGCCGAGCGGGACCGCAGGCTGGACGACGACGAGGCGCGGTTCGCGCACGTGGTCGAGGACGTCGAGGCGGTCTACCAGGTGCAACGGCTCCGGCACGCCCCCGTGCCGCCGGACGCCGACGTGGTCGTGTGCGACGCGGGCACGTTGATCATGCCGAAGGACGCCGTGGTGTTCCCGTGGCTCCAGCACCACCGCTCGTGGGAGGTCGGCGAGGCCGATCTCATGGCGGAACTGGTGGGCGACGGCACGTTCCTCGACATCGGCGCGCACGTCGGCTACCACACGTTGCGGCTGCTCCAGCGCACGTCGGGCATGGCGGGCGCGGTCGCGGTGGAGGCCAACCCGGCCAACGCCGCGTTCCTCACCCGCAACGTGCAGGTCAACATCGGCGACCGGGCTCCGGTCACGGTGCTGCCGATCGCCGCGTGGGACTCGGAGACCGAGATCCGCCTGGTGCAGGCCGAGGAGAACAACAGCGGCGACTACCGGGCGCACGAGGGGTCCGAAGGCGCCGGTGTGGTCATCCCCGCGGTCCGGCTCGACGGCCGCGCCGAGGTGACGTCGACCCGGATCTCGCTGATCAAGATCGACCTCCAGGGCCGTGACCACCGGGCGCTGAACGGGCTGACCGGCGTGGTCGAACGGGACAGGCCGCACGTCGTGTGCGAGTTCGATCCCGGCGCGATCGAGGAGCTCGGCGACGACCCGGCCGCGGTGCTGGCGGGGTACCGGGCGCTGGGTTACGAGCCGTCCCCGGTGCGGGAGAACGGGTCGGCCGGCGGCGACTACACCGACGCCGAACTGATCGAGGAGGCGCTCGGGTCGAAGTCCGGGTTCACCACGTTGTGGCTGCGACCCAGCTCACCTGCGCAAAGCTAGGAAATTTGGCGTAACCTCCTGCGACAATCGACGGGTGGCGACCACGGTCGCCGCCCGTTGTCGTCTTCTGGGGGAAGGATTGACCGCGTGGAGGACGGTCGTCGCAACGTCCGGCCTGCCCGGCTGCTGAGTGCGCTCGCGGTCGTCGTCGCGTTGGCGGGTGTCGCGTTCGGGGGTTGGCTGATCTGGGGTGGACAGCCACTCCCTGCCAGCGCGCGCAATCTGGAGCCGACCGGCGAGGAAGGCCGCAGGGCGGCGGATCCGCTGGCCGTGGCCGACTTCGAGTCGGGCCTGGAGAGCTACGCGTTCGTGCGCAGCTGGCCGGAGATCGAGAACATGCAGTTCCTCAGCCCGGTGGAGATCGAGACCTACGAGGCGGGCGGTGCCGGAGCGGCCCGCGTGGCCGTCTCGTCGCGCCGTCCCGAGGGCAAGGTCATCGCCGCGGTTGTGCAACTGCGTGACCGAAATGCCGCGATCGCGGCCGCCAATGCGCTCGACGCCTACCAGTTCGAGGCGGGCTTCGAACGGCGTTATCCGGTGCCGACGTCCGTGCAGCGGCAGGCCGAGGTGTTCCCGGTGAACGGGACCTCCGATCCGGAACGCAAGCCGGTCGTCCGCGTGCACTACGTCCACGGCAACCTGGTGGTGCGCCTCGAACTGCACGCCAACACCGCCGAGGACGTGCGCGACCGCTTCGGTGCCCTGCTCGAGCGGCAGCTGAAGGTGTTGCCCGCCGATGGTTGATCAGATGGTGCGGACGAGGAGCGTGCCCGGCCTGACCGTGCTCGCGGCGGCGGGGGTCTTCCTCGTCGGCTACAGCTACCTCTTCGGGCTCTGGCCGAGCCGATACGCCGAGTCGCCCGACCTGCTGGTGGTCATCCGGGCCTGGGTGAACCAGCCGACCGGCATCGGTGAGGACTTCGGGTTCCTCGGCGTCGCGGTGCTGCTGCTCGTGGCCGGGTACGTGGTCTCGGAGGCGGCGGCGCGGTTGTCGTCGCGGCAGCTGCTGATGTTGCTGGTGCGGACGGTGCTGCCGGTCGTGGTCGGCGCGGTGCTGGTGAGCACGCTGCTGGTGCTGGTGGGCGCCACGCCGTTGACGGAACCCGCCGAGCCCTCGCTGTCGTTCTGGGCGGTGCTCGCGAACCTCCTGCTGGTGCCCCGGTTGTTCGGGCAGCCGTCGCTGCTCGGGCTGGACGCGCCGGTCACGGCCGCGTTGTTGTTCGTGCTGCTGCTGTTCGCCATACGGCCGTTGCTGCGGTATCCGGTGATCGCGGCCGTCGTGCAGTTGGAGGTCGTCGGCGGGGTGATCCTGCTGGGCGGCTGGGCGAACGAGGCCGACGCGTCGTCGTTCCTGCACGCGCTCGGGCTGATCGCGGGCTACCTGCCGTTGCTGCTGATCGGTCAGCTGGCCTGGATGTTCCAGACCAGTGCGCTGAACGCGCGGTTCGGCGTCGGGTTCGGGTTCGCGGGCCTGGTGCTGCTCGTGGTGCACGACCGGCTGTTCCCCGAACTGGACGGCTGGTGGCACCCGCTGAGCGGTGCCTACGCGGTGTTGTTGCTGCTCATCGCACTGCCCCGCGGCGCTTCCGTCGCCGGCGTGGCCCCGGTGCGGTGGCTCGCGAGCCGCGCGCTGCCGTTGTTCTTCTCGATCCTGGTGGTCGGCTACGCCGTGCTCGGACTCCAGCGCGGCTGGATGCCGCTGGTGCTGGCGATCCCGATCGCGTTCGCCGTGGCCGGTCTCTGCGCTGAAGGCGTGCATCGCGCCGTGGGGCGGTTGTCGTGACCGATACTTTGACCAGGCCCGTCGTGCCGGCGGCCCGGCCCGCGACCGGGTACATGCACGGCCTCGACCTGCTGCGCGTCATCGCGTCGGTCTGCGTGGTGCTGACCCACCTGACCGCCTGGTTCACCTTGCGGGACAAGGACTTCTGGCTGGCGCACTGGGTCGAGCGCGACGTCGTCGGCACGTTGCACCTGAACCCGCGGCTGTCGTTCATGGGTGTCGCGCTGTTCCTGGTGGTCAGCGGTGTCGTCGTGACGCACGTGGCCGACCGCGAGAAGCCGCTGCAGTTCCTGCGGCGCCGCGTCGTCCGGCTGATGCCGCTGCTGTGGGTCGTCACGCCGCTGGTCTGGCTCCTGATCAACCTGGGCTACCAGGTGTCGTCGGCCAAGG
The DNA here is from genome assembly GCF_043632865.1 of Lentzea sp. JNUCC 0626. NCBI lineage: Bacteria > Bacillati > Actinomycetota > Actinomycetes > Pseudonocardiales > Pseudonocardiaceae > Lentzea > Lentzea sp. JNUCC 0626. The sequence goes on from NZ_CP171635.1 coordinate 7,218,186, forward strand.
AAGGCGATCTGACGTTCGGCGACATGATCAGCGGCATGTTCCTGGTGAACTACTTCCAGGACCCGCCGGTCGCGCTGGTCGCGGTGACGTGGACGTTGACCATCCAGATCGTCTTCTACGCGTACGTGGCGGCGACGATCCCGTTGCTGCGCCGGATGCCGTGGATCCCGCCGCTGGCCGCCGCGCCGTTGTGCTTCATCACGCTGCTGATCACCGACGGGTTCGGGACGAACACCGCGCACCAGATCGGGCAGTTCGGCGCGTACCTGCCGGTGCTGGTGATCGGTCAGCTGATCTCGCTCGTGCACTCGAAGAAGGTGCACCCGCTCGCGGGCACGGCCATCGGGGCCGTCCACTTCGTGCTGTTCACCTGGGCGGACAAGGTCGGCGGCTACACCTCGCAGGGCGACTCGGTGCCGCGGACGTTGTTCATCGCGGTGCTGCTGACGATCGTGCTGGTGTCCGCGTCCGGCCCGGTGACGCGGTCGGCGTTCGTGCGCGGCTGGTCCAAGCGCACGTACGCCATCTACCTCGTGCACCTCAGTTGCATGTACCCGCTGTTCGACACTCTGATGGGTGTTCTCGACCCGAACCTCGTCGCCGTGATGGGGCTCGCGCTGACCGCTCTGGTGGCCGAGATCCTGCACAGACTGGTCGAAATGCCTGCGCACAACGCCGTTCGGCGCTGGGAGAAGCGGACCAAACGCTGATCTGAACCGTATCCGCCAGGTGCGCCACTCGTTACGCCTGGTGTGCAACACCCCGCCGCAGATGTTGGGCAGAAGACCAGAGTCGCGTTCGTGGACATCGGCCGGGCTGTAGCCGCGTTGCTGGTCGTCTACAGCCACCTCTCCGAGCAGTGGGTCGCCAAGGTCGAGGGCGACGACGCGCCGGTCTTCTCCTTCGTGGACGCGCTCACGTCCGACCCGATGCACATGGGCCTGCAGGGCATCGGGCAGATCGCCGTGCCGTTCTTCTTCCTGGTCAGCGGGTTCGTCGTGACGCCGATCGCGATGAAGCAGGGCCAGTGGCGGTTCGCCGTGAACCGGTTCGTGCGCGTCTACATCCCGATGACGTTCGTCGTGCTGCTGACGGCGCTGGTGATGACGCTGGGGGCCGACGCGCACTCCGTCGTCGTCGGCAAGAACCACGACATCTCGCTGTGGACCATCATCACCAACTCGCTGGTGATCAACTACCTGATCGTGCCGCAGGTCGTGCTGGTCGGCGTGGCCTGGACGCTGGTCGTCGAGGTCATCTTCTACGTCCTGCTGGTGTTGCTGCTGCCGTTGCTGCGTCAGCACGTGTGGCTGGTCATCTCGGTCATGCTGGTGTTCGTGTTCGTCGTGCTGATGTCGCGCCGCGAGTTCGGACCGTCGTGGGCGTTGTTCGCGGTGAACGTCTCGTACCTGCCGATACCGATCCTCGGGCAGATCATCTGGGCGACGACGACCAAACGCATCCCGTTGTGGGCGGGTGGGGCGTTCTTCGGTGTCGCGTGGTCGTTGTACGTGCTGGGCGAGCACCTCAAGCTCGGCCGGCTCGACAGCTCGTACCCGCTGGCGTTGATGGTCGCGGTGCTGTTCTTCTTCGTGGGGCTGTTCGCCGAGCCCCGGCTGCGCGAGCGCAAGGTCTGGATCGCGCTGTCCGAGCGCAGCTACTCGATCTACCTGCTGCACGGCCTGGTGGCGTTCGGGCTGCTGAGCCTGATGCGCCCGACGCTGCCGCTGTGGCTCGCGATGGTGCTGGCGATGGTCGGCCTGGCCCTCGTCGTCGAGGTGAGCTACCGGCTGGTCGAGAAGCCGAGCCACGTGCTCGCCCGCAAGCTGTCGCGGCGCAAGCGGCCCGCCGACACCCCGTCGTCGCCTCAGGTCGTCACGGCCGAGGTGACCGTGGAGATCCCGCGCCTGCGCAAGGCCGCCGAGCCTGTGGAGTCCGCGGAGGAGCAGACGACGCTCCTGCCGCGCGTGCCGGAGTTCCCGACCGACGACCCGGACGAACGCCGCAGGCGACGCCTGGAGGACAGCGCCACGAAGGCGATCTCGGTGGCGTCGTTGCTCGCGAAGCAGGAGCAGGAAGGGCAGCGGCGCGACCGCCGGCCGACAAATCGCCCCGTGCAGTGAGTCGGTCCCACCTGCAACCCCGAGCGAGTGCTACACGTCTACTACGGGTGTAGGAGCCACTCGGAGGCGACACATGTTGATCACCGTGACATTAGTCACATTGGGCGGTTTGGCGTTCTTGGTGCGAACCGTAGCGGTCCTCCTGGCCGTTTCCTCTTCCAAGAAGGCCAACGATTACCCTGCGCCACAAACGTCCACCAATTGAGATACTCGTTCGGAGTACGTCTTACGGCGGAACGTTGACTTACCGTACGATCCTTTCGGGTCGTATGACTGATCAGTCACCCGAAGGGGACCTCACAGGGGTAGGTGCGCCATGGACCACGCACTGAACAAGGTCATCGAGCTGCGCGAGAGCGGTTTTCAGTTCCTGCACTTGAGGGACGACGCCGGGCAGCTCGACCGAATCATGGCGTTCAAGCAGCGCAGAGGCTTCATCGACTCGATCCTGTTCTGGTCGGAGACCGAGGCGCGCGCGGGACGACTTCCCGCAGTTCGCGACTCCGCTCGTCCGGCCCAGGCCGTGTGGATCTACGAGGGCCCGTTGGTCGAGGCCGTGGACAGGCTGCTGGACCTGCCTGAGCCCGGCTCGCGCAACGCCCCCACGTTGATGAAGGCGACGGCATCGGATCTCGCCGTCGTGACGACGCTGCCGTTCAAGCTGAAGTTGCCGCCCGGCGCCATCGCCTAGTCCGGCTCGTCAGTCCTTTTCGAAGTCGCCGCGCTTTGTGGCGCCGATTCACTCTGCGCTTTTCGGGCGCGGCGACCTCGAAGCCACGTTTCGTTCGGCCCCGCGCCCGTGTCCAATACGACCAGAATCGTGACGGTCGGTAGCTCGACTCCCGAGTCCGCGGTGGACCGCGTTACAGCCTGGGCGTCATGCCAAAGGATGAAGAACTTCCCTCTCCTGAGTTACGCAGCTTGATGTAGAGGGCCCGGACACGAAACGTTCGCGCCCATGAACCTCAGGAAGACCGTCGCGGGGGCCGCTGTCGCCCTCGGCAGCACCGCGCTCATGCTCGGCCTGGGTGGGACCGCGCACGCCGCCGACCACGCGGACGTCACCGCCAACACGCAGCCCGACCTCGGTGGTCAGCTGGGCGACGTCGCCCAGGTCGGCAACCTCGCGTCCGTCGACACCGCCGACGCCGCCGGCAAGATCCAGGCCATCAACGCCGAAGAGGCGAACCTCGACGCGCTCGTCGAGAACGTCGACGCCGGTGCCACCGGTCTGCCGGCCGCGACGCTGCTCGGCCTCAACGAGCCGCAGGGCAACCCGCACGGCTTCGCGCACCTCGACATCTGATCCGACCAGTTCTTCCCTGGCCGGGGCGGCGCCCGATTCCCTCCCCCTCGAATCGGGCGCCGTTCCACTTTCTTCAGGAGCGCAACGCCGTGGGCATCAAGAAGATCGTCGCTTCCGCCGGTATCGCCGCAGGCGCGTTCGCCGCGCTGGCCGGTACCGCGCACGCCGCGCCGCAGCTGCCGGACGTCGACCCGATCGGCAAGGTCAGCGAGCTCGGTGACAGCGCCGGGGTGTCCACGCTGCACAACTTCGGTGGCGCGAACGTGGAGATGGTCCACGACGGTGCCAAGGTCGTCGACAGCCAGCCCTGACGGCAGGCCGCTAGCGACCGGCTGCGTACCCCTGCGCGCCGCGTGGATTCGCACCGGCGCGCAGGAGTCCGTCTGCGGCATCCCTTGCCACGGCGGACATCCGGCCGAGCGTCCACTCCCCCGCGTCCACGACCTCGTGGCCCCGTGAGCGCAGCTCGGCCAGCACGTCGGCACCGACGCGGGACTCGATGACCAGCTCCCCCGGGGTCCAGGCCCTCGGGTAGAACGAGCTCGGGAACGCGTTCGAGTGCCACATCGGCGAATCGATCGCCTCCTGCAGGTTCAGCCCCGCCCGGTGCGCGAGCCAGAAGCCGAGCTGCCACTGGTCCTGCTGGTCACCGCCGGGCGTGCCGAACGCCAGCGCGGGACGGCCGTCGCGCAGGGCCATCGACGGCGACAGCGTGATCCGCGGCCGCTTGCCGGGAGCGAGCGAGTTCGGCAGATCCTCGTCCAGCCAGAACATCTGGGCGCGGCTGCCCAGGCAGAAGCCGAGCGACGGGATCGTCGGCGAGGACTGCAACCAGCCGCCGGACGGGGTCGCCGAGACCATGTTGCCCCAGCGGTCCACGACGTCCACGTGCACCGTGTCGCCGCGCGTCACGCCGGAGCGTTCCACCGTGGGCTCCCCGATCGCACCGGTCGGGTCGGAGACCTGGTGGGACGGTCCGCTGGTGATGTGCCTGGGCAGCAACGGGTTGCGGCCGTCGGGCGAGCCGGGGCGGAGTTCGAACGAGGCGGCGTCGCCGATCAGCGCACGACGCTCGGTGGCGTACTCGCGCGACAGCAGCGTCTCCAGCGGAACGTCTGACGTGTCGCCGTACCAGGCCTCGCGGTCGGCGAACGCGAGCTTGGCCGCCTCGACGGCGAGGTGCAGCGTCTCCGCGGTCGGCTTTCCGTCCACGTAGGACAGGTCGTAGCCCTCCAGCAGCCGGAGCTGTTGTGCCAGCACGGGTCCCTGCGTCCAGGCGCCGGCCTTCACGAGCGACCACTCGCCGAAGTCCGCCACGACGGCGTCCTCGTAGGACGCCTCCCAGGACGCCATGTCGGCACCGGTCAGCACGCCCGCGTGGTCGCGGCCGGAGTCGTCGCGGAACTCGGAACGGCAGAACTCGTCGATCTGCGCGGCCACGAACCCCTGCGACCACGCCCGGCGCGCGGCCTCGATCTGCGCCTCGCGGTCGGAACCGGCGGCCTCGGCGGCGGCGAGCAGCCACTCCCAGGTGTCGGCGAGCTTGGGGTTGCGGAACTTCCCGCCGGGCGCGGGCAGGACGCCGTCCGGCATCCACTGCGCGGCCGAGGTGGGCCAGTGGTCGCGGAAGAGGTCGGAGACCATCGAGATCGTGTGCACCGCGCGTTCGACGAGAGGAAAGCCCTCGCGGGCGTAGCCGATTGCCCGATCGAGCACGTCGCGCAGCGACTTGGTGCCGTGGTCACGCAGAAGGGTGAGCCAGCCGTCCCACGCGCCGGGCACCGTCGCGGCCAGCAGACCGCTGCCGGGCACGAGGTCGAGCCCGAGGTCGGTGTAGTGCTCGATGGACGCTCCGGCCGGCGCGACGCCCTGGCCGCACAGCACCTGCGGGGCCGCTCCGGCCGCCGAGAAGAGGATCGGCACCTCGCCGCCGGGGCCGTTGAGGTGCGGTTCCACCACCTGCAACACGAATCCGGCGGTGACAGCGGCGTCGAAGGCGTTGCCGCCGTCCTCCAGGATCGCCATGGCCGACGCGGAGGCCAGCCAATGGGTCGAAGCGACCATGCCGAAGGTGCCGACGAGTTCGGGGCGCGTGGTGAACACCCCATAAAGGTATGCGACGCTAACTATCTTGCGTGACTCCGAGTGACGCACACCCCACCCCCGAATGGAGCAGTCGCCCGTCCGGCGGATCAAGGATCCCGAATGGCCGCAGACCCTGACCTCGTACAACTTTGGTCGTAGCCGACCGTCGCAGATCTCCTACCAGAGGTCTACCGGCGCGGCCGATGTTTCAACCAAGATCAAACTGCACACTTCTAGACATGGGAATCCTGACTGTCGCGACGATCTTCATCGGCCTCGCGTTCGTGGCAGCGGTGCCGTTGGTGGCGCTGCTCCACTGGTCCGACCGTTGATGTCGAGGTAACGACCGTTAACCTCCTCGCGAGCACTTCGCTTCGAGGAGGATGAAGGCATGGAGATCTCGGGTACCGCGGCCATCGTCACCGGTGGCGCGTCCGGTCTCGGCGGCGCCACCGCCCGTGCGCTGGCAGCGCGGGGAGCGCAGGTGTTCGCCCTCGACCTGCCGAACGCCATCGAGCAGGCCGACGCGATCGAGAACGTCACCTACCTGGCCGCCGACGTGACCTCGGGCGAAGAGGTCCAGGCCGCCGTCGACACCGCCGCGGGTTCCGGTGCGCCGCTGCGCATCACGGTCAACTGCGCGGGCATCGGCCCGTCGTCGCGCACCGTCGGCAAGACCGGCCCGCACGACCTCGACCTCTACCGCAAGATCATCGAGGTCAACCTCATCGGCACGTTCAACGTGCTGCGCCTGGCCGCCGCGGCCATGGGCAAGACCGAGGAGCTCGAGCACGGCGCGCGCGGCGTCATCATCAACACCGCGTCCATCGCCGCGTTCGACGGCCAGATCGGCCAGGTCGCCTACGCCTCCTCGAAGGGCGGCGTCGTCGGCATGACCCTCCCGGCCGCCCGCGACCTGTCGAACGTGGGCATCCGCGTCCTGACGATCGCGCCCGGCATCGTCGACACCCCGATGCTCGCCACGGTCTCCGACGAGTTCCGCGCGGGCCTCGCCGCCGGCATCCCGTTCCCGAAGCGCCTCGCGCAGCCGTCGGAGTACGCGCAGCTCGCGCTCTCGATCATCGAGCACGACTACCTGAACGCGGAGGTCATCCGCATGGACGGCGCCCTCCGCATGGCTCCCCGCTAGCAGCTCCCAGCTAGAGATCTCCCGCAAAAGGCAGGCGTTGCATGGCGTCCGAGGTCATCCACTCGCGCAGGCGGTGGGTGGCCAGGACGTCGTCCTCGTTGTACTCCAGCAACCGCTGCCGCTGAGCCACGTCGAGCTCGTCGCCCTCGTTCAGCCCCACCGCGGCCCGGTACCAGCGCATCGAGTTCTCGCCACCGGCCTCGGGGTCGCGCCACGAGAACCCGGCGACCGGCGCGATGACCTTCAGGCCCTTGCCGTGCGCGCACAGGAACTGCTCGCGAACGATGCCGAACAGGTCGACCCAGGCGTCCGACTCGATGAACTCCTTGATCTGCGCGACCTTCGGGATGCCGGGCTTGCCCGCGAACCGTTCCGCCGACGCCAGCAGCCAGCGGTTCTCCGCCAGCTCGTTGTAGCAGTAGGCGCGGAACGAGAGCCCGCGCGCCTTGGCGCGCAGGCGAATCCCGGTCAGCCAGGTCCAGAACTCGGCGAACGAACGGGCCTCGTCGTCGCACGGCAGCGCGTCCCACGTGACGAACGCGCGGTAGCCCTGCGGTTCGTCGATGTCCTTTCCGGACAGCAGACAGCCCCACATGTACGCGCCGAGGTCGCCGAAGCTCTCCATGTCGACGTCGACCTCGACGTCCGCGCGCGGCACGTTCATCTCGGGCACTCGGCGCACCAGCGTGAGGTCGCGCAGCCACGCCCGCGCGAGCACCACGGCGTCGCCGAACGGCATGCCGACGAGCTGGATCGGGCCCTCGGCCGCGGGGTCGAGCTCGGCCAGCTTGTCCACAGTGGACAGACCGATCTTCCGCAACGCCACCGCGTCCTCGCCGCGCACGACGAGGCTGACGTCGCGGCCCTGCTTGAGATCGCTGTCGCAGGTGGGCCACCACGGGCAGGTCTTGCAGTCGACGATCCGCGACGGCCGCGCCAGCGGTTCCTTCTGGTTCGCCGCCGCCAGCGCCACCGAGAGCCGGTCGCTGAACCGCGCGTCGTACTCGGCCAGCGCGTTGCGGCCGCCCGGCCAGGTCGGCGCCTCCAGGTCGTGCCACAGCACCACGTCGGCGTCCATGCCGATCACGCCGCCGGTGGCCCTGCCGTTGCGCGCGTACCCGGCGGCCTGGAGCTGCCGTTGCGCGTGGGCCAGCCGGAGCTGGTCGCGGGGCTGGGGGCGGACCTTGCGGTGCGGGTCCGTGCGGCTGCCGTCGGGCAACGGGATGCTCAACGGCGAGGTCTTCGCGCCCTGACCGGGGTCGGTGATCTTGTGCCGGACGACCAGCACCGGCACGTACCCCGTGGAGTCCTTGACCAGCAGGTCGATTCCGCCCCGCCGGCCACCGCGCGGATCACGGGGCAGCGCGGCACCCCAGATGTACGGCGTGCCCATCTCCATCGCCGCGAGCGTCACCCGTTCGCGGTCGGCCGTGCGCACGTCCGGTCCGCTCGGCACCTCGAAGAGATTCGAGCCGACAATTCTGCCGAGCGCGTCCGCCACCGCACGACGGTGGTTCGTCGCGTCCGCTTTCCGTTGCTCCGAAGCCGGATCCGGCGCCGCCTTGGGAGCGTCGCGCATCTCCGGATCGTTTTCGAGGTGCACCCGCCGCCGACAACGAGTGACCACGCCGGCGTCTAGCTGCACCTGGGAAGTCACAGGATGCAGGGTATGTCGCGCGCCTACCTGATGTGTCAGCAACCTGGGCAGTAAGTTTCACGTGACGGAGGAGGAGTACCCGAATGGCGCGCAAAGCGAAGTCCGGCTTCACGCCCGGCCGAGCGAAGAACCTGGTCGGCATCGCGAAGGTGGTCGGCCCCGCCCTCATTCCGGTGCTGGCCCCGGTGATCGTGCGCGGAGCTGGGGTTTTGAGCGAGCAGTACGACCGCTATCGCGCCCGCCGGCTCGGCATCGACGTCGCCGACATCGGCAGGTACTCGGGCTACGGCGCTCGCCTGCACGCGCGAATTGTCGGCTTTTCGGAGTCGTTGGAGACATTGCGGACCGCAGATTCCGATTGGGTTTCGAAGACCGAGGCGCGGCTGTCCCAGTTGCTCGCGGCGGTTCGTGCTTCCGAACGCATGCCGACGGCCCGGCGCAAAGCAGCCCACCGGGCCGTCGGGACTGATCTGGACGTGTTGGAGCAGGAACTGCTCAGGCGTTTGAACGTTCGCTGACGTTCGGCACCTTGCCGGTCACCTCGGCCACGGCTTTGACCGCCGCCTCCTCGACCACCTGACCGGGGTCGAGGTGCGCGGTGACCTCCTCCATCACCTCGGCCACGCGTTCCTCGCGCCGGATCATCGGGTCCGACCGCAGGTCCTTGGCCAAGGAAACGCAGAGACCGACCATCACGACCATGAACGGCAGCGCCGCGATGATCGTCAGGTTCTGCAACCCTGTCAGCGCATCAGAGCCGCCTACCAACAACATGACCGCGGCGACGGCACCGGTCGTCACGCCCCAGAAGATCACCACGGGCCTGGTCGGCTTGATGGTGCCCTCCTGCGAGAGCGTTCCCATCACGATCGACGCCGCGTCCGCGCCGGACACGAAGAAGATCGCGACCAGGATCATCACGACGACGCCGGCGACGGCGGCGAGCGGGAACTGGTCCAGCAGCGAGAAGAGCTGCGACTCCGGCGTCGACTGACCGGCGAGATCAACGCCGTTGCGCTGCTCGAAGATCGCCGTGCCGCCGAGGATCGCGAACCACACCAGCGAGACGGCGGACGGCACCAGGATCACGCCGGCGACGAACTGCTTGATCGTGCGGCCGCGTGAGATGCGGGCGATGAACATGCCGACGAACGGCGTCCACGAGATCCACCAGGCCCAGTAGAAGATCGTCCAGCCGGACAGCCACGTCTCGGTCGCGTCGCCACCGGACGCGGCGGTGCGGCCGGCCATCGTGGCGAGCTCGCGGAAGTAGTCGCCCAGAGCGGTGGGCAGCAGGTTCAGGATGAAGATCGTCGGGCCGACCACGAACAGGAACAGCGCGAGCGTCACGGCCAGCACCATGTTGATGTTCGACAGCCACTGGATGCCCTTGGAGACACCCGAGACGGCGGACGCGACGAACGCGACGGTCAGGATCGCGATGATCGCGACCAGCACGCCCTTGCCGACCTGCCCGGCCCACCCGGCCGCCTCCAGCCCGCTCCCGATCTGCAGGGCGCCGAGACCGAGGGAGGCGGCCGAGCCGAAGAGGGTCGCGAAGATCGCCATGACGTCGATGGCGCGACCCCAGCCTGAGGCGGCGCGCTTGCCGAGCAGCGGCGCGAACGCCGAGCTGATCAGCGACGAACGGCCGCGGCGGAAGCTCGAGTAGGCGATCGCGATGCCGACGATGGCGTAGATGGCCCACGGGTGGAGCGTCCAGTGGAAGAGCGTGGTGGCCATCGCCGTTTCCAGCGGGTCACCGTCGGTGCCGGGCGGCGGCTTCACGAAGTGCGTCAGCGGCTCGTTGACGCCGTAGAACATCAGGCCGATGCCCATGCCGGCGCTGAACATCATCGCGACCCAGGACACGGTCTTGAACTCGGGTTTCTCGTCGTCCTGCCCGAGCGGGATCTTCCCGTAACGGCTGAAGGCGAGCCACAGCGCGAACACCACGAAACCAGTGGCGGAGAGCACAAAAGCCCAACCCAGATGCTGGATGATCCAGCCGAGCGCGGCCTTCGAAGCCGACGCCAACGAGTCTGTACCGACGATCCCCCAGGTCACGAACGCAAGCGTGAGACCTGCGGCAACGCCGAAAACAACCCGGTCGGTACGTCCCGGCTTGTCGCATTGAACGGTCATGCGGGCGTGAATACCCGCTCGTAGACCCGGTCAAACTCCTCCGATTACCCTCAAGTCCTGTGAGCACCCGGTCGAGTGAGTTGCGCACCCTGCGCGGTGCCGCACTTGCGCTGACCTCTGCCGCGCTCACGATCACCGCTCACGGCGTGGGCGGCGGCGAGCTGTCGGAGTTCATCCACGCGCTGCCGCTGGTGGTGCTGATCGCGTTCGCCGCGGCGTCACTCGCCGACAAGCGCACCGGGAAGCTCTCGGTCATCGCCGGGCTCGGCACGGCCCAGCTCGCCCAGCACCTGCTGCTGACCTGGGTCAACCACGAGCACACGAACACGCTGACGTGGCAGATGGTCGTGGCGCACCTCGTCGCCGCGACGCTCACCGGCATTCTGCTGTTCCACGCGGAGAACGCCCTGTTCAGGCTGTTCGCCGCGGTCCGCCGCCTGATCCCCCGCAGGCTCGCGCCGCTGCCGGTCACCGTGCCGGCGCGGACGTTCACCGGCACGCCGTACGTCCGGACCGCGCACCACCTGGACCTCGTGCGGGCAAATCGGCGGCGCGGCCCACCCATCGGCTCCTGATCATCCGTATCCCCTTGCAAGCCCCCTTTGGCATCAGGAGCCACAACTTCATGTCGACAAATCGCTTTGGCGTGCGCACGCTCGCCGTTCTCGCCGTTGCCGGACTCGCCGTGCTCGGCATCCCGACCATCGCCTCGGCGCACGTCAGCGCCCAGCCCGCCGAGTTCACCCAGGGCGGCCGGGCCACGTTCGCGTTCCGCGTCCCGAACGAGCGGGACAACGCCGGCACCACCAAGATCGAGGTGACGCTGCCGCAGGACACGCCGCTCACCTCGGTGCGCACCAAGCCGCTCGCCGGGTGGAAGGCCGAGGTCGTCAAGGGCAAGCTCGACAAGCCCGTGACGGTCGCCGGCAAGGAGATCACCGAGGCGTTCAAGACCATCACCTGGACCGCAGAGCCCGGCGTGAAGATCAACGTCAACGAGTACCAGGAGTTCTTCGTCGCCATCGGCACGCTGCCGGAGGGCAAGGACAAGCTGGAGCTCCCGACGAAGCAGACCTACGAGAACGGCGAGGTCGTCGACTGGGCGCAGGCCACCGGCGCGGACGGCAAGGAGCCGGAGCACCCGGCGCCCGCGCTGAAGCTCGCCCCCAAGGCCGCAGGCGCCGACGACCACGGCCACGGCGCGTCCAACGCCTCGTCCACCGGTACCGACACGCACGAGGCGTCCGCGGCGGGCACCGACAACACCGCCCGCTACCTCGGCGGTGCCGGTCTCGCCATCGGCGCGCTCGGCCTGGGCTTCGGCGTCGGCGCCATCCTGCGTTCGCGGCGCAAGGCATGAAGCGCGCTCTGATCGCGTTCCTGTTCGCTGGTGCGGCCGTGCTCGCCACGGCCGCCCCCGCGGCGGCGCACAACGCGCTCATCGGCAGCGACCCGAAGGACAAGACCTCGCTGGAGGTCGGTCCGGAGATGGTCACGCTGACGTTCGACCAGGACGTGCAGGGCGGCCAGGGGATCAACGAGATCACCGTGGTCGACTCCACCGGCGGCCACTACGAGGTCGACGGTGACCCGACGATCAAGGACACCGCCGTCTCCGCCAGGGTCAACGCCCTCGGCAAGGCCGGCGAGTACAAGATCGGCTACCGCATCCTGTCGGCGGACGGCCACCCCGTGTCGGGTGAGCTGACGTTCACGCTGACCAAGGACGGCACCGGCACGCCCACCGCGCCGGTGAGCGCCGAGGCACCCAGCGACTCCGGCGGCGGCCTGCCCATCTGGGTGTGGATCGTCGGCGCGGTCGTGCTGCTGGGCGGCGGTGTGTTCTTCGCCCTGCGCGGCGGCGGGGACGCGAAGGCATGAGCGACGTCCGGACCGCCGCCCCCACCCACTACCGAGTGCTCGCCGGACTGCTGTTCGGCGCGTTCGGTGGCATCGCGCTCGGCCTCGTGCTGGCACCACCTGTCGTGGTCGCCGGGGTCGTGGACGCTGGGGCGGCGGTCCGGTACGGGCTCCCCGTCACGCGAGTCCTGCTCGACGTCTCGGCGACGATCGTCGTCGGGCTCTCGATCCTGCCGAAGCTGCTCGGCTTCGACCGGCCGACGCACACCGAACCGGTCATGCGGCTGGCCCGCCCCGCCGCGGTCATCGCCGCCGCCGTCTGGGTGGCTGCGGCGCTCACCGCGATCGTGCTCCAGGCCGCCGAACTGCGGCCCGGCAGCAACGTCAGCATCGGCAACGCGATCGACTACATCGCGAACGTCGGCGCGGGCAAGGGCCTGCTGTTCAGCGCGGCCTGCGCGTTCGTCTACCTGATCGTCGGCGTGATGGCCGTGCGCAGCGGTGAGTCCGTACCCGCTGAGCTGCGGATTCTCGTCTCGATGTTCGGACTGCTGCCGATCCCGGTGACCGGGCACGCCTCCAACTGGAAGTACCACGACTACTCGATGGTCTCCATGGAGCTGCACGTGCTGGGCGCGGCCGCGTGGACCGGCGGGCTCGGTGCGTTGATGGCGTTGGTCGCCTACCGCAAGGGACTGCTGGCGATCGCGCTGCCGCGGTTCTCGAAGATCGCCACGGTCAGCCTGGTCGTCGTCGCGGTGACCGGCCTGTTCAACGGGTTGCTGGAGCTGATCCTCAACCCCGTCGTGCCGTTCCCGCAGTCGCTCTTCACCACCGGCTACGGCCTGTTGTTCCTCGGCAAGTTCGTGTGCGCGGGCCTGATCGCACTGCTCGGCGCGCACGTCCGGTGGCGGCTGCTGCCGAAGATCGCCCAGCACAAGGTCACCGCGATCGTGCAGTGGGCGATCCTCGAGGTGACGATCATGGGTGTCGCGTTCGGACTCGCCGTGGTGCTCAGCCGGGCGCCGGTGAGCTGACGCCCGTCGCCACCCTGACCAGGTCCGCGACGGCCCGTGACCTGCTGTGCGGCGGCCACGCGATCACCGTCGTGACCTTGGGTGCGTCCACGACCGGCACCGCGACCAGGCCTTCGGGCAACCCCGCGCGCACGACTTCGGGCATGACCGCGGCGGCACGTCCGAGCGCGATCATCTGGAACAGCTGCGTCAGGTTGTGCACCTCCACGCCGGGACCGTCCTCGTAGCTGCCGTCGGGTTCCGGCCAGCGGGCGAGGTCCGGCAGGTCGGCCATCCGCACCCGCACCTCCACGGCCAGCGGGTGCGAGGCCGGCAGGATCGCGTACTGGCTCTCGCTGTGCAGGGCCTCGACGTCGAGGCCGGCCGTCGAGTCGAACGGCTCGTGCAGGATCGCGACGTCGGCCCGTCCGTCGAGCAGCGGTTGCCAGGTGTGCGCCTCGCACAGCAGCAGGTCGACGGCGACCGCACCGGGTTCGGCCGCGTAGGCGTCGAGCAGCTTGGCCAGCAGTTCGCCGGAACCACCTGCCTTGGCGGCCAGCACCAGCGACGGCCGTTCGACGGTGCGGGTGCGCCTCTCCGCCGCGGTGACAGCGCCGAGGATCGCCCTCCCCTCAGCCAGCAGCACGGCGCCCGCGTCGGTGAGCGAGACCTTGCGACTGGTGCGGGTCAGCAACGCGACGCCGAGCCGGTGTTCGAGCTGGGCGATCGTCCGCGACAACGGCGGCTGGGCGATGCCGAGGCGGTCGGCGGCACGGCCGAAGTGCAGTTCCTCGGCGACCGCGACGAAGTACCGAAGCTCCCGGGTCTCCACCCCGCCACGGTATCCATACCGCGCGGGTATCGCTGCCGCACCGAAGTGATGTTGGTCCCGCAGGCGTTCGCGACCACGATCAAATGCATGAGCGAACAGACGATCGCGCTGGTCACGGGCGCGAACAAGGGCATCGGGTACGAGATCGCGGCAGGGCTCGGCATGACCGTCGGAGTCGGTGCGAGGGACCCTCGGCGCGGCGAGGAAGCCACCGCGAAGCTTCAGGCGGCGGGCGTGGACGCGTTCTTCGTGCCGCTGGACGTGACCGACGACGAGAGCGTCGTCGCCGCGGCGAGGCTGGTCGAGGAGCGGTTCGGCCGTCTCGACGTGCTGGTGAACAACGCGGCGATCGCCGGAGGGTGGCCGGACGCGCCGTCGACCGCCACGCCGGAAGGCATCAGGGCGGTGGTGGAGACCAACGTGATCGGCGTCGTCCGGGTCACCAACGCGATGCTGCCGCTGCTGAACCGGTCGCCGAGGCCGCGCATCGTGAACCTGTCGAGCCACGTGGCGTCACTGACGTTGCAGAGCACGCAGGACCTGGGCGGGGTCAGCGGGACCTACTCGCCGTCGAAGACGTTCCTGAACGCCATCACCGTCCAGTACGCCAAGGAACTGGAGAACATCAAGGTCAACGGCGCGTGCCCCGGTTACGTGGCGACCGACCTCAACGGTTTCCAGGGGAGGGACACACCCGCGGAAGGCGCCAGGATCGCGATCAGGCTGGCGAAGTTGCCTGACGACGGCCCGACCGGCGGTCTGTTCGACCACGCCGGGCCTGTGCCCTGGTGAGGGCTGTCGGGATGTTCAACGTGAAACATCCACAGAATCGGCCGGACTCGGTGAGTGGTCCGATCGGCGCGACGAGCTGCGCACGAACGGACTAATCAGTGATCAGTCGAGCCGAAGATTCTTCGCGCATGCGGGCCAGTCGGTTCATCGTCCGCTGACCGCGACGGTCCAGCTCACGACTGTCGATCCAGCCGTTGGCGTAGTAGCGGTAGTCCTGAGCCAACGCCACGAGCTCGGCGAGGTAGTCGGCGGATCGTCGCCGGCGCTCCTCGTCAAAACCCGCCAACAGCGGTAGCTGGGTGTCCACCACCTCGTCGAGCAACTGCGCGGATCGCAGCGCTCTCCTGGAACGCCACCTCCGAGTAAGGCTCACGCGCCGCACCTCGTCCTTCGCCCCGACCTGCCGCACCTTAGGCGTGGATTTCTCGCCCGTCGATGCTGCATTCGTGGGAGAAGGCGCTGGCGTTACCGGTTCGTGTCCCACACCATCCAATCGTGGTGCTATGGGGCCCAAACGAGTTCGCAGGTCAGGCGGCCGATTCGGTGCCCGTGAAGCGTGCGACGCGGTCCGCGAGCTCGCGGGCCTCGGGGTTGTTGCGGCGCTTGTCGGCTTCCTGGCGAAGCGGTTCCATGCGCTGCTTGGTGCGCACCGACTTCAGGCTTTCCGACAGGTCAACGGCCTGGCGGCCGATCTTGGCGCCGTGGTCGACGTCGCCCTCGAGCAGGTGGTTGATCGCCATCGACGTCAGGTTGAACGACCGGCTGCGAGCCATGTCGTCACCGAAGCTGTTGATGGCCTTGGACAGCGCGGGGATCGCGGTCCTCGTGTACTTGACGTCCACCGTCTGCGCGAGCTCCGTGTGCACCGTGCCGATCATCGACGAGAGGTCGATCTCGTTGAAGAACTTGGCCCAGGCGGGGGCCTCGACGACGTTCGCGCGGGAGAACTCGTCGCGTGCGCGGCCGAGCAGCTTCAGCGCCTGCTCGTCGGAGCCCATCTTCGCGTAGGCCCAGGCCTCGTTCGCGCAGAGAATGCCCACCGCGAGCTCGGAACCGGAGTTCTGCGCGGCCAACTGGCCGAGCTGGAACACCTTGAGCGCGTCGTCAGGGGCGTTCTGGTGCAAGTACACCCGGCCCATGCGGTACAGGATGTTCGCCATCAGCGCCTCGTTCTCGCCCTGCTTGGCGAGGTCGAGCGCCTGACCGAAGTGGTTGCGGGCGGAATCCATCAGGCCCGTGTCGAACGACGTCCAGCCGGCGAGGTTGTGCAGGTCCGCCAGTGCGACGAAGAGTCGCTGGCGGACGATGTCGGTCGAACTCGCACCGAGCATCTGCTGTCCCCAGGACAGCTGCGCGACCACCGCGTCACGACAGGAACCGCCGCCGTACTGGTAGTCCAGGGCACGCAACGCGCGAGTGGCCGCTTCGACCTGGCGCACATCGGTCATGCCGATGCGTCCCGGAGCCGGAGTCTGTGTGGGGTGTGAAACCCACGACCCGGAGTCCGCTCCGAACACGGCCGCGCCCACTGTCACGGCGGCGGCGTGCGCGAGGAACTTCCGACGCTTCACCGACTCGTCCTCCTCAGGATGGGGTGAGTCCGCGGTTGCGGCCACCCGTACTGCCGTTGTCTCGTCATAGGCGAGACCCATGTATCCACGTGGGACACCCAAGCCCACGGCGATCCTGGTCAGGACGTCATATGCCATCACCTGGCGTCCCTTGAGGATCTCCGAGACCTCGGACTGCGACTGCCCAGTGAGCGCCGCGATCTGGCGCTGGGACACACCGTGCCTTCGGAGCAGCCGGTAGACCGAGCTGATCTCTCGTCGGGCAAGTGCGTCCCGCATCTCCTGGTTGTCCCACACCTCGGTGGGGATAGGAGAGCCCTGGGAACTCATGGTGTTCATCGCGCACCCTCACAGTCCGTTGGGCGTCATCGGCAGACTAGGGGCAGGTCCCCGAGCCCGAGAAGTCCTCTTCGGCGGAGCTGATCGGCTCTACCGAACACCGCTTACCGCTCACCGTAAGACTTCCACCGGTGGGCGCTGTGACGTCCCGTTCCGGCATGAATCATCGCAATCTAGATTCCGGTAAGCGAGTGAGCACGGAGAGGAATGACCAATCAGATGGACAGCTCCTCCTCGTACTCCACCTCCATTGTGGAGACGGGTGACACCGACTCCACATGGCGCGGCACGACCGGGCAGCGTCGGACGTGGCAGATCAGCTGCGGCGACGTGGTCGACCGGGACCGCCAGCTCACCGTGAAGGTCGTCCAGGGCCAAGTGGTTCTGGTGGGACCTCCCGGGGAGACGGCAGTCTTGTCCCACGACCAGCTCGTACAGCTCAGGGCTGCGCTACGCGAAGCCGCCGACCAGGCGGAAAGGTGACGGTGACGTTTCGATGGACGCGATCCTCGGACAGGTTCTTCGCAACGCTGTGTGGGAACGCCTCGACCTGCTCACAGAGCTGGCGAGCCGCGCTGACGCCCCGTCCCTCCTGTCGGTGGCTCGATCCGAGCTCCCTCGGCTGACCGAGGGATGGCGTGCTCTGCTGGCAGCGCACGAGCCGGACGAGAAGGGCAACTGCCCTGAGTGCTCCGGCCGTTGGCGCCAGCAGAAGTCACCTTGCTCGGTGTGGCGCGCCGCGTACGAACACCTGGTTGCGGGCGGACTCGCCCCGCGCCCGGCTCGCCACCTGCGCGAGGCCCCGGTGACTCCTCCTGTCACCCGGTCCCGCCGCGCGGTGGCTCGAGCCCACTAACGGGCGTTTGCGACTGACCTGGCGTCCCCCCGACACGACCAGGTCTGCAAACCGCCTACTGACCGGTGGTCCGCGATGTGCGAACCCCCGACCGCGACATCGCGGGCCCCGGTCAGCTTTACAACTCCACAGATTCCCGCGGGCCGGTGACGTGCACACACCCTTCCCCGACCGTTGTCGGCCCGCGGTCACCAACCACGGCCCTTGTCTGCACCTCCCGCGCAGGCAAGGGCCGTTTTCATGCGGTTCTAGCGGTGCGTGCCCGTCTTCCAAGCCAGGTACGAGGTCAGTCCGGGGAACAGCCGGCCGGAGATCTCGAACGCCTTGAGCTGCCACGGGAACAGGTGCTCGGCACGTTCCTTCTCCACGGCCGCCACGATCTCCTTGGCCA
Organism: Lentzea sp. JNUCC 0626; assembly: GCF_043632865.1. Classification (NCBI taxonomy): domain Bacteria; kingdom Bacillati; phylum Actinomycetota; class Actinomycetes; order Pseudonocardiales; family Pseudonocardiaceae; genus Lentzea; species Lentzea sp. JNUCC 0626. The sequence continues at coordinate 7,236,309 of NZ_CP171635.1, forward strand.
CCCGGTCCGGCGTCACCGACGGGATCGCGAGACGTGCGATCGCCGGGATCCGTTCCTCGGCACCGGGGTTGTTGTTGAAGTACTCGCTGCTCACCTTGCCGGGGATGACCTCGCTGACCCCCACACCGGTCCCCCGCAGGTCGAGGCGCAACGACGCCGTCAACCCGCGCAACGCCCACCGCGACGACTGGTAGCCCACGCAGCCCGGAATCGGCAGCCGTGACACCGGCGAGTTCACGTTGACGATCCAGCCGGACCCCCGCGCCCGCATGGCACCCAGGTATTCCCTGGTCAGGAGCAGGGCGGCCAGGTACGGAACGGCGGTCATGGTCTGCAGCTCGTCGGGTTCGGTGTCGTCGAGGAACAGCCAGCGGCCCACGCCCGCGTTGTTGACCAGCACATCAGGCGTGGGAACGGCCTCGGCGAGCGCGCGGATCTGCGCGCTGTCCGCGAGATCGGCCTGATGAGCGGTCGCCGAGCCGCCGAACTCGATGATCCGCTTGACCTGTTGATCGAGCAGTTCGGCGCTCCGGGCCACAAGGTGGACGTGCGCGCCGCGGCCGGCGAACCGGAACGCCGCCTCCGCGCCGATTCCCTGGGACGCGCCCGTGACCAGAACCGTCTTGCCCGAGACCTGCATCAGACCACCGATCGCACTCGACTCATCAACACCGCGGCCAGCGACGTCGCCGCCGCCGACACCGCGAACAGACCTCGGTAGCCACCCAGGTTCGCCAGGATCATCGCAGTCAGCAACGGGGCGATGACCTGCGGCAACGCGTTGGCGACGTTCAGCACGCCCAGGTCCTTGGCCCGGTCGGACGCCGCCGGCAGCACCTGGGTGAGCAGCGCGATCGCGACGGCCCAGTACGTGCCGAAGCCGACGCCGAGCAGCGGCGCGGCGACCAGCGCGGCCTCCCACGTGGGAAAAGCGACCAGCAGCAGTGCCGCGATGGCCATGACGACGGCCGCGAGGTAGACGTACGGCTTCCGGTGGCCGGAACGATCACTCCGTGCGCCGAACAGCACCGCTCCTGCGGCGAGCGCCACCCCGTAGAGCGCCATCAGCACCAGCAGACCGTCTTCCGGGGACGGGTGGTGGACGACGTCGCCGAGGAAGTAGAGGAGGTAGAGGGTGCCGAACGCGTTGCCGAGGTTGATCATCAGGTGGCCGAGCCACGCCCAGGCGAAGTCGGGGTGCTCGCGCGGGGAGATCCAGAACGTCGGCTTCACCGGCTTGGCGATGAGCTGCGTGTCCGGTGTGCGCCACACGAAGAGGATGGCGCCCACCACCACGATGAACGCGCACGCCAGGTAGCCGTTCGTCAGTCCGCTGACCAGCAACGTCACCACGACCGCGCCCAGCACCGTGCCGAGCATCTGGCTGATGCCGATGAGCCCGCCGACCTGCGCCCGTTGCACGACGGGCACGCGGTCCGGCACCGCCGAGGTCAGCGCGGCGAGCATGCCGCCGATCCCCGCCTGCACCAGACACCAGCCCACGGTCATGACGAACACCGACGGCGCGTTGGCCAGCACGGCCAGACCGACGGCACCGAGAGCAGCACCGGCCAACGTCCACGGATGACGACGACCGAACCGTGAGGTCGTGCGGTCGCTCAAGAACCCGATGAGCGGCACGACCAGCAACGACACCAGCGCGCCGACACCGGTGACGATGCCGAAGACGAACTCCTTGTTCGCCTTGTCGAGCAGCTCGGCCTGCTGCGGCAACAGCACCTGGATCGGTGCGTAGATCGCGAGCCACAGTCCGAGGTTCGCCGCGAAGAGCCAGGCCATCCAGCCTCTGCGAACCGGGACCACCGGTTCGGCGAGCGCCTCACTCACCTCTGATCACCCCGCGGTACCAGTGGAACGAGTCGCGCGGCGTGCGGACCTGCGTCTCGAAGTCGACCTCGACCAGGCCGAACCGCTGCGAGTACCCGGCCTCCCACTCGAAGTTGTCGATCAGCGACCACACGAAGTACCCGGACACGTCCGCCGCCTGGGCCGCCTTGAGGTGCCCGTCGAGGTAGGCGACCCGGTCGGCGTCCTGAAGCCCGGCCGGGAAGCTGCACCCGCTCTCGGTCACGTGCACCGGCGGCAGGTTCGGGTGGCGCTCGCGTAGCGTCGTGATCATCTCGGTCAGCCCGGACGGCACGATCGGCCAGCCGAAACCGGTCCGGTCGTACTCGTCGATCTCCGCCAGTTCGAACGGCAGCGGGTTGCCCTCGGACGGCGACTTCAGCCGCGTCGGGTTGTAGTAGTTCACGCCGTAGAAGTCGAGCGGCTGGTTGATCGTGCGCAGGTCACCGTCCTGAACGGGCAGCATTTCGGCGACTGCGTCGGGATATCGGCCCGACAGCATCGGATCTGCGTACAACCAGTTGTGGATTTCGCTGTAAGCCTCGGCAGCTGCTACGTCGTCGGGCCCCACGGGCCACGCCGGCGTGTGGTTGTTCGCCGTGCCAACCGCTTGCGCACCCGCCGAACGGAGCACTTCGACCGCACGGCCGTGCGCGAGGTTGAGGTGGTGGGCGGTCGGCAACGCGTCGAAGAGCAGCGTCTTGCCAGGAGCGTGCTCACCGATCGCATAGCCCTGCAACGTCACCATCGCGGGTTCGTTGACCGGGATCCACAGCTTCACGCGGTCGGCCAGCCGGTCCGCGACCAGTGCCGTGTAGTCGGCGAACCGGTCGGCGATGTCCCGATTGAGCCAACCGCCCTCGTCTTCCAGAGCCGTGGGGGTGTCCCAGTGGTACAACGTCACCACTGGGGCGATACCGACGTCGACGAGCGCGTCGACCAGACGGTCGTAGAAGTCGAGTCCCTCGGCGTTGACAGGTCCTTTGCCGGTGGGCTGGATGCGCGGCCACGCGATCGAGAACCGATACGCGTTCACGCCGAGCTGCGTCATGAGCGCAACGTCCTCGCGCCACCGGTGGTAGTGGTCGCACGCAACGGAAGCGTTCTGGTTCTCGTGTACCGGAGAGAAGTCGTCCCACACGGAGGGACCCCGACCGCCGGCATCGAACGCGCCCTCGATCTGGAACGCGGACGTCGACACTCCCCACAGGAAGTCGCTCATCGATCCTCCAAATGTGAAACTTGTTCGGATCGTAGGCGTGTTGACAGGTTCAGGGAAGTGAAAGCGCCGTACAACGGGCAAGATGGAAGTACCCGAACTACTGGGAGTCGCCGTGACGAGCACCACCCCGCTTCGCCGCCAGCCCGTCCAGCAGCGCAGCGCCAAAAGAGTCGAGCGGATGCTCGAAGCCTGCGCCACCCTGATCGACGAGGTGGGCTACGACGGCGTCACCACGACGCTGATCGCGGAGAGAGCGGGCGTAGCAGTCGGTTCGCTCTACCAGTTCTTCCCCGACAAGCGCGCCGTCGTGCAGGCACTGACCCTGCGCAACGTCGACAAGTTCTCCCAGGGCATCACCGAACGACTCGAGCAGGCGACCCTCGAGCACTGGTGGGACGCCGTGGACACGGTGTTCGACGTCTACGTGACGATGCACCGCGAGATCCCCGCGTTCGGGAAGCTGCACTTCGGCGACGTCGTGGACATGCGACTGCTGGACGACCGCCGCGACAACAACGCCGTCATCTCCGACAAGATCTCGGAGCTGATCGCCGGCAAGTTCAGCATCCCGTTCGGCGAGGTCGGCCTGCCGATCGCGATCGCCGTCGAGGCCGCGGACGCCGTGCTGAAGATGGCCTTCCGCAACAACCCGACGGGCGACCAGGCGATCCTCATCGAGGCGAAGGCGCTGGTCAGGGGCTACCTGTCGTCGCGCCTGCCCGCCTAGACCTAGCCGAAGTTCCTGCGCTCCCCGCGGTACGTGGGCACGGTGCGTTCGATGCCGTCGCCGCGCACCAGGTGCACCTCGTCGAACCGCTCGAACAGCTCGCCCGCCTTGGCGTGCCGCATCCAGACCCGGTCCCCGATCTTCAACAGCTCAGCGGCCTTCCCGGTGACCGGCGTCTGCACCTCGCCGGCACCTTCGAGGCCGAGCGTCTTCAACCCTTCCGGCAGGTAGGGCGACGGCTGCCGGTCGGGCGTGGCCGTACCGGACGCGATGTACCCGCCGGCGAACAACGTCGCGACCCGCTTGGTCGGCTTGCGCACCACCGACAACGCGAAGAGCGCCGACGGCTCCGGCTTGAAGGCCTGATACCCGTCGAACAAGGTAGGCCCGAACAACCCGGACCCGGCCGCGAGCTCCGTGACGGACGGATCGGTCCCGGTCAACTCCAGACTCCCGGTACCGCCACCGTTGACGAACTCCAGCTCGGCAACCTGCCGAACCGCGTTGACCACAGCCGTCCGCCGAGCGATCAACTCGGGCCCGGACTTCGACTGGATGAACCGAATCCCGAGCGCCCGCAACGGCTGCCCGGGCGGGTTGTCCCCGAGCCCGGCGATCTGCCCTTCGTAAGCCATGATCCCGACGAGCTTGAACCCGCTGCGCCGCACGATCTTCGCGGCCACCGCCCCGGCCTGCGCCGGAGTGAACACCGGCGACCGCCGAACTCCGATGTGGACCCCAGGCAGAGGCCGCCACGACACGTCCAACTCAAGACACACCCGAATGTCCGCGTGCGGCCCGATGGCCGAATCCACGAAATCGAGCGACTCCACCGAGTCCACCATGATCGTGACCCGCTGCCGAGCAGTCTCGTTGGCCGCCAGCTTCTGCAACGAAGCCCGATCCGCAGTCGGATAGGCGACCAGCAGGTCGTCACTGACGTTCTGCTCCGACAACCACAACGCCTCGGCCAGCGAGTAGCACATGACCCCGGCGAACCCAGGCCGCTCAAGCACCCGACTCACCAAATCACGCACGCGAATCGACTTGCTCGCCACCCGGATCGGATGACCGCCAGCGCGACGCGCGAGGTCCGCCGCGTTGTGGTCGAAGGCGTCCAGGTCGACGATCGCGAACGGAGGATCCAAATCCTTCGTCGCGGCATCGAGGCGAGTTCTGCGCATGCTCTGACGGTACGTCCTCAACCCTTGAAACGTGAAGAGCTTTCACTTACGTTACTCGCAGGTCACACTCTCTCGTGGAGGTTCGCGTGTGGACGAACTGGGCTAAAACGGCGTCGTGCTCAGCGCGCATCGTCCACCCGTCCAGCACAGACGAGATCGCCAACGCGATCCTCTCGGGCTCCAAAGTCCGAGCCCGAGGCAGCGGCCACTCGTTCAACGACATCGCCGTGGCCTCAGAAATCGCCCTGGACCTGGACCGCTGGACCGGCATCACCAGAGCAGACACCGAAACGGGCCTGGTGACAGTCCGCTCCGGCACCCCGCTCCGCCAGTTCAACGCAGACCTGCACCGCCTGGGCCTCGCCATGCCCAACCTGGGCGACATCGACGCCCAAACCGTCGCAGGCGCAGTCTCCACCTCAACCCACGGCACAGGCGCAAAACTGGGCGTGCTCGCCACAGCGATCCACTCGCTGGAACTGATCCTGGCCGACGGCTCCGTCGTCCAGTGCTCCCGAACCGAACGCCCAGACCTCTTCAACGCGGCCCGCGTAGGCCTAGGCGCCCTGGGCATCATCAGCACCCTGACCCTGCAGTGCGTACCGGCGTTCGTCCTCCAGGCCCAAGAATCCCCAGGCCACCTCGACGCCGTGCTGGAACAGTTCGACGACCTCTGCGCAGTAGAGGACCACGTCGAGTTCCACTGGTTCACCCACTCGGACCGCGTGATCCTCAAGCGCAACAACAGGATCACCACCGAGGCCCGCCCACTCTCCAAACTCCGCCAGACCTGGGAGTACGAGGTGATGGAAAACGCCGCCTTCGGCGCCGTCACCAAGATCGCAAAGACCTTCCCCCGCCACACCCAACGCCTGAACGAACTCTGTGGCGCCCTCATCTCCGAACGGTCCTATTCGGACTACTCGCACAACGTCTTCGTAACCCCACGCCGAGTCCGCTTCGTGGAGACCGAGTTCTCGATCCCCCGAGAAACCCTGACCGACGTCCTACGAGAACTCCGTGCAGTGGCCCAAAAACTGGACGCGGCCGACCACCTGATCGTCCCCTGCGAGGTGCGCGTGGCCCAGGCAGACGACATCTGGCTGTCCACAGCAAACGGCCGGGACACCGCCTACATCTCAATGCACCAAGCACTGGGCATGCAGTACAAGGCGTTCTTCGACGCGTACGCAAGCATCGCGGCATCGGTAGGCGGCCGCCCGCACTGGGGCAAGATGCACAACCTCACAGCAGACGACCTACGCCCGCTGTACCCACACTTCGACGACTTCGTACGGGTACGAGACGAAGTCGATCCAGGCAGGACGTTCACCAACGCCTACCTGGACCGAGTGCTAGGCGCCTGACCAAACGCGAAGCCGAAGGCGAGCCCTCCTGAGCGCGAGCTCCCGGTGATGGGACCCCACCGCCAACGCAACCACCAACGCAACAGACAGCCGCCCAACACAAACAGGCGTGCCATCAACCCGCTCGCAGCGCTTACCCCCTGATCAGATTGCCGGGGTCTGGGGCAGAGCCCCAGGGGAAGCACGCAACAGCCAGCCGCCAACGCAACAGAACCCACCTACAGAACGGCGCGAACCGCCTCAGCGATCGGCGTCTCGCCGTTCACCAACTCCAGCGTCTTGCCCACCGTGCCAGGAGCTTCGATCAACTCCGCCAGCACAGCAGCAACATCAGCCCGAGTGACCGGAGACCGAGGCAACCGAGGCGCCCCAAGCGTGACCAGCCCAGTACCCGGATCGTTCACCAACGGCCCAGGCCGAAGGATCGTCCAATCCAGATCCCGCGGCTTCAGATCCTCCTCAGCCAACTTCTTGGCCTTCAGATACACCGCAAACGAAGGATCAACGTCAGGCGAGTCAGCAGCCTCAATCCCAACCGTCGACACCTGAACGAACCGCCGCACCCCAGCCTCCACACAAGCAGAAGCGAAGAGCGCAGCGGCCCCGTAATCCACGGTGTCCTTCCGGGCGGCACCAGATCCAGCGCCAGCACCAGCGGCGAACACAGCCGCATCAGCACCGTTCAAATACGAGGCAACCGAGTCCAACTCAGCGGACTCCAGGTCGCACAACACCGGAACGGCTCCGGCTTCCTGCACATCACCAAAATGATCGGGGTTCCGGACCAACGCGGTGGCGGCGTGACCACGGGCGGCCAGCTGCTGCTCGAGAAGCAGCGCGATCTGCCCATGTCCGCCGGCTATGACTACTCGCATAGGTCCGACCGTAGATCAGGACGCGGTAGCGAGCACCTGCTCGTAAACAAGCTCGTTGACCCAACGCGTGATGGCGGTGTCCTCGGCAGGAACCAGCTCCTGACGCCCGGACACGTCAACCGACAGGTCCTTCTCGTCATCGGCCAGCAGCACCGAGACGCCGTACCGACGAACCCGAGGCAAGCAGTTCGCCAGGTAGTCGTGCGAGAACGCAACCGACTCGGGCAGCACGACCGCAGCGTTGCCGTACCGGGCGAAGGGCACAGCGGACGCGAGCGCGGTACGCCAGTGCCGAGCAACGGCCAGCACACCGACGATGCGCACGGCGGCCGGCGGGACGCGGCCTTCCATCTCCGGCCACACCCACGTGGAGACGGTGGTCTTGTCGGCCTCGGGGGCCGCGCCGACGCAGACGCGTTCGGCGTGGGCGTCGGCCAGGAGCTCGGCCACCACGACGACCTTGCGGCCCATCAGAACCATTTCCGGGAGAACGACTCCGTGCCAGCCGAGGCGGATCGCCGCAGCGGCTGCCAACTCCTCGACGGACGCGGGCAGTTCCGGAACCGGGACCGGGGTGGTCGACAGACCGTTCGAGCTGTCGAGCGCCGCGATCCTTGCTGGGGTGCTGCTCACGCCAGTGCCTCCTCGTCACCCGCGGCGGGAGATCCGCCGCGTTTCGACTCGTGCTCTGCATAAGAATTAGCAGCAAGCCCACGGCCCGCCCCCAGGTCAGCGCACCCCCTGCGATCGACGGCGCCGACCGGTCGGTGACCGGTCGAAGAGTGGTGCGGGGAGTTCGGTCCTACGGTGCTGCCGTCTGGGTGACGTTAATCCGTATGGACGCACAAAAAGACCTGCTCAGGGTGTGTGCGTCAGGCGTAGCGGGAAAAATCCGCCCAGCGGTACCGGTCACCGTCCGCCGACCGTTCACCGCTCCAGAACGACCACCTACATGATGATCACTGTCTTGCCGCGGCTGTGACCTGCGAAAACATCGGCGGCCTCGCGCAACGGCACGCGCCGGGAGATCGGTACTTCGAGGTCGCCCGCCTGGACCATGGACGCCAGGCGCACCAACGTCTCCCGCGAGCCCTTCATGCTGAAGTTCTGCGCCTTGTCAGCGGAAACGAAGTTGGTGTTGAACGCCAACGGCGCGTAGCGCGCGTTCGCCTCGAACGACGAACGGTCGGCGCTGACGAGGTCGATCAGAGCGTCGGCCTCCACGAGAGAGTCGCCACGACCGATCGGGATCACCTTCTTGCCGGCCGCCCGCGCGATCTGGACCGCGAACGACCCGGCACCGCCGGAAGCACCGACGATCAACACGGATTCCGCGGCCCCGAGCGACTCGACCAACTGCAATGCCGTCATGCCCGCCGTCGGCAATGCGGCGGCGACCGCGGGATCGAGGTCTTCCGGCAACGGCGCCAACACGTTCCCGACCGGAACTGTGACGTACTCGGCGTATGTTCCCTCGCCGACCGGGCGCCGGAAGAAGGTGCCGAAAATCCTCTCTCCAGAACCGACTACCTCACCCGCACCATCAGTTCCGGGAACGAGCGGGAAGCGATGAGGAGCCGAGTCGCGGAGCATCCCGTTCACGACTTTCCGGTCGAACGGGTTGACGCTCGCCGCGAACAACCGCACCTTGAGTTCGTTCGGGCCCGCTTCAGGCTCGGGAACCTCGACGAGGTCCAGTTCCGCGCCGAACTCGGCTGCCGCTATCGCCCACATGCTGGCCCCCGAACGAGTGACAGACATCACCTGTTGGATCAAGGAATCCGATACTGCCGATCAACGAAAGAACCCCCCTCGCGATTCCGCGAGGGGGGTTCGATCTATCTTTCGATGGGCAAGGGGGGAGTTGAACCCCCACGTCCTTTCGGACACACGGACCTGAACCGTGCGCGTCTGCCATTCCGCCACTTGCCCCTGGAGACGTTGGAAACACTAGCACGCACCCAAACCAGCTTCCTAATCGCCCCCCTGTAAGCGCGGTCGTACCCGGATACGATCGGGGTGGGAGCCCGTCCGCGTGGAAGGAGTCGACATGGGCCTGCAACGCTTCGAGCGCAAGCTCGAAGGTCTCGTCGGCAACACCTTCGCGCGGGTGTTCGGCGGCAGCGTGGTGCCCCAAGAGGTGGCACAGGCACTGCAACGGGAGGGTGACGGCAACATCCGCGAGCTCGCGGGTGGCAGACTGCTAGCCCCCAACCACTACAAGGTGCTCCTCGGACCTCAGGACCACGAACGTCTTGCGGGCGACGAGCAGGATGAACTACGCATCACACAGCTTCTCGCAGAGGGCCTGCGAGAGCACCTGGCCGAGTCCGGATGGGATACCTATGGTGACGTCGTAGTCTCCCTGGAGCGCTCCGAGGCGCTGCACACCGGACAGTTCCGAACCAGCTCGTCCGTCGACCCCGACGTGAAAGCGGCCAGCCGACGGTCAGCACAACCTCGCACCGCAGGAGACCGACCCATGAGCCAGCCACCCGGCTACGGACAAGGACAGGGCCAGCCCGGCCAGGACCCTTATGGTCAGGGCGGCTACGGCCAGCAGGGCTACGACCAGCAGGGCTACGGCCAGCAGCAGCAACAGGGCTACGGCCAGGACCAGGGCTACGGCCAGCAGCAAGGCGGCGGCTACGGCCAGGACCAGGGCTATGGCCAGCAGCAGGGCTACGGCCAGCAGGGCTACGACCAGGGATATGGCGGCGGCCAGCAGGGCGGCGGCTACGACCAGGGTTACGGCCAGCAGCAGCAGGGCTACGACCAGGGTTACGGCGGTGGCCAGCAGCAGGGCTACGGCCAGGACCAGGGTTACGGCCAGCAGCAGGGCTACGGCCAGCAGGGCTACGACCAGGGTTACGGCGGCGGCCAGCAGGGCGGCGGCTACGACCAGGGTTACGGCCAGCAGCAGGGCGGCGGTTACGACCAGGGTTACGGCCAGCAAGGTGGCTACGACCAGGGCTACAACCAGGGCGGATACGCCCCGCCGGCCACCCAGGGCGGCAACCGTCAGCTCAACGCGACGCTGCACCTCGACGACGGATCCAACCGGACGTACAACCTGAAGCAGGGTGGAAACGTCGTAGGACGTGGGCAGGAAGCCGACTTCCGCCTCCCGGACACGGGTGTCTCCAGGCGCCACCTGGAAATCTCCTGGGACGGGCAGAATGCGATGCTCGCTGATCTCGGTTCGACGAACGGCACCACGGTGAACGGGACGCCAGTGCAGACTTGGCAGCTCGCGGAAGGCGACGTCGTCCGCATCGGCCACTCTTCTCTGGTCTTCCGCACCGCGGGCTAGTGGTCGATACGGGCATCGGTAAGCAACTCAAGGCAGGAGCGGTTACAACCGGTGCAAGAGCTGGTGATGCAGCTGACCAGAGCGGGCTTTCTCGTGCTCCTCTGGCTCTTTGTGCTGGCCGCCCTACGTGTGGTCCGCTCTGATCTATACGCAGCCTCAGGGCTCCGGGCGTCAGGTCTGCCCGGATTCCGGAGGTCCGAGAAGTCGGCGAGGGGAAGCAAGGCACCTCGGCAACTCGTGGTCACCCACGGGGCGCTGACGGGCACGCGCATCTCGCTCGACGGCAGGCCGATCCTGATCGGCCGCGCTGATGACTCCACTCTCGTCCTGGACGACGACTTCGCGTCGACCAGGCACGCGCGGCTGTCCATGCGCGGTACCGACTGGTACGTGGAGGACCTCGGCTCCACGAACGGCACCTACCTGGACCGAGCCAAGGTCACCGCACCCCTGCGCGTACCTCTCGGCACCCCGATCCGCATTGGCAAAACGGTGATCGAGCTGCGCTCATGACCTTGGTTCTTCGATACGCGGCCCGCAGCGACAGGGGCCTGGTTCGTTCCAACAACCAGGACTCCGTGTACGCGGGCCCCCGCCTGCTCGCAGTCGCCGACGGCATGGGTGGCCACGCCGCCGGTGAGGTCGCGAGCAAGGTGGTCATCGCCTCGCTGGCCCACGTCGACGACGACGAGCCCGGCGACGACCTCCTCGGCAAGCTGCGCGACGCGGTCGCGAGTGGCAACGGCGCCATCTCCGAGCTCGTGACGAGCGACCCGGACCTGGAGGGCATGGGCACCACGCTCACGGCCATCCTGTTCGCGGGCAACCGTCTCGGGCTCGTGCACATCGGCGACTCGCGCGCGTACCTCCTGAGGGAGGGTTCCTTCGCGCAGATCACGCACGACGACACGTTCGTCCAGTCGTTGATCGACGAGGGCCGGATCACGCCGGACGAAGCCGCCACGCACCCGCAACGCTCGTTGCTGCTGCGCGCCCTCACGGGACACGACTTCGAGCCGAGCCTCACGGTGCGCGAGGCGCGCGCCGGCGACCGGTTCCTGCTCTGCTCGGACGGTCTGTCCGGGGTCGTGAGCCTGGAGACGCTCGACGAGGCGATCCGCATCCCCGACCCGCAGGCCTGCGCGGACCGGATGATCGAACTGGCGCTCAAGGGCGGCGGTCCCGACAACGTCACGGTGATCGTGGCGGACGTCGAGGACGTCGACTTCGGCGACAACTACCCGATCGTCGGTGGCGCGGCCGGTGACGGCAGCGACGACCACAACACTCCCCCGGACTCGGCGGCCTCGCGGGCGGCGACGCTCACGCAGCAGCGTCCGCCCATGCCGCAGCGCATGGACGCACCGCCGCCTCCTCCGCCGGACCCCAAGCGCAAGAAGCGCAACGCCATCAAGGCGTTCGCGATCGTCTTCGTGCTGGTGCTGCTCGCGGCGGTCGTCGCGGTCGGCGGCAAGCTGTGGATCAACACCCAGTACTACGTCGGCGCCACCGAGGACGGCCAGGTCGCGATCTTCCGCGGTCTCAACGGCTCGGTGCTCGGCTTCAAGCTGTCGTCCAAGATCGAGGACTCGTGCCCGCCCGGTTCCACGGGCTGCACCCCGATCACGCTGAAGGACCTGCAGGAAGCCGGCCGCAAGACGATCACCGCGGGCATCCGCAGCGACAACGGCCTCGACGGCGCGCGCGCCGCGGTCCGGTTGCTGCGCACCGAGCACATGCTGCCGCTGTGCAAGGACACGTCATCGACGTCGACGACCACTCCGTCGACGCCTTCGACGACGCCGTCCACCCCCAGCAGCACGCCGTCCGGCACCGGCACCCCGTCCGCCAACGGTTCGGGTGCGCCGCAGACCGGTACCAGCGAGCCTTCACTCACCCCGTCCCAGCAGCAGGTCGGTGTGGAATGCCGGGAGGGTCCGTAGTTGATGGGCTCGCCCGCCCCCACCGGGGAAGGCTCACCAGGCGCGTCGGTGGCGACGAGCACGTCGCCAGGGCTGAAGGCGCCGACGCGACGCGGCACCGAACTGGTGATGCTGTCGTTCGCCGCCGGTCTCGTGACGCTGGCACTGATCCTGGTCGAACTGAACCAGGAGCGCTCGCTGAGTCTGCGGATCCTCTACCTGGGTCTCGCCTACCTCGGCCTCTTCGCCTGTGCCCACCTCGCCGTGCGCAGGTGGGCGCCGTACGCCGACCCGGCGATCCTGCCGTGCGTCGCGCTGCTCAACGGGCTCGGTCTGGTGACCATTCACCGGATCGACCTCGCCATGGAGGGCACCGTCTTCCTGGACGGCTCGACGTGGGACCCGGTGGCGTTCAAGCAGGTCCTGTGGACCGCCATCGGGTTGTTGCTGTTCGCCGCGACGCTGAAGTTCCTGCCGGACCACCGCATGCTCGCGCGGTTCGGCTACACGTTCGGCCTCGTCGGTCTCGTCGCGCTGATGCTCCCCGGTGTGCTGCCGGGCTTCATCGCGCCCGAGATCAACGGCGCGAAGATCTGGCTGCGCCTCGGCCCGTTGTCGATCCAGCCCGGTGAGTTCGCCAAGATCCTGCTGATGGTCTTCTTCGCCGCCTTCCTGGTGTCGAAGCGGGACCTGTTCACCGTGGCGGGCCGCCGGTTCCTCGGCATGGACCTGCCCCGCGCCCGCGACCTCGGCCCGCTGTTCGCGGCCTGGGGCGTCACGGTCGCGGTCATGGTGCTGCAGAAGGACCTCGGTTCCTCGCTGCTGTTCTTCGGCATCGTGCTGGTGCTGCTCTACATCGCCACCGAACGTGCGGCGTGGGTCGTGCTCGGTCTCGGCATGTTCGCCGGCGGCGCGGTCGTCGCGTGGAAGCTCTTCAACCACGTGCAGCAGCGCGTGGCGAACTGGCAGGACCCGATCGCCCGCTACGAGGTCATCGGCGGCGGCTACCAGATCTCCCAGTCGCTGTTCGGTCTCGCGACCGGCGGCATCGGCGGTGCCGGGCTCGGCGCGGGCCGGCCGGAGATGATCCCCGAGGCCAACACCGACTTCATCACCGCCGTCATCGGCGAGGAGCTCGGGTTCGTCGGCTTCGCGGCCCTCCTGCTGATCTACATGGTCTTCGCGTTGCGCGGCCTGCGCGGTGCGATCTCCGTGCGCGACAGCTTCGGCAAGCTCCTGGGCGGCGGTCTCGCGTTCGCGGTCTGCTTCCAGGTCTTCATCGTCGTCGGCGGTGTCACGAAGCTGATCCCGATGACGGGTATCACCGCGCCGTTCCTGTCCTACGGCGGTTCGTCGCTGCTCGCGAACTACATCCTGGTCGCGTTGCTACTGCGAATTTCTGCGGCGGCGAGGGCCCCGCAGCGGGTCGCGAAGCCGAAACCGCAACAACCGGCTATCGCCGACCAGCACACTGTGATGGTGGAGCGTCCCAAATGAACACACCGCTCCGCCGCGTCGGCATGGCCATGATGGTCATGATCGTGCTCCTGCTGGGCAACGCCACGTGGGTGCAGGTCATCAACGCCGACGAGTGGCGCAAGAACGCGTACAACCGCCGGGTGCTGCTCGACGAGTACGCCCGCAAGCGCGGGCTGATCATCGCCGCGGACGGCACCACGATCGCGGACGTGAAGGAGACGACCGACCGTCTCCGGTTCCTGCGCACCTACAGCAACGGCCCGGTCTACGCGCCGGTGACGGGGTACCTGTCGGTCACCTACGGCACGTCCGGCATGGAACGCGCCGAGAACGACCTGCTCAACGGCTCGGACGACCGGCTGTTCACGCGCCGCGTCTCGGCGTTGATCACCGGTCGCGACCCGGTCGGCGGCAACGTCCAGCTCACCCTGAACGCCAAGGTGCAGCAGACCGCGTACGACCAGCTGACCGCCAAGGGCTTCACGGGTTCCGTCGTCGCGATCAAGCCGGACACCGGCGAGATCCTCGCGATGGTGAGCACCCCGTCGTACAACCCGAACCTGCTCGCGAGTCACGACTCGAACGAGCAGGTGTCGGCGTGGAAGCAGCTCAACGCCGAGGACTCGGGCGACCCGCTGCTCAACCGCGCGACGCAGGCGCTGTACCCGGCCGGTTCGACGCTGAAGGTCGTCGTCGCGGCGGCCGCGCTCGCCGACGGCAAGAACAAGGACACGCAGTACACCGCCAAGGGCTCGATCACGCTGCCGGGCAGCCAGACGCCGCTGCCGAACTTCAACGGCACCCCGTGCGGCCCCGGCGAGACGGTGTCGATGGAGACCGCGCTCGCGAAGTCGTGCAACACGGCGTTCGGTGAGATGGCGGGCCAGGTCGGCGCGAACAAGCTGCGCCGCCAGGCCGAGAAGTTCGGGTTCAACGACTCCGACCTCCAGGTGCCGCTGCCCGTCGAGACCTCGACGCTCGGCCCGATCTCGGACGAGGCTTCGCTGTACCAGACCGGTATCGGCCAGCGCGACGTGCAGATCACGCCGCTGGAGAACGCGGTGATCGCGGCGACGATCGCGAACAACGGCAAGCGCATGCAGCCGTACCTGGTCTCGAAGATCCTCGGCCCGGACCTGAAGTCGATCGACGACACCTCGCCCGACGAGGTCGAGACCGCGATGAGCACGGCGAACGCCAACGCACTGCGGGACATGATGATCCAGTCGGAGATCAACACCGGTGGCGAGGGCCGTCTGCAGAACGTGCAGGTGGCGTCCAAGACCGGTACCGCCGAGCACGGCGCCGACGTGACGAAGAACAACCCGCACGCCTGGTACATCGCCTTCGCGCCGGCGCAGAAGCCGGAGATCGCGATCGCGGTCATCGTGGAGGACGGCGGCGACCGCGGTCTGGGCGCCACCGGCGGCAAGGTCGCCGCACCGATCGGTCGCGCCGTGATGAACGCGTATCTGGCAGGCCGCTGATGCTGACCAAGGGCCAGCTCCTCGCCGACCGCTATCGCCTGACCAGGCGCATAGCGGTCGGTGGCATGGGCGAGGTCTGGGAAGCGGCGGACGATCGGCTCGACCGCCGCGTCGCCGTGAAGGTGCTCAAGGCGGAACTCTCGGGTGATCCCGAGTTCCTGCACCGCTTCCGCGTCGAGGCGCGGATGACCGCGTCGCTGAACCACCCCGGCATCGCGTCGGTGCACGACTACGGCGAGACCGCGTCCATCGCGGACGGGCCGGAGGACACGGCGTACCTGGTGATGGAACTCGTCGAGGGCGAACCGCTCGCGACGATCATCTCCCGCGGCCGGCTGACCGCCGAGGTGACGCTGGATCTGCTGGAGCAGACCGGAAACGCGTTGCAGGCGGCCCACGAACGCGGGCTCGTGCACCGGGACGTGAAGCCCGGCAACATCATGGTGACCCCTTCGGGCAAGGTGAAGATCACCGACTTCGGCATCGCGAAGGCCGTGGACGCGGCACCCGTGACGCGATCCGGCATGGTGATGGGCACCGCGCACTACATCGCACCGGAACAAGCTCTTGGCGGCGAAGCCGAACCGGCGAGTGACGTCTACTCGTTGGCTGTGTGTGGCTACGAGTGCATGGCCGGTCACCGGCCGTTCCTGTCCGACAACGCGGTGACCGTTGCGATGATGCACATCCGCGACGTCGCGCCGCCGTTGCCGCGCGACGTTCCGCCGGGTGCGCGAGCGTTGATCGAGGCGACGCTGGTCAAGGACCCGAGGCAGCGCTACCGGACCGGCGGAGAGTTCGCCGCGGCCGTCAGCGCGGTGCGGGTGGGCCAGCCGTTGCCGACACCGTCGGGGTTCACGATGCCCCCGCCGATCCCCCAACAGATTCAGCAGCAGCAGATTCCGCAGCAGGTCACGCAGCCTCCGCCACCGCCTCAGGTGTCGCAGCCGCTGCCGATCCCGCCGCAGATGCAGCACCACCAGAGCGGGCCGGTGCGTGCCGGTACCCATCCGGCGATGCAGCCGGCGCACCAGACCGGCATGCAACCGGTGCACCAGACCGGAACGTTCACCCCCATGCCGACGCCACCGGGGAGAAACCGGACCGTCGTCTGGGTTATGGTCGCTTTTCTGGTGGCAGTGCTGCTCGTGCTCGGCGTGGTCGTTTTGTGGAAGTTCACCATCCAGAACGACAACACCGGGCAAGGCAGCCGGGCGACGTCTTCGAGCACGGCGAACCCGAACGCTCCGGCGAACGGTCAGGCGAAGCCCGACTCCGCGGACCGGATACCGGGCAGTGCGCCGCAGCGCATCAACGAGGACGACTACATCGGTCGTTCCGGCGACGAGGTCAGCATCGATCTGATCGGCCACGGCCTGGAACCCGAGGTGCGCAGCGCACAGGGCACGGCACCGGGCGACTTGAAGAAGTGCCGGGTCACCGCCATCGCGCCCACGGGCGAGGTGCCGGTCGGCTCGAAGGTGAAGGTGACGTGCGCGCCATGAGCAAGACCAGAACCGAGTTCGGAACACCGTCGACTAGGAGCGGGACGAAGCACCGATGAGCACTCCGCGACTGCTCTCAAACCGCTACGAACTGGGCGAGACTCTCGGGTACGGCGGCATGTCCGAGGTCCACAAGGGGCGGGACGTCCGCCTCGGCAGAGACGTGGCGATCAAGGTGCTTCGAGCCGACCTCGCCCGTGACACCCAGTTCCAGGAACGTTTCCGGCGTGAGGCGCAGAACTCCGCCGCCCTGAACCACCCGGCGATCGTCGCCGTCTACGACACCGGTGAGACGCAGACCGAGTACGGCCCGTTGCCGTACATCGTGATGGAGTTCGTCGACGGACGGACGCTGCGCGACATCGTGAAGACGCAGGGCCCGTTGTCGGGCAAGCGCGCCATGGAGGTCATGGCGGACGTCTCGGCGGCGCTCGACTTCAGCCACCGGCACGGCATCATCCACCGGGACGTGAAGCCGGCCAACGTGATGATCACGAAGTCCGGCGCCGTCAAGGTGATGGACTTCGGCATCGCCCGTGCCCTGCACGACGGCCAGGCCGCGGTCACGCAGACGGCGGCGGTCATCGGCACGGCCCAGTACCTGTCGCCGGAGCAGGCGCGCGGTGAGTCCGTCGACGGCCGTTCCGACGTCTACGCCGCCGGTTGCGTGCTGTTCGAACTGCTGACGGGCGAGCCGCCGTTCACCGGTGACTCGCCGGTGGCCGTGGCGTACCAGCACGTCCGGGAGGACCCGAAGGCGCCGTCGCAGCTCAACCCGAAGGTGTCGCCGCAGCTCGACGCGATCGTGCTGAAGGCGATGTCGAAGGGTCCGGCGAACCGCTACCAGTCGGCCGCGGAGATGCGGGGCGACCTGGTCCGCGTGCTGTCCGGCCAGCGCCCGTCCGCCCCGGCCGTGATGACGGCCGAGGACCGCACCGCCGTGATGAACGAGCAGTCGCGCGCACCGCGCACGCAGATCGTCTCCGGCGGCGGCGGTGGCAGGCACCGTCCGGCGGCGTTGAAGTCGGAACCGGACGACTACGACCCGATCGCGGACGAAGAGGAAGAGCGTCGCGCCCGCCGCAAGAAGGCGATCATGGTGACGCTGGTGGTGATCCTGTGTCTGGCCGTGCTCGGCCTCGCTGCGTGGATCACCAACAACCTGATGAACCAGAGCAACGAGGCGGCCGCGAAGGTCCCCATCCCGTCGGTCGTCGGGCTGAGCCCGGTCGAGGCCAGGGAGAAGCTCACCAAGGCCGGTCTCCAGTCGTCCCAGCAGGAAGTGGCCTGCGAGCCCGGTGCGGCCGGCGCCCCCGCGACGTGCAACGCCGACCAGATCAACAAGGTGATCGGCTCGGACCCGCCGGAGGGCACCCAGGTCGCCCAGGGCAGCACGGTCAAGATCTCCGTCGGCGCGCCTCCCGGCGAGGGCACCGTGCCGGACCTCGCGGGCAAGACCCCGGCCGAGGCCCAGCAGCTGCTCGACAAGGACCCCAACGGCTTCAAGCTCCAGCAGAGCGACCAGGCCGTCGAGGTCGAGGACGCCACCAAGGCCGGCAAGGTCGTGCAGCAGAACCCCGCCGTCGGCGTGAAGCTGAAGAAGGGCGGCACGGTCACCATCCAGCTCGGCAAGGCGCCGGAGAAGTCGAACGTGCCGAACGTCGTGAACGACGACGTCGACGACGCCAAGCAGACGCTCGAGGGTTCCGGCTTCAAGGTCGCCGTCGAGGAGCAGGACAGCGCGAAGCCGGCCGGCACCGTGATCTCGCAGACGCCGGGCCCGAACACCAAGGCGGACAAGAACTCGCTCGTCACGCTGCGGGTCTCGAAGGGCAACCAGTTCGAGATGCCCGACCTCGTCGGCATGGACAAGCGGGAGGCGGAGCAGAAGCTGCGCCAGCTGGGCTGGAACGCGTCCTTCAACGTGCAGAACGAGCAGACGCTCGACCCGTCGAAGCGCGACAAGGTGCTCTCGCAGCAGCCCGCGAAGGGCCAGCTGATCACCAAGGGCACCGCGGTCACCGTGACCGTGGGAACTTTGGGCGCCGGCGGTAGTTAGGCTTGAAGTGCAAAGGGGCGGCTTCCTGGTTGAGGAAGCCGCCCCTTTTTGGCTTTAGAGGCGCGCGGCCGCGGCAAGCGTGCGCATGCCGTTCTCCAGCTGCGCGACCGTGGCCTCCGGCACCTCGAAGCCGCAGACCTTCATCCAGTTCGCCAGCATCCGGTGGCCGCCGTCGGTGAGCACCGACTCGGGGTGGAACTGCACACCCTCGACCGGCAACTCCCGGTGCCGCATGCCCATGACGATGCCGGACTCCGTCTTGCCGGTGACCTCGAACTCGGCGGGGATCGTCTCCGGCAGCACCGTCAACGAGTGGTACCGCGTGGCGATGAACGGCTGCGGCACCCCTTCGAGCACACCCTGACCCTCGTGGAAGACGATGCTCGTCTTGCCGTGCAACAACTCGGGCGCCCGATCAACCGTGGCACCCCACACGACACCGATTGCCTGATGGCCGAGACACACACCGAACACCGGCTTGCCGATGTCCGCACACTTCTTGATGACGTCGATGCTCGCGCCAGCACGCTCCGGCGTACCGGGCCCTGGGCTGACGAGCACACCGTCGACGTCGTCGATCTCGTCGAGGTCCACCTCGTCGTTGCGCCGCACGACGCACTCGGCCCCGAGCTGAGCGAGGTACTGGACGAGGTTGTAGACGAAGCTGTCGTAGTTGTCGACCACGAGCACGCGCATGAAGAGAGCTTAGTTGGTCGGCGCGAGTGAGTTAGCTCTCGTCCGCGTTGAGGTTAGGCTACCCTAAAATAGGTGTCATGAGTCGCCCCTTGCGCGTCGCGATCGTCGGCGCCGGACCGGCCGGCGTCTACGCCGCCGACATCCTGACCAAGTCCGACGTCGACGCGCAGATCGACCTCTTCGAGAAGCTGCCGGCCCCCTACGGCCTGGTCCGCTACGGCGTCGCCCCCGACCACCCCCGCATCAAGGGCATCGTGGGCGCCCTGCAAAAGGTGCTCGACCGACCGTCCGTCCGGTTCTTCGGCAACGTCGAGTACGGCGTCGACATCAAGCTCGACGACCTGCGCCAGTTCTACGACGCGGTCGTGTTCTCGACCGGCGCCTCCGCGGACCGTGCGATGGACGTCCCGGGCATCGATCTGCCGGGGAGTTTCGGAGCTGCGGACTTCGTGTCCTGGTACGACGGGCATCCCGACGTGCCGCGGACCTGGCCGTTGACCGCCACTTCCGTTGCGGTGCTCGGGGTGGGCAACGTCGCGCTGGACGTGGCTCGGGTGTTGGCCAAGACGGCGGACGAGCTGTTGGTGACCGAGATTCCTGCGAACGTCTACGAGGGGTTGGCTGCCTCTCCTGTCACCGACGTGCACATCTTTGGGCGGCGCGGGCCCGCGCAGGCCAAGTTCACGCCGTTGGAGTTGCGGGAGTTGGACCACTCCCCCAACGTCGAGGTGATCGTGCATGCCGAGGGGATCGAGTTCGACGAGGCGTCGATGCTCGCGATCCGGACCAACAAGCAAGTTGAGATGATCGTGAAGACGTTGCAGGAGTGGGCGATTCGCGATGTCGGGTCTCGGCCTCGGCGGTTGCACCTGCACTTCCTTGAGGCTCCTGTTGAGGTTTTGGGTTCCGATTGTGTTACCGGGCTGCGGACTGAGACCCAAGAATTGACCGGGGACGGGAATGTTCGCGGTACCGGGGTGTTCACCGACTGGGATGTTCAGGCTGTTTATCGGGCCGTTGGGTATTTGTCCACGCACCTGGCCGACATTCCCTTTGACCATGTTTCCGGGACGATTCCGCATGAGGCCGGTCGGGTGTTGGACCTGGATGAGGTGCCTATGCCTGGGGTTTACACGACTGGGTGGATCAAGCGTGGGCCCATCGGGTTGATCGGGCACACCAAGGGTGATGCCTTGGAGACGATCACCAGCTTGCTGGCTGATGCCGATGGGCTGCCGCAGGCTGTGTCGCCGTCACCTGGCGCGGTGGTGGAGTTCCTTTCCGCACGTGGAGTGCCGTTTGTCACCAACGACGGGTGGGGGCGGCTGGATGCTCACGAGATCGCGCTTGGGGCTGCTCATGGGCGGGAGCGGATCAAGGTTGTTTCTCGTGAGGAGATGACTTCTGTCTCGAACGGCTGACGCCGTTCCTCGATGGAGCCGCCATCGCGCCTTTTGCGCGGTGGCGGTTTCACATTTCTGATTCCTGTTCCAGCGGGGTTGGTCGCGTTCCTGGGGGTCGGTCGCCTTGCGAGGGTGGGCGCGCGGGTCGTGACGAAGAGCGGGGTTGCGATTGGGGCTTGACCTTGAGCCTCTAGCTGGATGCATTCGCGGCCTTCAAAAGCCGGGGTGAAAGCGCCCCGGCCGGACCGGACAGGTTGGCATCCAGCCCCTCAAGGTCAAGCCCCAATCGCCAAGAACGGTGGAACCGCTACCCAGAGCTGATCAGCCCGTTCGGGCTCGCTTCGCCTCGCCACACCAGGTCTCGTAGGTGGTTGGCTTGCGTTGGTGGCCGCCGGTTGCATGCGCGCGCCGGGCCAAGACGGTGGTCACCTTGCGTTCGCGACTGCGGTCCCTGCGTCCTACTGGGTCGTCACGTTGTTGAACGGGAGCTTCGGCTCCGCCCACGGGAACACGACGAACATCAGCAGCGCCACGACGGCCAGCGCCAGGACTACGGCCTCGAGCACCCGCACGGCTGTCGGGCCCGGCAGGTGGCGCCAGATCCAGCTGTACATCGGACTAGGCCCCCGTCATCTCTGGTGGCACGAAGCCGTCGGCCACCGGGTAGCTCTTGGTTTCGATGGCGTGCACGATCAGGCGCTGCTTGTCGGAAAAACGAGGGTGGCACGTGGTGAGGGTGAGCAGGCGGGCCTGCTTGTCCGCCGGGACGGTGGCGCCCACCTGGTGCGGGATCGGTGCGATCACTTCGCCCTGGCTCGGGACCACGATCTCCTGGCCCACGGTTTTCGCGTAGACGTCGCCGAGGGTGGTGGAGAGCGGGGCCACGCCTGCGCAGGCTGCCTCTTTGGACTTCGGGTTGGTGGCCCAGCCCTGGACTTCGCTGCTCATCGGGAGCACTCGGTAGACGAACCACTGGGTTTGGGTTTGCACGACGATCGAGTTGCACGATTCGAGCAGGTCGAGGTCGTTGAACGGCGCACCCTTGCCCACTCGGTGGCCCGCGATGGAGAAGTTGCCCGCTTCGCCTGGCTGGGCGGTGTCCTTGTAGTGGCCCGGGCCGATTTCCAGGTGCTTGTCGGTCGTGCCTTCGACTACGGAGAACTTCCAGTCGTTGCCGAAGACCGGGATGTACATCTTCGCGAAGGCCTTGCCTTCGATCAGGTTCAGCTGCGACTTGCGGTTCGGGTCCGCCGGCGGCGGGGTGACGACGTTCGAGCTCCATTCGGAGTCGAGGGCCGCGGTGGCGTCCTCCTGCTTCGCTGCGGAGAGCAGGTCGGTCACGTAGACCTCGTAGACGACGAAGAGCAGAACTACGAGGCCCATGGTGATGAGGGCTTCGCCGAAGCCCCTGACCGTTTTGCGGGCCAGGCTGTCGGGCGGCAGGTCGTCCTTCTTGGCCGCCGGCTTCTCGTCGTCGTAGTAATCGTCGTCTTCGTAGTACTCGTCGTCGTAGTCGTCCTCGACGCGCGGGATCACCTCGGTGGGCGGGTCCACCGGGCGTGGGCGCGGAGGCATTGGGCGCGGGGGCATTCCGCGCGGCGGCGTTCCGGGCGGCGGACCGGGACGACCCGGTTGCGGCATGCCTCTGGCCGGGGTGCCGGGCGGCGGGAAGTTCGGCCGCTGCTGCTGCGGGTTCGGGGGCAGGCTTCCGGAGAAAGCGCTGGTGAACTGCGTTGCGTCCGCCGGCGGCATGGGCCGCGGAGCTGGTGTTGCCCGCACGTGCTGAAGGTCATCACGACGGGGTGCAGGGCGCCTGGGAGGCGGCTGCTGCGGTCCCGAGTTCACCTGAGAACCTCCGCGCGGACTGTGAACTGAAAACAACTGCGTCTGCAAGGTGGTTCGCTCACCACCGTCGCTACGTTAACGTGTCTCCTGAGTAGTGCACGTAAACTCGCGTCACTCACGGATATCCACGTCAGGCGAGGACAGCATGCCCAAGTCGAAGGTCCGGAAGAAGGCGGTCTACACCGCACCCACTGACCGCCGCACGCCGGTCAAGGTCAAGGCAGCGGGGCCGTCTCACCCGGTCTACGTCGTTGTCATGCTCGGCTTCATGCTGCTCGGCCTCGCGTGGCTGGTCGTCAACTACATCGCGGCCGAGAAGATCCCGTTCATGCTGGAGCTCGGGGCGTGGAACTTCGCCATCGGGTTCGCGCTCATGATCATCGGCCTGCTGATGACGATGCGCTGGCGCTAGGCGCACAGCCGCTCACCGTTCGTACTGGTCGGCCCGGACGTCACACGTCCGGGCCGACCTTTGTTCGCCCCAGGTTCACTTGGTTCATCCGAGCGTCACCGAAGCACACGGCTGTAAGTCATCCCCATTGGGGACAAGTCCTGTGGACAACTTTGCACCAAAATGCACAAGCGACGGTTTTCCCTCATGCGGACCCGTTCGGTTGTCCACATTTCATGCGGCACACTCGACAGTGTGACTCGCACCTGGTCCACGCCCGCCCCGGTCGTCCTCCTCGCGTGGCTGGCGGCCGCCGCGCTCGCCGTCGCGACGCTCGTCGCCGACGACAACGCCGGTCGTCTCCTCATCGGACTGGCCACGCTGCTGGTCGCCTACCTCGCCGCGTTCGCCTCGCTGGCGCGCCCTCGGCTCTCCGCCGACGCGAACGGCCTGGTCGTGCGCGGGTTCGCGAGCAGGACGCAGCTGCCGTGGCACGAGGTGAAGGTCAAGCTGCAGACCACGCGCCGACTCGGGCGGGAGCAGCAGACGTTGGAACTCGACGCCGATGACCGCCTCGTGGTGCTCACGAGGCTGGACCTCGGCGCCGATCCCGAAGAAGTGGCCGGAGTGCTGCACGCACTGCGGCCCTAACGGCAGGTGTTGTACTCCAGGAGGAACTCCGCCGCCGTGTCGAGCTGCGCGGCGCGCAACGCGAACATGCCGAGGAGCAGCACCGCGGCGGCCACCACGGCACCGATCTGGTAGGCGTTGCGATTCTGCCGCGGCGCCTTGACCATCGCGAGCGTCAACAGGCCGCCGATCACGAGGCCGCCGAGGTGCCCGAGCAGTGACGCGTTGGTGAAGAGGTTCGACACCAGGTTGAGCACGACGATCACGACGATCGTCGAGATGTCCCGCTGCTGCCGCTTGAACACGATCAGCAGCGCGCCCATCAGGCCGAACACCGCACCGGACGCACCGGCGTACGTCGGGCAGACGCTGCCGAAGAGGAACGCCGACGCACTGCCGCCGAGCAGCGACAGGAAGTAGACGGCGCTGTACCTCAGCTTGCCGAGCTCCTGCTCGATCACCGGGCCGACCACGAACAACGCGGCCATGTTGAGCGCCAGGTGGATCAGGCCGAAGTGCATGAAGCCCGAGGTGACGACCCGCCACCACTCACCTGCGGCGGTGAGGCCGGGAATCATCGCGGTCTCGACGAAGATGCTCGACCGCTGGTTGTTCATCGGGCTGCCGGACTGGACGACCGTGGCGATGTACGCCAGGACGTTCACCGCGATCATCAGCTGGGTGATGATCGGCCGGCCGTTCGAGGCCGGCGCACCCGCGGACGTGCGAGCCTGACGGACCGTGCGCGCGCCTTCGTTCACGCAGTCGACGCACTGCATGCCGACTGATGCGTCACGCAGGCACTCAGGACACGCCGGGCGGTCGCACCTGGTGCAGCGCAGCCGGGTAGGCCGATCGGAATGACGTGCGCAGACCGGGGTTTCCGGCTGCGCTCCGATCGGCCCTTCCGGTGGCACGGATGCGTTGCTCACGCGCGTTCGATCGTGATCCGCTCGATCTTGATGTCGTTGACCGGACGGTCGCCCGCGCCGGTCGTGGTGTTGCCGATCGCGTCGACGACGTCGCGCGACTCCTGGTCAGCGACCTCACCGAAGATCGTGTGCTTGAAGTTCAGCCACGTCGTCGGCGCCACGGTGACGAAGAACTGGGAGCCGTTGGTGTTGGGCCCGGCGTTCGCCATCGCGAGGATGTACGGCTTGTTGAACTGGAGTTCCGAGTGGAACTCGTCGGCGAAGCGGTAGCCGGGGCCACCGCGACCGGTGCCCGTCGGGTCACCGGTCTGGAGCATGAAGCCGGCGATGACGCGGTGGAACAGGGTGCCGTCGTAGAACGGACCCGACTTCGTGCCACCGGCGTTCGCCTCGGAGTAGTCCTTGGTGCCCTCGGCGAGCCCGACGAAGTTGGCCACCGTCTTGGGGGCGTGGTCGGGGAGCAGGTTGATCCGGATG
The DNA here is from genome assembly GCF_043632865.1 of Lentzea sp. JNUCC 0626. Classification (NCBI taxonomy): domain Bacteria; kingdom Bacillati; phylum Actinomycetota; class Actinomycetes; order Pseudonocardiales; family Pseudonocardiaceae; genus Lentzea; species Lentzea sp. JNUCC 0626. The sequence continues at coordinate 7,261,689 of NZ_CP171635.1, forward strand.
TCGCCCTGCGTGGTGTGCAGGGTCGCCGTCACCTTGGTCCCGACGAGGGATTCGTTGCTGTCAGCCACCACCCCATCGTGCCATCACAGGCGGAGATGTTCAGAAACGGGCACGATGGGTATCTCTATGACATCACCGGACGACAACGTGTGGAGCACAGGATGGACGAGGTGGACGTCATGACCCGCGCCGGCGAGAACGTTGGCAAGGCTGTCGGCACCGGTCTGAAGGCCGCGCGTCAGGGTGTCGTTCGCGCTGGTCACGCCGCTGAGGCCAAGCTGGCCGACCGCGGCATCACCACAGACCAGGTCCGCGGCGCACTCGTGGAACGCGCTGATGCGCTCATGGGCAAGGCCGAGGACTGGGAGAAGCAGACGCGCCGCTCGCGCAAGCGGCTCGCGAAGAAGAGCGCCCAGACGCGCGCCGACCTCATCGGCAAGGCGGAGGTCGTGCGCAAGGAAGTGAAGAAGGCGGCGAAGCACGCGCGCAAGGACGCGAAGGTGCGCGCCAAGGAGATCCGCAAGGCCGCGGCCCAGCTCGGTGCGGACGCGCCGAAGCGTCGCCGCTGGCCGTGGGTGCTGGGTCTGCTGGTCGCGGCCGCAGCGGCGGGGTACGTCGCGTTGACGCGCCGGCCGCAGGAGGTCCACCTGCAGGACGAGGAGGCGCTTCCGCACGCGGAGCCCGTCCTCAACGGCCAGGTGCCGACCCAGAAGGAACCCGTGAAGTAGTTCCCGCACGTCGAACGCCCCCGTCGTCTCCCTGCAGGTGGAGACGACGGGGGCGTTCGTGTATCGCTAGAGCTGGAGCCCCTTGATCGACTCTTCCGCGATGCGGCGAGCCTTGATCGACTGCTTCTGGTTGGTCGTGACCACCACGGCCGCGTCGCCCTTGCCCACGGCGTAGACGACACCGGTGTCGCTGCTGACGTACCCTCCGGTCCACCCGGTGGGCGCGGTGGCGGGCTGCGAACCGTCCGGCGCCGCCTCGTTCACGATGAGCTTCGCGACGCGCTCATCCCCCACGTAGACGCGCACGGTCAACTGGATCTCAGTGGCATTGGCGTAGAAAAAGCACGCAGGGTGAGGCTGATCCGTTGACAGTTTCACTTTGGGTACACGCTGCCCGTTGGCCTCCGCGACGAAACCGGTCGCCAGGTAGGGGCACGTGCCGTCACTCGCGGGCTGGGGCGCGGGCGGCACGGTCGGAGCAGCGCTGGTCGTCGTGGTGACCTGCTGGGTCTGAGTGGTCGGCACCGGCACGTCTTGGGCGACCTGAGAGCCGCACGCGGCGAGGACGCCGAGCAGGGGCAGCAACAGTGCTCGTTTCATAGGGGCAACAGTCAACCAGATACCAAAAGCGCCTCAACCGGCACACTCTAAATTGGTCCATACCTTTTGTGCCCTGCCCCTGCCCCGCCTCTGGAAGGACCCAGCACATGGAGTTCCTCGAGCAACGACGCGAGCACGCCCTGGCGCTCTTCCGCATCATCATTGGTCTGTTCTTCGTGTTCCACGGGGTGCAGAAGCTGTCCAAGGGAGTCGACCTCCTCGCCTGGCCGTCCGGCCCGGTCACCCTGATCGAACTGATCGGCGGCGGCCTCATCCTCATCGGCCTGTGGACACGCTGGGCGGCCCTGATCAGCTCCGGCGCCATGGCGTACGCCTACTTCGTGGTGCACCAGCCCAAGGCCCTGCTGCCCATCGAGAACGGCGGCGAACTGGCAGCCGTCTACTCGTGGGCCTTCCTGCTGCTCGTGTTCACGGGCGCCGGCGCCTGGAGCATCGACACGATCCGCAAGTCGCCGAAGAAGTCACTGGCTGCGGCGTGACGCCATGACCGACATGCGCTGAAGCCCCGTTCGCAACGGCGCGAACGGGGCTTCTGCACGCTGGAGGCAAGAGTGCCGCGCGACGGGATGTGGCCTGCCGACGCCGAAGGCGAGGCGGCCGGGGGTCCGGGGGCGTGCCCCCGGCGTGGGGTCTGGGGGCTCGGCCCCCAGAAAACACTTCGGCCCGAGGAGGTCTGCGCTTTCCGCAGACACTCCCCGGGCCGAGGTAAGAATGGAGACGAGGGGAATCGAACCCCTAACCCCCGCCTTGCAAAGGCGGTGCTCTGCCAATTGAGCTACGTCCCCATGTCTGAGGACGGGCACGCCGTCCGTCAGAGCAAGACTGTGATCAGTCGGTGGGAGCGGTGGCCTCGCGCCACAGGTCCGCGTCGGCCTTGGCCGAACGGCTGCGCTTCACGAAGAACAGGACCGCACCGGCGACCACGACGAGTGCGATGATCTTCTTAGCCACTGGAAACCCCTCCAAGACTGTTAATGCCCCGACCTACCGCACCAGCCTACAGGCTTCGCGAGAGTTGGGCCGGGGCTCTGGGACTCAACAGTCCCAGACAAGAATGATGATTCGAATGGAAAACCCGAGTGGGCCTAGGAGGACTTGAACCTCCGACCTCTTCATTATCAGTGAAGCGCTCTAACCGCCTGAGCTATAGGCCCTCGATCATCACCCCTTGGGGCAACGAGGAGAACCTTACAGGATCGTCCTCGTTGCTCCCAAATCAGGGGGTCATTCCCGCTCGGAGAGCGTCAACTCCAAGCCACCGGCCAGGTCCGCGGACACGTTGTAGACGAACGCGCCGACGGTCGCCAGGGCCGTGAACAGGACGATGTTGACCGCGCCGATGATCGCCGAGACGCCGAAGACGCGGCCCGCGCTGATCAGCGGTTCGCCCGGCTCGTTGGCCTGGAGCAGGTCGTTCGCGGTGCTGTTGATCTTGTCCCAGACGCCCATGCCGTGCAGGACGCCGTAGAGGACGCCGACCGCCACGAGCCAGACGAAGAACAGGGCCACGCCCAGCACCAGGGCGAGCTTGAGGACCGACCACGGGTCGACGCGCTTCACCTGGAGCGAGGCACGGCGGGGGCCGCGGCCGGGGCGGCGGGCCGACGGGGCAGAGGCCGCGGGGCGTGAGCCGCCCGCGCCCATGTTCACGGACGTGCGGCTGCTGCCCAGACCGACCGGCACGGCCGAGCCCGTGACCACGGGCTTCTGCACCTTCACGGTGTCCGGGTCGGTGATCGGGAAGGCCGGAGCGGGCTCAGCGGCGGACGGGACCGGGGGTGCGGCCGGGGCCGTGTACGTCTCGGTCGCGTCGTGCTGGGCGGCGTCCGTGTCGTTCGTCACCCGCTGCCAGGGCGGCGGGGCCGAGACGACGACCGGCTCGTCGGCGACGGGCGCCGACGTGACCGGAGGAGCGGGAGCGGGCGCCGGCGTCGGGGCCGGGGTGGCCGCCGGAGCCGGCGTGGACGGCGGGGTGCTGAGCGAGACGGTCTTCTCCTCGACTGCGGGAGCGACCTTCTCGACCTTCTCCGCCGGCTTTGCCGCGGGAGCCGCAGGTGCAGCGGGCGCGGCGGCGGTGGCCTCCTTGGCCTTCTCCGCCGACACCGGCTTGGTCTTGTCCTGCGCGGTTCCACCCGAGGAACCGGAGGCCGGTGCCGCGGCCGAGTCCGCCTTCTTCTCCGCCGGCTTCTGGGCGGAGTTCTGCGGAGTCGGCTTGGTGATGACCGCGGTCTTGTCCGCGTCCCGACCTTCGCGGTTCTCGGGTGGAGTCACGAGCTTGTCCTTGACCTCTCGCTAACGATTCCGACTACTCAGCCGAGTCGGTGGGGGTGGCTGCCTGGTCAGCGGCAGAGTCCTCCGCGGCAGACGTCTCACTGATAGTGACGTCGCTGGGCTCGTCCGCGTTGCGTGCGACGGCGATCAAAGTGGTGCTTTCGCCGAGGTTCATCAGCCGCACGCCCTTCGTCTGCCGTCCAGCCTTGCGCACCTGCTCGGCCTTGGTCCTGATGACCCCGCCGGTCGAGGTGATGGCGTAGAGCTCGTCGTCGACGTCGACGATGAGCGCGCCCACCAGCCTGCCACGTCGGCGGTCGTGCTGAATCGTCAGCACACCCTTGCCTCCGCGACCCTGGACCGGGTAGTCCTCGATCGGCGTTCGCTTCGAGTACCCACCGTCCGTCGCGACCAAAACGAACAGGCCCTCCTGGACGACGCCGACGGACAGCAGCTCGTCATCGGCGTTGAAGCGCATGCCCTGCACGCCTGACGTGGCACGACCCATCGGGCGCAGCACGTCGTCGGTCGCGTGGAAGCGGATCGACTGGCCGTCGGCCGACACCATCAGCAGGTCGTCGTCGGCCGAGCAGAGCACCGCACCGACCAGTTCGTCGTCCTCGCGCAGGTTGATGCCGATAAGACCACCCGATCGGTTGGAATCGAAGTCGGACAGCTTCGACTTCTTGACCAGGCCCTTGCGGGTGGCGAGCACGAGGTACGGAGACACCTCGTAGTTCTTGATCTGGATGACCTGCGCGATCTCCTCGTCCGGCTGGAACGCGAGGAGGTTCGCGACGTGCTGGCCGCGGGCGTTGCGGTTCGCCTCGGGCAGCTCGTACGCCTTCGTGCGGTACACGCGGCCCTTGTTCGTGAAGAACAGGATCCAGTCGTGCGTCGAGCACACGAAGAAGTGCGCGACGATGTCGTCCTGCTTGAGCTGTGCGCCCTGCACGCCCTTGCCGCCGCGCTTCTGCGCGCGGTAGAGGTCGGTCTTGGTGCGCTTCGCGTAGCCGGTGCGCGTGATCGTGACGACCACGTCCTCGACCGCGATCAGGTCCTCCATGGACACGTCGCCGTCGAACGGGATGATCTTCGTGCGGCGGTCGTCGCCGAACTTGTCGACGATCGCGATGAGCTCCTCGCGCACGATGGCGCGCTGCCGCTCCGGCTTCTCGAGGATGTCCTTGAGGTCCGCGATCTCGACCTCGATCTCGGCCAACTGGTCGATGATCTTCTGGCGCTCGAGGGCCGCCAGGCGGCGGAGCTGCATCTCGAGGATCGCGTTGGCCTGGACCTCGTCGACGTCGAGGAGCTCCATCAGGCCCGTGCGCGCGATGTCCGGCGTCTCGGACCGGCGGATCAACGCGATCACCGCGTCGAGCTGGTCGAGCGCCTTCACCAGACCGCGCAAGATGTGCGCGCGCTCTTCGGCCTTGCGCAGGCGGAACCGCGTGCGCCGGACGATGACCTCGATCTGGTGCTTCACGTAGTGGCGGATCATCTGGTCGATCCGCAACGTCCGCGGCACGCCGTCCACGAGCGACAGCATGTTGACGCCGAACGAGTACTGCAGCTGGGTGTGCTTGTAGAGGTTGTTCAGCACGACCTTCGCCACCGCGTCGCGCTTGAGCGTGATCACGATGCGCATGCCGATGCGGCGGTTCGACTCGTCGGCGATGTTCGCGATGCCGGTGAGCTTGGCGTCGCGCACGAGCGAGGCGATGTTCTCGACCAGGTTGTCGGGGTTGACCTGGTACGGGAGTTCGGTGACGACCAGGATCGTGCGGCCCTTGGCGTCCTCGTCCATCTCGACGACGGCGCGCATGCGGACCGAACCGCGGCCCGTGCGGTACGCGTCCTCGATGCCCGAGGTGCCGAGGATCTGGCCGTACGTCGGGAAGTCCGGGCCCTTGATCCGGGCGATCATCGCTTCGAGGGTCTCCTCGTCGGAGGCCTCGAAGTTGTCCAGCGCCCACACGACGCCGTCCGCGACCTCGCGGAGGTTGTGCGGCGGGATGTTGGTCGCCATGCCGACCGCGATGCCCGAACTGCCGTTGATCAGCAGGTTGGGGATGCGCGACGGCAGGACCGTCGGCTCCTGGATCCGGCCGTCGTAGTTGTCGCGGAAGTCGACGGTGTCTTCCTCGATGTCGGCCAGCATCTGCATGGCCAACGGGGAAAGACGGCACTCCGTGTACCGCATGGCGGCGGCGGGGTCGTTGCCGACCGAGCCGAAGTTGCCCTGCCCCTGGATCAACGGGTAGCGCAGCGCCCACGGCTGGGCGAGACGCACCAACGCGTCGTAGATCGCCGAGTCACCGTGGGGGTGGTAGTTGCCCATCACGTCGCCGACGACGCGCGCGCACTTGTTGAAGCCGCGGTCGGGGCGGAAGCCGGAGTCGAACATCGAGTACAGAACGCGGACGTGCACGGGCTTCAACCCGTCGCGCACGTCCGGCAACGCACGACCCACGATGACGGACATCGCGTAGTTGATGTACGAGTTCTGCATCTCCTGCTGGATCTCGACCGGCTCGATGCGGTCGTGGTCCGGGGGCAGAGTCGTCTCGCTCACTGTTCTCTTTCCTTCTCGCCAGAAACGCCAGGATGCCTAGGGACCAAGCTCGAACTCAGATGTCGAGGAACTTGATGCTCTTGGCGTTGCGGGTGATGAACGAACGGCGTGCTTCGACGTCCTCGCCCATGAGCACGCTGAACAGCTCGTCGGCGGTGGCCGCGTCGTCCATGGTGACCTGGCGCAGGATCCGGTTCGCCGGGTCCATCGTGGTCTCCCACAGCTCCTCGGCGTTCATCTCGCCGAGACCCTTGTACCGCTGGATGTTGTCGTCCTTGCCGAGCCTCTTGCCGCCCTCGATGCCCGCCTTGATCACGGCGTCGCGCTCGCGGTCGGAGTAGACGTACTCCGGCTCGGTGCGCTGCCACTTGATCTTGTAGAGCGGCGGCTGCGCGAGGTACACGTGGTTGTGCTCGATGAGCGGCTGCATGAAGCGGAACAGCAGCGTCAGCAACAACGTGCGGATGTGCTGGCCGTCGACGTCGGCGTCGGCCATCAGCACGATCTTGTGGTAGCGCAGCTTCGTCAGGTCGAACTCGTCGTGGATGCCGGTGCCGAGCGCCGTGATCAGCGACTGGACCTCGGTGTTCTTGAGGACGCGGTCGATGCGCGCCTTCTCCACGTTGATGATCTTGCCGCGGATCGGGAGGATGGCCTGGTACATGGAGTCCCGCCCCTCCTTGGCTGATCCACCTGCGGAGTCACCCTCGACGATGTAGAGCTCGCAACGCTCCGGCTCGGTCGAGCGGCAGTCCTTCAGCTTGCCGGGCAGGCCGCCGATGTCGAGCGCACCCTTGCGGCGCACCAGTTCGCGGGCCTTGCGCGCGGCGATGCGGGCCTGCGCCGACGACACCGACTTGGTGACGATCGTCTTGGCCTCGTTGGGGTGCCGCTCGAACCAGTCGGCCAGGTGCTCGTTCGTCGACTTCTGCACGAACGACTTGGCCTCGCTGTTGCCCAGCTTGGTCTTCGTCTGGCCCTCGAACTGGGGCTCCTTCAACTTCACCGAGATGATCGCGGCGAGACCCTCGCGGATGTCGTCACCGGTGAGGTTGGTGTCCTTCTCCTTGAGCAGCTTCTTCTCGCGCGCGTACTCGTTGACGACTCGCGTCAACGCGGCGCGGAAGCCCTCCTCGTGGGTGCCGCCCTCGTGCGTGTTGATCGTGTTCGCGAACGTGTAGACCGACGCGGTGTAGCCGGTGTTCCACTGCATCGCGACCTCGACCTGGAGGTCCTCCCCCTGCGCCTCGAAGCCGATCACCTTCTGGTGCACGGCCTCGCGCGTGTGGTTGATGTGGCGGACGAAGTCCTCCAGACCACCCGGATAGTGGAAGGTGCGCTCCTTCACCGCGGCCTTGTGGCCCTCGGCGTCGGCTTCCTCGTCCTCCGGCGAGACCCGCTCGTCGCGCAGGATGATCGTGATCCCCTTGTTGAGGAACGCCATCTCCTGCAGGCGGCGCGCGATCGTCTCGACGTTGTACGTCGTGGTCTCGAAGATCTCCGGGTCGGCCCAGAACGTGACGGTGGTGCCCGTCTCCGTCGTCGGCTCGCCCTTGCGCAGTTCGTGCGCCGGCTTGGACGCCTCGTAGCGCTGGTTCCAGACGTGGCCGGCGTTCTTGATCTCCAGGTCGACGGCCGTGGACAGCGCGTTGACCACGGAGATGCCGACGCCGTGCAGACCGCCGGACACCGCGTAGGAGTCGCTGTCGAACTTGCCGCCCGCGTGCAGCTTGGTCATGACGACCTCGACCGTCGGGACGCCCTCGACCGGGTGGATGCCCGTCGGGATGCCGCGGCCGTCGTCGATCACCCGGACACCGCCGTTGGCCAGCAGGGTGACGTCGACCGTCGTCGCGTAACCCGCCATCGCCTCGTCGACCGAGTTGTCCACAACCTCCTGGACCAGGTGGTGCAGACCGCGTTCACCGGTCGAGCCGATGTACATGCCGGGCCTCTTGCGCACTGCCTCAAGGCCTTCGAGGACGGTGATCGAGGACGCGTCGTACTGGTTCTTCTGAGCTGACACGGGCCTGGAGTCTCCTCGCTGATGCGGGCAGGACCCGCACGATGTTCCCCGACTACTGGGATTGGGGTTGAAGCTCTCCCGTTGATTCTACCGGGGCACCCCGACAGAACGGGGTCAAGGACACCTTTGATTCGGTCACAGAGCGCCTCAAGCGGCGCCGGACGGGTCGGGACGGCTGAAACGGGGGTTTAAATCCGCAGGTGAACGCTCATTGAGCCACAGAACGGCCGCTGAGCCCCTCGCGGGACCTCACCCGTAGGTGTCACGCGGACCGCGCCCAGGCGCGTGCCTGGGGCCGTGTCGCCAGCTCGGCGCGTCCGGTCCCTTGATCTTGAGCCTTTTGACGACGCCGTTGCCGACGCCCGCGGCGATCCGCTTGAGCAGGTCGCGCTGCAGAAGGCGCAGCTGAGTGGCCCACGCCGTCGACGACGCCTGGACCGTCAGTTCCCCGTCACTGAGCGCGATCGGTTTCGCGTGCTCGGCGACGTCCTCACCGACTAATTTTGCCCAACGACCGAAGACCTGACCACCCTGGAGTTGCTCGACCCAGCCCCGGTCGGCGGCGATCCTGGACGCGATCCGGCCGAGCGGCTGCGGGTCGCGGTCATCGGGTCCCGGACCCGACCAACGGCGGCGGCGACGCTGGACCGGACGGCCCTTCGCCTTGCTCCCCGGCACCCGGCCGCGGGCCTTCGCACTCGCTTTCGCGGCCTCCAGAGCGGCCCGCGCGAGGTCCGATCCCTTGAGCGGCTCACCCTCAGGTGTGAATGAACCTGTGGACAAGTCCGGATTTGTGACGGAGTTATCCACACCATCCACAGACTTGTCCCCAGATGTGTGGGCGGACACACCCGATCGAGCTACATGTGGGGGCTTTGAACCCCCAGAGTCAGCCTGCGAGTCAGACACGCCGCACCTCCCCGCCGTGGACCTCGAACCGGGCACCGCTCAGCTCGTCCGGAACGTCCTCCGCCACCGCCGCGGTGATCAGCACCTGCTCGGCGGCGGCCGCCACCTTGGCCAGTTGCTGCCGCCGGCCCCGGTCGAGTTCCGCGAACACATCGTCCAGCACGAGCACCGGTTCGATGCCGTCGACACGCATCAGCTCGTACCCTCCGAGCCTCAGCGCGAGCGCGAACGACCATGACTCTCCGTGACTGGCATAGCCCTTCGCGGGGAGTTCGCCGAGCGTCAGGTCGAGGTCGTCCCGGTGGGGACCGACGAGACACACGCCGCGTTCGATCTCCTGCTTGCGCACCCGGTCGAGTTCGGCCAGCAGCAGGTCCTCGATGCTCTCCCGGTCTTCCGGCAGGTCGCCGACGCTCGACCGGTACGAGATGAGCGCCGGCCGCGACTCCGGAGCGACCTCCGCGTACGCCGAGGTCACGTGGTCCGCCATGTCGCGGACCAGTTTCAACCGCGCGGCCAGCAGCTCCGCGCCGTGCTTCGCGAGGTGCCCGTCCCAGACGTCGAGCGTCGAGAGGTCCGCCGACCGCGAGTGCTTCACCGTCTTCAACAACGCGCTGCGCTGCTTGAGGACGCGGTCGTAGTCACTGCGAACACCCGCATAACGCGGTGCGCGCAGCACGAGCATCTCGTCGAGGAACCTGCGCCGGTCGCTCGGATCGCCCCTCACGAGAGAGAGGTCCTCCGGTGCGAACAGCACAGTGCGAAGAATCCCGAGCACGTCTCGTGGACGTGGCACCGGACCCCGGTTGATCCGCGCCCGGTTCGACTTGCCGGCCGTGATCTCCAGTTCCACGAGCAGCTCGCGGTCGTCGTTGACCACGGCCGCCCGCACCACGGCGCGCTGGGCGCCGTGCCTGATCAGCGGTGCGTCGCTGGACACGCGGTGCGAACCCAGTGTCGCCACGTACCCGATCGCCTCGACCAGGTTCGTCTTGCCCTGGCCGTTGCGGCCGACGAGCACCGACGCGCCGGGGTCGAGTTCCAGGTCAGCGAGCTCCCACGACCGGAAGTCGCTGACCTGGAGGTGTCTGACGTGCACTTATGCCTTCTGGACCGCGTGGCCGCCGAACTGGTTGCGCAGTGCGGCGACGGCACGCATCGCGGGCGAGTCGTCCTGGCGCGACTGGAACCGCGCGAACAGCGCGGCGGAGATCACCGGGAGCGGCACCGCGTTGTTGATGCCCTCCTCGACGGTCCACCGGCCCTCGCCCGAGTCCTCGACGTACCCGCGCAGGTCGTCGAGTTCCGGGTCCGACTCCAGCGCGCGCACCAGCAGGTCGAGCAGCCACGACCGGACGACGGTTCCCCGCTGCCACGCCGAGATGACCGCGGGCACGTTGTCCACGACGTCGGTCTTGTCGAGGAGTTCGAAGCCCTCGGCGTACGCCTGCATCAGGCCGTACTCGATGCCGTTGTGGACCATCTTCGAGTAGTGGCCGGCGCCGACCTTGCCCGCGTGCGCGAAGCCTTCCTCGCGCGGACCCTCCGGACGGAGCGCGTCGAAGATCGGCATCGCCTGCTCGACGTGCGCGGCGTCACCACCGACCATCAGCGCGTAGCCGTTGTCGAGACCCCACACGCCACCGGACACACCGGCGTCGACGTAGCCGATCTCCTTCTCCGCCAACAGATCCGCGTGGATGCGGTCGTCGGTGAACTTGGAGTTGCCGCCGTCGACGACGAGGTCGCCGGGCGAAAGCAGCTCGGACAGCTCCTTCACCGTGTTACGGGTGATGTCGCCGGCGGGCACCATGACCCACACCACGCGCGGCGCTTCGAGCTTGGACACCATGTCCGCCAACGACTCCGAGTCGCTGACCTCGGGGTTGCGGTCGTAGCCGATCACCTCGTGACCGGCCCGGCGCACCCGCTCGCGCATGTTGAAACCCATCTTGCCGAGGCCGACGAGTCCGAGCTGCACGGTGTACTCCCCTACGTTCTTCTGGTACCCGGTAAGGGTTTTCTCAGCCGGGAAGGCGAACGGGCATCAACAGGTACAGGTAGCCCGGCGCCACGTTCCCATCCTCGTCCACCGGCTTCAGCAATGCCGGGCGGCTGGGTGTGGTGAAGGACAAGTGGACTTTCTGCGTGCGGACGGCTCCGAGGCCGTCGAGCAGGTAGCCCGGGTTGAACGCGATGGTGACCGCTTCGCCGGTGTACTCGACCGGAAGTTCTTCCTCGGCAGAGCCTTCGTCGTCGCCACCGGCCGAGAGGCGCAGGCCGCCGTCGACGAACTCGAGGCGCACCTGCGTGCCGCGCTCGGCGACGAGGGACACGCGCTTGATCGCCTGCTGCAACGCGTCGATGTCGATGATCGCCGCGGCGCTGTGCTCGGAGGGCAACAACTGGCGGTACTTCGGGAAGTCCGCGTCGAGCAGCCGGGTCGTCGTGCGCTTGCCGGAACCGGAGAGGCCGAGCAGTCCGTCGTTGGCCGCGAGCGACATCTCGACCTTGCTGCCGGACGAGCCGAGCGTCTTGGCCGCGTCGCCGAGAGTGCGGGCCGGGACGAGGACGGCGACGTCGCCGAGCGTGGCGTCGGGCTCCCACGGGAACTCGCGCATCGCGAGCCGGAAGCGGTCGGTGGCGACGAGCGTCAGCTTGCCCTCGCCGATCTCGACGCGGACGCCGGTCAGCATCGGCAGCGTGTCGTCCTTGCCGGCCGCGACGGCGACCTGGCTGACGGCCTCGCCGAAGATCTCGCCGGGAAGCTCACCGATCAACTGCGGCATGGACGGGAGCGCCGGGTAGTCCTCGACCGGCATCGTCGGGAGGCTGAACCTGGCGCTGCCACAGCTGATCATCATGCGAGCGCCGTCGACCGCGATCTCGACGGGGTGGTTCGGGAGCGCCTTGGTGATGTCGGCGAGAAGACGCCCGGAGACCAGAGCGCGGCCACCGTCGGCGATCGTCGCGGGGACACCGACCTGAGCGGAGACCTCGTAGTCGAACCCGGAGACCGTCAGCGAGTCCTCCGACTCCGCGTCGAGCAGCACGCCGCCCAGCACCGGAACCGGTGGACGGGACGGAAGGCTGCGAGCGACCCAGGCGACAGCGTCGGCCAGGCCGTCGCGTTCGACGCGGATCTTCATGAGGCGTCCTTTCCTCGACAGTCGACAAGCCACCACGACAACGAGCCAGTGGGGGTTAGGGAGCCTCGACCCTCGGCTTCCCGAGGTGCGGAGCAACCACGTTAGAGCGTCCTGGCCCTTCCCGTCACTTCGGGGTTCGGCCACCGATCCCCGGGAACCATCCACGCTGTTTTGCTTTTGAAGATCTTCCTTGAAGAGATCCAACAGCAGTAACAGTAAGGGTTGTGGATTGTGGGGACAGGTCTTAAACGCGCAGGTCAAGGTGTCACCCACCATGTGGACTAAGGGGGGATGGCACCCGGGGACAGATCGGCACACCCGGGGACAGCCAGTTGTGCACAGGTCTCGATCCACAGATCGTCCACAGTTGTCCCCGGGTGCGTCCCCGGGTGCGGGCCAGTTGTACCCGGGTGTTCAACAGGCTTCTGTGGCCAGATCGTGGCCGGGGCCACAGACTTTTCCAGTTGTCCCCACCCCTTCGAGTGCAGGGGGTGAACAGAAAGCGTCGCCGCGTGGCCGATCCGGCGTCGTTCACCCGGGTCCGTGCGGCGTTCGTGGTGGTGGTTGGGCACGCACGTACTGATGTATCCCCACGTCCTCGCGGAGCTCGTCCCCGGGTGCTCGACGCCGACCCGGTCCGGCGCCCCCGGGTGTTCGCTGATCGACCGCCGGGCCGTCCCCGGGTGCTCGCGGTCGAGCCGGGTCGGCCGCGCCCGATGCGTTCGCGGCGTTCGAGCGGTCGCGGCCGGCGTCCCCGGGTGCGGACGAAAAAGGGGCCCTCCGCGGTGGAGGACCCCTTCGTGGCTACCCGGGTGGATCAGGGAGCGTGGCGAGCGCGCTGCTTGATCCGCGACGTCAGTTCCTGGACCTGGTCGTAGATCCGGCGGCGCTCCGCCATCTCCTTGCGGATCTTCTTGTCCGCGTGCATGACGGTCGTGTGGTCGCGGCCGCCGAACGTCTGGCCGATCTTCGGCAGCGACAGGTCGGTCAGCTCGCGGCACAGGTACATGGAGATCTGCCGCGCCTGGGCGAGCGCCTTCGTCTTGCCGGGGCCGCACAGGTCGTCGATCGAGACGCCGAAGAACTCGGCGGTGACCGCCATGATCGTCGGGGCGGTGATCTCCGGCGCGTGCGAGTCCGGGATCAGGTCGCGCAGCACGATCTCGGCGAGCTGGATGTCGACCGGCTGGCGGTTCAGCGACGCGAACGCCGTGACGCGGATGAGCGCGCCTTCGAGCTCGCGGATGTTCCTCTCTATGCGAGAGGCGATGAACTCCAGCACGTCGGCCGGAGCCGCGAGCCGGTCCTGGGCCGCCTTCTTGCGCAGGATCGCGATCCGCGTCTCCAGCTCGGGCGGCTGGATGTCCGTGATCAGACCCCACTCGAACCGCGTGCGCAGGCGGTCTTCCAACGTCTCCAGCCGCTTGGGCGGCCGGTCGCTCGACACCACGATCTGCTTGTTCGTGTTGTGGAGCGTGTTGAAGGTGTGGAAGAACTCCTCCTGCGTGCCTTCCTTGCCCTCCAGGAACTGGATGTCGTCGACGAGCAGCACGTCGATGTCCCGGTAGCGGCGCTGGAAGGCGACCTTGCGGTCGTCACGCAGTGAGTTGATGAAGTCGTTGGTGAACTCCTCGGTCGACACGTACCGCACGCGCATGCCGGGGAACAGGCGCTGGGCGTAGTGCCCGACGGCGTGCAGCAGGTGCGTCTTGCCGAGGCCGCTCTCACCCCAGATGAAGAGCGGGTTGTACGCGCGGGCCGGTGCCTCGGCCACCGCGACGGCCGCGGCGTGCGCGAACCGGTTCGAGGCGCCGATGACGAACGTGTCGAAGTTGTACTTCTCGTTCAGCCGCGTCTGCGACGGCGAGGGGTTCGCGGGCCGCGTGTACGGCAGGTTCGCGTTCGGCGTCACGGCGGCCGCGGTGCTGGCGGCGTTGTACGTGGGCCAGATCTCGGAGACGGCGGCGAGCGCGTCGCCGGCTTCGTCGACCTCTTCTTCCGCACCGTCCGCGGCACTCGCCTGCGGGTCGTCCGTGATCACGGGGCCGGGCGTGTCGCCGTTCGGGAGCACTGGCATGACCGGTGCGACGGGCGGGATGACCTGCGGCGCCACGACCTGCTGCTGGATCGCCTGCATGGAGATCGGCGTGGTGGGCGGGCTGACGGGCGCCGCCGGCGGTTCCGGGGAGTCGACCTTCACCGCGAGCGAGACGGACCGGCCGAGCCGGCGGGACAGCGCGGCGGTGATCGGGTCGCGCAACGCCCGTTCGATCGCTTCCTTCGCGAAGTCGCTCGGAGCAGCGAGCAGTGCCGTTCCATCCAGCAAACCGATAGGACGGGTGACCCTCATCCACGCGCGTTGCTGAGGGGACAGGTGGCTGGTCGCCAACTCCTGCACCACCTCGGCCCACACGAGACCAAGATCGACCTGCTGGTTCGACACCTCCGCGCCCCTCCCCTCCGCCGGAGCCCAAGACTCCACATGTGGACACGGAGAATAGAGGTATCCACAGAGTTATCCACAACTGTGCACTAAAAGGTGCGTTGTGTTGCCGGTGTGATGGCGGCTCCCACGCCTGCCCGGCACGCGCGAAGGGAGAACGGTAACAAGGCCCGGCACGCCTCACAAGACGTGGTCTGGGGCACCCCGATTTGGTCGTGGCACCCGGGCGTGCGTACCCTCAGAGGAGTCTCCCGCTTGCGACGGGCGCCTTTCGCGCGCCTACGTCCACTGCCGTCGGGGACGACCACACAGGCTTTGTCAGCAGTGAAGCACCGGGAGACCGACCGTGAGCAAGGGTAAGCGCACCTTCCAGCCCAACAACCGCCGCCGCGCGAAGACGCACGGCTTCCGGCTGCGCATGCGGACCCGCGCCGGCCGCGCCATTCTGGCCGCGCGCCGCAGCAAGGGCCGTGCCACGCTGTCCGCCTGACAGCGGCTGGTAAGCGCAGCGTCGTCGTGCTCCCACCGGCCGCCCGGCTCACCCGCAGCCAGGACTTCGGCCTGGTGGTCCGCCGAGGCCGCCGCGCCGGACGACCCCGGTTGGTCGTCCACGTCTTGAAGCCCGACGTGCCCACCTTGGATTCGTCCAAGGTGGGCTTCGTCGTGAGCAAGGCAGTTGGCAACTCGGTGGTCCGCCACCGCGTGTACCGCCGCCTGCGCCACGTCGTGCGTCCCTCACTGGCAGACATGCCGCCGGGAACTCTCGTCGTGGTGCGCGCGTTGGCACCAGCAGCCGAAGCGACGAGCTCGGAGCTCGCCGCTGACTTCTCTTCCGCTCTGCGCAAGGTGCTGCGATGACCACGTTGCCTGCGAAGGTCGCGCTGCTGCCGGTGCACTTCTACCGGAAGTTCATCTCGCCGCTGCTGCCGCCGACCTGTCGCTTCTACCCGAGCTGCAGCGCGTACGCGGTGGAAGCGTTGACCGTCCACGGTGCGCTGCGAGGAACCTGGCTGACCATCCGCCGGTTGCTGCGCTGCGGACCCTGGCACCCTGGAGGCCTGGACCCCGTTCCGCCGAGGCGGCAGGTCCCCGACGTATCCACCGAGGAGTAGCTCCCGTGCTCAACTTCATCTACTACCCGGTGTCCTTCATCTTGTGGTGTTGGCACTGGGTGTTCGGCAAGGTCTTCGGTGAAGCGAGCGGGTTCGCCTGGGCGCTGGCCGTGATCTTCCTGGTCTTCACCCTCCGCGCCATCCTCTTCAAGCCGTTCGTCGGCCAGGTGCGCTCCATGCGGCGAATGCAGGAGTTCGCCCCGGAGATGCAGAAGATCAAGAAGAAGTACCCGAACGACCGCCAGCGCCAGGCTCAGGAGATGCAGAAGCTCCAGTCCGAGCACGGCGTCAACCCGCTCGGCGGCTGCCTGCCGATGCTGGTGCAGATCCCGGTGTTCATCGGTCTGTTCCACGTGCTGCGCTCGTTCAAGCCCGGCTGGGGCGAGGTCTACTTCTTCGACAAGCAGGGCGTCGACTCGTTCGTCAACGCCAAGCTCTTCGGCACGAACCTCTCGACGTTCATCACGATGCCGTCCGACCAGCTGGCCCAGTTCGGCACCGAACGACTGAACGTCATCCTGCTGTCGGTGCCGCTGATGATCGTGGCGTCCATCGCCACCCACTTCACGGCCCGCCACTCGGTCGCCCGCCAGAACCAGGCGGCGCTGGACAACCCCCAGACCGCCATCATGAACAAGCTGACGCTCTGGATCTTCCCCCTGGGCGTCCTCGCCGGCGGCTTCTTCTTCCCCGTCGCCATCCTTCTCTACTGGCTGTCCAACAACGCGTGGACGCTCGGCCAGCAGCACTTCGTCTACAAGCGCATCGACGCCGAGGAAGAAGAGAAGAAGGCCACGGTCGTAGAAACCCGCCAGGCCCTCGCCCCGAAGCCGGGCGCCAAGCCGACCAACCCGAAGAAGCCCGCCCCCGGCGCCAAGCCGGCCAACGGCGCCAAGCGCATGCCGACCGCGGGCCCGAGCGGCCCGTCGAAGTCCGCGTCCGCCGCCTCTTCTTCGGACTCCCCCGCCGCCACCAACGGCAACACCGAGATTCCCGGCCTGACCCCAGGCCGATCCACCAGCAAGAAGCCGGGCAGCAAGAAGCGCCGCTGATTTCGGGCGCAGCCCCGGAGAGGAGACATCGTGTCGGAGACCTTGCAGGCGACCGACGACGTGGAGGCGTCGTCCGAGGCCTCAGCCGAGGCCACGGCAGAACCGCAGTCGCAGAGCAAGACCGAAGACCTGCTCGTCCAGGAAGGCGACATCGCAGGCGACTACCTCGAGCGCCTGCTGGACCTGCTCGACTACGACGGCGACATCGACCTCGACGTCGAGAGCGGCCGAGCCATCGTCAGCATCGACGGCGGCGAAGACCTCGCCAAGCTGGTGGGCCCCCGAGGCAACGTCCTCGAATCACTCCAGGAACTCACCCGCCTGGCAGTCCAGCAGGAAACGGGAGTCCGCTCCCGCCTCATGCTCGACATCGCCCAGTGGCGAGCGGGTCGCCGTGCCGAACTGGCCGACATGGGCCGCACCACCGCAGAAAAGGTAGCCGCCTCAGGCGAGCGAGCCCGCCTGCACCCGATGACCCCCTTCGAACGCAAGGTGGTCCACGACGCCGTAGCCACGGTGGCAGGCGTGCACAGCGAGAGCGAAGGCGAAGAGCCGCAGCGCCGGGTAATCATCTTCCCGAAGCCCTAACGACTCCAGCCGCACAACGGCCCCCGGTTCCATCAGGAACCGGGGGCCGTTTGCTGTCTGGAGGGCAGAGGCGAGCGCGCCAAGAAGAGGAGGGACGGGGAGAGAGCTACCGGAGGGGGCGGTGGAGAGAGGGCGGCGGGCGGTGGGCGGCGGGAGGAAGAGTGAATAGAGGAAGGACGAGAGGCGGCGAGGGTGGAGTGGCGAGGGTGGGGCGGAGGGAGGGAAGGGCCAAGGAGCGAGACGGGCGGGAGGACGGGAGGCGGGAAGGCAGGAAGAGGGAGACGGGAGATGAAGAGGCAGGAGATCGGGAGGCGTGGGCGAGACACGGGAGGTTGAGACACGGAAAGCGAGAGATGGAGAGCTAGAGGTCGGGAGACGGCGGGAAGGGAGGCCGGGATCGCGCGGAGGACACGGGGTGCGGAGGACGCGAGGCGGGCCAGACACGGGACGGGGAGGACGGGACGTACGCGGGGCGGGACGTACGCAGGGCGGGCTGGACGCGGGGCGGGCCGGACATGGGGCGGGCCGGACATGGGAGCAGGCGGGCTGGCGGAACGCGCGGCGTGAAGGGTGGTCGCGGGGACGCGAAGCGACGTGCGGGCAGAGCGGCTTAGGCGGAGGGGCGGGCGGAAGCTAGGACGCCCGAGACGGCGCCGTGTCTGGTGTCAGCCGCAGTCGTCAACGCGGGCCGACCACGCACGCAGACCTGACGCGCGCACCGAACCGGCAGTCGACATCGCAACCCGAGTGCGCGGTGCCAGCCGGACAGCCACCAACGCAACCCCACCACCTACGAGTCCTGGCGTGGCGACGCGAAGCGAGCCCGAACGGGCTGATGCCCGCCACTGAGCCGGTTCCGCCGTTCATGGCGATTGGGGCTTGACCTTGAGGGGCTGGATGCCAACCTGTCTCGGTCCGGCCGGGGCGTACTTCACCCCGGCTTTGAGGCCGCGAATGCATCCAGCTAGAGGCTCAAGGTCAAGCCTCAATCGCAACCCCGCTCACTTCGTCACTGCCTGACGGACCACTCTCGCAACCGCAGGCCGAACCAAGCGAACGCGACCAACCCCGCTGGAACAGGAACTGGCCAACACAAGGCGACCCGAACCCTACCGACCTGTTTCACGTGAAACCCACCAGGCATCCAGCCACTCAGCCTGCTCGGGCGTATCCGGCACACCCCTCCCCCGAGCCGCCCCAATCAACCCCCAAGCCTCCCCAGGCGAAACCCCATCCATCCCCAACAACATCCCAGCCATCAACGACGACCGCCCCACCCCGGCCCAACAGTGGAACACCACATGCGCCCCACCCAGATAAGCCTCATAAACCGGCCGGACCACACCAACAGCCGCCGCAACCGAAGGCACTCCCCGATCAGGAATCGGCAAGCACAAGTACCGAATCCCAGCGGCACCAACCACCCGCTCCTCATCCACCAGATCGCACTCAACCCGCTCCGAGTCCGTCTGCAACGAAACCAACACCCCCACCCCGGCACCCAGAAGCCCCCGCACCTTCCCCTCCAGCAACCGCCCACCGGCCGGATGCGCCATCGTAGAAACCAGACCAGGACCAGTCCGAGCAACGGTGTAGAGCCGAGGCAGCAACTTTCCCCCAAGTTTCACGTGAAACAGCGCTCAGGATTTGGCGCCGCACACGGTCGATCCGTCATGATGGTGCCCTGGCATTCGCCAGCTTTTCCACCGGCCGCTGGGACACCGCCGCCGCGTGGTTTCACGTGAAACGTGGACGGAGAACATGGCCGGGGAGTTGCCCGACAGCGCGAAGCTCGTCTTCGGTGAGCACGTTGAGCGTGCCGCCGAGTTTGTGAGGCTCCTGGAGGAGCACGGCGTCGAGCGCGGACTTATCGGTCCTCGCGAGGTCGAGAAGATTTGGGATCGGCACGTGCTCAACTCGGCGGTGATCGAGGAGCTCTTCAAGCCGAACGAGCGCGTGGTCGACGTGGGGTCGGGTGCTGGGTTGCCCGGCGTGCCGTTGGCGATTGTGCGGCCGGACCTTCGCATCACCTTGCTGGAGCCGATGGCGCGTCGCATCGCCTGGCTCGAAGAGGTGAAGGAACGGCTCGAACTCGACAACGTGACGGTGCTCCGCGGGCGGGCTGAGGAGGGGCCGATTCGCAAGCAGCTCCTCAACTGCGATGCGGTCACGGCGAGAGCTGTGGCGCCGTTGGAGAAGTTGGCGAGGTGGTGTCTGCCGCTCCTGAAGGGTGGCGGGCGGATGGTGGCGCTCAAGGGCGAGCGTGCTGAGGAAGAGTTGGAACGCGACGGCGCTGCGGTGGCCAAGGCTGGGGGCAGCAATGCCGAGGTTGTCGTCGTCGGAGCTGACGTACTTGAGGTGCCTACGACGGTGCTCATCATCGAGCGCCAGACGAGGAGGGATCGGTGAGCGTGTACCCGGAGTTTCAGGCGGCTGATGCAGCCGGGAAAGCCGATGTTCCACGTGAAACTGCGCCTTCCAAACCCAAAGCCAAGCCGACCAACAACGGAGATGACAGCGCCGTGGTGTGGACCCCGATTGCAGAAGAGGCGGCTCGTGCGGCAAGTGTGCTGCACCCCGACGAGTCGCTGCTCCCCCGCCCGACCCATCGCCGGGTGATCACCGTCGCCAACCAGAAGGGTGGCGTCGGCAAGACGACGAGCACGGTGAACCTCGCCGCGGCGCTCGCCATTCACGGGCTCAAGGTGCTCGTGATCGACCTCGACCCGCAGGGCAACGCCAGCACGGCGCTCGCGGTTGAGCACCGGTCCGGCACGCCGTCCGTCTACGAGGTGCTGCTCGGCGAGATCTCGATCGCCGAGGCGGCTCAGGTCAGCCCGACGTCCCCCAACCTCTACTGCGTGCCCGCGACGATCGACCTCGCCGGCGCCGAGATCGAGCTCGTCTCGATGGTGGCGCGTGAGGCGAGGCTCAAGGAGGCGCTGAGTCCGGAGGCGCTCGACCAGCTGCAGCCCGACTACGTCTTCATCGACTGCCCGCCGAGCCTCGGCCTGCTGACGGTCAACGCGATGGTGGCGGCGCAGGAGGTGCTGATCCCGATCCAGTGCGAGTACTACGCGCTGGAGGGGCTGAGCCAGCTGATCCGCAACATCGAGCTCGTGCAGCAGCACCTCAACCCCGAGCTCAACATCTCCACGATCCTCCTCACGATGTACGACGGCCGCACGAAGCTCGCGGACCAGGTGACCAGTGAGGTCCGCGGTCACTTCGGCGACGTCGCCCTCAAGACCGTGATTCCGCGCAGCGTGAAGGTCTCCGAGGCACCAGGATTCGGGCAGACGGTGTTGACGTACGACCCCGGTTCGCGCGGGTCGATGAGTTACCTCGACGCCGCGAAGGAGATCGCGATCCGCGGGGCCAAGAGGGAGGGCGCATGACGGAGCAGCGCAAGGGCGGACTCGGACGCGGCCTGGCCGCACTCATCCCCCAGGGGCCGCCGGCGGGCGCGCCCAGCACGATTCGGCCCGCCATGGGTGGCAACGGGTCCACCAAGACCGCGGCGCCCGCCGGTGAGGTCGCGGGGGCGGTGTACCGCGAGATCGCGGTGACGGCGATCCGCACGAACACCAAGCAGCCGCGGCAGGTGTTCGACCAGGACGCGATTGACGAGCTCTCGTTCTCCATCAAGGAGTTCGGGCTCATGCAGCCGATCGTGGTCCGCGAGCTCACCGCGGACACCTTCGAGCTCGTCATGGGTGAACGCCGGTGGCGCGCCACGCAGCAGGCCGGGCTCAAGACGATCCCGGCCATCGTCCGGCAGACCGCCGACGACGTCATGCTGCGCGACGCGTTGCTGGAGAACATCCACCGCGTTCAGCTCAACCCGCTCGAAGAGGCGGCGGCGTACCAGCAGCTGCTCGAGGAGTTCGGCGTCACGCACGAGGAACTCGCCGACCGCATCGGCCGCAGCCGCCCCGTCGTCACGAACACCATCCGGCTGCTGAAGCTCCCCCTCCCCGTCCAACGGCGGGTCGCGGCGGGCGTGCTGAGCGCCGGTCACGCGCGGGCACTCCTCGGTCTGGACGACCCGGGCACGCAGGAAGACCTCGCGGCACGGATCGTCGCCGAGGGCATGTCAGTCCGCGCGACCGAAGAAGCGGTGACGATCGCCAAGAACGAGAAGCCCAAGAAGGAGAAGGCAGCCCCGCGCAAGCAGATGCACGCGCCGGGTCTGCAGGAGCTCGCCGAGCGCCTCTCCGACAACTTCGACACCCGCGTGAAGGTCGAACTCGGGCAGCGGAAGGGCCGGATCGTCGTCGAATTCGGGTCAGTTGACGATCTTGAACGCATCGTCGGCATGATCAGCCCGAACACGACAATTCGGACATCGGAGTAGGCCCATAGGATCACCCACGGGCCTTATGTCACGGTGACGATGACGCCCCGCATCCGGAAGGATACGGGGCGTCACCTATGAGAAAAGATCAACGAGCGACAGCGCGCTCGATCAAACCGGCGTAGATCTCGCCCAGGGACTGCCCCGCCGCCTCGACGGCCATCGGCAGAAGCGACGTCTCGGTCAGCCCCGGCGACACGTTCACTTCGAGGAAGTAGACGGTGCCGTCGTCAGCCACCACCGCGTCGGTCCGCGACACGTCCCGCAACCCGAGCAACCGGTGCGCCGCGACCGCGAGCTCCCCGACCGACTTCTCCACCGACGCGTCCAGCCGAGCCGGCGCGTGGAAGTCCGTCAGCCCCGCCGTGTACCGAGCGGTGTAGTCGTACACCCCGGTCTCCGGAACGATCTCCACGGCCGGCAGCGCGTACGGACCGTCCGGCCCGTCGACGACCGACACCGCCACCTCCACGCCGGAGATGAACTGCTCGGCCAGCACGGTGTCCCCGTACGCCAGGCACCCGACCATCGCGGACGGCAGATCCGCGGCATCCCGCACGACCTGAGCGCCGAGAGCAGACCCGCCCTGGTCCGGCTTCAACATCAACGGCAGCCCGAGAGTCGAGACCATCGCGTCCAGCACCGGACGAGCACCGAGCTCCCGGAACGTGGCGTGCGGCAGCACGACCCACTCCGGCGTCGCGAGCCCGGCACGAGCCAGCTCCGCCTTCGCGGTCGGCTTGTCCCACGCCCGGCGGCACGCCCGTGAGTCCGTCCCGACGTACGGCACCCCGAACATCTCGAGGATCGTCTGCACCGACCCGTTCTCGCCCTCCCCGCCGTGCAGAGCGACGACAACGGCATCCGGGCGCGAAGCCTGCAGACGCGACACCAACGACGCGTCCGCGTCCCACTCCTCCACCGTCACGCCCACCGACCGCAGGGCAGCCGACAGACGGCGACCGGAACGGATCGAGACCTCGCGTTCGTGGGAGAGCCCACCGGACAGCACAGCGACCATGCGGTCAGCCACAGCACAACTCCAAAGAAAGATCAGGCGGTGTCAGGCGACGGGGTCTGCGGACCGGACAGCTGACGGCCCGGCGTCGCCCCGAACGTCGCGGCCAGCTGCATCTCGTCCTCGATGACGTTCGCCAGGCGGCGTACGCCCTCGCGGATGCGTTCCGGCGTCGGGTAGCAGTACGAGATCCGCAACTGCCGAGACCCGAAGCCGTCCGCGTAGAAGCCGGTACCGGACGCGTACGCCACCCGAGCCGTCACGGCCCTGGGCAGCATCGCCTTCGTGTCGATGCCCTCCGGCACCGTCACCCAGACGTAGAAGCCGCCATCCGGAATGTTCCACGTGGAACCTTGCGGCATGTGCTGCTCCAAAGCGGAGATCGCAGCGTCACGCCGTTCCCGGTACGCCTCGCGGTACGTCTTGATCTGGCCCTTCCAGTCCTGCGTCGACAGGTACCGGGACACGATCATCTGGTTCAGCGTCGGCGGGCACAGCGTGGCCGACTCGGCGGCCAGCACCAGCTTCTCGCGCACCGCGTGCGGCGCCAGCACCCAGCCGACCCGCAGCCCGGCCGCGAACGTCTTGGAGAACGACCCGAGGTACACCACGTTGTCCGGGTCCATGGACCGCAGAGCGGGGTACGTCTGCCCGTCGAAGCCCAACAGGCCGTAGGGGTTGTCCTCCACCACCAGCACGCCATAGGTGCGGCAGATCTCCAGGATCTCGGCCCGCCGCGACACCGCCAGCGTCACGCCGGCCGGGTTGTGGAAGTTCGGGATCGTGTAGAGGAACTTCACCCGCTGTCCAGCGCGCTTGCAGGCCTCGAGGGCCTCTCGCAGCAACGACGGCACGAGCCCGTCAGCGTCCATCGCGACGTGCACGACCTGCGCCTGGTAAGCCGTGAACGACCCGAGAGCACCCACATAAGAAGGGCCCTCCGCGATGACGACGTCACCGGGGTCGCAGAAGATCCGGGTGACCATGTCGAGGCCCATCTGCGAGCCGACGGTCACCACCACGTCGTCCGGGTGGCCGTTGATGCCTTCCAACGCCATGACGTCGCAGATCTGCTCGCGCAGCAACGGAACACCGTGCGCCGAGCCGTACTGCAGGGCCACGAGCCCCTCGGACGCCACCAGCTGGCCGATCTCCGCGGACAGCGACTCCAACGGCAGCGCGGCCAGGTGTGGCATGCCACCGGCCAGCGATACGACCTCCGGCCTGGACGCGACTGCGAAAAGTGCCCGGATCTCCGATGCCGTCATCCCTGCCGTGCGCGCTGCGTAGCGACGGAGGTGGGGGTCAAGGCTTCTGGGGCCCTGCTTGGCGGGCTGACCGGGCATTGTCATGGGGACTCCTGTATGGGAAATGTCCCGAGCGAGTGTAACCGTCGTCCCGTTCAGGGCACGCGCCTTCCGGGTTCCGTCACATTCGCCTACCCTCGTATGGGTTCACTGTGTGTGCCAAGGGGTGGAGGTCGGGGTGTCGCGACGCGTCGTGGGCGTCACGTTGGACAACCTGGAACATCTGTCCAAGCACAGCAGGACGTGCGTCTTCTGGGAACTTGCTCCTCACCTGCGAGAACAGGCTGAGGAATACGGCGACACCGAGTTCGAGAAGGAAGCCTGGGTCTCCAGCGTCCTGCTCGAATGGGGTTCGTGTGGTCGCCTCATCTACTGCGACGGCATCCCCGCCGGTTCGGTGTTCTACGCACCACCGGCCGCTGTTCCGCGCAGCGCCGCCTTCCCCACCTCTCCGGTGAGCCCGGACGCGGTCCTCATGACGTCGCTGGACGTCCTCCCGGAGTTCCGAGGGGGCGGACTCGCGCGCGTGCTCGTGCAGGCCGTGGCGAAGGATCTGACCCGTCGTGGCGTGAAGGCCATCGAGGCGTTCGGCGACATGCGCCCGGACGACTCCGAGCCCAGTTGCGTCACGCCGGCCGACTTCCTGACGAGCGTCGGCTTCAAGACCGTGCGGCCGCACCCCCGCTGGCCCCGGTTGCGCATGGAGCTCCGCAGCTCCATCACCTGGAAGGAAGACGTCGAGGCCGCCCTCGAACGCCTCCTCAACAGCGTCACAGTCTCCACCGCGGAACCCAGCTTCCGCCCGGTCTGAGACACCGAAAAGGCCCCCTCCGCCAACGCGGAGGGGGCCTTTTCGTCAGTCAGTACCAGTTCAGCTCTTCGACATCTCGTACCGCAGCAGGTCGTTGAACGTGAACGTGCCCGTCGGCTGGTCGTCCTTGCCGAGCAGGTAGAGCCGCTTCACGGCCACGAGGATGCCCTCGGCCACGATGTCGCGGAACCCGGGAGTCGCCAGTCGTGCGCGGTCCTCGGTGTTCGTCAGGTAGCCCACCTCGACGCGGACGGCCGTGCAGCGGGTGAGCCGCAGCAGTTCCCACGACTTGGGGTGCGACCCGCAGTTCGACATGGTCGTGCGGGCGGTGACCTCGCGCTGGATGAACCCCGCGAGCGCCTCACCGACCGTCGACGACGTGCCGTTGCCGGTCCCGTAGTGGAACGTCGCCACGCCCTGCGCGTTCGGCGACGAGTTGCCGTCGCTGTGCAACGACAGGATCAGGTCGGCGCCCGCCTCGTTGGCGAACCGCGCGCGCTCGGCCTCGTCGGGGCAGTTGTCGGGACCGCGCGTGAGCAGGGCCTCCATGCCGGTCGCGGCCATCTTGCCCTCGAGGCGGCGGGCCAGGTCCAGCATCAGGTCGGCCTCGGACAGCCCGTCCACGACCACACCGCGGTCCTGGCCGCCGTGGCCGGGGTCGATGACGATCCGCTTGCCGGACAGACGAGAACCGGCGCCACGCAGTCGTTCCTGCTCGCGCAGCAACTGCGGACGGCCGCCGCGAACCTTAGGCTGGAGCTGGCGCAGCGCGCGGACGGTGTCCGGACCGCACATGCCGTCCACGATCAGTCCGTAGTCGCGCTGGAAGTTCCGCAGCGCTCCCTCGGTCTGCTGGCCGAACACACCGTTGGAGCGGCCGACGTCGTACCCGAGCTCCAGCAGCCGTTCCTGCAGCATCAGCACGTCGTCACCGGTCGTCGGCTGCGACATCAGGAACGCGAGCGGCCGGTCCCCCAACCGGAACGTCGCGTCACGCAGCGAGCGATAGGTCGCCGGGCCGACGAGTCCATCGATGATCAGCCCCCGCTGCTGCTGGAACGCGCGCACGGCGTGCTCGACCTGCTGGTCGAACACCGGCGGCGCCTGTGGGTCGGCCGGCGGAAGCAGTCCGAGCCTGGTCAGGATCGACCGGATCTCGGCAACATCACTTCCGACGTCCCCGCGGCGGAGCAGCTGCATGCACCCTCGCTCGACTAGGGCGCCGAACCTGGTCGGCGCGTCAGTTGGGAAGTCCTCATTGTGCCCTGCTGCGCTCAGTGATCGATGCAGGGCTACTCACAGTCGTACCGAGATCACCGCCCCGGCACCAAAACGAACGTGACCCGCTCGTCTTATCGATAGACGGGCGGGTCACGTTGCTCGTTGCAAAGGACTTCGTAGCCAATGCAACTTTTTTCTCGTCAGGCCAGGACGTCCTGCAGGTCGTTCAGCAGTGCGGCCTTGGGCTTCGCGCCGACGATCTGCTTCACCGGGCGGCCGCCCTGGAACAGGATCAGCGTCGGCACGGACATGATCTGGTAGTCGCGGGCGATCGCCTGGTTGGCGTCGATGTCGACCTTGGCGATGGTGATCTTGTCGCCGTGCTCGGCTGCGATCTCCTCCAGCACGGGCGCGACCATCTTGCACGGGCCGCACCAGGTCGCCCAGAAGTCGACCAGCACGGGCTTCTCGCTGGTCAGCACGTCGTCCGCGAACGACTTGTCGGTCACCGTGATGGTGGCGCCTGCCATGTTGCTCTCCCTAAAAGATCTCGCAGAAGGAACTTCAGTTGCTCTTGCCGTAGCCGCCACCGACGGCCTCGGCGGCGATCTCGGCCTGCTCGGTGCCGTGCTCGGCCAGCCACCGTTCCGCGTCGATCGCGGCGCTGCAACCGGAGCCGGCGGCGGTGATCGCCTGGCGGTACTCGTGGTCGACGAGGTCACCGGCGGCGAAGACGCCGTCCAGGTTCGTGTAGGAGGACTTGTCCTTCGTCAGGACGTAGCCCTCGGCGTCCAGGTCGACCTGGCCCTTGACCAGCGCCGACCGCGGGTCGTGGCCGATCGCCAGGAAGAAGCCGGTGACGGGCATCTCGGACTCGGCGCCGGTCTTGGTGTCCTTGATCTTGATGGACGACACGGTGCCGTCACCCAGCACGTCGGTTACCTGCGTGTTCAGCTGCCACTTGATCTTCTCGTTGGCCCGCGCGCGCTCCAGCATGACCTTCGAGGCGCGGAACTCCTCGCGGCGGTGGATGACCGTCACGGACTTGGCGAAGCGGGTGAGGAACGTCGCTTCCTCCATCGCCGTGTCACCGCCGCCGACGACCGCGATGTCGTGGTCGCGGAAGAAGAACCCGTCACAGGTCGCACACGCGGACACGCCGCGGCCGAGCAGCTCCTGCTCGCCCGGGATGTCGAGGTACCGAGCCGCGGCGCCCATCGCGAGGATGACGGCCTTGGCCTCGTAGGTGACGCCGTTCGCGACGACCTTCTTGATCTCCCCGGTCAGCTCGACCGACTCGACGTCCTCGGCGCGCAGTTCGGCGCCGAAGCGGGTGGCCTGCTCACGCATCTGCTCCATGAGCTCGGGGCCCATGATGCCGTCGCGGAAGCCGGGGTAGTTCTCGACCTCGGTCGTCGTCATGAGGGCGCCGCCGTACTGCGAACCCTCGAAGACCAGGGGCTCCAGCTGCGCACGTGCCGCGTAGACCGCCGCGGTGTAACCCGCAGGTCCCGATCCAATGATGATCACGTTGCGCACGCTCACGGCTGATGCAACTCCTCGATCTCGTCGTCTGACTGGCTCAACGGATCGTAGGTGCAGCTAATTCCGTGACTTGAGCGACTACCTCGGTGCGATCAACTCGTTCGCGAGAACGCCCCCGGGCTTGTCCGGACCGCAGGCCTTGGGGTCGAGCACGACCAGCCTGATCTGGCCGGGTGCGCCACCGGGCAGGATCGCCATCACGGCGTCCTTGCCCTCGAGGTTGATCGGGCTGATGCCGAGCGGCTTGGACGCGGCGCTGATGCCGCCGCCCTCCAGGCAGCCGGCTAGCCGGTCGGGTGACTCCAGCGGGCCGTAGTTCTGGGCCTTGAGCACCTCGCCGACCGCGGACCCCAGCTCCTCGCGCTTCAGCGACAGCGGCGGTTGCGCGGATCCGGGCGAGGCCTGCGTCGTGGGAGCGGGCGCGGCGTCACCGGGCGTGTTCGCCTGCTGCCCGTTGGGGGCGACGGCGAGCACGATGCCGAACGCGGCCGCGGCGGCCACCAGCACGCCACCGCCGAGGCCTAGCCTGCGGTTGCGGCGCTTGCGGGCGTCGTTCAACGACACGACCGGAGCGATGCCCGGACGTGCCTCAGCGGCCAACGCGGCGTCGATCCGCGCGGCCACGTGGTCGGGCATCGGAATGGGGGGAAGCGACTGCAGGTCCTCCAGCGTGGCGTCGAGCGCCCGCAGGATTTCCCTGGCCTCGGCATCCGCCTCGACCCTCGGGCGCAGCTGTGCGGCGACCTCAGGGGGCAGCACGCCCGCGTGCAGGTCCGCGATGAGGTCAACCGACCACGGCGGACCCATCGGCACGCGCTCCATGCCGGTCATCGGCCCTCCCACTGACGTTGCTCTTGCACATTCACACCGTCAGCTGGGACGTTCGCATCTGCGATTCGGTTCCTGAGGTGCCCGAGAACTTTGGCGAGCTTGGCGCGACCTCGCGCACATCGGCTCTTCACCGTGCCCTCCGCGATGCCGAGGAGCTTCGCCGTTTCGGCGACCGAATACCCCTCGACGTCCACGAGCACGATGGGCGCCCGCTGCTCTTCCGGCAACTCCATCAACGCCTGTTGCACGATCAGGCTGGTCTCGCGGTCGCTCATCGCGTCTCGGGGCGCGACGGGCTCGCCAGGACCGGCCTCGGGCAACGGCACTGTCGGTCTTGTTTGTCGGCGTCTCATCCGATCGAGGCACGCGTTGACCACGATCCGGTGAAGCCAGGTCGTCACCTGTGACTCTGCGCGGAACGACGAGGCGGCGCGGAAGGCCGAGATGAACGCCTCCTGCAACGCGTCCGCGGCCTCTTCCGGGTCCCGCAGCGTGCGCAGCGCCACCGCCCACATCCGGTCCCGGTGCCGTTTGACCAGCTCCGAGAACGCGTAGGGGTCACCTGCGGCGTGGGCCGAGATGAGGTCGGCGTCCGAGCTGGCTGCGGCGGTCACGAGTGGAACCATAGCGAGCGTGATCACAGATCACCCGGACAGGTCTACCCAGCGTGGCTGAGTACTTTTACCCGGCTTGCCGGATTGGCCGCCGTTGTCACTGCGCGCGGGTGTAGAGGATCTCGCGGATCTCGCTCTGGTTCTTGCCGCCACCGGTGCTCGTCAGCTGCGTGATCCAGATCAGCACGTGCCCGGTCGGTTCGTGGTCGTTCAGCTGGATCTGGGTCTGCCCGTCGGACAGGTCCGCGACGCCGATGACCTTGGTCTCCTCCAGCGGCGAGTCGAGCGCCGACGCCACCCGGATCTCGACCTTCGTGCCCTTGCTCGGCGAGGTGATCGTGACCGAGGCCAGCTTCACCGGTTCCGCGAACGACCCCATCAGTCCGATGCCGGGCTTGAGCGCCGGGAACTGCTGGAAGTAGTTGTCGGTCCGCCAGAACGTGCTCGCGTTGTTGTCCGCGGCCCTGCTCGCCTGGTTCGCGTTGTCGGGCTGGTTCGTCACGTCGTAGACGCCCAGCGCTGCGGGCTGCACCGGACCGGCGGGCGCGGGCGGAGGCGCGGTCTGGCCGTTCGACCCGGGCTGGTTGATGACCACGGTCGGGCCGCCGCCCTTGGACGGTTCGTCGCTGAAGAAGCCGACGATCTGCACGCTCAGCCAGACGATCACGGTCAGCGTGGCCACGGCCAGGACCGCGACGCTGATCCACAGCTTCTTCTTCTGCTGCTTGTCCTGCCGTGGCTTCTGCGTCGTCCACACGACCTGGTCGTCGTCATCATCGTCGCGCGCCGACACGGCCGGGATCAGCGACGTCTGCGCCTCTTCGGCCGCGATCTGGTCGAGGACCTGCAGGATCGCCGCCGACGTCCGGATGCCGCCCACGGAGGTGTCCTCCAGCGAACGGACCGCGACGGACGACAGGTCGTGCGGCAGGTACGGGTGCAACGCGTTCGGGGCGACCACGGACCCGTCCGGCCCGGTCGGGGCCACCGGCACGCCACTGGGGCCGTTCGGCAGCGCCCACCGGCCGGTGAGCAGCAGGTACAGGATCGCGCCGAGGCCCTTGACGTCGTCGCGCGCGATCGCGTCCGGTCGCGGACCGGGGAACGCGAGGCGCAGGCGGCCGTCCGAGGTGACCCGGATGCGTTGCGGGTGGTCGGCGCCCAGCACGAGGCCGGCGTGGTGCGCGCCCTCGATGGCGGCGCCCAGCGGCTCGAGCAGGCGGGTTGCGGCGCCGGCGGGCAGCGGGCCCTCCGCGATGAGGTCCATCAGGTCCGTGCCCTGGGTCCACTCGGCGATGACCATGCCGAGGATGCCCTCGTCGGGACGGATGCCGGTGCCGGGCGTCAGCACGTCGATCACCCGCGAGACGCCGGGGTGCGTGAACGACGACGCGTGCATCGCGCGTTCGACCGTGCGGCGGGCACGGGCCGACGCCTCGCTGTCCGCGAGGTTGCCGAGCAGGACCGTCAGCGCCACGTCCCGGTTGAGCTGACCGTCACGCGCTCGCCACAGTTCGGCGTTCGACCGGGCGTCTGCTCCGGATTTCGCGAGCAGCCGGTAGCGGCCGTTGCCGATGACGCCGCCGGGGACCAGGGCGGCGTGGACTCCGCTACTCACAGGAACGAGGGTACGGGACGTCGCTCACGGACCGGGGTCACCGTCGCCGCACCAAACGGTTGATCTTCGCAATCGCCGGCGCCATCTCGGGTACCCGGAACGCCGCCAAAAGGCCGAACGCGAGCGGCAGCCCGATCAGCGTCACCAGCACCAGTTCGACCCAGCTCGACACGATGACGCTGGAGAAGTCGAAGAAGCCCTGGACCAGCCAGTTCAAGGCCTTGGCGACACCGAACGCCAGCGACGAGGCCACCACGGTGAGGCAGACGGTCCAGATCGTGAACCCGGTGCGCAGACGACCGAGGCGGATCCGCAGCCACACCTGGCCGACGATCGCGCCGAAGACGAAGCTCAACGACATCGCGAGCGACACGCCGACGGCGAGCTGCGAGGCGTCGCCCGGCGTGGAGATGGCGAGGAACAGGTAGAGCAACCCGATGCGCACCGCCACGATCAACGCCTGGATCAGCGTCGGCGTGCGGGCGTCCTTCATCGCGTAGAAGACCCGCAGCTGGAGCAGCGTGATCGCGTACGGCACGAGGCCGAACGCCGAGAGCGCCAGCGAGAGGCCGATCCTCGTGCCGCCGTCGACGCCGGAGGCGCCCAGGGCGAAGACGCCGAGACCCACCGCGAGGCCGGACACCGTCAGCAACGCGCTGAACGGCATCAGCAGGATCGCCGACATGCGGTTGCCGAACAGCAGGTCGCGCACGATCGACTCGTTGTCGTTGTTCGCGGCGGCCCGGCTCATCTTCGGCATGAGCGCCGTGAGCAGCGAGACGCCGAGAACGCCGTAGGGCACCTGGGCGATCAGCCACTGGTAGTTGAACGCGGTCAGCGCGCCCTTCGCGCTCGTCGCCACGTTCGTCAGCACGGTCATGCTGGCGAGACCGAGGCCGACGTAGAGCAGCACCCAGAACGCCAGGCTGCCGAACTCTGAGAGCCGCGAGTCCCAGCCGAACCGCCACTTGAACTTGAAGCCGGTCTTCTTCAGCGCCGGGAACAGCACGGACGCCTGCACCAGCACGCCGAGCGCGGTGCCGAGGCCGAGGACCAGCAGGTGCGTGTCGGTCATGCGGACCGGGTTGAGCGTGAGCTCGCCCGGCAGCAACGCGTAGACGCCGAGAACACCGATCACGACGACGTTGTTCAGCACCGGCGCCCAGGTGGGGATGCCGAAGACGTGCCGTGCGTTCAGCACGGCGCTGAGGAGCGCCGTCAGGCCGTAGAACACGATGCCCGGCAGTACCAGGTACGCGAACGCGGTGACGAGCTCCGGGTTCGCTTCCGGTGAGTCGGAGACGTAGATGTCGGTGAGCAACGGCGCGCAGGCCATCGCGAGCACCGTGCCGATCCCGAGGATCAGCGTGCCCATCGAGATCAGCCACTGGGCGTACGACTCGCCGCCGTCGCCGTCCTCCTTCTCGGCGCGGACCAGCAGCGGGATCGCCACGCTGGTCAGCACGCCGCCGAGGAGCAGCTCGTTGATCATGGTCGGCAGCGTGGAGGCCGCCTGGTACGAGTCACCGAGGGTCTCGGCGCCGATCACCGCGATCAGCAGGACCTTCGACAGCAGGCCGGTGGCGCGGCTGACGATCGTCGCGATCGCCATCGATCCGCTGGCTCGCGCGACCGATGGTTCCTGCTTCTGCTGCTCTGGCTGGGTGGTCGTGGCTGTCTCGCTCACGCGCTCGACTTCTCCGGTGTGACGTTCTCGATGGACGGGGCTTCGCCGTTCTCGCCGTTGCGAGCACGGACCCGCTTGTAGATCCGGCGTCCGGACAGCAGCACGAGCGCGACACCGGCGATCATCGTGATGATCACCGTGATCGTGCCGTACGCGGACGACGACACCTCCAGCTTGACAGTGTCGCCCAGTGGAACGCCCTCGGGCGTCGTCAGCCGGACGTTCACCGGGAACCGGCCGGACCGCAGCACCTCGACGGGCACCCGCACGACGCGTTCGCCGCGGGCGGGAAGCACCTGGTCGGCGAGGTCGAGCTTGCGGATGCCGGGGGTGTCGGCGAGGTTGATCCGGACCGTCACGCGGACGTCGAGCTTGTTCGTGATCGTGACGGGGATCGGGCTGTCGCCGGAGCCGAGCAGGATCGGGCTGTTCGGCTGGGTCACGCCGACCATGCCGGTCAACGCGTTCAGCTCGCCCTGGCTGACCTGGGCCGCGACCTGGGCGCCCTGCTCGTTGCCGCGCCACGCACCCGACATCGCCCGCAGCAGACCGAGCCACAGCGGGTCGGCGAGGTCGGACGGCGCCGCGTGCGCGCTGTCCTCCTGCTGCATGGCCGCGACCAGGCCGTTGAGCTCGATGCTCTGGTCGGTCACGGAGTCGGTGATGGCCGGCGAGACCTCACGCGCCCCGGCCTCGGCCGGGTAGGTGATCTTGGCGTTCGTGACCGCCGGGGTGGCGTTGGTGAGCTCGGAGAGCCCGGTCTGGGTCGCGTACCCGCCGGCCAGCAGCTTCTGCGCGGTCGTCAGGAACTCGGTCATCTCCGACAGCGGCGCCTGCCACCGGCGCGGCGGCGCGATCAGCACGTTGCGGCCGTCGCCCTGCCACCCGGCGCGGAACACCAGCACGGCCAGCGCGTTCTGCACCGACACCGGCTGGCTCTCGACCGGGGACGTCGCCCCGGACAGCGTGCGCGGGCGTGAGTCGCTGCCCACCAGGGCGTCCGAGACCATCGAGTCGATCCGGACGGCGGTGACCGGGTTCTTGCCGGCGATGCCCGCGGGCGCGGTGCCGGGAGCGTCGGAGACACCGGTCGGGTCGAGCAGCAGCGCCTTCGCACCGGCGTACTTCTTGTCCGGCTGCGGGGTGACCAGCTCGTCGAACGTCGACTGGTCGAGCACGCCGTCCTCGGGCCACACGAAGTCGGGCAGCGGCTGCACGGACAGGACGTCCTGGATGAGCTTGGGGCCGTCGGTCACCGCGAGCGTGCGCATCGTGCCGAGCTTCGCCCTGTTCAACGCCACGAGGTCGGCGTCGGCGTAAGGCAGCGCCACGACACAACGGCCCGTGACGGCCATCTTGAGCCGGTCGAGCCACAGCTTGGCCTCGGTCTTGCCCTTGCCCTCCGCACCGCCGCGCACCTTGTAGCCGGTGCTCATGGCCTGCACGGTGCGCAGCAGGTCGGGGTCGATGGCGAGGCACATGGCCGTGCTCATCGCCGAGATCGACGCCTCATAGGCCTGCAACAGCCCGTACAGCCGGCCGTTGACCGAGAGCGACGTCGCGAGCTCGTCGTCGATCAGCTCGGACTGGCCCTCGCCGCCGAGCCGGACGAGCCGCGGGCGGTCCGCGATGGGCCACAGCATCGTGAGCTTGGCACCGGCACCGGGCTTGGCCTTGGTGTCGCCGCCGGGCACGCCCAGCACGGGCAGCAACGTCGAGAGCGCCGCGAGCCGGGCCTGGCCACCGAAGTCCGGCCTGCCGTTGACGTTCGCGAGGATCGGGTAGATGCCGGGCTGGTCGACCTCGAGCGACGTCGGCTCGGTACCGCGCAGCGGCACCTCCAACGTGAAGTCCTTCTGCGCGCCGGGCTCGAGCTCGCCCGCGATCGGGGTGAACTTCGGCTGCACGGCCTCGGCCGCCGCCGGCTCGCGCAACGCCTTGCGCAGGTCGTCCTCGGAGCCGAGCGGCTCACCGCGTTCCAGCCGCAGCACGATGTCGAACACCTTGCGGTCGCCGACGTTGACGATCTTGCCGGTGATCCGGACGGTGCCCGGCGAGTCGCTCGTGACGAACCGCGGGGTGAGCTGGTCGATGTCGAGCCGCACGAACTGCGGCTGCGCCTGGCCCGGCTGGGCCGAGAGAGATCTGGTCGCCCACACCTGGGTGGCGGGCGCGGGCATGAACGGCAGCGCGTCGATCTCGTCCGGTTGTGACTGCTGGGCGCCCGCTGGGGGCGCCGCGATCACCACGAACGCGACGGCGGCGGCTGTGCAGACGAGCTTCCTCAGGCTCACGCCGGCCCCGCCCCGTTGCGGCAGCGGTCGGCGAGCAGTTCGGCGGCTCGGCGGACCAGACGGCGCTCGTCGGCGTGTGCCAACCGCTCGTCCAGCTCGCCGAGGGGCACCCACGCCACCTCGGTGACCTCCACGTCTTCGTCGGAAAGCTCTCCCCCCGTCGCTTCGAGGAGGAAGTGGTGAACCGTCTTGTGCACCCGGCGGTCGTCTGCGACGAACCAGTAGTCGATCGACCCCAACGGGCGCAGCACCCTGCTATGAATACCGGTCTCCTCGGCGACCTCGCGCACCGCGGTCTGTTCCGCGGTCTCGCCGGCCTCGATGTGACCCTTGGGCAAAGACCACAGCAACCGGCCCCGCCGGTCAAGTCTGCCGATCACCGCGGCCCGTTGCTCTCCGTCGAGCACCAGGCCACCCGCCGACGTCTCGTCGACGGTCTTGAGCCTCCGGCCCCGGCGCCTCTTGCGGCGCCCCGGCTTGGAACCTCCGGAACGTGCGGCTGACGGGGGCATGGGCCCGATCGTACTTACGAACCTTGAGCACGCCGGTTTCTCGTGTCTCGATCGCTCCAGCAGAATGCGGTGGTGGAAAAGCCCGCCATCACACCTGTCGTCGCCGAACTCGCCGCTCGGTTCGCAACCGAGGGCAAGCGCCTCTACCTCGTGGGTGGCAGTGTGCGCGACGCCGTGCTGGCGCGCCCGACGAACGACTTCGACTTCACCACGGACGCGCGACCAGCCGAGATCCAGCAGCTGCTGAAGGGCTGGGCCGACGCGCAGTGGGACACCGGCATCGCGTTCGGGACGGTCGGGGCGTCCAAGAAGGGCGAGATCATCGAGATCACGACCTTCCGCGCGGACGTCTACGACGGCGTCACCCGCAACCCCGAGGTGACGTTCGGCGACTCGATCGACGGTGACCTGGTCCGGCGCGACTTCACCGTCAACGCGATGGCGTTCGACATCGCGGCCTCGGAGTTCGTCGACCCGACCGGCGGCCTGCAGGCGGCGCGCGAGGGCGTGCTGGACACCCCCGCGACCCCGCAGGAGTCGTTCGGCGACGACCCGCTGCGGATGTTGCGGGCCGCGCGGTTCGTCTCCCAGCTCGGCTTCACCGCGGCGCCGCGAGTGATCGAGGCGATGCGGTCGATGGCAGCCGAACTCACCCGCATCACGCCGGAGCGCGTGCAGGTGGAGCTGTCGAAGCTCCTGTGCGGGGCGCACCCCCGCCGCGGCATCGAGCTCATGGTCGAGACAGGCCTGGCGGACATCGTCCTGCCGGAGCTGACGGCCATGAAGCTGGAAATCGACGAACATCATCAGCACAAGGACGTCTTCGACCACTCCCTGGTTGTGCTGGAACAGGCAATTGATCTTGAAGAAGTTGATCAATCACCCGATCTGGTGCTGAGGATCGCCGCGTTGCTGCACGACATCGGCAAGCCGGCGACCCGGAAGTTCGAGTCCGGCGGCGGAGTGTCGTTCCACCACCACGAGGTCGTGGGCGCGAAGATGGTCCGCAAGCGCTTGCGGGCGTTGCGGTTCTCGAAGGAGATCACCGAGGACGTCGCCAAGCTCGTCTACCTGCACCTGCGGTTCCACGGGTACGGCAGCGGCGAGTGGACCGACTCGGCCGTGCGCCGGTACGTGACCGACGCCGGTGACCTGCTGACGCGGTTGCACAAGCTCGTCCGTGCGGACTGCACGACCCGTAACAAGCGCAAGGCGAACCTGCTGCGCCGGACGTACGACTCTCTCGAGGAACGCATCGCGCGCATCGCGGCCGAGGAAGACCTCGCGCGCGTGCGCCCGGACCTCGACGGCAACGAGATCATGAAGCTGCTCGGCCTGCCGCCGGGTCGCGAGGTCGGCGCCGCGTGGAAGTTCCTCAAGGAGCTCCGGCTGGACCGCGGACCGCTGGACCGCGACGAGGCGGAGGCGGCGTTGCTCGACTGGGCGCGCGAACAGGGGATCACTCCCCCGGCCTAGTGCAGGCGTCGATTACGCATAGTGAGTGAATGCAATCCCCGCGTTAGCGAAGTGTCAGCGGGGACCGGCACCATGTGAAGTGCGCCAGGGGGGCGCATGGGGGTGGTGCAGATGAGTTCTCAGGGACTTTTCGCAGGTCCGGCGGTGTACGACCTGGACGTGCTGACCGACGACCAACGCGCGGTGCTGCGGTGCATCGCGCGCGGTCACGCCGACCACGAGATCGCGCGCGTGCTCGGTCTCGGGCAGCAGCGGGTGCTCGACGAGGTGGCCGAGATCCTGCGTCGCCTGGATCTACCCGATCGAGTGGCTGCTGTCGTTTTCGCGCACGAGGCCGGCATGCTCCATCTGCCGTTTCCGCGCTGACATCGTGAGGAAGCCGGCCAGGCCGACGAAGTAGAGCGCGGCGGCGGCGACCATGAGTCCGGGCGCGCGGCCGTCGAGGGGGACGACCATCGCCGTGATGGTCACCGCGGTGACCTGGGCGACGTTGAACAGCGTGTCGTAGAGGGCGAACACGCGGCCGCGCACCTCGTCGGGGATGTCGTGCTGCACGGCGGTGTCCACGCACAGCTTGATGATCTGACCGGCGAAGATGATGAAGAAGCTGGCCGCGAGGATCGTCGGCAACGTCATCGGCAGCCCGAGGCCGAGCTGGGTCGCGGCGCTCAGCAGCAACGCGCCGCAGACCGTGCGCGTCACGCCGAACCGGTCGACGATCCGGTCGGTGAGGATGCCCGCGAGCAGCACACCGGCCCCGCCCGCGACGGCGACCTCGCCCAGCCCGCCGATGCCGGCCTTGAGGATGCCGACGTCCTCGAGGCTGTAGCGCATCAGCAGCAGCGTGAGCATCAGGCTGATGCCGAACGCGGCCCGGTGGGCGAGCACGGCGGCGAGCGCGGCCGTGACGCTGGGGGTTCGCCAGGTGGCCTTGGCGCCGTCGAGCAGACCGCGCGCGACGGCCATGAACGCGTTGTTCGGCTCGTCGACCTCGTCCGGCCCGAGCACGCCGGCCTTGAACCGGCTGGCGATGAACGCGCTGGTCAGCAACCCGACGACGGCGATGCTGGTGGTCCAGCCGGACCCGCCGTCCCCGGCGCCGAGGATCGTGCGGAACCCGATCGCGCACGAGGCACCGACCACGGCCATGATCGCGCCGGCCGTCGTGGCCAGCGCGTTCGCCTCGACCAGGTGGTCTTCGGGCACGACGTGCGGTAGCGACGCGCTCAGCCCGGCGCCGACGAACCGCCCGATGCCCATGACGATGAGCGCGGAGACGTACAACGGCAGGTCGCTCAGCCCCGCCCCGACCGCACCGGCCGTGAGCAGGACGAACACCGCCCGCGTGACGTTCGCGACGAGGATGACCTTCTTGCGGTCCCACCGGTCGAGCAACGCGCCGGCGAACGGTCCGATGAGCGAGTAGGGCAGCAACAACACGGCGAACCCGGTCGCGATGGCCAGCGGATCGGCCTGGCGTTCGGGGTTGAAGAGCACGGCCCCGGCGAGTCCCGCCTGGAAGAGCCCGTCACCCCACTGCGAGGCGAGCCTGGTGGCGAGGAGTCTGCGGTAGGCGGGGATGCCGAGGAACCGGCGTGATCCCCAGTGGTGCTTCTCCACCGCAAGCGTTGTCACCGTTGCACTCTATGCGCGAGGTGGTGAAAACCACGAAAGCCGGACCTCGCGGTCCGGCTCCCCTGGTGCCGGATGCCAGGTCGCCTCACGGCGCGTTGCACCAAGCGGTTCCAGCCGAACGGTATTCCGCAAGGGCGGTTGTCTGTTGAGCCCGGGGGACACAAAGACATCCGACACCTCAGTCTAACGGGGCGCGGCCCTGAGTTGTTCCGGCGATCACGGGTGATTTCATGGTGACGTGCGTCCCGATGACGAAGTCGAAGTCGAGCCAGGCACCCTCTTGGTGGCCGCTCCGAGCCTGAACGACCCGAACTTCACACGCACCGTCGTCTACATCATCGACCAACGCCCCGAGGGAACCCTCGGCGTCGTGCTGAACCGACCGTCCGACGTGGCCGTCCACGACGTACTACCGCCGTGGGGCCCGCACGTCACCAAGCCACAAGCCATCCACATCGGCGGCCCGGTGGAGCAGAAGACCGCGCTGTGCCTGGCCGCGCTGAAGCCCGGCACCGATCCGTCCGCTGTGGAAGGTCTGGTCAGCGTGCAGGGCCCCGTGGCGCTGGTGGACCTCGACGCCGACCCGGACGACCTGATGCCGTTGGTGCGCGGCCTGCGGGTGTTCGCCGGCTACAGCGGCTGGGGCGAGGGTCAGCTGCAGGGCGAGATCGACCGCGGCGATTGGATGGTCGTCACGGGCCTCGCCGACGACGTGCTGGTGGGCGCGAACGTCGACCTCTGGGGCAGGGTGCTGCGCCGCCAGGGCATGCCGCTGGCGTTGCTCGCGACCTACCCGAAGGACGTCCGCGACAACTGATTCACTTGGCTTCCCCCGAGGCTCGGGTTTCCTGTTTCGCCGCCGATCGCGGAGGGGCGGACCCCTGCCGTCTGACATCGGCTCCGCAGGAACACGTCTTGCTGGACGGGTACCAGCGGTCGACCACGACCAGCGTGCGGCCCGCTCGGGCGCATTTGTACTCAAGCTGCCGACGGAACTCGCCCCAACTCGCGTCGGAGATCGAACGAGCCAGGCGACGGTTCCGAACCATGCCCCGGATGTTCAGGTCCTCGATCGCGATGATGTCCGCAGAGCGCACCAGGCCAATTTGCGTTGGTGGCGGGCCAGGTTTCGGGCCTTGACCGCGAGGTGACGCGGATTGGCGATTCGATTGCGGTCGCTGGTGACGAGGAAGCCCGCCAAGCCCAGGTCGACACCGATGGCGTGCCGCGTAGGCGCAGCTGGAACCAACGCTGAGCGTGTGTAGTGCGCGCTCTGACGACCGGTGCGCGATTTGAACCTCGGGTAGCGGGCACGTCGAGCGAAGAAGTTCTGGAACGCTGTGTGCTGGTGGCGCAGTGCCTGTTGCAGGGGCACCGACGAGACCTCGGACAGGAACGCCAACTCTTCGGTCCGCTTCCACGCCGTCAGTGCGGCGTCGGTCTCGCGGTACGACGTACGGGCTCCGTCGACTCGGAAGCGCTGTGCGCGCTCTCCCAGCGCCTTGTTCCATACCAGGCGTACGCACCCGAACGTGCGGTTCAGCACCGCTGTCTGTTCAGGAGTCGGGGCTCGAGCGCTCGCGAGTTGATTCACGTGAAACGTACGAAAAAGGCCGGATCATCGAGTGATCCGGCCTGTCCTTGAGGGTTGGTCAGAGGCCCGCGAGCGGCGAGCAACCGCCACCACCGCAGGCACACCCGCCGCAGCCCTTCGGCTGGACCGGCTCGGGCACCAGCGCCGCGGCCTTGCTGCCCATCACACCACCGGCGAACGCGATCACCAGCGCGCCGACCAGCCCGATGACCCCGGCCGTCACGGCCAGGTCCTCCATCACGAACGCCATGGCGCCGGACACGACCGCGACCACACCGGCCGCGACGTTCGGCACGCCGGCGACGCGGTTGGCCAGAGCGAACGTCTCCTCGTCACGCACGGCGGCGGCGGTGCGCACACCGACGTAGCGGTTGCGGCGCAGCTTGCCCTGCAGACCCAGCAGACCGACCGCGCCGAGAGCGACGCCGAGCACACCCAGGACGACCGACAGCACGATGTTCACCCCATGAGGGTAAGACGAATCCTCAGTTCACCCTCCAGTCACCCCGGTCAGGTGTGCTGAGCGCCATGTTCAGACGACTCCTGCTGGTCCCCGTGATGGTCGGTCTGCTGGCGGCTCCCGCGCAGGCGCACGGCCCCGAAGTTCGGTTCCTCACCGAGCTCCAGGTGCCGAAAGGCCTGGTCGTGGACGGCACGACGGTCGGCGGCATCTCCGGCCTCGACTACGACCCACGCACCCGCAGGTGGATCCTGATCAGCGACGACCGGGTGGCGCCCCGGTTCTACGAGGGCAGGCTCGACAGGTCGAAGGTCGAGTTCACCGCCGCGCACTCCCTGACCGGCCCGAACGGTCCGTACGCGCCCGGCACCGTCGACCCCGAGGACGTCCGCGTCGACTCCTGGACCGGCGACCTGCTGTGGAGCCAGGAGGGCGACCGCACGCCGACCACCCTCATCGACCCGTCCGTGCAGTTCAGCCGCAAGGACGGCAGCTTCGGCAAGGCGCTCCCCACCCCGGAGTCGCTGAAGATGAAGCCCGAGTCCGGTCCGCGCCAGAACCAGGCGTTCGAAGGCCTCACGTTCGCGCTCGGCGGCACCCTGGTTGTCACCGCGCTCGAAGGCCCGCTCGTCACGGAACCCGCGGCGACGGTCGACAAGGGCGCTGTCAGCCGCGTTTTCGTGCAGACCCGCACCGGGCAGCCCGTGGCCACCTACCGCTACCAGCAGGAGCCGCTGTTCGCACCGGACGCGAGCACGGGCGTGACGGCGATCCTGGAGCGCTTCCCCGGCGTCTACCTCGTCCTCGAGCGGTCGTTCAGCCCGACGCTCGGCAACAAGGTTCGCCTGTTCGAGTACCGGCCGGTGCAGAACAAGAAGCGGTTCCTGGCCGACATCGGCACGTTCACCAAGCCGGACAACCTCGAAGGCATGGCCTGGGGCCCGGACGGCACGTTGTGGCTGGTCTCGGACGACAACTTCAGCGCGTCCCAGGTCACCCAGTTCATCGCGCTTGCCCTGCGCTGATACCGTTGACGACATGAGCACGGCCCGCCTGCTCCTTATCTAGCCGCGACGACCCCTTCGAGAGACGGTCGGCGCGGCCACCCTCCATGCCCTTCTGGGCTGGGGGGTTTCGTCATGTCAGGGGCAGGAACAGACGTGAGAGGGACGCTGAAATGAGTACGGACGCGGCGGAGATTCCCGCCTACCGCTACACCGCCGAGCTGGCGAACCAGATCGAGGAGCGGTGGCAGCAGTACTGGGAGAACCACGGCACCTACCACGCTCCCAACCCCGTCGGCGCGCTCAAGGGTGACGTGCCCGCGGACAAGCTGTTCGTGCAGGACATGTTCCCGTACCCCAGCGGCGCGGGCCTGCACGTCGGGCACCCGCTGGGCTTCATCGGCACGGACGTCTTCGCGCGGTACCACCGCATGAACGGCCGCAACGTGCTGCACACCATGGGTTTCGACGCGTTCGGCCTGCCCGCGGAGCAGTACGCGGTGCAGACGGGTCAGCACCCGCGCAAGACCACCGAGGACAACATCAACACCTACCTGCGCCAGATCCGCAGGCTGGGGCTGGGTCACGACGAGCGCCGTCGCATCTCGACGATCGACCCCGAGTACTACAAGTGGACTCAGTGGATCTTCCTGCAGATCTTCAACTCCTGGTACGACGCCGACGCGCGGACGGCCCGTCCCATCGCCGAGTTGATCTCGCAGTTCGAGTCTGGAGAGCGGGACGTTCCGGGCGGCCACACGTGGTCTGAGCTGTCTTTTGCCGACCAGCAAAGGATCTTGGGCGATTTCCGCCTGGCCTACATGTCGGAGGCGCCCGTCAACTGGTGTCCCGGACTGGGTACTGTCTTGGCGAACGAAGAGGTCACCGCGGACGGTCGCAGTGAGCGTGGCAACTTCCCGGTGTTCAGGAAATCCCTGCGCCAGTGGATGATGCGCATCACCGCGTACTCGGACCGGCTGATCGACGACCTGGACCGGCTGGACTGGCCGGACAAGGTCAAAGCCATGCAGCGCAACTGGATTGGGCGCTCGCACGGTGCCCGAGTCCGATTTGCGGTGGGAAGCGAGAACATTGAGGTCTTCACGACCCGTCCGGACACGCTGTTCGGCGCGACCTACATGGTCCTGGCACCGGAACACGAGCTGGTGGACCAGATTGCGACGCCCGATCGCGTGGCAGACATCGCCGCGTACCGGCGCGCAGCGTCCCTGAAGTCCGAACTGGACCGTCAGGAGAACAAGGACAAAACCGGCGTCTTCATCGGGGCGTACGCCACGAACCCGGTGAACGGCAAGGAAATCCCGGTCTACATCGCCGACTACGTCCTGATGGGCTACGGCACCGGCGCGATCATGGCCGTGCCCGCCCAGGACCAGCGCGACTGGGACTTCGCGAAGAAGTTCGACCTGCCGATCGTCCGCACCGTCCAGCCCTCGGAAGGCTTCGAGGGCGAGGCCTTCACCGGCGACGGCGCGGCGATCAACAGCGGCTTCCTGGACGGCATGGC
Source organism: Lentzea sp. JNUCC 0626 (assembly GCF_043632865.1). Classification (NCBI taxonomy): domain Bacteria; kingdom Bacillati; phylum Actinomycetota; class Actinomycetes; order Pseudonocardiales; family Pseudonocardiaceae; genus Lentzea; species Lentzea sp. JNUCC 0626. The sequence goes on from NZ_CP171635.1 coordinate 7,304,678, forward strand.
GATCGACGACGCCAAGAAGACGATCATCGGCTGGCTGGAGGAGAACGGCCACGGCCGCGGCACCGTCCAGTTCAAGCTGCGCGACTGGCTGTTCAGCCGCCAGCGCTACTGGGGCGAGCCGTTCCCGGTCGTCTACGACGAGCACGGCACCGCCATCGCGCTGCCCGAGTCGATGCTGCCGATCGAACTGCCCGAGGTCGACGACTACTCGCCGCGCACCTTCGACCCGGAAGACGCGAACACCGAGCCGTCCCCGCCGCTGTCCCGTGCCACCGAGTGGACGACCATCGAGCTGGACCTGGGCGACGGCCTGAAGACCTACCGCCGCGACACCAACACCATGCCCAACTGGGCGGGTTCGTGCTGGTACCAGCTGCGCTACGTCGACCCGGTGGAGACCGAGCGCTTCGTCAACCCGGAGAACGAGAAGTACTGGCTGGGCCCGCGCACCGAGGAGCACGGCCCGACCGACCCTGGCGGCGTGGACCTGTACATCGGCGGCGTCGAACACGCCGTCCTGCACCTGCTGTACTCCCGCTTCTGGCAGAAGGTCCTGTTCGACCTGGGCCACCTGTCCGGCGACGAGCCGTACCGCCGCCTGTTCAACCAGGGCTACATCCAGGCCTACGCCTACGTGGACCCGCGCGGCGTCTACGTCCCGGCCGACGAGGTCGTCGAGCAGGACGGCAAGTTCACCTACAACGGCGAGGAAGTCCGCCGCGAATACGGCAAAATGGGCAAGAGCCTGAAGAACGTCGTCACCCCGGACGAAATGTGCGCCCGCTACGGCGCAGACACCTTCAGGTTCTACGAAATGTCCATGGGCCCCATGGACGTCTCCCGCCCGTGGGCGACCAAGGACGTCGTCGGCGCCCAGCGCTTCATGCAACGCCTGTGGCGCAACCTGGTCGACGAGACCGACGGCTCCCTGCGCGTCACCGACGAGGAGGCCTCGACCGAGGCCCTGCGCCTGCTGCACAAGACCATCGCAGGCGTTCACGACGACTACGCCAACCTGCGCTACAACACCGCAGGCGCCAAGTTGATCGAGCTGAACAACTACGTCACCAAGCACTACGCCGCAGGCACCCCCCGCCCCCTGGCGGAGGCCCTGGTCCTGATGCTGGCCCCGCAGGCCCCACACGTGGCCGAGGAACTGTGGTCGAAGCTGGGCAACGAGGGTTCCCTGGCCCACGGCCCGTTCCCGGCGGCGGACGAGCAGTACCTGGTCGAGGACACCGTCGAGTACCCGATCCAGGTCAACGGCAAGGTCCGCTCACGCGTCGTCGTGTCGGCCTCCGCGGGCCTGGACGAGATCAAGGCCGCGGCCCTGGCCGAGGAGAAGATCGCGGAACTGGTGGCAGGCGGCGAGCCCCGCAAGGTGATCGTCGTCCCGGGTCGCCTGGTCAACATCGTTCTGTAGCAACGACAAGAGCCGGCGTGACTACGGTCGCGCCGGCCCGACCTCTTCGGGCCACGCTTCAGGCGCAGGACCGAACGCACGTCGCGCAGCTTTGACAGCAATTACGGCCATAGCGGCGTTGGCGCCACCGCCGATCAACGCGCCAATGCCGAACGGGACCACACGTCCAAGCACGACGACTCCTTGCCGGGTGCCGTATTTGGTGATGAAGTTCGGCGCCAGGACTTTGTTGATCCGCTTCAAGGCTTCTGCGGGCACTGCGTTGACGAGATGGCGCGCCCAGTGCTGACCGGTGCGCTCGGCCACCTTGTTGATGGTCTTGGAACCGGACTCACCGAGCAGGATCCCCAGCAGCAGCGTGCGGCGACGTTCGATCTCGTCGAGCGGGACTCCGTGGATCTCGGCGACCGAGAGCACGAACAGGGCGCTCATTTCGAGTGACGAGAGCATCTCGCCCGCCGACAGCGCCAGTGCAACCCCGGTTCCGACACCGGGTGCGGCCGCCGCTCCTCCGACTGCGGCTCCCGTGCTGGTCAGGGCGCTGACGTACATCTTCTCCAGCGTGCTGACGACCTCGGCGGGCGTTGACTCCGGGTTGCGCTGACGAGCGCGGGCGATGTTCTTGCGGACCAGCGGTGCCTGCAATCCGATCGCCTTGTCCAACAGGTTGAGCACGGCCTGGCCCGGCCCGCTCGGCGACTCCGGTTCTTCGACGGTGTCAGGTAGATCGGTAGCTGCCACGGGTCGTATGTCGCCGAGCCTCCGCCCTGCGCTACATCACTGATGGGTCTCCACGAACCCGATCTCTTCCAGCATCTGGTCCAGCATCGAATCGAACATCGGCTCCGGGTTGCTCACCGCGAACGGGAACCGCCCGAACACCTCCAAAGCCACGTGCCCGTACAACCGCACCCACGACTGCACGACGTGGTAGATCTTGCCCAGGTTCAGCACCTCGTCCGCCAGCGTGACCCCGTGCTCCGCCACCGCGTCCCGCAGCACCTGCTGGAACCGCATCAGGTCCTCGTGCAGCACCGCGGGCGCTTCCTCGTGCACGTGGTTGGCGTCCTCGTTGGACGCGATCAGCGGTCCGGCCAACTGCAGGAACACCGACCCGAACTGGTCAGCCCCCAAGGGATCCCGCGGCGAAGCGAACACCAGAGCGAACTCCTGCGGATGCGCCAACGCCCACCGCCGGAACGCATGGCACACCGCCCGGACCTTGCACCCCACCTGCCCCGACGTGTCCGCAGCAAGATCCGCGTACAACGCCGCGGCCATGTCCGCGCAGATGTCGTCGCACAGCTGCCGCAGCAGCGCGTCGTGCGAGTCGTAGTAGCGGTACAGGGCCGGCGCCGTGATGCCTAGTTTGCGCGCGATGGCACGCAGGGTAACCGCGTCGCGGCCGCTTTCCACCAAAAGGGCGCGGGCCGCCTGCCGAATCTCACGCTCGGTCTCTGCGCGGAGTCGTTCTCGGCGAGTGGCCTCGGTCATATGTCACTCCATCGGGTTGTAGACCCCGTCCACGGCCCCGTACGGTTTCAGTGAACGGTGTTTACAAGAGTTCATGGGATTTACAGCACGGTAACCCAGGAGGCCGTCGTCGATGTTCGCGAAGTGGGGCTCGATCGCATATCGCCGCCGGTGGGTGGTCTTGGTCGCGACGGTGCTGCTCGCCGTGGTGGGCGGTGTCTGGGGCCTGGGGGTGTTCGACAAGCTCAGCCAGGGCGGCTACGAGGCTCCTTCCAGTGAGGCAGCGCGGGCCGACAAGGTAGCCGAGGAGGCGTTCGGGCGGCAGAACGGTGACGTGATCGTCATTTATCGCGGCGATTTCGCGAACCCGCTCGAACTCAAGAAGGTCGCCGACCACATCAGCGGCTTCCCCAAGGACGACGTGCTCAAGGCCGTCGGGCCGGTGCCGTCGGACAACCAGCAGCAGGCGCTCGTCGCCATCACGTTGAGCAGCGGCGACTCGAACGAGCAGATCAAGCAGTTCCAGGACATCGAGTCCCAGCTGAAGATCGACGGCTTCGAGAACCAGGTCGGCGGGCTCGTGCCGACCCAGAAGGCCATCAACGACATGTCCCAGGAGGACCTGACGCGCGCGGAGATGTTCTCGCTGCCGCTGGTCCTGCTGCTCCTCGTGATCATCTTCGGTGGCCTGGTCGCGGCCAGCCTGCCCGTCGTCGTGGGCGGTCTCGCGATCATGGGCTCGCTCGGCGTGCTGCACGGCGTCGCCCTCTTCACCGAGGTCAACTCGTTCGCGGTCAACGTCGCGTCGCTGCTCGGCCTCGGCATGGCGATCGACTACGGCCTCTTCATGGTCGGCAGGTTCCGGGAAGAACTCGCCCAGGGCCGTACGACCGAACAAGCAGTGGCCAGGACGGTCGCATCCGCAGGCCGCACGGTTGTCTTCAGCGCAACGCTGCTGGTCATCGCACTGGCCGGGCTCCTCCTCTTCCCGCACGGCTTCCTGAAGTCCCTCGCGTACGGCGGCGTGAGTTCTGTTGCGATCGCGGCACTGGTCTCGGTGACGCTGCTGCCCGCGCTGCTCGGCGTGCTCGGCAAGCGGGTCGACAAGCTCGCCATGCCGTGGCGCAAGAAGGAGCCGAGCGAACGCGGCTGGCGCAAGCTCAGCACGGCGGTCATGAAGCGGCCCGTGCTCATCGCGCTGCCGATCATCGGTGTGCTGGTCGCGCTCGGGTCGCCGTTCCTCGGAGTGCAGTTCGGCCAGGTCACCGAGAAGGTGCTGCCGGAGGGCAACGCCATTCGCACCGCCACCGAGAACATCAACCAGAACTTCTCGGCGCTCTCCAACACCGGCTTCAAGATCGTCGTCCAAGGCGGCCAGGAAGCCGACGTCCAGAAGTACCTCAACGAAGTCGCGAACATCCCGGGCGTCGGCGAGGTCCAGCCGACCGGCCAGGGCAACGGCGTCACGGCCGCGGCGGCCGGACTCGACAACGACGCGCTGAGCGAAGAGTCGAAGCAGGCACTCAAGGACGTCCGCGCCCTCGCGCCGCCGACGAACGCCGAGGTGCTGGTCGGCGGCAACACCGCGATGGTGAGCGACTCGCTCGACGCCATCGCCGACGGCCTGCCGCTGATGGTCACGCTGCTGGTCGGCGCGACGCTGATCCTGATGTTCCTGGCGTTCGGCTCGGTCGTGCTGCCGATCAAGGCCGTGCTGATGAGCGCGCTGTCGCTGTCCGCCACGTTCGGTGTGCTGGTCTGGATCTTCCAGGACGGCCACGGGGCTGACTGGCTCGGCGTCACGCCGGGGCCGCTCGAGTCCGGCATCGTCGTGCTGATGGCGGCCATCGTGTTCGGTCTGTCGACGGACTACGAGGTGTTCCTGCTCAGCAGGATGGTCGAGGCCCGCGGTCAGGGCGCGAGGACGGAAGAAGCCGTGACGACCGGCCTCGCGAAGACCGGCCGGGTGATCACGTCGGCCGCGCTGCTGCTGATCGTGGTGACCGGTGCGTTCGCGTTCTCACAGGTCGCGATGATGCGGTTCGTCGGGGTCGGCATGATCCTCGCGCTGGCGCTCGACGCCACCGTGGTCCGGATGCTGCTCGTGCCGGCCGTGCTCAAGCTCCTCGGCAACGCCGCGTGGTGGTCACCCGGTCCGCTCAAGCGCATCCAGGAACGCCTCGCGCTTCACGACGAGCCGGTGGACGACCTGGACGACTTCGACGACGAGGTCCGCAGGCCCGTTCCGGTGGGCTGAGGCGGGAAGCCGATCAGGGCCGCGTCGAACTCGCGCGGCCTCGCCTCCAGCTCACCCGTCGTCATCCGGTACGTCGTGAGCACCGCGTTCGTGCTGTCCAGCACCGTCGTCGTCGCGCCGGTCGCGAGGAACACCCTCGTGTCCCCCGGCGCGATGGCGACGGTCGGTGCGTTGATGGGCAAACGTTCGCGCACGGTCAGAGAGGCCGCGTCCACCACCACGACGGACCGTTCCTTCGGCAACGTCAGGTAGACCGTCGAGCCGTCGGGAGTGACGGCGATGCTGCCCGCTCCCCTGCCGACCGGCAGCGCGCCGACCACCTGGTTCGTGGTCGTGTCGATCACCGTCAACGTGCCGGGCGTGTCCCGGCCGAGCTGCAGGCTGCTCACGTACAAACGCTTGCCGTCCGGCGAGAGCGCGAGGTGCTGCGGCAGCCCGCCGACCTGCACCGTCGCCGTCTGGAACGCCGTCGCGGTGTCGACCAGGCCGACCGTGCCGTCCTGCGAGTTCGCGACGTAGAGGACCCGGTTGTCCGGGTGCACGGCGAGCCCCTGGGGCTGCCCGCCCGCCTTGATCACGGCCACGAGCTGGAAGTTCTCCGGGTTCACCACGGCCACGCCACCGCTGGCCGAGACGTAGAGCCGCTGACCGTCGGGGCGCATCGCCGCGTGCGAGAGCTGGACCTGGGTGAAGATCCGGTCGACGATCTCGCCGGTGCGGGGGTCTATCGCGGTGATCGTGCCGGTCCACCCGTTGATCACGTAGAGCCGCCGCCCGTCGGGGGACACCGCGACGCCGGTCGCCCTGCCTCCCGTGTCGGCCTCCACGAGCACGGCACCGGTGCTGGTGTCGACGATCTGCACGAGACCGCTCTTGCCCACCACGTAGGCCAGCGGTGCGATCGATGCCGAGGAAGTCGTCGTGTACTCGTGTCCTTGGTGGACACCCATCGCCGCGAAGGCCGCTGAGAGCGCTAGAACCGCGGCCACGAGGCGTGGCTTTGCCATACGGCCGATGGGAACACTTCCGGGTGCTTTCGATCCACTTCAGTCACCCGACCGAGGGAAATCTTTGCCTGGACGTAGTACGACCGTGGCCCGCGACGGCGGTGCGGGCCACGGCCCCACGTCTAGTGGGAGTGCGGAGCAGCTGGTTTGGATACGTATGACTCGGGATTCTGCGCCGATGTCACCAGTTTGGCGTAACGGGTGCCCGCGGTGAGCAGGACCAGGCCGGCGCCGAGGAACGCCAGCACGCGCGCGATCCCGTCCAGCGCCGAGAGGTCGAACAGCACCAGCTTCACGACCGCGGCGGCCACCAGGATCAGACCGGAGATCCGCAGCGCCTTGTTGTTGATCCCCTTGACCAGCAGGAACAACGCGGCGATCGTCCACGACACGGTGACCACCGAGTGGCCGAAGAGGAACCCGGTCTCGTCCGGCGACACGAGCAGCGCCGCGCACAGCACCGCGGCCGCCGCGCCGTAGAGCAGCATCAGCCCGGCGGCGATCCACGGCACCGGGTGCTTGGCCGGCTCGCGCAGCACCTGCATCTTCAGCGCGGCCCACGGCAGCACGGCCGCGAACACGCCGAGCACCAGAGCCGTCACCAGACCGGCCGCGTAGTCACCGGCGTCGACGACGGTGAAGAACCGCGGCTCGTCCAGCAGCCACGTGATCGGCACGGCCATCCCGATCGTCATGAGGAACCCGAGGAAGCCGAACGCGATGGAGCCCACCAGCGCGGCCTTCTTGTTCAACCGGGTCGCGAGGAACGCCAGCAGCACGGCCTCGGCCAGCACGATCGCCGTGCGGATGTTGCCGTCGAGCGCGATCACCGTGGTCTGGAACAACGCGAGCATGCCCATCGCGCCGGCCGAGAGCGAGAAGCCGCGCGGCAGGTCCGGGATCATCCAGATCGCCAGCAGCACGGCCGCGACGACACCGGCGAGGATCGAGTTGGCCGGGGCGTTCAGCAACGTCGTGGCGAACAGCGACGGCAGCGCCGCACCCGCGATCAACGCGACCGCGACGGCGTCGTCAGGACGCTTGCGGATCGTGAGGAACGCCACGGCGATGCCGACGACGGTCGTCGCACCGGCCACGCCGACGACGGTCCACTCGTACGAGCGCGGGATGGCGTTCGCGGTGGTGAGCAGCGAAGCGAGGATCGGCGGGAACCCACCGGCGACGGCGAGGCCCGGCCAGTTGCGCTTGATGTGGACCGGCGTGCTGGCCATCTTGAGCACCAGCAGGAAGCCGACGAGCAGGACCGTGAAGCCTTCGGTGATGATCGGCGAGCACAGCGCACAAGCTGCGACGACGGTGACCGCGAGCGCTTGCGACTCCCACTTCACCGCGAGCACGACACCGGCCGCGGCCACGGCGAGCCCGATCAGCAGGCCGAAGCTCTCCGGCAGGAACCCGTACAGGCTCGTGGCGGCGATGACGTCCAGGTAGAGGCCCGCGAACCCGGTGAACGCGAGGGCCATCGCCCCGGTCCGCCCGGCAGGCGTGCGGTGCAGCCACATGCCGATGCCGACCAGCGCACCGCTGAACACGGCACCGCCGATCACCCTCGGCACGGGGCCGAGCCAGCCGCGCTGCACGGCCAGGACCAGCAACAACACGAACCCGAGCACGGTGATCGCGCCACCGACCCAGGCGAGCAACTTCGAGCCGGCACCGTCCTTGCCGAGCTTCTCGAACAACGTCTCGCGCGGCGGCGGGGGCGGACCCCACGGCTGCTGCTGCGGAGGCGGCGGCCACTGCTGGCCGGGAGGAGGCGGGAGCTGCGGCCCGGGCGGCGGGGGCTGCGGTGGCGCGAAAGGCGGCGCCTGCTGCGGAACCTGCGGCGCGGCAGCCGGCGGGGCCTGCTGCGACCAGGGATTCGGCGGCGTGGGGACGGTGGTCGCCGGTGGCTGCGGCACCTCGACGGGCCGTGCCACCTCAGGTGCCTCGACCACTGCGGTCGCCACCGAACCGGAGTGCTCGCGCATCTCCGTGCTGATCGTCGAGAGCCGCTGCCCGATGGCCGCGAGCTCCAGTGCGAGGCGCTGCTCGTACCCGAGGCGATCCTGTCCGTCCATGTGATCAGAGTGAGGCAGAGCACGCCGAGTGACATCCGTACACCTACTCATCCGCAGGTCTCGGCTTGACTACATCCATGTGTAATCGATTAACTACGGCCTCGTGACGACCATGAAGGATGTCGCCCAGCACGCCGGAGTCTCCACGGCCACCGTGTCGCGAGTGCTCAACGGCCACGCCGCGCCGACCCCCGAGACCCGCGAGCGGGTGCTCGCCGCGATCGAGGAACTCGGCTACCGGCCCAACGCCCTGGCGCGATCCCTCAGGACCACCAGCACCCAGACCCTCGGTCTGGTCATCAGCGATCTGCTGAACCCGTTCTTCGCCGAGATCGCCCGAGCGGTCGAGGACGAAGCCCGGTCACACGGCTACTGCGTCGTGATCGGGAACGCCGACGAGAACCCCGAGCAGGAGGCGACCTACGTCCGCACCCTGCTCGACCGCCGGGTGGACGGCCTCCTGCTGTGCCCCGCGACCGACGACCCGAGTCTGGTTCGCGAAGTGAGCGCAGGCGGCGTGCCCGTCGTTCTGCTGGACCGGACGGTCAGGGGCGCGACATGCCCCGTCGTCCGGGCCGACGGCAGCGAGGCGTTGACCGCGCTCGCCCGGCGGCTCGTCGGCGCCGGCCACACCCGCATCGGAGTGATCGCGGGTCCGCCGAACACCTCCACTGGAAGAGAACGAACCGACGTGCTCACGGGCTCGCTCGGCGGCCTCGCGCAGGTCGTGCACGGTGACTTCCGGCAGGAGAGCGGCAGTCAGGCCGCCGCGAAGCTCGTCGACGACGGCGTCACGGCGCTGGTCGCGATGGACAACCTGATGGGGCTCGGCGCGCTCGGCGAGATCCGGGCCCGCGGCCTGCAGATCCCGCACGACATCGCGTTCGCCGTGTTCGACGACCAGCCGTGGTTCCCGCTGCTGGACCCGCCGATCACCGTCGTCGCGCAGCCGACCGTCGAGATGGGCAGGGCCGCCGCGCGCAGCCTGCTCGCCCTGATCCACGGCCAGCAGCCCGACGACGTGCGGCTCACCGCGAAGCTCGTGCTGCGCGGGTCGCTCGGGGAGGCCGAGCTGTGATCACAGCCCGCGGCATCACCAAGCACTTCGGCAGCACCAAGGCCCTGGACGGCGTCGATCTGGATGTCAACGCCGGTGAGGTGCACGTCCTGCTCGGCGAGAACGGTGCGGGCAAGTCCACCCTGGTCAAGATCCTCGCGGGAATCCACCGTCAGGACGCGGGCACCATCGAGGGCAACACCAGCCTCGCCGTGATCCACCAGGAACTGGCGCTGGTCCCCGAACTGTCCGTCGCCGAGAACCTGTTCCTGAACCGCCTCCCGCGCAGGTACGGCTTCGTCGACCGCGCCGAGATGCGCCGCAGGGCACCGGAACTGCTCAACAGCGTGGGCCTGACCGTCGACCCGAACGCCAAGGTCAAGGATCTCGGCATCGCCCAGCAGCAGATGATCGAGATCGCGCGGGCGCTCGACAAGAACGCCGGTGTGCTGATCCTCGACGAGCCCACGGCCGTGCTGACCGAGACCGAGACCGACCGCCTGCTCGAGATCATGGCGCAGCTGCGCGACAACGGCGTCGGCCTCGTCTTCATCACCCACCACCTGGACGAGATCCAGCGCATCGCCGACCGCATCACCGTTCTGCGGGACGGCAAGTCCGTCGGCGTCCTCGGCCCGAACGCCACCACCCAGCAGATGATCGAGCTGATGGTCGGCCGCCCGATCGACGAGCAGTACCCGCGCGCACAACAACGCCCGGGCCAGCCGCTCCTCAACATCCAGGGCCTGACCAGGCGCGGAGCGTTCGAGAACATCACCATCGAGGTCCACGCGGGCGAGGTCGTCGGCATCGCGGGCCTGGTCGGCGCCGGACGCACGGAGGTCGCACGGGCGGCGTTCGGCGTGGACGCCTACGACCACGGCACGGTCGAGGTCGACGGCAAACCGTTGCCCCGCCACAACGTTCAGGCCGCGATCACCGCGGGCCTCGGCCTGGTGCCCGAGGACCGCAAGGGCCAGGGCCTGGTCCTCACCGCGACCGTCGGCCAGAACCTCGAACTCGTCACGCTCGACAACCGCGACCAGAAGCGCCTGCACGACATCGCGGGCAAGCTCCGGATCAAGGGCCGCGTCGAGCAGCCGGTGAAGGAACTCTCCGGCGGCAACCAGCAGAAGGTCGTTATCGGCAAGTGGCTGCTGGCCGACCCGAAGGTGCTGATCCTCGACGAACCGACCCGAGGCGTCGACGTCGGCGCCAAGGTCGAGATCTACGAGCTGATCAACCGCATGACCGCGCAGGGCAGGGCCGTGTTGCTCGTGTCCAGCGACCTGCCCGAGGTGATCGGGATGAGCGACCGCGTCGTCGTCATGGCCCACGGCCGGGTGGCCGGTGAGCTGCCCAGGGGCGCGACCCAAGACCAGGTGATGGCACTCGCCGTGCAGGAGATCCCAGCGTGAGCACGATCAGCATTCGCAAGTACGCCAGCGAGAACGGCGCCCTGGCAGGACTTCTCATCCTGGCCCTGGCCATCGCGATCATGCAGCCGGCGTTCCTCAACGCGCAGAACCTGCTGAACGTCGGCGTGCAGGCCGCGGTCATCGCGATCATGGCGTTCGGCATGACGTTCGTCGTGGTGGCGGGCGGGATCGACCTGTCCGTCGGCAGCATCGCCGCCCTGGCCGCGATGGTCGGCGCACTGACCGCAGGTCCGCTCGGCCTCGTCGTGGGTGCGTTGTGCGGACTCGTGAACGGCGCGCTGATCAGCTACGGCAAGCTGCCGCCGTTCATCGCGACGCTGGCCATGCTGAGCGTCGCGCGCGGCCTCACCCTCGTGTTCTCCGAGGGCCAGCCGCACGAGACCGACGCCCTGGTGACGTTCCTCGGCTCGAACCTCGCGCCGATGCTTCCGTTGCCACTGCTGCTGATGCTCGCGTTCTTCGGCATCACCGGCCTGGTCCTCACGCGCACCAACCTCGGCCGTCGCATGTACGCGATCGGCGGCAACGAGGAGGCCGCGAAGCTCAGCGGCATCGACGTGCGCCGCAACAAGCTCTGGATCTACGCGCTCTCCGGCCTGTTCGCCGCCGCCGCGGGCCTCGTGCTCGCGGGACGGCTCGGGTCCGCCGGTCCGCAGGCCGCGGTCGGCTACGAGCTCGACGCCATCGCCGCTGTCGTCATCGGTGGTGCGTCGCTGTCCGGTGGCGTTGGCCGCGCCACCGGGACGTTGGTCGGCGCACTTGTGCTCGCCGTCCTGCGCAACGGCCTCAACCTGCTGCAGGTCCCGCCGTTCTGGCAGCAGGTCGTCATCGGTGCGGTGATCGCTCTCGCCGCGCTGCTCGACTCACTTCGCCGTCGCTGAGAAAACCCGCAACAGGTAAGGAAGACACCAATGAAGGTGACCCGACGGATCGCGTTGACCCTCGGAGCTGCGGCACTGGTCGCAACCGGGTGCAGCGGAACTGGGGCGTCCGGAGGCGACATCACCATCGGCCTCGCCGTGTCCACTCTGAACAACCCGTTCTTCGTGGAACTCCAGCAGGGCGCGCAGGAGATGGCGGACAAGCTCGGCGCCAAGCTCACCGTGGTGGACGCGCAGAACGACGCCACGAACCAGATCAACCAGGTGCAGACGCTCGTCACGCAGGGCGTGAAGGCGATCATCCTGAACCCGGTCGACACCAAGCAGTCCGCGCCCGCCGCCAAGGCCGCCGAGAACGCGAGCATCCCGGTGATCTCGGTCGACCGCGCCGTCGAGGGCAAGGTCGCCGCCGAGGTCGCGTCCAACAACGTCTCGGGCGGCAGCCTCGCGGCCATCGAACTGGGCCGCGCCACCTCCGGCGACGTCGCGCACCTCAAGGGCATCCCCGGCGCGTCCGCGTCGCGTGACCGCGGTCAGGGCTTCGAGCAGGGCCTGAACAGCGGCAACATCAAGGTCACCGCCTCGGCCGTCGCCGACTTCGACCGCGCCAAGGGCCTCAACGAGACCACGAACCTGCTGCAGGGCAACCCCGGTCTCAAGGGCATCTTCGCCGAGAACGACGAGATGGCGCTCGGCGCGATCAAGGCCCTCGGCGACCGCGCCGGCAAGGACGTCATGGTCGTCGGCTTCGACGGCACCCCGGACGGCCTGAAGGCGATCAAGGACGGCACCCTCGCCGCGACCATCGCGCAGCAGCCGAAGCTCCTCGGCTCGAAGGCCGTCGAGCAGGCGATGCACGCCGCCAAGAACGAGCCCGTTCAGCAGGTCGTGGACGTCGAGGTCAAGGTCATCAACCAGAAGAACGTGGCAGAGTTCGTCAAGTGACACAGACTCTGCTCGTTCTCGGGTCCGCCAACGCCGACCTCGTGGTCGAGGTCGGCAGGCGGCCCGCCGGCGGTGAGACCGTGCTCGGCGGTGACACCGTCGTGCTGCCCGGCGGCAAGGGCGCGAACACCGCCGTGGCCGCTGCCCGGGTCGGCGCCGCCGTCTCGTTGGTCGGCGCGGTCGGTGGCGACGGGTACGGCTCGTTGCTGCGCGAGTCGCTGGAGTCGTCCGGCGTCGGCACGGCCCTGGTCAAGACTTCCGAGCGCCCCACCGGGATCGCCTACATCACCGTGACGCCCGACGGCGAGAACTCGATCGTCGTCTCCCCCGGCGCCAACTCGGACGTGCTGAAGTCCGATGTGGACGGTCTGGAGCTCGACGGCGTCGCGGTGCTGACGTGCTCGCTGGAAGTGCCGCTGGAGACGGTGATCCACGCGATCGGCGTGGCTTCCGGCCGAGGTGTCCGGACCGTGCTCAACCTGTCGCCGGTCGCCGAGTTGCCCGCGGAGACGTTGCGGCAGCTCACCGTCCTGATCGTGAACGAGCACGAGGCCGCGCAGCTCGCCCCGGACTGGAACGGTTTGCTCGACCTCGGTCCCCAGTCCGCCATCGTCACGCTCGGCGCGCGCGGTGCGGCCGTGGTGGAGAAGTCCGGCGTCACCGAGGTGCCGTCGCTCGAGATCACCGAGGTGGTCGACACGACCGGCGCCGGGGACGCGTTCGCCGGAGCGTTGTCCGCGCGCCTGGCCGAGGGCGACGACCTGGTGCAGGCCGCGCGTTATGCCGCGAAGGTCGCCGCGTTGTCCGTCACGAAGGCGGGCGCGCAGCCGTCCTACCCGACCGCCGCCGAGGTCAGCTCAGCGGCGGGATGACCCGCACCGGTTCGCCGGAGCCGGTGAAGTCGAAGGCGGCGAGCTCCTCCTGGTTGCCCAGCTTGGCTTCCAGCCGCCGGAGCTTGCCGTCGGCGTCGAGCCAGTAGCGCAGCCGGGCGTCCTGCGCGTCCTTCTTCGGCCCTTCGAAGACGTCCACCGCCGTCTCGCCGATCTTGTCCGACCGCAGCCAGCGCGCGGAACTCTGCACCAGCAGCTGCGGGTTCTCCGGCCGGTCCGAGCCGAGGTTCACCAGCAGCCGCAACGCGCCGTCCAGCTCGGACCCGCGTTCCTGCAACGCCCTGACCTGCCAGTCGACCTGCGGCACGGGGTCGACGGCCTTGGTCGACGGCGACATCGCGAACGCGATCCGCCCGAGGTTCCACTGCAGGAGCCCCTGCGAGACGGCGTCCGTCCGGCCGTCGGTGCGCATGCCCGCGTAGCCGAGGTGGTTCACGAAGTCGACCCGGCCGTCCAGCACGAGCTTGCCGCCCGCCGACGGCACGGACCCGGTGAACCCGCTGATCCCGGTGGTGTAGTTGGAGAACCTGACCAGCGCCAGCCGTTCCGCCTCCGGCATCGACAACGGCCGCGGGTCGGTGCCGCACGCCGACAGCACCAGCAGCAGGACCACGACGCGCTTCACGACCGCACCGCCGCGCGGTCGTCGAACAGGTCCTCGCTCGGCAGCACGTACTTGTCGACGTTCGGCGCCATGTCCGGCAACGGCCCGTCGGGCATCTCCGGCTGCAACGGCGGCGCGGCGACCTGGTTGAACGGGATCCCGCGCGGTGCCGACGACTTCGGCAGCGGATCACCGACGCCGTCGTAGCAGCGTTCGCGGTCGAAGCAGTTGTTGCGGCCGGGTGCCCGGCGCGAGGCCGCGTACAGCACGTCCTCGCCGTTGCCGGTGATCACGTTGTCGGAGAAGCGGTTGTCCAGCGGGGCCATGTCCTCGGCGGACCCGAGCGCCACGCCGACGCCGGGGTTGCGGGTGATCAGGTTGCGCGCCACCAGGTTCTTCGTGCCGCCCGCGATGCCGAGGCCGAGCCCGAACGCGCCGTCGGCCTGCGCCGGGGACAGCGCCTCGGCGTTGTCCGAGACGAGGTTGCCGACGACCGTTGCGTCCTCCTGCGGCACGAACGCCTCCTGGTAGTCGGAGTTCGAGGTCATGCCGACGCGGTTGCCGCTGAACCTGTTGCCCAGCACGAACATCCGCCCGGACGCGTTCGTGCCCTCGTACCCGACGGCGTTGCGCTCGGCGACGTTGCCGCGCACGACGATGTCGCACGGCTTGCACTGGCCGACGTAGAAACCGGAGTCCGCGCTGCCGCTCGCGTAGCTCTGCTCGATCACGCCGTGCTGGGCGTCGAACGCGTAGATGCCGTACAACGCGTTGTTGCTGGCCGTCACGTACGAGACGCGGAAGCCTTGCAGCGGCGGGAACTTCTCCGTGTCGAGTTTCGTGTAGCCGTTGCTGCCGCGGCCCATCCCGCCGTTCTCGGCGAGACCGGTGACCAGCACGCCGTTCAGCGTGTGGTTGCGGACCGTCAGGTTCTGCACCGTCACCTCGGGTGCGGTGACGACGATCCCGTTGGCGCGCTTGACCTCGCCGTCGATGATCACGCTGCCGCGCTGGAGGCCCCTGATGGTCAGCCCCTTGGTCCTGACCTGCACCGACTCCTTGTAGACGCCGGGCGACACGAGGATGGTCGCGCCTTCCCGTGCCGCGTCCACGGCGGCCTGGATGGTGCCGAACTGCGCGGGCACGGTGATCTCCGGACCGGGGTCCGGGCTTGCCGCCGACGAGCAACCGGCGACCAGGAGCACTGCTGCGAAGGCGTACGGAGCGCGCACGGCTGGTCACCGTACTGCTCCGTTCGGCCTAGTGCGACACTGCCCCTGTGGTCCGCATCTCACGCCGCCATCTGCTCTGCGGCGCCGCTGCCCTCGGGCTGCTCGGCGGCTGTGGTTCGCCCCGGCACCAGCCCGGCATCGCCACCCCGCAGCAGCTGCACGCCGACATCTCCGTCTGGGACGCCGACGCGCTGCCGTCCGTGCAGGTCAGCTCGTCGGTGACGGTCACGTACGGGCACGGGATCGACGGCCTGCCGGAGTTCCCCGGCGACGAGGTGAGGCCGCAGGACCTGGGCGGAAAGCTCTTCCTCCAGCTCTGCGGCGACGACCCGGCAGCCGTGCGCGACGCGGCCTCGCGGATCCGGCCCGACGGTCGGCTCCGGTGGCGTGAGCAGGGATTTTGCAACGCCGAGCGCACCAACGGCCTCGGTTTCAGAGACGGCATCGTCGTGCCGAAGACCCCGCAGGAGTTCGACGACGAGGTGTGGCTGCCGGACGGGTCGACCATCGCGGTCGTGCGGCGGATGAAGCTGGACGTGGGGGCATTCGGCGCTTTGTCGACTAATGCCCAGGAGCGGGTCTTCGGTCGCCGCAAGCACGACGCGTCGCCGTTGAGCGGGGGCGTGGAGGTCGATCTGTCGGCGAAGACGGCCGACGGCGAGTACCTGATCCCGGTCGACGCGCACGTCCGGCGCGCCCATCCGCTGACCGCGGGCGCCGGACTGATGCTGCGTCGCTCCTACAACTACGCCGAGGGCCTGCTCTTCATCTCCTACCAGCGCGAACTGAAGTCCTTTGTGAACACGATGTATCGGATGACCGAGGGAGACGCACTTCTGCGTTACGCCACGACGACGAGCTCGGCGGCGTTCCGCATTCCCGCTCTCGATTAGTCACACTGAACTGTCCTGGGTTCCCGGTTGGAGGGTATGGTCTAGACCATGTCGAGCGCGCGGCTGAGCGGTGTCGGTGTGAGCAGCGGCCGGGCAACCGGTCCCGTCGTCAGGGTTGCCGAGGCCCTGCCGGAACCTCCTGCGGGCAAGCGTTCAGCGGACACCAAGATGGAAGCGTCGTTGATCCGTCCCGCGACGGAGGTCGTGGCGCAGCGCCTGATGGAGCGCGCGAAGACGGTCGAGGGCGACGCCCGCGCCGTGCTGGAGACGACGGCGGCGATGGCGGGTGACCCGTCCCTGATCAAGGCAGCCGAGAAGCTCGTCGTCGACCAGTCGCTGACCGCAGCCCGTGCCGTGCACGAGGCCGCGCAGAAGTTCATCTCCGCACTTCAGGCCGCCGGTGGCTACATGGCCGAACGCGCCCGCGACGTCCAGGACGTGCGCGACCGCGTGGTGGCCGAACTCCTCGGCCTGCCCGCCCCCGGCGTGCCCGACCTGACCTCCCCGTCCGTGCTGGTGGCCCGCGACCTCGCGCCCGCCGACACCGCGGGCCTCGACCCGGCGAAGGTCCTCGCGCTGGTCACCGAGGAGGGCGGCCCCACCTCGCACACCGCGATCCTCGCCCGTTCGCTCGGCATCCCGGCCGTCGTCGCGTGCCGCGGCATCCTCGCGTTCGAGGCCACCTCTCTCGACGTCGACGGCGACACGGGCCAGGTCCGCGAGTCGGACGGCAAGGTCCGCACCGCCGGCACCGGCAAGAAGGCCGAGTGGAACGGCGTCGGCGTCCTCAAGGACGGCCACCGCGTGAAGGTCCTCGGCAACGTCGGCTCGCCCGCCGACGCGGCCGCCGCAGCCGCCGCGGGTGCGGAGGGCGTGGGCCTGTTCCGCACCGAGTTCTGCTTCCTGGACGCAGCTGAGGAACCGACCGTTGCTGAGCAGACTGCTGCTTATGAGGCTGTGCTGGCGCCGTTCAAGGGCAAACCGGTTGTGGTGCGCACCCTCGACGCGGGCGCGGACAAGCCGCTGGCGTTTCTGAACCCGGACCCCGAGCCCAACCCGGCCCTGGGCGTCCGAGGCCTGCGCGTCGCCTTCGACCGCCCCGAAATCCTGGACCGCCAGCTCGAAGCCATCGCCGCGGCCGCAGCCTCGTCGGGCGCCGACGTCAGCGTCATGGCCCCGATGGTCGCCACCGCCGCCGAGGCCGCGTGGTTCGTGGAACGAGCCCGCAAGGCCGGCATCCAGCGCGCCGGCGTCATGGTCGAGGTCCCGTCCGCCGCGCTGTCGGCCCGCGAAATCCTGCAGGTCGTCGACTTCGTCTCCATCGGCACCAACGACCTGGCCCAGTACGTCTTCGCGGCCGACCGCCAACTCGGCGGCGTCGCCGCCCTGAACGACCCGTGGCAGCCGGCGCTGCTGCGCCTGATCGCGCAGGTGGGCGAGGCGGCCACCGCCACCGGCAAGCCCGTCGGCGTCTGCGGCGAGGCAGCGGCCGACCCGCTGCTGGCGTGCGTGCTCATCGGCCTCGGCATCACGTCGCTGTCGATGAACCACACGGCGCTGACCGGCGTCGGCGCGAAGCTCGCGACCACCAGCGTCGACATCTGCCAGCTGGCGGCTCGCGGCGCACTGGCCGCCGGCGACCCGGCCACGGCGAAGCTCGCGGCGAAGGCTCCGCACTAGCCACCCGATCGTGTGATCAACGCGGGGGTTCGTCCCCCGCGTTCTGATCGCATGACCGACTTCATCACCAAAAACGGCAAGGTCATCCCGCTGAACAACGGACGCGGCGGGAGGAAGGGCGCCGGCGTGGTGGTGGCGGGAGCGTTGGCGCTGGCCGTGGGCACCGGCGTCACGTCGACCGGCGGTCTCGGCCTGACCGAATCGCCCTCGCCGTCGGGCCTGGGCCCGCGCAAGGCCCAAGGCCAGCAGGCCGAATGCGTGGCGGTGTCGTTCGGCGAGGTCCGCGAGTTCTTCGTGCGGAACCGCTGCACCTCGCTCGACCGCGTCCTGTTCGCGGTCACCGACGGCGCCGGCAACACGGCGGTGATCTCGGTGGTCTGGGTCGGCCTGGCCTCGGACGGCGACGCCCGCAGGTTCCAGTCGGTCATGAACAGGCACGGCAGCGGTGACGTCCACCCGCTCGGCAGCCACCTCCTCGACCTGGCCGAGATCGAGTTCACCGGCCTGCGCTACGGCAGCGAGCGCGACGGCCGGACGGTGACCGTCGCGGAGGCCGAGAC
The DNA here is from genome assembly GCF_043632865.1 of Lentzea sp. JNUCC 0626. Classification (NCBI taxonomy): domain Bacteria; kingdom Bacillati; phylum Actinomycetota; class Actinomycetes; order Pseudonocardiales; family Pseudonocardiaceae; genus Lentzea; species Lentzea sp. JNUCC 0626. The sequence goes on from NZ_CP171635.1 coordinate 7,323,100, forward strand.
CGCGACCGGCCAGGTCACCCACGACACCCTGGACGCCCTCGCCGAGGTCGCCGCTCACCTGCCGCGCGTCTAGTCGATCGCCGTCACGCGGATCTCGATGCGCATCTTCGGGTGACCGAGGGCGGTGACCCCGCTCTCGGTCCAGATCGGCGCGCGCTCGCCCAGCCGTGCGCGGAACTGCTCGACCATCACGCGGTTGTGGTCGTCGAACGAGTCGTCGCCGAGCACGTGGTACGAGTTCACGTGCACGACGTCGGCCCACGACGAGCCCGCCGTCACGAGCGTGCGCTCGACGTTTTCGAACGCGCGCACGATCTCGTCTTCAAGCGACTCGGGGAACTCGAACTCGTCGTCCCAGCCGCCCTGACCCGAGATCTCGACCCGGTCGCCGATGCGCACGGCCTGGCTGTAGCGCATGTTCTTCAGCTGCGTCTCGCCGTAGCCGGGGGTGGCGAAGAACTGCGGCTTGCTCATGATCGGTCCTCTCGTTGACTTCACGCTTGAAGTCAACGGTACATGACTTCAAGCGTGAAGTAAGCTGCCCGGCATGGACTGGCTGAACGCCGACGAGAAGGAGGCCTGGACCGGCCTCGTCTCGATGCTGCTGTTGCTGCCCGGCCGGCTCGAGGCGCCGCTGCAACAGGAGTCGGGGCTGAGCCTGTTCGACTACCTGGTGCTCAGCCACGTCTCGGAGGCGCCGGACCGCCGCATCCGCATGAGCGAACTGGCCCACCTCGCGAACGGGTCGCTGTCGCGCCTGTCCAACGTGGTCAAACGCTTCGAGCACCGTGGCTGGGTGCAGCGCTTCCCCGACCCCGACGACGGCCGCTACACGGTCGCGTCCCTCACCGACGAGGGGTTCGAGGTGGTCAGGGCCGCGGCACCAACGCACGTGCGTGCTGTCCGGCAGGTCGTGCTCGACCCGCTCACCACTGCCGACCGCCAGGCGTTGACGCGCATCGCGGCCAAACTGAACGTGACGATCCCTAACGCTGGAGCTGCTCGAGAACAGCCCTGATCAACGGGTGGTCCTCGGAGCCGCGCCGCACCGCCGCCACCACCCGCCGCAACGGCGCCACCCCCGCGACCGCCCGCCTGATCGCCACCCCGCCGACGGCGTTGCGCGGGGCCAGCGCGACCCCGGCACCCGCCGCCACCAGTGCCTCGATCGCGCGGAAGTCGTCGGAGTTGTGCCTGATCCGGGGCGTGAACCCGGCCTGAGCGCACGCCATCTCGACGACGTCGCGCAACGGGTTGCCGGGCAGCGTCACCACCCAGTCCTCGTCGGCCAGCGTCGCCAGGTCGACCGGACCGCTCACCGCGTGCCCCGGCGGCAGCAGCACGTCGAAAGGTTCGGTGTAGAGCGGGAAGCGCGTGACCCGTTCCGTGGCGCGGTGCTCCTCGGTGATCGCCACGTCGATCTCGCCGTCCAGCAGCAGCCGCACGCTCTCGTGCCCCTCGGCGTCGCGCACCGACAGTTCGATCGAGCGTTCCTTCAAGGCCGCCAACGCCGGTGCGACCACCTGCGTGATGGCCGACGCGAACGCCGCCACCGCCACCCGCCCCGCCGAGCCGGACGCGAGACCGTCCAAAGTGGCCTGCGCGCGTTCCAGCTCCGCCGCCACCACGTGCGCGTGCTCCACCAGCAACGACCCGGCCGGTGTCAGCGACACCCGCCGCCCCTTGCGCACCAGCAACGGGTGTCCTGCCTCGGACTCCAGCGCCGCCAGCTGCTGCGACACCGCTGACGGCGTGAGGTGCAGTGCGGCTGCCGCGGCCGTCACGGTGCCGTGGTCAGCCAACGCGCGCAGGACGCGCAACCGTCGTGGGTCGATCACCGCTCAATGATGGGGGATTCCACTTCGCCGTTCACGGCGACGCCCAACGGCAGGATGGGCTCGATGGTCGTGCGCTCCAGCAGGAGGTACTCCTCCTCGAAGATCTGCATGTTCGCGGGCAGGCCGTGCTGGGGCCTGGTGATGACGTTGCGCCGCACGATCGGCTTGCCGGTGTCGGGGTTGATCACGAACTGGGTCTCGACGTCGCCGAACTGGAACTGCGGCGGCGCGGGAATCGCCACCCCGACGCCCTCACGCGCGTTGCGCAGCTGCACGCGGTCGAGGTACCGCACCCCGTCGAGCGACCTGAGCAGCTCGAACGCCGCCCGCCGCTGGTCGTCGCGCACGTCCGCGATCAGCACCGCCATGACGAGTTCCGCGATCTGGTAGGTGCTCTTGCCCTCGGGCTTCAGCATTGCCAGCATGCCTGCCGGATCCGCGGGCAGGTCGTCGAACGACTCCAGCCGGTCCCAGTACATCGAGGTCAGCGAGAGCCCGCTGACGTAGGACTCCCGCACCCCCGGCGCCATCGAACCGATGCGCACCGACCGGCTGCCCCCGACCTGAGGCACGACCTCGGGACGACCCGCGGCTTCCCACGCGGCGTCGTCGTTCGGCGACAGCGGTGAGACCTCGCCGTCCTTCTGCACCACCGCGATCTCGCGGGTCCCGGCCTGCCACTGATCGGTCTTGGAGTCGAACCGCACGAGGTACGGCTTCGACGGGTCCCCGACCACCATCACCGACCACTGCTCGCGCAGCACCCGCCACCACTGACCTGGCGCAGCGGGTTGCACGGGCTGAGAAGGTTCAGGCAGCACCACGACCGCAAGCGCGATCACGGCAGCGACGACGGCCAACGGCGCAAACCGCCGCACGAGCGCCTTCCGCGTCGGCTTCTCCTGCGGCAGCGCGACGATCCGCGCGAGGTCGCGTTCCATCCGGTCCCGGCTGACCTCGGGCGTGGGCGGCCTGGCCTCGGCCAGGCTCTTCATGAGGTCTTCCATGACTCCCTCGCACGGTCGAACTTCGGGGTCCAGAGGGCAGCCTGCAAGCGCCGCCGAGCCCGGTGCAGCCGCACGAAGAACGTCGCCGTCGTGCACCCGAGCACCTGCGCCGCCTCCGCCGCCGCGAGCCCGTGCCACGCGATCAGCGTGAGAACTTCCTGGTCGGCCTCCGACAACGTCGACAACGCCGCCCGCAGCTCGATCACCGCGAAGTCGTCGTCGGCCGGGAAGTCGGTCAGCTCGTAGTGCGTGGTCTGCCTGACCGCCGCACGCACGAGGTTGCGCGCGATGCCGAGCAGCCACGGCAGCGCGTTCGCCGGCATCTGCGCGGACTTGCGCCAGGCGATCGTGAAGGTCTCGCTGGTGATGTCCTCCGCGAGCTGCCTGCCCGCGTGACTCGCCGCGTAGGCGAGCACCCGCGGGTAGCACTCCCGGTAGACCGCGCAGAAGTCCTCCACGACCGCCTCCTCCCTCTTCACAAGGAAGTGCGCAGAACGCCCGGATTCTTACAGGTGTGATTCGAAACTCATCCGTACAGGCAGATCATCGTGGAGTAGTTCGTGCCGGGCACTGTGCTCTCGTAACGCCACCTGACCGATCTGTCCAGGTTCAGCGTCTGGCACGAGGAGGGCCTGATGGCGATCTGTCCGGAGGCATCGGAATTACCCGTGCCCACGGTGATGGGGTGGGGATTGCAGTTCTTGAACCACTGCAACAGCGGACCGCCGTTGGGCGCGTCCGGGTAGAAGGACGTCCAGCACTGACCAGCGAAGTCCGGCCTCTCCAGCGGGGGCGTGTGGGTCGTGTCGCAGATGACCGTCCGGTAGTTCACGTTCTGCGTGCTCGGGTAGTACCAGCTGATGGTCTGACCGGGCGCCACGTCCTGGCAGCTCGAGACCCACACGCTGATCTGCCCGGACCCGTCGACGAACCCCCTGCCGACGCGGACCGTGTGACCGTTGCAGTTCTGGTAGTACTGCGTCATCGATCCGCCCTGAGGCGCCGGCGGCACGAACGTCGTGAAGCATCCGACGTTCGCTGCGGACACAGTGGCCGGCTCGGCCTGAGCCGGCGCCGCGGACATCGCCGCCAGCACCAGGCCGCCGAACAGAACCGCGAGAGTTCTTCTCAGCATTTGCATTTCTTCCCCCAGCTTCGAATCAGCCGTCGAGACAGATCACTGTGTGGTAGTTCGACCCCGCTGCCGTGATCGGGTACTCCCACTCGACGCCTCCACCAGCGGGGACGGTCTGGCAGGACGAGCTGCGGAAGGTGATCTGCCCGGAAGCGTCGGAACGCGCGGTGGCGACCTTGATCTCGTGGCCGTTGCAGTTCTTGTAGTACTGCGACATCGGTCCGCCGTTGGGGTTCCCGGGAAAGAACGTCGTCCAGCACTGCAGACTGCTCGACGGCGTGGTCGTCGAGGTGATGGGTGACGTGTTGCAGATGACCGTCTGGTAGTTCACGCCTGGAATGGTGGTCTGCCACAGCCACGTGATGCCGTGGCCGACTTCGAGGTACGTGCAGCTGGACTCGATCACGGTGATCTGACCGGACCCGTTGACGTACCCCCTGCCCACGGTGATGGGTGATCTGTTGCAGTTCTTGTAGTTGTGTTCCAACCATTCGCCCTGCGGGGCGTCCGGGAAGAACGTCGTCCAGCACGGGGGTATCGCCGGTGCCGGAACCTGCTCCGCGGCCTGGGACGGCGCCGCGAACGTCATGACCAGGGCGAGGCCACCCAGAAATGCTGCTGTCACACGCTTTCGCACATCGCTCCTTTCTCAGTAAACGCAGAGAATCGTGTGGTAGTTCGAGCCTTGCGCAGTGCTCCCGTAGCGCCACAGGACGCCGGCCTGTGGCGCCGCACCGGCACAGGAATTGGTGAAGACGCTGATCTGCCCGGAACCGTCGGTGCGGCCCGTCGCGACGGTGACGGTGGTGGGATTGCAGTTCTTGTAGACATGCACCATCGATCCGCCGTTGGGATTGAGCGGGTAGAAGGTGGTCCAGCACTGCGCGCCGCTCACCGCCTCGATTTCTGGTGAAGCGAAAGACGATGTGCAGATGACGGTGTGGTAATTCGCGTTCGGGTCGGTGGAGGCGTAGCCCCAGCTGATGGTTTCGCCGACCCCTACCTGCTGGCAGCTCTGCACGTACACGCTGATCTGCCCGGACGCGTTGACGAACCCCTTGCCGACCCGGATGGGCGCGCCGTTGCAGTTCTTGTAGTACTGCGTCATCGGTCCGCCTTCGGGCGCGGACGGCACGAAAGTCGTGAAGCAGTTGGCGGCCGCCGACACCTCGTTCGCTTTCGGCTTCGCCTGTGCCGGCGTCACCACCGCCAGCACCAGGGCGAGGCCGGTCAGCAAAGCCGCAATCACCTTCTTGCGCATTGTCGAGAAACCCTTTCCTAGGCTGAGAACCTGCAAAGGACCGTGTGGTAGTTCCAGCCGGCCGCAGTGGATCCGTGGTTCCACCGGACGCCCCCGCTCGGCGACGCCGCGGCGCACGAGTTGTCGGAGACGACGATCTGCCCGGAGGCGTTGGAGCGGCCCGTCGTGACGTTCACGCTCTGGTTGTTGCAGTTCTTGTACGCCTGGAGCATCGGGGCACCGTTGGGATTGGACGGGAAGAAGCTCGTCCAGCACTGGTCCGTGCTGACCGAGATCGGTTGCGCGATGCGGGGAGACTGGTCGCAGATGACCGTCTCGTAGTTCACGCCCGGAACCGTCGTGGGGTGGTACCAGGTGCGGGTCTGACCGGGAAGCACCTTCGCGCAGGACGTCACCAACGCGCTGATCTGGCCGGACGCGTCGACGTACGCGGTGCCGACGGTGATGGCGGCGGTGTTGCAGTTCGTGTAGGCCTGCCACATCTCGCCGCCCTGAGGGGCGACCGGGTCGAAGGTCGTCCAGCACTCCGCGGCCGCCGCCGACACCTCACCCGTGATCGGAGGCGCCGCTTGCACCGGTGCGGTGCTCATCGTCAGCAAAGCCAGGCCGCCCAGGACGGCTGCGAAGAATCTTTTGCGCATGGAAACTCATCTCCTGTTTCAGGCTGAGCAGATGACCGTGTGGTAATTGATGGAGTGCGGGTTGCGGTTCTCAACGGAGTGCGAGGTCGAAGACGTTGCGCAGAATCCGGCGAATTGCCGCGTCGTGCGGCAAAGCGCCGTTGAACGACATCGAAGAAGCGCTGAACACCCAGCCCCCGTTGGGTTTCGGCCAGAACACCATGTCCGCGCCACCACCGGGATTCGTGCCGCGCGCGATGTGCTGCACCCCGGACATGGCCGGGTTCAGCGCGTCGACCTCCCACCCGCTCGCCGCGCCGTTGTCCGCATACGCACCGAACTGACTGCCCGGCCGCAGCCCGGTCCCGGCGAGCAACGGGTGGTCGGAGACCACCTCGTACGGGTAGAAGTCCATGTACGCACCGGTCAACGCCACGCCGAGGATCTGCGACTCCGACTTGCCGAGCTGGTGGAACTCGTCGCGGCCGCCGGAAGCCGCCCGGTGCAGGGCCGTGGTTCCGTTGGCGTAGCTCATCCGCTCGTACAGGCCGTTGCCGCCGGTGTAGATCAGCCGCCCGCCGCCCGCGAGGTACTCCGCGACGCGCTGGCGCATCACGTCCGTCCAGTACTCGGGGTGGCTGCCGAGCACCAGTGCCTTGTACTGCCGCAGCCACGTGCCGTCGGCGTCGAGGTCGCCGTCGATGTACGCGTCGTAGCCGAGACCGTTGTCCTCCATCCACTTCAGCAGGAAGAGGTCGCTGTACAACAGGTGGTCGATGCGGCCCGGTGCGTCGACGAACAACGCCGAACTGGGCCGCATGAACGTCAACTGCCGCTGCCGCCCTGCCTCGCCCTCCGAGTACTGGTTGTGGCCGCCCCAGATGTTGTAGGCGTTGTAGGTGTTGGTGGGCAGCAGGAACGCGATCTTCGAGGCAGGCGCGGAAGGCCTGACCACGAACGGGATGTGCCGCCGCAGCCCGCCCGGCGTGCGCATCTCCAGTGCGTACACGCCCGACGACCACGTGACCGAGGCGGAGAACCGCTCCGACCAGCCACAGCCGGAGGTCCGGTAGGACGCGGGCAGCGTCTGAAGTCCACTTGCGACAGACGCGGAAGCGGAAACCGAAGCACGACTGGGCAACCGGATCACCGAAGCCGTGACACCGGCCAGACTCGTCGAGATCGGGAACGAGATCCGCTCACCGGGACGAACGGTCAACGAGCTCGCATACCCCTGCAACGCACCGGAAGCCTCGACCGAGAAACCGCTGCCCACGGCCGTGGCGTTGCCGTTCACCCAACGAGGCCCGCCGTCGGAAGCGACGGTTCGCGCGTTCAGCAGCCGGTACCAGTGCAACGTGTCGTCGTTCACCGGCACCGCGCCGCGGTCGACGCTCACCGCGTAGACGCACCCGGCGTTGTCGGAGAGCACCTGCTTGTGGAAGCCCTCGCCCCACCCGCTGCCGATCCCGTACGGGTTGCCGCCGTTGGCCCACGTCGCGCCGTCCGGATTGAAGCGGAACCAGTGCAGGTCACCGCCCTGCCGCACGCCGTAGATCACGCCGTCCGGACCGGCGGTCAGGGTCTGGTACTGCTTGAAGCCGCTGCCGATCCGCACGCCGGCGCCGCCGTTGATCCAGCCGGCAGACGTCCACCGGTACCACCACAGGCCACCGTCGGGGTCGACGCAGTAGAGGACGCCGTCCCACCCGCCGAAGATCCGCGGATACTGCTGGAAGCCGTTGCCGATCTGCGTGCCACCGCCGTCGGTCCACTGCCCCTCGCCGGTGGCGGGATTCGACACCGAGTAGTGGTAGCGGCGCAGAGCACCGGAACCGGTGCGGCAGTAGAACGTTCCGTCCGCGTCCGCCAGCACGTCAGCGAACTGGTGGAAACCGTCGCCGATCGGAAAACCCGCACCGGGCGACCACGACGCGGCGCCGTCCGCCCAACCGGTGTGGCGGTAGTAGAACAACGTGCCGTCGGCCTGAAGTGCGTACAGCACACCGTTTCCGGCCGGGATGAGTTTGAGGAACCGCTGTCGTGGGTCGAACGCCGCCGCGGCGGCGGAAGCCGTGAGGCTCCCGCCACCGAGGAGGCCGGCGCCCGCGATCAGGGCTGCGCCTTGCAGCACCTTCCTGCGTCCGTAGGCCTGAGGATTCACGTCACACGACCCTGCTGAACATGCCGAAGCCTTCACCGATGTAATCGCTTGAGGTGTAAGGCTTTCCGTTGGCGTTGCTGTTGATGTTGTTCGGGAAGTGGTGCAGCGTGCCGTCGGGCTTCACGCCGAACAGGTCGGCGTAGCCGTCACCGGTCAGATCACCGGCGACCACCTCGCTGAAGACGTTGAAGCCCTCACCGATGCCGATGCTGTAGTCGAACGGCTTGCAGCACGGCCGCGAGTTGATGTTGTTCGGGAAGTAGTGCAACGTCCCGTCGGGCTTCACGCCGATCAGGTCCGCGTACCCGTCCCCGCTCACGTCCCCGGCGCGCAGCTTGCTGAACACCGTGAAGCCCTGACCGATGTCGTCGATCCGGTCGAGGTACGGCTTGCGTCCGGGGTTGCTGTTCATGTTGTTGGGGAAGTAGACGAGCGTCCCGTTGGCCTGCATGCCGATCAGGTCCGCGTAGCCGTCACCGCTGAAGTCGCCCAGGACGATGTCGCTGAACTCCTGGAACCCCGTGCCGATGTCGATGCCGGCGCCGTACGGGCCGTTCCCCGAGTTGATGTTGTTCGGGAAGTACACGAGCGTGCCGTCGGGCCGCACGCCGATCAGATCGGCGTACCCGTCGCCGCTGACGTCACCGGACCGCAGCAGCTTGAACGCGCCGAAGCCCTGCCCGACGAGCGTTCCGTTGCCGAACGGCCACCGCTTCGGGCTGCTGTTGATGTTGTTGGCGTAGTAGTGCAGGGTGCCGTCCGGCTTGAGTCCGAGCAGGTCGGCGTACCTGTCGCCGCTCACGTCACCGATGCGGTCGCTGCGACCGGACGTCCTCTCGACCTCGCGCAGCAGCTCCTGCGCGGTCGCTTCGGCCGCGTCGTACTTCCACCGCAGGTCCTCGCGCGGAAGTTGGGTGTCCGCCGCGACGATTCCGGCAGTGGTGTTGGGGTTCCGCTGCTCGACCACCTTGGCCTTCTCGAAGAACCGGGTCGCCGCGTAGTCGACGTTCATGATCTGCTCGGGCGTGCCCCAGCCCTGCGTGTGCTGCTGCTGGAACACACCGAGCGAATCGGCGTGGCCGCACGGCAGGTTGTTCATCTTCGACTCGACCCAGCCGGCCTCGAAGCCCGCCAGCATCACCTTCGGCGACACCGCGAGCCGCTTGCCGACCTCGTAGACCTTCTTGGTGACGTTGAGGTCGCGGGTCCTCGGCCTCTGCTCAGGACACTCCGCGAACGCGGGCCCCGCCGTCACCGTTGTCAGGCCGGCGACCAGCGCGGCCGTGGCCACGCCGAACACCAGTCTCTTGGCTGAAAAACGCATTGATTCCCCCAGGCAGAAGCAAGATCACGCGAGCGTGGTGAAGATCTGGAAGCCGGAGCCGATGTCCTCGCCGAAGCCGTACGGCGTGCCGTTGTTGGCGTTGATGTTGTTGGCGTAGCGGTAGAGCTGACCGTTCGACTTGGTCGCCAGCAGGTCGGCGTAGCCGTCGCCCGTCACGTCACCGAGGACGATCCGGTTGTAGATCTGGAAGCCGCTGCCGACGTTGTAGGCGTTGCCGAACGGGCGGTCGCTGTTGCTGTTGTAGTTGTTCGGCAGGTAGTGCAGGGAGCCGTCGCCCTGGACACCGATCAGGTCGGCGTAGCCGTCACCGCTCACGTCACCCGCGCGCAGCTGCACGAACGGCGCGAAGCCGGAGCCGATCTCGGTCCGGCCGAGGAACGGCTTCCGCTCGGGGTTGCTGTTGATGTTGTTCGGGAAGTAGTGCAACGTCCCGTCGGACCTGGTGGCGAGCAGGTCGGCGTAGCCGTCCCCGCTCACGTCGCCGAGGATGACGTTGGTGAACTCCTGGAACCCGGAGCCGATGTTGATCGCCTCGCCGTACGGCCCGTTGCCCGAGTTGATGTTGTTGGGGAAGTACATGAGCGTGCCGTCGTTCTTGACCCCGACGACGTCGGCGTAGCCGTCGCCGCTCACGTCGGCAGACCGCACGAGGGTGTACGAACCGAAGCCCTCACCGACCTTGGTGTAGTTGCCGAACGGCCGGTTCTCCGGGCTGCTGTTCACGTTGTTCGCGAAGTACTGCAGCGTGCCGTCCGACCGGACCGCGGTCAGGTCGGCGTAGCCGTCACCGCTCACATCACCGATGTGGTCGGTGCGTGGCCGTCCGGAGGAGCCGTCCTCGACGATCTTCTTGTAGCGCATCGGGGTGAACCCGTTCGCCCAGGACGCGGGCCACACGCGCTGTTCGGCGACCTGGTTGTCGTCCCATTCCTCGCGGACGATCGGCCTGGTCCTGGCGTTGTCGTCCCAGCCGACGAACAACGCGACGTGCTTGGTGGTGTTGTTGTGCTGGAAGAGCACGTCCCCCGGCTTCAGTTGGTCGCGGGGGATCGTGTCCATGATCTCGGGGAGGTCGTAGGTGCTGCGCGACCTGCCCAGACCCCACGCCATCGAGACGTAGCCGGAGCAGTCTTGGCGGTAGCGGCCGTACTGGTTCGTGTACTCGGCCCCCTGGTTGTACGGAACACGCGCGTCGATCCACGACTGCGACCGCTTCAGCACCTCCGCCCTGGTGATCGGTGCGTCCACCGCAGCATGAGCGGGTGTCGTGAACAGCCCCGCGACCAACGCGCTGACCGCGACGAGCAGAGCGGTTCTCAGTGTTCGTTTCATGCCGCCGAGGTTCGCGAGAACGCCTATACGAACCGGCACACGTCACTACACGCACCTGTGTAGAACAGACCCCATGGACTTCCGGGTGCTGGGCCCGCTAGAGATCAGGAACGACGACGGTCCGGTCGTACCCAGCCGCCGCAAGCAGCGGCTGCTGCTCGGCATGCTCTGCCTGCACGCCAACGAGCTGGTCTCCAAGGACACCGTCGTCGACTGGCTCTGGGGCGAGACACCGCCGGCGTCGGCCACCGCGAACCTCCAGTCGTACGTCTCGGAGCTGCGCAAGCTGATCGGCAAGGACAGGCTGCGCACCACCAGCGACGGCTACCTGCTCAAGATCGCGGACGACGAGTTGGACGCGGCGCGCTTCGAATCCCTCACCAGAGACGGCAAGACCGCCGTGCGCACGGGCCGCCCGGTCGTGGCCGTGCAGCAGTTCGGCCGTGCCCTCGCGCTCTGGCGTGACGACGTGCTGAGCGGGCTCGCCCTCCCGGACTCGGGCCGGTCCGAGGCCGCCCGGCTCGACGAACTGCGCCTGGCCGCCGAGGAGGACCACGTCGAGGCCAGGCTCGCCCTCGGCCTGCACCACGAGGTGGTCGGTGAGCTGCGCAGACTCGTCGACAAGCACCCGTTGCGCGAAGGCCTCTGGGCCCAGTACGCGCTCGCGCTCTACCGCTGCGGCAGGCAGGCCGAGGCCCTCGACGCCCACCGCGAGGTTCACGACCTGCTCGACCGCGAACTCGGCGTGCGCCCCGGCACCGGGCTGCGCGACCTGCACCAGCGCATCCTCCGTGCCGACCCGGACCTCGACCTGAGACCCGTCGTCGCGGCCGCGGTCGTGCCGAAGCAGCTGCCGCCCGGCGTGCGCGGGTTCGTCGGCAGGCAGTCCGAACTGGCCGAACTCGACGCGCTGCCGACCACGACCGGCGTCGGCCTGCTGACGGGCGCGCCGGGTGTCGGCAAGACGGCCCTCGCCCTGCACTGGGCCCATCGCGTCCAGCAACGCTTCCCCGACGGCCACCTCTACGCGAGCGGCGCGGCCCCGGTCGACGTGCTCGGCCGCTTCCTGCGCGCGCTCGGCGTCGCGCCGGAACGGGTGCCCACCGACGTCGACGAGGCGTCCTCGGTGTTCCGGACGCTGCTGGCCGACCGCCGCGTGCTCATCGTGCTGGACAACGTCGACACGGCAGAGGAGGTGCGTCCCCTCCTGCCCGCCAGCAACGGCTGCTTCGCGCTCGTGACCAGCAGGGACAGGCTCGACGGCCTGGTCGTCGCGGACGGCGCGCGCCGCCTGACGCTGCCGGTGCTCGCCGCGGCCGAGTCGACGGAACTGCTCGTCGAGGTCCTCGGCGAACACCGGGCCGCCACCGAACCGGACGCCCTCGCCGCCCTCGCCGACCTGTGCGGACACCTGCCGCTGGCGTTGCGGATCGCCGCCGCCAACCTCGCGAACGTCCCGTTCCGCACCCTCTCGGACGGCGTCCTGGACCTCGCCGCCGGCGGGTTGTCGTCGCTGGAGGTGCCGGGAGCCGGTGACCTCGCCGTCCGCCGGGCGTTCGACATGTCCTACCGTGCGCTCACGCAGGCGGCGCAACGCCTCTTCCGCAGGCTCGGCCTGCTGCCCGGCCCGTCGTTCACGGTCGGGACGGCGGAGGCGCTCGCGGGAACTGGGGACCTGCGCGCGTTGCTCGACGAGCTGGCTGGGGCGCATCTCGTCGTCCAGTCCGATTGGGAGCGGTTTGTGATGCACGACCTGTTGCGGATGTACGCCGCCGAACTCGCCGACACGTTCGACGACCCGGCGGACCGGGCAGCGGCGACCCGCGCACTGGTCGGTGCCTACGTGACCGCCGTCGAACGGGCCGCAGCCGACATCGCATCCGCTGACCAGGCCGAACGCGACCAGGCGATGCGCTGGACCGAGGCCGAACTCCCCAGCCTCGTCGCCGTCGCCGAGACCGCCCAGTCCGTCGGACGCCCCGACGCCGCGTGGCGCATCGCCGAGCAACTGGGCGGCTACTTCTGGCTCAGCAGGCCGGTCTCCCACTGGCTGCGCCTGGCGGCGGCCGCGGAGGAAGCCGCCCGCACCGCCGGTGACCAGCGGGCGCTGGCGTCGGCAAAACGCCTGCTCGGCGAGGCGCGGCACTGCCTCGGCGAGAACGAGGAAGCGATCGTGCACCTCACGGCCGCGCTGGACCTGGCCCGCGAGTCGGGCGACCGCGCGGCCGAGGCGGCGAACCTGATGTTCCTCGGACTGGTCGAGCAGGACAGGGGCAACCTCCGCGAGGCCGAACGGCACTTCCACGACTGCGTCGGCAGCGGCGACCGGCTCATGGACGCGGGCGCGAAGGGCAACCTCGGCTACGTCCGGCAGCTCATGGGCCGCCACGACGAGGCCGAGGAGCTCTACCGGTGGGCCCTGACCTGCTACGACGAGATCGACCCCGCACTCGTGGGCTCGGCGTACAACATGCTCGCCCTGCTGGCTCAGGAACGCGGCCATTACGACGACGCGATGCGCCACGTCGAGATGGCGTTGGTCCGCAGCCAGGGCTACGACCGCGGCGTGGAGGCACACGCGTTGGACACACTTGCACGTGTCCAACGCGACACAGGTGATCTTGAAGCCGCGTTGGTCACAGCCACCCGGTCGACCGAACTGGCCGCGCTTCTCGGCGACTTCCGCGCCGAGACCGACGCCCTCAACACCCTCGGCTCGGTGGAGCTGCTCGCCGGGCGGTTCGTGGCGGCGGCCGAGCGGCACACCCACGCCGTGGCGCTCGCCCGCAGGTCAGGCGTGGTGGTGCAGCAGCTGGAGTCGTTGCTCGGAGCGGCCAGGGCGACCCTCGCGATGGGTGAGCCCCGCGCCGCCGACGAGCTGCTGAGCGACGTCGAACAGCGCGCGACCGACGGCGGGTTCTCCGTACTGGCAGCGAGCGCGCGAACACTGCGCGCGACCGTTAACTGACGTTGACGCCTTCGTTCGGCCGTGCCAATCTGAGCGAGCGACGACCTGGGGGGCCATTCGCATGCCTGACGACGACGGGACAAGTCTGTCCAGCAAGATCAGCTTCTTGTTCGGCACAGTGCTCGCACCGAGCGGGGAACTCTTCACCCCGCGCACCCTCGCCGCCCACATCCAGGAGCGGTTCGACGTCAAGATCTCGCACACCTACCTGTGGCAGCTGCGCACCGGCGAGCGCGACAACCCGACCAAGCAGCACATCGAGGTCCTGAGCAGCGCGTTCGGCGTCACGCCCGCGTTCTTCTTCGCCGACGACGAGGAGTACCTGGCCCGCGTCCGCAACCAGGTCCAGGCGTTGCAGGCCATGAAGACCACCAAGGTCGACGCCCTGCAGGCGCGCGTCCTGGAGCTCAACGACGCCGAGCCCGAGGTCCGCGACCGGATCGCCCAGCTCATCAACCTCGCGCTCAACCTGCACCGGGACGGGGGCCGCGATGAGGAGGACTGACCGTCGCGCCGTCCGCGACCGGATCGCCGGCGCCATCGACGGCGTGGACATCCCCCGGCCGTTCGACATCGCGAAGTTCGTGCGAAGACTCGGCAAGCTCCGGGGCCGTCCGATCCACCTGTTCGCCGTCGAGCTGCCCACCGCCAACGACGTGCGCGGACTCTGGCTCGCCACCGGCACCGAGGACTTCATCTTCCACGAGCTCGGCACGTCCAAGCTGCACCAGGAGAACACGATCCTGCACGAGGTCGCGCACATGCTGCTCGACCACCGCGGCAACGGCCACCTCGACGAGGAACAGGCCCGCCTGTTCTTCCCCGACCTCGACCCGGCCGCCGTGCGCGACGTCTTCGGCCGCTCCGCCTACGGCAAGGTCCTGGAGCAGGAAGCCGAGTTCGGCGCCGCCGTGCTCTGGGAACTCATCGGCAGGCGCCTGGTCCCCGACCGCGACCTCGACCCGGCGTCCGCCGCCGTCGTGGACAGGTTCGACGAGGTCCTCGGTGATGTCCGGTGATCGTCAACCAGACGCTGCACATCACCGTGTCGGCCTTGTTCTTAGCGCTGGTCATCTACCGGTTCGTGGTCCTGATGCGCCAGCCGCGCAACCCCGCCCGCTGGGGCCTCTGGGGCACGCTCGCCGGGTTCGTCTTCGGCCTCATCGTCGGCGTCGACATCGTCTTCAAGGCCCTCGAACGCCTCGTGCCCGGCAGCCCGTGGTGGCTCCAGCACGTGTTGTTGTGCGCCGGCGGCCTCGCCGTCCAGATCTTCTTCATCTACTCCATCGACGACCGCGCCAACGCCTACCGCCGCGCCCGGTGGTGGACCGGCGTCTACGTCGTCTTCCAGGTCGCCATCACGGCGTTGTACGTCCCGGCCTACCTCACCGGTGACCTCGCCGCGTTGCTGCGCCACGACTTCATGAACGCCCCGCTCATGGTCTTCGCGAACCTGGTGTTCGTGGGCTACGTCGGCCTGGTCGAGGTGACGGTCACCCGCCTGTCCTGGACGTGGTCCAAGGTCGCCGACCGCGTGTGGCTGCGCCGAGGCCTGCGCCTGATCGCCATCGGCTCCGCGATCTCCGTGCTGTACGCCGTCCACAAGGTCGCCTACGTGGCAGCCGTCTACCTCGGCCACCAACCGCCGTGGTCCGAGTTCCAGGCCAGCTTCGTCCCCGCACTGGCGGGCGTCGTGCTGATCACCATCGGCTCGCTCGTCCCGAGGTGGGGCGCCCGCTACGAGACCATGCGCCAGTGGCGGCGGCACTACCGCTCCTACCAGCGCCTGGCCCCGCTCTGGACCGCGCTGGTCAACGCCTTCCCCGAGGTGCAGCTGGAGGAGCCGTACCAACCGCGCCGCGACGGCTACCGCCTCGACGACCTCCGCTACTTCGTCTACCGCAGGGTCATCGAGATCTGGGACGCCCGCCGAGCCCTGCGCCCGTACACGAGCCGAGCCCACCGCGACTCCGCCATCGCCACGGCCAGGGCAGCAGGCCTGACCGACACCCAGATCACCGCCGCAGCCGAGGCAGCGAGCGTCGCCGAAGGCTTGCGCGTGCGTTCGTCGGGCCAGGACCGCCGCGACGACGACCACGCCCCGAAGATGCCCGGCGGCTCCGACCTCGCCGCCGAGGTGGCGTGGCTCGAGCAGGTCGCGGACGCGTTCGCCCGAGCGGAGGCGAGATGACCGCCAGGTCAGGCCCCTCGCCGTTCAGACCGCCCGCGCGGACCGGCGACCCGAACGAACCGAACCAAGAAACGCCGTCCACGCCTCACCCGACACCGGCAGGTGCGTTGCGGGCGCCTTGCTGTCCCGGACGCCGACCCCGCGCCCGACCTCCACGCAGTCGCTTGAGTTTGCGCTGTACGAACTCTTGCGCCAGACCGACATGTGGAGCGCCTCCTCAGAACAGGATGCTGTTGATCAGCCCCTTCGATTCTTCCGGATCAAGGGCTTGACCGTCGAGCAACTTCAGCACCCTGGCGTACTTCGCGAGCGGCTTCGGCTCTTCGATGAACAGCCCGGAGCCCTCGCCTTCGAGAAAGACGACCGTCTCGAACTTCTCATAGCCCAACTGGATAAATGAACCAGTGGTGCCGGCGTACGCGCCGATGCCGATCGGCACGACTCGCAGCGTGATGTACAAGCGTTCTGCCATTCCCAGCAGATGGATGTACTGATCCTTCATCACATCCGGCCCGCCGACCGGCAGTCGCAGTGCTTGTTCGTGAATGTAGAACACGAACGTGCGGCTCCAGTGGAAGAGCTTGCGGCGTTCGACCTTCGCCTCGATGACCTTCTCATAGTCGACTGACTCGTCGCGCGCTGCCGGGATGAGCGCGCGCATGTAGTCGGTCGTTTGCAGATGTCCGGGTATGAGGCTCAGCGACCAGACGGTGACCTCGTTGGCGAGCCGTTCCTGGTTGAGCAGGACGGGCAGCTGGTCCAGCGGCTCGTCAGAGAACTTCAGGTAGGCGGTCTCCCGGGTCTCGCGGAAGAGCGCGAGGAGGTACTGGATCTCCAGCGGCGTGGCCTGGCAGAAACCCAGGAGCAGCATGAGGTCCGCCTCGGTCACGCCGCCTTTGCCGCGCACCATGTCGGAGAGCTTGGCTTCGTCCCAGCCCATCTTTTCGGCGAGTTGGCGGTGGGTCATCCCAGATCGCTCGATGACGTTGCGAACGCCCTCGCCGAACTCGCGGCCGACCACGCTGGACTTTCGTCTTGGCATGGAGACGAAAGTAGAACCGAACCTGTACCGGCTCCATTGTTTCCTTCCGAATATCCCCGAAGGAAGTAGTTTTTGGAGCCGGTACAAGTCCGATGTTTACATCTTTGCGCGTGCGGCGATAAACGCGTCGACAGCGCGGTTAACGTCCTCGGTGGTGTGTGAAGCCGACATCTGCGTGCGAATACGGGCCTTGCCGTGCGGCACCACCGGGTACGAGAACCCGATGACGTACACGCCCTCCTCCAGCAGCAAGTCGGCCAACCGGGCCGCCTCGGCCGCGTCGCCGATCATCACGGGAATGATCGGGTGCTCGCCGGGCAGCAGGTCGAATCCGGCCTCGGTCATCCGCCGCCGGAACAGCTCGGTGTTCGACCGCAACTGCGTGAGCAGCTCCGAAGAGCTCGACAGCATGTCGAGCGTCGCGATGGCGGCGGCCGTGATCGACGGCGCGAGCGAGTTCGAGAAGAGGTACGGCCGGGACCGCTGCCTCAACACCTCGATGATCTCGGCGCGGCCCGAGGTGTAGCCGCCGGACGCACCGCCCAACGCCTTGCCCAGGGTGCCGGTGACGACGTCGACGCGGTCCTGGACGCCGAACAGCTCCGGGGTGCCGCGGCCGGTCGGGCCGGTGAAGCCGACGGCGTGCGAGTCGTCGACCATGACCAGGGCGTTGTAGCGCTCGGCCAGGTCGCAGATCTCGTCCAGCGGCGCCAGGTAGCCGTCCATCGAGAAGACGCCGTCCGTGGCGATCAGGCGGTAGCGGGCGTCGGAGGCGTCCTTGAGCTGGCGCTCCAGGTCGTCCATGTCGCGGTTCTTGTAGCGGAACCGACGAGCCTTCGAGAGGCGCACGCCGTCGATGATCGAGGCGTGGTTCAGCTCGTCGGAGATGATCGCGTCCTCGGCGCCGAGCAGCGTCTCGAAGAGGCCGCCGTTGGCGTCGAAGCAGGAGCTGTAGAGGATCGTGTCCTCGGTGCCCAGGAAGCTGGACAGCTTGCGTTCGAGTTCCTTGTGCGGTTCCTGCGTGCCGCAGATGAAGCGCACCGAGGCCATGCCGAAGCCCCAGTCGTCGAGGGCCTTCTTGGCGGCCTCGATCAACGTCGGGTGGTCGGCGAGGCCGAGGTAGTTGTTGGCGCAGAAGTTGAGCACGTCGTTGCCGGAGCCGACCCTGACGCTGGCGTTCTGCGGGGTGGCGATGACGCGTTCGGACTTGTAGAGCCCGGCCTCCCTGATCTCCTCGATGGTCTTGAGGAGGTCGGTCTTCAGCTCGCCGTACATCAGGCTCCCGTCCAGTCGAGAATGACCTTGCCGCACTTGCCTTCGCGCGCGGTGGCGAACGCCTCCGCGTGCTGCGTGTGGTCGTACCGGTGCGTGATGACCGGCGCGAGGTCGAGGCCGCGCTGCAACAACACGGTCATCGAGTACCAGGTCTCGAACATCTCGCGGCCGTAGATCCCCTTGATGTGCAGCATCTTCAGCACGACGCTGCTCCAGTCGACGGCGAACTCGTCCGAGGGGAGTCCGAGCATCGCGATGCGGCCGCCGTGGGCCATGTTCGCGATCATGTCGCGCATCGCCACGGGCTTGCCGGACATCTCCATGCCGATGTCGAAGCCCTCGGCCATGCCGAGTTCGCGCTGGGCGTCGGCGATCGTCTTCTCGGAGACGTTCACAGCCAGATCCACGCCGACCTTGCGGGCCAGTTCCAGGCGGTGCTCGGAGATGTCGGTGATGACGACGTTGCGCGCGCCCGCGTGCTTGGCGACGGCGGCGGCCATGATGCCGATCGGGCCGGCGCCGGTGATGATCACGTCCTCGCCGATGACGGGGAAGCTCAGCGCGGTGTGCACGGCGTTGCCGAACGGGTCGAAGATCGCGGCGACGTCCAGGTCGACCTTCGTGCGGTGCACCCAGGCGTTCTGCTCGGGCAGCACGACGTACTGCGCGAACGCGCCGTTGGAGTGCACGCCGAGGCCGCGCGTGTTCGCGCAGAGGTGGCGTCGCCCGGCCTTGCAGTTGCGGCAGGTCCCGCAGACGAGGTGGCCCTCGCCGCTGACCAGGTCGCCGACTTTGACGCCGGTGACCGAGGCGCCGACCTCGACCACCTCGCCGACGAACTCGTGGCCGAGGACCAGGGGCGCCTTGATGTTCTGGGCAGCCCAGTCGTCCCACGAGTCGATGTGCAGATCGGTGCCGCAGATGCCGGTGCGCAACACCTTGACCAGCACGTCCGTGGGACCCGGGGTGGGGTCGGGGACGTCGGTCAGTTCGAGTCCAGGCCCAGCGGCGACCTTGACGAGAGCCTTCATGCGGGAAGTCTCACCCTTTGCGGCTTGTGCAGTCCATCAGGACTTTCTTCATTTCTTGTGAAGCTCGGCTTCATTGGCGATGTTGCGCACCATGCCGCCGAACACGATGCCGTGGAAGGGGTAGACCGCCGCCCAGTAGAGGTGTCCGGCGAGCCCTTTGGGTACGAACACGGCACGTTGGCGGTAAGTGGACCCGTGTCCCTCGTTGCCCGCCACTCGAAGCTCCAGCCACGCCTTCCCAGGCACCTTCATCTCGGCGCGCAGCCGCAGGAGTTCGCCGCGTTCGATCTCCTCGACCCGCCACCAGTCGAGCGCCTCACCGACGTAGAGCTTGTCCGCGTCCCGGCGGCCCCTCCTGAGCCCGACCCCGCCGACGGCCCGGTCCATCCAGCCCCGCACCGCCCAGGCCAGCGGGAACGAGTACCAACCGCGCTCGCCGCCGATGCCCTCGACCACGGCCCACAGCCGTTCGGGGGAGGCGTTCGTGCGGTGCTCGCGCTCGTCGACGTACACCGACCCGCCGGACCAGTCGGGATCGCTCGGCAACGGCTCACTCGGCGCCCCCGGCGTGGACGCCCCGGACCAGCGCGTCTCGACGTCGGCGTCCCGGATCTTGTCCAACGCCAGCTCAACGGCCTTGTCGTAGCCGATGTTCTCGCCGGGCAACAACGCCTCGACGTCGTTCTCGCGGCACACCACCTCGTGCACCAACGACTCGATCAACGGCCGTGCGATCGACCGCGGCACCGGCGTGACGACGTTGACCCAGTGCGATGACAACCCAGGCGTCAGCAACGGCACCGGCAGCACCCGCCTGCGCGGCAGCCCTGCGACCCGTGCGTACCGCATCATCATCTCGAGGTACGTCAGGACGTCCGGCCCGCCGATGTCGAACGTGCGGTTCTGGCCTTCGAGCGTCGTGGCGTCGACCAGGTACCGCAGCACATCCCGCACGGCGATCGGCTGGATGCGGTTGTGCACCCACCGCGGCGTGACCATGACCGGCAGCCGTTCGGTCAGGTACCGCAGCATCTCGAAGCTGGCCGACCCGGACCCGATGATCACCGCCGCCTGCAGCACCACGGCTTGGACGCTCGATCGCAGGAAGACCTCGCCGACCTCCTTGCGAGACGCGAGGTGAGGTGAGAGTTCGACGCCTTCGGGGTGCAGTCCGCCCAGGTAGACGATCCGGCGCACCCCGGCCCGTTCGGCGGCGTAGGCCAGGTTCTGCGCGGCCTTGCGATCGGCGTCCGCGAAATCCTTCGAGTGCAACGAGTGCACGAGGTAATGGACGACCTCGATGCCCTTGAGGGCCTCGTCGAGGTCACCGAGCACGTCCCCGCGCACGATCTCGACGTCGGCCGCCCACGGCACGTCGCGCAGCTTCTCCGGCGATCTGACGAGGCAGCGGACCTCGTGCCCTTCGGCCAGCAGCCTGGGCACGAGTCGTCCGCCGAGGTACCCGGTCGCGCCGGTCACGAGACACCGCATGCCTCGATCCTGCGGGTTGCCGGGTCGGTGTGCAGATCAGCTCACTGTTCGGGGGCGACGATCTTGGCTTGCAGCTCCGCGTGTTCGGCGAGCAGGTAGAGCAGGTTGGCGCCGTCGATCAGCTCGAGCGGCTTGCCCGACGCGAACTCGTAGCTGGCCTTTCCGTATCCCGACGTGGTGACCAGGATGCCCTTGGAAGCACCCTCGTTCTGAAGGGTCCCGTACAGGTCGCGGACGGCGGACACGTCGACGGTGTTGCGGTACCTCTTGGCCTGGATGACGACTTTGCCGCCGAAGATCGGTCGAGGGTCGAACGCGACGCAGTCCACTCCGCCGTCACGCGACGGCCTGGTCTGCTTGGTGTCGAGGCCCATCTTGGCGAAGAGGTTCTGGATGAGGCTCTCGAACTCGGTCGGCGACAGCTCGAGCAGGTTCGGGCGCGAGTCGAGGCTGGACAGCACGTCGGTTTCCTCGACGAAGCGCTTGTCGACCATGTCGAACTCGAGCACCGGACGGACCGGAGCCAGCTCGTCGGGCTTCTTCGACACGGCCGCGTTGAGGCGGTTGAGGCACTCGAGGGGCTCCACCATGTGCAGGTTGAAACCGTCGAAGACGTCGTTCGTCGTGCGAAGCGTGATGAGGCATGGGCTGATCTCGTTGCCGGTGCCCTTGTCGATCGTCGAGACCACGGCGTTGAACACCAGGCTGTCGACCATCTTGAGCCGGTCGGCTTCGAACACCTCATGCACCGTCCGGAGCGTCACCTGTGCAACGACGCTCGCGTACAGGGATTTGAGATCCTTGGCGGGACGAGCGGTCGAGGTGATCTCGTCCTTCGACTTGACGTAGCGGAACTCGCGTTCGGTGGGAACGCACTCGATCGTCGGCAGCTCGTACTCGATGACCAGTTGCTTCGACTCCGGCACGTAGGCGATCCGGTAGCTCTGGGGGAACGAGTCCGGGTAGTCGGAGTTGGCGAGCACCAGCGTGAAGTAGTCGACGATCGCCTGCGGTTCGCCCGCTCTGAAAGCCTCTGCGAACTTGTCGACCTCAGTGTTGTGCTCCTCCGCCTCGCGAATCCTCGCCTGGCACTCCTGTTGGTAGGCCTGTTCCGCTGCGCCGAGCCTGCTCAGTCGCTCCTGCTCAGCGAGCTGATGCTGGCGATCAGCTTCGGCGTGCCGTTGTTGTGCGGCCGCCATGTGCTGCTGCCACTGCTGATCGGCGAAGGCGAACTGCTGCTGAGCGCTCGCGAGGTTGCGCTCGTGCGCCTTGCCGCTGAACAGCTTGCTCAACCCGGTTGGCGCCGGCGGTGCGAACTGCTCGAACACCGGTCGTGCGGGAAGGCGTTCCATCACCGGCCGGGCAGCAGCCTGGGCGAGCTTGCCCGGCTGAAACGGAGGGTGCACGGCTTTCCGCTTCAACGACTCGAAGTCGACGAAGTCGTCGACTTCGAGCGTCGAGGCGAGTAGGCCCTCCAACTCGGCGACCGAGGCTGTCAGGTCCGCGTTGTACTGGTCCGTGAGAGCCTGCTGCGACTCGACGTGTGCCAGCTTCCGCTGCTTTTCCATGTTGGCACGGGCGCGCGCGTCTGCCTTGGCCAGCTGCTCCGCATAGCGGCGTTCGGCCGCAGCAGTGCGCAGCGCCTCGCGATGTGCCTGTTGCTGATGCCTCACGTGGGCAGCCGCAGCACGTTGTTGCTCGCGTTGCTGGCGAGCGAAGTCGCGCTGCATCTGGACGAAGATGCCGGTACGACGTGCCATTTCCACCCCAGTGAGACGACGACAGCTACGAGGAAATCGCCGATTCCTCCCGATTCGCTACACGTCGTCACCGGAATGGATGAACGCAGATCAGCGCTTGGAGCGCTTGATCACCACCGTGCCGCCCCTGACCACGCCCTTGAGCTGGAAGTGCGGGTTGCCGACGGTGTTGCGGACCTTGTCCTTCAGCTCGCCCGCGGTGATCTCGACTGCGTCGAAGTTCACCGACGACCCGGCCGGCACCAGCATCTTCACCGTGCCGAGCGACACGTCGAGGTCGACGTTGACGACCGGCGGCACCTCGGCGGCGGTGAAGTCGAGGTTGGTGGTGCCGAGGGTGTTGCGGATGACGAGCTCCTGCGGCACGACCCAGTGGCCCTTGCGGGTCGTGGTGCTCATCGTGTTCTTGAGTTCGGTGCGGGCGTGGGCCAGTTCGTTGTTGACCATGCCCGGCAGGTCCAGCAGCACGCCGTTGAGGTCTGCCCTGGTCTTCGCGGCGAGAGCGGTGTCCGTGCGGACGGTGAACTCGTCCAGCGTGATCATGCCGCGGCCCACCGCCTTGTTCAGCAGGCTGACGACGTGCTCGCGTTCCGCGTCGGACACGCGTAAGTCTCTGGGGTCTGTCATTTCTCTGCCTCCGGTTCGGCGTCGAGACCGTGCTCGATGGCATAACGCGCGAGCTCCACCCGGTTGTGCAGTTGAAGTTTGCGCAAAGTCGACTGGACGTGGTTTTCGACGGTGCGGTGGGAGATGACCAGGCGGTTCGCGATCTGGCGTGCGGTGAGGCCCTTGGCGACGAGCCGCAGCACCTCGGTCTCCCGGTCGGTGAGTTGGGGCTTCTCCTCCGAGTCGTCCGGCGCGGCGGCCATCCGCCGGTACTCGCCCAGGACCAGGCCCGCGAGCCCGGCCGTGAACACGGCGTCGCCCGCGGCCGTGCGGGACACGGCCTCGACCAGTTCCTCCGACGACGCGGACTTCACGAGGTAACCCGACGCGCCCGCCTTCACGGCCTGGAGGACGTCGTCGTGCTCGCCGGACGCGGACAGCACCAGCACGCGCGTTTCCGGCAGTTCGCTGGTGATCATCGCGGTGGCGTCGACGCCGGAGAGTTCGCCGAGGTTGAGGTCCATCAGGACCACGTTGGGACGCACGGCCTTCGCGATGCGCACGGCCGAGGGCGCGTCGCCCGCGGTCGCCACTATCTCGAAGCCGCGTTCCTGCAGATCGCGCGCCACGCCCTCGCGCCACATCGGGTGGTCGTCCACGACCATCACCGAGACCGTCATGCTGTCGCCCCCTTCCTGTACACCCGAACCTCCCACTCCGTGCCCTCCCCCGGCCCGGTCTGGAGCTCGAGCGTGCCGCCGAGCGACTCCACCCGGCCCTTGATCGACTTCGCGATCCCCATCCTGCCCTCCGCGGCGGCCAGCGCGATCCGGCCTTCCGGGATGCCGGGACCATCGTCCCTGACGCTGAGCACTATCTCCTGGCCGAGGTCTTCCAACAGCACCCACGCGCGTGCGTCCTCGCCGGCGTGCTTGTCCACGTTGGACAGCGCCTCCCGGACCAGCGACGTCAGCTCGTTCGCCGCCGCGGCCGCGAACATCACCTGCGTCGCGGGCGTGGAGATCTGAATGCGTGGTGTGGCCAGTAACTGCAACCCGGGCCGCAGATCGATCTCACCGTCCACAGTGGTGTCCACGGGCGCGGCGGCGACCAGGTTCCTGAGCGCGACCTCCTGCTCCCCGGCCATCCTGGCCAGTTCGGCGGCCTCGCCCCCGACCTCGAGACCGCGCTTGCGCACGCGGGCGAGCACCTGGAGCACGCTGTCGTGGATCGACCTGGCCAGCCGCTCGCGTTCCGCCGTGGCTGCTTCTGCTCGGAGGGCCTGCGCGAGGAGGACGGCCGACCTGCGTGCCGTGGCCGACGCCATGCCGACGACCATGCCCGCACCCGCGAGCAGCACGACGTCGCGCAACAGGTCGAGGCTGGGCACGCCCTTGCTCAGGTACGTGGAGAGGCCGACGGCCAGCCCGCCCGCGAAGCCCGCGTAAGGCCCTCCCAACGCCCCCAGCGCGACCGCCGGGACGCACGCCCAGATCGTGGTGATCAGCGGGACGTTCAGCGTCAGCAACTGTTGTTCGGACATGATCAACGGCGACAGCGACATGAGACCGCAGGTCAGGGCCAGGTCGATCAGCACCAACGGCCACCGCCTGCCCCACGTCGTGCTGTACGCGCGGCTGGTGAAGACGGACCACAGCGCCATCACCCCGAGCGTGGTCCACGCCAGCCACGGCCGGACGTACCCGGACTGGTTCGCGAGGACGTTCGCCGCCGCGAAGAGGAATGTGACTATGCGTAGCGCAATCGTCCCGCGCCACAGGGGCGTGGCCGGGTCCTCGATCACCTTCGTCACACGTTCGGCAGGCTCTTTGGGCACGCTGTGCTCCTTTCAGCCACCATCCTGCCGGGTGAACGTGTGCCAGCTAACCCCCAGGTGGCCGTCTTCTGCCGAACGGAGGAATGTGCGACGCTCTCCGGGTTCGGGGGAGGGGCGATGCGGGTGCGCGATTGGCCGGTGTGGACTTTGCGACGGCCCGCGCTCTGCTACTGGCTGTTCATCGACGTGTGTGCGTTGGCGACCGTCACCTACGCCATCGTTTCGTCCGAAACGCCGTCACCCTCCGAAATCGCCAGGTTCGCCGCCATCGCCGGCACCGCGGGCCTGGTGATCATCGGCAGCGCCATGTACAGCCACCGCCTCGGCGAAACCGAGCGCAACCCGTGGGCCGCACACCTCTCTTACCTGACCGCAGGCATCATCGCCCTCCCCCCGAACCTGATGGTGCTGCTCCTCTTCGGCCCGGCGCTGCACTGCCTGCTGGCCCAACGCCCGGAAACCCACCGCTGGCTCTTCACCCTGAGCGCCACCACCCTGGCCGTCTTCACCACCCGCTACCTCCTCGGCTGGGCAGACGTCGACGGCAACCTCCTCTTCATGACCTTGGGCGCCACCGTCTTGTTGGTGTTGAGAGCAGCCCTGATCGCCTTCGGTCTCAAGCTCCGCCGCCCCACCGCCACCTTCGAGGAGAACGTCGGCGAACCCATCGACGCCGTCCTGGGCATCGTGGCTGTGTCTATTGGCGGCCTGATGGGCTGCGTGGCCACCTCGAACGCCGTCCACGCCCTGATCGCCGGCCCGCCGCTGGCACTGCTGGAACGAGCGGCCCAACTCCCCCAATGGCGCCGCTCGGCCCAACGCGACGCCAAGACCGGCCTGGCCAACGCCGTCCACTGGGACAGCCGGGCCCGCTACGAACTGACCAAGGGCTCGGGCCGTACCCGCCCGATGGCCGTGATGCTCTTAGACCTGGACCACTTCAAGAAGGTCAACGACGAGGTGGGCCACCTGGCCGGGGATGCTGCTCTGGCCGCGATCTCGTTGCTGCTGCGCGGCACCGTCCGGCGCGGCGATCTGGTCGGGCGGTTCGGTGGCGAGGAGTTCGTCGTACTGCTGCCCGAAGCCACTCCCGACGAGGCCGAGCACGTGGCTGAGCGGGTGCGGAAGGCGGTGGCGGCGCTGCGGGTGCCCACGATGGCGTTCGACGGGAATCCGCACGAGCTTCAGGGGCTGACCGTGTCGATCGGGGTGTCGACGACGACGCGGTTCGGGTACGAGCTGCCGGACCTGCTGGTGGCGGCGGACGCGGCGTTGCTGGCGGCGAAGGCGTACGGCCGCAACCTGGTGTCGATGGCTTAGGCGTTCAGGTACTTCGTGATCTCCGCGCGCATGTGCTCGTGCGCGAACCGAGCCTTCCCGAACCCGTACGAGAACAGCAGACCAGGCGACTCGAACGTGATGCCCACGTCGATCCGCACCCGCCCCTCCCCGGCCTCAACCACCCGGACGTGACTGCGCAACGTAGTCCGAGGCTGCTGGTGCGCCACGGTGACCACCTCGTCCTCACCGCGCAGCACCAGGTCCGCGCGGTAGGTGATGTGCATCCCGACCGGCCCGAAGAACTTCAGCCGCGACGTCACGGCCGTGCTCCGCAGCACCCCGGGACCCGGCGCAACGGCCGCGGTCGAGACCGCCAGCGGGTGCATGGTCACCAGCCGCGGCACGTCGGCCATCAGGTCCACCGCCGACGCGACCGTGCCGAGACCTTCGATCGTGTAGTCGAACGACCCCGTCCGCACCCTCAGAGCTCCTTGACCCGTTCGCTCTTGTCGTCCTTCGGCGCCGTGTCCTGCGGATTCAGCACGTCCACCTGCTCAGGCTCCTGATCCGCGTCCGCATCGGACACCAGCGACCGGATCCCGGAGTTCAGCACCGCCAGCAACGGCACCGCCAGCAACGCCCCGGCGATCCCACCGGTAACCAACCCACCGGCGATCGCCAGCACCACGGCCAACGGGTGCAGCTTGACCGCACGCCCCAACAACAAGGGCTGCAGAACGTGCGACTCCAACTGCATGACACCGATCAACACGGCCAGCACCACCAGCGCAGCAATAGGCCCGTTGGTCACCAACGCGATCAACACAGCCACAGCACCCGTGAACACCGCACCGATGATGGGAATGAACGCCCCGAGGAACACCAACGCGGAAAGCGGCACCACGAGTGGCACCCCGATGATCGCCAACCCGATACCGACACCAACGGCGTCCACGATGGCGACCACAGCCGTGGCCCGCACATAGGACACGAGCGACCCGAACCCGCGACGCCCGGCAACGTCCACACGCTGACGCACGTCCCGAGGCACTGCACGCGTGACGAACCGCCAGATCCCGTCCCCGTCGTGCAAGAAGAAGATCAGCGTGAACAGAGCCAGCAACAACCCGGTCAGCAACTCACCCAGAGTCGCCGCAGTGGTCAACGCACCAGACGTGATCTCAGCCTGGTTCTCCTTGATCGTCCGAACGATCTCGTTGACGTACCCCTGCAGCTGCTGGTCCGACAGGTGCGCGGGCCCGTCCTTCAGCCACTTCTGAATGGTGTCCAAAGAAGCAGCCACCTGCGTCTGCAACTCCGGCAGACCGCGCGAGAACTCGCTGATCACGAACGTCAGCACGCCACCCAGCACGCCGATGCCCAGGATCATCATCACGGTCGTCGCGACCCCGCGCGGCACCCGCCACTCGACCAGCTTCGTGACCCCCGGCGACAGCAGAGCCGCGAGCAGCAGGGCGATTGCGACGGGGATCACGATCGACGCGAGGAAGCCGAACACGTACGCGACGACGTACAACGCGGCGATCACCACGACGAACCGCCAGCTCAGCGCGGCGCTCACCCGCAGCAGCTTCGGAACGCGGTTGCTGATCTCCGACTCCGGCGTGCTCATGGACCTCAACTTAACTGTTCGGACCCTCGCCAAGCCGGAACTCCACCAGGGATGATCCGACTCGTCAGGGGGAGGACGTAGTGATCAAGCCGGAAGACTTGACCGAAGTCGAGCGCCAGGTCGCGAGCGCCTACGCCGGCGGCATCGAGATCGACCTCACCGGACAGAGCGCCCGCGGCGAGGTGCTCACCGGTCTGCTGACCGGTTTGTACCGCGTGCCGCGCAAGGGACTACCCGCTTTGAGGCTCCGCAACGCGCGGATCACCGGGAAGTTCGAACTCGAGGGCACGCGCGTCACCCGCGTCATCGACCTCACCCACTGCACCTTCGAAGAACCGCTCGACCTCCGCATGGCGCGGCTGATCGGCCTGAGGCTCCGCGGCACCCGCGTCCCGGGGTTGCAAGGCCGCAACCTCAGGGTCTTCAGCGACCTGGTCCTCGAAGCCGGCTTCACGTGCACCGGCACTGTCGACCTCACCGACGCGGCGGTGGACGGCACCCTCAGGCTCGCCGGCGCCGTGCTGCGCTCCAACACCCACCACGCACTCCTGGGTGCACGCCTCAGAGTCAGCGGATCCCTCCAGGCCATCGCCATGCGCGCGCAGGGCGAGGTCAGGCTCAGAGGCGCGAACGTCGGCGGCAGCGTGCACCTCGGCGGCGCGCGGCTGATCAACACCGGCAAGGACGCCCTCGACGCGTCCGGGCTCGTCGTCGTCGGCAACGTCTTCTGCAACGCCGAGGGCGGCCGGTTCACGGCGGACGGCCGGGTGCTCTTCGACGGCGCGCGGGTTGGCGGCAACGTCGAGTTCACCGGCGCCCGCCTGCACTCCACCCACCGCATCGACAACCAGGTGCTGGTGCTGCCGCACGGGTCGGCGGACGAGGCCGCGACGCTGGTGGCCGACCGCATCCGGGTCGAGGGCAACGTCGAGCTCGACGACGGGTTCACCAGCACCGGCACGGTCCGGCTGCCCAACGCGAGCGTCGGCGGGTACCTGCGGCTGTCCGGCGCGGTGATCGGGCCGCGCGACGTCGCCGAGGAACTCGCCGGTGACGTCACCAACCGCATCCCCGTCGCGCTGCACGCGGACGGCATGCAGGTGCGCGGTGACGTCGAGGCGCGCAGTGCGGTCAACGGCGCGGGCACCCGTTGCCCGGCCCTCCAGACCTACGGCCAGGTGCGGTTGTCCAACGCGACCATCATGGGCAGCGCCAGCATGTCCGGCGTCTCGTTGCACGGGCCGGGCATCGACGTCCTGTTCGCCGACCGCCTCCAGATAGGAGGCACGCTCTTCCTGCGCGAGCTGAAGGCCAAGGGTTCGATCCGCCTGCAGAACGCGAACATCGGTTCCACGCTCGACCTGTCCGGGGCCGAACTGACCCTCCCGCGCCTGCGGCCGAACGGCACGCAGAAGCCGTCGCTGGACGCTCGCGCCATCACGATCGGCAAGGACCTGCTGTGCAGTCGCGGGTTCACGGCCGTCGGCGGTGTGCGGATCAGGCTGGGCGAGGTCGGCAAGATGGCCACGTTCAGCGACTCGCACCTCGGCTCGACCGCCGCCGACATCGCGCTCAACGCCTACGGCCTGACGGTCCACCAGTTCCGGCTGCACATCCCCGAGGGCCAGGAGCCCAAGGGCAAGGTCGTGCTGAGCCGCCTCAAGGCGGTGTCGGTGACCGACGGGCCGGGGTTGTGGGACGCCAGAGGTGGCGTCGCCGTGGACGACTTCGAGTTCGCCGGCATCACCGCAGACCCGGACGTGCCGGTGCAGACGCGGTTGAAGTGGTTGCTGAAGGTGCAGCCGGACTTCGCGCCCGGACCGTACGAGCAGCTCGCCGCCGTCTACCAGCAGGGCGGCGAAGAGGAACTCGCGCAGAAGGTCCAGCTGGAGAAGCAGCGCCGTCGTTACTCGGAACTCGGCAGGGCCGGGCGGGTCTGGGGCATGGTGCAGCGCTTCACCGTCGGGTACGGCTACCGGCCGTGGCTCGCGATCTGCTGGCTCGCCGTCTTCTGGCTCGTCGGCGCGCTCTGGTTCAACTGGCATCCCATGGTCCGGCTCAACAAGGACGAGGACCCGGTCTGGAACGCCGCGCTGCTCGCGCTCGACCTGCTGATCCCGATCATCGACTTCGGTCAGGACGGGAAATGGCAGTTCACCGGCGCGTCCCAATGGATCGCGGCGTTGCTCGTGGCCGTGGGTTGGGTGCTCGCTTCTACTGCTGCTGCGGGAGCTGCACGCGTTCTTAAACGCGTGTAATTCCGCACGATTCCAGGCGAGGCGTTCACACGATGTAGTTAACCGGGCGCTCAGAGCGTGCATTCGGGGTGGATGGACTGGCAGAGTCGCCGACGTCGACTTGATCAGCTTGATCTTGATCGTCGGCGATTCCCTTCAGTGCCACCCGAGTAGCGAGGTTTCCTGCGTTGTTCTCCGCTGATCTGCGAGCGAAGACGGGAGCGTCCGGCATGCGCCGGTTCGCCACCCGTGCGCTGCTCGCCGTCGGTGGAGCGATCGCGGGAACGGCCGTTGCGTGGGCACTCGGCACGTCCTCGGCCCACGCGGCCGAAGGCGCTGACACGCAGCAGTTCGACATCGTCAGCAAGGTCGTCGCGTCCAGCGACGAGAAGCTGCCGGTCGTCGTCGTTCCGGCTGCCAAGGCAGTGCACAAGATCGACGAGACCTTGCGCGCCGAGCAGGAGAAGGCTCGCGCCGCCCTGCCGAACGTGCAGGTCCAGCAGGCGGTCGAACAGATCGCCGAGCGCATCCTGCCGCAGGTCACCAGGATCGGTCAGACGCAGGCACCCGCCGAAGCGCGGATGCTCGACGTGACGTTCCCGGAGATCCCGGCTCCCGCCACCGAAGCCGCTCAGTCGGCGGACCCGGTGGTTCCGCAGTACACCGCACCTTCCGGTGCATCGTGGACTGACCTGTTGGAGCACAACAACTTCGTCGTGCCCTCCGAACAGAGTCCGTCCCTGCCCAGCAACCCGTTGCCGAAGTTGCCCGTCCCGGCCCCCGCGCCGGTGCAGTGCTCCTCGTGCCACGACGGTTCTGGCTCTTCCAAGGGCAGCCTGATCGCTGCTCTCGCTGCTCCCGGCAACGCTCACGGCACCTCGTCGACGGCTGCTCTCGCGCCGTCCACCGACGAGGTCACCGTGACGCCGGGCAAGCAGCCCGGTATCAACCCCGACTGATCACAGCGCGCGGTCCGCGACAGCCCTCCTCCCCACGGCTGTCCGGAATTCGACCGACGCGCTTTTTTCTTGCGCTCCTTACGGTCGATCACCGCGTGCGATTCCCCCGGTGAAAGACGCGCCTTCCCCTGCGCGTTCTCGGCCCCACCTCCCATGAACCCCCGTTTTTCTGAACGGGAATTTGGAAAAAGGAGATCTAATGCAGACCTGGGCAAAGCGCGGACTTCAGACCGCGTTTGTCACTGGTGGTTTGCTGATGCTCGGTACGGGCATCGCTTCTGCCCAGGAGAACGTCGACCCGGACGCAGCCCCGCCGGCCGTCGACGTCGCCGCTTCGGTCCCGCTCAAGGCGGACCAGAACAAGCTGGCCACTCCGGTTCGGGAGATCACTCTCCCCAAGGTCGACCGCACGATCAGCACGGACCGCGTCACCAGCGCGGTGCCCACCCGCACGGCGTCGCCCGTCGCGAACCCGCTGGTCCGTCAGGCCGGCGAGCGCCTGCAGGGCACGCCCCTGCAGAACCTCGTCCGCGGCAACACGATCCAGGCGCACGTCGATGTGCCGATCAACATCTGCGGCAACGCGATCGCGGTCCTCGCGAACACCGACGCGACCGCTGACTGCTCGCAGCACACGCACCGCGACGGCACCATCGTCACGGACGGCGCGGGCCAGGCGCTTGCCGGCAACGTCGTCGCCGTCAACCACGTGCTCCCGGTCCAGCTGACCGGCAACGCCATCGCGGCCGGTGGCAACGCCACCACCAACACCGCCGCCGAGCAGGTCTCGACGACCGGCGGCGACATCACCACCAACGGTGACCGCGGCGCCCTCTCCGGCAACGTCGTCGCCGAGCAGGGTGCGACCCCCGTCCAGATCACCGGCAACGGTGTGGGCGCGGCCGGCATCGCGCAGGCCAACTCGACCGCCGACACGTTCGCGTCCTCCGAGGGCGACGTGTGGACGAGCGGCAAGAGCAGCTCGCTGTCCGGCAACGCCGTGCCGATCCCGCTGGCTCCGCTGGCCGAGGTCAACGGCAACTCCGCCGCGGGTGCGGGCAACTCCGGCACCGACTCGGTGCAGACCGGCACCGCGATCGCCGGTGGCAAGACCGACACCAACGGTGACCCGGCCACGCTGGCCGGCAACGTCGTGGCCCCCGCCCTCGCGGGCCCCGTCACGGTGGACGACAACGCCGCCGCCGTCGGTGGCAACGCCGCCGCCGTCAGCGACACCTCGAACTGGTCCGACGCCGGTGGCCACATCCACACCGACGGCCGCGGCTCCACCGCTGCCGGCAACGTGGCCGGTGTGCCCGTCTCGCTGCCCACCTCGGTCGGCGGCAACGGCGCGTCCCTGGTCGGCAACGCGCTGACCGACCACTCGAACGAGGTCACCTCGAACGCGGGTGGCGACGTCTACACCCTCGGCGACAAGTCGGTCCTCTCCGGCAACATCGCCGACGTCCCCCCGGCCACGGCCGTGGACGTGTGCGGCAACGGTGCGACGCTGGCCGGCCAGGCAGCGGGCACCTGCATCAACGACGTCGACTCGGAGACGGGCGGCTACCAGGGCACCACCGGCAACGACTCGGTGATCTCGGGCAACATCGCCCAGACCCCCGTTGCCACCCCGGCCGAGGTCTACGGCATCGCCGGCACCCTCGGTGGCCAGGCGTCGGGCTCCGCGGACGAGACCAAGTCGGTCCGTTCCAGCGGCAAGCCGAACACCGAAGACGACAACGGCACGGTCGCCAGCAACATCGTGACCGCCCCGACGGCCGCCGCGCCGCAGGTCTTCGCGGTCACCGCCGGCCTCGTCGGCAACACGACGTCGGACACCGCGAACGACACCCGCGTCATCGCGGGCGACAACCCCCAGGCCACCGGCAAGAAGGGCTCGGTCGCCGGCAACATCGTCCAGGTCCCGACCTCGACGCCGGCCCAGGTCTTCGCCGACGGTGCCACCCTGGTCGGCAACAACAAGACGACCGGTGACAACGCCACCGACATGAAGGCCGGCGGCGACGCCATCACCACCGGCGAGACGGGCTCCATCGCGGGCAACGTCGTGTCGGCTCCGGTCGCCACCGGCACCCAGGTGCTCGGCTGGTCGGTCGGCGGCGGCAGCAACGTCGACGCCTTCTCCACCAACTCGCTGTCGTCCGTCGCCGGTGGCGACGTCAACAGCAACGGTGACAAGGGTGCCGTCTCGGGCAACCTGATCGGCGCGCAGCCGGCCGTTCTCCCCGCGGTGCCGGGCAACACGGTCGCCGCGGCCGGCATCACCAACTCCGACGTGGTGTCCGACACCAACGTCATCTCGGGTGCCGACAGCTACTCGACGGCCGACGACGCCTCGGTGTCCGGCAACCTGATCCACGTCCCCGCCAACGCCTTCGCCGGCGTCTACGCGGACGCGGTCGCGGCTGCGGGCAACGCGACGACGGTCACCGACAAGTCGTCGTACACGCAGGCCGGCGGCGAAATGCTGACCGAGGGCTCCGGCCCGCTGACCGCCCGCGAGATGACCGTTCCGGTCGAGGCGGCGGCCAAGGTCGCGCGCATCCCCGTCGAGGTCGTCGGCCAGGCGACCACGCTGGGCACGAGCGACGACACGCAGCTCACCGGCGAGGACACCGACGGCACCCTGCGCGCCGCGCAGCTCAAGGGCCTCGAGCTCCCCAAGGGCGTCGACAGCCTGCTGAAGGCCAACCAGGTTCCGACCTTCCACGGCCTCGACAGCAAGCTGCCGGTCAACCAGTTCCCGAACCCGGCTGACCTGACCGCGATGGCCGGCACGCTGCCCGTCCCCGCGCTGCCCGGTGTGGCGCAGGAGCGCACCGCTCTGCCGGTGAACGGTGGCCTCGCGAGCCTGTCCCCGAACGTCCAGGGCCTGCCGCTCGGCCAGCTGCTCGACGGTGCCAAGGACCTGGTCCCGGCCACCGCCACCGAGCGTTCGCTGCCGTCCCTGCCCGTGACCGCCCCGGCCCTGCCGGTGCCGGTCCAGCTGCCCGCCCTGCCGACCGAGCGCTCGCTGCCGACGCTCCCGGTCGACGGCCCGGCCTCCCTCTCGGGTCTCAACCTGAACCCGACCCAGGGCCTGGCCCCGCAGGCCGACGAGCGCGCGCTGCCGCAGCTGCCGTTCGGTGCCCCGGCGCTGTCCGCGCTGGACACGGCCACCGTCTTCAAGACGGTGTCCGGCCTGCTGTAAGTAACACCCGCTAGACGCAACACCCTCCTCCGGTAAGAAACTGAGCCCCAGCGACACGACGGTGTCGCTGGGGCTCAGTGCCGTTCCGGGGGATTTCGCGCTGTCTCGATCACTTCGTGCGGCAGCGCGTCCCCGTCGCTGGTCACCCAGTGCACGTGCGGACTGTCCCCCACCAACTGCCTGATGAGCTCGGCGATGGGTTCCCCGTCCCCGAAGTCGTGCTCCGCCAGCACCGCGAGCACCGCGTCGCTGTACCGAGCCACCGTGAAGTCGGCCCGCAGCCCGTTCCGCAACTGCCGGGCCGCCAAGATCACGTCCTCGGGCCCGTCGACGAACACCACCGTGATGAGCGTGCCCCGCGTGCGCGCCCGAATGAGCGCCTGCTCCAGGCGGTCGAGCAGCAACGCGTGTCCGGGTAGCCCCGTGAGCGGGTCGTGCAGCACCCTCCGGTTCTAGCCGAGCCCCGTGCCACTTGACCAGCACCACCACCACGACGGGTGAGTGCCGCTACGCGTTGGGGTCGGGCACGGCCTTCTCCGCCGCCCGACTCGTCTCCTCCCACGCGGCCCACGTCTCCATCCGCTGCTGGGACAGGGAGAACGCAACATCAAAAACCATGCTCCCCAGGAGAAGGCGCAGCGGCGGCTCGTCGGCGTCGACCAGCTTCATCACCGCCTCCGCAGCCAACCGAGGCTCACTGTCCACGGACCCCTCGGCCCACTGCTTCTCCAACTCAGCCCGCAGCTCCCGATAAACCGGATTGGGCTCGGTCGCCTTGCTGCTCGCATAGAGATCAGTCCAGTACCCACCGGGCTGCACGATGGTGACCTTGACCCCGAACGGCGCGGCCTCGGCAGCCAACGCCTCACTCATCCCTTCCAAGGCGAACTTGCTGGCGCTGTACAACCCGGTACTGGGAAAACCCCCAAGCGCCCCAATGCTGGAGATCTGCAAGAGGTGCCCACCCCGCTGCGCCCGCAGCTGCGGCATCACCGCCTGACTGACCCACAACGCCCCGAAGAAGTTGAGCTCCATCTGAGCCCGAGCCTCGGCCTCGCTGAACTCCTCGACCATCCCGGCGTGCAACACCCCAGCGTTGTTCACCACGACATCAAGCCGCCCGAACCGCCCCACCGCCTGGTCAACGGCATCGAACACCCGCTCCCGATCCGTGACGTCAACGGCGAGCGCCATCAGCCTGTCCGGGTGCTTCGCGACGAGGTCGTCCAACCTGGACACGTCCCGAGCCACCCCGACCACCACATCACCGACACCGAGCGCAGCCTCCGCGAACGCCCGCCCCAGCCCACGGCTGGCACCGGTGACAAACCAAACCCGAGCCCCAGCGACGTTCATCTGCTTCTCCCTCAGCTCCAACGAGACGAGACGTCTCGTCTCGTTGGACGGAAGCATGCCTCTTGCCCTCGACTTTGTCAACGAGACAAGACGTCTCGTCTCGCCCCCTGCTAAGTTCGCCGAGTGCCCACCAAGGTCGCCCCAGACCCAGCCCGCCGCAGCGACGCGTCCCGACGAGCCATCCTCACCGCGGCCCTGACGCTGGTCAGCGAGATCGGCTACCCCAACGTCACGATGGTCGCCATAGCCAAAGCGGCAGGCGTGGGCAAACAAACCATCTACCGCTGGTGGCCGACAAAGGGCGCACTCCTCTTCGACGCCTTCCTGTCCCTGGCAGGAGACGGCGAAGCAGCATCACTCCCGAACACAGGCGACCTGGCCACAGACCTGAAGTCGGTCCTCGACGCCACCGTCGACGAACTGAACGACCCGGCCCTGGACCAGGCAATGCGAGCCATGCACACCGAGGTGGTCCACGACCAAACCCTGGCCGCCGACTACGCCACCAGACTCGACGC
Organism: Lentzea sp. JNUCC 0626; assembly: GCF_043632865.1. Classification (NCBI taxonomy): domain Bacteria; kingdom Bacillati; phylum Actinomycetota; class Actinomycetes; order Pseudonocardiales; family Pseudonocardiaceae; genus Lentzea; species Lentzea sp. JNUCC 0626. The sequence continues at coordinate 7,359,201 of NZ_CP171635.1, forward strand.
GCCGATGCGCGCCCTCAAAAGGGCACGCCTGGAAGCAGCCCAAGCAGCAGGCCACATCGCAGACGACGTGGACCTGGACGTGGCGGTGGACCTGATCTGGGCCCCGATCCTCACCCGCTGGCTGCACCGCACAGAACCGCTGACCAGCGCCTACGCCCACAAGGTGGTGGACACGGCCCTACGAGGCCTAACCCCACGCACCTGAGCGCACCCACCCAACGCAATGCCGAAGGCGAGCCGTCCCTCTCAGGCCACACGTGCAGCGCGTGAGGTGACGTACCAGCACAAACCCAGCCACGCACCAACGAGATTGGGGCTTGACTTTGGGTGCGAGGTGCTACCACTCGTGGCTCGGCCGGGCGCTTTTCAGCCCGGCCTTTCCGGTCCGACCAGCGCCTCGCAAGGGCCCCGAAGTCAAGCCCCAATCTCTATCGTCGCGAAGCGGCGATGAAATGACCCGTCCGTCGAAAGTCTTTGCACCCCAACGCAACCACCGCCAAAGGCGACGGGATCAGGTCTGGGCCAGGTCAGTAAACCGCGAGTAGTGCAACTGATGCGCCACAACGATGGTCGCAGTAGGCCCAGCACGGTGCTTGGCGATGATCAAGTCAGCCTCACCGGCCCGCGGGTCATCCCGCTCCCAAGCATCCGGCCGGTTAACCAAAATGACCATGTCAGCGTCCTGCTCCAGCGACCCGGACTCACGAAGGTCGGACAGCATCGGCCGCTTGTCCGTCCTCTGCTCAGGACCACGGTTCAGCTGCGAGATCGCGATCACCGGCACGTGAAGCTCCTTGGCGATCAGCTTCAGATTTCGGGAGAACTCCGAAACCTCCTGCTGGCGCGACTCGGTCTTCTTGCCGGACGACATCAGCTGGAGGTAGTCGACCACGACGAGCTTCAGGTCGTGGCGCTGCTTCAACCGACGGGCCTTGGCCCGGATCTCCATCATCGTCAGGTTCGGACTGTCGTCGACAAAGAGTGGCGCTTCGCTGATCTCGCTCATCCGGCGGGCCAGGCGGGTCCAGTCGTCGTCGCTCATCGTGCCGCCGCGCATGTCGCTGAGGCGGATGCGCGCCTCGGCGGAGAGCATGCGCATGACGATTTCGGTGCGGCTCATTTCCAGGCTGAAGATGGCGCTGGTCATGCCGTGCTTCACCGAGCACGACCTGGCGAAGTCGAGGCCCAGCGTCGAGTTGTGGGTCGGGATCATGGTCTCGCCGGCGAGGTACAGGTGGTCGTGGTTGTCGACCTCCACGCAGCGGACCGGGACCGAGGCGACCGGGCGGACGGCGAGGATCTCCACCTGGTCGTGGCGGCCGAGGCTCGCGGTCAGTTCGTCGACGTCGCGGCGCAGGCGGGCGAAGCGGCCGTCGATCTGCAGGGCGGCGAGGAGTTCTGCTCGCTGCTTGTGCGACGCGCGCAGGTACGCGGCCGGGATGTGCGGGTCGTCGGCGACGTCGAGGTCCTTGGCGACGCGGAGTTCCTCGTCGGTCAGTTCGAGGTCACCGAGGCCCGACAAGAACAAACCGAGCGCGCGCGGCGACAGCGGTAGCGCGGCAGCGGGCAGTTCCCAGGCCGAGGACATGCGCACGTACTGGCGGCAGAGGCCGACGCGCTCGAAGAGTTGGGCCGTGGTGCGGATGGCCCAGAAGCCGCCGGTCTCGGAGCACGACTCGGTCAGCCACTGGTGGTCGGCGTCGGCGACGATCACGGTGCCGTCGGAGAACTCCACCTCGAAGCACGGGCGGCCCGTCATCACCTCGGTCGCGGCGACGACACGGGTCGGGCGGCCGTCGGCGCCGATCAGGTACGAGCCCGCGGAGACCTCACCCATCGTCGTCCAGCCGGACGGGGTGGGCAGCGGGGTGTTCAGGGCCAGCGCCTTGCCGACACCGGGGCGGGCGGCGACGATGATCATCTGACCACCGTGCAGGCCGTTGGTGAGGGCGTCGAGGTCCGCGAAGCCCGTCGGGATGCCCTGGGAGATGCCGCCTCGGGACGCGATGGCGTCGATCTCGTCCATCGTCGGCTGGAGCAGGTCCTCGAGGGCCACGTAGTCCTCGGTGGTGCGGCGGTCGGTGACCTCGTAGATCGCCGCCTGGGCCCGGTCGACCACCTCGTCGACGTCCGCGCCCTCGGCTCCGTTGTAGCCGAGCTGCACGATGCGGGTGCCGGCCTCGACGAGACGGCGCAGGACTGCCTTTTCGGCCACGATCTCGGCGTAGTAGCCCGCGTTCGCCGCCGTGGGGACCGTCGCGATCAGCGTGTGCAGGTACGGGGCGCCGCCGACGCGCAGCAGCTCGCCGCGGCGTTCGAGTTCGGCGGAGATGGTGATCGGGTCTGCCGGTTCGCCCCGGCCGTAGAGGTCGAGGATGCAGTCGTAGATCGCCTGGTGGGCCGGGCGGTAGAAGTCGTTCGGGGCGAGCGCCTCGATGACGTCCGCGATGGCGTCCTTCGAGAGCAGCATGCCGCCCAGCACGGACTGCTCCGCGGCCAGGTCCTGAGGCGGCTGGCGCTCGAAAGCGGGTTCCGCCATGCCCCGGTCGTCCACGAGCGCCACTGCTGAATCACCCCTGCGAAGAGTCGAGAAGCCGGTGCCTGAGTCCCCTAGTTGTACCGCGCGGCACCGACAATTTCGGGCGGCCACGCTGTGCGACGGCGGCGCCCTGGTGGCGACGCTAGAGGGACCCGTCCGGAGCAAGCAAACCAGCGTGTGGATCGTCCTGTGGACAACTGGGGGACAACCTGTGGATGGTTGCTCACAGGGGTGGGGGCGCTGGGGACAACCTGTTGACAACCGGTGGAGTGACAGAAATAACCCCAGCTCAAGGGCTGTGTACAAGTTGTGGAAAAAGTTGTGCGGCACACCCTCGGCGTGTCGCGAAAAACACTCTCGTCGGCGTGTCGCGGCGTCGGTAAACCTGCGGTTTATCCACAGGACGTGGACAGGTACGCACTGGTCCGAACGAGCGAAAGCGCCACCCACCCGGAGCATTCCGGGTAGGCAGCGCTTCAGCAAACGCAACCGTGGGCAATCCCCACCAAAGGGTGGTGATCAAGGCCCAAAGAGCACTTACTCGCCGGTCGTGACAACCAGCGGCAGGGCGACGGTGACCTCGGGGTGGAGGCGAACCGTCACCGAGTGCTTGCCGGTGGTCTTGATGTGACCCGGCAGCTCGATGGCGCGCTTGTCCAGCACCGGACCACCGGCGGACTTGACGGCAGCCGCCACGTCCGCGTTGGTGACCGAGCCGAACAGCTTCTTGGAGCCCGAGGCGGCCTTCGCGGTCAGGGTGACGCCACCCAGACCCTCGAGCGCGGCCTTGATCTCCTTGGCGTGGTCCAGGTCGCGCACGCGGCGGGTGTCCTGCGCGCGGGTGATGACCTGGATCTGCTTCTGCGCGCCACGGGTCGCGACGATCGCGAGACCACGCGGGAGCAGGTAGTTGCGGCCGTAGCCGTCCTTGACCTCGACGATGTCGCCGGGAGCACCAAGGCCGGAAACGTCAGCGGTGAGGATGAGCTTCATCGCGAATGTCCCCTTTCTTAGCGAGCGGTCGAGGTGTAGGGCAGCAGGGCCATCTCACGGGCGTTCTTCACGGCAACAGCGACGTCGCGCTGGTGCTGCGAGCAGTTGCCCGTGACGCGGCGGGCACGAATCTTGCCGCGGTCCGAGATGAACTTGCGGAGCAGCGTCGTGTCCTTGTAGTCGATCAGGGACGCGCTCTTGTCCTTGCAGAAGGCGCAGACCTTCTTCTTGGGCTTGCGCACAGGCGGCTTGGCCATGTGTCTCTAACTCCTGGATACGCGATGTGTGAAGTACTGGATGACCGGTGCGGTTCGGTCTAGAAGGGGGGCTCGTCGGCAAAGCCACCGGAGCCGGCCGGCGGGGCGGAACCCCACGGGTCGTCTGCCGGCGCGCCGCCGCCACCGCCGCGAGACTGCTGACCGCCGCCGCCGCCGAAGCCGCCGCCACCGCCGCCGTCTCCACGGCTGACCTTGTTGACCTTCGCGGTCGCGTAGCGCAGCGAGGGGCCGATCTCGTCGACCTCAAGCTCCACGACGGTGCGCTTCTCGCCTTCCTTCGTCTCGAAGGAACGCTGGCGCAGCCGTCCGGAGACGAGCACTCGCGAACCGCGGGTGAGCGACTCGGCCACGTTCTCGGCGACCTGACGCCACACGTTGCACCGCAGGAACAGCGCTTCGCCGTCCTTCCACTCGCCGGACTGGCGGTCGAAGGTGCGGGGCGTGGAGGCCACCGTGAAGGAGGCCACCGCGGCACCGCTCTGGGTGAAGCGGAGTTCGGGGTCGGCAGTCAGGTTCCCGACCACCGTGATCGTCGTCTCACCAGCCATGTCTTGGGAGCTCCCCTAATTCAGGTTCGTCAGGCCTTGGCGGCCGACTTGGCGGGCTCGCGGCGCAGGACCTTCGTCCGGAGCACCGTCTCCTGCAGACCGAGCTGGCGGTCCAGTTCCTTCACCGCGTCAGGCGTCGAGGTCAGGTCGAGCACGGCGTAGATGCCTTCGCTGCTCTTGTTGATCTCGAAGCTCAACCGGCGCTTGCCCCATACCTCGACCTTCTCAACGTTTCCGCCCGTGGTGCGGATGACGTTGAGGAACGTGTCGAGAGACGGCGCGATCGTGCGCTCGTCGAGACTGGGGTCGAGGATGACCATCACTTCGTAATGACGCATGAGGACCACTCACCTCCTGTGGACTCGCGGCCACGGGCTTTCCGTGGCAGGAGGGTCGTCGCGTCAGCAACTGACAAAGGTTAACAGAGCGCGTCCGGCGACTACGCAGGGGTGCGGCGGAGCACCCAGGTCCGCACCAGCGCGCCCGTGACCAGCGCCAGCATCAGCACCGCGACCAGCACCGGAGCACCGACGCCGCCGGGTCCCGAGAGCCGGGGCAACGCCGTGGCGCGACCGGCGGCCTGCACCGAGTCGCCCTCGATGCCGGTGCCGTTGGACGCGCGCGGCACCGGCGAGCCGTACCGGACGCCGGGGGACGGCGAGTACAGGCCGGGCATCGCGAACGGCAGCGAGCCGTAGCTGAACAGCGGCACGCGCCCGAAGTTCGAACCGATCGGGTACAGCGAGAAGTCGCGGTTGCTGGGCGCACCGGCTCCGACGCCGGGCACACCGGGCTGCGTGCCCGGCTGCGTTCCGGGCTGGGTCCCCGGCTGACCACCGGGAGGCTGCTGACCAGGCGGTTTCGGAGCGCCCGGGATGAGCCCGCCCACGGCGTTCTGAGAGGCGTCGCCGACGGCCTTGGCCCCGTCCTGGATCGGCGCCGCGACCGCGTTCACGCCGACGACGGTCACCTGGCAGCCCTGCGTCAGCGTCTGCCGCACGGTCTTGTCGAGCGTGCCGAGGATCGGCCCGAGCAGCGGGATCTTGTTGACCTCGACCATCACCGCGTTGGCGATCGTCGCGCCGGAAATGGTCTGCGTCCCGAGCTGCACCGCGCCGATCGGCATGGGCTTGGCCTGCGCGAACGCCTTCTGGAACGGTTCAGCGAGCGGCGGCCCGAGCAGCGGAACGGCGCGGACGAGGTCGGTGATCGGCTGCGTCACGGCACTCGGACTCAGAGAGATGGGAGTGCCGGGCGCGCCCTGCACGGACGTGGCACAGCTCCCGACCACGATGGGATCAGCCGCGTGCGCGACCCCGCCCACCGAAGCGGACGCCAGGGCCAGCAGCGCCGTGGCGGCGACGCTCAACAGCCTCATGCGAACCCCTTTCCTACTCTCTAGTAACGACCGTAGGTCCTGGTGGTGACGCGGACCACCCCCAGTTTTCGCAATTACTCCTATCGGCGGCGGCTGCGATGACGTTAGGGACGACGACTACCCTCCTGCGTTATGCGCATCGGGGCCCATGTACGCGACGACGACCCGGTCGGCGCCGCTGCCGAACGCGGGGCCGAAGTCGTCCAGTTCTTCCTGTCCGATCCCCAAGGCTGGAAGAAGCCCCAGCCCCACCCGCAGACGGAGGCCCTGCTCGCCTCCGACCTCGAGGTGTTCATCCACGCGCCGTATCTGATCAACATCGCGTCGCTGAACAACAAGATCCGGATTCCGTCCAGGAAGAACGTGATCCAGCACGCGGAGGGGGCTGCCGCGGTCGGTGCCAAGGGCCTGATCGTGCACGGCGGCCACGTCACCAAGGGCGAGGACCCGGCAGAGGGCTTCGCGAACTGGCGCAAGTTCTTCGAACGGCAGGTCGCCGACGGCGGCTTCGCGGTCCCGGTGCTGATCGAGAACACCGCGGGCGGCGACAACGCGATGGCGCGCTCGTTCGACAACATCAAGCGCCTCTGGGACGCGGTCGGCGAGTTCGGCTCCGGCTTCTGCCTCGACACCTGCCACGCGTTCGCGGCGGGCGAGGACCTGGTCGGCATCGTCGAACGGGTGAAAGCCATCACCGGCCGCATCGACCTCGTGCACCTCAACAGCTCGAAGGACGAGTTCGGTTCGGCGCGCGATCGGCACGACAACATCAAGACTGGCACCATCGACGCCGACCAGCTGGCGGCCGTGGTCGCCACCGCCGGGTGCCCCGTCGTGGTGGAGACACCGGACGAGGGCCAGGCGGAAGACATCGCCTTCCTGCGCGACCGCGCCGGCCGGTGAACACCGTGCACGAGGTGGTGAGCGTGACGCCCGAGCGAGGCGACGCCCGGCGTTTCGCGAACCGCTTCGGCAGCGCCGCCGCCGTCGTGCTCGTGCTCCTGTGCGGGCTCACGCTGCTGCTCGGCTTCATCAACAAGGACCGCTGCACCGGTCCGTCGTTCGACCAGTGGGGCCGCACGCAGCCCGACTACGACGAACGCAACAAGGAAGACGTCTGCTACTCCGACATCCAGCACCTCTGGATCGGGCGCGACATCGACCGCCACGTCTTCCCCTACGTCGACGGCAGCATCAACGACAAGGGCACCCTCATCGGGGGCACGGTCGAGTACCCGGTGCTCTCCGGCCTGCTGATCTGGGCGGGCGCGATCTTCGCGCACAACGACGCGGAGTACCTGCTCTACTCGTCGCTGCTGATGGCGCCGATGGGCCTGCTCACGGGCTGGTTGCTGGGCAAGCTCGCCCGCTGGCGCGCCCTGCTGTGGGCGATCGGTCCACCGCTGATCCTCTACGCGTTCCACAACTGGGACCTGCCGGTCGTGCTGTGCTCGGTCGCCGCGGTCTTCGTGGTGCACCGCTGGAACCGGCCGCTGGTCGAGAGAGCGGTGGTCGCGTCCGTTCTGCTGGGCCTCGGGTTCGCGTTCAAGGTCTACCCGGCGGCGTTCGTGCTGCCGCTGATGCTCTTCGTCGCCACCGGTGGCTGGCGCGGCCAGGAGATGCCGAACGGCAAGAAGGTCGACGTCGCCGGCGCGATCAAGGTCGGCCTCGCCTCGATCATCACGGTCGTGCTGGTCAACCTGCCGTTCGCGATCGCCGGGTACGACGGCTGGGCGGCGTCGTTCGAGTTCCAGTCGCTGCGCCGGGTCGACATCACCACGAACTCGATCTGGTACTGGGGCCTGCGGCCGTTCATCGGCGACGACCCGATGCAGTCGTTGGTCGGCGTGATCTCGCCGATCGCGATCCTGATCTCGTTCGCGATCGCCGCGGGCTACGGCTGGCACCGCTTCCGGCGTGAGGGCAGCTACCCGTGGATCGCGGTGTCCGGCGCGATGCTGTGCGGCTTCATGTTGCTGCACAAGGTCCACTCGCCGCAGTACACGCTGTGGCTGGTGCCGTTCCTCGTGCTGTTGCGCGTGCGGCTCATGTGGGCGTTCGCGTACTTCGTCGTCGACCTCGCGATGGGCATCGGCATCTTCCGCTGGTTCTGGGCGATCGAGTTCGGCCAGCCCGCCGGGATCTACGACAGCTTCTCCGCGCAGGCCGTGATGATCGGCGTGTGGGGCCGGGCCGCGTTGCTCGTGGCGTTGTTCGTGGTGTTCCTGAAGTCGAAGGACGTCACCGAGGACGACCACGAAGATCTGAAGTTCGTCCGCAAACCGGTAGCCGCGGGGGCCTGACCCGACGCAGACTGCAGGCGTGAGGCTGATCATCGCGCTGGCGTTGCTGCTGGTCTGCGGTGCCTCCGGCGTGCCGGTGCGGTCGGAGGTGATCCGCTGGCTGCCCGTGTGGCAGGCCGTGCCGACCCAGGCGAGCGCGGTGCCGGACCAGAGCGTCCGCACCACCGTCGACCTCGCGGCGGGCGGCACGTCGGTGCGCCTCAGGCTGTCGAACCTCCTGGGCACCAAGCCCGTCCGCGTCCAGGAGGTCGTCGTCACGGCGGACGGAGAGACGCGCCGGCTCACGTTCGACAGGTCCACAGCCGTGACCATCCGTGCGCGCGGTGAGGTCTACAGCGACGCCGTGCAGCTCAACGTCCGTGACACGCTGGACATCCGCACGTACACACCGGCCGGAACGCCGTGCCAGGCCCGTGCGCACCGCACGATCACCTCGACCCGTGAGCAGATCTGCCTCATCTCCGCGGTCGAGGTCGCGGGCTTCACCGCACCGGGCGCCGTGGTGATGTTCGGCGACTCGATCACCGAAGGCTGGTACGAGAACACCTGGCCGTCACTGGTCGAGACCGACTACGCGGTGCTCAACGCCGGCATCAACGGCAACGGCGTGGTGCTGGGCAACGCGCCGATGGTCACCCGTGTCTACCGGGACGTGCTGTACAGCAAGGAAGTCCGCAAGGTCGTGCTGCTCGGCGGCATCAACGACATCCAGAACAGCGTCAGCGCCGAGAACGTCATCGCGGGCATCCGGACCGTTCAGGCGCGGTGCCGCAACGAGGGCGTGGAGTTCCGCGTCGGCACCATCACGCCGTGGCGCGGCTGGTTCTCCTGGACCGAGGAACGCGAGCAGCAGCGCCAGAAGGTGAACGCGTGGATCCGCGCCACCTTCCCCGACGCCATCGACTTCGACGCCGCCGTGCGGGACGGCGCCGATCCGCTCAGACTGCGTCCGGAGTTCGACTCCGGTGATCACCTGCATCCGAACGGGACCGCATTCGGTGCAATGGCTCGCCTCGTGCGGGTTTGACCAGAGGCCGGTCCGGCGCGTCGGCCAGCACACCCGCCAACGGGTCGTCGCCCGCCATCCGCACCAGGTCGCGTTCCGGGTGGTAGATCTCCTTGATGATCAGCACGCACAACGCGATGACGGCCGCGTCCCGCAGCAGCACGGCGCCGAGGAACCAGTCGATCGGCAGTCCCTTGTGGTCCGTGCCGAGGTAGAAGTACATGCGCGGCACCCACACCAGCGCGTCGACGGTCATCCACGCCAGCAACAACTTCCAGCGCGGCAACGCGAGCACGGCCAGCGGCACCAGCCAGAGCGAGTACTGCGGGCTCCACACCTTGTTCGTCAGCAGGAACGCCGCCACCACGAGGAACCCGAGCTGGGCCAGCCGCGGCCGGGTCGGCGCCGACAGGGCCACGTACGCGATCCCGGCGCAGCAGACCAGGAACAGCACCATGCTGACCGTGTTGAGGACCGTCGGCGGTTGTCCCTGCGTCAGGCCGGGGTCGAAGCCCTGCCAGCCCGTCCACTGCACGAGGACGTTGTAGAGCGTGTCCGGGTCCGCGTTGCGTTCGGTGTTGAGCCTGAAGAACTCTCTCCAGCCCGTGTGCGACGCCGGGTTCAACGCCAGCGGTGCGTTCACCAACGCCCACGCGCCTATGGCCGCCGCAGTGGTGGTGAGACCGACCTTGAGTCTTTCGGACCGCCAGCACAACAACAGCAACGGTCCGAGCAGGAACAACGGATAGAGCTTCGCCGCACCACCGAGCCCCAGCAGGACACCGGCGAGCACGGGTTTCTTCCGCGCCCACGCCAGCATGCCCGCCGTGGCGAACGCCGTCGCGATCGTGTCGAAGTTCGTGAACGCGTGCACGATGACCAACGGCGAGACAGCGACTATCGCCGCGTCCCACGTCCGGCGCCGCGCGATGCGGGCCACCGAGAACACCGTCACCAGCCACGCCACCGCGAGCCAGAACGCCGTGACGTTGAAGAACACGATGACGGTCATCGGCAGACCGGGCACCAACGCCACGAGGCCCTGCGCAACGCGCGCGTTGAGCCACATGAACAAGCCCGTGACGACCGGGTACTCCATGTACCGGACGTGCTCGGTCGGCTTGCCCTCGTCGTCCTTCCACGACGTGATGTACGGGAAGGAGCCCTGCTGGTCGAGCCGTTCCGCCGTGTAGAGCGGCACGGTGTCGGAGTAGCAGAGCGCGACGAACTGCCGGCTCCCCCGCCAGTCGAGCTGCACGACGCCCTTGTCGTCCACGTACTGCTGGACGCACGGCGACTTCTGCACCCACCCCAGCAGCAACGTGACGACGGCGAGCATCAGGATCACCCGCACGGCCGTCCAGAAGTAGTTCCTGCCGACCAGCGCGTGCTCGCCGAGCGGACCGCCGAACGGTCTGCTCAGGCCGCGCGCCAGTGACTCGGTCCACGTCGGTGCGACGCGCTCCTCGGGCGTGAGCGAGTCGGTGTCCTCGGCGAGGTCCTTCTCGGAGGACTCGGCGGGAAGCTCGGCAGGGCTGCTGGGCACGGGGCGGATGTTACGGCCAAGACCGTTTCGCCGTGGTCAACATCCCAGGTAACGGCAGAAAGCGAAGGGGCCCGGTGCGTTGCGCACCGGGCCCCTTCACTGGTCAGCCTCCTGGATTACCGCCCCTCGGCCTCGTCTGCGACGGGTCCGGCGGCTCACCGGACGGGTCGCAGGTGATGCCGGGGATGCAGCCGGGGCCGGACGGCTTCGTCTGCGACGGCTTGCCGGGCTCCGAGGTCTGCGACGGCTTGTCGGGGTTGCTCGACGGCTGGTTGTTGCTCTGCGGCACCGACGGCGGGTCGGACTTCTTCGGCGGGTTGAAGTTGCCGAGCGGGACCGGCGTCGGGAACGCTTCCTTCTGCGCGTTCGCGAGTGCCGCGTCCATGAACTTCTTCCACATCAGGCCGGGGAGACCGGAACCGAAGACGGCCTTGCCGGTCTTGTCCTTGATGGCCACGTTGCCCTGGTCCTTGCCGACCCACACGGCGGCGGACAGCTGCGGCGTGTAGCCGACCATCCAGGCCTTCGAGTTCTGGTCGAGGCTGCCGGGGAGCTCGTGCGTACCGGTCTTGCCGGCGCACGGGCGGCCGCCGGCACACGCGATGGCGCCGGACGGGATCGCCTTCAGCGTCTCCGTGACGTTGTCGGCGATGTCGCGGCTCTTCGTCTCCACCGGGTCGAACGCCGGCACCGCCTGGTCGACGTGCTGGAAGAGGACGTCACCGGTCGGACCGACGACCTTCGAGACGAAGAACGGCTGGCGGTACATGCCGCGGGCCGCGAACGTCGCGTACGCCGAGGCCATGTCGAACGGCCGCACCTGCGCGCTGTCCGCGCCGATGGCGATACCGGCGGTGGGCGGGTTGCCGCCCTCACCGACCAGGGTCTGCTTCTCCGCGCCACCGACCCGCACGACCTTCGGGATGCCCGCCGCGTGCGCCGCGTCGGCCACGGCCTTGGTGCCCGTGCCCTCCGGACCCGCCACCATGTCGTAGAACACGGTGTTGAGAGACTCCTTCATGGCCTGCTTGATCGGGCACTGCTTGCCGCACGTGGTGTTGCCCGCGTTGCGGACCTCGACGCCGGCGATCTTGCGCGGGGTGGCGTCGTAGGTGTCGCCGATGCCCTTGCCCGCCTTGAGCGCGGCCACCAGGTCGAACGGCTTGAACGACGAGCCGGCCTCCTGGATCGTGCCCTTGGCGTAGTCGATGCCCTTCAGGCCGTCCTTGCCGGGGTAGTACGCCCTGACGGCGCCCGACTGAGGCTCGATCGCGCTGAGCGACGTCCGCAGCTCCGGATCCTGGCCCTCCATCACGGAGTTCACGGCGTCGAGGGCGGCCTGCTGCATGCCCTTGTCGATCGTCGTGGTGATCGTGACGCCGACCTTCTGCGCACGCTCCATGCTGAGGTTGCCGATGCCGCTGTCGATCTCGTTCTGGACCTGCTGGCTCACGCGGGCGAGCGGACCGTCGAGACCGGCGGGCTGCGTCTGCTCGAACGGCAGCGGGTCCGGGTACTTGCGGGCGTCGTAGTCGGCCTGGCTGATCCACTTCTTCTGAAGCATCTGGAGCATCACGAACTCCCAGCGCTTCTTCGAGTACTCGACGTCCTCCGACCAGGAAGGCGTCTGGATCATGCCGGCGATGAGCGCGGCCTCCGACGGGCTGAGCTCCGCCATCGGCTTGTTGTAGTAGACCTGCGACGCGGCCTTGAAGCCGTTCGCGCCACGGCCGAAGTACACCGTGTTGAGGTACGCGGTGAGGATCGTGTTGTGGTCCGACTCGTTGCTCATCTTGTAGGCCTTGACGAGCTCGGTGAACTTACGAGTCAGCGTCGCTTCCTCGTTGCCCGTGGCCTTCTTGATGTACTGCTGCGTCAGACCGGAACCACCCGAGCTGCCACCCGTCGCCTGGATCCAGACGGCGCGCACGATGGCCTTGGCGTCGAAGCCGGGGTTGTCGTAGAAGTTCGCGTCCTCCGCGGCCATGACCGCGTTCTTCACGTTGTCCGGGATCTCCTCGTAGGTGAGGAGCGTGCGGTTCTGGCCCGGCGAGGTGATCTTGCCCATCTCGGAGCCGTCCGAGTAGAGCAGCGTGATCGTCTTGTCCTGGGCGTCGGCGATCTCGTTCGGGCGCGGCCAGTCGACCAGCGGGTACGCGACCGCGATGGCGATCACCGGACCCAGGATCATCATGCCGATGGCGACGAACGCACCGATGCGGACGCGCTTCCAGATCTTCTTCTTGCGCAGCCGACGCTCCTCCTCTTCGGTGAGCTCCGGCTCGTCGTCGTAGTACTCGTCGTCATCGTCGTCCACGCCGGCCATGAGGAACTCGTCGTCAGGCTCGCGGTGGGTGATGAGCTCGGGCTCGCGCTGCGTCGCCGGTCGGCTGACCGGCGGCATCTGCGTGGTGCGCTCCTCGCCGGGGTTGCGCGGGGGCATGCCGGGACGGCCGGGGCCACCCTGCGGGCCGGGACCGCCGGGGCCACCAGGACCACCGGGGCGACGGGCGCCGGGAGGCGGGGCGATGGGCATCCCACCGGGAGGCGTCGGCGGACGGTTGCCGCCAGGCCCACCGGGGCCACCCGGCGGCATGCCGGGACCACCGGGACCGCCCTGGGGACCACCGGGTCCACCCTGCGGGCCCGGTCCGCCCGGACCGTTCATCGGCCGGCCGGGACCGCCCTGCGGCCCACCCTGCGGACCGCCTGGTCCGTTCGGGCGGCGCGGAGGCTGTTGCTGTGGGAAACCACCGGGCGGCGTGCCACCCTGAGGAGGGCGCGCGAAACCGCCGGGTGGGGTACCCGGTCGCGGCTGATTCGGGACATCGCGCCTCGTGCCGCCGCCGTCCGGGTCGTCCCCGGTCGGCCACTGCGGCTCGCCTCCGCGCTGCCGGTCATCATGCTGGTCGTTCACGTGAAAAGGCCTCCCAGACCGGCGTGCATCAGCACACGGTTCGGTGGTCGTACTTCGTTCGGAGCAGTGTCACCTGAGCGTCATTCCGCCGCAGTCCTCCTGCGTGGCTTTTCCAGCCCACGCTTCCCCAGGACGTATGACTGCACCAGGTGGTTCCAACTGCATGTGCGGCAAACCTCTACGAGGTACACGGAGAACTCGTCGAAGAGGTTCGCCATCTTCACCAGTTCTTCAGGTGTGCGGGCCGAGCCGGACGCGTGCTTGAGTTCGTCACCGTAGACCCACGACACCTGGGTGAGCGGTTCCTTGCGGCACACCGGGCAGGGCACATCTGTGGCCGTACCGTGGAACTTCGCAGCTCGCAGCAGGTACGGGTTCGCGTCGCAGACCTCCATGGTGCCCGTGCGACCGGCATAGACCTCCGCCAGCAGCGCACGGCGCTGCAGCGAGTAGTCCACCACCTGTCGTTGGGTCAACACGTGACAAGAGTACGTGCCGGGCGCTTTTCGACGATGGGCCGTTCAGGGCAGCAGTAGTCGGCGCGGTATCACGGTGTGCCACATCCCACAGTTCTGAGGAGCACACGATGTATCGCACCGATATAATCACCTCACCTATCGGTGCAGGTGCGGGGAGGTGACTCGTGTTCGAGTTCGCGCTGCTCGGCCTGCTGCACGAGGCGCCCATGCACGGCTACGAGCTGCGCAAGCGCTTGCATGACCTGCTCGGAGCGTTTCGCGCGTTCTCCTACGGATCGCTGTACCCAACACTGCGGCGACTCCAGAGGGCGGGCCTGATCGTGGAGGAGGGGCCGGAGGACTCGGCCCTTTCTTGGGGACGTCGGGCTCGCAAGGTCTACAAGCTGACCCCGGAAGGCAAGGAGCGGTTCGCCGATCTCCTGGCCGACGCCGGTCCGCAGACCTGGGACGACGACTCGTTCGGGGTCCACCTGGCGTTCTTCTCGCGCACGCCGGCCGATGTGAGGATGCGCATCCTCGAAGGCCGCCGGCGGTGTGTCGAAGAACGCAGGGAGGGCCTGCGCGAGCGACTGACGCGAACCGGTGAGCAGATCGACCGCTACACCCGTGAGCTGCACAGCCAAGGCCTGGAAAGCACGGAGCGCGAGGTGCGGTGGCTCAACGAGCTCATCGCGCACGAGAAGTCCGAGCAGGACGAGCAGTAACTCACATGTTGATCAAGGAGGACTCGGCAATGGGCGAAAACCGCCGCACCGTTCGAGTGGCCATCGTCGGGGTTGGCAACTGCGCGGCGTCGCTGGTGCAGGGCGTCCACTACTACCGTGACGCCGACCCGAGCACCCGCGTGCCCGGTCTGATGCACGTGCAGTTCGGTGACTACCACGTGCGCGACGTCGAGTTCGTCGCAGCGTTCGACGTGGACGCGAAGAAGGTGGGTGTCGACCTCTCCGAGGCCATCGGGGCCAGCGAGAACAACACCATCAAGATCGCGGACGTGCCGCCGCTCGGCGTCGTCGTGCAGCGCGGGCACACCTACGACGGTCTCGGTCGCTTCTACCGGGAGACGATCGAGGAGTCCGACGCGGCGCCGGTCGACGTGGTGCAGGCGCTGCGCGACGCCGAGGTCGACGTGCTGGTCTCGTACCTGCCCGTGGGTTCCGAGGACGCGGACCGCTTCTACGCCCAGTGCGCCATCGACGCCGGTGTCGGCTTCGTCAACGCCCTGCCGGTCTTCATCGCGTCGGACCCGGAGTGGGCGGAGAAGTTCCGCGCCGCCGGCGTCCCGATCGTCGGTGACGACATCAAGTCCCAGGTCGGCGCCACCATCACGCACCGCGTGCTGGCGAAGCTGTTCGAGGACCGCGGCGTCCAGCTCGACCGCACCATGCAGCTGAACGTGGGCGGCAACATGGACTTCCTGAACATGAAGGAACTGGAGCGCCTGGAGTCCAAGAAGGTCTCCAAGACCCAGGCCGTCACGTCCCAGGTGGACCGCGAGATGGGCAAGCGCAACGTCCACATCGGCCCGTCCGACTACGTCGCGTGGCTCGACGACCGCAAGTGGGCCTACGTGCGTCTCGAGGGCCGCGCGTTCGGCGACGTCCCGCTGAACCTCGAGTACAAGCTGGAGGTCTGGGACTCCCCGAACTCCGCGGGCATCATCATCGACGCGGTCCGCGCGGCGAAGATCGC
Organism: Lentzea sp. JNUCC 0626; assembly: GCF_043632865.1. Taxonomy (NCBI): domain Bacteria; kingdom Bacillati; phylum Actinomycetota; class Actinomycetes; order Pseudonocardiales; family Pseudonocardiaceae; genus Lentzea; species Lentzea sp. JNUCC 0626. The sequence continues at coordinate 7,374,880 of NZ_CP171635.1, forward strand.
CCTGGACCGCGGCATCGGCGGCCCGATCCTCTCGGCCTCCTCGTACTTCATGAAGTCCCCGCCCGTGCAGTACTCGGACTCCGAGGCGCACGAGGCCGTGGAGAAGTTCATCCGCGGCGAGGTCTGATCGTCGCTGGGGCCGCCTCCTTCTCGGGGGCGGCCCCTTTTCTTTGGGTTAGCGCTTGGACAGCCGGAGCTTCTGCCAGCTGCCGTCCGCCGTCCACCCGCCGTCCACGGGCAACGCGACCCCGTTGACGTACTTGGCGTTGTCGCCCGCCAGGAACCGCACGGCCTGCGCGATGTCGTCCGGCGCCGCGAACCGCCCCATCGGCACGTGCTCCGTGATGTCGTCGTCCACGTAGTACCCGCCGGCCTGCGACTCGACGTCCATCTCGGTCTTGACCCACCCGGGACACACTGCGTTGACCCGCACGCCCCTGCCACCCCACTCGACGGCCAGGGTGCGGGTCAGCCCGATCAGCCCGTGCTTGGTCGTGTTGTACGCGGCCCGGTCCGCCACACCCTGCAACCCGGCCACGGACGCGATGTTGACGACGCTGCCCGACTGCTGTGCCAGCATGATCTTGCCCAGCGCCTGCGTGAGCAGGAACGGCCCGGTCAGGTTGACCGCCATGATCCGTTCCCACTGCTCCAGACTCGTGTCCTCGAACGGCACGATGCCCGCGATCCCGGCGTTGTTGACCAACACGTCGACCCGGCCGTGGGTGGTCATGACGTGCTCGGTCAGGCGTTGGACGTCCGCGGCGCTGGCGACGTTGCCGACGACCCCGTCCTGGCTCTCCTGCAGGTCGAAGCCGACGACGGCGAACCCGTCCTCGCGCAGCACTTCGGCGATCCGCAGCCCCATGCCCTGCGCGGTGCCGGTGACCACAGCAACTCGTTGCGTCATACCGCCACGCTAAGGACAGTTCGGGCTCGGCGGGAGCCACCGGCACGCGATCTGGTGCTCAGCATCAGCCTTGCTGGCAGAGAACGCAGGCGCCCCAGTCGAACTCGCCGGTCGGCGCCGCATCGAGCCGTCGTCCGATGACCAGGCCCACAACTCGCGTGGCTCCCGCCCGCTTGAGCGCGATCGCGGACGACTGAAGGCTCGCACCTGATGTCCACTGATCGTCTACCAGCAGCACTCGTTTGCCGGCGACGTCCGCCTCGACCGTGTACTCGTTCGGTCGCAGCTGCCGGGTGTTCGTGCTCGACGTGCCGAGAGTTTCGGTGAAGCGCTGTCGGGTGATGTTGAGGCGCCGGCTGAGGATGTCGATCAAGGGGTGCGCGGCCTTGCGTTGCCGGGTGCCCGGTACGACCGTCACGAGGTCGAACTCACCGAGGCAGCGGAGGTGCTCGGTGGCGCGAAAGCACGTGACGCACACGTTCGGGCCCCGGCCAGGTGGTGCGATGAGGATGTTCTGATACCGCTCGAGGACGCGGCTGAGCGGACTCACGTCAGAGGTCGATCAGGTCCGGAACTCCGGCCCGCAGCTCGTCCAGCACGTGCAGCAGGTGGTCGGGGCCTTCCAGGACCGTCGTGTTGGGCCGCTCCGACATCTCACGACCCCAGGTCGTGCCGGACACGACCTCGGGCAGCAGGAAGACGTGCCGGCCGTGTTCCAGAGCGAGGCGTGCCTGGATCCGGGTGCCGCTCTTCTCTCCCGCCTCCACGACGACGGTGGCGACGCTGCACCCGCTCATGACGGCGTTGCGCATCGGGAAGTGGTGTTTCGCGGGACCGGTGTCAGGCCAGAACTGAGACAGCACCGCGCCGGTCCTGGAGATCTCCTCCTGCAGGGCGGCGTTCTCCGCCGGGTAAGCGCGGCGCAGGCCTGTTCCGACGACGGAGACCGTTCGTCCGCCGGCGTCCACTGCGGCTCGGTGCGCCGCCGTGTCAACGCCCGCCGCCAGTCCGCTGAAGACCGTGATGTCGTGCTTGACGAGCATCGTGCGATCTCGCGTGTGATGTGGAGGCCGCGTGCGCTCGCGTGCCTGCTGCCGACGACGGCGACGCCGAACTGGTCGGCGGGGTCGAGAAAACCCTTGCAGGTCAGGAAAGGCGGCCGTTGATGGACCATCAGCAGCTGGACCGGGTACTGCTCGTCGAGCACGGTGACGAGGTGGATGCCCTCGTCCTCCCAGGACTCGATCTCCTTCTCGACCAGGTCCAGGCGGCCCGCCACGTCGGGCGCGGCGTGGTCGAGCGTCGGCTGGTCGGGCGTGAGCAGTGCCTCCAGCACGGCGAGAGCGGACCCCGCGTCCTCGACGGCGTTGGTGACGTCAGGCCAGCTGCGCCCGCTGTCGCGAAGTGCGAGCAGGAGCGCCGCCTGTTCACGCCGGTTCACCACTGACACATCCTATCGAACACAGGTTCGACGCGCTCGGCCGAATCGCCTGAAAGTGGGCGAGTCTAGCTGGAAAAGCAATGATCACCGCTACCTTCGCCCGGTGCGCACGCTGCTCGTCGCCCTCCCCGGCCTGGTCCTCGCCGGCATCGGCCTGACCCACCCCCACCACCTGGACGCGTCGACCGCCCAGTGGTGGCAGAACATGCACGTCATCCTGGCGGTGATCTTCCCGCTCCTCGGTGCCGCGCAATGGGTCCTGCTCGACGACAGCCCGCGCTACGTCCGCTACCCGGCCCGCCTGGCGGCCTTCGGCTACGTCGTCTTCTACGGCGCCCTCGACGCACTCGCGGGCATCGGCGGCGGCGCCCTGGTCCTGCAGAACGGCGGCCGCGCACCCGGCGACGCGGCCATCTTCCGCATCGGCAACCAACTCGGAACCGTTGGCGCGTGGTGCTTCTTCGCCGCCAGCCTCGCGATCGCGGTGTGCGCGCTCCTCAAGCACCGCCTCAAGGCGATCCCCGGCGCGCTCTTCCTGATGGCGGGCAGCTACCTGTTCCTCAGCAGCCACATCTACTGGCCGAAGGGCGTGATCGCCTGCACCTGCATCGCGATCGGCATGGCCGCGCTCAGCTACGCCAGCGCACCAGGCAAATCGGCGATGGAACCCAGCACCCGCACCTGAGCCAGCACGTCGGCGGCAGGCGGGAAGTGCGGGTTCGGCACGGCCAACACGGTCATCCCGGCAGTCAGCGCCGCCTTCAGTCCGTTGGTCGAATCCTCGACGGCGTAACAGGATTCAGGCGCGACGCCCAACTGCGACGCAGCCGCCAGGTACACGTCCGGCGAAGGCTTCCCGGCCGCACAAGACTCCGACGACACCGCAACGGGCACCGGCAGCCCGGTCACGTCCAGGAACACCCGAATCAGCACCAACGGCGCGGAAGAAGCGATCGCCACCGGAAACCGCGAAGCCACCGCCTGAACCGCCTCAGCGGCCCCGGGCAACACCGGCAGGTGCTCGGCGTAAGCCTTCTGCATCTCGGCGATGACCCCGGCGGAGACCTCCTCCGCGGACAGCCGCACCCCCAGCGACACCAGGTACGCGGCCCACTCCGGCGTCGACATCCCCTGCATCGCCCGAGTCGCCTCGGGAGTCCACACCCCGCCGTGAGCAGCGGCGAACGACTGCCGCACCTCGTCCCACACCTGCTCGGAGTCGATCAGCACGCCGTCGAGGTCGAAGATCACCGCATCCACGCCCCGAACCGTACCCTGTGGCGCATGATACTTCGCTATGCTAAGCAAAATCGGTTAGGCTAGCTAAGTGAATTTCAAAGCTCAGCCCAAACAGGTCTGGATCACGGCGTTCGCCGCCGTGATCGCCTTCATGGGGATCGGGCTCGTGGACCCGATCCTGTTGTCCATCGCAGAGGGTCTGCACGCGACACCGGCGCAGGTCACCCTGCTCTTCTCGTCCTACCTCGGCGTTCAGGTCGTGGCGATGCTCTTCACGGGCGCGGCCACGGCGCGGTTCGGGGCCAAGCGCACGCTCGTCGGCGGGCTCGCGCTGATCGTCATCGCCACGCTGGCGTGCTCGGCGGCAGGGAGCATCGGCCAGCTGGTCGGCCTCAGGGCCGTCTGGGGCCTCGGCAACGCCTTCTTCATCGCCACCGCGCTCAGCGTCATCGTCGGCGCGGCGAGCGGCGGGCAGAAGGCGGCGATCCTGCTCTACGAGGCCGCGCTCGGCCTCGGGCTGAGCGTCGGGCCGCTGCTCGGCGCCCTTCTGGGCAGCATCTCGTGGCGCGGGCCGTTCCTGGGCACCGCGGTCCTGATGGCGGCGGCGTTGATCCTTTGTGCAACGTTCCTGGCCAAGGACTCGCACCACGAACGTCCGAAGATCGGCCTTGCCGACCCGCTGAAAGCTCTGAAACACCCGACGCTGCTCCGCACGAGCGTCGGAGCGGCGCTCTACACGGCGGCCTTTTTCACCGTGCTGGCGTGGTCGCCGTTCGTCCTCCAGTTCGGGGCGGTCGAGATCGGACTGATCTTCTTCGGCTGGGGCGTGTGCGTCGCGGTCTCCAGCGTCTTCCTCGCGCCGCGCCTCGCGGACCGGGTCGGCGAGAAGCGCGCGATCATCGCCTCGGTCTTGGCGTTCGCCGTGCTGATGGTGCTGATGGCGGTGCCCAGCAAGCCGTTGCTGGTCGTCGCGATCATCGTGAGCGGCCTGGTCAGCGGCCTGCTCAACACCCTGTTCACCGGCACCGCGATGAGCGTCAGCGACGCGCCGCGGCCGGTGGCGAGCGCCGGGTACAACTTCCTGCGCTGGCTCGGCGGCGCGCTGGCGGCGACGTTCGTGAGCCACCTCGCCCAGCCGTTCGTCGTCGCGGCCGTCCTCTGCGCGGTCGCAGCGGTCCTGCTCGCGTTCAACCGAACTGATACGCGCGAGGTACCTACGGAAGTCGTGATCGCGAGCGAGCAGCTAGTGGGTTAACAAAGGGTGAACTACGGTCGGTGGCGGTTCCCGCACCGACCGTAGGAGGCCACCACCATGATCCCCCTGCCGCTCGTCAACCACCGCGTCGGCAGAGCAGCGGTGACATGTGAATACCGTTGCGGCGACGCGTGTTTCCACGAAGTTCCGAACACTTCGGACAATCCGTACTTCGGCGATCTGGTCAGCCGTCGGACGGCGCTCAAGGCGGGCGCGGTCGTCGCGGCCGCCGCCACCATCGCCGCACCCGCGACGGCAGCGGCAGCCGCACCCGAAGAGAAGTCCCAGGGCCGCCCACCCCGGGGTCTCGACTTCAAGCCCGTCCAGGTCAACACCAAGGACGAGGTCGTCGTCCCGGAGGGCTACGAGCAGGGGATCGTGATCCGCTGGGGCGACCCGCTCTTCCCCGGCGTTCCCGAGTTCGACTTCGACAACCAGACGGCCGCGAAGCAGGAGAAGCAGTTCGGCTTCAACTGCGACTTCGCCGCCATCCTGCCGCTGGACCCGTTGGAGCTCAGCGGGATCATGGTCACGAACCACGAGTACACCAGCGAGCCGTTCATGTTCCGCGGCTACGACGCGAACAACCCCACCGAGGAACAGGCCAAGATCGCCTGGGCCGCGCACGGCCTGTCGGTGTTCATGATCAAGCGGTCGCTGTTCACCGGCCACTACAAGCCGCGCTTCAGCAAGTACAACCGCCGCATCACCCTCAACACGGCGTTCGAGGTGCGCGGCCCGGCCGCGGGCAGCGCCCTGCTCAAGACGTCGGTCGACCCGACGGGCAAGAAGGTCTTCGGCACGATCAACAACTGTTCCGGCGGCGTCACGCCGTGGGGCACGATCCTGTCCGGCGAGGAGAACTTCAACCAGTACTTCGCCAACGCCGCCGGCCGCAACGACCCGCGCCTCACCCGCTACGGCGTCACCGGCACCGCGACCACCCGCAAGTGGGAGCGCTTCGACAAGCGCTGGGACCTGGCCAAGGAACCCAACGAGGTCAACAGGTTCGGCTGGGTCATCGAACTCGACCCGCACGACCCGGACTCCACGCCGATCAAGCACACGCACCTCGGCCGCTTCAAGCACGAGACCGCGAACATCCGCGTCGCCGACGACGGCCGCGTCGTCGCGTACTCCGGTGACGACGAGCGGTTCGAGTACATCTACAAGTTCATCTCCACCGGGAAGATGAAGCGCGGCAACAGCAAGGCCGCGCGCCGCCACAACATGACGCTGCTCGACGACGGCACGCTCTACGTCGCGCGGTTCAAGGGCGACAGCCCGGCGTCCGAGATCGACGGCACCGGAAAGCTGCCCAGCGACGGCAAGTTCGACGGCACCGGCGAGTGGATCCCGCTGGCGGCGGGCAAGAAGTCGTTCGTGCCGGGCATGACCGCCGAGGAGGTCTACGTGTTCACGCGCGAGGCCGCGGACAAGGTCGGCGCCACGAAGATGGACCGCCCCGAGGACATCGAGTGCCACCCGCGCACCGGCACGGTCTACTGCGCGCTCAGCAACAACGTCGAACGCGGTGTCACGGCGGGCAAGGAGGGCGCGACCGAGCCGAACCCGCGCATCAACAACCGCCACGGCCAGGTCCTGGAGTTGCAGGAACGCCGCAGCGACGCGCTCGCGCTGACGTTCAACTGGGGTCTCTTCCTGGTCTGCGGCTTCCCGGACGACCCGAACACCTACTTCGGCGGCTACGACAAGTCCCAGGTCAGCCCGATCTCCAGTCCGGACAACGTGGCGTTCGACCGCTACGGCAACCTGTGGATCTCCACCGACGCCGACGGCAAGCTCGACGGCCTGAACGACGGCCTCTACGGCGTGCCGCTGGAAGGCCCGGAACGCGGTCACCTCAAGCTGTTCCTCACGGTCCCGCGCGGCGGCGAGACGTGCGGCCCGGTGATCGGCGAGCGGGTGATCACGGTCTGCGTGCAGCACCCCGGCGAGGTGGACGGCGCGAACGCCGACAAGCCCGTCTCCAACTGGCCCGACCGGGGCACCGCACGGCCGCGTCCGTCGGTCGTCGCGGTGTGGCGCAAGGACCGGGGGCGACTGGGCGAGATCGGCTGATCACTACGCGTGTTGTGATCGTTCGGGTGTAGTACGAGTTCGCTCGCCGTTCATCTGCTGGACAGCGGGCGAACTCGTTCGGCTCTTAGGTTCGGCCAGTTCCCACACTGACACCGATCTCGGAGGCCTGCGTGTCCTCACCCACCGATCGGGGCCGTCGTCTGCTGCCCCTCCTCACGACCGGCCACCCGCTCGGGCGGCAGGCTGTCACCTGCGAGTTCCGCTGCGGCAACGCCTGCGCGCACGAGGCGCCCAACTCGTCCGCGAACGCGTACTTCGGCGACGTCGTCCAGGAAGTCGTGAGCCGTCGCGGCATGCTGAAGGCGGGCGCCGTCGTCGCGGTCGCCGGTGCCGGCGCGCTCGCGTTCTCCGGTTCCGCCGCCGCCGCTCCCGCGCACGCCGAGGCCGCCGGTCGTGGCGGTGCCAAGGACCCGGGCGGTCTGAACTTCGAGCCGGTGCAGCCCAACACCCTCGACCAGATCTCCGTGCCCAAGGGGTTCCAGCAGGACGTCGTCATCCGCTGGGGTGACGGGATCTTCGACGACTCGCCGAAGTTCGACTTCGACAACCAGACGCCGGAGGCGCAGGCCAAGCAGTTCGGCTTCAACAACGACTTCTGCGGTCTGGTCCCGGTTCCGGGCTACCACGACAGCTGGCTCATGGTGAGCAACCACGAGTACACGACCGAGTCCTTCATGTTCAAGGACTGGTCGCCCACCACGATCACCGAGAAGCACGCCAAGATCGCGTGGGCCGCGCACGGCCTGTCGGTCGTGATGGTCGACCGCGACCCGCGCACCGGCAAGCTCTTCGTCTGCCCGGACGACAAGCGCAAGTACAACCGCCGCATCACCCTCACCACGCCGTTCGAGGTGAAGGGCCCGGCCGCCGGTTCCAAGTACCTCAAGACCTCGGCCGACCCGACGGGCCGTCGCGTGCTCGGCACGCAGAACAACTGCGCCGGTGGCGTCACGCCGTGGGGCACGATCCTGTCGGGCGAGGAGAACTTCAACCAGTACTTCGCCAACGCCGGCAACGTCACGGACCCCGACACCAAGGCCAAGTTCGCCCGCTACGGCATCAGCGGCGGCGCGTCCCTGCGTCAGTGGGAGCGCTTCGACAAGCGCTTCGACCTGGCCCAGGAACCCAACGAGGCCAACAGGTTCGGCTGGATCGTCGAGATCGACCCGCTCGACAAGCACTCGACGCCGGTCAAGCACACCGCGCTCGGCCGGTTCAAGCACGAGGGCGCGAACATCATCGTGGCCAAGGACGGCCGCGTGGTCGCGTACATGGGCGACGACGAGCGCTTCGACTACATGTACAAGTTCGTCTCCGACGAGAAGATGCAGAAGGGCGACTCGAAGCGCGCCCGCGAGCACAACAAGCAGCTGCTGGACAAGGGCACGCTGTACGTCGCGCGCTTCACGGGTGACAGCCCGGCCGCCGAGATCGACGGCACCGGCAAGCTCCCGGCCGACGGCGAGTTCGACGGCTCCGGCGAGTGGATCGCGTTGGCGCACAACGACAAGTCGTTCGTGCCGGGCTTCTCCGCCGAAGAGGTCTACGTCTTCACCCGCCTCGCCGCGGACACCGTGGGCGCCACCAAGATGGACCGCCCCGAGGACGTCGAGCCCTCGACGCACAACCGCCGGATCTACGCCGCGCTGACGAACAACACCGACCGCGGCAAGGCGGGCAAGGAAGGCCCGACCGAGATCAACCCGCGCAACGGCAACAAGCACGGCCACGTCCTGGAGATCGAGGAGCGCCGCAGCGACAACACGGCGCTGTCGTTCTCGTGGAAGCTGCTGCTCGTCTGCGGCGACCCGAAGGACCCCGGCACGTACTTCGGCGGGTTCGACAAGTCGCAGGTCAGCCCGATCTCGTGCCCGGACAACGTCGCGTTCGACACGCACGGCAACCTGTGGATCTCCACCGACGGCAACGCCCTGGCGTCCAACGACGGCCTGTTCGCGGTGCCCGTCGAGGGCCCGAAGCGCGGCCAGGTCAAGCAGTTCCTCACCGTGCCGAAGGGTGCCGAGACCTGCGGTCCCGTCATCACCGAGGACTTCGTGCTGGTGTCCGTGCAGCACCCCGGTGAGATCGACGGCGCGTCGGCCAACAACCCGCTGTCGCACTGGCCGGACGGTGGCACCTCGCAGCCGCGTCCGTCCGTCGCGGTGGTGTGGCGCAAGGACCGCAGGAAGATCTGCGACTGATCGTTCTTGATCGTGTGTCCTGGCTCACTCTGATCATGTGAACCGGTGCAGCCGCCCACCCGTGTTGTGGGTGGCTGCACCGCGGACAGCCAAACCCAGAAAGTCCACTTTGGCTGTCCACTTTGGAGTGAATCGTGAATGTTCGTCTTCTCGTTGGTGCTGCTGCTCTTCTGGGTCTTGCTGCGTGTGGCACCCCCACGGCCGGCACCGCCACCCCCACCCCCGTCGCTCAGGCCAAGGACGTTCCCGTCGCGGCAGCGGTCCAGGTCCCGGCAGGCCAGAAGCTGGTCGGCAAATACCAGGCCACGGGCGTTCAGACTTACTCGTGCCAGGGCAACGCGTGGAAGGGTCTAGAGCCCACCGCGACGTTGGTGGACAAGAACGACAAGCCGATCATCATCCACTCCCGCGGTCCCGTCTGGATCTCCGCCGTGGACGGCAGCGCGGTCGAGGCGACCCCGGTCGACGGCGCCAAGAACGACGTCAAGGACGCGGTGCCCGAGCTCCTGCTCAAGACCAAGGTCGCCCGTGGTGACGGCCTGTTCGGCAAGGTCTCCTACGTCCAGCGCCTCGCGACCGAGGGCGGCGTCGCGCCGACCGGTGGTTGCAAGGCAGGCACCCAGACCTCCGTCGCCTACAAGGCCCTCTACACCTTCTACGCACCGGCCAACTGAGACGGCACTGAACCGGTCCGGATTCCGGTCCGTACGACCTGAGGTGATGAAACGTGCTGGCTTAGTCCTGGTCTCATCAACTCTTCTGGGCATCCTCGCGGGTGGTGTCGGCTCCACCGCCGCACCCACCCCGGACGCCATGAGCGACATCGCCGCGAGGGTCGCACCCGCGGTGCAGGTGCCGCCCGGCAACAAGCTCGTCGAGAAGTTCTACGCCAAGGGCGTGCAGACCTACACCTGCGCGTCCGGCGCCTGGAAGAGCCTGGAGCCCGCCGCCACCCTGGCGGACCGGCTCGGGCGCGCGGTCGGACTGCACTCGCGCGGTCCGATCTGGGTCTCCACCGTCGACGGCAGCGCGGTCGAAGCCGCCCCGGTCGACGGAGCCCGCAACGAGGTGCCCGGCGCCGTTCCGGAACTCCTGCTGAAAGCCAAGTCCACCAGGGGTTCCGGTGTGTTCGCCGGCGTGAGCTACGTGCAGCGCCTCAACACCAAGGGTGGCCTGGCGCCGACTGGTTCCTGTACCGAAGGCGCCCAGACCTCCGTCCGTTACGAAGCCCTCTACACCTTCTCCGTCCCGGCCCTCTGAACGAGCGCGACGACCGCCGCCGCGACCATCGTGCCGCCGACGACCCACAACCCGGTCTTCTGCGTCCCGGTCAGGTCGCTCAACCACCCGGTCACGTACGGCGCCGCAAAGCCGCTGACGTTGCCGAGTGAGTTGATCAGTGCGATGCCACCCGCCGCCGCAGTGCCGCCCAGAAAACTCGTGGGAAGCGCCCAGAACGTGGGCAGGGCAGCACAAACCCCGATGGCGCACACCGACACCGCGACCATCGCGGCCACGGGGTGCTCGAGGTAGAGCGCGACCGGAATCGCCGCTCCACCGAGCAACATCGGCGCGGCGACGTGCCACTTCCGTTCCCCGGTGCGGTCGCCGTGCCTGGCCCACAGGACCATGGCGACCGCACCCAAGACGTACGGAATGGCGTTGATGAGCCCGCGCTCCACGATGCCGGCTCCCGGCGCCAGCCCCTTGATGATCGTCGGCAGGAAGAACCCGAGCGTGTACAGCCCGTAGACGATCCCGAAGTACACGAAGCTCAACGCCAGGATCCGCGGGTGCGTAAGAGCTTTCTTCAACGGCCAGTGCTCTTGTCGTGGCTCTTCTTCGACCGCCTGCTCCGGCTTGTCCGGCAACCAGAACCACGTCACGAACGCCAACGCGATCGCCGGCAGCCCCTCGACGAGGAACATCGTCCGCCAGTCGAACCACTGGATCAGCAACCCGCTGAACGTGGCCCCGAGCGCAGACGAGATCGGCACCGCCACCATGAACAGCGCGACGATCCGCGCCCGCTCCTTCTGCGGATACCAGTACGTCAGGTACAGGATGATCCCCGGGAAGAACCCGGCCTCCGCCACACCGAGCAGGAACCGCAACACGATCAGCACGGTCCCGTTGGGCACGAACGCCATGGCCGTGGCGACGATCCCCCAACTGACCATGATCCGCGCGATCCACCTCCGCGCCCCGAACCGGTGCAACGCCAGGTTGCTCGGCACCTCGAGGAGGAGATATCCGATGAAGAACACCCCGGACGCGAACCCGAACACGGTCGCGCTGAGCTGAAGCTCCTCCGACATCCCGTTGGGACCGGCGAACCCGATGTTGACCCGGTCCAGGTAGTTGATGAAGTACAGCAGGCACAGGTACGGCAGGATCAACTTCTTCGGCACTACAGTTCCCCCATGACTGATCGTCCGGTCGCCCTCGTCACCGGGGCATCCAGCGGAATCGGCTCGGCCATCGCCCGCAGTCTGGCCCCGACCCACGACGTCCTGCTAGCCGGCCGCGACGAGGACTCCCTCGCCGTCCTGGCCGCAGAACTCCCCGGCTCCCAACCCTGGCCGTTCGACCTGACCAACGTCGCCTCGGCCGACCTAGGACCGCTGTCCCGCCTGGACGTCCTGGTCCACAGCGCGGGTATCGCCCTCCTCGGCCCGCTCGGCGAGGCCACGTCCGACGACTGGCGCAAGACCTTCGACGTGAACGTCTTCGCCGTGGCCGAACTGACCAACCTGGTCCTGCCGCAACTCCGCGCCGCCGGCGGCCACGTGGTCCTGATCAACTCGGGCGCGGGCCTCGCCGCCAACCCGGGTTGGGGCGTCTACGCGGCCTCGAAGTTCGCCCTCCGCGCCTACGCCGACGCCCTCCGCGGCGACGAGCCGACGTTGCGCGTGACCACGGTCTACCCGGGCCGCACCGCCACGCCGATGCAGCAGGACGTGCGCCGCCAGGAGGGCGGCGACTACGACCCGTCCAAGTACATCGACCCGGCCTCGGTGGGACGCGCCGTGGCGTCAGCCGTGCTGGCGACACCCGACGCGCACATCACCGAGATCAACGTGAGGTCGCGCCCGCACTAGGGCCCGTGGCGGAGTTGTCCACAGGCTTGTCAACAGCCTGTGGCTAGAGGTTGACGCTCCGGAGTCGCTGCGCCGCCGCGGTGACTCCGGCCTGCGCCTCGTGCCGGTCCACCCGAGTCGACTCCCCACCGGACACGACCTGCTCCCCGGCCACCCACACATCGGTGACCCGCCGCGACCCGGCCGCCCACACCAGGTTCGCCAGCAACTGGGCGTCCGGCGCGTCCAGCCCGGTCGCGAACGCCGGGTCATCAGCGGAAACATGCACGACGTCGGCCCACCGCCCGGCCTCCAGCGAACCGATGTCGTCCCGCCCGAGAGCGTCAGCCCCACCCCGAGTGGCCATCAGCAACGCCTGACCAGCGCCAAGCACAGTCGCGTCCATGGTCGACACCCGAGCGAACATGCCGGCCAACCGCGCCGCGCCCAACAGGTCGAGGTCGTCGCTGGAAGCGGGCCCGTCCGTCCCGAGCCCAACGGAAACCCCAGCGGCCAGCATGTCCGGCACCCGAGCGATCCCCGAAGCCAGCTTCGCGTTGGAAGCCGGGCAGTGCGCCACCCCGACGCCAAACGACGCGTAAACCGCGATGTCGTCGTCCGACAGGTGCACGGAGTGAGCCGACAACACCCGCCCACCCAGCACGTCCGACGCCTTCATCAACGCCGGCACCGACCCGAACTCGGCCCGAGCCGCCTCGTCCTCGAAGGGCGACTCCGCCACGTGCACCATGAACAACGCGCCGCGAGCCCGTGCCTCGACAGCGATCGCGGTGAGCTGCGGCGCCGACAACGTGTAGGCGGAGTGCGGCCCGTACGCCACCTCGACGCGCTCACCAGGCCCGAACCGCAGCCCCTCGTCGTCGATCCACGACGAGATCTCGTCGGTCTGCGCCTTCCAGTCCATGCCGGGCACGTCGAGGATCGCCCCGCCGAACACCACCCGCGACCCCGCTTCCAGCACGGCCGAGGTGACCTCGCGGCCGTGAAAGTACATCTCGGTCGAGGTCGTGACGCCGTTGCGCAGCATCTCGACGGCGCCGAGCAGCATGCCGGTGCGCATGTCGGCGGGCGTCATCAACGCCTCGTTCGGCCACATCGCCTCCTGCAACCACCGCAGCAGCGGCAGGTCGGAGCCGAGGCCGCGCAGCACGGTCATCGGGGTGTGCGCGTGGGTGTTGACCAGGCCCGGCATCAGGATTCCCGACAACTGCCGGACCTCGCCGGAGAACTCCGGGGCCTCGGAGGCAGGACCGACGAACGTGATCCGGCCGTCGACGACGTCCACGACCGCGTCGCGCACGACGGCGCAGGACGGGTCGCAGGGCAGGACCACCGGGGCGTGCAGACGCAGTGACATGCGGAGAATCCTGCCATTGTGATGCCGGTCACATGCGTGCATAGTTCGCGAACGGTTGGGAATCCTCGTTCTGTCGGGCGCGGGCCGACCCCCAGGGTCCGCCCCGGCCTAAAACTTTTCCCCATCCAAGGGGCCCGTCGAAGCATGAGCCGACGGGCCCTTTGTGCATCCATGAGCAACCACCGGCCGGACAGGGGCGTCTCAAGATCATGTCGAAGAAGTCGTGCACGTCCGCCGGGCAGTTCCGTCGCGCGCAGAAGCCCGCCACCCCCAAGCCGCCGACCCGGCGTTGAGTTGGCATGATCACACTCCACGGTACGGGCGTGATCATGTGGAGGCATCAATGGCCGACCTCGACCCTCAGAACGACGACCAGTTCAGCGATGCCGAGATGACGCAGGAGTTCGAAGTCATCCGCGACGACATGTGAACCAAGAAATCGGCAGATCGGCTGAACTAGGAAATCGGCAGATCGGCGCGGACCGTCCACCCGGTCGGTTCGCGCCTGCCTGCGGAGAACGTGCCGCCCAGCAGTTCCGCGCGCTCGCGCATGCCGACCAGGCCGTAGCCTCCCGATCCGCCCACGGGAACGCCCGACGCGATGCCGTCGTCGGACACGGCCAGGTGCAGCACACCGTCCCCAGAGGACAGTGCGACGTCCACCGAGGACACAGCGGCGGCGTGCTTCGCGGTGTTGGTCAACGATTCCTGCACCAGCCGCAGCACCGACCGCGCCAGCTCCTGCGGCACGGCGTCCCGCAGGTCGAACGACAACCGCACCGGCAGCCCCGACTCGTCCGCCAACGCGCGCACGTCGTCGACAAGAGATGAAGACGCGGCAGGGGAAGCAGCTCCGGAAGCTTCACCGTCCCGCAACGTGCCCACGAGCCGTCGCATCGCGGTCAGGGCCTCGTTGCCGGACGCCGCGATCGACGGCAGCACGTCCACGGAACGGTTGAGCTGCCCGGCCTGCGCGTGCACGACGATCGCCGTGACGTAGTGCGCCACCACGTCGTGCAGTTCGCGCGCCAACGCCATCCGCTCCGCGTTTTGGGCCGCCGCAACGGAAGCAGCGAGTTGTGAGGTGCGTTCGGCGTCCCGGGCCCGGAAGTACAGGCCGGTGCCGAGCGAGAGCACGAGCAGCACACCGGCAGGGATCGCGTAGTTCCACGCGTCCGGCGTCCAGTCCCGGTAGTAGCGGGCGGCGACGATCGGCCAGCCCAGGACTTCCGCCAGCGCCAGCGCGGCCAGCACGGCCAGCACACCGACGACCGAACGGAACCGCGAGGCGACGCGCACGAGCGTGGCGATGGTGGCCATCGCGGCACCGGTCATCGAGATGCTGGCACCGCTCCAGAGCAGGTGCGGTTCGATCGCCACGCCGAGCAGCCGCATGTAGACGGCCACGCACGCCACGGCGAACGCCAGCGCGAGGGCCGCGTCGAACGGTCTGCGCGGGGCGAGCACCGCGAGCACGCAGATCACCGCGACACCGGGCACCTGCCACCAGCCGGCGCCCGTCGAGATCGCACCGACCTCGGCTGTCGCGATCACGGCGAGAGAGATCGCCAGCGGCCACTGGCGTTTGGCGAGCAGCCACCAGTTCAAGTCCGTGCTCTCCACCCGAGCAACCCTATGGCCGGAAGGGTGATCCCGCGTCCGACCGAGGGCCGACTCCGGCATCAGCCAGAAGGCTGAGGGGACGACCTGCGGAAACACCCTCACGGCGGATGCCGGATCACGCCCCGGTCACGGACTCTGGAGGTGCGGAAGTCGGGGAAACGGAGGACGCCATGTTGTCAGTTGTGTTCACTTGGGCCGCCGCGGTGGTCGGCCTGTTGGTCCTGGCGCTGATGGCGCTGTCCGGCGTGATGATCGACTCGAAGTAGTTCGCTGAACCAGCGTGTGATGGGGAAGTCAGACGCTGGTCAGGGAGTGTTGCTGGCGGAGAAGCTCCGCCAGCCTGCTCGTCGGTTGAGGACGGGTTTCGTCCAACGCGGCCGTGAAGCGCGCCGGAGAACCGTTCCGTGCGCGCGCCGCGGCTGCGCTGTCGAGCCGGAAAGCGGGACGTGCGACGGACGGCCGTTGCCGCGAACGCAGCCAGGCGAGGCGGTGCAACGCCTCCGCGTGGTGGTCCGTGATGGTGACGGCCGCCTTGTCGAACGAGTGCAGCACTGCCGCGTTCAGGTGAACGGTCGCGAAGTCCCGCCACAGAGTGCGTTCGGACGAAGTGTCCAAACCCAACGCCTCGGCCACTTCACGGGCCACGCCGTAAGCACCTTCCTCGGCCAGTGAGCGCGTGCCGATCTCGGCGCCGACGAACCACGAGTTGAACGGCGCGGCGGGGTAGTTCACGCCCCCGATCGACAGCTTCATGTTCGCGATCACCGGGACCGCGTGCCAGCGCAGGCCCATCTCGCCGAACCACGGCAGCGTCGGGTGTTCCAACGGCACCTCGTGCACGATCTCGGACGGCAACGTGAACAGCCGCGGCCCTTCGTGCTGCGTCTCCACCACCAACGGCAGCAGGTCGAAGCGTGAACGACGCACGGGCGGACGCCATCCCATGCCCTGCATGGTCTCGGTGAACCCCGCGTACCGGCGGTCGCCCATCCCGTCGGCGTACCCGGCGTACCGGATCAGCTGTTCGTTCCAGATCACCGGGCCGGGCGAACCGGGCGCGTCCGGCGCGAAAACCGTTACCAGCGGCCGAATCTCACCGCCGTTGGTCGCGAGCCTCAAGTGCTCCACGCACTCTCCGGCCACGGCGGCGGCGTTGCGGTAGCCGCGCAGATCGCGGACCTTGAGCCGTCGCCAGGGCAATCCTGAGGTGCACCAACCGGAATCTCGCAGCGCGATCCGCGCGCCGTACGCGAGTTCGTTGGTGGTGTGGCGGTAGGTTCCGGTCTCGGTGATCTCGGCGCGCACCTGGGCGATGCGGGCGGTCAGCGAGCCTGCGTCGGAGTGCGCCGCGTGGAACATGCGGACGAACTCCTCCGCGACGGGGAGGACGTCGGGGGTCACGGAGCGAGACGCTAAGCCCGGAGTGGCCTCACGCGTCACTGCCACTCGGGGCATTTCGGGTGATCAACACCGGCCACTCCAACGAGTGAACGGTAGACCCAAGGTGTTCACTCGAACGGCTTGAGACCTCGATCAGGTGAGGTCGTTCCGCCGGAACATCAGGTCGTGTGAGACCCGGTCCTCGTTCACGGCCCGCTGCTCGAACTTGGTGACCGGCCGCCAGTCCGGCCGCGGCGCCCAGCCGTCGTGGACGTTGGTCAGCAGTCGCTCGCCGGAACAGACCTCCAGCATCTGCTCGGCGTAGTGCTCCCAGTCCGTCGCGAGGTGCAGCACGCCACCGGGCTCGAGCCGCGAGGCGATCAGGGACACGAACTCGGGCTGCACGAGCCGGCGCTTGTGGTGCTTCTTCTTCGGCCACGGGTCCGGGAAGAAGATCCGCACACCGTGCAACGACGCGGGCGCGATGTGGTCGGTCAGCAGCACGACGGCGTCACCGCGGAGCACGCGCAGGTTGTCGAGGCCGCCGAGGTGCTCGGCACGCAGCAGCAGCTGGGCGAGGCCCGGCTTGTAGACCTCGGCGGCGACGTAGTTGAGCTCGGGCGCGGCGGCCACGAGCTGCGAGGTGGTCTCGCCCATGCCGGATCCGATCTCCAGCAGCACGGGCGCGGAACGGCCGAACCACGAGTCGAAGTCCAACGGCCCCTCGGGCAACGACTTGACGTCGTTGCCCATCTTCTCCCAGTACGTGTCCCAGGCGCGTTCCTGTCCCACGGTCATGCGCTCGCCGCGCTGGACGAAGCTGACGATGGAGCGGGGGAACTCAGGGCTGGTCACGACCGGACATTCTAAGCAATCAGTTCGATGTCCTCGATCTGAGTACGCAGGTCAGCCACGGTGAAGTCGATCGGGGACGGACGGCCGGGCCCGCGGTGGGCCGGAACCAGGTGCACGAACCCGCGGTGCGAGTCCGTGAACTGCACGGTTGTGGGGGTGGCAGGCCCGTACACACCGCTCTCGGACGGCACGTACTCCCAGTACCCGATCTCGCCGAGGTCGACCCACGGCACGAACACCCAGCCGGGTCGCGCCGACAGCAACTCGCTCACGGCGTCCTCGACGGCGTGCCCCTCGGCACGGGAACGGAGTCTGCCTCTGTCCAGCGCGCGCAGCCACCACGGCGCGGGCGCGTCCTCGACGGACCGCACGGCGCGGTACATCGTCAGGACCTCGTTCTCAGCTGCCCGGTTCACCCACGAACGGCGTGCGTCGGCTGGGGTGAGGGCGATCTCTGCGGGATTCGGAGCTTCTAGGGCACTGGACCACTCAAGGCCGAGCATTGCTTCAACACGGACCACTGGCCACCTCCGCGGCGGGGATAACCCCATTGAACGTGAAGCCAAACGTCGATGATGTCCAAAATGCCGTTTTTCACGGCTTGTTAACAGTGCTCTTACGCAAGCTGTGACGCCAGGCACGTTGCGCCCTGACCTGGAAACACGATGTAGCTGACGTGCCCCTGCTCCACGCCCTCGTCGTCGCGCTGCCGTTGCTGCTCGCCGGACAGTCGATCGAGGAACAGGAGTGGCACCTCGACGCACTCGACGTCTACGGGGCCCAGGAACAGACGCGCGGAGAGGGCGTGGTCGTCGCGGTGATCGACTCCGGGGTCGACGCGAAACACCCTGATCTCGCGGGTCAGGTCCTGCCCGGGATGGGCTTCGGACGGTCGAAGGGCACCGATGGCACTACCGACACTGATGGCCACGGTACAGGCATGGCGGGCATCATCGCTGCTAACGGACGTGGCGGTGGTGCGCTCGGCATCGCTCCCGGCGCCAAGATCCTGCCGATCGCGAGCGCCGACGAGAAGGAGCAGTTCGGCCTCGACATCATCGGCGAGAGCATCAGGTGGGCCGCCGACCACGGTGCCAAGGTCATCAACCTGTCGCTCGGCTTCTCCAGTTCGATGACTCCGTCGCTGGTCAAGGCCGTGAACTACGCGATCGAGAAGGACGTCGTGCTGGTCGCCGCCACCGGCAACGAGGGCGGCGAGGTGTCCGCGCCCGCCAACATCAGCGGCGTCATCGCGGTCTCCGGCACGACCAAGGACGGCAAGCCGTGGGCGTCGTCGAACGTGGGCGAGGACACCGTGCTCGCGGCACCGGCCGTCGGCATCGTGACGGTCGCGCCGGAGAGCGTCTACGCCAGCGGGTACGCCGAGATGGACGGCACGAGCGCGGCGTCGGCCATCGTGTCCGGAGCCGCGGCGCTGGTGCGCGCGAAGCACCCGCAGATGGCCGCGAAGGACGTCGTCAACGCCCTGATCAGGACCGCGACCGACATGGCGGAACCCGGCCGTGACGCCACGACCGGGTTCGGTCTGGTCAACCCGACGGCCGCACTGGCCGCGCAACTCCCGCCGGTGGAACGCAATCCGCTGCTGCCGCCGCCGAAACCCGAGACGACGCAACCGGTGCCGACGCTCGCGGCCGAGAAGCCGCGCGAGCCGGTCGACATCACCGCCCGGCTTCCGTTCGTCGCGGCGGTCTCCGGCGGCACCGCGCTCCTGACGGCGTTGCTGATCATCCTGCCCGCCGTCAGGTCGCGGCGTCCCAAGGTGATCAGTGCGCCTGATACTCCACCGACTCCCTGGTGAGCTGCATGAACGCCTCCTCCAGCGACCCGCGCTGAGGGCTGAGCTCGTGCAGCACGATCTGGTTCTCCGCCGCGAGTTCACCGATCTGCTGCGCGGAGATGCCCTGCACGACGAGCGATCCGCTCACCGAGTCGTCCGTCACGGTCGCGTGCGCCGCGAGGATCTCGCGCAGCTTCGCGGCGTGCGGCGACCGGACCCGGACGGTGTCCTGGGTGGCGTCGGCGATGAACTGCTCGGTGGACGTCTGCGCGATCAGCTGTCCCTTGCCGATCACGATCAGGTCCTGCGCGGTCTGCGCCATCTCCGACAGCAGGTGGCTCGACACGAACACCGTGCGGCCCTCGTCCGCGAGGCGGTGCATGAACTGCCTGATCCAGAGGATGCCCTCGGGGTCGAGGCCGTTCACCGGCTCGTCGAACAGCAGCACCTCGGGGTCGCCGAGCAACGCGCCCGCGATGCCGAGCCGCTGCGACATGCCGAGCGAGAACCCGCCGGCGTTCTTGTGCGCGACCTCGGTCAGGCCGACGATCTCCAGCACCTCGCCGACCCGGCTGACCGGGATGCTGTTGGACGCCGCGAGCCACTTCAGGTGTGAGCGCGCGGACCGGTTGGGGTGCACCCACTTCGCGTCGAGCAGCGCGCCGACCTTGGTCAGCGGACGCTTGAACTGGGCGTAGTGCTGCCCGTCGATCCGGACGTCGCCACCGGTGGGGGTGTCGAGGCCGAGGATCATCCGCATGGTCGTGGACTTGCCGGCGCCGTTCGGGCCGAGGAAGCCCGTGACGCGGCCGGGCCGGACGGTGAACGACAACTCGTCGACTGCCTTGGTCCGGCCGTAGTGCTTGCTCAACCGCACTGCTTCGATCATGGCCTCTCCCGGTTCGCTCGAAGAACTGACAGGGACCTGGGTCACCCCCCGACGGATGACCCAGGTCCCTCTCCCCCTTTATTCGGAACGGGTCACGCGTCCCGCCGCTTCGCGACGATCAGTGCGACCACCAGGAGCGCGACCGCGACTCCGGCGAAGTAACCGAGCGAACCCCATTCGCTCAGCTTGAAGTCGATGCCCGCACCGCCCGCCTCAGGGCTGTCCGCGCCCATCGAGAGGAAGTGGTTGGCGTTCTGGAACGGCAGCCACGCCTGGATCTTCACGCCGGCCTTCGGGATGATCCCGATGAGGCTCTCGGCGAGCATCTGCCAGACGAGCAGGATGGCGACGGCGCCCGCGGTCTGGCGGACCAGGATGCCGATGGCCACCGCGATGATCGCGCCGACCGCGTAGATCAGGCCGACACCGGCGACGTGCCGCCACTCGGCGGACGTGTTGATCGCGAGGTCCGAGCTGGGTGAGATGACCTTCGCGATGCCCCACGAACCGAACGCGATGATCTCGCCGAGCACACCGGCGATGAACGCGACCACGGCGGTCTTCGCGACCAGCGCGGACGTGCGGTTCGGCACCGCGAGGAACGTCGAGCGGATGGTGTTGAAGCGGTACTCGGTGGTGACCGCGATCGCCGCCATCACCAGCACGACCGCGATGGCGAGCTGGCTGCTGCCGATCTGGGTGAGGCCGAGCGGCACGGGGCCGTCGGTCGCCGCCGCGAAGATCGCGGTGAGCCCGACGCCCAGGACGATGGCGAGCGCGCTGCACCAGTACGGCGAACGGGTCGAGAAGAGCTTGATTCTCTCAACTGCCAACAGGGTCATCAGACTCACTTCCCGATCTCTGCGTGGTACTCGACAGCATCGCCGGTCAGCTGCATGAACGCCTCTTCGAGCGAACCGCGCTGGGGGCTCAGCTCGTGCAGGACGACACCGTTCGCAGCGGCGATGTCCCCGATCTGGTCACTCGTGGCACCCGATACGGAGAACGAGCCGTCCGCACCGTCACGAACCGTGAAGCCCTTGTCGACGAGCAACGGGCCGAGCTTGAAGAGCTGAGGGCTGCGCACGAGAACGGAGTTACCCGTTGAGCGGTCGATGAACTCCTGCGTCGTGCTCTGCGTGATCAGCTTTCCCTTGCCGATCACCACGAGCTCGCTGGCCGTGAGCGCCATCTCCGAGAGCAGGTGGCTCGACACCAGGACCGTGCGGCCCTCGGCGGCGAGGTTCTGCATGAACGTGCGGATCCAGAGGATGCCCTCGGGGTCCAGGCCGTTCACCGGCTCGTCGAACAGCAGCACCTTCGGGTCACCCAGCAGTGCCGCGGCGATCCCCAGCCGCTGCGACATGCCGAGCGAGAACCCGCCGGCGTTCTTGCCCGCGACCCCGGTGAGGCCGACGGACTCGAGCACGGCGTCGACGCGGTTGTTCGGCAGCCCGTTGGACTTCGCGAGCCAGCGCAGGTGAGCGCGGGCGGAGCGGTTCGGGTGCACCCACTTGGCGTCGAGCAGTGCGCCGACCGTCCTCAGTGGACGGCTCAGTTCGGTGTAGGGCTTGCCGTCGATCAGCACGCGGCCTGCCGTCGGACGGTCGAGCCCCAGGATCATGCGCATGGTGGTGGACTTGCCGGCGCCGTTCGGACCGAGGAATCCGGTCACCCGTCCAGGTTGGACGGTGAACGACAGGTCGTCGACCGCGACCGTCCTGCCGTATCTCTTGGTGAGGCCGATTGCCTCGATCATTGGCGTTTCCCCTCTCGGTGATGGGAATACCTTCCCGTCCCGAGGGGTCATGGCACATCGCCCTGCGGTCTGCGGTGTGCGTCAACTTCCGTCGTCCGGTGCCGCTACCTCCGTCGTAGTTGAATGAGCCACATGGGATACACGGAAGCTCCGGAAGGCTGGTGGCGCGAGTTCGTCCTGGCCAAGCCGGCCCGCACCGGCAAGCTCGCGGTCACCCGCAAGGACGGATCACCGCACGTCGCGCCGGTGTGGGTGGACCTCGACGGCCCCGACGTCGTCTTCCTGACCGCACGCGACACGATCAAGGGCAAGTCGATCCTGCGCGACGGCCGGGTGGCCATCTGCTTCGACGACGAGACACCGCCGTTCAACTTCGTGACGATCACCGGCCAGGCCGTCGTCGACGAGGACCCCGACCAGCTGAAGTACTGGGCGGGCCGCACCGCCGCGCGCTACATGGGCGACGACCGCGCCGACGAGTACGCCGACCGCAACGGCGTGCCGGGCGAGCTGGTCGTGCGCGTGAAGGTCGACAAGGTCGTCGCCGTGCAGCGAGTCTCGGACTAGTGCCGCGTCAGCCAACCTTCGCCGCGTGTTCGGCGCTCAGCGGGCGGCCTCGCGGCCGTCTGAACACCGAACACGGGGCAAAGGCCGACTGACGCGGCACTAGAAGAACCGGTTGATCACCTGGGCGGCGCCGTCCTCCACCACGGTGAGCGCCACCTCGTCCGCCACACCCTTCACGTGCTCAGGCGCCTGCCCCATCGCCACCCCGAGCCCGGCCCACCGCAACATCTCGACGTCGTTGGCCCCGTCGCCGATCGCCAACGCGTCCTCGGGCCGCACCCCCAGCTGTGCCGCGAGTTCGTCCAGCTCAGCGCCCTTGGAGATGTCCGCGGGCACCGCCGTCAGCCAGGCCTCCGTGTGATCGACGGACCACTCGACCCCCGGCAGTTCCAGCTCCCGCAAGGCGAACGACAACTCGGCCGGCGTGTGGTCCAACCAGCGCATGACCAGCCGCGGCGTCGGCGTCGCCACCATCTCCTCGAAGGTGGCCTCCGTGGTCACTCCCCACAGGTCGTCCGGCAGGAACGTCCCCATGTGCAGGCTGCCGACGCCGGTCTGCTCGACCGCGAACACCACGTCGGACAACACCGCCTGCAACGCCTTGATCGTCGGCCCGGGATCGAACGTCGTGCTCTTCGTGACATCGCCCGCCACCGCGTCCCACCACACCGCGCCGTTCGAACAGAGGGCGTGCTCCACCGGCAGCTGGGCGGCGATCGCGGTGACGCCGACGACGCTGCGCCCGGTGCACAGCACGACGTGGGTGCCGTGGTCCGCAGCGCGCGTGATGGCCGCCTTCACGGCGGGAGCTATGTCGTTCGAGCCGACCGGGGTCAGGGTTCCGTCGATGTCCAGGGCGATCAAACGCGGTCTCCAGGTCACGTGGTGCCACACTAGGCGAAGGTTAGTGAACTGTGGTTCACTAACTGCGTGGCACGACCTCGCACCATCACCGACGAACGGATCCTGAACGCCGTCGCCGCCGTCATCGACCGCCGCGGCCCGGAGTTCACCGTCGCGGACGTCGCAACGGAGGCCGGGGTCTCGGTGGGCGCGGTGGCGAAGCGGTTCGGCTCCAAGAGCGGCCTCCTGCAGGCGCTCACCAAGGCGGGCACCGAGGAGGTCGCCCACCGGATGCGCGCGGCCGGCAACGTCCGCGACGCGCTGCTGACCTGGTTCGACCGCCTCAACGACCCGGTCGTCGCCACGAACAACCTGGCGCAGCTCGGGGTCGACCTGATCGACCCGGACCTGCGCGCACTGCTGGTCAGGCACTACGCGGTGCTGGAGGAGGAACTCGAGGTCCTGTGCGCGGCGGAGGAGCTGCCGCCGACGGCGGCCCGCGTGCTCGCCGCGCTGGTGTACGGGATCTCGATGGACTGGTCGGTGCGGCCGCGCGGCGACCTGCTGGACCGCATGGCCGAGGACGTCGATCTTGTGTTGAAAGGGATGCGTTGATGGCTACCTGGGCGGAGTTCACGGCTGAGCAGCCCGAGATGGCCGCGTTCGTCGAGAGCCGGTTCGCGGCGGATCGGCACGCGATGATCGCGACGTTGCGCAAGGACGGGTCGCCGCGGATCAGCGGTGTCGAACCGGACTTCGCGCACGGTCACGTGTGGGCGGGCATGATGCCCGGTTCCTTGAAGTCCAAGGATCTGCAACGCGATCCGAGGTTCGCGTTGCACTGCATGAGCACGACCGCGTCCATGACGGAGGCCGGTGACGCGAAGATCAGCGGCACGGCCGAGTTCTGGACGGACAAAGAGGTCTACCTGAAGGACCTGTTCGAGCGCACGAGCTGGGAGCCGAAGCCGGAGGAGATCGACCTCTTCCGGTTCGACGTCACCGAGGTCGTGCAGCTCGTCGTCGAGGGTGACGGGATGATCGTCCTGTCCTGGCACGAGGGAAGGGGAACTCGCCGTGTCGTCAAGAAGTGATCCCGATCTGAGCGGGAAGGTCGCGGTCGTCACCGGTGCCACGCGGGGTGCGGGGCGCGCGATCGCGATCGAACTGGGGGCGGCGGGCGCGACGGTGTTCGTCGCCGGCCGGACCACGCGGGAGCAGCAGTCGGAGGTCGGCCGGGCGGAGACGATCGAGGAGACCGCCGAACTCGTGGACGCCGCTGGTGGCAAGGGGATCGCGGTTCGGTGCGACCTCACCGTTCCGTCCGATGTGGACGCTCTGGCGCAGCGCATCGGAAAGCTCGACGTCTTCGTCGACAACGCGTGGGGCGGCGAGAACCTCGTCGAGTGGGGCAAGTTCTGGGAGCACGACCTCGAGAAGCAGCTGCACATGTGGCGCAACGGTGTCGAGACGCACCTGATCGCGATCCACAAGCTGATGCCGTTGCTGCTGAAGTCGGACGACGGCCTGGTGGTCGAGGTGACCGACGGCGAGGACGGCGAGGCCTACTTCGTGAACCTCCCGTACGACGCGGTGAAGAACTCGGTTCGCCGCTTCGGCGAGGTGCTCGCGAAGGACCTCAAGGACCACCCGAACGTGACGGCGATGGCGGTCACCCCGGGATTCCTGCGCTCAGAGCAGATGCTGGAGGGCTTCGGCGTCACCGAGGAGACCTGGCGGGACGCGATCGAGAAGGTGCCGGACTACGCGATCTCCGAGACGCCGCACTACCTGGGCCGCGGCATCGCGCACCTCGCCGCGGACAAGGACCGCAAACGGTTCTCCGGTCAGTGCCTGTCGTCGTGGAAGCTCAAGCGCGAGTACGGCTTCACCGACCTCGACGGCTCGCAGCCCGACTGGGGCCACTGGTGGGACGACGTGGTGAAGCCGCGCATCGAAGGCAAGATCGTCGAGGCGGATCCAGAGAAATACCGCTAAGCGTCACCAGGGCGGACGAGACCGGTTTCGTAGGCCAGCACCACGGCCTGCACCCGGTCTCGCAGCTCCAGTTTCGCGAGGATCCGGCCGACGTGCGTCTTCACGGTCGCCTCGGACAGGAACAGCTTGCGGGCGATCTCGGTGTTCGACAGGCCCTTCGCGATCAGCACGAGCACCTCGCGCTCGCGTTCGGTCAGCACGTCGAGCATCGAGGCGTCGCGCAGCTCACCGCCGCCGTCGCCGAGGAACCGGCCGAGTAGCCGCTTGGTCACCGACGGCGAGACCACCGCGTCACCGGAGGCCACCGCGCGCAGGGCCGACACCAGGTCGGACGGCGGGGTGTCCTTCAGCAGGAAGCCGCTGGCGCCGTTGCGCAACGCCGACAGCGCGTACTCGTCCATGTCGAACGTGGTCATGACCAGGACCTTCGCCGTGTCGGCCTCGGCGATGCGCTTCGTCGCCTCCACGCCGTCCATCACGGGCATGCGCACGTCCATCAACACCACGTCGGGCCGCAGCTTGTCGGCCATCTGCACGGCGTCGAGCCCGTCGGCCGCCTCGCCGATCACGTCGATGTCTTCCTGCGCGCCCAGCACCATGCGGAAACCCATCCGCATGAGTTCCTGGTCGTCTACGAGCAGCACCCGGATCACGTGATCACCCTATGCGGCGAGCGGGAAAGTCGCGCGGACGCGCCAGCCCCCACCGGGGTTGGGGCCCGCCTCGAACTCGCCGCCCAGCACCGCAGCCCTTTCCCTCATGCCGATCAGCCCGTTGCCGCCGGACACCTTGACCACGTCGTGGGGTGTGCCGAAGCCGTTGTCGGTCACTTCCAGCCGCAGCTCTTCCGGGGTCCTCGCCAGCCGCACCAGGGCGGTGGTGTCGGAACCCGCGTGCTTGATCACGTTCGTCAGCGCTTCCTGCACGATCCGGTAGACGCTCAGGCCGACGCCGACGGGCAGGTCGTCCACGTCACCGGTGATCTCCAGCTGCACCGGGACGCCGGCCGCGCGGGTGTTCTCGGCGAGTTCGACCACGCCGCGCGCGTCCGGCTGCGGCGCCCACTGCGTTTCGGCGTCCTCGCTGCGCAGCACGCCCAGCAGGCGGCGCATCTCGGTGAGCGCCAGCCGGCCGGTGTCGGCGATCGTGCGGACCGCGTTCTCGGCCATCTCCGGTTGTGACCGGATCGCGTAGGCGGCGCCATCGGCGTGCACGATCATCACGCTCACCGCGTGCGCCACGACGTCGTGCAGCTCACGGGCTATGCGCGAACGCTCCTCGCCGACGGCGATCTTGGCCTGCTGGTCCCGTTCGGTCTCCAGGAGCGCCAATCGTTGCTCCATCTCGTGTTGGTAGGCGCGGCGGGCGCCGATGAACTCGCCCATCGCCCAGCTGAACCCGAAGATCACCAGGATCAGGAAGACGAAGAAGACGGCCTCGATCTCGCCGACCCGGAAGATCGCCCACAGCAGCGTGCCCGCGAGCAGCCAGCCGATGTAGATCAACGCCGTCTTGCGGGTCGTGTACGCGACGAGCGTGTACAGCGCGATGGCCAGCGCGAAGTCCGACATGCGGATCGGCAGGCCCTCGGCGCCGACGCCGTGCGTGAACAGCTGGAGGAACCCGCCCGCGAGGATCAGGTAGCTCGTGCCCAGCGGGTGGTAGCGGCGGAACGGCAGCGGTCCGAGCATCAGCAGCGTCACGGCGAGGAACGCCGAGAACGAGAGGCTCCTGCCGACTGTGGCGACCCCGAAGCCCAGGTCGAAGATCAGCAAGATTCCGGCGATCAGGGAGTCCCCGAACGCCGGATGAGCCTTCATCCACAGGCTGAACCTCCGCACCGGACAAGGTTAGGTGCGGGTCGAACTTCTGCGCGTCGCGCCACGGGTTGACGCTGCGTACGACTTCAGTGTGAGTTATTGTGTCGAGGGGTTGATACAAAGTTTCGGGGGTTCGCCATGTACGACGTCCTGGTGTCGGCCGGCGTGGGCTTGCTGCTGCTGATGTTCCTGTGGCCGACGCAGTCGACCGGCAAGCGTTTGCTGAAGAGCTGGAAGGTCACCGACCCGACGCCGGCTCAGATCGACGACGCGATCCGCTACCTCAAGCGACGGCGGCTGCTCTACCCGGTGCTCTTCGTCGGCATGTCGTTCCTGCCGTTCGCTAGCGGCCGCGGTCTCGGGTCGCTGGCTGCGGTCGTGCTCGGGGGCACGTTGCTCGCCGAGCTGATCGCGGTGGCGTTGCCCCGCGAGGGACGGGAGCGAGTGGCCTCGCTCACGCCGCGCGGCCTGTTCGACATCGGCTCGCAGTACGTGCTGGGCGCCTACGCGGCGATCGTCGTGATCACGCTGGTGTGGCTGCTCGTGCACCTGGACATCGCTCAGCTGCCGGTGTTCGTGGTGTCCGTCGCCGCGGTCGCTGCGGTCTGGTGGGCGGCGGTCGCACGTCCGGCGGACGGCGACGAGGTCGTCGATCGGGCGCTGCGCACCCGAAGCGTGCACGTGTCGGCGGGCATCGGCGCGGCGATGGTCTGCGCGCTCGTCGGTGGCAAGTTCCTGTTCGTGGGCATCGTCGCGTGGGTCCTGATGGCGAACACGAACGTCGTGTCGTCGAAGATCGTGCGGTGACCGGTCCCCGAATCGTCGTCGACGTCGAGAACGGTGTCCCGCCCTGGCGTCAGGTGCGCGACCAGTTGGTGAGGTTGATCAGCGCAGGTGTGCTGCCGATCGGCTCCCGGTTGCCGACGATTCGCCAGCTCGCCGCGGACCTCGGCCTCGCCGCCGGCA
Source organism: Lentzea sp. JNUCC 0626 (assembly GCF_043632865.1). Taxonomy (NCBI): domain Bacteria; kingdom Bacillati; phylum Actinomycetota; class Actinomycetes; order Pseudonocardiales; family Pseudonocardiaceae; genus Lentzea; species Lentzea sp. JNUCC 0626. Next base: position 7,402,988 of record NZ_CP171635.1, read on the forward strand.
CGGTCGCGCGGGCGTACCGGGAGCTGGAGACCTCCGGGGTGATCACGACAGGACGAAGGCAGGGCACCGTGGTGGCTGCCCTGCCTTCGCATAATCCGGACCCGCTCTCCGCCGCTGCGGCGGAGTTCGTCGCCGTCGCTCGGTCACTCGGCGCCAGTGAGGGGGAGGCACTGAACGCCGTGCGAGCCCACTACGTGGGTGAGTAAGGCGACTCGATCTTGGGCGCGGGCCGCGGTTCGCCGACGTGCGCCTGACGTTCTTCCTGGCGCTCTTCGTAGATCCGGTGTTCCTCTGCCATCTGATCGGCGAGCTGCTGCTGGAGCTGGCGATCCCGGATCTTGGCCAGGATCGCCATGGTCGCGCCGTGAGCCAGTGCCAGCAGCAAGAGCACCACGCCCAACTTCAAGACCAGGTCTTTCGTCGCGTTGCCCGTGTTGACCTCGACGGTCGACACGATCGCGAGCAGGCCGAGCACGACGAGGTGGAACAGCACGGCCGTCAGCTTCATCATGCCGCTGGCCTGCTCGTCGTCGTACGCGGCGCGCCTCAGGTATCCCTTGCCGCCGTGGTAGATCAGCTGGCCGTCGACGACGACCAGGACGATCCCCAGCACTAGGAACGTCACGTAGCTGTCACCCATGCACGGTGGCTACCCGTGCACGCACGCCCACAAACCGTGGCACGATCAGTGCTCGTGACGGCGTTGCAGGGACAACAGCTGGCCGGTCCGCTGTGCGCGGCAGTGGCCAACCTGTGCGCTGCGCTGCAACCGCAGGTCTCGCCGCAGACCGCCGCCGGGTTCCAGGAAGTGCTGCGCCGGCTGCACGCTCCGTTGCAGGTCGCGGTCGCCGGCCGGATCAAGTCGGGCAAGTCGACCTTGGTGAACGCGCTGATCGGCCGTCGCGTCGCGCCCACGGACGTCGGTGAGTGCACCCGGCTCGTCACGCGCTACCAGTACGGCACGGTCGACCGCATCGAAGTCGTGCTGCGGGACGGCCGACGCCAGGTGCTGCCGTTCGACGCGCACGGCATGATCCCCGCTTCTCTTGGCGTGCAAGGTGTTTCGCACATCGAGGCGTACCTGACGAACGCCGTGCTGCGCGACATCACCGTCATCGACACCCCGGGCCTCGGCTCGTTGGACGCCGATTCGGTCGCACGGACCGAAGAACTGCTGGATCCCGTGTCGCGCAACGCCGTCGCGGGCGCCGAGGCCGTTCTCTACGTCGTGACACAGGGCGTGCGCGCGGACGACCACTCGACGCTGGCCGCCTTCACCGCCGCCACCGCGTCGCGCGAGGCGGGCCCGGTGAATGCCATCGCCGCGTTGAACAAGGTCGACAACGTGGCGCCGGAAACCGTTGAGGGCTCGGAAGGTGACATGTGGCGGGCCGCGCAGATCCTCGCCGCGAAGCAGGCCGCGCTGCTCAAGCCGCGGGTCGCGGACGTGCTGCCGGTGATCAGCCTGCTCGCCGAGTCCGCGGAGACCGGTGAGTTCACGTCCGCCGACGCGGAGGCGTTGCGCGCGCTGGCCGCCCTGGACGCCGACACCCGCACGATGATGCTGATGTCCGGCGACCTCTTCACGTCGTGGGACTGCGACGTCGCGGCCGGGGTGCGGTCGAGGTTGCTGGAGAAGCTCGACCTCTACGGCATCGGGCGCGCGGTGGAGGCGTTGGACGCGGATCCGTCCATGACCGCCGGTGCGCTGCGGCGGGTGCTGTTCGACGCGTCCGGGTTCGCCGCCGTGAGAGGCCGCCTCGACGCCGTCTTCCGGGCCCGTGCCGACGGCATCAAGGCCGCCGCCGCGCTGGCGTCGATCACGTCGCTGGCCGCTGCGGACGCCGGTGAACGGCAGCGCGTGCACGACGCGATCGAGGTCCTGCTGGCCCGTCCGGAAGCGCACCAGCTGCGGCTGCTGGAGGCGTTGACGCTGGTCTCGTCCGGCACCGTCGAACTGGCCGCCGACCTCACCGAGGAGGTGCTGCGCATCGGCAGCACCAGGGACTTCGCGGCCCAGCTGGGTCTGAGCGGCCGACCGGTCGCGGAGCTGGTCGCGTACGCGCTGGAACGGGCCGGCTGGTGGCGTTCGTTCGCCTCCTTCGGCGCGACGCCGGCGCAGGCTCGGGTGGCGCACGTCGTCCACCGGGCGTATTTCCTCATGTGGCAGCAACTACGTGCTGGGGGGCACCGATGAGCGCAAACGGAACCGAATCGGCGGAGCTGGCGTCGGACGACGGTGTGGAGACCATTGCCGACGAGCTGCTCGACCAGGCGCTGGCCGAACGCCGCGCGCTGGTCCAGCTGTGCCTGTACGCGCTGGACCGCGCCAGTGCGGGCGTGGTCGAACGCATCGAAGAAGGACTGTCGTCCATAGGAGTCGTCGCGGTGCGCGCCGACGGCCAGCGCTTCGATCCGTCGCAGCACGAGGCAGGCGGCGCCGTCCCCACCGACGACCTGGCGTTGCAGGGCCTGGTCGCGGAGACCGAGGTCCCCGGCTTCTGCGACCGCGGCCGAGTCCTGCGCGCCCCGATCGTCACGGTCTACACGGCCCGATGAGCAACCTCTCCCAGACGGTCCGTCAAACGCGCGAGCGACTGACCGCCGTGGTCCGCGACCTGGACCCGGCGATGGCCGACTGGGTGACCCGCCGCGCGGTCCCCGAGGTCTCCTCGGTGGTGATCGTCGGGGAGACCAACAGGGGCAAGTCCTCCCTGGTCAACGCCTTGCTGTCGTCCCCTGGCCTCTCGCCGGTGGACGCGGACGTGGCCACCTCGACGTACCTCGTCTTCCAGCACGGCCCGACCTGGGCGGCCCGAGCCTGCTATCCCGGCTTGCTGGCCCCGGTCACCTTCCCGCTGCCCGCGTTGATCAACTGGGTCTCCGCGGCCCACGACCTCCCCGAGGGCGAACTCCCGCCGCGCTACGTGGAGGTGGACGCCCCGATCCCGCTGCTGGAACGCATGTCGGTCGTCGACACCCCTGGCGTCGGCGGCCTCGAATCCGTGCACGGCGAACTGGCCCTCGAAGCCGTCACCTCGGCCACCGCCCTGGTCTTCGTGGTCGACGCCTCCTCCCCGTTCACCCGAGGAGAACTCGACTTCCTCAAGCGCGTGGGCGACCGCGTCGAAACCGTCGTCTTCGCCCTCACCAAGACCGACCAGTACCGGGGCTGGCGCCAGGTCCTCGACGCGAACCAGGCTCTGCTGGCCCAGCACGCGCCCCGCTTCGCCGACGCCACCTGGTACCCGGTCTCGTCCCGCATGTTCGGCATGGCCGCCCAGGCCCCGAACCCGGACGCCGCCGCCATGCTCCGCGAACGCTCCGGCATCTCCACCCTCCAGACGGCGTTGCAGGAACTGGTCACGGGCCGAGCCGGAATGCTCGCCGAAGCCAACGCCCTGCGCGCCCTCACCACGGTCCTGGCCGAGCTGGAAATCCGCCTGGACCACGAAAAACGAGCCCTCTCCGTGGGCGAGGACGAAGCAGCCCTCCTCCGCGCCCGCCGAGAGGAACTCCAGACCGAACGCCGCTCCTCGACCCGAGGCTGGCAGGTACGCCTGCGCGGCGAGGTCCAACGGGCGCGCATAGAGAACTCGCACGAGATCTCCCGCCAGATGCGCGACCTCCAGACCTGGTACCGCCAGGCCATCGACCAGGCCGACCGCACCGCCCTCGCCACCCTGCCCCAGCAGGTCGACACGGCGCTGCAGGTCGTCTCCGGCCGCATCTCCACGGCCCTGTCCGTCCGCCTCTCCCAGGTGACCGACGCCGTGCTGGCCACCCTGTTCAGCGCCGAGGAACTGACCCTGATCCGAGGCCAGTTCGCGCGCGGCGAGCAACCCCCGGTCATCTTGCGCCCCAAGGAAAAGCGCCCACCCACGGCCGAGGACAAACTCCTCGTCTTCATGGGCGTCTCCGGCGGCCTGGGCGCGGGCAAACTGGCCGTGATGCCCCTGGCGGGCCTCGGCATCGCCGCCCTGAACCCGATCGTCCTCCCCGTGACGATCGCCCTGGGCCTCGGCGCGGGCTGGTGGATGGCCAGAACCCGAACCCACACCGCCGAAAAGCAACACGTCAAACAGTGGCTCTCCGACGCCATCGCCGACGCGAGGTCCACAGTGGACCAACTGGCCGCCGAGCAACTCATCGAGGCCGAACAGGCGTTGTCGCTGGCCCTGGACGAGGCCCTGGCCAAGCGCATCGAGGCCATCGAGGCCGAACTGCGCGAGGTCGACCGCGCCCTCCGCATGGAGGCAGGCGAACGGGGCCGCGAACTCCAGGCCGCCACCCGCCAACTCGCCGAGGTCGAACAGGGCCGCTCGAAGGCAGAAGAACTGCTGGGCCGAATCCGCTCGGTCCGCGACCGCGCCTAGGCCAGCAGGTAGCCGATCGCACCGAGCGCCAGCGCGCCCACCACTTCCAGCGCCAGGAAGAGGTACGCGGTGCGCCGAGACATGCGCGGAACTCCGGAGGCGTACGCGGTCAGCACCTGCTGCACCTCCTCGCGGGTGCTGTCGTCGTTCAACACCAGCCGAACGCCGTCGGCGTCGACCAGTTCGACCCAGTGCTGTTCCCCGCTGGTGGTCGGCAGGCGCAGCCGCCGGACCTTCGCCAGCCTGGCCATGTCCACCGTGCGCGGGCCGGTGAACGTCCTGCCGGTCAGATAACGCTCGTCCCGCAGCTCCACGAACCGCCCAGCCGCCAGGTAGACCAGCCACTGCCCGACCAGGGCGCCGAGGAAGACGACCATCAGCCCCACCGCGACGTCCCTGCCCAGCAGCCAGCCGCCGAACACCGCCAGCCCGGCGCTCAGCAGTACCAACCCCGCCACCGCGACCCGCGCCCGCACCCGTGAGTCCGCCGCGGTCCTCACCTCGTCAGTCATGAGCACCCCCAAGGAACTCTTACCCCGCCGCGACCGAAACGATGCCCCTACTAGTGCACGATCAGGAAAACGAGCAAGGCCAACCCCAACGGCGCCAACAAGAGCAGCGTGAAGAGGAACGCCTTCCAGCGGGACATGTGCGGCAGCCCGGCCGTGTGCTCTGCCAACGCCTGCTTGACCTCCCGCGGCGCCGACTCGTCGTTGACGAACATCCGCACCCCATCAGCGTCGACCAGTTCCACCCAGTGGAAGTCGACACTGCCGGCCGGCACGCGCACCCGCCGCACGGACGTCAGCCGCCCGAGGTCGACCGTCCGCCGCCCGCTCAACGTCCGCCCGCTCAGGTGCCGCTCGTCCACGACCTCCAACCCCATCCCCTTGGGCAGGAGCACCAGCAGGAACACCAACCCGGCGGACAGCCCGATCCCGACGATCCCCGCCCCACCGCGGCTCAGCGACCACCCGCCGAACACCGCCAAAGCGGCACTGACCAGCACCACGGCCGCCGCCACCACGCGCGCTCTCCCCATGACCGCCCCCAATCGCTCGCACCGTCAACGCCCGAAACGATGCAGCTGTTGAGCTTGGCGAGGGAACCGAACCGGCATAACGTGGGTCATACCGGTACATGAGCAAGTAGGAGGTGTGTTCCGGTGTACATCGACGAGAACGGTGCGGCCGACGCCGAACTGAAGGTGACCGTCGAGGACGAGGAGTACACCGCCGACGTCACCTTCGACCTCGACCAGGACGGCGTGAACGACTCCGCCGTGGTCGCGACGGATGACGGCGGACATCTCGCGTTCACCGACACGAACGGCGACGGCGACGCCGATCTGATGAGCACGTTCGACAAGGACGGCAATCTCCTCAGTCAGGCGCGCTTCGAGGAGAATTCCGGCGAGTGGGTTGCCGTCGACCCGAACGACACGAACGCCGAAAAAACGAATTCGTCTTCCAAGCAGGCGATTGTCGTGGTGACCGACGACGGTGAACGAAACGTCGGGCAGGCCACCGAGGACACCGACGGCGACGGCAAGGCCGACACCGCGGTGGTCAAGGACGACGACGGCGACACCTGGCTCTTCACCGACTCGAACGGCGACGGCAAGGCCGACGTGGCGACCGAGATCACACGATCCGGCGAGGTCACGATGTCGGAACACCGAGGTGACGACTGGGTGGAGGTCGAGCACGGCCACATCGAGTCGGACGGCCGGTACGTCACGGACTCGAAGAGCGGCATTCTGGACGACTCGGACGACTGGCTCGAGGAAGAACGGTTCGACGGCGTCGTCCGAATCGATTCCACAACGGGTCAGTGGATCAGCCCGAACTGACGTCCGACTGAAACGCAGGTCACAGGCCCCGGTGTGGTGAGAACCGCACCGGGGCCTCTTGTGTTTTTCCAACCTCAACCGCGCCTTAACGCCGTCCGAGTGCTGAATCGATTCCAGAATCGGTTTTGTGAGGGAAGCGACAGGCTGGGGGTGCTTTACCTGCCATTCACCGGGCTAACCTCGGTCCATCCCCTTCCCAGCACGCCCGGCCCCACCGGGCGTCTGGAGCTATTCCCGAGGACGACGAAGTCCTGCACCGGACCCACCACGTGCTCGGGTTGCCGAGGCGTTCAGTCAGGAGACGAGACGAGATGACGGCAGTGACCATTCCCGGTCTCGAACAGGCACCTACCAACCACGCGCAGTTGCTCGCCTGGGTTCAGGAAGTCGCGGAGCTGACCTGCCCTGATGAGGTTGTTTGGGCTGACGGGTCTCAGGGTGAATGGGACCGTCTGACGAAGAAGCTCGTCGACGCCGGCACGTTCGTGCCGCTGAAGAAGAAGCCCAACTCGTTCTGGGCCGCCTCGGACCCCAGCGACGTCGCCCGCGTGGAGGAGCGCACGTACATCTGTTCGGTGCGCGAGGAGGACTCGGGCGCGACGAACAACTGGATGGACCCTTCCGAGATGAAGGCCATCATGACCGAGCTCTACCGGGGCTGCATGCGTGGTCGCACGATGTACGTCATTCCGTTCTGCATGGGCCCGCTGGACGCGGAGAAGCCGATGCTCGGTGTCGAGATCACCGACTCGGAATACGTCGTCGTCTCCATGCACATCATGACCCGCATGGGCACGAAGGCGCTCAACCTGTTCGGTGAGGACGCCCCGTACGTCCCCGCGCTGCACTCCCTCGGCGCTCCGCTGGAGCCGGGCCAGGAAGACGTGCAGTGGCCGTGCAACACCACCAAGTACATCTCGCACTTCCCGGAGACCCGCGAGATCTGGAGCTTCGGCTCCGGCTACGGCGGCAACGCGCTGCTGGGCAAGAAGTGCTTCTCGCTGCGCATCGCGTCCGCGATGGCGCGCGACGAGGGCTGGCTCGCCGAGCACATGCTGATCCTCAAGCTCACCTCGCCGGAGAACAAGGCGTACTACATCGCCGCCGCGTTCCCGTCGGCCTGCGGCAAGACGAACCTCGCCATGCTCGAGCCGACCATCCCCGGCTGGAAGGTCGAGACGCTCGGCGACGACATCGCGTGGATGCGCTTCGGTGAGGACGGCCGCCTCTACGCGGTGAACCCGGAGAACGGCTTCTTCGGCGTTGCGCCCGGCACGGACTACCACACCAACCCGAACGCGATGCGCACCATCGCGAAGGGCAACTCGCTGTTCACGAACGTCGCGCTGACCGACGACGGCGACATCTGGTGGGAGGGCATGGGCGAGCCCCCGGCCCACCTCACCTCGTGGAAGCACCAGGACTGGACGCCGGACAGCGAGGAGCTCAGCTCGCACCCGAACTCCCGTTACTGCACGCCGATCGAGCAGTGCGACATCAAGGCCGCCGAGTGGGACGACCCGAAGGGCGTGCCGATCAGCGCGATCTTCTTCGGTGGCCGTCGCGCCACGACGATCCCGCTGGTCACCGAGTCGCGCGACTGGCAGCACGGCACCTACATGGGCGCCACGCTGTCGTCGGAGACCACGGCCGCCGCGGTCGGCAAGACCGGCGTCGTGCGTCGCGACCCGATGGCGATGCTGCCGTTCATCGGCTACAACGCCGGTGACTACTTCCAGCACTGGGTCGACCTCGGCAAGCGCGCCGACGCCGACAAGCTGCCGAAGATCTTCTACGTCAACTGGTTCCGCCGTGGTGAGGACAAGCGCTTCCTGTGGCCCGGATTCGGCGAGAACTCGCGCGTCCTGAAGTGGGCGATCGAGCGCCTCGAGGGCAAGGCCGCCGCCCAGGAGACCCCGATCGGCTACGTGCCCACTGCGGCCGACCTGGACCTGGAGGGCCTGGACGCGTCGCGTGAGGACATCGAGGCGTCGCTCGCGTTCGACGCCGACGAGTGGCGTGCCGAGATCCCGCTCGTCGAGGAGTGGTTCGCGAAGATCGGCGAGAAGGTCCCGACCACGCTCCGCGACGAGCTGGCGGCCCTGAAGCAGCGCCTGGGCTAGTTCTCTCAGGTGTTTTAGTGATGACCCAGCGGTCAATGGCGACCGCTGGGTCATCTTTTTGAGGTACTACTGATCGTGTGACGAACGATCTCCCCGGCGGCCTGAACTACGACGGCTCGACGCGCGATGTGGAGGTCGGCCCGACCACGGGCATCGTGCGCTACTACCCGGTCCCGCCCGCCCCGCCGGTCCGCACGCCGTGGTGGCGGTTCGCGCTCGTGTTCGGCGCGGGTTTAGCCGTTGGCGTGGTTGCCGGCGTGGTCCTGTGCAGCAATTTCCTGTGAGTCAGCGCAGCTCATCGTCCACTTGAGACGAAGTTGTCCACAGGTGTGGACGGCTTTGTGCACATGTTGTGGATAGCTGTGGACAAGCCTGGGGGCAACCGATGACCGTCCGGCCGCTCGTGTTCCTGGACGTCGACGGCACGCTCCTGCCGTACGCCGGGGCCGAGGTGCCGACGACCGTCCAGGGCTGGGTGGAGTGGCAGCTGCCGTCCAACCCGCACCTGGCGACGATCGATCGCGATCACGTTCCGCGACTGCTCGCGCTGCCGTGCGACCTCGTCTGGGCAACGGGCTGGATGCACGACGCCAACACCGTGCTCGCGCCGTTGCTCGACCTGCCGTCACTGCCCGTGGCGGCGCTGCCGGACGCGCCCTACGAGAACAACTTCGACGTGCTGCACTGGAAGACGCAGGTCCTGGTGGAAACCGCCGCCGGACGGCCGTTCGCGTGGATCGACGACGAACTCGGCGATCTCGACCGCGAGTGGGTGAAGGCGAACCACGACGGTCAGGCGTTGCTGCTGCGCGTCGACTCGCAGACCGGTCTCACCACAGACGACCTCACCACGGTCGAGAACTGGGTCAGGCAGGCAGCGGGTTGTCCCTGATGCCCTGCAGGGTGCCGCTGAACGCCCGGTTGGCCTCGGCGTAGCAGACGGCGTTCGTCCAGCCCTCCGACCAGGCCTGCGAACCGGGGTTGCGCCACGCGGGGAACACGTCGGTGCGCTTGTCCGAGCCGAGGTAGTCGTGCACGGCCTTGGTGCACTTGTCCTTGGCGACCGAGTTCATCTGCTCCTTGGACGGAGCGGGGTCGGTCGACTTGCCGAGCGACACGACACCGGCGGGCACGGCCTCGGAGAGATGCGGCGTGTTGCAGGCGACGACCTTGACCTCCTGGTCCTTGGACGGCGATCCCTGCGTGCACGTCTGGAAGGTGCCGAACCCGTTGTCCTTCAGGGTGTTCTTCACGGAACCCTTGCGCGCCAACGGCTTCTCGTCCGGGCTGATCTCCACGACGGTGCACAGCCGCCAGCGCTGCCCGTCCTTCCAGCCCTGCTCGTTCGGCCAGAACGCCCAGACCCGCAGGCGCGTCGAGTCCGAGTCGCCGCCGCCCAGGTAGTCGCCGAGCGCCTGACGGCACGGCGGCAGCGCGGCCTTGCGCAGCACCTGCGTGTCCGGGTAGGTCGCCGGCAGGCCGGACATCTCGCCGACGCTCATGACCTCGGCCTCGTGCGATTCGGTGCACTGCAGCGTCTTCAGCTCGTACGCGTTCATGCACTGCCCGGCCTTCGGCAGCGTGGGTGCGGAGGCGGAGGCCGTCGAGGGCAGCGGTCCGGGGACCGCCTGCCCTCCCACCTGAATCGCGCACGCGGACAGCGTCAACGCGCTCAGGACAATTGCCACCGCCAGCCGCACACGAGTCACACCACAGAGACTAGGGCCTTGACCTGATCGGCGATGTCCCGACGCTGCTTTTCGAACGCCGGATCGGTCAACGCGGCCGGGTCGGCGGGCTGTCCGAGCACCGGCGTGTGCAGGTGACCGCCAAGCACGTTCGTTGCGCCGTAACCGATTCGCAGCCGGTTGGCCCGGTACATGCTCTCGTTGGAGAGGTAGTCACCGCCGCCACCGGACGCCGCGATCCGCCCAGGAGTCGGGTTGTCGGTGCGGCACGACTGCTGCGAGCCGACGACGACCCACTCGCAGAACGCCAGGTTGTAGTTCACCGCGAACGGGCCGGTGCCGGCGTCGATCATCTTCTGGAACGGCAGCGAAGTCTCGATGAACTCGGTCGTCGGCTGCGGCCAGCCCGCCGCGTCCGGGACGCTGCCGTACGAGTTCACGTTGTTGTTGTCCGCGAACCCGCCACGCCAGCGCGCCGCCCACCGTTCGATGTCGAACCTGCCGGGCCTGCCCTGGCTGATCGTCACGAACGCGTCGGGCTTCTGCTGCACCGCCTGGCCGTAGAAGTTCTCGACAACACCCTCGTCGAAACCGCCCCACAGCACGGGAAGCACGGCGGCCTGGAGCACGACCTTGCCGGTCGGCGTGGAGATCTCACGTCCGTCGAGCTGCAACGCCGCCGCACCGGCCGGGTTCGCGCGGCGCACGTTCACGCCGGTGAGCTGGAACGGGTCGAAGCCGGTGACCGCGATCTTGCGCACGCCGGGCTTGGTGGGGAACTTCGCATCGCTCAGGCCTCGCGACGCCCAGTCGAACTGCTGGATCAGCTTCGCGCGGTCGTTCGGCGCCAGCGTGAACTTCGGCTTCCACTGGCGCAGTGCGGAGCTGAGCTGGAGCCGCGCCCAGTAGAGCGGGCGGTCGTCGTAGGCGTCGTGCGCTGTCGGTGCTGTGCTCTGCGCGCGGGCCACGGCGGCCTTCCACAGGGCGTTGCCCTCGCGTTCCACGAACTGCTGCGCCTGCTTGGAGACGACCTGGCGGCACAGCTTCGCGGTGAAGTCGGTGACCCGGCCGTCGAATCCGGCGAGCTTCACCAGGGACGGACCGACGGCGGGGCCGCCGGCGACGAGGGTGTCGTCGAGTCGTTGCTCCTCGACGGTCAGCGGGACGGTGGTGTCGTAGCAGTTCGCGTCCTGCGCGTGGGCGACGGCAGGGCTCATGGTCAGGGCGAGTGCGGTCAGTCCGACCAGTCCGGCGATGGTTTTCACGACTTCGATCCTCAACGCAAAGGGCCACCCGCCGTAACCGACGGGTGGCCCATAGTGTTGCCGACTGCGTCTCAGTGGGCCGCGATGGGCTTCACCCGAGGGTTGTCCTCGTCGACGTGGTAGTCCGACGGGTCCGTCTGGTCGGTTCCGTTGAACCACTTGGCCTTCTTGGCGATCAGCGTGACGACCACCGCGACCAGCAGGTTGACGAACAGCGCGACGATGCCGACGTAGATCTGCGTCGTCGAACCGCCGAACGGGTGCCACCCGAGGATCGAGATGTTGCCCAGCGGCAGCGCCGAGCCGGCGAAGTGCGCCTTGCCGATGGCCGGGTTGCCGATCGTGTAGAGCAGCCACATGCCGTAGCCCATGCCCGCGATCCAGCCGGCGACCAGGGCGTAGACGTGGAACCAGCGGGTGTACAGCGCGATCGCGACCGCAGGCAGCGTCTGCAGGATCATCACGCCGCCCATGAGCTGCAGGTCGATCGAGAACTGCGGGTCGACGAACACGATGAACGCGACGGCGCCGAACTTCACCACCAGGGAGGCGAGCTTGGCCTGCTTGGCCTCCTCCGCCGGGGTGGCGTTCTTCTTCATGTACTCCTTGTAGACGTTGCGCGTCCACAGGTTCGCCGCGGCGATGGACATGATCGCCGCCGGCACCAGCGCGCCGATGCCGATGGCCGCGAACGCGATGCCCGCGAACCACGACGGGAAGTTCGCGCCGAAGAGCTCGGGGACGATCGTGTTCGTGTCCGGACGGCCGGTCGCCTGGTTGACGATCGGCTTGGTGCCCGCGCTGATCGCGACGAAACCGAGCAGTGCCAGCAGACCCAGCAGCAGCGAGTACGCGGGCAGCGCCACCATGTTGCGCTTGATGACGTTGCGGCCGCGGCTCGCGAGGATGCCGGTCAGCGAGTGCGGGTAGAGGAACAACGCCAGCGCCGACCCGAGTGCCAGCGTCGCGTACTGCAGCTGGTTCGTGCCGGTCAGCAGGATGCCGTCGGTCTTGCTGGGCGTCGCGTCGAACTTGGCCTGCGCGTCGTTGAAGATCTCGCCCCAGCCGCCGAACTTCGACGGCAGGTAGATGATCGCCACCAGGATCACCAGGTAGATCAGGATGTCCTTGACGAACGCGATCAGCGCCGGCGCCCGCAGCCCCGACTGGTAGGTGTAGAGCGCGAGGATCAGGAACGCGACGAACAGCGGCAGGTGGCCGAGGATGCCGGAACCGTTGAGGCCCATGGACCGCAGCACCGCTTCGAGGCCGACGAGCTGCAACGCGATGTACGGCATGGTCGCGACGATGCCGGTGACCGCGATGATCAGCGCCAGCCAGTGCGAGCCGTAGCGGCCCTTCACGAAGTCCGCGGGCGTGACGTAGCCGTGCACGCGGCTGACCGACCACATCCGCACCAGCGGCAGGAAGACCAGCGGGTACAGGATGATCGTGTACGGCAGCGCGTAGAAGCCGAGCGCACCCGCGCCGAACATGAGCGCCGGCACCGCGACGAAGGTGTAGGCGGTGTAGAGGTCACCGCCGACGAGGAACCACGTGATCCAGCTGCCGAACTTCCTGCCGCCGAGCCCCCACTCGTCGAGGTGCTCGAGCGTGTCGCCCTTCTGCCACCGCGCAGCCAGGAAGCCCATCACGGTGACGAGCAGGAAGAGAGCGCTGAAAACGATCAGCTCGGTCCACTGCATCAGTTCGCTCCCTCGTCCAGGTCGTCAACGCCGAGCTTGTCGGGCTTGCCGGTGACCACGGGCTCGTCCTTGGTCTTGACGTAGACGATCCCGACGCACAGGACGCCGAGCGGGACGAACAGGAACTGGTACCAGTAGAAGAACGGCAGCCCGAAGACCCTGGGCTCGTCCATGTTGAACCACGGCGTGATGAGCATGAACAGCGGAAGTATCAGCAGCAGGTTCCAGTTGCTCCAGCGCAAGCCGGTCTTGTGATCCGACGGCATGGTGGCCCTCCGTGTACGCGGTGTTGCGCGGATGTTAGGCCTGGTTGACGTAGTCGTCAGCCCCGTGATCGCAATCGTTGCCGTCGCCTTAACGTTCCCTTTGGATTAATCCGCCGTCAGACGGCTGGCGAGGTCCTGTTCGGCCGCGTCGAAGTACTCGTCGAGTTGCCCGACCGCCTCGTCGACCGTGCCCTTGTTCAACAGTTCGACGATCTTGCGGTTCCACGGCAGGTACGTCCGGTGGAAGGCGTCGACCTCGCGTGCGACCCGGAACGCGAGCATGAGCTCGGCGAAGAGCCGGTCCGACTCGTCACTCAGCCGGACGCTGCCCGCGAGGCCGACGATGCCGCGGTGGAACTGGATGTTCGCTGATCCGGTCTTGCTGAAGTCGTTCTTCTCGGCGCGGGCCACGGCCTGGCGCACCGGCGCCCGGACGGCCTCCCGCTGCGCCTCGGTGACGTCGTTCCACAGGCGGAGCGAGCCGCCCTCGATGACCCGGCGCGCCGCGTACAGGTCGCGCACGTCCTCGCTGGTGGGCCGTCGCACGAACACGCCCCGGCTGTGCTCGTGCACCAGGATCCGGTCGCGCGTGAGCAGCCGGAACGCCTCCCGCAGCGTGTTGCGGCTGACCCCGAGCGCGCCGCCGATGGCCTCTTCGCTCAGCCGCAGACCGGGCTCCAGCTCACCGTCGAGCACCCGCTCCCGGAGCATGTCGGCGACCTTCTGCGCGGTGCTGGCGCGCTCCAGGTCGGACTTGCTCTGGGCCAGCGTCGACACCCACGTCTCGGTCACCAAGGCAGTCTATTCCCAGGATCGTTCAATTGCCCTATCGTAGAATCGTTCAACAATCCCACAAAACGCACGGGCACCACCGAAGGGGGAGATCAACATGGACCTGAACGCAGACCTGGGCGAGGGCTTCGGCCACTGGACCCTGGGCGACGACAGCGCGTTGCTCTCGGTGGTGACCAGCGCGAACATCGCCTGCGGCTACCACGCGGGCGACGCCGACACGATGCGAGCCACCTGCACCTCCGCCGCCGAAGCGGGCGTGGCCGTGGGCGCCCACGTCGGCTACCACGACCTGGCGGGCTTCGGCCGCCGCTTCGTCGACGTCGCTCCGGACACCCTGACCAACGAGGTCCTGGCCCAGTTGGGCGCGCTCTCGACGTTCGCCAGGATCGCCGGTACTCGCATCTCCTACGTCAAACCCCACGGCGCCCTCTACAACACCCTGGTCCGCCACGAGGCCCAGGCCGACGCCGTGGTCGACGCCGTCCGCATGTTCGACCCGACGCTCGCCGTGCTGGGCCCGCCGGGAGCCGTCTGGCTGAAACGAGCCTCGGTGGCGGGCCTGCGCGTGTGGCACGAGGCGTTCGCCGACCGCGCCTACACCTCGTCCGGAACCCTGGTCCCGCGCACCGAACCAGGCGCCGTCCTGCGCGACCCGGCCGAGATCGCCGCGAGGTGCGTCCAGCTGGCGACCGAGGGCTGGGTCCGCAGCGTCACGGGCAGGCCGGTTCGCATCCAGGCCGACTCGATCTGCGTGCACGGCGACACCCCGAACGCCGTGCAGATCGCCCGCACGGTCCGCGCGGCCCTGGAGGCGGCAGGGGTGGCCGTGGCCAGGGTCGAGTCGCCGCTGAGGCACAGCCGCCAGCCTGCCTGATTCCTCAGCCGCCAGCCCGCCTGATTCCTCGGCCGCTGGCTCTCCCCGCGCGATTCCTCATGACGCAACGCGCGACCGCCGGTTTTGGTTCCCGCTCTGTCCACAGGCCACGCCAGCTGTCCACAGGCTACGCCTGGCTCAGCCGCCCTGACGCACCAACGCCGCTGCCCCGACCAGTCCGGCCTCTCCACCCAACTCCGCGGCCCGCACCTCGAGCCCGTCCAGATAGGACAACCCGGCGTGCGTCTTCAACGTCCGCCGGATCGGCTCGAACAGCAGCTCCCCGGCCTGCGCGACCCCACCGCCGACAACGGCCAGCTCCAGGTCGCACACCGCCGCAGCCCCGGCGATCGCCATCCCGACGGCCCGCCCGGCCCGTTCGAAGGCCTCCAGCGGAATTTCCTCGCCGGCCAACGCCGCCGCAGCCAGCAGAGCCGCGTCGGCGTCATCCGGCGCCTGCCATCCGACCCGCCGCGCCCACTCCACCATCCGCGGCCCACCGGCCACGGTCTCCGCGCACCCGCGCCCACCGCAGCTGCACGGCAACCCGTCCGGCTCCACCACGATGTGCCCGATGTGTCCCGCGTTGCCGGTCCGCCCGCCGAACGGCCGCCCGTCCAGCACCAGCCCGCCCCCGACACCGGTCGACACGACGAGCCCCACCATGAACCGGCTGCCTTGCCCGGCTCCGCGCCAGTGCTCGCCCAGCGCCATGCACACGCCGTCGCCCGCCAGTTCCACCGGCACGCCGGGGAACAGCGAGGCCACCGACGAGCGCAGCGGGAAGGCCTGCCAGGACGGCACGTTGATCGGCGAGACGGTGCCGGTGACGGTGTCCACCGGTCCTGCCGACGCGATCCCGACGCCGGCCACCGCCGAGTCCTGCACCACGGAAGACACCACCGACACGACGGCGTCCCACGGGTCGGAGGCCGGAGTCGGCACGCGCGACGAACGCACGACCGCGCCGAAGGGGTCCACCAGAGCAGCGGCGATCTTGGTGCCGCCGAAGTCCAGTGCCAGCACCAGATCAGTCACGGTGACCGAGCTTAACCAGCCACGACGAGCCGGATGGGCGCAGTGGTCCGAACCAGGTCCCCGGCGGTCACCCGCACCACCGCCGTCCACTCCCCGGCCGTCGCCCACGCGGGCGCCGACAGCGTGAAGTCCAGCGGCACCCGGCCCTGCGCCGGCAGCATCCCGCCCACGCAGAACGGCCCGGCCAGCTCCCACGACGACCTCGGCGACAACAGCCGGGCCTGCACCGGCAGATCGCCCAAAGCACCGGACGCCAGCACCACCCGCACCAACGCGGACTCCCCGGCCCGCACCGAAACCGCAGAGGGACAAGACGCCACCCACACCACCTCGACGGGATCGGCACCATCCCACTCCGGCACGGTCAGCAACGCCACGTCGTAGACCTCGAACGGCAGCCCCTCCAGCACCGCCCGCACCGGATGACACCCCGGCGTGCGCGGCCCGGCCAGCCGAACCTCGGCCGACACGTACCCACCCGCGGGCAACGACACCGGCAGCGTCATCCACGAGGCGGACCACCCGTCGGGCAGCACCAGCCGCACCACGCCGGAAAACGCGTCCCCGTCCGACACCACCACGACCCGCAACCGAGCCGGCCCCACCACCTCGACCTGCACGTTCGCCCCGAGCCCACCCAACGGCGCGGGCTCGTGCAGCCAGTACCGCCCGAACACCGGCGTCACGGCGGGCGAACCAGGCCCCAACGGCTCCCCGGCCACCGCCAGCCGCGACGGAACGGAATCCAGCACCCCGCAAGAAGGCGACCGGGAGCCCAACACCGCGAACAGCCGAGACGGCCCGAGGTGATCGACGGAGTTCCACAGCACGAAGGTCGAAGAACCGACCATCTTCTCGCCGACCTCGCTGTGCCACACGCTCACCGGTCCGACCAGCCGAGGCGCCTCCAACGCAGGCCCGTCCACGGCCACAAGAGACGCGATCGGGTCGTAAGACAGGACGTAGTGAGTGGACGCGATCTCCGTGCCGAAGCCGCGCTTCCACCCGTGGTCAACGGAATCTTCGACCAACGAGAACGTCCGCCACCCGCGCGCGGGCACGTCACGCGCCAAGAACGTCACGGTCACGCCATCCACCAACGTGGGCAGCACGACCCCATCAAGCTCCACGTGCACGTTGCGCGCGTACGGCAGATGCACGGACACGACGTCAGTGCACGCCACGGACAACGGGTTCCACACCACCACCGACGAGTCCACAGTGGACGTCAACGCCGCCAAGGACCGCGCCACCACCTCCGACCGCAGGTCAAAGGCCTCCCGAGGGTGCGCCGCCGAAGCGCGGCTCAACGCCGAGGAAGGAAACGCCGCCCCGCTCAACCGTGCCGCGTGCGACGCGAACACAGCAGCAGGCGAGTCATCCTCAGCAGCGCGCGGCACCGGCACAGCGCCGCGCAGGTAGTAGTCACGCGGCAACGAGCAGACGACCCGTGGCCACGTGTAGCGCGCGCTCCAGTCGTGATGGACAGCGGTGACCCACGGGCTAGGAGCCTCGTGATCAGCACCGACGGGCATCATCACGTGCGGCGCCGACGCAGCAGACCGCATCTCCAGAAACGCCGCGTAGACCGACCGCGAAGCCTCACCCAACGATGAGACGGCCAGCGAGGGCCCGTCAGGCAGCGACGACAGCACCGGCGCCACACCGACCACATTGGACTCGGACCCGACGACCTCGACCCGCCCCTCCGAGATCAGCCGCAGCAACAACGACCGGTGCTGCGGAAACGTGTCCCAGTAGGGCTGCAACAACTCGACCGACGTCACCGCGAACCGGTACGCCGGATCGGTCAGCGCCAGATCCAGATGAGCCCGCAACGCACCAAAAGGCGCATCCCCGGCCACGTGCCCGACGAGGTGCACGGTCCACCCCGGCGAGCCCACGACCAGCGAGAACGCGCACGACTCCTCACCGGCGTCCGACCGCACGACCGCCACCGCCGGCACCACCGCACCGGGCTGGTGCTCGGACACGTCGACCGCGAGCTCGTACCCGAACGGCCCCGGCCGCAACGACCCGCCGTGCCGCGGCGAGCGCAGACCGGGCCCCGACAGGTGCGCGCGCACCGGCCCCGCCAACCCAGGCGAGGTCAGCCGCACCACCTGCAGCAGCGCGGTCCGAGGTCCGACGAACAGTTCGGTCGACTCGGCGACGATCACCGGAGCATCGCACCACTGATCACCACCGGGCGGAATTCCCCGATGGTGGCGAAAAACCTAGCGCTTGAGCATCCGAGTCAGACCGGCCGCGACCGTCGTCGCCAGGATCCACCCGGTCACGATCAGCCCGGACGCGATGTACTGCGACGCCCCCGGCGTCTGCCACCGGTTCTTGTTGCCGAAGTCCACGATGGGCACGACCAGGTCGATCGTGTAGATCCACGCGTTCCACGGCAGGTGGTCGTCGTCGTTGATCTCGATCAGCGGTCCCTTGAACTGGAACCACAGGCTGCCCACGACCCACGCCGCGATCAGCCACCCCAACGCGCGCGCCGGACGGTAGCCGTAGCCGACCATCGACCGTTGCAGGAAGCTCCACAACAGCACCAACGGCCCGAAGAACCGCATGCCCTCGGCGACCGCCTTGTACCGCAGGCGTTGCTTCTCGATCAGCACGGTCGAGGCGTGTTCCTCGTTGCCCGCCGCCGTCAGCATCTCGGCGAACTGGTCGTACGGCCGCGGGTGGTAGCTGCGCCGCATCGCCTGCCGCAGCCAGCGCAGCCGTTGCTGCACCTGGTCGTCGTCGCGCAGGTCGATCGGGTACGCGAGCGAGTCGTAGCGGAAGTCGTCGAGGTCGATGAACCCCGTGGCGTTCCAGAAGTTCTCGTTGTCGTCCAACGAGGTGCAGCGCGCCTGCCGCAACGTCACGAGCCCCTTCGGCGGCGACACGACGTTGAGCATCAGCTCCTGCACCTGCATGCCCATGGCGTTCAACGCGTGGCTGTCGAGCTTGTAGCCGAGCACCGCGCCGTTGAAGTTCGCCATGCGGCCGATCACGGCACGACGGCAGCGCACGCCGCCATGCGCGACGAACTCCTTGTCGCCGCGTGCGCAGATGAGGTCGCGTCCGATCGTGGCGCCACCGATGTCGAGCGACGGCTTCTCGCGCGGCTGGTGCCGGTACTTGCCCGGCTTGATCAACCGGCTGCCGCGCAGGTCGAGGTTCGCGCCCACGGTGATGCCGCGCAGCTCCAGCCCACCGGACACCTCGGACTCGCGCACCACGAAGTTGCTGCCGATCTGCGACCGGTTGGCCAGCACGGCGTCGGCGGCCGGGTTGTCGACGGAGGCCCGTTCGATCGTGATGCTGCCGCGCACGTGCGTGTCGACCATGCGCAGCTGGCCCTTGATCTTCACCCCGCGCCCGACGACGTCGCCGCCGATCTCCGCGCCGTCCACGTGCAACGCGCGTCCCGCACCGGTCGGGTCGGTGCCCACCGAGTTGGGCGAGACGGCGTCCAAAACGGCCTCTGCCAGCGACAACGTGCCGCCGATCTTCGCGTTGACCGCGCGGATCGTGCCCTGGCTCGTGAAGCCGCGGTCGAGTTCGAGGTCGCCGGTGACGTCCACGCGGTCGAGGACCAGCGTCGCGGACGGGTCGGCGTGCGGGTCGTTGGTGTGCTCGAAGTCGGAGCCGCGCGTGAGCGTCGCGCCGCTCAACGACAACGTCGAGCTGATCCGGGCGTTGGACAGGAACACCACGCCGTGCGAGGTGAACGTGCCGAGCAGGTTGCCGCCGACCTGCATCCCGTTGCCGTTCAACGAGAAGCCGTCGCCGTTCTCCAGCACCGCGCTGCCGAGGTTGACGTTGCCGCCGATCCGCGCCCCCGCGAGCCGCACCTCGCCCTCGGTGACGATGCCGAACCCGAGCAACGCGCCCGCGACGGTCAGCCGGTCACCGTGCAGGCACAGTCCGCCGGGCACGCTGAACCTGGTGTCGCGCAACAACACCGAGCCCGCGATCTCCGCGTCGGTGAGGTCGGTCAGACCGTTCACCCGGCAGTCGAGCAACGAGACGTCGTTGCTGCTGCTCAGGTTCCGCGCCTGGAACCCCGGCAGGTCGCAGTCGGTGAACGAGATCCCGGCCAGGTTCGCCTGCCGCACGTCCGGCGCCGCCTCGAAGACGCACCGCTCGAACTCCAGCACGTACGGCACCTCGACCGCGCGCAGGTCGAGGACGTCGGTGACCACCCGGTCCACCACGCGGATGACGGGTGGGGTGCTCGGCTTGCGCCGAGGCAACCGCCACCCGCCACCACCTGAGTTGTCGTTCTCCCCCAACAGCCCCCGCAGCACGTCCGCCGCGGAGACTTTCCCCCTCGCCACGCGACCAGGCTAGGCCGGGTCGGCCGGGCCGTGGTGCGTCGGGTCGAGCACGCGGGCCAGGAACTCCTGGGTGCGTGGTTCCTGCGGGTTGCCGATCACCTCGGCCGCAGGGCCCTCCTCGACGATGTAGCCGCCGTCCATGAAGATCACCTTGTCGGCGACCTCGCGGGCGAACTGCATCTCGTGCGTGACGACCAGCATCGTCATGCCCTCGTCGGCGAGCTGGCGCATCACGCCGAGCACGTCACCGACGAGTTCGGGGTCGAGCGCCGACGTCGGCTCGTCGAACAGCATGACCTCGGGGTCCATCGACAGCGCACGCGCGATGGCCACGCGCTGCTGCTGCCCGCCGGAGAGCTGCGCGGGCATCGAGTGCGCCTTCTCGCTCAGCCCCACGCGTTCGAGGTTGTGCAGCGCGACCCGCTTCGCCTCCTCCTCGGAGCGCTTGAGGACCTTGCGCTGCGCCACCGTGAGGTTCGCGAGGACGTTGAGGTGCGAGAACAGGTTGAAGCCCTGGAACACCATGCCGATCTTGGTCCGGGCGGAGTCGATGTCGACGTCCGGATCGGTCAGCTCGGTGCCGTTGACGACGATCTTGCCGCCGTTCGGCTCCTCCAGGATGTTGACGCAGCGCAGCAACGTCGACTTGCCGGAACCCGACGGGCCGATGATGCAGACCACGTCGCCGCGCTGGACGGTGAGGTCGATGTTCTTGAGGACTTCCAGCGGGCCGAACGACTTCTTCAGCCCGGTGATCTCGACGGCGACATCGCTCATGCCGACACCTTCTTCTTACCGCTGGTGCCACGACGCTCCAGGTACCGAGACAGGTACCCCAGCGGCAGCGTGATGATCAGGTAGCACAGACCCGCGATGAGGATCGGCGTGAGGGACGGGCTGCGGCTCAGCGTCTCCCGGCCGAACTTGGTGAGCTCGTACTGCTCGCGGAACAGGCCGAGGATGTAGATGAGCGAGGAGTCCTTGGTGAGCAGGATCAGCTCGTTCGTCAGCGGCGGCAGGATGATCCGGAACGCCTGGGGGATCACGATCGTGATCATCGCGCGGCTCTGCGACATGCCGAGCGAACGGGCGGCCTCGACCTGACCCTTCGGCACGGCCTGGATGCCGGCGCGGATCGTTTCCGCCATGTACGCGGCACCGACGCCACCGAGCGCCAGCATGACCGTGGTCAGCGGCGGGAACTGCATCTGGAACGCGATCGGCACGCCGTAGTAGATGCCGATGAAGACCAGCAGCGCGGGGACGCCGCGGAAGAACTCGATGTAGACGGTCGCGATCCAGCGGTAGGGAGCGACCGAGGAGAGCTTCATGAGCGCGAGCACGAGGCCCAGCGCGAGGCCGAAGGCGAAGCCGAGCGCGGTGTAGATGATGGTGTTCTTCAGCGCCACGGTGATGACGCTCGGGAACATCGAGGCGGCGATCTCGGTGTTGAAGAACGCGCCCTTGATCTGCCCCCAGTCGGCCAGGAAGGCGACCAGGGCGGCGATGACTACCAGAAGTCCGTACTGCGCGTAGCGGATGTATTCCGCGCGCTTGCGCTTGGACATGGCCATTGCGGCTCCTACCGGAGGTGGTTCGGACAAGCGGCGGGGCCGGCGCGTTCGAGCTCGCACCGGCCCCCACAACCGCGACTACTTCGACGTCGGCTTCTTGCCGAACCACTTCTCGTAGATGGTGTCGTAGCGGCCGTCTTCCTTGGCCTTCTTCAACACCTCGTTGACCTTGGTGGCCAGGGCGGTGTTGCCCTTCTTGATGCCGATGCCGTACTGCTCACCGGTGTCGAACTCGGTGGTGACCTCGGTGTCCGGGAACTCCTTGGCGTAGTCGTAGAGCACGCCGTTGTCGTTGATCACGGCGTCGACGGCGCCGGTGCGCACGGCCGTCTCCGACAGCGGGAGGTCCTCGAACTGCACGACGGTGTAGCCGTTGGCGGCCGCGTTGTCGTTGCCGTACTTCTCACCCGTGGTGTCCTGCTGGACGCCGAGCTTCTTGCCCTTGAGGTCGGCCAGGGTCTTGAGGTTCGACCCCTTCTTGACCAGCAGCGCCTGCGAGGCGTCGAAGTACGGGTCCGAGAAGTCGATCGCCTGCTTGCGCTCGTCGGTGATCGTCATGCCCGCGGCGGCCAGGTCGCACTGGTTCGCGTTGAACGACGTGCCCGACGTGATCGTCTCGAACGGCGTGTCGAAGATCTGCTGGGTGACGCCGAGTTCCTTGGCCACCAGGTCGACGAGGTCGACGTCGAAGCCGACGGTCTTGTCGCCCTCGCTGAACTGGAACGGCTTGTAGGAGAGGTGGGTGCAGGTGACGAGCTTGCCTGCCTGCACCAGCGTGACGCCCGAGTCGCCAGCGGGCTGGTTCACGGGAGTCGCGCAGCCTGAAGCTGCCATCACGGCCAGTCCCAAGGCCGGGATCATGGCCATCAACTGCCTGGTTCGACGAGCCACTGCGTCACTCCTCGTAACTGTCGCGGACGAGTGAACGGGATCCTGCCACTCGGGTGACGCCCTGGACAGCACGTGCGTGTTACAGGCCACTCGCCTGCAACGTTTTTGCGTCAAATGACGCGATTGAGCACAGAATCTTGCGTGATTTGGCTCAGATCACACAGCATCTGCACATATTGCGCACGAATGATTACTACCAGCTAGTACTTTCTTGATCAGGATTTGATCACGACAGTGCTGGTCAGCGTGTTCTGTCGACCATCAGACCTGCCACCAGAGCGGTCCAGCCGGTCTGGTGCGTCGCCCCGAGACCCTCGCCGGTGTCACCGTCGAAGTACTCGCTGAAGGTGACGTGCCTGCGCCAAAGGGGTGACTCGGATGCCTCCACGCGCTTGCCGTCCGCCGGCCTGCGCCCGTCGTGGTCGGGCAGGAAGAGCCCGACGAGGCGATCCGAGAGCTCGTCCGCGACCTGGCCCGCGGTCACCCAACGTCCGGAGTGCGTCGGCATCTCGACCTGGAACATGCCGTCGTGGAACGCGCAGACCGTGCGCAACGCCTCGACCAGCAGCGCGTTGGTCGGCAGCCAGATCGGCCCGCGCCAGTTGGAGTTGCCGCCGAACATCGGCGTGTGCGACTCGCCCGGCTCGTACCCCATGCGGTGGTCCTGGCCGGCGACCTTGACCTCGAGCCCCTCGCGGTGCGCGGCGCTCAGGCTGCGGATCCCGTGCGGCGACAGGAACTCCTGCTCGTCCAGCATCCGGTGCAGCACGCGCTTGAGCTTGCCCTCGTCGAGCAACGACACGAACGCGCCGCGCTCGTAGTGGAACGTGATGAACTGCCGCAGCTCAGGCCGTCGCTTCAACAGGTGTTCGAGCCTGCTCGTGAACCCCTGCAACTCCTCCAGCACCCACGGCTCCAGCACCGCCGACGCCAGCAGGGGGATCAGCCCGACCATCGACCGCACGCGCACCGGTTCGGACTCGACCGACCCGTCGTGGCTCCGGCGCGACACCCTGTCGTAGCAGAACCCGTCCTCGTCGTGCCAGATCCCGCCGCCGTGCGACCCGAAGTGCGTGAACGCCTCCGCGATCGACAGGAAGTGCTCGACGAACTTCGTCGCGACGTCCTCATAGGACTCGTCGTCGCGCGCCAGCTCCAACGCGATCTGCATCAGGTGCAGGCTGTACGCGGCCATCCACGACGTGGCGTCCGACTGCTCCAGCCGCCACTCGCCGAGCATCGGCTCGGACCGGTTGACGGGCCCGATGTTGTCCATGCCGAGGAACCCGCCCTCGAACAGGTAGCTGCCGTCGGCGTCCTTGCGGTTGACCCACCACGAGAAGTTGAGCAGCAGCTTGTGGAAGACCTTGGCGAGGAACCCGCGATCCCGGCTCCCGTCCGCCCGGTACACCTGCAACGCCGCCCAGGCGTGCACCGGCGGGTTGACGTCCCCGAACTCCCACTCGTAGGCCGGAATCTGCCCGTTGGGATGCATCATCCACTCACGGCAGAACAGCAACAGCTGCTCCTTCGCGAACGCGGGATCCACGAGCGTGAACGGAATCGTGTGGAACGCCAGGTCCCAGGCCGCGAACCAGGGGTACTCCCACTCGTCCGGCATGGAGATCACGTCGGCGACGTCGAGGTGCCGCCAATGCACGTTGCGCGCCTCAGGGGTGCGTCGTGAGCTGGGCGCCTCGGGCTTCGTCGGGTCGCCGTCCAGCCAGTCCCGCGTCCGGAACCGGTAGTGCTGCTTGGTCCACATCAACCCCGCGAGCGCCCGCCGCAGCACGTGCTTCTCTTCGTGGCCGGTCTGCGGCGCGATCGCGTCGTGGAACTCGTCCGCTTCGAGTTTCCGTTGCCGCATGGTCTCTTCGAAGCTCGGCCCGAACGGGTCCAGGTGCCCGTCCCCGCCGATGAGCCGCAGCCGGATCGTCACCGTCTCGCCCGGCTCCACCGGGTCGAACGAGTACCAGGCCGCGAACTTCGTGCCCGCCACACCAGCGTCATCAGGCCCCACGACCTGACACGACGACGTGCTGCCGCGCACCACGTAGTCGCAGATGCCGTCCTTCGCCCACGGCGACGGATTCCGCTCGGCGCCGAACAACGCCATCTCGTTGCTCTCGTTGTCCGTCATCAACATCGACGGCGAGTCGTCGAGGTGAAGCGTGTACCGGCCCAGATTGCCGTGGTCAGCCGTGACCTTCCGTCCGGCCGTGGTGCTCGCAACGAGCTGACACGGCCGTTGGTCCCGCCCCCAGGCCCACGTGTTGCGGAACCACAACTGCGGCAACAGGTGCAGCGGCGCGCCCACGGGCCCGTGGTTGGTGGCGCTGATCTCGACGCAGATGTCGTCCGTCTCGGCCTTCGCGTACGTGACCTGCACGTCGAAGAACCGGTTCTCCTCCAACACACCCGTGTCGCTCAGTTCGGGCTCGCGGTTCTCCCGCCCGGCGTTGCGCGCCATCTCCCGCAGCTGTCCGTACGGGAACTCCCTTTGGGGATACCGGTAAACCATCTGCATCCACGAGTGCGTGGGCGTCCCGTCGGTGATCCACCAGTGCTCTTTGACGTCCTCGCCGTGGTTGCCCTCTTCGTTGGCGAGGCCGAAGTACCGCTCCTTGAGGATCGGATCCTTCCCGTTCCACAAGGCCAGCGCGAAGTTCATGAACCCGTGCACGTCGCAGATGCCGGCGATGCCGTCCTCGCCCCAGCGGTAGGCACGGGACCGGGCGTGGTCGAACGGGAACGAGGCCCAGGCGTCCCCCGCGGGCGAGTAGTCCTCCCGGACCGTCCCCCACTGGCGACCGGAGAGGTACGGCCCCCACAGCCGCCACGGCGAAGTCGGTGCATCCGACTCCGCGAGACGCGCCCGTTCCGCTTGTTCGCCCATCGCCCCAGTGTGGGACACCAGCGAAGACGTCCGGTCGGGCCCACGTCTTGTCTGAGTTTTTCCTCACTAAAAGACGGGTGGAATGGCGGCCGGGTGTGACCTGATCGGCCCATTTCTGTCGGACCCGTACGAGCGCACGATGCACGGGTGACCGAAGACGAGGTCTTCGAGGAGGCCGTCGAGGCGGCGTTGGAAGCGCCTCATGGCGAGCGCGAGGCGTTGCGGGCCGTGCTGCGCGATGCCAAGCCGTGGATCGTCGCTTCCGCGCGTGCGCACCACGACCGCTACGCGAAGCTCAGGGGCGGGAACGTGCGTGCTCGGTCTCTCGCTCGCATCGCGGCGAAACGCCCGTTCCTGTGGCGCTGCGTGCTGCTCGTCGTGGTTCCGGTGACGGATTACGTGCTCTGGTCTCTGCTGTTCAAGTACGGGGTCAACGGCAACCCGGCGCTGCCCGTCGGCCGCAACGCCGCGATCGCCGCCGGGATCGCGGTGCTGGTGCTCGGGGTGTCGTACGTGACCGCGATCGGCCGGACGGTCGCGTGGTTCTGGGGAGTCTTCGGGCTGAGCTGGATCGCCCTCACCGCCCTCCTGGTGAACATCGCCGCGGTGTTCGTGTGGCCCTGGCCCTGGCTGCTCGCCACCGCGCCGCTCGGGCTGGGGGTCATGTGGGGAGCGGGCTTGCTGATCGAGGTCACCGCCGCGCTCCTGCCACCGGCGATGATCGCCGGCAGGACCGCCGCGACGGACCAGGCGCTCAGGGAATGGCGGTCGGCGATGCTGTACGACGGCGTCCTGCCCGCACTGCGCGCCGAGCTGGGCGGTACCCGGATCGTGCCCGGCACCGAGCTGACGTTCGACGACGCCCGGAACCTGCACCGAGGTGGCTCGCTGATCAGCCACCAGCCGGTGCCCGCCGGCAGGGAGCTGGCTGACCTGGTCGACTCCCTCGACGGTGGCAGCTTCGCGCTCGCCGGCCCGCGCGGCTCCGGCAAGACCAATCTGCTGAGGGCCTTCTGCCGGGGCGCCTACCGTCGCCGGGGCCAGGCCGCCGACCTGAGCGTGCTGGTCGCGGCGCCGGTCGACTACGTCCCGCGCGAGTTCGTGCTGCACCTGTACGCGCAGGCCTGCCACGCGGTGCTCGCCCACCTCCGCGAGTCCGCTCCCAAGGTCGTCTGGCGCCGCCGGCACGACGGGCGGGTTCAGCTGGCCAGGGCGGCCCAGCGCGGCCTCCGCGACATCGCGTACGTCCAGACCCTGACCGGCGAGACGAGCGGCAAGTTCGGGTTCCGGGGCGCGGAGCTGGCCTACAAGCGAGCCACCAGCCTGGCGGGCCGTCCGCGGACGTATCCCGAGGTGGTGGACGACTTCCGCACGTTCGTCCGCGACGTGGCCCGCACGCTGGACCCGGTGCGCGTGGTGATCGCGATCGACGAGATCGACCGCATCGGCGCGGGTGAGCCCGCCCGCAGGTTCCTCAACGAGATCAAGGCCGTGTTCGACGTGCCCGGCTGCTACTACCTGATGTCCGTGTCCACCGAGGCCCAGCACGACTTCGAGCTGGCGGGAATGGGGTTGCGCAGCGTCTTCGACAGCTCGTTCGACGAGGTCGTCCGGGTCGACTACCTGGACTTCCAGCTGGCGCGCGGCCTGATCAGCAGGTCCGTGGAGGGGCTGCCGGAGATGTTCGTGGCGCTCGCCTACGTGTTCTCCGGGGGCCTGGCCCGGCAGCTCACCCGCTCGGCCCGCGCGATCGTCCGGCAGCCGCGCGGCACGTCGTTGGCGGCCGTGACCGAGAAGCTCGTCGCCGACGAGCTGGACCGGGTGTGCAAGACGACGAGCGACGCGCTGACGGCGTTGGACGACCGCGACGCTGTGACGAAACTGCTGCGCGTGCTCGCGGATCCCGACCCGGACCTGCACGTCCTGCGCGACCGCGTGCAGGCCGCGTACGCCAAGGAGCACACCGCGATCGGCGACCTCGGGGACCGGGCGGCGGCGCGGATCGCGTTCCTCGCCGTCGTCCGCGACCACTTCACCGACGACCTCGCCGAGGTCGTCCCCGCGCAGGTCGACGCACTCGCGAGAGCGCGTCGCTACGCGGGGAGCAACCCGGCTACCGGCCTGGCCCTGCTCGAAGAATTCAGCTCTGCTTCGACTGCGCGTCCAGCACCAGCGCGACCGCCTCGGTGACCCGAGCCGCGTGCGCCAGGTGCAGCCACTCGTCCGGCACGTGGCAGTTCGAGTCCGGCCCGATCACGCCCGTCACCACGAACTGGGCCTCCGGGTAGGCCTCGTGCAGCAGGCCCATGAACGGGATCGAGCCGCCGAGCGACACGGTCCGCCAGGGCGCGCCGAAGATCTCCTTGCCCGCGTCGTCCAGCACCGCGGACAACCAGGGCGCCAGCTCCGGCGCGTTCCAGCCGTCGGCCGACTCGACCCGGGAGAGCTCCACGGTCGCGTTGTAGGGCACGTCGGTCGTGAGCTTCGCCCGCACCGCCTCCAACGCCGCGGAAGCGGACGCCGTGGGAGGCAACCGGAACGACAGCACCAGCGAGGTGAAGGGCCGCAGCACGTTGCCCGCGTCGTCCGGCAGCGGCAGTCCCTCGGCACCGGTGACGGAGAGGGTCGGCCGCCACCCGGAGTTCAGCGCCAGCTCGACCTCGTCGTCGGACATCGGCTTGAGGTCGCCGACCCGCGGGACCGGGTCCCACAGCGCACCTGGAGCCGCCGCGACGGCGTCCCGGACCTCGGCCAGCCGTCCGGCCGGGATCTCGACGTGCATCTCCGGCACCAGGATCTCGCCGGTCTCCGAGTCCTCGATCCGGTCCAGCAACTGGCGGGCGATCCGGAACGACGAGGGCACGATGCCCGAGGCCATGCCGGAGTGCAGGCCGCCCTCCAGCACCCGCACGGTGGCCGTGACCTGCACCAACCCGCGCAGCGACGTCGTCAGCCACATGCGGTCGTAGTCGGAACCGCCGGAGTCCAGGCAGACGACGAGCGCCACCCGGCCCAGGCGGTCCGAGAGGTGTTCCAGGTAGGCGGGCAGATCGGGCGAACCCGACTCCTCGCCGGTCTCCAGCAGCACGACGCACCGCGAGTGCGACCCGCCGGCCGCGCGCACGGCCTCGATTGCGGCAATTGCGGCATAACCGGAGTAACCGTCGTCGGCCGCGCCACGTCCGTAGAGACGTCCGTCACGCAGCACCGGGGTCCACGGACCGAGCCCTTCACCCCAGCCACCCACCGGGGGCTGCTTGTCCAGGTGTCCGTAGAGCAACACGGTGTCGTCGGAGGAGTTACCGGACGCGGGCACGTCCACGACGAGGAGCGGCGTGCGTCCCGCCAGTTGGACGACGTCGAGCTGCACGCCGGGGATCGACCGTGACTCGATCCAGAGGCGCACGTGCTCGATCGCGGCCGCCAACTCTCCGTGTTCTTCCCAGGCGGGATCGAACGCGGGAGAGATCGCCGGCACGGCGACGAGCTGAGACAGGCTCGGGACGATGTCGTCGTCCCAGAGCGTCCTGACGGTGCTGGTCACAACTGAGCGGTCCACCTCTCGATCCTGTCACGACTCCGCCTCCGCCCGCGTCCGTAGCCTCTTCCCTGAGACCTCGAACGAAGTTAACGATCGGTAACCGGGACAACGATGTCCGTTAGTCGGACGGCCTAGTCGGAGGACAAAAGGTCGAACTTCCGACTGTTGTCGCTGATCAGAACGTTGACTCGTGTGTTACGAAGTGGGACGGGTCTCACCAACTCGGGTGAGGCCGTGTCAGGATGTGGTCGTAAGCCACCGTCACCGTCGACGGCTGCCTCCGGCCCCACAGGGTTGGCGGCGACCGCCGACGTCGCCGCACGAGGTCGTCACGAGCGATCAGGCGGTCGGAGTAGACAGAGGAGAAGGCGCATGTCGTCCCCTGAGCAATGGACGCACCCTGAGCCGGATGCAGCGCCGGCCGCCACTGCCGCGAAACCGACGGCGGAACAGGTGATCGCAGGCTTGCGAGCGACAGACGAGGGCGGCGCCGACCTGGTGCAGCTCCTCACCCCCGAGGGCGAGCGGGTCCAGCACCCGGACTTCGACATCGACATCACGGCGGAGGAGCTGCGCGGTCTGTACCGCGACATGGTCCTGATCCGCCGCGTCGACCGCGAGGCGAACGCGTTGCAGCGCAAGGGCCAGCTCGGCATCTGGGTGCCGCTGCTCGGTCAGGAGGCCGCCCAGATCGGGGCCGGTCGCGCGATGCGTCAGACGGACATGGCGTTCCCGAGCTACCGCGAGCACGGCATCGCGTGGACCCGCGGGATCGACCCGACGGAGCTGCTCGGCATCTTCCGCGGCACGGACCAGGGCACCTGGGACCCGGTCGAGAAGCGCTTCCACCCCTACACGATCGTCATCGGCAACCAGGTCCTCAACGCGGCCGGGTACGCGATGGGCCAGAAGTTCGACGGCAAGGTCGGCGACGACGAGGGAGAAGCCACCATGTGCTTCTTCGGCGACGGCGCGACCAGCCAGGGTGACGTGCACGAGGGCTTCGTGTGGGCCGCGGTCTACGACGCGCCGCTCGTCTTCTTCTGCCAGAACAACCAGTGGGCCATCTCCGAGCCCACCGAACGCCAGTCGCGCCTGCCGCTCTACCAGCGCGCGCGTGGCTACGGCTTCCCCGGCATCCGCGTCGACGGCAACGACGTCCTCGCGACGCTCGCCGTGACGAAGTGGGCGCTGGACGAGTGCCGCCACGGCAACGGCCCGATCCTCATCGAGGCGTTCACCTACCGGATGGACGCGCACACCACCTCCGACGACCCGACGCGCTACCGGCTGTCGGACGAGCTCGAGATGTGGAAGCTCAAGGACCCGATCGAGCGCGTGAAGGTCTACCTGGTCCGCCAGCAGTGGGCCGACCACGAGTTCTTCGAGAGCGTCGAAGCTGACGCCGACAAGCTGGGCGAGGAACTGCGGGAGTTCTGCACGAACATGCCCGACCCGCCCGCTGAACGGATCTTCAGCAACGTCTACGCCGAGGGCAGCCCCGTCCTCGACGCGCAGCGCGACGAATTCCTCGACTACGTCTCGGGTTTTGCTGGAGGTGAGCACTGATGGCTGCTCCGACCATGGACCGTTCCACAGCGGCCGCCGCGGCTTCGCCCGTGCAGACGCTCACGATCTCCAAGGCCCTGAACATGGGCCTGCGGGCGTCGATGGAAGCCAACCCCAAGGTCATCATGATGGGCGAGGACATCGGCAAGCTCGGTGGCGTCTTCCGCATCACCGACGGCCTGCAGAAGGACTTCGGTGAGCAGCGCGTGCTCGACACGCCGCTCGCGGAGTCCGGCATCATCGGCACCGCCGTCGGCCTCGCGATCCGCGGCTACCGCCCGGTGTGCGAGATCCAGTTCGACGGCTTCATCTTCCCCGGCTTCGACCAGATCGTGTCGCAGGTCGCGAAGCTGCACTACCGCACCCAGGGCAAGAACAAGCTGCCCATGGTGATCCGCGTGCCGTTCGGCGGCGGCATCGGTGCGGTCGAGCACCACTCGGAGTCCCCGGAGTCGTACTTCGCGCACACCGCCGGCCTCAAGGTCGTCTCGTGCTCGAACCCGGCCGACGCGTACTGGATGATCCAGCAGGCGATCGACTGCGACGACCCGGTGCTGTTCTTCGAGCCGAAGCGCCGTTACTACGAGAAGGGCGAGGTCGACACCACCGCCACGCCCGGCAAGCTCTTCGAGTCGCGCGTGCTGCGTTCCGGCACCGACGCGACGTTGGTGGCGTACGGCCCGATGGTCCGCACGTCGCTGGACGCCGCCGCGGCCGCAGCGGAGGACGGCACGTCGCTGGAGGTCATCGACCTCCGCACGCTGTCGCCGCTCGACCTCGCGCCGGTCTACGACTCGGTGCGCCGCACCGGCCGTCTGATCGTCGTGTCCGAGGCGCCGTCCGAGGCCTCGATCAGCAGCGAGATTGCAGCGAAGGTCCAGCAGGAGTGCTTCTACTCCTTGCAGGCACCGGTGCTGCGGGTGACCGGTTTCGACACCCCGTACCCGCCGTCGAAGCTCGAGGAGGAGTTTCTCCCCGACCTCGACCGGGTGCTGCACGCCGTCGACCGCTCTCTCGCCTGGTAAGGGGACAACCGGAAATGCCGCAGTACAAGCAATTCCCCTTGCCCGACACGGCAGAGGGGCTGACCGAGGCCGACATCCTCACCTGGCACGTCAAGCCGGGCGACACCGTCACGGTCAACCAGATCATCGTCGAGATCGAGACGGCCAAGGCCGCCGTCGAACTGCCGTGCCCGTGGGCAGGCGTCGTGACGGAACTGCTGGCCGAGCCGGGCCAGACCGTCGAGGTGGGTGTCCCGATCATCACGATCGACACCGACCCCGGCGGCGCGGCCGCACCCGTTGCTGCTGCTCCCGTTGCGGCAGAGGCGAACGGCACCTCGTCCGGCAAGATCGGCGAGGAGATGCCGGGCGGACGCATCGCGACGCTCGTCGGCTACGGCCCGAAGTCCGGTGCCGCGAAGCGCCGTGCCCGCAAGGACTCCGCGCCCGCCGCTGCTCCGGCCGCGGCCGTCGTGGCACCGCCCGCTCCGGTCGCTGCCCCCGCTCCCGTGGTGGTCGCTGCTCCGGTGCAGGCGCCTGGTGGCTACGTCCCGCTGGCCAAGCCGCCGGTCCGCAAGCTGGCCAAGGACCTCGGCGTCGACCTGCACGCCCTGACGGGTTCCGGCCCCGGCGGCGTGATCACCCGCGAGGACGTGGAAACGGCCGTCTCGGCCCCGACCGCTCCCGCTGTTGTGTCCTCTGTGGACAACGGCACGCGCGAACGCCGGGTGCCCATCAAGGGCGTCCGCAAGGCCACCGCACAGGCGATGGTGGACAGCGCGTTCACCGCACCGCACGTCACCGAGTTCCTCACGGTAGACGTCACCCCGATGATGGAACTGCGCGCGCGCCTCAAGAACGCGCCGGAGTTCCGCGGCGTGAAGCTGACCCCGCTGGCGTTCTGCGCCAAGGCGGTCATCCTCGCGGCCCGCCGCACCCCGGACGTCAACGCCACCTGGGACGCCGCCGCCAACGAGATCGTCTACAAGGACTACGTCCACCTGGGCATCGCGGCAGCCACGCCGCGCGGCCTGGTGGTCCCGAAGGTCCGCGACGCAGACCGCATGTCCCTGAAGGAACTCGCGGTCGCACTGGACGAACTCGCCACGGTCGCCCGCGACGGCAAGACGTCACCGGCCGACATGATGAACGGCACCATCACGATCACCAACGTCGGCGTCTTCGGCGTCGACACCGGCACGCCGATCCTCAACCCGGGCGAGTCCGCGATCCTCGCGCTGGGCGCGATCCGCGACATGCCGTGGGTGGTCGACGGCGAGATCAAGGTCCGCAAGATCTGCCAGCTCGCGCTGTCGTTCGACCACCGCGTGGTGGACGGCCAGCAGGGTTCGCAGTTCCTGGCCGACGTCGGCGCGTTGCTGGCCGAGCCGGGCATCGCGATGACCTACTGAGTTCGGTCGCGAACAGGCCCCCGTCGCTTCGGCACGGGGGCCTTTCGCGTTTTTGCAGTTCAAACAGGTGGGTGTGATGGTTTCCGCAGATGTGAAATCGTTGTTGACGTGATGGAAACGACTTCAGATCCTCCTGTGGCAGAACTGCGCGACCTCGCGAATGACGGTGGGAAATACGCCACCCGAAGCCGAGAGGGCCCTAACCTTCATGAACACCGGTATTCACTGGGCACGCCAGATTGTTCTGGACGACCCGACTGACAAGAGCCTGCTGCAGTACCTCGCTGAAAACGCCGTCGACGGAGTCATGACGGTATCCATCGCACAGCTCGCGAGTGCCCTTGGACGGCACAAGCGCACGGTAACGCGCGCGGCTGCAAACCTCGAAGAGGCGAATCTTCTGCGGCGTGAGCGGAACTGGCGGCAGGACGGTCGTCAGGCGCCCAACACGTATGTGTTGACTCTCAACGTCAGCAGGATTGATCTAGCCAGCTGAAGCGACTGTCGGAAGGTCCCCCGCAGCCCAGGTGCGGCGACCTTCCGCTGTTCAACCACACGTTCGACCACCGCGTGGTGGACGGCCAGCAGGGTTCGCAGTTCCTGGCCGACGTCGGCGCGTTGCTGGCCGAGCCGGGCATCGCGATGACCTACTGAGCTACGTGCTCTGCGGGGGTCCCTCGTTCGCGTGAAGCGGGCGGGGGACCCCTCGTCGTTTCCCACACCTCGTCTGACGTCGTGAAACGCTGCCGGACATGATCGAGACGAGTGGTGAGTACTTCGCCGGCTGGGGCACCCTGACGTTGATCAACGCCGGACTGGCGCAGGCCAAGGGCCGCAGCGGCCTCGCCTGGTTCCTGCTGTCCCTGCTCCTCGGCCCGATCGCCACGTTCCTGATCGTCGTGATGAACCCGCCGCAGCCGAGGGTTTGACTCTCCCCCTACTGGAGACTGCACAGTTCTCTCGTGACGCGCTACCAGATCGGTGAGCTGGCCAGGATGACCGGACTCACCGTCCGCACCATCAGGTTCTACTCCGACTCGGGCCTCATTCCGCCCGCGGACAGGACCACCGGTGGCTACCGCACCTACGACGTGGACGCCGTGGCGCGGCTGAAGCTGGTCCGCACGCTCAGAGACCTGGGCGTGGACCTGCCGACGGCCGGTCGCGTGCTGGCGCGTGAGGTGTCGGTGACGGACGTGGCGCGGGCACACGCGGACGCGATCGACGCGCAGATGAGGACGTTGCGGCTCAGGCGAGCCGTGCTGCGTGCCGTCGCCAAGGGAGGGGAGATGGAACTGATGAACGAACTGGCTCGGATGTCGGACGAGGAGCGCCAGCGCATCCTCGACGACTTCTTCGAGGAGGTGTTCGGGCCGTACGAGCTGGATCCGCAGTTCGAGCAGCACATGCGGTCCGTGCGCGTCGAGCTGCCGGACGACCCGTCGACCGAGCAGTTGGAGGCGTGGGTCGAGCTCGCGAAGCTCGTGCAGGACCCGGACTTCCGCGCGGCCGTCAAGCGGATGTCGCAGCAGCACGAGGAACAGCGCCGCGACGGCAAGGACATGAGCCCGCCCGGGGACAACCAGATGGAGGCGTTCAACTTCGCCATCGCCCAGGCCCGGGAGGCGCTCGACGCCGGTATCGCGCCGGAGTCCGCCGAAGCACAGGCCGTCGTGGCCCGCGTCAACGCCAACTGGGCGGAAGCGCTGGGCCTGCCGAACGACGAGACCCTCGTTGCCAAGCTGCGCGAACTCTCCGACTTCGCCGACCCGCGCGCCGAGCGCTACTGGGTGCTGATCGCGAAGGTCAACGGCTGGCCCGCCATGCCCGACCACTCGCGGGAACGCGCCTGGCTGCGCGAAGCCGGCCAACCGTTCGGCTAAACCTTCACGGCACTGCGGGAACCAGCTGGGCGCCCAGCTCGTTTCCGTGGCAACGAAGGGGGTTCGTCATGTCCGCACTGTTCGAGATCTTCGGTGCCGTCCTCGGCGAGACGTTCGGCCAGACCGAGGAGGACCGTTCGCGCGGCGACGGCGACGTCCTGATCGACGGCGAGTGGCAAGAGGGCGAACTGTTCTTCGGCCCCACCAAAATCATCTGGGACGAACGCATCGTCTTCAGCGACGCCGAAGGCCGCGTGGAACAGATCGTCGACCAGGACCCACCACACCCGAACTTCGTGGTGCTCCGCTTCCGCCGCCCGCACGACGTGGTCCACCTGGCCGTGCACCACCGCGAACTCAAGCGAGTGGGCGCAATCCTGACCCTGCCGCTCTGAGAGTCACCGCAGCCCTTTCACGACGTTCCGCAGCTCAGCTTCCTTGCGGTACAACGTGGGCACCGCCTTGGTGACCTTGGCCAACAACACCGTCTGCTCCACAGGAGCCACCGCGTCCCAGGTCAACCCGCCGGGCTTCGCCAACTGCTCCACCAACCCGATGGCGCTTTTCGCCGTGTCCGCGGCCACCGTCAACTCGGTCTTGCCGGCCCGCAACGACTGAGCCTCGACCACAGCCGCGGCATCAGTGATCGCCTTGACCCGCCCAGGCAACGTGCAGGGCACATCAGGCGAGTGCAACCCCTTCTGCTGCTCCACAGCAGAGTTGTTGGCCCGCTTCACCGCATCCAAGAACCGAGTGCCCTCAGCCGTGGGCACAGCCAGCCCTTCGCCGACCAACGCGGCGTTGACCAGACCGTCCTGTGTGGACAGCGCGGCGACCGCCCCGTCCCACTTCACCGTCACCGCGGCGCCTTCGGGCAACAACTCGCCGAGCACCCGCCTCGACTCCGCGTACAGACACTCGTCCGCAGCAGGCGCGGCAACGTTCGCAAGCCGCACGCTCACAACGCGATCGCCCTCGCGCACCTCAACAGTCCCGGCGTCGACCACCCGAACCACCCGGCTGACCACTGGTTCAGGCTCAGGCTGGTCCACGAGCACCACGACACAGGCGCTGCCCGCGGCCCCGACCAGGACCGCGGCGGCCATCAACACATCCGGGAGCACCATCACGATCCCCCTAACGCCGATCTACTGGGCTGATCGGCGCAACGGAGCAGGGTGTTACTCCGCGCGTCCGGAGCATCACCAAACGCGACTCGAACGCATTGGGCCAAAAGACTGACCGCGCGAACTTCACTGATACGGATCAGCCGCCCCCGGCGATAGGCACGACGTTTGGGTCGTTCCGACCCAGGAGGCCGGGGAGTCGGATGGATCTCTACACAGCGATGAGTCTCGGCGCGGCAGGCGGCGCTCTCGTGGAGGTCATCGCCGTGTTCGCCCGTCTCAACGCCTGGCAGGACGAGCGCCAGCAGAAACGGCAGCGCGGCAACACGAAACTCCCGCCGCTGAGCCGGTTCGTCGACCTGCCGGTACTGGCCGCGGTGGCGACCACGCGCATCCTGCTCGGCGCCGCCGCTGCGGGCGTCTTCCACGACCAGTTGGTCGGCGTGGCCGCGACGATCGCCGTCGGTGCCTCCGGACCGGCGGTCCTCCAACAACTCGGCACCTTCAAGAACGCACGCCAGGCGATCCAGGCCGACGAGGCGGCGGCGAAGTGAAAACCGCCTACCGCACCCGCTGCTGGGCCGACCTCACCGCACGACGCCCAGACCGTTCCCCGGTCGAGGGGTCGTTCGGCCGCCGCTACCTGGCCGCCCTGCTCGGCACCCCGACCCTGGCGCCACCCGTCGAGCAGACCCAACCCGCGAGGCAGCGGTCCTTCTTCGGCCCCCTGCTCGCGGCAGCGTCGATCGTCGCCGTGGTGACGTTGGCGGTGTGGGTCGTCACCCCAGGCCCACCGAGCCTGAACACGGTCGCGGTGGAGTCCGTCGAGGTGCACACCAGCAGGATCGTCATCGCCCTGGACGAGTCGGCGAGCATGACACCGGAAGACCTGGCGCACGAACGCCAAGCGGCCGAGTTCGTGGTGCGGTCCCAGCTCTCCCCGCGATCATCGGTGGCGGTGCTGGGATTCTCCGACGACGCGCAGGTCCTGTGCCCGATGAGGACACTCGCCGGCAAGGCGGAGCGCGACGCGATGTCCGACTGCATCAAGAACCTGGAGAACCGTCGCCCCAACGGCGGCACCAACCACGTCGCCGCGATGAGGGAGGCGCTCAGCCAGTTCGTCGGCACGGAACCAGGCGACCGGCGAATGATCTTCCTGCTCACCGACGGCAGGCTCGACGTCGACACCGACCCGGAGGCAGACCGGGCGTTGAAGGAGGAAACCTCCAAAGCGCGCAACGGGAACGTGCAGATCTGGCCGATCGGCTTCGGCCCCGAGGTGGACAGGGAGGCCCTTTCGGAGCTTGCCGCCGGTGGCTACCCCGGCTCGTGCGACGACGTCCTCCGGCGGCCGGGGGCGCTCACCGTGTGGACCTCGGCTGGTCTCATCGCAGGGTTGGCGCAGTCAACCGCCGATGCCCAATGCGCCGGTGTCGCATCGGTCCAGAACTTGCAGGACAGGGACGTCCAGTTCACGGTGAGGGTGCCAGAGGGGGCGAAGGCAGCCGCGATCGTCTTGTTGAAGGACGCTGCCGACGTGAACGTGCGGCTGTTCGACTCGGAAAACCGGCCGGTACCGAAGTCGGGCCGGTTCGGTGAGATCACCGTGGAAACCGATGGTGAGCGGGACCTGGTCGAGGTGATCCGGCTGACCGGAGAGAATCCGGGAGGGTGGCGGGTCATCGTGGACTCGCCAGGGCGAGCGGTCACGGTCTTCGCCACCTGGGCGTCGTGACCGCCTGCCTCACCGAGTCAGCTCACTTGATCTGCATCCCGGAGATCATCCGCGACACCACGAGCCGCTGAATCTCCGAAGTCCCCTCGAAGATCGTAAAAATCTTGGCGTCCCGATGCATCCGCTCCACGGGGTGATCCCGCGTGTACCCAGCCCCACCCAAGATGTGGATGGCCCGCTCGGTAGCCCAAACCGACACCTCAGAAGCCTTGAGCTTCGACATCGACCCCTCACCAGCGGTGAACGGCACGTTGTTGCGCCCCATCCAAGCCGCTCGCCACACCAACAACCGCGAAGCGTCGATCTCCATCCGCATGTTGGCCAGGTCGAAGGCGATCGACTGGTTCTCGATGATCTTGCGCCCGAACGCCTCACGATCCTTCGCGTACTCCAACGCGTAGTCGTAAGCAGCCCGCGCCACACCAACGGCCATCGCCCCGACGGTAGGACGAGTCGTCTCAAACGTGGCCATGGCAGCCTGCCCGCCGGCCTTCAGCCCTTCACGGGCACGAGCGAGCCGAGCCTCCAGCCGCTCCCGCCCACCCAGCACACACCGGCCAGGCACCCGAACGTCGTCGAGGAACACATCGGCCGTGTGCGACGCACGCATTCCGTGCTTCTTGATCTTTCCAGGCGACGACAACCCAGGAGTACCAGGCGGAACGATGAACCCGGCCTGCCCGCGAGACCCCAGAGCAGGATCAACGACGGCGGTCACCACGTGCACGTTCGCGATACCGCCGTTGGTCGCCCAGGCCTTCTGCCCGTTCAACACCCACTCATCAGTCGCGGAGTCGTACCGAGCCCGCGTCCGGTACCCGGCGACATCGGAACCCGCCTGCGGTTCGGAAGCACAAAAAGCCGCCAGCTTCGGGTCCGACTCGTCGCCGAAGCACTCCGGCACCCACTCGGCGAGCTGCTCCGGCTCACCTCCGGCGAAGATGCCCGCGACGGCCAGACCGGTGCCCATCAGAGAAAGAGCAATCCCCGCGTCACCCCAGAAGAGCTCCTCGGTGGCGATGGGCAGGGACAACCCGATCGGGTCGGCGAACCAGGTCGCGAGGGCCTCGAAGCCGTAGAGGCCGATCTTCGCCGCCTCCTGGATGACCGGCCACGGCGTTTCCTCGCGCTCGTCCCACTCGGAGGCCGCCGGCCTGATCACGTCACGAGCGAAGCCGTGCACCCAGTCGCGCAGGTCGGTCTGGTCTTCGTTCAGTTCGAGCGAGAAGCCACCCACAGCGCAGAACCCTTCTCCGTCAGGCCTTCGGGATGTTGAACAGGCTCATGAAACCGGCCGCGAAGCCCAGGTCGCCCTTCACCTTCAGCTTGCCCGTCATGAACAGCACGGGGGCGGAGGCGTTGCCGGTCGCGAGCTTCAGGAAGTCTGCGGGCGTGAGCGTCACGATGGCACGTGCCTCGCGCGTCACGCCCTTGTTGATCACACACGTGGCGTCTTCGATGATGGCCTCGTAGACGTCTTCCAGCACGTGGAAGTGCACGACGGCGCGAGTGGCGCCTGCTCGGTCCGTGCGGAAGTGGACCTCCATGCGGCGGAACACCTCGTCCAGCACCCGCACGCGCAGAGAAGCGTCCGCCACCACGGCCTCGATCTGGTCCTTCGAGGCGCGCGAGATGATGCGGGCGAAGTTGGACGGGTCCATCTTCGACAGGTCGAGGTCGGCGCCGCCGTCGGCCAGCGCGCCCAGGGCGTTCAGCAACGCGGCGAAGTCGTCGCGGCCCAGCTTCTTCGGGTCGATGCCGCGGGCGATGACGTCGATGTTCACGTCCTTCAGCGCCGGGTCGTCCGGTGAGATCTGCTGCAACGTGCTGATCAGCTCGGCCGGGCTGAGCTTCGCGATCGCCTCGGTGGTGAGGTCGACGGTCATGCGGAACACCTCCTGGTACCTACTCGCGAGTAAGACTACTGGCCAGTAGATTGACCGGCAAGCCGATCGGATAATCTTGCTGCTCCGAACCGAGGGGTAGTGATGCGCACAGAAGGTCGAGCCAAGCGCTTGCCACGCGCCGTGCGTGAGCGGCAGATCATGGACGCCGCCGTCGACGTGTTCTCGCGGCTCGGCTTCCACTCGGCCTCGATGGACGAGATCTCCGACGTCGCGGGCATCTCCAAGCCGATGCTCTACGCCTACCTGGGCTCGAAGGAAGAGCTGTTCGCGACGTGCATCCGGCGGGAGGCCACCCGCATGATGGAGGCCATCGCGACGGGCGTCGAGCCCGACCAGGAACCCGACGTGCAGCTGTGGAGCGGCCTGCGCGCGTTCTTCGGGTTCGTCGGGGAGAACCGGGCGAGCTGGCAGGTGCTGCACCGGCAGGCGTCGGCCCAGGGCGGTCCGTTCGCGGTCGAGCTCACGGACATGCGCGGCCGGGCCGTGTCGCTGGTCGCGGCGCTGCTCACGCAGTCCACGAAGGCGCCCGCGACCAAGCTGGAGGCCGAGTCGCTGGCCGCCGCGCTGGTCGGGGCCGGCGAGTCGCTCGCGGACTGGTGGCTCGACCACCCCGAGGAACCCGCCGGCGTCGTCGCGGCCCGCCTCATGAACCTCGTCTGGATGGGCTTCGGCAACCTCGTCGACGGGAACGTCTGGCACCCGCCGTCACGACGTTGAGCCGACCAGGTGGGGCCCCTTGCCCCACACGGCGAACTCCCAGCCCTCAGCGCCCTCGAAAGCCGAGAACTCGACGCGACCGGGGATGAACAGCGGTTTCTTGAACCGGACGTCGACCGTCACGGCCTCGGGCAGCCGTCCCTCCAGCGCGGCGAGACAGCGGGCCTTCGTCCACATGCCGTGCGCGATGGCCCGCTGGAAGCCGAAGACCTTGGCGCCCAACGGGTGCAGGTGGATCGGGTTGCGGTCGCCGGACGCCGCGCCGTAGCGCCGCCCGATGTCCGCGGGCACCTTCCACACCGCGGACGCGGCTGGCCGTTCGAGCTCCTCGCCCGAGCCGCCGGCGCCGCCCGAACGCCGCAGATAGGTCGAAACCCCTTCCCACACACCGGAAACCGACGTCACGACGTCGACCTGCGTGCCCTGCGGATGGGGTCGCAGGTCGCGCGCGGACACCGTGATCTCCAGCTGCTCGTCCAACGTCAACGGCCGCGACTGCGTGATCCGGTTCGCCACGTGCACCAGGCCGGGCAACGGAAACGGGAACCCGGCCCCGGACATCAGCTTCATCTGCAACGGGAAGCCCAGCACGTGCGGGTACGTCAACGGCAACGCGTCGCGCAACCCGAACCCGCACACCGCGTTGTAGGCCGTCAGGTGCTTCAACGAAACGTCGAGAACAGCCGAAACCGGCTGGGCAGCAAGCGTTTCCCCACGCCGGAACGACGTGAGGGCGGCACGCAGCAACATCACGCCCCCAACAGCATCTGGCCGCAGACGCGCACGACGTTGCCGTTCACGCCACCGGAACCAGGCGACGCGAACCACGCCACCGTCTCCGCCACGTCGGACGGCAACCCGCCTTGCGACAGGCTGTTCATCCGTCGCCCGACCTCGCGCGTCGCGAACGGCACCGCCGCGGTCATCTTCGTCTCGATGAAACCGGGCGCCACGGCGTTGATCGTGGCCCCGCGCGCCGCGAGAACGGGCGCGAGCGTCTGCACCATCCCGATCACGCCCGCCTTCGACGTGGCGTAGTTGGTCTGGCCGACGTTGCCCGCGATGCCCGCGATCGACGACACCCCGACGATCCGGCCGCCCTCGCGCAGCACGCCCCCGTGGATCACCGCGTCGTTGACCCGTTCCTGGCAGGCGAGGTTGACCTCCAGCACCGCGTCCCACTTCGCGGAGTCCATGCGCGCCAACGTCTTGTCGCGCGTGATGCCCGCGTTGTGCACGACGACGTCGACGCCGCCGTGTCGTTCCAGCAGGTACGAGGTCAGCCGGGCGGGGTCGCCGGTGATGTCGAGCTGCAACGCCGAACCGCCGACGGCGTTCGCGACCTTCGACAGCTCGTCACCGGCGGCGGGGACGTCGAGGCACACCACGTGCGCGCCGTCGCGGGCCAGCGTTGCCGCGATCGCCTCACCGATGCCCCGCGACGCGCCCGTGACCAGCGCGACCTTGCCCGTCAGCGTGGCCGAAGAGGCGTTGCCGGTGACGTGGACGACCTGTCCCGACACGTACGCGGACCGTCCGGACAGGAAGAACCGCAGCGTCGACTCGACCCCGTCCTCGGCGCCGTCCGCCACGTACACGAGGTTCGCCGTGCCGCCGCGGCGCAGCTCCTTGCCGACCGACCGCACGAACCCTTCGAGCGCTCGCTGCGCCACCGAGTCCGGCGACCGCCCGATGACGATCACCCGCCCGCACGGCCCGAGCTGCGTGATGGTGGGGTGGAAGAACTCGTGCAGCTGCTTCAGCTCGCCCACCGTCCTGATCTCCGACGCGTCGAACACGAGCGCGCCGTAGGGGGCTGTGCCGGTTTCGAGCTGCTTCAGGAAGGGCAGCCTGGTAGCACCTCCGACCAGCACCGATGTGGCCAAAGCGGCGTCGCGGCGCAGCGGGTGGGGGTTCGGCAGGCCGAGCCTGCGAACGAGCTGGCGGCCCAGCCCCGACGTTGCGAACTTCTGGTACCTGTCCACGTCGGACAACCTACTCGCTAGTAAGTCTACCCGCTAGTAGGTACTATGGCGGCATGCGCGTAGCGATCATCGGCGGCAACCGCATCCCGTTCGCCCGCTCGAACGGCCCGTACGCCACCGCCTCGAACCAGGACATGTTCACGGCGGTGCTGGACGGCCTGGTCAGCCGCTTCGGCCTGCAGGGCGAACGGCTCGGCGAGGTGGTCGCGGGCGCCGTGCTGAAGCACTCGCGCGACTTCAACCTCGTCCGCGAGTCGGTCCTCGGCAGCAAGCTCAGCCCGGAAACCCCCGGCTACGACCTCCAGCAGGCGTGCGGCACCGGTCTGCAGGCGATCATCGCCGTGGCCAACAAGATCGCGCTCGGCCAGATCGAGGCGGGCATCGCGGGCGGCGTCGACACCACCAGTGACGCCCCGATCGGCGTGAACGAGAACTTCCGCAAGCTCCTGCTGGAGTTCAACCGCACCCGCAAGGTCAGCGTGCTCGCGAAGCTGCGTCCCAGCCACGTCGTCCCGCACCTGCCGCGCAACGGCGAACCGCGCACCGGCATGTCCATGGGCGAACACGCGGCCATCACCGCCGCCCAGTACGAGATCACCCGCGAGGCGCAGGACGAACTCACCGCGCGCAGCCACCAGAACCTCGCGCGCGCCTACGACGAGGGCTTCTTCGACGACCTCGTCACCCCGTACCTCGGCCTGACCAGGGACCAGAACCTCCGCCCGGACAGCAGCGTCGAGAAGCTCGCGAAGCTCAAGCCCGTCTTCGGCGACACGATGACCGCCGGCAACTCGACGCCGCTCTCCGACGGCGCCTCCGCCGTCCTGCTGGCCACCGAGGAGTGGGCCGCCGCGCGCAACCTCCCGGTCCTCGCCTACCTGACGTTCGCCGAGACCGCCGCCGTCGACTACGTGCACGGCGACGAGGGCCTGCTCATGGCCCCGGTGCACGCCGCGCCGCGCATGCTCGACAAGGCGGGCCTCACGTTGCAGGACTTCG
Organism: Lentzea sp. JNUCC 0626; assembly: GCF_043632865.1. Classification (NCBI taxonomy): domain Bacteria; kingdom Bacillati; phylum Actinomycetota; class Actinomycetes; order Pseudonocardiales; family Pseudonocardiaceae; genus Lentzea; species Lentzea sp. JNUCC 0626. The sequence goes on from NZ_CP171635.1 coordinate 7,446,560, forward strand.
ACTTCTACGAGGTGCACGAGGCGTTCGCATCGCAGGTGCTCGCCACGCTGAAGGCCTGGGAGAAGGAACTCGGCGAGGTCGACAGGTCCAAGCTGAACGTCAACGGTTCCTCGCTGGCCGCGGGCCACCCGTTCGCCGCCACCGGCGCCCGAATCGTGGCGACGACGGCGAAGCTGTTGCACCAGAAGGGCAGCGGTCGCGGTTTCGTGTCCATCTGCGCCGCAGGCGGTCAGGGCATCACGGCGATCCTGGAGCGATGAGTTCCGGCGGCCTGCGAGGTCTGCACCTCCGAACCCGTTTCGGAGAAGGATGGCGACCATGACCTTGCAGGCAGTGCTGGACTCCCACCGCGACACCGTCCCGAACTCGGCGGCTCTGGTCCTGAAAGGCGATGACGTCGAGTTCGCGGCGGTCGGCGAACCCCGAGACGCGGTCTTCCCGATCGCGTCGATCAGCAAGCCGATCGTCGCCACCGCCGCCGCACTCCTGGTCAGCGAAGGTGAACTCGCACTCGACGACCCGATCGCCCGCTGGCTGCCCGACCTCTCGGCCCCTGTGGTCGTCCGCACGCCGTCGAGCGAGATCGACGACCTGGTGCCGCTCGCCCGCCCGATCACCGTCCGGCACCTGCTGACGTCCCGCTCGGGCTGGGGCTTCACCGCGGACTTCTCGTTGCCCGCCACCGCGAAGCTCTTCGAGGAAGCCCACCTGCACGGCCGCCCCGACCTGCCGTCCCCCGACGAGTGGCTGAAGAGCCTGGCCACCGTCCCGCTGCTGCACCAACCGGGCGACGGCTGGGTCTACAACACGTCCTACGACGTCCTCGGCATCCTGATCGACCGCGCCACCGGCTCGCTCCCGTCGTTCCTCGCCGACCGCTTCTACACCCCGCTCGGCATGACGAGCACGAGCTTCGTCAGCGACGTCCTCCCGTCCGGCGCGGGCGGCCTCCAGTCCACAGTGGACGACCTGCTGGCGTTCTACCGCCACCTGCTCACCAGCGACCTGCTGCCACAGTTGGCCACCGACACGACATCAGCGCAGGAACGCGAAGCAGCCGAGATCTTCCTCGAAGGCCAAGGCTGGGGCTGGGGCGGCAGCGTCGACGTCGTGAACCGCGACCCGTGGAACGTCCCCGGCCGCTACGGCTGGGTAGGAGGTTCCGGTACGGCGGCGCACATCGTCCCGGCCACCGGCACGGTCACCATCCTGCTCACCCGAACGGCGATGACGAGTCCCACCCCGACCGCGATCATGCGCGATTTCTGGCAGTACGCGTCCCACTAAGGCTTGCCGAAGTCGACGGTCCTTCATGCACACTCAGAGTGTCGTTTCATCGCGACACTGGGGGTGGGATGCAAGACCTGCAAGTGGATTCCGTGAGAGACCCGATACTCGCGCGCGCCCTGATGGGCACCCTGCGAGACGAGTGGCGCCCGGCCGCCGACGCGATGAGGTCAGCCAGGGAGTGGGAGCGCCGCGCCTACATCCTGCTGACCCTCGCCGCAGCCGCCCGCCGCCGCACCGAGTGGCTCACCAACTGGCTGAAAGCACGGCCCGACGACCACGACGCCATAGCTCTGCACCACACCGTGAAGTCGCTCAACGGCCACTAGGGCTGCATGGCGGCGTAGAACCTCTTCGCCAGGTCACGCACAGTCGCACGGCACTGCTCGCCCTCTGCGCCGCCGGTGAGCGCCACGGTCAGCACGGCGTTCTCGTCGAGAGCCTCCAACGCACAGGCCGAAGCTCGCGTTTCTCGCCAGCGAGCTTCCGAACCGACGTTCGTGCTGCTATCCCTGTCCCACCCCTCGGTGCGGTCGGTGAAGTACTTCTTCGCGCGGTCGTTCCCGGACTTGGCGCCGGTGACGTCGTCTGTGTTCTCCCACGACCGGACGGCGAACAGCACCGCCTGATCGGCGGCTTTGAAAACGCAGTCCTTCGCCGACGTGTAGGGACCTGGCGGCGAGCCGAGGTCTGGTTGCGGCGTGGGGAGCTCCGGGCCCACTTCCTGCTGGATGTTCAGGCAGGTCTTCCGGTTCTCGGCCGTGTACTTCACCGAAGGGGGCGGCGCAACCGCTGACCAGTGCCAGCCCCGCCACCACACCGACGAGCGTTCTCATTCCTACCCACTGCCACCAGATGCGCACGATGACGAATTGTCGTACGTACCGTTCGGCTTCGCCCGGTACTGAACGCGCCCCTCCTTGCGCAGCCGCTTCATCCGCCGCCCCAGCAAGAACATGCACCCGAAGAAGATGATCAGGCCAAGCAGGGGCACCCCGACGGCGACCAGAACCAGTGTGTCCACGGCCGTCAGTCCAGCAACGACCAGGCGGCCGTGCAGGAAGCCGAAACCGTGATCTGCTGCGCCTTCAGGTTCAGCTGATCGACCATCCCGGCAGGCCCGGCCATCTCGAACGACGCCGCCCCGCTCATCATCCGCGGCGAGTAGCCCGACCTGCCCTCGACGTCCCCGATGCGCAGCAACGGCCCGAGCCGCCGCCCCAGCGCCGATGCGTAGCCCTCAGCCCGTCGCAGCGCATCGGCCACGGCCTCGCGTTGCGCCTCACGGATCGCCTCGGTGTCGTCGACCAGGGTCCACGACGGACCGTTGATCCACGACGGCTCGGCCTGCACCAGTTCGGCCAGCAGGGCGTCGAGGCGGTCCAGGTCCTTCACCCAGATCACGTACTGCTGCGACGCGCGGCTGCCGACGCGCTGGTTGTTGTCCCAGTTGTCGTGCGCGGACAGCTGCCGCGACCGCACCTCGAACTCCTCGAGCAGCGGCTCGACGGCGGAGATGCGCTGGTTGAGCGTCTGCACCGCCTCGGCGCGGTCGGCACCGAGCGCCTCGAACGTCACGTCCACCTGGGCGCGGTCGGCGGTCCGTTCGACCTCGCCGGTCCCCTTCGTCACGACTTCAGCCATGTGATCCAGCGAACCGGTACGGCACTCCATCCGCAACTATTACAGAGTATTGCTCAATCACTAGATAAACGTAGAGAGCGGCATCCGGCCGCAATCCGAGCGATGTCTGCGCGTCTCTACGAAGGTCGCTAGAAACGCGGATACGGTGCGAGCCATGGACCCGGTGCGCAACCCGTTCGCTCCCGGTGCAGGCCAGCGGCCTCCTGAGCTCGCCGGCCGGGACAAAGAGGTCGGTGCGTTCGAGGTTGTGCTCGAACGCGTGGCCCGCGGCCGTCCCGAACGCAGCCTCGTGCTGACGGGGCTGCGGGGCGTCGGCAAGACCGTGCTGCTCGGCGAACTGCGGTCGATGGCGATGAAACGCGGCTGGGGCGCGGGCAAGGTGGAGGCCCGGCCCGACGCCGACCTCCGCAGGCCGCTGTCCGCCGCGCTGCACCGCGCGATCCGCGATCTCGCCGTCCGCCACCGCGCGCCGGACCGGGTCGAGGCCATCCTCGGGATCCTGAAGGCGTTCGCGCTCAGGGCCGCCCCGGACGGTGCCAAGCTGCGGGACCGCTGGCAGCCCGGCATCGACGTGCCCGCGGCGAGTGGCCGGGCCGACTCCGGCGACATCGAGATCGACCTCGTCGAGCTGTTCACCGACGTCGCCGAACTCGCGCAGGACGTCGGCACGGGCGTGGCGCTGCTCATCGACGAGATGCAGGACCTCAAACCGGACGACATCAGCGCGTTGTGCGCGGCCTGCCACGAGTTGTCGCAGCTCGGCGCGCCGCTGGTGGTCGTCGGCGCGGGGCTGCCGCACCTGCCCGCGGTGCTGTCCGCCAGCAAGTCGTACTCGGAACGCCTCTTCCGCTACGTCCGCATCGACCGGCTCAGCCGCGAGGACGCCGACCGCGCCGTGCTCGCCCCGGTCGAACGGGAGGACGCGGGCATCACCGACGAGGCGTTGGACGCGCTGTTCGACGCGTCCGGCGGCTATCCGTACTTCATCCAGGCCTACGGCAAGGCCGCCTGGGACGCCGCGCCGGCCGATCCGATCACCGCGCTGGACGTCTCCGTGGCCGCTCCCGAGGCCGACGCCGAGCTGGCCGTGGGCTTCTTTGGCTCCCGATACGAGCGTGCAACACCCGCTGAACGCGAGTATCTCCGGTCGATGGCCGAGTTGACCGACGGAAAGGATGCGGGCGTCAACACCGCCCAGGTGGCCGAGCACCTCAAGCGCAAGCCGTCGTCGCTGTCGCCCGCGCGGGACTCGCTCATCAAGAAAGGCCTGGTCTACAGCGCGGAACGGGGTCAGATCGCCTTCACCGTGCCGCACTTCGGACGGTTCCTGCTCGGCCGTGAGGAGTGACGGCGGCCACCCGTAGTTGTCCGGCCGTCCACGTTGTCAACCGATGATTCATCGGCATGTGCCCCACCTCACCGGATAATCACGTGCTTTCACGCGCGCGAAGGTGCATACTTGGGTTACCAACCAAACAGACCTCACAGAGGGAAGTGCAGACCGAGATGAACTTCGCAGCGAAGCTCCGCGCCCGTCGTGCCGAGGCGCGCAACCGGAAGGCCGTGGCTCGCGCGATCGACATGGCGACCACCCCGTCCATGCGTCACGAGCTGATGGCCATCGCCCAGGCTCAGGTCACCACCCTGCGCTGACTCTGAAGAAGACCCGGCACTCGCGCGGCGCCCCGTTAGCGAGTGCCTCCCCAACGGGAACCCCCTGGAGCACCTCCCGCGCTCCAGGGGGTTTCATTCTGTTAAACGTGATCCGCGCCACAGTATGATGGCGTTGTAACAGCGCACGTCGGTCCGCCGATGTCACTGTTGACCTCGCGGTGCTGTCGGACCCCCGACCTGGCAGCACCGCGAGGTTTCTTGTTTGCTGGGGGACATGAAGATCGCCGTGCTCGGCACCGGCCTCATGGGTGCCCCCATCGCAGCCAACCTCGCCGCAGCCGGACACGACGTCCGGGTCTGGAACCGCACGCGCGCCAAGGCCGAACCCCTCGCCGCGAAGGGCGCCACCGTCCTCGACACACCCGCTGAGGCCGTCGAAGGCGTCGAGGTCGTGCTGACGGTCCTCAACGACGGCCCCACGGTCACCACCACCATGCAGGCCGCCGCGCCGTCACTGCCGCACGACGCGGTGTGGGTGCAGGCGTCCACGGTCGGTGTCGACGCGACCGAGGACCACATCGCGCTCGCCCGTTCGCTCGGGCTGGAGTTCGTGGACGCGCCGGTGCTCGGCAGCACCAAGCCCGCGGCCGAGGGCAAGCTCGTCGTGCTCGCGTCCGGCGCCGAGGAACTCCGTCCGCGCGTGCAGCCCGTTTTCGACGTGATCGGCGCACGCACGATGTGGGTGGGCGAGGCGGGCCAGTCGTCACGGCTGAAGCTCGTCGCGAACAGCTGGGTGCTCGCGCTGACCGCCGCGGTCGGGGAGGCCGTGTCGCTCGCGGAGGCGTCCGGGCTCGACCCGCAGCTGTTCCTGGACGCCATGTCCGGCGGCGCGATCGACACCCCGTACCTGCAGATGAAGGGCGGCGCGATCATCGCCCGCTCGTTCGACCCGGCGTTCACCGCGGAGAACGCGCTGAAGGACGCCCGGCTCGTCGGCGAGGCCGCGGCACGGGCGAACGTGCGGCTGGACGTCGCACAGGCGTCCGCCGAACGCCTGAAGCGCGCGGTCGACGGCGGTCACGGTGACAAGGACATGGCCGCGTCCTATTACGCCAGCTACGAATAAGCCCGACGATCGGCGGGTCCGACGGGACGTGCGGGCTCAATAGTTTGGCCTGTGTGAACAGACTCGCACGCTCCCTGCTGGCGTTCGGCCTGGCATCGGCGCAGGTCGTGGCCACCGCCGCAGTCGTGTCCGCCGCTCCCGACATCAAGGACCGCATCGCCGCCATCCCCGGCGTGCGGATCATCAGCGAGGGGACGGCCGGCACCGCGCGGACGTTCGTCCTCGGCATCCAGCAGCCCGCAGACCACCGCAGGTCGCGCGGGCAGCAGTTCGAGCAGCGCTTCTCGTTGCTGCACAAGGCCGAATCGAAGCCGATGGTGCTGCACACCACCGGCTACAACCTGTCCGGCTCGGTCAGCCCGTCCGAGCCCGCCCGGCTCGTCGACGGCAACCAGATCAGCGTCGAGCAGCGGTTCTTCTCGCCGTCACGGCCCGCGCCCGCCGACTGGGACGACCTGAACATCTGGCAGGCCGCCAACGACCACCACCGGATCGTGCAGGCGTTCAAGAAGATCTACGGCGCGAAGTGGCTGTCGACGGGGGCCAGCAAGGGTGGCATGACGTCGATCTACCACCGCCGGTTCTTCCCGCGCGACGTCGACGCGACCATCGCGTACGTGGCGCCGAACGACGTGGTGAACGACCGCGACGTCTACGGGAAGTTCATCAGGGAGGTCGGCGACGACCCGTCGTGCAACCGCCGCCTGGAAGGTGTCCAGCGGCAGATCCTGGAGCACCGCGACGAGTTCGTGGCACGCCTGGAAGCCAAGGGCTACACCTACAAGCAGTTCGGCAACGCCCACCGCGCGCTCGAGGTGCTGGTGCTCGACACGCCGTTCACGTTCTGGCAGTACGGCACGCAGTCCCAGTGCGCGCTGGTGCCGGGCGCCGGTGCGTCCGTGGACGACCTCTGGAAGTTCATCGACGCGACCGTGGGCTTCGACTTCTACACCGACGCGGGCGTGGCGCCCTACGACACCTACTACTACCAGGCGGGAACGCAGCTCGGCTGGCCCGAGGCCGACGAGTCCGCGGTGCGCGACCTGTTGCGCTACCCCGGTTCCAGCGTGCCGCGCACGATGGTCCCGGCCTCGGTCAAGTTCCCGCGCTTCGACAAGCACGCCATGGCCGACGTCGACCGCTGGGTGCGCTACCAGGGTTCGCGGCTGCTGTTCGTGAACGGCGAGAACGACCCGTGGAGCGCCGAACCGTTCACGCTCGGCCGCGGCACGCGCGACTCGCTGTCGTTCACCGTCCCGGCGGGCAACCACGGCGCGAACATCGCCCGCCTGCCCGAAGCGGACCGGGCCGCGGCGACGGCGGCGGTCCTGCGCTGGGCCGGTGTTTCCGCACCGGCTTCGGCGTCGACCGCGGCGCTGTCGGTCGACGAGGGCCCCGACTCGCTCGAAGCGCTGCGGGCTCGCCGGGGCTGAGGCAGGCTGAAGGCGTGCAGCCGTTGCTCGTGGTCGACGCAGCCAACGTCGTGGGGTCGGTCCCCGACGGGTGGTGGCGCGACCGGGCGGGCGCGGCCGAACGCCTCCGCGACGCCCTGCAGGGCCGGGACGAGGAAGTGGTTCTGGTCGTGGAAGGCAAGGCGCGCACCGTCTCCTCGATTCCCGACGTTCGTGTCGTCGCTGCTCCGGGTGAGGGCGACGACACGATCGTCGAGGTGGTGCGCACCGAGGGCGAGGGTCGTACCGTGACGGTCGTGACCGCCGATCGGGAGTTGCGCGCGAGGGTGGTCGCGCTGGGCGCCGAGGTGGCCGGACCCACCTCGATCCCGCGCCGTTAGAGCCGGTCGAGGCCGAAGAGTCGTTCCAGCACCTGCGCCACGCCGTCCTCGGTGTTGGGCGGCGCGTGGTTGAGGCAGGCGCTTTTGACGACGGGGTGTGCGTTGCCCATCGCGTAGGCTGTGCCGGCCCACCCCAGCACCGACAGGTCGTTGGGCATGTCCCCGAACGCGATGACCTCGCTCTGCGCGATGCCCCTGGTGGCGCACAACGACTCGAGCGTCGCCGCCTTGGACACCCCGGGCGGACTGATCTCCAGCAACCCGAGCCCGCCGGAGTGCGTGACCGACACGTGCTGCCCGACGGCCTCCTTGGCGATCTCCATCATCTGGTCGCTCTCACCGTCCGGTGCCCAGGCGAGCATCTGCACGACCTGGTGCGCCTCCTCGATGACGTGGTCGAGCAACTCCAGTGTCCGATGTGGATTGTTGGGTCCGAAACCCTGGAAACCGGGCTCCGCCAACACCTCCAGCCCGGTCTCCACCGCGATGCCGACGTTCGGGATCACCTCGGCCAGCGCCTCGGACACCTTCCGCACCACGTCGAACGGCACCGTCTGCGCGTGCGTGATCTCGCGGTTCGTCAGGTCGTAGATCATGGCCCCGTTGGAGCAGATCGCCGTCCCGGTGAGGTTCAGGTCCTGCACGAACCGCGGCGGCCGCGCGGTCACCACCACGACGTCGGCGCTGACGGCGTCGAGCGTGGCGCGCGTGCGGTCGCTCAACACGCCGCCGGGGTGCAGCAACGTCCCGTCGAGGTCGGTCGCGATCAGCCTGATCATCGCCCGATTATCGGGGCTGGCGCTCGCGGGCGAGAAGACCTGAAACGGTCACCTCCGTGGTGCTGCGCACGACATCGGCGAAGTCGATGCACATGACGGCCAGGGCCGGATCGGTGGCGTAGGCGTCGAGCACCGCCTGCGGGGGACGGCTGCCCGGCCACGCGGCGATCGCGATCAGCATGACCGTCTTCATCAGCGCGGCCGCGTTCTCGTCGCCGAGTTCGGGGAGATGCCGTGCGGTGAACCGGACGAGCGCCTCCAGATCGCTGTGGACGGCTCGCTTGTGCCGCAACGCGGTCTCGGCGGAGATGTTGTGCTCGAGCACCGTGGACTGGGCGCTGATCAGGTCGCACAGCACCGGACGGCGGGCCAGCGAGGTGGCCAGGAGGTCGGCCACCAGGTCCGCACGCTGCTCGGGAGGGCCTCCGGCGGGGATGTCCGCCGACTCCAGTTCGGTGATCCAGTCCGAGACCTCCGCCTCCAGCAGTTCGAGCAGCACCGCCTCCCGCGACTCGAAGTAGCGCAGGACGTTGGCCTTGGCGAGGCACACCCGGCGGCTGAGCGCGGTGAGGGTCAGGTCGGCGACCGGCACCTCGGTGAGCATCGCGGCCGCGGTGGCGAGGATGTGCCGCCGCCGTTCGCTGCGCTGCTCGTCGGTCCGCGCCCGCTGGAAGCTCATGTCACGCATGTTACAGACCACCGGTACTTTACTAAGAGACCGACGGTCCGTTATGTTGGAGACATAAGAGACCAGCGGTACTTAACGAGGGGTTGCCATGTACCAGGTTCCTGACCAGCACGGGAAGCGCATCGTCATCACCGGCGCGAACAGCGGCACCGGCAAGGAGGCGGCCAAGCGACTCGCCGGAGCAGGGGCCGAGGTCGTGCTCGCGGTGCGCACCGAGGCCAAGGGCGAGCAGGCGAAGGCGGAGATCCTCGCCGCCCATCCCGGCGCCGTGCTGGAGGTCCGCCGGCTCGACCTGGCCGACCAGTCGTCGGTGCGCGCGTTCGCCGAGGGGTTGACCGGGCCGGTGGACGTGCTGGTCAACAACGCGGGCGTGATGAACGTGCCCGCGCGGACCGAGACCACCGACGGGTTCGAACTCCAGATGGCCAGCAACTTCCTCGGCCCGTTCGCCCTGACCGCGCTCCTGCTGCCGACTTTGCTGGCCTCACCCGCGCCGAGGGTCGTGACGATGGCCAGCGGCGCCGCGTACCGAGGCCGGATCGACCTCGACGACCTGCAGTCCCGTCGCCGCTACAGCCCCACCCTGACCTACTCGCACACGAAGCTGGCAGACCTGCTGCTGATGGTGCGCCTTGCCGATCTCGCGGCCGAGCACGACTGGCCGTTGCTCTCGGTCGGCGCGCACCCCGGCTACACCCGCACGAACCTGATGACGTCGGGCCCGAACCTGAACGGCGGCAAGCCCGGCCTCGTCGAGTCGATCGGGTACCGGGTCGTGCCCTCGCAGGGCGTCGAGCAGGGCACCGAACCGCTCCTGTTCGCGACGGCCGACCCCGGTGCGGTCGCCGGTGGTTACTACGGGCCGCGCTGGGCTCTCGTCGGTCCGACCAGGCCTGCCTCGATGCCGCGACCCGCGCGGGACAAGGCGCTCGCCGCCCGCCTGTGGGCCGAGGCGGAGCGACTCACCGGCACGTCGGTGGAGGCCGTGACCCGGCGGTGAACGCTTCGGGCAGGATCGGATCATGACCCATCGCGTTGACGACATGCCGTTGCCGATCTGGCTGCCGGAATCCGGCTCCGGCCCCGGCATCGTCCTGATCCAGGAGATCTTCGGCCTGGACGCCTACCTCACCGGCATCGCCGAGAAGCTCGCCGCCCTCGGTTACGTCGTCGCCGTCCCCGAACTCTTCCACCGCTTCCAGCCCGGCTGGGTCGGCACCCACGACGAGGCGGGCATCGCGCAGTCGATGGAGGTCGTCGGCAACCTCGACTTCCCGCTCGCCGTGCAGGACGTCGTGAAGTCCGTCCAGCACCTGCGCGGCCTGCCCGAGGTCACCGGCGGCGTGGGCGTGCTCGGCTTCTGCCTCGGCGGCACCCTCGCCTACGCGGCGGCCGTCGCCGCCGACCCGGACACCGCCGTCGCGTTCTACGGCTCGGGCGTGCCGGACCAGATCGGCGCGCTGGACCAGGTGTCGTGCCCGATCCAGTTCGTCTTCGGCACCGAGGACTCCTTCATCCCCGAGTACGCGAAGGTCGTCGACGCGGTCGAGAACCACGACCACGCCGAGATCCACCTGGAGCCCGCCGGGCACGCGTTCCTCAACCACCTCGGCCCGTGGTTCGACGCCGCTGCCGCCGACCGCGCGTGGGACATCTCAGTCCAGTTCCTCGCGCGCACGTTGCCTGTCTAGGCGATGCACGGCACCGCGAGCTGCTGCGAGAAGAACCTCTCCAGCGGCTTGCGGTGCAGTCGTCGTTCGACGGCGATCAGCTCGTCCCGCCGGTAGTGCCTCACCTGGGTGCGCGTGACGACGAACCCGTTCCTGCTCGTCGTGGGCATCTCGTCGTAGAGCAACGCGTGTTGTCCTTGCGTCACAACGACGTCCGCCAGGCCGTCCGGGATCTCCCCGGCCCGCGTGGCGATGGTCGCGGCCAACGCGTCGGGCCGGTTGCGCAACCGCCGATGCGGCCACGGAACGCCGTGGTGCTCGGCCTCCAACGTCCGGTGCAACGCCCGCGCGGCGTGCCGGATGGCCTTGATCGAGTCGCCGCCGAGCACGTGCACCCCGGGACCGTCCAACCTCCTGTCGCGCCGGAACCCGGTGCACGCGATCACGTGGTCGTACCGCAGCTCGCCGGTGCCGTCGATGGTGGCGACGAACCCGTTGTCGTCCTTGACGATCCGCTGCACGGTCCGCCCGACGGTGTGCGTGAGCCGTGCCGTCGAGGCGATGTTGTCCGCCGTCTCGAACGCACTGGGCCCACGTCCGATGATCAGCACCCGCTTGCCCGCGTAGGCGGTGGGGTCGGTCGAGGCGCTCGCGTAAGTCTCGGCATGCTCGATGCCGGGAATCCTTGGCAGGTAAGGCTTCTTGCCGGTGGCCAGGATGACGTGCCGCGCCCCGAACGCCTTCGGGTCGCTGACCCTCGTGCGGTAGCGGACGTTCAACGGCAGCGCGAAGTCCTCCAGGTACCGCACCAGGTCGTCCGCGTTCGGAAAGGACCGCTTGCTGTACCGCGCGAACGGCACCCCGTCGAACAGCGAGTTGTCGTCCGTCGAGAGCACGCGGTGCCGCGGAAAGGTCCGGAAGAAGCTCGCCGGCTCCGGCCCCGCCTCGACGACCAGGTAGTCACGCCCCGCCTCGTGCAGGAACCGCCCCATCTGCAAGCCCGCTGGACCTGCACCGATCACCAGGTACTCCACCATCACGCACCTCCCGGCGTCCTCTACGCCGAGCATGGCGAAAAGGTTCAGGCGGGCGGCCAGAGTTCCATGATGCGGTCTGGCAGCGGGTTCCGCCGAAAACCGTCTCGCTGAGCGAGACCGGGGGCTAGCGTCGCCCTCGTGAACGAGGGCCTGCTCTGGTCGATCAAACGACACATCGGTCTGGTCGTGCTGATCGGTCTGGCGGTGTTCGGGTCATCCGCCGCGCTGCTCTGGGCCGCACTGGGTTTTCCGGCCGCCCCGGCGCAGAGACTCGACGTCATCAAGGTCGCGCTCACCGTCGTGGCCGGTGTCGGCGGCGTCGTCGCGCTGGTCGTCGCCTACCGCAAGCAGCGCATCAGCGAGTCCGCCGAGACCCGCGAACAGACCAAGCTGCTCACCGAACGCTTCGGCGCCGCCTGCAACCAGATCGGCAACGAGTCGCCGACCGTCCGCCTCGCCGGCATCTACGCGCTGGCCTCGCTGGCGGACGAATGGCCGGCGCAGCGCCAGATGTGCATCGACGTGCTCTGCTCCTACCTGCGCATCCCGTACGAACCGTTGGTGGAGTCCGAGTGGTACCTCGACGCGGAGTCCGAGGTGCGCTTCGCGATCACCTCGGTGATTTCGAGGCACCTGCGCGACGGCGCCCCGGTCAGCTGGCAGGGCCACGACTTCGACCTGGTCCGCGCCGTCCTGCGCTCGGCCGACTTCTCCGGCATCACGATGTCGTCCGGCACGTTGTTCCTCAGCCTGGCGAGGTTCCCGGCCGGCTGGATCTCGTTCGACGGCATGAAGGTGACGGGCGGCGAGGTGTGGTTCGGCGGCGCGTGCTTCGAGGGCGCGCGCATGACGTTCGACGGGGCCGAGTTCGCGGCGGGCAAGGTGAAGTTCGAGGGCGCGGAGTTCACCGGCGGCGAGGTGTCGTTCCGCAACGCCAGGTTCGCGGGCGCACTCGTCGACCTCTCGGCAGCGGTGATCACCGTCCCGCCGCTGTTCGACGACGGCGAGAAGCCAGGCCTGAAGCGCTGACCATTTTTTGTCGGTGCCGGATGTCATGATCGCCGCCATGGGCACCTGGGACATCGGACACTTCGACAACGACGCCGCCGCGGACTTCTCCGGCGCACTCGACGACGCACCGCAGACCGAACGCGAGGCCATCATCCGCAAGGCCTTGGTCACCACCATCGAGACCGAGGACTTCCTGGACAGCTACGACGCCTGCAAGGTCATGGCCTCGGCCGCCCTGATCGCCGCGCAGCTCCCCGGCGGCACCCCGATCACCACGGCCTACGCGCCGGACGAACCGATGCCGGTGTTCTCGGCTGACCTGCGGCCGCTGGCCGTGCAGGCGCTCGACCGGGTCGTCGCCAAGGACTCGGAGCTGGCGGAACTGTGGGACGAGACGGAGTACAGCGAGAAGTGGCGGCAGAGCGTCGCCGAGCTGCGGGCGGTCCTTCTCACCTGATGGACGTCGGAACAGCGTGACCGTCCACAGTGTTGGATACCGCCGTGACGACTGCCAAGCGCCGTGCCCGTGTCCGCGCCCCCGAACTGGCCGGACGCGGCTGGCTCAACACCGGAGGCGAGAAGGTCAGCCTCAAGGACCTGCGCGGCAAGATCGTGCTGCTCGACTTCTGGACCTTCTGCTGCATCAACTGCCTGCACGTCCTCGACGAGCTCCGCCCGCTGGAGCAGGAGTTCGAGGACGTCCTGGTCACCATCGGCGTGCACTCGCCGAAGTTCGTGCACGAGGCCGACCCGGAGGCGCTCAAGGCCGCCGTCGAGCGCTACGAGGTGCACCACCCGGTCCTGGACGACCCCGAGCTCGGCATGTGGGAGCAGTACGCGGTCAAGGCGTGGCCGACGCTCACCCTCATCGACCCCGAGGGCTACGTGGTGCACGTCGCCGCAGGTGAAGGCCACGTCGAGGCCTTGAGGACCATCATCGGCGAGCTCATCACGGAGCACGACGCGAAGGGCACGCTCCACCGCGGCAGCGGTCCGTACCAGGCGCCGGAACCGCAGAACACCACACTGAGGTTCCCCGCCAAGGCGATCGTCACGCCGAGCAACACCATCCTGGTCAGCGACTCGGCCCACCACAGCATCGTGGAGCTGGAGGCGGACGGCGAGACGGTCATCCGCCGCATCGGCACCGGCGAACGTGGCAAGAATGACGGCCTGAACCCGTCCTTCTCCGAGCCGGCGGGTCTCACCAGCGTCCCGAACACGCACGGCTACGACGTGGTCATCGCGGACACGGTCAACCACCTGCTGCGAGGCCTCAACCTCGAAACCGGCGAGGTCACGACCCTCGCGGGCACCGGCGAGCAGTGGCGCGACGGCGAGACGGACGGACCGGCCGACAAGATCGAGCTGACCAGCCCGTGGGACGTCGCGTGGTGGCACGGCGGCGTCGCCATCGCCATGGCCGGCAACCACACGCTGAGCTTCTTCGACCCCGCGACCAACACGGTCGGAAGGCTCGCCGGCACCACCGTCGAGGGCATCAACGACGGACCGGCAGACCAGGCCTTCTTCGCTCAGACCTCCGGACTCGCGGCGGACGGCGACCGGCTCTGGATGGTCGACTCCGAGACCAGCGCGCTGCGGTACCTGGAGAACGGCGAGGTCACCACGGTCGTCGGCAAGGGGCTGTTCGCGTTCGGGCACAAGGACGGCGACGCGGACGAGGCGCTGCTCCAGCACCCGCTGGGCGTCACGGTCCTCAAGGACCATTCGGTCGCCATCAGCGACACCTACAACAACGCCATCCGACGATTCGACCCCGAGAGCAACACCCTCACGACGATCGCCACCGACATCGCCGAGCCGTCCGACGCGCTGGTCGTCGACGGCGAACTCGTCGTGGTCGCGAGCGCGGCACACCGGCTTGAACGGTTCGCCGAAACCGCCGTCAAGGTCAACGGCGAGGCCCACGAGGTCAAGCGGCCGTCGACCGACATCGCGGCCGGCAGCTTCGAGCTCGCGGTCATCTTCACCCCGCCCAAAGGCACCAAACTGGACGAAAGGTATGGCCCTTCAACGCGTTTGGAGATCACCAGCTCTCCGCCCGAGCTGATCGTCGAGGGCGCGGGCGTCGGCACCGAACTGGTACGCGCGTTGCGGATCAACGATCAGGTCACGAACGGCGTGCTGCACGTCGTCGCGCAGGCCGCCAGTTGTAGTGACGATCCGGCCGACGAACACCCCGTCTGTCGTCTGACCAGGCAGGACTGGGGCGTGCCCGTTCGAGTTGTTGCGGATGCACCTACCCGGCTGCCGCTGCTCATGGGCGGCATGGACGAGGTAGGTCCGCAAGCCACGTAGACTCCCGGGGTGCCTGATGTCAAGCTAGAGATCCAGATGCTGTACGACCGCGTCATGGTCCGCATCTCGCCGGAGGACGGCGAGCGGCGTTCCAGCGGTGGCATCGTGATCCCCGCTACGGCCCAGATGGCCAAGCGGTTGGCGTGGGGTGATGTGTTCGGAGTCGGTACCAGCGTGCGCCACGTGAAGGTCGGCGACCGGGTGATGTTCAACCCGGAAGATCAGCTTGAGGTCGAGGTGCACGGCACCACGTATCTCGTGATGAGGGAACGCGATCTGCACGCGGTTGCGACTGAGCTCACCGAGCACGGTACTGGTCTGTACCTATGAGCCGCCGGTTCGTGATCTGCGCCTGATAGCTACACACATATGCCACCTCAGGAGAGACAGGGCAACGGGGAGAGCTGTGCCGTACGACGCTGACAAGACGAGAGCGATGCCTCCGGTGGGTCCCGGCGGCACGTCCTCAGAGCAGACGACCAAGATGAGCCCGGTCCAGGTGGACGCCTCGACCGAGGCGTGGCCGTCTGAGGAGCCGGACACGGCCGAGCCGACCATCACCGCGGCCGTGCCCGGTGTCGGTTTCCCGGCCGGCGAGGACGCCACGGAGTACATGCGGCCGGTGGCGCCGCCCGAACCGCCGACGCAGCAGGTGCCGCCGCAGATGCCGGAGGACTCCGGCGTCTACGGGCCCGTGATGATCGAACCGGGCGAGGACGAGGCGAAGCCGGGCTTCAACCGGAAGCGGGCGCTGATCGTGGCCGCGGCCGTGGTCGGCGCCTTCGGCCTGCTCTACGGCCTCGACATCCTCGTGTCGAGCGGCAACGTGCCGCGCGGCGTGACGGTGGCGGGCGTCGACGTGGGCGGCATGAGCCACTCCGAGGCCGAGAAGAAGCTCCGCGACGAGATCGGCCCGCGCCTCGACAAGCCCGTGGCCCTCAAGGCCGGTGACGTCACCACCGAGCTCGACCCCAAGGCAGCGGGTCTGGAGCTCGACTGGAACGCGACGATCGATCGTGCCGGCAGCCAGCCGCTCAGCCCGTTCACGCGCGTCACCTCGTTCTTCACCAGCCGTGAGGTCGGTGTCGCCACGAAGGCGGACGACGCGAAGGTCTCCGGCGCGCTCGAGGCCCTGCGCCCCAAGCTCGACCACGAGCCGATCGAGGGCACCATCAAGTTCGAGGGCGCCACCCCCGTCGCCGTCGAGCCGCACGCGGGTCAGAAGCTCAAGACCGAGGACGCCACCGGCGCCGTCGTCGCCAACTGGGCGTCCGGCAGCCCCGTCGACGTCCCGATGGACTTCACGCCGGTCAAGACGACCAAGGAGGGCGTCGAGAAGGCGCTCAACGACATCGTCAAGACCGCCGTCTCCGGCCCCGTCGTGATCAAGGGCGAGGGCAAGGACGCGACGCTGACGCCGGAGCAGATCGGCACCACGCTGGCGTTCGCGCCCGCCGACGACGGTTCGCTCGCGGTCACGCCGAACAAGGACAAGCTCGCCGAGGCGATCGCGCCGCAGCTCAAGGACACGATCAAGGAAGGCAAGGACGCCGAGATCGTGTTCGAGGGCGGCAAGCCCACCGTCAAGCCCTCGGTGGACGGCCTCGACCTCGACTGGGACAAGAACCTCCAGCCGTACTTCGACACGTTGAAGAAGACCGACGGCCGCGAGATCAAGTTCGAGTACAAGCACACGCCCGCGAAGGTCACCACCGAGCAGGCGAACAAGATGGGCATCAAGGAGGTCATCGGCGAGTTCTCGACCGGTGGCTTCGCCCCCGCCTCGGGCGTCAACATCCGGGTCGTGGCCGAGAAGGTCAACGGCGCGATCGTGAAGCCCAAGGAGACGTTCAGCCTCAACAAGTACACGGGTCCGCGCGGCACCGCGCAGGGCTACGTCGAGGCGGGCATCATCGAGAACGGCATCCCCGGCATGGCGGTCGGTGGCGGCATCTCGCAGTTCGCGACCACCCTCTACAACGCGTACTACTACGCGGGCATGAAGGACGCGGGCCACAAGGAGCACAGCTACTGGATCACCCGGTACCCGAAGGGCCGCGAGGCCACGGTGTTCATGGACGGCAACGGCAACAGCCTGATCGACATCGCCTTCACGAACCCGGACGACACGGGCATCGCCATCCAGACGATCTGGACGGGCTCCTCGATCACCATCAAGCTCTGGGGCACCAAGAACTACGACGTCACCGGCTCCACCAGCGGCGACTTCAACCCCACGCAGCCGCAGGAGAAGAAGGTCAACAAGGCCGGTTGCGCGCCGAGCAACGGCGCTCCCGGCTTCTCCGTGACCGACACCCGCACGATCACGGACCGCCGCAACGGCCAGGCGCGCAGCGAGTCGCGCACGGTCCGCTACGACCCGCAGTTCAAGATCATCTGTGAGCCTCCGCCCGGCGGCTGACACAAGAGCTGGTTCAACAGTGGCCACGCGCGGGTATTCACCCGTTCGTGGCCACTGTTGCGCATGAGGCGAGAAGACACCCCGTCGTCCAGACGCTGGGGCGCGCGGGGATGGTGTTGTACGGGGTCGTGCACGTCCTGGTGGCGTGGCTCGCGATCCAGGTCGCGTTCGGTGACTCCGAACAGGCCGACTCGAAGGGCGCGCTCGGCGACATCGCCGCGGCCGGCCCGTGGTTGCTGTGGACGCTCGGCTTCGGTCTCGCGTTCTTCGCGCTGTGGCAGGTCCTCCAGGCCTGCGTCGGCTTCAACTACATGCCGAAGAAGCGCAAGAAGATCGCGAAACGCATCGGTGCCGGTGCGCGCGCCATCAGTGCGGGCGGTATCGCGTTCGGTGCGTTCAAGTTCGCGACCGGCTCCGGTGCCCCCGGCGACCAGAACCAGCAGCAGAAGGAACTCACGGCGCAGTTGCTCGCTCTGCCTTTCGGTCAGTTCATCGTCGGAGCGGTCGCCGTCGGAGTGATCGTCATCGCCGTCATCATCGCGCGCAAGGGCGTGAAGCTGTCGTTCGAGGAGGACCTCGACAAGTCCCGCTCGCCCAAGTGGATCCAGCCCGTGGGGCGGGTCGGCTGGTTGGGCAAGGGAATCGCGTACGGCGTGATCGGCGTGCTCATCGGGCTGGCCGCCATCAACGCGGACCCCGAGCAGTCCGGCGGCATGGACAAGGCCCTGAAAACGTTGGCAGCGCAGCCTTACGGCATGTTCCTGCTGACCGCCGTGGCGATCGGCATCGCCGCGTTCGGCGTCTACTGCTTCGCGGCGGCCCGCGCGCTCAAGGAGTGATGCCGGTCCGCGGCGGCCTGCGCGTCCACGGTCATGGACGACAGGACCTGCCCCGGAGCGATGTAGAAGACGTTGGGACTGCTGACGTCCGGGCCCCAGCCGGGCCCGCCGCGCAGCAGCAGGAGGTCGCCGGGACTCGGGTTCGCCCCCTCGAACCACGAGTCCTGCGCGACCCCGGTCCGTTCCCACACGATCTCGGCCTTGGTGCCGCTCTTCGCTCGCTGGTACACCTGCGCGACCCGCGCGAGTTCCGCCGTCGGCGACGCCTCGCGCAGCTCGTCCATGTGCTGCCGGTACTTGAACCACAGCTCGTCCTGTCGCCGCTGCCGGTTCTTCACGCGGCGCAGGACGACGGTCGCGAGCGCCAGAACGCCGACGATCGCGCACGAGATCAGCAGGTCGAGGAACACCGGCCAATCTTTGATTCCGAACGAGGGACTGTCAACTGACAACGAAATCAGGATGCGTGATGTGAGTCGCTCACGCTAACGTCCGCCCCATGTCGAGTCCTGAGGCAAGCAGGTCCGGGTCTGCGGTCTAGCCGTCAGCCCCGAAAACCCCCTCAGCACTCGGAGCACTTCTGTGCCTTTTTCGCTGTACCTGCTTGCCCTTGCCGTGTTCGCAATGGGCACTTCCGAATTCATGCTCGCCGGACTGCTGCCGTCGATCGCGGCCGACTTCGGCGTCTCCGTCGGCACCGCCGGCCTGCTCACCTCGGCGTTCGCCGCGGGCATGGTCGTCGGCGCACCGCTCATGGCCGTGCTCGCCCGTCGTTGGTCTCCGCGCTGGAGTCTGTTCGGGTTCGTCGTCGTGTTCCTGGTGGCGCACGTGATCGGTGCCGTGACGACGAACTTCGCGCTGCTGCTGGCATCCCGGGTGCTCGCCGCTCTCGCGAACGCCGGGTTCCTCGCGGTCGCGTTGACCGCGGCCGCCGCGCTCGTGCCCGTGGAACGGCGTGGGCGTGCGCTCGCCGTGCTGCTGTCCGGCACGACGGTGGCGACGATCGCCGGCGTGCCGGGCGGGTCGTTGCTCGGCGCCGCTTTCGGTTGGCGCGCAACGTTCCTCGCGGTCGCCGTGCTGTGCGTGCCCGCCGCGTTCGGTGTCCTCGAGGGGATTCCGGCACGACTGGACCGGGGCGCGCTGCCCGCGTTGCGTCCGGAACTCGCCGTGCTCGCCCGGCCGCGACTGGTGCTCGTCGTCGTGCTCTCGGTGGTGGTGAACGCGGTGACGTTCGGGCACTTCACGTACCTCGCCCCGGTGGTCACGGACGGCGCCGGGCTGGGCGAGTGGTGGGTGCCCGTCGCGCTGGTGCTGTTCGGCGTCGGGTCGTTCGTCGGTGTCACGATCGGCGGTCGGCTGGCTGACTCGTCACCACGCCCCGTCGTGGTGGTCGGCGGACCGCTCGTGCTCGCCGGGTGGTTCGGCCTCGACCTGCTCGCCACCGGGCCGATCTCGTTGCTGTGCCTGGTGTTCGTGCTCGGCGCGCTGTCCTTCGCGGTCGGCAGCACGCTGATCGCCCGCGTCCTGCACCACGCGACCGGCGCACCCACGATGGCGGGCTCCTACGCCACGGCGGCGTTCAACATCGGCGCCGCTCTCGGCCCGGTGTTGCTGGCGTAGCAATGAAAAACGGGTCCTGTCACCTCGGGCAGGAGGTGGCAGGACCCGTAGTCCGTTGTGGTGCCTAGAAAACGTTCTCGTCGATGTCCATCAGCGCGTTGTCCGTGGACTCGGTGATCTTGCGACGCGAGGTGAGCTCCGGCAGCACGTTCTTCGCGAAGAACGACGCGACGGCGATCTTGCCCTCGTAGAACGCCTTGTCCTTGGCGGACGGGGCGCCGTCGAGCTTCTGCAGCGCGACCTCGGCCTGGCGCAGCAGCAGCCAGCCGACGAGGACGTCACCCGCGGTCATCAGCAGGCGGACCGAGTTCTGGCCGACCTTGTAGAGGTTGCGGACGTCGTCCTGCGCCGAGGTCAGGAAGCCGACCAGGGCGCCGAGCATGCCCTGCAGGTCTTCCAGGCCCTGCTTGAGGAGCGCGCGCTCCTCCTTCAGGCGACCGTTGCCGCCCTCGTTGTCGAGGAACGACTGGATCTCGCCGTTGATGAACGCGAGCGCCTGGCCCTTGTCGCGGATGATCTTCCGGAAGAAGAAGTCCAGCGACTGGATGGCCGTGGTGCCCTCGTACAGCGAGTCGATCTTCGAGTCCCGGATGTACTGCTCGATCGGGTACTCCTGCAGGAAGCCCGAACCGCCGAGCGTCTGCAGCGACTGCGCGAGCTGCTCGTACGCGCGCTCGGAGCCGACGCCCTTGACGATCGGCAGCAGCAGGTCGTTGACCTGGGCCGCGAGCTTGGCGTCGTCGCCGCCGAGCATCACCTTGTCCTGGAACGTCGCGGTGTAGAGGTACACTGCGCGCAGGCCCTCGGCGTACGCCTTCTGCAGCATCAGGCTGCGGCGGACGTCCGGGTGGTTGGTGATCGTGACGCGCGGGGCGGTCTTGTCCGTCATGCGCGTGAGGTCGGCGGACTGGACGCGCTCCTTGGCGTAGGACAGCGCGTTCAGGTAGCCGGTCGACAGCGTCGCGATGGCCTTCGTGCCGACCATCATGCGGGCGTACTCGATGACGTCGAACATCTGCGCGATGCCGTCGTGCACCTCGCCGAGCAGCCAGCCCTTGGCGGGAACGCCGTGCTGGCCGAACGTCAGCTCGCACGTGGTGGACGCCTTGATGCCCATCTTGTGCTCGACGTTGGTGACGAAGGCGCCGTTGCGCTCGCCCAGCTCACCGGTCTCGGCGTCGAAGTGGAACTTCGGCACGAGGAAGAGCGACAGGCCCTTGGTGCCGGCCTTCGCCTCGATGCCGTCGCCCTCCGGACGCGCGAGCACCATGTGCATGATGTTCTCGGTCAGGTCCTGGTCGGCGGACGTGATGAAGCGCTTCACGCCCTCGATGTGCCAGGTGCCGTCGTCCTGCTTGATGGCCTTGGTGCGACCGGCACCGACGTCGGAGCCGGCGTCCGGCTCGGTCAGCACCATGGTGGCGCCCCAGCCACGGTCGATCATGAGCTGCGCCCAGTGCTGGTCGCGCTCGGTGCCGTTGTTGTAGACGACCGTCGCGAAGCTCGGGCCCGCGAGGTACATGTAGATCGGCGGGTTGGCGCCCAGGATCATCTCGGACGCGGCCCACGCGACCGAGGGAGGCGTGCCGAAGCCGCCCAGCGCCTCGGGCAGGAACATGCGGTACCACTCGCCGTCCCACACGGCCTTGTACGACTTCTTCAGCGACTCCGGCAGGGTCGCCGAGAAGGTCGTCGGATCGTACTTCGGCGGGTTGCGGTCGGCATCGGCGAAGGAGTCCGCGAGCGGACCCTCCGACAGCGTCTTCATCTCGGCCAGAACGCCGCGCGCGGTGTCCTCGTCGGACTGCTCGAACGGCCCCTTGCCGAGGTGGTCCTGCACGTTGAAGACCTCGAACAGGTTGAACTCGAGATCCCGGACGTTGCTCTTGTAGTGGCCCATCTCGTCGCTCACTCCTCAGGGTCGCGGCGCCTTCGCCTTACTGACCGGTAACAACAGAGTATTACCCGGCAGTAACCCCGGCAAGGCCGACCACCCACTGGTGGCGAAGTAGACACTCCACCCAGCGACCTGAATCGGGCATGAGCGCCGGTCAGACGCGTATCGGGCGCTCGGGAACCATCTCGAGGAGCGCTGGGTTCGTCCGTTCGGCGAAACTCACGCTCCGGGGCACCATGACAGATTCGTAGGCCCGCACCCCGTCTCGGACACCGTGCTCGGCGATCGCGAGCGCCAGGTCCGCCGCGTCCTGCATCGCGAGGTTCGCGCCGACGCCCAGCGGCGGCTGGAGGTGGGCGGCGTCGCCGAGCAACGTCACGCCGGGCGTGGTCTCCCAGGTGTGGGGCACCGGCAGCGAGTACAGCGGCCGGTGGATCAGGTCGCCGTGCAGGAACGCCGTGAGCGACGGGTGCCAGCCCGCGTAGAGGTCCAGCAGATCGGCGGTGGAGGGCTTCCAGTCCTCGTCCGCGCGCAGGCACGCGTACGCGCGGATCTGATTGCCGCTGTTGCGCTGCGACCAGATCATCAGGCCCTCGCCGTCGGCGACCATCGTGCCCTGGCCGGTGAGTTCCAGCAGTCGTTCGTCGTCGTCGTGCCGGATCTCGACGAACAGCACGCCGGTGTACTCCGGCTGGGCCGCGGACACGGCCCCGCGCACCCGCGACCAGGCCCCGTCCGCGCCGATGACCAGGTCGAACGAGGCTGTGGAGCCGTCGGCGAAGGTGACCTCGCCACCGGGAGCGGCCGAGGCGATGCCGAGTCCCCAGGTGACGGTTCCCGGCGTCAGTGAGTCGAGCAGGAGCTTGCGGAGCTGGCCGCGGTCGATCTCCGGCCGGAAGTCGCCCTCCGCCGGTTCGTGCTCGACGAGCGCGGCCGTCACGTGGTCGACCTTGCGCTGTTCCTGACCCTCGAACCGGGCGAGCGCGCGCCACTGCTCGAAGAGGCCGGCGGTGCGGACGGCGACCTGCCCGCTGTCGGCGTGCAGGTCGATCGTGCCGCCCTGCTGACGGGCGTCCGGCGAGGTCTCCCGCTCGAAGACGGTGACGTTGTCGAAGCCCTTGAGCTGGAGGACGCGGGCGCAGGTGAGGCCGCCGATGCCGGCCCCTGCGATGGCGATGCGTGGTGAGGTCATGACTCCATGAAAGCGGATCGACTGCAAAAGTCCAACCGCTACACTTTTGAAGTCGCTCAACTCGGGTGGTATGGTCGGTTCGTGACCGAGCTCGGCCGCCGCGAGCGGAAGAAGCTGCAGACCCGTCAGTCCATCGCCGAGGCGGCGTTGGAGCTGTTCCTGGCGCGCGGCTTCGACGACGTGGGGGTGAAGGAGATCGCCGACACGGCCGACGTGTCGGTCACGACGCTGTTCAAGCACTTCCCGAGCAAGGAGGCGCTGCTCTTCGACGAGGACGAGCAGATGGAGGCGGCGCTGGTCGCGGTCGTGCGCGAGCGCGAGGGCCGGTCGATCCCGATGGCGCTGCGCGACCACTTCGTGCAGGCGGCGCGGACGCACGCCGACCACCCGAAGTTCGAGACCTTCCAGCGGCTGGTGCTGGAGACGCCGGCGCTGCGCGAGCACGGGCGCCGGATGTGGACGAGGCATCAGGGCGCGCTGGCGCGTGCCATCGCGGAGGAGACGGGCGCCCCGGCGGACGACGTCAGATGTGCGGCACTGGCCCGGTTCGCACTGGATGCCCGGGACGTGATCTTCGGCAGGCCCGATCGCGAACGGGCGGCCGACGAGGTGTTCGGCTTACTCGAACACGGCTGGGCGGCCGATCAGCAGGCCTGACCGGTAGGCGAGCGACACCGCGTGCGTGCGGTCGCGTGCGCCGAGCTTACGCAGGATGCCCTTCACGTGGGTGCGCACGGTCTCGACGGACACCACGAGTTCGGTGGCGACCTGCTGGTTCTCCAGGCCCTCCGCGATCAGCGTGAGCACCTCGTACTCGCGCTTGGACAGCGTCGGCCGGTCCTTCGGCCGCAGGTCGGGGTGCACGTACCCGCGCGAACGGCAGGTCTCCGCGATCACCCGCACGATCTGCTCCGGCTGGGCGCTGCGCGGCACGACGCCGCGGACACCCGCCTCTAACGCGGTCGTCACGTAGTTCGCGTGCGAGTGCGCGTCGCGGACCAGGCCGACGACGAGCAGCGTCGGGTCGCGGTCGACCAGCAGCCGGGTGACGTGGCCCACGGGGTCGAGCACGGAGTCGATGAGGAGCACGTCCGGGCGCAGTTTCTGCTGGAGGCGCACGGCCGCGTGCGGATCGCCGGTCGACCCGAGCCAGCGCAGTCCGGGAGTGCGCCTGACCAGTGCGGACAGGCCTTCGCGGTACAGCGGGACCGGGTCGATCAGTGCGACGCCGGGGGCAGGCCTGGCGGGCGGGAGCATCAGCACCTCCGTTCGTGCATCCAGAGGAGTGACGTCGTTCCTCCTTCCGCGTGACGCGGAATCGAGCCGGGAATAAGGCCGGGAATAGGAGCCGGGCTGACAATCGGACAAGACGGTTCATGTGCATGAACAAGGGTCACGAATGTGATTCAAGACCGCCGAAACCCTTCCGTTACCCGGCAACGGTCTCGTAAGACCTACGTCACATATCCCGTGCGGATGTGCCAGGTTCCGCCGCCATGAGGCCTGGTGCTCTCGCGGGCACACGTGTGTGCACGCAAGGAGGTCACATGGGCACCCTCGATTGGGTCGTGGTTGTCGGCTATTTCTTCGTGATGGTCGGGATCGGACTCTGGTCGCGCGGGCGAGTCCACAACATCGCCGACTTCTTCACGGCAGGCGGCAAGATGCCGTGGTGGTTGTCGGGCATCTCCCACCACATGTCGGGCTACAGCGCCGTCATGTTCGTGGCGTTCGCCTCCGAGGCGTACCGGCTCGGACTCACGGTCTACGTGTGGTGGTCGCTGACGATCGGCATCGGTGTCGGCATCGGCGCGTTCCTGTTCGCGCCCAGGTGGAACCGGCTGCGCTCGAAGCACGACGTCAAGTCGCCGCTCGAGTACCTGGCCAAGCGCTACAACCTGCCCACCCAGCAGGTCATGGCCTACGCGGGCGCGCTGCTCAAGGTCGTCGACATCGCCGCCAAGTGGGCGGCCGTCTCGATCCTGCTGCGCGGCTTCGCGGGCGTTCCGATCACCTGGGGCATCATCATCATCGGTCTGGTCACGATGGTGTACTCCGTGCTCGGCGGCCTCTGGGCCGACGCGCTCACCGACTTCGGTCAGTTCATCATCCAGGCGGCCGCGGGCTTCGCGATGCTCTTCGCCGTCGCCGGCACCCTCGGCTGGGACTTCCCGTTCACGATCTGGGACAAGCTCCCGGAGAGCCACAGCGACCCGCTCGCCGGCCCGTACACGTCGACGTTCCTCATGGCGCTCTTCCTGATCAAGACGCTGGAGTACAACGGCGGCATGTGGAACCTGGCGCAGCGCTACATGGCCGCGCCATCCGGCTTCGCGGCCAAGCGGTCCGCGCTGCTCTCGTCCGTGCTGTGGCTCGTGTGGCCGCTCGTGCTGTTCTTCCCGATGTGGGCCGCGCCGCTGATCGTGCCGGGCCTCGAAGGCGCGCAGGCGGAGAACGCCTACATCGAGATGGGCAAGCAGATGCTGCCCGCGGGCATGATCGGTCTGGTCCTGGCGGGCTTCTTCTCGCACACCATGGCCATGGTGTCGTCGGACGCGAACGTCATCGCCGCCGTGATCAACCGCGACATGCTGCCGCACATCTGGAAGAAGGTGAAGACGTTCTCGGCCGACAACCAGTTGCTGCTGGCCAGGATCACGACGTTCATCTTCATCGGCGCCAGCATGATCATCGCCATCGCCTCGGGAGGCCAGGGCTTCGTGCTGAAGGTGGTGGTCGACCTGGTCGCCGCCACGATGGGCCCGATCGCGATCCCGTTGATGCTCGGCCTGCTGCCGTGGTTCCGCAAGATCGGCTCGACGGCGGCGATGGCCTCCGTCATCGGTGGCCTCGGCATGTGGGCGTTCCTCTACATCTCGCAGATGAACAAGGCCGAGTGGGTCACCAAGGGCGTGCTCGTGTCGTGGCCGCTGCTGCTCTCGCTGGTGCTCTACCTGGCGATCGGCTTCCTGAAGAAGGAGCCGTCCACCGAGCGCGAGGAACTGCTCGACTCGCTCAACTCCGATGAGCCGGAGACGGTGAAGGCGTAAGCCTTTCGTTGCGGATGATCCTCGCGGCGGCGCACCCGAACAGGGTCGCCGCCGCGAGCCACACGTAAGGCATCGGCGTGCCGGTGTAAGACCCGGCACCCGCGACCAGCACCACGCTCGCGCCGCTCACGACACCGATCGTCTGGGAGACGGGGAACTCGCTCCGCAGCACGGTCCACACGGCGATGGGCACGAGCAGGAAGCCGTAGGCGAACACCCGCGTCAGCAGGTTCGCGTGGTCGGTGATCTCGTACTGGAGCGCCGGCAACGCGAGCAGGGTCAGCGCCAGGCCGACGGCGAGACCCTTCAGAACGCTCTTCACGCTTTGTCCTTGCCAGGAACGCGTCATGCGGTACAGGACGCATGTGTGGCGCATCGGTTCCGTGGCGTGCGTCATCGTCACGAGACTCTCGACGACTCCCCATGCACAGTGGATGCATGGGTAAGTGGTCTCCCGCAGACGACGCGGAACTCGCCACCGGCTGGCGACTCTGGCTGGAGCTCAGCGACCGCGTGTGGCCGGACCCGTCGTGGGACGGCACACCGGCCGACGCCATCCGCCAGGTTCGCGCACTGCTGGCGGAGTGCGAGGAGATCCGCCTCTCCTACCTGGACGAGACCACCCGCCCGTCCCTCGCCCTGCTGCAACTACTGCAGTCGATGTCGTTCGTGGCGTCGTTCGCCGTAGACCTCTGGCACGACGACACACACCCCCTGGACGTGGAACGCGCCGAACTCCTGCACGGCGACCTCGCGTCGTTCGCGGAGCACGTGGCCGGAGTGCGCGCGGCCCTCGCTCGCGGCGGCGGCTGGGTGGAACTGGACCGCCGCCCGTGGGGCCTGCCGGTCGACTGACCTCGGGTCACACCTGCAGCTCGGACTCGATCCTCTTGAGCTGGTGGCGGGCCATCGCGAGGTTCGCGTTGTCGCGTTCCAGCACGAGGTAGAGGAAGAGCGAGCCGCGGGTTTTCACGCCGCTCATCAGGCGGATCAGGTGGTACTGGCGGTGCAGCGTGATGAGAATGTCCTCGATGGTGTCGTTGAGGCCCAGTGACGCCATCACCCGGAGTTTCGAGCGAATGACCTCGGTGTTGCCGGCCGCCGCCACTTCGAGGTTCAGCCAGTCGCCGCCGCCGCTCGTGCCGAGCGACATGCCGCTGTCGTAGTCGACGAGCGCGACACCGACAGCGCCGGAGATGGACATTGCTTCCTTCATTGCGATATCGATGTTCAC
Organism: Lentzea sp. JNUCC 0626; assembly: GCF_043632865.1. Taxonomy (NCBI): domain Bacteria; kingdom Bacillati; phylum Actinomycetota; class Actinomycetes; order Pseudonocardiales; family Pseudonocardiaceae; genus Lentzea; species Lentzea sp. JNUCC 0626. The sequence continues at coordinate 7,473,784 of NZ_CP171635.1, forward strand.
GGAGCTCCAATTCTTTGAAACAACTGGTGGCGGAGACGACGCGGCCGCTTTCCGGTGTCGTGATGGCATGCGGACGCGTCTCCAGGTCGAAGAAATCAGTGTCGAGAGCGATTGGCCGAACATGCCGCGTTCCGGGGGCGGCGCGCTAGGCGGCCAGAATCGCGCCGACTCGTTCGATCACGGGGCGGGACTCGTGCAGCAGTCGTCCGAGGTTGAGTCCTTTGTCGCCCAGCACGACGAGCAGTGACAAACGGCCGATCGCGTACACGGCCATGTAGCCCTCGCTGCCGAAGACGACGGTTTGGCTCAGCGTGCCCATTCCGATCACTTCCGCCGACTGCCTCGCGATTCCGAGGCTGCTGGCGGCCAGTGCGGAGATGTGCGCGGGGTCGACGTTCTTGGCGACGTCGGCGACGATGGGAATGCCGTCGGACGCGGCGATCATCGTGTCGGTCACTCCGGCGACGGCTTCGCGGAGCTTCCGCATTTCGGCGTTGAGGGCGTCGTAGTCCAGTTCGCTCCAGTCCTGAATGGGGAAGGGCGAACCGCTCAAGACCAACATTCCACCTCCGACGGGTTCAGGCGATTCCCGAGTTCGACAGGGCCTGGCCGGGTTGGCGCAGGGGCAGCGGACTCGGCTGGGCAATGCCAACGTCCTGAACAGCAGCTTTGCGGGGACGCAAGCGGGAGAGTCCCCACCGTGAAACACCGGACGATCCCGCAGGTGCGACGATCTCCAGCAGCCCGGCGCCGAGCATCCGGGACACCTCGACCGTGACGGGGTGCAGGCCGCGGCCGAGCGAGAAGGCCAGGTCCCGGGCGGTTCGCCGCCCGGTGGCGAGCGCCATGATCTCCCATTGCTCCTCCGTGGCGGCCTTCTTGTCCGTGGCCACCAGCCGGTCCCGATAAGGCGACACGGCAACCGGCAGTGCGGCCACGCCTTTCAGCAGACCTGCTGTTTCCGACAACAACAGGCCCACGGCAATGCCGTTGCGCGCGGGCAAAAGAGGCGAATCGGCGGTTTCGTCCAGAAAACACCGTTCGATCTCACCGGCCACGACGGCGAACGTCCCGTCACGAATGGCGCCGGCCGCGCAACGCTGGATTTCGGCAGAACCGATCACCCCGCGCCCGACGAGCGCCGCGTGCAAAGACCGCATCTTGACACTGCTCACCAGTGCCGCGATCCAGTCGTTCTCCTTGATCCGCCCGGACCGCCGCAACAGAGTTTCGATCCCGGGCGAACCGGGACTGTCCACACCCACCACGGCACCCTTGTGCAAATGGAACAGTCCACCCGCGTTGCCGGCAACGCGCAAAGCGCCGGTGACTCGATCCGCCTGGCACTGCGTCAGGGCGTACGCGAGGACGTCGAATGAGGTTCGATTGTCGCGTCTCAGAGGTCACTCCGGGTTAAATCGGACTTACCGAGCGGGTATGTGACGAGCTGATCATTCGATCGAGGTACACGGCCTATATCGAAAGAGCGACCGGCCGGGTTACTTCTTACCCGCAGAAACCAGCCGTGTCGCTTAAGCGTCACACGATCGAGTGAAGCATTCCACCGCGCGCAGCAATCTTCATTTCATTCTCTATCCATTGGATTCGCGCAGGTGGGCAATCCGCTGCCGAACCGCGCCGACGAAGTCCTCGCCCAGCGGCGTGCCGGTCAGCGACCCGCCGCGGTAGGCCGCGCACGGCACGCTGGAGCCGTCGGTCAGCACGAGGTTGACGCGCTGCATGCCCAGGACGTTCTCCCGCTCGATCTCGGCGATCCGGTCCCAGGTGATGTGGTGGTCGCGCCACGGGTTGCGCACGATCACCTTCTCGGGCGTGAGCACCACGCACACGCGCCACAGCTGCCAGATGCCGACCAACGCGGCCAGAACGTAGAGAGTTCCGCCCATGGCCACCAACGTCGAATCACCGAAGTTGACGGTGAGGCGCCAGGGCACCACCACCATGCCCAGCACCAGGACGGCTGCGACGAACCGGCGCGGACCTCTCCTGACGAATGTCACGTTCTCCCCCATGCGTCCTCCCTCTCTCGCGGGAGTCACGCGGGGCCGGGCAGAAAGGTTGCCCGGTGCAGGCCTCCGGCGTGGCCCGGAAACACCGAAGAGGGCCCGGATCAGGTGATCCGGGCCCTCTTCGTGGAGCGGGTGACGGGAATCGAACCCGCCTCTACAGCTTGGGAAGCTGTCGTTCTACCAATGAACTACACCCGCACGAGCAAGCTCGTTGCCGATCATACACAGAGCGGCAACGCGAGCGGACCGCCCGCCTTCGGTTAGCCTGTCCGGGTGCTGCTGAGTGACCAGGATCTGCGCAAAGAGGTCGAGTCCGGCCGTCTGCTCCTCGACCCGTTCGACCTGGAGATGCTCCAGCCGTCGAGCATCGACGTGCGGCTGGACCGGTTCTTCCGGGTCTTCAACAACACCAAGTACACGCACATCGATCCCGCGCAGCAGCAGGACGAGTTGACGAGCCTCGTCGAGACGCCGGCGGGTGAGCAGTTCGTGCTGCACCCCGGCGAGTTCGTGCTCGGCAGCACGTACGAGATGGTCACGCTGCCGGACGACCTGGCGGGCCGGCTCGAAGGCAAGTCGAGTCTCGGCAGGCTCGGGCTGCTCACGCACTCCACGGCGGGCTTCATCGATCCGGGCTTCTCGGGGCACATCACGCTCGAACTGTCGAACGTCGCCAACCTGCCGATCACGCTGCACCCCGGTATGAAGATCGGGCAGCTCTGCCTGTTCAAGCTCAGCAGCCCGGCGGAGCACCCGTACGGCTCGAAGCAGGCCGGCAGCCGGTACCAGGGGCAGCGCGGACCGACGCCGAGCCGCGCCTACCTCAACTTCCACCAGACCGACACGCGTCGCTAGTCGGCGGACAGGTCCCCGTAGCGCTCCAGCACGCGGCGGCGCAGTTCGGGATCGGTGCGCGGCACGGGTTCCAGGAAGATCTCGTCGAGGTCGGTGAACTCGGCCCGCAGCTCCGAAGACACCCGCACGCACGCGTCTTCCAGCTGGTGTGCGGTGAGTGAGTCGTCGAAGTCCAGGCGCGCGCACAGCAGCACGCGGTCGGTGCCGATGAGCATCGTCAGGACGTCCACCACGGCGTCCACCTCGGGCACTTCGCCCAGCCGCCGCCAGATCGCCTTCACCATCACCGGGTCAGCCTGGCGGCCGATCAGCAGGCCCTGGTTGGTGCGCGCCAAGGTGTACGCGACGAGCGCCAGCAGGACGCCGATCGCCAGCGACGCGACGCCGTCCCACACCGACGACCCGGTCAGCTGGTGCAGGCCGAGGCCGGCGAACGCCAGCACCAGGCCGGTCAGCGCGGCGGAGTCCTCCAGGAAGACGGTCTTCACGGTCGGGTCGTCGGACACGCGCAGGAAGTCCCAGAACCCGCGACCGTGCGCGGCCGACTCCGAACGGACCTGCCGGAACGCCTGCGTCCACGAGATCGACTCCAGCACGAACGCCAGGCCGAGCACGATGTAGCCGACCAACGGCTTGGTCTGCTCCTCCGGTTCGCCGAAGACCGTGCGGAAGCCCTCGTAGAACGCGAACATCGCGCCCGAGGCGAAGATCGAGACCGCGGCCAGCAGCGACCAGAAGTACCGCTCCTTGCCGTAGCCGAACGGGTGCCTGCGGTCGGCCGGACGGTCCGAACGGCGCAGGGCGGTCAGCAGCAACGCCTCGGTGAACGTGTCGGCCACCGAGTGAGCGGCTTCGGAGAGGATCGCGGCCGATCCGGTCACTATGCCCGCTATGGCCTTCATGACCGCAATAGCCAGGTTGACCAGCAGTGCGAGGACGACGGTCAGCGTGCTTTCGCCCGAGCCCTGCGGCTTCTCGCTCATGTCGATCAGCCTAGGTCGTGTCCTGCGAGTTCGTTTGGTGACAGGCGCGGGCTGTCTCCGGGGCCCTCGGCCGCTACTGTCGCCCGACGAACTTGCAGGACGCGGCCTGGGTCGCCCAGAACGAAGCACCCGCTCACTACTGCATTCGAGTGACATTCGAACCCCAGAGCAACATCCCGCACGGCCCAGGTGTCTTACATGCGGGATCTGCTCCGGGGGGACGCTGATCACCAGGGGGTAAGACGGAACGGCCCGCGTCCGGGAGAGACGCGGGCCGTTCTGCATGTCGGCGCAACTACCATCGTGGGATGGGAAAGCGTGGTGCGGACGACACCGACGCCGAGGTCGAGGCGTGGAGGGCCATGGTTCCGGCGATCGATCCGGTGGTCGAGGGCGTGGTCGACCGGGTGCACCAGATCAGCAAGTACCTCGACTTCCTCGCCACGGAGATCGCCGCGCCGCACGGCCTCAACCGCGCCGACTACGAGATCCTCGCCCGCCTCTTCTGGATCGGGCCGCCGCACCGCCTCACGCCCAAGCAGCTCGCGAACGGCACGTTGAGCCCGGCCACCACGATCACGAGCCGCCTCGACCGGTTGGAGAAGGCGGGCCTGGTCGTCCGCGAACTCGACCCGGCGGACCGCCGGTCGCTGCCCGCCACGCTGACGGACGCGGGTCGCGAGATCTTCCTGCGGATCGTCGCGGGCCAGGCCGAGCGGGAGCGCGACCTCTTCACCGCGCTGCCCGGCGGTGACCTCGAGAACCTGCGCGACCTGCTGCGCCAGGTGATGGAGGTGCTGTCCGGCGAACTGGGCCCCGCGCACCGTCGCACCCGGCTCGCGCTCGACGGCAAGGAGTAATTGCTACGAACTCGTACTATCCGATATCGTGCTAAACGAGAGGGAGGGGTGCGAGATGGGTGGCTATCCGCTGTCGGAGTGACCGAAGTGACCTAGATCATGCAACGCTGACCCCCTGGTGTTCCGATGTCCTACATGGAGCAATTCGAACACTGGGGGAACAGTGAAGAAGTTCTGCGCCGTCGCGATGACGGCTGCCCTCGCGCTGCCCGTGTTGGCCACGGCCGCCGGCGCGCAGGAGGAGACGATCACCGTAGAGGGGCTGTTCTTCCTCGACCGCAACGGCGACAACGTCTTCACCGAGGGCGAGAACGTCCGGGCGAACGGTCCCGCGGTCCGCGTCACCGTCCAGGGCACCAACGAACGCGTCGGGGAGTTCCCCGTCGGACCGGACGGCCGCTACAAGGCCGTGCTGCCCAAGGGGCCGACGTACCTGATCAACAACATGGAGACGGACTACACCGCCACCAGGCTCACCCACGGCACCTCGGAGTCGTTGTCCGGCGCGGACTTCGCGTTGCGCGGCATCTTCCTCAGCGGTGTCGGCTACGTCGACGCCAACGGTGACGGCGTGAAGCAGCCGGACGAGAAGGTGCCCGCCGGCAAGATCAAGGTGTCCGGCAAGGCCGGCTCCGGCGACGTCGAACTCGAGACCGAGCCCGCCGCGGACGGCTCCTACCTCGTCGACCTCCCGCTCGGCGATTTCGTCGTCACGGCACCGGACCTGAGCAAGGACGGCCTGGTCCTGGCCGAGCCGAAGTCCGCCAGGGACGTCGACTGGGTGACGCGCACCCGTGCCGTCAAGTACGAGAACGACGCGGACCGCAAGGCCTTCGTCGACACGCGCTACCAGGAGGCCAGGGCGGACGTCGCCGTCGCCTCCACCATCGCGCCGCTCAAGGACACCTACGTCAAGGGCGAGCAGATCGACGTCAAGCTGACGCTGACCAACAAGGGCAACACCCCGGTCACGCCGGAGGTCGTCCTCGGCAGCTTCCAGGCGAAGCTGGTGTCGCACAGCGACAACGTCACGTTCCAGCCGGGCACGGACGACGTCTTCAGCACCAAGGAGAAGCTCCTCCCCGGCAAACAGGCCGAGGTCGCACTGAAGGTCGAGCTCGACAACCTCGAGTACGAAGCGGTGCACGCGGTGGTGCGCTTCAACTTCGGCTCCCTGCCGGACGTCGACCGCAAGAACAACGTGGTCAGCACGAAGATCAAGGTCGTCGAGAAGGCCGTGGAGACCACCACGCCGCCGACCACCACCGTGCCGACCACGACCACGACCACCGCGCCCGCGGTTGCCCAGGCGGGCAACAAGTCCGGCCTCGCGTCGACCGGTGCCTCGCCGCTGGGCTTCCTCGGCCTCGGGTCGTTGCTGGTCGCGGCAGGTGTCGCAGCGTTCTTCGTGGCGCGCCGCCGCAGGTCCTGACCACTTAGGACGTCGCCACGGTTAGTCTGCGGCATGGGCATCTTGGTGCAAGTGCTGCTGACTGCCGTGGCGGTCTGGGTGTCGACCGCCCTTCCCGGCATCGACCTGGGTGAGGGCTCCACCGGTTCGAGGATCCTCACGCTGATCGGCGTCGCGGTGATCTTCGGCTTGGTCAACGCGATCGTGAAGCCGGTCGTGAAGTTCTTCGGCTGCCTGTTCTACCTGCTGACGCTGGGCCTGATCGGGCTCGTGGTGAACGCGCTGCTGTTCATGCTCACCGGGTGGCTGGCCGAGCAGTTCGACCTGCCGTTCCGCGTCGACGGCTTCTGGCCCGCGTTCTGGGGCGCGATCATCGTCGCCCTGACCGGCTGGGTGCTGAACGTGGTCTACGACAAGATCACCGACAACGACTAGGCACACCAACGAGAAAGGCCCTCGGTCCACACCGGACCGAGGGCCTTTCTCATGCCATGTCAGGCGTTCGCGTCCTCTTCGACGGCCGCGGCAGGCTGACCCCGCTTCACCGACTCCAGCAGCATCTGCGCCACGTCCACGACCTCGACGTGCGCACCGGCCTGGCCGTCGGACTGCCGCGCGGTCACGCCGTCGGTCAGCATCACGCGGCAGAACGGGCAGCCCGTCGCGATCTTCGACGGCGCGGTGCCGAGCGCCTCGTCCACGCGGTCGAGGTTGATGCGCTTGCCGATCCGCTCCTCCATCCACATGCGCGCGCCACCGGCACCGCAGCACATGGACCGCTCCTCGTGGCGCGGCATCTCGCGCAGCTTCGCGCCCGACGCCCCGATGAGCTCACGCGGTGCTTCGTAGACCTTGTTGTGGCGGCCCAGGTAGCACGGGTCGTGGTAGGTGACGTCCTCGGTGACCGGCGCGACCGGCACCAGACGACGTTCGCGCACCAGCTTGTTCAGCAACTGCGTGTGGTGCACGACCTCGTACGTGCCGCCGACCGACGGGTACTCGTTGGCCAGCGTGTTGAAGCAGTGCGCACATGTCACGACGATCTTGCGCTGACCGGCGGGCCGGTCCTCGAACACCGAGTTGAGCACCTCGACGTTCTGCTGCGCGAGCATCTGGAACAGGAACTCGTTGCCGGCGCGGCGGGCCGGGTCACCGGTGCAGGTCTCCTCCGGGCCGAGCACCGTGTACTTCACGCCCGCGGTGTGCAGCAGTTCCGCGACGGCCCGCGTGGTCTTCTTCGCGCGGTCCTCGAACGCACCGGCGCAACCCACCCAGAACAGGTACTCGGCGTCGCCCAGTTCGCCCTCGAAGACCGGCACCTCGAACTCGAGGCCCTCGGTCCACGCCAGGCGGTCCTTGGCGTTCTGGCCCCACGGGTTGCCCTTGTTCTCCAGGTTCTTGAACATCCCGCCGAGCTCGGTCGGGAAGTTCGACTCGATCAGCACCTGGTAGCGGCGCATGTCGACGATGTGGTCGACGTGCTCGATGTCCACCGGGCACTGCTCGACGCACGCGCCGCAGGTCGTGCAGGACCACAGCACCTCGGGGTCGATGACGCCCAGCTCGTCGGGGCCGCCGATCAGCGGGCGCTCGGCCTCGGCCATCGCCAGCACGTCGATGGACTCGAGGCGCTTCTTGTAGTCCTCGTACTTGTCCTCGGTCAGGCCGACCTCGTCACCGGCCATGTCCTTCGAACCACCGGCCAGCAGGTACGGCGCCTTGGCGTACATGTGGTCGCGCAGCTGCGTGATGACCAGCTTGGGGGACAACGGCTTGCCGGTGTTCCAGGCCGGGCACTGCGACTGGCAGCGGCCGCACTCGGTGCAGGTGGAGAAGTCGAGGACGCCCTTCCAGGTGAAGTCCTCGACCTTGCCGACGCCGAAGACGTCCTTGTCCGGGTCGGCCTCCTCGAGGTCCAGGACCTTGCCGCCGGACATCATCGGCTTCAGCGCGCCCAGCGCGACGCCACCGTCGTCCTCGCGCTTGAAGTAGATGTTGAAGAACGCCGAGAACCGGTGCCACGCAACGCCCATCGTGAGGTTGCGGCCCACCACGATCAGCCAGATCATGCCGCTCAGCAGCTTGATCAACGCCATCACGGAGACCCAGATCGCGGCGGTCGGCAGCACGTGCGAGAGCGGCTGCGTCACGAACGACGTCCACAGCGGCGCTTCCTCCAGGCCGGCCGACTGCTTGAACGCCTTCACGAGCAGGATGCCGATGCCCTCGATGATGACGACGGCCTCGACGAAGTACGCGGACTTGAAGTCCGACCCCTGGAACCGCGAGACCCGGTCGGCGCGGCGGGGGTGGTTGCGCTGGCGGATCACCGCGAGGGCCACACCACCGACGACCGTGCCGAGCCCGAGCAGTTCGATCAGCAGCAGCCACACCGACCACGTGCCGATGATCGGCCAGTGGAAGTGCGGGTCGAACACCTCGCCGTACGCCTCGAACAGCACCGCGGAGCCGATGAGGAAGCCCCACATCACCATCCAGTGCCAGGGGGCGACCGAACGGAACTTCGCCATCCGGGTGTGCGCGACGAACTCGACGATCATCGTCTTCAGGCGCGGCACGAACGGCCCGAAGCGGGTGCCGTCCGGCTGGCCGAGCCGAATGATCTTGATCTGCTTCAGCACGGCGGCGACGAACACGCCCCAGGCGACGACGCTCACCGCCACGGCGACGAGTCCGAGAACCAGCTGGAGGGTCATGGCGGGAGTCTAGGCCAGGTTACTGCTCAGTAACCACTTGGACGTGGCCGGTGTCTCCTCACGTACCGGTCAAGTATCCATAAGTTGATCAAAAACTTATGGAACACTTGTTCAGGTAGTTGTCCTGAGCAGCCCTGGAGGTCGCCGTGCTGTACCTGCTCCTCATCGGGGCGATCGCGGCGGAGATCGCTGCGACCGTCTCGTTGAAGCTCTCCGAGGGCTTCAGCAGACTGTGGCCGTCCGTGATCGTCGTCGTCGGTTACGCCATCGCCTTCACCGCACTTTCGCGCGCGTTGAAGTTGGGTATGCCCGTGGGCGTCGCCTACGCCGTATGGTCCGCAGTCGGCGTTGCCGCCGTTGCGATCATCGGCTGGAAGTTCCTCGGCGAAACCCTCAACCCCACGATGGTCGTCGGACTGACGTTGATCATCGGAGGCGTGGTGACGCTCGAACTCGGGAGGACGCACTGACCGCGGTAGTGGAGTCGCAGAAGGTGGACGGACGCAAGGCGCGCGGCGAGAAGAAGCGGCGTGCCATCGTCGAGGCCACCCTGCGCGTGATCGAACGAGAGGGCGTCGCGGGCGTGACGCATCGCAGCGTCGCCCGCGAGGCCGGTGTGCCGACGACGGCACCCACCTATTACTTCGCGACGCTCGACGACCTGCTGATCGCCACGCTGCTGTGGTCGGCGGACGAGATCTGCGACGACATGCTCAAGATCGTCGCGTCCGGCGGCACCGCCAGGGAGATCGCGCAGAGCCTCGCGCAGGCCGTGAACGAGAACCGCGGCCGCACGCTCGCCGAGTACGAGCTGTACCTGCTCGCCGGTCGCCGTCCCGAGCTCAAGCCCGCCGCCCGCCGGTGGCTCGACCTGGCCGTGGAACTCGCGCGTCCGGCCGACCCGGTCGCGTTCCGGGCGTTCCTCGCGGCGATCGACGGCCTGCTGATCCAGGGCCTGATCGCCGACGTCGCCCCGGACGAGGACGAGCTGGAGCCAATCGTGTCCTTCTTGATCCGCGGCCGCGACGATTCCACCGCCGTTCCGCGGGAAGAATAGGGACCATGACGTTCGCGCGAGAGGTGTCCGGCATCAGCCACGGGGTGAGCCTCGGGCTGCTCGCCGCGCTGTACGTGCGCGACTCGCTGGCGTTGTCGGTCGACGTCGAGCCGCACGTGCCGGGCCTGGAACCGTCGTTGCCCGTGCAGGTGCCGCTCGGGACCGACCGCGCGGCCGTGACCGCCGAGTGGCCGGGCTGGTGGACCGACGCCCTCGACGCGTGCATCCGCGGCGCCGAGTCCCCGACGCCGGAGGACGCGCCGGCCCTGCTGACCCGCCCGGCCAGCCGCGCCGCCGTGCTGGCGCTCAAGCCGGGCATCGAGCAGCTGCACCGCGTGCAGAGCCCCGCCGCGTTGCCCGTGGGAGACGTGCTGCGCGGCGTCGAGTCGCGCATCGGCCGCTGGGCGCAGAGCGTCGAACTGCACATCGTCGAAGTGCCGGTCGAGGGCTTCCTCTGGGAACGCATCGCGCCCGCGCACGTGCTGGCGTCCAGCCGCTTCCTCAACGACCCGGCCCGCACCGCACCCGCGTTGCGCGCCGTCCTCGAAGACCTGGCCTGAGCCGACCCACGCCACCGGTAGGGGTAGCCCCACCCCACCTTCGGGGGCTTGCAACCGTGTTCCTGAGCCCTGCCGCCTCTAGTTTTGTGGTCATGATGAGGACGGCGCTGGTGGCGTTGGTTGTGGGGGCGGTGCTCGCGGTCGCGACCGGCTGTGGGGGCATCCGCATCATGAAGTACGAGTTCGCCGACGACCACGTCGTGGCGGAGACGTTCAAGACGGTCAAGGTCCGCAGCGACCAGGACTCCGGGGACGTGACGATCCGGTACCAGCAGGGGCTGACCGAGACGAAGATCCACCGCAGGATCGAGCACCACCGGGACAACAAGCCGACCGACATCAAGCACCGCGTCGAGGGGGACGCGCTGGTGCTGGACGGCTGCGGCCGGAACTGCGAGATCAACTACGAGGTCCTGGTGCCGAGCGGCGACATCACGGTGCAGGGCGACAACGGCTCGGGGGACGCCGTCTTCGAAGGCGTGGCCGCGGTCGACTACAAGACCGGATCCGGCGACGTGAAGGTCAGGGACATCAAGGGGGACGTCCGTGCCACCTCGGGGTCGGGGGACTTCGAGTTCAGCCGCATCGACGGCGCACTCACCGTCGAGGTCAGCTCCGGGAACGTGACCCTCGACCGGATCAAGGGCAAGTCGATGATCGTGACCCACTCCGGTGACATCACCGGTACCGGGATCGACAACGACTTCACCGGCGACGCGTCCTCGGGCAACGTCTCGCTGACGTTCCTCTCCTCGCGCTCGGTGCGGGCGACCTCGGGCTCCGGCGACATCAACCTGCGGATCCCAGGCGGCCCGTTCAGGCTCGCGGGCAACTCGGGCAGCGGCGACCGGATGGTCAGCGTGCCGACCGATCCGGCCGCGCAGCACGAACTCCAGCTGTCCACCGGGTCCGGGGACGTCCGTGTGATCGGCATCTGAAATCGGGGGCTGTGTCGAGGGCCACTCCACAAGGGGTGGCCCTCGTCGCGTTGTGAGGGAACAACCAGACTTTCCCAGCCGTTGTGCCAGTCAGAAAGCTTGAGTCGGGTAGGCTCAGGTTTGAGCGGGTGGCAAACTTGAGCCACCAACGCTCAACAAGTACTAGCGGAAGGAACTCCAATGGCGCGTGCAGTCGGCATCGACTTGGGGACGACCAACTCTGTCGTCGCTGTTCTCGAGGGCGGTGAGCCGACGGTCATCGCCAACTCGGAGGGCTCGAGGACGACCCCGTCCATCGTCGCGTTCGCCAAGAACGGCGAGGTCCTCGTGGGTCAGCCCGCGAAGAACCAGGCCGTCACCAACGTCGACCGCACCATCCGGTCGGTCAAGCGCCACGTCGGCACCACGTGGCAGACCGACGAGGTCGACGGCAAGAAGTACACCTCGCAGGAGATCTCCGCGCGCGTGCTGATGAAGCTCAAGCGCGACGCCGAGGCGTACCTCGGTGAGGAGATCACCGACGCGGTCATCACCGTCCCCGCGTACTTCGAGGACGCGCAGCGCCAGGCCACCAAGGAGGCCGGCCAGATCGCGGGCCTCAACGTGCTCCGCATCGTCAACGAGCCGACCTCCGCCGCTCTGGCGTACGGCCTCGACAAGGGCGAGAAGGAGCAGACCATCCTGGTCTTCGACCTCGGTGGCGGCACGTTCGACGTCTCGCTGCTCGAGCTCGGTGACGGCGTGGTCGAGGTCCGGGCGACCTCCGGCGACAACCACCTCGGTGGCGACGACTGGGACCAGCGCGTCGTCGACTGGCTGGTCGAGCGCTTCAAGCAGGCCAACGGCATCGACCTGACCAAGGACAAGATGGCCCTCCAGCGCATCCGCGAGGCTGCCGAGAAGGCCAAGATCGAGCTGTCCAGCTCGTCGCAGGCGTCGATCAACCTGCCGTACATCACGGTCGACGGTGACAAGAACCCGCTGTTCCTCGACGAGACGCTGTCGCGCGCCGAGTTCCAGCGCATCACCAACGACCTGCTCGAGCGCACCCGCGCGCCGTTCAACAACGTGATCAAGGACGCCGGTGTCTCCGTCGGCGACATCGACCACGTCGTGCTCGTCGGTGGCTCGACCCGCATGCCCGCCGTCGCGGAGCTCGTCAAGGAGCTGACCGGCGGCCGCGAGCCCAACAAGGGCGTGAACCCGGACGAGGTCGTCGCCGTCGGCGCCGCCCTGCAGGCCGGTGTCCTCAAGGGCGAGGTCAAGGACGTCCTGCTGCTCGACGTCACCCCGCTGTCCCTCGGCATCGAGACCAAGGGCGGCATCATGACCAAGCTGATCGAGCGCAACACCACGATCCCGACGAAGCGTTCCGAGACCTTCACGACGGCGGACGACAACCAGCCGTCCGTGCAGATCCAGGTCTTCCAGGGCGAGCGCGAGATCGCGGCCCACAACAAGAAGCTCGGCATGTTCGAGCTGACCGGCCTGCCGCCCGCCCCCCGTGGCGTGCCGCAGATCGAGGTCACCTTCGACATCGACGCGAACGGCATCGTCCACGTGTCGGCGAAGGACCTGGGCACGGGCAAGGAGCAGTCGATGACGATCACCGGTGGCTCCGCGCTGCCGAAGGACGACATCGACCGCATGGTGAAGGACGCCGAGGCCCACGCGGAGGAGGACAAGCGCCGCCGCGAGGAGGCCGAGGTCCGCAACCAGGCCGAGACGCTCGTCTACCAGACGGAGAAGGTCGTCAAGGAGAACGACGACAAGCTCCCGGCCGAGATCAAGGACAAGGTCAACGCCGCGATCGCCGAGGCGAACGAGGCGCTCAAGGGCACCGACATCGCGGCCATCAAGTCCGCGGTGGAGAAGCTCGCCACCGAGTCGCAGGCCATCGGCCAGGCGATCTACGCCAACGCCCCTGGTGCCCAGGGTGCCGAGGCTCCTGGTGCGGACGCGCCGGGTGCCGCGGGTGCCGGCGCCGGTGCGAAGAAGGACGACGACGTCGTCGACGCCGAGATCGTGGACGAGGACGAGAAGAAGTGACCGAACCGAGGCACGCCGCCCCCGACGAGGAGCAGCCTCAGGTCGTCGTGAACGACCGGCGCCGGATCGACCCGGAAACGGGCGAGGTCCGGCCGCCGGCCCACGCGGCCACCGAGGAAGGCGCTGCTCCGGCAGAACCCCTGGTCGCCGAGGTCGTGGACGAGGTGGCCGCCGAGCTGAAGACCCAGCTCGACGAGCGCACCGCCGACCTGCAGCGGCTCACCGCCGAGTACGCGAACTACCGCAAGCGGGTGGAACGCGACAGGGAAGCGGTGATCAACAACGCGAAGGCGTCCGTCGCCTCCGAGCTGCTGTCGGTGCTGGACGACATCGAACGGGCCGCCGCGCACGGCGACCTGACCGGTGCGTTCAAGGCCGTGGCGGACAAGCTCGTGTCCACGTTGCAGAAGAGCGGCCTCGAGCCGTTCGCGCACGAGGGCGAGGCGTTCGACCCGTCGGTGCACGAGGCCGTGCAGCACAGCACGTCCCCGGACGTCGAGGGGCCGACGGTCACCGCCGTGCTCCGTCGCGGCTACACCTTCGGCGAGAAGCTGGTCCGGCCCGCGCTGGTCGCGGTGACTGATCACGAGCCCGGTGCCGCGCCGGCTCCGGCTGAAGAAGCCTAGGGAGGAGGAGACGTCCAGTGAGTCAGAGGGACTGGATCGAGAAGGACTTCTACCGCGAGCTGGGCGTCTCGTCCGAGGCGACTGCGGACGAGATCAAGAAGTCGTACCGCAAGCTCGCCCGTGAGCTGCACCCGGACGCGAATCCCGGCGACGCCAAGGCCGAGGCCCGCTTCAAGGCGGTCTCCGAGGCCTACGGCGTGCTGTCGGATCCGGCCAAGCGCAAGCAGTACGACGAAGCCCGCCGCCTGTTCGCGGGCGGCGGCTTCCCGGGCTCCGGCGGCTTCGGCTCCGGCGGGTTCGACGTCAACGACCTGTTCGGTCGTGCCGCACAGGGCACCGGTGGCAGTGGCGGTGGCCTGGGCGACCTGCTCGGCGGCCTGTTCAACCGGCGCGGTGGTGCGACGGCGGGGTCGCCGACGCGTCCTCGCCGCGGCGAGGACGTCGAGACCGACGTCCGCATCGACTTCACCGAGGCGGTGAAGGGGGCGACGGTGCCGCTGCGCCTGTCGTCCCCCGCCGCCTGCACGACGTGCAACGGTTCCGGCGCCAAGCCGGGCACCCAGCCGCACACCTGCGCGACCTGTTCGGGGTCCGGTCTCGTCACGCGGTCGCAGGGCGCGTTCGCGTTCAGCGAGCCGTGCCGCGACTGCCGCGGCACCGGCAAGATCATCGACGACCCGTGCCCCGAGTGCGGTGGCGACGGCGTCAGCACCCGCACGCGCACGCTGACCGTGCGCATCCCGTCGGGCGTTGACGACGGACAGCGCATTCGCCTTGCAGGACAAGGCGAACCGGGCCGCAACGGTGGTCCGTCGGGTGATCTGTTCGTGCGCGTGCACGTCAACCCGCACAGCGTGTTCGGCCGTCAGGGCAACGACCTGACGCTGAAGGCACCGATGACGTTCTCCGAGCTCGCGCTCGGCACCACGTTGACCGTGCCGACGCTGGACGGCAAGGTCTCCTTGAAGGTGCCCGCCGGCACCGCCTCCGGGCGGATCATGCGGGCGAAGGGCAAGGGGATCACCAAGCGGGACGGGACCGCGGGCGATCTCCTGATCACCCTGGAGGTCGCGGTGCCGAACAACCTGTCGTCCGAGGCCCGCAAGGCCCTGGAGGCGTACGCCGATGTGACGCGGGATCACGACCCCCGCGGTGAACTGAACGCACTTCTTGAAGGGCGGTGAGTTCGGTGGGTTTTCCGTTCCCTCCCGGGACCGATGAGGACACGCCGTTCTTCGTGATCTCGGTGGCAGCCCAGCTGTCCGGCCTGCACGCCCAGACCCTCCGGTCCTACGACCGGATGGGTCTGGTCTCGCCGGGCCGCACGTCCGGCGGTGGCCGCCGCTACTCGATGCGCGACATCGTGCTGCTGCGCGAGGTCCAGCGCCTCTCGCAGGACGAGGGCGTGAACCTCGCCGGCATCAAGCGCATCATCGACCTGGAAAATCAGGTCGACGCGCTGCGGTCGCGGGTTGTAGAACTCCAGCAGGAACTCGCACAGGCGTTGGCAGCGGCCGATTCCACTGCCGCCGCGGTGCACGCTTCCTACCGTCGTGATCTCGTGCCGATCCGGCAGGAGACCGCCCTCGTCGTCTGGAAACCGAAGCCCCGCAAATGATCGACCGTCTGCACGAAGTCCTCGCGATGCCGCGTCCGCGCGTGGTCGAGTTCTGCGACCACTGCGTGGACGCGGCATCAATCGCGCCGTTCACCACGCTTCCGTTGCGGGAGCTGACTTCTGAGCAGATCGAGAAGTTCTGGCTCAAGTCGGGGACGATCGGCGACGAGAACTTCGTGCGCTACCTGCTTCCGCGCGTGCTGGAGCTGATCGCGCTCGGCGAGCTCGACGCGGACTTCTACTGGTTGCGCCTCACGTCCGAGGTCTACGCGAAGGCCGACCCGCGTGAGCAGGCGGCCCTCCGCGACTACTTCCTAGCCACGCCGATCGCGCTGGCCGGACTCGTGCACGAGGGGCCCGACGCCGGTCCGCTGACCGAGTGGCTGCGTTCGCCGGAAACCCTTGCCGCGCTGGAGGAAGCCGCGCTGGCCGGACCCGACCCCGCCGGTGCCGTGTCCGAGGCGCACCTCAAGCTCGAAGCTCAGCTCTCCTCGAAGTAGAACCCGCTCTCCAGGTCCTCCAGCAGACCGGGCTCCTTCGGTTCCCAGCCCAGCAACGCCTTCGTGCGCTCGGCGGACGTCGGTGCGTCCCGCGACACCATGAACGCCAACGGACCGAAGTGCTCCTGCGCGCGTTCGGCCGGGATGCTCTCGACCGGCACGCCCAGCTTCCGCCCGATCACCTCGGCGATCTCCCGCATCGTGATCGCCTCCTCGGCGACCGCGTGCAGCACCGAACCCGCCGGCGCCTTCTCCGCCGCCAGCCGGTAGAGCCGGGCCGCGTCCCGCGTGTGGCCTGCGGACCAGCGGTTGGTGCCGTCGCCCGGATAGCCGGAAATGCCGGTGGCGCGGGCGGTTCGCACCAGGATCGGGATGAAGCCCGCCACGTCGAGTTCACTGTGGACGGTCGGCGGCAGCACGACGACCGAGCCGCGCAGGCCCGTGGCGTCGACGATCGCGTTGCGGGCGGCGCCGCGCGGACCCTCGCTCGGCGGCCGCTCCTCCTCGGTGGCCGTGCGGCCGAGGCCCGAGTACGCCAGCGTGCCGCCGGTGCCGACGAGCGCCTTGCCGGTGCCGGACAGTTCGTCGAGGAACGCGTGCACCACGGCGAGGTCGGCGTCCGACGCGCCCTGGTAGTCGCCCGCGTACATCTCCTCGTGCTTGAACGCCAGGTGGATCACGGCGTCCGCCTCGGCCGCGCCCTTGCGCAGGCCGTCGAGGTCGTCTAGGTCGCCGCGCTGCACGGCGGCTCCCTGCGCTTCGAGCTTGGCCGCCGAGGCGTCCGAACGGGCCAGGCCGACGACCTGGTGTCCGGCGCCCAGCAGTTCGGGGACCAGGGCCGAGCCGACGTGGCCGCTGGCGCCCGTGACGAAGACCTTCATGTGCGTGTCCTTCAGTGACGAGTGATGGGACTTGGTCTCATCAACCGTAGCAGAGTGATGGGACTAAGTCGCATCACTTAGGATGGAGGCATGGGTCGATGGGAGCCGGACGCGCGGGAGCGGTTGGTGCGCGCCGCACTCGACCTGTTCAGCGAGCAGGGGTACGAGAACACCGCGGTCGCGCAGATCGCCGAACGCGCCGGGCTCACCAAGAGCACGTTCTTCCGGCACTTCCGCGACAAGCGCGAGGTGTTGTTCGGCGGCCAGGACGTGCTGGCGGACCTGATGACCGGCGCGATCGCCGGTGCGCCCGAGGGCACGGGACCGTTGGAGGCCGTCGAGGCGGCGCTGGTGGCGACCGCGGAGACGTTCACCGAGGAACGCCGGGCGCACGGGCCGCAGCGGCTGGCGGTGATCGCGGGCAACGACGAGCTGCGCGAGCGGTCCGCGTTGAAGATGGTCGGGTTCGCCGTCGCCATGACGGACGCGCTCAAGCGGCGCGGGGTGCCGGAGCTGGAGGCCGCGGTGGCCGCTGAGCTGGGCGTGCTCGCCTTCAACCACGGCTACGAGCGGTGGCTGCCGACCGGCGGGGACTTCGCGGAAGTCGCCCGCCGGACGTTCGGCGAGGTGCGCGAGGCCGTTGGCAGGCTAGAGCGCGGCGAGTAGCTCGCCGACCTCGGCGGCGATGCGGTCGAGCGCCTGCTCGTCGTCGTGCTCGGCGATCGCGCGGTCGATCCAGCCGGCGATCAACGGCATCTGCTCCGGCGTGAGGCCGCGGGTCGTGACGCCCGCCGTGCCGAGCCGGATGCCGGACGGGTCGAACGGCTTGCGGGTGTCGAACGGGACCGCGTTGTAGTTCAGCTCGATGCCCGCCCGGTCGAGCGCCCGCGCGGCAGGCTTGCCACCGATCAGCTTCGAGGTCAGGTCCACGAGGATCAGGTGGTTGTCGGTGCCGCCGGACACCAGGTCGAAGCCGCGTTCCAGCAAGGCGCCCGCGAGCGTCTGCGCGTTGCGGACGATCATGTGCGCGTACTCGCGGAACTCCGGCTGCGACGCCTCGTGCAGCGCCACGGCGATCGCGGCCGTCGTGTGGTCGTGCGGGCCGCCCTGCAGGCCGGGGAAGACCGCGCGGTCGATCGCCTTCGCGTGCTCGGCGTCGGTGAGGATCATGGCGCCACGCGGTCCGCGCAACGTCTTGTGCGTCGTCGTGGTGATCACCGGCGCGTGCCCGACCGGCGACGGGTGCGCGCCACCCGCGACGAGCCCGGCGATGTGCGCGATGTCGGCGACCAGCAGCGCGCCGATCTCGTTCGCGATCTCGGCGAACGCAGGGAAGTCGATGGTGCGCGGGATCGCCGTGCCGCCGCAGAAGATCACCTTCGGGCGTTCGGCGAGTGCCAGCGCGCGGACCTCGTCCAGGTCGACGACACCGGTGTCCTTGCGGACCTCGTACTGGACCGCGTTGAACCACTTGCCGGTCGCGGACACGCTCCAGCCGTGCGTGAGGTGGCCGCCCATCGGCAGCGCCATGCCCATCACGGTGTCGCCCGGCTGCAGGAACGCCAGGTAGACGGCCAGGTTCGCGGGCGCGCCGGACAGCGGCTGGACGTTCGCGTGCTCGACGCCGAAGAGGGCCTTCGCCCGGTCGATCGCGAGCTGTTCGACCTGGTCGACGACCTGCTGGCCCTCGTAGTACCGCTTGCCGGGGTAGCCCTCGGAGTACTTGTTCGTCAGCACCGAGCCTGTTGCCTCGAGCACGGCCTGCGACACGTCGTTCTCCGACGCGATCATGCGCAGCTTGCTGGCCTGACGACGTTCCTCGGCCTGGATCAGGGCGGCGATCTCGGGATCGGCTTCGCGCAGCACGGCATCACTCCGTGCCGGGCACCCAGGCGTTCGGTGCGCTCGGCCGTCGCTTCCCGGTGGTCAGTTCCACCCTCGGCACGCCAGTCGCTTACGACGTGCCGAGCTTAGTCCAGCGTGAACGGGTCGTACTTGATCCGGTCGAGCGGAGTTCCCGCGACCAGCATGCGGGACACCGTGGACCTGATCATGGCGGGGCTGCCGCAGACCAGGACGTCGCGCTCTTCCCACGCGCCGTAGCGGGTGACCACGTCGGCAAGGCTGCCCTGCTCGACTCCGCGGACACCGGGGTCCGACTCCAGCACCGGCACGACCGTGAGCCACGGGTTCGTGGTCGCGATGCGCTGCAGGTTGTCGAGGTCGTACAGGTCCTCGCGGGTGCGGCCGCCGTAGAACAGGTGCACGCGTGGGTTCTCGCCGTACTGCGCCATCTCGTCGATGATCGCGTGCATCGGCGCGATACCCGTGCCACCGGCCACCATCAGGATGTCCGTGCCGGCCGTGCGGTCGACCGACAGACGTCCCATGGGCGGTCCGATGCGCCACGTGTCACCGGCCTGCGTGTGGCCGACCACCGAGCGAGACACCCAGCCGCCGTCGACGGACCGGATGTGGAACTCGATGACGCCGTCCTCGCGCGGTGCGTTCGCCGGCGAGAAGTACCGCCACAAGCGCTTGCGCTGCGGCGTCTCCACGCTGACGTACTGACCGGCCTTGTAGCTCACCGGGTGGTCCGGCTGCAGCCGCACGACCGCGAGGTCCCACGAGACGCGCTGGTGCTCCAGCACCGTCGCGTGCCAGTAGGCGGGCCCGTTGTCGGCGTCCGCGGCCTCCTGCATGGCCCTGGCCATGAGGGTGTAGGCCTCGGCCCACGCCATCTCGACCTTGGGCGTCCAGGCGGCGCCGGAGAACTTCTTCACCGCGGACAGCAGTGCCGTCCCGACCGCCTCGTAGTGGACGTTGATGACACCGAACTTGCGGTGGTCACGCCCCAGCTGACGCAGGAAGGGAATGAGGTCGTCCGGGCGGTCGACCATCTGCACCACGTGCACGAGGGCGCGCAGCAGACGGCTGCGTTGCACCTCCATGTTCGCGGGGAACATCTCGCGTGTGGCAGGCGAGAGCGAGAAGAGCATGCCGTAGAAGAACTTCGCCACTTCTTCGGAATGCGGCTCCACCACCGCGAAGCTCTCCCGGATCATGCGCACCATCGCGGTGACGCCAGGCGGGGGTTCCCGGTGGGGCGGGGTAGGGATGGGGCTCAGCACAGCGTTCGCAGTCATGGTCCGCGCGCAGTCTCCACGTTCTCATTGGGTGTTTCTGAGTAGCGCCGGCTGGGGCGCTGTCGTTACTCGTCAAGCATCCGTCCCCCGACAGAGTGGACACTAACCCCTGATCGAGCCTCCTGACTCCTTGATGCCACCTTCGAGCGAAGCACGGTAACTCTACGTGACTAGTTGTTACCGCAACAGTGTGAATGTGAGGGTCCGTCTGTACCGGGTTGCGTGCTTGCGTGCTTGGGTTGGGCGCGTGTCCCTGCCAGAGTTGACTTCGACCACCTCACCCGACCGTGTTGAGAGCGACGCCTTGCCCGGCTCACGTGGTGAGCACTTCCTCCAATGTGCCCTGGAGACGACCGATCGCGCTACGCGCTTCTACTCGGACCAGGTGCTGGACCACCTCAACCCGCTGATGCAGTCGTTCGTCGCCAAGATGGAGATGGCGTTCATCTCCACTGCTGACGCTGATGGGGAGTGCGACTCCTCGTTGCGGGCCGGGCCTGCCGGGTTCTTGCACGTGGTGGACTCGCGGACCCTCGTTTATCCCGAGTACCGGGGGAACGGGGTGATGGCCTCTCTCGGCAACATCATGGAGAACCCGCACGTCGGGATGCTGATGCTGGACTTCACCGAGGACCTGATCGGGCTGCACGTGAACGGGGCCGCTCGGATCGCCCCTCTCGAGGAGTTCGCCGAGCTGGCCGGGGAGGACCGGAAGGTCGAGCGGTGGGTGGTGGTGTCCGTCGAGGAGGCCTACATCCACTGTCGCAAGCACATCCCCCGGATGGTGCCCGTGGATCGGATCCGGGACTGGGGCACGGATGACGTCCGGCGCAAGGGCGGCGACTTCTTCGAGACGAAGGCTGCGAAGGCCGCCGAGTCCTGATGCCCTGAGCGTCTGCCGACCTCCCCTTGAGCGGCTCCGGCGAGTCTGGGTGTGACCCATCAGCCACCCCAGTTCGTTGTCGTGGCTAAGTATCTCCAGATATAGTTGTATGACATCAACTAACTACTGGAGGTGTGCCGGTTTTGAGTCGGCCCTCGTCGCATCGGGAGATCCTCGAAGCGCTGTCCGGTATCTGGGTGGCGTTGCTCGTCGCAATCCTCAGCTCCACCATCGTCTCGAACGCTCTCCCGACGATCCTGGCCGAGCTCAAAGGCACGCAGACCCAGTACACGTGGGTCATCACCTCGATGCTTCTCGCGTCCACCGCCAGCACGCCCCTGTGGGGGAAGCTCGCGGACCTCTTCGACAAGAAGCGGCTGTTGCAGTCCGCGATCGTGCTGTTCGTGATCGGCTCGGTGTTGTCGGGGCTCAGTCAGAACATGGAGCAGCTGATCGGGTTCCGGGTCGTCCAGGGGCTCGGGATGGGTGGTGTGCAGGCGCTGGGGCAGGTGGTCGTCGGCGCGTTGCTCAGCCCTCGTGAGCGTGGGCGGTACAGCGGGTACACCGGGATGGTGATCTCGGCCGGGACGGTCGGTGGGCCGTTGGTCGGTGGGTTCCTCGTCGACTGGCCCGGGTGGCGGTGGTGCTTCTTCGTCTGCGTGCCGCTGGCGCTGGTGGCGTTGGCCGTGTTGCACAAGACGCTGCACCTGCCGGTGAAGAAGCAGCACGTGAAGATCGACTACCTCGGTGCCACGTTGATCACCGGTGGCGTGAGCCTGGTGCTCATGTGGGTGTCGTTCGCGGGTAAGGACTTCGCCTGGATCAGTCGGGAGAGTGCGCTGTTCGTGGGCGGCTCGTTGATCGCGATCGTGGGGGCCTACTTCGTGGAGCGGCGGGCCAGCGCGCCGGTCATTCCGTTGCACCTGTTCAAGAACCGGACCGTGGTGCTGGCGATGCTCGGGGGCGTTGCGGTGGGGACCGCGATGTTCGGGGCCTCGGTGTTCATGGGGCAGTACTTCCAGATCGCGCGTGGGTTCTCGCCCACGAAGGCCGGGTTGTTGACCGTGCCGTTGGTGCTCGGGTTGAGCATCTCGTCGACGGTCAGCGGGCAGTTGATCGCCAAGAGCGGGCGGTGGAAGAGCTACCTGGTGTGGGGGTCGTTCTCGCTGGTCGCGGGGTTGGCGTTGCTCGGGACGATCGATCACCGGACGAACCTGGTGTTGATGGGTGCCTACCTGGCCCTCGTCGGGGTCGGGGTCGGGCTGACCATGCAGAACCTGGTGCTGGCCGTGCAGAACGGCGTCGGGATGTCCGATCTCGGTGCGGCCAGTTCCACGGCCACGTTCCTGCGGTCGTTGGGCGGGACGGCCGGCGTCTCGGTGCTCGGGGCCGTGTTGGCTGCCCAGGTGAGCACCAAGACGCTCGACCGCGGGTCCCTGTCGCCGGTGGTGCGGGACTCCTACGGGGACGCCATGGGCGAGTTGTTCCTCATCGCCGCCGGGCTGGCCGTGTTCACGGTCATCGCGGTGTTGCTGATCAAGGAGCAGCCGCTGCGTGACTCGGTCGAGGATGTCACCCCATCGGGTTCTGGTGTACAGACGGTCGCCACTGAACTTGATTCACCTGTGGATACTGAACAGCGGATTGTGGATAACTCCACCCCTGCTGTGGACAAGCTGTTGGTGCTTTCGAGTGACGCTGGTCAGGACGTTGCGGCTCGTTCGGCTGCGCTGCGTTCCACGCAGAACTCGTTGCCCTCGGGGTCGCGCATCGTGACCCAACCCGTGCCGTCCGGCCTGCGCTGATCGTCGAAGATCGTCGCGCCGATGCCGACGAGGCGGTCCACCTCCTCGTCGCGGGTGCCGCTCACCGGCTGCAGATCGATGTGCAGCCGGTTTTTGCGGTCTTTGGACTCCGGGACGTTGATGAACAGGTAGCGGATGCCGCTCGGCAGGTGGATCAGGCACTCCGGGTCGCCGGGGTTGTCCTCCGGGTCCAGCGGCAGGCCGAGCACCTGGCCCCACCACGAGGCGATCTCGTAGGAGTCCCGGGCGTCGACGGTGATGTTGTGGATGATGGACGTCATGGGCTGATCTTCGCCTAACCGGCGGTGTGATCCAGGGCGTTTTCAGGGTTGAGCGGAACAGACTCAACTTTTCTGACGTTGTGCGGGATGATGGTCCATGCTGGAGGCTGACCACGAGGTGGAGGAATGGACGCTTTCAACCCGACGACCAAGACGCAGCAGGCCGTGTCCTCGGCGGTGCAGGCCGCCACGCTGAACGGGAACCCCGACGTGGGTTCCGTGCACCTGCTCAGCGCACTGCTGGCGCAGACGGACGGGTTGACCGCGCCGTTGCTGTCGGCCGTGGGTGCCGACCCCGAGCAGGTGCGCAAGGAGCTGGAGCAGCTCTCCCGCGGACTGCCGAGCGCGTCCGGTTCCACCGTGTCCGCTCCGCAGTTCTCGCGCGACGCCGTGCGGGTGATCAACCGGGCGCAGGAGCTCGCCACCGAGATGGGTGACGAGTACGTGTCCACCGAGCACCTGCTCGTCGGGCTCGCGCAGTACGGCGGGCTGGTGGCCGACCTGTTGCGGCGGCACGGTGCCACGCCCGACGCGCTGACCGAGGCGTTCACGAAGGTGCGCGGTTCGGCGCGGGTGACGTCGGCCGACCCCGAGGGCACCTACAAGGCGCTGGAGAAGTTCGGCGTCGACCTGACCGAACGTGCGCGCAAGGGCGAGCTCGACCCGGTGATCGGCCGCGACGCCGAGATCCGCCGCGTCGTGCAGGTCCTGTCGCGGCGCACCAAGAACAACCCCGTGCTGATCGGCGAACCCGGTGTCGGCAAGACGGCGATCGTCGAGGGTCTGGCGCAGCGCGTCGTGGCCGGGGACGTGCCGGAGTCGTTGCGCGGCAAGAAGGTCGTGTCGCTGGACCTCGGCTCGATGGTCGCGGGCGCCAAGTACCGCGGTGAGTTCGAGGAGCGGCTCAAGGCCGTGCTGAAGGAGATCACCGACTCGGCCGGGCAGGTCATCACGTTCATCGACGAGCTGCACACGATCGTCGGTGCCGGCGCGACCGGTGAGTCGGCGATGGACGCCGGCAACATGATCAAGCCGATGCTGGCCCGCGGCGAACTCCGGATGGTCGGTGCCACGACCCTCGACGAGTACCGCGAGCACATCGAGAAGGACGCCGCCCTGGAACGCCGCTTCCAGCAGGTGCTGGTCGGCGAGCCCTCGGTGGAGGACACGGTCGGCATCCTGCGCGGCCTCAAGGAACGCTACGAGGTGCACCACGGCGTGCGCATCACGGACGCCGCACTCGTCGCCGCCTCAACGCTGTCCGACCGCTACATCACCGCGCGCTTCCTGCCGGACAAGGCCATCGACCTCGTCGACGAGGCCGCGTCCCGGCTGCGCATGGAGATCGACTCGCGGCCCGTCGAGATCGACACCGTCGAACGTGCCGTGCGGCGCCTCGAGATCGAGGAAATGGCGCTGTCGAAGGAATCCGACGTGGCCTCGGTCGAACGCCTGCACGCGTTGCGCGCCGAACTGGCCGAGAAGCGCGAGGAACTCTCCGTGCTGACCGCCCGCTGGCAGAACGAGAAGGGCTCCATCGACCGCGTGCGCGCGTTGAAGGAGCAGCTCGAGTCGTTGCGCGGCGAGTCGGAACGGGCCGAGCGCGACGGCGACCTCGGCCGTGCCGCGGAACTCCGCTACGGCCGGATCCCCCAGCTGGAGAAGGAGCTCGCGGTCGCGGCAGAGTCCACACAGGACGCCGCGATGCTGAAGGAGGAGGTCGGCCCGGACGACGTCGCGGACGTGGTGGCGGCGTGGACCGGCATCCCGGCGGGCAGGCTCCTGGAAGGCGAAACCGCCAAGCTGCTGCGGATGGAGGACGAACTCGGCCGCCGAGTCGTCGGCCAGGCCGAGGCCGTGCGCGTCGTGTCGGACGCGGTGCGCAGGACGCGCGCCGGCGTCGCCGACCCGGACCGCCCGACGGGGTCGTTCCTGTTCCTCGGCCCCACCGGCGTGGGCAAGACGGAACTCGCGAAGGCACTGGCGGCGTTCCTCTTCGACGAGGAGCGGGCGATGATCCGCATCGACATGAGCGAGTACTCCGAGAAGCACTCGGTGGCCCGCCTGGTCGGCGCGCCTCCCGGCTACGTCGGCTACGACCAGGGCGGCCAGCTCACCGAGTCGGTCCGCCGCCGCCCGTACTCGGTCGTGCTGCTGGACGAGGTCGAGAAGGCGCACCCGGACGTGTTCGACGTGCTGCTCCAGGTGCTCGACGACGGCCGCCTCACCGACGGCCAGGGCCGCACGGTCGACTTCCGCAACACGATCCTGGTGCTCACCTCGAACCTGGGTTCGCAGACCATCGTGAACCCGACGCTCACCGAGGTGGAGCGCAAGGACGCCGTGCTCTCCGTGGTGCAACGCCACTTCAAGCCGGAGTTCCTGAACCGCCTCGACGACGTCGTGGTGTTCCACGCGCTCGCCACCGAGGAACTGACGTCCATCGTGGACATCCAGATCGCCCGCCTGGCCGACCGCCTGGCCGCGCGGAGGCTGACGCTCGACGTCACGACCGCCGCGCGCGACTGGCTGGCGCTCAACGGCTTCGACGCGATGTACGGGGCGCGGCCGCTGCGGCGGCTGGTGCAGTCGGCGATCGGTGACCAGCTGGCCAAGGAACTGCTGGCCGGCGAGGTGCGGGACGGCGACACGGTGCGGGTCGACGTGGTGGACGACCAGAGCGGCCTGATCGTGGGCCGCACCGCGTGAGTCAAGAGCAACTGATGGAGGGGGATCCGTTTCGGGTCCCCCTCCATCGCGTTCAGCGGCTTTCAATCGCCAACTCACCGGACAACACCGTCCGGATGTGGTCACCGGACAGCACGTCGTGCGGATACCCGAGGTCGATCGCGCTCGCCTCCTCCAGCCGCGCCACCTGCTCCGGCGTCAGCGACACCTCCAACGCGCCCAGGTTCCCGACGAGTTGCTCCGGCGTGCGCGCCCCGACGACGGGCGCGGTCACCCCGGGCCGCCGCACGTTCCACGCCAGCGCGACCTGCGCGGGCGTGCGGTCGATCTCCAGAGCCACCTCCCGCACCACGTCGGCGATCCCGAGCGTGCGCGGGTTCACCATCCCCAACGCGGCGTTGAACTCCCGGCGCGACGTCCCGGCCTCGGCAGCACCCGAGTACTTGCCGGACAACACCCCACCGCCCAACGGCGAGAACGGCGTCACGCCGAGTCCCAGCGCAGCCGCCATCGGCAGGAGATCGCGCTCGGCGGCCCGGTTGATCAGGCTGTACTCGATCTGCAACGCCACCAGCGGTGACCAGCCGCGCAGGTCCGCGACGGCCTGCATGCGCGAGATCTCCCACGCCGGGGCGTTCGACATCCCCACGTAGAGGACCTTGCCCGCGCGCACCAGGTCGTCGAGGCCCCGCAGCACCTCCTCGAACGGCGTCCGCGCGTCCCAGACGTGCACGTACAGCAGGTCGATGAAATCCGTCCGCAGCCGGCGCAGGCTGTTCTCGACGGACGCGAACAGGTTCTTGCGGTGCGAGCCGCCGGAGTTGGGGTCGGAAGGAACGCGCAGGGTCGAGTACTTCGTCGCCAGCACGAGGCTGTCGCGCCGTCCCGGCACCAGCGAGCCCAGCATCTCTTCCGAACCGCCGTAGGCCGCGGCCGTGTCGATGAAGTTGCCGCCGCGCTCCACGTACGTCGAGAACAACGACCGCGCGTCCTCAGCCGACGAACCCCAGCCCCACTCGTTGCCGAAGGTCGCGGTGCCCAGGGCCAGCGGCGAGACCCGCAGGCCGGAGCGGCCGAGCAGCCGGTAGGTGTCGAGCGACATGGTGTTTCTCCCAAGGAAATCGGTGAGACACCAGGCTCCGCAAACGCAGAGCGGCGGGTAAGGGAAGGAACTTCCTGGGAACACGAGTCCTACCCGGACTGTTGAAGAAGCCATGCTCACCGACGTGACGCAGGAGCTCGCGATCTTCCTGAGGACCCGGCGCGAGCGGCTGGACCCGCGCGACTTCGCTCTGCCGCGACGACGACAGCGCCGGACACCGGGGCTGCGGCGCGAGGAGGTCGCCGAGCTGGCGGGCATCAGCGTCGACTACGTCGTCCGGCTGGAGCAGGCACGCGGGCTGCGGCCGTCGGCGGACGTGGCGGAGGCACTGGCCGGGGCGTTGCGGCTGAACGACGACGAACGCGCGTACCTCCTCGGCCTCACCCAACGGCACACCGAGGACAAGGCGGCGACCGAGGC
Source organism: Lentzea sp. JNUCC 0626 (assembly GCF_043632865.1). Taxonomy (NCBI): domain Bacteria; kingdom Bacillati; phylum Actinomycetota; class Actinomycetes; order Pseudonocardiales; family Pseudonocardiaceae; genus Lentzea; species Lentzea sp. JNUCC 0626. Next base: position 7,501,194 of record NZ_CP171635.1, read on the forward strand.
GTCCGAGTCGTTGAAACTGCTGGTCGAGGACCTCTCGCCGAGGCCCGCCATGGTGATGAACCACCGGTTCGACGTCCTCGCGTGGAACGACGAGATGGCGAAGGTGCTCCTGGACTTCCGGGAACTGCCTGAAGGCAAGCGCAACGCCGTCTGGCTCTGCCTGCTGCACCCGGAGATCCGCGAGCGGTACGTCGACCGCGACCGCGTGGTGAGGGAAGGCGTCGCCCACCTGCGGGCCGCGTGGGCCGCGCACCCCGGCGACCAGGTGCTGGCCGATCTCATCGCCGAGTGCGCCGCCGACGACGAGGAGTTCGCCCGGCTGTGGGCCGCGCGCGACGTCAGGTTCAACGCCCGCGGCGCCAAGGTGCTGAAACACCCCAGCGCCGGGGAAATCGCCCTCAGCTTCGAGACGCTCAGGCCGTTGCAGAACCCCGACCAGTTGCTGGTGATCTACCGCGGTGCGGACCCGCGAAGTCAGGCCGCCATCGCGCAACTGAACTGAGGAAAGGCACGCCGAGGTCACGACGCGCGGAAGTGATCTTCGTTCCTCGCCTCCGACCCACTAGGCTTGGCCGCGTGGGCATACCGGCGTGGGTCTGGTTCACCGTCGCCGCGGTGGCGGGTGTGGCGGGGTTCGCCCTGCTCGCGACCGACCGGGCGCAACGAACCGCGCGTAATCGTGAACGGCGCCGTTGGGCTGCCCTGCGCGGCTGGCAGTTCGAGGAGACAGACCACGTGCTGCCGACCCGGTGGGAAGCCGGGGCCATCGCGTACTACGGCACGGGCCTCGCCCGTGACGTCGTGGCGGGCTCCACCTTCACCGCCGACGGGCGACGGCAGGTCTACGTGCTCGACCACGAGACCGGCGGCAAGGTCAACTCCGTGCTGGTCGGCGTGCGTTGCCGGCGGGCGCTGTCGGTGGTGATCGAGCTCTGGCTGTCGACCGTGCCGTTCCAGCGCGAGGACGACAAGAAGCCGATGCCCGACATGCTCGGGCCGGTCGGATCGCGGTACGCGTTCGTCACGGACGTGCCCGCCGCCCGCAAGATCATCACTCCGGACCTGATCGACGCCGCCGAGGAGATCGGGGGCGACGTCACCGTCGTCTGGATGGAGAACGACTGGGTGCTGGCCGCCGCGCCGCCCAACTCGTCGCCCGCGCGCCTCGAACGGCTGCTGCGCGACGTCGGTGAGCTCGCGGACGTCATCGACCCGTTCGACCCGGACCCGTCCGAGCGCGAGGAACCGGTGGCCGAGGACGACGAGGGCGGCGAGGTCTACCGGCCGTCCTTCGGGCGCAAGCAGAACTAACGTTGGGTGATCGGCAGGCGTATGTAGCGCCTGCCGTACCGCCCCGGCCAGCGGTATTCCAGACCGTGACTAAAGTGCTGTGACTCACATCACATAGCTCTCTGTGTAAAACATCGGGGTCTGATTCAGATACTCCGTTCAGTTGAACCGTCGTGTCCTCGAACCCCCCGGAGGGAAGCACGATGTACGGAGGAAAGATTGTTCCGGCCGTGGCCGTGACCGGTACGGCGTCCGTCGTGACGCTGGCCAACACGGGTGCGTCGGTCGGGTGGATGCTGTTCGGCGGGGTCGCGCTGGTCGTTTCCGGCCTCGCGCTGCGCCTGTTCGTGCTGCGCCGCCCGGCGAAGCACGAAGCGTGATCATCGGCGGCCTTCGACCCCGGCGCTGAACCGACTACCGTGCGGACGTATGCCAACCGCACTGGTGACCGGATCGACCGTCGGGATCGGGGCCGCCTTCGCCCGCAGGCTCGCGGCGGAGGGGTACGACCTCGTGCTGGTCGCGCGCACCGCGCCCGCACTCGAGGAACTCGCGAAGCAGCTGCACGACAAGCACGGCGTGCACGTGGACGTCCTGCCGGCTGACCTCAGCGACCACGACGACCGGCTCAAGGTCGAGCAACGGCTCGCCGAGCAGGCCGTCGACCTGCTGGTCAACAACGCGGGCTTCGCGAACAACGGCGAGCTCTTCGCCACCGACGTCGAGAAGCTGCAGAGCCAGCTCGACGTCAACGTCACCACCGTGCTGCGCCTGTGCCGGGCCGCGATCCCGGCCATGATCGCGCGCGGCAAGGGCGACGTCATCAACGTGTCGAGCGTCGCGAGCTTCCTGCCCGGCCGCGGCACCAGCTACAGCGCCGACAAGGCGTGGGTGACGGCGTTCTCCGAGGGCACCGCGCTCGCCGCCGAGGGCACCGGCGTGCGGATCATGGCGCTCGCCCCCGGTTTCGTGCGGACCGAGTTCCACAAGCGCGCGCAGATCGACATGACCAAGACCCCGAACTGGCTGTACGTGCCGGTCGAGAAGCTGGTGCACGAGGCCCTGCGCGACCTGCGCCGCGGCAAGCCGTTGTCGGTCCCCGGCCTCCAGTACAAGGCGATCGTCACCATCGCCACGCGGCTGCCGCGCAAGCTGGTGCGCAGGATGGCGTCGCGGTTCGCCGGTGGACGCGGCCGCACCTGACCGGAACCGTTCGGCCGAATGGCGCGTCGGAGGGCATGTGAGCGAACAGTTCCATGTCGAACCGAACGAGTTGCGGGGCTACAGCGAACTGCTGGACCGCAACGCCGGGCACTTCCTGACCATCAAGGACCACGCGATCTCCAAGGGCGGTGACACCAGCGGGTTCACCGGCCTGCTGACGTTGCTGCACCCCGTCGTGACCGGTGTCGCGAGCCTGTACGGGGAGACGTTGGACTTCGCGAACAAGATGATGACCAAGGACGCCGACGCGCTGAGGAAGGCGGCCGACTCCTACGAGAAGGTCGACCTCCACGGCGTGCAGCTGATGAAGCAGGCAGGTGGGGGCCGATGACCACGGCGTACGCGGACGTCCAGGACCCGTCGGTCGCGCTCAACGCGGCCGCAGAGGACCGCCCTGGCCGGCAGACCACCAAGGAGCTCATCGAAGCCGCCGGGTGGAAGCTGCAGGGCGTCAACTGGATCTACGAGAAGGTCACCGGCGAGAACCTGATCGAGTCGCTGATCAGCCCGCTGGTCGGTGACTTCGAGAAGATCGACGCCAACGCCAACGCGTGGGACCAGGTCGCCAAGGCGCTGGACTCCGTGCGGCACAACGTCGGCGACGGCGTCGGCCAGCTCAACCCGCACTGGAACGGCTCCGCGGCACAGGGTTTCGAACGCCGCATGGACACCATGTGGGTCATCGCGATCGAGGCGGACTCCCAGGTCGCCCGGATCATCGGCAACAAGTTCCAGTCGATGGCCTCGGCCTGCCGGTCGGCCACGAAGGTCGCGCTGTTCCTGCTCGACAAGCTCTGCACCATGCTGCTCGAAGCCGCGATGACCGCGGTGATCCCGGTCGTCGGCTGGGGCCGCGCGGTGTGGATGGTCTACGACGCGATCCAGATCGTCGACGCCATCCGCAAGATCATCCAGTCGATCATGACGCTGATCGAGGGCGTCAAGGGCATGGTCGACGGCATCGTCGCGATGGGCACGGCGCTGATGAAGCTCAAGGACGTCCGGGACGTCAACGACGCGCTCGACGTCGTCGACGGCGTGCAGGACGGCAAGCAGAAGTTCGACAACGGCGTCTCGGCGGCGAAGTCCGGCGCGATCGGGGTCGGCCTCGGCGCGTACGGCCTCGGCAAGGCTGGCTCGGCCGCGTCCGGCCGGTACAGCACGCCGAGCACGGGCAGTGGCGGCGGAGCCGGTGGCGGCGCTCCCGCACCCGCGCCGGCACCCACCGGCGGTGGTCAGCAGTGACGTTCCCCTACGACCAGGCACGCCTGCAGGCGCTCTTCGCCGAGGTCGACTCCAGGGTCGACGACCTCGGCAAGGTCGCGACGGAGGCCTCCCAGGTGCAACGCCGTTCGCGCGGACTGTCCGAACAGGACCTCGCCGAGATCGAGCGGTTCGCGAAGTCGCCGAAGGCACCGCAGGAGCTCAAGGACCTGCAACGGCGGGTCGACGCCGGCGAGCTGTCGTGGGCCGACGTCGCCGCCGGGCGGGCCATCCACGATCCCGGCGTGCAGCAGGCACTCGCCGTCGGCGTTCCCGACCTCCAGCGCGCCTACCAGGCGCTCGAAGAAGGTCAGGACCCCGAGGACGTCATCGCCTCCGGCACGCCCGCACCGCCGCCTCCCCGCGACGACGACGAGGACGACGGCCCGAGCGTGTTCCGCAAGGACGCCTGGTAGGTCAGGTCAGACGGGCCAGTTCACGTCGCCACTGCTGGTGTGGCTGGTCCCGGTACCGCGCACGACGTCGAAGGCGACCGCACACGCGGTCGCCAACGAGCGCACCGGCTCGGTCACCGCGGGGTTGATCTGCACGACGTCCCGGCGCACCCGCGAGCCGTTCCGCTTGGCCCGCGCCCCGGTCTGGATCCGCGCCACGTCACCGAAGAAGCAGAGTTGCTGCCCGGTCGCGTCGTGCAGTGACTGCTGCCACGCGCCGTGCGTCTTGATGGTTCCGATGAGCTGGCCCTGCGGCGTCGTCACGCGCACGTGCGGACGGCGTCCGAAGCCCTTCTCGATGCGCATGAGCGGTTGGCCGTTCGGCGCGACCACGTCGAGGTCGAACGTCGTCCAGCCGGAGAACCCGGTGTGCCGCAACGGTCGCTGGACGCCGGGACCGCTGCGCTCGCGCACCACCATGACCGGCACGTCCCGTTCGTCGAACACCTCCACGCGGTAGTGCGGCCGGGCCAACAGGCTCAAGAACGTCCACGGCTGTTCCACGTACAGGGTGCTCACGGTGATGCAGCGTACGAGGCATCGCCCGCTCATATGTGCGAAGCTCACGACCCGTGCGAACTGAAGTGGTCTTGGACTCGAACGCTAAGTCAGAACTCGCTCGTCTCGTGAGCGAATTGGCCGTGGTGCACGGCAAGGTGACTCTCTCCAGCGGCAAGGAAGCCGACTACTACGTCGACCTGCGGCGGGCGACGCTGCACCACGCGGCGGCTCCCCTGATCGGCAAGCTGCTGCGGCAGCTCACGTCGGACTGGGACTTCGTCGCGGTCGGCGGTTTGACCCTCGGCGCGGATCCCGTCGCCTACGCGATGATGCACTCCGCCTCGGCGGACGGTGACGTGCTCGACGCGTTCGTCGTGCGCAAGGCGAACAAGGCCCACGGCATGCAGCGGCAGATCGAGGGCATCGACGTGCGCGGCCAGCGGGTGCTCGCGGTCGAGGACACCTCCACCACGGGCGGATCGGTGCTCACGGCCGTCTCGGCGTTGCGCGAGCACGGGGCCGACGTCATCGGCGTGGCCACGGTCGTCGACCGCGGCACGGGCGCCAAGGAGGCCATCGAGGCCGAGGGCCTGCAGTACCGCTACCTGCTCGACCTGAACGACCTCGGCCTCGCCTGAGGTTTTATCGAGAGCGCTTCGAGCCACCCCGTCCTAGTCTGGAACAGGGACGGGGTGGTGCGAATGGCCAGAGTTCTCGCTGAAGCGGTCATGCTCCTGCACTTCACGGTGCTGGCGTTCCTGCTCGTGGGCGGATACCTCGCCTGGCGGTGGCGCTGGGTGATCTACCCGCACCTGGCCTTGGGCGCGTGGGCCGTGCTGAGCCTGCTGACACCGACGATCTGCCCCCTCACGACCTGGGAGAACGACCTCAGGGCGATGGCGGGCATGCCGATGCTGGAAACCGGGTTCATCGATCACTACATCGACGGCGTCTGGTACCCGGAGAGCTCGTCGACGCTGGTCCAGCTGGTGCTGGGGTCGATCGTGATCGTCTCCTGGATCGGCTTCTATGCTGGCCACCGTGCTGCTCGAAGGCTTTCACGCTGTTAAGCACGCGCTGCGCTTCGGCGGGCACGTGGACCCGTTGATCACGACGGACCTCGCCGCCGCGATCAGCCTCGCCGAGACGCACGCCCCCGACCTGCGCGAGCGGTTCGCCGCCGCCACCGAGGTCGACCAGAACCACTTCAAGCTGCGAGTGGGCCGCACGCACCCGACGGGCGTGGCCGGGTTCGCCGAACGACCCGAGCTCGCGTTCGACCGCGACGCCCCGGTCGTGCTGCTGGACAACCCCCGCAACCTCGGCAACTTCGGCGCGGCCATCCGGGTGGCCGCCGGGCTCGACGCGGGTGGCGTGATCTCCACCGGTGACGTCGATCCGTGGCACCCCAACGTCCTGCGCGGCTCGGCCGGACTGCACTTCGCACTGCCGGTCGCGAAGGTCACGAGCCTCGACTTCGCGGGCGAGCTGATCGCCTTCGACGCGGACGGCGACCTGCTGAAAGGCCGGATCCCGGACGACGCCGTGCTGGCGTTCGGCTCGGAACGCCACGGCATCTCCGACGAGGTGCGCGCGAAGGCGTCCCGGATCGTGCGGCTACCCATGCGCGAGAAGGTCAGCAGTTACAACCTGACAACTTCTGTCGCCATGGGCCTGTACCACTGGGCGATTCACCGAGCTTCTTGATCGTTCAAGCACGCACCATGACCAGGTGGTGATCGCGAAACTGCTGGCGGCGCGCGCGGGTGTCGCGGAGCGCGCGGTGTACTCCAGGCACCTGCGCAGGGTCTGGGGTGTGCCGGGCACGCTCCTCGGGGCGCGGGCGTGGCCCCCGCTCTTCCGGGACAAGATCCACACCAGCTTCAACTACTGGTGGCAGGCGCACCTGCTGGACTGCATGATCGACGGCTACCTGCGCTCGCCCAACGAGCTGCGCAAGGCCGCGATCACCAAGGTCGTGCGCGGCATCCGGGTCCGCAACGTCTTGGGGTGGACCAACGACTTCTACGACGACGTCGCGTGGCTGGGCCTGGCCCTGCAGCGGGCCGAGCGCGAGGTCGGCATCGCGAAGCCCAAGGCGTTGACCGCGATCGCCGACCAGCTGCGCGACGGCTGGACCGACCACGCCGGCGGCGGCATCTGGTGGAAGCGCAACGACGACTTCAAGAACGTCCCCGCGAACGGCCCGGCGGCGATCTTCCTGGCCCGCCAGAACGAACGCACCGACCTCGCCCGCGCCCGGTCCACTGTGGACTGGATCGAGGAGCACCTGGTCGACCCCGGCAACGGCCTCGCGTGGGACGGCCTGCACGTCCACCCCGACGGTGAGATCCGCGAGTACGAGAAGAACATCTACACGTACTGCCAAGGAGTTCTCATCGGCGCGTGCGTCGAGCTGGCCCAGCACGGCCAAGCCGAGAAGTGGCTCGACAAGGCCGCACGCACGATCACGGCCGTGCACGACGACCTAGCCACCAACGGCGTGATCCGAGGCCAGGGCGGCGGTGACGGAGGCCTGTTCGCGGGCATCCTCACGCGCTACCTCGCCCAGGCCGCGCTGGTCATCCCCGACCTCGACCCCGAGCGGCACGAGACCGCCGACCTGGCCCGCGAACTCGTGGTGCAGTCGGCGGAATCGGCGTGGACCAACCGCGTGATGGCCGTCAGCGGCCCGCTGTTCGGTCCGGAGTGGACGGTCCCGGCCGACGAGAAGGAGGGCCGCGACCTGTCCGTCCAGCTCGGTGGCTGGATGTGCCTGGAAGCGGCCGCCCTGCTCGAACGGCACGGGTTGGACGTCGCTACGGCTTGATCCAGCTCAGCAACGCCTTGGCGTCCTCGCGGAACTGCTCGGGTGAGTCGTCGAGCACGAACTCCAGCAGCGCGTTGCGTTCGACGCCGTCCTTCGCGAGCTCCGACAGCACCGGCTTCCACAGGTCGCGGCGCTCGGCGAGCGGGAGCCGTTCGGTGAAGCCACCGGGACCCCACGAGAAGACGTGCGCTGTCACGGGTTCGAGCGTCCGCACCTGGTGCACGGCCGAGAACACGTCCTGACCGCCGCTCGGCTGCCAGTACGACACCACGCCGTCGACCTCGTCCAGCAGCTGCACCGTCGAGTCGAGCGTGTCCGTCAGCGTGTTCCGGTGGTACTCCAGCGCGATCTTGGTGCCCATCGCCTCGGCGTGTTCGACGGCGTGGTGCAACGCCTCGATCACCGGTCCGCGGTCGGGCGTCTCCTCGGAGCCGGCCGTGCCCGCCCAGACCCGCACGAACGGCGCGTCCAGTTCGGCCGCGGTCTCCAGGATCGGCGCCAGGTCGGCGCGATCGGAGACCCCGGCGCGGTAGTACGACCCGTACGCCGCCACCTTCAGGCCGGTGTCCAACGCCCTGCGCGCCGCCGCGAAGTCGCCGGGCGGCACGTGCACGTCGCCGCCCCACTCCACGGCCTGCAGACCGCACTCCGTCGCGAGCTCGCCGATCTCCTCGACCGTGAGCTGCCGGAACGTCACCGAGACGAGGCCGGGGATCAACATCCGCACGACTGCCGGTGCATGAGGGAGGGCGAGAGCCGGATGGTCTCCGGTGGCCTCTCGGGGTCAGCGATGCGGGAGAGCAGCAGTTTCACCGCGGTCCGTCCGATCTCCTCGACTGGCTGGGCCAGTGTGGTGAGCGGCGGTTCGATCAAGGTAGCCCACTCGACCTCGTCGTAGGCTACGACGGCCAGGTCCGTGCCGAGCTTGAGCCCGCGGGCGCGCATCTCGTGCAGCATGCCGACCGTGACGAGGTGGTCGGCGGCGACGACGGCGGTGGCCGGGTCGTCCTGGTCGAGCAGCGGCGCGAGCCAGCCGCTCTGCGACACCAGTGCCTCGTCCCACTTGAGGCCCGCGCGGCCGAGGCCGAGGCGGTAGCCGAGGATGCGTTCCTCGGTCGTCGCCACGCCCGCCTTGCCGCAGACGATGCCGATCCGCCGGTGCCCGAGTTCCGCGAGGTGGCGGACCAGGCCCGAGGTGGCCTGGACGTTCTCCGGCCCGACCTGGTCGATGTCCTTCGCGACGGTCAGCCGGTCGACCAGCACCGTCGGGATGGCGAGTCTCTTGAGCTCCGGCAGCACGAGACTCCCGCCGCCGGCCGAGGGGGTGAGCAGCAGCCCGTCGACTCTTCGCGAGCGCAGCATTCTGACCGCGGCCTGCTCGGACTCGGGGGTGTCCCGCGTGTCGATCAGCACGAGCGAGTAGCCGTTGCGAGTCGCCTCCGACTCGATGGCGGCGATCAGCTCGGCGAAGTACGGGTGGGAGACCAGCGACACGGCGAGGCCCAGCGACTTCGTGCCGCCCATGACCAGCGAACGCGCGATGGCGTCCCCCGTGTACCCGGTCTCGTCGATCGCCTTCTGGACGCGCTCGCGCGTGTCCCCGGCGACCGGCCGCGTCTCGTTGATCACGTGTGACACCGTGGTGATGGAGACCCCCGCGAGAGCCGCGACATCCCGCATGGTGACCATGGCCTGGGACCATACCCGTTTGGAGGAAGCCCAGATGGCAGCCGTGCTGTGTGTCGGGCTCACAACTCTCGACGTGACCCAACGGGTGGACGAGTTCCCGGATCCTGGACAGAAGATCCGCTCGCTCGGCGCCGAGTTGTCGCCGGGAGGCCCTGCGGCGAACGCGGCCAGGGCGGTCGCGGCCCTGGGCGGGCGGGCGTCGTTGCTCACCGCGTTGGGCGCCGACGCACTGGGTGAATTCGTCCAAGCCGCCTTGGAGCCCGTCCAAGTCACCGCCGTCGCGGGGACGACACCGGTGAGCATGGTCGTCGTCCGGGACTCCGACGGCGAACGCACGGTCGTTTCCCGGAACGCATCGGTGCAGGTTGTCGCGCCGGACCTGACCGAACTGCTGGCGGCCGCCGACGTCGTGCTGGTGGACGGGCACCACGACGGACTGGTGATCCCCGTCGCTCGCCAGGCGAAAGCGCTCGGATTGCCTGTGGTGCTCGACGCCGGGAGCTGGAAACCTGTCCTCGATCACCTGTTGCCGCTGGTGGACGTGGCCGCCTGCTCTGCCGGGTTCGAGCGGTCCGAGGCCGAGGTGCACTCCTTCGGGGTGCCGCTGGTCATTCGCACGCAGGGTGCGAAGCCGGTCACCTGGTCGCGGATCGGCGCGCGCGGAGAGCTGCCCGTGCCCGCGGTGGAGGTGAAGGACACGAACGGTGCCGGAGACGTCTGGCACGGCGCGTACGCCTTTGCGCTCGCGTCGGGGGCGGACCCGGTGGAGGCCATCGGCTTCGCGTCGGAGGCGGCCGCCGTTCGCGTCGGTGCGGTCGGGGACTGGGTTGAGAGGCTGGCGCGGTGGCAGGACAGCAGGTCAGGTTCGACGAGCTGCTAGAACGGGCTCGGGCGCTCGCGGACATGGGTGAGCGCAAGCTTCTCGGCATCGGCGGCGCACCCGGTTCCGGCAAGTCGACACTCGCGCGGCGGCTCGTCGAGGCCCTCGACGGCCAGGCCGTGCTGGTCGAGATGGACGGCTTCCACCTCGCGCAGAGCGTGCTCGAACGGCTGCGGCTGGTCGAACGCAAGGGAGCGCCCGACACGTTCGACATCCCCGGCTACGTGGACCTGCTCGGCCGGATCAAGGCCTGCGGGCCGGACCTGATCTACGCGCCGGAGTTCCGCCGCGAGATCGAGGAACCGATCGCCTGCGCCGTGCCGGTGCACCCGGACGTCCCGCTCGTCGTCACCGAGGGCAACTACCTGCTGCTCAACTACGACAAGTGGAAGCGCGTCCGGATCATCCTGGACGAGGCGTGGTTCCTGTTCATCGACGAGGACGTGCGCGTGCAGCGCCTGATCGACCGCCACCTGCGGTACGGGCGGACCCTGTCGGAGGCGGAGGAGCGGGTGCTGCACGGCACCGACCACGTCAACGCGTTGATGGTGAACTCGTCGAAGGGATCAGCGGACCTGCTGATCACCGAGGTGCTCTAGGGGCACGTCACCCCGAAGCAGCCGAGCGGGTCGTTCGTCGAGGTGTTGCGGCCGCCATCGGTCGCGATGCCGGGCTGCGCCCAGATCCCGTACTGGGCGTTGCCCTCGGCGCGGTTGGCCTTGATCAGGACGTCCGAGCCCGTGCCGACGTGCACGTGCAGGCCGTCCTTGACCAGGTTGCCGCTCCTGTCGGTCAGGTCCGAGGTGTGGCCGTTGCCGGCGAACGAGTTGCCCTCGAACGTCAGTCGCGCCGGGGTGGTCACGTTCACGATCAGCCCAACTGCCTGGCCGTTCTTGAAGGTGTTCATCCGGAACGAGCCGTTGGTGATCTTGCCGATCAGCAGGCCCTTCCCGCCGACCTGGTTGCGCAGGAAGGTCGCGCTGGTGGTCTCCAGGACGAACCCGGAGGTCACCGAGTCGGTCAGGGAGATCGAGGCGGTCCGGACGAACGACGAGCTGACCTCGGCGCCCGTGAACGACCACCGGCCACCCCAGATCCAGGTGGCGGCGACCCTGCCGCCGACGACGGTGATGGGCGCGTCCGCACCGCTCGCGAAGTTGTCGGCGATCGACGTCCTGGTCTGCGTGAGCCGGCAGTCGCTCCTGGTCGCGCAGCTGAACCGGTGGGCCTCGACCAGCGAGTCCTGGAAGCGGACCGTCGTGTCCTGGGCGAACGTCATCTCGCTGCTGCGGTTGGTCTGCTGGACGCGCTGGAACGCCGTGTCCCTGGCGTCCTTCGCGTCGATGCCCGTGTAGAGCGCCACGTTGTCGAACGTGGTGGTCCTGGTGCCGGTGAGGGTCAGGCCGCTGATCCGGTCGCCGCTGATGCCGCCGTTGCGGACGACCGCGCGTGCCACGTTCTCGGCCTTGAGCGCGATCTTGCCGCTCAGAGTGTGGCCGCCGAGGTTCAGCACGACCCGGTCGGCCGCGATGACCAGGCCGACGTCCGCGCAGGTCAGGTCGGCGGTCAGGGTGACGCTGGTGGTGATCTTGTCGCCGCACTGCGGATCGGCCTGCGCCTGGGCAGTGGTGGCCCCCGCGAAAAACAGAATGGGCACAACGAAGAAAGCTATGGATCTCATTTATTCCCCCTGAGGCGCGCTGCAGGTGATGGTGAAGCAGCCGAGTGCGTCGTTGTGCGAGACATTGCCCCCGCCGTCGACGACCGACCCCTCGGTCGCCCACATTCCGTACTGCCTGCTGTGTTCGCTCCTGTTCTTGCGCACCGTGATGTCGAGTGGAATCGGGATGTCGACGCGCAGGCCGTCCTTGGCGTTCTCGGTGAACGTGTTGCGCTCGATCAGCAATGGGCCGTTGAGCGTGTCCTTCGGCTGCACGAACAGGCCGTGGGACTTCATCATCCGGAACGTGTTGCCGCGGATGACGCCGCTGACCGGCCGGTGCACGCCGACCCAGTTGCCGCCGGTGAAGGTGTTGTTCAGCAGTTCGATCCGGCCGGTCGCGATCACCTCGAACCCCGGCATCTCGCTGCCCCGGATGGTCAGCCGCTCGCTGCCGCCGACGGTGAGCGGGCGCACCTTGGAGTTGATCAGGTCGAGGTTGACGGCCCCGATGAAGTTGATGCTGCCGGGCTGGCCGCCCTGGAGGATCAGGTTCTGCGCGCCGATCTGGTTCATGCTGGCCGAGGTGTGCAGCAGGTGGCAGTGCTCGCCGCAGTAGAGCCGCCACATGGTGAGCCTGCTGCGCAGGAACGTCACCGTCGAGCCCGGCCAGTCGTACACGGCAGACGAGTCCGACCAGCCGATGGTCATGTCGACGAACCTCACGTTCGTCGCGTTGACCGCGGTGATGGTGCTGGTGATGGCGCCGTCGCGCACCACCGTGCCGTCGAAGTTGCTCATGTCGATCGCGGGGGTGCCACTCAGGGTGTGCCCTTTGAGGTCGATTTTCACCCCATTAGCACCAACGATGAGCGCGGGTCCGTTACCGCAACCCCAATCGCCCATCAGCGTGAAAGTCGTGGTGACCACTTGACCGCATTGCGGTATCGCCACTGCCTGTGCCGGTGTTACTGAGCCGAACAGCGCAATTAACACGGCGAACGCACTTATTAATCGCATCACAGGACTCCCCGCCCTTTTGTGTGGAAAGGACAGGTAAGCACCGATGGAGCGATTTGTCGCTAGTTCGTTCCGACTTCGACCGTTTCGTCGATCGGCTTGGCCATCTCCTGGCGGTAACGCCAGATCCCCCAGCCGGTGCCGCCCAGGAAGAACGCGATGCTGACGATGATGGCCGCCGTCTCGAGCCACGGCACCGACCCGATGATGCCCGCGCCGTAGTAGCCGGCCAGCACCAGCGTCGGCACCCAGGCGATGGCGCCGATGGTCGTGGCCACGGTGAACTTGCGGAGGTCCATCCGCGCGGCGCCCGCGATGATGGGCGCGAGCGTGCGGATCCACGGGATCCAGCGGGCGAGCACGACGGCCCAGAACCCGCGGCGGTCGAGGAAGTCGCCCGCGCGCTTCAGGTTGTGCCGGTTCAGCACCTTGCCGCCCTTGCGGGCGAGCACGCGGGTGCCGGTTCCCCTGCCGATGTAGTACCCGACGAGGTTGCCGACGACGGCGATGATCAGGGCGGCGAGGGACAGCAGCCACGCCGACAGCTCGCTGTTGTGCGTCGCCAGCACCACACCGGCGGCGAACAGCAGCGAGTCACCGGGCAGGAACAGCCCGAAGATGAATGCGCACTCGACGAAGATGAAGCTGAGCACGATGACCCAGACGGCCACCGGACCAGCCGACTCCAGCGAGGCGAATGCGTGCGCCACGGTGAACCAGCCTACGTCGTGACGTGCGGACGGCACGGCGACATCGGTCTGACGGGTTCTCGAAATCTGGGTTGAGCACACCGGGTCACCACGTGAACTAGCGTGGCGCGTATGGAGAGCTTGGTCGCAGAACTCCGCGCCGCCGTGGGTGAATCCGGCGTGCTGACCGACACCGACGTCACCGCGAGCTACCGGCGCGACATGATGCCGTTGGCCCCGCACGGCGATCCGCTGGCAGTGGTGTTCCCGCAGAACACAGCGCAGGTGCAGGCCGTCGTGCGCGCCTGCGCCGCCCACGAGGTCCCGATCGTGCCCCGCGGCGCCGGCAGCGGTCTCTCGGGTGCCGCGAACGCGATCGAGGGCTGCGTCGTCCTGGTCATGACCAAGATGAACGCGATCGTCGAGGTCGACGCCGACAACCGCCTCGCCGTCGTCGAGCCGGGCGTGGTCAACCTCGACCTGCGCGGCCGCGTCGAGAAGGACGGCCTGTTCTACCCGCCGGACCCGAGCAGCTACGACTGGTGCACGATCGGCGGCAACCTCTCCACCAACGCCGGTGGCCTGTGCTGCGTGAAGTACGGCGTGACCACCGACTCGGTGCTCGGCCTCGAGGTCGTCCTGGCCGACGGCGAGGTGCTGCGGACCGGCCGCCGCACGGTCAAGGGCGTCGCGGGCTACGACCTCACCAAGCTCTTCATCGGCTCGGAGGGCACGCTCGGCGTGATCACCCAGGCCACCCTGGCGCTGCGGCCGTTGCCCCAGGCCCCGGCCACGCTCGTCGCGGCGTTCAGCACCACGGCCGCCGCGGGCAGGGCGGTCAGCAAGATCGTCCGCGAGGGCCTGGTGCCGTCGTTGATGGAGATCATGGACCGCACGTCCATCGAGGCCGCCGAGACGTACCTGAAGACCGAACTCGGCGCCGGGCCGGGCTGCGCGGCGTTGCTGATCTGCCAGTCCGACGCGGGCGGTGAACAGGCGAGGCACGAGCTGGCCAAGATCGAGGAGATCTGCCTCGAGGCCGACCTCGTCTACGCGACCGAGGACGTCAACGAGGGCCGCGACCTGCTGACCGCCCGCCGCGCCGTGCTGACCGCGCTGGAGATCTACGGCTCGTGGCTGACCGACGACGTGTGCGTGCCGCGCACCCGCATCGCCGAGCTCATCCAGGGCTGCGAGGACATCTCGGCCGAGGTGGGCCTCAAGATCGCCGTCGTCGGCCACGCGGGCGACGGCAACATGCACCCGACGATCGTCTACGACCCCGCCGATCCCGATCAGTTCGCGCGGGCGCAGAAGGCGTTCGACGACATCCTGGCCGTGGGCTTGTCCTTGGGCGGCACGGTCACCGGGGAGCACGGCATCGGCAAGATCAAGCGCGAGTGGCTGGCGAAGGAGATCGGACCGGTCGGGTTGCGGGTCCACCGCGAGATCAAGCGCGCGCTGGACCCCGGCAACCTGTTCAACCCGGGATCGATGTTCTAGCAACACATCCGTGCCTGCGGCGGGAACGGTTCCTGAGCCGCTTTCTCGACGTCGGCGAGCATCTGCCGCCGTTGCTGGGGCCCGAGGACCTTGCCTCGGGCCACGACGGTGTGGATCCGTTTCGTGTTGCGGATGTCCCTGAGCGGGTTGGCGTCGAGCACGACGAGGTTGGCCTCGGCGCCGGGCTTGATCGTGGTGTTCTGCGTGCCGGCGTTCAGGGCCGCTTTCGGCGACAGGCCTGCTTCGGTGAGGAGTTCCAGCTCGTCGTGCACCGAGAAGCCGGGGAACGTGTACGGGCTGCCGGCGTCCGTGCCGAGCAGGATTTCCACGCCGTGGTCGTGCATCTCGCCGGTTTGCTCCATGCGGCGCTGCAGGAAGTCGGCCTGCTGCCGGATCTCCTGTTCGGTGGTGGGGGCCCAGTTCTTGAGGCTGTCGCGCCAGAAGTCCCGGTAGAAGGTGGGCATGTACTTGATGCGCGGGTCGTTGGCGAACCTGTCCGCCGGGCTGCTGAACACGCGCATCGTGACCATGGTGGGGCAGAGTGCGGAGTTGTTGCGCCGCAACCGGTTGGCGAGCCGCTCTGCCTTGCTGCGGCTGTGCGACAGCGTCGCCTGACGTTCGATGTCGAGCACCTGCTTGAACCACGCGAACGGGTTGGCCGGGTCCAGCGGCAGTTGCGCGATCGCTTGGCGCAGCTGGGTTTCCTTGACGCTGGTGGCCAGCGGGAGGCCGTACATGTGCTCGAAGGTGCGCTGGCCCAGGTCGCTCGCGTCCTGCATCGAGACGTGGTTCGAGCAGTGTCCGGCGAACGTGATGTTCCGTTTTTCGCACTCGTCTGCGATGGCTTCGAGCGTCTGGCGGTCGAGGTAGGAGTAGACCTTGATGAAGTCCGCCTGTGTCGCGTCCCGGACGGCCTGGCGGCCTTCTTCCGGGGTGGCGGCGATCGTCGCGCCGGGCAACGTCGAGTGCGGTCCGTCGATGATCGCGCTGCCGACCACGAGTTTCGGTCCCGCGGTCTCGCCGCGTTCGATGCGGTCGCGCAGGTCGTAGATCTGGGGGAAGCCCCACATCTCCCGGAAGCCCGTGACACCGTTGACCAGGCACAACGGCAACGTGATCCGCTCCAGGTGCGCGCCGTGCACGTGCATGTCCCACAGGCCGGGGATGACGAACTTGCCGTGCAGGTTCAGCGTTGTGGCTTCTGGTGGCAGGGTTTTGGGGTTCGTCGCGACGATCCTGTTGTCCGCCACCACGATGGTCGTGTTCGGGCGGACGCCGGACGAGTCGATCAACGTCACCCCGCGCACGGCGGTGACGTTCGTCGCGGCCTCGGCCCGGCCCGGCAGCGCCACTGCCGCGCCGAGCCCGGCCAGCCATCCCAGCACTTCACGTCGTGTGGTCATGCCGTTCAACCAACACCCTGACGTAACGGGAGACTCAAATCCTTTCGAGCACTTCCCTGGCGTCGGACGCCCAGAGCGGGCTGGCGCTGAGCTCGACCAGGTCAGGCACCAGCGCCGCGCGGTGCTCGGGTTCCAGCCTGTCCCCGACGTACTTCAGAGCCGCCGCCACCTGCCACGCGTCCGGGCTCCGCAAGGCCTGGCGCAGCAACGCGATCCGGTCCTCCTGCCGCCGCACTAGCGGGACATGGCTTTCAACAACGAGTGCTGCGCGTCGTCATGCCCCAACTCCCACATGAACGTGCCGAGCAACCCCCGTGCGCGCGCGTAGTCCGCCCTGATCCTGATGGACCGCGGGTTCTCGAACGACACGAACTTCTTCTCCGCCGCGTTGTACAGCCACGGCGACTGCGCCACGGGGTGCCAGTACTCCTTCCACCCCGGTGCGTTCTTGAGGTTCTGGACCTCGTCGTACCCGTCCACCCAGAACGCGCTGTCGTACGGCTGGTAAAGGCCGTGCTGCTTGCCCTCTGCCTTGACGTTGAAGCCGCGGCCGTAGAACGGGACGCCCAGGACCATCTTGTTGGCGGGGACGCCGTGGCGTTCGTAGTAGTTGATGGCGCCTACGACGTTGTTCCACCTGCGGTCCTCGCGTGGCATCGGGTCGGTGGCGACCTCTCTGAAGCCGGCGTTGAACGTGGCCACCGGGGAGAAGCCGGTGCCCAGGTCGTAGGTCATGACGTTGATGAAGTCCATGACCTTGGCGAGTTCCTTGAGCTCGAAGCTCTTCGCCGGGTCGTACGGGCCGTCGGTTTGCAGTCGTCCGGCGGGGAGGGCTGCGGTGACGAGTTTGTTCTTGCCGAGCGACTTGCGGAAGTCCTTGGTCAGGAGGGTCATGTTGCGCTTGTCTTCTGGGCGGTCGGTGATTTCCGTTGGGCCGCCGTAGACCGGGAACTCCCAGTCGATGTCGATGCCGTCGAAGGTGCTGTCGTTGAAGAACAGCTCCTTGCAGGAGTTGATCAGGGTGTTGCGGGTGGACGCCGTGAGGGAGGCGTCCGAGAAGCCGCCTGCGCCCCAGCCGCCCAGGGAGATCAGGGCTTTCAGGGACGGCTTGCGTTGCTTCAGCGCTCTGATGTCGGCGAAGTCTTTTTGGGCGGTGGGGGCCGACATCGTGCACTTGCCGTTCTCGATGGTGGAGAAGGCGTAGAAGAGGTGGGTGATGGGGGTGTTGGTCGGGATTTGGGAGATGGGCTTGGAGCCGCTGAACCAGTTGCCGTAGTAGGCGCCGACGATTTTGGTGTGGGTGGCGTTGGCCGGTGCTGTTGTGGTGGTTGAGACGGCTAGGGCGGTCAGGGTTACCGCCAATGCCTTGTGGAACAGCGACATCTTCGTGGTCCTCCCCGGTGGTCCAGACCACTTCGAACCTAGGGGCGGTGTCCGGTTTGCCGCAAGGTTGCGGGGTGAAACCGGTCCTATTGGCCCCTCCTGGTTTGGCTGGGTCCCACAGTTCGTCTCACCTTGCGAGGGTGGTCCCGTTGGGTCGAGACGAATGAAGTGGGTTGCGATTGGGGCTTGACCTTGAGCCTCTAGCTGGATGCATTCGCGGCCTCAAAGGCCGGGGTGAAGTACGCCCCGGCCGGACCGAGACAGGTTGGCATCCAGCCCCTCAAGGTCAAGCCCCAATCGCCATGAGCGGTGGAATCGCTTCCCAGAGCTGATCAGCCCGTTCGGGCTCGCTTCGCTTCGCCACGCCAGGACTCGTAGGTGGTTGGCTCACGTCTTCGGCTGTCCGGTTGGCACCTCGCGCAGGGCTTGGGCGGTGGTCACCTTGCGTTCGCGACTGCGGTTGGCACCACCGGTGTGCATCCTCTTCGCCCAGCCCTCACGGTCCCGGCCCCGCCCTTCCCGTCCCTGGCCTTCCCTCCCTCTTTCCTTTCCCCGGCAATGCAAAAGGCCCACCTGCTCTCGGAGCGGGTGGGCCTTCTTGGCTGCTGTGTGCGGTCAGCGCTCCACGCGCGGGATGACCTGCGTCGCGTCGTCGTGCACCTGGGCCTGCATCACCTGGGTGATGTCGTCGGCCTCGGCCTGCACCAGGGTCTTCTTCTCCCTGCGGGCCTTGATGACCTCGATGATGATCGGCACGATCGACAGGAAGACGATCGCCAGCAGGGTGATTTCGAGGTTGTTCTTGATGAACGAGACCTGGCCGAGGAAGTAGCCGAGGATCGTCAGACCTGCCGCCCAGGCGACGCCGCCGATGGCCGAGTACGTGAAGTACTTCTTCGGGTCCATCTTGCCGACGCCTGCCATCGCGGTGATGAAGGTGCGGACGATGGGGACGAAGCGGGCCAGGACGATGGCGCGGGCGCCGTACTTGTCGAAGAACTCCTGCGTCTTGTCGACGTACTCCTTCTTGAAGATCTTCGACTCCGGCTTGCTGAAGAGCGCCGGGCCTGCCTTCTGGCCGATGTAGTAGCCGACGACGTTGCCGACGAACGCGCAGATCGTCAGCAGTACGCAGACCAGCCACAGCGGGGTGTCGATGGTGCCGGCGGCTACGAAGAGGCCTGCCGTGAACAGCAGGGAGTCGCCCGGCAGGAAGAAGCCGACGAGGAGCCCGCACTCCGCGAAGATGATGAGGCACAACCCGATGAGCATGTACGGGCCGAGCCCGTTCAGCAGCACGGTGGGGTCCAGCCAGTCAGGGCCCAATGCAATCGTCACGCGCCCAACGGTACAGGTCAGCCGAGCGTGATCACCGCCGCCACCGTGCCTGCGGCCAGGCCCAGCAGGAGGGCGAGGCCCAGCACCCACCACGCTGACATGGGTGCCGGGGGCTCTTCGTCAAAACGGACAGGTACGGCAAATCCGGCATTTGTGCTGGTCGCCTGTGCTCTCAGAGCGTCGGTGACAAGTCGTTCCGGATCGTCTGCCATGCACCTAGTCCTTCACCCACTCGCCCTTGACCATCACGTCCCGGGGCTTCAATTCTGCATCCAGGACTACCAGGTCCGCGGCCAGGCCGGCGGCGAGCCTGCCGGTGTCGAGGCCGAGGAGTTCGGCGCCGCGGGTTGAGGTGGCGTGTGCGGCCTCTACGAGAGACAGGCCGCACGAGTTGACGGCGTTGCGGAACGCCATGTCCATCGTGAGGGTGCTGCCGGCTAGGGCGGCGCCTCCTGCCAACGTTGGAACGCCGTCGACGACTCGGACTTCGAGGCCGCCCACGTCGTACACGCCGTCGCCTACGCCCGCTGCCGCGATGGCGTCGGTGATGAGGATCGTGCGGTTCAGGCCCGCGTGACGGGCGGCCAGGCGGACGGCCGTCGGGTGCAGGTGGACCAGGTCGCAGATCAGTTCCACGGTCACGCGTTCGTCGTCGAGCAACGCGCCGATCGGGCCCGGCTCGCGGTGGTGCAGCGGGCGCATGCCGTTGAAGAGGTGGGTGGCCACCGAGGCGCCGGCGTCCACGGCCGGTCGGACCTGCGCCTCCGTCGCGTCGGTGTGGCCGATGGCGGCGATGACGTTCGAGTCCACGAGTTGGCGGACGGCCTGGACGGCGCCCTCCAGTTCGGGCGCGATCGTGATCATGCGGACGGTGCCCTTGCCCGCGTCCAGGAGCTTGGTGACGGCGGTCTGCTCCGGCGGGCAGAGGATCGCCGGGTCGTGCGCGCCGCAACGGGCCGCCGAGAGGAACGGGCCCTCCAGGTGCACGCCCGCGACGACGCCTTCCTGGACCAGTTCGGCCAGTGCCGAGACCTGGTCCGCCAGTTCGGGGACCGGGCGCGAGACCAGCGACGCCAGCAGCGTCGTGGTGCCGTGTCTGC
The DNA here is from genome assembly GCF_043632865.1 of Lentzea sp. JNUCC 0626. Taxonomy (NCBI): domain Bacteria; kingdom Bacillati; phylum Actinomycetota; class Actinomycetes; order Pseudonocardiales; family Pseudonocardiaceae; genus Lentzea; species Lentzea sp. JNUCC 0626. The sequence continues at coordinate 7,521,422 of NZ_CP171635.1, forward strand.
GGTGGGCCGTGGCCGCCTTGCGGATCTTCACCGGGTCGCTGCTGGTGAACGCGTCGCCGCCACCGCCGTGGCAGTGGATGTCCACGAAGCCCGGCACGATCGTGCCGCCCGCGACGTCCATCGTCGGGCCGTCCGGTGCGGTGCCCTCACCAACGGCGGCGATGCGGCCGCCCGAGACGCTCACCCACCCGTTCTCGAGCACTCCCTCCGGCGTGACGACCCGACCACCGGTCAGGGTCACGTCGACTGGTCCACCCCACGTGCTCATCACGCCTCCAGCGTGTCGATGGCCAGCAGCGCCGCGCCGAGGAAGCCCGCCTCGTCGCCGAGCGCCGCGAGCCGAAGCTCCGGTCGGCGCTGGAAGGCGATCAGCCCGTCCAGCCTTTCCCTCAGGGGCTCCACCAGCAGGTCTCCTGCGAGTGCGAGCCCTCCACCGAGCACGACGGCCTCAGGACCGAGCAGCGTCGCCAGCACCAGGATTCCCCTGGCGAGCGCGTCCACGGCCTCGTGCCACACGGCGACGGCGTCCTGCTCCCCGGCCCGGACCCTGCGCGCGACTTCAGCGGCGCCGTTCACGGGGGTGCCGGTACGTGCGGTGTACCGGCGGGCGATCGCCGCGGAGGACGCCACTGTCTCCACGCAGCCGATCTGGCCACAGGCGCAGGGCACGCCGTGGCCGACGTTCACATGGCCGATCTCGCCCGCGTAGCCCTCGCCGGCGAAGATCTTCCCGTCCAGCAGCAACGCCCCGGCGATGCCCGTGCCGATGGGCATGATCACCGCGTTGCGCAGGTCCTTGGCGGCACCCATGCGGCATTCGGCCAGGCCCGCGGCCCGCACGTCGTGACCGAACGCGGTGGGCACGCCCAGCCGTTCGGACAGGACGGTGGCGAACGGGAACTGGCTCCACGGGAGGTTGGCCGTGTACACGCCGACGCCCCGAGCCTCGTCCACGATGCCCGGCGCCACGACTCCCACGGCGTCGATCTCGTGCTCGGAGGCGTTGCTGAGCTCCTCGACGAGCTCCGCGATGACGTCGAGCAGGGGCTCCAGCTCACCGGGAGTCGCCCGGCGCGCGTGCTTCACCGCCGCCACCGCGTCCGAGGTGCCGGTGACGAGCGCCGCCTTGGTTTCGGTGCCACCGATGTCAACGGCGACCACGTGTCTGCGTGCCACGGGAACTGATCCTGCGGCATGGGGGGCCTATTGGTCTATACCAAGTACCGATTTGGGCGCGTGGTCTTACGAGCTGAAACCGCCCGCAACGGGCAAAACGGCTTCAACTGGGGAAACGGTCAAGTTGCCTTACTGTTGACTCAGCCCGCCATGATCTTCTGCAGGGCGTCCAGCGCACGGGACGCCGTGGACTTCACGGTGCCCTTCGAGATGCCCGTGGCCTCGGCGATCTCCGCCTCGGACAGGTCGCCGTAGTACCGCAGCACGAGCACCTCGCGCTGCCGCGGCGGGAGCTGCTGCAACGCCTTGACCACGGCCTGGTGCTCCGCCGTCAGCATCGCGAGCGACTCGGCCGAACGCGCGTTCGCGACGTGCGGGGGCGTGTAGTCGCGGGCCGTCTTGCGCCGGCGCAACACGCTGCGGGAACCGTTGACCACGGCCGTGCGGAGGTAACCGACGGCGGCCTGCGAGTCGCGCAGGCCCTTCCAGTTGCGGTGCAGGCCGGTGAACGCCTCCTGGACCACGTCCTCGGCGGTCGACGGCTCGTCCACGAGCAGCAGCGCGAGCCTCACGAGGCGCATGCGGTGCTGCTTGTACAGGTCTTCGAGCGTGAGGGGCCCTGTGGGAGGTCCTGCGACGCCGTCCTTGATTCGCAGGTTGGTCAGGGTGTCCTGCACGGTGCGCGGGGTTTCTTCGCCAACCACAAGGTAGGACGGTACCGGTCAGCTTCACTACGGTGGTGGCATGGCCCGCTTTGCTGTCGAATTGGTGTTCGGTCCCGACCGTGAGAAGCGTCTCTCGGTACGCCCGGAGCACCGCGAGTACATCGCCTCTCTCGTGGAGAAAGGCGTGATCCTCGCCTCCGGTCCGTACGCGGACGACACCGGCGCGTTGATCATCTACGAGGCGGCGGACGAGGCCTCGCTGAAGGAGATCATCGCCGCCGATCCGTACACGCCCGCGAACGTCGCCGAGTGGCGCATCAACGAGTGGAACGCGTTGATGGGCCCCTGGGTCGCGTGACATGGCCGCGCCTCCGGCGCGGCGGCGAGTTCGTCTTGAAGTCGGTCGTCCGGCCGAATCGCTCACGCCGAAATGGGCTTCGCCGATTTCGGCGTGAGCGGTTGACCGGACGACCGACACGAACTCGCGATCAACGACCAGCTGCTTGCCCACCTGGCCCGACCAGGCCTGATGTGTCGCTCGCGGCCATCTGCCGGTCGGCGTCCGCGATCTCCGCGACCGCCTGGCGGTCCACGACCACCGGCGTGAACGCGCGGAAGTACTTCAGAGCGCCGACCCAGCCGGGGACGTGGACCGCCTTCGACCGCTTCTCGATGCCCCTGACCACGGCCCTGCCGACGTTGCGGACCGGGTACTTCTTGCTCGCGAGCCCCGGCATGCCCTGGCGGAGCTTCCCGAACACCGGGTGCTCGTCGGCGCTGTTCACCATGTCCGTGGAGATCCACGAGAAGTACGCGGTGCCGACGCCGACGCCCAGGTGCCTGACCTCGGCGCGCAGGCTGTCCGCAAACGCTTCGCAGCCCGCCTTGGCCGCCGAGTAGGCCGCGTTGCCGGGGATGTGGACGATCGCGGCGAGCGACGACACGACCAGGCAGTAGCCGCGGCTCTTGATCAGGTGCGGCAGCGCCGTGCGGACCGTGCGCCACACGCCGAGCAGGTTGACCTCGATGACCCGTTCGAACGCCTTGGGGTCCATCGAGCGCACGAACCCGGTGGCCGCGATGCCCGCGTTCGCCACCACGACGTCGATGCCGCCGAAGTGGGCCGCGACCTCGTTCATCACGCGGTCGAGCACGTCCCAGTCCGTGACATCGGCTTCCCACGCCTTGCCGCCGGTCTGCCGCGCCACCTCTTCGAGCTGGGCTTTCTCCAGCCCGACGAGCGCGAGACGAGCCCCGCGCGCGGCCAGTTGCCTCGCCACCTCGGCGCCGATGCCCCTGGCCGCGCCGGTGATCAGTACCACCTTGCCCGTGACGTCCATGCTCGTCACGGTAACGCAACCTACTCCCAGTAAGCTACTGGCAAGTTAAATTGCGCTGAGACGGTCCACCTCGGCCTGGGTGAGCTCCAGCGTGAGCAGCGGCGTGAGGTCGCTGAGCTGCTCCAACGTGCGCGCGGACGCGATCGGCGCGGCGATCGTCGGCTGCTGGGCGAGCCACGCCAGGGCGACCGCGGCGACGGTCGTGGAGTGCGTCTCGGCCAGCTCGTCGAGCACCTCCAGCACCTGCAGGCCGTGCTCGTCGAGGTACTGCGACGCGGCACCGGCCCGTGCGCTCTGCACCTCGACGCCCGGCCGGTACTTGCCGGTCAGGAAGCCGCGGGCGAGGCCCCAGTACGGCAGGGTCGCGAGCCCGTGCTCGGCCACGACCTGCTGCAGGTCGCCCTCGAACTTGGAACGGCTGACCAGGTTGTACTCGGGCTGCAACGCCACGAACTTCGCGTAGCCCTCGCGCTCCTGGATCGCCAGTGCCTGCGCGAGCCGTTCGGCGGAGAAGTTGGACGCGGCCACGTGGCGGACCTTGCCGTCGCGGACGAGCTGGTCGTAGGCCGCGAGCGTCTCCTCCAGCGGCGTGTTCAGGTCGTCGCGGTGGTTGTAGTAGAGGTCGATGTGGTCGACGCCGAGCCGCTTCAACGACCGTTCGGCGCCGGTCAGCACCGTCTCGCGCTTCTGGTTGTCGAACCCGGCGAGCATGCCGACCTTCGTCGCGACCACGACGTCGTCGCGGTTGCCGCGCGCGGCCAGCCACTTTCCGATGATCGTCTCCGACTCGCCGCCGGAGTTGCCGTCGCCCCAGGCCGAGTACACGTCGGCGGTGTCGACGAAGTTCCCGCCCGCCGCGAGGTAGGCGTCGAGCACGGCGAACGACTGGTCCTCGTCGGCGGTCCAGCCGAACACGTTGCCGCCCAGGCAAAGGCGTGAGACGGACAGGTCAGTGCTGCTCAAGATCGGCATACTGCGAACGGTAGTCCTTCACGAGAACGGGAGTTCGGATGTTGGGAACGTTCGGGGTCTGGGGCGCGCACCAGGCGTGGGCAGGGCGGATCGGCGAGATCGAGGAGCTCGGCTTCGGCACGTTCTGGCTCGGCTCCTCGCCCGGCGTCGCGGAGATCGAGCACGCGCTGGCCACCACGAGTTCGATCACGATCGCGACGGGCATCGTCAACGTGTGGCAGTCCGACCCGCAGGAGGTCTCCGCCGCGTTCGCCCGTCTCGGCGGCGACCGGCTCCTGCTCGGCGTGGGCGTCGGCCACCGCCAGCTCGACCAGGCCTACGAGAAGCCGTACGACAAGCTCGTGTCGTACCTGGACGCGCTCGACGTGCCGGCCGACAGGCTGTTGCTCGCCGCGCTCGGCCCGAAGGTGCTGAGGCTCGCCGCCGACCGGACCGCGGGCGCCCACCCGTACCTGGTGCCGGTGGAGCACACCGCCGCCGCGCGCGAGGTGCTGGGCGACAAGCTGCTCGCACCCGAGGTGACCGCGGTCGTCGAAGCGGACCCGGTGGCCGCGCGGGCTATCGCCCGTGAGCAGCTGTCGTACTACTTCACGCTCACCAACTACACGAACAACTGGAAGCGCTACGGCTTCAGCGACGAGGACGTCCGGGGCTCGGACCGGCTCATCGACGCGTTGGTCGCGCACGGCACGCCGGACCAGGTGGCGGAGAAGCTCCAGGCGCACCTCGACGCGGGTGCCGACCACGTGGCCGTCCAGTCGCTGAACGGCCACTACGCGGAGCTCGCCTCGGCGCTCGGCCTCAAGCGCTGATCTCGACGCCCTTCCAGAACGCCACGTGGCCCTTGATCTGCTTCGCCGCGTCCTTCGGCTCGGCGTAGTACCAGGCCGCGTTGGAGTTCTCGGCGCCGTCCACCAGCAGCGAGTAGTAGTTGGCGTCGCCCTTCCACGGGCAGTGCGAGGTGTGGTCCGTCGGCTTGAGCACGGCCGGGTCGACGGACTCCAGCGGGAAGTAGTGGTTGCCTTCGACCACGACGGTGTCGTCGCTCGAAGCGATGATCTTGCCGTTCCACTGCGCGGTTGCCATGCCCTCCACTATGCCCCTACTCACGGGTAGAGCAGACCGGCTGGTCAGCTGGTACTTGATCGATCACTCTGTGAGGGCGGCCACTGTTACGGCCCCGTGACACCGGCTCGTAGGATGCGGGCTGACACCCGTTCAGGGCGCCTGAGGAGGACCACCGATGCCCATCGCAACTCCCGAGGTCTACGCGGAGATGCTGGACCGGGCCAAGGCGAACGAGTTCGCCTACCCCGCCATCAACGTCACGTCGTCGGAGACGCTCAACGCGGCTCTCCGCGGCTTCGCCGAGGCTGAGAGCGACGGCATCATCCAGGTCTCGACCGGCGGTGCCGAGTTCGCCTCGGGCACCAAGGTCAAGGACATGGTGACCGGTGCCGTCGCGCTCGCCGAGTACGCGCACGTCGTTGCCGCGAAGTACCCGGTCAACATCGCGCTGCACACCGACCACTGCCCGAAGGACAAGCTCGACGGGTACGTGCGTCCGCTGATCGCCATCAGCCAGGAGCGTGTCGACAAGGGCGGCAACCCGCTCTTCCAGTCGCACATGTGGGACGGCTCCGCCGTGGCGCTGGAGGAGAACCTCCAGATCGCGTCCGAGCTGCTCGACCTCTCTGCCAAGGCCAAGCTCGTCCTCGAGATCGAGGTCGGCGTGGTCGGTGGCGAGGAGGACGGCGTCGACAACGAGATCAACGACAAGCTCTACACGACGCCCGAGGACTACCTGAAGACCGTCGAGGCCCTCGGCGCCGGCGAGAAGGGTCGCTACCTGCTGGCCGCGACCTTCGGCAACGTGCACGGCGTCTACAAGCCGGGCAACGTGAAGCTGCGTCCCGAGATCCTCAAGCAGGGTCAGGACGTCGTGGCGGAGAAGCTCGGTCTCGCGGCCGGCTCGAAGCCGTTCGACCTGGTCTTCCACGGCGGCTCCGGCTCGCTGCTCGAGGAGATCCACGAGGCCGTGTCGTACGGCGTCATCAAGATGAACATCGACACGGACACGCAGTACGCGTTCACCCGTCCGATCGCCGCGCACATGTTCGCGAACTACGACGGTGTGCTGAAGGTCGACGGCGAGGTCGGCAACAAGAAGGCCTACGACCCGCGCAGCTACCTCAAGGCTGCCGAGACGGCCATGGGCGCCCGCATCGCGCAGGCGTGCGAGCACCTCAAGTCGTCGGGCCGCATGATCGCGGGCTGATCTTCGGCTTTGGCTCTGTGAAAGGCCCCCGGCTTACTCGCCGGGGGCCTTTTCGTTGTCAGCGGAAGGCTTCCACGTGGCGGGCGGTCCAGTCGGCGAACGTGCGCGGGGCCTTGCCGAGCACCTTCTCGACGTCCGGGCTCACCGCCAGCTCGTCCGCCGTCGGCGAACCGATGATGTCCAGGGTGTCGTCCGCGAGTTCGCCCGGCATCATCTTCTCCATGCCCGCCTTGGCTTCCGCGCGGGTGAGCTCGTGGAACCGCACGGGTTCGCCCAGCGCGTCCGCGATCACCTGCGCCTGCTGCCTCGGTGTGATCAGCTCCGCCCCGGTGAGTTCCAGGACGCCGTTGCGGTCGCTGAGCAGGGCGGTGGCCGCGACCTCGGCGATGTCCGCAGGGTCGATGATCGGCAGTCCGGTGTCCCCGAACGGCGCCGCGACGGTCCGTTGCGCGCGAACGGATTCGGCCCACCACAACGCGTTGGACGCGAATCCGCCCGGCCGCAGCACCGCCCAGTCGAGGCCGGACTCGCGCAGCACGTCCTCGAGCCCGCGCAGTTCGATCCGCGTCGTGCCGAACGGCCTGGTCCGCACGCCGAGCGACGACAGCAGCACCACCCTGCGCACGCCGTGCGCGGCGGCCCGTTCGATCAGCGTGGCAGGGCTCGCGCCGACGGAGTGCAGATCGCCGGACAGCAGCAGGAACAACGCCTTCGCGCCCTTCAGGTCGAGGCTCTCCGGCACGGAGAGGTCCGCCACCTGGTGCCGCACGCCGTCCGGCACGTCCACCGCGTGCCGCGACACGGCCACCACCTGCCCGCCCGCCTCGGCCAGCGCCTTCGTGAGGGGTCGTCCGATGTTCCCGGTCGCCCCGGTCACCACGATCATGTCCAGCTCCTTCGTCGTCTGTGGAGGCGACGCTAGGAACCGGGCTTACTTTTCGTAAGGACGTACCTGGAGGTAAGCTCCGGACGTGGAGGTCGGAAAGCAGTTCACGCTGACCGGTCCGACGGGCCGGTATGAGGTGTTTCACACCACCTGCCCCGCGCGCGAGATGGTCGATCACGTCACCAGTCGCTGGGGCATCTGGGTGCTGATCTCGTTGCAGACCAACGACCTGAGGTTCTTCGAGCTGCGCGAGAGCATCGTCGGCATCAGCGAGAAGATGCTGTCCCAGACGTTGCGCGGCCTCGTCGCCGACGGCCTGATCTGGCGCAGGGTCGAGCCGACGACCCCGCCCCAGGTCACCTACGGGCTGACCGAGTTCGGACGGGATGTCGGCGAGCCGCTGGCCGACCTGTTCGGCCGGATCACGACGAGGCTGTCAGCCCAGCTCGACGCGTGAAGGCCGCCGGCCTGCGGATCAGCAGATCGCCGGCCGTCCACAGCACCGCCAGCAGCACGGCCGTGACCGCAGCCGACGAGAACGAGATCGGCGGCCCCCACAGGTACTCCTGCTGGAACCAGATCCCGACGTACCCGACCGTCGTGACGGCAGCGGACCCGAGCACCGCCTTGGCGGGCGTCGGCATCTCGACCGCGTGCGCCGCGTCGATCGCGAGCCCGACGAGGACGAGGAACAGCGGCACCGCGGACTTCGGGAAGTCGATCCCGGCGAGCATCGGCCAGATCAGGCACCGGTAAGCGACGTACCCGGCGGCGACCGCAGTGGCTGCCCATTTGCGGTTGATCGTCCGGCGCGCGACCACCAGCACGAGCGCAGCGGCCACGAGCCCCCACACCGGGTAGACCCAGTCCGCGATGGGCAACGCGAAGTGCACCACCGCCTCGCGGCCCACGGGGATGCCGAGTTGGTCGGCGGCGAACTGGAGCAGGATCGGCTCGGCTTCTGCCTTGCCGCTGTCGTACGCCTGCAACGCGCGCACGCCGTACTCCTGGTGCTGGTTGGGGAACCAGACGTTCTCCAGGAAGAAGAACCACAACGCGGCCAGCCCGAGCGTGTACGCGCGGCCCTGCGGGTAGTTCTGCATCCACCCGCGGATCGCCCCGGCGAGCATCACCGCGGTGCCGAGGTACAGCAGCGCGTGCGACCCGCTCCAGCTCGTGATGTCGAGCCCGTTGATCCGGTGGTTGATGACGTCGATCGGCAGCGCGATGAGGAAGATCCCCGACCCCACCTGCATCAACCGGATCGTCAGCTTGTCCCCGCCGTACCCGGTGAACGTGTGGAACAGCGTGAGCCCCACCACGATGACCGTGCCGACCGTGTTGATCAGGTGCGGCGGCGCGAGGTCGTCGCGCAACCACTTGAAGTGCCAGCTGACGTCCCACGACGACCCGATCAGCTTGAGCAGCAGACCGACCAGCCACCACTTGTACAGCAGGCGCGTGAGCTCCTGCGGCGTCTCCCTGCCGGGGGCGCCACGTGCCCAGTACTTTGCCCTGAAGTCCCTTGCCCCCTGGATCATCCGCACATCATGAGCGCACGTGTGGGGTTCAGACAGCGCGAATGCCCCTGGTTTTACCCTGATGTTTCCGATTCGTGTGCACGATGGAGTGAACGAGGTTGAAGTTCTGTGGTCCGGCTCGGCAAGGTGCACGGCCATGAGCTCATCTGACATCGACGACCGTTACAAGGCGACCACGAAGCAGCGGATCATCGCCGGCGTGCTCGTGACCGCGCTGATGCTGGCCGTCATCGCCGCCGTGGTGCGGATGTTCGTCTAGCCCGTTTCGTCGCATGCGGCACGATGGACGGCATGGTTGAGAACCTCCTCGGGCCCGAGCCGACTCGTCTTCCTGACCGTCCAGAGGCTCAGGCCGCTGCTGACGGTGGGACTGACCCCGCCAAGATCGTTCGCGCTTACCCTGATTTCTCCGAGGCCTGGGCGCTGCTGGCTGAGCGTGCCCTGCACGCCGGTGACCCTGTAGCCGCTTACGCGTATGCGCGGACTGGGTATCACCGCGGGCTGGATCAGTTGCGTCGGTCCGGGTGGAAGGGGTTTGGGCCTGTGCCTTGGGATCACCGGCCTAACCAGGGGTTTTTGCGGGCGCTTGGTGCGTTGGCGTTGGCGGCTCGGGAGATCGGGGAGGACGAGGAGTGGGACCGCTGCTCCAAGTTCCTGGCTGATTCCGACCCGAAGGCGCCTGCTGCGTTGGGGCTTTCCTGACGCTCTGTCCGTAGGTGGTCGCTTTGCGGGCGGCGACCTCGGCTTGCGTGCGTTCCCTGGGGCTCTGCCCCAGACCCCGGCAATCTGATCAGGGGGCCAGCGCCGCTCGCGGGTTGATGGCACGCCTGTTTGTGTTGGGCGGCTGCCTGTTTCGTAGTGTGGTTGCGTTGGCGGTGGGGTCCCATCACAAGCCGCACCAAGAGCGGGCCACACCTGGACAGGGGTGTCAAACGGACGAAAAGCGTGTCCGTTTGACACCCCTGTCCAGGTGCAGCAAGAGCTGTGGCGCGACTCGTGATGGGACCCCACCGCCGAAGCCTCTTGGCTAAGGGCAAAGACAAAAGCCAAGAGCACCTCGGCTTCGCCGTCGGGTCGGCTCGCCTTCGGCATCGCGTCGGTCAGGCCAACCCCGCACACCCCTGCGCCTTCGCCCTCACCCCTCCTCCACCTCACCGCCGCACCCCTTGCGAGCGGCCCGGCCCCTCTGCGGGCGAAATGCCGCCATCGTCCCCGACGTCGGGTTCCCGAAGCTCGCCGCTGTTGTGATGTTGCTTCCTCCCCTGACCCTGGCGGCTCCGCAGGTTGTGACCCGGTCCCGTTGGCCCAAGACTGGCGGCGGCAGAGTCGAGCGGAACCAGAGGTGAAGGCGTGGGCGCGGTCAGGGATGCGGTCGGGCGGGGGCTCGGTCGGTGGCGCGCGGCTGCCTTGCCGATCGTCCAGTGCGGACTGTCCGCTGGCATCGCCTGGCTGGTGGCGACGATGGTCATCGGGCACGCGCACCCCTTCTTCGCCCCGATCGCAGCGGTCGTGTGCCTCGGTGTGTCGCTGGGCCAACGGCTCCGCCGCGTGGGCGAACTGGTCGTCGGCGTCTCGGTCGGGGTGGGGGTCGGGGACGCGCTGATCGGGTGGATCGGCAGTGGGCCCTGGCAGATCGCGTTGGTGGTGGCGCTCGCCATGTCGGCGGCGGTGCTGCTGGACGGTGGGTCGGTCATCGCCCTGCAGGCCGGGAGCAGTGCGGTGCTGGTGGCGACGCTGCTGCCGCCCAGTGCCGGGGGCGGGTTCGACCGGATGATCGACGCGTTGACCGGCGGGCTCGTGGGGTTGGCTGTGGCGGCCCTCATCCCCGCCAACCCCGTGACGGTGGCGCAGCGGCAGCTCAAGATGCTGACGGCGACGCTTAGCGGGGCGCTCACGAACATCGCTCGGGCGCTTGAGGAGAAGGACGCGGTCAAGGCGGCTGGGGTGTTGGCCGAGCTCAGGACCAGTCAGGGTGCCATCGACGACTACAAGGCCGCGTTGCAGACCGGTAGTGAGATCGCGAAGATCGCGCCCATTCGGTGGCGGTCGAAAGACGAGCTCAGTCGGTATCAGACGGCGGCTGGGCCGGTGGACTACGCGATTCGCAACACGCGGGTGTTGGCTCGGCGGACCATGGCCGCGTTGAAGGCCGACGAGCGGATTCCGGACGGGGTGCCTGAGGTGCTCGTCGAGTACGCGAAGGCCGTGGAGTGCCTCAAGGGTGAGTTGGAGAAGGGCAAGGAGCCCAAGCAGACGCGGGAGGCCGTGCGGGACGCCGCGCGGAATCTCACCGCGCGGCGCCTCGGCGGGGACGGGTTCTCGTCCAAGGTCGTGCTGGCCCAGATCCGCAGTGTTGCGGTCGATCTGTTGCAGGCGACCGGGTTGAGCCGGAGCGAGGCGATGGAGGCGTTGCCGCCGCTCAGCCCTCCGGCCGGTGCAGGAGGCCGTGCAGAAGAGAGTGCACCTGCTCGTGATCACGAGGGTCGGCCAGAACGCACGAACCGCCCGTGATCGCGTACCACTCCTCCGCGCCCTCGTAGCGGACCAGTGCGCGGAGCTTTCCGTCCTCGGAGAGTTCCGTGCACAGTTCGAGGTCTCCGGTGACGACGCCGACCTCGTCGGTCATCACGCCACCGGGGCCTGCCACGAAGAGCGTGGAGTGGGACGCCATCAGCACCTTCCGAGCATGCCCGTCAGTTCGGTCTTCTCCGCCGAGTTCACGCTGAGGCTCCAGCGGTACTTGGTGTGTACCCACATCTTGGCGTAGGTGCACCAGTAGGACGTCAGCGGAGGCTTCCAGGTCGCGGGCGTCTGGTCGCCCTTCGCCTGGTTGACGTTGTCGGTGACGGCGATGAGCTGCGGGCCCGACATGTCGTTCGCGAACGACTGGCGCTGCGCGGTGCTCCACGACGACGCGCCCGAACGCCAGGCCGCGGCGAGCGGGACGATGTGGTCGATGTCCACGTCGGAGGCCGCTGACCAGGTCGCGCCGTCGTACGGCGAGAACCAGCGGCCCGAGGTGGCGGCGCACGAGGAGTCCGTCACGACATTGGTGCCGTCGCGCTTCAACACGGCCTCGCGCGTGTTGCAAGAACCCGACTGGGTGATCCAGTGCGGGAACTTGTCGCGCGAATAGCCGGTCATCGAACCATCAGCGCGGACGGTGAGTCCGGCTAATTCCGACTTGGCCGTGGCGGTGCTGGGGATGTTCGGTGGTGTCGCCAGTGCAGGGGTAACAAAACCAAAGGTCAGTGCCAGTGCGGCAACTGAAACACCAATGATTCGGTTAACTTTTGACATCGTCCCGACCTTCCTTGTTGGAAAGTGATCGGGACCTACCCTCAGTCACATTATGAAATTGCGCAATGCCTTCGAGTGACCCTCAAGTGAATGAAAGGCGGACTACTAGAGCCCTCGGACGAGCCTCAAGTCCTCGGTGTGGCGGTACCAGGTCCACTTGTCCATCGGGCGCGGGTGCTTCACGCCGTCCAGGACCACCGTCGTGGGCAGGCAGCCGAGCTGGAACGCTCGCGGCCGGCTCGTCCGGACCTTCGACCCGATCAGCCGCTTGTTGACGATCCGGATCTCCAACCCGAGGCCGCCCTCGGGGTCGGGGGTGCACTCGACTCGGGACGCCTGCCCGCGCAGCACGTTGTCCGCGTCGCTGTAACCAACGCCACGCACGGGCGACAACACGCCGAGCCCGACCAACACGCCGCCGACGTCGTCGCGGACGAGCGGAACGGGATCAACGTCACCGTTCAGGGCGACGTCCAACGCGCGCGAAGGGTCGGTCGAAAGCCCCCAAAGCGCGGCAACGGACGAATCGGCGACGGGCACGTACCCGAGTGCCACCGAACCGAGCTTCTCCTTGCGCAGCAACCGCAACGCGACCGCGGCGAGGTCCGCGTCGGTGCCTGCGACGACCAGTCGATCAGCGTCCAGATGTTGATCTACGTGGTCCTTGCCGGGGCGTGCTGGGACGGCCACCACGTCGTCACGTTGAGCGATCATTGGCAACTGCGTGTTTCCGCAGGCCAACACGATTCCGCGCACGGTCATCTCCTGGTCTACCCTCACTTACCGGCATTCGCTCGAACCAGTCCAAGTGCTTGGAGTTTCACATGCCGGCCGTCGTGCTGATCGGTGCCCAGTGGGGCGATGAGGGCAAGGGCAAGGCCACCGACATCCTCGGTGAGCGTGTCCAGTGGATCGTTCGCTACCAGGGCGGCAACAACGCGGGTCACACCGTCGTCCTCCCGGACGGTCAGAAGTTCGCCCTGCACCTGATCCCGTCCGGCATCCTCACGCCCGGCGTGAAGAACGTGATCGGCAACGGTGTCGTGGTCGACCCCGGCGTGCTGCTCACGGAGCTCGCGGGCCTGGAGGAGAAGGGCGTCGACACCAGCGGTCTGCTGATCTCGTCGGACGCGCACTTGATCATGCCGTACCACGTGGCCATCGACAAGGTGACCGAGCGCTACCTGGGCAAGGCGAAGATCGGCACGACCGGTCGCGGCATCGGCCCCGCCTACCAGGACAAGCTCGCCCGCGTCGGCGTCCGCGTGCAGGACCTGCTGGACGAGAAGATCCTGCGGCAGAAGGTCGAGGCCGCCCTGGACTTCAAGAACCAGGTGCTGGTCAAGGTCTACAACCGCAAGGCGCTCGACCCCGAGCAGGTCGTCGACCAGGTGCTCGAGCACGGTCAGCACTTCGTGCACCGCATCGCCGACACCCGCCTGCTGCTGAACCAGGCGCTCGACCGCGACGAGATCGTCGTGCTCGAAGGCTCGCAGGGCACGCTGCTCGACGTCGACCACGGCACCTACCCGTTCGTCACGTCGTCGAATCCCACGAGTGGTGGCGCGACCGTCGGCTCGGGCGTCGGCCCGACCCGCATCAGCACCGTGATCGGCATCCTGAAGGCGTACACGACCCGCGTCGGCTCCGGTCCGTTCCCGACCGAGCTCAACGACGACCAGGGCGAGTACCTGCGCAAGCAGGGCGGCGAGTTCGGTGTCACCACCGGCCGCAGCCGCCGCACCGGCTGGTTCGACGCCGTGATCGCCCGGTACGCGAGCCGCGTCAACGGCATCACCGACTACTTCCTCACCAAGCTCGACGTGCTGTCGGGCCTCGAGAAGGTGCCGGTCTGCGTCGCGTACGAAGTGGACGGTCGCCGCGTCGACGAGATGCCGATGACGCAGACCGACGTGCACCACGCCGTCCCGGTCTACGAGGAGCTGCCGGGCTGGTTCGAGGACATCTCGCACTGCCGCACGTTCGACGAGCTGCCCGCGAACGCCAAGGCGTACGTCGAGCACCTCGAGAGCATCATCGGCGCGCGCGTCTCGGCGATCGGCGTCGGCCCCGGCCGCGACCAGACGATCGTCCGCCACGACGTGCTCAGCTGAGAGCCCGTTTCTGGGCCTCGACCAGCGCGGTCTGCGTGGCCTCCAGCTGGTCGAGGCCCTTGATGAACTCACTCGCCATCGTGCCGTCGTCGGCGCCCTTGTCGCGGAACACGACGAGGCACGAGCGGGTGCCGTTCTCCATGGCCCGCAAGCCCTCCGTCCACGACGTGGCGATCTTCGGGTCCGGCGGCAGCGGGAACGGTTCGCGCAGCACGGGCCCGAGCGCCTCGCACCCGGTGGCGATCGCCGCCGGGTCCGCGGCCCGCACGCCCGCGAACACCTGGTCCTGCGCCTTCACCACGGCCATCATCCGGTCCCAGCCGCCGCCGTAGATCCAGGTGTTGACCGCTTCGTCGGTGTTCACCCGCGTCTCGGTGGGCAACGGCGGCTGCAACGACACGGCGTCCTCCTCGGCCCTCGGCCACCACAGCGACACCGCCACGCCCAGGACCGCGATCGCGACCGCCCAGAACGGCCGTGAGCGCTCGTAACCGCGCTGGAGGCCCCAGCCACCCGCGGCGAGGGCCGCGAGCACTCCCAGGACCGGCAGGACCTGGTGCGGGCGCGTCGCCAGGACGCTGTCCACTTCGGACCCGTCGAGGTGCGTCAGCCAGATCGCCGCCGTGCCGGTCAACCCGATCAGCCACGCCGCGAGCAGCGCGCCCACCCGGTCCAGCCGCGCCACCGGCACCACGACGGCCACCACGGCCACGATCGCGACGACCTGCCAGGCCGTGGACTCCAGCGGCGAGCCCACCGAGCCGAGCAACGCCACCGCCCCGGCCGCGAGCAACCCGCCGATCCCGCCGGCCAGCGCGGCGACCCTCGGGAACTCGCGTCGCAGCAGCAGCGGCACGAGCCACAGCAACGCCACCACGACCACCGTCGGCACGCGGTTGAGGTTCACCACGAACGGGGCCACCACGGCCTTGACCACCGGCTCGTCGACCAGATCCAGGATCGGCACGATGCTGTTGCGCCACAACACCTCGGCGATGCGGATCTCGTTGTTCCAGGACAACAGCGAATACGCGGCGAGGGCCACCGACAACGCGAGGACCCAGCCGTGCCATCGGGTGCGCACGAGCGTCGCGCAGTACCCGGCCCAGACCGTCAGGAGCACGGCGGTCCCCACCAGTGCGAGCGAGGCGATGACGGTGTGGAAGGTGATCGGGACGAAGTTGTACGCCTCCAGCCGGTCGCCGAGCACGATCCCGAGACCGACGGCGAGTCCGGGCAGCGCGAACGTGCCCCGGCGCGGCCCGAACGCCGCTCCCCGCCACGCCACCAGCCCGATGAGCAGGCCGATCGGCACCGCCCAGGCGATGCGCATGATCAGGTGCGACCCGTTGCCCTCGTGGTACCAGGTCAGCTCCTGCAGCCCCGCGAGCACGTGCCGCCACGCGACCTGGATCGCCGCGGCGCTGCCGAGCGTCTCCCAGAAACCCGGTCGCAGCAACGACTTCGGGTCCCGCATGACGGCCAGCCGGCGAGCGGGCGACGGGTGGTGGCCGAGCCAGCGGCGCAGCCGTCCGGGGTGCGGCAGCAGCCGGTACGGGTCGGGATCACCGGTCCAGCGCACGACCAGCGCGTCGGCGTGCTTCTCCCGCGCTCGCAGCACGGCGACGCGGGCGGCGAACACCAGGCCCACCAGCGTGATCAGGTGCCACAGCACGGCCCAGGTGTAGGAGCTGTCCGGCAGCCGGGGCATCCGGAACGGGGTGACCCTCCACAGCGGCTGCAGCAGCGTGAGCAGGTACGGCGCCAGCACCGCGACGACGTAGGCGCGCCAGATCGCGAGCGTCGCGTACGTGATCGTGACGTCATTGCGGACGTGCGCGAGTTCGTGCAGCACGATCGTGCGGAACTGCTCGGGTTCGATGCGGCGCAACGCCATCATGCCGACGTTGAGCGCGACGTACTTGCGCCCGTGAGTGCCGAACGCGACGCCACCCGCGCGCATGTTCGTCCGGTCCAGCAGGAACGTCGGCGCCCTGGTGAGCCCGGCCTCCGCGACCAGTGCGGCGAGCGGCTCGACCAGTTCCTCCGGCACGGGAACGAGGTTCCGCCGGTACCGCAGCCACGCCGGGCGCAGCGCGTAGATCAGCAGGGCCACCCCGGCCAGCAGCACCAGCCCGCCGGCGAGCCACCCCGCGCGGCTGCCGAGGAACGTCGCCATGCACGACCGATAACCGTCCCATTTGGACTCGTCGGGATCGACCTCGAGCGTCGACGTGAGGTACAGCCCGGACTGCACCTGGCACCGGGCGTTGTCGAGCGAGGTGGGCGCCGACCACACGGACGCGTACACCCCGAAGATCAGCAGCGTCGTCGCGACCGCCAGCAGCACCAGCGACGCGAACCGCAAAGTGGTGCCAGAAGGCACCCTCGGTCTGTCCCCCTCCGAAACCATGCCTGCATGTTGATCGTCAAGGACCGCACTTGTCACTCGGCCGTTGGCGGGAAAATGTCCGTGCGGGGATCATCTCGTGTTGCGATGTATTTTCACGATTTGGGCGTCGTTGACTCGTCTCGTGGGCTCGCCTGTACTTCCGCCCATGACCTTGTCCATTGCAGGAGTGGCCGCGCGGCCGAAATCCGCGCCGCCTGTTCAGGCGCGGAAGTTCAAGCTGCCACTGCGGTGGATCAGCCCGGTGGCGCTGGTTCTGCTGTGGCAACTGGCCAGCTCAACGGGTGTGCTGTCACCCGACAAACTCGCGTCTCCGCTCACGGTCGCCGAATCCGCCGGTGAGCTCATCGCCGACGGCCAATTGGGCGAAGCGTTCGCGGTGTCCATCACGCGCGTTCTATTCGGGTTTCTCATCGGCGGTTTGATCGGTGTCGTTCTCGGGCTCGCGTCCGGCCTTTCCCGCTGGGGCGAGACATTGCTCGACCCGCCGGTGCAGATGCTGCGGACGTTGCCGCACCTCGGCCTGATCCCGTTGTTCATCCTGTGGTTCGGCATCGGCGAGGAACCCAAGCTCGCGCTGGTCGCGGCCGGTGTCGCGTTCCCCCTCTACCTCAACCTGCACGCGGGCATCCGGCAGACCGATCCCGGCCTGCTCGAGGCCGCCCGCGTGCTCGGGTACAGCCGGATCGAACGGGTCGTGCACGTCGTGCTGCCGTCCGCCGTGCCACAAACCCTGGTGGGACTGCGGATCGCGCTCGGCACGGCCTGGTTGTCGCTGATCGTCGGCGAGCAGATCAACGCCGACGCGGGTCTCGGCTTCCTGATCAACAACGCCCGTGAGTTCCTCCGCACCGACGTCGTGGTCGTCGGCCTCGTGGTCTACGCGCTGCTCGGCCTGACGACCGACGCCCTGGTGCGGCTGCTGGAGAGGAGGGTTCTGCGATGGCAAAAGCGGTGAGCGTGCGCGGCCTGCACAAGGCGTTCGGCGCGCGGACGGTGCTGGACGGCATCGACCTGGAGGTCGAGCCCGGCGAGTTCGTGGCGTTGCTGGGACGCAGCGGGTGCGGCAAGTCGACGTTGCTGCGGATCCTCGCGGGCCTCGACCGGGACGTCGAAGGCACGGCCCAGGTCCCCGGCACGGTGTCGATCGCGTTCCAGCAGCCGAGGTTGCTGCCGTGGCGCAAGGTCTGGCGCAACATCTCGCTCGGTCTGCACAGGCCGGACGGCCGGGCGGTCGCTCTCAAGGCGCTGGAGGAGGTGCGGCTCACCGATCACGCCGACGCGTGGCCGCTCACGTTGTCCGGCGGTGAGGCGCAACGGGTCTCGCTCGCCCGCGCGCTGGTCCGCGAACCGGACGTGCTGCTGCTGGACGAACCGTTCGGCGCGCTCGACGCGTTGACCCGCCTGGCCATGCACCACCTGGTGGAAGACCTGTGGCGCAGGCATCAGCCCGCCGTCCTGCTCGTCACGCACGACGTCGACGAGGCGTTGCTGCTGGCCGACCGGATCCTCGTGCTCGACGAGGGCCGGATCGTCGCCACGCACCACGTCGACCACCCCCGCCCGCGTCGCCGGGCCTCCGTTGTGGAGCAACGCACTCGCGTGCTCGCCGACCTGGGAGTCGAAGTTGAAGAAGCCGCCTAACCGAAGCTGGCTCACCCTGCTCGCCGCGATCCTCTTCACCACCGGCTGCTCGACGGCGACCCAGTCCCAGGACACGCCCGCCGCCGACGTCGTGCTGAAGGTCGGCGACCAGAAGGGCGGCGCCAAGTCCGTGCTGACGGCCGCCGGTCTGCTGAACGACTTCCCGTACAAGATCGAGTGGTCGACGTTCACCTCCGGCCCGCCGCTGCTCGAGGCCGCCTCCGCCGGCGCGATCGACATCGGCGCGGTCGGCAACACCCCGCCGATCTTCGCCGCCGCCGCGAACGCCAAGATCGCCGCCGTCGGCGTCTCGAAGGGCCAGGTCGAGGCCGACGCGATCCTCGTGCCGGAGAACTCGCCGTTGCGGTCGGTCAACGACCTCAGGGGCAAGAACATCGCCGTGGCGAAGGGAAGTTCCGCCCACGGCCAGATCCTGCTGACGTTGCGCGCGGCCGGTCTCACCACCAAGGACGTCACGCTGAACTTCCTCCAGCCCGCCGACGCCTACGGCGCGTTCACCCAGGGCAAGGTCGACGCCTGGGCCGTCTGGGACCCCTACACCGCGCAGGCGCAGCAGGAGGCCAAGGCGCGCGTGCTGACCACCGGCGAGGGCAAGTCGAACGGCTACGGCTTCCAGGTCGCCGGCAAGAAGGCGTTGGACGACAAGGGGAAGAACCCGGCGATCAAGGAGTACCTGATCCGGTACTACAAGGCGCAGAAGTGGGCCGACACGCACCGCGAGGAGTGGGCGAAGGCGTGGTCCACCGAGACCGGGCTCAAGTACGACGTCGCGCTGGCCGCCGTGAACCGCAACGGCGACACCGTGGTGAAGCTGGACGACACGGTGATCAGGTCCGAGCAGGAACTCGCGGACGCGTTCACCGAGGACAAGACGTTGCCGGGCAAGGTCGACTTCGCGAAGTTCGTCGACACGCGGTTCCAGGGAGATCTCGCATGAGCATCACACTGCACTGGTTCCTGCCGACGTCCGGTGACGGCCGCACGGTCGTGGAGCACTTCCACGCCAACCGCGCGCCCGCCGCCGGGGCACGTCGTGAGCCGGACATCGACTACCTGGCGCAGATCGCGCGGACGGCCGAGCAGGTCGGGTTCACCGGCGTGCTCACGCCGACCGGCACGTGGTGCGAGGACGCCTGGCTGACCACGGCCGCGTTGATCGCGCAGACGAAGACCCTGAAGTTCCTCGTCGCGTTCCGGCCGGGCGTGCTCTCGCCGACGCTGGCCGCCCAGATGGCCTCGACCTACCAGCGGATCTCGCGCGGGCGGTTGCTGCTCAACGTCGTGACCGGCGGCGATTCCGTTGAGCAGCAACGGTTCGGCGACTGGCTCGACAAGGACCAGCGGTACGCGCGCACCGACGAGTTCCTCCAGGTCGTGCGCGGCATCTGGACGGGCAAGCCGTTCACGTTCCACGGCGACCACTACCAGGTGCAGGACGCGACCGCGCTGGCCGTGCCGGACCCGGTGCCGCCGATCTACTTCGGTGGCTCGTCGGACGCCGCTCTGCCGGTCGCGGCCGCGCGCGCCGACGTCTACCTGACCTGGGGCGAACCGCCGGCGGATGTGGCGGAGAAGATCGCGCGGGTGCGGGCGTTGACGGACCGGCCGATCCGGTTCGGCATCCGGCTGCACACCATCAGCCGGGACACCTCGGCGGAGGCGTGGGCGGCGGCCGCGAAGCTGCTGGACGCGCTCGACCCGGCGGCGGTCGCGCAGGCGCAGGCGCAGCTCGGTGCGTCGGAATCCGTTGGCCAGCAACGGATGCTGGCGTTGCACGGCGGTGACCTCAGCCGGGGCGTGCGCGGTCTGGAGATCTACCCGAACCTGTGGGCGGGCGTCGGACTGGTGCGCGGTGGCGCGGGAACGGCGTTGGTGGGATCGCACGCCGAGGTCGCGGACCTGATCGAGGAGTACCACTCCGTCGGCATCGAGGAGTTCGTGCTCTCCGGCTACCCGCACCTCGAAGAGGCGTACTGGTTCGGTGAGGGCGTGCGGCCCCTGCTGAAGCAACGCGGGTTGCTGGACAAGGACCGCACGCTTCAACTCGCTAGCGCTTGACCTTGGCCTCGACGGCCGTGTCGGGGTTGTCCGCGAACACGCCGTCGATGCCCTGCTCGAAGAACATCTCGTACTCCTCGAAGGCCCGGCCGTACGCGGCCGGGTCGGTCGAGGACCGGAAGTCCGCGGGCAGGAACGAGTTCTCGTTGCGGAACGTCCAGGAGTGCACGGTCAGACCGACCTTGTGGGCGTCCTTCACGATGGTGGTCGGCGCCTTCAGGAACCCGTTGGCGTCCCTGGGGATGATGATGTCCTTGGTGAGGCCGACGCCGTCCGCGTACGACCGCACCTCGCGCAGCCCGGCAGGGGTGACCAGGTCGGCGTAGGTGCGCTTGTCGCCGGCGACCACGAAGTCGTAGGGCTGGCCGGAGCCGTTGACGAGCTGGACGATCGGCACCCGCAGCGAGCGGTTGAGCTCCTTGAGGTTCGCGACCTCGAACGACTGCACGTACACCTTGGCGCTGCTGCGGTTCAGGCCGTTGCGGTTGAGCAGGTCGACGAGCTTCGGCTCCAGCGCGAGACCGATCGACTTGAAGTACGTCGGGTGCTTGGTCTCGGGGTAGATGCCGATCTCGCGGTGCAGTTCGCGGGACAGCCGCCGGGAGAGGTCGATGACCTCCTGCAGCGTCGGGATCTCGAACCGGCCGTCGTAGAGGGTGTTGCGCGGGCGGATCGCCGGGATGCGTTCCTTGGCGCGCAACGTCTTCAGCTCGGCCAGCGTGAAGTCCTCGGTGAACCAGCCGGTGACCGCGACGCCGTCGATCGTCTTGGTCTTCTGCCGGTCCTTGAACTGCGGCTTCTCGGCGACGTTGGTGGTGCCGCCGATCTCGTTCTCGTGCCGGGCGACCAGCTTGCCGTCCTTGGTCGGCACCAGGTCGGGCTCGATGAAGTCGGCGCCCATGCGGGCGGCGAGTTCGTACGCGGCGAGCGTGTGCTCCGGCCGGTACGCCGATGCACCGCGGTGCCCGATGACGATCGGGCCCTTGTCGTCGTGTGCCGAGGCGGAGGGCAGGGACGCCACCACCGCACCGGCGAACACGAGCACTACGGCGGCTAGACCTCTCCGATACATCGATCGACCTCCCATTTCGTGTTGAGAGCGCACCCAAGCATCGCAACACGAAATGCAGGTGAACGGCTATTCACGGGAAAGTGCGGCTTCCTCCAAGTCCAGTTCCCGCATCACCCGGAACAGCACCTCGTCGTCGATCTCACCGGCGTCGCGGGCCTTGACGAACTCGTCACGTTCGGCGCCCAGCATCACCCGCCGCAGCCTGCGGTAAGCGGCCGCCGGGTTCTCGTCCTCCTGGCGCCCCAGGCGCTCCCACGCGGCGTTGCCCCGGTGCTCGGCGAGCGCGCGCAGCTGGTCGCGCACGTGGTCGGGAACGTCCTCGACCTCCTCGTCCAGGCGCGTCACGGCCGCTTGCGCCGCCCGGTGCTGCACCTGCGCCTCCGCCAACGCGTCCTGGCGCGCGTCGTCGCCCGCGAAGCCGATCTTGTTGATCAGCCACGGCAACGTCATGCCCTGCAACAGCAGCGTCGCGACCGTGACCACGAAGGCACAGAACAGGATGATGCTCCTGCCCGGCATGTCCGGAGGGATCGCGGCGGCCGCGGCGAGCGTCACCACCCCGCGCATGCCGGTCCAGGCGATCACCGTCACCTGCCCGAGGTGCGGTTCGCGTTCCTTGCCGCGCAGGCGTTTCGACAGGTACCACGGCACGTACGTCGCCGGGTACATCCAGACGAAGCGCGCCAGGATCGCGGCGAGCAGCACCGCGCCGGCCCCGAGCAGCAGGGCGGTGTCCAGCTCCACGTCCTGGATGATCGTCGACACCTGGAGCCCGATGAGCGCGAAGACGAACGCCTCCAGCAGCACGTCGAGTGCCTTCCAGAGGGCCGCGTCCTGCAGCCGGGTCGAGTACCGGCCGCGCGGCGAGTGGTGGCCGACGTACAGGCCCGCCACGACGACCGCGAGCACGCCGGAGACGTGCGCGACCTCTTCGGCGAGCAGGTAGGCACCGAACGGCACGAGCAGGCCGAGAGCGCTCTCCAGCACGCCCTCGCAGAGCCGCTTGCGCAGGAACCTGACCACCACGCCCACGACCAGACCGACCCCGATGCCACCAGCGGTGACCAGCAGGAACAGCCCGACACCCTGCCAGGGGGCCATGGCGGTGCCCACCGCGGCCGCCACCGCGACCTTGAACGCCGTGAGCGCCGTGGCGTCGTTGATCAGGCTCTCGCCGACCAGCAACGTCATGGCCCGCCGTTGCAGGCCGAGCTTGCGGCCGATCGCGACCGCGGCGACGGCGTCGGGTGGCGCCACGACGGCGCCCAGCACGAGCGCGGCGGCGAACGGCAGGTCCGGGAACACCAGCTTGGCCACGACGCCGACGACCAGCGTCGTGAACAGCACGAGCCCGACCGCGAGCAGGCCGATGGGCCGCAGGTTCGCTCTGATGTTGAGGTAGGAGCTGTCCAGCGCGGCGCTGTAGAGCAGCGGCGGCAGCACCACCAGCAGGATCAGGTGCGGGTCGAGTTCGAACTCGGGCACGCCCGGTATGAACGAGACCACGAGACCGACGGCGACCAGCACCAGCGGTGACGACCAGTTGAGCCGGCGCGCGATCGCCGTGACGATCAACGCCCCGAGGAGCAGCAGCAGAAGTTCAGGCCCGTGCATGCTGCTCATTCTGCGTGTTCTGGCTGGCCTCGCAGTCTTTGCAGTCCCTTTGGATTGATCCTCTGGGGCTGTGATCGGCCCCACAGTACGGTCGATCCGTGGCCAACCCGGACCTCGCCCGCATCGTCGCGGAGCACGACGAGGAGATGCCGTCGCGTTCGCTCTCCCCCCGATGGGAACGAGCGCTGTGGATCTGCGGCCTGCTGATCGCACTGCTGGTGCTCAAGCAGGTGTTCTTCCCGTTCGCCAAGGGAAGCCAGTACTACCTGATCATCTTCCTGGCGGTGACGCTGCCGCTGGTGTTCCTCGCCTACGGCCGCGGACACACGCCGCCGTGGTGGGACTGGGTGCTGGCGGGGCTGTCGTTCATGGCGGGCGCGTACCCGCTGTTCGGCGGCTACGACGAGTTCCTGAACCGGCAGGGCCAGCTCACGACGCTGGACGTGATCGTCGGCTCGGTGCTGCTGGTCCTGATCCTGGAGGCCTGCCGGCGCACGACCGGCTGGGTGCTCCCGGTGGTGTGCCTGGCGTTCATCGCCTACGCCTACTACGGCGGGTTCCTGCCGCCGTCGTGGTCGATATCGCACTCCGGCGTCGACTTCCCGCAGATCATCAACGGTTTCTTCAACGACTCCAGCGGCTTCTACGGCACACCGCTGGACGTGGCGGCGACCTACATCGTGCTGTTCACGATCTACGGCTCGGTGCTGAACGCCTCCGGTGCCGGGAAGTTCTTCGTGGACATCAGCTTCGCGGCGTTCCGCAAGTCGCGGACGGCCCCCGGTCGCACCGCGGCCACGGCCGGCTTCCTGCTGGGCACGGTGTCGGGTTCGGGCACGGCGACGACCGTGTCGCTGGGCGCCGTGACGTGGCCGATGCTGCAGAAAGCCGGGTATCCCAAGGAGAACGCGGGCGGGCTGCTCGCGGCGTCCGGCATCGGCGCGATCCTGTCGCCGCCCACGCTGGGCGCGGCGGCGTTCATCATCGCCGAGTACCTCGAGGTCTCGTACCTGTCGGTGCTGGTCTGGGCGATCATCCCGACGCTGCTGTACTACCTGGGCATCGCGCTGGCCGTCGAGGCGGACGCGCGGCGGTTCGGTGCCCGGCCGGTCGACGTGGACGCGCCGCGGTTCTTCGACGTGCTCAAGCTCGGCTGGTACCACTTCCTGTCGCTCGGGATCATCATCGTGTTCCTGGCGCTGGACATCCCCGTCTACAAGGCCGTCGTGTACGCGACGGGCGTGGCCGCGCTGTTCGCGTTGATCAACCACCGGCGGGAGTGGCCGCGGCTGATCGCGGACGCGCTGTCGGTGGGCGTGCGGTCGGCGTTCCCGGTGATCGCGGTGTGCGCGGCGGCCGGTGTGGTGACGTCGACGATCACCAAGACCGGGCTGGGGCAAGCGCTTGCGGGGTCGTTGGTGGACCTGGCTTCGGTGTTCACGTCCGAACCCGTCGTGGTGCTGATGCTGACGGCGGTGCTCGCGGCCGTGGCGGTGTCGGTGCTCGGCCTGGCCGTGCCGGTGACGGCGTCGTTCATCATCTCGTGGGTCGTGATCGGGCCCGCGTTGATCACGCTGGGCGTCGAGCCGGCCGAGACGGCGATGTTCATCTTCTACTACGCGGTGTTGTCCGAAGTGACACCGCCGACTGCCCTCGCGGCCGTCGCCGCCGCCGCGCTGACCGGCGGCGACGTGATGAAGACCATGTGGCAGACGTGGAAGTACACGCTGCCCGCGTTCCTCGTGCCGCTGGCGTTCGTGCTGACCGACGCCGGTTCGGCGCTGCTGCTGCGCGGTCCGCTGCTCGACTCGGTGTGGGCGTTCGGAGCGTCCGCGCTGGGGGTCGCGGCGCTGGCCGTGCTGACCGGCGGCTGGCTGTTCGGTCCCGCGCGCTGGCCGGAACGCGTGCTGTGCGCGCCGGCCGCCTTGTTCCTGCTGTACCTGCAACCGCTGACGATCGCCATCGGGGCCGCGTTCCTCGCGGCGGCCGTGGTGGTCCACCTGGTGACCCGTGGGAGGGTTCGTGATGCTGCGTAAGTACGCGATCGGCGCGATCGCTTTGGCGCTCGTGGTTTCCGGGTGTGGCGGCAAACGCACGCCCACCACGCCGGACGCCTCGTCCGGTGGCGCGACGTGCGAGGCGTCGGACGGCCGGATCACGATCGCGACCGGCAACTCCGGTGGCGTGTACTTCGTGGTCGGCGGAGGCCTGGCGAAGCTGATCTCCGACAACTCGAAGCTGAAGGCGTCGGCGGCCGAGACCGGTGCGTCCGTTCAGAACATTCAGCAACTCGTGTCCGGTACGTACGACATCGCGTTCTCGCTGGCGGACACCGCCGCGGACGCCGTGAACGGCACCGGGGCGTTCAACGGGCAGAAGCAGAAGATCGCGGCCCTGTCGCGGATCTACCCGAACTACACGCAGGTCGTGGTGCGGGCGGACGCCGGGATCAACTCGATCGCGGACATGAAGGGCAAGCGGATCTCGACGGGCTCGCCGAAGTCCGGCACCGAGGTGATCGCCGGTCGGTTGTTGAAGACGGCCGGTCTCAACATCGATTCCGACGTGCAGGCGCAGCGGCTCGACCTGACGAAGACCGCGGACGGCATGAAGGACGGCAGCATCGACGGTCTCATTTGGTCAGGCGGTCTGCCCACGCCGCAGATCACGGACATCACCACGTCCATGAAGGACAAGGTGAAGTTCATCGACATCACGCCGTTGCTGCCGGAGATGAAGAAGATCTCGCCGGTGTACGACACGGCGCCGATCCCCGCGGCGACCTACGGGCTGGCCGAAGTTCCCACGATCGTGGTGCCGAACCTGCTCCTCGTGCGGGAGGACTTCGCGGCCAACAACGCTTGCGCCGTAACCAAGTTGATCTTCGACAAGAAGGCTGACCTGGAGAAGGTGCACCCGGCCGTGAAGGACATCGTTCGGGACAAGGCCTCGGCCTCCGACCCCGTCCCGCTGCACCCTGGGGCGAAGCAGGCGCTGGGCTGAACTACGCTGGGTCATCGTGCGCGTCCTGGTCATCGGGTCTGGAGCCCGTGAGCATGCCCTTGTCCTCGCGTTGTCACGCGACCCGCAACTGACTGCTTTGGCGTGCGCGCCAGGCAACGCAGGCATAGCCGGTCACGCGGAGATCTACGGCGTGGAGGTGTCCGACGCGGCGGCTGTGGCAGGCCTCGCGAAGGAGTGGAAGGCCGACCTCGTCGTCATCGGCCCCGAACAGCCACTGGTGGTCGGGGCCGCTGACGCGGTCCGCGCCCTCGGCATCCCGTGCTTCGGCCCGTCCCGCGAGGCGGCCCGGATCGAGGGTTCGAAGGCGTTCGCCAAGGACGTCATGAACGCGGCGGGCGTGCCGACGGCGCACAGCGAGGTCGTGGACAACCCGGCCCGGCTGGACTCCGCTCTCGCGCGCTTCGGGCCGACGTGGGTCGTGAAGGACGACGGTCTCGCCGCCGGCAAGGGCGTGGTCGTCACGTCCGACCTGGCCGCGGCCCGTGCGCACGCGATGACGTTGCTCGACGGCGGCCACCCGGTGCTGCTGGAATCGTTCCTCGACGGCCCCGAGGTGTCGCTGTTCTGCGTCACCGACGGCGTGTCCGTGGTGCCGCTGATCCCGGCGCAGGACTTCAAGCGCGTGGGCGACGGCGACGCGGGCCCGAACACCGGCGGCATGGGTGCCTACGCGCCCCTGCCGTGGGCGCCGGAAGGCCTGGTTTCGGAGATCGTGACGCGGTGCGTGCAGCCCGTGGTCGACGAGCTGCGCGCCCGCGACACCCCGTTCGTCGGTCTGCTGTACGCCGGTCTGGCGCTGACGTCTTCCGGCGTGCAGGTGATCGAGTTCAACTGCCGCTTCGGCGACCCCGAGACGCAGTCCGTTCTCGCCCTGCTGAAGTCGCCGATCTCCGCCTTGTTCCTGGCCGCTGCCAACGGAACTCTGGGAGACCTGGCGCCTCTGGAGTGGGAGAACGGCTACGCGGTGACCGTCGTGGTCGCGGCCGAGGGCTACCCGAACCGCCCGCGCACCGGCGACGCGATCACCGGCGCCGAGGCCGAGGGCGTCCTGCACGCGGGCACCCGCCGCCGCGAGGACGGCGCCGTGGTCTCCACCGGCGGCCGCGTGCTGTCCGTCGTGGGCACCGGCAAGTCGTTGGCGAAGGCCCGCGAGCGCGCCTACAAGCGCGTCGCGGACATCCACCTCACCGGCTCGCACCACCGTTCGGACATCGCCCTGAAGGCAGTGGAAGGAAAGATCACCCTGCCGTGAGCCTCCTGGGTTGCGTGCTCGGAGGAGCCGTGGGAGACGGTCTGGGTGCGCCGATCGAGTTCACGTCGATCGACAACATCCGCCGCTCCCACGGCCCAGCCGGCGTGGTCGACCTCCCCTCACTGGAGATCACCGACGACACCCAGATGGTGCTGTTCACCCTCGAAGGCCTGCTGGTGGCCCGCACCCACGGCGTGGACCCACGCCTGACCGTGCGGGCGGCCTACGCGCGCTGGCTGCACACGCAAGGCGGCCCACTGGTCGCTTCCGACGGCTGGCTGATGGCAGACCGCCGCCTGCACTCCCGCCGCGCACCGGGCCACACCTGCATAACGGCCTTGAAGCACAACGAAAAGAACAACTCCAAGGGCTGCGGCGGCGTGATGCGAGCCGCCCCGGTCGCCGTCTGGTCCCCAGACGTCCGCGAGGTCTTCTCGCTGGCCGTAGACACCGCCCGGATGACCCACCACCACCCCAGCGGCTACCTGTCCGCCGGCGTGCTGGCCGTGATCGTCCAAGCTCTCCTGTCCGGCGCGGACCTGGTTTCGGCCGTTGCTGTCGCTCGTGCCGAACTGGTCCGCTGGGACGGCCACGAGGAGCAGTCCTCGTTGCTGGACAAGGTGATGACGCTCGGCCCGTTGACCCCGGAGGAGATCGAGTCCTCACTGGGTGGCGGCTGGGTGGGCGAAGAGGCCCTGGCCATCGGCCTGCACGCAGCCCTAGTCGGCGACGACTTCGCCTCCGCGTTGCGCATCGCCGTCAACCACTCGGGCGACAGCGACTCGACGGGTTCGATCTGCGGCAACATCCTAGGAGCCCGCGACGGCGTGGACGTCATTCCGCAGTCCTGGCTGGCCGTCCTGGAACTCCGCGACGTGATGGAACGCCTGGCCCTCAGCTGGTGACGGGAATCCACAACTCGGCTTTGGCCTGGTCCCCGTCGATCTGCGTGCGCAACATCTGCGGCCCTTCCGCACTCTCGTAACTGTTGGACGGGAACCACTGCGTGTAGATGTCCCGCCACATGTACTGAATGGTCTCCGGATAGGGCCCCTCAGCCGTGAACACGGCCCACGTCCCTTTCTCGATGTCGAGCGTCTCCATGTCCTCGGGCGCTTCCCGGCTCGTCACCACCCCTTGGAAGTAGTCGAGCATCGAGCCCTCCTCGACCCCTTCCTGGTTGAACGTGAGCGCCAACATCCCTTGCGGATCCCCGTCGCTCAGCGCCTTCATCCGTTCCAGCGTCGGCATCCCGATGCCCTTGACGAACTCCACGATCGCCGGGTTCATCCCCAGATGCACCAACGGCACCCGCGTCCCCCGCCCGACGACGCGGAACGCCTCCTTCTCCACAACCCGGTACTCCATGCTCATGCTCCCCTCGATGGTCAACCTGAACGTGAGGATCTGCTGCGACCGCAACACCTTCTTGCTGGCCCGGGCCTCCTGAGGCCCAACCCCGTGCATGGCCTTGAAAGCCCGCGCAAAGGCCTCATTGGACCCGTAGCCCCACCTGACGGCGATGTCCAACAACGAACTCTGTCCACTAAGGACCTCATTCGCCGCTTTGGTGAGCTTCCGGCGCCTGATGTACTCGCTGATCGGAATCCCGGCCAACGCACTGAACATGCGCCGGAAGTGGTACTCGCTGGTACCCGCGATCCGCGCGAGCACCCGGACGTCGACCTCACCTTCGAGGTCGTCCTCGATGCGGGCCATGGCCTCGTTGAGTCGCTCCAACACGTGGTCAACGCTATGGGCTCAGGTCGCCGCGCACCCGACAACCTGTGCCCTATCCGATCGCCTTCCGCACCTCGTCCGCGAGCCGCTGGGCCACGGGCGCGAACTTCACCGCGAACTCCTCCTGGTCCTTCGGCACCCACGGCCCGTACGGGGAGAGGCGCACCGTCGTCCGCCCGACGTTGAAGGAGTACTGCAGCGACTCACCGATCGAGAACGCACACGCGTCGCCGTCCCCGATCTTCGCGGGCGCGGGCGTGGCGGGGCCGAAGAGCCGCCGTGAGCTGGAGTTCGGGTCGCAGTCGGGTTCGTTGATCGGGGGCATCGTGGCGTCCCTGTGAATGGACAGGTCCATCTCGAGGCTGTTCCCGCGCTTGCGGACGTGCCACTCGGGCGTCGACCGCTGGCACATCTGCCCTGTCACGTACACGTACTTGCCGTTCTTGAGGTCCTTCAACACCTCGTTCTCGGAGATGTCGGCCTGCACCACCCCCGAGTCCTCGCTCCCGGTGACCTCTTCGAAGATCTCCTGCGTGAGGATGTCGCAGGCGGGCGGCACGCTCTGATAGCGGCCGGTGTACGCGAACCTGGTCTGCCCCTTGGGCGCCGCGGCGAAGTTGAGTGCGATCTTCTCGAGCAACCTGTCGTGGGCCGCCTCGTAGTCGAACCCCTTGTTGTCGTTCAGCCGTCCCGCGCTCACGTACACCGCGGCGCTGCCGTCAGCGCTGTGGATGCGCGTGAAGAAGTCGCCTTCCTTCTTCTCCTTGGCCTTGAAGGCCCGCAGACCACCGATGGTCGCCGCGACGTCGTCGCCGATCGCCCTGGCCGGCAGCGGCTCGCTGAACGGCTCCTGCTCCACCGAGATCGCCAGAAAGTCGATCCGCCCCTCCTGCCGCACGTCGTACCGGCACGCCGTGATGCCGTCGTTCGCACCTTTCACCGTGGCCAGCGCCGCAGGCACAGACCTGGGCACGTACGTCTGACTGTGGCCCCCTCTCGCCACATCCCCGAAGCCGGTCTCCTCGAGCAACGACGCAGGCATGAGAGTGCAGGCATCGATCACGGCCACCTCGCCGTACATCACCCCGTCCGCCGAAGTCCGCTGCTCGAGCACATCACCATCAGCGGGCCCAGGTTTCTCGGCAACAACGGGCCGATCCTCACCCGAGATCAACAAAACCGCGGTGACACCACCACCCAGCAACACCACCACCACCGCCACCACAGCCGTGATGATCAATCCAGTGCGCCGCTTCTTGGGAGGCGTCTGAAATGGCGGCCCGGGATGAGGCGGGAACGGATAAGGCTGCTGATGCGGATGGTGCGGCTGATAAGGCGGCAACGGGCCGTTCACGTGTTCCCCCAGGCAGTAGATCGAGTCGCGTCCTCTCCCGGTCGCGGAACGTACCGGAATCAGCGCGGTGCGCCACCAGGAACGACACTGAGCGTGAGGTGGAACCGACAGGGG
This sequence comes from Lentzea sp. JNUCC 0626, assembly GCF_043632865.1. Taxonomy (NCBI): domain Bacteria; kingdom Bacillati; phylum Actinomycetota; class Actinomycetes; order Pseudonocardiales; family Pseudonocardiaceae; genus Lentzea; species Lentzea sp. JNUCC 0626. Next base: position 7,551,997 of record NZ_CP171635.1, read on the forward strand.
GTGGTCTTCGTCCAACCACAGGTACGTCTTACGCAGGCGTTGGTAACCTGCGAAGAGGGACCGAACCGTTACCGACCGTACGGGGGTATGACGTCGTGACACAGGAGAACGCGGGGGCGGGTGCCGTTCTCGGTGCCGCTTCGGCAGTGACGGGCGGCATGGCGGGAGTGGCGTTCGGCGCCCTGAAAGCCGCCGACGCGGTCATGGACCGCGTCACGCAGGGCTTCGGGAGCGGCGGGGGGACCCAGAAGTTCCACGTCGAGAAGGAGACGGTCCTCCAGGCGGGCAAAGTCGTCCACGACCAGTGGTTGCTGCTCGACAAGGCGTACAACGACAAGGCAGAGCTCCTGCGGATCAAGTCCGTGGGGGATGACCGGGTCACTGCGGATGTCGTTGCGGCCTGGAACGACCGGCTGGTTGGCAACACGGACTCGTACGGAAATCGGATCAAGGCGTACATCGATGCCCTGAAGAGCCTTTCTGATCAGCTGAAGGAGTCTGCTCAGCAGTACGGTCTCAGCGAGGAAGACATCACTGCGACGTTCAGGGCAAAAGCGTGACCATGAATTTCTCCAAACTTGTGGCCGTGCTGATCTGTGCGGCGGCGGTCTCTGCGTGCACCACGACTGGCGAGACCGGAAATCCGACCGCTGCGACGCAGACGACCGGTTCGTCCGGCAACGAGTCCTCGGGCAACCTGCCCGCGCGTCCGTCGATCTTGAAGGTCGATTCCGTGGACGCCTGCAAGCTGCTCACGGCAGATCACATGAGTCAGATCGGCGTGGAAGTCGCCACTCCCAGGCAAATGAGCCTGGTCGATGGGCAGCAATCTCCTGGCTGCCGGTACACGGGAACGGGTGGCTTCGGCTACACGGTGGGTGCGGTGACGCACAAAGGCGTGTCTTACTGGATCGAAGGCGACGGAAATGTCGAAAGCAAGGTCATCAAGATTGCTGATTTCGGCGCTGTCGAGATCACTCTGAAGGGCACCGACAACTTCGACTGCTCGGTGTCGATCGACGTGGCTGATGGTCAGCAGCTGATGGTCAGTTACATCCCGAGCACCACCACCGAATCCCAAAAAGGCCAGTCCGTCCTGTGTGGAAACGCTGAAAAGGCCGCCGGATTCGCGCTTGCGACACTCAAGACTTTGAAGTGAGGGGGAGTCATGTCGGGATATCGGCAGCTGACTGACTGGAACTTCGACGGTTGGTCCAACGGCGAGCTCGCAGCCGAGGTCCAGAAGCTCTCGGGCACCTCGATGGCCTCGCGGTTCGGTGAGGCCTCCGACGCACTGCGTTCGCTGGCCAACACGCTGGAGAGCGTCGATCGCACGATCCGGGACCAGCTCAAGGTCCTCAAGATCGAGTGGGGCGGCGCAGCAGGCGAGAAGAGCAACGAGAAGACGGACGTCGTCGCCGCCGGTCTCGACCAGAGCACCCAGGCGTCGAACCAGAGTTCCCAGGCCATGACGCAGCAGGGCGAGAGCACCAGCCAGGCCCGCTACAGCACGCCGCCGTCCGGGGACCTGCGCGGTGACACAGAGCAGAACTTCGGCGACAAGGTCGGCGGCTTCTTCGGCATCGAGACCGACCACGCCAAGGAAGTCGCGGCCACCAACGCGGCCCGCCAGCAGGCCATCGACAGCCTCAACGGCTACGTGAACGGCAGCCAGAACTCGCTCAACGGGTTCCGCGCGCCCAACACCCCGCCGGACATCGTCGTCGCCAGCGGTGCCGTCTCCACCTCGGTCGGCCCTGCCGTCACCCCCGGCACCGGCGCCACGCCCGGCATCACCGGCGGCCCCGGCTACACGGGCAGCCCCGGCGGCACGCCCGGCTTCACCGGCACCCCGGGCACCTCGATCCCGAACATCCCCGGCAACTCCACCGGCGTCATGCCCGGCACCGGCCCCGGCACCCCCATCGCGGCGGGCCCCGGCTTCCCCAAGCCGATCGGCGCCCCGCCCATCGGCCTCGCCGCCGCTGCCACCGGCGCAGCCGCACTAGCCGGCGGAGCAACGGGAGCGCGCGGCGCTCAGGTCGTCGGCGGCGGACGCGGTCCCAGCCAGGCACCCAAGACGCCCATCGCACCCACCGGCCCGAAGGGCGCGCCCAGCACCATCGGCGCAGGCGCTAAGGGCAGCCCCGGCGGCGGAGGTGCCGGCGGCGCAGGTGGCACCGGTGTCGCAGGCAAGGGACCTGGTGGCGCGATGACCCCAGGCGGTGCCAGCGGCGTCGGCCCCGAGGCGAACCGTGCCGGTGCTGCCGCGGCCGGCAAGGGCGGCGTCGGCGGCAAGGGCGCCGGATCGCTCATGTCTCCTGCGGCCAGCGGGGCCAAGGGTGAGGGCGAGGAGGACGGCGAGCACGTGCGCAAGTACGGCGTCGACTCCGACGAGATGTTCGGTGATGACCGCATGGTGGTTCAGTCCGTCATCGGCGAAGACCCGAAGGACAAGTAGATCCCTTTGAGCTCACCAGGTTCTGTGGTTCTGTCCACAGTGGAGTTCGCCGTGGTCTGGGAGGCGCAACGCCTCCCGGCCGCGCACGTCGCGCTGGACACGCGGATTCCCTCCATCACCCACACCGAGAAGTCCGAGGTGGTGAAGCGGGCCTGGGAGTCTCTGGAGGCGCGCGGGCTCGCCCACAACGGGCGGGTCGTGCCGGAGCTCGCGGACGGGTTCGCACTGCTGGCCAACCACCAGGTGGCCATCGACCTGTGGATCTGGGCCGACCGGCAGATCAGCGGACTCGCCGCCGCGATCGGCGACGAGGCGATCCTGGCAGTGCAGGACCGCGACGAGATGTGGTTGATCGAGGCCCGCGGCACGGCACTCGCCGAGGCCGCGGTGTCGGTCGCCGGCGAGATGCCCGCCGGGTTCGGGCGGTCGATCAGCATGCCGTACGACGAGCTGGTGTCCGCCGCCAAGAACGTCGGGCTGGACGCGCAACGCATGATCACCTCGTTGGAGCGGCAGGGAATGCGGCTCGGCGACGCCCAGGAGCTCGCCGGCATGCTCGACGGCATGTCGACGCGCGGGCAGTTCGGCGTGCAGCGCAACGGACGCCGCGCCGCACGCGTCGTCTCGTTCCACGACACGCACAACGGGCGATACCTCCGCCAGCTCAAGCCGAGCAGCGACGGCCGCCAGTGGTGCACGATCACGCCCGTCGACAACCATCGGCTCGCCGGTTCGATCTGGGAGCTCTTGCAAGAAGTCTGATCACGGAACCCCCGTTGATGCCCGCCCGTCGAACTCGACGGGCGGGCATCGTCGTTCGAAAGAGCGAATCGCCGCACCGCCCGCCGCAATTCGTTCTAAGGTCAGCGAGCAGACGTTGAGGGGGTAGGCGCGCATGGCTGCGACGAAGTTCAACACGGAAGCCATGGAACAGTGCCGAACGACCGTGAGCAGTCAGGCCGGGCAATTCGGCGCGATCGGTGACGGCTTTTCCGGCCAGTACGGCAATCCGGACATTTTCGGGAAACTCGGCTCTTCCGGCACGATCTCGGGCGCGGTGTCCGCAATGGACCAGGCAGGCGCCCAGGAGTTCGAAGCAGCCGAGAAGGTGCTGCGCAAGGTGGAAGGCGCACTCGACGCGATCCGGACCAACGTGGACAACGTCGAGGAAGCCAACAAGAACTCCATGAGGGCGGTGTAGCCGTGAGCGCGATGGACGAAGTCGCGGCGCTCCCCGGCGGCGCAGCACTGGCCGCGCTCGCCGACAAGATCGAGACCGCCCAACCCCAGGCCGTCCGCGACATAGCGACCCGCTGGAAGCAGGCAGCCGGCAAGTGCGGCGACCAGACAGGCGTCCTGCAACGCTCCGTAGCCCAACTGGACGGAGGCTGGGAAGGCAAGTCGGCCGACGGCTTCGTCGCCTACATGGGCAACGTGACCAAGTGCGGCACCTCGATGACCGAAGCGCTCACCAACGCCGCGACCGACCTGGAGGCGGCCGCGAGCGCACTGGAAACCGCCAAGACGTCGATGAGCCGCATCTGCGAAAACCTCCTGAGCCGAGCCCGCCAAACCCGCCAACAACTACGCGGCCAGCCCCAAGAAGACGTGGACAGCGTCATCCGCAGCTACGTGGCCGAGGCCGTCAGTGACGCCACCCCGGTCATCTCCCAGGCCGAAACCGCCGTCAACACAGCCGCCGGCACCCTGAAGGGCCGCCCCGCGGCCCTGACCCCGAAGTTCTCGACCTTGGAAGACCCGAACACCCAGTCGTTCGTCCCGGCCCCCGGCAAGCCCGTCGACTGGGCCCCGACCGCCCCACCCGACGACTCGACCAAGACGTCCGCCACGGCAACTTCAACCCCACCCCAGCCCGCGCCGTCGGGCAACGGCGGCGGCGGAGGCGGCGCTTCCGGTGGTGGCGGAGGCGGCGGTGGTGGCGAGGGCGGCGGCATGGGCGGCCTCGGCGCGAGCGGTGGCCCGCCTTCGGGCAGCCCGCCTCCCGGCAACGTCGAGGAGTGGATCCGCGAGGCCATCAAAATCCTCCAGGCCAACGGCATCCCGGTCACCGAAGAGAACATCGACGAGATCTGGAAGATCATCGAGAAGGAGTCGAGCGGCAACCCGCACGCCATCAACCTCTGGGATTCCAACGCCCAGGCGGGCACGCCCTCCAAGGGCCTGATGCAGTGCATCGACTCGACCTTCAACGCCCACAAACTTCCCGGCCACGACGACATCTGGAACCCGGTCGACAACATCATCGCCGGCGTCCGCTACACCTTCTCGCGCTACGGCGGCTTCGAAGGCCACCCAGGCCTGAAGGCAATGTCCCAGGGCGGCGGCTACCAAGGGTATTAACGCCCCACGATCGGGTGAGCTTTGTCCTGAATCCGGCCCTTCTCCGTCTGGTAAGTCGTGACGGAAAAGGGCCGGGTTTCGCTTGTCCACACCCACATGGGTAATGGATGTCCCAAAACACTGTTCTCGTTTCTCTCGCATATGCGGAAGCGCGGGGGGTGCGGACCGAAGGTGGAGGGCGGACGGAGAGGGCTTTGGCAGCGGCCCGAGGTGAGGTTGAGGCGGCTGGAGGTGAGGGAGGGAAGGCGAGGTGCGGGAGATGAGGTGGCTGGGTGGTGAGACGGAGAGGGCGGCGAAGCGAGCAGGCTCGGCGAGGTTGGGCCGGTGACGGGTGGCCGGTGAGTCGCGGGCCAGGCGCGAGGTCGACCGGCAGGCGGGTGAAGGACTGTCAGGCGTGGGACTGTCGGTCGGCGGGCGGTTGGGTGCCGGACTGTTGGGTGTAGGGCAGTCGGCCAGCGAGCTGCCAGGCGCCGAGCAGTTGGGTGGCGGATAGACGGATGCCAGACAGGCAGGTGTCGGGTGCCGGGGATCGGGCAGTTGGGCGGCAAGTCGGCGGGCTCCCGGTTGGTGGGTGGGGCGGGGCCTCGGGGGCGGCGAGAACGTGGGGCTGGGTGGGTGGTGGGGAGTTAGCCTGGCGGCATGCTGACCGTGGCTGCCCGCGCCGACGTCCCGCCCTTCCACGTCATGGACGTGTTGTCCGCCGCCGCGCAGCGGCAGCGCACGCACGGGGACGTGATCTCGTTGGCGGCCGGCCAGCCGTCCAGCCCTGCGCCGCGGCCCGTGCGGGATGCTGCGGCGCGTGCCCTTGAGCAGCACTCGCTCGGGTACACCGAGCAGTTGGGGATTCTTGAGTTGCGGCAGGCGATTGCCGGGCATTACGGGCGGCAGTACGGGCTTGCGGTGGACGCGGATGACGTGGTGGTGACGACCGGGTCGTCGGGGGCGTTCACGTTGGCGTTCTTGGCCGCCTTTGATGCTGGGGATCGGGTGGCGTTGGCCCGGCCCGGGTATCCGGCTTACCGGAACATCCTGAAGGCGTTGGGGTGTGAGGTCGTCGAGTTGGATTGTGGGGCTGAGACTCGGTTTCAGCCCACGGTCGAGATGCTCGATCCCGGGTTGAAGGGAGTGATCGTCGCCAGTCCGGCCAATCCCACTGGGACGGTCGCCGATGTCGGGCCGATCGCCGAGTGGTGTGCCGGCAACGGGGTTCAGCTGATCAGTGACGAGATCTACCACGGGATCAGTTACGGGGAGCCGTTGCGGTGTGCTTGGGAGACGAGTCGGGATGCGATTGTCGTCAACTCGTTCTCCAAGGCCTTTGCGATGACCGGGTGGCGGTTGGGGTGGATGTTGTTGCCGGAGAGGCTCCGGAGGGCCGTGGATTGTTTGACCGGCAACTTCACGTTGTGTCCGCCCGCGTTGGCGCAGTATGCGGCGGTGGAGGCGTTTCACGCCGATTCGTACGCGGAGACCGCGGGACATCTCAAGCGGTACAAGGTCAATCGGGATCTGCTGCTCGAGGGGCTGACGGATCTCGGGATCGGAAAGTTGGCGCCTGCTGACGGGGCCTTCTACGTGTACGCGGACGTTCGGCATCTGACGGACGACTCGATGGGGTTCTGTCGGAAGTTGTTGGCGGACACCGGGGTTGCGATCGTGCCCGGGATCGACTTCGACCCCGTGGACGGGCATCGGTTCGTGCGGATGTCGTTTGCCGGGGCCACGCAGGACGTCGAGGAGGCGCTTCGGCGGTTGAAGGCCTGGCTCTGAGGGCACGTGCAACAAAAGGGCTTGGTCGGACGTTCACGGAGCGGAGGGAGGTCGACATGTGGGCGATCATCGGGTGGCTGGTGGCGATCTGGATCGTGCTGGCCGTGGTGGGGGCCGTTGTGAAAGGCCTTTTCTGGCTCGCTGTGATTGGAGGACTACTCCTCGCAGGCACTGCGGCTTACGGTGCGATCAAATCCAAGCGATGACTCTGGATAAATGACGGCGCACCGCTCACCATGGGGCGGTGTTGTTGGCGAACGAGGCCCGCCTCGAGCGGTGGGAGCGAAAGGTCGAGTGGCCGTTGACGGCACTCGCCGTGGTGTTTCTCGCCGCCTACGCGTGGCAGGTTCTGGACGACCACGGGGCCATGCACTTCGCGTTGGAAGTGGTGTTGTGGCTGGTCTGGGCCGTGTTCGCGGCCGACTTCGCGACCAGGATGACGTTGGCGCAGAACAAGCTGAAATTCCTCAGGACGCACCTTTTTGATCTTGCGGCCGTGGTGTTGCCGATGGTGCGGCAGCTGAGAGTGCTCAGGCTGATCACCGTTATCACGTTGCTGAACAAGAAGTTCCAGGACAAGATCCGGCAGCGGGTCAGTATTTATGTCGCGGGCGTGACGGCAATCGTCGCGTTTTGTGCGAGCCTCGCGGTGCTGGACGCGGAAAGGCACGCGGAGAACGCGAGCATCACCACGTTCGGCGACGCGCTGTGGTGGACGCTGACCACCATGTCGACGGTCGGGTACGGCGACCGCTACCCCGTCACGGGCGAGGGGCGGCTCGTCGCGGGGCTGCTCATGGTCGGCGGGATCGCGCTGCTCGGTGTCATCACCGGCACGATCGCGAGTTGGCTCGTCGAGAAGCTGCGCGGCGTCGAGAACGCCGAGCTCGAAACGGCCGCAGAGCTCAAGAACCTACGGGCGGAGATCGCCGAACTCCGCAAGGAGCTCAACGCGCGCAGCGGCGGCTGAGGTCCACAACCGCGCGTCCCAGCCGGCCGCACGAGCACCATCCACATTGGACTGACGGTCGTCGAAGAAGATCACGTCCGACGAGCCGATCAACGACGACGTGTGCTCCCAGATCGCCGAATCCGGCTTGGCGACGAGCAGATCGCCGGAGAACACCAGGTGCCGGAAGTGCTTGGCCCAAGGAGCGACAGAAGCCAGCCGCGCGAACGTCACCGGCGCGTTCGACAGCAACGCCAGGGGCACACCGAGAGCGGCCAGGTCCTCGATCAACGCCACGGTCTCGGGCACCGGATCGTCCAGCCAGCCGCCGTTGTCGAGCGCGGTCATCTCCCGCACCTCGTCAGCCGAGAACGACCGCCCCAGAACCGACCCGATCAACGCCCAGTAAGCGGCATCCGAAGACCCGCGGTCATAGGCGTCCCGATCCCAATAAGCAGCCTCGAAGACATCCAAAGACACCCCGAGCCGCGCGGCCATCGAGGGCAGCGCAGGGTTGCGGCGGCTGATGACCTCGCCGAAGTCGAACACGACCCAGCGCATCAGACGTCCTCCCGCACCCGGCGCAGCACCTCGGCGATGTCGGACGAGTCCACGTCCCCGTGCGTCACGAACCGCACCTTGCCCGACATCGGACTGGCGAGAACCCCGACCTCGCGCAACGACAACAACGTCTTGTCCAGATCGGGAACGGACGCCAGCACGATGTTCGTCGCCGGCGCCTCCACGTCCCACCCGAGCTCACGAAGCCCGGCAGCCAAAGCAGCAGCACCGGAGTGATCAGCGGCCAGCGAAGGAATCCGGTCCAAAGCGACGAGCCCGGCCGCCGCCAGCACGCCACCCTGCCGCACCCCGCCACCCAGCATCTTCCGCACTCGCCGAGCCTCGACGGCGAAAGCCGAAGACCCGGCCACCACGGACCCGACCGGCGCTCCGAGCCCCTTCGACAGACAGACCTGCACGGTGTCGACACCAGACACCAAAGAAGAAGGCGTCACCCCGAGAGCAACGGCCGCGTTCCACAACCGAGCCCCGTCGAGGTGCACGGCCAGCCCACGAGACCGAGCCGCGGCGACCAACTCCAAGTGCGCAGCAACCGACGTGACCGTGCCACCGGCAGCGTTGTGCGTGTTCTCCAAGCACAACAACGTCGTCCGCAGCCCGTAGTAAGGCGACTCCCCACCAGCGGCGGCAACGACAGCAGCAGGCGTCACGTCGACCAACGCGTGCGGCATCCCACCGGCCAGCCAGGCCGCGGTCCCCAACTCGGCGTCCAGAACGTGCGCACCGAGCGGAGCGAGGAACCGATCCCCACGCGACAAGTGCAGGTACAAAGCGATGAGGTTGCCCATCGACCCGGAGGGAACCCACAAGGCAGCCTCGACGCCGAGAAGCGCAGCCACCCGCTCCTCCAGAGCGGCCATGGTCGGGTCGTGGTCCAGGACGTCGTCGCCGACCTCGGCCGCGGCCATCGCCCGGCGCATCGCGTCATCGGGCTGGGTGACGGTGTCCGAGCGCAGGTCAATGGGCTTCACACCCCCGATCACATCACATCAGGTGAACGACCGAGGGGGTGATGTAGCTCTCTCCGATGGTTCGTGCAACCGTTGGTGGCCCAGGTTCCGTCCAGTCAGTGCAACTCGATGAACGAGCGGAGAGCAGTCCGCGTGGATCAGCGCGACGAGCAGGAGTTCGCGGAGTACTTCGTGGCTCGCCGTGAGGCTGTGCGCCGAACGGCATACCTGCTGTGCGGCGACTGGCACCGCGCTGACGACTTCGCGCAGACGGCGTTCGTGGCACTGCACAGGAGGTGGCGGAAGATCCGGGACAAGCAGGCTCTGGACGCTTACGTCCGCCGCAGCGTCGTGCGCGCGGTGATCGACGAGTCCCGCCGTCCGTGGCGGCGCGAGAAGTTCACCGACGACATGCCCGAGTCACCGACGACGGACCACGAGATCGGTGAGACGGTCGCGACGCGCGAGGCGTTGCTGAAGGGCCTGCGCAGAGTTCCGCCGCGGCAACGGGCGGTGCTCGTGCTGAGGTTCCTCGAGGGCCTCGACGTCACGGCCACGGCCGAGGCGCTGAAGTGCTCGGAAGGAACTGTGAAGAGTCAGACCGCGCGCGGACTGGCAGCGCTCAGGGAAGCTCTGGGTGACGCGATCGACGACCTGCGACCGGCGTCGTGAGCGCCGCGACCAGCGAGAGGAGGACGTAGATGGACGAGCAGAAGCTCGCGGACCTGTTCCGCGACGCCGCACACGACGCGCCACCGGCGTCCTTCGACGTCGGCGACATCCGCACGGGCTCGCGCAAGGCCGCGCAGCGCAGGCGCAACTCGATCGCCGCAGGCACCGCGTTCGTCGTGGTGCTCGGCTTCGGCGGGGTTGTGGCCGCGAACAGCTGGACGAGCCAGGACGGCGGCACGCTGGCCGTCCAGGGTTCTGGGCAAGACCGGAACAACGAGGCAGAATCGCCGATGTCTCCGCAACTGGCGAACCCGCCAACGAACTTCGCCGGCAAGGACACGTCCACGCAGGGGGACGGGTCCACGCTGGGAAGCACCGGCCTTGGTGCCGGTGACAGCACAGTGCAGGGCTGTGCAGGTGTGGACCGAGAGCTCGCCGACGCCCTCGCCGTCGAGCTTTCGGTTCCGCCGGAGAGCGCCGAGGTGCCCACGCTCACCTGCCCCACCGACGCCCGGTCGGCCGCGTTCAGGATCGGCGGGCTGACGGTCACCGCGATCGTCACGCCCCAGTCGTTCGACACCCCGGCCGGCACCGAGCGGCGGAAGACCGCCAAGAGCCAGGACCTGTACGTCTACGCCGAGGGCGACGGACAGCTGAAAGGGCAGGTCGGCAGGGTCGCGGACGCACTGGCGCCCAAGTTCTGACCGAACGCCCAGTACCCTGGCTCGACTATGACGGCAGCAACGCCCAAGGGTGAGCGCAGGCGGCAGGCGCTCGTGGAGGCCGCGTCCGGCCTGTTCGCGGAGGGCGGCTTCGACGCGGTCCGGCACCGCGCGGTCGCCGAACGCGCTGGTCTGCCGCTCGCGTCGACCACGTACTACTTCGACTCCCTCGACGAGCTGATCACCGCGGCCGTCGAGCACCACGGCCGCAGCGAACTCGCGAGCTTCCGCGTGCGGCTCTCGTCGATCTCCGAGCAGATGACCGACGACGTGCTCGTGGAGTTCATGCTCGACCTGCTCGTCGGCGAGGACGCCACGGACATCGAGGCCGTGCTGCTGCGCTACGAACGCCTGGTCGCGACCGGCCGCCGCCCGTACCTGCGGCCGTTGATGCGGGTGCTGTCGACCGAACTGCGCGGGCTCATCGCGGACGTCTTCGCGCGCTCGGGCCGGGACATCGGGGCCGAACGGATCGAGGAGCTGATCGCGCTGGTCGACGGCTCGGTGGTCAACTCGTTCATCGAGCTCAAGTCCGACCCGAGGGGCGTCGCGGGCAGGATGCTCCGTTCGGCCCTTTCGCGTCACGAGTGATGCAACCTCGCGTTCCTCTGACGCGTTCCCCTGGTTGAGGACGCGAGAGGGGAACGCATGCGCAAGGCCGACGAACAGGGCTTTCGCGAATTCGCGGCAGCCAATGCCGCGTCTTTGCGACGTACTGCGTACCTCTTCTGTGGCGACTGGCACACAGCGGAAGACCTGATGCAGTCGAGCCTCATGAAGATGTACCTCGCCTGGAAGCGGATCAAGGATCTCGACAACCTGATCGCCTACGCCCGCAAGGTGCTGCTGCGCACCTGGCTGGACGAGAAGCGCAGGCCGTGGCGCAGAGCCGAGCAGCGCGACGGGGAGCTGCCCGACGCCGCCGACGCCACTGTGGACCCCGACACGACGAGTGCGAAGTTGTGGGCGCGTGAGCTGGTGCACACCGCGTTGCTCCAGGTCCCGCCGCGGCAACGGGCGGTGCTCGTGCTGCGGTACTTCGAGGACCTGTCGGTCGCCGAGGTGGCGGTGGCCATGGGGTGCACCGAGGGCACGGTCAAGAGCCAGACGGCGCGCGGTCTCGCCACGCTGCGCACCATCGTCGAGAAGCTCGACAACAGTTCGGGGAGGGTCGCGTCGTGAGTGAGCAGGAGATCCGCGAGGGAATGCTGCTGGCCGTCTGGGACGAGCCGCCGCTCGACTTCGACCCCGACACCCTGATCAGGCGGGTGGAGCAGAAAAAAAGTCGACGACGAGCCCTGGTCGCTGTGGGCGTGGCTACGGCGATGATCGCCGTCGTGTCGTTCTCGCTGCCCGGCCTGCTGCCGCGCGACCAGAACGCGCAACTCGCCACGGACACCCCGGCGAGCGCGTCGACTGCCCCGTCCCAGAACACGCAGAAGAAGGCGGAGCGCATCGGCGACCTGCTGGTCGCGAACCTCAGCTCCCGGATGCGGAACTTCAAGGAGCTCTACTCGTCGTTCGGTCCAGGCCGCAACCCCTACCCGATCAACGCCATCGAGCCGCCACCGCAGTGGTCGTCGAGCGACAGGGACTTCTCCGGCTACGTGTACTTCACCGACGACATCGGCCCGACGGCCCTGCGCGTGTCGGTCACCAGGGACAACTTCAACCTGAACACCTTCTGCAGCGGCGCGTCCTACTGCCGTGAACTGCAGCAAAAGGACGGTTCGGTCGTCACCGAGGCGGAGTACCTGCAGGGGACGAACGAGGTCCAGCAGGCCGAGGTCGCCCGCAAGTACGAGAGCGGAGTCATCGTCCGGATCTCCTCGTACGCGGTCAACCCCTCGAACGGCCTCGGCATGCGGGCGACAGTGCCGGTGCGCGTGGGCGTGCTCACAGACCTGGTCTCGGAGCCGAGCATCGCCTGGGAGTGACGGCCGGGTGCACTAATCTCAAGGACGTGACGAAGCCCCGCATCGCCAACGTCCTCGCAGGTCGGTACGCCTCCACGTCGCTCGCGACGCTGTGGTCCGCCGAGCACAAGATCGTGCTGGAGCGCCAGCTCTGGCTCGCCGTGCTGAAGGCCCAGGCGGCCGCGGGCATCGACGTCCCGGCCACGGCGGTCGCGGACTACGAGCGCGTGCTGGAGCAGGTCGACCTCGAGTCGATCGCGGCACGCGAGCGCGTCACCCGGCACGACGTGAAGGCGCGCATCGAGGAGTTCAACGCTCTCGCGGGCCACGAGCAGGTCCACAAGGGAATGACCTCGCGCGACCTGACCGAGAACGTCGAGCAGCTGCAGGTGCTGCGGTCGCTCGAACTGATCCGCTCCAAGGTCGCCGCCGTGCTCGGCCGCCTCGCGCGCCTCGCCGCCGAGCACGGCGACCTCGTCATGGCCGGCCGTTCGCACAACGTCGCCGCGCAGGCCACGACGCTCGGCAAGCGGTTCGCGACGGGGGCCGACGAGCTGCTGGTCGCGTTCTCCCGCCTCGACGAACTGATCGCGCGCTACCCGTTGCGCGGCATCAAGGGCCCGGTCGGCACCGCCCAGGACATGCTCGACCTGCTCGGCACGCCGGAGAAGCTCGCGGAGCTGGAGCGCACGGTCGCGGGCCACCTCGGCTTCGAGCGCGTGCTCACGTCCGTCGGCCAGGTCTACCCGCGCTCGCTCGACTTCGACGTCGTCTCGACGCTCGTGCAGCTCGCCGCCGCGCCGTCGTCGGTCGCGAAGACCATCCGGCTGATGGCGGGCCACGAGCTCGTCACCGAGGGCTTCAAGCCCGGCCAGGTCGGCTCCAGCGCGATGCCGCACAAGATGAACACCCGCTCGTGCGAACGCGTCAACGGCTTCGCGGTGATCCTGCGCGGCTACCTGTCGATGGTCGGCGAACTCGCGGGCGACCAGTGGAACGAGGGCGACGTGTCGTGCTCGGTCGTCCGCCGGGTCGCGCTGCCCGACGCGTTCTTCGCGTTCGACGGCCTGCTGGAGACGTTCCTGACCGTCCTCGACGAGTTCGGCGCGTACCCGGCCGTCGTCGCCCGTGAGCTGGACCGCTACCTGCCGTTCCTCGGCACGACGAAGGTGCTGATGGCGGCCGTGCGCGCGGGTGTGGGCCGGGAGACCGCGCACGAGGCCATCAAGGAGAACGCGGTGGCCGTCGCGCTCGCGATGCGGGAGCAGGGCCTCGCCGGGAACGACCTGCTGGACCGCCTCGGCGCGGACGACCGCCTGCCGCTCGACAAGGCCGCCCTCGAAGCGCTGCTGGCAGACCGCCTGTCGTTCACCGGCGTGGCGTCGGCGCAGGTCGCGGCCATTGTCGAGCAGGTCGCGGCGGTCGTCGACAAGTACCCGGCCTACGAGCCCGAGCCGATCCTGTGATCGTGTCCGACCTGGTCGTCTACCCGGTCAAGGGGTGCGGCGGGTACTCCGTCGCCTCCTCGGCCGTGGACCCGACCGGGTTGCGCGGCGACCGGACGATGATGCTGGTCGACGAGAACGGGATGTTCCTGTCCCAGCGCAAGGTTCCCGCGATGGCGGCCCTGCGGCCGCACCTCGCGGATGAGGCGTTGTTCCACGGTGGACAGTCGTTCCCGATCGTCGCCGACGGACCGCGGGTGCCGGTGACCGTGCACAAGTGGCAGGGCACCGGGATCGACCAGGGCGACGAGGCCGCGCAGGCGTTCTCGGACGCGCTCGGCAAGTCCGTGCGGCTCGTGCGGACACCGCCTGACCTGCACCGCGAGTCCGTCGGCCAGACGACGGGCGTCGTCGGGTACGCGGACGCGCACGCGTTGCTGATGATCTCGCTGTCCTCATTGGACGGCCTGAACGCGCGCATCCTGGAACGCGGCGGCGAGCCCGTGCCGATGAACCGCTTCCGCCCCAACGTGGTCGTGTCCGGCTGGCCCGAACCGCATACGGAGGACCGCGTGCGGCGGGCGGTGATCGGGGACGTGGAACTGGGCTACGCCAAGGACTGCGTGCGCTGCGCGGTGCCGATGGTCGACCAGGAGACGGGGCTGCGCGACGGCCCTGAGCCGACCAGGACGCTCGCCACGTACCGGCGCGATCCGGACGGTGGCGTGACCTTCGGGATGAAGGCGGCCGTGGTCGGCACCGGCACCATCTCGGTGGGCGACAAGGTCGACGTGCTGGAGTGGGCCGACTAGAGCCGCGCCACTAGGCCTTCTGCCAGCGCAGCCGGTCGCCGCGCTGAGGATCCTTGCGGCACACCAGGTTCTCGCCGAGCAGGCCGATGCCCTTGGCGTTCTCGGGGTCGCAGCGCGCGCCCTCGTTGACCAGCAACCCCTGCTGCGGGGGCGGTTCCGGGGTCGTCGTCTGCTGCGCGGGCGGCGGGGCCTGGACCGGCGGCGGCTGTTGCCGGGTCGTCTTGGGCGTGGTCGTCGGCGCGGGTGATGACGACGATGTCTTGACCGTGATGTCGGCGACGTCAGGGGTCGGCACGATGCTCACGGCCTGGGGCGCGCTGGAGTTCAGCGAGCCGCCAGGAGCAGGAGACGAAATGGGGCTGGAGTCGAAGCTCCACCCGGCCACACCCAGCACGATCAGCAGAGCAGCACTGGCCAAAGCTGGGATCCACAAGGCCTTTCTTGTGAGCACGGGTGCACCTTAAGCTTCTTTTGCCTTGATCTGTAGTGGTGAGGGCCTGTTCGTGCTTCCTGGAACCTGGCCCGTAGGCTCAGGCCGTGCCTACGCTCGCTGACTACCAGCACGTCGCCCGCGGCAAGGTTCGCGATCTGTACGACGTGGACGACGAGCTGCTGCTGTTCGTCGCGTCCGACCGCATCTCCGCGTATGACCACATCCTCAGCTCGGAGATCCCCGACAAGGGGCGCGTGCTGACCGCGATGAGCGTGTTCTGGTTCGAGCGGCTCGCCCCGAACCACCTGGTGGCGTTCGACGACCCGCGCATCCCCGCCGAGGTCCGCGGCCGGGCGCTGCTGGTGCGCAAGCTGCAGATGGTCGACGTCGAGTGCGTGGCGCGCGGGTACCTGACGGGCTCCGGCATGGCCGACTACACGGCGACCGGCGCGGTGTGCGGGATCGAGCTGCCGGCCGGCCTCGTCGAGGCGTCCGAGCTGGACCCGCCGATCTTCACGCCCGCGTCGAAGGCCGAGATCGGCGCGCACGACGAGAACGTGTCGTTCGACGTCATCGCCGCGAAGCACGGCGTCGAGCTGGCGTCCAAGCTGCGTGACCGCACGATCGAGCTGTACAGCGAGGCGCGCGCGTACGCGTTGACGCGGGGCCTGATCCTCGCCGACACGAAGTTCGAGTTCGGACTGGACGGCTCGGGTGAGCTGATCCTCGCGGACGAGGTCTTCACGCCGGACTCGTCGCGCTACTGGCCGGCCGAGGGCTACGAGCCCGGCCGCGTGCAGCCGTCGTTCGACAAGCAGTTCGTGCGCGACTGGCTGACGTCCGAGGCTTCCGGCTGGGACCGCAAGTCGGACGTGCCGCCGCCTCCGCTGCCCGCCGACGTCGTCGAGGCGACTCGTGCGCGGTACATCGAGGCGTACGAACGCCTTACTGGCCGGTCTTTCGCAGACTGGCTCGCCTGAGTTCTCAGCGGCGTGGCCCGGAACGTTGCGGGGTGATTCACGCTCAGCAGGACACCTCACGGCACCACCCCCGCGCCCCCGTACAACCAGTACGAGGGCGCGGGGGTGGCACCGCGATGCGCCCGTCTGACCGCGAATCACCCGGCAACGTTACGAACCACGCCACTGGGCTTTCACGCGGATGTCACCACGGCATGGCGCACTCATCAGGTGCACTCACAGCTCGTGGTCTCTCTGTCCGGCATCGGTCCGCAGACACTCGACCGATGCGCTGATCTCGCTGCGGCCCTGACGCCGCGGCGCGTGCCGTTGTCGCTGCTCGTGGTCCCTCGCGAGCTCGGCAAGGCGCAGGAATGGGTGCGGCAGCGAGCCGCGCTGGGCGATGCGGTCGTGCTGCACGGCCTCGGCCAACGGCGGCTGCCGGCCTATGAAGCCGGGTTGCTGTTGACGGGTGCGCGGTTGCAGTTGGACGCGATCGGGCTCGCCGCCGACACGTTCGCGCCGCGGCGGTGCGTGGCCTCGCCCGGGACGTTGCTCGCGCTGGCCAAGCACAAGTTCCAGCGCTGCGCCGACGCGCACGCCGTCCGCGAGGTGGGCAGCGGGCTCGCGACGTTGGGCCGCCTGCACGCGCTGACCGAACGCAGCAGCTTCGGCGAGCTGAGGTCGTTGGCGCTGGTGTACGCGACGGCCCGGTCCGCGCGCCGTGGTGGGCTGACCCGGATCACCGTCGACGCCCGCGACCTGCACCGGCCGGGTGCGCGCCAGGCCGTGCTCGACGCCGTGGACATCGCACTCGCCCACGACGCCGCGCCGACCACCTACGTCAGACTGCCGTCGCCTCGCCTGGCGTCAGCGGCCTGAGTTCGGAGCCCTCGGGCTTCAGGTTCGTGATGATGTTGTAGACGAACCCGGGGTTCGCGAGCAGCTTCTCGTGGATCGGCACGGCGACCCGCGGCTTGACCGTGCGCAGGAAGTCGATCGTCTCGCTGACGCGCATCCACGGCGCCATGGCCGGCAACGCGAGCACGTCGACGTCCTCGTCGGGCACGAACAACGCGTCGCCGGGGTGGTAGAACGCGCCGTCGTCGAACACGTACCCGGCGTTCGGGATGACGGGGATGTCCGGGTGGATCGTCGCGTGCGTGCCGTTGACGACCTTCACGGAGACGTTGCCGACCTTGAGCACGTCACCCGGCCGGGCGACGGTCGGGTTCTCGACCTTCGGCGCGCTGCCCTCGTCCACGATCAGCTGCGCCTGCGGGTTGGCCTTCAGCAGCGCCGGCAGCCGTTGCTCATCGAGGTGGTCGGCGTGCTGGTGCGTGACCATGACGGCGTCGAGGTCGGTGAGGTCCTCGAAGCCCGCCGAGAACGCCCCGGGATCGATCAGGACGCGCGTCGTTCCGTTGTCGAGAAGGACGCAGGCATGACCGAAATGGACAAGTTTCACGAAATCCTCCATTACCGACGTTTGGCGGGCTGACACGACCAGGTGACGTCGGAAGTATCGAAAGGCATGAGGAAAACCCTGCAACTCCTCACGGCACTGGCACTGGCCCTGCCGATGACGACCATCGTCCCTGCTACCACCACCTCTACACCTGCGCAGGCTTCTTCGCCGCAGACGCAGGAAATCGGAACTGAGGAAAACGTCTCAGTCCGCGTGGGTGGCGCGAATCGTTCGACGACGATCGAACGACCGGGCTCCGGATACGTGAAGCTGCATTTCACGGACCTGCGGATCCTGCCCGGTGACGTGCTCACGGTGTCGAACCCTGACGGCACCGAGAAGTACACGTACACGAGAGATCTCAAGGCATCGCTTACGGCCACGGTCGACGCATCCGGCTTCTGGGCCATGTCGATCACCGGGGATCGTGCGGTCGTCTCGGTGACGAACCCGCTGTCGCGCGTCCGGATCGACAAGCTGACGCGTGGCTACACCGAGTCCGAGATGTCGTCGCAGCCGTCCGTGCAGAGCATCTGCGGCACGAACGACTACAAGGACGCCGTCTGCTACCAGTCCAGCAACCCGACCGAGTGGGGCAAGACCGCGTCCGTGGCGAAGCTGCTGCGCAACGGCAGTTCGCTGTGCACGGCGTGGCGCGTCGGCCCCAACAACCGCATGCTGACCAACGAACACTGCTTCACGAGCACCAGCGGCATCGAGGTGTGGTTCAACTACCAGTGCCCGACCTGCGGCGGCACGGCCACGGCCACCGTCACCAAGGTGCTGGCGGCGTCGGTGCTGAAGTACAGCGCCGCGTTGGACTACACCCTCTTCACCGTGAACAACTTCGCGGCCATCAGCTCGTTCGGCTACCTCGAGCTGGACGCGCGCGTCCCGGCCGTGGGCGAAGAGATGTACATCGTCGGCCACCCGGCCGGGAAGCTGAAGAAGTTGTCGTTGCGCGACAACAACAACGGCGGCGGCTACTGCGTCGTGCGTGCCGTACGCGTCAACGGCAGCTCGTCGCAGTCCGACATCAGCTACATGTGCGACACCGAAGGCGGTTCGTCCGGCTCACCCGTGCTGTCGAGGCGCACGCACAAGGTGATCGGACTCCACCACTTCGGCGGCTGCCCGAACCAGGGCGTGCGCATCGACCTCGTCGCCGCGCAGATCAACTCACTGCTGTGAGGATTTCCTGCTCTTCTTCCTGAGTGAGCCCGGCGTGCCGGGTCCGATCCAACCCGAGGCCGCGCTCGTACTCCAGCGAGTCGAGCGCGGTCTCGGCCAACGGCCTGGTGCGCAGGCCGTTGGCCAGCGCGTTGCTCACGTCCCGGCCGACCATCTTGGCCCACGCGGCAGGCAACCACAGCGGCAACGACCTGGGCCCGGCCCAAGGATTGATCTTCAACTCCTTCAACACGCTCTCGCTGACCGGCACGAACTGCGTCCCAGGCGGCGCCGTCGCCCCGGCGATCTCCCCGATGGCCATCTGGAACGGCATGACCGGCCCGGTCGAGTCGTACGTCCCGGTGACCCGCTCCTCGGCCGCGAACACGATCCACTGAGCCAGGTCCCGCGCGTCGATGTGCTGAAAACCCAGGTCAGGACTGTCCGGCACGACCACCCGCCCGCCGCGCGCCATCCGCGCGGGCCAGTACCCGAACCGGTCGCTCGGGTCGTCGGGCCCGGTGATGAGCCCAGCGCGCACGATGAACTCGCGCCCGGCCATCGCCTCCCGCACGGCGTTCTCGCTGGCCACCTTGATGCCGCCGTACCGCTCGGACGTGAACTCCTCGTTCGGGTCGTCCTCGAGTGCGGGCAGGAGTTCGTCGCTGCCCGTGCCGTGATCGGCGTAGACGGAGATGCTGGACACGAACGTCCAGTGCGGCGTCGTCCCGCCGAACGCCTCGATGGCGTCCCTGACCCAGTTCACCGAGTACTTCGACACGTCGATGACGGCGTCGAACTGCTCGTTGGCCAACTGCTCGAACGCGCCGGGCCGGTCCCGGTCGACCTGGACCAGCGTGGCGCCCTCCGGCACGCCGCCGGACGCGCCGCGGGCAGCGCAGAACACTTCGTGACCACGGCGGACGGCCTCCGCCGTGATGGCCTTGCTGAGGAACACGGTTCCGCCGAGCACGAGGATCTTCATGATCCCCAGCATCCGTCCGATCGGGCCGGGCTGCCAGTGGTCTCGCTTTCGGCGAAATAGCTCGTTGGAATAGGTCCAATCCGGAGTCGTTCGGACCCGATCGGTTGGAGTCGGAGAACTCCTGTTCGGGGGTGCCCGCGGCGTGCCGATGGACGTTCCGTGAGTCTGCACGCCTTCGTCGACGAGTCACGGCGAAACAACACGTACCTGCTGGCTGCTGCTGCTGTGGTTCCGCCACGCGAGCTGACCAGACTCCGCAAGCTGCTCAACGGGCTGCGCATGCCCAATCAACGCGAGCTCCACTTCAAGAAGGAGACCCCTGCTCGGCGCAAGCAGATCTTGTCGGCATTGGTCCGCACTCCGGTCCAGGTCGACCTCTACCTGGCTTGCTGCCGGAAGGGAGAAGAGCGAGCGCGGCAGGCGTGTGTCGCCCGGTTGACCGGAAACCTGCTCGACCTGGGCGCTGGGCGTCTCGTGCTCGACAGCCGTGAGGCTCGCGACGAGCACGACCTCCTGACGATCAGGACCAGCCTCGGCAAGTACGCGCGGGGCACCGGGTTGGTCTACGAGCACCTGCCCAGCGAGGGCGATCCGTTGTTGTGGATCCCTGACATCGTCGCGTGGTGTTACGGCGCGGGTGACGACTGGTTGCGCCGCGCCCAGCCGTTGATCGGCAACGTCGTCGACACGAGGAAGCCCTAGAAAGCGCGAAGCACGGCGGCCGACCGTCCGGACGGGCACCGTGCTCACTTCTCCGGCTTACGGGCCGAAGCTGAGACCAGGTTACCAAACGGTCCCTCCGAGGCAAGGTCATTCACCCGAAGGTGGAGCGGTGACGATGTGCCCCCGAACACGTGTCGGGAGGATGAACTCCCAGGTCAGGTAGGCTCCCGAGGTACCGCCAGCCCCTCTCCGAACCTCAGGAGCAGTCTGTCGTGGCCCGAGTCGTCGTCGACGTCATGCCGAAGCCCGAAATCCTCGACCCCCAAGGCCAGGCGGTGGCGAACGCGCTGCCTCGTCTCGGCTTCGACGGCATCACCGCCGTCCGCCAGGGCAAGCACTTCGAGCTGGAGGTCGCCGACGACGTCGACGACGCCACGCTCGCCAAGATCGCCGAGACCTTCCTCGCCAACCCCGTGATCGAGGACTGGACCGTGCGCAGGGTCGAGGCATGAGGGTCGGTGTCATCACCTTCCCCGGCACGCTCGACGACGTGGACGCCCAGCGGGCCGTGAAGTACGCCGACGGGGAAGCCGTCCCCCTCTGGCACGCCGACCGCGACCTCAAGAACGTCGATGCCGTGATCGTGCCCGGCGGGTTCTCCTACGGCGACTACCTGCGGGCCGGGGCCATCGCGCGGTTCGCGCCCGTCATGCAGGAAGTGGTCGAGGCGGCGAACAAGGGGATGCCGGTTCTGGGCATCTGCAACGGTTTCCAGGTCCTCGCCGAGGCCCATCTGCTGCCCGGCGCGTTGACCCGCAACGAAAAGCTGCACTTCGTGTGCCGCGACCAGTGGCTCAAGGTCGAGAACAACACCACGGCCTGGACCACGAGGTACGACGAGAACGCCGAGATCCTCGTGCCGCTGAAGTCCGGCGAGGGCAGCTACCAGGCCGACCAAAAGACACTCGACGAACTCGAAGGCGACGGCAGGATCGTCTTCCGGTACGTGGGCGAGAACCCCAACGGCAGCCGGAACGACATCGCGGGCATCTCGAACGCCAAGGGCAACGTCGTCGGCCTCATGCCGCACCCCGAGCACGCCATCGACGCGCTGACCGGACCGACGGACGACGGCCTCGGCATGTTCCTGTCCCTGCTGGACACGGTGGTGAACGCGTGATCGACACCGTCAAGAACGCGGAAGCGACGCCTGACCAGGAGCAGCCCTACAAAGAGCTGGGCCTGAAGGACGACGAGTACGCGCGCATCAAGGAAATCCTCCAAAGGCGCCCAACGGACGCCGAGCTCGCCATGTACTCGGTCATGTGGAGCGAGCACTGCTCGTACAAGTCGTCCAAGGTGCACCTGAAGTACTTCGGTGAGACCACCACGGACGAGATGCGCAGCAAGATGCTGGCGGGCATCGGCGAGAACGCCGGCGTGGTCGACGTCGGTGACGGCTGGGCCGTCACGTTCAAGGTCGAGAGCCACAACCACCCGTCGTACGTCGAGCCCTACCAGGGCGCCGCGACGGGCGTGGGCGGCATCGTCCGGGACATCCTCGCCATGGGTGCGCGGCCGCTCGCCGTCATGGACCCGTTGCGGTTCGGCAGCCCGGACGCCGAGGACACCAAGCGCGTGCTGCCCGGGATCGTCGCGGGTGTCGGCGGCTACGGGAACTGCCTGGGGCTGCCCAACATCGGCGGCGAGGTCGTGTTCGACGCGTCTTACCAGTGCAACCCGCTGGTCAACGCCCTGTGCGTCGGGGCCATGCGCAAGAAGGACCTGCACCTCGCGCACGCGTCAGGCACCGGCAACAAGGTCATCCTCTACGGCGCGCGCACGGGCCTCGACGGCATCGGTGGCGTCAGCGTCCTCGCCAGCGAGACGTTCGACGACACGGCCGGCAAGCGCAAGAAGCTGCCGTCCGTGCAGGTCGGCGACCCGTTCACGGAGAAGGTGCTGATCGAGTGCTCCCTGGAGCTCTTCGACCAGGGCCTCGTCGTCGGCATCCAGGACCTCGGCGGCGCGGGCCTGTCCTGCGCCACGAGTGAGCTGGCGTCCGCTGGCGACGGCGGCATGCACGTCTACCTGGACCGCGTCCCGCTGCGGGCGAAGAACATGACCCCGGCCGAGATCCTGTCCAGCGAGTCGCAGGAACGCATGTGCGCGGTCGTCGAGCCGGGCAACGTCGAGGCGTTCCTGCAGGTCTGCGCCAAGTGGGACGTCATCGCCACCGAGATCGGCGAGGTGACGGAAGGCGACCGCCTGGTCATCACGTACCACGACGAGGTCGTCGTCGACGTGCCTCCGCGCACGGTCGCGCACGAGGGCCCGGTCTACGAGCGTCCCATCGAACGCCCGGCTGACCAGGACGAACTCCAGGCGAACACGCCGGACGGCCTGCCCAGGCCGGACGACCTGCTGGAACTCATCAAGATCATGGCGGCCAGCCCCAACCTGGCCTCCAAGAAGTGGGTCACGCAGCAGTACGACCGGTACGTCCGCGGCGGCACGGTCCTCGCGCAGCCGAGCGACAGCGGCATGATCCGCATCGACGAGGAGACCGGCCGCGGCGTCGCGCTCTCCACGGACTGCAACGGCCGCTACACCAAGCTCGACCCGTACGAGGGCGCGAAGCTGGCGCTGGCCGAGGCCTACCGCAACGTCGCCACCACCGGCGCCACGCCCGTCGCCGTCACCAACTGCCTCAACTTCGGCTCGCCGGAGGACCCGGCGGTCATGTGGCAGTTCGAGCAGGCCGTGAAGGGGCTCGCGGACGGCTGCGCGGAGCTCGGCATCCCGGTGACCGGCGGCAACGTCAGCTTCTACAACCAGACCGGCACCACGGCGATCCTGCCGACGCCGGTCGTGGGCGTGCTCGGCGTGATCGACGACGTGCGCCGCCGCATCCCCACCGGGATCGGCGCCGAGGCCGGCGAGACGTTGCTGCTGCTCGGCGAGACGCACGAGGAGTTCGGCGGCTCGGAGTGGGCGCACCACGTCCACGGCCACCTGGGCGGACTGCCGCCGAAGGTCGATCTGCAACGCGAGAAGCTGCTCGCGCAGGTGCTCGTCGCGGGCTCGCGGGACGGCATGGTCAGCGCCGCCCACGACCTGGCCGAGGGCGGTCTCGCCCAGGCGTTGGTCGAGACCTGCCTGATCGGCGAGGTCGGCGCGCGGGTGTTCCTGCAGGGCGACCTGTTCACCGAGCTGTTCAGCGAGTCCGCCGGACGCGTCCTGGTCGCCGTGCCGCGCACGGAGGAGCAGCGCTTCGTCGACATGTGCACCGCGCGCCGCCTGCCGTGGCGCAAGGTCGGTGTCGTCGACCCGGAGTCGAAGGCCCTGGAGATCCAGAGCCTCGGCGAACTCCCGCTCGACGAGCTGCGCGAGGCCTGGGAGGGCACCCTCCCGGCACTCTTCGGCTAGAAGACGCTGAAGGGGCCCCAGCACGTGGGGCCCCGATCAGCTCGAAGCGATCCGTTGCAGCTGCTCGAACCTGCCGTTGAACAGGTTCTGGTCACCAGGGAAGAGCCCTTCCGCCTGCCACTGCCAGATCGTGTGGAAGTCGAAGCCCACCGGCAACGGCCCGAGCTTCGAGTTGTAGTGCGCGACCCACAACGGGTTGTCGTCGCCGAACTTGTACGAGCCGCCGACGCACTTGTTCCACCAGCTGGTGGACGTGTAGATCGCCGGATGACGTTTCGTGCGCGCGTAGACCGTGTCGCTGAACGCCCGCACCCACGTGGTCATGGCGGCCTGGCTCATGTTGTAGCAAGTGTCGCCGTACGGGTTGTACTCCATGTCCAGCGCAGGCGGCAGCGTCCTGCCATCGGGTGACCACCCGCCGCCGTTGTCGACGAAGAAGTTCGCCTGCGCCTCGCCGCTCGCCCGGTCCGGCAGTGCGAAGTGGTAGGCGCCGCGGATCATGCCGATGTTGAAGGAACCGTTGTACTGCTGGGTGAACTTCGGGTTCCGGTAGTGGACGCCCTCGGTCGCCTTCACGTACGAGAACCGCGCGCCTTTGTCCCAAGAGGACTTCCAGTCGACGTCACCCTGGTGACTGCTGACGTCCATGCCGGGCACCTTGCCCTCGGTGGGCGGTGATTCCGACGCCGAACGAAGGTCGCCCGTACCTTCGTGCTTGAGGATCTGGGAGCCCGCAGTGTGGTCCGCGGAGCCCTCGGGCAAGGGCGCCGCGGACGCGGGTGCCGGCGTCATGCCGGCGACGATCGCCACGATGCTGATCAAGGTCCGCATGGACTAGATCGTGCGACCATTTGTCGCAATTTGCTACCGGGGTCACCCGTCCAGGCGGGACAGTTCCTCGGCGGTCAACTCCAGGTGGGTGGCCGCGGCCGAATCCTGGATGCTCGCCGGGCGAGAAGCACCCGGAATGGGGACTACCACTTCCGACTTCGCGAGCATCCACGCGAGACAGACCTGGTGAGCGCTGACGCCGTGGGCGTCCCCGACCTCCTTGAACGGACCGCTGAGCGACCCCGCCTTGCCGATCCCGCCGAACGGGCTCCACGGCAGGAACGCGATGCCGAGCTTCGCGCAGAGCTCCAGCTCGGGTTCGCTCGATCGGAACAACGGCGAGAACTGGTTCTGCACCGCCGCGAGCCGCCCGCCGAGGATGTCGTTGGCCAGCACGATCTCGTCCGGGTTGAAGTTCGAGACACCGGCGTAGCGGATCTTGCCGTTGTCCAGCAGTTCCTTCAGCGCCCCGACCGACTCGGCGATCGGCGTCTTCGGGTCCGGCCGGTGGAACTGGTACAGGAAGATCTGGTCCACGCCGAGCCGCCGCAACGACCCGTCGACGGCCTTGCGCAGGTACTCGGGCCGCCCGTCGAGCGCCCAGCCACCGCCGGCGACGCGCGTGTGCCCGCCCTTGGTCGCGACGAACACCTCTTCCGAACGGCCGCGCAGCCCCTCGGCGATGAGCTCCTCGTTGTGCCCGAAGTCCGAGTCGTCCAGCGAGTAGGCGTCGGCGGTGTCGATGAACGTCACGCCCGCGTCCAGTGCGGCGTGGATGGTCTCGATCGCCTGCGAGCGCTCCGGCCTCCCCTCGACGGAGATGGGCATGCCGCCCAGGCCGATGGCGCTGACTTCCACTTCTCCGATGCGACGCTTCTGCATGCTCTCCACTCTGGACCCTGGCGATTAAGCTGTCCAACGCAGAGAAGTGATCTCATTGAGCACTCAGGGTGATGAATCGTGGAACTCAGGCAGCTGGAGTACTTCCTCGCGGTCGCTGAAGAAAGCCACTTCACCAGGGCCGCACGCCGGATGCACGTCGCCCAGTCAGGGCTTTCGGCGTCGATCCGGGCGTTGGAGGTCGAACTCGGCGCGCCGCTGTTCCTGCGCACCACCCGCCAGGTCGAGCTGACCCAGGCCGGACGGGCGTTGCTGCCGGAGGCGAGACGCGCCCTGGCCAGCATCTCCGCGGCCAAGGACGCCGTCGCCGCCGTGCAAGGGCTGCTGCGCGGCACGTTGTCCGTCGGCAGCCTCCAGTGCCTGCACGTCGTGCACCTGCCGGCCGTCCTCGCGCGCTTCCACGAACTTCACCCGGCCGTGGAGCTCCGGATGCGCCAGTCCGGCAACGCCGACCTGGTCGAGGAGGTCCGCGCGGGCAGGCTCGACCTCGCGTTCGTCACCCGCCAGCCGAAGAT
This sequence comes from Lentzea sp. JNUCC 0626, assembly GCF_043632865.1. Classification (NCBI taxonomy): domain Bacteria; kingdom Bacillati; phylum Actinomycetota; class Actinomycetes; order Pseudonocardiales; family Pseudonocardiaceae; genus Lentzea; species Lentzea sp. JNUCC 0626. The sequence continues at coordinate 7,577,990 of NZ_CP171635.1, forward strand.
CGCCGACGACCTGCGGGTGTCCACTTTGGCCAGTGAGCCGCTGGTGCTCGCGTGCGCGCCGGAAAGCCCGTTCGCGGGCAGGGAGTCCGTCGCGCTGGAGGACCTGGCCGGTCAGTCCTTCGTGGACTTCAACCCGGACTGGGGCACGCGCGACCAGGTCGACCGCACGCTCGCCGCCGCCGGGATCGACCGGCACGTCGCCGTCGAGGTCAACGACGTGCACTCGCTGCTCGACTTCGTGATCTTCGGGCTGGGCGTCGCGCTAGTCCCGCAGTCCTTCGCCCTCAAGACCGACCGCGCGCACTTCGTCGGCCTGCGCGGGAACGTTCCCGGGGCGGAGACCGTCGTCGTCACCACCCACGCGGTCGGCGCGGCGGCGAGCGTTCTCCTCGAGATGACGCTGGAGGCCAAGTCGGGCCGCCTCCTCAGCGCCGGTTAGCCGCCACCCGGTCGCGGACTGCCGGAACTCGGTTCCCTCCAGCACCTTCAACGAGCCGCACTGGTCGGCGGGTGGTGCCGGCGACGGGTGGAAGAACCGGCCCACCTCGGAGTCGCCGAGGTCACCGCTCAGCTGGACCTCGCGGGCGAAGGTGGTCTCCTGGAACGAGATCCCGCCGGGGAACCGGCCGTTCTCCATCTGCAACCGGCCGTGGAACGTGCCGCCGGAGAACAGCGTGACGCTCTGGACGTGGACGTTGCGCAGGTTCGTGATGCCGTAGAACTGAGCCCGCCGCGCCACGAACCGGTTGACGTGCCTGCCGTCCAGTGAGAAGTACTCCAGGACGGCACCGGTCAGGTCGAGGTCGTAGTGCACGTGCCTGCGCTTCTTGCCCCACGACAGGGTGTCCTTGATCAGGCGTTGCGCGGTCAGGCGGACCTGGTGTTCCAGCCGCTTGTCCTCGTCCACGTCGCCGAAGTCCTGGTCGGGGTCCTCGGGATTGCGCTCGTGCGGCGGGTAGTCGAACGGCCTGCGGAGATAGGCGCACAGCACGTCGAGCACGGTCTGCCGGTACCGGGGCGTGGACTTCGCGAGCCACGCCAGTGCGTGCATCGCGCCCACCCGCACCTGGTCCGCCTCGTTGCCGAGCAGCTCGACGGATCGCGCGAACCGTTCGTCCGCCACCTTCTCGCTCTCGAGGAAGTGCTTGCGGTCGTTGAGGTACAACGCGTAGAGCGCGACGATGGCACCACCCGCGACGCCGGCGGTCTTCACGATCTCCACCGCCGGTGCCTTGAGCAGGTGCAGCAGCACCGCTGTCGCGGCGGTCACCACGGCTGCGGAAAGAACCGCGAACAGCCACTTCACGTCAGTTCCTCCACGCCTCAGGAAGATCGGCTTCGACCGCGAACGTACAGCCGTCCGCCTTCACCTCAGCCCACTCGGAGTTCGCGAACTTGGTCTCCCCGAGGAACTTCGTCTCGGTGAAGATCGCGAGCCCGCCCGCCTTGAACCGGCTGAACCAGCCGCGTCCGACGACCTCGGTGTGGTGCATGTGGAACCGCCCGGTCATGGTCGCCTCGGTCACGTAGAAGTGGCCGTGGACCTTCATGTGGTGGAACGAGTTGGAGTCCTCGAAGTGCGCGACCCGCATGTAGAGGTCGCCGACCTGCCGGTACGACAGGTCCATGAACTCCAGGTGCGCCTTGGTGAGGTTGAGGTCGTAGATCGGCGGGTTCTTCTCCTCCAGCCGCGGCAGCAGGTCCTCGATCAACCGCTGCGAGGTGAGCCGGACCTCCAACTCGATCTCCTCGGGATCGCCCGCAGCCTTCCGGTACGGCTGCCGCAGGTACGCGCAGAGGATGTCGAGGACGGTCTGCGTGTAGTCGGCGCGGGACTTCGCGAGGCCCGCCAGCGCGTGCATCGCGCCCACCCGCACCTGCGCCGTCTCGTGGCCGAGCAGTTCGACGGCGCGCGCGAAGCGTTCGTCGGCCACCCGTGAGCGGTCGTGGTCGATGCGCTGGCTCTCCAACTCCTGCCGCGCTTCCTCGACCTTGCGGCGCCGGTCGTTCAGCCAGAGCGCGTACAACGCGACGATCGCACCGCCCGCGAGGCCGCCCGTCTTGATCGCCTCGTGCTTCGGCGCGCCGGGGTCCACGAGCAGCAGCGCGCCGCCGACCAGCAGAAACGCGCCGATGGACGCGAGAATGGTCGACAGCAGCAAACTTTTCCTCACGAGGTCCGCATTCTGCCAAGAGGCGGGTGCATGATGGGCTGGAACGGTTCGAACTCGGGTGGGGTGAGCGAGTGGAGCGGCCGAACTGGGCGCCGGGGGACATCGACCTGGAACGTCCGAGCGTCGCGCGCGTGTACGACTACTGGCTCGGTGGCGCGCACAACTTCGCCGCAGACCGCGCCGTCGCCCAGAAGACCCTCGAGACCATGCCCGAGCTGCGCGGGGTGGTGCTGAACCACCGCGCGTTCCTGCGCCGGGCCGTGCGCTACCTGCTCGCGCAGGGCGTGCGGCAGTTCCTCGACCTCGGGTCCGGCATTCCGACCGTCGGCAACGTGCACGAGATCGCGCAGACCACCGACCCCGGCGCCAAGGTCGTGTACGTCGACATCGATCCCGTCGCCGTCGCGCACAGCCGGTCGCTGCTGGACGGCAACGACCACGTCAGCGTGCTCCAGGCGGACGTGCGCGACTGGACGGGTGTGCTGGCCTCGGACGAGGTCGACAAGCAGCTCGACTTCGACGAACCGGTCGCGGTGCTGATGATCGCGCTCTTGCACTTCGTGTCGGACGAGGACGATCCCTGGGGCATCGTCGGCGGCTATCGCGACCGGCTCTCGCCCGGCGGTTTCCTGGCCGTCTCGCACGCCGGGTACGACGAATCGGACATCGAGTCGGACGCGTCCGTGCAGGCCCGCCGGATTTACGACCGGAACGTCACGCAGATGTCGTTCCGCAACCAGGCAGAGTTCACCAGCCTGTTCAAGGGGTTTGACCTGGTAGAGCCCGGTGTGGCGCGCGTGCCCGCCTGGCGGCCGGAGTCGCCCGCCGACGTCGAGGAGTCCGGGAAGCGTTTTCCGGGGTTCGCCGCGATAGGCCGGAAGACGTAGAGATGACTGCGGACGGCAACCGACCGTATGCTGCGCGTTCGTGGCGTTAGGGCCGAGAAGATGACCGATCGGGTTGACCACCGGGTGCGTGAGGATCGCTCAGGACTGAGCCCGGCCGTACTGGCCGGTGCGGGTTCGTTCGCGCGCAGCTGGGCCACGGCCGTGATCGGGTCGAGTTACGTGCCGATGACCAGGGCCGAGGTCGCGCAGCACCTCCAGGACCTCACCGAGATGCTGGTCGAGGCCCTGTTCGCGAGTCCGTTCCGCACCGCGCCGGGCTACGAGATCGGCTCCCGGCTGGTCGACGCGCACTTCACCGGCACCGACACCCTGGGCCGCACGGTCCAGCTGCTCGGCGACGACCTGCTGGTCGAGCTGGGCTTCCCCGGTGACGACCGGCTGCAGTCCCGGCTCGCCGCCCTGCAGGGCGCGCTGGCCGCCGGGTACGCCCGCGCGTTGCGGGAACGGACGCTGGCCGAGCAGGAGGCCATCAGGGCCGCCGTGCTGGACGCCCGCGACCAGGCCGAGTCGATGCTGCGCGCGTCCGAGGCCCGGTTCCGCGCCATGTTCACCGAGGCCGCGATCGGCATCGGCATCGCGGACATCGACGGCCGGATCCTGGACGTCAACCAGGCGTTGCAGGACATGCTCGGCTTCAGCGTCGACGAGATGCGCCAGTACAACGTCCGCGACCTCATGCACCCCGAGGACGCGGGCAGCGTGTGGCGGCTCTACGACCAGCTGATCGCGGGCGAGTGCGACCACTACCGCGCCGAGAAGCGGTTCCACCGGGCCGACGGCGAGCAGGTGTGGACGCACCTGACGTTGTCGCTGGTCCGCGACGACCACGGCGAGCCGCAGTACCAGGTCGCGATGATCGAGGACGTCACCGATCGACACCTGCTGCAGAACCGCCTGCGCTACCAGGCGTTGCACGACCCGCTGACCGGCCTGCCCAACCGCGCGCTGTTCCTCGAACGCCTCGGCCGCGTCTTCAACAACCGCGCCAAGCACGTGCGGGCCGGCCTCTGCTACCTCGACCTGGACGGCTTCAAGGTCATCAACGACTCGCTGGGCCACGACACGGGCGATCAGCTGCTGGTCGAGGTCGGCCGCCGCCTGGACCACTCGGTGTCCGGCGAGGGCAAGCTGGTCGCGCGCATGGGCGGCGACGAGTTCGTGATCCTCGTCGAGGGCTCGACCGGCGAGCAGGACATCGTCGACGTGGCCGACCGCGTGCTCACCGAACTCGAAGCACCGATCCGCATCGCGGGCCACGAGCTGTCCGTGTCGGCGTCGATCGGCATCGTCGAACGCCAACTGTCCGGCACGACGTCCGCGGACCTCATGCGCGACGCCGACATCACGCTGTACTGGGCCAAGGCCGACGGCAAGGCGCGCTGGGCGTTGTACGACCCGGAGCGCAACGCCAAGGAGGTCGCCCGCTTCACGCTGTCGGCCACGATGCCGCGCGCGTTGGAACGCGGCGAGTTCTACGTCGAGTACCAACCGCTGGTGCGCCTCGAAGACTCGACCGTGACGGGTGTCGAAGCGTTGGTGCGCTGGCAGCACCCGGAGTTCGGCCGCCTCGCCCCTGACCGGTTCATCGAACTGGCCGAGGAGACCGGCCTGATCGTCCCCTTGGGACGGTGGGTGCTGCGCAAGGCCTGCGAGGAAGCCCGCCGCTGGCTGGAGGAGTTCGGCGACGCCGCGCCGTTCGTGTCGGTGAACCTGGCCGTGCGCCAGTCCCGCGACCCCGAACTCGTGCGCGACGTCAAGCAGATCCTCGACGAGTGCGCGCTGCCCCCGCACCACCTGCAGCTGGAACTCACCGAGTCGGCGATCATGGGCACCGCCGACGAACCCCTGGAAGCGCTGCGGGCGTTGTGCGACATGGGTGTGCGCATCGCGATCGACGACTTCGGCACCGGCTACTCGAACCTGGCCTACCTGAAGCACCTGCCCGTGCACGAGCTGAAGATCGCCGGCTCGTTCATGGAGGGGCTGCGGGCCGAGAACGAGGAAGACCCGGTGGACGCGCAAATCGTGGCGACGCTGGTGCAGCTCGCGCACGCCCTGTCGTTGGGGGTCACGGCCGAGGGTGTGGAGACGCCGGCGCAGGCCGCGCGGTTGCTGCGGCTGGGATGCGACACGGGCCAGGGCTGGTTCTTCGCCCGGCCGGGGCCGCCGGAGAACATCGACAGCCTGCTGCGTGGTGATCTCTAGCCCGGGGAACCCCAGGCGGCATGAAGCCCCTGGCCCTGGTCGCGCTCCTGCTCGTCATGTCGGCCCCGATCGCCCGAGCCTCCGCCGAGGTGGTCCCGTTGCCCGCGGACAAACAGGCGTTCGGCACGGCCAGGTCGGCGTCGAGCCCCGTCTGGTTCACCCTCGGCCACCAGGGGCTTTCCGAGATCTTCCACCCCGACCTGAGCACCCCGGCGACCCGCGAGACGCGGCTGCTGGTGGACGGGAAACCGGGCAGGGCGTACACCGAGCCCGCTGACGACAGGTCGCTGACGTTCCGGCAACGGGTGCGCGGCGACGGCTGGCAGGCCGAGATCACCTACGTCACCGATCCGCAGCGCGCGGCCGTGCTCGCGGACGTCGACCTCAAGGCACAACGCCCGGTCCGCGTTTCGATCGACCACGTCCCGATGAAGGCCGGCAGCTCTGTGGCCGGCACGTTGCCCACCGAACCGGTCCGGCGCGCCCGCGGCACGTTCGCGATCGGCTTCGGCGAAGGCGTCGCCGAAGCGGCGTTGCAGAAGGGCTTCAGGGCCGCGGCGAAGGAGTACGCGCAGGGCTGGCACACGTATCTCGACGGGCTTCGCAGGCCGAAGTCCGCCGACCGGCGCCTCTACGACATGTCCGTCATGGTGCTGGCCGCGACCGAGGACAAGACCCACCCCGGAGCGTCGATCGCGTCGCCGAGTTTTCCGTGGGCCTTCGGGACCGACCGCGAACTGGCGCCCGAGCTGGGGCCGTACGCGCTGGTCTGGCCGCGCGACCTCTACCACGTCTCCACGGCCATGATCGCGGCCGGAGACCGCGGGTTCGCCGAACGCTCGCTGGACTTCATGCTGCAGAAGCAACAACAGCCGGACGGTCACCTGCCGCAGAACACGCGGGTCGACGGCACCCCGGTGTGGTTGAAGGTCCAGCTCGACCAGGTCGCGGCGCCGTTGCTGCTGGCCTGGCACCTCGACCGGCAGGACAAGTCCACAATGGACTCGCTGCGCCGTTCGGCCGACTATCTGCTGAGCTACCCGAACGCGCCGTTCAGCGAACAGGAGCGCTGGGAGAACCAGGACGGCTACTCGCCCGCCACCATCGCGTCGACGATCGCGGGACTTGTGTGCTTCGCGGATCTGTTGCAGCGCACCGGCGAGAACGCCGACAGGTACCTGCAAGCCGCCGACACCTGGCAGCAACGCGTCGAGGGCTGGACCGCGACGAAGACCGGCCCGTACGAGCCGAAGCCGTACTACCTGCGGCTCACCAAGGACGGCAACCCGGACGCGGCGACCAGGTACAACCTCGGCGACAACAACCCGACCGACATCGACCAGCGCACGGTCGTCGACCCGAGTTTCCTCGAACTGGCTCGACTCGGCGTCAAGCGCGCCGACGACCCCGTCATCCGCAACACCGTGCGAGTCGTTGACCAGCAGCTGAAGGAACAGGGCTACTGGCACAGGTTCACGCAGGACGGGTACGGCGAGACGGCGGACGGCAGGCCGTGGGGCATCAACTGGACCACGCCGACCCGTACCTACGGCAGGCTGTGGCTGTTGCTGACCGGTGAACGCGGCGAGTACGAGCTGCTCGCCGGTCAGAAAGGCATTGCCGCGCAACGACTGCGGGAGATCGCCGCCACCGCGAACAGCGGCCTGATGTTGCCGGAGCAGGTGTGGGAGGGCCGCGGCACTCAGGCGGCCACCCCACTCGCCTGGACGCACGCGCAGTACGTGCGGCTGGCGTGGTCGCTCGACGCGGGCCGTCCCGTGGAACGGCCCGACGTCGTAGCGACCCGTTACGGCAGCTAACGCTTCGACACGTTGTGGCCGGACACCTCGACCACCGGCTGTGCGCCGCCGAGGTCAGCCGTCCGGTACTCCGCCCGGATCGTCTGCGTCTCACCGGGGAACAGCGTGATGTAGTTGTCCGACCAGTCGGCGGGCAGCACCTCGGGCCCGCCCTGCCCCTTGCGCAACGACGCCCGCAGGAAGAACGCCACCGACGTGCCGGTGTTGCGAATCGTCACCGAAGTGGCCTGCTTGCCGTCGGTACCCGGCGTGGTCGTCGTGGACACCGACACCTGACCGGCCTTCAACGAGCTCAACGACTTCAGGTCCGTGTACTGGGCCTGCGGCGTGTACCACCAGTCGCCGGCGTTGTAGTTCAGCGTGTCCGCCTTGGTGGACAGCCAGTACACGTTGCGGTCGACCACGGCACCGCTGGAGTCCTTGAGCAGCAACCGGACGAAGTACGCCGTCGACAGCCCGGACGGCTGCGGCAGGTTCCCGACCCGCACGGACCCGTTGGCCTTGGCAGGAACCGAACGCGTCTCGTTCGCCTTCTGCGTGCCGTCGGAGTTGAAGACGGTGACCTGCAACTGGAGGCCCTGCTTGGCTTCCAGGCCCATGTTCACCACGGCGAGCGACTTGTCGTCGTAGGAGTACTGGGCGTGCAGGGCCTTGTTCGCCGTCTTGGCACCGAAGTACGAACCCGCCGTGGCGAGGTTGTAGTTGTAGAGGTGCCAGAAGAGCTTGGGCCACGGGTCGTTCTGCATCCAGTAGATGACGCCCTGCGCCTGGTTCGCGCCGGTGTCGGAGAAGTCGCGGCCGAACGCCTCGAACTGCGCGCGGTTCGTCTCGTACTGCTGGAGCTGGGCCTTGCGCACGAAGTCCTCGACGTTCGACGGCTTGCCGTAGCGGTTGTCGAGCGCGGTGCCCCAGAAGCCGATCTTGCTGAAGTTGCCGGACGGCGACAGGTGGTACTGCTGCGCGTTGTAGTCCGTCAGCTTGTTGATCTCGCCCTGGCTGAGGAACTTCTTGAGCTCGTCCATCTCCGGGATCGCGAGGCCGGGGCCGATCTCCGACGCGAAGCCCGCGCTGCCGCCCTTTTGGTTGTTGTACCAATAGACCGGCGGCTCCCACCAGTACGGGCCGTCCATCTTCATGCCCGAGTCACCGAGCTGCGGGGAGCTGCGGCGCGCGGCCGCGGTCACGATCGGCGTCTGCCAGTCGGCGCGCTTCAGGGCGTCCAGGTAGATCTTCTCGACGGCGGCGACGGGCGCCTCGTCCGAGCCGATCAGGAACGTGAACACGCTGGGGTGGTTGCGGATCCGCTTGGCCTCGCCCTCGGCGGACGCGCCCGCGACGCGCTTGTCCTCCTCGGTGAACCCGCCGGTGTTCTGCCACTTCGAGCAGCACTCCCAGCCGGTCATGAGCAGGATGCCCATGCGGTCGGCCATGTCGTAGATCTCGTCGTTCTCCGGCTTGCCCTCGAGCCGGATCGTGTTGAGCCCCATGGACTTCGTCAGCTGCATCTCGTCGGCGATCTTCTGCACGTTGGTGCGCAGGAAGAGGTCCGACGCCCAGCCGCCGCCGCGGATCAGGATCGGCTTGCCGTTGATCTGGTACTGGATGTTGCCGCTGATCATCTTCGAGGTGACCTCGCGGATGCCGAACGTCGTCTTCTGCGCGTCCGACGCGGCACCGGAAACAGTCGCGGCCGCAGTCGCTTCGTACAGCGGCTGAGCGCCCATCTGGTACGGCCACCAGATCTGCGGGTTGCTGACGGTCAGCGGGAACGTGACGGTCTTGGTCTCGTTCGCGGCCAGGCTCACGTTCTGGCTGTAGTTCTGGCCCGCGGCGCTGCCGGAGACGGTCGTGGTGACCGCGCTGCCGGTGTTGTTGCGCGCGTCGACCTTCACGGTGACGGTCGCGGTGTTCAGGTTCGGCAACGGCAGATCGGACAGGACGTGCAGTCCCCGCAAGGAAACCGCGCCGCTCTGCGCGAGGTCGACGTCGCGGAACAGGCCCTGGTTGCGGTCGGGCGGCAGCTGCGCCCAGTCGATGAAGTGGATCACCAGGTCCTTGGCCGGGTCGGACGGCGACGCCTTGATCGCGATCGCGTTGTCGCCCTTGCGCAGCAGGCTGGTGACGTTGAACTCGTGGGTCGGGTACGCGCCGATGACGGTGTCGGTGCCGGCGACCTTCGTGCCGTTCAGCCACACCTCACCGCGCGCGATGACGCCGCCGTTGAGCTTGAGGAACGTGTTCACGCCCGGCTGCGGGTCGGCCTGGAAGACCTTGCGGTACCACCACGGCACCTTGAAGTCGCCTGCGTTGGCCTTCTTCAGGTTCTCCGAGTAGTTGACGTCGCCGTACTTGTTGTTGGCGATGAGGCCGGCCATGACGGTCGACCGCGCGGGCACCGTCAGCCAGCCGGAGTCGGAGTAGCCGGGACCGGAGATCACGGTGCCGGACTGGGTGGCGGTGGCGCTCGTCTGCATGCGCCAGTCCGGGATGGTGGAGGTCTGTCCTGGGGCGGCGGCCACCTTGAGCGCCGCTCCCGTGCCGGGCACGGGGCCCGCGTTGGCTGAGGTACCTGGCACGAGCAAGGCCAGACCCACCGCCGCCACGACCAGAGTCGGTAGTGGTCGGTTGCGCAGCATGTCGCTCCTCGACGCATCGGGGCGGCGGCGCTTCGGGGTATCGTAAAGAAGGTTTCCTTTTGGCGAGGTCACCGGCAATGCGCCTTACGGGTGACGCGGGCCACCTCATTAGCCACCCTCCGTGCCCGGTGATCCGATAGCTTGGCCGCCATGCGTCGACTTGCCGTCCCGTTCCTGCTGGCAGCGGTCCTGACCGGGTGTTCTTCGACAGAACCGGGGAAGCCTTCCGCGACGGACTCGGGCACCGCGACGCCGCCGACCGGAACTTCAGCCGGAACGGCCCCGGTGGACAGGCCGAAGGCGGTCGATCTGAAGACGATCGACCCGTGCGCGCTCATCACCCCGGAAACGAAGACGGCGCTGGGTTTGAACGTCGTCGACGCGGGTACCCCGCTGCCCGATTACGGGGAGGGGAGCAAGCGGTGCAATCAGAGCTATGTGGACCGCAAGTACCTCGGCGCCGTTCACACGCTGCTCAACGGTGGTGTGGACCGGCTCAAGAGGACGACGGGTGAGTCGAAGCTCACGGAGTTGAAGGTCGCGGGCTACCCCGCCTACCTCACGCAGACCGATTCGCCCGGATCCGTGGGCGGCTGCGAGATCTACGTCGACACCAACGACGGCCAGTTGCTGCTGGTGGACACGTTCGGTGCGCTCGGCGAGCAGACCGCGACGAGGGATGGCGCGTGTGAGCGGGGCAAGGCACTCGCGGGGGCTGTCGTCACCGCGCTCGCGGCCAAATGACAGTTGAGTAGATCTACGCACCTTGTACCGGGAACCGGTCACCCGCGTAATGCATCAGAGCTAAAGTCGTCCCAAAAGCACACACGGCCCGTTCCCTTGGGGGCCGTACTGAGGAGGGTGTGCCGTGTTTCTCGCGGATGGAGGAGGTGGCGTCTCGACGCCGCCCGAGTTCGGTCAGCGCAAGCTGAAGGTGGACCCATCAGCGATCCCCCAGGCTCGCAAGGCGTTCGAGAAGGCGCTGGCGGAGTTCGAGGCGAAGATCGAGCAGGCCGTGCACGAACTGCCCACCAAGCCGTGGGCCGGGGACCCGATCTCCAGCGAGACCTCGAAGGCGTTCAACGAGCAGACCTCCGAGAAGGCTCTGGCCGCGCTGAACTTCTACAAGAAGCAGCTCACCGGCGTGATCGACCAGCTGAAGATGATCGAGGAGCAGTACCGCCAGGTCGAGGGCGACAACGCGGCCATGTGGGGCAAGCACCTGCGGGACCAGGGCTGAGAGGGGGACTGACCGATGACTGACCACCGCTTCCAGGGGTACGGACACCCCGAGCTGTACAAGATGATCAACTCCGGTCCGGGCGTCTCCGTCTCCATCCCGGTCGAGGCCGGGTGGAAGAAGATCGCCGCGACACTGGCGCAGATCGACACCGACCTGCACGAAGGTCTGAAGAAGATGGGCGCGGACTGGGAGTCCGACGCCTCCGACGTCGCCCAGGGCGCGCTGTCGCCGCTGGCCCAGTGGGCGGGTTTCGCCGAGACCGGCGCGACCACCATGGAGTCCTCCGCGCGCCTGCAGGGCGAGTACATCGCCGACGCGCGCAAGAAGATGCCCGAGGTCGTCCCCGTCACGACCGAGAAGCCCGGCATGCTCGACATGGCCGTCGGCGCGCTGACCGGCCCCGTCGGCATGGCGCACGTCGTGGGCCAGCAGATCGACCACGAACGGCAGGAGGCCGCGGCCGACAACGCCGCCGCCCAGGCCGTCAAGGTCATGGAGGACTACCAGTCGGACAGCCGCTGGAACTCCTCGACGCTCGGCGACTTCCCGACGCCGCCGACCGTCGTCATCGACACGCCTCCGCCCGGCGACACGGGCACCGGCAGCACGCGCGTCGGCTACACGCAGACGAGCAGCGGCGCGCCGACCGGCACCACGAACTCGCACGTGTCGACGTCGGGCGTGCAGTACCAGCCGCAGCAGCAGGTCTCGACCGGCTGGACGCCTCCGCCGACCGACACCACGCACACCTCGTGGACGCAGCCGCCGACGACCACGCCGACGCCGCCTCCCACCTACACCCCGCCGCCCACGAACACTCCGCACCCGACGCCGACCCCCACCCCGGTTCCGCCGGGTGGTCCGGTGTTCACCCGTCCCGGCACCACCGGCACGGGCGGCCCCGGCGGTCCTGGTTCGGGCACCCTGCGCGGTGGCCAGCTGGGCACCGGCGGTTCGGGCAAGGCCTTCGGGCCGATGTCCGGTTCGCTCGGCGCGTCCGGCCAGCAGGGCGCGATGAAGCCCGTCGGCATGTCCGGTGGCGGCATGTCCGGCGTGCACGGTCCTGACGGCGGCATGCGCGGCGGTGCCGCGGGTTCCGGTGCCGGCGCGGGCAAGGCCGGTGCCGCGGGTGCCGGCGGCGCTGGTGGTGCCCACGGCCAGAAGGGCGAGGGCGAGGACGACATCGAGCACAAGGCGGCCGACTACCTGGTCGAGACCGACGACGTGTTCGGCGACGAGCGCATGGTCGCTCCGCCGGTCATCGGCGGCGCGGCAGAGTGAGCCTGTTCGGCGCTCCGGCGGAGAGAGAGCCGATCGCTCTCTCCGCCGAGGAGTTCGACGTGGTGTGGGAACGGATGAACGTCGGCCCCATGCCGCTCGTGCTGAAGGTGCCCACCCCTGGCAAGACGCGGGACGAGCGCATCCAGCTCGAGAACCGCGTCTTCCAGCAGTTGGACCACCGGCGCCTGGGCAACTCCCGCGCACTCTCTTCCGAGCTGGAAGGGTTGCTGCGCATGTTCGTGAAGCCCGAGCGGGAGGCGGACGGCCGCCTCTGGCTCGGCCACAGCCTGCGCGTCCTCGCCGTCGCGAACGGTGACTGGGGCGCGCTGGCGACGTTGCGGGACGACCGGCTGACGTTCCAGCCGTGGGCGGGCTCCGGGCTCGCCTCGGCCGTGCTGTCGGTGCTGCCCGCGCACCCCGCCGGAACAGGGCTTTCGGTGACGTTGCCGAGTGCGGACATCGAGAAGGCGATCGCGAACACCGACGGCTCGCCGAAGTCGATGGAGGCCGCGTTCCGGGGCATCGGGCTGCGCGAGGACGACGCCAAGGCGCTGGTGAAGATGTTCACCGGGCTCGTGCACACCGGAAACTTCGGCGCCGCCGCCCGGGACAAGTACGGCAAGCGCTGGCGGCCCGAGCGCGTGGTGGCGTTCTTCGACACCGAAGAGGGCCGCTACCTGCAACAACGCCGTGCGACGAGTGGTCAGCCGCCGTGGAGCACGTTCACGCCGACCGACGGGCGCCGGATGATGCACCAGGTCGACGAGCTGATCGCCGAAGCGGTTCGTTCCGCCAAGGTCTGATGTCTGGTTTGATCTGATCACCGCCGCCGTGGCCAAGACCCCTTGGAGACGGCGAAATGAGCATCGACAGAAGGCTGTTCCTGCTGGCTACAGGGGCTGCACTGGTCGGGACGTCAACGATGACGGGGACTGCTTCGGCGCAGTCCTCAGCTTCGCTGTGGCAAGAGTTCGTTGCCAACCCGTACAACCACCCGCAGATCCCCAACATCGCCTACGCCGGGTACCGCACCGGTGAGAAGCCCGCCCGTCGTCCCGTGCTGGCGAACGTGTTGTTCTTCGGAGCGCGCAAGGACGGCTCCGCCGACGCGTCCGTCGCGATCAACAAGGCCGTCGAGTTCGTCGGCCGGTTGGGCGGGGGCACCGTCTACGTGCCGCCGGGCCGGTACCGGATCGACGACATCATCCGCATCGGCTACGACAACGTCGTGCTGCGCGGTGCGGGGAGTGGGAAGACGACCTTCCACGCGACGCGGTCGCTGGAGGAGATCGTCGGCATCAACCGCAGCCGGTACGGGTCGGAGAACTCGGCGTGGAGCTGGTCCGGCGGCCTGGTCTGGGTCTGCCACCGGGACCGCTATCAGCCACTCGTCGACGCGATCAAGGCTCACAAGTGGCCTTTCGAGGGCTGGACGGGCAACGAGCTGGAGCAGGGAAAGCTGCTGACCGACGTCGTCGGCTCCGCGGCGCGCGGGTCGTTCGTCGTGACCGTCGCGAATGGACGTTCGTTGCGCGCGGGCCAGCGGGTGTTGTTGCGGCTGGACGATTCCGAGTACTCGCTGCCGAAGCACATGTGCGGTGACGTACCTGGAACGACCACTTACCGGTGGGACGACAAGGACAAGCTCCTGTCGTACTTCCCGTTCCTGTGGCCGGTGCGGGTGGAGTGGGTGCGCGGCAACAGGGTCAAGCTCGCCCAGCCGTTGCCGCTGGAGATCCGCCCGGAGTGGAAGGCACGGCTGACCACGATGGCGCCCGTGATCACGGGCGCGGGCGTCGAGGGCATCAAGATCGAGATGTTCAAGGTGCCGACGCCGAAGCACCTGCTGGACAAGGGGTACAACGGCGTCGCGTTCCAGTGCGCGTGGGACTGCTGGGCCGACGACGTGCACGTGCAGGACGTCGACAACGGGTTCCTCCTCGTGTCCTCCAAGGGAATCTCGCTGCTGAACACGCGCGTGTCCGGTCGCGGCCACCACCACGCCTACGCCGTGCGCGAGCAGTCGCACGACAACCTGACCGACGGGTTCGTGATCGAGGCGCCGTCCGAGCCGTCGCAGGCGGGTGCGGGCAACCACGGCCTGAACGTCGAAGGCTTGTCGTGCGGCAACGTCTGGACCCGCGGGCGGATGGACCACGACGTCTTCGACACGCACCGCGGCCTGCCGTTCGCCAACGTCCGCACCGAGATCTCCATCAACAACGTCGGCGCGCACGGAGGCAGCGCGAACGCGGGCCCGTTGTACGGCGCCCGCTTCACGCACTGGAACGTCACCGTCACCAACCAGCGGGCCGGCAACGTCCGGATCGACCAGGTGGCGCCGTGCAGCGCGACCGTGGCGATCTCCGAGGTCCGCGACTTCGGCCAGATCGACAAGCCGGACTTCACCGGCGAGCTGAACTCGCGCCTGGAGCTGTACGGCACGACCTCCGTGACGCCGCGCAACCTCTATGACGCGCAACGAAAGCTGCGTCGGAGCTAGCTCATCGCGACGGGCAACGACCACGTTCGGTCGTTGAGGTCGGTGGGGAGCACGACGTTCTCCACCGACCGCCCGATGCGCCTCGTCCAGCCGTTGTCGTACTCCAGCCGGTACGACGTCTGCACATCCGGCAGCTGCACGGGCGTTGTGTCGCACAGCAGCAGGTGCTGCCCGTAGGTGCGGCCTTCGCGGCTCAACGTCTGGAGTGCGGCGAGGAGCTCAGGCCGTGTGGTGGCGGCGTTGTCCACGCAGACCAGGAGTTCCGGCATCGAGCCGTGGCTCGCCCGGTAGTCCCAGATGCTGCGGGACCTGGCCTCTGCCAGCGTTCTCGCCCGCGTCTCGTGGTCTGCCAGCAGGTCGACGAGGCCGTGCCGGACGTGCGGTGCTCCGTCGAGGCCCGCGAACAGGTCGCCGCCGAGGAAGACGACCTGCAGTTCGTCCGGTGAGTGGCGGGCCATCAGGCCGAGCACCAGCGCTCGCACGCCCTCGGCCCGTTTGTCGTCCGGCGCGACGATCTCGCCGTGCGGGCCCATGCCGTCCTGCAGATGCGCGGACTTGAGGTCGATCTCGATCTTCTGTCCGAACTCGTCGACGCCCACCGCGACCCGGTACTGCAGCTTCACCGGGCGCGGCCGCCACACGTGCGTGTTCGGCATGTCGTGCAACGAGAAGAAGTCCGGCGCGGGTTCCTCTTTTCGCATCAGCGCGGGCAGTTCGCGTGCCATCTCGTCGAGGTTCGCGGGGGCTTCGCAGTCGTCGACCAGCACGTCCGTCACGTCGTGCGGCCGGTCGAACAGCAACTGCACGCCGGACTTGCCCACCTCTGCGGCGATGGCGGTGAACGCGCTGAGGTCGTCGAACCCGCGGACGCAGACCAGCAGCTGCGGCAGCACCTGGTCGAAGCCGCGGTGGTCGAACACCGTCCACGTGTTGCCGACGATCTCCAGCCGCCGTTCCACCTCGGCCTTGATCGTCGCGACCACCTCGCCGAGGTCGGCGTTGCGGTGGTGCGCGAGGACGTGCGGCGCCTGGTCGAGCCCGTCGAACACGCCGCTGTCGTGCGCGTCGACGAAGATCGCCTGGAAGAGCTTGGGCGAGTGCGTGCACAGCAGTCCCAGCAGCAGACTCCGGAACGCCTCTGCCCTCGTGACGCTCAGATGTGACCCGGTCCGCCACTTGCCGTCGGCGAAGTGCGTCAGCTCCACGACCACCGGCGCCCCGGCCGCGTCGACGCCGACCGGCACCTTCCACCAGCGCCCCTTCCACGCCAGGGCCTTGGTGAACCTCGTCATTCCGTGCAGTGCCAGGAAGTCCAGGACCTCGACCCGCAGCGGCACCCGGTCCGGCAGTTCGTCCACCGACCGGGCGGTGATGATCACCCGGACGTTCCACGAGGCCGCCGCGATCCACCGGACGACCTCGGCCAGTCCGGGATCCGTTGCGCTGCAGTGCTTCCAGTCGTCGATCAGCAGCGTCGCGCCCGGCTCGGCGCCGCGTTCGAACCAGGCCAGCAGGTTCTGCCGCCGCCGTTCGTCGCCGGGGTCGAAGCTGACCGCGACACCCGGCAGCTCGCCGCGTCCGATGCGGTAGACGCCCCGCACGCCCGCGATCCGCCGCGCGACCCGGTGAGCAGGGCCGATGAGTGCGAGATGCGTCATGGGCGGGCGATCTGCACGTGCAGCCGGTGCGGCACGGACAGCCCGAAGCCCGGTTCGTCCGGCACCTTGGCGGCCTCGTCAGCGTCCACAATGGACCCGGCGGGGTCGTCCAGCCGGAACTCGATGCCGAACGCCAGGTTCTCCCTGATGAACGGCGGCACCTGCTCCCAGGCGTAGGCCGTGACGATGATGTGGCGTTGCAGGTCGAGCGGCTCGCCGGGCCCGTCGAGCAACTGGAAGCGCCCGATGTCGTCGCCCAGCACGGTGGCCAGCGTGCGCAACGTCGTGGTCTTGCCCGTGCCCGGTTTCCCGACGATCGCGCCGTGCCGCAGTTCCTCGGTGAAGCCGGGGAAGAGGATCTCCCTGCGTTGTTCCAGCGGCACGTCGAGCAGCCCGATCCCGCCTGGTGGCAGCGAGTCGAGGCTCAGGCCGAACCCCTGGTGCAACGGCGGCAGGGCCAGCGCGTGCGCCGGCGGACCGCTGTTCGCGAGCGACCCGGGGAGGATCTCGGCCCACTCCTCCAGGTCGTGCGGCGGGATCGCGGACGGCCACGCGGGCGGGTGCGACACGGGGAAGGTGTCGCCGGAGAACAGCACGTGGATGCCGAGCGCCCGGCCGGCGGTGAGCTGTTCCAGCACGCTCTGGTAGCCGGGGAACCGTTCCAGCAGCACCTCGGCGCTGTCGATGCAGATCAGCAAGGCGGGCAACGGTTCCCCGGTGTGCTCGCGCCGCCGGGTGACCTCGCCCGCCAGGCCGTCGCGGAACCGTGCGAAGAGCGCCTCGCCGTCCTCGCCGGTGAGCGCGAACGCCACGTGCGGCGCCGCGTCCAGCCCGTCGAACACGCCGATGTTCCTCAGGTCGAACAGCCCGATGTTCAGATGCGCCGACGAATGCGTCGCCATGAGCCCGAGCAGCGCGGCCAGCAGCAGCTGTTCCCGTTGCGCCGCAGGGCCGACGCACGACCCGCACGTGGTGATGTCGAGGTACACCGGCCAGCCGCGCGCGTCCGACCCGATCGCCGCCTTCAGGTCGTCGCGCTGGTTGATCCCCGCGAGATCTGCCTCGATCCCGTGCAGCGCGAGGAAGTCCGTCGCCTCACCGTGCAGCTGCCGGCGCAACTGGTCGGGCAACGCGCCCCATCTCCGCGCCGTCACAACGACCTGCACGCCTTGTGCCGGTCCGAACGCCGCGATCCACTCGACCGCCGTCGCGAGCCCGGAATCTAGATCCGCGCACAGTTCCCAGTCGTCCACCAGCAACACGGCCCCCGACGGCGCCCCGCGCTCGAACCAGTCGAGCAGACTCCGGCACCCCGACTGGTCGGCCGGGTCGAAGGTCGCGGACACCAGCAACGGGTCGGCACCGCGCCCGATCCGGTAGACCGCCATGTCCGGCGCGGCCGCGAGGGCCGTCGTCAACCGCTCCCTGGTGGCGTGCCCGGGACCGACGACGGCGAAGTTCCTGATCACCGCCCAGATATACCAACAGCGCCGGGACCCCGTCAGCCCCTTCGCTAGTGTGGGCGACGTGCCAGCGAAGCCCGTCGACCCGGCCGAGATGCGAGCCGCCGTCCAGGCCGTCCTCCCGTGGCTGCACGGCGAGGCCGACCAGCCAGAACGCCCGGTCCTGGCCGCCGCCGTCCGACTGAGCCTGCGCACCCTGGAACGCATAGCCCCAGGTCGCAGCGTCGAGGTCCGCGTCCCGCCGTTCGCCGCCGTCCAGTGCGTGGAAGGCCCCCGCCACACCCGAGGAACACCCCCGAACGTGGTGGAAACCGATGCCCGCACCTGGCTGGAACTGGCGGTGGGAGCGTTGACCTGGCCGGACGCCCTGGACGAGGCCCGGGTCACCGCCTCCGGCACCCGAGCCGACCTCTCCGCACTGTTGCCGGTCGTGAAGTTCTAGAACCACGACCCGACGGTCTTGATGGCCCCACCGACACCGTCGACGACATCGCGCCCGAGCTCCACCGCGTTGCCCACGGTGTCCACCACGACGTCCCCGGCGTCACTGGCCAACTCACCGACGGTGCCCACCGCGTTCCGCCCGGCATCCCCCCACCGCCCGTTGGCGATGTCGTCCACGACCTGCCCGCCACCCCGCCAGACGTCCTCGCCCATGTCGACGACCTCCTTGCCGGTGTTGACCCCCCAGTCGAGCACGGGGCCCACGCCAGGCAGGTCGGATCCGGGCACCTCAACGGGCACCGGCGAGTCCTGCCAGCGCTGCTCGGTGACCGAACCGCCCTGGCCGGTGGCGATCTTGGCGAGGTTCTCGAGCGACTCGGAGTCCTTGTCGTAGTAGGCGGAGTGCGCGTGCCCGATCCAGCTCTCGCCGGACGTGCCGAACTGCGTCGCACCGAACGACTTGTCGTACGGCCCGGTCGACGACCCGTCCTTGGTGAACCAGTCGCCACTGGTCCCCTGGATCACCGGGTCGTGCTCGGTGCCGCCGACGTACACGTGCCCCGCGCCCGGCCCGAGCTGACTCACGTTGGACGCGCCGACACCCGGCGACCCGACGAACGCGATGTCGTCCGCCTTCAGGCCGTTGTCCATCGCGGAGTAGCCGACGACCGTGCTGCCGTAGCTGTGGCCGATCACCGTGACGTGCGCGTTGGGGTTCGCGACGCGGTAACCCTCGACGTCCGCGGCCAGGATGCGCCCACCCTCGATGGCCTGCGCCGGGTCGTTGACCTGGCCGAGCGCGGCGGCGGGGGCGTCGTAGCCGAGCCACTGGATCGCGGCCCCGTCCGGCCCCATGGCCTCACTGAGGTTGAGAGCCTGATCGGTGCTGAAACCGGTGAGGTCGGACGTCGTACCGGGCACGGCGACGGCGAGGTGCTTGGCGGTGTCCGGGTTTCCGTAGGCAATCGCCATCGTGCCTTCTTTGTTGCCCGGACCGTCCGGGCTCCACTGCAGGATGTACGCGTCCTTGCCGATTCCCCTGGCCTGCTCGACGGCCTTGTCCATCTGGATCTTGGCGTTGTTCGAGTTCTCGAGGCGGCGCGAGGCTTCGTCGCGCTGCGCCATGAGCTCGGAACCCTGCGGGTCGTTGCGCAATGCGCGCTCCGCCTCCGCCGTGCCCGGGGTCGTGCCCAGTTCACGGGCGCGGGCGTCGAGCTGCGCGTTCAGCGCCTTTTCCTGTTCCCCGAACCGTTTGACGTCATCGGTGATGCGCTTGCGGTTCGCGTAGTCCAGCACGTCGGCTGGAAGGCCGCGGAGCTGGCCGAGTTCCTGGAACTTGGTGTTCTTGAGCGCGTCCTGCTGTTCCTTGCTGAGCGACTTCCACCAGTCCGCGACCGCCTTGGGATCGCTGCCAGGAGGTGGCACCGGGGGAAGTGCGCCGCCGAGAGCGCCGAGCTGGGCGGCCTTGCTCCAGCCGCTGTCCGAGCGCGCCGACTCCTCGAAGCCCGGCGGGATCTTCGTCAGCGCACTCGCGTAGGAGCGCAAGACGTTGTCGTAGCCCGACTTCACCTTGCTGAGCTGCTCGTTGACCTGGTTCGCGAGCTGGCGGGTCTGCTGTTCGTCCAAGCCAGGGGGACGGCCGCGCCACACACCGATTGCCTGGTCCGCCGCGCCGCGCATCTGGCCGTAGGCGCGCGAAGCGGCCTGGACGATGTCGACACCCGCGCCGAGCCGTTCGACGGCGGCCTTGGCAGCGGTGGCGGACAGTTCGGCGCGCGCGGTGAACTTCGTCGCCGCATCGCCGGCCCAGTTGCTGACAGCGGTCTTGCCACCGTTGGTGACAGCTTCGCCCGCACGCCCGACCGCGCTGATCGCGCCGGTGATGGGGTCGGCGGCGGAGGCGATCCGGCCGACGTCACCCGAGGCGAGCCTGCCGTACAGGCCTTCCGGATCGGTGTAGCTCACTGTCCGCCCCCAAGTCCGGAGAAGAGCTTCTTCAGCGACGTCGCGTGGTCCTCGTCGGTGCGCTGGTAGGCCTCGGCGTTCGACACGAGACCTTCTGCCGCGTCGGTCATCCAGGCGGAGCCGCGCTGGAGGTCCTGGGAGTGCGTGCCGACGAACTTCGCCAGGGCGTCCGCGAACTCGCCGGCGGCGTCCACCTCGCCGAGCGCACCCGCGTCGAGCCTGAGCATCGAGATCATCTCCGCTGCCTCGCGCACCGCGTCGGAGCCGTTGCCGAACTCCTTGGACGCGTTGCGCAACTGCTCTGGCTCAACGCCGAACATCGCCACCCCCTGTTGGTCCTCGATCACTGCGACGCGAATACATCATCGCCGGTTCCCCACTCGTCGGTGGACCGTTTCGGGCACGATGTCGGTCATGGTGCAGACGGGGTGGACGGCTCAGCGGTGGACCGCTGTGTTCATCGAGCAGGCGGAGTTGTTCCGGAAGGCAGTGGCGGACGCGGACCCGGCGGCCGAGGTGCCGACCCGCCCTGGGTGGACCGTGCAGGACCTGGTCATCCACGTCGGCCGGTTCCTGGAGACCTCCACCGAGTACCTGCGCACCGGCAGCCGCAACCCGATCAAGCCCACCCCTCCGCAGAGCGGTCTTTCCCCGTTGGAATACCTCGATCTCCAGTTGGTCGGTGCGAGCGCGGTCCTGGCCGCTGTGCCAGGGAACCGGCCGGTGTGGACGTTCTCGCCGTCCGCACCTGATCTGGCGTGGGTGTGGCATCGCCGGATCGCACACGAGACGGTGCTGCGCCGCTACGACGCACAGACGGTCGTCCGCCAGGTGGGCGCCACCGACCCCGACCTCTGCGTCGACGGCATCGACGAGGTGCTGACCACGATCGTCGCGGCGAAGCTCGACGGCGACAGCCCGCACGACGTGACCGGCTCGGCCCTGGTTCGGTCGACCGACGTGCCGGAGTCCTGGCTGATCTCGCTGACCGCCGGTGAGGTGCCGGAGGTCCGCTCCGCCGCACCCGGCGAGGAGGGGGACGCCCAGGTGGTCGGCGAGGCCGAACTCGTCTACTTCTGGCTCTGGAACCGCATGACGCTCAAGGACATGACCGGCGACAAGCAGGTGCTGGACCTCCTTCGCGTCGGACGGGGGCACTGATGCGCAAGCTCGCGACTGTGGTGCTCGGCTGTCTGCTGCTGACCGGTTGTGCGGCGAACTGGCAGGCGCCGGAAGTGCGCTACAAGATCGTCTCGCAGGAGAAGCAGTCCTCGTCCGAGTTCTTCAACCTGGAACTGGTGGGAGACGCGCCGAGTGGCGCGTTGGAGCCATCGCAGTTGAAGACCAAGGTGCTGTCGACGGATCGGGCCGAAGGCGCTCAGGTCGGCGACGAACTGCTCTGCGTGATCGAGCAGAAGAAGGGCAGCGCGATCGGAGACTCGAACGTCAACACCAGACTGCTGAGCTGCAAGAAGGCGTGATGCGCAAGATCGGTATGGCGCTCGTGGCCTGCCTCGTCCTGGCAGGCTGCGGCGCCTCGGAGTGGCGGCAGCAGGTTCGGTACGAGGTCACCAAGATCTTCGAACGGCCATACCCCGAAGACGAGAAGAATGTCAACGTGCGCCTCGAACTCGTCGGCGAGGTCCCGGACGACGTCCCGGAACCGGTGACGCTGACGCCGATCGTGGTCAAGCACTGGACGTTGCGCGACGGCTTCAAGGTGGGAGACCAGTTCCTCTGCTGGGCCGAGCAGGAGGACGACGGCTACACCCGGACCGTGACCATCGAGACCGACGTGTCGTCGTGTGAGAAGGCCTGATGCGCAACAAGATCGTGGCAGCGCTGGCAGTTTGCCTGCTGCTCACCGGATGCGCCGGCGACTGGCAGGCCGAGATCAAGCTGAAGGTCAGCATGATCGAGGAGAAGCCGCCGCAGCCGATCTATGCCGGTAGCACGGACGTGTGGCTCGATCCGGTCGAGGCGCTGCCGGACGACGCCTACGACCACGAGAACTTCCATGGCGGGATCCTCGACCTAGAGCAGATCGACGGTGACGTGCGGGTCGGCGACGAGGTGATCTGCCTGGCCAAGCAGCGAACCATCGGCGCGCTGCAGACGAACACGATCCGCACCGAGTTGTTCCGCTGCCGGAAGCTGTAGAAAGGCGTGGTGCGGAAGACCGTCGTGGCCTCCATGGCCCTGCTCGCCCTGTCCGGCTGCGGCTCCACCTGGCAGTCCGAGATGACCTTCAAGGTCACCGAGTTCTACGTCCACGAGGCCGGCGGCGGCACCGAGAAACGGGTCAGGCTCGAACCCGTCGGCGATCTTCCGGAGGACGCCGAGCAGGAGGACCTGAAGGGCGTCTCGATCCTGGAGACCGACATGCCCGGCAGAGTCGGACTCAACGACGGTGTGGTCTGCACCGCACGCCACGACTCCGGCACCACCACGCTCAGCGGGTGCAAGAAGGCCTGAAACACCGCCAATGGCATGAGTTTCATCACCTCACCAGGGGTCTGAGGGGGGTCTAGCACGGGGTGCTCCACTTACACTCGGGTTGCAGCCAGCCCCATGCGTGAGGGAGCCAATTCGGTGGTCGACGACCATTCCCAGTCCGAACAGGAACCCCGTGAGGAGTGCGGCGTCTTCGGCGTCTGGGCTCCGGGTGAAGACGTCTCCAAGATGACCTACTACGGCCTCTACGCCCTGCAGCACCGCGGGCAGGAGGCGGCGGGCATTTCTGTCGGCGACGGGACGCAGGTCGTCGTCTTCAAGGACCTCGGTCTTGTCAGCCAGGTGTTCGACGAGCAGGTCCTGCAGAGTCTCAAGGGGCACGTGGCCGTCGGGCACTGCCGTTATTCCACGACCGGGTCGACGACCTGGGAGAACGCCCAGCCGACGTTCCGGACGACGGCGACCGGTAGTGCGTTGAGCCTCGGCCACAACGGCAACCTGGTGAACACCGCCGAACTGCTGGAGAAGGCCAAGGGTCTCGGCATCACCGGCCGCAACGGTGCCACCACCGACTCGGACATCCTCACCGCGCTGCTCGCCCACGCGGCGGCGGACAAGGGCATCGAGCAGGCCGCCCTGGAGCTGCTGCCGACGGTCAAGGGTGCGTACTGCCTCACGTTCTCCGACGAGTCCACGCTGTACGCGGCGCGGGATCCGCACGGCGTGCGGCCGTTGGTGCTGGGTCGGCTCGAACGCGGCTGGGTCGTGGCGAGCGAGACGGCGGCGCTGGACATCGTCGGTGCGAGCTTCGTGCGCGAGGTCGAGCCCGGTGAGCTGATCGCGATCGACGAGGACGGCCTGCGGTCGACCCGGTTCGCGACGCCCGAGCCCAAGGGCTGCATCTTCGAGTACGTCTACCTGGCGCGGCCGGACACCACGATCTCCGGGCGCGGGGTGCACGCCACGCGCGTCGAGATCGGGCGTCGTCTCGCCAAGGAGCACCCGGTCGAGGCCGACCTGGTCATCCCCGTGCCGGAGTCCGGCACGCCGGCGGCGATCGGGTACGCGCAGGCCAGCGGCATCCCGTACGGGTCCGGCCTGGTCAAGAACGCCTACGTCGGCCGCACGTTCATCCAGCCGTCGCAGACGATCCGCCAGCTCGGCATCCGGCTGAAGCTGAACCCGCTGCGCGACGTCATCCGCGGCAAGCGGCTGGTCGTCGTGGACGACTCGATCGTGCGCGGCAACACGCAGCGCGCGCTCGTCCGCATGTTGCGCGAGGCCGGTGCGCTCGAGGTGCACGTCCGGATCGCGTCGCCGCCCGTGAAGTGGCCGTGCTTCTACGGCATCGACTTCGCCTCGCGCGCGGAGCTCATCGCGAACGGCCTGGACGACGACGGCATCCGTCGCTCGGTCGGCGCGGACTCGCTCGGGTACGTGTCGCTGGAGCAGCTCGTCGCGGCCACCGAACAGCCCAAGACGCGGCTGTGCTCGGCGTGCTTCGACGGCGAGTACCCCATCGAACTGCCGCAGGACGCGCTCATCGGCAAGCACCTGCTCGAAGGCCTCAAGGGTGTCTCGGGCTCGGCGGCTCCCGTGTTGGCGAGCGGATATGGTGCCGAAGACGCTTTGCGTCGTCCCTGAGCACCCTGAGCACCCGATTTCCAAGTGGAAGAAGTTGACGTGACCGACAGCGCCAAGGCCACCTACGCCGCCGCCGGAGTCAGTATCGCCGCAGGTGACGAGGCGGTGGAGAAGCTCAAGCCGTGGGCGGCCAAGGCGCACCGGCCCGAGGTGCTCGGTGGCATCGGCGGGTTCGCCGGCCTGTTCCAGCTCAAGCTCGACCGCTGGAAGGAGCCGATCCTCGCGTCCTCCACGGACGGCGTCGGCACCAAGATCGCGATCGCGCAGGCGCTCGACAAGCACGACACCGTCGGCATCGACCTGGTCGCCATGATCGTGGACGACCTGGTCGTCTGCGGTGCCGAGCCGCTGTTCGTGCAGGACTACATCGCGGTCGGCAAGGTCGTGCCGGACCGGATCGCGTCGCTGGTCAAGGGCATCGCCGAAGGGTGTGTCCAGGCCGGCTGCGCGTTGCTCGGCGGCGAGACCGCGGAGCACCCCGGTCTCATGGGCGACGACGACTACGACATCTCCGGCACCGGCGTCGGCGTGGTCGAGCAGTCGAAGCTGCTCGGCCCCGACCGCGTCCGCGACGGTGACGTCGTCATCGCCATGGGCTCGTCCGGCCTGCACTCCAACGGCTACTCGCTCGCCCGGCACGTGCTGCTGGAGATCGCGCGGATGCCGCTCGAGGGTCACGTCGAGGAGTTCGGCCGCACCCTCGGCGAGGAGATGCTGGAGCCGACCAAGATCTACGCCAAGGACTGCCTCGCGCTCATCGCCGAGACCGAGGTCCGCGGGTTCTCGCACGTCACCGGTGGTGGCCTCGCCGCGAACCTGGCCCGCGTGCTGCCGGAGGGCCTGCACGCGAAGCTCGACCGCGGCACCTGGACGCCCGCGCCGGTCTTCCAGCTCATCGCCCAGCGCGGCCGGGTGGAGCGCGAGGAGATGGAGAAGGCGTTCAACATGGGCGTCGGCATGGTCGCCGTCGTCGCGCCCGAGGACGTCGACCGCGCGCTCGCGGTGCTGACGGCCCGCCACGTCCCGGCGTGGGTGCTGGGCGAGATCAGCAAGTCCGACGAGGGCGGCGCGTCCCTCGTTGGCGATCACCCCCGCTTCTGAGGCAACCTCCTGACTCGGTCGTCGCGTACTAAGCGGCGACCGAGGAGGGGGCACTTGGACCGCCGGAATTCACGGGACCGCGAGTTCGGGGAGTTCGTCGACGCACGCGCGCTCGTCATGCGCCGCACGGCCTATCTGCTGTGCGGCGACTGGCATCGCGCCGAGGACATAGTCCAGCAGTCGCTGATCAAGATGTACGTCGCGTGGTCGCGCGTGCGCAAGGACAGCGTCGACGCGTACGCCCGCAAGGTGCTGGTGCGCACCGCCATCGACGAGACCCGGCGCGGGTTCTTCCAGCGCGAACGCATCGTCGACTCCGTGCCGGAGAGCGCGGTCACGGACGCCACCACCGATCTCGACCTCCGCCGCGCCCTCGACGCGTTGCCCGCCGGGCAACGCGCTGTCGTCGTGCTGCGGTACTGGGAGGACCTGAGCATCACCGAGACCGCCCGCATCCTCGGCAGGACGGAGGGCACGGTGAAGAGCCAGGCCGCCAAGGGACTCGCCGCGTTGCGCGACCTGTTGGAGAACGAGCCCGCGTCGCGGATCCACACGTCCGAGGTGATCCGCAAGGGCAGGACCAAACTGGTTCGCCGGCGTACCGCGATCGCGGGCGCGCTGGCGTTCGTGCTGCTGGCGGGCTTCAGTGCGGCCGGCTACCTGGCGATGCCGCAGAAGACGTCGAGCAGCAACACCGGCGCGTTGGACTCCGCCGGCGTGTTCGACCGCAACGCCCAGCTCACGGCGTTGCTGAAGAACGGCTACCGGTTGCCGCCGGGCGTCACCGCCGAGGACGTTCCGGAGATCGGGGCGGGCGCGCTCACGTTCTTCACCCGTGACACCAACACACCCGACGGCCTGCGCCGCGCCGTGGCGAGGCTGCGGGACGCGCAGGGCGTCGGTGGCCTCACGATCGCGATCGGCCGCGCCCAGAGCACCGACCTCGGCAGCTGCGACGACCCCACGTGCCGCATCGAGGAACGCGACGGCATCCGGATCCGCAGCAACCAGCTCCCGAACCCCACTCCCGGCGTGGTGGTCGTGTCCGTCAACGTCATCCGCCCCGACGGCACGACCATCACGATCACCAGCGACAACCTCGGCCGCTTCAGCGACGCGGTGCACGGCGCGCCTGCGCTGAACGGGAGTCCGCAGCGGTCCGCGCCGCTGCTCGACCGCGAGGAGCTGATAAAGATCGCGACACTTCCGGGTCTGACCTTCTAACCTGGAGGCATGAACGACGTGACCGTGACTCGGACGCTGGTGCTGCCGGCGTCTGAGTTGCGCGAACGTTTTTCCAGGTCAGGTGGGCCGGGCGGGCAGGGAGTGAACACGGCGGACAGCCGCGTGGAGCTCTCGTTCGACCTGGCTGCCTCGCCGACGGTGCCCGAGCACCTCAAGGCCCGCATGCTCGAACGGCTGGCCGGTCGGCTCGTCGACGGCGTGATCACGATCGCCGCCTCCGAGCACCGCGCGCAGCTCCAGAACCGAGCGGCAGCACGGGAACGGCTCGCCGCGATCCTCCGCGCGGCCGCCGCCGCGCCGCCTCCGGTGCGCCGGGCGACCAAGCCCACCAAGGGATCGCAGGAGCGCCGGATCGCCTCGAAGAAGCGCCGGGCGGACACCAAGCGCGGCCGCGGTCGTTCAGGCTCCTGGGACTAAACCGTAGATCCGTTCCGGGCGACCGGTTCCGCCGTACCGCAGCCGGACCTCGGCCCGTCCCGTCGACACGAAGTGCTCCAGGTATCGACGCGCGCTCACGCGGGCAACCCCCGTCGAGGACGCGCACTCCGACGCCGACAGCCCGTCCGGGTGCGTCTTCAGGGCGTTCTCCACGAGCCGCGCGGTCTCCGGCGTCAACCCCTTGGGCAGCAACGGTTTCGAGGTCGGCCGTGCACCGAACACCTGGTCCACGTCGGCCTGTCCCGCCGAGTCGAGCCGGTGCAGCTTCTCCCGCAACGACGCGAAGTGCGCGAGCTGGTCGCGCAGGGCCGCGTAGTCGAACGGCTTGATCAGGTAGTGCAGCACGCCCCCGCGCATCGCGCTGCGCACGGTCTCGACGTCGGTCGCCGCCGTGATCACGATGACATCCACGTCCTCGTTGGCGCGCAACGACTTCAGTACTTCGAGTCCGTTGACGTCCGGCAGGTAGACGTCGAGCAGCACCAGGTCGGGTTTGAGCGACGCGACCAGTTTCACCGCGTCCCCGCCGGTGTGCGCCACCCCGACGACCTCGAACCCGTCCGTGCGCGCGACGTATCCACTGTGGACCTTCGCGACCATGAAGTCGTCGTCGACGACCAGCACCCGGATCATCGCGGCAGCCTTGCCGTGAAGACCGACCCGGACACGCTGACCGACCCGCCGCGCCGCAGGCACGCCCGCCTGATCAGCGCGAGCCCGATGCCGCGTTC
Organism: Lentzea sp. JNUCC 0626; assembly: GCF_043632865.1. NCBI lineage: Bacteria > Bacillati > Actinomycetota > Actinomycetes > Pseudonocardiales > Pseudonocardiaceae > Lentzea > Lentzea sp. JNUCC 0626. The sequence goes on from NZ_CP171635.1 coordinate 7,605,903, forward strand.
GCCGTGCGATGCCGCCTTGGTCGTGAACCCGTGCCGGAACACCTCTTCGGCGAGTTCCGGCGCCACCCCGGGACCGGAGTCGCGCACCACGACCTGGACCTCGTCGTCCCTCTGCACCACACCCACCTCGATCCACTTGCCGCCACCGTTGGTGGTACCCAGCGAACTGAGCGCGTCCAACGCGTTGTCGACCAGATTGCCCAGCACCATCACCAGATCCGCGGACAACGCCTCGTCGACCCTGCCCAGCACGCTGTCCGGTGCCATCCGCAGCGCCGTGCCGCGTTCGGCGGCGAGCGACGCCTTGGCGATCAGCAGCGCGGCCACGGCGGGGTCGCCGATCGACGAGCTGACCTCGGTGCGCCACTGGTCCTGCGCCGAGCTGATCTGGTGAATGTAGTTGGTGACCTCGTCGTACTCCTTCAACGAGATCAGCCCGGCGATGGTGTGCAGCCGGTTGGCGAACTCGTGCGCCTGCGCTCGCAACGTGTCCGTCGCGTGCTGCGAGGCGTCGAGTTCGTGTTGCAGCGCAAGGAGTTCCGTGCGGTCCCGCAACGTGACGACCGCGCCCTCGCCGCCGTCGATCGGCATCCGGTTCAACGTCAGCACGACGCCCTGGCGCAGCACCAGCTGGTCGACACCGGTCGCGCGGCCGGTCAGCACGTCGCGCAGGCGGTCGTTGAGCTCCAGTTCCTCGACGGACCGGCCGACGGCGTCCTCCGGCAACGCCAGCAGGTCGCTCGCGTGGTCGTTGACCAGCGTGATCCGGTTCTGCCCGTCGAGTCCGACGACGCCCTCGCGGATGCCGTGCAGCAACGCCTCGCGGTTCTCGACCAGCGCGGTGATCTCGTGCGGCTCCAGCCCGAGCGTCTGGTTCTTCACCCTGCGCGCCAGCAGCAACGACCCGGTGACGCCGATGACCAGCGCGATCGCCAGGTAGCGCAGCACGTCGACGGGTTGTTCGAGTGCGCCCGCGAAGATGCCGGGATCCTCGGCGCCCGCGATCACCATGCCGTTGACCTGGCGGCTCGTCGGGTCGAACACAGGCACGTGCGCCTCGATCGAGTCGCCGGTGCTGCCCGTCCACGACCTGCCCTCGAGTGCGGTGGAACGGGTGTCCAAAGTGGTCCCGATCTGCGCCGGGTCCGGTGAGGCGATCACGAGCCGCTTGTCGTTGAGGATCAGCACGTAGGAGGCGCCGGACAGGCTGCGCGCCGTCTCGGCGGGCGCGGACAACAGCCGCCAGTTGCCCATCTCCTCCTGGACCAGCGAGTTCGCCGCCACCGTCTCGGCGACCGAGAGCATCCGGCGTTCCTCGTTGGAGCGAAAGTTGTTGCCCGTCTGGACGACTGTCAGCGCGCCGACAGCGCAAAGTAGCAGCGTGACGACTACGAGTTGCCACGCGAGGAGCTGACTGGCCAGGGAACGGCGGCGACGCATGAGACCTCCCGTGACCAGAAAGACCGAAAGAAACCTTAGAAGCGCAAGAGCGACATCAAGGTTTACACCAGAGCAACATGTTCAACCACGCGGATGAGAGGCGGGGATCACAGTGCCGGTGAAGGTGTGGGTGTCGGTGGCGACGGCGTTGCTCGCCGTCCTGCTGGTGCCGCCGCTGCTGTCGCCCGGTGCGGACAGCGGTGAGAGCAACCAGGTGCGGTCGCTGCGCGTGCTCGTGCCGAACGCGCCCGGCGGCGGTTACGACATCACCGCCCGCACGGCGGCGAAGGCCATGGAGGACGCTGACCTGCTGCGCAACGCCGAGGTGTTCAACCTCCCCGGCGCGGGCGGCACGGTCGGGCTCGGCCGCACGGTCGGTGAGCGCGGCAACGGCAAGCTGATCATGTCGATGGGCCTCGGCGTGGTGGGCGCGGTGTACACGAACAAGTCGCCGAACTCGCTGCTGGACACCACCCCGATCGCGAAGCTGATCGAGGAACCGGACATCGTCGTGGTCGCGAAGGACTCGCCGTTCACGTCGATGCAACAGCTCGTCGACGCGTGGAAGGCGAACCCCGGCACGGTGACCGTCGGCGGCGGTTCGGCCCCCGGTGGCCCGGACCACCTGGCGCCGATGCTGATGGCGAAGGCCGTCGGGTTGCAGCCCAAGACCGTCAACTACATCCCGTTCGACGGCGGCGGCGAACTGCTGGCGTCCGTGCTGGGCGGCAAGGTCGCGTTCGGCGTCTCCGGCGTCGGCGAGTACCGCGACCAGATCCAGGCCGGCACGTTGCGGGTCCTCGCGGTGACCAGCAAGAACCGCATCGACGGCATCGACGCGCCGACGTTGCAGCAGTCCGGTGTGGACGTCGAGTTCACCAACTGGCGCGGCATCGTCGCGCCGCCCGGCATCTCGCCGACCGACAAGGCGAAGCTGGTCGAGGTGTTCCAGAACCTCCAGAAGACGCCGCAGTGGGCGGAAGCCCTGCAGCGCAACGGCTGGACGGACGCCTTCGCGCCGGGAGACGAGTTCAGGACCTTCCTGGAAAACGAGAACAAGCGGGTGGCAACGGTGCTCAAGGACTTGGGGCTGGCATGACGACCGTGACTTCGAAGCCCTCTGCCAAGAGTTGGCTTCGCGAACACTCCGAGCTGGGCATCTGCGTCCTGCTGGTCGTGCTCGGCGCGCTGGTGCTCACCGACGCGGTGCAGATCCCGACCGACTTCGCCCAGCGCGGCCCGGTCGGCCCGAAGGCCGTCCCGATCCTGGTCGGCTCGCTGCTGCTGGTCGTCGCCGCCCTGCTGGCCCGCGACGTCCTGCGCGGCGGCAAGGGTGAGGCCGAAGGCGGCGAGGACGTCGACCTGACCGAACCCGCCGACTGGCGCACGGTTCTGCTGCTGTGCGGCGCTTTCCTGGCCAACGCCGCGTTGATCGGCGTCGTCGGCTTCCCGATCTCCGGCGCGATCCTCTTCTGGGGCGCCGCCTACGCGCTCGGCAGCCGTGCCTACGTCCGCGACCCGCTGATCGCCGCGGGCATGTCGATCGTGACGTTCGCCGTCTTCAACAACCTGCTCGGCGTCCCCCTGCCCGGCGGCCCGCTGATGGAGGTGTTCTAGGTGGACCAACTGCTCAACGGCTTCGCCACCGCGCTGACGCCGACCCACCTGCTCATGGCCGCGATCGGCGTGCTGCTCGGCACCGCGATCGGCGTCCTGCCGGGCATCGGCCCGGCCATGGCGGTCGCCCTGCTGCTGCCCGTCACCTACGGCATGGAGCCGACCGGCGCGTTCATCATGTTCGCGGGCATCTACTACGGCGGCATGTTCGGCGGCTCCACGACGTCCATCCTGCTGAACACACCGGGCGAGAGCGCAGCCGTGGTCACCGCCTTCGAAGGCAATCCGATGGCACGCGCGGGCCGCGGCTCGCAAGCGCTTGCCGCCGCTGCCATCGGCCACTTCACCGGCGGCATCATCGGCACGATCCTGATCGTCCTGCTGGCTCCGTTCGTCGCGAAGCACGCCGTCGACATCGGCGCCCCGGACCTGTTCGCGATCATGGTCCTGGCGTTCATCGCGGTGACCTCCGTGCTGGGTGCCTCGCGCATCCGCGGCCTCGCGTCGTTGCTCATCGGCCTGACGCTGGGCCTGGTCGGCCTGGACGAGATGACCGGCCAGCAACGCCTGACGTTCGGCTCGCTGCACCTGGCCGACGGCATCGACGTGATCGTCGTGGCGGTCGCCCTGTTCGCGGTCGGCGAGGCCCTGTGGGTCGCCGCCCACCTGCGCCGCAAGCCGTTCACCCCGATCCCCGTCGGCCGCCCGTGGCTGTCGCGCTCGGACCTGAAGCGCACCTGGAAGCCGTGGCTGCGCGGCCCGGTGATCGGCTTCCCGTTCGGCGCCATCCCGGCCGGCGGCGCGGAGATCCCGACGTTCCTGTCGTACGTGACGGAGAAGCGGCTCTCCAAGCACAAGGACGAGTTCGGCAAGGGCGCCATCGAAGGCGTCGCGGGCCCGGAGTCCACGGCCTCTGCTTCGGCAGCCGGCACGTTGGTGACGATGCTGACCCTGGGCCTGCCCACCACGGCCGTCGCGGCCGTGATGCTGGCGGCGTTCCAGACCTACGGCATCCAGCCGGGACCGCTGCTGTTCCAACGCGAAGCCGACCTGGTCTGGGCGTTGATCGCGTCGCTGTTCATCGGCCTCACGTTGCTGCTGGTGTTGAACCTGCCGCTGGCGCCGTTGTGGGCGAAGCTGCTGCGCATCCCGCGGCCGTACCTGTACGCGGGCATCCTGTTCTTCGCCTCGGTCGGTGCCTACGCGGTCAACGCGGACATCTTCGACCTGCTGCTGATGTTCGTGATCGGCCTGCTGGGCTTCGGCATGCGCCGCTACGGCCTGCCGGTGCTGCCCGCGATCATCGGCGTGATCCTCGGCCCGGCCGCGGAACAACAGATGCGCCGGTCGTTGCAGTTGTCGGACGGCTCGCTGACCGGGCTGGTGAACAGCCCGATGGCGATCGTCGTGTACGTGGTGATCCTGCTGATCCTGTTCTTCCCGCTGATCAAGCGGTTCCTGCCGAAGCCGACGCCCCCTGCTGCGGCGGCAGAGGAACGCGAGAAGGTCGACGCCTGATCGCGGCACGAAACGAGAAAGCCCCCGCTCTCCCGGCGGGGGCTTTCTCGTTTCTCAGCCGTGGGTGGGGAAGCCCAGGTTCACGCCGTGCTGCTGCGGCCACCGCGCCGTCACGGCCTTGGCCCGCGTGTAGAACTTCACGCCCTCCGCGCCGTGCACGTGCGTGTCCCCGAACAGCGAGTCCTTCCACCCGCCGAACGAGTAGTAGGCCATCGGCACGGGGATCGGCACGTTGATGCCGACCATGCCGACCTGCACGCGCCGCTGGAACTCCCGCGCCGCCAGCCCGTCCCCGGTGTAGATGGCGGTGCCGTTGCCGTACTGGTTGGCGTTCACCAACTCCAGCGCGTCCTCGAACGTGTCGGCGCGCACGACGGACAGCACCGGCCCGAAGATCTCGTCGGTGTAGATCGTCATGTCCCGCGTCACGTGGTCGAACAACGTCGGCGCCAGCCAGAAGCCCTTCTCGGCACCCTCCGGCGCATGCCCGCGACCGTCGACGACCAACGAAGCGCCGGCAGCCTCGCCCGCGTCCACATAGGACCGGACGCGGTCCCGGTGGATCCCGGTGACCAGCGGCCCCATCTGCGCGGACGGGTCGGTGCCGGGCAGCACGGACGGGTGCAGGTCACGGGTGCGAGAGGCGATCTTCGAGACGAGTTCGTCACCGGTGTCGCCCACGGCCACCACGACCGAGATGGCCATGCAGCGCTCGCCCGCAGAGCCGTAACCAGCCGAAACGGCGGCGTCGGCGGCCACGTCGAGGTCGGCGTCCGGCAGCACGACCATGTGGTTCTTGGCGCCACCCAACGCCTGCACGCGCTTGCCGGCCGCCGTGCCGCGCGAGTAGACGTGCCGGGCGATCGGGGTCGAGCCGACGAACGAGGCGGCGGACACGTCCGGGTGGTCCAGCAAGGCGTTGACCGCGAAGGCGTCGCCCTGCAGGACGTTCAGCACGCCGTCGGGCAGCCCGGCCTCCTTGAACAACTCGGCCAACCGCAAGGAAGCCGACGGGTCGCGCTCGGAAGGCTTCAGCACGAAGGTGTTTCCGGTCGCGATCGCGACGGGGAACATCCACATCGGCACCATCACGGGGAAGTTGAACGGCGTGATGCCTGCGACGACGCCGAGGGGCTGCCTCAACGAGTAGGCGTCGACACCGCGCGAGACCTGCTCGGAGTGCTCGCCCTTCAAGAGCTGCGGGATGCCGCAGGCGAACTCGACGACCTCCAGCCCGCGCTGCACCTCGCCCGCCGCGTCCGACAGCACCTTGCCGTGCTCGGACGTGATGATCGCGGCCAGTTCGTCGCGGTGCGTGTGCAGCAGGTGGCGGTACTCGAAGAGGATGCGCGAGCGCGTCGACAGCGACGACTCCGACCACGACTGCGCTGCCTTCAGCGAAGAAGAGACGGCGAGGTCGACGTCGGCCTGCTCGGCCAGCACGACCTGGGCGGAAACAGCGCCCGTGGCCGGGTTGAAGACGTCAGAGGTCCGGGACGACACCCCGGTGGTGCGGGCGCCGTCGATCCAGTGGGGGATGGTGCTCAACGCAAGCCTCCTGGCGGTGCGGTGGTGTTGCGAACAACGAGCGAGGGGGTGAGGAGATGGCGCACGGGTTCGGTGCGCTCGGTGCGGACGCGCTGCAACAACGCATCCGCGGCCAACCGGCCGAACTCGGCACGGGGCTGGTCGATCGTGGTCAGGGAGACGTGCCGCAACGCGGCCAGAGAAGTGTTGTCGTACCCCACGACGGAAACGTCGAGAGGAACGCGCAACCCCGCGTCCTCCAAGGCCGAGATCGCACCGACGGCGTTGAAGTCGTTGCAGGACAGGATGGCCGTGGGCAAAGTGCCGTCATCCAGCAGACCACGTATCGCGCGAGCACCGGCAGCGTCGGTGTACTCGGAGGAAACGACCTGAGGCGTGAGCCCGAAGGACTCCATCGCGGCGACGTACCCACGCCGACGAGGACCGGCCTGCGTCCCCTCGCCGCCGTCTAAATGCGCAATGCGCTGATGCCCCAACGAAACCAGGTGCTCCACGGCCAGTCGAGCGCCGACCTCACCGTCGTCGTTCACCGTGTCCACAGAGGACACCCGAGACGAACGTGCGACCAGAACCACGGGAAGTTGTTCGGCGGCCTTGCCGATCGCGCCACCGGGAACCACCGGCGACAACAGGATCAAACCCGCCGGGCGAAAGGAAAGCAGCGACTCCAAAGCACGGCGTTCGCGAGCGGGAGAACGGCCGCCGGTGTTGATGATGATGTCGAAGCCCTGCTCGCGGGCCACCTCGTCGATGCCGTCCACGACCTCCGCGAAGAACGCGTTGTGCAGGTCGGACACCATCACGCCCAGCACGGTCGACGTGCGCGAGGCCAGCGAGCGGGCCATGGCGTGCGGTGAGTACCCCAACTCCTCCGCGGCCTTCAAAACCGCGCTGCGTCGCATCTCGCTCACCTTGGGTGAACCGCGCATCACCAGGGACACCAGTGCGCGCGACACCCCGGCGCGCAGTGCGACGTCTTCCATCGTCGGCCTGACCACCTGAAACACCTCCCCTCGCGTTACGGGCAGGAAACGGACCCTTGACACCCGTGTGGCCGAAGTTACAGCATTGGAGCGCTCCAACCAATAGAGCGCTCTAACAGTTCAAGGCGATGAACAGGGGAAACCTGCGATGCGGATCGGAGTAGCGGGTGTCGGCAGGATCGGCACCATGCATGCGACCAACCTCGCCGCACTGGATCGGGTCGACGAGGTGCTCCTCTTCGACCCGGTGCCCGGCAGGGCAGCGCAGGCGTCGGCCGAGCTGAGCGGCACCAAGGCGGTCGACGATCTCGACACGTTGCTGGGCAACGTCGACGGCGTTCTGCTCGCGACGCCGACCAACACCCACCCCGAGATGTTGCGCGCGGCCATCGCGAAGGGCGTGCCCACGCTCTGCGAGAAGCCGATCGCGAGCGACGTCGCCGAGATGGCCGCGCTGATCGAGGACGTCGAGAAGTCCGGGGTCGAGGTGCTGGTGGGCTTCCAGCGCCGCTTCGACCCGGCCATCTACGAGCTCAACCGCCGCATCAGGGCCGGTGAGGTCGGGGACATCTACCTGGTCAGGGCCGTCGGCAACGACGCGAACCCGCCGGACTTCTCCTACCTGCCCGCCTCCGGTGGCATCTTCCGCGACCTGCTGATCCACGACCTCGACTGCGTGCCGTGGCTCGTCGGCGAGCCGGTCGTCGAGGTCTACGCGAGCGGGTCGGTGCTGGTGCACCAGGCGTTCGCGGACGCCGACGACGTCGACAACGCCGTGGTGATGCTGAAGTTCGCGGGCGGCGCACACGCCACGCTCGCCGGCGGACGGCACGACCCGGTCGGCTACGACCACCGCATCGAGGTGCTGGGCAGCAAGGACTCGCTGGTCGCGGGCGTCGACGCGAAGACCCCGCTGAACTCGCTGGAGCCGGGCGGCCACGTCGCCGGACCGGACGCCTACCCCGGCTTCCCGGAGCGCTTCCACCGCGCGTACGTCAACGAGATGAACCTGTTCACGCAGGTCATCAAGGGCGAGGTCGCGAACCCGTCGCCGGCGCGAGAGAGTTTGATCAGCCTGCGCCTGGCCGAAGCTTGTGAGCAGTCGCGTCGCAGCGGCGCACCGGTGAAGATCGAGGGGAACTAGGCATGGCGAAGATCGCTGGGGCACCGATCTCCTGGGGCGTGTGCGAGGTACCGGGCTGGGGCAACGTCCTCCCGTCCGAGACGGTGCTGAGCGAAATGCGCTCCCTCGGCCTCACCGCCACCGAACTCGGCCCGCCGGACTACCTCCCGGCCGACCCCGCGCAGCTCAAGACCCTGCTGCACAGCCACGAACTCAGCCTCGTCGGCGGCTTCCTCGCCGTCACGCTGCACACCGGCGTGCAGTCCACTCTGGACGAAGCCGACCGCGTCGCCGCGATCCTCAAGGCGGGCGGGGCCGAGGTGCTCGTGCTCGCCGCGGCCACCGGCCTGGACGGCTACGACGAGACCCCCAAGCTCAGCGACGACGAGTGGAACACGCTCGTCGACACCTGCGCGAAGATCCGCGAGATCGCCGCGAAGCACGGTCTGCAAACCGTGCTGCACCCGCACGTGGGCACCCACGTCGAGCGGGAGGCGGAGGTCGACCGGTTCCTCGCGGACTCCGATCTCCAGCTCTGCCTGGACACCGGCCACCTCCTCATCGGTGGCACGGACCCGGTCGAGCTGGCGCGCCGCTACCCGGACCGCATCGGTCACGTGCATCTCAAGGACGTGCGTGACGAGATCGCGGCGAAGGTGCGCAGCGGCGAACTCAGTTACACCGATGCCGTGGAACAGGGCATCTACGTGCCGCTCGGGGACGGCGACGTGGACGTGGAAGCGCTGGTGAAGCTCGTCCAGGAGGCGGGTTACACCGGTTGGTTCGTGCTTGAGCAGGACACCCAGCTCAAGGACGGAAGTCCAGTGGACAAGCCACTGAAGGACACCGGGCGCAGCCTCGCGCACCTCAGCAAGATCCTCTGAAGGGACTGGAGACGATGAAGTCTCGTCTGGTCATCCGCGCGGGCGTGGCGCTCGCGGGTGTAGCTCTGCTGGCCGCGTGTAGCGGTCCCACTGGAACGAACACGCAGAACACCGGCAGCAACAACAGCTCGCAGTCCTCGGGTGACCTCAAGGTTTCCGTCATCACCCACGGCACCGCGGGCGACGCGTTCTGGAGCGTCGTGAAGGTCGGCGCCGAGGACGCGGGCAAGCAGCTCGGCGTCGGCGTCACCTACAACTCCGACGGCGACCCCGGCGCCCAGGCCAAGCTGATCGACAACGCCGTGTCGCAGAAGGTCGGCGGCATCGTGGTGTCGATGGCGAACCCGGACGCGCTCAAGACGTCGATCGAGAACGCCGTCAAGGCGGGCATCCCGGTCATCACCATCAACTCCGGCAGCGCGAAGAGCGCGGAGTTCGGTGCCATGGCGCACGTCGGCCAGGAGGAGTCGATCGCCGGTGAGGAAGCCGGCAAGAAGCTCAAGGCCGCAGGCAAGACCAAGCTGCTCTGCGTGATCCACGAGGCCGGCAACTCGGGCCTCAACCAGCGCTGCGACGGTGCCCGCACCGGCTTCGGCGGCGCGGTGGAGAACCTCCAGGTCGACATCTCCAACCCGACCGACATCGAGGCCCGCATCAAGGCCAAGCTGCAGTCCGACGCCGCCATCGACGGCGTGCTGGCGCTCAACCCGCAGGTCGCCGTGAACGCGTCCGCGGCCATCAAGGGCGCGAGCTCGAAGGCACAGGTCGCGACGTTCGACCTGAACGCCGACGTGGTCACCGCGATCAAGGCCGGCGAGGTGCTCTTCGCCGTCGATCAGCAGCAGTACCAGCAGGGCTACCTGCCGATCGTGATGCTGAAGCTCTACAAGGACAACGCCAACACCCTCGGTGGCGGCAAGCCCGTCCTCACCGGTCCCGGCTTCGTCGACAAGGACAACGTCGACAAGGTCGCGGAGTACGCCAAGAACGGCAAGAGGTAAGGAGGAGGCGGGGAGATGACCGTGACAGCCACAGCTCCACCGGCTGCCGACGAACGGCTGGGCAAGCCCAGGGCGATGGATCAGCTGATCAAACGCCCCGAGATCGGCGCGATGCTCGGCGCACTGCTGGTGTTCCTGTTCTTCTCCGTGGTCACCGAGCAGTTCCTGAGCATCGGAGGCGCGGCCACCTGGCTGGACGACGCCTCGATGCTCGGGATCATGGCGGTCGCGGTGGCACTGCTCATGATCGGCGGCGAGTTCGACCTGTCCGCCGGTGTCATGACCGCGTCGACCGCGCTCGTCACGGCTCTCCTCGCCACCCAGCTCGGACTGAACGTCTGGCTGGCGTTGCTGGTGTCGCTCGCCTTCGCGTTGGCGGTGGGCGCGCTGAACGGCTGGCTCGTGATGCGCACGGGCCTGCCGAGCTTCATCGTGACGCTGGGCAGTTTCCTCGCCCTGCAAGGCCTGAACCTCGGCATCACGCGCCTGGTCACCGGCAGCGTGCAGGTCTCGGGCATGCGAGAGACCGCGGGCTACGAGTCGGCGGGCTTCTTGTTCGCGTCGACGTTCCAGATCGGCGGCACGAGCTTCTACGTGTCGATCATCTGGTGGGTGCTGTTCACCGTGGTCGCGTCGACGTTGTTGATGCGCACCAAGTTCGGCAACTGGATCTTCGCGATCGGTGGCGCCGCGCAGAGTTCGCGCGCGGTCGGCGTGCCGGTCGTGCGGTCCAAGATCCTGCTGTTCATGACCACGGCGTTCGCCGCGTGGCTGGTCGGCTCGATCAACATCCTGCGGTACGCGAGCGTGCAGGCGAACCAGGGCATCGGCCTCGAGTTCCAGTACATCATCGCGGCGGTCATCGGCGGCTGTCTGCTCACCGGTGGCTTCGGTTCCGCGGTCGGTGCGGCGATCGGCGCGCTGATCTTCGGCATGGCCCGGCAGGGCATCGTCTACGCGGGCTGGAACAGCGACTGGTTCCAGCTGTTCCTCGGCGTGATGCTGCTGGCCGCCGTGCTGGTGAACAACATGCTGCGCCGCCGCGCGGAAAGGGTCAGGCGATGACGTCACTCATCGAGACCGAGAACATCGGCAAGACCTACGGCAGCGTCATCGCGCTCAGCGACGTGTCCACTGTGGTCAACGCGGGTGAGGTCACCTGCGTGCTCGGCGACAACGGCGCCGGGAAGTCGACCCTGATCAAGATCCTGGCCGGTGTCCATCAGCACGACCAGGGCTCGTTCAAGGTCGAGGGCGAGGAGATCAGGTTCTCGTCCCCCCGCGAGGCCCTGGACCACGGCATCGCGACCGTGTACCAGGACCTCGCGGTGGTGCCGCTGATGTCGGTGTGGCGCAACTTCTTCCTCGGTTCGGAGCCCACCACGAAGTTCGGGTTCCTGGACCGCAAGAAGGGCAAGGAGATCACCAAGAAGGCGTTGTCCGACATGGGCATCGACCTCCGCGACGTCGAACAGCCCGTCGGCACGCTCTCCGGTGGTGAACGGCAGTGCGTCGCCATCGCCCGCGCCGTGCACTTCGGCGCCAAGGTGCTGATCCTCGACGAACCGACCGCGGCGCTCGGCGTGAAGCAGGCCGGTGTGGTGCTGAAGTACGTGGCCCAGGCGCGTGATCGCGGCCTCGGCGTCGTGCTGATCACCCACAACCCGCACCACGCCTACCCGGTCGGCAACCGGTTCCTGCTGCTCAAGCGGGGCCGCGCGCTCGGCTCGTACGAGAAGTCCGAGATCGACATCAACGAGCTGACCAAGCAGATGGCCGGTGGTGCCGAACTCGAGGCGCTGGAGCACGAGCTGCGGGGTGTCGAGGCGTGACCTCACTGGAAGTGCTGACCGTCGGCCGGGTCGGGGTGGACCTCTACCCGGAGCAGTCCGGGGTCCCGCTGGCCCAGGTCAGCACCTTCGCCAAGTCGCTCGGCGGCACCGCGACCAACGTCGCGGTCGCCGCCGCCCGGCTCGGCCGCCGGACCGGCGTGCTCACCAAGGTCGGCCCGGACGGCTTCGGCACGTACGTCCGCGAGGCGCTGGAGGGCTTCGGCGTCTCGTCGCAGCACGTCGGCACCTCGCCGGATCTTCTGACACCGGTGGTGTTCTGCGAGCTCAACCCGCCCGCCGACCCGCCGTTGCTGTTCTACCGCCTGCCGATCGCACCGGATCTCACGATCTCCGAGGCCGACGTGCCGTGGGACGTCGTGCGCGAGGTCCCGTTGTTGTGGGTCACCGGCACGGGCGTGTCCGCTGAACCCGCTCGGAGTTCGCAACGCAAGATGCTCGAAACCCGCGCGCGCAACGGACACACCGTGCTCGACCTCGACTACCGGCCGATGTTCTGGCCGGACGTCGAGACCGCGCGGGCCGAGATCAGCTGGATGCTCGACCACGTCACGGTCGCGGTCGGCAACCGGACCGAGTGCGAGGTCGCGGTCGGCACGTCCGACCCCGACGAGGCCGCGGACCGGTTGCTGGCGCGCGGGATCTCGTTGGCACTGGTCAAGAAGGGCGCCGACGGCGTGCTCGTGGCCACGCCCGAGGGACGGTGGACGGTCGCCCCGAACCCGGTCGAGGTGGTGTGCGGACTCGGCGCCGGCGACGCGTTCGGCGGTTCGCTGGCACACGGCCTGCTCTCCGGCTGGGATCCGGTCAAGATCGCCCGCCACGCCAACGCGGCCGGCGCGATCGTGGCGTCCCGGCTGGCCTGCGCCGACGCGATGCCGGACCAGAAAGAGATCGAGGAACTCCTGTGATCACCGATGGCCAGTGGCGTGAGCTGTTGTGGCGGCGGGCCGAGGACCCCGGTTCGATCCGGCGGGCCTACCAGTCCCGCAAGCGCCGGAACTCGTTGCTGAACGGCAAGTCCACGCTGTTCCTGGTCGCGGCGGACCACCCGGCCCGCGGTGCGCTCGGGGTCGGCGGCGACCCGCTCGCGATGGCCGACCGCCGCTCGTTGCTGTCCAGACTGCTGACGGCGTTGGCGAACCCCGACGTCGACGGGGTGCTCGGCACGCCGGACGTGATCGAGGACCTGCTGCTGCTGGACGGCCTGAACGACCGCGTGGTCATCGGCTCGATGAACCGCGGCGGCCTGGCCGGTGCGGACTGGGAGATCGACGACAGGTTCACCGCGTACGACGCGGCGTCCATCGCGACGTTCGGCCTCGACGGCGGCAAGATGCTGCTGCGCCTGGTCGACTCGGACCCCGGCACGATCCCGACGCTGGAAGGCTGCGCGCGGGCCGTCACCGAACTCGCCGAGCACGGCCTGATGGCGATGGTCGAACCGTTGCCCTACAAACGCGACCACAACGACAAGTTGGTGCTGCAGAAGGATTCCGCGGCCCTCTCGCGGGCTTCGGCCGTGGCCGCAGGGCTGGGCGCGACCTCCGCGTACACCTGGCTGAAGTTGCCCGCGCCCGAGGAACCCGAGGTCGTGCTGGACACCACCGCGTTGCCCGCGCTGGTGCTCGGCGGCGTTCCGTCCGAACGGCCGGAGGACGACCTCGCGTCGTGGGGTCGCTCGCTCCAGCACCCGACCGTGCGCGGGCTCGTCGTCGGCCGCGCGCTGCTCTACCCGCCGGACGGTGACGTCGCCGCCGCGGTTGCCGCTGCCGCCGAAATCCTCCGGACCGCAAAGGGAATCACGGAATGACGCTGCACCGTCCACACGGGACTCTCTCGACCGACACCGACGTCGTGTGGCTCACGCCGGAGGACGCGCAGTGGACCTACACCGGCCTGCGCGTGCTGCGGATCGAACCCGGCTGGGTGCGCACCGTCGAGACCGGCGAGTTCGAGGCGTTCGTGCTGCCGCTCGCCGGGTCGCTGACGGTCGAGGTCGACGACGAGCGGTTCGAGCTGCAGGGCCGTGACTCGGTGTTCACCCGCGTCACGGACTTCGCCTACGTGCCGCGCGACGCCTCCGTTCGACTGTCCTCAGTGGACGGCTGCGAGGTCGCGCTGCCGATGGCCCGCTGCGAGAACCGCCTGACGCCGAAGTACGGCCCGGCCGAGGGCGTCCCGGTCGAGGTGCGCGGCTCCGGCAACGCGACCCGCCAGGTCACGAACTTCGGTGTCCCCGGCGTCTGGGACCACGCGGACAAGCTCAACGCGTGCGAGCTGATCACCCCGGACGGCAACTGGTCCTCGTACCCGCCGCACAAGCACGACGAGTCCGAGCCGTGCGAGGTGAACAACGAGGAGATCTACTACTTCCGCATCGCCGACCGCGACGCGATCACCCCGTCCCGCACCGGTTTCGGGTTCCACCGCACGTACACCGACGACGGCACGATCGACGAGGACGTGACCGTCCGCGACGGCGACGTCTTCCTGATCCCGCGCGGCTACCACGGCCCGTGCGTCGCGGCGCCGGGTTACCCCATGTACTACCTGAACGTTCTCGCAGGTCCGGGCACCGAACGCTCGATGGCGTTCTGCGACGACCCGGCCCACACCTGGATCAGGGACAGCTGGGCGACCCAGGAACTCGACCCGCGCTGCCCGGTCACGACTGCCGAGGGGCGGACCAAGTGAGGCTCACGACCGCGCAGGCGCTGGTCCGCTGGATGCTGGCCCAGCGCACCGAACTCTTCGACGGCACGCAGGCGCCGCTGTTCCCGGGCGTCTTCGCGATCTTCGGCCACGGCAACGTGCTCGGCCTCGGCAACGCCCTGGAGGAGGTCCGCGACCGCCTTCCGGTGTGGCGCGGCCAGAACGAGCAGGGCATGGCGCTCGCGGCCGTCGGCATCGGCAAGGCCACGCACCGCCGTCAGGTCGGCGTCGCCACGTCGTCCATCGGCCCCGGCGCGCTGAACATGGTCACCGCGGCCGGCGTCGCGCACGCCAACCGCCTGCCGCTCCTGCTGCTGCCCGGCGACACGTTCACCGGCCGCGCGCCCGACCCTGTTCTCCAGCAGGTCGAGCACTTCCACGACCCGACCGCGACGGTCAACGACGCGTTCCGCGCGGTCAGCCGCTACTTCGACCGGATCACCAGGCCCGAGCAGCTGCTCTCGACGTTGCCGCAGGTCGCGCGCGTCCTCACCGACCCGGCCGACTGCGGCCCGGTGACTTTGGCGCTCCCGCAGGACGTCCAGGCCGAGTCCTACGACTTCCCCGACGCCCTCTTCGCGCCGGTCCTGCACCGCCCGTTGCGGCAACGCCCGGACCTGATCGCCCTGGCCGAAGCCGCGACCGCGATCCGCAACGCCGCCAAACCACTCCTCGTGCTGGGTGGTGGCGTCCGCTACTCGGGCGCGGCCGGCCGGGCGCTGCGGTTCGCCGAGCAGCACAACATCCCGATCGTCGAGACCACGGCGGGCCGCACGCTGGTCCCGCACGAGCACCCGCTGCACGCCGGTCCGCTCGGCATCACCGGCTCCACCTCGGCCAACGTCCTCGCGGGCGAGGCCGACGTGGTGATCGCCGTCGGCACCCGCCTGCAGGACTTCACCACCGCGTCCTGGACCGTCTTCTCGCCGGACGCGCACCTCGTCTCGCTGAACGCGGCCCGCTTCGACGCCGTGAAGCACGGCTCGTTCGCCCTGGTCGCCGACGCCGACGAGGGCCTGCGCGAACTGACCGACGTCCTCGCCGACTGGCAGGCCCCGGCCGAATGGGCGTCCCGCGCTCAAGCCGAACGCACGAAGTGGGACGCCCACATCACGTCCCTGCGCGCCCCTGGCGAGGGCCTCCCGACGTACGCGCAGGTCGTCGGCGTCGTGAACGACGTCAGCGAGCCCACCGACTACGTCATGACGGCGTCCGGCGGCCTCCCCGGCGAACTGATCGGCGGCTGGCGCGCCACCGGCGAGTCCACGATGGACGTCGAGTACGGCTTCTCCTGCATGGGCTACGAACTGGCCGGTGCCTGGGGTGCCGCGATCGCCCACACCCAGGGCGTCGTCACCACGCTGCTCGGCGACGGCAGCTACCTGATGCTGAACTCCGAACTGTTCAGCGCGGCCTTCGCGGGCCACGGCTTCGTCGCCGTCGTCTGCGACAACGACGGCTTCGCCGTGATCCACCGCCTCCAGACCGGCCAGGGCGGCGCGGGCTTCAACAACCTGTACGCCGACTGCACCACCTCCCACGCCGAACCCCCGCGCACGGACTTCGCGGCGCACGCGGCGACGTTGGGCTGCGCGGTGTTCGCCGTGGACTCGCTCGCCGACCTGGAAGGCGCTTACCGCAAGGCCCGCGAGGTGGCCGTGGCCGAGCAGCGCCCGGCCGTGGTCGTGATCCGCACGCACCCGTCGTCGTGGACCGAGGCCGGGGCGTGGTGGGAGGTCGGTGTGCCGGAGGTCTCACACCGCGCGGAGATCGCTCAGGCCCGCGAGGACGTGCTGGAAGGCAAGGCCAAGCAGGTTCGTTATCTGAGCTGAACTCCAACAGCGGATACCGCGACACCGAGGACTGTGGCGAAGATGGCCTGCAGTGAACAAGCGGATGTTCCGGCTCGGGGCCGTCGCCCTGGTCGTACTCGGTGTCGCCCTGGTGGTGCCGCAGGCCTCTCCGCGATCGATGGTCTTCGGTGGACTGCTGGTCGTCGCGGGTGCCGCGTTGGCCTGGCGCCAGGTCAGGGACGGCCAGTTCGTCGACCGCTACCGCAGGGCGATCGAGCTCCTCGGCAGTGAGCTGACCGAGGAACGGCTCGACGGACTGCGCCTGCTCGACCAGATCGCGAAGGACTCGGCGCGCAGCCGGCCGCTGGTGGACGACACGGTGTCCGACTTCCTGCGCGACCGCTCGCCCTGGCCGACCGAGGAACCGCCGTCCGGCGACCGTCCGGACGTCGAGGCCGCCCTCGCGATCCTCACCCGCTGGCCCGCCGTGGGGCTCGACCTGTCGCACGTCGACCTGCGCGGCGCCGAACTCGGCAAGCTCGAACTCGCGGGTGCCGTGCTCCGCCGGGCCAACCTCACCGGCGCGCGGCTGCTCGGCACGTGCCTCGACGGGTGCGTGCTCGACGCCAGCGAACTCCGGGACGCGGACCTGCGCGGAGCCTCGTTGCGCAACGCCTCCCTGCGGGTCGCGTGCCTCGAAGGGGCGGACCTGCGCGCGGCCGACCTCACCGACGCGGACCTGCGCGGCGCCGACATGCGGGCGGTCAACCTGGACAAGGCCGCGCTGGCCGGGGCCAGGGTCAACCGGGGAACGCTGTGGCCGCCCAACTTCACGCCCGCTCGTGTCTCTGCGTCACTGTTCACTGACTGAGACACCCCACCCGCCGGGAACATCCCGCCCGCGACGTCCCTTGAACGATTCGTCAGGACTCGAACGTTCTCAAGGGAGCCCCGAAGTGAGCCAGCTCTTCTCCCCGTTGACCCTGCGCTCGGTCACGTTGCCCAACCGCATCGCGGTCAGCCCGATGTGCCAGTACTCGGTGTCGAAGGAAGACGGCGTGCCCACCACCTGGCACCTCGTGCACCTGGGCTCCCGGGCGGTCGGCGGCGCGGGGCTCGTCATGGCCGAGGCCACGTCCGTCGAGCCGCGCGGCCGGATCTCGCCCCAGGACACCGGCATCTGGAACGACGAGCAGGTCGAGGCGTGGAAGCCGATCGTGGCGTTCATCAAGGAGCACGGCGCGGTGCCGGGCATCCAGCTCGCGCACGCCGGTCGCAAGGCCATCGGTGACTGGGTGCCGGTGTCGTCCACGACCGAACCGTTCCCCGGCGGCAACCAGCCGGAGAAGCTGACCGGCACGTCCGAGATCGTCAAGGCGTTCGTCGACGGCGCGCTGCGGGCGCGTGAGGCCGGCTTCGAGGTCATCGAGATCCACGCCGCCCACGGCTACCTGCTGCACCAGTTCTACTCGCCGCTCACGAACGAGGGCAGCCTGGAAGAACGCATCGCCCTGAGCGTCGAGATCACCGCGGCCGTGCGCGCGGCCGTCGGCCCCGACGTGCCGGTGCTCGTCCGGATCACCGGCAGCGACTGGGTCGAGGGCGCGTGGACGTCCGACGACAGCGTCGTGCTGGCACAGGCGCTCAAGGCCGCGGGTGCGGACCTGATCGACGTGTCCAGCGGCGGCATCGTCGCGCAGGCGGACATCCCGATCGGGCCCGGCTACCAGGTGCCGCTCGCCGAGGCGGTGCGACGCAAGGCAGACGTGCCCACGGGTGCGGTCGGCCTGATCACCGAAGCGAAGCAGGCCGAGCAGATTGTGACGGACGGCTCCGCCGACCTGGTCCTGCTCGCGCGCGAACTGCTCCGCGACCCGTACTGGCCGCTGCACGCGGCACAGCAGCTGGGTGTGGAGGTCAGGGCGCCGCAGCAGTACGCCAGGGCGTTCTGAAACAGCCCTCAGAGTTCAAGGGCTGGACACCGGGGTCACCGGTTGCCCAACCCTTGAACTCCGAAGGCTGAATTCAGCGACGGTAATCGTCGTAGTCGTCGTACGGGTCGTCGTGTGGTGGCTCGTCGCCACCACCGCTCCCGTTCGCCGACCTTTCATCAGTCGACAGCTCGCGCTGCAACGCAGCGAAGTCGGTCTCATGAGAGCTGTATTTGAGCTCCCTGGCGACCTTCGTCTGCTTGGCCTTAGCTCGGCCGCGCCCCATGGCTCGACCCCCTCGCACAGGGACGGGGGCGGCCGGGGGAACGGCGGCCCCACTCGTCTCGACAACTGATTCCTGGTAACTACCGTACCGTGCCGATGGGGTTCCTCGCGACGCGGTAGGCATGAGACGTACCGCCGAATCTCGCGGTGGCCCCCGAGTGGAAGGATGCACAGGTGCCAAGACCGTTCGTCGCCTACCTTCGGGTGTACGAACCGTTGTCGGTGTTGGACGCAGAGCTGGCCTCCAAGGTCGAAAAAGCCCTGGAAGCAGGCCCCGTCCCCCGCTCGGAGGCAGGCGAGAGGGAACGGGAGCTGTGGTTGCGATCACAGTTGGGACAAAAGCTGCTCCCGGGCGAGTCGTTCGACGTGATGACGATCAGTCCGGCCGAGGTGCCGACCTCGGAGGCCGCGCGTGTCGGGCCCGGTCCGCTCGTGTGTCCCCTTGATCTCCGGGCAAGGTCCGCCGCCGCTCTGGTCGGCTTCCTCGCCACCGCGCCGCCGATCCTGCAGGACGCCGCCCTCGACCAGAGCGCCGAGACAGTCCGAGCGCGCGCGTCCGCCGTGATGGCCGAACTCTCCGCGGGCGCGGTCCACGTGATCTCCACGACCTGGACGGTCCCGCTCCCGTGGTTTGCCCTCGTCGACCCCGCCCAGCGCCGCGTCGTGCTGGCGAGCGCCCAGGACGACCCGGAACGGCAGGTGTCGTGGCGCGTGGCGATGGCGGACGCCCGGCGCAGGGTGGCGAGGGCGCACAAGATCGTCAAGGGCTCCCTGGGCGACGAGGGGCCCGCCAAGATCCTCGCCGACACGGGCCGCTGGCTCGAGCACTTCCACCCGCACTCCGCCGTCGAACTCGACTACGGCGGCCTGGTGCAGCTGATGGAGGACAAGGACCTGCTGGAGGACAGCTCGGCGGCGGACGTCAACGCCATCGTCGACGCCCTCGAAGCGGACGACGCCGAGGAGGTCGCGCTGCGCTACGAGGCGCTGCGCGAGTTCTGGTCGGAGCTCGCCCGCAGGGAACGCCACGGCTGAAGCAGCACCCGCGCGGTCACCCCGCAGGCGGCGGCGAGCAGCATCGCCGCCGGCCAGGCCACTGACGTCGCCACGAAGGCAGCGATCGGCGGGGTGATCGCGGCGCTCAGGTAGTTGGCCGAGTTCTGCATGGCGAGCGCCGTCCCGCTGCGGCCCGCCGGCGCCAGTTCCATCGCCTCGGTGACCGCGAGCCCGTTCCAGCAGACCGACACGGCCGTCGTCGGGATCAGCACCGCCACCAGCGCCCACACCGGCGCCTGGTCCAGCGCCGCGATCAGCACGAGCCCGCCGACCGTGACCAGGGAGAGGACCTTCAACGGCCCGATCCGGTTGCGCACCCGGTCCGACCACACGCCGACCCCGAGCCGGGCCGCACCGCCGATCACCTGGGCGACCGCGAAGATCGTCGCCGCCGCCCCGACCGCCACGCCGCGATGATCGTGCAGCAACGCCACGAGCAACGTCGTCGTCGTGAACTGCGGCACCACCAGCAGCCCGCTGGCCAGCGACAACCGCAGCAGTCTCGGGTCCTTCAAGATCAGCCCGTGGTCCGTGGACGCCCGGATCGCCCCCGGTGGTTCGCGGACCCAGATCGCCACCGCCAGCGCCACCAGACCGGTCGCCCCGGCCAGCACCACCATCGCCCCCGGCACCCCCGCCAGCGCGGCCACAGCGGGCAGCACAGCGGCCGTCAGCGCGGCCCCTAGCGGCGTCGCGGTCTGCCGCACCCCGATCGCGAACCCGCGTTGCGAGGCACCGAACCACGACATCACGGCCCGCCCGCTCGCGGCGTTGACGCTCGCCCCGAAGAGCCCGGCGCCGAGCAACGAGGCCCCGGCCACCCAGGCGTTGCCGAACGCGGCCCCGGCCAGGCACCCGGCCGCACCCACGCCGCCGATGGTCATCACGAGCCGCTCGCCGTGCCGGTCCGCCGCGAAGCCCCACGGCACGAGCGCGATCATCGTGCCCAGGTTCACGGCGCCCAGGAGCAGCCCCACCTGGGGCAACGTCAGGTCGAAGTGCTCTCTGAGCTGGGGGCTGATCGCCGGCAGGCCGAGGAAGACGGCCGCGTTCGTACCCTGCGCCAGAGCCCCGATGCACAGAACGACCCAGCGGTACCTCATAGAGGCACGCTAGGTCGCCTGTTCAGAAAGTGGAACGCTCGTCTCATCTCTTGGGACGGTGGTGGCCGCGTTCCGCAGCCAGCAGCTCGTCCACCGAGGCACTCCCGCGCTGGTAGCGCGAGGCGATCTCGGCGTTGAGCCTGTCCACGACCACCTGCACCTCGCGCCGGCGCACCGACACCGAGGCCTCTTCCGAGATGAACGTCTCCAGCACCTCGATGAGCTTGGGGTCGTCGAGCGAGCTCACGTCGGAGAGGTCCACGTCGGAGATGAGCGCCTCGACGTGCCGTTGATGCGCATCGGCCCGTGATGGCTCATGGGTCTGATAGCGACCGAGACCAGTCGCGGGACCCACGGCGTTCGTGGAGAGAATCGTGGCCAGCTGCTCTACCACGGCCGAGCCACCGGAGCTGCGACGCTCCTGCTCCGCGCGCACGATGTCGATGCGCGCGTGCAACAGCCGTCGCAGGTAGGACAGATCTGTCTCTTCCTGCGCAGCCTCGTCGCGAAGTTCGCGCACCTCGACGAGCGGGCGCTGCTCGACGCCCTCCGTGTAGTCGGGGGCGAGCACCCTGTCGATTCGGCGGCGCCCGCCAGGACGCACCTCGATCACGTGTCCATCCTGCGGTAGATCCTCCTCACCCGCCAACACATCCCATGCACCAAAGTTGTCTCAAATGTGCACACCCAGGAGCTTTCGCGCCTCGTCGGGCGTCAAAGCGGGTCGCTGGGCGATCTTGGACAACCCCGCGGCACGTGCCACGAGCTGTGCGTTGTCGCGCACCGGCACCCCCCGCGAGTAGCTGATGGTGTCTTCCATACCCACCCGGAGGTGCCCACCCGCACCCAAAGCGGTGAACATCACGGGCAGGGTCGTCCGGCCGATCCCGGTGGCGGAGAACGTCGCGCCGTCCGGCAGCGCGTTCACGGCGGCGACCAGCGTGGCCGCGTCACCGGGCATGCCGCCGGGCACACCCATCACGAAGTCGACGTGCACGTGCCCGCCAGCGGGCAGGCCGTGCTGGTCCAGCAGGCGCTTGAGCGACGCGAGCTGCCCGATGTCGAAGATCTCGTACTCGGGCACGATGCCGCGTTCCTGCATGCCCTTGTGCAGGGAGACGATGAACTCCCAGCGGTTCATGAACACGTCGTCACCGAAGTTGACGGTGCCCATCGTGCAGGACGCCGAGTCCGGCGCCGCCTCCAGCACGCGCAGCCGATCGGCCTCGGGGTCGCGCACCGACCCGCCGGACGAGAGCTGCACGACGAGGTTGGTCTCGGTGCGCAGAGCCTCGACGGTGGCCTTGAGACGACCGAGGTCCAGCGACGGCTTGGTATCCTCGCCGCGGATGTGGACGTGGATCATCGCCGCGCCGACCTGCTCGCAGCTCTGCGCCGTCTTGACCAGCTCTTCCAGGGTCACCGGAAGCTGCGGGACGTCGGCTTTCGCGTGCTCCGCTCCAGTGGGAGCGACCGTGATCAGCGTGCCGTTGGACATGTACCGGGACTGTAGCGGTCCGGCCACCAACCTTCACCGTCGCTTCCGGCGCCCAGCAGGGCACCTCGCGGCACCGCCCCCACGCCCCCATATGCCCGATATGAGGGCGTGGGGGCGGCACCGCGATGCGCCCGTCTGGACGTCGAAAGCGCAGGTGAAGGCTGGTGGCCGGACCGCTGGGCTCACGCCCTCAAGTTGCGAACAGCCTCGCGACCCAGTCCGGGCGTGTCAGCAGGTACGGAGTCGGGGTCGATCCGGGCAGGAACCTCCCGTTCGGGAGCTCCGGCGAGCAGCTCGGCGTCGACCGGTACGGACCGCTTGACCAGCGCCAACGCGATCGGCCCCAGCTCGTGGTGCTGCACCACGCTGCCCACCCGGCCCACCGCGCGCCCGTCCAGCGTGACCGGGTCCCCGGTCTCCGGCGTGCCGTCGGCAGAACCATCCAGGTGGAGTAGGAGCATTCGCCTGGGCGGGCGTCCCACGTTGTGGACCTTCGCGACCGTCTCCTGGCCGCGGTAGCAGCCCTTGCTGAGGTGCACGGCCGGGTCGATCAGGCCGACCTCGTGCGGGATCGTGCGTTCGTCGGTGTCGATGCCCTGGCGTGCGCGCAGCGACTCGACCCTCAGCGCCTCGAAGGCGTAGCTGCCGGCCGGGCGCGCGCCCGCGTCCGTGATCCGCTGCCACCAGGTCTCCCGCTCGGCGCGCGGGACGAGCAGGTCGAACGAGTGCTGACCAGGCCACGACGTGCGGCGCACGAAGCCCTCGCCGAGCACGTCGGCGTCGGCCGGCACCGGGATGCCGAGCTTCTCCAGCACCGCAGGGGCGTCCGGGCCGGTGATCGTCAGCAGCGCGAACTCCGCCGTGGCGTCGCGCGGTTCGACCTTCGACCAGAAGACCATCTTCTGCAGGTACGTCAGCAGGTCGTCGACCTTCTCGACGTCCAGGAACACCGTGCCGCCGACGTTCGCGACGACCATGTGGTGCTCCAGGCGGCCCTGCGCGTCCAGGACCAGCGCCTCGGTCGCCGCGCCCTCGCCCAGCTGCTCGAAGTGCTGGCTGGTGAGCTGGTGCAGCCACGTGAGCCGGTCCACGCCCGGGATCGCGATGACACCCCGGTTCGAGCGGTCCACCACGACGACCGAGCGGGCGGCCGAGCGTTGTTCGGCGAACGGGTCCCCGTAGTGCCAGGCGACGCCGGCGTCGGTCGAGTCGTCGGGCGGCGGGACGGCTCCGGGGAGAGTCACTCGGTCTCCTGGTTCAGGCAGTCGCGGCACGTGCCGGACAGGGCGAGATGGGTTGCATCAAGTTCGAACCCATCTCGTTCCCGCAATGTTCCGACCAACGGGTCGAGAAGCTCACACGGGATTTCTTCCACCGCTCCGCACACGTGGCACACGAGGTGCACGTGCTGGTGATCGTCGACCGAGTAGCTCGGCGCACCGTGGCCCAGGTGCGTGTGCCGAACCAGTCCGAGCCGGTCGAGAAGATCGAGCGTGCGGTAGATGGTCGTGATGTTGACCGTCGGCGCCGTCTCCTGGACGCGCTGACAGATCTGCTCGGGTGTCGCGTGTTCCAGCGACCTGACCGCGTCCAGCACGAGCTGACGCTGCGGCGTCATCCTCATGCCGCGGTCGTGCAGCGTTTTGCGCAGCCCTCTTGCGGTCTCCACATACCTGATGTTAGTAGGCTCACTTCATGCGCGTGCTGGCACTGCTCGACGGAACCCTCGCTGACCCCGACTCGCCGCAGATCCGCGTCGAGGACCTCGGACTCATGCGCGGTGACGGCGTGTTCGAAACGATCCTCGTGGTCGACGGGAAGCCCCGCGAACTCACGCCCCACCTGGACCGGCTCGACCGGTCCGCGGCCATGCTCGACATGCAGCCTCCTCCCCGTGCGGAGTTCGAGCGCGCGGTCGAGCTCGTCCTCGGCAACTGGGCCGGTGGCACGGAGTTCGCCCTCAAGCTCATCTACACCCGCGGCGTCGAGGGCGGCGACGGCACGCCCACCGGCTTCGCGCTGGGCATGGAGATCGGCGCGAAGGTGCTCAAGCAGCGCGTCGAGGGCCTGTCCGCGGTGACGCTGGACCGCGGCATCGACGCCGACCTCGCGTCGCGCGCGCCGTGGTTGCTGCTGGGCGCCAAGTCGTTGTCGTACGCGATCAACATGGCCGCGCTGCGCGAGGCCGAGCGCCGCGGTGCCGCCGAGGTCGTCTTCACGACGTCCGACGGCTCGGTGCTCGAAGGCCCGACCTCGACGCTGATCCTGGTGCGCGGCAAGACGTTGGTGACGCCGCCGTCCGAGCTCGGCATCCTGCCCGGCACCACCCAGTACGCGTTGTTCCGCGCCGCCGAGCGCGCCGGCTGGACCGTCTCCGTGGAGCCGATCCAGACCAGCGAGCTCTACGACGCCGAGGGCGTGTTCCTGGCGTCCAGCGTCCGCAAGATCACGCGGGTGAACGTGCTGGACGGCAAGCAGCTGGCCGACTCGTCGGCCCTGCTCACCGAGCTGCAGGGCCTGTACGAGTCGGAGTACTGATTTCTAGCGGAGACCCGCGTCGACCGCGGCCATCAACGGGCCGCGGTCACCGGACATCTCCCAGAACATCGCGCCCAGCAGGTTCTTCGACTTGAGCCACGCGGTCTTCTTCTGGATCGACCAGGCGTCGTCGAAGGTCCACCACTGGTTGCCGGTGTAGCAGGACGTCGCGACCGCCACCTCGTCGTGGTAGACGGTGCAGTTCGGCACGGACGCGATCAGGTTGGCGTACCCGCGTGTGCCCGACTCCTCGGGGAACTGACCGGGAGCCGCACCTCCTGCGGTCTGCCACTCGCCGTTCTTGCCGCCGTTGGCCACGTTCTGCCAGCCACGTCCGTAGAACGCGAGCCCGAGCGTGATCTTGCGGGACGGCACGCCCGCGTCGAGGTAGGCCTGCACGGTGCTCTCGACGCTGAACTTGGTGGTGTACGGGTCGTCCGGGTCCGGGTAGAGGTTGCCCTGGTGGCCGGTCCGGTTCGGCTCCCACGAGTTGTCGCTGCCGGAGCCGTGGAAGTCGTAGCCCTGGACGTTGAAGATGTCCATCGACTGCGCGACCCGCCCGAGTTCCCAGCCGGCGTCGATCTTGCCGGGGTCGGCCGGGGTGAACGCGGTGAGCTGGTAGCGCTTGCCGGTCGTGGTGCTGTAGGCGTCCATCTGCCGGCGGAACTCCTCGATCAACAGGGTGTTGTTGACCTTGTCCTGCGGCCCGAAGTGGTTGCCGGCGTGGCCTTCCGCGCCCGGCCACTCCCAGTCGAGGTCGAAGCCGTCGAAGATGTTCGCCGCCGTGCCGGGGCCGCCCGCGCCGTTGTAGACGGGCAGGTTTCCCTTGAGGTAGATGTCGATGCACGACGCCACGAACTTCTTGCGCGCCGCGTCCGTCGCCGCCACGTCGGAGAAGTACTTGGAGTACGTCCACCCGCCGAGCGAGATCAGCACCTTGAGGTTCGGGTGGCGGGCCTTGAGCTTCTTGAGCTGGTTGTAGTTGCCGCGCAACGGTTCCCAGCCGCTGTCCGCCACGCCGTCGACGGACTGCGCCGCGCTCATCGGCCTGCTGTAGTCGGCTTCCGCGTCACCCGCGCCGTCACCCTGGTTCGGGTCCTGCGGGTTGGGGCTCGTGCCCTTCGTGACGCCGTGCAGACACGTCAGGTTGACCGGGTCGATGTTGCCGAACGCGTAGTTGACGTGCGTCATCTTCGCGGCGTCCATGTCCTTCACGAAGTACTGGCGTCCGTAGATGCCCCACTGCACGAAGTACCCGACACGGGCGTAACCGCCGACGATGTCACCGGTGCGTTCGTTCAACGCGTTGCTCGGGGCCGACACGTTGTCGTAGATGTCCCTTGCCCTGACGGTGAACGTGTAGTTGGTCGACGGCGAGAGGCCTGCGATCACCGCGGTGGTGCCGACGACGGTGGTCTTCAGCGTGCTGCCGACGTAGACGTCGTAGTTCGCGACGCCCCTGTTGTCCGTGGAGGCGTTCCACGCCAACGTGACGCTGCCCGCGTCCTTGGCCGTCGCCCGCAGGTTGCCCGGTGCGGTCGGCGGCGTCGTGTCGTCGGCGGGGTTGTTGGTGGTGACGGTGATCGCCGTGCTCGCCGGGCTTTGCGTGCCCTTGGAGTCCTTGGCCCGCACCGTGAACGTGTACGCGGTGTTCGGGTTCAGGCCGGTGACGATCGTGGACGTGGTGGTGGAGGTGCCCACGACGTTGGTGCCGCTGTAGACGTCGTAGTTCGCGACGGGCAGGGAGCCCGAGGTCGAGGCGTTCCACTGCAGGCTGACCGTGCGCGTGGTCTTGCTCGGCGACGTCAGGTTCGTCGGCGCGGTCGGCGGAGTGTCCGCGCTGCCGTCGCAGTTGGCGTTGCTGATGCGGCACGTCACCGGGTCGACGTTCTGACTGATGGCGAACGTCGGGCTGTACGGCTCAGTGCTCGCACCGGGGTTGATGGTCTTGTTGTAGAAGGCGGGGGTCACGGTGACCTGGTTGCCGTTCTGCGCGACCGTGCCGTTCTGGCCGTTGCTCACCGTCACGCCGTTGGGCAGCGTGAACTGGATCGACCAGTCGCTGACCGCCGCGCTGCCGTGGTTTCGCACGACGAACTTGGCGCTGCCCGACGCGACCGAGTACTCGGCGGTCAACCCGGTCGGAGGTGGCGGCGCGGTGCCGCTGCCGTCGCAGGCCATGTTGTTGATGGTGCAGGCGGTCGGGTCCACCGCCTGGGTCATCGTGAACGTGGGGCTGTACGGCTCGGTGTTGCGTCCGGCCGGCAGGTTGTTGATGTAGAAGGCAGGAGTGAGCGTCACTCTCGTGCCGTTCTGGGTGATCGTCGCGTTCTGCGGGTTGCTCGCGGTCACCCCGGCGGGCAGGTCGAACTTGACCGACCACCCGTTGAGCGCGGCGGCGCTCGCGTTGGCGACCACGAACTTGCCCGTCGTACCGGAACGCGAGAAGGTCGCGGTGATGCCCGTGTCGGCCTGTGCAGGGACCGCCAACGCGAGGAGCGCGACCAGACTTGTTAGCAGGGCAGGGATTCGGCGCATGCGGAACTCCAGTTTGGTAGAGATTCCGCGGCGGCCTGGACGTTACGGTATTTGGTCTGGACCACTGTCGTCAATGGGTCTGGTGGTCACTCGACGGGCTTGAACCGGATGGTCGTCCCGGGCCGCGCCTGCCCGAGAAAGCCCAGGTGGTCGTGGTCGACGACACCGATGACGGGGTAGCCGCCCGTCGTCGGATGATCGTTCAGGAACACCACGGGCTGCCCGTCCGGCGGCACCTGCACCGCGCCGGTGATCATCCCTTCGCTGGGAATCTCCCCGTCACGACGATTCAGCTTGGTGCCGTTGAGCCTCGCGCCGACCCGGTTGCTGCGGTCCGACACCGTCCACACGCCTTGCCGCAGCTGGGTTTCGGCGTCCTCGAACCAGTCGTCCCTCGGCCCGAGCCTGATCGGGATGACCAACGTTTGCAGTGCTCGGGTCGGTGGCACGACATCGGCGTGATTGGGCTCTTCGGGCGTCCCAAGTTGTAGGACGTCGTTGTCCTGCAACGGGTCTGGACCGATTCCGCTGAGCAGGTCGGTGGACCTGCTGCCCAGTTCTGCCTCCGTCTCGATGCCGCCGGAGATGGCGACGTACGTGCGCAGCCCGGTGCTCGGCGTGCCGATGTGGATCGTCTGGCCGGGGTCGAGTTGCAGAGGCTGGTGCGAGTCCTTGAGCCTGCCGTCGATGTGCACTTCTGTGCTCGGTCCGGTGACCGCGATCGTGCAGGGTGCGTCGGCCCTGAGTTCCGCGCCGCCCAGGAGGAGTTCCAGTCCGGCGGCGCCTTCCTCGTTGCCGACTAGGCGGTTGGCGAGCTTGAGGCTTTGTTGGTCCAGAGCGCCGGACGGTGGCACGCCGAGGTGGGCGTGGCCCGGCCTGCCGAGGTCTTGGACGAGGGCCTGGGGGCCGGTCTTGAGGATGGTGATGGTTCGGGTGGTCGTGCTCTCGCTCGTGCTCTTGCTCATGCGATCACGAACCTGACCTGGTCGCCTGGCTGCATGAGGGCCGGGGTTTCGGCTTTGGCGTCGAACAGCGTGATCTCGGTGCGGCCGATGAGCCGCCAGCCGCCCGGTGTCGACCTCGGGTAGGCCGCGGTGAACTCGCCGGCGATGCCTACGGCGCCCTGCGGCACCTTGGTCCTCGGTGAGTCGAGCCTCGGTTGCTGGAGGGGGTGCGGGAGGCCGGTGAGGTAGGCGAAGCCCGGGGCGAAGCCGCAGAACGCGACCTCGTAGGTGGCGGCGGTGTGCTGCTTGACGACGTCGTCCGGGGTGGTGCCGGCGGTCTCGGCCACCAGGTCGAGGTCGGGGCCGTCGTAGATGACCGGGATGGTGATCTCGCGCGGGGTGGTGTGCGGGACGTTCTTGAGGTCGACGGTTTTCAGGATGGTTCTGACCTCGTTCAGCGCGCCCTTGACCAGGACTGTTCGTGCGGCCGGGACCAGTTCCTCGATGCCGTCCAGGTGTTGGAGGGCCGCGCGGACGGCCGCCACCTCGCTCAGGGAGTCGACCTCGACGAGGAGGGCGTCGGTTCCGCAGCGCCGCAGAAGCATGCACCCATGCTACGGGGAATCGTGGGATTGTTGAACAATCCGACACGCGGATTGTTCAACAATCTGGCTATCCGGCCGCTGAGGGTCGGCGTCGGTAGCGGCATCAGGGCGCGGCAGGCCTCGTCTCGCCGCTCGTGGCCCCGGCAGCCCCGTAGCCCCGGCGGTCCCGTAGCCCGGCAGTCCCGCAATCAGCCCTCATGGCGCGGGTGCGGCGTGTCTTGTCGCTCCGCCTCGCTGTGCTGGAGCCCGTCCCGCCGCAGCTCAGATCGTTCAACGATCCGTTTGTCGGATCGTTGAACGATCTGAGAGAACTAGCCGACGATGCGCTTGAGGTGTGCCGAAGCGTGCGGCTGCATGTCCTGGCCGACCATGGCGCGTTCTTCCACGTAGGCGAGGTCGCCGTTCACCACGCCGTACAGGCGCTTCGCGGCCTTGACCTCCTTGGCCGTGGCCGAGCGGATGACGGCATCCGTCTCGAACTCCCACGACGTCTGCGTGCGCACGTTGCCGTAGTACAGCTCCACGACGCCCGTGTTGTGCGTCAGCAGCAGTTCGATCGAGTCGTCCGGCTGCGGCCGCCAGAAGCCCTGCTCGCGGGCGGCCGGGCGGATGACCTCGCCTGCCTCGTTGAGCAGCCAGGACCGTGCCTCGTAGACGAGGAACGGTCGGCCGTCGTGGGCGAACGTGATCTGCTGGCCGAAGCGGAACGGGCCCTCGATCGTCGGGTAGACGATCTCGCCCTCGCCTCGCCAGACACCCACCAGGGGGAGGACGCCCAGCAGCGCGTCGTTCAGGTCCGCGCCCTCTCTCAGGTTCGCCGTGTCGCCCGGGATGGGCATGTCGGCGAACTGCGGGAGGTTGCGTTCCCTCGTGGCGGCTGCGCGTTCCTCGGCCAGGCGGATGGCCTCGTCGCCGCTGCTCATCGCTGGTCGGAGTAGAGGCGGTAGACGACGTAGCCGGCGAACCACATAACGGCGACCGTCACTAGCACCAGGAGTCCGGTGAAGATGTGTTCCACGGGGAGAGGATATCTCGGGTGGGTTGACGTGCAGGGTTGTGGTGGTGGACGACACCGGGTGACGGGGCGGAACGGGGGCGCGCGGGTTTCGTAGGCCGTCCCCCTGTTGCGTTGGCGGCTGGCGGTTTGTGAGTCCGTAGGTGGGCGGGTTGCGGGCGTTCTGTTGCGTTTTCGTGCGCGGGGCTCCGCCCCGGACCCCGCCAATCTGATCAAAAGCCGGGGCCAGCGCCGTTCGCGGGTTGATGGCACGCCTGTTTGTGTTGGGCGGCTTGCGGTTTCGTAGTTTGGTTGCGTTGGTGGGGTGGCTTCGTCACGAGTCGAGCCAAGAGCGGGCCACATGCAGGTAGGGGTGTCAACTCGACGAAAAGCGTGTCGAGTTGACACCCCTACCTGCATGCAGCAAGAGCTATGGCACGACTCGTGACGAAGCCACCCCACCCGGAGCGCATGGGAAAGACGGCTCGCCTTCGGCATCGCAGTGCCGTCTGGCCTGCCCGATGCTTGCGCTCGGTCGGGCTCGCCTTCGGCTTCGCCCCGGCATGCGGAAGGCCCCAGCGGTGTGTCACCGCCGGGGCCTTCGCCATACCAACCAGGTCTAGGCGACCGCGATCTCCACCGCGTGCACGCCGGGACCGGAGGCCGACACGTCGGCCTGGCCGTTGCCCGTGCGGTGCAGCGCGCGGACCGTCCAGCTGCCCGGCGCGGCGAAGAAGCGGAAGTCGCCCTCCGGCGAGGTCACGACCTCGGCGGTGAACTCGCCGGTGGAGTCCAGCAGGCGCACGAACGCGCCACCCACGGGGGTGCCGGAGGACAGGACCTTGCCTTCCAGCACGGTTTCTGTCGTGGAGGCCTCGATCGTGCCGCCCTGTGCGGGGGCGCCGCAGCCGTTGGTCATGATGATCAGGCCTCCTTGCCGGAACCGAGTTCGATCGGCACGCCGATCAGCGAGCCGTACTCCGTCCAAGAACCGTCGTAGTTCTTGACGTCTTCGTGGCCGAGCAGCTCGCGCAGGGCGAACCAGGTGTGCGAGGAGCGCTCGCCGATGCGGCAGTAGGCGATGGTCTTGCGGCTGCCGTCGAAGCCCGCCTCGGCGTAGAGGGCGCGCAGTTCGTCGTCCGACTTGAAGGTGCCGTCCTCGTTGGCCGCCTTGGACCACGGGACGTTCACCGCGGACGGGATGTGGCCGCCTCGCTGCGCCTGCTCCTGCGGGAGGTGGGCCGGGGCCAGCAGCTTGCCGGAGAACTCGTCGGGGGAGCGGACGTCGACGAGGTTCTTGTTGCCGATGGCGTCCACGACCTCGTCGCGGAACGCGCGGATCGAGAGGTCCTGCTCCTGGGCGGAGTAGGAGGTCGCGGAACGGACGACCTCTTCCTTGTCCAGCGGGCGGCCGTCGAGCTCCCACTTCTTGCGGCCGCCGTCGAGGAGCTTGACGTTGGTGTGGCCGTAGAGCTTGAAGTACCAGTACGCGTAGGCCGCGAACCAGTTGTTGTTGCCGCCGTAGAGGATGACGGTGTCGTCGTTGGAGATGCCCTTGGCCGAGAGCAGCTTCTCGAAGCCCTCGCGGTCGATGAAGTCGCGGCGGACCGGGTCCTGGAGTTCGGTCTTCCAGTCGATGCGCACGGCGCCCGGGATGTGGCCGCCTTCGTACGCGGTGGTGTCCTCGTCGACCTCCGCGAACACGACGCCGGGCGCCTGGAGGTTCTCCTCGGACCAGGCGGCCGAGACCAGCACGTTCTCACGGCTCATGGGAAGTTGCTCCTGTTAGTAGTGCGTGTCGTCATTGCGGTCGAGCGAGGGCAGGCACGTACCTGCGCAGCACGAGGTACATCTCGCACCCGAGGCACAGGCCCAGCGCGGCGTTCAGAAGCGCTGCCACCAGTGCGAAACCGGTTGCCACCATGCCGAGCGTGGTGAGGCCCGTGGCGTAACCGAGGGTGCCGATCAGAGCGAAGACGAAGCCGACGCCTTGCGCGAACCGCAGCGGGGCGGCTTCCTCGCGTTCGGTGGTCGGGGTCAGGCGGGGCTGGATCGCGTAGCGGTAGACGTGACCCCACGGGTTCAACTTCAACGAGATGAACGCGCACATCGCGAAGAGCACCGTCTGGGCGGCGAGGAGACGCCACCAGCCGGTGAGCAACACGGTCGCGAGGATGACGGTGGTCATCCAGGCGGAGAAGCGCGGTCCGCGCGGGTCTACAGGGGAGTCTTTGGACACGACGACCTCCGGGCAAGCGGACGAGTGGAAATCAGTCCGGCAGAGGTAGCTGTTGGGCGTCAAGCAGCCCAATCAGCTCGTCGTGCGACACAGGCTGCTGCGCACGCGGCACAGATCAACCGCGCGTCGCTTCGTGAGCAGCATGGTCATGGCAGCGAGGGTAGCCCTCAATCCCTCGGTGCGGGAGGTATGTCCATCTGGTGGAACAACGCAGGTCTACCCGATCGGATTAGGGCAAATGCGGGCGCAGCGCGTCGAGCAACGTGTCCCGTTTCGGCACGCCGCCGACTCGCAACACCTCGGTGCCGTCGGCCGTCAGGGCCAGCGTCGTGGGGGTGCGCATGACGCCGAGCGACGCGGCCACGTCCGGGAGGTTCGTGACGTCGAGTTCGGCGTGGGTCAGGCCGTCGGTGCGGTCGGCGAGGTCGCGCAAGATCACCTTCGCGTGGCGGCACGGCGCGCAGAACGTCGTGGAGAGCTGCACCAGCGTCACCCCCGGCGTGACCAGCAGGTCGCGCACGGGAGCGGGCAGGTCGGGAACAGCGGAAGCCTTCGAAGAAGAGATGCGGCCCTCGCGGACCTTGAGCAGCACACCGATCGCACCGGCCACGGCCAGCGCGCCCAGCAGCGCCCACACACCTGTCATCGTTGGACCAACGGTACATCCGCGATCTGGCCGGACAGCTTGAACGAACCGCTCTCCACCTCGACGGCCGTGGGCACGGCACCGAACGGCAACGTGCCCGGGTCGATCTTGATCGCGAGGGCCTGGCGCAGCTGCGGGATGATCTGCTTCAACGACGCGTCGTTCAGCTCGATGTCGTCGATGTTGATCTGGATGGCACCGCTGACCAGCGCGATCTGCCCGTACGCGGTGAGCGACACGACCTTGCCGGCCACGTTCGTCTCGCCGGAGAGCTTGATCGCGGCCGTGGTCTTGGGGGCCGCGGGGTCGGTCTGGGTGGGCGTGGCGACGCGGTTGTCCGGCTCGATCGAGAGCTTGTCGAACGGCGTCACCTGGTTCGCGAGCCGGTTCAGGTCCAGCGCCTTGATCCGCACGCTGCCCTTCACGGTGTCGATCGTCGCCTTGGAGACGTTGCCCGCCAGCAGGTCCGCGAGTTCCACGCGGGTGTGCAACAGGTCGGCCTCGACGTCCAGGTCGCGCAGGTCGACGCCCTGCTGCTCGTCCTTGACGGGCACGCCGGACGCGCGGATCTCGACGTGCTGGTAGTCGCCGCGCAACGCCTGCAGTGCGAACGGGAACCCGTTGATGCGCACCGAAGGGTCCTCGTTGAGCTGGAGCTTCTCCCGCATCCGCTGGGCGATCTGGTACTCGCCCGCCGCGGCGAGCGCGAAGTCGGCCGCCACCAGCAGCACGGCGAGCACGATCAGCGTGACGATGAGGAACTTCCCGCGCCGGGACTTCTTCTTTCGCGGCCGTGCAGGGGTCTGGGCAGTCATTCCTCGTCCTCGACGTTAACGGCGATCCATGCCGCCATCCGGTCTACCAGGTCAGGAGTCGCGGCCGATTCGGCGTGCCGCATGCCGGGTTCGATCCACAACTCGGCATGTCCGGAAGACGCGCGGTGCAGCGACGTGGCGTGGTCCACGGAGAAATAGTGGTCCAGGTCACCGTGCACGATCAGCAGTGGGGTCGGTGTGATGCGCCCGACCACCTCCAGCGGACTCTCCGGCGGCTGTACCCAGCTGTCGCCGAGCCGAACCCCCATCGCCCGCGCGGCGAGCTTGCCGTGGGGTTGTTCGAGCAGCCAGTGCACCCGCCGCATGGGAGCGGTCTCGCGCGACCACCAGCGGGCCGGGCCGCTCACCGACACGACCGCGTCGGGCCTCGTCTCCCCCAGCGCCGCGTGCCGCAGCACGATCGACGCGCCCATCGAGAACCCGACGGTGGCGATCTTGGAGTAACCGAGCGAACGGGCCAGGCGGACGCCCGCCTCGATGTCGTGGACCTCGTCGGCACCGACCGTGGAGCGCCCGCCGGACCGTCCGTGGCCGCGGAAGTCCAACGCGACGACGCCGGCGTTGCGAGCCAGTCGGGCCAGAACCCGGGCCACGTACGGGCGCCGCACGTTGTTCGTGAACCCGTGCCCCACAACGAAAGCGAGGTCGCTTTCACTCTTGTAGTGGACGCCCTGCAGCGACACCCCGTCGTGTGACGTCGATGTAACAGGGATGACGCCTGTGGAAACAAATGTGAGCACGGCTTCTTGACCTGGGACTTTCTCGACCGGCACCGGTAGTCTCTCCGTCATCCGCAGGCAACGGGGCCCGGTCACCGTACGCCGCTGGTCTGGTCGAGGGTGACCGACCACGGCCGATTTGGAGGGCGCCGCGATGAGCATCGACGTGCTTCTGCTGACGACAGACCCGGACCCGGAGGCCGTGCTTCCCGCGCTGGCTCTGCTGCCGCACGCGGTTCGCCCGCTGCGTCCCGAGGTCTCCGCGCTCCTCGAAGCCGGACCCCACGACATCGTGTTGATCGACGCCCGCACCGACCTCGTCGGCGCGCGCTCGCTGTGCCGCCTGCTCGACTCGTCCGGCGTGGACGTGCCCGTCGTGGCCGTCGTCACCGAGGGTGGTCTGGTCGCGGTCAACTCCGACTGGTCGGTCGACGAGATCCTGCTGCCGAACTCCGGCCCCGCCGAGGTCGACGCGCGGCTGCGGCTGGTCCGCTCGCGTCGCGGCACGGCCGTGCCCGGTGGTGACGGCGCGATCCAGCTCGGCGACCTGGTCATCGACGAGGCCACCTACACCGCGCGGCTCAAGGGCCGTCCGCTCGACCTCACCTACAAGGAGTTCGAGCTGCTCAAGTACCTCGCGCAGCACGCGGGCCGGGTCTTCACCCGCGCGCAGCTGCTGCAGGAGGTCTGGGGCTACGACTTCTTCGGCGGCACCCGCACGGTCGACGTCCACGTGCGACGGCTGCGCGCGAAGCTCGGCCCCGAGCACGAGGCGCTCATCGGCACGGTCCGCAACGTGGGCTACAAGTTCGTCCGCCCGCCGCGTCCCGGTTCGTCGCGTCGTCCCGAGGTCAGCGAGGTGGAGATCGACGACTCCGCCCGTGTTCTGGATGAGCGTTTGATCGCGCGGTAGGTTCGCCTGTGTGGCGCAACTGAGCTGGTTCGAGGAGCTGACGGCCGAGCAGGCCGCCGAGGTGACGGGGCTGTTGCAGGCCGCCGAGAGCACTGACGGCGTGCCGCCGGTCGGCGAGGCCGTGCGACTGCGGATGCGTCCCGGCGCTACCGGCAGCCGGCACCTGCTCGCGCACCTGAACGGCGAACTCGCCGGGTACGCGCACGTCGACCTGATCGGCGACTCGGCGGGCAACAAGGTCGCCGAACTGGCCGTGCACCCGAAGCACCGCCATCAGGGCGTGGGCGCGGCGCTGGTCAACGCGCTGCCGCAGGAGACGCTGCGGATCTGGGCGCACGGCGGTCACCCCGACGCCGAGAAGCTCGCGCAGAAGCTGGGCTTCCGCAAGGTGCGCGAACTGCTGCGGATGCGGTTGCGCGTCGAGAACGACCTGCCGGAGCCCACCCTGCCCGAGGGCATCACCATTCGCCCGTTCGTGCCGGGTCAGGACGAGGCCGCGGTCGTCTACGTGAACCACCGCGCGTTCGACTGGCACCCCGAGCAGGGCGCGATGTCGGTCGAGGACGTCCAGGCCAAGGAGGAAGAGGACTGGTTCGACGCCGGGGGCTTCCTGCTCGCGGTCGACGCCGACGACCGGCTGGCGGGCTTCCACTGGACCAAGGTGCACACGCCGCAGCTCGGCGAGGTCTACGTGGTGGGCGTCGACCCGGACCGCCAGGGCGGTGGCCTCGGCAAGGCGCTGACGCTGGCGGGTCTGCGGCACCTGCGGGAACAGGGCGTCAAGGAAGTGATGCTCTACGTCGAGTCGGACAACACGGCCGCTGTGCGCGTGTACACGAAGCTCGGCTTCACCCTTTGGGATGCCGACGTCCAGTACGCCCGGTAGTCAACGGACCGTCACAAAACGCATACGCCCAGGTCACGCAGTCACTCATTCGGCCGTGTGACCCGTCACTTCCCGTCCTGTGTTCACCTCTCGTTCACCTTGTCTAGGTGGGTTGTCCACTCTGGCTACCTACCTTCCGTAGCGAGCGGCGACGCCCGTCGCGACTCGCTATTGCTTCCCGCAAGGTGGAGGACCAAGGTGAAGATCCAGCGGCACGGTGCCGTGCTCGGCCTCGTCGCGGCCAGCGCGCTGCTGCTCGGTGCATGTGGCAGTGACAACAACGCTCCGGCGGGTGGTGACAACGCCGCGTCGAACGCTGCCGCGGCGCCCGTCGAGTGCGGTGGCAAGACCAACCTCAACGCCGAGGGTTCCTCCGCGCAGAAGAACGCGGTCGACGCGTTCGTGCAGGCCTACCAGGCCGCCTGCCCCGGTGTGAACGTGGCGTACAACCCGTCCGGCTCCGGCGCGGGCGTGAAGAACTTCAACGCCGGTCAGGTCGACTTCGGTGGCTCCGACTCCGCGCTCAAGGAGGGCGCCGAGACCACGGACGCCGCCAAGCGCTGCAAGGAGAACCCGGCCTGGAACCTGCCGCTGGTCTTCGGCCCCGTCGCCGTCGGCTACAAGGTCTCCGGTGTGGACAGCCTCGTGCTGGACGCCAAGACCACCGCCGCGATCTTCTCCGGTGCGGTCAAGAAGTGGAACGACCCGGCCATCAAGGCGCTGAACGGCTCCGCGACCCTGCCGGACAAGGACATCGCGGTCATCTACCGCTCAGACGAGTCGGGCACCACCGACAACTTCCAGAAGTACCTCAAGGTCGCCGGTGGCTGGACCAAGGGTGACGGCAAGCAGTTCAAGGGCGGTGTCGGCGAGGGCAAGGAGAAGTCCGCCGGTGTCGCGCAGGCCGTCGGCTCCATCGACGGTGCGATCACCTACGTCGAGTGGTCCTTCGCGCAGGACAACAAGCTCTCGATCGCCAAGATCGACGCCGGTGCCGGCGCCGTCGAGCTGACCGCCGAGTCGGCCGGCAAGGCCATCGACGAGGCCAAGGTCAAGGGCCAGGGCAACGACCTCGTGCTCGACCTCGACTCGATCTACGGCACCAAGGCCGCCGGTGCGTACCCGCTGCTGCTCGCGACCTACGAGATCGTGTGCTCGAAGGGCTACGACGCCGACACCGCGAAGGCCGTCAAGGCGTTCCTCACGGTTGCCGCGACCACGGGTCAGTCCCAGCTCGCCGAGGCCGGCTACGTGCCGCTGCCCAAGGCGTTCCAGGACAAGATCCTGACCGCCGTGAAGGCGATCGCCTGAGGTTGATGCGAGACTTCGGCTGACACACAGACGCGATGAAAGATCCCGTCGTGGCCAAGCGCCCCGCCGGTTCCGGTGACACCGGGACCGAGCGGGGCGTCGCGGCTGCTCCCCACGCCTCGGAGGCTCCGATTCCCCCGACACCGGAAGCTTCAGCTACCACCAAGGCACCTCACGTCCGCCCTGGCGACCGCATCTTCCGCGGCCTCGCGACGGGATCCGGTGTCTTCATCGTCGTCCTCATCGGCGCGATCGGCCTGTTCCTGATCCTGCAGGCGATCCCGTCGCTCGGGCTGGACAACGTCAACTTCCTGACCAGCCGCGAGTGGAACACCACCGACCCCACCAACCTGCGGTTCGGCATCCTCGACCTGACGCTCGTCACGGTCGTCGTCGCACTGCTCGCCCTGCTGATCGCCATGCCGATCGCGCTGGGCATCGCGTTGTTCCTCACGCAGTACGCGCCGCGCAACCTCGCCCGGCCGTTCGCGTACGTGGTCGACCTGCTCGCCGCGGTCCCCTCGATCGTCTTCGGTCTGTGGGGCCTCTTCGTGCTCGGTCCGGTGCTCTTCCCGTTCTCCGAGTGGCTGATCGAGAACCTCGGCTGGTTCCCGCTGTTCGCCAAGGGCAACGTGAACGTCCAGCTGGGCGGCACCATCTTCACCGCGGGCATCGTCGTCGCGGTGATGATCCTGCCGATCATCACGGCCGTCAGCCGCGAGGTCTTCGAGCGCACGCCCACGATGCACATCGAGGGTGCGATCGCGCTCGGCGCGACCAAGTGGGAGGTCGTCCGCACGACCGTCCTGCCGTTCGGCAAGGCCGGTTACGTCAGTGCCTCGATGCTCGGCCTCGGCCGCGCGCTGGGTGAGACCATCGCCGTCGCGATCATCCTGAGCACCGCCACCAGCGCGTTCGGCTGGTCGCTGTTCGACGGTGGGTCGACGTTCGCCTCGAAGATCGCCCTGGCCGCACCCGAGTTCAACGACCCGCGCTCGGCAGGTGCCTACATCGCCGCCGGTCTGGTGCTGTTCGTGCTGACCTTCGTCGTGAACGCCATCGCGCGCTCGATCGTCGCCGGCCACAAGGAGTACGAGTGAGCACCAATCTCGCGGACCCCCAGCGCCTCGCGACGCCGCCGACGTTCCAGAAGGTCAGCACCTCGCGCCAGATCAAGAACGGTCTCGCCACCGCACTCGTGTGGGGCGCGTTCCTGATCGCGATCATCCCGCTGGTGTGGGTGCTCTACACCGTCATCCAGCGCGGCTTCCCGGTCATCCTCGACGGTGACTGGTGGCAGAAGTCGATGTCCGGTCTGCTGGCCCGCCAGCAGGGCGGCGGCGCGTACCACGCGATCTACGGAACGCTGGTCCAGGGCCTCGTCTGCGCCGTGATCTCGGTGCCGATCGGCATCATGATCGCCATCTACCTCGTCGAGTACGGCGGCCGCTCGAAGCTGGCGAAGTCCACGACGTTCATGGTCGACATCCTCACCGGTGTCCCGTCGATCGTCGCGGCGCTGTTCGTCTACACCGTGTGGATCACGTACTTCGGTCTCGGCCGCAGTGCGCTCGCCGTGTCGCTCGCCCTGGTGCTGCTGATGGTGCCGGTCATCGTGCGCACGACCGAGGAGATGCTCAAGATCGTCCCGGACGAGCTGCGCGAGGCCTCGTACGCGCTGGGCATCCCCAAGTGGAAGACGATCGTCAAGATCGTCATCCCGACCGCGCTCTCCGGCATCCTGACCGGCATCATGCTGGCCCTCGCCCGCGTCATGGGCGAGACCGCACCGGTGCTGGTGCTCGCCGCGTACGCGCCGTTCATCAACTACAACCTCTTCGACGGCCCGATGGCCTCACTGCCGTTGATGATGGTGAACGAGCGCAACAACCCGACGCAGGCGGGTTTCGAGCGCATCTGGGGCGCGGCGATCACCCTCGTCGTCCTCATCACCCTGTTCAACCTCCTGGCGACCGTGATCTCGCGGGCGCTGGCGCCGAAGACGAAGTGAGCGGGCGGACATGGCCAAGCGACTCGACATCAAGGACCTGAACCTCTTCTACGGCAAGTTCCACGCCGTAGAGAACGTCTCGCTCGCGGTGCCGCCGAAGAACGTCACGGCGTTCATCGGCCCCTCGGGTTGCGGCAAGTCGACCGTGCTGCGTTCGCTGAACCGCATGCACGAGGTCGCGCCCGGCGCCCGCGTCGAGGGCAAGGTGCTGCTGGACGGCGAGGACATCTACACGTCCACTGTGGACCCGGTCGAGGTGCGCCGCACCATCGGCATGGTCTTCCAGCGCCCCAACCCGTTCCCCACGATGTCCATTCGCGACAACGTGGTGGCGGGCCTGAAGCTCGCGGGCCTGAAGGACAAGAAGAAGCTCGACGAGGTGGCGGAGCGCTCGTTGCGCGGCGCCAACCTCTGGAACGAGGTCAAGGACCGGCTCGAGAAGCCGGGCGGTGGCCTCTCCGGTGGTCAGCAGCAGCGTCTGTGTATCGCGCGTGCCATCGCGGTGCAGCCGGACGTCCTGCTGATGGACGAGCCCTGCTCGGCCCTGGACCCGATCTCCACGCTGGCGATCGAGGACCTGATCACGGAGCTGAAGAAGGAGTACACGATCGTCATCGTGACTCACAACATGCAGCAGGCCGCGCGTGTGTCGGACCAGACCGCGTTCTTCAACCTGCTGGGTGTCGGTCAGCCCGGACAGCTGATCGAGGTGGACGACACGGAGAAGATCTTCTCCAACCCGAGCCAGAAGGCCACCGAGGACTACATCTCCGGCCGGTTCGGCTAAACACGCGCGGTGGACTAAATTGCTGCGGGTGAGCCCGCAAAGCAAGTCGCGCAAGAAGAAGCAAGGCAAGGCACCCGGCCGTCGGCCCGAGCAGCAGTCCCCGTACGGGGCGCTCCTCGAGTCGGCGGCCGCTGTGCGTTCCGAGTCCTGGCTGCTCGCGGACGCCTGGGCGAGCGAGCTGTACGCCACCCTCTGGCTCGCGGGCGCGGGCCACGAGCCGATGGTCGACGCGCTGCGGGCGATGGACGACCCGGCGGCGCTCACCGCACTGCGCGCGCTCGCGGGCGTGGGCTCCGCCGAACACCGCGCCGAGGCCTTCGCCGCCGCGGAAACCGTTGCCGGGCGCGGAGTCGCCGAGCCGTCCTGGTACGTGCCGGGCGTCGTGCCGGACTTCCGCGACGCGTTCCTCGTCACGAACCTGCTGGGGGACGTGGAGGTCATCGCGATCACCCAGGAGCGCGCGGGCGTCGGCGAGACCGTGCTGTTCATGCGCCAGCCGGTGCTCGGGGCCACCGCGATCGAACTCTTCTCCACGCCGGACGAGGGCACCGTGGCGTTGCTGGAGGACATGATCGCCTCCACGCCTGAGGCGTTCCGCAACGAGATCACGCCGCTCAGCGCGACCGACGTCTACGACCGCGTGTGGCCGGACGTCGAGCAGTTCTGGGAGGACGGCC
Source organism: Lentzea sp. JNUCC 0626 (assembly GCF_043632865.1). Taxonomy (NCBI): domain Bacteria; kingdom Bacillati; phylum Actinomycetota; class Actinomycetes; order Pseudonocardiales; family Pseudonocardiaceae; genus Lentzea; species Lentzea sp. JNUCC 0626. The sequence continues at coordinate 7,646,892 of NZ_CP171635.1, forward strand.
CGGACGAGGAGGCCGAGGAAGGCCTCATGGGCGACGAGGACGTGCGGCACCCCGTGCAGCTCATCGCCCTCGCCGACGCGCGGGTGAGCGCGCTGGTGCCCAGCGAGTACGCGATTCCCGTCATCGGTCCGGAAAGGACGGACGAGGTCGTGTCCGCGTTCCTGGCTTCAGAGCACGGAATCGAGGACGTCGAGGCGGCGCGGGCGTTCGCGCGGGTCGTCGTTTCCGCTGCGGTGGACCAGAACCGGGATCCCGTCGTCTACGGGCCGGCGTCGCTGACCGCCGTGCTGATCCTCAACGTGGCCGCGAAGCTGCACGTGTCCGAGGCGGACCTGGCGCTGATGCCCCAGCTCGTGCGGGCGTGGGCGTACTTCACCGTCGACGTGCGGGACCTGCCGCGCGACGAGGCGCGGGCGGAGTGGGACGAAGAACTGCCCACCGTGCTCGCCGAGTTCTCCGAGGCTTACGCCGATCCGGAGCTGGTCGCCGAACGCGATGGGCAGTTTCGCTAGTACTTGGAATTAGAGGTTGTCGTCGTTGCCGTAGCCGGGCATCCGGCCGGTGACGACGAACACCGTGCGCTTGGCGACCGACACGGCGTGGTCGCCGTAGCGCTCGTAGAAGCGGCCGAGCAGCGTCACGTCGACGGCCGCCGCGACACCGTGCTGCCACTCCTTGTCCATGATCACGGAGAACAGGTGGCGGTGGATGTCGTCCATCGCGTCGTCCTCGTCCTCGAGGTTGCGCGCGCGGTCGACGTCCTTGTCGCGGATGATCTCCGCGGCCTCGCTCGCGAGCTTGACCGCGATGCGGCCCATCTCCTCGAAGTACGGCTTCACGTCGTCGGGCAGCGCCGACGCCGGGTGCCGGCGCCGCGCGGCCTTCGCCACGTGCAGGGCCAGGTCGCCCATGCGCTCGACGCTTTCCGCGGCGTGGATCACCGCGAGCACGGTGCGCAGGTCGGTCGCGACCGGTGCCTGGAGTGCGAGCAGTGCGTACGACTGCTCCTCGATGCTGGAGCGGACGTCGTCGACCTTCTGGTCGCCGCTGATCACCTGCTCCGCCAGGCCGAGATCGGCCTGCAGCAGTGCCGCAGTCGCGTTCTGCATCGCCTCGGCGACCATGCCGGTCATGTCGGCCAGTCGTTCGGCGAGCTCTTCTAGAGAGTCGTGGTAGGCCTCGCGCATGGCGCTCAGCCTACGTCCCGACCATCGCGGCAGCGACATGCCAGCATGAACCGCAGGTGAACCCCAGGCGAATCACTTCGCCGCGCAGGGGTCCTGTGCCGCGTTCACAATGGACAGATCACTGCCTGTCTGACCTTGGGCTTGTCCCTGCGGAGTGCCCTGGTTACCCGGCTTGGGTGGCCCGATCTTCTCGTCGAAGTTGGCCCCGATCACCAGCTGGACCGCGCCGCCCATCTCGGGCGCCTCGACCAGTTCCGCGATGGGCACGGAGGCCTTGAGCGTCGCCGCCTTGTTCTCGTTGCCCTTCGAGTACCTGATGATCGTCTTCGGTGCCTGCTCCGGTGCGTTGCCCTGGCGGACGACCTTGAAACCCTGCTGTTGCAGGGCGTTCGAGGTGCTGGCGGCCGCGCCGCCGTTGCTCGAGTCGCCGTTGAGCACCTGGATGCTGACCTCCTTCGGGTCCACCACGGTGCCGGGCTGCTGCGCGGGAGGAGCGTTGTTCTCCCCGGGCTTCGGTTCGGCCGCCTTCTCCTGCGGCAGCGGCGTTCCGTCGATGATCGTCTGGAACAACGTCTTGATGTCGTCCATCTGGAGGCGCTCGATGTTGTCGTCGTTCGACTTCGTCGGGCCCTCGTCGGTCCAGTGCGGCATCGTCACGAACGACACGCGGCCGGCGTCGAGGCTCTGCAACGAGTTCGCGAGTTCCAGCAGTGAAGCGACGTCGATGTTGTCGCCGACCGTGGACTTCGTGAGCGCGTTGATGAAGTTGTTGAGCTTCGTCGGGCTCAGCAGCACCTCGTTCGACAACGCCTGACGCAGCATCGCCGACAGGAAACCCTGCTGTCGCTTGATCCGGTCGAAGTCCGTGCCGCCGTCGCCCTTGGCCTGCACCTTGCGGGCCCGCACGTAGGACAACGCCTGGTCGCCCTTGAGCGTGTACTTGCCCGCCTTGTCCAGCACGACACCGAGTTCGTCGTCGATGATCGGCGTGGGCGAACAGATCTCCACGCCGCCGATCGCCGTCGACATCTCGCGGAAGCCCACGAAGTCGATGCTGACGAAGTGGTTGATCTTGAGGCCGGTCAGCTGCGTCATCATGTTCGCGACGCACTCGGGACCACCGTCGTTGTAGACGGAGTTCGCCATGACGTCCTTCGCCGGGTCCAACGGGCCCGCGTACTGCGCGTTGTCCGGGTTGTACTGACGGCACGCGGGCCGATCGACCCGCACGTCGCGCGGCAACGACACGATGACCATGCGCTTACGGTCCTTGGGGATGTGCGCGAGCATGATCACGTCCGACCGCGCGCCACCCTCCTGGGCCTGGGTGCCGACGTTGTCGCCCGCCTTCGCACCGGCCCGCGTGTCCGAGCCGACCAGCAGGAAGTTCTCGTCACCGAGCTGCTTCTCCGCCTGCTGCACGGCCTGCGAGTTGCCGCCGAGCGCGTCGATCCGCTGGATCTTGGAGTCGGCCCACTTCATCGCGGCCCAGCCCACGCCCGTCGACGCGAACACCACGGCGGCGGCGGCGATCGCGCCGATCCGCGCGGTGCGCATCATCTTGCGCTGCTGGGGAGTGCGCCCGGTCGCCCGCGGCGCGCCCTCCGTCTCACCGACGGCGACCGGCTCGGCGAACTGAGTCGCCTCGTCGACCTCCAGGCCGTCTTCGTCTTCCTTGACCCACGGCATGAGCTTCGCGCGTCGTTCCTTGCGCTGGCGCTCCTGCTCGAGCAGTTCGTCGTGCACCGCGGAGAACCGCGCGAGGGTGTGGTCCACCTCGCGGCGCTTCTTCACGTCGTCGCCGATGGCCTCCATCTCGGTGGTGAGGCTCAGCGGGTCCATGTCTTCGCGCTTCTCGACCTTGGCCACACCGGCGGCCGAGGTGATCTGCGTGGCCTCGGGACCGGGTGCGTCGGCCTGCGGCTCGTCGGCGGGGTCCGCCGCGCCGAGCCGGTTGGCGAGAGCACCACCGGGTGCCGGGCGAGGTCCGCTGGACTCCGCCCGCGGGGGCATCGGCCGGGGACCGCTCGACTCCGCGCGCGACGGCATCGGCTGCCTGCCCGTCACGTCTCCGTTCGGAGGCATGGGGCGACGGCCCGTTTCCGGCCCCTCGCCTGGGGCGGGCGGGCGCGGAATGCTGGTCGAAGACGGTGCGTCGCCTGGCAGGAGGCGGCGAGGTGCACCGGCTGCGGGGCCTTCCGGCGTCCCTCCCGGCGCGGGGGGACGCTGGAGGCCGCCGGGGGCGTTCTGCTCACCGGGTGCGGGCGGGCGCTTGAGGCCGTTGGGGCCCTGGGCGTCGCTCGGCACGGGTGGACGCGGGATGCCGTTCTGGGACGGCGCGTCGCCCGGAGCGATCCGGCGCGGCGGAGGCCCGTCGGGCCTGCGCACGGTGCCGGTCGGCATGCCCGCCTCCGGCACGCCGTTCGGCGCGGGACGGCGCGGGATGCCGTTCGACGACGGCGCGTCGCCAGGGGGCATCCGCCGCGGGTCGCCGGGAGCCGGCGGGCGCGGGATGCCGTTCTGGGACGGAGCGTCGGCGGGAGGCATTCGCCGCGGCGGAGCACCATTTTGGGGAGCACCGTTTTGCGCGGCGTTCTGGGGCGCACCGTTCGGCGGAGCGCTCTTCGGCTGAACACCGTTCGGGGGAGCCCCGTTCGGCGGCAGCGGGCGGCGTTGCATGCCCGTCGCGTCCGGCCGCGGCCGTGGCCCGGTCTGCTCACCGGGAACGCGATAAGCACCGCTTTGTTCCGGATTGACCCGATAGGCGCCGCTTTGTTCCGGATTGACCCGATAGGCGCCGCTTTGTTCCGGGTTCTGTGCCGGATTCTGCGCGGGCCTCGGCCGCGGACCCGTCTGATCAGGCCTCGGACGGGACTGCTGCGCGCCGTTCGGCTGCGGCGCACCGTTCGGCTCCGCGGGCGCGTCGGCCCTGCGTCGCCTGCCGGTCTGCTCGCCGGTGAAGTTCTGCGGTCCCGGCTGTTCAGGACGCGGGCGCGTACCCGTCTGCTCACCTGGCCGGTGAGCCGCGGGTGGCTGCTGCCGCGGCGCCTGAGGCTGCTGGACCTGCGGTTGTGGTGCCTGTGGCTGCTGCGCCGGCGGGTCGGGCAGGGCGCGCCTGCCGGTCGTCGCGGGCGGTTCCGGCAGGGCACGCCTGCCTGTCGTGGGTTCGGGCGAGCCTGGCGGGACGGGTCGGGGGATGTTCGTCCTGCTGTGCTGCTCGATGAGGTCCGAGACGCTCAGGCCCCCAGAGCCATCCATCGAGCGACGTCTACGGCCGGTCGGCTGGTCGTGCTGGGGATCCTGATCACCGCGGGAAGAGGGGCCGCCACGTCGGGGGTCGTCGGGCACCCAATCTCCCTTCTGGGTCAGAAGCAAAAGCGGTTCGTCATTACGAAGTGACGACGACCGGGACACAAGGGTTGCATCACCGGCGTGTCAGTTGCGCCCGCGATACTACGGATGTAGCCGAGTTCTGACGACCACTCCGGGTGATACGACTGCGATCTGTACGCGATTACGCGCAGTCCGCTTGCCCTGAACGGGTGAGCCAGGTCACTCAGTAGTAACCGAGAACACGTGTTTCAGCGATCGCGCGCCTGCCAGAAGCAGCACCCGCGAGGCGAACCCGTCCATCGGCACGGTACGCCACCGCGTTGCGTCCGGACTGCTTGGCCGTGTACAGGAGGCTGTCGGCGCGCAGCAGTTGTTGTTCGGCGCTCACGGCGGGCCGCTCCGGCGCCTCGTGCGCGGGCGGCTCGTAGGCGAGGCCCGCGCTGACGGTCACGCGCAGCCCCGGAGCGACGTCCTGCCACGCGTGACGCTCGACACGTTCGCGGGCGGCCTCGACGATCTCCACGGAGCTGGAGGCGTCCACGCGGGGCAGCACGAGCACGAACTCCTCGCCGCCGTAGCGGGCGCAGAAGGCGCCCTCCGGCAGGCCCTGCTGGAGCAGTTCCACCACGCGTTGCAGCACGCGGTCACCCAGGAGGTGGCCGAAGGTGTCGTTGACCTGCTTGAACCAGTCGAGGTCGATCAGGGCGATGGCGAGCCCGTGCCGGCACGCTCCGTGTTCGGCCAGCAGGTCCATCAGCCGTTGGTCGAGGTAACGGCGGTTGTAGGAGTCGGTGAGGCTGTCGCGCAGGCTCTGCTCGCGTGCCTCGGCGTGCTCCCGGCGCAGCAACTCGACCTCGCGGCGCAGCTGTTCCGGGACGTGCGGCTCCTCAGCCTGGTCCGCGTGGACGAGGTCGAGCGCGGAACGCAGGTGCTGGTACGCCTGGCGCCACTGACCGCGGGAGGCGAGCAACGTCGCGATGGACTCGTGCACGCCCACCAGGCCGGAACCCTGCGCGTCGACGCTGACGTCGGGCTGGGTCGGGGCGGTTTCTGGCTGAAGCGCGGTCATCGCGGTCACCTCCTTACCTGCCAGGTGTCGTCTCCTGAGAGGCGGCGCTTGAGCTAGAAGGACGCGTGGGGGCCTGATTTCCCCCGTCCGGTTGACCGTCAGCTGCTCCGATCCAGTGAGCTTGGAAGATCAACAACCCGTTCAGCCACCGAGGCAGGGCGCGAACCCGTACACCTCGTCGTCGAGCAGCACCACGTGCATCGATCCGATCTGGCTGCCGATGGTCTGGTCCTCGCGGCGCAGGGTGATCGTGACGGCGACGATGTAGACGTCCCCGCGTGGATGAGCCTTCTCGCCGGGAGGCGCCCAGTCGGCGTCCGCGCGCAGCGTCGTCCACGTCGGGTCGACCTCGATCGTGGCGCCGCGCAGGTCGCAGGTCTTCTTCCGGAAGTCCGGGTGCTGCGTCTGCTTGAGCAGGTCAGCCTGCTTGGACGCGCTCTCCGTGCCCGCCTTGTTGAGGCGCGCGTAGTAGTCCTTGAACTTGGCGCGGTGATCTTCGGTGAGCTGGACCGGCCGGGCCGTGCCCGCGACCGGACCACCGCAGCCCGTGAGGAGCACGAGCGCGGTTAACAGGACCGCGATCCGCTCAGCCACCGGAATGCATCACGTCCGCACCGGACGGCACCGTGGCGTCCTCGGGGTCGTCCAGCCAGCCCTCCGGCAGCACGACCTTCGCCGACGATCCCTGCCTGCCGCGCGGCCCCTCGGCGTTCGCCGGGAACGGCACGTCCCCGTCGAGCGTGCCGATGAGGTCGTCCAGCTCCTGCAGGCTCGACACCATCGCGAACGCCCGCCGCGTGTCGCCGCCGACCGGGAACCCGTGCCAGTACCAGGCCATGTGCTTGCGCAGGTCCCGCAGACCCTTGTGCTCGCCGTCGTGCGCCGCGAGCAACCGCGCGTGCGTCCTGAGCACCTCGGCGACCTCGCCGAGCGACGGTCCCTCCGGGACGGGCTCGCCGCGGAACGCCGCCTGCAGGTCCCGGAAGAGCCACGGCCTGCCGAGACACCCGCGCCCGACGACCACGCCGTCGCACCCGGTCCGCGCGACCATGTCGAGCGCGTCCTGGGCGCTGAAGATGTCGCCGTTGCCCAGCACCGGAACGCTCGTGACGGCTTCCTTGAGCCGGGCGATGGCCGTCCAGTCGGCCTTGCCGGAGTACCGCTGCGACGCCGTGCGCGCGTGCAGGGCCACCGCCTGCGCACCCTCGTCCGCGGCGATGCGCCCGGCGTCGAGGTAGGTCAGGTGCTCGTCGTCGATGCCGATGCGGAACTTGACGGTGACCGGCATGTCCCCGGCGTTGCGCACCGCGGACCGCACGATCTGCCGGAACAGCTCGCGCTTGTACGGCAGCGCCGCCCCACCGCCCTTGCGGGTGACCTTGGGGACGGGACAGCCGAAGTTCATGTCCATGTGGTCGGCGAGGTTCTCGTCCACGATCATCTTCGTGGCCTCGCCGACGTTCTTCGGGTCCACGCCGTAGAGCTGCATGGACCGCGGGCTCTCGCCCTCGTCGAACGTGATCATGTGCATGGTCATGGGATCGCGCTCGACCAGGGCACGCGCAGTGATCATCTCGCAGACGTAGAGCCCGGCCCCGTACTGACGGCACAGCTGCCGGAACGCCACGTTCGTGATGCCGGCCATGGGGGCCAGCACGACGGGCGGGTCGACGGCGAACGGGCCGATCTTCAGCGTGGAGGGAACGGACACGCCCTTCAGGTTACGGCACTGACCTGCCGTGATCTTCACCGAGAGTGACCGCGATCGCGTCGTGCAGGGCAACCTGGCTGCGACGTTGGTCACGTCGGCTCTCGCCCCACCGGTGCTGACGCGGGCACTGCCACCGCGGTTCGGTCCCGTCCTCGGGGAGCAGACAGCCGCCCAGCGCCACCGAACCCGCGTCCGCCGCCTGCCGCGCCTCCTCGACCGGACGCCCGAAGAGCAGCGGGATCGCCTTCTCCCCGCAGGTCGGGCACCACTCCTCGACGGGCTCGGCCAGTGCGTCGCGGAGCAACGCGTGGGTCTGCTCGTCGAACGCCACCAGCCGGATCTCGTCGATGATCGGCAACGACCGGACGGTCATCGCGGCGATGTGCGCGGCCCGTTCGGCGGGGAAGCCGTAGATCCCGGTCGCGATGGCCGGGAACGCGATGCTGCCCGCCTCCAGCTCCTCGGCCAGCAGGAGCGACTCGACGTAACAGCTCACCAGCACGTCGTCCTCGCCCTGCTCGCCGTCCTCCCACACCGGCCCGACCGTGTGGATCACGTGCCTGACCGGCGCGAGGTCGAACGCGGGTGTCGCCACCGCCCGGCCCGGCAGGCACGGAGCCAGCCGCGCGCCCGCCTCCGCGAGCTCGGGCCCCGCCGCGCGGTGGATCGCCCCGTCCACCCCGCCGCCGCCGAGCAACGACTCGTTCGCCGCGGTGACGATGATGTCGACTTGCTGTCGAGTGATGTCGCCGAGCACCGCCGCGATCGTCCCCATGCTGACCAGCATTGCAGCGGATTCGTTGCGGCAACTGGGGTCTTCACTCACGGCGAACACCCCCGGTGCCCCGATCGGGTGTCAGGGGCGTCTGCCAACATGCCTGTGGAGGTGGCCTAGCTCATGGGGGCGGTTGCACTGATCAGGTCCGGGTTCGAGCGGTTGTTCGTCGACGGTCCCGTGGGCTCGTCGACCGGCGGCGGCGAACAGCAGGTCATCACCGTCGAGCAGGTGGGCGAGCTGGCCCTGCCGACGGGCAGACTCGTGGCGGCCGACCCGTTCGTCGTGTGGCCGGAGGACGCCGAGCCGTTCACCGACGAGGTCGAGCCCGGCACCTACCCGGTGTCGGTCTCGCTGGTCTCGTACGTCGACGGCGACGGTGTTCCGGACGAGCGGCAGGGGTACCGCGTCGCGGCCGCCAGGGTGGTGATCCGCGACGAGCCCGCGTACTCGTGGCGGCCCGCGGTGACGGCCGGTGAGCACGTGCCGATGCTGCCGGTGATGCCCGAGTTCGGGTACGACGTGAAGTCGAGCACCGGGGCGTTCTTCGACGTCGTCACCGCCACGGCGCTGGACCGGCTGGTGAGCGACGACGAGCTGGGCAACTGCGACCTGATCGACGCCCTGGGCGCGGTCGGTGGTGGCCGCGGCCCGGCCAACGTGACCGACGCCCGGTCCGGGTTGAACGTCGTGGCGTTCTCGACCGGGTGGGGCGACGGCGTCTACCCGACGTGGGTCGGCCGCAACACCGCGGGCGACCCCGTCGCGTTCGTGACTGATTTTTTTGTAGTCAACAAGGTCTAGAACGGAACGTTCGCGCACCCGAGTCGTGGCCCGGCGGTGCCTGCCTCGCCCGGCTTGGTGTGCGTGTGTTCGTCGTGCAGCACCACGGACTGAGCGTGGCGTTCGGTGAACTGCCAGTCCACAGTGGATGAACTCTGCGCGAAACCGTTGGCGTCGGTGTGCACGTCGAGCCAGATCTCGTTGCGGGAGTTGGCGTACGCCGGGTCGACGGACGGCTGGACCGGGTCCTCGACGTGCTGGAAGTGGGGCCCGGAGTCGGCCGGGTTCGCCCCGCACGCCTTGACGTGGACGTGCGCGCCGTACGCCCGGTTCGGCAGCAAACCGTTGAGCACCAGCAGGACCGTCGTCCCGCCGTCGATCGTCGGCACCCCGACGACGGTGATCCGCGCGCCGACCGGCACCTTCGCCGGGTCGTGCGTCACCGCCCTCGCTGTCGCGCTGTAGGTCTCGAACTTCGCGGACGTGTGGGCGACGGGCGCGGGTTCGGCGTGCGCGGTTCCGGCGTGCGCGGTTCCGGCGGCCAGGAGCCCGGCGGCGATCACGACTGCAAGCGTCTTCATGGATCTCTTGCTTAGTGGCACCGGCTCCGTCCCGCCATTTCGGTACTCGTACGGGTGTTTCAACGGTCCGGGGCCGGGTACGCGGGTGGGGTGAGCGAAGCCGAGGAATCCGACCAGCGCAGACTCGCCAGGAACCTCAACGAGCTGCTCCAGGAACTCCGCGTGGCGCAGGCCGGCGTGCAGATCCTGTTCGGCTTCCTGCTCTCGATCGCCTTCACCGACAAGTACTCCGCCGTGGGCACGTACGTCCGGGTGACGCACCTGGTCACGGTGCTGTTCGCGGCGATCGCCGTGGCGTTCCTGACCGCCCCCGCCGCGTGGCACCGGGTCCTGTTCCGCCAGGGCCGCCGCGAGGACGTGGTTCGCTCCGGCAACACGTTCACGCTGGTAGGCCTGGCCTGCCTGGCGTTGGCGATGACCGGCACGGTGCTTCTGCTGGCCGAGGTCGTGCTCGGCGGCTGGCCCGCGGTGCTGGTCGGCGTGCTGGCGTTCGCCGTGTTCGCGGGCCTGTGGTTCGTCGTCCCGTTCGCGTCATCCCAGCGTGCTCAGCACCGCGAGGGCCCCTAGCCCGAGCGCCACCGGCACGGCCACGAGCACGTTCTTCCTCGTCGGCCTCGGCTGCTCTTTGAGCGCCTGAACCCCCAGCGGCAGCAACGCGACGCACAACCCGACCGTGCCGACGATCGACAGCACCTCGGTCCCCTTCAACACCCCGAGCGGCAGCAGCCCCATGGTCGCGAGCGCGGTGGCCCGCACCTTGCCCAGCACACCGCCCCGGTACGTGGCGAAGGCCAGCACGAACCACCCGAACATGATCGCGAAGTTCAGGTAGCTGAACAGGTGCAGGTCGCCGTACCCCTGGGCCACGAGCTCGGTGGCCTTCTGCGCTCCCTCATGCCGCGCGGCGCTGAACGCGGCCTGGTCGACCCCGGCGTGGAACGTCCGCCCGAACAACCCGACCGTCACGAGCAGCCCACCCCACGCCGCCCACCGAGGACTCCTCTGCGCAGTCTGGTAGGCGAGGTGGGCGACCGCCACCCACATCACGACGTTCCCGGCGAGAAACGACGTGTAAGCCGCTCGCATCAGCCCAGGATGCTCGACCACGGCGTTGATCTGGTCGGGGAAGAAGAAGTTGAAGGGCGACCGCAACAGCGTGCCCACCAGCAACAGCACCGGCCCGGCGATGAGCGCCGCACCCCTGACCCACCCGTTGGGAAACCTCATGTCCTGGAACGGTGCCAGCGCTCAGCTTCGTTCGGATCGGCCTTCGGTCCGACCTCCGTCTAGGACCAGGGTCCGATACCCCTAGGGCACCACCCTGCTTTGTCCCTGATTCTCCAAAGCGTTGGGACAAAACAGTTCCACCCCTCCTTACCGTTCTCCCATGAGAGCCGCCGTGCACACGAACTTCGGTCCACCCGACGTGGTCCAGGTGGTCGAGAAGCCGGTCCCACCCGTCCGCCCCGGCGACGTCCTGATCAAGGTCCACGCGACGACCGTGACCTCCGCCGAGTGCGCCATGCGCCGAGGAGAACCGTTGTGGGGCAGGGTGATCCTGGGTCTGCGCCGCCCACGCACACGCCTGCGCACCTTGGGCCTGGAGGTGTCCGGCACGGTAGACGAGGTGGGTGCCGACGTGACCGAGTTCAGCCCCGGCGACGAGGTCTTCGGCTTCACCGGATTCTCTGTCGGCGCGCACGCCGACTACGTCCGCCTACCGGCCACCGCCTCGCTGTCTCTGAAGCCTTCGTCCTTGACCTTCGTCGAGGCCGCAGCCGCTGTGGACGGAGCCACCACGGCGTTGTTCTTCCTGCGGGACAAGGCAAAAGTCCGCCCCGGCCAGCACGTCCTGATCAACGGCGCGTCCGGCAGCATCGGCACCTACGCCGTCCAACTGGCCAAGCACTTCGGCGCCACCGTCACCGCCGTCTGCGGCCCGTCGAACGTGGACCTCGTCCGCTCCCTGGGCGCCGATCACGTGATCGACTACACCTGCGGCGACTTCACCTCTGGCGTCGGCAGGTATGACGTCGTCTTCGACACCGTGACCAAGTCTTCTTTCCGCGCCGCCCGAAGGTCGTTGCGTCCCGGTGGCAAGTACCTGCCGACCACCGGCCTCGTGAACAACCTCTGGGCGTTGTGGACGTTGTTGCGCGGCGGCAAGCGCGTGCTGGTCGGCATGTCGGTCAACAAGCGCGCTGCCCTGCCGTTCATCAGCGCTTTGCTGGAGTCGGGCGAGCTCCGCGTGATCGTCGATCGCACCTACCCGCTGGCCGAGATCGTGGCCGCGCACCGGCACGTCGACGCAGGTCACAAGCGCGGCAACGTCGTCGTCACGGTGTGACCCGGTAGCTGTCCGAAGTCGTAGAGCTGGTCGCGGTAGGTGCCGCACATCCTTTGGGCATCAATGGGTTCGGGCTTATCAGGCGGTACCGGGGTGCTTCCTTGCTCATGAAACTCGCTGATGACGTCGTGCGCCAGCAGTTCGCTGTGCACGCTGTTGGTCAGCACCGCCACCGCTCGCTTCTGCTCGACGTCGACGCGGAGGAACGCCTTCTGCCCCTTCGACACCCCGGTGTGCCCGACCCCGACCCGGTACCGCATCCACCCGAGCCCCCAACCGATCGCGCCGTTGCCGAAGTCCGGCACCTTCACGCCCTGGTCGCCGGGGAACGCGGGCGGGTGGTCGCCGACCTGCGCGTCCAGGTCCAGCAGCCCGTCGTCCACGAGGTGCTGCACGAGCGTCGCCGTCCAGACCTTGGTGATCGACTCGACCTTGAACAGCGAGTCGTCCGTGACCTCGACCTGGGTCCGCCCGCTCAGCACACCGGCGGCCTCGCTGGACACGTTTCCGCAGTTCAGCATGGCTACCTGAGCCCCGAGAACCCCGTACTCCTCGATCAACTCGCCCAGCCGCGACCCCATCCCGAAAAAACTACGGCCGCTCATGTCGATTCGTCGTCTGCTCGTTCGACGTACGGGTAGACGGACGAGAAACCTGGATGAGACCAGGCAGCGGATGAGGAACACTCGAGGTACCGATGAGTTCCTTCAACGCCGCTGGTCTTCTCCGGTGTCGCGAAGAACCTGATGCCAGCAACCGAGTGAGGGCCTGACATGCCTGCAGCGATCGAAGAACGACCTACCGCGCAAGCGGGCAAAACACCCCTGGTGGTGCGCCTGCTGGTGCTGGCGACGTTCGTCGTGATCCTCAACGAGACCTTGATGATCAACGCGATCCCGCGCCTCATGGAGACCCTGCACGTGACCGAACAGGCCGCGCAATGGGTCTCGACGGCCTTCATGCTCACCATGGCCGCCGTGATTCCGGTCACCGGCTGGTTCCTCCAGCGCGTCACCACCCGCCAGGGTTACACGATCGCCATGGGCGTCTTCCTGGCCGGCACCGCCCTCTGCGCGGTGGCGCCGACGTTCTCGATCCTCCTGGCAGGCCGCATCATCCAGGCGGCAGGCACCGCCGTCATGATGCCGTTGCTGATGACGACCCTGATGACCGTCGTTCCGGAACAGGACCGCGGCAAGGTGATGGGCAACGTCACCCTCGCCATCTCGGTCGCCCCGGCCCTCGGCCCGGCCATCTCGGGCCTGATCCTCCAGCTCGGCTCGTGGCGCCTGCTCTTCGTCGCCGTCATCCCGATCGCCGGCGCCGTCACGTACTTCGGCCTCCGCCAGCTGGACAACATCGGCGAACCCAAGGTCAACACCCTCGACTGGGCCTCGGCCGCGATGGCCACCCTGGGCTTCGGCGGCCTGGTCTACGGCCTGAGCCTCTTCGGCGAGCGCGAGTCCACCCTGGGCCCGACCATCGGCGTCGTCGTCGCGGGCGCCGCCACCATCGCGTTCTTCGTGCTCCGCCAGCTCAAGCTGCAGCGCAACGGCACCCCGCTGTTGGACCTCCGGACCCTCACCCACCGCACCTTCGCGCTGTCGCTGGCCCTGATGTGCATCGCCTTCCTGTCGTTGATGGGCTCGATGATCCTGCTGACCCTCTACCTCCAGAACCTCCGAGGCCTCACCCCGTTGGAAACGGGCCTGCTGCTGATGCCGGGTGGCCTCGCCATGGGCCTGCTCGGCCCCACCGTCGGCCGCCTCTACGACCGCCTGGGCAGCCGTCGGCTGATCCTGCCGGGCTCCACCGGCATCGTCCTCTCCCTGGCAGGCTTCACCCAGGTCTCGATGTCCATGCCGTACTGGCAGATCCTGGCCCTGCACGCACTCCTGATGATCAGCCTCGCCGCCACCTTCACCCCGATCTTCACCCTGGGCATGGGCGCCCTCCCTCCGGACATGTACCCGCACGGCAGCTCGATCCTGGGCACGCTCCAGCAGGTAGCAGCCGCCGTCGGCACCGCCCTCGTCATCATGGTGATGTCAGCGCGGTCGTCGTCGCTGATGTCCGAGGGCGTGGCGGCTTCGGCGGCGCAGTTGAGCGGCATGAGGTTGGCCTTCGTCGTGACGACCGTGCTGGCGGTGGCGACGATCGCGGTGGCGGCCTTCCTGCCGAACCGCACGAACGCCTCCGGCGACGTGATGGCCCACTAGTCCGCACATAGGTGAGGCCCCGGACATGTCCAGTCCGGGGCCTCGCTTGGCCGCCCAATTGCACACACCAGCGACGTTTAAGAGTCGGATCAGTCCTTAGGTCGCCGCGCTCTTCCGTTGAGCTACGGCCGCAAGGCAGAGCGGCCAGCAGGATTCGAACCTGCACCTCGGCGAGTCTTGTCCGGTCTCGGGTGATCTGGCGTTCGGCGGAAATGCTGAATCTGGAGCGAGAGTCTGAGTTTGATCCCGGCTTGCCTCTGCCGACTTGGGCTATCCCGGCGCGATGGTGCCGGGAGAGGGATTCGAACCCCCACTTGTGACCGAGTGGTTCAGGCTGACGTTTCAGTTTCAGCTTTCACGCTCCTCAGGCGAGGAGCGCAACCCCCGCGCTCCAGCGGGGGAGTCTGATGGACGCTAGCGGAACAGGTAGTCGAAGACCACGCCACCGACACGCTCGTCGGTGATCTCCAGGCTGTTGGCCTCCTCGCGGGCGAACTTCACCGCGTGCTGGAGCTTCTCGACCCGGTCCACCAACTCGTTGACCCGCCGCGCGGGCAACGCACCGGAGAACTTCACCGTGGTCCAGTACCCCACCGGGATGTCCTCGTAGTACACCTCGACCTGAGCCGGGTGCTTCTCCGTCGCCTCGGCCTTGACGTGGTTGCGAGGCACCTTCTTCGTGCGAATGGTCCGCACGTGCTCGGTGCGCCAGTAGTCCGCGGACTCGTCGAAGCTCCAGTCCTCGGCCGCGTCCAGCAAGGGCAGTTTCTTCACGAAGGTGTGCAGATCCGTCAGCTGCTTCTCGAGGAAGAGCAGGTACGACACGGGCACGTCACGCAGCAACGTCTGCCCGTCCACCACGACATCGGCCTTCGCGACGCAGTTGGCCCAGTCCTTGGTCGCCGTGACGTCGAAGAGCCGTGTCATCACCGACGCCGTCTTCCGCAACACGTCCTCGGCCTTGACCTGCACGCGCGTCGACTCGGGCGGCAACACCTCGCCGTCCTCGTCCTTCGGCTGGTACGTCCGGGAGATGCCGGCCAGCAACGCGGGCTTCTGCAGCCCGTGGTGAGCGTCGGTGAGGTCGCGAAGCGTGCCACCCTTGACACTCTTCTCGACCGCGATGATCTGGTTCAGCTTCGTCATTGCCGCACCCCCTTTGGTTCCGCGCACAGTACGCAACACAAAGACGCGCCCGCACGCGAATTCGGCGCACCGGTGAAACTCTTGAAGCGTCGGCGGCGATAGCCGGCAAGCAAAGGGCGCCCACGCCGCCAACCGCCTGCGCCGACCAGCGCTGTGGATGTGGACCGCGATCTACGCGGCGGCTCGGCGGAATCCGCCGTTCTCCTCGGTCGACGAACTGCTCGTCTTCGCCGAACTGGACGTCAGCGCGTGGGACGTGGTCCGCGACCGCGCCGTCGTCTACGCCTGATCACCTGCCGCGAAACACGAAACCCCAGGTCGCTGACCTGGGGTTTCGTCGCGTAGTGGGCCGCCAGGGACTCGAACCCTGAACCCGAAGATTTCCGGAAGTCGATCGGCGTTGTTCGCTGATCTTCGCCGACAGTGCTCGCTACCTGCGCGGATGCGGTCTTGATCTGAGCACTGTGGACAGTCGCTTCTCGACGCTTGCTGTCGTTTTCTGAGGCTAAAGTATGCCGTTGATCTTGGTCCTCTGACCGCTCACACCTCTGCCATCCTCCCGACACTGAGCCTAGAACGCGGCCGGTGGCGTTGGGTCAAGGTACTCGTTCCAGCCTTGACGCGGCGTCGCCGGCCGTTGTCATGCTCGCAACGTCGGGTGGCTCAGCCTGGTGCTCGTTGAGCGTTCAGCGGCGTCGTCCTATCCCTGATTCGGTGGCAAGGCGGCGCAGCCGTCGCGGCAGTCGAGCGCCGTGCCCACCGTCTGCGGTGACCCTGCTGGCGCTCGTAGGGAGCTGCTGGACGGCTCAGCTCTATTGAGGTTCGCCCGCAGGTATGAGGCCGGAGTTGCGGCGCGCAGCGGCGCCCGGCCGACCGGCGCAGCGAAGCGGATGCCGGGAGTGCCGGGATGGATGTTGCTCGCCGGAAGGACCAGGACGCGCCGCCAGCGGCGGCGCCTTGATCCTGTAGAGCAGGTTTCGGCAAGATTGGTCGATGCGAGATGCGTTCTACGGGCACTACCCGCTGACAGAGGATGAAGAGACCGCACTCTGGGCGCAAGCACTGATTGTGCTTGATACCAATGCGTTGTTGAACATGTACCGATACTCCCCTAGAGCTAGGGAAGAGCTTCATGACGCACTCTCGATGGTGAAAGATCGCCTCTGGATGCCACATCAGGTGGGATGCGAGTTCCACTCCAATCGAGTGAAGCGAATACTGGAGCAGTTGAGCATCGAAAAAAGTGTCAGCTCGGCGCTGGATGACATCGAAAACGTGACTAAGAGTAACTTGGGCAAGTTTCGAAAGAACGCCTTTGTATCTACGGATGAATTGTCTTCACTCGTAGTATCGGCAATTGGCGAAGCGCGAAAGAAGCTAGCGTCAGCGCGCGAGGAGCGTGACCAATCGTACGGAATTTCCGTTCGTGAGGACCCGATTTTGACGAGACTTGCAAATCTATACGAAGGGAGAGTTGGGAGCGGCTATTCCGACAGCGAGATGGTGGAGGTGGTGGGGCAGGCTGATGCAAGATATGAGCGTAGCGAGCCTCCTGGCTATAAAGATAAGAGCAAAGAGGGGATGGAGAAATATGGAGACTATCTGATTTGGCGCCAGATTTTGGATTACGCAAGCGCAAATCAGCGAGATGTAATATTTGTGACTGACGACGGAAAGGAGGATTGGTGGCGGATAGTCCGGCATGATTCGGTCGGCAAAGCCATCCTCGGTCCGCGGGTTGAACTTCGGGACGAGTTCCGGATGACGACATCTCGACTCTTCTTTATGTATACACCTGAAGAGTTTTTGAGGCGCTTGCATTCTGTTGTCGAGACTCGGCTATCGTCCGAGGTGGTCGTTGAGGTGAGAGAGGCAAGTCAGGAGTCCAATCGACTAGCGTCTATTCAATTGGAGCGGGCGCGAGCTTTGGAAGAGTTGCGAGATATTGAAAGAAGTATGGACGCTCTTGACGAGCGATTGGCGGAGGCGGACCGTCGTATACTGCGATCCAAAGAGGCTTTCCGTGTGCTGGGTCATGCAGAGGCTGAGTTGGCGACGTGTGCAGATCGACGAGCATCGCTTTCGGCTGACAGGGTGGCGCTGGCTGAACGACTTAATGGCATTAGTGCGGAGCGGGACATAGCTTCCCACGAAAAGGTAGACGACAAAGAGGCTGTTCTGATCTTGAATAGAGAGGAAGAACGAACCCGTAGTCACCTTCGTGTTATTGAATTTAATCTTCAGCGGGTTACGGATGAGGAGCACGCCGCCAGGGCTCGTTACTCTGAGCTTGCTGGAATGTCGTTTGATCATAGCCGAATCGAGCTTCGGGAAGAGGAGGAGCGAGCAAAGCATTTGTCGCGTGAGCGAGAAATGCTGGGCATTCGGTATGAGGAGGCCAGGAATCGTTTTGTTCATCTCTGAAAGTCTGACACCGATTGCTTGTGGGACAGGTAGGATTATCACGATTGTCGGTTTCCGGTAGGAGCTGTGTAGCACGTCCAGCTTTCTTGACTTGGAGGGCCAGTTGGACCTTGTCTCGTGGGCTAGGGAGCTGAGTTGTCAAGTTCTCGCAGTCGAGCTTCCGCGTAGATGGGCGCACGTTCAAGGCGTCGCATACCGTGCGAGAATAGTGTCGGCAGTGCTACCTGGGTTAGACGGCGATCTGCTTATGGCGGCGGCGTATCTTCATGACATTGGCTATTCCTCGATGCTGGCGGAGACAGGATTTCATCCTCTTGATGGAGCCCGCTTTCTTAAGGAAAAAGGTGTGGAGGGGCGACTCTGTGCTCTGATCGCACATCACTCTTGCGCCTATAGGGAGGCTGAGCTTCGCGGGCTGTCTGCGGAGCTGGCTGAATGGACAGATGAACGGACGCTAGTGCGTGATGCCCTTTGGTGGGCGGACATGACGACCACGCCCGATGGTGAGAAAACAACCGTGCACGATCGGATCGAAGAGATTCAAAAACGCTACGGTCCAGAGGATCTCGTTACGTATTTCATCCGCCAAGCCAAGGGTGAACTGGTTTCGGCAGTTGAGCGCACGGAGAGTCGCCTCCGCGAGACCGGTGTCGACTACACTGCGAAGTAGGGCGTCGACCGTTCCTTGAACCCGTGCTCGATCCGAAGTCGGATGGACGGGTGGATATTGAGCGCGTCGAGGTCTCCGCGGCTTACCCAGTGAACTTCGCTGGACTCGTCGCTGGTCCGCAGTTCACCGCCGATCAGCCGTGCCCGGAAGCAGATGGAGAACTGCTGCCGTACCTCGCCGTCTGTGTACGCGATGACGTGCTTGGGGTCGGAGTAGACGCCGATGATGTCGATGGGCTCGACGTCAATCCCGGTCTCTTCCTTGATTTCGCGTACGACAGTGTGGCCGATGGTCTCGCCGACGTCCTGGGCTCCGCCGGGGATCGAGTACAGGTCGTTGTCGGTTCGCCGGATCATCAACAGCCGGCCGTGCTCGTCCTGCACGAACGCCGTGACCGCCACGACGATGTTGGTCGCCTTCGGTGCGTTCGGGTCGTTGTAGTGATCAGTGCGAGCCATGCCTACCTGCCTACCACTTCGGCGGCTTCGCGCCATCCCAGACGCCCTGGAAGCTCTCGGCGTACGTCTCGAACAAGTCGCCCCCGGACAAGCGTCGCAGGTGAAGGACCGGCGCGTGAGCTGCCATGAAGCCGTGCACGTGCGTGTTCACGAGCATCTCGTCATCGAAGCGGTAGATCGAGTTGTAGAGCGTCGTGCCGTGAACCCGGATCTCGACGCCGGACACCTCGGCCAGCGGCTTGTAGATCGCGAGGGCGTTCCGGATCTTCGCGCCAAGCGTGGCCTTGCCGATGCCCTCTTCCTCACTGCGGCGCGCGACCTCACGGCTTGCGGGGTCCCCGAGCAATAGCCGGATCTTGACGCCGCTCTCTGCCTTCTGACGAAGCGTCTTGATCAGGGCTGGGTTGTCCACCAGGAACATGCCGGCATAGACCAGGATCGAGATGCTGATCTTGGACTGTTCGATGAGGTGTCCCCAGATGTCGTGCGATACCGCGTGGCGGTGCGCGTAGACCTGCACGACCTCGGACTCGTTGATCTCTTTCTTCTTCTCCGGCGCGACCGCGTCCGGCCAGAGGTAGGTCTCGGTCTCGCGGACCATGGCGGCGATGGCGTGCCGGTGGCGCGGGTACGGCGTCCGGTCCTGCGTGATCCACCGTTCGACCGTCTTCGGGTCTACGCCGGTTGCCTTGGCCACCTCGTCGAGGCCCAAAGTGTTGCGCAGCAACGCATCCCGTAGGCGTTGGTTCGGCATGACCCACCCTCCGTACAACTAGGGACGACTTCAATGTAGCCGAGACGTCTGTAGTTGTCCTGTTGTGTGGTGTTGACGTCCTCTCGATTCGTCGAAAGTCGTACGTGTCGAGATGTCGGGGAGTGGCCCCGACCGGCACAAACGTCAGGAGAACGACGATGGCGATCACAGGTGGGAGCAGGTTCCCGGCGGGTCATGACTTCGTGTTCCCGAGGGGCGCGCTCGTGATGGGCGTCGAGCCCGTGCTCAAGTTCCAGTCGGCTGAGGAGCGCGCCAAGGGCCTCCCTGCCGAGCAGGAGAAAGACAAGGAGACCGGTCAGCTCGTGTGGTCCGTCCTGGTGATCGACCAGGCTGCGGAGCGCAAGGCGGACGCTGCGGTCACGGTCAAGATTTCGGCACCTCACCAGCCGGTGCCGCCGGAGGCGATTCCGGGTACGGACATCCGCCCGGCGATGTTCGAGGGTCTGACGGTGACGCCGTGGATCGATGACAAGGGCTGCCGTGGCGGCCACGTCGGTGAGCGTCACCGCTGCCGGGCGAAGCTGGGCTACAGCCTGCGGGCCACCGGCATGAAGGCCATCGTCGCGGCCAAGCCCGCACCCAAGGCGGCGTGATCCGTGCCCGACTTGATGCGCCTGCACCTGACGGCGAACCTGCCGATCCGGGTGGAACCGCTCGTCTTCGCTGGACGAGTCGAGTTCCGGCTGGGCAACGCGTTCCCTGCCGTCCTGGTGGTCGACGCGGAAGCGCTGCCCCGGCTTGCTGAGGCTGTGGCTGAAGGACAGACGGCCCTTGATGCGGCGCGGGGTGGTCAGTGATGGGGTTCAACGCCACCTGTACGCCTGGGCAAGACGCGGGCGCGGCCATGATCCGGGTGACGCCCGAGGTTCCGGCACTGGCCATCTACCTCGACCCCGTCAACATCGCGATCCAGCTCCCGCCCTTCCCCGGCGGCTCGGACGTGCTGATGCGGTTCTGCCGGGAGTTGTCGCGTGAGGCATCCAAGCTGGCGGATCACCTCGGCAGTCAGGAAGGCCGTCACGCCCTGGCGGAGGGAGATCCTGATGTCCGCAGTTGAGGCGATGCACTGGGGCCTTGCTGAGCAGGCTCGGACGCTGAGTGAAGCGCATGACGTGCTGAGCAAGCTCCTGCCCAGTCCCAAGTCCGCGCCCGCCGTGCTGAAGGACTACTACCTCCGGTCCGCCGCCATCTACGCCCGCGTCGCTGAGACCGATCGCAGCCACCACCACGAGGCCATGTACTGGGCGAACCGTGAGCGCGAGAAGGGGGAGGCGATCAAGGTCACGAAGACGGCGAAGAAGTAGCAGAGGTCCTTATTGGACAGAGCGCGTGACTCTGCTGGGTCATGTGGCGATGCCGCACGTCTTGTTGCGGTGCAAAGAGAACGTGAGACGCAGGAGCGGAACCCGGCTACCAACCTCGCCGCTCCTGCGTTGTCCACCCAACTCAGGAGTGAACAACGATGAGCGTAGAGCCTGAGCGCATCCGTGCGCTAGACGGGGATCGGATGATCTCCACCAGGCAGACCGTTTCCAGCTACGTCGTGATGCTCGACGGCGGCTCGCTGGAGACGATGGAACTCACCGCCATGCAGGCCAAGGGCTTCGAATGCCTCACCTGTCGGGCGCAGCACACTGCCGCTTCAGGAGCCTTCCAGCCTGTTGGGCGCATCCCGAGCGTGGGCAGCGTCTTCCAGTGCCTGACTTGCGCTGGCGGTGCGCGATGAAGGGCAACCGCTGGGTAGACCCCGCACCGTTTGAGGGTGCGCGTCCGCAGGTCCCTTGGTGGGTATGGCTTCCCGGCTGGGTAAAGCTTGTGCTCGTACCGTTCGGCCTGCTCTGGCTCGCTGTCGTCCTGGTCGTTCGGCTGGTCGTTCTGACGGTCCGGTACCCGGTCGCGGTCACGGCTGGCCTCGGTGGCTACGTCGCCTATCACCAGTTCGGGCTGTCGCCGTTGGTGATCGCGCTGCTGTCGCTCGTGTGCGCCCTGACCGTCTGGTACGGCCTTGATCGGGACTCGTTCCTGCGGCACGGCTGGTACCGCGTGCTGACTGAGTGGCGGCGGCTCACCGTGTACGTGCCACAGTGGCGCACCGTCATGCGGCTAGCGGAGCTGTCCAAGGACAACCGAGGGCGGGAGTACCGACCGAAGCTACGCCGCGTCCGGTCTGAGGGCTGGCGGGACAAGGTCCGGGTACGGATGATCCCGGCGCAGTCGCCGGAGCAGTGGGAGCTGCGGCGCGAGAACCTGGCGCACTCGTTCAACGCGCGGTCCTGCCGAGTGCGGGTGCTGAAGCCGCGCGTGCTTGAGCTCGACTTCATCCACGCTGACCCGCTGGCTCGTCCCGTCGCGGTGCCGCAGCTCGCCAACCCCGGAGAGGTCGACCTCAAGCGCGTGGTCGTCGGTCGCACGGAGACCGGGAAGCCCTGGCGGCTGAGGCTGCTCGGGTCTCAGGTGCTCGTGGTCGGCGTACCGGGCGCGGGCAAGGGCTCGGTGCTGTGGTCGATCGTGTGGCAGCTCGCCCCGGCTATCAAGGCGGGCATGGTGCGGCTCGTTGGGATCGACCCCAAGGGCGGGATGGAGCTGGGGCAGTGTCCGGACGCGTTCGAGAAGGTCGTCTACGACAACGGGCCGGAAGCTGTTGCCTTGCTTGAAGAAATCGCGGCGGAGGTCAAGGAACGCGCCGCTCGTTACCGGGGTATCCGGCGGCTCTGGGCGCGCAGCACTGGTGAGCCGTTCACGGTCCTGATCGTGGATGAGCTGGCAGATCTGATCGCCTACCAGGCGGATCGGAACCTGCGGGAGCGCGCGACGCGGGCTATTCAGACGATCACCTCGCAGGGGCGTGCACCTGGCTATGCCGTCGTCGGCCTGGTCCAGGACCCGCGCAAGGAGATCGTCGGCTTCCGGCACCTGTTCACCACTCGCGTGGCGCTGCGCCTCGACGAGCCGGTGCAGGTGGACATGGTCCTGGGCGACGGCGTCCGGCAACGCGGCGCTGCTGCGCACGAGATCAGCGAGAACACGCCCGGCGTTGCCTGGGGCAAGGAGGACGGGCAGCGCGAACCCGAGCGGGCGCGGGCCTTCAACGTCACCGACGCGGATCTAGTCGAGCTGGGTGCTTACCTCGCCCCGGCCACCGTCCACGAGTTCCCCGAGCTGACCGACGGGAGGGCTGCGGCATGACTGAGTACCTGACCCGATCCGAGCGGATGAAGCAGCCGGCCGCGCTCGACGTCGTCCGGGCAGTGGCTGAGGAACACGGCGTCTGCGTCCGGCCTCTGGCCAAGGAGCGGATCGACCTCGGCACCGGGCGCGTGGACATCGTGCCCGTGCCGTGCGGTTCGACGGTCGCGAGTGTCTGCCCCACCTGCGCGGAGAAGAACCGGCGTCTGCGGATGGCTCAGTGCCGTGAGGGGTGGCACCTGACCGAGGAACCGGACTTCACTCCGGACGCTCCGAGCGACGAACAGCGGGAGCTGACCGAGTACCGCGCTGACCTGGTCAAGGCCTTCCGCCTGGCCCTCGATGAGGGCGACGAAGTGGGCGCGGAAGAGGTGCGGGAAGAGGTCGCGGAGGTCGACGCCGAACTTCGGCAACTAGGAATCCGCGGTTCACTCCCCTCCCTGGAAGTCCCGGTCAAAGCAGCGCGGAAACGGTCCACCAGGCGTCGGCAGGACGCGCCCAACCTGCCTCGACGGCCGGTCAGCAAGCGCACGGTCGGGAAGGTGTTCGGGGGCAAGTACCAGCCTTCGACGTTCCTCACGCTGACGCTCGACACCTACGGCAAGGTGCGCAGCGACGGCACTCCGGTTGATCCGACGAAGTACGACTACCGGCGGGCCGCTCGGGACGCGGTGCACTTCGCGGCGTTGCTCGATCGGTTCGTGCAGAACCTCCGGCGCTGTGTCGGCTGGGAAGTCCAGTACTTCTCGGCGGTCGAGCCACAGCGTCGGCTTGCTCCGCACTGGCACGCGGCCGTTCGAGGATCGATCTCGCGGGCGGAACTGAAGGCGGTCGCTGAGGCCACGTACCACCAGGTTTGGTGGCCCGAGCACGACGAGATCAAGTACAGCGGTGACAACCTGCCGTTCTGGGATGTGCGGGCCAAGGGCTTCGTTGATCCGCAGACGCGAAGGGCCTTGCCTACCTGGGAAGAGGCCCTTGATGAGGTTGAGCGTCCGGCTCATGTGGCGCGCTTCGGCGTGCAGGTGCACTCCAAGGGCATCCTCGGCGGCACCGAAGAGGCCGGCCGTCACATCGGCTACCTGACGAAGTACCTCACCAAGAGCATCAACGAGTGCTTCGACGCGCAGACGCCTCGGCAGGAAGACCACGCTGAACGGCTGTGTGCGGAGCTGGCTGTGACGCCCTGTTCGCCGCAGTGTGCGGTGTGGCTGCTGTATGGCGTCCAGCCTCGTGGGGCTCGGCTGTCCACTGTGCCTGGCAAGTGCAAAGGCAAGGCGCACAAGCGAACCACGCTCGGCGTCGCCGGTCGGCGGGTCCTCGTGTCGCGGAAGTGGTCTGGGAAGTCGCTCGCGGACCACAAGCACGACCGGAAGACGTTCGTTCGGCAACTGCTCGCGGACGTCGGCATCAAGCCCGAGGACCAGGCGCAGCGCGTCGTCTGGAACAACGTCCAGCCCGGTGATCCGAACGTGCCGCCACGGGCGCACCTGCTGTTGAGCGCTGTCGCGGAACGTCGCAGGTGGAAGGCCGAATACACGGCCGCGCTGCTCGCATCCGCCGGGCCGCCAGAAAGTTCGGCAACTCCGCAGGCTGCTTGATCTAGGGGGAGAAACATCATGGAAGCACGCGAGTTTGAGCCACTGTGGACAGTCAGTGACGTTTCGGCCTACCTGAACGTCCCGGTCCACACGCTCTACGGCTGGCGCACGAAGAACTACGGCCCGCCCGCACGGCGCTTGGGGAAGCACCTGCGGTACCTGCCGTCCGAGGTTCGGAGCTGGTTCGAGCACCTGCTTGAGGAGGCTGCCTGATGGGACGGCCACCTCTCGACATCGGCACGTACGGGGCGATTCGTTGCTACCAGGAGGCAAAGGGCTGGCGTGCTCAGACGAACTATCGCGACTACGACGGCCAGACACGGCCGGTGCAGCGGCGCGGGAAGACCAAGACGGAGGCGGAGAGGAACCTCAAGAGGGCGTTGGCTGAGAGGAGGGCACCTGCCGGTGATGGGCTGACGCCTGACAGCCGGTTCAAGGAGGCAGCGGCTCTGTGGTTCGGCAAGTTCCAGGCGCTCGCCGATGCCGGCAAGCGGTCACCTGGCAGCGTCGACACCTACCGGAGCATTCTTGATCGTCACGTGCTGCCTGGCCTTGGTGAGCTGCGGATTCGTGAGATGACCGTGGCGCGGATCGACGCGTTCCTCCAGGCGCTGTGGCGATCGGTCAGCGTCGACACCGCCAAGACGGCACGGTCGGTGCTCTCCGGGGCGCTGAGGATCGCGGTCAGGGACAAGGCGCTCGACACCAACCCGGTTCGCGAGACGGATCGGCTGGAGGCTGGGCGCAAGAAGAGTCCGAGGGCGCTCACGCTGGAAGAACGGCTCTTGTGGCTCGAAATGCTGGAGTCGGACGAACAGGCCGTGAAGTGGGACCTTCCTGATCTGTCGCGCTTCATGATGGCTACCGGTGTCCGGATTGGTGAGGCGCTGGCCGTCTACTGGGAGGACGTCGACTTCGAGGCAGGCACGGTCGCGGTGAACTACACCGTGATCAGGGCAAAGGGCATCGGGCTGATCCGGAAGTCCACGAAGACGGAGGCTGGAGAACGGACGCTTCCGCTGCCTCGGTGGGCGCTGGACATGTTGAAGCGGCGTCGTGCGGTGACGCTCTTCCCGGACGGGCCGGTCTTCCCGAGCAGCCTCGGCGGCCTGCGTGACCCCTCCAACGTTCGGAGGGACCTCCGCAAGGCTCGCGGCGGGGAAGAGTTCGCATGGGTCACCTCGCACGTCTTCCGGAAGACGGCGGCGACCATCCTCGATGAGGCCGGCCTTTCGGCGCGCCTGGTCGCGGACCAGCTCGGCCACGCCCGGCCTTCGATGACGCAGGACGTCTACTTCGCCCGCAAGGTGGTCGACAAGCGCACGGCTGATGCTCTTGAGAGCGCGTTCGGCACGCCGAAACGAGACGCTGACGAGGGTGACGAGGACCAGGTCCAGGACGGTCCGCCCGATGCCGCAGCTTGAGAGTCAGAGGGGTAAAGCGTGCCAAAGGTGTGCCAGCGATCTTGAAATGCGAAACCCCCAGGCCTGTGACCTGGGGGTTTGGTGGGCCGCCAGGGACTCGAACCCTGAACCCGAAGATTAAAAGTCTCCTGCTCTGCCAATTGAGCTAGCAGCCCTCGCCGGGACAGCCTACCGATCTCCCCACCCGCATGTCCTCCGGGTTCCCAACCTCACCGTTGACGGACCCCGAAACCACCCGCAAGGAGGATCAGGCAAGAGCCCGACGGGATCGTCGTACCCCCACGCAGCCGCAACGGCTGGAATTGGAGGTGTCAGAAGACGAACTTGGAAGGGGCCAGCAAGATGCCGCTCGACCACTACGTGACCCTGGGCCGCTCCGGCCTCCGCGTCAGCCCGTTCGCCCTCGGTGCGATGACTTTCGGCGAGGACCCCGGGGCCGCCGGGTCCAGCGTCGAGGAGTCCGAGAAGATCCTCCGGACCTATCTGGACCGGGGTGGGAACTTCATCGACACCGCCAACTTCTACACCAACGGCCACTCGGAGAAGATCCTCGGCGACTTCTTCCGGAGCAGTGGCAACCGGGAGCGGGTGGTGTTGGCGTCCAAGTTCTTCTTCAACATGCACCCCGGCGATCCCAACGGTGGTGGGGCGGGGCGGACGTCGGTTCGCCGACAGTTGGAGGAGACGCTCAGGCGGCTCAACACCGACTACCTCGACCTCTACTGGCTGCACAACTGGGATCGGAGCACGCCTGTCGAGGAGACCATGCGAGCCCTGGACGATCTGGTGGGATCGGGCAAGGTCGGGTACGTCGGGTTCTCCAACGTGCCTGCCTGGGTCACGGCGCAGGCTCAGACGATGGCCCTGCTCAGGGGGTGGACGCCGCTGGTGGCGTTGCAGGTGGAGTACTCGTTGCTCGCGCGGACCGTCGAGGGTGAGATCGGTCCCATGAGCAGGGACTTCGGGCTGGCGCTGGTGCCTTGGAGTCCGCTCAAGAACGGGTTCCTCAGTGGCAAGTACCGGAGGAACGTGCAGGTAAAAGACTCGGAGCGGACCAAGTTCGTGGGCGGGCCCACGGACGAGGAGTTCGAGGTCATCGACGTGGTCACGAAGATCGCTGACGAGACCGGCACTACCCCGGCCGCGGTGTCGTTGGCCTGGCTGCGGCAGCGGGAGGGGACCGTGGTGCCGATCATCGGCGCGCGGAAGGTGGAGCACCTGGAGAGCAACCTCGAAGAGGTCGTGCTCACGGAAGAGCAGCTGAAAGAGCTCGACGTGGTTTCGCAGCCCGAGTTGAACTACCCGTCGCAGCTGCACGGGGAGTTGCGGGCCATGTTGCAGTTCGCCGGCACGACGGTGGACGGCGAGCCCTCGGGCGTCTACCCGCCGCTGCTGCAGAGCGACGTCAGGTACTGAGGTAGAGCCTGCTCCACCTCCGGAACGGAAGCGTGCGTGACTGCGGCAGGGCACCCGGAACCGGAAACCTGGTCCTCACCACGGCAAGGGGAGGCACAGGATGAAGAAGACGCTGGTAGGCGTGTTGGCGGCGGCCATGTTGTTCAGCGGAACGGCTTTGGCCGCGCCACCCAGCGGGCTCCAGGGCAGGCTCGACGGGCTGACGAAGGAGCACAAGTTCCCCGCGGCGCTTGGCACCACCACGCAGAACGGCGCGAGCACGGCCTACACGTCGGGGACGGCCGTGCGGGGCAAGAACGTGCCGGTGCCCAGGAACGGGCAGGTGCGGGCCGGGTCCAACACCAAGGCGTTCGTGGCCACCGTGGTCATGCAGTTGGTGGCTGAGGGCGAGGTCGAGCTGGACAAGCCGATCAACCACTACCTGCCGAACGCGGTGCAGGACGGCCGGATCACCGTGCGGCAGTTGCTGAACCACACCAGCGGGCTGGCCAACTACACGAACTACATGGGGCTCGACAAGTTCGAAGAGCAGCGGCACCGGTACTACGAGCCGCGCGAGCTGCTCGACATCGGCAACGCGCACCCCAAGACCGGTGAGCCCGGCGAGAAGTTCAAGTACAGCAACACGAACTACGTGCTGCTCGGTCTGCTGATCCAGAAGGTCACCGGACGGCCCGTCGCCGAGAACGTCGACAAGCGCATCGTGCAGAAGATCAAGCTCAAGGACACCTACTGGCCGGGCGTCGGTGAGGAAGGCATCCGCGGCAAGCACCCGCAGGGGTACTCGAAGACCGGCAACGGCATCGAGGACGTCACCGAGCTCGACCCGTCGTGGGGGTGGGCGGCGGGCCAGATCATCTCCACCACCAAGGACCTCAACACCTTCTACAGCGCGCTGCTGAACGGGAAGCTGGTTCCGCAGGCGCAGCTGAAAGAGATGCAGAAGACCGTCGAGACCAAGGGCGAGATGTGGGCCGGCGCGGAGTACGGGCTGGGCATCGCCAGCACGCCGCTCACCTGCGGTGGCCGGTACTGGGGGCACGGCGGCGACATCCACGGGTACGAGACGCGCGGTGGTGTCGCGCCGAACGGGCGGGCGTTCTCCGTTGCGGTGACTGCGTTGCCGGGCACCTTCCAGGACACGCCTGAGGAAGCGTCGAAGGCTCACGACGCCGTTCTGGCCACTGTGGACACTGCTCTGTGCGGTGCCAGGTGATCGCGGTCGCGGCGGTCACCGCGCTCGCACTGCTCGTGCCCCAGCAACTCGACCAGATCGTCGCCCAAGGCACGCCGGGTGTCGAGGCGCACGTCAACGGGCGCAACGAGGCGCGGGGCAAGGCGCCGGTCAACGGGCAGGTGCGGATCGGCAGCATCACCAAGTCGTTCGTGGCGGTGGCGACGCTCCAGCTCACCGCGGAGAAGAAGGTCGAGCTGGACGGGCCGGTCAACCGGTACGTGCCGCAGATCAAGGACAGCCGGATCACCGTCCGGCAGGTCCTGCAGCACACCAGCGGCCTGCCGGACTACGTGATGCAGATCGGCGTCCCGAAGATCGCGGACGTCCGGGACAGGTACTTCGCCCCGCACGACCTGCTCGACGTCGCGCTGAGCCAGTCGCCTGCCTTCCAGCCCGGTGAGAGGTACGAGTACAGCAACACCAACTACGTCGTCGCCGGACTGCTGATCCAGAAGGTCACCGGACGCCCGGTCGGCGAGGCCCTCGGCAAGGTCATCACCAAGGCGGGCCTCAAGGACACCTACTGGCCGAACCAGGGCGAGCAACGCCTCCGCGGCAAGCACGCCAGGGCGTACGCGCTGAGCGACCTGCTGGACCCGAAGTCCACTGTGGTCGATGCGACCGAGCTCGACACCTCGCAGGCTTGGGCGTCCGGCGCGATGGTCTCCACACCGCAGGACGTCGCCAGGTTCTTCCAGCGACTGCTCGACGGCAAGATCCTCGCCAAGCCGCAGCTCGACGAGATGCGCAAGACGATCACCGTCGACGAGAAGAGCGCCTACGGCCTCGGCATCGAAAGCACGAAGCTCAGCTGCGGTGGGGTCTGGTGGGGCCACGGCGGGTCGATCCACGGCTGGGGCTCGTTCGGCGGCGCGACGGACGGCGGCAACCACGCGGCGGTCACGCTCACCGCGCTGCCCGGCACGTTCGGCGACGACCCGGCCAGGAAGTTCCAGCAGATGTTCGACGTGATCGACACCGCGCTCTGCAAGAAGTAGGAGCAGGCGTCAGCGGGCGTACCGGAGCACCCAGAGCATCTCCTGCTCGGTGACCGGTCCGTCCGCCACGCACGCCAGCAGCCAGTCCGTCAACGCCTCCGCGTCGATGCCCGCCCCGATCAGCACCAGCTGAGTCGGGGCGTTGTCGTCGACCGGCGTGAACGACACGTAGGCGCCGACGGTCTGCAGCATGAACGTGCCGAGCGGGAACCGGACGAAACCCTTGGTGCGGAACAACCCCTCCGGCCGCGCCGCCAGGAAGTCCATGAACAGCTTGGGGTGCAACGGTTCGTCGCACTCGAAGGACACGCTGTCGTACGAGGCGTGCGCGTGCGTCGAGTGGTCGTCCAGGTCGTCGAACGACAGCTGCCGCGGCCCGAGGTCGGGCGGCCGCACCTCGAACAGCAGCGCCGGGTCGATCTGCCCGAAAGACACGGGCAGCACCGGCACCGAACAGGGCAAAGCAGGCAAAGCGGAAACCCGGTCGACCTTGTTCAGCACCACCAGGTCGGCCATCGCCAGATCGCGCTCCAGGTGCGGCACGGCCGAGAGCTCCACCGCGTCGGCCACGTAGATCAGCCCGCCGTACGACACCCCGGAAGCGGCCGCGACCATCCGCACCATCGCCGCGGGCTCGGCCAGGCCGGACGCCTCGATCACGATCACGTCCAGCTCGGCGGACGCCAGCTTCGCGAGCATCTCCTCCAGCTCGGAGCCGTCGACCGCGCAGCACAGGCAGCCGTTCGAGAGCGACACCATCGAGTCGACCTGGGCCGACACCGAGAACGCATCGATGTTGATCTTGCCGAAGTCGTTCACCACCACGCCGATCCGCGTGCCGCCGGACGTGCGCAGCAGGTGGTTGAGCAGGGTGGTCTTGCCGGCACCGAGGAAGCCGGCGAGCACGACTACGGGGATCACGACACCCGAGGCTAGCCGGTGCACGGCGCGTGGTCCGGATGGGTCAGCGGTGTCCGATTCGGACAGCGATCGGATTGATTTACAGCGAAGTGCAACGAAAACGGCCTCCCGCGCATCAAAATGACGAGAAGGGGGGCGATGATGACCGAGTTCCTGGCTGCCGCACTGGCGTTTCCGACTGTCGTGTTCAGCTTCCTGTTGCTCATAGTGCTGGCTTACTGGCTCACCGTGGCGTTGGTGGGGCTCGACTTCGACGCCCCCGTGATGCCGATCTCCATCTCCGTGTTCATCGTGTTCACGTGGTTCGCCGCGCTGGTCGGCACGGTGTACACGCCGGAGGGCAAGCTCAGGTACGCGGTGTTCGGGGGCGCGCTGCTGGTCGGCGCGCTGGTCACGCGGATCCTTCTCATCCCGGTCCGGAACTGGACGCGACCGGAGAAACCGGCGTCCCGCAACGACTTCGTCGGCCGCACCGCGATCGTGCGGACGGCCAGGGTCACCGAGCAGTACGGGCAGGCCGAGGTGACCGCCGACGACGGCGGTACGGCGGTCGTTCAGGTCAGGGCTGCGCAGAGCACCGACCTCAAGGCGGGACAGACCGCGTTGATCTTCGACTACGACGCCGAGGGCGAGTTCTTCTGGGTCGTGGACATCACCACAGGGGGCTGAACATGGGAGCGATCTCGACAGGGCTGATCGTGATGATCGCCGTGTGCGCGGTTGTGCTGATCTTGGCGTTGATCACGCTGAGCAGACTTTTCAAGAAGTGCGAGCAGGGCAAGGCGCTGATCGTCTCGAAGATGCGCAAGGTCGACGTGACCTTCACCGGCACCGTCGTGCTGCCGGTGCTGCACCGCTGCGAGACGATGGACATCTCGGTGAAGACCATCGAGATCCGCCGGGCCGGCAACGAAGGCCTGATCTGCAAGGACAACATCCGCGCCGACATCCGCATCACGTTCTTCGTGCGGGTCAACAAGACCGTCGAGGACGTCATCAAGGTCGCGCAGGCGATCGGCACCGAGCGCGCGAGCCACGAGCAGACGTTGCAGGAGCTGTTCAACGCCAAGTTCTCCGAGGCGCTCAAGACCGTCGGCAAGCAGCTCGACTTCGTCGACCTCTACACGCACCGCGACGAGTTCCGCGACCGGATCGTCCAGGTCATCGGCACCGACCTCAACGGCTACAGCCTCGAGGACGCGGCCATCGACTACCTGGAGCAGACGCCGCTCAAGCAGCTCGACCCCGCGAACATCCTGGACGCGCAGGGCATCCGCAAGATCACCGAGCTGACCGCGATCGAGCACGTCAAGACCAACGAGTTCACCCGCAACGAGGAGAAGGAGATCACGCGCCAGAACGTCAGCGCGCGTGAGGCCATCCTCGAGCTCGAACGCCGTCAGGCCGACGCGGAGATCAAGCAGAAGCGCGAGATCGAGACCGCCCGCGCGCAGCAGGAGGCCGAGACGCAGAAGGTGCAGGCCGAGGAACGCCTCAAGGCCAACACCGCGTTCATCCGCACCGAGGAACAGCTCGGCATCCAGACCGAGAACAAGGCCCGCGAGATCGCCGTCGCCGAGAAGAACCGCGAGCGCGTGATCGCCGTCGAGACCGAGCGCATCGAGAAGGACCGCCTGCTGGAGGTCATCGCCCGCGAACGCGAGACCTCGCTGCGCATGATCGAGAAGGACAAGGAGCTCGAGCACGAGCGCCGCGCGATCGCCGACCTGGTGCGCGAGCGCGTCGCCGTCGAGAAGACGGTGGCCGAGCAGGAGGAGAACATCAAGCGCCTGCGTGCGGTCGAGGAGGCCGAACGCGAGCGCCAGCAGATCGTGATCCGCGCCGAGGCCGAGGCGCAGGAGTCGCTGGTCAAGGACATCAAGGCCGCCGAGGCTGCGGAACAGGCCGCGCAGCACAAGGCCCGCGAGGCCGTCGTGCTCGCCGAGTCGCGCCAGCAGGCCGCCGACCTCGACGCCCGCGCCAAGATCCGGCTCGCCGAGGGCACGCAGGCCGAGGCCGCCGCGAAGGGCCTGGCCGAGGCCCAGGTCAAGGAACGGGACGCCGCCGCGTCCGAGGCGCTCGGTCGCGCCGAGGCCGTGGTCGACCGCGAGAAGGCGCTCGCCGACGCGGAGGGCATCAAGGAACGCCTCAAGGGCGAGGCGGAAGGCTTGTCGCACAAGGCAGAGGCGATGGCCGCGCTCGACACCGCGACCCGCGAGCACGAGGAGTACCGACTGCGGCTCGAGGCGGAGAAGGAGATCCGGCTCAAGGGCATCGACGTGCAGCGCCAGGTCGCCGAGGCCCAGGCCATGGTCCTCGCGGCCGGACTGGAGAAGGCCGACATCGACATCATCGGTGGCGACACGGTCTTCTTCGACAAGATCGCGAACGCCATCACCGCGGGCAAGCAGGTCGACGGGTTCGTCGGCAACTCCGACGTCGTGCAGGCGTTGGGCGCCAAGTGGATGGACGGGACCAGCAACTTCCCGGAGGACCTCACCAAGATCCTCAGCTCGTTCACGACCGGTGACGCGCAGAACCTCGCCGCGGCGATCGCGCTGACCCAGATGGCCAAGAACAACGGCCAGAACGCATGACGGCATCCACCCCTTCTGGGCTGGACGCCGGCACTTACGAGGTGCTGCGGGCTCGGCTGGCCGACCAGGCCGCCGAGCTCGCCCGCAGCACCGAGGCGCTGAACGACCAGCGCGTCGAGACGTTCGGCAGCACGGCCCTCGAACTCGCCGCCACCGAACGCATCCGCACCGAGAACAACTGCGTGCCGCGCGACATCGTGGCACTCGGCGACGTGATGTTGTTCGGCTACAACGTGTTCATGGGCCTCAAGCCCGAGACCAAGGTCGGCGACGTCTTCGCGGCGCACGGCAGGGACTTCGCCGCGGTCGAGGCGGAGTTCCTGAAGGACCCGAGGTTCCTCAACGACTTCGCCGAGCTGTACCGGTACTACCGCGAGACGCGACTGCTCCAGCTGCGCATCGTCGAGCAACGGCTGCTCGCGGTGTTCCAGACGGGCGTCCGGATCGAGGACCTGCACGTCCTGCGCTGGGACGTCAAGGTCGACGGCACGGTCACCTACGTCGACAACCGGGGCGACCGCGACCACGTCTTCCCGCCCTCGCACGACTTCAGGTGGGTCGAGACGACCCGCGAGCAGCACGTGCTCGGCCGCCACCCGCACATCGCGATCGACAACGAGGTGTTCGTCGAGACGGTCGGCGGCACGCTCACCGTCAAGATCGAGAACAACACCGAGTCCGGCCAGGGCGTCTACGAGGAACCGGTCGACGAGCCGCTGCAGAGCCTCGCGGACGCCGAGATCCACTACGCCCGCGTCGGCCCGCTGATCCTGCTGAAGATCCTGCCGTACAAGGAGACCACGCCACGGCACCTGGTCTTCAACACCCGCACCAAGGAGGTCACGCGGCTCGACGGCATCGGCCAGGCCTGCCAACGACTTCCCGAGGACCAGGGGATCATCTTCCCCGGCGGCTACTACCTCGTCACGGGCGCGGACAAGACGTTCGACGTCGACACCGACGAGCTGGAGTTCGAACGGGTCGTCAAGTCCGCGAACGGCGAGGACGTGCTGTTCGTCTACCACGCCCGCCGCGAGGGTCGCAGTCTTCTGCTGCCCTACAACGTGATCCGCAAGGAAGTCGCCACCCCGATCACCTGCCACGGCTACTCGCTCTTCGCCGACGGCACGCTCGTGGTCTTCCGGGAGACCAGCTCCGACGCCGTGCGCGTGCACCCGATGCAGGTGTGGCGCACGCCGTTCATGGCCGACGAGACCCTGCCCGACCAGGCGGGGCCGCTCGCCCGCATCGGCAACGCCGAACTGGTCCGCGGCATCTCGGACTGCCTGTCCATCACCAGGATGAGCGCCGAGATGACCCCGACCGCGCCGGTGTTCGAGGGCCTGATCGCCCTGTGCACCAGGGTGATCGACGGCGTGTTCTGGCTCGACGAACTAGGGCTCAGGCAGGACGTCCTGGCCGTCCGCGCCACCGCCGAACAGGTGCTGGACGAGTTCGAGGCCGTCCGCACCCTCACCGAGCACGCCGCGCAGCAGCTCCACGAGGCCGCCGAGAAGCTGGCGTCGCTGATCAGGCTCGCGAGGTCGGCCGCACCGCGCAGCGCCGACGAGTGGGTGCGCCTGCTCGCCGACCTGAGGTCCGCCCAGGGCCGCCTGATCACGTTGAAGGACCTCAAGTACGTCGACCTAGGGGAGATCGACCGGCGGGAAGCCGAACTGGTCGAGGAACTCGGCGCGTCGGCCCGCCGCGCCGTCGCGTTCCTCAGCGGTGAGGGCGCGTTCTCCCAGT
Source organism: Lentzea sp. JNUCC 0626 (assembly GCF_043632865.1). Lineage (NCBI taxonomy): Bacteria > Bacillati > Actinomycetota > Actinomycetes > Pseudonocardiales > Pseudonocardiaceae > Lentzea > Lentzea sp. JNUCC 0626. Next base: position 7,681,499 of record NZ_CP171635.1, read on the forward strand.
ACCACGAGGAGATCGAGCAGATCGCGGCCGCAGAGCTCAAGACCGCGGCCGAGGCGAAGCCGTTGCGTGAACGTCTGGCGCAGCAGCAGAGCGGTTTGGAGGTGCTGACCGAGGTCGTCAGCACCCTCGACGCCGCCGACACCACGACCCGCACCCAGATCCTCGCGAGCATCGGCGAGGTGCTCGCCGCGGTCAACCGGGCACGGGCCACTGTGGACGGTCGCCGCTCCCAGCTCGCCAACGCCGAGGGCCGCGCCGAGTTCGCCGCGGAGTTCGCACTGCTCAGCCAGGCGATCACGGGCGCGCTGTCGGTCGCGGACACCCCGCAGCGCTGCGACGACCAGCTCGGCCGGCTGCTGTTGCAGCTGGAGAACCTGGAGTCGCGGTTCGGCGAGTTCGACGACTTCCTCGCGCAGGTCGGCGCCAAGCGCACGGACGTCTACGAGGCGTTCTCCGCCCGCAAGCAGACCCTGCTCGACGAACGGGCGCGCAAGGCCGACCGGCTCGTCCAGTCGGCCGAACGGGTCCTCGGCACGATCCGTCGCCGCGTCGGCAAGCTGACCTCGACGGACGAGATCAACACGTACTTCGCGGGCGACCCGATGGTCGCCAAGGTCCGCACGGTCGCCGAACAGCTGCGGGAACTCGGTGACGTCCGGGCCGACGAGCTCGACGCGAGTCTGCGCGATGCCCGGCAAGAGGGAGGCCGGGCGCTGCGGGACCGGGCCGATCTGTACGACGGCGCGTCGATCGTGCTCGGTCGTCATCGCTTCCCGGTGACGACCGAGCCGATGAACCTCACCCTCGTCCCGCGCGACGGCAGGCTGTACTACGCCGTCACCGGCACCGACTACCGCAGCGAGGTCACCGACAGCGGATTCGCCGCCACCAAAGGCTTCTGGAACCAGCTCCTGGTCTCCGAGACCGACGCCGTCTACCGCGCGGAACACCTCGCCGGCAGCCTGCTCGCCGAGGGCCGCACGGACGTCGTGAACGCCGCCGCGGAGCGTTACGACGAGGGCTACGAGAAGGGCGTCCACGACCACGACGCCGAGAAGATCCTCGCTGTCCTGCAACGACTTCACGCGGGCGCCGGACTGCTCAGGTACCCGCCGCAGGCCCGTGCGGAAGCCCAGCTCTTCTGGGCCGGGCAAGAAGAAGCCCAACGTGCCGTGTGGCAACGGAAAGCCGAGTCGCTCGCCCGCGCACGCACGATCTTCGGTGGCACGCACGGCATCCCGGAGCTGACGAAGCAGTTCGGGCTCAACGAACTCGCCGCCGAGTACCTCTTCGAAGAACTCGCCTGCGAGCCAAGAGGATTCGTCACCAGCAAGGCAGCGCGAGCCGTGATCGACAGGTTCCGCGCGGTCGTGCACGAGGAACTCCACGACCGCGACCTCATCGAGGCGTGGCTCAGCGCGTTCCTCAAGGACGAGGACTGCCCGGAGTTCCCCGAGGTCGTCGCGATCCTGCTCACCGACCTGCCCCGGTACGACTCCAGCGCGTCGCTGACCGAGACCGTCACGGGCCTGCTCGGCACGCACCCGCGCGTGCACAACCAGTCGATGGACCTGCGCCTGGACGAAACCCTGACCAGGCTGAGGGCCTTCACCACCGACCAGGTCCCGGCTTTCCGCGCCTACCAACGCAAGCGCGACGAGCTGCTCGCCGAGGAACGCCGCCGGCTCAGGCTCGACGACTACAAACCCGCGGTGCTGAACACGTTCGTGCGCAACAGGTTGCTGAACGAGGTCTACTTGCCGTTGATCGGCGACAACCTCAGCAAGCAGCTCAACGACGGCACGGGCCTGCTGATGCTGATCTCCCCGCCCGGCTACGGCAAGACGACGCTGATGGAGTACGTCGCGAACCGCCTGGGCATGGTGTTCGTCAAGGTCAACGGCCCGGCGCTGGGCACCGGCGTCACCTCGCTCGACCCGGCGGAGGCACCGAACGCCACCGCGCGCCAGGAGGTCGAGCGGATCAACTTCGCGTTCGCGCTGGGCAGCAACGTCCTGCTGCACCTGGACGACATCCAGCACACCTCACCGGAGTTGCTGCAGAAGTTCATCTCGCTCTGCGATGCCCAGCGCCGCATCGAGGGGGTCTGGGACGGCGAGCCGCGCACGTTCGACCTGCGGGGCAAGCGCTTCGCGGTGTCGATGGCGGGCAACCCGTACACCGAGACGGGTCGTGCGTTCCGCGTCCCGGACATGCTCGCGAACCGCGCGGACGTGTGGAACCTCGGTGACGTGCTGTCCGGGCGCGACGAGCTGTTCGCGTTGAGCTACCTGGAGAACGCGTCGGGCTCGAACCCGACGCTGGGCGGTGTCGACGTGGAACCGTTGGTGCGCCTGGCGAACGGCGAGAGCGTCCGGCACGACCACGAGACGGTCGAACTCGACCGGCTGCTCTCGGTCGTGCGGAAGCTGCGCCGGATCCAGGAGGTCGTGCTCAAGGTCAACCAGGCGTACATCGCGTCCGCCGCCGACCCGTCCGAGCGGCCGTTCCTGTTGCAGGGCAGCTATCGCAACATGAACAGGATGGCCGCGCGGATCGTGCCGGCGATGAACGACGCCGAGGTGGAGGCGTTGATCGACGACCACTACCTGGGCGAGGCGCAGCTGCTCGGGTCGCTCGCGGAAGCGAACCTCGCGAGGCTGCGCGCGCTCAAGGCTTGACGTCGCAGTTCAGTTCGAACCGGTCGAAGTGATCGAACCGGCCGTCCTCGGGACCCCGCAGGTCGGCCGGTTCGATCTCCAGCTCGTCCAGGAAGTCGCAGAACTCCTCGTCGTCCAACGGCCACTTCAGGCAGTGCTTGAAGTCGTCGCCGAACAGCTTCGAGTCACAACGCAACAGGTCGTAGAGGTTCGGCCGGGGCTTGCTGCCCGGTTTCGGCGGTGGCGGTGGCGGCCGATGACCGGGAGGCGGCGGCGGAGGCCGGTCCTCACCCGCGGCCGGAGGAGGCGGCGGGGGCGGTGGCGGAGGTGGCGGCCGCTGGACCCCGACGGCGGAGACGGTGGTCGTGGCGGTCGCGATGACGATCTCGGGCGGTGGCGGCGGCGGGGCGACGAGACGGATGTCCACGGGCTTGTCCGGGGGTGCCGAGAACAAGGCCGCGATCAGGGCAGCGCCCATCACCGCAACCGCCGCGGCGAAGTAGCCGCGGCGTCTGACACCTGCCATCGCTTCCGCTCCCCAGGTTCCGCCTGCCCGGTAGCCGCCGTCCCCGTGGAATCGTTGTCCCCGCTAACGGTGTTACAGGCTCACCCGGTCCTGTCCGGTCCGGCGGAGGTGAGCGAAATCCGCAGGATCACGCGCTGTTCACGTTTCATCGCGGCCCGGTAGTCGTTCCAGTCCTGGTGCTCGCCGGAGATCGTTCGGTAGTAGGAGACCAGCAGGTCCATGGCGTCGGGCAACGGCACGATCGTCGCGGTTCCGTTGAGCTGGATCCACCGGCCGAAGAAGCTGTCCGGCAGCACGCACAACGAGACGTGCGGATCACGTTGGACCTGCTTCGTCTTGTACGCGGTGGCGCGCGTGGAAACGAGCACGTCCCCGTTGTCGTCCAGCGCGACGAGCACCGGCGACATGGCCGGCGTGCCGTCGGACTTGATCGCGCAGAAGACCGCGCGGTGCTGAGTGCGGAGCACGTCCCGTGCCTGGTCCAGGTCCATGGTCTTCATCCTGGCGAGGCGGGACGATGTCCGCATGCCAGATCCGAACTCCGTCAGCTGGCAGATGCACGCGGACCCGACGATGTGGATCGCCGGGATCGCGAGCCTCTACCTGCAAGCGTTGCACCCCAAGGCTGTTGCCGGCGTGGTGCAGAACTCCAACTTCCAGGCCGACCCGCTCGGCCGGCTCAAACGCACGGCGGACTTCGTCGGCCTCGGTGTCTACGGCACCGACGAGGACATCGCGGCCGCGGCGGCCAGGGTCAGGGCCACGCACCGGAGTCTGCGCGGTGTCGTTGACGGCCGAACGTTCCGAGTGGACGAACCCGAACTACTGCTTTGGGTTCATTGCTCCGAGGTCTTCTGTTTCGAGTCCGTTCTCTCCCGCGCGGGCTACGGACTGACCGATCGGCAGAAGGATCGCTACTACTCGGAGCAGCGTTTCGCCGCCACCCTCGTCGGTCTGCACGAGGACGAGGTCCCGGGTTCGCGCCGGGAAATGCTCGACTACCTCGAACGGATGCGTCCAAACCTGCGCCGAACGGACGAATCGGACGTGATTTACGACTTCTTGCACGGACCACCTGTGCAAGGTTGGGTCCGGCACGGACTGCCCGTGTACCGGGTTGTAGTAGGCCACCTGGCGTACTCGGTGCTACCCGACTGGGCGCTCGAACTACACGGCCGCGAACCGTACGAACGTGCCGACCTGTGGCTGAAAATGCTGCGCCGAGCTGCCCTTTTGGTCCCCGGCAAGATCAGGAGGCTGGCTCCGCCCGGCCATCTCAGGCACGCGATCGAACGTCACGGGAAGCATGTGACACCGAACAAAGCACGCCTTCCCTAGATGTCATACATCACAGTCGATCATCGCCGCAGGTCCGTAGCATTGCGCACGAATCCACCACACCCCCGGAAGGCCTGTCGTGATCCGTCGTGCCGCGCTCCTGACTGCCGTAGCGGTGTTCGCCACCGCCTGTGGGAGCGGTGACACCAGCACAGTCATCGGACGTGCCGACTCCGGGAAGCTGACCATCGGCATCCGTTACGACCAGCCGGGCCTGAGCCAGCGGCGCCTCGACGGCCGGTACGTCGGCTTCGACGTCGACGTCGCCAAGTACGTGGCGAGCGAGTTGGGCGTGAAGGAAAGCGGGATCACGTTCAAGGAGGCCCGCGGCGCCGCCCGCGAGTCGATGCTGGAGAACGGCGAGGCAGACCTGATCATCGCCTCGTACTCGATCACCGACGCCCGCAAGGAGAAGGTGGCGTTCGCCGGCCCGTACTTCGAGACGGGCCAGGGCATGCTGGTGCGCTACACCGAGGAGTCCATCCAGGGCCCGGAGACCATGAACGGCCGCAAGCTGTGCTCGGTCAAGGGTTCCACGTCGGCGCAGAAGGTGAAGACGGACTTCGCGCAGCAGGTGCAGATCGTCGAGTACGGCCAGTACTCCGACTGCGTAATCGCTCTCATGGCGGGCAACGTCGACGCCGTCACGACCGACGAGGTCATCCTCGCCGGGTTCGCGGCGGAGAACCCCGAACTGCTCAAGCTCGTCGGCAAGACGTTCTCCAAGGAGCGGTACGGGATCGGCGTTCCCAAGGGCGACACCGAGTCCCGGGACGAGGTGAACTCCGCGATCGAGAAGATGATTTCGAGCGGGGAGTGGAAGCGGGCCCTCGAACGCAACGTCGGTCCGTCCGGGTACGAGATCCCGCAGCCACCCACCATCACCGAGAAGTCCTAGTTCGTCGCCGCCGACTTCGACGTCCAGGTCGCCCAGTCGATCGTCCACTCCCAGAAGTCGCCGGGAGCGACGCCGGCCGGGTCGGTCGCGCCGAGCTGGATCGTCGAACCGGTGACCTCGACCGGGTCGCCCACCATCGTCAGGTCGTAGAAGACCTTCGCGTTGTCACCGGACAGGTTCGCGCAGCCGTGCGACACGTTCTCCCGGCCCTGCTTGTCGATCGTGCCGTTGTTCTCGTGCACGAACTCGCCGTTCTGGGAGATCAGCACCGCCCAGGTGACCGGGATGTTCTCGTAGTTGAACGCCCGGTTGGTCATCAGCCGCGACGCTTCCTTCTGCTGCACCACGTGGATGCCGGAGCGGCTCACCCGGCCCGGGACGCTCTCCTTGCCGTAGGACGCGGGGAAGTCGTGCAGCAGCGTGCCGTCCCGGTAGATCTCGAACCGCTTGGTCTGCGTGTTCGCCTTGGCCACCAGCGCGCGGTCCGCGATCTTGAACTCCGCGTGCATGTCCGCCTTGCCGTACGCGCCACCGCCGAACGGGACGCCGTAGACGTCGACGTCCAGTCGCACCTCGGTGTTGGGCTTCCAGTACTCACGCGGCCGCCAGTGCGCCTCGGTGTCGGACAGCCAGGCCCACGCGCCCTCGGTCGCCACGGACGTCTTGACGGTCATGGCCTTCTGCACGGAGGCCTTGTCCTGCACCGGCGCGCTGAAGGTCACCTTCACCGGCATCGCGACACCGTACGTCTGGTGGTCGCCGACGTTCAGCTTCGCGCTGGTCAGCTTGGCGGGCTTGACCGTGCGGAACGAGCCACTGACCGGCACCTCGCCGCCGTCCTCGCCCTTGGCCGAACCCGACCACGTGTAGAGCTTGTCGTAGCCCAGGTCCTCGGTCGCGACCCAGCGCCCGGCGGTGAGTTCCCCCTTCACCGCAGTGCCCTCGGCGTTCGTGAGCGCGACCGCGGTGAGCGCGCCACCCGTCACGCCGACCTCGAACGGACCGGCCGGGCTGATCCCCTCACCCGACGCCGGCGTCACCGTCAGCGCGGCCTTCGCCTTCTCCTGCGTCTGCTCGATCTGTGCGGTCGACGCCCCCTCGGGCGCGGCGCTGCACGCCGTCAATCCCAGCAGTGCAACCAAAACCAGTGGCCTGAACACGTGCTCCCCCAAGATCCCCTCGTCCAATGCTGAAGAGGACGCACGGAGGTGGAACACGTTGCTTCGCCGATTGCGATCACCCACCTGGACCAGCGGGTTTGCGCCTATTGAGGCACGCAACTGGCCAGTAATGACCTGTAGTGCTATGACCAATCACACGTTAGGCTGACCCGCGCAGGCCGTGGTTTCTGTGTTCGTGCTTCACACGCTCGCGGAACGACACGCGGGCGTGCGGTGCGCTCTCAGCGAGTTTGCCGAACGCCCCCGGGACGGCCGGGGTTGCAAAGTGCAGCCCCAAGCTTTCCTGCGATGGAGGCAGGTTCATGGCACAGGGCACTGTCAAGTGGTTCAACTCCGAAAAGGGCTTCGGCTTCATCGCCCAGGACAACGGCGGCGCTGACGTCTTCGTCCACTACTCGGAGATCCAGGGTCAGGGCTTCCGCACCCTGGAGGAGAACCAGCGAGTGGAGTTCGAGGTCGGCCAGGGCACCAAGGGTCCGCAGGCCCAGAACGTCCGCGCGGTCTGAGTTTCTGAGCAAGACGCCGCACTAAGCCGTACGTGAGAAGGACCCTCTACCGGGCTCGGTAGAGGGTCCTTCTTCGGTCTAGGCCTGGTCCTAGTGGCCGCGCTGGCGCGCTTCCCACTCCAGGCGCTGCATGACCCACTCCGTGGCAAGAGCCTGCGGGGAGGTCTGACGTTCGGCGGCGAGCTCCTTGAGCTGCTCGTTGGCCATGAGTTGCAGCCTCAGCTGGTACACCTGCGCACTGCCGAAGCCCGACGCGGTCGTTTCGTTGTCCGCGTCCGGGGCCAGGGCGGCCAGGTATGAGGTCAGCTCCTCGTCGTGCGACGTCTCCGGCTGCTGCGGTTCTTCCGCAGCGTCGCGGTGACGGCCGGACTTGGAGCGTCCGAGAGATCCGATAGGCACCGGAACACGATAACGGCTCGGTCACGGAACCCAAACCCCTGTGACCCGGGTCACCCCAAGGTGTAAATGGGTCTACTCAGAGTGGATCTCCGGAAGGGCGTCCGCGGACATGGAGAGGCCCCCGCGCCAGGGGGAGGAACGCGGGGGCCGGAGGGGATCTCCACAGGCGCTGACCGGGGGTGTGTCAGCTTTTGGATTGTTGCACGCGCACGGTCGCGTTGGGGAGAGTTCGCAACGAAGTTCTTATGTTGCCGATGGACGGAAACCCCGTAGTCGCAAGCTGTTGGTAACAACGAACACGCTGCTGAAGGCCATCGCGGCCCCCGCGATCATGGGGTTCAGCAGACCCAGTGCCGCGAGTGGAAGTCCAGCCACGTTGTAGGCGAACGCCCAGAACAGATTCCCCTTGATGGTGCCCAAAGTCTTGCGGGACAACCGAATCGCGTCCGCTGCCACGCGCAGGTCGCCGCGCACCAGGGTCAGGTCGCTCGCCTCGATCGCCACGTCGGTGCCGGTGCCCATGGCCAGCCCCAAGTCCGCGGCCGCGAGGGCGGGCGCGTCGTTCACGCCGTCGCCCACCATGGCCACAACTCGGCCCTGTGCCTGGAGATTCCGGACCGCTTCGACTTTGCCGGACGGCAGGACCTCGGCGATCACCTCGTCGATTCCGACCTCCGCGGCGACCTCGCGAGCTGTGGAATCGTTGTCACCGGTCAACAGCACGGGGTGCAGACCGAGTTCCTTGAGTTCCGCGATCGCTTGTGCGGACGTGGGTTTCACGACGTCCGAGACGGCGATGAGCCCGACAACCTTGTCATCAAAGGAAACCGCGACAACAGTCCGAGTTGTGTGGGCGGTCAGGGCCTCGGTCAGTTCCGGGGAAAGCGGAACGTCACGCACCCGGCCGACGGTGACCCGCCGTCCTTCGACGACTCCGCTGACGCCGACGCCGTCCGTGGAGACGAAGTCCGTCACCGGCAGCACGTCGTCGGGAACCGCGCGCACGATCGCCGCACCGATGGGATGTTCCGACGCGTTCTCGACGGCCGCGGCGGACCGCAGCACCTCGTCGCGCGGCACGCCGTCGGCGGGCATCACGTCGACCAGCGTCAGCCGGCCCGTGGTCACGGTGCCGGTCTTGTCCAGCACGACGGTGTCCACCCGCCGCGTCGACTCCAGGACCTCGGGGCCCTTCACCAGGATCCCGAGCTGCGCGCCGCGGCCGGTGCCGACGAGCAACGCCGTGGGCGTCGCGAGGCCCAGCGCGCACGGGCAGGCGATCACCAGCACCGCCACCGCCGTCGTCACCGCGAACTCCAGCGGCCGTCCGGCGAGCAGCCAGGCGCCGAACGACGCCAGCGCGATCAGCACGACCACCGGGACGAACACGGCGGACACGCGGTCCGCCAGCCGTTGCACCTCGGCCTTGCCCGCCTGGGCCTGCTCGACCAGCTTGGCCATCCGCGCGAGCTGGGTGTCCGCGCCGACCGACGACGCCTCGACGACCAACCGGCCGCCCGCGTTGACGGTGCCGCCGACGACGGAGGAGCCGACGCCGACCTCCACCGGCACCGATTCGCCGGTCACCATCGAGCGGTCCACAGCCGAACTGCCCTCGACCACTAGGCCGTCGGTGGCGATCCGCTCACCCGGACGGACCACGAAGCGTGCGCCGACCCGGAGCTGACCGACCGGCACACGGGTCTCGACGCCGTCGCGCAGCACCGCCACGTCCTTGGCGCCCAACGCGAGCAACGACCGCAGGGCCGCCCCCGCGCTGCGCTTCGAGCGGGCCTCCAGCCAGCGCCCGAGCAGCAGGAACACGGTCACGCCGACCGCGACCTCGAGGTAGATGTCGCCGGAGGTCGTGGGCCGCGGCAGGAGGCTGAACTCGTGCCGCATGCCGATGACCCCGGCCTCGCCGAACACCAGCGCGTAGAGCGACCACAGGTACGAGACCGTGACGCCCATCGACACGAGGGTGTCCATGGTGCTGGCGCCGTGCCGCGCGTTGACGGCGGCCGCGCGGTGGAACGGCCAGCCGCACACCCACACGACCACGCTCGCCAACGCCAGCGAAACCCACTGCCACGTGGGGAACTGCCAGGCCGGGACCATCGAGAACGCGATCACCGGCACGCCGAGCGCGGCGGCCAGCACGACCCTCAGCCGCAGTTCACCGGCCTCGTCCACGTCGGGAGCCTCCGGCTGGGGCTCCTCCGCGTCGTAGCCCGCCGCCCGCACCGTCGACACGAGGTCGTCGACCTGCAGGTTCTCCGGGAACTGAACGCTGGCCTTCTCGGTCGCGTAGTTCACGGTGGCGGAGACGCCGTCGAGCTTGTTCAGCTTGCGTTCGATGCGGTTCGCACAGGAAGCGCACGTCATGCCGCTGATCGAGAGCTCGACGTGGCGAGGCTCGGTGGTGGTCATGCGACCTTGTACCCGGCCTCGGTCACGGCGGCGACGACCTCGGCGCGCTCGAGTTCGCGGTCGCTGGTCACGGTGACGGCGCCGGTCTCGAGGACGACGTCGACGCCCGTGACGCCGGCGACCTCGGTCAGCTCCTCGGTGACGGAACTGACGCAGTGGCCGCAGGTCATGCCGGTCACGGTGTAGGTGGCGCTGACGCTCATCGGAGCCCTTTCTCTCTCTACGGGGCTCCGAGTCTATACCCCCCTGGGGTACAGGATCTACTGAGGACTCTCGGGTTTGGGCTGGTCCAGCTTCTGGAGATCGGTCTCGATCTTGTTGACCAGGTCGTCGAGGCCTTCGAGCATCTTGTCGAGCTCGGCCATCCGGGAACCGAAGGCGGACTCGATGTCGGCGTCGATGGTGTTCAGGTCGATGCCGCTGAGCGCCTTGAAGATCGCTTCCTGGTCAACCTCGGGCGGTGTCTGAGACGCGTTTTGGCCCTCTGCTTCGGGGGAAGGCTCCGGCGTGGGGTCGGTCATGGGTCCATCATCCCCTGGGCACTTCCCCACGAGACACGTGCCGCACCTGTACGGAAAGTAACGCTGGGTGTCGGTGGAATCACTCTGCGGGGGGCTGCGGCCGTTGTCCCAGGTCGCTTAGCCTCCCGACACACCTCAAGTCGGGGAGGGTGCTATGAGCGGGTCACTGGAAGTGCGGAAGTTCCTGTTCACACAGGACGACGGCATGTCACAACGGGGCGGGCCGAACGTGCCGGCCCAACGCAGCGGAGAGCCATCGCGCATCTCCGACGACCAGGTCCACCGGGCGAGGCTCGCGGTCGCGCGCAGTGCTCTCGGTGCGGAGGACTGCCGGATGCTGCTCGACATGCTGGGCCTGTCGCCCGGTGAGGACGGTGGGACGGCGCCGGTGCAGCGGTGAACGCGAAGGCGGCCCTGATTCGAGGCGCGCACCCCCCGGAGCGCGTCTGTCGGAACAGGGCCGCATCCGGAAACATACCCACGGGTCTCTTTCGCGGCAACGGCTAGCCTTCAGTCCATGCCCCAGCAGGACAGGGCGCACGCGACGCGCGAGGCGATACTCCACGCCGCTGCGGAGGAGTTCGACCGGCTCGGCTACGAGCGCACGTCGTTGACCGCCGTGCTCGCCCGTGCCGGGCTGACCAAAGGCGCGTTCTACTTCCACTTTCCCTCCAAGGAAGCGGTCGCCGACGCGTTGGTCGAACGGCAGAGCGAGCTGTGGGCGCGGGTGCGGGAGCAGTGGCGGGAACGCGGCGTCGATCCGCTGAGCACCCTGCACGGGATGTTCGTGGAGTCGGCCGACCGGATGGCGGCGGACGTCGTGCTGCGTGCCGGCGTGCGGCTCAACGCCGATCGCGAGGTCGGCTATCCGGGAGTGCCGAGCACGCACGTCATGTGGGAGAAGCTCGTCGCCGCGTACGTGATCGAGGCGGCCGAACGCGGAGACCTGCGTCCCGGCGTCGATCCCGAGGCCGTTGCCCGCACGTTGTGCAGCGCCGCGCTCGGGTCGCGGTTGATCTCATCGGCGACGACGGCGTGTGCCGATTTCCCCGAACGGATGCGCGAGGTTCTGGGGTACGTGCTGCCGTGCGTGACGGCTGTCGGCTGGAAGTTGTCTGGATCACAAACTGCGTCTGAACCGGCGTGACGGGCCTCCAAGGCCCTGAGCAGGCGTTTGTTGATCTGAGGGTTTCGCCCCGAACGGAGTTTGGGCAGGTCAGCGCATAAGTGGGACCCCGTTTTGGAGGTGCGCGGACCTATGGCATATGCTTACGATGCTTCCAGAGACCAGCTAGTCCCCATCATCTAGCGGCCTAGGATCCCGCCCTTTCAAGGCGGTCGCGCGGGTTCGAATCCCGTTGGGGGCACGCAGTAAGATGTAGTACTGTACGACAAGCAAGAGCAAGGCCCAGTGGCGCAGTTGGTTAGCGCGTCGCCCTGTCACGGCGAAGGTCGCGGGTTCGAGTCCCGTCTGGGTCGCTTTTTCTTCTCATGGCCAGGTAGCTCAGTTGGTACGAGCGACCGCCTGAAAAGCGGTAGGTCGGCGGTTCGACCCCGCCCCTGGCCATCCTTCTTCGAAAGAAGCCCCGCAGTTCGCTGCGGGGCTTCTTTCGTTATGCGCTGAAGGAGATTCGCGCGATCGCTTGGTCGTCGTGCGTTTTGTAGCGCGGCCAACGCTCGTGCTCCGAATCACCGCGCTCCGCCTCACGGATTCGTTCGAGCACTTCGCCCAGCGGTAATTGCTTCAGCTCTTCCCACGCGAAGAGTCCGTACGTGGAAACTCCACACGAGACGCCGTCTGTGAGAGCGATCACACTCGTGATCTCGTTGCGGCGCCACGAGGTCGTGCGGGCCTGGTGTCCCGCAACGGGATCGGCCTCCGCGACCCAGTACCCACCCGGCCGGTTCTTCCAGCGGAGGATGTCCGGGTCGGGCCTCAGGTCTTCCAGTCGGGTGTCTTCCAGCACGTGCGTCGACTGTCCGAACGCGACCACCGGGGTGTCGCAGAGGACGAGCGCGTCGATCGTCTCGTCGTTCCAGCGGACGATCGACGCGGTCGACGCCGGGGAGTCGCCGGGGACGAGGCCGTGCTCCTCGGTGAGGTTCTTGATCGCCTGCGCGAGGAGGTCGGTCAGCGGGTCGTCGTTCATCAGCCTCGCCAGTTCGTCGGCGAGTTTTCCGGCGTACCAACCACCGTTGCGGTCGGGCGGCCTGGTGCGGGAGGTGACGCCGTCGAGCACGATCACGGCGTTCGGGGTGATCCGGATCCGGTCTTCGTTGGTGCGCCCCGGTGCTGCCTGTTCAGCAGTCTCGATCTTCACGTGGCCACCGTACGTGTCAACTTCGGTTGACGAACGGGCGTTGTCAACGTACGTTGACAACATGACGGAAGCGACGGATCTCGCCACGGCGGCCGGTGATCGCGACCCGAAGGTCGGGTTGCGCGCCGTCAGCGCGTTGCGGCGATTGCTGGAACATCTGGAGGCCGCCCAGGTCCGCAGTGCGCGGACGCAGGGCTGGTCGTGGCAGGACATCGCGGCGGAACTCGGGGTGTCCCGTCAAGCGGTGCACAAGAAGCACGGGGGTCGATGATGATCGCGGAGCGGTTCACGAAGGAGGCCCGCGAGGCCGTCAAGGCCGCGGTGAAGGAGGCCGAACGGGTGCACGCGCCCGAGGTCGGTGTGGAACACCTGATGCTGGCGTTGCTCGACGCGCCCGTGCTGGCCGGGTTCGACCTGCCGCGCGACGAGTTGGAGACGGCGTTCCGGGACTACCGGCGCAAGGGCGGGCTGACCAAGGCGGACGCGGAAGCGTTGCGGGGCCTGGGAATCGACGTCGACGCGGTGATCGAGACCGCGGAGCAGTCGCTCGGGAAGGGGATTCTGCGACCGGGTCCGCGCCGGCGGTGGTTCGGGATGCCGCTGGAGGCGGACTTCAAGAAGGCGCTGGAGAACTCGCTGCGCGAGGCCCGCGACCTCCGCCACAACTACCTCGGCCTGGAGCACATTCTGCTGGCTCTGTTGCAGGGCAAGGGAATCGTGGCGGAGGTGCTGACCGAGCGAGGGGTCACGTACGGGGAGATTCGCAAGCGGGCCGCGAGCGCTCGCGCCACGTGAGCGCGGGCAGGAAGAGCTGCGCGAGCGGTCCGACGCCGAGCGCGTAGAGGACCGTGCCGATGCCGACCGTGCCGCCGATCAGCCAGCCGGTGGCGAGCACGATCAGTTCGAGCACGGTCCTGGTGAGCCGCAGGGAAATCCCCGTGCGGCGGCAGAAACCGGTGACCAGGCCGTCGCGCGGGCCCGGTCCGAGGCGGGAGCCGACGTACGCGGCGAACGCCACGGCGTTGAGCACGATGCCCAGCGTCAGGAACACGATTCTCAGCAGAAGTCCTTGTGGGGCAGGCAGGATCGCGAGCGTCACGTCGACGCTGACGGCGATCACCACGACGTTCGCGACCGTGCCCACGCCCGGCTTCTGCTTGAGCGGGATCCAGGCCAGCAGCACCAGGACGCCGATGATCGCGGTGATCAGGCCGAAGCTCAGTCCGGTGCGCTTCGCGAGGCCCTCGTGCAGCACGTCCCACGGGTTCAGGCCGAGCGTCGCGCGGATCTGCAACGCCATGCTCGCGCCGTAGAGCCACAGGCCTGCGGCGAGCTGCGGGAGACGGCGGGCGGGTGAGATCCGGACGGAGACCTGGTGGAGTGCGGTCATGGAGGCCATGTGGCCATGTTGCGCTTCGATTGGCCTGGTAATCCATAGCCAATTCGTCATAATTGGCCTCATGCTCCCACCAGGTGGACGGATGTCGGGTGCGCGGCTCGCGCGGTTGCTGGGCGAGTGGCGGCGTGGAGGCGCCCGGCAGGGGTCGGTCGATCTCGCCGCGGCGCTGAAACTGCTGGTCGCGGACGGGCGGCTGCCGGTCGGGACGCGGCTGCCGTCCGAACGCGAGCTCACCGACGCGTTGCCCGTGAGCCGCACCACCATCACCGCGGCTCTGGACCAGCTGCGTGTCGAGGGCGTGGTGGAGTCGCGGCGCGGGGCCGGGTCGTGGATCAACGGACCGGTCGGGACGGGCGGCGGGATCACCGGGGGCGACGACACGTTGATCGACCTGTCCCGCGCGGCGCCGCCGGCGTTGCCGTCCGTGCGGCTCGCGATGGACGTGGCGATGAGCCAGATGCCGGAGCACCTCGCGTCGCACGGGTACGACGAGCGGGGTCTGCTCGTGCTGCGGCAGCGGATCGCGGACCGGTACGCGGCGCGCGGGCTGCCGACCTCGCCCGACCAGATCGTGGTGACGTCCGGGGCGCAGCACGCGTGGGCGTTGGTGCTGAGGCTGTTCGTCGGACCGGGCGACCGGGTGCTGGTGGAGCAGCCGAGCTACCCCAACGCGCTGGAGGCCGTGCGGGCGTCGTTCGGGATCCCGGTGCCCGTGCCGATGCTGGCCGACGGGTGGGATCTGGACGGTTTCGAGGCCGCTTTGCGTCAGGCAGGCCCCCGTTTGGCCTATTTGATTCCCGACTTCCAGAACCCGACCGGACTTCGAATGTCGTCCGAGTCGCGGGAAATGCTTTCCGCCGTGTTGAGGAAAGCGCGTACTCCATTGGTCGTCGATGAGACCTTGGTGGAGCTGGCGCTGGATTCGGGTCCGTCGCCGTTGCCGATGGCGGCGTTCGGCGGGGACTCGGTGGTGACGCTCGGGTCTGCGAGCAAGTCGCACTGGGGTGGCCTGCGGATCGGGTGGATCAGGGCTTCCGTCGACCTGGTGCACCGGCTGTTGTCGACGCGGGCGGCGATCGACCTGGGCACGCCGGTGTTCGAGCAGCTCGTGCTGGCCGCGTTGCTGGAGTCGCCGGAAATCGTTCTGGCGCAACGACGTGCCGAGGCGCTGGTGCAGCGGGACGTGGCGGTCGAGGCGTTGCGCGCACATTGTCCACAGTGGAGTTTTGAGGTGCCGTCCGGCGGGCTCGGACTGTGGTGCACCCTCGACGGGTCGGTGAGCACCCGCGTCGCCGTCGTGGCGCAGAACCACGGCCTGCGCTTGGTTCCTGGTCCGCGGTTCGCGGTGCACGGAGGGTGCGAGCAGATGCTCCGAGTGCCGTACACGCAGTCGCCCGAAGTGCTGCGTCTGGCGATCGGCCGTTTGGGTGCTGTGGCTGCAACCGTTGCAGGAACAGGGTTTCCGGCGGACGCCGACCTGTCGGTGCCGGTCGCGTGAAACACGTCGGCCCGGTCTCCCGCAGCGGTGGAGACCGGGCCGACGAACTAGCAAACGAGAGGCCTGCGGCGGGGGACGTCCCAGGGATTGGCGTCCCCCGTCCGCAGGTTTCCCGTGTGGTCCGAGACTGCGGGGGCAGCGCGGCACTCGGACCAGACCCGACCTGCCAGGGCGCGGTTGGCAGGTCAGGAAGACTGGGTTCCTTGCGTACAACGGGAAATGTGTTGCGGAGTTACTCGCGCGACGGAACGAGACGGTCACAAATCGCGCAGAAGGCAGACTGGTCCTGTCGGACTCAGTCGGGTGACGTTGCCGGAAGGCCCGGAATGCTGCCGGGCGCAGTGCCGTCGCGACGCTCCTCGACCGACCACGTGGTGGGCGGGAAGAGCGAGTTGTGCGACGTCAGAACGGCGAGCACGCCGCGCGTGCCGCCGGAGTTGTCGGTGTGGCCGGACGACACGGAGGCCGTCGCCACCACGGGAGCCTGCTGCGGAACGGGCAGCGGGGCGTTGTGGCCGGGGGCGGACCACGTGAGGTCGCTCACCTGCGCCGGTTCGGTCTGCTGGGGTGCCGCGACGGGAAGATCGGGCAAAAGCGGCACGAGCTTCTTGGCCACCGGGGTCGGCGGCGCGGGCGGCGGCGGAGGCAGCGGTACCTCGGCGGCCAGCCTCGCGGCGATCTTGGCGGCCCGCACCTGGGCCTTGGCCTGAACGACCTCGGGCGGCGCCTCGTTGCGGATGGTGCCGTAGCGCGTGTTGCCCTGCGAGCCGCTCTCGAAGTCGAGGGTCGGGCCCTCGTCCTCTTCCTCGGGCTCGGTGACGACCGGCGGTTCGACGACCGGGGGCAGCGGGACGAGGTTCTCTGGCTGGTGCTTCTCGATGATCGACGCGGTGAAGGCCTGGGCCCACCCGGCGGGGTCGTCGAGCAGCTGGGGCGCTTCGGTGGCCGCCTCGGTCGTGGCGAGGGGTGTCGCGTCCGTCGTTGCTTCCGTCGTGATCTCGACGGCCGGGGGCGCTTCTGCGGGGATCTCGGGGCTGGCGGAGGCGGTCGTCCCGCTCAGCAGCCAGGCGGCGGCGGTGAACCCGCCGAGCGCAGCGGCCCGCAGCAGCAGTGCACGTGCTCCACCACTCGCCACAGGATCACCACCCGTCCACCGTTTCAGGTCACCCTCAACGCACAGCGCGCCGTCGGAGGTCGACGTAGAGCTATGTCTAGCACCGGAGCGTGACTTCGTGAACCAACTCGCCGCGAAACACCCGGAAGGGCGTTCGCGTGCGGCTGTCCGTGTTTGCCCGTTCAGGCATGAACACCGTCAGTGTCGTCATCGGATCGAGTGACTTTGCGCCTCGGTCCCCTGTGGACCGTGTCGCGGCGGGGGATGGTGTCCGTTGTGGACGCTCTCAAGCAGGTCAACAGCCTCTCTGAGCTGGTCGATCACGCCACCCGCGCGGTGGGCCCGGTGGTGGTGCACGATCCTGCGGGACCAAACGAGTGCTTGGTCCGTTCGGGGGAACTGGTTGTGCTGCCAGCGGACGCACCCACTGTGCGCAAACGCTTGCGATCGGCCTACTCCCACGAGGAGATCTCCGCGGGCGCGATTCGGATCTTCCTCAAGGCCGCAGACCGAGCGTCCGTCGTCTCCATCGCTCAGGAGGTCGGCGCCACCCCGAACCACGTCCACCTGGCGTGCCCGATCATGATCGGCACCTCCCGCCCGGTGGTCGGCGAACGTCTCCCCGACCTCCTCGGCGAAGGCACGGTCGCGTTGCTCGACACCCCTCTGGACGCCCCGCACGGCGCTTTGGTCGCCGGCGTCCTCCGCCACCACGGCGCCACCGTCCGCCCGTTCCCGGTCCTGACCGCCCCGGGCTTCGGCGACGACCTGACCCTGGCCGCCGCGCTGAGAGCCACCCGCGACCTGCCGGTGGTCCTGGTCGCCTCGGGCACCTACACCTTCGACAACCGCTGTCCCCCGGTCCTCGCCTCCTACGGCCACAACGTGGTCGCCGCCGCGGGCAACGGCGGCTCGCCCCGCCCGTGGTGGCCGGCCGCCCTCCCGGCCGTGACCGCGGTGGGCTCGACCGACTCCTTCTCCGGCCGCGGCCCGTGGGTGAACGTGCTGGCGCCAGCCGTGGACGTCCCGTCCTCCGTGGGCCCATCCCAGCTGCTGTGCACCGGCACCTCCTTCGCCGCGGCCCTGCACGCCGCCACCCTCGTACCCGTGCCGTAACAGCTGAACCCGAGGTGAGCGACGGCCCGAGCGGCCTCGACGGGGTGCGCGATCCTCTCGTGCACCTGCTCCATGGCCACTTCGACCTGCGCATCCGGCACTTCGAGCACGCTGGCGACGACCGCTCTGGTCCCGGCGTCGAGAAACGCCCGCGCCAACCCCGACTCGCACGCCGACAACACCACCGTGTCCGGCGGGTTCTCGATCCGCGCGATGTCGTACCCGTACAGCGGCCCGTCCTCGAGTTCGAGGAACGAGAACAACGGGTTCTCCGCGTTCACGTGCCCGTGGGCAGCGATGTGCGCCACCCCGGCTCCTTCGAGGGCTTTCAGGGTTTCGTCCACAGTGGATTTCGCAACGGTCCCGCCGTACTTCTTCTGCAACGCGATCGCCTCTCGCCCCACCCGCGGCCCAGTGATCCACACCCGCCGCCCACTCCTCGCCGCCGGACGCCAATGCCGCAACGACGGCACGACATGAACTCGCCGTCCGAGCGCCGCCCAGGGCATCCGGTGCAGCACACCGTCCGGAATCACGACAACTTCCTCGGCCTCGGGCAGCAGGTCTGTCACGACCGTGCGTCCAGCCCTCAACGCCAATCTCGCCGTGCTCACGAGCCCCTCCGGATCGGGAATCGTCCGCATCCGAGCTCGGCCACCGACCACCGTGACCGCCTTCATCCGCCCGTCGTGCACGACAAAGCTGACCAACGGCAACTCCATCGCCACCGCGTCTCGCGGCCTCTCCCGCGCAGCCAAGGCGAGCGACAGCCGGCGAACATCTCTCTCCGCCGCCTCTACCGACAACCCGAACGCTCGCGCCCGCCGCAACGCAGCGAGTGCCCGCGCGAGCTCAGGTTCGTTGGGAGGCAACAAAACCGGCGCCCGATGTCGTTCCGACCACTCCAGCACCTCACGAGCCGTCCTGGCGAGCGTCAGCGCATGCCCGCTCAACTCCCGCCGAGGCCAGTCCCCGTGGTGCTCGTCCAAAACCCGGATCCCGGCCCGGCAAGCGGCGAGCGCACCTCTCCGATCCGACCGCCGTGCGTGAGCGAGCCACCCCAGCGCCCGAGTCTGCGCAGGCCCCCGAAACCGATGTGCCGCAACGGCATCAACCTTCCCGGCGGCCAACATGAACTCGACGTCCACGCCGCCCAGTCGCACCGCAGGCCCCGAATCGCCATCCCTCAACGCACACCGCGCACTCAACACCGCCAACTCCGGCACGTGCCGATTGCACCGCCGCACCAACTCCGCCGCCGGCGCCAACACCCGCCTCGCCTCAGCAGTGAGGCCGGCCGCCAGCAAGGCCTCAGCCCGATCAACCAACGCCTCGGGCTTGCTGGCCGAGTCCAACCCGGCCTTGGCCGCCTCCTCGTACCTGCGCAGCGCGAGCGGCAGATCCCCCGCCAACATCGCGACAAACCCCTTGTTGTGCAGACACATCGCCGCCCGCCCGACCTCCCCGAGCGCCACCAACAGGCCGTGTGCGGCACTGAAATCCGCCTCGGCGGCGGCCAGCTTGGCCGCCTTACACCGCGCAATCCCGCGCCCGACCAGCGCGTTGGCCAACCACCTCTGATCCCCGTACCGCCGCAACTCCTTGATGACCGCAGTGAGTTCGGCGATCGCCAGCCGAGGTTCGGCCGACCCGCAGAGGTGCAGCCCCCGCAGACACCGCGCCCGAGCCAACTCCGCACCCCGCAGGCGAGGCGTGGCCAGGTCCAGGTGCTGAAGGCTCTGCTTGGCCCGCCCTCGATCGAGGTCGATCCACGCCAGCGTCAGGTGAAACCGAGCCTCGCCTGTCAGCCGCAGGCCGCGTTTTGCGAGGCGGGCGGCGACGTCGAGGTGGCCGAGTTCGACGTGGGCGACGCTGAGGTCGTGCAACGCGTCGGCACGCTGGGCTTTGGTGCCGCGGACCTGAGTCGTGGCGATGGTGGCCTGCGGGTCAGCAGTAGCGCTCATGCGACGAACCACCCTGTCGTGAGGCCGAGCGCCGGCACCGTCACGCACAACGGGCCGGGCTGTACATCCGCGCGGAACCACCCTTCGGGGTCCGGCTCGAGTGCCTGGGTCGACTCCGGGGAGCGGACCTCGACGGGATGGACCTCGTCCAGGACTCCGGTCAGGCGGAGGCCTGCCGGGGACGGGTCGAGTTGGAGGTGGAGGCGGCCGGTGCCCACGTGGAAGGTGAGGTGGCGGGAAGAGCCGCGGACCGGTTCGTGGACTGGGGCCATCGGGTTGAGGCCGGTCGGGTGTGGGACCAGGGCCGGTGGGGGTGTGTCGAGGTGGAAGAGGTCGGCGATCTCGTCGAGCAGTGAGTCCCTCATCGCGAACCTCCAGGGCTGAACTGGCTGTGGGTGGTCGGAGGGTTGTGGACAGCGGGCGCAGGTTCCGTCCCGCTCCGGCTGTGGAGGGCGAGCAGGGTGGCGGTGTGGACGGTCGGTGCGGGGTCCACGCGGTCCAGCACCCGTGCCAGGCGGGCCAGCAGGTCGTCGGCGCTCATCGCAGGTCCGCCACCTTCCGTCGCAGGTCAGCGAGGCAACGGCTGCGCGTCGACCCAACGCTCCCCACCTTCATCCCCAGGGCGTCGGCAACCTGTGCATAACTCAGTTCGGGGTTGTGGGCAGCTATCCGCAGCAGCCGCTGGCACCGTTCGTTCAAGGTCGTCAACGCAGCCCACAACCGGCGCTGCCGATCCGAGGCGATCGCGACCTCGTCAGGCAGGGGGAGCGACGACACCGGCTCCCACAGATCGGTGGACACCTCGCGCCCGCGCACCCGCAGCACCGCGATCGACTGCCGGGTGGCGGTACGGATCAGCCACAGACCGAGCGACTCCGGTGTGTGGATGCGGGAGAGGTGTTCGGCCAGGCAGAGCCAGGTGCACTGGTAGACGTCGCAGGCGTCGGCGTGGCTCAGGCGGAACGATCTGGGCACCGACCAGACCAGGCGTGAGTAGCGTTCGACCAGCGCGTCCCACGAGCAGCCACCCGCACGCCAGCCGACGAGGAGTTCCGTGTTCGATTCCATGCCATTTGGAGTCGAACACGGTCCCGGAGGCTCCCGGACTCACCCGAAAGTGGGTTGTCCACAGGTGTGGAGAAACTCATCCACACCTGTGGACAACTACAGCTTGTGGAGGCGCTCCACGGCTTCGTCGATCACCGAGTCCTGCTTGCAGAAGGCGAACCGGATCAGGTGCTTCCAGTCATCAGGCCGGTCGGTGAACACCTGGACGGGGACGACCGCGACGCCGATTCGCGCGGGCAGGTCGCGGCACAACGACAGGCCGTCGGTGTAGCCGAGAGGACGGACGTCGGCGCAGATGAAGTAGGTGCCCTCGGAGGAGCGGACCTCGAAACCGGCGGCGCGCAGACCCTCGGCCAGGCGGGCTCGCTTCGAGGCCAGCGAGTCGCGCAGACCAGAGACCCAGTCCAGTTCGGCGGTCAGGGCGTGGGCGACGGCCGGCTGGAACGGGGCGCCGCCGACGAAGGTCATGAACTGCTTCGCGGCGCGCACGGCCGAGACCAGCTCGGCAGGCCCGCAGACCCAGCCGATCTTCCAGCCCGTGCAGTTGAACGTCTTGCCGGCGCCGGAGATCGACAGAGTCCGCGACGCCATCCCCGGCAGGGAGGCGAGGGGGATGTGGACCAGGTCGTCGAACACCAGGTGCTCGTAGACCTCGTCGGTGATCGCCAGCAGGTCGTGCTCGACGCACAGGGAAGCGATGGCTTGGAGCTCCTCCAAGCGGAACAAGGTGCCCGTCGGGTTGTGCGGTGAGTTCACCAGCACCGCACGCGTCCGTGGCGTCACGGCCGCACGCAATGCATCGACGTCCAACGCCAAACGGCCAGACGCGTCCTCACGCAGACCAACGGTCACACGGGTCGCACCAGCCATAGCCACCGAAGCGGCATAAGAGTCGTAGTAAGGCTCGATCAGAATCACTTCATCGCCGGCCTCGACCAGAGCCAGCAGAGAAGCCGCGATCGCCTCGGTCGCACCGACGGTGACCAGCACCTCGGTGTCGGGGTCGTAGGACAATCCGTAGCGAGACCTGTGAGCAGCGACGGCGCGGCGCAGCACCGGCATGCCGGGGCCGGGCGGGTACTGGTTCACCCCCGACGCGATCGCCGACTGGGCCGCCGCGAGCATCGACGCGGGACCGTCGGTGTCGGGGAAGCCCTGACCGAGGTTGACGGCGTCGTGCTGCACGGCCAGCGCCGTCATCTCCGCGAAGATGGTCGACGTGAACGGCTGCAACCGGGGAACTAGCGCTGGTACCCGCACAACGCAGGATCTTCACGGACAATGGTGTCGTGGAGCAACTGACCGCCGCTGACCAGCAGAAGCGCACCGACCTGCGCAAGATGAAGCTCGTCGCGACGAGCTTCCTGATAGGCGCGACGGTCATCTTCTTCGGCACGCACGCGTTCGAGGGGGCCTGGGTCGGGTACGTCCGGGCGGCGGCCGAGGCGGGCATGGTCGGCGCGCTCGCCGACTGGTTCGCGGTCACGGCGCTGTTCAGAAGGCCTCTCGGCCTGCCGATCCCGCACACTGCGATCATCCCCGAGCGCAAGAACATGTTCGGCCAGACGCTCGGCGACTTCGTCGGCGTCAACTTCCTCAGCCCGGAAGTGGTGCAGGACAAGCTCCGCAGGGCAGGCATCGCGGAACGCGCCGGTGCGTGGATCAAGGAACCCGAGAACGCAGAACGCATCACCAACGAGCTGTCGAACGTCCTCAAGGGCGCGATCACCGTGCTCAAGGACGAGGAGGTACAGGCCGTCCTCGAGCAGGCGATCGTCAAACGGGTCACGGCTCAGCCGTGGGGCCCGCCGCTCGGCAAGCTGCTCGGCCAGGTCCTCAGCGACGGCGCGCACCACAAGCTCGTCGACCTCATGTGCGACCGCGCCTACGAGTGGGTGCGCGACAACTACGACAAGGTCAGCCTCATCGTCACGGACCGCGCGCCCACCTGGTCGCCCAAGTTCGTCGACTCCATGCTGGGCGACAAGGTCTACACCGAGCTCGTCAACTTCGCGTGGGCCGTCAAGACCGACGTCAACCACCCGATGCGCCTCGCCGTCGACCAGTTCATGATCGAGTTCTCGGCCGACATGCAGACCGACCCGGCCACCATGCAACGCGCCGAGCAGGTCAAGCAGCAGGTGATCAACCACCCCGACGTGCAGAAGGTCATCAGCAGCGCCTGGGGCACGGCCAAGAAGATGCTCCTCGACGCCGCCGAGGACCCGTCCAGCGAACTCCGCAAGCGCGTCACCCAGGGCATCATCACGCTCGGCACGAACCTCACGAACGACCCGGAGCTGCGCGCCAAGGTCGACGGCTGGCTGGAGCAGGCCGCCGGGTACGTCGTGCAGAACTACCGCGCGGAGATCACCACGCTGATCACGGACACGGTCGAGCGCTGGGACGCCGAGGAGACCTCGCGCAAGATCGAACTGCAGGTCGGCAGGGACCTGCAGTTCATCCGGATCAACGGCACCGTGGTCGGTGCGCTCGCCGGCCTGGTGATCTACACCGTGGCCAACGTGCTGTTCTGAAGATCGCGGGTGCGTTTTCGGAACGTGCGGGCCTTCTCGCGGTTCCCGCACACCTGCATCGAGCACCAGGTGCGCGAGCGGTTGCGGGAACGGTCGAAGAACGCGCTCAGGCAATCCTCGGCCGGACAGATCTTGAAGCGCTCCCAGGAGCCCAGCACCGCGAGGCGGGCCGAGGCGGCGAGCACCGCGCCGAGCGCGTCCGAGCTGGACAGCACCGGAACGCCGTCGGTCAGCTCGATGTGCACGACGCCCGCGGCCGTCTGAGGTCCTGAGGACCCCTCGATGGACGACCGCAGCGCCGCACGAGCGGCGCGCGCCTGCGCGAGTTCACTGCTCCGCCCGAGGCCGCGCTCGGTCACCCATGCGCGCCAGGAGGCTTCACTGTCCAGTACGTGTCGAGTGTTCAGGAAGTCGAGCAACAGCTCGACGTCGTGATCCCAGCCGACAGTCAGACCAGTCACCCCACCACTGTAGGCGCCACGGCGGTTGCCCGTCAGGGCATCGAGGAATACACCGGGTGTATACATCGTGTGTATAGTGCTTCCCATGTCGATCGGACACGCACTGTTGGGGCTGCTAGAGGGCGGTCCAAGGCACGGATACGACCTGAAGCGCGCATATGACGAGCGTTTCGGTCAGGCCCGGCCGCTCGCGTACGGCCAGGTGTACTCGACCCTGTCGCGACTGCTGAAGAACGGTCTGGTGACCGAGGCGGGCGTCGAGGCGGGCGACGGTCCGGAGCGCAAGCGGTACGCCATCACCGACGCCGGGGTCACCGACGTCGAACGCTGGCTCGGCACGCCGGAGAAGCCGGAGCCGTACCTGCAGAACACGCTCTTCACGAAGGTCGTGCTGGCGCTGCTGTCCGGCCGCAGCGCGGCGGAGGTGCTCGACACCCAGCGCGCCGCACACCTCACGACCATGCGCGACCTCACCAAGCGCAAGGCCGACGGTGACCTCGCCGACCAGCTGATCTGCGACTTCGCCCTGTTCCACCTCGAAGCGGACCTGCGGTGGCTCGAACTCACCGCCGCCCGCGTCGACAAGCTCGCCGAGGAGGTCGCGAGATGAGCCTGTTGGTCGCGCAGGACCTGCACAAGTCGTTCGGCAAGACGCACGCGCTCGAAGGGGCCGCGCTCACGATCCGCGCGGGCGAGATCGTCGCGGTGATGGGGCCGTCCGGCTCCGGCAAGTCCACGCTGCTGCACTGCATCGCGGGCATCCTGCCGCCGGACTCCGGCGTGGTCCGCTACGGCGACCGCGAACTCACCGCGATGTCCGACCGCGACCGCAGCGAACTGCGGCGCACCGACTTCGGGTTCGTCTTCCAGTTCGGCCAGCTCGTGCCGGAGCTGACCTGCCTGGAGAACGTCGCGCTGCCGTTGCGGCTCAGCGGCCAGAAGCGCAGGGACGCCGAACGCCTCGCGCTGCAGTGGATGGCCAAGCTGGAGGTCGACACCGTCGCCGACCAGCGGCCCGGCGAGACCTCCGGCGGTCAGGGGCAGCGCGTCGCGATCGCCCGAGCCCTGGTCACCGGCCCGAAGGTGATCTTCGCCGACGAACCGACCGGCGCGCTCGACTCGCTGAACGGCGAGCGGGTGATGCACCTGCTCACGACGGCCGCCAGGGACACCGGTGCCGCGGTCGTGCTGGTCACGCACGAGGCCCGCGTCGCCGCCTACTCCGACCGCGAGGTCGTCGTGCGCGACGGCAAGGCCAGGGACGCGGAGTTCGCCGGATGAGGCAGATGATCGACGATCTGGCGCTCGGCGTCCGGCTGGCCGTCGGGGGCAGCCGGAAGTCGTGGGGCCGGCTCGTGCTCCAAGGCGTCGGCATCGGCCTGTGCGTGGCGGTGCTGCTGCTCGCCGCCGCCATCCCGAACGCGCTGCAGGTGCGCGACGGCCGGGCGGACGCGCTCAACGACGTGAACCAGGGCAGCGGACCGGCGCCGTTGCTGATGGAGGAGATGTACGTCCACTTCCGGTCGGAGGACATCCCCGGCACGTTCGTCAACGCGCGCACGGAGAACGCGCCTGTGCCGCCGGGGCTCGAGCGGTTGCCGAAGGACGGCGAGATCGTCCTGTCGCCGGCTCTCGCGGAGCTGCTCGCCTCGCCGGACGCCGCGCTGCTCAAGCCGCGGTTCCCGCAGAAGGTGATCGGCACGATCGGCCAGGCGGGCTTGATCGGGCCGCACGACCTGCTGTTCTACGCGGGCGACAGCACGATCGCCGACCGCGGGAACAACGGGGTCTACGCGTTCGGCGAGACCTTCGAACGCCGTGGCCTCGACCCGGTGCTGTGGATGCTCAGCCTCGTCGGCATCGTCGTGCTGCTGTTCCCCGTGCTGGTGTTCGTCGGCGTGGCGACCCGGCTCGCGGCGGCCCAGCGCGACCGCAGGCTCGCGGCGTTGCGACTGGTCGGTGCGGCGGCGGGCCGGGTGCGGCTGATCGCGTCCGGGGAGACGCTGGTCGGCGCGCTCGCCGGGCTCGTGTTCGGCACCGCGTTCTTCTTCGCGGCCCGGCCACTCGCCGACGACATCCCGGTCGCCGAACTCGCGATCTACCCGAGCGATCTCCTGCCCACGCCGGGACTCGCCGCGCTGGTGCTGGTGGCCGTGCCGGTGCTGGCGGTGCTCACGTCGCTGTTCGCCATGCGCCGCACGATCATCGAACCGCTGGGCGTGGTCCGGTACCAGAAGCCGGTGCGGCGCAGGCTGTGGTGGCGCCTCGTGCCGGCGACGGCCGGCATCGCCCTGCTGGTCAGCCAGTCCGGCGCCGTCGCCGCCGGGAACTCGTCGTACCAGTTCTACGTGGTCGGCGGGGTGGTGCTGCTGATGCTGGGCATCCCGGTGCTGCTGCCGTGGCTCGTGGAACGGGTCGCGAACTGGATGCGCGGCGCGACGCCCGCGTTGCAGCTCGCGGTGCGCAGGCTGCAGCTCGACGCGGGCACGGCGGCGCGGGTCGTCGGCGGGGTGGCCGTGGTGCTCGCGGGCACGGTGACGTTGCAGGTCATCGTCGCGAGCGTGGAGAAGGACGTGCTCGCCGAGGAGCAACGGGATTCGGTCCGCAACTTCGTCTCGCTGACGCCCAAGGAGGGCTTCGGCACCACCTCGTTGAGGGACGCGGTGGCGGCCAGCGAGGGCGTGCGGTCCGTGCAGGTGCTCGACCGCGTGCTCGGGGACCTGCCGGACCACCGCGCGACGGACATCGCCATCGGCACGTGCACGGCGTTGAGGTCGCAGGCGGACGTCACGGACTGCACGGACGGCAAGGCCTACGTGGTGCGGTTCGCGCGGGCCTCGGCCCAGCCGCAGTCCGGCGACGTGATCACGGTCGAGGGCAAGGGCGCGTGGACCGTGCCGCAGTTGGAGGAAGTGCGCGGCACCTGGCCCGGCATCTACCTCACCCCGGCCGCGGCCAGGGGCCTCGACCTGTCCTCGTCCAAGCCCCAGTTCCAGGCCGAGCTGGACCTCGCGGTGCCGGACGCCGCCGAGCACCTGCGCAACGCCATCGCCCCCTTCGGCTGGCGGGTGCACGCGTACTACTTCGGCCAGGACGACACGTCCGAGGTAGAGATGATCTTCGGCCTGGTCCGGCAGGCGCTGATCGGGGGTTCGCTGCTCACGCTGCTGCTCGCCGGGGCGTCGTTGCTGGTCATGGCGTTGGAGCAGGTGCGGGAGCGGCGTCGTTCGCTCGCGGTCATGGCGGCCAGCGGCGTGCCGCGCGGCACGCTCGCGCGGTCGTTGCTGTGGCAGAACGGCGTGCCGCTGGTGCTGTCCACGGTGATCGCGGTGAGCACCGGCGTGCTGCTCGGCGTGATGGTGACGCGGGTGTTCGACGCCGAGGTCGCCTACGACTGGCAGGGCCTCGCCACGCTCACCGTCGCCTCGATGGCGCTGGTGTTCGCGGTCACTGCTCTGACGTTGCCTTCGCTGAGAAGGGCGACCGGAGCACTTGGCCTGCGGACCGAGTAGTCCTGCTCGTCGACTCGTGCTCTGCCAGGCGGTCCTGCACCAGCCCGTGCCGGAACTGGTAGCAGGCCCCCGCCCGGCAGAGCACGCCGAGCTTGCGCGAGTCCTCCAGGAAGACCATCAGCTCCCACGGGAGCTTTCCGCGCAGTGCCAACCAGATCCGCGCCACGGTGAACCACCACCAGCGCAGGTGCAGGACGGCCAGTGCGAACCCGAGCATCAGGCCGGAGGCGAGGCCCAGACCGACCATGCCCGTCTGGCCGGGCCCGAACACCAGTGCCGCCGCCGAGCCGAACACCACGGCCAGCACCAGCGAGCCCGTCCACACCGCGATCCGGTCGCGCGCCATCGTCCACTGTGGACTTGAGGCCTGCGAGAGCTCGGCGGCGCTCGACAACGCGAACCGCAGCGCGGTCGCGACGGCCAGACCGAGGCCGACCACGAGCCCGGCGGAAAGTCCGTACAGGGCCCCGAAAACCAGGCCACCGGCCAGGCCGAGCACACCCGGCACCAGCAGCAGGCTGCGCCAGATCCCCAGGCGTGGCTTGGCTTTGCGCTCGTGCGAGGCCGTCAACGCGGCCGCGCCGACGGCGATGCCCGCGACCAGGCCGGTGATCGGGGCGAGCGACGGCGTGATCGAGTACGCCATCAGCCAGCCGACGCCGAACCCGCCGATCGCGCCCAGCACCAGCGCGCCGAGCACCGCGAGCCACGTGTTGCCGACCGACCGGCGCAGCTCCCACCAGGCCAGTTCGCGGATGCCGCGGTCGCGCATCTCGTGGGCCAGGAACTCGAGCCACTTGCGGGCCCGGTCGCGGGGCCAGACCTGCGTGGCCTTGGCGTGGTGCGCGAACGCCCTGTTGCCGTAAGCGCGCGACACCAGTTCGTCGCAGAGGTGGTCGGAAATCGCGCGTGCGTCCGGGAAACGGCCGCGGTCGAGCAGTTCGGTCGGCTCGGCCTCGCTGTCGGCGTAGACCATGCTGGCGAGCCACATCGTGAGCGGCGTCGACAGCGCGTCCGCGAGCCTGCCGTCGGGTTCCTCACGCAGCTGGATGAACACCGGCTCCCAGCGGGCCGCGCCCCAGCTGTCGGCGCTCGCCCGCAGGTAGGCGGCGACCTCGTCCAGGTCGAGCGGGGCCAGTTCGACCACGTCGGCGCCGGGCAGCGGACCGGCGAGCCGCACGGCGGAGGCGAACTCGTCGGTGCGGCAGGTCAGCACCATCGGGCGCTTGGCGGGGAACGCCTTGGCGATCCGGGCGAGAGCGTCCGCGCGTTGGTGCGCCGGGATGTCGTCGAGACCGTCCAGCACGGGCAGGACCTTGTGCTGCTCCACCAACAGGTCACCGGCGTAGCTGCCGTACAGCTCGGTGTTGCGCAGCGCCGGGTGGTCCTCGTAAAGCCTGCGGGTGAGCCAGGTGCGGATGTCCTCGACCGCCGGGTTCCACGTCGACAGCGGCAACAGCACCGGGACCATGCCGCCGTCGTAGCGGTCGAGCAGGCCGCACGTCAGCAGCATCGCGACCGTCGACTTGCCGGTGCCGGCCTCGCCGATGATCACCAGGCGGCGGTTGATCTGCCGTTCGAACGCGCCCACGACGGCGTCACTGCGTCCGGGCGGCGCGTCCGGCTCGTCGCTCACGTCGAGTTCGGGTGCGAGCCAGTGCAGGTCGAGCACGTCCGGGTCGGTGAGGCCGCGCGAGCGGACCTCCTCGTTCCACTGCGCCTGCAGGCCGACGGCGAGGGCCCGGCAGGCCGCGTCCAGGTGCTCGTCGGTGCTGAGGGCGGCGTTGTGCCTGCGCTTGACCCACGGGTCGAGCACGGCCAGCAAGCCCAGGAACGCCAGCGCGAGCACGATCAGCCACAGGTGCGGGTTGATGCCGTGGTCGGTGACGAACAGTCCGGCCGCGGTGAGCACGGCCGTCAGCACGCAGCCGGTCAGCAACGCCTGCTGACGGAATCTGGACATGCGTCGAATCATGACGCACCGCATCCGCCCGGGGTCGATTCAGTGACCCGTGTCGTGACGTTTGGTTGTTGATCACAGATGCCAGTGCAGTTCGCCCAACGTGAGGTGCTGGGCGTCGCCGGTGATCGTGATCCCGAAGTCCGCGCGGCGGGGTTCGCCCAGGTCGTGCCACTGCGCGGCGGCCTGCTCGGCGAGGTCCCAGAGCCGGCGCGGGCCGCCCTGGTCGACGTGCGAGCCGCGGTGATGCACCCACGAAGAGTCCGAATGGGCTAGCCAGTCCTGACCCGCCACGACGCCGGGCAACGCGATGCCGGCGAAGAACTCGAACGGGCTCGCCGGATCGGTGACGGTGTTCAGTCGCATCGAGGTGGCGCGACGGTCGTAGTCGCCTGCTCCGGCGAGCGCCGTCGGCAGGGCGTGCGCGCGCAACGGCATGAACCGGCCGTCCTCGTTGAGCACGCGGCCCTCGCCGGTGCCGTCGCCGTTCGAGACGATCCGGACCAGGCCCGCGCCGATCGGGCGGTGCAGCGTCGTGACGACCAGGCCGCCCGGCCGCGTCTGTTCCAGCCAGGCGTTCGGGACGGTCGCGACGGAACAGGTGGCCAGCACGCGGTCGTAGGGCGCGTGCCCGGGATGGCCCCTTGCGCCGTCACCCGTCACGCAGGTTGGGTGGAAACCGTTGGCGTGCAGGCGTTCGCTGGCCCGTCGCGAGATGTTCGGGTCGACGTCGATCGTCGTCACGTTGCCGGAACCCACGGCGTGGCAGAGGAGAGCCGCGTTGTAGCCCGTGCCGGTGCCCACCTCGAGCACCGACTGTCCGTTGTGGACTTCCAATGCCTCCAGCATGATCGCCATGATCGTGGGCATGCTCGACGAGCACGTCGGTGTGCCGCCGGTCACCGTGTCGTCGCCGTCGAACTGGGTAACCCAGACCCGGTCGGCGTAGACCAGGTCGAGCCAGCCGGGATGGGCGCTGGTCACCCGTTCCCAGTCGCCGGTGTGCAGCTGGCGGTAGAACCGGGGCAGGAACACGTGCCGCGGGACGGCCTTGAAAGCCTTGTGCCACTTGGTTTCGTGCAGGGCTCCAACGCCGAGCAGGTGGTCCGCCAGCTCGGCGCGCAAGGCCCCGGCGTCGTCCATGACACCTCCCACGGTAACGCTGTGGCGGAGCCCACGCAGCGATTGCTAGCAGGGTGCTTGCAACTGCTAGCACTCGTCGCTAACGTGGTTGGTGGCACGAGGAACGGGAGCGGGAACAGTGGACAAGTCCATCGACAAAGCAGTCGCGGACCTCGGCCGCAACATCGGTGAGTACATCCGCGAGCAGCGCAACACCGCCAAGATCTCCTTGCGGGAGTTGGCAAAGCAAGCAGGTGTCTCCAACCCATACCTCAGCCAGATCGAGCGAGGACTGCGCAAGCCCAGTGCGGAGATCCTTCAGCAGATCGCCAAGGGGCTGCGCATCTCGGCCGAAGTGCTCTACGTCGAGGCCGGGATCCTCCAGCAGCGCGAAGGCGGTGCGTTGGCGGACGCCATCGTCGCCGCGACCGATCTGACCGAGCGGCAGAAGCAGGTGCTGCTCGACGTTTACGAATCTTTCCGGCGGGAGAACACCGCCAACCAACAGGAGGACTGATCTCCATGCCGAAGCTCACCCAGGACGACGTTCGCAAGGCCGCCGAGCAGGGCGCCCACGCCGCACGCCAGGCGCTGCTCGCCGCTCTCGGAGCCGGTGACCTCGCCGCCAAGGCCGTGGTCGAGGCCCTGAACAAGGCCAAGGAGCGTGCCGACGAGGCCCGCAGCCAGGCCGTCGACATCCCGAACGAGCTCAAGGACCTGCGCGAGAAGCTGCAGCCGGCCGAGCTCAAGAAGCTCGTCGACGCCTACACCGCCTCCGCGGTGAACCTGTACACCTACCTCGCCGACCAGGGCGAGCAGACGCTGGAGCAGATCAAGGCCCAGCCGCAGGTGAAGCAGGCCGTGGAGCAGGTCGAGCAGGCCGTCGAGGCCGCGCAGAAGCGCGCCGAGTCCGCCGCCGCCGACGCCAAGGTCCTCGCGGACGACGTCCTCGGCAAGGTGACCCGCCGCACCCGTTCGGTCGGCGAGAAGGTCGCCCACGAGGTCGAGGACGCCGCCGAGAAGCTGGCCGAAGAGGTCGTCGAGGCCGGTGGCGAGGTCGCGCACGAGGTGCGCAGCACCGCCCGCAAGACCGCGAACCGCACGGCGCCGCGCAAGCCGGCCACCACGACCCGCACCACCACCGCGGCCGCCGCGAAGAAGACCACGCCGACCACCGCCAAGTGAGTCGCGCGGCGGCCTCGGATCGAGCGGGTCGCCGATGAGTTGATCTAGAGGGGAGCGGTCCTACCAGGGCCGCTCCCCTCTTCGCGTACCGGCACGTAGGGTGGTCCTGTGTTCTACCTGCCGCCACTCAGCATCTGGTACCTCGACTACCTCGTGCTCTTCCTCGCCGATGTGGTGTTCAGCTTCTTCGGCCTGTTCGCGTTCTTCCACGCGGTGAGCCAGCGGCCGGACGCGTACACCGCGATCGAGAAGATGACGAAGCCCGCCTGGCTCGGCATCACCGGCGGTGGGACAGCGGCGTTGCTGCTGTTCGAGCCGCGCGGCGCCGGTTCGATCTTCTGGCTCGCCGGCCTGATCGCGGTGCTCGTCTACATGGTGGACGTCCGCCCGCGCCTGATCGAGGTCCAGCGCGGCCCTCGCTGGTGATCACGCACTCCTACGGCTCCGGCTCGCCGGTGACCCTGGTCGCCCACGGCCTGGGAGCCACACCCGGCGAGGCGCGCATTCCGGCCTCCGGCCTGCCCGGCACCCGCGTCGTCGTGACGTTGCCGTCGCACGGGGCCGCGCCCGACGCGCCTCCTGGGTACTGGGACTACGGCACGATCGCCGCCGACCTGGGCTCGGTTGCCGCCTCGCAGGCCGTCGGGGTGTCTCTCGGGGCCGGTGCTCTCGTTCGGTTGATGTCTCTTGAGCCCGACCGGTTTTCGCGGGTGGCTCTGTTGCTGCCCGCGGTGCTGGACCAGCGGCACGAGTCGTTCACGTTGCAGCAGCTCTCGGACCTGACCGTCGGGCCGCCGATCTACGTGGCGGAGCGGCGGGTGGCCTTGAAGCGGTTGGAGGCCGCTGCCTCGCAGTTGCCCGGTCAGGTCGCGGTGGCCGACGTGTCGTTGCTGGCGGCTGTTTCGACATCGGTGCTGGTCATTGGGGCTGTCGGTGATCCGTTGCACCCCGAGTCGGTGGCCAAGGCGACGGCGGCGGCGTTCCCGCACGGCGAGCTGTGGTTGATCGACTCGCCGTCGCCGATGATCACCCATCGGAACGACATCAGGCATCGGTTGGTCTCGTTCTTCGGCGGGTAGCCGAAGTGCATGGCTGAACAGAAGAAGATCGCGTTCCTGGTCGCCGCGGAAGGCATCGAGCAGGTCGAGCTCACCGATCCGTGGGCGCACGTCGAGAAGGCGGGCGGCGTACCGCGCCTGCTCGCGCCGAAGCTGGGTGAGGTGCGCGGCTTCAACCACCTGACGCCCGCGGACGCGTTCCCGGTCGACACGACGTTCGCCGACGCGAGCGCGGCCGACTACGACGGCGCGGTGATCCCCGGCGGCGTCGCCAACAGCGACTTGCTGCGGATGGAACCCGAGGCGGTCGAGCTGGTGAAGGCCCTCGTCGCCGCCGGCAAGCCGATCGCGGCGATCTGCCACGGGCCGTGGCTGCTGGTCGAGTCCGGTGTGGTGCGCGGCAAGATGCTGACCTCGTTCCCGAGCCTGCAGACCGACATCCGCAACGCGGGCGGCGACTGGGCCGACGAGGAGGTCCGGGTGTGCGACATGAACGGGTGGACGCTCGTGACGTCCCGCAACCCCGATGACCTGCCGGCGTTCAACCGCGAGGCCCTGAAGGCGTTCGACCTGGGCTGACTTTCGAAGGCCGTGCTGCCTGGGTGATGCGGGATCTGCAGCTCCCGCACCCCGGCTAGGCCAGCCGCGTCTCGGCGTAGTGGGCCATCGCGTCACGAACCCACTCGGCCATGTTGTCCCCGCCGACCTCGAAGTTGACCCGGAACTCGTCCGAGTCGACGTACAGGTCGCCGAGGCCCTTGTAGGACTCCCGGTTGGGCGTCCAGCTCAGGCAGATCCAGTGGTAGTGGCGGTCGATCAGCTCCTGCGTCTGCGCGGCGTCGACCGCCGTGCCCGCGACGAACAGCGCACCGAGACCTTCGGCGATCTCCCGCCACTGGGCCATGAACTGGTCCGCGTCGGCCCTGGTCCAGCCCTTGAGCTTCTTCTTGCTCTCGGCGAGGTGCTCCTTGACGCCCTCGCCGTAGCGCTCGACGAGTTCGGCCTCGTGCCGTTCCTGCTTCTTCGCGTCGAAGCCGTCGAACAGCTCTTCCATCTTCACTTCGTCCCCTCCTTCCAGTTCTTCGATCGTCCGCGCGACGGTGTTGGCGAGCCGGTCCAGTCGTTGCCGCTCGTCCTGGAGCCACCGGTGGTGGTTGCGCAGGACGGTCAGCTGGTTCGTGCCGTTCAACATGTCCGCCACCACGTCGAGGCCCAGGCCGAGGTCGCGCAGCAGCAGGATCTGCTGCAGGCGATGCACCTGTTCCTTCTCGTAGTAGCGGTAACCGTTGTCGCCGATCCAGGCCGGCGGCAGCAGGCCGATCGAGTCGTAGTGCCGCAGCGTCCTGGACGTCACCTTCGACATCCGGGCCACCTGGGCAATCGACCAGGCCATTTCGGTTTCCCCCTTCGCGCTCTGAAATCGAAGGTAGAGGTTGACGCAACGTCAAAGTCAAACAGCATTTGGCAGGATGGTGCGAACTCGCGCTGGTCGTCCGGTCGCCCCTTCGTCGTGATTCGGCGGAGCCCAATCGCGGCGAAGCGGTGGCCGGACGACCAGCTGCCAGGCGAGTTCGCCGGAGTCTGCGGAGCAGCGACAATGGATACCGTGTGGACCATCGCCGGGTCTCTCGAACCCGTACCTGTGCTTTCCCGCCTCGACCTGGTGCCCGAGCCCGTCGCGGCCGCGCTCAAGACTTTGGACGGCGCCGACCGCGTCGCCGTCGCCGAGATCGATCCGACGCTCGCTGACACCGCGGAGTTCTGCGCGCACTACGGCTCGCCGCTCGAAGCCTCGGCCAACTGCGTGGTCGTCGCGGGCAAGCGCGGCGACGTCGTTCGTCATGCAGCCTGCATGGTGCTGGCGACCATGCGCGCGGACGTGAACGGCGTCATCCGCAAACGGCTGGACGCGCGCAAGGCGTCGTTCGCGCCGATGGACGAGGCCGTGGCGTTGACGGGCATGGAGTACGGCGGCATCACGCCCGTCGGGGTGCCGGCGGACTGGCCGATCCTCGTGTCGCCGGAGGTGGCCGCCGCCCCCGAACTGATCGTGGGCAGCGGCATCCGGGGCAGCAAGATCCTGATCCCCGGCGACGTGCTGATGAAGCTCACCGGCGCCGAGGTGTTGCCGGAGCTCGCCCGCTGACCGCAATCCTCACCGGCCGAGTTCGACGCTCAGCAGGGCACCACGATGCACCCGTCTGACCGCCGAACTCGGGCGGTAAGGGTTAGCTGTCAGCGGGCACCCGCGTACTTGGTCAGCAGTGCGATCGCCTCGTCGATGTCGTCCGTGACGAGGATCCACTGCTCGGCCTCCCGGCCCGCCGCGAGCTTCTGCACGAGCGGCGCGGCCGGGACCTCGTCGGTCCAGAAGTCCCTGCCCAGGAAGATCATGGGCGCGGCCGGGCCGACGCTGCCGTAGTAGTTCTGCGTGAAGTCCTGGAAGACCTCCTGGACCGTGCCCGCCTTGCCCGGCGTGTAGACGATGCCGCCGGTCGCGACGGTCAGCAGGCCTTCTTCGCGCACCGAGTTCGCGAAGTACTTCGCGTGCAGTTCGCAGGCCGGGTTGGGCGGTTCGTGGCCGTAGAACCAGGTCGGGATGCCGATCGTGCGCGGGGTGTCGAAGCTGCGGATCTCGGGGAACGCCGCGAGCCAGCGGCCGATCGACTCGTCGTCGTGGCCGAACGAAGGGGCCCGCGCCAGCAGTTCGAGCACGTCGGAGTCGGCGGAACCCAGGCGCACGCCCAGCGGCACCGCTTCCATGGCGCCCGGTCCGCCGCCGGTCAGGACGGTGAAGCCCGCGTTGCCCAGCGCCGCGCCGAGCGTGACGGCGTTGCGGTAGCCCTCGGAGCCGCGGGCCAGCGCGTGGCCGCCCATGACCGCGACCGGCGAGCCCGTCAGCGTCTCGTCGAGGGCCTCGGTGATCGAGTGGTCGTGCAGGCGTTCGGCCAGCGCGTGCAACGGGTCGGGGTGGTGGCCCTGCTGCTTGCTGTGCTTGTAGATGGCCGCGTCGGGGGTGTCGGCGTAGGACTTCGGGTCGGCGGGGTCGAAGCCCGCGAACAGTTCCGCGGGCGTGTAGAGGGCGGAGCGGTACACGTCGTAGGGCAGGTCGGGGATGACCGGGAAGATCAACGCCCCGGCGGCCTCCGCCCTGCGCTGCATGGTCTCGCTGAGGGTGCATCCGAGCAGCAGGGCACCGTCCATCGGCACCCGCACGTCCTCGCGATGCAGGTCCAGTCCGATGATGACGGCTTTGCGCAGGTCAG
This sequence comes from Lentzea sp. JNUCC 0626, assembly GCF_043632865.1. Classification (NCBI taxonomy): domain Bacteria; kingdom Bacillati; phylum Actinomycetota; class Actinomycetes; order Pseudonocardiales; family Pseudonocardiaceae; genus Lentzea; species Lentzea sp. JNUCC 0626. The sequence continues at coordinate 7,717,539 of NZ_CP171635.1, forward strand.
GGGCTGCGCGCAGCTGGTCGAGGTCGGTGATTTCGGTCCGCACGGGAAAAAGCCTATGCCCCGGGCGAACCAACAGGGCCCGGGATCCGAATCTCTTGGTGGGAACTCAGGTCCGCTCGCCATCCCGAGACGAGCGGCCGCGGGCCGCGCTGCCCGAGAGAGGTCCCCGCAATGGCTACCGAACAGCTGACCGGTTGCGCCGCCAGAGGCGCCCGAGTGGTAGATCCCCACCGAGTCGAGTACCTGGACTGCGGCGGGTACGGAGTCCCCCTGCTCGGCCACGCCCACCCGGCCGTGGTGCAGGCGGTGGTCGGCCAGGTGCGCCGGCCGTCCCTGCTGGACCGCCTGATGCTCGACCTGGTCACCCCCAACGGACTCGACCACATCCACACTTTTCCCTCGGCCTCCGAGGCCGCCCAGTTCGCCGTCGCCCTCGCCCAGGCCAACGGCCGCCCACGTGTCCTGACCACGGGCGAGGTCCCGTACGGCGGCATCGACTCGCTGCGCGCCGTCCTCGCCTCGGGCCCACCGGCTTGCGTGCTGGTCGAACCGGTCCGCGGCGTCGCCCTCCCGCCCACCGGCTACCTGAGCAACGTCGCCGAGGCGTGCCGCGAGGCAGGCGCACTGCTCGTCGTCGACGAGACCCGCTCCGGCCTGGGCCGCCTCGGCGTGTGGTGGGGCGTGGACCTCGACGGCGTGACCCCGGACATCATGCTGGTGGGCGAGGGCCTGTCCGGCGGCGTGCTGCCGATTGCCGCGGTCGTCGCCTCGGCCGCCGTCGAGGTGCCGCTGTGGCGAGGCCACGACGCGGTCTCCCCGCTGGCCTCCGCCGCCGTCAACGCCTGCCTGCGCGTCACGGCCTCCGAAGGCCTGGTCGAACGGGCCAAACTGCTCGGCGACGAGCTCCTGTACGGCCTGCGCGCCGTCACCGCCGGCAAGGCGCATGCGACCGGCCGCGGGCTCCTGCTGGGCGTCGAACTGCCCGACCAGCGGGCGGCGGACGTCTTCACCGCCGAACTGCTGCGGTCCCGCGTGCTCGCCGACTTCCGCGGCCGCACGGTCAGCTTCACCCCGCCCGCCGTGATGTCGGCGGCGGACGCCGGGTGGCTGGTCGAGGCGGTGGGCATGGCGGCGAACAAGATCTGAGTTCGCCGGGCACGCGTCACGCACCCCTGCCAAGATCCACGGCGGGGGTGCTCGATGCTCAGACTTCTTCCTGTCCTCTTGCTGCTGACCGGGTGCAGCGTGCTCGAGAACTTCAACGCGGACGTCAACGACGTCGGCAAGCAGATCGTCGCCCACTGGAAGGAACGACCGGACGTCGCCGCAGCCCAGTTCGAGTACCGGCACGGCCTCGACCTCGGCGAGGGCCTGACCGTCGAGGTCCTGGTGCACGCGGACAAGATCACCCTGACCACCGTCGGTGAAATGGTCGAGATCGCGAAGCGCGACTACTGGCGTGGCACCTCGCGTGACATCGGCGCCGGCTACCTCGTCTACTCCACCGACGACCCGCCCTACGCCGACAAGCCGGGAGAAGCCGAACCCATCAGCCAGGGGCGGCTCGAGTTCGACGGCGATCCCACCGCCAGCTACGGCCCTCGACCGACGCAGCCGAGCAAGTGAAGCGCCTCGCGCTCCTGGCGCCGTTGCTGCTCCTCACCGCGTGCGGCACGTCCGACGACACGGTCGAGGACCTGGGTGACCGCATCGAGTCCGACCTGATGTCGCAGGACGGCATCTCTGCGGTCGAGGTGGAGTACACGACCGGCATGGACCACCGGCAGAACCTCAGCGTGACGGCTACCGTCGCGGACAAGGCGAAGGCCGACGAGGCCATGGAGATCATCCGGCGCGACTACTGGACGGGCACCGGTCGCCGGGTCGACTTCCGCGTCCGGCTCCGGGCATCCACCGGTGCAGAGCTGTTGACCAGCGACGACGTCAAGTTCAAGCTCGGCGACGTCGTCGAGATGGAACGCCGCTACGGGCCGCGTTCGGAGGCAGGCGAACTCGAACCCGGCCGCTGAGTAGTTCCGCTCATCTTCGCCGGTTCGCCGGGCGGGTCTCCCCTCCGCTGTGTTTTGCTCACTCCGAGTGAACGGGGAGTGGGCATGTACGGCAATCCGGACGAGCTGGACCGCATCGCGGGCGAGATCGAGAAGCGCGCCGACTCGGTGCGCACGCGCGGCACCGACATGAACGACGCGGCGCGCAGGATGCAGTGGCAGTCGATCGCGGCCGACCGGTGCCGCGACACGGTCGAGGGCGACAAGCGGCAGCTGTTCAAGGCAGCGGAAGGCCTCGACGGCGCCGCGGCGGTGCTGCGGCAGCACGCTCAGGAAGTGCGCGAGATGATCGCCGCGATCAAACGCATCGCGGAGGCCGTCACCGGCTGGTTCAAGAGCGCGATCGACACGTTCAACCGCGCCGTCGACGCGTTCAACAACGCCGTGAAGGACATCGCGAACGGCGTCGCCGACGCGCTCGGTTTCGGTGGTGGCCAGCAGCCGCAACCACCGCAGGCGCCGTGGACCGGCTGGAAGTGGGGCCCGGACAACCTGCCGCCGCACGGCGACAAGGCGTGGCTGGAAGTCGGCGAGTTCATGCGCGGTCAGGGAGTGCCCGCGTGACGCCGGCACCGCACCGCCTGGTGCTGTCGTCCGGAGAATTCGCTTACCTGGTCTCGAAAACCGGTGTAGACCTGCCCCCGGACTGGATGCCATCAGACGTCCACATCGGACCGGCTGAGTCCGAGCTCACCAAGAAGCGCGTCGTGACCGGCGTCGGCGACGAGGCCGAGGTCCATCCTTCGGTCGAGCGGAATCTCCAGATCCTCGCCAGGCCAACGGTTCTGCTCGACACCATCGCGTCCGTCGGCGCCAAGGCTTCGCACAGCGTGCACGCGGTGAACGGACCGTTGGGCGCCTCGTTGTTCGCGTTGGGTGACGGCGCGGTGGAGCTATCGATGTTCGCCTCGGTCGACCTCGGCAAGGAGCTGATCCGCGCCGTGCCAGAGCCCGAAGCCGCCGTGAGCCTCGAAGCACGCCTCGGCGGCGTCCAGGACGCCGAACCCCTGCGCGGCCGCCTGCCGTTGGTGGCGTTGCAGGAAATGGGCGCTGCCAGGCTCTTCCGCGCAACCGACCCGGATGGCCCTGCAGCCGTGGTGGACGCGCTGAGCCTGTCCGGCGACGAAGCCTCGCTGGCACGCGACGTGGCCGGACAGACCGACGGAGCGTTGCGCTGCCTCGTCGTCTGGACCGGCGGAACCTCCCAGGTCAACTGGGTGCACACGGCCGGTGGCTGGAGCGGTCTCGACCCCGAACCCGATGGCACGGACCGCCGCATGGTGCGGATCGAACCGGCTGACCGCGAGGACCTGGGCACCTGGGTGGCGCCCGCAGTGGCGGGAGCACTGGCATGACCATCTCGAACATCGGCGTCAGCGGCGGAGCGGGCGGCGTCACCGCCAAGTACGACGACCTGGCCGCGCTCGGCGACCTCACCGGTGACGTCGCCGGCGACACCCTTAAGACCGCCGTCGCGGGCCACAAGTTCCTCGTCGAGCCAGACGTGCTCGCGTCGTCGCTGCTCAACCCCGGCGGCGTGGTCAAGTTCGAGGCGGCCATGGCCGTCGCACTCGACGGTCCGAACGGCCTGACCGCGACGTCCGCGGGCATCGGCCTGCGCGGCGAAGCGTTGAAGGCCACCCGCATCGCCTACGAAATGGCCGACGAACTGGCGGCCAAGGGCCTGGACGCCAGCCGCTGGTTCGCAGGTCTTGCGGTGGCCACCAACCCGGCCGCCGCCGCGCTCTTGGGCGGCGGCGCGATCGCGACCGACGTGTACCTGAACTACGACGGCGACTGGCAGAAGTGGCTGGTCAACCATCCCGGCATGGTCGACACGCTCGTCGGGATGTCGCCGGGCATGCTCAGCGCCCTGGGCATCCCTGTCGACCTCGCCACCAACCTGGACCTGCTGGCAGCGACCTACCCGGACAGCGACGCGGTCGTGACGGACTCACGGACCACGAACCCGGACGCGCCCGGCAACCTGGGCGACCTCCTCGATGGTTTGGCACGGCGCAACAGCTCCGACAAGTTCGAGGACAAGTTGAGCCCGGATCCGGCCAACCTGGACGTCCAGATCATCCGGGATGCCAACGGGAAGGTGACCGGCTACGTGGTGGACATCCCAGGCACGAAGGAGTGGAACGCACCCTTCACGACGAAGGGTGCCAACGACCTCGGTACCAACGTCGACGCCATGGCGGGCAACAACACCGTGCTGCAGAAGGGGATCGAGGAGGCGTTGCGCCGGGCGGGGGCGCAGGACACTGGCGCGCCCGTGATGTTGGTCGGCCACAGCCAAGGTGGCATCGTGGCCGCGCAGGCGACCACGGACCTGGTCTCCAACGGATACAACGTGACGCACGTGCTCACCGCAGGTTCTCCGGTAGGGCGGATCGAGGTTCCGGGGGCTGTGCAGGTGCTGTCCCTGGAGAACCGCAACGACATCGTCCCGCACCTCGACGCCTCCGCGAATCCGGACAGCCCGAACCGCACCACCGTGGAGTTCGACAACCAGCAGAACACCGTTGGTGGGAATCATCAGATTCAGGAGAACTACACGGACGCGGCCCGGGAACTGGATCGCGGATCGGATCCGTCCGTGCAGAGGTACAAGGACGGCCTGGGGGCGTTCATCGGCGGGAGTTCGTCCGAGATGCGCACTTACCGAGTTGACCGTGAAGGTGAGAAATGAGATTTCGCCACACCCTGGCGACGCTGTCCGCGCTCGTTCTGCTGACGAGCTGCGGCGGAGAGGGAAAGGAGTCCTTCACCTTCGTCAAGGAGGACGACGACCTGGGCAAGAAGATCGAGGCCGAGTGGCGAGCGGTGCCAGGTGTCGCCGAGGCCCGGTACGAGTACACGCATTCGATCGACAGCTCGGGCATCGGGTTGGAGGCCGCCCTGAAGCCGGAGACCGCATCTGACGAGCTGGTCCAGGAACTGGTCGAGATCGCGAAGAAGAACTACTGGCAAAGCACCACGACCGTCGCGCTCGCAGCAGGGATCGTGAAGGGCGAAGTGATTCCGCCGAAGCCGGTAACGGACAAGTCGATCATCATGTTCAACGGTCCGATCAAGATTGACAAGTACGACGAAGCGCAAGTGGCTGAGCTGAACCAGAAGTACGGCCCTCGTCCCACCAAGAAATGAGCAGCGCGATGACCCCCGACGAATGGCTCGCCGACTTCGAGGCCAAGACGGCTGAACTCCAGCGCAACGCCACCGCGTTTCGCCGCAACATCGAATCCGCCGGCACGACCGTCACGAGCGAGGACAAGACCCTCACCGTCACGGTCGCGGCGAACGGCGCGCTGCTCGACCTCAAGATCGAGGGCAACGCCGAACTGGCTGCGAAAGTCCTCGCGCTGGTCCGATCCGCCCGTGAAAAGGCCGCGACGAACGTGCTGGGAGAGTTCCAGCAGGTAGTCGGCAGCCACGCGAACCAGCTGGACACCGACGTATCGGTCCCCGCGCCGGAAACCCGGCTGCCGCAACAGAAACCGCAGCGCGAGGACGACGACTTCGCGGAGAAGTCCGTCTACCGCAAGGAAAGCTGGTAACGGCTCAGAAGATCACCGTCTGGTTGCCGTGCACCAGCACGCGGTCCTCGAGGTGCCACCGCAACCCGCGCGCCAGCACCACCTTCTCGATGTCGCGGCCCTTGCGCACCATGTCCGCCACGGAGTCGCCGTGGTGCACGCGCATCACGTCCTGCTCGATGATCGGGCCCGCGTCCAGGTCGGCCGTGACGTAGTGGCAGGTGGCGCCGACAAGCTTCACGCCTCGGCGGTGTGCCTGGTGGTACGGGCGGGCGCCGATGAACGACGGCAGGAAGCTGTGGTGGATGTTGATGGTCTTCCCGGACCAGGTCGCGCACAGTTCGGGCGGCAGGATCTGCATGAAGCGGGCCAGGACGACGGCGTGCGGGTTGTGCTTCTCGACCAGGAGGCGCAGTTGGGCGAACGCCGCCTGCTTGCCCTCGGGGTCGTTGACCGGGAACGGCACGTGGTGGAACGGGATGCCGTGTGCGCGCGTGATGTCGCCGAGTTCGGGGTGGTTGCCGATGACGGCGGAGATCTCCACGTCGAGTTCGCCGGTGGCCACGCGGGCCAGCAGGTCGTAGAGGCAGTGGCCCTCGCGGGACACCAGGATCACCACGCGCTTGCGGGAGCCCGTGTCGGTGACCGTCCACGTCGACTGCGCGCCCAGGGACGCGGCCACGTCGGCGAACCTCGAACGAAGATCCTCCACGCCGAACGGCAGGGAGTCCGCGCGGACCTCCTGGCGCGTGAAGAACCAGCCCGTCTCAGGGTCCGTGTGGTACGCGGCCTCGACGATCCAGCCGCCGTTCTCCGCGAGGAACGACGAGATCCTCGCGATGATGCCGGTGCGGTCCGGGCAGCCGAAGGTGATCACATAGCGACGCTCAGGCGATGACACGCCGCAGAAGTATTCACGGCCTGGGCAGCGCCGCCAACAGCGACTCGTCTCCGGTCACGATCGCGTGGCTCGGACGGCCGTAGAGGTGGCGGTAGAGCGCGTCCGCGGTGCCCGCGAGGGTGGCGTCCTCCTCGAACGCGGAGTCCTGCGGGGCGCTGACGACCAGCGGCTCGTTCTCGGTCAGCCGGACCTCCCAGGTGCGGCCCGCGTCGGCGGCGTGCACGAGCAGCCTGCCGGTCCCGGTGACGGGGAAGCCCAGTTCGATCCTGCGGCCCACCAGCACCGTGAGGTACTCGTCGACGCCGTCCGCGGCGAACTCCGGGTCGAACGTCAAGGCCGGCAGGTCGCGGCCGGTGGCCAGTTCGGCGTCGAGGCGGTGGATCGACGTCTCGTGGGCCTGCCTGCGTGCCCAGAAACCGGCGAGCATCGGGCCCTGGAACGTCCACGCGGGACGGTCGGCCGGCGTTTCGCGCAGTCGGTCCAGGAGCAGCGAAAGGCCCGTCTCCCACCACGAGAGCGCCTCGTCGAAGCCCTCGGGCGCGTGCGGCCACTTCGGCCTGCCGTTGCCGGGGGTGGTGACCAGGGCCTCCGCCGCCCAGGTGTGCACCTCCGCCTGGTGCCGCACGAGGTCGCGCACCGTCCATTCAGGACACGATGGAACCGGGGCGTCCGGACCGGCCTGAACAACGGCCGAACGCATCGAAGAAGCCTGGGTCTCGACCTGCGCGACGAAGTCCACGCACCCCACCCTAGTGCCGCGTCAGCCGACCTTCGCCGCGTTTTCGGCGCTCAGCAGGTCGCCTCGCGGCGCCGGCCCCGCGCCCCGGTACAACCAGTACAGGGACGCGGGGCCGGCACCACGATGCGACCGTCTGAACACCGAACACGGGGCAAAGGCCGACTGACGCGGCACTAGGGGGCGACGGCCGCCCATTCGAGCGTGATTTCGCCGAGCCGCCAACGCTTCCGGTCGTCGAGCACCGGCCAGCCGCGTTCCACGAGCAGCCGCACCGACTCCACCCACCGGGCACGCGGCCCGAACGGGGCGAACGGCGCCGCGGTCGCCCAGCAGGCGTCCAGCTCGGCCAGCAGGGCGTGCACGCGCTCACCCGGCACGTTCTTGTGGATCAACGCCTTGGGCAGCCGCTCGGCCACGTCGGACGGCACCTCGATCGCGGACGGCTTCACCGCGAGCGTGAACCGCAAAGGTCCCTCCGCCGACAACGTCACCCACGTGCAGCGACGGCCGATCTCGTCGCACGTGCCCTCGACGACCAGGCCGCCGGGCGCCATCCGCGACAGCATCGTGTCCCACGCCTCGAACGCCTGCTCCTCGGTGTACTGGCGCAGCACGTTGAACGCGCGCAACAACACCGGACGGGCCCCGGCCAGTTCGAACCCGCCGCGCCGGAAGTCCAGCCAAGGCGGATCAGCCACCGCCTTGCCCGCCTCCACCCGGTCGGTGTCGATCTCCAGCCCGAGCACGCGCACGTCGGGGCGGACGACCCGCAGCCGCGCGGCCATCTCGACGGTGGTGATGGGCGTGGCCCCGTACCCGAGGTCCACCACCAGCGGGTCGCTCGCATCCCTCAAGAAGGAACCAAGCGTCCCGGCCATCCACCGGTCGACCCGGCGCAGGCGGTTCGGGTTGGTCGTGCCGCGCGTCGGCAGGCCGAGCGCTCGGGCCCGGCCGGCCGCTAGCCGCGGTTTGCGAGCCATTCGGACGTGAACTCGCTCTCCTTGTCGAGCAGCACGGCGACCTGCTCGGCGATCAGCTTCTCGATCTTGCCGCCGAGGAACGGGATGCCGACCTTGACCTCCCCCGAGAGGGTGAGCTTGGAGCCGGATCCGTTGTCCAGGACCGTGAACGAGCCTTCGAGACGGCCAGGAACGCCCTGGACCAGCACCTCGACCGTGCCGGCGCCCGCCGCCCACGTCTCCGTGCGGTTGATCACGAGGTCACCGCCGAGCGCGGCCTTGATCGCCGACGGCACGTGCTCCGCGGGCACACCCTGCTTGAGCTGGTACGACGTGCGCTCGTCGGTCTGGTCGAACGTCACCAGGGTCGAGCCGGGGCCACCGATCGCGGCCAGCCGGTCCCGCAGAAAGGTCTCGTCGGTCAACGCGCCGAAGACCTTCTCCGCCGAATGGGGTGACGTGGTGTGGTGCTCGATGCGGCGTGCCATGTCGCGGAGGCTACCGTTGACGTCTGTGACCACCACGCAGTCCGTACCTCTGGCCGAGCGCACCACGCTCCGACTCGGTGGCCCGGCCGCGCGGTTCGTCCACGCCACGACCGCCGCTGAGCTGGTCGAAGCCGTGCGAACAGCCGACGCCGCCGTCGACGAGAAGGTCCTCGTGCTGGGCGGCGGGTCCAACCTCGTGATCTCCGACGGCGGGTTCGACGGCACGGTCGTGCACGTCGCCACCAAGGGCTTCCGGCTCGACCCGCTGGGCGGCGGCATCGTCCAGTTCACCGTCGAGGCGGGCGAGGAGTGGGACTCCGTCGTCGCCGAGGCGGTCGCGCAGGGCCTCGGCGGGCTCGAGTGCCTGTCCGGCATCCCGGGCCTGAACGGCGCCACGCCCGTGCAGAACGTCGGCGCGTACGGCGTCGAGATCTCCCAGGTGCTCCAGTCGGTGGACCTGCTGGACCGCCGCAGCGGCAAGGTGCACCAGGTGCCCGCCGCGAAGCTCGGCCTCGCCTACCGCACCAGCACGCTCAAGGGCACCGACAACGCCGTGGTGCTGCGCACCCGGTTCGCGCTGACCTCCGGCGGCATGTCCGCGCCGATCCGCTACGGCGAGCTGGCGCGCGTTCTCGGTGTGCCGCAAGGGGAACGCGTCCCGGCCGACGCGGCCCGCAAGGCCGTGCTGGAGCTGCGCCGCGGCAAGGGCATGGTGCTCGACGCCACCGACCACGACACGTGGAGCGCCGGCTCGTTCTTCACCAACCCGATCGTCGACGACGCGACGTTCAACGGCGTGCTGATCCGCATCGCCGAGCGCCTCGGCGCCGACGTCGACGTGCCGAGCTACCCGGCGGGCCACGGCCAGAAGAAGCTCTCGGCCGCGTGGCTGATCGAACGGGCCGGGTTCCGCAAGGGACACCAGGGCGCCGGCGGCCGGGTTTCGTTGTCCGGCAAGCACACCCTCGCCCTGACGAACCGCGGCGGCGCGTCGACCGAGGACCTGCTCGACCTCGCGCGTGAGGTGCGCGACGGCGTGCGGGCGGCGTTCGGTGTGGAACTGCACCCGGAACCGGTGTTCGTAGGCGTTCAGCTCTAGCGGCATAACGGCTGTTCGGGTGACTCCGTGTGACGAACCGCTACTTGGCGTGTTTCATGGAGTCACAAGGGAACGGAGGTCGCTATGAGCTACCTCGACGACAACGCGCGCGAGGTCATCAGGCCGATCAAGCGCCTGGTCGAAGACGAGTTCCTGGCCCGGCCGGGCGTCATCGGCGTCGACATCGGCGAGAAGGTCACGGCGGGACGCCCGACGGGCAAGGCCGCGATCGTGGTCTACGTGTGCGCCAAGGGACCCGACCAGCCGCAGCAGATCCCGGTCGAGGTCAGCGGGGTGCCGACGGACGTCGTGGCCGAGTCGATCGTGCTGCACCGCGCCCGGATCATCCGCTCCGAGGACGAGCAACCCGTTGCGGTGGAACGGCATCAGGTGCTGCGCGGCGGCATCGGCATCGGGCCCGCGCGGTCGTTCCGGGTCGTGCCGCCGGAGGTGCCGAAGGCCGGTGAGTTCGTGATCGCCGGCACGCTCGGCGCGTTCGCGGTCACGAAGGACGAGGCCCGGAAGGTGCTGGGGCTCACCACGTTCCACGTCGGGTGCGTCGACGACTCGTGGTCGGTGGGCGACGAGTTCGTGCACCCGTCCAGAGTGGACGGTGGCATCCTCGGCGAGGACCAGATCGCCGTGCTGGACCGGGCGGCGCTCGCGGGCGCGGTGTGCGCGGCGGGGCTGAGGATGGGCGAGAGGCCGTTCCGCGCGGAGGTGCTCGACATCGGCGCGATCACGGGCAGCGCCCAGGCCACCATCGGCTCGACCGTCCGCAAACGCGGCCGCACCACCGGACTCACCTACGGCGTGATCGAGTCCACGGACTCCACGCTGCGACTGGACTTCGGCGACGGCATCGGCGTGCGGACCCTGCGCGACCAGATCCGCGTGCACTCGGCCGAACGCTTCGGCGACCACGGGGACAGCGGCGCGGTCCTGGTCGACGCCGACAACCGGGTCATCGGTCTCTACGTCGCCGGATCGGGCTCGATGGGGTTCGCGAACCCCATCGAGCCCGTCCTGCGTCAGCTGGACGTGGAGTTGCTCACTCGCGGTGTGCCCGAGTCGCGGAGGCCTGGGCCCGCGGCTTGAGCACGATCGTGTCGAGGTTCACGTGCGAGGGCCTCGTCACGGCGAACGAGATGACGTCCGCCACGTCGTCCGCGACCAGCGGCGTGATGCCCTGGTAGACCTTGGCCGCGCGCTCGGTGTCGCCGCCGAACCGGTTGGCGGAGAAGTCCGTCTCGACCATGCCCGGCTGGATCTCGGTGATCCGCACCGGCTGGCCGAGCAGTTCGCCGCGCAACGTCCGGTGCAACGCCGACTGGGCGTGCTTGGCGCTCGTGTAGCCCGAGCCGTTGTCGTAGGCCTCGTACGCCGCGATAGATGTCACAGAGACGATGTGCCCGTCCCCGGACGCGATCAGCTTCGGGATGAATGCCCTGGTCACGAGCAGGGTGCCGAGGACGTTCGCCTCCCACATCCAGCGCCACTCGTCCGCGTTCCCCTCCGCGACGGTGGAGAGCCCGCGAGCGCCGCCCGCGTTGTTCACCAGCACGTTCGCGTGCGGCACCTGGTCCGCGAAGGCAGCGACCGACGTCTCATCGGTCACGTCGAGTTCGAGGGCCGTCCCCTCGATCTCCTTCGCGATAACGTGGAGGAGGTCAAGACGTCGTGCACCCAGCACGACGTGGAAACCCTCGGCGGCCAACCGCCGCGCGGTGGCTTCGCCGATTCCCGCGCTGGCTCCGGTCACAACTGCGACAGGTCGATTCACGACTTCGATCGTAAGCTGCCGATGCGGGTGTGACCGACGTCACTCACACCCCGCCGGGGTTCTGGACGTCCACCATGGTGGGAGGTCGAAACCGTGAAGAGAACACTTGTCGCGCTGGTCGCTGGACTGACGCTGCTGACCGGCTGCTCGAGTGTCGAGGCAGGCACGCCCAAGGCCGACAGCTCGCTGCCGTCGGCGAAGGTGACCCTGTCCCCGGTCGACGGAACCAAGGACGTGCAGGTCACGACCCCGGTCCAGGTCACCGTGGTGGACGGCAAGATCGAGTCCGTCGCACTGAAGTCACCCGAGGGCGCCGACGTCAAGGGCACCCTCACCGAGGACAAGTCGGGCTGGACGACGGCCGAGCCGCTGGGCTACGGCAAGACGTACAGCTTCACCGGCAAGGCCGTCGGGTCCGACGGCAAGCCCGTCGAGCTCAAGGGCTCGTTCACCACCGTCGCGCCCGGTTCGCAGACCCGCGCGACGCTCTGGCCCTCCGACAACCAGACCGTGGGCGTCGCGGCGCCGATCATGGTCAAGTTCGAGGCGCCGGTCGAGGACAAGGCGACCGTCGAGAAGGCCCTGAAGGTCACCAACTCCGCGAACGTGCAGGGCTCGTGGGCGTGGCTGAACGCCCAGGAGGTGCACTACCGGCCGGAGAAGTACTGGCCCGCCAACACCACGGTGAAGGTCGAGGCCAAGCTCTACGGCGTCAACTACGGCGGCGGCGCGTTCGGCAAGGCCGACGTGACCAGCGACTTCACCATCGGCCGCAACCAGGTCGTGAAGATCGACAACCCGACGCACCGGCTCAAGGTGTTCCGCGACGGCCAGCAGACGGCCGACTACCCGGCCTCGTTCGGCAAGGACGCGGACCCCGAGCTGACGACGCCGAACGGCACGTTCGTGGTCATGTCGAAGAACGACACCTTCTCGTTCGACAACCCGCGCTACGGCTACACCAACGTCGTGAAGAAGTGGGCCGTCCGGTTCTCGAACCACGGCGAGTTCATCCACGAGAACAACGACAACGCGGCCAACATCGGCAACAACAACACCTCGCACGGCTGCGCGAACCTGCTCGAGGCGGACGCGAAGGCGTACTACGACTCGGCGCTGGTCGGCGACCCGGTCGAGGTGACCGGTTCGATCACCACGCTGCCGGCCCAGTTCGACTGGTACGACTGGCAGCTGTCGTGGGACCAGTGGAAGGGCAAGTCCGCCATCAAGTAGCACCGGCGGGAATGCGTCCCCCGGCCTGGTCGTTCGCACCTGTGTGCAGCTGACACACGTGACGACGACGGGCGGGGGACGTCTTGCGTTGCGGGAGTCAGGTCCGGCAGCCGCGCCGCCGGTGGTGCTGATCCACGGCTGGGCGCAGACGGGCGAGGTCTGGGACCTCCCTGATTTTCACACTTACGCCGTCGACCTGCGCGGACACGGCGAATCCGACGACTTCGGCGACTACCGCGACTCCGCTCGGTGGGCCGCGGACCTGAGGGCCGTCCTCGACCACACCGGCCCCGCGACCGTCGTCGGCTGGTCCTACGGCGGGCTCGTCCTCGCCGACTACCTCCGCTGCCACGGCACCGCGGACGTCACCGCGCTGGTGTTCGTGAGCGCGATCACCGAGATCGGTCGCGGACGCCCGGGAGGCGCCACCGGTCCGGTCATGCGGGCCGCGTTGCCCGGCGCGATCACCGACGACGCCGCGATGGCGACGTTCTGCGCGGCCATGGCCCCCGTCCTGCCTGCTGAGACGGTCGCGAAGCTCACTGCCGCCGCCACCTCGGTCAGTCCTAAGGTGCGGGGTGAGCTGTTCCGCAGGGACGTGGGCAGCGCGGACGTGTTGCAGGCCGTGGACGTGCCGACGCTGGTCGTGCACGGAACTCAAGACGAGGTGGTGGCCCCTGCCGCCGCCGAGTACTCCGCCGCCCTGATCCCCGGAGCCGAGTTGAGCCTCTACCCCGACACCGCCCACGCGCCGTTCCTCGAACGGCCGGAGCTGTTCGCCGCCGACCTCCTGCGAGTCGCCCGATGAAGCGCGTCGCGGTGCTCTCAGTGCACACCTCGCCGCTCGAACAGCCGGGGACGGGTGATGCGGGCGGGATGAACGTCTACATCGTGCAGACGGCCACTCGGATGGCTCAACGGGGCGTCGAGGTGGAGATCTTCACCCGCGCCACGTCGTCGGAGCTGCCGGCGGTCGCCGAACTCGCGCCGGGCGTGCGCGTCCGGCACGTCGCCGCCGGGCCGTTCGAGGGCCTGGGCAAGGAGGAGCTGCCCGGTCAGCTCTGCGCGTTCACGGCCGGTGTCCTGCGCGCCGAGGCACGGCACGAGCCGGGCTACTACGACGCGATCCACTCGCACTACTGGCTGTCCGGGCAGGTCGGCTGGCTCGCGCGGGAACGGTGGGGCGTGCCGCTGGTGCACACCGCGCACACGCTCGCCAAGGTCAAGAACCTCGCGCTGGCCGAGGGCGACGCGCCGGAGCCCCGGATGCGGGTGATCGGCGAGGAACAGGTCGTGAACGAGTCGGACCGGCTCGTCGCGAACACCGACATCGAGGCCGGCGAGCTGATCAAGCTCTACGACGCGGAACCGTCGAAGGTGGCCGTGGTGCCGCCCGGCGTGGACCTCGACCGCTTCACGCCCGGCGACCAGGGCGCCGCCCGGCAGTGGTTCGGCATCCCGCAGGACGCGATCGTGCTGGCGTTCGTCGGCCGGATCCAGCCGTTGAAGGCCCCTGACGTGCTGCTTCGCGCAGCCGCCGAGATGCTCGTGCGCGATCCGGGACTGCGGTCGCGGCTGGTCGTGCTGATCGTGGGCGGGCCGTCGGGGTCGGGGACCGAGCGGCCCAAGGCGTTGGAGGAGCTGGCCGCGGAGTTGCAGATCACCGACGTCGTGCGGTTCCTGCCGCCGCAGCCGGGGCCGACGCTCGCCGAGGTCTACCGGGCCGCCGACCTGGTCGCGGTGCCGAGCTACAACGAGTCGTTCGGGCTGGTGGCGCTGGAGGCCCAGGCGTGCGGGACGCCGGTGGTCGCGGCGGCCGTCGGCGGGTTGCCGGTGGCGGTGCGGGACGGGGTGTCCGGGGTGCTCGTGCACGGGCACGAGGCCGGCGAGTGGGCCGTGGCGCTGGGCGAGCAGGCGCTGCCGCAGCGGGAGCACCTGGCGAGCAACGCCGTGGGGCATGCGCGACGCTTCTCCTGGGATCGCACGACTGATGCCCTGCTGGCGGGGTATCAAGAGGCGGCAGAGGTGTTCCGCCGGGAGGTTTTCGCTTGAGCGTGGATGGGGTCATCAAGGAGTTCCTGGACGAACGGGAGCTCAAGTACGACCGCCGGGAGCCCGGCAAGTTCTTCGTGACGCTGCCGGGGACCAAGAAGCTCCAGACCAACGTGTGGCTGGTCGAGACCGCGCACGCGCTGGTCGTCGAGGCGTTCGTGTGCCGACGGCCGGACCAGTCGTTCGAGGACGTGTACCGCTTCCTGCTGCGACGCAACGCACGGCTGTACGGCGTGCACTACACGATCGACGCCGAGGGTGACATCTACCTGGTCGGACGGGTCGGCAAGCACGCCGTGACCGCAGACGAACTCGACCGCGTGCTCGGGCAGGTGCTGGAGGCGGCGGACGGCGACTTCAACCCGTTGCTCGAGATCGGGTTCGCCGACGCGATCCGGCGCGAGTGGGCGTGGCGGGTGTCGCGCGGGGAGTCGCTCGCCAACCTGGCGGCGTTCCAACATCTCGTTTCGGACTAGCCGCCGACTCGTTTCGGCGTAGACGGCAACCTCTCGGTTCCCTCACCACGTCCGACTGGCATGCGTAGACCAGTGCTGTGGGTGGGAGTCGCGTTGCTGGCCCTGGTTTCGACGGGGTGTGGCAGCAGCAATTCGGGTGGGGGCATGTCGGCGAAGGACGCCGCCGCGCCTCCGCAGGCGGAGCGGAACGTCGCGCCGCAGCAGAAGCCGGGCCAGGAGCCCGCGCAGGAGAACGCCGGGCAGGCCGTGCAGCCGGTGCAGGACCAGGAGCGTCAGCTGGTCCGCACGGCCACCGTCGACCTGCGCAGCGACGACGTGCTGAAGGCGATCGGCGAGGTCAAGAGCCGGGCGACGGCGGTCGGCGGGTTCGCGGGGCAGGAGAACTCGACCAAGAAGTCGGGGTCCGTGACCGTGCGGGTGCCGTCGGCCGAGCTGGACCGGGTCGTGCGGGACCTCGCGAGCGTCGGGGAGGTCACCCGCAGCGAGGTGCGCAGCGAGGACGTCACCGACCAGCTGGTCGACACCGAGTCGCGGATGGCGACCGCCAGGGCCAGCGTGGAACGGCTGCGGGTGCTGTTCGAGCGAGCCGGGTCGACGACCGAGATCGCGCAGGTCGAGGCCGAGCTGACCAAGCGGCAGGCCGACCTCGAGTCGTTGCAGCGGCGGGCCGAGTCGCTCAAGGGCAAGGTCGCGATGGCGACGCTGACGGTGCAGGTGGCGACCGTGCCGATCGCGCCGCCGGAGCCGGAGAAGGCCGGGTTCCTGAGCGCGCTGTCGGGCGGCTGGAACGCGCTGCTGACCGTCCTGAACGGGATCTTGATCGCCTTCGGCGCCCTGCTGCCGTTCCTGGTGGCCCTGGCGTTGCCCACGGCGGCGGTGATCTACCTGCTGCGGCGACGTCGTCGCGTCACTCGAATGAACGAAGCAGCGTGATCAAGTTCTACTGAGAGTTGCCTTTGATGATGCGCGGAACGGCTCGGGAGAGAGGGGGAGTCGCTTCGAGCCGTCCCGCGTCAAAGGTCCCCGCTGCAGGGGATTCGCGGACGGGGGGAGCCTACGAATCCCAGGCGGGACACGCGATTCGACGGGGGATGACGAATCGCGCAAGGTGCCTCGCGCTCGTCGAGTAAGCGTGGGAGCCGACTCGCGGAGGCGGTATCAACTTCTCAGATACATCCTTGCGATCACAAGTGCTTGTATTACTCCATTCGAGTGTATTTAGCCGCGCAAAGTAACGTATCCGTAGCGATCGAGCGGTCCTTGACCTGCTCAGTGGGCTGGATCACGATGAGCCCACAGGCAGGGTGTACAGCGATGTACAGCGATGTGAATGAGGTCGCCGCATGGTCTTTCGCAGTCCGTATCCCGACGTCGAGATCCCCGATGTGTCGCTGCACCAGCTGTTGTTCGGCGACATCGCCGACCGGGTGGACCGGGTTGCGCTGATCGACGGCATGTCCGGCGCCACGCTCACGTACGGCCAGTTGGCGGCGGCGATCGACCGGATGGCGGCAGCGCTCGCCGCGCGAGGTATCGGCAAAGGTGATGTCGTCGGCATCCTCAGCCCGAACACGCCGTACTACGCCGTCGTCTTCCACGGCATCCTGCGCGCGGGCGCCACGGCGACCACGATCAACGCGCTCTACACGCCCGACGAGGTCGCGCACCAGTTGCACGACGCGGGCGCCAAGATGCTCTTCACCGTCTCCGTGCTGCTCCCGAACGCCGCACCGGGCGCCGCGAAGGCGGGCGTGACCGACGTCGTCGTGCTGGACGGCGCCGAGGGCTACCCGTCTTTGCCGGAGCTGCTGAACAACGCGCACCCGGTGCCCGAGGTGGAGATCAATCCGGCCGAGGACCTGGCCGTGCTGCCGTACTCGTCCGGCACCACCGCCCTGCCCAAGGGCGTCATGCTCACGCACCGCAACCTGGTCGCGAACCTCGTGCAGTGCGGGCCGATCCTGTCGGACGTCGGCGCCCACACCCGGATCCTCGCCGTGCTGCCGTTCTTCCACATTTACGGCATGCAGGTCCTCATGAACAACGGCCTGTACATCGGCGGTGTCGTCGTGACGCTGCCGAAGTTCGAGCTGCCGGAGTTCCTGCGCGTGATCGCCGAGCACAAGACCGACCGCGTCTACATCGCGCCGCCGGTCGCCGTCGCCCTCGCGAAGCACCCGATCGTCGACAACTACGACCTGTCGCCGCTGCACACCCTCTTCTCGGGCGCCGCGCCCCTGGACGAGGACCTCGCCGCCGCGGTTCGCAAGCGCATCGGCTGCCGGGTCGTCCAGGGCTACGGCATGACGGAGATGTCGCCGGTCTCGCACGCCATCCCGGACGGCCGCGACGACATCTCGGTCGGCACCGTCGGCGTGATCATCCCCAACCTCGAGTGCCGCCTGGTCGACCCGGCCACCGGCGAGGACGTGGGCGTGGGCGAGCGCGGCGAACTCTGGTGCAAGGGCCCGAACATCATGAAGGGCTACCTGAACAACGCCGAGGCCACCGCCGCCACCATCGACGACGACGGCTGGCTGCACACCGGCGACGTGGCCGTGATCGACGCGGACGGCATCGTCTCGATCGTCGACCGCGTCAAGGAGCTCATCAAGTACAAGGGCTACCAGGTGCCGCCGGCCGAGCTCGAGGCCGTGCTGCTGACGCACGAGGAGATCGCCGACGCGGCGGTCATCGGCGTGCGCGACGCGGACGGCGAGGAGGTGCCGAAGGCGTTCGTGGTGCGCCAGCCCGGTTCCTCTGTGGACGGTGCCGCCGTGATGGCGTTCGTGGCGTCACATGTCGCGCCGCACAAGAAGGTTCGCGTCGTGGAGTTCATCGAGGCGATCCCGAAGTCGGCGGCGGGCAAGATCCTGCGCAAGGACCTCAGGGCGCGCGAACAGGCCTGAGCAGGGAAGCTTCGAGGGTGCTGGCCAGCCAGTCGCGGTAGCGATCGGCTGGCCAGTCCAGCACCTGGTGCACGTGCGGCGAACACATCGTCACCAGCACGTCCGCCACCGCCACCACGTCGAACTCCGCTCGCACCTCCCCGGTCGCCACCAACGCCTCCGCGACCGCCAGGCAGTTGGCCCGCATCGCCCGCTCGCCCTCGTCCGAGATCCGCCGCATGTCGGCATCGGCCCCGGCGGACTCGATCCCGGCCATGATCAACGCTCCGGCGCGCTCCTGCACGATCCCGTTGCGCCGCACCAGTTCCGCGATCAGCCCGGACGCGGCCGGCATCGCGAGCACCTCGGTGAACTCGGGCCGGTCCCGCATCGCCACGGGCTCCTCGTCGCCCGCGATCGCCACGTTCAACGCGTCCTGGAAGAGCTCCACCTTGTTCCGGTAGTGCGTGTAGACCGTCCGCTCGGACACCCCGGCCTCCGCGGCGATCGCCTTCATCGACGTGGCCACGAACCCGTTCCGCACGAACAGCCGGTGCCCGGCCGACCGCACCAGCACGCGCGTCTGGGCGGCAGCCCGCTCCCGCAGGGGAGAGCTGTACGAACGCTTGACTTCCTCACTCATCGAGCGCAGCCTACCAACATTGGTTACACAACGACTGCAACCAACTGGAGGAATCCGCGATGGCGCAGCTCAGAGGCATCAGAGGCGTGAAGATCCCGGTGACCGACCTGGCCAGGAGCATCGACTGGTACGGCCAGGTCTTCGGGTTCGCGCCCGAGTGGGAGTTCGAGGACGCGGACGGCGTCGTCCGGGGCGTCGCGGGCTACGTGAGCGGCGGCGCGGCGGGCCTCAGCCTGCGGCTCAACCCCGAGAAGGCCGAGGCGCTGAAAGGCTTCGACCCGGTCAACTGGGCCGTCGCGACCAGGCAGGACCTGAACGACTGGATCACGCACCTGGACGGCCTGAACATCCCGCACTCGCCCGAGATCGAGGCGAGCATCGGGTGGCTGCTGGTCTTCAACGACCCGGACGATCTGGAGATCCACCTGTACACCGACGAATCCCATGGCGTGGATCACGGTGACCTGCCGGGGTACGGCCGGAGGGTCGGCATGGCAGGCTAGCCGCCATGTCTGTCGGAACCTTGGTGCTGCTCCGCCACGGCGAGAGCACGTGGAACGCGGAGAACCTGTTCACCGGCTGGGTGGACGTTCCCCTGTCGGAGAAGGGCGAGAAGGAGGCCCGCCGCGGCGGCTTGCTCCTCAAAGAAGCCGGTGTGCTGCCGGAGATCCTGCACACGAGCCTCATGCGCCGGGCCATCATGACCGCCAACCTGGCGCTCGACGCCGCCGACCGGCACTGGATCCCGGTCAAGCGCGACTGGCGTCTCAACGAACGCCACTACGGCGCGTTGCAGGGCAAGAACAAGAAGCAGACGCTCGAGGAGTTCGGCGAGGAGCAGTTCATGCTCTGGCGCCGGTCCTACGACACCCCGCCGCCGCCCATCGCGCCCGGCAGCGAGTTCAGCCAGGACACCGACCCGCGCTACGCCGGTCTCGGGCCCGACCTGCCGCTGACCGAGTGCCTGCTCGACGTCGTGAAGCGGATGATCCCGTACTGGGAGTCCGACATCGTGCCGGACCTGCGGAGCGGCAAGACGGTGCTCGTGGCCGCGCACGGCAACTCGCTGCGCGCGCTCGTGAAGCACCTCGACGGCATCTCGGACGAGGCCATCGCGGGGCTCAACATCCCCACCGGCATCCCGCTGCGCTACGACCTCGACGAGGACCTGAAGCCGCTCAAGCCGGGTGGCGAATACCTCGACCCCGACGCCGCGAAGGACGCCATCGCGGCCGTCGCGAACCAGGGTCGCTGATTTTCTGCCGCGCCTCCGGCGCGGCGGCGAGTTCGCCTCGAAGTCGGCCGTCCGGCCGACTCGCGCACGCCGAAATTGGGCTCCGCCGAATTTCGGCGTGCGCGGGTGGCCGGACGACCGACGCGAACTCGCGACTCGGTCGAGCCCTGTTTCAGGCTCTTCCATCACGGTTGGGTGAACGGGGCCTGACCAGGTTCGGAACAACGGTCCTCTGAGGTGTCGCGGGCGTCACGGTTCACGCTCTCGTACTAGGCCAGGACACCTCTGAGCTGCTTACCATTCGCTTCGTGACCACAACGGGTTACCTCGCTGTGTCGATCGGCCTCGCGCTCATCGGCGTGATGGCCGCTTTCTTCATCGGCCGGTTCACCGCCCCCAGGCAACCGAAGAAGCCGGAAGGCTTGACGGTCGCCGAACTGATCCAGCAGATCATTCACGACTCCCACGACGGCATCGTGGTGCTGAACCACTTCGGCGACGTCGTGCTGCACAACCCCCGCGCCGAAGAGCTCGGGATCGTCCGCAACAACCGCGTGGACGACCGGGCGCGCAAGGCCGCGGAGGGCGTCCGCAACAGCAACGAGGTCGTCTACGTCGACCTCTCGCCGCTCGAGGGCTACCGCACCGGCCGCCAGCCGGAGGCCGTGCACGCCGAGGTGCGGTTGCTGATCGAGAACTTCACCGTGGTCGACGCGACCGACGAGTCCGAGGCCGTGCGGCTGGAGAAGACCCGGCGCGACTTCGTGGCGAACGTCAGCCACGAGCTCAAGACCCCGGTCGGCGCGCTGGCGCTGCTCGCGGAGGCCGTGCTGGACGCGAGCGACGACCAGGACGAGGTCCGCCGGTTCAGCGCGAAGATCATGCAGGAGGCGACCCGCCTCGGCGCGCTCGTCACCGAGCTGATCGCGCTCTCACGGCTGCAGGGCGCGGAGAAGCTGCCGGAGCTGGCCGACACCGAGATCGACGTCGTGATCAACGAGGCGCTGTCGCGGTCCAAGCTCGCCGCCGAGTCGGTCAACATCACGATCACCACCGACGAGCCGAGCGGGTTCGTCGTGCCCGGCGACCGGTCGTTGCTGGTCACGGCGCTGACGAACCTCCTGGACAACGCTGTCGCCTACTCGCCGCCGGGCAGCCCGGTGAGCGTCAGCCGGCGGCTGGTGGACGGGCACGTCGAGATCGCCGTGACCGACCGCGGCATCGGCATCGCCGAGGACCAGCAGATCCGAGTCTTCGAGCGGTTCTACCGCGTCGACAAGGCCCGCTCGCGCGCGACCGGAGGCACCGGTCTCGGCCTCGCGATCGTCAAGCACGTCGCCGCCAACCACGGCGGTGAGGTGAAGCTGTGGAGCCTGCCAGGAACGGGCTCCACCTTCACGCTGCGGCTCCCCGCCGCGGCGACCGAACCCAACCCGACCCTCGTCCCCACCGGCGCGGGTGACACTGGAGGAGAGCTGTGACCAGGGTGCTCATCGTGGAGGACGAGGAGTCCTTCGCCGATCCGCTCGCCTTCCTGCTGCGCAAGGAAGGGTTCACCGCGGCGCTCGCGGCCACCGGCCAGGAGGCGCTCGAGGAGTTCGACCGCAACGGCGCCGACATCGTGCTGCTCGACCTGATGCTGCCCGGCATGAGCGGCACGGACGTGTGCAAGCAGCTGCGCCAGCGCTCCGCCGTCCCCGTGATCATGGTGACGGCCCGCGACAGCGAGATCGACAAGGTCGTGGGGCTCGAACTGGGCGCCGACGACTACGTCACCAAGCCCTACTCGGCCCGCGAGCTCATCGCCCGCATCCGCGCGGTGCTGCGCCGCGGCGGCGAGTCCGAGGACCTGCTGCCGCAGATCCTGGAGGCCGGTCCGGTGCGGATGGACGTGGAACGCCACGTCGTCACCGTCAGCGGCCAGGACATCAGCCTGCCGCTCAAGGAGTTCGACCTCCTCGAGTACCTGCTGCGCAACGTCGGCAGGGTGCTCACCCGCGGTCAGCTGATCGACCGGGTGTGGGGAGCGGACTACGTCGGCGACACGAAAACGCTGGACGTGCACGTCAAGCGGCTGCGTTCGAAGATCGAACCCGACCCGTCGGCACCGCGTCACCTGGTGACCGTGAGGGGTCTGGGTTACAAGTTCGAGTCCTGACGGACACGACCAGGTACCGTTTCCGGCGTGCGCCTGGGCGTTCTCGACGTGGGTTCCAACACCGTCCACCTACTGGTGGTGGACGCGCATCGTGGTGCCCACCCAATCCCGATGACGTCGGAGAAGACGATCCTGCGTCTCGCCGAGCAGCTGAACGACAAGGGTCAGCTCACCAAGGCGGGGGCTGACCAGCTGGTTCGTGCCGTCGCCGCCGCCAAGGCGTCGGCCAAGCGGTCCGGCTGCGACGACCTGATGGCGTTCGCGACCTCGGCGGTGCGCGAGGCGGGCAACTCCGCCGAGGTGCTCGACCGGGTGCGCGCCGAGACCGGGGTCGATCTCAAGGTCCTGTCCGGCGAGGACGAGGCGAAGTACACCTTCCTCGCGGTCCGCCGCTGGTACGGCTGGTCCGCGGGCAAGTTGCTCTCCCTCGACATCGGTGGCGGCTCGCTGGAGCTCGCCATCGGCCGTGACGAGAACCCGGACCTGGCCTTCTCCGTGCCGCTCGGCGCGGGCAGGCTCACCAGGACGAGGTTCAAGAAGGACCCACCCAGGCGCTCCGAGGTCCGCGAGACCACCGAATGGCTCGCCGATCAGCTCGCGCCCGTGGCGCGGAAGCTGAAACGCGCGGGTGAACCCGATCGAGTGGTTGCGACCTCAAAAACTTTCCGAACGCTGGCGCGGCTCACCGGGGCCGCGCCATCGTCTGCCGGGCCCAGGGCACGACGCGTGCTCACCGACGCGGGCCTGCGGCAGCTGATCGCGTTCATTTCCCGGATGTCGGCCCATGACCTCGCGGAGCTGGAAGGCGTGAGCACGTCTCGCGCCCATCAGCTCGTCGCGGGCGCATTGGTCGCGGAGGCCACAATGCGAGCCCTGTCACTCACCCAGCTGGAGATTTGCCCCTGGGCACTCCGGGAAGGTGTCATCCTCCGACGGCTGGACCACACTGACGGGACGGACCAGAGCGATACTGGACGGACTGGCCAGACCGGGGCACGGTGGAGTTGATGAGTCGAGAGAGCGGATCGGACCAGACGCAGCGCACAGTCGCTGAGCTGCTCGCCCAGTACGGGGGCAGCGCAGAGAGTGCGCCACGTCGGCGACGCCGCCGGGCGGCTGACGAAGAGGACGACGTCCAGCAGCCGGAGACCGCGCCCCAGACGATCATCGAGCGGGTCCTGTCCGACAGCGGCCGGCTGTTGGCGATCCGCGACGACGACGTGGCACCGCAGCCCGGCCGTCGCGCTGCCCCCGAACCTCCCTCGGCACCGCCCCCCGCGGCCGCCGAGCGCACGGCGTACCAGCCGAAACCGCAGGTAGCGCCGAAGCCTCAGCAGCCGTTGCCGCAACCGCCTCAGCCGTCGCAGCAGATGCCGGTGCCCGCGCCGCCGCCGCTGGTCCGCAGACCCCCGAAGCAGGCGCCGCCCGCCGCGCCCGCGCCGCCGCCCGCTGCCGCCGAGCAGACCCGGCAGGTGCCTCAGGTCCGCGACCAGCCGTCGCGCTCCGACATGCCTCGGCCCGAGGCCCGCCCGGAGGCCCGCCCGGAGGTGGCGCGCCCCGAGCCCTCCCGCTCGGACCTGCCGCGCCCGGAGGCGCCCGGCAGGCTGGAAGCGCGCCTCGACCAGGCGACCTCGACGCCCGCCGCCGCGCGCACCAGCATCGTCCGCCCGCCGAAGCCCGGCCAGCCGTCGGTGTCCATGCCGATCCCCGGCCAGCCGCCGCGCGAGGCGATGACCGAGCAGCTCCCGCGCATCCCGGCCAAGGCGCCGGTGGACAAGATCGCCGCACTCGAAACCGAGTCCGTGCTGATCGTGCCGCCGGCCCCGCCGAAGCTGCCGGAACCGCTGCCCGGCAACCAGCCCGACGCCTGGTTCGGCGACGACGACCCGAACGCGCACACCGACCTGTCGATGCCGCCGATGGAGTCGACCGCGGCGCACCCCGGCCCGTACGTGGACGACGACTCCCAGGAGTACGAGGTCTACCGCGCCGAGGACGACTACCTCGCCGACAACGACGAGGAAGAAGACGACGACGAGGGCCCCGCAGGCCTCGACGACGCCGCGGAGGCCGAGGACGAGGAACCGGCGGAGCAGCGCTCGGCCGGCAAGGAATGGCTGATCATGATCGGCCAACTCGCCGTCGGCGTCCTCGGCGGCGCGGCGCTGTGGCTGGCGTTCAACTACCTCTGGCGCTCGGTACCCGCCGCCGCGCTCGTCGTGGCGCTCGCGGTCACCGTGGGTCTGGTGCTGCTCGTGCGCAAGATCCGTCGCGCGGACGACCTGCAGACCACCGTCCTGGCTGTCCTCGTGGGCCTCATCGTCACCGTGTCACCAGCGGCGATGCTGCTGGTGAAGAGTTGACGGCCCGCATCCCGGTCGGGCTTTCCACGGCATCGGTCTACCCGCAGCCCGCCGGGGCGGCGTTCGAGATCGCGTCCGACCTGGGGTACGACGGGGTCGAGCTGATGGTGTGGGCCGATCCGGTGTCGCAGGACATCCGCGCCGTCGACCGGTTGTCCGTTCGGACCGGGATGCCGGTGCTGGCGGTGCACGCGCCTTGTTTGCTGATCTCGCAGCGGGTGTGGTCGCCGGATCCGGGTGAGCGGTTGCGCCGTGCCGTTGCGGCTGCTGGGGATCTTGGGGCGCCTACCGTCGTGTTGCACCCGCCGTTTCGGTGGCAGCGGAAGTACGCGGACGGGTTCGCCGAGCTGGTTGCCTCTTTGGAGGATTCCAGCGGGGTTGCCATTGCTGTGGAGAACATGTTCCCGGTGAAGCGGCCGCTCGGGCGGGGGCGCTCGGTGGAGATGAACGCCTTCAAGCCTTCGGTGGATCCGACTGATGTCGGGCATCGGAACTACACGTTGGACTTGTCCCATTCTGCT
Organism: Lentzea sp. JNUCC 0626; assembly: GCF_043632865.1. NCBI lineage: Bacteria > Bacillati > Actinomycetota > Actinomycetes > Pseudonocardiales > Pseudonocardiaceae > Lentzea > Lentzea sp. JNUCC 0626. The sequence continues at coordinate 7,742,690 of NZ_CP171635.1, forward strand.
GCTGCGCACATGGATGCGTTGGAGTTGGCCAAGCGGATGGGGGACGGGCTTCGGCACGTTCACCTGGCTGATGGGTCCGGGGCGCCCAAGGACGAGCACATGGTGCCTGGGCGTGGGGATCAGCCCTGTGCTGAGCTTTGCGAGATGTTGGCCCGTGGGGGGTTTGACGGGCAGGTGGTGTTGGAGGTCAACACTCGGCGGGCTGGGACTCCGGCGGTTCGGCGGGAGATGTTGGCTGAGTCGTTGTTGTTCGCTCGGTTGCATTTGGATTGGGACGTGGACTCCGGTTCCCGGGGCTAGTTCGGGGCTAGTTCGGGGCTAGTTCGCGGGTCGTGACGAAGAGCGGGGTTGCGATTGGGGCTTGACCTTGAGCCTCTAGCTGGATGCATTCGCGGCCTTCAAAAGCCGGAGTGAAAGCGCCCCGGCCGGACCGGACAGGTTGGCATCCAGCCCCTCAAGGTCAAGCCCCAATCGCCATGAACGGCGGACCCGGTTCCCAACGTGGTAGCAGCCCGTTCGGGCTCGCCTTCGGCTTCGCCACGCCAGGATTCGTAGGTGGGCGGCTTACGTCTTCGGCTGTCCGGTTGGCACCTCGCGCCGGGCCAAGACGGTGGTCGCCTTGCGTTGGCGAGTGCGGTTGCGTGCGTGCCTGGCCAAGACAGTGGTTGCCTTGCGCTCGGCCTGTGCTGCCTTGTGGCTTGGCAAGTGTTGGCAAGGGTCGTTCGGCACTGTTGCGGCTTGGCCGGGTTAGGGTTCGTGGTGTGAACCCGCTGCGAGCGTTGATCATGGCCGCGTCTCGCAACGAGACGGTCCGCCAGTTGGTGGCCAGTGCGCCCATCAGCCGCGATGTCGTCAAGCGGTTCGTCGCGGGGGAGAGCACCGAGGACGCCGTCGCGGTGGTGCGCGGGCTCGGGCTACCGGTCACGCTGGATTATTTGGGTGAGGACACGACCGACAAGGCTCAGGCCGAGAAGACCGTTCAGGCGTACCTCGAGTTGCTTGATGCGTTGCACGCTGCCGGATTGGCCAAGGACGCGGAAGTCAGCGTCAAGTTGTCGGCGGTCGGGCAGACGTTGGACGAGGCCCTTGCCCTGACGAATGCCTCGCGGATCTGTGCTGCCGCCGAGCAGTGCGGGACGACTGTGACGTTGGACATGGAGGACCACACCACCACGGACTCCACGTTGCGGGTGCTGGCCGAGTTGCGGCGGTCGTGGCCTTGGGTTGGTGCGGTGTTGCAGACGTACCTGCATCGGACGTTGGACGACTGCAGGCTGCTCGCGGGGGTCGGGAGTCGGGTGCGGTTGGTCAAAGGGGCCTATGCGGAGCCGCCTGACGTGGCGATTCAGGACCCGCACGAGGTGGACCTCAACTACGTGCGGTGTGCGAACGTGCTGCTTGCCGGGGAGGGGTATCCGATGTTCGCCACGCACGATCCGCGGCTCATCGAAATCATTGGCGAGCGGGCCCGTTGGTATGACAAAACTGACTTCGAGTACCAGATGCTCTACGGCATCCGGACCGAGGAGCAGAGGCGCCTCGGCACTCGCGTTTATGTTCCTTACGGTGAGCAGTGGTACGGATATCTCATGCGGCGACTAGCAGAACGGCCTGCCAACGTGACCTTCTTCCTGCGGTCGCTGGCCAGCCGCTCATGACCTTCTCGAAGTCCAGTGCGGTGCGGTCGCTCGGTGACGGAACCTTCACCGCGTCCCTGCCCGCCGAGTGGACCGTGGGGCCCAAGCCTCACGGTGGGTTCCTCCTCGCGGTGATGACCCGGGCTGCCGCTGCGGTGGCCGAGGGCGATCCGTTGGCCGTGTCGGCCCAGTTCCTGCGTGCGCCCGAAGTCGGGCCCGTGCTGGTGCGGACCGATGTGCGGAAGGCCGGGCGGACCGCGACGGTGATCAACGTGTTGCTGGAGCAGCGCGGGCAGGTGTGCGTCGAGGCCTCGGTGACAACGGGGCGGATACCCGAGCACCGGGCCGACTACGTGAACCTCCCGGCGATGCCCGCGTCGCCTCCGCCCAACGCGGTGGAGCTGGCCACGTTCCCAACAGGTGGGAGCTACAAGGTCGGTGCTCTGTGCGATCTCCGGGTGGATCGGGAGTCCGCGAGCTTCCTCGATCGGCGGACCGACGGGCCGTTGACGTTGAAGCTGTGGGCCCGGCCGACGGACGAGCAGCCCGACCCGTACTTCGCGTTGCTGGCGGGCGATCTGTCCATGCCGGTGACGTTCAACCTGGGGCGTTTTGGCTGGTCGCCGACGGTGCAGCTGACGGCGCTGCTGAGGGCGCGGCCGGCGCCGGGGTGGTTGCGGATCCACGTGACCTGCCAGGCCGTGCACGGGCAGTGGTTCGACGAGGACGCGACGGTCATCGACGCCGCCGGACGGCTGGTGTGTCAGGCACGGCAGTTGGCGTTGACGCCCGCTGTGTGAGACTTGACCGATGACGAAGATCGCGGTGCTCGGCGCGGGCAAGATCGGTGAAGCGCTCCTGTCCGGGCTCTTGCAGGGTGGTCGTCCGGCCTCGGATCTGCTGTTCACGGAGAAGCACGAGTCACGGGCTCGCGCGCTCACGGAGCAGTACGGGTTCGAGGCCGTCACGGTTGCCGGGGCGGCGGCCAAGGCCGACGTGCTCGTGGTGGCGGTCAAGCCGCAGGACATCGAGCCGTTGCTGACCGAACTCGCGCCGGTGCTGCGGGCCGGGACGTTGATCGTGTCGTTGTGCGCCGGGTTGCCGACGGCGCTGTACGAGCGCCGGCTGCCCGAGGGCACGCCCGTCGTGCGGGTCATGCCGAACACGCCGATGGTCGTCGGCGAGGCCATGAGTGCCGTGTCGGGCGGGTCCAACGCCACCGCCGAGCACCTGAAGACGGTCGAGGAGTTGCTGTCGACCGTCGGCAAGGTCGCGGTGGTGCCGGAGTCGCAGCAGGACGCGGTGACGGCGTTGTCCGGGTCCGGACCCGCCTACTTCTTCTTCCTGGTCGAGGCGATGATCGACGCCGGCATCCTGCTCGGCATCCCGCGCGACCTGGCCTCGCAGCTGATCATCCAGTCGGCCGTGGGGGCCGCCACGATGCTCAACGAGGGCTCGAACCACCCCGTGATCCTGCGCGAGGCCGTGACGTCGCCCGCCGGCACGACCATCATGGCGATCCGCGAGCTGGAGAAGCACGGAGTTCGCGCGGCACTTCTCGCGGCGATCGAGAGCGCGCGTGACCGGTCCGTTGAGCTGGGCAAGCAGCACGAGGACTGAGCCGATCGAGACGCCAAGTGAGGGAACGTCCCCACTTTGGCCGTCGCAGGAGTCACACCAGTCCCGCTACTCTCAGGGCAGCACGTGCGTGTCGATCCGTCGGTGGGGAAGACCGGCGGCACGACACGTGTCGAAGGATGCGGTGATTTATGCCTGCGAAGGAGAACGAACGAACAGGTCTCGCTCAGGTGCAGTTCCTGACCGTGGCCGAAGTGGCCTCGATGATGCGGGTCTCCAAGATGACCGTGTACCGCCTGGTGCACTCCGGCGAGCTCCCCGCGGTGCGGGTCGGCAAGTCGTTCCGGGTACCGGAAAAAGCGGTGCACGCCTACTTGGAGAACGCGTACTTCGACGCTGGCTGAAGGCTGGCGAACCCCGTCGGGTAGCCTGGTAGGCCGATCGTGCTTACCGGCGCGCCGTGCTTGACACGGCCAAGGCTGGGGCGCGCCAGTCAAAGCAACGTCTAGAGCTAAGGAACCCGCATGGGCTCGGTCATCAAGAAGCGCCGCAAGCGCATGTCGAAGAAGAAGCACCGCAAGCTGCTGCGCAAGACCAGGGTCCAGCGCAGGAAGCGCGGCAAGTAAGCCCGCATGCGCTCTGCCGCCGTCGGTCTCCTCTCGCAGGAGACCGGCGGCGGTTGCGTTTTTTCCAGGACCGGAACCTGTTCGGGTGCTTGCGCCGACACGGAATATCACTCCGTGAGACAGCGTGGCACAACCACGGGAACGGGGGCCGCCGTTCGGGTGATTAGCCCGTAAAGCCTGCGTGACCTGCGTCAAGACGGCGTTCCGGCCCCCTCCGGTTTCACATCTGGTCTGTAGCATCGACCAATCGCAGAGCCCTTCGTGCTTGGAGTCGCATGACGCCCAAGGTCGTCCTCGTCACCGGAGTCAGCCGCTTCCTCGGCGGCCACCTCGCCGCGCGCTTCGCCGCGAACCCGGACATCGAGCGCGTGCTCGGTGTGGACACCGAGCCGCCGCCACGCGATCTGCTGCGCCGCATGGGCCGCGCCGAGTTCGTGCGGGCCGACATCCGCAACCCGCTGATCAGCAAGGTCATCTCCACCGCGAACGTCGACACGGTCGTGCACGCGTCCGTCACCGCGAGCCCGGCCGGGCCCACCGGCCGCACGGTGATGAAGGAGATGAACGTCATCGGCACCATGCAGCTGCTGGCCGCGTGCCAGAAGTCGCCCAAGGTGCAGAAGCTCGTCGTGAAGTCCACCAGCGCCGTCTACGGGTCGAGCAGCCGCGACCCGGCGGTGTTCACCGAGGACATGGGCCCCAAGGACCTGCCGTCGTCCGGCTACGCCAAGGACGCCGTCGAGGTCGAGGGCTACGTGCGCGGGTTCGGCCGCCGCAGGCCGGACGTCAACGTCACGACGTTGCGCTTCACCAACTTCATCGGCCCGCGCATCGACACGGTGCTGACGCGCTACTTCGCCCTACCGGTCGTGCCCACCGTCCTGGGCTACGACGCTCGTGTGCAGCTGCTGCACTCCGAGGACGCCCTGGCGGTCCTGGAACGCGCGACGCTGCACGACCTGCCCGGTGTGTACAACGTGGGCGGCGACGGCGTGCTGCTGCTGTCGCAGGCCATTCGGCGGGCGGGCAGGCTGAACCTGCCGGTGCCCAGCATGGCCGTGCCCACCGTCGGAGGCTTCTTCCGGAGCGCCCGGCTCGTCGACTTCTCGCCCGACCAGATGAGGTTCCTCAACTGGGGGCGCGTGGTCGACACCACCCTGCTGCGCAAGGAGTTCGGGTTCACGCCGCGGTGGACCACCCAGCAGGCGTTCGACGACTACGTGAACGGCCGAGGCCTGAAGCCGCTCATCGACCCGGAGACGGTCGGTGCCGCAGAGCGGACCATTCTCGAAGCGGCCGCACGTTTCCGCTGATCTTTGCTATGAGGAGATGAACGCAGTGGCAGGAGCACGCGTTATCCCGCTGCACGACCCGGAACGCGACGCCGCGCGCAGATCGCGCCACGTCGAGGTCGTTCCCGAGCCGGAGCAGCAGCAGTCCGGGACACCGGACTGGGAACGCAGGCTGACCGACCTGCTGGCGTTCGCGCGCAGGCGGATCGCCGGCGACTACCGGATCGACGAGTTCGGGTTCGACCAGGACCTCACCGAGAACGTGCTGATGCCGCCGCTGAAGCCGTTGTACGAGAAGTGGTTCCGCGTCGAGACGATCGGCCTGAACAACATCCCGATGGCGGGCGGCGCGCTGATCGTCGCGAACCACTCCGGCACCGTGCCGCTCGACGCCCTGATGACGGCGTACGGCATCGCGTCCGAGCACCCGGCGCACCGGCCGTTGCGCGGCCTCGGGGCAGACCTGGTGTTCCGCACGCCGCTGCTCGGAGCGTTGGCGCGCAAGGGCGGCCAGACGCTCGCCTGCAACGCCGACGCCGAGCGCCTGCTGTCGTCCGGCGAACTCGTCGGCGTGTGGCCGGAGGGCTTCAAGGGCATCGGCAAGCCGTTCAAGGACCGCTACAAGCTGCAGCGCTTCGGCCGCGGCGGCTTCGTGTCGGCGGCCCTGAAGACCGGCGTGCCGATCATCCCGGTGTCGATCGTGGGCGCCGAGGAGATCTACCCGATGATCGGCGACATCAAGGCGCTGGCCCGCCTGCTGGGCTTCCCGTACTTCCCGGTGACACCGTTCTTCCCGCTGTTCGGCCCGCTCGGCGCCATCCCGCTGCCCTCGAAGTGGTACATCGAGTTCGGCGAGCCGATCCGCACCGACGTCTTCGGCGAGAACGCGGCCGACGACCCGATGCTCGTCTTCAACCTCACCGACCAGGTGCGCGAGACGATCCAGCAGACCCTCTACCGCCTGCTCACCCAGCGTCGGAACGTGTTCCTCGGCTGACCATCTCCTGGACCTCCTCGTAGCCGAACGCTCTCGGGGTGCCGCCGTCGCGCACGGCTTCGGCGGCCTCGACGGTGTGCTTGAGGGCTGCCCTGAACAGCAACGACCCGGTGCTGATCCGCTTCACGCCCAGGTCTCCGAGCTCCTTCGGGGTGCGCTGCTGCGCGAGGACGTTGAGCGGGGCGATCTTCGCCAGCTCCTCGATCTCGCGCGGCTCGGTCAGCCCTGCCACGAAGATCCCGTCCGCGCCGGCGTCGACGTACCGGCGGGCGCGGTCCGCGGTCTCCTCGTGCGCTTTGCCCAGCCAGTGGGTGTCGATGCGGGCGTTGAGGAAGACGTTCGGCGCGCTTCCCTTGACGGCCGCGATCAGCTCCGCCTGCTCCTGCGGGGTGGCGAGACCGTGCGGGCGGCCGTCTTCGAGGTTCACGCCCGCGACGCCGAGGTCCTGGACGATCTCGGCGACCTCCTGGGGTGGCTTGCCGAACCCGGACTCCAGGTCGGCGGTCACGGGAAAGGGCAGGTCAGCGAGCATCCGTGCCAGCGCGACGGCCTGATCGCCCGCCAGGCCTGCGCCGTCCGGGATGCCGTGCGCCGCCGCCACGCCGAGGCTCGTCGTGCCGACCGCGCGGAACCCCGCCGCGTGCAGCGCCACGGCCGAGGCGAAGTCCCAGGCGTTGGGCAGGACCAGCGGACCGTCCTGGTGGTGCAGGGCCCGGAACGCCGTGTTCTTCGCGATCCGCGTGCCCAGGGCTCTGCCCGGACAGGCGTGCGGCCCGTGGCCGAACGGGTGATCTTCGAGGCTGACCACGATGCCCCCGGCCCGGCGGGTGACCGGCACGGGCGGCGCCGGGTCACCGGTCAGCAGTCGCTCGGCGAGGGCGTGGGTGGCCGCCCAGGCCTGGACCAGCACCCCGATCCTGGCTGCCCGTTCCTCGTCGTGGCCGGCGGCCAGGCGCTCCTCGGCCGCGTCCGCCTCGGCCGTGACCGGCTCGGCGGTGATCGCGAGTTGTCCACAGGCTTCCGGCTCGCTGAACTGCGGCGATCCGACTTCGGCTAGCCTGTGGACAACGCGGGAACCAAAACCGAGGATCGCGCGTTGCGTCATGAGGAATCGCGCGGGGAGCGGCACGCCTGCGGTCGTGATCGTGGCTGTTGCCGAGCTTGACCACGGCCGGCCCCAGCCAGACCACCCGCGTCCCCTGGCAGCACCGGCAACGGCAACGGCATCGGCAACAGCAGCTCTTCGCTCATGCCCGCCGACGCTAGGGCCGGAACGCTTCGGCGCCGGCCGAAGTGTCCCGGCCGCAGAATGGGCGTCGTGGAAGCACTCGCCCAGGTCGCCTCACTGCTCGCGGACTCGACCCGTGCCGCGATCTGCGGCGCCCTGCTGGACGGACGCGCCTGGACGGCCCGGGAACTGGCCCAGCACGCCGGAGTGGCCGCCTCGACCGTCAGCGAGCACCTCACCCGGCTTGTCGAGGGTGGGCTGCTGGTGGAGCACCGGCAGGGACGGCACCGGTACGTGGCGCTGGCCGGTCCGCACGTGGCGGAGTTGCTGGAGACGATGGCCGCGTTCGCCGGGCCGCGGGTGGCGCCGCGGGGGTTGCGGGCGGCCGCGGTGTCGGAGGCGATGGCGCGCGGGCGGACCTGCTACGACCACCTGGCCGGGAGGCTGGGGATCGCGCTCAGGACCGGATTGGTGGATCTCGGGGTCGTGAACGCCGAACTGGCGATCAGTGAACCGGGGATGGTCTGGTTCAAGGAGCTCGGCTTCGAGCCGGGCAAGCGCGTGCTCAGCCGCGCCTGCCTCGACTGGACCGAGCGCGTCCCCCACCTCGCGGGAGCCGCAGGCGCGTTCCTGTGCGAGGCGTTCTTCGAGCGTGGCTGGATCCGCAGGATCGGCACCAGCCGAGCCGTGCTGCTCACCGAGACCGGCGAGCAGGGGTGGCGCGATCTCGGACTGGTGAACAGGGCTGACGTGACCGCGGGCTGCTGAGCGCTACTTGACCCGACGCCGGTACGCCATCGTCGCCGCCACCGCACCCGCCAGCGCCCCGGCACCCAGAATCGACGGCACGCCGATCTTCGCGGCCTTGCGGCCGGTCCGGAAGTCGCGGATCTCCCAGTCCTTGCGGCGGGCCACGTCACGCAGTTGCGAGTCCGGGTTCACGGCCACCGCGGTCCCGACCACGGACAGCATCGGCACGTCGTTGGACGAGTCCGAGTAGGCGGTGCAGCGGCGCAGGTCGAGGCCCTCCTTGGCGGCGAGGGAGCGCACGGCCTGGGCCTTGGCCTTGCCGTGCAGCAGGTCGCCGACGAGGCGGCCGGTGTAGATGCCGTCCTCGGACTCCGAGACCGTGCCCAGCGCGCCGGTGAGGCCCAGGCGGCGGGCGATGATCTGGGCCAGTTCGACGGGGGTCGCGGTGACGAGCCACACGCGTTGGCCTGCGTCGAGGTGCATCTGGGCGAGGGCCTGGGTGCCCTTCCAGATGCGGTCGGCCATCAGTTCGTCGTAGATCTCCTCGCCCAGCGAGACGAGTTCGGCGACGCTGCGGCCCGCGACGAAGGACAGGGCCTGTTCGCGCGAGGCCTTGACCGACTCCGGGTCCTCGCGGCCGCCCACGCGGAACTTCATCTGCTGCCAGACGAAGCCCGCCAGGTCGGACGACGAGAAGTACTTGCGCGCGGCCAGGCCGCGGGCGAAGTGGAAGATCGACGCGCCCATCATCATCGTGTTGTCCACGTCGAAGAAGGCCGCGGCGGTCAGGTCTGGGGGGACCGACAGCGACGCTTCGAGCTCCGGCGCCATCGCGGCGGCCTGGATCGCCGCCTCTGCCGATGCCTCGCCGGCCAGCTCGGCCAGCCGGTCGCTCTCCACGTCACGCTTGCCCATGTCCCAAGCGTAGCGATCAGGTCGTCAAACCCGCTCGGACCTGGTCGAGAACGCGTGGTGTGCGTTTGGTCCCATATCAGTAGTTACTTGGAGTGTTCACAAAGGCACGGTGTGTTGTACTCCGTTCGGCGTACCGAAGATGATCTACTGGCGCCGTGAACATGATCATCTCCGCATTACCCGAGCTCGCCGAGACCTGCGACGTCACGTCGTGGCGGCCGGAGCTCCTCGATGCGGCCCAGCTGCCGGACCTGTTCGCGAACTGCCAGGTCACGGCCGTGCACGACCGCATCGACGACCAGTTGGAAGAACTGATCTCCGCCCGCGAACCCGGACGGGTCCGCACTCCCGGCGAATGGGCAGCGGCCAAGGCCGAGGTGCTCGGCGGGCGGCAGCAGGTCGATTACGGAACGTGGGCGTTCTATCCCTGGATCGGGCGGTTGGTGCACGTGCTGCCCCGCGACGAGTTCCGGTTCGTCCGCACCGACCGCAACCGGAACAAGATCACGCGCGAGGAGCAGACGGCCATGCTCGGCAAGCGGGTCGCGGTGGTCGGGTTGTCCGTCGGCAACAGCGCCGCCCTCACCGCCGCGATGGAGGGCGTCGGCGGTGCCTTCCGGCTCGCCGACTTCGACCGGCTCGGCCTCTCCAACCTCAACCGCCTGCGCACCGGCGTCCACGACCTCGGCGTCGAGAAGACCGTGCTCTGCGCGCGGCAGCTGTTCGAACTCGACCCCTACCTGGACGTCGAGATCTGGCGGGCCGGCCTCACCGGCGAGAACCTCGACGGCTTCCTCGACGGCGCGGACCTGGTCGTGGAGGAGTGCGACACCGCCTGGGTCAAGATCGCCATCAGGGAGCAGGCCAGGCACCGCGGCATCCCGGTGCTGATGGACACCAACGACCGGGGCCTGCTCGACGTCGAGCGGTTCGACCTCGAACCCGACCGCCCGTTGCTGCACGGCCGCATCGGCGATGTCACGGCCAACGAAGTAGCGGGCCTCGACCGCGCGGAGATGGTGGCCCTCATGGTCCAGATGGTCGACGGCACCCGGATCAGCCCGGCGCTCACGCAGGCCATGACCGAGATCGGCCGCACGTTGAGCAGCTGGCCGCAGCTCGCCTCCGGCACGATGCTCGGCGGCGCACTCGTCACCGACGCCGCCCGCCGCGTCCTGCTCGGCAAGCCCCTGCCCTCCGGTCGCTACTACGTCGACCTCGAGACAATCGTCGGCGGTGCGACATGACCGTGCTCATCGGCCCGAACGTCCGCCTGCGTCCCCTCGACGACGGCGACCTGCCCGTCTACCAGCGCATCTACTGCAGTCCGGTGCTGACCCGCTACCTCGGCGTGGACCGGATGACCCCGCAGAAGGCCATCGCCTCGTTCTACACCCCGACCCCGCGCAAACTCGTCTTCGCCATCACGTCGCACGACGACGACCGGATGGAAGGCATGATCGGCCTGCTGCTGGAGGAGTACGGCAGCAACGCCATGTGCACCGGCCTGGTGATCCTGCCCGGCTCACCACTGAAGGGCTGCGGCGCCGAAGCGGGCAGGCTCCTGTTCGCGCACGCGTTCGGTCCGCTCGGCATCCACCGCGTGTGGGCGGGCCACCGCGCCGACCACGGCCTGATGAGCGGTGTCATGACCGAAGCAGGCCTCGAACCCGAGGCGACCCTGCGCGAGCTGTTCCACACGCAGGGCCGCTGGCACGACGTCACGACCTACTCGGCCGTCGCCGGCCGCTGGCGCGACCAGGCCTCCCCGCTGGAACTCGCCATCGCGGAGGGTGCCGTGCTCAGCCGAAGCTGATCCCCGGCAACAACGGCAGCGAGATGCTCGGCAACGGCAGGGGCAGCGGAATCGTGATTCCCGGCTTCGACGACGCGGGCGGTGTGGTCGTGCCCGGCTTCGAGGCCGGGGCCGACGACGAACCCGGCGCCAACGACTGGGTCGGCTGCACCGAAGGCTGTGCCGAACCCGACTGCGCGGGCAGGCCCGACGGGGTCGGCACGACCGTGGACGGCCTGCTCGGCGACGAACTCGGGTCGGTGACGACCGACGCGCACTCGTCCTTCGCCGGCAACGGGCCGAGCGTGTCGGACAAACCACTGGTCACGGCGTTGCAGCTGGCGCGGGCCGCCAGGTCGTGTGCGCGCTGGGCGATGCTCGCGAGCAGCCACATCGTCGTGTCCGCGTGGGCGCGGGCGTCGTCGGGCAGGCGGGTGCGCAGGGTGCCGAGCTTCACGTACTGCGCCAGCGCCCACTCGTTGAGCGCGGGCAGTGCCGTCTTGTCCGACGACGTGGCGTAGGTGGTCAGCTGGCGGGAACCCTCGACCGCGTCCGCGTCCAGGTCGGCCAGCGCCGTGAGCTGGGCGGACGAGTCCGCGGCGCGGTCGGCCAGCGTCTCCATCTCGGTGACCCTGGACGTGGCGAACTCCAGGTGCTTGTAGGCCCGGTCCTCCTCGTCGAAGGTCAGGCCCAGCGAAGCGCTCTCGGTCGTGCGCTTGATGCCGTAGAGCGGGTCTCCCGGGAGCGCGTCACGGCTGAGCAGCACGCTCATGCCGGCGAGTGACAACAACAAGCACAGGACCGCGGCTGCCGCGACTGCTACTCGTGCGCGCGCTCCCACCCGTCTTACCGACGAGAGCACCAATGGCTTCTCAGGTGGGGGCGCGGTGAGGACGCGCTGTTTCATCCGTTCGCGCGCCTCGGCGTCCGGGCCGACGTCCATCCGCCGGAGGAGTTCGACGATCGCGAGGTCCTCAGCGAGGTCGTCGTTGCCCACCGGCTGTGGGCCGCCTTCAACGGCACGAGCGAATCGCTCGTGCTCCGTCTGCCGCCACCGCGGTGTTCTTCCCTTGCCGTCCATCTCAGCCCGAGTAACGAAGTTGATCTGCTTTGGGTTACGCCCCTGCGATCGCGATCACCGCAACCAGGACGGGAGGATCTGTGCGAGCCGCCGGACGGCCCGGTGTTGCAGTGCCTTCACGGCGCCCTCGTTGCGGTCCATGATCTGCGCGACCTCGGACACCGACTTGCCTTCGATGAACCTCAGCACGATGCAGTCGCGCTGATCGTCACCCAACTGGGAAACGCACCGGAGCAGCTCCGCGTTGGTCGCCTCGGTCATGACCTCCTGCTCGGGTCCGCTCGTCTCCTCGCGGTTGTCCTGCAGCTCGGCGGTCGTGACCTCCAACCGGTAGCGGCTCGACTTCACGTGGTCGAACACGATGTTGCGGGCGATCGTGACGAACCACGCCCCGACGTCGCGGCCCTGGTAGCTGACCGATCCGATGCTGCGCAGAGCCCGCAGGAACGTCTCACTGGTCACGTCCTCGGCGAACGCGCGATCGCCGCCCACCCGGAAGAGGACATAGCGGAACACCATGTCGACGTACTGGTCGTACAGCACTCCGAACGCCTGGGTGTCACCCTCTTGGGCGGCCTTGACGAGCTGCCACGGCTCGTCGGCGGCGTTGTCGTGCTGACCCCCCGTCATGGTTCGGGTGGTCCTGATCGTGTTCGGTCGTGCCCGCGCGGTCATCGGCTCGCGGCACCTCCACAGAGTCGCCGTGGCGGCAGCATACGTGTTGTTACTCCGTAGTAGGTAGCGGATGAGGTTGTGAAGTGAAGACGCGCGAACCGCCGCTTCATGACGCCCGTCACGCGTGGAAGACTGCCCCAAGCGTCCAGTTGTTCATGAGGAGGCCATGTTGACGTCCGCTCGCAATGTTTCAGACCTTGTCCGTGCTTCGGCGCAGCGGGGACCCGGCCACGTCGCCTTGGTCGACGTAGCGAGCGGTAAGAGCCTCACGTGGGAAACCATCGACGGTGCGACCGATGCTTTCGCCCGCCGTTTGGCCGATTCCGGACTGGAACCGGGCGACCGAGTGGCGGTACGGCTGCCCACGAGCCCCGAGTTCGTGGTCGCCGTGTTCGGAATTCTCCGCGCAGGCGGAGTCGTGGTGCCCACCGGCCCCGGCAACCCGCCGCGCGAACTCCAGCGCATCCTCGCCGACTCGGGTGCCACGTTGCTCGTCGGCGACGGCGAGGGCTCCGACGCCACCGTGATCGACGTTCCGGACGTGCAGGCCTCGGCCGAGCCGTTCGAGGCCGTCCGCGGCGGCGAGGACCTGGCCGTCCTTGGCTACACCTCGGGCACCTCCGGCGTGCCGCGCGGCGCGATGCTGTCCCACCGCGCGCTCCTCGCGAACGTCACCCAGTGCGCCTCGCTGCGCCCCGCACCCGTCACGGCGGGCGACCGCGTGCTGCTCGCGCTGCCGCTGTTCCACGTCTACGGCCTCGGCCCTGGCCTGCTGCAGGTCGCGGGCGCCGGCGCCACCGCGATCCTGCTCGAGCGCTTCGAGCCGTCCAACGCCCTCGACGTCATCGAGGAGCACCGCGTCACCACGATGGTCGGCGTGCCGCCCATGTACCGGGCGATCCTGGCCCACCCGGTCGAACTCCTCCGCGAGAAGCTCGCCACCGTCCGCCTGTTCACCTCCGGCGCGGCCCCGCTGCCCGCGGGCGTCATCGCGGAGATGAAGGGCGCCATCGGCATCCCGATCTACGAGGGCTACGGCCTGACCGAGACGGGCCCGGTGCTCACGTCCACCCTGGTCGGCGGCACCCCTAAGCCCGGCTCCGTGGGCCAGGCCCTGCCCGGCGTCGAGATCCGCCTGGTCGACACCGACGGCTCCGTCCTCGACATCGACGAGGACGAACCCGGCACCGGCCTGGTGTCCGCGAAGGGCGACAACCTCTTCAGCGGCTACTGGCCCGACGGCGCGCACGGCCCGGACTCGTCCGGCTGGTTCCGCACCGGCGACGTCGGCTTCATCGACGCCGACGGCGACCTGCACCTCGTCGACCGCGCGGGCGACCTGATCATCGTGAACGGCTTCAACGTCTACCCGCACGAGGTCGAGCAGGTCGTCGGCGAGCTGCCCGAGGTCCTCGAAGCCGCCGCGGTGGGCGTCGCGGACGAGAAGACCGGCGAGTCGGTGAAGGTCGTCCTGGTCCTGCGCGACGGCCAGGACCTCACGGTCGACCAGGTCGTGGCCCACTGCGCGGCCAGGCTCGCCAAGTTCAAGGTGCCGACGGTGGTCGAGTTCGCCCCGGCCCTGCCGCACTCGCCGACCGGCAAGCTCGCCCGCGCGGTGCTCCGCAGGCCTTTGGGAGCATGACGGGCATGACCCACCACGTGACGTTGATGAGCCGGGTGTCGTGCCACTCCTGCGAGGAGGCCGCCGTCGAGATCGAGCGGATCTGCGCGGAGCTGGGCGCCACCTGGTCCGTCGAGGACGTCGACTCCGACCCGGAGCTGCGCGCGGAGTACGGCGACCGGGTGCCGGTGTTCCTGGTCGACGGGGCGGAGCACGGCTATTGGAAGGTGGAGGAGGACCGCCTGCGGGCGGCCCTCGCCTGACCGGCTGAGCCGGCGAGGTCGAAGGCGGGCAACCCTTCTGCCCAACGCGATGGCGAAGCCGAGGCGTCTCTCCTCGAACCTCTGTGCAAGCGGTGTGGTGACGTGCCTGCCCAACTCAGCCACGTACGCGTGGGATTGGGGCTTGACTTTGGGTGCGAGGTGCTACCACTCGTGGCTCGGCCGGGCGCTTTCAGCCCGGCCTTTCCGGTCCGACCAGCGCCTCGCAAGGGCCCCGAAGTCAAGCCCCAATCCCTATCGACGCGCCAGCGGCGATGACGCAACCAGAGCTCGTCTCAAGTCTTTGCACCAACCCGGCCGACAGCTCTGGTGACCTTTCGTGGTCGCGAGGGCTCAGGCGCGGGCGACGTAGCCAGGGTAGTCGGGTGGCGGCTCCGGCACCGGGTGCGTGTGCCAGAACGGGTAGTCGCAGCCGGCCATGATCCGCTGCATCGCCCAGTCCCAGGCGAGGTCGTGGAACACCAGTCCGCGATGTGGAGCGTCCGGGGCTTCGTACTCGTAGAACTCGAGAGCGGCCTGGCGAGCCTCCGCCGCGGTCAGCCCACCGAAGTGCTCCAGGGCCCAGGCGTAGTGCAGGCGTTCGGTTTCGAGGTAGGCGACGTACGCGTCCTCGGACCAGCTGTCCTCTGCCACGCCGTCCAGCCTAGGAAGTTTGATTACCGAGGGCTTACGACCTGAGCGAACCAAGCCCGCGTGGGTGTCGAATGGAAGGCATGAAGCCCGTCAAGGCCGCCCTGACCGGACTCCTCGCGCTCCTCGCCGCCCTCGCGGCCGGGCACCTGGTGGCGGCCTTCGTCGGCCTGAGCGCCTCCCCGTACCTGGCCGTGGGCAACGCCGCGATCGACCTCACGCCGTCGTGGCTGAAGGACTTCGCGGTCGAGACGTTCGGCACCGCCGACAAGCTCGTCCTGCTCACCGGCATGGCGATCGTGCTGGCGGGCATCGGCGTCGGAGCGGGCCTGGCCAGCCGGAACAGCCCCGCGCCCGGCTCACTCGTGGCCGTGCTCCTCGGGTTCGTCGGCGTGGCGGCCGTCGCGACCAGGCCCGATGTCGGCGCGCTGGCGATCCTCGCCCCGGTGGCCAGCACGGCCGCAGGTGTCTACGTCTTCCGCTACCTGCACAAGGAAGCCGAGGAGAGCGACAGCCGCCGGACCTTCCTGATCACCGCGGGCCTGGCCGTCACGGCCGCCACCGCGGGCCAGCTCTTCGGCAACCGCACGGACGTCGAAGGCTCCCGCCAGGCCGTGGGGCCGCTGACGCCGAAGACCAAGGCGCCGGAGATCCCGTTCAACGCCGACTTCGCCAAGGACGGCACCCCGAGCTTCATCACCAGCGGCAAGGACTTCTACCGCATCGACACGGCGCTCAGCGTGCCGCGAATCCGCGCCGAGGACTGGACGCTCAAGATCCACGGCATGGTCGACAGGCCGGCCGAGCTGACGTTCGACGACATCAGGAACATGGACCTGGTCGAGGAGACGATCACGCTGACCTGCGTCTCCAACGAGGTCGGCGGCCCGTACATCTCGACCGGCAACTTCATCGGCGTGAAGATCGGCGACGTGCTCCGGCAGGCCGGCGTCAAGCAGGGCGCCGACCAGCTGTTCAGCACCAGCGACGACGGCTTCACGGCCGGCAGCCCGCTCGACTACGTGCTGGAGAACGGCCTGATCGCCATCGGCATGAACGGCGAACCGCTGCCCACCGAGCACGGCTTCCCGACCAGGCTCGTCGTCCCCGGCCTCTACGGCTACGTGTCCGCGACGAAGTGGGTCACCGACCTCAACGTCACCACGTTCGCCCAGGACCAGGGCTACTGGATCCCCAGGGGCTGGGCCACCAGGGCGCCGATCAAGACCTCCTCGCGGATCGACCGGCCCCAGCGGATGGCGAAGGTCCAGGGCAAGGTCGTCATCGCGGGCACGGCGTGGGCGCAGCCCCGAGGAGTCGCCAAGGTCGAGGTCCGGATCGACGGCGGGGTGTGGCAGGAGGCCGAGCTCGCGGCCGACGTCAGCGACAGCACGTGGCGCATGTGGAAGATCGAGCTGGACCTGGCCAAGGGCAGTCACACGGTCGAGTGCCGGGCCACCGACAAGTCCGGCCAGACGCAGGACCAGGCGCGCCTCGACCCCGTTCCCGACGGCGCGACGGGATGGCACTCGGTCACCTTCACCGCGGAGTAGGCGCTCACTCCGTAGTGATCATGAACTGAGGAAGCGCTGGTCACGCCCTGTGACCGGCGTCGTCGCAATGGATCATCGACTTTGTGCGTGCGTTCACAAGCGGTACGGTGTGGGTATCACCAACGCCGCGGGTCCCTGCGGTGAAGCACACCCGGAGGTCGGAGAGCGTGGCTGCACAGCGGGGCGAAGGTGAGACGACCACCACCCCTGCCGAGCCTGCCGACAGGGAGCGCGCCCGTGCGATCCCCGAGGCGGCCGTCGCCCGGCTCGCCGTCTACCTCCGCGCGTTGTCCGGCATGGCCGACCAGGGCGTGACGGCGGTCTCCAGCGAGGAGCTCAGCCAGGCCGCGGGCGTCAACGCGGCGAAGCTCCGCAAGGACCTGAGCTACATCGGCAGCTACGGCACGAGGGGCGTCGGCTACGACGTCGAGGTCCTCGTGAGCCACATCGAGCGCATCCTCGGCCTGACTCGGAACCACTCCGTGGCCGTCGTCGGCATCGGTAACCTTGGTCACGCTCTCGCCAACTACGGCGGCTTCCCCGGCCGCGGTTTCCCGGTCACCGCCCTCTTCGACGTGGACGCCGATCTCGTCGGAATCCCTGTTGGGGGCATCCCCGTCAACCACATCGACGAGATCACCGCGATCTGCCTCGAGCGCGAGGTGTCGATCGGCGTCATCGCGACGCCGCCACCGGCCGCTCAGTCGGTTTGCGACCGTTTGGTATCTGCGGGCGTCCAGTGCATTCTGAACTTTGCACCGGTTGTTCTTCAGGTTCCAGACAACGTCGAGGTGCGCAAGGTTGACTTGGCGGTCGAGATGCAGATCCTGTCGTTCCACGTCGCTCGACGTGCGGACGAGGCTGCCGGCGTCTCTGTCGACAACAACGGACTCGGTGTGGACGGGATGGTGAGTCGCCCGTGAGCGTGAGCCAGCTGGCTCCGGTGAACGTGGTGAGTGCATGAGCGTGCTCGTAGTCGGGCTTTCGCACCGCACCGCCCCAGTCCCGGTCCTGGAACGCGTCACCGTGGCCGAGCCGAACCTGCCCAAGGTCCTCGGCCAGCTGCTCGCCGCCCCCAGCGTCTCCGAGGCGATGGTCCTGTCGACCTGCAACAGGGTCGAGGTCTACGCCGTCGTCGAGTCGTTCCACGGCGGCATGTCGGAGGTCGTCGAGGTTCTCGCGCAGCACGCGCAGATCGAGCCTCAGTCCCTCTACGAGAACTTCTACGTCCACTACGCCGCCGCTGCCGTCGAGCACCTGTTCTCCGTCGCGGCGGGCCTCGACTCGATGGTCGTCGGCGAGTCCCAGATCCTCGGCCAGCTGCGCGGTGCGTACGCGGCGGCGGACGAGGCGGGCACGGTCGGCAAGACCGTCCACGAACTCACCCAGAACGCGCTGCGCGTCGGCAAGCGCGTGCACAGCGAGACCGGCATCGACCAGGCCGGCGCGTCCGTCGTCTCCGAGGCCCTCGGTGACGCGGAGGCCCAGCTGGGCACGCTCGTCGGCAAGCGCGCGCTGCTCGTCGGCGCCGGGGCCATGGGTGGCCTGGCCGCCGCGCACCTGCGCCGGGCGGGCATCGGCGAGGTCGTCATCGCGAACCGGACGCAGGCCAACGGTGTGCGTCTCGCCACGTCGCTGAAGTCCGAGGGCGTCCCCGCGACGGCCGTGGACCTGTCCGCGCTGGCCGCCGAGATCGACCTCGCGGACATCGTCTTCGCGTGCACCGGCTCGATCGGCATGACCGTCCGCGCGGACATGATCGGCCCGCGCTCGCGGCCGTTGGTGATGTGCGACCTGGGCCTGCCCAAGGACGTCGATCCAGCGGCCGCCGAACTGCCGAACGTTCGTGTGGTGGACCTGGAAACGCTGCAGCGGCGCCTGTCCGACGCGCCCGCAGGTCAGGACGCCCGCCTCGCGGCCACGCTGGTCGCCGACGAGGTCAAGGCCTACCTCGCGGGCCAGCGGTCCGCAGAGGTCACGCCGACCGTCACGGCCCTGCGCAAGCGGGCCGCCGAGGTGGTCGACGCCGAACTGCTCCGTCTTGATTCGCGTTTGCCCGAACTGGACGCCGCGACACGCGGTGAATTGGCCAAGACGGTGCGCCGCGTTGTAGACAAGCTCCTGCACACGCCGACCGTCAGGGTGAAGGAGCTCGCCTCCGCCCCTGGTGGTACCGGCTACGCGGAGGCTCTCCGCGAGTTGTTCGGGCTTGACCCCCAGGCTCCTGGGGCCGTCAGTCAGACCAAGTCTTCTGTGGATGGTGAAACGCGGTGACCCGCACCCTACGGATCGGTACCCGAGGCAGCGCACTGGCGCTCGCGCAGACGGGGACCGTGGCCGAGGCGCTGAAGGCTGCCGGAGCCCAGGTCGAGATCGTCGTCATCAAGACGGCGGGCGATCTCTCCAGCGCTCCGATCCCCGAGATCGGCGTCGGCGTCTTCACGACCGCCCTGCGCGACGCGCTCGCGAACGGCGAGATCGACGTCGCCGTCCACTCCTACAAGGACCTCGCGACCGCGCCGGACCCCCGGTTGACGCTCGCGGCGGTGCCTCCGCGGGAGGACCCGCGCGACGCCCTGGTGGCGCGCGACGGTCTCACGCTCGGTGAGCTGCCGCCGGGGTCCACGGTGGGCACCGGTTCGCCGCGCCGCAAGGCCCAGCTGGAGGCTCTCGGCCTCGGGCTGGAGATCGTTCCGTTGCGCGGCAACGTGGACACGCGGATCGGCAAGGTCCGCAACGGTGAGCTCGACGCCGTGGTGCTGGCGCGCGCCGGCATCTCGCGGCTCGGCCGCGCGGCGGAGATCACCGAGAACCTGGAGCCCATCCAGATGCTTCCCGCACCCGCGCAGGGTGCGTTGGCAGTGGAGTGCCGGGTCGACGACGTCGACGCCGAGCACCTGATCCAGTCCACTCTGGACGATTCGGCCAGCCGGGCCGCTGTGACCGCTGAGCGCGCCATGCTGGCCGCACTCGAAGCGGGCTGCAGCGCGCCGGTCGGCGCGCTGGCCGATGTGGTGGAAGACCTCGACGACGAGGGCAAGGTCGTGTACCGACTTTCCCTGCGCGGGGTCGCAGCGACGCCGGAGAACGATCTCCTCCGCGCGTCCGCCACCGGTGACTTGACCGAAGCTGAGGGACTCGGCCGGGCGCTGGCCGCCGAGTTGCTCGACCTCGGGGCCGCTGTGCTGAGCGGCCCAGAGGCGTAATCGATGGGGAGTGCCCTGATGACCCGCGCACGCAAGACCCCCGGACGCGTCGCTTTCGTGGGCTCCGGCCCCGGCGACACCGGGTTGCTCACGGTCCGGGCCCACGACTTGCTCACCAGGGCTGAACTCGTGGTCACCGACCCGGACGTCCCCGCGGACGTCCTCGCGACCGTGGCCGAGGGAGTCGAGGTCCGCCCCGCTGTCGGTGAGTCCGCCGACGTGGCCAAGGACCTGGTGAACGAGGCGCGCAACGGCGCCACGGTCGTCCGCCTCGTCGCGGGAGACCCGCTCACCCTCGACTCCGTCGTGAAGGAAGCGCAGGCCGTCGCGAAGTCGACGATCCCGTTCGACGTCGTCCCAGGTGTGCCGTCGGGCACCGCGGTCCCCGCCTACGCGGGTGTCGCGCTCGGTGGTGTGCACACCGAGGTCGACGTGCGAGCGGTCTCCGACTGGGCGGGCCTCGCCGCCTCGCCCGGCACGCTGGTGCTGCACGCGACCGGTTCGCACCTGGCCGAGGCCGCGTCGAACCTGGTCGAGAACGGCCTCGCGCCGCAGACGCCGGTCGCCGTGACCGCTGAGGGCACCGGCTTCCAGCAGCGCACCATCGACACCACGCTGGCCTCCGTCGCGGCCGACGCCGGTGAGATGGGTGGCCCGCTGGTCGTCACGGTCGGTGCCGCCGCCGCCAACCGCTCGAAGCTCTCCTGGTGGGAGTCGCGGGCGCTGTACGGCTGGCGCGTGCTGGTCCCGCGGACCAAGGAGCAGGCCGGCGCGATGTCGGAGCGTCTGCACTCGCACGGCGCGATCGCCGTCGAGGTGCCGACGATCTCCGTCGAGCCGCCCCGCAGCCCCGCGCAGATGGAGCGCTCGGTCAAGGGTCTCGTCGACGGCCGCTACCAGTGGGTCGTCTTCACCTCGACCAACGCCGTTCGCGCGGTGTGGGAGAAGTTCCGCGAGTTCGGCCTGGACGCCCGTGCGTTCTCCGGCGTGAAGATCGCCTGCGTCGGCGAGGCCACGGCCGCGAAGGTGCGTTCGTTCGGCATCATCCCCGAGCTCGTGCCGTCCGGTGAGCAGTCGTCCGAGGGGTTGTTGAACGACTTCCCGCCGTACGACGACATCCTGGACCCGGTCGACCGCGTGCTGCTGCCGCGGGCCGACATCGCCACCGAGACGCTGGCCGCCGGCCTGCGCGAACGTGGCTGGGAGATCGACGACGTGACGGCGTACCGCACCGTGCGTGCGGCCCCGCCGCCCGCCGACACCCGCGAGATGATCAAGTCCGGTGGCTTCGACGCGGTGTGCTTCACCTCGTCGTCCACGGTCCGGAACCTGGTCGGCATCGCGGGCAAGCCGCACGCCCGCACGCTCGTCGCGTGCATCGGCCCGCAGACCGCCGAGACGGCGCGGGAGTTCGGCCTCCGGGTCGACGTGCAGCCCGAGGAGGCGAACGTGCCCGCGCTGGTCGACGCGCTGGCCGCGCACGCCGCCCGGTTGCGCGCCGAGGGAGCGCTGCCTCCTCCGCGCAAGACCAAGCGTCTGCGCCGTTCGTAGACAACTGAAGCCGTCGGGGCCACTCAAGATCCTTTGAGTGGCCCCTTCGACTCTCTCCGTCAGGGAGTCAGAAGATGTACCCACTGCACCGGCCGCGTCGTCTGCGCACGACGCCCGCCATGCGCCGCCTCGTCTCCGAGACCGAGGTGCGCCCTCGCCACCTCGTGCTGCCCATGTTCGTCAAGGAAGGCGCTTCCGAGGCCGCTGAGATCAGCAGCATGCCGGGCGTCTACCAGCACACCCGCGACTCGCTGCGCAAAGCCGCCGTCGACGCCGTGCAGGCGGGGGTCGGCGGCATCATGCTGTTCGGCGTTCCTGCCGAGCGCGACGCCGTCGGTTCCGGTGGCACCGACCCGGACGGCATCCTCAACGCCGCCCTGGGCGACCTGCGCGCCGAACTCGGCGACAGCACAGTGCTGATGTCGGACTGCTGCCTCGACGAGTTCACCGACCACGGCCACTGCGGCGTGCTCGCCGCCGACGGTTCGGTCGACAACGACGCCACGTTGGAGGTCTACGGCGAGATGGCCGTCGCGCAGGCGCGCGCCGGTGCTCACGTCGTCGGCCCCAGCGGCATGATGGACGGCCAGATCGCGTTCATCCGCAACGCTCTCGACGTCGCGGGCTTCCAGGACACCGGCATCCTGGCCTACGCGGCCAAGTACGCCTCGGCGTTCTACGGCCCGTTCCGCGACGCCGTCGAGTCGCAGCTCTCCGGCGACCGCAAGACCTACCAGCAGGACCCGGCCAACGCCCGCGAGGCGTTGCGCGAGGTGCAGCTGGACCTCGCCGAGGGCGCGGACATGGTCATGGTCAAGCCCGCCCTGCTGTACCTGGACGTGCTGCGCTCGGTCGCCGAGATCTCGGACGTTCCCGTTGCGGCGTACCAGATCTCGGGCGAGTACGCGATGATCGAGGCGGCTGCCGCGAACGGCTGGATCGAGCGCGAGCGGTCGATCCTCGAGTCGCTCACGTCCATCCGTCGCGCGGGCGCGGACATCGTGCTCACGTACTGGGCCGTGGAAGCCGCTCGATGGCTGGACAGGTAGAGAAGGCCCCGGTCCCGAAGCTGATCGACGTCGCGCGCTGGCTGTGGATCGCCAGCGCGTGCGTCGGGATGCTGCGGTTCGTCGCGCAGCTCTTCGACCGCGAGATGCTCGTGGCCGAGGTGCGCCGGCAGAACCCGGCGATGGGCCAGGACCAGATCGACGCGGGCGTGAACGGCGGAGTCCTCTTCGGACTGCTGATCGCGACCGCCGTGCTGATCGCGTACACCCGTTTCGCCAACGCGATGGCGCGCGGCCGCAACTGGGCGCGCATCTTGCTGACCGTGCTGGGTGGCGCGTCCGTCGCGTTCGGACTGTTCCGGCTCGGCGCGTGGGCCAGTGGCGCGGCGGCGGCACTCGGCGTGGAGATGCGGCCGGTGGACCTCGCCGTCACGTTCGTCACGGCGGTGCTGGACACGTCCGCGCTCGTGCTGATGTACCGGGTTCCGTCGTACTTCCGCAAACGCGTCACGGTGGACAGCGACTTCCTGCGGACCTAGGTTTCGATCGTGACGTCTCCGAAGGAATCGGGCACCCCCCGCACGATCACCGTTGGCTACTGGCTGGTCCTCGTGGGCGCGGCCCTCTGCGTGGTGGCCGGCGTGTTCCAGTTCGCCGCCCGGCAGGCCCTGGTCGACGCGATCAAGAGCAGGAACACCGACCCGGCGCTCACGACGGAGATGATCGAGTCTTCGGCGACCGTGACGCTCGGCGCGGTCATGGTCGTCACGGCCGTGGTGGCTGCGCTGATGGTGTGGTTCGCCGGCAAGGTCAAGGCGGGCACCAGGAAGAGCCGCACCGGCCTGATGATCGCGGTGCTGATCAACCTGTTCTTCCAGATGGTCGGCAACGGCTACGCGCTCGTGCCGGCGTTGATCGCGATGTCCGGCCTGGTGCTGTTCTACTTCCGGCAGTCGTCGGACTTCCTCACCGAACGCGAGCAGCTGGCGTGAACGAGGCTCCTCGCCCGGTCCGCATCGCCGTCGGCCTCTGGCTCGCCATCGCGGTCTTCGTGTTCCTCACCACCGCGGGGCTGTGGTTCCAGCGCGACGAGGTCCGCGAACTCACCAAGTGGTCGTCCGGGCAGATCACCAGCTTCCTGACGACGGTGTCGGTCATCACGCTGATCTTCGTGGTGGCCTACGTGCTGCTGGTGTGGCAGTTCCTCAAGCGCAAGAACTGGCCGCGGGCCGCGTTGTCGTTCACCGCCATCGCGCACATGATCTGGATCCTGTACGTGGGCGTCAGCGCGTCGAGTTTGGTCACATTGCTGCTCATCTGCGTCGCGATCGTCTTCACGTGGCAGGCGCGTACGGCACAGTGGCTCGCGGAGGTGCGTGAGCAGTGAGCCAACCGCAGGACCCGAACCCCTGGGACCCGACCCCGCAGCCAGGCCAGGCCGGGGCGTACGAGGTGACCACGGGGTTGCCCGCCGCCCCGGTCCCGCCGGAACTGGCCGCGCCGCCCGACCACGGGCAGTGGCAGAACCCCGCGCCGTCCTTCCCGGCCCAGCCCGACGTGGCACCGCCGCTGGACCACGCCCAGTGGCAGAACCCGGCCGGCGCCTACCCGGTGCAGCCGACGAGCCAGTACCCGGTCGACGGCCAGTACCCGGGCCAGTACCAGGTGAACCAGGTCGGGGGCGGCAGCTTCGCCATGGCCCCGCTCTCACCCGTGCTGCCGCACGAGATGGCACCGCCGCGGCCCGCCACGATCACCGCCGCGATGTGGATCTGGATCGCCGCCGCCGTGCTGTCCGTGGCCGTGCTGCCGGTGCTGTTCCTCGTCAACACCGACGTCGTGCTCGGCCAGGCCGACGTCGTCACCGAGCAGGACCGGCAGGCGACCGAGATCGGCATGAAGGCGTTCGCCGTCATCTCCGGGTTCGGCATGCTCGTCGCGGCGGCGCCGTACGTGGCGTTCGCGATCGTGCTGCGCAACGGTCACAACTGGGCGCGCGTGCTGCTCACGGTCCTCGCGGTGCTCGGCCTGCTGGTGATGATCTCGATCCTGTTCTTCTCGATCGCCGCGACGGTGTGGATGCCGAGCGTGGCGATGGCCATCCTCGTGATCGGGCTGTCCGTCGCGGCCGTGGTGCTCCAGTTCCTGCCCGCGTCGAACAGGTACGTGCGCTAGTGCTCTACCGCGAGTCCGGCAGCAGCTGGTGGCCGCTCCTGTGGGGTCCTGCCTTCGCGGTCGCCGGCTACCTGGTCGAACTGGTCACCGGGCCCGCGTCGGTGACGTTGTGGCTCGTCGCCGGGCTCGTGCTGACGCTGTCCGCGGTGGTGTGGGTGAACCTGCGGATCAAGACCGGCAGCATCGTGCTCACGACCGAGGAAGCGCAGTTCGGGCGGGAGAAGCTGCCGGTCGCGATGATCGAGGCCGCGCAGGACGTCGGTGCGCCGACCGGGGCGCGGGTGCTCGGCGGTGGCTGGTCCGCGCCCAAGGGCACGACCACGGTGCCGTTGCGGCTGGTCGACGGCACGGTGGTGCTCGCGTGGGCACGCGATCCGGAAGCCTTCCTCGCGGCGTTGCGCCGGGTCGTGAGAGGCTGAGCGGTGTGACAGAGGCCGTGACCGAACCGGACACCGTGGTGGCCGAGCCCGCCGAGGCGCCGCCTGCCGAATCCGGTCTGCACCAGCCCAGGCGATGGCTCATCGCGGCGGGCGAGATCGTCGTGGTCGTGCTGCTGGTGGTCCTCGCGATCTGGTGCTGGAACCGGGGCGTCGTGCGGCTCGAGTACCCGATCGAGGGTCGCGACCCGTTGATCTCGACGCGCTACCACGGCAACTGGCTGGGCACGTCCATCGCCTCCGCCACGCTCGCCGTGGTCCTCGCGCTCGACGCTGTGCGGCAGATCATGCTCGCCGTGCGCACCCGGCCGCAGAAAGCCGCCGACTCCGACATGTGAGACTGGGGTACGTGACTGCGAGTCGATCCCAGGCCCTGTTCGAGCGCGCGTCGACGCTGACCCCCGGCGGGGTCAACTCTCCGGTGCGGGCGTTCCACTCCGTCGGCGGCACCCCGCGCTTCATGGTCCGCGGCGAAGGTCCGCACCTGTGGGACGCGGACGGCAACCGCTACGTCGACCTGGTGGCGTCGTGGGGCCCGATGATCCTCGGGCACGCGCACCCGGCCGTCGTCGAGGCCGTGCAGAAGGCGGCTTCGCAGGGTCTGTCGTTCGGGACGCCCACCGAGGGTGAGATCGAACTCGCGGCCGAGCTGATCGACCGCGTCGACCCGGTCCGGCAGGTCCGCCTGGTCAACTCGGGCACCGAGGCGACGATGAGCGCGATCCGCCTCGCGCGCGGCTTCACCGAGCGCCGCAAGGTCATCAAGTTCGCCGGCTGCTACCACGGCCACGTCGACGCGTTGCTCGCCCAGGCGGGCTCCGGCGTCGCCACGCTCGGCCTGCCCTCGTCGCCCGGCGTCACGGGCGCGCAGGCCGAGGACACGATCGTGCTGCCGTACAACGACATCGAGGCCGTGCGCGCGGCGTTCGCGGAGAACCCCGGCGAGATCGCGTGCGTGATCACCGAGGCGGCGGCGGGCAACATGGGTGCCGTCGCCCCCGGCCACGACTTCAACCAGGGCCTGCGCGAGATCTGCGACGCCGACGGCGCGTTGCTGATCATGGACGAGGTCATGACGGGCTTCCGCGTCTCCCGCGCCGGCTGGTTCGGCCTGGAGCGCGTGGCGGGCGACCTCTACACGTTCGGCAAGGTCATGTCCGGTGGCCTGCCCGCGGCGGCGTTCGGCGGCCGCGCGGACGTGATGGCGCGCCTCGCCCCGTCCGGCCCGGTCTACCAGGCGGGCACGCTGTCCGGGAACCCCGTCGCCGTGGCCGCCGGTCTCGCGACCCTGCGCGCGGCGGACGACGAGGTCTACCAGGCACTCGACCGCAACGCGGCCCGCCTCGGCGCCCTGTTCACCTCCGCCCTGACCGACGCCGGTGTCGAGCACCGCGTGCAGTTCGCCGGGAACCTGGTGAGCGTGTTCTTCGGTTCTTCCGAGGTGAAGGACTACGCGGGCGCGCAGGCGTGCGAGACGTGGCGCTTCCCGCCGTTCTTCCACGCCCTGCTCGAACGGGGCGTTTACGCACCTCCCTCTGCGTTCGAGGCGTGGTTCGTGAACGCTGCCATGGGTGAAGAGGAGTTCGCCGTGATCGCCGACGCACTGCCGCACGCGGCTCGTGCCGCCAAGGAGGCCCGCAAGTGAGCCGCACCATCGTTCATCTCCTGCGTCACGGCGAGGTGCACAACCCGACCGGGATCCTGTACGGCCGCCTGCCCGGCTTCAAGCTGTCCGAGCGGGGCCAGAAGCAGGCGCTGACCGTGGCCGAGCACCTGGCCGACCACGACATCGTGCACGTCGTCGCGTCGCCGTTGGACCGGGCCCAGCAGACCGCGGCCCCGATCGCCGACTCGCACCGCCTGGAACTCGCGACCGACGAGCGGCTGATCGAGGCCGCCAACCAGTTCGAGGGCCTGAAGGTCGCGGTCGGCGACGGCGCGCTGCGTTCTCCGCAGCACTGGCCGAAGCTCGTGAACCCGTTCAAGCCGTCGTGGGGCGAGCCGTACCTCGAGATCGCGCACCGGATGCTCGGCGCCGTGCAGAAGGCCCGCGCCGCCGCCGAGGGCCACGAGGCCGTGTGCGTCTCGCACCAGCTGCCCATCTGGACGGTCCGCCGGTTCCTCGAGGGCAAGCGGATGTGGCACGACCCGCGCAAGCGCGAGTGCTCGCTGGCCTCGCTGACGTCGTTGATCTTCGAGGGCGAGCAGCTGGTCCGGGTCTCCTACTCCGAGCCCGTCGGTGCGACCAACCCGCGGGTGACCGGGGCATGAAACGACTGCTCGTGCTCGTGCTGCTGCTCGCCGGCTGCACGACGGGGAAGGACGCCGCCCAGATCGGCGGCGGCGACTTCTCGCTCGTCGCGCCCGGCGGCAAGGTCGAGATCCGCTACGCGCCCGCCGAGCGCAAGGAGCTCAAGGGCCTCGAAGGCGAGTCGCTGATGGAGGACGGCAAGACCATCAAGCTGTCCGACTACGCCGGCAAGCCCGTCGTGATCAACATCTGGGGAGCCTGGTGCGGACCGTGCCGCACCGAGGCGCCGGAGATGCAGAAGGTCTTCGACGACGGCACGCAGGTGCTCGGGATCGACGTCAAGGAGACCTCGAAGGAGCACCCGCAGGACTTCATGAAGAGCAGGTCGCTGACCTATCCGTCCATTTACGACGCTTCGGCGCGGAGCTTCGTCAACGTCTTCCGGGGACTTGCGCCGAACGCCGTGCCGTCGACGTTCATCGTGGACAAGAACCACAAGGTGGCGGCGGCGTTCCTCGAACCGGTGCTGGCCACGGACGTGCAGAAGGTGCTCGACGAACTCGCGAAGGAATGACAAAGGGGCCTCCGTTTGGAGGCCCCTTTTTGTTGTGCGGTAAGGCTTTACGGCGTTGCGGGCACGACCGGCGGCGTCACCGGGTTGTTCAGCGAGGGGATCTTCGCCTTGAACGCCTTGACCATCGCGTCGCGGCCGATGGAGTTGAACTCCTTGCCCAGCGTGCGCATGATCGAGTTGGCGGTCGGCCGGTACAGCCCGGACTTGTAGTACCGCGCCCCCTCGACCGGCCCGATCACACCGCCGTCCGGCGAAGGCTGCCCGAGGTACTCGCCCCACTTGGCGCCCGTCGGGTCCTTGGTCACGTTGATCTCACGCGGCTCGCTGCCGGTGTAGGTGGCGTACGGGTAGTCGTACTCGTCGGCGAGGCCGCCGATCGAGTGCCCGAGTTCGTGGATCGCGATCTGCCCGGCCTGCGCGTTCGACCCGGACGCCGTGGCCACCGACCCGCCCGCACCGCCGTACTTGGAGGTGTTGCCGAGCGCGATCACCTGGTCGGCCTGCGGGGCGAGCGCCGCGAACTCCTTGGCCTTGGTCTCGTTGACGCAGAGCAGCCGCTCGGTCTGCGGATCCCGGCCCTGGCACCAGAAACCCATGTCCAGCGCGGTGTTCTTCAACAACCCCTTGGTGGGGTCGTGGTCCACACCGGACTCCGGCGAGATCACGTTGACCTGCCAGACGTTGAAGTACTCCTTGTAGCTCTTGAAGGGCTCCACCGCGGAGAGCTCTTCCCACTTGCTCTTCACGTTGGCGGAGTAGGTCTCCAGGTCGTCGGCCGTGTACCCGTCACCGACGAACACGAGGTCGAACCGGTCCGCCGAGTCACCGGTCTTCTGCACCTCGACCACGTCGGCCGCCGCGAGCAGCCGGAACTCGCTGGACTTCTCCTTCGGCGCCTTGGGCGTGAGCGCCTGGGTGATGCTGCCGTCTTCGTTGAAGACCTCGCGCCACTCCATCGCCGGGGCGGCGCCGACCGGAACCTGCGCGAACAGGGCCAGCGCTGCCATCGTGAGCGCAGGGAGGACGAGCCGGGTGCGTCGCATGCGCTGACGCTAAGCAACCATGATGTCACCCACAAGCGGCAATCGTACGTACTTTTGGCCCAATCGTTGTCTCAACTGATGGCCTGGTGGAGGAACAAGATCGACCCACCGGCCGCGGTGAGGCCCGGCCTGCAACGAGGTGGGAAGGTTGGACGATGCGGAGTCGCGGAAGACCCGCGGCTGGTCACGTGGATGCGCCGCCGGCGACAGCGGATGACGACGAGTCCCAGGAGCGGCGCTGCCACGATGCCCGGTTGTACCTTCCTCCGGAGGCCACGTCGGATCAGCGTCGTGCGAACAGGTTCGAGTTCCGCGGTTCGACCAGCGTGTCCTACTCGTCCGAAGTGGCCGACCGATGACTGCCTTAAAGGAACCTGAAAACGGACGCCGGTCGTCACGTGATCTGGGCAACTACCTACTCTGAACTCCGTGAACCCCACCGATCTGGCGATCTCCGGGCCGTTGCTGCTGGCCACCGGGGTCGCTCTGCTCGCGGGCTTTATCTCCTTCGCGTCCCCCTGCGTCGTCCCGCTCGTCCCCGGCTACCTCGCCTACCTGGCCGGCCTGGTCGGCGCGGAAGCCCCGAGGGTCGAGGCGAACGAGCCGGCGAAGCAAGGCCGATGGCGGGTCGCCGGCGCGAGTCTGCTGTTCGTCGCCGGGTTCACCGTCGTGTTCGCGCTGGCCTCGATGGCCATCCTCGGCGCGTCCGACGCCCTGTTCCTCAACGCTGATCTGTTCCAGCGCATCGGCGGGGTCGTCACGATCCTCATGGGACTCGTGTTCCTCGGCCTGGTTCCGGCGCTGCAGAAGGACGTGCG
The DNA here is from genome assembly GCF_043632865.1 of Lentzea sp. JNUCC 0626. Lineage (NCBI taxonomy): Bacteria > Bacillati > Actinomycetota > Actinomycetes > Pseudonocardiales > Pseudonocardiaceae > Lentzea > Lentzea sp. JNUCC 0626. The sequence continues at coordinate 7,772,411 of NZ_CP171635.1, forward strand.
GTTCCACACCAAGCCCAGGGCCGGGCTCCTCGGGGCGCCGGTGCTCGGGGCCGTGTTCGCGCTCGGGTGGACGCCGTGCCTCGGGCCGACGCTCGCCGGGGTGCTGGCCGTGGCGCGCAGCACGGAGATCGGATCGTCGACGGCGCGCGGGGCCGTGCTGGTGCTCGCGTACTGCCTCGGGCTCGGGTTGCCGTTCGTGGTGCTCGCGCTCGGCGCGCGGTGGGCGTTGGGCGTGACCAAGTGGCTGCGCACGCACGCCCGGCAGGTGCAGATCTTCGGTGGCGTCTTGCTGATCCTGGTCGGGATCGCGCTCGTCACCGGGCTGTGGGGCGAGTTCGTCGGGTGGCTGCGCTACTCGTTCGTCGACGTCGTGAGGCTGCCGCTCTAGTGATCGCCTTCCTCCGCAACACGTGGCGCGGCCTCACCTCGATGAGGACCGCGCTGACCCTGCTGTTCCTGCTCGCGCTCGCGGCGATGCCCGGCGCGTTGCTGCCGCAGCGGTCGTTGAACAGCTCCAAGGTCAACGAGTACGTCGCCGAGCACGGCTGGTGGGGCGAGCTGCTGCTCAAGCTCGGGTTCTTCGAGGTGTACGGCACGCCCTGGTTCGCCGCGATCTACCTGCTGCTGTTCACGTCCCTCGTCGGGTGCCTGCTGCCCCGCACGTGGGAGTACTTCAAGCAGATGCGCGCGAAGCCGGTGCTGACGCCGCGCAACCTCTCGCGCATGCCGCACCACGTGCAGGCCGAGCTCGACATCACGCCGGACGAGGCGATCGGCAAGGCGCGCAAGGCTTTGCGCGGCTGGCGGATGGAGACGGGCGAGGACACCGTCAGCGCCGAACGCGGGTTCCTGCGCGAGACCGGCAACCTTGTCTTCCACTTCGCGCTGCTGGGCCTGCTGGTGTCGTTCGCGCTGGGCAAGATGTTCAGCTACGAGGGCCAGGTCATCGTCCAGGCCGACGGCGGCCAGTTCTGCAACGGCGGCATCTTCAACTACGACACGTTCCGGCCCGGTCTGCGCATCGACGGCACCGACCTCACGCCGTTCTGCGTCGAGATCGGCAAGTTCTCCGCCGAGTACCTCGAGAACGGCCAGCCCGTCGGCTTCCAGGCCGACATCCGCTACCAGTCCGGCGACGACCTCGCGGCGAACGCGTGGAAGCCGTACACGCTCCAGGTCAACCACCCGCTGCGCACCGAGGGCGACCGCGTCTACCTGCTCGGCCACGGCTACACGCCGACGTTCACGGTGACGTTCCCCAACGGCGAGAAGCGCACGCAGGGCATCCAGTGGCTGCCGAGCGACCAGATCACGCTGGCCTCCGAGGGCGCCACCAAGTTCGACCCGCCGGGCATCACCGACTCCGAGACGCGCCGCAAGAACCAGATCGCGGTCACCGGACTGCTGGCGCCCACGCCGTTGCTGCACGGCAACATCCTGAACTCGAAGTTCCCGGCCCTGAACAACCCGATGGTCGCCGTCGACGTGTACCGCGGTGACCTCGGCGTGGACGACGGCCGCGGCCAGTCCATCTTCTCGATCGACATGAAGATGGTCGACCAGGGCCGGTTGGCCAAGGTCGCGCGCAAGAACCTCGCGCTGGGCGAGGAGATCGCGCTCGACGACGGCACCAAGGTGCGCTTCGACGGCGTGAACGACTGGGTGTCGTTGCAGGTCTCGCACGACCCCACCCAGACGTACGTGCTCGCGTTCGCCATCCTGATCATCCTCGGCCTGGGGGTCTCGCTGACCGTCAAGCGCCGCAGGGTGTGGGTGCGTGCGACCCGCATCGAGGACGGGCGTACGTTGGTCGAGGTCGGTGGCCTCGCCCGCACTGACCAGGCCGGATACGGCGAGGAGTTCACGCGGCTCGCCCGCGCGGTTCTGAACGAGGAGAAGTCCTGATGCCGGTCAACGAGACACTGGCGACGTACAGCGACTGGCTGTACCGCAGCGCGCTGGGCATTTACCTCTTCGCGATCATGCTCTACGCGGTGGAGCAGGCCTTCACCCGCGCACCGCGCAAGGCGGAGGCGCTGGTCGGAGCCGGTGGCCCGACGATCCTCACCGACGAGCCGAAGAGCGAGCTCACCCGGTCCGAGCGGATCGGCCGCATGGGCGCCGCGCTGACGGTCCTGGGCGCCGTGCTGCACCTCGGGTCGCTGGTCATGCGCGGTCTGTCCGCCGGCCGGGCGCCCTGGGGCAACATGTACGAGTACATGTCGCTGCTGTGTCTCGCGGCCGTGGTGACGTGGATCGTGCTGATGGTGAAGTTCCCGATCCGCCGCCTCGGCGCGTTCGTGCTCACGCCGATCCTCGTGCTGTTGTTCCTCGGCGGCACGGTCCTGTACGCCGAGTCCGCGCCGGTCCAGCCCGCGTTGCGGTCGTATTGGCTGGTCATCCACGTCTCGGTGATCTCGATCTCGTCCGGCGTGCTGCTGATCCCGGGCGTGACGTCGATCCTCTACCTGCTCAAGGACCGCAAGTCCGACCGCTTCCCGAAGCTGCCGTCCGCCGACGTGCTCGACCGCATGTCGTACCGGACCACCGTGCTCGCGTTCCCGCTGTTCACGGCCGGGATCATCTGCGGCGCGATCTGGGCCGAGGCCGCGTGGGGCCGCTTCTGGGGCTGGGACCCGAAGGAGACGGTCGCGTTCGTCTCGTGGGTGGTCTACGCGGCGTATCTGCACGCGCGCGCGACGGCCGGCTGGCGTGGTCGCGGGGCCGCGTGGATCAACGTCGCGGGCTTCGCCCTGAACGTCTTCAACCTGTTCTTCATCAACTTGGTTACTACCGGGTTGCATTCGTACGCCGGTCTCTAACGAGTTAAGCCCCCAGGTCGATGGAACCGCTGACGGGTGCGTACCGTCGCAACCTGGGGGTCGGGGAAGTCTCGGTCTCTCTTGTTCAGGGAGGGCCACAGCGGTGACATGGCAGCAACCACCGGGTGAGGAACAGGGCTCCGGCCCGCAGCACGTCGGCGGCGGCCAGTCAGGCTCGCACCCGGTCCCCGACTACCAGGTGCCCGATCACGCCTCAGGCGCGTACCAGGTCCCCGAAGGCTCGTCCGGCCCTTACCCGGCACCCGGCTCTCAGTCCGGCGGTTACCAGGTCTCCGGCGGCCCGTCCGGCGCGTACCCGGCACCGGGTTCGCAGTCCGGCGGTTACCAGGTCTCCGGCGGCGCGTCTGGCCCGTACCCGGCACCGGGCTCGCAGTCCGGCGGCCACCAGGTGGGCGGCGGCCAGTCCGGTCCCCACTCCACCGGCGGCGGCAGCACGGCCCAGTACGGCCACTTCGCCGGACAGCAGTACCCGAACAACTTCCCGCAGCAGCAGTACCGCTCGCAGGCCGAGCAGGTGTCGTCGCAACAGCTGATCAAGAAGGAGAAGCGCCCGCCGTCGTCGGGCTGGCGCAAGTCGCTGCACTCGGTCACCGGCGGCATGATCAACCTGGGCGAGAGCCCCGCTGACGTGCGCCGACGTGAACTGATCGCGCGGATCAACCAGCCGCTGCGCGGGTGCTACAAGATCGCGATGCTGTCCCTCAAGGGCGGCGTCGGCAAGACCACGACGACCACGACGCTGGGTTCGACGTTCTCGTCGCTGCGCGGCGACAGGGTGATCGCGGTCGACGCGAACCCGGACCGCGGCACGCTCGCGTTGAAGATCCCGCGCGAGACCACCGCGACCGTGCGGCACCTGCTGCGCGACGCCCCGAAGATCACGAAGTACAGCGACGTGCGCGCGTACACCTCGCAGTCGCCCGCACGGCTCGAAGTGCTCGCTTCCGAGCAGGACCCGTCCGTGTCGGAGGCGTTCAGCGAAGAGGACTACCGGCGCACGGTCGACCTGCTCGAGCACTTCTACAACATCGTGCTCACCGACTGCGGCACCGGCCTGATGCACTCCGCGATGAAGGGCGTGCTCGACGAGGCCGACTCGCTGGTGCTCGTGTCGTCCGGCTCGGTCGACGGCGCGCAGACCTCAGCGGCCACCCTCGACTGGCTCGAGGCGCACGGCTACCGCGACCTGGTCGCGAAGTCCGTGTGCGTGATCAACTCGGTGCGCCCGAAGTCGGGCAAGGTCGACCTCGACAAGCTCGCCGCCCACTTCCAGCAGCGGTGCCGTGCCGTGGTCCGCCTGCCGTTCGACGAGCACCTCGAAGAGGGCGCCGAGATCGCGCTGGACCAGCTCGCGCCGGAGACCCGCCTGGCCCTGCTGGAACTCGCTGCCGTCGTGGCAGACGACTTCCCGCACGCCTGAGCGGTACTGCTTCGGTACTGCTACGGACGACCGACAGTGGCGGAAAGGGGTCCTGTGATCAGGGCCCCTTTTCCGTTCACTCGTCGCGCTTGCGCTGCTCGTCGAGCTTGCGCAGGAACTCCGGGTCGTCGTCCGGTGCGATCACCTTGCGGCCTGGGGTGTACTCCGAGTGCTGCGGGGCGAACGCTCGCCACACGAGCACAGCCACGGTGAGCGCACCGATCACCGCCAGCAGGTAGATCATCGTGTCGCCACCTCCCTTTGCCACGAGATTACCCGCGGCACAGGGATTACTACGGTTTCAGTGGCGGACGGGTTCAGTTGCCTCGGTCGTCAGCTCCGACAGGAGCTGCTTCACCTCGGTCTCACGGAACCTGCGATGTCCTCCAGGGGTGCGAATCGAGCCGATGCGACCTGCGGTGGCCCATCGGGTCACGGTCTTCGGGTCGACCCGGAACAGATTGGCGACTTCCCCAGGCGTCAAGAGCCGCTCGGTGGCTGCAGTCACTCGTCCTCCTCAGATCAGACGTTCCGGTCTGATCGTGGCATCTGACCCATCGGGTACTCGAACGCTTGTTTTTTGGTAAAGAGGTAGTAATGGGACGAGGGGTGCGAACCGGACACGGCGTCAGCGGCCGCTCCGCCTCGGACAACGCCGCTACCAGCGCGAACTCGCTGCCCGTGTGACCGGGGCAACCCGCACACGTGCGCGAGGCATAGGGTGTCGCGGGTGGATGCTCTTGATCGACAGATCATCGCCGCACTGCGCGCCAACGGTCGTGCCACCTACGCCGACCTCGGACGGCAGGTGGGCCTCTCCGCCTCCGCCGTGCACGAGCGGGTCGGCAAGCTCGAGTCGAGCGGCGTGATCGTCGGCTATCACGCGGTCGTGGACCCCAGCGCGGTCGGCCTGGGCGTCACCGCCCTGATCGGCATCCACCCCACCGACATCGCCGACGACAACGAGGTCGCGGTCGCGTTGGGCGAGCTCCACGAGGTCGAGTCCTGCTACCGGGTGGCGGGCGACGAGTCGTTCATCGTCAAGGTCAGGGTCTCGACGGTCGACGACCTGGAGCGCGCGCTCGGGCGGTTGCGGCGCATCCCCGGTGTGGCTCGCACGCGCACGACCGTGGTGCTCTCCACAAGGTTCGAGGGGCGCCCGAACACCGGCGACGAAGACGGCGACGTAACCTGAACGGGTGCTCGCTCGTGATGTGACCCTCTACGTCCTCGCCCGCCTCGGCCTGGTCGCGGTGGTGACCGGCGCGCTTCTGTTGTTCAAGGTTCCTTTGCTGCCCGCCCTCGCCGTCGGCGTGGTCGTGGCGCTGCCGGCGTCGTTGTTCATCTTCAAGACCCTTCGGCAGCGCGTGGCTGTGGGCCTGAACACGCACCAGCAGACCCGCAAGGCGGAGCGCGACAAGCTCCGTTCGGAACTGCGTGGTGACGAAGGTCCTCTCACCCGGGCATAGGGCCTTTGCGCCGTTATCGTCCCTGGTTGTGAGTACCTCCGTTGACCGTGTTTGCAGCCGGACCAGGCACTGGGTGTGCGAGGCCGTCGGGATCATCGAGGCGGACGCGAACCGTTCCGCCGACACGCACCTGCTGCGGTACCCGTTGCCCCTCGAATGGGGCATCGACCTCTACCTGAAGGACGAGTCGACGCACCCCACGGGGTCGTTGAAGCACCGGCTCGCCCGGTCGCTGTTCCTCTACGCGATCTGCAACGGCTGGATCACCGGTGGCACGCCCGTGATCGAGGCCTCGTCGGGGTCCACGGCGGTGTCGGAGGCGTACTTCGCGCGGCTGCTCGGGTTGCCGTTCATCGCGGTCATGCCCCGGTCGACGTCGGCGGAGAAGGTCGCGCTGATCGAACGCCAGGGCGGCAAGTGCCACTTCATCGACGAGCCGTCGGCGTTGTACGACGAGTCGCGCCGCCTCGCCGCCGAGCTCGGCGGCCACTTCATGGACCAGTTCACGCACGCCGAGCGCGCGACGGACTGGCGGGGCAACAACAACATCGCCGAGTCGATCTTCGAGCAGATGCGGCTGGAGCCGTCGCCGGAGCCCGACTGGATCGTCGTCGGTGCCGGTACGGGCGGCACGTCGGCCACGATCGGCCGGTACATCCACTACCAGAAGCTGAACACGCGCCTGGCCGTCGTGGACCCGGAGCACTCGGTGTTCTTCGACGCCTGGCGGGACGGCAACCCCGACCTGGTGGCGACGCGCGGGTCCGGCATCGAGGGGATCGGGCGGCCGCGCGTCGAGCCGTCGTTCATCGCGGCCGTGATCGACCGGATGATCAAGGTGCCGGACGCGTCGTCGGTCGCGACGATCCGGTACGTCGAGGACCTGCTCGGGCGCCGCGTCGGTGGATCTACCGGCACGAACCTCTGGGGAGCGTTCCAGATCGTCGCCGAGATGAGGCAGTCGCGGGCGCGCGGGAGCGTTGTCACCCTGCTGTGCGACGGCGGGGAGCGTTACGCGAACACCTATTACGACGACACATGGGTAGCTGCTCAGGGCATGCACCTCGATCCGTGCCTTGAACGTCTGGACAACTTCCACCGCACGGGGAACTGGTGACGAGAGCTGTGCGTCACAGCGTGACCTGAGCACCTGAGTCCGCAGGGGGGACGCTGTGTCGTCGCTGTACACCGACGCGGCCGAGTTGCGCGCGTACGCCGAGTACCTGCGCACCGAAGCGCAAGAGTTCGACACGATCCGCAAGTACGTCCACGCCACGGCGTGCGACAAGGCGGGCTTCACCGGCCTGCTGACGTTGCTCCAGCCGGGCGTGGACATCGTGCGGGCGTTGTTCGACGAGACGCTCGACTTCGGCAAGTCCAAGCTCGAGGGCGCCGCCTCGGCGGTGGACGCGACGGCCAAGACGTACGACGACATCGACGCCATCCAGCGCCGCATCCTCGACGGGCTGCTGAAGTGAGCACCGCGTACCACGACCCGCGTCCCGTCGCGGCGTCCCTGAAGCAGCCCGACGTCGACACGGCGTCCCTGAACGACGTCCTGCGCGACCAGGGCTGGGGCGTCCAGGCCGTCAACTGGGTCTTCGAGGCCGTGACGGGCGAGTCGCTGGTCTCCACGATCATCACGCCGATCACCGGCGACTGGTCGAAGATCCGCGCGGACGGCGACGCCTGGCGCATGGTCGGCAACGCCATGAACGACGTCTCGTACAACCTGACCGACGCCGTGGGCAAGGTCCGCGGCCACTGGGACGGCGACGCAGCCCGCGCCCACGAGAAGTACATCGCCCTGGGCTGGAAGGCGGGCCTGCTGGCCGAGATGGGCGTCGCCCAGCTCATCGCCAAGGGCTTCGACACGGTCGCTTCGGGCGCCGAAGCCCTCGGCAAGCAGGCCGCGCGCCTGCTGGACTACCTGGTCAACAAGCTCCTGGAGGCCGCCGCCACCGTCTGGATCCCGGTGGCGGGCTGGATCAAGGCCGCCGAGATGGTCTGGAACGCCTACCAGATCTACCGCCGCGTCATGGACATCATCGACACGGTCCAAAAACTCATCGCCGACGTGAAGGCTCTCTTCGACGCCGTCGGCCGAGTCTTCTCCGCGATCGGCAAGCTGAAGGACGCCGACTCCCTGGCCGAGGCGATGAACGCCACGCAGGAGGTTGCCGAGGCGGGCCGCGACGTCCGCAACGCCGTCCGCGACATCAGCGACGACGCCGCCTCCATCAAGGACTCGGTGACCGAGATCGCCGACCGGGGCCGCGACGTGGGCGAGAGGGCCCGCGAGATCTACACCCCACCCGGCGGCACCGACGAGACCAAACCAGCCGCCGTCTCCGCCGTGGCCCCAGGAGGAGCCCCGGCAGCCGCCCCACCAACCCTTCCGCACGCCCCGGACACCCCGGCCACCACCCACGCCGCCACCACGACGGGCCCAGCAGCCGCAGCCCCACCGACCCTGGGCGGCGGAGGCGGCGCCTCGCCAGGCGGCACCCCGATCCCGTCAGGCGCCTCAGGCTCCTCGGGCGGCGGCGGTGGCGTCCCGCAAGGCGGCCACGGCCCAGCCCCCCGACTGGACAACACCCACGCGGCAGCAGCGGCCCCCGCCGCAGCCCCACCGGCGCCCCACCAAACCCCGATGGGCGGCGCCATGCCCATGGGCGCCCCGATGGCGCCAGGAGCAGGCGGCGGCGACCAAACCCGAAGCTCGGGCTCGCGCCCAGGAGCAGGCGGCGTGCCGGCGTTCCCGAGCGCAGGGGCCCCGACCGGCACCCCCAAGCCCTCGGGCCTGCCCACCCCACCCGGCCACGGAGCGGGCCTCCCGACCCCGCCCACCACGCCGAGCACGCCAGGCACGCGTCCGAGCGGCTCCGGCCTGCCGACGCCTGCGGGCACCGGCACACACGGAAGCCCGAGCTCGCACCCGACGCCGGGTTCGCACCAGACCCCGGGCTCGCACCCATCGCCGAGCGGTTCGGGCGGCCTGCCCACGCCTCCGGGAACGCATCCGAGTCCGGGTGGTTCGGGAAGCGGCTTGCCGACGCCTCCTGGATCGCACGGCGGTTCGGGCTTGCCGACCCCGCCCGGAACGCACGGCGGTTCAGGCTTGCCCACGCCGCCTGAAACGCACGGCGGCTCCGGCCTGCCCACCCCGCCCAGCCACGGCTCCGGCTTGCCCACGCCACCCGGCCACAGCTCGGGCCTGCCCACGCCGCCGGACCACCCGACCGCGAGCACGGGCACCGCAACGGCACCGTCCCCGACCAACACGGGCGGCGGCCTGCCTTCGCCTCCGGGACACCCGTCCCCGAGCACGGACCACCCGACGCCGTCCGGCACCACGCCGCACGACCCGTCGACCCCGCGCCCGCACGACACCACTCCCACGGGCTCGCACGACCCCAAGCCCCACGACACCACCCCGAGCGACCCCGGCACCAAGCCGCACGACACGTCCGGCCAGCCGCACACCGCCGACCCGAAGCCCCACGACAGCGACACGAAGCCGCACGACGGCGCCCCCAAGCCCCACGACGCCGATCCCACGCCTCACAACGCTGACCCCAAGCCTCACGACGCGGACCCGAAGCCTCACGACGCCGACGCGAAGCCTCACGACGCCGACGCGAAGCCTCACGACAATGACGCGAAGCCTCACGACGCGGACCCGAAGCCTCACGACAGCGACGCGAAGCCCCAGGACGCCGACCCCAAGCCGCACGACACCGACACCAGCGGCGCCGACGACTCCAAGCCCCACGACACCCACCCCGACACCGACCCCACCCCGCCCCAGCCGGACCACGACTCCACCCCGGACCCGAAGCCGCAAGACCACACCGGCACCCCCGACCACACCACCGACGGAAACGGCAGCGGCGACGGCGACGGTGGCACCCCGCCGCCTCCCTCCGGCCCCGACCTCAAGGGCCACTTCGACGCCGCCGCCATGTCCGCGCAAGGCCAGGGCTACCAGCACCAGCTGGAGCAGATCCTGCCCAACCAGGCCGACCGCGACCGCTACGTCGAGCTGAGCCAGCGGCTGTCCACCAACCTGACCGCAGACGAGGCCCAGCACGTGGCCGACGTCCGCAACCAGATCAAGGTCGACACCGGCGACATCGTCACCAAGGCCCTCAACCCGGGCGCCGTCAGCACCTATCTGCCCGACCAGCCGCACGCGGCCGGCAGCAAGCAGGAGAACTGGCAGAACCAGATGGGTGGCTCGATCGCCCGCGGTCAGGACGTGGTCGGCGTCAACACGCCGCAGGGCCTCCGAGATGGCCTGGCGCTCGACGACAAGGGCCAAGGCTGGACCCCGATCCCGCAGGGCGCGCAGCAAGCAATGCAGCTCAGGTACGAGATCACCGACCAGAACCAGGGCGCGCACAACGTGCCGTTCGGCGGCCCGAAGAAGGACGTGCCGGACTTCACCCAGCCCGGGCCGTACGGTGCGAACGAGTACCAGAGCCCGCAGGAGAAGCAGCACTACGAGCAGTCGCAGCAGCAGATGGCGGCGGCCGGCGGCACGACGAAGACGTACGACGGGTACGACCCGTTCACCGGCACGGGCTCGACGATGGGTGGCATGCCGGAGTGGCGGGTCGACGGCGGCACTCCGTTGCCGGATCGTGCCGAGATCTGGCAGGTGAACGCGGACGGAACTGAGAAACTGCACGCCGTGTACGACCGCAAGTTCGGCTGGACGAAGCTCTGATGACCCACTACTCCCAGGAGATGGCCGAGTACCGCGGCGAGACGTTCTTCGCCGGCGCCGAGGACGCGACCAACGTCTGGCTGCGCAAGATCCCCGGCCAGACGTACGCGAACAACGAGGGCTTCCAGACGTACGGCAACCGCGAGCTCAAGACGGTGCCAGCGGAGGACCTCGAAGCCTGGTACCAAGAGACGTGTACGGCGACGTGGCGCGGGCAGCCGTTCAACGTCGTCCACACCCACAACGGCAAAGCGGAAGCCGGGTACGCGGGCGGCGAGTACGTGTGGGCCCAGCAGAACGGGCTCGAAGGCGACCAGTACAACGGTTTCACGGCCACGCTCAGCACCGGCGAGCTGGCGAACGTGCAGGTCGTCCGCACCGACTTCCTGAAGCGGTGGAAGGAGAAGCACCAGGTATGAGCACCCCGCAGGCAGTGCGCAAGGCGGCAGGCATCGGGCCGGAGACGATCCTGCAGAAGATCGTCCACCCCGCGGTCGCGCAGCTCTACCTGGGCAACGTCGTGGTGCCCGGCAAGTTTGAACCGCACCGCGCGGCCGGGTTCGTGACGCGTGGGCAGGACTTCCCGCAGGGCACGAGCGACCAGTTCGCCGAGGCGTTCGGCGTCGACAAGGTCGCGGACTGGCCGAGGGGCACGCAGTACCTGTTGCGCTTCCTGGCCCACACCACCGAACTCTTCGACACGAGCTTCGGCGGTCCCACGTTCGAAGGCGCGCAGAAGATGGGCACCACGCGCGTGTACCCGGTCCCGTTCACCGGCACCGGGTACACGCCGAGCGCGAACCCCATCCCCGAGTACGTCATGGACCTCGCCGAACTCCCCGCGGGCACGGAACTCTGGCGCTTCGACCCGGACGGCAGCGGGCGCAGCGTCGGCAAGTACGTCCACCGCCAGACGGGCTGGATCCCCACGGGTGACGTCGGCTTCGGGCCCGGAAGGTATTGGCAGGCCCCGATTCCGCACCGCCCGACCGTCCGTCGTGGACTGATCGGCCGGTATCGCGGCCAGGACTTCGACATCGACTTCGGCCCCACCCCCGGCGGCGTCCTGCTGCACCCGCTCGTGGGCCAGTCGGCGCCGGAGGACTTCAACCAGGACGGCTACCTGGAGGTCCCGGACGCGCTCGTGGAGGACCTCCAGCTGGTTCGCACGATCTGCACGTACCGGGGCGCGGAGTTCGAGATCATCGGTGTCCTGGGCGACCAGGCCGTGCTGCACTTCCTCGGTGAGAACTACGAGGTGGCGCAGGAACTCGGACTGTCCGAAGTGGACTTCCGGCAGTGGCGCACGACGGCCCAGCGCGCCGAGGTGAGCGACATCCGCGGTGACGCGAGGCCGATCCGGCGCGGCCTCTTCGGCAGGGAGAACTGAGAGCATGACCACCCCGAACGACAGCTGGAAGTCCCCGGAGCTGCGCGCCGCCGAGGCGCAGGTCGACGCGCGCTTCAAGGAGGCGCAGGACCTCGCGAACCGCCTCAAGGACACGCCGCTGCCGCCCGTCCCGCCGGTCGACTTCAAGGCCATCGCGCAACAGGTCGAACGGGCCGCGCAGGAGAAGGACGCGCCCGAGCAGCTCAAGGCCCTGAAGCGCAAGGTCGACGCGGGCGAGTTCACCTGGGAGGACGTCGTCTCCGGCAAGGCCGCGCAGGACCCGGACGTCCAGGCCGCGCAGCAGGAGAACGTCAAGAAGATGAAGCAGGCGTTCCAGATGCTCCAGGAGGGCCTGACCCCCGACGAGATCATGAACGCCCAGGACCCGCGCCGGAACCGGGGTGACGACGGCGACGAGAACGCCCCCGACATCTTCACGGAGGACAAGTGGTGATGACGGCCTGGCGGACACCGGACATCCAGGCGGCAGAGGACTTCCTGACCAACGCCGTCGCCGAGGCGGACCGCGCGATGCGCACCGCCCAGCAGGGCCTCAGGGGCAAGGAACCGTCCACTGAGGACATCCGCAGGGTCATGCAGTTCGCCAAGTCCGGCGACGCGTCACCGGCCATGCGTCAGCTCGCCGACCGCATCGCCAGGGGAGCTGGCCTGAGCTGGCGTCAGGTCCTCACCGGCGAGGCGAGCCACGACCCGTTGGTGCGCCAGGCACTCGAGGCCGACCGCGCGAAACTCGACGAGCTGATCGTCGGCGAGGCCGCCCCGCCGCCACCGCCGCGCAAGCCCAAGCCGCGCGACGACGACGAGCCGATCCAGTTCACCGAAGACGCCTGGTAGTTCCCCGAAACGCCGGGCAGAGCTCTAGTCGAGCACGAGCCCGACGCTGACCAGGACGGCCCACGCGAGCATCGCGATCCCGGTGAACTGGAGCACCGGGATCAGGTCCCGCCCACCCCGGCCGGCCGCCACCCGGCGCACGGCGGGCAGCAACACGGGCGCCGCGAGGAACGCCAGCAGCGCGTACGGCACCCGCACGACCATCCCCAGTGCGATCAGGAACGGCACCGCGATCAACGCCAGGTAGAGCCGCCGGGTGTCCTTGTCGCCCAGCACGACGGCCAGGGTCCGCTTGCCCGACACGGCGTCGGTCGGGATGTCGCGCAGGTTGTTCGCCACCAGCACGGCGGCCGAGATCGACCCCATCGCGATGGACGCCCCGATGCCGATGCCGGTGATCTCCCCGGTCTGCACGTACAACGTCCCGAGCACCGCGGCCGGTCCGAAGAACAGGAACACCGCGATCTCGCCGAGCCCCGCGTAGCCGTACGGCCGCTTGCCGCCCGTGTAGAACCACGCCCCGGCGATGCACACCGCGCCGAACGCGAGCAGCCACCAGTGCCCGGACATCGCGACGAGGGCCACGCCGGCCAGCGCGCCGACGCCGAGCGCGATGAACGCCGCCAGCCGCACCTTCGCGGGCTCGGCCGCACCCGACCCGGTGAGCCGGAACGGCCCCACCCGGTTGTCGTCGGTGCCGCGGATGCCGTCGGAGTAGTCGTTCGCGTAGTTCACGCCGACCTGGAACGCCACCGAGACGATCAGCGCGAGCACCGTGTACAGCGCGTTGAACTCGTCGATGTGGTGCGCCGCGGCACCGCCCACGACCACCGGGGCGATCGAGTTCGGCAGCGTGCGCGGGCGGGTCCCCTGGATCCACTGGACGACTGAGGCCATGCCTCCATCCTCCGGTATGGCTCCTGAGGACCCGCCGAAGGGGTGTATCAGCAGCCGACGTATCAGCAGGCAGGTGCGCCGGACACGCCCGCCACGTACGCCTTGGCGACGTGCTTGCCGGACGCGATGCGGTACCAGACGTTCGACGTGCCCTGCGTGCCCGACACCGACTCACCGGTGAGCTGGCAGGTCACCCTGACCTGGGCGTAGTTCGCGGCCAGACCCACCTGCGAGGACGAGGAGTTCGCGCCGCTGCGGACGTTCACCGTGCCGTTGGCCGCCGAGGTGCGCACCGTCCCGAGAGGACCGGAGCCGGTCCACAGGTACGTCACGGTCACCCAGGCGTTGTTGGTGAGCTTGAGGCCGTCCCAGAACGTGCCGTCGGCGAGGTCGATGCCGGCCGGGTTCGCGGGCTTGCGGCCGAACTCGTCCTTGCCGCCGTTGTAGCCGTCCTCGTACGCGGCCTGCGCCTCGGGCTTGCCCTGCGGCAGGTCCTTCCACATCTGCCGGGTCGCGGCCGGGTTCCAGTAGTCGTCCTTGGTGTTCCACGGGCCGACGTCCCACACGGGCGCCCACTCACAACGGCCGTTCGACGCGCACACCTGCACGCTGTAGTTGCCGGAGTTCTTGTTGGCCAGCCCACGACGGGACGGCAACGCCACGAAGTGGTCGCGCGAGACGATCTTGTGGCCGTTCGCCGTGGTGCCGCCGACAAGGCCCTCGCGCGTCGCGTACACGCGGTACGCACGTCCAGCAGCAGCAACGGAAACGTCGTCGGCGGCCACGGTCGCCGGAGCCTGCGACGCCGTCAGCTTCACGCGGGAAGCCTTGCCGCTGCTCAGAACCACGCGCGTCTCGATCGTGGACGTGGTCACCGGCAGCACCACCGGCTGGGTCGCCGACGCCTCCAGCCACTCGGTCCACTGCCCGTCCGCACGCAGACCGCGCACGTCGACGACGCCGTCGCCGGTCACCGCCGCCGTGACCGCGTTGGCGGGCTGAGCGAGTCTGTGCGTGCCGAGCGGGATCAGGCCCGTGCTCGGGGAACCGCCCCACGTGACCTCGCGGCCGCTGACGTCAGCGGTCCACTCGTTCGACGCGGGTGCCGCCTGGGCGGGTGACGCCAGCCCGGCCACCAAAGCGGCGCCGGCGACCAGCGGTAACAGGTAGCGCATGAAGAAACCCCCATCGCTAACGCGCACGGCCTGGGTCCGTGCGCTTCGCGGCGAGGGTTGTCCTCAGCGGTAAAGGTTCACCTAAAAGTGGCGGCTACCGCGGTCCGATCGACTTTGCCGGGCCCGCGCAACGGCAGTTCGTGCACGAACCGCACCAGCTTCGGCGCGGCCGCCCGGCCCACGGCCTCGGTCACCGCCGCCTTCAACTCCTCGACGGACGGCTCGACCCCGCGCGTCACGACAGCGGCGGCCACCACGGCACCCCACTCGTCGTCAGGCACGCCCACGACGCACGCCTCCAGCACGCCCTCGACGGTCGCCAGGGCCCGTTCCACCAGCACCGGAGGCACCTTCTCGCCGCCGGTGACGATCACGTCGTCCGCCCGCCCGAGCACCTCCAGGCGTCCGTCGCGCAGCCGCCCGAGGTCCCCGGTCCGGAACCACTCGCCGAACGGCTCGGCGCTGCCGCGGTATCCCAGCGCCAGCGTCGGCCCGCTGATCTCGATCACGTCGTCGGTGCGCACCGACACCCCGCGCAACGGTTCGCCGTCGTACACGCACCCGCCGGCGGTCTCGCTCATGCCGTACGTCGTGACGACCTGCACGCCCAGAGCGCGCGCCTGCTGCAACAACTTCGGCGGCGTCGCGGCCCCGCCGATCAGCACGCCGTCGAACTGCCGCAGCGCCTCCAGCCCCGGCCCCTCGGTCACGACGAGCCGCGAGAGCTGCGTCGGCACCAGCGCCGTGTAGTGGCGGCCGGGCTGGGCCAGCACCGGCCGGGCGGCGTGCGCGAACCCCATCGCGCGGAAGCCGCCCGCCGGGTCGAGCACGCCGGGCGTGGTGCCGGCGACGATCGACCGCACCAGCACCTGGGCGCCCGCGATGTGGCCGACCGGCAACGCCAGCAGCCACGTGCCGGGCCCGCCGAGCCGCTCGTGGGTGGACTCCGCGGACGTCGTCAGGGCGTCCGCGTCGAGCAGCACGGTCTTGGGTTCGCCGGTCGACCCGGAGGTGGGCACGCCGAGCACGGCGCGCTTCTCCCAGCCGTCGAGCGGACCGTCGACCAGGGGTTCGCCGCCGGTCAGCGCCGCGCGCAGTTCGTCGAGCATGTGCACCTGCCTAGCCGGGGGCTCAGAAGTAGTACGGGTAGTTCGACCAGTCGGGGTCGCGCTTCTCCAGGAAGCTGTCGCGGCCCTCGACGGCCTCGTCGGTCATGTACGCGAGCCGGGTCGTCTCGCCGGCGAAGATCTGCTGGCCCACCAGGCCGTCGTCGATCAGGTTGAACGCGTACTTGAGCATCCGCTGAGCCGTCGGCGACTTGCCGTTGATCTCGCGCGCCCACTGCAACGCCGTCGTCTCGAGCTCGGCGTGCGGCACGACCTCGTTGACCGCGCCCATCTTGTACATGTCCTCGGCGGAGTACGTGCGGCCGAGGAAGAAGATCTCGCGGGCGAACTTCTGCCCGACCTGCCGCGCCAGGTACGCCGACCCGTAGCCGCCGTCGAACGAGCCGACGTCCGCGTCCGTCTGCTTGAACCTGGCGTGCTCGGCGCTCGCGATCGTGAGGTCGCACACGACGTGCAGGCTGTGCCCGCCACCCGCGGCCCACCCCGGCACGACCGCGATGACGACCTTGGGCATGAACCGGATCAGCCGCTGGCACTCCAGGATGTGCAACCGCCCCGCGCGCGCCGGGTCCACGCTCTCGGCCGTCTCACCGGAGGCGTACTGGTAGCCGCTGCGCCCACGAATCCGCTGGTCACCACCACTGCAGAAGGCCCAACCGCCGTCCTTGGGGCTCGGCCCGTTGCCGGTCAGCAGCACGCACCCGACGTCCGACGACATCCGCGCGTGGTCGAGCGCCCGGTACAGCTCGTCCACCGTGTGCGGCCGGAACGCGTTGCGCACCTCGGGCCGGTTGAACGCGATGCGGACCGTGCCCTGGTCGAGCGCGCGGTGGTAGGTGATGTCGGTGAAGTCGAAGCCCTCGATCGGCTTCCACAACGACGGGTCGAAGAGCTCCTGATCTGCCACGGTCCGAGACTCTAAGCGCCCGAGGCTGAGACCAGCGGGCGACCTCTCAGGTGTCCCGGTGACAATTGAGGGATGAACGGGTCAACTGCGCACGCGAGGGTGATCGTCGACGAGTTGGTGCGCAACGGCGTGCGGCACGTCGTGCTGTGCCCCGGCTCGCGCAACGCCCCGCTGTCGTTCGCGCTGCACCAGGCCGAGCAGAAGGGCCTGCTCACGGTGCACGTGCGGATCGACGAGCGCAGCGGTGGCTTCCTCGCGCTCGGCCTCGCCAAGACCGGCGAACCGGCGGTGGTGACGTGCACCAGCGGCACGGCCGTCGCGAACCTGCACCCGGCGGTCATCGAGGCGCAGCTGACGAACGTGCCGTTGATCGCGCTGACCGCCGACCGCCCGGTCGACCTGTACCGCACCGGCTCCAGCCAGACGATCAACCAGCACGACGTGCTCGGCATCCCCACGCTGCACATGCCGGAGGGCGCCGACGAGGCCGTGACCAGGTCGTTGATCTGCCGCGCGATCGCCACTGACGGCCCGTCGCACGTCAACGTGCCCTTCCGGCCGCCGCTCACGCCGTCCGACACCGCCTGGCCGGAGTCGAAGGAAGGCCCGTGGACGGAGACGGACCGCGCGTTCACCGTCGAGACGCGACCGGGAGATCTGCCCGCCCGCACGCTGGTGCTGCTCGGCGACGACCGGCCGGAACGGCTGCTCAAGGCGTCGCAGCTCGGCTGGCCGGTGATCGCCGAACCGACCGCGCCCGGCGGGCTGCGGCACGGGTCGTTGCTGCTCAACGCGGGCCTGCCGGAGCACCTGCGGCCCGACGCCGTGCTGGTCGTCGGCCGCGTCACCCTGTCGAGGGGGCAGCAGGCGTTGCTTGGAGCCACTCCAATCGTGCACGCGGTGGGGGACCAGGCTCAGTGGCCGGACGTCCAGTTCACCGCGACCCGCGCGTCGACGTGGCTGCCGGAACCGCGGGCGCTCGACGGTGAGTGGCTTCAGACGTGGCAGAGCGCGGTGAAGAACGTCAGCGTGGCCGTCGACGACCTGCTCGACGCCGAGCCGTGGCCGACCGGCCTGCACGTCGCCCGTGACCTCACGCAGGCGATGCCGTCGGGATCGCTGCTGTTCGTGGGCTCGTCCAACCCGATCCGCGACGTCGACTTCGCGGGCGAGCGGCGGTCGGACGTCGCCGTGCACGCCAACCGGGGTGCGGCGGGCATCGATGGAAGCGTGTCCACGGCGATCGGGCTGGCGCTCAGGCACGACGGGCCGTCGTACGCGTTGATGGGCGACCTGACGTTCCTGCACGACAGCAACGGTCTGCTCGCCGACCGCCTGCCAGACCTCACGATCGTCGTGCTGAACGACGACGGCGGCGGCATCTTCTCGTTGCTGGAACAGGGTGCTCCGGAGTACGACGCGAGTTTCGAGAGGATTTTCGGCACGCCGCACGGGACTGATCTGACCGCTTTGTGCGCGGGCTACCGAATTCCGCACTCCACTGTGGACGGTCAGGAGGAGTTCCGTAGCGCGATTGCGCCGACGAAGGGCCTCCAAGTGGTCGAAGTGCAGGCGAAACGTGACGAACTGCGCGCGCTGCACCAACGTCTCAAGTCGACGGTGTCAACGATTTTCAGCAGGTAGGAAACCTACGGAAGTCGGTGGCTCGTCCAAGATCGTCTGGATAGCGTCCGCCGCATGTCGATCAGAACCAAGGCGACGGCCGCGGTGGCGTCCGCGGCCGCGATGACGCTCTTCGCGGGGACGGCGCTGGCGGCGTCTCCGGGTGCTCCTGGTGCCGGTGACCCGTACTTCCCGACCTACGGCAACGGCGGGTACGACGTCTCCCACTACGACATCAGGCTCAACTACAACCCGAACGGCGACCAGCTGTCCGGCACCACGACGATCCTGGCGAAGGCCACCCAGGACCTGACGCAGTTCAACCTCGACTTCCTGCTCAAGGTGAAGTCGGTGCGGGTCAACAACGTGCCGTCGTCGTTCGTCTCCGACGACGGCGAGCTCACGCTCACCCCGCGAGGTGGCGTCCGCAAGGGCCAGGACCTCACGATCGTCGTCACGTACGCCGACAGCCCGTCGACCGTGAAGGACCGCAACGGGTTCACGGCGTGGACGAAGACCCCCGACGGCGCGCTGGCCATCGGTGAGCCGGAGATCGCCTCCTGGTGGTTCCCGTCCAACGACCACCCGACCGACAAGGCCACCTTCGACGTCAACGTCGCCGTGCCGAACGGCGTCGAGGCCATCTCGAACGGCACGTTCGTCGGCCAGACCCGCCAGATCAACGGCTACACCCGCTGGAACTGGCGCAGCACCAAGCCGCAGGCCACCTACCTGACGTTCCTCACGATCGGCCAGTTCGAGATCCGCCAGGCCACGGCGCCGAACGGCCAGCCCGTCGTGAACGCCTACTCCGAGCGCCTCGGCGAGAACGGCGACGCGGCCAAGGCCAGCGTCGAGCGCACGCCAGAGGTCGTCGAGTTCCTCGCGGAGAACTTCGGCCCGTACCCGTTCGAGGCGCAGGGCGGCGTCGTCACCCCGAACCTCGGCTACGCGCTCGAGAACCAGACCCGCTCGACCTACGACACGGCCTTCTTCCGCCGCGGCGCCAACACCTACGTCGTCGCACACGAGAACGCCCACCAGTGGTTCGGCGACTCCGTGTCGGTGCACCACTGGCGCGACATCTGGCTGAACGAGGGCTTCGCCTCCTACGCGGAGTTCCTGTGGTCCGAGCACGTCGGTGAGGGCACGGCCCAGGAGAACGCCGACTTCGTCTACGACTCGTACGCGGCCGACGACCCGTTCTGGAACGTGCTGCCCGGCGACCCCGGTGCCGCGAACGTGTTCGACGGCGCCGTCTACGACCGCGGCGCCCTCGCCGTGCACGCCCTGCGTGTGGCCGTCGGCGACGAGAAGTTCTTCGAGATCCTCAAGACCTGGGTCGCGGAGAAGACGTACTCCGACGCCACGGTCGAGGAGTTCATCGCCCTCGCCGAGCGCGTCTCCGGTCAGCAGCTGGACCAGCTCTTCCAGACCTGGCTCTTCACCAAGGGCAAGCCGGCCGAGGCCCCTGGCCGTTCTGCTGACGTGGCCGCGAAGTCCCTCTCGGTGCCGGTGGCCCCGAAGTCGCGCGCCAAGATCGACCTGACCCACCAGCTCCTGGACGCCCACAAGTAACCAGTTGGCCCGGACGCCCGGTGACGAGCACGATCAAGAGATGACCTCTCGTGTCGCACTCGTCACCGGCGCCGGCTCCGGAATCGGCGCCGGAACGGCCTCCGCCCTAGCCGCCCTGGGCCACCGCGTGGCCCTGCTCGACCGCTCCGACTCGGTGCACGCCGTCGCCTCCCAGATCAGGGAGTCCGGCGGCACCGCGCTGTCCGTGCTCGCCGACATCAGCGACCCGGACACCGTGACGTCGGCCGTGGACCAGGTGGTCGCCGAACTGGGCCCGGTCGAGATCCTGGTCAACAACGCCGGTTTCGCCCGCGACAACCACGTCCTCGACATGCCCCTGTCCGACTGGGACGACGTCGTGAACACCCACCTGCGCGGCAGCTTCTTGTTGCTCAAGGCCACCGCGCCGGCCATGAGCGCCGCGGGTTGGGGCCGGATCGTCAACATCTCCAGCATCTCCGCCCTGGTCGACAGCGACCGCGCCAACTACGTCGCCGCCAAGGCGGGCATCGAGGGCTTCACCCGCGCCACCGCCCTGGACCTCGCGCCACACGGCATCACCGTGAACGCCATCGGCCCCGGCGTGATCGTGACGGAGATGACCAAGCGTTCGGCCGAGCGCCGCAACCGCACCCTGGACGACCACGTCGAGGTGATGCGCCAGTCGATCCCGCGCGGGCGCGTCGGCACGCCCCATGACATCGCACGGGCCGTGTTGTTCTTCGCAGCGGAGGACGCGGACTACGTGACGGGCCAGGTCATCTACATCAGCGGCGGCCCGCACGGCTGAGCCGCTTTCGTGGCCGCCGTCCTCGCCGAACCGGACAGTCAGACCGGTGACGCAGGGGTTCCCGATCAAGGCGGTACCCCTGCGTCAGCCGTCGATCAGTAGGCTCCCCAGTACTGGTCGGTGAATCCGGGCGTGCAGGTGAAGAGGAAGACGTTCCCATTGGTGTGCCCGGCCAGACAACGCCCCGGGTGTTCCACGTTCTCGAGCATTCCGGGGATTCCCTGGTAATTTCTCCACAGGCTGTCGCGGAATCGCGGACCACAGTCGAACGTGAACACGTTGCCGGCGGCATGTGCCGTCAGGCAGCCGCCGTGGTGGTAGTTCACGATCTGCGAGTACGCGTTGACGGTCCAGTACTGGTCGTTGTACTGGCCGGTGCAGCCGCCGAAGTTGAACACCCTCGGATGCTGGTTGGCCAGGCAGAAGTCCGGGTGGGCGCGGTTGTACAGCACGGACCAGACGGCATCGGCGCCCACGCCACCCAGTCGCGGCGGCTCAGCGGCCGACGCGGCTGGGGTGAGAACGGTGAACAGGAGTGCGAAAACCGCAAAAGCATAACCTGATTTGCGCAGCACGAGAAAACCCCCAATAATTCCCCAGGCTACCCGACTCGGTCGGGAGCTGAATCGACCGTAGCGCAGGGTCGATGGTTCTCACCACGGTTTCGTGGTCGACCGGAATTGCTTGTGCGACGAATTAGGTCAGAGACCTTCGAGTGCTTCCCTCATTGGACGCATCTTGGCGTGCGCCTCCTGCACCTCGATGTCCGGATCCGAGTCGGCCACCAGCCCGCACCCGGCGAACAACCGCGCCGTCGACCCCGAGATCTGCGCACACCGCAGGGCGATCCCGAGCTCCCCGTCCCCGTTCCCGTCGATCCACCCGACGGGCCCGGCGTACCGCCCGCGATCCATCCCCTCCAACTGGGAGATCAACCGAGTCGCGTCCAACCGGGGCGTCCCGCCGACAGCAGCGGTCGGGTGCACCGCCTCCCCGAGCCTCAACAGCGAGGTGGAGGACTCCAGCGTGCCGATCACGTCGGACGACAGGTGCGACACGTTGGGCAGCCGCAGCACCGACGGCCCCTCGACCGACATGGTCGTGCAGAACGGCCGCAGAGTGTCGGCGAGCGACCGGATCGCGTAGTCGTGCTCCTCGAGGTTCTTCTCCGACGACATCAACGCCGAAGCCAACTCCTCGTCCGAAATCCCGTCGTGCGGCCACGTCGTACCGGCCAGCACCCGTGAGTCGACCACGGAACCCGTCCGCCTCAGCAGCAGCTCGGGCGTGGCACCGACCAGCCCGTCCACGGCGTACGCCCAGCACTCCGGGTACCGGCGCGCGAGGCCCTGCAACACGAACCGCTGGTCAAGGGCACGATCCGTCACGGCGAGCAGGTCGTGGGCGAGCACCACCTTGTCCAGGTCGCCCGCCCGCATCCGGGCGACGGCCGAGCGCACGGCCTCGCGGTACTGCGTGACCGGCAGCTGGCCGTTCGAGTAGCGCACCGACGTGGGCCGGGACAACGGTGCGACATGAGGTGCCGGGTCGGAGGCGCCGATCGTGGTGACCCACTGCTCGCCGTTGCGGCGGCCCACGACGACCTCGGGCACGATCAGCACCGAGTCGCCCGGCGAGTCCGCGAAGGCCATCGAGATGAACGCCACCGGCCCGCTGCCCGGCACGCCCAGCGGGTCGTCCACGTCGAGGTGCGCGCAGAACTCCTGCCACCACTTGTCCGCCTGCGCGAACCGGTCGGGGCCGCTGACCTCGAACCGCGCCGCCTCGCCCCAGCCGACCAGGCCGGACCCGTCGCGCACCCACGCGAGGGCGTGCTCCGGCGACGGCAGCAGTCCGAGCAGGTCACCGGCGGTGTCCCGCCTCGACCGGACGCGGATTCGCTGCCGTGCTCGCGATGTCGGTGCAGAGGTCACAGTCCGACTGTATGGACCTCAACCTGAAAGCGCGGCATCCGCCCGGCTCTAGACTTCTCAGTTGTGGTGGAGGACGCAGTGACCAAGACGCCCCGCGGTGTACGCGTCCGCCGTGCGGCCAGCAAGACGTTGTTCGTCGTCGGTGGCGTGATCACGCTCGTGTGCGTGCTCTTGCCGATCGCGTGCTGGCGGGACGACGTGGCCATCGAGAAGTCGATGGGGCAGGCGGTCGCGCAGGTCGACTCCGTCGCCTTCAACCGCACGGTTGTGCGCTACGCCACACCGGACGGGCGCGTGATCATCCCGTCTCAAGGCGTGCTCTACCCGGCCGGACTCAACGTCGGGGACAACGTGAGGGTCGAGTACGACCAGACGAACCCCGAACTCGTGCGCGTCGCGGGCCGGACGGCGGTGCTGAGCCTGCTCCCCGTCGGAACGTTCCTCGTGTCCGTCTGGATCGTCATCGCCGCCGTTGTGACAGTTCTACGCAGATTCGGCACGCGGGTGTAACATCGGGGCATGGCGGATGACCTGGAGCTGCGCTTCGAGCGCACCGTGCAGGCCGAAGCGCGCATCGAGCCGCGCGACTGGATGCCCGACGGCTACCGCAAGACCCTGATCAGGCAGATCGCCCAGCACGCGCACTCCGAGATCATCGGGATGCAGCCGGAGGGCAACTGGATCAGCCGCGCGCCCTCGCTGCGGCGCAAGGCGATCCTGCTGGCGAAGGTGCAGGACGAGGCGGGCCACGGCCTGTACCTGTACTCGGCGACCGAGACGCTCGGCGCCGACCGCGAGGACCTGACGACCAAGCTCATCGAGGGCCGCCAGAAGTACTCCTCGATCTTCAACTACCCGACGCTCACGTTCGCCGACGTCGGCGTGATCGGCTGGCTGGTCGACGGCGCCGCGATCTGCAACCAGGTGCCGTTGTGCCGCACGTCGTACGGCCCGTACGCGCGCGCCATGATCCGCATCTGCAAGGAAGAGTCGTTCCACCAGCGGCAGGGCTACGAGCTGCTGATGACGATGATGCGCGGCACGCAGCAGCAAAAAGACATGGTCCAGGACTCGGTGAACCGCTGGTGGTGGCCGGCGCTGATGATGTTCGGCCCGCCGGACGCCGAGTCGACGAACACCGAGCAGTCCATGGCGTGGCGGATCAAGCGCGACACCAACGACGAGCTGCGGCAGAAGTTCGTGAACATGAGCATGCCGCAGGCCGAGGCCCTCGGCGTGACGTTCCCGGACCCCGAGATCAAGTGGAACGAAGAGCGCGGCGAGTACGACTTCGGTGCGCCCGACTGGGACGAGTTCTGGCAGGTCGTCAAGGGTGGCGGCGTCTGCAACGAGCAGCGCATCGCCCACCGCCGCAAGGCGCACGAGGACGGCGCGTGGGTCCGCGAGGCCGCGGCCGCGCACGCTGCCAAGAACGCTGTGAAGGAAGGTGCCGCGTGAGCACGTCTTGGCCGCTGTGGGAAGTGTTCGTGCGGGGCAAGCGCGGCCTGAACCACGTGCACGTCGGTTCGCTGCACGCGCCGGACGCCGAGATGGCGCTGCGCAACGCCCGTGACGTCTACACGCGCCGCAACGAGGGTGTGTCGATCTGGGTCGTGCCCGCCACGTCGATCACGGCCTCCTCGCCGGACGAGAAGGACCCGTTCTTCGCGCCCGCCGGCGACAAGGTCTACCGGCACCCGACGTTCTACGCGATTCCCGAGGACGTGCCGCACCTATGAGCTTCGACAACGCCTACGAGTCGCTGCTCGGTGGTGAGGACGCGCACTGGGCGTTCGGAACGGGCTTCTCGGAGGCCCTGACCGGCGTCGACCGCGAGTTCCCCGCGGGCGTCGACCGCGAAGCCCTGGCCGCGTACTGCCTGATGCTCGGCGACGACGCGTTGATCTACTCCCAGCGCCTGTCGGAGTGGTGCTCGCGCGCGCCTGAGCTGGAAGAGGACATCGCCCTCGCCAACATCGCCCTGGACCTGCTCGGCCAGGCCAGGATGCTGCTGACGCGCGCCGGTGAGGTGCTCGGCCGCGACGAGGACTCGCTCGCGTACCTGCGCGACGAACGCGAGTTCCGCAACGTGCACCTGGCCGAGATCGATTGCGGCCCCGGCCCGGGCGGCGACTTCGCGACGACCGTCGCGCGCCTGCTGGTGTTCTCCTCCTGGCGCCTCGCCCTGTTCTCGCGGCTGCGCGGTTCGGCCGATCCCGTTCTGAAGGCGATCGCCGAGAAGGGCCTTAAGGAGCTCGCGTACCACCGCGACCACGCCGCTCAGTGGACCGTTCGCCTCGGCGACGGCACCGACGAGTCGCACCGCCGCATGCAGGCGGGCATCGAGCGCGTGTGGCCGTTCGTGGACGAGCTGTTCGCCACGCACGCCGTCGAGGCCACGTTGGCCGGTGTCGCCGTGGACCCGGCGTCGCTGCGGTCCGAAGTGGACGGTGTGCTCGGCGCTGTGCTGGACGCCGCCGGCCTGACGCGCCCGACCGACACTCGTGCGGCTCGCGTCGCGGGCATGGCGGGCCGCGACGGCGTGCACACCGAGGCCATGGGCTACCTGCTCGCCGAGATGCAGCACCTGCACCGCTCGCTGCCGGGAGCGGTCTGGTGACGACGGCACTGGAGGTCGCGTCGGCCGTGCGGGACCCGGAACTCCCGGTCCTCACGCTCGCCGACCTCGGCGTGCTGCGCGACGTGTCCGTCGACGACGGCCGCGTCGTGGTCACCATCACCCCGACCTACTCGGGCTGCCCCGCGATCGACGAGATGGGCGCCGACCTGCGCCGCTCGCTCGTCTCCGCCGGTTTCGCCGACGTCGAGGTGCGCCTGTCGCTGTCCCCGGCCTGGACCACGGACTGGATCAGCGACGAGGGCCGCTCCAAACTCGCGGCCGCGGGCATCGCACCCCCGTCCCGCATCGGCCCGGTAGCCGCGGGCCCGGTCCCGCTGAACCTGGTCCCGCCGTCCCGCCAGGTCACCTGCCCCCAGTGCGGCTCGCCGAACACCTCGGAGATCTCGCGCTTCGGCTCGACCGCGTGCAAGGCCCTGCGCCGCTGCCACGCCTGCGCCGAACCGTTCGAGCACGTCAAGGAGATCTGAGTTGTCGCGCCGAGCCGCCTTCCACAAGCTCACCGTCGCGCACGTCGACCGCCTCTGCGACGACGCCGTGGCCGTCACCTTCGACGTCCCCGCGACCCTGACCGACGACTTCGCCTTCACCGCGGGCCAGTACCTGACCCTGCGCCAAGGCGACGAACGCCGCTCGTACTCGATCTGCGCCCCCGTGGGCGCAGCCCCGCGCATCGGCGTCCGCCGGGTGGACGGCGGCCAGTTCTCGACGTGGCTGGTGGACCGCCTGGTCCCCGGCGACGTGATCGAGGTCCTGCCCCCGCTCGGCAAGTTCACGCCCACCGGCACCGGCACCCACCACGGCCTGGTCGTGGCCGGCTCCGGCATCACCCCGGCGTTGTCGATCGCGGCAACGGTGCTGGCCACCGGCGCCCGCGTGACCCTGATGTACGGCAACCGCAGCACCAACACGGTGATGTTCGCCGACGAACTGGCCGACCTGAAGGACCGCTACCCGGCCACGTTCCAGCTGATCCACGTCCTGTCCCGCGAACCCCGGGACGTGGAACTCTTCACCGGCCGCCTCACCGCCGAGAAGCTCACCGCGCTGTTCGGGTCCGTGGTCCCGTTCGACGCCATCGACGAGTGGTGGCTCTGCGGCCCCTACGAGATGGTCCAGGACGCCACGGCCGTGCTCCGCGACCGAGGTGTGGCCCCCGAACACGTCCACCACGAACTCTTCTACGTCGACGAGCCGCCGCCCCCACCGCGCCGAGCGGAAGCCGTGATCGACGCGGCCGCCTCGGTGACCGTGGTGCTGGACGGCAAGTCGACCACCCTTCCGCTGCCTGCGGACGAGCCGATCCTGGACGCTGCCCAGAGGGTGCGCGCCGATCTCCCGTTCGCCTGCAAGGGCGGGGTGTGTGGGACGTGCCGTGCGCTCGTCACGGAGGGGACGGTGGAGATGCGGCGGAACTACGCGCTCGATCAGTCCGAGGTGGAGGCCGGGTTCGTGCTCACCTGCCAGGCGCTGCCGACCAGCGAGTGCGTCACGGTCGACTTCGACGCCTGATCGGAGTAGCTCGTTACTCCTTTGAGACCATATGGTCCATGTGGCATGGATTTGTGGACGAGTCACGCCGAGGTGCGACCTACCTCGTCGCGGTGACTCTCGTTCGTTCGCGGGACCTCGATGCGATGCGATCGGTCATGCGAGGCCTGGTGAAGCGCGGACAGCGCCGAATCCACTTCAACGACGAGGGTGACCGCCAGCGCAAGGAAGTGCTCGCCCAGATCAGCGCACTCGGCGTGCGCGCTCATGTGTGGGCGTGCAAGCACAACAACGATGCTCTCGCGCGCTCCGCGTGCCTGTTCGACATGATTCCCAAGCTGGTCGAACTCGACGTTTCGCGTCTCGTGCTCGAAAGTTGTCAGCACCAAGACGCCGCCGATCGCCGTGTGCTCGCGGCCGGCATTCGCAAGTTCGGTGGAACGTTCACGTACGAGCACCTGCGGCCGACTGAGGATCCGCTGCTGTGGATCAGCGATGCGATCGCGTGGTCGTACGGCGCGGGCGGTGACTGGCGCAGGCGGGCCAGCGACTTGATCAGCGAGGTGTCGGCGGCAGAAAGCCCCTAGACAGCGCGAAACCCGGCAACCCGTCGTCCGGCGGGTGAACCGGGTCCACTTCCGGCTCCTACTGGAACCGACAAGAAGAACAATAGCACGCATAGATAGCAGCCCGAGATCTCAGACGCCTCACGAACAGCTGGTGGACGTGGCACCATCGAAGTCATGGTCGTCGTCCGTTCAGCTCTCTGGGGTGCCCTGATCGGCACCCTGCTCATGGGCGTCCTCACCACGGTCATCGAAGTGACGACCCCGAGCGAGACGTCGTCCTCCTTCTTCATCAGCTTCATCGCCATCGGCTTCGTCTCCTTCCTCTTCGGCGGCATCCCGGGAGCGGTCGTCGGCACGGTCGTCGGCGCCATCCGCAACGCCGCCCAGCGCCCGAAACACCCCGTGCGCCCGATGCACCCGCCGTTCCCCCAGCAGCCCTACGACATGTGGTCCGACCTGGTCGAACGGTGCGCCGAATCAACGCGCAGGGTCGCCGCGGCCGTGCAGACGGTGCCGAACTCGCCCGCCAAGGAGTGGCTGCAGCGCATCAGCGAGCAGCTCGCCACCGAACTCGACGACGTGCGCGGCATCGCGCAGCTCGGGCGGGCACTCGGTGCGGTGGACCGGCAGCACCCCGTCTACCAGCGGTTGCTCAAGGCGACGCACGACTTCCACGCGTTCGAGAACGAGGTCGGGCGGGTGGCGTTGCAGATGTTCGACCACCCCGAGCTCGACCAGGCGCGCACGCACCTCGAGGTGTTGGAGAAGCAGCTCCCTCAGCTGTCGACCTGAAGCGCCGACTGCCACCACGACAGCACCTCGTCGGCCACGTCCGGGGCCGCGACCAGCAGGCCGTCCACCGGCAACGACGCACCCGCACCACGTCTGTCGAGCACGACCGCACCCGACTCCACGGCCAATGACACCGCACCGGCGACGTCCCACTCGTGGTAGCCGTGCAGCACAGCAGCAGCGACGTGGCCAAGAGCCACCTGCGCCACGGCCAAACACTTCGACCCAAGGACGCGCACGCCCGTGCCTGCTATCGCGGCCGTGGAGATGAACTCGCCCATGCCGGGCCATGGACCCGTGCGCGTCATCTCGGTGCACACGACCAGAGAGTCGCCTTGGCGTTCGGTGAGGCGCACGGGCGTGCCGTTCGCGCGCATGCCACGGCCTCGTGCGGCGGCGTAGATCTGCGACCTATAAGGATCAGCGACCACCCCCACCACCGGGCCCCAGCGGTCCACCAGGGCGAGGCTGTAGGCGCACCACGGCATGCCCGCCGTGTAGTTCGCGGTGCCGTCGACGGGATCGACGACCCAGCGGAACTCGGAGTCACCGGTGACGTCGTCGGAGTTCTCGCAGAACACCGGGATCGTGGGGAACTCCGCGGTGAGCACGCGCCGGGTGTGGCGTTCCAGGGTGCGGTCGGTGTCGGTGACCCAGTCGAACGGCGACTCGTCGGAGTCGGGACGCACGCCGCGGCCGGCGGTGGCCATGATGACGTCCGAAGCGTCGTTCGCCAGGCGACCGGCCACTTCCAGCGCGATGGACACCAGGCCGGGGTCTACCGGGTGCGCGGGACGGGACGACAAGACGGTCATGCTGGCCTAGTTTCACCGCGTCTCATGACCGGGAACCTAAGCGCAGATGACGAATCGACGATCACCTGGCCACGACGTGAGGTGTTCCGTCCACGTCAAATCACGCGTCACGCGGACTTCATACGAGCACCTCAAGGTGTGCCTGTGCGCGTAGCGATCGTGACCGAGAGCTTCCTGCCCCAGGTGAACGGAGTCACCAACTCGGTGCTCCGGGTCCTGGAGCACCTGCGCCGCAACGGACATCAGGCGATGGTCGTTGCGCCCGGCGCGGGTGCCGACGAGCACCACGGCACGCCCGTCGTCAGAGTCCCCTCCGTCGACGTGCCGTTGGTGACGAGTCTTCCCATCGGCGTGCCGGGCCCGAGAGTGCTGCACGCCCTCGCCGACTTCCAGCCGGACGTCGTGCACCTCGCGTCGCCGTTCGTGCTGGGCGCCTACGGCCTCAGAGCCGCGCGCAAGATCGACGTGCCGACCGTCGCCGTCTACCAGACCGACGTGGCGGGGTTCGCCGGCAACTACGGCCTGGGCCTCACCAAGCGCGCGGCGTGGCGGTGGACCAAGCGCCTGCACACGCTGGCGGACCGCACGCTCGCGCCGTCCAGTTCGGCGGTGGAAGCCCTGGAGCAGCACGGCGTTCCCAGAGTGCACCGCTGGGGCCGGGGCGTCGACATCGACCTCTTCCACCCGCGTCCCCGGCAGAACGACGAGCTGACCATCGGCTACGTCGGCCGCCTGGCACCGGAGAAGCAGGTGCACCGTCTCAAGGAACTCCACGACCTGCCCGGCGTGAAGCTCCGCATCGTCGGCGACGGCCCGGACCGCGAGCAGCTCGAGAAGGACATGCCGAACGCCGAGTTCCTCGGCTTCCGCACCGGCCACGACCTGGCGGAGGCCTACGCCTCCCTCGACGTCTTCATCCACACGGGCCCGCACGAGACGTTCTGCCAGGCCGTCCAGGAAGCCCTGGCCACCGGCCTGCCCGTGCTCGCCCCGAACGCGGGCGGCCCGCGCGACCTGGTCCGCCACGGCCGCACCGGCTACCTGTTCGAAGAGGACATCACCCAGTACGTGGACCTGCTGCGCGACCCGCTGCTGCGCAAGCGCTTCGGCATCGCGGCCCGCAAGTCCGTCCTGACCAGGACGTGGCCGGCGATCTGCGATCAGCTGATGGGTCATTACGCTGCCGTGATCGGACTAACGCACCAGGCGGCCGCTTGAGGATCGTTCAGCTCGCCAACTTCTACGGGCCCAAGTCGGGCGGTCTGCGCACCGCCCTGCACCACCTCGGCACCGGGTACGCCCAGCTGGGCCACGAGGTGGTCCTGGTCGTCCCCGGCCCCCGCCACGCCGACGAACGACTCGCCGGCGGCGTGAGGCGCATCACCCTGCCCGCGCTGAAGATCCCGTACACCGGCGGCTACCGGGTGGTCGACCCGTGGCGCGTCAAGGCGTTGCTGGAAGGCCTGAAACCGGACCGCCTGGAGGTCTCCGACCGCCTGACCCTGCGCGGCATGGGCGCCTGGGCGACCGAACGCGACATCCCGAACATCGTCATCTCCCACGAACGCCTCGACCGCCTGCTCCGCTTCGTGCTCCCGGAAACCCCGGCCGAACGAGCAGCGGACTGGGCGAACCGCCGCATGGCCGCCTCCTACGACACGGTCGTCTGCACGACGGGTTTCGCCCGCGAGGAGTTCGACCGCATCGGCGCCACGAACGTCGCCCAGGTCCCGCTCGGCGTGGACCTGACCACGTTCACCCCGGCCCGCCACTCCGCAGATCTCCGCAAGGACCTCTTGCAGGGCAGGGAAAGCCTGCTGATCCACTGTGGACGCCTCTCCCCGGAGAAGCACGTCGAACGCTCCGTGGACACCCTCGCCGAACTCCACGAGCAGGGCCACTCGGCACGCCTGGTCATCGCGGGCGACGGCCCCAGACGTGCCGCCCTGGAAAAGCGAGCGGCAGACCTCCCGGTCACATTCCTGGGCTTCGTGAAGTCCCGCCTGGACGTAGCCGACCTGCTCGCCTCAGCCGACCTCTCCCTGGCCCCGGGCCCGCACGAAACCTTCGGCCTGGCCGCACTGGAAGCCCTCGCCAGCGGCACGCCAGTAGTCGTCAGCCAGAGCAGCGCCCTGAAGGAGATCGTCCAACCGTCCTGCGGCGCCGCCGTCCAGGACCACGCCGAAGCGTTCGCCACAGCCGCCACCACCCTGCTCCGCACCGGCTCCCGCGAAGCGGCCCGCGCCAGAGCCGAGCAGTACCCCTGGCACGCGGCGGTGGGCGGCATGCTCACCGCCCTGAAGGTGCCCTGAAGAAGATCTCAGCACCTCTGACCTACTCTCATGTCATGTCGCGAGCCGGCCTGGACAAGAACCCCCGCGAAGTAGCCGAGATGTTCGACGGCGTGGCCAAGGGCTACGACCGCACGAACTCGGTCATGACGCTGGGCTTCGACCGCCGCTGGCGGGAGTGGAGCCGCCGCGTGCTCGACGCCCGCCCCGGCGAGAAGGTCCTGGACCTGGCGGCAGGCACCGCCGTCTCCACCGTCGAGTACGCAGCCTCAGGCGCCTGGTGCGTGGCGGCCGACTTCTCCGTGGGCATGCTCGCCTCAGGAGCACACCGCCGAGTCCCCAAGGTCGCCGCCGACGCCCTCCGCCTCCCGTTCAAGGACAACTCCTTCGACGCGGTCACGGTCTCCTTCGGCATCCGCAACTTCAACGACACCGTCGAAGCCCTCCGCGAGATGGCGAGGGTCACCAAGCCGGGCGGCCGCATGGTCATCTGCGAGGTCTCGACGCCGGTCTGGAAGCCGTTCCGCTTCGTCTACATGCGCTATCTCCTCAAACTCCTGCCGCTGATCGCGAAGTTCGTCTCCAGCAACCCGGTCGCGTACTCCTACCTGGCGGAGTCGATGGCGAGCTGGCCGAACCAGCGCGCACTGGGCGAGCTCATCTCGCAGGCGGGCTGGGAGGACGTGGCGTGGTTCAACCTGACCGGCGGCATGGTCGCCCTGCACCGCGCGACGAAGCCGAAGCCGAAGGCGGACGAGCCCGCCGAGTAGGCGGCCAGGCGCAGGGCAGGCTGAGCGCGCGGTGTCAACCGCCAGCCACCAACGCAAGCCCACCACCTACGAGACCTGGCGTGGCGAAGCGAAGCGAGCCCGAACGGGCTGCTACCGCGTTGGGAACCGGTTCCGCCGTTCATGGCGATTGGGGCTTGACCTTGAGGGGCGGGATGCCAACCTGTCCGGTCCGGCCGGGGCGCTTTCACCCCGGCTTTGAGGCCGCGAACGCATCCCGCCAGAGGCTCAAGGTCAAGCCCCAATCGCAACCCCGCTCATTCGTCACGACCCGCGCGCCCACCCTCGCAACCGCAGCCCAACCAACCGAACGCAACCCACCCCGCTGGAACCGGAACAGACCGCACGCAACCGGACCCCCCAGAACCCTCAGCAACGGCCGGTTAGGCTCGGTGACGGAGTCACGGCACACGTTAGGGAGTCTGGATGAGCAGGCGCGGGATCAACGAGGACGCCGACGTCATCGTCGTAGGCGCGGGACCGGCGGGCTCGACCGCGGCCACCTACCTCGCCAGGGCAGGCCTCGACGTCCTGCTCCTCGAGAAGAGCACCTTCCCCAGGGAGAAGGTCTGCGGCGACGGCCTCACCCCACGAGGCGTCAAGCAGCTGATCGACCTCGGCATCGACACCCGCGAGAGCGCCGGCTGGCTCCACAACAAGGGCCTGCGCGTGGTCGGCGGCGGCGTCACGATGGAGCTGGACTGGCCGGACCTGGCCACGTTCCCGAACTACGGCGTGGTCCGCCCCCGCATGGACTTCGACGAGATGCTCGCGAACGCCGCCAAGCAAGCCGGCGCCCGCATGCACGAGAACACCACCGTCACGAAGGCCATCATCGAGAACGGCCGGGTCGTGGGCGTCGAGGCCAAGCAGGGACCGGAAAAGAACCCGGTCACGTACCGCGCCCCGATCGTCGTGGGTTGCGACGGAGTCAGCGCACGACTCGCCCTCAGCGTCGGCCTCCAGAAGGACGACGCCAAGCCCATGGGCGTGGCCGTCCGCCGCTACTACGACAGCCCCCGCTCGAAGGACGACTACCTCGAGAGCCACCTCGAGCTGTGGGCCCCGGACGGCAAGCTGCTGCCCGGCTACGGCTGGATCTTCGGCATGGGCGACGGCACGGTGAACGTCGGCCTGGGCATTCTCAGCACGTCAAAGGCCTACGGCACCACCGACTACCGCCAACTCCTCCGCAGCTGGCTCGACGCCACCCCGGAGGAGTGGGGCTTCCGGGAAGAGAACGCGACCAGCCGCATCGGTGGCGCCGCACTCCCCATGGGCCTCAACCGCAAGCCGCACTACCGGGCGGGCCTCGTGCTCGTCGGCGACGCCGGCGGCATGGTCAACCCGTTCAACGGCGAGGGCATCGGCTACGCCATGGAGTCGGCCAAGATCGCGTCCGAGAGCATCGTCCAGGCCCTCGCGCGGACCGGCGTCAACCGTGAACGGGCGCTGCACGGCTACCCCGTCCGCATCGAGGAGGCGCTCGGCAGTTACTACCGTTTGGGCAACGTCTTCTCGAAGCTCATCGGTAATCCGGCGATCATGCGGACCGCAACGAAGTACGGAATGCCGCGGAAACGCCTGATGAAACTGGTGCTCAAGCTGCTCGCGGGCCTCTACGACCCCAAGGACGGCGACGCAATGGACAAGCTGATCGTGGCCGCCACGAAGCTCGCGCCGACCGCTTAAATTACTCCGAATAGGTGACGGCACCGGCCCAATACGGGTCGGTGCCGTTTCGTATATCCAATCGAGACCAAAGGCCCAGGTCAGACCCTGTGATCTAGGTCATTTACAGGCGTTCTACACTGGCGAGCGACCTTGTGAATCACTTCACAACAGTCTGAAGAAGCTTGTGAACTGTTTCACAAGCGTTTGTTAGGTTCGCCTAACAAACGAGTCGGAGAACAACACCCTTAGGGTGCGGTCGACCGCGAGGAAAGGACGACGGAGCGTGCTTGACCCTTACCTCCCCCTCGTATTGATGTTCGCGCTTGCCGGGGCGTTCGCACTGTTCTCGGTGACCGCAGCGCCGTACATCGGACCCCGCCGGTACAACAAGGCGAAGCTCGACGCGTACGAGTGCGGCATCGAGCCGAGCCCGCAGCCGGTCGTGGGTGGTGGGCGCATGCCCGTCGCCTACTACCTGACGGCGATGCTGTTCATCTTGTTCGACATCGAAATGGTCTTCCTCTACCCGTTCGCCGTAGCGGCCGACAAGCTCGGCCTGTTCGGGCTGGTGGAGATCGTGCTGTTCGTCGCAACGCTGGGCTTCGCGTACATCTACGTGTGGCGCCGCGGCGGCCTCGACTGGAACTGAGGAAGTCATGGGTCTCGAGGAGAAGCTCCCGAACGGCGTCCTGCTGGTCAGCGTCGAGAAGCTGGTCAACTGGACCCGCAAGTCCTCGCTCTGGCCTGCCACCTTCGGCCTGGCCTGCTGCGCCATCGAGATGATGACGACGGGTGCGCCGCGGTACGACCTGGCCCGCTTCGGCATGGAGGTCTTCCGGGCCTCACCGCGCCAGGCGGACCTGATGATCGTGGCCGGCCGCGTCACCAACAAGATGGCGCCGGTGCTGCGGCAGATCTACGACCAGATGCCCGAGCCGCGCTG
The DNA here is from genome assembly GCF_043632865.1 of Lentzea sp. JNUCC 0626. Taxonomy (NCBI): domain Bacteria; kingdom Bacillati; phylum Actinomycetota; class Actinomycetes; order Pseudonocardiales; family Pseudonocardiaceae; genus Lentzea; species Lentzea sp. JNUCC 0626. The sequence goes on from NZ_CP171635.1 coordinate 7,807,152, forward strand.
GGTGCTGGCCATGGGCGTGTGCGCCAGCAGTGGCGGCATGTTCAACAACTACGCGGTGGTGCAGGGCGTCGACCACGTCGTGCCGGTCGACATGTACCTGCCGGGCTGCCCGCCCAGGCCGGAGATGCTCATCGACGCGATCCTCAAGATCCACGCCAAGATCATGGACGAGCCGCTGAACGCCGTGCGCGCCAAGGCACTCGCCGACTCGGGCTACCGCACCGATCTCATCCCGTCCTCCGAGCGTTTTGCGAGGAAGAAGTGACCGAGCCAGGGGGAGAGCACTCCAGCGCCCAGCGCGCTGTCGAGGGCCTCGAAACCAACGGCGCCGAGGCAAAGGCGCCGATCGTCGCGGGCAAGGAGCGCAAGGGCCTCTTCGGCGTCTCCGGCTCCGGTGACACGTCGGGCTTCGGCGGTCTGCGCCTGCCCGCCCACGTCTCCGCGCCCGCCGAGCGCCCGTACGGCGGCTGGTTCGACGAGGTCGCGGACGAGCTGTTCGCCTCGATCAGCGAGAAGGGCCTGCCCGCCGACACGGTGCAGCAGGTCACGGTCGACCGCGGCGAGATCACCTTCTACCTCCGCCCGGAGACGCTGCTGGAGGTGGCGCGCATCTGCCGCGACACCCCGTCGCTGCGCTTCGAGCTGTGCAGTTCGGTGTCCGGTGTGGACTACGGCGCCGACGTGCCGCAGCGCCTGCACTCGGTCACCCACCTCACGTCGATGACGTACCGCCGCCGCATCCGGCTGGAGGTCGCGGTCGACGTCGAGCACCCGCACGTGCCGAGCCTCATCGAGGTCTACCCGACCTCGGACTGGCAGGAGCGCGAGACCTGGGACATGTTCGGGATCATCTACGACGGTCACCCCGGACTGACCCGCATCCTCATGCCGGACGACTGGGACGGCCACCCGCAGCGCAAGGACTACCCGCTGGGCGGCATTCCGGTCGAGTACAAGGGCGCGGAGATTCCTCCGCCGGACCAGAGGCGGTCGTACTCATGACCGAGCGGCTTTCCGACGTCACCACGGGCACCGACACGAGCGGCCCCGGCCGTGACAGCGTCGAGCCCCGCGAGACCCCCGAGATCGCGGACTCCAGGAAGACCACCGAGGGCACCGTCTACACGGTCACCGGCGGCGACTGGGACGAGGTGCTCGCGGACGCGGTCCACGACGAGCGCATCGTCATGAACCTCGGCCCGCAGCACCCGTCGACGCACGGTGTGCTCCGCCTCGTGCTGGAGCTCGAGGGCGAGACGGTCACGCACGCCCGCAGCGTCATCGGCTACCTGCACACCGGCATCGAGAAGAACATCGAGTACCGGAACTGGGTCCAGGGCGTCACCTTCGTCACGCGCACCGACTACCTCGCGCCGCTGCACCACGAAGCGGCGTACTGCATGAGCGTCGAGAAGCTGCTCGGCGTCACGGTGCCGGACAAGGCGCAGGCGATCCGCGTGCTCCTGATGGAGCTCAACCGGATCAGCTCGCACCTCGTCGCGCTCGCCACCGGCGGCATGGAGCTCGGTGCCCTCACCGGCATGACCTCCGGCTTCCGCGAGCGCGAGGAAGCGCTGCACCTGCTGGAGCACCTCACCGGTCTGCGCATGAACCACGCGTTCATCCGCCCCGGCGGCCTCGCGCAGGACCTCCCGACGGACGCGGTCGAGAAGATCACCTCGTTCGTCAAGATCATGGAGAAGCGGCTCCCGGACTACGACAAGCTGCTCACCGGCCAGCCGATCTGGCGCAACCGCCTCGCGGGCGTGGGCTACCTGCCCGTCGACGCGTGCCTCGCGCTCGGCATCACCGGCCCGATCCTGCGTTCCGCCGGCCTCGGCTGGGACCTGCGCAAGGTCGAGCCGTACAGCGGCTACGAGAACTACAACTTCGACGTTCCCACCTCGAACGCGGCGGACTGCTTCGCGCGGTACCTGCTGCGCCTCGAGGAGATGCACCAGTCGCTGAAGATCATCAAGCAGGTCGTGAAGAGCCTGCCGACCGGTCCGGTGATGGTCGAGGACGCGAAGATCGCGTGGCCCGCGCAGCTCACGATCGGCAGCGACGGCATGGGCAACTCGCTCGAGCACGTCCGCAAGATCATGGGCCAGTCCATGGAGTCCCTCATCCACCACTTCAAGCTGGTGACCGAGGGCTTCAAGGTTCCGCCGGGCCAGGTCTACGTGCCGGTCGAGTCGCCGCGCGGCGAGCTCGGCTACCACGTCGTCTCCGACGGCGGCACCAGGCCGATGCGCGTGCACCTGCGCGAACCGAGCTTCGTGAACCTCCAGTCGATGCCCGCGATGTGCGAGGGCGGCATGGTCGCCGACGTGATCGCGTCCGTCGCCTCGATCGACCCGGTGATGGGTGGTTGCGACCGATGACTCAGGCAGCTGAGAACACCACGTTCGACCAGTCCACTGTGGACCGCGCGCAGGCGATCATCGCCCGCTACCCGCAGTCCCGCAGCGCGCTGCTCCCGATGCTGCACCTCGTGCAGTCCGTGGAGGGCTTCGTCTCCCAGGAGGGCATCCGGTTCTGCGCCGGGCAGCTCGACCTGAGCGAGGCCGAGGTCAGCGCGGTCGCGACGTTCTACACGATGTACAAGCGCCGCCCGTGCGGTGAGCACCTGGTCAGCGTGTGCACCAACACGCTGTGCGCGGCGCTCGGCGGCGACGCCATCTACAAGTCCCTCAAGGACCACCTCGGCGTGGGCCACGAGGAGACCGCGGGCGAGCCGGGCACGCCGGGCTCGATCACCCTGGAGCACGCCGAGTGCCTCGCCGCGTGCGACCTCGGCCCGGTTCTCCAGGTGAACTACGAGTTCTACGACAACCAGACGCCGGAGACGGCGCTGGGACTCGTGAAGGCGTTGCAGTCGGGGGAGAAGCCCGCCCCGACGCGCGGCGCGCCGCTCACCGACTTCAAGCAGGCCGAGCTCCAGCTCGCCGGGTTCTTCGAGGGACGCGACGCCGACCTCGACGGCCCGTCGGCGGCGCCGGAGACGCTGGCCGGTGCGCAGATCGCCAAGGACCGCGGCTGGGACGCGCCGAAGGTGCCGTCCAACGCCGAGTTCCCTGCCCTGCCGGAAAAGAAGTAGGGACACCATGGTTGACCCGCTGACTCCCGTTCTCACCAAGCGCTGGACCGAGCCCAGGTCCTGGACGATCGAGACCTACGAGCGCACCGACGGCTACACCGCCCTGCCCAAGGCGCTCAAGGCCCACCCGGACCAGCTCATCCAGCAGTGCAAGGACTCCGGACTGCGCGGCCGCGGCGGCGCGGGCTTCCCCACCGGCATGAAGTGGGGCTTCATCCCGCAGAACGACGGCAAGCCGCACTACCTCGTCATCAACGCCGACGAGGGCGAACCGGGCACCTGCAAGGACATCCCGCTGATGATGGCGGACCCGCACTCGCTGATCGAGGGCGTGATCATCACGTCGTACGCGATCCGCGCGAACTTCGCGGCGATCTACGTCCGCGGCGAGGTCCTGCACTGCATCCGCCGTCTCAACGCGGCGGTGCGCGAGGCGTACGCCAAGGGCTACCTGGGCAAGGACATCCTCGGCAGCGGGTTCGACCTCGACGTCGTGATCCACGCCGGCGCCGGCGCGTACATCTGCGGCGAGGAGACCGCGCTGCTCGACTCGCTGGAGGGCCGTCGTGGCCAGCCGCGGCTCAAGCCGCCGTTCCCCGCGACCTCGGGCCTCTACGCGTCGCCCACTGTGGTGAACAACGTCGAGACCATCGCTTCGGTTCCCTTCATCGTCAACGGTGGCGCGGACTGGTTCCGCGAGATGGGTCGCGACCGGTCGCCCGGTCCGAAGATCTACTCGCTGTCCGGTCACGTCGAGCGCCCCGGCCAGTACGAGGCGCCGATGGGCACCACGCTCCGGCAGCTGCTGGACATGGCCGGCGGCATGAAGGACGGCATTCCGATCAAGTTCTGGACGCCGGGTGGTTCGTCCACCCCGCTGTTCACCGCGGAGCACCTCGACGTGCCGCTGGACTTCGAGGGTGCCGCCGAGGCCGGGTCGATGCTGGGCACCACCGCCCTGCAGATCTTCAACGAGACCGTGTCCGTGCCGTGGGCCGTCATGAAGTGGACGGAGTTCTACAAGCACGAGTCGTGCGGCAAGTGCACGCCGTGCCGCGAGGGCACCTACTGGCTCGTGCAGATCCTGCAGCGGATGGTGGCGGGCAACGGCACGGCGAGCGACATCGACACGTTGCTCGACGTCTGCGACAACATCCTCGGCCGCTCGTTCTGCGCGCTGGGTGACGGTGCCGTCAGCCCGATCACCAGTGGCATCAAGTACTTCAAGGACGAGTTCCTCGCCCTGTGTTACGAGAACTCTCCCAAAAATGAGGCTGGCACTGTCCTGGCTGGAGCGAACGCATGACCATCGCGCCTGACAAGTCCACCACCGACGACATCGTCGTGCCCGAGGGTCACGTCAAGCTCGTCATCGACGGCGAAACCGTTGTGGCGCCCAAGGGTGAGCTGCTGATCCGCACGGCCGAGCGCCTCGGCACGGTCATCCCGCGCTTCTGCGACCACCCGCTGCTGGAGCCCGCGGGCGCCTGCCGCCAGTGCCTCGTCGAGGTCGAGATGGGCGGCCGGCCGATGCCGAAGCCGCAGGCCTCCTGCACGATGACGGTCGCGGACGGCATGGTCGTGAAGACCCAGCTGACCTCGCCGGTCGCGGACAAGGCCCAGCAGGGTGTGATGGAGCTGCTGCTCATCAACCACCCGCTGGACTGCCCGATCTGCGACAAGGGCGGTGAGTGCCCGCTGCAGAACCAGGCGATCGCCCACGGCCGCAGCGACTCCCGCTTCCACGAGCACAAGCGGACGTTCCCGAAGCCGATCAACATCTCCACGCAGGTGCTGCTCGACCGCGAACGCTGCGTGCTCTGCCAGCGCTGCACGAGGTTCTCCGCGCAGATCGCCGGCGACCCGTTCATCGAGCTCCTCGAGCGCGGTGCACACCAGCAGATCGGCATCGCCGAGGAGAAGCCCTTCCAGAGCTACTTCTCCGGCAACACCATCCAGATCTGCCCGGTCGGCGCTTTGACGAGTGCCGCCTACCGCTTCCGCGCCCGGCCGTTCGACCTCGTGTCGACGCCGAGCGTCTGCGAGCACTGCTCCTCCGGTTGTGCCGAGCGCACCGACTGGCGGCGCGGCAAGGTGCAGCGCAAGCTCGCCGGCGACGACCCGCAGGTCAACGAGGAGTGGATCTGCGACAAGGGCCGGTTCGCCTTCCGCTACGCCACGACCGGTGACCGCTTCAAGCGGCCGCTGGTGCGCGACGCGGAGTCCGGTGAGCTGCGCGAGTCGTCCTGGACCGAGGCGCTGCAGGTCGCGTCCGCCGGTCTGCTGGCGGCCCGGGACGCGAACGGCGTCGGCGTGCTCCCCGGTGGCCGGCTGACCGTCGAGGACGCCTACGCGTACTCGAAGTTCGCCCGGATCGCGTTGCACACCAACGACATCGACTTCCGCGCCCGGCCGCACAGCGCCGAGGAACTGGAGTTCCTGTCCGGCACCACGGTGTTCACGAACCCGGACAACGGCGTCACCTTCCAGGGCATCGAAGCCGCACCGGCCGCGCTGCTGGTCGCGTTCGAGCCGGAGGAAGAAGCGCCGATCGTCTTCCTGCGCCTGCGCAAGGCCGCGCGCACCGGCAAGACGAAGGTGTTCCACCTCGGCCAGTTCACGACCCCGGCCGTGGAGAAGACCTTCGGCACGCTGCTCGCCTGCGTGCCCGGTGCCGAGGCGAACGCGATCAACGCCCTGGCGGAGCACGCGGCCGACGTCGTCGACCTGCTGTCCCAGCCCGGCGCGGTGATCCTGGTCGGCGAACGTGCCGCCGTGATCCCCGGCGCGTTCACCGCGGTCGCGCGACTCGCGGAGCGCACCGGCGCCAAGGTCGCGTGGATTCCCCGCCGTGCCGGTGAGCGCGGCGCGCTCGCGGTCGGTGCCACGCCGAACCTGCTGCCCGGCGGCCGCCACGTCGCGAACGCCACCGCGCGCACCGAGGTCGAGCGCACCTGGGGCGTCGAGGAGGGCTCGCTGCCCGCGACGCCCGGCCGCGACACCACGGGCATCCTCGAGGCCGCCGCGAACGGCGAGCTGTCCGGCCTGGTGGTCGGCGGCGTCGACCCGTTCGACCTGCCGGACCCGCGACTCGCGGAGAAGGCGTTGGCAGGGGCCGGTTTCATCGTCAGCCTGGAGATGCGTCCGAGCGCGGTCACCGCGTACGCCGACGTCGTGCTCCCGATCGCCCCGGCGGTCGAGAAGGCCGGCAGCTTCCTCAACTGGGAGGGCCGCCGCCGTGAGTTCGGGCTGACGCTCGAAGGCACCGGCGCGCTGCCGGACTGCCGCGTGCTCGACACCCTCGCGGTGGAGATGGACGCGGACCTGTTCACGCAGACGCCCGCCGCCTCGGCCGCCGACCTGGCCCGGCTCGGCGAAGGTGCCGTCACCGGCTCCTCGCTGAACGTCGCCGCGCCGCTGGTCTCCCCGGCCGGTCCCGGCCAAGCCGTCCTCGCCACCTGGCACCGCCTGCTCGGCAACGGTTCGCTCCAGATCGACGAGCCGAACCTCGCCGGCACGGCACGCCCGGTCGTCGCGAAGGTCGCCGAGGCCACCGCGCAGCAGTTCGGGCTGGTCTCCGGCGGTCAGGTCACCGTGTCCACCGACCGCGGCGCGATCACGCTCCCGGTCGAGACCGACGACCTCCCCGAGGGCGTCATCTGGCTGCCCACCAACTCGGGTGACGTGACCGTTCGCCGCACGCTCGGCGCGGGCCACGGTTCGATCGTCTCCGTCAGCGGAGGAAACTCATGATCCAGCACGTCCTCGCGGCGGAGAACGGGAAGACCGCGGAGTTGCTCGCGGACGACCCGGTCTGGCTGATTCTGATCAAGGTCGTCGCGATCTTCGCGTTCCTCGTGGTCATGACTCTGTTCATGATCAACTGGGAACGCAAGGTCGTGGGGCGGATGCAGCAGCGCCCCGGCCCCAACCGGGTCGGCCCCGGCGGCTGGTTGCAGTCGCTCGCGGACGGTCTGAAGCTCGCGTTCAAGGAAGACATCCGCCCCGTCCTCGCGGACAAGTGGGTCTTCTTCCTCGCGCCGGTGATCTCCTGCATCCCCGCGTTCCTCGCGTTCTCGGTGATCCCGCTCGCGGGCGAGGTCAACCTGTTCGGTGAGCAGACGGCGCTGCAGCTCGTCGACCTCCCGGTCGGCGTGCTGGTGGTGCTCGCCTGCTCCTCGATCGGCGTCTACGGCATCGTGCTGTCCGGCTGGGCCTCCGGCTCGCCGTACCCGCTGCTGAGCTCGCTGCGCGCCGCGGCACAGGTGATCTCCTACGAGATCGCGATGGGCCTGTCGATCGTCGCGGTGATCATGTTCACCGGCTCGATGTCGACCGGTGACATCGTGGGTGCCCAGGCGACCACGGTGCTCGGGTTCGCACCCGGCTGGTTCGGCCTCCTGCTCTTCCCCAGCTTCGCGATCTACGTCGTGTCGATGGTCGGCGAGACCAACCGCGCCCCGTTCGACCTCCCCGAGGCCGAGTCGGAGCTCGTCGGTGGCTTCCACACGGAGTACAGCTCGCTGAAGTTCGCGCTGTTCTTCCTCGCCGAGTACGTGAACATGGTGACCGTCTCGGCGCTCGCGACCACGCTCTTCCTCGGCGGCTACCACGCCCCGTGGAGCGGCGAGTTCATGAACACCGGCTGGTGGGGCCTGCTCTGGTTCGTCGGCAAGACGCTGAGCTTCCTGTTCCTCTTCATCTGGCTGCGCGGCACGCTTCCCCGCCTGCGCTACGACCAGTTCATGAAGCTGGGCTGGAAGGTGCTGGTCCCGACCAGCCTCGTCTGGATCATGGCCGTGGCGGTCATCCGCACCGGCGCGATCCAGCAGCTCTCCACGGCACAGCGGCTCATCGCGCTCGGCGTGATCGTCGGGCTCGTGCTGCTGGTCTCGTTCCTGCTGCCGGACAAGAAGGTGCAGGACACCAAGGGCGTTCCGCTCGCGGGTTCGGGCTTCCCCGTCCCGCCGCTCGACCTCGCGGTCCCCAAGTCAGCGCCCAAGCGCAAGGTCAAGGTCGCCACCATTCCTTCGGAAACGGCAGCCGTCACCACCGGTAAGGAGGCTGAGTAGGGATGTTCGAGTCCCTGAAAGGCTTCGGCGTCACCTTCGGCACCATGTTCAAGAAGGTGGTGACGGAGGAGTACCCCGAGGTCAAGAAGGTGACCGCGCCGCGGTTCCACGGTCGTCACCAGCTGAACCGGCACCCGGACGGGCTGGAGAAGTGCGTCGGCTGCGAGCTGTGCGCGTGGGCCTGCCCCGCGGACGCGATCTTCGTCGAGGGTGGCGACAACACCGAGGAAGCCCGCTACTCACCGGGTGAGCGCTTCGGTGCCGACTACCAGATCAACTACCTGCGCTGCATCGGCTGCGGCCTGTGCATCGAGGCCTGCCCGACCCGTTCGCTCACCATGACGAACGAGTACGAGCTCGCCGACGACAACCGCCAGGACCTGATCTTCACCAAGGAAGACCTGCTCGCCCCGCTGCTGCCCGGCATGGAGCAGCCGCCGCACCCGATGCGGCTCGGCGAGAACGAGCAGGACTACTACGTGAACGGACCGCAGTTGGCGAAGGTGGCCCAAGAAGGCAAGGGGGCACAGCAGTGAGCCTCCTCGTCAGCTTCCTCGCGCAGCAGCAGCCGGAACCGGTGCAGCGCGTGGTCGACACGGTCACCACGGGCGAGGCGATCTCGTTCTGGGTGCTCGGCCCGCTGGCTCTGGCCGGCGCGCTCGGCATGCTCTTCGCGCGCAACGCCGTGCACTCCGCGCTGTGGCTCGTCGTGACGATGCTCAGCCTCGGTGTGCTGTACATGGTCCAGCAGGCGCCGTTCCTCGGCTTCGTGCAGATCATCGTCTACACCGGCGCGATCATGATGCTGTTCCTGTTCGTGCTGATGATGGTCGGCCGCGACAGTTCGGACTCCGTCGTCGAAGTCATCCGGGGACAACGACTCGCGGCCGCGTTGCTCGGCATCGGGTTCGCGATCCTGATGGTCGGCTCGGTTGCCCGCGCGCTCACGTCGGTCGAGCCCCGCGGTCTCGCCGAGGCGAACACCACGAACGGCGGCAACGTCGTCAACATCGGCACGAAGCTCTTCACGGACTACCTGTTCGCGTTCGAGCTCACGTCGGCGCTGCTGATCACCGCCGCGCTCGGCGCGATGATCCTGGCCTTCGTCGGCCGCGACGGGAAGCCCGCCAAGAAGACGCAGAAGGAACTCGTCGAGGAGCGCTTCCAGGAGGGCAAGCGGGTCGGCTCGCTGCCCGGCCCCGGCGTCTTCGCCACCGCGAACTCGGTGGCCACCCCCGCACTGCTGCCCGACGGCACGGTGTCCGAGGAGTCGCTGTTCGACGTCATCGAGGCGACCGACAAGTCCAAGCTCTCGGACGACATCGCCGAGGTGGCCGGCACCGCCCACGAGGCGGACGCGCACGCGCTCAAGGGAAGTGAGTCGTGACCCCCACCTACTACCTGCTGCTGTCGGCACTGCTGTTCAGCATCGGCGCCGTCGGCGTGCTGGTGCGCCGCAACGCCATCGTGGTCTTCATGTGCGTCGAGCTCATGCTCAACGCGGTCAACCTGAGCCTCGTGACGTTCGCGCGGATCAACGGCACGCTCGACGGTCAGGTGATGGCGTTCTTCGTGATGGTCGTCGCCGCGGCGGAGGTCGTCGTCGGCCTCGCGATCATCATGTCCATCTTCCGGACGCGTCGCTCGGCCTCGGTCGACGACTCGAACCTGCTGAAGTACTGAGGGGTCACCGGTGACGGAACCTGTTGTCGCCAGCGGGGTCGCGAGCTTCGCCTGGTTGTTGCTCGCGCTGCCCGCTCTCGGTGCGGCAGTGCTGTTGGTCAGCGGCAAGCGCGCTGACAAGTGGGGTCATCTGCTCGGCAGCGGCACGCTGCTGGCGTCGTTCGCGTACGCCGTCGTGTTGTTCTTCACGACCGTCGGGGTCTCGAACCCCGAGGAGCGCGTCCAGAACCTCAAGCTGTGGGACTGGATCGACGTCAACGCGCTGACCGTCGAGTTCGGACTGCGGATCGACCCGCTGTCGCTGACGTTCGTGCTGCTGATCACCGGTGTGGGCTCGCTGATCCACATCTACTCGATCGGCTACATGGCGCACGAGGAAGGCCGGCGGAAGTTCTTCGCCTACCTGAACCTCTTCGTGTCCGCGATGCTCCTGCTGGTGCTGGGCAACGGTTTCGTGACCCTGTACTTCGGCTGGGAGGGCGTCGGTCTCGCCTCGTACCTGCTGATCGGCTGGTACCAGTACAAGCCGGAAGCGGCGTCGGCGGCCAAGAAGGCCTTCCTGATGAACCGCGTCGGCGACCTGGGCCTCGCCATCGCGATCTTCCTGATGTTCAACAAGCTCGGGACCACGCAGTACACCGAGGTCTTCAGCCGCGTCGGCGAGTTCTCCTCGGCCGAGGTCCTCGCGATCACGCTGCTGCTGCTCCTCGGCGCCTGCGGCAAGTCGGGTCAGTTCCCGCTCCAGGCCTGGTTGCCGGACGCGATGGCCGGCCCGACCCCGGTGTCCGCGCTGATCCACGCGGCGACCATGGTCACCGCGGGCGTGTACCTCATCGCCCGCTCGAACCCGCTCTACAACCTGAGCGAGGACGGCCGCCTGGTCGTCATGATCATCGGTGCCGTCACGTTGCTGATCGGCTGCATCATCGGTTGCGCCTACGACGACTTCAAGAAGGTCCTGGCGTACTCGACGGTCTCGCAGATCGGCTACATGATCCTCGCCGTGGGCCTCGGCCCGATCGGCTACGCACTCGGCATCATGCACCTGCTGACGCACGGCTTCTTCAAGGCCGGGCTCTTCCTCGGTGCCGGTTCGGTCATGCACGGCATGAACGACGAGGGCAACATCCGCCGGATGGGCGGGCTCTACAAGTTCCTGCCGATCACCTTCGTCACCTGGACGCTCGGCTACCTCGCGCTGATCGGCATCCCGCCGTTCGCGGGCTACTTCTCGAAGGACGCCATCATCGCGGCGGCGTTCACGGGTGAGGGCTGGCGGCCGTGGGTCTTCGGTGGCGTCGCTCTGCTCGGTGCCGCGCTGACCGCGTTCTACATGACGCGCCTGCTGATCCTGGTCTTCCTGGGCAAGCCCCGCTGGAAGGACCTGAAGGCGGAGAACGGCAAGGAATACCACCCGCACGAGTCCCCGGTGTCGATGACCATCCCGATGATCATCCTGGCGGTCGGCTCGATCGGTGGCGGCTGGTTCCTCTCCTCCGGCGGACGTCTCGCCGGGTGGCTCGAGCCCTCGCTGGGCGAGCTGAAGGAAGAGCACGGCGTGATCTCGCACGGCATGGTCGGGATTCTCACGGTCGTGCTCGCGCTCGTCGGCGCCGGTCTCGCGTTCCTGCTCTTCGGCCGCGGCAAGCAGCCGGTCGAGCGCCCCGTGCGGGTGGCCTGGCCGGTGCGCGCGGCCCGTGCGGACCTCTACGGCAACGCACTGAACGAGGCACTGTTCGCGCGGCCGGGCACCTGGCTCACCCGCGCGCTGGTGTTCCTCGACCTGAAGGGCGTCGACGGTGCGGTCAACGGCACCGCGGCGCTGCTCGGCGGTAGCTCCGGCCGGTTGCGCAGGCTGCAGACCGGGTTCGTCCGCTCCTACGCACTGTCCATGCTGCTGGGCTCGATCTTCGTGCTCGGAGCGCTCCTGGTGGTGAGGTTCTCGTGACCTGGGTTCTGATCGCACTGCTGGTGGTGCCGCTGGTCGGCGCACTGGTGGTGGCGTTCCTGCGCAAGGACGACAAGAAGGCCAAGTTCGTCGCGCTGGCGTTCTCGCTCGTCGAGCTCGTGCTGGCCGTCCTGCTGTGGACCGCGTACGACCCGGACGGTGAGCGCATCCAGCTCAAGTCCGCTGTGGACTGGATCCCGGCGTTCGGCGTCCAGCTCTCGTTCGGCATCGACGGCATCGCGCTGGTGATGATCGCGGTCATCGCGCTGCTGATCCCGCTGGTGATCGGTGCCGGCTGGACGGAGAAGCTGCCCGCCGGGCGTTCGCAGGGCGGCTACCTCTCGCTGATCCTGATCCAGGAGGCCGTCACGGTCGCGGTGTTCGCCGCCACCGACGTCTTCCTGTTCTACGTCCTCTTCGAGGTCATGCTCATCCCGATGTACTTCCTGATCGGCGGCTACGGCGGCGCGCGCAGGCAGTACGCGGCGGTCAAGTTCTTCCTGTACTCGTTCCTCGGCGGCCTGATCATGCTGGCCTCCGCGATCGGCGCCTACGCGATGGCGTCGGACGAGCTGGGCAAGGGCACGTTCGACTGGGCGACCCTCGTGACCGTGGTCCGCGACGCCGACTCGACGACGCAGACCTGGCTGTTCCTCGGCTTCTTCCTGGCGTTCGCGATCAAGGCGCCGCTCGTGCCGTTCCACACCTGGCTGCCCGACGCGGCCGCCGAGGCGCCCATCGGCGTCACGGTCATCGTCGTCGGCATCCTGGACAAGGTCGGCACGTTCGGCATGCTGCGCTACCTGCTGCCGATGTTCCCGGAGGCGTCGAAGAACCTGGCGCCGCTGGTGCTCGTGCTCGCGGTGGCCGGTGTCCTTTATGGATCGCTGCTCGCCACGGGCCAGCGGGACATGAAGCGGTTCCTCGCTTACGTCTCGATCGCCCACTTCGGCTTCATCGCGCTCGGCATCTTCTCGTTCACGTCGCAGGCAGGCGTGGGCTCGGTGTCGTACATGCTCAACCACTCGATCTCGACCGGCATGCTGATCCTCGTGGTCGGCATGATCATCGCGCGCGGTGGTTCGTCGCTGATCTCCGACTACGGCGGCATGTCGAAGGTGGCGCCGCTGCTCGCGGGCATGCTGCTGCTGTCGGGTCTGACCACGCTGTCGCTGCCGGGCACGAACTCGTTCGTCTCGGAGTTCCTCGTGCTGATCGGCTCGTTCCCGACGCAGCCGGTGTTCACGATCATCGCGACGGTCGGCATGGTGCTCGCGGCGCTCTACGTGCTGTGGCTGTACCAGCGGATCATGACCGGCCCGCTGCGCGGCGACGCGCTGCTGGGTGCGGCCGCCGGTCCGGGTGCGGTCGGCGACCCGGAGAAGAAGACCACGATCGGCGACCTCACCAAGCGCGAGATCGCCGTACTGGCACCGCTCGTTGTCATCGTGCTGGCACTCGGGTTCTACCCGCAGCCGGTGCTCGACGTCATCACCCCGACTGTCGGGGCGACGCTGACCGAGGTCGGCGTGACCGACCCGGTCACCGTGCAGGAAGGCAAGTGACGTGAACCTTCTCGTCGCTCAGGCGCAGACGATCGAGGCGCCGGAGATCGAATACGGCGCCATCGCGCCGCTGCTGATCGTGCTCGGTGCGGCGTGCATCAGCGTGCTGCTGGAAGCGTTGCTGCCCAAGCACCAGCGGTGGGCCGTGCAGCTCGTGCTGACGCTCGTGACGTTGGTGGGCGCGGTCGGTTCGCTGATCGTCTACTCCACGTCGGACCGCCCGGAGACGGGCGTCGCGACGCTGGCGGGCGCGATCGCGGTCGACTCGCCGTCGCTCTTCCTGTGGGCCACGTTGCTGGTGCTGGCCTTCGGGTCGGTGCTGCTGATCGCCGACCGGTCGGTGGAGCCCGGTGGCGCGTTCGTGGCGCAGGCCGCGATCCGCCCCGGCACCGTCCAGGACCGCGCGCAGGCGACGAAGACCGGCATGCAGACCGAGGTCTTCCCGCTCACGCTGTTCGCACTCGGCGGCATGATGACGTTCGTCGCGGCGAACGACCTGCTGACGATGTTCATCGCGCTGGAAGTCCTGTCGCTGCCGCTGTACCTGCTGTGCGGCCTGGCTCGCCGCCGTCGCCTGCTCTCGCAGGAAGCGGCCGTGAAGTACTTCCTGCTCGGCGCGTTCGCCTCCGCGTTCTTCCTCTACGGCGTGGCCCTGCTCTACGGCTACGCGGGTTCCGTGAAGCTCTCGGCGATCGCGACGGCCGCCGGCGGCACCGACCGTTCCGACACGCTGCTGTTCGCGGGCTTCGGCCTGCTGGTGGTGGGCCTGCTCTTCAAGGCCGCCGTCGGTCCGTTCCACGCCTGGACCCCGGACGTGTACCAGGGCGCGCCGACGCCGATCACGGCGTTCATGGCCGCCTGCACCAAGGTCGCCGCGTTCGGCGGCATCCTGCGCGTGCTCACGGTCGCGTTCGAGAACACGCAGTGGGAGTGGCGCGGCGTGCTCTACGCCGTCGCGGTCGTCTCGATGGTGATCGGCGCGATCCTCGGTCTGACCCAGACCGACGTGAAGCGCATGATCGCGTACTCCTCGGTGGCGCACGCGGGCTTCCTGCTGATCGGCTCGATCGCGCTGACGCCCGAGGGCGACGCCCCCGGTGTGAGCGCGACCATGTTCTACCTGCTGGCGTACGGCTTCACCACGATCGCCGCGTTCGGCATCGTGTCGCTGGTCCGCAACTCGGACGGCGAGGCGACGCACCTGTCGCAGTGGGCGGGTCTCGCGAAGCGGTCGCCGATCGTGGCGGCCACCTTCACGTTCCTGCTGCTGGCCCTGGCCGGTATCCCGCTGACGTCCGGCTTCATCGGCAAGTTCGTCGTGTTCAGCGCGGCGATCGAGGCCGGCCTGACGCCGCTCGTGGTGATCGCCCTGGTGGCCTCGGCCGTCGCGGCGTTCTTCTACCTGCGGGTGATCGTGCTGATGTACTTCAGCGACCCGGCTCCGGACGGCCCGACCGTCACCGTGCCCGGCGCGTTCACCACGATCGCGATCACGTTGGGTGCCGTCGTGACCTTGGTGCTGGGTTTGTGGCCCACGTTCGTGCTCGATTGGGCGGGTACCGGCACCTTCCTCAGCTAGGTGTACGTAGGCTGCTGGTGTGACCAGTAGCGAGCATGAGGGACCGGGGTTCGCGTTGGTGGACCCCGTGCTCACCGAGGTAGTCCAGGAAGGCCTGGCCGAGGTGGAGCGCATCCTGCACGACGTCGTGCAGAGCGAGTTCACCCCGGTCACGGAAACCTCGCTTCACCTTGTGGAGGCGGGCGGAAAGCGGATCCGCCCGCTCTTCACACTGCTCGCATCGCAGTTCGGCGCCGACTGGGACCGGGAAAAGGTCATCAAGGCGGCCGCTGTGGTGGAGCTCACCCACCTCGCGACGCTCTACCACGACGACGTCATGGACGAGGCGACCATGCGCCGCGGAGCTGTCTCCGCGAACGTCAAGTGGGACAACAGCATCGCGATCCTGACGGGCGACTTCCTGTTCGCCCACGCGTCCCGGCTGACAGCCGACCTGGGGACGGACGCGGCGCGGATCATCGCGGAGACCTTCTCGTTGCTGGTGACCGGCCAGATGCGCGAGACCGTGGGCCCGCAGTCCGGCGAGGACGCCATCTCCCACTACCTCAAGGTGATCGAGGAGAAGACCGGCTGCCTGATCGCCACGGCGGCACGGTTCGGCGGCATGTTCTCCGACGCCACCGAGGAGCAGACGGACGCGCTGCGCCGGTACGCCGAGGTGATCGGGGCGGCGTTCCAGATCTCCGACGACGTCATCGACATCGCGTCGCCGTCGGTCACGTCGGGCAAGACGCCCGGCACCGACCTGCGTGAGGGCGTGAAGACGCTGCCGATGCTCTACGCGCTGGCCGACCCGTCCGAGACGCGGCTCGCCGAGCTGCTGGCGGGGCCGATCTCCGACGACGCGCTGGTGGACGAGGCTCTGGACCTGCTGCGGAAGTCCGCGGGCATGGACCGCTCGCGCGAGGTTCTCGCCGACTACGTCGACAGGGCCCGGGTCGAGCTCGGCAAGCTGCCGGAGTGCCCGGCCCGGGACGCTCTCGAAGAGCTGGCCGTGTACGTGGTGGAGCGCTCTCGCTGATGTCTAGGTGACCGGCGCGAGCGCTTGCTTGCGCCGGTTCCGCACCGCGTCGACCGTGAAGAACGCCAGGGCGAGCCACACCAGCCCGAACCCGATCCACCGGCTGGCCGGCATCGGTTCGTGCACCACGAACACGCCCCACGCGAACTGCAGGATCGGCGCGATGTACTGGAGCATCCCCATGGTGCTCAACGGGATCAGCCGCGCCCCGGCCCCGAACAGCAGCAACGGCACCACCGTCACGATGCCGGTGCTGAGGAGCAGCAGCACGTGGCCGGTGCCGGCGGCGGCGAACGTGTTCGCGCTGCCGAGGGTGAACAGGTAGACCAGTGCGATCGGCGCGATCACGGCGTTCTCCGCGGTGAGGCTGGAGATCGCGTCCAGCGGCACCTTCTTCTTCAACAGCCCGTAGGTGCCGAAGGAACAGGCCAGGATCAGCGAGATCACCGGAAGCCTGCCGTAGTCGATGGTGAGCACGATCACAGCGATCACGGCCACACCGATCGCCGCGATCTGGATGATGCGCAATCGTTCCTTGAGGAAGATCATGCCCAGTGCCACGCTCACCAACGGGTTGATGAAGTAGCCGAGCGCGGCCTCGACGACATGATGGCTGTTGACGGCGTAGATGTAGACGCCCCAGTTCACCGTGATCAAGACGGCGGCTGAGGTAACGATGAGCCAGCCTCTTCCGGATAGTTCCAGGAGAGGACGCCAGCGTCGGAGCACGGCGACGACGAGGGCGAGGGTGACCAACGACCAGACGATCCGGTGCGCGAGCACCTCGACCGGCTGGGCGGGTACGAGCAGTGGCCAGTACGCCGGGAACAGGCCCCAAAGGACGTAGGCGAGTACGCCGTAGGTGACCCCTCGCCCCTGGGTGTGAACTTCTGGCGAACTGATGGCCGAGGTGGTCGGAGGGGACACAAAATCCCACTCTACGCTGGGCTTTCCACCCGTTATTTGCGCTGAACGGCGTAGTGACGGAGCATCATCAAAGGCACTGTAGTTTGGCCCTGCTCACCCTTCCGAGTGAGTGGGGTCGGAGTGTGGTCGTAGAAGGGGCATACCCGTGAACATCTTCGGGCAGGTCTGGCTGTGGAGCCTGCTGTCCTTCGTTGCGGGAGTGCTGCTCACCTGGTTGGTGATGGTGCGCCCCGCGCGGAAGCAGATCGCCGACCTGGATGATCAACTTCTCGACGCGCGCAGGTCGGCCAAGCCGGTCCCGGCCGCCGTCACCGTCGACGACTTCGTGGTCGACGAGTGGGAGGCCGCGCCGCCGCGATCGTTGAGCGACGAGGTGCTGACGCCGCCCGCGCCCGTTCCGGCGCTGCCGCCGGTGCCGGTGCCCGCGCCGTACGTCGAGCCGCCCGCGTACTTCGGTGAGCCGGTGCCGGCTCCCGCGCCCGTGCTGCCGCCGCCTCCGCCGCCACCCGTGGTGGAAGAGCCCGCGGCGTACGAGACGACGACGTTCGACGCCCAGCCTGAGCTGGACGAGGAGCCCGCCGCGCCGGTCCGCCAGTACCTGGAGCCGGAGGAGGCTCAGCGCCGCTTCGAGGAGCAGCTGGCGGAGCAGAAGGCCCTGGCCGACGCCGAGGACGACCGCCCGCGCTCGTTGTTCGAGCGGCTGGCGCCCGAGGTTCCCCCGGAGACCCCGGCGGAGCAGACGACCGTCCTGTCGCAGTCGGGCCTCGAGGCCGCGGACTTCGACGACGAGCCGGAGCTTCCCGCCGAGCAGACCTCGCACCTGCCGGCGATGCCGCCGGTCGCCGAGCCCGCCGCCCCCGCGGCGTCGCCGACGGCCGGACCCGAGGTCGAGCAGCCGGACGACTTCATCTACCAGCCGCGCGAGGTCTGGGGCCAGGAAGAGCAGGAGGTCTTCCAGGACGAGGCCGCCGAGCAGGAGGACGAGCCGGTCGGCACCCGCTCCGAGCAGACGACGTTCATCGCCGTCGAAGAGAGCAGCTGGCCCGGTAGCGACCTCACCGGCGAGTACCCGATCGTGCGCGACGAGATCTCCGGTCAGCTGGACGGGTTCACCGAGCCCGAGTTCGAGGTCGAGCCCGAGACCGCCGCCGAGCAGACCGGCCTGATCGAGCCGATCACGGACCTGGACGCGCCGCACGTGCGCAACGGCGTCTTCGAGACGACCTCCGCCGAGGAGCCCCTGTTCGCGGAGCCCGAAGTCGAGGCGGAGCCGGAACTCGAGCAGGAGCCGGAGTCCGAGTCCGCACACGCGTTGCGTGAGGAACCGGCCTACGAGGACCAGGCTCACGAGGAACCGGTCTACGAGGAGCGCGTCTACGAGGAGTTTGTCGCTCCCGAGTACACCGGCTCGTTCACCATGCCGTTCACGACGCCGGGTGCCCCGCCGCCCGCGCCGTTCTCGGCGTTCGAGCCGCGCGTCGAGGCCGACGAGGTGCCCGAACGCACCCCGCGTGCCGTCGGCGCCGCCTTCTCGCACGGGGTGGAGACCCCGGCGGCACCGGTGGCGGCTCCCGCCCCCGAGCGTTCGCGGTCGCTGTTCGAGCCGCTGCTCGACGCCGACGAGCCGTTGCCCGCGTTGGGGCAGACCCGCACGCTCCCGGACACGAGCAACGACCAGCCGTTCGTGCCGACGTTCGTGCCGAGCGACGAGCCGCTGCTGGCCGCCCCGCCGGAGCCGGACCCCGAGCCCGTCGACCTGCCGCAGCGCCACACCGAGGCGGGTCTGCCGATCCGCGAGGCACGCCGCAGCACCATGGCCCAGCAACGGCAGCAGAGCTTCCCGGCGTTCTCGGCCTTCGAGTCCGCGAAGCCGGAAGCCCCCGCGGCCCCGGCCCTCCCGGTTCGTCCGCGCCCGGTCGGCTTCTCGCCGTCGACCGGCGGCGCTCCGGCCGCCGCCCCCGCCGGTGGTGGTTCCCCGGCCCGTTTCCAGCAACCGGAGGGCTTCAACCCGCGCTCGCCGTTCGGTCCGGGCTCGGTCCTGCCGAAGTCGGACGGGCACGCCCCGGCCGCGGACTTCGCGGTGAAGGCGACGCTGACCGGCCGCCGCTACTACTCGCAGGGCTCGTCGAACTTCGGCGACACCCGTGCCGACGTGTGGTTCCGCACCGAGGCGGACGCGGAGAAGGCCGGTTTCCGTCCCGCTCCCTGATCGATTACCGCCAGATGGAACGCTGTTCTGGCAGGGGATGACATGCGCCGATAGCTTCGGCGCATGTCATCCGAGCTGGCGAAATCGCAGATCTCCTCGACGATCGTGGACTCGATCGAGGATCTGAAGGGCACCCACCACGGCTTCCGCCGCGCCCACGCCCGAGGCTTCGTCTACGAAGCCGTGTTCACCCCGTCCGGTGCCGCGGCGCCGTTCACCACCGCCTCGCACCTGCAGGGCCCGCCGGTGCGCGCGACCGTCCGCTTCTCGCACACCGACGCCAACCCGCACGCCTTCGACAGCGATCGCTCCGTGCGCGGGTTCGCGACGAAGTTCCACCTCGCCGACGGCACCAACACCGACCTGGTGATGGTGAACGTGGAGCGGTTCGTGGCGGCGACGCCCGAGGAGTTCGTGGACTTCATCAAGGCCGCCAAGGCCGACACCGATGCGCGCGATCCCTCCGTGCCGCACATCAAGTCGTTCGTGGGCGCGCATCCGACCGTTGGGCCCGCGTTGGTGGCGGCCAAGTCCGTGGGGATTCCCGAGAGCTACGGCACGTCCCAGTACTGGGCGATCCACGCGTTCCTGTGGCGTGACGCTTCAGGTGTCGTACGGCCCGTGCGCTATTCGTGGGTGCCCGAGGCTGGTGTCGTGGATGCCGAGGACTCTTCTTCGTGGACCCCGCACCACCTCACCGAGGAGCTGCGCGAGCGGCTGCCGATCTCGTTCGTGCTGCGCGTGACGTTCGGCGAGCCGGGCGATCCGACGCACGACTCGACGATCGCGTGGCCGGCTGACCGGCGGTCCGTCGACGTCGGCCGGATCGAGATCACCGCCGAGGCCGAGGACCAGGAGCACTGGCAGGCGCAGGTGTTCGACCCGACCTCGCTGGTGGACGGCATCGAGGTGTCGGACGACCCGGTGCTGGCCGCTCGCAGCACGATCTACGCCGTGTCCTACGACCGCCGCTCGCACCAGCGGTAGACACGAAGAAGGCCCCCAACCGAACGTTCGGTCAGGGGCCTTCTCGTAGTTCGCGTACTAGCCGACCACGGTCCAGGTGTCCTTGCCGTGCAACAGCTTGCTCAGATCTGCGGCCCTGGCGTTCTTGGCCTCGGCGACCTGCGCGCGCACTCCGTCGTCGTACGTCGCACGGTCCGCACGGCGGAACACGCCCGTGACGGTGTGCGTGAGGTCCTGCGTCGACAGCCGCGAGAGCGCGAACGACAGGTTCAGGTCCGACGCGTCGTGCACCACGATGTCGCTCGCGTCCACGTCCGCGGACTTCGCGACCGCGAGGCCGAAGCCCTCGCGCACCACGCAGTACTCGCCCTCACGGCCGAAGCGGATCGGCTCGCCGTCCACGACGTTGATGATCCGCCGCTGTGCCTCGTCCGCGTCCTTCAGCACGTCGAACGCGCCGTCGTTGAAGATCGGGCAGTTCTGGTAGATCTCGACGAGCGCCGAACCGCGGTGCTCGGCGGCCTGCCGCAGCACCGAGGTCAGCCCGGCCTTGTCCGAGTCGAGCGCCCGGCCCACGAAGGAGGCCTCCGCGCCCAGTGCCAGCGACACCGGGTTGAACGGGTGGTCGACCGAGCCGATCGGCGTCGACTTGGTGACCTTGCCCGGCTCCGAGGTCGGCGAGTACTGACCCTTGGTGAGGCCGTAGATCCGGTTGTTGAACAGCAGGATCTTGAGGTTCACGTTGCGCCGCAACGTGTGGATCAGGTGGTTGCCACCGATGGACAGCGCGTCGCCGTCACCCGTCACCACCCACACGCTGAGGTCCGGCCGCGCCACGGCGAGACCCGTCGCGATAGCCGGCGCACGGCCGTGGATGGAGTGCATGCCGTACGTGTTCATGTAGTACGGGAAGCGGGACGAACACCCGATGCCCGAGACGAACACGATGTTCTCGCGCTTGAGGCCGAGCGACGGCAGGAACGACTGCATGGTGTTGAGCACGATGTAGTCGCCACAACCCGGGCACCAGCGGACTTCCTGGTCCGACTTGTAGTCGCGGGCCGACTGCTTCTCGTCGGTGGTCGGAACTCCGGTCAGGCCGGGAAGACCGATGTCGATTGCGGTCACGCCGACACCCCCTTGATCACGTCAGCGAGCACGTCCTGCAGCTCTTCCGCCTTGAAGGGCAGACCCTGCACCTTGGTGTACGACTGCGCGTCCACGAGGTACTTCGCCCTCAACAGCAACGCCAGCTGGCCGAGGTTCATTTCCGGCACGATGACCTTTTCGTACGACTTCAGCACTTCGCCCAGGTTCTTGGGGAACGGGTTGAGGTGCCGCAGGTGCGCGTGCGCGACCGGAAGGCCGAGCTTGCGGACCCGGCGCGCGGCCGCACCGATCGGGCCGTAGGACGAACCCCAGCCCACGACGAGGACCTTCGCGTCGCCGTCCGGGTCGTCGACCACGACGTCCGGCACCTCGATGCCGTCGATCTTGGCCTGGCGCAGGCGAACCATCTTGTCGTGGTTCTCCGGGTCGTACGAGATGTTGCCGGTGATGTCCTGCTTCTCCAGGCCGCCGATGCGGTGCTGGAGACCAGGCGTACCGGGCACCGCCCACGGACGTGCCAGCGTCTCCGGGTCACGCGAGTACGGCTGGAAGCCCTCCGGGTCCGTCGCGAACTCGACCGTGAGGTCCGGCAGCGACTCGACGTCCGGGATCATCCACGGCTCGGAGCCGTTCGCGATCGCGCCGTCGGACAGGAACAGCACCGGGGTGCGGTACTTCAGCGCGATCCTGGTCGCGTCGACCACGGCGTCGAAGCAGTCCGAGGGGGACTGCGGCGCCACGATCGGCACGGGCGACTCGCCGTTGCGGCCGAACATCGCCTGCAGCAGGTCGGCCTGCTCGGTCTTCGTCGGCAGACCGGTGGACGGGCCACCGCGCTGGACGTCGATCACGAGCAGCGGCAGTTCGGTCATCACGCCGAGGCCGATGGTCTCGGACTTGAGCGCGATGCCGGGACCGGACGTCGACGTGACGCCGATCGCGCCGCCGTAGGACGCGCCGAGGGCGATGCCGATGCCCGCGATCTCGTCCTCGGCCTGCACCGTGGTGATGTCGAAGTTCTTGTGCTTGCTCAGTTCGTGCAGGATGTCCGACGCCGGCGTGATCGGGTACGTGCCGAGCACGACCGGCAGCTTGGACAGCTGCGCGGCCGCGACGATGCCGTACGCCGTCGCGGTGTTGCCGGTGATCTGGCGGTACGTGCCGACGTTCAGCTTCGCGGGTGCCACCTCGTAGGTGACCGCGAAGGCCTCGGTCGTCTCGCCGTAGTAGAAGCCCGCGCGGAACGCCAGGACGTTCGCCTCGGCGATGTCCGGCTTCTTCGCGAACTTCTCGCGCAGGAACCGTTCCGTGCCTTCGGTGGGCCGGTGGTACATCCACGACAGCAGGCCGAGCGCGAACATGTTCTTCGCGCGTTCGGCGTCCTTCTTGCCGAGACCGGTCTCCTCGAGCGCCCCGATGGTCAGCGTCGCCATGGCGACCTTGTGCACCTGGAACCTCTCGAGCGAGTCGTCTTCCAGCGGGTTCGAGTCGTACCCGACCTTCGTCAGGTTCCGCTTCGAGAACTCGTCGGTGTTGACGATGAGGATGCCGCCGTCCGGCAGGTCGACGACGTTCGCCTTGAGCGCTGCCGGGTTCATCGCGACGAGGACGTCGGGACGGTCGCCGGGCGTCAGGATGTCGTAGTCGGCGAAGTGCAGCTGGAACGACGACACACCGGGCAGCGTGCCCTGTGGTGCGCGGATCTCGGCGGGGAAGTTGGGCTGGGTGGCGAGGTCGTTGCCGAACGCCGCCGCTTCCGACGTGAACCGGTCTCCGGTGAGCTGCATGCCGTCACCGGAGTCTCCGGCGAAGCGGATCACGACGCGATCCAGCTTGCGAGTCTCAGTGCTCATTCCTACGCCGATACCTCTCTCCAAGGGTGGCCGTGCCCCACCACGAGGGTAGTCGCCAGGACCGCCTGCGAGACGGGCCGTGTACCACCAGGCGAGACGAACTGTCCCATCTGCCGCAACGGGTCCTTAACTCAACGGTAAGCACAGCACTACCAGCGGATACCCGAATGCGGCAGACGTCACCCTCGATACCTGTTACTCAAGGTAACACTTACCGCCCGCTGATCCGAGCCTTCATCGCGGCAAGCCTCGCAGCGAACTCTGGAGTGTCGATCGATTCGACCTGTGGTTCCAGTTCGGCCTCGACCGCATCAGCGTGGACCTGCATTGCATCGGTCTTTCGCATCGTTGCCTTGATGGTCCGCACGAGTGGCCCCGGCGCGTCGGCCGCCGCCTTGGCCAGCTCCTTCGCCACTGACAGTGGGTCCTCGGCCTTGGCGTAGGCAAGTCCGTGCGCGACGGCCTGGTCGGCGTCCAGGATCTGCCCGAAGAGCGTCATGGCAGTGGCTGTTTGCGGGTTCGTGAGGCGTTGCAACATCCACGTCATGCCGCCGCCGGGGTGGATGCCGAGCTGCAGGAACCGCGCGTCGAACCGCGCCCTGGGCCCCGCGACCCGCACGTCCGCCGCCAGCGCCAGGTTGAGCCCGGCCCCGACCGCGGCTCCGTTGACCGCCGCGATCGTGGGGATCACGGCGTTCTTGACGGCCAGGAACCCCTTGTAGATGTTCCGCAGCCCTTCGTCCTTGGAGTTCCCGAGCTGCGTCAGATCGGCCCCCGCGCAGAACGCCGGCGGCGCCCCGGTGACGATCAGCGCGTTGGCGTTCCGTTGCGCTTCCTCGACCTTGTCCGCGAGCGCCTGCGACAGGTCGATCGTGAGCGCGTTCCGCCGCTCCGGATCGTTGATCGTGATCACCGCGACGGCGTCTTCGAACTCCAGCAGAACCTCAGCCATGCCGCGGACTCTAGGGTGCGATCGGCCGGTCCAGCAGCCGGGACAGCACCACCGTCGACACCGTCCGATCGATGATCTCCACGGCCCGCAGGCGCTCCAACGCCGTCTCCAGGTGATGGATGTCCGCTGCCCGCAGGTGCACGATCGCGTCCGCCGCCCCGGACACCGTGTAGGCCGCGCTGACCTCGGCCATCGGCTCGAGCCGGTGCTGGATGTCGTGCGGAGCCACGTTCCCCTTGCAGTGCACCTCGACGAACGCCTCCGTCCCCCACCCGAGCGCCTCGGGGTCCACCACCGCCGTGAACCCCCGCAACACCCCGTTGTCCAGCAGTTTGTCCACCCGCCGCTTCACCGCGGGGGCGCTCAACCCCACCTCTTTCCCGATCTCCGCGTAGCTGGAACGGGCGTTGGCCATGAGGCACGAAATGATTCGCTGGTCGATGCTGTCCACACGCAACATTCTGCCCTAGTTGACGCAATGTCGCGGCGTTGATCGATGGTCGAGCTGCCGTTTACATTTCGATCCATGACCGTATCCATCTCCGGGCCGGGCGAGCCGATCACTCTCGACATCGCCGCGCCCATCGCGCCGACGCGCATGCCGACCACCCGTCGGTACCTCATGTGCCCGCCGACGTACTTCACGGTGGAGTACGCCATCAACCCGTGGATGGATCCCACCCAGCCCACCAGCACGTCCCTCGCGGTCGAGCAGTGGACGGCTTTGAAGGAGACCTACGAGCGCCTGGGCCACGAGGTCCACGTGATCGAGCCTGTCGTGGGTTTGCCCGACATGGTCTTCTCCGCCAACAGCGGCACCGTCATCGACGGCAAGGTCCTAGGCTCCCGCTTCCGCGCCTCGCAACGCGCCGCCGAGGCCGACCACTTCCGCCGCTGGTTCCTCGGCTCCGGCTACAACTCGGTGGTCATGCCCACCGCCGTCAACGAGGCCGAGGGCGACTTCACCTGGACCGGCTCCCTGCTGCTGGCCGGCACGGGCTTCCGCACCGACCCGGGGGCCCACTCCGAGGCCCAAGAGGTCCTGGGCGTCCCCGTGGTGTCCCTGCAGTTGGTAGACCCGCGCTTCTACCACCTCGACGTGGCCCTCTTCATGCTCGACGACCAGTCCCCGACCCCGCTGGTCGCCTACTACCCGGAGGCCTTCTCGCCGGGCTCACAGCAGGTCCTGCGCCGCCTCTTCCCGGACGCCGTGATCGCCAACGACGACGACGCCGTCTGCCTGGGCCTCAACGCGGTGTCCGACGGCAAGCACGTCGTCATGCCGGTCGAGGCTGTTCACCTGGCCGAGCAGGTGGCGCGCCGCGGCTTCGAGCCCGTGCTCGTCGACATCTCGGAGCTGCGCAAGTCGGGCGGCGGCCCGAAGTGCTGCACGATGGAACTGCGCGGCTAGACCTCGCCCACGCAGTGCCGTTCCGCTGTTCCTGCGTGGAGGCTTCAAAGGCCGGTTGACCTGCTCCGATGCTGCCAACGACGTCAGCGTCGGCAGGTCACCGTCTGCCGCTGACTGCGGCTTTCTGCGGCTGTCTCTGGAACACGTGTGGAACAAGAAGAGCCCCCGGCGAGATCACTTGGGTTCTAGTGGTCGTTGCAACACCTGAGTTCAGGGGTTGTGATGTTCGAGATCCGGGCCGATCGGTCGGGGCGGGTGAAGCTGGTCCGGGAACGGGCCACTTATCTTGATCTTGTGGCGAGTGGTGTGAGCAGCCGGGAGGCGTGCCGGATCGTCGGCGTCAATTATCGGACCGGAAAGCGATGGCGTAACGGCAAGAAGCAGTCGAAGTGGAACAAGGCGGCGCCACCGATCACCGCGGTGGCGCCGCCTTGTGAGGCCTCCCGGTTCCTGCGCGAGGACGAGCGGATCCTGATCGCCGACCGCGGGCGGGAGAAGGCCACGATCCGGCAGATCGCGGCGGAGTTGGGGCGCAGCCCGTCCACGATCAGCCGAGAACTGCGCCGCAACGCGCATCCGGTCAGCGGGCAGTATCGTCCGCACGCCGCTCAGGCCCGTGCCGACGCCCGCCGGCCACGCCCGAAAACCGGCAAGATCGCCGCGACCCCCCTGCTGCGCCAGGTCATCCAGGACGGCCTGGACCTGCGCTGGAGCCCGAAGCAGATCGTGCAACGCTTGCGCCGGGATTTCCCCGACCGCCCGGAGTTGCACGTGGTTCACGAGACGATCTACCAGGCCCTCTACGTCCAGGGACGCGGTGAACTGCGCCGTGAGCTCACCGCGGCGTTGCGCACCGGCAGAGCGCTGCGCCGCCCGCGCCGCCAGGCACAGCAGCGCACACCGCGGATGGCCACCCCGATGGTCATGATCAGCGAACGCCCGGCCGAAGCCGAGGACCGCGCGATCCCGGGACACTGGGAAGGCGATCTGATCATCGGCAAGGACAAGAAGTCCGCCATCGGCACTCTGGTCGAACGCGCCACCCGCTACGTCATGCTCGTGCACCTGCCCCACGGCCGCACCGCCGACCAGGTCCGCGACGCCCTCGTTGACACCGTCCAGACCTTGCCCGCCCACCTCTGGCGGTCACTGACCTGGGACCAAGGCGCCGAAATGTCAGGCCACGCACGATTCACCGCCGCCACCGACATCCCGGTCTACTTCTGCGACCCGCACTCACCCTGGCAGCGCGGCAGCAACGAGAACACCAACGGCCTGCTACGCCAATACTTCCCCAAAGGCACCGACCTGTCCGTCCACAACCGCGCACACCTCGACGCCGTCGCGGTCCAGCTCAACGGCCGCCCACGCGAAACCCTCGGCTGGGACACCCCAGCCGAACGCATGGCTAAACTCCTCGCCCAAGCCAGTTGATCATCCGTGTTGCGACGACCCCTGGAATCCACCTCATCGCCGGGGGCTCTTTCGATCAATCTACCTGCGGTGAGGTGCGAGTGCGTGGCGCCTAAGTGCGTGCGTCGACGTTGGGTGGAGCCGCCCCAACGCCAACTGGAAGCTGTGGGGGTTAGCCGAACGACTGTGGTCGATGACTGCCCGTAGGCCCGCGTGGCCACATGTAGCGTTTTCCGTCCTCCTTGCGACCTACTCCACGTTCAGGTCTAGGTGAGGGAGAGCGAGTGTCGGCCGAAGGTTCGAATGTAGAGACGGTGCCGACGACGGATTCGCCTGAGGTACCCGACGTGCGTCTGCGGCGTAATATCTTGGTACTTCGAATGGCGCTTGTGATCATCGCTATTGCGGGGGCTTTGGCGTGGGTAATCATGCGATTCGTCATCTCTGACGGGAACATTTCTGATGCTAAAACGGCAAAGACTACTGCCGAGAAAGCGAATGAAGCCGCTTCTCGCGTGTTTGTGAGCAGGGGCGATGACTTGCGCTCTGCTCGGAGTTCATTAAACTCGGCTACCAGTTCGGTGGTATTGCTCCCGTCGACCAGTCAAGTTGAATCTCTTAAGGCAGCGGTCAAGTTTGCTGAAGACGAATATCAAAGCAGCAAAGTGAAGGCAGAGGAGACCGCGCAGGTCCTCAAGGACGCGAACGCACGGTTTGATGCAGCGAACGCTTACGAGCCTCGGCTCATGACGATACTTTATGTGGGCCTTGGGGCTGTGTTTGTGTTGTGCCTGCTCTATGTGCCTAGTGTTCGCTATCTGCGTCTGGAGGCTGAGCGCAGGGACGAAATTTCCCAGGCGATCAAGTCCATTGAGGATGAGGAAATAAAAGAGCCGTCGGCTGAATTTGAAAGCCTCTGGCTATCAAACAAGCAGCAGCTGCGACACTATCACCGGCTAGTGCTCGGGTATGCAGAATCGACTCGGCAGCTTACTCGATTTACGCTAGTTGGAGCTGCTTTGCTGATGCTTGCCCTGGGTGTGTTCTCGATGTTCGCTAGAGACACTTCTTCTGCAATCGCATCGTCCGTTCTTGTTGCTGCTAGTGCGGCGGTCACGGGGTACCTGGCGCGTGCCGTTCTGAGGAACTCTGAAGGATCTTCAAAAGAGTTGGGGGAGTTCTTCGCGCATCCGTTAGAGGTTGAAAAAGCATTGGCGGCAGAGAGGCTGGTTCTGACTATGCCGGAAAATGAGCAGAGTGCAGCCAAGCTCATTATTGTGAAGTTTCTCGCTAGTAAACCCGTGCCAATGTTGGTGCAGCCAGCAGAAGCTGTACCCGGCGAGACTGACTTGACCAGCCCCTAGTCATCTCGGCAGGAGTCGCTGGTTGTGCCTGCCCTGCATGTTCTGCCTACGGCGTCGGGCTAGTCGGCCGATTAGTAAGGCCGAAGTTGCTCACCCGTTCGGCGACTAATTCGAACACTTGGTCGAACACCGGGTGTGGCGGCAGCGAACTGTCGGTGTTGCTGGCTACGCTCGACCTAGGCAAAGGCAACTGCCCGAGCCGGGTGGTTGCCTCCGCCTAGGGACATGCGATTGGCGTCCAGGAACCTACCGGACTCGTTGTGTCGTCACCATGTGGCGGCCCGACTCCGTGGGATGCGGCCACCCTCGTTTTGAGAGAAAGGGGGTACCGGCGATGTCGGTGCCTCAGGTCCCGAAGGAAGGTGGCGGTACGCAGGACCGCGACCGGAACAAGGACGGCAGCTGGCGCAAGAAGCGCAGCGACGCTGGGAAGTCCCGCAAGAAGTAACCCTTCTTAGGGCTCGGCTGGCGCAGTCTCATGGCTGCGCCAGCTCCGGTCAGTTGCTACTCATCACCGTCCAACATGGCGTCGATTTTCTGGTTCGACTTCTCCCGCTGGCCGTCCAGCACCTTCGCATAGACCTTCAGCAGCACATCGACCGTGTGCCCTGCTCGCTCCGCAACCTCCGCTGGAGGCAGGCCGGCCGCGAGCCACGTCGAGACCGCCGCATGCCGGAGCGAGTACGGCGTTTCGGCCAACGGCGACTCAAACTGCTCAGGAGCAAGAGCCAGCTCGCGAACGCGACCCCAGGCGTGGGTGTAGACCGTCGCGTTGATCGGCCCGCCGCTGACCATCCCGCGGAACAACCGTCCATCCGGCGTGGTCCCGAACGTCTCCAGATGCCACCGGAGGATCGCGACCAGCACAGGCGGAATCGGCACTGGTCGGACGGCGCCCTCAGCCTGCCGCTTGAGCGAGCGCGTTTCCCATAGCTCGCCGGAGTCGGTGTACCGCCCGTTCGCCCGCGAAGCCGACTTCTCCAGGACGAGTTCACCCCAGCCGGTCTCGGGCAACTTGCAGTCAGCCTCCCTCAGCCGGTTGACCTCACACGGACGCAGAGCCGCGTAGTACATGGTCGAGAAGAACCCGTACAAGTAGTCGTACTGCCCGGTCGTGGTGCCCGCATAGGTCACAGCCGCGAGGCACTGGCGCCCTTGAGCAGGGTTCACGACTGATCGAGGGTCAACCTCGCTCGTGCCCCGCTGCACCGCGGACTTCAGCCCGGTGACCGGGTTCGCATCGAGTTCGCCGACGTCGACCGCGAACCCGAGCAGGTGGTGAAGCACGCCTCGCCGGGTTCGTGTCGTCCACGCGGCTGCAACCTTGCCGTCAAGGTTCCGGCCGAGCGACCGCAGCAGCCGACCAGTTTCGATCTTGTCAGCCAGTTCGCGAACCAGACGAGAGTTGGTCTCGATCCAACCCGCCGCGTCCTGCTCCGCCTCCGTCAGTGACCGGTTCCGGGTGTTGTCAGGCAGGAGGTGCGTCGTCAGTACGCGTCGGAGCACGCGAGCTGGAGGCGCGTCCTTCTGCGACCCGACAAACGCGGCCACCGGGATGGCCAAGGTGTCGACGTAGCGCTTCCGCGTATTGGGCGCCGCCTCCTCCCACGACTCACTGATGAACTCCTGTGCGAGTTTCAACAGCGACCGCGCGGATTGCTTCTTGACCTCCGACTCCGGCAACCCCGACGTGATGTCGAAGGCTTCGCCCTTCTTGACGAACTGCTTCAGGTCGGAGCGGCGGTTGTCCGCGAGCGCCTTGGACTTGTACCACTCCGAGTGCTGCTTTCCGGCCGTTGCCCAGCGGACCCCGTACGGCTTCGGGCGGACTTTCCCGTTCGCGTCCGGCTTGAGGACCTTGAGCGCGTAGATGCTGACCTTGTAGGTGAGGTTCACGCGGCATCACTCCGAAGGCCGAGCAGCCACGCGGCGAAGTCAGCGCCGGAGATGCGCAACGCCCCGTTCCGCATCTTGTGCACGACAGGAGCGGCACCGGGGATCTGCCGCCACTTGTAGAAGGTGTCCTTCGAGATGCGCATTCGGGCGCAGAACTCGTCGGCCGTCATGAAGTCGTCTGGTTTAGGCAGCTCGGACATGGTGTTCCCCCTCCTTTTCGTACTTGCGCAGGCGTTGAGCTTGGACCCGTTCGGCGATGCCGGCCGCGAGTTCGCGTTCCGCGTCGTTGTCGTAGCCGGATCCGGCGTACTGCCAGTCGTTGACGACGACCACCGCCGCGGGATCGAGTTCGAGGCGCTCGAACATTTCGAGCGTCCGGAACGTGCGGCGTTCCTCGCGGATGGCGCGGAACGTCGTGGAGTAGTGCTTGGACTTGGTGAGGAAGTGGCCGCGGAACCCGAGCATGTGCGCCCACTTGCGCAGGTTCAGTTCCTCGAAGTCGGCCAGGCCGCCGAGATCCCATGCGACCTGCACCATCCGCCGGTGGTGCTCGGAGATCTGGAGGATGTCGATGTCCAGCTGGGAGCGGATCGGCCGGTCCGCCGTGTCCTTCGCGCCGGTGCCCTTGGTGGCGTACTTGGCGACGTAGCCCGCCAACCGGGCCTCGCTGATCTCCCCGGACTCGTCCTCCACCTGGGAGCCGCGGATTCCCTTGGTGTCGACCTGTTCGCCCCACAGCAGGCGCAGCGCCGAGCCGTCCGGCCGCGTGGTGTCGATCCGTACCGCCCGAGCCGCCGCCTTGATGCAGTCGCCGAGCAGTTCGGCCGTGGCCCACATCGGGGTGGGGTCGTGTGGCCCGTCCGGTCCGTCGACGCGCACCACGGCGTGGAAGTGGACGAGGCCCCGCCGCTGGTATTCCGCGACCTTGGCGTACGAGAGCCGAGCGTGGTTCTTGAATTCGGAGACCTTGAGGCCGGCGGCGCCAGCGAGCTTGCGGCGCAGGGCGATCGTGAACCGGTGCCACAGCTTGCCCGCGTGTGCCTGCCAGAGCACCGCGCCGGTGTAGTCGTAGGTACCGGGGTCGACGGCACCGCCGATGCGGGGATCGTCGCCGTGGTGCCATTCGCCGCAGCCCGTGCAGGGCCGGACTTTGCCCGTCGTGGCGATCGGGCGGTTGTGGACCGGTCCGAACGACGGGGCGGTGAGCGTCGCGAACACGCGCGGCTTCTCAGACACCGTCTCGGGAACGCCTTTGGAGCCACCGGCTAGACCGGCATGCATCAGGTGATAGGCGTCAGCCGCGTACCGATCGGAGCAGGCCGGGCAGACCGACTCTCGGCGGTTGCCGCACGGGACCATGACGTCCCCGCCGATGTGCTCGATCAGCCCGCCGTGGAGGTCTTGGAGTTGGAAGGCGCCGGACAACCGGATAGGCGCGGCACAGCCGCCAATCGCGGTCACCCGGTCTCGCCATGCCCGGAAGTCGACCGCCTTGACTCGCGCGGTGATGCGGTCTTCCAGAGTGAGCACGGTGGCCCTCCTTTCGTTGCGGGAAAATGAAAAGGCGGGGCATGACCGGTGTTCTGGTCATGCCCCGCGTGGTTGAGATGGGTCAGGCCGCGAGTTGCGCAGCGAGCCGCGCGGCGTACTCCTCGGGCACGTTGAGCACGGCTTGGATGTCTTGCGCGGTAAGGGATCGACCTTCCGCGTGAACCTCGTTCACCTTGGCGTCCAGTGCGCCTTGCAGGTGGCCAGGAAGCCTCAGCGCGGTTCGAGTAGGTGCCGCCGGAGCGATTGCGCTCGGAGCGATAGACATCGGCGCAGGAACGATCTCAGTCGCCTTGTCACGAGCGGCGTTGCAGCGTGCCTGGATCACCGGCATGACTTCGGCGAGCAGGAACACCACGAGCGGGATCACGAGGTGCAGGAACACCATCCCCGCGTTGATCTGCCCATCCGGAGGCCGTAGCGACGACCACACGTTGGTGATCAGCGTTGCGCCGAGCAGCACCCGCTTGAGCCACTTGACCGGTCGGTCATCAACCGCCAGGCCGTGAGCGAGCATCTGCGCTTCCCACCGCAGGAGCGTGATCAGGATTCCGGCGAAGGCCGGTTCCACGAGCCACGCGCCCCACCACATCGGGTCAGACGGCCCGAGGTGCCCGGCGAGAAACGCTTGCACCCCGGTCGCGGTGAAGCCGAGTCCGCAGGTCAGGAAGCACCACATGGAGCGTGTCACCGAGACCCGGAACCGGTCCGCCTGCACCGCCGCCAGCAACGGGTTCGCCGTGAGCTGGTGGATGTCCTGCGCCTCATCGAGTTGTGCCCGCAGCCGTCGAACGGTTCGCGTCTCGCGCGATTCGTCGGACTCAGTTTCGTTGCTGTGATTGGACTTCTCCGACACTTGGCCACCTACTCCCCGTGCGCTGCCTTGAGGAGCAGGCACCCCAGCCACAGCAGTTCGGCAGCGAGCACCAGGCACCCGACGATGCCGAACAGCAGGTACATGCAGACCAGCGAGGTCACGGCGGCGGTTGCCATGTGCGCGAGGCGGACGAAGCCGCGGAGGTTCACCGGTACGGCGAGTACGAGCTTCATCAGGCCACGTCCTTTGCGTTCTTGGCGGGGTAGTGGATGCGGCGCCGATCAGCACCGGTGAGGCCGCCGACGACGCCGGAGGCGTTGGCCCGGAAACGGGGACTGGTGGCTTCCCAGTCGAGTTGGTCCTGGCGGCACTCAGCGATGACCGGGCAGGACTCACACACCTTCTTCGCGGCAGCGATTCGGCCGGCGGTGTCGAAGAGGCTCGGATCGGAGCCCGCGCAGGCAGCCTGTTCACGCCAGGCGGGCGGTCCGTCAGTCGGTCCGAAAAGGACCCGCATCAACACCCGGTAGCCGAAGGCTTCAGCGTCGTTGTTCCTCATGCCGCGACCGCCAGCCGGGGAGCGGACTTTCGCGCGGCCTGGACGACCTGGGCGACTTCATCGAAGGTGACCTGTTCCGGCGTGCACACGGCCAGCCGGAAGGCCTTGGCGAGCACCGCCCCCGAGCCGGACT
This sequence comes from Lentzea sp. JNUCC 0626, assembly GCF_043632865.1. Lineage (NCBI taxonomy): Bacteria > Bacillati > Actinomycetota > Actinomycetes > Pseudonocardiales > Pseudonocardiaceae > Lentzea > Lentzea sp. JNUCC 0626. Next base: position 7,840,278 of record NZ_CP171635.1, read on the forward strand.
TGACCTTGCCGCCCAGTTCGACCACCGAGGCCGAAGCGGTGAGTCCGAGCGTGACCCCGGAAGCGGTGCGGCCGGTCGCCGCGACGAAGAGGGTTCCAGCGGCCTGGAGGGTCCAGGTCAACTCGACCCCGTGCAGCGAGGCCGCCCAGACCAGCAGGCAGGCCAGCCGATCGGGTGCGGTACCGGAGGTGAACTCGGCGTGCACCGAGCCGGACGGCGTGGAGATGACCAAGCGGTCCGGCCGGGGCAGTCCGAGCGTGCGGATGTGGCCGCGGACCGAGCGGAGCAGACCGTCCAAGCGGCGAGGAGCGTTGATTTCGGGCATGGCAAGGCCTCCACGATTAGTGGTGAAAGTGTTGGGGTGAAAGAAAGTCAGGCGATCGAGCGAAGAGAGCCGGTCTGACCGTCGCGGACGAACTCCACGAGTTCGCGGATGTTCTCGTCCGTCGTGTACGCCGCACGGACCCGGCGAGGAACGCGTGAGCGTTCGTCGGTGCGGTAGCCGATGCCGGCCGTTTCAGGAATCGCGGGAATCTGGTCGGCGATCGCACCTCGTTCGCGTGCGCCCTCACCCAGCACCATGTCCGGGTGCGTCGGTGACGTGGTGCGCAGGCAGATGCGATTGGGGAACAGGTCCCGGATCGACAGCGTGTCCTTGTCCGGTTCCTGGATGTAGGCGTCCGCGACGTGCAGCGTTGCGCGGCCCATCGAAGTGCCCCGAGCGAGCAGACCGGTGATCTGTCGGGCGTACTCGGGCCGGTAGGCGACCAACGAGCCGATCTCGTCCACGATCAGCAGGTTGAGCGGGTACTCACGCGACGGCTGGACCGACCGCAGCCTAGCCCGCTGCATCCGCTGCTGGGTGCGCTCCATGTCGTCCACCCACATCTCGATCAGCTCCAGGCACTCGCCCGCGTCATCGGCGTAGCGGTTCTCCGTGATCGGCTTGATGGCCTGGAACTCCAGGTACTTCGGGTCGCAGACCCACAGGCGGACGATGCCGTCCCGGATCAGCGGTGCCATCGAGCGCAGCTTGGCGAACGCCAGCGAGTTCTTGCCCGACCCGGTCCCACCCGCTGTCAGGGTGTGCGTCCCTTGGACGGGTTCGGTCCAGTCGCCGCCGTACTCGTCCTCACCCAGCAGCACCGCCCGCAGGTCCACATCTTCGGAGTGCTCGGGCATGTCCGGCGCCGGGATGATCTCCGTGAACGGTTCGTCCCGCTGGACCACGAGAGCCACGTAACCGGGCTTCACCAGCTCGATAGCGACGCGCTCCGCCTCTATCGCGTGCGCCAACTCTTCGGCCTGGCGAGCGAAGTGCATCGGTGACTGGCCCTTGGCCAGCTTCACCAACACGGTGTCGATCGATGGCGAGTACGACCGGACGCGGACCACGCGCGGGTAGTTCGTGACCTTCTTCCGGCGGTGCTCGGTTGTCAGCTTGTGCACGTCCATCAGGTCCCGCCAGCGCCCGCCGACATACGCCCCGAACCACCGCCGCTGCCAGGCCCGCAGTGTGGGCGCGGCCAAGGTGTCGAACGAGTCCGGGTGACCCCGGTACCAAAGCCCGGTGGCACCAGCTGCGCCGCCGAGAACGTAGCCCGTGACGGACGGGCCAAGCGTGCAGGCGCCGGCCGCGACAGCGGACGGGGCGAGCATCCATTCCGGGTTCCTGGCCAGCCATCGCGCCGCGCGGAACTCGGCGGCCACGACGCGCTTGCTTGCGTTCCACTTCCAACCCATTGCAGTACTCCTCAGGGAAGCGCGACGGCCGACCCTCGAACGTGTCGAAGATCGGCCGCCGCGTTGATCAGTGCGGATTCAGTTGTTGGGCAGTTGCCCGCGGGCGTAGGACGCCTCCGTGGTCAGCACGCTGACCGAGCGGACGAACCGGCGCCGCAGGTCCGTGAAGCCCTCACGGCGGACCGGGATGCCGTCCATTGCCGTGCGGAGTTGCTTCATCGCCTGGTCCAGGTTGGACACGGCGTTGTCGAGCTGGTGAGACATCGATCAGGCTCCCCACTCTTTGGCCTTCAAATTGATCTCGTGCCGCTTGGCCTGCTCCCGCAGCGCACTGAGGTCGTTCCGCGCGGTCCGCAGGTAGCCCTTGAGTTCATCGGGCGTCGCGACCCGCCAGCCACCGGCCTTACCGGGCTTCACGCTCATCCGGTTGATGAGCTTTTCCAGCGGCACCAACAACTCCTCTACGAAGTCCATCGCGCCGACAAACGAGCCGTACTGCTGCTGTGCTCGCTCGTTCAACATCTCTTGGATCAACTGACCAACCTCTCAGTCCTCAAGTCGCCGACGTAGATGAAGCGGTACAACGCTTGCTGCAACTCCAGGTGATCGCGCCAGCTCTCGCCGACGCCCGGAAAGCCGTGCTTCGTAAGGACTTCGCCAACCTCATGAACGAGGCCGAACGTGAAGCGCGGGTCATCGCCGTCCGGATCAGCAAGTTCGATCGGGTACGAGCGCTCATCCATGGTGAAACTCCTTTCGGGAGGCACGGCAAACCCAGGAACGAAGGCGTACCTGGATTTACCGAATCTCCCGGAGCACGTGGAATGCTCCGGATTTAGGCATGGTTCGACTCACTGTGTAATTCTCAAAGAACAAATCTGAGTGCCCTGGCCCGACTCGAAGCGGGCGACCGGCCTACCGGGCAGGGCTTGCGGGACTAAGCCGCGGGAGCCGACACGATTCGTGCAGCGGGAGTGAGTCCGTCCGCCTTGAACCACAGGCCGGAGGCGGTGATCTTGCCGTCCTCCCCGCGCATCTCGTAGGTGTTGATCACGGGGTTGATCAGCTCGACGTAGTCGCCCTCCTCGAACCCCGCGCCAGGGTCGCCGGGAAGGTTGACGCGGATCTCCTCGCCCTTCGTCTTGCGACGGCCTTCAGTCGGGCGAGCCTTGGCGAACAGCACCACGACGAACTGCTCTTCGTTGGTGTTGCGGTCGACCACGGGAACGAGCTGGCCGCCGTCGAGTTCGCGCATCTTCACGCAGGGCGCTTCGGTGATCAGGAGCTTGTAGTGGGACAGGATCACGGGGATGTCGTTCAGAGCCATGTCGTACCTCCGGCGATGAGCAACTGATACATACCAATGTAGAGCAGTATGGATCGGATCGCATAGTCCAATCGGGTGATCTGTAGCAGTGTGGGTCAGTGAAGTTAGGCTGATGCCGTGAGCGACCAGCCAGGACTTGCCGCGTACCAGCGGGTTGTCGAAGCGGTGAAGAAGGACATCCGGTCCGGAGCCCTGGAAGTGGGCGCCCGGCTACCCGGTCACCGCAAACTCGCCGAGCAACACGGCGTCGCACTCGGGACCGCGCAGAAGGCTGTTCAGATCCTTGAGACCGAGGGCTGGGTGGTCTCGCAGCCAGCCGTAGGCGTCTTCGTTCAAGAGCCGCCGGCCGAGGATCGAAGCCCGGTCACGATCGAGACGGTCATTCGCCAGCTTGATCAATTGCAGGCGGCGGTCTTGCATCTGACTGAGCGTGTCGAGCAGCTCGAAGCCGCCGACGATCCTCGATCTGTTCCACCTTCTCAGTGACCCTCGTTATGGCGAACTGCAACTGACGCAGCCTGAGGCTGATGAATTCCAACTCATCCGGTGTTTCGTTCATGTACACATAGAACGGCAGGTGAGGGGGTGCATTGCAGTGTGCTCAAGGGGGTGCATTGATGCACGGAAGGGGTGCACGGGAGGTGCACGGCGTGCAGACGCGGTGATCATTTGACCGGAAACAGCGAACCGAACAAGCTCCTAGCTGCGGTGATGTCGGAAGCCGACATGAGCAACAAGGGGCTTGCCGCACGAGTACGAGAACTCGCCAATCGCGACGGTCAGACCGTTGCAGCCGACCACGTGTCTGTGCGTCGTTGGCTTGACGGCACGCGGCCGAAAGCGGCAACTCAGAACTACATCGCGCTTGCTCTCGGCGCGAAGCTCGGCCGGCGCGTCGACCTCGCGGAGATCGGCTTCAACGGCGGAATTCAGGCCGTCGGTCCAGACGCGACAGAGCACGGCACCGAGTACCCGCCGAGCGCGGACGCAGCTGTTGACCTGATGAGCCAGCTCACCGCCGCTGATCTCGAAGACCAACCGGCATTGGTGCGTTCTCAGTGGGCGCACGAGGCCACGCCCGGCATCATCACGGGCTACATGTTCGGCGACTCCCTGCACGTGGCGGATGCAGACGAGCTCCGCCGAGGCGGGGGAGCGGCAGCATCGGCGATCCGCGCGACGGCAGCCAACCTGATGGACCTCGACTTCAAGTACGGCGGCGGGCACGTCCGGAAGATGCTGCTCTTCTACTTCAAGACCGAGATCACGCCCCTTCTACAGGGCGCCCACAACGGGCCGGAACGGCGCGACCTGTTCAGCGCAGCCGCAGAGGTCGCGCAGCTTCTCGGGTGGAGCGCGTACGACGCCGGCCGCCACGGTGCGGCACAGCGGTACTTCGTCCAGGGACTACGGCTTGCCCGTGAAGCGCAGGACCATGTCCTAGGTGGACGGTTGTTGGCGAACCTCAGCCACCAGGCGAACTACCTCGGCCGCTTCAACGACGCCGTCCAGTTCGCGCGTGCGGCGCAGGGCTCGACCATTGCGAAGGCCACTCCGGCGGTCACCTCGATGTTCCTCGCGATGGAGGCAAGGGCGTTGGCGAGCAGCGGTCAGGCGCGCGAGTTCGCCCGCGTGATGCACGAGGCAGAGCGGTTCTTCAGCCAGCACGTCCCGGACGACGAACCACCGTGGATCAGCTACTTCAACGCGGAAGAGCTTGCAGGCGAAGCCGCCCACGGATTCCGCGACCTCATGCAGCCGGAGAAAGCCCGCCTGTACGCGGCCCGAGCCATTGCGCCGCATGACACCCCACCGCGGACCCGCGCGTTCATTGGAATGGTCTCGGCCGCGGGTGCACTCACGAACGGCGACCTTGAGGAAGCCGTGGACCTGGCGGTCGACGCGGTGGACCTGGCCGGCCCGCTGCAATCCAGCAGGTACGTCCGCTATCTCACCGACTTCCACGCGCAACTCGCGACGCTGCACGCGAAGGACCCCCGCACACGGCTGTTCGTGGAGCGCGTGATGCGGCACTACCCGGAGATTGATCTCGGAACCGCGGTCCTGCTGACCAGGGTGGCTTAGAAGGGCCGCCACGGAGTCGTTGCACGGCCGGTCCGCATCGTTTCGATCCGCGTCGCGTACTCGGCGGCGATCTCTTCAGATTCGTCAACGTTCTGCATGATCCACGTGGTCATCTTGATCTCATGCGTGGACTGCAAGACGCGGAATCCGTTCCACCTGGTGACGTCGTGCCCGTAGGCCTCGCAGAACTCGCGGTACTCGTCCGCGGTCCACCAGCCGGCCGACAGGTACTCGGTCGCCGTCATGGCCAAGTCCCACTCGGGCTGACCCTTGGAGAAGCGCTCGAAGTCGATGAGCAGCGCGGCGCCGTCGCTGACCATCAGGTTCTGGACGTGTGCGTCCCCGTGCGTCGACGTGGGTTCCAGCTGGAACTTGAGACCGCTGATCTCGTCTCGAAGCTCCGCGACCCTGTCCAACAGGAAGCGCTTGTCAGCGTCCGGCACATCAGAAGACTCGATGCGCGACTCGACGTGTACGAAGATGTCTTGCGCGGGCAGCTCGAACGTCGTCGGGGGCGACGTCTGGTGCAGTCTCAGCAGCAATCGCCCCAGATCGCCGACGTCCCCGCGGTTGCCGTTGCGTCCGTCGATGTAGCGCCAGAACGTCACCGGGTAGCCCGAAATCAAGATGGGCTGGTCGGCCGCGTGCAGCCGGACGGCAGGTACGCCGCTCTCCTCCAGCCAGTTCGAAACCGCCACCTCTTTGACCGCGTCGTCCCAGCGGTCGGCACTCCGCGCGATGCGAACGACGACCCCTGAACGCGGGAGGTGGAACAGGGCGTTCTCGCCCAGGCGCATCAAGCGTGCGTCGGTCGAGTCGATTCCGATGTGGGCGGACGCCTCTCTGAGGACCGCTGAAGCAAGGCGCGAGCTGAAAGGCCCGTCCGGGATGTCCGCTTCAACCACGTTGTGCACCGTGCTCACGCTAGAGGTTCGGTAATTGGGCCGCCAGGTCCGAGGTTCCCGGCCAGGACCGGACTCAATCAGTGCTCGGCCGCTCTTCCGTCGCTGTCTTGATGACCGCAACGTAGTCTTCGGTGAGCTGCCGACTGAGAAGTTCCTTTGAATCGGCCGGACTCAGGGAAATTGTGTCCAGGGCGGCCAAGAACGCGCGACATTGGGCAACTGCTGTCGCATCATGCACGAAGACTTTGGCGAACTCGCAATCAACGAACGCCGTTGCAGGCGCCTTCTTGTGTTCGTAGACGGTGAACTCGGTTGAGAACGGGGTTATCTCGCCGTCAGGGATGACTCGAACGAACCGCGAATTTCTCCTGAGCAGTTCGAGTTGATCCATCCGGCCTCGCGCTTCGTCGAGCGGGGCGACCAACGATCTCTCGGTTACGTAGAACAGTACTTCTGGGCGGTAAGCCGAGCCGAGGACACGCTGACGCTCTTGCTGCGACCTGACAGCGTCCTTGATTTGCTCCGGAGTTGCGCCACGTTGGATCAGTAGCTTCTCCGTGTACTCCGTGGTGCGTAGGAGAACAGGGAGAGTCGCGTTGCCGAAGCCGGTGATCGTAGATGCAGACGCCTCAGCAAAGGAGATCGTCTTGAAGTTGCTCGCTGCTTGAGCAAAGTAGAGGTCGAACGCGGTTCGGTAGAAGTCGCTGAACTCGGCCACCCAGCCGCGGCCCTTGCCGCACGCCGTCAAGTACTGAGCTAGGTCAAGATCAGTAGGACGCACCTTCCCGCGTTCGATGTTGGACACCTTGCTCGGGTCCCAGTCAAGCAGAGAGGCGAACTCATGACCATTTGAGAACTTGGCGCGGAGGGTTCGCAATTCGTCACCGAGTTCGCAGCTCCGAGGCGTGATTGGAGTCTGTTCCATCGTGGCTAGCTTCCTTTTGGTGCGGCGGTGCTGGGTTTCCTCGCTCGCGTCGTCCTGGTCGAGGTCATGCGAGACGGGCGCGTCCGTAGGGTGCTTGCTGCCTCGGCGATTGCCTCAACCGAGTCGGCAGGGGAGAGGGCGCGACGTTGTAGTGCCCTGAACCCGCTTTGGATCAGCTGGCAGGCGGTCGAGTCCTCGATGTATCGACCGCGTCCGGCCTCCTCCAGGTACACGACATCGTCGTGTTGATCGTGGGGAAATGCGAGGTGACAGTAGGAGCTTTGAGGCAGTAATTCCGAGTGCTCATCGTCGCTCAGGAGCTGAATCGTGAAGCAATCAAGTTCTGACAGGGATACCAGCTGGGCTAGTGCTGCGTTCGTGACTTCGGCACTTCCGGCCACCCGGCGAATCGCCTGCATGGTGACGACTACGTCCACCGTTGGGTTCGAAGACCCATCGGCGGCGAGGTCCTTGATCAGACTCACGCCTAAACTCGTACGCGACCGACCTTCTGGCTGCGAAAGAGCTGCGCTGTACTTGCTGGTTTGAAGAAGGTGCGGGATGGCGTCAGCGCCATACGCGCAGATCGAGGTTGCATCGAGATATGACTCGATCAGGTCCTCAGTGGCGTCCAGGTCGTAAGCAGACTGCTTGGTTTTGGCCTGCCTGCGTTCCCTCGCGGCGGCTTCAGCGCGTCGAATTTGCCGCTTCCAGACTTCGTTCGGGATGTTGTAAACACGACCCAGGATCATGATATTCAGTGGATCGAAGGGCCTTAGTGCGTTCTCCATCATGCTGAGGTTGGCCGTAGAGAATCCGGCTTCCTCGCAGGCTTCAGCAAGGCTCATGCCGGTTTCGTCGCGCCACTTCCAGAGGTTGCGGCCAATCGAACGTTCAGCCATCGACGGGCGGATGTAGACCGTCACGGTTTCCTCGATGCATCAACGATGGTCACGGCGGACGCGTCGATGATGCGTTCCATCCGCTCGGACAGGATTTTGGTCTCGTCTTGCGGCATCGGGTCAGCGGAAAGACCGCGACGTTCGGCGCGGCGACGGAGGGACTCTCCGAGGTCGATGAGGATCTCACCGAACTCCTTTTCGCGGTCCGGCGTCAGAGTCCCCATGACGATGTCGAAGGAGACGCCCGGCATCAGACCGGTGATCTTCCGGAAGGTCGCGACCAGGTCGACGTCCTCGGGCGACAACATCGGTGCCTACTCCTCGCCGCGGGAAGCTGTGGGAGGCGCCTGAAATCGGGGGAGCTGGTCCGTTCAACCAGCCGACCGAGCAGGTCGGTTCTCAGGCGCCAGCCGCGACGCTAGATCGAGAACAGGTCGGCAACCCGAGCTGTCAGCTAGGCCCGACCGACAGCGCTGCTGCTCAGAGAGGTGCGCCGACCCGAGTTGCCAGCCGCGCGGCTTCCGTTGCGACCGAGCGCCGAGCCCGTTGGACAAGGGTCTCCAGCAACTTGTGCGCGGCCGGCCGATGCTTCAGGTCCTCGGGTGCTTCGCGCTCGGTAGCGGAGAGCATGACTAGCGCACTTCCGAAGTCGCGACGCTGCACCTGGCCCTTGGCCTGGTCGAGGAGAAACGCCACGCGCCGCTCGATCGAAGGGGAACGGTCGTGGTCGATCCGCTCCGCCAGTCGTAGCCCGTCCGCAGCCGCGCCGGCCTCGACCTCAACGCTGACCGCGTGCATGGCGACGTTCGTCGGGCCAAACACCGTCCACAACGTGTTGCGCTCACCCGTCCGCTTTGCGAGCGGCTCAACGGTCTGGACGCGCTCACGTGCCTGCCAGACATTGCCTTGACGTGCAGCAGCGATAGAGCCGACGAGCAGGAGCGCACCGCGGAGCGCGACGGCGTCCAGGTCTTCGGCGGCCTGCGGTGACAGGGCTTCTGCCGCCTGCATCGCGACGTCTTCAGCGCCTTCAGCTTCACCGTCTGCAAGGAGAACCTGTGCAAGGTTCCATTGGGCCATCGCGAGCCGCAGCGGATCGTCCGCGTTCTCTCCTGCGCGGATAGCGCGGTCCGCCGCAAGCAGTGAAACATCCACCCGGCCAAGCCTTTTGGCGACGCTGCGCAGCAAGGCGTACAGGTCAGCAGCGCAGAACTGAACTTCGCGCCGATCAGCCGCGGAGCTGTTCGCGGCGCTGCGCAAGGCCTGCTCGGTCTCGACCACGAGTGCGGGGAGGTCCGGGGTGAGTTCGCTGTATCGGGTGGCCGACGTCTGCCAGGTCTGCCACGCGCCGAAGATGTTGTGCTGCAACGCTTTCAGGTCAACAGCCGCAGCGTCTGGCGGAAGCGGCCTGGTAAATGCCCGGTACAACGCGTCGCCAGCTGCTCCAGGCCGAGTTGACGCCCCACGCTTCGGGGACGAGCTCAACAGCTCGTCCGCCGACACGTGCAGCACTTCGGCGAGCTGCTTCAGCACGGTGACCGTGGGGAGCTTGAGCCCGCGTTCGATCTGATAGAGGTAGTCCGCCGTGATTCCCGCTAGCCCGGCAATCACGGTCTTGGGCAAGCGCGACGCCAGGCAGCGCAGACGCACCCGTTCGCCGATCGTGGCTGCGAGCTGTTCGTCCATCTTCACCCCTGCGAAGCGTTGACCTGCACTGATGCTACGCCCCAGCGCGAGACCCCAACTGAGTGACAGACTCGAAGCATGATCGCGCCGAACGAGCTGCGACGGCTCGTGCTCTGGGACATCGACCACACGTTGCTTCAGTCCCGCGGCATGGGGCGGGAGATGTACGAGCGAGCGGTCCCGGTGGCGATCGGCCGGCCTTTCCAACAGCTCGCCGACGTGAGCGGCAGGACCGAGCTGGACATCATCGCCGAGACCTTGAAACTGCACGGGGTCGAGCCGACGGATACGGCGATCGGCAAGCTCGTGAACGCACTCATCGACAGCTATGAAGCCGGCCGCGACGAGTTCGCGTCGCGAGCCCGAGTGCTTCCCGGAGCACGGGAAGCCGTGGAGGCACTAGAGAGTGAGCGAACCGTCCACCAAGGTGTGCTGACCGGGAACCTCCGGGCCGTCGCGCGGACCAAGCTCGTGGCACTCGGGCTCGAACAGTTCCTTGATCTGGAAACGAGTGCGTACGGCGACGACCATGCCGATCGGGCGCAACTGGTGGCAATCGCCAGGGAGCGTGCAGCCCGACAGCTCGACACTCAGTTCAGCCCAGACGACATATTTCTCATCGGTGACACTCCGCGGGACGTGGTCGCAGCCTCGACCGCAGGTGTTCGCGTCATCGCTGTGGCGACGGGACGAAGTAGCGTCAAGGACCTACACGCCGCCGGTGCTGCTGACGTGCTTGCCGACCTGACGGATACGGCGCATCTAGTGCAGTTGATCAACGCCTAGAGCATGTCGTGCTTGAGGTGCTGGTTGAGACTTCCTTGACGTCGCTGCCGCTTCTCCCGGTGATGGAGAATTAGTGATCTTCTGAGATTTCCTCAAAAGCAAGTTGTTCTTGCACGACAGAAGGCGTGCCCGATGCTTCGCGCAGTAGATCTTCTACTGGGCCGATGATTGATTGAATGTGGGCGTTGTAAAGCCAGCTGAGCATGCCATCGCGTTCCCAGTCGCCGAAAACTTGCACAGCAAGATCTTCATCATGTGCCCGAACGGCCAGGTGGTACTGATCAGTATCGGCCAATCTAACTCTGAATTTTCGAGAGGAAGAGGTCAATGTCTCAAGCCCGAAAACCCCTGGTCCGCCAGCATGCTTCTTTGTCAAGAGATGTACTCTGCCTATAACCGTCAACGGCTGGGAAGATTCGTCATCTACCGCAAGTTGACGCGCTACGCGTTCGAATACATCGGTGTCGGCTCCCCCGAACTCCAGTACAAACTTTGGACTGATGTTCTCTGGTGGGCTTGCGGGATCGAACTCGATTGCAATATCTCCGCCATCGGAATCTTTCGAGATTCCCGCAAGTGCAGTTGAGAGATCGTAAGAAACGCCGCGTCGCACAGCGGCCTCGAAGCCACTCAGGGAACCGGTCTCGTGATAGTGATCCAGGCTTTCTGCGACGGCTTCAAGGGCTGTGACTACAGACTGCGTAACCCTCCTGGCAGGAACGGCGTCGATTTCCGGCAGTGTTAGCTCATGAATTGCGGACCCGCTAAGGGCGATCTGTGCATTTGCTGGTGCGTAGGCTGTGACCACATAACTTCCAACGGCAGTCTGCCCCATGAGCACGCTGTCCAGATATCTGCCTGCAAACTGACCGTGCCGGTTGCTGTAACGCCGCAGGTGTTCCATATGAGACTTGGCGCCAGCAATGAGCGCAGATCTCGCTGTGCTGATGAGGTCTTCGCCTTGACGCCACGGAATCAAGCCGGAAGGCGCGTTGCTCTCTTTGCGGAAGCGGAACGAGTCCGTCAGCTCTGTGCTGAGTCTCGGAGCTAGATCGACTGCCCAAAGGTCTCGAAAGCTTGAACTGCTAAGTTCGAGAATTGTTGCACGCATCGAATCGCTGAAATCTGGTGCGGATCGATCGAGCGGGACAAGCAATGACCAGCGCTGACCCCAGGAGTCGTGGCCATCGGTCGGTGGAGTTAAGCGCTTGTAGATCCCGTTGCGCCCACCTGCGATTGTCCAGCCCAAGTCTTCAAGAAGCAGAAGCAAGCGATCCGGGTCGACCCGTTCTGGATGATCAGCAAAGGGCGGCCTCGAACCGTTCACGCCAGCTCCTCCTCTCTGTCCAGGCGGTCCAATATCTGGGTCAGTGCTGCTGCATCGAAAACGTTAGCCGTCGGAATGCGCACCGAAGGAGAGATTACTCCATCTGCCGCAGTCTCGCCCTCCAGGCTACGCCAGTAGCAGCAGTACTGGACTTCCAGCGACTCATGGCTGCCCTTGGTCCAGTCCGCTTGGGTTGGTGAGGTCGCCATGACTATCAAGATCGCTTTAGGGCCGCGTCGGCGCATGGCGAGCTTCTCGAAGTACTCACGCTTTTTCAGCTGATACGAAAATGAATCTTTTGTTGGGTCTGGCCGAAATGTTGTTGTGTTCTTCAGCTGGGCGAGAACGGTAATCTCTTCGGCGGTAGCCGTCGCCGCCGGGCGGATAATTCGAACGTCTGTTCCATAAATATCGCGCTTCGTCACCTCAACAGTGCAACCGGCAGTTGCGGCAACGGCGAACACGTAGCCTTCCTGGAGCTGCTCCATGCACTCCCAGAACGACCTGGTCACTACAGGCTTGATGTTGGTCTTGTGAGCCTTCTTCTGCTCAGTCAAAGTCAACCTCCCCTGAGCGGCACATGTGCCGTCCCCCCAAATGTAGCGACGAGAGCGTATTCGCCTCTAGATGGGCTATCTAGATCCATGTGGGTAGTCGTTAGCTTCGGGGCATCACAAGTTCGCAACATGCGCATGCGTGCCCTCGGTGCTAACGGCGGTGTTCAGAGTTTCTTTTCTTCATCAAGGCGGCCCCCTGTGGGGGCCGCTGGTCGTTCGTGCCTGCATCCGTCGCGGAGTTCAGCCCCGGAAGGTGTTGTTCGGCGCCTCCAAGCGGGCCTGGCGGCCCGCGTCGGCGCCGGCGAGGCAACCGGGGCTGTCCGCGACGGACGAGGCCACGACCAGCAATCCCCGCAGGGAGCCGCAGAAGATCAACGAACTACGTCTGGACGTCTATGCGGCTAGTGCGGCATTCAGACTGGAGACGGCATCGCACCGCCGAGCCTCCGCCAATGGTTGATGAGGTTTTCGTCGGGCGCCTTGGACAGGGCGTCCTGAAGCTCCTCTTCAGCTTCGAGCAAGGCGTTCTCAGTGCTCTTGTCGACCTCAGCATCAAGCTTCTTGCCATGCTCCGCTGATGCCGGCATGGCCTTCTCGATCAAGTGGCTAGCGGCGGAAGCGGCAAGCTTCTCGCGGCTCTGCTTGACGCCCTCATGGGCTTTCCTGATCTCGTTCGGCACATCCACGACCGACAGCTCAGGAGCATGAAGAACGATGCCAGGTGTGCATGGAATCCCATGTCGAAGCGCCCATCGCACGACGGTGATTGAGGCACGACGCTCTGAAGGCTCCCAAGGGAGTTGGCTCAGATCTGCATCGTTCTCACGTGCAAGCTTGAGGGTGGAAGTTGCCGGAACATCCACCCACTTCATGGTCAAGTCCGGAAGAAGGAGATACAGCATGCAACAACGTTAGTCGTCCTAGCCGGCATCCCGCACGCGGCCACAACAGGCATGGATCGGGTCCTGAGGAACGAGCGCTAGAGTGGTTGGCTTGATCGAGCTGGGCGCGGCGCTCGGCTGCCGCGCTTGTGGACAGCTCAACGCCTTGACGGCGTCGACCAGCCCACAAGCTTGCCCTCGAATCATGTGTCTTGCCTGCTGCTGCATGTCCAAGCGCGATCGATATCAGCCTTGTTGTCGACGGATATCTTTTATCTGGAATCTTCACTAGCTCAGAGGTTCCATTCAAGAGGAAGTTCGGGTTCGCGGGCGGATTGATTCCGCAAGAGAGACGAGATATCTCCATAGGGATCCACGATTCCTGGCTGACTGGACCGTACCGATCGCCTGATGTGCAATAGTGGCTCTGCGGCGGCGTATACCCTTCCTCGCCGCTCGCCCTTTGCTACAAGCAGTCCCGCGTCAGTCATTGCCTGAAGGTCCCGCGTTGCGGTTCGGTCCTCGACATCAGTAAGCTTGATGTAATTGGAACGCCTAAGTCGAAGCCCCAGTGATGCATCAAATAGTGCTGCGACGCTTCTTTCGGGCAATCCCTTCTCGGTTGCTATCGAATCGAGTTCGGACCAGATTGCCGAGGCCTCTTTCAATCGTCTAACGACGACCTGGGCCTGTATGTGGTGGGCACGCAAGATGAATTTGACCCAAGGTGTGGCGTCGTTGCCTGGGTTCCAAGATCCAGCGCCCACGGCTGCTAGGATTGCATAGTAGTCTGGAGTGCTTCTTCCCAAGAACTCTTCGACGCTGCTGAACTCTGGGGCCACAATCTGCTCCCGCGCAAGAATCAACGTTTGCAGACAGCGTGCCATCCTTCCGTTTCCATCCCGAAATGGGTGAATCATCACGAGGTTTAAATGTGCCATTGCTGCCCGCACGAAGCTAGGGCCATCGGTGTCTTTGCGTATCGCCTGTACAAGTTCCTCGGTTAGCTCGGGAACAATTTCGGCTTCTGGCCCCTCGTAGACGACGCGTCCTCGTGCCTCGTCAACTACGAAGACCGGCTTGCTCCGGTATCGCCCAGGACTCTTTGAGAGGTCATGAGAGAGCATCATGTAGTGCAAGCTGCGAATCAGCGTCTGGTCCAGGCTGAAATCTGGATCGTCCGCTAGCTGTAGTACATAGCTCATCGCTGATCGATACCCGCGAATTTCAGCCCAGGTAGCCTCGTCTGCCGTCAGAGGTTCTTCCTCTTCCACGGCGGCTACGGCATCCTCGTCGGTGACGTCGTAGCCCTCGATGCTGTTGCTGCCCTGGATAGCTTTGGCTAGCAGGTTGCGCCGGAGTTGCCCGGTCCAGCGACGAGGCTCACGAAGCGCGAAGCGCATCGTGTTGCGGAACTGGTCGATCTGGCCGATGACGGCTAGATCGACAGTGTCCAGCTCTGGCGTCTGGAACAGCATGACTTCCTCCACGGGCGCGGCAAGTGTCCCAATGTCTCAAACTATCGGACATCAGTCCATCTGCTTCCGTCATTGAGACACGCTCCGGTGGTCGCTCAGCGTGCTTCGGCGTCATGGCCTTCACTGCATGTGTGGCGCTGTTTGGGTGCTGCTGTGGCCAGTGCTCACGCCAACAGATGCTGTCTGGCTCGCTGAGGGACATGGTGCGCCAGACGTCCCGGCCGATCTGGCGACGAGCCACGGCTTGCCTGGGCTGCTCGGCGTCCGCCGGGATCGCAAGCATGTGTGCGTAGAACTCGATCTTCCTGAATGCAAGGACCGCATCTCGAAGAGCGTCATCCCAGGACTCGCTGGAGGGCGTCGAGCCGAGGCCCCGCGATCGCAGATACGAGCGCAGCAGCGCCGGATGTCCCGCGGGAAGCAGTCCGTCTCAGCGCGCGGTTGGCGCAGTGTTGCGAGCGAGGGCCTGCTCGGCAGCACGTTGATGTGGACTGAGACTGCACTTCTGAGAGTGCCGCCGGTCGCCACCTTCTATTGTGCGGTCGGCAGCCATGAGGTGACGATGGAGGGGGTTGCACAACACTCGCAGCAGAAGTGAGAAGCCGTCAGAGGCGATGCTGCTGGCCCATGGCCGGCACGAGGAGGCCGGTGTGTACAAGGATGGGCCGCCTGTGCCGCGGATCGACCCGGAACGTTGCCGAGAGTTCACCATGAGCGGGCGTGAGGTTGACTATTTCATGCCTGTGGTCTGCACCGACCGAGGCCAGCACAAGAGAATGTTGCTCACGAGTGCCCGTCGAGAGCTGGACGGCACCCATGGCATGAACCACGCGCTCCAATGGTTTGCGCCCCCAATGGGCAAGGACGCCGAGCCGAACTCCCTCACGAGCAAGCACTCGTACATATTTCGTTGTCCTAAGTGTCCTCGAACGCCACAGGTCAAAGCTGATGTCTGGTGGCAGCTGGTCGACAAGGCTGTTCTGGCACGCCTGGACGCGATCGACATCTCGTTGCTACCCTGACGGTGCTGCGTAGCTCGTGCAGCCCCTGGGCCGGACGGGGTCACCTTCCAGGCTGGTGGGCTTCTAGCCCCCAAGCCGCGGCTAGCAAGCCCGCTTACCGGTGGGACGGTTTGTGACGTCCACCGGAGGCTTCGATGGGCCGCAGGATCTCTTCTAAGGCTTCACGCCAAGTGCAAGATGACTCGTCATTTTTGGCCGACCGGTTGCAGGTTGCAAGAAGCTGGACGGGGCGTACGGAAGCTCTACTCGCGGCCGCGAACGGTGGATGGGGTACGACACTGCGGTACGCCCTACTTCTTCTAGTTCAACGGGGTTCGCTCGCAACTGGTGCACTATTGGCCGTCGGCTTTGCTCGCTACAAAGGATGGATGTAGTGCAGACGCCGGTGCGAGCGCAGAATGGGTCGCTTGATCGAGCTGGGCACGGCGCTCGACGGCCGCGCCTATGGGCAGCTCAACGTCTTGGCGGCGTCGACCAGCTCAAAGGCTTGCCCCCGGATGTTCAGCTCTGGCCATCCGTCGTTGTGGCTGCATCCGCTTCCCTGCGCTGATCGGCCGACGTAGATCGCTGGAACATGTGTGGAACACCATTCACTGATCGGGCCTGGGACGAGCCTCCGTTGCAGGTCAGGTCGGTGTTGATCGAACTGTGGGAACTCCGCACGATGGAACTGCGCGGCTAGACCTCGCCCACGCAGTCCGTTCCGCGCGGGACCCCGGCCACGTGCCGGGGTCCCGCGCGGCTATTCAGTTGTGGAAGACGATCGCCTCCGAAGATCCTTGTGAGAGGCGATCCACGACTGTCGAACGGCGGTGCCCGATGAGTGAGCAGTCCGGCCCCGCCGACGAGGCGTGGCCCGCCGACAAGCTGGCCGCCCTGAGGCTCGGACAGCGCCTGGTCGCCGAGGTCGAGGCGGAACGGGCGGGCCGTCGCGCGTTCATCGACATCTGGCCCCGCACCACCCCGGCCGACACCGAAGCCGGCAACCAGGGCTGGAAGCGATCCGACAACGCCCGCACCTTCACCATCGAGCACTGGGACTACGAGGCCGACCTGATCGACGGCTACGACTACGACATCGGAGCCGTGCTGATCAAAGCCACGACTGCCGCCGGCGAACCGGAACTGCTTGAAGCTCTGGGGAACTGGGGCGTGCAACCGGAACAGTTCGTCTATCCGTGGCACTCCGACGACCCGAAGTGAGGACCTGGGGTGATCAGCATGAACGGTCCCGAGCACTACGCGGCGGCCCAGGAGTACCTCGCGGCGGCCACCGCGATGGAGGGTTCCGTTGTCACCGCGCACGGGGCGGTGAAGACCGCGCTGCCCGCCGTTGACGGGAAGGCGTGGCAGGCCGTCGCCGGTGTGATGCCAGGGAAACAGGGCTAGCCGGCAGTGCAGGAACGGCACGAGTACAAGGCGTCGCTGAGGGTCTTCAGCAAGTCGTTGGCGTTGGCGGAACTTGTTGCGGTGCTTGGCGAACCGGCCTGGGGCTACGACATCGGCGATCCGGTGGGTAGGCTTCCCGACGGTCCTCGCCGGACCATGTCCTACTGGTCGCTCGGCAGCAGTGCGGAGCGCACGAGCCCGCTTGACGAACACATCGCGGAGCTCGTCGCGTTCGTCGAGGCGCATCGGCGTGAGTTCGGCGCGATCAGGAGCAACGTCGAGATCGACATCTTCTGCGGTGTCTTCACCGCGGACGACGCGCAGGGCGGCTTCACCCTCACCACCGACCTGATGCGTCGGCTGGCCGAGCTCGACCTCGAAGTCGGTTTCGATCTCTACTGACCGCCGTCGAGCGGGCGTGCGCAATCAGTCGCACCTATATTTCCGCGCGGCCCCACCAGGACGGTCAAGAAATTGTTTTAACTCCAACCCGCTTGCCGTGTCAGAAGTACCGTTCAACGCGTTGAGTGCACATTCAAAGCGTTTAGCGGTTTGCGAGATTCGGTGAAGGCTGGAACCGTCCTCCTGTGGTTCCTGGGCATGAGGATCGGCATCGCCGGCTTCGAGCTGGCGCCGGCGCAGTAATGTTGGAGCAAGTCCAAGGGGGAACTGGGTGAGTCTTCATTTCGAGGTCGTCTATTCGTTTTTCCTGCGTGACGACACGCCGCCGGAAACGCTCGACGAACTGCGCTACCACCTGGGTCTGAGCGAAATCCGGCCGCCGAACCTCGTGGTCGACTACGACCACCCCGTGCTGGAGCCGGTCGCGGAGAGCTACCTGCCGGGTGGCGAGCACGTGGCGTTGCGCAGGCAGTCTCGCGGGCGCAACCGCGACGGCGAGATCTACGCGTGGGGGCTGTACGCGCGGTTGTACTGGGTGGACGACCAGTGGGCCGAGGTGTGGTGGCAGGTCGCGCAGTGGCTCGCACCGTACGCGGCGGACGACGGGTACGGCGGTTTCTACCGCGAGGAGCAGGACGAGCGGCCCACGCCGTTCATGGTGTCCAACGGCGAGTTGCGCATGGATGAGGACTAGGCCTCCCACTTCACGTACCGCATCGTCGCCGTGAAGCCCGCACGGTCGAAGATGCCGAACGCCCCGGTCGCGTTCTCGGAGTCGACGCTCAGCAACGCGCGGTCGTAGCGCTGCCGAGTGGCGGCGGCCAACGCGTGTGCGATCAACGCGCTTGCGATGCCCCTACGGCGGTGCGAGGGCAACACGCCGATGAGCATGAAGTGCGCGTCGTTGACACCGGTGGCTTCTGTGTCGGCCTCCCAGTTCATCGTCACGAGCATGCCCGCCGCCACCCCGTCGGCGTCGCGCAGCAGGAAGCTCATCGACGGCCTGAACGTCTGGTTGGTGATCTTGTTCTGCCAGAGCGGCAACGACATCGGGGTCGCGCCCCACACCGAGCGGTAGGCCTCGTTGCGCAACCCACGGAACTCCTCGTCGCTCGACGGCGACCACGGCTCGATGCGCGGGTCAGAAGAAGATGGCACGTCACGCAGCCCGTGCTCCATTCGCTGGAAGTAGCGGACGGGCGTGAAGCCTTCTGCAATGAGAAGCGGCGCGAGGCCCGCGATGTGCTCGGCCTTGTGGACGTTGATCGCCAGCTTCAGCGTCGGGTGATGCAACGCGTGCAAGACGCGGGCCGCCTCGACACCTGCCCGCACGAGCCGCGTGCCGATGCCCTGGCGACGGTGGGAAGGGTGCACGCCACCGTCCAGCGAGACGCGGTGCACCTCCGTGGCGGCGGGGCGGTACTGGATCTTCATTTAGCCGACCATCGCGTCGCCGTCGAAGACCGCGAGGCTGGCGCGCTCCAGGTCGGCGTGTGGATCGACGAGTTCGGTGAGCGTGTCCTCCGCCGTGTAGTTCTCGCCGATCTTGTCGACGACCTCGATCGCGTTGGCCGCACGAGTGGGAGCTTGGCGGGCATGGGGGAACGCTCGCGCCATCGTCATGTCCGCGCTCGGACGCGATCCGGGACCGCTCGAGCGCACGAGCAGCCAGTCGCACCAGGTCCACGTCGGCGCCGACTCAAGCGCGCCCGCGCACGTGAAGTCCACCGTGCCCGTCCACGCTGACTGCCACTGGGACAACTGGCTCGCGGACGGCCCCGAGCTCACCGACCTGCTCGAAATGCTCGTGGCCGGCCTCTGGTGGCCGCAGTAGCGTCGCACGATGACCGACGTTCTCGTGATCGGCTTCGACCCGCACACCATCCCCGGCTTCGACCCCGCGCCCGTCGCCGCGGGCATCGAGCAGGGCAGCAGGCAGCTCGCCGAACTCGGCCTCGCCGAGGACCTCTTCCTCATCGACTTCGCCGAACTCGACGGCCGCGCCCAGGCGAAGCTCGCGGAGAAGCTCCGGAGCAAGAAGTACGACGTGGTCGTGGTCGGCGGCGGCATTCGCAAGGGACCCGGCCTCTTGGAGCTCTTCCAAGCCGTCGTCAACGAGGTGCACTGGCATCAGCCGGAGGCCGCGATCGCCTTCAACGACAGTCCCGGCGACAGCCCGGACTGGGTTCTCAGGGCGTTGGAGCAGAGGCGCAAGCGTTAACCCACAACATCGGGTGAACCGAAGAGGCGCTCTCTCCGTACCTCTCCTCAGACCGAGAAAAACGCTGTCCAGCGATCAAGTCCTCGCAGGTCAGCTCCCCGCACCCCAACGACATCACGAAGCGTGATCGCATCACTCGATCGCGTGGTCGTGGACGTAACCCATAACGAGAGCCGGGACAGCAGCGAACTAACAGACAGCTCCGCCAGTTCGTCAGGAGGCAACGATGAACTTACGCAGCACTCACAAGGCGCGCTGACTGTCTGTCAGCAACTGCTAGCCCGACCCGACGCAAAAGTGACGAGAGTCACCCAACGGGCGCTCAAGCTTGCCTGCGCTCGTGACGCGAGGTTACGTTCTCGCCCGCCGATAACGGTTTGGTCACCGGCAGGACACAGGAGCTGCAGCTACTAGGGCCCTTTGTCCGCTCAGAGTCCCCCGCCTGGGTTTGCCGGAGACCAAGCTCCCCGACGCAGGAGGCTCCCCCTTGGCCCGGCACAGCAAGGCCGATGGCCGAACCGTGTACACGGTCGTGCCCAGACAAGAAGTCAAGCCCGGCGCTCACCGCGTCGAGGACGACAAGGTTCCGCTTGCTCACCGCGTGAGCGCGATCGTCGTCGCGGCGGGTGTCGCCGCCGGCACTGCGGCCATCGCCAACGCCGCCACCAGCGGTTCTTCCACGGAACTCGCCGCGGGCGCGGCCGAGCTGGGCGCTCTTCCCGACCAGCAGGCCAAGACGATCCAGACCGTGCACGACGTCAACCCGGGCAACCAGGTGGGTCGGCTGCTGCAGTTCCAGCAGATGTACGCGCAGCAGACGTTCGAGCAGGCCACCAAGGTCGCCGCGGATGCTCACGCCCAGCGCGAGGCGGCGGCGAAGGCCGAGGCCGAGCGGCAGGCGGAGATGCGCAAGCCCGCCAAGCAGCGCGAGGTCGAGGGCTGGATCAAGGAAGCCATCAAGGTCCTGCAGGCCAACGGCACCAACATCGACAACGGCTCCGTCGACGAGATCTACACGATCATCATGAAGGAGTCGAACGGCAACCCCAACGCCGTCAACAACTGGGACTCCAACGCGATGCGCGGCACGCCCTCCAAGGGCCTCATGCAGTGCATCGACCCCACGTTCAACGCCTACAAGCTCGCGGGCTACGACAACATCCTGGCGCCGGTCGACAACATCATCGCGGGCGTTCGCTACACCTACGCGCGCTACGGCGGCTTCCACAACCACCCCGGCCTCGTCTCCATGGGCCTGGGCGGCGGGTACAAGGGGTACTGACCCAGGTCGTCGGGGTGCGGGAAACCTATCGGCGAGCGATGCTGTCAACCAGGTTCACCCACAAGCATGGCGGCCCTAGCGGGCACTAGCCCGGTAGTGCTCCCATCGAACGCGATCCCCGAACGCAGGGAGTGGCCGATGAACGAGCAACAGGCACGCGACGACGAGCTGGAGAAGATCCGCTCGGAGGCGACGAGTTGGCTGGCCAAGATGGCCAAAGCCCAACACCGTCCCAAAGTCGAGCAACGCAGGCCTGAGCACGACGCCATGACACCCGCGGAGAAGTAGGAAGAAACAGCGAGAAGCGCCTCGGCTACGGCCGGGGCGCTTCTGCTTGGAAGGCCGACCACAGCAGGTTCAGCGGGTGATCCGCCGGATGCTTCGCGAGCTCGTCCGTTCGGGCGAAAACGCCGACAAGCCGCTCCAGTGAGTCATCTGAGAGCTCAACCACCCGGAGGCCCCCACCCTCCCGGAGTTCGTTGTTCGACGCCACCACGCCCAAACCAGACGTCACGATCATGGCTCCCTGGACGAGGTTCGAGCGCAGCAGCGAGATGCCGTACTGGATCTCGTCGATCTCCGCGGCGATGTCGAGCCCCTGGCGGTAGTCCGGCCCGAACCAGCCCCGCAGGAACTCGGCGATCAGCCCCGCCCCCGGCACGACCAACGGGACCGACCTCAACTGAGGTACCCGCACCCGGTCGCCCACAACCGTCGTCGGCAGATTCGTCAGCAACGCGAGCCCGCCGCGGCGCCACTCGATCACGTCGAACTCCGGCCGTTCCCACCCCGCGCCCGACCGCGTCACGACGCTGCCGCACACGAGGTCGACCTCCTGCGTCTCCAGCTTCGTCCAGATGTCCTTGGTGCGGATGTGCACGACCTTGAGGTCCACGTCGCGCTCGCGGAACTCGTCGGCGACGTGGTGCCACGCCTTCGCGAGCGTGTCCAGCATGTATCGCGTGGTGCCGACGGTGACGGTCGTGCCGAGCTTGCGGCGGCACTCGTGAATTCCGTCCAGCCACTCCGCAAGGGTCTCCCGCGCCAATTCGACGAGTGACTCACCGGTCGGCGTGAACAGCACGTCTTTTCCGCGTCCTTGCTTCACCACGAGCGCTTCGCCGCACAGTTCCAGGAAGTTCCTGTTCAACGTGTCGAGCTGCTTCTGAACGCTCGACTGCTCTCGTCCCAACGCACGAGCGGCACGTAGGGCCGAACGGGTCTCATGCACCGTGAGCAGCGTCCTGAGCTGGTCCATCGTGGTATCCAGTAGTGCACCGGGCATGTTCAGCAAACGGTGCAGCGAGGTGCTGGTGGGAAGCACCAACTGGGACGAGCCGGACATCGGAACCCTCTCTGATGTTCTACCGATCAGTTGAACTGAACTTGACCGCATTTCGCCGACAGATTATCTAAAGATCCTGTCGGCAAATCCCTGGACACTTATCCCGCGGTGTACAAAACTATCTGCGGCGACCACGCGTGGGAGCCGATTCCGGGGGGAATCATTGGGGGGTGGGGGTCCGCCAGGCGCAAGCCGGCGGGCCCCCAAGTATTACCCTCAGCCGTTGTGACGGCTTCCGCTCGCCTGGACTGGGGCACCACCTACCAGGTCACCGTGCTCGAACTCGGACTCGCCTGCTGCGGAGTCGAAGTGATGGCAGCTCTCGACCGCCTTCCCGACCTCGGCGTCACGCCTGTCGACGGCGCGGGCGAGGCGCACGTTCTCGTCGTTTCCGGCACCGTCACGGACGTCATGTTGCCCGCAGTCCTCCGCAGTTACGAGGCCATGCCCGAACCTCGGTACGTGATCTCAGTGGGCGCCTGCAGCAACACCGGCGGCCCGTACTGGGATTCCTACAGCGTCACCAAGGGAATCGACCAGGCCCTGCCGGTCCACGTCGCCGTCCCCGGTTGCCCACCGCGCCCCGAAGCGCTGCTGGAAGGCCTCAAGGCGCTGCACGGGCTGGTGAACGCATGACGACCTCGAGCCCCAGCACCCCGAAGACCGCGTTCGGCCAGACCATCCACCACGTGGAGCTCGCCGACTGGCTCGCGACGGCCACCGGACACCACACCGCCGGCCACACGATGTTCGACTGGCTCGGCGTCGAGGACGCGGGCCGGCCGGGGTCGGTCGGCCAACGCCACGCGGTGTTCCTGCACGTCATCGACCCGAGCACACGTGCGGGCGTCATGCTGCGCACCGAACTCGGCCCCGACGAGGCGCTCCCGAGCGTCGCCCACCTCTGGAAGGGCGCGCACTGGCACGAGCGCGAGGCGGCGGAGATGTTCGGCGTGAGCGTCGACAGCAAGCCGGAGCACCTGCTGCTCCCCGAGACCTTCCAAGGCCACCCGCTGCGCAAGGACTTCGTGCTCGCCGCCCGCGTCGTGCGCCCGTGGCCGGGCAGCCTCGAGCCGGGCGAGGACAACACGAGCGCCCCGAGCCGGCGCCGCACCGCACCACCTGGCGTTCCCGACCCGTCCTGGGGTCCGCGCCGCGAAGAGGAGCCGCAGTCGTGACGAACCTTCCCCCGCGCACGAGGGGTGTCATCGCGCTGTTGGACGCCAACTGCACGGTCTGCATGATCTGCGCGCGCGAGTGCCCCGACTGGTGCATCCACATCACGTCGCACACCGAGGTCGAGGAGCAGCCCGGCAGCGCCCGGCCGCGCAGCCGCAACGTGCTCGACCGGTTCGCGATCGACTACGGCCAATGTCTGTACTGCGGCATCTGCGTCGAGGTCTGCCCGTTCGACGCCCTGCACTGGGCGCCGGACTTCGGTTATCCGGGCACGGGCTCGATCGACGGCGAGGGCGCCGTGGCGGAGCTCGTCCACGAACGGGACGTGCTGTCCACGTGGGTCGAGAAGGTGCCGCCGCCACCCGCGCTCGACCCCGCCGCGGAGTCCGCACCGGAAACGGCCAGCGGAACCGGCAGGAGGCCTGGTTCGTTGAGGGGTAGGACGTAACCGACCCGGAGGCGCAACCGTGCACAAGCACTTCAACGGGTTGAAGACGGCCGTGCTGCTCGGTGGGATGAGCGCGCTGATCGTGCTGGTCAGCAGCTTGTTCGGCCGCACGGCACTGGTCATCGGCCTGGTGCTGGCCCTGGGCGTGAACGCCTACGCGTACTTCAACTCGGACAGGCTGGCGCTGCGTGCGATGCGGGCGGTTCCCGTGTCGCAAGTGGAGCAGCCGCAGCTCTACGCGATCGTGCGGGAGCTGTCGCAGAAGGCGCGTCAGCCCATGCCCAGGCTGTTCCTGAGCCCGACGATCGCGCCCAACGCGTTCGCGACGGGCCGCAACCCGCGCAACGCGGCCGTGTGCTGCACCACCGGAATTCTGGAGCTGCTCGACGAACGGGAGCTGCGCGCCGTCCTCGGCCACGAGCTCGCGCACGTCTACAACCGCGACATCCTGATCAGCTGCGTGGCGGGCGCACTGGCCGGCGTGATCACCATGCTCGCCAACCTGGCCATGTTCGCGAGCATCTTCGGCGGCGGCGACTCGGACGACGACGGCCCCGGCCCGTTGGGACTGCTGCTGATCGCACTGCTGGGCCCGATCGCCGCCACCGTGGTGCGCCTGGCCGTGAGCCGCTCGCGCGAGTTCCAGGCCGACCAGTCGGGTGCCGAACTGACCGGCGACCCGCTGGCGTTGGCCTCGGCGCTGCGCAAGATCGAGCTGGGGACGCGGGCGGCGCCGCTCGCACCGGAGCCGGAGGTGGTGTCGCAGAGCCACCTGATGATCGCGAACCCGTTCCGCACCGGGGAACAGTTCGCCAAGTGGTTCTCGACCCACCCGCCGATCGCCGACCGCATCCGCAGGCTCGAGGAAATGGCCAGGCGCTGACTAACGTCCTGCCTTCGCCACGGCCATGAGGTACTCGCCGTACCCGGACTTGCCGAGCTTCTCGCCGAGCGCGTAGCACTCCTGCGCGGAGATGAAGCCCATGCGCAGCGCGATCTCCTCGGGACACGCGATGCGCACGCCGGTCCGGTGCTCCAGCACCTGCACGAACTGCCCGGCCTCGAGCAGCGAGTCGTGCGTGCCGGTGTCGAGCCACGCGAAGCCGCGGCTCAGGTCCACGAGCTGGGCGCGCCCCTCGCGCAGGTACGCGAGGTTGACGTCGGTGATCTCCAGCTCGCCGCGCGGCGACGGCTTGAGGTTGCGGGAGATGTCCACCACACCGTTGTCGTAGAAGTAGAGCCCGGTGATCGCCCGGTTCGACTTCGGCTTCGCCGGCTTCTCCTCGATGGACAACAGCCTGCCCGTCGAGTCGACCTCGCCCACGCCGTACCGCTCGGGGTCCTTCACCTGGTACCCGAACAGCACGCAGCCGTCCAAAGAGGACGCGTGCTGCTGCAGGGTCGTGGAGAAGCCCTGGCCGTAGAAGATGTTGTCGCCCAGCACCAGCGCCACGTCGTCGTCCCCGACGAAGTCAGCGCCGATGATGAACGCCTCCGCGAGCCCGTTCGGCGCGGCCTGCTCGGCGTAGGAGAACGACATGCCCCACTGCGACCCGTCGCCCAACAACCGCCGGAACAGCGGTAAGTCGGTCGGCGTGCTGATGATCAACACCTCGCGAATGCCGGCCAGCATGAGCACCGACAGCGGGTAGTAGATCATCGGCTTGTCGAACACCGGCAGCAGCTGCTTGGAGACGGCCTGCGTGATCGGGTGCAGGCGCGTCCCGCTGCCACCGGCGAGGACGATGCCCTTCACCGGTAGTTGGTGAACTGGAGGGCGATGCCGAAGTCAGAGCCCTTCAGCAGCGAGATGACGTCCTGCAGGTGGTCCTTCTTCTTGCCGGACACCCTGAGCTGGTCGCCCTGGATCTGCGCCTGAACGCCCTTGGGCGCCTCGTCGCGGATCTTCTTGGCGATCTCCTTGGCCTTCTCCGACGTGATGCCCTGCACGAGATTTCCCGTGACCTTGAACACCTTTCCGGAGATGGCGGGGTCGCCCACCTCGAAGGCCTTCATCGAGATGTTGCGCTTGACCAGCTTCTCCTGGAAGACGTCGATCGCCGCCTTGCAACGCTCCTCGGTCTCGGAGGTGAAGGTGATCGCCTCCTCGCCGGCCCAGGCCACTGTGGTGTTGGTCCCGCGGAAGTCGAAGCGCGTGCTCAGCTCCTTGGAGGCCTGGTTGAGCGCGTTGTCGACCTCCTGCCGGTCCACCTTGCTCACCACGTCGAACGACGGGTCCGCCACGACTTCACTCCTCAACGATCTCGGGGTCACAGCCTGCTGCGATGCTACTGGGGTACCCCGATTTGGGGCGTCCCGAAGGGGTTATGTATTGTTCTGCCCGCACCGTTACGACGGTGTGGGGCGGGTTGCCCGAGCGGCCAATGGGAGCGGACTGTAAATCCGTCGCGAAAGCTACAGAGGTTCGAATCCTCTACCCGCCACAGCAGTACTGAAGGCCCTGTGACCAGGAAGTTCTGGTCACAGGGCCTTCGTCGTGCTGTCCGGCTGCGTACGGCTCGATCCGGTCGGTTGCTGGTGTCTGTGCCGAATACGTGCCGAAGTTGCACGCAGGTATGTCCTGGTTGTCGTCTCGTCTAGGCGGGGCCGTTGGTGCCTGTCGCTGTTCGCGGCTCTCGTGGACTGGTTGGCTTGTAGCGGTGGAGCGTGCTGCGGTGATGAGCAGTTGTGAACACACCCGCACAGATAGCTGGTTCGCCAGCGGTAGTGATGCCTGTACCTGAGGCCGCGCTTGCGCAGCCGATGCCCCCGCTGTCCATGCGAGCGGTAGTTGTCGTGGTCGGCGGCGTCCTTCTGCTGACCGCAACTGTGGTGGTGGCTTTGTGGTGGGGCGGAACTTCCGGCCTTAACGGGGACAAGCTCGTTACGGCCCGGCTTGATGCACTCCGGACCGGGCTCAGCATCGGTTTAGGCGGCGGCGGGGCCCTTGCTCTCTATCTCTCGTGGCGACGCCAACGCGCAACCGAGGTCACCCTTGCGCAAGCCGCAATCGCCCTTGCGCAGAAAGATCGTGATCATGACCACGCGGAAGCCGACGCCCGTGAGCGGCGCATCACCGACCTGTACACCAAAGCTGTCGAGCAACTCGGCTCTGAGAAGGCACCCGTCCGGCTCGGAGGTCTTTACGCTCTGGAGCGTCTTGCTCAAGACAACCCGCCTCAACGCCAGACCATCGTTAACGTGCTGTGTGCCTACCTGCGAATGCCTTACATGCTGCCCAGTGAGCAGTCAGTCGTCGATGTCCAAGCTGCGCTCCTGGATTCCAATCTAGAAAGATCCCAGGAGCGCGAAGTGCGTCTTGCTGCTCAACGTATCTTGGCTAATCACCTGCGTCCCGGTGACGGCGACGCTCCAGATGTAAAGTTCTGGCCCGACATCGAACTGGATTTTACCAATGCTGTACTCATAAACCTCGACTTTGCGAACATCGCTGCCGGCAGGGCGGTCTTTGTTAATGCGCGATTCGATGGTTTCGCCAACTTCAGCAGGGCGCGGTTCGCGGCTGTCGCAAACTTCGAAAGGGCGCGATTTGATGGCGTGGTTTGGTTTATGGGGACTCAATTCAAAGGGGTTGCCCGGTTTGTTCGGACGGCTTTCAAGGGCGTGATATTTGCCAATGCTGGATTTGATGGCTACACGAGCTTTCATGGCGCTCAATTTTCGGGGCGAGTTCAGCTAGAGGACACGCGGTTTGAGGCTGAGCTCAATTTTAGTGGCACAAACCTTCGGAAGGTGCAATTGTTGGGCGGTCTCCCGGAGGGAGTGGAGATACCTTTCGTGCTGGACGATGGCGATGAATCATCTTCCTGAATTGGTTGATAGTCGAGGATGCGGAATTCTGCTATCTGGCTGGTGGGTAGTGATGATCCGTCGCCTTGGAGGGAGTTATCTCGATTTGAATGCAGCGGTCGAGCCGCTCAGACCCGCTTGCACGCTTCTGAGAGCTTCTTGCTCACCTCCGTCGATGCACTTCGCGTACTCGCGCAGCAGCACTGCGAGGCTGTGTCCCGCCCACTCGGCGACCCGCTTGGGCTCCTTGACCAGGTTGAGCCAGAAGGTCACACACGCATGGCGTAGGTCGTACGGCCGCTT
This sequence comes from Lentzea sp. JNUCC 0626, assembly GCF_043632865.1. Taxonomy (NCBI): domain Bacteria; kingdom Bacillati; phylum Actinomycetota; class Actinomycetes; order Pseudonocardiales; family Pseudonocardiaceae; genus Lentzea; species Lentzea sp. JNUCC 0626. The sequence continues at coordinate 7,868,281 of NZ_CP171635.1, forward strand.
TGCCAGCGGGCTGGTCTCCACTTCCGTTGTAAACGCGATCTTGCGGGCAACGTCCCAGATTCGTCCGTAGGTAGAGCTGCCAATGCGCCCGCCGCGCTCGGCGACGAACAGCAGCCCGCGCGGCCCAATACCGAACATCGCGATGTGCTCGTAGAGGTAGAGAGCCAACTCCGGGCACATCGGGACCGGTCGGCCGAAGCCCTTGTGACGGTGTTTGAGTTCGCGTTCCTCGTGTCGCTTGCCGCTGTCCGTCCACTCGCTGCCTACCTCGGGCGCTGCCCCCTCAAGGTCGATCACGCCCCACTCGTGGACCTCCCAACGTTGCGCGTCCTCGTTCCATACTTTCGGGGGGAGCCGCAGGTTGTAGAGCCTGACGTTGGAAGCCTCTTCGGGTCGCAGGGCCGCGAAGAACATCAGCGCGAAGAACGCCACCAACTTGGCACCCGTGCGACCGATGCCGGCCACCTCGCGTAGAACCGTGCGGAACTGGATCGGGTTCGCCACACAACGACGATCAACCTCCTTGGCCACCGCCTTGTGCTTCTTGACCTTCACCTCCTTCCAGGGGTTCTCAGACAACACAACGATCTCATTGGCGTAGGCCAAGATGCTGCCGAACGTCGTTCGCCGTAGCCGGATCGTGTCGTAGGCGGCACGCTGCCCGTCGAGCTTCCGTTCGAACGCACCAACCACCTTCCGCAGGAAATCGGCGTTCAAGAGTTCGGACACCTGACGCGTGTTCTGTGACAACCACACGAGCGCCGCCGCAACGTCACTCGGGTGCTCCTGGCCGCGGCGCTCCTTGTTGCAGTGAATGCGGATCGCGCGGCGCAGCACCTTGTGTCGGGGACGGCCGCGGTCGGTAGCGATCATTGCTTCGGTGATCGGCGCGAGCGCGTCCGCAATGGACTTTCGATGAGTCGGCGCGGCTTCGTCCCACTTCATGTCGACGAACTTGGCGACGAGATCAAACCAAGACATCGTCGACAGATCCGCGGTTTCCTCCCGGAGCTTCGACAGCGGGCTACCCGTCTCAACGCAGAACGCCTCACCCTTGCGCGAGGCGATGACGAGTTCCGAACGGAAGCTGTCCGCCAGAGCAGCGGTCTTGAACTTCTCCTTGAACTGCCTCTTCTCGACGGCCCACCGAACCCAGTAGGTGGTGGTTCGCGCGCCCTTGTAGATATCGGTGGCGTAGATCCGGACGTTGAAGCTCGTCTTCATGCCGCCACCTCACAGCCGTTGAACCAGTCGTCCACGTCGCTCCGTTCGAACCGCAGTTGTCCGTTCGGCAGCCGTGAGAACTTCGGTGCCGTTTGCTTGGCAATCCACTCGTAGAGCGTCGAGCGGGAAATCTTGAACTCCTTGCAGAACTCGGCAACCGTGAGCAGTTCACGTCGGCGCATGACCACGCCACCTCCGCGTGTTGGTTGGAGCGATGAGCAACGGCAGCTGACGAGCCCGGCCAGATCTGGGCGCGCGGCATCGCCTCGGGTTTGGTGAGGTCTGTAGCGGCGTAACTGCCGTAAGAGCCGTAAGTCGCCTGGTTGAAGGCGTGCAGGGGTGTAAGCGGCTTACGTTCCGATGCGTAAGCCGCTGCCGTGCTGACTACCTCGGCTTACGGTTCGCAACGTAAGCCGCTTACACCCCGGTGACGCTGTGACCTGGTTCCTTACGGCCCTTACGGGGCTTACGCCTGTGCGGAAGGTGCAGGCGGTAGGTAGCGCCGCCAGGCGTCGGCGAGCCCGGTTTGGGCTTGAGCGCCGTTGGTCGTGAACGAGACGTAGCCGCGGCCGGCCTTCTCGCCGGGGTTGAGCGGTTCGAACACGACAGGCCTGACGTCGTAGCGCTTGAGTTCGCGTGCAAGCCCTTGCGGGTTAAGGGCTTTGCCGTCACCCATGTCGGCCCACTGCGCCTCTTCGAGCGCGTGCAGGGCGCTCAGGATGTCCGTGGTGCGCATCCGGTCCGTGCGGTGCTGCATAAAGAGTTCGCGCAAGGCGGCCAGGAGTTGGACGCCGGTGGATTCCTCCTGACTCGTAGCGGTGTCGATGACGAAGTGCGTGCAGGCCGCGCGCGTCCTGGCCGGCCAGTCACCCCCTGCGGCTTCGGCCAAAGCGAGCAGCGGACGCCAGATCTCGGCCGCGCGGTTGCGGACGCCGTCGGGTCGTTCAGGCCTGGCCGTTGCGACCTGGTCTGCGACGGTGTCAGCCCAGGCCGCGAGTTCGGCCCGCAGTGGTGCCGCTTCGAGTTCGACGTCTTCTTCCAGGAACTCTTCGGGATCGTCGCCGTAAGCCGCCTTGCGCATGTGGATGGTGATGGCGCGACTCGTGATGGTCGCGGGCATGTGTCCGGCGATCCCCGCGAGCGCCACAGGGGCGTAGACGGGAAACCGCTGCACGTTCATGGACTTCGCGTCGCCGACGCATCGGGCGATCGTGGCGGACCGCTTGTAGCCCGCGTTGAGTAGCCCGCGCAGGTCTTCGTTGTTGCCTCCTCGGGTGCTGAAGACCGCGTCGATCTCGTCGAACATCAGCGTCACCGGGCCGTCCAGCAGCAGACGGAAGATGGCCGCCGTGGTCATGGAGATCGTCATCTCCGGCTTGTGGACGAGGTACTGCCCGATCTCCAGCACGCGGGTCTTGCCGCTGCCGGGTTCGGCGGACGACAGGATCAGCCGCGGCGTGACGTACAGCCGGTCCGCCAGGTGGGTGTGGGCGTACCAGAGCGCTACGACCGGGGCGCAGTGTTCGTTGGGGAACCGCAGGAAGCGGTCCAGGAACGTCGTCACCGCGTCCAGCAGCTCGTGGCCCGGCCTGGACACCATGCCGGGTGGAGCGCCGAGCCACGACGCGACCGGGGTCAACGGCGCGGCCTCGGGCTGGTCCTCGTCGGGCGACTGACCACCGTCGTGTGGGCTCGACTCCGCGAGGGACGCCAACCACCTGGTTTGGCAGGGCTCGTCACAGAAGTCGTTGGACACCGACTCGGTGAGCGGCTTGCCGCAGGTGTGGCAGGCCATCACGGCGGCCGGGGCACTGGCGGTCGTGTCCGTGTCGACGTTGCCGATCACGTTGTCGATCACGTTGTCGATGTCCGCCAAGGTGTTGCTGAAGGCGCTCACGTGATGTCCCTCCTTTCGATCTCGTGGTGGTGCAGTTGGTTCACGCGGCCCGCTTGCGTGTGCTGGGGTGGTCGGTGAGGCCCCAAGATCGGGCGGCTCGGCGGCGGATCTCTTCCGCGGTCAGGGCTTCCGTCGCGTAGGTCGTGCGACGGGCCGCGAGCGTGCAGAACGGCAGGTGCTGGTTCAGCGCACCCGTGCTGGACATCGCGGCCGACACGGCAACGGCCGTCTCCTTCAGCAGCGCCTGTTCCTGTCGGTGCTGCGCCGCAACCTCGTGAGCGAAGCGGGTAGAGATCGCGTGCGGTGTGGACTCATCGAGGTGCGCAAGTGCCGCGTGCAGGACGGCGGCGAGCTTGCGCGGGTCGTTGCCGTTGAGCGCCTGCCACTTCGCGCTTCCTGCCAACGGCATGGAGTCGCCAGGACGCATGGCCTCCCAGGCCGGCCGAAGCAAGGGCTCACACCAGGCACGGACGACGGACGGGTCTCGCAGCGGTCGACGGGTGAACGCATGAACGTCGCTGGGATCGGTGAGGAACGTGCGGCGGCTGGTCATGTCGTCGCATCTCCAGGTTGCTCTGGGTGACTATGGATGGGCGTGCGGGAACTGCGCGCTGAAGGCAGACGAGTGGTCAACAGGCCGGGTTAGATCGCCGAACCTGGGTTAGGTTTCTAACTACCTGGGTTAGACAGGGCCGCACTGTCGCTGAGCTGCGGCAAGTTAGCTGGTTAGCCGGGTTAGATCAGGAGCCGTACGCCCTGGCCTGGCGTGTTCGGAGTGGCCTTGCAAGGCCTCCCGCGACCTAACCCGGCGTACCTCTGCGCTAGTTCTCGTCGTCCAGCTCGGCCGTTGCTTGACGAGCCAGAGCATCACGGACGGTGACAGGATCGACGGGGTAGGTGTTCTTCGTGGACGGCACCTTCACGCCGAGTTCGGCGAGCTGATCGCGGAGCGCCTTGCCGGTGAGCGACCGGTATGGCGTCCAGCGCGGCGCGCGCTGTGCCAGGAGCGCGGGCAGGTCGGCGACCCTGATGGGCTCGTCTCCCATCACGGCGTCCAGGTCTTCGAGCAGGTTGCGGTTGAGCTCAATCGCCGGGGCAGCCACTGCTGTACCGGGCAGACCTCGTCCAGTCGACTCGATCGCGGCCAGGGACCGCATGATGATCGGCGTGACCTGGTCGTTGTTGCGGGAAACGTCCAGGAAGTAGACCTGCACGATCTCCGAGCGCTCGCCGCTGAAGCCCTTGACCACAGCGGTTCCCTTGTCGGTGCCGGGAATCAGCTCCGTCGCCCGGTGGCCGGCCGCGTACGCGCCCTGGCCGAGCAGGGCGTCGTTGGCGACGTGGTCTCCGACCGCGAACGCGATCCCGTTGGAGCAGTTGCGGGTGACGTCGCGCGGCATGCTGTCCTTCGTCGGTGCCTGCGTCGACAGGAACAGGTGGATGGCTCGCTTGCGGCCCAGCCTGACGATGTCCACCAGCAGTTGGGAGATCTCCGACCCGTAGGCGGCGTGCTGGATAGCCACGTGCGCCTCCTCCAGCAGTGCGACGATCGGGTGCAGGCCGACTCCGGCGCTGGCCAGTTTCCGCGTCACAGCAGGCTCTTCGTGCTTGATGAGCAGTTCGCCGCGCGTCTGCACCTCATCGTGCAGCTCCCTCAGGTGCTCCAGGATCTCGGCGATCTTCTCGTCTTCTGCGCCCATCACGTACCGCGAGCACCGCGGCTTGAACGCCTCGAAGTCGAAGTTCGCGTCAGGAACCCAGATCCGGAGTTCCGCGGTCGGGTCCAGCGCAGCACCGGCCATCACACACCGGGCCGCCGAAGACTTGCCCTGGCCGGGCATACCGCCGCCGATCGTGTTGCGTTCCAACACCGGGCACGTGATCGGCTCACCGCGCAGCGTCCGTCCGAACGGGACGCCCTTGAAGATGTCCACGCTTCCTTCGTGCAGCAACGGATACGCGCCAGCGCCTTCCGCAAGTGCGCCCTTGTCCGCCACCCACAGGTCGAGGATTCCGGCCTCACTCCCGGTGGTCGGCCACACCTCTTTGGACAGCCGGTGCAGACCGGTGGCCAGGTCACCACGACGTCGGGCGATCTTCTCGGCGGTGACGCCGGCCGGGAGACGGAGCACCGCGTGGGTTCCGCGGCCGTCCTTGCGTGCGGTGGTGATGTACTGCAACGGCAGGCCCTGCTTGATGTACGCGGTGATCTGCGGAATCCGCAGCGCCTCCAACGCACGGGCGATCGTCGTCTCGTCAATCGTCACGTCCGCATCGGCATCAGCCGCGGTAACGAGCCAGCCCGGAGCCGTGCCCTGACGGCGACCCTCACGCCACGCGCCGACCAGGACCAAAGCGGGCAGGGACAGCATGAACGGCGTCCACACCACGGTGACGGCGGTGATGATCCAGCCGATCGCGTCCAAGACGCCTTCCCACACCGCGAGGAACCGGCCAGTGTCGGTGACCTGAACCAGTGTCGAGACCACCAGCAGCGTCACCAGCAGAGCGGCGATCGAGCCCGCGGTGACCCTGGCGAGCCCTGCGGCCATGCCGGGCAGGTCCATCAGCCGGCGGTGCCGACGTTCCTGTGCGAGTTCCTTGCGTTCCGTCCACTCCCGCAACGCTTCCCGGTCGCCCATCGCCTCGGCGGCCTTGATCTGGCGTCGGTACACGCCGAACGTGCCCGCGTCCCAGAGCCGACGTGCCCAGGACTCGAAGCCCTGGACGACGTACAGGGAGTTGGCGACCACGGTCCTGGTGGCCTTGACGGTCGGCTCGTGCTGACGCACCACCTGCACCGTGCGCACAACGGTCGCGTGAGCGTGCCGAACACGTGCGATGCCGCTGCCGCGTTCGAGACGGCGGTCGAGAGCGGCGCTCTCCTCGTCGGTGAGCAGCACGCCGTCCACCACGTGCTGCGGTTCGAGTTCGGTGCCGATGGTCGTTGCAGCCCGACGGGCTGCCAAGTCGTAGACGGTCGCGCCCGCGTGGTCAGGCTGCGTGTTGTCCAGCGTGCTCATCAGTTCACCTCCTCTGGCGTGTCGGTCATCAGGTGGACCAGCGCGGCCCCGAACCCGAGGACGATCACGGGCAGGCAGGACACAACGGTGGTGATCTGCCACGGAGCAACGGTCATGCCCGCGGCCTTCATCAGGTGGTAGGCGACCTGGCCGCCCGCGCCGAGCGCGAGCGCACCGAGCGCGGACCACTTCGCGAACGAGCGCGCCTTGTCGGAGTGCGTGCGATTGGACAGCCACACCTGCAAGGCGAGCGCGGCGTAGGCCTCCATGCCGAGCGGGAGGGTGATCGCGGAGTTGATCGTCCAGCTGTCGGCGATGCCGGGCAGCGGGGTGATCTCGCCGAATCCGGTGAGCTTGCCCAACTCGACCCAGCCACCCCAGATCGCGACGAACGCACCGAGCGCGATCAGGACGATCGGCCACCGACGCACCTGCGGACGAGTCGCTGCGGAGCCCGGACGTGCCGCCGAACTCGGTGCGTCTGCGACCTCGGTGACCTGTTGCGTCGCACCCTCCGCTCCGTGATCGTGGACATCCTGCGTCGGGAGGATGGGTGCGATCGTGGCCGCGTCTCCAGCGACCGGATCGGGCTCGTCCGTGATCGTTTCGGGCAGTGCGGGCACCGACTGCAACCGGCGGTCGGTCGCGGTCTCGTGCGTACCCGCGTCGATGTAGCCGAGCGCGACGAGCGCGGCACGAGCCTTCTTCGCACCGACGTTGAACGTCCCGGCAACGCTACGGATGGACGGCTTCTCGCCGGACTCCTCAGCCAGGGTGCGCACTCGCGAGATCAGGTCCTCCAAGCGCACGGGGTAGGCGCTGGTCATCGACGTGCTCCCTTCAGACGAACGCTGGTGGCGGAGTGAGCGGCGATGCGAGGGAGGTAGAGGAGCGCGAACGCGGCCAGCAGCGCGGGAATCCCGAACGCCAGGACCTGCGCCACCGGCTCGTCGGGCAGGCCGGTGATCACGGCCCACTGCGTCGACGCGATGCCGAGCGTGGTGACCAGCAGCTTCCAGAGCAGCACGGCGAAGACGAACGCGACGCCAGAACCCAGCAACAGCAACAACATCGGCTCGTCCATCAGCGCACCGCCGAACTGTTGGTGCGCGGGGAGAGCAGTCCCGAGGAGCCCGAAGACGGGCCGTTGATCATGGTGGACACTTGGGTGCCCCTTCTGGTCGCGAGATCGGAAAGTGGTGCGAGAACCCGGACCGGCGGTGACTTCTTGGCGGGAGTCCGCCGGTCCGGGGTAGCTAGGCGGCCTGGTTCCGCAGTTCGTCTCGGTGCGCTTCCCCGCTGTGGCCAGGCGTCGTGGCCACAGCAACGGGTCGAATCGACGTCGTCGCCTCCTGCACGGCCTGCGGCAGGGAGACGCCGTACTTCGGCGACATCCCCGCAGCGGCGCGCGCCAGCATCCGGGCGTTTCGCCTTGCGGCCGCAGAACCGTCCATCAACGCTGCGGTGGGCTCGAAGGGCGAGCCGATCTCGGCGGACAGCTCGTTGACGATGCTGGTGACAGCCTCAGCGGTGATGCCGTCGGGGTAGTTGCTGGTGGCGTTCATGGGGTTCCTCTCGAAGGCGATGCGCCGACGCTAGCGCTAGAACGAGCGCTAGAACAAGCGATCGCGAAGACGTGACGGGCTCGATGAGTGCGGCTTTGGGGTGTGCTGCGCTAGAATTTGCGCTGGTACTGGCGCTAGCTGGGGGTTTGAATGGCGAAGGACTGGCAGGCCGTTGCCGACGCGATGAACACCCGAATGGAGCAACTCGGGCTGTCGCAGAAGGAGCTGTCCGAGCGTTCGAAGGTCAGCCCGGCAACGCTTCGTCTCATGCAGCAGGGGGCCGCCGCGTCGCGGTCCGCGACCACGCTTGCGGCCGTGTCAACGGCGCTGGGATGGAAAGCCGATCACCTGGAGGACGTTGCAGCCGGACGTCCAGGAGGAGGTGGCGAAGCGCCGCGCGACCTGCACGAAGAAGTTCAGGCTCTTCGTGACGAGGTTGCCGAGCTGCGCACCGGCCTCGAAGGCCTGTCGGCGAAGGTGGATCGTCTGACGAAGGGGTGAGTCGCCGGCCTTCGCCATCAGGACAAGGCCTGGAAGAAGGCGACCAGCCCGTCCAGCACCGCTCCACCCCACGTCGCCAGCAGGCGAGCGATGACGGCCGCTCCCGCCGGGTCTCGAATGATCAGGGCGAGCACGGCCAGCGCAACCAGGACGACCACCGCTCGCCGACCGGTTCCTCCACCGGTCGGGAGCGGCATCATCGTTTGTTTCTTGGACATGTAGGTAATTCCGTTCTCGTTGGCGTTTCGTTGTGCTCCAAGCTTGATGCGATCTGCGCCACACGAGAACTGCCCGAGTAGTACCTCAACACTGAACTTCCACTGAACCGACGGCACTGAACTTTCACCGAACTTCGGCGCGCTCGTCTTTTGGTTTCGCCGAAGGGGTGGCAGCCTGGGTGCATGGACCTGAATGGCGCGCCCGCCACCCCCGACCAGCTGAAGGTGCTTGCCCTCACGAACTACGGGCACTTCACCTCAATGCTCGTGGAAAAGGGTGAGGTCCGGGGACTGTCGCTGCACATGGCGCGGCTGGCCCGCGACTGCCGGCAGCTCTTCGACCAGGACCTCGACACCGACCAGGTCCGCGGCTACGTGCGGAACGCGCTCGGTGAACACGCAGGTGACCGGGTGGTCGTGCGCGTCACGGTCTTCGATCCCGCCTTGGACCTGGGGACCATCGGGCACGACGCGAACCCTCACGTGCTCGTCACGCACCGCGCGGCCGGCAGCGGAGCGCCTGCGCCGTGGCGACTTCAGGCAGCGGCCTACCAGCGCGACATGCCGTCGGTGAAGCACGTCGGTCTGTGGGGGACCATGCAACGCCGTCGGGCTGCGCAGCGCGACGGTTATGACGACGTTCTCTTTCTCAATCCCGACGGCACCATTTCTGAGGTCGCCACTTCGAACATCGGGTTTGTTCGTGAAGGCCGCATTATTTGGCCGCGTTCTGCATACCTCGCAGGCATCACGATGACGCTGCTCCACCAGGAACTGGACGAGCAGATTGTGACGGAGCCGCTGACGCTTTCGGATCTTCCGAGCATGGACGCTGCCTTCGCGACCAACGCCGCAACGGGCGTTCGAGCGGTGTCTTCGATCGACTCCACCGAGTGGGCGTCGGAGTCTCATCCCGTTCTGAAGGAGCTGAGGGAGCTGTATGCAGACATTCCGGCAGAACCGGTATAGGCAGCGCTTTCGGCCCGCTAGGCTCCCTTGGAGGGTCTCCAAGGGGGAGTGTTCAATGCCGACCGTGCAGCGCTGGACCGGCGTGGAAGTCCGCGCCCTACGCGATGCAATGCGCATGAGCCTTCGAGAGTTCGCAGCTCACCTAGGTGTGAGCGAGCGAATGGTCTCGAAGTGGGAGGCCGGCCGCGAGAACATCCAGCCGCGCCCGGTGAACCAGGCGGCGCTGGACACATGCCTGAGCCGCAGCGACCCCGACACCCACGCGCGCTTCACGTTCCTGGTCGGCGACTCCGTGCTGAGCGCGACCCAGGACGTGCAGGTGGAGCCGATCGGGAGTGGCCAGGTCCACCACCCGACCGACGGCAGCGCCATGATCATGGTCGAGGGAAGCGTCTTCCTCAGCGGTCCCAGCAACACCCCGGCGTGGATTCCCGGCTACTACATCGACGTGTTCCCGGTGTCGAACCAGGATTACGCGCGGTTCGTTGCCGCGACTGGACATCAGGCACCGGATCACTGGCCGGACGGCCAGTGCCCTCCCGAGGTCCAGGACCACCCGGTGGTCTTCGTGACCTGGAACGACGCGAGCGCCTACGCGACCTGGGCAGGGAAGTCGCTGCCGACGAGCCAGCAGTGGGAGAAGGCTGCCCGAGGAACGCGCGGCACCGTCTACCCGTGGGGCGACCAGCCGACGCCGGCCAAGTGCAACGTGCGGGAGAACGGTGTCGGCCTGACCACGCCCCGCGACTGCTACCAGAGCGGCATCAGCCCGTACGGCGTCTACGACATGTGCGGGAACGTCTGGGAGTGGTGCGCGACCGACACGAAGCCCGGTCGCCACGAGCTCAAGGGCGGAGCCTGGACGAGCCCGTTCAACAGGTCCACCCCGTCGTCCTTCAACGACGCGAACGCCACCATGAAGGACGACGACACGGGCTTCAGGTGTGTCGTCCCCGCGGACGCGATGGACGAGCTGCTTCGCCGACGCTGACTAAAGCTCCGCTGCTGCCTCAGCGATGAGTTCCACCGACTCGCTGGGGCTGAGCGCGAGCTTCGTCAGCTCGGTGAACAGCTGCTTGAACTGCCGGGTGCGGCTCAGGTCTTCGACGTACTCGCCGCTGACGGCCGTTTCGAGATACACAACGTCGTTGTGTTGGCGGTGTGGGAACTCCAGCAACGTGAACGGGCAGCCCATCGCCGGGTACGCGCCAACAGCGGCCGGCACCACCTGAACGCTAACCGCGGGATGCTCGCTGATCTCCATGAGGTGCAGCAGCTGCGCCTTCATCATCCGCTGTCCGCCGATCACCGGCCGCAGCACGCTTTCCGGGAAGACCGCTTCGACCGTGGGCGGGTACTTGTCGTTCAGACGCGTTGCCCATGCTTCTCGAACCATCGCCACCCGTGCGACGCGCACCGGGTCGCCGATCTGTAGGACGGCGTTCGTATAGCCAGGGAGCTGGAAGACCGCGGGGACGAGATCGGTCGTGAACGGGCGCAACACCGTCGCTTCGAACACGAGGTTCGCGAAGTCGGCCGCCGGGTCGAAGTTCAGGCCGTTGCCGCTTTTCTGCGTACGCACCCTCTCCGCGTGCTGGGCCTGCACAACCACGGCCTGCCACTCCGGGGTCGGGACTTTGTAGGTGTAGCCGAGCGCCATGATGTCGACGGGCGCCGAGGACTGCACCGCGTTCTCCATCATGGACAGCTTGGCGCTGCTGAAGCCCACGCTGCGGCCGGCCTCGGAGAGGCTCACATCGCGGGCGTCGCGCCAACCGGCCAGTTGCCGCCCAATGGCCCGTTCGAGCGCTGTGGCGTGGAAGTCCTTCCCCATCACGAGTTGAGCAGTTCGTCGAACGGAACGAAGCTGCACTCTCGCAGCTCACGAACCAGGTTCACGGCAACCATCCAGTGGACCATCGGGTCGCAGTACATGATTTCGGTGCCCAAGACTGCGGTAGGCGCGAACAAACCTGGCCGATAGAGCGTGCCGCGGACGCCCACGATCTCGAACGACCGAACCCGGACGGCGACAGCACTGCGCTGAAGTGCCGGGCACCGCCGCAGCGAGATCGCGACGCATCCGACGCATACAGGTGGCTCAACTGCGGCCATGCCCTCAGGCCAACGCTTCCAGTCTTCGCGGTGATCCTGAAACAGCCACAGAACACCGTCCGCCGTCCGATCGGCCGGCCCCGCACACACCTGACACAACAGCTCGGCCATAGCCCGCCGTTGCCGTGCCGGGTGCACCTTGCCGAACCGAGGCTTGCCCTTCCCCGGACGCTCCACGACTTTCTGCCACAAGACACCGTGGCCGTCCCGGTCGCCAGGAAGCTCCTGGGCATATCCGACACCGCGGTTGCCAGGGAGCATGACCACGCTGCAATTGAGGTCCGGCTCAGCGTCGTTGGAGGTGATGTACGGCGCGATGATTCGACCAACTTGGACGAGACTCATTCCGGTCACAGCGCCCGAAACTTCGGTGCTTTGCCGATGGACAGCTTCGGCGCGAGTCGCGTGCCGGGTTCTGGGAGCTCCAACAGCTTGAAGACGACATCCTGGAGCGCGCCGCTCCGTTCCCACACGATCTCGGAGGGTTCGTTGGGGATGACGAGAATGCGAAGCCCAAGAGCGTCGTCCTCGTCACGAACTCGGATGCAGTCTCTCCAACCGTCCGGCCACACCCTCGCAGCGTCGAGCACCGCAGCGGGATCGCCAGGATCATCGATCGGCAGGAACTTCCAGCCCGCTTCGCGGATGAGGACCAGATATTGGAGGCTGGGAAAGAGCTTCACTGCCTCGGCGTCGGTGAGCGGGCTCATGCCCCACCCACCGATGTGCCGCGAACATTGATGATCGACCACATGCTTGGAACGTAGATCCGCTCCAACATGCCAAGGGGTACAACGTGTACCCCCACCTGATCAGGTCAAGCTGCGATGCCGACTCGTTCGCACAGGTCCAGGACGTCCTGGCGCAGCCCGGTCGGCGGGTTGCTGCGCAGGTTGATCAGCATCTCCCGCGCGAACCCGTTGTACTTGATCGTCTCGGACGCCGTCCGCTCCGAGTGGTGCAGCAGCGCCCACGCCGCGTGCTTCTCGCCGCGCTGGTCGTGCGCACGGGCCACCTCGATCAGGTGCCGGGCACGCCGCGGGATAGAAGCGATGCTCTCCGCGTCGAACTGGTCCGCGGCGCGCAACGCCTCGGCCGGCCGCCGCAGTTCTACACCGAGCGTCGTGGCGTGCGCGGACATGACGGGTCGGCTGAACGACGACTGGGTGTGTCGGTAGCCAACTGGCAGCTCCTGTGCGATGCGGTCCGCGAGTTCCCAGGCCTCCCATGCTTCTCCGTGTCGGCCCCGACGAGCGTGCACGTAGGCGACCTCAGCCTTCAGCGCACCCCACATGCCCTTCCAGTCGTCGCCGCTGTCTAGGTAGGGCTCGATCTCGCGTGCGCCGAACGCCGCGACGTCCAACGCCTCGTCCCAGCGTCCAACGTCACGCAGTGCCTGGACCTTCGCCCACGTGCCTCCGGCGATAGCGAGCGGATCGTCAGCCTCCAGGGCCTCGTTCAACGCTCTGTCGGCGACGAGCCACACGAGTTCCGCGGCTGGTTGGTAGGCGCAGTAGAAGTCGGCGAGTCGGTACACGCCGGCCAGTACCCGACGGGCGTCACGGCGTTCCTCGCCGCGGATCACGCGCACGGCGCGCTGCGCGTCCCGGATGAGATCCGGGAGCAGTAGCCCGAGTTGGGTGCGGTGGTCGGGGCTTGCGTGCCGGACCTGCCAGGCCTGGTCCAGGCGGACCGCGAGGTGCGCGACGTTTGGCGGTCGGGCGTCGCTGGTCAGGTGGTAGTCGGTCAGCGCGGCCTGGACCGCGGCTAGCGCTACATGCTTCTCACCAGCGAATACGGAGACCGGCACGGCGTGGCCGTTGCCGGTGATCTCGGCCAGGTCCTGCACACCGAGGGCGTAGGCGATGCGGAGGAGCATCGGTAGACGTGGTGCTTGTAGCCGGCCGTTCTCGACGGCCTTCACCCACTCTGCGCTCCTGTCGACCAGGCCGCCGAGAACGGGGCGCGACATGCCGGCACGGTCTCGTGCCCACCTGATGCGCTGCCCGATCGTCGTGTGCGCGGGGTCGGGAAAACCCGAGGTCACCATAGGTCCACCTCATCGCCAGATGTGTCCTTGCCGATTCCCCGTCGGCCAACCCGGGGTGCCGATCCGGCAAGGTTGTCAGGTTTCAGCGTAGCTACGAGTGTGGGGCTTCAGTAGGGACAGCGAGCCACTCAAAGAAGGTCAACGTTCATGTGTCCCTCGTGCTGCCGGGTGCGCCGTCATCGATGTCAGGTGTTACATCCTGTCGCTCCCGATCGACAGTGTTTACGTGAGCGACTCGGAGCAACCACCAGTTCTTGACGATCTAGGCGAGCTAGAGCAGAAGATGGTCGACGCAGCCCGCCGAGGAGAATGGGTGGGGCCCGCAGCACGGATAAGTGTGAGCGAACTCGAGGAAACCGACGATCCGAACTTTCAGGTGCGGGCGGAGGTAGTACGCGAACTGCTGTGTGGTTACCGAGGAAAGCTGGATCCCCGTGGTGTTCTAGTGGCGGGAGTGCGAATTGTTGGTCGGCTAGATCTAAATCATATAACAGCCGTCGCGGGTCTTGCTCTTGTTGATAGTGCTTTGCCTGACGGGATGACTGGATATAACGGACGCTTGCGGAGAATTGACCTGAGTGGCAGCTTTATCGCGGGCATCCACGCTGACAGCGTACGGATAGACGGCAACCTGATTATGCGTGGTACGACGGTGCATGGAAAGAGTGCGAGTGGGGCATTGCAGATGCGCGGAGCGCATGTTGCAGGCGATATTGACCTCGACCGTGCCGCCGTTACTAATGATGACGGGCCTGCTCTGGTAGTTGAGCGTGCCAGAATTGATCAAAGTCTTTTTCTGCGCGATGCCTATTTGAGCGGGGCGGGTGATCTAGGCGCCTTTCGGATTCTCTCTGCGCACGTCGCTGGTGACCTCGAACTTGATCGGTCTGAGCTCGTCAATAGTAGTGGACCTTGCTTCGCGGCGGACGGACTGCGGGTAGACAACCGGCTGCTTTTGGAGGATGTTACCGCTGCGGGTCGAAGTAAGCGGGGGGCCGTGCGGCTTCTCGGCGCTAAGATAGGTCGACTAAGCCTTAATGGGGCCAACGTAGACAACAGTGAAGGTCCTGCTCTCGTGGCCGAGCGCATCCAGGTAAACGGTGGACTTTTTCTTCTGGCTGCCAAAATGGCGGGAGTTAGTGAAATTGGTGCTGTCGTGCTGACGGCCGCGAATATTGATGTTCAGCTAGTCGCGGCGCACGTTGCGATCCGCAACAGTGCGGGCCCTGCCCTTAGTGCAGACGCCATGGTTGTGAAGGGAGGCATGTTCCTGCGCGATGCTGTCCTGACCGGAGTGGGCGGTCAGGGGGTATTTCGACTGCTCACTGCGCATATCGCTGGCAGCTTCGAGCTTGATCGCATTTCTTTAACAAATCTCACGGGGCCTGCCTTGAGTGCGGACGGTCTCAGAGCTGATAGGAGCATGTATCTGCGCGGTGGGGAAGTGCGCGGGGAGGGAAGTTCTGGGGCAATCCGACTGCTCGACGCCAAGATTGACGGACAGGTTAATCTAAAAGATTCGGAGTTTAGTAACAAGTCGGGACCGGTGCTCGTGCTGAGTTCAACCACTATCAGTGGGGCTCTGTTTTTCCCGGCCTCATTGCAGTGCGTGCAGTCTTCCTCGGATGTTCGGTCTAAGGGCTGTCCGGCCGACGCATCGAAGATTGTTGTCCATGGTCTCACCTATGCTCGATTGGCGGATGTTTCATGGCGGCAATGGCTTCACTTGCTGGCGCACCATACTCTCTATTACCTCCCCCAGCCTTATCAACAGCTCGCTGCTGTAGAGCGAGCCGCTGGCCATGACACCAATGCCAGGCAGGTGCTCATCACGCAGCAGGAAGATCTGCGGCATCGCAGTCCTGAAGCTCTCGGCGGACGCCTAGCAAAGTGGCGACACGGTCTTTGGGGATGGCTTGGACGTTATGGCTACCGCGCTCACCGCCTTGTCACCGCTCTTGCTATAGTGCTCGCAGTCTCAGGAAGTTTGGGTTACGCCGCAGGGCAAGTTTCGACCCGGTCTGGCCACCATGCCGCTGAGCGTGTGGTGCCTGCATCGGTGCAATCCACGAGTAGTGGAATTCCCTGTTCCACCGCCGAATTAATTGGCCTCGGCATCGATCGCGGCCTGCCCGTGGGAGCCACAGGCCTGCGTGCACGTTGTGATCTCGACACTGCGACCCGTAGGGGGCAGGCCTTCACCTTTGTGTTGTGGCTGCTTCAAGCACTCGTCTGGGCTCTGGCAACTCTCGCTGTAGCTGCGTACACGGGGTTGGTCCGCAAGCCCACGTGATCATCAAGGGCGTGCTGCGGCCGTTGGCTAAGCCAAATGACGCACTGGGTGCCTCTTCCTGATTTGAGCCACCCGAAGCCAGACCGCCAGCATCGTCCGGCGAAGCCTCCATCAGCCACTGCCCTTGCCGAACTGGTGCCGAAGTTGTGCCTGTGGGCTCCGTAGTGCCAGTTCAAGCGTGGTGGCCGCGGCGCTCTGTAAATCCGTCGCGAAAGCTACAGAGGTTCGAATCCTCTACCCGCCACATAGTCAGAAAGGTCCCTGTGACCAGCGCGAGCTGAGCCACAGGGACCTTTCTGTTGTGTCCGGTCGATTCCGGCGTTTTCCGCGGCTTCAGCTGACGCGGAAGACCGGCCAGCCGATCTCGGTGCGCCACGCGGCGGGATCGCTCGAATCGCGGGGCCCGGCGAGGTAGACCTCGCGCACCGGCCCGGCAACCGACATCGCGTTCTCCACCACCCAGGTCCCGAGTGCGCCGTACGTGACCTCGACGCTGTCGTGCTCGCCGACGTGGGTCGTGACGGCCAGCTCTACGGCCGGGAGAACCACGGGGTGCACGCGTCCGGTGCGAGGTGGCGCGGCGGTCGGCAGGTAGACGAGCGCGCGACCTCGCTCCTCCTCGAAGAGGGCGTTGTCGTAGTTGCCACCCAGAGGGCCGGTCGCGGCGGCGCCGACGGCCGCCTCCAGTTCGGCCACCGCGCCCGCGAACCACGCCTCGACGTCGCCGTGCTCGACCACGGCCTCCACCGCTGCGACTGTCCGGGCGGGTTCTGCGCGCAACTCGACGTCTATCGGTGCGGGGTCGGGTCGGAGCAGGCGCCGCAGGGACACCACTGCGGCCCTGGTGCGGTCGAGCACGTCCTCCAGGCGTTGCAGGTGGTCTGCGACGAGGGTCGCCCGGACGTCGGGGTCGGGGGTTCGCAGGATGCGCTGCACGTCGCTCAGGGGGACGTCGAGTTCGCGGAGGCGGTGGATGACCTGTGCGGTGGGGATCTGGTCGACGCTGTAGTAGCGGTAGCCGGTGAACTCGTCCACCACGGCGGGTTCCAGCAGGGCCGCCTCGTGATAGCGACGAAGGGTTCGCACGCTCAGGTGGGTCAGCCGCGAGAACTCCCCGATGGTCAGCACCTGTTCATTGTGGAGTCTCCCCCTGGGGGAGAGTCCAAGGCTTGACCCTCCCGCGCCGTGAGGTCACACGGTGGGCTCATGACACAGCACACCGAATTGCTCCCGGCCACCGTGCGTGAGTTCTTCGCCGCCCACGTCGTTCGCGACGTCGACACCGCCTCGTCGTTCCTCACCGAGGACGTGGTGGTCGTCGACCAGGACGAGACCTTCCGCGGCCGCGAGGAGGTCCACGCGTTCCTGCAGGACGCCGCGTCCGAGTTCGAGTACACGACCGAACAGATCGGCGCTCGCCGCGTCGACGACGCCCACTGGGTGGTGACGGTGCGGCTCGAGGGCACCTTTCCGGGCGGCGTCGTCGAACTCGACTACCGGTTCGCGCTGCGGGACGACCTCGTCGCCGAACTCGTCATCGCCAACCACGCGGCCTGACCGAATCTTCAAGGGAGAGAACAGAGATGTCTGGTTCGGATCGCGATCGTCTCGACGGTCGCCGGGCGTTGGTCACCGGCGGTTCGAAGGGCTCGGGCAAGGCCGTCGCCGAGAGGCTGCGGGAGATGGGTGCTGACGTGTACGTGACGGCGCGGACGATGCCCGACGGGTACGAGCACCCCGACCGGTTCATCGCCGCGGACACGACGACGGTCGAAGGCACCGACCGGGTGGCCGCTCGCATCGCCGAGGCGGGCGCGCTCGACATCCTGGTGCACGTCGTCGGCGGTTCGTCGACGCCGGCCGGTGGGTTCGCGGTCATCACCGACGACCAGTGGCTCACCGAGCTGAACCTCAACTTCCTGGGAGCGGTGCGGCTCGATCGGGCTCTGCTCCCGGCGATGATCGGGTCCGGGTCGGGCGTGGTGCTGCACTTCACCTCGATCCAGCGAGAACTGCCCCAGCACGACGCGACCCTGGCGTACGCGGCGGCGAAGGCCGCTCTGCGCACGTACAGCAAGGGATTGGCCAACGAGCTCGCGCCGCGCGGCGTGCGGGTCAACGCGATCAGCCCCGGCGGGATCGAGACCGAGGCCTACGAACGATTCGTCGACCGGATCGCCGAGGGCAACGGACTCACCCGCGAAGCGGCGAAGCAGACCATCTACGACTCCCTCGGCGGAGTACCCCTGGGGCGATTCGCGCGCACCGAGGAAATCGCCGACCTGGTCGGGTTTCTGGTCTCGGACCGCGCCTCGGCGATCGTGGGCGCCGAGTACGTGATCGACGGCGGGACCGTTCCGACCGTCTGAGTCGCCGATGCGGGGCTCCCGGCCTTGATAGCGTTCGCGCGCAGCCTTGCGAGGCCGGACCGAGGGGGATCTCAGTGCGTACGCAGATGGCCACGGAGGCCGGGAGAACGACGGCGCCGAGCGAGGACCGGGCGTTGGTCGGGCCGAACCTCCTGGCGGTGCTCGACGGCGTCACGGCGAAGCCCGAGAACGGGTGCGCGCACGGCGTCGGGTGGTTCGCCGACCAGCTGGCCGCGGAGATCCTTCGGGTCGCTCACCTCGACCCCGCAGAGGCGCTCAAGAAGGCCGTCGACCAGGCCGCCGAGCTGCACGCGGGCACGTGCGACCTCGATCATCCCGACTCGCCGTCGGTGGCGATCGCGGTGGTGCAGATCAAGGACGACGTGCTGCGGTACCTGGTGCTCGGGGACGCCACGGTGGTGGTGGACACCAAGCAGGAGTTGCGCGTCGTGAGTGACACGAAGACGCAGCGGACGGCCGGGGCGAAGACCGAGGACGTCGAGCACGCGCTGACCGGTGAGGTGGCGCTTCAGGACGTGCGGCGGGTGGCGATCCTGTCGGACGGGGCGGCGCGGGCGGTCGACCTGTTCAACCTCTTCGACTGGCGGCAGGCGTTGGACCTGATGGCTGCCAACGGGCCGGATGACCTCATTCGCCGGATGCGCGCCGTGGAGAAGGAAGACGCCAAGGCCGTGGACTGGCCGCGGCAGAAGATCTCGGACGACGCCACCGTGGTCTACCTCGACCGGTGACAACGGACGTCAGCGCGCCTGCTGCTCAATGCCTAGGAGCCGGTTCCACACCTCGGCGGCGGGCGATGGCGCGCATGTTGTCCTCGCCCCAGTCGCCCAACGGCAGCAGCGCCTCGTTCAGGCGCACTCCCAAAGCCGTGAGCGAGTACTCGACGCGGGGCGGGACCTCGTGGAACACCTCGCGGTGCACGATCTCGTCCGCCTCCATCTCGCGCAGCACCTGGATCAGCATCTTCTCGCTGATGCCGGAGACGGAGCGGCGCAGTTCGCCGGTGCGCATCGGGCCGTGGTGCAGCGCCCAGAGGATGAGGGCCTTCCAGCGGCCGCCGATCACGTCGATCGCGGCGTCCAGTCCGCAGGCGTACTGCCGTGGCTTCATGCTGGATCCTTACCAAAAGGTGGGTACCTGACAAAATAGTAGGTACTTGTCGGAATGACAGCATCAAACCAGCATCGAACGCATGGGGATCAAGAAGACCGTGAGCGTGCTCGGCCTCGGCCGGATGGGCAGCGCGCTCGCCAGGGCCCTCGTCGAAGAGGGCTACGAAGTCACGGTCTGGAACCGCACGCCCAAGACCGTCGAGAACACCAGAACCGTTGCAACGCCTGAAGAAGCGTTCAAGAGCGACGTCGTCGTCACCTGTCTGTCCACTTACGACGTTCAGCAACCGTTGCTCACCGACGAGATCAAGGTCCTCGTCAACCTGACGTCCGGCACGCCGGAGCAGGCCAGGCAGACCGCGCAGTGGGCTGAAGACAACGGAGTCGAGTACGTCGACGGCGTGATCATGGCTGTACCGCAGCAGATCGGCACCGACACCGCGAGGATCCTGTTCAGCGGCAACGAGAACCACCACGTGCTCGACGCGTTCGGCGAACCGGTGTACGTGGGGGAGGACGCGGGACTCGCCGCGCTCTACGACCTCGCACTGCTCGGCATCATGTGGGCGACCTTCGGCGGCTACGTCCAGGCGGTCGCGCTGATGGGCTCCGCGGGCATCAAGCCCGGGCAGTTCACGCCGATGGCGATGGACTGGCTGAGCGAGATGACCACGCACCTGCCCGAGATGGGCGCGGCCACCGAGTCGCGGAACTACGAGACCGACGTGTCCGCGCTGGACATCAACGTGTCGGGGCTGCGCCTGCTGGTCGAGGCGAACGAGCAGCAAGGCCTCGACGCCACCGTCCCGCAGGCCCTGCACAGCGTGTTCGAACGCGCCCAGCGCCTCGGCCACGGCAACCACAGCATCGCGAGCATCATCGAGGGGATCCGCAAGTGAAGTATCTGGGGAAGAAGGTCGTCGTCACCGGCGGCACGCACGGCATGGGGCGCGCGACGGTCGACAAGCTGGTCGCCGGGGGCGCCGAGGTGCTGCTCACCGGCCGCAGCACCGAGAAGGCCGAGGGCGTCAAAGCGCACGTCGTCAAGTCGGACGCGGCGAACCTCCACGACGTCGAGAAGCTCGAAACCGAAGTGCGGGAACGACTCGGCCGGATCGACCTGCTCTTCGTCAACGTCGGCTACTCGACGCTGACGCCGTTCCCGCACGCCACCGAGAACGACTACGACCGCACGTTCGACATCAACACCAAGGGCGCGTTCTTCACCGCCCAACGCCTGGCCCCGCTGATCAACGACGGCGGCGCGATCGTTTTCACGACCAGCGTCGCCACCGAACAGGGTGCCGAAGGACTGACCCTCTACGCCGCTGCCAAGGCGGCCGTGCGGTCGTTCGCCAGGGGGTTCGCCGCCGAACTCGCGCCGCGCGCCATCAGGGTCAACGTCGTCAGTCCCGGCTTCATCGACACCCCGTCGATGGGTGTGGTCGGCGCGTCGCCGGAGACGTTGCAGGAGTTCAAGGAGATCGGCGACCGCATGACGCCGTTGAAGCGTCACGGCACGATGGACGAGGTCGCGGACGCCGTGCTGTTCCTCGGCTTCGACGCCACCTTCACGACCGGCTCCGAACTCGCCGTCGACGGCGGGCTGGGCCAGGGCGTCCACGTGTAAAAAATCTTCGAACGACCTGTCACATCTTCCGGACCTGCCGGGTCGAGCAGGTACCAGACGGAAGAGACAGGGAGAACGAAGATGAGGATCGCCAACCCGATGATGTCGGTGCCCGGTGCGATGAAGGCGCTGCTGGGGCTGTCCGAGGCCGCGGAGAGGACCGGGCTGGACAAGACCTTCCTGGAGCTGGTCTACCTCCGCGTCAGCCTGATCAACAGCTGCGGGGTGTGCATCGACTTCCACGGCAAGCTGCTGCGCAAGGCGGGCGAGACCGACGAGCGGATCCTCGCCGTGGCCGGCTGGCGGGACGTGCCGTACTACACCGACGCGGAGAAGGCGGCGTTCGCGCTCGCCGAGGAGATGAC
The DNA here is from genome assembly GCF_043632865.1 of Lentzea sp. JNUCC 0626. Taxonomy (NCBI): domain Bacteria; kingdom Bacillati; phylum Actinomycetota; class Actinomycetes; order Pseudonocardiales; family Pseudonocardiaceae; genus Lentzea; species Lentzea sp. JNUCC 0626. The sequence goes on from NZ_CP171635.1 coordinate 7,889,633, forward strand.
GCACGTGCACGTCAGCGACGGCGTGTGGGCCGAGGCGGCGAAGCACTGGAGCGAGGAGCAGCTGGCGGGGCTCACGATCGCGATCTCCGCGATCAACGTCTGGAACCGGCTGAACGTCGCCACGGGTCAGAAGGTCGCGTGAGCGAAGAAGGTTGAAGCCGGCGCGCAAGAGCTTCCTCTCTCTTGCGTGCCGGCCTCAGCGCGGAGCATACCCCATGTCGAACAGATGTTCGATCATTGGGCGATCAACGCGCCGTTCAGCAGGCGGCGAGTGCCGCGCGGCCGTCGTCGGTCAGTTCCGCACCGACGCGCAGGCCGAAGCTCGTGGGCTGCGAGGGGCGCAGCAGGCCGGCGTGCACGAGGTCGTGCGTCGCCGTCCGGTCGCAACACGGCAGGCCGTCGACGTACAGATCGGGCTCCGCACCGCCGGTCACCTCGGCGCGGCCCGCGGCGACCGCCCGCAGCATCGCTCTCGCTCTGGCACTGAGTTCCATGTCGACCCCCCAGGTGTGGCGTCCGAATCCGCTTACCCCTTTGTCGAAATAGAGGCCGGATTCGTTCCACAAGTACGGGTTCGTTTGGGTTCTTCGCTTGTGTGAACGGGTAGATCATGTCCCACTAGGCCGTTCGGGTTGCGCCGACACGCCGGACGACGCGCGCAACGCGGGCCGGCGAACCCACGTCGTCCACCGCGGGCGGTACCCGTTCGAATTCCAGAACGGCGTCGAGCGCGGGTTCGGCAGGGCGTGGTGGAGCAGCGTCGACGCCACCCCGGACGAGTCCAGGACGTCGTGCGCGTGGGCGAGCAACGCGCCGCCTGCGCCCGTGCCGCGCGCATCAGGCCGCACGCCGAGATGACCGAGGTACGCGAACGGCCGCGCCGAGGCGAAGCGGTCCATCCACCCCGCGTCCTGCGGCATGTCGACGTAAAGCATGCCGACGGGCGTGTCGCCCGAAACCGCCAGCCACATCGCCTCGTGGTCGCGGTCGAGCACCTCGGCCAGCGCGGCACGCAGGTGTTCGGCCGTGTTCGGGCGTTCGGTGACCATGCCGAACGCCGCGTCGTACCGAACGGTGTGCATGTTGATTTCCAGCGCGACGTCGAGATCGGCACGCACGGCCGGACGCACGACCACGGCGGACGGCCGCGCGGGAGCAGTCCGACCGGCCAGACGTTCGGCGATGACGGTCAACGGCGCGAACCCGCGGTGGATCAACGGCAGCGTGCTCGCCGTCTCGTGGCTCGGCACCGTCACCATCGCCGCGGTCTCGAGGTCGTCCAGGCCGGTCAGCCTGGTCTCCCACTCGTCGAGCAGCGACGGCAGGTCACAGCCATCGTGCCAGGTCAGCGCGTGCAGGCGCAGTGGTCCCCAGGTCGCGAGCAGGGAGTCCGGATCTGTTTCGCGGTAGGAAAAAGTCTCGGCCACGGCCCATCTGAGCATGGCAGGGTCGGTGTTGTGGAGATCTACGTCGTCGACGCTTTCACCGACCGGCCGTTCGCGGGCAACCCCGCCGGAGTCGTGCTCCTGACCGAACCGCGCGAGGACGCCTGGATGCAGCAGGTCGCGGCCGAGATGAAGCACGCCGAGACGGCCTTCGTCACGCCCGACAACCACCTGCGCTGGTTCACGCCGGAGGCCGAGGTGGACCTCTGCGGGCACGCCACCCTCGCGACCGCGCACGTGCTGGGCGGCGAACAGGCGTTCACCACGCGTAGTGGGGTGCTCACATGCACAAATGACGATGGATGGGTCCGCATGGACTTCCCCGCGGACCCTCCAGAGTTGATTGACCCGCCAATCGGTCTAGCGGAAGCGCTGCCACATGCGACGATCAAGTCCGTGTCGCGCGGGCGCTTCGACTTCCTGATCGAGTTGGAGAGCGCCGCGGAGGTCCGTTCTCTGCGACCTGATGTCCAAGGACTGGCACAAATTCAGTCACGCGGAGTGATTGTGACGGCCGTCGGCGACGGAGATGCGGACATCGTCAGCCGCTGCTTTTATCCGGCCGTCGGCGTGCCGGAGGACCCCGTCACCGGATCGGCCCACTGCACCCTTGCGTCCTATTGGGTGCCCCGGCTGAACCGGGCTGACCTGCTGGCGGAGCAGGCGTCACCCCGTGGCGGGTTCGTGCGCGCGACCCTTGCACAAGATCGCGTACTGCTCTCGGGGAGGGCTGTGACGGTGCTCCGGGGACACCTCTCCGGGTAGCCACGTCTGGGTGAATCGACGTCACCAAACGTGCTCGACCTGCCATTTCGTCCCCCGAGCGGGGTACATTGGTGCCCCTGGAGGGGTCCTGATCGCCAAGTGCGGGACCCCTCAGTCACGCCTAGAGGTCCCCCCACCCAGGCCGACGAGGAGGCTGGATGTCCGACCGAGCGTCGGCCCCCGTGTCGGACTCGGCCGCCTGGTCGGCCAAGTCGACCAACCGCGCGTTCAGCGCGTTCGCCGTCACCCTCCTGGTGGCCGGCATCGTCTGCGCGGGCATGGTCGCGGCCTGGTTGCCGGAGCGGGAGACCACCTCCCTGTTCTGGATCGGCCCGCTGCTCGTCGTCGGCTTCCTGCTGGCGGAACAGCTCGCGATCAACGTCGACGTCCGCAGCGGCGTCGCCTGGACGATCTCCTTCACCGAGATCCCGCTGGTGCTGGGCTTGCTGGTGGCGCCGTTCGAGATCGTGCTCGCCGCGCACGTGGTCGCGGGCGTCGGCACGTTGCTCGGCCGCCGGATCCTGGACCGCGCCGTCTACAACGCGGGCCTCATGTTCATGGAGATCTCCGTGGCCTTCGCGGCCGCGACCGCCGTGAACAACATGCTCGGCAAGGGCGGGCCGTTCTGGGCGGGCGCGTTCGTCGGCACCATCACCGTGCCGCTGCTCGCGAGCGTGCTGGGCCTCATCGCGTTGCGCCTCATGGGCAAGTCGATGCGCGTCGGCAACAGCGTGCGTCTCGTGCTCCAGACGCTGGTCGTGGCGCTGCTGAACACCTCGGCCGGCCTCGTCGGCTACCAGATCGTCACCACCACCGAGTGGGGCGGCGTCCTCATCGTCCTGGTGCTCGCGGGCATCGTGGCCACCTACCTCGCCTACTCCGGACTGCTGCGCGAACAGCGCGACCTGGAGGCGTTGAGCGAGGTCAGCCTCCGCGTCGCGCGTTCGGGCCAGCACGGCACCGGCCCGCGCCAGCCCGACGACGACCTCACCACCGGCGTCGAAGAGGACGAGTGGCAGCTCATCGCGGAACGCATCCGCGAGCAGCTCAACGCGAACAGGGTCGTGCTGCGCCTGCGCACCGACCCGCAGGAAGCCATGATCACCCTCGTCGCCGGCGAACCGCTGCCCGACGAGATGGCCGCGACGGACCCCCGTGCCGTGCGCGAGGACCCGGTTCTCCAACTGCCCGGCACGCACGTCCGCTACTACCGCGTGGCCGATGCGACCGAGGACGTCACCGAGGCCCTGCTGCGCCGCGACGCGCAGGAGGCGCTGGTCGTCCCGTTGCGCGGCGCGACCCAACTGCTCGGCGCCGTCGAGGCCCACGACCGGCTCTCGCGCTGGCGCGGGTTCGGCAAGGCCGACATCCAGCTGTTGCGCACGTTGGCCTCGCACCTCGCGACGGCCGTCGACAACCGCCGCCTGCTCGCCCGCCTGCGCCACGACGCCTACCACGACCCGCTGACCGGCCTGCTGAACCGCGCGGGCTTCCGCGAGGCGTGCGCGGAGCCGTTGCGCGAGTCCCAGCGGGGTGTGGTGCTGCGCATCGACCTCGACATCCTGTCTACCGTCTCCGACGCGCTGGGCCAGGCCTGGGGCAACCGGATGGTCGTCGCCGCCGGACGTCGCCTGCGTGACGCACTCGGTGCGGACGTGCCGCTCGCACGGCTCGAGGGCGGTGCATTCGCCGCATACCTCGACGACGAGCGTGCGGCCACTGCGCACGAAACCGCCGAACGTCTGCGTGCGGGACTTTCCGTGCCATACCCCGTCGATCGCCTGACGGTCGAGGCCTCCGCAGTCGTCGGTTACGCCTCGAAGGCCGACTCCGAGACCGAGGACCCGGACCCCGACGTGTTGCTGCAACGGGCCGACGTGGCCGTGCGCGCGACGTCCGAGGGCACGCCGGTGAAGGCCTACGCGCCGTCGATGGGCCACCTGTTCCTGCGCCGCTTCCAGCTCGTCACGCAGTTCCGCCAGGCCGTCGAGACCGGCCAGATCTCGGTGCACTACCAGCCGAAGGTCGCGCTGCCGTCCCGTCAGGTCGTGGGCGCGGAAGCGTTGGTGCGCTGGACACATCCCGAGTTCGGCCGCGTCGACCCGGACGAGTTCGTGCCGGCCGTCGAGGCCACCGGACTCGTGGACGTGCTGACGGACTTCGTGATGGACCGCGCTCTCGAACGGGTGCGCCGCTGGCTCGACCGCGGGCTGCGGATGTCCATCGCGGTCAACCTGTCCGTGCGGACCTTGGGCGACGAGGACTTCCCGAACCGCGTCGAGGCCGCGCTGGAACGCCACGACGTGCCTTCGGGCCTGCTGACCTTCGAACTCACCGAGTCGGGCGTCATGGCCGACCCCGAACGCGCTCTGCCGGTGCTGCGGCGCCTGCACGCGATCGGCGTCGTGCTGGCGGTCGACGACTTCGGCACCGGCTACTCGTCACTCGCGTACCTGCGCCAGCTGCCGGTGGACGAGGTGAAGATCGACAAGTCGTTCGTGCTCGGGATGGGCACGGACCTCGGCGACATGGCCGTGGTCCGGTCGATCGTGGAGCTCGGGCACTCGCTCGGTCTCGTCGTGGTCGCCGAAGGCGTCGAGGACGACGCCGCCCGTGACCAGTTGGTCGGGATGGGCTGCGACGTGGCCCAGGGCTACCTGATCTCCCGGCCGCTGTCCGAGGACCGCTTCGAGGCGTGGCTGCGCGCCCGAACGGTGCAGGTCAGGGGTGCTCGCGATGAGACGGTGCTCACCTTGGTCCACTAAGGGACCCCCGGATTTCGTTCTTGGTTGCCCTGTGTTGTAGAGTTCTCCTTGCTCGGCAAGAACGAAAGAGCAAGCCCCTTTAGCTCAGTCGGCAGAGCGTCTCCATGGTAAGGAGAAGGTCTACGGTTCGATTCCGTAAAGGGGCTCCACTACTGGCCGCAGTGCTGAGCGCTGCGGCTTGTAGTTGTGTTAAAGCGGTGTAGCTCAGTTGGTAGAGCAAGCGGCTCATAATCGCTGTGTCGCCGGTTCAAGTCCGGCCACCGCTACGTGAGTGGGTGGGGTCTGTCCGCGAAGAGCGCGGACCTTCCTCACTCCGCCATAATTTTGGGGGCCAAGCCCCCACACCCCCGGGCAGCGACGTTGCCCGCCCCGCCAGACGGTAAGCCCGGACTGGGTTCACGGGGTCTCGTGTGCTCTCAGGAAGGCAAGGACCGTGGCTGCAACCGACGTACGCCCCAAGATCACCCTCGCGTGCGAGGAGTGCAAGCACCGGAACTACATCACCAGGAAGAACCGGCGCAACGACCCGGACCGCCTGGAGATCAAGAAGTTCTGCCCGAACTGCAAGACGCACCGCGCGCACAAGGAAACCCGCTGAGCGCGTAGCGAAGCTTTCGACCGAGGCCCGTCCCACACGTGGGGCGGGCCTCGTCGCATATAGGCTCTTCAGGTGCCTCTTGACCCCGCTTTCACCGGACGCAGTTATCCGCCGTCGCAGCCGTACGACGTGAGCCGCGAGAAGATCCGCGAATTCGCCGAGGCGATCGGCGCGACCAGCCAGGCCTACTTCGACGCCGACGCGGCGAAGGCGTTGGGGCACAGGGACGTCATCGCGCCGCCGACGTTCGCGATCGTCGTGTCGATGAAGACGAACGAGACGGTCATGTTCGACCCGGAGCTGAAGCTCGACTACAGCCGCGTCGTGCACGGCGACCAGAACTTCATCCACCACCGCCCCATCACCGCGGGCGACCAGCTCGTGTGCGTGGCGCACATCGACGCCATCAACTCCCGCATGGGCAACGACATGGTCAACGTGCGGACGGAGATCAGCACGGTCGACGGCGAGCTCGTCGCCACCGCCAAGTCGATGCTCGTCGTGAGGGGAGAAGACGCGTGACGAACGCTGCCGTGGGTACCGAGCTGCCGGCGTTGTCCGTGCGTCTCAAGCGCGCCGACCTCGTCCGCTACGCGGGCGCCTCGCTGGACTTCAACCCCATCCACTGGAACGAGAAGACGGCCAAGGACGTCGGCCTCCCGGACGTCATCGCGCACGGCATGCTGACGATGGCCGTGGCGTCCCGGATCGTCGCCGAGTGGATCGGCGACCCCGGTGCGATCGTCGAGTACGGCTGCCGCTTCGGCCGGCCCGTCGTGGTGCCGAACGACGACGAAGGTGCCCTGGTCGAGGTCACCGCGAAGGTCACCAAGGACTTCGAGGACGGAACTGTGAAGGTCAACATCAACGCCGCTTTTGACGGCAAGTCGGTGTTGACAGGTGCTTTCGCCCGCGTGCGGGTCGGCTGATCTTGTGATCAAGAACACCACCGGACAACCCGGTCCGGTGGTGTTTGCGGTGCTCAAGCGAGATTTGGGCCTGGATCGTGCTTCAGTTGCACGACCCTGATTCGTGTTCTCGGCCTGCGTGTGGGTAGGCTGTGCGACAGGCCGCTCGGCAAGTGCTTGAGCGGTCTGGTTGGAATGGACGGGACAGGCTCCCGTACACTTCCTGCTTGGCCAGGGGATCCCCACTCGGGATCTCAAAGGGGTGTAGCTCAACTGGCAGAGCAGCGGTCTCCAAAACCGCAGGTTGCAGGTTCAAGTCCTGTCGCCCCTGCTGTCAAAGCGCGTCATGGGTGGAGTGGAGGACGGCATGAGCGAGGGCCGCGAGCAGGACCAGCCGGAGGAGCGCGACAGCGCGAACCGGCCGTCCAACGCTGCGGCGCGACGTGAACGTCGTGCCTCCTCTCGCCCAGCCGCCCGCAAGGACGGCAGCAGCGCTGAGTCGAAGAAGAGCGTCGCCAAGTCCGACGAGTCGGACGAGGACGCGAAGAAGGGTCGCCCGACCAAGACCCGTGAAGGACAGGAAAAGCGTCCCTCGCTGATCGGGCGGGGTTTCCGCTACATCCGTGAGGTCGTCAGCGAACTCCGCAAGGTGATCTGGCCGACGCGCAAGCAGTTGGTCACCTACACCGGCGTCGTGCTGGTGTTCGTGGTCTTCATGGTTGCGCTCGTGTGGGCTCTCGACCTCGGCTTCGGCGCGGCTGTTTTCGAGTTGTTCGGCTGAGCCGGACAGCTGCCGCTGCAACCAGGAAGCGAGATCCACAGTGAGCTCCGACCACGGCGTTGACGCCCAGGAGAAGACCGACCTCATCGACGACGAGGTGTCCGAGGACACCGCCGCCGACGAGACGGTCGAGTCGGAGGCTGTGGACTCCGAGGACGACGCTGTCGACGCCGACGCTGCGGACGAGAACGACGACGAGTCCGAAGAGGACGCCGACGTTCTCGCGATCGACGAGACGCCGATCGACGAAGAGCCCGAGGACCCCGCCGAAGAGCTGCGCCAGGCCCTGCGCCGCGCGCCCGGCGACTGGTACGTCGTGCACTCGTACGCCGGTTACGAGAACAAGGTCAAGGCGAACCTCGAGACTCGTATTCACACGCTCGACATGGAGGACTACATCTTCCAGGTCGAGGTGCCGACCGAAGAGGTCACCGAGATCAAGAACGGCCAGCGCAAGCTGGTGCAGCGCAAGGTGCTGCCCGGCTACATCCTGGTCCGCATGGAGCTCACCGACGCGTCCTGGAGCGCCGTCCGCAACACGCCGGGCGTGACCGGGTTCGTCGGAGCCACCTCCAAGCCCTCGCCCCTCACGATCGACGAGGTGCTGAAGTTCCTGCTGCCGCAGCAGGAGCAGAAGCCGGCCGAGGGCAAGAAGGCCGCCTCCACCAGCGCGCCGAAGCCGACCATCGAGGTCGACTTCGAGGTCGGCGAGTCGGTCACGGTCATGGACGGCCCGTTCGCCACGCTGCCCGCAACGATCAGCGAGGTCAACGCGGACGGCCAGAAGCTGAAGGTCCTGGTGTCGATCTTCGGCCGGGAGACGCCGGTCGAGCTGTCGTTCAGCCAGGTCTCCAAGATCTGAGCGGTCTCCCTCACCGGATGACCGATCGGCCACGCGGCGGCTGGCAGAGCCACGCGCGGACACTGCAATAACAGGAAGTACGGACAATGCCTCCCAAGAAGAAGAAGCTGTCAGCGATCATCAAGCTGCAGATCAAGGCTGGTGCCGCCAACCCGGCGCCTCCCGTTGGTCCCGCGCTGGGTCAGCACGGCGTCAACATCATGGAGTTCTGCAAGGCCTACAACGCCGCGACCGAGTCGCAGCGCGGTCAGGTCGTGCCGGTCGAGATCTCCGTGTACGAAGACCGCTCGTTCGACTTCAAGCTGAAGACCCCTCCGGCCGCGCGACTCATCCTCGCCGCCGCTGGTGTCGACAAGGGCAGCGGCGAGCCGCACCGCGTCAAGGTCGCCAAGGTGACCATGGAGCAGGTTCGCAGCATCGCCCAGGTCAAGATGGTCGACCTGAACGCGAACGACATCGACCAGGCCGCGAAGATCATCGCCGGTACCGCCCGTTCCATGGGCATCACGGTCGAAGGCTGATCGCAGCACCCCCTTTGGAAAGCGTGGGAGAGCCGAGCGCGGCTCACGAACCACGAACTGATCTCTGAACTAAAGGACAGTCGGAAATGAAGCGCAGCAAGGCCTACAAGGCCGCCGCCGAGCTGGTGGACCGTGAGCGGCTGTACTCGCCGCTGGAGGCCGCCAAGCTCGCCAAGGAAACGTCCAAGGTGAAGCTGGACGCCACCGTCGAGGTCGCGATTCGCCTCGGCGTCGACCCTCGCAAGGCCGACCAGATGGTCCGCGGCACCGTGAATCTGCCGCACGGTACGGGCAAGACCGCCCGCGTGATCGTCTTCGCAACCGGTGACAAGGCCGCTGAGGCCGAGGCCGCCGGTGCGGACGCTGTCGGCACCGACGAGCTGATCGAGCGCATCCAGGGTGGGTGGCTCGACTTCGACGCCGCGATCGCGACCCCCGACCAGATGGCGAAGGTCGGTCGCATCGCCCGCATCCTCGGCCCGCGTGGCCTGATGCCGAACCCGAAGACGGGCACCGTGACCCCCGAGGTCTCGAAGGCCGTCAACGACATCAAGGGCGGAAAGATCAACTTCCGCGTGGACAAGCAGGCCAACCTGCACTTCGTCATCGGCAAGGTGTCGTTCGACCACGAGAAGCTGGTCGAGAACTACGCCGCCGCGCTGGACGAGGTGCTCCGCGCCAAGCCGTCCGCCGCCAAGGGCCGGTACGTCAAGAAGGTCACCGTCTCCACGACGATGGGCCCCGGCATCCCGGTCGACCCGAACCGCACCCGCAACATGCTGGTCGACGAGGCCTGAGCCTCCGCGGTTCGTTAGCTAGCTGAGAAAGGCCCCCGGTTTCGCGCCGGGGGCCTTTCTGCTGTTCAGGACCGGTTCCTGCGGTAGTCGGTCGGAGACTTGCCGACCTGCTTGAGGAAGTGGTGGCGGAGGTTGTTGGCCGTACCGATGCCGCTGAGCGCCGCGATCTTCTCCATCGGCAGGTCGGTCGACTCCAGCAGCACCTGCGCCCTGGTGATGCGTTCGTTGAGCAGCCACTGCAGCGGCGTCGTGCCCGTGGTGGCGTGGAGCTTGCGGTAGAAGGTGCGCGGGCTCATCGCGGCCTGGCGGGCCAGGATCTCGATCGTCAGCGGTTCGTCGAGGCGGGCACGGGCCCAGTCGAGCACCGGGGTGAGGCCCTGTTCGTCGGTGGCCGGGACCGAGAGGTCGACGTACTGGCCCAGGTGGCCGGGGCGGTGGCCGGGGACGATCATCCGGCGCGCCAGCTGGTTCGCGACCTGGGCGCCCAGGTCGCGGCGGACCAGGTGCAGGCAGAGGTCGAGGCCCGCGCTCATGCCGGCGCTGGTGAGGACGTCGCCCTCGTCGACGTAGAGCTGCGATGCGTCGACCTGGATCTTCGGGTAGCGCTCCGCCAGCAACGCCGTGTGCATCCAGTGCGCGGTGGCCCGTTTTCCGTCCAGCAGACCGGCTTCGGCCAACGCGTAGGCGCCCACGCACGCCGACACGATCCGGGCGCCGTTGCGGTGGGCTTCGCGCAGGGCTTCGATCAGGTCGGGTGGGACCGGGGCGTTCTCCTCGAAGACCTCGTCCGGCACCCACGACACGATGACGGTGTCCGCGCGTGTGACGTCGTTCAGCGTGTGGGTGCTGTTCAGCGTGAAGCTCGGCGTGGTCTCGCGGGTGCGGTTTCCGGTGCCGCACAACCACAACTCGTACCAGGGGTCGGCGAGGTCCGGCTGCGGCGTGCCGAAGACCGCCGCCGGGATGCCCAGCTCGTACAGGTCCGCGACGCCGAAGTCGCCGGGGACGATCAGGGCCACCGAACCAGCGCTCATGCCTCCCAGCCTATGGCAGGAATTTGGTGACAGGGGTCATTCCGGTCACTGGTCGGAACGATCACTCGCGGCGAGGCTGGAGGCATGACAGCTGAAGCGATCACCTTGCTGGGACTGGGAAATCTGGGACGTGCGCTGGCGGAGACGTTCGTGCGCGGCGGCCATCCGGTGACGGTCTGGAACCGTTCCGCGGCGAAGGCGTCCGGGCTCGCGGCGACCGTGGCGGGGAGTGCGTCGGAAGCGGTGGCGGCCAGTGAACTCGTGGTTGTCGCCGTGCTCGATCATGATGCGGCACAACAGGTTCTGCGTGACGTGGACGTGCGTGGCAAGGCGTTGGTCAACCTCACCTCAGGCACTCCGGACGACGCTCGCGACTTGGCCGCGTGGGCCGATGAGCGAGGTGCCGAGTACCTGCACGGCGCCGTCTACGCGGTGCCGCAGACGATCGGCACCGACGCGTCGTCGATCATCTACAGCGGATCGGCCGCGGTCGCCGAGCGGAAGTCGTTGGCGCTGCTGGGAAAGGTGACGTACCTCGGTGCGGACGCGGGCCGTGCGTCCGGGTACGACGTGGCGATCCTGGCCGGGATGTACGGGCTGCTCGGTGGGTTCCTGCACGCGGCGGCCCTGGCGCGGGCGAACGGAATCGGGGTTTCCGATCTCACGCCGCTGCTCGCGTCCTGGCTGACCGACCTCCAGCCGGCGCTGACGACGTTCGCCGCCGAGATCGATGCCTCGAGCTACGACAACGCGGAGTCGAGCCTCGCGATGAACCAGTCGGGGCTGGCCACGCTGATCAGGGCCGCACGGACGCAGGGCGTGCCGTTCGCGGGGCTCGACGCGGTCAAGGCGTTGGTGGATCAGCAGGTCGACTCCGGGCGCGGGCAGGAGAGCCTGGCCCGCGCCGTGGAGTCGTTCGGCGTTGTGTCACAAGGGCTTGCGGGCGGCCAGCAGGAAGACCGTCACTGACGCCAGGAAGTCGCCCTCGCGGAGTTCGGCGACCCAGCGCTCACCGTCCGCGCGCTCGATCGCACCGGCGCGGATCGCCCGTTCGGTGTTGCGGCTCAGGGCGAGCGTGTAGTCGGCCCTGGCGAAGTCGCGGATGACGGTCGTGGCCGCGGTGACGTTCTCGACCTCGAACCCCGCGTCTCTGGCGAGCCGGGGGAGTTCGCGGCCGATGGTCGAGTTGCGGACCATGTTCGCGCAGACGAACCGGTTGAACTGCCTGTTCATCTCCAGGTCGCCGTCGACCAGCAGGGCGTCCCAGTCGGGTTCCGCGATGCGCAGCAGGCCGCCGGGCTTCAGGGCCCGGTGGAGTTCGGTGAGGACCTGTGCCGGGTTCTCGACGTGCTGGAGCGCGCGGTCCATGCGGGCGCGGTCGGCGGTGGCGTCGTTCACCGGCAACGCGTGCGCGTCGCCCTGGCGGACGTCGACCTGCGGGTAGAAGTTCAGGAAGCTGCCGGCCGCGGCCACCATCCGCGGGTCCAGGTCGACGCCGATGACCCGGCCGGACGTCGTGACCGCGTCGGCCATCACGGGTAAGTCGGTACCGGGGCCGCAGCCGACGTCGAGAACGGTGTGGCCGGGCTTCAGGTCGAGCGAGACGAGCATCTGGTGCTTGTAGTCACGACCCAGCGAGGCGGCGTCGGCCATGTACTCGACCTTGTCGGGGCTGGGCACCCCCAGTGCGTTTGGCATGCACCCCAATCAACCACAGGTGCTGGGGCTCCAGTCGGTGATCACCCAGCCGTTCTTGATCTTCTCGACGACGAACGTGCCGAGCCGCGGCCCGCCGTCGATGCTCAGCAGGCACGAGTCGACCGTGATCTTGTCGGTCGTCGGGGTCTTCATCATCTCCGGCGGGAAGCTGATCTGCTCGTACTTCGCGACGCTGGTGACCTCGGCGTTCAGCTTCGTGAAGGCTTCCTTGCAGTCCGCGGCGCCGTACGCCTGCGCGAACTTGGCCCTGGTGGGCTCGTACACCATCAGCGGGCAACCGAGATCGGGGTTCTTCTGCCCGATGTGGTTGTAGAACAGGCCGACCGTGCCCTGCTGACCGGTGGGCGAACGAGGACCCTGCGCCACACCGGTGACGCCGCCGCTGCCTTGGGCGATGTCGCCGGGGTCGTCGACGCCGAAGTAGTGGTTGTAGGCCCACATCGCGGTGCCGACGACGGTCAGGAAGAACAGGGCGCGCCAGAAGATGCTGCTGCCCAGCACGACGAGCCACCAGCGCTTGCCCTGCTGCTTCGGCGCTTGGGGCGCCTGACCCGTCGCCTCCTGGTAGCGCTGGAACTCCTGGAACCGCTGGAACTCCTGGAACTGCCGCAGCTGCTCCGGGTCCACCTGCGGGGCGGGCGGTTGCTGCGGCAGTGGTTGCGGCGGCTGTGGCTGGCGGGGCGCGAGGTCCTTGCCGGGCTCGTCGGTCACAGGTCACATCATGCCGATTTGGAGCGGCCGTACACAGTCGAGTAGTCTTTTCGTGGTTCTACCGAAGACCGCAGGTTGTCTCCGCGAGGAGAACGAAGGCCCCGTTGCAACACGGGCGGCCCGCGCAGGGAGGACGAGGCTTCAGAGTTTCTCTGTGTGACGCCCCGTGCTGCTTGTGCGCGAGGGCGTTTTTGTTGTTTCGGGACCTTCTCCTGACTGGCGGTCTAACCCAGCCCAGAGAGGAGGCGATCATGGCGAAGCCCACGAAGGTTACGGCGGTCGCTGAGCTTGCGGATCAGTTCCGCACCAGCTCGGCAGCGGTTGTCACTGAGTACCGTGGCCTCTCCATGGCGCAGCTCACCACGCTGCGTCGCGCTCTCGGCGCGGGCACCAAGTACACCGTCGCGAAGAACACTCTCGTCAAGCTCGCTGCCGCGGACGCCGGCGTGGAGGGCCTCGAGGCTCTTCTGTCCGGTCCGACCGCCATCGCGTTCGTCGAGGGCGAGCCCGTGGACGCCGCCAAGGCGATCCGCGACTTCGCGAAGGACAACAAGGCCCTGATCATCAAGGGCGGCTACATGGATGGCCGCCCGCTCTCGGTCGACGAGGTCACCGCCATCGCGGACCTCGAAAGCCGTGAGGTGCTGCTCGCGAAGCTCGCGGGCGCGATGAAGGGCAACCTGGCCAAGGCTGCGGGTCTGTTCAACGCCCCGGCTTCCCAGGTCGCTCGCCTGGCTGCTGCCCTGCAGGAGAAGAAGGCCGCCGCGGCTCCCGCCGCCGAGGCCGACGCTCCCGCCGAAAGCTGATCACCCAAAGACACGCCCGACGCTTTCGCGCGGGAGATTAGAAAGGACCGCCGATCATGGCGAAGCTCAGCACCGAAGAGCTGCTCGACGCGTTCAAGGAGATGACCCTCCTCGAGCTGTCCGAGTTCGTGAAGCAGTTCGAAGAGACCTTCGAGGTCACCGCCGCGGCTCCGGTCGCCGCTGTCGTTGCCGGCCCCGCCGGTGGTGGCGCTGCTGCCGAGGTCGAGGAGCAGACGGACTTCAACGTCGTCCTCGAGTCGGCCGGCGACAAGAAGATCCAGGTCATCAAGGTCGTCCGCGAGGTCGTCTCGGGCCTGGGCCTGAAGGAGGCCAAGGAGCTGGTCGAGTCCGCTCCGAAGGCGATCCTGGAGGGCGTGGCGAAGGACGTCGCCGACGCCGCCAAGGAGAAGCTCGAGGCTGCCGGCGCCAAGATCACCCTCAAGTGATCTGGGCCCCTTTGGGGGCTGGCGTTTGATTTGCCTTGACGGGCGTGCACCTTTCAACGGGGGTGCACGCCCGTTTTGCTGTGTTTGGGGTTCGGTTGCGTTCGTGACCTCACGTTTCAGCGGGGTTGGTTGCGTTTTGTTGGTTGGGTTGCGGTTGCGAGGGTGGTCCATCAGGCAGTGACGAAAGAAGTGGGTTGCGATTGGGGCTTGACCTTGAGCCTCTAGCTGGATGCATTCGCGGCCTCAAAGGCCGGGGAGTAGTACGCCCCGGCCGGACCGGACAGGTTGGCATCCAGCCCCTCAAGGTCAAGCCCCAATCGCCATGAACGGCGGGACCGCTTCCCAGAGCTGATCAGCCCGTTCGGGCTCGCTTCGCTTCGCCACGCCAGGTTTCGTAGGTGGGCGGCTTACATCGGTGGCTGGCGGTTGGCACCTCGCGCCGAAGCCAAGACGGTGGTCACCTTGCGTTCGCGACTGCGGTTGGGCTTAGAGCTCGGCTGCTTGGCGCTCTACCTGCCCGCCGCGTGGGCGGTGTGCCTCAACTCACAGTTCGGTCGAAATTCCCGGTTGTCAGGCAGTGGTCTACGGGGGCTTGCCCGTTTTGCGAGGTCACCCTGCGTGCTGTTATCTGAACGCAACCGGCATTAGGCCAACTGGTGAGTAACCTGCCGCGAACGAACTCGTTGCCCAGGTGTGACGCCGATCGCTGCGGCGTTCCTGGGCGTGTGTGCGGAGGTGCGGATGGGCGTCGAGGTGGTCGTCGAGGGTCTGACCAAGTCCTTCGGCAAGCAGACCATCTGGCAGGACGTCACGCTCACGATCCCGCCTGGTGAGGTCAGCGTGATGCTCGGGCCGTCCGGTACCGGCAAGAGCGTGTTCCTGAAGTCGTTGGTCGGGTTGTTGAAGCCTGAGCGCGGGAAGATCGTCATCAACGGGACGGATCTCGTGCAGTGCTCCGAGCACCGGTTGTACGAGATTCGGAAGATGTTCGGCGTGCTGTTTCAGGACGGCGCGTTGTTCGGGTCGATGAACCTGTACGACAACATCGCGTTTCCGTTGCGGGAGCACACCCGCAAGACGGAGGCCGAGGTTCGGCGCATCGTGCTCGAGAAGATGGAGATGGTCGGCCTGGTCGGGGCCGAGAAGAAGTTGCCCGGTGAGATTTCCGGGGGTATGCGCAAGCGGGCTGGGCTTGCCCGCGCGCTGGTGCTGGATCCCGAGATCATTCTTTGCGATGAGCCGGACTCCGGGTTGGACCCGGTGCGGACGGCGTACCTGAGTCAGTTGTTGATCGATCTCAACGCTCAGATCGACGCGACCATTCTGATCGTCACGCACAACATCAACATCGCGCGGACCGTGCCGGACAACCTCGGCATGTTGTTCCGGCGCGAGTTGGTCATGTTCGGGCCTCGTGAGGTGTTGTTGACCAGCGACGAGCCTGTGGTCGAGCAGTTCTTGAACGGGCGGCGGCTCGGGCCCATCGGCATGTCCGAGGAGAAGGACACGGCGACGATGGCTGCCGAGCAGGCCCACGCGGACGCCGGGCACTCGGACGGGTCGCCCGAAGGTGATGTTCGCGGGATCGTGCCGCAGTTGGAGCCGACGCCCGGGTTGCCGTATCGCGATGCGGTGCGGCGGCGGAAAGACCGGGTCATGACGATCATCCACCAGCTGCCCTACGAGGCTCAGCAGGGGATCATCGCCAGCCTCACGGCTGAGGAGCAGGTTCGGTACGGCGTGCACGCTGGTGCGCAGACGCCTAGTCCGTGGCCTCGGCAGGGTGGTGTTCTGTGACCACGCAGGCCTCGTTCCCCGGTGCCGGTGCGCTGCGGGAGACCGGCAAGCTGTGCCAGCTCGGGATCGACGTCGTGCGGACCACGTTCCGTCGGCCGTTCCAGTTGCGGGAGTTCATCCAGCAGAGCTGGTTCATCGTCAGCGTGACGGTGTTGCCCACGGCTCTCGTCAGCATTCCGTTCGGCGCGGTCATCGCGTTGCAGCTCGGGAGTCTGACGCGGCAGATCGGCGCGCAGTCGTTCACGGGTGCGGCCAGCGTGCTCGCGATCATCCAGCAGGCCAGTCCGATCGTGACGGCGTTGCTGATCGCGGGTGCGGGTGGCAGCGCGATCTGTGCGGATCTGGGCAGTAGGAAGATCCGCGAAGAGATCGACGCCATGGAAGTGCTCGGGGTGAGTCCGATCCATCGGCTCGTGGTGCCTCGGGTGCTGGCGGCGATGCTCGTGTCGGTGCTGCTCAACGGCATGGTGAGCGTCGTCGGCGTGATGGGCGGCTACTTCTTCAACGTCGTCATGCAGGACGGCACGCCCGGTGCCTACCTCGCCAGCTTCAGCGCGCTCGCCCAGCTGCCGGACCTGTGGATCAGCGAGCTCAAGGCCCTGATCTTCGGGTTCATCGCGGGCATCGTCGCCGCGTACCGGGGGCTCAACCCCGCAGGCGGACCCAAGGGCGTGGGTGACGCGGTGAACCAGGCCGTGGTCATCACGTTCCTGTTGTTGTTCTTCGTCAACTTCGTCCTCACCACGATCTACCTGCAGGTCGTGCCCGCGAAGGGGAGCTGATGGCGAACAAGGTGCTGTCCACCCTGGACGGATTCGGCGACCAGCTGTCGTTCTACATCAAGGCGTTGGCCTGGACGCCCCGCGCGCTCAAGCGGTACTCCAAGGAGACGTTGCGGCTGCTGGCCGAGGTCAGCTTCGGCAGCGGAGCGCTCGCGGTCATCGGCGGCACGATCGGCGTGATGGTCGGGCTCAGCGTCTTCACCGGAACCGTGGTTGGTCTCCAAGGCTTCACAGCGCTCAACCAGATCGGCACGAGTGCGTTCGCCGGGTTCGTGTCCGCCTACTTCAACACCCGCGAGATCGCGCCACTCGTGGCAGGCCTCGCGCTCTCAGCGACCGTCGGATCTGGCTTCACGGCCCAGCTCGGTGCGATGCGGATCTCCGAGGAGATCGACGCGCTGGAGGTCATGGGCATCCCCAGCCTGCCGTTCCTGGTGACCACGCGGATCATCGCCGGGTTCGTCGCGATCATCCCGCTGTACGTCATCGGCCTGCTGACCAGTTATCTCGCGGCGAGAACGATCACCGTCGAGTTCTACGGGCAGTCGGCGGGCACATATGACCACTACTTCAACCTGTTCCTACCTCCGATCGACGTGCTGTGGTCGTTCGGCAAGGTGCTGGTCTTCGCGGTCGTGATCATCATGACCCACTGCTACTACGGCTACCGCGCGTCCGGCGGTCCGGCCGGCGTGGGGGTCGCGGTCGGGCGCGCGGTGCGGACCGCGATCGTCACGACGGCGCTGCTCGACTTCTTCCTGAGCCTCGCGATCTGGGGTGCCACTACGACCGTGAGGATCGCCGGATGAAGAAACGCGTGCTGGGCATCGCCTTTCTTCTCGCGATCGCCATGTTCCTGTCGCTCACGGTGGCGCTCTACAAGGACGCCTTCAGCGACTACGTGAAGGTCACGCTCAAGACCGACCACATCGGCAACCAGCTGCAGACCGCGAGCGACGTCAAGGTTCGCGGGCTGATCGTCGGCTCGGTGAAGGCCGTCCGCACCAGCGGGGACGGTGCCGAGCTCGAACTCGCGCTGCTGCCGGACAAGGTCGAGCAGATCCCGGCCAACGTCAGCGCGCGCCTGCTGCCCAAGACGTTGTTCGGCGAGCGGTACGTGAACCTCGTGCTGCCGCAGCAGAAGCAGGCCGCGATCACGAACGGTTCGGTCATCGAGCAGGACCGCACCAGCAGCGCGATCGAGCTGGAACGCGTGCTGGACAACCTGATGCCGGTCCTGCAGGCCGTCCAGCCGGAGAAGCTCGCCACCACGCTCACGGCGTTGTCCCAGGCGCTCGACGGCCGGGGCAAGCCGCTCGGCGAGACCTTGGTGTCGCTCGACCAGTACCTCGGCGAGCTCAACCCGCAGCTGCCCGCGTTGAAGGAGAACATCTCCAAGCTCGCGGACGTCGCGAACGTCTACTCCGACGCCGCGCCGGACCTGTTGCAGGCGCTCAACGACATGACCACGACGACGAAGACCGTGGTCGACCAGCGCGACAACCTGCTCGCGCTCTACGGGACGATGACCACGACGTCGCAGGACCTCACCAGCTTCGTCACGGTCAACAAGAACAACATCATCGGGCTCGCCGACACCAGCCGTCCGACGCTGGAGCTGCTCGCGAAGTACGCGCCCGAGTACCCGTGCCTGCTCAAGGGTCTCGCGGAGTTCGAACCGGTGATCAGCAAGGCGTTCGGCGCCGGCACCGACAAGCCCGGTCTGCACATCACGCTGGAGATCACCCAGAACCGCGGCAAGTACAAGCCGAACCTCGACGAGCCGGAGTACAAGGACAAGCGCGGTCCGCGCTGCTACGACCTCATCCCGCGGCCGGACCCGTTCCCGCAGTACCCGCCGGAGGGTCCGGTGCAGGACGGGTCGAGCTCGCCGCCGCCCGCCCGCGTCGCGAACGACGGCATCCTGCCGCCCGCCACCGCCGGCAACGTGACGGTTCCCCAGTCCGCCAACGCGGCCAACCTCGCCAACTCCCCTGAGGAGGCCCGGTTGATCGCGGCGCTGTTCGGGCCGCGCGTCGGCGTGGAGCCGCAGGACATGCCCGGCTGGTCGAGCCTGCTGCTCGGGCCGCTCGTGCGCGGGACGGAGGTGACCGTCAAGTGAAGGGACTGCTCGCCCCGCTGCTCAAGCTGATCGCCTTCGCGGTGGTCACGATCCTCGCGACCTCGCTGCTCGCGGTCACCATCGCCAACGTCAACCTGTCCAGCGCCACCGACTACAAGGCGCAGTTCACCGACGTCACGGCGCTGAACGAGGGCGACGACATCCGCATCGCCGGCGTCCGCGTCGGCCAGGTCGACGGGATCAAGGTCGTCGACCGCAAGACCGCCGAGGTCGAGTTCTCGATCGACGGCGACCGCAAGCTGCCCGAGGCCGTCACGGCGACGATCAAGTACCGCAACCTGGTGGGACAGCGGTACATCGCGCTGGAGTCCGGCACCGGTGACACCAAGGCGGTGCTGCCCGAGGGCGGCACGATCCCGTTGGAGCGCACCAAGGCCGCGCTCGACCTCACGGTCCTGTTCAACGGCTTCAAGCCGCTCTTCCAGGCCCTGAACCCGGACGACGTGAACAAGCTGTCGTTCGAGATCATCCAGGTGCTCCAGGGCGAGGGCAGCACGATCGACAGCCTGCTCCAGCACACGGCCTCGCTGACCAGCACGTTGGCGAGCAAGGACAAGGTGATCGGCGAGGTCGTCGACAACCTCAACACCGCGCTGGAGACCGTGAACTCGCGCGACGAGGACTTCGACAACCTCGTGATCACGTTGCAGTCGCTCGTCTCCGGCCTCGCGCAGGACCGCCAGCCGATCGGTGACGCGATCACCGCGCTGGGCGACCTGACGAACGCCACCTCCGGCCTGTTGGAGCAGGGCCGCGAGCCGTTGAAGAACGACATCGCGCAGCTCGGCATCGTCTCGAAGACGCTGGGCGACAACGAGGTCCTGGTCGACCAGATGCTCCAGCGGTTGCCCAACAAGCTGGAGACGATCACCCGGACCGCGACCTACGGCTCGTGGTTCAACTTCTACCTGTGCGAGGCCAGCGGCAAGGTCGCCGTGCCGCCGATCATCAACGACCCGATCCCGATCACGGCGTTGCCGGTGACCCAGCAGAGGTGCCGCCGATGAAGACCTCGAACCCCATCAGGACAGGCGCGATCAGCCTGACGTTGATCGCGTTGCTGTTGCTGGCCGCGTTCTACTCCGACGACCTGCCGATCGTCGGCGGCGGTACGAGCTACGCCGCGGACTTCAGCGAGGCCGCGGGGTTGGTGCCGGGCAACGAGGTCCGCGTCGCCGGCGTGAAGGTCGGCAAGGTCACCAAGGTCAAGCTCAACGGCGACCGCGTGCGGGTCACGTTCAAGGTCAAGGACGCCTGGGTGGGCGACCGGACGACCGCGATGATCCGCATCAAGACGTTGCTGGGCCAGAAGTTCGTGGCGCTCGACCCGCAGGGCTCGCAGCCGCTCTCGCCCGGCGACCCGATCCCGAAGGAACGCACGCTCGCGCCGTACGACGTGAACGAGGCGTTCAACGGGCTCGCGACGACCGTCGGCCAGATCGACACCAAGCAGCTCGCGGACAGCTTCACGGTCCTCTCGGACACCTTCAAGAACTCGCCGGAGCACGTCCGGGGCGCTCTCGACGGCCTGTCGGCGTTGTCCAAGACGATCTCCTCGCGCGACGAGCAGCTGGCGAAGCTGCTGGACAACACGCGGCAGCTGTCGAAGACCCTGGCCGACCGCAACGCCGAGTTCGAGAAGCTGCTGTCGGACGGCAACCTGCTGCTCGGCGAGCTGCGCAAGCGCCGCGAGGCGATCAGCGCGCTGCTGACCGGCACGCGCGACCTGTCCCGTGAGCTCAGCGGGTTGGTGACGGACAACCAGAACCAGCTCAAGCCCGCGTTGGAGCAGCTCGGCCGGGTCACCACGATCCTCGAGCGCAACCAGGCGAACCTCGACCGCAGCCTCGCGCTGATGGCCCCGTTCTACCGGGTGTTCGCGAACACCCTGGGCAACGGCCGGTGGTTCGACACCTACATCTGCGGCCTGCTGCCGCCTTCGGTGAACCTCGGCGTCGTCGGGTTCAACGAGGAAGGCTGCCTGCCTCCGGGGGTGCAGCGATGACTGATGTGGCGCAGTCCAAGGTCGGCCGTTTCATCGCGATCGCGTGCGTGCTGGCGCTGGTCGTGACGGCCGGGCTCTGGTGGGTCTTCGCGGCCATGAACGGGCACAAGGTGACCGCGCACTTCGCCGCGGCCGTCGGCGTCTACCCCGGCGGTGACGTGCGGGTGCTGGGCGTGAAGGTCGGCACGATCGACGAGGTCACGCCCGAGGGCAAGACCGTGAAGGTCGTGTTCACCGTCGACCGCGACGTGCGGGTGCCGGAGAACGCCCAGGCCGTCGTGGTCTCGCCGAGCGTCGTCTCCGACCGGTACGTGCAGCTCGCGCCCGCCTACACCGGCGGTCCCGTGATGGCCGACAACGCCGTGATCCCGCGCGAACGCACCGCGACGCCCGTGGAGCTGGACGAGCTGTACTCGTCGTTGGACAAGCTCACGACGGCTCTCGGACCCAACGGTGCGAACGCCGACGGGGCGTTGGCGGACCTGCTGAACTCCGCGGCCGCGAACCTCGAAGGCAACGGCCAGGCGCTCAACGACACGCTGAAGAACCTCGGCCAGGCCACGCGGACGCTGTCGGGGTCCAAAGAGGACCTGTTCGCGACCGTCGACAACCTGCAGAAGTTCACCGCGATGCTGGCCGCGAACGACAGCCAGGTGCGCGACTTCAACAAGCAGCTCGCGGACGTGTCGAAGATGCTCGCCGACGAACGCGGGGATCTCGGGGCGGCGTTGTCCGAGCTGGCGACGGCGTTGGGGCTGGTGCAGGGGTTCATCAAGGACAACCGCGAGGTGCTGAAGTCCAATGTGGACAAGCTCGCCTCGATCACGCAGGTGCTGGTGAACCAGCGGGCGGCTCTGGCCGAAACGCTGGACGTCGCGCCGCTCGCGCTGGGCAACCTGCAGAACTCCTACAACGCGGCGTCCGGGACGTTGGACACGCGCGCGAACATCAACGAGCTGAACCAGCCGCCGATCGTGCTGGTCTGCAAGCTGATCCAGCAGGCGACGCCGAACAACGTGCCGCCGGTGCTGACGAACACCTGCAAGCAGCTGGAACCGTTGCTGTCCGGGGCGATTCCGCTGAAGTCGCCGGCCGAGGTGCTGGGCGATCTCAACGCGGGCAAGCTGCCGTTGCCCCTGCCGCTCGCGGGGGTGCCCCAGTGAGGAAGCTGGCTCTGGGTCTTGCCGCGGTGCTGCTGGTCTCCGGTTGTGGCTCCGGTGGGTTCGACGGCGTCTACAACATGCCGTTGCCGGGTGGTGCCGACGTCGGTGATCATCCGTACCGGGTGAAGGCGCAGTTCAAGGATGTTCTCGACCTGGTGCCGCAGGCCGGGGTGAAGGTCAACGACGTGCCGGTCGGCCGGGTCGAGAAGATCGACCTCGGCGCCGACGGCTGGACCGCCGAGGTGACCATGCTGGTCAACGGCGACGTGCAGCTGCCCTCCAACGCGTTCGCCAAGCTGCGCCAGTCGGCGTTGCTGGGCGAGAAGTTCGTGGAGCTCGGGAAGCCGAAGGACGCTGCCGGTCGGCTCGCGGACAACGCGGTGATCCCGTTGGACAAGACCAACCGCAACCCCGAGGTCGAAGAGGTCTTCGGGGCGTTGTCGATGCTGCTCAACGGTGGTGGTGTGGCTCAGCTGCAGAACATCACCAAGGAGCTCAACGCGGCGATGGAGGGCAACGAGGCGGAGATCAAGTCGTTGCTGGGCAACCTCAACACGTTCGTCGGGGAGCTCGACAAGCACAAGGCGGAGATCGTCCGCGCGCTGGACTCGCTGAACCGGCTGGCCGGGACGTTGGCGGGGCAGCGGGAGAAGATCGCGGTCGCGCTGACGGATCTGGAGCCAGGGCTCAAGGTGCTGGCCGAGCAGCGGACGCAGCTCGTGACGTTGTTGCAGTCGCTGACCAAGCTCTCCGACGTCGCGACGGACACCGTGAACCGCAGCCGGGACGACATCGTGGCGGACCTGAAGGCGTTGCAGCCGACGCTGACGAAGCTCGCCGAGTCGGGGCAGAACCTGCCGAAGTCGCTGGAGCTGCTGCTGACCTACCCGTTCCCGGACGAGGCGGTCGACGGCATCCGCGGCGACTACACCAACGCGTTCATCGACCTCGACCTGAACCTCGGGACGGTGCTCGACAACCTGTCGCGGTCGCGGCAGTCGCCGATCGACTCGCTGATCCCGTCGCAGGGGACGCCGTTGCCGATGCCGAACATCCCGCTGCCGAACCTCGGGCAGGGGACCGGATCGGGCCTGGGTGACCTGCTCGGTGGCTTGCTGGGAGGTGGTCGCCGGTGATCCTGCGGTCGACGAAGCTCAAGATCGGCGCGTTCGTGCTGGTCGCGTTGCTGGGCGTGTCCTACGTCAGCGGTACTTATGTGGGGCTGTTCAAGTCGGCGTCGACGGTCGTGACGATGCAGCTCGCCGATTCGGGCGGCATCTTCACCAACGCCGAGGTGACGTACCGCGGCGTGACGATCGGGCGGGTGGGGCAGCTGCGGCTGATGGGCGACGGCATCGAGGTCGACCTGGAGCTGGACGCGGACGCGCCTCGGGTGCCGTCGTCTCTGGAAGCCGTGGTGGCGAACCGGTCGGCGGTGGGTGAGCAGTACGTCGATCTGCGGCCCAAGGCCGACGGTGGTCCGTACCTGGAAGCCGGGTCGGTGATTCCGCGGTCGGCTACCAAGACCCCGCCTCCCGTCGACGGGCTGCTGTCCAATTTGGACGCCTTTGCTTCGTCGGTGCCGACGGACTCGTTGCGGACCGTGGTGGACGAGCTGCACACGGCGTTCTCCGGGACCGGTGGCGATCTGCAGGTGTTGATCGACAACACGGCGGCGTTCACGGCGGCCGCCAAGGAGCACCTGCCGCAGACGACGCAGTTGTTGCAGGACGGGCGGATCGTGCTGGCCACGCAGGCCGCGTCCGGTGGGGCGATCCGGTCGTTCAGCGGGGACCTCCGGTTGCTCGCCGAGCAGCTCAAGGCCTCCGACGGCGACCTGCGGCGGTTGATCGTCGCGGTGCCGCCGGCGTCGGAGCAGGTGTCGGCATTGCTGAAGGAGAGCGGGCCGAACCTCGGGGTGGTGTTCGCGAACCTGCTGACGACCTCGAACATCCTCGTGACCAGGCGTGACGGTTTGGAACAGATCGCCGTGACGTACCCCATCGCCGTCGGTGGTGGTTTCTCCGTGGCGCCTGGTGATGGTTCCGCGCACTTCGGGCTGGCTCTGAACGTGTTCGACCCGATGCCGTGCACCGTGGGCTATGAGGGGACGACCATCCGGCCGGGCGGCGACACGTCGGCCGCGCCGTTGAACACGCAGGCCTACTGCGCTCTGGCGCGCGGGTCGGCGACGTCGGTGCGAGGCTCGCAGAACGCGCCGTACGGCGGCACGCCGACCACCCCGGTCGGCAACGCGACGACGCAGCCGGGTCAGGAACCCACCGGCCAGGCGACTGCGCCGGAGGTGCCGTTGCTGACGTCGCTCGGCCAGTTGCTCGGTCTGCCTTCGGAGGGACAGAAGTAGTGCGGGTCTTCACAGGTGTCGCCGTGGTCTTCGCGGTGGTGATGTTCGTGTTCGCCGTGTTCAGCGGTTTCGTCTGGTATTCGGCGCGCGGCTCGTCCGAGTCGTCGTTCGCCGCCGAACGCGACGACGCCCTGCGCTCCGGCCAGGTCGGCATCACGAACTTCCTGACCCTCGACTACAAGAAGGTGGACGAGGACCTCCAGCGTTGGCTGAACTCGTCCACCGGCGACCTGCGCGCGGAGATCGACAAGGACAAGGACTCGCGCAAGAAGCAGCTGGTCGACGCCAAGTCCGTGACCACCTCGAAGGTGCTCGACGCGGCCGTCACCGAACTCGACGACCGCGCGGGCACGGCCTCCATGATCGCCGTGGTCGAGAGCACCGTGACCCCGGACGGCGGCCAGCAGGTCACCAAGATCAACCGGTACCTGACCAAGCTCACCCGCACGGACGACGGCTGGAAGCTGAGCCAGCTGGGCCCGCTGCGGGCAGGCGTCTGACCCCGGCCAGAGCTGATAGGAATCGAGCGCACGTGCCCCCACCCCGCCGCCGCCCAGTCCCGAGCACTCCGGCAGGAGGCCGCCCGAAGGTGGCCGGCCTGAACCGCCGCCCACCGGCCGCCGACCCGGCCGCTGAGCCCGTCGTCGAGCCCGGCGCCGAGCCTGCTGCGGAGGCGGTCGAGGTCGTCGAGCCGGTGGAGACCGTCGCGGAGCCGGCCGAAGTCGAGGCGCCGGACTCGCCCGAGCCGGCCGACGCGCCGGAGCCGGCGTCCGAAGAGGCAGAGCTGAAGGCGCCGGAGGCCACCGACTGGACGCCCTCGCCCTCACCCAAGTCGAAGAAGAAGCCCGCCCCCGCCGCGAAGGCCGAGGTCGTTTCGAAGGCCGAGGCCGCCGAGCCCAAGACGCCCGCGAAGCTCAACTGGCCGCTCCCGGTCGCCCTGGTCGTGGTCGGCCTCCTGCTCGGCGGCCTGGCGACGTTCTTCCTGGTCAAGTCCCGCTCGGTCAGCTACGACGAGGCCCTGGTCGACTCGGCCGCCACCTCCGAGGTCAACGGCCAGATCCGCGAGGCCGTGGAGAAGTCCTTCTCCTACAACTTCGCCGACGTCGAGTCGACCGAGAAGGCGGCCAAGGAGCTGCTCACCGGCAAGGCCCTCTGCCAGTACAACGCCGTCTTCGGCCCGGTGAAGGAGGTGGCCCCGCAGCAGAAGCTGGTCGTCACGGTCCGGGTCGTCTCCTCGGCGGTCTCGTCCCTGAAGGACGGCCACGCCACTGTCCTGGTCTTCGCCGACCAGGTCACCACGCGCACCACCGACAACCAGACGGGCGGCGGCACCGCCATGCTCCGCGTGAGCGCGGTGGACGACAGCGGCCGGTGGAAGATCGACAACATGGAGATGTTCGGCGCCACGGCGGACCAGAACCGCCAGCTTCAGGGCTGCTGACTCCGCACCGCCACCGCCCGGCCCGCGCCGCACCTCGGCGCGGGCCGGGCGTCGTTCGTTTGGACCGGCCCGGTGTTCACCTGCCGGTCACCGTCCCCTAAGATCAACTCCGCTGTGAGGACGTCACAGGAGCCCCAGAAGCACCTGAATCGCGTCCTCCGCCAGCCCCGACACGCGTGATCTCAGTCACACAAATCTTAGTGGCGCTCTGTAAGTTCACTTGAAGCCGCCAACTTCCAACCAAAACGGCCGCACACGTGTTTGTGCAGGTCAAATGGGTGAAGCTGAGAAAATTGCGCTCCATCCAGAGGGTGGATCGGCCCGCAACATCTTGACTGCGCGCTCATGCAGGGTCACTCTGTCGGTGAGCAAGAGGAGGGTCCTTCCAGGTGCCTCTCGACAGTCGCCGTGCGCGTGGCTAGACTGCCCCTTTGCGCTGCCCATTTTCCGCTTGCCCTTCGCCGAGAGCGTGGATTATGCGGGCATCGCCGCACCCTTGACAGCCGTGCTAGTTCGCTCTAGCCAGCTACCTGTCCCTGGAAGGACGCATCTTGGCGATCTCTCGCGCGACCAAGGCCACTGCTGCGACCAACTCCACGTCGGGGATCCCTGGAGCGCCGAAGCGGGTCTCGTTCGCGAAGATTCACGAGCCGCTTTCGACGCCCAACCTGCTTGACCTGCAGATCCAGTCCTTTGAATGGCTCACCGGTGACGAGGCGTGGTTCCAGCGCCGCGTCGACGCCGGTGACGAGACCCCGACGGGCGGCCTCGAAGAGGTCCTCAACGAGATCTCGCCGATCGAAGACTTCTCCGGCTCCATGTCACTGTCCTTCTCCGACCCGCGCTTCGACGAGGTCAAGGCCTCTACCGAAGAGTGCAAGGACAAGGACATGACGTACGCGGCACCGTTGTTCGTCACGGCGGAGTTCACCAACCACACCACTGGCGAGATCAAGAGCCAGACGGTGTTCATGGGTGACTTCCCGATGATGACGAACAAGGGCACGTTCATCATCAACGGCACTGAGCGCGTGGTGGTCTCTCAGCTCGTGCGTTCGCCCGGTGTGTACTACGACACCGCGGTCGACAAGACGACCGACAAGGACGTCTTCAGCGTCAAGATCATCCCGTCCCGGGGTGCTTGGCTGGAGTTCGACGTCGACAAGCGCGACACCGTCGGTGTCCGCATCGACCGGAAGCGTCGCCAGCCGGTGACGGTGCTGTTGAAGGCTCTGGGCTGGAGCACGGAGCAGATTCGCGAGCGGTTCGCGTTCAGCGAGACGTTGCTGACCACGCTCGAGAAGGACCACACCGCGGGTACCGACGAGGCGTTGCTCGACATCTACCGCAAGCTGCGTCCGGGCGAGCCCCCGACGAAGGAGTCGGCGCAGGCCCTGCTGGAGAACCTGTTCTTCAAGGACAAGCGCTACGACCTGGCGAAGGTTGGCCGTTACAAGGTCAACAAGAAGCTGGGCCTGGACACCGAGATCAACACGGGTGTCCTGACCGAGGACGACATCGTCACGACGATCGAGTACCTCGTTCGCCTGCACGCGGGCGAGACGATGATGGACGCTGCCGCCGGCGGCGACGTGCCCGTCGAGGTCGACGACATCGACCACTTCGGCAACCGTCGTCTGCGCACGGTCGGCGAGCTGATCCAGAACCAGATCCGCGTCGGTCTGTCCCGCATGGAGCGCGTCGTTCGCGAGCGCATGACCACGCAGGACGTCGAGGCCATCACGCCGCAGACCCTGATCAACATCCGTCCCGTCGTGGCGGCGATCAAGGAGTTCTTCGGCACCTCGCAGCTCTCGCAGTTCATGGACCAGACCAACCCGCTCGCGGGTCTGACCCACAAGCGCCGCCTGTCGGCGCTGGGTCCGGGCGGTCTGTCCCGTGAGCGCGCCGGCATGGAGGTCCGCGACGTCCACCCGTCGCACTACGGCCGCATGTGCCCGATCGAGACGCCGGAAGGCCCGAACATCGGTCTGATCGGTTCGCTGTCGAGCTACGCGCGGGTCAACCCGTTCGGCTTCATCGAGACGCCGTACCGCAAGGTCACCGACGGCCGGGTCACCGACCAGATCGACTACCTGACCGCGGACGAGGAAGACCGCTTCGTCAAGGCGCAGGCGAACTCGCCGACCGACGACGAGGGCAACTTCACCGACGACCGCGTCCTGGTCCGCAAGAAGGGCGGCGAGGTCGAGTTCATCGACCCGACCGACGTCGACTACATGGACGTCTCGCCGCGCCAGATGGTGTCGGCCGCGACGGCCATGATCCCGTTCCTCGAGCACGACGACGCGAACCGCGCCCTGATGGGTGCGAACATGCAGCGCCAGGCCGTGCCGCTGCTCCGCTCCGAGTCGCCGCTCGTCGGCACCGGCATGGAGCTGCGCGCCGCGGTGGACGCCGGTGACGTCGTCGTCGCGAAGAAGACGGGTGTCGTCGAGGAGGTCTCCGCCGACTACATCACCGTCATGGCCGACGACGGTGCGCGCAACACCTACGCGCTGCACAAGTTCCGTCGCTCGAACCAGGGCACCTGCATCAACCAGAAGCCCATCGTGAACGAGGGCGACCGGGTGATGGAGGGCCAGGTCCTGGCCGACGGGCCGTGCACCGAGAACGGTGAGATGGCGCTCGGCAAGAACCTGCTCGTGGCGATCATGCCGTGGGAAGGCCACAACTACGAGGACGCGATCATCCTGTCGCAGCGCCTCGTGCAGGACGACGTTCTCACCTCGATCCACATCGAGGAGCACGAGATCGACGCCCGCGACACGAAGCTCGGCGCCGAGGAGATCACCCGGGACATCCCGAACGTCTCCGAGGAGGTCTTGGCCGACCTCGACGAGCGCGGCATCATCCGCATCGGTGCCGAGGTGCAGCCGGGCGACATCCTCGTCGGCAAGGTCACGCCCAAGGGCGAGACCGAGCTGACGCCCGAGGAGCGCCTGCTCCGCGCGATCTTCGGTGAGAAGGCGCGCGAGGTCCGCGACACCTCGCTCAAGGTGCCGCACGGTGAGTACGGCAAGGTCATCGGCATCCGCGTCTTCAGCCGTGAGGACGACGACGAGCTGCCTCCGGGCGTCAACGAGCTCGTCCGCGTCTACGTGGCCCAGAAGCGCAAGATCCAGGACGGTGACAAGCTCGCCGGCCGCCACGGCAACAAGGGCGTCATCGGCAAGATCCTCCCCGCGGAGGACATGCCGTTCCTCGAGGACGGCACGCCGGTCGACATCATCCTGAACACCCACGGTGTGCCGCGTCGTATGAACATCGGCCAGGTGCTGGAGACCCACCTCGGGTGGATCGCCAAGCAGGGCTGGAGCGTCAACGGCGACCCGGACTGGGCGAAGAACCTGCCGGAAGAGCTGTACGACGTCGACCCCGGCACCAAGACCGCCACCCCGGTGTTCGACGGTGCGAAGGAAGAAGAGATCACGGGCCTGCTCGGCTCGACCATCCCGAACCGCGACGGTGAGCGGATGGTCAAGCAGAACGGCAAGGCGCAGCTCTTCGACGGTCGCTCCGGCGAGCCGTACCCGTTCCCGGTGTCGGTCGGCTACATGTACATCCTGAAGCTGCTGCACCTGGTGGACGACAAGATCCACGCGCGTTCGACCGGCCCGTACTCGATGATCACGCAGCAGCCGCTGGGTGGTAAGGCGCAGTTCGGTGGTCAGCGCTTCGGTGAGATGGAGTGCTGGGCGATGCAGGCGTACGGCGCCGCATACACCCTGCAGGAGCTGCTCACCATCAAGTCCGACGACGTGCTCGGCCGCGTGAAGGTCTACGAGGCCATCGTCAAGGGCGAGAACATCCCGGAACCCGGTATCCCGGAGTCCTTCAAGGTGCTGCTCAAGGAGCTGCAGTCGCTCTGCCTCAACGTCGAGGTGCTGTCTTCGGACGGTGCCGCGATCGAGATGCGCGACGGCGACGACGAGGACCTGGAGCGTGCGGCCGCGAACCTCGGCATCAACCTGTCGAGGTCCGAGTCGCCCTCCGTGGACGACGTCGTCAACTAGTCACCTCGCCGGTCGGGGGAGGGCGATGCCTCCCGCGTCGCCCTCCTCCGGCCCTCCGACCAGCTCCTTTGCCACCGATCTAAAAAGGGGAAGAGAGTAGACGTGCTCGACGTCAACTTCTTCGATGAGCTCCGCATCGGTCTCGCGACCGCGGACGACATCCGCCAGTGGTCTTTTGGCGAGGTCAAGAAGCCCGAGACCATCAACTACCGCACGCTCAAGCCCGAGAAGGACGGCTTGTTCTGCGAGAAGATCTTCGGTCCCACCAGGGACTGGGAGTGCTACTGCGGCAAGTACAAGCGCGTGCGCTTCAAGGGCATCATCTGTGAGCGCTGCGGCGTCGAGGTGACCCGTGCGAAGGTGCGTCGTGAGCGCATGGGCCACATCGAGCTCGCCGCTCCGGTCACGCACATCTGGTACTTCAAGGGCGTTCCGAGCCGGTTGGGCTACCTGCTCGACCTGGCCCCCAAGGACCTCGAGAAGATCATCTACTTCGCCGCCTACGTCATCGTGGGCGTGAACGCCGAGCTGCGCCACAACGACCTGCCGACGCTCGAGAGCGAGATGCAGGTCGAGCGCAAGCGCGTCGAGAACCGTCGCGACGCCGACGTGGAGGCCCGCGCCCAGAAGCTCGAGGCCGACCTGGCCGAGCTCGAGGCCGAGGGTGCCAAGTCCGACGTGCGCCGCAAGGTCAAGGAGGGTGGCGAACGTGAGATGCGCCAGCTCCGCGACCGCGCCCAGCGCGAGCTGGACCGCCTCGACGAGATCTGGTCCACGTTCACCAAGCTCGAGCGCGCTCAGCTGATCGCGGACGAGCTGCTCTACCGCGAGCTGTACGACCGCTACGGCGACTACTTCACCGGTGCCATGGGCGCGGAGGCCATCCAGAAGCTCCTGGGTGACTACGACGTCGACGCCGAGTCCGAGATCCTGCGCGAGACGATCCGCAGCGGCAAGGGCCAGAAGAAGCTCCGTGCGCTCAAGCGCCTCAAGGTCGTTGCCGCCTTCCAGGCGACCCGCAACAACCCGCAGGGCATGGTCCTGGACTGCGTCCCGGTCATCCCGCCGGACCTGCGCCCGATGGTGCAGCTCGACGGTGGCCGTTTCGCGACGTCCGACCTGAACGACCTGTACCGCCGCGTGATCAACCGCAACAACCGCCTCAAGCGACTGATCGACCTCGGCGCGCCCGAGATCATCGTCAACAACGAGAAGCGGATGCTGCAGGAGGCCGTCGACGCGCTGTTCGACAACGGCCGCCGCGGCCGCCCGGTCACCGGTCCCGGTAACCGCCCGCTGAAGTCGCTGTCCGACCTGCTGAAGGGCAAGCAGGGCCGGTTCCGCCAGAACCTGCTCGGCAAGCGCGTCGACTACTCCGGCCGTTCGGTCATCGTGGTCGGCCCGCAGCTCAAGCTGCACCAGTGCGGTCTGCCCAAGCAGATGGCCCTGGAGCTCTTCAAGCCGTTCGTGATGAAGCGGCTCGTGGACCTCAACCACGCGCAGAACATCAAGTCCGCCAAGCGGATGGTCGAGCGTGCGCGCCCGGCCGTGTGGGACGTGCTGGAAGAGGTCATCACCGAGCACCCGGTGCTGCTGAACCGCGCACCTACGCTGCACCGCCTCGGCATCCAGGCCTTCGAGCCCCAGCTGGTCGAGGGCAAGGCCATCCAGCTGCACCCGCTGGTCTGTGAAGCGTTCAACGCCGACTTCGACGGTGACCAGATGGCAGTCCACCTGCCGCTGTCCGCCGAGGCGCAGGCCGAGGCCCGCGTCCTGATGCTGTCGTCGAACAACATCCTGTCCCCGGCGTCCGGCAAGCCGCTGGCCATGCCGCGTCTGGACATGGTGACGGGTCTGTACCACCTGACCCGCCACAAGAAGGACGACATCGGCGAGGGCCACTTCTACTCGTCGCCGGCCGAGGCGCTCATGGCGTTCGACCGCAAGGTCCTGGGCCTGCAGGCGATGGTGAAGATCCGCGTCTCCGACAAGAACCCGCCCAAGGGCCAGGAGCCCGAAGGCTGGGAGCCCGGTCAGCCGTGGCTCGCGGAGACCACGCTGGGTCGCGTGCTGTTCAACGAGATCCTGCCGCAGGACTACGCCTTCATCAACGAGGTCATGCCCAAGAAGCGGCAGGCCGTGATCATCAACGACCTGGCCGAGCGCTACCCGATGGTCACCGTCGCCCGGACGCTGGACAAGCTGAAGGACGCCGGTTTCCACTGGGCTACCCGCTCCGGTGTCACGGTCGCGATCTCGGACGTCCTCGTCCCGGCGGCGAAGCAGGACATCCTCGAGGAGCACGAGCGCCTCGCGGACGCCGTCGAGAAGCGCTACCAGCGCGGTCAGCTCTCCCACGAGGAGCGCAACTCCGAGCTGGTCAAGGTGTGGACGAAGGCCACCGAGCAGGTCCACGAGATCATGGAAGACAACTTCCCCGAGGACAACTCGATCCGCGTCATCGTGCAGTCCGGCGCCGCCGGCAACATGACGCAGGTCCGTTCGCTCGCGGGTATGCGTGGTCTGGTGACCAACCCGAAGGGTGAGTACATCCCGCGCCCGATCAAGAACTCGTTCCGCGAGGGCTTGTCGGTGCTCGAGTACTTCATCGCGACGCACGGTGCCCGCAAGGGTCTGGCCGACACCGCGCTGCGTACCGCCGACTCGGGTTACCTGACCCGTCGTCTGGTGGACGTCTCGCAGGACGTCATCATCCGCGAGGTCGACTGCGGCACCACCCGTGGTGTGCAGATGACCGTCGGCGAGCAGCTGGGCGACAAGGTCGGCCTGCACGAGTTCGCGCAGACGTCGGTCTACGCCCGCACGGTCGCGGACGACATCACGGACGCCCAGGGCAACCTGGTCCTGAACCGCGGCGACGACCTCGGCGACCCGGCGCTCGCGTCGCTGGTCGAGGCCGGCGTGGTCCGGGTCAAGGTCCGCTCCGTGCTGACCTGTGAGTCCCCGGTCGGTGTGTGTGCGTCCTGCTACGGCCGCTCGATGGCCACCGGCCAGCTGGTCGACGTCGGCGAGGCCGTCGGCATCGTCGCCGCCCAGTCGATCGGTGAGCCCGGCACGCAGCTGACGATGCGTACGTTCCACCAGGGTGGTGTGGCCGGTGACGACATCACGACCGGTCTGCCCCGTGTCCAGGAGCTCTTCGAGGCCCGCGTCCCGAAGGGCAAGGCGCCGATCGCCGACGTCGATGGCCGCGTGCGCATCGAGGACGGCGACCGCTTCTGGAAGATCACGCTGATCCCGGACGACGGTTCCGAGGAGATCGTGTTCGAGAAGCTGTCCAAGCGTCAGCGTCTCGCCAACACGGCCACCGGCCCGCTGCAGGACGGCGACCACGTGTCCGTCGGCCAGCAGCTGCTGGAAGGTACTCCTGACCCGCACGAGGTTCTGCGCGTCATGGGCCCGCGCGAGGCGCAGCTGCACCTCGTGCAGGAAGTCCAGAAGGTGTACCGCGCCCAGGGTGTGGCCATCCACGACAAGCACATCGAGGTCATCGTCCGGCAGATGCTCCGCCGGGTCACGATCATCGACTCGGGTGCGACGGAGTTCCTCCCGGGCTCGCTGGTCGAGCGCGCGGACTTCGAGTCGGGCAACCGCGCCGTCGTCGCCGAAGGTGGCGAGCCAGCGGCCGGACGTCCGGTGCTGATGGGTATCACGAAGGCCTCGCTGGCGACCGACTCGTGGCTGTCCGCCGCGTCGTTCCAGGAGACCACTCGTGTGCTGACCGACGCCGCCATCAACGGGCGTTCGGACAAGCTCATCGGTCTGAAGGAGAACGTCATCATCGGTAAGTTGATCCCGGCTGGTACGGGCATCAACCGCTACCGCAACATCCAGGTCCAGCCGACCGAGGAAGCGCGCGCCGCTGCGTACGCGATCCCCTCGTACGACGACGGGTACTACACCCCCGACGTCTTCGGCACGGGCACTGGCGCTGCGGTGCCGCTGGACGACTACGACTTCGGTCGCGACTACCGCTAGTCGGTTGTCTTGGAACGGCCCCCGGAGCCTCCCGCTCCGGGGGCCGTTCCCGTTTTCAGCGGTAGGTCAGCTTGCGCAGCAGGGTCTCGGCGGGGCCGTTGAGGTCGTTGCGGCGCAACACTTCCGCCGTGGCGACGGTCGCGAGCCAGGTGAGCACGGCGATGCCGGACGCCGCCGCGGTGCCGAGCCGGCTGCCGAGCCCGCCCGCGTAGGGCACGAACACCGCCACGAACACCGCGGACTGCAGCAGGTAGCAGGTCAGCGACCGCTCTCCGCAGGCAGCGAGGGCCCTGACCACCGGGCCCTGGGTGAGGCGAACGGCCAGCACTCCCATGAGGGCCGCGTAGCCGAGACCGCCGGCCACGCCGCTCAGGCCGTGCAGCACGTAGAGGGCGACCTCCGGCGCGCCGTTCCAGACTCCGGTGTCGACGAGAGCCAACGGGAATCCGCCCATGACGGCCGTGCCGATGCCACCAAACGCGATGGCGCGCAAGGCTTTCTGGTGCTCGTGCGGCTCGATGAGCATCTTCCTGCGGGCTGCGAGAACGCCGAGCAGGAACGGCACGATCAGATCGACGAGCAGGAACGGCGTGAGCACGCCCCACGACATGAGCCGGTCGATCATCGCGGTCACCGGATCCGTCGCCGAGGCCAGTCCCGCCGCGCCGCCGAACTCCGCGATCTGCAGGCCCGCCAGCGCGGTCGCCGCGCCGTGCACCACCAGCCACAGCCCAGCGAACACCAGCAACGACCGGTCCTTCCAGCGCACCGCGCCGGCGAAGAGCAGCCCGAGCAGTCCGTACGCGGCGAGGATGTCGCCGAAGAACAGCAACAGCGCGTGGGCGCACCCGAACACCAACAGCCAGACGCTCCGCCGCCGCAGCACGCGCCGTGCGTCATCGCCTTGCCGTGCGGCGATCTGCACGAACCCGTAGCCGAACAACGCGGCGAACATCGGCATGGCCCGCCCGTCGACCAGCGTGATCTGCACCCCCGTGACCACCATGTCGAGCGTGCTGCCGTCGAGCGCGTACGACCGGAAGCCCGTCGTCTGCGGTAACAGGTACATGTGCGCGTGTGCCAGTGCGATCAACAGCAGCATCACGCCGCGTGCGAGATCCGGCGCAAGCGCGCGCTGGGTGAGTGTGTGCATCCGTGACCCCCATTAGATACGCATCCGTAGCTTATGAGGCTGATAAGATACGGCACCGTAGCTCTAATGGGAAGGTGGGGTCGTGGCGACCGAACGTCGGCGAGGCGAGGTGCTGATCCGCGCCATCCACGAGGCCGTGGTGGCCGAGGTGGTGGAAGCGGGCCTCGGGCAGCTGACGATGGAGGGCATCGCCCGCCGCGCGGCGACCGCGAAAACCGTCCTGTACCGGCGCTGGTCGACGCCGTTCGAGTTGCTCATCGACGCCCTGGCGGAGGCGTACCCGGAGGAGGTGCCGACCCCGGCGGCGGACGACCTCCGGGCGGACCTGATCGCGGCGCTGACGTTGCTCACGGACTGGATGGCCACTCCGGCGGCCCATGCGGTGATGGCGATCACGTCCGAGCGCGACCGTTACCCGGAGCTGGCGGAAACGTTGTGGGACAAGGTGTTCGACCCTCGTGGCGGCACCTTCACCACGACCGTGCTGCGCTGGTATGCAGCCCAGGGCCGGCTCGACCCGGCCCGGCTGACGCCGATCACCACCCAGATCGGCGAGGCGCTCGTCTTCAAGCTGGCCATCGACAACAACCGCCCGGTGTCGGCCGACGAGGTGGCCGCGATCGTGGACGAGGCGCTGCTGCCCGCGCTGGGGCTCTAGCGGTTCGCGATGCCGTCGAGGCGCAGGGTCGTGGACTCGTCCCGGTGGGTGCCGGTGGTGCCGACGTGCTTCTCGCTGATCTGCGGACCGTTCTTGAGCACGTGGAACAGCGCCATGCCGTGGCCGCGCCCCAGGTCGTAGTCGGTCTTCAGCCACTCCAGGAACACGCCGGCCTTGGTGCTGCCGTCGTACCCGCGTTCGGTGGCGGCGGCCAGCAGGTCGGCCGGGGTCTTGCCGGTCTTCTTCTCGGCGCCGTCGAGGTAGGCCTGGAAGGACATCGCGGTCTCCGTTCGTCTGGTGACACGAGCGTAGACAACGTTTCTCGCCTTGACAAGAAAATTTGTCGGTGAAACTCGGTTGTGGCCGGCTGGTTCCATGAGGGCATGCGTGACCTGCGGTGGAGTGACGTCAGCGAGTGGTTCGACCCGGACGACGGCGCGTTGCACGACGGGTGTGTCGTCGGGGTGGTGCCTGATGCGTGGCGGGCGGTTGCCGACTTCGTGACGGGCAGCGCCTGGTCCGCCCGGAAGGGGGAGGGGTCGCTGCTCGTGTCACCCGCGGAGGGGTTCTTCGTGAACTTCTTCGAGGTCCCCGACGAGGTCGTCTTCGACGTTCACGTCGGGGAGTTGCAGGGGC
Source organism: Lentzea sp. JNUCC 0626 (assembly GCF_043632865.1). Lineage (NCBI taxonomy): Bacteria > Bacillati > Actinomycetota > Actinomycetes > Pseudonocardiales > Pseudonocardiaceae > Lentzea > Lentzea sp. JNUCC 0626. The sequence continues at coordinate 7,925,970 of NZ_CP171635.1, forward strand.
AGGAACGGCTGGACCTGCTGTCGGCGTTCCTGCGGGAGGTGGGGCAGGCCTGGGGGAAGCCGGTCGCGCTGACGTTCGAGGGGCTCGATCCGGCCAAGGAGCCTTATCTGCACTACGACCCCGTCGCCGACGGGTTCGTGCTGGACCGGCGCTAGCGGCGGCGCGCCCGCGCCAACGCGCGAGCCCGGATCACCAGGTCGTCCACCAGGTGCTCGTCGACCAGCGGCGGAACGCCGGACTCGTCGGTGCAGCAACGAGGTTTGGTCCGCTTCTCCGACATGCGCGGCCGCACACCGGCCATCTCGTACAACGCCTCGTAGAGATCCAGCCCGGGATCGTCATCGTGTGGCCCCACCAGCAACACCCACACGGCGTCAGGCGAGGGAAAGGCGACAACGACACGATCGGCGCCGCGCAGGTGCTTCACGCACAGCCGGGGCAACGGCTCAGGACCTGTCACGCGGTACCCGAGGGCGGAACAACCCGAGTGGGCCAGTTCGTCCAGGAAGCGTTCGTAGGCCACGCGGGCCCGTCCGCGCAGACCGTTCGCCTGCGCGTGGGCGGTGGGGGTTTCGACTACCTCGATCAAATCGGGCGGACCACGCGTCCCTTGCCGCTGCGCATCTCGTCGAGGGAGGTGGCGAGGTCGGAGCGGTCCAGCAGGGACTGGTCGCTCAGGCGGCGGTGGACCTCGTCGAGGAGCGCGCGGGTCTTGCCGGCGCGGCGGAGGTCGGAGACCAGGTGGAGGACCTCGTGCAGGCGCACGGTGTCGAGGAGCATCCTGGGTTGTTGGCTGTGGATGGCCAGCACGCCTTCGCGGGCCCAGGCCTTCACGGTCTTCTCGGTGAGGTCGAGGAGTTCGCCTGCCACCACGGGGCGTACCGGTGGGGCCTGGCGGAGGGTTTTCGCCACCACGCCGTCGAGGCGCGCGCGGCGTTCGTCGTCTTCGGACAGGGATGACGCGACGGCTTCTAGCTCTTCGATCGTGTCGAAGAGGTCGCGGATCTGGGCGGCCTCGGTCGCGACAGACATGGCTACTCCTCCCGTTGACTACCGATTATCCACCTGTTTTTCGGTAGTCGTCAACGGCCCCGGAGCAGGGATCCGGGGCCGTCGCGTCACATCAGGAGGAGAAGAACAGACCGCCGAGACCGCGGTGCTTGCGGTGGCCGTAGCCGTAGCCCGCGTGACCACCGTGGTGGTGGTGGATCTGCTGCGGCTGGGCACCCCAGGCGGGCTGCGCCGGAGCCGGGTAGGCGGCGGGCGGCGGGGCGGCCGCGGGCGGCGGCGCCTGCATCTGGGCCTCGAGGCGCGTGATGGACTCGAGCTCGCCGTAGTCGAGGAAGACCCCGCGGCAGCCGTCGCACTGCTCGATGTGAACGCCCATGCGGTCGAACGTGCGCATGTTCGCATGACACTTGGGACACTGCATCGTGGTGAGCCTCCTGCGGTGGGACCGGACAAATACGATATTAGCCGCGGTCACTGCTCTCGTGCGTCGCGACGATCCGACGACAGGCTTCAACCAGCGGTTCCACTGCCTGCAACCCGGACATGAGAGCCCGTGCTGCCATCTGCACAACGTACGCCTGAGCCGGGATGTTGAGTGCTTCCCATTCCGATGTCGGCAGAGCCACACCGCCCGTTTCACGGTAGGCACCCATGAACCGCGCCCAAAGATCATCGGGCAGCACCCCGGCGGCGAACAAAGCCGCAGGTCGGGCCAGGTCCCAGACCGGGTCGCCGACCCCGACGTCGTCCACGTCGATCAGTCGCCACGAACCCCGGTGAACGAGCTGTCCGAGATGCCAATCGCCGTGGATCAACGCACGGCCGTTCATGTCCAACGGCGGCAAGACTTCATACGCGCGCAGCACGACATCGGCGTGTGGCAAGTCCGGTGGCAATGCCCGAATTGCGCGCACAATCCGTTCCGGCGTACCGGCCACCGGACCCCGCACCGGCAACGAGTGCAGCTTCGCCAGCAGTGCCGCGCTCTCCTCCCACGGCGCCGCGTCCGGATCGGCCTGGCTCACCGGCGTCCCGTACGGCCACACCGTGATGGGCCGGTCGTCCACGAACTGCACGGGCGCGAGCGGCGGCACGAACAGCTCGGGGTGTGCCGCCGCGATCTCCAGCCGTTGCCGCAACGCCACCAGGTCGGTGTCGGCGGGCAGCGCCTTGGCCACCACGTCGCCGACGCGCACCACGACGACGTCGCCGCGGTCACCGCCGAGCACCTCCGGGTCGGCTGAAGAGCCGGTCAGCGAGGCCATCGCCGCGATCAGGTCGTCCACGCGCACAGTGAATCAGGCGCGCATGTGGTCGCCGTACATCGCCAGGTAGCCGGAGACGTACGTGACCGCCTCCAGCGGCGTGTCGAACTCGGCGTACATCTGCTTTTCGCCCTGGCTCAGCCAGTACACGGCGAACCGGTCGCCGGCGCGGACGAGGCACAGCGCCTTCTCGCGGTCCTGACCGACCGACACGCGGTCGTCGCTGATCTGGAACCGGCTGAGCGACGCGACGAACCAGTCCATCGCACCGCCCCACTCGCCGTCGAAGCCGGGCAGCGGCTCCGGGGCGTCGGTCGCGACGGCCAGCGCACGGCTCCGCGTGATCGACGGCAGGCGTTGCGGCAGCTGGTAGCCCCGGCTGCGGATGTGCGCGAGGAAGTTCTGCGCGGGAGCCAGTTCGTGCCGCTCCAGGTAGTACGCCACCTCCGCCGGCCAGACCCACTGGCCGTCGGTCTGGAACACCATCGGCACCTGCTCCGGTCGCCCGGCCGCAAGCAGGTCCGGCGCGAGGCCCCTGCCGGTCAGCACCACGTGACCGGCGTTGAGGTAGCTCCTCACCAGGCTCATCTCCTGCATGCTCAGCGGAGCCCGGTAGTTGATCGGCGTGCCGTCCGCGCGGAAGCCGTCGAACACCCGCGCCAGCCGCATGTCCGCGGGCGGCTTCGGGTCCCCGGCGACGGGCTCTCGCGGAAGCCGGTTCCTGCGCAGTTCGGCCAGCAACCCCACGTACCACTCGGGCATGAGGTCGCGGTGTCGCGGGAAGTGCACGGTCTCGGCCTCGAAGTCGTAGCGCGCGAACTCCTCCTCGGAGTCGCGCACCGAGCGCCAGTCGGGTTCGGCGTCGAAGTCGAACGCGAGCTGCGGCAGCTCACCGCGCCGCAGCACGTAGTCCGCGCGGAACCAGGCGCCGTGCGGGTAGCCGGAGGTCGTGATGCGCAGCCGGACGAACCACTGGTCGACCATCAGCGGCGGCAGCCAGTGGTACTCCTGCCCGTCCTCGGCGACGACGGTCGCGGAGAGGTCCTGACGGGAGGCGAGCGCGTCGCAGCGCAGCCGGATCTCGCGCCACTGCGGGGGAGCGGCGGCGAGCAGGGACTTGGTGATCTCGTCGGTGATCTCGTCGGGCGGCATGACGGGGAGCGTCCGCTGCAGGAGCAGGTCCACCGGGTGCTCGTTGCGGACGTGGGCGCCGTCGTTCACCCGGCGGCGGTAGACGCGGTCGAACTCGGCGATCGGCCTCGCGAGCTTCCACACCGGCCGGGTGCGCGGGAGCTGCTGGGTGACGACGAACTCGTCGTCGCGCACCTCGAGCAACTTGTAGTGGGCGCCTCGCGACTGCGCCATCACGTGGTGCCGGAACTCCGACTCGACCTGGCTCGGCAGCACCGACACCGTGCCGTGCTCGGGCCCCGCGTCGAACTCCAGGCGGGTGACCTGGCGCTGCTCGTCCACCGTGCGCCGGCCTTCGAGCAGCAGGCCGTTCCAGACGAGGGCGCTGCCGGACGGCATGACTCCGGAGATCATCGACTTCATCACTGCGCTCCGATGGTTCCCGTGGTCGTGAACTCTGCGGGCACCGGCGCCAGCTTCGTCGTTCGTTCGATCGCGTCGAGAGCGGCCTCGTCGGCGGCCTCGCTCAGCAGTTGCGCGGAGACCCGCAGGGCCGGTCCGCCGTCGCGGTTGAAGCACAGCGTCAGCTCGGCCCCGCGGCCGAGGATCTCGATCACGTCGGCGCCGGCGACCCCGACGACGTGCTTGCAGTCCTCCGGAATCCACATGCCCGCCGACCAGACGTCGAGCTCGGTCGTGTCACCGGCCCTGGTGAGCAGCAGCTCGTCGCCGCCGCGGGGGTCGCCCTTGACGTTCAGCACCTGCTTGTACAGGGCGTGCACGAGGTCGATCACCGGCACGAACCCGTTGGCGAGCCGCCACACCAGCATGTCGAGCTTGCAGGTGATCTTGTGGCCGATCGTGTCGGGGTGCGGCACGATCTCGCGATTGCGTTCTTCGGAGCCGGTGAAGTTGCCGTCCGCGTCGACGCCGCGCCAGCCGAAGGCGTTCATGGAGCTCAGCGGCCCGTCGGCGGGCTGGTTGGGGTCGTAGTAGGTGATCGTGCGCCCGGGATTCGCCCGTGCCTCGGCGCGCTGGGCGTCGTCGATCGGCGGAAGCGGCGACGGAGCCAGGTAAGTGAGGTGCTTCGGTACTTCGCTCATTGCTCGTCCTACCTGAAGTCCGGCATGCGGAAGCGTTGGTTGGTCACGGGTTCGTCGACGATGCGGGACATGAGCATCTCGCCGTTCTCGTCGTAGTAGCACTCCTGGGTCCAGACCCGGCTGATCTGCTCGGGCCGGATGTGGCCGAGGTGGAGCACCTCGCCCTCCTTGAGCCCGCTGTCCCGTGACTGGCCCCGGTCGACGTCGCGGACCGTGGCGTCCACGTCGATGACGTGCTTGCTGTAGATCTCGGTGATGTAGAAGCGTTTCATCCGCACGCCGTTGCCGACCTCGATGAGGCCCGCGGTCGGCGTATCGCTGCCCCGTGCGGAGACGGGACGGTCCTCGCGGCGCATGACGTGCTCGGGACTCTTGCTCGCCGACTTGTACCCGCTCGCCGTGGCGCCGCCGACGTGGCCGCCCATCTCCAACCCCGTGCCGCGGACCCTGATGCCCTGCTCCATCGTCTCCCACGGCGGGTTGGCGTCCCGGCGGTAGGAGCGAGCTTCGGCGGGCGTGGTGGCGGTGTGCCACATGACGCTCTGCTTGCCGGGGGTGTCGGCGTACATCGGGCCGTGTTGGTTCATGCCCATCAGCGGGTGCTGCCGCAGTTCGGCCGGGGTCTCGCGGCTCAGGCCCGGCGGCAGCAGACGCGAGCCGGGCACGAAGTCGTAGCCCTCCATGCCCGCGTACTCGGTCTCCCGGCGAGTCTGTTTCTTCATCAGATCCTGCTGCTCTTGCAGCCAGAGGGTGCTGAAGTGCTCCGGTCGCTGGATTCCCGGTGTGGGCGGCAGGGGGTCCGCGAACGTGCCGTTCGGCTCGAGCGGTTTGCCGGCGTTGAACTCCTCCGCGAAGTCCAGGTCGATGCCGTGCCGCGCGGCGAAGGCCTCGTTGCCGCTGCGGCGTTGCGCCGGGGTGCCCAGGTCCTGCTGCGGGGGCGGCGTGAAGTCGTATCCGGGCGCCTGGGACTGGCGGGGCGCGAACGGCGGCTGGTCGGGAGCCGCCTGCGGGGTCTCGTGCTCGTTCGGCCTGGCCTGGTCCTGGTGCTGCTGGTTGTGTTGCTGCTGGTTCTGGTGCTGCGGCTGGTGTTGCTGCTGCGGCGGGTTCTGCTGCGGTGGGCCCAGGACGCGGCCCTGCCGGTCGATCGGACGTCCCTGCGCGTCCACGCCCGCCGCGACCGGGCGTTCCTGAACCAGCCGGTAGATCGGGTTGCCGTGCGGGTCGCGCCCCGCGACCACGTGCCCGGGCGGCGGCAGGTGCGCGTTGTGACTGCCACGGGGCCCGAACGAGCCCCAGCCGTCGTTCGCGTTGCGGCGGTACGAGTGCGGCGCGGTGCCGGGCGTCGCGTCACCCCAGGTGGGCGTGTGCCCAGGAGGAATCGGGCTGCCGTGCTCGACGTTCGTGCCGTCCGGCTTGAACGTGACCCACTCACCGTTGGGCGGCCAGCCGGGCTTGTGCTGCTGACCGGCCTTCGTGCTGTCGTGCGACGAACTGGCGAACACGTTGCCGTTGCCGTCGACCCAGGCGTCCTTGCTGGGCGCCAGCACCTCGACCCCGAGCTCACGCGACAACTGAGCCGCGAACCCGTCCTTGGTGGTCCCGGTCTGACACGAGATGAGCCGCACCGGCTTGCCGTCCCAGCTACCGCTGGCCCGGATGATGTCGGCGACGTCCTTGGCGCTGAGCCGATGGTCACCGACCTTGGCCATGTCCGACGCCCCGTGCAGGTCGACCGTGAACCGCTGCGGGTCAGGCGCCACCCGCTGGGCCGACCGGTCGAGCGGCGACGTGAAGTGCCCCTGCGGGTGCAACGACAACCCGGCCTGGCTGTGCGTGACCATCCCGCGCAGGTGCCCGAGGTGAGCGGGCACCTCGGTGTCCGACCCCGGCTTGGGCCCGTCGGGCCGCTCGATCGCCGGTGCGATGGGGGTCGCGTCGGGCGTGTGGTGCGCCTGGGTGGGCCCGGTCTGGTGCGGCGCCGAGTCCGGGGAAGCGCGCCGCGGGTCGGCCGCCGTGGCCTGGTCGTGGCGGGGAACGTTGTGCTGGGTGGCCGGTGGGGCTGGGGGAGCCTGCCGGTGCTGGGGCGCTTGGTGTTGGGCGGCCGGCGGAGGTGCCTGGTGTTGGGGGCTCCTGTGGTGGGCGGCTTGATGTTGCGGCGCCTGGTGTTGCGGGGCGCGCTGCGGTGGCACCTGGCGTTGCGGCGCGTGGTGTTGCGGAGCTCGGTGCTGAGGCGCCGAGTGTTGGGGTGCTTGCCGTGGTGCTTGGTGCTGCGGCACGGACTGGTGCTGTGGCGGTGCCTGGAAAGCCGCGTTCTGGTGGGGGCCGGCGGGGTCCTGCTGGAACCGCATCGGCGGGGCGGCGGGCGGCGCAGTCGAAGCCTGGTGCACGGCATCGGCGGCGGGGGCGCGGTGCTGGTTGGGCACCGGACCGCCGGCCGGCATCGGCCCACCGCTCTGCATCGGTCCGTTCGCGTGGGCCGGCCCGCTGTTCTGCGTCGGCCCGCTGTTCTGCGTCGGCCCGCTGTTCTGCGTCGGCCCGCCGTTCTGCGTCGGCCCGCCGCCGTGGTGCGGCCCGGCCGACATCGGCGAGCCAGGGTTTCCGGGCGTGTGCCCGTGGCTCGGCGGGCCTGCGGGAACCTGGCTTCCGTGTCCTGAAGAGTGGTGCGCCGTCGCCGGGCTAGGTCCGCCCGGCGCTGGTCCATTACCGGTCGGTGGCGCGGAGTGATTCGGGGCCGGCTCGCTGCTGGCGGGCGGCGCCGAGTGGCTCGGGGTCGGTGCGTTCGCGCCGGGGCTGTTGCCTGCGGAACCGTGGTTCGGACCACCCATCGGCGGAGCGGACGGCATCGCCGCGCGGGGTGCTGCCGGAGCGTTCGGTGCCTGACTCGGTGCTGGGGCCGGGGCTTGGCCCTGTGACTGGGCGACGCCCTGCTGTTGTTGGGCCGGTGCGGTGGGCGCGGGGGAGTCCGGGGCCGCGCGGTGCGCCGGTTGTTCGGTTGGCGGGGCCGCGTAGGAGGTGTTCGTCGCGTCGGACGAACGGCGCGGCGGATCGGCATCCGGAGCAGAAGAAGCGGAAGGTGCGGACGTGCTGGTCTGCGGGCCGAGGGGAGCGTCGGTCCGTGGGGCCGTGTCGGGGCGAGGGGGTGCGTCGCCCGCCGTCGGGGTTGGCAGGTCGGGGGAGGACGGGCGCGGCATGTCGCCGGACGTCGGGACGTCGAAGTCGGCGTTGAGGCCCTCGATGCCCGACTTGGTGCCGGAGACCGTGCCGCTCACCGCGCCCGAGGTCGCGCCGAACAGGACGTCCTTGGCCTGGATGCCCTCTTCGCTCAGCGCGCCCTCGGCCAGGGCCGTGCCGGCGCCGATCACGGCTTCCTCGGCGGCGTTGCGGCCGATGGAACGGCCGATCGAGTCGCCGATGCCGTCGCCGAACGCCTTGCCCATGCCGGCGCCCACGCCCGCGCCGACCACGCCGGAGATCAGGCCCGACTTGGCGGCGTCGAGGGTCATCGAGGTGTCGAGGGTGTCGCGGGTGCCCCTGGCGAGCTGGATGCCCTGGACGGCCAGGTCGGTCGCCACGGAGGTGGCGACCTCGATGCCGACCTGCAAAGCCAACTTGCCGATGAGGTTGCGGCCCACCTGTTGCATGAGCTGCTGGACGAGTTGGCGGAAGACGATCTGCACGCCCGCGCGCGTTGCCAGTTGGGCCGGGATGATGCCCGCGGTCGAGGCGCCGAACGACACCACGGCCGAGGCGAGCATCACCGCGATCTGGATGGCCAGGAGGACCAGCGCGATGATGATCGAGAGCTTGGCGTACTCGATCTGCATCGCGCAGTTGCGGCAGGCCGTCGCCAGCTTCTCGGAGACGTCCTTCATCTTGGGGAGGGTGGCTTCCTCGCCCTTGACGAACTTCTCCCAGTAGGCCTTGAACGCCTCGGCGGCCTCACCGTCCATGTTGGACGTCGCCTGCTTCACGGCGTCCTCGGCCTCGCGCATCGCCGCGTCGACGTCGGTGGCGGCCTGCTTCCAGACCTCGCCCAGTCGTTGCAGCGCTGTTTCGTCGCCTTCCGGCCAGCTGTCACCCACCACGATCGGGATGAGCCAGCGGACCTCGGCGGGCATCTCGATGCCCATGTGCAGCAATCCCCCAGGCTTGTCAGTGGTGCGTCACGCAACGTTGGCGGCGCAATTCACGCTCAGCAGGGCGCCTCGCGGCACCACGAGGCGCCCGTCTGACCGCGAATTCCACCGGCAACGTTGCGAGCCACACCACTAGCCGCTGATCCCTCGAGCGTTGAACTGGTCCTGCTGTTCCATCAGGTTGGCGGACTCCTCGAGGTTCTTCCCGATGTCCTGCAACGTCTTCGCGACTTCCGCCATCACCTTGCGGACGCCGTCGGCCGCGGGCACGTAGTCGGTGGCGAACTTCTGGCCCGCCTCGTCACCGCCCCAGCAGACGCCCTCGGCGTCGAGTCCGCGGGCCAGCGCGGCCGCGTCGGTCGCCATGTCCGCGCCGGTGCGGGCCATCTTCGCGGCCGCCGAGCGCACGCCCGCGGCCTCCATGTAGGTCTGGCCGGTCACCAGCGGTTCCCCTTGCCCATGATCGAGTCGCCGCCGAAGTCCTCGTCGTCGGACGAGGAGGACACCGCGCGCTGCACCGGCCGGGACTCCTTGCGCAGCACCGAGGAACCGAAGTCCTCATCGGACGGTGGCGGCGGCGCGGCCGGCTCGGGGCGTTGCTCGACGCGGAAGATGTCCTTGATCGACGGCGCTCCCGGCACGATGTCCGGCAGGTCGACGACGCCCTCTTCCGACGTCAGCGGGGCCATCCGCTCGGTGACCTGGTCGCGGACGTTCATGGCCGCCCGCCGGGTCACCTGCGTGATCGTCTGCGCCAGCTGCTCGGGCGTGACGCGCTCGAACGCCCGCGGCCCGAGTTCGAGCTTGTCGAGCACACCGGTCGAGTCCACGGTCACCACGACGTTCCCGTCGGGGGAGGACGCCACCCCGGACATGGCCGCGATCGCGGCTTGGGCGTCGCGCAGGCCGTCGGTGCGGTCCTTCAACTCCCGCATCAGGTTGTCGAGGGTCCCGCGCAACTCTGCGTTACGAGTTGCTAGCTGATCGTCGTCGAGCACCGGGGCAACCTACCCAATGTGATCATCAGGTGTCGGCCGAACGGCTCAGTTGGTGATGCAGATCGTCCTCACCGGCTGCGAGTACGTCCGGGAGTCGTCCCCGTTGCACAGCGCGCGGTCGGCCTGGCCGTCGACGACCTTGGAGACTTTGCGCACACCCGTGCCGCACGGCACCCGTGAGAAGTACTGGTTCACCGGCTTCAGGCAGTCGCCCTCGGACACGTTGAGGACGTAGCAGAGCCGCGTCTTGCCGTTGGTCCGCGAACGGCCGGAGGACTCCGTCAGGTAGTCGCCCTCCGGACACATCGTGCGCCGCTCACGGGACGAAACCCGGTACACCGCCTCAGAAGAAGAACAGTCCACTTCGGTCATCTCGACCTCGGCGCTGCCGAGATCGACCTGGGCAGCGCACTCGCCGACCCCGGCCTGCACCGAACAACCGGCGCAGCCGGCCAGTGCGAGGGCGGCGACCAGCCAGGCGATGCGCAGCTTCATCGTGCGTTCTCCGTCACCCGAGTACCGTGTTCAGCGGGTTCCATGTCTACTGCACGAGGCGGGGACGGTACCCCCGTTTTGACCCGGGTAGACGTGGGCGGGTATCTTTGCTACTCGTGCCCGACCCATGTCGGGCCGCTCCGCGTGCCCTTGAGGCAGTGGTGACCTCCACTCGCAGGTAGCAGTTGAGCTGGTGCTTGCGGACCTTGGGAGCGGGCGACACGCCCGACCTCGGGTGCAGAGAGGGATCAAGAAACACGAGGGTGAACCGCAAGGGAATCCCGCGAAGACGGAAGAAGTAGCCGGCGAATGCCAACGATCCAGCAGCTGGTCCGCAAGGGCCGCCAGGACAAGGTGGCGAAGCAGAAGACGGCGGCCCTCAAGGGTTCGCCGCAGCGGCGCGGTGTGTGCACCCGCGTTTACACCACCACCCCCAAGAAGCCGAACTCCGCACTGCGCAAGGTCGCTCGCGTGAAGCTGACCAGCGGTATCGAGGTCACGGCCTACATCCCCGGTGAGGGTCACAACCTCCAGGAGCACTCGATGGTGCTCGTCCGCGGTGGTCGTGTGAAGGACCTGCCGGGTGTTCGCTACAAGATCATCCGTGGCTCTCTCGACACGCAGGGTGTCAAGAACCGCAAGCAGGCTCGCAGCCGCTACGGCGCGAAGAAGGAGAAGAGCTAATGCCCCGCAAGGGACCGGCCCCGAAGCGGCCGCTTATCTCTGACCCGGTCTACAGCTCGCCTCTCGTGACGCAGCTCATCAACAAGGTGCTGGTCGACGGCAAGCGCTCGGTGGCCGAGAAGATCGTTTACGAAGCGCTCGAAGGTGCTCGCGAGAAGACCGGCACGGACCCGGTCGTCACGCTGAAGCGCGCGCTCGACAACGTGAAGCCGTCGCTGGAGGTCAAGAGCCGCCGCGTCGGTGGTGCGACCTACCAGGTGCCGATCGAGGTCAAGCCCGGTCGTTCCACCACGCTGGCGCTCCGTTGGCTGATCACCTTCTCCCGGCAGCGCCGTGAGAAGACCATGGTCGAGCGTCTGATGAACGAGCTGCTCGATGCGAGCAACGGCCTCGGTGCCAGCGTCAAGCGTCGCGAGGACACGCACAAGATGGCCGAGTCGAACAAGGCCTTCGCTCACTACCGCTGGTGATCTGACGCCCGGCCTGCAGAGGTCGGGCTCTCCCAGCCCCAGTGAGCTCACAAGCTCAAGACAGGGGAAAGACCCGTGGCACAGGACGTGCTCACTGATCTTGCCAAGGTCCGCAACATCGGGATCATGGCCCACATCGACGCGGGCAAGACCACGACGACTGAGCGGATCCTCTTCTACACGGGGATCAGCTACAAGATCGGCGAGGTTCACGACGGCGCTGCCGTGATGGACTGGATGGAGCAGGAGCAGGAGCGCGGCATCACGATCACGTCGGCCGCGACGACCTGCTACTGGAAGAACCACCAGATCAACCTGATCGACACGCCCGGCCACGTCGACTTCACCGTCGAGGTCGAGCGCAACCTGCGCGTCCTCGACGGCGCCGTTGCCGTCTTCGACGGCAAGGAGGGCGTCGAGCCGCAGTCCGAGCAGGTCTGGCGGCAGGCGACCAAGTACGACGTTCCGCGCATCTGCTTCGTCAACAAGATGGACAAGCTCGGCGCGGACTTCTACTTCACCATCAAGACCATCCAGGACCGGCTCGGCGCCAGGCCGATTCCGATCCAGCTGCCGATCGGTGCCGAGAGCGACTTCATCGGTGTCGTCGACCTGGTCGAGATGCGCGCCCTGACGTGGCGTGGCGAAGTCCAGAAGGGCGAGGACTACGCGATCGAGGAGATCCCCGCGGATCTCGTCGAGAAGGCGCAGGAGTACCGCGAGGCGCTCCTCGAGGCCGTCGCGGAGACCGACGACGACCTGACCGAGAAGTTCTTCGAGCAGGGCGACCTCTCCGTCGAGGAGATCAAGGCCGGCCTCCGCAAGATCGTCTCCGAGGGCACCGCGTACCCGGTTCTGTGCGGTTCCGCGTTCAAGAACAAGGGCGTTCAGCCCATGCTCGACGCGGTCATCGACCTGCTGCCGTCGCCGCTGGACCTCCCGCCGGTCGAGGGCACGCTGCAGGACGGCGAGACCGTCGTGTCGCGCAAGGCCTCGTCCGACGAGCCCTTCTCGGCGCTGGCGTTCAAGATCGCCGTGCACCCGTTCTTCGGCAAGCTGACCTACATCCGGGTCTACTCGGGCAAGGTCGCCTCCGGCACCCAGGTCGTCAACGCGACCAAGGACCGCAAGGAGCGCATCGGGAAGATCTTCCAGATGCACGCCAACAAGGAGAACCCGGTCACCGAGGCCATCGCGGGCCACATCTACGCCGTGATCGGTCTGAAGGACACCACGACCGGTGAGACCCTTGCCGACCCGCAGCACCCCATCGTGCTCGAGTCGATGACGTTCCCCGAGCCCGTTATCCAGGTCGCCATCGAGCCCAAGACGAAGGCTGACCAGGAGAAGCTCGGCACCGCGATCCAGAAGCTGGCCGAGGAGGACCCGACGTTCCGGGTCAACCTCGACCAGGAGACCGGCCAGACCATCATCGCCGGCATGGGCGAGCTCCACCTGGACATCCTGGTGGACCGCATGCGCCGCGAGTTCAAGGTCGAGGCCAACATCGGCAAGCCTCAGGTGGCGTACCGGGAGACCATCCGCAAGGCGGTGGAGAAGTACTCCTACACCCACAAGAAGCAGACCGGTGGTTCCGGCCAGTTCGCCAAGGTGCTCGTCACCGTCGAACCGCTGGAGAAGAAGGAAGACGGCGCGCTCTACGAGTTCGTCAACGCCGTCACCGGTGGTCGCATCCCTCGCGAGTACATCCCGTCGGTCGACGCGGGTGCGCAGGACGCGCTGCAGTACGGCGTGCTGGCGGGCTACCCGCTGGTCGGCGTGAAGGTGACGCTGCTCGACGGCGCCTACCACGAGGTCGACTCCTCGGAAATGGCGTTCAAGATCGCTGGTTCGATGGCCCTCAAGGAAGCCGCCCGTCAGGCGTCTCCCGCGATCCTCGAGCCTCTGATGGCCGTCGAGGTCACGACGCCCGAGGAGTACATGGGCGACGTGATCGGCGACCTGAACTCCCGCCGTGGCCAGATCCAGGCCATGGAGGAGCGCAGCGGCGTCCGTGTCGTCAAGGCACTGGTTCCGCTGTCGGAAATGTTCGGGTACGTGGGTGACCTGCGGTCCAAGACCCAGGGTCGCGCCAACTACTCGATGGTGTTCGACTCCTACGCAGAGGTTCCCGCGAACGTCTCGAAGGAGATCATCGCGAAGGCGACCGGGGAGTAATTCCCCACCGGAGCACCGCAGTTCGACCGCGGGCTCTCCGGGGGTGATTCCCTGGGGTCCGCTTCTTCAAGACCCTGACGTGTAAGTCCGGCGGGTGGCCACAGATGCCCGCCGGACCAGCAAAAAGAAGTCCAGGAGGACAATCCAGTGGCCAAGGCGAAGTTCGAGCGGACGAAGCCGCACGTCAACATCGGCACCATCGGTCACATCGACCATGGCAAGACCACGCTGACCGCGGCGATCTCCAAGGTTCTGCACGACGCGTACCCGGACGTCAACGCCTCGTTCGCGTTCGACCAGATCGACAAGGCGCCGGAAGAGAAGCAGCGCGGCATCACGATCTCGATCGCGCACATCGAGTACCAGACGGAGAACCGTCACTACGCGCACGTCGACTGCCCCGGGCACGCCGACTACATCAAGAACATGATCACGGGTGCGGCGCAGATGGACGGCGCCATCCTCGTTGTGGCGGCGACCGACGGTCCCATGCCGCAGACGAAGGAGCACGTCCTCCTGGCCCGCCAGGTCGGCGTCCCCTACATCGTTGTCGCCCTGAACAAGGCCGACATGGTGGACGACGAGGAGATCCTGGAGCTCGTCGAGCTCGAGGTCCGCGAGCTGCTCTCCGAGTACGAGTTCCCGGGCGACGACCTGCCGGTCGTGCGCGTCTCGGCGCTGAAGGCGCTCGAGGGCGACGAGCAGTGGGGCAAGTCCGTTCTCGAGCTCATGGCCGCCGTTGACACGGCGATCCCGGAGCCGGAGCGCGACACCGAGAAGCCGTTCCTCATGCCCGTCGAGGACGTCTTCACGATCACCGGCCGCGGCACCGTGGTGACCGGTCGCATCGAGCGCGGCATCATCAACGTCAACTCGGAAATCGAGATCGTTGGTATCAAGGAGACGTCGAAGAAGACGACGGTCACCTCGATCGAAATGTTCAAGAAGTTCCTCGACGAGGGCCGCGCGGGCGACAACGCCGCGCTGCTGCTCCGCGGCATCAAGCGCGAGGAGGTGGAGCGCGGCATGGTCATCGTCAAGCCGGGCACCACGACCCCGCACACCGAGTTCACCGCGCAGGTCTACATCCTGTCGAAGGACGAGGGTGGCCGCCACACGCCGTTCTTCAACAACTACCGTCCCCAGTTCTACTTCCGGACGACGGACGTGACCGGCGTTGTGACGCTCCCCGAGGGCACCGAGATGGTCATGCCGGGTGACACCACCGGTATGGACGTCAAGCTCATCCAGCCGATCGCCATGGACGAGGGCCTCCGCTTCGCGATCCGCGAGGGTGGCCGCACCGTCGGCGCCGGCTCGGTCACCAAGATCATCAAGTGACCTAGCTCGACCCCGTTCGGCGTGAGGCCGGGCCAACGATCTTCGTTGGCCCGGCCTTCGTCGTTGATCCACCTGGTGTGTGCGTCAGCTCACGCCAGATTCGTTCGAAGGCGCGTCGGGTCAGGCTTGTCGCAGAGACTCGTTGCCGGACAACGGAACCGGCCCGCCCGTGGGTCCACACGCGACAGACAGGGCGGCTCACCGGCCAAGATCCGGACGTGATCTGCCGCCAAGTCACCCACCCCGATTTGGATCGCCCCACGCCCGTGTGGCATCCTTTACAGGTTGCTCGATGAAGGCCGAGCGCGCTTCACGGCGTGTTCGAGTCTTTCGATCGAGCGTCCGCGCCCTGTTAGTGAACGCCTCCTTGCGGAGATGGGCATCAGGGTGCATGGGCTGTGGTAGGCCCAATCCCACCGGGGAGACCTTGAGTGGGACCGGTATGCGCACCGGGCGCGACACGCCCGACCGCGTGGACCGGGCACCATGACACTTCAACAGGGGCGGAGCGCGCCAAGAGGCTGTAGCAGGCCTCATCCGAGGCACCGCACCGCAGCGGTTACGAGAAGCAGAGGAACGGCAAGCCATCATGGCGGGACAAAAGATCCGCATCCGGCTCAAGGCCTACGACCACGAAGCGATCGACGCGTCTGCGCGCAAGATCGTGGAGACCGTGACGCGCACCGGCGCTCGGGTTGTCGGGCCAGTGCCGCTGCCCACTGAGAAGAACGTGTACTGCGTCATCCGCTCGCCGCACAAGTACAAGGACTCGCGCGAGCACTTCGAGATGCGCACGCACAAGCGGCTGATCGACATCCTCGACCCGACGCCGAAGACGGTGGACGCGCTCATGCGCATCGACCTGCCGGCCAGCGTCGACGTCAACATCCAGTAAGCGTTGGGCGCGGAGAGTAACGGACCAATGTCTGACAGGCAGATGAAGGGCATCCTGGGCACCAAGCTCGGCATGACTCAGGTCTTCGACGAGAACAACCGGGTTGTCCCGGTGACCGTCGTCAAGGCTGAGCCGAATGTCGTCACCCAGGTACGCACCGAAGAGAAGGACGGCTACACCGCCGTCCAGCTGGCGGCCGGCGCGATTGACCCGCGCAAGGTCAACAAGCCCGTCGCGGGCCACTTCGCCAAGGCCGGGGTCACGCCCCGTCGCCACCTGGTGGAGCTGCGCACGGTCGACGCCAGCGAGTACACGGTCGGCCAGGAGATCACCGCTGAGGTGTTCGAGGCCGGCGCTGTTGTCGACATCACCGGCACCAGCAAGGGCAAGGGCACCGCAGGTGTCATGAAGCGCCACAACTTCAAGGGCCTCGGCTCCAGCCACGGCACCCAGCGCAAGCACCGCTCGCCGGGTTCCATCGGTGGCTGTGCCACGCCTGGTCGCGTCTTCAAGGGTCTCCGCATGGCCGGCCGCATGGGCCACGTGCGCGTCACGACCCAGAACCTGAAGGTGCACAAGATCGATGCCGAGAACGGCCTGCTGCTCATCAAGGGCGCTGTTCCCGGCCCCAAGGGTGGTCTGGTGTTCGTCCGGACTGCTGCGAAGGGTGGTGCCTGATGTCGACTGTTGAGATCCGCACCCCGGACGGCAAGTCCGCCGGCTCGGTCGAGCTGCCGGCTTCCGTGTTCGACGCGCAGGCGAACGTCGCGCTGCTGCACCAGGTCGTCGTGGCCCAGCAGGCCGCCGCGCGCCAGGGCACGCACTCGACGAAGACCCGCGGCGAGGTGTCCGGTGGTGGCAAGAAGCCTTACCGCCAGAAGGGCACCGGTCGCGCCCGCCAGGGTTCGACGCGCGCGCCGCAGTTCGCCGGCGGTGGCGTCGTCCACGGCCCGCAGCCGCGTGACTACTCGCAGCGGACGCCCAAGAAGATGAAGGCCGCCGCTCTGCGTGGCGCCCTCTCCGACCGGGCTCGCGCGAACCAGGTCCACGTCGTGTCCGGCCTGGTGGACGGGGACACCCCGTCGACCAAGTCCGCGCGCAAGGTCCTGGAGTCGGTCACCCAGGCCCGTCGCGTTCTCGTCGTGCTCAACCGCACCGACGAGGTCTCGTGGGTCAGCGTGCGCAACCTGCAGCACGTGCACGTGATCGCGCCTGACCAGCTCAACACCTACGACGTGCTCGTCAACGACGACGTGGTGTTCACCAAGGACTCGCTCGACGTGTTCCTCGCCAGCAAGGCCCAGTCGGGCAAGGGCTCGGCTGAGGCGACGGCGACGGTCGTGGACGAGGAGGGTTCCAAGTGATCCCCGACCACAGGGACATCTTGCTCGCGCCGGTGATCTCGGAGAAGTCCTACGGGCTCCTCGAAGAGAACAAGTACACCTTCTTGGTGGCGCCGGGTTCGAACAAGACCCAGATCAAGATCGCCGTGGAGAAGGTCTTCGGCGTGAAGGTCGTCAGCGTCAACACCATCAACCGCCAGGGCAAGCGCAAGCGGACCAAGAGCGGTTTCGGCAAGCGCAAGGACACGAAGCGCGCGATCGTCACGCTGTCGGCTGACAGCAAGTCGATCGAGATCTTCGGCGGCCCTGCCGCCTGATGACGAGGACTGCGTAGAGATGGGCATTCGCAAGTACAAGCCGACGACGCCTGGTCGTCGCGGTGCGAGCGTCTCCGACTTCGCCGAGATCACTCGGTCGACTCCGGAGAAGTCGCTGATCCGCCCGCTGCACAAGCTGGGTGGACGCAACGCGTCGGGCAAGATCACCACGCGTCACAAGGGTGGCGGTCACAAGCGGGCGTACCGCCTGATCGACTTCCGTCGCAACGACAAGGACGGCGTGCCGGCCAAGGTCGCTCACATCGAGTACGACCCCAACCGCACCGCGCGCATCGCACTGCTGCACTACGCAGACGGCGAGAAGCGCTACATCATCGCCCCGGAGAAGCTCAAGCAGGGTGACACGGTTGAGAACGGCCCCAAGGCCGACATCAAGCCGGGTAACAACCTGCCGCTGCGCAACATCCCGGTCGGTTCCGTGATCCACGCGATCGAGCTCCGCCCCGGTGGCGGCGCGAAGATCGCCCGCTCCGCCGGTGCCTCGGTGCAGCTCGTCGCGAAGGACGGCCCGTACGCCCAGCTGCGTATGCCGTCCGGCGAGATCCGCAACGTGGACGTGCGCTGCCGCGCCACGCTCGGCGAGGTCGGCAACAAGGAGCACCAGAACATCAACTGGGGCAAGGCCGGCCGCATGCGGTGGAAGGGCAAGAAGCCCACCGTCCGCGGTGTCGCCATGAACCCCGTTGACCACCCGCATGGTGGTGGTGAGGGTAAGACCTCCGGTGGTCGCCACCCGGTCAACCCGGCTGGTAAGCCCGAAGGCCGTACCCGCCGCCGTAAGCCAAGCGACAAGCTCATCGTCCGGCGTCGTCGCACCGGTAAGAAGCGCTGAGCAGGGAGGGAGTGAAGGATGCCTCGCAGCCTTAAGAAGGGTCCCTTCGTCGACGACCACCTGCTCAAGAAGGTGGACGTTCAGAACGAAGCGGGCAAGAAGACCGTCATCAAGACGTGGTCCCGCCGGTCCACGATCATCCCGGACATGCTGGGTCACACCATCGCGGTGCACGACGGCCGCAAGCACGTCCCGGTGTTCGTGACCGAGGCGATGGTCGGGCACAAGTTGGGCGAGTTCGCCCCGACCCGCACCTTCAAGGGCCACATCAAGGACGACCGGAAGTCTCGTCGCCGCTAGGCGTCGAACTGAGAAGAGCAAGGGAAAAGCAGCGATGAACGCCCGTAAGGACGCTGAGGCAGCGGAGTTTCCGCGCGCCGTGGCTCGGGCTCGTTACGTTCGCGACACCCCCATGAAGGTGCGTCGCGTCATCGAGCTCATCAAGGGTCGTAACGCCAGCGAGGCCCTGGCCGTGCTCCAGTTCGCGCCCCAGGCCGCCTCTGAGCCGGTCGCGAAGGTGCTCGCCAGCGCCATGGCCAACGCCGAGAACAACCTGTCCCTGGACCCGAGCACCCTCTGGGTGTCCGTGGCCTACGTGGACGAGGGTCCGACCCTCAAGCGTTTCCGCCCGCGTGCCCAGGGCCGCGCGTACCGGATCCGCAAGCGGACGAGCCACATCACCATCGAGGTGGAGTCTCGTCCCAAGAAGACCAGCGCGAAGGGAACGCGGTAGTGGGCCAGAAGATCAACCCGCACGGCTTCCGGCTGGGGATCACCACCGACTGGAAGTCCCGCTGGTACGCCGACAAGCAGTACGCCGAGTACGTGGCGGAGGACGTCAAGATCCGCCGCCTGCTCAGCAAGGGCATGGAGCGTGCCGGCATCTCCAAGGTGGAGATCGAGCGGACCCGTGACCGGGTGCGCGTCGACATCCACACCGCCCGGCCGGGCATCGTCATCGGCCGTCGTGGTGCCGAGGCGGACCGCATCCGCGGCGAGCTCGAGAAGCTCACCAAGAAGCAGGTCCAGCTCAACATCCTCGAGGTGAAGAGCCCGGAGTCGGACGCGCAGCTCGTGGCACAGGGTGTCGCCGAGCAGCTGTCCAACCGCGTCGCCTTCCGCCGCGCGATGCGCAAGGCCATTCAGTCGGCCATGCGTTCGCCGCAGGTCAAGGGCATCCGCGTGCAGTGCGGCGGTCGCCTCGGCGGCGCCGAGATGTCCCGCTCGGAGCACTACCGCGACGGCCGCGTGCCGCTGCACACGCTCCGCGCCAACATCGACTACGGCTTCTTCGAGGCCCGCACCACGTTCGGCCGTATCGGCGTGAAGGTGTGGATCTACAAGGGCGACATCGTCGGTGGCATCTCGGCCAAGCGCGCACTCGACGCGGCCCCGGCCCAGGGTGCTGACCGCGCCCCGCGCCGCGACCGTGGCGAGCGTCCGAACCGTGCCCGCCGCTCCGGTGCCAGTGGCACCACCGCGACGAGCACCGAGGCCGGCCGCGCCGCAGCTGACGCCACCGCGTCGGCCGAGGCCCCGGCTTCTGCAGAGAAGACGGAGAGCTGAGTCATGCTCATCCCTCGTAGGGTCAAGCACCGCAAGCAGCACCACCCCAAGCGGTCGGGTGCTGCCAAGGGCGGCACGAAGGTCACCTTCGGTGAGTTCGGCATCCAGGCTCTGGAGCCGGCGTACGTCACCAACAGGCAGATCGAGTCCGCTCGTATCGCCATCACGCGTCACATCCGTCGTGGCGGCAAGGTCTGGATCAACATCTTCCCGGACCGTCCGCTGACGAAGAAGCCGGCCGAGACCCGCATGGGTTCCGGTAAGGGTTCGCCGGAGTGGTGGGTGGCCAACGTCAAGCCGGGTCGCGTCCTCTTCGAGATGGCGTTCCCGAACGAGCAGGTCGCTCGCGAGGCGCTCCGCCGCGCGATCCACAAGCTCCCGATGAAGTGCCGCATCGTTACGCGTGAGGGTGGTGAGTTCTGATGGCAGCGGGTACCACCGCTTCCGAGCTGCGTGAGCTCACCGAGGAAGAGCTCGTGCTGCGTCTGAAGGAATCGAAGGAAGAGCTGTTCAACCTTCGCTTCCAGATGGCCACGGGCCAGCTCGACAACAACCGGCGTCTGCGCACGGTCCGGCATGACATTGCCCGGATCTACACCGTGATGCGGGAGCGGGAGCTCGGGCTCTCCGTTTCGCCGGATTCCACTGGTGAGGGTGCGGCATGACCGACAGCAACGAAGTTCAGACCGAGAAGCGCAACGACCGCAAGGTCCGTGAGGGCCTCGTCGTGTCCGACAAGATGGACAAGACGATCGTCGTCGCGCTCGAGGACCGCAAGAAGCACCCGCGTTACTCCAAGATCATGCGCTCCACCACCAAGGTGAAGGTGCACGACGAGGAGAACGCGGCGGGCATCGGCGACCGCGTCCTGCTCATGGAGACCCGACCCCTGTCGGCGACCAAGCGCTGGCGCCTCGTCGAGATCCTCGAAAAGGCCAAGTAAGTCCTTTCTAGACAGACCGAGCCCGTCGGGTCGGAAATCCGGCGGGCCAGGAATGGTCAAGGAGCAGGTAAGTGATTCAGCAGGAGTCGCGACTTCGTGTCGCCGACAACACCGGTGCGAAGGAAATCCTTTGCATCCGTGTTCTCGGTGGTTCGGGTCGCCGCTACGCGGGCATCGGCGACATCATCGTCGCGACCGTCAAGGACGCGATCCCCGGTGCCGGCGTGAAGAAGGGTGACGTCGTCAAGGCCGTCATCGTCCGCACCGTCAAGGAGCGCCGTCGTCCGGATGGCTCGTACATCCGCTTCGACGAGAACGCCGCCGTGCTCATCAAGAACGACAACGAGCCCCGCGGCACCCGCATCTTCGGCCCGGTCGGGCGCGAGCTGCGCGACAAGAAGTTCATGAAGATCATCTCGCTGGCTCCGGAGGTGCTCTGACCATGAAGGTGAAGAAGGGCGACACGGTCGTCGTTATCGCCGGCAAGGACAAGGGCGCCAAGGGCAAGGTCATCCAGGCCTACCCGGAGAACGGCAAGGTCCTGGTCGAGGGCGTCAACCGGATCAAGAAGCACACCAAGATCACGCAGACCCAGCGGGGCGCGCAGTCTGGTGGCATCGTGACCCAGGAAGCCCCGATCAACGTCTCCAACGTGATGGTGGTCGACTCGGACGGCAAGCCGACCCGTGTTGGTTACCGGACGAACGACGAGGGCAAGCGGGTCCGCATTTCCCGTCGTAACGGGAAGGACATCTGATCATGACTACCGCAGAGAAGATCATCCCGCGGCTCAAGACGCGCTACCGCGACGAGGTCAAGGGCGAGCTGCAGAAGCAGTTCTCCTTCGCCAACGTCATGCAGATCCCGGGCGTCGTCAAGGTTGTCGTCAACATGGGTGTCGGCGACGCCGCCCGTGACGGCAAGCTGATCGAGGGTGCCGTCAAGGACCTCTCGATCATCACCGGCCAGCGTCCCGAGGTTCGTCGGGCCCGCAAGTCCATCGCGCAGTTCAAGCTGCGTGAGGGCATGCCGATCGGTGCGCGCGTCACGCTGCGCGGCGACCGCATGTGGGAGTTCCTCGACCGTCTGCTGACGATCGCGCTGCCCCGTATCCGCGACTTCCGCGGCCTGTCGGGCAAGCAGTTCGACGGCAACGGCAACTACACGTTCGGTCTGAACGAGCAGTCGATGTTCCACGAGATCGACCCGGACGCTATCGACCGGCCTCGCGGCATGGACATCACCGTCGTCACCACCGCCACGAACGACGAGGAGGGCCGGGCGCTGCTGAAGCACCTGGGCTTCCCGTTCAAGGAGAACTGAGTCGATGGCCAAGAAGGCGTTGATCAACAAGGCCGCGAAGAAGCCGAAGTTCAAGGTCCGGGGTTACACCCGGTGCCAGCGTTGCGGCCGCCCCCACGCGGTGTTCCGCAAGTTCGGCCTCTGCCGGATCTGCCTGCGCGAGATGGCTCACCGCGGTGAGCTGCCTGGCGTGAGCAAGTCCAGCTGGTAATTCCAAGCTCCATTACTTCGCTGTAGGCCCGCACACGACCGTCCTGCCCTCCCAACACCTGGGAGGGCGGGTCTGGACCCTGAGCCGGTGAACCGCAGCGAGAAAGGTTGACCAGGTCACCATGACGATGACCGATCCCATCGCAGACATGCTCACTCGTCTGCGGAACGCGAACTCGGCTTACCACGACAAGGTCGTGATGCCGCACTCCAAGATCAAGGCGAACATCGCCGAGATCCTCAAGCGCGAGGGCTACATCGCCTCGTACCGCGACGAGGACGGCGAGGTGGCCAAGAACTTGGTCGTCGAGCTGAAGTACGGCCCGAACCGTGAGCGCAGCATCGCCGGCCTCCGCCGCGTGTCCAAGCCCGGTCTGCGCGTGTACGCGAAGTCCACTGGCCTGCCCCGAGTTCTCGGTGGCCTCGGCGTGGCGATCATTTCGACCTCTGGCGGTCTCATGACCGACCGCCAGGCCAACAAGGCAGGCGTGGGCGGAGAAGTCCTCGCCTACGTTTGGTAAGGGGGAGTAGACATGTCGCGCATCGGTAAGCAGCCGATCATTGTCCCCTCCGGGGTCGACGTGAACATCGCTGGCCAGGACGTGAGCATCAAGGGTCCGAAGGGCCTCCTGACGATCACGATCGCTGAGCCGATCAGCCTGGAGAAGGCTGAGGACGGCACGCTCGAGGTCAAGCGCCCGAACGACGAGCGCCGCAACCGCGCACTCCACGGCCTGTCGCGCACGCTCGTGCACAACATGGTCGTCGGCGTGACCCAGGGCTACGAAAAGAAGATGGAAATCCACGGCGTCGGTTACCGCGTCGCGCTCAAGGGCTCTGAGCTCGAGTTCGCGCTCGGTTACTCGCACCCCGTCAAGGTCGAGGCCCCCGCGGGCATCACCTTCGCGGTCGAGACCCCGACCCGCTTCTCCGTCTCGGGTATCGACAAGCAGCTGGTCGGTGAGGTTGCCGCCAACATCCGCAAGCTGCGCAAGCCCGACCCGTACAAGGGCAAGGGCGTCCGCTACTCGGGCGAGAAGATCCGTCGCAAGGTCGGAAAGACGGGTAAGTGACATGAGCGAGTCGACTGTTACGAAGCGCAAGCCGGTGGGCAAGGACATCTCCACCAGGCGTCGTGTTGCGAAGGCCCGTCGCCACTTCCGCCTCCGCAAGAAGGTCAACGGAACCGCCGAGCGTCCGCGCCTGGCCGTGCACCGTTCGTCGAAGCACATCACCGTGCAGATCATCGACGACCTGAAGGGCCACACGATCGCGTCCGCTTCCTCCATGGAGGCCGACGTCCGTGCCCTGGACGGCGACAAGAAGGCCCGTGCGGCCAAGGTCGGCCAGCTGGCCGCGGCCCGCGCCAAGGACGCCGGCGTCACGGCGGTCGTGTTCGACCGCGGTGGCAACGCGTACCACGGCCGGATCGCTGCTCTGGCTGACGCCGCTCGCGAGGCGGGGCTGGAGTTCTGACAATGATCATCACCGGAATTGAGAGGGACGCCTGATGCCAGGACGTACGCGTCGCGAAGGCGGCGGGGGCGAGCGCGGAGAGCGCCGCGACCGTCGTGACGGCGGCCGCGGCGGCGCGGCCCAGGAGAAGACCCCCCACCTCGAGCGCGTGGTTGCGATCAACCGCGTCTCCAAGGTGGTCAAGGGTGGTCGTCGCTTCAGCTTCACCGCTCTCGTAGTGGTGGGCGACGGCGACGGCATGGTGGGCGTCGGCTACGGCAAGGCCAAGGAAGTTCCCGCGGCCATCGCCAAGGGCGTCGAGGAAGCGAAGAAGAACTTCTTCCGCGTCCCGCGCATCGCCGGCACCATCCCCCACCCGGTCCAGGGTGAGAAGGCCGCTGGTGTGGTCCTGCTGCGTCCGGCCTCGGCCGGTACCGGTGTCATCGCGGGTGGCGCTGTCCGCGCCGTCCTCGAGTGCGCCGGCGTGCACGACGTGCTGTCGAAGTCGCTCGGCTCCGACAATGCGATCAACATCGTGCACGCGACCGTGGCGGCCCTCAAGGGCCTGCAGCGTCCCGAAGAGGTCGCGGCCCGTCGTGGCCTGCCCCTCGAGGACGTCGCCCCCGCCGGCATGATCCGCGCTCGCGCGGGCCAGGGGGTGTGACATGGCGCAGCTGAAGATCACCCAGGTCCGCAGCACCATCGGTACCAAGCACAACCACCGCGAGTCGATGCGCACCCTCGGGCTGCGCAAGATCCGTCAGTCGGTCGTGCGTGAGGACACCCCCCAGGTGCTCGGCCTGATCAACGCCGTGCGTCACCTGGTTGTTGTCGAGGAGGTCCAGTCGTGACCATCAAGATTCACGACCTGCGTCCGGCCCCCGGCGCCAAGACCGCCAAGACCCGCGTCGGTCGTGGTGAAGGCTCCAAGGGCAAGACCGCCGGCCGCGGTACGAAGGGCACGGGCGCTCGCAAGAACGTCTCGCCGCGCTTCGAAGGTGGCCAGATGCCGCTGCACATGCGGCTCCCGAAGCTCAAGGGCTTCAAGAACCCGTTCCGCACCGAGTACCAGGTCGTGAACGTCTCCGCCATCGCTGCCTCCTTCCCGGAGGGCGGCTCGGTGGACGTTCCCGCGCTGGTGCTGGCCGGGCTGGTCCGCAAGGGCTCGCTCGTCAAGGTGCTGGGCGATGGTGACGTCAGCATCAAGCTGGACGTGACCGCGGACAAGTTCTCCAAGTCCGCTGTGGAGAAGCTGGCTGCTGCTGGTGGTTCTTCCACGATCTCGGCCTGACGCGTAGTTTGCGTTTGAAGGGCCCCGGGGCTTTTGCCTCGGGGCCCTTTTGCTTTGCGTTTTGTTGGTTGGGCTGCGGTTGCGAGGGTGGTCCGGCAGGTCGAGACGGACGAAGTGGGTTGCGATTGGGGCTTGACCTTGAGCCTCTGGCGGGATGCGTTCGCGGCCTCAAAGGCCGGGGTTGAAAGCGCCCCGGCCGGACCGGACAGGTTGGCATCCCGCCCCTCAAGGTAAAGCCCCAATCGCCATGAACGGCGTAGCCGGCTCCCAACCAGGTAGCAGCCCGTTCGGGCTCGCTTCGCGTCGCCACGCCAGGATTCGTAGGTGGTGGGGTTTGTGTTGGTGGCTGGCGGTTGGCACCGCGCGCCTGAGCCAAGACGGTGGTCGCCTTGCGTTCGCGACTGCGGTTGGGGCTAGAGCTCGGCTGCGCCGTCGCGATGCGTTCGCTCTGTCGGGCTCGCCTTCGGCTTCGCATCTCCTCAAGCCACAGTGGCCGAGCGCATTGCCACCGAGCGCTCGGCTGCCTTGCGCCTCTCGCCTGCGCCCTCCCCACTCGCCCCGGCCCCACTCCGCCCTCGCCCCCTCGGCCCCTCGGCCGACCTCATCTCCCGCGCGGCCCCGGCCCCGGCCCCCTTCGGCGTGCTCGGCTGTGGCCCCAGTTGGCCGCGAGTTCGTCTCGGTTCGATGGAACGGTCCGGGTTCGCTCTGCGGGGATTTCTGCGGGAACTTTGTGGCCTGGCGGGGCGTTCTTGGGCGGCGTTTTGGGTGGTCGTAGCACGGAATTCGGGGTTGCGGTACCCCGGATGGGCTAGTGGAGCGGGCAGTGATCAACGAGTTGGAACCTGTGATTGGGCGCTGGGTACGGGGTGGTGCGGGAGGGCTGTTAGAGTCGCGGGCTGAACCCGGATGTCCTCCGGGTTGCTTGGTCGTGGCTACCTGACTCGGCCTGCCAACTACCGCATGTGCCGGTCCCTGGGGGTCGGCAACGCTCAGGAGGTTCGCGTGCTCGGCGCATTCCGCTCGGCTCTCGCGACGCCGGATCTACGCAAGAAGATCCTGTTCACGCTCGGGATCATCATTGTGTATCGGCTTGGTGCGACCATGCCCGCGCCGGGCGTGTCCTTCAAGAACGTGCGGGCGTGTGCCGAAGCGCTCGAAGGCCAGAACATCTACTCGCTGATCAACCTGTTCAGCGGTGGTGCTCTGCTCAACCTTTCGGTGTTCGCGCTGGGCATCATGCCCTACATCACCGCGAGCATCATCATTCAGCTGCTCACCGTCGTGATTCCGCGATTCGAGCAGTTGAAGAAGGAAGGACAGGCCGGTCAGGGCAAGCTGACGCAGTACACGCGCTACCTGACGATCGGTCTGGCCATTCTGCAGTCGACCGGTCTCGTGGCGCTGGCGGTGCGCGGGCAGCTCTTCGGCGAGTGCGACCAGGACGTCATCCCCGGCAAGGACAGCATCTTCACCCTCATCGTGCTGGTCATCACCATGACCGCCGGTACCTCGGTCATCATGTGGCTGGGTGAGCTGATCACGGAGAAGGGCATCGGCAACGGCATGTCGCTGCTGATCTTCACCGGTATCGCCGCCCGCATCCCCGCCGAGGGCAAGAACATCCTCGACAAGGACAAGCTGACCTTCGCGCTTGTCGTCGTCGCGGCTCTGATCATCATCGCGAGCGTCATCTACGTCGAGCAGGCCCAGCGTCGCATCCCGGTGCAGTACGCCAAGCGCATGATCGGCCGCCGCATGTACGGCGGTACGTCGACGTACCTTCCCCTCAAGGTGAACCAGGCCGGCGTCATCCCGGTCATCTTCGCCTCGTCGCTGCTCTACCTGCCGGACCTGATCGTGCGCCTGACCCAGGGCTCCTCCACCGAGCCGAACTGGTTCTCCTCGTTCGTGCAGACCTACCTGGTCAAGCAGTCGAGCTGGGTGCACATCGCCACGTACTTCTTGCTGATCGTCTTCTTCACGTACTTCTACGTCGGCATCACGTTCAACCCGGACGAGCGCGCTGACGAGATGAAGAAGTTCGGTGGCTTCATCCCCGGCATCCGACCTGGTCGCCCGACCGCCGAGTACCTCAAGTTCGTCCTGGGTCGCATCACGCTCCCCGGTTCGCTCTACCTCGGCATCGTGGCGATCCTGCCGAACCTGTTCCTGGATCTGACCGGTGACGGCCAGAACCAGAACTTCCCGTTCGGCGGTACCGCGGTTCTGATCATGGTCGGTGTCGGTCTCGACACCGTGAAGCAGATCGAGAGCCAGCTCATGCAGCGCAATTACGAAGGGTTCCTCCGCTAGATGCGACTCGTTCTCGTTGGCCCGCCCGGCGCGGGCAAGGGCACCCAGGCCGAAGTTCTGAGCCGCAAGCTCGGCGTGCCGCACATCTCGACGGGCGACCTCTTCCGGTCACACATCAGCAACCAGACCGAGCTCGGGCTGGAGGTGCAGAGCATCCTCGACGAGGGCGCTCTCGTGCCGGACTCCATCACGAACGAGATGGTGCGCAAGCGCTTGGCCGAGGCCGACGCGGCGGACGGGTTCCTGCTCGACGGGTTCCCCCGCAACGTCGCCCAGGCCGACAAGCTGGGCGAGTTCCTGGCGGTCGGCGGCCACTCGCTGGACGCGGTGCTGGAGTTCCGGGTCGACGAGGACGTCGTGGTGGAGCGGCTGCTCGCACGCGGGCGCACGGACGACAAGGAAGACGTCATCCGGCACCGCCAGCAGGTGTACCGCAACGAGACCGCGCCGCTGCTGAGCTACTACGCGGAGAAGGTCATCTCCATCGACGCCGTCGGTGAGATCGACGAGATCAGCGAACGGGCACTCGCCGCGCTGAACGAGAAGTGACGAGCGGGCTTCTCCAGAAGCTCCGCGCTGTCGTCACACGTGCAAAAGATCGTGAAGGCATGAGCAAGATCGAGATCAAGACCCCCGGCCAGCTGGAGGCCATGCGCGCCTCCGGCCTGGTCGTGGCGAGGGCCCTCAAGAACGTGGTGGCCGCGGTCAAGCCTGGTGTGTCCACGTGGGAGCTCGACGAGATCGCCGAGCAGACCATCCGCGACGCCGGCGCCATCCCGTCGTTCAAGGGCTACCACGGCTTTCCCGCGAGCATCTGCGCCTCGGTCAACGAGCAGATCGTCCACGGCATCCCCAGCAAGACCCAGGTGCTGGCGTTGGGCGACCTCATCTCCATCGACTGCGGCGCGATCCTCGACGACTGGCACGGCGACTCGGCCGTGACGGTCGGCGTCGGCGAGATCTCGCCCGCGGACCACAAGCTGTCCGAGGCCACCAGGTTGTCGATGCTCGCGGGCATCGAGGCCGCGGTGCCCGGCGGCAGGCTCACGGACATCTCGTTCGCCATCGAGTCCTCCGCCATCGAGTCGGGGGAGCGCGACGGCATCGAGTACGGCATCGTCGCGGACTACGGCGGCCACGGCATCGGCACCAAGATGCACATGGACCCGTTCCTGCCGAACTACGGCAAGCCCGGCCGCGGTGCCCGGCTCAAGGTCGGCATGGCCATCGCGATCGAGCCGATGCTCACCCTCGGCACCGACGACTCCCAGGAGCTCGAGGACGGCTGGACCGTCGTCACGCTCGACGGCACCCGTGCCGCGCACTGGGAGCACAGCGTCGCGATCACCGAGGACGGCCCCTGGGTGCTCACCGCGCCCGAAGAGGACTAGCCGCACCACACCCCGTTTTTCGGATCAGCCCCGTTCTGCCCTCAGGCGAACGGGGCTAATTCGTTTGCCGGAACGGATACGGTCGAAGTGACGAGCGAGTCCAATGCTTGGGGGCATTGTGGGGGTAACCCGTTTCGTCCTGTCCGCCCTACTGATTCCGCTAGCAGGCTGTGCTGCCTCTAAGCCGGCCACCGACTTCACCTACCAGGACGTGCCGGCGACGCGGATCGCCGACCGGATCTTCCTGGCCGACACCATCGCGGCGGTCGAGCACTGCGATCCGCCGTTCGGCGACGTCAACGTCGTCAGCCCGAACTTCGTCAGCCCGCCCGTGCCCGTCGACGGCGGTTGTGGCGGTTCGACGAGGGCATCAGCGCCGTGGGAGTACGTCGACGCCGTGAATCGCATCACGGCACTGCACGACACCGTTGTCCGCGAGTGGGACGTGCGACTGAAGAGCGGGCCCGAGGCCGCCGAGACGCGGGCCATCGAGTCCATGCTGCGGCACTGCCTCGACCGCGCAGGGTTCAACCACCCCGGTCCGGGCGAACCGACCATCGAGGGCTACGGCTTCGGCAAGGGCGACCGCGCGCTCGACAACGCAGCTCAGCGGTGCTCTGACGACACCGGGTACGGCGTCCGGACCGCCACGCAACGCCTCAGAACGCTCAAGTCGGTGCTCGGCACCCACGAGGCGGAGATCAACGACATCGCGCGGCTCAAGCCCGTGCTGGAGCGGGCCACGCAGCCGCACACCGGCCCTGAGCGGACCCGATTTGGGTTGCCGCAGTGAACTGCGTACACTGGTCAGGTGGCGCACCAGTCGCGCCGGTTCAGTCATGCCCTCCGAGGTGAGATTCGAGCCGGGGTGGCGCGCGTCCAAAGGTTATTACCACCGTCACGAAACGCGGAGGACATGGGCAAGAAGGACGGGGCCATTGAGGTCGAGGGCCGCGTAGTCGAGCCGCTCCCCAACGCGATGTTCAGGGTCGAGTTGGAGAACGGTCACAAGGTACTCGCGCACATCAGCGGCAAGATGCGACAGCACTACATCCGCATCCTCCCTGAGGACCGGGTTGTCGTGGAGCTCTCGCCCTACGACCTGTCCCGCGGGCGCATCGTCTACCGCTACAAGTGACCTCCAGTAGCAGGAGATCTCAGGCGTGAAGGTTCAGCCGAGCGTCAAGAAGATCTGCGACAAGTGCAAGGTGATCCGCCGTCACGGCCGGGTCATGGTGATCTGCGAGAACCTGCGCCACAAGCAGCGCCAGGGCTGAGCAGTTCCACCTCGCGCTCGTCGAGATCCTCTTCGATGACGCAGTAACGAGACACTCCTCGCACCTACCGCACGCTGGGCTTTTCCAGCGTGCGGACACCCCCGGATTCCAGGCCGGGGCCGGGACACCGGCTGTGAGAGCAGCCGGACATGACACACAGCGAGTCAGTCACCGGAATTGGGCGAGGAGCAGACCTGGAAGTCAAACGACAGGAGTTAACCGCCACATGGCACGACTCGCTGGCGTCGACCTCCCCCGCGAGAAGCGGATGGAGATCGCGCTCACCTACATCTTCGGCATCGGTCGTACGCGCTCCAAGGAGCTGCTCGCCGCCACGGAGATCTCCCCGGACCTCCGGGTGAAGGATCTGACGGACGACGACCTCGCCAAGCTGCGGGACCACATCGAGACGAACTACAAGGTCGAGGGTGACCTTCGCCGTGAGGTCGCGGCCGACATCCGTCGCAAGATGGAGATCGGTTGCTATGAGGGTCTTCGGCACCGTCGCGGCCTGCCCGTTCGCGGACAGCGCACGAAGACGAACGCCCGTACCCGCAAGGGTCCGAAGAAGACCGTGGCCGGCAAGAAGAAGGCCGGCAAGAAGTAAGACCTCGCGTCTACTGCCCTCAACTTAGGAGTTCGTTTTGCCACCCAAGTCCCGCACGGGCGCCGGGGTCAAGAAGGTCCGGCGCAAGGAAAAGAAGAACGTCTCGCACGGCCAGGCGCACATCAAGAGCACGTTCAACAACACCATCGTGTCGATCACCGACCCGATGGGCAACGTGATCAGCTGGGCGTCCGCCGGCCACGTAGGCTTCAAGGGCTCGCGCAAGTCCACGCCGTTCGCGGCGCAGATGGCTGCCGAGAACGCCGCCCGCAAGGCCGCCGAGCACGGCATGCGCAAGGTGGACGTGTTCGTGAAGGGTCCCGGCTCCGGCCGTGAAACCGCGATCCGTTCGCTGCAGGCCGCCGGTCTCGAGGTCGGCACCATTCAGGACGTGACCCCGCAGCCCCACAACGGCTGCCGCCCGCCCAAGCGGCGCCGGGTCTGAGGAACGGGGAGGAGTAAGAACTCATGGCTCGTTATACGGGACCCGCGACGCGCATCTCGCGTCGCCTCAAGGTTGACCTCGTTGGTGGGGACCAGGCGTTCGAGCGCCGTCCGTACCCGCCCGGCCAGCACGGTCGCGGCCGCGTCAAGGAGTCCGAGTACCTGCTGCAGCTCCAGGAGAAGCAGAAGGCTCGTTACACCTACGGCGTGCTGGAGAAGCAGTTCGTCCGGTACTACAAGGAAGCGGTTCGCCGCCCCGGCAAGACCGGCGAGAACCTGCTCCAGATCCTCGAGGCTCGCCTCGACAACGTGGTGTACCGCGCGGGCCTCGCCCGCACGCGTCGCCAGGCTCGCCAGCTGGTCAGCCACGGTCACTTCATCGTGAACGGCCACAAGGTCAACATCCCGAGCTACCAGGTGTCGAAGTTCGACATCATCGACGTGAAGCCGAAGTCCATGCCCACGCTGCCCTTCGAGGCTGCGCGCGCGTCCTTCGGTGACCGCCCGATTCCGGCTTGGCTGCAGGTCGTTCCCTCGAACCTGCGCATCCTCGTGCACCAGCTGCCCGAGCGCGCGCAGATCGACACGCCTGTCACCGAGCAGCTCATCGTCGAGCTCTACTCGAAGTGATCCTCTCCGAGCCACTGTCTGCTTTGGACGGTGGCTCGGGTCGGGTCCCGCATCGGCGCGAAGGGTGTGCCGAGTGCGTTTGCCGGTCTTCGTGGCTGGCTGTTGTTGACGGCGTCAAATAGCGGGCGTCGTTGCTGAAAGGAAGAACCCAGTGCTGATTTCCCAGCGCCCCTCGCTCGCCGAGGAAGCGGTCTCCGAGACCCGTTCCCGGTTCGTCATCGAACCGCTGGAGCCGGGCTTCGGTTACACGCTCGGCAACTCGATCCGCCGCACGCTGCTCTCGTCGATCCCCGGTGCTGCTGTCACGAGCATCCGCATCGACGGCGTGCTGCACGAGTTCACCACGGTTCCCGGGGTGAAGGAGGACGTCACCGACGTCATCCTGAACCTCAAGGAGCTCGTCGTCTCGTCCGAAGAGGACGAGCCGGTGACCATGTACCTGCGCAAGCAGGGCCCCGGTGTGGTGACCGCGGGCGACATCGTGCCTCCGGCCGGTGTCACCGTGCACAACCCCGACCTGCACATCGCGACCCTGAACGGCAAGGGGAAGCTGGAGATCGAGCTCGTCGTCGAGCGCGGTCGCGGCTACGTCCCGGCTGTCCAGAACAAGCAGGCGGGCGCCGAGATCGGCCGCATCCCCGTCGACTCGATCTACTCGCCGGTTCTCAAGGTGACGTACAAGGTCGAGGCGACTCGTGTCGAGCAGCGCACGGACTTCGACAAGCTGATCCTCGACGTGGAGAGCAAGCCCTCGATCACCCCGAGGGACGCGGTTGCCTCTGCGGGCAAGACCCTGGTTGAGCTGTTCGGCCTCGCTCGCGAGCTGAACATCGACGCCGAGGGCATCGAGATCGGCCCGTCGCCGGCCGAAGCCGACACCATCGCCGCGTTCGCGATGCCTATTGAGGACCTGGACCTCACGGTCCGGTCTTACAACTGCTTGAAGCGGGAAGGCATCCACACCGTCGGCGAGCTCGTGTCGCGCAGCGAGGCGGACCTGCTGGACATCCGCAACTTCGGTGCGAAGTCGATCGACGAGGTCAAGATGAAGCTCGTCGGCCTCGGCCTCGCCCTGAAGGACTCGCCTCCTGGGTTCGACCCGTCCGCGGCTGCTGCCGACTACCACCCCGGTGACACGGGCTGGGGCGCCGGCACTGGCCTGGACCCGCACGACGACGGTCAGGACTACGCGGAGACCGAGCAGCTCTGACGCTCTCAGAGCCAGAGGATCTCTTTCAGTTACAGGAGTAAGCGATGCCCACCCCTACCAAGGGCCCACGGCTCGGTGGGTCTCCGGCACACGAGCGGCTGCTGCTCGCCAACCTGGCGACGGCGCTGTTCGAGCACGGCCGGATCAAGACCACTGAGGCCAAGGCGAAGCGGCTGCGTCCGTACGCCGAGAAGATCATTTCCAAGGCCAAGGCCGGCGACCTGCACAACCGTCGCGAGATCATGAAGGTGATCCGCAACAAGGACGTCGTGCACAAGCTGATCGCCGAGATCGGTCCGTTCTTCAGCGACCGTTCCGGTGGCTACACCCGCATCACCAAGACGCTGGCGCGCAAGGGCGACAACGCCCCCATGGCCATCATCGAGCTGGTGCAGCAGAAGCT
Organism: Lentzea sp. JNUCC 0626; assembly: GCF_043632865.1. NCBI lineage: Bacteria > Bacillati > Actinomycetota > Actinomycetes > Pseudonocardiales > Pseudonocardiaceae > Lentzea > Lentzea sp. JNUCC 0626. Next base: position 7,959,232 of record NZ_CP171635.1, read on the forward strand.
CGTCTCCACCGAGGCCGAGGCTGCGCGCAAGACCAAGTTCGCCAAGGACGAGAAGCCGGCCGAGGCCGCTGTCGTCGAGGCCGACGAGACCAAGGCCGAGGACGCTGTCGAGGTTGACGGCGAGCCGACCGCTGAGGCCGTCGAGGCCGAGGAGAAGGCCGACGAGGCCAAGGACGAGTCCGCCAAGGACAAGTCCTGAGTCTGAACGCTGACGAGCCCGTCGTTCCCGGTTCCGGGGGCGGCGGGCTCGTTCGTGTGCGCTTCGATCTGGGGTACGACGGGACTGACTTTTCGGGGTGGGCTCGGCAGCCTTCCCGTCGGACTGTTTGTGGCGTCCTCGAGGACACGTTGTCCATGGTGTTGCGCGAGGATGTTTCGCTGACTGTTGCTGGGCGGACCGATGCTGGCGTGCACGCCTCCGGTCAGGTCGCCCATGCTGATCTTCCCGTGTCCGTTGATGTTGCCGGGTTGCCCAAGCGGCTGGCCCGGGCGTTGCCTTCGGATGTTCGGGTTTTTTCGGCTTCTGTGGTGCCTTTTGACTTTGACGCTCGGTTTTCTGCGTTGCGGCGGCACTACGAGTACCGGGTTGCGGATGCCGAGTTCGGTGCGCATCCGTTGCGGCGGTTGGACACCCTGGCTTGGCCTCGTCCGCTGGACGTCTCGGCGATGAACGTTGCTGCTGGGTTGTTGTTGGGGGAGCACGACTTTTGTGCGTTTTGCAAGCGGCGGGACGGGGCTACGACCATTCGGGAACTGCAGCGGCTTGAGTTGGTTCGGGCTGCTGGCGATGGCGATGGCGTTGGCGATGGCGTGATCACGGCGTTTGTTTCTGCTGATGCGTTCTGTCACTCGATGGTTCGGTCGTTGATCGGGGCGTTGTTGGCGGTGGGGGAGGGAAGGAAGCCTGTTTCCTGGCCTGCCTCGCTGTTGTCGTTGAGTGGGCGTGCCAGTGGGGTGACTGTGGCTCCGGCGCATGGGTTGTCGTTGGTGCGGGTGGACTTTCCGTCGGATTCGGAGTTGGCTGCTCGGGCTGAGGCGACTCGGCGGGTTCGTACGTTGTCTTCTTGAGTCGCGTTCCCCTGTTGCGGGCGGTCCGTTCTGTTGCGTGCTTCCCCCTGGGGGCTCTGCCCCCAGACCCCCGGCAATCTGATCGGGGGGCTCCGCGCCGCTCGCGGGTTGATGGCACGCCTGTTTGTGTTGGGCGGCTGCCTGTTTCGTAGTTTGGTTGCGTTGGCGGTGGGGTCCCGTCACGAGTCGCACCAAGAGCGGGCCACATGCCTGGAGGGGTGTCAAACCGCCGAAAAGCGTGGCGGTTTGACACCCCTCCAGGCATGCAGCAAGAGCTGTGGTGCGACTCGTGACGGGACCCCACCGCCGGGCCCTCTTGGCTAAAGGCAAGAGCAACAACCAAGACGCCTCGGCTTCGCCGTCGGGTCGGCTCGCCTTCGGCCTCGCCGTGTCGGGTCGGGTCACCGCCTTCCCGGCCGCCTGCTTGCCCCTTGCCCACCTCCCGTCGCCTGTCCGCCCATCTGCCGCCGTTGCCAAGCGCTTGCGCCCCGGCTCGGTGCCCTGTCCCTTCCTTCTCCGGACATGGGCGGAGCCCCCGGCCAGGGTGCCGGGGGCTCCAATCGGTGGTGCGGCTTGGTCAGGGACTAGATGTGGAGCGTCCACGAGTCGATGTAGCCCGTGTCCTGGCGGTAGTTGTCACGGACGCGGAGTTGCCAGGTGCCGTTGGCGTCCTCGGTGGCCACGTTCACGCTGTAGGTCGCGGCCAGGTCGTCGGCGCTGTCGGAGCCGTTGGGGACCTTCAGGACCTTCACTGCGCCTGAGGGGGCGATCAGGGCCAGGTCCAGGTCACCTCGGTAGGTGTGCTTGATGGCCACCTTCACCGTGGCGGTGGCGCTGGCCTTGCCGTTGCAGTCGGTGATGGTGATGGCCGACTTGACCTCGCTGGCGTCCGGGATGGGGGTGTCGGTGTCGTTCGTTGCTGCCGGGCACTGGCCGGGCGGGTTGCCCGGGGCCGTGCCGGTGATGTGGAGGAGCTTGTTCGGGGTGCCTGTGCCGGGGTTGGTGACGACGTCGGAGGTGGCGTTGTCAACGAGGGCGTCCCGGACCTGCTGCGGGGTGGCGGTGGGGCTGGAGCCCAGGTAGACGGCTGCTGCGCCTACCACGTGGGGCGTGGCCATCGAGGTGCCGTCGATGGTGTTGGTGGCGTCGTCGTTGGTGAGCCAGGCGCTGGTGATTGCGGTGCCCGGGGCGAAGATGTCGACGCAGGTGCCGATGTTCGAGAACGAAGAACGGGCGTCCGTGCGTTCGGTGGAGGCCACGGTGATGGCTTCCGGGGTGCGGGCCGGGGAGGTGTTGCAGGCGTTGGCGCCGAAGCCGTTGCCTGCGGCCAGGCCGTAGGTCACGCCTGCGGCGATGGAGCGTTGGACTGCTGCGTCGACGTCCGCGTTGGCGCCGCCGCCCAGGGACATGTTGGCCACCGCGGGCTTGCGGGTCGGGTTGGCCTGGACGTCTGCGGTCACCCAGTCGATGCCGGCGATGACGCCCGCGAACGTGCCGGAGCCCGAGCAGTTGAGGACTCGGACGGCTACCAGCTTCACGTCCTTGGCGACGCCGTACTTCGTGCCGCCGACGGTGCCCGCGACGTGGGTGCCGTGGCCGTCGCAGTCCGAGGCGTCCGCGTCGTTGTCGACGGTGTCGGTGCCGGATACGGCGCGGCCGCCGAAGTCGTTGTGGGAGAAGCGGATGCCGGTGTCGATGATGTACGCGGTGACGCCCGCGCCGCGGTTCGGGTAGGTGTAGCTGTTGTCCAGCGGGAGTGCTCGCTGGTCGATGCGGTCGAGGCCCCAGGACGGGGTCGGGGTCTGCGTGTCGGCCTTGCGGACCTCGCCGTCCTGCGTGACGTGGTCGACGCTCGGATCGGCGGCGAGACGCTTCGCCTGGGCTTCTGACATCGTTGCCGAGAAACCGCGCAAAGCGGACCTGTAAGTGTGCTTGACGGTGGCGCCGTACTTAGCGCTGAGGTTCTCCACGCTTGCCGTGCTCACGTCCTTCAGCACGACGATGTAGCTGTCCTTCACCGAGTTCGGCGCACCGAGGTTGCGAATCTCCCCCTCGGGCGCAGCGGTGGCGGAGACGGACGAGAGGACGAGCGCAGTGCCCGCCACCAGTCCGATTCCACCCGCGCGTCTGGCCCACGATTCTCCCATAGCAGCAAGCTCCCTCGTCGCAGGGTTGTGCAGGTGAGAATTTTCTTAGTGGTGCGGACTGATTTCACACAAGGTGGTCCACGCAAATGCGTTCGAATGGCGAATCAACAGATTTGCTTCGGCCTGTGAATTAGTTGGTGCCGCTGATCTCTTTACAAAACAATTGCGCCCCGAACGGTTGTCCGTTCGGGGCGCATGTTTCGCCTATTCAGTCCAGCGAGTTCGTGTCGGTCGTCCGGTCGCCTCTTCGGGTCAACCGCCGAAGGCGATTCGGGCCGAAGCGGTGGCCGGACGACCGACTTCTCGACGAACTCGTCGCCGTCTGCGGAGCAGCGGCCGACAAGCACAGCTCAATCGCCCCTGCGGACGGCTCCCAGGATCTGCTGTTCGGCCGGGGTCGTGTAGAGGCGCAGGTGCGCCCACATGTCCTGGCCCATCGCGATGACCTGGTCGTCCTTGAGCTGCGTCAGCTGCTGGAACATCTGCGGGCGCAGCCGCCACATCTGGCCCGCCAGTTGGGCCTGGCCCATCGGCAGGCGCTGCAGCAGCACGAGGTCCGCGTTGTTCGCCGTGGACGACGCCTGCGGGTGCAGGTACGGCAGGACGTACATCGTGGTCTGCCACGCGGCGCGGGGCGGGAACAGCTCCTGCGGGACGTGGCCGCCGTCGTGGATGACGAGCAGCGGCATGTCCTCGGTCGGGCGCGGCAGGTCCGCCGGGGACAGTCGGCGCAGCTGCACCAACTGAGACGGACGGCCGTCCGGGCCCTGGCCCGCCGCGCGCACAACCGGCTGCCAGGCCTGGGGGCGGCCGGTCGCGATGATGATCCACGCGCCGGTCGCCATGGCGCGCAACGCGATCTGGCGGGCCAGGTACAGGCCGCCGACCACGACCATGCGGGTCGGGGTCGGGCGCAGGACCGACACCGAGAGCGGTTCGCCCTTGGTGCCCTGGCCGAGCATCATGCCGCCGCGGTCGCCGCTGGGGCTGACCAGGTCGAGCATGTTCGGCGACACCAGGAACTCCGGTGCCACCGCGCCGCGGCCGCGGGCGTCGAGCAGACGGGACGAGGAGCTCATGCCACACCTCCGAGCGGCAGCGTCGCGGCGAGGCCCGCGAGCTGCATGCCCCGCAACGGGGTCAGCGTGATGTCGAGCTTGTCGCCGATCTTCGACAGCTGGTCCTCGGCGCGGTCGAGTTCGCTCGGCGTGCGGGCGCTCACCCGGACCAGGCCGCGCAACGACACCTGACCGTCCTCACGGGACGGTGAGATGGACATCGCGAGGGTGGACGAGAGAGCGCGCACACCGGTCAGGGCGTTGAGGTTGCCCTTGAGGCCCTTGGTCGGCCAGCCGGTGATCGCGTAGCTCGCGTGGCCGACGCCACCCGCGGTGACGCCCTTCCACTTCTCGCGCAACGACACCGGGTTCGTGTTGCCGACGGCCGCGGTGAGCTCCGCCGACGAGATCGCCGCGCGCAGCAGTTCGTCCGAGTCGAGCGGGCGGATCGTGACGCCGGCGGACTCCAGGGCGTTGCGGACGCGGGACAACGCGCCGATCAACGCCCGGTGCGCGCCGACGACGCCGCCGCCGCGCTCCCGGATCGCCTCGCCACAACGACGCGGGTCGAGCCGGACCGTGATCCACGTGGTGCGCCGGGCCGCCGCGGGCAGCGGGCCGAGCACCTCCATGTACGAGCTGACGGCCGGGGAGTTCGGCGGAAGTGCCGCGCTGCCGGGGTAGCAGTGCCAGATCACGGTGATCGCGTCGAGCACCACGCCGCGGTCCTCGAGGCACGGTGTGAGCGCTCCCAGGGGCAGCGACGGCGCCGAGCCGACCGCGGAGATCAACGGCGGGGTCGGGTCGACCAGCAGCACCGCGGTCCACACGCCGTCGTGCCACGACAGCGCGAGCGGGCGGCGTTCGTGGTCGACGCCCTTCGCGATCACCAGGTCCGGGATCGCGAGGCGCAGCAACGCGACGCGCGGGTCCTCGGGGCCGAGCACCTGCAGTTCGTCGTCACCGGGCTTGGACTCCGACGGCTCCTGGCGCTGTGCGGTCCGGCTGTGCGACCGGAAGTTGTAGCGCAGGCGGACGCCGATCCACTGGGTGAGCCAGCGACCACGCGAACGAGTGAACGCCAGGATCAGTGCGATGAACAGCACGCCGCCGGCGATCGAGACGGAGACGACGTTGAGCGCGGTGCCCTGCTTGACGCCCATGATCGCCAGCACGAGGAGGGCGATGGCGAGACCGACCTCGATCGTGACTACGTTCGACACGGGCAACGAGCCGAGGCTCACGCCCGCGGCTCTGCGACGGACACGCCCGACCGGACGCGGAGGCGCGGGTGCCTGCTGGCCAGGACCCCCAGGTCCCTGCGGCCGTGCCATCCCTGGGTTGGGCCGGGGCGGATGTGGAGTGGTCACGGACATCCGTTGTGGTCTCTTTCCCCTCGATGGTCGGTGGGCTTGGCGAACCGGCCCACGGAGCAACCTGCGTCCGGCTATCCTGCCGAACCGTACCGCGACTGGGAGAGCAGCGAGCCGAGAATGGCATCAACACCCACTACCAAGGCACAAGTCCAGGCTTACCAATTCGTCTTGAAGCGGATGCAGTCAGCACTTGTCCGCAGAGACGCGGTGATGCTCAACGACCCGATGAGCACCCACTCGCGCGCGACAGCGGTGGGTGTGGTTCTGGGCGTCCTCGGTCTGATCGTGTTCCTCGTGATCGGGCTCTTCAGCCCGGCGCCGAGGCTCGACGACCAGACCCAGATCGCCATCAGCAAGGAGACCGGCCAGGTCTACGTCGTGGACAACGCCCCCCGGCGGTTGATCCCGATGACGAACCTGGCGTCGGCCCGGCTGCTCTGGCTCTCGCGCAGCAGCCCCGACGCGCAGCAGGGTCAGGCGGGCGGCGACGCCCCGGCCGGCCAGGCGGGCGCGACGCAGGGCGCCGCGGGCGGAACCCCGAAGCTGGTGAGCGAGAAGGCGTTGGCGAACCTGCCGCGCGGCCGCCTCACGGGTCTGCCGGACGCTCCGGACGTGCTGCCGGCGCCGGAACTCCGCATCGACGCGCAGTGGTCGGTGTGCGACACCCTCCAGCTCGACCGGTTCCGCGAGGACCAGGCGGCGGAGAACCAGATCAAGACGTCCGTGATCGCCGGTGTCAGCGGTGGCAACGCGGAACTGGGCGCGGAGGCCGTGCTCGTCCAGCAGCGCACGGGCGCGAAGAAGGCGTACCTGATCTACAAGACGCCGCAGAACCTGCGCGACGTCTCGTCGTCGACCGTCCGCGCCGAGGTGGACCTGAAGAACGACAGGGTGATCAACGCCCTCAAGCTGACCGGCAAGAAGCCGCGCGCCATCAGCACCGCGCTGCTCAACGCCATCCCCGAGGTCGCCCCGCTGGTCGCGCCGACCATGCCGAACCAGGGCAAGCAGGCCACGTACGTTACCGAGACCAAGGTCAACATCGGTGAGGTCGTCCAGGTCGAGCGCCAGGAGGGCTTCGAGTCCATGGTCGCGCTGGAGGACGGTTTCCAGACGGTCGAGGAGACGGTCGGCGACCTGCTGCGCTACGCGTACTCGAACAACCGCGCCGCGATCCGGCTCTCCCCGAGCGCCGTCGCGAACCACCGCAGCCCGGCGAAGCCGCTGGTCCTTGAGTCCTACCCGCAGAAGATCCCGACGACGCTGGAGCCCAACCCCAACAACGTCGTGCTGTGCCTGGGCTGGAAGGCGGAGAACTTCACCGCCGACAACCGCGCCGAGCACACGTCGGTGACGATCGGTTCCGCGTTGCCGGGCCCGAAGGAGATGACCCCGGCGCAGCTCGGTTCGGCCGGTGCCAACGGCGAGATCATCGACGAGTTCCTGATGCTGCCGGGCAAGGCGTCGGTCGTGCGGGCGAGCCAGGGCAAGAACGACTTCGGCACCGGGCCGGTGCAGGTCGTGACGGGTCGTGGCGTCCGCTACGGCGTCCCGGACGGGGCGACGGCGGCGGCACTCGGTCTCGAGGGAACGTTCCCGCCGGCACCGAACCAGATCCTGAGCCTGTTGCCGATGGGCCCGCAGCTCAACAAGAACGACGCGAACCGCAGCTACGACTCGATTCCGGCACCGGGCGGCAAGATCCAGGATCCGCAGGCCGCCGTGCAGAAGTAGCGGAACCGCTCCGGGTGCGTCACCGTCGAAAGGGGACGAAAGCGCACCCGGACGTGTCCTAGGGGGAATCAGCTGTGGCCGGTCGCATCAGCGTCGACGCCGAGTGGTTGGAGAAGTACGCCGACCGCATCGACGGGACGACGGACGATCTGAGGCGGGTGCGGGACACCATGAAGGTGTCCCCGCTGCGCCCCCAGTCGTTCGGCGAGATCGGCAGAACCGCCGGCACGGCCCAGGCCTACGCGCGGGCGGCCGACCTGCTCAACTCCCAACTGGCCCGGGCCTGCGACGCGCTCGAGTCGGCCGCCAAGGGCCTGCACGAGGTCTCCGAGCAGTACGGGGCCGGGGACGACGAGAGCGTGCAGGCCATCAAGCGGGCGGATCGGCGGTAGGGGCTGTGGTGACCAAGGACGGCAAGCAGATCGCGGCCGAGGTCGGTCCCGAGCTCGACTACCTCTCGCGGGTGAGCCGCAAGCTCGGTGTCGTGGACCTCGTGCACGACTTCTTCGACCCGCTGGTGGGCGACTGGAACGACCTGCGCGAGGAAGCCGAACGCTGGCGCAAGGCCGCGAAGGTGACCGAGGCGGTCAACAACCACGTCAAGGCACCGCTGGGTGGAGTCGACGAGCGCTGGAAGGGCAGGGACGCCGAGGCGTTCCTCGACCACATGCGCAAGGTCGGGCTCGCGGGCGGTGACCTGTCCGAGGCGATGAACGCCATGGCGGACGCGTTGGAGGAGACCGCCGACGGCGTGCGGATCATCGTGCAGGACATGGCGCACGTGCTCGCCGACGCCGCGGATTCGGTGTCCGGCACGGCCTCGCTGCCGACGGACGGCGACCAGCGCGCTCTCAAGCACATCGAGGAGCTCAAGGAACCGGTCCGCGAGCTGCACGAGTCGGCGCGGCAGGTGATGGAGGCGTTCCTCAAGCTCTGCGACGGGCTGTCCGGTGACGCGGCGGCGTTCGGTGCCGTGCGGATGGAACACCGCTACCCCGACCAGAACTGGACCTACACCGCGCCGGCCAAGCCCGAGACTCAGGTGCCCGCACCGGCTGGTGCGTCCGCGACAGCAGCGTCGAGCAGCGCGCCGCCGTCGTCAGGCGGTGGCGGTGGCGGTGGCGCGGTCGGTGGCGGTGGCAGCGGGGTCGGTGGTGGCGTCGGCTCGGTCGGAGCGCCCGCCGCGGCCGCGCAGCCGATGCAGTTCGGCGGGGCCACGGGCGTCGCTGAGCAGGTTCCGGCGGCTCAGCAGGGTGCCGGCGCCGGACAGGGTGCCGCGGCCGCCGCAGGGCGTTCTGGGGCCGCTCCGGCGGGCGGCGGGATGATGGGCGGCATGGCACCGATGATGGGTGCGGGCGCTGGAGGCCAGCAGGGCGGCGACAAGGAGCACAAGCCGCGGCAACGGCTCACCGGCTCCATCGAGGACCTGCTCGGCAAGCCCAAGAAGGCGGCACCGAAGACGATCGGCGACGACGACTGACGCTCGTTCGCCGAGTTTTTGATCACAGCGTCCCAATACGCGAAACGGCCCTGCTGAAGAAAACTTCAGCAGGGCCGTTGTTTCGAAACTTGTTTCGAAACAAAGCGTCAAGCAGGTCGCCCGCGTTTGCGGTTCAGCGAATTGCGGATGAACAACGTCAACGCGAGCAGCAGACCGCCGACACCGATTCCGCTGATCGCCACGATGATCGGCGGCCAGTCGAGCCCCTGCGGCGGAGTGACGCTGGTCGTGAGCTGCTTCTGCTCCTCCGCCTTGAACCCGGCGGCCTCCGCCGGCAGCACCGCGGTGAGCGCCGCGATCGGGTTGACCATGCCGAACCCGGTCTTGTTGTCCTTGCCGGTCACGCCACCGGGGTGCAGCGCCGTCATCTTGAGGCGCTCCATCACCTGGCGCGCCTTGAGGTTCGGGAACCGCTCGCGCACCAACGCCGTGATGCCCGCCACGTACGGCGAGGCGAAGCTGGTGCCCTTGATGTCCTGCACGCCCTGCGCGGTGACGTTCGCGTTCGTCAGGCCGGGGCCCTTGGGGTCGACGGAGATGATCTCCTCGCCCGGCCCGGCGATGCTGACCCACGGGCCCCACACGCTGAACGACGACACGGCGCCGGACTGCGCGATGGACGCCACCGACAGCACGTCGTTGGAGAACCAGGCGGGCGACGACACCGAGTTGACGGTGTTCGGGTCCATGTTGTTGTTCTGCTGCGCGCAGCCGGTGCCCTGGTCGCTCAGGTTGCCTGCGGCCGTCACGACGACGACGTCCTTGACGTCGACGGCGTACCGGATCGCGGCCTGGAGCTTCAGGTCGTCCGCGCTGAAACCCTTGGGAGAGCTGCAGTTCGTCAACGAGATGTTGATGACCTTGGCGTCCTTGTTGGCCGCGCGGACGATCGCCTGGGCGAGCGTGCCGACCTTGCCCGCCGACGCGCGGTTGTCCGTGTCGCTCTTGAACTCGAAGCGGTCGCTCGTCTGGCGGATCGCGAGGATCGTCGCCGCCGGTGCGGCGCCGACGAAGTCGCCCTCGGTCCTGGCCGCGGCCGCGACGCCCGCGACCTCGGTGCCGTGACCGTCGCAGTCGTCGATGCCGTTCTTGTCGGCGACGTAGTCACCGGCGCCCTCGACCCGGCCGCCGAACCGCGGGTTCTGCGGGTCGACGCCGGTGTCGATGATCGCGATCTTGATGCCCTTGCCGGTCGCGAACCGGTGCGCCTGGTCCAGGTTCAGCTGAACCTGGCCCCAGGGCTTGGTCTTGATGAGTTCGCTCTTGGTGTCCGACTCGACGCAACCCTTGTTGGTGCGCACGTACTTCACGTCGGGCTTGCCCTCGTCGACCGGCGGTGCGGTGCCCGCCGGCAGGTCCGGCGGCACCGAGTTCGGCCGCGCGCTCTGCGACGTCGAGGACGGCTGAGCGGAGGCCTGCGGCAGCGTCCCCGTCAGCAGCAGCAGTCCGGCGGTCGCGGCCGCCGTGGTGCGCCTGATGCCGGTCCTCATAGCGTGATCAGACCTCGGAACACCTGGTACATGTCCATCACGGCGAGCGCGAGCGGCAGCACCGACGCGATCAGGATCGCCTCGATGATGTCGACGGTGCGGCGCAACGGCGGCGAGAACTTCTGGCCGGGGAAGATCACGCCGAGCACGAGTGCGAGCGCTCCCAGGACCAGCAGCGCGCCGAAGACGAACGCGATGCGGTCGAACGAGTTCGACGCGATCAGCCAGCCCAGCAGGATGCCCGCGCTGGCGACCATGCCGGTCGACAGCAGCGCCACGGCCTGCGCGCCGTTCGCGTACGCACGGCCGCGCATCATCAGCACGATCGCGACGACGACGGCGTAGATCGGGCCCCACATGCCGGGTGCGCTCGCGGCGACGATGGCCGCCAGAGCCGCGACCACACCGGTACCGATGATCATGCCCGTCAGGTACTCGTGGGCAACGGCCGTGCGGCGCTCGATGACGGCGAACTCCGGGAAGCCGCTGTCCTCCTTGAGGTCCTCGGCGTTCGTCGGCACGACGGGCGGCGGGATCTTGGCCAGCCGCAGCGTGAGGCTCGGCAGCAGCGACAGCGCGGCGAGTGCCACGGCGCCGGTCGCGGCGGCCACACCGGTGAGCGGGTGCTCCACGAACGTCGCGACGAGGAACGCCAGCGCCACCAGGGTGCCGCCGGTCGCGGCGGCGATGAACACCGTGATGCCCTGCCCGATCAGCAGGATCCCGCCCCACGCGAAGATCATCATCAACGCCGACGCCAGCAGCATCTTCGGGTTGAAGCCCACGCCGGGAACGGCGTGGAAGCCCGCGACGAACGCCAGCGGCAACGAACCGCACGCGGCGATCAGCACACCCGTCGACGCCGAGCTGTAGGCCCGCGAGATGGTCGCGCCCGCCGCCAGCAGGGCGATCGCACCGACACCACCGGCGATCGCGGCGGCGAGCCCGCTGCCCGAACCCGCGGTCGTCACGGGACCGGACAGGAACAACGCCACGGCAGCCGCGATCAGCGCCAGCGAGCCGGCGAGGTGACCGAACTTCTGCGCGGTCTCCTTCGTCCACGGCCGGAACGAGTCCGGATCGGACTCCGCGATCGCGTCGACGACGTCGTCGTACAGCGGTGGCGGGGGATTCTCGTTGCGGCGCCTCAACTGCAGCAGCTCGCCGTCGACCACGCCGAGCGACGCCAGCGTGCGAGCCGGGTCGAGCGGGTTGTCGCCGAGCTTGGCGAGGCACCAGCCACCGTGCCGGACGCCACCGTCCGGAGTGGCCTCTCTCGCCATGTCCAACAGCATCGGCAGGAGATCGGCCACCGCCACGTCGGCAGGCAGCGCGACGTCGATACGCGTCCGAGGTGCCACCACCGTGACACGGCTGAACACCGTCGTACCGGTCGCCACCAGGGCCCCCTAAGTCAGATCAGTGCTTGCAAACAATGTGCCCGACCTTATTGGTCCACTCGGACGGTTGCCGGGCGGCCCTAGTATGGACGCACCGACGTCTCCTGCACGTGTCGTTTGCAGAACACGTTCGGTCAGGTTTTTCCCGACCCACCTTCGTGGCGTCCGCGGATGCGCAATAGTGTCGGTTGCTACTGGTGGCGTAACGAGTCGAAGAGGTGCCTGTCAGTTGAGCACGCTGCAGTTCAAGCGAACGGCACGCCTTGCTGCTCCCCGGCCTCCGGGCGGTGAGGTCCACCTCGAACCGCCACCCGAGGTGCCCCGGATCATCCCCGGCAACATCATGATGAAGGCGATGCCCGTCGTCATGATCGTGGCGTCCATGGGCATGATGGGCATGATGCTGGTCTTCATGCCGCGTCAGCCCGCGGCGATGATCATGCCCGGCATGATGATGATCTCGACCATCGGCATGATGGCGAGCGGCATGGGCTCGGGCAAGGGCCAGAAGAAAGCCGAGATGAACGAGGACCGCAAGGACTACCTGCGGTACCTCGGCCAGATGCGCGACCGCGCCCGTGAGGCGGCCGACGAGCAGCGCGCCGAGCGCGAGTGGGTCCACCCGGACCCGCAGATGCTGTGGTCGCTCGCCACCACGCGCCGCATGTGGGAACGCCGTCAGAACGACCCGGACTTCTGCCACCTGCGTGCGGGCCGGGGTTCGCAGCGCCTCGCAACTCGTTTGGTGCCACCGCAGACGGGCCCGGTCGAGGAGTTGGAGCCGATCGCGACGCTGGCGCTGCGCCGGTTCGTGCGCGCCCACTCGCTCGTGCCCGACCTCCCCATCTCCATCGCGCTGCGCGGCTTCGCGGCCGTCGGCCTGCTCGGTGAGATCGAGGACCGCCGCGACCTCGCGCGCGCCCTCATCGCCCAGCTCGTCACCTTCCACGCCCCGGACGACCTGCTGATCGCGGTCGTCAGCGCGGGCCGCACGAAGCAGCTGTGGGAGTGGGCGAAGTGGCTGCCGCACGCGCAGCACCCCACCGACATCGACGGCATCGGCCAGCGCCGCATGATGGCGAACTCGCTCGCCGAGATCGAGGCGATGCTGGACGAGAACCTGCGCGACCGCCAGCGGTTCACCCGCAACGCCCCGCCGCCGCCGGACCAGCCGCACATCGTGATCGTCATCGACGACGGCGACATCAGCCGCGAAGAGATGATCATCCTCGAGGAGGGCCTGGTCGGCGTCACGCTGCTCGACCTCTCCGAGTGCCTCGGCAACCTGACGGCCCGGCGCGGCCTGCGTCTCGTCGTCGAGAACAACCAGCTTGGTGCCCGGTCCGCGACCGGCGTCGAGTGGTTCGGCGGACCGGACCGGCTCTCGATCGTCGAGTCCGAGGCGCTGGCCCGCCGCCTGTCGCCGTACCGCATGGGTGCCGCCGGTGAAGCCGGTGGCGACAGTGGTGAAGACCCGTTGGCGATGAGCAACAACCCGCCGCTGCTCGAGTTCATGGGCATCCCCGGCGACCCGATCACGTTCGACGTGCAGCAGGCGTGGCGGCCCCGGCCCAAGCGCGACCGCTACCGCATCCCGTTCGGCATCGGCGAGCACGGCCAGCAGGTCGAGCTCGACATCAAGGAAGCCGCGGAAGACGGCATGGGCCCGCACGGCCTGTGCATCGGCGCGACCGGTTCCGGCAAGTCGGAGTTCCTCCGCACGCTGGTGCTCGGTCTGCTGGCCTCGCACTCGTCGACGGCGCTCAACATGATCCTCGTCGACTTCAAGGGTGGTGCGACGTTCCTCGGTCTGGACAAGGCACCGCACGTCGCCGCGACGATCACCAACCTCGCCGGCGACCTCAGCCTCGTCGACCGCATGAAGGACGCCATCGAGGGCGAGGTGTCCCGCCGCCAGGAAGTGCTGGCGAAGGGCAACTACAAGAACGTCTGGGACTACGAGAAGGCCCGTGAGAACGGCGCCCAGCTCGACCCGTTGCCCGCGCTCTTCATCTGCATCGACGAGTTCTCCGAGATGCTGACGGCGAAGCCGGACTTCATCGACATCTTCCTCCAGATCGGTCGTGTCGGCCGGTCGCTGCAGATGCACATGCTCCTCGCGTCGCAGCGACTGGAAGAAGGCAAGCTGCGCGGTCTGGACACGTTCCTCTCGTACCGGATCGGTCTGAAGACGTTCAACGCGGCGGAGTCCCGTGCGGCGATCGGTGTGCCCGACGCCTACGAGCTGCCGCCCATCCCGGGTTCGGGTTACCTGAGCGTGCAGGGCATGCCGCTGACCAGGTTCAAGGCGCTCTACGTCTCGGGCACCTACCGTCCGGCGGGCATGCAGTCCGTCGGCGAGTCGGTGGCCGTGCGCAGCGACAAGCGGCCGCGGTTCTTCGTGCCGGACTTCATCGAGATCCCGAAGGAGCCCGAGCGTCCGGTCGAGCCCGTGAAGGTCGCGGAGCCGGTCAAGGAAGACGCGAACGAGCCCACCCAGCTGGAACTCATCGTCGACCGCCTCGTCGGCCAGGGCCCGCCCGCGCACGAGGTGTGGCTGCCGCCGCTCAACGAGCCGCCCACGATGGACACGATGCTGCCGCCGCTCGACGTGACGCCGGACCGCGGTCTGACGTCGCCGGGCTACCCGGCGAACAGCAAGCTGCAGATCCCCGTCGGCATCGTCGACAAGCCGTTCGAACAGCGCCGCGACCTGCTGTGGGCCGACTTCTCCGGTGCCGCGGGCCACGGCGCGGTCGTCGGCGGTCCGCAGTCCGGCAAGTCGATGCTGCTCAGGACGATCATCGCGTCGATGGCGCTGACGCACACGCCGGAGGAGGTGCAGTTCTACTGCATCGACCTCGGTGGTGGTTCGCTCGCCGCGATGGAGGACCTGCCGCACGTCGGTGGCTTCGCCGGCCGTCTCGACGTCGACAAGGTCCGCCGCATGGTGGCCGAACTCCAGACGCTGATCGCCGAGCGCGAAGTCCGCTGGCGCGACCAGCGCATCGAGCTCGCGGAGTTCCGCAACCGCAAGCGGCGAGGCGAGATCAAGGACGACTCCTTCGGCGACGCGTTCCTGGTCGTCGACGGCTGGATGAACTTCCGCCAGGAGTTCGAGATGGTCGAGCCGCAGATCCAGGCGCTCGCCGCCCAGGGCCTGTCCTACGGCGTGCACGTGATCCTCGGCGCCAGCCGCTGGGCGGAGATCCGCCCGGCCATGAAGGACCTCCTCGGCACCCGCTTCGAACTCCGCCTCGGTGACCCGAGCGAGTCCGAGGTAGACCGCAAGGTGGCCGTCAACGTGCCGCCCGGCCGCCCCGGCCGAGGCATCACGATCGACGGCGCCAGCGGCCGCAAACTGCACTACCTGGTTGGCCTGCCGCGCATCGACACCTCGCAGGACGCGAGCACCGTCACCGCCGGCGTCGCCGACCTCGCCAACAAGCTCACCCAGTCCTGGCAGGGCCAGCACGCCCCGCAGGTCAGGATGCTGCCCGACCTGCTCGACCACGGGCAGTTCGTGGCGCACGTGCAGCAGGTGTTCCCCAACCGCGGCCACCTGGTCCCGGTGGGCGTCAACGAGGACGAACTCGCACCGGTCTACCTCGACTTCGACGCGGAACCGCACTTCGTGGCCCTCGCCGACGGCGAATCGGGCAAGACGAACCTGCTGCGCACCATCGTCCGCGGCATCATGCAGAGCTACACCTCTTCCGAGGCGTTGATCCTGCTCGCGGACTACCGGCGCACGATGCTCGGCTTCATCGACACCGACCACCTGCTGAGCTACGCGGTGTCCGGGCCGCAGTTCACGCAGAACGTGCAGGAGATCCGGGGTTCGTTGGCCGGTCGTATGCCTGGACCGGATGTGACGCAGGAGCAGTTGAAGAACCGGTCCTGGTGGAAGGGACCGGAGGTCTTCGTCATCGTCGACGACTACGACCTGGTGGCGCCTCAGGGTGCGGCCAACCCGATGGCTCCTCTGGCGGAGTTCATTCCGCAGGCCAAGGACGTCGGGTTGCACGTGATCGTTGCCCGGCGCATGGGTGGTGCTTCTCGGGCCATGTACGACCCGATCATCGGCAAGTTGAAGGAGATCTCTGCGCCGATCTTCGTCGGGTCCGGGTCGAAGGAGGAGGGCAACATCATCGGCAACCTGAAGCCTTCGCCTCAGCCGCCTGGGCGGGGGACGCTGGTCACTCGTAAGAGTGGGCAGCAGCGGATCCAGTTCGCTTGGATCTCGCCGGACTAGGGGTTTTGGTTTTGCGGCTTTGTGGGTGGTCTCGCTTGGTGCGGGGCCACCCACTTGTCGTTGGTGGGTTGGTTGCGTTCGGTTGGTTGGGCTGCGGTTGCGAGGGTGGTCCGGCAGGTCGAGACGGACGAAGTGGGTTGCGATTGGGGCTTGACCTTGAGCCTCTGGCGGGATGCGTTCGCGGCCTTCAAAAGCCGGGGTGAAAGCGCCCCGGCCGGACCGAGACAGGTTGGCATCCCGCCCCTCAAGGTCAAGCCCCAATCGCCATGAACGGCGGAACCGCTTCCCAACGCGGTAGCAGCCCGTTCGGGCTCGCCTTCGGCTTCGCCACGCCAGGATTCGTAGGTGGTTGGCTTACGTCTTCGGCTGTCCGGTTGAGAGCGCGCGCCGGGCCAAGACGGTGGTCGCCTTGCGTTCGCGACTGCGGTTGGGGGCGTGGTGCGCCGGGCTTGGGCGGTGGTCGCCTTGCGTTGGCGACTGCGGTTGCGTGCGAGCGCCTGGTTCGGCTTGGCCGGACTGTCAGACCTCGTCGGTACGTTGGGTCGCGGGGGGTCCTGAAGCCGAGGGGACTCCTGCGTCAGCCTGCCGCCGTGCCGCTGCCCCGCCCCGCCGTGCCGCTGCCCCAACTAGAACGGGCCCGCGGCCGAAGCCGCGGGCCCGTGCAGGTAGCAGGGGTACTACCTGCCCCCCATAGCCCGGTCCGGAACGCCGGTGCGGTCAAGAGGGAGGCGACCGCTGCGGCGTTCCGGACCTCGTTCGGGTGGGTGGTTCCCCCAGGTACCTGGCCCTTCCGAACTGGCTGGTGCGAACTCTGCCTCATCGCGCTCACGCATTGCTCACGTCTTGATGACGTGAGCGTGAGGCGGTGAGAGCGGGGTGCGCCGTTGGGAGTAATAAGGCCCGCAGCCGGGGCTGCGGGCCTTGACCGAACAGCAGGGGACTGCTCGGTTCCCCCCAGACCGGAGTTCCTTCTCCTGCCGCGCCACTGGGAGGGGCGGCGGGAGGGGAGTTCGGTGAGAGTGACATCCCCCCAGGACTTCTGGTGTCACGCTCTCCGCTCCGGCTGCTGTTCACTGTGCCCGTTCGTGCTCACACTTCGGTCACACCCTGTTCTCACCCATACACTCGGCGCTCGGTCACCTAGCGGACGGGAGGGTGGCGTGCGGGTCGACTATCGCGTGCTGGGGCCGCTCGAAGTCCTGCGGGACGGTGTTCCGGTCGTTGTTCCGGCTGGGCGGTGCCGGGTGTTGCTCGCTGTGCTTTTGTTGCGGGCCAACGAGGTCGTGTCCGTTGGCGAGATCGTCGAGCGGTTGTGGGACGGGGCGCCGCCTCAGGCTGATCGGGCCGGCAAGACGTTGCACATGGTGGTCACTCGGCTCAGGCGGGCGTTGGGTGAGGCCAGTTGCGTTCGGACTCGCGAGGGCGGGTACGTGGCTGTGGTCACGGGTGAGCAACTGGATCTGCTGCGGTTTCGCGAGCACGTGCGGCGCGGTGAGTTCGAGAAGGCCACCGGGTTGTGGCGTGGGCCCGTGTTGGCGAACGTCGTGTCGGAGTCGTTGCACCGGGATCTGGTGCCTGCGTTGGTGGAGGAACGGCTGCGGGCGCTGGAGGCTCGGATCGATGCCGATCTCGAGCGGGGGCGGTCTGCGGATCTGGTGCCCGAGTTGCGGATGCTCACCCAGCAGCACTCGTTGCGCGAGGTGTTCTGGGCTCAGTTGATGGTGGTGTTGCATCGGAGTGGGCAGCAGGCGGACGCGTTGGCCGCCTATCAGGAGGTCTCGGTCGAGTTGGCCGAGCAGTTGTCGGTCACGCCGGGGCCGCGGCTGCGGAAGGCGCAGCAGCAGGTGCTCACGACCGACGTTCGGCCTCGGCACGTGCCGCAGCACGTTCCCCGGCAGTTGCCGACGGCGTTGCCGCACTTCGTGGGGCGTGAGGTGGAGTTCGGCAGGCTCGACGCGGTGCGGGCGTCCGGGCAGGTCGTGATCAACGGGAGCGGTGGGATCGGCAAGACGTCGCTTGCCGTGCAGTGGGCCCATCGGATCGCGAACCGGTTCCCCGACGGGCAGCTCTACAGCGATCTGCGCGGATTCGACCCGACCGGGGCGCCGGTCAACCCCGTCAACACCGCGCGCGACTTCCTGCTGGCGCTCGGAGTGCCTGCCGGGGAGATTCCGGCGGGTACCGAGGCGATGCTGGAGAGCTATCGGGCGTTGCTCGCGCGGCGCCGGGTGCTGGTGTTGCTCGACAACGTGCGGGACGTCGCTCAGGTGCGGCCGCTGCTGCCCGGCGGTGAGCAGAGCCTGGCCGTGATCACGTCCCGCAACCGCTTGCGAGGGCTCGTCACGCAGCACCACGTGGTGCAGCTCGACGTGCTCGGGCCCGAGGAGTCGATGGTGCTCTTCGGCGGCCGGGTCGGGGCGGAACGGGTCGCGGACGAGCCCGGCGCGGCCAAGCGGCTCGTCGAGTTGTGCGCCGGGTTGCCGTTGGCGCTCGCGGTGGTGGCGGCGCGGGCGACGCTGGACCAGCACCCGCTCAAGATGCTCGTCGAGGAGCTCGAACACGCCGCGCTCGACGCGTTGGACACCGACGACCCGCTGACGAGCGTGCGGGCCGTGTTCTCCTGGACGTTCGGGTGCCTGAGCCTGGTGGCGGCACGGCTGTTCGTGTTGCTGGGACTGCACCCCGGTCCGGACGTCACGGAGGCCGCCGCGACCAGCCTCATGGGGCGGCCGGTGGCCGAGGCGCTGGACGAGCTGGTCCGCTACAGCCTCATCAACAGCCAGAACGGCCGCTACCGGCTGCACGACCTGATGCGGTCGTACGCGGCGGAGGAGGCGGCTCATCGGTTGTCCGCCGACGAACGGGAGAAAGCGCAACGGCGGTTCTTCGACCACCTCATGCACTCCGCGCTGGCCGCCACGATGAAGTCGGATCCGTTGCGCCAGCCCATCAGCACGCCCGAACCGGCTCCCGGCGCGGTCGTGCTGGCGTTCGCGGTGAGCACGGATGCAGACCGCTGGTACGCCGAGGAACGCGCGGTCTTCGGCCCGGCCGTGGTGGCCGCGGGCGAGGCGGGTTTCGACGGGCACGTGTGGCGCACGGTGTGGGCCATCAGGCACTTCCTGCTCGCGACCAGCCGCTGGCGCGAAGGTGAACGGCTGCAACGACTTGCCGTCGCCGCCGCGCAACGGTCCGGTGACCTCGAAGGCGAGTGCCGGGCCCGGCGCGGCCTGGTGTCGTGCCTCATCCCCCGGCAGGAGTTCGACGAGGCCGAACGGCAGCTGCGCGCGACCGTCGCCCTCGACGAACGGCTGGGCGACCTCATCGGCCTCTCCAACGACCTGCGCGGGCTCGCGTACCTGCTTTCCCGGCAGGGCAGGCACATGCGCGCGCTCGACCCGTTGCTGCGCGCGCTGGACCTGGCGACCCGCAGCGGTGACCGCATCGAACTGGCGAGCGTCACGGCGACCCTCGCGTTCGTGCACCACGAGCTGGGCGACCACGTCGAGGCGGCCGCGCGCGCCGAGCAGGCCCGCGACATGTACCTCGACCTGGTGCCGGACGAGCGGGACACCGTGGTCGCCTCGAACCGCGACACCCTCGGCAGCATCTACCGCGCGCTCGGCCGCTACGAGGAGGCGGAGGCGAACTACCTCAGGTCGGTCGAGCTCCAGGCAACGTTGTCATACCGCCACTACCAGGCGGACACGCTCGTCCGGCTGGCCGACATGAAACGGGAGCTGGGGGAGCTGGACGCGGCCCGCAGGTACTACCGTGCGGCGCTCGACGTCTACGACGACCTCGGCAACGCGCAGGCGGACGACGTGCGCGCGCTGCTGTCGTCACCCGAACTGAACTGAACCGAGCTGAGCTGAACCGAACTGGGGTGGCAGTGATCGTGCGGTATCGCGTCCTCGGGACGCTGGAGGTGACGCTCGACGGCGCCGACGTGCCGGTGCCGATCGGGCGGTGCCGCGTGCTGCTGGCGGCGTTGTTGTTGCGTCCCAACCGGTTCGTGTCCGTCGACGAACTCGCGGAGCTGGTCTGGAACGGCACTCCGCCGGCGCAGCCCAAGCAGTCGCTCCACCAGGTCGTGCGGCGGTTGAGGGTCGCGTTGGGGGGTGCGGACTGCGTGCGGACGCACTCCGGCGGGTACGAGGCACGGGTCGAGCCGGCGGAGCTCGACCTGCTGCGGTTCCGCGAACTCGTGGCAGCACAGGACTTCGCGGGCGCCGCGGCGTTGCGGCACGGGCCGGTGCTGGCCGACGTGGACTCGGAGATGTTGCACCGCAACGAGATCCGGCACGTGGAGGAGGAGTGCGCCGAGGCACTGGCCCGGTCACAGCGGCACGTGCCCCGGCTGCTGCCCGCCGCCCTGCCGCGCTTCGTCGGACGCGCCGGGCACCTGCGTGAGCTGACCGCACTGGCCGACCAGGGCGGACCGGTCACCGCCACGATCACCGGCACCGCGGGTGTCGGCAAGAGCGTGCTCGCCGTGCAGTGGGCGCACAGCGTGGCCGACCGCTTCCCGGACGGCGTGCTGCACGTGAACATGCGCGGGTTCGACCGGCACCGCGAGCCGATGGCACCCGGCGACGTGCTGAGCCGGTTCCTCGAAGCCCTCGGGGTCCCGGCGGACCGCGTCCCGGCGGCGCTGGACGACCAGGTCGCGCTCTACCGCGAGCGGACGGAGAGCCGCCGCCTGCTGGTGGTGCTCGACAACGTCCGCGACGCCGAGCACGTCCGCCCGCTGCTGACCGGCCCGTCGTTCGTGTTGATCACCAGCCGGGACCGGCTCAGCGGCCTGGCGCGGCAGGACTTCGCGCTCGACGTGCTCAGCACCGAGGAGGCGCGCACGCTGCTGGTGAGCAGGCTCGGCGAGGCGCGGGTGGACGACGCCGACGACCTGGTCGCGTGGTGCGGTGGCCTGCCGCTGGCGCTCGCGATCGTGGCGGCCCGGGCGGCCGAGGCCCCGCACCTGCCGCTGTCCGCGTTCGCCGCCGAACTCGCCGACGAACGGACCCGGCTCGACTCGCTCGACACCGGGGACGCGGAGACCAGCGTCCGCACCGTGTTCCAGTGGTCGTACCAGCAGCTCAGCCCGCAGGCCGCGCGGATGTTCCGGCTCGTCGGCGTGCATCCGGGACCGGACCTCACGATCCCGGCCGCCACGAGCCTCGCCGGTGAGCCCGCCGAAGAGGCCGTGCGCGAACTGGTCAGGGCGAACCTGCTGGTCGAGCACGCACCTGGCCGGTTCACGTGCCACGACCTGCTGCGCGTCTACGCCGCCGACCGGGCGGAGGACGACGAGCCGGCAGAGTCCCGCGCGGTGGCCGTGGAACGCATGCTCGACCACTACCTCCACACGCTCGAAAGCCTCAACCGCACGCACTACTTCAACCACCTCGGCACCCTCCCCGACCCTCCCGTGCCGTCGGACGGCACGACCCCGGAGACGTTCGCGCGGCCGGACCAGGCCGAGGCGTGGTTCCACGCGGAACGCACGGTGATCCTCGCGGTCTTCCTGCTGGCCGACGAGCAGGGCCGCGATCGCCACACCTGGCAGCTGGTGTGGTTCATGACCGACCTGGTCGAGCGGTTCGGGCTCTGGAGGGAGTGGATCGGTCCGTTCGAGCGTGCGACGCAGGTGGCCGACCGGCTGGGGAACCGGCTGATGGTGAGCAGGTTCTTCTTCTTGAGGGCGGTCGGTCACGGCCGCCTCAACGAGTTCGAGGAGGGCCTGGCGCTGTTCGAGGCCGCCGACCAGGTCTGCGCGGAGATCGGCCTGGTCCCGGGGCGGGTGCGGGCCCAGGCGGGCATCGCCTGGGTGCTCGGCCGGCTCGGCCGCCCGCACGAGGCGGTCGAGGTGGCGCGGAAGTCGCTCGACCTGCTGCGCGGCGAGGAGAGCGTGACACCGATGCGGATGCAACTCGCCCTGCACCAGCTCAGCTATGCCCTCGTCCTCGTGGGCGAGTACGCGGAGGTGCTGGACCTGGCGGTCGAGTGGGAAGCCCACAGCGACGGGGCGGACCCGCACAACGTCGGGCTGATGGCGGGCGAAGTGGCGCGCGCGTACATAGGGCTCGGCAGGCACGCCGAGGCGGTGCCGAAGCTGATGGGCGCGCTGGAGGCGTTCGGGCAGATGGGCACGTGGGACGACGTCGCCAGCACCGAGGACCTGCTCGGCGATGCCCACCACGGGCTGGGCGATCCCGCGGAGGCACGCGCCTGGTGGGAGAAGGCGGCCACCCGGTTCGCGGAACACGAGCACCCGGAGGAGGCGGGGGTCAGGGCCAAGCTCGCCGGCCTGAACTGACCCCGGAAACGAGTGAGCGGTGCTGGTGGCCCCCCAGGAACCTTTGCCACCAGCACCGCTGAGAACTACCTTGCCCGACCCCGCTCACACTTTGCTCACACAGCGATCACACACCGTCTAAACTGGCCTCGACCTGGGGGGACTTGTGCGAGTCGAGTACCGCGTGCTGGGGCCGTTGGAGGTGTTTCTCGACGGCGAGCCGGTGGCGGTCCCCGCCGGTCGGTGTCACGTCCTGCTGGCCGTGCTGTTGCTGCGGGCCAATCGTTTCGTCACGGTCGACCAGCTGGTGGACCACCTCTGGGACGGTGCCCCGCCGAGTGCGGACCGGGCGCACAAGACGTTGCAGATGGTGGTGCGGCGGCTGCGGGTGGCGCTCGGCGAGGCCGACTGCGTGCGCACGCTGCCCGGCGGCTACCAGGCCGTCATCGACCCCGACCAGCTCGACCTGCTGCGGTTCCGCGCGCTGGTGAGCTCGGGTGACCTGGGGGTGGCCTCGGCGTTGTGGCGCGGGGCGCCGCTGTCGAACGTGCAGGCCGAGCGCCTGCACCGGGAGGACGTGCCGCCGCTGCACGACGAACGGCTCACCGTGCTGGAGCGCAGGGTCGAGGCCGACCTCGACCGCGGGCTCGCCGGTGAACTGGTGAGCGAGCTGCGGACGTTGGTCGCGGAGAACCCGCTGCGGGAGACGTTCTGGCGGTTGCTGATGCTCGCGCTGTACCGGTCGGGGCAGCAGAGCGAGGCGTTGCGGGCCTACCAGGAGGTCAGGACGCTCCTCGTGGACGAACTCGGCGTCGATCCCGGCCCGGTGCTGCGGGAGCTGCACGAGCAGATCCTGCGCGCGGAGGTGCCGGAGAGCGGGCGTCAGGTGCCGCGCCAGCTGCCGGCCGTGGTGCGCAGCTTCGTCGGCCGGGACGCCGAACTCGGGTTGCTCGACGAACCGGTCGGGCTCACCGTCGTGCACGGCGTCGGCGGCATCGGCAAGACCGCCGTGACGTTGCAGTGGGCCCGCGCCGTGCGCGACAGGTTCCCCGACGGCGACCTGTACCTGAACCTGCGCGGGTTCGAGGCGGACGCCGCGCCCGTCGACCCGGCGGTGGCGGCCGAGATCCTGCTGATCGGCCTCGGCGTGGACGAGGTGCCGGCGAACCCGGAGGCGCGGTTCGCGTTGCTGCGCACCACTCTCAACGATCGTCGGCTGCTGCTCGTGCTGGACAACGCCGCGGCGAGCAGTCAGGTCGTGCCGCTGCTGCCCGGCGCCGCCGGCGTGCGGGTCGTGGTGACCAGCCGCAACCAGCTGCGCGCCCTCGTCTCGCGCTACGACGCGACCGCGATCGAACTGCGGCAGCTGGACTTCCCGGACGCCCGGCTGCTGCTCGCCGCCGTCCTCGGCGAGCAGCGCCTCGACGCCGAACCGGACGCGGCCCGCGAGATCGTGCAGCGGTGCGGAGGGCTGCCGCTCGCGTTGCGGGTCGTGGCCGAACGGGTGGCGCGGTTCCCGGACACGTCGCTGCGGGAGTTCGTGGCGGAGCTGGACAACGCGCGCCTGGACGCGTTGAGCGACTTCGACGACGTGGACGTGCGGGCGGTGTTCAGCTGGTCCTACCGGGCCCTGGACGACGAGTCCGCGCGGATGTTCCGGCTGCTGTCCGTCCACTTCGGACCAGACCTCGACGTGAGCGCCGCGGCGGCGCTGGCGGGCGTGCCGATCGCGCAGGCGCGGCGGTTGCTCGAACGGCTGGTGGCCGACCACCTGGTGCAGTCCCGCTCACCCGGCCGCTACGACCTGCACGACCTGCTGTGCACGTACTCCGCCGAGCTGAGCGGCGACGACGAGCAGGCGGCGCGGCGCGTCATGGAGTGGTACGCCTTCACGCTGGTGAACGCCTTCGAGGCGTTGCAGGGGGTCGGGAACCTGACGTCCGTCGGGGAGATCACCTCGGGCGTGCGGCCCCGGGAGTTCGGGTCGGCGACCGAGGCGATCTCCTGGGCGCGGGACGAGTGGCACAACCTCAAGGCGTTCGTACCCGCGGCCATCGCGCGCGGCTGGACGACGCTCGCCGTGCAGGTGCCCGCGCACCTGTCCCGCTACCTCAACGTCGACAGCGGACGGCGCCCGGAGGCCGTCGAGCTGTTCGAACGCGTGCTGCCCCACGGCACCGAGAAGGAACAGGCGGCGCTGCGCAACAAGCTGGCCTCGCTGTACGACCACTGCGGCCGGTTCACCGACGCGGTGCGCACGCGCCAGGAGGTGCTGCGGTACGCCCGGAAGTTCGGCGACCGGCGGGCCGAGGCGGTGGCGCTGCTCAACACCGTGGGCTCCTACGAACGCATGGGCGACCTGGAAAGCGCGCTCGCGACGAGCCGGGAGGCCCACGTCGTCGTCACCGAACTCGGCGAGGACTACCTGGAGTGCTCGTCGCGGGGCAACACCGCGCTGATCCTCAACCTGCTCGGGCGGTACGAGGAGGCGTTGGCCGAGATCACCGCCGCCATGGCCGTCTCGAAGACCATGAGCAGCGAGGTCCGGCAGGCGCGAGACCACCTGGTGCTCGGTGAGACGCTCGCCGGGCTCGACCGGTTGAACGAGGCGGAACACGCGCTGCGGATCGCGCTCGACGGCATGGTCCGGTTCGGCGACCGGGAGAACGAGGGCGACGCGTCGCGGCATCTGGGCGGTGTCCTCGCCCGGCTGGGCCGGCGCGACGAGGCGCTGACGGCGTTGCGCCGGGCCGTCGAGCTGTGGCGCGACCTCCGCGACGACCGTCTCGGCGAGGTGGAAGAGCAACTGGTCGAGCTGGAGGCCGGTTGACGGGGGTTGGAGCCGAGGCGCCGCCGCGGTGGAAGAGGTGTACCGCGACGGCGCCGGACGACAGCGGCCCCCCAGCCGATGTCTCGCAGTTGTCGTCCTCGGCTGGTGACCACTCTGCCGGGTGCCGCTCACACTTCGGTCACACACTTCTTGTCTCCACAGTGGACGGACAGGTGAAGGGGTCATGAACGTCGAGTACCGCGTCCTCGGTCCGTTGGAGGTGCTGCGCGACGGGGTGCCCGTTCCGGTTCCCGCCGGGCGCGGTCGCGTGCTGCTCACGACGTTGCTGCTGCGGCCCAACCGGTTCGTGTCCGTGGACGAGCTGGTGGAACGGCTGTGGGACGGCGAGCCGCCCACCCTCGACCGCGCGCACAAGACGTTGCAGATGGTCGTGCGACGGCTGCGGATGGCGTTGGGCGACGCCAACTGCGTGCGCACGGCCACCGGCGGCTACCTCGCCGAGGTCGATCCGGAACGGCTCGACCTGACCCGGTTCCGGCGGCTCGCGGCCGAGGGCGAGTTCGCGGCCGCGCTCGCGCACTGGCGGGGCGAGGTGGCGTCCAACGTGGTGTCGGAGCACCTGCACCGCGAGGACGTGCCGCCGCTGGTCGAGGAACGGCTCGTGGTGCACGGCAGGCGCGTCGAGGCCGATCTGGCGCGCGGCCGGGGCGAGGAACTGGTCGGCGAACTGCGGGAGCTGACCGCGGCACACCCGTTGCGCGAAGGGTTCTGGGCGCAGCTCGTGCAGGCGCTGCACCAGGCGGGCCGGCAGGGTGAGGCGCTGGCCGCGTACGAGCAGATCCGCGATCACCTCGACGAGGAGCTGGGCGTCGAGCCCGGTCAGCCGTTGCGCGACCTGCACACCCGGCTGCTCGACCGGACGGGCACCCCGCGGCAACTGCCCGCCCCGCCGGAGCACTTCGCCGGGCGCGCGGCCGAACTCGCGAAGCTCACCGAGGTCACCACGGGCGGGGCCGCCGTCGTGATCACCGCCATCGACGGCACCGCGGGCATCGGCAAGACGGCACTGGCCGTGCGGTGGGCCCACGCGGTCGCCGACCGGTTCCCCGACGGGCAGCTCCACGCGGACCTGCGCGGGTTCGACCCGGCGGCGGAACCGGCCGACCCCGCCGAGGTGCTGGCCGGGTTCCTCGGCGCGTTCGGGGTGTCCGGCGGCGCGGTCCCGGCCGACCTGCCCGAACGGGCCGGGCTCTACCGCAGCGTGCTCGCCGAACGCCGGGTGCTGGTGCTGCTCGACAACGCGCGGGACGTGGAGCAGGTCCGCCCGCTGTTGCCCGCCGGCCGCGGCTGCCTGGTCGTGATCACCAGCCGCAACCGGTTCACCGGCCTCGTCGTCCGCGAGGGCGCGGTACCGGTGACGCTCGGCGTACTCGGCCCGCAGGACGCCGTCGCACTGCTCACCGCCCGGCTCGGCGCCGGACGGGTGGCAGCCGAACCCGCCGCCGTCACCGACCTGGTCGCGTTCTGCGGCGGCCTGCCCATCGCCCTCGCCGTCGCCGCCTCCCGCGCCGCGGAGGACCCCGGCCTGACGCTCCGCGAGCTGGTCGACGAGCTGCACTCGGCGGACGGCCCGATGGGCCAGGTCGAGGCCGTCTTCGCCACGTCGTGCAGCCGCCTGGACGACGACACGGCACGGCTCTTCCGGCTGCTCGGCCTCCCGGCGGGCCCCGACATCTCCCTCGACGCCGCCACCGCGCTGGACGGCCGCGGCCGTGCCGACGTGCGCAGGTCGTTGCAGACCCTGGCGAACATGCACCTGGTCGTCGAACGGGTACGCGGCCGGTACACCACCCACGACCTGCTGCGCGAGTACGCGTGTTCGTTGCGGGAACAGGATTCCGAGCAGGACCGGGACGCGGCCGTGCGGCGCTTGCTGGAGTACTGCCTGCACTCCGTCGACAACGCCGACCGGCTGTTGCGGCACAGCCGTTCGGAAGTCGAGCTGAAGCCGCTCTCGGAAGGCGTGCGACCCGCGCGGTTCGAGGACTCGGCGGTCGCGGCGGCCTGGTGCGAAACCGAGCACGACAACCTGCTGGCGGTCGTGCGGCTCGCCGGCGCGCACGGCCTGCACGACCACGCGTGGCAGCTCGCGACCGTCATGTTCGGCTACCTCTACCTGCGGCAGCGTCCGGCCGAGCGGATCGAGCTGTACCGCGTCGCGCGGGCGGCCGCGCGGGCGGCGGGAAACCGGTTCGCGGAGGGCATCACCCTGCACTCGC
Organism: Lentzea sp. JNUCC 0626; assembly: GCF_043632865.1. Taxonomy (NCBI): domain Bacteria; kingdom Bacillati; phylum Actinomycetota; class Actinomycetes; order Pseudonocardiales; family Pseudonocardiaceae; genus Lentzea; species Lentzea sp. JNUCC 0626. The sequence goes on from NZ_CP171635.1 coordinate 7,986,626, forward strand.
TCGCGAACGCCCTCTCGTCGCTCGGCTCGTTCGCCGAAGCCGCCGTCGAGTACGCGGCCGCGTTGCGGGTGCGCGAGGAGATCGGGCACGTGCACGGCATCGCGGTCACCCTCGACCAGTGGGCGATCAACCACGCGATGAGCGGTGACCTGGCCGCGGCGAAGGCCATGCACGAACGGGCCATCGCGAAGCGGAGGGAACAGGGCGTGCCGGCCGGACTGGCCCTGGCGCTCAACAACTACGCGATGACGTTGGTGAGCCTGGAGGAGTTCGACGCCGCGCTCGCCGCGAACGACGAGGCGTACACCGTCATCACGCGGGCGGGGCTGACCGAGCTGGTCGCATCCACTTTGGACACTCGCGGTCTGCTGCACCTGGAGCGCGGCCGGCTCGCCGAGGCCGTGGCGACGTTCCGGCAGGTGCTCGCGCTGCCCGCGGACCAGTTGTCGGACGCCATCAAGACGGTCACCCTGGAGAACCTCGCCGACGCGCACCTGCGGCTCGGGCGTGCCGGGGACGCCGTGGCCGCGTTGCGGGAGGCCCTGGCGCTGCGGGAGGCGAGGGGCAACGTGAAGGTGGCCGAACAGCTGCGGGCGCGGATCGCCGAGCTGTCCTGGGACGACCGGTGAGCGCCGGGTGCCGGAGCCTTCTGCGACAGATCGCGCCCACTCTGCGTTGAACTCTCGTGGCCAGGTTGGCCATCCGTGTCGTCCCGGACAGTCGCATCGGGTAAGCATGTGCGCGGAAGAGGGGAAGGTGCATGAGCCTGCACGTCGCGGTCGACTTCGGCACGTCGAGCACCTGCGTTGCGATCTCCGCGCACGGGCGGGAGCCGCAGGTCGTCGTGTTCGACGGCCAGCCGCTCGTGCCGTCCGCTGTCTTCGCGGCCGCCGACGGGACGTTGTTCGTCGGGCAGGAGGCCGAGCGGCAGGCCGCTGTGGACCCTGCTCGGTACGAGCCCCATCCGAAGCGCCGGGTTGATGAAGGGGAGTTGCTGCTCGGCAGCACCGTGTTGCCCGTTGTGGACGTTGTTCGCGCTGTGTTGGCGCGGGCCGTGGGGGAGGCTCGGCGGGTTGCCGGTGGTGCGCCGGTGGATTTGCTGGTGCTCACGCACCCCGCTGACTGGGGGACCGTGCGCACTCGGGTGCTGATGCAGGCTGCGCGCGGGCTCGGGCGCGAGTTGGTGTTGGTGCCCGAGCCGGTGGCGGCCGCTGTGTTTCATTCGGCGAGCCATTCGGTGCCGGACGGGGCCGCGCTCGCCGTGCTGGATCTGGGTGGCGGCACTGTCGACGCGTCTGTGGTGGCTCGGGCCGGGAAGAGCTTCCGGGTGTTGTCGGCCAAGGGTGATCCCAGTTTTGGTGGTGCCGACGTCGACCAGGCGTTGCTCGAGCACGTCGGTGGGCTGGTGTCGGCCAAGGATCCGGAGGCGTGGCGGCAGCTCGTCGAGGGGCGGGAGATGGCCGACCGGCGCAAGCGGCGAGTGCTGCGCCAGGACGTGCGCGGGGCCAAGGAGACGTTGTCCCGGCACGCCTACACCGACGTGCCGATGCCGCCGCCGTTTCCCGACGCGCACGTGACTCGGTCGGACCTCGAGCAGTTGATCGCCGCGCCGCTCGGCCGGGCCGCCTCGCTCGCCGCGGCCGCCGTTCGGGACGCCGGGGTCGCGCCACAGCAGCTCGCCGGGGTGTTCCTGGTGGGTGGGTCCAGCCGGATTCCGCTCGTCGCGCGTCTCGTGCACGACCAGTTGCGGGTGGTGCCGACGAGCATCGACCAGCCGGAGACCGTGGTGGCCCGCGGTGCGTTGCGGGCCGTGAGCCTCGATCCCGAACGGACCGGTGGCGTCGCCCAGCAGCCCGGGCCCTCGGGTGAGGTCACTCACAACATCCGGGTCGGCGAGGAGACCACCCGCAAGATCACCCGCCGGATCACGCCGCCGCCGGGGCAGTTCCAGACCGGCTTTCCGCCGCCGCCGGGGCACCCGGCGCCCGCGAAGAAGAGCCGGGCCGGGTTGTTCGTCGCGATCGGGGTCGTGGTGGTGCTCGTCGCGGCCGGGGTCGGCGGCTACTTCTGGTTCAAGCAGAAGGACGACCCCAAGACCCCGGCTCCGCCCAGTCAGTCCGGCAACGAGATAGCCGTCTACGACTACCGGTTCACCCTTCCGGACGGCTGGGAGCAGACCGGTGGCGCCGCCGTTGATCGGCAGGTGCTTTTGCAACCGATTGAGCGCGAGAATTCCAATAGCAAACAGCCCGATGCGCGTATTGCTGTGCAGGAGCAAACTCTCAACTACGACAGCAACCGGGATCGGGTTCGCGCGTTGACCGAGTTGAAGAACACCTATGAGCAACGCAAGGACAAAGGCGATGGCGTTGCCGACTTCGCCGACAACGCCACATTCGCGGGCAAGTCTGTTGTTCACTATCGCGAAGCAGTCGGGGAGACGGCCGTCGAGTGGTACATCCAGTTCTCCGGCGAGCACCAGGTGAGCGTGGGCTGTCAGGCGTCCCAGACTGCTCAGGGCCAGGTCCGCACCGCCTGCGAGCAGGTCGTCCGCTCACTCGTCATCAAGTGATCCACAGGGAGTCGCAGATGTCCGCCACCGAGGTCCTCGCCCGGTTCCGCGCCGAGGTCGGAACGGCCCTCACCCGCGCCCGCCGCGCGTCGGGAGAGATCGGTGAACGCAACGCCAAGCTGCGGGAACGCACGCGTGACCTCGCGGTGCGGGCGCGTGAACGCAGGGGCGAGCCCGGTGCCCAGGCCACTCCGGCGGACGTCCGGGAGGCCGCCACGGGGTTCCGCACCGACCGCGGTCTGGTCGTCGAACAGGTGCCGGAAGCGTCCGAAACGACCGCGCCGCGTCCAGTTGAGACGGAAACGGCGGCCACGCTGGGTTCCGCCGCCGTCGCCGGTCCGAGTGGTCAGCTTCCCCGTGTGAGTGACGATGACGAGGACTTTTCGCAGTCGCGAATCCTCTACTGAGACCTGGTTTCACCCGGAGCCGTTTACTAGCGCAACTACTTCCAAAGAAGTCGCGACACGACGGAACCGGCATGGCAGGGTCTTGCGTCGGAAGAGGCGTACGAACCAAGAAGTACGACCTGAAGTTCTCTGAAGGGGGCATCTCCCAATGGCATTGGAAGTTACCGCAGCCGAGCTCGACGCCCTGGCCAAGAAGATCATCGACGTCGATGGTCAGACGCAGGGCACGCTCCGCCAGGTCCAGAACGCCGTCGACACCGTCTCGGCCTCCTGGGAAGGCGAGGCCAAGCAGGCGTTCGTGAACCTCATGGGCCGCTTCCACGAGGACGCCCGGAAGCTCTCCGAGGCCCTCAACACCATCGCCGAGTCGATCGCGAGCTCCGCGGACGTCTACGCCCGTCAGGAAGAGGACAACCGCTCCTCCATCGGTGGCCTCGCCGGTCGCCTCAACGGCTGATCCTGGCCTCTCGGCTCCGCAGTACCGCTCGACTTCTTTGAACTACCAAGACTTCTAGGGGAGATGAAATGTCGCTGAAGGTCACCTTCGCCGAAATCGCACAGGCGTCCAGCACGATCAACAGCTCGGCCACGCAGATCGACGGTCAGCTGTCCGACCTCAAGGCCGACGTCACCAAGACCCTTTCCGGCTACCAGGGTCAGGCCCGTGAGCAGTACGAGGCCGCGCAGCGCAAGTGGGACGACGCCGCTGCCGACCTGCAGAAGGTGCTCGCCGCCATCGGTACCGCCGTCGGCCAGGCCGGCGAGGCCTACGAGATGGCTGAGAAGCAGAACGCCAGCCGCTGGTAAGCCTGCACTGACGCAAGCCCGCTAGACCCTTCGCGAGCCCCGGAACCACGTGGTCCGGGGCTCGCGTACGTCCGGAGTGAGGGGCTTTGGAGGACCCGTTTTGGTCCCCACACCACCCATCCGGTATCTTCTTACGTTGTTGTGCGGTAGCTGGCGCCCATGTGTGCCGCGCCTGTCTCGGAACCACCGCTTGGCCAGTCCAAGATCGGTCTGGGGCAACCGCCGAAGTGACCCCAGACGCAAGTGACGACGAGGTAGATCCGTGCGCACGTACAGCCCGAAGCCCGGTGAGGTGACCCGCACCTGGCACGTGATCGACGCCCAGGACGTGGTGCTCGGCCGGCTCGCCACCCAGGCCGCGACGCTGCTGCGCGGCAAGCACAAGCCGACTTATGCGCCTCACGTTGACACTGGTGACTTCGTTGTCATCATCAACGCTGACAAGGTCGCTCTGACCGGCGCGAAGCGCGACCAGGCGTTCCAGTACCGCCACTCCGGTTTCCCCGGTGGTCTGCGCAAGCAGTCGTTCGGCGAGGTCCTGGACACCCGTCCGGACCGCCTGGTGGAGAAGGCGATCAAGGGCATGCTGCCCAAGAACCGCCTTGGCCGCCAGATCGCGAACAAGCTCAAGGTCTACGCAGGCCCGAGCCACCCGCACGAGGCGCAGCAGCCCCAGGCCTTCGAAATCAAGAAGATCGCCCAGTGAGCGACGAGTACACCGAGGAAGTTCCTGTGACCACCCCTGAGAACGAGACCCCTGAGGTCGAGACCCCCGAGGTCGAGGCTGAGGTTGTCGAGGCCGAGGTCGTCGAGGCTCCTGAGGCCGAGGCCGCTGAGGCCGAGGTCGCAGAGGCTGACGCCGAGGTCGAGGAGACCTCCGCGCCGGTGGCTGTCGCTCCCGCGCTGAACGGCGCTGCGCACCTCGCGCAGACCGTCGGTCGCCGCAAGGAGGCCGTCGTCCGCGTCCGCCTCGTGCCCGGCACCGGCAAGTTCACCCTCAACGGCAAGACCCTTGAGGCGTACTTCCCGAACAAGGTGCACCAGCAGCTCATCCGTGAGCCGCTCGTCACCACGGAGAAGCCCGAGACGTTCGACGTCATCGCGAACCTGCGTGGCGGCGGCATCACCGGCCAGGCCGGTGCGCTGCGTCTCGCCATCGCGCGTGCGCTGATCGCCGTCGACTCCGAGGACCGCCCGGTCCTCAAGAAGGCCGGCTTCCTCACCCGTGACCCGCGGGTCAAGGAGCGCAAGAAGTACGGTCTGAAGAAGGCCCGCAAGGCGCCTCAGTACTCCAAGCGCTGATGCTCCATCGCGGGGCGAGCTGTGTCTGCGTTCGTCAGACCACGGCTCTTCCGCGGTGACTGCGGGGACACCCCGCACCCCGAGCTTCATCAGCTGTACCTGCGGGAGCAGCAGTTCACTCCGAACTGCTGCTCCCGCAGTGTTTTCCGGGTTTTCCGGGTGTGTCCCCGCCGCCTCGCAGTGTCCACATCGGAGGTTCCATGGCCCGCCTGTTCGGCACAGACGGAGTACGCGGTCTCGCCAACGCAGCTCTCACCCCCGAGCTCGCGATGTCTCTCGCCGCCGCCGCGGCACGGGTGCTCGCCGAGCACGACCGCTCCCACCGTCCCGTCGCCGTCGTCGGCCGCGACCCCAGGGCGAGCAGCGAGATGCTCGACGCCGCCGTCACCGCGGGCCTCACCTCGGCCGGTGCGGACGTGCTGCGCGTTGGCGCTCTGCCCACGCCGGCCGTCGCGTACCTGGTCGCCGCTCTCGGCGCCGACATCGGCGTGATGATCTCCGCCTCGCACAACGCGATGCCGGACAACGGGATCAAGCTCTTCGCCGCCGGCGGCCACAAGCTGCCCGACGAGGTCGAGGACGAGATCGAGCAGCACATGGGCCAGGGCTTCGACCGCCCCACCGGTGCCGCGATCGGCCGGGTGCGTGACGTTCCCGACGCCGAGACCCAGTACGTCGAGCACCTGCTCAAGGTCACGCCGCACCGCCTCGACGGCCTCAAGGTCGTGGTGGACTGCGCGAACGGTGCCGCGTCGGTGGCCGCACCGGACGCGTACCGCCGCGCCGGGGCCGAGGTGATCGCGATCAACGCGAACCCGGACGGCCTGAACATCAACGACGGCTGTGGTTCGACTCACATCGACGTGGTGGCCGCCGCCGTCCGCGAGCACGGTGCCGACCTCGGCATCGCGCACGACGGTGACGCCGACCGCTGCCTCGCCGTGGACGCCCAGGGCAACCCGGTCGACGGCGACCAGATCCTCGCCGTCCTGGCGATCGCCATGCGCGACGCCGGTGAGCTGTTCGAGGACACGCTCGTCGCCACGGTCATGAGCAACCTGGGCCTGCACATCGCGATGCGCGAGTCCAAGATCAACCTGCGCACCACCGCCGTCGGCGACCGCTACGTGCTGCAGGACCTCAAGGCCGGCGGCTACTCGCTCGGGGGCGAGCAGTCCGGCCACGTCGTGCTCCCGGCCCACGCCACCACCGGCGACGGACTGCTCACCGCGCTGCGCCTGATGGCCCGCATGGCCGAGACCGGCAAGTCGCTCGCCGACCTGGCCTCCGTGATGCGCCGCCTGCCGCAGGTCCTGATCAACGTGAAGGTCTCCGACAAGGCGGCCGTGGCGAAGGCCACGTCGGTCAGCGAGGCCGTGGCCGCCGTCGAGGCGGAGCTCGGCGACACCGGCCGCGTGCTGCTGCGCCCGTCCGGCACCGAACACCTCGTGCGGGTGATGGTCGAGGCCACCAGTCACGAACAGGCGGAGTCGGCCGCGCAACGCCTGGCGGGTGTGGTTTCCTCGGTGCACTGAGGACTGACGGGGGCTGGAGAATGACCGTGCTGATGTTGCTCGTACTCCTGGTTCTGCTGGGAGGTGCGGTAGCGGTCGTCATCGCTGTGGTGCTCGCGACGAAGCGCAAGGCTCAGCCCCCACATCCACCACCGGGTTTCCCGCCTCTAGGCCACGCTCCGCAGGGCCATCCGCAGCAGCAGCCGCATCCGCAGGGGTACGCGCAGCAGCCGTATCCGCAGCAGCCGCCGCCTTCTCCGCCCGGTCAGCCGTCCACCCGGAACGGCGGTGGACCGCGATGAGGATCGGGCCCGTGCAGTTGATGGTCTTCCTGTTCATGCTCGTCGTGGCGGCCATCGTGGTGGTGATCGTGGTTGTTGCGAAGAAGCAGAACCGGAAGCACCTGCCGCCGACCGGGTACGGGAAACCCGAGGCTCAGCACCCGTACCCGCCCCAGGTCCCGCCGGTCCAGGGTCACCCGGCTCCTGGCGGCCATCAGCAGTACTCGCCGCAGGGCCAGTACCCGCCGCAGGGTCAGTACCCGCAGCAGCCCGCCCCCGGTCAGCAGTGGCCTCCGCAGGCCCCTGGGCAGCAGCCTCCTCCCCGGTCGCAGTGGTGATCTCCGCACGGCGTTAGCAAGTGCAAGCGACGCGTCCGTTCACCCGCGAGGATGGCCGTGGCCTGCAAACATGGGAACCGGATGCAACGCTGTTACGTCGGACTGGGGTATGCCGGTTCACATCGGCGGACGTTCTACGGGGTGTGGCGACAGGCCACGGAGGGGAGTTCGGGTGGCCGGCTTCGGTACTAGCCCGGAGGAGATGGGCGCGGTCGCGGGGAAGGTCAAGGGTGCCGGTGAGGGCACCAAGGCCACCAGCGACAAGATCGCCCAGACCGACATGGGGGGCCTGGACTTCGGCAAGGTCCACGGCACGGCCCTGACCGGCTACCAGACCGGCATCCAGAAACTCGCCAAGTGCGCCCAGAGCTTCGTGACCGCGAGCGCGGATTTCGCTGCCCGTCTCGAAGCGAGCAAGGGCGGCTACGAATGGGTCGAGTCCGCCAACGCACAGAAGATGGCGAAGTAAATGGAGCAGCCCACCTGGCAGGAAGTCAAGGCACTCCTCGACAACCCGAACATCCCGTTCGAGGAGCGCAAGGAACTCGCGCTGCGGTACTTCGACCGCGCCGAGGACGAGGACATGCCCGGCCTCAGCGAGGACGAGGCGAACAAGGTCGTCGAGGAGTACGACAAGAAGTTCTCGCTCGGTGACTGGGACCGCACCTGGGCCGACGACGAGGACGACAACTTCCAGGACTCCCTCGACGCCGCGCGCGCGTCCGACAAGGCGGACAAGGAGAAGAACGGCGACACCGCGGCCGAGAAGGCCGCCGTCGACGCCGGCAAGCAGCAGCTGCGCGACCAGTCCCGGGGCGGTCAGTACAACGCCGGTGTGGCGAAGTCGGACGACATCATCGACAAGGGCAACGCCGCGTTGAAGATGTTCGACCGCTTCGTGCCGAAGTACCTGGAGGCCTGCGGTGTCGCGGGCAAGGGCAACGGCGACTTCACGCACCAGCGCCTCATCGACATGTGGAACGAGCAGCGCGGCATCCTGTTCTCCAAGCTCGAAGCCGAGATCCAGGAGTGGGCGACGGCCCGCAGCGCGATCAGCGACGGCCTGAGCAAGATGCAGACCGACCTCAACGGCCTCTACAGCCACTGGACCGGTCCGGCCTCGGAGAAGTCGAGCGACTTCTTCGGGAAGTTCCAGGCGCAGGCCCGGGTCGTGACGGAGTCGCTGACCGGGTCCGAGCAGGCCGTGGGCATGGCGTGCTCGAAGGTCGCCGAGGCGGTCCGGGTGAAGACCGGGTGGTTGCTGGACAACTACAAGGAACGCATCTGCGAGCGCACGCCCGCCGAGATCGACGTGATCATCCGCGTCGCCAAGCAGGGCAGGGGCGCGAGCGACGAGGACATCCAGACCATCGCGTCGTTCCTGCCGACCCAGCCGGGGCAGCAGTCCGTGGCGGACATGGTCGGCGACGACAACTGCGACCTGAACGACGAGACCAAGGACTACGCCGCCCGGCAGGCCGTCGAGTGGTGCAAGATCTTCTGCGACGCGTTCCGCGGCGGCATCCTCGACCCCTTCAAGACCACGTGTGAGAACACGAAGAAGGCCGTCGACGAGCACTGGGCCAACATGAACAAGTTCCTCGCCGAGCGCGACGAGGACCCGTTCAAGGTGCTCGGCCAGACCCAGGGCACCGACGGCAAGGGCGGCGGTGGCAAGGACGGCACCGGCGGTGGTGGCGGTGGCGGCACCGGTGGTGGCGGCAGCGGCAGCGGCGGTGGTGGAACGGGTTCCGGCGGTGGCGGTGGCGGCGGCATGCCGGAGATCCCCAAGCCGGAGAACCCGCTCGACAAGAACGGTGACGGCAAGCCCGACATCCCCGGCGACACCGACGGCGACGGCAAGATCGACGACCTCGACGGTGACGGCAAGCCCGACAACCCCGCCGACGAGGGCAAGGGCGGCGGTGGTGGCGGCAAGGGCGAGGAGAACCTCGACACCGTCACGGTTCAGGCCGGCGACAACACGATCAAGGTCACCGAGCCCGATTCCAACGGGCACGTGAAGATGACGATCGACACGCCGAAGGGCGAGCCGAAGACCTACGACCTCGACTTCAGCAAGAACCCCGAGGCTGCCAAGGCCCTCATGGGCCCGAACGGCGCGCAGGCCATCACCACGATGGCCGGGCAGCTCGCCGGGACCTCGCCCACCGGCGCGCAGGCGGTCGCGGGCGCGGCCGGTGTCGCTCCCGCGGGCGGTGCCGTCGCGGGAGGTGCTCTTGCCGGTGGCGCGCCGCTCACCGAGGGGCCGCTCGGGTCGGAGACGAACCCGATCCCGGTCGAGGTGGGTGCCGACGGCAAGATCCACATCGAGCAGGACGGCGTGAACTTCACCGCCGAGGTCGACGCCAAGACCGGCGAGATCAGCCTGACCGCGGACAACGGCGATGGCACCCCCGACCGCGTCGGCGTGGACTTCGGCGACGAGGACCAGGCGGGCGATCGCGGTGCCGGTGGCGGCGGAAGTGGTGGGGTGGCAGGGGATCTGCGTCTCGACGAGCCGCTGAACCTGCGCGACCAGGACTTCCCGCAGGCCGTCGAGGGCCAGTTCCAGACGATGCCGGCCCAGGGCGAGTTCCAGGGCGTGCCCGCGCAGACGTTGCCCGCAGAGGCCGGTTTCCAGACCATGCCCGCCCAGGGCGAGCAGGTCTGGAGCCCGCCGGGGCAGGAGGCCCCGAACATCGGCGAGCGGTTCCAGGACTCCATGGCCCGCAGCTACATCGCGGACAACGGCATCATGCCGAGCCTCGGCGAGAACCAGGGTTCCCAGTTCGCGCACGCCACGGCCGCGACGGACAGCACGACCACGTCCGGTGTCTCGTTCACCGGCGGTGGCGGTTCGTCCGGTGAGTCGGTGCTGGGTGGGTCGGCGCCGGACAACGCCTGGAGCACGCCGTCGCAGGGCGACAACGGCGGGGCGTTCAGCACGAACGCCTCCGAGGCCGGCCAGGCCGGTTCGGCGAACCTGCCGTCCATGCAGGACGCGCACGGCCAACCGACGTCCGGTGCCCAGTCCGGCGGCATGATGGGCGGCGGGATGATGGGCGGTGGCGGCATGATGGGTGGTGCCGGTGCCGGTGGTCAGCAGGGCGGTGACACCGAGCGGGGTGCGAGCCAGTGGCGCACCACCGGTTCCCTGTTCGACGAAGACAACAACAACCCGCTCAACCGCTCCGCGGCGGGTGTGTACGGGGAGGAATCTCGGCCGTGAGCGTCCAGGACGAGGTCAGGGCTTTGGAAGCGCGGTTCGAAGCGACGAACCGCGAACACGCCGAGCGCGCCGAGTTGGCAGGCCGCAAGGTCGACCAGGCCATGGCCGAGGCCAAGGAGAAGAACGAGAAGAACCTCGCCAACGCGGCCAAGGTCGGCGCGCGGCTGCACGAGATGGCCGGTCGCCAGAAGGCGGCCGGTGGCTGGGGCACCCAGGCGGCCACGGACAAGAAGACCGGCGAGTACGCGTTCGGCACCGAGGAGGACTCGGAGCAGGACGACATGCCGGGCTTCCGTCCGGGTGGCTGGGCGCCGCCGTCCTCGCCCGTGCCGACCCCGGAGCCCGTCGTTCCGGTAGCGCCCGTGCGCGCGGCACCGACGCTTCCGCCGCCGCCGCCTCCTCCGCCCCCGGCCCGTCCGGCGCGGCGCCCGCAGCGGCCCGTCGTGGACGATGACGACGACATGAGCAACCAGAGCTGGTTGTCCTGAAACGGTGAACGCCCCCAGGTCTCGATGACCTGGGGGCGTTCTCGTCGGATCACTGTGGCGGCGGTCCGTAACCGGGTTGTTGGCCCTGCGGCGGTCCGTAGCCAGGAGGCGGGGTCTGCGGCGGGCCTTGGGGCGGCCCAGGCGGGAAGCCCTGCGGCTGGCCCTGGGGAGGTCCCTGCGGCCAGCCTTGAGGCGCGCCCTGTGGCGGTCCCTGCGGGTAGCCCTGCGGCTGTCCTTGCGGGTGGCCCTGGGGCGGTCCGTAGCCCTGCTGGGGCGGTCCCTGCGGGAACTGTCCTGGAGGGAACTGGCCTTGGGGCCCAGGCCCGTACGGCGGCCGCTGCCCGTTCTTCTTCGCGGCGTAGGCGGCGTAGTGCGGGGCCATCGGCGGCAGCCACGGGATCGCGGCCGCGATCAGCACACCGACCAGCACGGCGAGCAGCTCGCCGTCGAAGGACCCGTCGAACGACCTCAGCAGGAACGCGATCAGGTACAGCGCTGCCGCGGCGCCGATCACGTACCGGCCGACCGCCATCCCGATCGCGACGATCAACGCGCCGATGACCAGCGTCAGCGCGCCCACGGCGAGCGTTCCGCCCGTCGCGATGCGCATGAAGTCGCCCTTGGAGAAGCCCGTCAGCATCCGGTCGACGGCCTTGATCACCACGCCGCCGCTGCACGCGAGCGCGAGGACGCCCACGGCCACGACCAGACCGATGCGCAGGCCCTTGTTGTCGGGTGCGGGTGCGGGTCCCTGGAACTGCTGCGATTGCTGCTGCTGCCAGCCCTGATTAGGCATCACGCACTGCAACCTAGCGCAGCGTGAGCCGGCCTTCACCGCGTGTTCGACGCTCAGCAGGTCACCTCGCGGCACCGGCCCCGCGCCCCGGTACAACCAGTACAGGGACGCGGGGCCGGCACCACGATGCGACCGTCTGAACGCCGAACACGGGGCAAAGGCCGGCTCACGCCGCGCTAGCGCGTACGCAGCGCCTCCCGCTGGAAGACCAGCTCGGCGTTCTTGACGTCACTGTCCAGCAGCTCGTCGTAAGTGCGTTCGCCGGTCAGCACCCGCAGCAGGAACGCCGTCACGTACGCCCGCCCGAGCTTCTGCGCGCCGCGTTCGCCACGTCCGTCGAGCATGAGCTCGCTCCAGTGCCGTCCCTCGGTGAACCCGAGGTGCGAGGCCTTGGGCAGCAGGCGGAGCTGCACCGGGCCGCCCCACGCGGACGCGATCGCCTCGGCATGGCCGACGGGCGGTGCGATGCGGTCCTCGCCCGCTGCGAGGTGCAGGCCGGGCGCGCGCACGGACCGGGCCGCGTCGAGGGCCGAGGGGTGCGTCTCCGTTGCGGCCAAAGTCACAACGGCCCGGACGCGCTCGGACTCGGAGGCCGCGAGCACCGCCGCGCCGCCGCCCATCGAGTGGCCCGCCAGGGCGAGCTTGGCCGGGTCGACGCTGATCTCCCCGGTGCCGAGGCGCACGCCGGTGCAGACGTCCAAAGTGGTCAGCAGGTTGGCCGCGAGGACCCTGGCGGACAGCAGCGGACCGCGTTCCACGGCGGGGGCCGCGGCGACGACGCCCCAGGACGCCAGGTGCCGCAAAAGGCCGTGGTAGCGGCGCACGGGCTGCATCCAGCCGTGTCCGAGCGCGACGGCGGGCAGGCCCAGGCCGGCGCTCGGGGTGAAGATCACGCCCGGCAGGCCCACCAGGGCGAGGTCGCCGCGCAGCACGGGGTGCGGGCCGGGCCTGCTGAGCTGCTCAAGTGCCTGTTTCGCGGTCAGCGTGATCACGCGGCGAGCCATGTGGTGAACCGTAGTCGATCCTGTCGCGCACACCACACCCGAGATTGGTCTACACCACATGTGGCGCTGACCAGGACAAACAGCAGCCGCTCACTCATTAGGGTTAGCGGCGTGGTCTAGCTAGTCTGTTTTCCGTGTGCGGAATCGTGGGATACGTGGGTCACCAGTCGGCGCTCGACGTCGTGCTGGACGGGCTGAGGCGCCTCGAGTACCGGGGTTACGACTCGGCGGGCGTCGCGGTCGTGACGGGCGACGACCTCGCCGTCGAACGCAAGGCCGGACGGTTGCAGAACCTGGAGACGCTGCTGGACGAGGTGGGCCGCGAGAACTTCGTGGGCACCGTCGGCATGGGTCACACCCGGTGGGCGACGCACGGCGCGCCGATCGACAGGAACTCGCACCCGCACCGCGACACGACGAACCGCGTCGCCGTGGTGCACAACGGCATCATCGAGAACTTCCTCGCGCTGCGCTCCGAACTCGAAGGGCTCGGCGTCGAGATGGCGTCCGACACCGACACCGAGACGGTCGCGCACCTCGTGTCGTTCGCCTACACCGAGGGCGACACGAAGGGCGACTTCATCGCCAGCGTGCGCAAGGTCGTGAACCGCCTCGAAGGCGCGTTCACGCTCGTCTTCACGCACGCCGACGAGCCGGACACGGTCGTCGCCGCGCGCCGCAACTCGCCGCTGGTCGTCGGTGTCGGCGACAACGAGTACTTCGTCGCGAGCGACGTGGCCGCGTTCATCGCGCACACCAAGGAAGCCGTCGAGCTGGGCCAGGACCAGATGGTCGTGCTCACCCGCTCCGGCTACGAGGTCACCGACTTCGCCGGCGAGCCCGCCGAGGCCAAGCCGTTCACGGTCAACTGGGACCTCAGCGCCGCCGAGAAGGGCGGCCACGAGTACTTCATGCTCAAGGAGATCGAGGAGCAGCCGGAGGCGCTGGCGAACACGCTGCGCGGCCACTTCGCGAACGGCCGGATCGTCCTCGACGAGCAGCGACTGTCCGATCAGGACCTGCGCGACGTCGACAAGGTCTTCGTCATCGCGTGTGGCTCTGCCTACCACTCGGGTCTCGTCGCGAAGTACGCGATCGAGCACTGGACGCGCCTGCCCGTCGAGGTCGAGCTCGCCTCCGAGTTCCGCTACCGCGACCCGGTGCTCGACCGCGACACGCTCGTCGTCGCCGTGTCGCAGTCCGGCGAGACCGCGGACACGCTGGAGGCCGTCCGCCACGCCCGTGCCCAGAAGGCGCGCGTCCTGGCGGTCTGCAACACCAACGGCGCGCAGATCCCGCGCGAGTCCGACGCCGTCCTCTACACGCACGCCGGCCCGGAGATCGGTGTCGCGTCGACGAAGGCGTTCCTCGCCCAGATCGCCGCGAACTACCTGGTGGGCCTGGCCCTGGCGCAGGCGCGCGGCACCAAGTACCCGGACGAGGTCGCCCGCGAGTTCCACGAGCTGGAGGCCATGCCCGAGGCGGTGCAGCGGGTGCTCGCCACCAGCGAGCAGGTCCGTGCGCTCGGCCGTGAACTCGCCGACTCGAAGGCGGTGCTGTTCCTCGGCCGCCACGTCGGCTACCCGGTGGCGCTGGAAGGCGCGCTGAAGCTCAAGGAACTCGCCTACATGCACGCCGAGGGCTTCGCGGCGGGCGAGCTCAAGCACGGTCCGATCGCGCTGATCGAGCAGGACCTGCCGGTCGTCGTGGTCATGCCGTCGCCGAAGGGCCGTGCCGTCCTGCACTCGAAGCTGGTGTCGAACATCAGCGAGATCCAGGCCCGCGGCGCCCGCACGATCGTGATCGCCGAGGAGGGCGACGAGACGGTCCGCCCGTTCGCCGACCACCTGATCGAGATCCCGGCCGTCCCGACGCTGCTGCAGCCGCTCATCTCCACGGTGCCGCTGCAGATCCTCGCGGCCGAGATCGCGTCGGCCCGCGGCTACGACGTCGACAAGCCTCGCAACCTGGCGAAGTCCGTTACCGTCGAGTGAGTGAGAGGCGTCTGGCACACCGAACGCGTCAAAGCCGCTGAAGAAGAGCTCATGGCGGTCGTCCCGCCAGGCTCGTTGATGCGCAAGGCCGCGTTCGGTGTGGCCACCCACGCCCTCAGGCTTTTGGGCGGACGGCGCCGCGTCACGTTGCTCGTCGGTGCGGGCAACAACGGCGGCGACGCGTTGTGGGCCGGTTACTTCCTGCGCCGGCGCGGGGTTTCCGTGTCCGCCGTGCTGTTGGCGCCGGAGAAGGCGCACGTCGAAGCCCTGGCGGCGTTCCGCCGGGTCGGCGGCCGGATCGTCACCGAGGTGGGCTCTCCCGACCTGGTGATCGACGGCATCGTCGGCCTCTCCGCGCGCGGCCCGTTGCGCCCGGCCGCCGCTGACCTGGTCGCTTCGGTGAGTGCCCCGATCCTGGCCGTCGATCTGCCGTCCGGCATCGACCCGGACACCGGTGAGATCTCCGGGCCGCACGTCCACGCGCACACCACCGTCACGTTCGGCTGCCTCAAGCCCGTGCACGCCCTGGCGGACTGCGGCGAGGTGCATCTGGTCGACATCGGCCTGCGACCGTCCGACCCGGACTTCGTGCTGCTGGACCGTTCTGATGTTCGCTGGCCGGTGCCAGGGCCTTCTGACGACAAGTACACCCAGGGCGTCACCGGGGTGGCGGCCGGAAGTTCCGCTTATCCAGGCGCCGCAGTGCTTTCCACCGGCGCGGCCGTGCTCGCGACCTCCGGCATGGTCCGCTACGCCGGACCCGCCGCCGACGCCATCCGCGCGCGGTGGCCGGAGGCGGTCTGCACCGGGTCGATCACCGACGCCGGGCGGGTCCAGGCCTGGGCGGTCGGGCCGGGAATGGGAACCGGGTCGTCGTCGGCCGAGGTGCTGCGGTTCGTGCTGGACGCCGGGGTCCCGGTGATCGCCGACGCGGACGCGATCACGTTGCTGGCCTCTCAGCCGTCGCTGTGGGACGCCCGAGATCCCGACGCTGCTTTGGTGCTCACCCCGCACGACCGCGAGTTCGAACGGCTGGCCGGGCCGGTGGGCTCGGATCGCGTTGCGGCGGCCCGGAAAGCGGCTCAGCGGTTCAACGCCGTGGTGCTGTTGAAGGGACACCGGACCGTGGTGGCGGCGCCGGACGGACGGGCGCTGGTGAACTCGGCGACCTCGTCCTGGCCTGCGACGGCCGGGTCGGGCGACGTGCTGTCGGGGATCATCGGCGCGCTGCTGGCGTCCGGCCTGGACCCGTTCCTGGCGGCGGGGTACGCCGCGTACACGCACGTGCTGGCCGCGGAACTCGGGGCGAACGGCGCGCCGTTGCCGGCGTCGGGGCTGATGGAGGCGATCCCGGACGCGATCCGGACGATCTTGTCGGTGCCGTCTGGGAGAATTGAATCAGGGGACCCCCTGGAGGGGACCCCTGCGTGAGCGCTCGCTCACACTCCTGAGCTGCGTCCTCATGGCACGATGAACAGGTTATGGCCCGTTCAGAAGTTGTCGTCGACCTAGGCGCGCTGCGGCACAACGTCGCCCTGCTCGCCGGTCTTGCGCCGTCCGCCGAGACGATGGCCGTGGTCAAGGCCGACGGCTACGGCCACGGCGCGGTCCAGGTCGCCCGCGCCGCCCTCGAAGCCGGGGCCACCTGGCTCGGTTCGTGCAGCACGCAGGAAGCCCTCGCGCTGAGGACCGCGGGCATCCAGGCCCCGATCCTCGCGTGGCTCGACGCCCCGGACGAGGACCTGGCCGCCGGTCTCGCCGCCGACGTCGACATGGCCGTGTCCTCGCTGACCGACCTGCGTCGCATCGAGCAGGCCGCCGAGGAGGCCGACGCCCGCCCCAGACTCCACCTGAAGATCGACACCGGCCTCAGTCGCAACGGCTGCCAGCCGCAGGACTGGCCCGAGTTGATCGAGCAGGCCAAGAAGCACGAGGTCGTGGCCATCTGGTCGCACCTCGCGAGCGCCGACGAGATCGGCGACCCGTCGATCGACCTGCAGGCCAAGCGGTTCGACGACGCGTACGAGGTCGCCAAGGCGCACGGGCTGGAACCGAAGCGGCACCTCGCCAACTCGGCGGCCCTGCTGACCAGGCCCGACCTGCACTTCGACATCGTCCGGCCCGGCATCGCGATGTACGGGCTGAACCCGGTGCCGACCGAGCACGACCTCAGGCCCGTCATGAGCTACCGGTCGCACGTGGCGCTCACGAAACGTATCCCCGCCGGCGAGTCGGTCTCCTACGGGATGACATGGACCGCGCAGAAGGACACGACGCTGGCGCTGGTGCCGGCCGGGTATGCGGACGGTGTCCCGCGAGCGCTCTCCGGACGGATGGAAGTGCTGCTCGAAGGGAAGCGCCGGCCGGTGGTCGGGCGTGTCTGCATGGACCAGATCGTCGTGAACTGCGAGGACGACGAGGTGCCGGAGGGTGCGGAGGTCGTCCTGTTCGGAGACGGGAGCCGGGGCGAACCGACGGCGACGGAGTGGGCCGAGCTGACCGGGACGATCGACTACGAGATCGTCTGCGGGATGTACCGGCCGCGGGTGCGGAGGATCTACACGTGAAGCCGGTGTGGAAGGTCGTCGGGTGGGTCGGTGGCGCCGTCGGTGCCGTCGTGGCGGGTGCTGCGGTGGCGCAGACCGCGAAGGTCTCGCACGAGCGCAAGACCGCGTCGGACAGCCTCGCGGACGAGCCGCTCGGTCAGCTCAGGCCCGATCGCGAGTCGACGGTGGCCGCCGAGGACGGCGTGCCGATCTCCGTCGAGGAGGTCGATCCCGCGGACGGTGGCGAGCCGGACATCACCGTCGTGCTGGTGCACGGGTTCGCGTTGGACCGGCGGTGCTGGCACTTCCAGCGGCGCGACCTCGCCGAGCTGATCGACCCGCGCGTGCACCAGGTCCTGTACGACCAGCGCAGTCACGGGCGGTCCGGGCGGTCGACGCCTGAGAACAGCACGATCGAGCAGTTGGCGCTGGACCTCGACTCGGTGATCCGCAGCGTGGTGCCGGAGGGGCCGCTGGTGCTCGTCGGGCACTCCATGGGCGGCATGACGATCATGGCGTTGGCCGAGAAGCACCCCGAGCTGTTCGAGGAACGGGTGCGCGGCGTCGCGTTGATCGGCACGGCCGCCGGGGCCGTGGGTGGTGCCGGGCTGCCGAAGTCCGTGCTGTCGCGGTACAACCCGGTGACGTTGGGCGTCGGGCGGCTCGCGGGCGTGCAACCCGGGCTGGTCGAGTGGGTGCGCAAGAGCGCCAAAAGCCTTACGTGGAGCGGTATCCGCATGGGGGCGTTCGGTGACCGCAAGGTGGCTCCGTCCCTTGTGGACCTGATGGAGCAGATGATCAACGGGACGACGGTGAAGGTGCTCACCGAGTTCCTGGAGACCCTCGGCACGCACGACCGCTACAAGGCCCTCGCGGGCCTGCGGCACTGCGAGGTGCTGATCCTGAGCGGCGACGCGGACAAGCTGACGCCGTTCTCGCACGCCGAGCGGATGGCCGAGGAGATGCCGCACGCCACCCTCGTCCGGGCCCCCGGTGCCGGGCACATGGTGATGATGGAGCAGGCTGATCTCGTCAACGACCACCTGGTCGCGCTGGTCGAACGGTGCGCGACCGATCGCGGAGAGAGTCGGAAGAAGTGGTGGCGCCGAGCGTGAAGACCGTCGAACTGCCGTTGGTGGAGGACACCGAGGAGTTCGGCCGCAAGCTGGGTGAACTCGTGCAGGCGGGCGACCTCCTGCTGCTCGCCGGGCCGTTGGGCGCCGGCAAGACGGCGTTCGTGCGCGGGCTCGCGCGCGGCATGGGAGTGCAGGGCAGGGTGTCGTCGCCGACGTTCGTCGTCGCGCGCGTGCACGAACCGGCCGAGGGACGCGCCGTGCGGCTCGTGCACGTCGACGCGTACCGGCTCGGGGGTCACCTGGACGAGCTCGACGACCTCGACCTGGACACCGATCTGGTCGACGCCGTGGTCGCCGTCGAGTGGGGCGAGGGCGTCGCCGAACGCCTGAACGATGATCATCTGCTGATCCGCCTCGAACGCGGAATCGACGACGTTCGCACAGCTCAGCTCATCCCGCACGGCGAGTGGGCCGGTCGTCCCCTGCCTGTGTGACGATCTCTGCCGCATGGGGTGAAGTCCATTAAGGACAGAGCGTGACGGGCCGATGAGAGTCGCATGATCAAGAAGACGCTCTTCGCAACCGCAGTCATCGGTGGCGCGCTGCTCGCGGCCGCTGCTCCCGCTTCCGCCGGCGAGCACGACCGCTCCGGCGGCATCAGCGTTGCCGACAACCTCTGCGCCGCGCCGTGGCAGTGGAACGGCCCGTTCTCGCTGCTGCACGAGGGTCACGCGCCCGGCTACGCCGCGTGCAACGACAACCACGCCGCCGGTGGTCACGGCATCAGCGTGCTGAACAACGCCTGCGTCGCGCCGTGGCAGTGGAACGGCCCGCTCGAGATCTTCACGGTCGACCACTCGCCGTCCTACGTCGCCTGCAACGGCAACTCGGCTGGCTGATCG
This sequence comes from Lentzea sp. JNUCC 0626, assembly GCF_043632865.1. Lineage (NCBI taxonomy): Bacteria > Bacillati > Actinomycetota > Actinomycetes > Pseudonocardiales > Pseudonocardiaceae > Lentzea > Lentzea sp. JNUCC 0626. The sequence goes on from NZ_CP171635.1 coordinate 8,005,885, forward strand.
ACGGACGTCAGCGGATGGCCGTTCGAGCCCGTCGGCCATCCGCTGACAGTCCTCTTAGGACAACTCCTTCTTGAGGACCTTGCCCATCTCGTTGCGCGGCAAAGCCTTCAGGAATCGCACGACTCGCGGCCTCTTGTGCGGCGAGAGCAGTTTCGCGACGTGGTCGCTCAGTGCCGATGGTTCCGGCTCTTCGCCCGCCGGAACCACCCAGGCCACGATCCGCTCGCCCAGGTCGTCGTCCGGCTCGCCCGTCACCGCCACCTCGGCCACCGACGGATGCTCGAGCAGCACGTTCTCGATCTCGCCCGCGCCGATCTTGTAGCCACCGCTCTTGATCAGGTCCGTGGCCCGCCTCCCGACGATGCGGACGTACCCGTCGGGATCGCGCACCGCCATGTCGCCGGTCTTGAACCACCCGTCCCGGAACGCCGCCTCGGTCGCGTCAGGACGGTTGAGGTACTCCAGGAACAGGTTCGGCCCGCGCACTTCGATCTCACCGATGGCGCCCTGCTCGACCTCGTGGCCCTGCTCGTCGACGACTCGGACCTCGACGCCGTCCACCGGCAACCCGACCGCGCCGGGCCTGCGGTCGCCGTCGAACCGGACGCTGACGTTCATCAGCGTCTCGCTCATCCCGTACCGCTCGACGATGCCCTGCCCGGTGGCCTTCGCGATCCGCGCGTGGTCGCTCGCGGGGAGCGCCGCGCTGCCGGACACCAGCAGGCGGGCCCTCCCGAACTGCCCGGCGAGCGCCGCGTCGTTCTCCACGGCCTCGGCGATGCGGTGGTACATCGTCGGGACGCCGAACATCATCGTGGCGCCGGTCGCGAGTTCGTGGCCGATCGCCTCGGGCGAGAACTTCACGTGCCGGACCGAGCCGCCGAGTCGCAGCGGTCCGAGGACGCCGATGCCCAGGCCGTGCACGTGGAACAGCGGCAGGCCGTGCACCAGCACGTCGTCGGCGGTCCACTGCCACACCGTCGCGAGCGCGTCGATGTTGGACGTGAGCGCCCGTCGCGGCAGCACGACGCCCTTGGGCGGACCGGTCGTGCCCGAGGTGTAGATGACCAGCGCCGGCGTCTCGGGGCCTGGTTCGTCGAACGTCCCCGGCTCGCCGAAGACGATCTCTTCGTCGCGCAGGACCAGGTCGGGCTGACTGTCGCCGAGGATGTGCTCGAGTTCGCGTTCGCCGAGCTTGGGGTTGAGCGGCACGATCGCCACCCCGGCCAGCAACCCGGCCACGACGGAAACGCACGTCTCCAGCGTCGAGGTCGCCCAGACGGCTACTCGCGTGCGGCCCTTCAGGCGTTCCGCCAGGGTGCCCGCGGCCTGGTGGAGCTCGGCGTACGTCAGAGACCGGTCTCCGAAGCGCAACGCCTCGCGGTCACTCGGTTCAGCGAACATCCCCACAGCGTCGTACGGCCGGCTAGAGGACGCATCGGAAGTGTGGGTTCGACCACTGTGTCTGATTGCCCCTGCTCCGCAGATGGCGACGAGGTCGTCGGGAAGTCGGTCATCCGGCCGCCGCTTGCCGCCGAATCGCCTCCGGCGGTTGACAGCAAGAGGCGACCGGATGACCGACGCGACCTCGTACTACTCTGGACAATCGTGCTAGTGCTCGCCGTCGACACGGCCACCCCCGCAGTCACCGCCGGTGTGGTCGAACTCGCGCCAGACTCCCCGCCGCGCCTGCTCGCGAAGCGGGTGACGCTCAACGCCAAGGCGCACGGCGAGCTGCTCACCCCGCACATCAGCGACGCCCTGGCGGAAGCCGGCAAGACCTACGCCGACCTCGACGCGATCGTCGTCGGCGCGGGCCCCGGTCCGTTCACGGGCCTGCGGGTCGGCCTCGCCACGGCCGCCGCGCTCGGCCAGGCGCTCAACCGCCCGGTCTACCCGGTGGCGACCACCGACGCGATCGCCAAGGACGCCGCCAGCGGCCACCCGCTGCTGGTCGCGACCGACGCGCGGCGCAAGGAGGTCTACTGGGCCGCCTACGACGCCGCCGGGCGCCGCACGGACGGCCCGCACGTCGAACGGCCGCAGGACCTCGCCGAGAAGCTGCCCGCGCTGGGTGTGCACCAGGCGACCGGTGAGGGTGCGGAGATCTACGCCGAGGTCCTGGGCCTCGAGACGCTCGAAGCGAAGCACCCGAGTCCCGAGGGTCTGGTCGCCGCCGCGGCCGCCGAGGTGCTCGCGAAGGCCCGTCCCGCCGCGCTCACCCCGCTCTACCTGCGCCGACCTGACGCGGTCGAGCCGACCGGGCGCAAGCGGGTGACCAGGGGATGACTACCGGCACCGTCACGCTCGCGCCCCTGCGGCACGCCGACGTGCCCAGGTGCCACGAGATCGAGCTGGCGTTGTTCCCCGGTGACGACCCGTGGAGCGAGAACGCGTTCCACAGTGAGCTCGACAACGGCAACTACTACATGGGCGCGCACGCCGACGGCGAGCTGATCGGGTACGCCGGGCTCGCCGCGTCGCAGTACGAGGCCAGCGTGCACACCATCGCGGTCGTGTCGTACTGGCAGGGCAAGGGCGTCGGCAAGAGGCTCCTGCAGGACCTGCTCGCGCGGGTCGACGAGATCGGCGTGCCGGTGTTCCTCGAGGTGAGGACCGACAACGAGCCCGCGATCGCGATGTACCTGGCGCACGGCTTCGAGCACCTCGGCCTGCGCCGCCGCTACTACCAGCCGTCGGGTGCCGACGCGTACACGATGGGAAGGCCTGCCCACAATGTCTGATCGCCTGATCCTGGGCATCGAGAGCTCGTGCGACGAGACGGGCTTCGGCATCGTCCGCCTGGGCCCCGAAGGCTCGCTCGAACTGCTCGCCGACGAGGTCGCCTCCAGCGTCGAGGAGCACGCCCGCTTCGGCGGCGTCGTGCCCGAGGTCGCCTCGCGCGCCCACCTCGAAGCGCTGGTCCCGACCATGCGCCGCGCCCTCGACACCGCCGGGGTCGAGCTCTCGCAGATCCACTCGATCGCCGTCACCGCGGGCCCCGGCCTGGCCGGTGCGCTGCTGGTCGGCGTGTCCGCCGCGAAGGCGTACGCGGCCGCGCTCGGCAAGCCGCTCTACGGCGTGAACCACCTCGCGGGCCACGTCGCCGCGGACACGTTGCAGCACGGCGCGTTGCCGGACCGCTGCCTCGCGCTGCTGGTGTCCGGCGGCCACTCGCAACTGCTGCTGATCGAGGGCGGCCTCGCCAACTCGATCACCGAGATCGGCTCCACCGTGGACGACGCGGCGGGCGAGGCCTACGACAAGGTCGCACGGCTGCTCGACCTGCCGTACCCCGGCGGCCCGCCCATCGACAAGCTCGCCAAGCAGGGCAACGGCTGCGCGATCGCGTTCCCGCGTGGCCTCACCGGCCCGCGCGACGCGAAGTACGACTTCTCGTTCTCCGGCCTGAAGACCTCGGTGGCCCGCTGGGTCGAACGCGCCGAGCGGGCCGGCGAGGAGATCCCGCTGGCCGACGTCGCCGCGTCGTTCCAGGAGGCCGTCGCGGACGTGCTGACCGCCAAGGCGATCCGCGCCGCGAAGGACCTGAACGTCGGCACGCTGGTCATCTCCGGCGGCGTCGCGGCGAACTCGCGGCTGAGCGGACTCGCCGCCGAACGCTGTGCCGAGGCGGGCATCGAACTGCGTGTGCCACGCCCACGGCTGTGCACCGACAACGGCGCGATGATCGCGGCGCTCGGAGCCCACCTGGTGGCGGCGGGCGCCAAGCCGTCCTCGATGGACCTCTCGACCAACCCGGGCCTGCCGGTGAACACGGTCCAGATCTTCTAGACGCGGATCTTCTAGATGCGGTTGAGGCCTGGTTTTCCGTCCTCCACGACGAACGACGCCTTCGTGGAGATCGGGGAGCCGGGCCTCGTCACGTAGTCCAACCCCCGGAAGTCCGTGCGCAGCTCATCGGGCGTGAAGCGGGTCAGCGTGTAACCGCGCCGGTTGTTGAAGTACTTCACGTGCGGGTTCTCGCGCAGCCACAGCGGTGTCTCGGCGTACTCCTCCGACCCGTCCCCACCGGCCGTGATCGAGGTCGTCACCAACTCCGTCGCCAGGGTCTTCGAGGACGGGTCGTCCCAGCGCTCCTTCACGTCTGCGCCCCACGCCGCGTGCACGTCCCCGGTCAGCACGATCGGGTTCCGCACGTCCGCGAAACCCGCCACCACCCGGTCGCGGTCGGCGACGTAGCCGTCCCACGCGTCCAACAGGAACTTGTCGACCTCGCCCGGAATGTAGTCGTACTGCGAGAAGAACACCTGCTGGCCGAGCACGTCCCACCGCGCCTGCGACGAACGGAAGCCGGTGAACAGCCAGTCCTCCTGCGCCGCGCCCAGCATCGTGCGGGAGGGCTCGAGGCGTTCGGGGCAGAGCTGGAGGCCGTCGCCGCAGGCCTGGTCGGTCCGGTACTGGCGGGTGTCGAGCATGTGGAACGTCGCGAGCCCGCCCCAGCGGATCCGCCGGTACAGCCTTGATGACCTGCGCAAAGGCATGTTCTCGTAGTACGCCTGGATCGCGGCGGCGCGGCGGGCGAGGAAGTTCGGCTGCGGCTTGTCCGGCAGCAGGCCCGCCCAGTTGTTGTCGATCTCGTGGTCGTCCCAGACGACGCTCCACGGGGCCACGGCGTGCGCGGCCTGGAGGTCCGGGTCGGTCTTGTACTGGGCCTGGCGGCGGCGGTAGTCCGCGAGCGTCACGGTGGTCGGTCCGTCGACGCGCCGGACGTTGCCCTGCGGCGCGACGTGGATGCCGCTCTCGTACTCGTAGGTGTAGTCGCCGAGGTGCAGGATCAGGTCCGGTTCGTCCTCGGCCATGCGCTGGTAGGCCGTGAAGTAGCCATGCTCGTACTGCGCGCACGACGCGAAGGCCATCGTCAGCGGTACTTGCAGCACGTTCGGAGGGGGTGCTGTGCGCGTGCGGCCTGTACGAGAGAGGTGGTTGAGGGCCTTGAAGCGGTAGTAGTACTCGCGGCCGGCGTCGAGTCCGACCAGGTCCACGTGGACGCTGTGCGCCTCTTCCGGTCGAGCCGTGCTGGAGCCGCGTTGCACGATTCGGGTGAATCGTTCGTCGTCGGCGACCTCCCACTCGACCTCGATCGGACGTGGCGGCATGCCGCCCAGGCCGTCGTCGGCGAGGGGGTTCAGGGCCAGCCGGGTCCACAGGACCACCCCGTCGGGTGCCGGGTCTCCCGAGGCCACACCGAGGGTGAACGGGTCGCCCGGACGCGCCGAAGCCGTGACCGAGAACGCTGTGAGTCCGGCCACGCCTGCGAGCAGCAGCGTTCGGCGAGTCAACGGGGACATGCCCTGAATACGGCTCCCGGAGGGTGATCGGTTCGGGGGGCTCGTTGAAGGCTTGGCACTCTCGTGGGTAGAGTGCCAACTGCACGGCACCAGCACCGCCCCGACCCCCGCGACGGCGGGGTGGCAGGAGCCGTTGAACACGAACCTGCCAAAGACCCGTGGAGGTCATCCCGGTGAGCGTGAACATCAAGCCGCTTGAGGACAAGATCGTTGTCCAGGCCTCGGAGGCCGAGACGACCACTGCCTCCGGCCTCGTGATCCCGGACACCGCGAAGGAGAAGCCCCAGGAGGGCAAGGTCCTCGCGGTGGGTCCCGGCCGCATCGACGACAAGGGCAACCGCGTCCCGCTGGACGTGGCTGTCGGCGACGTCGTCATCTACTCGAAGTACGGCGGCACCGAGGTCAAGTACAACGGCGAGGAGTACCTCATCCTCTCCGCGCGCGACGTGCTGGCCGTCGTCAACTAGACGCAGCGGCTGTCATGCCTGACGCCCCGGCGCCCCATCCGGGGACTCCGGGGCGTTTCGCTTTCCCGCGGCTCACCCGCGGCTCAATTGAGGATTGGTAATGGCAAAGCAGATCAGCTTCGACGAGGACGCTCGTCGGGCGCTTGAGCGCGGCGTGAACAAGCTCGCCGACACGGTCAAGGTCACCCTTGGCCCGCGTGGGCGCCACGTCGTTCTCGACAAGAAGTTCGGTGGCCCGACGGTCACCAACGACGGTGTGACGATTGCGCGCGAGATCGAGCTGGACGACCCGTTCGAGAACCTGGGCGCGCAGCTCGCCAAGTCGGTCGCCACCAAGACCAACGACGTCGCGGGTGACGGCACCACCACCGCCACCGTGCTGGCGCAGGCCCTGGTCAAGGAAGGCCTGCGCAACATCGCCGCGGGCGCCAACCCGACCGCGCTCGGCCGTGGCATCCAGGCCGCCTCCGACGCCGTCGTGGACGCGCTCAAGGGCAAGGCCACCCCGGTCAAGGGCCGCGAGAACATCGCGCAGGTCGGCACCGTCTCGTCGCGTGACGAGTCCATCGGCGCCCTGCTCGGCGAGGCCATCGAGCGCGTCGGCGAAGACGGTGTCATCACCGTCGAGGAGTCGTCCACGCTCGCGACCGAGCTCGTGATCACCGAGGGCGTGCAGTTCGACAAGGGCTACGTGTCGACGCACTTCTCGACCGACCTCGAGGCGCAGGAGGCCGTCTACGAAGACGTCCGCATCCTGCTGCACCGCGAGAAGATCTCGGCCCTGGCCGACGTCCTCCCGATCCTCGAGAAGGTCGCGGAGTCCGGCAAGCCGCTGCTGATCCTCGCCGAGGACGTCGAGGGCGAGGCCCTGTCCACCCTGGTGGTCAACGCCGTCCGCAAGACCCTGAAGGTCGTCGCCGTGAAGGCGCCGTTCTTCGGTGACCGCCGCAAGGCGTTCCTGGACGACCTCGCGGTCGTCACCGGTGGCGAGGTGATCTCCACGGAGATCGGCCTCAAGCTGTCCGAGACCACGCTCGACCAGCTGGGCTCCGCCCGCCGCGTCGTCGTGACCAAGGACGACACCACGATCGTCGACGGTGGCGGCACCAAGGCCGACATCGCCGGCCGCGCGGAGCAGCTCCGTCGCGAGATCGAGGCCACGGACTCCGACTGGGACCGCGAGAAGCTCCAGGAGCGCCTCGCGAAGCTCTCCGGCGGCATCGCCGTGATCAAGGTCGGCGCCGCCACCGAGACCGAGCTCAAGGAGCGCAAGCACCGCATCGAGGACGCGGTCGCCGCTACGAAGGCCGCGGTCGAGGAGGGCATCGTCCCCGGCGGTGGCTCCGCTCTCGTGCACGGCTCCAAGGTGCTCGACGGCGGCCTCGGCCTGACCGGTGACGAGGCCACGGGTGTCGCGCTCGTCGCGAAGGCCCTGTCCGCGCCGCTGTTCTGGATCGCCGCCAACGCGGGCCTCGAAGGCGCCGTCGTGGTGAACAAGGTCCGCGAGGGCGAGTGGGGCTTCGGCATCAACGCCGCCAAGCTCGAGTTCGGTGACCTGCTCGAGCAGGGCATCATCGACCCGGTCAAGGTGACGCGTTCCGCCGTCGCCAACGCCGCCTCGATCGCGCGCATGGTCCTCACGACCGAGAGCGCCGTCGTGGAGAAGAAGGCCGAGGAGCCGCTGTCGTCCGCCGCCGCGGGCCACGGTCACGGGCACGGCCACTGAGTCATCGGCCGCTGCTCCGCAGACGGCGGCGAGTTCGCCGGGAAGCCGGCCGTCCGCCCGACTCGCCCGCGCCGAAATGGGCTTCGCCGATTTCGACGCGAGCGGGTGACCGGACGACCGGCGCGAACTCGCGGCCCTAGGTGGACCTCTGAGGTTCGAGCTCAAATAAAGCCGGGGTTGGCGCCATTCATTTGGTGCCAACCCCGGCTTCATTGTCTAGACTATTGCCAATTGCCGCTTTCGTGCCTTGATGATGTGGTCGCGCTCCGATTCCGAGAGCCCGCCCCAGATTCCGTACGGTTCCTGCACTGCCAACGCGTGTTTGCGGCACATCTCCAGCACCGGGCAGGCGAGACAGACAGCCTTGGCGCGAGCCTCCCGCCGGGCTCTCGCCGGACCCCGTTCGCCGTCGGGGTGGAAGAAGAACGCGCTGTCCATACCCCGGCACGAACCGCGCATCTGCCAGTCCCACAGATCTGCGTTGGGACCGGGGAGCCTTCGGGTGTCCGCCATCGAGACCGCCTCCGTGACGACTGCTCCATTCGGCTTAACGATGATCCACCGTAGAACCGCGTCAAAACTTGTTCAAGAGGCTGAAGACCCTTATCAACTGATGGGTGACGGCACGCGTGTTCGATCACTCACCGCCCGGAGTTGCCGCCCGGATGAGGTGAACGGAACATGGCTCTCGTGATGACACCGCCGGAGCACAGGTATGCCGGTAGTCACACGAGTGAGCCCCTTCTCTCAGTGGCCGCGGTGGCCAGGCGACTCGGCGTGGCTCCCGCCACCCTTCGCACCTGGGACCGCCGCTACGGACTCGGGCCGACGGGCCACACCGTTGGGCGGCACCGGAAATACGGCCCACCCGATGTGGCTCGCCTCGAATTGATGCAACGCGCTCTTCTTCGTGGCGCGTCCTCTGCCGAGGCGGCCCGTTTCGCTTTGGACTCGAAATCCTCGATGACCCACGGAGAGGTCCCTGTCGCCCCATCGGGTGGACGTGGCCTCAAAATGCCCGGAGCGTCTCGATTGGCACGCGGACTGGGCCGCGCCGCCGTGGCAATGGACTCGATCTCCGTCCAGCAGATGCTCGCCGACTCCCTCGCCGCCGAGGGGGTGATCGCCACCTGGAACGAGGTCGTCCGCCCCGTCCTGACGGCCGTCGCCGCGCGCTGGCAACTCTCCGGCGCGGGCGTGGAGGTCGAACACCTTCTCAACGAGTGCGTGCTCGCCGCGTTCGTGCGCGCCACCCCGCTCGTGACCGCCGGGCGCAACCATCGCCCCGTGCTGCTGGCGTGCATGCCGGAGGAGAGGCACAACCTTCCTCTCTATCCACTGGCCGCGGAGTTGGCCCTGCGCGGAGTGGTGGTCCGGCAGCTCGGGGCGGCGCTACCGATGGACGCCCTGGCCTCGGCAGTGCGTCGAACCGCTCCGGCGGCGGTGGTGCTGTGGGCGCAGCTGCCCCGGTACGCCGACGCGGGGGTGATCGCCGCGCTGCCCCGGACGCGCCAGCAGGTGCGGGTGTTCGTGGGCGGCCCCGGCTGGCGGCGCGGGGTGGTGACCTCGCCGGCCGAACGAGTGGAGGACCTCGCCGCCGCGGTGGACGCCATCGAGGCTGCCGTCACCTGACCTGACAGCTCCGACACCTCACCCTCGTGGTGCCGTCGTCGGCGGGCACACTCCTCGCGTGATGGAAGAGGAGCTGCGCCGAGCCGCGTTCGGCGATTCCCCCGGCCTCGACGTCTGGCGGGCCCTGAGCGCCACCAGCCCCCGCGCCCGCTGGCTCGCCGCAGTAGTACTGGGCGGCCAGGGCCACTACGCCGCGGCCGCCACCGCGTTGGACGCGCTCCGTCACGACCCCGACCCGGTGATCGCGTCCCTCTCCTTCTCGACTCGCGCGTCCCACCTCCGTCAGCTAGGGCTCCACCGGCTCGCCCGCCCCCTCGACGGCGCCGCCCTCGCCAGGGCCCCGCAAACCGGACCGGAAGACCCCGACGGCATCGACGCGGAAGGCGCCAGGACCGACGCGCTGCTCGGCCTCGCCGCCGATTCGCTTGGTGCCCAACGCCTGGGCGAGGCCCGCAGGTTGCTCGCACGAGTTGAGACGCGGTCGTGGCGCGGCGAGGTCCGCAAGGGCTGGGTGACCGCCGAGATCGAGCTCGCGTCCAACCAACCAGAGCGGGCTGTGGCCCCCGCCGAGCGCGCCCACGCGACGGCGACGAGCAGAAAGGCGCTGCGGCACGAGCTCAAGTCGGCACTCGTTCTGGGCACCTCGTTGGTCGTGTGGGGGACACCCGACGGCCTGAACCGCGGGGTTGAACTAGTCGAGTGTGAGCTAAATCACAGCGCCTCCGAACGTTTGAAACCGTTGATCTGGCCGAGCGCTCTTGTCCTGGCGGGCCATGCCCCCACGGTGGGCGCAGCCGCCATCGACCGGGCGACTGAGGCTCTGAGCTGCGTGTTACGGAGAGCTGATGCCGTCAGCCGACAGGTCGCCCTTGAGTCCCCGTGGGTGCCGAGTGGGCTGCTCCGTTCCGGGGAACCCCCGAACGCAGACCCTCAGACGAACTTCTTGACGGATTAAGCACCGGATCGTGTCAAGGTTGGGCCGCCAGCGTCCGATAGGGGAGATGGAACGTCACTCGGCTGCAGGAAAGGAGTCCCCGTGACCACGGTCCTTATTTGCGACGACCGGCGCAGTGTGCGTGAGGGTCTCACCCGCGTGATGTCGGCTGTCCCCGGGGTCAGCCGCATCGACTGCGTAGCGCACGGTGACGAGTTGTTGGCTCGCTTTTCAAGGCAGCCGGTCGACGTCGTGCTGGTGGGAACCCAGCGCGCTGTCCCGACCGGGGTGGAAGCAACCCGTCGGCTCGTCTCCGCGAACCCGCAGGCAAACGTCATCGTCTTCGGCGCACCCGACGACGCCGGGAGCATCGCCGCGGCGATCGCCGGCGGTGCCCGTGGCTACCTGAGGTGGGACGCGTCGCGTCCCGAGCTTGTGGCAGCCCTCGCGCACACGCTCGCCAGCACTTCGGTGCCGGCGCCGCGCCAGCCCTCCGACCCCGGCGTGCAGCTCACGGAGCGTGAGCTCCAGGTGCTGCGAGGCATGAGCCAGGGCAAGAGCAACGGCCAGATCGGCCGCGAGCTCTACCTGTCGGAGGACACGGTGAAGACGCACGCTCGTCGTCTCTTCCGCAAGCTCGGTGTTCGTGACCGCGCTCAGGCGGTCGCGCACGGCTTCCGGCGAGGCCTCGTCCAGTAGGTCGCTCTTGCCGCACCGGCCCCGCGTCTCCATATGCCGCATGTGGGGAAGCGGGGCCGGTGGCGTGAGACGGACCACTCGTTCAACTGGTGATCCTTCGGGTCGCGAAGTTAGCCCAGCCCGGTGACAATGTCGCCGGGCTGTCAGCCGTTCGGCGTGTCTGCTGGTCACTAGGGGTGTCCATAGCCCCCTGATGAACAGAGGGCCTGAAGACCGGTACGGTGAGCTTGCTGCAACGGGTCGCTGTGAGTGACTCGTGCTGTTCCATGTCGGTACGCCAACAAGTAACACCAGGGCTGTTGTCTGCGATGACCAACTTGGGGGACGGACTGGACGCCGAAGTGGGCGCGGCCGTCGACGGCGACCGTGCCGCGATCGAACGCCTCTTGGCATCCATTCGTCCTCTTGTGGTGCGGTACTGCCGCGCCAGAGTTGGCAGGCAGGAGCGGAGCTTCGCTTCGGCGGACGATGTGGCCCAGGAGGTGTGTCTCGCGGTGCTCACGGCATTGCCCAGCTACCGCGACCAGGGTCGGCCCTTCCTCGCGTTCGTCTACGGGATCGCGGCGCACAAGGTCGCCGATGCACATCGGTCTGCCGCCAGGAACCGCTCCGAGCCGGTTCCCGAAGTCCCCGACGCACCGGAAACCGAAGCTGGTCCGGAACAGCGGGCGATGCAGGGCGAACTCTCCGAGCGGATGGCTGTACTACTGCGCGTCCTGCCGGAGAAGCAGCGGGAGATCCTGCTGTTGAGGGTGGTGGTCGGGCTCTCCGCCGAGGAAACTGCCGAGGCGGTCGGTTCGACTCCGGGTGCGGTCCGGGTGGCGCAACACCGTGCGCTGGCTCGGCTGCGCAAGTCGCTGGCAGCGGAGGAGGTGGTCTGAGTGGCCGACGAACACGGGAAGGACGACGAGGAAGTGCGCGGACAGGACGATAGAGCCCCGCACGAACCCGTCGCCGACGATCTTTCGGCGGTACAGGCCGATGACAAGCTGCTGGACGCGCTGGGGTCCGCGACACCGGGCGCGACCGGCTCGCTCGTCGACGACGAGCTCAACGCGTTGCTGCTCGCATGGCGCAACGAGGTGGAGACCGAGCCCTTCGGCGAACTGGTCGACACCGACACCGCCATCGCGACGATCCAGGCTGCCCGTCCGCAGCCGGTCAGCAGGCACCGCTTCCTGATCCCGCTGGCGAGCGCCGCGGCGGTCCTGGCCATCGCCTTCACCGGCGTGAGCCTCGTGGCCCGCGACGCGCAACCCGGCGACACGCTCTGGGGCCTGACGCGAGTGCTCTACTCCGAGCACGCGAAGTCGATCGAAGCGGCGGCCATCATCAACGGCGAGCTCGACGCGGCCCGCCTCGCCCTGCGCGAAGGCAAGGTCAACGAGGCCCGCGAGAAGCTGGACAAGGTGCAGGCGAGCCTCGGCTCCGTCTCGACCGCCGACGGCAAGGCGCAGCTCGAGGAGAAGCACAAGGAGCTGGAGAAGCAGCTCGACACGAACACTTCGACGGCGCCGCCGACCTCGACGACGACCCCGGTGACGACGCCGAGCCAGTCCTCGCAGACGTCGACGTCCACGACCACGCCGTCGACGCAGCCTTCGACCACGACGCCGTCCACGCCGCCGTCGTCGGAGACGCCTCCGCCGCCCACCTCGGTCGGTGGCGAGGAGAACCCGCCGCCGCCTCCGCCGCCGGACCCCGGCGAGAACCCAGGGGGTTCGGGTTCGACCGGCACCGGTACGAACGGTGAGGCCACCGGTCAGTCGAGCACCGGCTCCAACTGAGACGCACTGTGAACGGCCCCTGACCTGTCCCAGGTCAGGGGCCGTTCACATGCTCGGGCGTTCACACGTCAGGTGGAATGTGACCGGAGGGGCTCGTGAGATGTCTCTCAGCGAGCCCCGGAGCTCAGCGGGCGGACTCCGTCGCCGTCACGCCGTCCGCGTAGCCGCGGCAGTACTCCCAGCTGACGTACGAGCCGGGGTCCGGATCGAACGCCGGTTCGTGCGGGCGCATCCGGCCGTCGGCGAGCAGCTGCTCCAGTGAGGCTCGTAACAACGCCCAGTCGTGGTAGTGCGGTTCCTGGCACTCGCCGCAGTCGACGACGATGCCTCTGACGCCGCGATGTTGGAGCAACGCCTGGTAGACGGCGAGGTCGCTCAGGTCGCTGACCAGCTCCGTCCGTTCGTCGTCGTCCATCGGGGGATGGTCGTGGTGGGGCTCGCCCAGGGAGAGTGCGGGGTCTTCCGGGTCGCCCTCGAAGGGGTCTGGTGGCAACGCGTCGTGCGGCACGACCCCGCACGGTACCCGCCGTACCCCCTCGGTCGTCCAGATACCATGGGTCGCACCGCCTCCGCCTGCGGAAACCACGCTCGCAGGAGGGGGAGCAGACCGCACGACGGAAGGCATGCCACCCGCTATGACCAGCGAGCTCAACGCTGACGGAGTCCCGGCCAAGTTCGCGATGCTGGGGCTGACCTTCGACGACGTGCTCCTGCTGCCGGCCGAGTCGGACGTCGTCCCCAGTGGCGTCGACACGAGCACCAGGATCTCGCGCAACATCACCCTCAAGATTCCGCTGGCCAGCGCCGCGATGGACACGGTGACCGAGGGCCGGATGGCGATCTCGATGGCTCGGCAGGGCGGCATCGGCGTGCTGCACCGCAACCTGAGCATCGAGGACCAGGCCCGCCAGGCGGAGACCGTGAAGCGGTCGGAGGCCGGCATGGTCACCGACCCGGTCACCTGCTCGCCCGACGCCACGCTGGCCGAGGTGGACGCCCTGTGCGCCCGCTACCGCATCTCCGGCGTCCCGGTCACGGACGAGAACAACAAGCTCGTCGGCATCATCACGAACCGCGACATGCGCTTCGAGCTCGACCACAGCAAGCGCGTCGTCGAGGTCATGACCAAGGGCCCGCTGATCACCGCGCAGGTCGGCGTCTCCGCGGAGGCCGCGCTCGGCCTGCTGCGCCGCCACAAGGTCGAGAAGCTGCCGATCGTCGACGGCGACGGCAAGCTCAAGGGCCTGATCACGGTCAAGGACTTCGTCAAGACCGAGCAGTACCCGATGGCCACCAAGGACCCGGACGGCCGCCTGCTGTGCGCCGCCGCCGTCGGTGTGGGCGAGGACTCGTTCGTCCGCGCGATGACGCTCGCCGAGGCCGGTGTCGACGTGCTGATGGTCGACACGGCGCACGGCCACTCGCGCGGCGTGCTGGAGATGGTCGCCCGCATCAAGAAGGAACTCGGTGACTCGGCGGACGTCGTCGGCGGCAACGTCGCGACGCGCGCGGGCGCCCAGGCGTTGATCGACGCGGGTGCGGACGGCGTGAAGGTCGGCGTCGGCCCCGGCTCGATCTGCACCACGCGCGTCGTCGCGGGTGTCGGCGTGCCGCAGATCTCCGCGATCTACGAGGCGTCGCTCGCCTGCCGCCCGGCCGGTGTGCCGGTGATCGGTGACGGCGGCATCCAGTACTCCGGCGACATCGCGAAGGCCATCGCTGCCGGCGCGTCCGCCGTGATGCTCGGATCGCTGCTCGCGGGCACCCAGGAGGCGCCCGGCGACCTGATCCTGGTCAACGGCAAGCAGTTCAAGACCTACCGCGGCATGGGGTCGCTCGCGGCCATGCAGTCGCGCGGCGAGAACAAGTCGTTCTCGAAGGACCGCTACTTCCAGGACGACGTGCTCAACGAGGACAAGCTCGTGCCGGAGGGCATCGAGGGGCGCACGCCGTTCCGCGGTCCGCTGTCGCAGGTCGTGCACCAGCTCAACGGTGGTCTGCGCGCGGCGATGGGCTACACGGGTTCCCGCACGATCACCGAGCTGCAGGACGCGCAGCTCGTGCGGATCACGGCGGCGGGCCTGAAGGAGTCGCACCCGCACGACATCACCATGACCGTCGAGGCTCCGAACTACACCACCCGTTAGAGTCACTCGGCTGTTTTGCACGCTTCGTTCTAAAGCTCTGGAGAGGAACCACAGGTGCGCGATCTGGTCGAGATCGGCATGGGCCGGACCGCGAGGCGGGCCTACGAGCTGGACGACATCGAGATCATCCCGTCGCGTCGGACGAGGTCGTCGAAGGACGTCTCCACGACGTGGCAGATCGATGCCTACCGCTTCGACATCCCGCTGATCACCCACCCGACCGACGCCATCGTGTCGCCGGGCACGGCGGTCGCGGTCGGCGAGCTCGGCGGCCTCGGCGTGCTGAACGCCGAGGGCCTCTGGGCGCGGCACGGCGACGTGGACGAGGCGTTGTTCCGCCTGGTCCAGGCGACCGAGGACAACGAGGACCCGGCCGCCGCGGTGAAGGTGCTGCAGGAGCTGCACGCCGCCCCGCTGCGGATGGACCTGATCGCCGAGGCGGTCAAGCAGATCCGCGAGTCGGGCGTCACCGTCGCGGTCCGCGTGAGCCCGCAGCGCGCTGCCGAGCTCACCCCGGACCTGCTGGCCGCGGGCGTCGAGATCCTGGTCGTGCAGGGCACGATCATCTCGGCCGAGCACGTCACGCGCGGTGGCGAGCCGCTGAACCTGAAGTCGTTCATCGCGGACCTCGACATCCCGGTGATCGCGGGCGGCGTCGGTGACTACCGCACCGCCATGCACCTCATGCGCACCGGCGCGGCGGGCGTGATCGTCGGCTACGGCTACGCGCCCGGCGTCACCACCACCGACTCGGTCCTCGGCATCGGCGTGCCGATGGCCACCGCGATCGCCGACGCCGCGGCAGCCCGCCGCGACTACCTCGACGAGACCGGCGGCCGCTACGTGCACGTCATCGCCGACGGCGGCGTCACCACCTCGGGCGACGTGGCCAAGTCGATCGCGTGCGGCGCCGACGCCGTGATGCTCGGCGAACCCCTCGCCGCCGCCACCGAGGCACCGGGCCAGGGCCTGTACTGGACCGCGGCCTCCGCGCACCCGTCCGTGCCGCGCAGCTTCGTCGCGGACGCGGTGGACCAGGAACTCGACCTGCGCCGCCTGTTGTTCGGCCCGTCGGCCGACCCGCGCGGCGTGACGAACCTGTTCGGCGCCCTCAAGCGCGCCATGGCCAAGACCGGCTACTCGGACCTCAAGGAGTTCCAGAAGGTCGGCCTGACCATCCGCGGCTGAGTCCGTTACTGCTTTAGGGCGCGTTCCTGCGGGAACGCGCCCTTCTGCTTTGCTGGCGTCCGTGCCGCTCGTCGAGATCA
Organism: Lentzea sp. JNUCC 0626; assembly: GCF_043632865.1. Taxonomy (NCBI): domain Bacteria; kingdom Bacillati; phylum Actinomycetota; class Actinomycetes; order Pseudonocardiales; family Pseudonocardiaceae; genus Lentzea; species Lentzea sp. JNUCC 0626. Next base: position 8,021,854 of record NZ_CP171635.1, read on the forward strand.
GCTACGCGCCCCACGTCCCCCACGCAGTGCTGAGGAACCTGGCGGCGATGCTCCCGCACGCGGTCTCCCTGGCCGTCGAGTGTCCGGAGGAGCCCTACGACGGCGACCTCCAGCCGGGCGACGTCGACCTGCGCTTCCGCCCGCGCGGCCCGTTCGACTCGACGGGCATGGACATCGTTGTCGAGATCCGCTCGAAGTACTTCGAGAGCCGCGCGAAGAACCGCCAGGACCGCGCCGACGACCTGTGCGCGGCCGTCGCCGAGGCCACGGGCCTCGCTGACGTGGGCGTTTACCTCAGCCTGCCGATTGCCGCATGGGCCCAAACCTGATCCTGCAACCGAACCGCCACCCCGCGCGTCCACATGAGCGTGGAATTGGATGCCTTGTTCGGCGACGGCAAGAACAGTGATGTGGACACGATCGACCCGGACGCCGAGGTCCAAGAGTTCGACGAGTTCGACGACGACTCGGTCGAGGAGACCGACGAGACCGACGAGACCGACGAGGGCGTCGGGGGGATCGGCTGGAAGCTGCTGACCCTGTTCGTCTGCGGCGGACTGGTGATCACCGGCCTGGCCGTGGCCTTCATGGTCTGGGTCATCGAGGGCCTGGTCCTCTGAACCGGCGGGGTGCGTCCACGGACGCACCCCTCGATTCTGCTGTGTAGTTTTCTGTATAGTCCGGTACATGACCGCTGTTCACGACGCTCGCGAGCTGACCGTGACCGAGGCGACCAAGCGAGGTGTCGCCGGGCTGGTTGCCGACGCCGAGAACGGCGATCCGGTGGTTGTCACGCGACACAGCCGTCCAGTCGCGGCAGTCGTGCCGGTGAGCCGACTGGCGGAGATCGACGAAGCGGCGGCGGATCTGCGGGATCTGGCGCTCGTGCTGGCGCGGTCGGCTGCCGACACCGGTAGGCGCACCTCTTTCGACGACGTGTTGACAGCGTTCGGTCACACCCGTGAGTCGCTGGCAGCGGTGGAGGACGACGACTGGCTCGATGGCTGAAGTTCTGTTCATCGACGCCGCCATTGATGACCTGCGTCGACTGGGGCCGGATGGTGTGCCCAAGGTTCTCAAGAAGATCCAGATGCTGTTCGACAGCCCGGAGGCCGGGCATCCGCTCGGCGGTGAACTGACCGGCTTCCGCAAGCTGGTGGTCGGGCGCAACCACTGGCGAATCGTCTATCGGATCACCGATGACGGCACGGTCGAGGTGTGCGAGATCTGGTGCGGGGGCGTGCGTTCGGATGCGGAGGTCTACGCCGAGGCCTCGGCCAGGATCGCTTCGATGGCGGCCGCAGACTCCACGCTGGCCAAGCTCGCTGACGTGATCGGGCGGTTGGGCCGCCTCGCCGGCGACGTGACCGTCGAGCAGGCCCCGCCACGCGAGCCGGTTCCGGACTGGCTGGCGGAGCGACTCGTGCACACCGCGGGTGTGCCGCGGGAGCAGGTGGCTGCGCTGAGCCTGGAGCAGGCGGTCGACCTCTGGACCGCGTTCATGACCGCCCCTCCCCGTTCTGAACCGATAGGGGACTAGGCGTTACCGCAAGTAACGCCTACTCTCCGGTTCATGGGTGAACTCGCCGGTAACTTCGATGTCGTCATCGTCGGCTCCGGGTTCGGTGGCAGCGTGGCCGCGCTCCGCCTGACCGAGAAGGGCTACCGCGTCGCCGTGCTGGAGGCGGGGCGCCGGTTCGCCGACGACGAGTTCGCCAAGACCAGCTGGAACCTCCGCAAGTACCTCTGGGCGCCGCAGCTCAAGTGCTTCGGCATCCAGCGCATCCACACCCTCCGCAACGTCATGGTGCTGGCCGGCGCGGGCGTCGGCGGGGGCTCGCTCGTCTACGCGAACACGCTGTACCGGCCGCTCAAGCCGTTCTACGAGGACCGGCAGTGGGCGCACATCACCGACTGGCAGGACGAGCTGGAGCCGTTCTACGACCAGGCGAGCCGCATGCTGGGGGTCGTCACGAACCCCACGACGACCCCGAGCGACGTCGTCATGCAGAAGGTCGCGAAGGACATGGGCGTCGAGGACAGCTACCACCCGACGCCCGTCGGCGTGTTCTTCGGCGAGCCCGGCCAGAAGGCGGCGGACCCGTACTTCGGGGGTGCCGGGCCCGAGCGGACCGGCTGCACCGAGTGCGGCAGCTGCATGTCGGGGTGCCGGGTCGGCGCCAAGAACACGCTGGTCAAGAACTACCTGTACCTGGCCGAGAAGCTCGGCGCGCAGGTCTTCCCGCTGACCACGGTCACGCAACTGCGGGAAGAAGACGGCACCTGGACCATCGACACGAAGATGACCGGTGGCAGGGCGACGAAGACCTTCACCGCGGACCAGGTCGTGATCGCCGCCGGCACGTGGGGCACGCAGCAGCTGTTGCACAAGGCCAAGGCCGGCACGCTGCCGAAGATCTCCGCCAAGCTCGGCGAGCTCACCCGCACCAACTCCGAGTCGATCATCGGGGCCGCGCGGTACACGGTCGACCCGAAGACCGACTACACGCAGGGCGTCGCGATCACGAGCTCCATCCACCCCGACGAGATCACGCACATCGAGCCCGTGCGGTACGGCAAGGGCAGCAACGCCATGGGCATGCTGCAAACCCTCGCCACGGACGGCGCGCTGAGCACGCCGCGGTGGTTGCAGTTCATCAAGCAGGCGGTCCGGCACCCGATGCGGCTGCTGCGGCTCCTCAGCGTGCACCGGTGGAGCGAGCGGACCGTGATCCTGCTGGTCATGCAGAGCCTCGACAACTCCATCACCACGTACCTCAAGCGCGGCAAGCTCACCAGCAAGCAGGGGCACGGCGAGCCGAACCCGGCGTTCATCCCGGCCGGGCACGAGGCGAACCTGCTGGCCGCCAAGCACATCGACGGCATGGCGGGCGGTACCTGGGGCGAGCTGTTCAACGTTCCGCTGACCGCGCACTTCATCGGCGGCTGCGCGATCGCGGCGGACGAGGGCCAGGGCGTCATCGACCCTTACCACCGGGTGTTCAACTACCCCGGACTGTCCGTTGTGGACGGTTCGGCGATCAGTGCCAACCTCGGCGTGAACCCGAGCCTCACCATCACCGCGCAGGCCGAGCGGGCGTTCTCGCTGTGGCCGAACAAGGGCGAGCAGGACCAGCGGCCGAGTCAGGGGCAGGCCTACCAGAGGATCAACCCGACGAAGCCGAAGAACCCGGCGGTTCCTGATCAAGCTCCAGCCGCATTGCGGTTGCCGATCGTGAAGGCGTCCTGACACGGTGGAGGCATGGCCAAAAAGCCTTTCGCCTCCAGCGCGGACCTCGCTCCCAAGGACGAGGTCTTCGTCGAACTCGCCGACGGCGTCTACACCCTGACCGCCGAAGGTGATCCCAACGTCGCGGCCATCGAGGCCGAGGACTTCCTGATCTGCTTCGAGGCGCGCGCGACCCCGGCGGCCGCGCGCCGCTGGCTCGCCCAGCTGCGCAAACACACCAAGAAGCCGGTCCGGTACCTCGTGCTGAGCCACTACCACGCCGTGCGCACGCTCGGGGCCAGCGCGTTCGAGGCGCAGGAGATCGTCGCGCACGAGATGACGCGCGTGCTGATCGCCGAACGCGGGCAGCAGGACTGGGAGAGCGAGTTCGGCCGGATGCCGCGGCTCTTCGAACGGCCGGAGGAGATCCCCGGCCTGACCTGGCCGACGCTGACGTTCTCCGACCGCATGACGATTCCGCTCGGCGACGAACGCGGCGACCTCGTGCTCCAGTTCCTCGGCCGCGGCCACACGGCGGGCGACATCGTGGCGTGGCTGCCGCAGCAACGCATCCTGTTCGCGGGCGACCTGGTCGAGTCGCAGGCCGCGCTGTACACCGGGGACGCGTTCCACGACGAGTGGGCGACGTCCACTTTGGACGAGATCGAGGACCTGGGCGCCGAGGTGCTGGTCGGCGGGCGCGGCAAGGTGGCGCGCGACCGGATGGAGGTCGAGGCCGCCATCGCGCAGAGCAGGCACTTCCTCAACGAGCTGCGCCGCACGGTCGGTGGTGTGCACGCCGAGGGCGGCACGCTCAAGGAAGCCTTCCGGCAGGCGCACGAGGCCCTCGTCGGCCGCTACGGGCGGTGGCCGATCTTCGAGCACTGCCTGCCGTTCGACGTGCAGCGCTACTGGGACGAGTGCGACGGCCGGGAGTGGCCGGAGATCTGGACCGCCGACCGCGACCGCGCCGTCTGGGACGCCCTGCAATGACCGTCCTGGTCGTCGGCGCCGGACCGGTCGGCCTCACCGCCGCGTTGTTCCTCGCCCGGGCCGGTGTGCCCAGTGTCGTGCTGGAGGCGGCGGAACGGCGGGACCGGGCCGGGAGCCGGTCGATCTGCGTGCAGCGCGACGTGCTGGAGATCCTCGAACGGATCGGCGTCGGCCAGGCCGTCGCCGACGCCGGGATCACCTGGTACACCGGCCGCACCTACCACCGCGACCGCGAGGTCGTGACCCTGACCTTTCCGGAGGTGCCGGGCTTCCCGCCGTTCGTGAACACCCCGCAGACCGTGGTGGAACGGCTGCTGGAGGAGCGGGTCCGCGCCGAGCCGTTGATCGAACTCCGCTACGGCCACCCGCTCGTCGATCTCTCTCAGGACGACGAGGTTGTGTCCACAAAGGACGGAATTCGGGCCACGCACTGCATCGCCGCCGACGGCGTGCACTCGAGGGTCAGGGAGGTCCTCGGCATCGGGTTCGAGGGCTTCTCGTTCGACGACCGGTTCATCATCGCCGACGTACGCGTCGAGCTGGACTTCGCTTCCCCGGAACGCCGCTTCTACTTCGACCCGCCGTGGAATCCGGGCCGCCAGGTGCTGCTGCACCCGCAACCCGGTGGCGTCTGGCGGATCGACTGGCAGGTGGCGGAGGACGTCCAGCTCACCGACGCCCACGTCCGCGCGATCGTCGGCGACCGGCCGTACGAGGTCGTCTGGCAGTCCACCTACCGCTTCCAGCAGCGCCGCGCGTCGAGGTTCCGCGACGGCAGGGTGGTGCTGGCCGGAGACGCCGCGCACGTGATGAGCCCGTTCGGTGCGCGCGGCCTGAACTCGGGCATCTGCGACGCCGACAACGCCGCCTGGAAGATCGCGGCCGACCGCCGGGGCGAGGCCGGTCCTGGCCTGCTGGCGTCCTACGACGCCGAACGCGGGGGCGCCGCCGACGAGAACCTCCGCATCACCGGCGACACCATGCGCTTCCTCGTCCCGGGCACGCCGGAAGAGCGTGCGCGCAGGGAAAAGGCGCTGAACTCCGGCGTGGGCATCGACTCCGGCAAGCTCTTCACGCCGTTCGCCTACGCCGACTCGCCGTTGACGACCGACGGCGGTGAACTGGTGGCCGGATCACGCGCCGCCGGACCGGGTTTCACGGTCGCGGACGGACGCCTGATCCGACCTGACGGTCACGTCGCCGGACCCGCCGGCGACGACCGCGTGCTGCGGAAAGCCCTGGGCTACAGCTGAATGCCCGTCAGGACCGTCACGCGTTCCTCGGTGAAGTCCTCCATCGCCGACCGCACGCCCTCGCGTCCGGTGCCCGACCCCTTCACGCCGCCGTACGGCATCTGGTCGGCCCGGTACGACGGCACGTCGCCGATGATCACGCCACCGACCTCGAGTTCGGCCGCGGCCTCGAACGCCACCTGCACGTCGCGCGTGAACACCCCGGCCTGCAGCCCGTACTTGGAGTCGTTGACCTGCGCGAACGCGTCCTCAACCCCGTCCGCGACGGACACCACGAGCACCGGCCCGAAGATCTCCTCGGTCCACACCTTCGCGGTCCTCGGCACGTCGGTGAGCACGGTCGGTTCGACGGTCGCGCCGGTCCGCTTGCCGCCGATCAGCACCTTCGCGCCGACGTCGGTGGCCATGTGCACCCACTCCTCGACGCGGCGCGCGTTGTCCTCGTCGATCAACGGCCCGACCTCGACCTCGGGGTCGTGCGGGTCGCCGGTCCTGAGCGCTGCCACCGCTTCCACGAGCTTCGGCACGAACTCGTCGACCTTCGACCGGTCGACGATCACCCGTTGCACGGCGATGCACGACTGCCCGGCCTGGTAGTTGCCGAACGTCGCGATGCGCTGCGCCGCGTGGTCCAGGTCCGTCCAATCAGGACAGATGACGGCCGCCGCGTTGGATCCCAGCTCCATCACGACGTGCTTGCGCGGTGCGGCTTCCATCAACGACCAGCCGACCTTCGTCGACCCGGTGAACGAGATGACCGGCAGTCGTTCGTCGGTGACGAGCGCCTCCATGTCCTTGCCGCGCACCGGAAGGATCGAGAACGCGCCCTCCGGCAGTGCGGTCTCGGCCAGGATCTCGCCCAGCAGCAACGCGCTGAGAGGCGTCGCCGACGCGGGCTTCACGATCACCGGCGCACCCACCGCGAGCGCCGGCGCGACCTTGTGCGCCACCAGGTTCAGCGGGAAGTTGAACGGCGCCACCGCCAGCACCGGCCCGCGCGGCACGTGCCGGACGACGGCCATCCGCCCCTCGCCACCGGCATCGGTGTCGAGCCGCTGCAAGCCGCCGCTGAACCGCCGGGCCTCCTCGGCGGCGAACCGGAACGTGTTGACCGCCCGCCGCACCTCGATCTCGGCCCACTTGAGCGGCTTGCCGTTCTCGGCGGTGATCGTCTCGGCGATCTCCTCCTCGCGTTCGGCCAGCGTCCGCGAGACCTGGAGCAACGCCTCGGCCCGCACGTGCGCGGGCGTGCGCCGGAACTCCTTCGCCACGGACGCCGCCGCGGCGATCGCACGTTCCACCTGATCTCTGCCCGGTACGGCGACCGAGGCGACCTCGGTGCCGTCGAACGGGTGGAGAACCTCTAACGCCTGCTCGCCCTGCTCGGGGCGGCCGGCGACCCAGCAGGGCCTGGGCTGCGGCGTGAACGCGTCCATGAGGCCCACGTTAAGCCCTGTTGGCCTGGGTGTACCGGTCACACTCCTAGAAGATCGGGTCGGTTTGGTGCCTGAAATGGGCTTCGCCGATTTCAGGCACCAAACCGACGAGTCCCAGGTAATAGTCATCGTGCTTTTCAGCGCGTTGAAGTGTGAACGCCGGGTGCTCGCGAATCGTTTGGATCATGTCGTCCAGGCGGATCAACACGTGCTCGGGGTCGTACTCGATGCCGTACGTCTCGCAGAACAGCCGAGTGCGCCGTGCGCGGTCGTCCGGCAGGGCCAGCACGAACTGGATCAGCGCCCAGCTCACGTCCCACCAGCGCGGCCCCGGATGAGCTGAGTCCCAGTCGAAGACGCCCACGGGCAGCCCTTGGTCGAACACGATGTTGTACGGCGCGAAATCGCCGTGCAGCAGTACCTCGACGGGTTCGCGGGCGGGGTGCTGCCAGCCGTCCGGCACCGAGACGAACTGTCTCGTTTCGTCGTGCAGGCGCCGCAGCAGCCGTGCCGAGGCGATCAACGCCCGGTCGTCGTCCGGCGGCACGTGGCCAACCTCACCCGGCAGATAGCTCACCCACTCGTGCTCGGCGTCCAGCCCGAGCGGAACCGGCGCGATCCCCAGTGGTGCCAAGTGCCGCAACAACTCGTGCACCCGCGGCGCCCACGGCCCGGCCGGCCTGCGCACCGCCTCACCCACCCTGAACACCTGGTTCAGCCCGCCACCGGTCAGCAGTTCCTCGTCCACGCATGAGATCCTTGGCGGCGTGTCCGACACCAGCAACCGCCCTGTTCTCGTCGTCGACTTCGGCGCCCAGTACGCGCAGCTGATCGCCCGCCGCGTCCGCGAGGCCCAGGTCTACTCCGAGGTCGTCCCGCACACGGCGACCGTGAGCGAGATGCTCGACAAGAACCCCCTGGCCATCGTTCTGTCCGGTGGCCCGTCGAGCGTGTACGCGGAGAACGCCCCGCAGGTCGACCCGAAGCTGTTCGAGGCCGGCGTCCCGGTCTTCGGCATCTGCTACGGCTTCCAGGCGATGGCGAGCGCACTCGGCGGCGCGGTGGAACAGACCGGCACCCGCGAGTACGGCCGCACGGACCTGAGCGTCCCGACCGAGGGCGGCGCGCTGCACCAGGAACTCCCGGCCAGCCACCCGGTGTGGATGAGCCACGGCGATGCCGTCACCAAGGCGCCCGAGGGCTTCACCGTCACCGCGACGAGCGAGGGCGCACCCGTCGCCGCGTTCGAGAACAAGGAACGCCGCTTCGCCGGCGTCCAGTACCACCCCGAGGTGCACCATTCGCCGCACGGCCAGGAGGTCCTGCGCCGGTTCCTGCACGAGATCGCGGGCATCCGTCCGCAGTGGACCACGTCGTCCATCGTGGACGAACAGGTCACCCGCATCCGCGAGCAGATCGGCGACGGCAAGGCGATCTGCGCCCTGTCCGGCGGCGTCGACTCGGCCGTCGCGGCCGCGCTCGTGCAGCGCGCCATCGGCGACCGCCTCACGTGCGTCTTCGTCGACCACGGCCTGCTGCGCGCCGGTGAGCGCACCCAGGTCGAGCGCGACTTCGTGGCCGCGACCGGCGTCAACCTGATCACGGTCGACGCCCGCGAGCGCTTCCTGAACGCCCTGGCCGGCGTGACGGACCCCGAGGAGAAGCGCAAGATCATCGGCCGCGAGTTCATCCGCGTCTTCGAACAGGCCGAGCGCGACCTGAAGGCCGAGGGCGACTACGGCTTCCTCGTGCAGGGCACGCTCTACCCGGACGTCGTCGAGTCCGGTGGCGGCGCGGGCACCGCGAACATCAAGTCGCACCACAACGTCGGCGGCCTGCCGGACGACCTGCAGTTCGCACTGGTCGAGCCGCTGCGCGCGCTGTTCAAGGACGAGGTCCGTCGCGTGGGCACCGAGCTGGGCCTGCCCGAGACCATCGTGCAGCGCCAGCCGTTCCCCGGCCCGGGCCTCGGCATCCGCATCATCGGCGAGGTCACCCAGGACCGCCTCGACACCCTCCGCCAGGCCGACGCCATCGCGCGCGAGGAACTGACGGCGGCCGGTCTCGACCGCACCATCTGGCAGTGCCCGGTCGTGCTGCTCGCGGACGTGCGCAGCGTGGGCGTGCAGGGCGACGGCCGCACCTACGGACACCCGATCGTGCTGCGGCCGGTGTCGTCGGAGGACGCGATGACCGCGGACTGGACGCGCCTGCCGTACGAGGTGCTGGAGCGGATCTCGACCCGGATCACCAACGAGGTGGCCGAGGTCAACCGCGTGGTGCTCGACGTGACGTCGAAGCCGCCGGGCACCATCGAGTGGGAGTAGAGCCATAAGGAGAAGGGCCCCGGGGATGTCCCCGGGGCCCTTTCTCATTCGTGGGTCTTGCGTCTGAGCGAGTTCGTCAGCAGCACCAGCCCGACCACGATGGCCGTCCCTCCCAGCGCCCACCGGAAGTCGAACCAGAAAGACCCGTTGGTCAGCACGTAGGCCGCCATCAGCCCGCCGCCGATCCCGAAGACCAGCGTCAGCGGGTCGATCCGCCGCCGCATTCCCTGCTCAGTCACGGAGCACCCGCACCTCTCCGACGCTCGACCGCACGTCGAGATCGATCTTCAGTCCACCCTCGCCGTTGGCGCCGAGGTCGCGGCCGTCGACGGCCACACTGCTGCCTTCCGCCCGCTTGCCGAGGCAGTCGAGCTCCCCGATGGACGACGCCTCGCAGCGGAACGTCACGTCGGCGTCGCGCGGCACGTGCACCACGGCCTCGCCGAGCTCGACGTTGATCGCCGTCTTCACCTCGCCGGAGTCAGGCAGGTCGCGCAGGTCGAGCATCACGCTGCCCACGCTCGTCTCGTACCGGTCCTTCACGTCGGTGACGGAGCGGGGGGTCTCGTCGAAGCTGCTGATGCGGGTGGGGCCGTCGAAGTCGACGGCGGTCATGCCGAAGCCGACGACGGACAGCGGGATCATCAGCCAGATCAGGCTGCGGCCGCCGCCGGTGAACGAACCGATCAGCAGGCCCGCCGCGAGCACGGCCAGCACGAGGCCGATCGTGTGCGCCACGGTGAACCACGGCACCCACGCGCCCAGGATCGCGGACGCGGCCACGGTCAGGACGGCCACGCCCAGGGTCGTGGCGCCGATGCGCGACTTGCGCGGGCGGGGGGCCGGCGGTTGCGGCTTGGGGGCCGGCTCGGGCAGGTCCCAGGCGAACGGGGCGGCGCCCAGCGGGTCCCAGGCCGGCGCGCCGGGCACCGGGGGTGTCGGCGCGGTCGCCGGGTCGGGCAGGGTCGCGGCCGGCTGCAGGTGCCCTCGGTTCTTCTGCAGCAGGTAGATGCACGCGACCGCCGCGGCCAGCGTCACGAAGACCTGGAACCCGCCGTTCCCCCCGAACATGTACGCGAGCGCCGGGAACATCAGGATGCCCACGAACACCGTCGTCGACGACGGGGCCGAGCTGTGTCCCTTGTGCAGCAACGATTCCAGCGGCGACACCTGGTCGCCCTCCTCCGGCAGCAGCAGCCAGCCCGCGAGGTACAGCGGCAGGCCGACGCCACCCGACAGAGCGAGCGCGACGAACGCGATCCGGACGATCACCGGGTCGATCTGGAAGCGCAGGGCGATCCCGGTGGCGACGCCTCCGAGCTTGCGCCCTGCACGGGGCCGCACCGGACGGTGGGCCCAGAACTCTCTGAGCGTGTCCGCCACGCCCTGCATTGCCTTCTCAGTCCCGCTCACGACGACAACATTGCGCTGCCGAGCCGAAAACCACATCAGGGACCAGCCCTGATTCAGGGAACCGGGGTCATCCCTGATGAACAACTCGCCGGGACGTGTGACGATCGGATGGTGAGTGCACGGATTGAGCCGATGCGCCGCCGACGCACCGGCCGGGTGGTCGCGGGCGTGGCGAGCGGACTGGCGGACCACCTGGGCGCACCCGTCTTCTGGGTGCGCGCGGTGTTCGCCGTGTTCGCGGCGTTCAGCGGGGTCGGGATCATCGCCTACGCGTTGCTGTGGATGTTCGTCCCGCAGTCGGCGGTGGCGGAACCGGAGACCGACAAGGACCGCAAGGAGTGGCAGCAGGCCGTCGGTCTGGCCGCTCTCGGCGTCGGCGTCGCGGTGTTCACCGGCCTGCTCGGGGGAGCGTGGAGCGGGTGGATCACCGGGCCGATCGCCGTCGCGCTCATCGGCGCCGCGGTCGTGTGGCGCGAGGCCGACGAGGCGCAGCGCCGCCGTTGGAAGGACGGGGCGTTCGCGCAGGGCAAGGCGGGGATCGTGCGGACGGTGGCGGGCGGTGCGTTGGTCGTGGCGGGGGTCGCCGCGTTCCTCGTGGTGAACGACACGATCGCGAACCTCTCCACGGTCATCCTCTCCGTCGTCGCGACGCTGGTGGGCGTGGCCGTGCTGACCGTGCCGCTGTGGATGCGGCTGGTGCGGGACCTGGATTCGGAACGCCGTGCGCGCATTCGCACCGAGGAACGCGCCGAGATCGCCGCCCACCTGCACGACTCGGTGTTGCAGACGCTCGCCCTGATCCAGAAGCAGTCCGAGTCGCCGCGCGAGGTGAAGCGCCTGGCCCGCAGCCAGGAACGCGAACTGCGCAGCTGGCTCTACGGCCGTGAGGTGGGCGAGCAGCCGCACTCCATGAGCGTCGCGATCGCCCAGGTGTGCGCGGAGGTGGAGGACGACTTCGCCATCGCCGTCTCGCAGGTCGTGGTCGGGGACTGCGAGCTGGAGGACGGGATGTTCGCACTGGTCCAGGCGTCGAAGGAGGCGATGGTCAACGCTGCCAAGCACGCGGGGGTGGGTGAGGTCAGCGTCTACGCCGAGGTCGAGCCGGACAAGGTGACGGTCTTCGTGCGCGACCGGGGCAAGGGCTTCGACCCCGACGCCGTGCCGGAGGACCGGCATGGCCTCGCGGGCAGCATCCGGGGGAGAATGACGAGGCACGGCGGGGAGGTGCGACTGCGCACGGCTCCGGGAGAGGGGACCGAGGTGCAGCTCGAGATGCCGAGGAAGCAGGAGGCCAGGACGTGAGTGTGAGGGTGTTCCTGGTGGACGACCACGCCCTGTTCCGAGCGGGGGTGCGGGCGGAGCTCGACAGCATCACCGAGGAGGTCGAGGTCGTCGGCGAGGCCGGCAGCGTCGGCGAGGCGGTGGCGGGCATCGCGCACCACAAGCCGGACGTCGTGCTGCTCGACGTGCACATGCCCGACGGCGGCGGTGCCGAGGTGCTGCGGCAGATCCGCACCAAGATCCCCGAGGTCACGTTCCTCGCGCTGTCGGTCTCCGACGCCGCCGAGGATGTCATCAACGTCATCCGCGCCGGTGCGCGCGGCTACGTGACCAAGACGATCTCCAGCCAGGAGCTGGTCAAGGCGGTCGTGCGGGTCTCGGAGGGCGACGCGGTGTTCTCGCCGCGCCTCGCCGGATTCGTGCTGGACGCGTTCGCCGACCGGCCGGGTGCCGCGCCGATCAGCGACCCCGAGCTCGACCTGCTGACGCCGCGCGAACGTGACGTCCTGCGGCTGTTGGCCCGTGGCTACGCTTACAAGGAAATCGCGTCCGAGCTGTTCATCAGCGTGAAGACGGTGGAGACGCACGTGTCGAGCGTCCTGCGGAAGACCCAGCTCTCCAACCGGTACGAGCTCTCCCGCTGGGCCACGGATCGCAGACTGGTCTGAGGGGTTTTGATCAACAAGGTCGCCCGCGGTGCCACCGAGGTGCTGGCGCCGTGGGTCTGGGTGATTCTGCTGCCGTTCGCGGTGGCGGCTGCTACCGAGAACCTGTGGATGACGCTGCTGTGGGGGTTCGTCGTCGCTTTGACGGCGTCGGTCATCCCGATGGCCGTCATCGTGCGTGGCGCTCGCAGGGGCAAGTGGGACGGCCACCACGTGACGAATCGCGAGGGCCGGCTGGTTCCGCTGGTCACGGCCGGTGCGTCGCTCGCGGCGGGCACGGTGATCATGGTCCTGGGCGACGCCCCGAGGAGCATGCTCGCGCTCGCGGGCAGCATGTTCGCGTCGTTGATCGTCAGCATGGCGATCACGTTCGGGCTGAAGTGGAAGATCTCGCTGCACGCCGCCGTGGCCTGGGCCGCCGTCGTGACGCTGACGATCGTCTTCGGCCCGTGGTGGCTGCTCCTGGCGTTGCCCGCTGCCCTGGTCTCGTGGTCGCGCGTCGAACTCGGCGACCACACCGCCGGTCAGGTGCTGGCCGGGTCCGTGATGGGCGTGGTCGTCGGCGGCGGGGTCTTCTGGCTGCTCACCTGATCTGGGTGATGCTGGTGATCTTCATCTGGTTGTCGACGGCGGCGACCTCGGCCTCGTAGACGCCGTTCTTCTGCTCGCCCAGGTCCGTCTGGAGCGCCAGGTCGAACGTCACCACCCACTTCGGCCCGTGCGACCGGACGGGGATCGACGACAGGGTGCACTTGACCGAGGAGTAGCCCTTCCACCGCGCCACGTACTTCTCGATCGGCTCGGTGGCCCGCTCGTAGAGGTTCTGCCACGCCACCTCGGCGTTGCCGGGGAGCTGGCCGTAGTGCTCGACCACGAACCCGGCCGCCTCACCGGCGGTGAAGTAGCGGGGCTGTTCCGGCTGGTCGAACTGGCCCTGGTTGACCGGGGTCTCGTCGCCGCCGGTGCCGCCCCAGTACGCGGCCGCCGCGCCACCACCGATCCCGAGCAGCGCGATGACCGCCAGGATGATCAGGATCCGGCGGTTCGGGGGCTTGAGCCTGCGTTGCGGCGGCGGGATCAGCAACGGCTGAGAGGGCTGCGGCTCGGCGGTCAGCAGGTCGGCCGCCTCCTGTGCGGTCGGCCGGTCCTTCGAGTCCTGCGAGAGCAGCCGCATCAGCAACGGCGTGAGCTCGCCCGCGTTCTTCGGGTCCCGCAACTGCCCGCTGGCCGCCCGGTAGATGAGGCCGAAGCTGTTGTCGCTCGGCCCGAACACCGACTCGCCCTCGATGGCCGTGTAGATGGTGGCGCCGAGCGAGAACACGTCGGACGCCTCGTCCGGCTGCTCACCGCGCGCCACCTCGGGCGCCAGGTAGGCGGGAGTGCCGGAGATCATGCCGGTGTCGGTCATCGTGCCGTCGCCGGTGGCCTTGGAAATGCCGAAGTCGGTGATCTTGACCGTGCCGTCGTGGCCGATCAGGACGTTGCCGGGCTTGATGTCGCGGTGGACGAGCCCCGCCGAGTGCGCCGCCGCGAGAGCAGAGGCGATCTTGGCCCCGATGCTCGCCGCCTGCGCCGGCTTGAGCGGCCCGCGTTCGGCGATCAGCGCCGACAGACTGTGCGAGGCCAGGTACTCCATGACGATGAACGGCTCTTCGTCGTCGCTGCCCACGACGTCGAACACCGCGATCGCGTGCTGGTGGTGCAGCCGGGCGGCGTTGCGCGCCTCCCGCATCGCCCGCTGGTGGTCACCCGTCACGAGCTGCTTGACGGCGACCTCGCGGGCCAGGACCTCGTCCCGTGCACGCCACACGACGCCCATCGCTCCGCTGCCGATGCGCTCGATCAGCGTGTAGCGGCCCCCGATGGTTGTCACACCCTGAGACTAATCAATCGCGGAGACGAGCATCGGAGGTTCCCCACTGCCGCGATCAGGTGACCCGGATTGCGCCCGCCCAGTTTTAAACTACCTTGCAACTGTGTCCGCTGCAGGCGAGATCAACTTCAGTGAGCTCTCCAACAAACCGGCCGAGTCGGTGCGCAAGCTCCAGGCGTCGCCGGACCAGACGCTGCTGGTGCGTCGCCGCGGTGATGAGGAGGACCTGGTGCTGACCACGGCCACGAAGGCGGCTGAGGTGCGCGAGGTCGTCTCGTTCACCACGTCGCTGTTCGTCGCGCTGTTGCAGCACAGCAAGGGGGCGAGTGGCCTGATCGCCGACGTCATGCCGAAGGTGTTCCCGTGGATGCGCTTCCTGCCGGACGACGACCGGCGGCTGTTCGCCGTCGAGATCGTGGAGGTGCTGGAGGCCTCGAACTCCCTGGGCACTCCGGCTCCGGTCCTGCAGCTGATCACCGAGTGGCGGCACACCGCCGAGGTGTGCGCCGACCCTCGTCTGGTCGAGATCTTCACCAAGGGTCGCGCCGCCGACGATCGGTGACGAACGGCATGTGTGCTTCGACAGCACCGACGTCGTGTACGGCTGGAAAGAGCTGGAGAACCGCGCGGCGTACCTGATCGACGTCGAGAAGCACGCGGTCTGGATCGACTACGCCGGTGCGCACCCCAAGGCGACCGAGTAGCGATCTGAGCTCCGAGCCGAGTTCACCGGTGGGGACTCGCTGCGTTGACTCGCCCGGACCTGTTGAGACGTGCCTCCGCCGCTGCCCACAGCGTCCGGCACCGCACCGCGGTGGTCTGAAGGTGACGAGCTGATTCGGCCACGCTGCCCCGCGTGCCGGCACCTCGTCCCGCGCCCTCCCGAACCACCTGAACCATCAGGACCCACTAGTCGATCGTCGACACCAGCTTCTGCAGCTCGCGGTCGAAGTCGATCCACAGGTCCTCCTCGCCCGGCTGGACGACGTCGTACGAGTTGTCCAGGAACTCCGCCACGTCCTCGGCGACGGCGCTGAGGATCGCGAACCCGGTGGGCGCGTTCAGCTCGACCAGGACGCGCTCGGGGTCGTCGGACGCCGGGCGGACCAGGATGTCGCCCTCACCGGACGGCGTCAGCAGGCCGTCGGCGAGCAGGTCGCGGGCGAACATCCACTCGACGCGGCCGGAGCCGGTGAAGAAGATGACGGCGACCGCGTAGGGGTCTTCCGGGTCGTAGACGAGTTCGGCCTCGACGGGAGCCGGGGCGACTCCGGGGGCGAGGAGGTGAAAAGTCGTCCGGGTGGTGACCTTCAGGTTTTCGTTGTTCATGTCGATGTCCTTCCCAGGCTGGTCTCCATGTCCGCTCACAAAGAGGAGACGGCTAACCAGCTCGATAAGGACGCGATTCGTCTCGGAACCATCCTATTGGGGGAGACGTGCGTCTCACCCTTCAGCGTTTGACCAGGTCGCGCGTCTCGTTTGGTGAGACGGTCTGACCAGCCGAGACGGGCTTGCGACGGGTCAGTGCGACGCCCAGCAGGACCACCAGCATGCCGACGACGACCCTTGCGTTGAGTTGCTCCCCGAGGAAGATCGCTCCAAGGAGTACCGAAACAACGGGCAGAAGGTAACCGACGGTAGTTGCCGTGGTGGCTCCCTCGTCGGCGATGACGCGGTAGTTGAGGATGAACGCGACGCCGGTGCCGAAGACGCCGAGGATCGTCACGGCGACCACGCCGATCCAGTGCAGGTGCAGCGGCTGCAAGCCCCCGAACGGCAGCGCGAGGATCAGCATCCCCATCGCGGTGGTCAGCTGCATCGCGGCCAGCTGCGTCGAGGTCGCACCCGTGTTGACCAGGTACTTCCCGGCGTAGGAGTAACCGATCGCGTAGCTCGCGGCGCCGATGAGGCACAGCACGGCGCCCCAGCTCGCGATGCTGTTGCCCGACTGCCACGGCGCGAAGATCAGCAGGACGCCCGCGAAGCCGAGGCCGAGGCCGAGCATGCGGACCACGTTGCTGATCTTCTCCGACCCCAGCACGAGGCCGATGGCCAGCGCGAACAGCGGGGTCGTGGAGTTCAGCACGCCGGAGACGCCCGAGTCGACGGTCTGACCACCGAACGCGAACAGCGTGAACGGGATGGCGCTGCCGAAGAGCGCCACGAAGACCATGTGACCCCAGATCTTGCGGTCGCGCGGCAGCGTCATCTTCGCGAGCGCCAGCACGACGAACAGCACGAGCGCCCCGAAGAACGTCCGCACGAGCGAGATCTGCATCGGCGCGAGCGAGCCGAGCGCGAGCTTCATCCACAGGAAGCTGGATCCCCACAGCAGGGCGAGCACGCCCATCCTGATCAACGTTCCGCGTTGGTTCACACGTCAACCATGCGCCTCGCGACACCTGAAAACAATTTAATAGTTGTGGGAAACCTTTAAGCATCGCTGTAAGGTCGGGCCATGCTGGACGTGCGACGAATGCAGGTGCTCAGGGCCGTCGTGAGCTCGGGTTCCATCACCGCGGCTGCGACGAACCTCGGCTACACCCCGTCGGCGGTGTCGCAGCAGGTGGCGGGCCTGGAGAAGCAGGCAGGGCTGCCGTTGCTGGAACGCGTCGGCAGGGGCATCAGGCCCACCGCCGCGGGCCGCCTGCTCACCGAGCACGCCGCCCGCCTCGCCGAGCAGCTGGCCGAGGCCGAGAGCGCCCTCACGGCGTTGCGCAACGGCTGCGCGGGCACCCTGCGCGTCCGCTACTTCGCCACGGCCGGAGCGGCCCTCGTACCGCCCGCGGTGGCCACCTTCCGCGCCGAACGCGCGGGCGTCGAGCTCGACCTCAAGCTCACCGAGCCGACCGACCCGTTCGTCGAACTGGCGGCGGGCCGCGCGGACGTGGCCATCACGGTCCTCGAACCCGACGCTCCGGCGCCGGAGGGCATGGTCGCGCGGCATCTGCTCGCCGACCCGTTCTACGCCGTCCTGCCGCGCGGTCACGCCCTCGCCCGCAAGCGCGTGCTGGACCTGGCCGAACTGGCCGACGAACCGTGGATCGACGCGGACTGCGGCACTCCGGGCCCGTGCGCGAGCCTCGTCCGCAACGCGTGCGCGGGCGCCGGGTTCGCGCCGCAGGTGGCGGTGGAGAGCGACGACTACGCGACCGCGCAGGGGTTCGTGGCGGCCGGACTGGGCGTCACGATCATCCCCAGGCTCGGGCTGGGTTACGCGCACCCCGGCGTCATCCTGCGGAAGGTGCGCAACCCCGAGCCCGTCCGGCACATCCACGTGGTCTACCGCGAGGACGCCGCCTGGAACCCGGCCGTCCTCACCCTGGCCGAAGCCCTGGAGAAGGCGGCGCGGGCCTCCTGAAAGCGCGTCAGGCGTTGCCGAACGGCTTGTCGTAGCTCAGCAGGAAGTTCGGCGAACGCCACTCCAGCGAGCACTGCCGCTGCATCGACGACTTCGACCCGTCCTTCTTCTCGACCTCGAGGGTCACCACGAAGTAGTACGGCTGCCGTTCCTCGACGTTCGTGACCTTGGCCGACTTGTAGGTGGCCCAGAACGACTTGAAGCCGTCGTAGCCGCCCGGGAACTGGCCCTGGAAGTTGCCGTTGCCCATTTCCCAGGCCTGGTCGGGCTTGGTGGCCGCGAGCTTGAAGTAGTCCGTCAGCAGGTCTTTCTTGTTCCCGTCCGTCGGCGTTTCCGTCCACTGACCGGCCTTCGGAGACGACTTGTCCTCCGTCGACGGGCTGGTCGGGTTGCCGCCGTTGGTCTGCTGCGTCGACGTGTTCGCGCCCGCGTTGTTGTCCGAACCGCCCCCGGTCTTGTCGGAGATCATGCTCGCGAACATGATCCCGATGACCGCGGCCGCCACGATGGCGAGCGCGGTGATGACCGTCGACTTCTTGTTCTTCGAGACCGACGACAACGCCGACGGCCGCGGGGACTTCGGGCGCTGCGAGTACTGCGGAGCGGCGGCCGGGCGGTGGTTCGACGGCCCCTGCTGCGTCGGCATGGCGCGCGGCGGCGTGCCCAGGTCCACCCTCGTCGCGTTGGGCGGCGGGGACTGCTGGACGTGCTGCTGCTGCGGCGGCGTGAGGGCGCGTGTGGCGGCCTGCTGCTGCGGTTGCTGCACGGGCGCACCACGCCACGACGGCGGGTGCGTCGGGGCGACCACGGCCGGCGTGAAGGCAGGCGCGGCCTGACCGTTCGCGACGGCCGCGAGCGCGTCCCGAGCCTCGGCCATCGTCGGCCGGTCCTCGGGCTCCGCCCGCAGCAGGCGCATCAGCAGCGCGGTCAGCGGACCCGCGTTGCGCGGCGGGTTCACCTTGCCGGACGCGACCTTGTGCAGCAGCGCGATCGTGTTCTCGCTCAGCCCGAACGGCGGTTCGCCCTCGATCGCCGCGTACAGCGTCGACCCCAGCGAGAAGACGTCCGACGGCGAGCCCGGGTCGTAGCCCTTCGCCACCTCGGGTGCGAGGTACGCGGGGGTGCCCGCGAGCATGCCCGTCGCGGTGACGGTGACGTCACCGGTCGCGCGCGAGATGCCGAAGTCGGTGATCTTGACGGTGCCATCGTCGCCGAGCAGCACGTTGCCCGGCTTGATGTCGCGGTGCACGATGCCGGCGTTGTGCGCGGCGGCCAGCGCGGAGGCGACCTGCATGCCGATCGACGCCACATCGCGCGGCGGGAGCGTGCCGCGCTCCGAAAGCACCGCGGAGAGGCTCTTCGAGGGCAGGTACTCCATGATCAGCCACGGCTGGCTGTCGTCCTCGGCCACGTCGTAGACGGCGACCGCGTGCGGGTGCTGCAGGCGTGCCGCGATGCGGCCCTCGCGCATGGCCCGTCTCTTCGCCTCGTCCGTGTCGGATTCGGCGAGCCCGGGCTGCAGGAGGAGCTGCTTGACCGCGACAGTGCGGTGCAGACGTTCGTCGTGTGCCGTCCAGACGACGCCCATGGCGCCACTGCCGATCCGCTGGCTCAATCGGTAGCGACCAGCGACCAATCGGCCATCATCGGTCACAGTTGCTCCCCGCTGTGCGGTCACTTGCTCTCTGTTCAACGGATGATCACACCTTCGGGTTCAGCTCACCCCAATAGGTGCGGGTACCCACCTTACGAGATTTCCACGACGGTTTGATGCTTAGCCCAGTTAGCTGGTTGTCGTCACCGGAGTGCTCGGCGTCCCCGAGTTGTTCGAGGACGGAGGCGGTGATGACGGCACCGAAGGCGGTGTAGTCGTCGTGGTTGGTGGGGGTGGTGTGGTTGTCGT
Source organism: Lentzea sp. JNUCC 0626 (assembly GCF_043632865.1). Taxonomy (NCBI): domain Bacteria; kingdom Bacillati; phylum Actinomycetota; class Actinomycetes; order Pseudonocardiales; family Pseudonocardiaceae; genus Lentzea; species Lentzea sp. JNUCC 0626. The sequence goes on from NZ_CP171635.1 coordinate 8,041,588, forward strand.
CGTCTTTGGTGCAGACGTCGGTTGTTGCGTCGTGGTTGCCTCTTCCGTGGTGGTGGTCACCACGGAACTCGGCGTCTCACTCGTGGGCGGTGCGGTCGAGCTGTTGCTCGCGGGCGGTGCCGACGGCGTGTTCGGTTCCTTGTTGAACACCCCGAGCGCGACCATCAGACCGCCGATGACCAGCAACAACGCCAAAACAACCGCTGCGATGACCAGCGGCCGGTTGTTCTCCTGAGGCCTCGGCGGCGCCATCGGCGGAGCGGTCCGCGGCGGCGACGTGCGCGGCGCCGGACGAACCACGCGGGTCCGCTCGGGCTCCACGATCGTCGTCGGATCGGGCCCGGCCACCACCGACAGGCCGGTGAACGACGGCGAACGGCCGTGTCCCACGGCGTTCAGCACGTCGCGCGCCTGTGCCATGGTCGGCCGGTCAGCCGGTTCGAAGTTGAGCAGGTACAGCAGCGTGTCGGCGAGCGGGTGGTCGACGGTGGGCGGGTTGATCCGCCCGGCCGCGACGGCGTGCAGAACACCGAGAGTGTTCTCGCTCACTCCATAGGGCGGTTCGCCCTCCATCGCGGCGAACAGCGTCGAACCGAGCGAGTAGACGTCCGAGGCGGGCGTCGGGTCCTGGCCGCGGGCGATCTCCGGCGCGAGGTACGCGGGCGTGCCGGCGATCAGGCCGGTCTTGGTGACCGTGATGTCGTCGGACGCGCGCGAGATGCCGAAGTCGGTGATCTTGACGACGCCGTTCTCGGCGATCAGCACGTTGCCGGGCTTCACGTCGCGGTGCACGATCCCCGCCGCGTGCGCCGCCGCCAGGGCCGCCGCGCACTGGGTGCCGATGCTCGCGACCTCGACCGGGTCCATAGGCCCGCCCTCGGCCAGCGCGTCGGCGAGGCTGTAGGACGGCAGGTACTCCATGACCAGGCACGGGACGCCGTCTTCCTCGACGACGTCGTACACGGCGATGGCGTTCGGGTGGTGCAGCTTGGCGGCGATGCGACCCTCGCGCATGGCGCGCTGGATCGCCTCGTCCTGTTCCTTCTCGTCCAGGCCGGGCGCCAGCAGCAACTGCTTGATGGCGACCTCGCGGCCGAGGCGTTCGTCGTGGGCTCGCCAGACGATGCCCATCGCGCCGGAGCCGATGCGGTCGAGGAAGCGGTAGCGGTCGGCGATCAGACGGCCGTCCGATGTTCCGGACGTCGTCACAAGCTCACCTCGCGGGTGCTCGAAGGCGTGACTGCGGCTGCGGCAGCAGATCCCACGCTCGTGCTCCTCGTGCGGTAGTCAGCGGGTCGTCCGGAATGCCCGCACAGGGTACCTGCCGGGGACCGCCGCTGAGCTACCCGTCGTGCGTCAGTTCGCCGGGGCGAAGAAGTCGAATCCGCCGACGGTGTCGCCCACGGTGTTGAGCACCGGGTCGAGGAGGCCGAGGTCCACGCTCACGTCGACCGGGTTGGACGGCGGGGGCAGCGCGCTGTCCGAGTTGGACGGCGGCGTCGTGCTGTTGCTCGGCGGCGGGGTGGTGGACGAGCTCGGCGGCGCGGGCGTCTCGCTGGACGGCGGCGTGCTCGGGGTGCTCGTCTCGGTGGACGTCGACGGCGTGGTGGAGGTCGAGGTCTCCGTGGACGGCGTCTGCGTCTGCTGGGTCTGCTGCGTCGGACGCTTCTGCTCGGTCTGCACGTACGGCGCGACGCGCGTCGTCGGGTCCGAGGTCGTCGTCTCTGCCTGCTGCGTCTCGGTGGCTTCGGACTGCTGCGTCTTGTTCGACGGCAGCTTCACGACGCCCTCGGTGCCGGCGCTCGCGCCACGGGCCTGGGCGCGCTCGTCGAACCGCACCTCGGCGAGCGGGCGCTCGTCCGGCGAGGACAGCCACGAGGAGGCGGCGAACGCCACGGAACCGCAGATGATGACGCCACCGCTGGCCGCGGCGGCCAGCTTGCCGACGGTGAACCCGCCGCGCTGAGTGTCGTCGGCACGGCCTTCACGGCGCAGCAGCTCGGTGATGTGCAGCTCCTTCATGGGCTGCTTCTTGAGCTTGCCGGGCACCTTGACCGGCTTGAACTTGACCGTCGGCTCGAACGCCTCCGGGGTGATGTCGTCGGTGATCACCGGGATCTCCGCGGTCTCTGCCTCGCGGCGGGCGATCAGCTCGGCGACCGACAGCTGTCCGGTCGACTCAGCGGATCCGGTCAACCGCCGACGATGGTCCTCAATCGACACCGCTCGTTCACCCTTCCAAGTTCGCGTTCGCGCACTGGCGGGAACATGGATACCGAATCGTGACCCGAGATGTAACCCCTTCGGGGGAATTTTCACGATCGAAACAGGCATTCAGAGACGAACGGTCACCGTTCGACTGCGAACGGCGAACTCACTTGGGTGCGACCTAACTCCGCTGCGCCGAAAGGACCTCGGTGCCGACGATCCGCGGCTGAGTCGTTGACGTGAGCCAGAAGAGCTGCTCGATGCGCAGCCAGCTGCCGTCCGCCTCCTGCATGGAGACGACCGCGAGCACCGATCCGTCCGGCCGCACCGACGTCTGGTCGACGTTGACCGTCTTGATCTTGCCCCAGGAGTTCACGAACTCGGCGGGGCTCGCGCCGACCAGCTCGGGCGAGAGCAGCTTGGCCGCGGCGCCGGGCTTGGTCGTGAGCAGCTCGTAGAACTTCTTCACCACGTCGACCTGCGGCAACGGGCCGACCGAGACCTCGGGCGTGGCCAGTTCGGAGGCCTCCGGCGCGGGCTCTTGAGCGGTGTTCTCCAGCAGCAACGCGGACGGCTGCGGCATGGGCACGGCGCCGTCGGTGGTCTGCAGCGGCGGGCGCTCGTTCGGCAGCTGGGCCGAGAGGACGTCGGGACGCAGGGCGCTCGATCCGGACAGCGCGACGGGGCGTTCGCTGACGGGCACGCCGGCGTTCTCCGGCCGCTTGCCCGCGAGGATCGCCGCGCCCGCGATGGAGGAGACGAGCAGGACCGCGCCCGCCACCAGTCCGGCGACCCGGCCGACTCTGCTCGGCTTCACCGTGCGCCTGCGGCGACCGGGGACGACGGGGATCACGGCGGTCGTCGCCGTCATGGTCTCGGTGGGGCCCAGCAGGGACGTGACCAGCGCGTCTGTGGCGGCGTCCTCGTTGGACAGGATGCGGATGGAGGTCGGCTGCTGCTTGATCAGCTCGGCCACGCTGATCGCGCCGGCGCGGGCGTGCCGCCGTCCGGTCGTCGCCGCGGGACGCTGCACTGCTCTGGTCCTCCGTACTGTCCGTGTCCGCCTGAATGCGTACCGTGGCTCCCCGTGCAGACGCCAGTGTCTGGATGAACTTCATCCGATCGTGGCGGCCGACGGTGCTCGGGAATCGCTCGGCGGTGCTACTTACTACGTTCGGTAGCTCCGGCCGTGACCTTTAGCCACTTCAGCCTCCGAGCTTCAACCGTTCACCGTTGATGAGCGGGAGGTCCCCGAGCGTGAAGGTGAGCTCGCGCTTCTCGGTGCTGACCGAGCCGTCCTTCTTCGTCACCTGGAGCAGGCTCACGGTGAGGCCCTTGCCGGGGTCGACGGCGATCTCCTTCACCTCGATCAGCGAGATGTCAGCGAGCCTGCCCTCGAGCAGCGCGTCGGCGTTCGAGCGCACGTTGTCCGTGGTCATGGCCAGCGCCGTGTCGGCGTTCGTCGCCATCTCGCGGTAGAAGTGCTCGGTCTGCGCGGCGATCTTGCCGCCGTCAACCACGGGGGCCTGCGTGACCGGCACGGTCGTGATGACCGGCGGCGCCGACCCGGTGGGCTGGGGGACGGTCGCCGAACCAGTGCCCGTGCCGGTCCCGTTCGCGGCGGACGTGCGGGTGCCCGTGCCCGGCACCGGGGCGCCCCGGCCGGTGTTCGCGGCGGACGGCTTCGTGCCCGTGGCCGACGGACTGGTGCCGCCGGTGGGCAGCGCGGAGATGATCGGCACGTCCGACGGGTAGCCGGGCAGCCCGACCGTCTCGACCGCGCCGCCCCCGCCGACCAGCTTGGCCGCGGCGACGCTCAGGCCGACCAGCACGAGCACGGACGACACGACGGCGAACCAGGCGGCGCGCTTCCAGGTGCGCGGCGGCGTGACCGACGCGGGCACCAGGCCGATGTTGAACTTGCGCAGGCCGTCGGTGTCCTGCAGCGGGTCGATCTGGCGGCGGCGGGGCAGCGGGATGCGATCGCCCCCGACGACGGGCCGCTGCGGCGGCGCGATCCCGTCGTCGAGTCGATGTTTGCCCGGCAGTTCGTCCATCCCGACACCCCTCTGCGACGCAATCAGAGTAGGGCCGTCTGGAGGTACCCAACCAACCAAAAGGGGGTGTTCAGGACGAGTGACACTCTTTTGTGTGAAGTTCCTACCTGGGCGGGAGTTGTGCTTGACCGCTGTTCAGCTGCTTGCGGGTGCTCTGCACGCCGTTGAGCGCGGCCAGACCGCTGCTGCCGGCGATCAGGGCGCCCACGACGTCGGCGCCGAGCGAGTCGCCACCGGTGATCAGCAGACCGATCACCGCACCTGCGGTCGTGATGATCGCGGTCTTCCAGCGGCTGCGGACGAATTGGGAGACAGGTGCTCCGGAGAGGCCCTTCTTGTTCGCGGCCGATCCGAGCAAGCCCAGGTAAGCGTCGTGCGCCAAGGCGGCGAGCAGGCCGGCGATGGCGATCAGTGCAGCGATGAGGCCCATGCCTCCAGTGTGCCTCCAGATTTTTTCGATGGACCATCCGTGATCGCCCTGATATCCGATTCGGGTGGACATGTTCTGGCACGACGACTGCCTCGAGCACGACGCCGGTGAGGGTCTGTGGGAGCTGCCGGGCTCCTGGCCGTGGCTCGACGTGGCCGAGCCGCACCCGGAGAACGCCGCGCGGTTGCGCACGTTCCGGCACGCGCTGACGCACGGCCCGGTGGCGCCGCACCTGACGTGGCACGAGGGCAGGCATGCGTCCGTTGACGAGCTTCTGCGCGTGCACACGGCCGGGTACTTGGACTCGTTGCGCGTGTCCGAGCGTGTGGCGCTGGAAGTGAACACGGTCGTGGGACCGGAAACGTGGCGTGCGGCCTCTGCGGCGGCGGGAACGGCGTTGGCGGCGTTGGAGTCCGGCGCCCGCATCGCGTACGCGCTCGTGCGTCCTCCAGGGCACCACGCGCAGCCGGACATGGCGGACGGCTACTGCTTCGTGAACAACGCGGCACTGGTGGCGGAAACCGCGCGGCGCCAAGGGTTGCGGGTCGCCGTCCTGGACTGGGACGTGCACCACGGCAACGGCACGCAGCAGACGTTCTACGACCGTCCGGACGTGCTGACCATCTCGGTGCACATGCGGCACGGCGCGTGGGGCACGAACCACCCGCAGACGGGCGCACCATCAGAAGTGGGCGCTCAGGGCAAGAACGTGAACATCGAACTGTCTCTCGGTGCGGGCGACACGGCGTACATGCGCGCGCTCGACGAGATCGCTTTCCCGCTGCTGCGCGACTTCGCACCGGACCTGCTCGTGTGCGCGTCCGGGTTCGACGGGTCGGCGTTCGACCCCAACGGCCGTCACAACCTCACGGCGAACGGCTACCGCGAGATCGGCCGGAGGGTGGCGTCGTTCGGGACGCGGGTCGTGCTCACCCAGGAGGGCGGCTACCTGCGCGGCTACTCGGCGTTGTGCCTGCACGCGCTGGTCGAGGGCTTGCTGGGGCTGCCGGAGCCGTTGCTCGAGGACCCGCTGGCCTACGTGCCGGACGACACCCAGCTGATCGACGCGGACTTCGAGCGCGTGCGGGCGGCCCTGAAGCCTTTTTGGCCCGGCGTGCTGTGACGCCGGGCCACCCGCTGGTGGAACTACTACCTGCCGAGCGGGCCGCGGCCCATCTTGAGCAGGATCATCGCGAGGTCCTTGCCCTCGGGGCCGAGCGGCTTGTAGCGGTTGAGGACGTCGATCTCGCGGTTGTGCACGATCTTCGTGCCGCCGGCGGCCATGCGGGCCGCGCCGATGATCTTCGATACCTCGACGCGCCGTTGCACGAGGCGAAGGATTTCCGCGTCGAGGTGGTCGATCTCCTCGCGCAGCTCGTTGATGTCGGGTTCGGTGGTGGTGTCCATCATTGGTGACCTTTCGGGGAACTTCGAGTCCTTGGCCCAGAAGCAGCGAAGCCCCGGGGTCCGATGGACTCCGGGGCTTCGTGGTGGCTTTGTCAGCGCTGGACGACCACGGGAGCCGGAGTCCGGTTCCCGTAGAAAAACTCGAAGTACGTCGCGCGCATGGACCTAGTCTGCCACAGAACCGCACTCCTAGGCTCGTGTCGTCTCACATAGCGACCACTGGGGGTCCTGTTGAAGTACGCACTGGGGATGGCGGCTGCCCTGGCGCTGTCCGCCGCGATCGCTCCGCCTGCCTCGGCGGAGCCGGATTTCGCCTCGATCGACCTCACCGCGCGGGCCGGCTGGTAAGGCCCGGTCACCTGGACCACCCGTCCGGGTGCCACGCAGGAGTTCGACGTCGACATCACCAACGTGGTGGGCCACGACGAACAGGGGCTCGACGTCTTCGTCTCGTTCCCGACCGACCGGCTCGAGGTCACCTCGTACGAGGGCTGGGACGTGAACGAGGGCATCGGCGCCGAAGGGATTCGCTGCACGCAGAACCACCTGATCGTGCACGAGGAGGCGTGGCCCACCTCGAAGATCCACACCAGGGTGATCAAGTCGGAGTACCACTCGGACGGCCTCGACGTGTACGCCGAGGCAGGAGGCCACGCCGAGGTGCACGCGGGACAGCCGTTCCTGATCGACACCAGCACCTGATCGAACCGGTTTCTCGAACACATGGTCGGGCGGTACCGGATTTGTCGGTGCCGCCCGGTACCGTGGATGGACGATGAGCGCCTTGTTCGACTTGCCCTCAAGTCCCCCCGTTTCCCGCGCGGGCCACCTGCTCGACGACCTGAACCCCGCGCAGCGCCGTGCCGTCGAGCACGCCGGTTCGCCCCTGCTCGTGGTGGCGGGCGCCGGCTCCGGCAAGACGCGTGTCCTCACCCGGCGGATCGCGTACCTGCTCGCGGCTCGTGACGTGCATCCCGGCGAGATCATGGCCATCACGTTCACGAACAAGGCCGCCGCCGAGATGAAGGAGCGCGTCGCCGACATGGTGGGCGCGCGCGCCCGTTCGATGTGGGTGTCGACGTTCCACTCGATGTGCGTCCGCGTGATGCGCCGCGACGCCAAGACGCTGGGCATGTCGTCGAACTTCTCGATCTACGACAGCGACGACACCCGCCGCCTCATCACGCTCGTGGCGCGCGACCTCGATCTCGACCCGAAGAAGTACGCGGCCCGCACCCTCGCCGTGCACATCTCGAACCTCAAGAACGAGCTCATCGACGCGGAGACCGCCACCGCCCAGGCCACGAACGACCTGGAACGCCGCGTGGCCGAGGTCTACACGGTCTACCAACGCCGCCTGAGCGAGTCGAACTCCCTCGACTTCGACGACCTGATCATGAGGACCGTCGAACTCCTCCAGACCTTCCCGGACGTGGCCGAGCACTACCGCCGCCGCTTCCGCCACGTCCTGGTCGACGAGTACCAGGACACCAACCACGCGCAGTACACCTTGGTGCGCGAACTGGTCGGCAAGGCAGGCGGCGAGATCCCGCCCGCCGAGCTCTGCGTGGTGGGCGACGCCGACCAGTCGATCTACGCCTTCCGCGGCGCGACGATCCGCAACATCGTGGAGTTCGAGCGCGACTACCCGGACGCCACCACGATCCTGCTGGAGCAGAACTACCGCTCCACCCAGAACATCCTGACGGCGGCGAACGCCGTCATCTCCCGCAACCCCAACCGCCGCGACAAATCGCTGTGGTCGGACCTCGGCGAGGGCGAGAAGATCGTCGGCTACGTCGCCGACAACGAACACGACGAAGCGGCGTTCGTGGCCAACGAAATCGACCACCTGGTGGACAGCGGCGAAGTCAACAACTCCGAAATCGCCGTCTTCTACCGCACCAACAACCAGTCGCGGGTCTTCGAGGAAATCTTCATCCGCCTGGGCCTCCCGTACCGAGTGGTCGGCGGCGTCCGCTTCTACGAGCGCCGCGAGGTCCGCGACGCCCTCGCCTACCTGCGCACTCTGGCCAACCCGGAAGACACGGTCTCCCTCCGCAGAATCCTCAACGTCCCCAAACGAGGAATCGGCGACCGAGCAGAAGCCTGCGTCGCCACCTACGCAGAACGCGAACGAATCAGCTTCGCCGCAGCCCTCCGCGAAGCCGTAGAAGACCGCGTCCCCCTCCTGAACCCGCGCTCCCGCAACGCAATCGCGGGCTTCGTGGAAATGATGGACCAGCTGGGCGAAATGGTCGCACGCGAAGACGACGTGGCCGACATCCTGGAAGCCGTGCTGGAAAAGTCCGGCTACCGCACCGAACTCGAAGCCAGCGAGGACCCGCAGGACCACACGAGGATCGAGAACCTCAACGAACTGGTCACCGTCGCCCGAGAGTTCACCGAACTAGAGCTCCCCGAAGGCGCAGACCCGGTCCCGTCCCTCCCGGCGTTCCTGGAACGCGTCTCCCTGGTAGCAGACGCGGACTCCATCCCGGACGCGGACTCCGACGGCGTGGTCACCCTGATGACCATCCACACGGCCAAGGGCCTCGAATACCCGGTCGTCTTCAGCACGGGCTGGGAAGACGGCGTCTTCCCGCACATGCGAGCCCTGGGCGACCCAGCAGAACTGGCAGAAGAACGCCGCCTCGCCTACGTGGGCATCACCAGAGCCCAACGCCGCCTCTACCTCTCGAGGGCCTTGGTCCGCTCAGCCTGGGGCCAACCGTCAGCCAACCCGGCCTCCCGCTTCCTGGGCGAAATCCCCCAGGACCTACTCGACTGGCGCCGAGTAGAACCTTCCCGCTCGGGCCCCGCAGCAGCCACCACCTGGGGCCGCTCAGCCTCAGGCGGCATAGCCTCCCGAGGCCTGAGCCGCCCAGCCCCGGGCAAAGCGGGCTGGAAGGACGCCCCGGCAATGAAGCTGGACGTGGGCGACCGAGTAACCCACGACAAGTACGGCCTGGGCCGAGTAGTAGCGGTGGACGGCGCGGGCCTACGAGCCACAGCCACCATCGACTTCGGAGGCTCGGGCACAGTCCGCCTGATGCTCATAGGCAGCGTCCCGATGACCAAGCTCTAGCCAGCCCAAGAGCACACCCAAGGCCCGCGCCCAGCCCCAACCGGGGCAGGGTCGCGGGCCTTAACTGCTCCAAGGCAAAGCACGGCAAGCTGACGCAGGGGTCCCCTCGCGTTTGGAGTCCCCGCGACCCAACTTACGGGCTGGGGCTGACAGTTCTGGGACCAGCGAGGACTGGGCAGACCAGACCTGGGCGAGAAGCGATGGCTGGCGGCCCAAAGCACACGCGAAGCCGAAGGCGAGCCCGACAGAGCGCAAGCATCGAGCACGCCGAACCGCAGCGCGATGCCGAAGGCGAGCCGTCTTTCCTCGAACGGATCGGGTGGGGTGGCTTCGTCACGAGTCGTGCCACAGCTCTTGCTGCATCAGAGGAGGGGTGTCAAACCGCCACGCTTTTCGGCGGTTTGACACCCCTCCTCTGATGTGGCCCGCTCTTGGCTCGACTCGTGACGAAGCCACCCCACCAACGCAACCAAACCAAGCAACAGCAAGCCGCCCAACGCAACAGGCGTGCCATCAGCCTGCGAACGGCGCTGGCCCCGGCTTTTGATCAGATTGGCGGGGTCCGGGGCGGAGCCCCGCGCACGAAAACAGGAACAGAACGCCCCCACCCCAACCACCTACGAACACCCAACAGGCAGCCGCCAACGCACCAGGGGGACGACCCACCCACCCCGCGCGCCCCCAACGAAGGCCCCCTGACCAGCAACTTCACCCAGAACCAAGAAAATCCGCAGAAATCCGGAAAATCCGCGCAACGACAGCCCACTGAGTGCGTCTATGTGGGTGTCGCAAGCAGCACAGCCAGGGAACGTTCGGGGCGGTCCAAGGCACAACGAGCAGCCTGCAGACGAAGGGGAGCGAAGGGACGGCGGGGGCCTAACTTCGCGGCGAAGTGCGGCCGGACCGAACGGGAGAGCGGTCCGGCCGCATTGTCTTCGCAGTCTTCGCACCAACGCAACGGACACGACTCAACGCCCGCCCAGCCCAAGCACCCACGCCCGCAACCCTGCCGGGCTCGCCACCAGCCTCCGAACGACACTGTCGCCTGTAGACGGCCACAGACGAGCGTTCTCCCGGCACAGAGCCAAAATCGCCGAGGCCCGCAGCCCTGCCGACCGAGCCCGCAGCGCACCCCGGCCGCGGCAGACGGCCCGACCCCGACGGCTCCAGCCAACGGCACAGAGCCCGCCCACACCAGCCGTCCACGAAGATCACCGCAGGTCACCAGGCCTGCGTTCAAAAATTGTCAGACCCCCGGAGCAGAATCGTCCGCATGAGGCAGAACCCCCAGCGGAAGAGCTCAAGATGGATCACGTACTCGCCGGCGCCCTGCACGAACGTGTGTTCGCAATCCTCAACCAGCTGGAATCCCCGGACACCTTCAAGCTGGTCGAAGCCTGGCGCACCCTCCTGCGCCACCACGAACCAACGGAGAGCGGGGCCTGCAAAGCCTGCGGCCCACGCTGGCGCAGACACATGTGCTCAGTCTGGCGGGTAGCAGCGACCTACTTCGTCCGTGAAGCGTTGGAGTCTCACAACGCCCCCGAGGCCCGCAACGCTCCTGAAGCCCGAAACGCCCCAGGGCCGTAACGCTTCCGGAGCCTCGGAACGACTGAAGCCTGCGACGGCCCCTACGGCCAACCGGCCTCCGACAACCACCGTGAACCAAGCCCGGCAACGCCCCCAAGCCCGCCCGATGCCCAAAAGACCCAAAGATCCGTGACCGCGAGACCCAGGCCCGGACTAGGGCGGGAATAGAGCGACGCTGGAGCGTGCTGACCCACAAGAGGCCCCTGAGTCGACCAGAACCACCCAACCCACCCCAGGAGGTGGACGAGGCCGGAACGGCCGTCAGAAAGCTACTGAGCCGTAGTTCAGGAACAACCGAACAGCGAAACGCAGGCCGGAACTCAAGATCCGAAGGCCCTCGGACAGCAAATCCCACAGGCCTAGAGGGACGAAGTCCTCAGACCGTCACGCCGCGAGCGTTCAGCCAGGTCAGCGGGTTGATCTTCTGGCCGCCCGGGTTCCACACCTCGAAGTGCAGGTGGGGGCCGGTCGAGAAGCCGCGGTTGCCCATGCGGGCGATCTGCTGGCCCGCCTTGACCTGCTGGCCTTCCTTGACGCTGTAGGTGTCGACGTGGCCGTAGACGGTGATGGTGCCGTCCTCGTGCTGCACGCGCACCCAGAGGCCGAAGCCGGAGGCCGGGCCCGCCTCGATCACGGTGCCGTCGGCGGCGGAGAGGATCGGGGTGCCGATGGGGCCCGCGATGTCGATGCCGAGGTGCATGGTGCCCCAGCGGCCGCCGTAGCCCGAGGTGAAGTCACCGGCTGCGGGGCGGACGAACTTCGGGCGCTTCTTCTCGGCCTCGACGGCCTCGCGCTCGGTGGAGAGCTGCTGGCTGCGCAGGAGTTTGGCGGCTTCGGCGGAGCCCTCGGCCGTGGTCTTGGAGACCGCGAGGATCTGGGGGGCGGAGGCGGTGTCGCCACCGACGCCGTCGAAGGTCGCGGCGCCACCGGAGTGGTTCGCGAGCTGGACGTCGGTGCCTTCGTCGGCGGCTGCCTGGCCGAGTTGGCCGGCGCCTGCCGCGGCGAACGCGCCTACTGCGACGGCTGCGACGACGATGCGTCCACGCAGCGCCGACGGCGGCGGGGGGAGCCTGTGCGAGCTGACCGGACGCACGGATGCGCGGTCGACTGCCTCTTCAAGCGCAGCACTGCGTTCATGGCCGCCGGGGGAGCGGTGGTGACTCAAAGCTTGCCCTTCCGCCTTCGGGGAGCCTGATCGGGCGGACAACCGGGCGGGGGATTCCCGGCGAGTCAGGATTCGGGGTTCTGACTCGGTGTCCTTCTGTGATCAGACCGTGACAACGGACCCGGGGACAGTAACGGCGGGCAGCCTCGGAGGGCAAACCCCAGTTCGTTATGTCCTACGAACGGGCGGCAACCAGCGAGTTTCAACTGTCAACTGTGACTGTCGGTCAAACCGGGGGGTCGACACGCCTCGCCGCCAGCGGCGATGGGGTGAGTTGACAAGTCATCCGATCGGGTGATGGCCGTCACAACTACGTGAAGGGTCCTCGTGTCAACCGGCAAAGAAAGGTGACCTGAATCACGTATCTGGTGCTCTTCGACGAGTAATGACGAGTGCTCCAGCCGGGCGTTGCGCTGAGGCACGATGATCTGATCCATCTCGGACCAGACCACGACGAACTTCGTGCGGCACGGTCGGCACGGTTCGGCCAACTCGGACAACAGCTCCGAACCCGGACGCAGCTGCCGAGTAAGAGGTGTCGGCATCAGATAGGCGGCGAGCGTGCCGCTGTGGGGCGTCCCCAAGGTCACGAGTGTGCGAACGCGTGAGTCGCCGTGCAGCCGTTGTACGTAGTACCTGGCAATGAGCCCGCCGAGCGAATGGCCGACCACGTGCACCTGATCGGATCCGGTCTGCTCGCAGATCCGCTCGATGTGCGCGCCCAGCAGCGCGGCGGAACGGCGGACGTCACCGGTCAACGCCGTCAGCACGCTGTAGTTGATGGCGTGCACCACCCCGAAGCCCCGCCTTCGCAGAGCCCCCGACAGCACCGCGAAGGCGGAACGGTTGTCCCCGATGCCGTGTACCAGCACGATCGGGGTGCCCGCCGCGTCCATCGCCGAAACCATCAGCCCGCGCTGGCGGGGCGGGAGGCCGTCGGTGCGGTAGTGCCGGTACTGCCCTTCCGGACGGAGCTGCTCGGTGATCGCACCCCACGGGTAGAGCACCGCGTGGGCCGTCAACCAGGCCGCTTCCATCGCGACGCCGCGCACACCGCCGGGCGTGGCCATCGCCCGCAGCGCCACCTTCACCTCTTCCGCGACGTCACGGGCCGTGTGCACGCCCCAGCCGGCACGGTCCAGGGCCGCGTCAGTCAGACGCGTGAGCCAAGACCGGCCGTTGTCGCTCATATGAGCGACGGTAAGTGATGAAGTCACGACCTAGGAGTACCCAGCGCAGGTTTTCCACACGCGAACGAATTTCGTCTTAATACGTCAGCAGAGGTCACACGCAGTGCTACTCAGGTCTTGCTAGGTTCGCCCGCGATGACTCGCACCGAGCTCGACAACCAGACCCCGGCGGCCGCCAGGCTGCGCACGTCCTGGGCCCTCGCCGCGGCAGGCGCTCTCCTGCTCGCCCTCGGCCCGCTGCTCGGCGTGGTCGACGGCGCCGAACCGGCCTTCGCGTCGTGGCCGTTGCTGGCCCTGCTCGCGCTCGCACCGCCCGCAGCAGCGGGCGTGCTGCTGATGCGCGGCCGTCCGTTCGTGGCCGCCGGACTGATCGCCGCCACCGGCGTCTTCGCGGTCGGCAGGCTGCTGAGCGACGCGCAGGTCTTCCTCGACGCCATGGAAGTCGCGCGTCCCGAACTCTTCCGCCCGGCCACGCTCGTCGCCGTCACCCCGGCACTGGGCGTGTGGCTGCTGATCGCCGGGCACGTCTTCACCATCGCGGCGGGCGCGCTCTCGGCCGGTCGCGCCGGCATGCCCGCCGACGAGTCGGAACGTCCGGCCCCGGTCACCATCCCGGTGCTCGTCGCGCTCGTCGCGGCGGTCGGCCTGCTGGGCAAGCCGTTCGCCTCGAACGATCCGTTCCAGCTCGATCGCAGCCCCTGGGACCTGCCTGCCGTCGGACTGATCGGCGGCCTGCTGATCGCCGTGGCCGTCCCCCTCGCCACCGCGTTCGCCGCCAGTTCCCCCGACCCCGACACCCGCGAGGGCGGCACGCTCGGCGTCTTCCTCTCCCTGCTCGCCGTCGTCGTTCCACCGCTGGCCGCCGGCATCTTCGCGACGGGCCTCGGCATCACCGCCGGTCCGGTGTTCGCCTTCGTCGCCGCGCTTCTGCTGCTCGCCGTTCCTCTCCTCGGCCGCGCGGCACGGCTCCTGCGCGGCACCCAGGACCCCGAACTCCCCACTCCCGGGCGCATGCACGTCACCGCCGGCGTCTTCGCCGTGCTCGCTGCAACCGCGATGCTCGCCGGTGCATTCCTGCCTCAGCTCACCCTGTCCACCGGTGGCCCCGCGCCCGACCTCGCGTCGGTGAGCCTCTTGTGGGCCGCCGGGCTCGCGTTCGGCGTGCTCGGTGTGCTGCTGCTCGTGCCGGGAACGGCCGCGACCGTCCGTCCGGCGCTGGTCGGAGCGTTCTTCGCGATGCAACTGGCCGCGGCGGGCATCGCCGAGGTCGTGACGGCGGCGAGTCAGGTGGGCGTCGCCCAGCCCGGCGCCGGCTTCTGGCTGATGGTGATGGAACTCCCACTCGGCCTGCTGGCGCTCGCCTGCGCGGGCCTCGCCGCGGCGATGGAACGGGAGAACGCCGGCGAGGTGCGCAAGGAGCAGCTGCCGGTGGCCGAGCTCGGCGCGATCCTGCTCGCGGGCCTCTTCGCGGTCGGCGCGTTCGCCCTGCCGACGATGCGCGGCGACAAGTACACGTCGCCCACGCTGATCCCGGACAACGACCCCACCGTGTCCTGGACCCTGTTGATCTCGCTCACGGTGCTGATCATCACGCTCGTGGCCGTGTTCCGGTCGAGGCCCGCTCGCGGCGCCGCGTCACTCGTGGGCCTCGCGCTGCTGATGGGCGTCCGCGCACTCGAACTGCCGCTCACCGGCGACCGCGTCGAGGGCGCCACCGCAGGCCCGGGCACGTGGCTCGCACTGGCCTCGGTCGCGGCTCTGGTGGTCGCGGCCGGCTTGATGGGCAGTCGCGCGAGCCGCTGAAACGTGTCCCGCAAATCACTTTTCCTTATATCGCGCGCGTGCGCGTGATCGACCTCACCGCCGTTGAGACCGACCTCACCGGTGGTGACGTGCGAGCGGTACCCGCAGGTCGATAGTGTCTGGGCCCAGCCGCGTCAAGTGGGTTCGCTTGGCCCCTTGAGGACCACCCAGGCGCGGTGTTGTGTTCCGACACCGACGTCGCAGGAGACCCGAGTGGACCTGTACGAATACCAGGCGAAGGACCTCTTCGCCGCCCACGGCGTCCCGGTACTGCCGGGCGATGTGGCTACCAACCCCGCCGACGCCAAGGCCATCGCCGCCAAGTTCGGCCAGGCTGTCGTCGTCAAGGCCCAGGTGAAGACCGGCGGCCGCGGCAAGGCCGGTGGTGTGAAGCTCGCTTCCACCCCCGAGGAGACCGAGGAGAAGGCGACCGCCATCCTCGGCCTCGACATCAAGGGGCACATCGTTCACCGCGTGCTGGTGACGCCCGCCTCCGACATCGCGGAGGAGTACTACTTCTCGTTCCTCCTCGACCGCGCCAACCGCACCTTCCTCGCCATGGCGAGCGTCGAGGGCGGCATGGACATCGAGGAGGTCGCGGCCACCAAGCCCGAGGCCCTCGCGAAGATCGCCATCGACGCCATCAAGGGCGTCGACGTCGCCAAGGCCACGGAGATCGCCGACGCGGCGAACTTCCCGGCCGAGGTCAAGGACCAGGTCGTCGACACCATCGTGAAGCTCTGGGAGACCTTCGTCTCCGAGGACGCCACGCTGGTCGAGGTCAACCCGCTGGTCCGCGACCCGCAGGGCAAGATCGTCGCCCTCGACGGCAAGGTCACGCTGGACGAGAACGCCGACTTCCGCCACCCGGCCCACGCCGAGCTGGTCGACAAGGCCGCGGAGAACCCCCTCGAGGCGAAGGCCAAGGAGAAGGGCCTCAACTACGTCAAGCTCGACGGCGAGGTGGGCATCATCGGCAACGGTGCCGGCCTGGTCATGTCGACGCTGGACGTCGTCGCGTACGCCGGTGAGCAGTACGGCGTGAAGCCCGCGAACTTCCTCGACATCGGTGGCGGCGCGTCCGCCGAGGTCATGGCCAACGGCCTGGACGTCATCCTCGGCGACGAGGCCGTCCGCTCCGTGTTCGTCAACGTCTTCGGTGGCATCACCGCGTGCGACGCCGTGGCCAACGGCATCGTGAAGGCGCTGGAGATCCTCGGCGACGCGGCCACCAAGCCGCTCGTCGTCCGCCTGGACGGCAACAACGTGGAGGAGGGCCGCGCGATCCTCGCCGAGGCCAACCACCCGCTGGTGACCGTTGTCGACACGATGGACAACGCGGCCGCCAAGGCCGCCGAGCTCGCGGCTGCGGGGGTCTGAGTCAGATGGCTATCTTCCTCAACGAGAACAGCAAGGTCATCGTTCAGGGCATGACCGGTGCCGAAGGCACCAAGCACACCAAGCGCATGCTCGCGTCCGGCACGAACATCGTCGGTGGCGTGAACCCGCGCAAGGCGGGCGAGAAGGTCGACTTCGACGGCACCGTGCTCCCGGTCTTCGGCACCGTCAAGGAGGCCATGGAGGCCACCGGCGCGAACGTGACCGTGATCTTCGTCCCGCCGGCCTTCTCCAAGGCCGCCGTGGTCGAGGCCATCGACGCCGAGATCGAGCTCGCGGTCGTCATCACCGAGGGCATCCCGGTGCACGACACCGCGTACTTCTGGGCGCACGCCGTCGCGACGGGCAACAAGACCCGCATCATCGGCCCGAACTGCCCCGGCATCATCAGCCCTGGGAAGTCCAACGCCGGCATCATCCCCGCGAACATCGCGGGCAGCGGCAAGATCGGTCTGGTGTCGAAGTCCGGCACCCTGACCTACCAGATGATGCACGAGCTCAAGGACTTCGGTTTCTCCACCGCGATCGGCATCGGTGGCGACCCGATCATCGGCACCACGCACATCGACGCCCTCGAGGCCTTCCAGGCCGACGACGAGACCGTCGCGATCGTGATGATCGGTGAGATCGGTGGCGACGCCGAGGAGCGCGCGGCCGTGTACATCAAGGACAACGTGACCAAGCCGGTCGTCGGCTACGTCGCGGGCTTCACCGCTCCCGAGGGCAAGACCATGGGCCACGCCGGCGCCATCGTCTCCGGCTCGGCGGGCACCGCGCAGGCGAAGAAGGAGGCCCTCGAGGCCGCCGGCGTCAAGGTCGGCAAGACGCCGTCCGAGACCGCCTCGCTGATGCGGGAGATCATGCAGTCGCTCTGAGGCCAAACGAACTCGGCTTCTAGGAGTGTCACAGGTTGCTGAGTTCCTGATCTCAGACACGTACGGCTACGCGAAGGCCGGATTCCGAGTAACTTCGGAATCCGGCCTTCGCTCGTATGGCGGAACCGACATGATCGGTCCATCGTCTTAGTAGCGGGTCGCACTGCTAGCGTCACTCGACGCACCCTGGTTTGAGGAGGAGACCTCGACATGTCCGTGCCTTACGGCGCACCCCAACAGCAGCCGCCGGGTCCGGCACAGCACCAGGCACCGCCGGCGGGCCACGGGGCTCCAGGCGCCAACAACATCAACCTGGCCCAGATCCTCCCGCTGGTAGCGGCGGGTCTCGGTCTGGTCGCGTACCTCGTCGCGTTCGCCGACGACGTCAGCAGCGGCAACGTGGTCTACCTGCTCGCGGCGGGCGCGCTCGCCGGGTTGTCCGTGCTGCCGAGCACCCCGAAGGGCTTCGTGCCGGTCGCGGCGGTCCTCGCGGCGGTGCAGACGCTCCTGCAGTTGCAGCTCATCATCAAGTCGCCGTCGATCCAGGGCCTCGACATCGTGCTGCTCATCGTGGCGCTGGTGGAGACGGCCGCGATCGTGCTCGCGTTCCTGATGGCCGAGGGCATCGTGAAGCTCGAGCCGAAGCCCGCGAACCCGTACGCGGGTCAGCAGCAGGGGCAGCCGGGCGGCTGGAACCCGCAGTCCGGCGCGTTCCCGCAGCAGAGCCAGCAGCAGTTCGGTCAGCAGCAGGCCGCCCCGCAGCAGCAGGCGCCCCAGCAGCAGGCCCAGCAGCCGTCGTTCGGTCAGCAGCAGTTCGGTCAGCAGCCGCAGCAGCCCGCGCAGCCGGGTCAGCCGCCGCAGCAGACGAGCTTCATGCCGCAGCCGGGCCAGTTCGGCTCACCGGGCACGCCGCCCGGTGGCTTCGGCGGACCGCAGCAGTAAGGTCCGCACACCGTTCGACCTTTCAGGGGTGGTGCCGGTTCTCCGGCGCCACCCCTGTTCGCATGACGCGGCGTGCCTGACCCGAATGGCTCAGGCGGCCTGACACAGTGGAGAAGTGCCCGTGCTGCAACGCGAGGTGACCCGCGAGGTCAACACCGTGCGCCCACCGGAGTTCTCTCGATCCGAACGCATGCGCGTCCTCGTCGCCGCCGCGGTCGGATCGGTGGTGGTCGGGTACGCCGCGGTCGCCGCCGTGCTCGCGCTGATCTCCGCGACGGCCACCTACGCCGACTTCTCCACGTCCGGGGTGCTCAGCGCCGCCGCGCCCGCCTGGCTCGCCGCGCACCACGTGCCGTTGCGCTTCGAGTCGGGCCAACTCGGCGTGCTGCCGCTGCTCGCGACCGCGTTGCTGATGTTGCTGGTCGGCCGCACCGCCGCGGGCACCGCCGACCGCCTCGGTCTCTACGAACCGCTGCAGGCGCGCGGGGTCGTGCTCAGCATCGCCGGAGCGCACGCCGTCACCGGTGGCGCGATCGCGTTGATCATGGGCGACGGGGTCGTGCGCGCGACGCCGGCCGTCGCGTTCTTCGGGTGTGCGGCGGTGTCCGGGATCGCGGCCACGATCGGTGTCGCCCGGCGCTGCGGCCTGTACGAGGTGGTATTCGACAAGCTCGACCCCGTTGCGCTGCACGGGCTGCGGGCGGGTTTCATGGCGTTGTTCGCGCTGGTCAGCGTGGGTGCGCTCGCGGTGGCCGCCGGGCTCGCGGTGTCGTGGCCGACGACCAGCGGGCTGTTCGCGGGCGCCGGGCCGTCGTTCGGTGTCGGGCTCGGCGTGTTCCTGCTGTGCCTGGCCTACCTGCCAAACGCGATCATCGCGGGCTTCTCCTACGTCGTGGGCGCGGGCTTCTCGATGGGCGCTGTCGAGGTGTCGCCGCTGAAGTTCGTCGGCGGCGACGTGCCGCCGGTGCCGTTGCTCGCGGCCATGCCGGAGACCGAGGTCGTGTGGAGCCCCGGCGTGCTCGTCGGCGGCCTGCTGATCGGCCTGGTCGTGGGCTGGACCTGCCGCAAGGTGTCGGACCGGTCGAGTTCGCGGGTGCGCGCGGTGCTGGTGGCCGCGATCACGGCGGCCGTCGGCAGCCTGGTGCTCGCCGCGACGGCCGGCGGCAAGCTGGCCGGGGGCGCGTTCGACCCCGTGACGGTGCCCGCGGGCCTGCTCGCGATGGCCGTGCTGGTGTGGGTGCTGGTGCCGGGTGCGCTGGTGGCATGGCTCGGTGGCAACCGCACGAAGGTGGCGGCCGCCGCTGGTGCCACTGAGTTCGTGGACCCGGACTTCGACGAGGACGCCGAGGCCGTCGACCCGGACGTCGTGTTCGAGGACGACGAGCTCACCGACCAGTTCGAACAGCTCGAGGTCGTGGACGAGGACGAGTTCGAGGTCGAAGAGGACCTTGAAGACGACGACTACTACGACGAAGACGAGTACGAGGAAGAGCTCGACGAAGAGGACGAACCCGAGGACGAACTCGCGGACGAACTCGCAGACGACGAAGAGTTCGAGGACGACGAAGAACCGCTCGACGAGGACGAGGAACCCGCTGCGGCGGACGAGGAAGACCTCGATGCGGAGTTCGACGAAATGCTGGGCATGGAGCCCGAGGAGGACCTGGACGCCAAGCCGGAACGGTGACGGCCTAAACTGCCCCTGAGCTGCTGCAACACCACGCCACGCCCAGGAGTAGACGCTGAGCACCGAACTTCGGCTTCCGACACCGGCGCGCGTCGTCGTACTCGTCTCCGGTTCCGGAACCCTCATGCAGGCGTTGCTGGACGCCGATCTGCCCATCGAGGTGGTCGCCGTCGGCGCCGACCGCGAGAACATCGAGGGCCTCAAGCGCGCCGAACGCGCCGGAGTGCCCCACTTCGCCGTGAAGCTGCGCGACCACGCCGACCGCGACGCGTGGGACGCCGCGCTCACCGAGGCCGTCGCGTCCCACGAGCCTGACCTCGTCGTGTCCGCCGGGTTCATGAAGATCATCGGCGAGCGCTTCCTCGCCCGCTTCGGCGGCCGGATGATCAACACCCACCCCGCGCTGCTGCCGGCGTTCCCCGGTGCGCACCCCGTCCGTGACGCGCTGGCCTACGGCGTGCACGTCACCGGATCGACGGTGCACCTGGTCGACGCGGGCGTCGACACGGGCCCGATCCTCGCGCAGGAGGCCGTGGCCGTCGAACCCGGCGACACCGAGGAAACCCTGCACGAACGCATCAAGGTCGTCGAACGCCGGCTGCTCGTCGAGACGGTCGGCCGGCTGGCCCGTGAGGGCTGCACCGTGAACGGACGAAAGGTGAGCATTCCGTGAGCACTCCTGCCGAGAGGCGACCGGTCCGCCGGGCCCTGATCGGGGTCTCCGACAAGGCCGGCCTGCTGGAACTGGCCACCGGCCTGCACGCGGCCGGAGTCGAGATCGTGTCCACCGGCGGCACCGCCAAGGTGCTGGCCGACGCGGGCGTCCCGGTGACGCCGGTCGAGCAGGTCACCGGGTTCCCCGAGTGCCTCGACGGCCGGGTGAAGACGCTGCACCCGCGCGTGCACGCCGGTCTGCTGGCCGACCTGCGCAAGGACTCGCACGTCGAGCAGCTGCGCGAGATGGACATCGCGCCGTTCGACCTGCTGGTCGTGAACCTGTACCCGTTCACGCAGACCGTCGCGTCGGGCGCGTCCCCGGACGACTGCGTCGAGCAGATCGACATCGGCGGCCCCGCGATGGTCCGCGCGTCGGCGAAGAACCACGCGAACGTCGCCGTGGTCGTCGACCCGGCCCGCTACGACTGGGTGCTGGAGAACGTCCGCGAGGGCGGCTTCACGATGGCCGCCCGGCAGCACCTGGCCGCCGATGCCTTCCGCCACACCGCTTCCTACGACGTGGCCGTCGCCTCCTGGATGGGCAACGTGCTCGCGCCGGACGACGAGGGCAGCGGCTTCCCGGGCTGGGTCGGCGCGACCTGGAACCGCTCCAACGTGCTGCGCTACGGCGAGAACCCGCACCAGAACGCCGCTCTGTACGTCCAGGGTGACGGCCGGGTGGGCCTGGCGTCGGCGCAGCAGTTGCACGGCAAGGAGATGTCGTACAACAACTTCCTCGACGGCGACGCCGCGTGGCGGGCCGCCTGGGACCACGAACTGCCGTGCGTCGCGATCATCAAGCACGCCAACCCGTGCGGCATCGCGGTGTCCGAGCTGAGCATCGCGGACGCGCACCGCAAGGCGCACGAGTGCGACCCGGTCAGCGCGTTCGGCGGCATCATCGCCTCGAACCGCGAGGTCACCGTGGAGATGGCCGAGTTCGTCTCGGAGATCTTCACCGAGGTCGTCATCGCTCCGTCCTATGAGGACGGTGCGGTCGAGGTGTTGCAGCGCAAGAAGAACGTGCGCATCCTCGTGGCCGAGCCGCCCGCGCGTGGTGGCGCCGAGATGCGCCCGGTGTCCGGCGGCCTGCTCTTGCAGCAGCGCGACGCCATCGACGCGTCCGGCGACTCGCCCGCTTCCTGGACCCTCGCCTGCGGCAAGCCCGCGGACGAGCAGACCCTGGCGGACCTGGAGTTCGCGTGGCGCGCCATCCGCGCCGTGAAGTCGAACGCGATCCTGCTGGCCAACAACGGCGCGACCGTCGGCGTCGGCATGGGCCAGGTCAACCGGGTCGACTCGTCGCACCTCGCGGTGAAGCGCGCCGGTGAGCGGGCCCAGGGCGCGGTCGGCGCGTCCGACGCGTTCTTCCCGTTCCCGGACGGCCTCGAGGTGCTGCTGGAGGCCGGTGTGCGCGCGGTCGTGCAGCCCGGCGGTTCGGTGCGCGACCCCGAGGTCATCGCCGCCGCCGAGAAGGCAGGCGTCACGCTGTACCTGACGGGCACGCGTCACTTCGCCCACTGAGCCTCGTTGCTCGGAGAAGGGGCCGCTTCCGTCGGGGGAGCGGCCCCTTTTTCACAGCTTCTGAACCATCTCCCTGGCGATCTGCGTCGCGGCTGCCTCGAACTCCGCCGGGTCCGGCTTCGTGTTGGCGAACAGCCCCGCGTCCCAGCCCGAGTGCTCGACCCTGACGATCAGCTCACCCTTGCGCACCAGGACCGTCATCTCGGTGAAGGCCGACTTCGTCTCCACCAGGACCACCACGGCCTCGTCGCCGAGGTCTTTCAGCGGCTTCTGCAAGGGCCTGCCCTGGGTGGTGCCCATGTACATCGAGATGGCGCGGCTGAAGGCGGACTCGGCCTCTTCCCGCTCGTTGGTGACGGAGACGTCGGTGGTGCGGTGGCCGCTGCCGTCGGTGCCGCGGGTCTGGTTCCACGAGCAGGTCGTGCGGATGCCCTTGGACAGCTTGGTCTCGCGGGACATCAGGCCGTTCGGATTCGTGGTGCGCGCCTTGGCCAGTGCCTGCTCGGAGACGTTGCCGCACAACGCGGGCAGTTTGTCCGCGCGCCTCTCGTCGCCGCCGTCCTTGTTGACGTTGAGGTAGACCACGAGCCCGGTGCCGGCGACGGCGAGCACCAGCAGACCGACGATGATGGCGATGACCAGCGGGGCCTTGCTCTTCCGGGGCGGTGGACCCCAGTTCGGTGGTGGGTAGCCCTGCTGCTGGTGCCAGCCGTGCGGAGGCGGTTGGTTCACAGCTTGCCCAGCACGTCGTTCATGACGGACTTCGCGACGTCCCCGAGTTGGGCCGTGTCGGGCTTGGTCAGGCTGAACAGCCCGGGATCCGAGCCGCTGTACTCGATCAGGACGCAGTGGTCGCCCTTGCGCGCCGCGAGCGCGTACTCGACGACGGACTCGCCGGGGCGTTCGGTCACGAAGCCCTTGGCCTCGTCGCCGAAACCGTTGATCCCGCTGACTTCCTTGGCCGGACCGGTGGAGGTGACCATGCGGACCATGTCCTCGAACTTGCCCGCGCCGTCCCAGATCTGGACCCGCAGCATCCGGTAGCCGGGGCTGTCCTTGCCCTCGGTCTGGTCCCAGTGGCAGTTCGTGGTGTTGGCCTGCGGCTGGCTGGAGCGCTGGCCGTCCGGGTTGGTGGTGCGGGCCTTCGCCAGGGTCTCCGGGGAGACGCTGGCGCACTTCTCCGGGATGGCGTCGCTGCGCTGCGGGAGGCCCTGATCCTTGCGGGCGTTGAAGAAGAAGAAACCGCCGGTGCCGATTCCGCCGAGGAGCAGGACCGCTGCCACGATCGCGATGGCGATGAGCGGACCCTTGCCCTTCTTGGGCGGCTGCGGTGGGTAGCCCTGGTGGCCCTGCGGATAGCCCTGCTGCGGGTGACCTTGGGGTGGGTGGCCCTGGTTCGGGTGGGGCTGCCCCTGCTGCGGGTGGCCCGGTCCTGGCTGCGGTTGTTGCTGCCAGCCCTGCTGCTGCCAGCCCTGCGGTGCGTTCACGGTGGTCCTCATCGGTTTTGCGACATCCGCGCCACCGTAGTTGACCTTCCGGCCCCGTGTGGCCCAGTCCGACCAGATGCGTGCTCGCAGCGTGGTCGCACGGGTGCGGTGAGTGATCCATTTGATTCACCCATGTGGGTGGCGTTCGGCATTGCACCCCGACGGAAACTCGCGCTACGATCATCCCGTTCGTTCGAACAACAGTTCGAATAAGCAAGTCGCCGAACTTCCCGCGGCGGCCGTGCACAGGGGTGCGCACGGTCCGAGACGGGAGGTGGGTGGAGTGTCCAGGTCGGCAACGGCGTCGTTGGCCGCGCTCGGGGTGAACCCGGCCAGCGAGCTGACCAGCACCACCACCGACCACGCCACGGGGCGGGTCCTGCCGGTTCGCGGGGAACTGGCGGGCCTGCTCCCGTGGGGCGGCTTGCGGCGTGGCAGCACGGTGTCGGTGGGCGGATCGACATCGTTGCTGCTCGCCCTGCTGGCGGGCGCGACCGCGGACGGCTGCTGGGCCGCCGTGGTCGGTCTGCCGCAGGTGGGCGTCCTGGCCGCGGCCGAACTGGGCGTGGCGGTGCAACGCCTGGCCCTGATTCCCAGCCCTGGCACGGATCCGGGCCCGGTCATCGCGGCCCTCCTCGACGGCATGGACGTGGTGGCCGTCGCCTGCCCGCTCCCTCCTTCCCTGGCCCGCCGCCTGACGGCACGAGCCCGCCAACGCAGAGCCGTGCTCATCGCCTGGGGCACCTGGCCCGCGGCGGACGTGGAGCTGACGGCGGAGTCCGTCACCTGGAACCCCCTCGACGACGGCGCCGAAACCCTGCGCCACCAACAGATCAGCGTGCGCAGCGCCGGCCGGGGAGCAGCGGGCCGGGGCAAGCACGTGCTGCTGACGTTCGGCGAAGAAGAAATCGAACTCCCGCTGGCGGCCGGTGGACCGACCCGCTCCGACGAGCCGGCTGATGCCGGTCCGGAGCGGGCCGACGAACCGGCCGCCAGGCGGGCTGATACCGCCGGGAACCACGGCGTGGCAAGGAACCGAGGCATGGCCGGGCCCGTGAGCGACGAGCTCACCGCACGCCGGGCCGCCGCCATCGAGCGACTGGTCAAACTCGCCCAGCAGCCCCCAGCCGAGAGTCCGTCCGCGTGAAGGACTTCCGCCTGCTCACCGTCTGGTGCCCCGACTGGCCCGTCATCGCCGCCTGCACCGCCACGGCCACCGCCCTCGACGTCCCGGTGGCCGTGCTCGACGGCAACGAGATCGTCTCCACCTCGGCCGTCGCGCGCAAAGAGGGCATCCGCAGAACGATGCGCAAGCGGGCGGCCGAGGCGATGTGTCCTGAGCTGGTGACGTTCGAGCACGACCCGCAGCGCGACGCCCGGTTCTTCGAGCCGGTGGCCGAAGCGGTGGAGGAGCTCGCGCCCGGCATCGAGGTCGTGCATCCGGGGCTGGTGGCGGTGCCGGCGCAGGGGCCGGTCGGGTACTTCAAGACGGCCGAGCTGGCGGCCGAACGCATCGTCGACCACATCGCCACCAGGACCGGCACCGAGGCGCAGATCGGGGTGGCGGACAGCCTGTTCGCGGCCACGAAAGCCGCCCACCGCAACGTGATCGTGCCGCCGGAGCGCACCGCCGAGTTCCTGAAACCGTTGGGGGTGCACGAACTCGACGCGCCCGAGTTGGTCGATCTGCTCAGAAGGCTCGGGCTGAAGACGCTCGGCGCGTTCGCCGAGGTGCCGGAGAGCGCGGTGGCGTCGCGGTTCGGCGGGCCGGCGGTCCGGCAGCACCGGCTGGCGCGCGGGTTGCCGGAGCGGCCGCTCGACAAGCGCAGGCCCGCGCCGGAACTCGCCGCGCAGGAGACCTTCGACGAGCCGATCGCGCGGATCGACGCGGCGGCGTTCGCGGCACGGCACCTGGCCGAGCGGTTGCACGAGAACCTCGCCGCCCGCAGTCTCGCGTGCACCAAGCTCGGCATCCTGGCGCGCACCGAGAACGACGAGGAGCTGCACCGGGTGTGGCGGGCCGCGGAACCGTTGACGCCCAGGGGAATCGCCGATCGGGTGCGGTGGCAGCTCGACGGCTGGCTCACCCGCGAACGCCTCACGTCCGGCATCCGCACGCTCACCCTCGAACCGGTCGAGGTCGTCGACGGCACGGCGTTGCAGCTCGGGTTGTGGGGCCACGACGACGAACGGGCCGTGCGCGCGCTCCTGCACGTCCAGGGGCTGCTCGGTCCCGACGCCGTGCTGACCCCGGTGATCGACGGCGGCAGGGGACCGAAGGAGCAGGTCAGGCTGGTGCCGTGGGGCGACGAGAAAACGCCCGCGCACAACCCCGATCACCCGTGGCCCGGCCGGCTCGCCAGGGCACCGGCGACGCTCGCGGACGACCCCGCGCAGCTGAAGGACGACACCGGCCAGGAGGTGGGCGTCACCGGACGGCTCGAACTCACCGCGAGACCGAGAACGCTGACGGTCAGAGGAAGAACCGAAGAGATCACCGCGTGGGCCGGGCCGTGGCCGGTCGACGAACGGTGGTGGGCGCCGGACCCGCATCGGGCCGCGCGCGTGCAGGTGCAGACGAACGACCAGGCGTTCCTGCTGATCCGCAGGGACCAGAGGTGGTTTCTGGAAGGGGTGTACGACTGATGAAGGACGAGTACTGGGATCTGCTGGAGGCCCTGATCCCGTTGCCGCGCAAGGAGAAAGATGGGCTGGAATAACCCTCCGGTCCGCTGGCGGGAACTGGAGCGCGCGCTCTCGGGCAAGCCCTACGAGCAGAAACCCGACGGTGGTGACGGTCCGGGGTGGGGAAGACACCGCGACCGCTACACCGCCCCGCAGGGGTTCGCGCTGCACGCCGACGAGATGGCGGCCTCCCGCAAGCGCGTGCCGTACGCGGAGTTGCACTGCCACAGCAACTTCAGCTGGCTCGACGGCGCGAGCCACCCGGAGGAGCTGGTCGAGGAGGCGCAACGGCTCAAGCTCGACGCCATCGCGATCACGGACCACGACGGCATGTACGGCGTGGTCCGCTTCGCCGAGGCCGCCAAGGAACTCGGCATGCACACGGTGTTCGGCGCCGAGCTGAGCATCGGCCTGTCCAGGCCCGCCAACGGCGAACCGGACCCCGAGGGCGACCACCTGCTCCTGTTGGCGCGCAAGCAGGAGGGCTATCACGCGCTGTGCCGCACGCTCACCACCGGCCACCTCGACGACAACGCCGAGAAGGGCAAACCCGTCTACGACATCGACCAGATCCTCGCCGACACCAAGGGCGACGTCGTGGTGCTCACGGGCTGCCGCAAGGGAACCGTCCGAAGAGCGCTCGCGAGAGAGGGGCCGGAGGCGGCGTTCGAGGAGATCGTGCGGCTCACCGACATGTTCGGCCGGGGCCGCGTCCACGTCGAGCTGACCGATCACGGCCTGCCGGAGGACAGCAGGCGCAACGACCTCCTCAACGCCATGGCGCAGCACCTGCAGCTCCCGGTCGTGGCCACGAACGCGGTCCACTACGCCACCCCGAGCCGGGGCAGGCTCGCCGCCGCGATGGCCGCCGTGCGCGCGCGAAGCAGCCTCGACGACATGGCGGGCTGGCTGCCGCCGTCCCCCGCCGCGTTCCTGCGCAGCGGCGAGGAGATGTTCCACCGGTTCCGGCGTTTCCCGGGCGCCGTGCACAACGCCGCTTTGCTCGGCATGCAACTGGCGTTCGACCTGCGGCTGGTCGCGCCGAAGCTGCCGCCGTTCGACGTGCCCCAGGGCCACACCGAGATCAGCTGGCTGCGCGAACTCACCTACGAAGGCGCGCACCGCAGGTACCCCGACCGCAACGAGAAGGCGTTCCGGCAGATCGAGCACGAGCTGAGGATCATCGAGCAGCTCGGCTTCCCCGGCTACTTCCTGGTCGTGCACGACATCGTGAACTTCTGCCGGGAGAACGACATCCTCTGCCAGGGCAGGGGCAGCGCGGCGAACTCGGCGGTGTGCTTCGCGCTCGGCATCACCAACGTCGACGCCGTCCGGTTCGACCTGCTCTTCGAACGGTTCCTCGCGCCCGCCCGCGACGGCCCGCCCGACATCGACGTCGACATCGAGTCGGACCGGCGCGAGGAGGTCATCCAGCACGTCTACGAGAAGTACGGCCGCAGGCACGCGGCGCAGGTCGCGAACGTCATCACGTACCGCGCGCGGTCAGCGGTGCGCGACATGGCCCGCGCGCTCGGCCACTCGCCGGGTCAGCAGGACGCGTGGAGCAAGCAGATAGACAGGTGGGGACCGCTCGGCACCACCACCGACGACTGCGACATCCCGCGGGACGTGCTGGAACTCTCCGCGCAGCTGGAGAACTTCCCGCGCCACCTCGGCATCCACTCCGGCGGCATGGTGATCTGCGACCGCGCCGTCAGCGAGGTGTGCCCGGTCGAGAAGGCGCGCATGGCCAAGCGCACGGTTCTCCAGTGGGACAAGGACGACTGCGCGTCCATCGGCCTGGTGAAGTTCGACCTGCTCGGCCTCGGCATGCTCTCGGCGCTGCACTACGCCATCGACCTCGTCCGCGACCACGAGGGCGTCGACGTCGACATGGGCGAGATCGACCTCGCCGACTCCGCTGTCTACGACATGTTGCAGAAAGCCGACTCCGTGGGCGTCTTCCAGGTGGAGAGCCGCGCGCAGATGGCGACGCTGCCGCGCCTCAAGCCGCGCGAGTTCTACGACCTGGTCGTCGAGGTCGCGCTGATCAGACCCGGCCCGATCCAGGGCGGCTCGGTGCATCCGTACATCAGGCGCCGCAACGAGGTCGAGAAGTGGGACTACGACCACCCGTTGCTGGAGAACGCCCTCAAGAAGACCTACGGCGTGCCGTTGTTCCAGGAACAGCTCATGCAGATCGCGGTCGACGTGGGCGGCTTCACCGCCGCCGAGGCCGACGAACTGCGCCGCGCGATGGGCGCGAAGCGGTCGACCGCCCGGATGGAACGCCTGCGCGAGCGCTTCTACGAGGGCTGCGCGGCCAACGACATCGGCGAGGAACTGGCCGGACGGATCTACGCGAAGTTGTTGGCGTTCGCCAACTTCGGCTTCCCGGAAAGCCATGCGCTGTCGTTCGCGCACCTGGTGTTCGTGAGCGCGTGGTTCAAGCTCTACTACCCGGCGGCGTTCTGCGCGGCCCTGCTGCGGGCGCAGCCGATGGGCTTCTACTCACCGCAGTCGCTGGTGATCGACGCCCGCCGCCACGGCGTGACGGTGCACGGCCCGTGTGTGAACCGCTCGCTGCCGTGGGCGGGCCTGGAACCGTTCGAGGGCCGCAACGCCGTGCGCATCGGCTTGGCCGTCGTGCGCGGTGTCGGCGATGCTGACGCCGAGCGAATCGTTGCGGCACAACCATTCCGCGACATGGAGGACTTCGGCACGCACGTGCAGCTCACCGCGGCCCAGGTCGAGGCGCTGGCCACCGCCGGCGCGTTCGCCTGCTTCGGTCTCGAACGCCGCGAGGCACTCTGGGCGGCCGGTGCCGTGGCCGCGATCAGGCCGGACCGCCTGCCCGGCACCGTGGTCGGCGTCGACGCGCCCGCGTTGCCCGGCATGGACGACGTCGAACTGGCCGTGGCGGACGTCTGGGCCACCGGCCTGTCCCCGGACAGCTTCCCGACCCAGTTCGTGCGGTCCACATTGGACGGAATGGGCGCGCTGCCGGTGAACGCGCTGGCCGACATCGAACCCGGCACGCGGGTGCTGATCGGCGGCGCCGTGACGCACCGCCAACGCCCGGCGACGGCGGGCGGCGTCACGTTCCTCAACATCGAGGACGAGACCGGGATGGTGAACGTCGTGTGCTCGCCGGGGTTGTGGGCGCGGTACCGGAGGGTGGCGCGGGGCAGCGGCGCGATGCTGGTGCGGGGAGTGGTGGAGTCGGCGGAGGGCGTGGTCAGCCTGCTGGCGGACCGGTTGCAGCACCTCGACCTGCGCATCCCGTCGAAGTCGCGCGACTTCCGCTGACCGGTCCCGGTCCGCCGGAAAACCAGGTCGGGCAGACCCGGTGTCGTGCAATCATTCGGCGACACCTGATCTGATCTGGGGGATTTCATGACCTGGTGGCGAAGAACGCTGCTGTCCCTGACCGCTGCCACGCTGGCAGCCGGAGTCGTGACGACGCCCGCGCTGGCCGCCGCACCGGCGTTGCCGACCGACCTGAAGATCGAACGGCAGGGCAAGTCCGCCCTTCCCTGCGATCCCGTTTCTCCCGGCACCTACCTGAACCCGGACGGGCTGAACGACGCCCGCGCGGTCGTGTTCAGCGCGAAGGTGGCCGGCGCCGGCGAGGGGGCCGAGGTCGAGTACTCGACGTGGCCGGTGGACGACCCGGCCGCCCGTCAGTCCGTGCGCTGGCCGGTGTGGCCGGACGGCACCACGCACGCGCAGGTGCCGGACTGGTACAAGACCGAGGGCACGTACGCGTGGACGTTGAAGGCGCACGACGGCACCTCGTCCTCCGACGAGACGGCCCCCTGCTACCTGACCGTCGACCGCACGCGTCCGGTCGTCGCGACCGTGACGTCCGCCGTCTATCCGAAGGGCTGGACCGCTGGTGGCGGTGTCGGCGTGCCCGGTGACTTCACGATCGCGTCGCCGTCGCCGGACGTCGCGCAGTACCGCTACCGCTTCAGCGGCACGTCCGACTACACGTACGTCAGCCCCGCCGAGCTGGGCGGCCCGGTGACGATCAGCTTCACGCCGCAGAACAACGGCTACCACTACCTCCAGGTCGACACGATCGACCGGGCCGGGAACTACGCCCAGTACCCGCCCTCGTACGACTTCAACGTCCTCGAGAACAGGCCTGTGGTCTTCTCCGCCCGCTACCCCGCGGACGGCACGAGCTGGGACGGCGGCATCGGCGTCGCCGGCGACTTCGACCTCACCTCGTACCTGCCGGACGTCGCGAGCTTCGTCTACCGCTTCAACGACGGTCCCGAGCAGACCGTCGCCGCGAACGCCGAACGCAAGGCGCGCATCAGCTTCACCCCCGCCAAGGGTGACTTCAACGTCCTCAAGGTGCAGAGCGTCAGCTCCACGGGCGAGAGGTCGGTGCTCCGCGAGCACAGGTTCAAGGTCGACAGCGCGCCGCGGGTGACCTTCGACCGCTTCCGGATCGGCTCGGTCACGACGCTGACGTTCAAGCCGCGACTGCCCGGCGCCGTCGAGCACCGCTACTGGTTGACCCGCTGGGACGACACGAAGACCGAGCCGGTGGTGGTGCGGGCGGGTGCCGACGGCACCGCGACCGCCACCCTGACCACGACCGAGTACCAGCTCAAGTCGTTGCACGCGGTCAGCTTGGACGCCGCGGGGACCACGTCGACGGAGTCCTACACGTCGATGTCGGTCGACGGAGCGGCGCCGAACATGACCGTGACGGGCGGCGCGCACCCGGAGGAGCTGGGCACCGTCACGTTCAGCACGTCCATGGAGAACCCGGTCGAGTACGAGTACTGGCTGAGCTACGACCGCGCCACCAGGTACCAGGTCGCGGCAGGCCCGGACGGCAGGGCGACCGCGACGTTCACCGCCGCGGACGCGCTCGGTGGCCAGTGGGTGATCGGCCGCGTGCGCAACGCGGCGGGCATCTGGTCCATCGAGGGCAGTGCGATGTTCGGCATCACGAACCACCCGGACGTCAGCTCGGCGGACTTCCCGACGTGGCCTGCCGTCCCGTGGCGCAGTGGCACGTTCAAGCTGAAGGCGAACCAGCCGCGCGCCACCGAGTTCGTGTACACGCTCGACGGACGTGAGCACGTGACGCCGGTCGGGGCCGACGGCACCGCGACGATCGAGTGGACGCCGACCAAGGCGGGGCAGATCTACCTGATCGCCGTCACCCGCACCGCGGCCGGGGTGAGGTCGGGCAACAACACGTACTCGTTCACGATCAGCGACGCGCCGGTGGTCAGTTCGGCCGAGTACAAGTCGGGCGAGTCCAACACCGGCCCGCTGAACAGGCCCGGCACGTTCACCTTCACCTCGGCGGTGCCCGGAGTCACGGAGTACGTGTACTCGGTGAGTCGTTGGGGGACCGTGGTGGTGGGGGACACGACCGTTGCGGCGACCGGAGGCGTCGGGACCACGACGTACGCGCCGGCCTCCTACGGGACGCACCAGGTCAAGGTGGCCGCGCGCAAGGCTGACGGCTCGCTGTCCGCCTACACCTACTACTCGTTCGACTACTACTCCAGCTAGGGAACGGTGAAGGGGCGTGTTCCGCGGCCAGATCCGCGGGACACGCCCCCTTCGTCGTTCCCCTGCCAGGATTCGAACCTGGTCCTCCCGCGTAACAGTCGGGCGTGCTGCCACCAGCACTTCAGAGGACACCGGGTCTAACGGTGAAACCAGTCGGATGCCCGCGAGTCGAACGCGGTGTTTCCTCATCCCAAATGAGGCGGGTTGCCGTCTCCCTCGCATCCGCGAGTACCCCTGCCAGGAGTCGAACCTGAATCTCGGCGTTCGTAGCGCCGCACTCTCTCCATTGAGCTACAAGGGCAAGAATTAGAAATGCACAACAAAAGAGCCGCCTGTCGGTTTCCCGACGGGCGGCTCCTGGTGGTGGCCGAACAGCACGCCACTACAAGGAGCTCACCTGCGCAAACAGCCGCACGAACGGTCGCACGGGGCAGTCGCCCGAGAGGCGTCGGTGCTGCAAGCCCATCATGGCGATTCCCCTTCCCGTTCGGTGCGTGGCACAAGTATTGCGGGCGCACGAGGCGCCCGTCAATCATTTTCTCAAACGCGGTCGTAAGTCATGAACGAAACTCCGCTCTCGAACAGCGTCGCATCGGTGCGCGCGAACTTGCGGATGTCGGCCTTTCCGTCGAACAACGGGATGCCACGCCCGAACACCACCGGGTGGATCTTGAGCAGCAGCCTGTCGATCTCCGGCAGCAGGGTGGCGGCCAGCTTGCCGCCGCCGCACAGCCAGATGTCGAGGCCGTCCTCGGCCTTCAGGGCCTGGACGCGGCCGACGACGTCCTCGCGCACGACCTCGACGTCGGCAGGGGTGTCGAGGTCCGCGGACGTCACGACGAACTGGCGCAGGTGCGCGTACGGCGAGGCCAGGCCGCCGGGGACCTGGTAGGTGTGGCGGCCCATCAGCACCGTGTCGAAGTGCTGGTTGGGCGCGTCCGCGAGTTCGACCGCCGCGCGGAACTGCGTCGGCACCGTGTCCGGGTAGTGCGCGTTGATGCCGGCCATGTGGTCGCCTTCGAAGATGAAGCCGTCGAAGGTGCCGTCCTCGGCCGCGATGAAACCGTCGAGCGTGACGGCGACGTAGTACACGAGCTTTCGCATAACGAGGTCCCCCTTGGACTCGGAACAACCACGACAACTGTAGTACTATGTCTGTAGTGGTTGTCAAGGAGGAGACGTGGTCAGGAACGAGGCAAGGCGCACCGCGTTGCTCGACGCGGCGATCGACGTGCTGGCGGAGGAGGGCGCGCGGGGGCTGACCTACCGCGCGATCGACGCGAAGGCCGCGACCCCGCCGGGCACCGCGTCGAACTACTTCGCGAACCGCGACGACCTGATGTCCGAGGTGATGACGCGGGTGCACGCGAGGCTCATGCCGTCCGACGAGTCAGTGGCCGAATCGCTCAGCGCACCGCGCGACAGGTCGCTCACGGTCAAGTTCATGCACGACATCATCAAGCGGGCGGACGCCGACAAGGCCTGCTACCTCGCGATGATGGAGCTGCGGCTGGAGGCCACGAGGAGGCCGGAGATCCGGCACGCGCTCACGAAGACGATCGCCGACAACATCGAGGCCAACGTCGCGTTCAACGAGGAGGCGAAGCTGCCGGGCGACCGCATGACCGTCGTCTCGCTCTACTTCGCGATGACGGGGTTGATCTACGAACGGCTGACGCTGCCGGACGTGGTGGCCACCATGGACCTCGACGACCTGGTCGAGGTCATGGTGGACCGCGCTATCGGCTGAGCGGCCCGCCGGTGATCGTCAGCGCGACGGCGATCACCACGATGCCCAGCGTCGAGTACAGGAACGCGTCCATGCCGCGCCCGCGGATCTTGATCAGACCGGCCTGCTCGTCGGTCACGAGGATCCGCAGCACGGCCGCGACCAGCAACGACACGCCGAGCAGCACGGCGCCCTGCCGCCAGTGGTACTGGAAGATCCGCACCAGTCCGAGCGCGCCGATCCCGAGCACCAGCGCGAACGGCAGGTGCTTGCCAGGACCGGAACGCCAGCTGGTCTCACCCATGAGCGCCTGCGCGTCAGACCGCTGCATGAGCGCGCTCGGCGGCTTCGACGGTGTTGGTGAGCAGCATCGCGACGGTCATCGGGCCGGCGCCGCCGGGGATCGGGGCGAGCCAGCCGGCCACCTCGCGCACCTCGGGGGCCACGTCGCCGACGAGACCGGCCTCGGTGCGGGTGATGCCGACGTCGACCACGGCCGCGCCGGGCTTGACCATGTCCGCGGTGATCAGGCCGGGGCTGCCGGCGCCCGCGATGACGATGTCCGCGCGGCGCACCTCCGCCGCCAGGTCCTTGGTGCCGGTGTGGCACAACGTCACGGTGGCGTTCTCGGAGCGGCGGGTCAGCAGCAGGCCGATCGGGCGGCCCACGGTGACGCCGCGGCCGACGACCGTGACGTTCGCGCCCGAGATCGGCACGTCGTAGCGGCGCAGCAGCTCCACGATGCCGCGCGGGGTCGCGGGCAGCGCCGCGTCCTCGCCGAGCACGAGCTTGCCGAGGTTGACCGGGTGCAGGCCGTCGCCGTCCTTCGCGGGGTCGATCCGCTCCAGGATCGCGTTCGCGTTGAGGTGCTTGGGCAGCGGCAGCTGGACGATGTACGCGGTGACCTCGGGGTTCGCGTTCAGCTCGTCGATGACGGCCTCGAGCTCCTCCTGCGTGGTCTCCTCGGGCAGGTCGCGCCGGATCGACTTGATGCCGACCTTCTCGCACGCGCGGTGCTTGCCCTTGACGTAGGAGTGCGAACCGGGGTCGTCGCCGACCAGCACGGTGGCGAGACCGACGGAGCCGGGCAGCGCGGCGACCCGCGCCTTCAGGTCCTCGAACAGCGCGTTCCGGGTTTCGTTGCCGTTGAGCAGCGTCGCAGTCACGTCCTCATCCTCCCACTGGGCAGCGCGGCCACGCCCACCGACACCAGCGTCAGCACCACGCCGATCGCCGTCGGCAACGCCAGGTGCCCGCTCACCGCGTCGAGCAGCACGGCCCCGACGAGCTGCCCGCACACGCCGCACAACCCGACCATCAGCACGCCGATGAACCGCACCGACACGATCGCGCCGCCCACGCCGACGATGCCGAGCAGTCCGCCGAGGTAGAGCCACCAGCCGTCCGGGAACGCTCCGGGCACGCCGCTCCACGTCACGGCGTTGACCAGCAGCAACGCCGCCGTGCCCACGCTGAAGTTGATCAGGATCGTCGCCGTCGAGTGATCTGCGGCCTCGCGCACCAGCCCGTTCACCGCCTGCTGCCAGCCCATCAGCAGACCGGCGGCGAGCGGCAGCACCGCGAGCCACAACCCGCCCGGTGCCGCGAACCGGTCGGACACCGCGATCATGACGGCGATAACACCGACGGCCGCTCCGACGACACGGGTCTTAGTAATCGCCTTCGGCTCGCCGGGGCCGACCCCGAGGTTGTCGATGACCATGCTGCTCACGACCTGCCCGATCACCACCGCGACCGTGAACACCGCCACACCGATGGTCGCGACGGCGAGCCCCTGCGACCCCACGAGCACGGCGCCGCTGATGCCACCGATGCACTCCCACCACCGGATGCGCCGGTGCCGCAGCGCGTCGCGCAGTCGCAAGAGGCCGTTCCGCCCGGACTGTCGCGACAGGACCACCGCGAGCAGCACGAACCACCCGCCACCGAAGGAGATCAACGCCGCCAGCAGCCCGTTGCCGAGTTCGGTGGCGAGCGTTCCGTTGACGCGAGCCTGGACCGCGATGGCCACTCCACCGGCCGCGGCCAGCAGACCACCGGTCACCTGCGCGGACCGCGTCACTAGCCCTCCAGACCGGACGAACGTGTCCTTGATCGGCTTTAAGCATGCACGTCCGCCGCGTTATGGTCGGGTCTCCACCGTTCGGCGCAGTGGCGGGGGACGTGTGCGATCCGGCGAGTTGCGGGGGAAGATGTTGGCGTGTCCGAGCCGAAGCCGTTGAACCCTACCGAGCAGGACGCTCTGGTTAAGCAGATCGGCCTGACTCTGATGCGGGCCGCACCAGAGGACTGGCGAAGCGTCATCGCGCAGTACCGAGCCACCGGCCGGTACTTCGAACTGGAGGCCGAGCTCAAGCTGCAGGACGGCTCGAAGCGCTCGTGGCAGGCGCCCCAGGAGGCCGCCTCGCTGTTCGCGCGCCTTCGTGCCGGCATGCACCGCGAGGGTCGCGGCAGCTGGACCAACGCCAGGTACCAGCTCGACCACCCGTCGAGCTACAACCTCGACTTCGACCGCGCGGAGCCGAGCTGGCAGACGCCACCTCCGCAGCAGGCCTACGTCGACGAGATGCGGTTCTTCCCGCGTGCCGAGGAGAACATCCCGGACTGGTTGCGCCGCCGGCTGAACCCGCCGACGCCGGTGTTCCGGACCGTCCGCGTGTTCGACGGTGCCGGACCGAACGGTCGTCCGTCGGTCAACCGCCCGCCGGTGCCCGAGCCCGAGGTCGCGCCGCTGCTCACGTACCTGTCGAACGCGCCGGTCGCCGTGGCCGGTCGCGGCTTCGACAACGACGTGCTGCACCCGGACGCGCCGCCGGTCGTGCCGTCCGGGTTCCAGACGGACGGTGCGTGGATCTGGCCCGCCGGAGTCTCGTACTACCTGCGCAAGTACGGCGTGCCGCCCGAGCCCGAGCTGGTCGAACGCGCGCGGGCCGCGGGCTTCACGCTGCCCGAGGTGAGCGAGGAGTCGAGGCTCGCCGCCGCGGCGAACCTGGGTGCTCCCGCCGCGCCTCCGGGCACCGTCGTGCCGGTGCCCGCCGAGCCGGAACCGAAGCCCCAGGCGAAGGCCCAGCCGGAGCCCGAGGCCGCTGCGGACGCGACGCAGTTCGTCGTCGCCCCGAAGTTCGAGGCCCAGCAGCCCCCGAAGGCCCCACAGCCTCCGAAGGCGCAGCAGGAGGAGCCGGAGGAGGAGTACGACTTCGAGCCCCTCTACCCGGAGCCGCCGATCTCCGAGGAACCGGTCAAGCCGGTCGTGCCGCCCGCGCCGGTCGTCCCGCCGATGGCCGGCGACGGTCCGCCGTACCGGGTGGTCTTCGACTCCGACGGCGTTCCGGACACGGTCGACGAACGGACGTTGCGCGACACCTACGGCGCCGGCATGGACCTCTTCGCGCCGCACGCGGACGAGCCGGAACCGGTCGTCGCGGTCGCCGAGCCCGTGCAGGAGAAGGCGCCCGAGCCGGAGGCCCGGAAGTTCGAGGACCGCGAACTCGAGGACCGGACGTTCGAGGTCAAGCAGGCCGCGGCCCCGAAGTTCGAGGAGCGCAGGCCCGAGGACCGGAAGTTCGAAGACCGGAAGTTCGAGGCGCCGCAGTTCGAGGCGCAGCAGGCCGAGGCCCCGGCGTTCGACGAGCGGAAGTTCGACGAGCGCAAGCCCGAGCCCTCGAAGTTCGCGGACCGCACCTTCGAGCCGCCGAAGTT
Source organism: Lentzea sp. JNUCC 0626 (assembly GCF_043632865.1). Classification (NCBI taxonomy): domain Bacteria; kingdom Bacillati; phylum Actinomycetota; class Actinomycetes; order Pseudonocardiales; family Pseudonocardiaceae; genus Lentzea; species Lentzea sp. JNUCC 0626. Next base: position 8,078,837 of record NZ_CP171635.1, read on the forward strand.
CGAGACCGAGCCGGAGCCCGAGGAAACCGAACCGGCCCCCGCCGACGAACTTCCCCACGTGGACCCCGAACCCGAGATCCCCACAGCAGGCCCGGACGAACCCGAGCTCCTCACGCACCACCGCGAGCCCGAACTCCTCACGCACCACCGCGAGGCCGAGCTCACCGACCACCTGGACGCGGAGACCGAGGAACGCCCGCGTGACGCCATGCAGGACACGATGGCGTGGAGCCCGGTCATCGAGGAGCCGGCCGAGAGCCAGGCCGAGGTCACCGAGGAGCACCCGGTCGTGCCCGCCGTCGAGGTGACGGCGGACGAGCCGGACCTCGCGGAGGAGGAGATCGAGTCCACGACCTCCTTCGAGGCGACCAAGTTCGAGCAGGAACCCGAGCTGTTCGAGCAGCGCATCGACGCGCAGCTCGACGATCACTTCGAGCCGGAACCCGAGCCCGAACCGCTGCCGCCCGCCCCGGTCCCGGCACCGACCCGGTCCGAGGAGACCGCGGTCTTCGACTCGGCCCTGGTCGCCGCGCACAAGCCCGAACCGGAGCAGGAACCCGAGCCCGAACCGGAACCCGAGCCCGAACCCGAGCCGGAACCGGTCAGGCCGCCGCGGCAGATCACGCCGGAGGAGGACCGCGAACTCGCGGGCACCCGCCGTGCGCTCGACGACCTGAACGTGCCGCACGGCGTGTTCCGCATCGGCGAGCCCGCCGACCGCACCTGGACGCTGCGCCTCGACGGCGACAGCTGGGAGGTGTGCTGGTTCGACCACGGCCCGAAGAGCCCGGTGAGGTTCGAGAAGGTCGAGGACGCGTCGGCGTACCTGGTCGGCAAGCTGGTCCTGGGCAACTTCCGCACCATCCCGCGGGCACCCCAGCCGCAGCGGCCGATGGCCAACGGCTTCCGCGAGGAGCCGCGCCGCCCGGTCCCGCCCCAGCGCCCGCCGATGCCGCAGGCCCAGGCACCGACACAGGTCCAGCAGGCCCCGCCGAAGCCGCCGCAGGCAGCACCGACGCAGGTGCAGCCGATGGCTCCGCAGGCAGCGCCTACCCAGGTGCAACCGGTGCCGCCCGCACCGCAGCAGGCCCCGTCGCCCGTTGCCGCCGCGGTGGCGCAGGAGGAACCGTCGAAGCGGAAGTTCCCGATCTCGCCGCTCGCCGGCGAGCCGCCGCTGACGCTGTTCCGCCACAAGCAGATGTTCGAACTGCCGGCGGGCACCGAGATCGACCGCTACGGCGACCAGTCCGGCAACCTCGTCTACGTGGCGGGCACGCCGTTCCCGGAACGCAGCCTCGTGCCGTCGTGGATCAACCGGCCGTACCGCGTGTACCGGTTGCGACGGCCGCTCGAGGTGCTGACGGGCGTGGCCGTGCCGTGGTTCGAGCAGCCCGGTGGCGGCACGGCCTACCTGCTGCCGAAGGCGATCGAGGAGATGGTCGCCGACGGCGTGCTGGTGGAGATCTCAGCCGACAACAACTGATCAGAGCGTGAGGTGTGGCCGGGATCCGCGGGGTCCCGGCCACACCTCACGCTCTGAGCCCGGCTGCGAGCCGTGGATCAAGGCCGTCCGGATCGAGGACGTGCTGCTCTCGTTCGACGAGCACTCCGCCTCCGTGCGGGTGCGGTGGTTCCGCTGTGATGACGTCCTGGTCGACCTCTACGACGAGGGCGCGACGCGGATGCCGGTGAGGTCCGGCGCCGGCGAGTCCCATGTCGTCGTGGAGTACGCGGACGGGGAGATGGCCGTGCGCATCCACCCGTCCGTGCGCATCAAGTCACGACACCACTAGTCCATAAGCCGCCGCAAATGCGATGGCGGTGTCGATGTCGATCAGGGCTCCGGCGAGCTTGGCCTGCCGGAGCCCGTTCGCGTCGATCTTCGCCCCGCGCAGGTCCGCGCCGTCCAGCTTGGCGTCCAGCAACCGCGCGCCCATCAGGTCCGCGCCGCTCAGGTCGGTGTTGCGCAGGTCGGCCTCGCTGAGGTTCGTCTCCCGGAACCGCTGCCCGCCCAGCTTCAGGTCGTGCAGCGGCGCCTTCACGAACGACGCGAGCGTGAAGTCCACCTCCACGAACGTGACGGGCCGCAGCACGCAGTCCACGAAGTTCGATCCCATGAGGCTGCACGAGTTGAACGTCGACCGCGTCAGCACGGTGCGGTCGAAAGTGCACTGCCGGAACGCCGTCGCGTGGTGCTTCGACTCGCCGAGGTCCGTCCGGGTGAAGTCGCAGCGGGTGAACGTGCACCCGCTCGTGACCAGTGAGCGGAGGTCGGCTTCGGTGAAGTCGCAGTCGGTGAAGGACCGCTTGTCCCACTGCTGATCGGGCAGGTTGGCGTCGGAGTAGTCCTCGCCGATCTCGGGCGCGAACTCTTCGTCGGGGTTGTCCACTCTCACACTCTGCCACCGGCCACGTGTTGGTAACGTGCGGGTCGCCGGGCGACCTGCCCGACGTCAACGAGGACGATCGTCATTCGGGAAGGCTCATGACCCGCACGCCCGTGAACGTCACTGTCACCGGTGCCGCCGGCCAGATCGGCTACGCACTGCTGTTCCGCATCGCTTCCGGCCACCTGCTCGGCCCGGACACCCCGGTCAACCTGCGGCTGCTGGAGATCACGCCGGCGCTGAAGGCCGCCGAGGGCACCGCGATGGAGCTCGACGACTGCGCCTTCCCGCTGCTCAAGGGAATCACGATCACCGACGACGCGAAGACCGCGTTCGACGGCGTGAACGTGGCCCTGCTCGTCGGCGCCCGCCCCCGCACCAAGGGCATGGAGCGCGGCGACCTGCTCGAGGCCAACGGTGGCATCTTCAAGCCGCAGGGCGAGGCGATCAACGCCGGCGCCGCTGACGACGTGAAGGTCCTCGTGGTCGGCAACCCGGCCAACACCAACGCCCTCATCGCCCAGCAGCACGCGCCGGACGTTCCGCGCGAGCGCTTCACCGCGATGACGCGTCTGGACCACAACCGCGCTCTCTCGCAGCTCGCGAAGAAGCTCGGCGTCGCGGTCACCGACATCGAGAACATGACGATCTGGGGCAACCACTCGGCCACCCAGTACCCGGACCTGTTCCACGCCAAGGTCGGTGGCAAGACCGCCGCCGAGGCCGTGAACGACCAGGCGTGGCTCGAGAACGACTTCATCCCGACCGTCGCCAAGCGCGGCGCGGCGATCATCGAGGCCCGTGGCGCTTCGTCGGCTGCTTCGGCCGCCAACGCCGCCATCGACCACATCTACGACTGGGTCAACGGCACCGAGTGGACCTCGATGGCCATCCCGTCGGACGGCTCGTACGGCGTGCCCGAGGGCATCATCTCGTCGTTCCCGGTCAAGTGCGCGGACGGCAAGTACGAGATCATCCAGGGCCTGGAGATCGACGAGTTCTCCCGCGGCCGCATCGACGCCTCGGTCGCCGAGCTCGTCGAGGAGCGCGACGCGGTCAAGGGTCTCGGCCTGATCTAAATCGTGGCAGTGTGGGGCACGTGCGCATTCCATGGGACGTGCCCCAGCCACAGCTTTCCGATGACGTGCATCCTGCGCTCGCTGACGCCGCCCGTGCGGCGTCGGCGGCGTACGGACGCGCCCGATCTCTGCACACGCGTCTGGAACTCCGCGAGGAAGTCGCGGACGGCGCCGACGGAACACCGACGATGCGCGTCGACCGCATCGTCGAGGACGCGATCCTGGAGTCCATCCACCGCAATCGCGTGAACCTGCTCTCCGAAGAGGCGGGATTCGTCGACAACGGCTCGTCCATCACCCTGGTCATCGACCCGGTCGACGGGTCCGCGAACGCCGCGTTCGGCGTTCCTCTCTCTTGCTTCGCCGGTGCGCTCGTGGAAGACGGCACCGCGAAGGAAGCCCTCACGACGTGGTTCGACACGGGCCGTGCGTGGCACGCGCGCGCAGGAGTGCCGACGTCGTTCCGCACCACCGGACGCACCACTTTGGACGGCGCGTCGGTGTGCTTGATGCGCCCCAAGACAGGCACTCAGGACGCGTGGCTGCGCGTCGCGAACCGGGCCGACCGGATCCGCGTGCTGTGCACGACCTGCCTGGAGACCATGCTCGTCGCGGAGGGCACGGTCGACGCGTTCATCGACCCCGGCAGTGACACGCACCGGATCATGGACCTCGCGACGGCGCTGGTCACCGTCCCCGCGGCGGGCGGGGTGCTGGTCGACCTGCACGGGCGGCCGTTCACGTTCGAACCCGACCTGACCCACCGGTGGTCGGGGGTGGCGGCCGCGACTCCTCAGCTGGCCGAGGAGCTCATCGCGACCGTCCTCGGTTAGACCGTCCCCCTGGACTCGACGACGCAGTCGGGCCCGGGGAACACCAGCCCTTCGTGCCCGTCGTTGAACCTGACGAGGTAGGGCGGGTGTCCGTCGCTCCCGCGGACTTCGAGGATCTCGCCGAGGCGCTCCTCGAGTCCGATGGAACGGCTGTGGACGTGGAGCCTGTCACCCACTGTGGCTTGCATGGGCTGCGACACCTCCGGTGTGCGGCTTGAGGTAGGCCTAAAGCCTAGGCCGCCGCCGGAGGTGCGCAACAGGGCTCAAGTGCTCATCCGCCGCAAGCCGAGGAGACCTTCGCGACGAGGTCCGCCTTCTGCTGCACCCAGTCCGCCGCCGAGCTGACGTTCTGCATGCCGTTCGCGGCCTCTTCGAGCGCCTTCTTCACCTGCTCGTCCGGCGCGGAGCCCGCGAGGGTCTCCAACTCCTTCGCCTTGGCCTGAGTCTCCTCCAGAGCCTTCTGGGGGTCGCTCATGTCCGGCGAGAAGCCCACGAGCTGGATCGCGTCGGCGCACAGCTTCACCTTGTCCGCGGTGTCGCTGACGCCCTGGATCGTGTCGCAGGCCGTGAGGCTGCCCAGCGCGAGGGCAACCGCTGCCAGCGTTCCAACAAGGCGCATTCGCTCTCCTATGCCCGATGTGTCCGGTTTCGTTGTATACAACTCTACCGAGTAACTGGTTGATCGAGTTGGCGTTGGTAGAGCTTGCGGATGACGTCGTCGATTTCCGGCTCCACGACGGCGAGGTCGTGGACCTCCACCTGCCGCACCACCTGGGTGATCAACTGGGCCGCCGTCGTCTCCGCTCTCCTGAACGTGAGGTGGTGGCGCAATCCGTTCGCCTCGCTGCGCACCGCCGTTACTCCAGGGACGTCCGGCGCCGGTCCGGGTTCACTCAGGTCGATGACCAGCACTCTCTCCGGGGTGACCTCGGCCCGCAGGTCGTCGAGCGGACCGTCGGCGAGCACCCGGCCGTGGTCGATCACCATCAGCCGCGGGCAGAGGCGTTCGATATCGTCCAGGTCGTGCGTGGTGAGCAGCAACGTCGTGCCGCGGCGGGTGTTGAGGTCCGCGAGGAACTCCCGCAGGCGTTCCTTCGACTCGAGGTCCAGGCCGATCGTCGGCTCGTCCAGCACCAGGAGTTCCGGGGCGTGCAGCAACGCGGCGGTGATCTCGCCGCGCATCCGTTGCCCCAGCGAGAGCTGCCGCACCGGGGTGATCAGAAGCTCTTGCAGGCCAAGGAGTTCGACGCACTCGTCGAGCCTCTTGCGGTAGTCCTCCGCGGACACCCGGTAGATGGACCTGAGCAGGTCGAAGCTGTCCTTCAACGGCAGGTCCCACCAGAGCTGGCTGCGCTGGCCGAACACGACGCCGATGCGTTTGGCGAGATCACGCCGTTGCCGCGACGGGTCGACGCCGTGCACCTTGATGTGGCCGCTCGACGGCACCAGGATCCCGGTCAGCATCTTGATCGTCGTGGACTTGCCGGCGCCGTTCGGCCCGACGTACCCGACGGCCTCGCCCGCCTGCACGTCGAACGTGACGCCGTCGACCGCGGTGACCGTCTTGTAGTTGCGCCGCAGGCCTTTCGACGTGGCGACCTTGAACTCCCTGCGGAGCTCCCTGACCTCGATCATGATCCCGTCCCCCGGTAGTGCCTGACCGCGAACCGCCACACCAGCGCGGCGACCCCCGCCGCCAGCGCCGCGACGAGCGGTGATGTCCAGCCGACCCAGCCCGGCAGGCCGATCGGATCTTGCTTCTCGAGCAGCGCGAGGCTCGGGTAGTACGCGACGAACGCCCCCGGCACGATGAACGCCATCACCCAGCGCAGCGGCCGGGAGTAGACGTTGATCGGATACGACGTGAAGGCGTTGCTGCCGTAGGTGACCGCGTTCGCGAACTCGCGGCCCTCGACGATCCAGAAGCAGATCGAGCAGGCCACCACCCACACCGCGCTGTAGATGACCGCGCCCGCGATCGGCGTGAGCACGGTGAGCAGCACCTTGGCCGGCGACCACGCGACGTCGACGTGCGCGAGCGCGTAGAACAGCACCGCGAGCGCGCCGCTGATGCGCCCGATCCTGCGCAGTCGGATGTCGGAGCACATGATCTGCGGCAACAGCCGGAGCGGCCGCATCAGCAGCACGTCGAAGCTGCCGGTGCGGATGTAGGTCGGCAGGTTGTCGAGCTGCCCCGCGAACAGGTCGGCGACGCCGAACGCCGCCCCCGCGAACGCGTACATCAGCAGCACCTCGTTCTTCGAGAAGCCGCCGAGCGCGTCGATCTGGGTGAACAAAATCAGGATGACGATCAGCTCGTAGCCCTGGGCCAGCACCTGCGTCACGAAGTCCATCGCGAACGACGCCCGGTACGACATCTGGCTCTTCAGGCGCGCGCCGATCAGCCTGGGGTAGATGGTCTCAGCCACCCTGCAGCACCACCTTCCGCACGGCGCGGCTCAGCGCGAACTGGCCGATCGCGATGATCGCCACGGCCCAGAACGCCTGCAGCGCAAGGATCCTGGCCGGGTTGCCGTGCCCGAGGAACACGTCGATCGGTGCCTGCAGGATCGCCGGGAACGGCGTCAGCCAGAGCACCTCGCGCGCCCACTCCGGGAAGAACGAGATGGGCACCGTCAGGCCGCACAGCAGGCCCGACGAGACGTTCCAGAACCCGTACAGCCCCCGGTTGTCGAGCAACCAGAACGAGCTGATGTCGATGAGGAACCGGAAGCCGAAGCTGATCACCAGTGCGATGAGCGCGCTGAGGGCGAACAACGGCCACTGGACCGCGTTCTGCGGGAACTGGAACGGGAAAAGCACCATGCCGAACACCATCGGCGGCACGAGACGCGTCATCAGCGCGTACCCGCTCCGCCCGACGTCCTCCGCGAGGAGGGCGCCTTGCAGGTTCCACGGCCTGTACAGATCTACTACTACGTCACCGGATCGCACTCGCTCGGCGAGCTCGTTGGTTCCCCACAACAGGACGAACCCGAGCAGCCCCTGCCCGATCCAGACGTACGTGTTGGCGGCAGCGACGTCGTAGTCGGCGATCTCGCCGTTCGCCGCTTTGAGAGCGGCGACGAGAACGGCGACCCGCAGCAGGCCGAAGACCACGTTCGTGGTCATTCCGGCCAGCATCGCTTGTCGGTAGGTCGAATACCTTCGGAAGCCGGCAATGATCAAATCGGCGTGAACACGCACGTCGGTCTACGTTAGTGACCGTCGCAAGTGGATTTTCTCAGCTCCCGAACGCGCTGGTGACGACCTCGCCCGCCTCCGGCTGCGACGCGAGGCAGAGGAAGTAGTTGCGGCTGCCGTCCTTGAACCCGACGGCGCTCATCTCCCAGCCGGTCGTGTCCACGGTCGGCCGCGAGTTGGCCTTCATCACCGCGGCCGTGCAGACGTCCTTCAGCTCGGGTGACGCCATCAGCTCGTCCGAGTCGACCGCCGGGATCTCGCCGGAGAGCCAGCCGCCGGCGAACGCCTCCCAGTAGTGCAGGTCGGAGCAGCTGCTGACCTTGCGCGCGACCGCAGGCATGCCGCCGATGTTCGTGATCCCGCGGAAGCAGGTCGACGTCTCGATGCAGAACCCGGAGTCGCACTTCTTGAGGTACGGCGGGAGGTCCTCGGCACCGCCCTGCTGCGTGGTCGACGGCCCGGCACCCTGCGCGTTCGTCTTCTGGTCTCCGCCGAAGGGGTTCCAGATGAGCACGCCCGCCACGATCACGGCGGTGAGCCCGGCGGCGGCCGCTACCAGTGGCCACGTCTTCCGCTTGGGCGGCGGCGGAACCGGCACCGTCGGCATCCGCATCGGGTCCACCAGCTCGTCCCGCAGCTGCGCGGCACTGGGCGTGCGCAGGTTGGCGTCCGGGTGCAGCGCCCGCGCCAAAGCCTCGTGCAACGCGGCGGGCACCCCCGGCACCGCGGGCACGGGCCGGCGCAGGATCTCGCCGAGCTGGTCGAACGACGTGATCGGCCACGGCACCGGCCGCGGCGGCTTGCCCGCGAGCAACGTGTAGAGCGTGGCGGCGAGGCTGTAGACGTCCGCCTGCGGCGTCGGGTCGGCCATCGCGAACGCCTCGGGCGGCGCGTAACTCGGGCTCAGGGCGTCCCGCGTGACCGTGCTGCCGCCCTGCGCGTCGAGCAACGCCGCGAGCCCGAAGTCCGCGAGCTTCGGCGTCCCGTACCGGTCGACGAGGATGTTGCCGGGCTTGATGTCCCGGTGCAGCACCCCGGCCTGATGCGCGGCCGCCAGCGCGTCCGCCAGCTTGATGCCGAGATCCCGCACCTGATCGGGGTGCAACGGCCCGTTGTTGTCGAGCTGGTCGGCGAGCGACCCGCCCGTGCACAGCTCCATGACGATGTACGGCGTGCCCTGCGCGGTGATGTTCGCGTCGTGCACCCCGACGACGTGCGGATGCCCCGACAACTTGGCCGCGGCCTGCGCCTCTCGCAGGAACCGCCGCCGGTCCCGTTCGTCGACGAGAACCCGGTTGTCGATCTTCACGGCCACGTCGCGCCCGAGTTGTGCCTGGTGAGCGGTGTACACCGTGGCGAACCCGCCCGCTCCCAGCGGTCTCAGAGCGGTCAGGCCGGGAATGTGGGGTGCGGTCACGCGGCGCAGCTTAGTTCCGCACCCCGACACTTTTCCGCTAGGCCGTGCAGTTCAACGAGCCCGTGTGCAGGGCGTGACTCTTGGTGTTGTCGTCGTCCGTCCACAACACCGTCTTCTTGCCGTTGACGCACGTCGGCGCGATGGCAAAGCCTTCGAGGTTCACGTTCGGCAACTTGGACGGCCGGTCGTAAGTCGCCTTGACCTGGAACTTGCCGTTCGTGATGGCGAGGGTCGTGGCCCGCCCGCTGCAGTTGTCGTCGCAGCCGGCCCAGAGCCTGTCGTTCTCCCACTCCAGGTCCATGACCTGCTTCTGCCCACTGGCGAACTTGGCGACCAGCTTCGCCCCGGTGTCCTGCAAGGCGTAGAGGAAGATCCCACCCGTCGCCTCCAGCCCGACCGCGAAGAGCCCGGTCCCGTGGCTCGGGTAGTCAGCAGGGTTGTAGACCTTGCCGGCGTCGTCCTTGAACCCCTGCGCCGTCAGGAACGAGTCGGGAATCCAGGAGATCCCCTCGGGCCCTTCGTTGGGCTCCACCGAAGGCATCCCCGGCAACTTCCACTCGGTGGTGGTGGAGTTGCTCCCGATCTTGAGCACCATCGGCGAACTGACGTCCCCGTTGTCGTTGTCCCGCTCGCTGACGACGAACAACCCGTCCGGCGTGCTCACGACGCCTTCGGCGTCCGGGTCACCCTTGCCGTTGCGGAACTTCAGCGACCGCTTGGACTCGACCTTCCACGCACTCCCGTTCGGCACCAGCCGGTACAGCGTCGAGGGCCCGTTCTTCACGGCCCACACCACGCCCTGGCTCTCGAACGACACCCCGCTGAGGTTCTTGCCGAACACGTTCGACCCGTCAGCCGTCTGCGTGGCCGCAGCACCAGGCCACGCCGTAGCGGCGTCGGCGGTGTTGACGGTCAGTCCCAGCGTGAGGACCGTGAGGACACCAATCGTCTTGATGCGCAACGGAAACGCCCCTTCTCTCCCGAAGCGCTCAAGATCGCACTCCGGTCTGGCAGGCGGCGTTCGACCAGTGGACCAGACGATGAACTTCCTGGCTACTTCTTGGCGGCGGCCTTCGCGGCCTTCTTGAAGTCGCGCACCTCGAGCAACGACTTCGAATCGCGCACGTCAGCCACGCTACGTCGACTTCCTTCGTCCCCGTAGCTCCCCGCAGCCGCCCGCCACCCCTCCGGCGTGACCTCGAACTGCTTGCCCAAAAGGGCGAGGAAGATCTTGGCCTTCTGCTCCCCGAACCCGGGCAACGCCTTGAGCCGCTTGAACACCGCGGCGCCGTCCCCGTCGGCCCAGATCTTCGTGACGTCCCCGTCGTACGTCTCGACCACGAACTGCGCCATCGCCTGCACCCGCTTGGCCATGCTGCCGGGGAACCGGTGCACGGCGGGCGGCGTGGCCATGATCGAGGCGAACGCTTCGGGGTCGGCCTCGGCGATGCGGTGGACGTCCAGCCCGCCCATGCGGTCGGCGAGGACCTTGGGACCGGAGAAGGCCTTCTCCATCGGGATCTGCTGGTCCAGTAGCATCCCGGTCAACAGGGCGAACATGTCCGACGCGAGGAGTGCGTCCGCGTCGGGGTTCTGCGCGAGGCACACCGTGCGGGTCATGCGGGAATGGTGTCACGCGGAGCCGACCGGCACGAATTCTGGTGCGAGGAGCGCTCAGGCCCCGGCCACCCGCACCTCGGACACCACCTGCCGCACCAGCACCCGCAACGCCTCCCGGTCCACCGTCGCCGGATCATCGGCCAGCCAGTCGCCCATCTCGTCGACGAACTGCTCCGGCGTCATCGGCGGCACCTCGTAGTCGAGGTCGTCGTCGCACGTGACCTCGCCGGCCCGGCTCGGGTAGACGATCACGGCGCCGCGGATCTCCAGCCACGGCAGCAACTCGGCGAACCGCTCCACGCTGTCGAGCAGCGACGAGGAGCCGCCGCGGAACGGGTGGCCGTTGCGCCACAGTTCGCCGTCCTCGTCGCAGTAGTAGTGGCCGGGGAGCCACGACTTCGACTCGATGAGGACCAGGCGGCGGCCGCACAGCAGGGCGTGGTCGACGTCGGTGAAGACGGAGCCTGGCCAGGCGAGGCCGTGGAAGATGCGCACGCCCGGTAGTTGGGTCATGTACTCCGTGAGCAATCCGGCGGTCAGCCGTTCGCGTCTGTTTTCACCCGGACGGCCGAAGATGGTGTTCCCGTCGTACTCGCCCGCGAACGCCCGTTCGGCTCGGAAGACGGCCAGGTAGCGGCGCACCAGTCGGAACGCCCCGTAACCGGCGCCCGCGACGAGCGGTAGCCAGACGGCCAGCAGGAGGGGGGAGAGGGGGAGCGTCAACGGGATGAGCAGGACGAACCACCCACCGATCGCGGCCGCCGCGGGGGCGTGGCCGAGGCCGGTGGCGGGGACGTAGCGGACGCGCGCGCCCAGGTCGATGCGGTTCCACCACTCCATCGAGCCCAGGTCGACTCGCGGGCGCGGCGCCATGTAGTTCGGGTCGTCGCCGAAGTCGCGCAGCCTGCCCGGGTGGCCTGTTCGGCGAGGTCGGGGGCGTGCGGCGGGGCGGACGATCGTGGGCCCCGAGGGCGCGGGGCGGTCGTAGTCGGCGCGGCGGACCGGGTCCTTCAGCGTCTCGTAGGCCTCCTGGAGCAAGCGGAAGCTGCCAGACGTCCCACCCGCGTCGGGGTGCATGACCTTGGCGAGAGAGCGGTAGGCCGACTTGATCTCCGAGGCACTGGCGCCCCGGTTGACACCGAGCAACTCGTAGTAGTCGATCCCTGGCACGACACCGTCCAGTTCGAGGTTGGTCCGTGAACCTTATTGGGTCCAACACTTTCGCAGGGCATACGGCCCGGACTTCCCCGACTAGTGTGAAGGGGCGGTGGCAAAGGGGCCTGTAGCGCAGTGGTCGACGCGCCCTCCGGGACGGAGGGAGAACGCCGGTTCGAATCCGGCCGGTCCCGCTCAGAAAAGGGGCTACCGCATTCCCTCGCAACGTCCTTTGTAGACGGTTTACGGGCGGTGCCAAAGCGCGTGAAGTGGCGCAGGATGGCGGAGTGGACGCACTCGAGCACCTGCGACGTCTCTGCCTCGCCCTCCCCGAGGTGACCGAACGCCTGAGCCACGGCGAGCCCACGTGGTTCGTCCGAGGCAAGAAGACCTTCGTGACGCTGGCCGACCACCACCACGACGACCGCAGCGCGTTCTGGTGCGCGGCGGGCGAGGGCGTCCAGGAAACCCTGATCGCCCAGGCCCCGCAGAACTACTTCCGCCCGCCCTACGTCGGCCACCGCGGCTGGCTCGGCGTGTACCTCGACGTGCCGACGAACTGGGACGTCGTCGCGGACCTCGTCGAGGACGCCTATCGGGTGATCGCCCCGAAGACGCTGGTCGCGCGGCTCGACGTTCGAGTTGCCGACCCGCCTGACCTGCCGCAGTCTTCCGCGCATGGCGACCTGTGACGTCTGTGGCAACGAGTACTGGATGGCCTTCGAGGTGCGCACCGTCGGCGGCGGCGTGCACACGTTCGACAGCTTCGAGTGCGCGATCCAACGGCTTGCGCCGCGCTGCGAGCACTGCGACTGCCGCGTGATCGGGCACGGCGTGGAGGTGGAGGGCAAGTTCTTCTGCTGCGCCCACTGCGCGCGCATGGGCTCGGCGGACCTCGGCGCGATGATCCGCGACACCGTCGGCGCGCATCCCGGCTAGGAGAGCACCAAGTCCAAACTCAGTGGCACGGGCGGCGGCAGAACGTCCGTGCCACTCCGGAACGACTCCAGCAGGTACGCGACCAGTCGGCGCGACGCGGCCATCGCGGCCTCCACCGGCACGCCGGACAACCCGGCGTTGGCCAGCAGCACCAGCGTCAGGTCGTGCGGCGAGAAGTCCGCGCGCAGCTGCCCGCTGTCCTTCGCACGTTGCACCAACGCGCCGAAGTCCTCCCACGTGCGGTCACGCACCTCGGAGTGCAGTTCGGGGAACGACGCTGTGAACGCCGCGGTGAACCCACGGTCAGACGCCTGCAACAAACACACCTTCTCGATCACGGTGGAAAAGCCGCGCCACGGGTCGGGGTCGCGCAACGCGTCGTCGATGACGGCCTGGCACACCGCGAACTGCTCCGCGAAGGCCTCCATGACCAGCGATTCCTTGGTGGGGAAGCGCCGGTACAGGGTGGCGACGCCGACCTGGGCGCGCCGGGCGATCGCGGCCATCGGCACCTCCAGGCCGCGTTCGGCGAACAGGTCGCGGGCGACGGCCAGCACGCGCGCCCGGTTCTCCCGGGCGTCGGCCCGCATCTGAGACGGTTCGGCGGTCACTTCTTCTCACTTCGGCTCAAGTGGAGGGGGTTCTCCACTTACGAGGCTACGGTCGGAACCATGAACTTCAAGAGCCCGATCGTGAACCGCGTCAACAAGCTGATCGTCGGGCTGCGCGACGCGCCGCTGGTCGGGAAGCTGGTGCGCAAGGGGATCACCGTCGTGTCGTACACGGGCCGCAAGTCGGGGCGCACGTTCACCACACCCGTTGGCTACCAACGCAAAGGTGACACCGTGAACATCCAGGTGATGATGCCGGACGCGAAGTCGTGGTGGCGCAACTTCAACGGCGAGGGTGGTCCGCTCACGCTCGAACTCGATGGTGCGCAACGGACCGGACACGCGACATCGCACCGTGACGACAAGGGCCGCGTCACGGTGCGAGTGCAGCTGTAGAAGCTTTACGCGGCAAGGCGTCGGCGCTCCAGGAACGCCGCCACGAGGTACGCGCCGCCGCCGAGCACGGCCAGCACCCCGAAGAACCCGGCGCCGGGGACGAACAGCGTCGCGGCGGCGACCAGCATCAGCCACGTGCCCAGGTTGTAGTGCAGGGCGTTGCCGCGGATCGCGCCCTCGGCGATGTAGATCAGGCCCACGACGATGGTCGAGCCGGCGGGCCACAGCACGGTCTGGAGCTCGGGCTGGTCGAACACCGTGCTCAGGCCCGTCACCGCTAACGCCAGCGCGGTGAAGCCGCTGATCCAGGCCGTGCCCACGAGCTTCTCGGCTCGTCGGCGTGCTTCGGAGGCGACTTTCTGGGCCCGCAGCGACGCGGTCATGGCGAAGGCGGTGCCGACGACGAGACCGAACGCCAGCAACGCGATCGGCAGCCACGACGGCATCACCACGGCGCCGGACTTCGACAGCAGCGCGGCGCCGTGGCCGAAGACGTAGGCGAACGCGAACCCCAGGTAGGCGGCGCGGTTGTCGACCTCGGCGGAAGCCGAAGCGGAAGCGGCGGTGGCGGGCAGGGCGGTGGCGTTCATGACGACTCCTGGCAGACGAGTGAGTGGATCAGGCGTGGTGCGATGACCGTGAACTGCGGTGAGCGGCGGATCGAGGCGCGCTGGTCGGCGAGGCCGTGCAGGCCGAGCCAGAACGTCAAAGCGCGGTCCGGGTCGGAAAGGACCCTGGTGAACAGCCGCAACGCCGAGGCGGAAAGATCGGCCGCCCCGAACATCACGCGGTAGCGGCGGGGGTGCAGGACGGCGAAGTCGAGATAGGCGAGGCCTGCGGCGTAGGCGTCGGATGCGCCGAGAACGGCGGCTTCGAGATCGCGGAAGGCCTCGTGGCACACGGCGAGCAAGATCGCCGGAACATCGGGGAACTGCTGGTAGATCGCGGAGGTCGGCACTCGGGCCGCCCGGGACACGGCCCGCAGCGTCACGGCGTGCTCCGCGTCGATCAGGGCGGTCGCCGCCGCCACGATCTCCTGGCGGCAGCCAGGCCCGGTCACGGCTCCGGGACGATGACGACCTTGCCCAGCACCGTGCGCGACTCGGCCAGCGCGAGCGCCGAACCCGCCTCGGACAACGGGATGCGCGCGGCGATCTGCGCGGTCAGCACACCGGCCTTGACCAGCTGCAACACCTGCGTGAGGTCCTCGGCGAGGCGGGCGCGGAACGCGGCGGGGCGGAAGCGCTTGCCCGCCCAGAAGTTGTAGAAGCCCGCGCGCTTGCCGTTGGGCAGGAAGTTCCACAGCGCGAGCTGACCGAACAGCTTGAGCACCGGCAGCATCGCGTTGCCCGGCTCGTCCTTGGTGGCCGCCGAACCGTAGTTGACCAGCGCACCACCGCGGCGCAGCAGTCGCCACGAGTCGTGCAGCGCGGGCCCACCGACGTGGTCGAACACGGCGTCGACACCCTCGGGCGCCAACTCGCGGATCTTGGCGTACAGGTTCGGGTCGCGGTAGTCGACGGGGATCGCGCCGAGTTCGCGCACCGCGTCGTGGTGGCGGGCGGAGGCCGTGCCGATGACCCTGATCCCGGCGTGGCGGGCGAGCTGCACCAACGTCGACCCGACGCCGCCGTTCGCACCGAGCACGACGATCGTGTCGCCGCGCTTGACCTTCGCGGTCCGGTACATCATCTGCCAGGCCGTGACGCCGTTGACGACGACGGTCTCGGCGGCGGCCGCGTCCACCCCGTCCGGCACCGGCACCAGGTCGGCGGCCTCGACGATCAGGTGGCTCGCCCACCCGCCGACCTTGGTGACCACGGCGAACCGGTGGCCGCGCAGGTCCCGGTCGACGCCCGCGCCGGTCCCGACGACCGTGCCGACCACGTCGTAACCGGGCACGAACGGGAACGCGGGCTGGTCGAAGTACTTGCCGAGGCGCATCTGCTGCTCCGCGAACGAGACGCCCGTGGCGTCCATCCGCAGGACGACCTGACCGGCGCCCGGCGCGGGCAGGTCCCTGACCTGCACCTGCAGGCCGGCGGGCTCGACGACGCCCGGCAGGACGATCTCGGTGGCGCGGGTGACAGCGGTCGTGGCGTTCATGTCCAGCTCCTTGGTTCCGGTTGTGCTTACGGACATAAGCTAACGCCCGTAAGTCTAAGAGCGCAAGGCCTAACACCCATAAACTTTCAGGTGTATGGTTACGGCCGTGACGAACACGGAACCGCGCAGGCGCAACCGCCGGGGTGAGGGTGGGAAACTGCGGGACGAGATCATCGCGGCGGCCGTCGCGCTGCTGGACGAGGGCGGCGACGAACGCGCGGTCACCCTCCGCTCGGTCGCGCGCAAGGCGGGCATCGCGGCCCCGTCGATCTACCCGCACTTCGCCGACCAGCCGTCGATCATGCTGGCCGTCGTTCAGCAGGAGATGGACACGCTCACCGCGGCTCTAAAGGAAGCAGGCGACAACGCACCGCCTGGCGCGCGCGCCCGGCTGTTCGCGGTCTGCAACGCCTATCTGGACTTCGCGCGCGTGCACCCGCAGCGCTACCGGATCATGTTCGGCGGCCTGTGGACGCCGTCGACCGAGGACACCTCGATCACCGACGCCGACCTCGACGCGTTGGGCGTGGAGGCGTTCACGCTGCTGGTGGAGGTGCTGGGCGCGTGCGTAGAAGAAGGCATCGCGCACGGCAGCGATGACCTCTACGGCGACTCCGTGGCGTTGTGGCTGGGCCTGCACGGCCTCGCGCACCAACGGGCCGTGGTGCGCAAGATGCCCGGACCGGCCGACGTCGGTGACCGGCTGATCAGGGCACTCGCGCACCTCAAGTGAGCAGGCCCTGTCCTGCAAGTCCGTCGGGCGACAGTGGCAGCCGAGGGACCCGGAGACGGCACCGCCGCAATGCCCGGATACGCCCGGTATGAGGGCATCGCGGCGGCACCGTCTCCGGGTCGCTCGCCCGCGCCTGTCACCTGACGAACTTGCAGGACAGGGCCTACGGAGCCTCGAACAGGGTCGACACCGACTCGCCGACGTTGATCCGCCGCATCGCCTCGGCCATCGCCGGCGCGATCGACAGCACCTTCAACTTGGGCACCGCCTTCTCGGCCGGGATCGGCACGGTGTTGGTCGCGACGATCTCCAGCACGTCGTCGAACGCCTGCAACCGGTCCAGCGCCCCGGACGAGAACAGCCCGTGCGTGCACGCGACCCGGATCGACCCGGCGCCGCGCTCGCGCAGCTTGTCCAGCAGTTCGATCACCGTCGAGCCCTTGGCGATCTCGTCGTCCAGCACGATCACGTCCCGCCCGGCCACGTCACCGATGACCGTCGAGATCTGCACCTTGTCGTCCGCGAACCGCTGCTTGGCCCCGGCCGCGACCGGCAGCCCGAGGATCCGCGCGAAGTGCGCGGCCTCCTTGGCGTTGCCGAGGTCCGGCGACACCACGACGGTGTTCGTCAGGTCGTACTGCGAGAAGTGCTCGGCCAGTTCGCGCAACGCGTGCAGGTGGTCGACGGGCACCGAGAAGAACCCGTGCACCTGCGGCGAGTGCAACGTCATCGCGAGCACTCTCGACGCGCCCGCGGCCACCATCAGGTCGGCGACCAGGCGGCCGCCGATCGAGATCCGGGGCGCGTCCTTCTTGTCCGAACGCGCGTACGCGTAGTGCGGCAGAACGACGGTCGTGCGCGCGGCGGAGGCACCACGCGCGGCATCGAGCATCAGCAGGAGCTCGACCAGGTGTTCCTGCACCGGCGGCACGAGCGGCTGGATCAGGAACACGTCCCGCTCACGGCAGTTCGCCTGCAACTGCACCTCGAGGCAGTCGTTGGCGAACCGCGTCAGCCGGCTGGGGGAGAGTTCGACACCGAGATGACCACAGATCTCGGCGGCGAGTGAGGGATGGGCAGAACCACTGAAGACAGCGATGTCACGCACACCCGCGAACCTAGTCGATGACCAGCACCAACTTGCCGTCGCGGAAGAACGGCGTGAGGTTCCCGCGCGTGTCGACGGTGTGGGTTCCGCGCGGCAGAACGGCCTCTATGGCCGTGAACGCGAGGATGTCCGACACGCCGTGACGGCCGCGCAACGACCGTTGGCCTTGATAGCGAAGAGCACGCCCCTCGCGGCGGTACTGGTGTGCCTCAGCAGCAGTGGAGGCGCCTACTCGAAGCGCCTCCGGACCTACCTGACGTGCTGAAGACGCACCGCGTACGGCAACGCCGAATCCCTGTGCGACCAGTGAGTTCACCACTGCGTCGGACGGGGGAACTGGCAGGAGGAAGGACATCGCGTAGTGGTCCTCGACCTCGTGCACGACGACCGTTCGGGCCGTCGTCAGCACGGTGTCGTGCAACTCGATCGCGATCTTCTCCGCTTCCCAGCGGTTCTCGTAGCCGGCGTCGATGCCGACGAAGGTGCTGGTCACCTGACCTCCACGAAGATCGGGTTGGTGTAGCACCACAGGTCCTCCCACGGGTTCGCGGCTCCGGGTGTGTCCGCCTGCGGGTCGAACGCGCCGCGGTTGCCGTCGGTTCCGCGCAACCGGAGGAAAAAGGGCTCCCGGACGTTGCGGAACGTGTGCGTGAAGACCGCATAGTGCCAGCGCGGCTCGTAGGATCGCTCGACCTTCACATGTGGCGTGGCCAACGTTTCAGATGATGATCGTCCGGTTACCGCGCCCTTGATGAGGTCCAAACGGCGCAACCTGGGGATGAATCCGGCGCTGTTGGGGCGAGTCGCGAGACGTGCCTTGACCAGCACGGTCACGTCCGAACCGCGACGCACGCGCAGACGGCCGCCCATCGTCTCGGTTCCGCCGGATGCGTAAACGTTGAACTGAAGATCATCGACGAGTCCGCCGTGCGAAACCCACGCCCGTCCGGCTCGCAGACCCTCCATCACGGCACCGCGCGTGCGCCGCGTCGCGCCGACGACGGTCCGCGAGAACTCGCACGGGAAGAAGTCGACGTACGGCGGCAACACCTGAGGCACGGCGCCCTGGACCGCGTCGAGGTGCTTGCCGGTCAGGTCGAACTGGTCGCCGGGCTCCGGCACGCGGACGATCGTGTCGCGCGAGTTGAAGTGCGAGTCCGAGTTCGACGTGATCCACCAGCCGAGCCCCTCGGCCAGCAGTGAGTCCCACACACCGCCGACCTTCGCGGTCATCCAGTCGAAGCCGCCGTAGGTCTTGTAGGCCTCGGGCGGGTAGGGCGCGTAGGAGTTCGAACCGGGGCTGTTCGCGTAGCCGCCGCGATGGCCGCCAGGACCGCGCAACGGGTCGCCGTCGCCCTGCGCGCCGGGCGCACCTTCCATGCCGACAACGATGTCGGGTGCCAGGTCGCGCATGTTCCGCAGCTCGTACGGCGCCACCCGGCCGTTGCGCATCGGGTGGTTCACGACCACCAGCGCGGACTTCATCGTGCCGTTGCGGATCTTGGTCTGGAGGAACCGGATCGCGTCCAGCGCCTTGCGCTCGTTGGCGGGGCTCGACGCCTCCTGCCCGTTGAGCCGCCAGTCGAACTGCCGCTCGAAGTCGCGCAGCACCCCGGCCTCGTCCCGGCAGTCCTCGAAGAACACCGTGGCGTGCTCGGCACCGGGAACGTTCCACTCCATGCCGTGCCACAGCAGCAGCTGCGGGAACTTCTTCCGTGCGCGCTGGAGGTCGGCGGCGGTCGCCTCGACGGAGTGCGCCTCGTGCGACGCGTGGCCGTGGTCGGTCACCACGAGCCAGTCCGTGCCGTGCCGCAACGCACCGCGGATCTGCTGCTCGACGGTGTACATGCCGTCGTACGAGTACTGCGTGTGCGTGTGGTGGTCGCCGGAAAGCCACTGGTACCGGCGATTCGAAGCCGACGCCGTCCCGGTGCCCAGTGCACCGGCCACACCGAGCACGCCGGCTCCCTGCAGGAACCGTCTGCGGGCTACTTCGGACACGGCTGACCTCCACGCACCGGATTGGGGTTCGTGGAGGTTAGAGCGATCGGATGAGCCCCAGGTGGACTGCGAATGAACTAGATCGGAAGGAGGTCGACCCAGCTCAGGAACGGCAGCGCGCCCGTCGCCTGCAACGCCGCGAGTCCCAGCCAGATCGAGAGGACCGTCACGATCGGACCGACGACCGCCATCTCGACGACACCGCCGGTCTTCATCCGCATGATCTTCGGCGGCGCGACCGGGAACCAGGTCTTGCCCATGATCGGGATCGGCCACAGGATCGGGCAGCCCTGCTCGGTGATCGCGTCCCCGATGTAGTGTGCGAAGCACCCGATGCCGACCGCGATCCCGCACGCCGCAGCGGATGCGTCCGTCTGCGAGGTCCACGCGATCATCGCCCAGGTGATCCCCGCCGACACCACGGTGATCCACAGCGCGTCCTGCTTGGGGCACCAGTCGTTCATGATGCCGCGCACGGCGAGACCGGCGAACACGAACATGAGCACCGGCAGCGCCCACTTCTGGCTGTTCTGCACGACCGCGGCGGTGAAGACGGCGGCGAACAACGCGAAGACGAGCGTGTGTGTGAGACCGCGATGTCCGCCGTCTCGCTTGGAATCTCGTTTCAGCCGTGTCGTCCGATAAACGAAGCTGCTCAACGCGTTGATGCCCGCGGACAGCCCGCCGCTCAGTGCTCCGAACGTGCGCGAGATGGTCGAACCGGGATGGTCGAGGTCGGGCAGAAGTGCCGCTCCAGTAGCAAGAACTGCCCCAACGGCCCAGCTCTGCGGCGAGAGCTGGCCGATCGGGTGACTCGACGCGAGTGCGGTGACGGCGCTCCAGGCGAGCAGTCCACTCATCGCATGTGTTGGCCCAGTTGACACTTACGCCCCTTCTAGTGATCACCCGTCGGTGAAAACAGTAGTCGCCGATATCAGGTGCCCGTGCCAGAACTCCATATGTCCGGACAACCATCTCCATCCGAAGGAGCACGGACATGGCACAGGTTTGGCTCATCACCGGCAGTTCGCGTGGCGTCGGCCGCAAGACCGCGGAGGCCGTTCTCGCCGCCGGGCACCAGGTCGTCGCCACCGCCAGGAATCCGCGCGATCTCGACGACCTCGTCTCTCAACACGGCGATCGGGTCAGATCTGTTGCACTCGACGTGAGAAACGCGGACCAGGCGCGCGAGGCCGTGGCGACCGCGGTGCGCGAGTTCGGCCGGCTCGACGTGGTGTTCAACAACGCGGGCGCCGGCCGCGTGACGTCGATCGAGGAGTGCTCCGAGGAGGACTTCCGCGACCAGGTCGAGGTCAACCTGTGGGGCGCGGTCAACGTCACCCGTGCCGCGTTGCCGGTGCTCCGCGCGCAACGCTCCGGGCACTTCCTGCACGCCGGTTCGACCGCGGGCCACACCGCGCTCGGTGGCGGGCTCGGGCCGTACGTGATGTCGAAGTTCGCGCTGCGCGGGTTCAACGAGTCGCTGGCCGCCGAGTGCGCGCCGTTCGGGGTCCGGTCGACGCTGATCGAGCTCGGCGGCATGCAGACGGACTGGACCGGGAGCTCTCTGGTGGTGACCGGGCACGGACCGGACTACGTTCCGACTGTCGGGGTACTGCTGGGCATGGTCCGCGGCGCGGACGGCAACATGCCCGGCGATCCAGCCAAGGCGGCGAAGGTCATGCTCGACGTGGTAGCCATGGACGAGCCGCCCCTGTGTCTTCTGCTCGGCAGCGACGCGGTGGATATGGTGCGCCTGGCAGACCAGGCACGGAATGCGGAAATCGACAAGTGGGAGCACGTGAGCCGGTCGACCGACCGCAACCCTGAATCGGTGTAACCAGGGTCGCAGGCGCGGGTGGGCGGTTTACCAGTACGCTTGTCTTGCTTGCATCGTCGCGAGAGGAGCGCCCAGGGTTATGGGCAAGATCAAGGTTCAGGGCACCGTCGTCGAACTCGACGGCGACGAGATGACCCGGATCATCTGGCAGTTCATCAAGGACAAGCTGATCCACCCGTACCTGGACGTCACTCTGGAGTACTACGACCTGGGCATCGAGCACCGGGACGCCACCGACGACCAGGTCACGATCGACGCCGCGAACGCCATCAAGAAGCACGGCGTCGGCGTCAAGTGCGCCACGATCACGCCTGATGAGGCGCGCGTCGAGGAGTTCGGCCTCAAGAAGATGTGGGTCTCGCCGAACGGCACGATCCGCAACATCCTCGGCGGTGTCGTCTTCCGCGAGCCGATCATCATCTCCAATGTCCCGCGGCTGGTCCCGGGCTGGACGAAGCCGATCATCATCGGCCGTCACGCCCACGGTGACCAGTACAAGGCCACCAACTTCAAGGTGCCCGGCGCCGGCAAGCTCACGATCACGTTCCAGCCGGAGGACGGCTCGGACCCGATCGAGCACGTCGTCACCGAGTTCCCGGCGGAGGGCGGTGTGGCGATGGGCATGTACAACTACAACAAGTCCATCGAGGACTTCGCCCGCGCCTCGTTCTCCTACGGCCTGCAGCGGGGCTACCCCGTCTACATGTCGACGAAGAACACGATCCTCAAGGCCTACGACGGTGCCTTCAAGGACATCTTCCAGGCCGTGTTCGACGCCGAGTTCAAGGCGGACTTCGACGCCGCCGGCCTGACCTACGAGCACCGCCTCATCGACGACATGGTCGCAGCGGCCATGAAGTGGGAGGGCGGCTACGTCTGGGCGTGCAAGAACTACGACGGTGACGTCCAGTCCGACACGGTCGCGCAGGGCTTCGGCTCGCTCGGCCTCATGACGTCGGTCCTGATGACGCCGGACGGCAAGACGGTCGAGGCCGAGGCCGCGCACGGCACCGTGACGCGTCACTTCCGCCAGCACCAGGCCGGCAAGCCGACCTCCACGAACCCCATCGCGTCGATCTACGCGTGGACCCGTGGCCTCATGCACCGCGGCAAGCTGGACAACACCCCCGAGGTGATCCGCTTCGCCGAGGCGCTCGAAGAGGTCGTCATCGAGACGGTCGAGGCCGGTCAGATGACCAAGGACCTGGCCCTGCTGATCAGCAAGGACCAGGCGTGGCTGACCACCGAGGACTTCCTCGGCGCGCTCGACGAGAACCTCAAGAAGAAGATGGCGTCTTTCTGATCGCCTGATTCGAGTACGCGAGAAGGCCACCCCGGTCACGCCGGGGTGGCCTTTTTCGTGCGTCCGTCACCCGGTCGGTTCCTCTTGCGGGTGGTTGCCGCGCCGCGCCGTCCACGCGGGTCCCGCAGCCGCTATATCTGCTGTTCCAGGGCTTGTGCGTGCGGAGGCGTCGCGATGTTGGGTGTTCCGGTTCGGGGAATGATCGTCATTGGTGTGCTCGGGGTCGCCGGCGTGATGTACGCCGTGAACGGCGGCAAACCGATGGGCAGCGACACGTCGTCGGGGATCTGCAAGATCACCGTGACCGCGGACATCCTCAACGTCCGCTCGGGCCCCGGTGACATGCAGCCGATCGTGTCGACGATGCCGCGCGACGCCGTGGCCGACGCCCAGGGGCGCGTCGAGAACGGCTACCGCATGCTGAGCGACCGGCGCTGGGTCAGCCAGTCGTTCACGGCGCTGACCAGCGACTCCACCTGCAAGTAGCGAAAATTCCAGGGGTTTCCCGGTCCGGAAAGGCCTTTCCTGTCCGGGGCGGCCCTCTTTAGGATTGATCCGGCTGGCCTAGCGCGGGCAGCCGGAACACGCCGCCACGTGTTCGCAGTGCGTGCGGCGAAGGGACGTATCCGGTGGCGGTGGTGTCTGACCGCAAGCGGGAGCTCGCGATGGTGCGCGAGGTGCTGGAGAACGCCCCGGCGGTGGTGTGCGTCGAGGGCCGGGTGGGCCTCGGCAAGACGGCGGTGCTGGCCGAGACCGTGCGGATGGCCCGTGAGCTGGGCTTCTCGGTGTTCCGCGCGCAGTGCTCCGGCTCCGAGTCGGGGTTCCGGTTCGGCGTGCTCGCGCAGCTCTTCGAGAGCGAGGCCGACGAGATCCTCGCCGGGGGTGCCGACCAGGCCGCGTTGCACCGGGTGCACCGGCTGGTCCGCGAGCTTGCGCTCGACTCCCCGGTGTTGCTGGCGGTGGACGACGTCGAGTACGCCGACGAGTCGTCGTTGAAGTTCCTCTCCTACCTACGGCGTCGGCTCGGCGAGCTGCCGGTCGTGGTGGTGGTGACGCGCGGTCTCGTTGATGAGCCGCCATTGCTCCGTGAGGTGGTCGGGGACGCCGTGCGCGTTCGGTTGCGCGGTCTCGACCAGCTCGCGTGCGGCCGGTTCCTGCGCACGTTGTTCTCGGCCCAGGTGCCGGACGACGTCGTCGCGGACTGGCGGGTGGCGACCGGCGGCAACCCCTTCCTGCTCGGGCTGAGACCTCGTGACCTGGGCGAACGGTCCGGGGAACTGGTCGCGCGGCTGGGTGCGGGCGGGGCTGACGTGGTGGCGCTGGCCCGGTCGTTCGCGGTGCTCGGCGGGGCCGACCTGGCGCTGGCGGGGGCGGCCGCGGGGTTGGTGCCCGAGGAGGCCGCCGAAGCGTCACGGGCGTTGGGTGGCATGGGGTTCGCGGGCGTGCCGATGGTGATGGCGACCCTTGCGCAGAGCACGACTGCGTTGGACCGTGCGGCGATCCACGCGCGCGCGGCACGGTTTCAGCACGATGACCAGGCGTCTGCCGATGAGGTCGCCACGCACCTGCTGGAGGCTTCGCCTCTGGGTGAGGAGTGGGTGCGGGACGTGCTGCTGTCGGTGGCTCGCCGGTCTACTTCGGACAGAGCGATCGCCTGTCTGCGCAGGCTGTTGCGCGAGCCGTTGCCGGACGACCTGCGCGGCGAGGTGCTGGTCGAGCTGTCGGAGGCGCAGTCGCTGGTCGATCCCGGGGCCGCCCGCGCGTCGCTGACGAAGGCCGCCGGTGCGTCGATGGACGTGCCGGCCGAGGGGCGGATGGCGTTGCTGCTGGCCTACGACCTGGCCGGGCGGGGGCTGTACCGGGACGCGGTCGCGAAGGTCGAGTCGGTGATCGCGCGAGTGTCCGGTGTGGACTCGGACCTGGCTCAACGGCTGGACTTGTACGCGTTGTCGCTGGGGATGGAGGAGTCGTTCTTCTCCGGCGAGGTGGAGACGCGGATCGCGCGGCTGGTGGGGTCGCGGATGACCTCGGCGAGCAACACGCGGTTCCTCAACACGGTGCTGGCTTATCGCGGCGCGACGATCGGGGCGAATCCCGGGGAGACGCGCCGCCGGGTGCACGCGGCGTTGCCGGTGCGGATCGGGCGCGACCTGATCGACCAGTTCTCGTTCGCGCACATGATCGTGGCGTTGGTCGGGATCGACGAGTACGAGCTCGCGGACCGGCAGTGCGACGAGGCGTTGCGGGTGACGTCCGAACGTGATCTGGGGCTTTGTGCTGCTCTGGTGCAGGGACTGCGGTGTCACGTGGCACGCCGGCTGGGGTTGCTCGCGGTCGCGGAACAGCTCGGGCTCGCGTCGTTGGCGCGGCTGGATTCCCTTGGGGCGCACCAGGACGACAACGTGGTGGCCGGTGTCGCGGGACTCGTCGGCGCGTGGGTCGACACGGGCGACACGGTGTCGGCGTCGGCGCTGCTGCGTGAACGGTCCCTGGACGGCGACCTGCCCGAGTACTCGCACTACACCGTGCTGCTGCACCAACGCGGTCGCCTGCATATGGCGTTGGGCGACCCGGTTTCCGCTCTGCGCGACCACCTCGTGTGCGGCCAACGGATGGAACGGCGCGGCGCGCGCAACCCGTCGTTGCAGCCGTGGCGTTCGCACGCGGCGTTGGCGCACATGGCGTTGGGGGAGCACGACCAGGCGTCGTTCCTGGCGTTCCAGGAGCTCGAAGTGGCCCGCGACTGGGGCCTTTCCGTGCCCGTCGGCGTTGCGGCACGGGTCGCCGGTGTGGTGTCTGGCGACTTGGAGTTGCTGGAGGAGGCCGTCGTCGTGCTGCGCAACACCCCGGCGCGGCTGGAGCTGGCGCGGGCGTTGGTCGACTGGGGCGTGGGCCTGCGGGTCGCCGGGCGCCGACCGGAAGCGCTGGCGGCGTTGCGGCAGGGCCACGACGTGGCGAAGCGGTGCGGCGCGATCTCGTTGATGGGCCTTGCTTCGCGGGAACTGCGCGCGGCGGGCGGACGTCCGGCGCGCGTGCCGTCGGGTTCGGTGCTCACCGCGCAGGAAGACCACATCGTGCGCCGCGCCGTGCACGGCCTGACGAACCGGCAAATCGCGGCCGAACTTTTCGTGACGCCACGAGCCGTCGAACTGCATTTGACCCGCGCCTATCGAAAACTGGGTATTTCCGGCCGCCGAGATCTGGCCGCCGCATTGGAGAAGGCCGGCGCGTGAGGGCGGCGCCGGCCTTTTCCCGCCCCACTTACTTCAGGACGATGATGCCCAGTGCGACGACCTTGCCGCCCAGCTTGATCCCCTTGACGTCGACGTCCGCGCCGACCTTCAGCTCGCCGGAGATGATGGTCTTGACGAGGTTGTAGTCCACGTCCACCGTCGTGGAGGCGTTGACCTTCACCTTGATGGACTTGCCGTGGACGACCGCGATGACCTTGCCGGTCACGTTCGCGGAGGCCTCGGCCGAGGCCTCGGTGACCGGAGCCGCGAACGCCTGCGCGGCACCACCGAACAGCACGGCGGTGGCGGCGAGACCGGCGAGAACACCCTTGATCGCGTTCATGTCTTCTCCTTGGTGCTTTGTGCTTCGGGGATTTTCTGGGCCCGCCAGAAACATGCCCGTTGAATACCCGCACGATCAATGGATCGCCTTCAACGTTTCGTTCTCGCCGAAGTCCGCCTTTGCATCGGTGAACGACTTCGGTGGCGTGTGGCAAACTTGCGGGCATGCTGAGGAACGTGTTTCGGTGGGGCAGAGGCAAGGGCGTCGCGCAGTGCTCGTGCGACCCGGAGTGGCAGGGCCTCTACACGGAGATCGACGGCCAGCGCCAACTAGCGCTGCCGCGCGACGAGATGGCCACCATCGTCGGCTACCTCGACCTCACCGCGCACTGCGCCGGCTGCAACGCCGAGTACCCGAAGCCCTGGGGCCTGGCCTCCAAGTAGGCTCCTCCGTCGTGCTCACGGTCTCCACGGTCAACGTCAACGGCCTGCGCGCCGCCGCGAAGAAGGGCTACCTCGAGTGGCTCGCGACGTCCTCCGCAGACGTCGTGTGCCTCCAAGAGGTCCGCGCGGAACCCATCGAACTCGCGCCCGAGGTCCACTCACCCTCCGGCTGGCACGGCGTGTACGCCCCGTCGTCCCTGAAGGGCCGCGCGGGCGTGGGCATCCTCTCGCGCGCAGAACCGACATCGGTCCGTGTGGGCTTCGGCACCGCCGAGTTCGAGTCGAGCGGCCGCTACGTGGAGATCGAACTCCCCGGCGTCGTCGTGGCGTCCCTGTACCTGCCGTCCGGCGACGTGGGCACCGAGAAGCAGGACGAGAAGGACCGCTTCATGGCGGCCTTCCTCCCGTACCTCGTCTCGCTGCGAGAGAAGGCGGCCGTATCGGGCCGTGAGGTGCTCGTGTGTGGTGACTGGAACATCGCGCACCAGCAGGCAGACCTGAAGAACTGGAAGACGAACCAGAAGGAGTCCGGCTTCCTGCCTTACGAGCGGGAGTGGATGACCTCCGTCTTCGCGTCGGGCTACAACGACGTGATGCGCGCGCTGCACCCCGACGTCACCGGTCCGTACTCGTGGTGGTCGTACCGCGGTAAGGCCTTCGACAACGATTCTGGGTGGAGGATCGACTACCAGGTGGCGACGGACGGGCTCTTGGCTCGTGCGCAGACCGCCGTGGTGGAGCGGGCCGCGACCTACGCCGAACGCTGGTCGGACCACGCGCCCGTGACGGTCACCTACTCCGACTGACGACGACTGCTGCGCGTCGCCCACAGGTGCTGGATCCCCAGTCCGGCACCGGCGAGCCCCACCGCCCCGAAGATGAACGGCAGCGCGTACGGGTACCCGTTCTGCCCCTGGTCCGTGAACACCTCACCGGGGGTGCCGATGTCGAACGCGCGGATCGTGTCGCCCTTCTTCAGGCCACGCGGCATGCCGCTGCGCACGTGCACGCCCGTGAGTGCCACCTTGCCGTCGTCGCTGGTGAACGATCCGGTGCGGGTGTAGCAGCGGACCGAGCACTCCGGCACGTCGCCGACCACGTAGGTGCCCGCCGTGCCGACGGCGTTGGCGATCCTGAAGGCCTTCGGGACGCTGGGGACGCTCAGGATCAGGAAGAGCACGCCGACCACGATCGCGATGATCGCCACCAGGTCGTTGCTGTCCGACTCCTCCTCGGGGCTCCTGTGCTCGCGCTCGTCGTTCGGCTTGGGCAGAAAGTCATCGTCCAAGACACACCCCCTGTGTTGGGCAACCACGCTTCAACGTCAACCGCGAGGTGCCTGTTGCACCTACTCCGGGTGACCCAGCCCGACCAGCCTTTATCGCTCCTGTCGCCCACCTGACGGCTCGATTCAACCCGCCGGTTCCCCGAATATGAAGACGATTCAGTACTCGAATCAAGGGGGCGGCATGGCAGGGCTCAGGCGACGGTCTTTCCTCATGGCGATGGGTGTGGGCGCGGCGGGCGTGCCGTTGCTCCCCGGCCAAGCGTTTGCGGACACGGCGGGCACCACGCTCGAAACGACGGCCACACCCATCGGCACCAGCGGTTATCGCAGGCTTCAGGCGGGACCGGGCTGGCCGACGGTCGTCCGGAACGACCTGGTCGCGGCCAAGGTCAATCGCGAGGCTCGGCGCAGTGCGCTCACCAGCTTCGTGCAGTTCAGCGACATGCACATCTGCGACGCTCAGAGCCCGCTCCGGTTCGAGTACCTGCACCCGATCATGGGCAGCAGCGCGCACCGGCCGCAGGAGGCGCTCGCGACGCAGGGGTCGACGAGCCTGGTCAAAAGGGTCAACGCGGTCCGCAACGGTCCGCTCACCGGCAGGCCGTTCGACTTCCTCATGACGACCGGGGACAACACCGACAACCACGAGAACGTCGAGCTCGACTGGTTCCTCACGGTCCTCAACGGCGGCAGCATCACGCCCAACACCGGCGACAGCCGCTACGAAGGCGTGCAGAACGCCGGCATCAGCACGTTCTGGCAGCCGGACCTGAGCGGCGGCGACGACTACAAGGCCAAGGGCTTTCCGCAGCTCAACGGCCTGCTGGACGCGGCTGTCCGCAGCTTCACGAGCCCCGGCCTGACCATCCCCTGGTACTCGACGATCGGCAACCACGACGACAGCGTCGTCGGCGCGCTGCCGGACGGGCTGCTCGACAGCTGGTACACCGGCCGCAAGAAGATCGTCGGCTTCGGCGACCCCGTGCAGAACGCCAAGGTCGCGCAGGCGTTCAACGACCCCAAGGCGATCCCCGAGGCGATGGCGATCCTCGCCAGTGGCGGCGTCGTCCGCACCGTGACGCCGGACAGCAGACGACGGCTGTTCAACACCGGTGAGTTCGTGAGCAAGCATCTGCCGACGGGCGGTCACGGTTACACGGACGCCAACGCCGATGGCGTGGACGTCTTCTACACGTTCCGGATGGCGCCCGGTGTCACGGGCATCAGCATGGACACCACGAACCTGGCCGGCTTCTCCACGGGCTCCATCGGGCTGCACCAGCTCAACTGGATCGAGAAGACCCTCAAGCGCAACAGTTCGCTCTACTACGACTGGCTCGGGCTGCCGCAGCGGCAGAACGTCACGGACGAGCTGTTCGTGCTCTTCAGCCACCACACGAGCAGCACGATGGGCAACATCCTGCCGGACCGCCGACGGCCGTTGGACCCGCGCATGACCGGCGACGCGCTCGTGAACCTGCTGCACCGCTTCCCGAACGTCCTCGCGTGGGTCAACGGCCACACACACCGCAACGTCATCACGCCGCACCGGCACAAAACGCCGTCCCGCAGCTTCTGGGAGATCAACACCGCCGCGCACGTCGACTACCCGCAGCACGCCCGCGTCATCGAGATCGCGGACAACGCCGACGGCACGTTGTCGCTGTTCACGACGTTGCTTGAAGCCGATGCGCCGTACCAGGTCGACTACGACGACAGGTCCGACACGGCCCTCGCCAGCCTGTGCCGCGAGTTCACCTACAACGACATCCACTCGCGCACGAACCCCCTGGGCACACCACTGGACCGGAACACGGAACTGCTGGTGTCCGTGCGCTGACAGTGGGATGTCCCACACCCAACCCGCAGTGATCAGGAATTTCAGCGGCCTAAGGTCGTTGACGTGGCAGTGGACATCTCGCTAACCCCACCGCAGCCCCGTCCGAGCGCGGCGGCCATGAGGCGTGCGCTGCGCCGGGCCTCCGACGGCGCGGTGCTCGACGCGACGGAAGCCGCCGTGTTGTTGCACGCGCGCGAGGACGACCTGGACGCGCTGCTGACAGCCGCGGGCAAGGTGCGGGACGCGCACCTGCTCGCGGAGGGGCGGCCGGGGGTGGTCACGTACAGCCGGTCGGTGTTCATCCCGCTGACCAGGCTGTGCCGCGACCGGTGCCACTACTGCACGTTCGCGACCGTGCCGCACAAGGTGCCCGCCGCGTTCCTGGAACGCGACGAGGTGCTGGCGATCGCGCGGGCCGGCGCCGCGCAGGGGTGCAAGGAAGCGCTGTTCACCCTCGGCGACCGGCCGGAGGACCGCTGGCCCGCCGCCAAGGAGTGGCTGGAGGCGCGCGGCTACGAGTCCACTTTGGACTACGTGCGGGCGAGCGCCATCGCCGTCCTGGAGGAGACCGGCCTGCTGCCGCACCTCAACCCCGGCGTGCTGAGCTGGGAGGAGTTGACGCGGCTGCGGCCCGTCGCGTCCAGCATGGGCATGATGCTCGAGACCACGGCCGAGCGGCTGTGGAGCGAGAAGGGCGGCCCGCACTACGGCAGCCCCGACAAGGACCCCGCGGTCAGGCTGCGCGTGCTCACCGACGCCGGGCGCGTGAACGTCCCGTTCACCACCGGAATCCTCATCGGCATCGGGGAAACCATCGCCGAACGCGCCGAGTCGCTGCTCGCGATGCGTCAAGTCGCGAAGCAGTACGGGCACATCCAGGAAGTCATCATCCAGAACTTCCGCGCCAAGCCGGACACGGCGATGCGCGGCATGCCCGACGCCGACCTGACCGAACTCGCGGCGACGATTGCCGTTGCGCGCCTTGTCATGCCGTCGACCGTGAGCGTGCAGGCGCCGCCGAACCTCGTGGGCGGCGAGTTCGACCTCATGCTCCGCGCGGGCGCCGACGACTGGGGCGGCGTCTCGCCGATCACCCCCGACCACGTGAACCCCGAGAAGCCGTGGCCGCAGGTCGACCAGCTCGTCGACATCACCGCGCAGGCCGGTTTCTCCTTGCAGGAACGGCTGAACGTCTACCCGCGCTACGTCCGCGCGGCGGCCGGGCAGTGGATCGACACGAGGCTCACGGCCCACGTTTCCGCGCTGGCACTGGAAACCGGCCTCGCGAACCCGGAAGCCGAAGTCGTCGGCCGCGAGTGGCAGGAGCCGGACGGCGGCCTCGACACGTTCGGTCGCGCGGACCTCAACACCGCGATCGACACCGAGGGCCGCACGAGTGACCGCCGCGGCGACTTCGACGAGGTCTACGGCGACTGGGACGAGCTGAAGATCCCCGTTGCGCCCCAACGACTTTCCGAAGACGTCCAACGTGGACTGAAGATCGCGGCGAACGACCCTGGGGCGTTGCTGGACGACACCGACGCCGCGATGGCGTTGCTGACGGCCGACGGCGACGCGCTCGAAACCATGGTCAAGCTCGCCGACGACCTTCGCCGCGACGTGGTCGGCGACGACGTCACGTACGTCGTCAACCGCAACATCAACTTCTCCAACGTCTGCTACGTCGGCTGCCGGTTCTGCGCGTTCGCACAACGTGAACGGGACGCGGACGCCTTCAGGTTGTCGACCGAGGACGTCGCCGACCGCGCGCAGGAGGCGTGGGACGACGGCGCCACCGAGGTCTGCATGCAGGGCGGCATCGACCCCAAGCTGCCGGTGACCTACTACGCCGACGTCGTGCGCGCGATCAAGAAGCGCGTGCCCGGCATGCACGTCCACGCGTTCAGCCCGATGGAGATCGTCTCCGCCGCGGCGAAGGCGGGCGTGAGCGTGCGTGAGTGGCTCACGGAGCTGAAGGAAGCCGGTCTCGACACGATTCCCGGCACGGCGGCCGAGATCCTCGACGACGACGTGCGGTGGGTGCTCACCAAGGGCAAGCTGCCGACCGCGACCTGGCTCGACGTCGTCGGCACCGCCCACGAGCTGGGCATTCGTTCGTCGTCGACGATGATGTACGGCCACGTCGACCACCCCGGCCACTGGCTCACGCACTTCCGCGTCCTGGCGAAACTGCAGGACCGGACCGGCGGGCTCACCGAGTTCGTCGCGCTGCCGTTCGTGCACCGCAACGCCCCGATCTACCTGGCGGGCGTTGCCCGTCCGGGCCCCAGTCGCCGGGACAACCGGGCAGTGCACGCGTTCGCGCGCCTCGCGTTGCACGGTCGCGTCGGCAACATCCAGTGCTCGTGGGTGAAACTCGGCGACGAAGGCACCGCGGAGATCCTCAACGGCGGTGCGAACGACATCGGCGGCACGTTGATGGAGGAGACCATCAGTCGCATGGCCGGGTCCGAACACGGGTCGGCGCGCACGGTGAGTGAGCTTGAGACCCTGGCATCACTAGCAGGGCGTAACGCGCGTCAGCGGACTACGACATATGGGCGAGTGCGAACCGATCATCAGTGACCGATAGTCTGAATCGGCGCGCAAGACGCTACCGGTGATCGGTAGCTTGGCGGCCATTCAGTCAGCGAGGTTCACCCGTTCCGGGGTGGATCTGTGCCATGGGGAGGCTCGGCAAGTGCACGGCATGAGTCTTGTAGTGAGCGCTGCGGTCGAGAGCAGCATGACCGGCACGGCCGCTGGTCCCGTCGGTCTGGTCGCGGTCGCGGCGGGTGTCGGCGGCCTGGTGTACGGCCTGGTCAAGAAGCGCAAGCCGGCCCCGGTGATCGCTGCCAACCAGCGCATCGACCTGGCGCAGCCGGACACCACGCAGAGCTGATCCGGCTGGTCTGAGAAGATTTCGTCCGTGTCCACGGAGAACGCCCCCGCAGAAAGCACGACCGCAAGCACGACCGCGCCCGTCAAGCGCCCTCGCGTCCTGTCCGGCATCCAGCCGACGGCCGGGTCGTTCCACCTCGGCAACTACCTGGGTGCGGTGCGGCAGTGGGTGGCCCTGCAGGAAGCGCACGACGCGTTCTACTGCGTCGTCGACCTGCACGCGATCACCGTGGAGCAGGACCCGAAGACCCTGAGGCAGAACACCCGCGTCTCGGCCGCGCAGCTGCTCGCGCTGGGCATCGACCCGGATCGGGCGACCCTGTTCGTGCAGTCGCACGTCCCCGAACACGCCCAGCTCGGCTGGGTCATGCAGTGCATGACCGGCTTCGGCGAGGCGGCGCGGATGACGCAGTTCAAGGACAAGTCCGCACGCCAGGAGCAGTCCGTCGGCGTCGGCCTGTTCACGTACCCGATCCTGCAGGCCGCGGACATCCTGCTGTACCAGGCGCACTACGTGCCGGTCGGCGAGGACCAGCGCCAGCACCTGGAGCTGACCCGCGACCTCGCGACGCGCTTCAACTCCCGCTACGGCAAGACGTTCCGCCTGCCCGAGGCGTACATCGTCAAGGACACGGCCAAGATCTTCGACCTGCAGGACCCGACGTCGAAGATGAGCAAGTCCGTCCCCGGCGGCGTCGTCGAACTGCTGGAAGACCCGAAGCGCTCGGCCAAGAAGATCCGCTCGGCCGTCACCGACACGGGCCGCGAGGTGCTGTTCGACGTCGAGAACAAGCCCGGCGTCTCGAACCTGTTGACGATCTACTCGGCGTTGACGGGCCGTTCGGTCGAGTCGCTGGTCGTGGACTACGACGGCAAGGGCTACGGCGACCTGAAGAAGGACCTCGGCGAGGTCTTCACCGACTGGGTCACGCCGGTGCAGGAACGCGTCCGCACGTACCTCGACGACGTGGCGTCGCTCGACAAGATCCTGGCCCAAGGTGCCGAGCGCGCACGTGAGGCCGCGTCGGGCACGTTGCGCCGCACCTACGAGAAGATCGGCTTCGTTCTTCCGTAATCTGCCTGGGTACTGCAAGTGCACTAGCGTCTTGCTCGTGGACAAGTGGCGGCAGAAGTACGCATGGCTCGACCACATCATGCGTGCGTACGAGCGGTTCGATCAGAGGTACGGCACTCAGCACGCCGCTGCGGTCACGTACTTCAGCGTGCTCTCCCTCGTGCCGATCCTGATGATCGGCTTCGCGGTCGCCGGTTTCGTGCTCCAGTCACAACCTGATCTGCTGATGTCGTTGCGGGGCAGCATCGCCGAGGCCGTGCCCGACCAGCAGTTGCGCACCCAGATCAACGAGGCCGTGGACACCGCGCTGGAGTCCAAGGGCACCGTCGGCATCATCGGTCTGCTCGGCGCCGCCTACTCCGGCCTCGGCTGGATGAGCAACCTCCGCGACGCCCTGACGGCCCAGTGGGGCCAGGCGAAGGGCGAGCTGCCGTTCCTCGGAACGCTCTGGCGCGACCTGCTGGCGTTGGTGGGGCTGGGGCTCGCGATCGTGCTGTCGTTCGGCATCACGGCTCTGGGGTCCGGGTTCGCCGAGCAGGTGCTGGAGTGGGTGGGGCTGGGCGAGGCCGGGTGGGCGCACGTGCTGTTGCGGATCGGCACGATCATCCTGTCGTTGCTGGCCAACTGGATGGTGTTCCTGTGGGTGCTGGCCCGGTTGCCTCGGAAGCCCGTGGGGTGGCGGTCGGCGTTGCGCGGGGCGTTGGCTGCGGCCATCGGGTTTGAGGTGTTGAAGCAGGCTGCCACTGTTTTCTTGTCGTTCACGACCAAGTCGCCTACCTCGGCCGCGTTCGGGTCGGTGATCGGTGTGCTGGTGTTCGCGAATCTGGTGGCGCAGTTCGTTTTGTTCATCACGGCTTGGACGGCTACTGCTCGGGAGAATCTTGAGCCTGCGGTGGTTGAGGCTCCGCCGCCTGCGGTTATTGCTCCTGTGGTGTCGGTTCGGTCTGGGCCTTCGCCTTCGTTGATGGTGGGGGTGGGGGCCCTGGTTGGTGCTGTGGTCGGGATGCGGTGGCGGCGTCGGTAGGGCGCGTTTGCCGGGTGCCGTTGCGTTCCAGCGGGGTTGGTTGCGTCCCACAGTTCGTGTCGCCTTGCGAGGGTGGTCCATCAGGCAGTGACGAAGTGAGCGGGGTTGCGATTGGGGCTTGACCTTGAGCCTCTAGCTGGATGCATTCGCGGCCTCAAGAGCCGGGGGATAGAAGCTCCCCGGCCGGACCGGACAGGTTGGCATCCAGCCCCTCAAGGTCAAGCCCCAATCGCCATGAGCGGCGGAATCGCTTCCCAGAGCTGATCAGCCCGTTCGGGCTCGCTGCGCTTCGCCACGCCAGGTTTCGTAGGTGGTTGGCTTGCGTTGGTGGCCGCCGGTTGCGTGCGCGCGCCGGGCCAAGACGGTGGTCACCTTGCGTTCGCGACTGCGGTTGGTTTGCCCAGACGCGAAACGGCCCCGGTAGTGGTGTTTCCACTGCCGGGGCCGTTCGTTCTGGGTTGTGCCTGGATGGGCCTCAGAAGCCTTGTGCCGCTTGTGCGGCCTGTCGGCGGGCTCGGGCTGCCTTGGCTCGCTTGTTGCGCAGGACGAGGACCAGGGCCGCCACTAGGGCCAGTCCGGCCGCTGCGGTGATCGGTAGGCCCACCGTGCCGAACGCGGTCGGGGTCGGGCGTCCCGTTTCGGGGTCGGTGCCTGCCGCCACGTCCGTGCTGTCGTTGGTGCTTTGGGTCGGGACGACGTTCTGCTTCGGCTGCGGGGCGCCGTCCACCAGCTTGCCCACGCCGCCCGGGCCCATCGCGAAGCCGTAGTCGAGGAGCTTGCCCGCCTGGTTGTCGATGCGGGTGGGGGTTTGCTGGCCGCGCAGCAGGACGACGACGAGGCGGCGGCCGTTGCGTTCGGCTGCTCCTACGAACGTGTGCTGGGAGTCGTCGGTGAAGCCGGTCTTGCCGCCCAGGGCTCCCTCGTAGTTCTGGAGCATCTTGTTGTCGTTCAGCAGCGGGATGGTGCCCCCGTTGCGGCCCGGGAAGGTCGACTGCGGGAGCTTGATGGCCTGCGCGAACTCGTCGTACTTCATCGCGCCGCGGAAGATCAGGCCCACGTCGTAGGCCGAGGTGCTGGTGCCGGGGCCGTCGAGGCCCGACGGGGTGACGGCGCGGGTGTCGAGCGCGCCGAGTTCCTTGGCCATCGCGTTCATCTTGCGCAGGGCGTTCGGGACGCCGCCCAACTGGCGGGCGAGGGTGTGCGCCACGTCGTTGCCCGAGGTGAGGAGCAGGCCGTGGAGCAGTTGGCGGACCGTGTACTGGCCGCCGTCCTTCAGGCCCACGCAGGTGCACTCCTGCTGGGTGTCTTCCGCGCTGGCGGTGACGACGAGGTCGCCCCGCAGTTCCTTGGCGACGACCATCGCGAGGAGCACCTTCATGATGCTCGCGGGGCGCTGACGGCCGTGCGGGTCGTACGCGGCGATGACTGCGCCGCTGTCGATGTCCGCGAGCATCCACGAGGCGGCGGTGATGCCGCTGGGGGGCTGTGCGGAGTTCGGCGGCAGGATGAGGCCGCATTCGCCCAGCCTGTCACCGCCGATGGGCTTCTCCGGCACTTCCAGCGCCACCGGGGCCTTCTGGCCCGGCGCCGGCTGCTCGGACGTGTCCACCGGGGGCGGAGGGGTCTCGCGGTTCGCACACTGCGCCGAGCCGGCGGCCTGCTGTGCGGTGCTCGTCGGTGCGGCGAACGCGGCGGTGGCCGTTGCTAGGACCAGGGCGACGATGAGCCGTTTGGGGAAGGGCACGCCCCCCAGGCTATCCACCCCCGTTTAGCGGCTTGCACGCAGCACGTCAGATACTGGGTGTCGTGAAGCTCTCGCGCCCGATGTCACTCTTCCTGGTGGCTTTCGGAGTGTGGTCGTGGGTGATCTGGCCCACGTTCCTGAAGAACATCTGGAAGGACCCACGTTCGTTTAGCGACGGACCTACCGCCTTCTTCACCGTGCACCTGGTGCTGGTGATCGCCTCGCTCGTGTTCGGCACCGTCATCGGGGTGCTGGGCGTGCGGGGTTTCCTGGCCACTCGACGTCGATAGGGAAACGCTGTGGAGTTCGTACGCCTGTTGCTGGTGTTCCTGCACCTGCTCGGCATGGGCATGCTCGTCGCGATGATCATGTTGCAGGCCAAGGCCGGCAAGGACGCGCCGGTCAACAAGGGCTGGCTGCACGGCGCGGCGCTGCAGCTGCTGACCGGTGTCGCGCTGGTCGCCATCGACCCCCTGGTCGACTCGGTCGAGTACGACCACATCAAGATCGGCGTGAAGCTGCTGGTGGTCGTGGCCATCGCGGCGGTCGTGGCGATCAACGTCAACAAGCCCAAGGCGCCGGCGTGGCTGATGCCGACCGCCGCGTCGCTGGTCGTGCTGAACGTGGGCATCGCGGTCTTCTGGACCTGATCGAACCCTGATCGGGGGATGTCGTGACCACTCGTGGGTGACGTGGGCCTGCTTTTGCCCCGACGTGCTGTACCCGCGCGCCACCATCCGTGGCATGTCACGTATCGCCTATATCGGTGTGCTCACCGCCGGGGCAGTGTTGACGCTCGTCTCACTGCACGGTGCCGCCCCGGAAGCTTCGGCCACCGGGGATGGCCAGGTGTGCTCCGCTGCGTGGTGCCCGAAAGAACGTCCCGGATGGCGTGCGCCGTCGCCGAGAGGTGAAGAGCCTCCGACGTCGTCCACGACCACCGTGACCACGACCACCACCCCGTGCACGACCACGACGACGCCGGTGACCACCACGACGACGTACACGACCACCACGACGGACTCCACGACGACGACCACGCCGTCGACGACCACCACCACGGATTCCACGACCACGACGACCGACTCGACGACGACCACCACGCCGTCGACGACCACGACGACGGACTCCACGACCACCACGACCGACTCGACGACGACCACTCCGCCGTCGTCGACCACGACCACCACGCCGGCGACCTCGACCACGACGTCCGGCACCACCACGCCCCCGGTGACCACGACCACCACCAAGCCGTGGCTCACGACGCCGCCGACCACCACCAAGCCCCCGGTCCACCAGGACAACCGCCTGGCCAACACCGGCACCTCGCCGGTGTGGACGCTGCTGCTCGGCGTGCTGATGCTCGTCGGCGGCTCGATCCTGATGCTCCTCGACCGCGCCAGGCGCCAGCCGCGGCGCTGACCGCCGAAAACTGTCGGTGCTCCTCGTCACACTGGTGACGTGCGAATCGAACACCTGCGCGAACGCAGCGATCTCGGCGTCATCAGTGCCGGCACCCTGAAGTCCCTGGGTGTCTCCAACCCGTGGCGAAGGTGCGTCCCGGGCGGACCGTGGCAGCGCATGTACCCAGGCGTGGTGCTGCTGCACAACGGTCCGCCCACCTCGGACCAACACCTGACCGCCGCCCTCCTCAGAGCAGGCCCAGGCGCTGCGGTGACGGGCGCTGAAGCCTGCCGCCGCCACGGCCTCCCGGCCAAGGGCCCCGAGATCCACCTGCTGATCCCAGGCACGGCCAAGGGCAGCGGCCAGCTGATCCTCGAACGCGCCGACCCGGTCCCGCCGGCCACCGACGTCGGCGGTTTCCCGGTCGTCGCGGCGGCGAGGGCCGTCGTCGACGCCTGCCGCTTCCTCCGCACCCAGGACGAAGCCACCGCCCTCGTAGCCGCGGCCGTCCAACGCAACCACTGCACAGTCGCCGACCTGGCAGCAGAAGCCCGCACCAACCGCTACGGCACCAACCTCGTCCGAAGCGTGCTGAAGGACCTGGGCAGAGCCGAGTCGGTGGCCGAACGCGACGCACGCCGTCTGAGCCGCAAGATCCGCCTGACCACCCAACACTGGAACGCCACCATCGCGGGCCCGGACGGCCTGGTCATCGGCAGACCGGACGCCTGGTACGACGACGTGGGCCTGGCCTGGGAGATCGACTCCCGCGCCTTCCACCTGGGTCCGCGCGACTACGAACGCACCCTGGCTCGCAACGCCCGCTACGCGGCAGCAGGAATCCTCGTCCTGCAAACCCTGCCCACGCGCCTACGTGACCACCCGCAAGCCGTGGCGCGCGAACTGAAGGCCGCCCACGCGGCCGCAGCGGCCCGCCCGCGGCCACCGGTGCACGTCGTGGAGGTGAGCTGACCCCGAGAACGCAGAAGCGCCGTGCCCCAACGGGAGCACGGCGCTTCGAAGAGCGGAACGATCAGACGCGCTTGAAGAGCAGGGCGCGCTTCACTTCCTGGATCGCCTTCGTCACCTGGATGCCGCGCGGGCACGCGTCGGTGCAGTTGAAGGTGGTGCGGCAGCGCCACACGCCGTCGATGTCGTTGAGGATGTCGAGCCGCTCCTCAGCGCCCTCGTCGCGCGAGTCGAAGATGAACCGGTGCGCGTTCACGATCGCCGCCGGGCCGAAGTACGAGCCCTCGGTCCAGTAGACCGGGCAGGACGTGGTGCAGCAGGCGCACAGGATGCACTTCGTCGTGTCGTCGAACCGCTCGCGGTCGGCGACGGACTGGATGCGCTCGCGCGTCGGCTCGTTGCCGTACGTCACGAGGTACGGCTTGACGGCGCGGAACGCCTCGAAGAACGGCTCCATGTCGACGAGCAGGTCCTTGTGCACCGGCAGGCCCTTGATGGGCTCGATGGTGATCGTGGTCTGCTTGTCGCCCTTCTGCAGCAGGTCCTTCAGCAGGACCTTGCAGGCGAGGCGGTTGACGCCGTTGATGCGCATGGCGTCCGAGCCGCAGATGCCGTGCGCGCACGAGCGGCGGAACGTCAGCGTGCCGTCCACGTACCACTTGATGTGGTGCAGGAGGTTCAGCACGCGGTCCGACGGCAGGGCCGGGATGTCGAACGAGTCCCAGCGGGGCTCGTCGTCGAACTCCGGGTTGAAGCGCCGGATCTTGACGGTGACCTTGACAGCGCCGTCCGGAACCGGCGGCTGGGAGCCGCGCGAGCCAGCAGTGGTTTCAGCGGTGGCGGTCATCAGTACTTGCGCTCCATCGGCTTGTACCGGGTAAAGGTCACGGGCTTGAAGTCCATGCGGATGTCCGCCGTCAGACTGTCGCCCTGCTTGTAGAACATGCTGTGGCGCATGAAGTTCGTGTCGTCGCGGTTCGGGTAGTCCTCGCGGGCGTGACCGCCGCGGGACTCCTTGCGCGCCAACGCACCGTGGACGAGCACCTCGGCGAGCTCCAGCAGGAAGCCGAGCTCGACGGCCTCCAGGAGGTCGGTGTTGAAGCGCTTGCCCTTGTCCTGCACCTGAATGTGCGCGTAGCGCTCCTTCAGGGCCTGGACGTCGTGCAGTGCCGTCTTCAGCGTGTCCTCGGTGCGGTACACGGACGCGTTGGCGTCCATGGTGGCCTGCAGCTCGGTGCGGATGTCCGCGACGCGCTCCTGGCCGTGCTCCGACAACGCCAGGGCGACCTGCGCCTCGACGACGGCGGCCGGGTTCTCCGGCAGGTCCACGTGGGACTCGCGGGAGTTGGCGTACTCCGCGGCGGCGATGCCGGCGCGGCGGCCGAAGACGTTGATGTCCAGCAACGAGTTCGTGCCGAGGCGGTTCGCGCCGTGCACGGACACGCAGGCGCACTCGCCGGCGGCGTAGAGGCCGGGAACGATGTTGTCGTTGTCCCGCAGCACTTCGCCGTGGATGTTCGTCGGGATGCCGCCCATCGCGTAGTGCGCGGTGGGGTACACCGGGACGGGCTCGACGACCGGGTCGACCGCGAGGTACGTGCGGGCGAACTCGGTGATGTCGGGGAGCTTCGTCTCCAGGACCTCGGCACCGAGGTGCGTGCAGTCCAGCAGCACGTAGTCCTTGTTCGGACCGGCGCCACGGCCTTCCAGCACCTCGAGGGCCATCGAGCGGGCCACGATGTCGCGCGGCGCCAGGTCCTTGATGGTCGGGGCGTAGCGCTCCATGAACCGCTCACCCGAGGCGTTGCGCAGGATCGCACCCTCACCTCGTGCGCCCTCGGTCAGCAGGATGCCGAGACCGGCGAGACCGGTCGGGTGGAACTGGTAGAACTCCATGTCCTCCAGGGGCAGGCCCTTGCGGAAGACGATGCCCATGCCGTCGCCGGTCAGCGTGTGGGCGTTCGACGTGGTCTTGAAGACCTTGCCGAAACCACCGGTCGCGAACACGACGGACTTGGCCTGGAAGACGTGGATCTCACCGGTCGCGAGCTCGTAGGCGACGGCGCCGGTGCAGACCGGGCCGTTCTCCGTCTCGGTCAGGCAGATGTCGAGCACGTAGAACTCGTTGAAGAACTCGATGCCGTGCTTGACGCAGTTCTGGTACAGCGTCTGGAGAATCATGTGACCGGTGCGGTCCGCGGCGTAGCAGGCGCGGCGCACGGCGGCTTCACCATGGTTGCGCGTGTGGCCGCCGAACCGGCGCTGGTCGATCTTGCCCTCGGGCGTCCGGTTGAACGGAAGGCCCATCTTCTCCAGGTCGAGAACGGCGTCGATGGCCTCCTTCGCCATGATCTCGGCGGCGTCCTGGTCGACCAGGTAGTCGCCACCCTTGATCGTGTCGAAGGTGTGCCACTCCCAGTTGTCCTCCTCGACGTTGGCGAGGGCGGCGCACATGCCGCCCTGGGCCGCGCCGGTGTGCGAACGCGTGGGGTAGAGCTTGGTGAGCACCGCGGTGCGGGCGCGCTGGCCGGACTCGATCGCCGCGCGCATTCCGGCACCACCAGCGCCGATGATGATCACGTCGTACTTGTGGAACTGCATTGTGGTGGGCTCCCCGCGCGGGTCAGTTCGAGATGTTCGGGTCGAAGGTGAAGATCACGAACGTGCCGAGCGAGATGATCAGGACCATCGACACGTAGAGCAGCATCTTCAACCAGAACCGGGTGGAGTCCTTGCGGGCGTAGTCGTTGATGACCGTCCGCACGCCGTTGCCGCCGTGGATCTGCGCGAGCCAGAGCATCGCGAGGTCCCAGAACTGCCAGAACGGCGAGGCCCAGCGGCCTGCGACGAAACCGAAGTTGATCTTGTGTACGCCGCCGTCGAGGATGTTCATGATGAACAGGTGACCGAGCACCAGAACCACGAGCAGCAGGCCGGAAAGGCGCATGAACAGCCAGCTGTAGAGCTCGCCGTTGCC
This sequence comes from Lentzea sp. JNUCC 0626, assembly GCF_043632865.1. Taxonomy (NCBI): domain Bacteria; kingdom Bacillati; phylum Actinomycetota; class Actinomycetes; order Pseudonocardiales; family Pseudonocardiaceae; genus Lentzea; species Lentzea sp. JNUCC 0626. The sequence goes on from NZ_CP171635.1 coordinate 8,120,753, forward strand.
GCGACGGGCGGCGGGGCGGCGCGGCTGGCGGGGCTTGTCGAGTGCGAGTGACATGGTCAGTGGCCCCCAACCAGCTCGGAGATCGTGCGCTGCATCATGAAGTAGAAGCCGGGGATCATCACGAGAACCCACACGACCAGCACGGACCACAGCATGACCCGCTGGTACTTGGCGCCCTTCTCCCAGAAGTCGACCAACATGACCCGGATGCCGTTCAGCGCGTGGTAGAGCACCGCGCCGACGAGGCCGACCTCGAAGAGGTTCACGACCGGGTTCTTGTAGAGCTCGATGACCGAGTCGTACGAGTTGGGCGACACTCGCACTAGGGCGGTGTCCAGCACGTGGCTGAAGAGGAAGAAGAACGTGAGGACACCGGTGATCCGGTGGGCGACCCAGGACCACATGCCCAGATCACCGCGGTAGAGCGTCCCACCCCCTCGGGTGGTGCCCGACCGCTCGGGTGCGCCTGCGCTGGTCATGCGCCGCGGCCTCCAACGTCAGTGGTGGTGGTCGGCGAACTGTTTCTGCCCGACCATGACCGGGAAATGCTAGTCCCGCACGTTGGACGCGTCCCAGCAGGCGCACCCGCTCTGTGACCGATGAGACACGCTGTCGATCGGCCAAGCGGTCTTGATCGATTCGGAGATGCGGTCCACGCCACATTTCGGGCATTTGTACCGGGACAAAAGGTGACGGCGGCCTGGACCTCCGCCTTGGTCCGGGCCGCCGTCGTCGGCAAGGGCACTTGCCACCACCCACACGCGTGAGGGTCCGCGAACGGTTCAACGGGGTCCGCAAGAAATTTCGTCCACCGTCGAACCGCAGGTCAGGTGATCGTCCGACTGGCATGGCCGAGTCAGTCGCACGGCAGAGCGTCGGCGCATCCTGGGTGTCATGGGGAGGGAGAACCGCCCGCGGCTGCCCGCGGGCGGACCGGTGTCGGGCATGTCGGGGGCGTTGGAGCGGTGGGCTTGGCGAGCGGAACTGCTCCAATCGGACGAAGATCGAGGCGAAGAAGGGCCTCAAGAGGACGAATCGCCACGCGGCGAACACGAGTGATCACCACTCGTACGGCCAAAGCGTCGAATGCGTAACCGATAGGGGTCTTTGTAGGTGCTGGCGGCAACGGGGTTGGTTACTAAGAGGTACGGTGCCGCGTCTAGGACCCAACAACGTCGTTGGGGATGAACCTCAGGGAGGAGACGAGCCGTGCGTCGTCGTATGCGTGGTGTCGCGGTTGCCGCGATCGCGTTGACCAGCGTGATGACTATGGCCGCCTGCGCGAAGGACTCGGGTGGCGGCAGCAACAACACGGGAACCGGTACCGGTGCCGCCTGCGAGTTCGCTGAGGCCCCGACCGCGCCCGCCACCTCGAACACCAGCGCCGCGAACGGCGACAAGGTGGACGCGAGCGCGCTGAAGATCGGCCTGGCCTACGACATCGGTGGCCGTGGCGACGCGTCGTTCAACGACTCCGCCGCCGCCGGTCTGGACAAGGCCATCGCGGACATGGGCGTGAAGAAGGAGAACACCCGCGAGCTCTCCGCCGCCCCGAACGAGGACGAGTCCGCCAAGCAGACCCGTCTGCGCCAGCTCGCGTCCGAGGGCTTCAGCCCGATCATCGGTGTCGGCTTCGCCTACGCCGAGTCGATGAAGCTCGTCGCCGGTGAGTTCCCGAACGTCAAGTTCGGCCTGGTCGACTCGGCCGTCGAGGGTGCCGCGAACGTCACCCCGCTGCTGTTCGCCGAGCAGGAGGGCTCCTTCCTGGCCGGCGTCATCGCCGCGTACCAGAGCAAGAAGTGCCACGTCGGCTTCGTCGGCGGCGTCGAGATCCCGCTGATCCAGAAGTTCGAGGCGGGCTACTTCCAGGGTGCCAAGGCCGCCGCGCCGAAGATCCAGATCGAGAAGAAGTACATCACCCCGGCCGGCGACTTCACCGGTTTCCAGGACGCCCCGAAGGGTCAGGAAGCCGCGAAGGGCCAGATCGACAAGGGTGCTGACGTCATCTACCAGGCCGCGGGTGCGTCCGGTAAGGGCATCTTCTCGGCCGCGAAGCAGGCCAACGTGCTGGCCATCGGCGTCGACTCCGACCAGTACAACCAGGCGACCGTCGCCGACACCAAGGACGTCATCGTCTCGTCGATGCTCAAGCGCGTCGACGTCGCGGTCTACGACTACGTCAAGGCCGTCGCGAAGAACGACCTCGCCGGTCTGCCGAAGGTCTTCGACCTGAAGGTGGACGGTGTCGGTTACGCCACGTCGGGTGGCAAGATCGACGCGAAGCTCCAGGGCATCCTTGAGGGCTACAAGGCGCAGATCATCGAAGGCAAGATCAAGGTCGCGGACAAGCCGTAGTACCGCGTAACCGCAGCATCCGGGCCCTGTGAGGAATGACCTCGCAGGGCCTGGTGCGTGGTAGGAGGAGCACTCGACGATGAGCAGTTCCACGTCCGCAGGGACGGACGTACACCCCGCGGTGGTGCTCACAGGCATCACCAAGCGATTCCCCGGTGTGGTCGCCAACAGCGACGTCCACCTGACCGTGCGCCGCGGCGAGGTCCACGCCCTGTGCGGCGAGAACGGCGCGGGCAAGTCGACCCTGATGAAGATCCTCTACGGCATGCAGCCGCCGGACGAGGGCACCATCGAGGTCAACGGTGAGCAGGTGCGGTTCCGCACGCCGTCCGACGCCATCAAGGCCGGGATCGGCATGGTGCACCAGCACTTCATGCTCGCCGACAACCTCACCGTCCAGGAGAACGTCGTCCTGGGCGCCGAGGCGATGCACGGCATCGGCAAGAAGGCCCGCGCGCGCATCATCGAGCTCTCCGGCAAGACCGGGTTGAACGTCGACCCCGGCGTCCTGGTCGAGCAGCTCGGCGTGGCCGACCGCCAGCGCGTCGAGATCCTCAAGGTGCTCTACCGCGGTGCCAAGGTGATCATCCTCGACGAGCCCACCGCCGTGCTCGTGCCGCAGGAGGTCAACGAGCTGTTCGACACCGTCCGCGGCATGCAGGAGCAGGGCTACACGTTCCTGTTCATCTCGCACAAGCTCGACGAGGTCCGCGCGATCGCCGACTCCGTCACGGTGATCCGCCGCGGCACGACCGTGGGCAGCGCCGACCCGAAGACCGTCAGCTCCCGGCAGCTCGCCGAGATGATGGTCGGCAGTGAACTGCCCAGCCCGGAGACGCGCGAGTCCACCGTCACCGACACGGTCGTGCTGGACGTCAAGAGCCTGAAGCTCATGACCCCGGACGGCTCGCGGCCGATCCTCGACGACGTCGACATGGTCGTGCGGTCCGGCGAGGTCGTCGGCATCGCGGGCGTCGAGGGCAACGGCCAGACCGAGCTGGTCGAGACGATCATGGGTATGCGCAAGGCCGGCAGCGGCACGATCACGTTGCAGGACAAGGACATCACCAAGCTGGGCACGCTCTCCCGGCGCGAGGCGGGCATCGGGTACATCCCCGAGGACCGCCACCGCCACGGCCTGCTGCTCACGCAACCTCTTTGGTACAACCGGATTCTCGGCTACCAGACGCGCAAGCCGACGTCGAAGGGCATCTGGCTCGACACCGACGGCGCGAAGAAGGACACCGAGCGGATCGTCGCGGACTTCGACGTCCGCACGCCCGGCATCGACGTCCCGGCGGCGGCGCTCTCCGGTGGCAACCAGCAGAAGCTGGTCGTCGGCCGCGAGTTGTCCGGCGACCCGGTGCTGCTGATCGCGTCGCACCCGACCCGCGGTGTGGACGTCGGCGCGCAGGCGTTGATCTGGGACGAGATCAAGCGCGCTCGTGCCGCCGGCCTCGCCGTGCTGCTGATCTCCGCCGACCTGGACGAGCTGATCGGCCTGTCGGACACGATCAAGGTCATGCTGCGCGGCCGTCTGGTGGCCGACGCCGACCCGAACACCGTCACGCCCGAGGACCTCGGCAGCGCGATGACCGGTGCGGGCAGCACGAGCGCAGCGGTCCAGGAGACCGCTGTCGTCGAGGAAGGCGAGAACTGATGGGACACCTGCGCGGCAAACTCCTGCCGCCCGCGTTGGCGATCGTCTTCTCGATGCTGTTGTGCGGTGTCGCGCTCGTCATCTCGGGCGCGAACCCGTTCAGCGCGTTCGGTGCGATGGTGACGCAGGTCGGCAAGGGCACGACGTTCGTCGACATCATCAACTCGACCGGCATCTACTACATCGCGGCGCTCGCGGTGGCCATCGGGTTCCAGATGAACCTGTTCAACATCGGTGTCGAGGGCCAGTACCGGGTCGCCGCCGTCGTGGCGGCCGTGGTCGGCGGTTCGATCGCGCTGCCCACCGGCATCCACACGCTGGTGATCATCATCGTGGCCGCGATCGCCGGTGCCGCCTGGGCCGCGATCCCCGCGATCCTCAAGGTGACCCGGGGCGTCAACGAGGTCATCTCGACGATCATGATGAACGGCCTGGCGATCGGCCTGTCCGCCTACCTGATCCGCCGGGACGTCTTCGGTGAGTTGCGGGGCAACAACATCCGCACCGCCGAGATCCCGGAGAGCGGCTGGATGCCCGGCATCTCGTTCGGTGGCGGCGGCACGATGTTCGGCTTCATCTTCGTGGCCATCGCCCTGGGCGTCGGCTACTGGATCATGATGAACAAGACCCGCTTCGGCTTCGAGCTGCGCGCGTCCGGCGAGTCCTCGACCGCCGCGTCCGCCGGTGGCGTCAACGCCAAGAAGATGGTCCTGGTCTCGATGCTGATCTCGGGCGCCATCGCGGGCCTGATCTCGCTGCCGGAACTGCTCGGCCGCGACCACACGTTCAGCCTGAACTTCACCGCGGGCATCGGCTTCTCGGGCATCGCGATCGCGCTGCTCGGCCGCAACCACCCCGGTGGCATCGCGTTCGGCGCGCTGCTCTGGGCGTTCCTCGACAAGGCGGGCCTCGCGCTCGACAACGTCGGGGTGCCCAGGGAGATCGTCACCATCATGCAGGGCTCGATCGTCCTGTCGGTCGTCGTCGCCTACGAGGTGGTGCGTCGCTTCGAGCTGGCCTCGGAACAGCGTCGCGTCGGCCGTGAGCTCGGAACTGTCGGAGGTGCCGCGTGATCTCGACGATGGAGGAGAAGCCGCACATCCCGGCGGCGCCTCGCAAGCGCAAGGTCCCCGGCTGGGCCGTCGCCATGCTCGGTGTCGCGGGCGCGATCGCGTTGCTGTCGATCACGTCGATGCAGACCGGGTTCCCACAGCTCACGTCGTCCGGCACGACGCAGACGGCGGTGCGGCTCGCGCTGCCGATCCTGCTCGCCGGTCTCGGTGGTCTGTGGGCGGAACGCGCCGGCGTGGTCAACATCGGCCTCGAAGGCATGATGATCATGGGCACCTGGGGCGCGGCGTGGGCCGGGTACCAGTGGGGTCCGTGGGCCGCCGTCGTCGCCGCCGTGGTGTTCGGATCGCTCGGCGGTCTGCTGCACGCGATCGCGACGGTCACGTTCGGCGTCAACCACATCGTCTCCGGTGTGGCGATCAACCTGCTCGGCGCCGGTCTGACGAAGTACCTGTCGACGCTGGTGTTCTTCCCGATCTCGAACAACCCGCGCCAGTCCCCGCCGGTGCAGTCGTTCGACACGTTCTCGGTGGCTGGTCTCGGTGACTGGCTCGGCGAACTCGAAGCGGGCCAGCGCCTGTTCATCTCGGACGTCGCGGGCATCCTGCGCGGCCTCGTCACCGGCGTCTCGCCGTTGACGATGCTGGCGATCCTGCTGCTGCCGCTGTCGTACTGGCTGCTCTGGCGCACCCGGTTCGGCCTGCGCCTGCGCTCGGTCGGCGAGAACCCGCACGCGGCGGACTCGCTGGGCGTGAAGGTGTACTTCCACAAGTACGTCGCGGTGATCGTCTCCGGTGGTCTCGCCGGTCTGGGTGGCGCCTCGCTGGTGCTCAACCCCGGTCAGCTGTCCTATTTGGAGGGTCAGACCGGCGGTCGTGGCTACATCGGCCTCGCCGCGATGATCTTCGGCAACTGGCGGCCCGGTGGTCTGCTCGGTGGTGCGGCGCTGTTCGGGTACGCCGACGGCCTGCAGCTGCGGTCCGGTGGCGAAACGGTGCTGGCGCTGGTCTACGGCGTTGTGCTGCTGCTCGCCGTGATCGTGGTGTGGCAGCTGATCCGGCAGAAGTGGTTCTCCGCGGCGGCGGCGATCGTCGTGGCCGTGCTGATGTACCTGCTGTACATCAGCCTCGACGAGATCCCGAGCGAGTTCGTGTCCTACGCGCCGCACATGGTGACGTTGGCCGTGCTCGCCGTCGCGTCGCAACGATTGCGAATGCCGGCGGCCGACGGTCTGGTCTACCGCCGTGGCTGAGGTCGACTGGGACCTGTTGCGGGCACGGGCAGTGGAAGCGGCGTCGTTCGCCCACTGCCCGTACTCGGGGTTGCAGGTCGGTTCCGCGGCCCTGTGCGACGACGGCCGCATCGTGACCGGGTGCAACGTCGAGAACGCCTCGTACGGCGTCGGTCTGTGCGCCGAGTGCGCGATGGCCGGGCAGTTGCAGCTCACGGGCGGCGGCCGGTTCGTCGCGGTCGCGTGTCGCAGCGGCGCCGGTGAGCTGCTGATGCCGTGCGGTCGCTGCCGTCAGGTGTTGTACGAGCTGGGCGGCCGCGACTGCCTGGTGGACACGCCGTCCGGGATCCTGCCGATGTCCTCGGTGCTGCCGGACGCGTTCGGACCGGAGGACCTGCCATGAGCTTCTCGGCGGTGGACGTCATTCGCGCCAAGCGCGACGGTGCTGTGCTTTCCGGTGAACAGATCGACTGGGTCATCGACGCCTACACCCGTGGCGCCGTGGCGGACGAGCAGATGTCCGCTCTGGCGATGGCGATCTTCTTCAACGGCATGACCGCCGCCGAGACCGCGCGCTGGACGCAGGCGATGATCTCGTCCGGCGAGCGGTTGGCGTTGCACGTCGATCGCCCGACTGTGGACAAGCACTCGACGGGCGGGGTCGGCGACAAGATCACGTTGCCGCTGGCGCCTCTCGTCGCCGCCTGTGGCGCTGCCGTTCCTCAGTTGTCCGGTCGCGGTCTCGGCCACACCGGCGGGACGTTGGACAAGCTGGAGTCGATTCCCGGGTGGCGGGCCGCACTGTCCACTTCGGAGATCATGGCGCAGCTGTGCTCGGTCGGTGCCGTCGTTTGCGCTGCCACCGAAGGACTTGCTCCGGCTGACCGCAAGCTCTACGCGTTGCGGGACGTCACCGGAACCGTCGAGGCGATTCCGCTGATCGCGTCCTCGATCATGTCGAAGAAGATCGCCGAGGGCGCCGAGTCGCTGGTGCTGGACGTGAAGGTCGGCTCCGGCGCGTTCATGAAGGACCTCGGCTCTGCTCGCGCTCTGGCCGAAGCGTTGGTGGCCATCGGTGTCGAGCACGGCGTGCGCATCTCGGCGTTGCTGACCGACATGTCCGTGCCTCTGGGCCGTGCCGTCGGCAACGCGGTCGAGGTGGCCGAGTCCGTCGACGTGCTGCGCGGCGGCGGCCCTGCCGACGTGGTGGAGCTGACGGTGGCCCTGGCCCGCGAGATGTTGTCGCTGGCGGGGATTTCCGTCGACCCGGCCGCGGTGCTGGCTTCCGGTGAGGCCTACGAGGTGTGGGCGCGGATGATCAGCGCCCAGGGCGGCGATCCCGATGCTGCGCTGCCGGTCGCGTCGCACAAGCACGTGGTGGAGGCGCCCGCGTCGGGTGTGCTGTCCACTTTGGACGCTTACGGCGTAGGTGTGGCGGCGTGGCGTCTCGGTGCCGGTCGGGCCCGCAAGGAGGACCCGGTGCAGTTCGGTGCCGGCGTCCTCTGCCTGGCCAAGCCGGGCGACGCGGTGGAGGCCGGGCAACCGTTGCTGGAACTGCACACCGACACCCCGGACGCGATCGCCGGAGCCCTGCAGGCGTTGGAAGGTGCCTACGAGGTAACGGATTCCGCGCCGGAGCGGTCCCCTCTGGTGATCGACACCATCCGAGGTTAGAAGCTTAACCGCCTTCGGGAGAGCAGGCACGAGGCCTGCTCTCCCGGAGACGGTTCAGCGGAGTGCTCAGATCACGCCCGCCGCCACGTTGGCGAGGGTCACCCGGGACGACTGGTAGGTCACCATCGCCTGCTTCGACGGGGTAGCCGAGTTCGGGTTGGGGAAGACCTCGTCGCGGATGGGCAGGCCGTTCTCGGCGTTGATGCTCAGCACCGCCGACGCGTCCCCGCCCAGGATTTCGGGAGTCGCACTGATGGTCAGCGCGCGCTGACCGTCGATGACGGCCTCGCCGACGGTCACCTGCTTGATGGTGGCGAGCAGCTTCAGCACACCCGCGCGGACGTCGGGGTTGGCGGCACCCACGAACAGCGCGTACGTGCTGCTGCTCCACAGGTGGTTGGACAGGAGGGTCTCCAGCTCCTCGCCCGTCGGACGCGGCCTGGGGCCGGGGAGCTTCTTCCCCATGTCGCCCAGTTCCTTCTGGAGCTTCGCCTCGGCTTCCGCCCACGCCTTGTCCGCGTCGGCGGGGCTCAGGCCGAGGCCCAGCGAGTTGCCGGCGGCGGTGAGCATCGCGATCCTGGCCTTCTCCACGTCGCCGGTCGCGGCCTGGCGAGCCGCCGCCATCACGTTCTTGTCGTACTGCGTGGCGCCGTCGTCCTTCTTCGCCACCGAGTTCCGCAAGGTCTGCGGTGAGTCTCCCTTGAAGACCTCGCCCTTGTCGGAGTAGACGGTGTAGTGGAGGTACGGCGAGCCGTCCGGTGCGGTCTTCGTGCCGATGACCATCGACGCGTCACCCGGCAGCGGGGCGGACGCCTTGACCTGGGAGGCCACCTGGGAGGCCAGCTTCACCAGCGGCGACTCGACCACCGGTGCGGCTGCCTGGACGTCCGGTGCGACGGTCGGGGTGGTGCCGCCCGTCGTGCCCATCACCACGGCCGTGGCGACCGCCGCCGCGCCGACGGCCGTGACACCCGCCTTGGACCAGAAGGACCAGCGCCTCGGCCGCACGACCACCGCGTTCTCGGGGGTCTCGGTCTCCGTCATCGCCGTCTGCAACGCCGCGCGCGCCCGGTCGTAGGCCTCAGGGCTCGGGGACGGCACATCACTCAGCTTCTTCATCAGATCCATTTCGTCCATGAGTCGCCTTCTCACGTCGTCGGAACTTGCAGCAACGCGACCACTTCCGGGGCCGTTCGCAACGCCTTGCGCGCCTGGTGCAGCAGCCGGCGTGCCGTGCCGGCGGGAATGTCGAGCACGCGCCCGGCCTCCGCGACGGTCAGGTCCTCCCAGGCCACCAGGCCCAGGACTTCCCGCTCCTGCGGTTTGAGCCGGGCCAGCGCCGTGCGCAGCAACGCCTGCGTGTCCACGCGCGCTTCCACCGCCGGCCACGGATCCCAGTCGCTCGCCACCCCGGTCAGGTCCGGTGCCGGAGCGTCCGCGGGTGCGGACCGCCAGTACCGCCGCAGCCTGTTCAGCGCGACCCCGTACAGCCATGGTCTGGCCTCCGGGTACGAGCGGTCGTAGGTCGAGCGGGACTCGTAGGCCGCCACCCACACGTCGCCGAGCACGTCCTCGGCGGCCTGCCGTCCCACCCTGCGGGCGAGATAGGTGCCGATCGCCGCCTCGTGCCGGCTGATCACCTCGACGAAGGCGTCCGCGTCTCCCCGCAGCGATCTGCCGATCAGTTCCGCGTCTGACGACATGAAGCTCCTCGGGTTTGCTTCCCTTGCACCCCGTCTTTGCCAACGCGCCGCGAAAGCGTTCAGGTTGCCCGAAACAGCTGCTCAGACGCAGAACGGCCCCGGTCACCGAGGTGGGTTCCGGGGCCGCGTTCTCAGGGGTGCGTCAGCCGACGAGCGAGCCCGCCAGGGGCGACCTGTCCTGCTTCCACAGCACGCACAGGACCTCCTGGCGGCCCGGCGCCGCGGCGTCGTTGTAGGCCTCCCACTCCTTCTGGGTGGGCACGAGCCCGGTGAAGCCGAGCGGCTCCTTGATCTTCGGCTCGATGACCTTGAACTGCTCGGTGCAGTAGTCCTTGGCGAAGTCGGCCAGCCACTTCTCGCCGGGGTAGGCGATGTCCTTCGGCTTGTCCCACATGGGCGTCGCGGCCGAGAACAGCTGAATCCCGTGCGGCCCGCTGCACGGCACGTCCTGCCGCACCGGAGACCCCTGCGTCAGGAAGTCCTTGCCGCACTGCGTACCCGACAGGTTCCACTCGGGCACGTCCCCGCCCCGCCCGAACGTGGCGATGCGCCGCGACGGCAACGCCGCCCCCACCGGCAGCTCCTGCGGATCAGTCCACTCGCCGGAGTTCTCACCGGTTTGCGGCTGCTCGGTGTACTGGCCGGCGTTGTTGGTGTTCGTCTCTTTGGGCTTGAAGGCCTGGTAACCGGCGAACGCCGCACCCGCCAGCACCACCACGCCCAGCACGATCGCGCCAACGGTGACGAGCCGCTTCTTCTTGCTGCCACCCGGTTCGAGCTGCCTGGTGCCCTGCAGCTGGGGAACCGCCGTTCCCTGCACGATCGCCGTGAGCATCTGCCTCGCCTGCGGCGCCGTGAGCCGCCGCGCCGGATCCACCGTCAGCAACCCGCGAATGACCTCAGCCAGCGCGGGCGAGGCGTTCCTCAACACCGGCGGCTCGTTCATGATGGCGTGCAACGTGGACGCCGTGGACGTTCGCTCGAACGGACTGATCCCCTCGACCGCGTTGGCGATCGTGACGCCCAACGCCCACAGGTCGGACGCGGGCGAGGCCTCCCAGCCGCTCAGCCGGTCCGGCGACATGTACGCGGGCGACCCGATGATGCCGCCGTTGTGCGTCAGCCGAGGATCGTCCATGGCCTGCGCGATGCCGAAGTCCGTGAGCTTCACGGCCCCGTCCGGCCGCACCATGATGTTGCTGGGCTTCACATCGCGGTGCACGATGCCGGCCTGATGGGCGGTCTCCAACGCCCCCAGCACCTGCAACGCCACCCCGGCCATCCAGGTCGAGTCGCGTGGCCCGTGGTTCTTCACGATGGTCGCCAGATCCAGCGCGTCGACCAGTTCCATCGCGAGGTAGGTGCGCCCGTTCTCCCTGACGACGTCGTAAACCGTGACGACCGCCGGGTGGTTGAGGCGTCCTGCCGTCCGTGCCTCCCGGAGCATCCGCTCCTCCAGCACCGCGAACTCCTCGGCTGCGATGCCCTGCGGCGGGTGCAGTTCCTTGAGCGCGACCGAGCGGCCGAGCAGCTGGTCCTGGGCGCGCCACACGACACCCATCGCACCTCTGCCGAGTTCGGCCAGGAGTGCGTAGCGGTCGGCGATGAGTCGCTGTTGCTGCACGGACTATCCCTTCTGGACGCCCCCAGATGGCCGCGAGCATAACGACCCGACGTGTGAGCGCTCTCCCGTGGTCACGTGCCGGGAGCCGAGCCGGTTCAACGCACGGCGGGCCTCACCGGAAGTCCCAGCTCGGGCACGAGGTCGCGGACCAGGTCGTTCACCCCAGCATGTTTCCTCGCCCACACGCCGAGCCTACGGCCGCAGACGACGAACGGCCCCCGGAGCGACGTTGCTCCAGGGGCCGTTCCGCGAGGAAACGTCAGGCGATCAGGCGCCTTCGGCGGCCAGGTCGTCGTCGTCCATGTCCTTGCCGCCGTTCGCCGGCTTCGGGCCGCCGTTCTTGCGCGTGCGGCGCTGCGGGCGCGGCAGGGCGGTGGGCGGCGGGGGAGGCGTGGGCGAGCCGCCGCCGAGGATGAGTTCGGCGAAGGTGGCCATGGCCTCGTCGAGCTGACCGCCGATGCGCAGTTCGGATTCCTGGTTGGACTTGCGGACCAGGGACTGCAGCGAGTCGGTGTCCGGGCGGGCGCCCACGGTCTCGGCGACCTTGGTGAGGCTCGCGTCGACGGTGCCGCCGAGCTCGGTGATGCGGGCGGCGAAGCCGTCCTCCACCTTGTCGAGGCGGTTGGTCATGTTGTCGAGCTGCGACGTGACGAGTTCGAGGCGGCGGGCCAGGGACTCGAGGCGGTCGGCCGCGTCGACCTGGTCGCGCGACTGCTCGATCGCGGCGTACAGGGCGGTGCGGGCCTCGTCGAGCTTGCCGTTGACGACGTTCTGCGTGTCGGCGAGCGAGCCGGCCAGGGAGTCGCGGGTCTCGGCCAGCGAGGTGGCGAGCGACTCGCGCGTCTCGTTGAGCGAACCGGCGAGCGAGTCGCGGGTTTCCGCCACGACGCCGGACAGCTCGGTTCGGGTCTCGGCGAGCGAGCCGGCCAGGGAGTCGCGGGTCTCCGCCACGACGCCGGACAGCTCGGTGCGGGTCTGGTCGAGCGAACCGGCGAGGGAGTCGCGGGTCTCGGTCAGCGACGCGGCCAGCTGGTTGTGGCGGTCGGTGAGCGCGCCCGTCAGCTTCTCGCGGCTGTCGGTGATGGCGCCCGCCAGCTCGCCGCGGCTTTCGGCGATCGTGGTGACCAGCTCGGCGCGGGCAGCGGCGAGGGCGTCACGCTGCTCGTCGGCGCGGCCGTGGACGGACGAGAACGACTCGGCGAGGATCTTCTGCAGCGCCTCGCGGGTGCCGTCGAGGTGCTCGTGCACGCCCTCGTCGACCTCGTCGAGACGGCCGCGCAGCGCGGCTTCGAGGGCCTCGATGCGCTCGCGCAGCGGGTTGGTGACGGCGCCCGGGATCGCGTCGACCTTGCCGTCCTGCTTGTCCATGTGGCCGTCGAGGTCGTCGATGCGCTTGTGGATGGAGGCGAGCTTGTCCTCCAGGCCGTCCATGCGACCGGCCACGCCCTCGAAGCGGCCGGCGACGCCGTCGAGGCGTCCGTCCAGCTGCGCGAACGGCTTGGCGAGCTTGTCCACCAGGGCGTCGACCGCGCGACCGATGTCGGCGACGGCGTTGTCCTGGGCCTCCAGCTTGGCGAGGGCTTCGTCCAGGCGCTCAGCGAGAACGCTGACCTCGGTGCGATCCGGCAGCTCCGACAGGCGCTTGCGGACCGAACCCAGCGACTCCAGAGGCGACATCCGGGCGTGGATCTCGTCCAGCGCGTCGAAGATCTGCTGCTGCTCGCTCTCACGGATCTCCGCGGCGCGCGTGAGCATGTTGCGCATCCGATCGAAGGACATCGTGGAGTTGTTGTTCTCTGTCACGGCTGAGTGCCTTCGTCCAGGGGAGGGGGAGACCACGGGAGCCTATCCGCGTCGCGGGACGTCGCTGTACCACCCCCGTCACAGAACGGCCGGGTGCGGACGGGCAACTGACCCGATCAGGCTACCCGACTACTCTGAACGCTTGGTGACGGGTCGGCAGCGGGCGGTAGCGGCCGTTGATGTTCCTACCTTGGGGTGACTCAAGCCTCGCGTTGGTTGCAGAAAGTTGCTGATCACGGATCTGCAACGACGGGCAACCGACAAATGATCATATCGGCTACAAGATCATCTGGACCTGATTGACGGCGGCGTGTCGGCCTGGTTCACCAGGTCGGGAGGGTGTGGCGCCTGGAGTAACGTGTAGCAATGTCCACGCCGCTTACCTTGGAGTCCATCCGCAGCGCGCCGAAGGTGCTGCTGCACGACCACCTCGACGGTGGCCTCCGCCCGCAGACGGTGATCGAACTCGCCGATGCCACCGGCTACCAGGGCCTGCCCACCACAGACGCGGGCGTCCTCGGCGGCTGGTTCCGCGACAACGCCAACTCCGGCTCGCTCGTGCGCTACCTCGAAGGTTTTGCCCACACGTGCGGTGTCATGCAGGACGAGGCGTCGCTGGTCCGCGTGGCCGCCGAGGCCGTCGAGGACCTCGCCGCGGACGGTGTCGTCTACGCCGAGATCCGTTACGCCCCAGAGCTGAACACCGAGAAGGGCCTCTCCCTGGAGCAGGTCGTCGAGGCCGTTCAGGAGGGCTTCCGCATCGGTGCCGCCCGCGTCGCCGAGACCGGCCGCAAGATCCGCGTCGGCACCCTGCTGTGCGCCATGCGCCAGAACGAGGGCTGGCTGCGCATCGCCGAACTGGCCGTCCGGTACCGCGACCTCGGGGTCGTCGGGTTCGACATCGCCGGGCCCGAGGCCGGGTTCCCTCCCACCAGGGGCCTCGACACGTTCGAGTACCTGCGCCAGCAGAACGCGCACTTCACCATCCACGCCGGTGAGGCGTTCGGCCTTCCGTCCATCTGGGAGGCGATCCAGCACTGCGGCGCCGAACGACTCGGCCACGGCGTGCGGATCGTCGACGACATCAAGGTGTCCGGCGACGGCACCGTCCAGCTGGGACGGTTGGCGGGCTACGTCCGCGACCGGCGCATCCCGCTGGAGATGTGCCCGACGTCGAACCTCCAGACCGGCGCCGCGCCGACGCTCGCCGACCACCCGATCGGCCTGCTCGCCAAGCTGCGGTTCCGCGTCACGGTCAACACCGACAACCGCCTGATGAGCGACTGCAGCCTGTCGAGCGAGTTCGCCGCGCTGGCCGAGACGTTCGGCTACGGCTGGGCGGACCTGCAGTGGTTCACGATCAACGCCATGAAGTCGGCGTTCATCGGGTTCGACGAGCGGCTCGCGATCATCAACGAGCTGATCAAGCCGGGCTACGCGGCGCTCAACGCGCAGTAGTCGCCCAGGCGGTCTCGTCGATCGTGCTGCGCTGGAGCAGCGGCTCCCACCAGGCACGATTGGCGGCGTACCAGCGGATGGTGTCCCGGACTCCGGCCTCGAAGCCGATCTCCGGGCGCCACCCGAGCTCACGCCCGATCCGGGCCGAGTCCAGCAGGTAGCGGCGGTCGTGGCCGGGACGGTCGGCCACGACGGACTTCCGCGACGACGGCAGGCCCAGTTCGTCCAGCACGAGGTCGGCGATCTGGTCGACGTTCGCCTCGACGCCGGTGCCCACGTGGTAGGTCTCGCCGACGACGCCGTCCCGCAGCACCGCGTCGATGGCCCGGCAGTGGTCGAGCCTCGCGGAGCCCTCACAGTCGGGTGAATCGTCCCGTAGTTGTCCACAGATCGCCGAGCAGCGGTTTGTGCTGGTCAGCGGCACGATACGCTGGAACAGGGACGCCCCCGGGAGGGTGGGGGTCTGCCTTCCGCCAGTCGATCTTCTTCTAGCGCGACCGCACGGCGTGGTCCGCGCCGGCCTCCGACACGTCATATGGGTGCGCGGCCGATAGGGCGACTCCTCGTGGAACGCGGTCTCGTCCAGCGCGAGTTCCCCGTACACCTTGCACGTCGACACATGGTGAAACCGCCGGACGCCCGCACGACGGCAGGACTCCAGCGACGCCTGCGTGCAGGGAACGTTGGTGCGGAAGAAGCGTTCGGGATCCAGCACGGCGAGGCTGTTGCGGGACTCCGCCGCGAAGTTGACCACCACGTCCACGCCGGACACGTCGGTGGGAAGCGATGTCCGCGTGCACGAACGGCACGTCCGGCGGCAGGTTTGCGCGGACACCTCACTATGTCTGGGCATCGAGCGCGATCACCTCGTCCGTCGGGTGTTCGCGCAGCCAGTAGTGGGTGAAATGCGCCGATGAACCAGCCGCACCCGGTGATGAGCCCGCGCATGGGCAGTCCCCTGTGGAATTTCGGCGACGTCAGGAGTTTCACGCCGGGCCGGTCGCGGAACTCGACCTCCAACTGGGACCGGTGGCCTTGGTAGGGATGCTCGGACAGGGCGACCCGGTGCTCAAAGGTGTCGAAGGCGATGCGGTGCAGCAGCACAGAGTCGCGGCGGGAGACCTCGAACAACCCACCGAGCTCACCCGCCGCGACGGCCGCGATCGTTTGCCGCACGAAGGCGGTCTGGGTTCCGTTGCAGCACAACGTCTCCCACGTGCCGAGCGACTCGGTGTCGGCGCTGCCAACGGGCTCGGCCAACGCCAGCCGCCTACTCGGTCACGACGTCCAACGGCGCCTCTTCGGTGCGGCACAAGGAACGCACGCGCAGCATCTCGCCTGGACCAAGAGTGAGGTGACGGTCGAAGGTGCCCCGAAGTAGCCGCACTTGAGCACCGTGCGCACGCCATGCCTGCCTCGGCGCCGGAAGACCGGGCGTGCCGGAACGTCCCGAGCGCGAGCGGCTGCGAACAACTCCACGTACCAGCCGACGCCCTTTCTGCGACGCCGGCAGCCTTTCGTTGCGCAGTTGCTCCAACGCGCGGCGCACGCACCTGACTTGGTAGCAGCGGCCCGGTTCGCCCTCGCTCTCGATCGCCTCTGCTGAGCCGTAGTCGCCGCACGTGATGCTTTCCCGCAGCTCAGAGGCAAGGAACTGTGGCCGAGAACCTGTGTCATGCAGACGTAGGCAAGCCGTCGAAAGCGAAAAGGGCCGCTCGCGCAGCGCGAGCGGCCCTCAACGAAACAAAGCACTCAGTTGGAGTTCAGGCGGTCCTCGAAGTTCGCCTGCAGCGTGCGGAACGCCGCCACCTCCGCGTCGTACGGCGCGGACGGCGCGAGACGCGTCGGGTCCGGCGACACGACGAACGACACCAGCCAGCCCAGCGACTCGGACGAGGCGAGCGCGTTCTTCACGGACTCGTCCTCGGCCCACTCGCCCGCGTCCTCGAACAGTTCGACGGCGAGGTCGAGCTGCTGCGGGTCGAGGGAGTCGGGGCCCTCCTCCATGTCCTCGGCGATGCCCGTCAGCACGTAGACGTTGTCGTCGTCCACGTCCACGTCGAGCTCACCGGCGGTGGCCTTGACCTTGACGTCGTTCCACGTCTCGACCTCGGCCAGGTCGTGCTCGTCGTTCTCCGCGACGAACCGGCTGAGCGCGCGCTGCGAGGTGAAGACCTCGATCTTGCCGCGGCGGCCCAGGAACACCGGGTCGTCGCCGAGGTAGCAGCGCAGCGTGTAGAACTCGCCGGCCGACGTGATGATCTTGATCGGGTCGATGCCGACCTCGGCCCAGAAGCCGGTCGGCGCCGCCTTCTCCTCGTCGTCGGAGTCCTCGTCCGCCGGGTCCTCGACGGCGGCGGCCGCGGTGGCGGCCTCCAGCGCGGCGAGCTCTTCCTGGGCGACCGACAGTTCCTTCTCCGGGACCTCGGGCGTGTTCACGACGCCGTCGATCGCGTCGAGGACCTCGTCCCACTTCTCGGAGACGACCTCGGACAGCTCGCCCCACAGCTTCGCGCCGTCGCGGCCGCTGAACGGCAGCGTGCCCTGCGGCAGCAGGGAGAAGCCCTCGGCGCTGTCCAGCACCTCGTGGACCTTCTCCAGGTCGCAGACGTCCGCGAGGGCGCGCACGATCGCGACGACGTCGGCGAGCTCACCGATCGTCCAGGTGTCCGGGTCCTCCGCGACGAGCTCGGGGACGCCGACCAGGTCGAACTGGTGGTTGTCGTCCGGCGAGAGGTCGGCGACGCCCAGCGACGGCACGACCGGCCACGCCGGGTGGTCGGTCAGGTCGTGTTCCTCGGCGGTGCGCACGAACGCGGCGAGGTGCGCGGCGTCGGGGAAGACGAACAGGTCCTCCTCGTCACCGAGGAACGCCTCCCACTCCTCGCCCTTCTCGCGCCAGCGAGGTGCCCACAGCGTGACGACGTCACCCTGCGTCAGCCCCAGCTCGATGGGGACGATGTCCTGCGCCATCCTGACCTCCCGGTCACGCCTGCCCGATGCCGTCGTCGAGCCTAACGGTGCTGATCACCGAAGCCACGAGGGGTTGTCGAAGAAAGCGTCGTCGTCGGAATTCTCGTCCTGCGCGGTCCTCGTCCGCCGTTCCGGTACCGCCTCTTCAGCTGGGGCTTTGGGCGGCACGACCGGGTTCCACGTCGAGCGGAAAGGCGAGTCGCCGACGATGGACTCGACGTCGATCGCCATGCCGTCGCCGAGCGCCAGAGCCATCTTGTTGAAGCTCGTCTGGACGGCCGCGCTGGTCGCCAGTTGCACGGTCTCGGTCACCACTTGCCCGACGGCCTGCGCACCCTGGGTGAGCAGCGCGGGGTGCAGGTGCAGTGCCTTGATCTCGCCCTTCGGCGTCGCGGTGACCATGCAGACGCCGGTCGGGTGCTCGGCCGTGGCGGTCAGCACGGCGAGCTCGCGCTGCAGGCGTTCGGTGGCCTGCATGCGTTCCTCGTTCACCGCTGCCACCCGAAGTCGTCCTCGTCCGGTCCGCGTTCGATGCCCATGGCCGTCAGCTCACGCGGGTCGACCACGCGTTCCAGCGTCTGGTGCAGGCGGGTGTTCGCGTCGCGCCGGGCCTTCTCGGCGATGCGCACGATCTCGGCGGCGAGCCCCTGCGGGCCCATCCGCAACGCCGCCTGGCTCACCGAGATCTGCTGCGGCGGGCCGCCGGGCGTGGCGATCACGGTCACGGCGCCGTCCGGCGAGGACGCCCGTCCGGTGACCGGACCACTGCGCGTGACGTGCTCGGACACGGCCTGCTCGACCTCGCGCACCTTCCGCGCGGCGCGTTCGACGTCATCCACCTGGATCACCCCCTGGCCGACCAGTGTGCCGCAAACCCGATCAGCCGGTCGGCCGGTAGAAGCCGTAGAACGACATCCCGCTGTTCGTCGTCCTGATCGGCTGCACCTGCACCGGGTCACCGGCCTCGACCATCTGCCCGTTGCCGATCACCATCGCGACGTGGCCGTCCCACACCACGAGGTCGCCCGGCAGCAGCTGGTCGGCGGGCACCGAGGCGCCCATCGCCTGCGACGACGCCGGGCGCGGGATGTCGAAGCCCGCGCCTCCGTACGCCCACTGCGTGAGGCCGGAGCAGTCGGTGCCCTGCGGCGGGTTCGCGCCACCCCAGACGTACGGGGTGCCGAGCGCCGACAACGCGTTGCGCACGGCCTTGGCCGCCGTCTCGTTCGGGGCCTCGGCGCTGCTGCCGTCGGGCAGGTTCACGCCGACGCCCTCGCCGGGCTGCGGCGGGATCGCGACGGGCAGGCGCGGGCCGGAACCGCCGCCACCGCCACCTCCGCCGGAACCGCCACCCGATCCGCCGCCTCCGCCACCGCCTGATCCGCCACCGCCACCGGAGTTGCCGCCACCGGATTGCGATCCGGGACCGGACTCCTGCTTCGCGGTGTCGGTGGCGCCGGCCGCCGAGGTGGTGCCGCCCTCGTCACCGCCGAGCGGCTCGCCGAGCTTCGCGAGCGCGCCCGCGTCGGGCTTCTGCAGGCCGTTCAGCTGGCCGACGAGCTGGGTGAGCTGGTCGCGCACCTTCTGCAGTTCGGCCGAGGTCTTGCCCTGGTAGCCGGACGCCATGCCGGCGAGGTCTGCCAGCGCCGCGAGCACCACGCCGGGGCCCGCCAGCAACGACGCGGCCAGCGCGGCGGCGAGCTTCGGGGTCGCCTTGGAGGTGAACTCGTCGATGAGGCCCTGGATCGCGGTGCGCCCGCCGGTCACCGCGCTGACGCCGGTCGAGGCCGCGGTCTTGAGCGCGTTCGCGTTGTTCGCCAGCAGGGTCGTGGCTGAGGCGAACGTCGAGACGCGGCCGGTGAAGGCGTTGGCCTTCTCGCCGGTCCACGTGTTCAGCACGGCCGTCGAGGCCGAGGAGTGCCGCGTGCCGAGGTCGGTCATCGCGGTCTGGGCGCGCCCGAACGCGTCACCCGCGCGCGTGGCGCCACCGGTGTCGCCGTCGAGCTTCGCCAGGTCTTCCTTCATGGGCGCGATGAACTGGCTCAGCAGCCCCTCGACGCTCATACCTGGGCCGCCTTGTTGATCTGCGCCTTGTGCGCGTCCTCCTGAGCGATGTAGGAGTCGCGCGCCTTCCCGACGGCGGTGCCCAGACCCGCGAGACCGGTCGAGGCGGCCTTCAGCGCGTCGAGCTGCGCCTGCGCGGCGGCCTGGAACGCGGCGTTCAGCCCCACCTCGTTGCCCAGCTTGCCGAAGCAGTCGCCCGGCAACGCCGTGGTGCCGTTCAACGTGCCGGTGCCGACGCTCCCGACCTCGCTCGCCAGACCGCTCACCGCGGACGCGTATCCGGTCAAGGCGTCGAAGTCGACCTTGAGGCCTTGTTCCGCCATCTGAAAGCACTTCCCCCAGTCGTGACGTGTTCGCCTTGATCCTGCCCCGATGGGCGGTACCTCGCCCGACGTTCCGCCAAGATCATGGAACGGTGGGTGTGATCGAGCACTGGAACCGGATCCTGGCATGGCTGGCGGAGAACGCTCCCGCCACCCGCGCCGTCGTGCGTCCGAGGTATGACGCGCTGCCGGATCTTCGGGTTCCGACCGATCTCCAGCTGTGGTGGAGCGTCTACGGCGGCACCGAGGAGGGCCTGTTCGCCGAGATCCTGCCGCCCTTCTACACGCCGCTCGGCGCCGACCGCGCGTTCGTGCTCAGGGACACCCACGCGAGCAAGCCGGTGGACTCCTCCGAGGCGGGCGCGCCGACCAGCGGGTTCCACCCCGGCTGGTTGCCGATCGCGTTCGACGGCACCGGCGACGTGCTGGCGGTCGACCTGCGGCCCGGCGTGCTGCGCGGCTGCGTGGTCGAGTGGGACCAGGAGCGCAACGAGATGGTCAAGCCGGAGTGGACGTCGATCGTGGAGATGTTCGACCAGGTGGCGACGGCCCTGGAGACGCGCAGCGCGATCGGCCACTGCCACCCGGAGGTCAACACCGCCGGCGAACTCGGCTGGCGCACCAGCTAGACCAGAGCTAGACCCGTTCGAGGATGCCGAGCGTGATCAGGCCCTCGATGATCTGGTCCACGCCGAGCGCCGCGAGCAGCACGCCGAGGACGCGCACGAGCACCCAGGCGTAGGTCATCTTCACCCAGCGCATCGCGATGCCCAGCACCGCGATCGCCGCCAGGTCGAGCGCGATCACCGCCGCGAACCCGCCCGCCAGCACGAACGTCGTCTCGACCGACTTCGTGTCCGACAGGAGGAACAGGTAGGCCAGCGCGACCGGGTTCGCGTAGTAGGCGGTGGCGAGTTCGTGGGTGCCGCGGGTCTCGTCGTGCAACGGGTCCTGCTTGCGTCCCAGCACGAGGTCCAACGCGTGCACGAACAGGATCACGCCGCTCGCGAGGTACAGCGCGCCCTCGCTGATGTGGAACAGCGAGAGCAGCACCCGGCCGGCGACGATGACGAAGAGGCCGACGACCAGTGCGATCGCGGTCGAGCTCAACGCCACTCGCCAGCGCTTGCGGGCGTCGGCGCCCTCGGTGTCCATCAGGAACGCCAGGATGATCTTTGGCGGTCCGACCACGGCGACGAGGATGGAGAAGGCCTCCACGAACTTCATGGAGGCCATGATCAAGCCGTTGGAACGACCCTGCGCGTTACCTCACGCTGGCGAGTGAACGCTGCGTCTGCGGCACCGAGGCGGCCTTCACGCGGGCGTAGACCTTCACGGCGGCCAGTGCGCCCAGCCAGCCGAGCGCGGTGCCGGTGGTGTTGGTGATCAGGTCGTCGACGTCGAAGATCCGGTTGGCCCACAGCAGCTGCGAGCCCTCGATCGTCAGCGAGACGCCGTAGCCGATCAGCGCGGCCTGGCCGATGGTGCGCTTGCCCCACCACATCAGCATCACGCCGAGCGGCACGAACAGCAGCACGTTCAACGTCATCTGGTCGAACGCGATCCGGCCGTCGCGGAACGTGTCGGCGACCCACTGGAACGGGACCAGCTGCACGGTCTGGCGCGGCGGCACGGTCTGCATCGGCAGGAACGTCGCCGCGAACAGCATGCTCGCGTAGCCGGTGATGGCGGCGGAGCGGAAGGTGAGCTGACGGAAGAACAGCTGCGGGAGCATGAAGACGACCGACAGGAAAACGCCCCACTGGATGCTCGCGAGCTGTGCATTCGTCATGAATCAAAGGTATGAAAAAGGCCCTCCGCGCACATCGCGCTGAGGGCCAGTTCCATCCTCGTACTTCCGGCCGAGGGTTACTCCGCCGCGTAATCCCGAGGGCTGATGCCGCGTAGTACCGGACCGCACGCCAGGGCTGCTACCAGCGCGACCACCAGCCCGACGGCGATGGGTGCCACCACCCACGGGGTGAGCGGCAAATCCTGTCCACCCATCAGACCGCGGGCCAGGGCGAGCAATCCGAGGCCCATCACAATTCCCGCCGCGCACGCCGCGATTGTGGCGGCGAGCACAGGGAGCACCACTTCGCGGCGCAATGCGTGAGCCAGGACACGAATTGGTGTTCCGGCCGCGATCAACGCACCGAAAGTGCGCCTGCGGTCGATCACCGACCCCGCCGCGGCCACCGCCGCGCCGATGCCGCCGAGCACGCCCGCGATGGACAGCCCGATGATCGTGGCCCGTTCCAGGTCCTCGGTCAGGGTGTCCCCGCGCACGCCGCGCGCGAGTTCGGTCAGCGGAGCGCCCGGCAGCGCGCGCATGAACGCGGTGTGCACGGCCTCCCGGTTGTCCGGTGTCGTCGGCACGCCGACCAGCGACACCCTGCCCTGCAACGCGGGCAGCAGTTCCGGGTCGATCACCGCCTCGTAGCGGTAGCCGGCCGGGGTGAACGGGCGCGTCTCGTACTGCGCGGGCAGTTCGGCCTTGACCTCACCGTCGCGCGAACTGCCGCGGAAGTGGCTCCACTGCAGCTTCGCCGGCGCGTACACGGCCGGACCCTCGCCGCACTTCAGCCCGTTCATCAGCAGCGCGACCTCCTTGCACTTGCCGACGAGGACGGTGGCGCCGTAGTGGTCGGGCGAGCCGTCACCGACGTTGCCGGACGTCATCGTGACGATCGGCGCCGAGGTCGCGAGCCGCAGCGGCGTCACGTCGACGCCCACCTCCTCGGCGACGATCGCGTTGTCCTGCCACGTCTTGTCGCTGTTCGGGATCGTCGTCTCCAGGCCGGGCAGCATGGTCAGCGCCATCGACCCGGTGAACACCGCGATCACCACGCCGGCCGAACCGCGGAACGCCGCCACCGGATCGCCGGAGAGCCTGCGCCCGGCCAGCAACGTCGACGGCTTCTGCCACCGGCCGACGAAGAACCTGCCGACCCACGCGGTGACGACGGGGCCTGCCAGCACCAGCGCGAGCGCCACCGCCCCGAGCCCGAGCAGCACGACGGTGAACCGGGAACTGCCCGAACCGGTCTGCGCCACGGTGATGCCGAAGAAGAACACCGCGATGGCCCCCGCGATCGCGAGCAACCGCCACGACCGCACCTTGCGCTTTTGTTCCGCCGCAAGGGGTTCCTTCACGACCCGGCGCAGTCCCATGATCGCCGCGAGGACGACGAGCACCGGCGCGAGCACGGCCACCACCCCGGTCGTCACCGGATCGGACACGAAGTCGCCGGGGTACCAGGTGCCGCCCTCCCACGAGATCTTCGCGGTGAGGTGGCTGAACGGCTGGGCCAGCAGCACCCCGAGCGCGCTGCCGGCGACGGCGCCGACCGCGGTCTCCAGCGCGGTCATCCCGACCACCTGCCGGGGTGACGCGCCCGCGAGCCGCAACGCCGCCAGCCGTCGTTCCCGCTTCGCCGCCGTGAGCCTGGCCGCCGACGCGACCAGCACGAGGCACGGCACCACCAGCACGACGAGTCCGACTCGGGTGAGCAGGAACAACAGCCCGTGGTAGTCGTCGGTGTAGGAGGCCCCGTCCTGCGCGAGCCCTGTCGTCTTCTCGCCGTTCGACACGGCGTCGTGGCCGACGATCGCGACCAGTTCGCCCTCGTACTTCAGGGCCTCCGGGCCGAGTTCGGCGATCACCTGGCCGGGGAAGCGGTTGCCGAGGTTCTCCGCGGGGGCCTCGCGCACCAGGTTCGCGAGCGCGGGCGAGAGCAGCACCTCGCCGGACTCGGGGTACCGCGCGATGCCCTTGGCCACCGGGACGTCACCCGGCTCGTTGCGGGCGACGTCGAACCGTTCGATGAGCTGGCCGCGGTAGACGTCCCTGGTGGTGGCGACGGAGATCGTGGACTTGCCGCCCTCGTTCGTCCAGAAGTCCCGCCACGCCGTGCGGTCGGCGCGCGCCTGCAGGCCGTTCGGTGCGGCGAGCAGCCACAGGACCAGCGACACCGCGATCATCACGCCGAGTGCGACCAGCACCGTCGCGACCTGGCTGCGGCGGTCCCTGCGCAGCACCGCGAGGGCGATCCTCACGCGGACACCCCCGTCTTCTGGGCGATCCGGCCGTCCTGGATCTCCACGACGCGCAACGCCCGGTCGGCGATCGCCTTGTCGTGCGTGACGATCACGACGGCGGCGCCGGTCTCCTCGGCCGCCTGCAGCAGGGCGGTCATCATCTCCTGGCCGGTGCGGGTGTCCAGGGCGCCGGTCGGCTCGTCCGCGAAGATCACCCGCGGCTGGTGCGCGAGGGCCCGCGCGATCGCGACGCGTTGCGCCTGGCCGCCCGACAGCTGGCTGGGCAACCGCTTCTCCATGCCCTGCAACCCGAGCCGCGCGAGCCACAGCCTGGCCGCCCCCAGCGACTTCTCCCGCGACCCGCCCGCCAGCAGCATCGGCAGCGCCGCGTTCTCCTCGGCCGTGAGCTCGGCGACGAGCATGCCCGACTGGAACACGAACCCGAACGCCGTGCGCCGCAGCTCGCTGCGCCCCGTCTCGTTCAGCTCGCCGATCGCGCGCCCGTCGAGGAACACCTCGCCGCCGTCGGCGCGCAGGATGCCGGACAGCACGTGCAGGAGCGTCGTCTTGCCGGATCCGGACGGACCGACGACCGCCAGCACGTCCCCGGCCTTGATGTCGATGTCCACCCCGGCGAGCGCGTGCACGTCGCCGTAGGTCTTGACGAGGCCACGAGCGGCCAGAACCGAATTCATGTTTATCAAGGTGCCGGGTGCCGCGTGTCAAAACCTCAGCCTTGACGACACACCGGGTCAGCCGGATGACCGAGGCCAGAGCGGTGTGGGGGTCCTACCGTTGTCTTCCGTGGACAGTCATCGGGGCCAATGGCCGATCGCCGCCTTCCTCGCCTTGCTGATGGTGGGGGAGCTCCTCGTCATGGGTCAGCCCGGTCAGGCGGGGGCGCTGGTGTGGCTGCTGACGGTGCCGGTGTGCATCGTGGCCGTCACGTCGTTCAAGTCGCGGGCGTTCACCGTCCCGGTCGCCGTCGCCTCGGCCGTCCTCGTGTCGTTCGTGATCATGACGTTCAACGTGAACGTGCCGACGATCCTCAGCCCGCTGACGATCGCGGAGACCGGGGCGTTCCTGGTCATCACGGCCGTCGTCGTGCGCGAGGAACCGCGCCGGTCCGCCACCTGGTCGGTCGGCGCGCTGATGGCCGTGAGCTTCTTCGCCGCCATCGTCCGCGGCAACTGGTTCTCGTCGGGCAACTACAACGAGCTGCTCGGCTCGCTCGTGCTCGGCTTCGGCGCGGTCGGCGTCGGCCTGTACTTCCGCGCCCGCGACACCGAGAGCGGCCGCCTGATCGCCGCCGCCGTCACCGACGCGCAGAAGGAAGAACGCATCGCCCTGGCCCGAGAACTCCACGACGTCGTCGCCCACCACGTCACGGGCATGCTCGTGCAGGCCCAGGCCGCCCTGGAGGTCTCCGAGGACGACCCGCAGGCCGCGCACCGCCTGCTGCCGGGCATGGTCCGCTCGGGCACCGAGGCGTTGCAGGCGATGAGGCGCCTGGTCGGCACCCTGCGCCAGGGCGAGACCGAGGCGGCCACCACCGACCTCGCCGCCGACGTCATCGCGGCCGTCGAACGCACCCGCGAACTGGGCATCGAGACGCGCCTGCGCATCGACCTGCCCGCCGAGGTGGCCCCGGAACTGGGCCGCTCGGTGTTGCGCCTGGTCCAGGAGTCGCTCACCAACGTGCACAAACACGCGCAGTCCCCGACCATGATCGACGTGGACATCTCCCGCACCGACGGCGGCGCGTTGCGCGTGATCGTCGCGGACGACGGACGGCCCGGCGAGTTGAACCAGGGCGGCTACGGTCTCGTTGGCATGCGTGAGAGGGTCGACCTGCTGGGCGGCCTGTTCTCCGCGGGTCCGCGAGAGAACGGCTGGCAGGTGCTGGCCGAGCTACCCCTGGAAGGGTCGAATTGACTTTCCCGTCGGGTACGACGGGTCCCGTCCGCCTTGTGGTGGACAGCGCTAAACGCTCTGCCTCACGGCACGGGTTTCCTGTTTCACAGCCGACAGCGGAAGGGCATGCCCTTGCCGTCTCACATCAGCTCCGCAGGCGTCACCCGAGGCTTCTCGGGCTGCGACTCGACCAGCCGCAAGGATGTTCTTCGCCGCGTTGTGGTCCCGGTCGTGCCGGATGCGGCAGTTCGGACACGTCCAGCGCCGAACAGAAAGCGGAAGCTTCGCGAGCACGTGCCCGCAGGCAGAACACATCTTGCTGGACGGGTACCAGCGGTCGATCACGACCAGCGCGCGATCGGCCTGTTCGCACTTGTACTCGAGTTGACGCCTGAACTCGCCCCAACTCGCGTTGGAGATGGCGCGGGCGAGGTTTCGGTTGCGGACCATACCGGCGACGTGGAGGTCCTCGATGACTATCAGGTCAGCCGAGCGAACCAGTCTTGTCGTGGTGCGGTGCAGAAAGTCCTGCCGAGCATTGCGGACCTTGCGATGAGCAGCGGCGACCTTCGTCTTCGCTCTGCGGCGATTGCGGCTGCCTCGCTGACAGCGTGCCATCCGCCGTTGGTGACGGGCGAGGTTCCTGGCCTTCCGCAAGAGGTTCTGCGGAATGGTGGTCCTGTCCCCGTCGCTGGTCACGAGCAGGCTCGTCAGGCCGAGGTCGACGCCGACGACATGGCCTGTCGGTTCCGCAGGGTCCGGTGGAGCGATGTCGACGGCGAACGTGACGTACCAGCGGCCGTCCTGCTCACGAGAGACCACGACCATCGTCGGGTCCAGAGCGGTCACGTCCAGCTCATCGAACGACCAGATGAACCGCAACGGGGAACTGGTCTTGGCCAAGGTGAGCACTCCGTCGCGCATCCGGAACGCCGAGCGGGTGTAGTGCGCGCTTTGGCGCCCTGTACGGGACTTGAACCTGGGACGGCGGGAGCGCCGGGCGAAGAAGTTCTGGAACGCGGTGTGCTGGTGGCGCAGTGTCTGCTGCAACGGCACGCAGGACACCTCAGACGGGAACGCCAGTTCCGCGGTGCGTTTCCAGCCGGTCAGGGCAGCATCAGTCTCCCGGTACGAAGTGGTTGCGCCACCAGAGCGGTATCGCTCATTCCGCTCGTGCAGCGTCTTGTTCCACACCAGACGCACACACCCGAACGTGCGGCCCAACATCGCTGCCTGTTCTGGAGTCGGGTGAGCCCGGCATTTGTACGCTGTCCGCACAAAACGCAACTTACCGCGAACGACGTGACCAAAAAGGGGCCGGACCGGTCGCCTGTGCGTGGAGGAATGAACAAATGATCTCGGTTCTCATCGCCGACGACCAGGAGATGGTCCGCGTCGGGTTTCGGATGATCCTGGAGAAGCAGCCGGACATCACCGTCGTCGCCGACGTGGCGGACGGCATCGCGGCCGTCACGGCGGCCCGCGAACTCAACCCCGACGTGGCGTTGCTCGACATCCGCATGCCTGGCCTCGACGGCCTGGAGGTGACGAAGAAGCTGTCGCCGACCACCAAGGTCGTGGTGGTGACCACCTTCGACCTCGACGAGTACGTGCACACCGCGCTGGAGAACGGCGCGTCCGGGTTCCTGACGAAGGACGCCGGTCCGGCGTTGCTGGTCGAGGCGGTGCGGGCGGCGGCCGCCGGCAACGCGTTGATCTCGCCTCAGGTGACCGTGCGGATGCTGGAGCACTTCGCGCGCCCGGCCGAGCGGCCCGACCTGTCGTTGCTGACCGCACGCGAGCAGGACGTGGTGCGGGAGGTGGCGCGCGGGCTGTCGAACCAGGAGATCGCGTCGTCGCTGTTCCTGTCTCTGTCGACGGTGAAGACGCACCTGGCGTCGGTGCAGACGAAGCTGAACGTGAAGAACCGCGTCGGGATCGCCTCGTGGGCGTGGCGGGCCGGGCTGGTGAACTCGTGACCGACACCGAGTTCCCGCGCACGATCGGGAAGGTCGCGGCACGGGAGTTGGCCGCGCACGGCTACACGACGTTCGAGTCGCTGACGAAGGTGTCGGCGAAGGAGTTGCTGAAGATCCACGGGGTCGGCCCGAAGGCCATCCGGCTGCTGGGGGAGGAGCTGGCGGCGCAGGGCAAGGCCTACGCCGCCGACTAGCTACACACCCATCGGGTGCCAGACCGTCTTCGTCTCCAGGTACGCGCGCAACCGCGACATGTCCGGCGTCGCCGTGAAGTCCTCGTTCTGCTTGTTGCGCAGCACGCGCTTCACGGTGCCCGCGGCCGACCGTTCGAGGTCGGCGCGCTGGGACTCCGGCGCACCGGTCAGGTCGAGCGCGTTCACGTCACCGTGCGAGGCGAGCCACGGCGCGATCTCCGCGGTGCGGCCGGTGATGATGTTGACGACGCCACCCGGCACGTCACTCGTCGCCAGCACCTCGGACAACGTGATCGCGGGCAGCGGCCGGTCCTGCGAGGTGATGACCACGCAGGTGTTGCCGGACGCGATCACCGGCGCGATCACCGAGATCAGGCCCAGCAACGACGACTGCTGCGGCGCCAGCACCGCGACCACACCCGTCGGTTCCGGGGTGGAGAACGAGAAGTACGGGCCCGCCACCGGGTTCGAGGAGCCCAGCACGGCCGCGATCTTGTCCGTCCAGCCCGCGTACCAGACCCAGCGGTCGATGGCGGCGTCCACGAGGGTCTGCGCCTTCTTCAGCGCGACGCCCTCGGAGGACGCGACCTCGGCGATGAACTGCTCGCGGCGGCCCTCCAGCACCTCGGCCACCCGGTACAGGACCTGGCCGCGGTTGTAGGCCGTGGCGCCCGACCAGCCGCCGAAAGCCTTGCGGGCGGCCGAAACCGCGTCGCGGGCGTCCTTGCGCGAGCCCTGCGCGGCGTTCGCGAGGAACGTGCCCTTCGAGTCGGAGACCGGGTAGCTGCGGCCCGACTCCGAACGCGGGAACTTGCCGCCGATGTAGAGCTTGTAGGTCTTCGCGACCGTGATGCGATCAGACATCGAGGTAGGCCTCCAGACCGGTGCGGCCGCCCTCACGGCCGAAGCCCGACTCCTGGTACCCGCCGAACGGGGCGGTCGGGTCGAAGCGGTTGAACGTGTTGGACCACACCACACCGGCGCGCATCCGTTGTGCCATCCAGAGAATGCGCGAGCCCTTCTCGGTCCACACACCCGCCGACAGGCCGTACGGCGTGTTGTTCGCCTTGGCCACGGCCTCCTCCGGCGTGCGGAACGTCAGCACGGACAGCACCGGGCCGAAGATCTCCTCACGGGCGATGCGCATCGCCTGCGACACCCCGGAGAACACCGTCGGGGCGAAGTAGAAACCCTTGTCCGGCAACGGACACGACGACGTCCAGCGGGTGGCGCCCTCGGCCTCGCCCGCCGCGGTCAGCTCCTGGATCTTGGTGAGCTGCTCGCGCGAGTTGATCGCACCGATGTCGGTGTTCTTGTCCAACGGGTCGCCGACGCGCAGCGTGGAGACGCGCGCGTGCAGCTTCTCGATCAGCTCGTCGGCGATCGACTCCTGCACCAGCAGACGCGATCCGGCGCAGCAGACGTGGCCCTGGTTGAAGAAGATGCCGTTGACGATGCCCTCGACGGCCTGGTCGAGCGGGGCGTCGTCGAACACGATGTTCGCGGCCTTGCCACCGAGTTCCAGCGTCAGCTTCTTGGACGTGCCCGCCAGCTGACCCTGGATGATCTTGCCGACGTCGGTCGAGCCGGTGAAGGCGACCTTGTTGACGTCCGCGTGCCCGACCAGCGCGGCACCGACGTCACCGGCGCCCGGGATGATGTTCACGACGCCCGGCGGCAGGTCGCACTGCTGGATGATGTCCGCCAGCACCAACGCCGTCAGCGGCGTGGTCTCGGCGGGCTTGAGCACGACGGTGTTGCCGCACGCCAGCGCCGGCGCGATCTTCCACGCGGCCATCAGCAGCGGGAAGTTCCACGGGATCACCTGTCCCGCGACACCGAGGGGCTTCGGGTCCGGCCCGTAGCCCGCGTAGCCGAGCTTGTCCGCCCAACCCGCGTGGTAGAAGAAGTGCGAGGCGGCCGTCGGGATGTCGGTGTCGCGCGACTCCTTGATCGGCTTGCCGTTGTCGAGCGACTCCAGCACCGCGAGCTCACGGCCGCGTTCCTGGATCTGCCGCGCGATCCGGTAGATGTACTTGGCCCGCTCGGAGCCGGGCATCTTCGACCACACGCGGTCGTAGGCCTTGCGCGCGGCCTTGACCGCGGTGTCCACATCGGACTCGCTCGCCGTCGACACCTCCGCCAGCACCTCTTCGGTGCCGGGGTTGATGGTCTTGAGCGGCTCGCCGGTGCCCTCGACGAACTTGCCGTCGACGAACATCTTGTAGCTGGGCTTGAGGTTCGCGATGTCCCGCGACTCGGGCGCGGGGGCGTATTCCCACATGTCTTCAGTCCACCGTCACGTAGTCCGGGCCGCTGTAGTGGCCGTCCAACTGGGTCCGACGCTGCATCAGCAGGTCGTTGAGCAACGTCGACGCGCCGAACCGGAACAGGTTCGGGTCGAGCCACTCAGGACCGGCCACCTCGTGCACGGCCACCAGGTACTTGATCGCGTCCTTGGTCGTGCGGATGCCACCGGCGGGCTTGACCCCGCGCAGC
This sequence comes from Lentzea sp. JNUCC 0626, assembly GCF_043632865.1. Lineage (NCBI taxonomy): Bacteria > Bacillati > Actinomycetota > Actinomycetes > Pseudonocardiales > Pseudonocardiaceae > Lentzea > Lentzea sp. JNUCC 0626. The sequence goes on from NZ_CP171635.1 coordinate 8,151,319, forward strand.
TGACCCGTCTGCTGCTTCCAGTCCCGCACCGCCTGCAGCATCACGTGCGTCACCGGCAACGTCGCGGCGGGCTGCACCTTGCCGGTCGACGTCTTGATGAAGTCACCACCCGCGAGCAGCGCGAGCCACGACGCGCGACGCACGTTGTCGTACGTCACGAGCTCGCCGGTCTCGAGGATGACCTTGAGGTGCGCGTCCCCGCACGCCTCCTTGATCTTCACGATCTCCTCGAACACCTGCCCGTACCGCCCGCTCAGGAACGCACCGCGGTCGATCACCATGTCGACCTCGGACGCGCCCTGCTCGACGGCGAACCGGGTGTCGGCCAGCTTGATGTCCATCGTGCTGCGGCCACTGGGAAACGCCGTCGCGACGGACGCGACGTTGATCCCGGTGCCCTTGAGGTCGTCGGCCGCCGTCTTCACCATGTCCGGGTAGACGCAGACCGCCGCGACCTTCGGCACGTCAGGCCGTTCGGGGTCGGGACGCTTGGCCTTGGCAGCGAGGCTGCGCACCTTGCCGTGCGTGTCCGCGCCTTCGAGGGTGGTCAGGTCCACCATGCTGATCGCCAGGTCGATGGCGTGCAGCTTGGCGGCCTTCTTGATGCTGCGCGTGCCGAGGCCCGCGGCTCGTTGCTCGACGCCGACCTGGTCGACGCCGGGGAGCCCGTGCAGGAAACGCCGCAGCGACGATTCGTCGCGCACGGCGTCAGCCAGGGCCGACGGCAGTGTCGTTGGAGCAGCCATGCCTGGGAGTCTAAGCGGAATGGGACGCGCGTCCTAAGTGACGAGGTTCTCGCAGCTCAGGCACTCTGTGACGGCGCTCTGAGGGGCTGCTCACCGGTGCTGTCGACGACGATGATCGCGCCCTGCCGACCGAGCTCCTCGTAGTGCTGCGCGAACTCGTCGAGGTCCTCGATCTCGTCGTCCAGCCACGCCCACTCGCCGGGCAGCGCGGACAGCTCGTCCCGCACGATCTTGACCACCTGGTCGAACCGGTTGACGTCGCGCCGGTGCCGGAGGTCGTGCTCCGCGCAGGACACGATCACCGTCCACCGGTGGGTGGCGCGTTCGCCGTCCATCTTCAGCCACACCGACGCTCCGGCGAAGCCGGCGAGTTCGAGCAGGTCCGCGACCTTCATCAGTCGAGCAGTTCGCGCAGGATGTTCTTCTTCGGCTTCTTCGGGCCCTTGACCTCGACCCCGCCCATGATCGCGAGCCCGGTGATCCGCACCGTCGGCGCACCGGGGATGTGCCGGCGCGCAGGCACGTTCTCCTCGAACGCCCCCATGAACCCGAACCCGTCGACCTTGACGTTGATGTCGTCCGGCACCCGGATCTCGATGCCGCCCCAGAACGCGAAGCAGCTGATCGTCACCTCGGACTCGGCGAAGTTCGCGTGCGTCAGGTCGATGTCGATGCCGCCCATGATCGCCACGGCGTTGTGCATCCGCGGCACGACCCAGCCGCCCTTGCGGTTCACGCCGGACCAGAACGCGACCGACACCGCGCTGCCGGGCTGGCCGCCGATGCGGTCGTTCACGGCGGGCTGGTACTGCGGCACGGCCGGGGTCTGCGGCAGGCCGCTCAGCACCAGGTCCGCGGTGATGGGAACGAGTTCGCCGTAGGTCTTGGCCGAGTAGACGGCGGCGAGGCGCTCGTCCAACTCGTGGATGTCGAGGCGGCCCTCAGCAGTGGCCTTGTGCAGCACCTGCGCGACCTGTTCGCGGTCCGCGTCCGAGGCGCGCATCTGATTCGGGTCAGCCGGTACCAGCTCGTCGCTCACCCGATTGAGTCTAGAACCCTCACTTGCGGTTCGGCGCGTACTTGACCGTGATCGCGAAGGCCACCACGAGCATGGACGCGAGCGCCACCGCGAGGGCCGGGTTGAACGCCCACATCAGCGGCAGCACGCCGATCAGCACGGCGAGTGACCCCGAGACACCCAGGATGACCAGCGGGGACTCGCACCACTGCTGGACGGGCTTCTGTTCGATCGTCACCGTTCGCACCTCCGCGTCTCAACTGGCTATGAGACTTTTCGGAGTCGCTTTGTCGATTCTTTACTCCCGGATCGGGTTGTCGAGCTACCTGATCCGGTGGTCATCGCAACGGGTTCGTGACCGTCACGGGGCCGGTTGGCGCAGTGGCGGTGTGGCTGTCGGCCGTTCTGGAAGCCGCCTGGCATGTCAGGTGGCGAGGCGCGGGAGGGCTACCACTCCTCTCGCGCCTCGCTGAAGCAGCCGCCAGGCTCGCCAGAACCTCGGGTCGGGGTGCTGGAAACAGTGAACGCGAGAGTGCATATGCGCCACTCCATAGAAATATGGAGTCAGTGATAATTACTGCCTCCATCTATTTATGGGATTTCCCTCGTGGCGTGGAATTGCTTCATTTTTAGGTCTGGCGGAGGCGCTTTGTTGTGCGTACGATCGCTGCGTTGAATGCCTGGAGGGCTGACTACCAAGCTTGTTTCTCCGGGTATTGACTTGCGTCAGGCTCGCCAGATCGCTCGGGTGACTCTTCGGAACGTGGGAGTAAGTGGATGCAGGTGAACGGCATCGCGCTGATAGTCGTCGGTGCGATCGTGCTGGCTTTGTTCGGACTTGTCGGGTTCGCGGTCCTAGGAGCGGTGCCCGGCGTAGTTATCGCAATTCAGGTGCTTGTGCCATGACGGTCACGTCAGCGGGCGCGACGGCCGGAGAATTGTGTCGTGGCGCGTGGCGGCAGGGTAACTTCCTAGGCAGGCTCACTCTTGAACAGCGCAAGTCGTTTGCGCAGAGAGCTGTGCGCGTGCGCTACCCCAGGGGTGCTCGGCTGTCTGGCGTGGCGGGCCTGATCGAGTTCGGCTACGTCGCGCACGAGCAATACAGCGATGAACTGTCAGAACCTGCTTTCGGGGTTTCTTTCTACGGTGACGGTGACCTGATCGGCCTTGAGGAAGCGCTGTTGCCTGGTGGATCTGGCCTGCCCGTCGGAGCTGAATATCGGGTGCAGGGCGGCCCGGTGACTGTTCAGACGATGCCTCTTCAAGCGTTTCGTGCGTTCGTCGTTGAAGTTGCCCCGCTCGCGGTCATGGAGGAGCAGGCAGTCCGTGCCAAGAAGGCGAGGGTCGACAGCGCTCGGGCCGGGATGGTTGTGCGTGATCGGCTCGGGACTTTTCTCATTGATCTCGCGTTGCGGTTCGGCTACCGGTTCGGGGACGGGCAAGTGGAGCTGGGCATCCCTCTGAGCCAAGAACAGATCGCTCGGGCCATCGGTGTTTCCCGGCCTGCGGTCGAGCTGGAGGTGCGTTGGCTGCGCACCAACGGCTACTTGAGGACCGGCTATCGGACGAACGTGCTGACGAGTGCGTTCATGAAGGGTGGTCCGAACGGGACGTGGTGCAGTTGAGTCACGGGGCCGGTTGGCGCAGCGGCAGACCGGCCGCCCGGTAGATCGAGTCGATCACCGTCATGTTCCGCACGGCGTCGTCCGCGGTCGTCGGGAACGGCTTGCCGTGCAGCACGGCGTCGGTGAACGCGTCGAGCTGGTAGGCGTAGGTCGTGCGCCGGCCGAACGACTCCGACGTCCTGCGGTCGCGCAGCTTCAGCGTCAGCCGGTGGTACGCCTGCGGGCCGAGCGGGTTGAAAACACTCAGACTCCCGTTCTCGCCGATCGCCTTCATCGACAGCTTCAGCACGGTCGACGACCACAGCGACGCGGTCACCGAACCCGTGTGGCCGGACGGGAAGCGCAGCGACGCCCGCATCGCGCGGTCGATGGAAGGCCCGCGCAGCAACGCTTTCGCGGAGCGCACCTCGGGTTCCTCGCCACCGCCCAGGAGCCGTGCCATGTGCACGGCGTAGCAACCGGCGTCCATCATGGCGCCGCCCGCGAGCGGGTAGTCGTAGCGGATGTTGGAGAACACCGGCAGCGGGAACGCGACGGTGGCCTCGACGTGCCGCAGCGGGCCGAGCACGCCGGACTGGATGATCTCGGCGATCCGCACGGCCAGCGGGTGGTAGCGGTAGTGGAACGCCTCCATCACCACGAGGCCGGACGCGTCGGCGGCCTTGGCGACGAGTGCGGCCTCGGAAGCGTTGGCGGTGAAGGGCTTTTCGCACAGGACGTGCTTGCCCGCTTCGAGAGCGGCGAGCGTCCACTTGCCGTGCAGGCTGTTGGGCAGCGGGTTGTAGACGGCGTCGACCGCCGGGTCCGCCAGCAGGTCCTCGTACGACCCGTGCACGCGCGCGATGCCGTGCTTGTCGGCGAAGGCCTGCGCCCGTTCCGCGGACCGCGCCGCCACGGCCACGACCTCGGCGACCGTCGAGGAGCGGGCCGGGCGGATCACGGCGGTGGGCGCGATGGTGGCCGCGCCGAGCACTCCGATGCGCACGTGGTCTGTCACGCGGCCGACCCTACACCTGTTCAGTTAACGGCGTTTACTCCGTCAGGTCGGTTTGCCTCGCGGGAAAGATGGGCACGTCGTCGACCGGCGACGGGTCGGACCAGGTCCACGACTCCATCTGCCGGCGCGACCGGCGGCCGAAGAACGCGCGCCACAGTTCGTAGCCGTCGACCTCCAGCGTGATCGGGCCGTCGCCGAGCACGCCCAACTCGGTCTTGGCGGTGACGTTCTTCAACCGCCGCGGCGCGAGCCACACCAGGGTCGGCTGCCACGCGGTGTCCGGCAGGCGTTCCCGGCCGAGCGTCGCGCGCAGGTCGGCCTCGTGCGTGAGCGCGTCCATCGCGAGCTGGAACGGCATGCGCTCCATCTCGGCGATCTTGTCGCCGAAGGTGTTCCACTGCTCCAGCAACTCCGGCACGGGCACCCCGGCGCGTTCGGCGACGTGCCGCGCGGTCCACTCGTCCGACGGCGCGCCCTCCATGCGTCCGCTGACCAGATCGGACGCCTCGCCGGACAGGTGCGCGACCACCTGGTGCACGGTCCACTCAGGACAGGCGGGCACGGTCAGGGCGAGTTCCTCGGCGCTCAGGCCCATCGTCAGACCCACGATGCGCTGCCTTGCCTCGCGGTAGATCTCTTCGAACACCCCTTGCTCCTCCCAGCGGTTACGGTGTCGGGCATGGACGTCCTGGTCGTCGATCATCCGCTCGCCAAGGCGAGACTCACAACGATGCGTGACGCGCGCACGGACAATGCCGCATTCCGCGCCGCGCTGCAGGAACTGACCGTGATGCTGGTCTACGAAGCGATGCGCGAGGCGCCGCTGAAGGAAGACCGCACGCACACCCCGGTTGCTCGTACCACGGGCTACGCGCTGGCAAACCCGCCGTTGCTCGTGCCGGTGCTGCGGGCGGGGCTCGGCATGGCCGACCAGGCGCACAAGTTGATCCCCGACGCGCAGATGGGGTTCGTCGGGCTCGCGCGCGACGAGGAGACGCTCCAGCCGACCCCGTACATGGAGTCGTTGCCCGAAAGTCTCGCCGGAAGGCCGGTGTTCGTGCTGGATCCGATGTTGGCCACCGGCGGTTCGATGGCCTACACCATCCGGCTGCTCACCCAGCGTGGTGCGACCGACGTCACCGCGATCTGCGTGCTCGCGGCGCCCGAGGGAATCAATCACCTGGAGGACTCGCAGCTCCCGTGCCGTCTCGTCACGGCGTCGGTGGACGAACGGCTCAACGACTCGGGCTTCATCGTGCCCGGTCTCGGTGACGCCGGTGACCGTCTGTACGGGGCGGTTTAGGACATACCTCCGATCGGACGTAGCAGTGGTCTAGACCTCAGGCCTATCGTGCTCTGGACCACATCGCCGCTGCCGCGTCCGATACAAGGAGACTCATGTCCAGACGGAGATGGGGTGTCGCCGCTCTCGCGGTCGGCGCCCTGTCAGCGTCGCTGGCCGTTGCCGCGCCTGCGAACGCCGACGTCGAGACCAGTGGGCACCACGGGATCTCGAAGACCCGCACCGTCGGGTACTTCATCCAGTGGGGCGTGTACGACCGGAACTTCCGGGTCAAGAACCTCGTGGACAGCGGGGCCGCCGCGCGGCTCACGCACCTGAACTACGCCTTCGGTTTCCTCGACGAGTCGGGCAAGTGCGTCAGCTCGGACCCGTGGGCCGACTGGCAGATGCCTTACACCGCCGAGCAGGCCGTCAGCGGCAAGGCCGACGAAGCCGGCCAGGCGCTGATGGGCAACCTGAACCAGCTCAAGCAGCTCAAGGCCAAGTACCCCAAGCTGAAGGTCAACATCTCGCTGGGTGGCTGGACGGGCTCGCGCTACTTCTCCAACGCCGCGCTGACGCCCGAGTCGCGCGCCGCACACGTCAAGTCCTGCACCGACATGTGGATCAAGGGCAACCTGCCCGGTCTGCCCGAGGGTGCTGCCAAGGGTGTCTTCGACGGCATCGACCTCGACTGGGAATGGCCCGCCAGCAACGGCAACATGGAGCCGCCCAACATCGTCCGCCCCGAGGACAAGGGCAACTTCACCAAGCTGCTCGCCGAGTACCGCAAGCAGATGGGCTGGAACCGCGACCTGACCGCGTTCCTGCCGGCCGACCCGAAGCAGGTCGACGCGGGCTTCGAGGTCGCGAAGGTGTTCTGCTACCTCACTTTTGGCACGCTGCAGGGCTACGACTACCACGGTGCGTGGGACGCGGAGGCGAACCAGCAGTCCTCGCTGAAGGTGCCCAAGGGTGACCCGTCGGAGTTCGAGTTCAGCTCCGAGGTGACGGTCAACGCGTGGCTTTCGCGTGGTGCGCCGCGGTCGAAGGCAGTGCTCGGCGTTCCGTTCTACGGCCGCGGCTGGGACGGTGTCGCCCCCGGCAAGCGCAACGGTCTGTTCGGCACGGGTGTGCCGGCGCCCGCCAAGTACGAGAACGGGTACGAGGACTTCCACCGCATCAAGGCGAAGCTCTCGGAGCCCGGCAACGCGTACAAGATCTACCGCGACGAGAAGGCCGGCTTCGCGTGGATCTACGACGGCAAGACCTGGTGGACCTACGACGACGCGACGGAGATGAAGCGCAAGGCGCGCTACATCAACGACCGCAGGCTCGGCGGCGCGATGATCTGGTCGCTCGACGGTGACACGCCGCAGGGTGAGCTGATCAAGGCGCTCGACGGTGCGCTGAAGTAACACCGCACCACCAAGACGAACTGTCCTAACCGGACAGTTCAGCGGGTCCGGGGAGGTTTCGCGGCGGCCGCCTCCCCGGATTCCGTGATTTCTGCGGGGTTTGTTCCTAGAGGGTCTTGCCGACGTCCGTGCGCCAGCCCCGGCCGTGTGCGCGCAACGCCAGTTCGTACGTGGCGGCCGCGTCGATGCCGGGTGGCAGGTTCCCGTTGAGCTCCAGGCTGACCAGTCCGTGCGCGAGACCCCACATCGACATCGCGATCTGCTCGGGGTCCTCTGCGAGGTAGACGCCCTGCTCCACCGCGCGCCGCACGGCGTTGATCACCGGCGCGAACGTCCTGCCCGCGGCGCGGCTCATCTCCTTCGTGTGCTCGACGACCTTCGAGTAGAGCACCGAGTAGAACTGCGGGTCCTCCAACGCGCTGCGCCGGTACGCGAGTCCGATCTGGAGCAGGTCCTCCGCCGGGTCGTCCGTCACCGGCACCGCCGCGAGGCTTCTCCCGAACCGCGTGAACGCCTCGTCGTAGAGCGCCTCGAGCAGCGCTGGTTTTCCGCCGAAGAGGGAATAGACCGCGGTGGTCGAGGTGTTGACGTCCGTAGCGATCTTGCGCAGGCTCACCCCGGCAGGACCCTCGGTGCTGAGCAACTCGCCCGCCCGCTGGAGCAGACGCCGTCGCAGAGCGTCGTCGTGGGTCTTGGGACGCGGCATCACGCAATCCTAACGGTGGCTGGCCTGAGTGGTATCAGGTTGATACCGTCGGGCGATGGCCATGACCTTGCGGTTGACCGACGAGGAGAACCTGCGGCTCGCTGAGCTGGCGCAGTCCGAGGGCCGCTCCAAGCAGGAGGTCGTGCGGCTGGCGATCGCGGATCGTTACCAGCGCATGCAGCAGGAAGAAAAGTTGGGCGAGGTCTTGGGGCGGGTTCTGCCCAAGTACCGAGGTCTTTTGGATAGGCTCGGTTCTTCCTGAAACTGTCAGACCTCTGTGATCAACTGGGTGCCGTGATCTCCTACCTCGACGCCGGGGACCTCTTAGTGCTGGCCACGGCCGTGACCGGTGGCGATCTCCTCGTCCGGGACATCGGCCTGCTGGACACCGCGGCCTACCGTCCCCGCGCCACCGTGCTCGGCGTGGAGGCCTACGACACGCTGTGGCTGAAGTCCTCCGCCCTGCTCGACTCGATCGTCCGAACCCGCCCTCTGGTCGAGGGCAACTGGCGGCTGGCCTGGGTCGCCGCCGTCACGATGTGCGACATCAACGGCTACTGGATCGACGCCGACGAGGACGACGCTTTGGATCTGGTCCGCGCGCTCGGCCGCGACAAGATCGACGTGCCGGAGATGGCCGGCCACCTCGAGGCGTGGGGCATCTCGAAGGATTCCGCTTGACCTAGAGTGCACTCCAGGTCTTAGCGTCGAGTTCGTGAGTTACTCGATAGCCCAAGCCGCGCAGCGCAGTGGGTTGTCCATCGACACCTTGCGCTATTACGAACGAATCGGGCTCGTCGACCCGCCCGCGCGTGACTCGGGCGGCCGCCGCAGCTACTCGGAAGAGGACCTCGGCTGGCTGGCGTTCGTGACGCGCCTGCGCACGACCGGCATGCCGATCCGCATGATGCGCGAGTTCGCGCAGCTGCGGCACAGAGGCGACCTGACCGCAGGCCGCCGCAAGCAGATCCTCGTCGAGCACCGCGACGACGTCCGCGCCCGCATCGCGGAGCTGCAGACGCACCTGGAAGTGCTCGACTACAAGATCGACCACTACGCGGTGGTCGAGCGTGACTTGGAGGCGACGGCGTGAGCCGTTTGGTGGGATCGTTGGAGGTCGGGCCGCAGGGGCTCGGCTGCATGGGGATGTCGGAGTTCTACGGCGCGGGCGACGAGTCCGAGTCGATCGCGGTGATCCACCGGGCCCTCGAGCTCGGCGTCACCCTGCTCGACACCGCCGACATGTACGGGCCGCACGTGAACGAGGAACTGGTGGGCCGCGCGATCGCGGGCCGTCGTTCCGACGTGGTGCTCGCGACCAAGTTCGGCATCGTCCGGGACGAGGGCGGCCGTTCGATCCGGGGCGACCGCGAGTACGTGCGGTCGTCGGTCGAGGGATCGCTGAAGCGCCTCGGTGTGGACGTGATCGACCTCTACTACCTGCACCGCGTGTCTCCCTCGACGCCGATCGAGGAGACCGTCGGCGCGATGGCCGAGCTGGTCACCGAGGGCAAGGTGCGGTTCCTCGGCCTGTCCGAGGCGGGCGCCGACACGCTGCGCAGGGCCAACGCGGTGCACCAGATCACCGCGTTGCAGAGCGAGTGGTCGCTCTGGTCGCGCGACATCGAGGCCGAGATCGTGCCCACCGCCCGTGAGCTGGGCGTCGGCATCGTGCCTTACTCGCCTCTGGGGCGCGGCGTCCTGACCGGCCGTTTCACGTCTTCTGCTGATTTCGGTGCCGGTGACTTCCGTGCCGCGAACCCACGTTTCTCGGGCACGAACCTCGACACGAACCTCCGCATGGTCGAGGCGCTGCGAGCCTTGGCCGCCGAGCGGGGTGTGACGGCCGGCCAGCTCGCGCTGGCGTGGGTGCAGCACCGCGGGTCCGACGTCGTGCCGATCCCGGGCACGAAGCGGATCAAGTACCTGGAGGAGAACGTCGCGGCGGCGTCGCTGTCGTTGTCCGCCGACGACCTGGCCGCGATCGAGGCAGCCGTGCCCGCCTCGGCCGTCGCCGGTGACAGGTACCCCGACATGAGCTCGATCGGCCGCTAGAACATACGTTCGAAGATATCCCCAGGGTTGTCCACAGGGTGGGGACAAGAGGCTGTGGACAACCCTGGTTTCATGTGGACAACTGGGCCGCAACAGTCGCGCCGAGCTCCCAGCAAGCCTCCGCGTCGACCTTGCCCACCTCACCCGTCACGGTGACGTGCGGCGCCGCCTTCTCCCACGCCAACCCGGTGGTCGCGGTCTCCACACTCCTCACCGCACCCACCACGTCGTTGTTGCCGTGTACGTAAAGCCCGTACGGCCGACCTCGAGTGGAGTCGAGACACGGGTAGTAAACGGTGTCGAAGAAGTGCTTCAACGCACCGCTCATGTAGCCGAGGTTGGCGGGCGTCCCCAGCAGGTAGCCGTCGGCCTCCAGAACATCCACAGCGGTTGTGGACAACGCTGCTTTGCGGACGACCTCGACACCCTCGATCTCGGGGGTGGAGGCGCCGGCGACCACGGCCTCGAACATCGCCTGGAGGGCGGGCGACGGCGTGTGGTGGACGATCAGGAGGCGAGCCATCAGTAGTCCATCTCGTAGTCGTTGGTGTTCGGCGGAGTGACGTTCACGCCGAGCGCGACCAGATCGTCCGTGGTCACCGTCCGGACCGACGAGTCCACGATGCCGAGCAGCTCCTCGACGATGTCGAGGTGCGCCTCAAGCGACTTCTCGTTCAGCTCGTAGATCTCGCCGACCTTGTCGAGGACGCCGCTGCCCTCCAGCCTCTTGTGCAGCAGGCTGGCTTCGCCGAAGTTGCTCATCGGGCCCCTGATGGCCGCGTTCGAATCCACCGTGCCGTTCAGCATCATCCACATCGCCGGGTCGGTGCTCAGGTCGACTCCGAACGCCTTCAGCAGGCCGTCGCGGAGCTGAACCTGGTACTCCTTCATGTCGTCGCTGAACGCGCCGTAGAACATGTTGAGCCCGCGCCTGCTGTCCGGGTGCGCGTCGAGCACGGCCTGGGCGAGATCACGCCGCGTGTAGTCCATGAACGGCAACTTAGATGACCAAGCTGCGCCGGACCCACCGCATTTGCGCAGGCAGCACGGCCACCGGAAGGCTCAGTACCACTCGAAGTCGGGATCGGTCGGCTCCTCGTCGTCCACGCCGATCGCCCGCAGTTGCTCACTCGTCACGACCTGCCCGTCGTCCGGCTTGGCCAACTCCAGGATCATCACGGCCAGGTCGACGTGCCGCACCTGCGACTTGCGGTGCATCTCGTGCAGTTCATCGCACACCTCCAGCGTCCCGGTGCCGTCGACGCGCTTGTACAGCGGGCCGGCCTCGAGCACCCCGGAGAGCGGGGTCGTGTTGCTGCGGTACGAATGCGCGACGCTGTTCAGGAAGAACAGCAGGGCCGGCTCGTCCTTCAGGGTGAAGTCGAAGAGGTGTCGCAGGCCGCGCAGCAGGTCCCGGTGGTACGTCTGCATCCTCACCGCGAGTGAGGCGACAGGTGGAGTGGGGCCGAACTCGGGCATCTCGTGCGCGTTGAGGTAGGCGACCGCGAGATCACGCCGCGTGTAGTCCATGAGCGGCAACATAGATGACCATGACCCGCGCCTCCTACGACGTTGTTGCCGCCGACTACGCCCGCCTCATCCCGGACGCGCACGACGGCCGCCCGCTCGACGCCTCCATCATGCGAGCGTTCGCCGAACTGACGGACAGCCCGGTGGCGGACATCGGCTGCGGCACCGGCCGCATCACGCAGCACCTGCACGAACTGGGGCTGGAAGTCGAAGGCGTCGACCTGTCCGACGGCATGCTCGAACAGGCGAGAAAGTTGTACCCGCACCTCAAGTTCACCCAGGGCGACATGACCGCGCTGAACCTGGAGGACAACAGCCTCGGCGGCGCCGTCGTCTGGTACTCGACAGTCCACATGGCAGCGAATGAGGTGCCGTGGCACGAACTGCACCGGGTCCTCAGGCCTGGCGGACACCTGCTGCACGCCTTCAAACTGGGTGACCTGCGAAAGCCGCTCACCCACGCCTACGGCCACGACGTCGATCTCGAAGTCCACTGGCACGACATGGACGAGACCGTGAGCAACGCGACCAAAGCCGGGTTCAACGAAGTGGCGCGGTTGCAACGTCAGAAGGGTGTGGACGAAGGCGGACCGCAGGCGTTCCTGTTGATGACCAAACGGAACCCTGACGCCGGAAGCACGTCCTAAAGGGTGTACACAGGAGGGACCATGAAGACCACCGCCCTAATGCACACCAGCCCCCGTCAGCGGCGCATCACCTGGGGTTTCGGCCTCGGTGTCAGCATCGGCATGATCGGGATCGGACCCCTCTTCGCGTCCGTGTGGCCGGGGTTCGACCACAGCCCGTGGGACATCAACACGATGTTGTTCGGGCTCGGCGTGGGGCTCTGCGCGATCGCGTACATCTTCGGGCGGATCGCCGTGGCGGCCGTCACCGAAGGCCGTCGCAACGCGATCGCCCCACCGACCAGAAGGGCCTACCTCGTGGCCGGTGGGGGATTCGTTCTCGCCGTGCTCGCGCTGGCCTGGGCGCTCGTGTTCCCGGGCTAGTGGTGTGACGTCACACCACTAGCTGACGAGTTCCGTCACCCGTTCCCGCAGTTCAGCCAACCTGGCCCTACCTGACGCACGGGCGGACTCCAGTCCGTCCGTGACCGGTTCGACGACCTCCAGGTACGCCTTGAGCTTCGGCTCCGTGCCGGACGGGCGCACGATCACCCGCACGCCGTCGGCGGTCCAGCGCAGCACGTCCGCGCCGGGCAGCAGGTCCTCGGACGCGAAGTCACCCGGCGGTTCGGCGCGCAGTCGCGCCATCGTCGCGCCGATCAGGCTGAGATCGGTGTAGCGCAACGAGACCTGGTCGGTCAGGTGCAGGCCGTGGTCCAGCGCGAGCTGGTCCAGCGCGTCCAGCAACGTCCGCCCGGACGCCTTCAGGCCCGCGGCGAGGTCCGCGGCGACGACGGCGGCCGAGATGCCGTCCTTGTCCGCCACGAACTCCGGGTCCACGCAGTTGCCGAGCGCTTCCTCGTAGGCGAACACCAGGCCCTCGCCCGCGCGCGCCAGCCACTTGAAGCCCGTCAGCGTCTCCACGTACCGCGCGCCGTGCGCGGAAGCGATCGACTTCAACAGCGACGACGACACGATCGTCGTGGCCACCAACGGATCCGCGGACTCCGCGGTCGACAGCACGAGCGAACCGAGCAGCACGCCCGTCTCGTCGCCGCGCAACATCCGCCACGTCGAGCCGTCCCGCACGCCCAGCGCACACCGGTCCGCGTCCGGGTCCAGCGCGATGGCCAGGTCCGCATCCACCGACGCCGCAAGGGAAAGCAGCTCGTCGGACGCGCCGGGCTCCTCCGGGTTCGGGAACACCACGGTCGGGAAGTCCGGGTCCGGCACCGCCTGCGACCGCACCACGTGCACGTCGGTGAAACCCGCGCGCCGCAACGCTTCCACGGCGAACGCGCCACCCACGCCGTGCATCGGCGTCAGTGCGATCTTCAACGAACGCGAGTTCCCGCGCGGCAGCGACGCCACCCGCTCCAGGTACGCGTCGACGTCGGAGTCGGAAAGCGTTGTGTACGTGAAGTTCCGCGGCACGGACACCGCCGCCGGAACGCCCTCGATCGCCTTCTCGATCTCGCCGTCCGACGGCGGCACGATCTGCGAACCGCCGCTCAGATAGAGCTTGTAGCCGTTGTCCGCGGGCGGGTTGTGCGACGCCGTGATCTGGATCCCCGCCACCGCACCGTGTGCGCGCACCAGGTACGCCAGCACGGGCGTCGGCAACGGCCCCGGCAGCAACCGGACGTCGAACCCCGCCGCCGCCATCACCTCGGCGGCGGCCACGGCGAACTCCTCGGAGCCGTGCCGCGCGTCCCGGCCCACGAACACCACGCCGGAGGACGATCCGAGCCACGCCGCCAGCCCGGCGGTCGTGCGGACCACCGTGGCGACGTTCATGCCGTTGGTGCCCGCGCGCACCGGCCCGCGCAGCCCGGCCGTGCCGAACGTGAGCGGACCGGCCATCCGGTCTTGGAGGTCCTCCAAGGCGGCGGGGTCGCCGCCCATCGCCCGCGCCAACACGGTCTGCAGCTCGGTTCGGGTCGCGTCCGACGGGTCGTCAGCGATCCACCGGAACGTCGCGTCGCGCAGTGCCGGCGTCAGGCTCATGCCCGCGCCACCAGCTCGCGCAGCAGCGTGCCCATGCGCTCGGCGGCCGCGGCACCGGCCTCCAGCACCTCCTGGTGGTTCAGCGGCTCACCGGTGATGCCCGCCGCGAGGTTCGTGACCAGCGACAACCCGAACACCTCGACGCCCTCGGCACGCGCGGCGATCGCCTCGTGCACGGTCGACATGCCGACCAGGTCCGCGCCCATCGTGCGCAGCATCCGGATCTCGGCGGGCGTCTCGAAGTGCGGGCCGGGCAGCCCCGCGTACACGCCCTCCTCCAACGACGAATCGATCTCCTGCGCGACCTTGCGCAGCCGCGGCGAGTACAGGTCCGTGAGGTCCACGAACCGCGCCCCGACCAGCGGCGACACCGCCGTCAGGTTCAGGTGGTCGGAGATCAGCACCGGCTGCCCGACGGACATGCCCTGCCGCAGGCCACCGGCCGCGTTGGTGAGCACGACCGTCTGCACGCCCGCGGCCGCGACCGTGCGCACGCCGTGGACGACCTTCTGAACGCCCTTGCCTTCGTAGCCGTGGGTGCGGCCGAGCACGACGAGGACCTTCTTGCCCCCGACCTCGACGGAACGGATGGTGCCGCCGTGGCCGAGCGCGGTCGGCGCCTCGAAGCCCGTCAGCTCGCCCACCGGGATCTCGGTGACGGGGTCGCCGATCACGTCGGCGGCGGGCCGCCAGCCGGAGCCGAGCACGATGGCGATGTCGTGCTTCGCGTTGCCGGTGCGGCTCTGGATCTCTTCCGCGGCCTTGCCGGCCAGCTCTTCTGGAGTCACCGCGAGAGCTTAAACCGGGGCGAACGTCGAGGCGATCGCGTCGAAGAGGCGCGCGCGTGCCTCGTCCTCCTGCTCCGTGGGCACGATCACCTCGACCACCCACAGGTCGTTGCCGTACGGCAGCACCCGCGAGAAGTGCGACCGCCGCAGCGCGTCCCGGCCCTCGCCCTCGACGGTCTTGTAGACGAGCTGGATGCTGTCCTCGTTGCGCGGCCCCGCGAGGTTCGGCGTCGCCACCTTCTCGCCGCCGAAGAACGCGTCGGGCCAGTGCGCGATCACGCCGGTGACGTACGACTCGATGTCGCGCTTCGGGTAGAACTCGGGGAACCGCCGGACCGTCACCTCGTACGCACCGCTCCCGGACACGAAGTGCACCACCGCGGACGCGGGCCACCACGAGTCGCCGACCCGCTGCTCGGCGTAGGTCGTCCAGCTCTGCTCGACGCTCAGCGTGAACTTGCCGCCCTGGTCGCCGTTCGCGAACGCGGCCGACGCGGTGCGCTGCTGCAGGGTCGCCGACGTGGGCAGGGTCGGCAGCGTGGGCAGGGTCTGCGCGGTCGGCGGCAGCAGGGGCGCGCCCGCCGCGTACCTGGTCAGCGCGAACCCGCCGCCCGACCCCACGATGAACAGCAGCACGGCCGCGACCAGCACGAACACCGTCGCGACCCGGCTGCGGCGGCGGGCCGGTTCGACGGGGTTGGTGAGGAGGAACGGCAACGGACCGGGGTCGTCGGCCAGCGGCGCGTCCGGCTGGATCTTGGGCTTGGGCCGCACGACGACCGGCAACGGCACGGCGTTGCGCACCTCGAACGCGTCGGTGCCCGGCTCCGGCAGCAACGCGTAGACCTGCTTGCGGACGTCGACGAGCGACAGCCGGTCGCCGGCGTCCTTGCGCATCAGCCCGCTGATCACGGGGGAGAGCCTGCCCGCGCCCGCCGGCACCGGGACCTCGCCGTGGATGACGGCGTTGATCGTCTGCATGACGTTCTTGCCCACGTACGGCGGCTCGCCCGCCATCGCGGCCCACATCGTCGCGCCGAGCGACCACCGGTCCGCGGCCGCCGACACGTCACCACCCTGCGCCACCTCGGGCGCGATGTAGGCGGGCGTGCCGAGCGTGATGCCGCGCGCGGTCATGGTGGCCTCGGCGACGTTGCGCGCGATGCCGAAGTCGGTGAGCTTCACCCGGCCGTCGTCCGCGATGAGGACGTTGCCGGGCTTCACGTCCCGGTGCGTGATGCCCGCCCGGTGCGCCGACGCCAGCGCCGCCGCCACCGCGTCGAGCACGGCCGCACCCTGCTTCTCGGTGAGGCAGCCCTGCTCCTGCAACACCTCGCCGAGGCTGCGCGACGGCACGAGTTCCATCACGACGTACGGGTCGCCGTCGTGCTGGACGACGTCGTAGAGCGTGACGAGGTTCGGGTGGGACAACGCGGCGACGGCCCGTGCCTCGCGCATCGTGCGTTCCCTGAGCAGGTCGGCCTCGACGTCGGGCATGCCCGGAGGCCGCAGGATTCCCTTGACCGCGACCTGCCTGCGCAGCACCTCGTCGTGGGCAGCCCAGACGGTGCCCATCGAGCCCTGGCCCAGCAGGTGCAGCAGCCGGTACCTAGCCGCGATCAAGCGATCCTGGTCACCGTTCTCCACGTTCCCATTGTTCCTGACACACTGACTGCATCGTTAACGGCGGTGAACCTCACATAGCCGTGTCGGTACTGGTCGGTAACACTGCAACGCATGATGGAGTTGGCCTTGCCCGCCGAATTCCGCCCGAACGAGTTCCCCGCAGCGTCGCAAGAGCAGTGGCGTGAGCTGGTCGACGCTGTCCTCCGCAAGACCGGCGCGAGCTACGACTCGCTGGTCACCAGGACGTACGACGGCATCGAACTCCAGCCGCTCTACACCCTTTCCGACGCCCCCCCGGTGCCTTACGCGCTGGCGCCCGTCCGCCAGGGCTGGGACGTCCGGCAGCGCCACGCCGTGCCCGATCCGGTGGCGTTGATGAACGACCTGGAGGGCGGCGTCACCTCGTTGTGGCTGTCCGTCCCGCCGTCGTCGCTGGAACGGCTGCTCGACGGCGTCTACCTCGATCTCGCACCGGTGGTGCTCGACGGTTCGGTGGACCTGGCGCGCGCGATGCTGCGGGTGTGGGACCAGGCGCCGGTGCTGGCTTCCGAGGTGCGCGGCAACCTGGGGCTGGCGCCGTTCGGCGAGGCCCTCGACGTCATCCGCGCGGCATCCGCCTTCCCCGCTCTGCGGACGTGTGTGGTGGACGCGCTGCCGTTCCACGACGCGGGTGGTTCGGACGCCGAGGAGTTGGGCGCTTCGCTGGCGCTGGGCGTCTCGTACCTGCGTGCGCTGACCGCGGCCGGGTTCTCCGAGGCTGCTGCTTTCGGTGCGCTGGAGTTCCGGTTCGCCGCGACGGCCGACCAGTTCTCGACGATCGCGAAGCTGCGGGCGGCGCGGCGGTTGTGGGCTCGGGTGGCCGAGGTGTCGGGCGTTTCCGACGCTGTTCAGGTGCAGCACGCCGTGACGTCGTCGGCGATGATGACCCGCCGCGATCCCTGGGTGAACATGCTGCGCACGACCATCGCCTGCCTCGCGGCGGGTCTGGGCGGGGCGGACGCGGTGACGGTGCAACCGTTCGACGCGGCCATCGGGCTGCCGGACGAGTTCGCGCGGCGGATCGCGCGCAACACGCAGAACCTGCTGCTGGAGG
This sequence comes from Lentzea sp. JNUCC 0626, assembly GCF_043632865.1. Lineage (NCBI taxonomy): Bacteria > Bacillati > Actinomycetota > Actinomycetes > Pseudonocardiales > Pseudonocardiaceae > Lentzea > Lentzea sp. JNUCC 0626. The sequence goes on from NZ_CP171635.1 coordinate 8,168,836, forward strand.
AGTCGCACCTCGGCGAGGTGATCGACCCCGCGGCCGGGTCCTGGTACGTCGAGCAGCTGACCGACGCGCTGGCCGTCCAGGCCTGGGCCTGGTTCCAGGAGATCGAACGCGCCGGTGGGATCGCCGAGGCCGGGTCGCTGGTGGCCGGCCGTCTCGCCTCGACGTGGGCGGCGCGGTCGGCTCGGCTCGCGAACCGCCGCGACCCGATCACGGGCGTCAGCGAGTTCCCGAACCTGACCGAGAAGCCCGTCGTCCGCGAACCCTTCCGGATCGATTCCGACTCGCAGGCCCCCTGGGGGGATGCACCCCCCACTCCAAGTTTCTCAGGCAGGTCTGACAATTTCGGGCTGCCGCGGGTGCGTTATGCACAGGCCTTCGAGGAGCTGCGCGACCTCGCCGAAGCCCAGCCCGAACGCCCGCAGGTCTTCCTGGCCACCCTCGGCCCGGTGGCCGCCCACACCGCACGCGCCACCTTCGCGGCGAACCTCTTCAACGCGGGTGGCTTCGCCACCCCGAACGCCGGCCCCACCAAGACCGCGCAGGAAGTGGCCGAACGCTTCCAGGAATCCGGCGCGAAGATCGCGGTCGTGTGCGGCAGCGACACCAGCTACGCCGACCAGGCCGTCGACACCGTCGAGGCCCTGCGCAAGGCCGGCGCTGAACGGGTACTCCTCGCGGGCAAGAAGACCGAGGCCGAAGTCGACGGCTTCGTCTTCATGGGCTGCCCGGCGCTGGAAATCCTGAACAACACCTACGACTTCCTGGGAGTGGAGCGATGATCCCCAACTTCGCGGACATCGACCTCGGCCCCCTCCCGCAGGCCAAGTACGAGACCGACCTGCCGAACTGGGAGACCCCGGAAGGCATCGCGGTCAAACCGGTCTACGGCCCGGAGGACAGCGAGGGCCTGGACTTCCTCCAGACCTACCCCGGCGTGGCGCCCTTCCTCAGGGGCCCGTACCCCACGATGTACGTCAACCAGCCGTGGACCGTCCGCCAGTACGCGGGCTTCTCGACGGCCGAGGAGTCGAACGCCTTCTACCGCCGCAACCTCGCCGCGGGCCAGAAGGGCCTCTCCGTCGCGTTCGACCTCGCCACCCACCGCGGCTACGACTCGGACCACCCGCGGGTCGCCGGTGACGTCGGCATGGCGGGCGTGGCCATCGACTCCATCTACGACATGCGCACGCTGTTCGACGGCATCCCGCTCGACAAGATGTCCGTGTCGATGACGATGAACGGCGCGGTGCTGCCGATCCTCGCCCTGTTCGTGGTGGCGGCGGAGGAGCAGGGGGTGAAGCCGGAGCAGCTCATGGGGACGATCCAGAACGACATCCTCAAGGAGTTCATGGTCCGCAACACCTACATCTACCCGCCCAAGCAGTCGATGCGGATCATCTCCGACATCTTCTCCTTCACGTCCCAGCACATGCCGAAGTACAACTCCATCTCCATCTCCGGCTACCACATGCAGGAGGCCGGGGCGACGGCCGATCTGGAGCTGGCGTACACGCTGGCGGACGGCGTCGAGTACATCCGCGCGGGCAAGGCGGCCGGGCTCGACGTCGACAAGTTCGCGCCACGCCTCAGCTTCTTCTGGGCCATCGGCATGAACTACTTCATGGAGATCGCCAAGATGCGGGCCGCGCGGCTGCTCTGGGCGAAGCTGGTCAACGACTTCGAGCCGAAGAGCCAGAAGTCGTTGAGCCTGCGGACCCACTGCCAGACGAGCGGGTGGAGCCTCACCGCGCAGGACGTGTTCAACAACGTCGCGCGCACGTGCGTCGAGGCGATGGCGGCGACGCAGGGACACACGCAGTCGTTGCACACCAACGCACTCGACGAAGCGTTGGCGCTGCCGACCGACTTCTCGGCGCGCATCGCCCGCAACACCCAGCTGCTGCTGCAACAGGAATCGGGCACCACGCGCGTCATCGACCCGTGGGGCGGCAGCGCGTACGTCGAGCGCCTCACCAACGAACTCGCCGCCAAGGCGTGGGAGCACATCAGCGAGGTCGAGAAGGCCGGCGGCATGGCCCGCGCGATCGACGAGGGGATCCCCAAGCTGCGCATCGAGGAGGCGGCGGCGCGCACCCAGGCGCGCATCGACTCCGGCCGTCAGCCCGTCATCGGCGTCAACAAGTACCTGGTGACCAACGACGAGCAGATCGAGGTCCTCAAGGTCGACAACGCGGGCGTGCGCGCGCAGCAGCTCGAAAAGCTGCGCAGGCTCCGGGAAGAACGCGACCAGTCCGCTGTGGACAGTGCACTGGCCGCACTCACCAAGGCGGCGACCGGCGAGGGGAACCTGCTGGAGCTGGCGATCAACGCCGCCCGCGCCAAGGCCACCGTCGGCGAGATCTCCGAGTCGCTCGGCAAGGTGTGGGGCCGCCACAGCGCGCAGATCCGCACCATCTCAGGGGTCTACCGGCAGGAGGTCGGCTCTGTGTCCAACGTGGACTCCTGCCGCGAGGTCGTCGAGACGTTCGCCGAAGAAGAGGGCCGCCGCCCGCGCATCCTCGTCGCCAAGATGGGACAGGACGGCCATGACCGCGGCCAGAAGGTGATCGCCACGGCGTTCGCGGACCTCGGCTTCGACGTCGACGTCGGTCCGCTGTTCCAGACGCCGGAGGAGGTCGCGCACCAGGCCGTGGAGGCCGACGTGCACATTGTCGGCGTCAGCTCGCTCGCCGCCGGCCACCTCACGCTCGTCCCGGCGCTCAGAGAAGAACTCGCCAAACTCGGCCGCGAGGACATCATGATCGTCGTCGGTGGCGTCATTCCGCCGCAGGACTTCGACGAGCTGTACGCGGCGGGCGCGGCGGCGATCTTCCCGCCCGGCACGGTGATCGCGGACGCGGCCAAGGACCTGCTGGTGAAGCTCGCGAAGCAGCTCGGACACCATGGCTAGGGCGATTGATGTCGCCGAGTACGTGAAAGGCGTTCTCGACGGCAACCGCGGCGTGCTGGCCAGAGCCATCACGCTCGTCGAGTCCACGCGGGCAGACCACCGGGCCAAGGCCCAGGAGCTGCTGGTCGAGCTGCTCCCGAAGGCCGGCAACGCGATCCGCGTCGGCATCACCGGCGTGCCCGGCGTCGGCAAGTCGACGTTCATCGACGCCCTCGGCACCGCGCTGACCGGGCAGGGCCACCGGGTCGCGGTGCTCGCCGTCGACCCGTCCTCGACCCGCACCGGCGGCAGCATTCTGGGCGACAAGACGCGGATGCAGCGCCTTTCGGTGGACCGCAACGCGTTCATCAGGCCGTCGCCCACGTCCGGCACGCTCGGCGGCGTCGCCAAGGCCACGCGCGAGACGATCGTGCTGGTCGAGGCCGCCGGGTTCGACGTCGTGCTGGTCGAGACGGTCGGTGTCGGGCAGTCCGAGGTGGCCGTCGCCAACATGACGGACTGCTCGCTGTTCCTGACGCTGGCGCGCACCGGCGACCAGCTGCAGGGGATCAAGAAGGGCATCCTGGAGCTCGCGGACGTCATCGCGGTCAACAAGGCCGACGGCGATCACGAGCTGGACGCCCGCAAGGCCGCGCGCGAACTGGCCGGGGCGCTCAAGTTGCTGCGCCCGCCGGACGCGTTGTGGCACCCGCCGGTGCTCACCTGCTCGGGTCTCACCGGAGCCGGTCTGGACGACCTGTGGTCCCGAGTGCTGGAACACCGGCGGACGCTCGAAGAGGCCGGTGAACTGGACGAGCGACGTCGACGTCAGCAGGTCGAGTGGACCTGGATGATGGTCCACGACGAACTGTGGCGACAGGTGCGCGAGAGCAGCGCCGTGCGGTCGTTGGCCCCCACTCTCGAAGAGAAGGTCCGACTCGGCGAACTCACCGCCACCCTTGCGGCCGAGCAGATTTTGAAGGCGTTCCAATCGGACTCACGGTAGGCGCTTAACTAGTTTGGGTGACCTTCGATCGTGGTATTCGAGGTAGAGTTCAGGCCATGTCGAGGTTGCTGCTGGCCTGCGTGTTCTCGCTGATGAGCGTTCTCGGGATCGCCGGAGTGGCGTCCGCGCAAGAGGCGGCGAACACGCCTGTCGCGGCCGCTCAGCAGACGACTGTCAACCCGGCGCCCGACGTGAACGCGCCGCAGGAGCCGTCGCCTGAAGCTCGTGAGGAGACCAAGCGCAAGCTGTGGATCGGCGGCATCGCCGTGGTCCTGTTCGCGCTGGTCTACTACCGCAACAAGAAGCGGTGGGCGAAGTGGCGCAAGGAGCGCGCGGCCAAGAAGTAGGTGAGTGGTAACTGCCGCGCGTCGTTCGAGGTGGGACGACTCGTCCCAAATGATGGGACGCGATAGTCAAAATTAAGCGTGTCTCTCGACCATTTGCGTCATCGTTGATCGGTCAGACCGAAACTCGCTCGCCGCTCGGCGCAGCGCTGCGACCGGCCGTCCGGTTGATCATCATCAGCGCACCGCGTCCGTCAAGTGGTGATGCAGGATGGTGGCCAATGGGTACCGACTTGAAGATCAGCACACGCTCGACCGTCGAGCGGTACTCCGACGCGCTGCTGGACCTGTCGCACTCGATCCACGCCGAGCCCGAGCTCGCCTTCGAGGAGCACCGCAGCGTCGAGAAGATCGCCTCCTTGCTGGTCAAGGAGGGTTTCGAGGTCGAGCGCGGGGTCGCTGATCTGGACACCGCGTTCGTCGCGACGTTCGGCGACGGCGAACTCGTTCTGGGCCTTTGCGCCGAATACGACGCATTGCCCGAAGTCGGGCACGCGTGCGGTCACAACGTGATCGCGGCCGCTTCGGTCGGCACGGCGTTCGCTCTGCGTGACGTCGCCGACCAGTTGGGTGTCACCATCAAGGTGATCGGCACTCCGGCGGAAGAGGTCGGCGGCGGCAAGGTGCTCATGCTGGAACGAGGCGTGTTCGACGACGTCTCGCTCTCGATGATGGTGCACCCCGCGCCGTACGAGTCGTGCGCCGCGAAGTCGCTGGCCATCACGGACCTGGAAGTGCACTACAAGGGCAAGCCGTCGCACGCGGCGGCCGCTCCGCACCTCGGTGTCAACGCCGCGGACGCGGTGACGATCGCGCAGATGTCGATCAGTCTGCTGCGGCAGCACTTCGAGCCCGGCCAGATGGTGAGCGGCATCGTCACCAACGGCGGTACCGTGCCGAACGTAATACCCGCCCGTGCGTCGGCGATGTTCGACGTGAGGGCGGAAAACCTGGAATCGTTGCAGCGCCTGGAGAACCGTATCCGGGACTGCTTTTCAGCCGGTGCGCTCGCGACCGGCTGCACCCATGAGGTGGTGCAGGTCTCACCGATCTACGCCGAGTTGACTCCCGACCCGTGGCTCGCGGACGCCTATCGGCGTGCGGCCACCGAGCTGGGCAGACGACCGCTCTCGCCGGAACAGGAACAGCGAGAGAAGATCGGGAGCACCGACATGGGCAACGTCACCAGAGTGTTGCCCGCAATCCACCCGACCATCGCCATCGACTGCGGAGACGCGGTGAACCACCAACAAGAGTTCGCGACCGCCTGTGCCTCGGCGTCGGCCGACCGTGCGCTCCTCGACGGAGCACTTGCCATGGCTTGGACGACGATCGCGACAGCCACCGATTCCCGGCAGCGAGCACGGCTGCTGGCCCGCGGAGGTGCGGCATGACGGTTCTGGACTCCCGGCCTTCGGGCTCCTCAACTGTGAAGACGTCCCCTGAGATGCTCGTCGACCCCACCGGGGTGAGCATGTCTCCTGTGGATGATCTCGGTGAAGGCCGCGGCCCGGCCTGGCTCGACGACTGGTTGAAGGCGCACGCCTCCGACGTCGTCGCCTGGCGTCGCCACATCCACGCCAACCCGGAGCTCTCCCGGCGCGAGTACAACACCACCGAACTCGTGGCGAAGCTGCTGCGCGAGGTGGGCCTCAAGCCGCGCATCCTCCCCGGCGGCACCGGCCTGATCTGCGACATCGGTAACGGCCCCCGCTGCGTGGCACTTCGCGCGGACATGGACGCCCTGCCGCTGCACGAGAACACCGGCCTGCCGTTCGGCTCCACTGTGGACGGTGTGTCGCACGCGTGCGGTCACGACGCCCACACCACGGTCCTGCTCGGCACCGCGCTGGCGCTCGCGTCGGCGACGGAACTGCCGGGCCGCATCCGTCTGGTGTTCCAGCCGGCGGAGGAGGTCATGCCGGGCGGCGCGCTCGACGTGCTCGCCGCGGGCGGCCTCGACGGCGTGGAGCGGATCTTCGGCCTGCACTGCGACCCGCGTCTGCAGGTCGGCCGCATCGGCACCCGCATCGGCGCCATCACGTCGGCGTCCGACCTGCTGGAGCTGCGGCTCTCCTCGCCCGGCGGCCACACCTCGCGCCCGCACCTCACCGCGGACCTGGTGCACGCCCTCGGCACGGTCATCACCGGCCTGCCGACCATGCTGTCGCGCCGCGTCGACCCCCGCTCCGGCACCGTCCTGGTGTGGGGCGCGGTGCACGCGGGCGAGGCGCCGAACGCCGTCCCGCAGGACGGCCTGGTGCGCGGCACGCTGCGCACCGGCGACCGCGACATCTGGGCCGAGCTGGAACCCCTGGTCAAGGACCTCGTCACGGGCCTGCTGGCCCCGACGGGCGTCGGTTTCGACCTGCACCACCGCCGCGGCGTGCCGCCGGTGGTCAACGACCGCGAGTCGACCCAGATCCTGCGCGCCGGCATCGAGGCCGCACTGGGCGACGACGCGCTCGCAGGTACCGAGCAGTCCTCCGGTGGGGAGGACTTCGGCTGGTACCTGGAGCACGTACCCGGCTCGTTCGCACGTCTCGGCGTGTGGAACGGTCAGGAGAAGCAGCGCGATCTGCACCAGCCGACGTTCGACCTCGACGAGCGCGCGCTCCTCGTCGGGGTTCGCGTCATGGTGCACACGGCGTTGGCTGCTCTCGCCTAGAGCGGAACCCTCTCGGTCAGAGCAGTGTTGTGGCGCGTGCGGAACGAATTCGCACGCGCCACAGTGCTGTCCGGGTCAGTCCGGTCCGCCACGTAGTACCAGTCGTAGCGCACCTCCTCGGCCGTGACGCGCAGCGTCCCGACCCCGTGCGAGTCCAGTTCGATGAACTTGACGTGCGGGTTCAGCGCCTGGATCTGCGCCTCCAGCACCAACGACCCGGTGCGCGGCGGCACCTTCAGGATCTCGTCGAAGTTGTCCGAGGTCAGCGACGTCGTGATGTACTCGGTCGCCACCGAACGCCCCTCGAACGGCACCTCGCACGCCCACGAGCTGTGGATGTCCCCGGTCAGGAACACCGTGTTCTTCCGGTCGCCGAGCGCGCGCAGCACGAGTTCGCGGTCTGCCGGGAAACCGTCCCACTGGTCGGGGTTCGACGGCGGGAAGCCCGGCAGCGGCGGGATCTTGAACGGGCTGATCATCACCGAGTTGCCGACGAGCTGCCAGCGCGCGGAGTCGGTGGTCAGCCGGTCGATCAGCCAGGCCCGTTGCGCGGCACCGAGAATCGTCGTGTCGGTGCGGTACGAGCGCAGGTCCAGCATGGTGAGCGACGCGAGGTCGCCGAACGCGAAGCTGCGGTCCAGCTTGCCCTCGCGGATCGGCATCCACTCGAAGTAGGCCTGCGTCGCGGCGGCCATCCGCACCGCCCACGGCCCCTCGGTGGCCGGATCGTGCAGTGGTGAGCCGATGCTCGACGAGTTGTCGGCGCTCTCGTGGTCGTCCCACGTGCAGATCACCGGATGCGCCTGGTGGAGGGCCTGGACGTGCCGGTCGGTCTTGTACTGCGCGTGGCGGCGGCGGTAGTCGTCGAGCGTCACGCACTCGTGCGGCGGGTCCGACGGGCGGACCGCGGGCGTGTAGACGCCCTCGTAGATGTAGTCGCCCAGGTGGATCACGGCGTCGAGTTCCTGCCGGGCCAGGAAGCCGTAGCCCGCGAAGTGTCCGGCCGACCAGTTCGCGCACGACGCGACCCCGAAGTTCAGCTCGGACCCGCACGGGGCGGTTTTCGTCCTGCCGACGGGCGACACGACGTTGCCGACGCGGAACCGGTACCAGTAGCGGTGGTTCGGGCGCAGGCCGTGCACCTCGACCTTCACCGTGTGGTCGCGAGCCGCCGACGTGCGCGTGACGCCGCGTTTCACCACGTGCAGGAACCGCTGGTCGGCGGCGACCTCCCAGCGGATCGCGGCGGGCGTCACCACGCGCGTCCACAGCAGGACGCCGTCGGGCAACGGGTCGCCGGACGCGACACCGTGGTCGAACGCGGCGGGAGTGGTGGGAGCGGTGTGGTCGGGAGCGGCGTGGGCGGTACCGGTGGAAGCGGCACCGGCCACGGCAGCCCCGATCAGGAATGAACGACGATCAACCCCAGTCATGCCGTCAGCATGCCGGGAATCAGCTCACCGGTTCGGTCAATTGAGGACGTGCTTCCGGAGCCGCCGCCCGCACGGCGTCCGCCGCCTGGTCGTCCGGCTTGGTCTGCGACGTCCGTTCGGCCTCGACGCGCGCGTTGTAGACCTCGACCTCGCGCTTGATCGCATCCTCGTCCCAGCCGAGGATCGGCGCGACCAGCCTGGCCACCGCCTCCGCCGAGTCGACGCCGCGGTGGGCGTACTCGATGGAGATGCGGGTGCGCCTGGTCAGCACGTCCTCCAGGTGCATCGCGCCCTCGTGCGAGACCGCGTACACCGCCTCCACCTGGAGGTAGTCGGGGGACGCCGGGATCGGCTTGAGCAGGTCGGGGTTGTCCGCGGCAAGCGACAGCACCTCGTGCACCAGCGAGCCGTAGCGGTCCAGCAGGTGCCGGACGCGGTACGGGTGCAGGCCGTGCTTGGCGGCCAACTGATCCGCCTGGTTGACCAGCGCGTGGTAGCCGTCGGCGCCGACCAGCGGCACCTTGTCCGTGATGGACGGCTGGATCCGGCCGGGCAGGTCGACGTGCGCCGCGTCCACCGCGTCCGCGCCCATCACGCGGTACGTCGTGTACTTGCCGCCCGCGATCGCGACCAGCCCCGGCGCGACCCTGGCCACCGCGTGTTCGCGCGACAGCTTCGACGTCGAGTCGTTCTCGCCCGCCAGCAACGGCCGCAGGCCCGCGTAGACGCCCTCGATGTCGTCGTGCGTCAACGGCGTCGCGAGGACCGAGTTGACGTGCTCGAGGATGTAGTCGATGTCGTGCTGGGTGGCCGCGGGGTGCGCCAGGTCGAGGTTCCAGTCCGTGTCGGTCGTGCCGACGATCCAGTGGTTGCGCCACGGGATCACGAACAGCACGGACTTCTCGGTGCGCAGGATCATCCCGGCCTCGGCGACGATCCGGTCGCGCGGCACCACGATGTGCACGCCCTTCGACGCCCGCACCCGGAACCGCCCGCGCGAGCCCGAAAGCCGTTGCAGCTCATCGGTCCACACCCCGGTCGCGTTGATCACCGCGTGCGCCCGCACGTCGACCTCGCGCCCGTCCTCGACGTCGCGGACCCGCACGCCGGACACCCGGTCCGCCTCCCGCAGGAAGCCGACGACCTGCGTCGACGTCCGCACGACAGCGCCGTAGTGGGCGGCCGTGCGGCCGACCATCATCGTGTGCCGAGCGTCGTCCGCTTGTGCGTCGTAGTAACGGATGCCGCCGATCAGCGCGTCCCGCTTCAACGCCGGCACGAGCCGCAGCGCGCCTGCCCGCGTGAGGTGCTTCTGCCCCGGCACGGACCGGGCGCCGCCCATCGTGTCGTAGAGGAACAGACCGGCCGCCGTGTACGGACGTTCCCAGACGCGGTTGCTGAGCGGGTAGAGGAACGCGACGGGCTTCACCAGGTGCGGCGCGATCCGCGTGAGCATGAGTTCGCGTTCCCGCAACGCCTCGCGCACCAGGCCGAACTCCAGCTGCTCCAGGTAGCGCAGGCCACCGTGGAAGAGCTTGCTGGACCTGCTCGACGTGCCGGATGCCAGGTCGCGTGCCTCGACGAGGGCGACCCGCAGACCGCGGGTGGCCGCGTCGAGCGCCGCGCCGACGCCGACCACGCCACCACCGACCACCACGAGGTCGAAGGTCTCGGAGCCGAGGCGTTGCCAGGACTCCTCGCGCTCGGCCGGGCCCAGCCTGCCGGTGATCGGCGGAGCGCTGGGGACGTTCGGTGTTGCCGATGAGTTCTTTCGCGTGGCCACGACAGGCGCCTCCCTGTGACGACTCGCGGATCACGTTACCTGCACGAACCGAGCTTCGCCCATGGGCCAGGCGCTGTGGCCGCCGACCCGCGCCGCGCCTTCCGGCGCCCAGCAGGGCACCTCGCGGTGTCGGCCCCCGCCCCCCATATGCCCGATATGAGGGGCGGGGGCCGACACCACGATGCACCCGTCTGGCCGGCGGAAGGCGGGGCGCGGGCCGACGGCCACAGCGCCGCAGGTTCCTAAGGCCCATAAATGGCCTGAGTGCAGGTAGATGGCGTAGACAAGTGATCAGCTCGGAGATAGCGTCCGAGCACGTTGAAGGCGGGCGGCGCGGCCCTGACCTCGGGTTTGCGCGTCCACCTGGCCGCAAACGAGTGGAGGTCGACGATGAGCGCAGGCTCGATCTTCGTCTGGGAGATGCTGGGGACGGCGATCCTCATCCTCCTGGGCACCGGTGTTGTCGCGAACCAAGTGCTCAAGGACACGCTCGGCAACAGCACTGGCTTTCTGTTCGTCAACGTCGGCTGGGCCTTCGCGGTCTTCGCCGGCGCCAGCATTGCCAGTCCGAGTGCCGCACACCTCAACCCCGCCGTGACGTTCGGTCTCGCCATCGCGGACAAGACGCCGTGGGCCGACGTTCCGTTCTACATCTTGGGGCAGATGGTCGGCGCCATCATCGGCGCGATGCTCTGCTGGGCCACCTACAAGAAGCAGTTCGACACGCACGACGAACCGCAGAACACGCTCGGCATCTTCTCCACCGGCCCGACCGTGCCCAGCGTGCCGTGGAACCTCGTCTCCGAGGTCATCGGCACGTTCGTGCTGGTGCTGTGGATCCTGTTGTCGCCGGGAGCCAAGGAGTCGGTGGACGGCGTGCCGCAGTTCGGCAACTCGGCGCTCGGGTACGCGGGTGTCGCGTTCGTCGTCCTCGTGATCGGTACGTCGCTCGGTGGCCCGACCGGCTACGCCATCAACCCGGCGCGCGACCTCGGTCCGCGCATCGCCTACGCGTTCATGATGCCGATCCGCAACAAGGGCAACGCGAACTGGGGCTACTCGTGGATCCCGGTCGCCGGCCCGCTCCTGGGTGGCGCGCTCGCCGCGTTGCTCTTCCTGGTTCTCCCGGTCTGAAAGGACTTCTCGCATGACCCAGTACGTGGCCGCGATCGACCAGGGCACCACGTCGACCCGGTGCATGATCTTCGACCACTCCGGTCGGGTGGTGTCGGTCGACCAGAAGGAACACGAGCAGATCTTCCCCCGCGCCGGTTGGGTGGAGCACGACCCGCAGGAGGTCTGGCAGAACACCCGCCAGGTCGCCGCCGGTGCGCTGGCGAAGGCCGATCTGTCCACTTCGGACATCGTCGCGGTGGGCATCACCAACCAGCGCGAAACCGCTGTGGTGTGGGACAAGAACACCGGCGAGCCCGTCTACAACGCCATCGTGTGGCAGGACACCCGCACGGACAAGATCGTCACCGAGCTGGGCGCGCTGGGCGGCGGCCAGGAGCGCTACCGGGCCAAGGTCGGCCTGCCGCTGGCGACCTACTTCTCCGGTCCCAAGGTGCGCTGGATCCTGGACAACGTCGAGGGCGCGCGTGAGCGGGCCGAGGCCGGTGACCTGCTGTTCGGCAACATGGACACGTGGGTGCTGTGGAACATGACCGGCGGGACGGACGGCGGCGTGCACGTCACCGACCCGACCAACGCCTCGCGCACCATGCTGATGGACCTCGACACCCTGCAGTGGGACTCGTCGATCGCCGCCGACATGGGCATTCCGATGTCGATGCTGCCGGAGATCCGGTCGTCGTCCGAGGTCTACGGCCAGGTGCGCGAACGCGGCGCGCTCGCCGGCGTGCCGATCGCGGGCATCCTCGGCGACCAGCAGGCGGCGACGTTCGGCCAGGCCTGCCTCTCGCCCGGTGAGGCCAAGAACACCTACGGCACCGGCAACTTCATGCTGCTCAACACCGGCACCGAGAAGGTGATGAGCGAGAACGGGCTGCTCACCACGGTCTGCTACAAGATCGGTGACGCCGCTCCGGTGTACGCGCTGGAAGGGTCGATCGCGGTCACCGGGTCGTTGGTGCAGTGGTTGCGGGACAACCTCGGCATGATCGGGTCCGCGGCCGAGATCGAGGAGCACGCCCGGTCCGTCGAGGACAACGGTGGTGCCTACTTCGTGCCGGCGTTCTCCGGGCTTTTTGCGCCCTACTGGCGTTCTGATGCCCGTGGCGCGATCGTCGGGCTGACGCGGTTCGTCAACAAGGGGCACCTGGCGCGGGCCGTGCTGGAGGCGACGGCGTTCCAGACGCGGGAGGTGCTCGACGCGATGAACGCGGACTCGGGCGTCGACCTGACGGCGTTGAAGGTCGACGGCGGCATGGTCGTGAACGAGCTGCTGATGCAGTTCCAGGCGGACATTCTCGGGGTTCCGGTCATTCGACCGGTGGTCAACGAGACGACCGCTCTGGGTGCCGCTTATGCCGCTGGGCTCGCGGTCGGGTTCTGGAAGACCGAGGACGACATCCGCGCGAACTGGGCGCAGGACAAGCAGTGGGAGCCGCAGATGGACGACTCCCGACGTGCTTCCGAGTACGCGAACTGGAAGAAGGCCGTTTCGAAGACCTTCGACTGGGTTGAAGACTGAGTATTTGGCCGCTGCTCCGCAGACGGCGGCGAGTTCGCCTTGAAGTCGGTCGTCCGGCCGACTCGCTCGCACCGAAATGGGCTTCGCCGATTTCGGTGCGAGCGGGTGACCGGACGACCGACGCGAACTCGCGAACGTTCTACGTAGTAGGTGTTGCGTGCACGATCACGTTGTCGCGGGTGCCACACGTGATCAGCCGCAACCCCGGCTCGTCCTCGTCGCGCGCCACGGCCTCCGCGAAGAAGTCGTCGCGGATGATTCTTTCCGTGCGCGTGACCGTGAAGCGGGCGACCGAACCGTCCTTCTTGGACACTTCGAGCAGGTCGCCCTCGCCGAGGTCGTTCAGTCTGAAGAAAACACCTCTGGCCTTGTTGCTCTCGATCCGGCCCACGATGATCCACTGCTGCGGTTGTGTCTGGTACCAGCCGGCCTGCATGCCCTCGTTCGCGGGCGGCATCTGCACGACGCCCTGAGGGTCGAGGCCGAGCGCCACGAGCGACGACCGCACACCGATCCGCTCGATCCGCAGTTCCATCGGATCCGAGTTGCCGAGCGGTGACACCACCGGCGGCGGAGCGCTTTCGCTCGTCGCCGCCGACGGCTTCGGTGCGGGCGCCTGCGAACAGGCTGTGGCCAGTGCCACACACAGCACCGCGATCAAGACACGAGTCCCCACGGACCCATTGACGCACATCCGGTGGGTTAGTTGCGCGTCCAATCAAGACAGAATCGAAATGTGATCATCAACTAGCGCGCGGTGCTGCCGCCACCGGTCTGCGGAGCGCCCTTCGGCTTGACGATCGGGGCCTTGGCCTGCGGCTTCTGGACGACCTTCTCGGCGACCGGCGCCTTGGGGGCGTTGGTGGGCGCCTTGGCGGTGACCACGAACTGGACCTGCACCTGCTTGCCGCCGCACGTCATCTCGGCCTGGTAGGTGCCGGCGGTCTCGACGACCTTGCCGTTGCCGATGCGGAGGTTCTGCGAGTCGTACTGGAGCTGGATCGGCGCCGCGAAGCCGGTCGAGGTCGCGACCTCGCCGCAGTCGGACTGCTTGGTCTTCATCACGCTGATGTCGCCGCCGGCCTCGACCTCGGTCTTGTCGAGCGTGAACTTGTCGCGCGGCGCGAGGACCTTGAACGCCTTGGAGACGGTCTTGCCCTTGCAGGTCAGCTCGGCGGTGTAGTCGCCCGGGATCCAGCTCGCGGAGGCCTCGGCCACGTAGGTGTTCGGGCCGCCGACGCGGAAGTCGGACGAGAACTTGTTGATGAAGCCGTTCGAGCTCGCCTTGCCCTCGCACTTCGCGGTGACGTCGTAGGAGATCGACACGTTGTCGCCGGGCACGTACTCGGTCTTGTCGAGCGTGAAGCCCTCGAACGACTGGGCGCTGGCCATCGGCGTGAACATCAGGGCGGCAGCGGCGGTCGCGGCGAGTCCGGCGATGATCTGGACGTGCTTCATTTCGGTTTCCCCCAGAAGTGGTTGTAGTGCAGAGGTTTCAGATGAGAGTTGCGTAGACGATGACGTTGTCCCGGTAGTTGCGCGCGGCCTGATCGAAGCTGCCCCCGCAGGTGATCAGCCGCAGTTCGGGTACGTCGGTGTCGCCGTAGACGGCCTCCGTGGGGAAGCTGTCCTTGGCGATCTGTTCCTTCTTGTGCACGCGGAACTTGGCCGTGGTGCCGTCCTTTCTGGACACCACGATCTCGTCACCTTCGACGAGTTCCTTGAGGCGGAAGAAGATTCCGGGTTCCTTGTTGCCGTCGACGTGGCCGAGGACGACCGCGGGACCGGCTTCGCCCGGCGTGCGGGCGAGGTGGTACCAACCGGCCTGCATCGGCGTTTCGACCGACGGCACCTCGACGGTCTGGTCGGCGTTCAGTCCTAAAGGGACCAACGACGAGACGGCGTCGATCTTCGGGATCCGGATCTCGGTCGGCTCCGACGGCGGCATGCCTTGTACCGCAGACGATTGCGCTGCCGACGACGTGACCGGCGTGGTTGCCGGGGTGTTCGCGGACGTGCTCGCCGGCTGAGGAGAAGCGCAGGAACCGAGCAGTGCCGCGACCGTCAGGACGACGGCCGCAGCGAAGACGCGCTTCATGGTTTCTCCCCCCAGAGAATCTTTCTTCGCACCGAAGACGCCCGTGCGGGCGCCTCGGTTGCCAGGGGGGAGCGGTGTTATCTAGTCGAGATCGTCGTGCCGCATGAGCTGGCGGCCGGCCTCGGTGATGGAGCCGGACAGCGACGGGTACACCGAGAACGTCGTCGCGAGGTGCTCGACCGTCAGCTGGTTCTGCACGGCGAGCGCGATCGGCAGGATGAGCTCGGACGCGTTCGGCGCCACGACGACACCGCCGATGACCACACCGGTCGCCGGGCGGCAGAAGAGCTTCACGAAACCGCGGCGCAGCCCCTCCATCTTGGAGCGGGGGTTCGTGGCGAGCGGCAGCATGATCGTGCGCGCGGGCACCTCGCCCGAGTCGATCGCCTGCTGGCTGATGCCGACGCTCGCGATCTCGGGGTTCGTGAAGACGTTCGCGGCGACGGTCTTGAGCTTGATGGGGCTGACGCCCTCGCCCAGCGCGTGCCACATCGCGATGCGCCCCTGCATGGCGGCGACCGAGGCGAGCAGCAACACACCGGTGCAGTCGCCGGCCGCGTAGACGCCGCTGACGTTCGTGCGGCTGACCCGGTCGACGGGGATGTAGCCGCCGCGCCCGAGCTCGATACCGATCTTGTCGAGACCGATGTCACTCGTGTTGGGCACCGAACCGACCGTCATCAGGGCGTGCGACGCCTCGATCGTGCGACCGTCCTCCAGGTGGATCAGGACGCCGTCGCCGGTGTTCTCGACCCGGTCGGCCCGCGCGTGCTTGACCACGGCGGTACCGCGCTCGGCGAACACGTCCTCCAGCACGACGGCCGCGTCGGCGTCCTCGTGCGGCAGAACCCGGTCCCGGCTGGAGACCATCGTCACCTTCACGCCCATCTCGGTGTAGGCGCTGGCGAACTCGACACCCGTGACACCCGACCCGATCACCGCGAGGTGCTCGGGCAACTCGGGCAGGTCGTAGATCTGTCGCCAGGTGAGCACCCGCTTGCCGTCGGGCTCGGCACCCTGCAACACGCGCGGGGTCGCACCAGTTGCGATGAGCACCACATCGGCGTTCAGGACCTCGTCGGTCCCGTCCGCGGCCGTCGCCACGACCTGGTGCTGGGCGAGCCCGCGCGAGTCGTCGACGAACTTCGCGCGCCCGTTGATGAGCCGCACGCCTTCCCGCTGAAGACGCGCCCGAACGTCCGCGGACTGCGCGAGCGCAAGCCCCTTCACCCGTCCGTGTACGACCGGCAGATCCACCGTCGCGAGCTCGTTGTGAGTCTGAATCCCCAGCTCACCGGCGTTGCGGAAGGCACTGCGAGCCCCCGCCGAAGCGATGAACGTCTTGGACGGCACGCAGTCGTACAACACGCACGCGCCACCGGCCCCGTCGCTCTCGACCACGGTCACGTCGGCGCCGTGCTGCGCCGCGACCAGGGCTGCTTCGTAACCTGCGGGTCCGCCGCCGATGATGACGATGCGGGTCACGATCAGTTCCCTTCCACGGGCTTGTTGGGCGGCTCAACCGTACGCGTTGACCGAATCGACCGTGTCGTCAGTACCGAAAGCTGATCGTTGGGTCGCTACGCTGTCGGACGTGCCGCTCTATGCCGCGTACGGGTCGAACATGGATCCGAACCAGATGATGGAGCGAGCCCCGTACTCCCCGCTCGCGGGGACCGGCTGGCTCGTCGGTTGGCGTCTGACGTTCGGTGGCGAGGACCTGGGCTGGGAAGGTGCCCTCGCGACCATCGTGGAGGAGCCGGACCAGCAAACGTTCTGCGTGCTCTACGACGTGTCGCCGCGCGATGAGTCGCGGCTGGACCGGTGGGAGGGCGCGCTCGGGCTCTACAAGAAGATCAGGCTGCGGGTGCAGACCCTGGAGGGGTCTGTGGTGGCTTGGCTCTACGTGTTGGACGCGTATGAGGGTGGGTTGCCGTCTGCCCGGTACATCGGGGTGGTTGCGGATGCGGCTGAGGCTGCTGGGGCGCCGGATGACTACGTGAACGACCTGCGGACGCGGCCCTGTTCGGGGATCGGGCCCGGATCCTGATCCAGCGTGGTCGGGCAGACCTGGACGAGCTTGGGTTTCGTCATCGCCGCTTCGCGACGATAGGGATTGGGGCTTGACTTCGGGGCCCTTGCGAGGCGCTTCACGGACCGGAAAGGCCGGGCTGAAAAGCGCCCGGCCGAGCCATAAGTGGTAGCACCTCGCACCCAAAGTCAAGCCCCAATCCCACGCGTGCGTGGCTGGGTTTGTGCTGGTACGTCACCTGTACCGGCTGACCGGTGAAGCCAAGAGTGTCGGCTCGGCTGCGCCATCGCGATGCTTGCGCTCATTCGGTCTGGCCTGCGGCGTCGTTCTCCTCAAGCCATTGGTTGCCTAGCTCTTGGCTGCTTGGCGCGCTGCCCTCTCACCCGGCCCGCTGCGCTCTGCCGCCTCAACCCGGACGCTGCGCCCTGCGGGCTCAGCCCGTGCCGGTCGCCTCCGCCAGCAGCTCGGTCAGGTGGTGGTGCAGGCGGCGGTAGTCCACCGGCGTGATGGTCGACCACGGCGGCTGGCCCTCGGTCGCGCGGCGCATCTGGAGGTAGCGGCCCTTCGGCGTGTCGTAGAAGGCGACCACGCGGTCCGGGCGGTTGCGCTTGCCCCACTTGTCTCTGGCCGCTGCTCCGAACTGGCCCCTGTTGGTGGCGTCGCGGACCATCTCGGCGAGGGTGTGGGCGTCGTCGCCTCTGAGCAGGCCCTGGAGGCCCGTTTCCAGGTCTTCCGGGGTTGTTGCGGATGCTGCTGCCGCGTCCAGGTCGGCTGACGGGAGGGTGATCGAGTGGCCCTCGCCTGCCGGGGCGGTGGGCAGGGCGGTGAGGGCCTCGCGGGGGAGGCCGTCGGCCTCTGCCGGGCGCAGGATCAGTTGGGTGCCGTCCAGGACGGCCAGGACGCCTGCTTGGCCCTTGCCGCAGGCGAGGAGGCGGAGGCTGCGTTCGTGCAGCCAGATTCGGGCGTCGATTTCCTGTTGGGGGCGGTTGAGGACGTGCAGGAGGTCCTCGAGGGTCGGGTCCAGGGAGCGGGGGCCGCCCAGGCCCCGTGCTCCTAGTTGGCGCCAGACCTGGTCCTCGATGGTGCGGCGTTCCTCGGTGGTCTTGCCCGGTGAGGGGACCTTGAGGACCAGCGGCATCGTCTCGAGGCCCAGGTGGTCCCAGAGGACGTCGAACTCCAGCGTGGAGATGACCACCGGGTCGCGCGTGTCGCTCGACCCGACGTCCAAGCCGAACAGAGTCATCAGTCGGTCGTGCTCTCCCCGATGACGGGCAGCGAGTAGCTGCCCACGCCGTAGATGTCGTCGCGTTCGCGCAGGTAGTCGGCGGCCTTGTGCTCCAGGTCCTCTTCTTCCTCGCCCTTGCGCGGGCCCATGCCGCCGAACGGGTCGAAGGACTGGGGCATCGGCACGGCGCGGGCGCGGACCTGGTCGTTGTTGTTGTTCTGCGCGCCCACGGTGCCCATCGAGCCCATGGCCGAGCCCGCTGCGCCGGAGACGCCGGCCGCGTGGCCCGCGTTCATCACGGTGCCTGCGGCCGCCGCGCTGGACGTCGCGGTCGCGCCCTCTTCCATCTGCTTCGGGCCGCCCTCGGGGCCCTGGGCGCCCGAACGGCTGGAGGTGCGCTGGCCGGGAACGCCGACGCCCGCGGTGCCGGTGCTGCCCGGACCACCCGTCGACACGGTCGTCGTCGTGTGGGTGCTCTTGCCGGTCGGCACCGAGGTGCCGGTGCCCGAGGTGCGGGTCGTGGAGCCGGGCGCGCCCGAGCCGGGGCGGGGTGGCGGTGCTGCCGCCGTGCCGCGGGTGCCGGTCGACGAACGGCCTCGCGTGCCGCCGGGGCCGGTGCCGTTCGGGCCGACGCCCCAGACCGCCGCCGTGCCGACCTGGGCTCCGCCGCCGTGCGTGACGCCGGTGCCGCTGATCTGGAGCTGCGGGGGCTGGCTGAACTGGCCGAGCGTCGAGGTGTTCGCCGTCGTGGACGACGCGTAGGTGGTCATGACCTCACGGGCGCGGCGCTCGGCGGCGTCCTGGGCCGCCTCCTGCTTCTCGTGGTCGGTCTGGCCGCCGAAGAGGTGGGTGATGCCGGTGACGAGCGCGCCGGGCTGCTCGGCGGTCACGGCGACCGGCTTCGGCATGTCGGCGCGGGCCTTCGCGACGTACCCGGCCTGCAGTTCGGCCGAGACGCGCATGACGTCGGCACCGCCGCGGGCGCTGTCGGCCCACGCGGCGACGGGGTTGAGGCCGGACTGCGCCATCTCGGCGGCCTTGCCCTCCCACTTCGCGCCGGAGAGCGTGATGCCCTTGTGCAGGTCGTCGTTGATCTCCGTCAACGCCGCCGCGACGCCTTCCCAGCGCTGCATCGACGCGAAGGAGGCGGCGGCACCCGGACCGGAGTGGATGCGTTCGTACAGCTCTTTGTGGCTGTAGCCCTGCCAGCGGTGGTCGGCCATGTCAGCACCCGCTCTTGTTCATCATGCCGGTGTTGTCGCCCTCGACCACGTTGTACTGCCGCTCGATCTGGTTGAGGTTGTCCATCGCGGTCTTGAGCTGCCGCTGGTAGTTCAGCAACGCCTGCAGCGCCGAGTCGCCGTCCGAGATCGAACGGTCGTTGAACTTCTCGGCTGCCTCGGCGCTGACCGGGTCGCCCGCCCACGGCCGCACGCGGAACTCGGTGATCGCCATCTCGATCTGCTTGTCCAGCTTGATCAGAGCGGCCGAGAACGTGTTGCGCAACGCGGGGATCGCCTCCGGCTCCACGTTCAGCTGGTGAGCGGCCGGCGGCGAGGCGTCGGCCCCGCTGCGTCCCCCTGGCGGCATGGTGAAACCTCCGGCGATTGTGCCTACAAGCGCTTCGACACTCTAACCACTGAAGGTAACGCTGGGGAGTGCGATCAGTGACATCCGCCCGTGTGGGTCAGCGCGTCTGGAGCAAACTGGCCATCGCCGCCTCTGCCACTCGCTGGGCACCGAGGCAAAGATGATCTTGTTGCACCGCACTGGAATTGCCGCCGTCGCGGAACATCACGTCGAGGAACTGCCCATCGGCGACGTCTATCTCAACGTTGCAGACGTCGTGCACGTCAGGTGTGCGGACAGTAATCGCCGCAAAACCTTCGATGACCCCGACCGTGTAGTCGACCTGGGCGTTCTCCGACAGCCACACGTCCGCGCCGGACACCGTCACGAGCGCCAGCCGGGCCACGTTGCCGCTCGTCGTGCTGCGGATCGTGCACGCCCGCGCGCCGCCGAAGCTCGGCTCGACGTACGCGCTGGGCGGGTTGTCGAGGCTCAGGGAGGTCAACTGGTCGGGCGACAGGATCCCGCACGGCTCGACGGTGTCCAACGGCACCGCGCGCGGCCGTTGCGGGAAGTCCATCTGCGACGTCGTCGTGGGCGAGGGCGGCGGAGGCGGTGCGCTGGTCAGCGAACTCTGCTCAGGAGGAGCCGTGCACCCGGCCAGCACCAGCACGACGATGAGGAGCCCCGTGGTCCGCATGGCCGGTCACCGTAGCTGCTCTGGGAAGGGATCCGACGCCAGTCGTGACCACAGCAACTGGTCTTCGCGCTGATCATCGACCATCGCCTCCTCGCGAAGACGACCCTCAAGAGTGAATCCGCACTTCTCCGCGACGCGCTGTGACGCCGTGTTCGAGACCGCGTGCCGGTACGTCACCCGGTGGATGTCCATCGCGCCGTAGACCCACCCGAGCACGGAGTTGAGCGCCTTCGGCAGCACGCCCTTGCCGCGGTGCGCGGGCTGGCTCCAGCACATCACCTCGGCGGACGCGAGGTGGTGGTCGACGTTGTGGATCACGATCCCGGCCCAGACCTCGGCCGTCACCGCCTCGCACACCGCCCACGACCAGCGGTAGTCCTTCGCCCAGCCGTCGGCGAGCAGCATCACGAGCGTCTCGGCGGACGGCGCGTCCTGGCCGGTCAGACGCGGCATGTACCGGCGGGTCTCGGGGTCGGCGAACGCCTCGGCCAGCGCCGGCACGTCGTCGATGCGGTCGTCGGTGCGGAAGGCGCGCAGGTAGTACTCGCCGGCGTTGATCTCGACTGGCTCCACGGCGAGGAGGCTAATCGGAGAGGGTGAAGCCGGGGTGTTGCGCCACGAAGTGGACTACGCGTCGCCGGTGAACCCTCGGGAGTCGTACAGCGAGGCGGCGTGCGCCTCGCCGTGAAGTCTGCGGTGCGGTGCGCGGCTCAGGAATCGCCCGTGAACCCCTCGTGCCGTTCCGCGAGCTCGTCGAGCGCAGGGCGGTGCGCGGACGCCGGTCGCCCGTCCGGCGCCGTGGTCAGCTCGATCACCCAGTCCACGTCCTCGGCGTCGTCCTCGCCCGCCAGCATGTCCCTGTGCACGTGGCACGGGCCCCAGCCGTCCTCCAGCAGTTCAGCCGCCAACTCCTCGGCCTCGTCGCGGTCCGGCAGGATCAGCAGCACGGTCGGTGAGCTCAGCGCCGGCGTCCGTTCCACGTGCCCCACAGGATCGCCACGGCGGGCACCAGCAGGAAGATCAGCGGGTTCTTCACCAGCGCGAAGAACAGGATCACCGTCGCGATGCCCACGACGGGCACGACGGCGCTCTCCCACCGGCGCGCGGGCGGCCTGGCGGGTTCGTTGAACATCGGCACGGGCGCGACGAACTGCGGCCGGGGATCGGGCAGGTCGTAGAACAACGCCATCAGCTCGCCGCGGGTCTTCGCGGTGGTGATCTTCGCGGACCGATCGCCGTACTCGGTGATGTCGATGCGGCCCGCGCTCATGTGCTCGCCGAGCACCTGCAACGCCTGCTGACGCTCGGTGTCACCGATGCGGATGTCCCTCGACGGGTCGCTCACGAACTCAATCGTAGGTGAGCGACCCGGCGGGGAAAGCGAACACTCAGTCCTTCAGCTCGCAGATCACAGTGCCCTGGGTGATCGGGTCGCCGGGCGCCGCCGCGAGACCCGTCACGGTGCCCGCCTTGTGCGCCGTCACCGGGTTCTCCATCTTCATGGCCTCCAGCACCACGATCAGGTCGCCCGCCTCGACGGTCTGCCCGTCCTCGACGGCCACCTTCACGATCGTGCCCTGCATCGGCGCCGCCACCGCGTCACCCGACACGGCCGCCGCACTGCCACCCGCGCGCTTCGTCTTCGGCTTCTTCGAAGAAGCGGCAGCAGCAGGACGAGACCCGACGGCGAGGTCACCCGGCAGCGACACCTCGAGGCGTCGCCCGCCGACCTCGACCACCACGGTCTGGCGCGGCGTCTCCTCGTCGGCGGCCTCGGCCGCACCGGCGAACGGCGCGATCTGGTTGTCGAACTCGGTCTCGATCCACCGCGTGTGGACGGTGAAGCCCTCGGGCTTCTCGGCCGTGAACGCCGCGTCCCGCACGATCACCCGGTGGAACGGCAGCACGGTCGCCATGCCCTCGACGACCATCTCGTCCAGCGCCCGCCGCGACCGGGCCAGGGCCTCCTCGCGGGTCTCGCCGGTGACGATCAGCTTGGCCAGCAACGAGTCGAACTGCCCGCCGATCACCGAACCGCTCTCGACACCGGCGTCCACGCGCACCCCGGGACCCGACGGCGCGACGAAGGAGGTCACGGTGCCGGGTGCGGGCAGGAAGCCGCGACCGGCGTCCTCGCCGTTGATCCGGAACTCGATCGAGTGCGCACGGGGAGTGGGGTCCTCGGTGAACCGCAGCTTCTCGCCCGCGGCGATGCGGAACTGCTCGCGCACCAGGTCGAGACCGGTCGTCTCCTCCGACACCGGGTGTTCGACCTGAAGCCGCGTGTTGACCTCCAGGAACGAGATCGACCCGTCCAGGCCCACGAGGTACTCGACCGTGCCCGCGCCGTGGTACCCGGCTTCGAGGCAGATCGCCTTGGCTGAGGAGTGGATCGTGGCGCGCTGCTCGTCGGTCAGGAACGGCGCGGGCGCCTCCTCGACCAGCTTCTGGTGGCGCCGCTGCAGTGAGCAGTCGCGCGTGCCGACGACGATCACCGTGCCGTGCGTGTCGGCGAGCACCTGGGCCTCGACGTGGCGCGGCTTGTCCAGGTAGCGCTCGACGAAGCACTCGCCGCGGCCGAACGCCGAGACGGCCTCGCGGACCGCCGAGTCGAACAGCTCGGGAATCTCTTCCATCGTGCGGGCGACCTTGAGGCCACGACCGCCACCGCCGAACGCGGCCTTGATCGCGACCGGCAAGCCGTGCTCGGAAGCGAACGCGATGATCTCGTCCGGCCCGTTGACCGGGTCCTTGGTGCCGGGCACCAGCGGCGCGCCCGCGCGCATCGCGATGTGCCGCGCCGTCACCTTGTCGCCGAGGTCGCGGATCGCCTGCGGCGTCGGGCCGATCCACGTCAGCCCGGCGTCGATCACGGCCTGCGCGAACTCGGCGTTCTCGGACAGGAAGCCGTAACCGGGGTGCACGGAGTCGGCGCCGGACTGCGCCGCGGCCGCCAGCACCTTCTCGAACGACAGGTAGCTCTCACCGGGAGTGTTGCCGCCCAGCGCGAACGCCTCGTCGGCGAGCCGCACGAACGGCGCGTCGCGGTCGGGATCGGCGTAGACGGCGACGCTCGTCAGACCGGCGTCACGGCAGGCTCGGATGACCCGGACGGCGATCTCACCGCGGTTCGCGATGAGCACCTTGCGCAGCGACACGGCGTCGTACCTCCTGCTGGACCGGTTAATTACGGCTCTGGCTGGTGCCGCAGTCTACGGAAATCGATGAACTCCGAGAGGGAGAGGCGGCTCACTTCACATCCATCGTGAGCCCATCGAGCACAATCAGCGACGTGGGAGGAACCAGGTCCGTGCAGGTGGTCGCCGTCGTCGCTGCCGTGGTCGTCATCGCGGGGGTGGTGTTCGCCTATTTCCAGAGACCTTCCGGCACCGATTCAGGTCAATCAGGTTCGGATACCGGAATGCGCTGCGGTACCACCGTCTGCCAGGTCGTGATCGGCAAATCGGTCGGCAAGGACCTCGTGGAGGTGCTCACCGGGACGGGTGGCGGCCGGATCAGGGTGACCGGCGCGTCCGGCCCGTACGTCTTCGAGATGACCATCGCCGAGGCGGGCGCGGTGATCACCGACCAGTCGCTGCTGTGCGCGGACGCGCCGGTCAGCGTCTGCCTGGTGCGCGGCGACGCGGGCGGCAAGGTGTTCGGCGAGGTGCTGATCCGCAAGGACGGCGTCTGGTCGCGCGCGCAGTCGACCTACCTGTCCAACGCCGGGTTCCTCGGGCTGCACGACGTCAACGAGGACGGCACCGCGGACATCGTCTCGGCCCAGCGCGGGTGCGACGGCCAGTGCAACGACTCGTTCGTGCAGGTGTTCTCGGCGCTGGGAGCGAACGTCGGGTGCACGACGCCGGCACCGGCGCCGGACCAGCTCCCTGGCTGGCCCACACCGGTGCCGAAGTTGTCGCAGTTGCGTCCCTGCGCGGACCGTTAGGCCTTCACGAGCTCCGGCTCGTCGGCCGCGACGGGCTCCTCGATGAGGTGCTCGGTGCGGGCCACGACGACCGGCACGGTGATCTGCCCGGCCACGTTGGTCGCGGTGCGCATCATGTCGAGGATCGGGTCGATCGCGTAGACCACGGCCACACCGGTCGCGATCACGGCCGGCGGCAGGCCGACGACGCTCAGGGTCAGCGTGAGCATCGTGTACCAGCCGGTCGTTCCGGCCGTGGCGAGCGCGCCGAACACGGCGACGAGCACGATGCCGACGTACTGCCACACCGAGAGCTGGATGCCGAAGAGGTTCGCGATGAAGATCGTCGCGACGGCCGGGTAGACCGCGGCGCAGCCGTCCATCTTGGTCGTGGTGGCGAGCGGCACGGCGAAGTTCGCGTACTCGGTCGGCACGCCGAGGTCGGTGGCGGCCTTGCGGGACAACGGAAGCGTGGCACCCGACGAGCGCGACACGAACGCGAACTGCAGCGCCGTGCCCGCCTTGCGGAAGAACTCGACCGGCGAGGTCTTGCCGACGAACTTCAGCAGGACCGGGTAGACGACGAACAGCACGAGCGCCGAACCGAGGTACACCGCGAGGATCAACGAGAACAGCGGCTGCACGAACGAGTTGCCGTACGACGCGACGGCGTTGCCGATGAGGCCGAAGATGCCGATCGGCGCCAGCAGGATGATCCAGCCGACGACCTTCTGGACGATGTCGAAGAACGAGCGGACCAGGTTCGTGAACGGCGCGGCCTTGTCACCGAGCGCGTAGGCGGCGAACCCGACCAGCACGGCGATGAACACGACCTGCAGCACGTCGCCCTCGGTGAACGCGCTGAAGATGTTGGTGGGCACCAGGTTGTCGAGCAGCGCCTGCCACGAGCCGGACGCCCGCTTGGCGAGCTTGTCGACGGCACCGGCGGCGGGTTCGATCTGCAGCCCCGCACCGGGCCTGAGGATCGTCGCGACCGCGATGCCGATCAGCACCGCGATGAACGACGTGATGGCGAACCACAGGAACGTCTTGCCGCCGAGCCGGGCGGCGGTGCGGCCGCCGCCGAGGTTCCGCAGCGAGGCGATGCCGACGACGATCGCGGTGAACACCAGAGGGATGACCGTCAGCTGGAGCAGCGCGGTGAAGGTGGAGCCGATCTTGGCGAGGACGGGCGCGAGCCACGTGCCCTTGCCGAGCCAGCCGGCGAGCGCGCCGAGGACGAGCGCGCCGAGCACGGTGAAGCCGAAGACCTTGGGTTTGCGGTAAGTCTGGACGAACGACACGGGAACATCTCCTGGGCAGGGATGAGCTGAATGAGGGGTGGCGGGGGCGTTAGCTCCGACAACCCGTGCTCGTCCTGCGTGCCAGGTCGATGTGCCTGCGACGCGTCAAGTACTCGTTCACCGCTAGCCCCCAACGCCGGCGTTGAGGGCAGTCTTCCCCGATCGGGTGAACTGTGACCAGGGTCTACCAGAGTGTGGACACGGAAACGCCCACCTGGCCGAGCAGCTTCCGGGTGAGCGGCAGGCTGATGCCGATCACCGACGTGTGGTCGCCCTCGATGCCGTCGATGAACCAGCCGCCGCGGCCGTCGATCGTGAACCCGCCGGCGACGTGCAACGGCTCGCCGGACGCGATGTACGCCTCCAGTTCCTCGTCCGACGGCGTGCCGAACCGCACGGTCGTCGACTCGGAGGCGGACGCGCGGTCGACGATCTCGCCACCGGACACCTTGAGCACGGTGTGGCCGGTGATCAGCGCGCCGCTCTTGCCCGCGACCCGCCGCCACCGCTCGCGCGCGACCTCGGCCGTGCCGGGCTTGCCCACGAGTTCGCCCTCGAACAGCAGCATCGAGTCGCAGCCGACGACCACGCACTCGTCGTCGTGCTCGATCGCCTCGGCCTTGGCCGCGGACAGCGCGACGACCGTCTCCTCCGGCGTGGGGTTCGCGAGCGACGCGACCAGCGCGTCCTCGTCGACGCCGGAGACCCGGACGACGGGCTCGACGCCCGCGGACCGCAGGACGCTAAGACGGGCGGGTGACTGGGAGGCCAGGATCAGACGCACGCGGCGAGTCTGTCACGCCGGGAGCGGGGACCTGGCGGAAGGCGAAGGCCGCGACGATCCCGAGCACCGTGACCGCCAGCAGCAGGTAGAACGCGGCCCGCACGGCCGAGGTGAAGTCCCCGGTCGCCGCCAGCACGATCTGCAGCACCGCCGCCGTCACCGCGCTGCCCAGCACGTTCCCGAACTGCCTCGACGTGTTGTAGATGCCCGACCCCGCGCCCAGCAACGACCGGTCGAGCGTGCGCGTGGAGATGTTCGTCAGCGGTGAGAACACCAGGCCCATGCCGATGCCCAGCAACACCATCGACGGCAGCAACGTCCACTGCGGACCGTCGTTGAGCAGGAACGTCATCAGCAGGATCCCGGCGCCCATCAACGCGAACCCGACGATCGGCAGGTACTTGGCGTCCGCCCGGTTCGACCACCGCCCGGCGAAGATCGCCACCACCCCGGACATCAGCGACGCCGGTGCCGTGACCAGGCCGGTCATCAGCGGCGACAGCTTCGGCACGGTCTGCAGGAACAACGCCAGCGGCACGAACACCCCGGTCACCGTGATGCCGATGGCGATGTTCGCGACGTTGCCGAGCGAGAAGTTGCGGTTGCGGAAGATCCGCAACGGCATCAACGGCTCGGCGTTGCGCGCCGACGCCTGCCAGAAGACGAACGCGGCGAGGAACAGCACCCCGGCCACGATGATCTCGGTGATCGTGATCGGTCCCGCGACCCGTCCCCACTGGTAGTGCTCACCGTTCTGGATGCCGAACACCAGCAGCCCGAGCCCGAGACAGCACAACACGACGCCGAGCACGTCGAACTTCGGTGCCCTCCCCGGCTGCAGGTCCGGCACCCACAGGAACAGCAGGACCAGCGCCAGCACGCCGATCGGCAGGTTCACGAAGAAGATCCACTCCCAGCCGAGGTGCGTGACCAGCACCCCGCCGAGCAACGGCCCGGACACCGTAGCGAGCCCGGCCACCGACCCCCACATGCCGAGCGCCGCACCCCGCTTGGCCGGCGGGAACAGGTGCGTGATGAACGCCATCGTCTGCGGCGTCATGGCCGCCGCCCCGAGCCCCTGGAACACGCGGGCCGCGATCAACGCCTCCGCGCTCGTGGCCAGCCCGCAGGCCAGCGAGGCCCCGAGGAACAGCACGTAGAGCCGCTTCGGCCCGAACCGGTCACCCAGCCGCCCGGTCAGCAGCAACGGCACCGCGAACGCCAGCAGGTAGGCGCTCACCACCCAGATGACGTCGTTCAGGGACGCGTTCAGGTCCGTGATCATCGACGGCAGCGCGACGTTGACGATGGTCGTGTCCAGCAGCGTCATGAAGAAGCCGATGCACAGCGCGTACACGGTCCGCCAGTTCTCGCGGTCCGTCCGAGTAGTACTACTGATGCGCGATCACCTCTTCAGTCGGCACTCTCGGCAGAGTGAAGCGCTGGGTGCTCGTCCTCACCGAACGCGGTTCCGATCGCGAGGGTAAGCGCAGACGGATCGCGGCACTTTTCGTCGTCATCGGCGGACTCATTGGATCGTGGGGCGTTGGAAGCGTGCTCGCGAGTGACCCGATCGGCTACGGGGTGCCCGTCTGGCCGTTCGCCGACACCGTCGACCGCGCGGAGAACGCGCTGCTGAGCCAGGTCGTGCCCGCGGTGCGCTCCGGAGCGGTGCTCAACCACGCGGGCGTCGAGGTGCTGCGGCGGACCAACGCCTACGGCAGCGCCTTCTGGACGTTGAAGTTGCAGGTGGACGGCGAGACGCGCTGCCGCGAGGTCGCGGTGGGGATGAGCGTGACGAGCCGGCGCGTGGACTGCTGATGCGGTTCTGGGTGGTGGCGTACGGGCTGGTCGGGCTCTTGATCGTGCTCCTGAGCGGCGTCTCGTGTTCCCCGGAGAGGAACAGGGCCGAGGACTACGCGACGAAAACGGTCGAGGGCCAGCTCGACGGTGCCGCGGGCAGGATCGAGTGGGCCGTGCAGGGCGGAGCGGACATGGCGACCGTCGACGCCGCGGCCGGGATGCCCCACTCCGTCTTCGGCAGACGTCCGATCGAGGGCGGTTTCGAGCTGGACGTGGTCTTCCGCGCCCGCGGCGAGGCCGGTGGGGGCTGGACCTACACCACCGCCTGGGCACGGAGCTGCGTGCGGTACTCGGTCTACCCCGGCCCTTCGCCGGTGGTCGACGCCGCGGCGCTCGACTGCCCGCACCCGCTCGCTCCAGGGGAACACGGGTACGGGCAGGACAACGTGACCGTCGAGTACGAACCGACGACCGCCCCGCGCACGTCCTAGCCGGTGAACCCGGACGCCTTCCAGGCGCCCGGCCCGTGCTGCAACGACCGGCGCACCCGGCGAGCCGGGTGCGCCCACTCCGAACGCCGCTGCGGCGCCTCCTCGACCGGCACGGCCGAAGCCAGCCCGGCGATGACGGCGGTCAACGCGGCCAGTTGGTGGTCGTCAGGCGTGCCCTTGACGACCTTCAGCAGCGGCACGTTCTCCTCCGGTGCGCTCACAGCGGGATGTTCCCGTGCTTCTTGGGCGGCAGCGTCTCGCGCTTGTCCCGCAACATCGCCAACGCCCGCGCCACGTACCCGCGCGTGAACGACGGCGGGATCACCGAGTCGACGTAGCCGCGCTCGGCCGCCACGTACGGGTTGCACAGCGTGTCCTCGTACTCCTGCTGCAACTTCGCCCGCAGCGCGTCGACGTCCTCACCGGCGGCACCGGCCGCGGCGAGCGTCTTGCGGTGCACGATGTTCGCCGCGCCGGACGCGCCCATGACGGCGATCTGCGCGGTCGGCCATGCGAGGTTGATGTCGGCGCCGAGGTGCTTGGAGCCCATGACGTCGTACGCGCCGCCGTACGCCTTGCGCGTGATGACGGTGACCAGCGGGACGGTCGCCTCGGCGTAGGCGTAGATCAGCTTGGCGCCGCGCCGGATGATGCCGTTCCACTCCTGGTCGGTGCCGGGCAGGAAGCCGGGCACGTCCACGAACGTGAGCACGGGGATGTTGAACGCGTCGCAGGTGCGCACGAACCGCGCGGCCTTCTCGGAGGCGTCGATGTCGAGGCAGCCCGCGAACTGGGTGGGCTGGTTCGCGACGACGCCGACGCTCTGGCCGTCCACCCGGCCGAAGCCGACCAGGATGTTCGGCGCGAAGAGCGGCTGCACCTCGAGGAAGTCGCCGTCGTCGAGCACGCGGTTGATGACCTCGTGCATGTCGTACGGCTGGTTCGCGGAGTCCGGGATGAGCGAGTCGAGCTCGCGGTCCTCGTCGGTGATCGAGTCGGAGATCGCGCCCTGAGCGAGCGTGCCCTCGAACGCCGGGGTCTCGGAGAGGTTGTTGGACGGCAGGTACGACAGCAGTTCCTTGACGTACGCGATCGCGTCCTCCTCGTCGCTGCCGAGGTAGTGCGCGTTGCCGGACTTGGTGTTGTGCGTGCGACCGCCGCCCAGCTCCTCCATCGTCACGTCTTCACCGGTGACGGTCTTGATGACGTCCGGGCCGGTGATGAACATGTGCGAGGTCTGGTCGACCATCACCACGAAGTCGGTCAGCGCGGGGGAGTAGACGTGCCCGCCGGCGTTCGAGCCCATGATCAGCGAGATCTGCGGGATCACGCCGGACGCCTTGACGTTGCGGGAGAAGATCTCGCCGTACAGCCCCAGCGAGACGACGCCCTCCTGGATGCGCGCGCCGCCGCCCTCGTTGATGCCGACGATCGGGCGGCCCGTCTTGATCGCCAGGTCCATGACCTTGACGATCTTCTCGCCGTAGACCTCGCCGAGCGACCCGCCGAAGACCGTGACGTCCTGGGAGAACACGCACACCGGGCGGCCGTCGACGGTGCCGTAGCCCGTCACCACGCCGTCGCCGTACGGACGGTTCTTCTCCTGGCCGAAGTTGGTCGAGCGGTGCCGGGCGAGTTCGTCCAGCTCGACGAACGATCCGGGGTCGAGCAGGAGGTCGATGCGCTCGCGGGCTGTCTTCTTGCCCTTCGCGTGCTGCTTTTCGACCGCGCGTTCGGAGCCGGCGTGAACCGCCTCGTCGTTGCGCCGGTAGAGGTCAACGAGCTTGCCCGCGGTGGTGTGGACGTCCGGTGCATCTGCGGGGACGTTCCCGATCGGCTCGGTCGCACTGCTCATGGGCTCGCAGCCTAACGAGACCATTGCTGAACTGCCTCGTGCAGTTGTCCAGGTCACGGCAACCTGTTGGCAATCTCTTATCGCACGTACTCTCTCTCGTTCTAATAGCCTGGCGCGATGACCACACTCGACGCCGAAGAGCTGCGCTCACGGCTCGTCGCCCCCAACGGCCCGTACGCCGCCCTCGACGTCGTCGAGACCACGGCCTCCACCAACGCCGACCTGGCCGCCGCGAACGCCGCCGACCGCACCGTGCTGATCGCGCTGGAGCAGAGCGCGGGCCAGGGCCGTCGCGGCCGCAGCTGGTCGTCGCCGAAGGGCGGCCTCTACGTCAGCGTGCTGTTCCGCCCGGACGTCGCTCCGGCGAAGTTGCCGTGGCTCAACCTGATCGCCGGGCTGGCGCTCGTGCGCGTCGCCCAGTCGGTCGGCGTCGAGGCGACCCTGAAGTGGCCCAACGACCTGCTGCTCGGCTCCGGGCCCGGCAAGGGCGCGGGCATCCTGTCCGAGATCACCGCCGACGGCTCGGTCGTCGTGGGCATCGGGCTCAACGTGGCGAAGCTGCCGCCGGACGTCGAACCCGCTCCCGGCGGGCTCGCGCCGACGTCGCTCGAGGACGAGGGCGCGGCCGAGCTGGACCGCACCGAGCTCGCGTTCCGGCTGCTGGTCGAGCTGGCCGGGCTGGAAGGCGTGTGGCGCAAGAACGAGGGCGACGCCGTGGAGTCCGGGGTGCTGGAGGAGTACACCGAGCACTCGTCGACGCTCGGCGCGAACGTCCGCGTCGAACTTTCAGGTGGTGTTCAGGTCCAGGGAGTTGCGCAGCGCATCGAGCCGGACGGCACGCTGGTCGTGCGCGGCACCGATGGGGTGGACCACGGCGTGTCCGCTGGTGACGTGGTGCATTTGCGTCCGGCGTAGTTAGGGTTGGCGCCATGGCGTACCCCGACGACCTGCTGAGCTCCGGCGAGCACGTCGTGATCCACAAGCACCCCCACTGGAAGATGCTGATCTTCCCGGTGTTCTGGCTGCTGGTGGTGGTCGCCCTGGGCACCTACCTGGCCGGGCTCGTCGGCGGCCAGTCGTGGGGCTTCATCGCCTTGATCGCACTGGCCGTCGTCGCCGTGGTGCTGGTGCTCTGGCTGACGGTGACGCCGTTGCTGCGCTGGCGGACGACGCACTTCATCATCACTTCGGACCGCGTGATGTACCGCGAGGGAGTGTTCAAGCGCACAGGTCTCGACATCCCTTTGGCCCGTGTCAACAGCGTGCGTTTCGAGCACTCTTTCGTGGACAGGCTGCTGGGCTGCGGCACGTTGATCATCGAGTCGGCCTCGGACGAGCCGCTCGAGTTCGACGACATCCCGTCCGTGGAGAAGGTGCACACCATGCTGTACCGCGAGGTCAACGACAACCCCGAGGACGACTTCCAGCCGAGGCGGCTCGATGGGCGCGCGTGAGGTCGGCCTGCCCGACGTCGTTCCCGGTGCGTCCCTCCCGTCCGCCGTCACGATCTGGGAGGTCGGGGCGCGCGACGGGCTGCAGAACGAGTCGGCGGTCGTGCCCGTCGCGGTGAAGCTCGAGTTCCTCGACCGGCTGGCCGCCGCCGGACTGTCCGTGCTGGAGGCCACGTCCTTCGTGCACCCCAAGTGGGTGCCGCAACTGGCCGACGCGGCCGAGGTGCTGGCCGGGCTGAAGCCCGCTCCCGGCGTGATCTATCCCGTGCTGGTGCCGAACGAGCGCGGGCTCGACCGGGCTCTGGAAGCCGGCGTCACGCACATCGCGATCTTCGCCTCCGCCACGGAGACGTTCGCGTCGCGCAACCTCAACCGGACGCTCGACTCGCAGTTCGAGATGTTCGAACCGACGGTCGCGCGGGCGTTGGCAGCCGGGATGTCGGTGCGCGGGTACGTGTCGATGTGCTTCGGGGATCCCTGGGAGGGACCCGTTGCGCAGTCCCAGGTCGTGGCCGTCGGCGAACGACTGCTCGGCATGGGGTGCTCGCAGGTGTCCCTGGGCGACACGATCGGCGTGGCGACGCCGGGGCAGGTCGAGTCGTTGCTCGGCGGGTTCCGCGACGTGGCGCCGCTGGCCGTGCACTTCCACGACACCTACGGACAGGCTTTGTCCAACACGCTGGCCGCTTTGCGTTGCGGCGTAACGACTGTCGACTCGTCGGCAGGTGGTCTGGGCGGGTGTCCCTACGCCGAGTCGGCCACCGGGAACCTCGCCACCGAGGACCTCGTGTGGATGCTCGACGGCCTCGGCGTCGAGACCGGGGTGAACCTCGACAAGCTCGTCGAGACCTCGGTGTGGATGGCCGAGCAGCTCGGCCGTCCCAGTCCGTCGCGCGTGGTGCGGGCGCTCTCCAAGTAACTCAGCCGCGGGCGGTGAACATGCCCGTGGCGATGAACCGGAACACCGGCTGGTCGCCCTTGTGCGCCGTGCCGGCGAACTCCACCAGGCCGAGGTCCGGGCGCTTCTTCGACAGCCGGGCGCTCAGGACCTCCGCCGCGAACGTCAGCGTGTCGCCGGGGTAGACGGGCGCGAGCCACGAGAGTTCGCGGCCGCCCGGCGAACCCTGCGACGTCGAGTCGGCGAGGACCACGTCCACCCAGCGGCGCATCCACAGCGACGCGGTGTACCAGCCGGAGGCGGACAAACCGCCGAAAATCGAGTTCCGGCCCGCTTCCTCGTCCAGGTGGAACGGTTGCGGGTCGAACTTCTTCGCGAAGTCCAGCATGTCGTCCCGGTCGACGGTCAGGTCGCCAAGCGGGATGATGCGGCCTGCGGGCAGATCCTCGAAGGCGATCATCTCGTTGATCCTACGTAACTGAAACCGCCGGGAACCGATCTAGTGGCAACGGCGTCCTAGAGCCCGAGCCGTGGGCTATGCGTGTGAGGGGGACTCGGTGGACGACCACCGTGCGCAGGTCGAGGAGCTGCTGGCCGACTACCGGCGCAGCCGCGAGCAGCTGGTGTCGGTGCAACGCGACCTCGCTGCGGTGTCCGGGCGTGCCTCCAGTCCGGACGGGACGGTCGAGGCGACCGTCGGTGCCGGCGGGAAGCTCGTCGGCCTCGAACTCTCCGAGACGGCCTACCGAAGGCACCGGCCGGAGCAGTTGGCCGAGTTGATCGTGCGGACGGTCGCCGAGGCGGCCGCCGGTGCGGCCGAGGAGACCTACCAGGCGTTGAGCACGGTGCTGCCCGTCGCCACGGACCCCGCCGCGCTGGTCGCCGGAACCGCCGACCTGCAGCCGTCCGAGTACGAGACCTCCGAGTACGACACCGTCGATCTCGGGCAGCAGCCCGTGCGCCGCCGGATCGACGACGACGAGGACAACGAACAGCGCGAGAGCTGGCTCGACTCCGAGCTCATCAACAGGAGGGTCCGATGACCGGGTACTCGGCCGATCTCGACCGGCTGGACGCGGGCGCGCGCGAGATGAAGGGCTTCGCCGGCCAGGCCGTGGACATCGCCGGCGCGCTCGACCGCGCGCTCGCCGGGTTCGGTGCCTGCTGGGGTGACGACGCGATCGGCCGCAGCTTCGCCGCATCGCACGAGAAGCCCGCCGGTGACGCCTCCGGTGCGCTGTCCGGGCTCTCGGCGACGCTGGGGGACGTGGGCGACAAGCTCGCCTCCACCGCCGCCACCTACCGGCACGTCGAGGAGGCCAACGCCTCCGGCATGAGAAGGTTGGACGGCTGACATGGGCATCGAGCTTCCCGCCGAACTCACCGCCATCGCCGCCAAGGCGGGCGTCACGTGGCCGAAGGCCGACGAGGACGCCATGCGCTCCAGCGCCACGGCCTGGCGCGAGGCAGGCGACAAGATCAAGAGCCTGAGCACGACCTCCGACGGCGCCGCGAACCGCGCGCTGGGTGGCGTGACGGGCGCGACCGGCGACGCCGCCCGAGGCCGTTGGGCCAAGGTCGTCGCGCCCGACGGCGACTTCCAGCGCGCCGCCAAGGGCTGCCACGCCGCCGCCGACCGCCTCGACCACGCCGCCAAGCAGGTGGGCGCCGCGAAGGTCGAGATCGTCCGCGAGCTGGTGGCCCTGGCCAAGAACAACGACGCCGCCACGGCCTCGGCCAACGCCGGCAACCCGAACGCGCTGGCTGGCCTCGACACCCTGACCAAGGGCGCCGCCGCCAACGTCGCGAACCTCAACACCCTGCTGACCTCGGCCATCCGGCTGGACAGCGGCATCGACATGTCCCAGGGCGTCCCGCCCGTCAACACCGCACCCGGAGCCCACGGCCCCGGCGGCGGTGGCGGCTTGTTGTCGCCGGTCACGAACCTCGTCGGCGGCGTGGTGGCCCCGGTCGCGGGCGTGGTCGCCCCGATCGTGGAGCCCGTCGCCGGTGCCGTCGCACCCGTGGTGGCTCCGGTCGCCGGTGCCGTCGCGCCGGTGGTCGCTCCGGTCGCCGCAGTGGTCGCTCCCGTGACCGAGGCGGTCGCGCCGGTCGTCGGCGCCGTGACCGCTCCGGTCGCGCCCGTCGTCGCCCCGGTCGTGGGCGCGGTGGGCGACGCGGCCGCCCCGATCGCGGACGCCGTCGCTCCGGTGACCGCCCCGGTCACCGCCCCCGCCGCTGCCGTGATGCAGCCGGTGGTGGACGCGGTGCCCGGCGGCCGCGATGCCGCAGGCCCGGTCTTCGGCGACAACAACGGCCCCGGCCACGGCAACGGTCCCGGCGACAACCAGGGCCGAGGCGACGGCAGGGGCCCCGGCCCGCTGCCCGGCCTCGTGCAGAACCCGGCCCCGCCGATCGTCGCGCCGATCGCCCAGCCGGTCGTGGACTCGATCCCGAGCGTCCACGGCACCCTCGGCCCGGTGGCGGACGGCACGACCCAGGCGTCCGGTGCCGTCCTCGACCCGCCCCTGATCCGAGGCGGCGAACTCCCCGGCCAGACCGCCGCCGCGGCCCCTGCGGCAGCGACTCCGGCCCCGGCCGCTCCCGCTGCACCTGCCGGTCCCGCCGGTCCCGCGATGGGCAGCCCGATGGGTGGCGCTCCGGTCACCGGTCCCATGGGTGGTTCCGTTGGTGGCGCGGTCGGTGGTGTTCCGGCGGCAGCGGCTCAGGCGGCCGGTGCGGTGGTCGGCCACCAGGGCCAGCCCGCTCAGGCAGCGCAAGCCGCCCAGCAGGGCCAGCAGACCCAGCAGGGCCAGCAGGCGGCCAAGCCCACCGACGCCAAGGCGACCGACCCCAAGGCCGTGGCCGAGGCGAAGGCGGGCGAACTCAAGTCGGGTGAGCCCAAGGCGGGCGAACTCCGTTCCGGCGAGGCCAAGACCGGCGCTCCGGGGGCTGCGGCCGCCGCGGCCAAGTCCGGCACGCCACTGCTCCCGGGAACCCAGGCGACGACGGCCCAGTTCGGCGGCCAGTCCGGCCCCCAGTCGTCGCAGCCGGGCCAGACTGCGGCCCAGGCCCAGACCTCGTCGGCGGCGGTGTCGGCGAAGGACGCCACCACCAAGGACCTGGCGAAGGACGGCACCGCCGACGGCCTGTTCGACGGCGACCCGGCCACCCTCGACAACCAGGGCGAACGCCAGCTCAGCGACACCATCGCCACCCCGGCGGCCCCCGGCGCGGACGTCGACCTCGGCGCCCGCCCCGCCGCCGCGGGCCCGATGGCGACCGCCGCGGACTTCGCGACCCACAGCGGTTCGAACGCACTCAGCGACCGCCTGGAGAACCGCGAGAGCAACCAGGCCCTCGTCGACCCCGGCCTGGCAGGCGAGATCGCCCGCCACACCTACACGGCGGCGGCCGCGGGCAGCTGGTTCATGGCCATCTTCCTCAGCGCGGGCAGGGCTCCCCGCCTCGCCCCGAAGCCGGCCCGCCAGCTCCCACCGCCCCCGCAGCAGCCGGGCCAGGAGGAGCAGCAGGTCCCGAGGTTCGCGCCCGGCGACCACCCGCAGGCGATCGACACGTCCGCCGAGCAATCGGCCCCGGCGGTCCCCACCGGCGACGGTCTGGGCGTGGATCACCCGGTCGTCCAAGCACTCCTCGAAGGCCACGACCCGCTCGCCGGCATGCACGAACGGGACTGGGAAAGCCTCTTCCAGCACGAGGACGGCTCCCCGCGCTGGCCGATCGAACGCGAGGGCGGCTACGAGGACAGCCAGGCCGAGATCATCAAGGCAGGCGCCGAGCTGGACAGGTTCGGCACGCCGGAAGGCCGCGTGCTGAGCGCGGCCGACACGCCGTTCGCCCAGCGGTCGCTGCCCCCGAGTGCCGCCACCGAGGGCTACCGGCGCTACCGGGTCGAGAAGGACCTGCCCGTGCACCGCACGATCAGCGCGCCCTGGTTCGGCCAGCCCGGCGGCGGCAGCCGGTACCGCACCACCTACCCCGTCGCGGACCTCGTCGCGCTCGGCTACCTCACGGAGATCACCGCATGAACGTCGAACAGCTGCCCGAGTGGCTGAAGAAGATCGGCGTGCCGGACGACGTCGTCAGCCTCGGCGAGGAGACGGACCAGCGCTGGTGCCTCCTCGCCGACGACACGGGCTTCGAGGTGTTCTGGCAGGAGCAGGGCAACCGCTACGACTGGGCCCGGTTCGACGACGAGAGCGTGGCGTGCCACTACCTCTTCGGCCGGTTGGCGTGGGCCCAGGTCGCGCGCGGAAGTCTCAGCGTGCCAACAGCTTGAGCGCGGCCTCGTGCAGGTGGCCGTTCGACGTCAGCACGCTGCCGCCGTCGTAGCGCTCCTCGCCGTCGAGCGAGGTGAAGCGGCCACCCGCCTCGGTCACCAGGACCTGGAACGGGGCGATGTCCCACGGGTTCGCCACGCACTCGGGCGCGAGGTCGATGGCGCCTTCGGCAACCAGGCAGTGCTGGTAGAAGTCGCCGAACGCGCGGCTCTCCCACGTCGCGTCCACCAGGCGCAGCCAGGCCTCGCGTGAGTGGTACTCCACCCACGACTTGATGTCCGTCGTCGACACG
This sequence comes from Lentzea sp. JNUCC 0626, assembly GCF_043632865.1. NCBI lineage: Bacteria > Bacillati > Actinomycetota > Actinomycetes > Pseudonocardiales > Pseudonocardiaceae > Lentzea > Lentzea sp. JNUCC 0626. The sequence goes on from NZ_CP171635.1 coordinate 8,206,347, forward strand.
TACGCGTCCTCGAGCGCGCGCACCCCGGACACGGAGATAGCGCGCTCACCGGACGCGTCCGACGCGAATGCGCCCCCACCGGCCGCCGCCCACCAGCGACGACCCAGAGCGGGCGCGGACACCACGCCGACCACGGGCACGCCGTCGACGACCAGGGCGATCAGCGTGGCCCAGATTGGCACGCCGCGCAGGAAGTTCTTGGTGCCGTCGATCGGGTCGAGCACCCAGACGCGCTTCGCGTCGAGCGTGCCGCCCCGCTCCTCGCCCATGACGACGTCCTCGGGACGTTCGGCGGCGAGCACGGCGCGGACCGCGTCCTCGACCGCGACATCGGCATCGGTGACGGGCGTGCGGTCCGGCTTGCGCTCCACGGCGAGGTCGTGAGCGCGGAATCGGGTCGCGGTGATCGCGTCGGCGGCGTCGGCGAGGCGGAGGGCCAGTTCGAGATCAGCATCGTGGCGTGACACGCGGCGATCGTTCCACGAATACGCTGGGGCCCGTGAGCGTGGTGTTGCTGGCCGAGGACGACCCGGCCATCGCGGAACCGCTCTCCCGCGCCCTGACGCGGGAGGGCTATTCGGTGCAGGTCGTCGGAGACGGGCCACAGGCCTTCGAGGCAGCCATCGCGGGAGGCATCGACCTCCTGGTGCTGGACCTCGGCCTGCCGGGCATGGACGGCCTCGAGGTGTGCCGGCGACTGCGGCAGAGCGGCAGGAGCGTTCCGGTCCTGATGCTCACCGCCCGAGCCGACGAGGTCGACTTCGTGGTGGGCCTGGACGCGGGCGCCGACGACTACGTCGCGAAACCGTTCCGCCTGGCCGAACTGATGGCGCGCATCCGAGCCCTGCTCCGCCGAAGGGCCCCCGGCACGCTGGAGGTCAACGGCGTCCGCGTGGACCTGGCCGCCCGCCGAGTCACCGTCGACGGCGGCGAGATCCAGCTCGCCAACAAGGAGTTCGAACTCCTCAAGGTCCTCATCCAGCGAGCGGGCCAGGTCGTGAGCCGCGACGAGATCCTCTCCGAGGTCTGGAACGACCCGGACCTCAAGGGCAGCAAGACCCTCGACATGCACATGTCCTGGCTGCGCAGAAAGCTGAGCGACGGCACCCCGAACTCCGCCGAGAAGCGAATCGCGACCGTCCGCGGCCGCGGCTTCCGCTTCAACGCCGACTAGTGCGCCGCCGAATCCTGCGAGCGATCCTGCTCGCGGTAGCCGTGACGGGCATCGTCCTGGGCCTGCCCCTCGGCTACTCGGCGCTGACCCTGGTGGAGGACACCGCCCAGGGCACCCTCAACCAACAGGCCCAGCAGATCGCCACAGCCCTCGACGACCAGTTGGCCAGGCAGGAGCCCCTCAGCATCGAGGGCGTCCGGGTGGCCATCCCGGCCGAAGGCCGCCTGACCGTCATCTCCGGAGGCACGACCAAGGTCAGCGGCCCCTCACCGGGCAGCGACCCCCTGGCCGTAGAACTCTCCATCGCCCAACAGGGCACCGTCCGCCTGGAAATCCCGTCGGGCCCCATGCACACCCAACAGGCACAGGTGGCGGGCCTGGTCCTGCTGCTCCTCGCCATCTCCGTGGGCACCGGCACCATCGTCGCCCTGGTAACGGCGCAAACGCTTGCCCGCCCCCTCGGTCACGTGGCGGCCCGAGCCTCCCGCCTGGGAGCAGGCGACTTCAGAGCAGACGGCCAGCGCTACAACATCCAGGAACTCGACGCGGTCTCCGAGGCCCTGGACACCTCAGCCACGGCCCTGGCTCGCCTGGTCCAACGAGAACGCGAACTGGTCGGCGACGTCTCCCACCAACTCCGCAGCCGCCTGACCGCCCTCCAACTACGCCTCGAAGCGCTGGCCGAACACCCGGAACCGGACACGGCAGCCGAAGCCAGAGCAGCCCTGGAACAGGCCGAACGCCTGGCCGCAGTCCTGGACGAACTCCTGGCAGCAGCCCGAGCAGCCCGAGCAGTGGGCGCCGAACCTCTAGAACTCCGCCCGGCCCTGACCCTGATCGCCGAGGAATGGCGCGAACAGGTCCGCAGCCAGGGCCGAGCCCTCCGAGTCCGAGTCCCGGACGGCCTGCTGGCGAGAGCCACCCCGGCCCGCCTACGAGAAGCAATCGGCGTGCTCCTCGACAACGCCCTGCGCCACGGCGAGGGCTCAGTAGTCGTCACGGCGCGCAGCGAAGAGGGCACCGTGGTCGTGGAAGTGAGCGACGGCGGAGCAGGGGTCCCAGACGACCTGGCGGCCCACATCTTCGAGCGAGGCGTGTCCGGCGGCGGCTCAACAGGCGTGGGCCTGGCCCTCGCGAGAGCCCTGGTAGACGCAGACGGCGGCCGCCTGGAACTCTCCACGGCCCGCCCGGCCACCTTCGCGGTCTTCCTGCCGAAGCCAAAGGCCCAAGACGTGGTCGGCATCTCCTGGAAAACCCAAAGCACCCCGCGCTAGCCCACGCACGCAACAGCACTCGCGAACGCAACCCAACCACCGCCCAAGCCCGGCGCGAGCACCCAACCGGACAGCCAACAACGCAAGCCGTCCACCTACGAATCCTGGCGTGGCGAAGCCGAAGGCGAGCCCGAACGGGCTGCTACCAGGTTGGCCAGCCGGTTCAATCGCAACCCACTTCATTCGTCACGACCCGCGCGCCCACCCTCGCAAGGCGATCGAACCCCAGGTACGCAACCAACCCCGCTGGAACCGGCACCCGAACGCAAAGCTGACCCGCGCAAACTCAGGAATGCCCAAGCGCTTCCTCGTCGGAATCCGACCGCGAACCTCGAACGTTCTCCTCGGGAAACACCCAGTTCTTGTACCCGTACCACCGAAACGCCATAGCAATCAACGTCCCGATGATCTGCGCACTCAAAAAGTCGGAAACCTCCTCAGCAAACCGCGAAACATGCGGCTCCTGAAGATGGAACAAATACCGGGAAACCCACAACGGCGCCGAGTTGAGAACAATCCCGACCCCGTTGACGAAGAAGAACAACAGGGCTTCGTGATGCCGCTCCCGCCCACCCCGAGTCCGGAACGACCACTCCCGGTTCAGGATGTACGACACGATCGTCGCCACAAGAGTCGCGATGATCTTCGCGGTCACCGGGTTGTTCGGGAGCACGAGCGTCTTGATCCCGAAGAACAGGACCGTGTCGATCACGAAGCAGGTGCCCCCGACCAGGGCGAACTTGACTAGCTCACGATGCTTCAGCGCGATCGACCGGATCGGCTCCGGGAACCGCGAGATCACTGTTTCGCCTAGGGACACGAGGCGAGTCTACGGAGATCGGGTGAACGTGCCGGTCAGGTCGCGCACCAGCGTCGGGGAACACCCACCGGCGCATCGCCCAGAACTTGAACCCGGTGGCGAGCAGCATGCCGATGATGGAGCCCGACACGAAGTCCGCGACCTCTTCGGTCAGCACCGAGACGAACGGGGCCTGGAAGCCGAACAGGTGCCGCGACAGCCACAGCGGCAGGATGTTGATGGCCACGCCGAGGCCACTGACCAGGAAGAACAGCGCTGCCTCGTGGTGGCGTTCGCGGCCGCCGCGGGTGTGGAACGACCACTCGCGCGACAGGATGTACGAGGCGATGATCGCCACCAGGACGCCGATGACCTTCGCCGTCACGACCTTGTCGGTCAGCACGGTGAGCTTGAGCGCGTACCAGACGCCGTTGTCGATCAGGAACGTCGTGCCCCCGACCAGGGCGAATCTGATCAACTCGCGGTGCTTGTGCAGCAGGAACTGGAGTGGTTCGGGCAGCCGGCTCATGGCCCGGCGGACGACTGGCAGCACCGAGCCAGCTTACGGATCAAGGTAACGGTGCCTGCCTCCGGGTGTTACCTAACGCCACCCAGAGGCGCCTCACCTGCACGTTCAGTGACGAACGAAGATCAACATTTGATCAACTTCGAGGAGCCCGGCAGGCCCCACCAACCCCGGCAGGAGCCGGGTCAGCTCCGCGGCGGTTCGCAGTCCGGCCACCCGATGATCCCGCCGATCAGCCCGGGCAACAGCCCGTGCGGCGGCTCGCAAGGCTCCTCCGACCGAGGCGGAGTAGTCGTCGGCGGCACCGAAGGAGGCAACGACGGCGTCGGCAAGGTCGGCACCGTCGGCACGGTCGGAACCGTCGGCGAAGGCACCGTAGGCGTCTCCACCGGCGAAGTCGGCTCGGTGGACCCAGGCGTGGTCGGCTCGGTGGACCCCGGCTTGGTCGGCTCAGTAGGACGAGTCGGCTTGGTCGGCTGAGTCGTGGTGGGCACCGGAGTGGTGGTCGACGTCGGCGGGTTCGGCGGTTCCTCGCCCGGCGGATTCCCGGGCCACCCCTTCACCGGCACTGTCACGGTCTTCGTGGCGTTGCCGAGCGTCGCGGTGACGGTGATGTCGCCGCCCTTGCGCCCGAACGCCCAGAACGACATCCGGAACCGCTCCCCGCGCGGCAGGTCCGCGACGCAGTGGATCGCGTTCTCGCCGGCCTGCTTGCACTGCCGGTACGGCGCGAACACCACGAGGTTCTTGGAGGACGTCACGTCGATCTTCAACGTCCCGGCGCGCGGCCCCTTGTTCAGCACCGAGACGTCGGTGCGCGGGTGGTACCAGAACACGTCGTCCCAGGTCTTCACCGTCAGGTCGATGTCGTCGTTCACCGGCGGGACGTTGACCTCGACGCTGATGTTGACCGAGATCGCCGCGCCCGCGCTGATCACGCCGGTGATCCTGCCCGGCACGGCCGTGTCGGTCGCCCGCAGCCGGAACTGGAACGTCGCCTGCCCGCCCGGCGCGATCCCGGACGGCGTGACGCAGACGATCGTGCCGGTGCCGGCGGGGCACTCGACGGTCTGGTCGGCGGACCCGTCCGGCTGCAGCAGCCGCGCACCACCGAACCCGGCGGGTCCGCCGGTCGACACGACACCCGGAGGCAGGCTCAGCACCATGCTCGCGGGCGGTGCCGCCGTGCCACCGGTGTTGCGGATGGTGACCGGGAAGTCCTTGGGCTCCTCGCCGGGCGTGAGCGTGTACCCGTTCGGCACGGTCGGCGTGAACGACGGCGGCGTCGGTGCGGGCGGCTCGGGCGCCGGGGGTTCGGGAGCGGGCGGCGGCGCAGGGGGAGCGACCGAAGGAGGCGGCTCCGGAGTGGTCGTCGAGGGCGCCGGCGGCTCAGTCGTAGGAGTGGGAGCGGGAGGCACCGGCGGAACGGGCGGGCGCGGCGTCTGGACCTGCGTCTGCGCGGGCGGCGGCTGAATCGCCTCCACGACCGGCGCGGGCTGTTCCCCGCTGGCCGCGGCCAGCGCGATCACCACGGCGGCGGCCACGGCGGCAGCCGAACCTCCGACCGTCACGAGCTGACGGGGGATCGCGGCACCGATGGCACCGGCACCACCCGCGGCCGCACCGGCCCCGACGACCGCCGTGGTCGTCCCGGCCGTGACCAGGTACGCGGTGGCCCCGATGCCCAGCACCAGCGGCGCGACGAAGATCCGCAGCGCTCCGTTGACGTCCGCGAGTTCGGCGGCCAGCGCCCGGCACCGGCCGCACTCGTCGAGGTGCGCTTCGACCTGCGTCGCCTCGCGCTTGGACAGGCCACCGCGGGTCCACGCGCCCAGCCGGTCGACGGTCGCCTTGCAGCGTTCCGCCTCGGTCTCGGCCAGGTGCATCTGGAGGTACTGCTGCTTGAGGCCCTCACGGGCGCGGTAGGCGAGCGCGGACACGCCGTTGGCCGTCAGCCCGAGCAGCGGGGCGACCTCGGCGGGCGACTGGCCCTCGATCTCGGTGTGCCACAGCACCATCTGCCAGCGTTCGGGCAGGGCGGCGAACGCGCGCGCGGCCATCGACTTCTCGAGCCCGGCGACGGCGGTGTCGCTGAACGCGACGGGCGGCGCGACGTCGGTCATGTCCTCGGTGAGGTCGACCTTCTTGTCGCGGCGGGTCTTGTCGTACGCGGTGTGCCGCAACGCCGTGAGCAGGTACGCGCGGAACGCCGCATCGGGTCCGCGACCGGCCCTCAACGTGTCCAGGACCTTGGCGAACGCCTCGGAGACGAGGTCGTCGGCCTCGGCCTGCGAACGGGCCAACTGGCGGGCGAGGTTGTAGGCCGCCGAGACGTGGCGTTCGTACAACTGGCCGTAGGCGTCGATGGTCCCACCACGCACGGACTCGATGAGTTCAGCGTCGCTGGGTCCCTGGACGTCTGCAGGAACGATTGCCACAGTCTTCGTTTCCCTCCCTCGCGGCGCTCAGTGTGACTTACGGCGCCTGGCGGAGTCATCTCAATCCCCCGCGCGGGTTGCGTCACGAATCAGCGACGGGTGCGTCTCCCACCTGGAATCGGACGAGCCGAAGGGAGACCGGGTGGGTGTCGCACAAGCGGAACGCCTGCTGAAGTCCAGGTGGCGGACCGCCACCATGGCCGCCGGCTGGGCGTTCCCCGCAGACTGGCCGCTCGCCGAGGTCGACGACGTGTGCGCGGCGATGCTCGACGACGCGGACCCCGGCGACGCGCTGGTCCGGCTGGGCCGGGCACGGGCGGAGGCGGGCGCGGGGCTGAGCGAGACGCTGATGGACCTCGCCGCGCTGCACGCCGTGCTGACCGACGGGTCGCAGATCGTGTCGGCCAACGTCGACGCGCTCCCTTCACGGATGCTGCGCATGACAGCGCTGGGATGGGCGGACGTGGTGACGAAGCAGGCCGGCGAGTGCGCGGCCGAAGATCCTCTGACCGGGCTGGCGACTGCCGCCTACCTGCGAACACGACTGGGCGAGGTGTACCGGGAGACACCTGTCGCGCCGCTCGACTACGCGCTCGTGCTGCTCAGGCTCGACGTGCACCGCGCCACCGGCTGGTCCCGGGTCGTCGCGATGACGCTCGCGTCGGACGCGCTGCGCACCGTTTTCGACGGCGGCGAAACCCTGGCGACCCTCGGGCCGTGCGTCGCCGCGGTGCTCGTCCGCAGAGACGAACTGCTGGCCAGACGCGTCTCCAACCTGCGGGTGCTGGCGGCCGACCGGCTCGCCGACGACCCGAACGTCAGGCCGGTCGGACCCGCGAAGGTCTGGATCGAACGCCTGCCGGACACGCACGCGGAGGCGCGTGCCCTCCTCACCTCGCTAGGGCGCTGAACCCCCTGTCCCGCGCCTGGCGGCCCTCCCCGTGTCCCCACCGGGGTCGCTTCCCAACACGCTCAGAAGTGTTCTATTGTCCTAGTTCACTAGAACAATCTGGGGAGCGTGCGTGGTCGAGTTCCACGTTGACCGCGGCAGCGGCTTTCCCGCGTACCTGCAGCTAGGGCAGCAGGTCAGGGAGGCTCTGAGGCTCGGCTGGCTTCAGCCGGGTGATCGGCTGCCGACGGTGCGCGACGTCGTCGCCACGAGCGGCGTGAACGCGAACACCGTGCTCAAGGCCTACCGCGAGCTCGAGCTCGCCGGCCTCGTCGAAGCCCGACAGGGCTCCGGCACCTTCGTCAAGGCCACCTTGGGGTCCGCCGCCCCCGAGGACCTGGACCCGTTGCGCGAGGGACTCGCCAAGTGGGTCGCGGAGGCACGCTCCGCCGGGTTGGAGGACGAGGACATCTACGCGCTGCTGCGCGAAGTGCTGAGTGGGGGAGCGCAATGAGCGTGGTTGCGGCCGAAGTCTCGAAGTGGGCCGTGCGGAACGTCTCCTTCGAACTGCCGCCGGGCAGCGTCACGGCGATGGTCGGGGCCAACGGCTCCGGCAAGTCGACGCTGCTCAACGTGCTGGCCGGGCATCTCCCGGCCGATTCGGGGCACACGTCCATCGCGGGCCGCGTGGCGTACGTGCCCCAGCACAAGCCGATGTACAAGTCGTTCAAGGTCGCCGACGTCCTGAACTTCGGCCGCCGCATGAACGACGTCTGGGACAACGACCGGGCCGACGAGTGGCTCACCAGGTTCAAGGTCCCGCGCAGGCTTCAGATCGGCGACCTCTCCGGCGGCCAGCGCACGCACGTGACGCTGGCGCTCGCGCTGGGATCGCGCCCGGACGTGCTGCTGCTCGACGAACCGCTGGCCGAACTCGACCCGCTCGCGCGGCAGAGGGTCATGCGGGAGCTGCTGACCGAGGTGAACGACAGGGGCCTGACCCTGGTCTTCTCCACGCACGTCGTGGCGGAGATCGGCGGCGTCGCCGACCGGCTGCTCCTGCTGTCCAACGGCAGGCTGCTGGTCGACGGCGACACGGACGAACTGCTGGAAGAGCACGTCCTCTACACCGGTCCGCACGCCTCGAAATCACCCGTGGAAGGACCTGTGGTGCTCGCGAAGCACGGCAAGTCGCAGTCGTCGTTCCTGGTCCGCTCCGGCGGTCAGCGGATCGACGAACCCTGGACCGCCCGGTACGTGACGCTGGAGGAACTCGTCGTGGCCCACCTGGAGCGTGCGGCATGAGCCTCGACACGATCATCTGGCTGACCTGGCGCCAGCACCGCTGGCCGATCCTCGGTGTCACCGTCGTCGCCCTGCTCGCCTCCTACTCGCTGATCTTCACCGAGTCCGGGCCGGCGGCGATCGACTCGATGCCGATCACCGGCTTCTACGGGCTCATGGTGCAGCTCGGGTTCGGCGCGATCATCGGCATGTTCTGGGGAGCCCCGCTGCTCGCCCGCGAACTCGAGGAACGCACCTACTTCGTCGCGTGGGGCCAGGACGTCACCCCCGCGGAGTGGTTGCGCGGCAAGCTGCTCGCCTTCGGCGTGCTCACCCTGCTGCTGGGCGCGGTGATCGGCTTCGGCGACGGGTACGTCGGCTCGCGCCGGGTGTGGTCGGGCTTCGAGGCCAACCCGTTCGTGCAGGCCGGGTACGCGCTGCTCGGGCTGTCCCTGGGCGTGCTCATCGGCCTGCTGACCAGGCACGTCCTCACGGCGGTCGCGGGCACGCTGGTGTTCTTCGTGCTCGTGCGGTTCCTGCTGGCCTCCGCGCGCGACTACTACCTGCCGCCCGAACGCATCATCGTGCGCTGGGAGAACACCCCGGTCGTGCCGGAACGCGGGCTGACACTGGGCAGCGGGTTCGTCGGCCCCGACCTCGACCCGGTGTCGGTGCCGGACAACTGCCAGGTGGTCAACGAGAACACCTGCATGCGCAACACCAAGGCCGCCATCGGCACGTACGTCGACTACCAGCCGATCGACCGGATGACGTACTTCCAGATCTTCGAGATCTTCCTGTGCCTGCTGCTGACCACCGGGATCCTCTTCCTGACGTGGTGGCTGCTGCGCCGGGGTGGCGGGTGGAGGCCGACGCGGGCGCACCGGAAGGTGGGCGGCGTCGCGGCGGCCGGACCGGTGTCGGTCGTGTCCATCAGCGGTGCGGCGGTGGTCGTCGACGGGGCAATGGCCGAGCCCGAAGCCGGTGCGGTGGCGGTGCTCGTCGCCGATCCGGACGACGAGATCGAGTGGATGCCCGAACCCGAGAGCGCCGAGGCCCCGGAGGAGGAGCCCGAGGTCTCGACGGCTTCCGAGGTGCCCGAGGCGGATCAGAGCACGCCGGCCACCGATGCCGACAAGGCGGACGGGTAGCGCGGCCGGAAGCCGAGTTCCCGTTGGACGTGCTCGGTCGACACGATCCCGTTCCACGGGTCGAAGTCCTGCTGAACGGCCTCACCTGGGGGTAGGCCGTTCAGCAGGTGCAGTTCCAGCGCGGTGACGGGACTGTCGTCCGCGATGTTGAAGATCCCCTCGGCCCCGGCACCGAGCACCTTTTCGATCGCCTGGGCCACGTCCACGTGGTGCACCATGTGCAGCCGTTGGTGCGCGGGCCAGGTCGACGCCCACCGCAACGACTCCTCCAGGTGCGGGTCGTCGTCGCCGTAGACGAACGCCAGCCGCAGCACCGCAGCCGCCCGCGTGTCGAGAACTGCCTGCTCTCCCAACGCTTTGGTGCGCGGGTAGTCGCCGAACGCCGGGTCCGGCCCGGTCGGGTCGGTCTCCACGGCCGGCCGCCCCAGACCGTTGGGGTACACCAGGTTCGTGCTGATGTGGACGAACTGCGGCACCTTCGCGCTCAGCTCCGCCAGCGTGCGCGTGCCGTGCACGTTGACGCCCTCGAAGTCGGTGCTCGTGCGCAACGCGGCGGCCGCGTGCACCACGGCGTCCACGCCGTCGAGCAACTCCTTCACCGCCGCCGTGTCGGCGAGCCTCGTGGTCAGCGTGCGCACGTCGTGGCCCTGGTCCCGGAGCCGGGGGAGGAGCCTGCTGCCGACCCGTCCGGTCGACCCCGTCATCGCGATCTTCATGTGCTCCAGCGTCTTTCCGCGCCGCGCGACCAACCAGGGACAGTCGATCCCTGGCTACCTTGGAGGGCATGCAAGAGCTAGCGGGCTTTCTGCGCAGCCGTCGTGAACGGCTGGCACCCGTGCGTGACGGACGGAGGCGCACGCCCGGACGTCGTCGCGAGGAGGTGGCGGAGGCCGCGGGCATGTCCGTCGACTACTACTCACGACTCGAACAGGCGCGTGGGCCGCATCCGTCCGTGCCGGTGCTCAACGGGCTCGCACGGGCGTTGGAACTCGACGCCGACGAGCGCGCGCACCTGTTCCGGCTGGCAGGCGAGGCCGTGCCCGAGGAACCGGCGACGACGTCCATCCGGCCCGGGGTCCGGCTGCTGCTCGACCGGCTGCGCGACGACCTGGCCGTGGTGATCTCCGACCTCGGCGACGTGCTGGCCGCGACCCCGCGGGCCGAGGTGGTGTTCGGGGACGTGGTCGGGCGCAACCTGCTCCGGGACTTCTTCCTCGGCGACCAGAGCTGGGTGCCGGAGGAGGACCGCGAGGCCATCGCGCGTGGGCACGTTGCGGACCTGAGGGCGACCCTTGCGCGCAGGCCCGCCGCACGGCCGTTGGTCGACGAGTTGATGACTAGCCCGACGTTCGCGCGGTTGTGGGCGGGGCACGACGTGGCGGTGCGCCGGATGGCCCGCAAACGGCTGCGGCACCCGGTCGTGGGCCCGCTGGAGTTCGACTGCGAGGTGCTCGGCGCGCCTGAGCACGACCAGCGGCTCGTGATCCACGTCGCACCGGAGGGCAGCGTCACCGCGGCGCGGCTGGCTCTGCTGGTGAGCGCGGGAGAAGCCGCAGGTAGGATGCCTGAACCGTGGACTCTCGTACCCGTCTCCCCGTCGTCGGAATGATCGGCGGCGGGCAGCTCGCCCGCATGACGCACCAGGCCGCGATCCCGCTCGGGCAGTCGCTTCGCGTGCTCGCAGTCTCCGAGAACGACCCCGCCGCGCTCGTCGCGCGGGACGTGGTGCTCGGCACGCACACAGACCTCGACGCGTTGCGCGCGTTCGCGAAGGGCTGTGAGGTCGTCACGTTCGACCACGAGCACGTGCCGCAGGACCACCTGCGCGCGCTGGTCGCCGAGGGCGTCAAGGTGCACCCCGGGCCGGACGCTCTGCAATTTGCGCAGGACAAGTTGAAGATGCGCGTGCGGCTCGCCGAGCTGGGCCTGCCGGTGCCGCCGTTCGCGGAGGTGCACGAGGTCCGCGACGTGATGAAGTTCGGCGCGGCGAACGGCTGGCCGTGCGTGCTGAAGTCGATCCGCGGCGGCTACGACGGCCGTGGCGTGTGGATGCTGAACACCCCGCAGAGCGCCGAGCGGGTCGTGCCGGAGCTGCTCGAGGCCGGGACGCCGTTGATGGTCGAGCAGTGCGTGCCGATGCGCCGCGAGCTGGCCGCCGTCGTGGCGCGCTCGCCGTTCGGGCAGGGCGCCGCGTGGCCGGTCGTCGAGACCGTGCAGTCCGACGGCATCTGCGTCGAGGTGCTCGCGCCCGCTCCCGCGCTGGACGGTGCCGCGGCCCAGGAACTCGCGCTGAAGGTCGCCGACGCGCTGGGCGTCGTGGGCGTGCTGGCCGTCGAGCTGTTCGAGACCGCGGACGGCGTGGTCGTGAACGAGCTCGCGATGCGCCCGCACAACTCCGGCCACTGGTCGATCGAGGGTGCGCGCACGTCCCAGTTCGAACAGCACCTGCGCGCGGTCCTCGACTACCCGCTGGGCCGCACGGACCTGATGGCACCGGCCGTCGTCATGGCGAACGTCCTCGGGGCGGCGGAAACGCCCGCGATGGGCCCGGACGAGCGCGTGCACCACCTGTTCGCGCGGTTCCCGGACGCGCACGTGCACCTGTACGGCAAGGAGGAACGGCCGGGCCGCAAGGTCGGCCACGTGACGTTCCTCGGCAACGACATGACCGAGGTCCGCTCGCGCGCCCGGCTCGCGGCGGACTGGCTCTCCACGGGCGTCTGGTCAGACGGATACGACATTCACGGCGAAGAGCGGAGTGCGGAGTGACTCAGGTTGGCGTGATCATGGGCAGCGACTCGGACTGGCCGGTCATGAAGGCGGCCACCGAGGCGCTCGCCGAGTTCGACGTGTCGTTCGAGGTGAGCGTCGTCTCCGCGCACCGCACCGTGCAGCGCATGATCGACTACGCGAACTCCGCCGCCTCCCGCGGCCTGAGCGCCATCATCGCCGGCGCCGGCGGCGCGGCTCACCTGCCCGGCATGGTCGCCTCCGCCACCGTGCTTCCGGTGATCGGTGTCCCCGTCCCGCTGAAGTACCTCGACGGCATGGACTCGCTGCTCTCGATCGTGCAGATGCCCGCGGGCATCCCGGTCGCGACGATGGCCATCGGCGGCGCGCGAAACGCGGGCCTGATGGCCGTCCGCATCCTCGCCGCTTCCGACCCCGCCCTGCAGGAGCGAGTCGCCCGCTTCCAGGCGGAACTCGAGCAGCTCGTACTAGACAAGGACGCGGCTCTGCAGAAGTCCCTCTGAGTGCTCAACGGCACAGCAGCGCTCGACGTGAACGGGCGCTAACATCGTGCCGAGGACTCGCTACTGGGAGGTAACAAGGTGAACCCGAGCTTCGGCACCTATCAGCTCGCCGAGGAGCACGAGGCGCTGCGTGAGGCCGTCCGCTCGCTCGCCGAGAAGGAGATCAAGCCGCACGCGGCCGAGGTCGACGAGAACGAGCGCTTCCCGGTAGAGGCCCACAACGCCCTGGTCAAGGCGGGTTTTGCGGCCGTCCACGTGCCCGAGGACTACGACGGCCAGGGCGCGGACTCCGTGGCCACCTGCATCGTGATCGAGGAGGTGGCCCGCGTCTGCGCGTCCTCCTCCCTGATCCCGGCCGTGAACAAGCTCGGCACGATGCCGATCCTGCTCTCGGCCTCCGAAGAGCTGAAGCAGCTCGTCATGCCGTCCATCGCCTCGGGCGAGGCCATGGCCTCCTATGCCCTGTCCGAGCGCGAGGCCGGTTCGGACACCGCGTCCATGCGCACGCGCGCCGTCCTGGACGGCTCGGACTGGGTGCTCAACGGCACCAAGTGCTGGATCACCAACGCCGGCGAGTCCACCTGGTACACCGTCATGGCCGTGACGGACCCCAACGCCGCCAAGAAGTCCGCGGGCATCTCGGCGTTCGTCGTGCACAAGGACGACCCGGGCTTCTCCGTGGGCCCCAAGGAACGCAAGCTCGGCATCAAGGGCTCGCCGACCCGCGAGATCTACTTCGAGAACTGCACGATTCCTGCTAATCGCATCATCGGCGAGCCGGGCACGGGTCTGAAGACGGCACTCAAGACCCTGGACCACACCCGCCCGACCATCGGTGCCCAGGCCGTCGGCATTGCGCAGGGTGCTTTGGAGGCCGCGGTCGCGTACGTCAAGGACCGCAAGCAGTTCGGCAAGTCCATTTCGGACTTCCAGGGCGTCCAGTTCATGCTGGCCGACATGGCGATGAAGATCGAGGCGGCCCGCCACATGGTCTACGTCGCCGCCGCCAAGGCCGAACGAGGCGAGCCCAACATCGGCTTCATCACCGCGGCCGCCAAGTGCTTCGCCTCCGACGTGGCCATGGAGGTCACCACCGACGCCGTGCAGCTGTTCGGCGGCGCCGGCTACACCCGTGACTTCCCGGTCGAGCGCATGATGCGCGACGCCAAGATCACGCAGATCTACGAGGGCACCAACCAGATCCAGCGCGTCGTCATGTCGCGCGCGGTCCTGAACGGCTGAGGCTCCGAGTCGCCGTCCCGCTCGGCTCGTCGAGCGGGACGACGACGCAGCCACGCAGTTCGCGGATCACCGCCGAGGCAACGACTCGCCGCACCGCTGGGTCGTCGTACGTGAAGTTTCCGGCAGCAGCAACCGCTGGTGCGAGCACGCTCTTCTTGTAGAGCACTCCCCGGACGCCTACGACCGGACAGTCCTCCACCCGCACGGTCACCGCTCCTCGTTGCAGCGCAGGACACATGTGCATCGCCACCGGAACGCACGCCAGACACACCGGCGGTTCGACCGAAGCCATCCCGTTCGGCCATTGCGGCCAATCGCCGCGGTAATCCCGTTGCAGCCACAGGACTCCGTCGTCGTTCACGTCCGCTGGACCGCCACAAACCTGGCACAGCAACAGTTCCATCGCGCGCCTTTGCCGCAACGGATGGACTCGCGCGAACTCCGGCCGTCCGACTCGGTGTCGTAGCGCGGTCTGCTGCCACAACACTCCATGCCGGTCGCGGTCGCTCGGCAACTCCTTGGCGAACCCGATGCTGCCGTCGGCCCGTTCGACCAGCGTGCACGGCAGATCCTGTTCAGCACTCCACGCGGTCACGTACGGCGCGATGATGCCGGGCATGTCGACCACCTGTTCTTTAAAGAACTCAGCTCCGCTAGTGAAGCAAGTTCCATAAAGAACTGCAAGTCAGTCTTCCGAGGTGAACTTGTACTCGAGGATGTAGGCCGCCGAGTCGAGGACCATCTCGCTGATCTCGACGGGCTGGTCGGAGGCGGTGTACGCGGTCCTCGTGATCAGGACGATCGGCATGTCCGGCGTGAGGTCGAGAGCCTTGCGCTCGGCTTCGCGCGGCGTGCGCACCCGCAGCTCTTCGCGGAACTTGACCGGCTCATGACCCAGGTCCCTGAGCCTGGCGTAGGCGCCACCGTCGCCGGTGTTGACCTCGGTGATCGCAGATCCCGCGACCAGGGACTCCGGGTAGTACGACGTCGCGACCTGGACCGGCTTGTCGTCGACCACGTAGGTGCGCCGGCGAACGACCACGGTGGCGTTCTCGTCGAGTTCCAGCACCTCGGCGATCGAGGCGGGCGCGGCCTCCACGGCGACGGACACGTTCTCCGTCCTCGGGCGCGTGCCGACGTCGGTGGCCCAGATCGGTCGTCCCGATCCCCACGACGTGCTCGACCGCAAGCGGTCGGGAGACACTCGCCGGATCGGTTTGAACTCGCGGACGAACGTGCCCGAGCCCCGTTTCGCGATGATCAGGCCTTCGGACTTCAGCACGTCCAAGGCGTGACGTGCGGTCAGGTTCGCCACGCCGTAGCGGCTGATGATGTCGTTCTCGCCGGGAACCTTGCTGCCGGGCGGGAGCTCGCCGGAGTCGATCTGCCGCCGGAGGTCGTCCGCGATCTCGCGATAGCCAACCCGCCCTGGCTGGGCGTTGTCGGTCACGAGCTACCTCCTCGGCGGGGTGCATGTACAGCGACCAAAGTACCGGGCGCCCTGTTCAGGCCGTTCAGCACTCGTCCAACGATCCGGCGATCATCGCGCCCAACCAGTTGCGGTAGCCCAGGTTCAGGCTCTCCCACTCGGACAGCCCCCGATCCAGCTGATGCACCGCCAGCCGCCCCTTCCCGGTGACGGCCAGCGCGTACCGGTCCCCGCGAACGTGCTCGGCGACCACGGTTCTTCCACCTTCGACGTGCACCGCAGGCAGCCCAGCGGACCCGCTCCCGAACACCCGGAGCCGCCCGTCGACCACCAGCCCGCCGGTGTGCAGCACCACCGCACCCAGCCACGAGTCGACGTCGATCCCGAGCGCCGCCACGAGCGAGGGCCCGGCAGAGCTGGGCTCCAGCACGGTCACCGGGTACGGCGACTCGGCGACGGACCGGGTCACCGCCTCCCACGCGGACTTTTTCACGCCGCGCAGTCTGGCATCACCGGTCAGCCGGGCCGTGGACGACGACGGTCGCGTCGAGCGGCCCGAGCTTCGCGACGATCAACGGCTCGACGTCGGACCACACCAGGCCGCCGAGCCCGCACCCCAACGCTGGTACCGCGACCGACCGCAGTTCCAGCTCCTCGATCACGCGGGCCAGGTCGTCCAACCCGGCCGCCACGTCAGAGAGCTTCGAGCGCGACCGGAAGTGCTTCTTCGTCGGGAAGCTGATGAAGCAACGGTCCAGCGGGACCACGTGCACGCGTCCCAGCCGCACCTCACCGGTGGCACAGGCCGCCGCATAGGCCGAAAAGTAGGTGGGGTGGCGTTGCTTGAACTGCAACGCCAGTCCCTTGCCCATCACGCCGACGCAGTTCACCGCGTTGACCAAAGCCGCTACGTCGGCGTCCAACAGGTCGCCGGAACCCTGCACGATCACAACCCGCATCATGCAGGGCACCACCGACAAAAACCGTCAGGCCGAAACGCAGGTGCCGATCGCCTCGCCCACCGCGCCCTTCGCCCCCAGCACGCACGGCGACGAAGCCGTCAAGGACTTGTCGGCGAGTTGCTGGCCGAAGGCGATGGCCACGTTCATCACGCGCGTCGGGCTGCCGCTGTCCACGGCCGCCTTCACCGCCGCGGAACGTGCTTCCTCTGTGGTGCAAGAGATGTCGGTGCCGAACCCGGTGACGCGGGGCAGCCACAGGGCTTTCGTGCCGGCACCGCACGGCACGACGTCCCAGCGGGTTGCAGAGGCGTGCGCCGAAGGCGAGGACAGCACGGCGAAGCCGAGCACGAGGGCGAGAGCCACGAGGAAACGTCCCATGGCCCAGAACGTAACCAGACCCAGCGCCCACTACCGGGGAACCGTTGGCGCGAAAGGTGATTACGCAGCGAGAACAGACCACAAAGGACCTACAGCGTGGCGAGGACCTCGCCCAGGCGCTCGTACGAACGGCCCGCGCCGTCGGACATGCCGGTGGCCAGCACAGCGTCGCGGGCCTCCTGCGACACCAGCGTCATCGTGGTGGTCATGACGGTCCGGCCGCCCTCCTCCACGAAGGAAACAGTCGTCACGGCGGGCGGGTTGTCCTCGAAGATCTCGGTGTTCACGATCTTCGAGAACGGCGTGACCTCGGTGTACTCGCCGTACATCTCGAAAGCCGCAGAGCCGTCCGGCTGCGCCCAGCCGTAACGCCACTTGCCGCCCACGCGCAGGTCGACCTCGCAGATCGGCATCTCCCAGCCGTCGGGGCCGAGCAACCACCGGCGCAGCAGCGAAGGAGTGGTGAAAGCCTTCCACACCAACGAAGCCGGCGCGTCGAACGTGCGCGACATCGCGATCTCGGTGTCGGACGGGAGGGTGACGGTCGTGCCGAACTTGACGGTGCTCATCGCTCGTTCTCCTTCATCTCGGTCAAGAGTTCGTCCAGGCGTGCGTAGCTCGCATCCCAGAAGCGGCGGTAGTTCTCTGCCCACACGGAAACCTCCCGCAGAGGTGTCGCGTCGAGTTGGCAGGGACGCCACTGGGCCTCCCTGCCTCGGGTGATCAGGCCTGCCTTCTCCAGCACTCGCAGGTGTTTGGAGATCGCCGGGCCGCTGATGTCGAACGGCTCGGAGAGCTCCTTCACCGTTGCCGGGCCCTCGGTGAGCCGCGCGAGGATCGCGCGGCGCGTCGGGTCCGCCAGTGCGGCGAAGGTGGCGCTCAGTTGGTCCATCTCGTACCTAACCACTTGGTTATCTAACCTCTGGGTTAAGTAGACCCACGGGCAACGAGCCTGTCAACCCCCAACTTCAAGATCAACGACGTGGATAGCGCTTTCCAATCACGCACATCAGAACCAAAAATAGGCCAGAAGGACCGCTTTCCGCGAAGCATGGAATGGTAGCGGGGCTGAACAGAGTAATCTGCAAATTGCCGCTGGACAGCAGGTCAGAGGCCTCGCTACGTTCGCAAAGCCGCAAGTGAACCTCGTTTAGTGAGGTATTTCGAATGAGAGCGAAAAAAACTGTTTCGTTAGCGTTTGGATTTGTGCTGGCAGCTTCCGTGTTCGTGCCGACCGCGCAGGCGGCACCGAACGGCAGCTCCAGCAGCCTGGCCAGAACCTCCGACAACAAGATCCAGACGGCCGCCGCGGCCGAGCAGTACTGGACCGAGGAGCGGATGGCCAGCGCGATCCCGGCGCAGGCACCTGCCACGGTGAAGGCCGCTACCCCACACCAGCCCTCGGGTCGTGCGGGCAGCATCGAGGGCGTCGCACCCTCGGTGAAGGTCGCGAACCAGCAGGCGCAAGGCATCGGGACGATGCTCAACGAGTCGCAGACGGTCGGGAAGGTGTTCTTCACCAATCCGCAGAACGGCCTGAACTACGTCTGCTCCGGCGCGACCGTCAGCAGTGGCAAGAGGAAGCTCGTGCAGACGGCGGGCCACTGCGTGCACGGCGGTGCCGGCGGTACCTGGATGTCCAACTGGGCGTTCGTGCCCCGCTACCGCAACGGTGTGCGGCCGTTCGGCACGTGGAGCGCGTACACGTTGACCACGCGCACGGCGTGGATCAACTCCAGCAACCTCGACGAGGACATGGGCATCGTCGTCATGAACACCCTCGGCGGTCAGTCGATCGCGAACGTCGTGGGTGGCAACGGGTTGCGCTGGAACTGGGGCTACTCGGTGTTCGTCACGATCCTCGGCTACCCCGCGGGTCCGCCGTTCACCGGTGAGCTGCAGTACTTCTGCCAGGGCACGACCTGGAACGGCCACGGTCAGCAGGTGCGGGCCTGGTGCAACATGACCGGCGGCTCGTCCGGCGGTCCGTGGTTGCAGGAGTACAACGACCAGAACGGGCTGGGCTACATCAACAGCGTGGTCAGTCACCGGCACGCCGATCCGAACCAGATGGACGGGCCGTACTTCGACAACGACATCAAGAGCCTCTACGACTTCGCGGAGTCACTGTCCCCGTGACGTCGAATTCCGTTGGCCGGGCGCGGAAATCCCGCTCCCGGCCTTCGGGCAACCACATGCCCGCGCCGTTCCGTCCTACTCGCATGAGCACCCGAATCCTCCTCGCCGTCCTGCTCCTCGCCGCCACCACGGCCTGCGGCGCGAGCCCGAGCGACGCCCCGTACCAGGCCGCGAACCTGCGCGGGAAGGTCTACGTCTCGTCCTCGGTGCAGGAACAGGGCAAGCCGAAGACCCTGGTCGAGGGCACGAAGGTGGAGCTCAGATTCACCGACGACGACCGGCTGCTGGCCTCCGCCGGCTGCAACCAGATGCAGGGCCCGGTGACGCTCGACGGCGGCAAGGTCTCCGTCGCCGAACTCGGCATGACCGCGATGGGCTGCCCCAAGCCCGAACTGCACGAGCAGGACACGTGGCTGTCGAAGCTGCTCGAGGAGAAGCCCTCCTGGAAGCTCGACGGCACGAACCTCGTGCTCACCGGCGCGAACGCCGAGATCGTGCTCGCGGTCGAGCAGCCAGCCACCCTGGAGGGCACCTGGACCGTCGACGGCATCGTCGCGAACGACTCCGTCTCGTCCGTGCCCGCGGGCGCGAAGGTGACCATCACCTTCAAGGACGGCACCGTGGCCGTCGACAGCGGCTGCAACCGCAACGGCAACGCGGTGCCCTACGAGTTGTCCGGCCAGACGATCAAGGCGACGCTCGGCCCGCAGACCCTGAAGTCCTGCGGCGCGGTGGACGAGGTGGAAACGGCTGTGAACAAGGCGTTCGAGTCCGGTGCGGTCACCTACAAGATCAACCGCTCCTCGCTGATCCTCGACAACGCGTCGGGTGCCGGCGTGACGCTCAAGAAGTAGGTGCGGGTCATGGGAATCCGAGCGACGATCGTCGTCCTGGCCCTGCTGGCCACCGGGTGCGGCGCCAACTCCGCCGGTGGCGGCGGGGACGGCGTGCAGGGCAAGGTGTTCACGTCCACGTCGAGCACGCGAACCCTGGTCGAGGGCACGAAGATCGAACTGCGGTTCACCGCCGACGGCACGCTCAACGCGAACGCCGGCTGCAACCAGATGCAGGGCCCGGTCACGACTGACGGCGGCAAACTCGCGGTCGCCGACCTCAGCACCACCGACATGGCCTGTCCCACGCCGGGCGCGGGCGAACAGGACGCGTGGCTGTCGAAGCTGCTCACCGCACAACCGTCCTGGAAGCTCGACGGCACGAACCTGGTGATCACCGGGTCGGACGCGGAAGTCGTGCTGGTGCAACAACAACCGGCCACCCTCGAAGGCAAGTGGATCGTCGAGGGCGCCATCTCGGCGGACGCCGTGGAGTCGATGCCGGAGGGGAGCAACGCCACCCTGGAGTTCAAGGACGGCTTCATCTTCGTGACCGGTGACTGCAACAGCGGGTCCACCAAGGTGAGCAACGGCGATCAGTACGAAGTGGACGGTCAGACGATCACATTCGGAGAGCTCGCCGTCACCGCCATGATGTGCCCGCCGGACAAGATGGCCGCCGAGAGCGCGATGCTCACGGCACTGGGACGGCGGGAGGTGACCTTCCAGATCGAGGGCACCACGATGACCCTGACCAACGCCGACGGCAAGGGCGTCCAGCTGCGGAGGTGACCTGCGAACCTAAGGACTCGCTGTTGGGTTCCTGTCGAAATCATGAGGTCGTTCAAATCTGCACTACTTTTGGTTCGAGGTTGAACGACCTACAGCTGAACGACAGGATCGGGGAGCAAGAATCATGGTCAAGGACGTCGCCGCACTCATCGGCCGCATCGCCGTCGGCATCGTTTTCGTCGCGCACGGCTGGCAGAAGTTCACCGAGTGGGGCATGGCCGGCACCGCCGCGTCCTTCGAGAAGATGGGTGTGCCGCTGCCGGGGCTGTCCGCCTGGTTCGCCGCGACCGTCGAGGTCGCGGGCGGTCTCGCGCTGATCGCGGGCGTGGCGCTGCCGGTCGTCGGGATCCTGCTCGCGGTCGACATGCTCGGCGCGTGGCTGCTCGTGCACCTGCCGAACGGCCTGACCGGCGAGGGCGGCGCGGAGCTCGTGATCGTGCTCGGCGCGGCCGCCCTGGCCCTCGGCTTCAACGGTGGTGCCTACGCGGTGGACCGCGTGCTGTTCAAGAACAACAAGATCCTCAACCCTGCGGCTGCGTGATCTCCTGGGTGACCTTCTCGCTGTCCCGGCGCGCGGCCAGTCGGCCCGCGTCGGGACTGCTCACCTGAACCAGTGAGCCACCGGCCGCGAGCACGGCCAGAAACCCTTGCAGCACAGCGGCATCCGAGTCCCACTCCAGAGTGGACAGCACGCGCGGTTCGGAGTCGAACTGCTCGCCCAGCGAGCGGGCCGCCGCCACCACCTCATCCACAGTGGACTCACCCAGTGCGGGCGTCGAGCCCGGAACCGGTTCCCACGGCAGGAAGTCGTCGCCGTGCACGCGCACGTCGTCGTTGTAGTCGACCGGCGCGCCCGAACCCAGGCCCAGCGGGTGCAACGAGGCCACGGCCACGACGTCCGCGTCCGCCGTGCCACCGGGCGGCACGATCGCCACCTTCGCCGGGACACCGGCCCCGACCACGTGCGCACCGCACCACCAGGCGCCGAGCAGCACGCCGACGGTCTGCCAGTGCGCGGGCAGCAGCACCGCCACCGCGTCACCAGGTTCGACGTCGTGCTCGTCGCGCAGCCAGTTCGCCGTCTTCGCGGCCCAGTTCTTCACCGTCGCCCTGGACAGCTCGATCCGGGTGTCCGCCGCGTCGTCGTAGTGCGTGATCAACGGACGACCGGGGTCGGCCTTGAGCAACGGCGTGAAGAGGATCTCGGTGACGCTCACGCGGTGACTCCTAGTCGACGCAGGGCACATCCTGACGGGCTGCGACGGCATGGGCGCCGTCCAGCGAGAGCAGCTTTTCAGGACCGAACCGCGACGGCGCGGCCGGGGTGGACGGCGTTGTCGAAGACGGAGCCGGCTTCGCGGTCTCGCCGATGAGCTGCGCCACCCACGCCTTCACGGCCTCGCGGTCCACCGTCACGATGCTCTGCCCGCGGTCGTTGCGGGCGTCGATGCTCGTCACCGGGATCGTGGCGAACTCCACGTTGCCCGACGCGAGGCCCTGGGCCTGCGCCGCCAGCGTCGCGAGGTCGAGCTTCTGGTCCACCACAACGGACTTCGACACGGCGTCGAGCAGGCCGCTCATCTTGCCGGGGTCGGTGAACGTGCCCGCGGACAGCAGTTGCTTCATCGCCTGCGACATGAACACCTGCTGCCGCGTGATGCGGCCCAGGTCACCGCCGGGCATGTTCCGCTGCCGCACGAACGACAACGCGTCACCGCCCGAGATCAGCTGCGGCCCCGCCCGGAAGTTCGCGCCGGAGTTCGGGTCGGACGTGCCCGCCTTCAGGCACACCTGCACGCCGCCGATGACCTCGGTCAGCAGGTAGAAGCCGTAGAGGTTGATCTCCGCGTAGTGGTCGACGCGCATGCCCGTCAGATCCTGCACGGCCTGGACCAGGGCCTTGCGGCCCGCCTCGTCCGACTTCCGCTCGCGCTCGGCTTGGTCGCTCACGCCCTCGGCCTGAAGTCGTTCCGCGGTCAGGTACTTCACCGCGCCGTACGCCGAGTTGATCTTGTCCTCGCGGTAGCCGGCGATCGGCACGTACGTGTCGCGTGGAATCGAGATCGCGCTCGCCTTGCCGCCGTTGCGGGGGACGCGCATCACGATGATCGTGTCCGTGTTCACCGTGTCGGTGCCCTCGGTGCGCAACTTGCGCAACACGTCCGCGGGAAGCGGACGACCCTGTGCGTCCGTCCGGCTGTCGCTTCCCACCAGCAGGATGTCGGTCGCGCCGTCGTCCGCGGGCGGCGAGTTCGGGATGTCCTCCAGCACCTGCAGGATCTGCGTGGTGTTGGTGTTCTCCTTCACCAGCCGCAGGGCCGTCCAGAAGTAGCCCGAGAACGCCAACGTTGTCACGGCCACCAGCGCGACGACCGTACGGCCTATGACCCGTGCGGTCTTCTTCGCGCGTGCGGCAGTGCTCAACGTCCGGCCCCCCGTTGCTGTTCCTGAGTTCTCAGCGTAACTATCGTCAGAGCGTTACGCCGGGTTTCAGTTGACGCAGACCAGTCCGCCGGCCGTGATCGGCGGCACGCTGGAACTCGGGGCTGTCGAGGTGCCGGGAGCGCCCTGCACGTCGACGTCGGAGCTGTCGTCCTGCTGCTGGTAGTCGCCGCCGACGAAGACCTGCACCTGTCCCTTTCGGACGGACGCGTCCTCCTCGACACCCACGTTCGCACCGAGTTCCGCCGCGACCTTGCGGGCGGATCCCTCCTCGCCCGGCGCGTACCGGACGACCGTCGTGTCGCTGTTCTCCCGCGCGGAGTCCAGGGCGCCGCGCACGAAACCCTTGGCGGCCAACGTGTTCATCACCTGCGAGGCGAGGCCCTGGATGCCGGCCGCGTTGTAGACCGCGACGGTGATCGCCGAGTTCGGCGGCGCGGGCAGGTTCGTCGTCGTCACCGGGGCGGAGTTGCTCGTCGACGGCTTGTCGGCGGCCAGCGAGGTGATGAACTTGCGCACCTCGGCGGGGTTCACCGGCAGCACGTTGCCGTCGCTGTAGGTGTCCGTCGGGTCGCCCACCGGGATGGTCTTGAACTCGAAGTTGCCGCCCACCAGGCCCTGCATCTGCTCGGCGAACGTCGTGATGTCCCAGCCCGAGCTGAGGATCACCGACTTCTGCACCGCCTCGACGAGCCCGTTGAGCTTGGACGTGTCGGTCAGCGTGCCGGTCGACAGCACCTTCTTCGCGAGCGCTCCGATGAACACCTGCTGGCGCACGATCCGGTCGAGGTCGCCGCCGGGGAGGTTCTTGCGCTGCCGCACGAACGACAACGCGGACGCGCCCTCGATGGTCTGCTGGCCCGCCTGGAAGTTCGCGCCGGAGTCGCGGTCCTGCGTCGGCTCCTTCAGGCAGACCTCGACGCCGCCGATGGCCTGCGTGACCTCGTAGAAGCTGGCGAGGTTGACCTCGGCGTACCGGTCGATCCGCACGGTGCCGCCGGACATGTTCTCGATGGTCTTGATCAACGTCTTGCGGCCGGCCGCCATGGATTCGTCACGGATCCGCTTCTCGTCCGTGACGCCCTGCGACCGGAGCTTCTCGTCGACGGTGTTGCGCTGGCGGGCGAACGCCGAGTTGAGCTTGTGCTTGCCGAACCCGTCCGCCATCTCGACGTAGGAGTCGCGGGGGAACGAGATCGCGACCGCGCGCGTGCCGTCGACGGGGATGTGCACGAGGATCATCGTGTCGGTGTTCTGCTCGCCGTCGGGGATGCCGCCGTTGAGCATGGCCAGCACTTCCTGCGACAGCGGGTTGCCCTGCGCGTCGGTGCGGCTGTCCATGCCGACCAGCAGGATGTCCACCGCGCCGTCGAGCGGCTTGGGGCCCTGGATCGTCACGTCCTCCGCGATGACGTCGGTCTTGACGATGCCGTCGTTCGCGTTGCGGAGCTTGTTCCAGCCGTACGACGTGACGAGAAGCACAGCGACCGAGACGACCGCGACGACCGTCTTCCCCACCACGAGGAATGCGCGGAAAGCCGACGACGGCCGGGTGCTCACCACCCTGACCGGCAGAGTCCTGCCTTCCACAGTCGTTTCCTCCCCCACTACACCGAGTTTAGACGTTTATAAGTCACACGACGTGACGTTGCTGTGGGTTGCAGCGATTACGTAGGTGACAGACTGCTGTCGGGGTACACCACAGGAGGAAATGGCATGCGCGTACTGGTGACAGGTGGGGCCGGGTTCATCGGCTCGCACTACGTGCGGGAGTTGGTGAGCGGGTCCTACCCGGCGTTCGCCGGTGCCGAAGTCGTGGTGCTCGACAAGCTCACCTACGCCGGCAGCGAGACCAACCTCGCGCCGGTCGCGGGCAAGTTCGAGTTCGTCCAGGGGGACATCTGCGACGCGGCGCTGGTCGCGGACCAGATGCGCGGCGTGGACGTGGTCGTGCACTTCGCGGCTGAGTCGCACGTGGACAGGTCGATCACCGGATCCGCGGAGTTCGTCCTGACGAACGTCCTCGGCACCCAGACGCTGCTCCAGGGCGCTCTGAACGCGGGCGTGGGCAGGTTCGTGCACGTGTCGACGGACGAGGTCTACGGCTCGATCGAGACCGGTTCCTGGACCGAAACGCACATCCTCGAACCGAACTCGCCGTACTCGGCCTCGAAGGCCTCTTCGGATCTGCTCGCGCGCGCGTTCCACCGCACGCACGGCCTGCACGTGAGCATCACACGGTGTTCGAACAATTACGGGCCGTATCAGTTCCCCGAAAAGGTGATTCCGCTCTTCGTCACCAATTTGATCGACGGCGGGAAGGTGCCGCTCTACGGCGACGGCCTGAACGTGCGCGACTGGCTGCACGTCGCGGACCACTGCCGGGGCATCCAGCTCGTCGCCGAGGGCGGCCGGCCGGGCGAGATCTACAACATCGGCGGCGGCACCGAGCTCACCAACCGCGAGCTGACCGAGAAGCTGCTGGCCGCGACGGGCCGCGACTGGTCGGCCGTCGAGCCGGTGCAGGACCGCAAGGGCCACGACCGCCGCTACTCGGTCGACATCTCCAAGATCG
Organism: Lentzea sp. JNUCC 0626; assembly: GCF_043632865.1. NCBI lineage: Bacteria > Bacillati > Actinomycetota > Actinomycetes > Pseudonocardiales > Pseudonocardiaceae > Lentzea > Lentzea sp. JNUCC 0626. The sequence goes on from NZ_CP171635.1 coordinate 8,231,928, forward strand.
CCTCCGAACTCGGCTACGCGCCGCAGGTCGACTTCACCGTCGGCCTCTCCGACACGGTCGAGTGGTATCGCGAGAACCGCGCGTGGTGGGAGCCGCTCAAGGAACGCGCCGCGCTGGCGAAGGGCTGATCTTCCGTGATCCTCGTTCCCGGTGGTCGTGGCCAGCTCGGCCACGACCTCGCTGAGCTGTCCTCCGACGTCCGTGCGCTGTCGTCCGCCGATCTCGACGTGACGAAGGTGACGGCCGACGACCTGGCGGGCGCGTCCGCGGTGATCAACTGCGCCGCCTACACCGCCGTCGACGCCGCCGAGACCGACGAGGACCGCGCGTTCGCGGTCAACGCCGTCGGTCCCGGCCTGCTCGCCGAGGCCTGTGCCTCGCTCGGCATCCCGCTCATCCACGTCTCCACGGACTACGTGTTCGCGGGTGACGGTGACCGCCCGTACGAGCCGTCCGACCCCGTGGGCCCGAAGTCCGCGTACGGCCGCACGAAGCTCGAAGGCGAACACCGCGTGCTGGAGGCGGGCGGCTACGTCGTGCGCACCGCGTGGGTCTACGGCGTGAACGGCTCGAACTTCGTGAAGACCATGGCGGCGCTGGAGTCCTCGCGGCCGTCGCTGTCCGTTGTGGACGATCAGCTGGGCTCACCGACGTGGTCGCACGACCTCGCGGCCGGGCTGCTCGAGCTGTCCTCGGTGCTGCCGGAACAGCGGTTGCTGCACGCGACCGGGGGCGGCGAGGTCACGTGGTTCGGGTTCGCCCGGGCCATCTTCGAGGAACTGGGCGCCGACCCGGCGCGCGTCCAGCCGTGCACCACCGCCGACTTCCCGCGACCGGCCCCGCGACCCGCCTACTCGGTGCTGTCGGGTGCGGCGTGGGCAGCAGCGGGACTACGTCCTTTGCCGCACTGGCGAAGCGCCCTTTCGGACGCATTCAAGGCGGGTGTGGTAGCTCCCCGTGCTGGTGCTGCGCCATTGGAGTGACCGGTCTGGCACGCTAGTTCCAAGTGCGGGACCCTTTTCGGCATGTTCGATTCCGGGCGCACACATCCGCGCCCCGCGACAGAAGAATCCGATCGGCGACGCTTCCTGACCTGCGTCGCCGTTGTCACGGGCTCGCGGCAGGTTTCGATGAGCCAGCTCGACAAGCGTTCGCCGAGGCCGCACTCTCGGTGAAGTCGTTGGGGCGTCAGGTCTTCCTGACGCCCCTCATCGTTTCTAGGCCCTGCTCAGCTGGTACGCCTCGACCGTCTTCTCCGCACACCGCCGCCAGGTGAACCCGGACGCGTGCGCCCGCCGTTCGCTCTGCGCTTCCGGGGTGGCCGGCGCCGCCACGGCCTGAGCCAGCCCGTCGGCCAGCGCCTCGACGTCCCCGACCGGCACGTGCAGGGCATGCCCACCCGCCACCTCGCGCAACGCGGGCACGTCCGAACAGACCACGGGGACGTTGCACGCCAACGCCTCCAGCACCGGCAGCCCGAAGCCCTCGTCCCGCGACGGCAGCACCAGCGCGGTGGCGCCGGCGACGACCGACCGCAGGTGCACGTCTGACAGGTACCCGGTCCGCAGCACCCGACCGTCCACACCGGACCGACCGGGTCCGACGATCACCAGCGGCGGCAGCGACGGGTCCGAGGCGTGCGCCTTGACCAGGTACTCGAGCCCCTTGCGCGGCCCGTCCGCGCCGACGAACAGCAGGTACTCCGACGGCAGCCCGAGGCGACCGCGCAACGTGGCCGACGGCGGGCGCGAGGCGAACCAGGCGGGGTCGACGCCCAGCGGCGTCACGACGATCTTCTCCAGCGGCACCGCGAACCGGTCCGCCACCACGGAGGCGACGGCCGCGGTCGGCGTGCAGATCACGTCCGCGCGGTGCGCCGAGAGCCGCACGAGTTCCGGCAGCCGGCGGTCGGACGGCGGCAGGTCGCCGGGCGCGTCCAGGAACGCCAGGTCGTGGATCGTGACGACGCGACCGGCCCGCACGGTCGGCGGCAGCACGAAGTTGGTGCCGTGCATCACGTCCGAGAACCCGGCCAGCATCTCGACCGGCGGGAACGGGGCGCGCAGCCACATCTGGCGCAACGCCCGTGCCGCGACGGGCAGGCCGCGCGCCGTGACGTCGTGCGGCAACACGGTCCGCAACGCGCGCCAGCCGCGCAGGGTGAACGCCACCGCCCGTACGTCGGCCTCTTCCGGCATGGAAGCCAGTTCTTCGGCCAGAGCCGCTGTGTAGCGGCCGATTCCGGTGCGATGTCCGAGCAGGGGTGTGCCGTCGAGCAGCACGGAGAGGGGTTTCTTGGGGGATCTAGCCATGCTTGCCACCACGCGCGATCTTGCGCAGACGCCCCGTCGCCCGCTTGGCCAACTCGGTCGGGCCACCCGCGTCCAGGTACTCGCGCACCAGCAGCAGGTCCCGCTTCACCTTGTCCGACCTGCTCAGCCCTGGTGTGCGCACCATGGGGGCCGAGCCGGGCAGACGGTCCGCGGCGGGCCTGGGATTGCGGCAGAACTCGGCCAGTGGCGCGAGTGCTGTCTCCCAGGTGAACCGCTCGCGTACGACGGCGATGCGCTCACGGCACGCGGCCGCGAACTCCTCGTCGTAGAGCACCTTCTCCAGCGCGTCGGCGAGAGCCTCCGGGTCCTCCGGCGGCACGACGACGCCCAAACCTTCCCGCAGCACCAGATCCGCGAACGAGTCGCCGGACGTGGTGACGATCGGCAGCCCCGCCCACAGGTAGTCGAGCACCCGCGTGCGGAACGCGAACGTGGTCTCCACGTGTTCGTAGTGCGTGGTGACACCGCAGTTCGCGTCGAGCAGCCAGTTCTGCCGCTCGGTGTACGGCACCCACCCGTCGTTGAAGAACACGTGCTCGCCGGTCAGCCCCAACTGTGCGGACAACGCCCGCGTCTGGCCGGCGATGTCCATGTCCGGGACCTCGGGGTTCGGGTGCTTCATGCCGAGGAAGTACAGCTTCGCGGACGGCTGCCGCTTGCGCAGGTGGTCCATCGCCTCGATCAGCGACAGCGGGTCGAACCAGCTGTAGACGCCACCCGCCCAGATCACGACCTTGTCCGCGTCCGTCACGCCCGGCACGACGCCCTTGATCGCGGGGCCGGTGCGCTGCGGCGGCTTGCCCGACAGTCCGAAGGGGACGATCCCGAGCAGCGACTGGGTCGTGGGGTCGTTGTCGTACAACGTCGGCGTGAGGCGGCCCAGCGCGGCCAGGTGACCGAGCCAGAAGTGCCGCTGCCGTTCCGACGCGCACAGGAAGAAGTCGCCGCGTTCGAGCTGCGTGTTCAGGACCTTGGTGACGGTCTCCAGGTCCAGCGCGCGCTTGTCGTCGGTGTCGTCCTTGCCCTGTTCCAGCAGTTCCAGGTGCATCGGGTCGTACATGTCGCAGACCACGATCTTGGTGGAGGACGCCTTCTTCAGCTCGGCGATCATCTCCAGCGCGTGGCCCTGCAGCACCACCACGTCCGCCCACGCGACGTGCGGCGGCAGTTCCTTCGGCCGGGCGCGCTCGACGGCGAACGGGGCGTCGGGCGGCGCGCACAGCGGGTTCGTCGTGACCAGCCGGACCTGGTGCTCGCCGGACAGCACGTCGGCCATGTGCCAGGCGCGGATCGCGGGACCGGCCATCCGGTCGGAGATCGCGTCACCGGTGATCACGAGGATCTTGCGCGGCTTGCCGAACACGTCGTCCAGGCCGAGCACGTCCACGAGGATGTCGTGCGCGGCGAGGTAGCGCGGCAGGGGATAGGCCGGTTCCAAAGCCTTGCGCATCAACGGAACCAGATCGGTGTCCGACATCCGGCGCGCGGCCTGCTCGATCTTGCGCGACTTCTGCAGCGACGGCATCGCCTCGACGAACTGGTCGATCGCGAGGAACCCGGCGAGGGCCTGGCGCGGCACCCCGACGGGCGCCTGGTCGTCCGCGGGATCGGCGGGGCGGCGGGTGATCTCCAGCTGCGTGGGATCGATCTCACCGCGGGCCGTCGCGCGGCGCACGCACAGTGCCAGCGCGGCCGGCAGCACCTTCGCCAGCGTCTCGTCGGAGAAGTTCTTGTACAGCGACATGAGCGCGTTGCGCTCCAGCAGGTACAGCTCGCGGCTGTGGTCGATCGAGCTCATCGACGCGTGGTGCCGGTGGAACGTGAGCGACGCCGGTTCGTAGCGGACCCGCCAGCCGCGCAGGTTGAGCCGCCAGCCGAGGTCGACGTCCTCGTAGAACATGAAGAACCGCTCGTCGAACCCGCCGAGCTGCTTGTAGAGCTCGGTGCGGACGAACAGCGCCGAGCCCGTGCCGAACAGCACGTCCTTCGGGCCGTCGTGGCTTCCGTCGTCGTCCTGGCCCGCGTGGCGCTTGTAGCCCATGCCGAACCAGGTCAGCCCGCCGTCGACGAAGTCGATCTTCTCGCCGTCCCAGTCGAGGACCTTGCTCGCGACCGCGCCCACCGCCGGTTCGGCGTGGAAGACCCTGATCGCGGCCTTGATCCAGTTCCGGTCGGCGCGCGCGTCGTTGTTGAGGAACGCGAGCACCCCGCCCGTCGCGTGGTCGACGCCGAGGTTGCAGCCGCCCGCGAACCCGAGGTTCTGCTCCGACGTGACGACCTTGACGCCCGGCAGCTCCGCCTTGAGCCGGGCCGTGTCGTGCGCCTCGTTGTCGACGACGATGACTTCGAGCAGCTCGGCGGGGTGGTCGACCTCCGCCAGCCCTCGCACGCAGGTGATCGTGTCCTCCGCGCCGCGGTAGTTGACGACGACGACGGACACGACGGGCAGTGAGGCTCGATCCACGTGCTAAGCCTGCCTCATCACTCTGCGCGCCCGCAGTGTGGTTGCACAGATCAGGAGCAAAGCGACAGCCGCGGGCACTCCGAAGACCCACTCGACCGACCAGTCGTTGCGGTGAGCGAGCAGCGGGCGCATCACGGGGTGCCGCAGCACGGTGGCCGGACCGGGCTCCACCCGCTTGTCCGCCTCACCCCGCACGGCGATCCGCAGCTCGGCGCCGTCGGGGCAGGTGACGTGGTGGACGTACGCCGGGTTGTCGAGTCCCGGCACATCCTCGACGCTGGTGATCACGCACGTCTGGGGCGTGCCGAGGGCGTCCATCAACGCGCGGTGACCGTCGCCGAGCAGCACCGCCGTGCCGGGGATCACGACCATGAACGCGGGCAACACGAGCCACGCCGTCCCGAGCTTGCCGACGCCCCACGCGAACGCGAGCGACAGCAGCAGGCACGGCACGAGCACCAGCAGGTCGTACTGCTCCGGCACGATCGCGCCCAGCACGACCGCGGCGGCCACGGCGGCGAGCCCGGTCACGATGAGTGGCACAGGCCGCCTCACGGCTGCTTCCTCAGCAGCCGGGCGACCGGAACGAGAAGGATCATCACTCCGGGGACGCTCGTGACCAGGAGGAGGTTCCATCGGGTGTACGAACCCCACAGCGGACGCAGCGGCTCGCCGATCGCCACCGGGGCCTCTGCGCCCTTGAGCCGCTCGTTCCAGTCGCGGTCCAGCTCGACCTCGCCGCTGGGGCAGGCCAGCACGTAGTCGACCCTGGGGTACTTGGCGGACGGGTGCTCTTCTTTCGAGGCGATCGAGCACATCTCGACGTGCCCGGTGCGTTGCATCAGCACGCTGTGCACGCCGAACGTCAGCACGAACGGGGCGACGAGGCCGAGCACGAACGCGGGCAGCGCGACCCACTTGCGCTGGGACAGGCCGCTGACGCCGAGGGCGTAGGCGAGGCCGCCGAGCAGGCAGAGGAACACGAAACCCTGGGTGAGGGTGACGCTCAGCGCGACCCCGGCCGCGATCGCGACCAGGCCGCCGACGATCAGCGGCCACACCGGGTACCAGGCGTCGTCGGCTTCCGGGCTCGGGCGCGACATCAGCGGCCGGCCCAGTCCTGCCACACCCGCTGCCTCGGCACCTTCGTGGTGATCCTGAGCCGCTGCACCACCGTCACCGGCAGCCTGAGCAGCACCTCGCCCAGTACCCGCGCCCTCAGTCCGACCCGGAAGTTGGCCGCGTCCGGCACGTCCTTGCGGAACGGCAGCATCGCCGTGATCGCGGCGAACCGCGCGAGCTGGGTGAGCGCGACCTTCGCCGGGGCGCAGCGCAGCAGCATCAGCAGGCGGTTGCGTTCGTTCCAGCGGTGGAAGAGCGCCGAACCGGGCCGCGTGCTGGCGCCGTGCCGGTGCCGCACCCGCGCCGGGCCGACCGAGATCACCCGGTGTCCGGCCAGCCGCAACCGCCAGGCCGTGTCGGTGTCCTCGTAGTAGCAGAAGAAACTCGCCGGGACGCCGCCGACGGCGGTCAGCACGTCGGTCCGGAGCAGGGCCGCGCCGCCGCAGAACCCGAACACCTCGCGGCCCGCCAGCACGACGTCCTTGCCGTGCCCGTCGGCGGTCAGCGCGACGCCGACGGACTGCGTCGACCCGTCGGTGAGCAGGATCGACGAGGTGGCGGCGGCCGCGCCGGGTTCGGTGTTGAGAGCGCTCTCCAGTTCGGCGAGCCACGACGGGTCCGGAGCCGCGTCGTCGTTGAGCCACGCGACGTACGGGGTGTCGACCATGCCGAGAACGGCGGCGAGCCCGCCCGCGTAGCCGACGTTGCGGGGGAGCCGGACGACCTCGTGCCCGCCGATCAGCTCGGCCGTGCCGTCGTCGGACGCGTTGTCCACGATGATCGTCCTGTGTGGACTCTTCTGGGCTTTCAGGGCGTCCAGGCACGCCGTGATGTGGTCACGGCCGCGCCACGTCACGACCACCACGGTGCTGACTGCCGACACGGCGTGAGACGGTACGCGACGTGCCCGAGCTAGTAGTGCTGACCGAGCAACTCAACGCCCCGGTCCCCGGCGGCACCGGCCGCTACACCGCCGAGCTGCTCGCCGCGTTGCGGAAGAGCACCCCTTCCGGCTGGTCCGTCACGACGGCGGCCACCGCGAACGCCGACCGCGTGCTCAAGGTGCCGCGCCGGGCGCTGGTGGCGTTGTGGGAGCGCGGCCTCCCGCCGCGGCTCGGCCCGCACGTGCACGCCCCGACCCCGCTCGCGCCGTTGCCGGGTGCCGTCGTCACCGTGCACGACGTGGTGCCGTGGACGCATCCGGAGACGCTGACGCCGCGCGGGGTCGCCTGGCACCGCAAGGTGATCGCGCGGGCCGCTGCGGAGGCGCGGGCACTGGTCGTGCCGACTCAGGCGGTCGCGTCTCAGCTGGCGGATTGTGTAACTGTGTCCGTTCCTGTCCTCGTCGTGCCCAATGGGGTGACCAGGCTGGCCGGGCCGCCCGCTGATGATCTTCCGGACCGCTACGTGCTCGCCGTCGGGACCATCGAGCCGCGCAAGGGGTTCGACCTCCTGGCACGCGCCTGCGAACGGTTGCGCGTGCCGTTGGTGGTGGTCGGTCCGCAGGGGTGGGGTGGCGTCGATCTGCGCGCGCCGCACGTGACGTTGCTGGGCCGGGTTTCCGACGCCCGGCTGGCATCCGTGCTGGCCGGGGCCACGTGCCTGGCCGCGCCGAGCCTCGCGGAGGGCTTCGGGCTGCCGGTGCTGGAGGCGATGGCGGCGGGCGTTCCGGTCGTGCACTCCGACGATCCGGCACTGGTCGAGGTGGCCGGCGGCGCGGGCACGGTCGTAAGACGGGGAGACCTCGCGTCGTTGACGGAAGGACTCCGTGCGGTGTTGGCTGATCCTCGTCACACGGTCGAGGCCGGGGTCACCCGCGCGAGTGAGTTCACCTGGGAAAAGACCGCACTGAGTGTTTGGAGAGCACACGCTTGACGACCGGATTAGTGCATTCCCGTCAGACGCATTCGCAAATGACATTACGCTAGCTGACCGTGCCCACCGTCGAACCCAGCGTGCTGATCGACGCCACCGCGATCCCCGCAGACCGTGGTGGCGTAGGCCGCTACGTGGACTCGCTCGTGGCGGCGCTGGACGCGGACGGGGCCAGGCTCTCGGTCGTGTGCCAGCCGCGCGACGAGGACCTGTTCACCAAGATCGCCCCGAACGCCCGCGTGATCCGCGCCGCCGACGCCGTGGCCACCAGGACGGCCCGCCTGGCCTGGGAGCAGACCACGTTGCCGCGCCTCGTGCGGAGTCTGGGCGTGGACGTCGTGCACTCCCCGCACTACACCTTGCCGCTGGCCGCGAAGGCCGCGTCCGTCGTGACGTTGCACGACGCCACGTTCTTCACCGACCCGGTGCTGCACTCGTCCGTCAAGGCCCGCTTCTTCCGCGCCTGGACCCGAGCCTCGCTGCGCCGAGCCGACCTCTGCGTGGTCCCGTCGCAGGCGACCGCCGACGAACTGGCCCGCGTGGCCGGAGCCGACCGCACCGGCCTGCACATCGCCCAGCACGGCGTGGACACCGAACGCTTCCACCCGCCGTCCCCCGACGAGGTCCTGGCGGTGCGCCGCTCCTTGTCGTTGGGCGACACGCCTTACGTCGCGTTCCTGGGGGCGTTGGAGCCGCGCAAGAACGTTCCGGCGTTGATCCGCGGCTTCGCCCAGGCGATGGTCGGACGCGCCGAGCCGCCCGCGTTGGTGCTGGCCGGGCAGCCTGGGTGGGACAGCCAGGTCGAGCGCGCTCTGGACTCCGTGCCGCACCGGATCCGGGTGATCCGTGCCGGGTACCTGCCGTTCGAGCAGTTGGCCGGGTTTCTGGGCGGGGCTGAGTTGGTCGCCTACCCGTCGTTGGGTGAGGGCTTCGGGCTGCCTGTCTTGGAAGCCATGGCCTGTGGTGCTTGTGTGCTGACCACTCGGCGGTTGTCGTTGCCCGAGGTTGGCGGCGAGGCTGTGGCCTACTGCGGTGTCGGGGCCGGGGACATCGCGGCTGCCATCGCCGATCTGCTCGACGATCCTGCTCGGCGTGCCTCTTTGGCCGCTTCCGGTCAGCGGCGGGCCAAGGACTTCTCGTGGGCCGTCAGTGCTGATCGTCATCGTGAGGCTTACGAGCGGGCCGTGATGGTGCGTCGCCGGGGCTGAGGTGGGCGGCGCTAGGGTGGCGCGCGTGAACTACGGCGATGGACTTGGTGTCGTGACGGTCACGTACTCGCCGGGCGAGACGCTGGCCCCCTTCGTGGACACCCTCGAGAAGGCCACCTCCCGGTCGGTGCAGGTGATCCTCGCCGACAACGGGTCCACTGACGGGGTGCCCGAGGCCGTTGCTGCTTCTCGGCCTTCTGTGACTTTTCTGTCCACCGGCGGGAATTTGGGGTACGGCGGTGGGGCCAATCGCGGGGTGGCCGCGCTGGGATCGGACGTCGGGTGGGTGTTGATTTCCAACCCCGACATCGAGTTCGCGCCTGGGTCTGTTGATGCGTTGATTGAGGCGGCTTCGCGGTGGCCTCGGGGTGGGATGTTCGGGCCCCTGATTCGGGAACCTTCTGGGGAGGTTTACCCGTCCGCCCGGTTGTTGCCTTCGCTTGGGCGTGGGGTTGGGCATGCGCTGTTCGGGTCTGTTTGGAAGTCGAACCCCTGGACTCGGGCTTATCGGCAGGAGAAGGAGCCCGTCGAGAGGACTGCCGGGTGGTTGTCCGGGTCCTGTTTCTTGATGCGGCGTGAGGCTTTTGACTCCGTTGGTGGGTTTGATGAGCGGTACTTCATGTACTTCGAGGATGTTGACCTCGGGGAACGTGTTGGTGCGGCCGGGTGGTTGAACGTTTACGTGCCTGAGGCTGAGGTTGTGCACATCGGGGGGCACTCGACTGCTCGGTCTTCGGATCGGATGTTGCGGGAGCATCATCGGAGTGCTTACCGGTACTTGGCTGATCGGCATGCTGGGGTGTTCTGGGCGCCGTTCCGGGCTGTGTTGAAGGCTGGGCTGGCGTTGCGGGTGAAGATTCTCACTCGTTGAGCGGGTCGCGCCTGTTTCGTTGGTGGGCGCGTTGGGGCTGGCGGGTTCCTGTTTCGTGCGCGGGGCTCCGCCCCGGACCCCGCCAATCTGATCAAAAGCCGGGGCCAGCGCCGTTCGAGGGTTGATGGCACGCCTGTTTGTGTTGGGCGGCTTGCGGTTTCGTAGTTTGGTTGCGTTGGTGGGGTGGCTTCGTCACGAGTCGAGCCAAGAGCGGGCCACATGCAGGTAGGGGTGTCAACTCGACGAAAAGCGTGTCGAGTTGACACCCCTACCTGCATGCAGCAAGAGCTGTGGCACGACTCGTGACGAAGCCACCCCACCCGGCGCGTATTGGAAAGACGGCTCGCCTTCGGCTTCGCAGTGCGGTTGGTGTGCTCGATGTGCGTGCTCTTTCGGGCTCGCCTTCGGCTTCGCGGGAGTGTCAGACCCTCGCCGTAAGTTGGGTCGCGGGGGATTCCAACCCGAGGGGACCCCTGCGTCAGCCTGCCCTGCGGTGCGCGCCGGGGGTGCTCACATGTCGCCGCTGAGCCTCTGCGACAGCGTGTTCCGCTTCTGCTGGTGGTTCGACACCGTCGGGATCAGGCCCGGCTGGACGACTTGAGTGATCTCCGCGTCATCTGACGGCGCGCCCGGCTGGCCGTGTGGTCCCTGTGGGCCCTGCTGCATCGGTGGCGCCGCCTGCTGAGGCATCGGCTGGGTCGGCATCGGCGGGGAACCTGGACGCTGTTGCATGCCCATCTGGGCCGGGGCCAGGATCATGGTCGAGTCCGGGTCTCGGCGCGGGTCCACGGCGTTGACCAGGCTCCGAGGGATCTGTTGCGTGTCCGAAGCGTCCATCGGGGACGTCATGTTGTCCGGCGTCACGATGTTCCGCCCACGTGCGCGGGCGCGGGCGAGCATGGCGTCGGCCCGGTCGCGGGGGTCCATGTCGGATTTAGCTCCTTGCCGGGACCAGATCCCATATGACGATCTGCTTCGTGTCAGAGTATTCCGTCGAACGGCTCGCTGTAACGCGGAGGAGGAAAAAGGTGCACGGCGTCGAAGCTGTGGTGCTGGTCGGGGGCAAGGGCACCCGCCTTCGCCCGCTGACCCTGTCCGCTCCCAAGCCCATGCTCCCGACCGCGGGGGTGCCATTTTTGACGCACTTGCTCTCGCGGATCAAGGAGGCCGGCATCACCCACGTGGTGCTGGGTACCAGTTACAAGGCCGAGGTGTTCGAGGAGTACTTCGGGGACGGATCTCGGCTCGGGCTCGAGCTCGAGTACGTGGTGGAAGAGGTGCCGCTGGACACGGCCGGGGCGATTCGCAACGTGGCGGACAAGCTGCGTGAGCCCGACGTGATGGTGTTCAACGGCGACATCCTGTCGGGGGTCGACCTGACGGGGATCGTGGACACGCACCGCAAGCACGAGGCGGACGTGACGCTGCACCTGGTGAAGGTGGCGGACCCGCGGGCCTTCGGGTGTGTGCCGACGGACGACGAGGGGCGCGTTCAGGCGTTCCTGGAGAAGACGGAGAACCCGCCGACGGACCAGATCAACGCCGGGTGTTACGTGTTCCGGCGTGAGGTGATCGACGCGATTCCCGCTGGGCGGCCGGTGTCGGTGGAGCGTGAGACGTTCCCCGGGTTGTTGTCTGAAGGCAAGAGGTTGCAGGGGCACGTGGACGCCACCTACTGGCTCGACCTCGGCAAGCCGGAGGCGTTCGTGCAGGGGTCCGCGGACCTCGTGCGCGGTGTTGCGCCGTCGGCTGCGGTTGCACAGCCCGGTGACTACCTGGTGCTCGAAGGTTCGTCTGTCCATGAAGGCGCCACGCTGAAGGGTGGGGCCACGGTCGGTGCGAACTGCACGGTCGCTGAAGGTGCCGTGCTCGATGGCGCGATTCTGTTCGACGGCGCTGTTGTGGGTGAGAACGCCGTGGTCGAGCGTTCGATCGTGGGTGCCGGTGCGCTCGTGCAGGCCGGTGCGGTGCTGCGGGACGCCGTGGTCGGCGACTCCGCGGTGATCGGCGCGCGGTGCGAGTTGATCGGCGGAGCGCGGGTCTGGCCCGGGGTCGTGTTGCCCGAGGCCGGAGTGCGCTTCTCGACGGATGCCTAGCAGAGCCTGGACTCCACCGTTCCCACTCGATCTGGGAGCGGTGCTCGGCACGTTGCGCCGCGGGCCCGGCGATCCGTCCTTCTCCACGGAGGGCGGCGTCTGGTTCGCGGCCAACACGCCGTGCGGTTCCGGCACGATGCACATCACCAGGACGAACGGCGAGGTGCTCGCCGAGGCGTGGGGTGAGGGCGGGCCGTGGCTGCTCGACGGCCTGCCCGCCCTGCTCGGCGCGGACGACACGGTGGACGAGTTCGTCGCCCACCACCCGATCATCGCGGAGGCGCGCAGGCAACGGCCCGGGCTGCGGCTCGGTGCCGCGAACCGCGTGTGGGACCTGCTGTTCGCTTCGATCCTGGAGCAGAAGGTCACCGGGATGGAGGCGTTCCGGACGTGGCGCGAACTCGGCCGCCGGTTCGGTGAGAGCGCTCCCGGCCCGAAGCCGCTGAAGGTTCCGCCGACGCCCCAACGGGTCCTGAGCCTCCAGGACTGGGAGTGGCACCAGTGCGGTCTCGACGGCGCGCGCAGAAGAACGCTGATCAACGTCGCCCAAGTCGCGCACCGGCTGGAGAAGGCCGCCGAGATGCGCAGCCGTGAATTGCTCGAGAAGGTGCCCGGCATCGGCGTGTGGACGTCCGCCGAGGTCGCGCAACGGGCGTGGGGCGACCCGGACGCGGTGAGCGTCGGCGACTACCACGTCGCCAAGAACGTCACGTGGGCGTTGACCGGCACGCCCGGCGACGACGCCGCGATGATGGAGCTCCTCCAGCCGTACCAGCCGCAACGCCACCGCGCCGTCATGTACCTGGAATCAGCGGGCATGCGACGGCCGCGGCGAGCACCGAGGTTCTCGCCGCGCGACTACCGCAGGTTCTAACCCAGCCTGGTGAGAGCGCTCTCGATCAGCGGGTGCAGGTCGTCCACGTTGTCCGGCAACTGCTCCAGTGGCCACCACTGCAGGTCGACGGACTCCGCCGACCGCACCGGCTGCGCGCCCACGGGTGCCCGCACCAGGAACCGCACGTCGAAGTGCCGGGTCGGCTTGCCGAGCGAGCACGTGATCGGGTGCACGTCGAGGTGGATCGGCGTCGGCTCGATCCGCAGCCCGCGCATGCCGGACTCCTCGGTGGCCTCGCGCAACGCGGCACCGGCCAGGGTCTCGTCCTCCGGCTCGCAGTGGCCGCCCAGTTGCAGCCACCGGCCCACGCGCGGGTGCAGCGTCAGCAAAGCGTGCTCCGCGGTGGCGTCCAGGACGAGCGCTGAGGCCGTGATGTGGCCGGGTTCGCAAGATCGCATACAAGCGTCCTCGCGGGCCGCCAGGAAGCCCAGGTAGGCCTCCTTCAACGCGTCCTGGCCCGAGAACCGGCTCAGCGTCGAGACGGTGTCGGCGTGCAGTGTCATCAATGTCTCCGCTGGAAGGCCCAGCTCACCGACTGGGAATGATCAAGCCTGATTGGTCCGATTCGTGAAGAACGCGACTATCGCGCCGAGCTCTTCGCGATACTTTCATTCGCATGCGAACGGCGTACAAGTGTCGGGCCTACCCGACCCCCGAGCAGGTGGCGGCGTTGAACCGCACGTTCGGGTGCGTGCGTCTGGTGTGGAACAAAACCCTGGGAGCGCGCAATCTTCGTCACCGCCTCGAAGGCGTTCGCACGTCGTACCGTGAGACCGACGCTGCGCTGACTCAATGGAAACGGACCGAGGAACTGGCGTTTCTCTCGGAGGTCTCGTGTGTGCCGCTGCAGCAGACGCTGCGCCACCAGCACAGGGCGTTCCAGAACTTCTTCTGCGGGCGCGCTCGCTACCCAAGGTTCAAGTCCCGTACCGGTCGGCAGAGTGCGCACTACACACGCTCGGCGTTCCGAATGCGCGATGGTGTCCTGACACTGGCCAAGACCGCTGCACCGCTGCGCTTCGTCTGGTCCTTTCACGATGTCGACCTCTCCGGGCTCGACCCCTCGATGATCGTGATCTCTCGTGATCCGGACGGTCGCTGGCATGTGACGTTCGCCATCGACGTTGCCCCGCCAACGCCGTCCGTGGGCGGCCTCGATGGTGTGGGAGTCGACCTCGGATTGATCGAGTTCATGGTCACCAGCGACGGTGAAAGGGTTGCCAATCCTCGACACTTGGCGCGCAAGGCTCGCAATCTCGTTCGCTACCAACGTCGGATTGCGCGATGCCGACAAGACAGCGCCAATCGGCGGAAAGCCAGGGCCAAGGTTGCTCGTGCCCACCGCAAGGTCCGCAACGCCCGATCGGACTTTCTGCACCGTGTCACGACCAAGCTGGTGCGGTCCGCTCAGCTGATCGCGATCGAAGACCTCAACGTCGCGGGCATGCTGCGCAATCGACGTTTGGCAGGCGCGATCTCCGACGTCGGCTGGGGTGAGTTTCGCAGGCAACTCGAGTACAAGTGTGCACGCGCCGGTCGTGAGCTTGTGGTGATCGACCGCTGGTACCCCTCCACCAAGACCTGCTCCGACTGCGGCCATGTGCTTGCGGAACTGTCCCTCTCCGCCCGGCAGTGGTCGTGCCCGGAGTGCCGTGCTCGGCATGATCGAGACTTCAACGCGGCGAAGAACATTCTTGCGGCTGGTCGAGCCGTAGCCCGAGGCGACTCGGGTGATGCCTGCGGAGCTGATGTCAGACGGCAAGGGTTCTCCTTTCCGCGATCGGCGATGAAACAGGAAACCCGTACCGCGAGGTGCAGCACGTGAGTGCTACCTGCTGCAAGCAGGTGGGATGTCCCGTCCGTCACGACGGGACGAAGTCAAAGCTCGATCAGCCCTTCCAACGGCTCGCGCGGCGTCAGCGGCTCCACCGGGTGCCCGACCGCGACGGCGCCGAGCGGCTCCCAGTCGTCGGCCACACCCAGCACGGAGCGCACGACGTCCGCGCAGAAGATCGTCGACGACACCCAGCACGAGCCGAGCCCCTCGGCGGCGAGTGCCACCAGCAGGCCCTGCACGGCGGCGCCGCCGGCGACCGTGAACATGGTCTTCTCGGCGTCCGCGCGCCGGTCGTCCGGGTAGCTGTGCGCGCCGTCGCGGACCAGGAACGGCACGACGATCTCCGGCGCCTCCACCAGCAGGTCGCCGCGCCGGACCCGGCGGGCGATCTGGTCGGGGGTGAAGCCGTCGGCGAGCAGGTCGGTCTCCCACTGCTCGCGCATGGCCTGCAGGAGTTCCGCGCGCTTCTCCCGCACCAGCACGAACCGCAACGGCTTCGTGTGGTGCGGCGCGGGCGCGGTCAACGCCGCCCCGACGGCACGGCGCACCGCCGCGAGATCGACGGGCTCGTCCGAGTAGAACCGCACGGACTTGCGCATCAGCACGGCCTGAGCGCGCCCGAGAGCGAGCGCCTCCTCCGTGCCGAGGCTGAACAGGTCGTCCTCGACGGGCCGGTTCAGGTCGCGGGCCGTGGATCCGTCGTCCACCACGTCGAACCCGCGCAGCACCGCCACCGGCACCGCGCCGAGCTTGCCCTTCACCAGGTCCGCGGCCGCCGCGATCTCGTCCGCGACCGCGACCATCGTCACCGCGAGTTCGTTGCCGTGCTCGTCCACCGCGCCCGCGTAGTCGTGCAGCACGCGGATGCCGGACGCGCCGATCGCGGCGTCGGTCTGGCCCATCCGCCAGGCGCGGCCCATCGTGTCGGTGATCACCACGGCGACCTCGACGCCCAGCGACTCCTTCAGGGCCGCGCGCAACGACGCCGCGGAGCCGTCCGGGTCGACCGGGAGCAGCGCGATCTCGTCGCCCGCCACGTTCGAGGCGTCCACTCCGGACGCGGCCTGCACGATGCCGAGCTTGTTCTCGGTGATCAGCGTGCGCATCTTGCGGGCGAGCACCCGCACCGACTCCGCGGCGACGTGCTCGCGCCGGATCCGGTCCCGCTCCTCGGGGTCGGCCGGCACGCGGACGAGCCGTCCCTCCACTTTGGACAGGACCTTGGACGTGACGATCAGCACGTCGCCGTCGCGCAGCCACCCGGCGGCCTTCGTAATCGCTCCGGCCAGGTCGTCGCCGGGGCGAAATTCCGGCAGGCCGGTGACGGGCAGCAGTTCCAGCGCCGCCGCGGCGTGGTCAGTCAACTTCGACTCCGGCCAGCTCCAGCGCGTCGCGGGCCATCTGCGCCGTGGTGTCCACATCGGACATCAGCAGCGGAACCGCGCGAACGGCGACACCGGGTACATCGGCGCGGTCGCCGGTGTGCACCAGCCACGCGTCCAGGATGCCGTCCTCCGAGCACTTGCGGGAGCCGTAGAGCCGCCCGACCGCCTCGGCCGAGGTCTCCACCCCGATCGCGTCCAGACAAGCGTCGGCCATGCCCCGCAACGGTTTCCCGCCGATGATCGGGGACAGGCCCACGACGCCCGCCTCGGTCTTGCGCAACGCGTCGCGCACGCCGGGCACGGTGAGGATCGTGCCGACGCTGACCACCGGGTTGGACGGGGCCAGGACGACCGCGTCGGCCTCGGCGATCGCGTCCAGCACGCCGGGACCGGCCGTCGCGGTGTCGGCGCCGACGTACGCGAACGACTGCGCGGGGATGCCGGCCCGGTGCTTGACCCACCACTCCTGGAAGTGGATGGCCTTCGTCTCACCGTCGATCTCCACGACGACGTGCGTCTCCATGCGGTCGTCCGTCATCGGCAGCAGCCGCACGCCCGGCTGCCACCGGTCGCACAGCGCCTCCACGACCGCGGACAGCGGGTAGCCGGCGCGCAGCATCTGGGTGCGAACGAGGTGCGTCGCCAGGTCCCGGTCGCCCAGGCCGAACCACGACGGTTCGGCCCCGTAGGCGGCGAGCTCTTCCTTGACGGTCCACGACTCGTCCGCGCGACCCCAGCCGCGTTCGGTGTCGATGCCCTCGCCCAGCGTGTACATGCAGGTGTCGAGGTCAGGGGTGATGCGCAACCCGTGCATCCACACGTCGTCGCCGGTGTTGACCACCGCCGTGACGTCTGCCCCGAGTGCTTTGAGGCCCTGCAGGAACCTCGCGCCGCCGACCCCGCCGACCAGTGCTACGACCTTCACGCCCGCCCATGCTTCCACAGCGCCGGTTCGCCCTTACAGGTAGCGCCAGAACATGAAGGTGTCGTTGCCGGTGAACGCCGCGAACGGGTCGCCGCCGATGAGCTGGAACACGTCCATCGACAGGCCGAAGAACACCGCACTGACCTCGGAGAAGGCGATCAGGAGGGCGAACAGGACCAGCGCGCCCCACGGCCGGGCCTTCGCACCGAACCGCTGCGCGCTGTAGGGCAGGAACGGTTCGATGGCGCCCCAGCCGTCCAGTCCGGGCACCGGCAGGATGTTGAGCACGAACGCGAACACCTGCAACAAAGCCAGGTACGAAATGGCGGCGGCGAGCGCGGCGGGCGGCGAGAAGATCGCGACGACCAACGCGAGCAGCACGCCGATCACGAGGTTCGAAACCGGTCCCGCGAGTGAGACCAACGACTCGATCTTCTTGTTCCGCAGCGCGTGGTGGTTGATCCAGACGGCACCACCCGGAAGTGGGATTCCGCCCATGACCAGCAGCACCAGCGGCAGCACGATGCTGAGCACGGGGTCGGTGTAACGACGGATGTCGAGGGTCAGATAACCCTTGTCACGTACGGAAAAATCGCCGCCCTTGTACGCGACGGCGGCATGCCCGAACTCGTGCAGGCACAGCGTCACCGCCCACCCGGCGAGTACGAAGAGGATGGTGCCCGACTTGATCGCGACGTTGCTGTCGAGCAGGGTGAGGGCGGCACCGGCGACGGTTGCCGCGAGCAGGCCGAGGAACAGTGGGCTGGGGCGAACCGCTGATCGCTTCACCCCACCAGTGTGGCGTGTCGGATGGCGTTGTGGGCCGAACGAGGACGGGTTGCGACACCTGAATCACTGTCTGTGCAGTCAGTCAAGGTTTTTGCGGCCATCTGCGCGAATATCCCCCGACGTGTGGACTCCGCTTGACCGCCCGCTGTGACGCAGGTGTAATCACATCGGTGTCATTCGTCGTTGTGGGAACGGCGTCTGGCGTCCGCCAACCGGGGAGAGCGGAAGGCGAGGAGGCGGACGAAATGCAGGAATTCGAAGAGCTCGAAGAAGATCACGTCACGCAGCCGGTCGTGCAGGGCGAGCTGTCGTACCTGTTCGACCCTGCCGACGAGCAGGACTGGCAGGAGCGCGCGCTCTGCGCCCAGACGGATCCCGAGGCGTTCTTCCCCGAAAAGGGTGGTTCGACGCGGGAGGCCAAGCGCATCTGCCTGGGCTGCGAGGTTCGTTCGGAGTGCCTGGAGTACGCGCTCCAGCACGACGAACGCTTCGGCATCTGGGGCGGTCTCAGTGAACGAGAGCGCCGCAAACTGAAGAAGAGAGCTGTCTAGAAGCGTGATCTTCTTGCCTTAACTTGGGGACGTGACAAGTCCTCACCCGAGGCTCCGGACAGCGCCGGTGCTGTGCGTCCTGGTCTGCCACGACGGCGACCAGTGGCTCAGCACGGCGCTGTCTGCCTTGCGGCGCCAGCGAATTCGTCCACGGCACGTGATCGCGGTCGACACCGGATCAACCGACCGGACG
This sequence comes from Lentzea sp. JNUCC 0626, assembly GCF_043632865.1. NCBI lineage: Bacteria > Bacillati > Actinomycetota > Actinomycetes > Pseudonocardiales > Pseudonocardiaceae > Lentzea > Lentzea sp. JNUCC 0626. The sequence goes on from NZ_CP171635.1 coordinate 8,250,472, forward strand.
GCGAAGGTGCTGGCCGAGGCGGAAGATCTGCTGGACGGCGTGCTGACCGCGCCGCGCGGCACGGGCTTCGGCACCGCCGTGCGCATCGCGGTGGAACACGCTGTTCAACGCTGGGGTGATCCCGGCAAGTGGGTGTGGCTGCTGCACGACGACAGTGCGCCCGAACCCGACTGCCTGGCGGCTTTGCTGACCGCCGCCGAGGTGTCCCCGTCGGCCGCGGTGCTCGGTCCGCTGTGCCTCGATTGGGTGGATTCTCGGCTCGTCGTCGAGGCCGGTCTCTCGACGGATTCTTCAGGACATCGACAGACGGGTCTGTCCTCTGCGGAACATTCCGCATCGTTTCAGCAGAGCACCGAGGTTCTCGCCGTCTCGTCCGCCGGTTCGTTGATCAAACGTGAGGTGTGGCACTCCCTCGGCGGTTACGACGAAGCGATGCCGATGCTGCGCGACGATCTCGACTTCGGCTGGCGCGCTAATCGCTCAGGTCATTTGGTCCTGTGCGTACCGGTCGCACGCATGCGACATGCACGCGCCGCAACTAAAGGCACACGCCGTTTGGACGCGGCCATGGCACGGCCGGGTCCGTCATTTCGTGGCGTCGACCGGGCGCACGGCATGCGCACTTTCTTGGTCAATTGTTCAGGTTTCTCGTTTCTGGTGGGACTTCCGCGCCTGCTGATCTTGTCGTTGCTGCGGGCTCTCGGCTTCCTTCTCCTCCGGCGTTTCGCCGACGCACACGCCGAGGTCGGCGCCGCTCGTTACCTCCTGACGCGAGGCCGTTTGCTCGAAGGTCGACGCGCCCGCCGCGGCTCGGCCGTCGTGCGCGGGCTCTTCACCAGCAGACTCACCCGGCTGCGCAACGCCGTTCGGGCCGGAGCGACGTTCCTGATCCGTCGCCGCGTGCTCGCCGACGCCGCTCTGGGTCGTTTGCCCGCAACCGATTCCGGAGCGACCTGGCTCGAACCGTCCGAAGTGGACTCTCGCCCGGTCGGTCCGTCCGCTCTGCCGGCCGGTGCGTCGCGTGGGCGTCCCCGTGTCGCCGGTCTGCGTCGGCCTCCTGTTGTGGTGCCTGTCGACGCCGCGTTGCCGGGTGCCTTGCGTCCGTCGCCGCGTCCTCGTCCTTCTCCTGGACCTCGTGGCGCTCCCGGGATGGTCTTCGTCGAGGTCGACCAGTCCCGGGTGTTGCGGTCTCTGTTGCTGGCGCCGCCGGTGTTGCTGTTGCTCGGGCTCTCCGCTGTCGCTCTGGTCGCCAACTGGTCGCGGCTCGGGCTGGATCTCGCCGGTGGCCGGCTGCTGCCCGTCGGGTCGGCGGGGGAGGTGTGGTCGACCTACCTGGCGTCCTGGCATCCGGTCGGGGGCGGTACCGCGGCTCCCGCTCCGGCGGCGTTGGCTGTTCTGGGGCTGATTCCTGGCGGGCCGTCGTTCGCTGTCGCGTTGTTGTTGCTCGGGGACATCCCGTTGGCGGCGTTGTCGGCGTACATCGCTTCGCGCGGGCTGCGGGTGCGACGTTCTGTGCGCGCTGTGGTGGCTGCCTTCTACGGGCTGTTGCCCGTGGCCACTACCGCGGTGTCCGAAGGTCGGTTGGACGTCGTCGTCGTGCACATCGTCACGCCGGTGGTGTTCGCCGGGGTGTACGCGGTGTTGCGCGCGTCGTCCACGCACGCCTGGTTGCCCATGGCGTCCGGTACTGCCATCGGGGTTGCCGTTCTCGGTGCGTTCTCGCCGTTGACGCACGTCGTGATCATCGTGGGGGCGTTGGCCGGGTTCGTGGCCGTGACGGGTGGGGCTCGTCGGATCGCTGCTTTGTTCGCGATCGTGTTGTTGCCGATGGCGTTGTTGCTGCCTTGGCCTGCTGTGCTGTTGCAGCACCCCGACATGGTGTTGAACGGGCTTGGCGCTGCTTACTCCTCGCCGCCGCCCAACCTGATCGTGTGTTCGGTGTTCGTGGCTGCCGCGTTTGCTGCTGCTGTGCTGCGGCCCAATGCGTTGATGTTGCCCGGGCTGTTGGTGATCGTGCTGGCCATCGGGGCCCTTGCCGCTGTGGCTGCTGTGGGTGCTTGGCCCGGGACGCCGTTGGTGTTGTTGGCTTGGGGGCTTGTCTGCGTGGTGCTGGCCGGGTGTCAGCGCGGGGTGCCGCCGGGTATCGCTCGGTTGGCTCGGGTTCGGCGGGCTGTGTACGTGGTCGGCGTGGTGACGTTGGTCAGCTTGGGGGTCGCCGGGCTGTTGGATCTGCGGTCCGGGCCGTTGCAGGCTGGTGGTGGGGTTGCCCTGAATTCTTCTTTGACCGCGGAGTTGGAGAGGACCGGGCGGTCGGTGTTGATCCTCGGGTCGCCGGTGCGCCAGGTGGCCGGACGGTTGCCGGCTTTTGGGGATGACGATCTGGTGCCGACGGTGTCGTCGCCTGCTCGGTTGCGGCGGTGGAACTCGTCGTTGTTGGACGGGGCCGGGCCTGCGGTGAAGGTGGCGTTGGCTCAGGCTGCGTCTTCTGGGGTTTCGTTCGTGGTGTTGCCGTCGGATGAGGCGGCGGCTCGGGTGCGGGGGGCCGCTGGGGAGCTGGTGTCCGAGGCGCCTCGGGCTCCCGATGGGCGGCCGGTGTTGCGGATGCGGCTTGTCGCCGATACCGGGGTTTTGCTGGCGCCTGATCTGGCTCGGCGGGCTCGGACCGGTGGGGAGCCGCCTGAGGCTGTCGGGGCCGATGGGGTTTCGCCGGTCAACGTGACCCTGCCCGAGGTGGCCGTGAAGGTGTCGCCTGGTGGGGAGGGGCGGGTGTTGGTGCTCGCGGCCGAGGACGAGCCTGGGTGGCGGGTGTTCGTTGACGGGGTTGAGGTGCCTGTGGTTCGGGCTTGGGGGCATTTGGTCGGGGTGCCGTTGCCACCTGGTGGGGCTGAGGTTCGGGCATCCATGAGTACGACGTTGAGGGACTTTTTGTTGCTTGGGCAGGCGGCGGCTGCGTTGTTCACGTTGTTGACCGCTGTGCCTACTCGGCGGCGGGGCGCGTCGGGTCCGTAGGTGGTTCTTGTTGCGTTGGCGGGTTGCTGTTGCGTGCTTTCCCTGGGGGCTCTGCCCCCAGACCCCCGGCAATCTCTTGGGTTCTAGTGGTCGTTGCAACACCTGAGTTCAGGGGTTGTGATGTTCGAGATCCGGGCCGATCGGTCGGGGCGGGTGAAGCTGGTCCGGGAACGGGCCACTTATCTTGATCTTGTGGCGAGTGGTGTGAGCAGCCGGGAGGCGTGCCGGATCGTCGGCGTCAATTATCGGACCGGAAAGCGATGGCGTAACGGCAAGAAGCAGTCGAAGTGGAACAAGGCGGCGCCACCGATCACCGCGGTGGCGCCGCCTTGTGAGGCCTCCCGGTTCCTGCGCGAGGACGAGCGGATCCTGATCGCCGACCGCGGGCGGGAGAAGGCCACGATCCGGCAGATCGCGGCGGAGTTGGGGCGCAGCCCGTCCACGATCAGCCGAGAACTGCGCCGCAACGCGCATCCGGTCAGCGGGCAGTATCGTCCGCACGCCGCTCAGGCCCGTGCCGACGCCCGCCGGCCACGCCCGAAAACCGGCAAGATCGCCGCGACCCCCCTGCTGCGCCAGGTCATCCAGGACGGCCTGGACCTGCGCTGGAGCCCGAAGCAGATCGTGCAACGCTTGCGCCGGGATTTCCCCGACCGCCCGGAGTTGCACGTGGTTCACGAGACGATCTACCAGGCCCTCTACGTCCAGGGACGCGGTGAACTGCGCCGTGAGCTCACCGCGGCGTTGCGCACCGGCAGAGCGCTGCGCCGCCCGCGCCGCCAGGCACAGCAGCGCACACCGCGGATGGCCACCCCGATGGTCATGATCAGCGAACGCCCGGCCGAAGCCGAGGACCGCGCGATCCCGGGACACTGGGAAGGCGATCTGATCATCGGCAAGGACAAGAAGTCCGCCATCGGCACTCTGGTCGAACGCGCCACCCGCTACGTCATGCTCGTGCACCTGCCCCACGGCCGCACCGCCGACCAGGTCCGCGACGCCCTCGTTGACACCGTCCAGACCTTGCCCGCCCACCTCTGGCGGTCACTGACCTGGGACCAAGGCGCCGAAATGTCAGGCCACGCACGATTCACCGCCGCCACCGACATCCCGGTCTACTTCTGCGACCCGCACTCACCCTGGCAGCGCGGCAGCAACGAGAACACCAACGGCCTGCTACGCCAATACTTCCCCAAAGGCACCGACCTGTCCGTCCACAACCGCGCACACCTCGACGCCGTCGCGGTCCAGCTCAACGGCCGCCCACGCGAAACCCTCGGCTGGGACACCCCAGCCGAACGCATGGCTAAACTCCTCGCCCAAGCCAGTTGATCATCCGTGTTGCGACGACCCCTGGAATCCACCTCTGATCAGGGGGCCAGCGCTGTGAGCGGGTTGATGGCACGCCTGTTGCTTGGAGCGGCTGCCGGTTGCGTTGGTGGTTGCGTTGGCGGTGGGGTCCCACCGCCGGAGCCTCTTGGCTAAAGGCAAAAGCCAAGAGCGCCTCGGCTTCGCCGTCGGGGCGGCTCGCCTTCGGCTTCGCGTTCCGTTAGGCGTTTCTTGATCACCTTGGCTGTGAGGGGCGTCTCAGCCCTCGTCCACCACGTCCGGGTCCAGGCCCAGGTAGTTCGCCACCTGTTCCACGAGGACGTCGTGCACCAGGTCGGCCAGGTCCGCGCCGTCCTTCGCTCGCGCCTCCAGCGGGCGGCGGTAGAGAACGATCCGGGCACGGTTGTCCGAGCCTGCCGGCAGCAGGCGGGCCAGGGGGACGTTGCCGTCCTCGACCACGCCGTCCTCGCCCTCGACCTGCACCTCGGGCACGTCGTCCACGGCCACGTCGAGTTGGGTGAGTTCGGTGCGCCAGCGGGTCTCGATCGGTTCCAGCGCCTCGATGACCAGGGCGTCGAAGCGTTCTGCCCGCGAGCGGGCCGCTGGGAGGGTCGCCGGGTAGAGCGGGCCGCGCAGGCCTCGGCCGTGCCGGTCGCGGTTGCGTCGGCGCGGCGAATTCTGCCGCTGTGAACCCCGTGCCATCACCACAACCCAGCAGCCTAGTTGTTCGCCCCGACGACTAAACACAGCGTGCCTCACACACAGCATCCCGTGGACGCGCTATCGTCCCCGATCGTGCGGAGCGTGAGACGGTGCTCGCGAACCGGGTGTGCTAACCCGGCTGTCGCCACGCTCACCTACGCCTATGCGGACTCCACCGCGGTCGTCGGGCCGCTTGCCACGTACTCCGAACCGCACAGTTACGACCTGTGCGAGGAGCACGCGCTGCGGCTCACTGCGCCACGCGGTTGGGAGGTCGTGAGGCACCAGGGTGAGTTCGCGGCGCCCGAGCCGAGCGTGGACGACCTGACGGCCCTGGCCGAGGCGGTGCGCGAGGCCGGGCGCGCTGACGTGTCCCCGAAGCTGCCCGACGTGCCTGCGGGCAGTGCGGGGAGTCATCGGCGTGGTCACCTGCGGGTATTGCCCGATCCGCACGAGGACTGAGCGACCACACGCACCACTAATCTTCTCGCCGGTAGGCTGCCGACCAGTGGCCGTCAAGAGCGAGTTTCCTGGGAGTGTGCGGCGTGCGTGACCTGTCCGGCATCGTCAAGGCGTACGACATCCGTGGGGTGGTCGGCGAGCAGCTGGACGCCGGCCTCGTTCGTGACTTCGGCGCGGCCTTCGCCCGCCTCGTCGGCGGACCGACCATCGTCATCGGCCACGACATGCGCGACTCCTCGCCCGAGCTCAGCAGGGCGTTCGCCGCGGGCGCGCAGGCGCAGGGCGTGAACGTCATCAGCATCGGCCTGGCCAGCACGGACATGCTCTACTTCGCGTCCGGCAAGCTCGACCTGCCCGGCGCCATGTTCACCGCGAGCCACAACCCGGCCCAGTACAACGGCATCAAGCTCTGCCGCGCGGGCGCGTCGCCGGTCGGCCAGGACTCCGGTCTCGGGCAGATCCGGCAGGACGCCGAGAACCAGGTCGCCGACGCCGAGGGCGTCACCGAGGGCACCTTCGAAGAGCGGAACATGCTCGCGGAGTACGCCGCGTACCTGAACCAGCTGGTCGACCTCAAGGGAATCCGCCCGCTCAAGATCGTCGTGGACGCGGGCAACGGCATGGGCGGCTACACCGTGCCGCAGGTCTTCGAGGGCCTGCCCATCGAAGTGATCCCGATGTACTTCGAGCTCGACGGCAGCTTCCCGAACCACGAGGCGAACCCGCTCGACCCCAAGAACATCGTGGACCTCCAGGCCCGCACGAAGGCGGAGGGTGCCGACGCCGGTGTCGCGTTCGACGGCGACGCGGACCGCTGCTTCGTGGTGGACGAGAACGGCGACCCGGTGAGCCCCTCGGCGATCACCGCGCTGGTGGCCGTGCGCGAGCTCGCGAAGGACCCCGGCGGTACGATCATCCACAACCTGATCACCTCGCACGCGGTGCCGGAGATCGTCAAGGAGCACGGCGGCAACCCCGTGCGCACGCGCGTGGGCCACTCGTTCATCAAGGAGGAGATGGCCAAGACCGGCGCCATCTTCGGTGGTGAGCACTCCGCGCACTACTACTTCCGCGACTTCTGGCGCGCTGACACCGGCATGCTGGCCGCGCTGCACGTGCTGGCCGCGCTGGGTGAGCAGGACGGTCCGCTGTCGAAGCTGACCGAGGTCTACAACCGCTACGCCGCCTCCGGTGAGATCAACTCGACCGTGGCCGACCAGGCCGGTCGCATCGCCGCCATCAAGGACGCGTACGGCTCCAAGGACGGCGTCACGATCGACGAGCTCGACGGTCTCACCGTGCAGCTGGCGGACGGGTCGTGGTTCAACCTGCGGGCCTCGAACACCGAGCCGCTGCTGCGCCTGAACGTCGAAGCCGCCACCCCCGAGGCCGTCGCCGCGCTCAGCGACGAGGTCCTCGCGATCGTGCGGGCCTGAGGAGAGAACCGTGGCCGTCAAGCTCGAAGAGCAGTTGCTGGAAATCCTCGCCTGCCCGTGCCCCGAGCACGCGCCGTTGCAGGTCGGGACGCCGAACGACCCCGAGGCCGACTTCCTCACGTGCACGTCGTGCGGCAGGTCGTTCCCGGTGCGCGACGGCATCCCGGTGCTGCTGCTGGACGAGGCGGTCGAGCCGCCGTCGGCTGGGTGACGTAGGTGCTCGACGACACGCTGCTCGACGACTCGAGCCGCCTCGCCGACGCCGACACGGGTGGTTGGCTGCGCGCCGCCGCACGGGCGGGGGCCCAGGTCCGTTCCACCGCTGAGGCCGCGGCCGAGGCGGGGGTGGAGCGGATCTTCGCCGAACGCCCGCGCGCGGTCGTGCTGGTCACCCGGCCCGGCCACGCGGTGGCGGTTGCCAACGTCGTCATGGCGTTGCTCGGGTCCAGCTGCTCGGTGCCGGTCGTGCTGGCCGACGAGGTGCCGCCGTGGGTGGGCGCGCTCGACGTGGTGCTCGCGCACACCGAGGATCCCGGTGACCGGGTGCTCGCCGTCTCGATCGACCGGGCTGTCCGCCGGGGCGCCCGCACGTTGCTGACGGCACCGGACGCGGGTCCGATCGCCGCGGCGGCTGCCGGGCGGGCCGTGCTGCTGCCGCCGCGCATCGACGTGCCGCCGGGGTTCAGCTTCCCGCGCGCGCTCGCGGCGTGGCTGCTCGTGCTGCACTCGCTCGGGTTGCTCAAGGTCGACGTCGACCTGATCGCCGACGAGCTCGACCGCGAGGCCGAGCGCGATCATCCGATGCACGAGTCGTTCGTGAACCCGGCGAAGTCGCTCGCGTTGCGCGTCGCCGACCGCACGCCGTTGCTGTGGGGCCTCGACGAGGTCGCCACGGCTGTCGGCGGGCACGGCGCGAGCGTGCTGGCGACGTTCGCCGGTGTGGCCTCCGACGTCGCCGGGTATCAACAGGCACTGACCCGCTCGGTGCTGCACCGCCGCGCGGTGCAGGGAACCTCTGGTGCAGATCTCTTCGCGGACCCGGACGACGAGCCGGGCAGCGGACTCGTGCGCGTGCTGTTGCTGGCCGTGCGCCAGGGCCCGGTGGCCGATGCTGTCCGGCACGCAGCCGAGGACGCCCTGCCGGGAGCCGACGTGCTCGAACCGGCCGTCGAGGTGGCGGGAGGCGACGCGGTCAGCGCCGCCCTGCTCGCGCTCCGGTTCGAACTGGCCGCGCTGTACCTCGGGCTCGCCACCGGTTCTCTCGGCGGCAACCCGTACTGATTTGGGAGCTGACTTAGAAGTGGACCTGCTGCACAACGCGGTCAGGCCGTACGCGTGGGGATCACGCACGGCCATCGCCGAGCTGCTCGGGAAGGAGGTGCCCGCACCCCATCCCGAGGCAGAGCTGTGGATGGGCGCCCACCCCGGCGACCCGTCCCGCGTCGTCGGCGCGGACGGCACCGAGCGTTCGCTGCTCGAGTTGCTGACGGCGGACCCCGACGGTCAGCTCGGCGCGCGCGTGGCCGAGCAGTGGGGCAGCAGACTCCCGTTCCTGCTCAAGGTCCTCGCCGCCGAGGAGGCGCTGAGCCTGCAGGCGCACCCGTCGGCAGCGCAGGCGGCCGAGGGTTTCGCGGCCGAGGAAGCACGTCTCGTGCCGCTCGACTCCCCGGTCCGCAACTACAAGGACCCGGCCGCCAAGCCGGAACTGATCTGCGCGTTGACCGAGTTCCACGCTCTCGCCGGCTTCCGCGCACCGGACCGCACGGTCGCCCTGCTGCGCACGCTGGACGCGCCCGCGTTGGCCCCGTACACCGAAATGCTGGTCGCCCAGCCCGATTCGTCGGGCCTGCGCGCGTTGTTCACGATGCTGATCACGCTGCCGCAGACCTCGCTGTCGTCGTTGCTGCCGCAGGTCCTCGACGCGTGCGTGCTGCACGTGAAGGAACACGGCGAGTTCGACATGGAGTGCCGCACGATCCTGGAACTCGGCGAGTCCTACCCCGGCGACGCGGGTGTGCTCGCGGCGTTGCTGCTGAACCGGATCGTGTTGCAGCCGGGCGAGGCGATCCACCTGCCCGCCGGCAACCTCCACGCGTACCTGCGGGGAACGGGCATCGAAATCCTGGCGAACTCGGACAACGTCCTGCGCTGCGGCCTCACCCCGAAGCACGTCGACGTGCCCGAGTTGTTGCGCGTGCTCGACTTCACGTGCGGCGACATGGAAGTCCTGCTGGGCGAGGAGGTCCAGCCGGGCGTCCGCGTCTACCGCACCCCCGCGCCGGAGTTCGAACTGTCCAGGTTGGACCTCACGGGCGAGACCCGGATCAACCACCACGGCCCGCAGATCATGATCTGCACCTCCGGCGCCGTGGTCCTGTCGAACGCCCGCGGCGAGGAACTCCGACTGTCCCGCGGCGAGTCCGTGTGGCTGCCCGCGGCGGATCCGGCTGTCCTCGTGCGACCGGATGGTGTCGAATCCGCGGAACTTTTCCGCGCGACGGCCGGAACAGACTAAGGTTCGCCCGGACAAACCGGACTGGTTGCAAGGAGACAGGCGTGTCAGCAGGGGGCGGGACCAAGGCGATCGTCGCGGCGTTGGTGGCGAACGCCGGTATCGCGGTGGCCAAGTTCGTAGGATTCTTGATCACCGGCTCGTCGTCGATGCTGGCCGAGTCGGTGCACTCGGTCGCGGACACGTCGAACCAGGGCCTGCTGCTGCTGGGCCAGAAGACGGCACAGCGCCGGGCGACCAAACTCCACCCGTTCGGCTACGGCCGCGACAGGTACTTCTGGTCGTTCGTCGTGGCGCTGATGCTGTTCACCCTCGGCTCGGTCTTCGCGCTGTACGAGGGCATCCACAAACTCCAGGAACCCGAGGGCCTGTCCAGCCCGCTCGTCGCGGTCGGCATCCTCGTCGTGGCGATCGGCCTGGAGAGCTACAGCTTCGCCACCGCGATCAGCGAGTCGAAGAAGATCAAGGGCGACGCCAGCTGGTGGGGCTTCATCCGCAACTCCCGCACGCCGGAACTGCCCGTCGTGCTGCTCGAGGACCTCGGCGCGCTCGTCGGTCTGGTGCTGGCCCTGCTCGGCGTCGGCCTCACGACGATCACCGGCGACCCGGTCTTCGACGCCCTCGGCACCATCTCGATCGGTGTGCTGCTCGGCATCATCGCGGTCATCCTGATCATCGAGATGAAGTCGCTGCTGATCGGTGAGGGTGCTTCGGACAAGGACCTCGACGTGATCATCGATGAGCTGGCTGCCGGGAAGGTGCAGCGGGTCATCCACATCAAGACGCAGTACATCGGGCCGGAGGAGATGCTGGTCGCGGCGAAGATCGCGCTGGAGCCTCGGTTGTCGCTGGACGAGGTGGCTCAGGCGATCAACGACGCGGAGCAGCGGGTGCGGAACAAGGTGCCGCACGCTCGGTTGATCTACTTGGAGCCGGACCTCGACCGGTCCACGGTCGCCACTTCCTGATCTCGTTTCTCGCGAAGCCGGTCATCCTTGTTGGGGTGGCCGGCTTTGTCGTGTCACCTGGTGCGGTGGCCGGGTTTGGTGCAAAGACAACTGCGGACGAGAGTGGTTTCGTCATCGCCGCTTCGCGTCGATAGGGATTGGGGCTTGACTTCGGGGCCCTTGCGAGGCGCTGGTCGGACCGGAAAGGCCGGGCTGAAAAGCGCCCGGCCGAGCCACGAGTGGTAGCACCTCGCACCCAAAGTCAAGCCCCAATCCCACGCGTACGTGGGCACGTTGGGCAGGCACGTCACCACACCGGCTGACCGGTTCAGCTACGACTGTCGGTCTGGCCTTCGGCTTCGTTCCCCTCAAGCCATTGGTCACTCAGCTCTTGGCTGCCCGACGTTCAGTTGCCGCGCGCTCGGCGACCTTGTCCCGTGCCTCCCTCCAAGGCTCCGTTCCAGGTGAACACCTGGGGTGCCTTTGTCGTATCGAGACAGAACGCCGGACAAACCACGGACGAGAGCTATAGGCATCTCACCTGGTGGTTACCTCTAGGGTGGGCCGAACAAGTTCCATCAAGGAGGTATGCACCGTGCCGGGGAACGGGTTGTGGCGCACCAAGTCGATCGAGCAGTCGATCTCGGACACCGACGAGCCGGGTACCAAGCTCCGCAAGGATCTGACGGCGTGGGACCTCACGGTCTTCGGTGTCGCGGTCGTCATCGGTGCCGGCATCTTCACGCTCACGGCGAGCACCGCCGGGAACATTGCGGGGCCCTCGGTCTCGCTGTCGTTCGTGCTGGCGGCGATCGCCTGTGCGCTGGCCGCGTTGTGCTACGCCGAGTTCGCCTCGACGGTGCCGGTCGCGGGTAGCGCTTACACGTTCTCGTACGCGACGTTCGGCGAGTTCGCGGCGTGGATCATCGGGTGGGACCTCGTCCTGGAGTTCGCGGTCGGGTCGGCCGCGGTGGCCAAGGGGTGGTCGGCCTACCTCCAGACGACGCTGGGGTTGTTCGGGCTCGACGTGAAGACCGAGGTCGGTGACGGCATCAAGTTCGACTGGGGTGCTGTGCTCCTGGTCGCGGTGCTCACGGTCCTGCTGGTGGTCGGCACGAAGTTGAGTTCGCGGGTCAGCGCTGTCATCACGGCCATCAAGGTCGCGGTGGTGTTGCTGGTGATCGTGCTCGGCGTCGGCTACATCAAGGCCGAGAACTACTCGCCGTTCATCCCGCCCGCCGCCGAAGCAGGTCCTGCGGCGCACACGGGGATCGAGCAGTCGCTGTTCTCGTTGATCACCGGGTACTCGGGCAGCACCTACGGTGTGCTCGGCATGTTGGCCGCGGCGAGCATCGTGTTCTTCGCGTTCATCGGGTTCGACGTCGTGGCCACCACGGCGGAGGAGACGAAGAACCCGCAGAAGGCCGTGCCGCGCGGCATCCTCGGTTCGCTCGCGATCGTCACGGTGCTGTACGTGGCGGTGACGCTGGTGATCACCGGCATGGTGCCCTACAAGGAGCTGGCGACTCAGCCGGACGGCACGCGGGCGACGCTCGCGAGTGCGTTCGCGCAGAACGGGGTCGACTGGGCGGCGACCGTGATCTCGGTCGGAGCGCTCGCCGGTCTGACGACCGTGGTCATGGTGCTCATGCTCGGGCAGAGCCGCGTGTTGTTCGCGATGTCGCGGGATGGGTTGTTGCCGCGCAAGCTGGCCAAGACCGGCAGCCACGGGACGCCCACGCGCATCACGATCATCATCGGTGTGCTGGTCGCGATCGCCGCCGGGTTCTTCCCCGCCGGCAAGCTCGAAGAGATGGTGAACGTCGGCACGTTGTTCGCGTTCATCCTCGTGTCGGCCGGCGTGATGGTGCTGCGCAAGACGCGGCCGGATCTCGAACGCGGGTTCCGGGTGCCGCTCGTGCCGTTGGTGCCGATCCTCGCGATCATCGCCTGCACGTGGCTGATGTTGAACCTGACCGCGCTCACCTGGGTTCGGTTCCTCATCTGGATGGCGCTCGGCGTGGTCGTCTACTTCGTCTACAGCCGACGCAACTCCGTGCTCGGCAAGCAGGGTGAACGCGCCGGAAAGTCCGACAGCACCAACTAATCTGCGCACCATGGGAAACGCGCGGTGGCTCTCCGAGGAGGAGACGAGCGCCTGGCACCACTTCGTCCAGGCGTATCACCTCCTCGAGAGGCAGATCGAACAGCAGTTGCAGCGCGACGCGGGTCTCTCGCACGCGCAGTACAACGTGCTGGTCGTGCTCGCCGAGCGACCGGGCAACCGCATGCGCATGACCGAACTGGCGCGCAGGGTCGTCGTGTCCAAGAGCTCGCTGACCTACCAGATCGGCAAGCTCGAGAAGGCGGGACTCGTGCGGCGTGAACCGCACGAGTCCGACGAGCGCGGCATCCTCGCCGTGCTCACCGACGCGGGCAGGGAGCTGCTGGCCACGGCCGCTCCCGGCCACGTCACCACGGTGCGCGAGTACCTGATCGACCTCTTCACGCCGGAGCAGCTCGCGCAGCTGGGGTCGTTCATGCAGACCGTGCACGAGAAGGCGGACGACCAGTGATCCTCTGCCTCGACGTCGGTTCGACCTGGACCAAGGCCGCGCTCGTCAGCGACGAGGGCGAGCTGGTCAAAACCGGTCAGCACCCCACCACGCCGCCCGAGGTGTTGCACGGCATCGACGCGTTGCGCGCCGAGGTCGGCGACGGCGAGATCCTCGCGTGCTCGTCGGCGGGCGGTGGGCTGCGGCTCGCGGTCGTCGGCCAGGAACGCGTCGTCAGCGCGGAGGCGGGCTACCGGGTCGCGTTGAGCGCGGGCGCCAAGATCGTGCACGTCAGCGCCGGTCCCGTGGACGTGAAAGCACTCCGCGCCGCCGAACCCGACCTGGTGCTGCTCGTCGGTGGCACGGACGGCGGTGACCAGAAGGTCCTGCTGCACAACGCCGCGAAGCTCGCCCGCGTGGCCGTGCCGATCGTGCTGGCGGGCAACGTCGAGGCGCAGCCGGAAGCGTTGGCGTTGCTGGGGAAACGCACCGTGGTCGCGTGTCCGAACGTGTTGCCCGACGTCGGTCAGCTCGCCCCGGAACCGGCCCGCAAGGCGATCCGCTCGGCGTTCCTCCAGCACGTGATCGGAGGCAAGGGGCTGTCGCGCGGCCAGCGGTTCCGGCGGCTTGTCAAAGCCGTGACCCCGGACGCCGTGCTGGCCGGGGTTTCCCGGCTGGCACAACAGGATCGGGAGGGCGCGGTGCTCGTCGTCGACGTCGGCGGCGCGACCACGGACGTCTACTCGGCCGTGTCCACGATGGACAGTGAAGGTCTGGAGAGGACGGTCGCGCTGCCGCCGGACCGCCGCACCGTCGAGGGCGACCTCGGCATGCGCTGGTCCGCACCGAGCGTCGTCAAGGAGGCGTTGACCGAACGGCTCACCACCGAAGACCTGACCGCGGAAGCCTGGTACCGCGCCGAGAACGTCGGCTGGATCGCGGACAACCCGGCCGTGGACCTGAAGCTCGCGTCGTTCGCGGCGATTCTGGCCGTGCGCAGGCATCTCCGGCAGGTCGACGGCCAACTCGGGCCGCACGGCGCGGGGCTGCTGGTGTTGTCGGGCGGGGTCTTCCGGCACGCGGAGGACATCTCACCGGTCGTCGACGCACTGCGCGAGGACCCGGTGCTGCGGCCGGTGCTGCGGACCGCCGAGATCACCGTCGACCGCGACTACGTGCTGGCGCCGGTGGGTCTGCTGGCCGAGTCGGGGCGGCTCGAGGCCGCCGACCGACTCGCGAAACGGCTGGGTTAAGCGCTTTCCTCGTCGTCCTCAACGAACTCGAGGAGATCTCCGGGCTGGCACTCCAGCACCCGGCACATGGCCTCCAAGGTGCTGAACCGCACGGCTTTCGCACGCCCGTTCTTCAGCACCGCGACGTTGGCGGGGGTCAGCCCGACCTTCTCCGCGAACTCGCCGACGCTCATCTTGCGCTTGGCCAGCTCGACGTCGATGCGCACGATGATCGCCATCAGATCACCGACTCCATCTCGGAGCGCAGCGTCGTGGCGCGCTGCAGCAGCGCCCGCATGACGACCAGCACGAGCCCGATCACCGACACCCCCGTCGTGAGCACGAAGAACAACACCAGCACACCGGGGTCGTCCGCGATGGTGCCGAGGTAGATGAACACCGCCACCAGCACGACCCAGCCGGCCGCGATCGCCCAGACCATCACGTCCACCCACTTGATCGCGGCCTCGGTGAAGATCAGATCCTTGCGCACCAACGTGAGCAGCTTCCACGTGGCCACGAGCACCACCTGCACGCACAGCACCCAGAAGATGGCGACGATCATGATCGCGAGGTTCTCGCCCGCGCGGTCCGGGTGCTGCTCGAGCGAGTACCGGTACGACCCCGGGATCGACAACGTCTCCAGCATGACCAGGACCCCGAACAGCGCCACGAGGAAGAACCGGAGCGCTATCACCGCCCAGCGTTCAGAAATCATGCATCGAGTATCGGTAGTGATCTATCGAAAGTCAATCGGTAGTGATCGTGTTGCAACAGGTCTCTACAGTGATCGCGTGGGACTGCGTGAACGCAAGAAGACCGAGACCCGAGCGGCGCTGTCGGCTGCGGCACTGAGGCTCGCCCTGGAGAAGGGCGTGGACGAGGTGCGGGTGGACGAGATCGCCGAGGCGGCGAACGTCTCACCGCGCACCTACAACAACTACTTCCCGAGCCGCGAGCACGCGATCGTCGCCGGCATCACGGCTTCCCGGGCGTTGCGAGTGGCCGAAGCCCTGCGTTCCCGGCCGCACGACGAACCGCTGGTCGAGTCGATCATCGCCGCGTTCGCCGAGCAGTACCGCGAACCCCCGACCGAGGCACTGGCCCTGATCACCTCGACGCCGGCCCTGCGCGAGGCCTACCTGGACTCGGTGACGTCGCTCGAACCGCCGATCGTCGAGGTCGTCGCCGCCCGCCTCGGCACGTCGGAGCTGGGCGCGGAAGTCCTGGCCGCAGCCATTTCCGCCGCCGCCCGCCTGGCCGTGCAACGCTGGGTCGACCTGCGCCCGTCCGGCCTGGTGGTGGTCGGCACGGCGTCCGTCGAGGACCACCTGCGCGAGGCGATCGGTCACCTCGCGCCCGCCCTCAGGTGAGCTCGTCCTTCAACACGCACATCAGCAACGCGTCGTGCCACTCGCCGTCGCGGAAGAACGACTGCCGGAACCGCCCGTCGACCTGGAACCCGACCTTCTTGTAGGACGCGATCGCGCGCTCGTTCGCTTCCACGACACCGAGTTCGATCGAGTGCAGCCGCATCGTGTCGAACCCGTACCGGCACACCGTCCGCAGTGCGTCGGTGCCGAACCCGCCACCCCAGTGGTCCTTCTCGCCGATGTAGATGTCGACCTCGGCGCGCGCGTTGACCGGATCCGCGTCCCGCAGCACCACGACCCCGATGAGCTTGCCGTCCCGCAACGTCTCGATGCAGAAGGTGACCTTCTCGTAGGAGTTCTCCTGCCGGTCGGCGAAGCGTTTGCGCGTCGACGCGAGCGACGAGTGGTAGTAGCTCTGGAGCCACCGCATCACGTCGTCGTCGTTGTGCCAGCGGTTGAACGCGTCGGCGTCCTCGGGCTCGACGGGCCGCAGTCGGACGAGCTCACCGGTCACCATGGTCATGCACTCCAACGAACTCGGACGACACCGTCGTCATCGGGCAGGGCTGTGCGCAGAACGTGCCACCGAACGGGATTCCCGACGTCCTCAGGACCGAAGTACCTGAAGCCGTCGAAGTGCGCCGGGTCGTACTTGGTCACCCGAAAGACGTGCACGCACCGGAGACTAGGAGCCGCCGAACGCGTCCCGCGACCGAGTTTCCGGCTTGCGCGCGAACGGCAGCGCCGGCGACTCCGGCGCGTCCACCTGCAGCAGCCCCGCCGCGACCGCCACCGCCCGATCCCACTCCGGATCCGACGTGTAGTCCGCGTGCCCCGACACCCCGGACCGCCACCGCCGACCGGGGAACGGCCCCCGCTGCGGATCCGGCAGCCAGTGATCACCGCCCAGCACCAAAGCCCCGGTAGGCCCGCGCAAGGCAGGGGCCAACGCGCCCTCCGAGCCGTCCTCGCGGTAGCCGACGCCGAGCAACATGCCGTCGAACACCTGCCGCCGCCACGTCGTCACCGCGCCGCCCAACGGGTCCGTGCCCCGGCACAACGCGCGCCACCGTCCGTCCAACCCACCGGCCAGCCGGGCCAGCGACGCGTGCGGCACCACCGCCGGGAACGCCCGCGGGTAAGCCCACTGCAGCTGCGAACCGGCGGTGACCAGCCCGATCCGTTCGCGGTCGTGCGCGGGCAGGTCCTCCAACAGTCGAGCCGCGGCAACGGCGACCAGCAACGACCCCTGCGAGTGCCCGCACAGAACGACGCGTGTGCCGGGGTCGCGCAGGTGGTCCTGCACGCGGGCGACGAGTTCCGGCACGACCTTCAACGCGTAGCAGGGCGGCACGATCGGGTGAGCTTCGCGCGGCCAGAACTGCGCGATGTCCGCGATGATCCCGAGCCGCCGTCCCGACTCCGGCTGCCGTGCCGCGAGGTAGACCGCGCGCAGCAAGGCCACCGCCAGCAGTCCGAGCACGAACACGCCGAACGCCGAGAAAGGCGCTGTCCACGACGCCAGCGGCACGTTCCGCAGTCGCAGCAACGAGGCCAGCACGGCGCCCACCACCAGCACGCCCGCGACGATCATGATCATGCGATGGCCGTGGTTGCGTTCCCAGCGCGCCCACCACCACGCACGCGTCGCGGCACGAAGGTCGCGCATACGTCCGGAGTGCAGCAACGACGCCTCACGCGCCCACACCTTGCCCTTGCGGAACGCCCGCCACCGCACAGCACCGGTGAACGACGCCACCGCGAACATGCTCAGCAGCGCCAACGCGCCCGCGACACCCCACAGGAGAGTGATGTAGTTGTAGCCGACCGGCAGCGCCAGCTCCGAGCCCAGCGCCTTGCGCACCGGCAACGCGACCCCCGCACCGAACCCGCCGCCGAGCAGCCCGGCGATCGCCAGCACGGGAGCCGAGAACCAGCCACCGGCCCACGGCCGGAGTTCGCGCGGCAACGACAGCCAGGTGCGCCGCGCCAGCAGGGCCGCGGGCACCAGCATCAACCCGAACAGCACCAGCACGAACGCCATCAGCAACGCCACGACCTGCACGGTCACGTCCGCACCCGGCACCCGCAACGGGATCTGCTCCTGCAAGCCCAACGTCGTCAGCACCAGCAGCACCGACAGGACGAGCAACACCCGCCGGGGCTTACGTCCCAACGCCGCCCGCAACCACCGTCCGCCGCGATGAGGCGCACCGCCCGTGGGGTCGTCCAGCAGCAGCACACCCAGCACGGACACACCGATCAGCACGAGTGACACGACCCACGCCACCGTGATCGCCACGCCCATCCCGCCGGTCGCGGTGAGCTGCTTCAGCGGTCCGCCCAACGCGATCAGCGCCGCCACCGCCAACGCCGTCACGACGTGCAGCGACCGCAACGCCGGCGTGTCCGGGTCGGTCGCGACGTGCGCGCCGGGCAGTCCGGACGACGGCTGCTTCTCCTGTTCCTCGGCGTCGGCGATCTCCCGCCGTTCGATCCGCCACTCGACGTGCGAGATCCGCCGCATCACGGCGACCACCACGAGGATTGGCAAAAGTCCCAAAAACGCCCGGAACCAGGGGAAGGCGCGCACGTCGTCCGGAATGCTGGTCAGGCACGCGGTGCCAGGACGGAGGCACTGCGCCGCGAGCAGATCGAGGCTGACCACGGAGATCTGCGCGATCAGCAACGCCGTCAGCAGCAGTGCGAACACCCGCAACAACGACCGCAGGCCGATGCCCAGCAGGTGGGCCGGGAGATTCCGCTCGGGGACGGGAGGGAGCATCCAGTGCGCGACGTTCGCGATGCTGAAGGGGAAGAGCAACGCCCACGTGGCCTTCGCCACACCCCCGGACGTCATTCCACCCCAGAGGTATCCCTCCACCACACGGGGAATCGGCCGTCCCTCGGTCTGCAGCACAGGTCCGGGCGCTGGTCTGCGGAGCCGGTCGGCAGGACGCACGATGCGTCCGAGCCCGTCTCCCGCAACGTCCACGGCCGCAACGGCGTCGACCAGCGTCTGCGGCGTCGTTCCTTGAACGCCGTGTACACGCAATTCGACGACACGTGTGTCCGGGCCGGCAATCAACACCCGAGACCTCCCTCACCCAACGTGGGGGCCATAGTGCTGCATCAGAGGGCGGTATGGTCGGACGACACCCGCTCTGAAGTGCCCTGGAGGACTTCGCAATGACCTCGGACCGGTTGCAGACCCGCAACGGCATCGACTTCGCAGTGGCCGATCTGTCGCTCCACGAGTTCGGTCGCAAGGAGATCCGTCTTGCCGAGCACGAGATGCCCGGCTTGATGGCGTTCCGGCGCGAGTACTCCGGGGTGTACCCGCTCAAGGGCGCCCGCATCTCCGGATCGCTGCACATGACGATCCAGACGGCCGTTCTCATCGAAACCCTGGTTGACCTGGGCGCCGAGGTGCGCTGGGCCTCCTGCAACATCTTCTCGACGCAGGACCACGCGGCCGCCGCCGTCGTCGTCGGCCCCCACGGCACGGAGGAGGAGCCCAAGGGCGTCGCCTGCTTCGCGTGGAAGGGCGAGACCCTGCCGGAGTACTGGTGGACGGCCGAGCAGATGCTCACGTGGCCGGACGGCAAGGGCCCGAACATGATCCTGGACGACGGTGGCGACGCCACCCTGCTCGTCCACAAGGGCGTCCAGTACGAGGCGGCCGGTGTCGTCCCGGCGGCGTCCGAAGATGACTCGGAAGAGTGGACCATCGTTCTCGACACGCTCCGCGCGTCGCTCGAGAAGGACGGCAAGAAGTGGACGAACATCGCCGAGGGCATCCGCGGCGTCACCGAGGAGACCACGACGGGCGTCATGCGCCTGTACCAGCTGGCCGCCGCCGGTGAGCTGCTCTTCCCGGCCATCAACGTCAACGACGCCGTCACCAAGTCGAAGTTCGACAACCGCTACGGCATCCGCCACTCGCTGGTCGACGGCATCAACCGCGGCACGGACGTCCTGATCGGCGGCAAGGTCGCGGTCGTCTGCGGCTACGGCGACGTCGGCAAGGGCTCGGCCGAGTCGCTGCGCGCCCAGGGCGCCCGCGTCATCGTCACCGAGATCGACCCGATCTGCGCCCTGCAGGCCGCCATGGACGGCTACCAGGTCGCGAAGCTCGAGTCGGTCCTGCCGCTCGCGGACATCGTGATCACGACGACGGGCAACAAGGACGTCGTCACCGTCGACCACATGTCGCAGATGAAGCACCAGGCGATCCTGGGCAACGTCGGCCACTTCGACAACGAGCTCGACATGGCTGGCCTGCAGCGCTACCCCGGCATCCGCAAGAACAACATCAAGCCGCAGGTCGACGAGTGGGTCTTCCCGACCGGCCGCACGATCATCGTGCTGTCCGAGGGCCGCCTGATGAACCTGGGCAACGCGACGGGCCACCCGTCGTTCGTGATGTCGAACTCCTTCTCCAACCAGGTGATCGCGCAGATCGAGCTGTTCACCAAGCACAAGGAGTACGACAACGAGGTCTACCGCCTGCCCAAGGTGCTCGACGAGAAGGTCGCGCGCATCCACCTGGAGGCGCTGGGCGGCGAGCTGACCAAGCTCACCAAGGACCAGGCCGAGTACATCGACGTCGACGTCGAGGGCCCGTACAAGCCGGAGCACTACCGCTACTGAGTTCGTCCGTTCGACGAGCCCCCGCCGCTGCGGGGGCTCGTCGTCGTTTTGAGGGGACCGAAGGTGTTCGAACGTTTCGTGGGCGCTCACCCGTTGGGCGCGGCGGAACCGACGCCGTGGAGAATCTCGAGGTGGTGGACGAGGAGGTCTGCTGGTCGGTCCACGGACAGCTGTGGGCCAAGGTCAAGGATCTTCCGGACGGCACGCCGGTCAGCGGCGTCGACATCAGCTGAGAGGACTGGCGACAGTGGGTTTCTTCGGCACCTTCGCCTACGAGAACGCTTCGTGGAAGACGCTGTCCGAGGGCGAGTTGCCGCCCCTCGCGGAGCCGTCGCTGTGGATCGACGTCCACGACAGCGACATCACCTCGGTCGTCTACGCCCCGGCGGGCCCCGGTTCCGGCGTCGCCTACCTGGGCCTGACGCCGCGCACGTACTTCGAGAACCCGAACGCCTCCGACCCGACGGACGTGCTGCGCGAGGCCGCCGGGCTGGCCGCCTGGTGGGGTGAGCTGAACCCCGGCGGTGACGTGCCGGCCATGCAGGCCGAGTTGTTGCAGTACCTGGCGGAGGACGAGGACCCCGACGGCTTCGAGTGGGACGAGGCCGAGGACGTCGACGACATCGACGACGGCGAGGTGTTCGTCGAGGTGAAGACCCGCCGCTTCCTGACCGCACTCGGGCTGCCGTTGCCCGCAGAGCTCAGCTGACCCAGTTCCGCGCGAACGCCCTCAGCGCGTCCAACTGGGCGTGCAGTTCCGGGCTGTCGGGCGCGGCCCGGGCGATGGTCATCGTGCCGAGCACGGCCGCCGTCATCAGGTTGGCCGCGGTCTGCGGTTCGGGCGCGTTCTCGCCGAGTGCGCGCGCTCGTTCGGCGACTTTCAGGAAGCCCTCCCTGATGTGGTCGCGGTACCGCTCGGTCGCCTGCGCGATGTGCTCGTCCACGGGCGCGACCATCGCCGTGGTCGCCATGCAGCCGTACCTGCCCTGCGACGTGTCCAGCACGTGCGCCAGCCGGTCCAGCATCTCCAGCACGTCCTCGCGGCCCCTGGTGCCGTGCGTGAGCGGCTCCAGGACGGCCACCATCTGCTCCAGGTAGTTGTCCATGGCCAGCCGGTACGTCTGTGCCTTCGTACCGAAGGTGTTGTACAGGCTGGAGGTCGACAGCCCCGAGGCCTTGGCCATCTGCTGCTGCGTCACCCGGTCGTAGCCGGTCTGCCAGAACAACGCCATCAGCCGCGTGAGCACCTCGGCCCGGTCGAAGCCCAACGGCCGACCGGACCGCGCGGGTTCCGTTCGCGAGGTCACCTCCTCAGTGTCCCAGCCGGTTGACACCTCTATTCTGAGTCGACAGACTCAGAACTACAACCCCGGCCTTCCATGGAGAGAACTCATGTCCCAGCACGTCCCCGTCCGCGCGTTCGGCGGCCCCACCACCCAGTTCTCCTACGGCGGCCTGAACTTCGTGACCGACCCGACCTTCGACGCCCCCGGCGAGTACCCGGTGCCCAACGGTCAGCTGGTCAAGACCGAGTCGCCCCGCGGCACCGTCGCCGACCTGGGCCGGATCGACGTGGTGCTGCTGTCCCACCCGCACCCCGACCACCTCGACCACGCCGGCCGAGCCCTGCTGGCCGAGGTACCGCAGGTCATCACGACCGTGAGCGCCGCAGACCTGGGCGACCACGTCACCGGCCTCGCCGACTTCGAGTCGATCGAGCTGAAGCGGCCCGACGGCGGCACGGTCGTGGTCACCGCGGCCCCCGCCGTCCACGGCCCCGGCACCCGCGAGCACGTCGAGTCGGTGCTGGGCGAGGTCATCGGCTTCGTCCTCACCGCCGACGACCTGCCGTCCGTCTACGTGAGCGGCGACAACGCCTCGCTGGACGAGGTGCGGAAGATCGCCGACCGCTACGCCCCGGTCGGCACGGCGATCCTGTTCGCGGGCGCACCGCGCGCGCCCCTGTTCGACGGCCAGTGCATCGTCCTGGACAGCAAGCAGGCGGCGGAGGCGGCACGGCTGCTCGACGCCCGGCAGATCGTGCCGGTCCACTACGACGGCTGGGCGCACTTCACCGAGGGGCGCGCGGACCTGGAGGCCGCGTTCGCCGTCGAGGGGCTGGCGGACCGCCTCGACTGGGGCAGGGACGACTGACGTTTTCCCGTTGCGCCGCGGAATTACCATCGAGGACGTGAACGAGTTCGAGCTGTCGATCGAGCCGCACGACGTCGTGCACGAGAACGTCGTCGTGCCGGTGCTCGACGGCTCCTCGCTGATCGACTGGCTCCAGGTCGAGGACGAGGACGACGAGCCCGCGTTCAGCGGGGTGCGCAAAGACGATCTCGACGCGAAGCCGTTCCAGCCGGGCAAGGCTCAGCTGGTGCTCGGGTGCACGTGCGGCATCGCGAGTTGCGGGCCGTTGGTCGCGGACATCACGGCGGACGAGAACACCGTCGTGTGGCGGCACTTCCGCCGACCGCATCGCAACGGGCGCGTGTACGAGGGCTTCGGGCCGTTCACGTTCGATCGCAAGCGGTACGACGAAGCGCTCAAGAAGCTGGCGGAACTCGGTTGACGTGCGGGTTTTACTGACGATGTGCTGACGACCATCATCAGGAAGACCCTGCGCGTTCCCACTTCGACGGGCGCCGCCGGTGACGGTCGGGCCGAGGCCAGGCAGCTCGACGCCGTGCTGGTCCAGGTGGGGTTCAAGGCGTCGAAGGACCTCCTCGACCACGTCTCCGGGCTCGCGCGGCCCGGCGCGTACACGCGGTTGGTCGTCGACGCCGTGCGCGCGCTCGTCGGTGACGACGTGCAGCACAACCCGTACTTCAAGGACTTTCCGCACGGTGTACCGGACACAGTGGAGTTCTGGGCTGACTGCGTCCGGGACGCGTTGAGCCGCGAGGTGCCCGACTTCCACGAGATCGGCCGCGGCAACCTGCTCGCGTTGCCGCGGTACGGCACGCTCCAGCACACCTACGAGGAGATGTTGGCGGCGCACGACGACCTGCTGCCGTCCGTCAAGGGACACCTGAAGATGCTGCGGCTCGGCGGGACGTTGGAGGAGGAGACGCACCGGCTGTACCTGGAGCTCGCGACGAGTCCGACGCCGCTCGGCGAGGCGGACCTCGAGATCCTCACCGAACTCGCCGAGCAGAGCGCGGAGATGCCGGAATCCGTGCCGGTGCGGGAGAACCGCGCGGTCATCAACGCCGCGCGGATGGCGCGGAACCTCCCGTTCGCCGTCGACACCGTCACGGACGTGCTGCGCATCGCGTGCCAGTCGAGCGGGGGCGACGTGACGCTGGTGCAGCCGACGCGCTTCCGGTCGTTCCGGCGGCCGGAGCGGCGTGCGCTGCTGGCGGCGCTGGACGAGGTGGTCAAGGACAACCCCGGCAAGCTCGGTGACGTCCGGCAACGCCGTGAGCAGTGGAAGCGGCTCGGGGAACGGCTGCACGCGCACGAGTTCGGTCAGTGGCCGCACGCGCAGGACGTGTTCGCGGTGGCACGCGGGGACAAGACCGCGCGGTCGTTCGCCGGGCGGTTGGACATGGCCTTGCAGGACAACGACATCCGCAAGGCCATCGAGGTGCTCGCCTCTGCGCCGGGCATGTTGTTGCGCAACGTCGACCGCCTGTTGCGCAGCACGACGGAGCCCGACCTCGTCGTGGAGGCGGTGCGCAAGGCCGCGCCGGACGCGTCGGGGCGTGTGTTGTGCTCGTTGCTCGAACACCTGGAGAACCGCGGAAAGCCCGACGCCGCAAGGTTCTTCGCGTCGCGGTCGCGCCGGGTGTGGATCACCGACGACGAGCGCGAGCCGCTCGACCCACAGGTGGTCCGTGCGATCGTGACGGTGATCGAGGACGAACTGGTCCGCAGGCTTCCCGTCGTGTCGGAGCTGACCGTAGACCCGGAGGCGTTGGACGTCGTGCTTCCGTTGTCCGGCAACAACTCCGAGGAAGGATTCGGTGTGCTGCCGCGTGGGTCGAAGGTGTGGCTCGAAGGTGACCTGCTGCGGTTCTTCACCTACTGGCGGCAGGCGGAGAGGACCACCGACTACGACCTGTCGGCCGTGCTGCTGGGCGCCGACCTTGACTACGCCGGGTCCGTCTCGTGGACGAACCACCGGTCGGACGGCGCCGTCTACTCGGGCGACCTCACCACCGCTGAGGAGGGGGCGACGGAGTTCATCGACATCCCGGCGGGCGCGGCCCGCACGAAGTACGTCTTGCCGCAGGTGAACATCTACCTCGGGGAGAGCTTCGACGACGTCGCCGAGTCGATGTTCGGCTTCATGTCGCGCGATCTCGACCAGAAGGGCAAGCCGTTCGAACCGAGCACCGTGCGGGCGCGCAGCGCCATGCGCGGCACCGGTCGAGTCGCCGTTCCGGTGATCTTCGAACGGTGCGAGGAGGGCTGGGTCGCCACGTGGCTGCACCTGTACCTGCGCGGCGTGGCCTGGGGCAACCAGGTGGAGCGAAACCACGACGCGTTGCGGGTGATCACGCGCGCTGTGTTGGCGCGCAAGCACTTCACGGTCGGACGGCTCGCTGAGCTGATCCGGCGCAAGTCCAGTTCGGACGGTCAGCGGCTGCACGTCGACCTGACGACCGTGGACCAGCTCGACAAACTGCTGGAAGCCTGAGCGCCGCGACTGCTAGCGTGACTGACGCGAGGCCATGAGAGTGCTTCCTTCTAACTCACTGCTGAACTAGCGCTCTCGCTTTCCTCGCCCCAGCTTCCCGGGCATCAGGTCCACTCGACGGCGATGCCCGCGATCCCCGGCCCGACGTCGCCGAAGTAGGCGCTCACGACGCCGCCGAGCCCGCACACCAGCTCGTCGACGTCGACCGGCGTCGCGTCGGCCGAGGCCAGGAACTGCTTCATGCAGCGCGCGGGCATCGCGCGCCGGTGGAACGACAGCTGCACCAGGTACGAGCCGCAGCGGTCGCGGAACGTGCGGTGGTGGCCCGGCGTCGCGTTGCCGGTGTCGTCGACGATCGTGAAGCTGAAGACGTGCTCCTCGCCCGCCGCGAGCCGCCGGTCGAACAGCATCTCCACGGCGAGGTTGCGGGAAGCGCTTTCCCGGCGCAGGCGTCCCTGCCTGCAGCCTTCGCCGGCTCTCACCATCGCGTTCTCGATCAACGAGCCGTCGTCGCCGTGGTGCATCGCCAGGTACCTGTCGGGGCCCTGTCGGGTCGCGCGCACGACCAGCCGGGTGGTGATGGAGCGTTGTTCGCGGTGCATGCCTATCTGGACGGTGTCGTGCACCGAGAGCACTTCCAGGTCGGCGTTGCCCCTCGCGGCCTCCGGCACCGAGTCGAACGTCGCGAGCAGCGGCGCTGGCTCCGGCCACGTCGCGACAGGACGCGGTGCGTACGTGTTGGCGTTGCGCGGGCCGATGAGGTCCAACAGGGACGACGGCGGTAGGCGCAGCACGGACTCCAGCGCGCGCACCGTCGTGATGGCCCGTGGGACCTCGGGATGACGCAACCCGCGTTGCCAGTACGAGAGCGTCGACTGGCCCACTTGGACACCCAGCTGCTCGAGATGTGCGCGCAGCCGGGCGAGCGAGAGGCCCCGGTGGGCGATCGCCTCGCGCAATGCGCGGTGAAAAGGCCCGTAGCGCAGCGTCTCGGCGAGAGGGGTCGGCAGACCCCCGGTCGGGTTACCGATCGGCTCGTCGACCGACCCGGCGTGCCCGGAATCCGCGGCCACCGCGGCACCTACCCTTCACACACGCGCCGTGTGACTGTTCACCGTAGTCACTCGTTCTGGTGATCGAAAGATCGGATTTCGCCCGTGTGGGGGACCTCCTGCCGCCGTGTGAGTGGGCGGAACCGGTCCCGCAGCCGGTCCCGTTAGGGTTCTGGCGTGGGAAAGCTCGTAGTGATCGAAGGCCTCGACGGTGCCGGGAAGCGCACTCTCGCCAACGGACTGACCGAGGCGCTGGCCTCGCAGGGCAGGACCGTGGCGAGCCACGCGTTCCCCCGTTACGGCATCAGCGTGCACGCTGACCTGGTCCGCGACGGTCTCTACGGCCGGCTCGGCGACCTCAGCGACTCCGTGTACGGGATGGCCGTGCTCTACGCGCTCGACCGCAGGGGAGCGGCCGACGAGATCCGCAAGGACCTCGAGGAGCACGACGTCGTGCTGCTGGACCGGTACGTGGCGTCGAGTGCCGCGTACAGCGCCGCGCGGCTGCACCAGGACGAGCACGGCGAGTTCGTGCGGTGGGTGCACGAGCTGGAAATCGAACGCTTCGGGCTGCCCGTGCCCGATCTGCACCTGCTGCTGCGCGTGCCCGTGGAGGTCGCGGCCGAGCGGGCGGCCAAGCGCGAACAGGCCGACGAATCGCGGGCCCGTGACATTTACGAATCCGATGGCTCGCTCCAGTCGCGGTGCGGGGTCGTTTACGACGGATTGGCGAACATCGGCTGGCTGGCCCCGTGGCAAGTGGTCGACGGGCGGTCAAACGTGAACTTTCATTCGCTTCTGGGACCACTCTTCACTCCTTGAGTGGTCGCTCACGTGCGTACCGATTGACACGATCGAGTGTCCGGTTAGTCACTGTGAGTGTATAGGAGATCGCAATTTGAAGCGTGTTCTGCAGCGCTCCCCGGTCGGTGTCGCCCGTACGGCGGTGCTGATCGCTGCCGCCCGCGCCAATGAGCAAAGTCGTCTCCGCCGCCTCTTCGACGACCCCCTGGCCGCAGGACTCGTGGAGGCCGCCGGCTCCGCGAACGACCTGAACGGCGTCCGGACCCTCGCGGGCGATCATTTCGTCCTGCGCACCCGTTATTTCGACGACCGACTCCTGGACAACGCCCAGCCCCAGGTGGTGATCATGGCGGCGGGCCTCGACACAAGAGCGTTCCGGCTGCAATGGCCACCAGGCACGACACTCTTCGAACTCGATCTGCCCGAGTTGATCGAGTTCAAGGAGGACGCCCTGCACGACCTGCGCGCCGAACCGGCGTGCGGCCGCGTGGTGGTCCCGTGCGATCTGCGCGAGGACTGGCCGACAGCGCTCATCCGCGCGGGGTTCGACCCGAAGAGGCCCACGGCGTGGTTGCTGGAGGGCCTCTTCATGTTCCTGCCCCCGGACGCCGGTGAACGGCTCCTGCACTGGGTGAGCGCGCTGTCGGCGAAGGACAGCACGCTCGCGCTCGAACACGTCAACCGCGCGTTCCGCGAGTTGCCGCAGATGAAGGCCGTGCACCGGCGGTTCGACCAGCTGGACGCCCGCTGGCAGTCCGACGTGGAGGATCCGGTCGGGTGGCTGGAGAGCCACGGCTGGGACGCCGAGGTGACGCATCAGGTCGATCTCGCCGCGCGGCACGAGCGCGCGGTGCCGGCGATCACCGATCCCCGGAAGGTGGGTGACGCGCGCATCTGGCTGGCCGCAGGCGTCCGCACGGGGTGAGAACACCTGGTAACGAAAGGTGATCCGCGCGCGCTTACTCCGGCGACGAACAGGTCAAACGGGGTGAGGTGGGGGACGTGGAACGACAGTTCCGGCCGGTGACCGAACGAGCGCGCACCGCCACCAGCGGTAACTCAACGTGGGCGGTGCGCGAACTCCCGACCGGCAGTGCAACGATGTTGGGTATGAAGGCACGCGTGCTCGTCGTCGATGACGACCCCGCCCTGGCGGAGATGCTGACGATCGTGTTGCGCGGGGAGGGCTTCGACACCGCGGTGGTCGCCGACGGTGCCCGTGCCCTGCCCGCGCTGCGCGAGCTCAAGCCCGACCTCGTGCTGCTCGACCTGATGTTGCCGGGCATGAACGGCATCGACGTCTGCAAGGCGATCAGGTCCGAGTCGGGCGTGCCGATCGTGATGCTCACCGCGAAGAGCGACACGGTCGACGTGGTGCTGGGCCTCGAGTCCGGTGCGGACGACTACGTCGTCAAGCCGTTCAAGCCCAAGGAGCTGGTGGCTCGCATCCGGGCGCGCCTGCGGCGCACCGAGGCCGAGCCGTCCGAGGTCCTGCAGATCGGCGATCTCACGATCGACGTCCCCGGCCACGAGGTGCTGCGCGAGGGCAGGCCGATCCAGCTCACGCCGCTGGAGTTCGACCTCCTCGTCGCGCTGGCCCGCAAGCCGCGCCAGGTGTTCACCCGCGAGGTGCTGCTCGAGCAGGTGTGGGGTTATCGCCACGCCGCCGACACGCGCCTGGTGAACGTCCACGTGCAGCGGCTGCGTTCCAAGGTCGAACGGGACCCGGAACACCCTGAGGTGGTGTTGACTGTTCGCGGTGTCGGGTACAAGGCCGGCCCTCCGTGACAGGTGGCGTATGAAGTTCGTACGGCCGGTCGCCGCTCGGGCGCGGTTCCTCGTCGAGGAAGCGCGCAAGCGGTGGGCCGCGTTTGGTGACCTCTGGCGTCGTTCGCTCCAGCTGCGCGTCGTCGTGTCCACGCTCGCGCTCTCGTCGGCCGTGGTGTTCGTGCTGGGCATGGTGCTGCAGATGCAGATCACCAACCAGCTGCTGAGCACCAAGGACGAGGCCGCGGTGCGCCAGGCGCTGGCCTCGCGCGCGCTGATCCAGTCCGACCTGGTGGGTCTCAACCCCGGTCCGGACAGCGTGCAGACGCGGTTCACCAGCGCGATCAACAAGCTCGCCGTGGGCGGTGCCGGCACGGACGCCACGACGGCGGGCGCCGGTGCGTTCGAACCGGTGCTGGCGGACGGGCAGAGCTCGGCCGGTGGTGGGCGCGTGCCGTCCGTCGGCAAGCTCGACGACGTGCCGCGCGGCCTGCGCGAGATGGTCGAGGACGGCGGTTCCGGCACCCAGATCCACACGGTGCAGCGCGACGGCCAGCCGACCACGTTGTTCGTCGTGGGCCTGCCGATCAGCACGTACGCGCGTTCCATGCAGCTGTACCTGATCTTCCCGCTGACCGCCGAGCAGCGCACGGCCGAGGTCGTGCAGTCGACGCTGGCGGTCGGCGGCATCGTGTTGCTCGTGCTGCTGGCGTTGATCGCCAACCTCGTGACGCGGCAGGTCGTCCGGCCCGTCCGGCAGGCGGCCGAGGTCGCGGAGAGATTCGCGGACGGCACGCTGCACGAACGAATGCACGTCGTCGGTGAGGACGACGTGGCCCGGCTGGCCGAGTCGTTCAACGAGATGGCCGAGTCGATCCAGGCCCAGTTCAAGCAGCTGGAGGAGTTCGGCCAGCTGCAACGCCGGTTCACCTCGGACGTCTCGCACGAGCTGCGCACGCCGTTGACGACGGTCCGCATGGCCGCGGACGTCCTGCACGCCTCGCGCGAGCAGTTCCCCGCCGGTCTCGCCCGCTCCACCGAGCTGCTGGTCGACGAGCTCGACCGGTTCGAGTCGTTGCTGGGCGACCTGCTGGAGATCTCGCGCCTGGACGCCGGTGTCGAGGAACTCACCGCCGACCAGGTCGACATCCGCGTGCTCGCCCGCCGCGCGCACGACTCGGTGCGCGCGATCTCGACTTCGGCCAACTCGCCGGTCGTGCTGGACCTGCCTGACTCGGAACTCGTCGCGGAGCTCGATTCCCGCCGCGTGGAACGAATCCTGCGCAACCTGCTCGCCAACGCCATCGACCACGGCGAGGGCCAGCCCGTCGAACTCACCATGCGCGGCAACGACGACGCCGTCGCCATCACCGTGCGGGACCACGGCGTCGGCCTGCGCCAGGGCGAGGCGGACCTGGTGTTCAGCCGCTTCTGGCGCGCTGACCCGTCGCGCAACCGCCGCACCGGCGGCACCGGCCTCGGCCTCTCGATCTCGCTCGAGGACGCCCGCCTGCACGGCGGCTGGCTGGAGGCGTGGGGCGAACCCGGCCACGGCGCCGTGTTCCGCCTGACGCTGCCCCGCCGCCACGGCGAGGAACTCCGCGAGAGCCCGCTGCCGCTGGCCCCCGCCCTCGAACTCGAACCCGTCGCCGTCGTGGAGGAACCGCTCCCCGAGGAGGAGCCGGGCGAGATCGAGCTGCGTCCCGAGGAGATCACCTGGCAGCCCGCCGAGCCCGTCGACGGCACCCCCGCCGCGAAGGTGGACGAGGTTTCGGAGGAAGTGCGGTGAAGCGCCTCGCGTTGCTGCTGCTCGTGCTCGTGACGCTCACCGGGTGCGCCGCGATCCCCACGAACACCCAGCCGAAGCCGATCGGCTCGAAGGACAACAAGGCGTCCAACACGCCGGCGGCCCCCGAGCCGTTGCCGAACATCGACCCGCTGACGCTCGTGCGCCAGTTCCTCGAAGCCACGGCGAACCCGGACGGCGAGTACGCGGCGGCCCGCGCGTTCCTGACGCCCGACGCGAACAAGAACTGGGACACCAAGAACCCGACCATCATCGAGACCGGCTTCTCGACCGTCCCGACCTCCGCGTCGGCGCAGGACAAGACGCAGACCGTTCTCCTGCAGGGCAAGAACGTCGGCCGCCTGGGCAGCGACAACGCCTTCACCTCGTTGTT
This sequence comes from Lentzea sp. JNUCC 0626, assembly GCF_043632865.1. Lineage (NCBI taxonomy): Bacteria > Bacillati > Actinomycetota > Actinomycetes > Pseudonocardiales > Pseudonocardiaceae > Lentzea > Lentzea sp. JNUCC 0626. The sequence continues at coordinate 8,281,133 of NZ_CP171635.1, forward strand.
CGGCGACTACATGAAGGCCGTGAAGGTCGAGCGCAACGCCGAGAACCAGTGGCGCATCTCCGAACCGCCCACCGGCGTGGTCATGCCGCAGAACGTCTTCAACAGCACGTACCGCCGCGTGACGCTCTACTTCTACAACCCGGAGTTCACCGTCCTGGTGCCGGATCCGCGCTACGTCGTGATCCCACCGGCCACGAGCATCCCGACCCGCGTCACCGAACTCCTGCTCGCAGGCCCCGGCGACACGACACGCGACACCCTCGTCAGCGCCCTGGGCCCGGACACCGACAAGTTCTCCGACACCAAGGAATCCGACGACGGAGCCCTGGAAGTCAACCTCACCAACGTCGGCAAGGACCTGACCCCGGAGAAGCGCAAGCAGATCGTCGCGCAGGTCGTGAAGTCGTACTCAGGCGTCACCTCCTCTCGTGTGCGCGTCCTGGTCGACGGCCAGCAAATCCTTCCGGACCAGCGCGACTACCGCCCGTCCGACGTGGCGGGCACAGCGGGCGACGCGCTGCTCTCGTTGAACTCGAACCTCCAGGGCATGCTCGTCTCGGACGGCAGCGTCCGCTCCCTGACCGACAACAACCCGATCAAGGGCCCAGCGGGTTCCGGCGCCTACAACGCCGTCTCCGCCGCCCAGTCCCTCGACGGCTCCCGCCTGGCCGTGGTCTCCAGAGCAGGCAGCTCGATGCGCCTGCGAATAGGAGAACTCGAACAGGACCTGTCCGAAGTGGACCTGAGCGCCACCACCCTGACCCGCCCGACCTGGCAACTCTCGAGCGGCCCCAAGGAACCGGGCACCGAAGTCTGGACCGCGGTCAACGGCAACTCGGTGGCCCGCGTGACCAGAGCCGACAACGGCAGCTGGACGGCCAAGGCGGTCAACATCACCGACCTCCAGCCGTTCGGCTCGATCAGCGAGATGCGCCTGTCCCGCGACGGGACCAAGGCAGCCCTGGTGATCGCAGGCAAGCTCTACGTGGCCTCGGTAGTCCGCAACGCCCAGGACGTGGCCCTGCGCCTGCCCCGCCAACTGCAACCAACGGTCCTGGGCTCCGCGGTCCAGTCCATCGACTGGCTCTCCCAGGACGTCCTGGCGGTCTCCACCAACCTCCCTTCGTGGCCGGTCAGCAAGGTCTACACGGACGGCTACAAGATGGACCGCTACAGCCAGTCCAACCTGACCGTCCCGGTGGGCTCGGTGGCGGCCGCGGCGGCACGCCAGGTGCAGGTGGTCGACCCTTCGGGCCTGTGGTCGGCCTCGGACATCACGGACGTGTGGAAGTCGAGCGCGATCCGCGTACCGCCGGGCACCCTGGTCTTCTACCCGGGCTGACCGCTCGCGCATCCCTCGGCCGGCTGCCGCAGGACGTGCGCGGTTCGGCGGGGGATCGGTGGTTCGGCTGACGGCGTGGAGTTGGCGGACGGCGCTGGGGCGGCTCGGTCGAGCTGACGCATGCTCGCCTTCGCAACTGAGCTGACCGCGAGAGCTGCGCAACGCCAGCCGCGCTGCTGGCGGCGTGCGGCATGAGCCGCGCCGTCGAGATCCCCAGCGGTCCCTACTCGCCGGGCCTGGGCGGCCGAGCCGACGTCAGCACCAGCACGGCGTGCGTCCGCACCCCGGCCTGCCTCAACGCCCGCACACAGGCCGAAGCCGTAGCCCCGGTCGTGACCACGTCGTCCAGCAGCACCGTGGTCCCAGCGGCGCCGCCAGACCGCAGCCCAGCCCTCGGCGGAGCCAAGCCCCCAGGCGGCCCAGGCCCCCGCGCGCCCACCAACCCGGCCGCCCCGAACGCCTCCTCCACCCCGAACGCCTCCTCCACCCCGAACGCCTCCTCCACCCCGTGCACCTCCACCCGCCCCTCCAGGTTCCGCCGCCGAGCCCCCGGCCCCAGCCCCACCGAATCCGCCACCCCGGCCGCCAGCCGCAGCACCGGTGCCACCGCGGCCACCTCCACCTCCCGCGCGATCCGCAGCACGTGGTCGCCCCCTCGGTCCCGCGCGGCACTGCGGCGAGAGGGGGCCGGCACGAGAGTCCAAGGTGGAGGTCCGATCGCGAGCAGGGCGGCTGCCACGAGGGCGCCGAACCAGGCCGCCAGTGCGTGGGCGCCGCGTTCCTTGAAGGCGAGCACCAGTTCGCGGGCCGCGCCTCCGTATGGCGCGAGTGTCCACACAGGCGGCGCCACACCCGGCACCTGCACACGCGCGGGCGGGCCGAAGGTGTCGAGGCACTTGGCGCAGCAGGGAGTTCCGGCGCGGCCGCAGCCTGAGCAGTGGGCGGGGACGAGGAGGTCGAGTGCTGTCATGGATTCAGGATGGCGGCGAGGTCTGACAGAAAATCGGGGGCAGCCCGGGGACGGACCGCGCACGGGGTCTTTCGGCACCGCCCACAAGGGTGAAGTTCAGGTGACGTTGTCGATCTCCGGGCGCCGCTGCGCGAGGAGAAATCCCCTGCTCGGCAAGAGTTCTGTGACGACGTCCCAAGATCCGGTGACTCGTTTCGACCCGTTTGTCCCAGCGACTGTTGAGCCGATGTTTCGGAACCGATCAGTCCGCACATCGGCACGGACGATCAAGCGCCCGCAGCCGTACTGCCCAGCCACGCGCACTACCCGCTCAAGGCCCCCTCACGCGCGCCTCAAGTTAACGATTATTCACGTATGGAGCTGACCAGCGGTTATTCATTGAATGGCCCCTGCGTGCCGTGTCGGCGGTGATCGACACCCTTGTCCGTGATTGGGCGAAATCCGCCGTTCAGCCGGGCGTGACAGGCCCGTGATCGGGCATCCGCACTGCCCGAAGGCGCCAGAAGAAGTGCGTCAGGCGTACCGGAAGTGGTTCGGAATTGATCTCTTCCAGGTTTCGGGAACATGACGCGCGGGTCGCCCGTTGGCTGGGTATGAGGGCGCAACGGGAGCCGTTCGACGCAGCGAGACTGCCGTCGAGTGCAGCTACGAGGGTGCGCCGTTCGGGTGAGCGAGGTGCTGTGGGGTTTGGTTCGGAGCACGCTCGGGAAGTGAGTGACGACAGGCTGTCGTCGCGCTGCGTAGTCACCAAAAAATCTCGTTGTTCCCCCGTCAAGGGGGCTTACGCGACGGTGAATCCCAAGCTAACGTGCACCGCTATCAGCGTTCCCGGCCCGCGGGGAGGAGGCGAACAGCCCATGATCCTGGCGCCGTGAGAGCTGCGAGGGGACAACCCTCAGCGACACATCCGCGATCCAAGATCGCCACGGCGCTTTTAAAGCAGTCCAGCCATAGCTCGCAGCAAAGCGAGGGAGGTCGTGTATGGACATCGTCGTTAAGGGCCGCAACGTCGAGGTGCCCGATCACTACAGGGTTCACGTCGCCGAAAAGCTGGCCCGGCTTGAGCGCTACGACCGCAAGGTCATCCGCTTCGACGTGGAGCTTTTCCACGAACCGAACCGCCGCCAGTCGAAGAACTGCCAGCGGGTCGAAATCACCGGCAAGGGACGTGGACCCGTGGTCCGTTCCGAAGCCTGCGCGGGTGACTTCTACGCCGCGCTTGATGCAGCGGTCGCGAAGCTCGAGAACCGTCTGCGTCGGTCTCACGACCGCAGGCGCGTCCACCACGGGGCCCGCGCCCCGATCTCGGTGGCCGAAGCGACAAGCGGGCTGATGGACCAGTCCGCCGGCGAAGCAATGACGTCGCGCCGCGCCAAGACCGCGGTGCTCGACGCACCCGAGGCCGACTACGAGGGCATGGCGGAAGTGCCCGCGCAGCGTTGGGACGACGGCCTCGAAGACAAGTTGCCCGGACGCGTCGTACGCGAAAAGGAGCACGCCGCCAAACCGATGACCGTCGACCAGGCCCTCTACGAGATGGAACTGGTCGGACACGACTTCTACCTGTTCGCCGACACCGAATGCGGGCGCCCGAGTGTCGTCTACCGCCGGAAGGGATTCGACTACGGCGTGATCAGGCTGGCCTGACCCGCACGGACCCTCGTTCCTTCGACCGCCGCCGCCCCGCACCCCTCGCGTGCGGGGCGGCGGCGTGCGTTTGCGCTGGCCCCGGGCGTGCCGTCTACCGCCACCCGGCCCCTTTTGACCCCGTGACGTTCACCGTCAAGGTGAAATCCGCCGGGCCAGGAACCTTTACGCGGTCCTCATGCGTTCACCACATCAGTAGCCGAGGTGGGGGCACCGGCGACAGGTGGGTTCGGGAAGATCCCGGAAACAGCACCTGACCTGCGGATTCCAGGTCGGGCGTGGCAATCCGCCTGTGTCCGTGCACACATCTTGGCGACTTGCCTACGATGGGCAGGGGAAAGGCGTCCGACGTGGGCGCGCCGCGATACAGGTGATGAGGTCTATCCAGATGGTGCTGTCCCGACTGCTCCGCTCCGGCGAGGGCAAGATGCTCAAGCGCCTCCGCAACATCGCACAGCACATCAACCACCTGGAAGACGAGGTGGTGGACCTCTCCGACGCAGAGTTGCGCGGCAAGACCGAGGAGTTCAAGAAGCGCTACGCCGAGGGCGAGTCGCTCGACGAACTGCTCCCCGAGGCGTTCGCCGTGGCCCGCGAAGCCGCGAAGCGCACCCTGGGTCAGAGGCCCTACGACGTGCAGATGATGGGTGGAGCGGCGCTCCACCTGGGTCAGATCTCCGAGATGCGCACCGGTGAGGGCAAGACGCTGACCTCGGTCATGCCGGTCTACCTCAACGCGATCGCCGGCAAGGGCGTCCACGTCATCACCACGAACGACTACCTGGCCAAGCGCGACGCGGACTGGATGGGCCGCGTGCACCGCTTCCTCGGCCTCACGGTCGGCGCGATCCTCTCCGAGATGACGCCGGACCAGCGCCGCGCGTCCTACAACTCGGACGTCACCTACGGCACGAACAACGAGTTCGGCTTCGACTACCTGCGCGACAACATGGCGTGGAGCCTGGACGAGTGCGTGCAGCGCGGCCACTACTTCGCGATCGTCGACGAGGTCGACTCGATCCTCATCGACGAGGCCCGCACCCCGCTGATCATCTCCGGCCCGGCTGAGCAGTCCGCTCGCTGGTACACGGAGTTCGCGCGCCTCGCCCCGCGCATGCGCGGCATCGACGTCACCCAGCTCTCCCAGAAGGACCGCATCGAGGTCATCGAGGAGAAGTCGAAGTCGTACCACTACCAGTACGACGAGAAGAAGCGCACGGTCGCCGTCACCGAGCTCGGTGTGGAGTTCATCGAGGACCAGCTCGGCATCGACAACCTGTACGAGGCGGCCAACACGCCGTTGGTGGGCTACCTGAACAACGCCCTCAAGGCGAAGGAGCTCTACAACCGCGACAAGGACTACATCCTCCGCAACGGCGAAGTGATGATCGTCGACGAGTTCACGGGTCGTGTGCTCTCCGGTCGTCGCTACAACGAGGGCATGCACCAGGCCATCGAGGCCAAGGAGGGCGTGGAGATCAAGGCGGAGAACCAGACTCTCGCCACGATCACCCTGCAGAACTACTTCCGCCTCTACGAGAAGCTCGGCGGCATGACCGGTACCGCCGAAACCGAGGCGGCCGAGTTCCACCAGACCTACAAGCTGGGCGTCGTCCCGATCCCGACGAACCGCCCGCCGCAGCGCACCGACCAGCCCGACCTCGTCTACAAGACGGAGGAGGCGAAGTTCGAGGCCGTCGCCGAGGACATCGCCGAGAAGCACGAGCAGGGCCAGCCGGTCCTGATCGGCACGACGAGCGTCGAGCGCTCCGAGTACCTGTCGAAGCTGTTGGTGCGCAAGGGAATCCCGCACGAGGTCCTGAACGCGAAGCACCACGACCGCGAGGCGCTGATCATCGCGAAGGCGGGCCGCAAGGGCGCCGTCACCGTCGCGACGAACATGGCCGGCCGCGGTACCGACATCGTGCTGGGCGGCAACCCGGACATCATCGCCGACCACGAGCTCCGCGACCGCGGCCTCGACCCGGTCACCACGCCGGAGGAGTACGAGGCCGAGTGGGCGAAGGTCGTCGAGGAACTGACGACCCTCGGCAAGGCGGAGGCCGACGAGGTGCGTGAGGCCGGCGGTCTCTACGTCCTCGGCACCGAGCGCCACGAGTCGCGCCGCATCGACAACCAGCTCCGAGGCCGCACCGGCCGTCAGGGCGACCCGGGCGAGTCGCGCTTCTACCTGTCCCTCCAGGACGAGTTGATGCGCCGCTTCAACGCCGCCATGGTCGAGATGGTCATGACGCGCCTGAACGTGCCGGACGACCAGCCGATCGAGCACAAGATGGTCACCCGTGCCATCCGCAGCGCGCAGACCCAGGTCGAGCAGCAGAACTTCGAGATCCGCAAGAACGTCCTCAAGTACGACGAGGTCATGAACCGCCAGCGCACGGTCATCTACGCCGAGCGCCACCGCGTCCTCGCGGGCGAGGACCTGCGCGAGCAGGTCGACCACATGATCGAGAGCGTCGTCGAGGAGTACGTCCACGGCGCCACCTCCGACGGCTACGCCGAGGACTGGGACTTCGAGAAGCTCTGGACCGCCCTCAAGACCCTCTACCCGGTCTCGGTCAACGCGGACGAACTCCTCGAGTCCGATGAGGACGTCACGCGCGAGTTCCTCCGCGACGCCCTCGTGAACGACGCGATGGAGGCCTACCGCAACCGCGAGACGGACATCGACGGCCGAGTGGGCGAAGGCGCCACCCGTGAACTGGAACGCCGGGTCCTCCTCTCGGTGCTCGACCGCAAGTGGCGCGAGCACCTGTACGAAATGGACTACTTGAAGGAGGGCATCGGCCTGCGCGCCATGGCGCAGCGCGACCCCCTCATCGAGTACCAGCGCGAGGGCTTCGAGATGTTCAACGCGATGCTCGACGCGCTGCGCGAGGAAACCGTCGGCTTCCTCTTCAACCTCCAGGTAGAGGCAGCAGAGCCCGAGCAGCCCGCCGAGCCGGAGGTGCCGGTGACCCTCGCGGCCACCCCGCAGGCGCTCCCGCAGGTCTCGGGCAACGGCGGCGGAGGCGGCGCCCGAGCCAGGGCAAGGGCCGCAGCAGCAGCCCAGCAGCAGGCACAGCAGCAGGCCCAGGCCCCCGCGGGCCCGGCCATGGCCCAACTGGCCAGCGGCAACGCCATCCCGCCTGCCCTGCGCGGCAAGGGCCTCGGCGGCCCCGGCCAGCAGAACCTGAGCTACAGCGGCCCGGCAGAAGACGGCGGCGTCGAGGAGCACGGCGAGCAGGGTGGCGCCCAGGCCCAGCAGGGCGGCGGCACCCGCAAGGAGCGCCGCGAGGCGGCCCGTCAGGCAGCCAAGAACCAGCGCAAGACCCGCTAGCCAGCACCACCGCACGACCACCGAGTGGGCCGCGTTCCTCAGGGACGCGGCCCACTCTGCATTTCCGGGGGAGGACGGCGGAGGCAGGGCGGGGAGGGGCGGGCCTGCGGAGGGCAGGGCAGGCGGGGCGACGCGAGGCGAGACGGGGCGAGGCAAGGCAAGGCGGGGCGGGGCGGGGCGGGGCGAGGTAAGGCGAGGCAAGGCGGGCGGGGCAAGGCGAGGCAAGGCGGGGCAGGGCAGGGCAGGGCAGGCGGGGGCGAGGCAGGGCAGGCGGGGCAGGGCAGGAGAGGCGGGGCGGGGAGGAGGGTGAGGCGGGGCAGGGGGTGAAGGCGGACAGGCAGCACGCTGCCCAGGCACGCGAAGCCGAAGGCGAGCCCGCATGAGCGCCGCAGATCGGCAAAGCGGTGTGGTGACATGCCAACGCAACTCAGCCACGTACGCGTGGGATTGGGGCTTGACTTTGGGTGCGAGGTGCTACCACTTGTGGCTCGGCCGGGCGCTTTTCAGCCCGGCCTTTCCGGTCCGTGAAGCGCCTCGCAAGGGCCCCGAAGTCAAGCCCCAATCCCTATCGTCGCGAAGCGGCGATGACTGGACCACGCTCGTCAAAGTCTTTGCACCCCAACGCAACCACCTCACTCCAGCACCGAAAACGACGTGAACCACCACCGCCCACCCCGATGCTCGACCCGAGCGGCCACAGCGAAAAACCGCCCACCGCGCCGAACAGTCACCGAAATCTCCCCGACCAACCGAGCAGGGTGACAAACACGAGGCGGCCGAACCATCCGAGTGGACGAAGCCCGAACCGAAGCACCCAACCGAGCAGCCACAGAAGGCACACAAACCTCCCGCAACAACCGGACCACCCGCCGCCCGTCCAACACCTCCAACACGACGCCGACCAACCGACCGGCGTCCAAAGCAGGCGGCACGGGCACCGGCAGCGGCACCCAAACAGGCCGAGGCCGAGGCAGCGGCACAAACGCGGCGCCACCAACGGGCGGTTCATACGGAGCGAGACGACGAATACCTGGGGGCATGCCGAACCAGGCGAACGAGCCGCCACATCAGGACGCCGAACACCCGAAAGTGTGGGTACGGTCCGAACCGTGCTCAAAGCCCTGGTGCTCGACTACGGCGGCGTCCTCACCGACCCCGGCGAGGACAACCCCGCAGAACCACCCCTCTTCACCGCCCTCAAAAAGGCGAGGCAACAGGGCCTCAAAACAGCCCTGCTGTCCAACGCGGACGGCTGGTGGCAGCCACCCCCGAACCTCACTGCCCTCCTGGACGCGACGGTCATCTCGGGCGAGGTCGGCCTGGCCAAGCCGGACACCCGGATCTACGAGCTGACGGCACGCGAGCTCGACCTCAAGACAACCGAATGCGTGTTCGTCGACGACCTGGCGATCAACGTCCGAGGGGCCGCGGAGGCCGGCATGGTCGGTGTCCACCATCGGTCGACACGGTCCACCCTTGAGGAGTTGGAAATCCTGCTAGCGATCGCACTCCGCGATTGAGGGTTCACCCTGCGGCGTCATTGCCCCTTAAAACGGCAGCGGCTAGCGTCTTTTTGGTCAGCCGGTCGGATTGCATAGGGGAGAAAATGCGAAGAATTGTCGCTTGTGTTGCAGTCGCCATTGCAGCCACGGCAATTGCATCACCCGCGCAGGCTCAGGAACGCGGTTGCTACGAGGATTATCTGCGGGACGGGCGCACCGTCGAGGTCTACTGCGACGACGGGCGGCCCGGGCGGTTCAGGGCCGTTGCGCACTGCACGAACGGTCTGGGGGTCTGGGACTCGTACGGGACGATCGGCCGGGTTCGGGGTGAGCCGTCGGTGGCCGCGTGCACGTCGTTGCTCGGGTACCCGCGGGTGAACGGGTACCACGTCGACTGGATCTGACGGGCGTCACAAACCTCGGCGGACCAGTTCGAAGCAGAGCACGGCTGCCGCTGAGGCCACGTTCAGGGATTCCACGCCCGCCGCCATCGGAATCGTCAGTCGTGACGTGATGTGCTGGGCCACGTCGTCGCTGATTCCGGATGTTTCGCCGCCGAGCACGAAGGCCACCGGGCCTTCGAAAGAGGCGGAATAAATCGTGTCGGACGCGTGGGAATCCAACGCGAACAACGCGAAACCGGAAGCCCGCAACAAAGCCGAGGCCTCCGCCGAGGTGCCGCAGCGCAGCACGGGCGCTCGGAAAGCCACTCCGGCGGAGGCCTTCACCACGAGCGGGTCGATCGAGGCGACGCCTCGGCGGGGGACGACGATGCCGTCGATGCCCGCGGCGGTCGCGGTGCGCAGGATCATGCCGACGTTCGCGGGCGTGGTGATGCCGTCCAGCACCAGCACCGAACGCATCGAGCCCTCTTCCAACGCCAGAGCCAGTGGCTTCATGCGCGGGGCGACGACGTCGGCCAGCACGCCCTGGTCCTGCTTGCCGTTGCCCGCCAGCACCTTCACGCGCTGGGCGGTGGCGCGCTGGACCTGAACCCCACGCCCTCGCGCCGCGTCGAGGATCTCGCGGGCGGCGGGGCCGCGAGCCGTGTCGGCGAGCACCACCTTGTCCACCGACAACGCCGGGTCGTCCAGCGCTTCCAGCACTGGCTTGCGGCCGTAGACGGTGACGAAGCGGTCCTTGGGCGAGATCTCCACCGGAAGAGAGTGCCAGAACGACGCACGCCGAGCTCAAACGGGTGAAGAGCCGCACTAGAGCCGTTCGGCCCTTGTGTTTCGGATCATATCGATGATGATCGTCACATGACGGCAGGTATGCGCAGCGTCGCGCAACGTCAACATCTCGCGAGCGGGCAGGAATCGGATGTCTTCATCCGGTCTGACGGCTTGCTGGTCAAGCGCACCCGCACCGGTCGTGACCTGCGGCGCGAGGCCGAGATGATGATGTACCTGAGCGGTCACGGCATCCCCGTTCCGCGCGTGCACGAGGCCACCGAGCAGGAACTCGTCATGCAGTACGTGCCCGGCCCGCGGATGTCGGAGGAGATCGGCCGCAAGCCGTGGCTCGCCGGCAGTCTCGGCGCGGACCTCGCCGACCTGCACCACCGTCTCGACGTCATCGCGGCGCCCGACTTCCTGGAGGGCGAGGGCGACCTGCTGCACCTCGACCTGCACCCCGGCAACGTCGTGCTCGGGCCGGAGGGGCCGGTGGTCCTGGACTGGGCGAGCGCCACGAAGGGTGACCGCAGGCTCGACGTCGCGCTCAGCTGGGTCTCGCTCACGGTCGCCCACCTCGCGCCGGTCATGAAGCTGACGCGCTGGCGGTTCCTGAGGTCGTTCATGGCCAACGTCGACCCGAAGGCCAAGGACGCGATTCCGGAGGCCGCGCGCATCCGGTTGCAGCGACACGACCGCGATCCGCGCGAACGCGCCGTGCTGCAGAAGCTGATGGACGGCGAACGCCACTAGGCTGGGCTGCATGCCGGACCGACTGTCAGCGCTGGACGCCTCGTTCCTGTACATGGAGGGCTCCACGACGCCGATGCACGTCGGTGGCGTGGCCGTCTTCCGCAGGCCCAAGGCGGGATTCGACTACGACAAGCTCGTCGACCTCATCGAGCAGCGCCTGAGCCTCGTGCCGCGCTACCGCCAGAAGGTCGTGCACGTCCCCGGCCGCATCGCGCGCCCGGTCTGGGTGGACGATCCGGACTTCGACGTCACCTACCACGTGCGCAGGTCAGCGCTCCCCAAGCCGGGCAACGACACCCAGCTGCACGACCTCGTCGCGCGCCTGATGTCGCGGCCGCTCGACCACTCCCGCCCGCTGTGGGAGATCTACCTGGTCGAAGGCCTGGAGGGGAACCAGACCGCGGTCATCACCAAGACCCACCAGGCCATGATCGACGGCATCGCGTCGCTGGAGATCGGCCAGGTCATGCTGGACGTCTCGCCGACGCCGCGCACCAACGTCGAGAACCTCTGGATGCCGCAACCCGAACCGGGCGGGCTCCAGCTCGTGGCCGACGCCGTCACCGACATCGTGCAACGGCCCGGCGAGCTCGTCGAGAACGCCCGCAGCGCCGTCCTCGACACGGTCAACACCGTCGAGAAGGTCTTCAACGCGTTCGGCATCCTCGCCCAGGCCGTCCGCACCGCCGCGACGCCCGCGCCCGGCACCCCGCTGAACGTCCGCATCACCTCGCCGCAGCGCCGGTTCTCCGTCGCGCGCGCCCAGCTCGACGACCTGCGCGCCATCCGCAAGGCACACGGCGGCACGGTCAACGACGTGGTGCTCGCGGCCCTGTCCGGTGCCCTGCGCAACTGGCTGCTCAGCCGCGGCGAGAACGTCACCGGCAGCACCACGATCCGCGCGATGGCCCCGCTCTCAGTGCGCGAGGCCGACCCGGACTCCGGCAACAACGTCAGCGCCTACCTGGTCGATCTCCCGGTGGGCGAGCCCAACCCGGTCGTGCGCCTGCACCACGTGAGCCACGCGATGCGCGCACACCAGGAGTCCGGCCAGTCCGTCGCCGCCGACGCGCTGGTGAAGGTCTCCGGCTTCGCCCCGCCGACGCTGCACGCGCTCGGCGCGAGGGCCGCGAGCTCGTTCAGCCGCCGGCTGTTCAACGTGATCGTCACGAACGTTCCCGGCCCGCAGGTGCCCCTGTACGCGGCGGGGGCGAGAATGACCGAGATCTTCCCGGTCGTCCCGCTCGCCAAGAACCAGGCGCTGGCCATCGGGGTGACGTCGTACGACGGCGGTGTGTACTTCGGGCTGAACGGCGACCGCGACGCCATGTCCGATGTGGACGTTCTCGCGACCATGGTCGAGGAGTCGGTGGAGGAACTGATGGGGACGGCGAGCGCATGAGGGTCTACATCCCGGCCACGGTGCCGATGCTGCGCACGTTCGTCGAGAGCGGCGAACTGGCTCCGGTGACCGGCACGGCGTTCGCGCTGACGCCGGCGTTGCGCGAGTCCTACGCGGCCGGCGACACCGAGGAACTCGAGTACGCGGCGATGCTCGACGCCGCACGGGCCTCCCTGCGGCTGCTCGCGGCCGACGAGAAGGCGGAACCCCGGCGCGCAGTGCTCGCGGTCGACATGGACGACGTGACGTTGCGGCCCGACCTCGACTTCTCGGTCGTGAAGGTCGGCGGCTCGTTCACGCTGAAGGACGTCGCGTCGGTGCACCTGGACACGGCCGAGGCCGAGCAGGACGTGCGCGCGGCCGCCGACGTCGTGGACGCGGCGGACATGGGCGACCCGGACGCCGAGTTCACCCTGGGCAGCGCCGAGGACCACGAACTGGCCTGGTACGCGGCGCAGGAGCTGCCGTTCGTGCTGGAGCTCCTCTAGTCACGCCGCTGGTCGAACACCTCGGGCAGCGCGGTGAACCCCGCTGCCCGATAGGTGGCGACCGCGCCCGCGTTCGACGAGGGCGTGCACACGAGCGCGCTCGACGAACCCAGCTCCCGCAACGCGGCCGCTCCGGCGATGGTGATCGCCGTGCCGAAGCCCTTGCCCCGATGGTCGCGGTGCACCCCCATCGGTTCGATCAGCCCCGGCCTGCCCGGACCCGCTGACCACACGATGATCGTGGCCACGGCGACACCCCGGTCGAGCGCGACCAGGCTGCGGGCGTCCGCGTACGGCGACCCGACCGCCATCGCGTGCCAGCGCTCCTCGGTGAACGTCGACTTCTCGAACGACGCCCGGATCACGGCGGCGTGCACATCGGCCTGATCGTGCCCGATGACCTCGATCGACACGTCGGGATCCAGCAGCGAGGAAGCACCGAGAGCGAGGCGCAACGGCGTCCACGGCTCGTCGGACTGCCAGCCGCGTTCGAACATCAACTCCTGGAACCGCGTGCCGCGCGGGGATTCCACGTAGACGGTCCCGGCGGGAAGGACACCGCGTTCGGGAGTGCAGACGTCGTCGGCCAGCCGCTGAGCCAGTTCGAAGTCCTGCCGCAGCTCGGGCGCGATCGTGCACCTCAGCAGGTCGGTGCCGTCCAGCAGCCCGACGGCGACGATCTCCCCGTCGACGTGCCAGATCCGGACCGCGTCGTCGGCCGCCTTGGCACCGAAACGCCGGTACCAGCCGAGATCACCGGGGTGGAGCTGGAACGGCTGGTCGTCGGTCTGCCACTCCCGCAATGCCTTGACGGCCTCGTCGAACACGCTCACATGCCCTCCGCCGGCTCCCACAGCTCGATCCGGTTGCCCTCGGGATCGACGCACCAGCCGAACATGCCGAACTCCGAGTCCTCGGTGTCGGGCAGCACCTCGACGCCGCGCGCCTTGAGCTTGGCCATCAGCGACGCCAGGTCGTCGACCCGCAGGTTCAGCATCGTGCGCTGGTGGGGTTCGCCGATGTAGTCCGTGTCGTGCGCGAACAACGCCATCGTCGTCGTGCCGGGGTGCTCGTTCGTCGCCGTGTCGAGCCAGTGGAAGGTGACGGTGCCCTTCTCGCTCATCGGCACGCCCAGGTTGTCGCGATACCAGGCGGCCAACCGCACAGGGTCTCTAGAACGCAGGAAAACCCCGCCGATGCCTGTCACCCGCGCCACCCGACGGACCCTACTACCGCGTGCCACGATGGGGGAATGGACGCTGTCACGTCTGCACCCGAACCGGTCAACGAGCCCGTGCGCACCTACGCACCCGGCAGCGCCGAACGGGCCAGTCTGAAGGCACGCATCGATGAGCTCGAAGGCACCACGCACGAGCTGACGATGACCATCGCCGGTGAGCAGCGCATGGGCGGCGGCGAACGCCTGAACGTCGTGCAGCCGCACGACCACAGGCACGTCCTCGGTGTCACGGCCCAGGCCACCAACTCCGACGTCGCCGACGCCATGCGCGCGGCTCAGCACGCCGCACCGGGCTGGCAGGAGTTGCCGTTCGACGAACGTGCCGCCGTGCTGCTGCGCGCGGCCGACCTGCTCGCCGGTCCGTGGCGCGACACGCTCAACGCCGCCACGATCCTCGGCCAGTCGAAGTCCGTGCAGCAGGCCGAGATCGACGCGGCGTGCGAGCTCATCGACTTCCTGCGCTACAACGTCCACTTCGGCCGTCGCATCCTCGAAGAGCAGCCGATCTCCTCGCCGGGCGTGTGGAACCGGATGGACCACCGGCCGCTCGACGGGTTCGTCGTGGCGATCACGCCGTTCAACTTCACCGCCATCGCGGGCAACCTGCCGCTCGCGCCCGCGTTGATGGGCAACACGGTGCTGTGGAAGCCGTCGCCGACGCAGCAGTTGGCCGCGCACTTCACGATGCGGCTGCTCGAGGAGGCCGGGCTGCCGCCGGGCGTGATCAACCTGGTGACCGGCGACGGGCAGGCGCTCAGCCAGGTGGCGTTGCGGGACAGGTTCTTCGCGGGCCTGCACTTCACCGGCTCGACGCGGACGTTCAAGGCGTTGTGGCAGACCATGGCGGGCAACCTCGACAACTACCGCGCCTACCCGCGCGTCGTCGGCGAGACCGGTGGCAAGGACTTCGTGCTGGCACACGCTTCGGCTGATCCGCGGGCCCTCGTCACGGGCCTGGTGCGCGGTGCTTTCGAGTACCAGGGCCAGAAGTGCTCGGCGGCGTCCCGCGCGTACATCGCCAGGTCGTTGTGGGAGGGCGGGGTGCGCGAGCAGCTGCTCGACGTCACGAAGTCGTTGTCCTACGGCGATGTCACGGACCTGTCGGTGTTCGGCGGTGCCGTGATCGACGCACGCGCGTTCGCGAAGCACAAGGAAGCGCTGCTGATGGCGTCCGCGTCCACTTCGGTCGAGGTGCTGGCGGGCGGCACGTGCGACGACTCGACGGGCTACTTCGTCGACCCGACCGTGCTGCTGGGCACCGACCCGCACCACGACATCTTCACCACGGAGTACTTCGGCCCGATCCTCGCCGTGCACGTCTACGAGGACGCGGACTTCCCGAAGATGATGGAAACCATCGACACGTCAACGCCGTACGCGCTCACCGGTGCCGTGTTCGCCCGTGACCGCGTCGCCGTCGAACAGGCTCATCGCGCGTTGCGGTTCGCGGCGGGCAACTTCTACGTCAACGACAAACCGACCGGCGCGGTGGTGGGACAGCAGCCGTTCGGCGGGTCGCGCGGTTCCGGCACCAACGACAAGGCGGGCTCGATCTACAACCTCCAGCGGTGGACGAGCCCGCGTGCCATCAAGGAGACCCTGGTGCCGCCGACGGACCACAGGTACCCGCACATGGGTCAGTGACGGGGCTGCCAGCCGGTGGCCTCGGTGAGCTTCGTGCTCACCACCCGCTGCGACCTGCCGAAGATCTCGAACGACAGGGCGAACTTCCCGAAGAACTTCGGCATGCGCGTGATCCCGGTGTCCCGCTTGAGCACCGGCGTGCCGACGTTGTAGATCCCGGCGGGCGCGTCGAGGGCGGCGATCGCTGCCGACGCGGCGTCCGCGGGGTGCACGACGGTCATCCAGCCGTCGCCGACGAGCACCGGCGGCGACTGCGCCTGGCCGCCGATCAGCAGGCCGTAGCGCAGGAACACGCCGCCGGGGTGGCTGAGCACGTTCTCCTGCGCCGTGACCGAGCTCGCGATGTGCCCGACGGGCTTCAGCGGCGCGCTCTCGTCGAGTTCGCGGTCACCGCCGTCCGCGTAGACGAACGAGATGCCCTCCTGCACGATCCGCCCGACCCCGGCCTTGGTCGCCGCCCGCACCAACGCCGCGCTGCCCGCGGTGCGGATGTGGTTGTTCTCCGCCCATGCGCTGGCCAGCACGGCCTTCGCGGAGAGCGGGATGCGGGTGGCGAGGTTGATGACGGCGTCGTAGCCCGTCAACGCGCGCGCCAGCTGGTCGGCGTCGAACATCGAGGTCGTGTGCCGGTCCAGCACCCCGACCTCGTGCCCGGCCGCCTCCAACTGCGGCACCGCTTCCCGTCCGAGGACGCCCGACGCACCGATCACGAATACCTTCATGACCGGTGGACGAGACAGCGCGTCAGGTTGTGACGAGCCGCTTGAACGCCTTCTGCGTCTTGCCGAGCGCGATCTGCGAGAGCTGGGAGGAGTTGGCGTTCGGCAGGTTCACGAGGACCATGAACGACTCGTTCGCGTTGACGGCGACGACGTAGCCGCACCCGTTGACGCCGGCCCGGTTCGTGAACATGATCGCGGTCGAGTGGCCCTCGATCAGCATCTCCGGCGCGTCCGGGGGCTTCAGGTAGATCTCCCCGAACGACACCAGCACGACCATGTCCGACGCGACGCCGGTGCCCTCTCGGAACTCGCACGTGCGCGGCAGGTCCCGGCGAAGTGTCGGCGGGCGCACCAACGGGGTGTCGAAGTCGGTCGAGGCGAGCAGTTCGCACGGGTCCGGCGGCAGCTTCTTGGGCGTGTCGATGCGGGGCGACGTCGTGATGACCGTCGTCTCCGTGGTCGTCGTCGTTGTGGTGGTGGGTGCGGGGGTCGCCACGGGGGTGGCGGTGCAGCCCGCGACCAGGAGCAGCAACGGCAGCAGGCGTCTCACTTAGGGAGCCTTTCGAAGACCTTGGCGGCGAGGCCCTGGAGGACCTGCCCGACCGCGTTGCGGTCGTCGTCGCGCTGGACCACCTGGAACCGGACGAGCTGCCGCTCCCGCACCTCCAGGACGGCGTCGCAGGTCACGACACCGGCGGAGTCCTTGCAGCGGGTGGTCAACGGGCGGTTGTTGCTCTCGGCCTCACCACCGGCGATCACCCGGCCGAAGCCGCCGTCGGACAGCAACGGGCCCGACTCGTCCGCGTAGGCCGCCTCGACCAGCGTCAGCTTCGCGGTCAGCGAGTCGAACTGGAAGTCGCACGACTGGCCTGACTTGGCGGGGGTGCCCTTCAGCGCACCCGCGTCGCCGTCCTTGAGCAACGCGCACGGGTCGGCGTCCGCGAACGTCGGGGCGGTCGAGCAGGCGGCGAGGACGAGGAGCAGCACGGGCAGCAGTCGGATCATGAGAACAACCTTTGCACCACCGCGACGGACCGCGTGCGGGCGACCGACCCGACGTCGTAGTTGCCCGGGATCTTCTCGGCCGTCATCACCAGCACGCGGTCCGCCGCGAGTTCGGTCACGACGGTGCCCAGGCTGGTCGACGGCTCGGCGGTGAAGTCCGTCTGCACGCCCCACCACGCCTTGCGGCCCTCGACGGTGAGCTCCGACCCGTCCCGGACGCGGACCTTCGCCTGCTCCAGCGACTCGTTCTCGACGCTCATCCACACCTTCTGGCCCTCGATCGACCACCGGCAGCTCAGCGGCTCGTTGAGCGGTTCCGGCGCCTTCGTGAGCGGCTTGCCGAAGTCCGGCTCGCCGAGCAGCGCGCAGGCGTCGACCGAGGCGAGGTCGCGGAGTCGGGGCGTGGCGGGGGCGGGGGATGGTGCCGGCGTCGAGCACGCGGTCAGCGCGGCCAGCAACACCAGAGCCCCCAGGCGTCTGTTCACAAGGGACAGTGTGACTGACCTGCGCAACCTCAATCCGTGTAATCGTCCAACCCGGCCCGCGAGGCCAGCAGCCGCCGCAACGACGTGAGCCGGCCCGGCGCGTCCGGCACCAGTTCGTCCAGCATGCAGTCGGGATCTTCGGGCGCACCCAGGTGACCGCAGCCCGGCGGGCACTCCTCGGCGGCCTCGGCGAAGTCCGGGAACGCCTTCACGATGTCGTCCGGCGTGATGTGCGCGAGGCCGAACGAGCGGATGCCCGGCGTGTCCACGACCCAGCCGCCGCCGGGCAGCCGCAACGCCACGGCCTGGGTCGAGGTGTGCCGGCCCTTGCCGACGCCGGACACCACGCCGACCGCGCGGTTCGCGTCCGGCACGAGCTTGTTGACCAGCGTGGACTTGCCGACGCCGGAGTGGCCGATCAGGCACGACACCGTGTCGGCCAGTCGCGCGCGGAGTTCGGCGGGTTCCTCGTCGGAGCGCGTGACGACGACCGGCACGTCGAGTTCGGTGTAGAGCGCGAGCAGCGAGTCGGGGGAGGCGAGGTCCGACTTCGTCAGGCACAGCACGGGTTCCAGGCCGCCGGCGTACGCGGCGACCAGGCAGCGGTCGATGAAACCCGTGCGCGGCGGGGGATCGGCCAGCGCCACGACCATGATGAGCTGGGAGGCGTTCGCGACGACGACGCGTTCGAACGGGTCGGTGTCGTCCGCGGTCCGGCGCAGCACCGAGGTGCGTTCCTCGACGCGCACGATGCGGGCCAGCGTGTCCGGCAGGCCCGACGTGTCACCGACGATGCCGACCCGGTCGCCGACCACCACGGGCGTGCGGCCCAGTTCGCGCGCACGCATCGCCGTGACGACGACGTCGGAGTCCAACGCGCACGTCCACCGGCCCCGGTCGACGCCGATGACCATCGCGGTCTCGGCGTCGGCGTGTTCGGGTCGTCTCTTGCTGCGCGGCCGCGTCCCCTTGCCGGGGCGCACCCGCACGTCGGTCTCGTCGAGCTTGCGCCAGTCCCGCTTGCTCACTTCTACGCGCCCCCGGTGAGCATGGCGTTCCACATGCCCGGGAAGTCCGGGATGGTCTTGGTGGTGCTGCCGATGTCGTCCACCTCGATGCCCGGCACCACCAGGCCGATGATCGCGCCCGCCGTCGCCATCCGGTGGTCGGCGTAGGCCTGCCACACCCCGCCGTGCAACGGCCTCGGGTCGATGATCAGGCCGTCCTCGGTCTCGGTGGCGTTGCCGCCGACCGCGTTGATCTCGTTGACCAGCGCGGCGATCCGGTCCGTCTCGTGGCCGCGGATGTGCGCGACGCCGCGGATGATCGTGCGGCCCTCGGCGAGGGTGGCCAGCGCGGCGACGGTCGGCGTCAGTTCGCTCTCGTCGCGCAGGTCGATGTCCACACCGGACAGCTTCGCCGGGCCGCGCACGGTCAGTCCACGCTCGGAAACCTCGACGCTGCACCCCATCCGCTCCAGGATGCCGCGCACGGAGTCACCGGGCTGGGTGGTCACCGAGGGCCAGTGCGGCACCGTCACCTCGCCGCCGGTCACCGCGGCCGCCGCGAGGAACACCGTCGCGTTCGACAGGTCCGGCTCCACGTGCCAGGTCCGCGCCTTGATCACGCCGGGCTCGACGCGCCACGTCGTGGTGCCGTCGGTCTCCACCTCGACGCCGACCGAGCGCAGCGTCTGCACCGTCATGTCGATGTGCGGCAACGAGGGCACCGGCTTGCCGGAGTGCCGGACCGTCACGCCCTTGTCGAACCGCGCGGCCGACAGCAGCAGGCCCGAGACGAACTGCGACGAACCCGACGCGTCGATCGTCACCTCGCCGCCGGGCACCGAACCCGTGCCGTGCAACGTGAACGGCAGCGAGTCGCCGTCGATCTCCGCACCGAGCGACCGCAGCGCACCCAGCACGGTGCTCATCGGCCGGATGCGGGCGTGCGGGTCGCCGTCGAACCGGATCTCGCCCTCGGCCAGCGCGGCGGCGGGCGGCAGGAAGCGCATGACCGTGCCCGCGAGGCCGCAGTCGACGTCGGCCGGACCGCGCAGCAGACCGGGCAGCACGTCCCAGCCGCCGTCCTCGCGGTCGGTGAACCCGACACCGAGCGACGTCAGCGCCGCCGCCATCAGCACGGTGTCACGGCTGCGCAGCGGAGCGTGGACCGTCGACGGCCCGTCGGCCAGCGCCGCGAGCACCAGGACGCGGTTCGTGATCGACTTCGAGCCGGGCACCGGCACCGTCGAGTGGACTGGGCCGGACGCGCTGGGGGCTGACCAGTGCTGAGTCATGCCCTGAATGATCCCGCATGCGATTCGGGGTGGCTCGCACAGGTGTTCCCGGCGTGGGACGATTGGGACTTCGGAGGTGATCGGTTTTGTGTGGTAGGTACGCCTCCACCAAGGACCCGGCGCTGCTGGCGGCCGAGTTCGACGCGGTGGACGGGACCGGCGACGAGGCACCGGGGGCGGACTACAACATCGCCCCCACCAAGCACGTCATGGCCGTGGTCGAGCGCAAGCCCGCGGACGACGAGTCCGGCGAGGCCGAGGTCGAGCGCAGCGTTCGCGTGATGCGCTGGGGCCTGGTCCCGCACTGGGCCAAGGACCTGTCCGGCGCCGCCAAGATGATCAACGCCAGGGCCGAGACCATCCTGACCAAACCCGCCTTCAAGCAGTCGGTCACCAAGCGGCGCTGCATCATCCCCGCCGCCGGGTGGTACGAGTGGAAGGCCGCCGAGGGCCGCAAGCAGCCGTACTTCATGACGCTCGGGGACGACACGTCGCTCGCGATGGCGGGCATCTGGTCCGTGTGGTGGAAGGACGACGTTCCGACCGTCACGTGCGCTGTGATCACCATGGACTCCCTCGGCGCGCTGACCGATGTGCACAACCGCATGCCGCTGCTGCTGCCGCAGGACCGCTGGTCGGCGTGGCTCGACCCGACGGCACTCGACCCGTCCGAACTCCTGACCCCGGACGAGTCGATCATCGAGGCCCTCGAACTGCGCCCCGTCTCGACGGCGGTGGGCAGCGTGAAGAACAACGACCCCTCCCTGCTCGAACGCGTAGACCTGTCGTGACCACGCTGTTGGTGGACACGCCGCACGGCCCGGCCAGGGCCTCCCTGCACTGTGCCCACGAACCGCGTGCCGCCCTCCTCCTCGGCCACGGCGCCGGCGGAGGAGTGGAAGCCCCGGATCTGGTCGCCGCGTGCCGCGCCGCCAACTCGGTGGGTGTGCACGTGGCGTTGATCGAACAGCCCTACCGCGTCGCGGGCCGCCGTGCCCCGGCGCCGGCGGGCCAGCTCGACACGGCCTGGATGTCCGTGGTCGACGACCTGGGCGAACGCTGGTTCGACGGCCTGCCGCTCGTGTTCGGGGGCAGGTCGTCGGGCGCCCGCGTGGCCTGCCGCACCTCGGTCGAGGGCCAGGCCGTCGCGGTGCTCTGCCTGGCGTTCCCGGTGCACCCGCCGGGCAAGCCGGAGAAGTCCCGGATGGCCGAGCTGGACGGCGTCGAGGTCGCGACCCTGGTCGTGCAGGGCGAGAACGACCCGTTCGGCCAGCCTCCTGGCGCCACGCACCGCGAGGTCGTGCTGCTCAAGGGCGACCACTCGCTGAAGGCCTCGGTGGCCGACGTGGGCCGGTCCGTGGGCGAGTGGCTGGACCGGGTGCTGCGCCCGCTCGACTAAATCGCCTGCTCATCGCGTACGACGGCATTACTGTCCGGCCCCATGAGCGACTTCGATCAGCAGGGCAGGCCCGAACCTCCGACCGACGGCGACGAGCTCGCCACCCTGAACGGCTTCCTGGACTTCCACCGCGCGACCCTGCTGTTGAAGATCAGCGGCCTGACCGCCGACCAGCTGGCGCAGCAGTCCGCGAAGTCCGAGATGACCCTCGGCGGCCTCGTCAAACACCTCGCCTACGTCGAGCACGAGTGGTTCCACGTCGTCCTGCACGACCGCGCACCGCTGGAACCGTGGGCGAGCGTCGACTGGAAGGCCGACTACGACTGGGACTGGCACTCAGCCAAGGACCACACCACCGAAGAGCTCACCGCGCTCTGGCAGGTCGAGGTCGACCGGGCCCGCAAGTGCGTCGAGGAGGCCCTGGAGACCGGCGACCTCGGCCAGGTGGCCAAGCGCAAGCCGTGGCGCGGCGACGACCGCACCGTCAGCCTCCGCTGGATCCTCACGCACATGGTGGAGGAGTACAGCCGCCACAACGGCCACGCCGACCTGCTGCGCGAGGCGATCGACGGCCAGACCGGCGAGTGAGCCGCACCGGCACGACACCGGTGCGGCCCGACAGCGCCTACTCGTCCTCGGGGCCCGCCACGAAGAACGTGTAGTAGCGGGTCAGCGACGTCTGGCCGTCACTGCTCCGGTGCCGGACGCTGATGTCGTGGTAGCCGCTGGTCGTCGGCGTCCACCTGAGCACACCGGTGTCGTCGGCGGCCGCGGTGACCGTGCCGCGGAACTCCTCGTCCCAGTTCGAGATCGTGTACTCGTAGCTCTCGACGTCGAACGAGTTCGGGTGGAACGTGAAGGTGCCCTCGACCCCGACCGCGCCGCCCGTGTCGTACTCCGGGAAGTCCGTCGAGGTGATCCGCGGGTGGCTGTACACGCTGAACGAGTGGTACTCGTTGCGCGACGACCGGCCCTCGGTGTCCCGGCTGAACACGACCCACTGGTAGGACTCCGACTCGCGCGGCGGGGTCCACACGAACTCCGCCTTGCCGTCCGGCCCAGCCGGCACGACGACCTGCGGGCCGTAGTTCAGCGAGTAGACGAACTCCTTCACGTTCGGCTGCTGCGCGGTGAAGGTGATCTTGCCGGGGTACCGGCCGCGGTCGTTCTGGCCGTAGAACTCCGAGGTGATCACCGGCTTGTTCTCGACCAGCAGGTTGTGCGCCCGCGTGCCGGTGTTGACGCCGGCCGCGTTGGTGGCGAACACCCACACGAAGTGGTCACCGCTGAGCACCGGCGTCCACGGCACGGACGCACGGCCGGCGTCGGCGGGAACGGTCCGCCGGGTCGCGTCCTCGTCGGTCCAGTACGTGTACGAGACCGGGTTGCGCATGATCGTGCCGAACGCGAGCTGACCGGTCTCGCCGGCCTTCTCCGCGCCGGTCCGCTCGACGGTCGGCTCGGCGCTGTCGACCCAGAGCGACACCTGGCGCTCCAGCGTCGGCGCCGCGTCGCCGCTGATGCTGCGCACCCGCACCGAGCTGTGGCCGGTGGTCAACGCCCGCCACGTCACCGAGGCCTTGCCCTCGGCGTCGGCGGCGATCCTGGTGAACTCGCCGCCCCAGCCGACCTGCCACTCGTACGCGGTGACGCCGGCGGCCTTGGGCGAGAACGAGAGGTTGACGTCGGTGCCGATCGCGATCACGTCGCCGCCGTCGTGCGTGACGGTCGGGGTGTCGTCGACGCGGAAGCGGTACTCGTGCGGGATCGAGAGTTCGCCGGACGCGCTCTTGTTGGCCACGAACAACGTGTTCCAGCCACCGGCGGTGGGGGCGAGGGTGACGGACGCCTTGCCGTCGGCACCGGCCGGGACCGTCTGCGTGGCGCCGTCGTTCAGGCGGTACGTGTACTCGACGACGTTCGGGATGCCCGGCGTGAAGGTGAAGACGCCCGGCCTGCCGACGCCGCCCTCGGGGGTCGCGTACTCACCGCGCGGGTAGACGTTCGACCACACGTCCGGCCGGTTCTCCCGGACGTAGAACGAGTAGCCGCCGGTCTGCGAGCGCATGCCGACCTTGTCGATGCTCGTCACGTAGAGGTAGTGGTTGCTCGCCGCGGTCGGCGTCCACGTGACGGTCGCCTTGCCGTCGGGGCCGACGGGCACGCGCTTCGGGTCCGCCGCACCGTACGGCGAGACGGTGTACTCGAACTCCACGACGTCATCGGAACCGTTGACGTCGAAGGTGAACGTGCCGGGCGTGCCCGGAGCGCCCTTGTAGCCGAACTCCGACTGGTAGTAGACGTCACCGACGGCGCCCGGCTTGGCCGGCGGGGTGCGGTCGACGGTGAAGTAGCAGGTCTGGCTCCACGCGGAGACGTCCGTGCCGTCCTCGCCGCGCACCTGCCACGCGTACGTGACCTCGTTCAGCTCGTTGTTGCGCAGGTAGGTGTACGCCCTGCCCTCGTGGACCTCGGCCACGAGCTCGCGCCGGTCTGCGGGTGAGGCCACCGGCCACACGGCGAACCGCGCGCTGATCTTGTCCCCGGCGTCCGCGTCGGCGAAGTTCGCCTGCGGGATGACCGACGAGACGTCGTTGAGCGCGATCGGGTTCAGGCGCTTGCCCGGTGCCGTCGTGTCGCACCCGAGCGCGCCGGTCGTCGTCAGCGCGGTCGGCGTGGACGGCGGGGTGTTGTAGGTGACCGCGAGCTTCACGTCGTTCGCGAAGTGGCGGTGGTACCTCGGGTCGTGCTCGAACTTCGCCGGTACGCGCAGGGCGACGGTGAAGGTCTTGTCACCCCGGGCGACGGCCGCCTTGATCGAGGCGGACACGTCGAACGAGACGTTCTCGACGAGGCAACCCGTGGCCGGCTTGCCCGCGGAGCCGAGCAGCTCCAGCTCCTTGGGCTGCCGCAGCCACGACTGACCGCGGTACGGCTCGGTGCGCCACAGCTCGACCGCGCGCCGCGAGCAGTCGTCCGCCTCGGTCTCCTTCGCGGCCACGGCGGCCGTGAGGACGTTCTTGCCGCGGAACTCCGCGACGTCGAAGGTGAAGTAGGAGCGGGTCCGGTGCCATCTTCGGTCCGTCCACGTTCCGATGAACGCGTCGGAGTCCGGGTTGGCGTGACCGTTGTTGGGAGTCCCCAGGTCCGTGTAGCCCCAGCTCGACCTGGTCAGTGTCTTGCTCGGTACGAAGTCGTCGGCAGCCGCTGCCGGCAGAGCGGTGACCGCTGTGGTCAGGCTCGCCAGCACGGCCGCGGACGTGAGCACGGCAAGCGTGCGCATCCGCAATCCCCCATCAGATGAAGTTGGTGTGAAGCCACATCATCTGTACAAATGCGTCAGCGCATGCGGTTGTTGCGAAAAAAGTTCAGAAGCTGATCGATCCAGCCAGACGGGCTAGTTACAACCGATCTCGGCTCGGCGGCGTTCATTTGGATGTGGACGAACGCCACTTGAGCATCGGGGAGAACAAGTGAACAAAACCCGTCTGACCGCAGCCGCTCTGGCAGGGATCGCAGCGCTGACCGTCGCGGGCACACCCGCTCAGGCCGAGACGCCGTGGTGCACCGGGAGCGACCTGGTCGTCACCGCCCACGACATGCGGTCCCCGTCGAGCGCGAGCAAGGCGCACCGGATCGGGTTCGCCGCCGTCGACGGCGTCTCCTGCGTCATCGGCGGCAGCCTGAGCGACGTGCGCTTCCTCGACGCCGACGGCACCGACCTGGGCATCGACCCGGAGATCCAGCCGGGGGACTACGTCGAGGTGCAGGTCGGCGGGCACCGCGAGGCCGCCGTCTACGTGGCCTCGCAGATCCACGGTCCGCGGGAGAACCCCGCGTCCGTCCGCTTCACCTTGCCTGGCTCCGGTGACTCGGTCACGGTCGCCTGGCCGTCGAACCTCAGTCCGGTCGTCCGGCTGGGCAGCATCACCGCACCCGTCAGCTAAGCGCTGATCGAAGCCACGACCGCGGAAGTCAGCCGCACGAGCTCGGACGGTGCGATCTCCACTTCGAGACCGCGCCGTCCGGCACTGCAGAACATGGTGTCGAACTCCAACGCCGAGGCGTCGACCACGACGGGCAGCCGCTTCTTCTGACCCAGCGGCGAGATGCCGCCGGCGACGTACCCGGTGGCGCGTTCGGCGTCGGCGACCACCGCCATGCGAGCCTTCTTGCCCTTCAACGCCGCCGCGAGACCCTTCAGGTCGAGCTGCGCGGTGACCGGCACGACCCCGACCGCGAGCTTGCCGTCGACCTCGGCGACCAAGGTCTTGAACACGCGTTGCGGCACCAGCCCGAGCGCCTCCGCGGCCTCCAGCCCGTACGACTCGTGCCGCGGGTCGTGCTCGTACGAGTGCAAGGTGTGCGCCACCCGCTGCTTGTCCAGCAGCGCTGTGGCGGGGGTCCCACGTCCGGCCATGCGGAATTACTACCAGCCCCTCCGTTGTTGGTCAGAACGTGGCAACGAACATGCTCGAGCGGTCACGCGTAAAGTCAGTCCCGACCCAGAACCTGTGGGAAGGGAGCGCGGTGCCCGCCACCGGCACGACAGAGACGACGGCGGAACGCGCTGCGCGTTTCGAGCGCGACGCTATGCCCATGCTCGACCAGCTGTACTCGGCCGCCCTGCGTATGACGCGCAATCCGGCGGACGCCGAGGACCTGGTGCAGGAGACGTTCCTCAAGGCCTACTCGGCGTTCGCGTCCTTCTCGGAGGGCACGAACCTGAAGGCCTGGCTGTACCGGATCCTGACGAACACCTACATCAACGGCTACCGCAAGAAGCAGCGCCAGCCGATTCAGCAGCCGACCGACGAGATCACGGACTGGCAGCTGGCGCAGGCGGAGAGCCACACCTCGTCCGGGCTGCGCAGCGCCGAGGTCGAGGCACTCGACAACCTGCCCGACAGCGACGTCAAGGAAGCATTGCAGCGGTTGCCGGAGGAGTTCCGGATCGCGGTCTACCTCGCCGATGTCGAAGGCTTCGCGTACAAGGAGATCGCAGACATCATGGGCACCCCGATCGGCACGGTGATGTCCCGGTTGCACCGGGGCCGTCGCCAGCTCCGCGACATGCTCGCGGACGTCGCGCGAGACCGCGGTTTCCTCCGTAGCGGCAACGGCAGCAACGGAGACGCGAAATGAACTGCGGCGAACCCCACGACACCGACTGCTCAGAGGTGCTGGCCGAGGTCTGGCTGTTCCTGGACCAGGAGTGCGACGGCACCCGTCGCGCGGCCCTCCAGACCCACCTCGACGAGTGCCACCCGTGCCTCGAGCAGTTCGGGCTGGAGGAGCACCTCAAGGCGCTGCTCGCCCGCAAGTGCGGCGGCGACTACGCCCCGGCGGACCTGAAGGCGCGCATCCGAGCCACGATCGTGGAGATTCGCACCGAGGACTGAGAAGTCCCCTGGCAAGACAAAAGGCCCTGGTCACCGGCGTGGTGTCCAGGGCCTTTCGCAGCACTCAGGCGTTGGGGCGCTTGCCTCGGTTGGCGCCGCCCTTTTTGCGGTCGCGGCGCTTGCGAGCACGCTTCGACATGGGTGTCTCCTAGGATCAGAACTTGCTTCACCCACCAGTTTCTCATGGAGGAGTTCTGAGCACGCTCACGGACCTCTTGGCCGAGCACACCAAGCTCCCCGGCGCCGCCGTCGACCACCTCCAACTGGTCGTCGCGGAGTGGCAACTCCTCTCCGACCTGTCGTTCGCGGACTTCGTCATGTGGGTCCCGCTGGGGGACGACAAGTTCCTCTGCGTCGCCCAGGCCCGTCCCACGACGGCGCCGACGGCCCACCCCGAGGACGTCGTCGGCAGCGAGGTCGAGAGCGACGAGCACCCGCAGCTGCGCCGGGCCATGGACGAGTCGCGGATCTGCCGCGAGGAGGACCCGCGCTGGCACCTCGGTGTGCCCGTGCGACGCGAGACCATCCCGGTGCGGCTGGGCAGTCAGGTCATCGCGGTGCTGAGCCGCAGCACGAACCTGGCGGTGCCGCGCGTGCCGTCGCCGTTGGAGATCTCGTACCTCGGCAGTGCCGCCGACCTGTGCCAGATGATCGCGGACGGCACGTTCCCCGCGCCCGAACCGTCGCCGGACGTGCACACCAGCCCGCGCGTCGGGGACGGCCTGATCAGGCTCGACCCGTCCGGCGCGGTGGTGTTCGCCTCGCCGAACGCGCTGTCGGCGTACCACCGCATGGGGCACGCGTCCGACCTGGTCGGGGTGCACCTGGCGCCGCTCACCCGCAGCCTCATCGGCGATCCGTTCGACGCCACCGAGGTCGCGCAACGCATCCGTCAAGCGCTCGACGGACAGCCGTCCATGCGTATGGAGGCCGAATCACGGCGTGGTGCCGCGGTGTTGTTCCGATCTTTGCCCCTGCGGCCACGCGGGCAGGCCGCCGGCGCCATCGTGCTGTGCCGCGACGTCACCGAGGTGCGTCGCCGCGACCGCGCGTTGATGTCCAAGGACGCCACGATCCGCGAGATCCACCACCGCGTGAAGAACAACCTGCAGACCGTCGCGGCCCTGCTGCGGTTGCAAAGCCGCAGGTTGAGCAACCCGGAGGCGAAGGAGGCGCTCGCGGAGTCGGTCCGTCGTGTGACGTCCATCGCACTGGTTCACGAGACGTTGTCGATGTCCGTCGACGAGCGGGTGGACCTCGACGACGTGGTCGACAAGGTCATCCCGATGATGGGCGACGTGGCGGTCACCGAGACCCAGGTGAGCGTGCGCCGCGAGGGCGGGTTCGGGATCGTGTCCTCCGAGATCGCCACCCCGCTGGTGATGGTGCTGACCGAGCTCGTGCAGAACGCCTTCGAGCACGCCTACGCCCCTGGCCAGCGCGGGGAGGTCGTCGTGCACGCCGAGCGGACCGCGAAGTGGCTCGACGTGACGATCACCGACGACGGCAAGGGACTGCCGCAGGGCTTCTCGCTGGAACGCACCGACCGACTCGGACTGCAGATCGTTCGGACCCTCGTCGATTCCGAACTGAGGGGGTCTTTGAGCTTGCGGCGACGGCCCCGAGGCGGTACTGAGGCGGTCCTGCGCGTGCCGCTCAGGGGGCGGCGCTAAACTAACGCCGTGCACACGTGACGATCAGCCTCAGCGGTCTCACGTGGTCATGCGGGAGGGTGTGCAAACAAAAGAAGAAGCCCGACACCTGGCACGGTGTCGGGCTTCTTCTTATATCGAGCTTTGTGCGGCGAACAGCCTGCTCAGGCGTTGCTGCGGGCGCGCGTGCGGGCGTTGCGGCGCTTGAGAGCGCGGCGCTCGTCCTCGCTCATCGCGCCCCAGACGCCGGCGTCCTGGCCGCTCTCGAGTGCCCACGCGAGGCAGTCGGAGACGACGGGGCAACGGCGGCAGACGGTCTTCGCCTCGGCGATCTGCAGAAGCGCGGGACCACTGTTCCCAACGGGGAAGAACAGCTCGGGGTCCTCGTCGCGGCAGATTGCGCGGTGGCGCCAGTCCATTGGAACTACTCCTCAGCCAAGGCGCGCACGAAGGCACGCCGGTTGTCAGCGGTCGTTTTTGGGGTGCTTGTGAATGCTTTCACGAACGGCAGAGATGTCAAGGGGTAAGCACTGACCCGGTGAGTGAACTCACCCAAAAGATCGACAGCGTTCACCTGGGGTTTCACGCTCTGCTGTCACTCGACTGCAGTACATCGCAGGTGGGTACCGAGACGGTCACGAACCGATCACGGACTGTAAAGTTCCTTACACAGCAACAGTCAACGCGTCCGGCACCGCTCTGAACTCCACCGCGGTGGTCTTCCCGAGGAAATCACCGTCGACCTGAAGGTTCGCGGGCTCCTCGCACTTCACTCTGACATAACCCACGTCGTCACGCCGAACGAGTTTCGCGCTCTTCGGATTGCCCGTCGCGAGGACCTGGGCCACGAAGCGCCCGACCGTGGGTACCCGCAACGTCTTCAGCGCACT
This sequence comes from Lentzea sp. JNUCC 0626, assembly GCF_043632865.1. NCBI lineage: Bacteria > Bacillati > Actinomycetota > Actinomycetes > Pseudonocardiales > Pseudonocardiaceae > Lentzea > Lentzea sp. JNUCC 0626. The sequence continues at coordinate 8,310,490 of NZ_CP171635.1, forward strand.
CAGGCCGAGCCCGCCGTCGAACGACGTGCTGGGGTTGAGCTGAATCGCCTTGTCCCCGAAGTACGTCCACGGGTCGGTGTTCGACACGAACACCATGCCGACGTCGTCGAACGCCTCGCCGGGAACCTCGACGGTGAAGTGCTGCGGCTTGCGGATGTTCTGCGCCCACGCCTTCAGCGCGACGGTCAGGTACAGCATGGGACTCGCGTTGCGACCCTTGGCGCGCTTGTGTTCCACGCCCGAGACGACGTCGGCGTCGAGGCCCATGCCCGCGTTGAAGGTGAACCAGCGGCCGTCCTCGATGACGTCCGCGAAGACCTGCCCGAGCCCGATCCGGCGCTTGGTGCCGTGCTCGATCGACTGCAGGAGAACGTGCGTGGCCTCGACGGGGTCGCGCGGAATGCCGAGCGCGCCCGCGAAGACGTTGGCCGAACCGCCGGGCACGACGCCCAGCATCGGCCTCTCGGGACGGGGGCCGCCGCGCAGGATGCCGTTGACCACCTCGTTGACCGTGCCGTCGCCGCCGTGGGCGATGACCAGGTCGAATCCACCTTCCGCGGCCTCGTGCGCGGCGTCTGCCGCGTGGCCCCGGTACGAGGTCTGGATGACCTCCAGCTTCACGTCGCTGGCGAGTGCGTGCGCGAGTACGTCACGGCCCGCCGGCGTCGTTGTAGTCGCCTGCGGGTTCACCACGAGAAGAGCGCGCACTACTTGAGAGTAAGACAGTGCGTGACCGTCAGCCGCGCGCATGTCCTCCCTCAGGGTGGCTCCAGCCTCACGAAAGTGGCGCAAATCTCCCTTCCGTCGCGCGTCGCGTCTGCCCCGCAGACGAGTGCACCCCGGACGACCGCCGGCTCGCTGAAGGCCCCTTGATCTTCCCGCGCCGGACGTGCTTCCGAGGACCTCCAACCGGGTGGCCTACGATCCGTGACCAGGTACAGAACGTGAGGAGAGGTCGCTCGTGACCACTGCGATCCCGGCGCCTCCGCGGCCGGTCCGCATCGCCGCCGCACTCGCTTTCCTGCAGGGACTGGGCGGTGTCGGGCTGGGGCTCGCCCTCGTCGTCCGGGTGATCGGCGGAGCGCACCCGGCGGGCCCGATCCTCGGCGCGGCCGGTGTGCTCGTGATCTGGTTCGGCGCGGTTCTGCTCGCGACCGTGATGCTCTTCCGCGGCCACCACGGCGCCCGCACGCCCGTGATCGTCACGCAGCTTCTGCTGCTCGGGTGCGCCTGGTACGCCTACGGCCCGTCGGAACAGCAGCTGCTCGGCTCGCTGGGCGGCATCTACTGCGTCGTCGTGCTCGTCTTCCTGTTCACCAACGACGGCCGCCGCTGGGCGATGGGCGAGCCGGACGTGAACGAAGGTGACAAAGCCGACTAACGGAGGGTGGTCAGCCTCACACCAACGAGTGAAGCTGTGCGTGGTTGCTTAACCACTCCCTGCACTCAAGAGGTGACCAACCATGCGTGTTATGACTGCGATCGCGGGTGCCTTCCTGGCGGCATTCACCCTCGCTTCCCCGACGGCCTCGGCTGCGCCCGAGGACCCGGGAATGTCTCCGATGATCATCGGAGGTGGCAACGCCTCCAACTTCCCGTACGCGGCCCGTCTCTTCGTGAACGGCCGTGAGAACTGTTCCGCGACGAAGATCGCTCCTCGGTGGATCCTGACCGCCGAGCACTGCGTGGCGTCGTCCGGCACGTACACGTTCCGCGCGGGCAGCCTGGACCAGACCTCCGGCGGGCAGCTGGTGACCGGTACCCGGATCATCAAGCACCCGTCTGCCGACCTGGCGCTCGTGCAGGTCAGCACCAACATGAACGCGCCGTTCTCGCCGCTCGCCGGCTCCTCGGACGGCGTGGCCACCGGTCAGACGGTGCAGCTCTACGGCTGGGGCGCCACCTGCACCAACCAGCCGGAGATCAACTGCCAGTCGCGGTACCTGAAGGTCGCCAACACGCGGGTCACGAACCCCAACGGCACCGACTACCGCGGTGGCCGGGCGATCTCCGTGCAGCGCATCGACGGCATCGCCGCCGGTGGTGACTCGGGCGGCCCGATGTTCGGTGCCGGCAAGCAGGTCGGTGTCGCGTCCACCTCGGACCGTTCGACCCGCTCCAACTACACCCGCATCGCCACCTACCGGTCCTGGATCACCAGCAACGCCGGTGTGTGAAACCCTGCTTGACCAGCGGTAACCCTGCGATGGCCCCCGGCTCCGGCCGGGGGCCATCACCCTACGTGACCACGAATGGTGGATGGACACGAACGGAGTAGCCGGTTACCGTGCCTCCAGCGTTCGCGCCGCTCGGGAGCAGGGTGAGGTGCGCAGTGCAGGACGGCCCGCAGCGGGTGACGACAAACGGCGATTCAGAGCGCCCGAACACGGCTCGGCTCTTCGACTACTACCTGGGCGGAGCGCACAACTTCGCGGTTGACCGCGCGCTGGCCGAGGAGAGCATCGCCAGGTTCCCGGTCGCCGAGATAGCCCGCACGATCAGGTCGTTCTCGCGCCGCGTGGTGCGCCTGTGCGTCGAGGAGTACGGCATCCGCCAGTTCCTCGACCTCGGCAGCGGCATCCCGACCGCCGGCAACGTGCACGAGGTCGCCCAGTCGATCGACCCGTCCTGCGGCGTCGTCTACGTCGACCACGACCCGGTGACCGTCGCCCACGCCCGCACGATGCTGCGCGACAACCTCAACGCCGCCATCGTGCAGTCCGACATCAGCGACGTCGGCGCCGTGCTGCGGCACCCGGAGACCCGTCGCCTCATCGACTTCACCCAGCCGACGGCTGTGCTGATGGTCGGTGTCCTGCCGTACGTCATCGACGAGCCCGCGGGCGTCGTGGCGCGCTATCGGGCCGCGTTGTCCGAAGGCAGCATCGTCGCGTTGACGCACCTCACGAAGGACGTGGAGCCGGAGCTCGTCGGCCAGCTGGTCGGCCTCGGTGACGACATGGGGTCGAAGCTCGTGCCGCGCTCCAAGCAGGACGTGGAGGAGTTCCTCTGCGGCCTGAAACTGCTCGAACCCGGCCTGGTGCTCGCCGCCCACTGGAGGGCGGACGGCGAGCTGCCCGGAGCGTCCGCTGCCGCCGACGCGTCCACTTATGGCGCCGTCGGGATGGTCTAGCTCGTCTTCGCCCGCAGCGCCTGGCCGTTCGTGGTCGTGCTGTTCGTGACCGAGGTGCCGGTGCTCTTGCGCCACATCAGGTCGTTCGCGCCGGTACTGCGTTCCACCTGCACGCCGTCGAGCGAGATGTTCTGCACGCTGTCGGTCGTGAACGCCGGGCGTCCGTCGTTCTTCTCGAACTCGATGGTGCTGTTCAGGAAACTGACGTCCGTCGCGTTGCGGAGCCAGAATCCGAACGCAGGCCGCGCGCCGAAGATGCGCGGCGGGTACGCGTCGGACACCTCCGGCGGGTTCTTCGAGGCGTCGGATTCCTTGTGGTTGCCCGGAACCGTGAGCCTGACGTGGTCGAACGTCAGGCCGGTGATCTTCGAGTCGGACCGGCCGGAGATCGTCGACGCGTACTCGGGATCGCCCGGGATGTCGCGCGGTGCCGTGAGGTTCGTGCCGGTGATGTTGCGGTAGGTGATGTTGCGGATCTTGCCGGTGGGAGGGTTGTTCGGGCACCGGCCGCGCTTGCCGATGTGGACGTAGATCGGCGAACCCGTTTTGGTGAGCTGGATGTTGTCGTAGAGGACGTCCTCGATCACCGCGCCGTCCATGGACACCATGCCGAGGCCCGCCTTGGAGGCGCCGGTGACCTTGAGGTTGCGGAACTGGATGTTCCTGAAGCTGCCGCAGGTCTCCGAGCCGAACTGGATCGCGTTGTTCTCGGTGGACTGGATGGTGGAGTCGCGGACCACGTTGTTCTCGCTGAGGAACGTCTTGCCGGTGGCGTAGTCGCTCTTGAACGCCACGGCGTCGTCGCTGGAGATGATGGTGGAGTTCGACAGCTCGATGTTGGAGCTGTTGATGAAGTTGATGCCGTCGCGGTCCTCCGGGGAGTCGACGGTGATGCGGTCGAGCTTCATCCCGTTGCAGCCGTTGACGATGATGGCGAAGTGACCGGCTTCCCTGAAGGTCACGTCGGTGACGTTGACGTTCTTGCAGAACTTGAGCGACAGCATCTTGTCGCCCTTGCCTGCGGGGATGTTCTCGCCGGTCTCCAGCTTGTTCGCGCCGTCGATGACGCCCTTGCCGGTGAAGCTGATGTTCTCGACGTTCTCGCCCCACAGCAGGGCGTTGCGGAAGTGGCTGTGCCCGAAGTCCTGGTACCTGCCGTAGGTCGGGTTGGGTTCCGGTGCGTCGATGCCGCTGCCGGACGCGACGATCCGCGCGCCCTGCTGGATGTTGATGGTGACGTTGCTCTTGAGGTGGATCGAGCGCGACAGGTAGGTGCCCGGCGGAATTTCGACGATCCCGTCGCCCGCCGCCGAAGCCGCCGCGATGGCCTTGTCGATGGCGACCGAGTCGACCGCCTTGCCATCACCCTTCGCGCCGTAGTCCTTGACGTTGAAGCTGGCCGCCTTCGCCACACCCAGCGGTGCCACGACCACCGCTAATGCGACGAACGCGCCCGTCAGCCGACGCCTCATCGTGGAGAGGTCCTTCCTCTTCGAGTCGAGGGCGGCGGCTCGCCTGAAACGGTATGAAAACGATTACATTCTTGACGATAGTGAAGGCCGGGCCCGAAGTACAGGGGTGACTTCGAGACCCGGCCTGCTGGTGCTGCGTCAGCTCTGGCTCACGCTCAGCCCTTGTAGGCGCCCTGGGTGGCGAGAGCCGCCGGGCCGCGGTACTGCGCGTTGCCGAAGCCGAGGATGGCGTAGCCGACGATGCTGAACAGCCACAGGCCGACGATGCCGAAGACGGCGTCCTTGCCGAACGACTTGGCGATGTCGATGGACATGATCGCCAGGACGACCACGTTCACGAACGGGATCAGCAGCAGCACGGTCCACCAACCCGGACGGCCGGCGATCTGCGTCAGCACGTAGAGGTTGTAGATCGGGATGATCGCAGCCCAGCCCGGCTGACCGGCCTTGGTGAACGTCTTCCACATGACGATGATGCCGACGACGGCGACGATCGCGATGATCACGCCCATGAAGGCGAGGCCACCGAGCAGTGCGGTGGTGTCGGCCTCGGTGAGTGTCGGCTGGTTCGGGTCCACGGTCGTTCCTTCTTTCCACGCTTACTTTGTGCCGGGGGATCGGCGAGCGGGGACGCTGCCAGGACCGTGGACCCGTCCTGTGTGGAATACCTCTTTCGTGAGCTTTTCGAGACCTTACGTAGACATTCAGTCGGCAGAGGCGAGTGCGGACAGTGCCGCACCGGTCACGCGCATGGTCGTCCACTCGTCCATCGGTATGGCGCCCAACGACTTGTAGAACCCGATGCTCGGTTCGTTCCAGTTGAGCACCCACCACTGCAGACGCGTGTAGTTCTGCTCGACGCACTCCTGGGCAAGCGCTTGCAGCAGCTTCTTGCCGAGGCCGTTGCCGCGCTGGTCCGGTGTCACGTAGAGATCTTCGAGGTAGACGCCGTGCACGCCGTCCCACGTCGAGAAGTTGAGGAACCACAACGCGATCCCGACGACCTGACCGTCTACTTCGGCCACATGGCCGAACAGCGCGGGCCGTTCGCCGAACAACGCGGTGTGCAACTGTTCCGACGTGAGATGGCACTGCTCCGGCGCCTTTTCGTACAGCGCCAGTTCGTAAACGAGCCCAACGGCCGCGTCGACGTCGCGCGGCTCGATCCGCCGGATCATCACACCTCCCACGCGGGCACGTTGAGCCTGCGCACCTGCGGGTCGCCCCGCTCGTCGCCCAGCTGGCAGATGCCCGCCGGGTCCAGTCCGAAGTGGACGCCCTGGTCCGGCGCCAGTCCGAGCCACGCCGCGATCAGCACGCGGCTGAAGTGCCCGTGCCCGACCAGCACGACGTCACCGCCGGGCAGGATCTTGCGCACCTCGCCGAGCACGGTGCGCGCCCGCTCCTGCACTTCGGCGTGCGTCTCGCCGTTCGGCATCGGGTGCGACCACACGGTCCAGCCGGGCACGCGCTCGCGGATCTGCGGCGTGGTGATGCCCTCGTAGTCGCCGTAGTCCCACTCGGCGAGGTTCTCGGTGGTCGCGTTCACCTCCAGCCCGGCGAGCGCGGCGGTCCGAGTGGCGCGCTGCCGTGGGCTCGTCAGCACGAGAGCGGGCGCCTGGTCCGTCCCTCGCAGCCGGGCGAGCGTCGCGCCCGCCCGGCGTGCCTGCTGCTCGCCTTCCGGCGTCAGTTCGATGTCAGTGCGTCCCGTGTGCCTGCCGGTCTCGGACCACTCGGTCTGGCCGTGCCGCAGCAGGTAGAGGTGGGTGCTCACCCCGTTGATCCTAAGGAGTGACGGGGAGCACGTTTGGAGTAGTCCACCATCGAGGTACCCCGCTCGCCATGACCGCCGAGAGCCCCGACCACGGCGCACCGGACGACGTGAACGCCCAGGAGATCCGCGAGGCCTTCGGGGTTCGCGTGGCCCGCATCAGGGCCGAGCTGACCTCGACGTGGAACAAGCTGAGTCAGAACGAACGCGATGGCGACCACGACGGCCGGTGAATTTCCCGGTCGTTCGCGCGAAGACATTTCGCCTCCGCTCGAAATGCGTGCGCATTGCGGAGAAATCTGGTTGTCTGGAAAGACTGCGCTCGTCCAGGCGGCGGGGAAGTGATCGACAGTCGCGCCGCTGAGGGCCGTTGATGAGGGATATTCCCCCTCGCTGGGCCGAACGGCGTAATACTCACGGCTGTTTCTCGTTTTAATTGGCAGATTCCCGGCAGGAATGCGTGCCGGGTGCCGTGCGGCGTCGATAGAACGGAGTGGACCCGTCCTTTCAGAGGGGGACCCACACCATGCGCCGCACAGTCGCGCTGTTAGTACCTGTTCTGCTGTTCGGAGTTCTGCCCGCGCTGCCCGCGTCGGCCGCTCCCGGCACACCGACCACACCGGGCTGGAGCGTCTCCGGGGACGTCATCCGGTGGACCACGCCCTCGTCGATGCCCTTGCGCGACGCCGGCGTGGAGTTCTGGGAGGGCGACCGGTTCCTCGGGCACGCCCGGGAGTCCGCGAACTTGCGCACCTTCACGTTGGAGGCGAAGCTCACCGACCCGGCCGCGCTCCAGGTGCGGTCGGCCGGCAAGAGACTCGACGTCTTCGAGCCGCCGGTGGCGAGCCTGTCCGCGCCGCAGCTGCCCGCGCTGCAGCCCGACGGTGGCGTGGATCCCGGCAAGCCCGGGCCGTACGAGACCACGACCGGTGCGTACGCGCTCGACTCGATCAAGCTGCCAGGGTACGCGGCGCCGATCGAGATGGAGGGCGTCGTCGTGGCGCCGAAGGGAGCGCCCGGCAAGCGTTCGCTCGCGCTCTTCCTGCACGGCAGGCACTTCACCTGCTACAGCAAGTCCGATCCGAACCAGATCACGCTGAACTGGCCTTGCCCCAGCGGGTTGACGGCCGTGCCGAGCCACAAGGGGTACCTGAAGGCGCAGGAGTTGCTGGCGTCGCAGGGATATCTGACGGTGTCGATCTCCGCCAACGGCATCAACGCGCAGGACGCGGGGACGCCGGACGCGGGTGCGCAGGGACGGTCGTCGCTGGTGCGGCACCATCTCGCGAAGTGGGCCGACTGGGCTGCCGGACGCGGTGCGGTGCCGGACGCGGTGAAGTCGGGTCCGGCCGCCGACATGTCGAAGGTGTTGCTGTACGGGCACTCTCGCGGTGGTGAGGGCGTCAACCGCGCTGCCACGGACAGCCTCGCGCCGCCGCCCGGTGACACGGGTTTCTCCGGGCCGGTGCGCTGGAACATCCGCGGCACGGTCCTGGTCGGTCCGACGATCTTCGGCCACAACCCGGCGCCGGACGTGCCCTCGGTGACGTTCCTGCCCGGTTGCGACGGTGACGTGTCCGACCTGCAGGGCCAGATCTTCGTGGACCAGACCCGCGGCCTGAGCCGGGGCGAGGCGTTCCACAGCGCGCTGTACATGGTCGGCGCGAACCACAACTACTTCAACAGCGAGTGGACGCCCGGCCAGGCCGAGGCGCCGGCGTCCGACGACTTCTGGCCCGGCGAGCAGCCCGACCCGCTGTGCACGCCGGGTACGCCGACGCGGCTGACCGCCGAACAGCAGCAGACGATGGGGGCCACGTACGTCGCGGCGGCCACGAAGTTGTTCCTCGGCAAGGACGAGTCCGTGCTGCCGTTGCTCGACGGCTCGGGCGTGCGCGCTCCGTCCGCCGACCCCGCCCGCGTGCTCTCGCACGCCGTCGGTGCGGACCGCAAGTCGTTCGTCGTGCCGGACGGTGCGACGGGTGTGTCCGGCAGTGCGCGTGTCTGCCAGCAGACGTCCCGTGATGCGGCCATCGGTTGTACTACCGCGCGTTCGCCGCACTTCGTCGGCTTCCGCGGTGCGGTGTCCCAGCCCGAACGCCTTGCGGTCACGCTGAAGTGGACCTCCGCCGGGCAGGCCGGTGTGGTCACGCCCGGTGCGCCGGTGTCGTTGGCCGGGTCGCGTGATCTCGCGTTGCGTCTCGCCGTTCCGCCGAACGCGGCGGCGTCGAAGTTCGGTGTCGCGGTGACCGACCACAATGGACGCAAGCACGCGTTGGGTTCGGTGTCGGTGGCCGGTCTGCCCGGCAGCGACCGCACGAGTTCGTTGTGGGCGCAGGAAGTCCGCGTGCCGTTGCCGCACGGTCTCGGCAAGGTCGCGTCGCTGGAACTCGTGCCCGAGTCGGCGTCCGGCGAGGCGTGGCTGATCGACGCCTACGGCTGGGACAAGGGTCTCGTCCCGGTGGTGCCCACGAAGCTCTCCCGCGTCGACTCGGTGCTCACCGAGGTGCCGGAGGGCGACTCCGGCACGCAGACCCGCAACGTCGTCATCACGGCCACCGGCAACGGCACCCGCGTGTTCCGGCTCTTCTACAACGAGCCGGGCAACAAGCCCGCCACGAAGCTGGTGACGCTGAAGCAGGGCGAGCACCAGGCCGAGGTGCCGCTGACGTGGACCGGCAACACCCGCTGGGGCTCCGACGTGCTGAACCCCGTGCAGGTGCAGGCGATCTCCAACGCGGTGGTCGGTTCCGCGACGGGCGGCCTGCTGGTGCGCAACGACGACCCGATGCCGAAGCTGACGGTGACCCCGGTCGCCGACAGCGTCGCGGAGGGCGGCAAACTGAAGTGGAAGCTGACGCTGTCCGAGCCCGCCGACTCGGCGTTCATGTTCTACGGCACCCCGGCCGCGCCCGCGTCCGGCGCCGAACTGTCCACAACGGACGTAGACCCGACCTGGTTCGAGCAGAACTCGGGTGAGAAACCGTTGCCCGCCCGGCCGTTGTCGGCCACGGGCCTCGGCATCTACGTGTTCATCAACCCCGGCGCGACCTCGTACGAGTTCGAGGTGCCGACGGTGACGGACACCGAGACCGAGGGGGAGGAGCAGGTGCGGCTGAAGTTCGAGGGCTTCAACCCGACCGGCACCGACTTCGAGGTGACCGGCAAGGTCACTGAGGCGGTCTGACAGCACGCGGGTGGTCGCTCTTGCGGCCACCCGCGTCCTTCGTCGTCCAGCTGTTGAGGAGCCGCAGCTTCTCCTCCGACGGCGACCCGGTGTCGGCGCTGTAGATGACGACGGTCTGGCCTTCCGCGTCCGGCAGCCTCAACGTCTGCCAGTTGAGCTTCATGTCCCCGACGGCCTCGTGGAAGAACCGCTTGACGCCGTGCTGGTGCTCCGAAAGCTTGTAGTCGGCCCACATGCTCGCAAACTCCTCCGACCGCGTGCTCAGGTCACCCACGATCCGCGCCACCGCGCCGTTGTCCCGTCCGGGCACGATCGACGCGCGCAACGTGGCCACGATGTCCGCGGCGATCTCCGCCCAGTCCCGGTACACGACCCTGGCCCTGGCGTTGAGGAACATCCACGTCGCCAGGTTGCGCTCTTCCGCCGGCATGGCCTCGAAGTCGTCCAGCAACGCCTTGCCGGCGTGGTTGATGCCGAGGATCTCCAGGTGCGGCCCGTGGATCACCGCGGGCACGTCGATCGCCCGGATCATCGACTGCAACGCGGGCCTGGCCCTCACCGTGCCTTGGTGCTTCGTTTCGGGTTGGAGGAGCGAGCTGAAGTAGCGGCTCTCCACGTCGTCGAGCCTGAGTGCCCGCGCCACGGCGTCGATGACCTGCTCGGACACGTTGCGCGCCCGCCCCTGCTCGAGCTTGACGTAGTAGTCGACGCTGACCCCGGCGAGGATCGCGACCTCGGCCCGCCGCAACCCCTTGACCTTGCGCGGAGTCGTGGCCGCCGGCAGCCCGACGTCCTCGGGGCTCAACGCCGCCCGGCGCGAGGTGAGGAACTCCCGCAGTTCGCTGGTCATGGTTCCGAGTATGGGGTTGTTTCCGGTTGCTCGGCAGTTCGTGGGTGGTACTGCCAGAGCCATGCTGAGGGGTACCAGTTATCCCGTTCTCTTCTACTTCTCGCTGGGACGTAATGGAAAGCGTCAACAACGTCGCTTTGCAGGGAGAACATCGTGTCTGTTTGGTTCGTCACCGGCGCTTCCCGCGGCCTGGGCCTGGAAATCGCGAAGGCCGCTCTTGCCGCGGGCCACTCGGTGGTCGCCACGGCCCGCGACCCGCAGTCGATCGAAAAGGCCCTCCCGGACTTCTCCGATCGCCTGCTCGCGCTACCTCTGGACGTCACGTCCGAGAGCGCCGCTCTTGACGCGGTGCAGGCCGCCGTGGCCCGCTTCGGCACCATCGACGTCCTCGTGAACAACGCGGGCCGCGGCTTGGTCGGCGCCATCGAGGAGACGAGCGACGCCGAGGCCCGCGCGGTCTTCGACATCAACGTCTTCGGCCTCCTGACCGTCCTGCGCGCCGTCACTCCGGTGCTGCGCGCGGCCCGTTCCGGCCGAATCCTCAACATCAGCTCGACCGGCGGCGTGGTCGCATGGGCAGGCTGGGGCGTCTACAGCGCCACGAAGTTCGCGCTGGAGGGCATCACCGAGGCCCTGCGCCTGGAACTGGAGCCCTTGGGCATCCAGGTCACCTCGGTGCAGCCGGGCCCACTGCGCACCGACTTCCTCGCGTCGTCGTCGCTGGGGCAGGTGTCGCGCGTCATCGACGACTACGCCACCACCGGCGGCGCCTCGCGTGAGTGGGCCGCGTCTTCGCACGGTCAGCAGGAAGGCGACCCGGTGAAGGCCGCTCTCGCGATCCTGACCATCGCTGCTGCTGACGAGATGCCCGCCAGGCTGCCTTTGGGCTCGTCGACGCTGGGTGACATCCGCACGAAGCTCACGACCGTGGGCGACGAGTTGGAGAAGTGGCAGGAACTCTCCCGTTCAACCGACGTGGCGACCTACTGAGCCTCTCGGATTCTCCGAGCCCGTTCCCGAAGGCGTTCGGCTTCGTCGGGTTGGCCGAGGTCTTGCAGCAGCAGGGCGAGGTTGTTCAGACGCAGAGCTATCAGAGGGTGGTTGGGGCCGCGAGTTGCCTCGTCGATGGTGAGCGCGCGTTCGATCAGGAGTTTGGCTTCGTCGGGTTGGCCGAGGTCTTTCAGTACCAGGGCGAGGTTGTTCGCACGGATTGCGATGTCAGGGTGGTCGGGGCCGTAAGTGGTTTCGTCGATGGTGAGGGCGCGTTCGAGCAGGAGTTTGGCTTCTTCGGATTGGTCGAGGTCTCGCAGTACCAGGGCGAGGTTGTTCAGATCGGTGGCGACTTCAGGGTGGTCGGGGCCGTAGGCGGCTTCGTCGATGGTGAGGGCGCGTTCGAGTAGCGGTTTGGCTTCGTCGGGTCTGCCGAGGTCTTTCAGTACCAGGGCGAGGTTGTTCAAACCGGTGGCGACATCAGGGTGGTCGGGGCTGTAAGTGGTTTCGTCGATGGTGAGGGCGCGTTCGAGCAGGAGTTTGGCCTCGTCGAATTGGCCGAGGTCCTGCAACGCCAGGCCTAGGTAGGTCAGGCTCGCGGCGACTCCACCGTGACTGGGGCCGTGTGTGGCTTCGTCGAGGGCCAGGGCGCGTTCAGCCAGCAACCGTGCCTGATCAGCAAGGCCGATGGCTTGGAGGTATCCACTGGCGTAGTTGAGCAGCGCTGCGGCTGTGACGGGGACGAGTTCGGGGGTCGCTCGGTGGTCAAGGGCTGCCAGTACATGCGGCAGGAGTTGTTGCCATTGGGGCCATGCTCTCGGATCGCTGTACGCGCCCGCAGGCAGGTGTGCGCGCAGCAGATCGAGCGTCCAAGCCAACGGGTGGTGTTCGCTGTCGGCAATGGCATGCTCGCGCACGGCGAGCTGCACCAGGCGATGCACGGTGATGGTGTTCTCGTCGCGTTTGACCAGGGAGTAGTCGACCAGGACCCCGACGACGTGGCTGAACATGCCAGCGTCTGCCGCACCCGTCGCAAGCGGCGCGGGCAGTTCCTCGCTATTGGCGGTGAACAGCTCCATCGGCACCGCTTCAGGAGCGAGATAGGAACAGATCGCCAGCAGTTGCGCGGCTTGCGGGTAGTGCTCGTCCAGGCGGCGAAGGCTCAACGACCAGAGCGTGCGCAGCGATCGGTCCTGGCTGCGCCGCTGACCGTCCTCGCCCTTGTCGGCGAGGCCGTCCGGACTGGTCCGCAACAGGTGCAGGTACTCGTCCGCGGGTATCTGGGACTGGGCGAGGTAGGCCGCTGCCTGCTCCAGTCCCAGCGGCAGGTCGCCGAGCAACTCGGCCAGTTCGTCGGCCTGGTCGGCGGTCAGCGCCGGTGATCGCACCGCCAGCAGGGCGATGGACTCGGCACGGGTCATCGTGTCCAGGTCCAGCACTCCGCCGAGTGCGCCGAAGCCTGCGCGCCGGGTCGTGACCAGCACCTTGCCCGTGCCCGACGACGGCAGGTACGGGTGCAGGTCCGCCGCGGACTCCGCGTTGTCGAACACCAGCAGCCACCCCCGCAGACCACGCAGGTGCGACAACACGACCCGAGCCGCGTCGGCCACGTCCGTCGGCAGGTCCAGGCCCAGCGCACGCCCCAGGTCCCGCAGCTGTTCGGGGATCAGGGCCGGGTTCTCCGCCGCGACCCACCAGACCGCGTCCAGGCGGGTGCAGTGCTGGTGGCAGAACTCCAGCGCCAGCTGGGTCTTGCCGACGCCACCCATCCCGCGCACGGCCTGCACGGCCACCCGTGAGCGCGTCTTCAGCAACCGGCGCAGGTCGCTCAGGTCGTGGTCGCGGCCGGTGAAGTTGGGGTTCCGGCTGGGCACGTTCCACGCCCTGGCCCGAATCTTGGCGGCAGGTTCGGGTTTCTCGCCGGCGAACACGAACTGGGCGACGATGCCGGCCAGCACCAGCACGAGGAGCACCAGCCACGGTCGTGCCGGGTCGGCCTTGAACCACCCCGGGATCTCGTCCGAGGCGAAGTTCGTCACCAAGCCGACTGCCGCGGCCAGGACCGCGATGATGACGCCGTTGACGATCCGGCGACGGGGAGTCATACGACATCAATCGATCCGAGGCCCTGTCCTGTTGCGTTTCAACCCAAAATGAACGGCGATCGCCGCCCTGAAGGATGAACAAGTGAACCTCGGCACCATCGGCCAGGCGGTAGGCCTGTTCGCCGTCACCAACATCGACGACATCGTGATCCTGGCCCTCTTCTTCGCCCAGGGCTCAGGCCAACGCCACACCACCCGCACCATCACCCTGGGCCAGTACCTGGGCTTCGCGGGCATCCTCGGCGCCGCGGTGGCAGCCGCGTTCGGCGCCACCTTCCTGCCGGAGCAAGCGATCCCGTATCTGGGCCTGCTGCCCCTCGCCCTCGGCATCAAGGCCGCCGTCAGCGCGTGGCAGCACCGCAACGACCCCGTCGAGCAACAGACAGCGAGCCCGACGATCCTCGCGGTCGCCGCCGTCACGTTCGCCAACGGCGGCGACAACATCGGCGTCTACGTGCCCGTGTTCGCGACCTCAGGTGTGAGTGGCATGGCGGTCTACGTGGCCGTGTTCCTTCTGCTGGTCGCGTTGTGGGTGGCCATGGGCCGCTACTTCGCCACGCGCCCGGCAATCGCGCGCGTGCTGTCGAAGTGGGGCCACGTCGTGCTGCCGGTGGTGTTGATCGGCATCGGCGTGCTGATCCTCGTCGAGGGCGGCGCATTCGGCCTCTAGCAAGCCGATTGCCCTCCGGCGGCGGACCCGATCGGCTAAGAAATGCCCGTGATGAGTCGGAGCGCACAGTTCGCGCTAGCCGCGTCTGCCGTGGTGGTCGCCGTTTGTGCCGTCCTGCTGACGGCGAAGGTCCTGTTGTTCACCGAGGCACCGGTCGCGGCGCGGCAGGAGATGACGTTCAACAGCGCCGAACTCGCCAAACGGGTGCAGCGGACGCTGGGCGAACGGGGCGACCTGCCGGGGTCGAGCAGTGAGATGAGCTGCCCCGAGCACGTGGCGATCAGGGCGGGCAACGCGTTCGGATGCTCGGTCCTGCACAACGAGAAGCTCAAGAACGTGCGGGTCGTGGTGACTGACGCGGAGGCGGGGGCGATCCAGATCGGGAAACTGGAGGGCTAGCCCGGTCGCATGGCTTGCGGAATCAGGCTTAGCGCTCGCTTCACGCCGAGGTGGGCGCGATCTCCTCGATGAGGCTGCGCACACGACGTTCGATCTCGTCGCGGATCGGCCGGATCTGCTCGACACCTTGCCCGGCGGGATCTTCCAGCACCCAGTCGAGGTAGCGCTTGCCGGGGAAGAAGGGGCAGGCGTCGCCGCAGCCCATGGTGATCACGACGTCCGAGGCCTGCACCGCGTCGGTGGTCAGCACCTTCGGCGACTCGTGGGAGATGTCGATCCCGACTTCCTTCATTGCCTGCACGACGTGGGCGTTCACCCTGTCGGCCGGGGCCGAGCCCGCAGAGCGCACCTCGACACGGTCCTCGGCGAGGTGGGTCAGGAAGGCGGCGGCCATCTGGGAACGGCCGGCGTTGTGCACGCAGACGAACAGCACGGACGGACGGCTCACGGCTTTGGCTCCTTGGAGCGTGACGGGGCTGGACTGCTGAAGACGACGGCGACGAGGACCAGGCCCACGACTCCACCGAGTAGTTGAGCAGCGATGAACGGTGCGACCGACGAGGGTCCCGCCGTGGCCACCACCTCACCGACGAGCAGATTCGAGGCGTCCCGTTGGTGGGGCGACCAGGCGACGAGCGGTTCGGCGAACGTCGCGTTGGCCACGACCGCGCCACCGATCGCACCGGCCGTCTGCGCCCCGATGTAGGCGCCGACCTCCTTGAGCGGCGGACGGTTCACGAACCAGGAGGCGAGCGTGGCCACGGGGTTGAAGTGTGCCCCCGACACCGGTCCGAACAACGCGATCAGCACGCCGAGGCTGAGCACGGTGGCGATCGAGTTGGCGAGCAGCCGCACGCCGACGTCTTGCGACAGTTCCGCGGCTTGAATCCCGGAGCCGACGACCACCGCCACGAGCGCGGCAGTGCCGAGCGCTCAGCAGTCGCCCAGCGTCTGAGCGTGCCGGTCATGCGTTCACGGAGGTGCGCAGGAACCCGGCGAGCCGGTCGAGCGTGGCGGGCAGTGCCCAGTAGTAGACCCAGGTTCCGCGTCGTTCGCAGTCCACGAGTCCGGCTTGCCGCAGCAGCTTGAGGTGGTGCGAGATCGTCGGCTGCGCCAAGTCGAAGGCCGGCGTCAGCTCGCAGACGCAGACCTCGCCACCCTCGCGAGACGCGATCATCGACAGCAACCGCAGCCGCACCGGGTCGCCCAGAGCCTTGAAGACGGCGGCCAGCTCGACGGCCTGTTCGGCGTCCAGCGGCGCAGCGCTCACGGTGCTGCAACAGCCGTCCGTCTTCACGATCTCCAGCTCTTGATTCGACACTCTTCTATCTTGACGTTCTTCGAATCAAGGCGCAAGGTTGCATCGACTGATATCGATACAACGATTTGAGGGGCAGAGATGAGCGAGTCGTCCGCAGACCTGCGCGAGGTCGTGCGCCAGCGCTACGCCGCAGCAGCCGTGAAAGTGACTGACGGCGACACGGCGTGTTGTGGACCCCAGCCCATCGAGACCGACGAGAACTTCGGCTCGACCCTCTACGCCGCAGACGACCGCGAAGCCCTGCCGGCCGAAGCCGTCGCCGCCTCACTCGGGTGCGGCAACCCGACCGCCGTCGCCGATCTGAACGAGGGCGAGCGGGTCTTGGACCTGGGTTCCGGGGGCGGGATCGACGTCCTGCTGTCCGCGCGGCGAGTCGGCCCAACCGGCAAGGCCTACGGCCTGGACATGACCGAGGAGATGTTGGCCCTGGCGTTGGCCAACACGGCGAGGGCTGGAGCGACGAACGTCGAGTTCCTCAAGGGCAACATCGAGGCGATTCCGTTGCCCGCCAACACGATCGACGTCGTGATCTCCAACTGTGTGATCAACCTGTCTACCGACAAGCCCGCCGTGTTCGCCGAAACGTTCCGCGTCCTCAAGCCTGGTGGCCGTATCGGCGTCTCCGATGTCGTGTCGAACGACGACCTCACGACCGAGCAGAGGGCCGAGCGCGGTAGCTACGTCGGCTGCATCGCCGGGGCACTGTCGTTCACCGAGTACCGGGACGGCCTCGAAGCCGCGGGCTTCACCGACGTAGAGATCACCTCGACCCATGAGGTCGCCGACGGGATGCACTCCGCGATCGTCCGAGCGGTCAAGCCGGCCGATGTTCCTGTTGGCGCGGTTACCTTGCCGTTGGCCGACTCTTCCTCGGGCTGCTGTTAGGCCCTGTCGCGGCGGTCGTGTTCAGAGTTTCTCTTCTTCATCAAGGCGGCCCCTGCGGGGCCGCTCGGCCGCACTGTGCTGATCCCGTCCGGCAGGGGCTTCACGGCCCCGTCCCTTTGTCGCTCGGGCAAGCGGGCGGCGCGGCCTTCGGCCACCCACCCGCGCCCGGCGACGGGAGGCAGGGCCTACCCCGACCGGACGGGATAGCGGCCGAGCAGCCCCACAGGAACCGCAGGGAGTAAGACTTAGCCGCTGGGCGTCGGAGCGCTGGAAGGTGCCACGGATGAGATCGTGGCTGTCGCTGGGGCAGGAGTCGTCACCGTGATGAGCACGGGGTCCGCTTCTCGGGAAAAGTCGCCGATCAGTGCGATCAGTGCGATTGCTGCCGCCACAACTGCGAGGCCGACGCTTGCGTTCGTCATGCGCCTGGCGGCACGAGCTTCCTTCAGGGCGGCTTCGGTGCTTTCCAGTAGCGCGTGATGCATCAGTTCATCTCGCAGGAGCCCGAGGCCCGTGGTGGTGTGCGCCGCTACTCGATCATGCTCTGCAATCAGCTCTTCCCTGGACAGGGACTGAAGCTGGGCCCAGGTCTTCGTCACCCGCCATGCCTCTCTGGTGATCGTCTTCTGCGGTCCCGAACGGGACGTCACTCACCCCTGTAATGACACAGGTGGGATTCCTGCTGCAGTTGGAACGAGCGCGCGGTGGTCGGCTGGTCATGGCGCTCGGCTGCCGCGCCTATGGATAGCTCAACGCCTTGGCGGCGTTGACCAGCCCACAGGCTCGCCAACGATTCAACGTTGCTTCAGCGCGTCGCGGGCTGCTTCGAGGAGTCCGGCGAGGGTCAGGAGCGCGTAGTGGTTGAGGTGGAACAGATGCCGCATCAGGTCCGGCGCCGCAGGGCCGTCGACACGCACGCATTCGCCGTTCGGCAAGCGGTTGTCAACGATCGCCGGGCTGCCGTCGACCTCACCGACACCGAACCGCGTGGAGGTGTTGGCCAGCCTGCGCAGAAGGTCCACCTGGGTGTCGAAATGCGCTGCTTGCTGCCATGTCATCCGCACTCGGACACTCATCGCGCACGTGTTCGAATGAGCGTCAAGCTTCATTCATGCGCGAACCGACTCGACGGCCCGCCTGGGCATCATCCAAAGTGGACTGACTTGGGCCGTCCTCGGGCCGTGAAACAACCCCGAGAGACGACAAACGACGCTGACCGACGAAAGAGGTTTTCGCTGGTCAGCGTCGTTCTCAGGGCTTGGCGATCAGCCCTGCTTGGTCTCCCAGAAGATCTTGTCGATCTGGGCGATCAGGTCGAGCAGGGCCTGGCCGCTGGCCGGGTCCATCGAACCCTTGGTGCCCGACGCACCCGCGGCCTTGGTGGCGCGGTTGAACAGGTCGTGCAGTTCGGGGTACTTCTCGAAGTGCGGCGGCTTGAAGTAGTCCGTCCACAGCACCCACAGGTGGTGCTTGACGAGCTCGCTGCGCTGCTCCTTGATCAGGACGGCGCGCTCCCGGAACTCCGGGTCCTCGTTGGCCTGGTACTTCTCCTGGACCGCCTTGACGGACTCGGCCTCGATGCGGGCCTGCGCCGGGTCGTAGACGCCGCAGGGCAGGTCGCAGTGCGCGGTGGCTTCGACGCGCGGGCGGAGAATGCGCGACACGAGTCGCATCGTTCCTCCCAGAATGAGAAAAGACAGTGGATGCTCCGACAGGTAGGACCCTACTCCGGCTGATCGAAGGGTGATCGTTGAGACCGCGCCTCTCCACCGTGCTCGTCAAGGGGCCGTCGATGGTTCCCGCACTCCACGACGACGACATCGTGCTGGTCAGGTGGGGTGCGACACCCAAAGCGGGGCAGATCGTGATGGTCAGGTGGGCAAGTCGGCCGGGTCAACTGTCGGTCAAGCGCGCCTCCCACGAAGTGGACGGCGGGTGGCACGTGGTGGGAGACAACCCGTTCGCGAGCACCGACTCCGAGCACCTCGGACCCGCTGAGGTGCTCGGAGTGGTCAAAGCTCGACTATGGCCGAGACCTACGCTCCGGCCGTGAATCTCACGCCTTGAGCGAGGCGTACAGCGCGAGGCAGTCCTCGTAGCGGGGCAGGACACCGGCCTCGTAGGCCTCGGCCAAGGTCGGCGCGGCCGTGTCCTTCTCGGACAGCTTGAACTCGAGCTCGCGCGGCCACGGCAGGTCCAAGGCCGGGTCGAGCGGGGTGAGGCCGTGTTCGCCGGTCGGGTTGTAGGGCGTGGAACAGAGGTAGTTCATCGTCGTGTCGTCCTCGAGGGCGATCATCGCGTGGCCCAGGCCCTCGGCCAGGTACACCGCGTTGCACTTCTCGGAGTTCACCAGCACGGCGTCCCACTGCCCGAAGGTGGGGGAGCCGACGCGGATGTCCACGATCACGTCGATGAACGAGCCGCGCGGGCAGAAGACGTACTTCGCCTGCGACGGCGGGACGTCCGCGTAGTGGATGCCCCGGATCGTCCCCGCGCGGGACACGGAGTGGTTCGTCTGGGCGACCCGAAGCGGGTGCCCGACCGCCTCGACGAAGGCGGCCTCCTGGTACGGCGAGACGAACACGCCGCGGTCGTCGGGAAATGATCGGGGAGTGAACTCGAACGCGCCGTCAATTTTCAGCGAACTCGCCTGCATGCCGTCACTCTAAGGCGTCAATCTTTCTTGACCGATCGGGTGCTTCCTGCCAGCGGAAACTGACCGGTCGGTCCAGAAAACCGGACGGACGTCTTGCTACATGCCCTCTGACCTGCGGAAAAAGTGTGATCCCCGCCGCAGACAGCGACGCGGGACCCTGCCACACTTCCCGTCACCCGCAGCACTCGGGCGGTTCTCCGACGCAACTCGTCGGAGGGCACGACCGAGTTTCCAGGCCCCGTGTACCCGGCGTGACAACGCTGGGCCGGTGCGCCGTTTGGTGATGAGCCCGACTTAAAGGGCCACTACGCCGCCCGCACCGCAGGAGGGACGCCGTGACAGCAGTGAACGAAGCCCGTATCGAGAACTCCGATCCGACGCAGTTGACGGACGAGGAGATCTTCAACGCGCACCTGGGCGGGAAGCTCGAGGTCGGCGCGACCGCCTCGCTCGCTGACCCGAAGGCGCTGTCCATCGCGTACACCCCTGGTGTCGCACGAGTGAGCAAGGCCATCGCGCAGGACGCCTCCCTGGCCGCGAAGTACACGTGGGCGCACCGCCTGGTCGTCGTCGTCAGCGACGGCACCGCGGTGCTCGGTCTCGGCGACATCGGCCCGAGCGCGTCGCTGCCCGTCATGGAGGGCAAGTCCGCGCTGTTCAAGACGTTCGGCGGCCTCGACTCCATCCCGCTCGTGCTCAACACGACGGACGTGGACGAGATCGTCGAGACGCTGGTGCGGCTGCGCCCGTCGTTCGGCGCGGTCAACCTCGAGGACGTCTCCGCGCCGCGCTGCTTCGAACTGGAGCAGAAGCTGATCGAGGCGCTCGACTGCCCCGTCATGCACGACGACCAGCACGGCACCGCCGTCGTGTCGCTGGCGGCGCTCAACGGCGCGAACACCGTCCTGAGCAAGAACATCGGCGACCAGCGGGTGGTCATCTCCGGTGCGGGTGCCGCGGGCATCGCGATCGCCAAGATCCTCATCGCGGCCGGCGCCGGTGACATCACGCTGCTCGACTCGCGCGGCATCGTCCGCACGGGCCGCGCCGGTCTCAACCCGGTCAAGGAAGAGATCGCGGCGGTCACGAACAAGAGCAACCTCGACGGTGGCATCGACGTCGCCCTGCGCGGCGCCGACGTGTTCATCGGGGTGTCGTCCTCCAAGGTCTCCGAGGACCTCATCGCGAGCATGGCGAACGACTCGATCGTGTTCGCGCTGTCGAACCCGGACCCCGAGGTGCACCCGGACGTCGCCGCCCGGCACGCCGCGATCGTGGCCACCGGCCGCAGCGACTTCCCGAACCAGATCAACAACGTGCTCGCGTTCCCCGGCATTTTCCGCGGGGCTCTCGACGCGGGTGCGCGACGGATCACCGAAGGCATGAAACTCGCGGCCGCCGACGCAATTCTGGCCGTCGCGAAAGATGATTTGGGCCCAGACCGAATTGTGCCCTCGGCACTCGACCCGAGGGTCGGACCCGAGGTCGCAGCGGCTGTGGCCGTCGCCGCGAAGGCAGACGGAGTCGCCTGATCACACGCCTGTATTCGCCACTCATTTGCATCTTCATGGGAACCGGAACCACGAACGTGGCTTTTCGTTAACCCGTGCAGGGGTGGGCGATGACGCTCTGAAGCGCTACCGTCCCTCTCCTCGGGTGTTCACCCGAGGAGAGGGTTCGTGTTTGCCGCCGTTCGGGTGCCGTTGTCGTGCCCACCCGAATTGCCGCGGGCGGTGGATGCGGGAGAGGGTGGGTCGGTGCCCAAGTGGGTGGGACGCGCGACGGTGGTGAACGGCCGTGCACGGGCGGCTGCGCCGGCGAACGGGAAACCTCCGATGACGTTGGACGGGCTGACTCTGCCCGACGCGCCGTCGTTGCTCGTCGACGGCAAGGGCGTCGTCATGCAGGCCAACCCGGCCGCCGTGGAGCTCGCGGGCGCGCAGGGAGCCGACGACCTCGTCGGGCACCCGCTCGGTGAGCTGCTCCTCGGCAACACCTCCGACCTGCGACTGCTGCGCGCGGACAGCTCCGAGCTGCCGGTGCGCGTCGCCCGGCACGCCGTACCGGGAACGGGCCTGCAGGCCGTTCTGCTGATCGACGTCTCCGACCTCGCGACCGCCGCAGACGCGTTGCGCGACGAACAGCGCCGCCTGCGCAAGGTGCAGCGCGTCGCCGAGCTGGGCTCCTGGGAGTTCGATCCCGGCACGGGCCTGACCGTCTGGTCGGACACGCACTACGAACTGCTCGGCCTCGAACGCGGCACGGTCGTGCCCGGCGCGCAGGCCGTCCTCGACGTCGTGCACCCGACCGACTACCACATGGTCGAGACGTACTGGCACGGCCGCGAGATCACCGGCGACCCGATAGACATCGAGTACCGGATCATCCGCCCCGACGGCCAGCTGCGGTGGATCCGCGGCGTCGCGGAGGCGAAGCTCGACGACGCGGGCGCGCTGGACAAGATCACCGGCTACATCCGCGACATCACCGAGGCGAAGCGCGCCGCCACAGAGCTCGCCCAGGAACGGGCGCGGCTGCTGGAGGCGCAGCGCATCGCCCGCATCGGCAGCTGGGCGTACGAGACCGGCACCCGCGCCGTGCACCGCAGCGAAGTGCTGATGGAGATGTTCGCCGAGCTCGGCATGACGCCGGACGACGACCTGCTGAGCGGCGTGCACCCGGAGGACCGCGAGGCCGTGAAGGCGTTGCGGCACTCCCTGCTGCACGCGAGCGACGGCGAACCGGTCGAGATCGAGGTCCGCAGCGAGGTCGGCGAACGCGTCTACATGTGCCGTGCCCGCGCGGAGTTCGCGTCGTCCGGCAGCATCGAGCGCTACCACGGCACCATCCAGGACGTCACCGAAGCGCGTGCCCTCGAACGCCAGATGCGCGAGGACCGCCGCAGACTGGCCGACGCCCAGCAGGCCGCCCGCCTCGGCATGTGGGAGTGGAACCCCGGCACCGGCGTGGTCGTCTGGTCCGACATGCTGCGCGACCTCTACGGCATCCCCGCCGAGGTGGCGGGCAGCTACCAGTACTACCTCGACCTCGTGCACCCCGAGGACCGCTCGTGGGTCGACGACCTGTGGCGCCAGCTCTCCGTCGACGAGATCGCGGTCCAGTGCGAGCACCGCGTCGTGCGCCCGACCGACGGCGCGACCCGCATCTTCCGGTGCCACGGCATGATCGTGCACGACCCGCGCGGCAAGCAGCTCGCCGTCGGCACCGCCCAGGACGTCACCGAACAGCGCGCCGCCGAAGCCCGCATGAAGCGGTCGTCGCAGCGCTTCACCGACCTCGTGTCCGTGACGCCCGTGGGCATCGGCCTGTTCGACGAGGGCGAGCGCCTGGTCGACGCCAACGACGCGTTGTGCGACCTGCTCGGCATGGAACTGGAACAGCTGCGCGGCATGACCGCCGAACAGCTCACCCACCCCGAGGACACCTCGCCGGGCCTGCAGTGGGCCGCCGAACGCACGCAGAAGATCCCGCAGCGCATCCTGGTCCGCCCGGACGGCGAGAAGGTCTACTGCGAGCTCCACATCGCCCTGTCCGTCCAGGACGACGGCCGCCGCTTCTGGCTGATCGTCTTCCTGGACATCACCGAACGCCGCCGCGCCGCCGAGGCGTTGCGCCACCAGGCCACCCACGACGAACTCACCGGCCTGCCGAACCGCGCGCTGGTGAAGGAGATCCTCGGCAAGGCCCTGGACGGCCCCGGCCGCTCCAAGGTCGCCGTGCTGTTCTGCGACATCGACAACTTCAAGCGCGTCAACGACTCCCTCGGTCACGACGCCGGCGACGAGCTGCTCGTCGCTCTGGCTCGCCGGCTCGAAGGCGGCCTGCCCGACGGCTGCACCGCCGCCCGCCTGTCCGGCGACGAGTACGTGATCATCTCCGAGGACATCGACTCCGTCGGCGGCGTGGACGCGCTGGCGACGCGGGTCGCTTCGTTGCTGCGCACCGCCGTTCCCGTGCACGGCCAGCTGGTCCGCGTCTCGGCGTCGATCGGTGCCGCCGTGCCCAACGGTTCGCGCGCCAACGGTGCCGACCTGCTGCGGTTCGCGGACGCCGCGATGTTCGAGGCGAAGCGAGCCGGTGCCGGTCGCGTGTCCCTGGCTTCGGCCGCGCTGATCGCCTCCGCCGACCGTCAGGTGCACCTCGAAGGCCAGCTGCGCGACGCGTTGCAGCACGACGGTCTTGCGTTGCACTACCAGCCCGTCGTCGGCGTCGACGGCTCCGTGCTGACCGCCGAGGCTCTGGTGCGGTGGCCGCATCCTGATCGTGGGCTCTTGCCGCCGGACGTGTTCCTGCCCGTCGCCGAACAGGGCGACCTGATGCGCGAACTCGACCGCTGGGTGCTGCGCACGGCGTTGCGCGAGGCCGCGACCTGGCCCGCGCCCGACGGCCGCCCGGTGTCCGTGGCGGTGAACCTGGCGGGCCTCGTCCCGGGCGATCCGGAGTTCGTGGACATCGTCTCGACCGCGATCATGGAGTCCGGCGTCCCGTGGGAACGCGTGGTGCTCGAGCTGGTCGAGACGGCCTTCGTCGACCTGCCTTCGCGCGTCCGCCAGTCGATGGACGAACTGGTGAAGCGCGGCGTGCAGTTCGCCGTCGACGACTTCGGCACCGGCTACTCGTCGCTGGCCCGCCTGAAGGACCTGCCGGCCCAGATCATCAAGGTGGACCGCCGCTTCGTTTCGGGCGTGGGCAACGACTCCTCGGACTTCGCCGTGGCCCGCGCCGTGGTGGACATGGCGCGGGCGATGGGGCGCAAGTGCGTGGCGGAGGGCGTGGAGACCGCGACCCAGTTCCACGTGCTGCGGGGCGTCGGGGTGGACGCCTACCAGGGGTGGCTGTTCTCGCGTCCGGTGCCGCCCAAGGAGTTCCGCGCCGTGCTAGCCCTCGGTCCGCTCCACATACCCCGCGCTGGCTGAGACCTCCGGCAGCAACGCCGCGATCCGGTGCTTCGGCAGGTCGATCAGCCGAAGCTCCAGGTCCTCCTGCTCCACCGGAGCGTTGTCGATGATCTCGGCCGCCTGCTTCTTCGTCAGCACGCCCTGGGAAGCCGTGATCAACGCCTCCCGCCACACGTTGCGCAGCTTGCCGTGCGCCTTCATCAGCACCTCGCGCACGGCCCGCTCGCCCAGCGACAGCGTCCCGGTCAGGACCTGATCGGCGACGACGATCGTCGTCTTGCCATCTGGGTTGTTGCGCAGGAATTTCAACTTGAACCGCGTCGCGACGAGTTCCTGCAGTTCCTTCTGCCCCGCCTCCGACGACACGGCGGGGTGGTTGTTCGGCACCAGGCACGCCAGCCGGGCGGGTGACGACGCGAGCAGCGTGCGCAGCAGCCACGGGCCGGGGTCCGCGGACAGGTCGACGGCGAGCGAGGCGGCTCCCTTGCCGACGGGCTCGGCCCAGCCGGCGGCACGGGGCTTCGGCGGCGGCGAGGACTCGGGGCGCGGGGCCAGGTCGGACAAAGCGGCCAAAGCCTCGGACGAAGGCCCGGACGACTCGACGGACTGCGCGCCGTGCGTGTAGATGCGGGTGCCGCCGGACACCGCGCGGCGGCCGGTCGGGCGGCACACGTAGAGGTCCGCAGCGGAGCCGATGGCCTGGGCGCCGTCGAAGCGGTGGAACGCCGGGATGATCGCCTCGAAGACCAGGCCGAGCTTCTGGAGCTCCTGCTGCACCTTCAGGCCCAGCGCGGGGGTGCGGTCGGAGAATCCGTACGCGAGCAGCAGGCGGCCCGAAGCGATGTCCTCCAGGGCCTCGATGCCGCGGCCGGCGAACAGACCCATGCCCTCGGGCGTGTAGGGCGGGTCGCTGAAGATCAGGTCGGCCGACTCGAGAACGGCCTGCGGCAGCCCGAAACGCATGTCGCAGTGCAACGTCCGGATGTTCAAACCCCGTGCCGCCGCGCGCGAGTCGATGAACTCCAGCAGCCGCTCGTCCAGGTCCACGACGGTGATCGACACGTGCGGGTTGACCGCCGCGACCGCCAGCGACGTCAGGTCGTGGTCGCCCAGGCACAGCAGGCGCTTGCCCGACAGGTCGTAGACGGAATCCAGCCACACGGCGCGGTTGAGAGCGGTCTCAGCGGTGGCCTGCACGTGGTCCAACGAGGACAACGGCGGCGGCACGTCCGCGATGTCCACGAGGATCTGGCGCAGCACGTCGGTGTGGTCGCGCACACCGGAAACACCGAACTCCGCGCGGTAGGCGGGCACCAGGCCGGGTGCGATGCGGTAACGATCGCCTGAAGATTCGGCGTCGTCCCCCAGGGCCTTCAGCAGGTCCTGCACGGTGCGGCGGGGTACCGCGGGCAGGCGCACCAGTTCGGCCAGCGGGTGCCAGTCCTCGCTGAGCAGGGACAACACCTCGCGGAGCTTGCGGGCGTGCACGCCGCGTTCCGTCACCAACTGGCGAACCTGGTCGATCGTCACAAGCGGTAAACCATACGGCCTGTCACATCGTGGAACGCTGTGCCGGGGTACGCCGAACGAGTTAAGGTCTTTGGGATCTGCATCCAGGGCGGTCCGAATCGGGGAGACCGTCACGACCGGAGGGATCCGAAGGGTGATCGAGTTCCGGGCCGTAACCAAGCGGTTCGAGGACGGGACCATCGCTGTCGACGAGCTCGACCTCGCGGTCGAGGCGGGCACCATCACGGTGTTCGTCGGTCCTTCCGGCTGTGGCAAGACGACGTCGCTGCGCATGGTCAACCGCATGATCGACCCCACCTCGGGCACGATCCTGGTGGACGGCAAGGACGTCCTCACCGTCGATCCGCCCACGTTGCGGCGCGGCATCGGCTACGTGATCCAGCAGGCGGGGTTGTTCCCGCACCGGACCGTGCTGGACAACATCGCGACCGTTCCTCTTCTGTCCGGTTGGGACAAACGCAAGGCGCGCACGCGGGCCGCTGAACTGCTGGAGATCGTCGGGCTCGACGCGAACTTCGGCAAGCGGTACCCGGCGCAGCTCTCCGGTGGGCAGCAGCAACGCGTCGGTGTCGCTCGCGCGCTCGCGGCCGACCCGCCCGTGCTGCTGATGGACGAACCGTTCAGCGCCGTCGACCCGGTGGTGCGCGAGGACCTGCAGAACGAACTCCTTCGCCTGCAAGCGGAACTCGACAAGACGATCGTGTTCGTCACGCACGACATCGACGAGGCGCTCAAGCTCGGCGAACGCGTCGCGGTGTTCCAGAAGGGCGGGCACCTCGCGCAGTACGCGAAGCCGCAGGAGCTGCTGAGCGCGCCCGCCAACGACTTCGTGGCCTCGTTCGTCGGCAGGGACCGCGGCTACCGGACTCTCACCTTCCTCCACGCGGAAGTGCCCGTTCACCCCGTCACGACGGCGAAGTTGGGCGAGCGGATCACCGTCACGGACTGGACGCTGGTCGTCGACGAGCAGAACCGGCCCAAGGGCTGGCTGTCCGGTGTGGACGGTGAGGTCGAGGTGAACGAGCAGGACCTCGTCTCGGGCGGATCGCTCTACGACGGCAGCAGTCTCAGGGGCGCGCTCGACGCGGCGCTGAGCTCGCCGTCCGCGCTCGGTGTGGTGGTCGACGACGCAGGTGCGGTGAGCGGCGTGGTCAAGGCCGACGACGTGATCCAGGCGCTCGCGAAGGCCCGCGCGGCGGGTGAGGTCCCGAGGTGACCTGGATCTTCGACAACTGGGAGAGGTTCTGGGAGGTCACCGCGGTGCACCTCCGGCTCTCCGTGCTGCCGGTGCTGATCGGGTTCGTGCTCGCCATCCCGCTCGGGTGGTGGGCGAGCCGGTCGCAGACGGCGCGCACGGTGCTCTTCCCGTTCGCCAACATCCTCTTCACGATCCCGTCCATCGCGCTCATCGTGATCACGCCGGTGATCATCGGGGTGAAGATCCTCGACGAGATCAACGTCATCGTGCCGCTGACCGTCTACACGGTCGCGCTGATGATCAGGTCCATCGCGGACGCGCTCGCCGCGGTGCCCGGCAACGTGATCGCCGCCGCGAACGCGATGGGCTACCGGCCGTTCCGGCGCTTCCTCACCGTCGACTTCCCGCTGGCGCTGCCGGTCACGCTCGCGGGCCTGCGGGTCGCGACCGTGTCGAACATCAGCATGGTGAGCGTCGGCGCGCTCGTCGGGCTCGGCGGCTACGGCCAGCTCTTCACCGAGGGCTACCAGACCGACAACAGCCCGAAGGTTCTCGCGGGTCTCATCGGGACGGTCGTGCTGGCGGTCCTCGCGGACGGTCTGCTGTTGCTGATCGGACGGCTGCTCACGCCGTGGGCACGGGTGGGGAGGTGAGCTGACGATGGGTGGCTGGCTCTTCGATCCCGCGCACTGGTCCGGCACGTCCGGGATTCCGCTGCGGTTGCTGGAACATCTCGGCTACACGCTGCTGACGCTGGTCATCGCGGCGATCATCGCGGTTCCGCTCGGCGCGTACGTCGGGCACACCGGCAAGGGCGGGTTCGTGATCGTCGGACTCTCCAACGCGCTGCGGGCGCTGCCGACCACGGCGGTGCTGATCCTCGTCGTGCTGTGGGCGGGCCTCGGCGACTTCCCGGTGTACGTGGCGTTGGTGCTGCTGGCGATCCCGCCGATCATGGCCGGCACCTACGCCGGCGTTCGCGCGGTGGACCCGTCCGCCGTCGACGCCGCCCGGGGTGTGGGCATGCGCGAGTCGGGCGTGCTGCTGCAGGTGGAGATCCCGAACGCGCTTCCGTTGATCTACGGCGGTTTCCGCGGTGCCGCGCTGCAGGTGGTCGCCACGGCCACCATCGCGGCGTACACCGGCGCCGGTGGACTGGGCAGGTTCGTCTTCGACGGCCTCGCTCTGCAGGATTTCGGTCAGATGCTCGCCGGCGCGGTGCTCGTGGCACTGCTCGCCGTTCTCGTCGACCTGGGTTTCGCCGGCCTGCAACGGCTGACGGTGTCGCCCGGGCTGCGTCCAGTGGGAACCGGAGGAACGAAATGAAGCGCATCGCGACAGCCGTCGCTGCGGTCATGCTGTTGTCGGCGTGCGGTGGAGATCCGCTGACCGGCGGGGCGAACAACGAGCCGGCCCCGACGGACACCATCGTCGTGGGCTCCGGCAACTTCCCGGAGTCCCGCCTGCTCGCGGAGATCTACGCGGAAGCGTTGACGGCCAAGGGAGTCAAGGTCTCCAAGAAGCTGAACATCGGCAACCGGGAGCTGTACTACAAGGGCGTCCAGGACGGCTCGATCGACCTGATCCCCGAGTACACCGGCGTGCTGCTCAAGTACATCAACAAGGAAGCGCAGGAAGTCGGCTCGGACGAGGTGTACGCGGCGCTGCAGAAGGCGTTGCCCAAGAACCTCATCGTGCTCGAGAAGTCCTCGGCCGAGGACAAGGACGCGGTCGTCGTCACCAAGCAGATCGCCGCGCAGTACAGCCTCAAGTCGATCGACGACCTCGTGCCGTACTGCAAGGACCTCGTGTTCGGCGGCCCGACCGAGTTCCAGAACCGGGCGGACGGCCTGCCCGGCCTGAAGGCCAAGTACAACTGCGAGTTCAAGGAGTTCAAGGCCCTCGACGTCGGCGGCCCGCTGACCGTCGCCGGCCTCAAGGACAACACGGTGCAGGCGGCCGACCTGTTCACGACGGACGCGGCCATCAAGGCCAACGAGTTCGTGGTGCTGGAAGACCCGAAGAACGTGTTCGCCGCGCAGAACGTGCTGCCGCTGATCAAC
Organism: Lentzea sp. JNUCC 0626; assembly: GCF_043632865.1. Classification (NCBI taxonomy): domain Bacteria; kingdom Bacillati; phylum Actinomycetota; class Actinomycetes; order Pseudonocardiales; family Pseudonocardiaceae; genus Lentzea; species Lentzea sp. JNUCC 0626. The sequence continues at coordinate 8,339,639 of NZ_CP171635.1, forward strand.
GAGAAGAAGGCGTCGCAGCAGGTCCGCGACACCCTCAACTCGATCTCGAAGAAGCTCGACACCAAGCAGCTGCTGGAGCTCAACCAGAAGCTGTCGTCGCCGGACAAGCCGGAGCCGGAGAAGGTCGCCAAGGAGTGGCTGGCCTCCGCGGGCATCTGACCCGGACGACGCGGACGCACCAACCGAACCGCCGGTCAGTGGGCATCACGCCCGCTGGCCGGCGGTTTTCGCGCGCAGGTCCGCCACCGAGGCGCGGACGGAGTTGATGTCGCTGATCGTCGTGAAGCCGATCGAGTGGTTGATCCTCGCCATGTGGACGTTCCCGGACCCGGTGCCGGTGACGATCTCGGTGAGCCGCGGCCGGTCAGCGGCGAGCCAGCGCAGCATGTGGGCCTTCACACAGCGGCCGAGGCCGAGCCCTCGGTGGGCCGGCAGGACCGTGGTGTCCCGTTGGAACCCCCGGTGCGGGCGTTCGTCGTGCAGCTCCAGTTCGGTCAGGCCCACCACGGCGCCGTCCGCCTCCCGGACGGCGACCACGACCCGTTGTTCGGCGCCGCGAGCGAGGTAGTCCTCCTCGGCCGCGCGCACCTCGGTGGACGTCCACGTCGGCATCGAGACGTGCTGGTCGCCCACGGGTGCGTCCTGGATCGCGTTGCGGGCGGCGGCGTAGGACTCGAGCAGGTCCTCCGGGACCCGGCTGATCCACCGCTCGAGCCGGTGGCCCGGCGGGACCGGGACGTCCCAGAGCCCGCGGTCCACCTCGGTGAGCGTCAGCTTCTGCACGATCATGGAGTGGAAGGTGTGGAAGCCCAGGCCGGCGAGCCACCCGGCCCCGGCGCCACCGCGGGTGACCTGCCAGCCCTCGACCTGAGTGCGGCCGCGGGCCTCCAGATCGGGGAGCAGCGCCCGCACCAGCGCGGTGCCGATGCCGCGGCGCCGCGCTCGCGGGTGCACCACGACCTCGGCCAGGGCGAGGTCCTCCCAGTCCGCGTAGTTCACGCCGGCGAACGCCACGAGCTCACCGTCCAGCCGCGCCGCCCAGTGGTGCGTCGGCCCGAGGCCCTGGAACGGTGTGCGCAGCCGGAACTCGATCTCCTCCAACGTCGGCGGCGTCCAGAGCGGGCGGTCGTCGGCGTACCGGCCGAGCGTGACCTCGTGATAGGCGCGGACCTCGGCGGCAGATGCCCGTGCGGGATCGAACTTCTCGGCCGTAACCCCCATGCACGCTATGCAACCAGAGCGCTGCTCTCCGCCCAACTGCGTATCGCGGCGGCGATCTCCTTCGGCTTGTCCTCCGGCGCGTGGTGCCCGGCCTCGCCCAGCGCCACCACGTCGAGCGCCGCGACGTTCTCGGTGCACCAGGCCGCCAGCGCGGGCGTGATGGCGAGCGTCGGCGACCCCTCGAACGTCAGCAGCAGCTTCGGCACGTCCGCGGACGAAGCCAGCCACGCGCCGTAAGCCTCCATTCGCCCGATGAGCGCGGGCGGGTCGCCGTCGACCGGGAGCTGCCGGATCCAGGCCAGCACCGGACGTCGACTCTCCCGGTCGGGGAACGGTGCGAGGTACGTGGCCATGTCCTCGTCCGAGACCGGTGTCCGCACGCCGCCGGTGAACGCCTGCCGCACGACGGTGTCCTGGTCCAGCACCAGTTCCTCGCCGATCGGCGAACGCAGCCGGCGCGTCCGTTCCCGTGCGGCGGGCTGGAGTTCCTCGCTGCGCAACGGTTTCAGCATCGTCTCGAAGAACGCGATGCCGGCTACGCGGGACGGGTGGCGGGCCGCCCAGTCGAACGCCAGCGCGCCGCCCCAGTCGTGGCCGACCAGCACGACCCGGTCCAGGCCGAGCGCGTCGAACCACGCGTCGAGGTAGCGGGCGTGGTCGTCGAACGAGTAGTCGATCGCGGGCTTGCCGGACCGGCCCATCCCGATCAGGTCGGGGGCGAGGCCGCCCAGCTCGGGTAAGACGTTGCGCCAGATGTGCGACGAGGCGGGATTGCCGTGCAGGAACACGAACGGCGCGGAGCCGTGCTGCTCGTAGTGCACGGTCGAATCGAGGACGGGGACGACGGGCATCGGGGTGCTCCTCAGCGAAATCAGTCGAGCGGGACGGCGAGCAGAGCGAGTACCTCGGCGGAGAACGCCGACGTCCGGTCGCCGAGCGGCGTCAGCAGCCGGTCCATCACCGCGCGGACCGTCGTGATCGCGGGCTCGACCACCTCGAGGCCGCGCGGGGACAGCGCGAGCCGCATGGTCCGGGTGTCGACGGAGTCGCGCACCCGCGTGATGAACCCTGCGGCCTCCAGCGACCGCGCGAGCTTCGACACGTACAACGGCTCAAGACCGGCCCACTCGGCGAGTTCGCGTTGGGAGGGCCGGTCGAGCGCCACCAAAGACGACAGCACGACGTACTGCGCGTGCGTCAGCCCGAGAGGGTCCAACGCGCGGTCAACGGCCGTCCGCCACTTCATCGCCAAACGCCACACGAGGTGCCCAGGCGTCGGTTCCGCACTGCTCATGGCAGATACGGTACATAGCTACTATGTACATGGCTACTAACCGACGGCCGCGTGCCCGCCGATCCGCACCGTCAGTTCCTCGGCGGCCTTCCGCACTTCCTTGGCCAGATCCGGCCACACCTGACCGCAGGGCGTGTCGCACAGGTGCCGGAACGTCAGCGTGATCGCCGCGATCGGCCGTTCCCCGTGGTCGAACACGGGAGCCGCGACCGACGCGAACCCGGCTGTCACGTACCCGTCCTCCACCGACCACCCCTGCCGCCGCTCGGCCGTCAGCAGCCGGCGCAGCGCGGGCAGGTTGTGCGGGCCGCGGCCGGTCCGGTCGACGAACGACGCCACGGACGGGAACAGCGCGCGCACCTGCGCCGGCGGCAGGTAGGCCAGCATGGCCCGCCCGGACGCCGTCAGATGAGCGGGCAACCGCACCCCGACGTCGGACACGATCGACTGCGGCTGGCGGGGCTGCTCGCGTACCAGGTACAACGCCTCCGCGCCATGGAGGACGCCCAGATGCGCGACCTTCTCCATCCGGTCGGCGAGCTTGCGCAACAGCGGGCGCGCGAGGCGTTCCAGCGGGTCGTGCCGCAGGTAGGCGGAGCCGAGTTCGAACGCCGCGACGCCCAGGCCGTAGCGCTTCTCCTCGGGGAAGTGGGTCGCGAAACCGGCTTCCGTCAACTCCGAGAGCAGGTGATAGGTCGTCGACCTGGGCAGATTCAGCTCGCGCGCCACTGACGCCGCGGAGACCGGGCCCGGTCGGCCGGCGAGCAACCGCAGGACCGCGAGGCCTCTCCGCAGCGCGGGAACGTCACTGCTGGTGCCCACAACAGTGATTTTCCCACGTGATGCAGCCCACGCCGTTACGACATCAGGGCACACTCAACAGAACAGGCTCGAGCTGCGTCATAGGGGTGTGACGGTTTTGAAGGGGGTCGGGATTGACACCGAGTTTCGATGACTTCGTGGCAGCACAGGTGACCCCGTTGCTGCGCTACGCCACCGTGCTCACGTGCGACCCGCACCTGGCCCAGGACGTGGTCCAGGAAGTCCTGCTGCGCGCGCAGCAGAAGTGGGATCGCATCGGTTCAGTCGACCTCCCGCACGCCTACGTCAAGCGCATGGTGACCAACGAGTACCTCTCGTGGCGCCGACGCAGGGCGGCCAAGGACGTCGCCCTCTGCATGACGACCCTGGAGTCCGTCACCCCGCCCGTCGCGGACAAGACGCACCACTACGACGAGCGGGAAGCCATGTTGCAGCGGATCGCGAAGTTACCCCGCAAACAGCGGGCCGCCGTGGTGCTCCGCTACTACGAGAACTACGAGGACTCGGAGATCGCACAGATGCTCGGTTGTGCCGAGGGAACCGTGCGCAGCCACATCTCACGTGCGCTGGCCACACTCCGCATGGACCACACGCCGGAACCCGCTGGTGTCGGGTTGCGGCTCGGGGAGGGCCTGTCGTGAACGACACCGAACAGCAGATCAAGGAGGCACTCGGCCTGCTGGCCGAACGCACTCCCCACCCTGCACCGACGCTGAACGCACTGCGCCGCAAGCGGAAGCGGCAGCGCAGCAACATCTTCCTGCTCGCCACGGCCGGGGTCGCCGCCGTCGCCGTCCTGATCTTCGCCGGCGTCATCGCCAGCGACAGGTACGTGCCGCCGAACCCGAACGACGCGGGCGCCGCACTCGTGCCGGCCACGCCGGGAGCGTTGAAGTACCAGCCGCACTGGCTGCCGGACGGGTTCGTCGAGACGTTTCGCAGCGCGCGCGACGGTCAGACCGATCGCGGTTGGGTGCCGGCGGACGCCGCCGCGGACGGGTACGGCGGCGGGCCGAGCGTCACCCTGTCGAGCGGCCAGGGCTTCACCGGTCAGCTGTCCGAGTGGAAAGAGGTCACGGTGCGCGGGCTCAAAGCCCGTGCCCAGGTGACCGCGACCTCGGCGCTCGTGGAGTGGAAGGCGCAGGAGACGCTCGTGGTCCGGGTGGACCGGGTGGGCCATCCGGAGTCGACGGCGTTGCGCGTCGCCGACTCCGTGCGGGCCGACTCGGACGCGGTCTTCCAGGCGCCGTTCAAGGTGAAGGACAAGCCGGCGACCACGTTCTCCGGAACGGGTCCCGACGACTGGAGCGCCCAGTACTCACCCGGCCGCGGCCCGTACGAGGTGACGGTCAGCAAGCGCGAGCCGGACTTCCGCGGTGCGCCGAGCAAGCCGGTGACGGCGCGCGGCAAGCAGGCCATGATCGTGGGTGGCGGCACCGTGGTGGTGCAGGAGGGCGACCTCTGGATCACCGTGACGAACACCCCCGCGGACAAGCCGGACGAGGAGATCGCCGCGGTCGCCGACGACGTCGAGATCGCTTCCGGCATCGACACCAGCTGGATCCGCAAGTAGGCCGTCTGGCATCCCAGACACCATCACCCGCTCCGGGGTCGCTGAGTCGGCTCCGGAGCGGTCTGATGTCTGCATGCGACAACCGGTGGAGCTGGGTCCGAAGCCTCTGACCCTCGAGGACGTTCATGCCGTCGCCCGCGACGGCGCCCCGGTGGAGATCACCGCGGCGGCCCGTGAGGCGGTCACCACCGCCCGCGGCCACATCGAACAGCTCGCCACGGCCGAACGCCCCACCTACGGCGTCTCGACCGGGTTCGGCGCGCTCGCCGTCCGGCACATCCCGCCGGACCGCCGTGCCCAGCTGCAGCGGTCGCTGATCCGCTCGCACGCCGCCGGTTCCGGGCCCGAGGTCGAACGCGAGGTCGTCCGGGCGCTGATGCTGCTGCGCCTGCGCACGCTCTCCACCGGGCACACCGGCGTTCGGCTGTCCACTGTGGACGCCATGGCGGGGATGCTGAACGCCGGCATCACGCCGATCGTGCACGAGTACGGTTCGCTCGGCTGTTCGGGTGACCTCGCGCCGCTCTCCGCCAACGCGTTGGCGCTCATGGGCGAGGGCATGGTCCGCAACGCGCAGGGCGAACTCGTCACCGCCGCCGAGGCCCTGGCCGAAGCCGGCATCGAACCGGTGCAGCTGGCCGAGAAGGAAGGCCTCGCGCTGATCAACGGCACCGACGGCATGCTCGGCATGCTGTCGCTGGCGATCGCCGACCTGACGAAGCTGCTGGACATCGCGGACCTCACCGCCGCGATGAGCGTCGAGGCCCTGCTCGGCACCGACCGCGTCTTCGAACCGGAGCTGCACGCGCTGCGCCCGCACCCCGGCCAGAACCTCAGCGCCGCCCGGATGCTCACGTTCCTCAAGAACTCCGAGATCGTCGCCTCGCACCGCGGCCCGGACTGCACCCGCGTGCAGGACGCGTACTCGCTGCGCTGCTCACCGCAGGTGCACGGCGCGGCTCGCGACACGGTGGCGTACGCCGCGACGGTGGCCGATCGCGAGCTGGCGTCCGTGATCGACAACCCCGTCGTGCTGGCGGACGGCCGGGTCGAGTCCAACGGCAACTTCCACGGCGCCCCGGTGGCCTACGCGCTGGACTTCCTGGCCATCCCGCTCGCGGACGTGGCCTCGATCGCCGAGCGCCGCACGGACCGCATGCTCGACGTCTCCCGGTCGCACGGCCTGCCGCCGTTCCTCGCGGACGACCCCGGTGTCGACTCCGGCCACATGATCGCCCAGTACACGCAGGCGGCGATCGTGTCCGAGCTCAAGCGCCTCGCGGTGCCGGCGTCGGTCGACTCCATCCCGTCCTCCGCGATGCAGGAGGACCACGTGTCGATGGGCTGGTCCGCCGCCCGCAAGCTGCGCAAGGCCGTGGACGGGCTCACCACCGTGCTGGCCATCGAACTCCTCACCGCCGCGCGGGCGCTCGACCTGCGCGCGCCCCTCAAGCCCGCCCCCGCGACGGCCGCCGCCGTGGCGAAGCTGCGCGAGACCGTCCAGGGTCCTGGTCCGGATCGCCACCTCGCTCCCGAAATCGCCGCCGCCGAGGCCCTCATCCGAAGTGGAGCCCTGTAATGGTCGTACGCGCTGATCGCGGCACCGAACTGACCGCGAAGAACTGGTCCACCGAGGCCGCGCTCCGGATGTTCCACAACAACCTCGACCCGGACGTCGCCGAGCGCCCCGAGGACCTCGTCGTCTACGGCGGCACCGGCAAGGCCGCGCGCGACTGGCCGTCGTTCGACGCCATCACCCGCGAGCTCAAGAACCTCGAGGCCGACGAGACGCTGCTCGTGCAGTCCGGCCGCCCGGTCGGCGTCATGCGCACGAACGAGTGGGCGCCGCGCGTGCTCATCGCCAACTCGAACCTCGTGCCGGACTGGGCGAACTGGCCCGAGTTCCGCCGCCTGGAGGCCGAGGGCCTCACGATGTACGGGCAGATGACCGCCGGCTCGTGGATCTACATCGGTACCCAGGGCATCCTGCAGGGCACGTTCGAGACGTTCGCCGCCGTCGCCACCAAGCGCTTCAACGGCACGCTGCGCGGCACGCTCACGGTCACCGCGGGCCTCGGCGGCATGGGTGGCGCGCAGCCGCTCGCCGTCACGATGAACGAGGGCGTCGCGCTCTGCATCGAGGTCGACCCGCACCGCGCCCAGCGTCGTCTGGAGACCCGCTACCTCGACGAGATCGCCGACGACCTGGACAGCGCCATCGAGCGCGTGCTGGCCGCCAAGGCCGCCGGTGAGGCCGTGTCCGTCGGCGTCGTGGGCAACGCGGCGGAGATCCTGCCGGAACTGCTGCGCCGCGAGGTCGCCGTCGACATCGTCACGGACCAGACGTCCGCGCACGACCCGTTGGCGTACCTGCCGGTCGGCGTCGCGCTGGACGAGTGGCAGGACTACGCGGCCGCGAAGCCGGAGGAGTTCACCGACCGCGCCCGCAAGTCGATGGCCGACCACGTCGAGGCCATGGTCGGGTTCATGGACCGCGGCGCCGAGGTGTTCGACTACGGCAACTCGATCCGGGGTGAGGCGCAGCTCGGCGGTTACGAGCGCGCGTTCGCGTTCCCCGGCTTCGTGCCCGCCTACATCCGCCCGTTGTTCTGCGAGGGCAAGGGCCCGTTCCGCTGGGCGGCTCTCTCCGGCGACCCGGCCGACATCGCGAAGACCGACGCCGCGATCCTGGAGCTCTTCCCGGAGAACGAGCAGCTGCACCGCTGGATCAAGATGGCCGGTGAGCGCGTCGAGTTCCAGGGCCTGCCCGCCCGCATCTGCTGGCTCGGCTACGGCGAACGGCACCTCGCGGGCCTCAAGTTCAACGAGATGGTCGCGTCCGGCGAGCTGTCCGCGCCGATCGTCATCGGCCGCGACCACCTCGACTGCGGCTCGGTCGCGTCCCCGTACCGCGAGACCGAGGCGATGGCCGACGGGTCCGACGCGATCGCGGACTGGCCGTTGCTCAACGCCCTGGTCAACACGGCCTCGGGTGCGACCTGGGTGTCGATCCACCACGGTGGTGGCGTGGGCATCGGCCGCTCGATCCACGCCGGTCAGGTGACGGTCGCGGACGGCACCGAGCTGGCCGTGCAGAAGATCGAGCGCGTGCTCACGAACGACCCCGGCATGGGCGTCATCCGGCACGTGGACGCCGGGTACGACGAGGCCAAGACGGTGGCAGCGGACAAGGGCGTCCGCATCCCGATGGAGGGCTGATGCTCGACCAGATCGCGGACGTCGGCAAGGACCCGAAGCGCGGCGGTTACTCGCGCCACGGGTACAACAAGCCCGAACTCGAACTGCGGCACTGGTTCGTGGAACAGGCGGTCCGGCGCGGTCTCAACGTGGAGACCGACCAGAACGGCAACCTCTGGGCCTGGTGGGGTGAGCGCGGCGACAACGCGCTCATCACCGGCAGTCACCTGGACTCGGTGCCGGGCGGCGGCGCGTTCGACGGCCCGCTCGGCGTGACCTCGGCTCTGGAGGCCGTGGACCTGTTGCAGGCCAAGGGGTTCAAGCCGGGTCGGCCGTTCGCGATCACGGTCTTCGCCGAGGAGGAAGGCGGCCGGTTCGGTGTCGCCTGCCTGGGTTCCAGGCTCCTGACCGGCGCCATCTCGCCCGAGAAGGCGTTGGGGCTCAAGGATCCTGACGGCATCACGCTGGCCGAGGCGATGAAGGCCGCGGGCTACAACCCCGACCTGGTCGGCCGCGACGACAGGGCGTTGAAGCGCATCGGCCAGTTCGTCGAGCTGCACGTCGAGCAGGGCCGGGGTCTCACGGTCCCGGTCGGCGTGGCGTCCAGCATCCTCGCGCACGGCCGGTGGCGCTTCACGTTCTCCGGCGAGGGCAACCACGCCGGGGCGACGTTGATCGAGGACCGCCGCGACCCGATGCTCCCGGCGTCCCAGCTCGTCCTCGCCGCCAGGAAGGCGGCCAGGGGTGGCGGTCGTGCCACCGTGGGAAGGCTCGTCCCCAACCCCGGTGGCACCAACGTCATCGCGTCCACTGTGGACGTCTGGCTGGATGCGCGGGACAGCGACGACGCGCGTACTCGGGCGATGGTCGCGGAGATCTCCGAGGCGGCCCACCAGGCCGCCAAGGAAGAGGGGTGCGAGCTGCGGATCACCGAGGAGTCTTACGGCGACACGGTGTACTTCGACAGCGCGCTGCGGGACGACATCGCCGGAGCGCTGGGTGGCGTTCCGGCGCTGCCGACGGGTGCGGGCCACGACGCGGGCATCCTCGCCGAGCACGTGCCGACGGCGATGTTGTTCGTGCGCAACCCCACCGGCGTGAGCCACGCGCCGGAGGAGTTCGCCGAGCAGGCCGACGTCGACGCGGGCGTGCGGGCACTGGCCGCGACGATCGCACACCTCGCCTCATGAACTTCTGGTGCGAGCGGGCCTGGTTGCCGACCGGCCTCGCCGAGCGCGTCCTGATCAGGACCGAGAACGGCGTGATCTCGTCGGTGTCCACTGTGGACACGATTCCGCTGGGTGTGCGGAGGTTGCACGGCATCGTCGTGCCGGGCTTCGCGAACGCCCACTCGCACGCGTTCCACCGGGCGTTGCGCGGCCGGACGCACGACGGCGGCGGCACCTTCTGGACGTGGCGCGAAGGCATGTACGCGCTGGCTTCGCGGTTGACCCCGCAGTCGTACTACCGGCTGGCTCGCGCGGTGTACGGCGAGATGGCGCTCGCGGGCGTCTCGGCCGTCGGCGAGTTCCACTACGTGCACGACAGGTCGAACGAGTTCGGGTACGCGTTGCGCGAGGCGGCGGCGGACGCGGGCATCCGGTTGACGTTGCTCGACACCTGCTACCTCGCGGGCGGCATCGACCAGCCCGTGAACGAGGTGCAGCAACGCTTTTCCGACGGCACCGCCGAGGCGTGGGCGTCCCGGGTCGGCGAGCTGAAGTCCGACGAGGTCATGCGCGTCGGTGCCGCGATCCACTCCGTCCGGGCCGTGCCGCGGGCGGGGCTTTCAGTGGTGGCGCAGGCGTTCCCGGACGCGCCGCTGCACGTGCACCTCTCCGAGCAGCCCGCCGAGAACGAGGCGTGCCTGGCCGCGTACGGCCTGACGCCGACCGCGTTGCTGCACGAAGCCGGTGCGCTCTCACCGCGCACCACAGCCGTCCACGCCACGCACCTCACGCCCGAGGACATCGCGATGCTGGGCGGATCCGGTACCGGCGCGTGCTTCTGCCCGACCACCGAGGCGGACCTCGCCGACGGCATCGGCCCGGCCCGCGAGCTGGCCGACGCCGGCAGCCCGCTCTCGCTCGGCAGCGACCAGCACGCGGTGATCGATCCGTTGCTGGAGTCCCGCGCGTTGGAGCACAACGAGCGGCTCCGCACTGGTCAGCGCGGCCGGTTCTCGCCGTCCGAGCTGATGGAAGCCGCCACCCGGCATTCCGCGCTCGGCTGGGACGGCGGCCGGATCGAACCGGGTGCGCCCTGCGACCTCGTGGCGATCAGCTGCTCGACGCCGCGCACCGCGGGTTCGTTGCCGCAGCAGGTCCTGCTGTCCGCGACGGCGTCCGATGTGGACACCGCTGTGGTCGGCGGGCGGGTGGTCGCTTCCGGCGGTGTGCACGAGACTCTGGGAGACGTCGGCAGGCTGCTGGCGGACGCGATCGAGGAGCTGTGGGCATGAGCGTGCTGATCACCGGTATCGGTGAGCTGACCACGAACACCGAGGTCAGCGGCAACGCGCTGGTCATCGACGGCGACCGGATCGCCTGGGTGGGGCAGGCGTCCGACGCCCCGGCGGCTGACGAAAGCGTCGACGTCGAGGGCCGCGCGGTGCTGCCCGGCTGGGTCGACAGCCACACCCACCTGGTGTTCGCGGGCGACCGCACCGCCGAGTTCGGCGCGCGCATGGCGGGCAAGCCGTACACCGCGGGTGGCATCGCCGTGACGGTGAACGCGACGCGGGCGGCGTCCGACGAGGAACTGGCCGCCGTCGTCCGCAAGCACGTCGCCGAGGCGCTCCGGCAGGGCACGACGTTCGTCGAGACCAAGACCGGCTACGGCCTGAACGTCGCCGACGAGGTTCGGAGCGCCCGGATCGCCGCCGAGCACGCCGACGAGGTCACGTTCCTCGGTGCGCACCTGGTGCCGCCGGGTGCGGACGCGGACTCCTACGTCGACCTGGTCCGCGGCGAGATGCTCGACGCCGTCGCACCCCTCGTGCGCTGGGCCGACGTGTTCTGCGAGAAGGGCGCGTTCGACTACGACCAGTCGAAGGCCGTGCTCGTGGCGGCCCAGCAGAAGGGCCTCGGCCTGCGGGTGCACGGCAACCAGCTCGGCGAGGGCCCCGGCGTGCGGCTGGCCGTCGAACTCGGTGCCGCGTCGGTGGACCACTGCACGTATCTGTCGGTCGACGACGTAGACGCGCTGGCGTCGTCGGACACGGTCGCCACGCTGCTCCCGGCGTGCGACCTCTCGACCCGTCAGTCGCTGCCGCCCGCCCGCGCCCTGCTGGACGCCGGTGCGACGGTCGCGCTCGCCAGCAACTGCAACCCCGGCTCGTCGTACACCTCGTCGATGGCGTTCTGCGTGACGACAGCGGTCCTGCAGATGCGGATGACCGTCGAGGAAGCGGTCTGGGCGGCCACGGCAGGGGGCGCGCAGGCGTTGCGACGGGACGACGTCGGCGTCATCAGGCCTGGTGCGCGGGCTGATCTGCACGTCCTGGACGCGCCTTCGATCACCCATCTGGCCTACCGTCCCGGGGTGCCGTTGACGCACTTGGTGTGGCGTCAGGGGCAACGCTCCATTTGAGACAGCCGTCTCGTTACCCGACCTGTGGGTCTATTGGCGGAAGGTGCGGGGCCGTACGGTGTCCCCGTGGTGGATTTCGCGGAGGCCCTGACGAAAGCCGTCGACAACAGCGGCCTCAGTCTCGAACGCATCCAGCACCACCTGGCCGCGCGCGGCATGCAGGTGAGCATCTCGACGCTCAGCTACTGGCGCCGCGGCCGCAGCAGGCCCGAACGCCCCGAGTCGCTGAAGGTCGTCGCGGCGCTGGAGGAACTGCTCGACCTCGGTGAGGGCTTCCTGACCGACCGGCTGGGCGACAAGCGGCCGCGCGGCCGGTGGGTGGACCAATCGCTGTCCCTGGAAGACATGTGGGACTCGCGCGCGACGGACCTCGGCGAGGTCATGTCGCGGATCGAACGGCTACAGCCGACCGCGAACACGTACCTGAGCGTGCAGGACCGGCTGCTCGTCGGGCAGGATCGCCGGGAGGTCTCGACCCACGTCACAGGTGTGGTCCAAGCCTTGGAGGACGGGGTCGACCGGTTCCTCGCGATCCAGCTGGCCGACGCCACGGACCTCGGCGTGCCGACGATCGAGGCGGGACCGCCGTGCCGGCTCGGGCGGGTGCGCGGGGAGGACTCGACCGGGTTCCTCGTCGCGGAGATCCTCTTCGACCGGATGCTGCGCGCGGGGGAGACGGCGCTCATCGACTACACGGTCCGGATGAGACCCGGCGCCCAGAGCGAGGTGTGCGACCGGCGGTTCCTGCGGCCCGTCAACGACTACACGTTGCAGATCGACTTCCACCCGGACGCGGTGCCGGCGCGCTGTTTCCAGTTCGCGCGGCCGTCGTTGCACGAGCCGGAGACCGCTCTGAACGACCTGTGGATCGGGACGACGGCATCAACGCACATCCACGTGCGGAACTCGAAGCCCGGAATCTATGGAGTGCGGTGGGAGTGGGAGTAGCCGCTACTCCCACTCCCACCGCAAGCGCCCCCAGTCGATCGATGCGCGTGGCCGAGCCGCATTCGGCCGTGGCATCGAGGGCGCCCAGGATGGCCGTCGCCGCTGCAGGGTGGCGGCGACGGCAGGTTCCTAGACCTTCAGCAGCAGGTTCGGCGAACCCGTCTTGATGTCGGTCAGCTTGTTCGGCGTGGCCGCGCCGACCAGGGCGTTGCGCACCTGGGCGGGCGTCGCGGACGGGTTGGCGCTCAGGTAGAGCGCGGCCGCTCCGGCGACGTGCGGGGAAGCCATCGACGTGCCGCCCATGGACCGCGTGCCCGTGTCGTTGCTGTGGGAAGCGCTCACGATGTCGCTGCCCGGCGCCCAGATGTCGAGGCACTTGCCGTAGTTCGACGAGCCGGCGGTGTAGATCGACCGCTTGTCGGTGCGGTCGGACGCGCCGACGGTGATCGCCTCGGGCGTGCGGGCCGGGGTGAAGTTGCAGGCGTCCTGGCCGCTGTTGCCACCCGCGAGCACGTAGGTGAAGCCCGCGCTGATGGACCGCTTGACGGCGTTCTCCAGCGAGGCGTTCGTGCCGCTGCCGCCGAGGCTCATGTTGACGACGGCGGGCTTCTTGCCGTTGGCCGTCACCCAGTCGATGCCGCGGATGATGGTGTCCCACGGGCCGCTGCCGTTGCAGTCGAGCACGCGGACGCCGACCAGCTTGGCCTTCTTCGCGACGCCGTAGGTCTTGCCGCCGACCGTGCCGGCGACGTGCGTGCCGTGGCCCTGGCAGTCCTGCGCGGTGGCGTCGTTGTCGATGAAGTCGTAACCGTCGGTGGCCCGGCCCTCGAATTCGGAATGCGTTTTCCTGATTCCGGTGTCGAGAACGTACGCGTTCACGTTCGACGCGGTGTTCGGGTACGTGTACGACTTGCTCAGCGGCAGGTTCGCCTGGTCGATCCTGTCCAGACCCCAGACGGGGTTCGACTGCGTGGCCTGGATCGTGGCGACCGTGTTGCGCTCGACGAATTCGACGTCCGGGTCGGCGGCGAGCCGGCGAGCCTGGCGGTCGGACATTCCGGTGACCGAGAACCCGTTCAGCGCGGCGCTGTAGGTGTACTTCACCTTGCCCTGGTAGCGGGACGCCAACGCGCTGGCAGGGGTGCGCGCTCCGTCCTTCAGCACCACGATGTAGCTGCCCTCGACCGCCTGCGTGCCCGAACCGGGCAGAACTGCTTCTTCAGCGATCGCGGTGGGCGTCCACATCGCTGTGGAAGCGATGCCCAATGCCGCGGCGATGGCGACATGACGCCGAAGTGCCATGGGGTTCCTCCTGGCAGGGAATGAACTGGGGAACACCAAGAAACTAACGCGAGCTGTGCGTTGGATAACAGGTTCGAAACTTCTGTTTTCAATACTGTCAAAACTGTGGCGACACCGTTTTCGGGTACGCGCTGTGCTGAGTTCGGCGGGATTTGATCACGGCCCGTAGCATTTGCATCGTGCAAGAATTCGCGGAGGCGTTGGCGAAGGCCGTGGAGGCGAGCGGCCTCAGCCTGGAGCGGATCCAGCACCACCTCGAAGCGCGCGGCGTGCAGGTGAGCCTGTCGACGCTCTCGTACTGGCGACGCGGCCGCAGCCGTCCGGAACGCCCGGAGTCGTTGCACGCCGTGGCCGTGCTCGAAGAGGTCCTCGGCGTGTCTGATGGTGCGTTGACCGGCCAGCTTGGTGCTCGGCGCCCGCGCGGCCGTTGGGTGGACCGCGCCACCGCGCTGGAGGGCATCTGGCAGGAGGCGGCGCTGGACCTCGGCCGAGCCATCGCCCGCGTCGACCACCTCACCGCGGCCCCGGCGCGCTACCTCACCGTGCGGGACGTGACCGTGATCGGCCCCGACCGCCGCGAGACCGAAATGCGCACCAGCGCCGTGATCGAGGCGTTCGAGGACGGCGTCGACCGCATCCTCGTCTCGCGCACCGCGGACCTCACCGACCGGTCCGCAGGCGAGATCCACGCGCTGAAGTCGTGCCGCCTAGGCCGAGTCCGCCGCGACGAGGAGCACAAGCTGATCGTCGCCGAGGTCATCCTCGACCGCGTCCTGCGCGCGGGCGACACCGCGTTGGTCGACCTCCGCTACACCTCCGACCCCGGCGCCGACAGCTTCACCGCCGACCGCAGCTTCGTCCGCCTGCTGCGCGACTACGTGCTGGAGGTCGAGTTCCACCCGGACGCGGTTCCGGTGCGCTGCCACGGTTTCAGCCGCGTTTCCGCCGACGGGCCGCTGGTCGACGGCGGCGAACTGTGGATCGGCAGCTCCGCCGCGGCACACCTGGTCGTGCGCGAGGCCCAGCCCGGTTCCGTGCACGGCATCAGGTGGGAATGGCAGTAGCTGGAGCAACTCCACGTGGCACAAGGCGTTCGTTGGGGGCAGGGTGAGTGGCATGGAGTACACGAACCTCGGCCGCAGCGGCCTGTCCGTCTCCCGCCTGTGCCTCGGCACGATGAACTTCGGTCCCGAGACGACCGAGGACGACAGCCACGCGATCATGGACCGCGCCCACGAGCACGGCCTGAACTTCTTCGACACGGCCAACGTCTACGGCTGGAAGATGGGCGAGGGCGTCACCGAGAACATCATCGGCAACTGGTTCGCCAAGGGCGGCACCCGCCGCGAGCGCACCGTGATCGCCACCAAGCTGTACGGCAGCATGGGCGAGTGGCCCAACGAGACCAAGCTCTCGGCCCTGAACATCCGCCGCGCCGCCGACGCCTCTCTGAAGCGCATGCAGACCGACTACATCGACCTCTACCAGATGCACCACGTGGACCGCGCGACGCCGTGGGACGAGATCTGGGAGGCCTTCTCCGTCCTGCGACAGCAGGGCAAGGTCATCTACTTCGGCTCGTCGAACTTCGCCGGCTGGCACATCGCCCAGGCCGCCGAGGCGGCGCGCACCCGCGGCTTCCTCGGGCTGGTGTCGGAGCAGTCCATCTACAACCTGATGACCCGCTGGGCCGAGTTGGAGGTCCTGCCCGCCGCCCGTCACTACGGCCTCGGTGTCATCCCGTGGTCGCCGTTGCACGGTGGGTTGCTGGGCGGGGTGTTGCGGAAGCAGCGTGAGGGCGGCGTTTCCCGTTCCGCCTCCGGCCGCTCCGCCGACGCGTTGGAGAAGAGCCGCGACCAGATCGAGGCCTACGAGAAGCTCTGCGCCGAGATCGGCGAGGACCCGGCCAACGTCGGCCTGGCGTGGCTGCTGCACCAGGAGGGCGTGACGGCGCCGATCATCGGGCCGCGCACGATCGAGCAGCTCGACAACTCGTTGCGGGCGGCGGAGTTGAAGCTCGACGCGGAGGTTTTGGCGAAGCTGGACGAGCTGTTCCCGGCGCCGGGGCCGAACGGCTCGAAGCCGGCGCCGGAGGCCTACGCCTGGTGACCTAGTCCGTTGCCAGGATGCTCGTCTCGTTCGCGGGGAGTTGGCGCGCAGAGGTTGCGCCGCCGCCCACGTCTGGAGCCAGACGAAGGCGGCGGTGGGCGGAACGAGAGCCGTGAGGACCGGCGCCAGGTGCTTGCCCATGCACCTCTGGTCGATCGTGAGGCGCCGATCGTCACGTTATTCCTGGTGGTTAGCCGCGACGGACGCGCGTCCACTGCTGGGGCGTGCCGCCGTGGCACTCCCACTGGTAGATGACGCCGCCGTTGCGGCTGTCGTCCGGGTTGGCGTCGAGGCAGCGGCCCGTGGCGGCGTTCTGCAGGGTGAGGCCCTGGTTGTTCCAGGGGCGCCACTGCTGTGGGGTGCCGCCGTGGCACGGCCAGACGTAGACCTGGCCGCCGTTGCGGTTGTCGTTCGGGTTGGCGTCCAGGCACATCTTGGTGTTGAGGACCGGGCGGATGCTGGCGTCGCTGAAGAACAGCCACTCCTGCTCGTCGGTGCCGTCGAACGACCACTGGCGGATCGCGCCGCCTGCCTGGTCCACCGTGGACCTGACGGCCTCCAGGTTGCGGAACGGGCTGAACCCGACGCGCAGGTTGAAGGGGCCCGACACGGCCAGTGGTGCGGCCTCGGTGTTCTGGGCGCTGTTGTCCTGGGCTGCCGCGAGTGCGGTGCCGGACAGGGTCATCGTGATCGCCGCGGCGGCCACCATCGTCTTCTTGAACAAAACTCCCCCTCGGAGTCGCGGGATCGAACGGGACGATCGTCGCGCTGACCCGAGGGGGAGTGCCTGAGCATCGGCATGCTCAAAAACGTTGGTGAAAAGCCAAAAGCCTGTGAAAAGGCTCAGTCCTCGAAGTCGTCGTCATCGCGCGCCAGGAAGGTTGCGAAGCGCTCGATCGGCGTCTCGAACTCCGGGTTGGCGTCGACGAACTCGCGCAGCTTGTCGGCCAGCCACGCGAAGGAGACCTCCTCCTCGCCGCGCCGCTTCTCCAGCTCTTCGATGCCGCGATCGGTGTGGTACATGAAGAAACTCCTGTGAGTCTTGAGAAACGAAGCCGCCGGACCCCAAGGGAGGAATCCGGCGGCTCGTTCGTTCAGTGCTGGCTTACTCGAACGCGCGGGTGATGATCTCGCGCTGTTCGACCTCGTGCACCTTGCTCGAACCGGCCGACGGGGCGGCCATCGGACGGCGCGACACGCGGCGGACGGTGCCGAGGTGCTCGGGGAGCAGCTCCGGCAGGGCCAGGCCGTAGAACGGCCACGCGCCCTGGTTCGCCGGCTCCTCCTGCACCCAGCGGACGTCCTTCGCGTTCGGGTAGCGCTCCAGGGTCTCGGTCAGCTTGCGGGCCGGGACCGGGTAGAGCTGCTCGACGCGCACGATCGCCACGTCGCCGCCGCCGCGCTTCTCGCGCTCGGCGTGCAGCTCGTAGGAGATCTTGCCGCTGCACAACAGGACCTTCGTGACCGCGTTCGGGTCCTTGATCGTCGGGTCGTCCATCACCGAGTGGAAGCGGTCGTTGATGAACTCGTCCGTGCCGCTGACGGCTGCCTTGAGGCGCAGCATCGACTTCGGCGTGAACACGATCAGCGGCCGGTCGACGCCGTCGAGGGCGTGGCGACGCAGCAGGTGGAAGTAGTTCGCCGGCGTCGACGGCACCGCGACGGTCATGGAGCCCTCGGCGCACAGCTGGAGCCAGCGCTCGATGCGGCCCGACGTGTGGTCGGGGCCCTGGCCCTCGTGGCCGTGCGGCAGCAGGATCACGACGTCGGAACGCTGACCCCACTTGGCCTCACCGGACGAGATGAACTCGTCGATGATCGGCTGCGCGCCGTTGACGAAGTCACCGAACTGCGCCTCCCACAGGACCAGTGCCTGCGGATTCGCCACCGAGTAGCCGTACTCGAAGCCGACCGCCGCGAACTCCGACAGCACCGAGTCGTAGACCATGAACTTGCCCTGGTCGTCGGACAGGTGCTGCAGCGGCGTGTACTCGTCGCCCGTCTTGCGGTCGATCAGGGTCGCGTGGCGCTGCACGAACGTGCCGCGGCGCGAGTCCTGGCCGGCCAGGCGGATGTTGCGGCCCTCGATCGCGAGCGAACCGAACGCGAGCAGCTCCGCGAACGCCCAGTCGATGCCACCGTCGCGCGCCATCTTGGCGCGGCGGTCGAGCACCGGCTTGACGCGCGCGTGCGGCGTGAAGCCCTCCGGCAGGTTCACGTGCGAGTCCGCGATGTGCTCCAGCACCTCGCGGGTGATGTGCGTGGGCAGCTTCGCCGGGATCTGCTGCTCGGCCTCCACCGACGGGCTGACCGTCACCGGGTGCTTCTCGAGCTCGCGGACCTCGTTGAAGACGTGCTCCAGCTGGCTGGAGAAGTCCTGCAGCGCCTTCTCGGCCTCTTCGACCGTGATGTCGCCGCGGCCGATCAGGGACTCGGTGTAGGTCTTGCGCACCGAGCGCTTCTGGTCGATCACGTCGTACATCGCCGGCTGCGTCATCGAGGGGTCGTCGCCCTCGTTGTGGCCGCGGCGGCGGTAGCAGACCATGTCGATCACGACGTCCTTGTGGAACGCCTGGCGGTACTCGACGGCCAGCTTCGCGACCCAGTAGCAGGCCTCGGGGTCGTCGCCGTTCACGTGGAAGACCGGCGAACCGATCATCTTCGCGACGTCGGTCGAGTACTTCGAGGACCGCGAGTGCTCCGGCGCGGTCGTGAAGCCGACCTGGTTGTTCACGACGATGTGCACGGTGCCACCGGTGCGGTAGCCGCGCACGAGCGCCAGGTTCAGCGTCTCGGCCACGACACCCTGACCGGCGAACGCCGCGTCACCGTGCATGGCGACCGGCAGGACCGGGAAGAAGTCGCCGCCCTTGTCGAGCATGTCCTGCTTGGCGCGGACGATGCCCTCGAGGACCGGGTCGACCGCCTCGAGGTGCGACGGGTTCGCCGTCAGCGACACCTTGGTCTCGCCGTCGCCGAACATGCGGAAGTACTTGCCCTCGGCACCGAGGTGGTACTTCACGTCGCCGGAGCCGTGCGCCTGACCGGGGTCGAGGTTGCCCTCGAACTCGCGGAAGATCTGCGAGATCGGCTTGCCGACGATGTTCGCGAGGACGTTGAGGCGGCCGCGGTGCGGCATGCCGATGACGACCTCGTCGAGCTCGTGCTCGGCGGCCTTGTCGAGCACCGCGTCGAGCAGCGGGATGACGGTCTCGCCGCCCTCGAGCGAGAAGCGCTTCTGGCCGACGTACTTCGTCTGCAGGAACGTCTCGAACGCCTCAGCCGCGTTGAGCTTGCTGAGGATGTACTTCTGCACGGTGGCCGGCGGCTTCTCGTGCGGAACCTCGACGCGCTCCTGGATCCAGCGGCGCTCTTCGGGCTCGAGGATGTGCATGTACTCGACGCCGACGGTGCGGCAGTACGAGTTGCGCAGCACGCCCAGGATGTCGCGGAGCTTCATCCGCTCCTTGCCGGCGAAGCCGCCGACCGGGAACTCGCGGTCGAGGTCCCACAGCGTCAGGCCGTGGCTGAGCACGTCCAGGTCGGCGTGCGAGCGCTGGCGGTAGTTCAGCGGGTCCGTGTCGGCCATCAGGTGACCGCGGGTGCGGAACGCGTCGATCAGCTCGATGACGCGGGCCGTCTTGTCGACAGCGCCCTCGGGGATGTCGGCGACCCAGCGAATCGGCTCGTAGGGCAGCCGCAGCGACGCGAAGATGTCGTCGTAGAAGCCGTCCTCGCCCAGCAGCAGCTGGTGCACGCGCTTGAGGAACTCGCCCGACTCCGCGCCCTGGATGATGCGGTGGTCGTACGTGCTGGTCAGCGTGATGATCTTGCTGACGCCCATGTCCGTGAGCGCCTGCTCACTGGTGCCCTGGAAGTGCGCGGGGTACTCCATGGCGCCGACGCCGATGATCGCGCCCTGACCGGCCTGCAGACGCGGCACCGAGTGGTTCGTGCCGATCGTGCCGGGGTTGGTCAGCGAGATCGTGGTGCCGGAGAAGTCGTCCGCCGTCAGCGACCCGCCGCGGGCCTTGCGGATCAGGTCCTCGTAGGCCTGCCAGAACTGCGTGAACGTCATGTTCTCGCAGCCCTTGACCGACGCGACGACCAGCGTGCGGCTGCCGTCCTTGCCGGGCAGGTCGATCGCCAGACCGAAGTTCACGTGCTCCGGCGTGACGACGAACGGCTTGCCGTCCACCTCGGCGTAGTGGCGGTTCATGTTCGGGAACGCCTGCAGCGCCCGGACGACCGCGTAGCCGATCACGTGCGTGAAGGAGACCTTCCCTCCGCGCGTCCGCTTCAGGTGGTTGTTGATGACGATGCGGTTGTCGGCCAGCAGCTTGGCGGGCACGGCGCGCACGCTGGTCGCGGTCGGAACGGTGAGCGACAGCTCCATGTTCTTCGCGATCGCGGCGGAAGCACCACGCAGCTGCTTCTGCTCGGGCTGCCCGCTCGGCTTGACCGGGGCGGCCTTCGCGGCCTGCTGCGGCGCGGGCTTGCCGGTCGACGGCAGCGTGGCCGCCGGCTTCGGCTGCGACTGCGCGGCAGGCTTGGGTGCGGCAGCGGGCGCGGGCTTGGCGGTGTCCGCCGCCGGCGGCGTCACGGTCGCGGTCGTGGTGGCCGTGGTGCCACCCGCGCTGGCCGTGGCGGCACTGCCGTTGCCGCCCGCACGCTTGTAGTCGGCAAAGAAGTCGTGCCACGCCGGGTCTACGGATGACGGGTCCGCGAGGAACTGCTCGTACATCTCCTCGACGAGCCATTCGTTCGGCCCGAACTGTGACGCAGGACTGCTGCTGGACACGGCTGTCGCTCGCCTCTATCCATCTCGCTCTTGGTGATGACTCATGCGGTAGTCAGGTTAGTCCCCCTGACACAGGCCTTCACACGCTGGAGGCACCTGGCAAGGAGTGCTCTGTCACAGGATCGATCAGGACGGGCCCGCCGTCACCCGCTGTTGAGCAATTCTTGATGTGCGTCTCACTACGTCGCCTCCCTTTCGGGTAATGCTCGCTGCGCTGTTGGACGGGCATACGCACACAGCGCACCGATCAGTTCACGATAGGTACAACACCCTCGCCCTGCGGATTGATCTTGAGCCTGTCTGTTCGTTCACGTGGATCTTCGCTTGTTCATGCCAGTGAACCGCGCAGCGAGCTCGTCATCGCCTGGACGAAGCGGGTGCGGATGTCGTCGGTGGTGCGGTCCAGCGACAGGTACGGGTTGAGGTCCTCCAGTTCGACCAGGAGCAGGTCGCCGGACTGGGTGCGGCAGGCGTCGACCCGTTGGATGCCGTGGGGGAGGGCGTTCCAGGCGATGAACTTCTGGGCGAATTCCAGGTCCGTGCGGGACGGGGTGTAGAGGGTCAGGTCCCATCGCTTCGTCGGGTCTGGGGCGTGCAGGGCGTACTGGAAGTCTTGGTCGACGAAGTAGAACGAGACCTCGTAGCGGAAATCGATCTTGGGTTGGATGAGGGTGTCGCCTGGGGAGTCAGCCGGTGATTCGGTTGGGGACTCAGTTGGGGACTCGGCGCTGGATTTTGTCGAGGATTTCGTCGGCGGCTTCGAGGTTCCGAGAGTGGATTCGCGGTTTTCCAGGCTTTGTCTGGTGTGGAACTCCAGGCCGTGGGAGTCGGCGCCGGCCTTCGGCTTGACCACGTAGGTCAGGGCTTCCGGGCCGGTGGGGTTCGACAGCGGGGTCGGCAGGTGGTCGGCCAGGGTGTCCAGGTCCGCCAGCGTGTCGATGGTGGGGATCACCGGGTAGCCCGCGTTCGTCAGGTCGATCAGGTACTGCTTGCCGACCATGTCCGCCTTGCCGGTCAGCGGGTTGTAGACGCGTTGGCCCGTGGAGTTGGCGGTGGCGCGGAAGGTGGCGTAGGCGGTCGGGTAGTCGATTACCGGGCCGCTGTTTCTCACCACGACTGTGTCGTAGGCGTGCATCAGGGCTGTGGCGTCTTCTGGGTGGGTTATGGCCAGGTCGAAGTGCTGTCTCAGGTTTGAGGTCAGGTAGATGTCTTCGTCGCAGTAGCGGCGGCCTTTGGCCGGGTAGGCGAGGTTGGAGACGTACAGGATGGTGGGGCGGGGCATCGTCGGCTCCTTCTGGTCTGGCTTTCGGTGGCTTCGTTCTGTCACCTTTTGGTGGTGGTTGCGTTGGGGTGAAAAGACTTTCGACGGACGGGTCATTTCATCGCCGCTTCGCGACGATAGAGATTGGGGCTTGACTTCGGGGCCCTTGCGAGGCGCTGGTCGGACCGGAAAGGCCGGGCTGAAAGCGCCCGGCCGAGCCACGAGTGGTAGCACCTCGCACCCAAAGTCAAGCCCCAATCTCGTTGGTGCGTGGCTGGGTTTGTGCTGGTACGTCACCTCACCCGCTGCACGTGTGGCCTGAGAGGGACGGCTCGCCTTCGGCATTGCGTAGCTCGGGTGCGCGTTGAGCCAAGAAACTCAAGGGCGCCTCGCCTAATGAGTGGTGGGCCGGTCGTCTGGCAGGCTCGGTGTGGTGGCGCTGGTGGGTGAGTACTTGTCTCGCCTGGACGTGTGAGTCCTTGCCGAAGATCGTGCCCCCGCTGGTGTCGGGAGAACGTGATCGCTGCTGGGATGTCGTGCCCGCCGGTGGGTGTGAGCACTGTTCATTAGGTCGCTGATTGTTCTCCCGCCGCTGTGGAACGGGTGTCGACGGGAGGACGCGATGCTGCTGTTGGTGGGCGATGACTGGGCCGAGGATCACCATGATGTCGAGCTGATGGACGCCGGCGGGCGCAGGCTCGCGAAGGCGCGGTTGCCTGAGGGTGTGGCCGGGATGGCCCGGTTACACGCGTTGATCGCCGAGCACGCCGGTGATGCCGAGGTCGAGGATGTGCGGGTGCGGGTCGGGATCGAGACCGATCGGGGTCCGTGGGTGGTCGCGCTGGTTGCCGCGGGCTATGAGGTGTTCGCGGTGAATCCGTTGTCGGTGGCGCGGTTCCGGGACCGGCACGCGGTCTCGGGTGCGAAAAGCGACGCGGGGGACGCGCATGTGCTGGCGGACATGGTCCGCACCGACGCCCACCAGCTCAGGCCGGTCGCGGGTGACTCGGCCGGGGTCGAGGGGATCAAGGTCGTCGCCAGGGTGCACAAGACGCTGATCTGGGATCGCACCCGTCACACGCTGCGGTTGCGGCACTCGTTGCGGGAGTACTTCCCGGCCGCGCTGGCCGCGTTCACCGATCTGGACGCGCCGGACACGCTGGAGCTGCTGGGCCGGGCACCGGACCCGGACACCGCGAAAAGCCTGTCGTTCAACCAGATCCGCGGCGCTCTCGATCGGGCCCGTCGTCGCGACGCCGACGTCAAGGCCGCCGAGATCCAGGCCGCGCTGCGCACAGAGCACCTCGGCCAGCCGCCGGTGGTGACCGCCGCCTACGCGGCGACCACCCGCGCCACCATCGCGATCCTCGCCACGCTGGCCGAGCAGATCACCGGTCTGCAGGGCGAGGTCGAGGCCCATTTTGGCCGGCACCCGGACGCTGAGATCGTGCTGTCCCAACCAGGGATCGGCGTGGTGATCGGTGCTCGGGTGCTGGCCGAGTTCGGAGACGACCCCGCCCGCTATGCCAGCGCGAAAGCCCGCAAGAACTACGCCGGCACCAGCCCGCTCACCATCGCCTCCGGCCGCAAACGCACCGTCACGGCCCGGCACGTCCACAACGACCGGCTCATCGACGCCCTGATCGCCCAAGCCTTCGTCGCCATGCGCGTCAGCCCTGGCGCCCGCGCCTACTACCAGCGACAACGCACACGCGGCCTCGGCCACAACGCCGCATTACGCCACCTCGCCAACCGCCTGGTCGGCATCCTGCACGGCTGCCTCAAAACCCGCACCCACTACAACGAAACCACCGCCTGGCCACACCACACCGCCGCCGCTTGACACCCCAGCAACTGGGATGTCTTCGGCTTCGTTCTCCTCAAGCCATTGGTTGCCTCGCGCTCGGCTACCTCGTGCCTGGTTGCCTTGAGTTCGGCTGCTTTGCGCTCGGTTGCCTTGAGTTCGGGTGCCTTGAGTTCGGCGGTGGCTGCCGCGCGGTCCGGTGGCCTGGGTCAGGTGGTGGCCGGTTCTGGGGTGTCGCCGTGGTGCCATAAGCGGGCGTAGGTGCCGTTGGTCGACAAGAGGTGGGTGTGGGTGCCCTCCTCGATTATTTGGCCGTTGGCCAGGACCAGGATTCGGTCTGCCTTTGCTGCTGTGGCTAAGCGGTGGGCCACTACGAAGGTGGTTCTGGGGCCCGTCAGGTGGTCGCTGGCTGCCAGCACTGCCGACTCTGTGGCTGGGTCCAGGGCTGCTGTGGCCTCGTCCAGGAGGAGCAGGTCTGGGTTCACCAGTTCTGCTCTTGCTAGGGCCACTAGTTGGCGTTGGCCTGCTGAGAGGTGGTTGCCTCGTTCGCCTGCTTCGTGGCGGAAGCCGTTTTGGAGGGTGGCCACCATTGCCAAGGCGCCTACTGATTCGGTGGCCTGTTGGATTTCTTGGTCTGTTGCTGTTGGGCGGCCGTAGGCGATGTTGGTGGCTATGTCGGTGCCGAAGAGGTGGGCCTCCTGGGGGACTACGCCCAGTCGTTGGCGGTAGGCGGAGAGGTCGTAGGTCTTGATGTCCTTGTTGTCGACCAGGACTGTGCCTTCTGTGGCGTCGTAGAAGCGGGCTATCAGCTTCACCAGGGTGGATTTGCCTGCGCCTGTTTCGCCTACCAGGGCCACCGTTTCGCCTGCTGGTACGTGCAGGGTGATGTTCTTCAGGGCCGGGGTTTCTGCTCCTGTGTAGGTGAAGCTCACGTTGCGGAGCTCTACCTCGCCCTTGAGGTGGGGCGGGACCGGGATCGGGTTTTGTGGTGGTTCCACTGTGCTCGGGGTGCGGAGCAGGTCGCCGATTCTGCGGAGGCCCACCCTGGCTTGTTGGTAGCCGTCGAAGACGCCCGAGAGTTGTTGGATCGGGCTGAAGAACAGGCCCAGGTACAGGAGGAACGCCAGTAGTACGCCTGGGGTCAGGCTGCCGGTGGCCACTCGGTGTGCGCCTACGGCCAGCACCACTGCTTGGGCTACGCCCGAGAGCATTGCCACGAACGGGAAGTAGGTGGCGATGTAGCGCTGGGCCCGCAGGCGGGAGCGGCGGTAGGCGTCGCTGCGTTCGGCGAAGGCTTCGGCTGAGCGGCGTTCTCTGGTGTAGGCCTGGGAGGTTCGGAGGCCCGAGACGTTTTCCTGGAGGTCGGCGTTGACCGCGCTGACGCGCTCTCTTGCTTCTGCGTAGGCGGTGGAGGAGAGGCGTTGGAAGATCACCGTGGCGATGGCCAGGATCGGGAGCACCGAGAGCGCTATCAGGGCCAGGGACGGGTCGGTGAACACCAGGGCCGCGGTGATGCCCACCACGGTGATCAGGCTGATCACTGCTGTTACGAGGCCTGTTTGCAGGAACGTGGAGAGGGCGTCCACGTCTGTGGTCATCCTCGTCATGATGCGGCCCGCCATCTCGCGCTCGTAGTAGTCGAGGCCGAGGCGTTGGAGGTGGGCGTAGCTGCGGACCCTGAGCAGGTAGAGGAGGCGTTCGCCCAGGCGGGCGGCGTAGATCGTGCTGCCTGCCGTGGTCAGCCAGCCGATCGCCACCAGGCCGATGCCCAGGCCCACGGCCAGCCAGACGACCGATTCGGCGTTGCCGACCACGCCGCCGTCGATGCCCAGGCGGACCAAGGACGGCATGCCCATGCCCACCAGGGCGTCGAGCACCACAAGCGCTGCCACTCCGGCCAGGGCCCAGCGGACCGGGGCCAGGAGGCGGGCCAGGCGGAAGGTCGGGTCCGGGGCCCTCGGGTCTTCGCCGTGCAGGACCGGGGTTTCGGTGGCCGGTGGGAGCTTGCGGACCTGGGCCAGCAACTCCGGGGTGGGTGGGCCGCCTGCCAGCGCCGCCATTCCGGCGCCCGGGCCGCCGCCACCTCCTCCTGCGACGCGGCGGCCGGCGGTGGCCGGAGTTGAAGTTTTGGCTTCGGCTATCAGGCGTTCGTCCCGGTCGGCCTGGGTGATCGTCGGCCACAGGGTGCCGGTCGCGGCGGGGGTGGTGGACTCGATCGCCTCGCCAGGGCCCGCCAGCAGGTCTCGGTAGAGGGCGCAGCGGGTGATCAGTTCGGCGTGGGTACCGATGTCGATCACCTTGCCCGCGTCCAGGACGGCGATGCGGTCGGCCAGGGACAGGGTTGATCTGCGGTGCGCCACCAGGAGGGTGGTGCGATGTGCGGTGACCGACGCCAGCGTTGCGTGGATCGCTGCCTCGGTGGCGTTGTCGACGGCTGAGGTGGCGTCGTCGAGCACCAGGATTCTCGGGTCGGACAGCAGGGCTCTGGCGAGGGCCACTCGTTGGCGTTGGCCGCCGGACAGGGTCAGGCCCCGTTCGCCCACCACCGTGTCGTAGCCCTGGGGGAGGGCCTCGACGAAGTCGTGGGCCTCCGCCGCCTTCGCCGCTCGCTCCACCTCGGCGCGGGAGGCGTCCGGGTTGCCGTAGGCGATGTTGGAGAAGATGGTGTCGGAGAAGAGGAACGCCTCTTCGAACACGACGCCGATCGCGCCGCGCAACGATTCCAGGGTCAGGGTGCGCACGTCCGCGTCGCCCACGGTGACCGCACCCGCGTGCACGTCGTAGAAGCGGGGCAGCAGCAGGGAGACCGTCGACTTGCCGGAACCCGCGGTGCCCACCAGGGCCAGGGTTTCGCCGGGCGCCACCGAGATCGTGAAGTCCTTCAGGACCGGTTCGCTGCGGGCGTAGCCGAAGCTCACGTTCGAGAAGGAGATGCCCAGCGGGCCGGGCGGCACCTCGTCCGGGCCGTCCTGCACGTCCGGCTGCGAGTCGATCAGTTCGTAGACGCGCTCGACGCCCGCCCTGGCGAGTTGCGCGGACACCATCAGGCTCGACAGCAGGCGGGTCGGGCCCACCAGGTTCGCCACGTACGTCGTGAAGGCGAGGAACGTGCCGAGCGTGACCTGGCCGTGCAGCGCCAGCCAGCCGCCCAGACCCAGCACCGCGACCTGGCCGAGCAACGGCAGCGCCGTCACCGTGGCCAGCGGCTTCGAGGACAGCCGGGCGGCCCGCATCCGTTCCGCGAACAGGAACTTCGCGTGCTTCTCCAGCCGCGCGACCTCACGGGCCTCCTGGCCGAAGCCCTTCACCACGCGCACGCCGGTGACGGTCTCCTCGACGTGCTGCGCCAGATCGGCCGCGCGCTGCTGCGCCGACCAGGTGGCCGGGAACAACGTCAGCCGGGTGCGGCCCGCGAGCCACGCCACCAGCGGCAGCACGATCACCGCGATGATCGTCAGCGGGATCGACAGGTAGATCATCGCCGCCAGCGCGGCCACCGCGAACACCACCGTGCCCACGGCCAGCGGCGCCATCATCAGCAACGACTGCACCAACTGCAGGTCGGTGATCGAGCGCGACACGATCTGGCCGGTGCGCAGCTCGTCCTGCTTCGCGCCGTCCAGCCGCTGCACCGCGGAGAACACGCCCAGCCTCAGATCGTGTTGCACGCCCAACGCCAGCCGGCCGCCCAGATAGCGCCGCAAGAACGCCGACCCGAACGTCAGCAGCTCCAGCACGATCAACGCCACCATCAACGGCCACAGCCGATCGGTGCGGCCGCCCGTCGAGTCGTCGATCGCCGTCTTGAGCAGCAACGGACCTGCCGCCTGAAGACCCACGCCGACGACCGCGGCGAGCACCGACAGCACCACCAGGCGGGGGTGCTGCCAGCACGCGGCGGCAAGTCGGCGGATCCAGCCCTTCGTCACGGAACCCACAGTACGGTCGGGGTCCGACATAAAATTGTGATGTCAGAAACCGCAGGTCAGGTGATGTCTTTCTGGGTCATGCGGGCCCAGCCGCCGCCGAATGCGGCCGCGACCCAGACGACGAAGATGATCCCGGACAGCCACCACGCCTGCGCGCCACCGCCACCCGCGATGATCCGCAGGAAGTCGATGCCCTCCTCCGGCACGACCCCGGCCTTGGCCATGAACAGGTCGACCACGACCGAGCCGGTGATCCCGTTCACCGACCCGTTCGGCAGGAACCCGAAGACCGTCTCCGGCGTGCCCGAGAGCCGCAGTCCGAACTGCACGGCGTTCTCCAGCACCAGGAAGTACATGATCAGCAGCACGACCACGCCCGCCGCGTTCGGCAGCAGCGCGCCCAGGCCGACGCCGAACATCGTCATCAGGATCGACGCCAGCACGCACGCCAGCGCGAGCATCGCCCAGTCGCCCACGCCCGGCATCTGGCCGGAACCGCTCGTGAGCACCACACCGAGCGCCACGGCCGCGATGGTCGCGATGCCGTAGATCGCGCCCCAGAGCGCGTAGACCAGCAGCTTCGCCAGCATCGCCTGCGCGCGGTTCTGCGCCGTCAGGAACGTCGTGGTGATCGTCCGCGTGCCGATCTCGTTCGCGACCGCCATCGCCCCGAACACCAGCGGGAACAACGTGACGATGTTGATCGTCCGGCCGATCCCCAGCAACGAGAACTTCCACTGGTCCGGCGTCACCCCGAGCACGTCGGAGATCTCCTCGGCCTCCGCGGACGTGGTGAACTCGATCATCAGCTGGCCGAAGCCGCCGGACAGCAGCCCGCCGCCCAGCGCCACCAGCACCGTCGGGATCAGCAGACCCCACCACAGGCCCGTGGTCGTGATCTTGCGGAGCTCCGCCTGCACGAGGCCGTTCACCGGTTCCACCCCTGCTGGTACGGCGCCGGCACGTGCCCGGCGTACTGGCCACTGGTGAGCCGGAAGAAGAGCTGTTCGAGGTCGACCTGCTCCTCCTGGATCCCGTAGATAGACACGCCCGCGCGCAACGCGCAGTCCGCGACGTGCTTCGAGTCCACCCCGGACACCGCGAGCCGTCCGTCCGGCAGCTGTTCGATCGAGGTGATCCCGTCCGCCTGCAACGCGCCCGCGAGCGCGGCGACGTCCGACGGCTGCACGAGCACGCGCCGTTGTTGTTGCTGGCGAAGCTGTTCCAACGGCCCGTAGTAGACGGTCTGCCCGCGCGAGACGATCACGACCTGGTCGACGGTCTGCTCGACCTCGGCCAGCAGGTGGCTGGAGATCAGCACCGTGCGGCCCATGCGCGCGAACGACTGCAGGAAGTTGCGCAGCCACGCGATGCCCTCGGGGTCGAGGCCGTTCGCCGGCTCGTCGAGCACCAGCACCTGCGGATCGCCGAGCAACGCCGTGGCGACCGCGAGCCGTTGCTTCATGCCGAGCGAGAACCCGCCGACGGCTCGGTCGGCGGCGGACCCGAGGCCGACCAGGGTGAGCACCTGGTCGGCCTGCGCGTCCGGCACGCCGATCGCCGCCGTGTAGACCCGGAGGTGGTTGCGCGCGGTGCGGCGCGGGTGGAATCCCTGCGCCTCCAGCACCGCGCCGACCACGCGCCCGGGCTGGCCGAGCTGGTGGAACGGTCGTCCGTTGATCGTCGCCGTGCCGGCGGTGGGCCGCACGAGACCGAGCAGCATCCGCAGGGTCGTCGTCTTGCCCGCGCCGTTCGGGCCGAGGAAGCCCGTCACGCTGCCGGGTGACACGGTGAAGCTCAGGTTCTGCACAGCGGCCACGGGACCGAAGTGCTTGGTCAGGTTCTGGACCGCTATGAGGCCGCTGCCGTCATGCATGCGGCCCATCCTGCCTGAACGATCAGTCCGGCAAGGCGTGCTTGGGACGGGACACGACGGGCGCGCGGTGCACGACCGACGGTTCCGCCGCCACGACTGGCAGCTCGGTCGTCAGCTCCGCAGGGGTCTCCTCCGGCACTTCGATAACACCTGATCGAGTGAAGGGGTTGCGCAACGGCCGCCGCCGTTCGCGGTGCGGCAGCCCTTCGCCGATGAGGTGCTGGTGCGCCATGTTCCAGACCTGGCAAGGCCACCGGCGACGACGCAGCCAGCCGGGACAGGCCTTGCAGCGGCCGTCCTCGTCGGGTTGGTGCACCGTCAGCAGCAGGCGCCAGCCGTCCGCGAGGCGGTGGATCTCCGCGCGGGCCAACGGGACCAGTGCCTCGGCTTCTCCGTGCTCGGCGACTTTGTCCAGCAGTGCCAGGCGTTGCAGCACCGCGTCGCGCAGGGTCTCGTCCATCACATCTTCGCCGTGGCCTGGTCGAGCAAAGAGCCCAGCCGACGCGTCTGAGTGGCGGACATCACAGCGGTCTCGCCAGGAGGCGTGACCAGCAGGACCCGGTCGTTCTCCACCAGCACGGTCATCGATCTGTCGCGACCGAACGGGTCGTGGCAGTGGATCCATCCCTGTGGTTCAGCCATGGAATCTCCCTTCGAGGGACACCCGACTCCGTCTTCATCGGCCGAACCCCCTGCTCGCCGCACCGCGCGACCCGGAATTCACTCGTTTGCTGGACGGGCCGGACACGGGCAGTGGTCCACTCGGGGAAACTTTTGGGTCGCGTTTCGGCGGGGGTGCTGGGCGCGCGCCGCCAAGGCCCGCTATATTTGGTGACGGCGGCCCCGCTCCCAGTGACCCCCAGGCTGGTTGAGCGCGGCCGCCCTTTACGTGGCGGGCTCCGGTGCTCATTGGTCTTCGACCAATTTCGCCGGAGCCCGCAGTGCTAGTCGGGGGACACCCCCGCACCCCCGGGCCTTCCTTGAAACTCCTTCGCTTCTGTAGCGACCTCTTCGTTCTGTCCTGAGCGTAAAAGGCTTGCGCCCAGCGGTCTCGTACGCTGTAAGTTCCTCGTACACCGTAAGGGGGAGGAACGATGACTTCGACGACCGAGAAGGCCGTGGTGCACCCGCACCCGCAACGCTGGGCCGTGCTCGGCGTGCTGTGCCTGTCCGTGATGGTCGTGGTGCTCGACAACACCGTGCTGAACGTGGCGATCCCGTCGATCTCCACCGGCTTGGACGCGAGCACCGCCGACATCCAGTGGATGATCAACGCCTACTCGCTCGCGCTGGCGGGCCTGCTGCTCACGACCGGGTCGCTGAGCGACAGGTTCGGCCGCAAGCGCGCGTTGCTGGTCGGCCTGGTGCTGTTCGGCACGGGCAGCGCGGTCGCGGCCTACGCGGGCTCGTCCGAGGCGTTGATCGCGGCCCGCGGGTTCATGGGGATCGGCGCCGCGGTGCTGATGCCGGGCACGCTGGCCGTGCTCATGCAGTTGTTCGACGACAAGGAACGCCCGAAGGCCATCGGCATCTGGGCCGCCGTCACGTCGCTTGGCTTCGCGGCCGGGCCGGTGATCGGCGGCGCGCTGATCAAGCACTTCTGGTGGGGCTCGGTGTTCCTGATCAACGTGCCGGTGGCGCTGCTCGCGATCGCGGCCGTCGCGTTCCTGGTGCCGGAGTCCAAGGACCCGACCGTGCGCAGGCCCGATGTCCTCGGCTCGATCCTGTCGATCATCGGCATGGTGTCGATCGTGTACGCGGTGATCGAGGTGCCGGAGCACGGCTTCGGCTCGGCCGAGTTCGGCGTGCCGGTGGCGATCGGGATCGTCACCATGACCGGGTTCGCGTTGTGGGAACGGCACACCGCCGACCCGATGCTCGATCTCGGGTTCTTCCGGAACCGGCGGTTCACCGGCGCGGTGGCGTCGGGCGTGCTGGCGGCGTTCGGCATGGCGGGCTCGCTCTTCCTGCTGACGCAACACCTTCAGGGCGTGCTGGGGTACAGCCCGTTGGAGGCCGGGGTGCGCGTGGCACCGATGGCGGTCGCGTTGCTCATCACCAGCAACACGTTGGGGCAGCTCGTGATGAAGCTCGGCGCGGGCCGGGCGATGTTGCTGGGCATGACGATCGTCGCGGGCGGCGTGCTGCTGCTCTCGATCGGCGACACCTACCCGCCGACGCTCGCCGGACTGGTGCTCATCGGCGTCGGAGTCGGTGTGTCGCAACCCGTTGCGGTCAACGCCCTGATGGGGTCGATCCCGCCGGAACGCGCCGGCATCGCGTCCGGGCTGTCGGGCACGTTGACGGAACTGGGCTCCTCGTTCGGCATCGCCGTGCTGGGCGCGCTGCTGTCGGCGCGGTTCGTCGCGTCACTGCCGGACGGCGTGTCGGGGCGTTCGCTGCAAGAGGCGTTGCACAGCGGTGCGGACATCACGGTCGTGCGCGAGGCGTTCTCGAACGGCATGAGCGTCAGCCTGATCATCGGCGCTGTCGCCGTGTTCCTGGGAGGTGTTGTGGCCAGCGTGCTGCTGCGACGTGCATAGGATCGCGACGTGGACAGCGTGTGGTTCAGCAAGCCCAGGCCCGGCAGCGGCCAGCCCCTCGGCCTGAGCCGGGACGCCATCGTGCGCAAGGCGATGGAGATGCTGGACGCCGACGGCCTGCAGAAGCTGTCCATGCGCAAGCTCGCGGCGGCGCTCGGCGCGGCACCCATGTCGTTGTACTGGCACGTTCCGACGAAGGACGCGCTGATCGAGCTCTGCCTCGACGAGGTCTACGGCGAGTTCACCCTGCCCGATCCCGAGACCGACTGGGAGATCGCGGTGCGCGCGTTGATGCACGAACTGCGTCAGCTCGCGCTGAAGCACCCGTGGTGGATCCGCGGGATCGGGCAGTTCAACACCATCGGCCCGAACGCGGTGGCCTACGCGGACGCCATGTTCGGGCCGATGCTGCGCGCCGGTCTGTCCACCGTGGTCGCCGCCCAGTCGATCTCCACGGTGGGCAGCTACGTCAACGGGTACGCGGTCGCGGAGGTCAACTTCGTCGGGCGCGGCGGGATGGACTCGCCGCCGCCGGACATGGGCAAGATCGCCGACCTCTACCGCGACAAGCACCCCAGGTACGTCGCGATGCTGGACGAACCCGAGGTGTGGACGCTGGACGGGCAGTTCGAGTTCGGGCTGGACTGCGTGATCGACGGCATCAAGGCGCGCGTCGCCGCCCTCAGATAGGCGAAACCCCCGCAGCGATTGACGCGTGCGGGGGCCTCATTCATTCAGTTGGCATTCATCTGGTCGGCTTTCAGACCACGGACTCCAGCGGCGTGTGCGCGAGGCCGGTCGCCTCGGCCACCGGGCCGTTGGTGAGCTGCCCGGCGTGCACGTTCAGGCCCAGGGCGAGCGAACGGTCGTCCTTCAGCGCCTTCTCCCAGCCCTTGTCGGCCAGCGCGACGGCGTACGGCAGCGTCACGTTGGTCAGCGCGTAGGTCGAGGTGCGCGGCACGGCGCCCGGCATGTTCGCCACGCAGTAGAAGACCGAGTTGTGGACCTCGTAGGTCGGCTCGGCGTGCGTGGTGGGACGCGAGTCCTCGAAGCAACCGCCCTGGTCGATCGCGATGTCGACGAGCACGGAGCCCGGCTTCATGTCGGCGACCAGCGCGTTCGACACGAGCTTCGGCGCGGCGGCACCGGGGACGAGCACGGCGCCGATGACCAGGTCGGCCTCGCGGACGGCCTGCTCGACGGAGAACGCGTTGGACGCGAGCGTGCGCAGACGGCCCTGGAACTGGGCGTCGATCTGGCGCAGGCGGTCGACGTTGGTGTCGAGGATCTGCACGTCCGCGCCCATGCCGACGGCGATGGTGGCCGCGTTGACGCCCGCCACGCCGCCGCCGATCACGACCACGCGGGCCGGGGCGACACCGGGGACGCCGCCGGGCAGCACGCCGCGGCCGCCGGAGGGCTTCATCAGGCTGAACGCGCCGACCTGCGGGGCGAGGCGGCCCGCGACCTCGGACATCGGGGCGAGCAGCGGCAGCGCGCGGTTCGGCAGCTGCACGGTCTCGTAGGCGATGGCCGTGGTGCCGGACGCCAGCAGCGCCTCGGTCAGCGGCTTGTCGGCGGCGAGGTGCAGATACGTGAAGAGGGTCTGGCCGGCGCGCAGACGGGGGTACTCCTCGGCGATCGGCTCCTTGACCTTGAGCACCAGGTCGCCCTCGGCCCACACGTCGTCGGCGGTCGCGAGGATCTTGGCGCCCGCGGCGAGGTACTCCTCGTCCGTGATCGCGGAACCGAGACCGGCACCCTGCTCGACGTAGACGTCGTGGCCGCGGCTGGTCAGCTCGTGCGCACCGGCAGGGGTGAGAGCGACGCGGTACTCGTGGTTCTTGATCTCGCGGGGAACAGCGATCCGCACGATGACTCCTCCGTTCGGTGGCCGACATCTCATAATGTGGGCCAGTCACAAGGTCATGTCACTGTGCTGATCGCACTATCCGGTAACCCTCCGGTTGTTCAGTTAGGACAGAGCGACCTGAGTGTTGTTCGCGTTCCACTTGACGTTCCCGCGTTGACACTCGGCGGGGGCCGCACATAGCGTTCGCGCCGAGAACTGAACACCGGCCGCGGCGCGCGAGCGCCAGAACCCGCGTGGGAGAGACCTCGACGAACGCAGTCGGGGCGCCGAAGGGGCAAGCTCCCGCACACTCTCAGGCAGCAAGACCACTCGGGGTAGGCAACTCTGCACGGCGGAGGGGGCGCTAGTTGTCCTGACCCGTCACAGCCAGAGGAGTCGCCGTGGAGTTCCCCGAGAACCTGCTCTACACCGTCGAACACGAGTGGGTCGACTGGACGCCGGGCACCCAGGACCCGCTGACCTGCGGAATCACCGCGTACGCCGCCGACGCGCTCGGCGACATCGTCTACGTGCAGCTGCCCGAGGTCGGTGCCAAGGTCGTCACCAACTCCGTCTGCGGTGAGCTCGAGTCCACCAAGTCCGTCAGCGACCTGTTCTCGCCCGTCACCGGGGAGATCATCGAGGTCAACGACGCCGTCGTGCAGGACCCGGCGATCGTGAACAACGACCCGTACGGCGAGGGCTGGCTGTTCAAGGTCCGCGTCGAGTCGGCCGAGAACCTGCTCACGGCGGCCAAGTACGCCGAGCTCACCAAGACCGACTGACTCCGCTCCGCCCCACCACGAAGGACTGATCAGTGGCGATCAGCGTTTTCGACCTGTTCTCCGTCGGCATCGGACCGTCCAGCTCCCACACGGTCGGCCCGATGCGCGCGGCCGCGATGTTCGTCGACAAGCTCGGCCCTCAGTTGTCCACTGTGGACCGCGTGCACGTCCAGCTGTTCGGGTCGCTCGGCGCGACCGGCCACGGCCACGGCAGCCCGAAGGCCGTGTTCCTCGGCCTGGAGGGCAACCTCCCCGAGGAGGTCGACCCCTCCGTCGCCGCCGAACGCGTCGAGGAGATCATCTCCAGTGGACGGCTGAGGCTCGGCGGGACGCACGAGATCGCGTTCACCCACGACCGCGACCTCGTCATGCACCGCCGCAAGTCACTCCCGTTGCACCCCAACGGGATGAGCTTCGAGGCGTTCGCGGACGGCAAGTCGGTCGAGCACGCCGTCTACTACTCGATCGGCGGCGGGTTCGTCGTCGACGAGAACGCGTCGGGCACCGACCGGATCAAGCCGGACACCACCCCGTTGCCGCACCCGTTCCTGACCGGCGACCAACTCCTCGCGCGCTGCCGCGAGACCGGCCTGTCGATCAGCGAGATCATGATGGCCAACGAGCTGTCGTGGCGCACGGAAACCGAGATCCGCGAAGGACTTCTGCACATCTGGCACGTCATGCAGGAGTGCGTCGAACGCGGCTGCACCGAACACGGCACGCTGCCCGGCGGCCTGAAGGTCCGCCGCCGCGCCGCCGAGATGCGCAAGCGTCTGGAGAGCGAACACTTCGTCACCGACCCGTTGCGGGTCATGGACTGGGTGACTCTCTTCGCGTTGGCGGTCAACGAGGAGAACGCGGCTGGTGGCCGTGTCGTCACGGCGCCGACCAACGGCGCGGCGGGCATCGTTCCGGCGGTTCTGCACTACTACACGAAGTTCGTGCCGGGTGCTTCCGACGACGGTGTCGTCCGGTTCTTGTTGACGGCGGGCGCTATCGGCGTGCTGTTCAAGGAGAACGCGTCGATCTCCGGTGCCGAGGTCGGCTGCCAGGGTGAGGTCGGGTCGGCCTGCTCGATGGCCGCGGGTGGGCTCGCCGAGGTGCTCGGCGGCACGCCCGAACAGGTCGAGAACGCCGCCGAGATCGCCATGGAGCACAACCTCGGGTTGACGTGCGACCCGATCGGCGGCCTGGTGCAGATCCCGTGCATCGAACGCAACGCCGTCGCGTCCATCAAGGCCATCACCGCGGTGCGGATGGCGTTGCGGGGCGACGGGTCGCACTTCGTGTCACTGGACAAGGTCATCAAGACCATGCGGGACACCGGCAAGGACATGTCGGTCAAGTACAAGGAGACGGCACGCGGCGGACTCGCCGTGAACGTCATCGAGTGCTGAACTCGATCATCAAATCGATGTCCTCGAGGGTGCTCTGCGCGTTCCGGTTGTCGATTGTGGACAGCCGGGCGCGCAGCTCGTCGGACACCAGCCACTCGCGGATCGGCTTGCCGGGATCGTCCCACCACATCCAGGTGAGCAGCGGGCCGTTGTCCCGCGCGTAGTCCCAGGCGTAGGTCCCGGCGACCTCCACGACCACGTCGTCCGCGAAGGTGTCGAGGAGTCGCAGCCAGGGAGCCATGTCCTGGTCCAGCTGCGCGGCGGCTTGGAGGAGGCGGTCCAGCTCGTGCCGCCGCTCCGGATCACCGGCCACCCGCACGACGACGTCGGTGATCAGCGTGCGCAGCGCCTCCTGCTCGCCCTCGGGCCAGCTGTCGAACCGAGCCCACGGCAACCCCGCGGTGAGCTTGTTGTCGAGCTCCCGCTCCAACACCTCGACCACGCGGTACCCGAGCCTGCGCCAGGCGAGCTCGTACTCGTCGCGGTCGAAATGGCTGGTCGTCTCCCAGGCGAACTTGCGCACGATCTCGTCGGACAGCAGCACGGGATCTCGGTCGAGCGCTTCCAGCTCAGCCTCGGTCCAGCACAGCCCGCAACCCCTCATGGGATGAGCGTAGGCGGCTCGATCAAGCGAATTGGCAGGTCAGCGGGCGTCGTAAGCGGCCTGCGCGTCCAGCACCCGAGGCATCGAGGCCTCCAGGTGGCGGATCAGCGTCAGCAGCTTGTCCGCCGTCTCGCGGCCGAGCGGCGTGAGGCTGTAGTCGACGCGCGGCGGGTTCGTGTGCTGCGCCTCGCGGTGCACCAGCCCGTCCCGCTCCAGCGCCTGCAACGTCTGGGAGAGCATCTTCTCGCTGACCCCGTCGACGCGGCGGCGCAGCTCGTTGAACCGCAGCGGGCCGGCGTCGAGCGCGCTCAGCGTCAGGCTGCCCCACCGGCCGGTGACGTGCTCCAGCGTGGGACGTGACGGGCACGCCTTCGCGAACACATCGTAGTCCATGAGGCGAATTGTACCTGGTCAGAACGCTAACGGAAAGTAAGTGTGAGAGCTCTCCGCGTCAGGGGAGCTCTCACACCCGTCAGAACGGCCAGGCGGCGTTCTGACCCGCCTCGAGCAACGGGATGGACCTGAACGTCGCGTCCGTAAGACCACCGAATTCGTGTCGGTTCGCCTTGCCCGTCGCGTACGCGGCGTTCTGGTACCCGCCCAGGTTGAAGCCGTAGATCGGCACGTGCCGAGGCACGACGTCCGAGACGCCCTGTCCGAAGTGGCCGCTCATCGTCTGCATGTCCGAGATGATGAACACCCGGTCGTGCCCGCGGTACGAGCGCTTCAGCGACCCGACGATGTCGGTGCCGTGCCCGACCTCGCCGATCCGCGCGAGGAACCGATCGATCTCGCGGAGGACCGACGCGCCGCGCGGCACGTCGTGCCGGAACGTGCCGTCCGCGAACCCGACGACGTCCACCTGCTCGCCCTTCGCGCCCAACGCGACGCCGAAGACCGCGGCGGCCGTGGCCGGCGTGACCTTCGAGTGCCGCGAGAACGCGCCGCCCGTCATCGACGCCGAGGTGTCGATCAGGATCAGCGAGCGGCCCGGCAGCGCGGGCAGGTTCGCGAGCGACGCCTGCAGCGCCTGGTCCAGGGCGTGGCCCCAGCGCAGGCTCGGTGCCGCCTGGTGCGCGGACAGGAAGCGGAACGGGAACTGCCGCGAGCGCGCGACCTGGCCGGGGTCGGCCAGCCGTGCGGCGACGGCCGCAGCGACCTCGTCGGACATGCCTGCCTCGTCGAAGTTCCTGAGGTTCCGAATGAGCGCCATGTAGCCCATCGACGGTGCGAGCGCCTCCCACACCTCACGGGTCATCGGCCCCTGCAGCCACCCCGACACGGCCTCCCACGTCATCCCGGCCCCGCGCAGCACGTCGGCCGCGTCGGGACGCGAGAAGAGCGCACGGCGCTGCTCCACCGGCCACGCCATCAGCTCGCGCCGCGCGGCGATCACGCGAAGCGACGCAGGGACGGGGGCGTCGGCCGAGCGACGGTGGTCCAGCACGTACTGGAACAGGTCGCCCTGCCACGGTGCGGCGGGCGTCGGGTGGGCGAGGATCAGGACGTCGGGCATGCGGAACCCGCGGGCGTCGCTGTCCCACTTGAGGACGGCGCGCTCGTTGTACAGGCGTCCGAGGGCGTCGGAGATGCCGCGCTTGAGCGGCTTCGGGATGCGGCGGCCGTGCTGGCCGGTCCAGTAGGCGAGGAGTTCGCCCGGCTCGTCGGCGCGCTGCAGGACGGAGGCGATGACGGCGCGGTTGGTGACGCCGGTGTCGGCCTCCGCGGCGAGGCGGGCGTGGACGAACTCCGCGGCGCCGACCAGCGAGGCCGTGCGCATGTTCGCCTCGGTGCGCAGCCACTGCAGCAGGCGCGCGGTCCACTCCGGGTCTTCCAGGGCGGCCGTGCGCACGAGGTGGGCGTAGCGGTCGTCGCGGCGGCCGCTCGACTCGTAGAAGGTGTTCTCGCTGCCCATGTTCGCCACGGCGAGCAGGAACAGTTCGGACTTGGTGTCGCGCGCGTAGCCGGGTGCGCCCTCGTGGGTGACGCTCGTCGGAACCGCCGCCGTGGCGACAGGACTGGTGCCCGCCGGACGTGCGCGGAAGATGTTGAACTTCGCCATCGGCTCTTTCCCCCTCGGAACAAACAAAAGGGGAGCCCACAAACATCACACGTGTCCGAGATCAAGGTCGCGGAAGGAACGTTGCTGCTCTGCCAGGTTGAGCTACGACCGGTTTCCCGGCCGGCGGGATTCGAACCCGCAACCCGCCCATCCCGAATGGAAGTATCCCTCTGCTTCGCACCGGACACGTGTGAAGTTGTGTGCTCCCGAGATCAAACTGCAGAAGGAGTTGTGGCCCCAGTGGGCCATTCCGTGGAAGGGAAGTATCCCTCTGCTTCGCACCGGGTGCGATTTCTATGCAACCACACCGCGCCAGCGATTTAATTCTGGTCGATGTGGAGTTTTGGACGCCCGAGATCAAATCGCGGAAGGAGACTGGCCCACCTGAGCGGGCCAAAGACCGGCCGGAGCCGGTTCCAGGAGTTGAACCTAGTTATCACCGAAGTAACCCTCCGCTGCGCACCGGGCGCACTTGTAATGCAACCACACCCCGCAACGGGTTTTTCTACGGCGCCGCCTTCACGAGTCGGCGGAGCAGGTAGAAGAGGCCGACGGTGAGCAGGAATCCGACCGCGCTGATCATCACGATCTGTTCGACCGTGTCGGCCTGTGAGCCCGCGAACACGTAGGCGGTGCAAATCGGGATGGTCCCGACGAGCGTGAACGCCATGAACGTCCGGAAAGACACCCGGGACACGCCGGCGGACACCGACACCGTTTCCGCCATCATCGGGATCCCGCGCGCCACGCCGAAGAACCACGGCCCGAACTGACGGCCCCATCGCCGCATCTCGGTCAGTTCCTCGATGGTCACCACCCGGCGCACCAGCCACGGGCCCGCGAACCGCCCCAGGGCGTACCCTGCGGCAGAGGAACCCAGGGATCCGACGATCGCGAGTGCCAGCCCGAAGGGCAGGCCGAGTGCCGTTCCCGCCAGCACGATGAGCGGAGTCGACGGCACGGGCAGCAGCACGTCCACGACGAGCAGGGCGAAGATCGCCGCCGCCGCCCACATCGGGTCGATGCCGCGCACCCACGCGACGACCCCGTCGAAGTCGATGAGGTCCAGTGCCTCGAACACGATCCAGCTCAGCAGCACGAAGCCGAGCACGACGGCCGGTATCCACTTCCACCGAACGCCCGTCTCATAACTCATCGGGTGATGGTCGCCCACGTAGATCCGCCGGACAATCCGCCAGTGGCGCAGGTTCCGCGAAGGGACACTCATGAGTGACGATCTCGTGCCTTTTCTGGGGCACTGGGTGCTCGATCCGGCACGCTCCGCATACGCCGGGGGTGATCCGCCGCGCAGCGGGCACCACGACCTGAGGCTCGACGGCGACCGCCTCATCGTCTCGATCGAGGGCGTGCTGGGGTCCGGTGACCCGATCCGCACCGGGTACACATTGGACCTCTGGCAGGACACGCCGATGAGCGTCGGCAAGGTCGACCGGGTGCGCACGGTCGTGGAACCACGCCGGTTCTGCACGATCGCGTACGCGGGCGCGCAAGCGGTTGCGCGGTCGTGGCGGATCCTCGGGCACCTCAACGAGATGACGATCGTCCAGTCCGCACCGGACCAGTTCGGCGTCTGGCGTGACGACGTTTCGGTCTACCGCAGGCAGTTCTAAGAGGAACGCGGCCTGAACACCGTGACAACCACGCGCAAACCCAGCAGCACGCTGATGATCAGCAGGTTGTAGCCGAACACCTGGTACAGACCGATGTCGGCCGCCACCTGAGGTCCGCTGGACGAACCGAGCAGCAGCACCGCCATCACGCCCGCCGTCGCGCCCAGGACGGTCAGCATCACCTGGTGCAGCAGGCCGGTGATGAACGACCTGTCGCGTTCGTCCGCGAACAGCCGCATCGACATGCTCAGCCGGCCTTGTTCGAGAGCCCCGGTGATCCGGTCGACCCGCCGAGGCAGCCGCCGCAGCATCGGCAGCACGGCCTGCAACTCCTCGGCCATCGTCGCCTGCACCGACTCCGGCGTGAGCCGTTCGGAGATCTGCTCGGCGGCGAACGAGCGGGACTCCACGACGATGTTGAACCCCGGCGCGAGCACCGCCAGCGTGCCCTCCAGTGTCGCCAGGGCCCGGAACACGGCCGCGATCTCCGGCGGGATGCTCAGCCCGAACCGCGACACGATCAGGAACAGGTCGCCGAACATCTCCACGTCCGGCCGCATGCCCGCGCCGAGGTGCCGGGCCATGAACTGCCCCAGCGCGCGTTCCAGCCGCTGCTCGTCGATGTCCTCCGGCCGTGAGGTCAGCTCCAGCAACGCGTCGGTGAGCCCGGCCGGGTCGCTGCGGTCGATCGCGAGCAGCAGCCGTTGCAACGCCGAACGCAGCGCGGAGTCGATCCGCCCGACCGAACCGAAGTCGAGCAGCCCGAGCCGTCCGTCGGCGAGCAGCAGCACGTTGCCGGGGTGTGGGTCGGCGTGGAAGACGCCGTCCAGCATCACCTGGCGCAGCACGAACCGCAGCAACGTCCTGGCGAGCCCCACGTCTTCCGAGGCGCCGCGCAACGGCACGCCGTCGAGCCGGTCCATCACGAGCACGCGCGACGTCGACAGGTGGACGTGCGGCAGCCCGACGGACGCGTCGGACGCCGCCGCCACGGCCGTGATGTTGCGTGCCTCGATCTTGAAGTCGAGTTCCTCGCGCAACGCCGCCGCGAACCCCGCCGCGAGGTCGCGCACGCCGAGCGCCGACCCCCACCGCGTGCGCTGCAACGTCTCCGCGAGCCGCGAAACGATGTCCAGATCGCCCTCGGCCGTTGCCCGCACGTCCGGCCGTTGCACCTTCACGACCACCTCGGCGCCGGACTTCAGCACGGCTCGGTGCACCTGCGCGATCGACGCGGCCGCCAGCGGTTCGGGGTCGACCTCGCGGAACGCGTCGAGCCCGACCTCGGCGTCGAGCACCGCCCGCACCTGCTCCCACTTCGCCGCCGGGACCTTGTCCTGCAGCAGGCTGAGCTCCTCGACGAAGTCCTCCGGCAGCAGGTCGGCCCGCGTCGACAGCACCTGGCCGAGCTTCACGAACGTCACGCCCGCGTCCTGCAGGGCGAGCCGCAACGACCGCGCGAGGCCCGTCGACGTCCGCTCACGGCCGCGCAGGTAGGGGCCGAGGCCGTGCCGGAACGCGATCGCGGTGATCCGCGAGTACCGCCGGGTCCGCTTGATCCGGCGGCGCGCCATGCCCCACCACTCCGTCGGCGGCGGGATCGCCCCGGTCGGCACGATGATCTCCGCGAACGCCAGCAGGGCGATCACGGCGAGGATCGAAATTCCGAGCTGGAGCGTCACCAGACCCGCGGACGGCTCCGCGGTGGTCTCGCCGAACGCGCTCTGGGCGACCGACATCGCGAGCAGGCACGCCAGCGCCGTGCGGATCAACCCGATGCGCAGGCCCAGGATGCGCCGCGCCGCCAGGGCCATGCCCAGGACCAGCAGCAGGAACGTGATCGGGAAGCCGATCGTGTAGACGAGGAAGTCCCCCATGATCGAAGCCTAGGCATGGCCCTTGACGAAGGCAGGCCGGTCGCGAAAGATCCGATGAATCGCCGCCAGCGAAGACCCGACCGCACAGCGAAGTGAGGTGCTCGGAAGTGGTCGAGCTCAACCGGCGTACGGTGATGGCAGGCGCGCTAGCAGGGGTTGCGAGCAGTGCTCTGCTTCCGGCCGACGCTTTCGCGGGTGATGCGTTCAGCTGGAAGGACTTCATCGGGTCATCCGATCTAAGATGGCAGAAGATGCCCACGACGTGGTTCGAGGGCCCGTTCCTCGGCAACGGCTACCTCGGTTCCGGCATCTACGCCGAGCCCGGCGCCAACGCCATCAGGTTCACCGTCCAGCACTCGCAGGTGCAGGACCACCGGCCGGAGTTCGGGTCGTTGTTCGGCCTGGCCCGGCTGCCGATCGGCTACTTCACGCTCGAACCCGTCGGTGCGATCACCGCCGTCGACTGGCGGCTCGACCTGTGGAACGCCGAACTCACCGGCACGATCACCACCGCTGCCGGGAGCCTGCGGCTCAGGGCGTTCGTGCACACCCGCCGCGACGTCCACGCGATCGACGTTCAGGCCAGCGAGGGCGAACGCGCGTTCCGCTGGGTCTTCCACCCGCTCAAGGCGATCAGCCCGCGCACCGACCCGAAGTGGGGCCGTCAGCCGCCTCCCGGCTTCACCGACAACCCGCCCGTGCAGCTCAACAGCGCCGGTGACGTGCGGCTGGCCGTGCAGCCTCTCAACTCCGGCGGCGAGCACGTGACGGCCTGGCGCGAGGTCACCCGCGGCACCCGCCGGACGCTCTTCACCAGCGTCGCCTGGTCGCATCCAGCCAAAACGGCGGTGCGCAAGGCGATCGCGAACGTCCGGTGCGGCTCGATCGACGCGCTGGCCGTCGACCATCGCCTGTGGTGGCACGACTTCTACCGGAAGAGCTTTCTGTCCATTCCGGACAAGAAGCTGGAGTCGTTCTACTGGATCCAGCTCTACAAGTTCGCCTCGGCGGCACGGCGGGAGGCGCCCGCGATGGCGACCTGCGGGCCGTGGCTCGAGAACACGCCGTGGCCGAACACGTGGTGGAATCTCAACGTGCAGCTGGAGTACTGGCTGATCCACGGCTCCAACCACGTCGACTTCGACGCGGTGACGTACTCGGTCGACCGGTACCGGGACGCCCTCGTCGAGCAGGTGCCGGCTGAGTACCGTCATGACTCAGCCGGCATCCCGCGCACCACCGACCCGGTGCTGAACAACGGTTCCGGGGTCGGCAACTCCGGTTACGGCGTCGGGGTTCCCGGCCGGGAGACGCCGACGCCCGAGGTCGGCAACCTCACCTGGACGCTGCACAACGTCTGGCTCACCTACCGGCACACCATGGACGACCGGGTGCTGCGCGGGGTGCTGTTCCCGTTGCTGCGCAGGGCCGTCAACTACTACTTCCACTTCCTGACGAAAAGGTCGGGCGGCAAGTGGCATCTGCCGTTCACGTTCTCGCCCGAGTACGGCGTGAACGCGCCGGACTGCACCTACGACCTCGCGTTGCTGCGGTGGGGGTGCCGGACGTTGCTGGAGGCAGCGAAGTCGTTGCGCGTCAACGATCCGCTGATTCCTCGGTGGCGGGACGCGCTGGCCAACCTCACGCCGTACCCGGTGGACGCCAACGGGTACATGATCGGCGCCGGGGTGCCGTTCGCGAAGTCGCACCGGCACTACTCGCACCTGCTGCAGATCTACCCGCTGTACGAGGTCACCTGGGAGGACCCGGCGCAGCGGCAGCTCATCGAGACGTCGCTGAACCACTGGATCAGCTTCGAGGGAGCGTTGCAGGGCTACACGTTCACCGGGGCCGCGTCGATCAGTGCGCAGATGTTGCGCGGGGACAGGGCTGATCACTACCTGGGCGAGCTGATGCGCCGGTACATCAAGCCGAACACGATGTACCAGGAGTCCGGGCCGGTCATCGAAACGCCGTTGAGCGCGGTGCAGTCGATGTACGACATGCTCTGCCAGAGCTGGGGTGGCGTGATCCGGGTGTTCCCGGCGGTGCCGTGGCCGGACATCTCGCTCGACGACTTCCGCACGCAGGGTGCGTTCCTGCTGTCCGCGTCCCGGCGTGGTGGCGTTACGCGGTGGATTCGGGTGCGCAGCGAGGCCGGTGC
This sequence comes from Lentzea sp. JNUCC 0626, assembly GCF_043632865.1. Lineage (NCBI taxonomy): Bacteria > Bacillati > Actinomycetota > Actinomycetes > Pseudonocardiales > Pseudonocardiaceae > Lentzea > Lentzea sp. JNUCC 0626. Next base: position 8,384,283 of record NZ_CP171635.1, read on the forward strand.
GCCTTGCGTGGTGCGCACGGACATCAAGGATCCGGTCGTGCGGGACGGGCGTGGGCGGCCGAGGAGGTTCTCGGTGCTGCCCAACGGAGATCTGCGCATCGAGCTGCGGCGCGGGGAGGAAGCTGTCATCCACCGGGCCGGTGACAAGCCTGATCTGAAGATAGGACCGGTGGGCGGATCACCGGTGCCTGCATGGGGTTTACCTGGTTAGGGCGCTGCCGGTGCCCCGTCGCGACGGCGGTGCGGCGGGACACCGGCACACGCAGTCATCAGTAGTCGAAGACCTTGCCGGTGAACGCCCGCACGACGCACGGGTTCGAGTACACCTGCTGGAAGTCGATCTTTTTGTTGCGCCACTTGCCGCGCAACGTGGCCTTGGTCGGGTTCAGCTCCATCGTGCACATCGCGCCGGTCTCTTCCAGTCTGCGGAAGTCACCTTCGACGGGGGCGAGCTGGGCGCACGCCTGGTCGGCGTTCTTGTGCAGGCCGCCTGCGGGTTCGCAGTTCAGCTGCGTGGTGCTGAGCGTGCCCATCTCCGGCTGGAGCGAGAGCACCAGGCCGGAGGCGGGCAGAAGGGGCGCTGTCAGGGGCGCTGCGTGAGCCGTCGCGGGGATCAGCGGGGCGGCGAGCGCGAGACAGGCAAACAAGATTCGGGTCCTTGCCATGCCAACACTCTGGCGCGGCAAGGACCCGGAATTCCAACCAACTGAGCGGTAAGCACCAGATCGTGTAAACCGCCGAAAGTGCGTGCAACTAGACGCCGGTTGATTCCGTCCCGGCGAGTGCGGCGGCGACCTGCTTACCCACCGCGTCCATTCCCTTGGCATTCGGGTGAACCGGGAACGCGAGGCTCGTCGGGATGATGCCTTCGACCCACTTGTCCCACGGTGCCGCACACGTATCGCGACCGGAACTGATGTCGTACGGGTTCACGAACGTGGCACCTGCGGCTTTGGCCTGGGTGCTCAGCATTCCGTTGAGGAGCTTCTGGACGTTGTCGAGGTACGGCACGTCGCCGCGCGAGATCGGGACGATCGGCCAGCAGCCACCGGAGGACGGCAGGATCCTCAGGTAGCCCACGACCACGATCTTGGCCTTCGGGCTGCGCTGCTTGATGCCGGCGAGCACGGCGGCCACCTTGGCGGCGGTGGCGTCGACGCGCTGGGCCAGCGAGTCGCCGAAGTTCGCCTTGCAGGGCGCGCCGTGCGGGTCGAGCACGCTCTTGCCGGCGCAGGTCAGGATGATGTCGGAGAAGCCGATGTCGTTGCCGCCGATCGAGACGGTGACGAGGTCCGTGTCGGCTTTGAGGGCGGAGAACTGGGTGACGGACTGGCCGGGGATGCCCGTTTGGACACCCGCCATGTCCTTGGTCTGGGCACCACCGCAGGAGATGTCGGTGAAGTTCGCGATGCCGAGCCTCTTCGCCAGCACCGACGGGTAGTTCTGGGTGGACTTGAAGCAGCTCAGCGGGTCGAGCCGCTGCAGGGGGATGAACGGTCCGGACACGAACGAATCGCCCAGCGAAACGTAGTTCCGGTACTTCGGCGCAGCGGTGGCGGTCGGGACCAGAAACGCTGCTATCAGGGTCGCTAGCAGGGAAACAACAGTCACTCGGCGCGTCATTGCTACCTCGTTACTGAAGAGTAGGAACGTAGGACGAAGGGTGACCGGACCATTGCGCAGTGTCAATCCCTCGACCAGGCTGGAACGATGACGGGGGTACGCAAAGTAGCGGCGGCATCGGCGGTCGGTAACACGATCGAGCTGTACGACTTCCTGCTCTACGGCACGGCGTCGGCGCTCGTGTTCGACAAGGTCTTCTTCCCGCAGTTCGACTCGCGCGTGGGCGTGCTGCTCGCGTTCGCGACGTTCGGTGCGGGCTTCTTCGCCCGGCCGTTGGGCGGCGCGGTGATCGGGCACCTCGGCGACCGGATCGGCCGTCGGCCGATGCTCGTGGTGACGTTGTCCGTGACCGGGCTGTCGACGGCGATGATCGGCTTGCTGCCGACTTACGCGCAGGTCGGCATCCTCGCGCCGCTGCTGCTGGTGTTGCTGCGGATCGTGCAGGGCTTCTTCATGGGCGGCGAGCAGGGTGGCGCGTCCTTGATGGCCGTCGAGCACGCGCCGCCGGGCCGTTGGGGCTGGTACGGCAGCTGGGTGTTCATCGGGTCGCCTGTTGGGCTCGTGCTGGCGAACCTCGCGATGTACGCGTCGTCGCGGGCTTCCGGGGACGCGTTTTTGAGCTGGGGCTGGCGGTTGCCGTTCGTGTTCTCGATCGTGCTGGTCGGGATCGGGCTCTACATCCGGCTGCGGGTGACGGAGTCGCCGCGGTTCGAACGCGCGGAGAAGGCGCGGATGCCGATCGCCGAGGTGCTGCGGGACCGGTGGCGCGTGGTGCTGCTGGGGGCCGGTGTGAACCTCGGCTTCACGATCTTCATCTACGTGCTGAGCGTGTTCATGATCGGCTACGGGCGCACGGCGTTGAAGATCTCCGCGGACGACCTGCTGATCGCGACGATCGTGGGGTCGATGGCGCAAGTCGTTGCGGTGCCTGCGTTCGCGTTGCTGTCGGACCGGGTCGGGCGGTTGCCGGTCATGTTCGGTGGCGCGATCTTCCAGGCCGCGTTCGCGTTCCCGTTGTTCTGGCTCACCGACTCCGGCTGGTTCACGTTCGCGATGGTGCTCGGGTTCGTGGGCTCGGCGGCGTTGTTCGGGCCGTCCGCCGCCTACTTCGCCGAACTCTTCCGGACGCGCGTGCGCTACAGCGGGGTGGCGTTGAGCTTCCAGCTCGGCGCGGTGCTCGGTGGCGGGCTCGCGCCGTTGGTCGCGCAGTCGTTGCTGCGCACCGGAACCTGGGCGATCGCGCTGTACCTGATCGCCGGTGCGGTGCTGTCCGGGGTCTGCCTGCTGGTGATCGGGTCAGCGCACGAGGCGGAGCCGGCGGGTGGCGAGTCCGACGCTCAGCCGTTGGCCCCAGCCCAGTCGTAGCGCGTCGCTCTCGATGCCGTCGCCGAACGCGACCAGGCCGTCGGTCTCGACGTCGATGGTCAGGGCCTGGTCGGTGATCTCGCCCTCGGTGTGGTCGATGCCGGTGGTCGGCGACGGCCAGGCTTCCCTGACGAACCAGACGAGTCGTGGCTCGGTCGGGGTGGGGAGGGCGATTCGGCTGTTGCGTTCGCGGTGGGCCGAGCTGCACCACCCCGTCGAGCCCGTGCCGGTGCCGATCAGGATTCCGGACGATGCCTGTCGTTCTTCGCCGATGCGGTAGCGGCTGGTCTGGTGGGTCGGGTGGCCCACGTAGATCTCGTTGAGCGCGTGGAGGGTTTGGCCGTCGTCGGTTCTGGCCTCGACCATCGTGCGGTCTTCGGTGTTGTTCGTGTTGTGCAGCAGGTCTTCTGCTTCGGAGGGGGCGTGTCTGGCGAGCACGCCCCGGTCCGGGTTGATGCCGATGACGGGCTGGTCGGTCAGGTACTTGGCGACGTTGGCCACCAAGCCGTCCTGACCGACGATGACGACTACGTCCTCGGGCGCGAACAGGAACCGCGACAGGTCTTCCCGCTCGACCACGCCGCGGCGCCAGTCCAGCGGGATGGCGGCGCTGACTTCTCCCAGCGCTTGTCGGGCCTGCTGGTCACGATCCACCACCTCGTCCAGGGTTCGGTTGCGGGACTTGAGGAAGAACTCGACCTGTCCTCGTGTCCCGTGTCGTGCCAGCAACTCTGTCAGCTCGGTGCGTCTGTGCACCAGCACAATTCTGGGGGCCAGGCTCATCGCGCGAGTCGGTTCAGGATCGGCTGGATGATGTCCGGGGTGAGCGTGATGCTGCCGATCTCCGGGAGGTTGCCGGCGAGTTCCTTGGCTGCCAAGGCGTACAGGGTTTGCTGGGGGACTTCCTTGTAGGCGTCGAGTCGTGCCTTCTCGCCTGCGGCTTCGGCTTCTGCCAGCTTGCGGATGCCGTCTGCCTTGGCGTCGTCGGCGATCCTTGCCGCCCTCGCGTGGTCTTCGGCTTGTTTGAGGGCGTTGGCGCCTCGTTGCACCACCAGGAGTTCTTCTCGCTTGGCCAGTTCGATCTGGTTCTGGAGTTCGTTCTCGCTGATGGCTCGTTCTCGTTCTACTGCCAGGGCTCGGCGTTCGTAGGTGGCCTTGTCGGCCTCCTGCTGGACCTTCTCTCGGACGGTGGTCTGGAGGGCCTTCTCCATGTCGGCGTCCGGGCGGATGGCGACCACGCGGACGTCGATGATCTCCAGGCCGATGTGGTCTGCCTTGAGGTTGTCCTTGACCTGTTGTTTGACGCGTTCCACGCCGGTTTTGATGGCTGTGTCCAGGTTCAGGGTGCCCAGGGTTTTCAGGGCGTGTTGCTGGGTGGTTTCGGTGAGGGTGTTGGCGATCTGGCTCAGCGGGTCCTGGCGCCAGGTGCCGGTGTCCGGGTCGATCGAGAAGTCGATGCGTTGGGTGGTGGTTTCCGGGGTGGTGCAGCGGTAGGTGATGGTCAGTTGGACCGTCACGTCCTGGTAGTCCTGGGTTCTGGCGTGGAAGAGCATCGGGAGTTCTCGGTCGTCCACCGGGACCTCGCTGATCACTGCTGATCTGGGGCGGAACCAGAAGCTCAGGCCCGTGCCCTCGTGGATCAGCTTGCCGTTCTTGACGTGTCGGATGTGGACGGTGGGGGTGCCTCGGAGGTGGCGGAGTCCGGGGTAGGTGCTGATGTCGGCCATCGTGGCGCTCCTCATCGGGTGCTTATCGTCGTGTTGACGATAAGCCTATAGTGGGAGGGGTGTACTCGCCAAGTGATTTCCCTCCCTTCGCTGTGACGGTCGACCTGGTGGTGTTGACCGTTCGTGGGGACGAGCTGTGTGCGTTGCTGGTTCGGCGGGGGGAGGCGCCTTACTTGGGGGAGTGGGCGCTGCCTGGCGGGTTTGTGCTGGTTGACGAGTCCTTGGATGCTGCTGCCGCTCGGGAGCTGGTGGAGGAGACCGGGGTTGCCGGGTTGCATCTGGAGCAGCTTGGGACGTATGGGGAACCGGGGCGCGATCCTCGTATGAGGGTGGTGTCTGTGGCCTACCTGGCGTTGGCGCCTGATTTGCCTGTGCCGGTGGCTGGGACCGATGCCGCTGCTGCCTCGTGGGAGCCGGTTGGGTCGGTGTCGTCGTTGGCGTTCGACCACGGGCGGATTTTGGGGGATGGGGTGGAGCGGGCTCGGGCCAAGTTGGAGTACACCGGGCTCGGGGCCGAGTTCTGCGGGCCTGAGTTCACGGTTGCCGAGTTGCGGCGGGTTTACGAGATCGTTTGGGGGAGTTCGTTGGATCCCCGGAACTTTCATCGGAAGGTCACCGGGGTTGAGGGGTTCCTGGTGCCCACCGGGGAGTCGACTTCTCGGGATGGGGGGCGGCCGGCTGCTTTGTACCGGCGGGGGGCGGTTGGGGTGTTGCATCCGCCGTTGGTTCGGTCGCCTGGTCCGTAGCGTTCCCCTGTTGCGGGCGGCCCGTTCTGTTGCGTGCTTCCCCCTGGGGGCTCTGCCCCCAGACCCCCGGCAATCTGATCGGGGGGCTCCGCGCCGCTCTTGGGTTGATGGCACGCCTGTTTGTGTTGGGCGGCTGCCTGTTTCGTAGTGTGGTTGCGTTGGCGGTGGGGTCGGGACCCCACCGCCGGGATCGCTTGCTCAGACGGGCTCGCCTTCGGCTTCGCGTTCCATCAGGTGTGTTAGAGCTTTACCGCGTCTCCTGTGGTTGCTGACTGCTTTGCCGCTTCGATTACCTCTAGGCCCGTCACTGCGTCCTGTGGTGAGACTGGGGCCTTGCCTGCTGCTACCTGGGCGTAGAAGTCCTGGTAGGCGCCTGGTTCGGTGCGGTACGGCTTGCCGCCGACCTTGCCCCACGCTTCCTCTGGCTCCTCGCCCCAACCTGGGCCTGCTGGGGTGTCGCCTGCCTTGAGGCGGTCTTCCTGCGGGTCCATGCCGTGCTTTACGTAGGCGGCGTCGTGGCCCAGCACGCGGAAGCGGGGGCCCAGGTCTGCTGCCAGTGCGCTCATCCAGAGGTGGGAGCGGACTCCGTTGTCGTGCGTCAGGGAGAGGAAGACGTCGTCGTCTGCCTTGGCGCCTGGGCGGACTGTGGTGATTTCGGCGTGGACTGAGGTTGGGCGGCCGAAGAGGGCCACTGACTGGTCCACCAGGTGGGTGCCCAGGTCGAAGAGGATGCTGCCCAGGTCTGCCGGGTCGCCTGATTCCTTCCAGGAGGACTTGATTTCTGGGCGGTAGCGCTCGAAGCGGGACTCGAACTTGTGGACTGCGCCCAGGGTGTTGTCGGCCAGGAGTTTGCGGACGGTCAGTAAGTCGCCGTCCCAGCGGCGGTTGTGGAACGGGACCAGTTGCAGGCCTTTGGAGGAGGCTATTGAGGCCAGGGCTCTGGCCTCCATGGCTGAGGCTGCGAAGGGCTTGTCGACCACCACGTTGAGTCCGTGTTCCAGGACCTGGCGGGCGTGGGTTGCGTGGAAGCGGTTCGGGGTGGTGATGACCACCAGGTCGAAGTTGCCTTGCCAGACTTCGTCCAGAGAGGACAGGAGGGTGGCGTTCGGGTAGCGCTCGGCCACCTCGGCTTGGCGTTTCGGGTTCGAGGTGACCACTGCGGAGAGTTCCAGGCCCTGGGTTGCCTCGATGAACGGGGCGTGGAAGGCCGCCCCACCCAGTCCGTAGCCGACTAGAGCTGTGCGCATGCGATCAGCCTAAGCGTTCTCACCTGATGGACGGGGTGTCGGAGGGACCGGGTGGAGCCCTACCTTCGTCTGCATGACCATGCCGCTGGTTAGCCGACGCCACGTGGATTACGTGCGCGTCACCAGCATGGCCTGTCGTTGCTCTCGTTGATCCCCAACCCCCTCGCATCAACGAACGTTCTGGAGCACAGCCATGTCCTGGTCCTTTGAGACTGCTCAGATTCACGCGGGTGCCGCGCCCGATCCGGCCACTGGTGCTCGCGCCACGCCGATCTATCAGACGACGTCGTACGTGTTCAGGGACACGCAGCACGGGGCGGACCTGTTCGCGCTCGCTGAGCCCGGGAACATCTACACGCGCATCAACAACCCCACGCAGGACGTGCTGGAGCAGCGGGTTGCCGCGCTCGAAGGCGGGGTGGCCGCGGTGGCGTTCGCCTCCGGGTCGGCTGCCGGGACGGCGGCGATCCTGAACCTCGCGCGGGCCGGTGACCACCTGGTTTCCAGTGCCTCGTTGTACGGCGGCACGTACAACCTGTTCCACTACACGCTGCCGAAGCTCGGGATCGAAGTGTCGTTTGTGGACGATCCGGACGATCTCGACGCCTGGCAGTCGGCGGTGCGACCCAACACGAAGTTGTTCTTCGCGGAGACGTTGGCGAACCCGCGGTCGCACGTGTTGGACATCGAGGGTGTCGCTGGGGTGGCGCACGCCAACCAGGTGCCGTTGGTGGTCGACAACACGGTGCCCACGCCGTATCTGCTGCGGCCGTTGGAGCACGGGGCGGACATCATCATCCACTCGGCTACCAAGTACCTCGGTGGGCACGGCACGGCCATCGCCGGTGTGGTGGTGGACGGCGGGAAGTTCGAGTACGGGGCCGAGAAGTTCCCCGACTTCCACGAGCCCGACCCCAGCTACAACGGGCTGCAGTACTGGCCGGTGCTCGGGCACGGGGCGTTCGCGGCGAAGTTGCGGGTGCAGGGGTTGCGGGACACGGGGGCGGCGATCGCGCCGTTGACCAGCTTCCTGGTGATTCAGGGCATTGAGACGTTGTCGTTGCGGATCGAGCGGCACGTGCAGAACGCGCAAGCGCTTGCGGAGTGGCTGGAGGATCGGGACGAGGTCGAGAAGGTGCATTACGCGGGCCTTGCGTCGTCGCCGTTCCACGCCAACGCTCAGAAGTACCTGCCGAAGGGGGCGGGGGCGGTGGTGAGCTTCGAGTTGCGCGGTGGTGTCGAGGCCGGTCGGGCCTTTGTGGACGGAACGAGTCTGTTCAGCCAGCTGGTGAACATCGGGGACGTGCGGTCGTTGATCGTGCACCCGGCCTCGACCACGCACAGCCAGCTCACGCCGGAGGAGCAGGTCGTCACGGGTGTGACGCCCGGGCTCGTGCGGTTGTCGGTCGGGCTCGAAGGGCTGGAGGACCTCAAGGCCGACCTGGAGGCGGGCTTCACCGCGGCGAAGTCCCAGTTGTAGTGGGCGGATGGCGGTTCGGCGATCCGAACGGGCGGCGGAAGTGGTTCAGCCACGCCGACCGGTTCGGGGAACTGCCTGGATTCCAGCTCGCGTACGAGACGTGGGGGACCTTGAACGCCGAGGCCTCCAACGCGGTGCTCGTGCTCCACGCTCTGACGGGCGACAGTCACGTCGCCGGGGGCGTGGAGCCGGGCCACCCCACGCCGGGCTGGTGGGATTCCCTGGTGGGGCCCGGGAAACCGCTCGACGGGTTCTTCGTCGTGGCGCCCAACGTGCTGGGCGGGTGTCAGGGCAGCACCGGGCCCTGGCAGTACCCCGGGTTCCCGGCCATCACGATCCGCGACCAGGTTGCGGCTGAGGTGCACCTCGCCGACTACCTCGGAGTTGCGCGGTGGGCTGCTGTGCTCGGTGGGTCGATGGGTGGCATGCGGGCCGTCGAATGGGCGGTGAGTGCACCCGATCGGGTGGAGTCGTTGTTGTTGCTGGCGACCACGGCGGCGGCTTCGGCCGAGCAGATCGCGCTGGCGTCGGCGCAGCTGCACGCGATCGGCGTCGATCCCGTTGCGGGATTGGGGATCGCGCGGCGGATCGCGCACATCAGCTATCGGAGCGAGCAGGAGTTGCAGGCCCGGTTCGGGAGGGAACGCAGAGAGGACGGGCGGTTCGAGGTCGAGTCCTATTTGGACCACCACGCGGCGAAGCTGTCCAGGAGGTTCGACGCGGCCAGTTACGTGACGCTGACCGAGGCGATGAACTCCCACGACGTCGGGAGCGGGCGGGGTGGGATCAAGGCGGCGTTGCAGCGGGTCCGGGCACGCACGATCGTCGCCGGGGTCGATTCGGATCGGTTGTACCCGTTGGCGCAGCAGGAAGAACTCGCGGCGGGGATCACCGGGGCGGACGAGGTCAGGGTGATCGAGTCGCCGTACGGGCACGACGCGTTCCTGATCGAGAGCGAGCAGGTAGGCGCGTTGGTCACGGAGTTGCTGCCCGTGCGGTCAGGTACTCGCTGAGCCGGGCCGACGCGGTCAGCATGGCCAGGCCGCGGGACTGGAGGCGGCGGCGCCAGTCGGTCAGGGCGGTGCCCAGCGTGTCGGTGCCGCCCGCCGAACGGATCTGGTCCACCACCAGGGCTATGCGCGCCAACGGATAGCCGCCGCGGCGCAGCAGGTGGGCCAGTTCCGCGTCGCGCACGTCCTCCGCGCGGAACAACCGGTAGCCCGTCGGTTCTCGTTGCGGCACCAGGATTCCCGCCTCCTCCCACGCCCTGAGCGTGGCCGGGGTGACGTCCAGGCGACGGGCCAGCTCGCCGATCGTGCGCGGTTCCAGGACCGGTTCGACGTCGGTCAGGTTCGCGACGGCGTTGCTGACCGAGTCGAGGGTCGCGCGGTCGCGGAGGAGTTGCTCGTGGCCCCGGTCGATCGTCAGCAGCACGTCGTCGAGCGAGTCGGCGTGCACGGCGTTCATGATCTGGCCGGCGGTGGCGTGCCCGTAGGCGGGGATCAACGCGATGAACGTGCGCAGCGCGGCCGCGTGGACCTCGGTGTAGACGCGGTAGCCGGACGGCGTGCGCTCGGCGGGCGGCAGGAAGCCCGATTCCTCGTAGTTGCGCACCGCCTGGGTCGAGAGGCCGTGCTCGCGGGCTAGGTCGGCAGGTCGCACAGTTGAGACTTTAGAGCAGGCGGGGTGGCTCTATTGCGAGAAAGTCTCAATGGAGCTTTCAATGTTACGGTTGAACCACATGAGCCAGGACATCAGCGAGTTCATCACCCCCTTCACCGAACTCCTCGCCTTCGGCGAGCCGACGCACCTCGAACACGCCCACTCGTGGGTGCGCAACGAGCTGTTCGAGCAGCTGGCAGGCCTGGGCTACCGGTCGATCGCCCTGGAGTCCTGCCGCATCCGGGGGCTCCTCGTCAACGACTACGTGCACGGCGGCGACGGCGACCTCGACGTCGTCATGAAGGAAGGCTTCTCCCACACGTTCGGCGAGAACTGGCCTGCCAACCGCGACCTCGTGAAGTGGATGCGCGAGTACAACGCACACCGACCCGAGCACGAGCGGCTGTCGTTCCACGGCTTCGACTTCCCGGGCGAGACGGTCAACGTCCCCAGTCCGCGCCCGTACCTCGAACACGCCCGCGACTACCTGGGCGAGGACGTGGACCTGAGCACTGACGACGAGAAGTGGAGCCGGGACGAGGCCGTCATGGACCTCACGAAGTCACCGGGTCGGTCGGAGGAGGCGATCAGGTTCCGCGAGATCGGCACCGGCATGCTCAAGCGGCTGCACGAACGCAAGAGCACCGACGCGGCGTGGGTGCGCGCCGAGACGTACCTCAACGCCGGGCTGAACCTGCTCCAGTACCACCGCGAGTGCGCCGAACCCAACCCGCTGGGCGTCCGCCTCAACCGCCTGTGTCAGCTGCGCGACGGCATGATGGCCCACAACCTGCTGGCGATCCGGCGCGAAGAGGCGGCGAGCGGGCCGACGCTCGTGTTCGCGCACAACGCCCACCTGCAGCGCACCAACTCGTCGATGGAGATGGCCGGCGAACGGATCGAGTGGTTCTCGGCGGGCGCGCTGGTGGCCCCGATCCTCGGCGACCGGTACACCGTCATCGGCGGCACGCTCGGCCGCAACGACTCCATCGGACTGGGCGAACCGGACAAAGCCACCCCGGAAGGTCAGCTGCAGGGCCGGTTCACGACCTGGGGCATCACCGGTGACAAGCCGGACGGTCCGCGCCGGACCGACACCGGCGGCGACCCGATGTTGGAGATGGCGTACTTCCCGCTCGACCAGCACCTGATGAACGGGGTCGACGCGCTGCTGCACGTCAGGGTTGGTCGTCCAGCGACGCGGTGATCCAGGGCGCGATCGGCAGGTCGCGCGTCTCGCACTCGATGGCCAGTTTCAACGTCCACCGCAGGGCTTGTAAGACCACGGTCGCGAGCTCCTGCGGCTGGCCGTTGGCCAGCGCGATCTCGATCTGCTCGGACGCCGCGTCCTGGTCGCCGTGCACCTCGGCCAGCAGGGCGCGGATCGCCGTGCGGACAGGCGGGTCGGCGTCGTCGATCTGGACCTCGTTGCCTTCCTCGTCGAACACCTGCATCTTGACCGGGGTCGCGCCGCCGGAACCGAGTGCGCTGACCATGCTGCTGCACTCGGCGAACAGCAGCAGCACCAGTTCACGGATCTCCTCGTTGCCTTCCGGAGACCCGCTGAGGTACCCGGTCACGAGGTCCACCGCCACAGCGTCTTCCCCGGCCCTGGCAGCAGCCAGCGCCTCGCCGGCGACGGCGGTCAGCCTCGCCCAGCGATCTGGATCCTGTGGTGGTCTCACAGGTACTGCCTACCGCGCGGTGTCACGGATTAGCAATGCCCCATCTTGATCAGAGTCATACCCCGGTACGTCACTCCGCAGGTCAATGTGCGAATCAGCGGATCGACCTAGCATCGGCTGGTGTTCCGCGCGTTGTACCGGACCGTTCTCGGTCCCGATCGCACCCGAGTGCTCGCCAGGCCGCTCGGCCGCCTGCGCGTTCCCGTCCACGCCGGCCTGATCATCTACGCCGCCGTCTGGGGAATCGTCGCGAGCGCCAACTACGTGCGACAACAGGACTCGGACGGCTGGTGGGTCGTCATCTTCCTGTCGACGGTCGTGCCGTACGTGCTGCTGATCTGGTCACCGTTGCTCGCCTGGCGACTCGCCGCGCTGAGCTTCTACTTCGTGGCTCTGCTGTGCGCCGGCGAAGGAGCCTCGGCGTTCCAGTACTGGACGGCGATCCCGCTTCTCGTGGCAGTCGCTGCCTTCTACTCACGGCCGATCGTGATCAGTGCCACGGTGATCAGCGCGGTGCTGGTCGCCGTCACCGAACGGCAGGCGGCCGACCTCGCGTTGTTCGTGCCGATGCTCGCCGCCGTCGTGTACCTGTTCGGTGCGCGCGGCCGGGCGGAACGCGACCTCGAAGAAGAACGGGACGCCAAGGCCGCGCTGGAGGAACGTGCCCGCATCGCGCGCGAGATGCACGACGTCGTGGCGCACCACATGTCGATGGTGGTGGTCAGGTGCGAAACCGCGCCCTACCGCCTCAAAGGACTGAGCGACGAGGGCCGGCAGGAGTTCGCGGAACTCGGCGAGGCCGCGCGGGAGGCGATCACCGACATGCAACGCCTGCTGGGCGTGCTGCGGACCAACGGCGAGGCGCCCCAACGCGAACCGCAGCCCGGCATCAGCCGCATCCCGGAACTGGTGCGGCCCGGCGACGAGGCTGAGGTGGACGTGGACGACGTCCCGGAGGCGGTCGGCCTCACCGCGTACCGGATCGTGCAGGAGGCGCTCACGAACGTCACCAGGCACGCGCCCGGCGGAACGGCGTCCGTCCACGTGCGCCGCGACGGCGACCGGTTGGACGTGCTGGTGCGCAACACCGCGGGTGGTCCGTCACGCGGTGGCGGCAGCGGGCAGGGTCTGGTGGGGATGCGGGAACGCGTCGCGGTGCACGGTGGCACGCTGACCGTGAAGTCGACCGAGGACGGCGGGTTCGTGGTGCGGGCGAGAATTCCGTTGGGGGACAAGTGATCAGGGTGGTCGTGGTGGACGACCAGGAGATGGTCCGGGAGGGCTTCTCCGCGTTGCTGGCCGCGCAGGACGACATTGAGGTCGTCGGATCCGCGGGGGACGGTGTGCAGGGCGTGGCGCTGGCCAGGGAGGTCGCGCCGGACGTCGTGCTGATGGACATCCGCATGCCCGAGATGGACGGACTCACCGCGACGCGGCTGCTGCTCGACGGGTCGGCCGAGGTGAAAGTGCTGGTGCTGACCACGTTCGACCTCGACGACTACGTCTACGAGGCGTTGCAGGCGGGGGCCAGCGGGTTCCTGCTCAAGCACGCGCCCGCCCGTGAACTGCTGAACGCCGTGCGCGTGGTGGCCGCGGGCGAGGCGTTGCTGGCCCCTTCGATCACCAAGCGGCTGATCGAGGACTTCGTGCGCTCCCGGCGTTCGGAACGGGTGCGGCCCGCGCAGCTGTCCGCGTTGACCGAACGCGAGACCGAGATCCTCGTGCTGATCGCGCAGGGCCTGTCGAACTCCGAGATCGCCGCGTTGCTGGTGGTCGCCGAGCAGACGGTGAAGACGCACGTGAGCCGCGTGCTGATGAAGCTCGGCCTGCGCGACCGCGCCCAGGCCGTGATCGCGGCGTACGAGAGCGGGCTCGTAGTACCGGGGTAATGGCGCTGCGGGGTGACGATCTCGTGGTCGTCGTCTTCCTAGCTTCGGGGACATGCGCCGAGCTGTCCTGTTCCTCCTGCTGATCGCCCTGCCGTCGGTCGCGCCGTCGATCGCGCAGTGGCGTGCCGACGTCGCCCGCCGGGTCGCGATCGTCGGGGACCTCGCGACCGCACGGGACGTCGTGGTCGTGGTGCCGGGGTCCGACGTGGACGTCGACCGGTTCGACCGGACGGTCGGGCGGATGGCGGCCAACCTGTACGCGGAGGCCCACCGCGACGACCTGGCGGTGATCGCCTGGCTCGGGTACCGGACGCCGCAGGGACTCGGGGTGGACGCGGTCACCGGATCGCTGGCCCGGCAGGGGGCCGTCGCGCTGGTCGACTTCGTGCGGGCGTTGCCTTCCGGGGTGCGGGTGCACGTCGTCGGGCACAGCTACGGGTCGGTGGTGGTCGGGCTGGCCGCGCACGACCTGGACGTCGCGGACGTCGTGTTCACCGGGAGTCCCGGGGTGCGAGCGTCGTCGGTGGCCGAGCTGGGGACGCGGGCGCGGGTGTGGGCGTTGCGGTCGAGCGGCGACTGGATGCGGTTCGTGCCCCACGCGCGGTTGTTCGACCTCGGGCACGGGACGGATCCGGCTTCGGACGGGTTCGGGGCCACGGTGCTGCGGTTCGAGGGCGGGAAGCACGACACGTACTACGAGCCCGGCACCGCCACGCTGGCCGCGCTCGTCCGGATCGCATCGGGGGAAGAGCAGTGAACGGCGAGTCGCCCAGGAACCCGTTCATCGACGCCGTGCGGGCGTTGGCGGTGGTCACCGTCGTGCTCGGCCATTGGCTGGTCACGGCGTTGGTCGACACCCCGACCGGCATGTACATCGACAGTCCGCTCAAGCACCTGCAGTCGCTCACACCCGTGTCGTGGGTGCTGCAAACGCTCGGCCTGTTCTTCTTCGTGGGCGGGTTCGCGGCAGCTCACTCCAAGACGCCATTCCTCACCCGTCTCAAGCAACTCGCCGTGCCCACGCTGCTGATGCTGGCCTGCTGGGCGTCCGTCCTCTTCGGACTGATCCTGCGCGGCGTCGACCAGGGCACCGCCTGGAACATCGGGTTCCTGGTCACCACGCCGTTGTGGTTCCTGGGCGTCTACCTGGTGCTGCTCGCGATGAAGCCGTTGGTGCGCAAGCTGGACGAACACTCGTGGGGTGTGCTCGTGCCGGTGCTGCTCGTGCTGGTGGTCCCGTACGCCGTGTGGTGGGCTGCCTGGCAGCTCGGGTACGCCCTGGCACGCCGCCGGATTCCCGGTCCGCCGCTGCTCGTCGCGGGTGTGCTCGGGTACGCGCTGCTGACGACGTTCGGTGGGTATCCCGTCTCGGCCGTGGGGATTCCGGGCGAGGCGGTCTCGAACCTCAACCCGCCGAACTACGCGACGCTCGCGCTGGCGTTCGCGCAGATCGGGCTGGTGCTCACGATCGCGCCCGCGCTGACCAGGCTCGGCACGGCGAAGCCCGCGGCGTGGCTGAACAGGCGGGCACTCGGGATCTTCCTCGCGCACCAGAGCGCGTTGATCACCGTGACGCTGGCGCTCAGCGCGTGGGGGCCGTTGCCGGGGCTCCAGCAGCCACCAGATCATCCGGACTGGGTGTGGCAACGGCTGCTGTGGCTGCCGGTGTGCGCGGCCGTGACCTGGGGATGGCTCCGAGCACTGCGAGGCCGATCGCCACGGCGTGCAGCACCACCACCGGAGGAGCCGGGTCCAGCGCCAGCATCGGCGGTACGCACGCCAGTGCCGTGAGCAGCCACGGCAGGCGCGTGTCGCAGCTGCCGGTGCGGGCCGTGTGGATCAGGTACCAGCCGAGCAGCAGGTGGATGAGGTTCTGCAACGGGTCGACCGGCAGCAGCACCAGCACGCCGTCGCCGAGGAACCCGCTCACCACGAACCCGAGCACGCCGAGCGTCCCGAACGACACGCCCATCGCCGTCGCGAGGCGGGTGCGGTGCGACTCGTGCGCCAACCGGTGCACCCGCACCAGGCGACGTTCGAACCGGTGGAACACCAGGATCAACGGCACCAGCGCGAGCACCAGCCAGATCGGCGCCTGCGTGAGTCCGAGCAACCCGACCAGCGCGCCGACACCAGCGAGGTAGGCGAGGTACACCGTCATCGGCGCGCGCCGGGCGAAGTTCACGACGTGCCACGACCGGCCGTCGAGCCACGTCGTGAGCCGTTCGCGGGCCAGCAGCGCCAGGCACACCTGCGCCACGCCGAGCACCATCATCGAACGCGGGTAGTCGCTGAAGAACACCAGCGCGGGCACCGTCACGGCACCGAGCGCGGCGAGCAGCCGGCGCGAGAGCCGGGTCAGCGTGCCGTCCGCGTAGAAGAACCCGATCTGCTGCATCAGCAACGCGCCGACGATCAGGTTCACGTACCCGCCGGTCTTCCAGTCCGTCGACGTGCGCGCGACCTCGACCGCCATCGTCACGATCACCAGCACGAACGGCGTGGTGCGGCGGAAGTTCTTGTGCAGCCACGCAGCCGCCGGGGTCGCCGCGACCGCCAACAGGTAGACCCCGAGGAACCACAACGGATGCGTGATCAACCGGCTGTAGGCGTCGACCTTGACGTCCAGCAGGTTCAAGGCCGCGAACAGCACCACCCACAGCAGCACGAACGCGAGCACCGGTCGCAGCAGCCACGACGTCCGGCTCGACACCCAGCAGCCGAACCCGCCCTGGTGCTCCTGCCAGCTGCGCAGGTTCGCGTGCCCGCCCGCGAAGAAGAACAACGGCACCGCCTGCAACGCCCACAGCCACGGCGTCCCGTCCCCGCGCAGGTGCGCGAGCGTCGCCACCGTCTCGCCGAGCACCAGCAACGCGAGACTGAACAGCCGCAGGAACGTCGCGTACCTGTCCTGCTCGGCGTTCTGCAGCACCTCCGGCAACGGCGCGCTGTCGTCACGACGGCGGCCGTGCAGCCGCGCCAGCAACAGGAACACCACGACCGCGCTGCCGAACGCCCACGCCACCACGGGTTCGTGGCCGGGCGCACCCCAGCGCTGCCTCCAGGAGTTGAACTTCAGGCCCATCGCGTAGGTCGTGGCGACCGCGTGGCAGCTCTGCTCGGCGCCGCGCGGGTTCAGCCGGCACTGGGCGTGCAGGTCGGTCGTGAGCCGGTCGTCCAACGCCTTGCGCGCCTGCGGGCCGAGCGGATCGCCCTTGTGGTCGGCGTAGCGCAACAGGTCGTAGCCCAGGTCGTGCGCCCGGCACGCCGCGCTGAAGTCCCACTCCGTGTCGCCGGCCGGGCCCGAACAGCCGCCGTCCTTGTCGACCACCCGCAACGTGCCGTCCGGCGCGGTGATGGTCTTCGGGTCGCGGCCCATCTCCTTGGCGAAGTCGCCCGGCAGGTTCAGGTACGGGTCGTGCGTCGCGGACGGCGCCACGAACGCGTTGACGGCGTTGGCCGCGGCGATCACGTCGGCACTCGGCGGGATCCCGCTGTCGCCGGTGGCCGGGCGGGAGGCGATCACCCCGCACACGAACACCGCGAGCGTGATCACCGTGAACCGGAACCAGGCCGGGAGTCGGAGGAGGAGTTTGCGCGCGCCCATTGTCGAGCCAGGTTACGGAAGGGTCTCGGCTGATCGCCAGTTCGCCAGGTCAGCCGCACGCCATCCGTCGATCGGTGGATACGAGCCGATGACACGGATGATGTTGGTCCTCCGGTTGTAAGGACACGCTTGGAGCATGAAACGACTGCTCACACCTGATCTGGCCCGTGGCGGCATGCTCGCGTTGATCGCGCTGGCGAACTCGGCCGTCTACCTGCACGGCCGTCCGTACGGCGTGCGCCAGCACATCGTCGAGACGGGGTTCGTCGACCACGTGGTCAGCTTCTTCGTCGTGACGTTCGTCGACGCCCGCGCGTACCCGATGTTCGCGTTCCTGTTCGCGTACGGCGTCGCGAAGATGGCCCCGCAACGAGTCAAGTCGCGCAACTGGTGGCTGATCGTCTTCGGGTTCCTGCACGCGTTGCTGCTGTTCCCCGGCGACGTGCTCGGCCTGTACGGCGTGCTCGGGTTCGCGGTGATCGCGATGACCCGGTGGAAGGACCGCACGTTGTTCGTGGTCGCCACCCTCTGGCTGGGGCTGACCGCGTTGATCGCCGGGCAGGCCTACGCGACGCCGCCGAACGGTGAGCGGGCGTTCTTCCTGTCGTTCGAGACGGTCGACCCGATGGCCGCGATGGCCATGCGGCCGCTGGAGTGGCTGCTGGTCCCGCTCGGCCTCATCGGGGTCGGCGCGGCCGCCATGATGGGTGTGTGGGCGGCTCGCCGGAACGTTCTCGCGTCGCCTGAGCAGTACCGGACGCTGCTGCGGCACGTTGCGGGGTGGGGCATCCCGCTCGCGGCGCTCGGCGGGCTGCCCAGCGGTCTCGCGGTCGCGGGGGTCCTGCACGTGGTGGAGCCGTCGGAGCTGGCCGGGATGGCCGCGCTGCACGCCGTCACCGGGATCGCGGGCGGGCTCGGGTACGCGGCGCTGATCGCGTTGATCTCGCTGCGGGTGCGGGCCGACAGCGCCGTCGTGCGGGCGATCGCGGCCTGCGGGGAGCGGTCGCTGAGCTGCTACCTGTTCCAGTCCGTCGTGTTCGTGCTGTTGTTCGTGCCTTACACGTTGGGGCTGGGTGCGACGCTCGGGTCGGCCGCGACCGCGCTGGTGGCGCTGGCGACGTGGGGCGTCTCGGTGCTGCTGGCCGACCTGCTGCGCCGCCGTGGTCAGCGGGGACCTGCCGAGGCGTTGCTGAGCAGTGTGCGCAGGCTGCAAGGATCATCGGTGTGATGTCCATGGTGGAGCAGGAACGCCGGTGGAACCAGGTGTGGGCGCTCGTGCCGGGCGGTCTGCTGGCGCTGGCGACGGGTGTCTACCTGGTGGCGCGGCCGATCTCTCCCGTGCCGCTGGCCGTGGTCGCCGCGCTGGTGTTGTGGCACTTGTGGTTCGTGATCGCGCACCCGTCGTGGCTGGAGCGGCGGACCGTGCTGATGCTGCTCTACTTCGCCGGGGTGCTCGGCGGGACCGTGGTGCTGCTGCTCCACGACGAGATCTTCATGATCTTCGTCGCCGCCTGCTACGGCCTCGCGTTCCTGACCTTGCCGGGCTGGCTCGCCTATGCGGGCGCGGTGGTCGTGGGCGGGTTGTGGCTGGTGCCGCAGGGCACCGACGTCAAGGCGGCCGCGCTGATCAACCTGGGCGTGACCACCCCGATGGCGATCCTGGTCGGCTGGATCATCCGCGTGATGGAACGCGAGGTCATCCGCCGCCGCGAGATCAACGAGCGGGTCACGGCGCTGTCCGAGGAGAACGCCCGGCTCCAGGTGCTCGCCGAGCGGGCCCGCGTGTCGCGCGAGATGCACGACACCGTCGCCCAGGGCCTCACCGGCATCGTGACGCAGCTCGAGGTGGCCGAGGAGCTGACGTCCGCGGACGACGCGGCACGCGGCCGCATCGCCACCGCCCGGCGGCTGGCCCGCGACAGCCTGGTCGAGGTGCGCCGCTCCATCGAGGCCCTGCGGCCGGGCCCGTTGCGCGACGGCCGGCTGAGCGAGGCGGTGGAACGAGCGGTGGACGCCTGGCGTGCCGAGCAGGGCGTGGTGGCTACCTGCACGGTCACCGGGTCCGCCCGGCCGTTGAGCGCGGACACCGAGGTGGCCGTGCTGCGTTCCGCCCAGGAGGCCTTGGCGAACGCGGGCAGGCATGCCCGGGCTTCTCGCGTGGACGTCACACTGTCCTACATGGAGGACGTGGTGGTGCTGGACGTGATGGACGACGGCGTGGGCTTCGACCCGTCGGTGCGCGGCTTCGGCCTCACCGGGATGGAGGAACGCGTGGGCCTGCTCGGTGGCACCGTGACCGTGGAATCGGCTCCTGGCAACGGAACCGCCGTGAACGTCACCCTGGACGCCCGATGATCCGCCTCATCGTGATCGACGATCACCCGGTGGTCCGCGACGGCCTGCGCGGCATGCTCGGCACCCAGGAGGACTTCGAGGTCGTGGGCGAGGCGGCGAGCGGCACCGAGGCCCTGACGGTGATCGCCGCCGTGCGCCCGGACGTGGCGGTGACCGATCTCCGGCTGCCCGCGCCGAGCGGGGCGGACCTGGTGCGGCAGATCCGTTCGCTGGCTCCCTCGACGCGCGTGCTGGTGCTGACGACCCACGACACCGACGCCGACGTGCTGCCGACGATCGAGGCCGGCGCCATCGGTTACCTGCTCAAGGACGCGCCGCGCGAGGAGTTGTTCCGCGCGGTGCGGGCGGCGGCGCGCGACGAGACGGTGCTGTCGCCTTCGGTCGCGGCACGGTTGGTGCGCAAGGTGCACGCGCCGGTTCCTGTGTCGGCGTTGAGCACGCGCGAACGCGAGGTGCTGGCTCTGGTCGCGCGCGGCAAGACGAACCGCGAGGTGGGGGCCGCGCTGCACATCAGCGAGGCGACGGTGAAGACGCACCTGCAACACGTCTACGCGAAGCTCGAGGTGCCGGACCGGGCGTCAGCCGTGTCGGCCGCGCACCAACGAGGTCTGATCTAGGTCGCGACCACGGCCGGCGTCAGCGAGGCCAACGCCATGCGCGACAACAGGGTCGCCATCTGATCGCGGTCGAGGTGCGCGCTGTGCGGCGTCGAGTTGATGAGCCCGAACACGGCGTGCGCGGCGGCCCGGGCCGTGGGCTCGTCGAAGCCTGGCACCGTGCGCCGGATCGTCTCCACCCACACCTCGACGTAGCGCCGCTGTAACGCCCGCACCCGCCGGCGGTCCGGATCGGTGAGGTTGGCCAGGTTCCGCATCTGCACGGTGATCAACGCCGGGTCGTCCAGCGCGAAGTCCACGTGCCACCCGATGAGCTCCCGCAACGCCTCGTCGGCGTCCGAAGCGCCGTCGACCCGCGACTGGCCGCCGTCGAGCAGCCGCTCGGAGATCGACGTCAGCATCTCGCCGAGCATCGCGTCCTTGCTGCGGAAGTGCCGGTAGAGGGCCGGGCCGGAGATGCCGACGGCCGCACCGATGTCGTCGATGCCCACGCCGTGGAAGCCGTGGCGCGCGAAGAGTTCGGCCGCAGCGTTGAGGATCTGGTCCCGACGTGAGGGTTTGTCGACCACCTGTGGAGGTTAGCAGGCGTTTACCTGATCCTCCGATGGGTGGAATTCACGCACGTGCAAGCCCTGAATGTTGACTCTTGACGAATACTTCACACAAGTCTTACTCGTGAGTAACGATTGCCGTGCAATGCATCACACCCTGCGGCCCCTTCGGGAGTCTTCGATGCGTCCTGCTCACTTCATCGCCTCGGTGGTCACCGCCGCCGCGGCCGTCATCGCGCTCGCCAACCCCGCGAGCGCCGCCGCCACCAACTACGTCGCGCTCGGCGACTCGTACGCCTCCGGCCTCGGGACCGGCAGCTACGACAGCGGTACCGGCTCCTGCAAGCGCGGTCCGCTCGCCTATCCAGCCCTGTACGCGCAGGCCACAGCCCCGGCGTCATTCCGGTCCGTCGCCTGCTCGGGGGCGAAGACCGGTGACGTCATCACCCAGGCGAACAACACCCTCGCCGCGAGCACCAACCTCGTCACGGTGCAGGTCGGCGGCAACGACGCCGGGTTCACCGACGTCATCACCACCTGCACGTTCGGGTCCGACCAGGACTGCGTCAACCGGGTGAACCAGGCCAAGACGTACGCCGCGAACACGCTTCCCGGGCTGCTCAACAACGTCTACGGCACGATCAAGGCGAAGTCGCCGTCGGCGCGCGTGGTGGTGCTCGGCTACCCGCGCATCTACAAGGTGCCGGGCTCCTGCAACGTCGGGCTGAGCGACACCAAGCGGGCCGCGATCAACTCCGGCAGCGATGCCTTGCACGCCACCATCAGCGCGCGGGCCGGGGCGGCCGGGTTCACCTACGTCGACGTGCGCGCGGCGTTCACCGGGCACGAGATCTGCTCGTCGAGCTGGTGGCTCAACAGCCTGAGCTGGCCGGTCGACGAGTCGTACCACCCGAACCGGGCCGGGCACGCGAGCGGCTATCTGCCCGCACTTCGGGCGGCGATCGGGTGACGCTTTCCGGAACGTGAGAGTGCCTCAAACGAGGCTTGACCTGCGTTCGGGTCACTCTTGAGTCGCTCCGGTGGACCGCTGGGTTAGCGGGCGCTAACATGAGGAAGTTAACGCCCGCTAACCTGAGGTCTGGGGAGCATGGACGCACCTGTCCTGCGCAGCGCCGCCGAGCCGTCGGACCGCTACGCCAAGGAGCACACCGCGCTCGTCGACGAGCTGCGGAGCAAGCTCGCCACCGCCGCGCGAGGCGGTCCCGAGAAGGCACGCCAGCGGCACGTCGACCGCGGCAAGTTGTTGCCGCGCGAGCGCGTGGACACGCTGGTCGACCCCGGTTCGCCGTTCCTCGAACTGTCGCCGTTGGCGGCCAACGGCATGTACGGCGACGAGGCTCCGGCCGCGGGCATCATCACGGGCGTCGGGCGGGTGTCCGGCCGTGAGTGCGTGATCGTCGCGAACGACGCCACGGTCAAGGGCGGCACCTACTACCCCGTCACGGTCAAGAAGCACCTGCGCGCGCAGGAAGTGGCGCTGCAGAACAACCTTCCGTGCATCTACCTCGTCGACTCCGGCGGTGCGTTCCTGCCGAAGCAGGACGACGTGTTCCCCGACCGCGAGCACTTCGGCCGGATCTTCTACAACCAGGCCACGATGTCGGCGCGCGGCATCCCGCAGATCGCCGCCGTGCTGGGTTCGTGCACCGCCGGTGGCGCGTACGTGCCGGCCATGTCGGACGAGGCGATCATCGTCCGCAACCAGGGCACGATCTTCCTCGGCGGTCCGCCGCTGGTGAAGGCCGCGACCGGTGAAGTGGTCAGCGCTGAGGACCTCGGCGGCGGCGACCTGCACTCGCGCACGTCCGGCGTCACGGACCACCTGGCCGAGAACGACGCGCACGCCCTCCGGATGGTCCGCTCGATCATCTCGACGCTCGGCCCGCGCGCCCAACGGCCCTGGGACGTCACGAAGACCGAGGCCCCGGCCGTCACGGACGACCTCTACGGCGTCGTGCCGACCGACTCCCGGACGCCGTACGACGTGCGCGAGGTGATCGCGCGGGTCGTCGACGGCTCGAAGTTCCAGGAGTTCAAGAAGGAGTACGGGCAGACGCTCGTCACCGGCTTCGCGCGCATCCACGGCCACCCGGTCGGCATCGTCGCGAACAACGGCATCCTGTTCGGCGAGTCGGCGGTGAAGGGCGCGCACTTCATCCAGTTGTGCGACAAGCGGTCCATCCCGCTGGTCTTCCTGCAGAACATCACCGGCTTCATGGTCGGCCGCGAGTACGAGGCGAGCGGCATCGCCAAGCACGGCGCCAAGATGGTGACGGCGGTGGCGTGCGCGCGCGTCCCGAAGTTCACCGTGATCATCGGCGGCAGCTTCGGCGCCGGCAACTACTCCATGTGCGGCCGGGCGTACTCGCCGCGCTTCCTGTGGATGTGGCCCAACGCGCGCATCTCCGTGATGGGTGGCGAGCAGGCCGCGTCCGTCCTGGCGACGGTCCGTCGTGACCAACTCGGCGACGAGTGGTCCACAGAGGACGAAGAGGCGTTCAAGGCGCCGATCCGCCAGCAGTACGAGGACCAGGGCAACCCGTACTACTCGACCGCGCGGCTGTGGGACGACGGCGTGATCGACCCGCGGGACACCCGCACGGTGCTCGGTCTCGCGTTGTCCAGCGCGGCCAACGCCCCCATCGACGATGTTTCCTACGGCGTCTTCCGGATGTGATCATGTTCGACAGCGTTCTGGTGGCGAACCGCGGGGAGATCGCGGTCAGGGTGATCCGCGCGTTGCGGTCGCTCGGGATCCGTTCCGTCGCCGTGTACTCCGACGCGGACGCCGAGGCGTTGCACGTCAAGCTCGCCGACGAGGCCGTGCGGATCGGCCCCGCCGCGGCCCGTGAGAGCTACCTGTCCATCGAGAAGATCGTTCAAGCCGCTGTGTCCACTGGCGCGCAGGCGATCCACCCCGGCTACGGCTTCCTGGCGGAGAACACCGCGTTCGCCGCCGCCTGCGACGAGGCCGGGATCGTGTTCGTCGGACCACCCGCGTCGGCGATCGACGCGATGGGCGACAAGATCCGCGCGAAGCTGACGGTGTCGGCGGCGGGTGTGCCCGTGGTGCCCGGCCGCACGCGCTCGGGCATGTCCGACGACGAGATCGTCGAAGCCGCCCTCGAGATCGGCTTTCCCGTGCTGCTCAAGCCTTCCGCGGGCGGTGGCGGCAAGGGCATGCGCCTGGTGCACGAGGAGTCGGCGCTGCGCGAGGCGATCGAGTCCGCCCGGCGGGAGGCGCGCGGCTCGTTCGGCGACGACACGCTGCTGATCGAGCGGTTCATCACGAACCCCCGGCACATCGAGATCCAGGTCCTGGGTGACCGGCACGGCAACGTCATCCACCTCGGTGAGCGCGAGTGCAGCCTTCAGCGGCGGCACCAGAAGATCATCGAGGAGGCGCCCTCGCCGTTCCTCACGCCCGAGGTGCGCGAGGCCATGGGTTCGGCCGCGGTCGACGCGGCGAAGTCGGTCGGCTACGTCGGCGCGGGCACCGTCGAGTTCATCGTGGACGGTGCGTCGGGCGACTACTTCTTCATGGAGATGAACACCCGGCTCCAGGTCGAGCACCCGGTGACCGAGATGGTCACGGGCGTCGACCTCGTCGAGTGGCAGCTCCGCGTCGCGTCCGGTGAGGTGCTGGACCTGGACGTCGAACTCAACGGGCACTCGGTCGAGGCGCGCGTTTACGCCGAGGACCCGGCGCGCGGCTTCCTGCCGACCGGCGGACGCGTGCTGGCGCTGAGCGAGCCGGCCGACGTCCGCGTGGATTCCGGCCTGTACGAAGGACTTGTCGTCGGTTCGGACTACGACCCGATGCTCGCCAAGGTGATCGCGCACGGCCGCACCCGCGAAGAGGCGTTGCGCAAGCTCGACCACGCGCTCGGCAAGATGGTGCTGCTTGGCGTCACGACGAACATCCCGTTCCTGCGCGCACTTCTGCGTGATCCGGACGTTCGTGCGGGTGCTCTCGACACCGGTCTGGTCGAACGCAAGCTGGACGCGTTGACGTCGGCCGAGATCCCCGACGAGGTGTACGTCGCGGCCGGTCTGGAGCGCTCGCTCCAGCCGCACGGCGACGACCCGTGGGACCAGCCCGGCGGCTGGCGCGTCGGTGAGCACGCCTGGACGACCTGGCGGATCAACGACGTCGACGTGCGCGTGCGCGGCGAGGAAGTCGTTGTGGGCGCTGGAGAACCGGTGCGCGCCCGGGCCCGTCAGGAAGGCGCCGACCTGCTCGTCGGCTCCCGTCGTTATGCGATGGCGCGCGAGGGTGACGTGCTGTGGCTGGGCCACGACGGCGCCTCCTGGGCGTTGGTCGAGGCCGAGTTCCTGGTCGGAGCCGCCGAGGGCGCTGCGGCGTCCGGCGGTCCGGTGAAGTCCCCGATGCCCGGCACCGTGCTCGTCGTTCGAGCGCAGCAGGGCGAGGAAGTGACCGCCGGTCAAGCGTTGTTCGTGGTCGAGGCCATGAAGATGGAGCACACCGTGACCGCACCGGTCGACGGCGTGCTCGCCGAAGTGCACGTGCAAGCAGGCCAGCAGGTCAGACTCGACCAGGTGCTGGCCCTCGTCGTCTCTCACGAGGAGTGACAGTGATGTTGGACTTCAGGCTCCCGAGCGAGTACGAGGACCTGCGCAAGACCGTCGAGGAGTTCGCGCGCGACGAGGTGGCGCCGGTCATCGGCGACTTCTACGAGCGTTGCGAGTTCCCGTACGAGATCGTCGCGAAGATGGGGCAGATGGGCCTGCTCGGCCTGCCGTTCCCCGAGGAGCACGGCGGCATGGGCGGCGACTACTTCGCCCTGTGCCTCACGCTCGAGGAACTCGCGCGCGTCGACTCGTCGGTCGCGATCACGGTCGAGGCGGCGACCTCGCTGGGCGCCATGCCGATCTACCGCTACGGCACCGACGCGCAGAAGGCCGAGTGGCTGCCGTCGCTCACGTCCGGCGAGAAGCTCGGCGCGTTCGGTCTCACCGAGCCCGGCTCCGGTTCCGACGCGGGCGCCCTCGCCACCACGGCGCGCCTCGACGGCGACGAGTGGGTCATCAACGGCACCAAGGCGTTCATCACGAACTCCGGCACCGACATCACCGGTCTCGTCACCGTCGCCGCCGTCACGGGCACCCTCCCGGACGGCCGCAAGGAGATCTCCTCGATCATCGTCCCGTCCGGCACCCCGGGCTTCACGGTGTCGAAGAAGTACTCCAAGGTCGGCTGGAGCGCCTCGGACACCCGCGAACTGTCCTTTCAGGACTGCCGGGTGCCCGCCGCGAACCTGCTCGGCGAGCGCGGCCGCGGCTTCGCCCAGTTCCTGCGCACGCTCGACGAGGGCCGCGTCGCCATCGCCGCGCTGTCGGTCGGTCTGGCCCAGGGCTGCGTGGACGAGTCGGTCCGCTACGCCCACGAGCGCGAGACGTTCGGCAACAAGATCGGCACGTACCAGGCGATCCAGTTCAAGCTCGCCGAGATGGAGGCCCGCGTGCACACCGCGCGCCTCGCCTACTACGAGGCCGCGTCCCGGATGCTGCGCGGCGAGCCGTTCAAGAAGCAGGCCGCCATCGCGAAGCTCGTCTCGTCCGAGGCCGCGATGGACAACGCCCGCGACGCCACGCAGATCTTCGGCGGCTACGGCTTCATGAACGAGTACCCGGTCGGCCGGTTCTACCGGGACGCCAAGATCCTGGAGATCGGCGAGGGCACCTCCGAGGTGCAGAAGATGCTGATCGCCCGCGAACTCGGGTTCTAGGCCCTGTCCTGCAAGTCCGTCGGGCGGCAGTGGCGGCCGAGGGAGCCGGAGACGGCACCGCCACGACGCCCGAATACCTCCGGTATGAGGGCGTCGTGGCGGCACCGTCTCCGGCTCGCTCACCCGCGCCTGCCACCTGACAGACTTACAGGACAGGGCCTAGTCCATCTCGGCAGAAAAACTTCATTCCACCGGTCCCGAACGGCCTGTCCGGCTAGCGTCGTCTGCCTTCCGCACGAGTGTGAGGGTGCAGATGACGGACAGCCGGACAGAGCCCGTTTTTCCCGGTTTGCAGGTACTTCTCGAGGTCATTCGCGGTCTTTGTGACCGGCCTGGTTTCTTCTACCGGAGCAAGACCGAGGAAATCGTCGGCGACCAGCCGTTGCCGCTGCTCTACCTGGAGAGCGAAGCCAGTCCGACGGCATTCCTGCGCGCTCTCGAACACCGGCTCGACGAAGGCCGCCCGGCCATTCCGCACGCTTACGTCGACGTGTCGTCGGTGACCGCCGAAGTCGCCAAGAACTGGCCTTCCGGAAGCCGCGAGACACCGCCCTTGCTGCCGTTGCTGGACGTCCTGAGCGACCGGCTCGGCGAGGTCCACGTCGGCACGGAACGGCTCACCCGGTTCGACCACTACCGCCTGGTCGACTGGCTCACCAGCAAGCGGCTGCCGCGCAAGCCCGGCCGCGACGACCGGGCGGCCGTCATCGAGTTGCTGCGGGGGTGGACCGGCAAGACCGCGCAGGGCGGCGAGGAGGTCAACCGGGCCGTCGACGCGTTCATCCCCGGCCTGGTGACGCGGCTCGGGCTCGGGCTCGTCGCGTGGGTCGGCAGCAAGGTCGGCTTCCGGTGGCTCGCCAAGCGGGTGCCGGGGCTCTCGCGCGAGTCGAAGTGGTTCATGCGGCAGAACTTCGCGCTGCCCAACCACTCCATCGAGTTCCTCGGGTTCGCCGAACGCCTCACCCTGGGGCGGCGCGAGTCGGAGAACGAGGAGCAGATCAAGCTGCTGCTCGTGCACGCGTTCCTGGAGGACCTGCGGATCGCGTACCGGCGGCGGCCCCGGTTCCTGCCGCGCCGGGCGGGTTGGCGGCGCACCGCGTACATCCCCGTGCTGCTCGACGGCGTCACCAAGGACAACGGCGGCTGGGAGCTGCTGGAACTGATCAACGACGTCCGCAACGAGACCGGCGAGGTCGACCCGTTGCTGGTGATCGCGGCCAGCTCGGTGCAACCCGCGCTGTCGCAACGCCTCGGCACCACACCGGTCAGCCCGGACGAGACCGCGGACGCGCTCGCGACGTGGCGGGAGGAGCTGCCGCGCAAACGGCAGATGCTCGCCCCGGACGCCCGTTACCTGATGATCAAGCTGCCGTTCCCCAGCCCGGACAGGAAGAAGTGGAAGGGCGCGCCCGCGTTCCAGGCGGCTCCGGTGCGGTGGCTCGCCAAGTCGCGGCGGCTGGAGGCGATCATCGCGGCGATCGTCGTGGTGCTGCTCGTGCCGGGGTTCGTGACCGTGCAGAACCACTTCGAGCTGAACTGCTCGATCGTCGGCTCCGCGATCTCGCCGGGCATCTCGACCCGGCTGATGGAGGTCGACGGCAACGCCGAATGCCTGGGCTACAGCGACAACAGCAACCAGATCTTCGGCTCGAACGAACGCCTCCGGTGGACGCAACAGGCCGTCTTCGCGCAGAACGAGGAGGCGGAACGGCTGCACGACACCAATCCCGCGCGCCCGCTCGTCTCGTTGCTCTACTTCTCCAGCCTCACCCACAAGGACAGCAACCCGGACGCCGACCACTCGCGCGCCGAGGAGCTCGAAGGCATGCTGCTCAAGCAACGGCAGCAGAACGACAGGTCGAGCAGCGGGCCGTTGCTGCGCATCGTGATCGCCAACGGCGGCGGCATGATGAAGCGCGCCCACGACGTGCTGCGCGACATGATCACCCCGTTGCTGGAGAAGGACCCGAGCATCATCGGCGTGATCGGTCTCGACCGCAGCGTCAAGCAGACCCAGGACGTCATCACCTCGCTCGGGTCGCTCGGCGTGCCGACCATCGGCACCACCCTCACCGAGGCCTCGCTGCCGGACCTCTCGGCCACCTACTTCCAGCTCATCCCCGGCAACGCCCGGCAGGCGGACCTGGTGCGCCGCTACGCCCAGCACGTCGGCGCCACCAAGGTGACGATCCACCACCCGAAGCTCGGCCAGGACGACGTCTACCTCACCGACCTGGTCGGCCTGCTGGGCACGGAACTCGCGCGGGCGCAGGTGAAGTTCCAGGCCGACGAGTGGAACGTCAGCCCGCAGGAGGTGCCGTCGCAGTGCGTCGAGGACCACTCCACCGAGCTGGTCTTCTTCGCGGGCCGCGAGGAGGACTTCGGCGAGTTCCTGCGTGCCGTCGGCAAGGACTGCTACGACAAGAACCGCCTGCCGCGCATCCTCGCCGACGACGCGATCATCCGGTTCATCGCGCAGAAGGCCAGCCGCGTGCAGGACTCGCTGGCCGGCATGCGCGTGTCGTACGTGAGCATGGCCGGGCTGATCGTGCTCGCGGGCAAGGCGTGCGTGGCGGGCAAGCCCGATCCGTCTGCGCGCGGCGGACTGCCGCTGGACGCGTTCTGCGCGGGCTACTCCAAGCTGGCCAAGGAGATCCAGGAGTCGTCGCTGCCCGCCGAGGACCGGCCCGCGAAGCCGTGGCCCGGTGAGCACATGGGCGTCGCGTACGACGCGGCCGGGCTGTTCCTCGACGCCGTGACGCGTGCCTACTCGCGGCGGGCCAGCAGCACGCCGCATCGCGGGGCGATCGGGGCGGAGTTCCGGGAATTGGAGTTCTACGGGGCGACCGGGCGGACGGACTTCAAGAAGTCACGGGTGGGGGAGGCGCGCAACTTCACCATCCTGGAGGTCACCGACCTGCACGACTACGAGCAGCAGCCGACGTGCGTGTTCCTGACCGGCGACCTCTACGGCCCGGACACGCCTCGGTTGCCGAACGGCTGTCCCGCCTAGAGCTTCGGCACGGCCCTGTCGATGATCGAGGCGAAGTCGGTGGACTTGGGGAGCGTCCCGAAGGCGACTCCCCAGTCCCCGCCGAGCCGCGACGCCAGGAACGCGTCCGTCACCGCCGGATGCCCGTGCTTCACCAGCAACGCGCCCTGCAGGATCAACGCCATCTTCTCCACCACCCGCCTGGCCTGCGACTGGTCCACATCGGACAGAGCGGCGCCGAGCTCGTTCAACGCGGTGTCGATCCGCCGGTCCACCCCGCTGACCTCGGACAGGAACTCCTGCACCGACTCGGGTTCCTTCTGCATCGCCCGCAGCACGTCTAGCGCCGCGACGTTGCCGGAGCCCTCCCAGATCGACATCAGCGGCGACTCGCGGAACAGCCGCGGCATTCCGCTGTCCTCGATGTATCCGTTGCCGCCCAGGCACTCCAACGCCTCGGCGGCGTGCACCGGCCCGCGCTTGCACACCCAGTACTTGGTGATCGCGAGCCCGAGCCGCGGGCGGTTCGTGGCCAGCCACATCGCGGTGGTGGTCGCCGCCTCCGACTCGATCGCGAGGTCCGCCAGCACGTTGCGCATGGCGGGCTGGTCGATCAGGTAGCTGCCGAACGCCTTGCGGTGCGCGGCGTGGTGCGCCGCCTGCCGCAGCCCGAGCCGCATGCCCGCCGCCGTGCCGAGCACGCAGTCGAGGCGGGTCATGTTGACCATCTCGATGATCGTGCGAACGCCGCGACCCTCGTCGCCGATCCGATGAGCGAACGCCTCGTCGTACTCGATCTCGGCGGAGGCGTTGGACTTGTTGCCCAGCTTGTCCTTCAGGCGTTGCAGGAAGAACCGGTTGCGGGTGCCGTCCGGGAGCACGCGCGGCACCAGGAAGCAGGTGAGGCCGCCGGGTGCCTGTGCCAGCGTGAGGAACACGTCCGACATCGGTGCCGACGTGAACCACTTGTGCCCGGTCAGCACGTAGCCGTCGGCGACGGGCTTTGCCACCGTGGTGTTCGCGCGGACGTCCGAGCCGCCCTGCTTCTCCGTCATCGACATGCCGGCGATCAGGCCCTGCTTGGTCAGCGGCGCGCGCAGGCCGAAGGCGTAGTTCCGTGCGGTGAGAAGGGGTTCGTAACTTTCGGCCAACTCCGGCGCGACGCGCAAAGCGGGCACCGACGCGTAAGTCATCGAAATCGGACAGCCGTGACCGGCCTCGACCTGGGACCACACGTAGAACTTGGCCGCACGTTCCAAATGCCCACCGTCGACATAGGCGTGCAAACCGTGCGTAACGGCAACGTTCATCAGTTCGTGCCACGCCGGGTGAAACTCCACCTCGTCGATCCGGTTCCCGAACCGGTCGTGGGTGTGCAGCACCGGCGGATGGGTGTTCGCGAGCCTGCCGTGCTCCTGCCACTCGTGGCTGCCGGCGAGCTTCCCCAAAGCGTGCAACTCGGTGTCGTCCACCCAGCTGAGCAGGGCTGGATCATCCGCGACGTCGTGACCGCTCAGCGGCGGAACCTGGTTGGTCACCTCGTGCGTTGCCATGCCTCGCACGTTACTACTCGCAAGTAACTTCGGACAGTCCGCGATGAAAGATCGCTGGCCCATTCGGGCTTTTGGACGCGACAACGGCGCTGACGAGGAATAACGTCGGAGTCGTGAGTGACCATGGGCACAGCTCGGCCGTGGCTGCGCTGAGTGCGCAGTACGCCGCGATGCGCGAAGGTGCGCCGGTGCGGCTCGCTAAGAAGACGTCGAACCTCTTCCGGTTCCGGGCCGATCAGGCCGGGGGACTCGACGTCGGCAGGTTCGACCAGGTCCTGTCAGTGGACCCGGTCGGGCGCACCGCACAGGTGCAGGGCATGACCACCTACGAGAACCTCGTCGCCGCGACACTTCCCCACGGCCTGATGCCGTTAGTGGTGCCGCAGCTCAAGACCATCACCATCGGCGGTGCGGTAGCGGGTCTGGGCATCGAGTCCACGTCCTTCCGCAACGGGTTGCCGCACGAGTCCGTGCGGGAGCTGGAGATCCTCACCGGCGACGGCGAGGTCGTCGTCTCGAAGCCGGACGACGACCTGTTCCGCGCGTTCCCCAACTCCTACGGGACGCTGGGATACGCGCTGCGGCTGGAGATCGAGCTCGAACCGGTGCGCCAGTACGTGCGGCTGCGACACGTGCCGTTCGGGTCGTTCGAGGAGTGCGCCGCCGTCATCCAGGAGGTGTGCGAGGACGGCTCGGCGGACTTCGTCGACGGCACGGTGTTCTCACGGGGTGAGATGTACCTGACCTTGGGTCACTACGCCGACATCGCGCCGTACACGTCCGACTACACCGGCAACCAGATCTACTACCGGTCGATCCAGAAGCGCCGCACGGACCACCTGACGATCCACGACTACCTGTGGCGCTGGGACACCGACTGGTTCTGGTGCTCCAGGGCGTTCGGCGCGCAGAACCCCGTCGTCCGTCGCATGTGGCCGAAGCGGTACCTGCGTTCGGACGTGTACCGCAAGCTCGTCGCGAAGCACCGGCAGCTCCGGCCGCGGGTGGACGTCGAACCGGTGATCCAGGACGTGGAGATCCCAGTCGGTGGACTCGCCGACTTCCTCGACTTCTTCGACCGCGAGATCGGCATCGCGCCGGTGTGGCTGTGCCCGGTCAGGTTGCGCGACACCACGGGGTGGCCGCTCTACCCGATGGACGAGGACACGTTGTACGTCAACGTCGGGTTCTGGTCGGAGGTCCCGGTCCGGCCGGGGGAGAAGATGGGTGACCGCAACCGGCTGATCGAGCGCGAGGTGGCGCGGCTGGGTGGCCACAAGTCGCTGTACTCGGACTCCTACTACACCGAGGACGAGTTCTGGCGGCACTACAACGGTTCGCACTACCGGTCCGTGAAGGCCCGGTACGACCAGACGAACCGACTGCCTGATCTGTACGCCAAGTGTGTCAGGGGACGATGAATGCGGTTGGCCTCTATTTTTCAGCGCATCACAGGTGGCGGCGACGTTCGCTTCCACGCCTACGACGGCAGCACCGCCGGGCCTGGCGCGGCACCGGTGTCCATCGACATCAAAACACCGGAAGCCCTGTCCTACCTGGCCTCCGCGCCAGGTGAGCTCGGCCTCGCCCGCGCCTACGTCACGGGTCACCTCGAGATCCTCGGCGACGTGCACGCGGGTCTCGCCCAACTCTCCGACTTCTCGCTGCGCCACCTGCCGGTGCTGCAACGCCTGGAGCTGGTCCGGTTCCTCGGCAGCGTCCGCCTGTCGCACAAAGTGGCCCCGCCGCCGCAGGAGACCCGCCTGCACGGCCTGCGCCACTCGAAGGCCCGCGACTCGCAGGCCATCGCCCACCACTACGACGTCTCGAACCAGTTCTACGAGTGGGTCCTCGGCCCGTCGATGGCCTACACCTGCGCGGTCTATCCCTCTGCGGAGTCCACTTTGGAGGACGCCCAGTTCGCCAAGCACGACCTGGTGGCCCGCAAGCTCGGCCTGAAGCCCGGCATGAAACTGCTCGACGTCGGCTGCGGCTGGGGCGGCATGGTCATGCACGCGGCCCGCGAGTACGGCGTGCGCGCCATCGGCGTCACGTTGTCCCGCAACCAGGCCGAGTGGGCACAGAAGGCGATCGTCGAAGCGGGCCTGTCGGAACTGGCCGAGGTGCGCCACCTCGACTACCGAGACGTCCGCGAGACGGGCTTCGACGCGGTGTCGTCCATCGGCCTCACCGAGCACATCGGCAAGGCCAAGCTGCCGGCGTACTTCTCGGCGCTGTACCGCAAGCTCAAGCCAGGCGGCCGCCTGCTCAACCACTGCATCACCCGCCCGAACAACAAGGAGAAAGCGCTCTCCGGCCCGTTCATCAACCGGTACGTGTTCCCGGACGGTGAACTGGTCGGGCCCGGCCACCTCGTGTCGTTGATGCACGACACCGGGTTCGAGGTGCGGCACGAGGAGAACATCCGCGAGCACTACGCGCTGACCCTGGCCGCGTGGGGTCGCAACCTCGAGGAGCACTGGGACGAGGCCGTTCGGGAGGTCGGTGAGGCACGGGCACGGGTGTGGCGGCTGTACCTCGCGGCGTCGCGGCTCGGGTTCGACCGCAACAACATCCAGCTGCACCAGGTGCTCGGGGTGAAGCTGGACGGGACGACGTCGCACATGCCGTTGCGCCCGGACTGGCTCTCCTGACACCACGAAGGGCCGCGGCATCTCGCCGCGGCCCCTTCGGGACTACTTCTAGCTCAGCTGGTCCACGATCTGCTTCGCCGTGTTGGACGGGATGGCGAACCCGATCCCGACGCTGCCGGCTTCCCCGCTGCTCGACGCCGGCGAGTAGATCGCCGAGTTGATCCCGACCAGCTCACCGGCGGCGTTCACCAGAGCACCACCGGAGTTGCCGGGGTTGATCGACGCGTCGGTCTGGATCGCCTGGTACGACACGGGCTGCGAGCGACGGGTCTCGCCCGGCACGGTCACCTTGCGGTCCAGCGCGGACACGATGCCGGTCGTCACGGTCCCCTGCAGGCCGGACGGCGACCCGATGGCCATCACCGCGTCACCGACCTTCACCGAGTCGGAGTCGGCCCACTTGATCGGCGTGAGCCCGGACGCGCCGGACACCTGCAGCACGGCGAGGTCGGACCCAGCGTCGGCGTTCACGACGGTGGCCGGGAGTTCGCGGCCGTCGTTGAACTTCACCGTGATCTGGCCACCGGCGGCGGCGATCACGTGGTTGTTGGTGAGGATCTTGCCGTCGGCGGAGAGGATCACGCCGGAGCCGAGGCCGTTGCCGACGTTCACCTGCACCACGGAGGGCAGGACGCTGGACGCGACGGAGCTCCAGTCCTGTGTGGACGTGTTGGCGATCGTCTGCGCGGAGACGGAAGACGCCGCCGGGGTGTTGTCCGGGGAGGCGATCACCGCTCCGGTGACGCCGCCGAACAGGCCGGCGACGAGTGCCGCGGCCGTCAGCATCGGGGCTGTCCGCCGCCAGAACTTCGGCGCGGCGACGGGCTGCGGTTCCACCAGTGACCCGCTCATCGCGGGGAAGCTCTGCTCGGTCATGACTCCACGATGGACCCCGACCTTGTGAGCAACCTGTGCCGAAACCCTGGAAAACCCTGATAAGAACTAGCTGAGAAGCAGGGAAGAAACCTCTGAGGCGCGCAGCGGCGGCCCGAAGTGCGGGCCCTGGCCGCCCGTCACGCCCAGCGAAGCCAGCCGAGAAGCCTCGACGTCGGTCCGCACGTCCTCGGCGTAGAGCGGCAGCCGCAGCAGCGACGCCCACCCCAGCAACGCCTCCGAGGCGCTCGCCTCCAGCCGGTTCGCACCGAGATCGAGGCCGTGCACGACGGTGCCGGTGAACTTCACGCCGGACAACGGCAGCTGGCGCAGCCGGTCGACGCCCACGTTGCCGCCGTTCATCTGGTCCAGCACGAGGCCGATGCCGCGTTCGGCGAGGATCGTCAGTTCTTCCAGCTGCTCGTCGTTCAGCAACGCGGGCAGGTGCTCGTGCAGTTCGAAGCGCAGCAACGACGGCGGCAGACCGGTGCGGTCGAGCACGCGGGCCACCTCGGCGACGAGTTCGGGTTCCTGGCAGAGGCGTGGCGGCAGGTCGATCGACAGCACGGGCATCCGCTCGCCCAGCGCCAGGTACCAGTCGCTCGCGTGCCGGCACGCTTCTTCCAACGCCCAGTGCACGAGCCGGACGATCATGCCGTTGTTCGACGACTGGTCGAGGAACGTGTCGGGGCACAGCACGCCGCGGTCCGGGTGCTCCCAGGCGATCTTGGCCTCCAGCGCGAGCACCGAGCCGTCCGTCAGCGAGTACGTCGGCAGGTAGTCGACGCGGAACTGGCCTTCCTCCAGCGCGCCGGGGATCGAGGCCGCCAGCGCGTACCTCTCCTTGTCGTGCACGTCCCGTTCGCGGTCGTACAACGCCCACTGCGCCTTGCCGTCGCGCTTGGCCCAGCCGACCGTCACGTCCGCCGCGCGCAGCAGGTCCGTAGCGTCACCTCCGCGGGCCGCGCGGGCCACGACACCGACGCTGGTCGTGACGCCGACACCGTGCCGGCCGATCCAGATCGGTTCCTCCAGCCGCGCCGTGAACTCCTCGACCAGGGCGACGACGCTGCGCACGTCCTGCGGGTCCCGGATCAGCACGGCGAACTCGTCCTCGCCGATCCGCGCGACCTTCGCGATCTCCTCGGTGAACACCGACCGCAGGTGCGTGGCGACGTGCATCAGCACCCGGTTGCCCGCCTCGTGCCCGAACGCGTCGTTCACGCCGCGGAACCCGTCGATGTCGACCTGCACGAGCGCCAGCGCGTCCGGACCCTTGGAGCCGACCGCGCCCTCCAGCCAGCCGAGGAACTGCGCGCGGTTCGGCAGGCCCGTCTG
The DNA here is from genome assembly GCF_043632865.1 of Lentzea sp. JNUCC 0626. Lineage (NCBI taxonomy): Bacteria > Bacillati > Actinomycetota > Actinomycetes > Pseudonocardiales > Pseudonocardiaceae > Lentzea > Lentzea sp. JNUCC 0626. Next base: position 8,420,018 of record NZ_CP171635.1, read on the forward strand.
CACGTCGTTGAGGCTCTGCCGGACGAGCTGCGTCTGCAACGCCCGCATCTCGCTCATGTTCTCGATCATGGTGACGAGGTACGGCGGGGTGCCGTCGTCCTCGCGCACCACGGAGATCGCCATGTGGGTCTGGATCGTCTCGCCGTCGCTGCGGACCATCCGCTTCTCGACCCGGACGTTGTCGTGCTCGGACGCGATCAGCTGGATGGTCAGCTCGCGCAGCCCCGCCCGGTCGTCGGGGTGCACGAAGTCGCGGCCGCTCATCTCGCCGACCTCGTCCTGCTTGTAGTCGAGCATCGCGAGCAACGCCTCGTTGACGTCTAGGATCTCGCCCTTGAGGTCGCTCACGACGATGCCGAACGCCGAGCTCTCGAAGATCGCCCGGAACTTCGCCTCGCTGGCCCTGACCGCGCTCTCGGCCCTGCGCATCGCGGTGATGGCGGCCGTGCGGCTGATCTCCTGCTGGTCGAGCGTGCGGTCGCGCAACCCCTCCGCGTACCCGGCGGCGAGCGCGGCCAGCTGGGCGGGCGTGACGCTCGTGCGCTCACCGAGGTGCGCGAGCGAGACCTCCAGCGTGGCGGAGGAGATGAAGTGGTGCTCGACCATGGACCGGCCGACCTGGCGCGCCTCGTCCACCCCAGCACCGAGCAACTGCTCGACGTACTCGCCCAGCAGTTGCTCGAGCTTGTCGCGCGTCAAATTCGCGACGAGGGTGTTGGAGATCGCCGCTGCCCATGCAACGGCCGGCTCGCGGCTGTCGACCATGTTCATTCAGCTTCGGTGGCCATTCGTGGGGACCGGGGTGATCTGCTGATCGATCGTCGGACGCCAATCGATACGCCTGCCAGGCCCACTCCCGCAGGATTCGGTCGAACGGGTGACAGCCCCGCTCAGCACCACCACCGGGGGTAGGTCCAACAGACAAGCTTACTGATCACACAGCACCTGTCCAACCGAACCCCGAATCCCGGTCGGGAATCACGGGATCTGCCCTGAATTCACTCGTTAGAACTAATGAATCACCTTGCTGAAGGGGAGCGGGCCAATTGTGAGGGGGTCTGTCTCAACATCGAACAACGGCGTGTAACCGGACGCCAGGTAGAGCCCTTTCGCCTCCGGTTGGCGCGGCCCGGTCGTGAGGTAGATCCGGCTGTATCCAAACGTTCTCGCTTCGGCCTCCAGTTCGAGGAGCACCCTTCGTGCCAATCCACGCCTGCGATGCCCGGAATGCGTCCAGATCCGTTTCATCTCGGCGGTCTCGTCGTCGTAGCGCATGAACGCACCGCCCGCGACGGCCTCACCCGCCTCCACGAGCAGCAGGAACTGCCCGTTCGGCGGTTCGAACACGTCCGCCGGGCGTTGCATCTCCTGTGCGCCGCTCGGCCCGTAGCGGGTCGTGTATTCGTACGTGAGTTCCGCGACCAATGGCGCCGCGATCGGATCGGATTGCCGGACGCGGCGCACTTCGAGAGTCGTCACGCGGCCTTGGCCCTGTCCCGCTTCGCGATTTCCTCGCGCACGATGGGAATGACGTACCGGCCGAAGTCGATCGTGTCGTCGAGGAGGTCGTAGCCGCGGGCCGAGAAGATCTCCACGCCGAGGTCGTAGTAGTCCAGCAACGCCTGCGCGACCGTCTCTGGCGTGCCGACCAGCGCCGTCGAGTTGCCGTTGCCGCCGGACACCTTCGCGGTCGGCGTCCACAACGCACGATCGAAGAGTTCGCCACGTTCGGCGACAGCCAGTAGTCGTTGCGAACCGGCGTTCTCCGGCTTGGTGAGCGAACGGCCGCGGCTCAACGCGCCGGGCGCCTTCCGCTCCTGGATCAGGTCGACCGTGCGGTGCGCCTTCTCCCAGGCCAGTTCCTCGGTCGGCGCGATGATCGGCCGGAACGCGACCTGGATGCGCGGCACGTCGTCGCGGCCCGCCTCCTTCGCCGCCAGCCGCACCGACTCGATCTGCTGCGCGGTATCGGCCAGGGGTTCGCCCCACAAGCAGAAGATGTCCGCCTCCGCGCCGCCCGCCGCGTACGCCGCCGGGGACGACCCGCCGAACGAGATGCCCGGACGTGGTTGCTGCACGGGGAAGACGTCGCTCACGAAGTCCGCGAACTTGTAGTGCTCGCCCTCGTGGTCGAACGCCTCGTGGTTGAGCCAGACCTTCTTGACGATCTGGATGTACTCGCGGGTGCGGCTGTAGCGCTCGTCCTTGGTCAGGTAGTCGCCCTCGCGTTGCTGCTCGTGGTCGGTGCCGCCGGTGATGAAGTGCACGGTCAACCGGCCGTCGCTGATGTGGTCGAGCGTCGCGAACGTCTTGGCGGCGAACGTCGGGTAGGAGACGTTCGGCCGGTGCGCCAACAGGATCTGGAGCTTGTCGAGCTTGCTCGCGAGGTAGGCCGCCGCGGCCGCGGGTTCCGGTGCGCCGGAACCGTAGGCGAACAGCACGCGGTCCCAGCCGTGCTCCTCGTGGGCCCTGGCGAGCCTGATCGTGAAGTCCTTGTCGAAGGCGCCGCTGGACGTGCGCGGAGAGATTTCCGATCCGTCGTCCGTGGCGGCGATTCCGAGAAACTCAACTGGCATGACCGATTCCCCAGAGGTGGTAGTGAGAGCAGGGCGCGTTGAGGGAGCGCGCTTTCGAGTGCACACCTCGTGCGGGGTCGGTGGCAACGACGTCCACAGAGCGGGATTTGCTTGCACGCGCGGGGTAACGTGGTGGGGTCGGCGTTGAGGGGCGCGGCTTGTTCTCGTTGCCCTCCAACGGAAAGACGCGCATGCGCTCACTCGTCGTCATCGGTGGTGGCCCCCGTGCCGCCGGCCTGCTCGAACGCATCGCCGCCCAGTCGCCGACCGCGTCCTTCGCCGTGCACGTCGTCGACCCGCACCCGCCGGGTGCCGGCCGGGTGTGGCGGCACGCGCAGTCCCCGTTGCTGCGCATGAACTCCATGGCCGAGGACGTCACGGTCTTCACCGACTCGTCGTTCGGCGGCACCGGTCCGATCCGGCCTGGTCCGTCGCTCGCCGAGTGGACCGACATCGACCCGACAGCCTTCCCGTCCCGGCAGGTGCAGAGCGGCTACCTCTCGTGGTTCTTCGACCACGCAAGGAAATCTCTGCCTCCGACCATCTCGGTGACCGTGCATCAGGCGTCGGCGGTGAAGGTGGACGGCCATCGGATTCGGCTCGACGACGGAACATCTCTGCACGCCGATGTTTTGTTGCTGGCACTGGGACATCTCGATGCCGAGCTGGAACCCGAACACCGCAAGCTCGCGGAACACGCGGTGGAGCACGGACTCGTGTACGTGCCGCCGCTGTACTCCGCCGACGCGGATCTCTCGGCGGTGACGGGGGACGTCGTGCTGCGCGGGTTCGGGCTCGCGTTCATCGACCTGATGGTGTTGCTGACCGAGGGGCGCGGCGGCCGGTACGAGCGCGGTCCGGACAGGCTCAAGTACGTGCCTTCCGGTGCGGAACCGACGTTGTACGTGGGCTCGCGGCGGGGCGTGCCGTACCACTCGAAGACCGGGTATCGGTTGCAGGGCACGAGGCCCGCGCTGCCGCGGTTCTTCGTGGCCGACGAGGTCCGCGGACCGGAGCTCGACTTCCGTGCCGACGTGTGGCCGTTGATGGCCAAGGAGATCGCGTGGGGGCACTACCACGAGCTGTTCACCGGCCACCCCGAGTCGGTGCGGATGCCGTTCGAGGAGTTCACCACGGCGTTCGCCGCGTTGCCTTGGTACAGCGGCGAAATGCGGGCCTTGGAACTGCGTGCGGTGCCCGACCCGGCCGACCGCCTCGACTTCGAACGGCTCGACCGGCCTCTGTCCGGCGTGACGTTTTCGTCCGCTGAGGAGTTTCAGGAGCACCTGCGGGCGTACGTCGAGGCCGATGTGGCCCGGCGTTCGGATCCGCGGCACAGCGCCGATCTGGGGGCGTTCCTGGCCCTGCTGTCGGTCTACGGCCAGGTCGCGGACCTCATGCCGTTCGACGGCTGGTGGCACGGCTACTTCAGCTACCTCGCCTCCGGCCCGCCGCCGGACCGGCTGGAGGAGCTGCTCGCGTTGTCCCGCGCGGGAATCGTGCGGTTCCTCGGCGCCGACCTGTGGGTGGAGGCCGTCGAGGGCGCGTTCGTGGCGGGCAGCGCGACGACCCCGGACGTGGTGCGCGCCACCGGGTTGATCGAGGCCCGCCTGCCGTCGCACACGCTGTCGCGGACGGTCGACCCGGTGCTGCGGTCGTTGCGGGCGGCCGGTGCCGTCTCCGAGGACGAGGCCGGGCTGGTGCGGGTGTCGGCGAGCGGCCGGTTGATCGGGGAGAACGGCGAGGAGGACCCGACGCGGTTCGCGGTCGGGCCCTTCACGACGGGCAAGTCCTACGCGGCGTTCGCGCGCCCGCAGACCAACGCGCCGGCCTTCCGGCAGAACGACGCGCTGGCCCGGGAGTTCATCAAACTTCTAAGCGACTGACGTGTAGCGCCCCTGGTGCCGCACCAGGGGCGTCGCGATGTCCGAGTGCGTGATGTCGAGCGGCTCGCCCACCAGCGCGATGTGGTCGCCGACCGCGATCCGCCGCGACGTCCGGCACCGCAGCCGCACCGGCGCGTCCAGCAGCCACGGCACGCCGTCCTCGTCGGCCTGCCAGCGCGTGCCCGGCCCGAACCTGTCGACGCCCTTGGTGGCGAACAGGTCCGCGAGGCCGGTCTGCCCTGCCTCCAGCAGGTGCACGGCGAACAGGGGAGCGGTCCGCAGCACCGGCCACACCGACGCGCCCTCGCCGATCCAGACGACGACCAGCGGTGGTTCGAACGACACCGAGGTGAACGACGAGACCGTGGTGCCGACCGGGCCTTCCGCTCCATGAGCCGTGACGATCGTGACGGCCTGGGCGTGGTGGCGGAGTGCGTCGCGCAGCTGTTGCTTCATCGCAGCACCTTCAGGGCGTCGAGGTCGAAGGTCGTGACGTCGGCGGGAAGCGCGGCCTCGTTGAGGAAGAACGCCTGGGGCACAACGGCTCCCAGCTCGGCCAGCACCGGCCGCAGGTGCACCTCGACGGCCAGTGCGTGCTTGTCGGCGGCGGCGATCTGCAGCGGCAGCACGATCTTGCCCCGCAGCCACCCCGCCGGTGCCTGGTCCAGCACGGCCTTCAGCAGGCCGGTGTACGCCGCCTTGTACGTCGGGGTCGCGACGACGAGGAACTCGGCCTGCCCCAACGTCTCCAGCGCGGCCTTGATCTTCTCCGGCTCGGTGAAGACGGCGGGCGCGAGTTCCGCCGCCTCGACGACGGGCCCCTCGACGGGAACGCCCAGCGTCGCGGCGAGTGCCTCGCGCAGGGCCAGGGCCGCCTGCGCCGTGCGCGAGGCGGGCCGCGGGTTGCCGACCAGAACACCGATCTGCGTCATGCTTCCAGCACAGCCGCAAGCCGGGGGACCGTCAACCCGCGTCCACCACGCGGGACCTACTTGACGGCCTCCGCCGCCGACCGTCCGGCGATCCGCCCGGAGAACAGGCAGCCGCCGAGGAAGGTTCCTTCCAGGGCGCGGTATCCGTGCACTCCACCGCCACCGAACCCGGCGGCCTCACCGGCGGCGTACAGGCCCGGCAGCACCTCGCCGGACGGGTCGAGCACGCGCGACGACAGGTCCGTGTGCAGGCCGCCCAGCGTCTTGCGGGTGAGCACCGAGAGCCTGACCGCGATCAGCGGACCGGCCTTCGGGTCCAGCAGCCGGTGCGGCTCGACGACGCGGATCAGCTTGTCCGTCAGGAAGTTGCGGGTCTGCCGGATCGCGTTGATCTGCATGTCCTTGCTCAGGCCCGCGGTCACCTGGCGGTCGCGTTCGACGATCACCTTCTCCAGCGCGGCGGCGTCGATGCGCGAGTCGCCGGTCAGCGCGTTCATGCCGCGGGCCAGGTCCGCGACCGTGCCCGCCTGGATGAACTCCTTCGACTTCTGCGCGAACGCCTCGACCGGCGCGACCGCACCCGGCAGCGCGCGCTTCAGCACGGCCTTGGTGTCCTTGCCGGTCAGGTCCGGGTTCTGCTCGGATCCCGACAGCGCGAACTCCTTGCCGATGATCCGCTTGTTCAGGACGAACCACGAGTGCTCGTGACCGTTCTTCGTGATGTGCTCCAACGCGCCGAGCGCGTCGAAACCGGGGAACAGCGGGATCGGCAGCCGCTTGCCCTCGGCGTCGAGCCACAGCGGCGACGGCCCCGGCAGGATGCGGATGCCGTGCCGCGACCACACCGGCGCGTAGTTCGCGATGCCCTCGGGGTAGTGCCACATGCGGTCGGAGTTGATGATCGCGCCGCCGGCCTTCTGCGTGATCTCGAGCATCGAGCCGTCCACGAAGTCCGGCACCCCGGCCAGCATGAACTTCGGCGGCGTGCCCATCCGCTCGGGCCAGTTCTTGCGCACCAGGTCGTGGTTGCCGCCGATGCCACCGGACGTGACGATCACTGCCTGCGCCTTGAGCGAGAAGTCACCGACGACCGTCCGCGAACTGGGTTCCGCGCGGCCCACCGGCGACGGCTCCAGCACGTCACCCGACACGCCTTCGCACACGCCGTTGACGACGTCGACGCTCGTGACCTTGTGGCGGAACTTCAACGTCACGAGCCCCTTCGCGACGCCCTCGCGCACCCGCCGTTCGAACGGCTCGACGATGCCCGGCCCCGTGCCCCAGGTGACGTGGAAGCGCGGCACCGAGTTGCCGTGCCCGTCCGCCAGATACCCGCCGCGCTCCGCCCACTGCACGAACGGGAACCAGCGCACCCCCATGTTGTGCAACCAGGAACGCTTCTCGCCGGCGGCGAAGTCCACATAGGCCTGCGCCCACAGCCGGGGCCAGCGGTCCTCGTCCCGGTCGAACGCCGCCGAGCCCATCCAGTCCTGCAACGCCAGGTCGTGCGAGTCCTTGACCCGCAACCGACGCTGTTCCGGCGTGTCCACCATGAACAACCCGCCGAACGACCACCAGGCCTGGCCGCCGAGTGACGCTTCCGGCTCCTGGTCGAGGAGGATGACCTTGCGACCCGCGTCCGCGAGCTCTGCGGTCGCGACGAGACCTGCGAGGCCCGCGCCGACGACGATGACATCCGCGTCATGTGCCATCGGTCGAGTCTAGATCGACCCCTGGTCACGCACGAGACCTGAGTCAGTTTCACTTTTTGGGGGACCGCGATGAGCTTCCGACCGGCATCCGAGGTGGACTTCAGCACCAGGACCACGCGTTTTGTGGCTCCCGGCGCTGTGACGAACGGCGAGTTCGGCCTGTTCGAGTGGCGGATGGAGGCCCGCAAGCCGGGTGCCCGCCCGCACTTCCACAAGACGTTCTCCGAGTCGTTCTACGTGCTCGAAGGCGAGATCACGCTGATGGACGGCGATGAGTGGGTTCGTGCAGGTGAGGGCGACTTCCTGTACGTGCCGGCCGGGCGCCCCCACGCGTTCCGCAACGACAGCGACGCGCCGGTGCGGATGCTGATCCTGTTCGCGCCCGGCATCGCCCGGGAGAACTTCTTCCTGGAGGTCGGCAAGGCGGGCGATCTCGACCCGGAAGAGTTGCGCGCGTTCTACGAACGCCACGACCAGTACAACCTGTGACACCGCCTGAGGATGCCGCCGACCGCCACTACCGGTGAGGGGGGTTACCGGAGTGCCGGTCGACGGCGGGTTGACCGCGCGGCGCGAGCACGAACCGCCTGCGGAAGGACAGTCCGACCTGGGGGTGTCAGAGCGTCCTGGCGACCAGCTCGAGCGCCGGCGGCCAACCACATTGTTGAACGTACAACCGGACCGCTGTGTTCCGGTCGTCTTTCGCTGTGACCAGGCTCAATTCCTTCAGCTGGTCTTCAGGTTCGCCGTCCGGCGGTGATCACCCGATCACCCCAGGTCGTTGAGCCTGCGTTCGGCGGCCTTCCGCGCCTTCTCGGCCCCGGACGTCACCCGTTTGGCGTCCTCCAGCCGTTCGGCCGCCCGATCGAACGCCCGTTGCGCGGCCAGTTGGTCCGCCTGCGCCTCCCCGAGGGCCTGCTCGGCCTCGTCCAGCGCCTGCTGCGCCTCGGCCCGCTTGCGCTCCTGCCGTTCGCGGCGCTTGCGGGCCAGCGCGTCCTCGCCGTCCTGCGCGGGCTCCGGTTCGGGCACGGCGAACCCGAACCCCGAGTACTCCAGCCCCTTGGTGAGGTGCCCGGCCCGGACGAGCTCGGCGGACTCCGGATCGGCCATGGCCGCCGTCAGGGTGTTGCGGACCTGGGTCACGGCGTCGTCCGCCAGCGGGCCCGTCAGCTCCAGCGTGCGGTAGACGAGGGCCTCCGTGAGCTCCTTGCGCTTGCGGCCGAGCTCTCGCATGGTCAGCTGTGCCGTGGACAGCCCCAGCGCCTCCTGGAGGCCCTCAGGGGCGTCTCGCACGAGCTTGTTGACCGCCCAGGCGCCCACGGTGGGCTTGCGCAGGTCCGCGATGGCCTTGGCGAGGTCCTTGTCGTCGGTCTGCTTGGCCGCGGCGTTGCGGGCTGCGGTGAACTCCTTCGGGGGCAGCCCGTAGAGCTCGTCGGCGACCGGCTTGAGGTCCATGCGCGCAAGGTAGCGCCTGAACAGTCCCCAGTCCTGCGGAATGACCACCGCGCCACCCGTTCAACACCCGCGTGCCACCACGACTCCACTCCGCCACCCGTTCAACACCACGCCGCCCGCGTGCGTTCAAGAGTCGAGAACCGGGAAATCGGGTAAACAGGATGGAGTCATGCACACCAGGTGGAGATGGGTCCTGTTCGGCCTCGGCATCGCCGTGGCCGCCCTCGGTCCGCTCGCGGCCAAGGAAGGCCCCTGGTACGCCTACGTGTTCGGCGGCCTGTGGTTCCTCATGGGCGCGACGGTGGCGTGGCGCACGGTGGGGCTCGGCACGAAGCTGACCGCCGAGGGCATCACGTCGCACGGCATCGACCGGCAGATCGACGTCGAGTGGTGCGACGTCGAGTCGTTCGAACCGAAGCGCAGTCGCAACCTGATCTTCTTCCACACCATCGCGCCGGAGGCACGGTTGCGGCGCGGCAAGCACGTGCTGACCGAGCTGAGTCTGCTGTCGGTCAAAAAGGACTCGGTGCCGGAACGGACCGCGCGGCACGTGACGGAACTCCAGCAGGCGCTGAAAGCACATCGCGCCGGTTGCTCGTTGTGCGGTGCGCAGCCCAAAGCCCTCGCCACCGGCCAGAGCATCGTTGGTCGTCTGCGGGCGAGATTGCGCGCGCTATTGCGCTGAAATGGCGATCACTGCATCGTTGTGCGCGAGGATCCTGTTACAGGCCAACACCGTTCACCGTTGACGCAGGTCTTGACATTCCCCTCTATCAGCTCTTGACTGGAGGGTAGTTGCTCGTTCCACGGCAGAAATGAAACGCGCAGCACTAAAAGTGTGCCCTTTCAAGCCGCTGAACAGTCCAATGTGGATCTGCGAAATGGGCCGAACCGACGATTGCCCCTCGCGGGACGAAGAGATGTGCTTCGGAGCACTCTTTACCCCACGAAGGGCACATGCGCCGTGAAGAACTGGAGACGCCGCACCGGAACGGTCTTGCTGACCGCGGTGCTGGGCACTACCGGGTTCGGCTTCGCCGCCACCCCTGCCATCGCGCAGAACGCACCGCAGCAGACCCCGGCCGCTGACAAGCAGCTGGACAAGCAGGACCGCGCGCTCGTCGACAAGGCAGCCCAGGAGGGCAAGCCGACCGTCGACCTGCTGGTCGCCGCCGAGAAGGGCAAGACCGACGCCGCGATCAACGACCTCAAGGCGCTCGGCGCCACGGTCGACAAGGTCGAGAAGGACGTCGACTACGTCAAGGTGACCATCCCGCGTGACAACGCGGCGAAGGCGGCCAAGCTGGCGAGCGTCGACAAGGTCGACGTCGACGGGCTGATCGCGATGGACGACCCGCGTCCGCAGGGCATGGAGAACCCGGCCCCGCAGAAGGCGCCGGACTCGAAGACCCCGCGCACCAACCCGTACATGCCGACGCAGGACACGCAGGCGGCCCAGTTCGCCGTCGCGAACCCGAAGTGGGACGGCCGCGGCACCAAGATCGCCGTGATCGACTCGGGCGTCGACCTCGACACGCCCGCGCTGCAGACGACCAGCACCGGTGAGCGCAAGATCGTCGACTGGTACAACGCGAACGCCACGAACTCCGGCGACGGCACCTGGGTCACCATGACCAAGACCGGCAAGGTCGGCAAGTTCACCGACGGCGGCCGCGAGTGGACCGCGCCGGCGACCGGTGGCCCGTACTCCTTCGGCCGCTTCTCCGAGACCGCGGGCGACCTCGCCCTCGCGAACAGCGAGACCGGCGGCGACATCAACCGCGACGGTGACCGCGCCGACGTCTTCGGTGTCCTGCAGGACATCACGACGAAGGAAGTCTTCGTCGACGTCGACGGTGACGGTGACTTCACCAACAACAAGCGCATGATCGACTACAAGGTCAAGTACGACGTCGGCTACTTCGGTGTCGACAACCCCGCGACCGCGGTGACCGACCGCGTCGCGTTCGTCGTGCAGACCGACCGCTCGATCTACGACAACGCGGGCACCCCGTACGTCAACCTGGGCATCTCGGGCGCCGCGCACGGCACCCACGTCGCCGGCATCACCGCGGCGAACAAGATGTTCGACGGCAAGATGGCCGGTGCGGCCCCCGGCGCGAAGATCATCGCGATCAAGGCGTGCCTCACCAACCCGTCCTGCACGAGCTCCGGCCTCATCGACGGTGTCCTCTACGCCGCGCGCAACGGCGCCGACGTCGTGAACATCTCCATCGGTGGCCTCCCGGCGCTCAACTACGACGCCCCGAACAACGCGCGTGCGGAGCTCTACAACCGCACGATCGACGAGTACAACGTCCAGCTGTTCATCTCGGCGGGCAACTCGGGCGCGGGCGCCAACACCGTCGGTGACCCGTCGGTCGCCACCAACGCGGTGAGCGTCGGTTCGTACATCACCAAGGAGACCTGGCTCTCCAACTACGGCTCGAAGACCGCGCAGAAGCAGAACCTGCACGGCTTCTCGTCGCGCGGCCCGGCCGAGGACGGCGGCTTCAAGCCGAACATCGTCGCGCCCGGTTCGGCGATCTCCACCACGCCGCGCTGGCAGAACGGTGGCCCGGTGGCGGGCACCTACGCCCTCCCGCCCGGCTACTCGCAGTTCAACGGCACGTCGATGGCCGCCCCGCAGGCGACCGGTGCCGCCGCGCTGCTCGTGAGCGCGTTCAAGGCCACGCACGACGGCCAGCGCCCCACCAGCGCCGAACTGCGCTACGCGATCCAGCGCAGCGCGAACTTCGTGGACACCCTCGGTGCCTACGAGCAGGGCACGGGTCTGTTCAACACCAACGCCGCGTGGAAGCTGCTGGACAAGCACTCCGTGCCGGACAAGGTGAAGACCTCGGTCGCGGTCAACACCGTCCTCAGTGGACAGATTCTGCCCACCCCGAACGTCGGTGTCGGCATCCACGACCGCGAAGGCGTCACGGCGGGCCAGGAGTACACCCGCACCTACACGCTGACCCGCACCTCCGGCCACGACGACGAGCGGTACAACGTCTCGTGGAAGGGCAACGACGGCACGTTCACGTCGGCCAAGAAGGTCGACCTGCCGTTGAACACGCCGGTCCAGTTCCCGGTCAAGATCAAGGCCAAGACCGCGGGTGCGCACAGCGCCGTCCTGCAGCTCGACAACCCGGAGACCCCCGGCGTTGACGCGCAGACCATGAACGCCGTGTTCGCGTCGGAGAACTTCACCGCCGCCAACAAGTTCTCGGTCACCAAGTCGGGCACGATCGCGCGCAACCAGTCGACCAGCCTCTTCGTGAACGTGCCCAAGGGCACGACCGCGCTGAAGGTCGACATGACCGCCGGTGGCGCCGAGGCCGGCAAGGGCCAGGTCCGCTTCCTGCGCTACACCCCGCAGGGCCTGGGCTTCGACAGCAACACGTCGACCAACTGCTACAACCCCGACGCGGGCGCCGGTTGCGCCGGTGGCTCCCCGACGAGCCGCACGGTGGCCAACCCCATCGCCGGTGTCTGGGAGATCGTGATCGAGGCTCGCCGCACCTCCGACGCCGACTCGGCGCCGTACTCGGTGACCGCGTCCGTCCTCGGCACGACGATCAGCCCGAACCCGGACGTCATCGCGGCCGGCACGATCGGCACGCCGATCGAGCGCACGTACTCCGTCACGAACACGCAGGCCAGCTTCAACGGCCGGCTCGCGGCGGGTGCCGTCGGCAGCGCGAAGACGGCCCGTCCGTCGATCGCCAACCTGGCGTCGCAGCAGTACCCGATCACCGTCGCGGCGGGCTCGACGCGGCTCACGGTCACGATCGGCAACACCACTGACGTGGGCGCCGACCTCGACCTGTCGGTGTACAACTGCTCGACGGGCAGCTGCGTGCTCGCCGGTCAGTCGGCCGACGCGGACTCCGAGGAGTCCGTGACGATCAACAACCCGGCCGCGGGCAACTGGATCGCCCTGGTGGACGGCTACGCGGTGCCCGCGGGCACCACGGAGTACGACTACTTCGACGTCTACACCGCGCCGTCGCTCGGCACGCTGGCCGTCACCGACGCCAACGCCGACCGCGCCGCCGGTGCGTCGTGGAACGCCACGGGCGTCATCACGCCGCTGGCCCAGCCCGGTGCCGGCCGCGTGCTGCGCGGTGAGCTCGAGGTCCGCACGGCCGACAACGCTGTGATCGGCAGCGGTGCGGTGATCGTGCAGGCAGTCAGCTAAGTCCGTTTAGGAACGCAGAAAGCCCCAGAATCCACGAGATTCTGGGGCTTTCTACGGTTCCGGCAACTTGTTGCTGAGCGGTTCGTCCACGTCGATCGCGGACACCCCGATGATCAGATACGCGTCTTCCACCTTGTCGACCGGCATCTCGGCGCGCAGGTAGCCGATTCTGGGATCCCGCGACTCGACGGTCGCGCCCAGCGCCTTCAGTGCCTGCTCGACCTCCTCGCTGCGTCCCTGCTGCACGGCGATCGTCAGTGGCACTGTGAGGTGGCCGTCGCGCTTCGCCTGCTCGATCCGGAACCTGTCCGGTTTGGCTGCTGACACGACAGGCACCTCCGCCAAGGGCACGGCTGGAGACCCGTTCGTACCACAGCTGCCGAGAGCCAGCGCGCAAAACGCGACGGCGAGCGGTCTTCTCATGGATCTAGGACGGAGTGGCCTCGCGGGACGGTTGCACGGCCTTCGCGAAGAGTTCCGGATGCGTCAGGTGAGCCACGTGACCTGCGCCTTCGATCGTGATCAGGGTGCCGTTCGCGTCCCTGACGATGTCCCGCGCCGCTGGTCCGAACAGGTGATCCGTGTGCTCACCCACGATGACCGTGACCGGAATGTCCAGCTTCGGCGGTTGGTAGCGGAAGGCGACGGCGGCCTTGAGTTCGTGCAGCGTCGTGTCCAGCATGACCTGCGCGTCCGCCCACCGTCCCGCCGTAGCTGTGGCCGATCAGGGTGACGTTCTCGTGGTGGACGCCTCACCGCGCCTGGACCCGTGCGACGACCTGATGGCGACCCTGCGCGCCGAGGTGACCCGCCTCGACGACCAGGCCGCCGAGATCGCCCGGTGCCGCGGCCTGATCGCCGACATCCTCGAACGCTCTACGGCTTAGGCCCCGCGAACGCCTGCTCGCGCAACGCCCCGTCCAGGCTCTCGCCGAACACCCGAGCGTCCGTGTGCTGGTCGCCGGTGGGCTGCTGCTTGGCAGTGCGGGTGAGCGCGCGCGTCCTGATGTGCGGCAACGCCCCGTCGTGCTGCCGCTGCACCCAATCCACCAGGTGCTCGCGCGTCAAACACCTGAGGTCCCAAAGCTTTCCGGCGTCGGCGGCACTCACCAACGCCCGCAACCGCACGAACCCCTGCGTTGCCTGCGTGACCTGCAGAACGGACACCCGGCCGTCCCACAGATCGCTGCCCTCCAACATGGACCGCATCTCCTGCCGCATCGCCTCGACCGGCACCGTCCAGTCGAGATCGAGCTCCACGGTCCCGAGCAACGCCGACTGCGTGCGCGTCCAGTTCTCAAAGGGCGTCTTCAGGAAGTACGAGGTCGGCAACACCAACCGCCGGTCGTCCCACAGGTGCAGCACCACGTACGTGAGCGTGACGTCTTCGACCCGCCCCCACTCGCCTTCGACCACCACGACGTCATCGAGCCGCACCGCGTCGCTGAACGCGATCTGCAACCCCGAGATCAGGTTGCCCAGCAACGACTGCGCCGAAAACGCAGCCACCGCACCGATAACCGCCGCCGAAGCCAGCACGGTCGACCCCACCGCCCGCGCACCGGGGAACGTCATCAGGATCGCCCCGACCGCCAGCACCCCGATGACCACCAGCACCAGCCGCCGCACCAGCACGACCTGCGTGTGCACCCGCCGCGCGTGCCGGTTGTCCGTGACGTCCGTGCGAATCCGCGACAGCGACAGGTCCACCAGCGTGCTGATCAACGCGGCCAGCAACCACGCCCCGGCGAGGATCAACGCGATTCCCAGCACGTGCAACGTGATCGGCGCGTCGACCGGGTACGCGCTGAGGCTGATCTGCGCGGCCAGCAGGGCCCCGAACACCTGACCTGGCCGGTACATCCGGCCGCTGTGGCTGAACCGGCGCACCAGTCGGTGCAGCACCTCGACCACCAGCAACGCGAGGGCCACCGAGCAGCCCATGACGACGAAAAGCACTGTGCCTCCTCCCAGGTATCCGAGCCGGGTACCCGTGGGCGCAGGCGACAATGTCGACCATGACGGAGATCCGAGTCACGCCCGCGACGCCCCAGCCGGGCGACGTGTTCCTCGTCCCCGTCGTGGACGACCAGGTCGCCGTGGGCAGGGTCGTCACCCACGTCGAGGGGTACGTGCTCATCGCCGTCTACCCCGACCTGGTCGAGCCCGCCGGTGCGGTCGGCTCGCTGGCCGGCAAGCAGCACGTCTTCCTCCTGCTGACCTTCGACAACGTCCTCGCCGAAGGCACCTGGCCGACCGTGGGCAACTGGCGGCCGCAGCACGAGATCCCGGTGCCGACCTACAAAGTTCGCGTCTCTCCGGGCGGCCATTACGAACAGTCCATCGACGGCGTCGTGGGCGAACCCCTCACCGACGAGGAAGCCAAGGGGCTGGACCTGCACACGTCGTACACCCCGAACATCGTCCCGCTGGCGATGCGCGCCCTGCACGGCCTGGCTCCCTGGCTGCCGGCGTTCGACCGCCTCCGCGCCGACCGCTAGCCCGAACCCCGCCCCTGGGCCGAAGGGTGTTGCGTTCCGTGTTTGAGTCTGCAAGACTCAAACCATGCTCACGACGACGGAAGCGCTGGACCTGGTCGAACGCGCGACCTCGCCCGAGGCGTTGTTCGGACCCCGCACCGCGGACCCCGACCTGCGCCGGGAGGCGCGGCGCCGGTACCGGGCGTTGTCCTCGGTCCTGCACCCCGACGTGGTCGGCCCGGCCAACACCCGCGCCCACGCCGCCCAGGCCGAGCTCACCCGCCTGCACCACGAGTGGGTCAACACGAAGACCGTCACGCTGACCACCAGGACCGGCGCCTACCGCATCGGCGAACCGTTCGCGGTCGGCAGCGTCGCCAACCTCTACGAGGCCGACGGCCCGTACGTGGTGAAGGTCGTGCGAAACCCCGGCCTCAACCCGCTGATCCACGGCGAGTGGGAGGCGCTGCGCAGGCTCGAACGCTTCACCGACCGGAACGCCTGGTTGCGCCCGTTCTACCCGCGGCTGCTCGACACCTCGGGCGAGACCGCGAAGGGCTCCAGGGCGTTCACGGTGCTCGACCCGCTCAAAGAAGGCTTCGTGACGCTGGAAGAAGTCCGCCAGGCGTTCCCCGACGGCCTGGACGGACGCGACTACGCCTGGATGCACCGCAGGCTCCTGAAAGCGCTGGCCGGAGCACACCAGGCCGGGTTCGTGCACGGCGCTGTCACCGGGGACAACGTCCTGGTGCACCCCGAACAACACGGGATCGTCCTGGTCGGCTGGTCGTTCGCGGTGCAGGAGAACGAACGGCTGATGGCGACCAGCAAGACCATCGAGTACCCGCCGGAAGTCCAGAACAACGAGCCGGTCACTGCGGCGACGGACGTCCACATGGCACACAAGCTGATGCTGGACCTCCTCCAGCCCAACGAAACCAGGCAGCGGACGTTCGCGAAGGGCTGCATGCAGGACAACCCGCGACGCAGACCGGACGCCGCCGACCTGATCAACGAGTACGACGAACTGCTCGAAGACCTCTACGGGCCGAGGACCTTCCGCCCGTTCACGATGCCCAAGACAGGAGAATGACCATGGGACACGGCAGCTGGGACGACAACGCGTACGCCGCGGCCAGGACCTTCCGCGCCGCCAAGGGGATCGCGGACTTCGGCTACACCGCCTCGGTCAAGTCGACGCCGGCGTCGAGCTGGAAGGCGGCGCCGTCGCTCGACCCGTTCAAGGTCGCCTTCCGCGAGTGCAGAGACTCGGCCGACCACGCCGACTCGACACCGATCGCCGTGCTGTTCGACGTCACGGGCTCGATGGGCAGCGTGCCGATGATCATGCAGGGCAAGCTCGGCAAGCTGCACGGGTTGTTGCAGCGCAAGGGATACCTCGCCGACCCGCAGCTGATGTTCGGCGGGATCGGGGACGCCGACAGCGACCGGGTTCCGTTGCAGGTCGGGCAGTTCGAGTCGGACAACCGCATGGACGAGCAGCTGCGCGACATCTTCCTCGAAGGCAACGGCGGCGGGCAGAAGAGCGAGTCGTACGAGCTGGCGGCGTACTTCGTCGCCCGGCACGTCGTCACGGACGCCTGGCAGAAGCGCGGCCGCAAGGGCTACCTGTTCATCATCGGTGACGAGCTGAACAAGCCGCGGCTGGAGGCCAAGCACATCCGCCGCGTCATCGGCGACGACGTCAAGCAGGACATCGACCCCGTGTCGGTGTACCGCGAGCTCGCCAAGAAGTGGCACGTCTACTTCATCCTGCCCAACCAGTCGTCGTACTTCCACGACGACAGCATCGGCGAGCACTGGCGCGCGATCCTCGGCCAGAACTTCCTGAAGCTGGACGACCCCGGCGCGGTGTGCGAGCTCATCGCCGCCACGATCGGGCTGGAGGAGCAGGTCGTGGACCTCGACCAGGCGCTGGTCGACCTCGCCGAGGTCGGGTCGGCCGCCGAACGCGACGCCGTCGGCAAGGCGCTGGTCGCCGTCGGCAACACCAGGCGCGCGGTCGTGGCGGCACCGCTCGGCATCGACGGCCCCGACGACGTGGCGCTGTCGTGAACGACCACGTGATCGTCGTCGGGCTCGGGTTCGGCGACGAGGGCAAGGGAGCGGTGGTCGACGCCCTGTGCGCCGACGGGTCGGTCGACAAGGTCGTCCGGTTCAACGGCGGTGCGCAGGCCGCGCACAACGTGATCGTCGACGGCCGGCACCACACGTTCAGCCAGTTCGGGTCGGGCACGCTCGCGGGCGTGCCGACCTGGCTCTCCCCGCACGTCCTGGTCGAGCCGATCGCGCTGGCGACCGAGTCGCGGGAACTGGAAGCGATCGGCGTCGACAACCCGCTCTCGCTGATGTCGATCGCGGCCGGTGCCCTGCTCACCACGCCGTTCCACGTGGCCGCGAACCGGGCCCGCGAGAACGCCAGGGGCGACAACCGGCACGGCTCGTGCGGCAAGGGCATCGGCGAAACCGCGTGGTACGGCCTGCTCGCCGGTCGTACAAAAGGCGAAGTCGTCGAGGGACAAGAGGTTCTCGGATACCCGGGACCGGCGCCCAGGGTCGGCGACTGCCGGAACCCGCGCACGCTCCGGCAACGCCTGGACGTGCTCGCGAAGTTCTACGAGCCGTTGATCGGCGACGGCATCAGCGTCGACGAGCTGGTCGCGCTCTACCGCGCGTTCGCCGACGCCGTGCGGATCACGAACGCCGAACTGCCCGAGGGCAGGATCGTCTTCGAGGGCGCCCAGGGCGTTCTCCTCGACGAGACCTACGGCTTCCACCCGCACACCACCTGGTCCACGGTCGTCCCGCGCAACGCCCGCGAGCTGCTCAACGGCAGCCCGGCCCGCGTGATCGGCGTGACCAGGACCTACCAGACGCGGCACGGCGCGGGGCCGCTGCCGACCGAGGACGCCGGGGTCCTCGCGAAGTTTCCCGAGGCGCACAACGGGACGGGGGAGTTCCAGGGTGCGTGGCGGGCGGGTCACCTCGACGCCGAACTGCTGCGGTACGCGGTCCGGTGTTGCGGTGGCGTCGACGGACTGGCCGTGACGCACCTGGACGCCCAGGGTCTGCAGGTCTCCACCATCGAGGGGTTGGTGGAGCTGACAGACCCCGTGGCGTACCTCAGCGACCTGCTGGGGGTGGGCGTGGAGGTCACGGGGGCGGGGCCGAGCCGCGCCGACTACCAGGTGCGCACGCCGGTCCGGAACTGAAGGGGGAGAATCGCGGCCATGATCGAGTCGACTCTGGTGTCGGTGGACGTGATCGTGCTGCGGTTCGACGCGGACGCGCGCGCGGTGCTCGTGGGAGTGGCACCGCGCGCGCACGAGCCGTTCGCGGGCGAACTGGCCCTCCCCGGCGTGCTGCTGGGCAAGGGCGAACGCCTGCGCGACGCCACCACCAGGGCCGTCGTCGGCAAACTCGGCCTGGCCGAGGACTCGGTGACGGCGACGGGCCAGCTCGCGACGTTCGACGAACCGTCCCGTGACCCGCGCGGTCCGACGCTGTCGATCGCGCTGTGGGCCACGGTCACCCGTCCCCGCGAGGTCGACCACCTGACCTGGGCACCGCTGGCCGCCGTACCGCCGCTGGCCTTCGACCACGACCGGATCGTCGCCGACTGCCGCCCGATGCTCGCCGACAGGCTGTGGCGCGACGTGGCGTTCACGGCGGGCCTGCTGGGGCGTGAGTTCACGACGGCGCAGGCGTTGGACGTGACCGAGTCGCTGACCGGCGACCGGCCCTATCCGGCCAACCTGGGCCGCACGATGGACCGCGTGCCGGGGCTGAGCCGCACCAGCGAGCACGCCGCCGCGCTGCCCAAGGGAGGCAGGCCGCCTCTCGTGTGGAAGTGGGACCCAGGTTCGAGCAACGGCGCTAGCGAGGCAGTTCGGCCTTGAACAGCCAGCGCGTGAGCAGGTCGCGGTGGCCGGCGAGCGAGATGAAGTCCTCGGTCGTCGCCACCCCGTGCCGCTTGCGCGCACACCACTCCCGCAGCAGCGCGAAGAACGAGTCGTCGCCCATCTCGCGCCGCAACGCGTGCAACGTCAACGCCCCGCGCTTGTAGACCCGGTCGTCGAACCAGTCGGCCCGTGCGGGCCGTCCGATGATGATGTTCTGCGGCAACCGGCGCAGCAGATCCCGTGCGGCAGCGGCACAAACGTCCGCGGAACGGCCGCCGGACGCCTCCGACCACAGCCACTCCGAGTAGCAGGCGAAGCCCTCGTTGAGCCAGATGTGCTCCCACGCGGCGATGCCGACGGAGTTGCCGAACCACTGGTGCGCGAGTTCGTGCGCCACCAGCCGTTCCGAACCGCGACGCCCGTCGACGTGGTTCGACCCGAACGTCGACAAGCCCTGCGCCTCAACGGGAACGTCCAGCGCGTCGTCGGTCACCACCACGGCGTACCGGGCGAACGGGTACGGTCCGAAGAGCGACGAGAACAGCTCGATCATCGCGTTCTGCCGGCCGAAGTCGTGTGCTACCAGTCGCTTCAGCCGGGCAGGCGCCCACACGCCGGGCAACGCCTCGACGTACTGTCCGATCTGGACGGTCGCGAGGTAGGTCGCCATCGGCGCGGCCATCGAGTACGTCCACCGCGTCGTGCTGCCGGAGATCTTGCCGTCGACCAGCACCCCGTTGCACACCACCGTGTACGGCGAGGGCGCGGTGACCTCCAGGTGGTACGACGCCTTCGACGACGGGTCGTCGAGGCACGGGAACCACGACGGCGCGCCGATCGGCTGCGACGCCACCAGCGAGCCGTCCGTCAGCTCGTCCCAGCCGAGGTCGCCCCACTCGGGCGTCGAGATCGGGTGCGGTGTGCCCGAGTACCTGATGTCGACCGTGAACGCCCCGCGCACGGCCGCCCGCACGCGCAGCTTGCCGCCGGAGTGGAAGTACCGCACCGGGCGGCCGTTCACGAGCACCTTCGAGATCCGCAGCGAGCCGAAGGACAGCTCGAACGACGTCAGCGAGGTGCAGGAAGCCTGCAGCACCGCGCGCCCGGAGAGGCGCGCGGAGTGCGGCTTGTAGTCAAGCTCTAGCGCGTAATGGTGTACGGAGAAGCTCATGTCCACGCGGAGATCGGGTTGCCCAGCCAACGGGTTCCCGACGGTACATCCTCTCCGCGCATGACGAGCGAGGCGGGTCCGATGGTCGTGTGGTCGCCGATGGACGCGCCCGGCAGCACGATGCCGTGCGGGCCCAAAGTGGATCCGGCGCCCAGCTCCACGCGGTCCATCCGCAGGATCCGGTCGTGGAACAGGTGCGTCTGCACGACGCAGCCCCGGTTCACGGTCGCCCCGGCCCCCAGCTTCACCAGGTCGGCCTCGGGCAGCCAGTACGACTCGCACCACACGCCGCGGCCCACGGACGCGCCCAGCGAGCGCAGCCACAGGTTCATGATCGGCGTGCCGCCGGAGAACCCGATCAGCCACGGCACCGCGAGGACCTCGACGAACGTGTCCGCCAGCTCGTTGCGCCACACGAACGCCGACCACAGCGGGTACTCGCGGGTCTTGAAGCGGCCCACGAGCGTCCACTTGGCGATCACGGCGATCAGGCACGCGGCTACGCCGGCACCCAGCAGCACCAGGCCGGAGGCCCAGATCCCGAACTCCTTCAGGGCGAACAGGACGAGCACGACCAAAGCGACGTTCAGCATCACCGGGACGAACCGGCACAGCTCGACCAGCGCCCGCGCCCACATCAGGTGCTTCGGCGGGTTGAACGTGCGCGACTGGTCCGACACCTCGGCGGCGCGCGGCAGCTTCATCGGCGGCATGCCCAGGTACGACGACCCGGCCTTGGCGCGCTTCGGAGCCGCCGACAGCACGCCGACGAGCCCGCCCTTGGGGACGTTGCGGCCCGGCGCGGTCATGCCCGAGTTGCCCAGGAACGCCCGCTTGCCCACGCGTGCGGTGGCGATGCGCAGCCAGCCGCCGCCCAGTTCGTACGTGGCGACCATCGTGTCGTCGGCGAGGAACGCGCCGTCGCCCACGCGGGTCATCTTCGGCAGCGCGACGACCGTGGAGGCCTCGACGTGGCGGCCGACCTTCATGCCCAGCAGCCGCAGCCACACGGGCGTGAACAGCGAGGCGTACAGGGGGAACAGCGCCGAGCGCGCGTTGTTCATCAGCCGCTCGGTCGTCCACGCCGCCCACGCCACGCGGCTGTGCACGGGGTAGTGGCCCTCGCGCATGCCGATGCCGAGCAGCCGCACCGCGATCAGCACGATCAGCGCGTACGAGCCGAACCAGATCGCCGACGCGACCGGAACGTCCCACAGCGCCGACGTCAGCGTGACCGGCCGGCGCAGCACGTACAGCACCGCCGGAGCGGCCGCGAGCAGCGGCAACGCGCCCAGCAGGCCGGACGAGACGCCGTACATGAGGTTCCAGAAGCGCGAACGCGTCGGACGGCGGGACGGGAACGACCGCGCGGCCTTGCCCTCACGCGTGGCGGGCACGCCTGACCAGCGCTGACCGGTCGGCACGGAGCCCGTGACGCCGGAACCAGGAGCCACCTCGGCGCGCTTGCCGATCCGCGCGCCGGGGAACAGCGTGCTGCGGGCACCGATGGTCGCGCCCGCGCCGATCCGGATGCGGCCGATGCGCAACCGGTCGCCGTCGATCCACCAGCCGGACAGGTCGACCTCGGGCTCGACGGCGGCGCCGCGGCCCACCTTCAGCATGCCCGTGACGGGCGGCAGCGAGTGCAGGTCGGCGCCTTCACCGATCTTCGCGCCCAACGCCCGTGCGTAGTGCGTGACCCACGAGCCCGAAAGCTCGGTGGCGCGCGACATCTGCGCCAGCATCTCGGCGGTCCACAGTCGCAAGTGGACGGAACCACCACGCGGGTAGGTGCCCGGCTTCACGCCGCGCAGCAGCAACCGCGCGCCGCCAGCGGAGATCGCGAGGCGTCCGGCGGGGCTGAGGAACACGGCGAACCCGGCCGCGACCCACCACCACGACACCGACGTCCAGCCCAGGACGTTCGAGAGCGCGGTGAGGGCGACGACCCAGCGGGCGCCGGCGATCGTGAGCAGCGGGACCATCAGCAACGTCTGCACGACGCCGGTGAAGCGTGGCGTCGGCGCGACCTCGCGCACCTCGGCCGTCTCGCCGTACGACTCCAGCCTGCGGGCCAGCTTGTACAGCGTCGGATTCTGGTAGATGTCCTGCACCGACGTGCTCGGGTAGCGCGTGCGGATCAGCGAGACCAGCTGCGCGGCCCCCAGCGAGCTGCCGCCGGAAGCGAAGAAGTTCGCGCCCTCCGACGCCGGGCCGGAGCCCAGCACGGCCGCCCACTGCTCCGCGAGCCAGCCTTCGAGGCCGCTGAACACCACGCCCGCGGTGTCCATCGACTCGAGCGGCCACGGCAGCGCGGCGCGGTCGACCTTGCCGGACGTGCGCGTCGGCAGCGTGTCGACGACCGCGATCAACGGCACGAGCGCGGCCGGGAGTTCGGTGCGCAGCTGTTCGACGGCGGCTTCCTGGTCGAACTCGCCGTCCGTGACGACGTAGCCGACGAGGATCTGGTTGCCGCCTCGCGTCGTGCGGACGGCTGCGGCCGCACCGGCGATGCCGTCGAGCGCGGCCAGCGCGGCGTCGACCTCGCCGAGTTCGATGCGGCGGCCGCCGAGCTTGATCTGCTCGTCCGCGCGGCCGAGGAAGATGAGGCCTTCGGGCTCGGCGCGGACCATGTCACCGCTGCGGTACGCGCGGTCCCAGCCCATCGAGGGCAGCGGCGCGTACTTCTGGGCGTCCTTCTCGACGTCCAGGTAGCGCGCCAGGCCGACGCCGCCGATGACCAGTTCGCCGGACTCGCCCATGGGCACGACCTCGCCCTGGGCGTCCACGACGACGAGTTCCCAGCCGTCGAGCGGCAGGCCGATGCGGACCGGGCCGGTGCCCGTCATCTGCGCGGCGCACGCCACGACCGTGGCTTCGGTCGGGCCGTAGGTGTTCCAGACCTCGCGGCCGTCGATCGCGAGGCGTTCCGCGAGTTCAGGCGGGCAGGCCTCGCCGCCGAAGATCAGCAGGCGCACGTCGTCCAGCGCCTCGACGGGCCACAGCGCGGCCAGCGTCGGGACCGTGGAGACGACAGTGATCTCCTGCTCGACCAGCCACGGGCCGAGGTCCATGCCGGTGCGCACCAACGACCGCGGCGCGGGCACGAGGCAGGCGCCGTAGCGCCACGCGAGCCACATCTCCTCGCACGAGGCGTCGAACGCGACCGACAGGCCCGCGAGCACGCGGTCCTCGGGTCCGATCGGCTCCTCGGTGAGGAACAGGCGCGCCTCGGCGTCGACGAACGCGGCCGCGTTGCGGTGCGTGACGGCGACGCCCTTGGGCTTTCCGGTCGAACCGGACGTGAAGATGATCCAGGCGTCGTTGTCCAGCCCCGGTTCTCCCGGGACGCCGAGCGTGGTGCCGTGCAGCACAAGGGATCGCCCCTCGCCGAGCACCGCACTCACTTGCGCCTCACCGAAAACGAGCTCGGCGCGCTCGTCCGGGTCCTCGAAGTCGACGGGCACGTAGGCCGCGCCGGCGGCGAGGGTCGCGAGGATCGAGACGTAGAGGTCGACCGTCCCGGACGGCACGCGAATGCCGACCCGGTCGCCGACCCCGACGCCCTCGGCCGCGAGCTTTTCCTTGAGTTCCAGTACTTCCGTGATCAGTGCGCGGTACGTCAGCGCGGTGGTGCCGTCGTCGACGGCCAGCGCGTTCGGGTGCTTTTCAGCACTCGCGCGCAGGATGTCCATGAGGGTGCGCGGTGTCGGCGCCTGCCCTGCGGTGAACATCGATGGGAGGACAACGGGTTCAGCCGCGATCGTCACTTCAGCGTCACTTCTCACCCTCTCGGCAACTGGTAGCTGAGCAACTTTACAGTCTCGTAACCATTACCTCTCGCCGGAGTACGCGTCCTCACAAGTGACCTCAGTCACCGCAACACTTTCGAGTGACTTCTCCGCCTGGTGCCGCGCGAGGTTCCACTCCCGCCAGTCCTTCTCGACGATGGCCGTCGTCCGGTTCTTGATGTACCGCAAGGCACACGAGCGTTCGTGCTCCGGAAGCCTGACGAGCGCGGGCACCGCGTCCTCCGACAGCTGCGACAGGTAATACGTGTCGATCTTCTGCGTGGCCTCGTACCGCGACACGTTGTAATCGGCAACCACCCGTTCGGGGTTCATCACCACCACGGCGAGGAAGAACGCCGCACCGGTAGCGACCACGGCCTTCGGCAACCACTTGGCGCGCAACGAGATCCCGCCCGCGATCACCATCAGGTACACCACGGCCAGCCACACCTCACACGACGCCACCAGCAGTCGCAGCACCGTCCACCCGTACGCCTGCTGGTAGAACCACATGCGGCTCAACGCACTAGCGACGATCACGAGCGTCAGCACCGCCAACGCCCCGAGCAGACCCTTGAGCCACAACTGTTCCTGCCGCGTCTTCTTCGCCGCAAACCGCGCGACACCGGCAATTACGCCGAGCGTGAGAACGGTGACCCACAGCAGCTGCCAGAACCCGGACCGCGCGTACTCGGCGAACGTCACCCCAGCCGTCTTCATGACATAGGCCTCGCCACCGAACAACACCGCCAGCTGCGTCCCCACGAACCCGGCGAACAGCACCACCAGCACCCCGACCGGCAACCCGTAGTCCTTGAGCCGCAACGACCCGGGCTTCAGCTCCGCGTCCTCCCCGATCTCGGCCGGCGCCGCCACGAGATAACAAGCGCCCAAAGCCCCGAACGCCGCAACAACCCCGTAGAACGCCATCTGCACGTACACGTCGATGTCGAGGTCCGGGATCAGCCCTTCGAGGAAGTCGTTGAACCCCTTGTCGGCCCCCGCCAACAACGACCCGAACACGAGGAACAGCACCAACGCCACCCCAACGGAGATGAACGGCCTGATCCCCACCGGCCCACGCCGCTTGAACCCCTTGGCCACCCAGGGAATCGACCGCAGCGCACCCAGCCCGACCCCGAGCGCGCCGAACACGAGTCCCTTGACCGTCTTGCCCCCGGCCATGGCGATCGACCCGCACAACATCGAGGCGAGCACGCTCAACACGAAGATCCACTCGGCTGCGCGCAGGAACCCCATCGCGAGGAACGCGAGCGCGGCGGCCAGCCACAGCGCCCGCTCGACCGTCGGCTTGCCGGCGTAGAAGAGCACGCCACCGATGCCGACCAGGCCGGCGAGGAACCAGCCGATGCCGTTGTTGGGCACGGCCAGGAAGGCTCCGGCGAGACCTGCGGCCAGGCCTGCCACCAGCGCCTTCGTCGGCGCGCCGGTGGTGGGTGGACGCCACCAGGGCATGAAGGGGAGGCCCGGGGTCTGCATGGCCGCGGCCGCCGGGTAGCGGGGAGGGGCCTGCCAGGGCGAGGCCGGGGGCAGGGTGGCGGTGACGACCTCGGCGGGCTGCAGCGGAGGAGTGGGCGCGGCGACCGGGGTGGCGGGGTCGGCAACCTTGGTGCCCCTCGTGGGCTCCGCGACCTTGGCATCCTTCGTGGGTTCCGCGACCTTGGCGCCCTTCGCTGGCGGCGTGGCCCCGGAACCCTTCACGGGCGGCGTGGCCTTGGTGGCCTCGGCAGGCGGCGTGGCTTTGGTGTCCTCGGCAGGTGGCGTGACCTCGCCATCCTTCTCGTCCGACGGATCTTGTCGGACCTCCTGAGTAGGTTGGGTCGCGGGGGACTCCGATTCAGGGGTACCTCTGCGCGAGCCTGCCTCTGTCTCATCCACGGGGTCCGGCGAGCCCCCAGAACCCGCCGGCTCCCCGCCCCCGGACGTCGGCCGATACCCGACCTTCCGGAAGTTCCGGTACTTCGGCCGCCCCGAACCCTTCTCAGAAGGCGTCGAGGACGAGTCCGTCGAGTCAGTCATGTCTCTCTCCCAAGCCCGCGAAAGGGCGTGCGTCATCGCCGCACCGCGGTCACGAAAGACCGAGCGCGCTCAAATGGCCAAGCTCAACGAGGCAAAGTCACCCGGATGCACGATCCGGGGTCCACGACGGCGATCACGCCGCCGTGCAGGTCCACCACCCACCGGGCGATGGCGAGTCCGAGCCCGGTCCCGCCACCGCCCGCCCTCTCCCCTCGGGTGAACCGTTCGAAGATCCGCGACCGGTCGGCCGGAGCGATCCCGGGCCCCTCGTCGCGCACCTCCAGCACCACCCCGGCAGCGGACGCGTACCCCGCCACGGACACCAACCCCCCGGTGGGTCCGTGGCGGGCCGCGTTGTCCACCAGGTTCACCAACACCTGGTGCAACCGCTCCCCATCAGCGAAAACAGTCAACGAGCCAGAGACGTCGATCGAGAACGAAGCCGAAGGCGCGGAAACCGAAGCCTCAGCCACCACATCGGCGACCAAAGACGACACCGACAACGTCTCCCGGTTCAGCGACAAAACCCCGGCGTCGATCTTCGACAGGTCCAGCAACTCGGTCACCAGCCGCCCAAGCCGCTCGGTCTGCGCCAAAGCCGTCCGCATGGTCGAGGCATCAGCCACCGCGACCCCGTCCACCACGTTCTCCAGCACCGCCTGCAACGCCGAGATCGGCGTCCGCAGTTCGTGCGACACGTTCGCGATCAACTCACGCCGCTGCTGATCAGCCGCAGCCAAGTCAGCCGCCATCACCGTGAACGCCTCGGCAAGCTGCCCGACCTCGTCCGAAGACGTCGACCGAACGGTCCGCGAGTAGTCCCCGGAAGCCATCGACCGCGCGGCAGAGGTCATCTCCCGCAACGGCGAAGTCATGCCGTGGGCCAGCAACTGCGAGGTCAGCAGCCCCAGGATCAACGCCATGAGCGTCGTCTGCGCCGGCAACCACCCCGTCACGTACCGGAAGTAGGCGAACGAAACACACCCGGACACCACGATCACGATGCCGAGCTTGAGCTTGATCGACCGCACCGAGTCCAGCGGACGCGGCAGCATGTCCAGCAGCTCCAGAAGCCGCCTCACGACGACACCTGCCGAGGCACCTCCAGCGCGTACCCGACGCCGTGCACGGTCCGGATCAGGTCCGCGCCGAGCTTCCGGCGCAACGCCTTCACGTGCGAGTCGACCGTCCGCGACGACGCGCCCTCGTGCCACCCGCACGCCTCCGCCAGCAACCGCTCGCGCGCCTGCACAGCAGAAGGACGCTCAGCCAAGAACACCAACAGGTCGTACTCGGTAGGCGTCAGATGAGCTTCGACGCCGGCCCGCGACACACGACGAGATGCCAGGTCGATCACCAGATCACCCAGCTCCACCGACCTCGACGACACCGCCCGCGACACCCGCCGCAGCAGAACGTGCACCCGCGCCGCGAGCTCGCGCATCGAGAACGGCTTCGTCAGGTAGTCGTCCGCCCCGACGGCGAGCCCGACCAGCAGATCGGTCTCGTCCCCGCGAGCGGTGAGCATCAGGACGGGCACCGACCGCGCCGCCTGGATCCGCCGGCACACCTCCAGCCCGTCGAACCCCGGCAGCATCACGTCGAGAACCACCAGGTCAGGCAGAAAAGCAAAAGCCGAAGCCACCCCGGTCGGACCGTCGTGCGCGACCGCCACCTCGAAGCCCTCCGCCCGCAGCCGCGCGGCCACGGACTCGGCGATCGTGATGTCGTCCTCGACGACGAGCACCCGGCGCTGACCTGTCATGCCGGCGACTTTATGTCCATGTCGTGGAGGATGCCGGGACGAGTTGTGAAGATCGTGTGCAGAAGCCCGAGGTAGGTTCGCACCATGAACGTCCTCGAAGCGGTCCTGGAGAGGATCACCTACGCCAACGAGGACAACGGCTACACCGTCGCCAAGGTCGACACGGGCCGAGGAGACCTGGTCACGGTCGTGGGCGCGCTGCTCGGCGCGCAACCCGGCGAGTCGATCCGCATGCGCGGCACGTGGGGCTCGCACCCGCAGTACGGCAAGCAGTTCCACGTCGACGACTACACGACGATCCTGCCCGCCACCATCCAGGGCATCCGCCGCTACCTCGGCTCCGGCCTGATCAAGGGCATCGGCCCGGTGCTCGCCGACAAGATCGTCACCCACTTCGGCGTCCAGGCGCTCGACGTCATCGAGAACGAACCGCACCGCCTCGTCGAGGTCCCCAAGCTCGGCCCGAAGCGCACCAAGCTCATCGCCGACGCCTGGGAGGAGCAGAAGGCCATCAAGGAGGTCATGGTCTTCCTGCAGGGCGTGGGCGTCTCCACCAGTCTCGCCGTCCGCGTCTACAAGCAGTACGCGGACAAGTCCATCGACGTCGTCCGCACCGAGCCCTACCGGCTGGCGTCCGACGTCTGGGGCATCGGCTTCAAAACGGCGGACGTCATCGCCAAGGCCGTCGGCATCCCGCACGACAGCCCGCAACGCGTCAAGGCAGGCCTCCAGTTCACGCTGTCCGAGGCCACCGGCGACGGCAACTGCTACCTGCCGGAACAGGCGCTGATCGCGGACGCCATCAAGATCCTCCAGGTCGACACCGGCCTGGTCATCGACTGCCTCGCGGAACTCGTCGACGAGGAGGGCGTGGTCAGGGAGGAACTCCCGGACGACGAGATCGCCGTCTACCTCATCCCGTTCCACCGCGCCGAGATCTCGATGGCCGCCCAGCTCAAACGCCTGCTGCACACCGACGCCGACCGCATGCCGAGCTTCCAGACCGTCGACTGGGACAAGGCCATCGCCTGGCTCGGCACGGAACTCGAGCAGCACCAGAAGGAAGCGGTCCAGCTCGCGCTGACGAAGAAGGTCGCCGTGCTGACCGGCGGCCCCGGCTGCGGCAAGAGCTTCACGGTCCGCTCGATCGTGCGACTGGCCCAGGCGAAACGGGCGAAGATCGTGCTCGCCGCCCCCACCGGCCGTGCCGCGAAGCGCCTCACCGAGCTGACCGGCCACGAGGCCCGCACCGTCCACCGCCTGCTCGAACTCAAGCCGGGCGGCGACGCGGCCTACGACAGGGACCACCCGCTCGACGCCGACCTCGTGGTCGTCGACGAGGCCTCGATGCTCGACCTGTTGCTGGCCAACAAACTCGTGAAGGCCGTCCCGCCGGGCGCTCATCTCCTCCTCGTGGGAGACGTCGACCAGTTGCCGTCCGTGGGCGCCGGCGAGGTGCTCAGAGACGTGCTCGCACAGGGCAGTCCGATCCCGAACGTCCGCCTCACCCACATCTTCCGGCAGGCCCAGGAGTCCGGCGTCGTCACGAACGCCCACCGCATCAACAGCGGCGACTACCCGATCGTGCAGGGCATGCCCGACTTCTTCCTCTTCAGCACGGACGAGGCCGAGGAGGCGGCGAGCACGACCGTCGACGTCGTCGCGAACCGCATCCCGCGCAAGTTCCGCCTCGACCCGCGCAAGGACATCCAGGTCCTCGCCCCGATGCACCGCGGCCCGGCGGGCGCGGGCGCGCTCAACACGGTGCTCCAGGAAGCCCTCACACCGTCCAGGGACAACCTGCCCGAGAAACGCTTCGGCGGCAGGGTGTTCAAGCTGGGGGACAAGGTCACCCAGATCCGCAACAACTACGACAAGGGCAAGAACGGTGTCTTCAACGGCACCCTGGGCGTGGTCGTCGCGCTCGACACCGTCGAGCAGAAGCTGACCATCCGCACCGACGAGGACGAGGAAGTCGACTACGAGTTCTCGGAACTCGACGAACTCAGCCACGCCTACGCCATGACCATCCACCGCTCACAGGGCAGCGAGTACCCGTGCGTGGTCATCCCGATCACGACCAGCGCGTGGATGATGCTGCAACGCAACCTGCTCTACACGGCGGTGACGCGGGCGAAGAAGCTGGTCGTCCTGGTGGGCAGCAAGAAAGCCATCGGCCAGGCCGTCAGAACGGTCGGGGCGGGCCGCCGCCACACGGCGTTGGCCCACCGCCTCCGCACTGAGCAGAACTACACGGACGTCAGGTAGTCGGTGATCAACCGGGCCCACGGCTGCGCGGACTCCAGCGCGATCGCGTGACCGCACGGCAGGTCGGCGTACTTCGCGCCGGGGACGAGGTCGGAGACCTCCTTGCCCAGCTCGGGTGACAGCAGCTGGTCACCGGCCGCGCCGATCACCAGCGTCGGCTGCGTGATCTGCGGCAGCACGTCCGACAGGTCGGTCCTCAGGATCAGGTCGATGTGCTCGGACGACCCCGTCGGCACGGACGCGCCGATCAGTTCGGCGAACCCCTCCGCCTGCGCGGGAGAGAGCCGGGCCAGGTACTGCTTGCTGCACATCAGGGAGAGGATGTACCGCGCCAGCACCGAACGCGGCCCGGCGAGCAGCGACTTCCACTTGTCGATCTTCGCCTGGGACGCCGCGTCGATCTTGGTGAACGGCGTGCTCAGCACCAGCCCGCGGACCCGCTCGGGGTGCCGGACCGCCGCCGTGGCGGCGACCGCGCAACCCATCGAGTAGCCGGACACGAAGAACGACTCGTGCCCGGCCTTGACCGCGACGTCGACGACCTCGTCGGCGAGCGTCTCCAGGTCGAGCGCTCCCGGCGCCTTCGGGGACCCGCCGGAACCCGGCAGATCCGGTGCGACGACGGTGAAGTGCTGGGTCAGGGTTCCGAGGATCGGTCCGTAGTTGGCCTGGACGCTGCCACCCGCGCCGTGCACGAGCAGGAGAGCCGGGCCACTGCCCTTGACGACGGTGGACAGGCCGGTCATGGGGAACCCCCGAGTTTTGTCAGTCCATGCTGCGAACGATGGTCGGCTCCAAGCCTTCGTCGTCGTCCGTGAGCGAACCGCGCCAGGGGAAGTCGAAGTGAGCGGCCTCGGTGACACCGTCGTTGTAGAGATGATCCATGGCCTGGTCTCCTCAATCTTCCCAAGGTAGGTTTCTGCGCGGGACCTCGCTGTCCGTCGAGTCGGTTTCGGCCTCACCAGCACAATAACCGCTGCGGTGCTGGTGAAAATCCTATTGATTTTCGTCACAGAACGCCAAGTGGCCGGTTTCCCGATCCCAAGCACCGGACGGTAATCATCCGGTCGGTCGAACGGACTGGCGATGTACGGCCGAACGCGCCATCCTCGTTGATCATGCGGACCGCCGTCGCCCTGCTCGCCTGCACAGCCCTGCTCCTCGCTCCCGGACCCGCCCCGGCGGACGGTCCACAAGCGACATACGTCCTGCGTGTGCCTGCACCAATGGGTGATTCTGCCCAGAAGTTGTTGCGCCTCGGTTACGACGTGTTGGAGCAACGTGACGGCGACGACCTCTTCGTCGTGGGCGACAAGCACACCGCCGACGAGCTCACGACCGACGGATTCCAGGCGGCAATCGAGACGGTGATGCCGCCGTCTCAGTGGGCGCCGCGTTCTTTGGCCGACACGACCTATTACGGCGGATATCGGACCATCACCGCGCAGTTCGCCCATCTGAACGAAGTGGCCGAAGCGCATCCCGAACTCGCGACCGTCGTCGACTACGGCGACTCGTGGCGCAAGACGCAGGGCAGCGGCGGACACGACCTGAAAGCCCTCTGCGTCACCCGCAAAGGCCCTGGTGACTGCGCATTGACGCCGACCGCGTCGAAACCGCGGTTGTTCGTGATGGGCCAGCTGCACGCCAGGGAAATCACCACCGGCGACATGGCGTACCGATTCATCGACGACCTGGTCGGCAGCGACCTCACCGCGATGCTCGACGACATCGAGGTCTGGGTCGTCCCGATCGCCAACCCGGACGGCGTCGAGATCGTCGAGTCCGGCGGCGACACCCCGGTCCTGCACCGCAAGAACGCCAACGGCACCTGCACCTCCTCCCGAGGCGTCGACCTGAACCGCAACGCCGGCTCGCACTGGGGCGAGGTCGGCTCGTCCACGAACAAGTGCGCCGAGACCTACCGCGGCCCGCGCGCCGACAGCGAGGTCGAGGTCCAGGCGCTGGAGTCGTTGTGGCGCAAGCTCTACCGCGACACCCGCGCACCCGGCGACACCGCGGCGGCGTCGACCGACACCACCGGCGCCGTGATCTCCATGCACAGCTACGGCAACTACGTGCTCTTCCCGTGGGGCTGGAGCACCCAGAAGACCGGCAACGACGCCGCACTGCGCAAGATGGCCCAGGACATGGCGGCGCTGTCCGGTTTCACGGCGGGCCAGCCCGGCGAGGTGCTCTACAACGCGTCCGGCGCCACCGACGACTGGGTGTACGACGACCTCGGCGTACCCAGCTTCGTCTGGGAGATCGGCGCGGGCTCGGGCAAGTGCGGTGGCTTCCTGCCGCCGTACTCGTGCCAGGCGGACGTGCATTGGCCGAAAGTGCGTCCCATGCTCGTTTCGGCCATGAATGCAGCAAAACGCCCGTATTGACGCGTTGGGGTGGCATGGGGAAACGCTTGCTAGCCACCACAGCAGCTCTGTGCCTGCTCTTCACGGGGACCGCGGTCGCCGAGCCGCAGCAGGTAGACCGCAGGATCGTCCAGGAGGGGCTGGACGAGCTCGTCGCCGTCGGGGTTGCCACCGGCACCCAGGCGCACGTCACGGACGGCCGGAC
Source organism: Lentzea sp. JNUCC 0626 (assembly GCF_043632865.1). Lineage (NCBI taxonomy): Bacteria > Bacillati > Actinomycetota > Actinomycetes > Pseudonocardiales > Pseudonocardiaceae > Lentzea > Lentzea sp. JNUCC 0626. The sequence continues at coordinate 8,452,801 of NZ_CP171635.1, forward strand.
CCGCTTCAGCGCGCGGTCCGGCACCGCCGAGACGACCAGCCCGCGCCCGGTGCCGTTCAACGGCCGCTTCCGCGCGGGCAGCATCACCAAGACGTTCACGTCGACCGTCGTGCTCCAGCTCGCCGGTGAGGGCAAGATCGAGCTGGACGCGCAGGTGGACCGCTACCTGCCGGGCCTGGTGGACCAGCGGATCACCGTCCGCCAGCTGCTCCAGATGACCGCCGGGCTGTTCAACTACACGAACGCCCTGAAGTTCGACCCGCAGGGCTTCGAGCCGGACCGCTTCAAGAGCTGGACGCCGGAGCAGCTCGTCGCGATCTCCACGGCGCAGCCGCTCGACTTCGAGCCCGGCACGAAGTGGAACTACTCCAACACCAACTACGTCGTGCTCGGCCTGCTGATCGAGAAGGTCACCGGCAGGTCGTACGAGCGAGCCGTCGAGCAGCGGGTGCTGAGGCCGTTGCGCCTCAACGAAACCAGGTTCCCGGGCGACGACGTGGAGATCCGCGGCCCGCACGCCCACTCGTACGGGATCGTGGACGGCAGGACGGTCGACACCACGCGCTTCAACCCGTCCGTCTTCTGGGGCGCCGGTGACGTCATCACGACCACCCGCGACCTCGACACGTTCTACGGCGCTCTGCTCACCGGCAAGCTGCTGAAGCCGGCCCAGCAAGCCGAACTCACGAAGACCACCGCAGTCAGCACCGACTACGGCCTGGGAATCTTCGTCGACAAGGCGCCGTGCGGCACCACGATCATCGGCCACTCCGGTGGCGTGCCGGGGTACTCGAGCTTCGCCTTCTCGACGCCCGACCTGAAGCGCCGGGTGGAGCTCTCGATCTCCGCCGGCATCGGCACCGGGGATCCCAACCCGGCGTTCGGCAAGCTGATCAACGAGATCTTCTGCTGAACGGAGCAGGGGACATCCCCTAGTGCCGTTTCAGACCCTGGGCCGATGCTCCGGTACCCGGTTCGTCGGCAGGGTGCTGGCCATGGGGATGAAGAGGATCGCACTTCTGACGGTCGCGGGCCTGCTCGCGACCAGTGGCACCGCACTCGCGCAAGGCACTCGGGGGACCGTGCAGGAAGGCCTGGACCAGATGGTCCAGGCCGGCGTGCTGGGCGCGCAGATCCGCGTGACGCGCGACGGTGAGCACTTCACCGCGCGCTCCGGCAAAGCCGAGCTGAACAGCTCCCGGCCCGTCCCGGCGAACGGCAGGTTCCGGGCCGGGAGCATCACCAAGACGTTCGCCTCGACGGTCTCGTTGCAGCTGGTCGGCGAGGGCAAGCTGGTGCTGGACGCACCGGTGGAGCGCTACCTGCCGGGCCTCGTCGACGGGCGCATCACCGTCCGGAACCTGCTGCAGCACACCAGCGGCCTGCACAACTTCACCGAGACCATCCGGCTGGACCCGGACACCTTCGAACCGATCCGCTACCGGCACTGGGAACCGCGGGAGATCATCAAGATCGCCACCGACAAGCCGCTCGACTTCGAACCCGGCACGCGCTGGGAGTACTCCAACACCAACTACACGATCGTCGGCCTGATCATCGAGAAGGTCAGCGGCAGGACGTTCGAGCAGCAGGTCAGGCAACGGATCGTGCAGCCGTTGGGGCTGCGGGACACCACGTTCCCGATCGACGACGTCGAGGTCCGCGGACCGCACGCCCACGCCTACTGGACCTACCAGGGCAAGCCGTCCGACATCACCCGCATCAACCCGTCGTTCGGCTGGGTCGCCGGGCACGTGATCTCCACGACCCACGACCTCGACACGTTCGTCGACGCGTTGATCGACGGCAGGCTGCTGAAGGCACCTCAGCAGGCCGAACTGCTGAAGACCACCGCCGTGAGCCCGAAGTACGGTCTCGGCGTCGACGTGGACCGGCTCTCCTGCGGCACCACCGTCATCGGCCACAGCGGCGGCGTTCCCGGCTACGTCTCGGCCATGTTCACCAGCACGGACACCAAGCGCCGCGGCTCGATCAGCCTCACCACCGGCCCTGAGGTCACCGACCCGACCGAGGGCTACGAGAAGATCGTCGACGCCGTCTTCTGCTGACGACCCCTAGGGTTCGCGTGCGACTCAAGGTGGATGTGCGCGCACGCCGTGCCTCGATTAGCTGGGGCACATGGGGATTCGACTGATAGCAACAGTCACGGCAACGAGCCTGCTGGCTCTGACCACCACGGGCATCGCTTCGGCGGACACGTCAAGCGTCGACCGCAAGGTCATCCAGCAGGCTCTCGACCAGGTCACGCAGAGCGGCGCGGCGCTCGGCGTGCAGGCCAGGGTGACCGACGGACGGCAGCGCTTCACGGCCGTCTCCGGAAAGGCGGAGCTGAACAGCTCCCGTCCTGTTCCGGCGGACGGCAGGTTCCGCGTCGGCAGCATCACGAAGACGTTCGTGTCGACGGTGGTGCTCCAGCTCGTGGGGGAGGGCAAGGTCGACCTGGACGCGCCCGTCGTCCGCTACCTGCCCGGCCTGATCGACGAGCGCATCACCGTCCGCCAGGTCCTGCAACACACCAGCGGCCTCTACAACTACACGGATGGGCTGCCGCTCGACCCGGACGCGTTCGAGCAGATCCGGTACAAGCACTGGGAACCCGCCGAACTCCTCGCGCTGGCCACGAGCAAGCCGCTGGACTTCGACCCCGGCACCCAGTGGAACTACTCCAACACCAACTACGTCGTCGCCGGGCTGCTCGTCGAGAAGATCACCGGCAAGCCCTACGAGAAGGCGGTGGAACAACGCATCCTGAAGCCGTTGCGCCTCAACGACACCGAGGTGCCCGGCGACAAGGCCGCCATCAGCGGCCCGCACGCGCGGGCGTACTGGGTCGTGGCGGGGCAGCCGTCGGAGATCACCAAGATGAACCCTTCGGTCGCCTGGGCGGCCGGTGAGATGATCTCCACGACCCGCGACCTCGACACGTTCATCGACGCGCTGGCCGACGGCAAATTGCTGAAGCCCGCGCAGCAGAAGGAGATCAGCAAGACCACCGCGGTGAGCCCCGGGTACGGCCTCGGCCTCCAGGTCGAGACCCTGCCGTGCGGTGCGAAGGTGTGGGGTCACGGCGGCGGCATCCCCGGCTACTCGTCGCAGCTGCTGACCTCGCCGGACACCAAGAAGCGCTTCGAGCTCAACGCCACCAGCGGTCCGACCGAGGGCAACCCCGGCGAGGCCTTCAACCGGATCCTCACCGAGGTCTTCTGCTGACCATGAGACTCGTAGCCGCCCTGACCGCCGCGGCGTTGCTGGCCACCGCCGGCACCGCCGCGGCGGCGGAGCCGAAACACTCCGACGTTCAGAAGACCATCGACGAACTGACGAAGTCCGGCGGCGCGCTGGGCATCCAGGTCCGCATCGACGGCCGCGACACGCTCCGTTCGGGATTCGCCGAACGAGGCTCGCGCAAACCCGTGCCGCACAACGGAACCTTCCGCATCGGCAGCGTCACCAAGCCGTTCGTGTCCACTGTGGTGCTTCAGCTGGCAGGCGAGGGCAAGATCGACCTGGACGCTCCGGTGGTCCGCTACCTGCCCGGCCTGGTCGACGCCCGCATCACCGTCCGCCAGTTGCTGCAACACACCAGCGGCCTCTACGACCACGCGGAGGCGTTGCCGCTCGACCCCGCCGTATTCCACGCGATCCGCTTCAAGACGTGGACCGAGCAGGAACTCGTCGACATCGCCACCAGTCGCCCGTTGCTCTTCGAGCCGGGCAAGGGGCAGAGCTACTCCAACACCGGCTACATCGTGCTGGGCATGCTCATCGCGAAGCTGACCGGCAGGCCGTACCAGCACGCCGTCGAGCAGCGCATCATCAAGCCGTTGCGCCTGAACGACACCGTGCTGCCACGCGCCACAGTGGACATTCCGGGACGGCACGCCCACGGCTACTACCCGGACGCTTCGGGGAACGTCATCGACGTCACGCGCCTCAACCCGTCGTGGGGAGGAGCGGCGGGGGAGATGATCTCGACGACCCGTGACCTGGACACGTTCCTGGCTGCGCTGCTCGCTGGCAAGCTCCTGAAACCCGCCCAGCAAAGGGAACTGACACGCACCACGACCGTCAGCCCCGGCTACGGCCTGGGCCTCTCGGTGGTGAAGCTGGAGTGCGGCGCCACGATCTACGGCCACGATGGCACGATCCACGGCTACGCGTCGTTGATGCTCGGCGCACCGGACGGCAGGCGCTTCGAGCTGTCCGTCACCGACAACGGCAGCAACGCCGAACCCGGTGACGCCTACCGCAAGCTGATGAACCAGCACTTCTGCTGAAGTTCCAGGCAAAACAAAAGGGGAGCTGGGTTGACCCAGCTCCCCTCCCGGCGTTTATGAAGATCAGCCGAGGCCGTTCTTCATCGCTTTCACCAATTCACCGTTCGAGGTGTCTCCGGACATCTCCCAGAAGAAGGCGCCACCGAGACCCTGGCTGTTCGCGTACGACATCTTGCCGCCGATGGTGGCCGGGGTGTCGTAGCTCCACCACTGGTCACCACACTTCGCGTACGCGGTACCCGCGACCGTGCCGTTGGCCGGGCAGGAGGTCTTGAGCACCTTGTAGTCCTGGATGCCCGGCTCGATGCCCGGCGCGGGGCCGGTCGCCGTGCCGCCAGGAGCAGCCTGCGTGACGCCGGTCCAGCCGCGGCCGTAGAAGCCGATGCCGAGCAGGAGCTTCTTGGACGCGACGCCCTTGCCCTTGAGCTTCTGGATCGCCGCGTCGGAGTAGAAGCCTGCGGTCGGGATGCCGGCGAAGTTCGTCAGCGCCGAGTGCGGAGCCGTCGGACCCTGAGCAGCCCACGCACCGAAGTAGTCGTAGGTCATGACGTTGTACCAGTCGACGAACTGAGCAGCACCGGCGTAGTCAGCGGCGTCGATCTTGCCACCGTTGGTGCCGTCCGCCGTGATGGCCGAGGTGACCAGGTAGTTCTGGCCGAACTTCTGGCGCAGCTTCTGCATCAGCAGGCGGTAGGAGTCGAAGCCGCTCGTGTCGCAGGTGAGACCACAGGCGTTCGGGTACTCCCAGTCGATGTCGATGCCGTCGAACAGGTTCGCCCAGCGCGGGTCCTCGAGCAGCGAGTAGCAGGAGTCCGCGAAGGTCTGGCGCGAGGCCTCGGAGGCGGCCGCCTGAGCGAAGCCACCGGACCAGGTCCAACCACCGAACGAGTACAGCACCTTGATGTGCGGGTACTTCTTCTTCAGCTTCAGCAGCTGGTTGAAGGCACCGCGAACCGGCGCGTCCCACACGTCAGCGACGCCGTCGACCGACTCGGCCGCCGTGTACGACTTCTCGATCGCCGGGAACGACTCACCGATCACACAACGGCCGTTCGTCACGTTGCCGAACGAGTAGTTGATGTGCGTGATGTTCGCGGCTGTGCCGGAGGTGTCCATGTTCTTCGGCAGGTAGTTCTTGGCGGGGTAGGTGCCCCACTCGGTGAAGTAACCGAGGTTGATCTTCCCACCGGGCGGCGGCGTACCAGTCGTGGTCGTCGTCGTGGTGGTCGTGGTGGTGGTAGTCGTCGTGGTCGACGTCGTCGTGGTGGTCGTCGGGTTCGTCCCGCCGGCCTCACACGAGCCACCGTTGAGCTTGCAGTTGGTCGGAGCACCGAACGACCCGGTGTACGCGCCGTTGAAGCCGAAGCTCACCGACCCGCCGACACCGATGTTGCCGTTCCAGGTGTTCTTGACCGTGACGTTCTGGCCGCTCGTCGTGTACGAGCCGTCCCAGAGCGACGTGACCCTGTGGTTGGCGGGGAGCGTGAACTCCACCGTCCACGACGTCAGGGCCGCCGCGCTGTTGTTCTTGATCGTGTACTTGCCCTCGAAGCCCGTTCCCCAGTCCGAACCCTTGGAGAACGTGGCGGAAACGCCACCGGCACCGCTAGCAGCGGGCACGACGACGATTCCGAGGACCAACGCGGACAGGGCCGCGAAGAGAGCAGCTAGATGCCATCGGAACTTGGACATCGGTCTCCTCAGTCGCAGGGGGTACCGGAACGATGTGGTTTAGACCACTCGAAGGTCAAGGTCTAGACCTCTGCCGTCACTCGAACGGAGCAGTCCGAAAACGGTTTAGTAAGCCCGGCCTGTCTTGTTTCGGTCTATTTGGTTAACCATTGGAGGGGTTCCGAGACGACAGCCCTTCGGGCGGACTTCTGCCCTGGTGACTGTGCGAAGAGGACGGTCGGCCCTAGCTTCGTTCCATGCCAAAGCGTTTCTCCACGGCACGCGGCCGCGAGTTCGGCGACGCGATACGGGCGGCGGTCGCCAGCACGTGCATGACCGCGCGCGAGATCTGCGAGAAGATCGACTGGGACCCAGGCAAGCTCTCGGACCTGATGAACGGCAAGGGCGGCTGCACCGAGGTCGATGTCGCCATCCTGCTGAGCTTCTGTCGGATCGCACCGGCCGAGCGCGACCACCTGCTGCGCCTCTACCGCGAGACAGAGGTCAAGGACTGGTGGCAGCACCACGGCGAGACACAGCCGATCCTCCCCAGGACGTTCCTCGAGCACCTGTTCAAGGCCAAGAAGTTCGTGAGCTGGTGCCCGCTGGTCATCCCCGGACTGGTGCAGCTCCCCGACTACATGCGGGCGCTGTTCCGCACCTCCGCCAGCTTTCCGCAGGATGCGATCGAACAAGCTGTGGCCGCGCGGATCGGGATGCAAGAGGTCTTCAGGCAGCGGCTCGCGTGCACCTTCTACATCCACGAACAGATCCTGTTGGCGCCCGTGGGCGGGGCCGACGTCATGCGTGCGCAGCTCCATCACCTGCTACAGATGTCTGTCCGGCCGTACATCGACATCCGGATGGTGCCCTTCTCGGTCGGGGCCCATCCCGGCGCGGCGGGCACGTTCGAGTTGATGCGGTTCGACAGGATCGAGCCGGTGGTCTTCCTGGAGACCGAGAAGTCGAACCTCATCATCGAGCGGAAGGAGGCCGTCCAGGGCTACGAGAAGGTGGTGGAAGCGATCGACCGGCTCGCACTGGATGCGGAAGAATCCAGGAAGAGGATCTCCGACCTCGCGACCTGAGGGGGCACCTGGCATGTGGCGGAAGAGCAGTTACAGCGCGAACGCGAGCAACTGCGTCGAGGTCGGCCGCGGCGTCGGTCTCCGCGACAGCAAGGCACCCGCCACCCACCTGCCCGTCGCCCCCGGCTCGTGGTCGGCGTTCCTGCTCTCAGTGAAGGTCGGCAAGTTCGCACCATCGGGTCAAACCGCCTAGTCCGGACTGCGTCCCCGCCGTCCCGGTGCCAACCATGATCGAGTGACGCTTCTCGCGACGATCTTCGACCTGGACGACACCCTCGTGGACAGCGCGGCGACCTGGCAGCGGGTGATCGGCACCGTCGCGGCCCGCCACGACTACCGCTGGACCGCGCAGGACTGGGCCGCGATCCAGGGAACGTCGACCTGGGGTGCCTACCTCGCCGAACGGTGCGGGGACCTCACGCCGGAACGGGCGACCTCCGAGTGCGTCGACGGCATGGTGGACGCCATCGCGCGCGGAGAGTTCGGGCTGCTGCCTGGGGCCGCGGAACTGGTCGCCCAGGCTGCCGAACTCGGGCCGGTCGGGCTCGTGTCGGCGTCGCCGCGCCGGTACGTGCGGGCGGCGGCGTCGGCGTCCGGGCTCCGCAGGCACGTCGAGGCCATCGTGACCGGGGACGACGTCACCCGCGGCAAGCCGGCGCCGGACCCGTACCTGCTGGCCGCGCGCAAGCTCGGGCTCGACCCCGCGAACTGCCTGGCGGTCGAGGACTCGGCGTCCGGCATCCGGTCGGCGCACTCGGCCGGGATGACGGTGCTCGCGATTCCCAACGCCACCACGGCAAAGAACGCCGAGGTGTTGAAGCTGGCGGCGCTCCAGGCGGCGGATGCCCGGATCGCGGCCGAAGAGATCTGCCAGCTCTGGGTGAGCGTCTACGCGCTCAGCCGATAGCGCGTTCCGCTCCCCACGCGGCGATGTCCTCCCGGCTGCGCAGGCCCAGTTTGTCGCGCAGCCGGTGCAGCCGGGAGGCCACGGTCCGCACGGACACGTTGAGGCGGTTGGCTATCTGCTGGTTGGTCAGGCCGGTGGCCAGCAGGGCGATCACGCGGCGTTCGTGGTCGTCCAGGGCGTCGAACGCGGCTTCGGTGCGGTCCAGCCACACCTCGTCCTGGATGAACGCCTCGGTTTCCGCCGCTGTCAACGGCGTTGATGCCGCCTCTGCGCGCGCGACGGACAGCATCAGCCGTGCGGTGCGCATCGCTCCGTTGACCTTCTCTGCCCAGAACGGGTTCGGCACCACACCGACCGAACGGCGCATGGCGCGTCCGGTGGCCTCTAGCCGTAGCGCGCGCTCTGCCTGACCGCGCGTCAACGCGACCACGGCCAAACCCTCAAGGGCGTCTGGGGCGGTCAACGGGTTGATGCCGTCCATGCGCAGTGCTTCCTGGAACGCGTGCGTGGCCTCGTCCAGGTCGCCCTGCACCAACGCGACGGCGCCGCGTGTGTTCAAAGCGGAGGCGATGCGCGCGGGGACGCCCGACGCGCGCGAGAGGGGTAACGCCGACATGACGTTCTCTTCGGCGCGTTCGTGCTTGCCCAGCGACAAGGCCGTGCGTGCCAAATCGACCAATGCCGTCGCACGGGCCAATGGCTCGCCCAGCAACTCGGCGACCCTTAGACACTCGGTGTTGTTCTTGTCCGACGCCTCCCACTCGCCGGACGACTGCTGCACGGCCGCCAGCGTGCTGCGGCTGCTCATCAGCAACGCCGGTTGCCCGATGGTCCTGACCAGCCGCGACGCCTCGGCGGAGAGTTCCAGTGCCTCGCCGTGGTCGCCCTGCTCGGCCGCGAACCGGGCCGCGTGGTTCAGCGCCACACAGCGGTAGTCGTCGCGAGTGGACGGTCGGCGCAACGCGTCCCGGAGCATCACCCGCGCCTGGCCCAGCCGTCCGCGCCGGGCAGCGCAGTCGGCCAGCGCGGACGTCAACAGCAGCAACCGTTCGTCGGCGCGGTCGGCCGCCCATTCGACGGTGCCCAGCAGGCTGTCGACGTGGTTGTCGAGCTTGTGCTGCACGTCCGCCGACATCGACATGGGTGCGGTGATCAGCACGTCCGACAGGTCGGTGAACCAGCGGGCCAGCGCCTCGTAGGCGACGTCCAGTTCGCCTGCCGCCAGCAGCTTCTCCTTGGCGTGCAACCGGATCGTCTCCAGCTGCCGGAACCTCGTCGTGCCGGGCACGGCCGTCACCAGGGACTTCGCCTGCAACCGCGAGAGCACGTCCAGCACCGGTTCCGCCGACCGTTCCGACGAGCAGACCTCGGTGGCCGCGCCCAGGTCGAAGCCGCCGTCGAACACGGAGAGCCGCCGCAACGCGAACTGCTCGTCCGGCTGCAACAGCTGGTAGCTCCAGTCGATGGCCTCCCGCAACGAGCTCTGCCGCGGCGACTTGCGGCAGCCCGAGGTCAGCAGTTCCAGCGGTTCGTCCAGGCGGTCGCAGATGTCCGCGACCGGCAGCAACCGCACCCAGCGCGCCGCGAGTTCGATGGCGAGCGGCATGCCTTCCAAACGCGCGCACAACAACGCCACAGCAGCTGTGTTGTCCACGGACAGACGGAAGTCGGGCTTGCGTTCGCGCGCACGGTCCACGAACAGCTTCACGGCCTCAGAGCGCGGTGCCGCCGTCGTCACGAGGTCGCGGTCCGTCGACGGGACCGGCAGGCCCTCGACGTGGAAGCTGACCTCGCCGGTGATCCACAACGCCTCGCGCGACGTCGCGAGCACCCGGACGCCGGGGCAGCGGTTGAGCAGCACGTCGGTGAGTTCGGCGCAGGTGTCGAGGAGGTGTTCGCAGTTGTCGAGCACCACGACGACCTTCATGTTCACCAGCGTCTCGAGCACGGTGTCGCGCAACGGTTCGTCGGTCTCGGCGGCCACTCCGAGCGCGTCAGCGAGGGCTGGCACGACGTCTCGGGAAGTGGTGATCTCGCCCAGTTCGACGAGCAGGACGCGGTCCGTGCGGCCACGCCTGAGTCGTCCGGCGGCCTCCAGCGCGAGCCTCGTCTTGCCCGCACCCGCACTGCCGACGAGCGTAACGAGACGATGCCTGCGCAACAGCTGGTCGAGTTTCGACAGCTCCTGCTGGCGGCCTACGAACGTGTCGCGGGCAGCAGGCAGGTTGGAGAGGACACGCAGGTTTTGCCTGGTAACGGGCGTTGGTGCCGTAACGGTCACACGGCGTCGATACGCCCGTTGGCGGCAGGCGTTGGAGCAGTAGGACCTGCGTTGCTCGGAGGTGGCGGGAGGCAGCGCGCCGTCGCACAGAGCGCAACGTCCGGTGCTGGTCATGAGTCCCTCTCCGCAAGCCGTAACGGCAGGAGGTTCCTGTCTCGCTCCGGCGTTTGCGCTGTTCGTGGGCGGTGGCCCTGGACGTGCAACCCGTTACGCCTCCGTGTGCGTGAGACGGTTCGCAACCTGCTCGTTATGCATGCCTTCCCGGCGCTCTCGTTCGGGAACAAACTGGAAGCTGGTCCGGTCTGACAGGGAGTGCGCATGACGTTGACGACGAGCACCTCGTGGGCGAGCGCAGGGCTGCAGCTCGTGGACAAACCGCGCACGATCACCGTCGGCATCGCCGACGACGAGGTGTTGATCCGCACGGGTGTCCGCGGAGTGCTGGAGCGCAGCGGCAACGTCGCGGTGGTCGGCGAGGCGGGCGACGGCGGCGGGGCGTTGGAACTCGCGCGGCGGCAACGTCCGCAGGTGTTGCTGATGGACGCGTCGATGCCCGGCATGGAAGGGCTCACCGCGGTGCGGATGGTGCGCAGGCACGTCCCGGGCACCCAGGTGATCATGCTGTGCACCCCGCAGACCGAAGAGATGTTGTTCCCCGCGTTGCGCGCGGGCGCGGCGGGATTCCTGTTCAAGAACGGCGAACCCGACGCTCTCGTGAAGGCCGTGCGTGCCGTCGCCGCCGGAGAGGCGATGCTCTCGCCGTCCGCGACCCGTGCGTTGATCGACCACTTCACCGGCGCCGACTCGGAACGACGGGACGCCGCACGCAGCCGCATCGGCCTGCTCACCCGGCGGGAGCAGGAAGTGCTCGTGTACTTGGCGCAAGGCATGGCGAACGCACGCATCGCAAGGCTCATGTACCTCTCGGAGGGGGCTATCAAAGCCCACGTCAGCCGACTGCTGACGAAACTTCGGTGCGACAACCGCGTCCAAGCCGCCCTCATCGCACGCGACGCCGCCCTTCCCTGCTGAAAATCCGACAACTCCTGCAACGGCGCGACGGTCAGCCTAGCCACGGATTTTCGCGCCGAGTAGCAGGTCACCCGGTTGGCCCCGTCCAGAATGATGTCGCTTTCCCGCCAGCGTCTCGGTTGGAATGGCGTCATGCTTGGCGGTATGCCGCCGGCGACGTTCTCGGAACGCTTGCACTTTCAGCCACCGCTGTGTCCTGACAACCTGTTCGGCCACCTCATCGCCACCGCCGTGCCCGGCGTGGAGGAGTGGCGGGACGGTGTCTACCGGCGAACCTTGCGACTTCCTTACGGCTTTGGCGTCGCGGCTTTGCAACCGTTCCCGAACTACGTCGAGTGTGTCCTCGACCTGTCGGATTCTCGCGATTCGGCAAGTGCTCTAGACCTTTGCCGGTTCCTTCTCGACCTCGACGTGGATCCATTCGCGGTCGATGAGGCGTTGTCCGCCGACCCGCTTTTGGCACCGTTGGTCGCGGCCGCTCCTGGCCGTCGTGTGCCGCGCACGGTGGATGGCGCCGAGTTCGCGATCAGGGCCGTGCTGGGGCAGCAGGTGTCGACGAAGGCGGCTCGGACGCACGCCGCTCGGCTCGTTGCGGCTGAGGGGACGCCGGCGGGGGACCTGTTCCTGTTCCCGCTGTCGTTCGATCCTGCTTCTTTGGCGATGCCGGAGTCTCGTCGGCGCACGATGGCGGCGTTGCTGGAGGCTTTGGAGTCCGGTTTGGACCTTTCGCCTGCGGCTGACCGAGTCGTTGCGCGGGAATGGCTTTCGTCGTTGCCGGGGTTCGGGCCGTGGACCGTTGAGTCGATCCTGATGCGCTCTTTGGGGGATCCCGACGCGTTCCTGCCGACGGATCTCGGGATTCGGCTGGCCGCCGAGGCTTTGGGCCTGCCGTCGACGCCCGCTGCGCTGGTCAGGCGCGCGGAGGCGTGGCGGCCGTGGCGGGCGTACGCGGTGCAACACCTGTGGGCGACCGGTGATCACGAGGTGAACCGAATCCCGGCCTGACCTGCACGCTCGCGTACATCGCCGTCGAGTCCTCGTGGACGAAACCGGGCAGTGGCGGTGGGTTCTGCGCAAACGGTTGGAGGGCCTCGAAAACGTCCATCGCGGTGTCGGGGCGTCCGTCGGGTTCCTTGGCCAGCAGGCTTTGCAGCGTGGCGTTGAGCGGGCTCTTCAGCTGCGGCGGCGCTTCCTTGACGTGCTTGTCGAACACCGCATAGGCCGTCGGGCCGGTGAAGAGTTGTTCGCCCGTCAGCATTTCGTGCAACACACAGCCGAGTGCGTACAGGTCGCTCCGCGGTTCGGCGGTGCCGCGCTGGATCTGCTCCGGGGCCATGTAACTCGGCGTGCCGAGGATCTGCCCGGCGCGGCTGAACGGCGCCACGTCGCTCTCCTTGAGCAGCGCCAGGCCGAAGTCCAGCACCTTCACCGCGCCGTCCGGGCACAGCATCAGGTTGGTGGGCTTGAGATCCCGGTGGCAGATGCCGCGGTCGTGGGCCGTCGTCAGCACGGCGGCGGCCTGGGCGGCGATGTTCGCGGCCCACGCCTCGGGCAGCGGGCCGAACTCGCCGACGAGGTCCGCGACCGTGACGCCCTCGACGAACTGCATGACCTGGAAGAGGCGCTGCTCGTGGGTGCCGAAGTCGTACAGGACAGGCACTCCGGGGTGTTCCAGGCCGGCGACGATCCTGGCCTCGCGCGCGAACCGGTGCGCCACCTCGTCGTCGCTGCCGGGCAGCCTGAGCAGCTTGACCGCGACTCTCCTGTCGAGCCTTAGGTCCCGGCCTTCGTGCACGGCACCCATGCCGCCCCGCCCCAGCGGCAGGTCGTCGATCTCGTAGCGGTCGGCGATCAGCACTTCCGAAGCCTAACCTTCACCGCGGGCCGATCTGGCCCTGCAGCAACCCGGCGTACCCGATCCTGATCAGCTCGGCCGCGTCGTTGAGCTTCTCTTCGGCCTCTTTGAGCTGGTGGAAGGCCTGTCCGTACTTGCGTTGCTCGGCGAGCGGGAGCGACGGCACCTGCGTGCGCTTGACGTCGAGCCTGGTCGATCCCGTCGGCGTGCGGGCGAACGCGGCTTTCAGGACACCTTCGAGGAAGTCGGGGTCGATCTTGCGCGGGTCGATCTCGTAGACGGCGCCGGTGGGGGACGTGACGGGGTGCGTGCCCGGTGCGGTGCGGATGAGGTCGCCGATGGTGGTCATCGGCGGGGCCACTGCTTGGAGTTCGGGCAGGGTCGGCGGGGTGAAGACCGCGTTGATGTACTCGGTCGCGTCGGTGCCGGTGCGTCGCGTCGGGCTCAGGTCGACGTCGTCGTCGAGCAGGTCGATGACCCTGGTGTTGGGGTCGAGGGGGCCTGGCCGTTGTAGGAGTGCGATGTGTTCGGGGGCGCGGCCTGTCGGGTTCCTCAGCAGCCAGAGGTCGCGGCCGGGGGTGACGGTGATGATCGCCCGGATGGCTCCGGTCCTGAGCAGGTTGCCGCGGATGCGCTTGCCCGGTCGCCTCGTCGCTGCTGCCGAGGGGAGCAGGACGGCTACCAGGCCGCCGGGCTTGGTGAGGGAGAGGCAGTGCTGGAGCCAGGCGAGTTCGGGTTCGCCTCGGGGTGGCAGGCCGTAGGTCCATCTGGCGTCGCCGACGAGTTCCTCGTGCCCCCACGTCCTGTCGTGCCACGGCGGATCGCAGATGACCGCGTCCGCCTTGTGCGCGATCCCGTTGTGGCGCAGCGAGTCGCCGGTGATGATCTGTGCGTCGGGCATTCGCCGTCTCGCGATGACCGCCGACACGGGGTCGATCTCCTGGCCGATCTTGTTCCTGGCCTTGGACGCCTTGAGCAGGCTGCCGGTGCCGCACGCCGGGTCGATGACCGTGTCGCCGTCGGTGGTGGCAAGGAGCGCCTCGATGACTTCTGGCGGTGTGGGGTTGAGCAGCCGTGAGTGGGCTTCCAGGTAACGCGCGTGCAGGAACTCGAACGTCTCGTCGTCCGTTTCCGTGTTGGCCAGTGCCTCACCGAGACGGAGGTCGTCGTGCGTCCGCAGCTGCGTCCACAACCTCTCCGCCGGCGACACCCGGAACGCTTTCCCGTTGCGCTTGAGCCACACCTCGACGTCTCTGAGGAGGTACAACGGACTGGACGCCGTCCCGCCGACCGGCGAGGGAAAGTCCTCGAACCGCCGCCGCCAGTTGGACACGGCCGCCCGCCCCACCGCGGCGAGCCGAGCGATGTCCCCGGCGCTGACAGTCTCATCCATGTTCACAACCGTATTGCTTGTGAACTCACTTCACAACTGCTCTACTAGAAACATGACACACGAGCTGCGCATCGCCGTGGCCACCGATCCGGGGCTCGTCCGCGAGCACAACGAGGACTCGGTCTACGTCCGCCAGGACCTCCAGGCGGTGGCGGACGGCATGGGCGGCCACGAACACGGCGAAGTGGCCAGCGCGCTCGCGGTCGATGTCCTCGCGACCTGGCAAGGCGACCTGGGCCCAGCCGTGTCAGAAATAGCCCGCCGCCTGGACGCCGAAACCCCCACCGGCGCCGGCACCACCCTCACCGCCATCCGCTGGGAAGGCCTCGCCTTCCAGCTGGCCCACATCGGCGACTCCCGCGCTTACGTGCTGCGCGAAGGCGAACTCCGCCAGCTCTCCCACGACCACACCATGGTCCAGGCCCTGGTGGACGCCGGCCGCATGACGCCGGAGGAAGCTCTTGTGCACCCGCGGCGTGCGTATGTGTTGCGGGCTTTGCAGTCCGGCAACTCGCACGATCCCGACCTGTCCTGGCACCAGGCCAAGGTGGACGACCGGTACCTGCTGTGCAGCGACGGCCTCACCGACTACACGGACCTGGAGGACGTGCACGACGTGCTGTTGTCCACTGAGGACGGAACTGAGGCGGCGTGGCAGCTGATCGCGCTGGCGAACGGCAACGGCGGCCCGGACAACATCACGTGCGTGATCGTGGACGTCGTCCGCAAGAAGTGGTGGCAGCGCTAGATCCCCAGGCATGGAAACGGCCCCGGCGCGCAACGCGCACCGGGGCCGCAGCCTCAAAGGGGTGTTACAGGTTGGCCGGCATGCCCGACTCGTCGGCCGCCGCCGTGGACGACCCGCTGAGCAGGTCCTTCACGATCTTGTTGGCCTGCTTCACGGCCGGCGTGATCATCTTGATCTGCACCTTGCCGTTGGTCAGCTTGCCGCCGACGTCGAACGTCTTGTCCTCGTTCGGCAGCGGGACCGCCTGGCAGCCCGTGAACTGCTTGCGCGGGGTGGCGCCGGTCTGGAAGTAGAAGACGATCGGGTCGTCGACGCAGTCCGTGTTGTACGGGAACAGGCCGTGCGAGCCCTCGTTGTCGACGCTGATCAGCTTCGCGTTCGGCAGGGCCTTCGCGGTGGCGAGGCCGCCCTCGTAGGCGGTGGCGGCGTCGAGCTCGGCCTGGGCGACGAGCAGACGCGGGAACGTCTTCTTGTCCGGCTTCGGCATCGAGGTCTTGGCCGGCCAGTAGGCGCAGAGCGGGGTGCTCATGAACGGCGCGATGAACGGCGCGTTCACGGTCAGGTCCGCGAGCCAGTAGTTCCAGTAGTGCAGGTTCTGGTTCCACTGGCCGTCCTGGCAGCGGATCGCCTCGAAGGTGGCGTCCCAGGTCTCGACCTCGGCGGCGGCGGTCGTCGACTTGACGGCCACGCGCTCCTTCTTGGCGATGGCGGCGAGGGCGTTGTTCTTGGCCTTCGTGATGAACGCCTTGTTGTCGTCGGTGGTGCCGGGGATCGACAGCATCTTCGCGACGATCTGCTCGACCTTCTCCGAGTCCGAAGCGGCCGGGTTGGTCGCGTCGATCACGGAGGCGACGGCCGAGGCGGCCACGTGGTACTGCGAGGTGTCGTACATCGCCGGGATCACGAACCACGCGACGAAGAGCTGGCCGACGAACTCACGAGTGCCGCCGCCCTTCTCCCACTTGCGGCGGATCTCCATCGGGTCGCTGCCCTGGCCGTACTTGTCGGCGCTGCGGGCCATGAACGGCAGCAGGGCTTCCTGGAACTGGCGGTCGCGGGTGCGCGGCTGCAGGTCCCAGGTGTTCTCGAGGGTCGACTGCGAGGCGTCGACGGCCGAGTCGAGCAGCATGCGGTGGACCTTGGACGGGAACGTCGCGCCGTACCAGGTGCCGAGCCACGTGCCGTAGGAGTAGCCGATGTAGCTCATCTTCTTCTCGCCGAGCAGGACACGGATGAAGTCCATGTCGTACGTGGTCTGCTCGGTGGTGATGAACTGCGTGAGCGGGTTCTCGAGGCAGCCGTCGACCTTGGCCTTGTTCAGCACGTTGACGTCAGTGCTGTTCGGCACGGTGTAGCTGCACGTGAGCGGCGTGGAGAGGCCGACGCCGCGCGGGTCGAACCCGATGAAGTCGTACTGGCCCGCGAGGACCGGGGTGCGCAGGGCCATCGCCGCGCCCCACGGCAGGCCGGAACCGCCGGGACCACCGGGGTTCACGAGCGCGATGCCCTGGCGGCTGGTGCCCTTGTAGGCGGTCTCGGTCTTGGAGACGCGGATGCCGATCGTGTTGCCGTCGGCCGGGTTGTGCCAGTCGCGCGGGACCTGGACGGTCGCGCAGGCGAGGCCCTTGACGGTCTTGAACTTGGCCACGGTGGCCGGGTCGACGCCGGGGAAGGTGCACTCCTCCCAGGTCACCTTCTGCGTGGCGAGCGCACCCGCGAGCGCGGCCGTGTCCGGGTCCTGCTTGGCGGCTGCGCCGGCGGCCGGGGTGAGCACGAGGCTCGACGCGATGAGCGCCCCCGTCACCACGGCGACGCCGCCTCTGAAGTACTTCCTCACGGTGGTTCCCCTTCTGCCCCCGCACGGCCTGGGTGAGACCGTGCTTGCGACAAAGGAGAAGGGGAAAACGCCGCGTTTAACACTCCTGGGTGATGGCAGAAAGTCGCCATGTCAGGAAACCGTCACCGATCGTGTTCACAGAGTGATGAAGATCGGTGCGCCAATCACAACCAGTGACTAAAGCCAACCCCGCCGTGACGCCTGGACACCGAGCTGGAACCGGGTCTGCGCCCCCAGCAACTGCTGCAACCGGCTCACCCGGCGGTGCACCGTCCGCTCGCTGACACCGAGTTCGCGGGCGATCGACTCGTCCGTCAGACCCGCGCTGAGCAGCGCCATCAACCGACGGGTGGCGGTCGTCGGCTCCTCCTGGGTGTCTTCCTGGCCCCCAGGGGTGATCGACACCGCCATCCGCCAGAACGCCTCGAACAACTCGCTCAACGCACTCAGTAGCACGGACGGGTGAATGAGAAGTGCGACGACGTTCCCGCCGGTGACTGTCGGAACGGCGATCAACGCCCGGTCCGCGTCGGCGATCACGAGCTTCAACGGCACCCCGGGGAACGTCCGCGCCTGCTCGCCCGCCGAGATGCTCTCCTGCACCGACGCGAACCCGCGTTCGGTCTGCAACAGCGCCGACTCGTACACCACCCGGTACCCGACACCGCGGGCCAGCGCCGGAGGCTGCGCGGGACTCGCCTCCGGCTGCGGGCTCAGGTACGACCCCGGATCCAGAGCCCGGATCTCCGACTTCGCCTGGCTCTGCATCTCCTCGAACGCGCTGATCACCTCGTCCGCGTCCTTGAGCACCTCGACGAAGTCGACCTCCTTCGCCCCATGCGAGGCGTAGGCGGCGGCGAGCACCTCGGCGGTCTCGCGCGCCCGGACGGCCGCGGCCTCGTGACTCGACGCGATCGCGGCCAGTGCCGACCGCGGCGGCCGCACCTCGTCGTCCCTGATCAGCCCCAGTCGCTTCAGCTCGTCGTGCGCCGTTCCGGGCTCGCTCCGGGCACCTCGCAGCATCGCCAGGTACAGCTGCTCGGCCTCACGCGACAGCCCCTCGTGCACTCGACTCCCCTCGGTGGTGCTGAACCGAAGGTACCTGCTCAGACACGCCCCGCGCGCCGCATGGCGCCGAGGAACACCGCGTCGAACCCGCGGTCGGACAGCACCCTGCGCGCGAACAGGATCGGCCCCGCGCCGAACCCCGCCGCGTACCGCGTCTTCGGGCGGCGAGCCTTCGCCGCCTTCACGATCACGTCCGCGATCACCTTGGGCTCGGAACCCCGCTCGACCTGCCCGAAGAACGCCGACAGCTGCCGCACCTGCTCCTTGTACGCACCCTCACCGGACCGCTTGCGCAGGTTCTCGACGGCGATCCCGCCCCACTCGGTCTTGATCGCACCGGGCTGGATCACCACGACGTCGATCCCGAACGGCTTGAGCTCCAGCCGCAACGAGTCGCTCAGCCCCTCCACCGCGAACTTCGTGGAGTGGTACCAACCGCCGAGCGGCTCGTAGATCTTGCCGCCGATCGACGACACGTTCACGATCCGACCGCTGCGTTGAGCGCGCATGTGCGGCACGACCAACTGCACCAGCCGCGCGAGCCCGAACACGTTCACCTCGAACTGGTACTTGCCTTCCGACAGCGGCACGTCCTCGAACGCCCCGTACGACCCGTAGCCGGCGTTGTTCACGAGAACGTCGATCCGCCCGGACTCCGCGATGACCTGCTTGACGCCCGCGACCATCGACTCGTCGTCGGTCACGTCCATCTCCAGCACCTTGATGCCCTGCGCGGCGAGCCCTTCCATCCGCTGCACCCGGCGCGCCGCCGCGTAGACCGTGTAACCGGCTTTGTGCAGCTCAACCGCCGTGGACTCGCCGATGCCCGACGAAGCGCCCGTGACCAGTGCGACCTTCATGACCTGTTCCTCCCGCTGATTAACCAACCGGTTGGTTGCTAGAACCAGGCAACCACGTCTCCGGACATCTGTCAACTAAACGGTTAGTTGCCTCGACCAACCGGTTGGTTAGAATGGGGGCGTGGTGAGGGACAAGGAAGCGACCAAGGCCAAGCTGCTCGAAGCGGCTCTAGACGAGTTCGCCGAGTACGGCATCGCCGGCGCGCGCGTCGACCGCGTCGCGGCCAAGGCGGGCTGCAACAAGGCGATGATCTACGCCTACTTCGGCAGCAAGGAAGGCCTGTTCGACGAGCTGCTGAAGATCCAGATCGACCGCATGATCGAGTCGGTCCCGATCACCCCGGACGACCTGCCGGGCTACGCGGGCAGGCTGTTCGACTCCTACCTGGAGCAGCCGCAGATCCTCCGGCTCGCCGCGTACCACCGGCTGGAGAACGGTTTCGACAAGCTGCCGGAGGCGGAGGTCGAGGCGCACCACGTCAAGGTCGCGGCCATCGCCAGGGCCCAGGCGGAGGGCCGGATCTCAACCGCGTTCGACGCCGAGGACCTGCTGAACCTGGTCGTGCACACGTCGATCCTCGCGTTCAGCACCCCGAACGCGACGCGGGACCTCGTCGAACGCTCGGTCCGCCGGTTCGTCGAAGACTGATCAGGGGCGGCGCAGCAGGTAGGTGTCCATGATCCAGCCCTTGCGCTCACGGGCCTCCGACCGCACCGCGCGGATCTCCGCCGCGACGTCCCCTACCCGCCCCGACACCAGGATCTCGTCGGGCATCCCGAGGTAGGCGCCCCAGTAGATCCACGTGTCGGGGTCCACGCCCTCGAACGAGTACTGCGCGTCCAGCATCACGGCCACGTCGTCCACATCGGACGGCCACCCGGCAGCCAACCGCCGCCCCGTCGTGATCTGCACGGGCTTCCCGACCTGGTTCAGCGACACCCGGTGCCCGGCCGTCAACGCCGCCACCGACGTCACGCCCGGGATCACCTCCACCGAGAACGACTCCCCGCGCGCCAGCAGGTCGTCGAGGATCGCCAGCGTCGAGTCGTAGAGCGACGGATCGCCCCACACCAGGAACGCGCCGACCTCGTCCGGCCCCAGCTCGGCGAGCAGGCCCAGGACGACGTCGGCACGGTCACGGCGCCACGCGTCGATGGTCGCCTTGTAGTCGGCGGGGGTGCGGTCGCGGTCCGGATCCCGGCCCTCGACCCAGCGGTACGGCCGCGTCACGTGCTCGGCCAGGATCGACGCGCGCAGGTCGACGAGCTCCTGCTTCACGGAACCCTTGTCCAGCACGAAGTACACGTCGACCGTCTGCAACGCCTTGACGGCCTGCACCGTCAGGTGGTCGGGGTTGCCCGCGCCGATACCGATGACCAGGATCTTTCGCACGGGAGCCACACTAACTAGACCGAGCGCTCATCCAGGAGCCGGACGGTCTTGCCTGTGCGGGGATTCACCTCCAGCGCCGAAACCCACTCCACCGCCAACGGCGCCACCACGCCACGTCCGACCTGCAACGCGAACCGCGGGCTGATCACGTCGACCTCGTCCCGCACCCGCGAAGGGTCCTGCTCGGCCGCAGCGATCCGCAGCACCAGCTGGTCCCGCGAATCCACCCGGCGGATCACGACCTGCACGCCCTGGTGCACCACCCCGGCACGGTCGACCGCGTCCCGCAGGTGGTCGAGGTGCAGCGTCACCGGACCGACCCGCGCACCCTCGTCGGCACGTCCGAGCAGGCGGAAGATGCCGTCCTCGACGTCCACCCACGCGGCCAGGTCGCCGACCGGGTACCGGATCATCGGCTGCAACCGGCGGGTCAGGTCGGTCTGGAGCAACCGGCCCGCGACACCGGGCGTGGTGATCGGCGCGCCGGTGTCGACGTCGACGATCTCCAGCACCGAGCTGTCCACGAACGCCCGGAACACCCGCGGGTCCTCCGAGCCGAGCACCGCCGTGCCGATGATCCCGCCGTCCACGCTGCCGTAGACGAACGACCGGAACTCGGCCCCCGGAAACGCCTCGGCCAACAACGCGCGCTGGTCGTCGTACAACGCCTCACCGCTGAACAACACCAGTCGCACCAACGGAAGCGAGCCGACCGAAGCGACGACGTGCGCGGCCAGCCGGGACAGCGTCGTTGGGAAGCCCGCGACCACGGTGGCGTCGAAGTCCTGCATCGTCGACAACGTGAACTCGACCGGCGCGCTGCCGGTCACGGGCAGCTGCACGAGGTCGATCGGCGAGCGCTGCAACGAGTTCAACGCGAAGATGAAGCTGGAGTACAGTTCCCCGGCCGCGAACAGGTTCGCGATCCGGTCACCGTGCCGAAGTCCCGCGGCAGGAAGGGTTTCCGCGTACGTGCGACACATCGCGTCCCACTCCGCGTTGGTGTAGAAGGAAACGCGCGGGGCTCGCGTCGTCCCGCCGGTCTTGAAGATCAGGCCGTCGGTGTGGGCCTGGGTCAGCACCTGGTTGTGCCGCACGGTGTTCGCGGCCCAGAACGCGGCCTGGTCGATCACCGGCAGCCCGGCCAGCGGCGTCGACGAGTCGTACCCGTCGTAGAGCTCCTTGTAGAACGGCGAGTGCGTGCGCGCGTAACAGACGAGGTCGAGTACGGACATCACGCGCTCCTGCGCTGGTCGACGACGGCGATCAGCTTGCCGCTGCTGCGCGTCCGCTGGAAGTCCGCCAGCGGCACGTTCTCCACCCGAAGCGACAACAGCTCGTCCTTCTCGACGGCCTCCGCGACCTCGGCGTACTGAGCCAACAGGACGTCACGACTCGCGGCCGGCTCGGGCGCGCGGCCGAGTTCCAGCCGCACGACCAGCTCATCGCCGGAAGCGTTCTCGGACAGCTCGATCTGCACCGCGCCGGAGTAGCTGAACTCGTCCTCCAGGACCGTGAGGAACCGCCGGTAGTTCAACGTCTGCGCGGCCGTGCGGAACACGTCCCCGGTGCGTCCGAGCAGCTCGAAGCGCGGGGTCTGGCGTTCGCACGGGCAGTCGCCGGGCACCCAGCGGCCCAGGTCGCCGATCTCGTAGCGCTCCAGCCGCTGGCCACGCCGGGTGTGTGTGGTGACCACGAGTCGGCCGGACGGCGCCGGACGATCGTCGTCGTCGAGGATCTCCAGCGTGTGCAGGCCGGCGAGCACGTGGTGCACCTTGCCGGTGGACGCCGAGCACTGGTAGCCGATCGGGCCCGCGTCGACCGTCGCGTAGGCCGCCGACCGGATCACCTCGACGCCGAACTCGTCCCGCAGCCGGGCGATGGCCTGCGCGCCGAAGTGCTCACCCGCGTAGAAGATCTTGCGGATGCCGCCGTACTCCTTCAGCATCTCGCCGTGTTCGGCGAAGAGCCGTTGCACGAACGAAGGCGCGGTCAGCAGCGTGTCGACCCGGTTGTCCACGATGGCCTGGGCGATCGCGTCCAGGTGGCCCCACTCGCCGCCCATCGGGAACTGCACGGCGTTCATGCGTTCCAACGCCGAGAAGAAGCTGACGAAGCTCGCGTACATGTGCCCGTTGAAGAACAGGTTCATGATCCGGTCGGACCGCGGGTCGAGCCCGGTCGCGAGCAACGCCTCGGCGCCCACCCACATCTGCTCGTCCCAGTCGGCCCAGGTGTAGGCGGAGAGCTTCGGCGCGCCCGAACTGCCGCCGCTGCGGAAGTACACGTCGGCCGGGCCGTCCTGCAACGTCTCGAAGTCCGACTTCGCCGTCACCGGAACCGCGGGAACCGGCAGCTGGCGCGACTCGGCCAGTTCGTCGAGCGCGGCGTCGAACGCGAACCTGTCGTCGAGCTGCACCGAGACGCGGTTGCTGTAGCGCTGCAACGCGTACACGCCGTCGTGCGGTTCGCCGCTGTACCCGCCGAGCATCGACCCCGGCGTGGTGATCCGTTGCACGCCGACCGACACGAACGCCCGCGCCAACGCAGCCGTGTCCGGCCGGTCCGCCGCGAGCCCGACGGTCTGGAGGTACTGGCGCATCGGTCGCAGCACCGACGTGATCTGCTTGCGCGGCAACGGCTTCACCCACACCGTCCGGTACAGCGGCGAGGTGCGCGGCGCGAACCGGACGTCCGCCAGCACCCGCCAGTGCCCACCGGCGTGCACCTTCGTGAACCCGAGGTGCTCCTCCAGCTGCGTCACGACGACGGTGTTCGTGATCTCCGCCCACTCGGCCTGCGACGGCTCGCGGGTCGGCGGCCCGGTCAGCTCCAGCACCGCCGCGAACCGCTCGGCGAACGCGAAGACCTGCGCCGAGTCCTCGGTGTCGAGGTAGATCACCTGCGGGCTGGAACACGCCTGCTGTTCCAACTGGCAGACGTCCGCTGCCAGCGCGTGCAAAGTGTCCACATCGGACCACAGGTCGGCCGTCAGGTAGGCGAACGACAGCTTCGGGCCCCAGTCGACCACCCGCGTGCCGGGCTGCACGAACTCCCGGACGCCCGCGATCGCCTCCTCGCCACCCCAGACCGCGACGGCGTCGGCGGCGCCGAGCATCCGTGACGTCCAGTCGGTGCGCGACGACGAGAAGTGCAGCACGATCAACCGTGCCGCGATCTGCCCGGTCTGGTCGAGCGCGGCCAGCGCCGCGAGGACGGAGGCGGTGAAGCCGGAGTCGTCCGACGCGACCTTCAGCACGTTGAGGTTGCCGGAGAGCAGGCCCTCGACGGCGCTCAGCACACCGGCCGCCGGGGCGTTGCCCGCCGTCACGTGCGCGAGCAGGCCGAGCGGCACCCAGGCCTCGTAGACCGGCGTGCGGAAGTCGAACCTGACCATCCGCGCGGGGTCGAGGCCACCGAGTTCGCGCTGGAGCTTGCGTTCCAGCGACGGCCTGCTCAGCGCGTGCCGCAACACCTCCAGCGTCTCGTCGACCTCGGACTCGGCGAGGCCCCACGCGACCAGCGACGGCCGGTGCTGTTCCAGGTCCAGCTGCTCGGCGGCGGCGAGCACGACGAGCGGGTTCAGCCGCGGGCCCGTGATCACCTGCTGGGTCAGGTCGTCCAGGGTGTCGAGCCGCACCGACGCGGCCTCGTCGTCGATCCACGCGCCTTGCCAGAGGTGCCTCATGCCTTGCCCTTCAGGAGTTCCGCGGCCGCGATGGCGCAGGACCGGTTGCGGGAGACGCCGGCGCGGCCGAGGATCTCGAACCACGGGGTCTCGTTGCCGCAACCGCACTCCTCAGGTGCGTGCAGTGCGGCCAGGTCGCCCATCAGCACGCTCTGCGCGGGCGCCGAGGTGATGTAGGGCGACATGAACTGGATGTAGCCGGACTCGCCGTGCGGCAACGGTTCCAGCGTCCGGACGTCCCGGACGATCGCACGTGACCACGTCGGCACGTGCAGGTTGTGGCGCGCGCACTCGACGTACGGCACCGAGTGTTCGACGGAGCCGTAGCTGTCGCGGATCCGCTCGTCCGGGATGCCGAGCATCTCGACGACCTTGGCGCGCAGGTCGGCCTTGGAGATCTGCTTGTCGGCGTTGCCCTTCCAGCCACCGCCGAACCAGACCATCGAGTTCTCGTTCAACCGCAACGGTTCCACGCCCATCGCGCGCATGCGGTCGATCGTGAAGCTCAGGAACGCCGGGAAGCCGAAGATCCGCACGGGCTTGCCGTCGTCCGCGAACCGCTGCAGCGCGCGGATGCTGCCGAACGCGTCGAACTCGTGCCCGCTCCCGGTGTGCGCGAGCCCGTACTCGACGGACTCGACCGGCGCGAAGTCGGTCATGAACTGCCCGGTGAACGAGCTGCCGAGCTTGACCGACGGCGTGGGCTGGTTGAGGTTGATCAGGTAGTTCGCCGGGTCCTCGGTGATGAACCCGTTGTGGTCGTAGATGCGCGCGACCATCCGCTGGCCCGCGCGCAACGTCCAGGCGTCCCAGAACATCTGCGACTTCTGCCCGGTCGTGCCGGACGAGGTGGCGTGCACGACGACCTGGCCGCGCGGTACGGACAGCACCTCGTGCATCTTGAAGAAGTTGGCGTGCACGAACGGCTGCTCGGCGATGTCCTTGAGCGGCTTGCCGTTCCACAGACTGCGGAAGAACTCGTTGCGCTCGGCGTGCCAGCGGTTCGACTCGTTCATCGCTTCGAGGAACAGGTCGTCGTCGCTGTGGTCGTAAGGGGCTGCGATGTCGCACAACGCCTGGACGGCGTTCAACGACGAGTCCGGCACCCTTGCCGGACCTAAATGCGCGTTCATGCGCGGAACACTCCGTTGGTGTTGAGGAACTTCTGCGTCCACAGCTCGACGTACTGCTCGGTGAACGGCCGGAACGCCTCGTCGATCAGCAGGCCGCGGAAGTCGGGCGGTTGCGGCGTGTGCACCATGACGACGTAGTCGTGGAAGACCTCGCCGTCGCCGCGCATCGCCGGGTACAGCGCGACCGGCAGGAAACCGAAGGCCAGCAACGCGCTCAGCTCGTCGAACTCGTGCAGTGGCACCAGGGTCTCGACGTGCGGCGCGCCCAGCCCGGCCAGTGCGTCGATCACGCCGCCGAGGTGCGGCAGCACGGCCTGCGGGCTCGGCGTGGCACCGAAGATCGTGCAGTAGCCGTCGTGGCGGTTGAGGTGACCGTAGAGCTGGTACTCGCCGTGCTCGTCCGCCAGCAGCACGTTCGGCTTGTGCAGCGGGTAGAACCGCCGCGCCGGGTCGTTGATCGTGCGCTCGAAGTGCCGCTGCACGAACTGCGGCGCCTCGACGACCTCCAGCCGTGACGCGCGGCTCTCGGTGAAGCCGTCGTCCTCGACGAACTCCGGCAGCGCGGGCAGCCCGAGTGTCGCGTGTGTGGCGGTGACGAGCTTTTCCAAGCTCTTCGGCACCTTGTGCACCTCGGCGCGGCGTGCCAGCACGCCGTCGCGGTGCTTGGCGAGCAACGTCATCGTCTCGCGCCGGGCGTGCTTGAACAGGTTCGGGACCAGCCCGAGCGGGTGGAAACCGTTGCGCAGACACACCCGCTGCGGCGCGAGGTGGATCGTGCGCGCGGTGCCGTAGACCGAGTCGACGTCGCCGCTCGCGAGCATCGTGTCGGTGATCTGCCCGACCGCGTGGTGGGCGATGCCGCCGCCCTGCGCGTCCGGGTCGACGACCAGCCCGGCGATCTTGCCGAGCCGGTCGGTGCTCTCGACGTGCCCGGTGATCGAGGCCTGGACCTTGCTGTCCTGCCGCCACACCAGCCACGTGGTGTGCACGGACTCGATCTCGGCCGCCATGACGGCGGGGTCGGTGCCCATCGCGATGGGGTAGTTCGCGCCGTGCGCCCGCCGGTAGAGCCTGAGCAGGTCGTCGACGTCGTCGAGTCGAGCCGGCTCGAACTCGGGTAACACTTCCTGTGCCTCCTCCAATTGCTTCACCGAGATAAGCACAGGAGGAGAGAATATATTCACGGTGGCGAGCGGGATCACACGAACTCTCAAATCCACCTTAATTGTCGATGGTTCGAATGGGTGAATTCGTGCAGGTGGGGCGTGTGATCGAGATCGCCTGGCGGATTTTCGCCTGTTATAAATCTGTCAAGTGGTCGCCATTTCAACGAAATGGCGACCACTTCGAAAACGAGCAACTAGTGGGCGAGCAGGTGCAGAATCCGGACCGGCTTCTTCGGCGCGCCGTCCAGCAGACCGTCCGGCTGCGGCACGATCCCGGCCTTCACGATCCGGTCCAGCGTGTCCATGCCGTACGTGACGTGACCCATCACGGTGTAGAGCGGCTGGATGTTCGCGAACGAGTGCACGACGAAGAACTCGCTGCCGTTCGTGCCGGGCCCCTGGTTCCCGTACGCGATGGTGCCGCGCGGGTACGTCTCCTTGCCGGTCACCTCGTCGGCGAACTTGTAGCCGGGCCCGCCCTCCTCGGCGCGGTAGATGTCACCGCACTGCAGCACGCCCAGGCGCGTGGTGTCGGTGAGCCGCCAGCACTGCGACATCGTGTAGAACCAGCTCCGCGCCAGGTGGGCGAAGTTCTCGACGCCGCACGGGGCGTTGGCGCGGTCGAGGTTCGCGATCACCACGCCGTAGTTCGTCACGATGGTGACCTTCACGATGCCGCGCGCGGGCACGACGGCGCTGGGCGGCTGGACCGGGCGCGCGGCCGGGTTCTCCGGCGTCGGGGTGAACTCGCAGCGGGCCACGGGGGTGGCCGGAGCGGCGGACGCGACCGGGGCGAGGACGACCATCATCAGGACAGCGAGCAGTAGCCTCATGACTGCCGACCGTAGTCGCCGCATAACGCCTTGTCAGCCCACCTGGATCGGGGTGGCTCACACGCTGACGGCCTCGCGCTGCTCGACCTGGGCCCGCCGCCGCGGCTTGCGCTCCAGCCACCACTGCGACAGCAGCAGCGGCACCACCCAGCCCGTCCACGTCGAGATGCCCGCGATCGTGTTCGGCAACTGGGCCTCCGGCACCCGGTCCGCGAACGCCAGGAACGCGACCACGCCCCAGATCCGGTTCGTGATGATCGAGACGGTCAGCACGAAGCTGCGGATCATCCACTTGCGGTGGTCGCGGAACTGGCGCTGCCGCGCCGCCCTCCAGGCCAGCCCGGTGAACGTCAGCCACAGCACCGCCAGCATCACGTTGCTCACCATCGCCACCGGCCCGAACGGCGTCATCCAGCCGATGACCAGCCCGGACAGCCCGGCGGGGAGCACGCCCGCCAGCACGTAGACACGGCCGATGCGGCGGTGCCACGCCGGGAACCGCGAACGGAACCACGGCCAGATCTGCACCACGCACGTGAGGATCGCGACCGACGCGCAGACCACGTGCATCACGAGCAGGGGGTAGTGCGGCCCCCAGTCCGACTGCACGCGCGCCTGCAAGCGATCACCGGTCAGGTACGGCGGCAGCGAGAACGCCACGAACGCCAGCACCACGAACGCCAACGGGCCCACCCAGGGCTTGCGCAACCACGTCATGGCGTCACCGTGACGGCTCCCGCTGACCGATCGCGCACCGCTCGCTGACGTCCACGCACCGCGTGCAAGGGCTCCTGGTCACAGGCCTGAAAACAGCGCTGTCCTGCGCCGCTGACATCCCGCTGACACCTGACCGGGTGCAGCTGTCAGATCGCTGTGAGTGGCGATCAGCAGAGTTCTCCCCATGAAGCCGACAGCACCGGAAACCAGGCCGATGACCGGCTACGTCACCGACTGACCCCGCGCCCCGCAGCGCGGAAACCCTTGAGGGAGAAGCGTCGCCGACATGCACCTCAAGGGGCAGAAGGTCGACGTCGTCCGCCAGGACACCGGTCCTGACCGCCGGGCCGCTCGGACAACGACTCCGACTCCACCACACGTAGCCCTCTATTTGGGCGACAACAAGATCCTCGAAGCCTCGCCGCCACGTGCCGGCAAGAGCATCCAGAACAGCCAACAGCCAACAGCCACGAAACGCCGTACACGAAGGTCCGCCGGATCTTCGGATGATGAGGGGAAAACCATGAACGTCAAGAGAATCGTCTCCGGCATCGCGGGTCTCGCGATCGGGATGGGCGTGCTCGTGCTCGGCGGTCCGCAGGCCAGCGCCGCCACCAACTTCGAGCTTCCGTTCCCGTGTGGACAGACGTGGTCGGGCCAGACCCGCACCAACCACAGCCCGCAGCTCGCCCTCGACCTGAACCGCAGCGCCGACGAGGGTGACGCCGTGGTGGCGTCCGCGTCCGGCACGGTCAGCAAGGTCCGCAACGAGGGCAGCACGAGCTACGGCCGCTGGGTCGAGATCGACCACGGCAGCGGCTGGACCACCCGCTACGCCCACCTGTCGGCGCAGAAGGTCTCGGTCGGCCAGGCCGTCTCGCAGGGCCAGACCATCGGCAACGTCGGCAACACCGGTGGTTCGACGGGTGCTCACCTGCACTTCGAGCAGCTGCTGAACGGCTCCCCGCAGAAGATCAAGTTCGGCGGATCGACGATCCTGTACTACGGCACCAAGGACTACAAGTCGAACAACAAGTGCGGCGGCGGTGGCACCACCAACCCGTACACCCCCGAAGAGGCCTGTGGTGACGGCTACAAGGTGATCAACGGCGCCAACGTGACCGGTGCCCGCATCTCCCTGCTGTACAACGCGTCCAACGGCTACAACTGCGTCGTCGCGATCAAGACCACCAAGATCGGCGCGGCCTCCGACGTCGGCGCGTTCCTCGAGGTCGAGGGTGCTACCCGCACGACCGACCGCGGTGACTACGGCTACTACGCCGGTCCGGTGAAGAAGTCGGCCGCCGGCAAGTGCGTCAAGTGGGGTGGCATGGTCGGCTCCTCGACCTTCACCAGCCCGTTCCAGCACTGCGGCTGATCAGCCGAGAACGCTGTCCAACAGGTTGTCCCTTCGCAGACCGGGTGTGCCGAGCAGGTCGGCCGCCCGGTCTGCGGGCGTTTCCGTGACTTTCGCGAGCACCAGCCACGCCACGCCCTCGCCGTACCGGTCACCTCGCGCGCCGGTGATCTCCAGGCACCGCTGAGCGTCCTTTGTGGCCTGTTCGCG
This sequence comes from Lentzea sp. JNUCC 0626, assembly GCF_043632865.1. Taxonomy (NCBI): domain Bacteria; kingdom Bacillati; phylum Actinomycetota; class Actinomycetes; order Pseudonocardiales; family Pseudonocardiaceae; genus Lentzea; species Lentzea sp. JNUCC 0626. The sequence goes on from NZ_CP171635.1 coordinate 8,482,336, forward strand.
GTTCTCCAGCGCCAGCAGCACTTCCGCCCGGCACAGCAACGCCTGCCACTCGTCGTTGTGCTCGCCCGTCACCCGGCACAGCTCGATGCACTCGCTCAGCACGGCCTCCGCCTCACCCAGCCGGCCCAGCTTGAACAACGCCTGTCCCCGCGACGCCAACGCGTACGCCGTCCCGGCCGCGTCCTCGTGATCACGTGCGTGCTTCAGGCTCTGCTCGGCGGCGTCGAGCGCGTCCTCGTACCGGCCCGCGACCTGGTGCACCTGGGCCAGCGCGGACAGCGGAACCCGTTGTGCACCAGCAGGTCCGTGCTTCGACGTCAGCTCGACCGCCCGGGCCAGGGTCTCGGCCGCGGCGTCGAGCGAGCCGAGTTCCCGTTGGATCCCACCGATCCCGGCCAGCGCGCGCCCCTGCCCGAACGGGTCGTCGGCCCGCGCCTCCAGCACCTGCTCCAGCTGCGCGAGGGCGTCGGCGAACCGCCCGATCCGCCGGTTCGCGGCCGACCGCACCAGCAACGCCGTCTGCACCGCGGCCGACGTGCCGATCGTGCGCGCCGCCTGGTCCGCGATCTCGCCCAGCTCCACCAGATCCGCGACTCTGTCCTGTTTGAACAGATGCGGGTAGAGCATGTGCGCGATCGCCAGCCCGTGTTCCGCCAACGCGGCCGACGACACCGAGGACCGGGCCGCCGCCAGCAGGTTCTCGGCCTCCTCGGTCAGCCACCGCAACGGTTCGTCGATGTCCTGCTGCCCGACGGAATGCGTGAGCGCGCCGTAAGCGTGCGGCCGCAGCTTCTTCAGCGCCGCCGCCAGAGTGGCGCGGTAGTGCGCCAACGCGCGGGCGAGCGCGGCCTCCCGTTCGCCGTCGACCTGCTCGGCACCGAACAACCGCAGCAGGTCGTGCACCCGATATCGCTCGGGCCCGCACGGTTCCACGAGTTTGGCGTCCACCAACGGGTCCAGCGCCCGATCCACGTCGTCCTGCCCCAGCAACGCCCGCGCCACCGGCTCGCCGACGGTCGGCACGGTGAGACTGCACAGCAGGGTGAACGCCCTGGTGGACGCGGTGGACAGCCCCTCGAAGCTCATCTGGAAGCTCGACCGCACCGCCAGGTCGTCGAAGTCCAGCTCGTCCAGCCGGTGCCGCTGGTCCGCGAGCCGCCGCGCCAGCGTCGCCGTTGTCCAGTCCGGCCGCGACCGCAGCCGGGCCGCCGCGATCGTCAACGCCAGCGGCAGGTGGTCACAGGCCCGCGCGACCTGCCGGGCCGCCTCGCCGTCGTCCCCCAGCAGCCGCACGGCGTCCGCCTCGGGCAACGGGTCGAGCCGCACGTGCCGGGCGCTCAGCGTCGCGAGCATCCGCCGGCTCGTGATCAGCACCGTCGACCCCGGTTCGCCCGGCAGCAGCGGCACGACCTGCGCCGCGTCGACCGCGTTGTCGAGCAGCACCAGCACCTTGCGCCGCGCCAGCACCGACCGGTAGAGCGCGGCGGCCTCGGCCGGATCGGTCGGCACGGCCAGCGGCGGCGTCCCGAGCGCGCGCAGGAACCGCCGGATCACCTCGGCCGGGTGCAGCGGCGCGCGGCCAGGTGTGGCGCCGTGCAGGTCGACGTAGAGCTGCCCGTCCGGGAACCGCCCGGCCAGCGCGTGCGCGGCGGCGGTCGCGAGAGCGCTCTTGCCCTGGCCACCGGGGCCGTGCACGGCGATCACGGTCTCCGCCGACCCGGTGATCAGCTCGATCTCGGCGAGCCGCCCGACGAACGGCTCGGGCCGTGCGGGCAGCTCGCGCGGCACCGCCGGGAGGTCGCCGCGCAGGATCGCCGTGTGCAGGTCCCGCAACTCCTGACCGGGGTCGATGCCGAGTTCGTCGGCCAGCAGCCGGCGGCCCTCGTCGTACGTCCGCAGCGCGTCCGCCTGCCGCCCGCCGCGGTGCAGCGCCACCATCAACGCGCCGCGCAGCCGTTCGCGGGTCGGGTGCTCGGTGACCAGCCCGGTCAGCTCGCCGACGATCTCGTGGTGCCGGCCCTCGGAGATCGCCTTGTCGACCCGGCGCTCGGTCACCGCGAGCCGTTCCTCCTCCAGCTGGCTCGCGAACTGGGTGTTCGTGGTCAGCTCGGCGAGCGCCGGGCCGCGCCAGTACCCCAACGCCTCGTCGGGGTCGGTCGCGTCCCGGAAGCGCTGGAGGTCGAGCGACCGCGGCGGGATGCCGAGCCGGTACCCCTGCCTGGTCCACTCCAGTGACACACCGGGCAGATCTTTCAACGCTCGGCGAAGCTGGGAGACGTGCACCTGCACGGCCTTGCGCGCGCTGACCGGGGGATCGCCCTCCCACAGCACGGCCATGAGGTGATCGACGCTGACGAATTGACCGGCGTGCAGCAGCAGCAACACCAGCACCTGCTGCGGCTGGCCTGCGGGAACGCGGACGACGCGCCCCTCATGTGTGACGAGCAGCGGCCCCAGCACCCCGAACCGAACGTCGTCCACGGCCACACGATAGTCCGCGGATCAGCACTCCCATTGAGACAGCAACTTGCACTCCAGCAACGGTCAACGACGAACGATGTGCAACCTGTTAACCGACCGGAAGGTCGGGAATATCAGTGGCACAAGGTGCGCGAATCAGCGCCGAGCTGCGAAAAGTCGTGCGAAAATCGTTCGGGGGACCACTCGGTGGGACGGATCGGCGAAGTGCGAGATCAACGTCGTGGTGGTAGCGGAAAACAGAACAGGGATTTGCGGTAGCGTCCGTATTGGTGGATCACCTCATTGGAGTAACGGCGGTGCCGCGATCATCCCAAGTCGGGCATCATCACGTGGCTCGACCAAGTCGTAGAACGAGGGGTCTCGTGTGACCATCTTCCGTGCAGGCAGCACCGGAGCGTGGTGGATGTACCTGGTGGCGGGTCACCTGCTGCTGGGCGTCTACTACCTGATCCCGGTCAGCCCTGCGGGGACAACGGGGCAAACGGTACGGGTGGTGCTCTACTGCACGATCAGCGCTTCGGCTGCCATCGCGACATTCGCGGGTGTCAAGCGCAACCGGCCCCAATGGCGCAGGCCGTGGGTGTTCCTCGCACTGAGCCAGGTCGTTTACGCGTTCGCCGACCTCACGTTCTACGCATCGCACTACATCTTCAAGCACACGGTTTACCCGTCCTACGCGGACATCTTGTACCTGGGGCATTACCCGTTGATGGTCGCGGGCGTGATCCTGCTGATCCGCCGTCGCACTCCGGGACTCGACCTGCCGAGCCTGCTCGACGCCGCCGTCCTCGCGGTCGTCGCGGGCATGGCGTCCTGGCTCTACGTCATCGGCCCGCAGGCCCGCCTCACCTCGCCGGTGCTGGTCAAGATCGCCTCGCTCGGCTACCCGATGATGGACCTGGCGCTGTTCGTCGTCGCGTTGCGGCTCATCTTCGGCGCCGGGCCGCGGCCACGGGCGTTCGTGCTCCTGACGTGCAACCTGCTGGGCATCCTCACGGCGGACACGATCTACGTGTTGCAGCGCCTCGACGGCAGCTACCACGCGGGCAACTTCCTCGACGCCATCTGGCTCTCCGCGAACCTGTGCATGGGCGCGGCGGCGCTGCACCCGACGATGGCGCGGCTCGTCGACCGCGCGCACGTCAAGGACGTGGGCCTGAGCCGCGGCCGGATCATCGCGCTGTGCTCGGCCGTCCTCGCCGCCCCCGTGCTGATGCTGGTGCACGACGTCGGCCAGTCGTCGCAGGACGTCCTGGTGATCGCCGTCGGCAGCGCGGTGCTGTCGTTGCTGATCATCGCGCGGCTCGCCGGCCTCGTCGCCGACCAGCGCAAGCTCGCGATCACCGACAGCCTCACCGGCCTGCACACCCGGCGGTTCTTCGAGGCGCAACTGCCGTTGGAGATATCCCGGGCACGACGGAACGACGGATCGGTCGCGGTGTTCATCATCGACGTCGACCGCTTCAAGTCCATCAACGACAACTACGGCCATCCCGCCGGTGACGACGTGCTGATGGAGGTCGCGGCCCGGCTGCGCGCGGCGTCGAGGGCGGGTGAGGTGCTGGCCCGGTACGGCGGCGAGGAGTTCGCGCTGCTCGTCCCGGACGCGGGCCCCGGCCGGTTGTCCGTGATCGCGAACCGGCTGCGCGAACGCGTCGCGGAGAAGCCGATCCCGGTCAACGCGGGCAACGACGACATCCCGCTGTTCGTCACGGTCTCGGTCGGCTCGGCGAGCTTCCCGACCCACGGCGACGGTCCCGACGACATCGTGGTGATCGCGGACCGCGCGCTGTACGCGGCGAAGGCGGCCGGGCGCAACAGGATCGCGGTCGGCCCCGAGCCGTTGCCCGCGGTCGACCCGGACACCGACGGCGCGATGGCCGAGTTCCTCTGCCAGGTCGCGGACCGGGTGGACGGCTGGCTGCACCGCTACGACCACAGCCGCTCGGTGTCGCGCTGGGCGGGCGTGGCGGCGGGGGAGTTCGGCCTGGACGCGCCCACGATCCGCGTGACCCAGCTCGCCGGGCGCCTGCACGACATCGGCAAGGTGATCATCCCCGAGGTCGTGCTGACCAAACCGGGCGCACTGTCCGAAGAGGAATGGCGGCTGCTGCGCCAGCACCCCGACTTCGGCTACCGGCTCGCCCGCATGGTGCCAGGGTTCGCGGGCGTCGCGCACGTCATCAGGCAGCAGCACGAACGCTACGACGGCGCCGGGTACCCGGACGGGTTGCGCGGCGCCGACATCCGGGCGGAAGCCAGGATCCTGTCCGTGTGCGTCGCGTGGGCGGCGATGCGGTCGAACCGTCCACATCAGACCGCATTGGATGAGAACCGGGCGCGGCGGGAACTTTGGGCCGGTCGCGGCGAACAGTTCGATCCGGACGTAGTGGACATGTTCCTCGACCTGCACACGCAGGGGAACATCGGAATGCTGCGTCCGTCCGGTTTGTCCGTGCAGGAAGCGGGATTCCCGGCCGACTTCAGGCCATGATCGACTGACCGTGCCATGCTCTCGCCATGAGCACGGAGTTCGCCATTCCCGCCGAGGTGCCGAGCCCGGAACGGCCCGCCCCGCCCGGTGGACCGGTGGGCAGGTGGCTGCTCGCGGACCGGGTGGCACCCTCCGGCCCGGAGAGTCACGAGTCGCACGCCAAACCGCACCCGTGGTGGAAGGTCATGACGCTCACCGGCGTCGACTACTTCTCCACGCTCTCGTACCTCCCCGGCATCGCCGCGCTGGCCGCCGGAGCGCTCTCTCCACTTGCGACGCTGCTGATCGTGGCGCTGACGCTGCTCGGCATGCTGCCGATGTACCGCCGGGTGGCGAAGGAGAGCCCGAACGGCCAGGGCTCCGTGGCGATGCTGGAGGACCTGCTGCCGTTCTGGCGCGGCAAGATCTTCGTGCTGGTGCTGCTCGGGTTCGTGGCGACGTCGTGGATCATCACGATCACGCTGTCCGCGGCCGACGCCTCGGTGCACGCGCTGGAGAACCCGTACGTGCCGGAGGCGTTGCACGGCACCGAGCTCTGGCTGACGATCATCCTGCTGGTGATCCTCGGCGGCGTGTTCCTGATGGGCTTCAGCGAGGCCGTGGGCGTCGCGATCCCGTTGGTGGCGGTGTTCCTCGCGTTGAACGCCGTCGTGGCCGTGGTGGGGCTCGTGGACGTCTTCGCGACGCCGGACGCGCTGGACCGGTGGATCTCTGCTCTCGGTGCCCATGGCGACGGCTTCTTCGGCATCGTCGGGCCTGCGATCCTGGCCTTCCCGTTGCTGGTGCTCGGGTTGTCCGGGTTCGAGACCGGCGTGAGCATGATGCCGCTGGTGCAGGCCTCCGGGAAGACACCGGAGCAGCGGCTGGAGAGCCGCGTTCGCAACACCCGCAAGCTGCTCACCACGGCCGCGCTGATCATGTCGGTGTACCTGGTGGCGACGTCGTTCATCACGACCGTGCTGGTGCCGCAGGACAAGTTCGCGCCCGGCGGCCCGGCGAACGGCCGCGCGCTCGCCTACCTCGCGCACGAACTGCTCGGCGAGGCGTTCGGCACGGTCTACGACATCAGCAGCATCCTGATCCTGTGGTTCGCCGGTGCGTCGGCGATGGCCGGACTCATCAACATCGTCCCGCGTTATCTGCCGTCCTACGGCATGGCACCGGAGTGGGGACGCGCCGTCCGTCCGGTGGTGATCGTCTACACGATCATCTGCATCATCATCACGATCATCTTCAACGCCGACGTGAACGCGCAGGCCGGCGCCTACGCGACGGGCATCCTCGCGATGATGGTCTCCGGATCGTTCGCGGTGACGGTGTCGGCGTGGCGCAAGAGGCAACGCGGCGCGGGCATCGGGTTCACCGTGCTGACGCTGGTGCTGCTGTACGCGTTGGTGGAGAACGTCATCGAGAAGCCGGACGGCATCACGATCTCCATCGGCTTCATCATCGGCATCATCGTGATCTCCCTGGTGTCACGGATCTCGCGCACGACGGAGCTGCGCGTCGACAGCATCAAGTTCGACGAGCAGGCCCGCCGGTTCATCACCGAGACGATCGCGAACGACGGCCGCATCACGTTGATCGCGAACCGCCGCCAGCACGGGGACGAGGCCGAATACGTCGAGAAGGAGACCGAGCAGCGCGGTATGAACCCGGTGCCCGGCACGGCGGACGTGATCTTCCTGGAGATCGACATCGTCGACCCGTCGGCGTTCTCGAACGTCCTGTGCGTGTCCGGGGTCGAGGTGGCGGGGCATCGCGTGCTGCGCGCCTCCGCACCCGCCGCGCCGAACGCCATCGCGGCGATCCTGCTCGCGTTGCGCGACTCGACCGGCGTCATCCCGCACGCGCACTTCGAGTGGTCCGAGGGCAACCCGCTCGGCCACCTGTTCCGCTACCTGATCCTCGGCCGCGGCGATACGCCTCCGGTCGTACGGGAAATCATCCGCTCGGCTGAAGAGGATCCGTCCCGAAGGCCACGCGTGCACGTGAGTTAGCTGGAACACTCGCCCCGGTGCCGCGTCCGGTAACACTTCGGGCCGCGGCACCGGTACGTCCGACATCAGGGGGAGGACGCCATGTTCCGCAAGCTGCTCGTGTTTCTCGTCGTGCTGGGGACGGCAGGTGCCGGGGCCGCACCGGCCGTCGGATCATCGGGACACCGAACCGTCAGATCGTGTGCCGAACTCGTGCGGTCGTTCGACGTCCCGGACGCCCGCACGAAGGTCACGTCGGCGCAGATCGTGTCCGGTGACAAGGAGTTCTGCGACGTCCGCGGCACGATCGAACCCGCCATCGGCTTCCAGCTGAAACTCCCGCTGAAGGGCTACCAGGGCCGTTATCTCCAGTACGGCTGCGGCGGCTTCTGCGGGGTCATCGACGACCCGGACTTCCCGTCCGGCTGCGGCCCGGCGTTCGGGGACGCCGCCGTGGCCGCGACCGACGACGGCCACCAGGCGCCGCCGGAGAACCCGTTCGACACGACCTGGGCCGCATCGAACCAGCAGGCCCGCGACGACTACTTCTTCCGCGCGCCGCACGCGTTGTCGAAGGTGTCCAAGCACATCATCTCGGCGTTCTACGGCAAGCCGCCGGTGAAGTCGTACTTCAACGGCTGCTCCAACGGCGGCCGCGAGGGTCTGCTGCTGGCCCAGCGCTACCCGCGTGACTTCGACGGCATCATCGCCGCCGCGCCGGGGTCCTACTACACGGCGCTGATCGGGTACCAGGCGTGGATCGCGCGCAACACCATCCCGAACGACAAGCTCTTCGTGCTGCACAACGCGGTCATGCAGGCGTGCGACGGCAACGACGGCCTGGTCGACGGTCAGATCGAGGACCCACGGCTCTGCAAGTTCGATCCCGGCACGCTAGCCGGACAGCTCACCGACGACGAGATCGCGCGGGTCAGGCGGTTGTACGCGGGCCCGTCCGACAACGGCGTGCGGCTCTACCCCGGCGGCCAGCCGTACGGGTCGGAGATCTCGTGGACGTTCTGGCTCAACCCGTCCGACGGGCTCGGCCGCGGCATCGCGCCCGAACTCGCCGACAACGGCCTGAAGAACCTCGTCTACCCGATCGGCAAGCCGGGCTCGTCGCTGGAGAAGTTCGAGTTCACCACCCGCGAGTTCCGCAAGCTCGTGCCGGAGACGGTGAAGGCGAACGCGCTCTCGCTCGACCTGCGGGCGTTCGAACGGGCGGGCGGCAAGCTGATCCTCTGGCACGGCGCGGGCGACCAGGGCATCCCGTTCGAGGGCACGCTCGACTACTGGCAGCGGCTCACCGGCGGCAGGAACCCGTCCTACGCCCGGCTCTTCGTCGTGCCGTCGATGTGGCACTGCGCGGGCGGCGACACGCTGACCGACTTCGACCCGTTCCGCGCGCTCGTGTCGTGGGTCGAGGGCGGCCAGGTGCCGAACAAGATCATCGCGACCGGGCGTGACGAGGCCGGGAACGTCGTGCGCACCCGGCCGGTGTTCCCGTACCCGTTGCGGGCCAAGTACACCGGCTCGGGCTCGATCGATGACGCCAAGAACTTCGTCGCGGCGCCGGGCTTCGGGTTCGACGACCGGATCAGGTGGGCGGGGGAGGACCTGTACCGGTCTGGCCCCGTGGCTCCCTAGCGGAACTTCTCGATGGCGGCGGCGATGGCCTTGCCCATGCTGTTGCCGTCCGAAGCGGTGTGGCCGGCGTCGTTCAGGATGACCAGTTCGGCGTCCGGCCACCGCTTCGCGATCTCCCACGCCGTGTGCAGCGGCCCGCCGAAGTCGTTGCGGCCGTGGATGAGAACTCCGGGGATGCCCTTGAGGCGGTCGAGGTTGCCGAAGATGTGGTCGGGCTCCAGGAAGCAGTCGTTGCCCCAGTAATGCGTGACGACCCTGGCCATCTGATAGCGCATGACCGGGTCTTCGTACCGGGTGCCGGCGAAGTCGTTGTCGCCGCCGGTGATCGTGGCGAGGTCCCACTTGTTCCAGTCCCACGCGGCCTTCTCCCGGACCGCGGGGTCGGGCGAGTTCAGCAGCCTGTTGTACGCCAGGGCCAGGTTGCCGTCGCGGTCCTCCTCCGGGACGCCGTCGCGGAAGGCGTCGAAGTGGTCGGGGAAGAACAGGGCCAGACCGCGGGTGATCCAGGCGAGCTCGTCGGGACGGCCGGTGGTCACCGCCGGGATGATGATCTCGCTGACGCGGTCCGGGTGTTGGATCGCGTAGGCGAGGACCAGCGTGGATCCCCAGGAACCGCCTTCCAGCAGCCACTTCTCGATGCCCAGGTGTGCGCGGAGCTTCTCGGCGTCGTCGATCAGGTGCTGGGTGGTGTTGTGCTCCATGCCGGTCGCCGGGTCCGAGGCCGGCGGGGTGCTCTTGCCGCAGCCGCGCTGATCCCACATGACCAGGTTCCAGTGGGCGGGGTCGTAGTTGTCGCGCCAGTGCGGCTTGAACCCGGAGCCGGGGCCGCCGTGGAAGATGCACGCGGGCTTGCCGTCGGGGTTTCCACTGGCCTCCCAGTGGATGAGCTGGCCGTCGCCGACGTCGAGCATGCCCTGTGCGTAGGGCTCCACCTGTGGGTACATGCGCGCGAGGTTATTGCGGGGAGAACCGGACGGCGAGTCGATTTCGGCGCTGCGGATACGCCGACACGTCCACTGCCGTGATGGCGGTGGACGTGTGGAGTCGTTGGTGCGTCAGGACTTCTGCTTGGCGGCGATCTGGTCCAGCACCTCGGTCTGAGACACGATGATCTTGCCTGCCAACGCCTTCGAGCCGATGTGCTCGCCACTGGACTGCGCGGCCTTCGCCATGTCGACGCCACTGCGGAGGTGGCGGGAGAGCGTGGCGAGGAACAGGTCGTCGTACTGCTTGCCGCTGGCCGCCTTGAGCGCCTCGACGTCCTTGGCGGTCATCATGCCCGCCATCTTGTGCGCGGCGGCGGCGTCGTCACCCGGCACCTGGATGTTCCAGCTGCGCAGGTAGGTGGCCATCTGCTCGATCTCGCCCGCCTCGGCGGTCGCGATCTTGTCGGCCACGTTGATCACGAAGTCGTCCTTGGACTTCTCCATGGCTACCTTCGCGATCTCGATGGTCTGGCGGTGGTGGGGGATCATCTGCAACGAGAACATCGCGTCGGCCTCGTTCGCGGCCGGTTCGGCGGAGCTGTTGCCACCCCCGGACGAACATCCGACCAGCGCAAGCAGCCCTAGCACGATGATGAGCAGACGCGCTCGCATGAAGCCTCCCGTCTCGGTTCCCTGCCGAGGGATACGGGTGGCCGATGTGTCCGGTTCAGCGAAACTTTCCGAACCTAAGTGGTTCGGCGCTGATCGAGGGCCGCGACGACGCCGCTGACCACGTCGGGATGGCCGAGCGGCAGAGGGGACACCGCGCTGGCGGTGTGCGGGATGACCTGGGCGAACGTGGCCTCCACCGGCACCTCGGGATCGACCACGAGGACCGAGCGGACGAGGTCGGGGTGACTTGCCACGAGGTCCAGGACGTCTGCGGCGATCGGGCCGCTCGTGACGACGTCCAGCACGGTCCTGGTGTCGTCCCGGTGCCTGGTCAGCACGGTGTCCACTGTGGACTTCCACCCTGGTGCGGCGGGGACGCGCAGCCACACGATCCGCACGGTTTCGGACAGCGGACGCCAGGTCGCGGGAATCTCGTCGTGGAGGGCTTCCCCGGCTGGGTCGATCACGAGTACCGTTGCGGCGCCTGCGGGTCCGTCGGCGACGACACCGGGACCTGTCGCCCTGCTGGGCTCGTCGAAATCGCGCATGATCGTGGATACCCAGCGACTGAACGGTTTCAGTGCTCCGATCGGGTCTCCGTGATGACCCGAATGGCGCAGACAAGACCACTGCGTGACGTGGACTTGTTGACGCACACCGGTTTCCGGCTCATGTTCGGTGACATCTTGACCACTTTCTGAACACCGGTTTATGGTCTAGACCACAAACCGAAACTGGATCGGTGAGCATCTGAGAGTGCTCCCGGTTCCCGCCCCCTGCCTACGGGTCCACCCGTTTGGGAACGATCCAAGGAGTTCGGACGAATGAAAATCATGCGCAAAGCGGCGCTCGTCCTGGCCGCTGTCCCTGCAATCGTCCTCGTCATGCCGGTCGGATCGGCGAGCGCGCACGGCTACATCTCGTCGCCCGCGAGCCGTTCGGCGCAGTGCGCCAGGGGCGACATCGCCGAAAGCCTTTGCGGCCAGGCGAAGTACGAGCCGCAGAGTGCCGAGGGCCCCAAGGGCCTGAAGAACTGCAGCGGTGCGAACGGAGCCTTCGCTCCCCTCGACAACGACTCGCTGCCCTGGAAGGTCACCAACACCGGTCAGACCCTGTCTCTGACCTGGACCTTCACCGCCCGGCACGCCACGCGTGACTACGAGTACTTCATCGGCAACACGCGCGTCGGCTACTTCGCCGGCAACAACCAGCAGCCGAACAACCCGACCACGCACCAGATCAACCTCGGCGGGTTCTCCGGTCGCCAGAAGCTCTTCGCGATCTGGAACATCGGCGACACCGTCAACGCGTTCTACTCGTGCATCGACCTGAACATCAGCGGCGGTGGCGGCACGACTCCGCCGCCCACCACCACGACCACCCGTCCTCCGACGACGACGACCACGACGACCACGACGAACCAGCCGCCGGCCGGCGGCACGTGGGCGGCGAACACGTCGTACGCGACCGGCGCGACCGTCACCTACGGCGGCTCGAGCTACCGCTGCCGTCAGGCGCACACCTCGCTGACCGGCTGGGAACCGCCGAACGTGGCGGCGCTCTGGGAGAAGATCTGATCCGATGAAGCGCCTGGTGATCGCGGTCGCGGTCCTGGCGCTGGCGGGGTGCGGCGGAGAGGCGGTCGTCCCGGAGAGCCCAGCGGCTCACGGGCACGGCGCTTCTTCCGCCGCACCACCCGTTCCGGGTGCCAGTGCGAGGTTCAACGACGCGGACGTGACGTTCGTGCAGATGATGGTCGACCACCTGCAGCTCGGCATCAGCCTGTCGCAGGTGGGCATGGCGAAGGCGGAGAGCAAGGAGGCGAAGGACCTCGCGAGCGCGATCGACGTGACGCAGCGCGAGGAGCTCACGATGCTCAAGTCGTGGCTGAAGCTCTGGGACAAGCCCGAAGGTGACGGCGCCAACCTGCACGCCGCCCACGGCGGTCAGCCGCTGCTCGACGACAAGGTCATCAACGAGACCAAGGAGAAGAGCGGGACCGAGTTCGACCAGGTCTTCCTCAACCTCATGACCGGGCACCAGGGTGCCGGCGTGGAGATGGCTCTCGCCGAGAAGAAGGACGGGCAGAACCCCGAGGCGACGGCCTACGCCGAGCGCGTGGTGACGTCCCGGCAGGGCCAGATCCAGCAGATGTTGAAGATCATCGGCGGGGTGTAGCGGCGCTCAGCGGTTCAGGTGTCGGCGGCGGCTCCTGAACGTCAGCGGGTCAGGTCGCTGAGCGCGGCCTCGACCCGTTGCTGCGCCGACGCGTGCATCCACCCGACCCCGAGCTCCTGCCGGGCGAGCCGCAGGAGCCTTTCGGCCTGCCCGCGATCGCCCCTGCGCGTGGCGATCTCGGCGAGTCCGGTGTGCGCCAACGCCCTCGTCGCGGTCAGGCCCGCCTCGGTCGCCAGCTCCAGTGCCAGCAGGTAGTCCCGTTCCGCCGCGGCCTCGTCGACGTCGAGCAACCGGTCGGCCCTGCGTCCCCGCAGTTCGGCCAGTTCCTCCTTGGCGCCGAGTTCGCTCACGGCCGCGATCGCCTGGTCCGTCAGCACGAGCGCCTCGGCGGGGTCCTCCGTGAGGATGGCCAGCACGTCCAAGACCTGGGCCGCGCCCCAGCGCTCGCCGAGGTCCTGGAACAGGGTGAGCGCCTCGCGCGCCCGCCGGATCGCCGACGCGCGGTCACCTGACGTGGTCCAGGTCGTGTAGGCGTTGCTGAAGCCGAGCAGGCCGCGCAACCACGGGTCGTCGCTGCTCTCGATCTCCTCCTGCAACGCGGTGCGCGGCGCGTCCGGGCCGGGAGGACCGGAGAGCATGGCCCACGCGATGAGCACGAACGGTTGCCTGATCGGGCCGTGCAACGCGGACAGCTTGTCCTGCACGCGTTCCGGGGCGGCGAGCGCCAGCAGCACCGCGTAGTCCTCTGTGGACTGTTCGGGTACCCGATCGAGGAGTCGCAACGCCAGGCCCTGCACCTCCGACCGGTTGCCCTTCACGTACCAGTACCAGGCGAGGCCGCTGACGAGCCGGAGCGCCAGCGCGGGATCGGCGTCGGTGGCCCAGTCCAGGGCCTGCACCAGGTTCGCGTGCTCGGCGGTCAGGCGGGTGAACCAGCGGACCTGATCTCGTTGGCGCAGTTCGGGATCAGCGCGGACGGCGAGATCGGCGAAGTAGGCGGCGTGCGCGGCGTCGACGCGTTTGTGCTCCGCGCAGAACTCGCGGATCGTCTCCAGCATGCGGTAACGACCGTCAGAGGCCTCGACCAACGACTTGTCCACCAGGGCGTCCAGCACCTCGATGTCGTGCCCGCACACCGATTCGACCGCGTCCAGGCTCGCCCCGCCGCTGAACGTCGCGAGGCACGTGGCGAGGTCGCGTTCCTCGTCCGACAGCAGGTCCCACGACCACTCCACGACCGCGCGCAGCGTCTGGTGGCGCGGTGCGGCGGCGCGGTTTCCCTTGGTGAGCAGGCGGAAGCGGTCGTTCAACCGCAGGGCGATCTCGGAGGTCGTCAACGTCCGGGTGCGCGCCGCGGCCAGTTCGATCGCGAGCGGCAGGCCGTCGAGCGACCGGCAGATCTCGGCGGTGTGTTCGTCCCGCACGAACGCCGGGTTGACCAGCCGGGCGCGATCGGTGAACAGGTCGACGCTCTGCGCCGGGTCGAGCGGTGGCACCGGGCACAGCGTCTCGCCGGTGATGCCGAGCGGCTCCCGGCTCGTCGCGATGATCCGCACCGACGGGCACGCGCTGAGCAGGTGCCCGGCCAGCGCGGCCGCCTGGACGACCAGGTGCTCGCAGTTGTCGAGGATCAGCAACGCCGAGCGCTCGCGCAGGGCGAGCACCAGCCGTTCCTCCGGTTCCAGCACGGTTTCCTTGAGCCCCAACGCCTGCAGCGCGGCGGCCGCGACGTCCCGCGACGGAGCGAGGTCCACGAAGATCGCCCCGGGACCGGCGGCCTGGAGTGCCAGCCTGGTCTTGCCCGCGCCGCCGGGGCCGGTGAGCGTGATCAGCCGTGACGTCAGCGCTTTGATCCGCTTCAGCTCTTCCTGGCGTCCCACGAAGTTCGTCAGCTGGGCGGGCAACTCGCGGTGGGTCGTGCCGCGCAACACCTGGAGGTGCACGGCCCGCAGTTCGGCGGACGGGTCGGCGCCCAGTTCGTCGGCGAGCACGGACCGCGCGTCCTCGAACGCCTGCAACGCCTCGGCCTGCCTGCCCTGCTGGTGCAGCGCCTGCATCAGGAAGCCGCGCAGCCGTTCGTCCAACGGGTGCTGCCGCACGAGTTCCTGGATCTCGGCGACGTCGGCGGTGCCGAGCCGGATGCGCGCGGCGGTCAACGACCCCAGCGCGCCAGACCGCAACTCTTCCAGCCGCACAGCGTGATCGGCGAGCGGAACATCGGCGAGCGCCGGACCGCGCCACAGCCGAAGTGCCTCGGACAAAAGGGATTCCGCGCCACGGACGTCCCCGGCCTCCCACGCCTGACGGCCTTCCGCGGCCAGCGCGGCGAACCGATGCGCGTCGACCGCCGCAGCCTCCAACGCCAACCGGTACCCGGCCGGGTGGAACTCGATCAGCGCCGCGTCCCCGAGCGCCCGCCGCAGCCGGGACACCTGACCCTGCAAGGCGTTCGCCGCGTCCGCCGGCGGTTCGGAGCCGTAGAGCTCGTCCACCAACCGGTCAAGCGGGACGATTTCCCCCACCCGGAGCGCGAGCAAGGCGAGCAGGGTGCGTGGCCGTGGACCACCCACCGCGATCTTGCCGTCCGGGGAGTGCGCCTCAACGGGCCCGAGGATGCCGACGTGCACGGTGTCAGCGTACGAAGCGGCCGGGGCTCGTACCCAGCACCCGGCGAAAGTGCCTGGTGAGATGCGACTGGTCGTGGAACCCGGCCAGCACCGCCACCTCCGCCGCGGGCCGCCCCTCGATCAGGAAACCGCGGGCCAGGTCCACCCGGCGCGCGGTCAGGTACTTGTGCGGCGGCAGCCCGAACCGGCGGCTGAACGCCCGCACGAGGTGCGTCGGACTGGTCTGCAACTCCCGCGCGGCGTCGGCCAGCGACATCCCGGAAGGCAGCGAGGCGTCCAGCAACTGCCTCAACCGGTCGGCGAGCGTCGGGTCCGCGTGCACGACCGGCGCGGTGCCGGCGAAGTGGTGCTGGAGGCGTTCGCTGATCAACGCGAGCCTGCTGGCGGCCTCGAACGGTTCGTCCAGCGCGAGGTGCAGCTGGTGCACCCGCTGGCGCAGCAGGGGATCCGGCAGCATCGGGGTGTCGACGACCTTGCCGATCAGGTCGTCCGGCAGCACCGTGTCGTCCAGGTACAGCACGCGCTTGCGGAAGCCCGTCGGGTACGCGGATCGGCCGTCGTGCGGCACGTGCGGCGGCAACAGCGTGACGGCGGAGACGAGCGCGCCGTGTTCGTGACGGTCCAGTTCGTACTTCACGGCGCCGTCGTCGAGCACCATCAACGTCCACGCGTCGTGCGTGTGCGTCGGGTAGGCGTGCGTGGTGAACGACGCGTGGAAGGCCTCCTTGATGCCGTCCACCGCGGGTTTCCACGCGGTCGTGCTCATGTCAGAAACGTACAAGACCGCAGGTGCGCTCGCCCACGATCGTGGAGTCCATGTTCGACACCAAGATCGCTGTGCTGCTGCGGGACGACCTGGCCGGCTGGCAGGCGCTGAACGTCACCGCCTTCCTCGTCAGCGGCCTGCCCGAAACCCTCAAGGGCGAGCCGTACGTCGACGCCGACGACGTGCGGTACCTGCCGATGTTCGGCCAGCCCGTGGTCGTCCTCCAAGGCAGCGCCGAGCTGCTCAAGAAGGCCCACGAACGCGCGCTCAACCGCGACCAGGCCATGACGATCTTCACCGCCGACCTGTTCGCCACCGGCAACGACGACGACAACCGCGCGGCCGTCCGCAAGGTGCACACGCAGGACCTCGACCTGGTCGGAATCGCCGTGCACGGCCAGAAGAACGCGGTAGACAAGATCTTCAAGGGCGCCCGGATGCACCCCTGACGAAACCGGGTTCTAATTCTCGGCGTGATCAAGCTGCTCCGGATGGCCGCGTTCCTGTTGGTGCTGTCGGCCGAGGTCTACCTGGTCGTCGTGCTGGGCGACAGGTTCCGGCCGACCGACCACTTCAGCTTCTTCACCGTGCTGTCGAACGTGTTCGCGGCCCTCGTGATGCTGCTCGGCGTGTTCCGTCCGGTGTCGGCGCAGCTCAGGGGCGCGGCCGTCGTCTACATGGCGACGACTGGGCTCGTGTACTCGTTCCTGCTGCGGGGCATCGACGTGCAGACGCCCGCGTACGCGAACTGGGTGCTGCACATCATCGTGCCGATCCTCGTCGTCGTGGAGTGGCTGCTCACACCGGAAAAGACGCGGCGGTGGTGGACCTGGCTTGCGTTCCCGGCCGCGTACCTGGTGTACACGCTGGTCAGGGGCCCGATCGTCGGCTGGTACCCGTACCCGTTCATGGACCCTCGCTCGAACGGCTACGGCAGCGTCGCGGTGGGCTGCGTGTTCGTGGCCGTGGTGTTCGTCGTGCTGTCGTTCGCGGTGTCTTGGGTCGGCACCAAATTGGCCCAGAAACGCGGCAAGTCTTTGTCCCGCGACTAGGGCCATTGGTCGCCATAGCGTTGACGGCATGACCGGGCGACTCGCATACGCGCAGCTGACGAACTCCATCGGGGACGGCGGTTTTCTCGTCGTCTCGGCCCTCTACTTCACCCAGGTAGTTGGCCTGAGCGCGGCGAAGGTAGGCCTGGCGCTGACGGTGGCGTGGGGTGTCGGAGCCGTCGCCGGAGTCGCATTAGGACATCTCGCCGATCGGTTAGGTCCGCGGACCACAGCCGTTGTGCTTGCCGGAGCGACGGCCGCGAGCATCGGGATCCTGTTGCTCACGCGGAACTTCGCGGCGTTCGTGGTGGTCATGTGCCTGTACGCGAGCTTCCAGAGCGGGTTGCAGGCGTCCCGGCAGGCACTCCTCGCCGGTCTCACGACGCCCGACGAACGCACGCGGGTCCGGGCGCGGATCCAGGCCACGGCCAACGCGGGCATCGCGATCGGGGCGGCGGCGGGCGGGTTCGCGCTGCACCTCGGCACCGAGGCCGCCTACACGGCCGTGTTCGTGCTCGACGTCGTCGCGTTCCTGATCGCGGCCGTGGTGCTCGGCACGTTGCCGGAGACGGTGATGACCAGGGCGAAGGGCAAGTTCGACGTGCTGAAGGACCGCCCGTACGCACTGGTGACGTTGATCAACGCGGTGATGCTGCTCTACATGCCGTTGCTCAGCCTGATCATCCCGCTGTGGATCGTGCAGCGCACCGAGGCACCGACGTGGCTCGCGGCCGCGTTGCTGGTCCTCAACACCGCGGCCGTCGTGCTGTTCCAGGTGCGGATCGCCCGTCGCGCCACCGGTCTGGGCAGTGCTTCGACGCTCGTCAGGCACGCCGGGCTGGTCATGCTCGCGTCCTGCGCGGTGTTCGCGGTGACGGCGTTCAGCTTCGGCGCCTGGCCCGCGGCGGCGTTGCTGATCGCGGCCGCCGCGTTGCAGGTGCTCGGCGAGATGATGCTCGCCTCCGGGGCGTGGGAGATCAGCTTCGCCCTCGCGCCCGCCGACCGCCAGGGCCAGTACCAGGGCTTCTTCGCGACCGGGACGGCCGTCGCGCGCATGGTCGGCCCCGCTCTGCTCACCACCGTCGTGCTCGGCTGGGGAGCACTCGGGTGGCTCGCGGTCGGCGGGCTGTTCGTCGTGGCGGGTTACGCGATGGGACCGGCGGTGCGCTGGGCCCGTGCGAAGAACTCCACCAACGCCGGTGCCATGACCGACGACTTGTACATGTGCGTCTGACCGGGCAGCGTCTTGTGCTCCGCTCCCAACACCTCCGCGACGTTCTTCATGCCGTTGCGGAGGTACTCGGGGCTCTTGCCGCCGTCCATCGCGATGGTCGGCACCTTGATGTTCCACCGGTTCGTCGGCAGCTTCGAGCCGCGGCCGTCGTCGCCGAGGATCGTGAGGTCCCACGGCAGGGTGTGCGCTACCAGCTTGAGCTTCTTCCACATCGGCGTCAGCTTCATGACCGCGAGCCCGATCCCGGGCACGCCCACCATCTTCATGAACGTGGAGAGCATGCCGCCCCGGTCGCCGCGCGCGAGCATGTCGTTCATCTGCTGGACGATGTCGGCCGGACGCGGCTTGTAGGTGCCGTCGACGACGAACGGCGCCTCGTAGAGCGCGAGCCGGGAGATGCCGGGCAGCTTCGACGCCGCTTCCATCGCGAGCACCGCGCCGGAGGAGACGCCGAAGACGAACGCGCTGCCGCCCGCCTCCCCGATGACCGCGTCGATGTCCTCGATCTCGCGCTCCACCGACCACGGCGTCGCGCCGTCCCCGGTCTCGCCGCGGCCGCGCCGGTCGTAGGTGTAGACCGTGAAGTTCTTGTCCAGCACCGAGGCCAGTTCGGTCGACGGACCGAACATGCGGTGGCACATCGCGCCGTCCACGAGGATCAGCGCGGGCCCCGAGCCGGTGATCGAGTAGGCGACCTCGGTGCCGTCGGCGGAAGTCGTGAAGCGGGTCATTTCTGCTCTCCCAAGGTGGTGTCGAGGAAGTCCTGCCAGTCCTGTTCGGACTCGTCGCCCTCGAAGACGTGGTGCGCGGCGATGACCGGCCCGAAGAAGCCGCGCATGAACCGGTAGATGGCCTTGTCGGTGCGCAGGGCGACCGTGTGGGCGTTGCGGTGGAACTCGACGGCGTCCGGCAGCTTCTCCGCGATGGCCGCGTCGAGCTTCTTCCAGGCCTCGTCCCAGTCGCTGATCATCGGCCCGAAGACCGTGAGCGGACGGGCCGTGCGGCCGGGGAAGTGCGTGAGGTACTCCAGCAACGTGCGGCGGAACAGCGTGCCACCGAGCGTCATGGCCTCGAACTCGTCGGCCCAGTCGTCGCCGGGCAGGAAGCCGCTCGTGACCATCCGCAGCACGGTGCTCGCGTGCTCGCGGCCCTCGACGAGGAACTCGTAGGCGACGAACCGGCCGTCGGGCGCCTTGCCGGAGTCGTACGCGAAGTGCTTCAGGCGTTCCTCGGCGGTGATCTCGCTGGTCGGCTGATAGCCACCGAAGGCCATCTTGACCTGGCCGTTCTCGACCTCGTTGCGACCCATGAACCACGAATCGATGCCGGGGCCGGTGGCGATGGCCGTCCACACGTCCTCGACGGACGCCGGCACCTCCATCTCGTCGGTGCTGCTGAACTCGTGGCCCATCAGGTCTCTCCCCTTGCTCGGTTCGTGGATGGTCCCATCCTGCTCCCGACGATTCTCTTCGTCAAGACAGTGAAGCTCGTCTTGACAAAAAAACTTGTCGGTGATTCGGTTCTTCCCACACCGAGAACTTCCTGGAGGAACCCATGTCCCGCATCGCCTGTGGCGTCGTCGCCGGTCCGCTCTACCTCGTCGTCGGGTACGCCCAGGCGTTCACCCGCTCCGGTTTCGACCTGGCCCAGCACCCGTTCAGCATGTTGAGCCTCGGCTCACTCGGCTGGATCCAGATCGCGAACTTCGTGGTCAGCGGCGCGTTGTTCCTGGTCGCCGCCACCGGCATGGCGCGCTTCTCGAAGTGGGGCGCGCGGCTGATCGGCCTGATGGGGGTGGGGATGATCCTCGGCGGCGTCTTCGTCGCCGATCCGGCTCTCGGCTTTCCGGCCGGAGCCCCTGCCGGGCCACCGGAGTCGATGTCGTGGCACGGCGCGTTGCACGCGGTCGCGTTCGGGATCGCGATGATCGGCTGGATCGGGGCGTGCTTCGTGTTCGCGCGTAGGCTCGGTGGATGGCTGGCGGTGCTGAGCGGGCTGACGGGCGTGCTGCTGATGGCGCCGATGGCGTTCCTGGGCAACCCCGGCGGGACGGTGCTGCTCTACGTGGTCGCGACGATCGGCTGGCTGTGGACCTCGGCGGTGTCCCTGAAGCTGAGCCGGCCTGCCTTCTCGAGCTGATCTGCCCGGAGTGCGGGCGCGTCACCACCGACTCGGGCGCGCCCGGCTGCCCGGCCTGTCAGACCAGCTGATGCGCGTGCATCTTGCTGATGTCGTACTGCACCCCGCAGAACGTGCACTGCAGCCCGTAGTGGCTGCTGATGGTGAACAGCGGGATGAAGAAGATGGTCGGCTTCGTGTAGCGCCGGAACAGGTTGTGCGCCGACTGGTGGTGGCAGTGCCCGCACACCAGCGTCAGCATGCGCAAGGTCTCGATCGTCGTCCGCCAGCCGAAAATGACCATTAGCGCTCCTGATGTCGGGTTGCTCCTAGGACGCACAGCGAGGTGTCTGAGTTGCGATCGGATCGCCTTCTTCGGAAGGTGGACAGGTGGACACCCTGCTGCGGCCCTGGACCCCTGACGACGCCCCGATCATCCTGGCCGCCGCGGCCGAACCCCGGATGAGCCGTCAGTTCACCCTTCCGATCGACTCGCTCGCGGCCGCCGAGGACTGGATCGCCCTGCTCACGGCCCGCCGCGACGACGACATCGGCTACGCGTTCGCCGTGCTGGACTCCGGTGTGCCCGTCGGCAACGTCGCGGTGTCGAGTGTCGAACGCCGTCACCTCACCGGGTGGATCTCGTACTGGACGCTGGAAGCGGCGCGCGGCAAGGGCATCGCGACTCAGGCGTGCCGGGCGGTCAGCGAGTTCGCCTTCACCGAGCTCGAGCTCTTCCGGCTGGAACTCGCGCACCGGCTGGACAACCCCGCTTCCTGCCGGGTCGCGACGGGGGCGGGGTTCGCCGTGGAGGGGGTCGAACGGGCGCGGCTGCTCTACGACGGCGTCCGCTACGACACCGAAACGCACGCACGTCTCGCCACCGACTGAGGTTCACTCCGCGTCGAGGCGGGTAGCCCGGAGTGCATGAGCGACGTGCAGGCCGAACTGCTGATGACGTTGACGAAGGTCGCCAAGGTCTTACGTGGAGCGGAGATCCCGTTCGCCCTGACCGGTGGATGTGCCGGTTATGCGCGCGGCGGTCCCGTGAGCGAGCACGACGTCGATCTCCTGGTGAAGGAAGAAGACGTCACCGAGGCCGTACGAGTGCTGGTGGAGGCGGGACTGCGCGGCGCGGAGCCGCCGGAGGACTGGCTGCTGAAGGTCTACGACGGCGATTCGCTGGTGGACCTGCTGTTCCGGCCGAACGAACGGCCGGTGACCGACGAGGTCCTCGCGATGGCCGAGGAGATGCCGGTCGGGTCCGTGATGCTGCCGGTCATGCCGGCGACGTTCGTGCTGAGCAGCAAACTGCTGGTGCTGGACGGACATCGCTGCGACTTCAGCGAACTGCTGCCGTTCGCGCGGGCGTTGCGCGAACAGATCGACTGGGACCAGGTGCGTGAGGAGACCAAGGCTTCTCCTTACGCGGAAGCGTTTCTGATGCTCATCGAACGTCTCGACATCATCGGGAGGGGCCATGAGTTCCGAGCAGTACCTGGCGGCAAATCTGCGTAGGGCGGTGGCAGAGGACCCGCGGACCGCCGAGTTGGGCGTCCGGGTCACCGTGCGCGGTGATCACGTGATGCTCTCCGGCGACGTGGCGTGCGCGGACCGCCGCGCCGCGCTGGAGGAGGTCCTGCACGAGGCCGCCCCCGAACTGACGATCTTCAACGACGTGCGCGTGACACCTGCGGGCGAACCGGAGGGTGAGGAGGACCTGCGATGATCCGTGTTGCTGCGGTCGGGGACATCCACCTCGGCGAGGACATGCGCGGGCACCTCCGGCCGGCGTTGGACAAGGTCGGCGAGCACGCCGACATCCTGCTGCTGGCCGGTGACCTCACCCGGCACGGCACCGTCGTCGAGGCCGAGGTGGTCGCGGACGAGTTCGCCGACCTGCCGGTGCCCGTCGTCGCCGTGCTGGGCAACCACGACCACCAGGACGACAAGCCTCTCGAGGTCGCGAAGACCTTGGAGGACAAGGGCATCCACGTGCTGGAGGGCACGACGTTCACCCATCGGGCCAACGGCTGCTCGATCGGCATCGCGGGCGTGAAGGGGTTCGGCGGCGGGTTCGCGGGCAAGTGCGGAAGCGCGTTCGGCGAGCGCGAGATGAAGGCGTTCATCCAGCACACCGTGGGGATCGCGGAGAACCTTCGCAGCGCACTGTCCGAACTGGACACCGACATCAAGGTGGCGTTGACGCACTACGCGCCGGTGCCGGACACGTTGCGCGGCGAACCGCCGGAGATCTACCCGTTCCTCGGCTCGTACCTGCTCGGCGAGGCCATCGACGCCACCGGCACGCACCTCGCCGTGCACGGCCACGCGCACTTCGGCACCGAACAGGGCCTGACGCCCGGCGGTGTGCGCGTGCGCAACGTCGCGCAGCCGATCATCCGCTCCGCCTACACGGTCTACGTGCTGGAAGGGAACAACTGATGACCGTCGGGGACTTCGTCGTCCAACGCCTGCGCGACTGGGGTGTCCGCCAGGTGTTCGCCTATCCCGGCGACGGCATCAACGGGATCGTGGCCGCGTTCGGCAAGGCGGACAACGACCCGAAGTTCATCCAGACGCGGCACGAGGAGATGGCCGCGTTCGCCGCCGTGGGCTTCGCGAAGTTCAGCGGCGACGTAGGCGTGTGCCTGGCGACCTCGGGTCCTGGTGCGATCCACCTGCTGAACGGCCTGTACGACGCGAAGCTCGACCACGTGCCGGTCGTCGCGATCGTCGGCCAGACCGCCCGCACCGCGCAGGGCGGCAGCTACCAGCAGGAAGTAGACCTGCACTCGTTGTTCCGCGACGTCGCCTCCTACCTGGTCGACGTGACGGTGCCCGAGCAACTCCCGAACGCGCTGGACCGGGCGATGCGCACAGCCGCCGCCGAGCGCGCCCCGGCCGTGCTGATCATCCCGAACGACGTGCAGGAGCAGGAGTACGCGGCACCGAAGCACGAGTTCAAGTACATCCCGTCGAGCCCGCCGTCCCGGCCGATCTCGACCGTCCTGCCCGCGCTGGAGGAGATCGAGCGCGCGGCCGAGGTGCTCAACAGCGGCTCCAAGGTCGCTGTGCTGATCGGCCAGGGCGCTCGCGATGCTGCCGACGAGGTGCGCGCGTTGGCCGAGATCCTCGGCGCGGGGGTCGCGAAGGCGTTGCTGGGCAAGGACGTGCTGCCCGACGACCTGCCGTACGTGACGGGCTCGATCGGCCTGCTCGGCACCCGGCCGTCGTACGAGATGATGCGCGACTGCGACCGGTTGCTGATCATCGGCTCGAACTTCCCGTACTCGCAGTTCCTGCCGAAGTTCGGGGCCGCCCGGGGTGTGCAGATCGACCTCGACGGACGGTCGATCGGCATGCGCTACCCGACCGAAGTGAACCTGGTCGGCGACGCGGGCGCGACCCTGCGCATGCTGATCCCTTTGCTGGAACGTCAGGAAGACCGTTCGTGGCGTGCGTCGATCGAAGCCAACGTCGCGCGCTGGTGGGAGGTCGTGGAACGGCAGGCGCAGGTGCCGGCCGACCCGGTCAACCCGATGCGGATCGTCTCCGAGCTCTCGAAACGCCTGCCGCACAACGCGATCGTCACCGCGGACTCCGGTTCGGCGACGAACTGGTACGCGCGACTGCTGAAGATCCGCGGCGGCGTTCGGTCATCGTTGTCCGGCACCTTGGCCACGATGGGGTGCGCGGTTCCCTATGCGTTGGGCGCTTCCTTCGCGCAGCCCAACCGCCCGTTGATCGCGTTGGTCGGTGACGGCGCGATGCAGATGAACGGCATGGCGGAGTTGTTGACACTGCGGCGATACGGCGTCCGTTGCGTCGTGTGCGTGTTCCACAACAACGACCTCAACCAGGTCACCTGGGAACTCCGCGCGATGGGCGGCGCCCCGAAGTTCGAGGAGTCGCAAACACTTCCGGACATCTCCTACGCCGCGTTCGCCCGCTCCATCGGCCTGCAGGGCATCGAGGTCAACGACCCGGCGTCGCTGAGCACCGCCTGGGAGACCGCCCTCGCGTTCGACGGCTCGACCGTCCTCGACGTGCGCTGCGACCCGAACGTGCCGCCGATCCCGCCGCACGCGACGTTCGAGCAGATCAAGGACATGACCGAGGCCGTGCTGCGCGGCGACCCGGACGCCTGGGACCTCATGACGCGCGGCCTCAAGACCAAGATCCAGGAGTTGCTGCCGTGATCACCGGCTACTTCCTCTCGTCAGAAGAACACGGCCCGCGCGCGTTGGTCCAGAACGCCCGCATGGCCTCCGACCACGGCTTCGAGTCGTTGTGGATCTCCGACCACTACCACCCGTGGAACGACGAACAGGGCCAGTCCCCGTTCGTCTGGGGCACGATCGGTGCTCTCTCCGAAGCAGTGACCCTCCCGATCACCACGGCCGTGACGTGCCCGACCGTCCGCATCCACCCGGCCGTGATCGCCCAGGCCGCCGCCACCGCGGCCGTGCAGACCGAAGGCCGCTTCGTCCTCGGCGTGGGCAGCGGCGAGGCCCTGAACGAACACGTGCTCGGCGACCACTGGCCGTCCGCCGACGTTCGCCTGGAGATGCTGGAAGAGGCCATCAACCTGATCCGCACGCTCCACCAGGGCGACGAGGTCACCCACCACGGCAAGCACTACACCGTCGAGAACGCCCGCCTCTACACCATTCCCGAACGCCCGGTGCCGATCTACGTCTCGGCGTTCGGCCCGAAGGCGGTTCGGTTGGCCGCTCGGTGTGGCGACGGCTACGTGTCGGTGGGGCCGGCTGGGGACCTCGTGTCGCAGTACCGCGCGGAGGGTGGGCGCGGTCCGGCGCAGAGCGGGCTGAAGGTGTGTTGGGCGCCGTCGGTCGAGGAAGGTGTTGCGACCGCGCATCGGTTGTGGCCCAACGATGGCCTGCCCGGCGAGCTGGCTCAGGTGTTGCCGACCCCGCGGCACTTCGAGCAGGCGTCGGAGTTGGTGACGCCGGAGATGATCGCGTCGGCGATTCCCTGCGGGCCGGACCCGGAGAAGTACGCGGAGAAGGTCCGGGAGTTCGCCGAGGCGGGGTTCGACGAGGTGTACGTGCAGCAGATCGGGCCTGCGCAGCAGGAGTTCTTCGAGTTCTGGGCCAAGGAAGTCGTGCCGCTGCTCGACGACTGACAGCTAGGATCGTGGCCATGACCAACCGAAAGGGCCATGCCGCGTAGGCGCCCGGTCCGCGCACAGCGGACAGACCTGGCTGAAGTCGCCCGTGCGCTCGTCATCTGGAGCCGGTTCGTGCACGGATCGCTCCGCGACATCGCCCGCCACGAGGCCGGCCAGCTGCGGCAGCCCGCGAACTGTTCTGCCGAATCCGGCCGTTCGACGAGCTCTACCTCGCCCGCTCCGTCCCCTACGACAACGCGGAACTCCGCGCCATGCTCACCGTGACGTGACGAAAAGCGCGGCGGGACAACAATATCCCGCCGCGCTCTCCAAGGCAGCGCGACCACCTTCTCGGGCCGTCAACCGCCGCCTAGGCGAGGATCTCGCCGACCGTGCCGGCACCCACGGTCTTGCCGCCCTCGCGGATCGCGAAGCCCAGCCCGGTGTCCATCGCCACCGCCTTGCCCAGCTCCACCGTGACCTCGACGGTGTCCCCTGGCATGGCCAGCGTCCTGTCGAGCTCCACCACACCGACGACGTCGCCGGTGCGGAAGTGGAACTGCGGGCGGTAGTTCGACGCGATCCCGGTGTGCCTGCCGCCCTCGGCGTGCGAGAGCAGGTACACCGACGCGCGGAACCTGGTGTGCGGCGCGACGCTGCCCGGCAGGGCCAGGACCTGGCCTCGCCGGACGTCGCCGCGCTTGACGCCGCGCAGCAGGATCGCGGCGTTGTCTCCCGCCTGGGCCTGCTGCATGGGCTTGCCGAACGTCTCGATGCCGGTGGCGACCGAGGTCACCGCCGCGCCGAGACCGAGCACCTCGACCGTGTCGCCGAGGCCGAGCACGCCGCGTTCCACCGCGCCGGTCACGACGGTGCCGCGGCCGGTGATGGTCATGACGTTCTCGATCGGCATCAGGAACGCACCGCTCAGATCCCTTTCGGGCACTGGGACGTGCGTGTCCACGGCGTCGAGCAGGTCGACGACCGACTGCACCCACGCCGGGTCGCCCTGCAGCGCGCGCAGGCCGGAGACGCGGACCACGGGTGTGGCGTCGCCGTCGAAGCCGTACTGGGAGAGCAGGTCGCGGATCTCCAGCTCCACCAGGTCGAGCAGCTCCGGGTCGGAGACCGCGTCGGCCTTGTTCAGCGCCACCACCACGTGCGGCACGCCCACGCGATGCGCGAGCACGACGTGTTCGCGCGTCTGCGGCATCGTGCCGTCCTCCGCGGACACCACGAGGATCGCGCCGTCCAGCTGCGCCGCACCCGTGATCATGTTCTTCACGTAGTCGGCGTGGCCGGGCATGTCGACGTGCGCGTAGTGCCGCGTCGGCGTCTCGTACTCGACGTGCGCGATGTTGATCGTGATGCCGCGGGCCAGCTCCTCCGGCGCCCGGTCGATCCGGTCGAACGCCGTGAAGGTCGTGCCCGAAGGGTCCTTTTCGGACAGAACCTTGGTGATGGCCGCGGTCAAGGTGGTCTTGCCGTGGTCGACGTGGCCCATGGTGCCGATGTTGAGGTGCGGCTTGGCGCGCACGAACTCTTGCTTCATCTCTCTGTTCCTCGAAGGCGAACCGGTGGCTCAGAACCGATGGACCGCTACAACCCTCCTCCAGTGGTCCTGAAGGATGGACTGGAGAAGGGTCAGAGTCGGGCGCCGTTCAGCTGCACCGAGGCAACGGCGAGCGCACCCGCAGGAACACCCGCGTGCGTGTTGAGCTCAGCCGTCAGGAACATGCGGTGATCGTGACAGGCGGTCTAGACCGCTGTCATCCCATTTTCCGCCAGTCGGATCAACGCCCGCGCGGCCGGGCTGTGCGGGCCGGTGGCGCGCCACGCGAACGCCAGCGCGCCGTGCGGTTCGGGATCGGTGATCCGCACGGCGTGCAGGCCGGACACCATCGACTCGGCGAGGATCGCCGGGCCCAGCCCGCGCTCCGCCAGCGTGATCACCATCGGTGGTGAGGAGGCCTCGAACGCGATTCGCGGCGCACGAGTGCCACACGCGGCGTCCAACGCCCCGCGCAACCCGGTTCCCGGCGGTAGGCAGATCAACCCGCGCCCCAGCAGCTCGTCCACCGACACGGATTCCCTGCCGTACCAGGGATCCGATGAGCAGACGGCCGCCACCAGCCGTTCGTCGGCCAGCACCCGGACGGCCAGTCCGTCCGGCGCAGCACCCGCGTAGCCGATCAGCGCGAAGTCCAGCGAACCGTCCACAAGGGACGATATCAGCGCGTCGGAATTGGCCTCCGCCAACGTGATCTCCACCGCGGGGAACGACGAGTGGAACGACGACAGCAACTCTGGCAGGTCCATGATCCCGCAGGACACGACCATCCCGACGCGCACGGACCCGCGCATCAGCCCGGCCATCTCCTCCACGGTCCGCCGCGCCGACTCCACCGACCCCAGCGCCGCCCGGGCCAGCGGAAGCACCGCCGCGCCCACGTCCGTCAGCGTCACGGTCCGCCCGGAGCGGTCCAGCAGGTCGTGCCCGAGCTCGCGTTCCAGCCGCCGGATCTGCGCGCTCACCCCGGGCTGCGCGACGTGCACCCGTTCCGCCGCCCGCGTGAACGACCCGGACTCCGCGACCGCGACGAAGTACTCCAGCTGCCGAAGCTCCATAACCAACGATTATAGAAGCCAGCAGAACTAGATCTTGGACATATAGCACCAGGCCAACCACCCTGGAAGCATGCAGATCTTCTACCCCGGAGACACCGGCTACGACGAGGAACGCAGCGGCTTCCAGACCGGACTCCGCCACGAACCGCAGGTGGTCTTTGCCGTGGAGAGCGTGCAAGACGTCGAGGAAGCCGTCCGGTACGCCGAGGCCCACGGCCACGAGTACGCGATCCAGACCACCGGCCACGGCCTGATCACGGCCACGACGGGCGTCCTCATCTCGACCAGGCGCCTGAACAAGGTCGAGATCAACGCCGGCACCCGAACCGCCAGGGTCGAGGCGGGCGCGGTCTGGCAGCAGGTGATCGACCAGGCCGCCGAGCACGGCCTCGCCCCGCTGAGCGGCGACGCGAGCGACGTCGGGGTCGTCGGCTACACCCTCGGCGGCGGATTCAGCGTGCTGGCAAGGGAGTTCGGCTTCGCGAGCGACCGCGTCACCAGGACCGAGAAGGTCGGCGACGTCGTCACCGCGCTGGAGTTCGAGCTCCTGCCGATCGAGAACGTCCACGCCGGCGAGCTGTTCTACGCGGCCGACCACGCCGAACGGGTCTTGGAGGCGTTCCAAGACTGGGACCTGCCGGACCACGTCACCCCGTCGTTCACCACCCTCGGCGACGTCGTGCGCGTCACGTTCGCGAGCACGCAAGCGTTTGACATCGCCCACCTCCGCGTCGCCCCCACCCTGAAGGAGGAGTTCAGCGTCAAACCGTTCGCGCAGGCAGCGGGCAGGCCACTGCCCCCGCACACCTACAGCGGCGACAACGTCCTCCTGAAGGACGTGCCCTTGGAGGCGCTCCAAGCGGCGCGCGAGACTGCCGAGAACTCCAGCGCCGAGATCTTCCTCGGCCTCCTCCCGCTCGGCGGCGCGCTCGACACCGAGGCGACGCACCTGCTCAAGCTCATCTCACCGGTGCTCGGCGTCGAGCAGCAGCACGAAGAGGTGTTCGACCAGGCACGACCGTTCGTGGTCGGACGTTCGCGCACCTTCCGCTACGCCGCGAGGTAGGTTGTGGGAGGAAGGCAACGGCCGTAACGTCGGGGACGTAGCCGGGTTCAGCAGCGTGCTCGGAGTCCTAGTCTCGTGCGCTTCGGCCACCGGGGAGTGCTGGTGAACGAAGAAGAGTTCCAGGAATCACCGCTGCTCACGGCACGTGCCACGGAAGTGGCCGGAGTGGTGGTCATCGCGGTCGAGGGGGAGATCGACGTCGACACGGCCGACGTCGTGCTGGACGCCGTTCGGCTCGGCTTCGACACCGCGGGGCCTGCCCTCGTCGCCGACCTCACGCTGGTCAGCTTCTTCGGCTCGACCGGCATCTCGACGCTGATCACGGCACACGAGATGGCCGAGGGGCACGGCAAGAAGCTGCACGTCGTCGCGCCGCAGCGGGCCGTCCGGAGACCGTTGCAGGTCACCGGCGTGGCCGACGTCCTCGCCCTGTACGACTCCGTCGACGACGTGTTGTCGGCGTTGAAACCGGTGCCCAGCGAGTAGGCCCTGTCCTAGGCACCGGTCCCGTTCTCACCCGGCCAGGTCGACCAGCTTCGGCACGACCTCGCCGGGGGCGGGCATCGCGGCGATCTCCGCCTTGATGGTCTCGTTCGCCGCCTGAACATCGTTGTCCCGCAACAACTTCCGGGCCATCTCGTGCAGTGCGTCCGAGGTGAACTCCTCGCCGACGAGCCGGTCGCCGAGGCGGGTGTCCCGCACGATGTCGGCGTTGCGGAACTGGTCGGCGCCCTGTGGCAGCACGAGTTGCGTAAGGCCGTTCGTCATCGCGGCGACCGTGGTGCCGGCGCCGCCGTGGTGCACGACGAGATCTGCGTGCGCGAGCAGATCCGCCTGAGGCACCCACGGCAGCACGTGCACGTTGCCCGGCACGTCGGTCAGCACGGACGGGTCGACCTGCGGCCCGGTCGCGACGAGCACCTCGGCGTCGAGCCCGGAGAGCCCGGCGACCGCGGTCTTCAGCACCTCCGGATTCGAGAACGCCGTGCCGAACGTCAGGTAGACGAGCGGCTTCTCGTGCGCCACGACCCAATCGGGCAATTCGCCCGGTTCCGCGAACGGAACGGGTCGCATCGGAATGCGATCGACGTCCGAAAGAAAGTCCAGGTCCTGCAAAGACGGCGGGAAGACGTCCAGATAAGTCGATCCGAGTCCGTAATGATGCCCATTCGGCAAGGTGATGCCGAGTTCGGCGACGTACTCCAAAAGGAGGTTGCTCATCGCCTCCGGAACGAGGTCGCCGTCCATCTTGCCGAAACCGTGGCACACCGCCGGGATGCCCGCGCGCATGGCGGCGAGGCCCGCGCCGGGGTTGATCAGCTCGAAGACGACGAGGTCCGGCTTGTCCCGCTCGAGCACCGGCTCCAGATCGTTCACGAACGCCCTGGGCAGCAGCGATCCGAACGCGTCGACGGCCGTCTGGCGCAGCATGTCGCGCCGGAACTCGCCGGTGCCGTGCAGTGCGTTGGCCTGGCGGAACGCGTCCCAGATGCTGATGCCCGCGTCGACCACCGTCAGACCGAGCTTTTCCACTGTCGCGTGGAATCCGCTGTCGACGGCGTAGAGAACGTCGTGTCCCTGCTCGCGGGCGGCGATCGCGAGCGGAAGTATCGGATACACGTGTCCGTGCGAGCCCAGGCTCGAAAAGAGAATGCGCACGCGGACACATTAGGTGCTCCCCGAATGGAGCGGGAGTCATTCGCGTGAATTTTGCCCCTGATGCAGGACACTTTCCCACCGATCGGCGACAGCAGCCGGTGACGGCATGGCGGCGATCTCGGCACGCACCTCGCCCGACGCCCGCTGGAGCTTCGCGTCCTCGATCAGCGAGGTCAGCAGCTCCGGTGTCACCTCGCGCGGCGTGGCCCGCAGCCCCGCCCCGCGCCCGGTGACCGCCGTCGCGTGCACGGTCCGGTCACCCGGCCCCGGCTCGACGAGTTGTGGCACCCCGGCCGCGAGCGCGCCGAGCAACGTCCCCGCGCCGCCGTGGTGCACGATCCCGTCGCAGAACGGCAGCACCCGCGGGATCGGCACCCAGCCGACGGTCCGCACGTTCTCCGGCAGCCCGTCGGTCCGGTCAGGACGCACCAGCACGAACTCGGCGTCGACCCGCTCGGCCGCCTGCACCACGGCCGCCATCATCCGCCCCGCTCCCGGACCGGGCGCGGTGCTGCGGCTGACCAGGATGCGCGGCCTGCCGGACGGCCCGGCCAGCCAGTCGGGCACCTCACCGTCCCCGCTGTACGGCACGAACCGCATCGGCTCACCCCCGGCGAACTCCGCGAGCGACCGCGGTGCCGTGCGCAGAACCGTTGCGGGAGAACGCACTTCGGCCTTCATCCTGGCACCGACCGCGGCCGTCAGCTCCAGCCCGTCGAACAACGACACGTCGTGCACCACCGACGGCACGCCCAGCGCGGACCCGGCGGCGGCCAGCGGTTCGTGCACCACGACGTCCGGCCGCCACCGGTCCGCGAGCTCCCGCAAAGGCGCCGTCATCGCGTTCCCGACGGCCCCGAACAGCCGCGACACGAAGTCGAGCCGGCCGCTGCCGCGCAGTTCCCTCTTGGCCACCAACGGATGCGTCAGCATGATGCGCAACGCGATCGGTCCGAAGCGGACGTTCGACGGCACGACGTCCTCGACCGGCAAGCCCGAATCACGCACGCGCAGCGCCTCGCCACCCGTCGCCACCAGGACTTCGTGGCCCGCGTCGCGCAACGCCAGCGCCAGCGGCATCACCGGGAAGACGTGACCGAGAAGGGGAGCGGCGACCACGAGAACACGCATGCCTCCACGTTAACCCTCGTTCAGGGCTCCACGAGCCTGCGCACCGCGTCCTCGACGGTCTGCCGCCGCACCACGTGGTCCGAGGTCGACGGCGCCGACGCCCACATCGAGGCGATCGCTTGGACGAGCTGCAAGACCTGCTCGGGGGCGAACCGCGCGGACACCAGCCCCAGCTCCTGCGCTGACCGGATCGACTCGACGTCCGCGGCCCTGCTGATCGATCCGCGCCGTTCCAGCCGTTGCCACGTCGCGAGCCGGGCGAGTTCGGGGTGCTGGTGCTGGAGGTCGTACAACCGGCCCGCGTACCCCGGCAGGTCGCGGGCGTCGAACTCCACCGACGACGCGCCCACCACCTCGGACTGCACGGCGTCGAACAGCTCGTCCTTGCCGCCGTAGTAGGTGTAGGCGAGACCCGCCGAACACCGGGCGATGCGTTCCATCCGCGCCCCGGCGATCCCGTAGGCGGCGAACTCGACGAACGCGGCGTCCAGCAACCGGCGGCGGGTGCGTTCCCGATCGCGGCTGGGCATGAAACCAGGCTAGGGCCGCGCTCAAGAAGAGCGCGGCCCCAAGCTGCCTCAAGCAGTTGCCCCGAGTACTTACTTCGCCATGTCGAACCAGTTGAAGCCCTCGACCATCTGGCGGGTGGTGTCGCTGACGTAGCGCGGGCCGGTGAGCTCCCAGCGCGTCACCGTGCGGTAGGTGCCGGGCTGCATCGACTCGTCCTCGCGGGTGTTCTCGTCGTCCTTGACCGGCACGTACTCGTTGAGGACCTTCTTGGTCAGCGTCACGTCGAGCGACTCGTAGGCGGACTGGGTGTAGAGGTAGTTGCCCTGGCCGCTGTCGCCCGCACGGCCCGGGTCGGCGAGCTTGAGCTGGATGGTGTTGCCGTTGAACGACCCGGTGGCCGACACGACCGTGACGATGTGACCGCCGCTGCGCTGCAACGATCCGGTGGTGGGGCCGGCCTTGTAGCGGCCGTAGACCAGCTGGATCGGGCCCTCGTTGAGCTTCTTCGCGAGCTCACCGCCGAAGTCGCTGACGTTGTTGGTGCTCACGACACCCGTGGAGGTGCTCCAACCGGCGTCGCGGGCGGGCTTGGTGGCGATGTCCCACGCCTTGCGGAGGTTCGTGAGGTTGGTGCCGCCGTCGTACTTGGCGTCGACGCCGATGCGCCAGATCGAGTTCGTGATGACGCTGAAGTCGGCGGGGTCCTTCGGGTCGAGGTTGCCGACCTTGGTGGTCAGCCAGCCGACCGGGGCGTTCTTCTCGTGGCCCCAGTAGTGCAGGACGTTGTAGAGGGAGGCCGGGCCGCAGTACGCGCCGCCGTTGCTCTCCAGGCCTGCGCGGTGCTGGTCGACGTCGCTGATGCCGCACTTCTTGACGTTGAACTGCGGTCCGACCAGGTCGGAGGCGCCGACGCACGGGGCCGGCGTGCCGATGATCGGGTCGGCCATCGCGGTGGCGGGAGCGACGACGGCGGTCAGAGCGGCGGCGGCGACGAGAGCGTTGCGGATCATTTCGGTGTCCCCTTCGAGTTCCTGTGTTCCCCTGCGGTGACACAAGATTCGCCGAGGCGAACCCCCAAGGGCATGAGGGAACGACCCTCAACGTTCAGGCCCGAAAGTTGGGTGTATCAGGGACACCCCCATGTCGCTCTGTCTCAGGCAAGGACGCGTGCGAGGTCCCTGCGACCTGCGATTCCCAGCTTCGTGTAGATGCGGCCGAGGTGGTTCTCGACCGTCTTGGGGGTCACGAACAGCTCCTGCGCGATCTCCCGGTTCGCCCGGCCCGCCGCGGCCAGGTCGGCCACCCGGCGTTCGGACGCCGTGAGCGCCTCCGCCCCCAGCACGACCTGCCTGCGCGGCCGGTCGCCGAGCGCCTCCAACGCCTCGGAGGCGCGGGTCTGCAGGATCGTCGAGCCGCACGCCTCCGCCAGTTCGATGGCCTTGTGCAACGGCTCGCGTGCGTCGGTTCTTCTTCTTGCGACGCGTAGGGCTTCACCCAGGTCCACGAGAGAGCGGGTGAGCTCCAGGCGTGACGGCGACTGCTCCAGCACGCTGACCGACTCGGTGAGCAGGTCCAGGCGGGTGTCGGGGGAGGCGTGGGCGAGCAGGCGCTGGGCGGCACCCAGTTCGGTCGCCGCACCCCACTTGCGGGCGACGTCGAGCTGTTCGGCGGCCAACTCCAGGGCGAGTTCGTGCTGGTTGAGCAGGAGCGCTGCCCTCGTCGCCGGGGCACGCCACGGGATCGTCGGCGGGTCCACGTGCACCTGGTGCATGGCGTCGCGCTGGCGGTAGGCCTCGGACATGGCGCGCCGGGCGTCACCCTCGGCCAACGCCGTGAGCGCGCGCACCTCGTGCAGCCAGATCATCGGCATGGTCAGGCGGGAGTCGGCGTGCTTGCTGTCGAACGCCGTCGTGAACGCCTTCGCGGCGCCGACGTCGCCTCGTTCGAGGGCCGCGTAGACCGCGAAGTGCGTCGAGGTCGCGCGGAGGCTGATCACCTCGGACACCGGGTCCTCGTGCGCGACGGCGGCGAGCGCGCCCTCGGCCTCCGCCTCGACGGCCCGCATGGTGCCGCAGCGCCAGTTCAGGAACAGCGACGCGTTCGCCACCATCGCGAACTCGATCGGTGAGCCGTGGGCGCGGACCTTCAGCCGGGCGCGCTCGATCTCGTGCCGGGCGGTGTCGACGCCGTCGGCGGCCATCAGCGCGAGCAACGCCACCAGCCAGGCGACCATCGCGTCCGTGCTGCCCGTCGCGTCGTCGAGGTACGCACCGTTTGCGAGCGCGCGCGTTGCGGTCGTGGCGACCTCGTCGTGCGGCCACACCTCGTAGCGGCCCATCTGGGCGAGCAGGCCGAGCAGCGTGCGTTCGTCCGGGGTGCTGCCTGCCAGGCCCGCGTACGCGCTGAGGTGCGCTGATGCGGTCTGGCGTTGGTCGGGGAGGAACGAGCGGAACACCGCGAGCCGTGCTTCGAGGTGTAGCCGTGACTCGCCATCGGGCCGTGCGTCGATGGCTTCGGTCAGTTCGGCGATGGCTGCGGCCGGACCTTCGAGCGCGGCCGTTGCCGATGCCGCTGCCGCCACGAGTTCGGCGTCCGGCAGGCCCTGCGCCGCTGCCTTGAGGTGCCGGTGGGCGTTGACCGCGTCGCCGACTCGCAGCAGCGCTCGGCCGAGTTCCGCGCGAAGTCCTGCGTCCGTCGGCTTCTCGTCGACGGCTCGGGTCAGATGTCCTGCGGCCGTGCGGGGATCGCCGGCCGCGAGCAACGCCGCCGCGGCCTTCCTGAGCACCTCGGCAGCGTTCGGGAGTGTCCCTTTGGGAGCGTGGACGAGGTGGGCGGCGATCCGGTCGGCTGGAGCGTGGGCTTCCTGGAGTTTCCGAGCGGCCCGCGCGTGCAGCGAGGCGCGGGCGATCGGGCCCAGGTTCGCCAGCACCGCCTCTCGCACAACGGGATGCACGAACTCCAGGTGTTCGCCGGTGAGGAGGACGTTGGCGGCGGTGAGCGCCTCGACGGCGGCCGGGAGGTCGGTGACCTCGGCCAGTTCGGCGGACTGCCAGGGATCGGCGTGCGTGCCGAGCACGGCGACCGCGCCCGCGAGCGCCACGCCTTCGGCCGGCAGCCGTCCGAGCGTGGCGCGGAAGACCGTACTGGGCCCGAGGGAGCCGACCTTCTCCGCCGTCTCCGGTGCGTCCAGCGGCAGGCCGAGCGCGTTGAGTTCGTCGACCAGAACCCCGGACAGGAAAGGATTTCCGCCGCTCGCCGCGTGCAGGGCGGTGATCACCTCGGGGTGCCCGCCGACCAGTTCGCCGAGCGCGTCCGCCGTGAGCGGACGCGGCAGCAACCGGTCGGCGGACACGCTGAGCTGCGCGAGCGGTCCGAAGTTGTCGAGCGGGGGCCTCGTCGCGACGACCAGGGCGATCGGCAGGTCCGCGATCCGGCGGGACAGGTAGACGAGGAACTGGAGCGACGAGTGGTCCGCCCAGTGCGCGTCGTCCACTGTGATCAGCAGCGGGCGGGTGGACGAGAGGTCCACCGCGACCCACCACAACGAGTGCAACGTGCGGGCGAGCTCGGCCTGACTCGGGTCGAGCGCGGCGTCGTCCAGAGCCTTCAGCGCCGCCCCGGACGGCCCGGCCAGGATCTTCTCGCGGAGCTCGCCGGAGTACCGCGACACGGACCGTTCGACCATCTGCCGGACGACGCCCCACGCCATGGCGCTCTCCAGCGCGTCGCCCACCGCCTGGAGCCTGCCGAACCCGCGCTCCTTGGCCAGCTCACGACACTCGTGCACGAGCCTGGTCTTGCCGATGCCCGCACGGCCCTCGATGACGACGACGCGACCCTCACCACGGGTGGCTGCGTCCAGAGCTTCACGAATGTGCGCGATCTCGGAGTCACGTTCAAGTGGTTCGCGCACGAATTGATCGTAGCGGCCGATGATCGCGCTACATGCAGGTCATCGGCTGCGCAGAAGGGCGACTTGATGCTCCATCCGAGTGATCGTCAGTCGACGCAGCCGTCCTGCACGGGTGCCGCGCCGCCGAACTGCTTCTCGACGAACTGCCTCGCTTGAGCCGGTTCGACCGCGTATCCGTAGGTGCTGTCGCGCGCGACCGACTCGGCCACCGGCAGCGTCGCCGTCCGGATCTTCACCGGTCCCTGGAACCGCGCCGCGAACCCGACCACGTCGAAGCCCTCGTCGACCTGGATCGTCTCCTTGACCTGCTGGGCCATCATCAGCGCCTTGTCGCCGCCGAGTTTCGCGGCGAGCCCGGCGAGGAAGGCCTGCTGCCGCTTCACCCGGTCCAGGTCGCCGTTGGGCAGGCCCTGCCGTTGCCGCAGGAACGCGAGTGCCTGGTCGCCGGAGATCTGCTGCTTGCCGGCGGGCAGGTCGACGCCGCTGTACTGGTCCTTCACCGGTGCCTTCAGACACACCTCGACACCGCCCACGGCAGCCGCGACCTGGCCGAACGCGGTCATGTTGATCGCCGCCCAGTGGTCGATCCTCGCCCCGGTCAGCTGCTCGACGGCGTCGGTGAGCTTGCGCGGGTCCCGCATGTACAGGCTGTTGAACCGGTCGGCGCTCGACCCCACGAACATGTCGCGCGGCAGTGAGACGAGCGTGGCCGACCCGTCGCCCTCGACGCGGGCGAGCACGAGCGAGTCCGCGTGGTGCCACCCGTCGGTGCCGATGACCAGCACGTTCTGCGGTTCCGGAGTGCTCGCGGCCGGCGCCGCGTCGGTCTTCTTGATCGTCGTCGGGATGATGACGGCGGCCGCGGCGGCTGCGGCCGTCAGCGTGGCGACGCCGATGATCAGTCCGAGCGGCTTGCGCTTCTTGGCTTTGTGCAGGTTCGCGAGCACCGTCCGGGAGTCGACGCGCTCCCCGGCCTCGGCCTCGATGGCCTGACGGATCAGGTCGTTCATGCTTGCACCCCCAGGGTGGCGGATCGGGCGAGTTCGTGGGTGCGCAACGTCTGGAGCGCACGAGAGAGTTGGCTGCGCACGGTCGATTCCGTGCACCCGAGCACCTGTGCGATCTCCGCGTCGGAACAGTCCTCGTAGAACCTGAGCACCAACGCCGCACGTTGCTTGCGCGGCAGCACGGCGATCCGCGCGCGCATGGCGTCACGTTCAGCGTGTGCGTCGGCCGGATCGGCCATCGACGGCACGTGCTGCGCGAGCTCCGCGCGTTCGACGGCTATCTCCCTCGCGGCCTTGCGACGGCGCCACGACAGGTAGTCGTTGGTCACCATGCGCTTCACGTAGAGGTAGGGCGCGTCCATCGCCCCGATGCGTTCCCACTTGCCCTGCGCGCGCATGAGCACGTTCTGCACGATGTCCTGCGCCAGATGTTTGTCGCAGGTGATGGCCGTGGCGTACCCCAACAGCCGGTCCAGCCGATCAGCGACGAACTGGTCGAACCCCACGCCGCCCCCTTCTCGTTCGCGGTCGCTTGCGGAGTGGGAAACCCCGCCCGCGCCCCGATCCGCTGCATCGACTTCTGTGGCCCGGCTCACCGATGTCTCGGTTCGGACGGATTTCGGCATGAATCCTTTTCATGTTCACGTCCATGAGCGAGCCTTCACCCCATGCGCATCATCCCTGCACTCGCGCTGTTGTCGCTGCTGCTCGTCCCGGTGGACGCAGCCGCCGCCCCCAACGGCGACTACTACCTGCAAAGCGCCGTGACCGGCCAGAACGCGGCCGTCTCCGGCACCGCCGTCCAGCAACACCGCCCCAAGGGCAACGAGGACCGCCAGCAGTTCTCGTGGAACGGCAGCACCCTCTCCGAAGGCGGCCAGTGCCTCGGCCGCACCGGCGACACCGCCCAGATGATCAGCTGCTCGAGCCCCGACGCCCGATGGGTCGGCCAACTCGACGACCAGGACAGATACCGCTTCAAGGACCCCGGCGCCGACCGCTACCTGATCGCCTCCGGCACCGACCAGGTCCGCGTCGGCACCGGCAACGACACCTGGTACCTCACCCCGGTCAACCCGGTCCGCGTCCCCGTCCCGGCCGATCCGCGCCTGGACCAGATGACGTTCCTGACCTCCCACAACGCCTACGCGAACGGCGTCGACGGCGGCTTCATGTTCGCCAACATCGCCCCGAACCAGTCGCGCGGCATCGTGCAGCAGCTCAACGACGGCGTCCGCGGCTTCATGCTCGACATCCACCAAACCCCTGATGGCGCCATCCTCTGCCACAACAGCTGCACGGCCGTCATCAAGCCCGTCGCGCTGAACGTCGACATCCAGCGCATCGTCGACTTCCTGAAGTCCCGCCCCACCGAGGTCGTCACTGTCTTCCTGGAGGACTACGTCTCCGCCGACGTCCTGCGGTCCGAGCTCGCACGGGTCAACGGCCTCAACGACGTCCTCTTCCGAGCCGAGGGCGTCCGCGAGAACGGCTGGCCGACGTTGTCCCAGATGAGGGCAACGGGCAAGCGCTTGCTCATCTTCACCGACCACGGCCGGGACGGCCGCGAGAACTCAGGCGTCCTCTACCAGAAGGACTGGACCGTCGAGAACTACTGGTCCATGGGCGCAGGAGTGGGCGGCTCCGACTGGTCCTGTTACTCCCGGTGGGGCGAGAAGCCGCTCACCGCAACGGATACCAACTTCCGCCCGCTCTTCGTGATGAACCACTTCCGCGACGTCCCGATGGAGAACACCGTCGCCACCGACAACTCCAAGGCCGTCAACCGAGCCCAGCGCTTCTGCGAACCGGCGGCCCGCAAGACCCCGAACTACCTGGCCGTCGACTTCTACCACCGCAACACCCCGGCCCTGCCCGCCGAACGCCTCCCGTCCGGCACCGGCGCCGTCGAACTGGCCGCCAACCCCGCTCTCTGCCTGGACAACAACGCCGGCGGCACCGCCAACGGCAACCCGGTCCAGACCTGGACGTGCAACAACTCCTACGCCCAACGCTGGCGAGTGGTCGCCGACGGCACCATCGCCATCTCCGGCAAGTGCCTCG
The DNA here is from genome assembly GCF_043632865.1 of Lentzea sp. JNUCC 0626. Taxonomy (NCBI): domain Bacteria; kingdom Bacillati; phylum Actinomycetota; class Actinomycetes; order Pseudonocardiales; family Pseudonocardiaceae; genus Lentzea; species Lentzea sp. JNUCC 0626. The sequence continues at coordinate 8,521,622 of NZ_CP171635.1, forward strand.
ACGTCAGCAACAGCGGCACCACCAACGGCACGATCGTCCAGCTCTGGGACTGCAACGGCACGGGCGCGCAGCAGTGGCGCGTGCGGGCCGACGGCTCCGTGCAGAACCCGCAGTCGGGCCTGTGCCTGGACAACCCGAACGCCTCCACGACGCCGGGCACCCGGCTGAACATCTGGACCTGCAACGGAACCGCGGCGCAGGCCTGGAAGTTCCGCTAGGACTTGCGGCCGATGCCCACGTAGACGTCGGCCGGACCACCTTCTCCGGCCGGGCCGAGTTCCGGGTGCCACTGCGGCGCCGAGACGACGCCCGGCTGGAGGACGTCCAGGCCGGCGAACATGGGCTCGAACTCCGTGAGGGAGCGGAAGTACATCGGGTCGCGGCTGTGCTGCATGGCGTCAACGACGGCGCCCATCTCCTGCGGCTTGAAGTCGGCTGTGAGGTGGGAGAGGGCGATGAGGCTGCCGGGCGGCATGGCGTCGCGGTAGCGGGCCACGACGTCGGCCGGGCCCTTCTCGTCGGAGACGAAGTGCAGGACGGCGACCATGAGCAGGCCCACCGGCTTGGTGAAGTCGATCAGGTCCTTGACGACCGGGTCGGACAGGACGTCGTCCGGGCGGCACATGTCGGCTTGGACGACGCCTGCGTTGTCGTTGTCCTCCAGGATGAGTTGGCTGTGGGAGACGGCCACTTCGTCGTAGTCGACGTACACGACCCGTGCGTCCGGGTTTTCCTGTTGCACGATTTCGTGGACGTTGCCGACGGTGGGGATTCCCGATCCGAGGTCGAGGAACTGGGTGATGCCCTGGTCCATCATCAGGAGGACGGCTCGGCGCATGAACGAGCGGTTCGACGAGGCGATGGCGCGGCCGTCGCGCAGGACGTGCAGCACCTTTTCGCCGACCATGCGGTCGGCGGCGAAGTTGTGGCCACCTCCGAGCAGGAAGTCGTAGACGCGTGCCGCGCTGGGCACGTCCGTGTTGATTCCTGCGGGCACCCATGCGAACGGCTCGGCCATGTCGACGAACCTACTCGCATGTGCGCAGGCGTGTATCGGCCCGGATTGGGTGAAGGATCAGGAAAGCTGTTCTGCCAGTGCCGTTGCGCCTGATGCGCGGGCTTCTGCCGCCAGCCAGGTCAGCTGGTCGTCGGCGCGGGCCGACCGCAGATTCCTGCCCGCATCGACTGCCTGGGCGGCGAATTCGGTGGCTCGCTCGAGATTGCCGAGGGCGAGGTGGTTGCGGGCCAGGGCGGTCAGGGTCAGGGTTCGGGCGCGGCCTTCGCCGTACGTACCCAGCTTTGTCGTCAGTGACGTGATGGCGGTGGGCGGGTCGTCCAGCGTGCGGCGGTCCGCCCAGGCGTTGTGTGCCGCGACCAGTCCCAGTTGGAACGCTCGGTGGGCGTCGTTGGGTGCGTTGTGGTGCAGGAACATTCGGCCCACGAGGGTGAGGACGGAGGCGATCAGCGCCTCGTTCTCGGCCTGGCGGGCGAGGGTCAGGGCGTGCGCGAAGTGGGGCAGGGCGGTACCGGGCAGGCCGCTGTCGAACGCCGTCCAGCCCGCCAGTTCGCAGACCTCGGCCACGGCGGTCCACGTGGGAGGGTCGCCGACGACGATCATCGGTTCGATCTCGGCCAGGTGTGCCAGAACCGCGCTGTGGCAGGCGAATCCGCCGTAGCGTTCGTCCAGGACGCGCAACGCCCTGGTGCGCGCGGTGATGGTGTCGACCGGTACCCGAACGGACGGCACGCCGGACGGGACCCAGTCGAACGTGGGCGCGCCGACCATGATCCGGGCCGCGTGCTCCAGGAAGCGTTGTCGTGCGGCCGTGTTCTCCTCGGCCAGGTCCGCCGCCTCGGGGAAGCCGTCAGCGACGGCTTGACGGCACCAGTGACGAGCCTCGGGTTCCTGCCCGAGCGCGAACAGCACGCGTGCCAAGCGCACCGCGCCGTCGCCCAGGCGTTGGTCGGCGGCCACCCGGAAGTGCACGGCCGCGTCCCGCAGGCGTCCGGCCCGTTCGGCCTCGGTGCCCAGGTGGTACTGGCGTTCGACGGCCTCGTCGAGTTCGAAGTCGTCCAGCAGCTCACTCATCACTGCCTCCGAGGATGCGCCGCAGCTCGGCCCGGCCGCGGGTGAGGTGCGTGCGCACGGTGGACTCGCCGACGGTCAGCACGGCGGCGATCTCGCTGACCGAGTAGCCGAGCAGGTGGTGCAACGCCACGGTCTCGCGATGCCGGGGCGAGAGTTCGCGCAACGCGGCGTGCAGCGCCTCGGCCTCGCCAGAAGGCTCCGGAACGTCCGGCAGCTCGGCGACCGGTGTTTCGCGGTCGCGCTGCTGCCACCGCCTCATCAGCCGTATCGCGACTTTGAGCACCCAGGCCTCGGGCTTGTCGTACGCGTGGATGTCGTGCCATCGGTGCCGTGCGATCACCATCGCGTCCTGTGCGATGTCCTCGACCACGCGCGAATCACCGCTCAGGGCCGTCAACGTCCGCGTCACCACGGGCAGGCACTTCCGGAAGAACTCGGTGAAGCCCTGGTCCGGTGTGCTCAACAGCCTTCCCTTCAGCGCCCGCCTGCGTCGTTCACCGCCGTGAGGCGACCTTCACCGATGACAGGCGTTGAAGGCGTCAAAAGCTGAGTGCGGTCGACCAATTCACCCGATCAGGGGAGCAGGTGGCGGAAGGCGGCGACCAGCAGCATTCGTTGCTGGTCGACGTCCAAGCCCTCGTCGGTCTCCTTGTCCTGCTTGAACGACTCGACGCGGACGGCGATGTCCACGACGTCGGAGGCGAGCTCCACAGTGGACTCGTCGGCCGCGATCGGTTCGTTCTGCTGGTACAGCTCGTAGGTGAAGCGCATGCCGATCGTGCCGTCGAACGTGATCTGCTCGGTCGGCAGCTGCAGCGCCTCGAACACCGACCGGTACAGCGCTGATCCGGTGAGGTGCAACGGGGTCATGACGATGTGCGTGGTGCCGAGGTCGTGGCTGCGCACGGAGATCGCGACCGTCGGGCCGTCCGGCGTCGGCGGGACCGGTTGCGGGAACACGGGAAGCTCGGACTTGCGGTCGGCCCGCCAGGTCGCGACCAGGCGGTCGGCCGCGTCCACCAGGTCGATGTGCTTGCGCGGCGCGAGCAGCGGCGGCAGCGGTTCCTCGTCCAGCCGCACGATGAACAGGAACGCGCGGCGCCGCGTCATCTCCAGGTTGAACGCCGCCGTCCAGTCCGCCGCGATCCACTCGCGGTGCGGGGTGTTCTCCGACCACAGCAGCACGTAGTAGTCCGACGTCGCCAGCGCCTCGTCGATCGCGGCGGTCGCGGTGTCGCCTGCCTCGGCCTCGTTCTCGTCCAGGTACGCGTTGACGTTGCGGGCCTCCAGTTCGGCGCGGAGCTTCTCGGCGTGGCCGCGGTCCTTCCCGGCGAACGACAGGAACACCTTGGGGCGGGTTTCGAGCGGCACGGGGTCTCCGTCCTTCCTGAGTCTTCTGCGCAGCGGGCCCGCTGAGGTCTGAACGCCCGCGTCGCCGTGCAGGGACCAGCAGGCCCAATCAGCCGGGTGCCGGTCGGCGACTTCCTTCAGCGCGTGCTGCAGAGCGAGGTCTCTCGGGAACTTGGCCAGGTGGTGGTCGAACGCGTCGAGCATCTTGCGTTGCGCGTCGGCCGCCGGTTGCCAGCGGGCGGCCAGGACCGACGACGTGCCGGCGGTGATGGTCGCGTGGGCGAAGCCGATGTCGGCGGCGCCGAGCACGACCGTGCCGAACGCGCTGAAGTCCAGCTCCGCCAACGCTTCGGCGGACATCTGTTCGTCGGTGAACTGGAGCCACGACAGGTCGGGGTTCATGCGGTCGTGCATGCCGTGGGCGTTGATGCGCACGCGCTGGCAGCGGCGTTCGTCCAGAACTCGTTGCAGCTCTTCGGCTTTCCCGACGATCTCGGCCTGATCGCCGCGCTGCCCGCGCGCACGGCGGTGCAACGGGCGCAGCGCCGACAGGTTCGGCAGGCTGGACAACGCGAGGAGCCGGCCGAGGTGCGTGCCGGCGACCGGCAGGCCCGTCAGCGGAACGTCCGCGAGCAGGCCGTCCGCCACGACGACGACCCTGGTCGCGTTGGGCGGCAGGGCTTTGACGACCTCGTCGAGTGCGATCTCGCGGCTGAGCTCCTGGAGCAGCGCGCTGAGGATCGCCGGGTCGTAGCGGGGTTTCCAGGCCTTGATGCGGCGGATCGTGTCGGTGAGGTCGCCGATGTGGACGTCGGTCGTGAAGTGCGTGATCCGGCGGCCCTTGATCAGCACGTGGTGCAGCTGGTCCGGGGTCGCGTGCATCAGCCACACGGCCTGGTCGTTGGCGAGATGCCTGGTGGCGCGGGCGAGCCAGCGCCGTGCGGCCTTCAGTTCGACGAACCCCGGCAGGTCGCGGTGGTCGGCCAGCGCCGTGCCCCGTGCGGCCTCGACGGCGACCACCAGGCCCGGCAACGCCTTCGCGCCCTCGCGGTGGACGCGGCGGGCGGCCGCGCGCACCCGGCCGTCGCGCACGTCGGGGGCGGTGCGCAGCATCCTGAGCTTGACGCTGGAGCTGTCGCGGTGGTCGGCGACGCTCTCCTCGACCTTCCTCGACTCGGCCCAGTGCCGGGTCGCCAGGGCCTCGTGCCCCGCGTCGGCGAAGGTGTCGCCGAGCTTGCGCAGGGCGAGCGCGGTGAGTTCGGTGTGGCCCGACCTGCTGGCGACCTCGAAGTGCTTCGCGGCCTGTTCGAGTTCTCCCTGCGCGTAGGCGAGTTCGGCGGCGGTGAGGTGCCACAGCGGGGAGTTCCCCTCGCCCAGCATGCCTTCCGCCTTCAGCAGTTCGTCGTCGGCGATCAGGCGGCGCACGTGGGTGAGCCTGCGTTCCGGCCGCAACGTCTGGGTGGCGTCGGGAAGCCGGGAGATCGCGTCCGGGCCCGCCGCGGCGACCAGCAGCGGGAAGAGGCGGCGGGCCGCACCGGCCTGCCTGGTCATCACGAGCAGCACGGTCAGCTCGAACAGCACGGCGAACCGCAGCGCGGGCTCGATCTGGTAACTGGTGGCGCACCTCGTCATCAACGCCAGTGCCTCGTCGTAGCGGACCTCGCGACGCAGCGCGGTGGCCCGTTGCAGGAACTCGGCGGGACTGCTGGGCGGGGTCGTGGTGATCTTCGAGACGCGGCTGCCCCTGCGGACGTCGAGCAGGACCCGGTCCCGGCCGACGTGTTCGAGGTGTTCGGGCCGTCCGGCGCGGCGGAAGTGGCGTTCGGCGGCGTCGAACTCGCTCTCCGCGGTGGGGTAGTCGTAGCGGTCGGCGGCGGCCAGCGCGGCGACGCGGGCGAGCCTCGCCTGTTCGAGTTCGGTGAGCTTGAGCTTGCGCAGTTCGCGGACGTCCTGCTCGGCGGCGGTGTGATCCGTTGCGGCACTGCGGATCTGGGTCCGCAGGATGCGCAGGGTCGTGTCCTTGGTGCGGCCGAGGTACTCGTCGCAGCGCTGTGCGGCCTTGGACACCGCGCCGAGGTTCAGCAGGGTGGCGCAGTGGTCGTGGGCGACCAGCGGGCTGATCAGCGCGGCCCGGCGGTAGGCGAGGTCGACGCCGAGGACGTTGCCGCGCAGTGCCGCGGACCGGGCGGCCTTGACCGCGTCCGCGAGCGGGGTGCCGGGTTCGAAGTGCATTCAGGCCCCGCAGCCCCAGGCGTCCATTGTGGGCCGTGCCGCATTACCGGGTCCTATGTCGCCCATGTCTCCGTCCGATCGGGAGGACCGGCGGGTGGACACGGCCGCAGCTGCTACGGCCGCGGTGAGACGCGTTCGTTGGCGCATGCACGATCCTCCGTGCGTCGCAGATTAACGATCCAGACGGCCCACAGATCGTTTGTCCACTTTCTGTCAACGAACTGCTCAAACGATCTTGTCGGTGCTCCTCGGCACACTGGATCCACCACCGATCCGAGGAGACCGCGATGTGCTGGGACTGCGACCACCCCGCCGACCGCATGGAGGAACACCTGGCCACCCTGCGCCGCTGCATCGACGCGCGAGGGTGGGCCGTGCAAGCGATGGACCGGGACAGAGCCCATCCACCGTGGGCCTACACGGTCGGCCTGAGCCCGCACGGCCTGCCGGAGCTCGTCGTGACGGGCCTGCCCGTGCTGGAGGCGGGGCGGTTGCTCGACTCGGCGGCTGATCACGTCGTGCGCGTGTGCCTGCCGTCGCCGGGGGAGCGCTTCACCGTGTCCGGTCGGTTGTTGGAGGTCGTGCGCGTCGCACGGCCGTGGGCGCATCTGCTGGTGTCCGCGCGGTTGTACGGCGAGGGCATCGCGGCGTTGCAGCTCGTGCACGCCGATTCCGCGGGGCGTTGGCCGTGGGACCGCGCGTACTCCGGCGTGCTGGGCGGGCAGCCGGTGCTGGGGATCAGGGCCTCACCGGACTGAGCGGGTGATCCGCTCGCCCAGGCCGCGCAGGTGCGTCAGGAGTTCGTCGGGCCCGTGCACCACGAAGTCGCAGCCCAGCAGCGTCAGCCGGAACGCGAGGTAGTCGATCGTGTCCTCGACGCTGTGCCAGGTGCACGAGTCGTCGTCCACCGGGGTGATGTCGCCGGCGAAGTCCGCCAGCCGGGCCCGCGCGAGGTCCGCGGGCAGCCGCAGGGTCGCGTGCGCCCGGTAGGTGGGCGCTGAGTCGTACATCTTGCGCGTCACGAACTCCGCGGCGTCCCCGCCGGGCGGCACGCGAGGAGTGAACCGCGCCCCGGTGGCGAACGCCTCGGACACGCGGTCCAGCCGGAAGATCCGCCAGTCGTCCCGTTCCACGTCGAAGGCGAGGAGGTACCAGCGCCGGCCGAGCGCTACCAACTGAACAGGCTCCACGTGCCGCTTGGAGACCGCGCTCTCATTGGTCACGTACGCGAACCGCACCCGCTCGCGCGCGGTGGTGGCCGAGGCGATCACCGTGAGCTGCCCGGGATCGACCAGCGTGGCGAACGACGCCTCCGCTGCCGACGTGGCCTTCGTGAGCGCCGAGACCCGCCGGCCCAGCCTCGGTGGCAGCACCTGCTGCAACTTCGCCAAGGCCCGCAGCGACGCCTCGGCAATGCCCGCGACGGGCTGCCGCGCGGCCGTCCGCAACCCGACGGCGATCGCCACGGCCTCCTCGTCGTCGAGCAGCAACGGCGGCATGGCCGCACCCGCCACGAGCCGGTACCCGCCGAGCGCGCCGAGCGTCGCCTCGACGGGATACCCGAGGTCGCGCAACCGGTCGACGTCCCGCCGCACGGTCCGCCCGGTGACCCCGAGCCGCTCGGCGAGTTCGCTGCCGGGCCACTCCCGGGGCGTCTGCAACAGGGACAGCAGCCGCAACAACCGAGCCGCATCACTCATGGTCGCCAACCTAAGCACAAACTAGGACCGATCTGGTCCTACATGCGCCATACGGTCGTCCTCGAAGCACTTCTGAAGGGGAGAGACCGCATGAACGTCGTGCCCGAGGGCTACCACACCGTGACGCCGTGGCTGATCAGCCGAGGCCGCACCGCGGACCTGATCGACTTCATCGTCGAGGTCTTCGACGCCACCGACCTCGGCCGCGTCGGCGAGGCCCCGAACATCGGCCACGCCGAGGTCCGCATCGGCGACTCGGTCGTGATGCTCTTCGACAAGCCGGACTGGACCCCCACCCCGGGCTTCCTGCGCCTCTACGTGGCCGACGACGCCGAAGTCCTGCGCCGAGCGGCGAAGCTGGGCAGCAGGGTCGTCACCGAGCCCACAGAACTGTTCTGGGGCGACAGGGTCAGCCGCTTCGCCGACCCCTACGGCAACCTGTGGTGGGTGCACCAGCGGGTCGCGCAGCCGACGGAGGAGGAGATGGCCGCGCGGATGGCCGACCCGGTGTTCGTGGAAGCCATGAACTACGTGCAGAGCGCGGTGTTCACTCCGCAGACGTGACCCAGTCGCTGGTGTCCCGGTGCCGGCCGAGCCCCACGGCGTCGAACTCGTCGTGGGGCTCGCCGCCCACGGCACCGAGCCGCCGGAGGGCGAGCGAGATGGGGGAGACGTCCGGCGCCGGGTCGTCGTGCCCGCGCACCAGCGGCCCGAGCACGCGGTGGCCCTGGTCCCAGACCTCGGCCCGCTGCGTGCCCACACCACCGAAGTACTCGGCGTCCACGAGCGCGACCGGCCCGCGCGACGACCACTCCGCGGGCCGCGCCTCCTGCGGGCCGTCGGGCAGCGGCAGCAGTTCCAGGCCTTGGGCGAGCGGCACCGCGCCGTCGCCGAGCACCCCGGCCGGAGCGATCGCGGCCTGCAGGTCGTACATCAGCCGGTCACCCGCTCGCGTTCGTCCTCGGTCAGCGTGGGCTCCGGCGAAGCGGACCGGGGCCCGCGCAACGTCGCCCACAACACCTTGGGACTCAACAGGTTCGCCATCGGCGCCGACAACGTGAACGCGTCCAGGAACGCCCGCGTCACCGCCGCCTCCGTGGTGGCCGTCCGCACCAACCGGTCCACGTACCGCTGCAACACCCGCCCGGCCAGCGGCAACGGCTTCCCGACCGCCCCCGGATACAGGATGTCCTGATTGGTGGCCATGGCCCAGGCCCCGTCGACCACCTTGCCGATGCCGCGCTGGATCTGGTGCGCCGACTGCCCGGCGGCCAACCCGGCGTCCAGCACCTCGGCGCTCTGCGCCGCGATCGACATCCCGTGCCCGTAAACGGGGTTGTAGGTGGCAACGGAGTCACCCAGCGCCAGCAACCCGGCAGGCCAGTCCCGCAAGCGCTCGAAGAACATCCGCCGGTTCGCCGTGCTGTGCGACCCGTACACGGGCGACAACGGCTCGGCCTCCGCGATCAGATCGCCGACGACCGGATTGCGCACCGACCGGGCGAACGCGACGAACTCCGACTCCGAGGTCGTGGGCTCACCGCCGCGCGTGCCGGACAGCGTGACCAGCCACCGCCCCTCCTCGATGGGCAGCAACGTGGCGGTGCAGCCGGGGTGCGGGTCACGAGGATTCGCCTGCACGTTGACGATCGGGAACCCGGACACGGCCGTGGCAGGCGCACGGAAGATCCGCGTGGCATAAGCAAGACCGGAGTCGACGCTCTCCGAACGCACCTCGGGCAGCCCGAGCGAGACCAGCCAGGCGGGCAACCGCGAACCACGCCCGCAGGCGTCCAGCACCAGATCGGCTTCGAGAGTGGTCTGCGCCTGGGAGACCCGGTCCTCGACCACCACCCCGGTCACGGCGTCCGAAGACCCCAGCAGCGACACCGGTTCGGTGCCGGTCAGCACCGAGATCCGGTCGTCCCGCAACGCCTGGGAGCGCACCACCCAGTCGAGCAGACTGCGGCTGCACGACACGATGAACTGCATCTCGGGGAACCGCGGCACCCATCCCTGTGCGCTCAGCGACACCAGGTCGTTCGGCACGCCGATGCGGTGTGCGCCAGCAGAGAACAACGCGTCCAGCGTGCCGGGCAGCACCGTCTCGATCGCCCGCGCGCCACCGGACATCAGCAGGTGGGCGTGCCGGGCCTGCGGGACGCCGGAACGGGACGCGGGGCCGTCCGGCAGCTTGTCCCGCTCCACCACGGTGACCTCGTCGAAGTGCCGGGCGAGGACGGACGCCGCGAGCATGCCGGAGAGTCCGCCGCCGAGGACCACGGCGTGTGTCGGTGCCATCTAATCCATTCCCCCTGCTGCATCCACCCGTGCCGCGTCGGCGACGGCGGCGTCGACGATCGGCGAGTGCTGGTACGCCCGCGAGATCCGCACCCACCTGTCGTGTTCGGTGGCGAGGTCGGTGCCGTCGACGATCTCCGAGGCGGGACGGCGCTGCGCGGGCTTCGAACGGCCGGAGGACCCGGCGGCGCGCAGTTGGGCGGCCTCCACGACGGCGGCCACGTCGTCCTTGCTCAGCGACGCCTGCGCCGCCCGGGACGACGCGGCCTCGCCGACGTTCAGGTCGAAGTACGGCGTGAGCGCCCAGCGCCAGTCGTTCAGTTCGATGATCTGCCGCCGCACGCGGTGGTGCGGGTTGAGGAACTTGCCCGGCGCCACCAGCACGATGCCGGGGTTAACGTGCACCAGCGCGCGGTGCAACGGCCGCAACGCGAAGTAGGTGCGCCAGCGCCGCAACCACAGCGACGGCGACGGGCGGCGCGGCCCGAAGACCGGCAGCGCCATCGCGATCACCAGCGGGATCATCGACAGCGACGCCATCAACGGCGCGGTGGTGCTCAGCACGTCGAAGCTGCGCTCGCCCGCCCAGTCCATCAGCAGCACGAACAGCTTGATGACCGCGAACGCCATCGGGAACAACGCGGCCGCGCAGTACCAGCGCAGCCCGAGCCGCAGCCACGGCCGCGCGGAGATCGCCGGATCCCGCGAACCCTGCCAGCAGTGGTACGCCTGACCGCCGCAGCCGACCATCGTGGCCACGAGGTAGATGAACAGGAACACCGCGATCGTCGGCTGCGTCGCGTAGTGTGTGTCGAAGTCGATCTGGCGTTCCTCGTCCACCTCGGACTTGAAGAACAGCACGACCATCGTCGCGACGATGGTCGTGTAGCTGACGACGATCAGCCGGACCCGGTGCCACGCCTGGGCCGCCGGGTAGCGCCAGTACAGCACCAGCGCGAACGCCGCCCCCGCGAAGCACACCACGAGGCTGTAGACGAGCAGCGCGGAGAAGTTCGGGACGCCGGAGACCCAGTTGATCCAGGTGATGTTGGCCGGCGCCGCGAACAGCACGGCGAACGCCGAGAAGAACACGGTCGAGATCAACGCGACGACGCGCGGGCTGCCCCAGCTCGAACGCAGCGCGCGGATCTTGTACGCGAGGAGGAGCAGGCCGACGATGCCGCACGAGAGGTAGATCAGGTTAAAGATCGCCACGACGCACCCAGCGAGATCTTCCCTCGAGCGACTCGGCCACCCGGCGCACGTGCGCGGGCTCCTCGGTGGCGGCCGTGTCGGCCCACACCCGGTGTTCGGTCAGCCTTTCCAGCAGGTGGTCGGCGAGGTTCTCGGCCTCGCGCTCCTCGTCCTCGGTCAGCGTGGTGCGGCCGGCGATGATCTTCGCCATCCTCGGCAGCAGGTGCGGTGCGAGCCGACGCATGCCCTCGTCCCGTGTGAGCGCAACGGGTTGATGCTTCAGCAGCACGTGTGCGAACTCGTGCAGCAGCACGTGCAGACGGTGGTACCACGACGGTGAGTCGGCGCAGATGACGAGATAGGTGCCGTTCTCGAGCAACGCGGTCGCGCCGCTCAGGCAGACCGCGTTCGTGATGGCGGCGAACCGGACGTCGACGCGGCGCTCCAGCCGTTCGCTCATCAGCTCGCAGACGCGGCGGCTCGCCTCCTGGTGCGTGGCGTCGGGCGGCAGGTCGAGGTCGCGTGCGACCTCGTCGACCAGCTTGCGCAGCCTCCTGCGGTTCACCCGTCGCCTCCTCTCGATGTCGTCTGCAGCGGTCCAGGCCGAGATCTTCACGCCGTCGTCGTCATCAATTGTGGTCCGCGGACGTACGGCGGCTGTTCAGTGGGAACGACCACCCCTCGCCGCCCTCCAGCGCCTGCCGGAATCCTTCTACCGCAGCAGCCCTGGCCTGTGGGGAAAGATCGCCCGTGCGTTCGGCCAGACGGGTGACGAATTCGACGACGCCGAGTTCGCGCAGGGCGAGGAAATCCGTCAGTTCCGAATCTACTTTCGCCGCCAGGTCATCGTCGAAGAAGTACGCGGGGTCGGAGCCGAAGTGATCCGCGAGCCCCAGGATGTGCTTCAGTCGCGGATTGTCACTTGTATTGCTCAACAATTCACGGATGTAGCTCGCCGAGATGCTGCCGAACTGACCGGACGAGCTGATCGCGGCGGCGACTTCCTCAGGTGACCACGGCCCGCGGTCCGGCGGGTGCACGGCTTCGAAGAGCGTGCTCAACGCCGTCGCGCGCCACCCCGGACGTTCGTTCGTGTGCAGGTCACGGCGTCCGCCGAGGAACGCGGCGGGGTGCACGCCGAGCGCGCCGGCGAGGTCGACGATCGCCTGGCAGGTGGGGTTGTCCTTCACGCCGAGCCGCAGCTGCGAGATGTAGCCGTGCCCGATGTCCCCACCCCGCGATTTCACCGCGGCGGCAAGCGCTACGTTGGTGACCTTGCCTCGGTTGTCGGGCGGGTTGGTGCACAGCTCGTTGAGGACCTCGGCGAACGGCCTCACGCCACACCTCCGCTGGAGCGACTCAGGGCCCAGTGATCGTTCCACTGCTGTGGAACCAAGAGATCATATGACATCACAGGGGTTGAATCCACCTGTCCGTAGTCCTATGATCACACTCCGCCGCTTGCACTGATGTGTCGCGTTTGATCCGAACGACGTCACCTCAGTTGAAAGGGGCAGATCGGGCCGGTCGGAGCTGAAGTCTGGGGGGACTCGTGGCGACTGTGCGAATGGGCTTGCCGGTGGACCGCGGTTCTTTGCGGCTGCACGACGAGAGCGCTCCCTCGCGGTGCGGTTCGTGCGCGCAACCCGTTGGCGCGTGGGCAACTGACCGACTGACGGGCCTGCTGGGCCGCTGGGGCTGGGACGACCAGGCACCGGGGACGTACCGCCGCGCGCAACGCCGGTGGGAACAGGTCGCGTTGCTCATGGTCGACCTCGACCGCTTCAAGAAGATCAACGACGAATACGGCCACCCCGCAGGCGATGTGGTGCTGTCCGACGTCGCCGCCGTGCTGGCCGCCCACACGCGACCGACGGACCTCGTGTGCCGCTACGGAGGCGACGAGTTCCTCGTGCTGCTGCCGCGCACCACGGGCGGTGAAGCCGCATTGGTCGCCGAACGAATCCTGCGCGGCGTGCGCGCGCTGCAGTCCGAAGTCACCACGAACGACGGCCACCACCTGACGTTGCACGGCCAGACGGCGTCCATCGGCGTGGCGGCACACGTGCCGACGGCCGAGGACTCGCTGCTCGACCTGGTCCGCGACACCGACGCGGCCCTGCAGCGCGCCAAGCGGGCCGGCCGCGCGCGCGTTCAGGTGCACGACCCGAGCACGCACACGGCCGAACGCACCGACTCCGCGGCCCTGCACCACCTGCTGGCGTTGCAGGACCTGATGAGCAGCGACCAGCTCCCGCAGGTCCTGGTGGGCCTGTCCGACGGTGCCAAGTCGGCGGAGGAGTTGATCGCGGTGCTCGGCCCGCGCGTGATCATGACGTTGGAACGCCTGCAGGACAACGGCTTCGTGCTCCGCCGCGCATCCCGCTACGAGCTGACGGCCGCCGCCCGCGAGTGGATCACCGACGTGCTGCCCGCCGTCGCCGCGTGGACGAACCGGCACCACGGCCGGGTCAACTAGAACCGCTGTTGTGAGGCCCTGACCACCGGTACCTTCTCGCTCCGTGCGGAAAGACCTGCGGGCCCTGCTGCGATCTGCCCACCACGGCGACGTGATCGAGCTGCCGCCCGGCCGCTACGAGGGCGAGTTCGTCGTGGACAGCCGGATCGAACTGCGCGCGCAGGACGGTCCCGGCACCGTCACCCTGTTCTGCGCCACCGGCACCACCCTGATGTTGCTGGCCGAAGCGACCGTCCGCGACCTGACGATCATCGGCAACGCCTGGGGTCACGCCGCCGTCGAAGTCTCCGGCCCGGTCCGCCCGAAGATTGACAACTGCGTCCTCAGCGCACCCGGCCACACCGCCGTCCGGGCGCGCGGCGGTGCCCGGCCGGAGGTGCTGGAGTGCCGGATCGGCCCGGCGGCGCACGGCGTGCGCGGCGAGGCCGGCGGCGAGTTCTGGCAGTGCGAGTTCACCGACGTCGCGCTCGCGTCGGTGGTCGCCGCGTTCGGCGCCCACTTCGACGTGGCGAACTCCCGGTTCGTGCGTCAGGGCGGGCACGCGGTCGTCGTCGAGAAGGGCGCCATGCTCTCGTTGCGGGACAACGACTTCGAGTGCGGCCCGGTCACCGCGATCAGCTCGTCCGGGCGGCTCGACCTCTCCGACTGCACGGTGCACGGCGGCGACGGCACCGCCCTGGAGATCGAGGACGGCCTGCTGCGCGCGGACCGCGTTCGGGTCGACGGCGTGGGCGGCGAGGGCGTCCTGGTCAGCGGCGGCGAAGGGCTGCTCCGCAGCTGCCGGTTCACCGGCACGCACGGCCCGGCGGTGTGGATGATGGGCGGCCGCGCCAGGTTCGAGCGGTGCGAGGCGATCGACTCCGACCGCGACGGATTCCTCGTGGTGGCAGGCAAAGCGGAGTTCGACCGGTGCGTCGCGCACAACAACGCCGGCAAGGGTTTCTCGCTGCTGCAAAAGGTTTCGCTCGACTCCTGCGAGTCGTACGGCAACGGCGTCCGCGACGACCTGAGCAGACCGGCGGCCGTTTCCCTTTCCCCTGACGGAGAAGTGCTCCGGCTCGTCGGTCCGGACGGCTACCGGAGCGTGCAGGAGGCGGTGAGCGCCGCGGCCCCCGGCGAGGTCGTCGAGATCGAGCCGGGCAGGTACCCGGAGAACGTCCGCGTGGACGTTGCGATCGAACTGCGCGCCATGGCCCAGTCGGGCAGCGCCGCTCTCGCCGCGACCGAGAAGTACGTCCTCAGTCTCACCGGCGACGCCACCCTGCGCGGTCTCGCCCTGTCCGGGGACGTCTGGGTCTCGTCCGGCACGTCGGTGACGTTCGAGAACTGCGACCTCACCGACGGCACCCTCCACAGTGGACCGGGGAGTGCCCTCGTCTTCCGGGACTGCCGGCTGAGCTCCGAGGTGATCGCCGGAGGGGCGCTGACCATGAACCACTGCACGATGACCGGCGCCCACGGCGTGCGGGTCGCGCACGAGGACAGCGTCGCCACGATCCACGACTGCCGTTTCGTCGACGTGGAGAAGGCGATCGTGCTGGCCAGAGGCCGGTCGGACATCGCGGAGGTGTCCGTGCACGGCGGCTGCGGCGCGCTGGAGGTGTACGAGGGCGTCCACGAGATCTCCAGGCTGACGGTGGACGGCGTGACCGGCACGGGCATCGAGATCTTCCACGGCACGGGCACGTTCACGGACTGCGCGGTCACCGGCGCCGGCGGCCCTGGTGTGATGGTCATGGGCGGCACGATGACGTTCGAACGCTGCCAGACCCTGAACGGCACGCTGGCGGGGTTCGAACTGGCGGGTGGCACCTCGACCCTCACCCGATGCGTCGCCAAGGACAACGCGCGCGAGGGCTTCGTCCAGTACGGCGAAACCCCCGCGACGCTCGTCGAGTGCGAGTCCACCGGCAACGGCCGCGCGGACCTGCCGCCGCTCAGTGCGTGAACATCGTGATGGCCTGCTGGGCCAACCACTTCTCGGCGTCGTCCCAGGACCAGCCGCACTCCTTGACCAGCGTCCGCCAGGCCCCGAAGCCGAAGCAGAACCACAGCACGTCCGTGGCCCGATCCACGTCGACCCGCAGAAGTCCTTTGCTGTCAAGGTGTTCCGCCGCCTCGCGCAGCGCCAGCCGGTAACTCCGGGTGCTGTGCTCCCACAACGCCGCCCCGTCCTCGTGCACCGGGAACGCCGCGAACAACACCTCGATGACCTGCTGCTCGCTCTCGTTGCCCATCCGGGTGCCCTTGGCCAGCACGGTGAGCGCGGCCCCGACCCCCTCGGTCTCCCGAATCGCCCGGGTCACCGACGCCGCGTCACTGCGGGCGATCGACTCGCTGACCACCTTGTGCAGGATCTCCGACTTGCTGCCCGCGCTGGTGTACACCGTCTGCGGCGCCACCCCGGCCAGCTTGGCGATCTCCGCGACCGTGACCCGCGCGTACCCGTTGGTGGAGAACAACTCCGCGGCCGCCCGCAGGATGTCCCGCCGGGTGTCGGCGGCATCCTGCGCACGGCGCGGCGAACGGTAGGACCGAGTCATGGACCAGCTTCCAACTGCGCGGCCACCTCGGGCGCATTCGGCATGGCGGCGATCTCCTTGGCCACGGTGACGACGTTCTCCCGAATGCTCGCATCCCCGAGCACCCGCCGCACAGCCTCCACCACCGCGTCCGGCGTCTGCTCGGGCGGTGCCAGCGCCACCCCCACCTGAGCCGCCGCCACCCGCTCGGCCTGAAAGAACTGGTCGGCCCCCTGCGGCAACACCACGAGCGGCACCCCCTTCATCAACGCGGCGGCGGTGGTCCCCGCACCCCCGTGCGTGACGACGGCGTCCACGCCGTCCAGCAGTTCCTCCATCGGCGTGAACCCGACGAACCGCACCCGTTCCCGGTCGACGTCGAACTGCTCGGCCGTCGCCGCCAGTCCCAACGTCACCACGACGTCGACGTCCAGTTCGGACAGAGCCCTGACCAGCGGACTGAGCTTCGCCGGGTCGCTGAACCAGGTCCCGAACGTCACGAGCACCCGAGACCGTCCGCTCACCGGCACACCTTCGCCCCGGACCGCGCCGGGCTCCCGGAACGCCTCGGGGCGCAGCGGCAACCACCCGGCAGGCTGCTGCCACTCGTCGGCCCGCATCGACGCGGGCCACGTGTCGAGCAGCCAAGTCCGCTCCCGCCAGGGCAGCCCCCGAGCCTCGTGGCGGGTGCGCGCCAGACCGTTCATGGCGTCGGTGAACACCGGCGGCAACGGCGGCCCGAACGCCAGCGTCGCTACCGGCACATCGGCGGCGGCAGCCACCAACGGCCCGACGAAGTCGCACAACTCGGCCACCACCAGATCCGGCCGGAACTCCGCCGCCACGCGCAACGCCTCGTCCGCGGTCAGGTCGATCCGCGTGCCCGCGAAGAACTCCGCCACCGACCCCGGCGTGGGCGCGGACGCGGGATCGGCCCCGGTCCGCCGGGCGACCTCGGCGAACAACACGTCCGGCAACGGCCCGGCCGGCAGGTGTCCGAGTCCCTGCGCCGCGATCACCGGTGCCATCCCCGCGGCCGTGAGCACGGCGACGTCGTGCCCGCGCTCCTGGAAGGCGCGGGCGAGCGGGAAGAGGGGCAGCAGGTGACCGTGCTGAGGAACGCTGGAGAAGAGGATCCGCATATTCATCAGAGTACTCATCTAACGAATAAGGGCAGTGTCGCCTGGATCACGCCCCCGGTGAGCGGATGTTTGGAAGCGGAGTAAGTCGTAGCTTGGTCGCAGGGGTGATGCCGGGTGGCCAGAGTCGAGAACGCCGTGACCGGGGGTGTGCGCGGGAACGTGGTGCAGACCGAGTCCATCGGAACGGTGAACGTCTATTCCGGACCATCTGGAAACCAACAGGTGCCTCGACAACTACCGCCCGCGCCGCGGGTGTTCGTCAGCCGCGCGGACGAGCTGACCGAGCTGCACCGGTGGTACGAGCGCGAGGATCAGCAGCTGCTCGTCGTCGTCAGCGGGCCGGGCGGTGTCGGCAAGACGTCTCTCGCGTTGAGATGGCTGCACGACACGCGCGACCAGTTCCCCGACGGTCAGCTGTACGTGGACCTCGGAGCCCACGCGGAGGCGGCGCAACCGGACGAGGTGCTGGAGTGGTTCCTCGACGCGCTCGGCGTCGAGGTGGTGCCACCGCAGTTGCCGCAACGGCAGGCGCTGTTCCGCACTCTCACGGCGGACCGGGCGTTCGCCATCCTCCTCGACAACGCCGCCAGCGCTGCCCAGGTCAGGCCGTTGCTCCCGGCCTCGTCCGGCTGCGTCGTGGTGGTGACGAGCCGGTGGCGGCTCAGCCCGCTCGGCATGGACGGCGCCCGGTTCATCGAGGTCGACCCGATGGACGTGCGCGACTCGGTCGAGTTGCTGGAGCAGGTGGTGGGGGAGCCGAGGCTCGCGGTCGAGGCCGACGCCGCCCGGGAACTGGCGCGGTTGTGCGGCGGGATGCCGATCGCGCTCGGGGTGCTCGGGGCGAGGCTGTCCCGGAGGCCGCGGCGCACGCTGGCCAGGGAGGTCGACGAGCTGAGCGCGGAGAACCGCAGGCTCGCCGGCCTCGACCTGGGCGGGTCCGCGTCGGTGAGCGCGGTGCTCGACCTGTCCTACGTCGACCTGCCACCCCGGCAGGCGCGGCTGTACCGGCTCACCTCGTGGCATCCCGGTGCCAGCTTCGGTGTCGGGGCCGCCGCGGCGATGCTCGCGGACGACGTCGGTGAGGTGGAGGACGACCTCGACGATCTGGTGGAGAAGAACCTCCTCATCGAGATCGGTGACGACCGGTTCCGCTTCCACGATCTGCTGCGCCTGCACGCGCGTGGGCACGATGACGCCGATCGGGAGGAAGCGATCCATCGGGTCGTGGAGTTCTACCTCGACAAGGCGGTGATCGCGGACGCGGCCGCGATTCCCGGACGGCCGCGCGTTGGCCTGAGGTTCAAGTCGGCCGACCCCGACGTCTTCGGCTCCCGGGCCGAGGCGCTGGACTGGCTCGACCACGAGCGCGACAACCTCGTGCAGGCGTTGCGCGCCGCCGACGGCAACGGCTGGCCGGACCTCGTCTGGCAGCTCGCGGAGGCGATGTTCGCGTTGTTCCAGCGGCGGCACCACTACTCGGACTGGCTCTTCTCCCACGAACTCGGCGTGCGGGCCGCGCAGACGTGCGGGGAGCAGACCGCGGAAGCCAGGCTGCGCAACCAACTCGCCGTCGCGTTCCGCAACCTGGGCCGTCTCGACGAGGCGACCGCCCAGGTCCGCGTCGTTCTCGAACTCGCCGGCGACCACGACCTCGGCAGCCGGGCGACGGCGCTGGTGCAGCTCGGCCACACCTACCGGCTGAAGGGGGAGTTCGACATCGCGCTGCGGTACTTCCGCCAGGGCGTGGACGTCGAGACCCGGCACGGCCGGGTGCGCGGCATCGGTCTCGCCCGTCGCCGCGTCGGCGAGGTGCTCGTCGAGATGGGGTGTCTCGACGAGGCCATCGCCGAACTCGAGGCCGCGGAAGCGTTGCTGGACAACGCGGTCGACAAGGCGCGAGCCCGGATGTTCCTGGCCCGCGCGATCTCGGGCACGGGTCGTCACGACGAAGCCTCGGATCTCGCCGAGAGCGTGCTCGCCGACGTGCGCGACGCCGGGTCACCGTTGCACGTCGCCGACGCCTTCGAGCTGCTGGGCGAGATCGCCGAACGGCGAGGCGATCTCGTGCGCGCTCGTGACCACCACAGCTCCGCCCTGGCCTGCTACGGCGAATCCTTCGACCCCAGCGCCGACCGCGTCCGGGCCAGGCTCGCCGCGCTGGATCGGCACGACGACGAGCGAACACCCGACGTACCGCCCCAGCAACAGCCCGGCGACCGCGAGCGCGGCGGCCGCTGACCTCTCCGGCGCGGCGAGCAGCACGTCCGCCAGCGTCCACCACCTCGGCGCGGCCCGGTGGCCGTGGACGAGCAGCACGCCGTCGCGTCTGACCACTCCCTCGTCAACGACCATGGCGCACCGGCGAGATCGGCACCGCGTGAGCGGGCTCGGAGATGCCGAGGAGCCGGTACAGGGCGGTGCGCAGGATCGTGGCCGACCGGTCGAGGCGGGAGCTGATGGCGGCGGCGAACCCCGGGACGGTGACGGCGTCGGCGAGGTCGCCGGAGTACCGCGGCACGGCCTCGCTGATCGCGTGCGCGAGGCTGCCGGGACGGACGTCGGGACAGGTCGCCAGCAGGACGCGGGTGCCGACGGCGGCGGCGTACTGCGTCGTGGAGCCGTGATCGCCGATCACGACGTCGCTCGCGATCACCGTCGCGCGCCAGCCCTCTTCCGGCGGAACGACGATCACGTCGCAGTCGGCGAGCCACGACCGCACCTGCCACGCACCGTGCGCCGCCCAGATGTTCGGGTGCAGGACCGCGGCGACTCGCGCGCGCCCGGCCAGTTCCCGGTAGAGCTCAGGACGTTGGTAGAAGGTGGATTCGGCCGTCCACGTCGAGCTGATAGTGACGAGCGGGTCGCCGGGCTCGACACCCAGTGCCCTGCGGTACTGCTCGCGGAACGGCAGGCTGGCCCGCATCCGGTCGAGGCAGATGTCGCCCGCGACGACAGCGGCGGGCAGGGCCTCGGGACAGGACGCGGCGAGCGCCTTGAGCTCGTCGTCGTGGGACAGCACGATCGCCGACGCCGGCACTCTGCCGTCGCGCACGAGCAGTTGCCGGTCGAGCCCGTGCACGGGGCGAGCGGTGCGTCCGGCCGCGCGCACCCGCCGGCGCGACTTCATCGCGCCCGCTCCGTGCGGCAGCACGAGAACCGGTCCCGGCGCCCGGTCGATGAACCGGTAACTGGCCGCGAGCACGAGGTCGAACCGGTGCTGCAGGGCCATTTCCCACGGGATCACCAACCCTCCGGCCGAGGTGACGAACCGCAGGGTGTCCGCGTCCGGCTCCGGCAGCGTGAAGTAGGTCTGGACGCGGAAGTCGCTGTCCAGCAACGGCAGCAGGTCGAGCAGGCGGGTGCCCGCCACCACGCTGGGCACGATCACGAGCACCTTGCGGCATCCCGGCACCGTGACGCGGTGCTCGCCTCCCGCGCCGAGCGGGGTGGTCAACCAGTTCATCCAGGCCTCCATCGGTCGAGTTCGACGAGAAGACCGTCCCGTGCCGAGTGTTCATCGAGCTGTCAAAAGCTCTACTCGCACTTCAACGCACTGCTGATCACGTCTCGTGTCCCCTTCCGATCGCAATTCACGTCCAAATGTCAATGGACTGTCACTGAACTGTCATATTCGGCCGATTGAGTGCGTTGCATTGCTGCTGAACTGGGAGGACACTCTTTGGTCGGGGATGCGAGGGGTGGCGCCGGTGACAGCGCGATTCACGATTCTGGGGCAGACGGGGATACGTGTCGGCGAGGCGATCGACACGCAGTGGGGTCCGCTGAAGCTGCGGGCCGTGCTCGGTGCGCTGCTGGTGCAGCCGCAGGTGCCGATACCTGCGGCGGAGCTGGCCGACTGGGTCTGGTCCGACGACGGCGAGCTCCCGTCCAGGCCGGAGCAAACCCTCTACCTGTATTCCTCGCGCATCCGCCGCGCACTCGATTCCATGCAGGACCGAGTGGAATTGGTGGTCGCGAACGGAACCTACAGGCTCGAAGTCGCGCGCGAACACGTGGATTATTTCGTGTTCCGCGATCAGGTGGAAAGAGCGCGTGCGCTGGTGCGTCGCGGAGATCATCAGCAGGCGTTGGACGCCATTCGCGGCGCATTCTCCGTCTGGCGTCATCAGCGTCCGCTGGAGGACCTCAGGTCCGTGCGGGCCGACGCCTGGCGGCACCGCGCCCGGCTGAACGTCCAACTGCCCGCCTACGACCTCCTGTGCGGTGAGCACCTGGTGCTCGGCAACTACGCCGAGGCCCTGGAGGTGCTGGACGACCTCGACCACCACGAGCACCCCGCGTTGCTGAAGCGCCGCCTGGAGACCCTCTACCGGCTCGCCCGCACCGAGGAGGCCACGGAGCTGTTCTTCAGCGCCTACAAGGGTTTCAAGGCCGACGTCAACGAGGGCGCGGCCAACGACCTGCGCGAGTTCCACGACCGCCTGAAGGAGAACGGCGTCGCCGGAACCCGGTCGCGCACGGGAACAGCGGGCGTCCTGGTGCCGGAACAGCTCCCTCTCGACGTGCCGACGTTCGTCGGTCACGAGGAGAAGCTGACCGAGCTGGACGCCGCTGCCGGGCAACCGGGTGTGGTGATCGTCGACGGGCAGGGCGGCGTCGGCAAGACCGCTCTCGTCGTGCACTGGTGCCACACCCGGCGGCAGAGGTTCCCCGGCGGTGTCCTCTTCGCCGACCTGCACGGGTTCTCCGACGGAGCGATCGTGGCCGCGTCGTCCGTTGTGGACAGATTCCTGCAGGGGCTCGGTGTGCCGCCGGACCGCATCGCGAACCCCGAGCACCGGACCGCGAAGTTGCAGACCGTGCTGTCCGGGCGTGCAGTCCTCGTGGTGCTCGACAACGTCCGCGATCCCGCGCAGATCCGGTCGCTGCTGCCGCTGTTCTCGTCGAGCGTGGTCGTCGTGACGAGCCGGTCACGCCTGTCTGGCCTGGCGGCTCGCCTTGCGCCGCAACGGATCTCGGTCGACCCGCTGGGCGTCGACGACGCGGGCGCGCTGCTGGTCGACCGCATCGGCGAACGCGTCCGAGGGCGTGCGGAGCTGACCGAGTTGGCGACGGCGTGCCGCGGTCTCCCGATCGCGCTGAAGGTGCTCGCGAACCACATCGCGACCCGGCCGTCGGTGCCGCTGGAGGACTTCGTCAAGCACTTCCGCGAACGAGGTGTGCTGGCCTTCGACGCCACCGACGGCCCGCGCGCCGTGTTCACGCAGTCGTTGCGCGCCTTGGCACCCGAGGCGAGCGACCTGTTCCGCACGATCGGCGCGCACCCGGGCCCGAGCCTCACCGTCGGGGTGGCCGCCGCGATGTCCGAGTTGCCCCGCCGCAGGGTGCACGAGGCGCTGGACGCCCTGGTCGAGGCCCACCTGCTGGAGCAGGCGGGCGCGCTGGACCGCTTCAAGCTGCACGACCTGCTGCGGGAGTTCTCCGCAGGCCTGCTCGAGGACGAGGACGAACGGCGGGTGATCGAGGTCCGCATGCTCGACCACTACCTGCGCACCGCCGAGCACGCCGACCGGATCATGTTCTCGACGATGGTCAGGGTGCCGACGCGGGAGAGCGACCAGGACGCCGGCGCGATCGAGTTCGAGAGCGCGGCGGCCGCCCGGAACTGGTGCGGCGCGGAGGCGCAGAACCTCCTCGCCCTGGTGCGCCTCGCTTTCCACGCCGGGCACTACGAGCACGCCGTGGCGATCCCGCAACTGGTCGGCCAGATCTGGTTGCGGGAGGGGAACACCGCTGAGGTGTTGAACCTCCTGCACGCCGGGCTCGCCGCCGCGAAGTTCCTCGGCGCGTCCGCTGAGGAGGAAACCTCCGCGCTGTTGCAGCAGATCGGTTTCACCTATCTCCTCCGGCAGGAGTACGGCCCTGCGGAACACCACGTGCACCTGGCGCATTTGGGTTTCGCCCGCGCCGAGGGCGATCAGTCACTCGCGATAGCCGTGTGCCTGCACACCGGAGCCAGGATATTGGTCGCCACCGGCAACGTCCTCATGGGAATCGATTCCCACGAACGCGCGCTGGCGATGTTGCGTCAATCCGGGACCAATGCCCCGAGCATGGAGATCGGTTTTCTCTACCGCGCGGGCGAGGCGTACCAGAAGGCGTTCGAATACACCCGCGCCGCCACCTATTATCGACAGTCGCTTTCCCTGGCTCGCGAAATTCAGGACGAGGCTTCGGAAGCCACCGCGTTGTACCTCCTCGGAGTGCTCAGCTTCGCGCGTGAGCAGACCGCCGAGGCACGCGAACTGGGGGAAGCCGCGCTGGCCAAGTACGCGCGCCTGCGGGCCGTCGGCAAGGCCGGGGAGGCGTGCGCGTTGCTGAGCGAGGTGGAACTGGACGCCGACCGGCTGTTCGAGGCCAAGCAGTACGCACGTCAGGCAATCCGGTTGTGCGGCAGGGCAGGCGCGGCTCTCCACGAGGCGACGGCGTTGCACGTGCTCAGCCGCATCCTCGTGCGGCAGGCCCGGCGCGACGGGGCCGTCGAGGCTTTGGAGCGAGCCCACGATCTCCTCGTGGACCTGGATGCAGGTCGTGCAGAGGTGGTCGCGGCAGAACTGCGGGACCTTCAGGTCGAGGTGGACTTGCCCGTCGCCCGTTCCAGCTCACCGGTTTGGGATCACGAACGCTGAATTGCTGGATAATTTCTACTGTCAGCATCTAGTTGATTAGTCATCTTCACGGTCGTGTGTCGCCCGAGTGGCGCAGTCGGTTGACTTTGGAGCTCTTCTAAGTAAGGCTTTCGCTCCCGCAGGGAATCTCCCTGAAGAACCCCGACTGATCCAGGAGTACAACCCTTGAGCTCGTTGGTGCGCCGATGGCTGCTCGCGTTCGGCATGGTCGCAGTGGGCGTTGTTTTGGTCTGTGCCAATTTGACACCGACGAAGTCGGTTGCCAGCAGATTCTGGATTGACAACGTCGAGCAGTCAGGCCCGGTGAACTAGTCCCGCCGACGCCAGGTGTCCCCCGCACCTGGCGTTCAGCGGAGTTCGATTCCCGAACGGGCGCGCCGTGCGCCCGTTCGGGAAGTCGGCCGGCGACCGTCCTAGGCCGTCGCGCCGACCCCCTTGAT
Source organism: Lentzea sp. JNUCC 0626 (assembly GCF_043632865.1). Taxonomy (NCBI): domain Bacteria; kingdom Bacillati; phylum Actinomycetota; class Actinomycetes; order Pseudonocardiales; family Pseudonocardiaceae; genus Lentzea; species Lentzea sp. JNUCC 0626. Next base: position 8,545,721 of record NZ_CP171635.1, read on the forward strand.
CCGCCCGTCCCGGAACGCGTCCACGAACAGCCGGTGGTCCTCCCGCGTCTGCCGCGCGTAGTCCAGCGCGAACTCCACGATCGACGCCACGAACTCGCTGTCGCGGTCCCCGATGGCCGCCGCGATCGCCTCCTCGCACTGGAAGTCGACGAGGGTCTGCGCCGAGTCCGAGTCGGAGACGCAGTGCATCTTGGCGGTGGCGCGGCCCAGGTAGTCGAGCACGGGCAGCATGTCGGCGGGCTCGGTGAGATCCGACCAGTCGAGGTCCGCCTCGTAGGGCGAGAGTTCGGCGACGACGTAGCCGACGCCGCCGATCTGGGTGTGGCCGAGCCACGGATCTGCGTGGGCCTGGAGGGCTCGCTGCGAGACGGCGGTGCGGTGGCCGTGGTCGGTGAAGTACTCGCGGATCCGGGCGTCCGGGACGATGCGGCTCGGGGCGGCGATGTTGGCCTGCTTCATGGAGAGGACGACGTCGTTCTCCAACGCCTGGGAGCGGCCCTCCACCAGGATGTTGTAGGCGTGCAGGCCGGCCGAGCCGATGCCGAAGCCGCTGCGGCCGACGATGTCCTTGACGGCGTAGGTGCGCGAGGACGCGCGTTTGCCGGTGGGGATGGTGTCCAGGTAGGACTCGTAGGCCTCGGATACCTGAGCCAGGACGTCCGACGAGAGTTCGTGGGTGCCGTCGCGGTCGCGGCGGAAGCGGCGTTCGTAGTCGACGATGGAGGTCTTGTCGTCGAGCAGGCCGATGCGGGTGGCCAGACGGGCTCGTTGCAGGACTCGGTGCAGGGCGCCTTCCGTGCTGTCCAGGCCCAGGCTGAAGAGTTCGTCGCCGGGGTGCTCGGCGAACGTGCGGACCTGCGCCACGTAGGACAGCAGGTACGTGGTGATCAGCTCGGTGATCACGGCGTCGGGCAGGGCCTTGCGCCAGCCGAGCAACGCCATGGAGGCGGCGAAGCGGCGGAGGTCCCAGGTGAACGAGCCGAGGTAGGCCTCGTCGAAGTCGTTGACGTCGAAGACGAGGGTGCCTTCGGAGTCCATGTAGGTGCCGAAGTTCTGGGCGTGCAGGTCGCCCTGGATCCACACGCGGCTGGTGCGGTCGTCGGCCCACTCGTCCGGCAGGTCGGCCATGTCGGCGTAGAACAGGCAGGCGCTGCCCCGGTAGAACGTGAACGGTTCGGCCGCCATCTTGCGGAACTTGTGCCGGAACGCGGCGGGGTCGGCGGACATGAGGTCGGCGAAGGCCTCTTCCAGCACGTGCACGATCTGGTCGCCGCGGTCGGTCATGGGTGCCCCTCTCTCCGGGTGCGAATCCCAACACGGCTGGGGGCTGCGCGAGGCGTGCGCATGCAAATTTCGTCTCCGGTTCGGCGTGCGTTGGGGTGCGAGGCCTCGCAAAACGGAAGAGCGAGCAGGAATCGAGAAGCTCCGCGCACGACCCGCGCCTAACGTCGACGGCGTGTGCTTCATGTTCGGTGCGAGCGAGGAACAGGTGCGCCGCGTGCTCGAGGAGGCGCGGCAGCACACCGGTGAAGAGGAGCCGGGCACTGACCGTCACGCCCGGCACTCCAGCAGCTTCGAGCCCGACGAACCGCCGTAGGCGCTCGGGTCCACCTCGGAGCAGTGCGAGTTGATCCACTCCTGGCGGCCGTTGTCACCGCGGCCGTCAGGTCCGCGCGCCCCCATCCGGTCGCCCGTGCCCAGGACGTACTTGAGCCTTCCGGAAGCCACCCACGACTCCAGTTGGTCGACCGACGGCGCGTTGTCGGAACCGGAGAATCCGCCCATGCCGATCACGACCTCGTCGGTGCCCATGATGAACGGCGACGCCATCTGCGCGGACCCGGCCACGGCCAGGGTGATCTCCGCGCCACCGCCGTTCTCCCTGGCGTAGGCCAGGATTCGCCGCTGCTCGTCGGTCAGCTCACGACCACCCGGCGGCGATCCGACCTGCGGACGCGCGGGCCGGTTGCCGTCCTGCGGGGGTTGCCCGCCGGTGTAGAGCTGCATGCCGCCACCGCGCTGCATCGGCCCGGCCGCCGGCATCACGCCGTTGGTGCTGGACGTCGCCGCGGTCGCCGACGACCACACGGCAGGCACCAGCAGCACCGCGACCAAGGCCGTCACCAGACCGGTCCGGCGCAGTCCGGCCAGCAGCACCACGACCGCCGCGAACGCCACCGCGAGCACGGCCCACCGCAGCCAGCCGTGCCACGACGGGTCGCGTGAGACCACCACGAACGCCCAACCGGCCGTCAGCGCCACCGACAACGGCAGCAGGAACCGCACGAAACTCCTGGCCCGCCAGAACATCATCAGCCCGGCGGCGCTCAGCGCGGCGATCGCCGGAGCCAGCATCGTCGTGTAGTAGGGGTGGAAGATGCCCTGGGCGAAGCTGAACACCACCGCCGTGATCAGCAGCCACCCGCCCCACAGGAACCAGCCCGCGCGTTCGGCCGCGACACCGGGAACGCCTCGGCGCCACCGCAGCACACCCGCCACCGCGACGACGAGCAGGACCAGCAGGCTCAACGGCAGCAGCCACGAGATCTGGCCGCCGACCGAGGCGTCGAACATGCGGGTGGCACCGGGCTGGCCGCCGAACATCGCGCCACCGCCGGGACCGAAGAACTCGACAGGGCCCTGGCCGGTGGGCGAGGAGCCGCCGGGCACAGCGCCTGAAGGCATCCCTGAAGGCGGCCCACCACCCCGGTTCCCACTGCCCCCGAACACCCGCCCCAGCCCGTTGTACCCGATGATCAGGTCCCAGGCCCCACCGTCGGTGCTCCCTCCGATGTACGGCTTCGACCCGGGCCAGAACGCGTGCAGCGCCACCCACCAGAACGAAGACACCACCAGCACCCCGGCGGCAGCCAGCAGATCAAGAATCCGCCGCCGCCAAGCCCCGGAAGTCCCCACCAGATAGGCCGGACCGAATGCCGGCACCAAGATCCAGGCCTGCAACATCTTCGTCAGGAACCCGCACCCGACGAAGAAAGCACACCACAGCAACCACTTCGTGCGAACTCGCGGCTCGACCGACTGAACCGACCGCGTGAACGCATAGGCGGCCGCGACCAACAACAGCACCAGCAAAGTGTCCGGGTTGTTGTCCCGGTTGATCGCCACGGTGATCGGCGTCAAAGCGAAGATCAACGCCGCGAGCAACGCCACCTTCTCGTCCGCCCACAGCCGGACGGTCCGGTGCAGCAGGAACACCGCCGCCACACCCTCGACGACCTGCGGCAGCAACACCGCCCACCCGCTGAACCCGAACAACCACACGGAAACCGCCTGCGGCCACAACGCCATCGGCGGCTTGTCGACCGTCACCACCCCGGCCGGGTCGAACGACCCGAACAGGAAGTTCGTGAACGACGTCGACATCGACTTGGCGGCGGCCGAGTAGTAGGAGTTGCCGACCTGCCCACCCCAGATCGCCCAGCCGTACAGCACCCCGGCCAGCACGCAGATGCAGACCAGAGCCCAAGCAGGCCAACGGGAACGTGACACCACACCCGCGGCAGGCAAAGCCACTGAAGCAGTGGCGGTCATCGAACGTCCTTTCGTTCGGTCCTGCGGAACACCCAGCTCCGCAACAGGAAGAAGCGCCCCACCGTGCCCAGCGCCGAAGACCCGAGCAGCACCAACAGCTCCAGCGAACGAGGCGGCGAGGCGGAAACCGCGTGCAGCACGAGCAACGCGGCCGAGGTGAACGCGTAGTACAGCCCGAACACCACGAACCCCTGCAGATGCGTTCTGCCCCGGGAAGCGTTGCGGGCGGTGAAGGTGAAGCGCCGGTTCGCCTCGGTGTTGAACAAGGTCGTGATCACCAACGCGGCCAGGTTCGCTCCCAACACAGGCCACCACAGCCGGAAAATGCCGTACAGAGCCAAGTTCGCCAGAGTCGAGATCACCCCGATCACCGCGAACGACAGCATCTGCCACGAGAGCCCACCGGAACTGCGGCTCAGCACGGCGTCCGGGTGGATGGCCCGCGGCAACGGTCGCTGCGGCAGCCCGGTGACCAGCGCCGTTCCGTTGGCCTTGGCCCGGGCCACCCGGATCAGGCCCTTGATGTCGTCCACCGCCGTCCGCACGACGTCGACCCGGCTGTCCACGTCCTCGACCCAGTCGACGGGCACCTCGTGCACCCGCAACCCGTTGTGCTCGGCCAGGAGCAGCAGTTCGGTGTCGAAGAACCAGGCGTCGTCGGAAGCCTGCCCGAGCAACGGCCGGACGACGTCGGTGCGCGCCGCCTTGAACCCGCACTGCGCGTCGCTGAACTTCGCGCCGTGCGTCAGCCTGATCAACGCGTTGTAAGCACGCGAAACCAGCTCACGGCGAGGCCCGCGCACGGTCCGGGACCCTGGGGCGAGCCGCGAGCCGATCGCCAGGTCCGAGTGGCCGTTGAGCAACGGCGCCACCAGCGGCAGCAACCCGTCCAGGCCGGTCGACAGGTCCACGTCCATGTAGACGACCACGGCCGCCTCGCTGGCACCCCACGACTCCCGCAGGGCCAGTCCACGACCCTTCTGGTCGAGGTGGTGCACCCGGACGCGCTCGTACTTCGAGGCGAGGTTCCAGGCGACCTCCAACGTGCCGTCGGTGCTCGCGTTGTCGACGACGACGATCGACCAGTCGAAGGGGAACTGCTCGCTCAGGAACGCGTGCAGCACCTCGACGCAGCCGGGCAGCGCCCGTTCCTCGTTGTAGACGGGGATCATGATGTCGACCGTCCCCGTGGCCTGTGCGGTGCTCACCGTCATGCCATCTCCGTTCCACTGTGGACACAGCTGTGACCGTTGTGAAACCGAGCCTGCTGATCCTTCTGTGAGAACGTCCTTGGGTTGCGCTGAGAGAATCGTGAGAGCGCGAATGCACAGGTGGCTCACAGCGAAGCGCCCTACCGTCTTCGAGCATGAGACTGCTCGTGGTGGACGACGACCCCGACGTGCGGGACAGTCTGCGGCGCAGCCTCGAGTTCGAGGGCTACGAGGTCACGACCGCCGCGGACGGTGCCGAGGCGCTGCCGCTCGTGACGAGCGCCGACCTGGCCATCCTCGACCTGATGATGCCGAACCTGGACGGCTCGGAGGCGTGCCGCCGGATCAGGGCCGCGGGCGTCCGGCTGCCCGTGCTGATGCTCACCGCCCGCGACGCGCTGGGCGACCGCGTCACCGGCCTCGACGCCGGCGCCGACGATTACCTGGTCAAGCCGTTCGCACTGGAGGAACTGCTGGCCAGGGTCCGCGCGCTGCTCAAGCAGAACCGCCGCCGCACCACCACCCCGCCGCTGCTCAGGTTCGCCGACCTGAGCATGGACCCGCAGGCCCGCGAGGTGCTGCGCGGCACCGTCAGGCTGGACTTGACGCCGACCGAGTTCGACCTGCTCGCGGTGTTCCTGAACGACCCGGACCGGCTGCTCACCAAGAAGCACCTCAAGCACGCCGTGTGGGGCAAGGACCAGGGCACCAACCTGCTCGACGTCTACATCGGCTACCTGCGCCGCAAAACCGAGTCCGGCGGCCGCCCGAGGCTGCTGCACACCGTGCGGGGCATGGGTTTCATCCTGCGCGAGTCACCGTGAGGAGCCCGGTCCTGTTGCGCGGCAAGCTCGCGCTGATCACCGCGTTCGTCGTAGCGGTCGCGATCGCGGGCATCAGCGTCGTCACCTGGATCGCCACCGAGCACAACCTCCGCTCGCAGCTCGACCAGTCGTTGCTGGCCAGCATGCCGCCGCCCCGCATCAAGATCCGCTGCGACGACCCCGCGCCACCGCAGGGACTTCAGCAGGTCCTGCAGGGCATCCAGACCCTGAGCCTCGATGGGCACACCTGCGCACCGCCCGGCGTCGACCCGGTCGTCACCACCGCCGGCGATCTCATCACGACGCCGACGTTCCGCGACGGCGTCACCGAAAGCGGCGCCCCGGCGCGGATCCTCATCCAACCGATCGGCACCGGTGACGTGCTGATCCTCAGCCGCAGCACCGCCGAGATCGACAGCACCCTCACCACGCTCGCCGGCGTCCTGGCCGCGGTGTCGATCCTGGGCGTGCTGCTCGCGGCAGGCGCCGGACTCTGGCTGACCCGCCGCGCCCTAGCCCCGATGGAACGCCTCACCGCCGCCGCCGAACACATCGCGCGCACCGAGGACCTGACCACCCCGGTCGAGGTCGACGGCAGGGACGAGGTCGGCCGCCTCGGCCGCGCGTTCACGTCGATGACCGCCGCCCTCGCCGAGTCCCGGCGACGGCAGAAGGACCTGGTCAACGACGCCGCGCACGAGCTGCGCACCCCGTTGACCAGCCTGCGCACCAACATCGACCTGCTGGTCCGCAGCGAACGCACCGGGAGACCGCTCCCACAGCGCACCGAGGTCCTCGACCGGCTCCAGGCCCAGACGAAGGAGTTCGGCGACCTCGTCACCGAACTGGTCGTGCTCGCCAGGGACGACCGCGAACTCGCCCAGGACGACGTCGAGGTCGCCGAGGTGATCGACAAGGCGGTCCGGCGCGCCCGCAGCCGTTCCCGCGACCACTTCTTCGACGTCGACCACGAGCACTGGTCCGTGGTCGGCGACGCCAACGCGCTGGAACGCAGCGTCCTCAACCTCCTCGACAACGCCGTGAAGTTCTCCCCGCCGTGCTCGACGATCACCGTCCGCTCGAAACCCGGCTGGCTCACCGTCAGCGACGAGGGACCGGGCGTGCCGTTCGAGCACCGCAACGCCGCGTTCGAACGGTTCTGGCGCGCCCCGGACGCCCGCCGCCTGCCCGGATCGGGGCTGGGCCTCGCGATCGTCGCCGACGTGGTGGCCGTGCACGGCGGCAGCGTCCGGTTCGAACCGAGACCGCGCGGTGCGTCCGTTCGCGTGGATCTGCCCGAATTCCGTTGAGCGGCAGACGATCGACGGGTGTTTAGCACCACCCGTTCTGCACCACGGTGTTGGCATGAAGCGCACACACCGGCGCCCTGCCTTGCTGATCACCGCGCTCCTCTCGATCGCGATGGTCAACGTCGGCAACTCCGCCGCCGCCCCTGCCGATCCCGCGAACCACTGGCAGTACGACCACTGGCCGCAGCAACAGCCGTGGCAGCAGACGAGAGACTCCGCGCGCGTCCTGTCCCAGGCGGGGTTCCCCGGCCCGATCGACCCGCAGAACTGGGTCAACCCCGACCACATGACGTGGGAGAAGGACTACAAGAAGATTCCCGGTACGAACTGGGCCGACCCGGCGGTCAAGGGCTCGGTGCGCAACTTCAAGGGCGCGCTCGTCCTGCTGGACTACCCGAACCAGCCGTTCGTCGTCACGCAGGCCAAGAACTCCACGGTGTTCGGCAACCCGAGCGCCGAGGCCGCGAACGTGCCGCGCGCACAGGTCGGGCAGTTCTACCAGGACTTCCTGAACAAGCCGAACGGCCTGAACCGCGGCCACACCGTGCACGAGTACTGGATGGAGACCTCCGGCGGGCGCTACGGCGTCGAGCTGAAGGCGTTCGGCCCGTACACGATGCCGGGCAAGGACCACGAGTACGCCATGGAGTTCCAGGGCGGCACGGCCTGTCCGGCCGGCGACAACTGCAACCGCAACATCCGCACCGACGGCCGGGCGGCGTGGGTCGCGGACGCGGGCGCCGAGGTCCCCGCGGGCTACGACTTCATCTACTACCTGTCGGCGGGCCAGGACGAATCGGGCACCTGGCAGGAGTTCGGGATGATGAAGTTCCGGACCAAGGAGGACGTCACCGACGACTTCGGCCCGCCGGACCCCGCGCTGCCGAACTGGTCGAACACCCGGTACGTCGACTGGACGTCGTGGGCCGCGGGCTCGTCGATCTGGCCCAACGCCGGCGGCGGTTCGTCCACCCAGGCCGAAAGTTCCGGTCAGGGCGTCTACGCGCACGAGCTGAGCCACATCCTCGGCATCGGCGACAACTACAACAACCCGTACGGCAACCCGCCGCGCCGTGACTACAGCGGCCCGTGGGACATGCTGTCGCGCGGCTCGTTCAACGGCCCCGGCGGCCCGCACTCGCGCTGGACGATCCCGGCGACCGGCGGCGGTTCCCTCGGCTCGCAACAGACCTTCCGCAACCGGATCAAGCTCGGCATCATCGACGAGAAGAACGTCCTGAGGCTCTCGCGGGAGGCGCTGGCCGGTTCCGGCACGGTCATCGCGAAGATCACCGCCCGCGAGGTCAGCCCCGGCCTGAACGGCCTGACGGGCATCAACCTCGCGCTGGGCACCGGCGACAAGACGCCGTCCTGCAACGTCTCCACGAACCCGTTCTGCGACGGCGGCGGCTACAACAACTACACGCTCGAGGTCGTGGACCGGATGGGCGCCGACTCGTTCACCCCGGACTCCGGTGTGCTGCTCGCCAAGACCAAGAACGCCGACGCGGCGCCGTTCACCTGGGTGATCGACGCGAACCCGCAGGACATCGGCATGACGGACTACGTGCTGCCGGACGGCACGAAGGTCCCGATCACGGTCGGCGACTACCGCCAGCTCTCGGACGCGTTGTTCCACGCGGGCACCAACTCCGGCAGCGAGTTCGAGTTCGTCGACACCGCGAACCGCCTGCACTTCTACATCTTGGACGTGCAGCGGGACGCCCGTGGCGTGCTGGCGTACACCGTGGCGATCCGGTCGCTCGACGGCGCCGGACCGCAGCAGCGCGGCGTGCGGGTCAACCCGACCTCGGCCCGTGCCGACTCGTCGGGCGTGGCGACGTGCAAGTTCCCGCTGACCAACACCGGCCGTGCGGCGACGCCCGGCGGTCAGCACCCGGAGCCCGTCGACCAGTACCTCGACGGTGACGTCTACCGGGTGAGCGCGAAGGCCGAGAACGGCTGGACCGTCTCGGTGCCGAACGCCCTGGCCACCGCCAAGTTCGGCGGCAGGGTCGACGTTCCGGTGCACGCGCAGCGGGGCAACGGCCCGCTCATGTCGAAGGTGACGCTGACGGCCGTGTCGGAGAGCAACCCCGGCAGGTCCGCGACGGCCACCTGCACGGTGGTCGGCCGCTAACGAGGACGGCTCCGGACCGGCCTGCGCCGGTCCGGAGCCGGACGCTCCTGCGGGGGTACGGGCCCTGAAGTCAGCATCACGAAGCAGGCCAGCAGCACGACGGTGCCGCACGCGATCCACGTCAGCGTGCGCACCGCGGACACCGGCGGGATCACGCCGATGCTGAACAGCAGCAACGGCAGGCCGAGCGCATAGCAGACCCCGGCCGCGAACGTCCGGCCGGAGCCGTTGAGCAGCAACGGAATCGCGGCGATCGCGGCCAGCACGGCGAACACGAGCCACGCGTACGTCATACCGGTGTGCAGCGCGATCGTGACGTCCAGGCCGTCCTTCGCGCGGATCGCGGACTCCGTGTCGGCCGCGTGGCTGAATCCGGCGGCGGCTCTTCCTCCCGCGAAGACGGCTGTGAGCAGCAGCGACGCCCCCAGGATGGTACGACCGCGGCGTACGGGATCGACTCGCTTCCTGGTGTCCACGCACCCCAGTCTGTTGGCAGTGGACGGTCGCGCGCCGCCGCACACGCCGAAGTGCACTCAGTGGTGGTACGCGATGCGCGCCATCGGTTCGAGCAGTTCACCTTCCTCATAGGACAGATGCGACAGCAGGGTGTCGGTCAGCAGGTCCACCGACTCCTTCACCTCGGCGATCCGGTGCGGTTCCGCGACCGTCGCGACGAGGGCGGCGTCCAGGCGTTCGAGCACCTCGTGGATGACGTGGTGCTCCTCGGTCAGCCGGTCGAGCACGGGACCCAGCCGCCCGTCGCCCTGGCGGAGTTGCGGGTACAGGCTCGTGTCCTCGAGCGTGTGGTGGATGGTGACGAGACGGCAGTAGCTCTCGCAGTACGCGCCCATCGTCCAGTTGTTCTGGCGCATGGTCATCGTGTTGATCTCGTCGCGCGCCTCGCCGACGTCGATGATCCCCGCGGCGGCCTGGTCGACGATCGACCTGACCTTCTTCAGCTCGTCGCGCAGGTGGTTGTGGACGCCGACGAGCTGCCGGCCGAGCGCCCGGCCCGAAGCGGTGTAGACGGCGTCCGCTTCAGGCGCCGGTGCTTTTGGGCGGGTCGACTCGTCCCACGGGAGCTTGCTGCCGCGTTCCTTCTGCACGATCTCGCGCACGGCCGGAGCCGTCTCCTCGGCGAACGTCCGCAGCTCGGCCTCGGTGTTGATCATCGCGATGAACCCGCTCATGCCGTCCTGGAGGGCCAGTTCGGCGAGTTGCTGCGGCGTGAACTCGCTGCCGATGTTGTAGATGCGGCGGATGTCCTTGGGGGAGCGGCCAGCGTCGTGTGCGGCTTCGTCGATGATCGCGTTCATCGCCTTGAGCTGCTCCGGTGGCGCGTACGGGCTCGACGGCAGCCAGCCGTCCGCCGCGCGGCCGGTGAGCTGGAGCATCCGCTTCTTGTAGGCGCCCAGCCAGACGCCGATGTCGTGCGCGGGGAACGGGCCCGGGCGCGCGCCGTTCAGCGAGTAGTGCTTGCCCTGCAGGCGAACCCCGCGGCCGGGCGTCCACAACGCCCTGATCACCGCGATGGCCTCTTTGAGCGCCTCGACCGACTCCGGCGGGGTGCGGTGCGGGCCGCCCATCGCGGCGATGGCGTCCCAGAAGGAGCCCGCGCCGAGCCCGAGCTCGACACGTCCGCCGCTGATGATGTCCAGACTCGCCGCCGCGCGCGCAAGGACGGCCGGTGGCCGTAGCGGCAGGTTCGCGACGTTAGGGAACACACGCACGTTGGTAGTGGACGCGGCGATGACGGACAACGACGTCCACGTGTCGAGGTTCGCCGCGTTGTACGGGTGGTCCTGGATGCTGACGAGTTCCAGTCCTCGCACGTCAGCGGCTTGCGCCAGGCGGAGCGTGGTGCCGAAGTCGTCTGCCCCGGGCGGGAGGAACACCCCGAACTCCAGGGGGTGGCCGTAGTCTGTCATGCCGAAAGTATGCCACGCAGATGTTCTGTTTGGCAGACGTTCTGTGGTGGCTATCATTGGTTGGGTGACCGCGCTTGAGGACGACTTCGGGTGGACCCTCGGTGTGGTGTTCCGCGCCTACGTCAAGGCGACCAACCAGGCGGTCGGCGATCTGCCCGGCGGCCACCGCGGCTACCAGATCCTCACCGCCGCCACCCGTGACCAGCCCGAGAGCCAGTCCGCGCTGTGCGCTCAGCTTGGGATCGACCGCACGGTCATGACCTACCTGCTGGACGACCTCGAACGCGCGGCGCTCGTCGAACGCCGGCCCGCGCCCACCGACCGGCGGACCCGGCTGGTGGTGGCCACCGAGGTCGGCCGGAAGCGGTTGACCGAGCTCGACCTGCGGCTGGAACACGCCGAGGCGCACGTCCTGTCGAGCCTGCCCAGTGCGGACCAGGCGACGTTCAAGGAACTGTTGTGCCGCCTCGCCGGTCACGTGAACGAGTTGGACCCGGTGCCGAGCGCGTGCCAGGTCGTGCAGGACATCGCCGCGAGCACGCCCTAGGGTCCCGTCCTCCGCAACCACCACAACCCGAGCACGGGCAGCACGAGCGGGATGAACCCGTAGCCGATGCCGAAGAACGACCACACCGTGGCGTCCGGGAACTCCTGCGGCACAAGAAGACTGGCCGCGCCGACGAGCAGCACGCCCGCGAGTTCGATCGAGCACGCGACCACCGCGATCCGGCGCCCACCCCTGGCCAGCGCGACCGTCGCGAGCACGTACACCAGCGCGGCGAACGCCGACAGCACGTACGCCACCGGCGCGTGCTCGAACCGCGTGCCGATCTGCACGGCCGACCGGGACGTCGCGGCGAGCGCGAAGATGCCGTAGACGGCGATCAGCATGCGGCCGGGACCCTCGCGCAGCTCAGGCATGTCCGGCCCAGATCTGCCCGAGCCGCAGGATCATCACCGGCACGCTGAGGCACGCCACCACCAGCACGCCCGCGCTCCAGCGGGTGCGTTCACCGCCCGCCCACGCGACCCCGACCGGCACGATCACCAGCGGCCCGAGCAGGTACCCGACGAACGACCACGTCTGGATCTCGCGGTCGAGCCCCGGCAGCGCGGCGAGCCCGGCGACGGCCTGCACGAACAGACCCACCTCGAGCACGGCCAGCGTGCCGACCAGCCCCTTCGTCAGGGGTGTCAGCGGCAGCAGGGCCTTGTTCAGCGCGATCAGCAGGCCCGCGTAGGCGGCACCCGCGAGCGCGAGGACGGTCAGCACCGTCGGCAGCACGTCGATCATGAGGCTCTTCCGGAAAGCGAAGGGGACTACCCCGGAATCTAGCTGACCAGCAGGTACCGCTCGTCGTCGATCTCCCGCCCCACAACGCGGGGTCGTCCAGCCGCGTGACCTCGGCCTCTCTTCCCGTGCCCAGGACGAGCCGCCGGCACTCGTCTGCGGTCAGCCCGGCACCCGTCGACCAGCGCCCCTCGACGAGCACCAGCCGTGTCCGCGGTTCCCGGCTCGTACGGCGGCTTCGCGGCGTCGCCCTCGGTGAACTCGGCCTCGACCCCGGCTGCTTTCGCCTTCGCCCGTGCCGCGGCGACCATCCGTCCGGACAGGTCGACCCCGCTCACCCGGTGGCCGGCCTGCGCGAGCAGCACGGACAGGCTGCCGGTGCCGCAACCCAGGTCGACCACTCGCGTTTCTGGTTTCGGCATCAGCGGGACCAGCAGTCGGGTCCACGCCTCGCGCACTGCCGGGTCGAGCAGTCCGTGGTCAGGCTCCTCGTCGAACGTCGCCGCGTGCCGGTCCCAGAACTCGCGCACCTCGCTGGTCATCCACCCAGCCTGCCGCACCGCACCGACGGTCTCGTCGCACTCGCCCGACCGTGATCAGGACCGTGCCCGGTTCCGGCCCGGTATTGACATCGCTCCCATCTGCGAACAACCATGGAAGCGCTCTCATAACCGGTCTGGACCAGTTCTCGGAACGGAGTGCACCGACCTCTCCTGCGGTTCCCGGTCGGTGACCTGCCAGCGGAGCACCCCCTGCACAAGGAGTCACATGCGCACTCGGACGAAGTGGTTGAGCGCGCTCGCCGCACTGGCGGCGACCGCATCGGCGACCATCGCGATGACACCGGCCCAGGCCATCGGTCCTGACCTGTTGCCGTTGAACGTCACCAACAACAGCGGCAGATCGGAGTCCGTGCACCTGTACGTCCTGGGCACCGACATCCGCAACGGCCGCCTCGGGTTCGTGAACCAGGGCGGCACCTTCACGCCGTGGTCACCGGGCGGCAACCCGCCCACCCCCGCGCCGGACGTGTCGATCGCCGGGCCGGGCCAGGGCGGCACCACCACGTTGCGCGTGCCCCGGTTCATCTCGGGCCGCGTCTACATGTCGTTCGGCGAGAAGCTCAAGTTCTTCCTGACGCCCGACGGCCTGGTGCAACCCGCGCCGTGGGCGGGCGGCGACCCGAACAGCGGCATCCTGTTCGACTGGAGCGAGTTCACCTACAACGACGCCGGTCTCTGGCTCAACAGCTCCCAGGTGGACATGTTCGCGGTGCCGCACGCGGTGACCGTGACGGGCGCGAGCGGCGCCACGAAGAAGACCGGCGAGCTCAAGTCAGGCGGCCGTGACGCCGTCATCAACGGCATCCGCGGCCAGGCCGGCTGGGGCGGTTCGATCATGACCCGCGGCGACGGCACCGTCCTGCGCGTCCTCGCGCCGGGCAAGGCGGCCGACGTCGGCAACTTCGACCGCAACTACCTGGACCCGTACATCAACCAGGCGTGGAACGCCTACACGGGCAAAACCCTGACGGTGCAACCGTTCGGCGACCGTCCGGACGTGAAGTACTTCGGCCGCACCTCCGGCAACAACATGAACTTCACGAACTCCGCCGGCCAGCAGGTCGCGTCGTTCGCGAAACCGTCCACTTCGAACGTCTGGGGCTGCGACGGCGCCCTGCACGCCCCCAACGACCAGATCGTCGGCCCGATCGCCCGCACCCTGTGCGCCGCACTGCACCGCACCACGCTGGACCGCATCACCACCCAGCCGGGCGGCGGCCCCGCGGACTTCTACCAGGGCGCCATCACCAACCACTACTCCAAGCTGGTGCACCAGAACATGGTGGACGGCAAGGCGTACGGCTTCGCGTTCGACGACGTGCAGGCCCAGGAATCCCTGGTGCACGACGGCGATCCGCGCTCGGCCGGCATCATCCTCACCCCGTTCAGCGGCGGCTCCACCCCACCGCCGAACTTCAGCAGCATCGTCAGCGACTGGCACGGCAAGTGCATCGACGTGCCGAACTGGAACTTCGCCGACGGCCAGCGCCTCATCGTGTGGAACTGCACGGGTGGCACCAACCAGAAGTTCGAGTGGGTCAACGGCACCCTGCGCACCGAGAACAACAAGTGCGTGGACGTGGCCTGGGGTTCCCGTGACAACGGCGCCGCCGTCCAGCTCGCGACCTGCTCGGGCAACCCGGCGCAGCAGTTCGTTCTGTCGGGTGCGGGAGACCTCGTCAACCCGCAGGCGAACAAGTGCGTCGACATCGCCGAGTGGAACCCGAACAACGACGCCGTCCTGCACATGTGGGACTGCGTGGGCGGCGCCAACCAGAAGTGGCACCGCGGCTGACACGTTCTCCGGACGACGCCGGGGCTCGCACGCCCCGGCGTCGGCGGAAATCAGGACGACGACGTCCGCGGTCGCGCGCTGGCACGTCACCGAGAACTGGTGGCGGGAGGCGTGCTTCCCCGACGAGTGGCGCAGGGCCGACACCTGGTCGCCGTGGACGTGGAAGGAAGGACTGCTCCGCAAACTCGGGAAGTTCGGGTTGCCGGCGGAAGCACGAGCCGAGGCCACCGACCTCCTCCTCGACGTCCTGCACCGCTCCTACCGTTGCAAGGACTGGATGTTCGCGCTCCTGGTCCGCCACCTCGACGACGCCGCGTTCCGCGACCGGCTCACGGCCGTCGAGGACAACCCGCGCACGGCCCGGTTCCTCCTCCACCTCGCCGACCACCCCGAGGTGAGGATCAGGCGCAAGACCTGGCGCAACTGGCTGGCCGCACAGGCGTGACGCGTTCCTGTGCTCACCCGTCGTGTCAGAGCATTGTCAGCGCCATCTACGAGCCTTGCCCACATGAAGACAGAAATGAAGGCCCGGAGCGCCACGGCGGCGTTGGCGGCGTTGGCTGTACTGGGTTGCCTGACGTCGACCGCAACGCAGGCCTCGGCCGCCCCGCTGCCCGTCGTCAACATGGAAGCCACCGTCCTCGCGGCCCAGATCGATCCTCGGCGCGCGGACAACACGCTGACACCGGGCGCCAAGGACTCCGTGCTGGCCGTCGAACGGGCCCTCCAGGCACGCGACCTGCTGGACGCCCGCTGGGTCGACGGCTACTTCGGCACCACGACCGTCACGGCGTACGCGGCCTACCAGCGCTCGCTCGGCTACACCGGCCTGGCCGCGAACGGGCTGCCCGGCGCGAGTTCGCTCGCCGCGCTCGGCCAGAGCCGCTTCACCGTCTCCCACGTGCTCAAACCGGGCTCGAAGGTGCAGCGGGACGGGTACGTCGTCAACACCCGCACCCAGGCGATGCTCGCCGAGGCCGAACGCCTGCTGGGACGCCGGCTCGTGCTGTCACAGGGTTCCTACAACCCCGGCGGCGACCCGACCTCCGCCGGCACCCACGACGGCGGCGGTGCCGTGGACATCGAGGTCGACGGCATGACCGCCGCCACCCGCACTGCCGCCGCCCGCGCGTTGCGCCAGGTCGGCTTCGCCGCCTGGGTTCGCAGCCCGTCCCAGGGCAACTGGCCGTGGCACATCCACGCCGTGGCGATCAACGACACCGACCAGGCCACCCAGGCCCAGAACCAGGTCGGTGACTACTACCTCGGCTTCAACGGCCTCGCCAACCACCGCCCCGACGACGGGCCCCGAATCCCGATCAAGACCTGGGAGGAGTACCAGCGCGCACGCTGACCTGAAAGCGGTCCACCAGAGCTGTCAGCTTTGATCGTTAGGGTGGGGTGAGTGCGCATCCTGTTCTCGTGCCGCCCCGCCTACGGCCACCTGTACCCGTTGGTCCCGCTCGCCCGTGCCGCCCGCGACGCCGGTCACGACGTCGTGTTCGCCACGGGACCGGCCTTCCTGGGCGAGGTCCGGGCGCTCGGCTTCGAAGTCCACCCCTCGGGCATCTCGATCAGGGAGGCGGAGGCCGAGGCGTTCCGCCGGCACGGCCGGGACGACGTGTTCCGGGTCATGATCACGATGTTCGCCGACCTGCTGCCGCGCGCCACGGTCGCGGACCTCACCAGGCTGCTGCCGGTGATCAGGCCGGACCTGGTGATCTACGAGCAGAGCGACGTGGGTGCCGCGAAAGCCGCGCGGGACGCGGGAGTTCCCGCCGTCTCGCACGTGATCGGACGGTCGCTGCCGCCCGAGGTGCAACAGGTCGCGGCCGCGGAACTCGCGTGGCTGTGGGACAGCACCCCGGCCGACCTGCTGATGGGGGACGTCGCGGTCGACCTGTGGCCGGACGTCGTGCGCGATCCCGTGGTCGCCGCGCTGCCGAGGGTGCTGCGCCAGCGCCCCGCCGCGTTCGACCTCGACGTGCCGATGCCGCGCGTGCCCTCGGACCGGCCGTTGGTCTACCTCACGCTCGGCACCGTCTCCTTCGGCGCCACCGAGGTGGTGCGCGCGGCGGTCGACGGACTCGCGCGGCTGCCGGTGAACGTCCTGGTCGCGCTGGGGCCAGGCGATCCCGCGGCGCTCGGCGACGTACCGGACTCCGTGCGGGTAGCCGGATTCGTGCCGCAGGCAGAGGTGTTGCGGCGAGCGGACCTCGTCGTGCACCACGGCGGCACGGGCACCGTGCTCGGCACGCTCGCCGCCGGTCTGCCGCAGGTGCTGCTGCCTCAGGGCGCCGACCAGTTCGTGAACGCGGACGCACTCGCAAACACCGGTGCGGCCGCGAAACTGGTCGGTCAGGAGGTCACCGCCGACGCCGTGGCCGAGGCCGCCGGCCGGTTGCTCAGCGATCCGGCAGCCCGTGAGGTCGCCGCTGCGACGGCCGCCCAGATCGCCGAGATGCCCGCACCGGCCGCAGTCGCGGAACAGCTCACCGCACTGGTGCGGGAGTCCTGAAGTCCTTGCCGAGCGTGCCCGGCTACGCCGGGTTCTCCGCGACGGCGAGGTAGTCGGTGTAGATCTGCGGCGACCCCGAGAACGAGGCGAGCTGCTTCCACTCCTCGTACATCTGCTTGGTGTCGCGGTGAGCGGCCGCGAACTCCGCGGCCTCGCCGGTGGCGATGTCGGGCTCGGGGTAGAAGACGTCCAGCGCGTCCAGGCTGGCGATCTCCATCATCATCACGTACTGGTCGAGCCGGTTGCCCCGCTCACCCTTGAGCACGTGGAACCGCCAGTCCGGGTAGTCGTCGATCCGGTGGTGGTTCTCGGCGATGAAGCGGTCGAACATCTCCTCGGTCACCCCGGAGCGCAACGCCAGGTTGTGAATCCCGACGACCCTGGCGACAGACGCCTCCCCAGCGCGGTCGCGGTAGCGGGGCCCAGGCGTGACCGTGCTCCGCGGGTTGTCGGCCAGCAGCCGGTAGTCGGTGAACAACGTGGGCAACTCACCGAACGTGCCCAGCCCCCGCCACCGAGCCAGCACGGCCTCCGCCTCGGGGTGCTCCGCCCAGAACTGCCGAGCCAACGCGGTCTGCTCACCCCTGGCCGTGACGTAGAGATCGCGCTGTTCAGCACTCTCGATCTCGAACAACATCAGGTACTGCCCGGCCCGCTCCCCGCGCAACCCGCGCAGCAAAGTCCACCGCCACCCTGGGTACAGGGGCAGATGCACGCCTTCAGCACGCACGAAGGTCTCGAACTCCTCCGGCGTGACACCGGCCTCCGTGTCGATGGCGATGTACTGGAAGGTGAACACCGACGAGCGTCCCATTGCGTCCAATCCTCAAGCCGGGAAAGGGAAACGCGCGTCCGCCGAGCACGACTCCCGGCACCCATCCTGCCAGCGCCGGACACCGGAGGCCGGTTGCGTCCAGTCCAGGAAGACCTGCCGGCGCGCGACCCTTTCAGCGCAAGCCCGTCAGCCGAGCACCGCCCGAATCAGCCCGGCACTCCCGAACACGAGCAGGAGCGCGAGCAGCATCCACCCTGCCCGCGCCCCCAACAGCCGCGCATCGGGAGACACCTGCGCACGTGCCTGGGAGTTCAATGCTTCAGCGCGCAGCACGCAGGCGAGGACGCCGAGCCAGATCACGAACACGCCCAGGAACACGGGGTGGCCGAAGATCCCGCCGACCAGCAGTCCGATCAGAATCGGCGTGAAGACCGCGAGCCACAGAGCGCGGAAGAGCAGCCCCCATCGAAAGGTGCCGGTGGCCACGCCGTCCTCCGCCCGCCCAGCTTCTCCAGGCTCGTCACCTTACGTGACTGCCTGAGCACTGTCAGATCATGTGGGCGACATCTGCGAGGCGCACGGAAAAGGCCCGCGACCAAGCTGGTCGCGGGCCTTTCTCGAGGTGCCCCCGGCAGGATTCGAACCTGCGCTCCCGCCTCCGGAGGGCGGTGCACAGACACGCTCTGACCAGTGGGAACGCCAAAGAGCAAGTCTTCGTCGGCACACTATCGGCAGGCGCGGTCAGCGGGCAAATTGGCGAGCACGGTGGCGTCGGAAGCCGCCCAGCACGGATGGCGCAAGGGAGCCCTCCCTCCTGCCGAGGGGTAGTGCTCGCGATCTTCGCCGTGCTGGGCAGCCCTCGCGTGCTGCTGGCGAGTACCTGCCAGGACCCCTGTCGCACCTTTCGTGCCAAGTGATACACAGAGTGCGGTGCCGTACACTTCGTGCGGACGGTTCGCCCAATAGGAGGCACGATGTTTGCACTCTATGTGCGGTTCGAGCTCAAGGATGAGACCGCGGCGATTGGCTTTGATGAGCTGGTCGCGAAGACCGCGCCGTTGATCAAATCTGAGGAGCCCGGCACGCTGCACTACATCGTGCACACGATCAAGGATGCGCCGCTGTCGCGGGCGTTCTACGAGGTCTACGCGGACCGCACGGCCTTCGAGGCGCACGAGCAGCAGCCGCACGTGAAGCATTTTCTTGCCGAGCGCGACCAGTACCTGGAGAGCCACCAGGTTGATTGGCTCACGCCGACCGGCGGCAAAGGCTTGATCACGGGTGAATGATGAGGCTCGGCGCGTCGGCGCCAAGATCGCCGCCAAGCGCGTCGAGCTGGAGCTGTCGCAGAAGGAATTCGGGAAGCGGATCAAGAGGTCCGAGTCCTGGGTGAGTCAAGTTGAGCGCGGCGTTCGCAAGATCGACCGAATGTCGGTGCTAGAGATAGTCGCCGAGGTGCTGGAGATTCCTATCTCGGAGCTCCAGCCCGCGGCCATCGTCGAGGCGGCCACGTCTGGGAAGCCTCAAGCTGTTAGCGATCTTGCGCTGGCTCTCACTGCGAGTAGTGCGCTTCGCTCCACGCTAGGGCGCCCCTTCGAGTCTGATCGTGATGTTGGTACAGCCGACCTGCTCGATGGGGCAAAGCGGGCTTGGGAGCTGGCTCACGGTTCGTCCTACCGCGAGCTGGGAGAGAAACTGCTCGACCTTCTCCCGCAGCTGGAAATCGCCGCACGAGTCGCAACTGCGGATGAGCAGACGAGCCTTTTCGCTGCACTCGCAAAGGCGTATCACGCGGCTGCCGCCGTCCTGTCCAAGCTCGGCGAGACTGCTGCGGCGTGGGTAGCTGCTGACCGCGCTATCAGCAGGGCAGAACGCTCGGGCGATCCACTGTTGATGGCGGAAGGCGCGTTTCGCCTGACGATCGTCTTTCACAGTGCACGGTGGTTGGAACTTGCCCGCTCGACCGCCGAGGATGCTGACGAAGCGCTTATGGCGCTTGACATGGCGGACAACCCGTCCGTGCACTCGCTTCGGGGAGCGTTGAACCTCCAGTTGGCAGTCCTTGCGAGCCGCAGCGACGACGCAGACAGGGCCTATGCCCACTTGGATGTGGCGGCACGGCTTGCAGAGCAGCTCGGTGAGGATCGCAACGACTACGACACCGAGTTCGGGCCGACCAACGTGCGACTACACGAGGTCTCCATCGCGCTAGGTCTCGGAGATGCCGGCCGTGCCCTCCGAGTCGGTGAAGCCCTGGATGCCTCTGGTTTGTCGGCAGAACGTCAGGTGCGGCTTCTAATCGACCTCGCCCGTGCCCATGAGCAGCGTCGCAACGTCTCCGGCGTCATGGTCGCACTTGCTGCAGCTGAAGAACTGGCTCCAGAGCAGGTTCGCAGCCATCCCCTTGTGCACAAGCTGTTGGCCGATCTCAGTGAAACCTCCGCGGCCAACGACCCGGCGTTCATCGACCTGAAGGAGCGCCTCGTCGATTAGCCCTTTCGAGTGAACGCACTTTTAGTGCTAGACCCGTACGAAAAGTACTTGTAGCGTCACCTCTTGGAAACAGGAGGTGACGCTACGTGCTATCTGCGCTGTTCAGACGATTGCTCGGGTGCATCGCCGTCGTTTCGCATGCTGCGGTGTCACGGTTGGATCAGCCCCGACGATCCGGCCGTGACGCCGTGTCCACTGCACCTCGCGCTGCTAGAGCCGAAGCCTTGCCGATCCGGCCGGCTGCCGCAGTGCGCGGGTGTGCGAGAAGCGACCCGCATCCTCAAGGGCGCGGTGTGCGGGTCGCTCCGTACGTGAACGGAGGCGCCGACCATGTCCTTGCCAACCGGAGAGCCACCGCCATTGGCCGGTGGCAGCGGGGGACTCGATTCGCTCGCAGCAGACCCAGCTTGGCAGGCTGCTCGTGACCGGCTCGGTGCGTCGATCCGTGCGACCAGCCTCTACACATATGGCGGGCAGGCTCGCCTTCGCGACGTTGCGCGCAAGGAAAACCGTTGAGCGGCAAGCATGTCTGGTGGACGTCGCCGCGCGACAACCAGTGCCACGCGATCTTGAAGACTCAAGTCGACGGTCCCGGCGACGGCACAGTGGACGCCGAGTGTGGCGGGGTGCTGATCCTCGACGAGGTCACCAAATCGCCCAACAACAACTGGTGCACCTCGTGTCTGAGGGCCGTAGGCGAGACCGCGGACGATCACCGCTGGCGATGAAGCTCGTGGCCTCTCAACACGTTTACCGTGAGGGCAACGAGTGGGGTATGACCGTTGCCGAGCTCCTTGAGGACGCTGTCTCTGAAGGTCGCCCAGTGCGCCTCGTGTGGGACGAGGCAGGCATAACCTGGGACTGGCCCGGCAACGGCTTCGACACGATCGTGATGACCGCGATCACCGACGACACCGAGCCCATCGTGACGAAAGCTAAGCACAGCAAGGGTGACTAGCCGCGGCGAGGCTGCTTAGGCACTGCGCGGCTGCGCCGTGATCCACATCTTCACCGCCTACCCCCGCATCGGCGGTCACATAGAGCGCGAAGACGCGCTACCCCCAGAACGCGCGTCTTCGCCTCTCAACTCCCCACATACAACGGATGTTCGTGGCGTCCGGCGATCTCGGCTGCCCGAATTTCCCTGCCAGCACCGGAGGATTCGATGCGCGACTCGTTCTTGTCGCCGCGTGATCGCCTGATGCACACCTTCAGAAGCATCACCAACCAGGCGCCGCCACCGCGGTCACCGCTGTGGACCGTCGATTTGGCGGACCCCAACGCTATCCAGCGTGTCCTGATGGAACACCTTGGCGGGCAACACGCCGTTATTGTGACCGGCACCCTGGACCGGAGGCTTGTGCTGATCCAGCACGAACCCGACGGTGGATCGTGGACCGTAGCCGACCTGTCCGGCCGCCCACACGTGAGTCGTGACTGGCCACATTGGACGCATGGCAACCACCTGCTTCTGGATACGCCCGGAGAGTGGATCTCTGGCGGGCAGATTAGCGCGGAGGCCGTGTACCGGATGCAGCGACCGCGGTTGTCGCTGGTTGCGCTCTACCACCCAGAGCACTTCCCGCTCCCCAGGTTCCCGTTGGGGATCTCGGACCTCGCCCGCTCTGCCCGTACTGCACTCCTCGGGCAGGTAGAGCTGATGGACATGCAGCTCGGTGCACTGCTGCACGAGGTCGTCGAGCGCGCCGCATCCGGGTGGACGGATATCCTCGGGATCTCTGCGACATTTGGCCAGTACGACTTGATGACCGAGTTGTGCGATGCGGTGACTGCGCTTGATTCGCCGCCGATGTTGGTTGCTGGCGGGAGCCTCACGGCCCGCAATGAGCGGATGTTGCTGGAGCGCTACCCCAATCTCATCATCAGCCGCGCCGCGGGCGAAGCCACCATCGCCGACGTGCTTTCCCACT
Organism: Lentzea sp. JNUCC 0626; assembly: GCF_043632865.1. Taxonomy (NCBI): domain Bacteria; kingdom Bacillati; phylum Actinomycetota; class Actinomycetes; order Pseudonocardiales; family Pseudonocardiaceae; genus Lentzea; species Lentzea sp. JNUCC 0626. Next base: position 8,568,052 of record NZ_CP171635.1, read on the forward strand.
GGCACAAGGATCTGCCGCTCGAACACGTTCGCGGAGCGGGTTACACCGGTGCAACACGAGGCGCTGGAACGGTGACGATCGGACGCCGCCGCAATGCAATCGTGCCGAACCTTGCGCAGTCGGACATCCTGCCCGAGCTCGACCTGCTCGACCAAACTCTCGCACACAATGGAGTCGCCCAGATCGAGTTCAGCAGGGGCTGCACCAACTCCTGCTCCTTCTGCCCGAGAAGCCACAAAGGACAGTGGTTCGGCGCGGCGCCTGAGTCGATGCCCTGGATGTTGGAAGAGATCGGTGCCATCTTCGACAGGTATCCGCATCGCAGCCGAACTCTTTACCTGGTGGATGAGGAGTTCATCGGGAGGGGCGAGGATGCTGTTCCGCGCGCGCTCAAGGCCGCAGACTTGCTGACGGACGCGGGATTCGACTGGGAGACCTCGTGCCGCGTCGATCAGGTGGTGCGGCTGGATCGGGACGACGCCTGGCACAGAGAGCGCGCGGAGATGTGGCGCGGCTTGGTCGCCCGCGGACTGCGACGCTGCCTGTTCGGCGTGGAATCGGGTGTCACCTCGATCCTGGCGCGCTTCAACAAGGAAACCACGAGTGAGCAGAACGCCTTGGCGATCCGGACGCTCACCGCGCTGGGAGTACCGCCGCGGTTCACCTACATCACCTTCGACCATCTGATGTCTGCGGACGAGCTGCGTGCGACCTACCTGTTCCAGGGGCGCACCGATTTGCTGATGAAGCCGCAACCGCACCTCACGGTTGACGAGATCGTGAAGGGCGTGCGGGACAAGCAGTGGGTCGCTCGGCACTCGGCCGGCAGGCCGTTCTATAACGGCATTAGCTACATGCTCGTCGGCATGGAGTGTCTGATCGGCGCGGCTTACACCCGCCTGGCCGAGAAGGCTGGCCTTACTGGTCAACCCGAGCCCTCCCTCGGACGAGTCGAGGCTCGTTACAAGGATTGGCGAATCGGGACACTTGCTCTCTGGTCGCAGTTGTGGATCGACAGGAACTTCGCTCTCGACTACACGCTCAAGAGCCTGGAGAAGATCCTCAACGGGCTGGCCTACAGCAGCGTGCGCGACATGCGCCGCGTACTCAAGGAGACTGCCTACCTGGTCTTCGGCGGCATGCTCCATGCCCTTGAGGGCACCGACGAAGATGCAGAGGACAAGCTGGAGCTCAACGAGGTGTGCGCCGCGACAGTCGACACGATGATGCGACACCTGCGCAGCACTCTGGAGCCGATCGTCGCCGCCGTGTGCGATGACCTCCCCCCTGAACAGCGCGACATTCTGAAGCGCGAGCACGACCGCTGGACCCGCAACCACGACTGGAAGCTCATCAACGCCGGCGACCCGTGCGGAACCTGAACAAGGAGAACCACCACCTTGCCCACCCTGGAACGCCGGACGCTCCCCGGCTTGAACAAGGACGTCGCCGCGATCGGTGCCGGATGTTGGACCATCGGCGGTCCAGCCTCCAACAACGGTGTACCGATCGGCTGGGACGGCGTCGATCCACACGAGGCCTTTGCCGCGCTGCTCATGGCGCACGAGCTCGGCGTCGACTTCTACGACACCGCGGACGTCTACGGCATGGGCCGCTCGGAGCGGCTCCTCGGCTGCCTGGTGAAAGAGGTCGGTCGCGACAAGCTCGTGCTGTCCAGCAAGGTCGGCTACTTCGCCGGCACTGGCGCGCATCCGTACCACCCCGATCAGATGCGCCACCAGCTCAAGACCACGTTGGCGAACCTCGGCACCGACCACCTGGACCTCTACTCGTTCCACAGCAACGACTTCGGCGAGGATGACCGATATCTTCCGGACGCGGTCAAGCTCATGACTAGCTGGCATAGAGACGGCGTCATCGGCGCAATCGGACTGCGTGCGCCGCACGTCTTCGCTCAGCAGTGGGCCGAACAGGATGTCCCTCAGGCTGCGCAATCAGCGAGGTTCATCGAGCTGTTTGAACAGATTGCCCCCGACGTTGTTCAGGCACGGTTCAACCTTCTCAGCCCGTTGTACGGGCCTGAGGAGAACGACATCTTCGCGTTCGCTCGCCTGCACAATGTCGGAGTGGTGATCAAGCAGGCACTCGGTCAAGGCGTCCTCCTCGGCGGCTACGACCCCGACCGGCTGCCGACGTTCAGCCCGACTGACCACCGAAGCACGGACCCCATGTTCGTGCCGGAAGCGCTGCGAGACGTCGCGGCCAAGCTTGAGCCCCTTCGCGAGCGGTTCGGCAACAACCCGCCAGCGCTCGCCCGCGTCGCCTTGCGCTACGCCCTGCAAGCCGCACCCGACTCGATCGTGCTCACCGGCTTCCGCCACGCTGCACAGATACAGACGAACGTCACGTGTCTGGGCGACCCGCTCACCGACGAGCAGCTCGCCGAGATCCGGACCCTCCTGCACTCCACCCCCGACGAGGAAGGCGACTTGAAGTGAAGTACATCGAGGTCGAGAAGAAGTTCGCCCTGCCCGACCCGGATGCGCTGAAGGCGAGGCTCATCGAGCTGGGCGCGAAGCCGGCCGAGCCGACCCACCAGGTCGACGAGTACTTCAACCACCCTGACCCGGAGCGGGATTTCCTGAAGCCGGCCGCGATCTCCGAGTGGGTGCGCTTGCGCACCGAGGCGCGCGGCTCGTCGATCAACTACAAGCTCTGGCACCCGGTGGAGGCCATCAAGAAGACCCACGCTGACGAGTACGAGTCGACCGTTGGTGACGTCGAGGCGGTGCGCAACGTTCTCATGGCCACGGGCTTCACCACACTCGTCACCGTGGACAAGACCCGCGAGGAGTGGAAGCTACCGGACGTCGAGGTCGCGTTCGACCACGTGAAGAGCGCGGGCGACTTCGTCGAGTTCGAGTTCAAGGGCGAGTTCGAGACCGTGGACGACGCCGTCGTGCGCCTCGACGAGTTCATCGAGTCCCTCAACGTCGAGCTGGGCGAGCAGATCATGCGCGGCTACCCGCACATCATCCTCGGTCGCGAGCACTGATAAACAGCGCTGTGTCGGCCCTGCCACCGTGGCGGTGGTGGGGCCGAATTGCGCGACGTTGCGGGCTTGAACTCCCTCATGCAGTGGGGGCCGCGGGCTGTTGAACGGGTCCCGCCGCGGGAAGCGCAGCAGGCCGGGCGGCGTCGGGCGCGGGCAGAGCGGCTGGTTGGACGGCCTCGATCGCCGGGGTGGCCTCGTCTGCTGTGGCAGGTTGTGCGGGAGGTGGTGCCTTGACCTCAATCTCGACGCGAGGCCACGGAAACGGGCGCACCTTCACCGACACGTCGCGGTCAGTCGTCTTCGCACCGCAGGACTTGAGCACCATCCACACGAGGAAGAACGCCCAGACGAGGAACAGGCCGAGCATGCCGAGGACGAACCACGGGCCGACCGCGGCGGCCAAGTCGCCGAGCTGAGTCCAGGACACGCGCACACCTGTCCGGCGACCAGTCCCGAAGTGCCTAGCCACCTGTCCAGGTGGTCCCTGCGTGTACCTGCGTTCCGAGGTTCCGTTCGGGTGCCCCAACTTCGGGTGGCCCCTCGCGACTTCAAGTCATCTCGGGCCTTGGAGCACCAACCTGGGCGTTTTGAGGTCCTCGGGAGCCCTGAGTTTTCCGCGTTCCCAACCTTGTTGGGCCCGCTTACTCGCTTGTACTCGCCGGGGCTCACGCCCTAGGTGAGTCCACAATACCAGGCTAGTCGGGCTTGTCCGCCCTCAGCGCCGCTCGGTCGAGCGCTGGGGGCGCGCGGGCGCGTCCTCGCGGAGCGAGAGTGCATACTCGATCACCAACTGCGAGACGCGCACGCCGGCGTGCGACTTGGGCATGACGAACGAGACGTAGCCGACCCAGTGGCCGGTCGTGGTCTTCTCCCAGAAGAGCAGCTCGCCGGGAACGCGCGCTTGGAGGTCGAGTCCTTCCGCGAAGTGCTCACGGGGTCGTCCGATGGGGAACGCGGCGCCCAGGTCGACCCAGACGGCCTTCGGCGGCTTGCACCAGACCTGGCGGCCGTGCGCCCGCGGCGCCTCCGGCTTCAGGTCATCGAACATGGGTTCGATTATGGGGGTTGGCGGTCTCGAATTCCATGCCTGGCGGAATGTGGATTCGCGTGGCGCTTCGAGGTTTGACGAGCGGCACATCAGGTGCGTTGGAGGCCCTGGAGGCGCGTCTTGATCACGCGGCGAACACGGTTCTCGCCAAACGAGTCGGGGAGGCCGTTGAGTCGAGCGGCTCGCTTCCAGCTCTTCCTTCCCTCGCAGGTGGCGTAGGTCAAGCAGACTTCGCGCTCAAGCGGGTCCAGCTCTGCAAGTACGTTCCTTACGCGCATGATGCGCGGTTCGGTAGTGAAGTCGAGATCGGGTCCAGGGAGAACGTCTCCCATCTCGACGGTCTCGCCGTTCGCGGTGTGCACCAAGGCTGAGTGCGAGGTGATCGACATCCCGTTGATCTGCCCGACGTCGTACGGACGCCAGTTGCGGTAGTGATCCTTGACCAATCCCCGCAGGAGCGTTGGAACGTCTGCAGGGCCGTCTGTGTCAGGTGCAGATGGCCACGCATCGCTCAATAGCGCGTCGACCAGCGCCTCGATCTTTTCCTCTGGGACGCTGGCCTTCCAGCCCAGCCAGTCACAAGCGAACTTGCGGACGGCATGGTCTCTGCTTTCGAGCGGCGTGGCAGGGCTGAGATATGTCTGCCGTACCTCAACCGCGGCAGACCATGCGTCAAGGGCTGCATCGCTAGCGAGCCTAGCGGCGGTGAGCAGAAACGCTGGCGACGCCTTGCCAGCGTCGTGCTGGCTGGCCAACTCGGCCACGAGTTCCCAGCGATTGCGCCCGACGTGGTGCCAACGATTGAACGTTGCGGTGGAGAGAGAGTATTCGAGGTCGTAGGACGAGCGAGAGTAGTTCGCTGGATCGATGAGGACGGCCGGGTTGTCATTGCGCTGCTTTAGGAATGCGGTGACCGACCTGTCCCCGCGGCCCACCAGCGCCACCCCAGCAAGTGTGACCAGGGCCAGCTCGACGTGGTCAAGGTTGAGGTTGCTGGTCGTCCGTTCCAGCATGTCGGCAACGTCGGTTACGGCCTGCCCGATGTGGTCGACGTTGAGGTTGCTGGTCGTCCGTTCCAGCATGTCGGCAACGTCGGCCAGCGCCTGCCCGATGTGGTCGATGTTGAGGTGGGTAGCCGTCCGCTCCAACGTGCCAGCAAGGCCAGTCACCGCCTGCCCGATGTGGTCGACGTTGAAGCTGCTGTCGGCGGACCGAACGTGGGCGACATCAAATTCGCCGCCGTCGAGCGCTGCATGGCAGTCCACGCAAAGCATGAGCAGCTCTGAGGCTTGCCGGGCGGACTCACTCCAGACGGTGCCTGTGACGAGCTGGTGCATCTCGCGGTTCGACAGCTGCGGCCCGTGAGGGCTTCGCGTAGTTCGGCGCGCAAACCTAACGGAACTGGGCGTCAGCTCTCGGTCGCAGTGCTGGCAGGCGAAGTCACCGGCCGGTTCGGGCCGGTTCTGTTCAGACTCGCTCGGTGCCATCTGTTCTCCAGGTCGGTGAGGTGTTCGTGCTCTCACCCTCTAGCCGCGAGGTGTTCCAAAAACGACAGCAGGGAGGCTGTGATGTGCGTCACTTCAAACAAGTGGAGCCCCTGCCATCAATTCTGACAGGGGCTTCGTGAGTCAGTCGTTGAGGTGGTCGACAAGTCGTTGGAGACCGCGCGACAGTCGCTTGCTGATCGCTCGCTGGCTGACGAGTAGAACCTGGGCGATCTCCTCCTGAGTCCATCCAAGTCCGTGCCTGAGTAAGAGCGCTGCGCGCTCCTCGCGAGGCATGATCGTTGTGTCCCAAGCGGTGCGGATGTCCGCGAGGTGAGCCCAGTAGGTACCGCCATGCGAGATCACGTTGGAGGCTCGTGGCATATCTGGGTCCGGGGCGCGAGGGTTGGCCATGCCCCACGCCCACGTGCGGTCCCAGACGGTCGGCAGCAGCTGCTCGACCAGCTCCGGGGTGTAGGTCAAAGGCGCACCGCCTCAAGCCTCTGGATTGGGATGGTGCTGTTCGCCTTGCGCGCGTGAGGACGCATGAGGTCTACGAGGCGCGACCACAACCACTTGCTGAGGTAGCCGGGGTTCGTGGTGTCCTCCAGGTACCCACGGACCTTCGTCGCGTTAGATGCCACGAGGATTGCGGCCTCCTGGCGGAGGTCGTCGAGCTCCGTGATGCCCTCGAACGACCTGCCGGCGGAGCTCACCGCGGCACCGATCGCTCGCCGCACGGCGGGTTCGTCCAGCAGGGTCCAGTCGAGCTCGTTCAACGCACTACCTCCAGGGGACTCGTGACCCCGTCCTTGGTGATCGCGACGACCAGGCCGGGGTGCCCAGTCGTTCCCTTGGCGTGCCGCCACCACGTGCTTTCCGACTCCATCGCTGGCGGCTGCACGAACAACCGGCGACCGTCGCTGTCGACGTGCTCGTGGTGCAGGTGGCCGGCCAGGAGGAGGTCGGCCTGGTGCATGGCGGAGTCGGCGTTGAACGCCTGGCCCCGCCACCAGTCGAAGTGCTTGCCGGGCTTCCACTGGTGCCCGTGCGCGTGGGCGACGACCGTGCCGGCGACGGGCACGACGACCGTGAGCTCGTCGGTCTGCGGGACGTAGAACTCGACGTGACCGAACGCCTCGGTGTTGAGCTCCGCCGCATCAGCGACGGCGATCAACGACTCGGTGTCGTGGCTGTCGTCGAAGCGCGTCAAGCCCTTGCCGTTGAGGCGAACGGCCTCGCCGTGGTTGCCAGGCACCGCGGCCATCGAGACCTTGCTCGCGGAGTTGGCGAACAGGCTGAGCGCGTAGAGCATCACGCGGCGGGTGAGCCTGATCTGCTCGTTGAGCGTGAGCGGCGTGCGCCAGACGTTCGCGCCGGCCTGGGACACGAACCCTTCGATGTGGTCGCCCAGCCACGCGATGTGCACGTGGCCGATGTCGAACCGAAGCCGGTAGCTCTCCAGCGCGTCCGCGGCCTTGTCGAGGTAGGCGATCGTGCGGTGGAGCGTGCCGGCGAATCCGTCGCCGTCGATCTTGCCGAACTGCATGTCGCCCAACGCGACGATGAACCCGTGGTCACCGATGGCGCGGTCCGCCTTCGGCTCGTGCAGCTGCAGGTCGGCGAGCAGCTCGTCGAGCGGGAGCCTCTCGACTTCTGCGGTGGGTCGTCGGGTGAACGTGTAGCGGGCGGACACGCCAGTCTCCCCGTTGGGCATCGTCCACTCCGAGGAGCGAAAGCCGGTTGCCGTCCACAGAGCGGGGTCTTCGCCGTGGCTCCGCAGGTGCGTCGCAGCAGCGCTCTCGTCGGTCTCCTTTGTGGACCCGCGCACGGTCACCGCGGCGTGGTCGCCGACGATCTCCACCTGCCGGGTGAAGTCCCGCTCCGGATTGGTCACGCGGGGCGCGATGAACGGGCCCACGGGCTTGGCGAGCAGTCGCTCTGTCAGAACATCAGCCAAAGTTTCACACCTCCTTCTGATGAAGTGCTCGTCGGTAGGTACGGATGGTCGAGGCGGACACGGCGCGGCCGGCCTCGCGCAGCAGTTCGGCCAGCCAGTCGGCTGAGGTGCCGCCCAGCAGATGGGGACGCAGTGCTGCGCGTTGCGTGTCGTCCAGCGAGTCCCACAACGCATTCAGCGTGCGGCCAGGCGTTCCTGGCAGGAGCTCGGTCATGCCGCGAGCTCCAGGGGGCGGACCAGCGCGTGCAGGGCTTCGGCCCCACCTGCCAGGTAGGTCTCGTTGGCATCGCCTTCGCGTAGGCGCACACCCTTCGCTGAGCGCAGGGATCGCATGACCTTCGCGTTGAACTCGGCCCCCGCCGCGTCAGGATCGCCCCACGACCAGGTGCGTGAGAATCCTGCGAGCATCCGGCGGTGGTGGGCTCGCCACCCGTTCGCCCCAGGGATCGCGATCGCGAGCAGGCCGGCGAGCGTCAGCGTCATAGCGTCGATCTCGCCCTCGGCGATGTGGATTTCGTCGACCGCGGTGTGGATCGCGCGGATGTTGAACACCCGCGGCGGATCGTCCTTCAGGGTCATGTACTTGCCGTGCCCGAGGGCGCGGTGATCGTGTTCCTGAAGGCAGCGGAACCGGATCGTCAGGGGCGCGTTGTCGCGGTCCAGGTACGGGATTGCGAGCCAGCCGCGAAACTTCTCGTGTCCGGGGAACGGGTCATTTCCGACGACGCCAAGCCGGAACGTATCCGCCGCCTGCTTGCCGAGTCCCCGAGCGACCAGCCACCGCGCGGCGTCCGCCGTAACGGCTGCCTGATAGCTCGTCGTCGCCTCCTCCAGCGCTTCCCGTTGCGAAGCCGAGAGAGGCTGCAAGGGCTCGTGCTCCGACAAAGTCGAGGCCCTCCTTCTCCATGATCAAGCTGTAGCTGTCGCCGCCTTTCCCACAGGAGTGGCAGCGCCAAAGGTTCTTCTCCAGGTGCACCGACATGGAGGGGGTCCGGTCCTCGTGCAGCGGGCACCGGACCATGTGCGTGACGCGGTTGGAGCGCTCGACGACGTAGTGGTCCAGGACCGCGGCGAGGTCTGGGCGCTCGTCGTCGCTCACGCGACTCGCCGACCGCGCAGGACGCTCGCGGACAGCTCGTCGCCGAGCTCGGCCAGCGGGTTCGGCGGGCGCTCGAAGAACTCCTCGACGGCGTGGATCTCGGTGATGGAGAACTCGGGGTCGAGCGTGAGGTCGAACGCCACGGCCAACTTCTCCGTCAGCGTGGTCTCCGGATGCCAGGTCACCGCGTCAACCCGAAGTAGTCGCCCACGGTGGTCAGGACGTAGGCGTCCTTCCAATTCAGCCCGGCCCGCTTGACGACAGCGATGCTTGAGACCCGTGCGCGGTCCAGGCCGCGGTGCGCGGCGAAATGTCCGCCCTCCGTGATCGCCTGACGGACGAACTCGGCGGCGTGCATCGCGCCGGCCTTTGCCTCGATCACGACGAATTCACCTGGGTTCAGGTAGTCGCGCACCACGAGGTCGCCTTCGTCTTCCTTGCCGGTCAGGACAAGCCGCTCGACGTCGAGGCCGGCCTGCCGCAGTCCGTTGCGGAGGTCGCTCTGCCACTGGGCACCTCGGCGCCTGTTCCGCGCGTTGCGCTTGGCAACGTCAGCCAAAGTTACACACCTGCCAATGCTGAAGGGGGCCCGTATGGGCTGTAGGGGTGGAAACGGGTCTTGTTCGGCTCGCACAGCAGCGTCGCGAACGAGCGTGCCGTGGGATCGCTAGGGCCCATGCGCTGCTTGATGACGGCGATCTTGTACTCCAGCGACATCGGGTCCAGCGCGACCGACAACGACAGTTCAGGCTTCTCACTGAGGCCGCCCTTGACCTGGTCCCGCGAGGGAGGAGTCCACGGGTCGGACTTGGCCTCCCAGGACTTGTCGCTGGCGTGGTGCAACAGGATCACCGTCGCTCCCGTCGCGCGGGCGAGCTCCGTCGCACTCGACATCACCGCCATCTGCGCCGTGTAGTCGCTCTCCGCACCTTCGAAGTCCATGAGGTTGTCGAAGACGATCACTTCGGGATACGCATCCCAGAGTTCGACGTAGGCCTCAAGTTCCTCGTCGACCGCGCGCCACGTGATGGGCGAGCCGAAGCTGAAGGTGATGCGGGAGTGCTCCAGGGCGTCCAGGTAGCGCGCACGGTGCGTGCCGCCCGCGGCCATGCCTGCTTCGACCTCCTCGGTGCTGTCGCCCGTGAACATCGAGGCGAGGCGCGACGAGGCGGTGAAGGCGCTCATGTCCGCGGAGAAGTACAGGGTGTTCAGGTTCATCTGTGCTACCCAGAACAGCGCGAGGCCGGACTTCTGGGTGCCGCTCCGTCCGGCGATCATGATGACTTCCCCATGACGGGGCCTGCATCCCTTGGCGTACAAAGCCGAGAATGCAGGCACCCGAGGAAGTTCACGGCCGGACTCGGCGTGCAGGCTCAACGACCGCGCGGGCGTCAGCACCTGCCACGCCTCCTCTCAGGCCCGTGGAGGCCAGTTGTAGTGACCGGGAGTCGGTTCGTCGGCGAACGGCACATCAGTGATGGGGTTCGCCCCCAAGTGGTTGAACACGACGAGATCGACGGTGTCCTCGTAGACGGCGGTGATCACCGCGGCGCGTGCGGCTCCCTCAGTCGCGGTCGCGTAGTGCACGACCCTGCCGAGAACCGGTTGTGCTGGTGTCGACCGCGGAGCTCGCCGCGCAGGCGTCTCGGCCATCAGTCGAAGTCCGGCGCCGCTGCAACAGCGGCCTCGACCTGCGCCTCGCGCTTGGTCGCGTAGCTGATCACCTGCTGGCGCACTGCGCCATCGACCTGACGCCACACCCAAGCCGGGTGCGCTCCGGGCTTCGACGCCGGCACCTGCACCACCGTGACGATGGTCGCGCCACCAACAATGCCGGCCAGGTCGCGGGCGAGGACCGTCTGCTCGACGCGCGTTCCCTTCGTGATTACCGGCGACCCGGTGTCCAGATCGGACTTCGAGTTGAACACCGAGATGTCCACCAACGCGGAGTCCTTCGGGCCGTTCGGTGTCGGCCGCTGACGGTCGAACTGCTTCACCTCAACAAGGATTGCCACAGCACCGACGTTGTCCTTCGGCTTGAACCAGCCGCCGCCCTGCGTGGGGATGTCCATGAAGTTGAGAGCCACTAAGTTGATCTCCTAGATCGTTGTACAGCAGGAAAAAGGGTTACCGACATCGCGAAGGCAGCGCATGTGCCTCGCGTGTGGGTATGAGGACGGGGCACGGCGCGTTCCACACGAGCTCGTAGATGCCCCAGGCGGCGCCGATCAGAAGGGCGCCGGAGAAAAGAAACGACAGCAGAAAGTAGTGCGCAGACCGCGGACTCAGGCTGCAGCCTTCAAAGCGCGACCGCGCTGCTTGTAGGCGTCCATGAGGTCGCCGTTGGCGAACGCTGCCTGGTTCTCCGCCCAGATCCGCTGCAGGTCCGGAATGGACGGTGCGGTCTTGATCTGCGCTAGAAGCGGGTTCTCTGCGGGCTTGTCGGTCGGCCACGGGGGAGTGGACGTGTCGGCGCCCGCCCAAACGTCCTCGCCCGGAGCAGGTTCGGTGACGGTCTCCGTGGCCGGCGGCGAACCGACCGCGACCGCGCCGAGGATGGACGCGAGGTTGCTGACGCCGTGCGCCAGGCTCGTCATGTCCACCACGATGTCGTTCAACGACAGGTTTGACAAACTTTCACACTCGACGCCGAAGAACGCGCAGATGTCCTCGCGGACTTCTCCGACCTGGCCACTGAAGATGGCCTGGCTTCCTTCGTAGTCCTTGCCGTACTTGATGGTCACCGTGATGTGGCGGCCGATGTGCTCGATGCTCACGCGGTGCGAGCTCCTCTCGGTATCTGCGGTCAAACTTACACACTGAGTGGAGAGTGTGCAAGTTTGACATCTGTGGTGCGGCTCACGATCTGCGCGGGCTGCAACTCGTCCCGCACGGGGATTTCGACGGCTCGGGCACCGCCAACGGCGCGGCAGAACTCTCGCACGCCGCATGCCCTGCATAGCGAGGTCACGTTCGGCAGGAAGACGCCAGCCCGGATTGCGTTCCAGGCCATCTCGTACTGCGCGTCGATGTACTCCTCGGTGTAGAGGGACAGGTCCTTGAGGCTGGTCAGTTCGCCCTTGCCGGCCATCCAGTACGCGCCCCAGGTGGACAGGAGGCCGTACTTCCGCCACAGCCCCACGGCGTAGGTGCCAAGCTGCAGTGCGGACAAGGGAACTGAGCCTGTCTTCAGGTCCACTACGACGACTTGCCCCTCGGGCGTGATGTAAACACGGTCGATGAACCCCAGGTGGTCGTCGCCTCCCATCGGGTCGTCGATCCTGACCTCGACCGCGGCCTGGCCGTCAGGCAGGACGGCAAGCTTCCAGGCGCTCTGCGCCTTCCAGCTCACCCAGTTCTCGACGAACTTGGGGCCGTAGATCAGCCACCAGTCGTAGTCCTTCTTGTTGGGACCCCCGCGCAGGCTGATGGACTTCAGCACCTTGCCTGAGGGGTTGACCTCGATGCCCTTCGCGCGCTCCTCGGCGAGGAGGCGGTCGAACACCGACTTGAAGGATGGCGTCTCGCCGATGCGCCGGCCGAGCTCAACCAAGTCGAGGTGTTCGGTGATCTCGTGGATGGCTGAACCTGCGACGGTGGCGAACCAGGTGTCGCCGCGGATCTTGTAGAGGCGTTCTAGCCGGAACCGTTCGCCGCAGTCCGTGAGAAGCGACTTTGCGCTGAAGGATAGGCGTGTTGGAAGTTCAAGGGTCAAAAGCGCACCTGCATGGGGATCGTCGTGATCACTGTTTGCCAGTGATCTGCGTCTTCTGGAGTGTCAGGAGTCGGCTCGATGGGCGCGAGGTACATGCGCGTCCAGCCGTTGTCGAGCAGTTCGGGCTCGCACTCCTCGACAGGGATCGGCTGGAAACCGAGCTGTCGCGTCAAGCTCAGGGCGAGGCGGATTCTGCATGTCCGTGCCTCGGGCGCCGCGTCGATGTGGAAGTCGAACTCGCCGACATCGAGGTAGACCATCACGTGGCCTTCTTCGCACACGGCCAGGGTTCGCGCGGTCTGTCTTCGCGCTGCGAGCCCTTCGGTCTGAGTCCCCTCGGAACAAGCCGCCGTGGCAGCGGTAGGTGTGTTGAGCAACTTCGCGTCCTTCGCGCTTCGGTGTGAAACCTTGGCAGGAACGGAGTCAACGCGGGGTGTGCAACTTTGTCAAACGACAACGACAAGTCCAGTGCGACGATGCGTGGACTGTCTGCACGCGGCGCAACCTTGCGGCTGCGGCCCCCCCAGGCTGCGTGGCGATCCTCTTCGAACAGTAAACCAGTTGTAACTTCAATCATGTTGCAGGGTGCAGATCGCCGGGGCGGTGATCATCACATTCGATCTTGTGGCGCTACCGTGCCGGTCTGTGATAACTAACGGCGGCAAGCGGGTGGCTCAATCGCCTGCCGCCTTGCCGCCCTTCGGCATTGTCTTTGGGTCCCGAATGATGTCGTCATCCGTGATGTCGTCGTCCGGGCCGCCGCGTGGAATGTAGTGGAAGCCCTCGTCGGTGTCGGGGTCGTAGTGCACCACGGCGTTGTTCTCGTCGAGGGACTCGCGCCAGCTCTGCAGCCTGGCCGCATCGCTGTCGCGTAGCTTGAAGCCGGCGCGCACCCGAGCTTCAAGGCGAAGCATTGCGACGGGGTAGGCGAATTGGTGTTCAGCCTTCACTTTCCACGGAATCAGTCCGCTGTCGCGGGCAATGCGTGGATCAAGACCGCGCCTATTCCGGAAGTTGCTCCACATGGACGGCACGGTCTCGATGTTGTACTTCTTGAGGTACTGCTCGGACATCCATTGATACGTCCGGCCTTCCTCGAACCAGCGTATGACTTCTTGTTCATCCTGGATTTTCGATGCGGGCATGGGGCACCTCCTTCTTTAAGCGCGGACAGCCGCTTTGCCGGATGCTTGCGGTGTGTAAGATTGGCACGACCCAAACGAGCCTGTCAAGGTTACACCAAGCGATGTGGCGCAGCGTAACATCTCATCTCGGCGAATCAGGGAGGTCGAAGTTGAAGATCAGCCTAACTGTGTGCGACCTCTGCCAGCTGCCGGACAGGCCGGCGCAGTTGCACACGATCGGCAGCGGTGCGCGCTCGGTCGACAAGGACTTGTGCGACGAGGATGCCGCGCGGCTTGAAGAGTTTCTCGGTGAGATTGGCGTGGTTGTGAAGAAGGCGGCCAAGTCCAAGGCAGCTACGAAGGCTGGGGCTGGGAGAACAGCCGCTCGGAAGACCGAGGGCTCGACAAGCGCGACCAGGCGGCCGGCGCCAGGTCGCAAGACCGGCATGGTGGTCAGGACTCTTGACGAGATCGAGCAAGGGAAGCGCGGCTAAGTCCACATACGACGAAAGCGCCCCACCCGCAAGGTTCAACGGGTGGGGCGCTTTCGTTGTTAGCTCTTGGTGATCTCGCTGTCGCGAATGGACGGTGCCGCAGAGCCGCGGGTCCACACAACGAGAACAGCGGTGCCAACCAGATCGACCGCGTCAGCGATCGCGCGCTCGGCCTCGACGTCAAGGGGAAGAGCCCCAACAACGACGAGTACGTGAAGCAGCGCTGTGACGGCTGTGACGATCGCTGCCCGGATGATCAGGGGCTTGCTGGCGGTAACGGAGTCGCGGATTGCCACTCTGTGTAACTCCTCTTCGTGAAGGTTGAGCAAGGACTGCGACGCGCTTCCCAGTTCAGTTGTGGGGAGCGATGTCGATGTGGCGGTCTAGGCGTTCAGCCACTGCGAGCCGCTCGGCGCGCTCGTGGGAAAGGTCGCGGCGCAAGGCGGTGATCTCCTGGCCGTGTTCGCGGAACGCCTCGTCGTGTCGGGTCTGGCCCGCGAGCACAGCGTCAAGGCGTTCGATGACGCGGTCGACGTCGTCACGCAGGTTCGTCGTGTGCGTGTTCTGGACCTGCTTGCGGGCCTCGGCGGTGTGTTCCTTGACCTCGTTGAGCTTCTTGTCCTGTCGCTTGAGCAGGCCAGCCACGATGCCCAGGAAGCCGAAGCCGCTGGAGATGAGCGCGATCATGACGGGGTCGCTCACGCGGCACGCTCCGCGAGCTCGGCGACAAGCTGCTCAAGGCGTGCGATGCGGTCCTGCTGGTCCTGCACGACTGAGAGCAGGGCGACGCCCAGCAGGTCGTAGCGCAGGGCCATGATCTGGCCGTCGTCGTTGCGCTGCACGATCTCGGGCAGGGTTTCGTTGACCTCTTCTGCGATGAGGCCGAGCTCGTTCTTGTGGTCGGTGTTCTTGCGGTCGTAGACGCGCGGACGAAGAGCCAGCACTCGCGTCGGGTCGATCCAGTAGTCGCGGATGTTCTCCTTGAACCGCCGAGCCGACGTGTTCTGGCAGAAGTTGCGGTTGCCGTCGACCCAGACCGCGAACCAAGGGCCAGGTCCGGGGCCGTTGGTGTGCGCACGATCCGTTCCCCAGGCGCGGCCAACGTGCCCGTCGATGTCGCCGCCGCCGTGCCGGTGCCCCCAGGTCGCGTATTGGCCGTGGCCGTGGTCGGCCCATGCCTTGTTGTTCACCAGGTAGTCGAGGTCGCCCTGGAGTCCGGCGATGTCGCCCTTGCCGTGCGTGTGGCCGGAGGGCGGGAACGAGGACGGCTTGCCGGTCACGCTGTCCCAGGTGTGGGTGTGCGCGGACGGGGTGAAGCTGGACGGCACGCCGTCGAGGTCGTTCCAGTGGTGGCGGTGCGGGGCCGGGGCGAAGGTCGCAGGCCTGCCCTCGATCGTGCTCCACACGATGACCGGGGCCAGGTCGACCCAGCCTGTGCCGTTGTGCCACTCCCAGCGGGCGGTCGAGAGGTTGAGGCCCAGTGCGCCCAGCCGCGGTGAAGCCGGGCGGGTCTCGGTCCGCCAGACGCGGACGCGACCGCCCGTGAACTGCCGCTCGTCCTGCGGCACGGTGGTGCCGATGTTCGTGGTGCCGGTCGGCACGGGGATGCGGCTCAGGCTCAGCTCGAAGATGCCGCTGTCGGTCTGCGTGAGCGGTGGGGTGCTTGCCCCAGGCTCGCCTTTGACGGCCTCCAGGCTGATCTTGTTCTGGGTGGGGTCCAGGCGCAGCACGACGCGGTCGGTGCGCGAGGCGGACTCGGCTGCGGGGATCGGGACCTGCTCGACGCTGGTGGAGACCACGACGTGCCCGCGGACGATGGCGGTTCCGGGCTGGACGTTGACGTACATGCCGCCGGCGTCGGCGCTGACCGAGAAGGCTGTGCCGTTCGCGCTGTCCACGACGCCGGAGTCCTGGAGTTCGCGGAAGAGGTGGCTGTACTGGGATTCGGTGGTGGACTGGTTGTCGAACGGGTACGAGCTGATCGCCACGGGGGCGGCCTCCTGCGGACATGGCGAAGCCCCCAGCGCGATGCTGCGCTGGGGGCCTCGGGAGACGGAAAGCTAGGCGGAGTCCGGCTCGGGCGCCGGGGCCGCCGGCTGCTCGTCGAGCGGGTGGATCTCGCTGGCGATGACCTCCAGGGCCACGACGTAGCGCAGCGTGGGCTGGAAGGCCGCGGGGTTGGGGTCGTTGGCCGCGGGGGCGTCGGTGAAGATGCCGAGGATCATGTCCGCGGCTTGGTCGTACTCCCAGCCGAGCAGGCGTAGTGGCACGCCAGCAGCGGTGCTCGTGTTCGGGTTGGTCACTCGCACCTCCTACAGATCGGCGTAGAACGTTGCGTTGATCGTCAGCCAGGCGTTGCCGCTGCCGAGGCGGTGGATTTCGCCGTTGGCGCGGAAGTCGACGCGGTTGAAGGTGTCGGCCTGGTTCTGGACGGTCAGGTGGGTCGCCGAGGGGCGATAGCCGACTGGGAGGGTCGCGATGTGGCTGCCGTTGCCCGCACGGACGAGGCCACGCACTTCCACGAGCGAGCTCGGGCCTTTGCGGTATTGGGCGGTGGCCCATTCCCCGCCGTAGTCGACCCACCCGCTGAGCAGGGGCAGAGGCTCCCAGTGGTCGTCGATTTCGCCTGTGCCCCAACGAACATGGGGACTTGCTCCGCCTGCGTCGTTGCGGGTGAGGATCATGACCCAGTGGGACGGGATCTCCCACGGAACGCGGTTGTCGTCGTAGACGCTGGTGATGCGGAAGTTGCCTGGGAAGGGTTCGCCGAACGAGCCCAGGGGCAGCTCGTACCAGAGTGTGGAGTAGTACCCCATCGGGATTCGGCCGTCTGTCACGGTGACGCTGTCGCCGCCGGGATTCGGGTTGGGGATGACCGTGCCGTCTGGTGGCATCCGAATCCACCACGATGTGTCGGTGACCAGCATCGGGTGGTAGCCGTGCGCGTAGACCCGGAAGTCGTATGACCATCGGACGCTGCGGTCCCGGTTCACCGTTTTGACGCCGCCACCGGTCAGTCCGAATTGGACTCTGATGGCATGCAGTGCTGGGTCCGGGCCGTTGTTGAGAAACTGGTGTCCCATCAGGCATCCATCTCCACGCCGCAGGCGTGCAGCGCCGCGCCGTAGTTCCCGTCGGCCCAGGCCTGGATGCTCTGACCCGCTTCGAGCACCTGGGCGCAGTCGAGCGTGAAGACCCCGCCGGGGCTGAGTTTGAGGTCGTGGAGCACGTACACGTCGTCCAGGCACACGAAGTTCAGGCTCGCGCTGTCGATCCCCGTCCTGAAGTTGGAGAGCAGCAGGCTGGTCAGGACCCAGCGCTTACCCGCTGGCACTGTTGCGACAATCTGGCCGTTCGTGCTTCCGAGTGCCTTGCGGACAAAGGTCTTCGGCGTCAACGCCACGAGCTACCACACCCCCATGAGGCTCATAACCGCCGCGTTGTCCGCGGCCGTCGTTCCGATCTCTGCGTTGCGCTCCAAGGCGCTGATGCGCTTGCGCGCGTCCTCCAGGCGCCGGTTCAGCGTCTCGTTGCGGTCGAACTGGCGCGGGTCGCCGAGGATCGCGCCGAGCTGCACACCCGCGGCGCCGACCGCGAGCACATAACCGGTCGCCACGGCCGACAGCTCGCCTGAGCCGACGACGGCTGAGACGCGGTCGCCCAGGTACCAGTCGACGCCGAAGCGCATCGTGGAGTCGTCGGTGGGCACCGCGCGCATGGCGACGGCTGTGAAGCCCTCCTCGGCGAGGACCTCGTCCGCTGCCTGCTGGTACTCGGTGGGGTCGTCGGTCTGGCGCTGGTCGACGAATCGCTCGATCCGCCGGCCCCAGTCCTGTTCGGCCTCAACGGCTTCCGGTGTGGTGGCCGCGAGGAAGGCGCGGTTTTCGAGTTCGCCCTGGCCGCCCACGATCACGCGCGTGACACCAGGGGCGGCGACGGCGACGGACTGGGAGGCCAGGGTGCCGCTCAGGACGTCCAGACGGATGTCCAGGCTGCGGTCGGTGACCCGGTAGGTCTCGAACACCAGCTCGTCCCCGCGCTGCACCACCCGGAACCCCAGGCCCGCCATCACCGCGATCTCGGCGACCAGCGAGCCCAGCACGGGGAAGCGGGCTGACTTCTTCACGCGAGGGCCACGCGCGAGGTTGGTCCCCATGCGCAGCCGTGCCTTGCGTCGCGCGGCCGGCGCCGCTGGCCCGCAGTTGGCGTTGACGTAGCCGTGGATGACGCTCTCCGCGTCGCCCTGGCGGACGTCGTGCGAGGCGGCCTGTTTGGTTGGGTCCGGATTGGACGGTTGAGGCCAGGCCAGCATGTCGGCGAGCACGACGGAGTCCGACACGCCCTCGAAGCTGACCATGCCCGCGGTGTCCTCAGCGGAGGTGATCGTGACCGGGCTGACCGTGGGGCCGGACATGAGGATGTCCTGCGGGCCGGTGACGATGATCCCGGCGCCGGGCTGGCCGAGGGCTCCCGCGAGGGGGTGCTCGGCGGGCAGCTCCAGCTTCCAGACCCCGACCCCGTTGTGCTCGCCCTCGACCCGGAGGTTCAGCTCCTCGGGCCGGATGAGGCCTAGGCGCTTCAGGTCGCGGTTGCGCACCTCGACCGTGAGATCGGCGAGCCGCACTAGATCACCATCCACTTCCGGGGCCGCCAGGTGCACAGGATTCGTGACTCGGGGATGACGTCCTCCAGGCTCACCGTCGCGGTGGTCGTGCCGGGAGGGATGCCCCAGAAGCGGGGCGCCGGGGCGAGCTCGCCGTAGCGGTTGCGGCCGAGGTTGTCCACGACCGTGCCCAGGCCGGCGTCGAGGAACAGCCGCTCGCCGTCGCCGAGGACGCCGCGCCAATACAGCACTTCGCCAGCCGGTGACGTGGCCTTGAAATCTCTGCCAGGGCCGACGATCTCCCAGACCGGGAACGAGCTGGCGTCGCCGGAGTTCTCCAGCTGGATGGCGCCGATGGCCTGCGAGCTGGCCACGTTCATGGTCGCGAGGCTGCCCGCGAGCAGACCGCGGGTCTCGGCCTGCTCGCCGATCGTCTTGCGGGTGGGCACGCTGTAGGTGAAGAACGGGTTCCCGGCTCGGAGCGTGAGCACGATCAGCAGGTCGGTCTCGCCGATCGTGTCCACGCCGAAGCCGTAGTCACCGCCCCCTACACGCACCACGCTGGTGGTCCACGAGGTGCCGTCGTCCTCGACCCAGCGCAGCGTGCACGGCTCGGCCAGCATGATCGCCAGCCGGTTCACGAGACGCTGGAGCTCCGCGCGGTCAGGAGCGTCGAGCAGCAGGGGTAGGTCGATGTCGCGCGGCAGGACGCGCCGACCGCGGTAGATCGCGCCGTCACCCGCACCGCTGAGCCACTGCACGGAGACCGGGGGCAGGCCCAGCCCGGTCACACCGGACAGGGCCTGAACCCCTCTTCCCTTGCGCAGCGCGTCGTCGAGGTCGAAGACGTCCACTGTGGATTCGAGTTGCAGTCGTGGCACTTACCAGCCCATCCTCGCGCGACCGGCGGCTGCGAACAGGTCCTCTTCGGAGCCGAGCGACGAGCCGGGGGCGGCGTAGTAGTTGAGTACCTTTTGAGTGCCTTGCCTGCCGCCTGCCAGCGCGCCGTCCGCCAGCCCCGCTGCCCGTCGCGTGACGCCGGGGGCGGTTACTGCGGGGATGGCGAAGTCGGTGTCGGCCACGTCGTCGGTGAGGCCCCGCAACGACTTCCGGACCGCGTCGTAGCGCGATTCGAGGCCGTCGATAAAGCCGTCGATGACGAGCTGGCCGGCGCCGCGCAGGATGGTCCGGTCGACGGGGGCCGGTCCCTTCCAGTCGGGCAGGAGATCGGTCAACTCCTTGAGCGCGGCCTGCACCCGCCCGAAGGCGCTGCGGAGGCCAGCGAGGAAGCCGTCGATCACCTGGCGTCCGGCATCGACGAGGAGCGGTCCGAGTGGGCCGAGCGCCGCGATCATGCGGTCCGGGATGCCCCGGACCCAGTTGACGACGTCGTTCACGCCGTCGCGGGCGGCGTTCCCCAGGCTCCGCCAGGCGTCGCGGGACTTCTGCTGCATGTCCTGCCACCCGGCAGACCAGCGCTCGCTCATCGTGCCGAGGCCGTCTGTCAAGGGCGCCAACAGGTTTGAGCCCATGAACACGGCGAAACTGCCGCTGATCACGGACCAGATCCCCGAGCTGACATCCTTGATCCCGCGCCAGACCCGGCCCCAGTCCGCCGTCAGGAATCCGGCGAAGATGTCCCAGTAGCCCTTCATGGCGACGAAGCAGCCCTGGAAGGCGTCGGCGAGCCCGGCCAGGGTGATCGAGAAGTTGTCGCCCAGGTAGGACGCCAGCTCCCGCGCCGCGGGCAGGACGTCCTCCCGGAAGATTCGCGCGGCGTCGGCTGCCTTCGAGATCAGCGGTGCAAGGACCCCGGCCACCAGGACGATGGCGTCGACCAGTGCTGGCAAGGCCTTCTGCGCGAACGCGACCAACGCGGGGACGAGGGTCTCGCTCGCGAGCGAGGCCAGCTCGGCGAAGCTCGGCAGGAGCGGCGTAGCCGCTTCCGTGACCCGCGCGAGCCCGTCAGCGACGAGCGGGACCAGCTTGATCAGCTCGGGCAGCTGCCGTTCGACCATGCCGCCCCACACACCGACCATCTGCACGAACAGCTCGGCGAGGTTCGGCAGCAGGCCGCTGGAAGTCAGCGACTCCAGCGCGGTCACCAGCGCGTCGCCGATAAGCGGAAGCACCCGCTCCAGCACGGGGATCAGGCCGTTGATCGCCTTCGTGAGCGCGGGGACCAGGGCCGTGTCGGCTGCTCGCGCGAGCGCGTCGGCGACGCGCAGCAGGACCGGCGAGAGGGTCTGCGCTACGCGCAGCAGTCCGTCGCCCAGAACGCCGACCAATTTGGTGACGCTCGGCGCGAGCCGGATCAGCGCCTCGGCCAGGATGCCGCCGAGGACCTCGGCCGCCAGCGGTCCGAGGACGCGGGCGAGTTCGCCCACGAGGATCGCCAGCTTGCCCAGCGCGACAGCGACCGGACCGAAGGCAGGCCCTAGCGCGGCCAGTGCATCGCGCAGCGCCTCGAACATCAGCACCAGCGCGCCCTGGAAGGCAGGGTGACTCAAGGCTTCGGCGACGTTGCCGAGCAGCGTGCCGAGCGCCTCGCCGACTACCGGGAGGATGGCGGTGAGCGTGCGGCCCAGGCTCTCCAGCAGGCGCGTGACCGCGGGACCCGAGATCGTGGCGATGAGGTTCATGGCCTCGTGCGCCGCGCGGAAGACGTCGGTCATGCCGCTCTGGAAGCGGTCGCCGTTGACGATGTCCGCGATCCGCGTGAGCTTGTCGGCCAGCGTGCTCAGGGTGGAGCCGCCCGCGGCCTCCGCCGCCTTCGCCATCCCGACGAAGATCCGTCCGATTTGGACGATGACCGTGCCGAGGTCGGCGAGTGCCTGGATGCCGTTGTCGATCCAGGTCTGGAGTCGGCCGTCTGCGGACGCCTGTCCGAGGAAGTCGTCCAGGCGCTGGGAGATGTCGACGAACCACGCGGCGAGCCGGGGCAGGTAGGAGGCGCCGACCGTGCCGAGCTTGGCCAGGATTCCGGCGTAGGCGTCGGTGCCCTTGCCCGCGATGTCGATGGATTCGACGAGTGCGTCGAACATGCCGGCGAGCACGTCCGGCCCGAGCGCGGTACGCAGCGAGTTGGACAGGTTGGCGAAGAACACGCCGAGCGCGTCCGCGGTGCGACCTGCGCCGCGCTCCAGCGAGGGGAACAGCTCGTCGACCAGCCGGCGGATGGGCGCCTCGGCTACCTTCCAGAACCGCTCGGAGAGCTGGTCCTGCAAGCTGGACAGCCGCGTCTTGACCTCGGGCAGGACCTCGTTGAAGTCCTTGAGGACCGCGATGGCGACGCCGACGCCGACCGCGATGCCGCCGAAGATGCCGGGCAGCGCGAACGCCGCTCCGCCGATCTGCGCCAGCGACGCCGACAGGGTGAAGAGGTTGCTCACGGCGGTGAGCGCCCACCCGGCCAGGCCCGCGACCGCGAGTGCGATCGAGCCGATGATCGGCACGTTTTTGTCCAGATTGGACAGTGCCTGTCCGAGCTGACGAATCCAGTTGGTTGCGACTCGGGCGCCCGACAGCGATGCGAGCACGGCGGTCACGCGCGCGGCCGATGCCTTGTTGATGTCGACGATGATCTGGACGCGGCGGGCGCGAGTCATCGCGGCGAGCTTGGCCTTGGAAGCCTTCTCCGACAGCGCGTTGACGTCGGTGTGGATCTCGGCCGTCAGGTCGCTGATCTGGTCCTCGATGTCGTCGATCTCGCGTTCGAGCTTGCGACGGGCCACCGGGTCCATGCCCGGCTTGATCTCGGCCTTGAGCTGCTCGATCCGCTCCGCGTAGCCCTCGATCTGACGCATGGTCCGGGCGACGGCGCCCTGGTCGAGGGTGGGCGCGATCTTGATGCCGGCCAGCCGTTCCTGCACGCGCTGACGCAGCTGGACAGCCTTGACGTAGTCGGCGACCATCTCGACGCTCTGCTGGATCTTGAGCCGTCGCTCCAGTTCAGCCTTGGTCCGCTCCAGCGACTCCCGGTCGGGCTTCACGGCGACCTTCAGCTCGCGGAGCTTCTCCAGTTCGCTGTCGAGCTTGGCGATGGCCCGGCTCAGGGAGTTCTGGCTCGTGGGGTCGATCCGCAGATCGACTCGGCTCGCGGCCTTGAGCTCCGCTTCCAGCTCCCGCTTGGCCTTCTCCAGCGACGCCCGGTCCATCTTGACCTTGAGGTCGACCTCGGCGAGCTTCTCCAGCTCCGCCTCGATCTTGGCGACGGCACGCTGAAGAGAGGATGCGCTGCCGGGCCGTACTTTGAGGTCCAATGTGGCGATGTCAGCCAGGTGCTTCTCCAGCGCGCCCAGCTTGCTCTCCAGGTCGGCGCGGTCGAGCTTGACCTGGATCTCTTTCTCGTCCAGCTTGTCCAGCTCGGAGCGCAGGCGCGCAATGCCTCGCTGAACAGAGTTCTGGTCGTCCATCTTCACGCGCAGCGTGATTTCACCGAGCATCTTGGCCGCGGTCTCACGGACCTTGCGCGCCTCGGCTGCGATGGCCTTCTCGTCGAACTTGGGTTTGACCTCAACCGTGATCGCCTTGATGGACTTCTCGATCACGTTGAGCTTGCGCTCGGTCTCCGCCCGAAAGTCGTTGGTGTGCGGGTAGACCTTGACCGCTACGCGACCGATGATCTGGGTGTCGGGAATGGGCTACCTCCGAGAGATGCGCGCGTGCAGATCCGCGACGCTCACGCGCTTCTTGGGAGTGGGAGCGGGCGCTGCCCTGGGCTTGTCGTTGGGGCGCGGCCACTCCGGGAACCTGGGAGGCGTCTTACCCCAGTTGCCGGTCGCGCGGGTCTGCAGGTTGATGGCGTCGTAGGTGTCGGCGTGCATGTGCCGGTCGACGCCCCAGCCGAAGTGCTGTATCCCGCCGTTGGCCAGCGCGGCGGTCAGGGAGGTGTCGGGGAGCCTCTGCACCAGAGCGAGGACAAGACCTGGAGCCGGTCCGCGGCACTCGATCACGTCCACCAGGTCGATGCCGTAGTGGAAGCGCAGATCCGCGTACAGGCCCCGGCCGTAGTCGTCGATCAGGCGGCAGAGGACGAGGCTTCCCCCACGGACTGGCCCTCCGTGTAGCGCTCGAACACCTCGGCCAGCACGCCGAGGTCGTCACCGATCGCGTCGATGAGCAGCTTGGCCTGCGCGGGGGTCTGCGCCACGATGCGCAGCGCCTGCTGGAAGACGGCCACCTGGTCGACGTCCTCCGCCTCGTCGGTCCCAGCCTCCATCTCCTTCTGGACGCCGATGAGCTTGTCGCGCTGAGCCTTCTTCATCCGCAGCGGGTTGAGCAGGCGCACGGTCGTGTCCTCCACGGTGATGTCGGTGGAGCCGTACTTGCGGTCGGCGGCTGCGCGGATGTCGTCAAGGGAGAAGCTGGACACGGTTTTGCGGACCTCCAGTTTTGGTGCAGGGCAAAGGGAAGCGGACCGAAGGGGTGCCACCGTGAGGGGTGGCCCGGCGTGCACGCGGGTCCGCAAGGCAGGCGCACGCCGGGTGTCAGGGGGAGGGCGGGGTCAGGGCTTCGCGCCGGACTCCCAGGAGTCGCCGTCCCAGTGGGCCTGCGTGGCATCGCCCAAGGCGACGTACTGGCCAGTGGTCCACGCGGTCGCCGGAGATGCGGTGATCGTGCTCGCGCGCAGCGCCGCAAGGCTCGACGGACGAGCAGCGCCCGACGGAGTGAAGGCGCCGGGCGTGCCAGCTGTCGCACCTGTGGCGATCACGGACGTCGGCGTGCTCGCCAGTGGGGTCACCGCGTAGGTCCACGTGTTCGTGCCGTGCACCAGCGGAGTGATGCCGATCGGCATGCCGGCGAGCGACTCCGTGTCCGACAGCGACATGTCGTCCGCGCGGTAGATCTCCGCCTTGGGCGCGTAGAACGCGAAGATGTTGTCGCCGTCCACGAACACGATCAGCACCGCGCACACGGTCGGCTTGGGGTCGGTCGGGACGCCCAGCGTGCCGTTGGCCAGCAAGGGCGCGTTCGCGCCGTAGAACAGGCGCAGGCCCTTGACGTCGAACTGCTGGAGCGTGAACAACATCCGCTCCGTGCGCGCCGAGTAGCGCGTGCGCAGCGTCTTGTTCTGGAGCGTCGCGAGGACCGTCGCCTCGCCACCCTCGGAGGTGATGCTGAGCAGCTCCTCCAGCGAGGTGTGACCGACGTTGTCCCACGGGGCCGCAGGCGAGGTCAGGTCCGAGGGCATCTGCGTGCCAGTCGGGGCCAGCAGGTAGTTGCCGGTGTCAATGACGAGCGTCGCGCCGTCGTCAAGTGCCAAAGTCGTTCCCTCCCAAGGGATCGAGGGGTCAGCAAAGACCCCGCTCCTCGGCGAGGGCGGGGTGAGGGAAAACAGAAGTCAGCGACCGCGCGGCTTGCGGATCTTGAGGTCGTAGGTGCTCTCGTAGCGCCACATACCGGTGGGCAGGTCGGCGTACTGCACCGGACCCGTACTGGTCGCCCAGTCGGGCTTGCGGGAGGGTTCACCGCGCATCTTGATCGAGATGATGGAGCCGAGGGCGGGGTAGCTCGCGTGCGCGAGCCAGGCGTTGCGCATGACCACGCGCACGGCCTCGCTCACCAGTGCGGACTTCTCGTCGCCGTCTGGGTCCTGCGCGAACACGTTCACGCTGAACCGGCCCCAGTCGGTGAAGCGCGGGTCGCCCTTCCAGTTGCCCAGGGCTGGCAGGCGGCGCACGAGGATGAACAGGCCGGGGGCGTCGTCCGCGATCAGAGAGACGATCGGCACGTCCGGCAGGCCCTCACGCAGCACGCGCAGGCAGATGTCCTCGACGGGCGCCAGCTCGACAAGGGCGAGCACGCTGGGCGGCAGATCGATCATTGGTCACCGCCAGGGCGCTTGAGACCCATCGCGTCATGCAGGATCCACAGGCCCTCCATGCCCTTGCCACCGTCAGGGTTTTCCTCGGACGCGGGTGTCGGCTTGCGGCCGTACTCAATGGACAGAGCGGCCATCAGGCCGCGTTCGTCGTCAAGGACCACGTAGCGGTCAATGTCGCCCTGTTCCACGTCGATGCGCGCGTGGCCGTCGTGCCGGTGCTCGCCGAGCCTGGCCTCCGCGCGTGCGGCGCCCTCCAGCGTGAGGTCGTCCATGCGCTTCTGCACGGTCGCGTGCTGCGCGATCAGGCGCTCGATCTTCTGGCCTCGGACGCGCCGGTACACCTGAGCCACTACGGCCTCTCTCGGATGTCGAGTGACCAGTGCCGGGTGCGGCGCGTGCCGTGGTGGTACTGCGGCGGCGAGACGATGTCCCACTGCCGCCCCTTCCACTCCACGCGAGACCAGAGGTTCACGTCCTCCAGGTCCGCGGACACGATCATGCGGGTCACGTTGATCTGTTGCTGGCCGGGCACTTCAGCCTTCGAGCTGCGCTGCGGGATGAACGCCGCGCGTACCTCGTGCGGGCCGTCCGGCTGAGCGCGGGTCACGTGGTTGCCACGCCGGTCGATGGCCTGGACCGCCTTCCAGACGCGGGCGCGTTGTCCGCGCTTGCGCTGGTGGCTCACCAGGGGCTCGCCGGGTCGGAGAACAGCGGAAACTGTTTGCCGCCACCAGAAACTGGAACCGTGCCGGTGCCCGCGTGGCGCTTGCGCTGCGGGCCCCAGGCGCTGATCGGGGCGGAGAGCAGCTTGCTCTTGCCGGACATGGCGGCAAGAGCGGTGATCTCATCGTCGTTGAAGTGCGCCGAGCCAGCGCGGTCGCCGAGATCGGACCAGCCGAGCGTTTCATCGCCCGCACGTGACTGTACGTAGCCCTCGGGGTTGCGCATGTAGCGCACTGCGGCGCCGAGCACGAGCGTGCGCACCAGCTGAGGGGCCCTACTCGGGTCGGGCCATGCGCGGCCGTAGTGCCGGGCCCAGCCGGACAGGTCGTCCAGTGCGGCTTTCGCGATGCGCGTCTCGTCTGCGTCGAGGGTCCAGTCCAGGCGTTCCTTGAGCTCGTCGAACGATGCAAAGGGGGCCAAATCTGCACCTCCTTGGATGCAAGAAAGCCGGCGCCTCTAGTGAGGAAGCGCCGGCCTTTCTGCTGCAGCGATCAGGCGTTCGCCGGGTCGGTCTCGGGCTTGGGTCCGGTCGGGGTCCACACCCGCGCGTCGCTGATGCCCGTGATCTTGGCCAGCTCGGAAGCTGCGGGCGGGTAGTCCGAGGAGCCGTCGAGCTTGAGCTTGATCCCGCGGACGAAGTGCTCGCCGGCGGAGACGATCTCGGTCTTGTTGGCCGCGTCCCAGCCGACCAGGACGTCCTTGACGTCGCGGGTACCGGCGTAGGTGTTGACCACGCTGCGGTCCTGCATGAACTCGCTGTCGTAGTCGCGCACCCAGCGGACCGCGAGGCCCTCGAAGCTGGTCGTGGCGCCGAACGGAACCGACTGAGGCACGGACGGTGCGGCGGTCGCCAGGATGAACGCCTGGTCGACGAAGGCGTACGCATCGTCACCCGCGATGGTCTGATCGACCACGAACTCGAAGCCGAACCGCTGGCCGAGCGAGGCCAGGCGCAGCGCGCTCTCGGCCTCGGTGTCGCCGACGTACTGCGCCAGGTTCAGCTTCTCGTCGTTGAGCAGCGCGGACTCGAAGTCCGAGCCGACGACGATGTAGCGCCGGCCGTCCGGCACCTGGAACTTGTTGAGCACTCGGCGAGCCTCGATCAGCGCGCCGCGCAGGTTGCCCAGCGCGTTTCCGATCGTCACGTTGTACGTTGCGCCGGTCAGCGTCGCGACGCAGCGCCGAGCCAGGCCGCGGGCGACCGCCTTCGTCTGCGGACGCAGCAGCTTGCCCCACTGGTCGATGTCGAAGTCTGACTGCTCGTCGGTCAGCTTGACCGCGGAGTAGACGTTGCCCCCGAACGTGACCGGGATCTTGCGCTCCTTGTACTCGTCGAAGCGGATGCCCGTCGAGCGGTCGTTACGCCAGGCGTACTCGTGGAACGGCAGGACGCCCTCGACCTTGACAGTCACGGTGTCGTCCTCGGCGCCCTTGAACTGATCGACGCCTTCCTTCTTGAACAGGTTCGGGATGACGAGCTCCTGCTCCAGCATCCCGACCGCGGTCGCGGCCAGCTTCTCCGGCTTAACGACCTGGTGCTGTGCGGTGGGCAAGGTTCACGGCCTCCAGGGCATGAAAGGTCCCTGGCCAAAATGGCTCAGGGTAAGGGAAAGGGAGTTCGCCGAAGATCAGCGCCGAGTGCGCCGGGCGAGCTTGCGCGGGTCCATTTCGCCGTCGTCGGTGCTGTCCGGAGTCAGCCCGCCGCCCAGCGATTCTGGGGTGACGGGGCCGGCGAACTTCTGCAGCGCCTTGGCGTCGGATTCCATTTCCTCCGCGGTGCTGCCGCGCAGACGCTCGGCGAGCTCGTCGGGAAGGTCGTACTTGCGTGCGACGCTGCTGCGCAGCAACGAGGTCTCCAGCTCCGTGACCTTCGCGGAAAGCTGTGCGGTCGCAGCCTGGAACTCCTCGGGAGTCTTCGCGTTGGACAGCGACTCCTGCGCGGCGCGAAGCTGCGTGCGGTAGTTCGCAGCCTCACCGCGGACCTTGGTCAGCTCCTTGCGTGCCCACTCCGGAAGGTCGTCCTCAGGCTTCACCGCGGCGGACGGCGTCCCGTCTCCGGCCACCTCGGCGCCATCGGCGGGCGCAGCGCTCCCTGGGGCCTGCTGGTCATCGGTCGTGGAATCCTCGGTGGAGGGAGCGGGCGGGGTGGTGTCGGACAAGGGGCACGCCTCCTGGACGTTCTTGGGGATCACGCCGCGTCTCCTGGACGCCGGTGGGCCAGTCGCGCGGCGTCGCGCTGCTCTTGGCGGATACGGCGACGCCACTCGGTGAGCGCCGCTTTGCCCTTGAACCCGCGGTCGGCGATGTGGGACTTCCACTCGGCCTTGTAGCGGCGATTCAGGGCGGTCAGTGGCGAGTTGTCGAACTGCTCGCGGCTGTAGATCGGCTCGGCATAGCAGTGGCAGCCGTCGTGGTACTTGTCCAGGTCGCCGAAGGACAGATCCGAGCTGGACCCCTCAGCCGACTTGTAGACGGCACCACGCGAAATCAACATCGCGCACCAGCCGCACGGGGTGCCGGTGCGGGAGATTCGGGCGTAGCCGACGACGCGCTTGTCGCGCTGGGCGAGCATCCAGACGGTGCTCCTGGCACCATCCATCGCTACGCGCTCAGCTGCGGCTGCTTGTCGTGTTCCTGCTCTGCGGTGAGCGTCCTCGCGTAGCTCGTCAACATCGGTGGCTGGCGCGTCGGTGTCGATCGCCTTGAGCTTGCGCTCCAGGTTCTTTGGCCCCAACGCATCGAGGACGAGGGTCGCCTCACGCTCGGCTTCGCGCTCAAGACGTTGCTGTTCACGATCGAGGTGATCGAGGCGCTCAACTGTGATGCGGTCGGTCGGATCTTCCTCGGCCTGCGCTGCGGCCGACGCGCGGTCGTCAGGCCGTAGTGCGCGCTTGGAGTCGGACTGAGTGCCGGCCAGCGCGGTGAACTCGCGACGCAGCATGTTCAAGCTGACGTAGAGCGGTTCAGGCTTGCGCGGGTCCGCGATGGTCGAACCGGTACGTAGCGCCCGCACGAGGCGGTAGTAGGCCAGCGCGAGCTCGCGTGATCTCGCCCGCCGCGTCATCACCAGGTGAACCGCCCTGGCCAGCCAAGCTCCGCTTGTGGCGGCTGTTCTGGTCGGCGGTACGCCTGCCCAGAGCTTCAGCGCGTCCTCGACAGTCCCAACGCCGATCTGCGTCAGCGCGACGTGAAACGCAAGCGAAGCCTGGTCGGCCTCAGCTTGCAGGACGGCGCTTGTCACGCCGCCTGGCCCTGAGGACTGTTCGTCTCTGAAGGGTCGGGTGTTGCACGACGGATGGACTGTGCAAGCTGGAGCTCTGCGTCGTCGTCCTCGCGCATCTGCTCCCACGAGTCGATCTCGTTCTGCGTGACGTCGGGGACGCGACGCCACAGGCCTCGCTTCGGGATTTCCAACGCCTCGGCCAGCTTGCCGAGCGCATCCGCGGACTGCGCCAACGACCTGGACTCCATGTCGCGCCAGAGCACTTCGCCGTGGAAGTCCTGTGCGGACGACATGTCGCCGGCGAGCTCGGCGGCGAGCCGGAAGACCCGCTCCCAGGCCTCGCCGAAGGAGTGCCGGAACTCCTCGATCATGCGCGACAGCGCAGTTTCCGCTGCGGTGAGCGCCTCGGCGGAGAGGTTCGCGATCTGGCCGAGCAGGTGGTGCGGAGGTGTCTGCGAGATCGCCGCCAGGTGCCGAATGCTCATGTCGATGGAGTCGATGAACCCGGACAGCGGGGTCTCGTCGAGGCTGCCGAACTTCACGTCGGGGTCCTCAGCGAACAAGAACCGCTTCGCGTTTGCGTTGATGGGCAACGGTTTTGGGTTGCCAGACTCATCCAGAACCGGCTCACCCTCGGCGTCGCGCTCGATGGGCGGTGCCATCCCTGTCGCGAACCGCACCTTGAACGAGGCGTAGGTCTGCGCGATCAGCAGGTCGAACACGGTCTGGTTGATGCGGTTCTGCAGCGCGATCATCGGCTCGATCACGCCGACCGTGCGACCTTCGAGGTCCACCGACGCGGCGAACCGCGTAACAGGGCACTCGGACGCGCCGTGTCGGCGCCCGTTCTGAACCGTGATGCCGGCCGTGTCGGACAACGACCTGAACCGCACGCGGTACTCGTTGCGGTGGTCGAACAGCCGCGCGGTACCGGGCGTATCGCCGTTCGGCCAGCGGACCACCGTCAACGCCGCGAAGGGGACGTCGTCGTTGGCCGGGTCTTCGTACAAGGCTGCGGTCTTGAGCGCTGACAGGCCCTTGGTCACGACCTTGCCCTTGACCTTCTCCGTCAGCGCGAAGCTGTGGCCGTAGGTCAGCGCTCCACGGTGAATCGCGCTCTGCCGCGCGTCGAGCCTTGAGGTCTGCCAGTGGTCCCACTCGGGGAGGGCGGTCGAGGTCGCGCGATGGGCGCCGGCGCCGCGTCGGCCACGCCGAAATCCGTCCACATACAGCGCCTGAGCTGGAGTGCCGACCAGCAAGGGCATCCAGTTCGACACCGAGCGCTTCGCGATCAGCCGGTACTCGTCATCGGCCTGCGCCGGCATGTACGGGTCGTCGTGGTGGCCATGCAGGTAGTCGTCGATCCGCGCTAGGCGAGCCTCATCCCGGTACAGGATCTGAAGGAGCTGCTTCGCCAGGGACGCGGGACTGGTGTCTGCCAAACTTACACACCGTCCTAAATGAAGTAGCCGCGCCCCGTGCGCTTCTTGGTCTTCTTGCCGCGGGTCCGCAGGTCGTGCAGCGCCTCGTGGGCGAGCATCAGCGCGGCGTAGATGTCCACCTTGCGGGGAGAATCAGCCGTCTCCTTGCCGAAGGAGAGGCCGTAGTTGTTCGTGCGGCGCCGCGCGTTGAGCACGTGGCGCTTCATCGCCAGATCGCCGTTGTGGCCGAGCTTGGCATCGAAGATCGAGCGCAGCAGCCGCTCGTGCGCGCGGGTCACCTTCTTCAACGACGAGCGCATGTCCCAGCCGATCGCGTTGTGGCCCTCGGCCTTCACCGCGAGGCCCTCGCCGTAGTCGGCGGCCCAGTCGGAGATGTAGGACTCCCACAGCGCGACGTCGGCGTAGAAGGCCTTGACCTCGTAGAGCTGGAACGCCTCGTGCACCGTGCTGTCCACGAGCTCGCGGTTGACCTCCCAGCCCTCACCACGAGGGCCGTCTGGCTTCTCCCAGCAGTCGATGACGAACGCGACGAAGTCCGAGATCCGGATCGCGACCAGCGCGGTCGCGTCGTCCGACTTGCCGCCGTCGAAGCCGAGCACGATCTCGTCACCAGGACGGAGAACAGCCCCCTCGACGAAGCACGCCGCCCATTCGGCCGGCCCGTAGACCGCGTCCTCCTCGGCAACGATCTGGTTGAGCCACATGCGGCGCGACCGCGACGCTGACAGCGTCGTGTCGAGCACCGACTGGATGATCGTGTCCGGCCTGAGCCAGACCGCGTCACCGCGGATCTTCGGCAGCACGATCCGCAACGCCTCAGGCGTCAACGGGGTCTTCGGGTGTGCCTCGACCGAGTCGTACAGGAACCCGATGTCGACCGCGCGGCCCTCGACGATCTTCTCGAAGGCATCGCGCATCCGCTCGGCGACGGAGTCCTCGCCGGGCAGGTAGGCGTTGGTGATCGCGAGGTAGCGACTGTCCTTTTTGGTCGCGTTACCGTCGATCGTCTCGTACATCTTGTGACCGTTGTTGCCGCTGACCCAGTGGTGGGTCTCGTTGAGCAACGTGAACGTCGTCCGCTTGCCCTCCAGGGCGCGGTAGCTCGACGTGACGGCCTCAAGGCGACACTTCCCGCCGTTCGCGCGGATGATCTCCGCGCCGTCCTTGATGCGGTAGGTCGTCTTGAACTTGTCGCTCATCAACGAGGGGATGAGCGACATCGTGTTGGTGGTCTGCGACTGGTTGACCGCGGTGACCTGCACCCAGGCTTGCGGGTGCGGCACCCCGACCGGCTCCATCGTCTTGGTGTCCCAGTGGGAGAACCGCGACGGGCCGACGAGCTCGACCAGGCAGAGAACAGCGAGAAGGGGGTCCTTACCGGGGTAAGCCCCAGCCCTTCATGCGCTGAAGAACTCCCTTGCGGTGGATGAAGCGACCGGTTTCGTCGATCGCGTACCACCACAGAACGAAGCGGAGTTGCTCCCTGGTGAACTTCCAGGGGCCGCCGTTCTCGGCTAGGAGGTAGTCCGCGCACCAGCCGGCGATCTGCCAGCCGAGCGTGTGGCGCGGTAATTCCCAGGCGCCGAGAGGGTTCCGCTTCCAGGTCGGGCCGATGGTCGACGGCTCAAGCGCGTCGATCTCCTCGGCGGTCAGCGTTGTTGGGGCTGAGATGGGGACTCACCTCCCTTCGGGGATTCGTCACCGCGAAGGGAGGTGGTCAGGCTTCGAGGCCGAGCTCCTTGCGGTAGTCGGCGATGGCCGTCACGGAGGCCGGCGTGGTCTCGTCCTCCGGCTCGTGGAGCTCGATGCGCACTCGACGGCGATCTCCCTCGGTGACGAGCAGCCGCTCGAACGCCGAGTAGATGGTCTGCAGCATCTGCCCAGAGCGCTTTCCGCCGGGCGCCCGCTTGTAGTACGACAGGTCCTCACACAGCGAGTACGCGAACGCCCAGTCGCTGTTCTGGTAGAAGTCGGCTTGCCCTGACGTCTTCAACGCCTTGTAGAGGCGGAGCGCGATCGGGTGCCACTCCGGATCAGGATGCGGGACGGTGACCGAGCGCAGCTCTCCGCGGCTAACGGCTTGAACGTCCTTGCCCTTGCGCTCACGCGGCCGGGCCAGGTTGTCCTCCCGCTCCGGAACGGGGCCTGGCATCTCGATCACCTCCTCGGCAAGCGGGGGACGCCCGCCCAGCCACAGCTGCGGCGGAACGGGCGTAAGAGGGCTTGATCAGAGGCTGAACAGGTGCTGCCAGTCGTCGCTGTAGCACTTACCCCAGATCGTGGTCTGGTTCGCACGGTGGCGACGCTGGAACTCGCTCATCGCCGCGGTGGTCGGCGGGTCCCAACGACCATCGGCCCAGCCAGGGACGTTCGGAGCGCAGCCGATCGCCTGGAGCTTGCGCTGGATTGCCAGCACGTGCGGCCTCTCCCAGTCGTACTGAGAACCAGGTGCACCACCATGCTGCTCGTTCGGTCCACGCCAGTCTCCGAACCAGTGGCCTGCCGGAAGCGGCCAGCCTGGAACTGAAGGACTCGGTGCCGGCGTCGGAGTGGGCGCCGGTGCACCCGTGCCTGCCAGCATCGGTAGGTTCCACGGCCGCGGATCGAGCAGACGGCGGTCGTTCATGACGCTGAAGTGCGCGTGCACCCAGTGACCGGAGCTCGGCGTCCACTGGAACGGGCTGAACTGCGGGCGCGTGTCCATGATCAGCGCGCGGTGGATCGCATACTTCAGCCTGTTCTCACCGCCGTCACGACACAGCACCTGCAGCTCGTCGGTGAGCTTGTTCAGGTCCAGCCCGATCTCCGGATGGTTCGTGATGTCCAGCGCGGTCACGTAGGCCTGGCCGTCGATCACCACCCACGGGTTGTGATCGGAAGCCGAGCCTTGAGCGCGGTGAGCCGCGTCCCCGATCCAGCCATCCGACGCGCGAGAGCGGTTAGGGAACCGCTGATCGAACTGTGCGCGAAGGGTCGCGAGCGCCGGCGCCAGGAGGTATTCAGGCAACCTTGGACTTCTCCTCTTCTGGATGAAGCCCCGTCCGATGCACTACCCACCGAGACGGCAGGAACCTTTACGTCGCAGCGGAAGCAGGGCAGATGAGACAGACCCCGAACCGGGGAGCAACAGCGCGGCCCGAAGCACGCGCATGCGCTCAGAACCCGGTCGGAGCCTGGGAACCGGAGGACATCGCCCATCCGGGAACGCCGCGAACGCGGCGCAGTTTGTGTCTGGTGTTAGAGAAAGCCGGGATGAGCCTCGGTACGTCTGAACTTCGCGTTGTGCCGGCGCCACTGGGCAGCCTTGGCCGCGGCGCCCTCGCGTGAGGACTTCTGCCGGTGATGCCATGCGCAGATCGAGGTGAGGTTGGTGTCTCGATGGTCATCACCGGGCAGAACGTGGTCCACGTCGCTCGCCGGCTCCGCGCACCGCACACCGTTTTCGTCGATGTGCGTGCAGCGGGAGCCGTCGCGCCGCAAGATGCGGCGCCGAATGCGATCCCAGTCAGCCGGGAGGCGTGATCGCCGGTCTGAACCGGACCACTGGGGCATGGCGTTTCACCGCCTCGCGACGTGGAAGAGAAGAGCCCCGACGGCGTGTGCGGGCGTGATTCGCCACCGCTGCCGA
This sequence comes from Lentzea sp. JNUCC 0626, assembly GCF_043632865.1. Taxonomy (NCBI): domain Bacteria; kingdom Bacillati; phylum Actinomycetota; class Actinomycetes; order Pseudonocardiales; family Pseudonocardiaceae; genus Lentzea; species Lentzea sp. JNUCC 0626. The sequence goes on from NZ_CP171635.1 coordinate 8,602,437, forward strand.
CCCAGGGCTGAAAGAGGGGCCTCAAGGAGTTAAGGAACTTCCTTAAGCCTTTTCGCTAGGTGGCCCCCGAAGGGGGCCTTCAAGACGAAAGCCTTGCTGCAGAAGGCATACCGTCTGTGCTTGCTGCCTTCACTTATAGATCCGGTCGCAGGCAGGCGCTTTAGAACCGAAGCGCGTTGTGAGCTGGGCCACGCCAGCTGGGGGGCACGCTGCACGAGCTCTGGAAGTGTGTAAGCTTGACACGTGAGCAGCGAGCGGGACGACCGGGATGACGTGCAGATGACCGCGCGCTTCGGCGCGCTCGTACTTGATGGTCAGCTGGTCGACGGAGCGGCTCCGGCCGGCAGTCGCCTCGCGGAACTCCAGCGACTCCGATCCGAGCTCGCAGCGCAGGGGCTGTCGAACGCTGAGATTCGTGCTGCCATCGTTCGGCGAATGCAGGGGCAAACTAGCCCTTGAGCTGGCATTACTCGCTCCGCCGGCGCCTTGCGGTCGGCTTGAACGACTTCGGAACCGTGGCAGGATTTCGGCGGCTAAGACTCGGCGGTCTCCGTTGTGATGTGATCGGGGTCATACCCCCACTGGTGAGAGTTGTGTCGTATTCTCGCGCGCTCGCACGGTTCCTTTCTTTGTCGCGTAGCGCGCCGACGCACCGAGCTGCACGACCCAACGGCAAGTGAGTTCGCCGCTTAAGCCCCAAGTTAGGTCGTTCGCAGGGCTGCAGCAGAGCCACATCAGACCGTCCACAAAGGATCCGTTGAAGTCGGAAACCGTCGCTGATCAGCGACGAAAGATTGGTGCTTGACCAGCGTGTGCAACTTTGACTAATGTTCTCGTTGTCGCCAGGACGGGACGCCCCAACCGGGGCTGAACGGAGCGGAACGACACGAACCTTGAGAACTCCATCTGCGCAACCTGCACCAACAGGAGCCGCTTTCTCTGCGGTCACAAGCGCGCCATCTCTGCCAGACGCAACGCCTTTCCGTTGCGGAAGCTGGGAAAGTCACTCGCACTAGGGGCGACCGTGGCTGACCTTGCTGCCTCTGTCAGAACACGTTGGCGAGCATGGGGCCGCGAACTGCGCGGCCTGAATGTGCAAGTTTGGCAGATGGGGAACGAGGTGCTAAAGTTGCACACAGCACGAACCGGAATCGCCCTTCGTACAACCGGAGGAACCGACCGGGATCACTCGAACCTTGAGAACTCAACAGCGTGTACCGGACATGAAATACGTCGCCGGATTACGGGCAGCCCGCCACCATCCCTTGGGGTGGACGTCAAGGGCCAGCCGATACGTCAGGAGGGACCGCGCGGATGAGCATCGCGCGACGGCCTGATCAGGAAGACGGCGACGAGGAGACGGAATCGCCATGCCCTCACGCCTAACCGGGTGTGAAAGTTTAGCTAATGGCGACAGTTCTCGGCCTGCTGCGACCACCAGCCTCATATAGCGGGGGCGGGGTGGCGTGACCTCGGAAGTGGCAGCAGGCACTCGGACCAACCCTTCAGGAGTTGAGAGATGTTCTACCTGCACGAGGTCTCGGCAGACACCTATCGCGATGCGCTCGCCGTGGCACGGGACCAGTCTGTCCGCGTTGCCGACGCAACCTCCTCGCCCGAGGAGATGCCTGACAACGCCGTGTACTACCTCGCCGATGACCTCACGAGTGGGTTTGGCGTGTCGTCCGACGCTGACCTGATTGGACTGTTCAGCACTACCAAGGGGCGGGGGCAGCACCTCGTCAATGAAGCGATCGGTTTGGGGGCGCGAACCCTCGACTGCTTCGACGGGTTCCTGCCGGATTACTACGAGTCCTTTGGCTTCGCGGAGACCAAGCGCGAGCCGAACTGGGCGCCTGGCGGGCCAGACGTCGTCTACATGGCGCTGGTGTGAAAGTTTGGCGAAACGGGGGTGACCCCGTCCGTGGAGCTGGCATCTCCACGCTGATGAGCCTGCCGAATGGAGGGAAACATGACCACCACGGAACCCAGCAGCTCGCTCGCCGCGCTTGCGCATCTCTTCGGGGATCACGCCACCGCGAGTGGAGCCGGGTCCGCCTTCTCGTGCGAACAGGCCGACCTCATCGCCGGGGCGCTGATCGAACTCGGCGACGTGAGAGCTGCGGTGCGTTGGCTTGTTGGCCACGCGGAAGGCGACGACTACGAGCACGACAGTCACGCCTACTTCTTCGTTGGACTGCTGAGCCCGTCTCAGGTGGACCAACACGCGCTCGGGTACATCGTCGAGAACTTGCTCTGACAAGGGCGAAACGCCGCGAGGCGTCTGCCGGGAGCGGCACCCCGGCACTGATGAGCCTGCCAATCTACCGCCCACAAAGGACGGAACAAGTATGAGCGTTGAGCTTGCGATCACGCATGCCTATTCGCCGGACCAGTACACCGAGGCCGTAGAGCTGTGGGAGCGCCTGGCGGACGTCCCGCGAGTCGGTCTCACGCTGGATGAAACCGGCCGAGCGCTGGAAAAGGTCCCTGCGGAACACCTGTTCTCGCTCGTCATGAGCGATGGTTCGCCGACCCGCGACTTCGGCGCGGTCACGGTCATTCTGGTCGAACACTCGGACCTTCACGGTAGCGAGTATGACGCCACGAATGTCCTTGTCCTGGAGGAGGACTACGACCTTCCGGTGGACGAGGGGAGGCATGGATACCGCGCTGTCTGGCTCCAGCTCGGGGAGCTTCCGGTCGTCACGGATGACGACATCGACACCGGGATCGGACGGTTGCGTCTCCTTGTCGAACTCGCGGAAGGGATGAGCGGCGATGTCGTCTGCCTTCGCAACGATCGGCTGGAGGAGTACCGAGAAGAACGGATCACCCACGCCTGGGAGGGCTTCTACGCCCAGGAGCTCTCTTCGGAGCTGGACAGCGTCACTTGGTGGAACGCGGATGACCTCGCGGTCTCGGACGACGAGATCCGCAGTCTCTACTTCGGTTTTGATCAGAACGACTGGCAGTTCAACACGTCCACCGACGTCACGAACGACGCCCACAAGCAGGCTGTCGACCACGTGATCGACTCCATCGTGGCCGCTTGGCGGGAGCCTCGGCACGAACCCGAGCAGATTGCACTGCCGATCGCATGAGCAGTACGGCGAAACCATCCCGCAGGGGTGGTCCCTCGGGCTGGCATCCCGAGGCTGATGAGCCTGCCAGACATAGAGAAACAGGCGAAATGACGACCCTCAAGACGCGAGGTCTCTTCGGAGGACTCTGCTACACGGAAGGCTGTTCCGCCACGACGGCGATGGGTTCGAGCATGTACGACGCGGGCAACGAGAAGAACCGATGCGACGACTGTCTCGACGCCATCAACGTTCTGATTCCCGCGATCCCAAGGGCTGTGTGGGAACTGAGGTTGGTGGACAACGAAGCGCACAGTAAGTACATCCGGTCCGTTGTCCGGCTGGATCGACAGACCCTCGAATCTCGCGCTGCGCCGCTTCTAGGACGCAAGCGCAGGGCGTATCAGGACTTCGTCCGGCTCGCGAGAGCCACAAAGGACGCTGCGGTAGCCCGTGATCTGGTCCGAGAGATCGTCGAGGTACCCCACCTGGTGATCGATTCCACCATCACGAACTTCTGGGCCGACTTCTACCGCTCGAACGGCAACAGCAACCACTGACGGCGAAACCGTCCACTGCGGACGGTCCTCTGGGCGGCATCCCAGGGCTGATGAGCCTGCCTATCCACTGAGTCTGTGAGAGGCGATTTCGCATGCCTGAAAACAACACTGTTACGCACGACGTCCTGGAAGAGATCAACGGCCTGGTCGGTTGCGCATTCGACCAGATGACCTGGGCCGAGGATGAGATCAAGCGCGCTATGGCTAGACATCCCGCCGAGGCGGACACCCTGTATCACGCTTTTCACCTCCTGAAGCCGATCAGTCATCGGCGTATGGACCTGGAGCGTGTCTACCGCGCCCACTGCCGGGAAATGCTTGATCGAGTGGCCTCAGGTGTCGACACCCGGATCGGAACGTCTGCCGAAGTGCTCTGCCTCGTCAGCCAGGCGAGCACGGCAAGCCCGCTCACGACGGCTGCAGCCGGACTCTACTTCCGAATGTTTGCGGCAGCGCTACCGGACTTGCAAGTGGTTGAGCAGGAGCACCTCGACCACTACGAGGCGTTGAAGGCGGCGGAGATTGACGACCTGGAGTCCAGCAGCCGGAAGAAGCTTACGGACCCAGACCGCGTCCTGCGGTCACCAACCTGCAGAGGGATGCACGACGGCGAGCCGGTTCTCTGCAAGTACTTCGGAGACAGCAAGTAGGGGCGAAACCGTCCATGTAGGACGGTCCTTTGGGCTGGCGTCCCAAAGCTGATGAGCCTGCCACCTGGAAGGAACCACATGAATGAAGGTCAAGAGCTCTTTCGCGTGGAGTCGATCGGATTCCCGAACGGCTGCGTGGTCTCGATGCACGAGAGTACGGGCAGCCACCAGATGTTCGTCGTCATCTCGTCGTTCGACGGGATGCCCGCCGATCTTCACCAGTTCGAGGACGAGGAATCGGCGACGCGCTTCTACCGCGAGATCACGGCGTAGGGGCCTGATGGCCTTTCCGTACAAGGTCGGTCAGCGGGTCTGTGGCTTGCGTCTTGTTGAAGGGGTCGGCACATGCCTTTTCAACGGCACCGTCGCCCGCATCGAACCGAGATCGGACCTCTGGGTCTACGTCTTCGTCCGACTCGACGGCTACGACGACGAGAAGCGCTACCTCACAAGTCCCCGCGGAACCAGCGATTCCCTGGAACCTGAGCCGTTCGAGCCACCTCCTCAAGGCGCCTGAACCGGACGGCGAAACCCCGCAAGGGGTCCGCAGGGCTGGCATCCCTGCGCTGATGAGCCTGCCACCAAGGCAAAGGAGTGGTCTCGATGACCGAAGTGCAGATGGACGTGCCCACGATCGCGGCGGAGATCGCGACGGAGTTGGGGGACGGGTGGAGCGCGTCCCTTGGAGTGTCGGACACCAACGAGGATGCCTTCCTGATTGGTCCGGACGGCCTGGAGCTACACGTCAGGCACAACCGGGACATCACCAAAGGCCAGTTCCAGGTCGGTCTCTCGCTGCGACAACTGAGCCCCTTTCAGTGGCTCGCCGATCGACTTAACGACATCAACGTCTCCACGACCAAGACTCCTCGGCGAATCGCGGGCGACATCACGAGCCGCCTGCTGCCCAAGGCAATCCCCGTGCTCCGTGATGCGCAGACGCGAAAGCGGGCGCAGGAGGAGCGCGAGGCAGCTATCGCGAGCCTGGCCGAGGAGATCCGCGCGGCGATGGGTGACAGCGCACGAGTGAACAAGGACAACCACTTCGTTCGCCTTGGCGACTACGCAGACGAGACGCGAGCCGAAATCGACCCTCGACACGGCTCGATCTTCTTCAAGGTCACCACGACCCCCGAGCGGGCAATCCTGCTGGCGCAGGCGATTGGTCGACTCTGACCGACCTGGTCGGCGGCTGGCGAAACGGGAGTCGACTCCCGTCCACGGGCCTGGCGTGCCCGTGCTGATGAGCCTGCTACGAAGGAAGAAATCCATGACGAGCACTTTGATTCCGGAGTTCCGCTACCGCATCGAGCACGACGAGTACGCGGCGAACCCGCGCACGGCGGGCGCTGCGGTGACGAACGTGGTCACGTTCGAGCGGCGCAACTACGTCCCGATCGACGACGACTTTGGGCCGCTGTCCGATGCCTGGTTCCGCCTGGTTCGCCGCTACTCGACTCCGCAGACGATCCGGATCTTTGAGCGCTATGCGCGAGCGGTCCACGGTGCGGTCACCCTGGCGGATCGGCCAAGCGACGGGGCGTTCGCGATCTGGTACGTGATGCCCGGCGACGTGGAGTTCTGGGCCGGGGGCAGGCGCGGCAATCCCGAGGAGTTCGAGAGAGCAGGTCTGGGGCTCCTGCGTGATGAGCGCGACGAGTACCGAACCTGGGCCCACAACATGGCTGTCCGCTACGTGATCGAGGAGCGGACTACCTGGACCAGCCCTGACCGCGAGGACAGGGACACGTGGGAGGAAGTCGAGGCGATCGGCGGCTTCTTCGACGAGGGTGAGGCCAAGGCGGAGGCGCGGGCGGCGATCAGTCGCCAGGAGAAGTACGCCCGCGTGGACAGCAGTGCGCACGCCTCAACGCCTCCAGACGATCCCGAGGGCCCTGCGGACGAGCCCGCCCAGGAGGACAGGGACGAGGACGAGGCGCTCGATGAGGTGCCCGACGAGGTGTGGGGCGCAGTCGTTGCCGGCCCGGCAAGCCTGGAGCGCGTCGTGGCGGCTACTGAGGGGAAGAACCCAGCCTGGGACGTCAGCTCCCTGATCAACGAGGTCGTCAGGGTCGCAGTGCGAACGGTGCGCGAGGTGGACAACGAGTCGAGGGAGACGGCGTGATTGAGAACTCCGTCCTGCCCGAGCTGGTCAACGCGAGCAGCGAGCGCTGGTTCGCGGTCGACTGGATGTCGCAGGACCGCCGAACACTCTTCCGACTCGCTAACCCCGTTGGTTACCAGCGCCTCCACTTCGGCACCCAGCGCAGCGGCACGGACAAGTGGTCGACGGTGCGCGTCGGTACCCCCGAGCGCTTCATGACTAGGGCCCCAGAGACCTACGAGCAGTTTCTGGTCGCAGCGCAGGTGTTTGTCTGCGCGTTCGAGGGCACCTAGGGCGAAACCGTCCTTCTTGGACGGTCCGCAGGAGTGGCAATCCTGCGCTGACGAGCCACGCCTGGAGATAGGAGTTTCCATGAACAGCAACAAGTTCGCTTTCGGCCCGATCGCCTTTCCTTTTCAGGTCAACAGTCCTGTGTGCGGGGTGCGAGTGATCGAGGGGCTCGGCGCCTGCCTGGCGAATGGTGTCGTGACGAGGGTGGTGCACCGCCCCGACGGTCGGTTGGTAGACGTCTTCGTCCGCTTGGACGGCCTGGCGGATGAAACCCACTACCTCTCGACGCCAACGGGCGTGAGTGACCTCCTGCTGCCGCGGCCGACGTTGAGTCCGCCGTCGTTGGTCTAGCTCGATCCGTCCGGCGAAACCCCGCAAGGGGTTCGTGGGGCTGGCATCCCTGCGCTGATGAGCCTGCCGAAGCGAGGGAGTGTGGGGAATGAGCCAGTTGCGTGAGTTCGTCGTCAGGCTGTCACACGGCCAGGACCGCACGACGGTCCACCCGTTGGCCTACGACGTAGACCAGGCCGAGCTGCTGGCCCGGCTGATCACGGGGGCCTGGGGGCAGGACGCCCTCGTCGAAGTTCTGGGGGTTCGGCCGTCCTGCGACTACTGCGACGGGGTGGCGACTCGCGTCGAGCGAGGCTCGCTGTACCCGCTTTGCGAGAGACACGCGAGAGAGCAGAACGGCAGTTGCTGGCGCACCGAGACCCGGCACCTCGGGGACAAGCACCTCCTGTCCCTGGCCGAGGTGGGGCTGGCCGGCACCGATCACTGAACGAGGCGAAACCCCCTTGCGGGGTCCGCGGGGCTGGCATCCCCGCGCTGATGAGCCTGCCGTGAAGAGAGGAGTCGAATGACCACGGTGCAAATCGACGTACACGCCCTGGCTGAGGAGGTCGCCAGCGAGTTGGGGGAAGGCTGGTCGGCGCGCGTCGGCAAGGGCAGCGGCAACATGGACGCCTTCCTGGACGGGCCAAATGGCATCGCCGTCCAGATGCTCCACGAGCCGTGGGGACGACGAGGCCCGAAGTTCATCACCATCAAGTGGTCCTTTGGTGACCTGGACGAGTACGTCAACTACGGCGAGGGCAAGGGCGACATCGGAGCGTCGGTAGGCAAGGCGCCGAACAAGGTCGCCGGAGACATCCGGCGCCGATTGCTCCCTGGCCTCAACGAGTTCATGGCAGTGGTCCGTGAACGCAAGCGCATGGCCGACGAACGAAAGGCCGACAGACGCGCTCTGGCCACCGTGATTGCTGGGGGGTTCGGCCCGGATGTCGTGCCTGTCGAGCCGTACCGCGTGAGGTTCGGTGGGCTGGATTCCCCCGTCTACGCCGTCGTGAACACAGATCACGATCGAGATTCCGTCTGGTTCGACGTCAGGGTTCCCAGAGCGTCGGCCGTGAGCTTGGCCGAGGCGATCGCCTGGCTCTGAACGGCCCAGTCGTGCAGTCGGCCGGCGTGGCGAAACGGGAGGTGACTCCCGTCCCCTGGGCTGGCATCCCGGGGCTGAAGAGCCTGCTAAAGCGAGGAAGGACCACACGATGGTTCGTACGCACTACGGGATTCCCGATATCGCCAAGAAGGTCGCGAACGAACTCGGCCGGGGCTGGAAGTCTGATGACGGGTCCCATTGGGACGGAAGCACCGCTCGACTCCGCGGCCCGAACGGCGAGGCGCTCTACCTCGACATGCTGTCCGCAGAGAGCCGTAGGACGGGGCGGGTGCACATCTCTGGCTCCCTCGAACCCGAGCTCGCACGTCGCGTGAATGGCGCCGTGGTCGAGCCCTCCATCGGAGTCAGCGTGAGCAAGCCTGCGGCGCGGATCGCAAACGACATCAGGGCCCGCTTGCTGCCGCTCTGCGACCAGATGGTGAAGGCCGCCGAGGAGCGAGTACGTCTCGACGACGAACGGGACGCTGCGCTGAAGGCGTTGGCCCAGGAGATCGTGACGTCGCTGGGGCCAGGCGGCCAACTTCACCGCGACGGAATCGTGCGGTTCTCCGAGCCAAGGCAGCCCGTCTACGCCTCGATCAATCCAGATCACTACCGGGGGAAGGCGCGGTTCGAGATCAGCATCGCCTCCGACCTCGCTCCACAGCTCGCGAAGGCACTGGGCTCGATCGCGATTCAGGCTGCTGCATAACACAAATCGGCGAAACGGGAGACGCTCTCCCGTCCCCTGGGCTGGCATCCCAGGGCCGAAGAGCCTGCCCTGAAACAGAAGGAGAACCGGATGAACGTTGAACAACGAGGCTTGACCCTCGACTTCTACCGCAGCGCCCGCGGTATCGACCACACCGCAGGCGGACTCTCGTCTCGCTTCGACACCTGCACGCTGGTCGGCACCGTCGACTACCGGAAAGTGCACGGCGCCTCCGACCGGCCGGAGATACGACCACTGGCACCCGGTGGTCGTGTCTCCCCGGTCCGCCCCGACGCGCCGGCTGTCTGGCTCGTGGTCGGGAAGTACATCGAAGACGACCGCTTTCTGATCCCTGCCGACCCGGAGTTCGGGCAGCCACACCTTTCGGTGCAGTGGATGGCCGGCGGCAACTACGCCACCACAACGGACAGCCGGTTCAGGGAGCTTCTCCCGATCACCTGCGCCGTGCGCGTCCTCGACCGCCGCGAGATCTAACCGAACTTCCACGACGAAACAGGGGGAGTCCCCTGTCCGCAGAGCTGGCATCTCTGCGCTGACGAGTCTGCCGAAACAGAAGGGACACAACGATGAGGAACACCCGACACAACCGCCGCTCCGCGAAGCAGGAGGTCAAGCGACGCCGCTTCGAGCGTGCCATGAAGCAGGGACAGCCGGACTCCGCTGGAAGCCGCATTCGATAGTGGCGCAGCGGAAGCAGCACCAATACCACGACGTGTAACCGGCGAAACCGCCTTCGTTCGAGGCGGTTCTTCGGGCTGGCATCCCGAGGCTGATGAGCCTGCCACGAGAAGAAGGAGTCAGATGTGGAAGTTCCTGCGGCTGCTGTTCGTAACCGTGATCCTCGGACTCGCCGTAACACCCGCCGCGATCCTGATCTACGAGGGTGCCGGACAAGAGGACGGCCCAGACTTCAACTGCCGCACCGACGGCAACCGGATCTGCGGCGTTCCTGACGAGGACGGCGTGACCCTGCTAGTCCACTTCGACAAGTTGGGCGAGCCAATCAGGGCGACCCGTCAGTAGCCAGGTCGCAGTGTGAAAGTTTGGCGAAACCCGGCTGTAGTCGGGTCCTCTGGGCTGGCATCCCAGAGCTGAAGAGCCTGCCACTGAAGGAGAGTGCTAGTGCAGACGATCCAGCAGAAGTTCGAACGGTTCCATCGAGACAACCCGGAGGTGCTCCAGATCCTGGAGAAGCTCGCGAGGGAGTGGTTCGCCGCCGGCGGGCCTCGCAAGCTCGGTGTGAAGATGCTCTGGGAGACCATGCGCTGGCACCGCAGCATCACCGCTGAGGCGGAAACCTTCGCGCTCAATGACGTCTACACGTCGCGATACGCGCGCCTGTTGGTGATTCGAAACCCGGAGTGGGCTCCGCACATCGAGCTGCGCGAGCTGAGGGCCGCCTGATGCAGCGCGGCGAGGAGATCCGCGTGACCTCGGAGACCGGTGGTGAGAAGGGCAAGAAGCTCGCCCAAGTGAGCAGCCTGGACCCCAAGGCGCTGCTGGTCCTGGCAGAGGTGAGCGGTTGGGGTGCGACCAAGTACAGCGCCCACAACTTCCTCCGGGGCTATCTCTGGAGCCTGAGCTTCGATGCAGCCATGCGGCACCTGCTGAAGTTCTGGGGTGGCGAGGAGCTCGACCCCGAGAGCGGTCTGCCGCATCTTGGGCATGCTGCGTGGCACTGTCTCGCGATGATCTCGTTCCTTGAGCGGGGCATCGGCACCGACGACCGCTTCGACAGTTCTGCCAAAGTTGCACATCGCCCACAGGGTGTGTAAGTTTGGCTGCATTGAAACGGGGAGAGGTTGGGGGTGGGAACGTGGAGAACGACGAGGGTGGCGCCAGCGAGGCGCCGCCGATGGGGCAAGCGGGGGAGTCGTTCGACTTCTTCGAAGGCTCCGTCCAGTCGGGATTGCTGCGTGCGGATTTCCTTGAGGGGCAGAGGGTTGAGCTCGTTGCACATCCGGGCGCAGAGGTCTTCACGGTGCTAGGGAAGGTTGAGCATCCAGAGGTTGAGGGGCTTCGTTACCTCGCGGCCGGGAGCAGTGGTGCGACTGTCCTGCTGAGGGCCAACGAGATTCGGCTGGCGATTGAATGGCCAGCGCACGACGAAGAGCCTGAACTCGACGATGGAGTGCGAGTGCGGATCGTGACTGACGCCTTGCCCAACCTTGCGCCACGTGGAACGACCGGGGCTGTGTTGGGGACCTGGCTGGGATACGTCGATGTGCAGTTCGACGACGGGTCTTCAGTGCCGATGCGCGTGGACGAGATCGCCCTGCTGGACACGGAAACGTCCATGCCCGTCTTCGCGAACGGAGTGTGAAACTTTGACTTCGATTCGACTTGAGTTGCTGGACGAGCTGGCCGGCCTCGCGACCCACTGCTGGGCGGGGCCCGCGCAGCAGGCGCAGGCTGCTGTGACGCTGACCGAGGCGCGCGAGGCATTGGTCTGGGCTGTGGATGAGATCGCGCAGCTGCGCGACGACCTTGAGTCCGGTCGACGTCGCGAGCGCGAGGCATCTTGAGGATCACTCCGCGCAAGGACGAGATCTCCGCGGTCGCCGAGCTCCTGGAGAGCGATGCCTACGACTCCGCGGAAGCGCTCGCTAAGGCCGTGATCAAGCGCGTGGCCGAGGTGCTCGCCGATCGAGAGTTCTACGCCGGCGTTCACCGATTCGGACCTGGTCAGCTCCAGCTGGCGTGGGGGCCGTTCACGAGTGACGCCGAGGTCGTCAAGTTCGCGAAGACCGCGGCCCTCGGCGGCGAGTGGATGTCGCTGAAGTTGTGCAGTACAGGCGCGTTCCTGGCGCGCAGGGAAAAGACCCTGGCGCAGCCGAGCACGCACTGCTCCACCTGCCGGCATCCGCACGGTGCGCACGAGCACCCGAAGTTCGGCGGTAGGTGCGCCGCTCGTGGCTGCACCTGCAAGCAGGACACCAAGTAAGTCACCCAGGTTCGGCCCGCGTCCATCCGGGCCGGGCCGCTCTCACTGGAGCCTGACGTGAGCAAGAGCAAGACCGTCCCGTACATCTGGTGCGAACCCTGCGGCAAGCGGGGGTTCGAGAACGACCACGACGCCACCAAGGCGCTCGGTCGAGCTCGCACCAGGCGTAACCGGGCTGCAGCGAAAGCTGGCGCCCCCACCCGCCGCGGGATCAAGCGCGAGAACCGCATCTACATGTGCGAACTCGGCCTTCTGCACCTCACTGAACAGTCGCGACGCTCATTCTCGTCGAGCGCATGGGCATGGCGAGACGCCGCCTAAAAATGCTGCTGTGGTGTGAAAGTTTAGCAGAGATCATCGCGGCTGGACGGTCATTGCTCCCGCTCGTGGTTCAGCTGGAGATCTGCGATCGGAGAAATTCGAGATGAGCGCCCGCCGCCGTCTGTCGATTGCTGACGTTTGCGCCGACCTAGAGATCTCGCGGTCGACTTTCTATGACTGGCGCGCAAAAGGAAAAGGGCCGCGTTGTTTGAAGCTGCCGAACGGTGAGATTCGCATCCGATTGTCCGACTACGAGAGGTGGTTGGAGAGCCTGGAGGAGGGATAGTGCTGGAAGAGAAGTCATTCAGCATCAAGGTGTACGCCATTGAGGAGTATGTCCACAAGGGTAAGCGGGCGGGCGGTGGGAAGACCTACAACGTTCGCTGGAGGGTGGCCACCAAGAACTTCAAGAGCCCTTTCAGAACGAAGGCATTGGCGGACAGCTTCCGCTCGACCCTCGTGGCTGCTCAAGGAAAGGGTGAGGCGTTTCGCATTGCGGATGGGTTGCCCGTTTCCGCTGCCCGCGCTGCCTCGAAGATGAGCTGGTACGACTTTGCTTGCAAGTTCGTGGACATGAAGTGGCCAGGAGTGGCGGCCACAACGCGAAGAACCCATGCGGAGGCTCTGGCTAAGGTCACGCCCGCGATGTACTCGACCGCCAAGGGAAAGCCTGACGACAAGCTGCTCCGTAAGGCACTCCAGCGGTACGCCTTCAACACGACCAAGCGGCTCGCTGACGATATGCCGGAGGACATCCGCCTAGCCCTCAAGTGGGTCGCCGAGAACACTCGCCCGGTTTCAGCACTGCAAGACCCGCAGGTCCTTCGGCCGCTTCTGGACTGCCTCCTGGTAAAGCTGGACGGCAAGCCTTACGCGGGCAGCGTGGTATCCCGCCACAAGAAGATCGTGAACACCGCGCTGGAGTACGGAGTGACGGAGCTCAAGCTGCTCGACGTCAACCCCATCCCCGCGCTCAAGTGGACCGCCGCGCCGCGGAAGGCGGTGCAAGCCATCGACCCTCGTCGCGTGGCCAACGCGGAGCAGGCCGGCCTACTGATCAAGGCAGTGGGAGAGCAGGGCGAGAGTGGCGAGTTGCTCGAAGCCTTCTTCGGCGCGCTCTACGAGTGCCTCCTGCGTCCCGAGGAAGCCGCCGCGCTGACCAAGGATCAGCTCAAGCTGCCCGAGAAGGGCTGGGGAAAGATCCTCCTGCAAGACGCACGTCCGTACGCGGGCTCGGAGTGGACCGATGACGGCGAGGCGCGTGACAAACGGGGGCTGAAGCAGCGCGATCCAGGCACCATCCGCGTCGTCCTGGTCCCGCCGACTCAGACCGCCCGGTTCCACGCGCACATTGCGAAGTTCGGCACGACCAAGGACGGGCGCCTGTTCCGCGGTGTCCGCAACACCGAGGAGCTGCCGAAGTACACGGTGCTTCGGGTGTGGAGAGCCGCTCGGGTGGCCGCCCTGTCGGCGGAACTCGTCGAGACCGACCTTGCGGCGTCTCCGTACGACATGCGGCACGCTGGCATCTCGCTGTTCATCTCCCTGCGGATCTCGCCTGCTCGGGTTGCCGAGATGGCCGGCCACTCACTGGAGATCCTGTTCCGGATCTACGCCCACGTCCTCGCCGAGACCGACGAGGGCATCCAGGGACTGATTGAGGGGGCCCTCAGCGCAGCCGCTTGAGCCTGGAGCTCCGTCGGCACAGGCAGGTCTTTGAACCGCCGTCGAGCTGGGCAAACGGCCTGATTTCGTCGGCACACTATCGGCACAGACACCCGCAAACGGCCGGTTCTGGCCGGACTCGGCCGGACACGGCGTGGCGCTACAGGGCGCAACAAAAAACGGCCGCTGAGCGGATTTGCGCTGCTCAGCGGCCGTTTGTGCTGTCGGTAGCTACGGGCACTACCTGGTGCCCCCGGCAGGATTCGAACCTGCGCTCCCGCCTCCGGAGGGCGGTGCTCTATCCCCTGAGCTACGGGGGCCGTAGCTACGTGGAAGATCCTAGCGCACAACCGCCACCCCGTTTCACACCTACCCCCACCCAGGCTGGGGGCGTGGCCTCCGTCACGTAGTCGCGGGAACGGGAATAGCCCGGATTGCACTCATGCGCATATCGCTATATGTTCCGAAGCATGGGTCACGGGCATGGACACGGATCGGCGAGCGGGTCGGCGAGCGGGCAGCACGCCGGCAAGCTGTGGATCGCGTTCGGCATCGGCGCGGTCTTCATGGTGGTGGAGTTCGTCGTGGGGTTCGCGACGTCCTCGCTGGCGTTGATCTCCGACGCCGCCCACATGCTGACCGACGTGCTCGGGGTCGGCATGGCGCTGGCGGCGATCATGGTGGCGCGCAGGGCCAAGGCCGGGAAGAACCGCACGTTCGGGTTCTACCGCGCTGAGGTGCTCGCTGCGCTGGCCAACGCCGTGTTGCTCTTCGGGGTGGCCGGGTACGTGATCTACGAGGCCGTCGGGCGGTTCCAGGACCCGCCTTCGGTGCCGGGGTGGCCGGTGCTGATCGCGGCGACGCTGGGGCTCGGGGCGAACCTCGTCAGCTTCGCGGTCCTCAAGGAGGGCGCGAAGGAGAGCATCAACGTCAAGGGTGCTTACCTCGAGGTGCTGGCTGACCTCGTCGGGTCGGTCGGTGTGCTCATCTCGGCCCTCATCATCATCACGACCGGGTGGAGGTACGCGGACCCGATCATGGGTGTGCTGATCGGCGTCTGGGTGTTGCCGCGGACGTACAACCTCGCGAAGAACGCGCTGCACATCCTGTTCCAGCACGCGCCCGAGCGGTTGGACGTCACGGAGATGCAGGTCGCGCTGACGGAGATCGAAGGGGTCACCGAGGCGCACGACCTGCACGTGTGGACGCTCACCAGCGGCATGGAGGTGTGCTCGGCGCACCTCGCGACGGCCGAGGACGCCGACCACGAGAACGTCTTGAAGGCCGCTCAGGTGTTGCTGGCGACCAAGTACCGCATCGAGCACGCCACGTTGCAGGTGGAGGGCGGCTCGTCAGCGCAGCGGTGCCGGGAGTTGAGCTGGTGACGCCGGCAGGTCGCGGATACCGTCCTTAGTGGACTGCGCGCCCGTTCGTGACGGAACGAGCGGGCTGCGGGGTTGAGGCACGGACACCCACGCGCGGCCTCGTTCGAACGGCACCACAACAGCCTCCCCAAGGACCGCGCACAAAACCCACAAGATCTCATCGAAGTATGTCTGAAAGGGATAGATCCTTTCAGGTGAACGGGAAAGGCCGCGTTCCGTGACGGAACGCGGCCTTTCCTTTACGACATCAGGAGCAGTTGGGCATTACAGCCCAGCGCACTGTCCTGCCTTCGGACCCTTCACGTCGTTCGCGAAGCCGTTGTTCGACGGTGCCGGGGTGTTGCCCGTGCAGGACAACGGTCCGCCGACCGACGAGGCCGCCACGACTGACCTGGTCTTGTTCGACGTCAGTGACACAGGGCCACCAACGGTGGTGTTCTCCAGCGCCACTTCGGTCGCGGAGCCGTGCACCGACACCGGACCGCCGACCTTGGCGCCGACGAGCACGACCGAAGCCGCGTTCGCCGCCGAGATCGGGCCCTTGATCTCGCCGCCGAAGACGTAGAGCGTGGCACCGCTCTGGACCGTCACCGGGCCGTTGATCGTGGCACCGTCCACATAGGTCACGCCCTTGACCTGCAGCGGACCGCTGACCGTGCCGGTCACCGTGGTGGTGGGAGCCGCCAGCGGCTTCGAGAGCAGTTCGAACTCGGACACGGTCACGTCGCCGGTGAACTCGAGCCGGTAGAAGTTGTACCGGCCGGGCGACGCGATCTTGAACGAGCGCGTGTACTGCTGCCACTGGAAGTTCTCGCCGGACCGCTTGTCGACCGACGCCCACGTCTTGCCGTCGTAGGAACCCTTCAGCTCCCACGCGGTGGGCGACGTGCCTGTCTTGCCGTTGGTCAGCGTGTAGAACTCCGCCTTCTCCTTGACGTCGGAGGCCTTGAAGTCGAACGACTTCACCACCGCGGACGTGGAGGAGTTGTTGTCCACCAGCGCAGCGGTGGACACACCCGCGGCGACGTCGCGCAACGGCGTCGGGACCGCGTCACCGGTGGTGATCGAGTCCGGCACGTCGTTGGCGCCCGTGCCCCAGGCAGAAGGCTTCGCACCCATGTCGAAGTCGATCGTCGCGCCATTCGCGAGCACGTCGTGCGGCAGCGACGTCTTGTTCCACGCCTTGCCGTTGACCTTCACGCCCTGCACGTAGATGTTCTTCGCGTTGTTCTTCGGCGCGTTGATGACGAGCTTCTTGCCGTTCTCCAGCTTCACGGTCGCCTTGGTGAACAGCGGCGAACCGATCGCGTAGGCCGGCTTGCCCATCTGCAGCGGGTAGAAGCCGAGCGCCGAGAAGAGGTACCAGGCCGACATCTCGCCGTTGTCCTCGTCACCCGCGTAGCCCTGGCCCTGCTGCGAGCCCACGTACAGGCGCGACAGGATCTCGCGCACCTTCTCCTGGGTGCCCGAGGGCTTGCCCGCGTAGTTGTACATGTAGGCGATGTGGTGCGACGGCTGGTTGGAGTGGCCGTACTGGCCCATCCGCACGTCCCGCGCCTCGACCATCTCGTGGATCACGCCGCCGTAGCCGCCGGGGAACTTCGCGGTCTCGGGCAGGGTGAAGAACGAGTCCAGCTTCTGGGCGAGCTTGTCCCGTCCGCCGTACAGGTTCGCGAGACCCTGTCCGTCGTGCGGCACCGTGAACGCCATGTTCCAGCCGTTGGTCTCGGTGTAGTCGTAACGCCAGTCCTGCGGGTTGTACTTCGCCGGGTCCTCGACGCGCCACGAGCCGTCGACGTTGCGTCCCTGGAAGAAGTCGATCCGCTTGTCGAACGTCAGCACGTAGTTCTGGGCGCGGTTGAGGAAGTACTCGTACTCGTCCGCGTACCGCTTCTCGCCCGTCTTCTCGTGCAGGGCCTTCGCCATCGACGCGATGCCGAAGTCGTTGAGGTAGCCCTCGATCGCCCACGACCACGCCTCGTGCAGCTGGTCGTTGCCGGTCCAGCCGAGGAAGATCGACCGGTCCATGCCCTTGCGGCCGACGTTGTTGCTCGGCGGCACGACGGACGCGTTCTTCACCGCGGCGTCGTAAGCCGCCTTGATGTCGAAGTTCGAGACGCCCTTGAGGTAAGCGTCAGCGAACGCCACGTCGGAGCTCGTGCCGGTCATCAGGTCCGCGTAACCGGGGGAGGACCAGCGCGAGATCCAGCCGCCGTCCTTGTACTGCTGGACGAAGCCCTCGGCCATCTCGCCCGCCTTGGATGGCGTGAACAACGAGTAGGCGGGCCAGGTCGTGCGGTAGGTGTCCCAGAACCCGTTGTTGACGTAGACCTTGCCGTCGACGATCTTCGCGCCCGTCTTCGTGGGCGTGTCCGGGCCGACCGCGGGGGACACCGGGGACGCGTACTGGGTCTTGCCGCCCACGTTCTCGAAGCCCGAGTTCGGGTAGAGGTACAGGCGGTACAGGTTGGAGTACAGCGTGATCAGCTGCTCCTCGGACGCGCCCTCGACGGTGATGATGCCGAGGATCTTGTCCCACGCGGCCTGCGCCTTGTCGCGCACCGAGTCGAACGTGTCCGAACCGGTGATCTCCTGCTCCAGGTTCGACTTCGCCTGGTCGACGGAGATGAGCGAGGTGGCGATCCGCAGCTCGACGGTCTTGTCCCCGAACGAGAAGTAGCCACCCACGTTGTCACGGCCCGAGCCGGTGAGCCGGCCGCTCGCCGTGACGGCCTTGTCGACCTTGCCGTAGACGAACAGGCGGGTCGCACCCGTGGAGAGGCCGCTCTTGACGTCCGAGTAGCCCGTCACGACGCCGGTGGCGGCGTCGAGGGTGACCCCGCCGTTGTTGTTCACGTTGTCGAACACGAGGTTCTTCTGGGCCTCGTCGTTGAACGTGAACCGGAAGACCGCCGCGTGGTCGGTCGGCGCGATCTCGGTCTTCATGCCGTTCTCGAAGGTCACGCCGTAGTAGTGCGCCTTCGCGACCTCGTTGTCGTGCCGGAACGGCAACGCCCGCAGCGCGCGGTCCTGCGTCGGCGCCTTGTCCGACGGCATGACCTGGAACGTCTGGCGGTCACCCATCCACGGGCTGGGCTCGTGGGACGTCGTGAACGCCTGCAACGTCGGCAGGTTCTGCGCGTTGTTGCGCTGCGCGTACTCGTACAGCCAGCTCTGCGAACCCGCGTTGGTCATCGGGGTCCAGAAGTTGAAGCCGTGCGGCACCGCCGTCGCCGGGAAGTTGTTGCCCCGCGAGAACGAGCCGTTCGAGTTCGTGCCACGCGTGGTCAGCACGTAATCGGAAGGCTTCGCGTACTGCTTGGTGACGACGTCGCCGATGCGGATGTCGTCGTACCAGGCGGCCAGGTCCGTCGGACCCTTCGGGCCGTCGTAGGCGACCAGGATCCGCTTGATCGTCTTGCCGGCGGCGACCGCGCCGATCGTGGACGCGACCTTGTTCCACTGGTTGGTGTACAGGAACTTGCCCGCGCCCTGGCCCTGCGGCGACAGCGTCGCGCCGTACTGGTCGACGGCCTTGAGATCGCTCAGGTACGTGCCGTCGGAGAACGCGAGGTCGACCGACGAGTAAGTGCTCGGGTAGTTCAGGTTGTCGGTGATGAACTCCGGGAAGATCATGTACGACAGCTCGGTCTTGGCGGTGACGGGCACGTCGACGTCGAAGACCTTGTTGTAGCTGTACGCACGACCCTCGGCGGTGTGGCGGCCCTGGGTGCGGAACGCCTTGACGCCCGTCCAGCCGGCCCGCGACTTGGCCGTGTAGCCGCCCGTGGGGCCGTTGCCGACGACGCTGCGCATGTTGGGCGCCGGCGGGTTCGTGGAGCCGTCGGAGAGCTGCACCTCGGCGAGCTGCACGATGTTCGTGGAGCCGTTGTTCAGCGTGACGTCCAGCTTGTAGTGCTGGAACGACTGCGGCGCCGCGATTTCGTAGGTCTTGGTCTGGAAGCGCTCGGGGAACGTCTCACCGGCGCGGGTGTCGAGCACCGTCCAGTCGGTTCCGTTGGCGGAGCCCTGCAGCGTCCAGTTCTTCGGGTCGCGCTCGGGGGAGTCGTTGGCCGACGAGAGCGCGTACTTCTTGATCGTGCGGGCCTCGTCGAACTTGAACGTCGCCCAGCCGGTGGTGGCGAAGACGAGCCACTTGGTGTTGACACTGCCGTCGACGAGGTTCTCCTTCACCTCGCCCGACTCCGCGTACTCGCCGTTGGCCTTGACCTCGACGACCTTGTCGGAGACGTTGCCGGGGATGCCCGAGCCGTCCGAACCGATCACGCCGGACGCCTTCGGGTTGCCCGAAGCGTCGGTCTCGACGGTGTTCGACCACGAAGGCTGTGGCTGACCGTCCTCAAAGGACGACGAAAAACCCACTCCTGGCTCCTCTGGTGCGGCGGCCGCGTAGCCGTTGGTGACGCCGCTCACCAGTGTCGCAGTAATCGCAACGCTCAACAGGGTTGTAGTTCGTCTCTTGCGCAGGTGCCTCATTGCAACCCTTCCGCCCGCCTGCCCCATGTGCCAGGGAGCGTTTCTGCACGTGACATCGTTGTCAAGGGACAAGACGGGAATTGTCGTGCAACCTGTCCTCTCCACAGTTGCGGGTATTACCGGGCGATCAAGATCTAGAATCGGCCGGTGAGCGACCGCAAGCCGCCAGAGGTGGGCACACCAGCGGGCATGCGCGTGCTCAACCAACGCGCTGTGCTCGACCTGTTGCGCCGTCTGGGTGCCGCCACCCGGCCGCAGATCGCCAAGGACACCGGCCTGTCCAAACCGACCGTCGGGCAGGCGCTGCTCGATCTCGAACGCCACGGCCTGGTGCGCCCGATCGGCCGCACGACGGCAGGTCCCGGCAGGTCAGCCATGGTCTACGAGCCCAACCCCACGGCCGGCTACGTGCTCGGCGTCGACATCGGCCGCGAACGGATCAGGGCCGCGCTGGCCGATCTGGGCGGGTCCGTCGTGGCCCGCGTGGACGTGCGCAACCGCAGCCGGTCGGCCGCCGCCCTCGTACGCACCGTCACGGACCTCGCCACGCGCACCGCGGCCGACGCTGGGATCGCTCTCACGGACGCCGTGGTGAAGGTGATCGGCAGCCCCGGCGTGATCGACCGCCGCACGCGGGCCGTGCGGCACGCGCCGCAACTGCCCGGCTGGGAGTCGGCCGGAGTGCTGGACGGGCTGGAGGCTTCGCTCGGTCCGGTGATGCTCGTGGAGAACGACGCGAACCTGGCCGCGTTGGGGGAGCACGTGTACGGGGCGGCTCGCGACGTGCGGGTGTTCGTGTGCGCGACCGTCGGCACCGGTGTGGGCATGGGGATCGTCGTGGACGGCGCGCTGTTTCGCGGTGCGCACGGGGCGGCGGGCGAGGTCGGGTTCCTGCCGTTCGGTCAGTCCGGTTCGGACGTCCGACGTGGACAGTTCGAGGACGCCACTTCCGCCGGTTCCGTTGTGGCGGCGGCACGGGAGCGCGGGCTGACGGCGCGCACGGCCCGTGAGGTGTTCTCGCAGGCGCGCGCCGGCGAGGCCGGTGCTCTTGAGGTCGTGCGGGTGGAGGCGGAGCGGATCGCGTTCCTGGTGGCCGCCGTGACCGCGGTGATCGACCCGGAACTGGTCGTGCTGGGCGGTGGCGTCGGCTCGAACGTCGACCTGCTGCTGGCACCGATGGAGGCCGCGCTGCGCACGATGACGCCGCTGGTGCCTCGGATCGTGGCCGGCTCTCTGGGCGATGGCGCGGTGCTCTCCGGAGCCATCGCGATGGGCCTGGAGGCCGCACGTGAATTGGTCTTCGAAGTTACTCTCTGAGAGTAGTTGAGCACCACTCACCTGGTAGTTCACTCAATTGTCGTAACTGTTAACGGTGTTTTGTGGCTTAGCGTTACCGACACCTCCACCTGGAGGGTTGTGTCCTTCCGTTGCAAGGGGAGTCGGTAGGGGGATGCGGGGGACGTAGCCCCCTACCGGCCGTGCACTGGGCAGGTGCCGCGCCCGCACCACCATCAGCCTGCCCAGTGCAGTCAACGGCCTACCGGGGTGTGGGCCGGTGGACGTTCTCCGCCGTCGATTCGCGGTGGGTGGAGTCCGCGATCCAGCTGCCGGGGATGGAGGCGTCGAGCACACCCTGCTCCAGCCAGGTGTAGTCACCTTTGAGCACCTGGTTCGCCAGCGTCTGGTCGCTGTCGTCGGTGTTCTTCCACAACTTCTCGAACAGCTCGTCCACCCGGATCCGCGCCTGCTTGGCGAAGGCGTCGGCGAGTTGGGTCGCGTTCGGGTTCTGGTCCTGCTGCGCGCGCACGCAGGCCGCGGAGATCGCGAACAGTTCGGCGCCGATGTCCACGATCCGGCTCAGGAACCGCTGCTTGCGCTCCATCTTCCCCTGCCACCGCGACATGGCGTAGAACGTCTGCCGCGCCAGCTTGCGCGCCGACCGTTCGGTGAACCGCAGGTGCTTGGCCAGCGGCCCGAACTCGGTGTACGCGGTAGGAGCTTGGCCTTTTCCTACCGCGAGCGTGGGCAACCATTTGGCGTAGAAGGCTCCTGCTTTCGCGGCGGCCTTCATCTTGGCGTTGCGGTCGGCGTCGGGGTCGATGATGTCGCCGGCGACGCTTAGATGGGCGTCCACCGCTTCCCTGGCGATCAGCAGGTGCATGATCTCGGTCGAGCCTTCGAAGATGCGGTTGATCCTCAGGTCCCGCAGGACCTGCTCAGCCGCGATGCCGCGTTCTCCTCTGGCCGCTTGGCTTTCCGCCGTCTCGTAGCCGCGGCCGCCGCGGATCTGGACCAGTTCGTCGGCCACCAGCCAGGCTTTTTCGGACGCGTAGAGCTTGGCCAGGGCCGCCTCGATGCGGATGTCGTGGCTGCCGGCGTCGGCCAGTTCGGAGCTGAGGTCGAGGACGGCTTCCAGGGCGTACGCGGTGGCGGCGATGTAGGCGATCTTGCCCGCGATGGCCTCGTGCTTGCCCACCGGGAGTCCCCACTGGACTCGTTCCGCGGACCACTCCCGCGCGATCTTGAGGCACCACTTGGCTGATCCGGCGCAGAGGGCGGGGAGGCTGAGGCGGCCGGTGTTCAGGGTGGCCAGGGCGATCTTGAGGCCGGCGCCTGGCTTGCCGATCACGTTCTTCTTGGGGACCTTGACGTCGTGGAACCTGGTCACGCCGTTCTCCAGGCCCCTCAGGCCCATGAAGGCGTTGCGGTTCTCGACGGTGATGCCCTCGGCGTTCGCCTCGACGACGAACGCCGTGATGCCCTTGGCGGTTTGGGCCATGACCACCAGGAGGTCGGCCACGACTCCGTTGGTGGTCCAGAGCTTCACGCCGTTGAGGACGTAGTCGTCGCCGTCTTCCTCGGCTGTGGTGCCGAGCCTCGCCGGGTCGCTGCCGACGTCTGGTTCGGTGAGGAGGAACGCGGTGATCTCGCCCTTGGCGCACCTCGGGAGGAACTCCTGCTTCTGCTCCTCGTTGCCGAACATGGCGATCGGCTGGGGGACACCGATGGACTGGTGTGCGCTGAGCATTGCGCCGATGGCCGGGCTGGCTGAGCCCACGAGCATCAGGGCCTTGTTGTAGTAGACCTGGGTCAGGCCTATGCCGCCGTACTCCGGCTTGATCTTCATGCCGAACGCGCCGAGGTCCTTGAGGCCCTTGAGGACTTCGTCCGGGATTTGGGCGTCGCGTTCGATGACTGTGTTGTCGATGTGCTGCTCGGTGAAGGTGCGGAGCTTGGTGAGGAAGGCTTCGCCTCGTTGGCGGTCTTCCGGGGAGCCGGTCGGGTGGGGGTGGATCAGGTCTACGCGGAAGTGGCCTAGGAAGAGTTCCTTGCCGAAGCTTGGTCGCTGCCAGCGGGTTTCCCGTGCTTGTTCGGCGACCTGCCTGGCCGCGCGCTCGTCGACGGTCATGGGTTACCTCCCAGTAGGTGTGACCTACGTTACTCAGAGGTAGGCGGTTGTCCATGACCTTTGGTGGGTGGTTGCGTTGGATGCAAGGACCTGAGACGGGCGTGGTCCTGGCATCGCCGCTGGCGCGTCGATAGGGATTGGGGCTTGACTTCGGGGCCCTTGCGAGGCGCTGGTCGGGCCGGAAAGGCCGGGCTGAAAAGCGCCCGGCCGAGCCACTAGTGGTAGCACCTCGCACCCAAAGTCAAGCCCCAATCCCACGCGTACGTGGCTGAGTTGGGCAGGCACGTCACCACACCGGCTGACCGGTGCAGCCAAGACTGTCGGCTCGCCTTCGGCATTGCCGTTGTGCCTTGGGTGGGCTCGCCGGCTTGGCGCTTTGCCACCTCACCCTCATCCAGACAGAGCAAAAGGCCGCCCCCGTGCTTCCGGGAGCGGCCCTTGCGGTCCAGCGGTGACGACCGAGTGGCTACGGCAGCGGGGCGGCTCCGCGCTTCGCCAGGTAGTCCTTCATCAGCTCGGTCTCCGAGGCCTGCGACTTCAGCATGTTGTCGGACAGCGTTCGCACGAACGGCTGGCTCGCCGCGGTCGAGGCGTACTCGGCCATCGGGGAGCCGCCCATGTGGTGGCGGAGCATCAGCTGGAGCCAGTACACGTCGAACTCGCGGCCGGCCGCGATGGTGCGCAGCTTGGTGAGTTCCTCGGTGGTGGCCATGCCGGGCATGATCGGCTTGCCGGCTTCCGGGGTGGTGGCGCCGTGGCCGTGGATTCCGGCCGCGTCCATCCACTTCATGTAGACGCCGCTGATGTTCTGCTCGTGCTCGTTCCACATCATCAGCCAGCCCTTCATCCTGCCCACCTGTTCGAGCTGGGTGGAGGAGATGTCGAAGGCGAGCTGGCGGATTTCCGGGTCTGTGGAGCGGTCGCGGGCGATGTTCGCCATTTGGATGCCCTGCAGGTGGTGCATGGACATGTCCTGGCAGAAGCCCACGTCCACGGAGCCCGAGGCCGGTGCTGCGGCGGAGCTGGAGGAGCCGGGGAGCTTGACCAGCAGGCCCACGGCCGCGCCCAGGAGGAGCACGGCCAGGACCGCAGCGCCGATGACGAGGACCCTCGCCACACCCGAAGGTGGGGTGGAGGCCTCGTCCTCGGCGATGTCAGCGTCGGTTGGAGCAGTCATCAGCTCGACGGCGGCGTCGAGGCAGAGCCCGACGCGGGCGGGGTCTGAGGCTGGCCCTCAGTGGCGGAGTCGTCCTTGCCGCCGTCCATCGGCACGGCGTCGGCGCCCGGCTTCTCGGCCACGAACGGGGCCGGGCTGGCGAGGAACTGCGGGTTCTCGCAGGACGCGCCGACCTCGGGGTAGGTGTTCGGGTTGCGCAGCAGCGACGAGATGAACTGGTCGATGCGCTCGTCGTCGGCGTTGTCCACCTTCAGCTGGTGGCCCCACGACTGGAGGGAGACCGGCTTGTCGAGGCCGGGGTACGGCGACAGCATCATGTACGGGATGCCCTCGACCTTGACCTTCAGCTTGTTGAGCGCGTCGTCCTTGACCTGGTCAGGGTTGTACGCGATCCACACGGCGCCGTGCTCGAGGCCGTGGACCATGTTCTCGGTGCGGACGGCCTTGTCGTAGACGACGCCGGTGCAGTCGGCCCACTGGGCGTCGTGCGGGCCACCGAAGGACGGGGTCTGGTCGTACGCGACGCGCTGGGTCGGCTCGACGTGGCGGGAGCCCTTGTACTCCTTGGACACGATGCCCGCGAGCTGCAGCGACGGGTCCTTGTTCGTGTCGGAGGGCTTCCACTTGGCCAGGGCGGCCTCCTTGACGTTGTTCTCGTGGATCTGCATGTACGCATATCCGAAAACACCGCCCGCGAGGGCCAGCACTGCCACAACCGCGATGATCGTGCCCCACGGCTTCGGCTTGCTCGCCACCACCGAGGAACGGGCTGCGGCCACGCTGTTGCGTGTGGCCTTCGTCTTCTTGCCGCTGGTCATGTCCGCCTCAGATGTCGTCCTGGTCAACCGGCGCCAGTGTAGGGACATCGTGTCTGATCACTGTCAGCGCAGGGCATTACCACGTGCGCGTTAACACTTGCCGTCTCACCCTCCGAGACCCGGTAACCCGGTCGAGACCTGCGACAACGCTTCTCTAAACTCTTCTGGCGTGACCCCTGAAGTGCTCGCCGATCTGGTCCGGACCACGGTTGCCCAGTTGCTGGCAGACCGAGGCCTGGACGCCACCTCGCTCCCGGAGCAGGTGACGGTCGAGCGACCCAGGAACCCCGAGCACGGGGACTACGCCACGAACGTCGCGTTGCAGCTCGCCAAGAAGGCCGGTGTGCCGCCGCGCGAGCTGGCGACGTGGCTCGCGGAGGCCCTGCTGGCCCAGCCCGCCATCGCGAAGGCCGACGTGGCCGGTCCCGGCTTCCTGAACCTCACGATCGCCACCGAGGCCCAGGGAGCGATCGTTCGTGCCGCGCTCGAGGACTTCTACGGCACCGGCTCCGAACTGGTCGGCAAGCGCATCAACCTGGAGTTCGTCTCCGCGAACCCGACCGGTCCGATCCACCTCGGTGGCGCGCGCTGGGCGGCCGTGGGCGACGCGCTGGGCAAGGTGTTGCAGGCCCGCGGCGCGGACGTCACCCGTGAGTACTACTTCAACGACGCCGGCGCGCAGATCGACCGGTTCGTCCGGTCGCTGATCGCCGCCGCGAAGGGTGAGCCGGCCCCCGAGGACGGCTACGCGGGCACGTACGTGAGCGACATCGCCGCCGAGGTCCTGCGCCGCGAACCGGGGGCGCTCGGCGACCCCGAGACGGTGCGCAGGGTCGGCGTCGGGCTGATGTTCGAGGAGATCAAGCGCAGCCTGCACGAGTTCGGCACCGACTTCGACGTCTACTTCCACGAGGACTCGCTGCACCAGAGCGGCCGCGTGGACGAGGCCGTGGCCAAGCTCAAGGCCAACGGCTCGCTGTACGAGAAGGACGGCGCGTGGTGGCTGCGGTCCACGGACTTCGGTGACGACAAGGACCGCGTCGTCATCAAGAGCGACGGCAACCCGGCGTACATCGCGGGCGACATCGCGTACCTGGTCGACAAGCGCGGCCGCGGCTTCGACCTGTGCATCTACATGCTCGGAGCGGACCACCACGGCTACATCGCGCGCCTCAAAGCAGCGGCGGCGGCCCTCGGCGACGACCCGGACAGCGTCGAGGTGCTGATCGGCCAGCTCGTGAACCTCGTCAGCGACGGCCAGCCCGTCCGGATGAGCAAACGCGCGGGCACGGTCATCACGATGGAGGACCTGGTCGACGCGGTCGGGGTGGACGCCGCCCGCTACGCCATGATCCGGTCGAGCGTCGATTCCAGCCTCGACATCGACCTCGACCTGCTGCGCAAGCACAACAACGAGAACCCGGTCTACTACGTCCAGTACGCGCACGCCCGCATCTCCGGCGTGCTGCGCAACGCCGCCGACCTCGGAGTCACGCAGGGGGACGACCTCTCCCTGCTGGTGCACGAGCGCGAAGGCGACCTGATCCGCACGATCGGCGAGTTCCCCAGGGTCGTCGCCACCGCTGCCGACCTGCGCGAACCCCACCGGGTGGCGCGCTACCTCGAGGAACTCGCCGGCGCGTTCCACCGCTTCTACGACCGGACGAACGGCGTCCGCGTCCTTCCCCAGGGCGACGAGGAGACCACCCCGCTGCACCAGGCGAGGCTCACCCTCTGCGCCGCCACCAGGCATGTTTTCGGAGCGGGCCTCGGCCTGCTCGGCGTCACCGCACCGGAGCGAATGTAATGCGAGCACACCCCGCCGGACCTCGGCACGCCGACGTCACGGCGCCCGGCAACACCGCCGGAGACCGTCCCTCCTCCACCGACCAGCTCGACCTCCTGCACCCGACGGTGTGGCCCCGCAACGCCAAGCGCACCGACGCGGGCGTCCTGGAACTCGCGGGCGTGGACGTGCGCGAGCTGGCCGAGCAGTACGGCACCCCGTTGTTCGTCATGGACGAGCAGGACTTCCGCGCGCGGTGCCGCGAGCACGCCGAGGCGTTCGGTGACCCGACGCTCGTGCACTACGCCTCCAAGGCGTTCCTGAGCGTCCAGGTCGCGAAGTGGGTGGCCGAAGAAGGCCTCTCCATCGACGTGTGCAGCGGCGGCGAACTCGCCATCGCGCTGCGGGCGGACTTCCCGGCCGAGCGCATCGCGTTGCACGGCAACAACAAGAGCGTTCCCGAACTGGTCGCGGCCGTCGAGGCGGGCGTCGGCGGGATCGTGCTCGACAGCTACCACGAGATCGCCCGCCTGGACCAGATCGCCCGCGAACGCGGCGTGGTGCAGCCGGTGCTGATCCGCGTGACGGTCGGCGTCGAGGCGCACACGCACGAGTTCATCGCGACCGCGCACGAGGACCAGAAGTTCGGCTTCTCGCTGTCGTCCGGCGACGCGGCCGAGGCCGTGCGGCGCGTGCTCAAGGCCGGCGGTCTCAAGCTCGTCGGCCTGCACAGCCACATCGGTTCGCAGATCTTCGACGCGTCCGGTTTCGAGGTCGCCGCCCGCCGCGTCATCGGCCTGCTCGCCGACATCCGCGAGGAGCACGGCGACGTCCCGTCGTTGAACGTCGTCGACCTCGGCGGCGGCCTCGGCATCGCCTACACGCCGGACGACGACCCGCCCCCGCCCGCCGAACTCGCCCGGCAGCTGCACAACATCGTGCAGAAGGAGTGCGAGCACAACGGCCTGGAGATGCCTCGCATCGCGGTCGAGCCCGGCCGCGCGATCGTCGGCCCCGGCACGATCACCGTGTACGAGGTCGGCACCATCAAGGACGTCGAACTCGACGGTGGCGCGCGCCGCCGGTACGTCAGCGTCGACGGCGGCATGAGCGACAACATCCGCACGGCGCTCTACGACGCGGTCTACGACTGCAAGCTCGTCTCACGCGCGTCCGAGCCCGAGTCGAGGGCAGTGCTGTGTCGTGTTGTCGGCAAGCACTGCGAGTCCGGTGACATCGTGGTTCGCGACTGCTGGCTGCCCGATGACCTGGCCCCGGGAGACTTGGTTGCGATCGCGGCCACAGGGGCCTACTGCTACTCGATGGCGAGCGGGTACAACCGACTTCCACGGCCCGCGCTCGCCGCGGTGACCGATGGGGAGGCGCGGCTGTTGCTGCGTCGCGAGACCGAGGACGACCTGTTCCGTCTGGAGGTATGAAAGCCGTGAAACCGATTCGGGTCGCCTTGCTCGGCTGTGGCACGGTGGGCACGGAGGTAGTCCGGCTGCTGACGGACCAGGCCGACGACCTCACCCAGCGCATCGGCGCGCGGGTGGAGCTCGCGGGCATCGCCGTGCGCAGGCCGAACAAACACCGCGAAGTGCCGGAGCACCTGCTCACCACGGACGCCGAGGCGCTCGTGAAGTCGGACGACGTGGACGTGATCGTCGAGGTCATCGGCGGCATCGACCCCACGCGGGGCCTGCTGCTGGAGGCGTTGCGCAACGGCAAGTCCGTCGTGACCGCGAACAAGGCGCTGCTCGCCGAGCACGGCCCCGAGCTGTTCGAGGCGGCCGACGCGTCCGGTGCGGACCTCTACTTCGAGGCCGCCGTCGCCGGTGCGATCCCGTTGCTGCGCCCGTTGCGGGAATCCCTTGCGGGAGACCGGATCACGCGCGTCATGGGCATCGTGAACGGCACGACGAACTTCATCCTGTCCGCGATGGACGCCACCGGCGCTGGCTACGGCGAGACGCTCGAGGAGGCCTCGCGGCTCGGTTACGCCGAGGCCGACCCGACCGCCGACGTCGACGGGTTCGACGCCGCGTCGAAGGCCGCGATCCTTGCGTCCCTTGCGTTCCACACGCGCGTGACGGCGTCGGACGTGTACCGCGAGGGCATCCGCGCGGTGTCGGCCGCCGACATCGCGGCCGCCAAGGGCCTCGGCCGCACGGTGAAGCTGCTCGCCATCTGCGAGCGCGTGGTCAGCCCGTCCGGCCAGGAATCAGTCGCCGTTCGAGTGCACCCGGCGATGATCCCCAGGACGCACCCGCTGGCCTCGGTCAACGGCGCGTTCAACGCGGTGTTCGTCGAGGCCGACGCGGCGGGGGAGATGATGTTCTACGGGCAGGGCGCCGGTGGCGCCCCGACGGCGAGCGCGGTCGTCGGCGACCTGGTCGCCGTGGCGCGCAACATGGTCGCGAGCGGGCACGGTCCGCGCGAGTCGGCCTACGCGGCGCTTCCCGTGCAGCCCATGGGGAACACGCCCACCCGCTACCACATCAGCCTCGACGTCGCGGACAAGGCCGGTGTCCTCTCGCAGGTCGCCGCCGTGTTCGCGGAGCACGACGTGAGCATCGCCGCTGTGCGCCAGGAAGGCCGGATCGAGGACGCCAGCCTGGTGATCGTGACGCACGCGGCGACCGACGCCGCGCTGCGGTCCACTGTGGACAAAATCGGTGGCCTCCCCGTGGTGCGGGACGTCGTCAGCGTCATGAGGGTGGAGGGCGAGGAATGAGCGCTGTCAGAGCGGGCTGGCCAGGTCTCATCAACGCTTACCGGGACCGCATCGAGATCCCCGACGGCGCCGAGGTCGTGACGCTGCACGAGGGCGGCACACCGCTGGTGCACGCGAAGCGCCTCTCCTCGCTCACCGGTTCGGACGTGTGGGTGAAGGTCGAGGGCGCGAACCCCACCGGGTCGTTCAAGGACCGCGGCATGACCGTGGCCATGACGTACGCGCTGGCGTCCGGCCTGAAGGCCGTCATTTGCGCCTCCACCGGCAACACGTCGGCGTCCGCCGCGGCCTACGCGGCCAAGGCCGGGCTGACGGCGGCCGTGCTGGTGCCCAGCGGCAAGATCGCGATGGGCAAGCTCGCGCAGGCCGTCATGCACGGCGCGAAGATCCTGCAGATCGACGGCAACTTCGACGACTGCCTCGAGCTCGCGTCCAAGACCGCCGCCGAGTACCCGGTCACCCTGGTGAACTCGGTCAACCCGGTGCGGCTCGTCGGCCAGCAGACCGCCGCGTGGGAGGTCTGCGACGTGCTCGGCCAGGCGCCGGACGTGCACTGCCTGCCGGTCGGCAACGCGGGCAACATCACCGCGTACTGGAAGGGCTACACGTCGTACGACAAGGGCCTGCCGAAGATGTTCGGGTTCCAGGCCGCCGGTGCCGCGCCGCTGGTGTCCGGTGAGCCGGTGCCGAACCCCGAGACCATCGCGACCGCGATCCGGATCGGGTCGCCGGCGTCGTGGACGGGTGCGATCAACGCCCGTGACTCGTCGGGTGGCCTGATCGACGCCGTCACCGACGAGCAGATCCTCGCCGCGTACCGCCTGCTGGCGTCGTCCGAGGGCATCTTCGTCGAGCCGGCGTCGGCCGCGTCCATCGCCGGTCTGCTCAGGACCGCCGAGGACGGCAGGCTGCCGAAGGGCTCGACCGTTGTGTGCACCGTCACTGGCCACGGCCTGAAGGACCCCGACACGGCGTTGCTCGGCACCACCGAGGTCGAGCCCGTCCCGGTCGACCCCGGCGCCGTCGCGCACGCGCTGGAGCTGGCGTGAAGTTCCTCGTCTCCGTCCCCGCGTCGACCGCGAACCTCGGTTCGGGGTTCGACGCGCTGGGCATGGCGCTCGGCATGTACGACGACGTGGAGGTGGCCTCCGCTCCGGACGGCCACCTCTCGATCACCGTCGACGGTGCCGGTTCGGGTGACGTCCCGCTCGACGAGTCTCATCTCGTCGTGCGGGCCGTCCGCGCCACCGGCTACACCGGCGGCCTCGCGCTGAGGTGCCGGAACACCATTCCGCACGCACGCGGACTGGGCTCGTCGGCGGCCGCGATCGTGGCGGGTGTCGTAGCCGGATTCACCCTGTTGGGTCGCGAGTTGGACACGGACGCGTTGCAAATCGCCGCCGAGTTCGAGGGGCACGCGGACAACGCGGCTGCCTCTTTGTACGGCGGAGTTGTTGTTGCGTGGTCGGAAGGAGAGCGGTACCGCGCGGTCCGGAAGGACGTGGACGCACGGGTGCGCCCGGTCGTGCTGATCCCTTCGACCGAGTCGTCCACCAAGACGACCCGCGGCCTGCTGCCGGCCGAAGTACCGCACGCCGACGCCGCGCACGCCGCAGGGCGGGCCGCCCTCGCGGTGCACGCGCTGACGTCCGATCCGTCCGTTCTCCTTGCTGCGACTGAGGATCGACTTCACCAGAACTACCGGGAACCCGCTTGGCCCGACACCGTTCGGGTGATCAACGATCTTCGGAAGCTCGGAGTTCCCGCCTGCGTGAGCGGAGCGGGACCCACCGTGATCGCCTTCGGTGATCTTCCGGCCGAGGTCGACGTGCACGGCTTCGACGTGCGCAGACTCGATGTCGACGCCGCCGGCGTGCGCGTTCGTCCATTGGACTGACACGCCCGACCCCGGTTGTTGCATGCCGGGGGACCGGCGTCTACCCTCGGGGGCGATCAGTCACTGCGCGCACGGGCGCCGGTGTCGCGCCCGGACACTCGTTCCGGGTCGCAATCCTTTTGTGTTCCGGCTCTGTGCCGTGCGGGCGGGGCGGACGCAAGAGGCACCCGATCGCCGTGATCTGAGAAAAGTCCCGTGCCAGTCGGCAGCCGTCGTGCTTCCGTCTTCATCGGACTTGACCGCCGTTCCCCGCTGAAGTGGGAAGGCGGGTCCGCTGGGCCGCGTAGGAGGCGGGGCCTGGTCAGGAAGGACTTGTGTGACCAACACCGATTTGCTGAGCAGCGAAGTCGCAGCTGCCGCTGGTTCTGGAGCCGAGGAGAACGCTCTGTCCACCCCATCGAACGGCACGACGCCGCGCCGCCGCGCGGGTCTGTCCGGCATGGTGCTCGCTGAGTTGCGCGAGCTCGCCGGCCAAATGGGCATCACCGGAACCGCAGGCCTGCGCAAGGGCGACCTGATCGCGGCCATCAAGGAGAAGCAGGGTTCCGGCGCACCGGCGAAGGCCGAGAAGCCGGCGAAGGCCGAAAAGGTCTCCGCCAAGGCCGAGGCGCCTGCCGCCGAGAAGCCCGCCGCCAAGGCCGAGAAGGTCGTGGAAAAGCCTGTTCAGCAGCAGCTCGAGGTAGCGGAGAAGCCCGCTGCCGCCGAGTCTCCCGCTGGCGACGACACCCGCTCGTCCGAGGACGGTGGGCGTCGCGGAAACCGCCGTCGCCGTTCCGGCCGCGGTGGTGGCAACGCCGAGGGCGAGGGCCAGCCGCAGCAGGAGCAGCAGCAGCGTCCCGAGCGCGCCGACCGCCAGGAGCGCGCTGAGCGCCCCGAGCGCGGCGAGCGCCAGGACCGCTCCGAGCGTTCGGACCGCGGTGAGCGTTCCGACCGTGGCGAGCGTTCGGACCGCGGCGACCGTTCCGACCGGGGCGAGCGCTCCGACCGGGGCGACCGCAACGAGCGCGGCGGCCGTGACCGCAACCGCGACCGCGGCGAGCGTTCCGACCGCGGTGACCGCGGCGGCGACCGCCAGGGCGGCAACCAGCCCGACGGCGACGACGACGGTGGCCGTCGCGGCCGCTTCCGCGACCGCCGCAGGCGCGGTGGCCGTGGCGACGACCAGGGCGGAGGCGGCCGTCAGGACCGCGAGACCGAGGTGCGCGACGACGACGTCCTGCTCCCGGTCGCGGGCATCCTGGACGTGCTGGAGAACTACGCGTTCGTCCGCACCTCCGGCTACCTCGCGGGCTCGAACGACGTCTACGTCTCGCTCTCTCTCGTGCGCAAGTACGGCCTGCGCCGCGGCGACGCCCTCACCGGCGCCGTCCGCCAGCCGCGTGACGGCGAGCAGCAGCGGCAGAAGTTCAACCCGCTGGTCCGCGTCGACAAGATCAACGGCCTGGACCCGGAAGAGGCGCGCAACCGCCCCGACTTCACCAAGCTGACGCCGCTCTACCCGAACGAGCGCCTGCGCCTCGAGACCGAGCCGCACATCCTCACCACCCGTGTCATCGACCTGGTGATGCCGATCGGCAAGGGCCAGCGCGCCCTGATCGTCTCGCCGCCGAAGGCCGGCAAGACCTCGGTGCTCCAGTCGATCGCGAACGCGATCACGACGAACAACCCCGAGTGCCACCTGATGGTCGTCCTCGTCGACGAGCGTCCGGAAGAGGTCACCGACATGCAGCGCTCGGTGAAGGGTGAGGTCATCGCCTCGACCTTCGACCGCCCGCCGTCGGACCACACGACCATCTCCGAGCTGGCGATCGAGCGCGCCAAGCGCCTCGTCGAAATGGGCCACGACGTCGTCGTGCTCCTCGACTCGATCACCCGCCTGGGCCGCGCCTACAACCTGGCAGCCCCGGCCTCCGGCCGAATCCTGTCCGGTGGTGTCGACTCGACGGCTCTCTACCCGCCGAAGCGCTTCCTGGGCGCCGCCCGCAACATCGAAGGCGGCGGCTCCCTCACGGTGATCGCAACGGCACTGGTCGAAACCGGCTCGGCCGGCGACTCGGTGATCTTCGAAGAGTTCAAGGGCACCGGCAACGCCGAGCTCAAGCTCGACCGCAAGATCGCCGACAAGCGCACCTTCCCGGCCGTCGACGTCGACAGCTCCGGCACCCGCAAGGAAGAGCTCCTGCTCTCGCCGGACGAGATGGCAGTCACGCACAAGCTCCGCCGAGTGCTCCACGCCCTCGACGGCCAGCAGGCAATCGACCTCCTGCTGGACCGCCTGCGCAAGTCCCGCACCAACATCGAGTTCCTGATGCAGGTGGCCAAGACCACCCCAGGCGCCGAGCAGGACTGACCGACGTAAGTTTCACGTGAAATTGCCCCCGCTGCAGGTCAGCGGGGGCTTTTTCGTGCCAGTCACTCGAATGCCGACCCCGCCAACGCCACAACGGCAGGCTGCCGCAGAGGTCCCCTCGCGCGCAGGCTCCTTGCGACCCAACGTACAGAGCAGGTCTGACACTCCCGCCCAACCGCAGTCGCGAACGCAACCCAACCACGGTCTTGGCCCGGCGCGAGGTGCCAACCGGATAGCCGAAGACGTGAGCTGCCCACCTACGAATCCTGGTGTGGCGAAGCGAAGCGAGCCCGAACGGGCTGATCAGCTCTGGGTAGCGGTTGCGCCGTTCTTGGCGATTGGGGCTTGACCTTGAGGGGCTGGATGCCAACCTGTTCGGTCCGGCCGGGGCGTACTACTCCCCGGCTTTTGAGGCCGCGAATGCATCCAGCTAGAGGCTCAAGGTCAAGCCCTAATCGCAACCCCGCTCACTTCGTCACTGCCTGATGGACCACCCTCGCAACCGCAGCCCAACCAACAGAACGCAACCAACCCCGCTGGAACGCGCGGCCAACCGACGGAACGCAACCACCGGACACCCAAAGCGGCCCTCAACGGCAGTCGGCAGCCTGCCGACTCTCATCACTCTGCACCAGGCACTGAAACACGAGCCCCAGCAAAACCGGCACCCCCACCACAGTCGCCACCAAAGCGGGAACCTCCACCGCCCCGACAACAACCCCGGCCCCAAGCACCCCAGCCAGGTAAGGCCACCGAAGCCAAACCCGCTGCCACCCCCGCCGCCACCGAACCCCACCGGAAACAGCGGCCCCCACCGCCACCCCAGCCCCCGTGACCACAGGGGACAACGGCACCGTGCTCCAGGACGCAGTGAGCAGCCCTGCCGACCCCATCAGGCCGAACACGGCAGCGGAGAACAGGAACGGCAACGCCAGCCACAAGCGCTGACCCATTGGCCGCTCAGCGGTGCAGAACACGCCGCACAGTCTGATGCACGCCCACCAACAACACAGAGCCGCATCCAGTCGAACGGCGACACCTTGCGCCGAACGGCGTACCGGAAACGCCGAGCGGTTGTGACATGAACCACGCAGAGTGGTACGCCGCCAACACGCGGAGGCAAGCGCCGACCCACTCCAAGATCAGCCCGGTCGGCCCCGTGACCAGCATCAAGCCTCAATCGCAAGCCTCCGGCCACGCCCGCCGAGGGCATGACCCAGCCCACACCCCCACCTCGGGAACAACCGCGTTTTTGCACGTGTTGAACGGTCTGGCAAACTAAACGGTCGAGTCCGGCTCCGGTTCACCCGTTCACCAACAGGGACCCGGCGGCCATCCTTGAAAGGGACAAGATCTTGAAGAGTGGAATCCACCCCGAGTACACCGCTACCGAAGTGACGTGCAGCTGCGGCAACAGCTTCACGACGCGCAGCACCACTTCGGCGTCTGAGGTTCGCGTCGAGATGTGCTCGAACTGCCACCCGTTCTACACGGGCAAGCAGCGCATCCTGGACACCGGCGGTCGCGTGGCGCGCTTCGAGGCGCGTTACGGCAAGCGCAACAAGTAGCTGCTTTCACGGCGCCTGACCTCGGCCATCACGGCCGGGGCGGGCGCCGTCGCCGTTTCTTGGGCACACCCACGGACTAAGGCCTCGAACGAAAGCAGGAGAAGTGTCGCAGTCGCTGGACAGCTTGCTCGCCGAGTACGACGAGCTGGAGAAGAAGCTCGCGGATCCCTCCGTGCACGCTGACCAGGCGGGTGCGCGCAAGCTCGGCAAGCGGTACGCCGAACTCGGGCCGATCGTGAAGACGGCTCGGGAGATCGAGCAGGCCAAGAACGATCTCGAAGCGGCCAAGGAGCTCGCGGCCGAGGACAGGTCGTTCCAGGACGAGGTCGACGAGATCGAGGCCCAGCTCCCCAAGCTGGAGGAACGCCTCACCGAGCTGCTGCTGCCGCGCGACCCGCACGACGGGGACGACGTGCTGCTGGAGATCAAGTCCGGCGAGGGCGGCGAGGAGTCCGCGCTGTTCGCCGGGGACCTGCTGCGCATGTACACGCGGTATGCGGAGCGGCAGGGCTGGAAGGTCGAGATGCTCGACGGCACCGACTCCGACCTCGGCGGCTTCAAGGACGTCACCGTCGCCATCAAGACCAAGAGCGCGACGCCAGACGGCGTGTGGAGCCGGCTCAAGTGGGAGGGCGGCGTGCACCGGGTGCAGCGCGTGCCCGTCACCGAGAGCCAGGGGCGCATCCACACGTCCGCGGCCGGCGTCCTCGTCTTCCCGGAGACCGAGGAGACCACCGCGGTCGAGATCGACGAGAAGGACCTCCGCATCGACGTCTACCGGTCGAGCGGCAAGGGCGGTCAGTCGGTCAACACCACGGACTCCGCGGTCCGCATCACGCACCTGCCGACCGGCATCGTCACGTCCTGCCAGAACGAGCGCAGCCAGCTCCAGAACAAGGCCCGCGCCATGCAGGTGCTCCAATCCCGTCTGGTCGCCCTCGCCGAGGAGCAGAAGGCGCAGGAGCAGTCGGACGCCCGGCGCACCCAGATCCGCACCGTTGACCGCAGTGAACGGGTGAGGACCTACAACTTCCCCGAATCACGCATCTCCGACCACCGGGTTGGGTACAAAGCGCATAACCTGGACCAGGTCCTCGACGGAGACCTGGACGCGGTGGTGGACGCACTCGCCGCCGCAGACCGGGCGGAACGGCTCGCAGGCGGGTAATCCGACGTGAGAAGGGGCGCGTTGTGGCCGAGATCCTGGTGAATCCGCAGTCAGCGCCCCTCGACCAAGAGGTCGAAGTGGTCGTCGCAGGCCTCAAACCCGGGCAAGAGATCACCGTGCAGCTCTCCACGGGCGAGCGCGCTTCTCACGCCGTGTTCGAGGCGGACGACCGTGGTGTCGTGGACCTCACAAGGCACGCACCACGAGACGGCAGCTACGCGGGCGTCGACGCGATGGGCCTCTTCTGGTCCCTGGAACGCACGGGCGGCAAGCCCGGCCCGACCGTCCTCTCGGTCGAAGGCGTCGGCGACCGGGTCCTGGAGCGCCTCAAGGTCCCCGAGGGCGTCGAACGCCAGGAAGTCCGCGAGAACGGACTCGTGGGCACCCTGTTCGCCCCTGAGGACGACGGAGGCGAGCTCCCCGGCGTCATCGTGCTGTCCGGCTCCGAAGGCGGCCTGCACGAGACCGACGCCGCTCTCCTGGCCGCGCACGGCTTCGTCACGTTCGCCCTCGGTTACTTCGGCCTCAAGGGCCTGCCCGAGCACCTCGTCGACGTCCCGCTCGAGTACTTCGGCAAGGCCATCGCCCACCTGGAAGAACGAGCGGGCGCCATCGGCGTGCTCGGCGGCTCCCGCGGCGGTGAACTGGCCCTCCTCATCGGAGCCACGTTCCCCCAGGTCAAGGCAGTGATCAGCGTCGTGGGAAGCGGCGTCGTCACCCAGGGCATCGGCCCGGGAGCGAACCTGCTGCAGAAGCTCCAGTACGAGACGGCCTCCTGGACCCTCAAGGGCCAGCCCCTCCCGTACCTGCCCTACGACCTCGGCGACGAGCTCCGCGCGAAGATCGTCAACGACGAACCCGTGCCGTTGAAGCTCGCCTTCAGCACCGAGGACGGCATCCCCGAGGACACCGAGATCGCCGTCGAACGCATCAACGGGGGTGTGTTGCTCATCTCGTCCGGACAGGACGAAGGGTGGCCCAGCGCCGAACTGAGCGACGTCGCGATGCGGCGGCTGAAGGACCACGAGCACCCGTTCCCGCACGAGCACGTGGTGTATCCCGAGGCAGGACACCTGATCGCGGGCCCGCCGCACCGCCCGGCCACCGAGGTGACCTATCCGGGGCCCGGCGTCACCTTCTCGGGTGGTGGTTCTCCCCGCGCCACCGCGCACGCCCGGCAGAACGCTTGGAAACGGACGGTTGAGTTCTTGCGGGAGCAGCTCGGGAGCTAGGTTGTGTGCTTATGAGCGCACACTTTGATGTCGTCGTCGTGGGTGCGGGTCCCGGCGGGTACGTCGCCGCGATCCGTGCGGCTCAGCTCGGGCTGAAGACCGCCATCGTCGAGGAGAAGTACTGGGGCGGCGTCTGCCTGAACGTCGGCTGCATCCCCTCGAAGGCGCTGCTGCGCAACGCCGAGCTGGCGCACATCTTCACGCACGAGCAGAAGACGTTCGGCATCAAGGTCGACGGCAACGTCAGCTTCGACTACAGCGCTGCCTGGCAGCGCAGCCGCAAGGTCGCGGACGGGCGCGTCAAGGGCGTGCACTTCCTGATGAAGAAGAACGGCATCACCGAGTACAACGGGTGGGCCAACTTCACCGACGACCACTCGCTGACGGTCAACGGCGAGGTCATCACCTTCGGCCACGCGATCATCGCCGTGGGCGCCACGACCCGGATGCTGCCGAACACGCAGAAGTCCGACCGCGTCGTGACCTACGAAGAGCAGATCATGACCGAGGACCTGCCCGAGTCGATCATCATCGCCGGCGCGGGCGCCATCGGCGTCGAGTTCGCCTACGTCATGCACAACTACGGCGTGAAGGTCACCATCGTCGAGTTCCTCGACCGCATGGTGCCGCTGGAGGACGAAGAGGTCTCCGCCGAGCTGCTCAAGCGCTACAAGAAGCTGGGCGTGGACGTCCGCATCGGCACGCGCGTCGAGTCGATCGACGAGTCGGGCCCGAAGGTCCGCGTCACCGTCTCGAAGAACGGCGCGGAAGAGGTCCTCGAGGCCGACAAGGTCATGCAGGCCATCGGTTTCGTGCCGCGCGTCGAGGGCTACGGCCTGGAGAACACCGGCGTGAAGCTGACCGACCGCGGTGCCATCGACATCGACGGCCGCGGCCGCACGTCCGTGCCGCACATCTTCGCGATCGGTGACGTCACCGCGAAGCTGATGCTCGCGCACACCGCCGAGTCCATGGGCATCATCGCCTCGGAGACCATCGCGGGCGCCGAGACGATGGAACTCGACTACGTGATGATCCCGCGCGCGACGTTCTGCCAGCCGCAGATCGCCTCCTTCGGCTACACCGAGAAGCAGGCGCGCGAGAAGGGCTACGACGTCCAGGTCTCGAAGTTCCCGTTCACCGCGAACGGCAAGGCGCACGGCCTGGCCGACCCGGGCGGCTTCGTGAAGCTGATCAGCGACAAGACGCACGGCGAGCTGCTCGGCGGCCACATCATCGGCCCCGAGGCGACCGAGTTGCTGCCCGAGCTCACGCTGGCGCAGCAGTGGGACCTGACCGTCCACGAGGTCGCGCGCAACGTCCACGCGCACCCGACGCTGTCCGAGGCCGTCAAGGAAGCTGTGCACGGCCTGGCCGGGCACATGATCAACTTCTGAGATAGTTTTCTCCACGATGATGAACCGGCAACCGCTCCGTCTCGCGATCTCCGAGGCGGCCAAGATCCTCGCCGAAGCGGGTGTGGACAGTCCGCGCGTCGACGCGGAGTACCTGGCCGCGCACGTGCTCGGGGTCGAGCGCGGGCGGTTGCCGCTCATCCCGCTGGTCGATCCGTCGGTGATCGACCAGCTGCACAAGCTCGTGCGGGTGCGCGCCTCGCGCATCCCGTTGCAGCACATCCTCGGCTGGGCGCCGATGGGGATGATCTCCGTCGAGGTCGGGCCGGGGGTGTTCGTGCCGCGGCCGGAGACCGAGCTGCTGATGGAGTGGGGCCTGAAAGCCCTGGTCGGCGTCTCCAACCCGGTCGTCGTGGACCTCTGCGCGGGCACCGGCGCGCTGGCGTTGTCGATCGCCGCCGCTCGCCCGGACGCGGTGGTGCACGCCGTGGAGATCGACCCGCAAGCGCTTGCGTGGACGCGCCGGAACTCCGACGTGCGGGTGGCCGCGGGGGACACGCCGATCCGGCTGCACTTCGGTGACGCCACCGACCCGGCGCTGCTGTCCGATCTGGACGGTCTGGTGGACCTCGTCGTCTGCAACCCGCCCTACGTGCCCGAGGGAACGCCCGTGCAGCCCGAGGTGGGTGAGCACGACCCGCACCACGCGGTGTTCTCCGGGGTGGACGGGCTGGACGTGATCAGGCACGTCGTGTGGGCGGCGGCGCGGTGGCTCAAGCCGGGCGGGTTCGTCGGCATCGAGCACGACGACACGCAGGGGGAGTCCGTGCCGGCGCTGCTGAGCGCGCGCCGGTCGCTCACGGACGTGGCCGATCACCTCGACCTGGCGGGGCGGCCCCGGTTCGCGACCGCCCGCAGGGTTTCCTAGCGCCTGAGGCCTAGAACAGGGCGTCGAAGGCCTTCGACAGGTCCCGCATCTGCTCGCCGAGGCCTCGGTCCGCCAGCTTGTCCATCAGGTGTTCGGTGACTTCCTTGCTGGGCTTGGGTTTGCGGGCTTCCGCGCGCAGGTCGTCCAGGGCCTCGATGGTGGACGTGGGCGCCTGGGCGTCGTTCAGGTCCTCGCGCAACTCGTCGAGCAGCCGCAGCACGGTGCTCACGTCCTTGATGTGTCCGATGTGGACGTCGCCGGTCCTCGCGCGCCCGCTGGTGCCGACGTTGCTCCCGATCACCGGGCCCTGGATCTCGAAGTTCCGTTCGTTCATGTGGTTCCCTTGCTGACGTTCACGCTGCCGGTGCGGGCCTTGCCGGTCGTGCCGATGTTGCTGGAGATCACCGGCCCGGTGATGTGGACGTTGTTGCTCGTCACCTGCATGGCCTGTTCCATGAACTCGGTGACGGAGATGCCTTTGCTCTCCAGGAACTCGCCGAGCGTGCGCAGCAGCCGCGACTCCAGGACCTTGACGTAGCGCTCGACGTCGGTGAGCTGGAAGTAGTTGTCGACCTGGCTCCTGCTCGCGAGCTCGCGCAGGCTGTTGCTGGCGCCGTAGCGTTCCGCGACGAACGTGCCTTCGGCCTGGTGGATCGGGTTCATCCAGCCGACCGCGGACGCGAACCGCTTGGGGATCGACGCAGGGAACTTCAGCAGGTCGACGACCGCGTCGAGGAACGGCCTGAGCGACTGCTCCGGCAGCACGTCGATCTGCCGGTGGTGGGCGTGGATGGGGTGCAGGATGCACGGCGTCCACTCGACGTAGAGCATCTCGTCGTCGAGCCCGAACGTGAGGTAGGCGGAGACGACGACGTCGCGGTCCCACGTCTCGACCTGGAAAGAGCGGAAGTAGCGCATCCACTCCATCGGCCGGGCGATCAGTTCGTCTACAACGGACTTCCCGACGCCGTGCTCGGGGGAGTGGTCCTTGTCCGGCAACACGATCCGGGCTTCGTCGTCGTCGATGTGGTCGATCAGCTCGACCGAGGAGATGACGACGCGGTCGCCGGTTTTGAGGCCCCGCAACCGGTGTCCCGGTGACAGCGACGCCGACCGGCCCGTCTTGACCAGCTCGCCCGTGATGTGTTCGTAGAGCTCGGGAAGGGTGAAGCCGGGTAACGGCACGTCGTTTTCGGAGTCCTTGGCAGGCTTGAGGGGCAGCGCCATGGACCAGGGTTCGAACATCACGCCGGAGCCGACGAACGGCCGGTATCCGTGGTAGACGATCACCTGGGCCTCGTCGGGGTCAGGTTCGCCGTCCTCCTCGGTCGGGTAGAGCGCGAGCGCTTCGGCGTAGCTGGAGTGCCCAAGCGACCGGAAGGTCCACTCGTTTCGCCACTGCTCCCCGCCGGCCTTGCCGGTGCGGAACCCTGCGCGGCGGAAGCTCTTCGTGACCAGCAGCCACGTCACCACCCGGTCCGCGAACAGCACCGCGAACAGCAGCACGATCGCGAAGATCGAGATCACGAGCCCGGCGTCGCTGCTCTCCTCCACGCAGTTCCTCAACCTGGGACTGCAGTAGACGTCTGCGGCGGCGATCTCTTCCATGAGCTTGTACAGCACGAAGAAGAGCGCGATCACGCTGGCGATCGAGCCCAGCACGACCGGCACGCGCGGCGTTCTTGGCCGCTGCGGCCTCTGGAACGCCAGCCGCGCTCCCGTCCCGACCGCCACGATCGAGGCGACCAGCAGCCATCCGCCGAGCAGCATCCCGCTCGCGGCGAACAGCACCACCACCGCCAACACCAGCAACACGCTGTCGCGCACCTTGCGCCGCGTCCGTGCCGCCACCGCCTCCCGCAAGACCGCGCCCGCGTTGACTCCGGGTGAACGCGGAATCGACCGAGTGGACTCGACGAGGTACTCGCGAATGGCGGAGTCCGCGAACTCCTCGTCGCGGTGAGCGGCTCCGCAGAGGAAGCGGGTCGTGTCGTCGCGCAGCTTCGGAGAATCGTTTCCCTTCGTCGTCGCAGCTGTTGACATTGTCCTGTCCACTTTCTGTCATTGAATCGAGCACTCTGTGTTTGTGCTGGTCAGGGACATGGTGAGACAACGAACAACGGGCAAATGCACTGTGCTGCTGGGACGATAGTCGCTTTGGATCCGAATTGCGCGAAGGTCGCCTGAAAGTAAATTGTCAATGCGCCGAAAGAGGGCAACCGGCACGCTTCTCGGACGCGCCCGATGATCGGTTGCCTGTGAGGTGCTGCGCGGGTGGCCAAAACGTGGCCAATAACGCGACGTTTCTTCGACTTGAGGCCGAACGGACGTATGTTCTCCGCGGGGAGGGCACGCGGTCACGCGCTACGAGGAACCGCCGCCTCGCGCGTGACCGCGTGTGGGCCTTCTCGTCTCAGCGCTCGCTGGTCATCGCGAGCACCTGGCCGAGGTGCCGCGCCAGTCCCGTGTTGTCGGCGGGCCCGATCGTGAACCACCCGGCGCGGGCAGGCACGTTGGCGTACCGCCCCGCCTTGGTGTCGATCCACGTGACGGGCGGGAAGTCCCGCTTCGTGCGTCCCTGGCTCAACTGCACGAGGAAGTGCCCGTTGCCGAGCGCGGGCCCGGTCAACATCTGCTTGGCCAGCCGGACGTCGTCGTTCTCGGTGGTCCGGACGGCCTGCCGAAAACCTTCTTGCTGCTGGGGCGCCTCGAACGCCTGAGCCGGCACCGTCACCGGCTTGCCCGGCCCCGGCCGCCCAGGCGGCATCACGTTCGCAATGCTGGTCGCGATCTCGTTGGGCTGCACCAGGTTCAGCGTGACGCCCGCCTCCTCCTGCACCACGAGCACCGCGTACCCACCGCGAGCCACCACACTGGCCCGCACCAGCCGCTCCTGACTCATGTCCGGAATGGCAACGGCGATGACCCGCAACTCGGGCCGCGCCAACAGGTTCAGCGCGTCCTCGAGATCGGGCTCAGGCCGCCCGCGCCGTGCGAGGTTCCGCCGCTCAAGATCCGCGTGCACAGCGACCTTGATGCGCTCCCGCTCCTCCAACGTCTCCCCGTGCTGGTCGACGTCGAACGGATACGGAATCCCGCCCACCTTGATGTTCTCCCACAGCACCTCGAACGCGGGCAGCGAGAGCTGAGCGATCCGCTTCATCCGCCGATCACCGGCGGCGCGACCATGCGATCGTCGTCGAAGAACTCGTCAGTGGGCACGAGGTAGTTGGACTTGTGCTCCTTGTCCTCCTCGCCGGCACCACCCTGCCCGGCCCCGGCGCCACCACCGGCCCCCATGCCGCCGGCAGCACCACGACCACCCGCACCGGCACCAGCACCCGCCGCACCTGCGCCGCCGCCGGGTCCGCCCATGACACCCGCGCTGCCGCCGGGCGTCGCGGGCCCGAAGCTGCCCATGCCACGTCCGGAACCACCGACGCCGGCCATACCGCCTGCGCCCATGCCACGACCCGCGCCACCGGCGCCGCCGCCACCTGGACCGCCGCGTCCCATGCCGGGACCGCCACCGCCGGGCCTGCCGTTCTGACCCGCGCCGGGCGGCCGCATGCCGGGAGGGAACCCTCCGGGCGGGCCGATCGGGGGTCCGACGGGAGGCCTGTTCTGGCCGCCGGGCGGGTTGTTCGGGTTGTTCAGCCCCGGGTCGCTGGTCTTGGGCGCTGCCCACGCGGCGTTGGTCGTGCCGTTGCCGGGAGGCGGCAACGACGGCATGCCGTTGCTGTTGTTGCCGAACTGCTGATTGGCGTTGACGTTGCCCAGGTTGGTGTTCGAGTTGTTGTTGTGGCCGGGCGGCGTCACCACGCCGGGGTCCTGCGTGACCTTCGGCGTGGATTCCATGGTGGGCATGGACATCGCTGCGGCCATCATCGTGTTGTCCCGCGTCTGCATGACCTGGACGGCTTCGGCCTTGGCCGCCTGCTGTTCCTGGTGCTTGGCGACCATCTCGAACGGGGCGCCCACCATGGCCGGCGGGAAGATGACCGCGGGGGTGGCCCACTTCGTGAAGATGTCGCCGGGGCTGAACTTCACCACCGGCGGCATGGTGCTGTGTGCCTGGCCCGCGGCGTTCCGCTGCTCGGCGATGGCCTTGGAGGTGCGCTCGAAGCCCTCGCCGGTGTTGTCGGCGAACGTCCCCACCTTGCCGAGCGCCGTTCTGACACCCTCTGCCGCCTTGCCGGTCCACGCCGACTGCGACCCGTTGACCAGGATGTTGAAGTCGGTGGCCAGGGTCTTGAACTGCTCACCGATCTTGGCCCAGGCGTCGATCACCGGGTCGGCGGCGCCGGCCACGTACTTCTCGGTGACCAGCTTCTGCATCTGCTCGTGCGCCACACCGGGGTAGTTCGCGTTCGGGTGTGGGACGGTGGGTTTGACGGGCGCCATGAGATTCCCCCTCGTGCGGCGTTACGGCAGCTTCGGTGCGATCAGCTCGGCGGCCTTGGAAGACCGTTCACATGCGGCGGCGGTGTCGTCCGAGGTGCCGGTGAGGTTGCCGATCACCACGACCGAGGACGAATCCGAGACCGCGATGGCGAAGGTGCAAATGTTCTTCGCGCCGTCCTGTGCCTCGACCTTCTTAGCGTCGTACTTGCCGACCTTCACGTCGCTGATCTTGTCGCCGGAGAGGTTCAGGTCCGCGAGGCCGGACTTCGTGCGGATGCCCGCGAGGAGTCCGCCGTTGCCGCTGATGTTCCAAGAGCACGTGATCGCGACTCCGAGCTG
This sequence comes from Lentzea sp. JNUCC 0626, assembly GCF_043632865.1. Lineage (NCBI taxonomy): Bacteria > Bacillati > Actinomycetota > Actinomycetes > Pseudonocardiales > Pseudonocardiaceae > Lentzea > Lentzea sp. JNUCC 0626. The sequence goes on from NZ_CP171635.1 coordinate 8,647,276, forward strand.
CTCTGCCTCTCCCGGGTACTTGAGCCCGAGACCGGTCACCTCTGCCTCACTGAGCAGGTCACACGGCTTGACCCCTTCGAGGCCCGATGCGGAACTCGAAGTGCTGGTGGGCGTAGAGCCGCCACTCGTCGGTGCAGGGTCGCCGCTGACCGTGTTCCCGGTGCACCCGGCGGTGAGGGCTGCCAGTCCGATTGTGGCGACGAGGATGCGCTTCATCACTTCCCAAGTTTCTTCATCGAATCGGCGGAGTCCTGGTCGGAGGCCTTGTAGGTGGCCCGGCTCTTCTCGATCTGCGTTTTCAGCTCGTCGATCGCCTTGAGCAAGTCCCGGAGCGTCTGCTGCGCGGCCTCGCCGAAAGTCCTGTTGCTGGCGCTGATCTGCTCGGCATAGCCACCGCCGAGCTTGGTGTCCTGGCTGAGGACCGCCGACCGCTGCATGACACGGTCGAGGGCATCCTTCATTCCGTTCAGCTTCTTGATCATGGCGTCGACCAGGTGCGGGTCGACGGACAGCTGCTGGGTCTCCACGGCGATCGCCACGGCCCTGCCCGCGTCCATGACGGCGGTGAGCCCGCTGCCGAAGATGTCGGTGAAGCTGCTGCCGACTTTCCCGCTCGTCACAACTTCTTCAGACACAGAAGCTCGACCCTCCCCCATTGCGCTCTGTGGTCGACCCATGACCTTACAGTTGTGCGCCCGTTTGGGGGATGCGTTGAACTACTTACAACTCACGGGCTCAAACAGTCCCTGGTCAGGCTGGCCGCAACTGCGCAAAGTGAGAATCGAGGCACAGGTCGGGCACCCCAGGCGCGGTTAGGGCGGGCCTTGCGTCACCCGATCGGGCTGGATGGCTAGGCTCACCGAGGTGAGCACGGTCTACGACTGCAGCGAACCGGGCAACCGCGCGGCGGGACTCGCCGCTGCCGCCGGTGCGGTGCGAAGCGGACGCCTCGTCGTCCTGCCCACCGACACCGTCTACGGGATCGGCTGCGACGCGTTCGACGCGGAAGCCGTCCGGAGTCTTCTCGACGCCAAGGGGCGCGGGCCCGACATGCCCGTGCCGGTGCTGGTCGGGTCCTGGACCACGATCGACGGGCTGGTGCTGAGCGTGCCCCGGCAGGCGCGGGCTCTCATCGAGGCGTTCTGGCCCGGTGGGTTGAGCATCGTGCTGCCGCACGCGCCGAGCCTGGCGTGGGATCTGGGGCAGACGCGCGGCACGGTCATGTTGCGCATGCCGTTGCACCCGGTCGCGCTGGAACTCCTCAGGGACGTCGGTCCGATGGCCGTGTCGAGTGCGAACCGGACCGGGCACGCGCCCGCGTCCAGTGCGCAGGAGGCACGCGACCAGCTCGGCGACGCCGTGCCCGTGTACCTCGACGGTGGACTGAGCGGGGAGAACATCGCCTCGACGATCGTCGACCTCACCGGGCCGGACGCGCTGATCCTGCGCGAGGGCGCGGTGAGCAAGGCCGACGTCGACGAGGTGCTCGGCGTCGAGGTCGAGATCGCGCGGTAGCGGGCGGCTGCCAGAATTGATCATGGTCGCCGCGAGTACCGTGGCGACCACCCCGAACATTCCCGATTGATTGGTAGGCCCGTGGGGCCCGCATCCTCGTTCGTCCTCCCCGTGCGCGAGTACCTGCTCGTCGCGTTGATCGCTGCCGTCGTGACGTTCCTGCTCGTGGGTCTGGTGCGCGCCATGGCGTTCCGGCTCGGGGCAGTGGCCTATCCGCGGCAACGGGACGTGCACGTGCAGCCGATGCCGCGCATGGGTGGTGTCGCCATCTACGGCGGCGTGCTGTGCGGCATGTTCGTGGCGCACCAGTTGCCGGTGCTGCGGGCGGCGTTCGACTTCTCCAACGACCCGTGGGGCGTCATCGTCGCGGGCGGCGTCATCGTGCTCGTGGGCGCGATCGACGACAGGTTCGAGCTCGACTCGCTCACCAAGCTCGCCGGCCAGGTCACCGCTGCGGGCATCCTCGTGCTGTTCGGCCTGCAGTGGATGATCGCGTGGGTGCCGTGGGACGGCGGCGCGACCATCTCGCTCGACCAGAACCAGGGCGCGCTGCTGACCGTGCTGCTCGCGGTCACCATGATCAACGCGATGAACTTCGTCGACGGCCTCGACGGACTCGCCGCCGGCATCGGCCTCATCGCCGCCGCCGCGACGGCCGTGTTCTCGATCGGCCTGCTCGTCGAACGCCAGGGCGCCGTCGAGGCCTACCCGCCCGCCCTGATCGCCGCCGTGCTCGCGGGCGCCTGCCTCGGCTTCCTGCCGCACAACTTCAACCCCGCGCGCATCTTCATGGGCGACTCGGGCTCCATGCTCATCGGCCTCATGCTCGCCGCCGCCACCACCAGCGCGTCCGGCAAGATCAACCAGGCCACCGGCAGCGCGGCCGACCTGCTCGGTCTGCTCTCGCCGCTGATCGTGGTCGCCGCCGTGCTGTTCGTGCCGCTGCTCGACCTGCTGATGGCGATCATCCGCCGCACCAGGCGCGGCGAGAGCCCGTTCTCGCCGGACAAGATGCACCTGCACCACCGGCTGCTGGAGATCGGCCACTCGCAACGCCGTGCCGTGCTGCTCATCTACTTGTGGGCCGGCGTTCTGGCGTTCGGTGCCGTGGCCCTCACGCTGTTCGACCCGATCATCGTGGCCACGTGCTTCGTCATCGGGCTGATCGTGACGTTCGTGGTCTCGGTGATTCCCAGGCTGCGGGACGCCAGGAAGTCCTGACGCATCAACGTCAGATCGGGTTCTCCACGCACGGACGTCCAAGCAATTTGAACGTGCCGTCGTCCTGCAGTGACCACCCCTCGGCGCAGTGCTGCTGGCCGTCGGCGTAGTCGCGGCCGACCGGCACGTTCCAGACGCGACCGGTGTCCCACGCCTTCGTGGGCGACACCGCGCTGTAGTCCAAGCTGCGTTGCCTGTTCGCCGCCCTCCTGCCGCACGCGGGAAGACCGGTGTCGCAGCACGACCTCGTCCACCAGGTCTGGGACGAGCCGCCGGCGCGGGCGAACTCCACGCTCCAGGTCTCCGCGGCTCGGCAGCGCGCCGCGACCCCGACGCCCAGACCGAGTTCGGCCACGTGCGCGAGGCGTTGTCGTTGTGGCGCGGCCCGGCGCTCGCCGACGTGACGTCGGAGGCGATGCGGTTCGAGGCCGACCGGCTGGACGAGGAACGAGTCGTCGCCGTCGAGCGCAGGATCGGGCTCGGCGCGCATCGCGAACTGGTCCCCGAACTGCGCGCGTTGAACCGAAAGCACCCGTTGCGCGAGCGGTTCGCGGAGTTCCTGATGCTCGCGCTGCACCGGGGAGGGCGTTCTGCGGACGCCCTGCAGATCCACCGAGTTGTTCACCGGATGTTCGCCGACGAACTGGGAGTCCGGCCCGGACAGCGGCTGGCGGAGCTCGACGAGCAGATCCTGTGCGGCCGGGAAATTGGTACGCCATCTTGTTTGGGGCCGCTTAACCGTCGTTAATCAGGGGCTGCCCGCAAGGTCTCATATGGCAGTTCCTACACTTCGGGACATGAGCGACGCGGACAAGGCCGTCACGCACGAGCTGGTCGTCCAGCGGCTCGCCGGGGAAATGTTCCGAGCGGCCGCGTGGGCCGCGCTCGGCACGTTTGTCCTCGGCGTGGCCGTGTCAACTGTGATCTGGGGGACCGCTGGTCTCTTCGGGTCATTGATCGGTGGTGCCATCGCCATCGTTTCGAGCCTTGCCACGCTGTTCTTGATGCGCAAGACGGCGGCCATGGATCCGATGTTCGTGATGGTCGCCGCACTCGGCGGATTCATGGGCAAGCTGATGGTCCTGCTACTGGCGGTGATCCTGCTGCGCAACCAGTCGTGGCTCGAACCCAAGGCGCTCGGAATCACCCTGGTGGCGACGGTGCTCGTGACGTCGTTCCTGGAGGCCAGAGCCTCCAAGCGGAGCCGTAGTCAGATGGTGGTCCCCGCCTCCGAAGGCGCCTAGACCTGCTGATATGGTCCGCGTGACCAGGGACACCCGATCGAATGGGTGCCTCTGGTAGTCGCTTGCGAACCGTAAGGTACGTTAAGTCCAGATCGTGACGATTCCCCCGGCGGAGTGAACGCCGGCCGGGAGAACCGGAAGGAACACAGTGACCAAGTTGCTGGCTTCGGGGGGCGAGTTCGTCGCTCCCGGTGTGAAGGACTTCTTCCTCCCGCCGATCTTCGGCTCGGTCACGAAGCCGATGGTCCTGCTGGTGCTGTCGATCGTGATCATCGGCGTGTTCTTCGTCGCCGCGACACGCAACATGAAGCTCATCCCCGGCAAGTTCCAGTTCGCCGCCGAGTCGGTTTACGACTTCGGGCGCAACAACATCGCCAGGGAGCAGATCGGCGCGAAGGACTTCAAGCCCTTCATCCCGCTGATTCTCACGATCTTCACCTTCGTCCTGGTGAACAACCTGTTCGGGCTCATCCCGATCATTCAGTTCCCGACGATGTCGCACATCGGCTTCCCGCTCGCGGTTTCGCTGCTCGTCGTTTACCCGGTGTACCACTTCGTCGGGTTCAAGCGGCACGGCTTCACGGGCTACTTGAAGCACCAGACGATTCCGCCGGGCGCGCCGTGGTTCGTGCTCCCGCTGCTGATCCCGATCGAGTTCTTCCAGAAGTTCATCCTCAACCCGCTCACGCTGGCGATCCGAGTTTTCGCGGCCATGTTCGCGGGTCACCTCCTGCTGCTGGTGTTCACCCTGGCCGGTGAGTTCCTGCTGCTCAATGGCGGGCTGACCGTCATCGTGGCGCCGGTGTCCTTCGCCTTCGCCATCGCGCTGACCTTCCTGGAAGCGCTGATCATGTGCCTCCAGGCCTACATCTTCGCGCTGCTGTCTGCCAGCTACATCGGCATGGCGCTGGCAGAAGAGCACTGAGTAACAGCACAAAGCCTCCGATCCGCGAACTCTCGCGGACCGAGTTGGAAAGGGAACAGCAACAGTGAGCGCTCTCCAGATTGCCCAGGACGCCGGCTCCATCAACCCGGGTCTCGCGGCCATCGGTTACGGTCTCGCGGCCATTGGCCCCGGCATCGGCGTGGGTCTGATCTTCTCCTCGGTCATCAGCGGCACCGCCCGCCAGCCCGAGGCCCGCGGCGTCCTGCTCAGCCTTGCGTGGACCACCTTCGCCATCGTCGAGGTCCTCGCGCTGATCGGCTTCGTCGTGTACTTCATCGCGACCGCGGCCTGACCTAACCCTTCACCGCGTTAGGAGAAACCGTGATGGACACCCTCATCCTGGCAGCGGAAGGTCCGGTCAACCCGGTCCTGCCGCACACCTCGGAGATCATCCTCGGTCTCGTCGCGTTCCTGCTCCTCCTCTTCGTCATCAAGAAGTTCGTGTCACCGCGCTTCGAGGCGTTGTACGAGGAGCGGACGGCCAAGATCGAGGGTGGCATCGAGAAGGCGGAGCAGGCTCAGGCCGAAGCTCAGCGCACTCTTGAGCAGTACAAGGAGCAGCTGGCCGAGGCTCGCGCCGAGGCCGCCCGCATCCGCGACGACGCTCGGGCCGAGGGCCTGCAGATCGTCGAGGAGCTGCGTGAGCAGGCGCAGGCCGAGTCCGCGCGCATCGTCGCGCAGGGCCAGCACCAGCTGGACGCTCAGCGCGCCCAGATCGTCGCGGAACTGCGTGCCGACCTCGGCCGCACCGCCGTCGAACTGGCGAGCAAGGTCGTGGGCGAGTCCCTCGAGGACGACTCCCGCCGCCGCGGCACCGTCGACCGCTTCCTCAACGAGCTGGACGCCGTCGCGGCGCCCGCGAGCAAGTAGAGGCTGCCGATGACGTTGCACGCCGCAAGTCGTGAAGCTCTGGCAGCCGCTGAACTGCGGCTGCTGGAGCTGGCCGACGCCACCACGTCGACGGACGACCTCGCCAAGCTCGGCGAGGAGCTCTTCGCCGTGCTCGGCCTGCTGATCGAGCAGCGGACGCTGCGCGGCGCTCTCGCCGACGCCTCGTCCGAGGCCTCCGGTCGCGAGCAGCTGCTGCGCGGCCTGTTCTCGGGCAAGGTCGGCGAGGAGACCCTGCAGGTCCTGGTCGCCGTCGTGACCGCGCGCTGGTCCAGCCCGCGCGAGCTCGTGGACGGCGTCGAGTCGCTCGCCCGCACCGCGCTGCTGGTGCGCGCGGAGCGTGACGGTCAGCTCGACTCCACCGAGGACGAACTGTTCCGGCTCGGTCGCATCGTTGCCGGCTCGAACGAGCTCGAACTGCTGCTGGCGGACCCCGCTGGTGACAACGCCGGCAAGGTCGCCCTGGTCGACTCCCTGATCCAGGGGAAGGTCAGCCCGGTCACCAAGTCCCTGGTGGACCAGCTGATCAGCAACCCGCGCGGAGTGCGCGTGGCGGACGGGCTCTCCGAGCTCGCCGACCTGGCTGCCAAGCGCCGTCAGCGTTCCGTCGCGCACGTGAAGTCCGCTGTGGAGCTGACGGCAGAGCAGGTCGACCGCTTGACCGCGACGCTGACCACGATCTACTCGCGCCCGATCGCGCTGCACGTGGAGGTCGACCCCTCGCTGGGCGGCGGCCTCTCGATCAAGATCGGCGACGAGATCATCGACGGAAGCATCGCCGGCCGGTTGGCGGCACTGCGCCGCAATCTCGCCAGCTAGCCCCCGAGCCCTTTCCCAAGTACGAAGAAGTGAGAGCAGGAACGACATGGCGGAGCTGACGATCTCGTCGGACGAGATCCGCAGTGCGATCGAGAAGTACGTCGAGAGCTACTCCCCGGAGGTCAGCCGGGAAGAGGTCGGTACCGTCTCCGAGACCTACGACGGCATCGCCATCGTCGAGGGCCTTCCGGGCACGATGACCAACGAGCTTCTCGAGTTCCCCGGCGGCGTCCTCGGCGTCGCGCTGAACCTCGAGGTCCGCAACATCGGTGCGGTCATCCTCGGTGACTTCGACAAGATCGAAGAGGGCCAGGAAGTCCGCCGGACCGGCAAGGTCCTCTCGGTTCCGGTCGGCGACGGCTTCCTCGGCCGCGTCGTCAACCCGCTGGGCCAGCCGATCGACGGCCTCGGTGACATCGTCGCCGACGACAACCGCGCGCTGGAGCTGCAGGCCGCCACCGTGCTGCAGCGCCAGCCGGTGTCCGAGCCGATGCAGACCGGCATCAAGGCCATCGACGCGATGACCCCGATCGGCCGCGGCCAGCGTCAGTTGATCATCGGTGACCGCAAGACCGGCAAGACCGCGGTCTGCATCGACACGATCATCAACCAGAAGAAGGCCTGGGAGTCGGGCGACCCCAAGCAGCAGGTCCGCTGCGTGTACGTCGCCATCGGCCAGAAGGGCTCCACCATCGCGGGCGTCAAGACCGCGCTGGAGGAGGCGGGCGCGCTCGAGTACACGACGATCATCGCCGCCCCGGCTTCCGACTCGGCCGGCTTCAAGTGGCTGGCGCCGTACACCGGCTCCGCCATCGGCCAGCACTGGATGTTCGAGGGCAAGCACGTCCTCATCATCTTCGACGACCTGACCAAGCAGGCCGAGGCGTACCGCGCCATCTCGCTGCTGCTGCGTCGCCCGCCGGGCCGCGAGGCCTACCCCGGCGACGTCTTCTACTTGCACTCGCGTCTCCTCGAGCGTTGCGCGAAGCTGTCGGACGAGCTCGGCGGCGGTTCGATGACGGGTCTCCCGATCATCGAGACCAAGGCGAACGACGTGTCGGCGTACATCCCGACCAACGTCATCTCGATCACCGACGGTCAGTGCTTCCTCGAGTCCGACCTGTTCAACGCCGGTGTCCGCCCGGCCGTCAACGTGGGTATCTCGGTCTCCCGCGTCGGTGGTGCCGCGCAGATCAAGGCGATGAAGTCGGTCGCGGGCTCGCTGCGTCTCGACCTGTCGCAGTTCCGCGAGCTGGAGGCCTTCTCCGCGTTCGCGTCCGACCTCGACGCCGCCTCGCGCGCCCAGCTGGACCGCGGTGCCCGTCTGGTCGAGCTGCTCAAGCAGGGCCAGTACTCGCCGGTCCCCGTCGAGGAGCAGGTCGTCGAGATCTTCGCCGCGACCAAGGGCCACCTGGACGACGTCCCCGTCGCCGACATCCGTCGCTTCGTGGCCGACTTCAAGGACTCGCTGCGCCGCAACCACGCCGACCTGCTGGGCTCGATCGTCGAGACCAAGCAGTTCGGTGACGACGCTCAGAAGCGCGTTGTCGACGCGGTCAAGGAGTTCAAGAAGCAGTTCACCGCTTCCGACGGCTCGACCATCGTCAACGAGGCCCCCGCGAAGGCGCTCGACGCCGACAAGGTCGGCCAGGAGTCGGTGAAGGTCAACAAGCCCGAGCCGACCAAGAAGTGATCTGAGCCATGGGCGCACAGATTCGGGAGCTCCGCCAACGGATCCGAACGGTCAACTCGACCAAGAAGATCACGAAGGCCTACGAGCTCATCGCGACGTCTCGCCTCGCGAAGGCGCAGACCAGGGTCGCGGCCTCCCGGCCGTACGCGGACGAGATCACGAACGTGCTCTCCGCGTTGGCCGAGGCCTCGGCGAACCTCGACCACCCGCTGCTCACCGAGCGCGCGAACCCGAAGCGCGCCGCTGTCCTGGTCGTGACCAGTGACAAGGGCATGTGCGGTGGCTACAACGCCAACGTCCTCAAGGCCGCCGAGCAGCTGCTGCAGCTGCTCCGGTCCGAGGGCAAGGAGCCGGTGCTGTACGTGACCGGCCGCAAGGGCCAGGGCTACTACCAGTTCCGTCGCCGCGAGGTCACCGGTTCGTGGAGCGGGTTCTCGCAGACCCCGCACTACGTCAACGCCGTCGAGGCCGGTGACACGCTGGTGGAGGCGTTCCAGGAGGGCACGGAGAACGGTGCGCAGGGTGTGGACGAGATCCACATCGTGTACACCGAGTTCAAGTCCATGCTGGTCCAGACGCCGACCGCCCGCCGGATCGCTCCGATGGAGGTCGAGTACACCGGTGAGACCCCGAAGGGGCCGCGCGCGGTGTACGACTTCGAGCCCAGCGCCGAGGCACTTCTCGGTGCGATGCTCCCCAAGTACGTGAAGACTCGCCTGTTCTCCGCCATGCTGGAGGCGGCGGCTTCGGAGTCTGCTGCCCGTCGTACGGCCATGAAGGCCGCGACGGACAACGCGACGGAGCTGGTCCGGAACCTCAGCCGGGCGGCGAACTCGGCCCGTCAGGCCCAGATCACCCAGGAGATCAGCGAGATCGTCGGTGGCGCTGCCGCGCTTACCGGTGGCGCAGGAAGTGATGAGTGACATGAGTGCTACTGCCACCACCACCCGCACCGGCCGTGTGGTCCGGGTGATCGGTGCGGTCGTCGACGTGGAGTTCCCGCGCGACGCCGTGCCCGAGCTGTTCAACGCCCTGAACGTGGAGATCACGTTCGAGGCCGTCGCCAAGACGCTGACCCTCGAGGTCGCGCAGCACCTCGGCGACAACCTCGTCCGCACCATCTCGATGCAGCCGACCGACGGCCTGGTCCGCGGCGCTGTCGTCTCCGACACCGGCGCCGCGATCTCGGTGCCCGTCGGCGACATCGTCAAGGGCCACGTCTTCAACGCCCTCGGCGACTGCCTCGACCAGCCCGGCCTCGGCCGCGACGGCGAGCAGTGGGGCATCCACCGCAAGGCGCCGTCGTTCGACCAGCTCGAGGGCAAGACCGAGATCCTGGAAACGGGCGTCAAGGTCATCGACCTCCTCACCCCGTACGTCAAGGGCGGCAAGATCGGCCTGTTCGGCGGCGCGGGTGTCGGCAAGACCGTTCTGATCCAGGAGATGATCACGCGTATCGCGCGTGAGTTCTCCGGCACCTCGGTCTTCGCCGGCGTCGGTGAGCGCACCCGTGAGGGCACCGACCTCCTCCTCGAGATGGAGGAGATGGAGGTCCTCCAGGACACCGCCCTCGTCTTCGGTCAGATGGACGAGCCGCCCGGCACGCGTATGCGCGTCGCGCTGTCCGCTCTCACGATGGCGGAGTACTTCCGCGACGTGCAGAACCAGGACGTGCTGCTCTTCATCGACAACATCTTCCGCTTCACCCAGGCCGGTTCCGAGGTGTCGACCCTGCTGGGCCGCATGCCTTCCGCCGTGGGTTACCAGCCGACGCTGGCCGACGAGATGGGTGAGCTCCAGGAGCGCATCACCTCGACGCGCGGTAAGTCGATCACCTCGCTGCAGGCCATTTACGTGCCCGCGGACGACTACACCGACCCCGCCCCGGCGACCACCTTCGCTCACCTGGACGCGACGACGGAGCTTTCCCGTCCGATCTCCCAGAAGGGCATCTACCCGGCCGTCGACCCGCTGTCGTCGTCGTCTCGAATCCTCGAGCCGTCGATCGTCGGCGAGGAGCACTACCGGGTGGCCCAGGAGGTGAAGCGGATCCTGCAGAAGTACAAGGAGCTGCAGGACATCATCGCCATCCTCGGTATGGACGAGCTCTCCGAGGAGGACAAGGTCCTCGTCGGTCGTGCGCGTCGTCTCGAGCGCTTCCTCGGCCAGAACTTCTTCGTCGCGGAGAAGTTCACCGGTCAGGTCGGCTCGTTCGTGCCGATCAAGGACACCGTCGAGGCGTTCGACCGCGTCTGCAAGGGCGAGTTCGACCACTTCCCGGAGCAGGCGTTCTTCTCCTGCGGCGGGTTGGACGACGTCGAGGCCAACGCCAAGAAGCTGGCCGGTAACTGAGGTTTCCAGCTTTTCGAAGGGCCGTTCCTCCTTTGTGGAGGGACGGCCCTTCGGCGTTCGGCGTGTCGTCCCGCACCTGTCGGTGCTCGACAGCTTTCCGTTGAGTGGAAACCGGGCTCCCCGCTGCCCGGCCTGAAGGCCCACGATGCACGGCATCACCTCGACGAGGAGAGTGCGCGTGAACAAGTGGGTGCTGCCGCTCTGTTGGACCGCGGTTCTGCTGGACGGCTTTGATCTGGTGGTGCTCGGCACGGTGATTCCCGTGCTGTTGCAGGAGAAGCTGCTCACCACCGCCTCCGCCAGTGCCGTGTCCACGGCCGGGCTGGTCGGGATGATGATCGGTGCGCTGGTCATCGGGACCATCACCGACGTCATCGGGCGGCGCAAGGTGATGATCTTTGCGGTGGCCGGGTTCTCGGTGTTCACGCTGGCGTGTGCGTTCGCGCCGGACGCGATGACGTTCGGGGTGCTCAGGTTCCTCGCGGGGCTTGGGCTTGGCGGGTGTCTGCCCACGGCCATCGCGTTGGTCAACGAGGCTCAGCCCCAGCGGGGTGGGCGGGCCACCACGCTGATCATGACCGGGTACCACGTGGGTGCTGTCATCACGGCGTTGCTGGGGATCGTGCTCATTCCGGAGTGGGGGTGGCGCGCGCTGTTCGTGGTGGGGGCTTGCCCGCTCTGGTGCTGATTCCGTTGATGGTCAAGCACTTGCCGGAGACCGTGGTGCGGACGGCGCCCGCGTTGGAGGCTGTCGGGTCGTTGTTCCGGCCCGGGTTGCGGAAGGCCACTGTGGCCTTTTGGGTCGCCTCGTTCATGGGGTTGTTGTTGGTGTACGGGCTGAACACCTGGCTGCCGCAGATCATGCGCAGTGCCGGGTACGAGCTCGGGACGGCGTTGGCGTTGCTGCTGACGCTCAACATCGGTGCTGTGGTTGGACTTCTCATCGCCGGTGCGGTGGCGGACAAGATCGGAGTCCGGCCTGCGGCCGTCGGGTGGTTCGCCGGGGCCGTGGTGTTCTTGGCGCTGTTGAGCGTCAAGTTGCCCGGGGTGGGGGTTTACGTCGCCGTGTTCTTGGCCGGGTGCTTCGTGTTCAGCGCTCAGGTGCTCGTTTACGCCTTTGCCGGGCGGGTCTACGAGGAGAACCGGGCCACCGGCATCGGGTGGGCCGCTGGGGTGGGGCGGTTGGGCGCTATTAGTGGGCCGTTGTTGGGCGGTGCGTTGCTCACGGCTGGACTGGCGCATCCGTGGGGCTTCTACGCGTTTGCGTTCATCGCGGCGTTGGGCGCTACGGCCGTTGGTGCGATTAGCCTGAAGGCGAAATCGGTCGTGGCGGCTGCTGAGTGATGGCAAGGTCGGGGTATGGCCCGACACGTTCCTCACGCCGATCCCGGGAATCCGGATCTGCGCTCGCCCTGGTGGTACCTGTGGTGGCTCGTGCGCGTGCAGCGCGGGCGGGTGCTCGCCGGGGCGTGGTGGGGCTCGTTGTCCATGTGCGGGCTCATGGTGCCGCCGTACTTGATCTCGCGGGCCGTCGAGGACGGGTTGCGGGGTGGCGACCGGGTGGCTCTGGTGTGGTGGTGCGGGGCCTTGGTGCTGGTGGGTGTCGGGCTCGCGTTGGTGTTCATCGCTCGGCACCGGACGATGACGTTGGTGCGGACCGACGCCGCGTTGCGGACGGCGCAGATCGTGGTGCGGCACGTCACCCGGTTGGGCGGGGTGGTGCGGCGGAAGCTGTCCACAGGGGAGCTCACGTACCTGCAGAACGGTGACACGGCGCGGTTGGCGCACGCGTTGACCAGCACCGGGCCCGGGGTGGGGGCGGTGATCGCGTACGCGGCCACCGCGGTGTTGCTGGTGCGGATCTCGCCGTTGGTCGCCGTGGTGGTGTTGCTCGGGGTGCCGGTGCTCGCGCTGGTCACCGGGCCGGTGCTGAAGCGGCTGCACGAGGTGGAGGCCGGGTACCGGGACCGGCAGGGGGAGCTGAGCGCTCGGGCCGGGGACATCGTCGGTGGGCTGCGGGTGTTGTCCGGCATCGGCGGGAAGCCCGCGTTCGAGGCGCGGTTTCGCGGGATGTCGCGCGAGGTGCTGCGGGACGGGTACCGGGTGTCGTCCTGGCTCAGTTGGGTGCAGGCGGTGACGTGGGGGCTGCCCGCGGTGTTCCTCGCCGTGGTCACGTGGATCGTGGCGCGGATGGTGGTGTCCGGGGCGATCACGATCGAGGAGATGCTCGCGGTCTACCTGTACGTCACGACGTTGACGGTGCCCGTGGCGTTCTTCATGGAGGGTGCGGACGCGATTCCTCGTGCGCTGGTGTCGGCGCGGCGGGTGATCGACGTGCTGCGGTTGCAGCCGGACGAGAAGAGCGACGATCCCGGGCCGCTGGACGTGAAGACAGGGGCGTTGACGGTGGTCGTCTCGGCCAACGCGACGGCGGCCAGGGAGGCGGTCGACCGGCTGCCCGGTGTGGTGGCGGACAACGACGACTACCTGTTCCCCGGCACCGTGCGCGAGGCCGTGTCGGTGGGGGAGCACCTCGATCGCGAACTGGACGAGGCGCTGTACGCGGCCGCCGCTGTCGACGTCGTCGAGGCGATGCCGGACGGGCTCGACTCGCACCTGGAATCGCAGGGGCGCAACGTGTCCGGCGGTCAGCGGCAACGGTTGCGGCTCGTGCGGGCGTTGCTGAGCGAGCCCGATCTGCTGGTGCTGGTGGAGCCCACGTCGGCGCTGGACGCCGTCACCGAGGCGGCGGTGGCGAAGCGGGTACGGGAACGGCGGACGGGGCGCACGACGGTCGTGGTGTCGTCGTCGCCGTTGTGGGCGGGGCAGGCGGACCAGGTCGTGCGGCTGGAGGAGAGCCGATGATCACCAGGCTCCCGGTCGCGGACCGGCGTGAGGTGCGGCAGGCGGCGGCGCAGCTGCTGCGGGGCGAACGGCCCGCGCTGGCCGCGGTGCTGCTGATGACGGTGCTCTCGGCCGTGTCGGCGCTGGTCGGTCCCTACCTGCTCGGCAAGATCGTCGGCGGCGTGGAGGCGGGCACGCTGACGCTGTCCACTGTGGACGCGCTCGCGCTCGGCGTGCTCGGTGCCGCGCTGGCGCACCTGTTGTTGGTGCGGTACAGCGCTTTGCTGACGGCGCGGCTCGGCGAGCGGTTCCTCGCGTCGCTGCGGGAAGAGGCGGTGGCGCGGACGCTGGCGTTGCCCGCACGGGTGGTCGACAGGCTGAGCACCGGCGACCTGCTCACCCGCGTGACGAGCGACGTCGGCGTGGTCGGCCAGGCGTTGCGGGACGGCGTGCCCGAGGTGCTCACGGGCGCCGTGCACCTCGTCGTCGTGTTCGCGGCGGTGTTCTGGCTGGATCCCGTGCTGGGCCTGGTGTCGCTGGCCGGCATGCCGTTCGTGCTGTGGGCGACGCGCTGGTACCTCGTCCGTGCGCGCGAGGCCTACCTCGTCGAGAGCGAGGCCAACGGCGACGTCGCCGAGATCTCCGCGGCGGTCGGCGAAGGCAGCCGGACGATCGAGACGTACGGGCTGCGGGACAGGATGGTCGCGGCCGCGGACACCGCCATCGCGCGGGCGTTCCGGGCCCGGATGCGCACGTTGCGGCTGCGGAACGTCCTGTTCCCCGCCACCACCTTCCTGAACGTCGTCCCGGCCGTCCTCGTGCTGCTGGTCGGCGGCTTCTTCTACGCGAACGACGGGGTGCGGCTCGAGGTCGTCGTCACGGCGGTGCTGTGGGTGTGGCGGCTGGTCGAACCGATGGAACGCATCATGTTCTGGATCGAGTTCCTGCAACGCGCGGGCGCCTCGTTCGCGCGGATCGAGGGCATCGGAGCGCACGGCGAATCCTCGCCGGAGGTACCCGACCCGGCCGACGACCGCATCGAGGTGCGCGGCGTCCGCTACTCCTATGTGGACGGCCACGAGGTGCTGCACGGCGTAGATCTCGTGGTGCAGCAAGGAGAACGGCTGGCGATCGTCGGCGTCTCCGGCGCGGGCAAGTCGACGCTCGGCAGGCTGATCGCGGGCGTGGACAGGCCGTCCGAGGGCTCGGTGCTCGTAGGCGGCGTGCCGGTAGCGGACCTCACAGCCGCGGGCGAACAGCGGATCGTCCTGGTGACGCAGGAACACCACGTGTTCATCGGCACGGTCCGCGAGAACCTGGCGATGGCAGCACCGGACGCCCCCGACGAGAACCTGCTGGAGGCGTTGCAACTCGTCGGCGCACGCTGGTTCGACGAGCTACCCGAGGGCCTGGAGACAAGGCTCGGAGCAGGCGGCGTCGAACTGGATCCCGCGCAGGCGCAACAACTCGCGCTGGCCAGGGTCGAGGTCGCCGACCCGCACACGCTGGTGCTGGACGAGGCGACGTCCTCGCTGGACCCGGCGACGGCCAGGCACGCCGAGCGCGCGATCGCGGCCGTGCGGGAGAGACGCACGGTGATCGCGATCGCGCACCGGCTGCAGACCGCGCGTGACGCTGACCGGATAGCGGTCGTCGACGAGGGCCGCGTCGTGGAGCTGGGCTCGCACGACGACCTGGTGGCCAGAGACGGCACCTACGCAACGCTCTGGCGCTCCTGGCACGGCTAAACGGCGGCGCGCTGCCGGTCCTGGGAAGGGCTGGACAGGGGCGCCCTGGTGTTCGCGGCACGGCTGGGCTGGTGTGCTGTGGCGCCCCCGGCACGGCTGCGCTGGTTCGCTCCTGGCACAGCTAGACAGGGCGCTCTGGTTCCTGGACACCGCTGGACGGCGGCGCTCGGGTGTTCAAAGCTCTGCGCGGCCGGGCCGGTCTGGCATTCGTGGCACGGCTGGACGCCGGGCACGAGCCGGGCGCCGCTAGGGCAGCTGGACCACGGTGGACGCGCCCTGCTGCACCACGGTGACCTCCTTGGTGCCCGCCGGGGCCAGCCAGGCGTGCTCCCGTCCATCGGGGCCGAGGTAGCCGTTGAAGTCGGCGACGATCGTGCCCTGGCCGTCCGGGAGCGGCAGCACCGCCGGCTGCCCCTTGACGGCCCTGCCGCCGAACGCGGGCGCGCTAAACGTGCCGTCCGGGCGGTACAGCGCGCCGTAGAGCTCGCCGTACGCCTCGAACATCAGCGCGTAGCGGCCGTCCGGCAGCCACGCGCAGACGCTCCAGGTGCCGGCCGAGTCCCAGCTGACCAGGTAGTCGAGCAGGGCGCGCTTCTGGAGTTCCTGTTGTGCCGTCGGCACGTTCGTGCCCGGCCAGCTGGCCGGCTGCGGTGGGCCGTCTGTCGCGCACTGCTGGCCGTTCCAGCCGACGCCGGGATGCGGCATGAACGGGCCCTGCGGGTAGTAGCCGGAGCCGAGGATCGCCTGCTGCGCGAAGTCGTCGGACTTCGGCACCGAGTCGCCGCGTACGAACACGGGCCTGTCGGACGGCTGAACGACCGTGTAGACGGCGCCGTCTGCGTCGTGGGGAGCCGACGCCCACAAGCGGCTGAGCCGGTGGTCGGTACCCCGGTCCGCCTTCAACGACCAGGACACCGTCTTGCCGAGCGTCAGCACCACGTACTGGTCGCCCGCGGGTCCGAACCGGTAGAGGCCCGCTTCACGGCTCTTCGTCTCCTCGGTGACGACCTCACGGCTCACCACCGCTCCGTCGGCCACGAGACCGACGAGCGTCGCGGGCCGCGCGGAGTTGCGCACCCGGATCTCCTGCGCGACCAGGGCCACCGGTCCGGACATCGCCTGTCCCGTCCAGAACACGTTCGGCGGTGATGTGACTTCAGCCACCGGTTCCGTCGGTTTCCACGGCTCCTTCTGCGCGTCGGTCCACAGGTGCGCCGCCGTCGCGAGGAGATCGGCGTTGTCCGCGAACGGGCCGGTCGGCGCCGCCGTCACGCGTGCGTCGGCCGGTTCGGTTTCTGTTGTGCGCGTCACCATCACCCCGGCCGTCGCGCCCGCCAGCAGTGCCACCACCGCGGTCACCGTCACGAGCTTGCGCGTGTGCCTTCGCCGTCCCCCGGCCATCACGTCCCCCACGAATCCCGGCCGCACGTCCAACTCCGCCGTCGCGGCCTCCATCGCCTGCTTCAGCTCCACGTCAGCACCTGCTCACCCATCAGTTCGCGCATGCGGGCGAGGCCGCGCGAGGTCTGGCTCTTCACCGTGCCGACACTGCACCCGAGCACGCGTGCCGTCTCGGCCTCGCTCAGGTCGTCGAAGAACCGCAACACCAGCACCGCGCGCATCCGAGTGGGCAACTGCGCCAACGCGCGCACCACGCTGTCCGCGTCCACCACCTGCTGCTCGTGGCCGCGGGCCGCAGGCACCACCCCCAGTTCCAGCGGTGCCTCCGGCCTGCGGGAACGCCGCCGCCAGCGGTTGGCGGCCGAATTGGCCAGCGCGGTGCGCGCGTACGCCTCCGGGGAGGTTTTGATGCGGCGCCACTTGCCGTACATGCTCATGAGGACGTCCTGCAGAATGTCCTCGGCGGCACCTCTGTCGCCGCCGCACAGCAGGTAGGCGGTGCGCAGCAGTGCCTGCGAGCGCAACGCCACGAAGTCTTCGAAGTCCTGCACGTCCCCCCTTCCGGCGGTCGTCGAACGTACTGACACCGGGCGGGGCGGCAAGGTTGTCAGGCGACCGTTTAGACTTCAGTTCGACTCCAGACGACGAGGGAGATACGCGTGGCCGAGATGACCGTTGAACTGGTCGCCGTTGAACGCCGTTTGTGGTCCGGTAAGGCCACCTCTGTTTCGGCGCAGACCACCGAGGGCGAGATCGGCATCCTGCCCGGTCACGAGCCCGTGCTCGGCCAGCTGGTCGAGGGTGGAGTGGTGCGCGTGCGCACGACCGACGGTGGCCTGGTCACCGCGGCGGTGCACGGTGGCTTCCTGTCCGTGACCGGCACCGGCGTATCGATTCTCGCCGAGGACGCCGAGCTCGCGGGCGAGATCGACGTGGACGCGGCGCGGACCGCCCTGCAGGACGCGGACGACGCAGAGCGCGCACGTGCGGCAGCGCGCGTGCGGGCCGTGGAACAGTCGGCCTGAGACCGGGCACGAGGCCGCAGCCATGGGGATCACCGAGATTGCCGGCCTGATCCTTCTTGGGGTGGCGATCGTCATCGCCTACTTCGCCTGGCGCCGGATTCGGTTGTTGCGGGAGGGCGGCGTGCACGTCGCCCTGCGCAGCTCGTTCGACGACCGCGGGCGCGGGTGGCATCTGGGCGTGGGGCACTACCGCGGGGATTCGTTCGCGTGGTTCCGGGTGTTGTCGCTCGGGTCCGGGCCCAATGAGTTGATCTCTCGGGATGGGCTGGAGATCGACGCTCGGCGGGAGCCGACTGGGCCTGAGGCTTATGCGATGCCTGTGGGGGCGACGGTGCTTCGGTGCCGGTCTGCTTCTGGTGAGGTTGAGATCGCCATGGGGCCGGATGCTTTGACCGGGTTCTTGTCCTGGTTGGAGTCTTCGCCGCCTGGGCGGTCCATTCCTTGGGCTTCTTGATTTGTGCGGTTCGACCCGTCGGGGGTTCCGGCGGGTCGTTTTGCGTTTCGTGGGGTTGCGGTTCGCAGCGGGGTTGGTTGTGTTCCTGGGGGTCGGTCGCCTCGGGGCTTGACCTTGAACCTCAAGGTCAAGCCCCAATCGCCATGAGCGGTTGCGTGCGCACGCCGGGCCAAGACGGTGGTCGCCTTGCGTTCGCGACTTCGGTTGGCAGCTTTGCGTTCTGCAGCGTGCCTGGCTAGGCGTTGCCGCCCGGCTGCCACAGGACGTCGCCGTCCGGGTTCGCCACCCGGGCCAGGATGAACAGCAGGTCCGAGAGACGGTTCAGGTACTTGGCCGTGAGGACGTTGGTCTCCTCCGGGGCCGCTTCCAGTTGTGCCCACGCGCGGCGCTCCGCTCGGCGGGCGATGGTGCGGGCCTGGTGCAGCAGGGCCGCTCCTGGGGTGCCCCCGTTCAGGATGAACGAGTCGAGTTTGCCCAGGCGTTCGTTGAACGTGTCGCAGTAGCCCTCCAGGCGGTCGATGTACGACTGCGCTACGCGGAGGGGCGGGTACTTCGGGTCCGGGACGATCGGGGTGCAGAGGTCCGCGCCCACGTCGAAGAGGTCGTTCTGGACCTTGCGGACCACCTCGTGGACGTCTGGGGCCAGGTTGCCGAGGGCGAGGGCCACGCCCAGGGAGGCGTTCGTTTCGTCCACGTCTGCGTAGGCTTCGATGCGCGGGTCGGTCTTCGGGACTCGCGAGAAGTCGCCCAGGCCTGTGGTGCCGTCGTCGCCCACGCGCGTGTAGATCTTGGTGAGGTGTACCGCCATGTTCGCCACTCTATGGCCGTACGTAGGATTGCCGTGTGAGTGAGCATTTCCGGGTACACGGTGGCGCACGGTTGGTCGGCGAGGTCGAGGTCGTCGGCGCCAAGAACAGCGTGCTCAAGTTGATGGCCGCTGCTCTGTTGGCCGAGGGCACGACGACCATCACGAACTGCCCGGACATCCTCGACGTGCCCTTGATGGCTGACGCTCTGCGCAGCCTCGGGTGCGAGGTCGAACTCGAGGGTGACGTGGCGAGGATCACGACCCCGGCACAGTTGAACCATCGGGCCGATTCCGAGGCCATGGGGAAGCTCCGGGCGAGCATCTGCGTGCTCGGGCCGTTGGTGGGGCGGTGCAAGCGGGCCGTCGTGGCGCTGCCGGGTGGGGACGCCATCGGGTCGCGGCCGTTGGACATGCACCAGAGCGGGCTCGAGAAGCTCGGCGCGACCACGTGGATCGAGCACGGGTGCATCGTCGCCGAGGCCGAAGGGCTGCACGGGACGCAGATCTGGTTGGACTTCCCCAGCATGGGGGCCACCGAGAACATCCTGATGGCGGCGGTGCTGGCCAACGGGACCACGGTCATCGACAACGCCGCTCGCGAGCCGGAGATCGTCGACCTCTGCCTGATGCTCACGCAGATGGGCGCGAACGTCGAGGGCGCGGGCACCTCGACGCTCACCGTGCACGGCGTCACGGAGCTCAAGCCGACCGAGCACCGCGTCATCGGTGACCGGATCGTGGGCGCCACCTGGGGTTTTGCTGCTGCTATGACGCGCGGCGACGTGCGGGTGCGCGGCGTGAACCCGCACCACCTGGACCTCGTGCTGGAGAAGCTGCGGATGGCGGGGGCCGAGGTCACCGTCTACGAAGGCGAGGACGAGGGGTTCCGCGTGGTCATGGAGGGACGGCCCAAGGCCGTCGACTTCGTGACGCTGCCGTACCCCGGCTTCGCCACGGACAACCAGCCGTTCGCGATCGCGCTGTCGACGGTGTCCGAGGGCACCGCGATGATCACGGAGAACCTGTTCGAGTCCCGGTTCCGGTTCATCGACGAGATGATCAGGCTCGGGGCCGACGCGCGCACGGACGGTCACCACGCCGTGATCCGCGGCATCGACAAGCTGTCCAGTGCGCCGGTCTGGGCTTCGGACATCCGTGCTGGTGCGGGGCTCGTGCTCGCCGGTCTGTGCGCGGACGGGGCCACCGAGGTCTACGAGATCTTCCACATCGAGCGCGGTTACCCTGGGTTCGTGGAAAACCTCCGCAAGCTCGGGGCCGACGTCGAGCGCGTCAGCTCCTGAGCACCAGCCGCGCGTTCGGGACGTCCGCCGGGAACACCATCACCTGGTAAGGCGCGTTTCTCGAACGCGTGGCACGCACGCCGTTCCTCTTGAGCTTCTGCACGAGGACGTTCGCGGCCTCTTCGGTGGGGACGACCGCGACCTCGCTCAGCAATCCGAAGTCCGTGCCGTCCAGATCCGGTACGGGCCGCTTGTCGTTGCCCGCGAAGTACCTCAACGTCAACGCCAGCAGTCCGAGCACCGCGAACACGACGACCGTCTGGTAAATCCCCGTCACCTCCTCATGATGCTCTCAGTGGTCTCGATTCAGTGAGCAATCGCACGCGCAGGCTTGGTTACCGGCCAGTACCCTTCGAGGAATTCAACACAGCGGAGAACGACGTTGCTGTTTTTGGGAGGTTGCTGTGCCGTACCCGGCTGACCGTGAGCGCGACCGCCCCTGGGTGATGCGGACGTACGCGGGCCACTCCTCGGCCGCGGCTTCCAACGAGCTCTACCGCCGGAACCTGTCGAAGGGCCAGACCGGCCTGTCCGTGGCGTTCGACCTGCCCACGCAGACCGGCTACGACCCCGACGACGAACTCGCCAAGGGCGAGGTCGGCAAGGTCGGCGTGCCGATCAGCCACCTCGGCGACATGCGGCAGCTCTTCGACCAGATCCCGCTCGGCGGCGCCAACACGTCGATGACGATCAACGCGACGGCCATGTGGCTGCTCGCCCTCTACGTCACCGTGGCCGAGGAGCAGGGCGCGGACCCGTCGGCGCTCGCCGGCACGACGCAGAACGACATCATCAAGGAGTACCTGTCCCGCGGCACGTACGTGTTCCCGCCGGGACCGTCGCTGCGGCTGATCACCGACATGGTGGCGTGGACCGTCTCCAACGTCCCCAAGTGGAACCCGATCAACATCTGCAGCTACCACCTCCAGGAGGTCGGCGCGACGCCGGCGCAGGAGGTCGCGTACGCGATGTGCACGGCGATCGCGGTCCTCGACTCCGTGCGCGACTCCGGTCAGGTGCCGCAGGAGAAGTTCGGTGAGGTCGTCGCCCGCATCTCCTTCTTCGTGAACGCCGGTGTGCGGTTCATCGAGGAGATGTGCAAGATGCGCGCGTTCGCCCAGCTGTGGGACGAGATCACGAAGGAACGCTACGGCGTCGAGAACCCGAAGCACCGCCGGTTCCGTTACGGCGTGCAGGTCAACTCGCTCGGCCTCACGGAAGCCCAGCCGGAGAACAACGTTCAGCGCATCGTGCTGGAAATGCTCGCGGTGTCGTTGTCCCGCAACGCCCGAGCGCGCGCGATCCAGCTCCCGGCGTGGAACGAGGCGTTGGGCCTGCCGCGTCCGTGGGACCAGCAGTGGGCGTTGCGCATGCAGCAGGTGCTGGCCTACGAGACGGATCTTCTCGAGTACGACGACCTCTTCGACGGCTCGCCCGTCATCGAGGCGAAGGTGAACGAGATCCTCGCCGGTGCGCGCGAGGAGATCGACCGCGTGCAGGCGATGGGCGGTGCCGTCGCGGCCGTCGAGTCCGGCTACATGAAGTCGAACCTGGTGTCCTCACTGGCAGATCGCCGTCGTCGGGTCGAGGCCGGCGAGGACATCGTGGTCGGCGTCAACAAGTTCGACACGACCGAGCCGTCGCCGCTGCAGGCCGAGGGCGCGAAGGCCATCGAGACCATCGACCCGATCGTCGAACTGCACGCCGTCGAAGCCATCCAGCAATGGCGTTCGCAGCGCGACAACGACGCTGTGGCAACGTCTTTGGACGCTCTGCGCGCGGCCGCGAAGACCGACCAGAACCTCGTGGAGGTGACGCTCGCGTGCGCCCGCGCGGGCGTGACGACCGGCGAGTGGTCCCAGGCGTTGCGCGAGACGTTCGGCGAATACCGTGCTCCCACCGGCGTTTCCGGTGCTTCGGCGTCCGGCGAGGCGGGCTCGGAGATCGCCCGCGTGCGCGACCGGGTCCGCTCCACCGGCGAGGACCTCGGCGAACGCCTGCGCATGCTGGTCGGCAAGCCCGGCCTCGACGGCCACTCCAACGGCGCCGAGCAGGTCGCCGTCCGCGCCCGTGACGTCGGCTTCGAGGTCGTCTACCAGGGCATCCGCCTCACGCCGTCGCAGATCGTCTCGGCCGCCGTGCAGGAGGACGTGCACGTCGTCGGCCTCTCGATCCTCTCCGGCTCGCACCTCGAGGTCGTGCCCGCGGTGGTCGACGGCCTGCACGCGGCCGGTGCCGGGGACATCCCGGTGATCGTCGGCGGCATCATCCCGCCGGACGACGCCGCCAAGCTGCGCGAACGTGGTGTGGCACGGGTGTTCACGCCGAAGGACTACGAGCTGACCGAGATCATGGACGAGATCGTCACGGTGATCCGCGAGGTGCGCGAGCTCGGCTGATCGGCTCGTAACGCCCGCTTGTTTGGAGTAGAAAATCCCCGTAGATCGTGTTCACACGGGGAGGGGCCCAAATGGCGGTGGAACTTGCGGAGCTGATCGGTCAGCTGCGATCCGAGCTGACCGAGGCGATGCACGCAGGTGAGAACGAGGAGCTGCGCTTCCAACTGGGTCCGGTGGAACTGGAGCTGACCGTAGCGGTCACCAAGGAGGCCAAGCCGGGTGCGAAGGTGAAGTTCTGGGTCGTCGAACTCGGCGCGGACGCCACCGTCGGTTCGGCCACCACTCAGACGATCAAGCTCGTGCTGGACCCGCGCCGACGCGGCAAGTCCGGCCCGGCGGAGATCTCCGGCGCCGAGGTGGACGGCGAGAAGTGAGCGGCGCGCCGCTCGACCGGTCGCGGGTCGCGGAGTTGATCGTGACCCGCGCCGGCGAGCGGCATCGCGGTTCCGGCTACCGCGTGCGCACGGATGCCGTGCTGACCGCTGCGCACGTCGTGGACGGCGCGGAGTCGGTCCGGCTGCGGTTCGAACCCGACCTGCCCGGTGAGCGGATCGTCGCCGCGGTGTCGTGGTGGGCGGATCCGGTGTCCGACATCGCGGTCGTGATGTTCGAACCTGCGGACGCCCTCGTGCTGGCACCGGTCAGCTTCGGTCGCATCGAGGACCGTGCGGCCGTGCTGAGCGTGGCGGCGGTGGGGTTCCCGCGCTGGAAGATGCGCACCGACGACGCCGGCCTGAAGTACCGCGACTCCTGCCACGTCACGGGCACGGTCGCGGTTTTGTCGAACTGGCGCGAGGGCACACTCGAGGTCGTCGTCGAGCCGGCCGGTCCGGCGGAGGGCGAGGCCTCGCCCTGGCAGGGCATGTCCGGCGCCGCGCTGTGGGCGGGTGGCCAGGTCGTCGGCGTGCTCGCGAAACACCACCCCGGCGACGGACGAGGACGGCTCGCCGCCGCGCGCATCGATCTGGCTCTGGACCGCGTCGACCCCGCGCACGGCACCACGTTGCGCGACGCGCTGAGCGCACCTGCGGCGTTGCGGGCCGTGCTCCCTCCGCACCGACCGGCCCTGACCACGAGCACTTACCAGGCCTTGGTGGCCGAAGCCGCGCCGGAACGACTGCACGACCGGAACTGGGAACTCGGCGAGCTGGTCAAGTTCTGCGCCGGCGACGAGCCATATCTCTGGTGGCAGGCAGGTCCCTGGGCGGGCAAGTCGGCCTTGCTGGCGTGGTTCGCGCAGCACCCGCCGGACGGCGTGGACGTGGTGTCGTACTTCATCACCGGCCGGTGGGCGGGTCAGTCCGACAGCGACGCCTTCACCGAGGCGCTCATCGAGCAACTCGCCGCGCTGGTCGGGGAAGCACCCGAACCCGCACTGGAGGCCAAGGCTCGGCGCGGCCACACGTTGCGTCTGCTCAACGCCGCGGCGGCGGCCTGCGAGGAGTCCGGGCGCACGCTGCTGCTGGTCGTCGACGGGCTCGACGAGGACACCAGCCGCGACGACGGCCTGGGCCGCCCGAGCATCGCCAGCCTGTTGCCCCGCAGGTTGCCGCCGTCCACCAGGGTCGTGGTGGCGAGTCGCCCGCATCCGGACCTGCCGGACGACGTCGCCGGCGACCATCCCTTGAGGACGGTGCGGCCGAGCCTGCTCTCCGTGTCGCCCTACGCCAAGAACCTGGAGACCGAGGCGAAACGTGAGCTCACGACCCTGCTCGCCAAACCAGGTCCGCAACGCGACGTGCTCGGCCTGATCACCGCGTCCGGCGGTGGTCTCACACAGTCCGACCTGGAGGAGCTGACCGACCAGCCGCGGTACGAGCTGGACGCCCTGTTCGGCGGCATTCTCGGCCGCAGCGTCGGTGCCCGCGCGGCCAGGGACCAGGGCGACCAGGTGTACCTGTTCACCCACGACACGCTGCGAGAACAGGCGGAACGGGCCTACGGCAAAGGACTAGCCGCGTACCTGGAACGGGTGCACGCCTGGGCCGACGACCACCAGGCTCGCGGCTGGACCGGGGAAGCGCCGGAGTACCTACTGCGCGGCTATCCCCGGCTGCTGGCGGCGCGGGGTGAGGTGGACCGCCTGGTGACGCTGGCTTTGGACCGGTCCCGGCACGACCGAATGCTGGACAGGACCGGTGCCGACGGGCTGGCACTGGCGGAGATCGTGGCCGCGGCGGGTCTGGTCGCTCAGGCGTCGGTCCCGGATCTCGGCGTGCTGCTGCGCCTCGGTGCGGTCCGATCAGACCTGGGCCAGCGCAACGCGGACATCCCGGCCAAGCTGCCCGGTGTGTGGGCGGCGCTGGGCGAGGACGACCGCGCGCTCGCGCTCGTCAACAGCATCGTGGACGACGAGGATCGCGTCCGTGCACTGACCGGGGTGGTCGCGGCGCTCGCCAAGCGCGGTGAGCACGCTCGGGTCGCCCGCATGGCGAACGACGTGGAGCGTGCAGCGGCACAGCTCCCCAACCTTCAAGACCGCCTGGAAGTGCTGTGCGCCTTGGTAGAGGCGTTGGTCATCGATGGCGAGCAAGAACGCGTGGAGCGTGTCGTGCGGGAAGTCGAGAGAAGCCTGGACCAGCTCGGCGGTTCGTACACGCGCGACGAAATCGCCGGGAAGCTCGTCATGTCGGCGGTCAAGCGCGGAGACCACGAGCGGGCGTTCGGCTGCCTGGAACTGTTCGCGGACGATTTCCGCCAATCCATTCTGCTGGAGGGACTTCCGCTCACGGTGCAGCGCACGGACGGCGACGAACTCGCGCTGCGCTACGCGATGGCGATCCGCAACGACTACCTGCGCGACCAGGAGTTGGGGGTGCTCGCGCAGGAGGTGCAGGCAGATCCCGGTCGTGCGCTCCTGTTCCTGGAGCGAGTTCACGACTGGGACGGGGAAGAAGCCGGGCCCGTGCAGGAACCCGGTCATCGCGAACTCGCCGTCGCGGCGCTGAACGAGGGTGACGACGAACTGGCCGTGCGGTGCGCGCGGGCAGCCGAGGAGCCGGACGACGTCCTCGCTGAGTTGATCGACCTGCTCGGGGCCGGCGGCGACCTCGGCCGTGCCACTTGGTTCGCTGACCGGCTCGTGCAGCCGGACACGATGGCTCGGGCCTGGTCGACGTTGGCGCTCGCCCGCGCAGACGCGGCTGACCACGCGGAAGCGTCGAGGCTGGTGGAGCTGGCCGAAGGAACGCTGCTGGTGATCGACGACCTGGGCGAACGAGCGTGCGTTCTCGAGCGACTCGCGTTGACCGCCGGAGTGCTCGGGGAGCACGACCGGAAGACCGCGCTGCGCCGTGCCGCCGACGAGGAGGTGGGTCGAATCGGCGATCTCGCGGCCTGCGGGCACGTGCTCGGTGCGATGTCCGGGGTGGCTGCGCTCGGTGACGCTGAGCGGTACGTCGACCTGGCCGACCGGGCGGCGGCCATCGCCGACCGGACCAGCGGTGACGAACGGCTGGCCCTGCTGTCCGACTTGGCCAGTTCTGCCGTCGACGCCGAGGACGGCGCCAGGGTCAGGCGCTTCGTCGTGAGCGCGGCGAGCGAGATGGCGGAGAGCGAATCCGAGTACGACTACTGGCCGCAACGACGGGAACTGGCACGCCTCGCCCTCGTGGTCGGCGCGCTGGACCTCGCGCTGTTGGTGTTCGAGCCCGTTTCGGCGGTAGCTGATCTCTGTTCGTTGTTGCGCCTCGCACTGGAGTCGGGCGACGACGACCGGGCACGGAGGATCGTCGAGCTGGTGTTGGAGGCCGTACCGCAGTACGACACGTTCACCGATCAGATCGAAAGCCTGACGAGGCTGGGCGCGGAGGAACTCGTCTTCGCTGTGGTGAACAGGACCGGCACCTGGATGGAGGTGAACCGCCATCTCGGCGAGGCCGTGAAGGTCGCGGCCGAGACCGGTGACGACGATCTCGCGTTGCGTTTGGCCGCGGCGTTCAGCACGTCGTTCCACCGGGGTGACTCGTGCGGGGACGTGGCCGTGGAGCTGGCGAGCACCGGAGAACACGACAGAGCCGACCGGTACCTGAACGTGATCGAGCCCGGCTATCGGCGGGATCAGATCCTCGTCGAGATCGCCCGTGCTGCCTGGGAGCGAGGTGATCACACCCGAGCGCGCGCTGTGCTGGACGGAGTGAGTTCCCGTACCGAACGCGCTGCCGGGGTGGCCGAGCTCTCCGCGGTGACCGCGGCGACGGGGGATGCCGACTTCGCGCGGAGGTTGTGCCTGGAGGTCGAGAACATCGCCAGAGCAGGTGAGGGTGCGGAGGTGATCCGCGAGCGTGACGAGCTGGCGATCGCACTGGCCGTGGCAGGGGACCTGGATCGTGCGGACCGGCTGGCGAGCACCACGGACGACCTCGACATGCGCATACAGGTGTGCACCTCCCTGGTGAACTGCGCACTCGACTCCGGCGATGCGAGCAGAGCCCGGGCCTTGGCCGGGGGAGTCGCCGAGATCGAAGGTGAACCCGTCGTCTGGCGGTTCGACGTCGTCGTGGAGATGCTGCTCCGCGCGGGTGCGGCGGGGGCGGCAGATCGGGTGGCCACCGCGCTGGAGTCGATCGCCACCCGGTGCACGGACCACTTCGAACGGCCGCGCTGGTACTCGGTGCTAGCCGGGGCCCTGGCGGTGGCAGGACGGCACGAGGAAGCCGTCGGATGTCTCTTCGAGATCGAAACCGCTGCTCAGGAGGCTGAGGCGTACTGCGCCCTCGCCCGGACGTTGCCTGCGGGCCCACTGCGGAACGACGTTCAGGCCTTGATCACAGAGGCGGCGGATGCGCTGAACGACGCCGACCGTTCCATCTACTGGCTGGGCGACATCACCGAGGCGTTGGTGCTGATCGGTGACCTTGACAGGGCATGGGGGCTGGTGCACGCCGGTTTTGGCACGTCTGAACAGACTGCCGCGCTGCTCGCGCTGCTCAAGGCCTTGCCTGACGAACCGGCGGAGCGCCGGGAGTTTTCGGCACGACTGGAGTCGGCGGCTACGGACATCACCGATCTCTTCTATCGCGACTGGGTGCTCAGGGACCTGGCCAGGAAGTTGGATGAGAAGGGGGACCACGACGAGGCCCTGCGGATCGCCGGGCTCATCCCCGAAGGAAGCACTCGTGAGGAGTCGCTGCGGGACATCCGGCTGCGGGCCATCGCGACCGGCAGGGAGACAGCCGGTGCGCGGAAGTACGTGGCCGAGGTGCTCGCCACCAAGGACTGGTCAGCGGCGTTGCCCGCCCTCGCGAAGGTGGACCTGCCCATGCTCCAGGCGTTCGCGGACGAGGTTTTGGGTTAGCGTCAGAGGATGGTCGACGTTGCGCGTGAGGGTTCCGTAGTCCGGATCACGATGGATCGTGCGGCTAAGCGCAACGCGCTGTCCGCCGAGCACCTGAGCGAGTTGCTGGAGGCGTTCCGGGAGGCCGGGGAGTCCGACGCGGCCGGGATCGTGCTGGGAGCGCAGGGGCCGGTGTTCTCGGCCGGGCACGACTTCCGTGACGTGCACGCTCGTGATGAAGACGGCGTGCGGTCGTTGTTGGAGTTGTGCACGGACTTGATGAAAACCATTCAGGCCGTGCCGCAGGTGGTGATCGCACGGGTGCAGGGGCTGGCGACGGCGGCTGGGTGTCAGCTGGTGGCGTCCTGCGATCTCGCGGTGGCGGCGGACACGGCCGGGTTCTCGTTGCCCGGCGGCAAAGCGGGGTGGTTCTGCCATACGCCCGCGGTGCCGGTGGCGCGGTCGGTGGGGCGCAAGCGGTTGATGGAGCTGGTGCTGACCGGCGACGTCATCGACGCGGCCACGGCGGTGGAGTGGGGGCTGATCAACCGCGCGGTGCCTGCGGACGAGTTGGACGCCGCCACGGACGACCTGCTGGCGCGGGCTACGCGGGGTAGCCGGGCGTCGAAGGCGATCGGCAAGCGGACGATCTACGCGCAGCTCGACCGGCCCGAGAGCGACGGCTACGAGGTCGCGGTGGCCGTCATGACCGAGACTTCGCAGTCCCCGTCAGCCAAAGAGGGACGGGCGTCGTTCCTGGAGAAGCGCTCGCCCGTGTGGCCTGACTAGTCGCGAGGAGTTTCATGGCGTCGGCGTTCGGGCCCGGCTCGGCCTGGTAGATCACGAGGAACTGGCCGGGCGCCTCGCGGACGTCGAACGAGTGGTAGTTCAGCGCGATCGGGCCGACGGCCGGGTGCAGGAACTCCTTGGCGTCCTGGGTCTTTCCGCGCACCTCGTGCTGTTCCCAGAGCTGCTTGAACACCGGACTCCGGTTGAGCTCCTCGACCATCCTGCGCAGCCGCGGGGAGTTCGGGTCGGCGGTCTGCCGCAGGTGCGCCACGGTGGTCTGGGCGATCCAGTGCCAGCGCGGGTAGAAGCTCTGCGCGGCGGGATCGAGGAACGCCATGCGCACCGCGTTGTCGGCCGGCGTGAACGGCTCGTACAGGGCGTCGGCCAGCGCGTTCGTGGCGAGGATGTCGAGGACCGAGTTCATCACGAACGCGGGCATGTCGGTCAGGCTGCTGATGAGCCGCCGCAACTCCGGGCTGACGACGTCCGGCGCGTACCCCTCGTCGGCCGCGACCCCGGCCAGCCGGTGCAGGTGGGCACGCGCGTCCGCGTCGAGCCGCAGCGCACGGCTCAGGGCGTCCAGCACCTGCGCCGACGGGTTGGTCTCGCGTCCCTGCTCCAGCCGTGCGTAGTAGTCCGCGCTCACCCCTGCCAGCACCGCGACCTCCTCTCGTCGCAACCCCTTCACCTTGCGCTGGGTGTGCGACGGCAACCCCGCGTCCTCGGGATTGACGCGGGCACGATGGGCCTTCAAGAACTCGCCTAGCACGTCACCGAGGCTATTCGGTTCGCGCTCGCGCTGCCTGGGTGTGGCGCACCTAGGGAGAAGGTGTCCTGGTGGCGGGGCCTCGGGCGGCCGACCGTGGTGGCCATGAGCAAAGTTGTGTTGATCAGTGGAGCGTCCAGCGGCATCGGCGAGGCGACGGCCCGAGTGCTGGCCGCGGCAGGACACCAGGTGTTCCTCGGGGCACGGCGGGAGGACCGGCTGGCCGCGTTGGCGGCGGAGATCGGTGGGGCGTACGCGCCACTGGACGTGACGTCGCGCGGCTCGTTCCAGTCCTTTGTGGACGCAGCGGTGGCGCGGTACGGGCGGGTCGACGTCCTCGTGAACAACGCGGGCGTGATGCCGTTGTCCCTCCTGAGTTCCCTCAAGGTCGACGAGTGGGACCGCATGGTGGACGTGAACGTCAAGGGCGTCCTGAACGGCCTCGCGGCCGTGCTGCCGCAGTTCGTCGACGGCGGGCACGTGGTGAACGTCGCCTCGGTCGCCGCACACACGATCATGCCCACCGCCGCCGTCTACTGCGCGACGAAGTACGCGGTGCGCGCGTTGTCCGAGGGGCTGCGGCAGGAGCGGTCCAACCTGCGCGTCACCGTGATCTCCCCTGGTGCCATGGAATCCGAGCTCGCGAACTCCATCACCGAGGACGTCGCGGCGGGTGCGATGGAGGAACTGGTGAAGATCGCGCTGCCTGCCTCCGTGATCGGTGACGCCATCGCCTACGCGATCGCGCAGCCCTCGTCGGTGGACGTCAACGAGATCATCGTGCGGCCGGTGGTGCAGCAGCTCTAGGCGCCGGTCGTCGAGCCCGGTCGCAGGATCATCAGCACGGTCACGGTGGCCCACAACAGGTTGAAGATCCCCGTGTACATGGCGAGGTGCTTGACGTCCTTGGTCTTCAGGGCTTTCTCCTGGCCGGGCAGGATCTTGAGGGCCAGCACGAACGCGGCGGCGGTGGTGAGCGCGATCGACACGATCACCCAGGGGTGGCCGGTCACGCCCATCACGCCGGCCGTCGCGAACCCGAACACCGGCACGGAGATGCCGATCAGGGCGTAGACGCGGCAGATGCGGTGCAGCAGTTCGGGGTTGCCGGGGGTGGTCACGGCCTTCGGGAACATGCTGGCGGCGACGGTGACCGGGCCGATGGCGATGATGGCCGCGAGGACGTGCAGGGAGAGGAAGAACTTGCTCACGCGGCCCTCCAGGCGGTGCCGCGGCGTTCGTGGGCGAAGAGTTCCTCGACCTGGAGTGCCTGCTGGGCACCGACTTCGCGGTCGAGCAGGTAGAGGCCGAGGTCCAGGCCCGAGCTGACGCCGGCGGCGGTCACGAGGTCGCCGTCGTCGACGACGCGGGCGCGGATGGCGTTGACGCCCATGGACTCCAGGGCGTGCAGGCCGAGGTGGTTCGTGGTGGCGTTGCGGCCCTTGATCAGGCCCGCGATGCCGAGCAGCAACGAGCCTCCGCAGACGGTGGCGATGATCGCCGTGGTGTCCTTCAACGTCGGCGCGAGCGTTGCGGCACCGGCGCTGAGCAGGGCGAACGTCTCGTCCTCCCGAAGAGCCGCCGCGCCGGGCACGACGATCAGATCGGCCTGGGGGTCCAGCCGGGCGGTTGCCTTGAGAGTCAGAAGGCCGAGGCCCGCCGGCACGTCGCGCGGTCCCTCCGCCGACACGAGTTCGGTCTGGACGCCGCCCGCCGTCAACGTCTCGTACGGGCCGATCGCGTCCAGCGGGTCGAACCCGTCGAACAACACCACTTGAGCTCTCACAGCGCACTCCTCGTCTCGGTGATCAAAACCGTAGAAGGGCGAGAACCCGTCGAGAACTGGCTGGAATGCCATGTTCCAACGGATTCTCGCCAGCTACGGTGGTGGACGTGCACGAGGTGGCAGTGGTAGCGATGGACAGCGTCGTCCCGTTCGACTTCGCGACGCCGGTCGACGCGTTCAACTGGGTCGGGCGGTACCGGGTGCGCGTCTGCGGTCCGAAGAGGACGGTCGACGCGGGCTGCTTCGAGATCAAGGTGCCGCACGGCTTGGAGTTGCTGTCCGAAGTGGACACGATTGTGCTGCCCGGGCACGACCCCGCGATGGTGGTGCCGAAAGCGTTGATCGAGGCGCTGCGGCAGGCGGCGGAGAGAGGCGCGCGGATCGCGTCGATCTGCACCGGGGCGTTCGTGTTCGCGGCGACCGGGCTGCTCGACGGGCTGCGGGTGACCACGCACTGGCTGGGCGCGGAGGAGTTGGCCGCACGGTTTCCCGCGCTGGAGGTCGACCCGGACGTGCTCTACGTCGACAACGGGCAGTTCCTCACATCTGCGGGGGCGGCGGCTGG
Source organism: Lentzea sp. JNUCC 0626 (assembly GCF_043632865.1). Classification (NCBI taxonomy): domain Bacteria; kingdom Bacillati; phylum Actinomycetota; class Actinomycetes; order Pseudonocardiales; family Pseudonocardiaceae; genus Lentzea; species Lentzea sp. JNUCC 0626. Next base: position 8,679,115 of record NZ_CP171635.1, read on the forward strand.
GCTTGACCTTTGTCTGCACATGATTCGGCGCGATCACGGGTCCGCGGTGGCGGCCGATGCGGCGCGACTGGCCGTGATGCCCCTGGAGAGGGAAGGCGGGCAGGCTCAGTTCATCGTCACGCCGCCCGTTGCGCCGCAAGGGGTCGAGCTCGAACCGTTGCTGCGGTGGATGGAGGCCAACGCGGCGCGGGAGTTGACGTTGGAAGATCTCGCGCGGCAGGCCGGCATGAGCACGCGGACGTTGAACCGGCGGTTTCGGGAGCAGACCGGCACGACGCCGTTGCAGTGGCTGCACCGGGCACGCGTCCGGCAGGCGCAGCACCTGCTCGAGACCACCAAGGAACCGGTGGAGCTGATCGCGAGCAGGGTCGGGTTCGGGTCGGCGACGGCGTTCCGCGACAGGTTCAAGCGGATCGCCGGCACCTCACCGCAGAGCTACCGGACGGCTTTTCAGGGCTGCCAGAACTAGGGCTGCGAGTGCTCGTGCAGCAGGAGAAGCGTGTAGGCGGCGATCGACTGGGCGTCGGTGATCTCGCCCTTCGCGATCATCGCCTCGAACGACGCGCGCGGGAACCACGCCGAGCGCATGTCCTGCTCCTCGTGCTCCCGTTCGTGGAAGCCCTCGGTGAGTTCCGTGGCGAGGTACACGTGCCCTCGCTGCGACGACATGCCCGGCGCGACGTCGAGCAACCCCAGGGACGTCATCCGCCCGGCGCGCAACCCGGTCTCCTCGCGCAACTCGCGCGCGGCGAGCTCCAGCGGGTCCACGTCGGCGCGGTCCGGCGCGGTGCCCTGGGGGAACTCCCAGCGGCGCAGGCCGATCGGGTACCGGAACTGCTCGACGAGCCGGACGCGTTCGCCGTCGAGCGGGATGACCAGGGCGAAGTCGGGCTTGTCGACCACGCCGTAGATGCCGTTCGAACCGTCAGCGCGCCGGACCTCGTCCTCGCGAACGGTCATCCACGGGTTTGCGTACACCTCTCGGGTGCCGAGGCTCTCCACGCCACGGACCGTACCTAACGTCCGGATTCTGGACGCACCCCGTAGCCTGTCGCGGTGCGTCTCGTCATCGCTCGCTGCAAGGTCGACTACGTAGGCCGACTCACCGCCCACCTGCCCATGGCTCAGCGGCTGCTGCTGATCAAGGCCGACGGTTCGGTGTCGATCCACTCGGACGACCGCGCCTACAAGCCGCTGAACTGGATGAGCCCGCCCTGCTGGCTGATCGAGGACCCGGACATCTGGACGGTGCAGAACAAGGCGGGGGAGAAGCTGATCATCACCCTCGAAGAGGTCCTGCAGGACTCCAAGCACGAACTCGGCCCCGAGCCCGGCCTGCAGAAGGACGGCGTCGAAGCCGACCTGCAGAAGCTGCTCGCCGAGCACGTCACGACCCTGGGCGACGGCTACACGCTGGTGCGCCGCGAGTTCCCGACCGCCATCGGCCCGGTCGACCTGATGTGCCGCGACGGCGCGGGCGTCTCGGTCGCCGTGGAGATCAAGCGGCGCGGCGAGATCGACGGCGTCGAGCAGCTGACCCGGTACCTGGAACTGCTGAACCGCGACCCGTTGCTCGCGCCGGTGCAGGGCGTGTTCGCGGCGCAGCAGATCAAGCCGCAGGCGCGGACGCTGGCCGAGGACCGCGGGATCCGGTGCGTGGTGCTGGACTACGACGCGTTGCGCGGCATCGAGCCGGACGAGTTCAGGCTGTTCTGACGGCGGTCAGCTCCTCGACCTGAGTCGGTCGAGGAGTACCATCGCCTCGCTCGTCTCGCACCCGACCAGCTCGCGCACCCAGGCGACGGCTTTGACCGCGTTCTGTTCGGCGATCACCCGGTGGACCTCGTCCTGGGTGTCTCGGGGCAGCGCCAGCCACACCCGCGTGGTCTCACAACTCCGACACCGCGTGCCCTCGTCCGCGCGTACGCCGTGCAGGACCTCGGCGCAGTCCGGGCACGGCCACGTCATGTACTTCAGCGAACAGCGCGCGCACAGCACGTAGTGCGCGTGGTCGTCCCACTTCTGCGCGGGCGTCGAACCGCACATGTCGCAGGCAGGGCTCATGTCGATCACGCTGCCCATTCTGGCGTTTCGTCCATTGAGTGCACCCGTATTTCCCCAGCTCCCGACTTCAGTGAGCGCCCTTCCAAACCTCGTGGTTTGGTGATCATCAACACCGGGTAAGTCCCGCTGCACCTGGAGTAATGTCCTCTCCTGGTCGTTGATGTTCGACTTTGTTTGAAGTCTTTGGGAGGTGGACGGTGTCGATCTTGGCCGAGGCGGACCTGCGGCTCGACGCGGGGCCGATCGACTACGCGTTGCTGTTGATCTACTTCGTGGTGGTTCTCGGCATCGGCGTGATGGCACGACGATCCGTCTCCTCCAGCCTCGACTTCCTGCTGTCCGGGCGGTCGTTGCCGGCGTGGGTCACCGGTCTCGCGTTCATCTCCGCGAACCTCGGTGCCCTCGAGTTGATGGGCATGACCGCGAACGGCGCGCAGTACGGCATGGCGACCGTGCACTACTACTGGATCGGCGCCATCCCCGCGATGGTGTTCCTCGGTCTGGTGATGATGCCGTTCTACTACGGCTCGAAAGTGCGCAGCGTTCCCGAGTTCATGCGCCGCCGGTTCGGCAAGCCCGCGCACCTCGTCAACGCCATCAGCTTCGCCGTCGCGCAGATCCTGATCGCGGGCATCAACCTCTTCGCGCTCGCGGTGATCATCGACGCGCTGCTCGGGTGGCCGCTGCCGGTGTCGATCTGCGTCGCCGCCCTGGTGGTGCTCGCGTACACGACGCTCGGTGGTCTCAGCGCCGCCATCTACAACGAGGTGTTGCAGTTCTTCGTCATCGTGGCCGCGCTGGCGCCGTTGACGATCGTCGGCCTGATCAAGGTCGGTGGCTGGCAGGGCATCGTGGAGAAGGTGACCGACAAGGAACAGCTGTCGGCCTGGCCCGCGACGGAACTCACCGGCATCGACCACCCGGTGTGGAGTGTCATCGGGTTGGTGTTCGGTCTTGGCTTCGTGCTGTCGTTCGGGTACTGGACGACGAACTTCGCCGAGGTGCAGCGCGCGATGAGTGCGAAGTCGATGTCCGCGGCGAAGCGCACGCCGATCATCGGCGCGTACCCGAAGGCGTTGATCCCGGCGATCATCATCATCCCCGGCATCATCGCCGCGTTGATCGTGCCGGAGATGGCGCAGCTGAAGGCCGGTGACACGAGCAGCGGCGTCGTCTACAACAACGTGCTGCCACTGCTGATGCGCGACCTTCTGCCGAACGGCATCCTCGGCATCGCGATCACGGGTCTGCTGGCCAGCTTCATGGCCGGTGTGGCGGCGAACGTCAGCTCGTTCAACACCGTCTTCACGTACGACCTCTGGCAGGACTACATCAAGAAGGACCGGCCGGACGAGTACTACCTGCGCGTCGGGCGGTTGGCCACGGTCGGTGCGTGTGTGCTCGCGATCGGCACGGCGTTCATCGCGGCGTCGCTCGGCGGGTCCAACATCATGGACTACATCCAGGCGCTGTTCTCGTTCTTCAACGCGCCGCTGTTCGCGACGTTCATCCTGGGCATGTTCTGGAAGCGGATGACGCCGACGGCCGGGTGGGTCGGTCTGCTCGCGGGCACGTTCACCGCGATCTTCATCTACGCGATCTCGGAGCCGTCGTTCGGCATCGAGTGGCTGCAACTGCCGGGCCAGGGCGCGAGCTTCCTCGGCGCGGGCCTCGCGTTCGTGGTCGACATCGTGGTGAGCTTCGCGGTCAGCCTCGTCACGCGGCCGAAGCCGGACAGCGAACTCGGCGGGCTGGTCTACAGCCTCACGCCCAAGGAAGACAGGGCGCACTCCACCACCGGTGAGGACGCGGGCTGGTACCGCTCGCCCGCCCTGCTCGGTGGCGGTGTGCTGGCCCTGACCACCGTTCTCTACTTCATCTTCGGCTGAGGGAGGCCGCCATGAGGTTGTTCGACCTGCGACTCATCATCGCTTTCCTCTTCGGCCTGTACGGCGTCGTACTGGTCGTCATCGGGCTCGGCTTCACGACCGACGAGGACCTGAAGAAGGCCGAAGGGGTCAACATCAACCTGTGGGCCGGCATCGCGATGGCGGTGCTGGCGGCCGCGTTCGCCGTCTGGGCGACGCTGCGGCCTCAGTTCGCGGACACGGACAAAGAGCCGCTCAAGGAGCTATGACTGGGGACGACCAGGGTAAACAGGGTTGAAGGCCTCGATCGTCCACGCGTCGAGCCAGTTGAATGCGCGGCGAATTCGGTTTCGCACGTCTCTCCTTTGGTCGGGGTCTCATCCTGTACATCGCGTTGATCTTCTGAATCGTTCCCGTAGCTGTGGGTGACATGTGCCACGGAGTAACTCGGGGTACCGCCCACAAACGCCCACAAAGGCCGCTACCGTGCACGTCGTGCCTCGTTTTCGTGCCACCGCTGTGGTCGCCGCCGCCGCGTTGCTGATGGCCGGCTGCGCGACTGGGCCGGGTCTGGCCAAGACCAACTCGCCGCGCCGCACCGTGCAGGCGGGTGCCGACGCGACCACGACGACCGATCCGTCGACGAAACCGTCGTCGCAGGCGGGCAAGCCGGTCGACCCGGCGTTCGCCGTGGAACGGTTGCGGCTGGTCAACCCGTGCGCGTTGATCGAGAAGGAAGTCCTGCAGACGGTCGGCACGCCGTCGAAGTACTCGAGCACCTCCTACACGCGCTGCTCGAACTACATGAAGGACAAGGCGGGCAAGACGCTCAACGTCACGCTGGACATCGGCTACACGCTGACGTCCACCGAGCTCAAGAACGCCACCAAGCAGATCGCGGGCCTCAAGAGCGGCGAGCAGAAGCTGAACGCCTCGGCGTGCTTCATCTCGGCCGTCACGATGGAGAACCCGGCGCAGGCCGTGCGGGTGCAGATCGGCACCGGCAACGACGGCAGCGAGGCGTGCGAACCCGGCCGCAAGATCCTCGAAGGCGCGGTCCGCAAGCTCAAGGGCAACCCGCAGAAGTACACCCCGCCCAAGGGATCGCCGGTCGAGGTCGACCCGTGCACGATCGTGGAACGGTCCGCGCTCTCGCCGGTGCTCGGTGCCTCGCCGCGCGCGCTGCCGTTCGGTCTGCACCAGTGCTCCTGGACGGGGCAGAGCGCGCAGATGCAGCTCGAGGTCAAGACGGCGCGCATCCCGAAGGACGGCAAGTTCGACACCAAGTCGGTCGAGGTCGACCTCGGCGGGGTGAAGGGCTACCAGGCGTTCAAGGACGGCCCGTTCCCGACGTGCGAGCTCGTCGTGGTGCGGACGAAGGACCAGTCCGACGCGGGTGAGATCGTTGAGTTCACGGTCGCGGCTTCGAAGGAGAACGGGATTGACCGTTGTGTGGCGGCGCAAGCGTTCGCCAAGGCGGTTCTTCCCTCGCTGCCCCAGGCCTGAGGTCCTCCTGCGGGGCCAGGCGGGGGCTGAAAGTTCTTCGAGTACGCGTTAGTGTCGAGGTTACTGGCGAGTACCGGAGGAGCACCATGACGCAAACCGCTTCGGACAGCGCGCTGTCGGCCGATGGCGAGCAGCGGCGGTTCGCTTCACTGGACCCGCGCACGGGCGAGGTCGTCGCCCATCACCCGATCCACACGGCCGAAGAGGTCGAGGACGCGGTGGTGTCGGCGCGCGAGGCCGCGGCGTGGTGGGCCGGGCTGGGGTTCGAGGGGCGCAAGACCAAGCTCGACGCCTGGCGCAAGATCCTCTCGCAGCGCGCCGACGAGTTCATCGCGTTGATCAGCGCGGAGACCGGCAAACCCGCCGACGACTCCCGCGTCGAGGTCGCGCTGGTGATGGACCACCTGCACTGGGCCGCGCGGAACGCCGGGCGTGTACTGGGCAAGCGCCGTGTGTCGTCGGGCATGCTGATGGTCAACCACAGCGCGTCGCTGGAGTACCGGCCGTTGGGCGTCATCGGCGTCATCGGGCCGTGGAATTACCCCGCACACACGCCGATGGGTTCCATCTCGTACGCGCTGTCGGCGGGCAACGCCGTGGTGTTCAAGCCGTCGGAGTTCACGCCGGGCGTCGGCACGTTCCTCGCGTCGACGTTCACCGAGGCGGTGCCGGAGCACCCGGTGTTCCAGGTGGTCACGGGCTTCGGTGAGACGGGCGCGGCGCTGGTGTCGGCCGGGGTCGACAAGATCGCGTTCACCGGATCGACCCGGACCGGCAAGAAGGTCATGGCCGCCGCGGCCGTCTCGTTGACGCCGGTGCTGGTCGAGTGCGGTGGCAAGGACGCGCTGATCGTCGACTCGGACGCCGACCTGACCGCCGCCGCCGAGGCCGCGATCTGGGGTGCGGTGTCGAACGCGGGCCAGACGTGCGCGGGCGTGGAGCGGATCTACGTGGCCGAGGACGTCGCCGACGCGTTCACCGAGGTCCTGGTGAAGCGGGCTCGCAAGCTCAAGCCGGGTGGCGAGCCGAACGCGAACCTCGGGCCGATCACCATGCCGTCGCAGGTGGAGATCATCCGCGAGCACGTGCAGGACGCGCTGGACCGCGGTGGCAAGGCGCTGGTGGGCGGGCCGGAGTCGATCAGGCCGCCGTACGTCGAGCCGGTGGTGCTGACGGACGTGCCGGAGGACTCGCTGGCGGTCACCGAGGAGACTTTCGGGCCGACCGTGGTGATCAATCGGGTACCGAACGCCCTGGAGGGCGTGCGGCTCGCGAACCAGTCCAAGTACGGGCTGGGGGCCGCGGTGTTCTCGAAGTCGCGCGGTGAGGAGCTGGCCGCGGAGCTGCGGGTCGGGATGGTGTCGGTCAACTCGGTGCTGACCTACGCGGCGATCCCGGGGCTGCCGTTCGGTGGTGTCGGGGACTCCGGGTTCGGGCGCATCCACGGCGAGGACGGGCTGCGCGAGTTCGCCTACGCCAAGGCCGTGACGAAGCTGAAGTTCAAGTCGCTGATCAACATGGCGACGTTCGACCGGTCGTCCATGGCGGGCAAGCAGATGCTGCGCCTGGCGCGGATGCTCTTCGGGCGCTGAGCCGCTGAAGAGCACCCGCGTTTCAGGGGCTCTTAGACGCCGAGCTGCTTCTTCATGTCGTCCAGCACGACGTTCGCGGCGAGCACGCCGAGACCGAGGAAGTAGGTCTCGTCGAGGACCGGCTTGGCCTTGCCGGCGCTGACGGCGTTCAGCTTCGTCCACAACGGACCGCCGAGGACGGACGCCTGCGCGGTCTTGGCGGGGTCGCCGTAGGTCGAGTAGAGGATGAAGTCGCCGTCGGCCTTGCCGATCTCCTCCGCGCTGACCTCGGCGGCGAGATCGTCCACCTGGGACGGCGTCGGCTGGCCGATCTTGGCGTCGATCAGGATCGTGCCGATGAACGACTTCTTGGCGTACAGGCGGATGCGGCCGGGCATGAAGCGCAGCGCCGTGACCGTGGGGCGCACGCCGAGCTTCTTCTCGACGGCGTCACCGGTCTCGGTGGCCTTCTTCGTGTAGTCCTCGAGCATCTTCGCGGCGTCGGCCTGGCGGTCGAGCGCGGCTGCGTTGAGGAGGAAGTTCTCCTTCCACACGTAGCCGGGGCGCACGGCGAACACCGTGGGGGCGATCGCGGCGAGCTTCGGGTAGATGGCCTCCGCGCGCAGCTGTGAGCCCAGGATCAGGTCCGGGTTCAGCTTGGTGATCGCCTCGAGGTTGAGGTTGTTGGTGCTGCCGACGTTCTCCGGCGTGCCGCCCTTGTCGCCGATGTAGGACGGCATGGTGGGGGCGCCGTCGGGGTAGGCGATGCCGACGGGCTTGATGCCGAGCGCCACGACGTTGTCGAGCTCGCCGGTGTCGAGCACGACCACCCGTTCGGGTTTCTTCTCGAGCTTGGTCTCACCCATCGCGTGCTTGATCGTGCGGGGGAACTCGCCGGGCTTGGAGGTCGTGCCGAAACCGTTGCTCAGCTCGTACGCCTTGCCGAAGTCCTCGCCGCCCTGGGCGACGGTGGGCTTGTCCGGCGTGCTCGAACACGCGGTCAGGGTCAGGGCGACTGCGACGAGCAGCGCGGCTCTCTTGGACACGACGTTGTTCCTCCACTACGGAACGTGATGTTGACCAGCTTTTGTTAGGGCAGCCTAACGGTTCCGGGGCACTTTGCCCGTTCCGAGTGTCAGACCCCCGGAGTAAGAAGGAACACGGTCACCGGCGATCGGAAGGGGCTGTTCGATGAAGAAGATCATCAATGATCCGGAAACCGTGGTGCAGGAAGCTCTTCGGGGAATGCAGGCCGCCCATTCCGATCTGCTGACCGTGCACGACGACCCGGCGGTCATCGTGCGCGCGGACGCACCGGTCGCCGGCAAGGTCGCGCTCATCTCGGGCGGAGGCTCGGGCCACGAACCATTGCACGGCGGCTTCGTGGGCCGGGGCATGCTCGCCGCGGCCTGCCCCGGTCCCGTCTTCACGTCGCCGACGTCGGACCAGGTGGTCGACGCGATCGCGCGCACCGACGGCGGCGCGGGCGCGTTGCTGATCGTGAAGAACTACACGGGCGACGTGCTGAACTTCGAGATGGCCGCCGAACTGGCCGAGACCGAGGTCCGCTCCGTCGTGATCGACGACGACGTGGCGGTGAAGGACTCGCTCTACACGGCGGGCCGCCGAGGCGTGGGCGGCACAGTCCTGCTGGAGAAGATCGTGGGCGCCGCCGCCGAACGGGGCGACGACCTGGCGGCGTGCGAGGCGCTGGCGTTGCGCGTGATCGCGTCCGTCCGCTCGATGGGCCTGGCGCTGACCGCGTGCACGGTGCCGCACGTGGGCGAGCCGTCGTTCGCGCTGGCCGACGACGAGATGGAGATCGGCATCGGCATCCACGGCGAACCGGGCAGGCAGAAGGTGCCGGTGAGCACCGCCTCCGAGATGGTCGCGGCGCTGCTCGACCCGATCCTGTCCGACCTGCCGTTCGCCTCCGGCGACCGAGTCCTGCTGTTCACCAACGGCATGGGCGGCACCCCGTTGATCGAGCTGTACCTGGCCCACGGCATAGCCGAACAACTGCTGGCAGACCGAGGCATCACGGTCGAGCGCAGGCTGGTCGGCCCGTACATCACCAGCCTGGAGATGCAGGGCATGAGCATCACCCTGCTCCGCCTGGACGACGAGATGGTCGAACTCTGGGACGCGCCCGTCCACACGCCCGCACTGCGATGGGGAGTCTGAAGTGGGTTGCACGGCGACTGACGTGATCACGGCCGTACGAGCGGCAGCGGTCGTGATCCAAGACCACCGCGACGAACTGGTGCGCCTGGACCAAGCCATCGGCGACGCCGACCACGGCGAGAACATGAAGCGAGGCTTCACCGCCGTGGTGGCCCGCCTGGAAGCAGAACCCCCGGACACCCCGGGCAAAGTCCTCAAGCTGGTGGCCACCACCCTGATCTCCACAGTGGGCGGCGCAGCGGGCCCGCTCTACGGCACGGCCTTCCTCCGAGCGGCCTCAGCGGTGGGCGACGTGTCCGAACTGGACTGCGACACAGTGGCCCGAGCCCTGCAAGCAGCCCTGGACGGCGTAATAGCCAGAGGCAAAGCCGCAGTGGGCGACAAAACGATGGTCGACGCCCTGACCCCAGCCGTAGCAGCAGCCTCCTGCACCGAAGGCACGGTAGCGGCGGCCCTCTCCGCAGCAGCAGACGCAGCAGCAGAAGGAGCCAACTCAACGGTCCCGATGGTCGCCCGCAAGGGCCGAGCCTCCTACCTGGGCGAGCGAAGCGCGGGCCACATGGACCCGGGCTCGAGGTCAACGGCCCTCCTCCTCCGCTCCTTCGCAGACACAGCAGCCAAGTCATGACCACGCGCGTGGGCCTGGTAGTCGTCTCCCACAGCGACATGCTGGCCAACGGTGTGGCCGAGCTGGCAACCCAAATGGCCCCGGACACCACAGTGATCCCAGTAGGGGGCACCGAAGAGGGAGGCCTGGGCACCGACTACAACGCAGTAGTGGAGGCGCTGACAGACGCCGACGCAGGCGCAGGCGTAGTGGTCCTCTACGACCTGGGCAGCGCCAAGATGACAGCAGAAATGGCCGTCGAGTCAGCAGACGACCCAACCCGCTACGCAGTAGTAGACGCCCCACTGGTCGAAGGCGCAGTGGTCGCAGCCGTAGCGGCGCAAGGCGGCGCAGCCCTGGCCGACGTGGCCTCAACAGCCGAGGGCGCCGCAACCGAAACCACAACCCCCACCCCCCAACGCCCAGCCCTGCACGTGGTCCCAGACGCCACAACGGCAGAAGTCCTGCTGACCAACGAAGTGGGCCTGCACGCCCGCCCAGCGGCCCTGCTGGCCCGCACGGTGGCAGAACTGGACGCCGACGTGACCATCCGCTACGGCACAGAAGAGGCCAACGCAGCCAGCGTCCTGGCCCTGATGGGCCTGAGCGCACCAGGCGGCAAGTCCATCACCGTGGTCGCCACGGGCAAGGACGCAGCGGAGGCGGTGCGCCGAATCCAGGAGCTGGCCGAAAGGGGCTTCGACGACTGAAGACCGGCCGCCGAGACGAGGCAGGCGAGGAAGGGGAATGAGGGGCGTCGGCAAGCGGCGCGTGGCTGGTGGTGCGCGGCAGGCGAGGCGCGGCAGCGGGCTCGGCGGGCTGCGCTGAGCGCAGCGGGCCAGGTGAGGTGGCAGAGCGCTGGGCAGCCGAGCGCTGGGCAGCCGAGCGCGGGGCAGCCGAGCGCGGGGCAGCCAAGCGCTAGCCAGCCGAGAGCTGGCGACCGAGCGTGGGGTAGCCGAGCGCTGGCGACCAAGCGCGAGGCGACCGCGAGTTCGGTTAGCCAAGAGCTAGGTGACCAATGGCTTGAGGAGAACGAAGCCGCAGGCGAGGCCGACAGAGCGCAAGCATCGCGATGGCGCAGCCAAGCCCACCCAAGACCCAACGGCAAGGCCGAAGGCGAGGCGTCCCTCTTCTTGGCTCACCACACCGCCCGCCACACGCAATGGCGAAGCCGAGGCGTCCTTAGCTCTTGGCTCAAGACAACGCGCGCCCGAGCTACGCAAAGCCGAAGGCGAGCCGTCCCTCTCAGGCCACACGTGCAGCGGGTGAGGTGACGTGCCCACCCAACTCAGCCACGCACCAACGAGATTGGGGCTTGACTTTGGGTGCGAGGTGCTACCACTTGTGGCTCGGCCGGGCGCTTTTCAGCCCGGCCTTTCCGGTCCGACCAGCGCCTCGCAAGGGCCCCGAAGTCAAGCCCCAATCTCTATCGACGCGCCAGCGGCGATGACGAAACCACGCCCGTCTCAAGTCTTTGCACCAAACCCAACCACCCGCAAAGGTGACAGGCCAGCGCACCCCGATCGGCCCAGTCGAACCGTTCCCCTACACGGGTTCACCAGGCGAAACCCCAGATCTGGCCGTCTCCTAGACCGATAACTGTTTCGATCCTGATGGCGAAGCTCACGACCCCACCACCCACCATGAGTGGCATAGTCGCCCGCAAGTTACTCCTTGGTAGCCCACCGGAAAGCCCAGGCAAGATCCCCGCAGGGAGGTCGCAGTGGCGCGCGAGATCACCACCGTCGGAGTCGTCGGCTTCGGAACCATGGGCGCGGGCATCGTGGAGGTACTGGCGCGCACCGGCCTCACCGTCAAGGTCGTGGAAGCAGACGCCGCCGGCATCGACCGCGGCCTCGACCACCTCGAGCACTCCACCGCCCGAGCCGTGAAGCGCGAAAAGCTCACCCCCCAAGACAAAACCGCGCTTCACGCGCGAGTCTCCACGAGCCTGGACCTGAGCACCCTCAAGGACTGCGACCTCGTCATCGAGGCCGTTCCGGAAAGCGCCGAGCTCAAAACCAGGATCTTCAAGGAACTGGACGAGATCCTCGATCCGGAAGCGATCATCGCCTCCAACACCTCGTCCCTCAGCATCACCGAGATCAGCGTGGTGACGAAGCGCCCGGGCAAGGTCGTCGGCCTGCACTTCTTCAACCCCACGCAGGTGTTGAAGCTGGTCGAGGTCGTCCGCACCGTCGTCACCGAGCCCGACGTGATCACGGACGTGGTCGCGTTCACCGAGAGCCTCGGCAAGTCGCCGGTCGTGATCGGCGACAGGGCCGGGTTCATCGCGAACGCGTTGCTGTTCCCGTACCTCAACCACGCCGTGAAGATGTTGGAGTCCAGATACGCCACGCGTGAGGACCTCGACGCGGCCATGCGGTACGGCTGCGGTTATCCGATGGGACCGTTGGCGCTGCTGGACCTCATCGGTCTCGACACCGCCTACGAAATCCTCGACACGATGTACCACCAGTCGCGCAACAGGTTGCACTCGCCGGCGCCGCTCCTCAAGCAGATGATCACGGCTGGCCTCAAGGGCAGGAAGACGGGCCGCGGGTTCTACACCTACGACGGTCCGGACTCGCCGACCATCGTGAAGGACGCGCAGACTCCGTCCGAAGTGGACACGAAGGCGCAAACCCGGGAAGTCCAACGGGTTGGCGTCATCGGCACCGGCACGATGGCCACCGGCATCGCCGAGGTGTTCGCCAAGCGCGGGTACGACGTGGTCCTCCGGGCGCGCAGCCTGGAGAAGGCGGAGAAGTCGATCGGCGCGGTGCGCAAGTCGTTGGAGCGTGCGGTCAGCAAGGGCAAGCTGAGCGAACAAGAACGCGACGCGGCGCTGGGGCGCATCTCGCCTGCGGTGGAGTTCGTGGAGCTCGCGGACTGCGATCTGGTCGTCGAGGCGGTGGCCGAGGAGATCGGGATCAAGAAAGAGGTCTTCGCGGCACTCGACGAGGTGTGCAAGCCGGGTGCGGTGCTCGCGACGACCACGTCGTCGTTGCCGGTCATCGAGGTCGCGGCGGCCACGAACCGGCCCGCGGACGTCGTCGGGCTGCACTTCTTCAACCCCGCGCAGGTCATGAAGCTGGTCGAGGTCGTGGAGACGATCTCCACCAGCGCCGACGTGGTGGCGACGGCCCGCAAGATCTGCCTCGACCTCGGCAAGCACCCCGTGCACTGCGGGGACGTGGCCGGGTTCATCGTGAACGCGCTGCTCTTCCCGTACCTCAACGACGCGGTGAAGATGCTGGAGGCCCACTACGCCGAGGCCGACGACATCGACAACGCCATGAAGGTCGGCTGCGGGCTGCCGATGGGACCGTTCGCGCTGCTCGACGTCGTGGGGCTGGACGTGTCGCTGGCGATCCAGCGGACGCTCTACAACGAGTTCCGCGAGCCCGGATTCGCGCCGGCGCCGCTGCTGGAGCACCTGGTCACGGCCGGTCGGCTCGGCCGCAAGACCGGCAAGGGGTTCCGCGACTACTCGTGAGCCGCTCACAGGGGCACCATGTCGCGTCTGGCATCGTGGGTGTCATGCGTCGACTGGTGCTCCTGTTGGCTGTCCTCGTGCTCGCGTCCGGGTGTGCCCGGACGACGGTCGAGGGCAGTCCCGTCGCGCAACCGGTGCTCGACGCCGCCTCGCCCTTCGATCAGAAGGACCCGGGAACCGACCCGAGCACTGATCCGAGCGAGTCCGAGGACCCCGAGGACCCGGAGAACGCGCCGATCGACGGCGAGATCACGCCCACCTGCGCCAAGCTCAAGTGGACGGACCTGCCCTACCCCGGCACCAAGGCCGAGACGCCACCCACCCAGATCAACTACGACTCGACGTTCGAAGAGTCGTGCCGGTGGACCACGAAGATCGACAACGTCGAGGTCGGCGTCTCGCTGCGCGTGCGCGAGGGCAAGCAGATCACCATCGAGCGCACCACCGGCGAGTGGGACGTGAAGGACCACAAGGTCTCGTACCTCGACCGCACGGGCGAGGAGGACGTCGAACCGTCCTGCGTGGTCGCCCTGCCCTACAACGGCGGCGGGCTCGGGATCATCGTCATCGACTCGACAGGCAAGTTCGGCAGCGTCTGCGACCAGGGCCGCAAGATCGCCGAAGTGATGATCGACCGCGAAACGGCCTGACCCGGCCTGGTCGCGAGCACCGCCTGACCGGGCTCAGCCGCAGCAGCCCCCACCGCAGCACCCGCCACCGCCGCCACCACCGGGCGCGGCCTGCTGCGTGCCGCCGATCCCGGCCATCGACAGCAGCTTCACCGTGTCGGGGTGGCCCTCGGGACAGTTCGCGGGCGACGAGGACTCGCTCATCGGGCGCTGCACGTCGAAGGTGTCGTCGCAGGTTCGGCAACGGAACTCGTAGGTCGGCACGAGCTGATTCTACGAGCGATTACCGTTGTGGCCGTGCCTCGCCGTAACAGTCCCAAGCCAGAAGAACCCCGGCCCCTCGGGGGCGGTGTCGGCTGGGCGCGCGCCGAGTCGGGTCCGGACGGCGAGTGGCTGGTCCGCGCCATCTCCGGCGCACAGGCGCAGAAGACCTACCGCTGTCCCGGGTGCGACCACGAGATCCGCCCCGGCGTCGCGCACGTCGTGGCGTGGCCCGCGCAGGAGTCCGGCTCGGTCGACGAACGCAGGCACTGGCACCAGGCGTGCTGGGACTCGCGCGGACGGCGTGGGCCGACCGCGCGCCGCTGGTAGGTAGCGCCTAGATCCCGACCTGCTCGCGCCACCGTTCGAGCCGGGCCCGGAACTCGTCGGGCTGCTCGACGGGCGGCAGGTGCCCCGCGTGCTCGATGCGTTCGCTGGTCGAGTGGTGGAGCGTCACGGCGAGCTTCGCGGCCACGTCCGGCGGCGTGATCTTGTCGTGCTCGCCGACCAGCACCAGCGACGGGACGTCCAACGACTCCAGCACGTCCGTCGAGTCCGGCCGCTTCGCCATCGCGCGCTGCCACCACGCCACGTCCTCGGCCCGCTGCTCCAGGATCATGGTGCGCACCGACGCCCGCGCCGTGTCCGAGGCGTCCGGGCCGAGCAGGTTCGGCAGCATCGCCTCGACGAGCCACTCGCCGACGCCGTCACGTTCGACGCGGTCCGCCATGGCGTGCCGGTTCGCGACGGCCTCAGGTGCGTCCGCGGTGTGCTTGGTGTCGACGAAGACCAGGCCCTTCACGCGTTCCGGTGCCCGCCGCAGCAACGCCATCGCCACGTACCCGCCCATCGAGCACCCGCCGAGCAGCACCTGCTCGAGGCCGCGCTCGTCGAGCACACCCAGGACCTGGTCCGCGACGGTGCCGAGGTCGGGTTCGCCGTGGCCGCGCAACGACGGCGTCAGCGCGCCCGGCACGTCCCACATCCGCGCGTCGAGCGGAAAGGCGTGCAGCAGCACCAGGTCGTTCATCGGCTCTCCCACTCCGGCGCCAGCAACGACCACACCTCGAGGTCCTGCCGGACCCCGCGGTACTCGTGGTGCGAGCGCAACACTCCGTCCCGGCTCATCCCGAGCCGCCGCGCGACCGCGATGCTGGCCTCGTTGCGCGACGACACCATCCACTCAACCCGAACCACGCCACGCTCGCGAATCGCCCAGTCGATCAACACGCCGGCCGCGCGCGTGACCAGCCCGTGCCCCGTGGCCGACGGCTCCAGCCAGCACCCGACCTCGACGCGCCCCTGCGGGATGTCCATGATCCGGAACAGCACACCGCCGACCAGCTTGTCGTCGAGCCAGATCCCGAAGATCCGCCCGACGTCGGCCGCGGCCTTGTCGGCGTACCCCTGCAACAGGTCGCGCGCGCTCTCCAGGTCCTTCGCGGCGTCGGCGAACCCGATGTGCTCGCCGATGAAGTCCCGCCCGCGCTCCATGTGCGCGAAGAACTCCTCGGCCTGCCACGGCTCCAACGGCCGCAGCTCGGCGCCGTCGTCACCCAGTGACTTCACGAACATCCTGTTCCCCCAAGATGGTGAGTTGTGCCTACACGAATCGTATTGGTGCGTCACGCGCAATCCGTCGTGCCGCGCTTCGGCGAGGACGACAACGACACCCGGCCCCTCGCCCCCGCCGGCCTGGTGGCGGCGGACGAGTTGGTGCCACGGCTGGTGCCGTACGAGCCGGTGGTGGTGTTGTCCAGCCCGCAGCTGCGAGCGGTGCAGACGGTTCAGCCCACGGCCGACGCGCTGGGACTCCCGGTGATCACGTGGCCCGAGCTGCGGGAGTGGGAGCCGGGCTTCGTGCCGACGCCGGACTGGGAGGTGCTGTGCGCGCGCAGCTGGGCGGACCCGTCGTCGGTGCACGGGGCGGGGGAGAGCCTCGACACGCTGACCAGGCGCGCCGGGAAAGCGTTGGCGCGCATCGGGGTCGAGTACCCGGACGCGACCGTGCTCGTGGGGTCGCACGGGACGTTCGTGTCGCGCGCGTTGATCGCGGTGGGGCGGCACGCCGACTTCGACTCGTGGTGTGCGATGCCCATGCCCGCGATCTACGAGGTCACGGCCTGAGGCGTCAGGGCTTCTTGGCGGTCTGCGGCCGGGCGAGCTTGGCCGTGGGGCCGTCCAGCTGAGGTGCCTGGGCGGGCTTGTTCGGCGCCTGTGCGGGAGCGGACTGCGCCGGAGCCTGCGGCACGGCGGGCTTGGCCGGTGCCTGAGGTGCCGGAGCCGCCTGAGCGGGCGCAGGTGCCTGAGGCGCCTGAGGTGCCGGAACGGCCTGAGCGGGCGCGGCCTGAGCAGGTGCGGCCGCCGGAGTGCCCGGACCGGCCTGCGTCGGCGGCACCGGACCAGCCTGTGCCGGCGCCTTCTCCTCCTCCACCGGGTCGAGCAGCGGCACGACCTCCTGCAGCGCCGTCCGCACGTTGTGGAGCTGGTGCGAGAGGCGGTTGCGGAGGTTGCGGAGCTGGTCGACGCGCTGCGTGGCGGCGGTGGTGCGGCGGTTGGCTTCCTCGGTGGCCTCGCGGACTCGGCGGTTCGCCTCGTCGGTGGCCTCCTGGATGCGGGCGGTGGCCTCGGTGACCGAGTCGTGGCGGCGGCGGTTGGCCTCTTCGGTGGCCTCGCGGACGCGGCGTTCGGCGTCGGACTTCGAGGTGGTCTGCTCGGTGGCGATCAGAGCGCGGACGCGGGCTGCTTCCTCGGCCGCCTCGCGCATGCGGCGGTCCGCCTCGCCCTTGGAGGTGGCCTCCTGGGTAGCGAGGGTGGCCATGGCCTCGGAACGGCGGGCGGCCATCGCGATCTCGAAGTCCTCTTCGACGGTCACGCGGCGCTGCTCGGACTCGTCGGCGATCTTGCGGGCGGCGCCCTCGGCCTCGGAGACGATCTTCTCGGCCTCGGAGCGCGCCGTCTCCAGCACGCCCTTGTGTTCGGCCTCCATCGAAGAACGGCGCTCGTCGAGTTCGGCGATCAGCTTCTCGTAGCGCTGGCGCAGGACGCTCGCGTCGGCCTCGGCCTTGGCGCGGATGTGGCCGCCTTCGGCTTCGGCGCGCGCCTTGATCTCGTTGGCCTCGTCCTGGGCCAGGCGCAGCATGCGCTGGAGGCGCTCGGAGAGCCCCTCCAGCGTCGTCGGCGGCAGCGACAGGCGCTCCACCTGGTTGCGCATCTCGGTGATCTCCGAGCGGGCGGCTTCCAGTTGGCGCGCCAGATCTGACGTCTGGGACACGGCGGCATCGCGGTCCGCGGCGAGCAGCCGCAGGTCCGAGTCGAGGCGTTCGAGATGATCCTCGACCTGGGCGCGGTCATAACCGCGCTTGACGATGTCGAAGCCGGATCCCAGAGGGACGAGGTCACGGTCGTCGGCGAGGCCCATGACCTTCACGCTACCCGTTCGGGTAACCCCGGAAGGTCACACACCCCGGAATCGATTGATAGCTGTGAGGTGCTTCGCGCGCAGTTCGTGATCCAACACACCAAGACCTTCTTCCGGTGCAAGGCAGAGCACGCCGACCTTGCCCTGGTGCGCGTTGCGGTGCACGTCGTGCGCGGCCTGGCCCGTTTCGTCCATTGAGTACACCTTGGACACAGTCGGGTGGATCTTTCCCTTGGCGATCAAGCGGTTCGCCTCCCACGCCTCGCGGTAGTTCGCGAAGTGCGAAGAGAGGATGTGCTTGAGGTTCATCCAGAGGTAGCGGTTGTCGTACTGGTGCATGTACCCGGACGTCGACGCGCACGTCACGATCTTGCCGCCCTTGCGCGCCACGAACACCGACGCGCCGAACGTCTCCCGGCCGGGGTGCTCGAACACGATGTCGGGGTCCTCGCCGCCGGTCAGCTCACGGATCTTCGCGCCGAACCGCTTCCACTCCCGCGGGTCCTGCTCGTGCTCGTTCTTCCAGAACCTGTAGCCCTCCGCCGAACGATCGATGATCAGTTCGGCGCCCATGGAACGAACGATCGCCGCCTTCTCCGGCGACGACACGACGCACACGGGCGTGGCGCCACCGTTCAGCGCGAACTGCGTGGCGTACGAACCGAGCCCGCCGGACGCACCCCAGATCAGCACGGTGTCGCCCTGCTTCATGTTCGCGCCGTTGGTCGACACGAGCTGCCGGTACGCCGTGGAGTTCACGAGGCCGGGGGACGCGGCCTCCTCCCACGTGAGGTGGCGCGGCATCGGCATCAGCTGGTTCGACTTCACCAGCGCGAGGTCCGCGAGGCCGCCGAAGTTCGTCTCGAAACCCCAGATCCGCTGCTGCGGGTCGAGCATCGTGTCGTTGTGCCCGTCCGGCGCCTCCAGCGGCACGTCCAGACAGTGCGCCACGACGCGGTCGCCCGGCTTCCACGCGGTGACGCCGGGACCGACGCGCACGACGACACCGGCCAGGTCCGAGCCCACGACGTGGTACGGCAGGTGGTGCTTGCCGCCCAGCTTCTTCAGGAACCCGAACGTCGAGACCGGCTCGAAGATCGACGTCCAGACCGTGTTGTAGTTGATCGCGGACGCCATGACCGCGACCAGCGCCTCGCCCGGCCCCAGCTCGGGCGTGGCCACCTCGTCGACGTGCAGCGACTTGCGAGGGTCTTTGTCCCTCGTCTCAAGGCCTGAGAACATCTCGGCCTCGTCCGCGTGCACGGTCACGCCCCGATAGCTCTCCGGAACGTCCAACGAACCGATCGCGTCCAGCTCGTCGGCCAGGATCGCGTCAAGGATCTTCTGCACAGCGGCATTCCTTCCCTAGTGAGGGATAGTCGCAGGTTGCCGGAGGTTACTCAGTAGTAACCGATTCAGAATCCTGCTTGTGAGGGATTCCACTCGGAAGAGTTGACCGGGCGGCCAACCAAGGGGGACGATGACAAGGGTCCGAGAAGGAGGAGGTGGTGGAGATGACCAAGGCGTGGACCAGGTGGCAGGACTGGACCGAGGTGGCGATCGGTGTTCTGGTGCTGCTGTCTCCGCTCGTCGTGGACACCTCGAACGCGGCCATGTGGACGATGATCGTGCTCGGCGCGCTCATCGCGATCGACGGACTCGTCGACCTCGCCATGCCCGCGATGATCTACGGGGAGTACGTGCAGATGGTGCTCGGAGCACTGCTGTTCATCTCGCCGTGGGTGATGAGCTACAGCGACCTGATGGCGGCCTCGTGGGTCTCCTGGGTCGGTGGCGTGCTCACCGTGGCCGCGGGGGCGCTGGCGATGCCCTCCGCGAACGCCGCGCACTCGGCAGCGGCACAACCGCACTGATCAGGCAAGCAAACCTGTGGGCCCAGGAGCTTTCTTGGGCCCACACACTCATGGAGGCGAAACGCGTGGAGGATTCGGCCAAGGAGCGCATCCTGACCGCGGCCGAGGAGCTCTTCGCCGACGGAGGCTTCGACGCCACCCCGACGTCGAAGATCGCCGAACGCGCCGGCGTGCCCAAGGGCCTGGTGCACTACTACTTCAACCGCAAGAAGGACCTGCTGGCCGCGTTGGTCGCACGCCTGCCGGACAGCACGGTCGACCACCGCAGGGTCGTCGTCGCGGGGGACATCGCGGAATCGCTCAGAAGGCTCGTGGCCGCACTCGACGCACGCCTGAACGCCTCACCGCTGCTCTCACACCTGCTGTGGCGCGAGGCGGACACGCACTCGGCGGTCAGGGACGCGATGCAGGCGCGGTACGACAACGTCGCCGCGCAGATCAAGCAGGTCATCCTCGCCGCGGGCGGGGCGGCCGTCGCGATCAAGGACGTCGAGGCCGCCGCGGCCCTGCTCGCCCTCGCCGTCAGCTACCGGCACTCGGTGGCCCGGCACAGCGACGAGGACGACCCGATCGACAGGGAGCTGAACTTCGTCGCCAGTGCGCTAGTGCGCTGACGCGGCAGGCTCGACCAGCTCGATGAGCACGCCACCCGCGTCCTTGGGGTGCACGAAGTTCACCCGGCTGTTCGACGTCCCGCGCCGCGCCGCGTCGTAGAGCAGTCGCAGCCCCTTCGCCCGCAGGGCATCCGCCGCAACGTCCACATCGGACACCCGGTACGCGAGCTGCTGCAACCCGGGGCCGGACCGGCCGATGAACTTGGCGATCGTGGAGTCCTCGTTCAACGGCGCGAGCAGCTGGATCGCGGTTCCACCGACATCGCCGGGCGCGTGCAGCATCGCCTCGCGCACGCCCTGCTCCTCGTTCACCTCTTCGTGCGCGACTTCCAGCCCG
Source organism: Lentzea sp. JNUCC 0626 (assembly GCF_043632865.1). Taxonomy (NCBI): domain Bacteria; kingdom Bacillati; phylum Actinomycetota; class Actinomycetes; order Pseudonocardiales; family Pseudonocardiaceae; genus Lentzea; species Lentzea sp. JNUCC 0626. Next base: position 8,699,550 of record NZ_CP171635.1, read on the forward strand.
AAGTTGTCGCGGTAGAACGCGATGGCGACGTCGAGGTCGGGCACCGCGATGCCCACGTGGTCGATCGCGGTCACGAATCGAGCGATGTCTGCGTTCATAACGGCGAAGGGTAGCTACCTGATCGGTGCAGGTGCCCCTGTGCGGGGTCTCACACGATTACCGCCCAGTAGGCGCAGGTATGGTGCCTAGTTAACGACCGTTCGCTCTTCCAATGGAGGCAGTTGTGTCCGGTTCCGTGATCGTCGCCGGGGCGCGCACCCCGATGGGCCGACTGCTGGGATCGCTCAAGGACTTCTCGGGCGCCCAGCTGGGTGGCGTCGCGATCAAGGCGGCACTGGAACGCGCGGGCGTCGCCCCCGAGCAGGTGCAGTACGTGATCATGGGTCAGGTGCTCACCGCCGGCGCGGGCCAGATCCCCGCCCGCCAGGCCGCGGTGGCCGCGGGCATCCCGATGACCGTGCCGGCGCTGACCATCAACAAGGTCTGCCTGTCCGGCATCGACGCGATCGCGCTGGCCGACCAGCTGATCCGCGCCGGTGAGTTCGACGTCGTCGTGGCCGGTGGCCAGGAGTCGATGACGCAGGCGCCGCACCTGCTGCCGAAGTCGCGCGGCGGGTTCAAGTACGGCGACGTCACGATGCTCGACCACATGGCGCACGACGGCCTGTTCTGCGCGTTCGACCAGGTCGCGATGGGCGTCTCGACGGAGAAGCACAACGAGCGCTACGGCGTGACGCGTGCGGAGCAGGACGCGTTCTCCGCCCGCTCGCACCAGCTCGCCGCGAAGGCCGCCGAGAACGGCGTGTTCGAGGCCGAGATCGCGCCGGTCGCGATCCCGCAGCGCAAGGGCGACCCGGTCCTGTTCTCGACCGACGAGGGCGTCCGCGGCGACACGACCACCGACACCCTCGGCAAGCTGCGCCCGGCGTTCGCCGCGGACGGCACGATCACCGCGGGTTCGGCGTCGCAGATCTCCGACGGTGCCGCGGCGGTCGTCGTGATGAGCAAGGCCAAGGCCGAGGAGCTGGGCCTGGAGTGGATCGCGGAGATCGGCGCCCACGGCGTCGTCGCGGGCCCCGACGCCTCGCTGCACGAGCAGCCGTCCAACGCCATCAAGGCCGCCTGCGCCAAGGAGGGCATCGACCCCGCCGACCTCGACCTGATCGAGATCAACGAGGCGTTCGCGGCGGTCGGCATCGTCTCCACGAAGAAGCTCGGAATCTCCGAGGACAAGGTCAACGTCAACGGCGGCGCCATCGCGCTCGGCCACCCGATCGGCATGTCCGGCGCCCGCATCGCCCTGCACCTCGCACTCGAGCTGCAGCGGCGCGGCGGCGGCGTGGGTGCCGCGGCGCTGTGCGGTGGTGGTGGTCAGGGCGACGCTCTGATCATCCGTGTGCCCTCCAAGGCCTAATCTCCTTGGCTGTGGCCAAAGCCGTTGACGTAGAAGGACTGGTCGACCGCGCGCGTGACGGCGAGCCGCGCGCGGTCGCCAGGCTGATCTCCCTGGTGGAACAGGCGAGCGAGGCGCTGCCCGAGGTGGCCGCCGCGCTCGCGCCGCACACCGGCAAGGCGCAGGTCATCGGCCTGACCGGGGCCCCGGGCGTCGGCAAGTCGACCTCCACCAACGCCCTCGTGCGGGCCTTCCGCGACCAGGGCAAGAAGGTCGCGGTCATCGCCGTGGACCCGTCCAGCCCGTTCTCCGGTGGCGCCCTGCTCGGCGACCGCGTGAGGATGGGCGACCACGCGACGGACGCCGGCGTCTTCATCCGCTCGATGGCCACCCGCGGCCACCTGGGCGGTCTCTCGTGGGCCACCCCGCAGGCGTTGCGGGTGCTGGACGCGGCCGGTTTCGACGTCGTCCTCGTGGAAACCGTCGGCGTCGGCCAGTCCGAGGTCGAGATCGTGGCGCTCGCCGACACGACGATCGTGCTGCTCGCGCCGGGCATGGGCGACGGCATCCAGGCCGCGAAGGCCGGCATCCTGGAGATCGCCGACGTGTTCGTGGTCAACAAGGCCGACCGCGACGGCGCCGACCAGACCGCCCGCGACCTCAAGTACATGATCTCCCTGGGCCGCCGCGACCGCGAAGGTCCGCTGTGGCGCCCACCCGTCGTGAAGACCGTGGCCGCGCGCAACGAGGGCCTCGACGCGGTCGTCGAGGCGATCGGCGAGCACCACGCGTGGATGGCCGAGCACGGCGAACTCCATGAGCGCCGCCTGCGCCGTGCGGGGGCCGAGATCGAGGCGATCGCGGTCGAACGGGTCCGCACCCGGTTCGGCGGAACGGACGAGCTCGCGAAGCGCGTCGTCGCGGGTGAACTCGACCCGTTCACCGCGGCCGAGCAGTTGATCAGCGGTAACCTGCGGCCATGACCGCTTGGGGACCGCCTCCGCCCGTCATCCTCGACCTCGGCAAGAGCGACACCCGCAAAGTCCTGATCGGCGGCTCGGTCGCCGGAATCCTCGGCATCCTCGCCCTGGTCGGCGCCGTCACGGCGTTCGTCGACGGCGAGCCCGTCGGCGGCAGCATCGCGGCCGTCATCGGCATCGCGTTCACCTTCATCGGCGTGATGGCCGTGGTGAAGTGGAAGACCATCTCCCGCCCGCGCAAGCTGATCATCGAGCAGCAGGGCATCCGCCTGGACGACCCGCAGGGCAATCCGTGGGCGGTGGCCTGGCAGGACCTGGGCGCGATCTCGATCTCCCGCACGCAGGAACGCGCCGTGCAGCTCGCGGACGCCCTGGTGCGCCGCACGCTGGTCCGCGTCGACCTGCACCCGCGCGACCCGCAGCAGTTCCGCCCGGCGCACCCGACGATGGAGCCCATGTGGGAGTTCCACCGCGTGCAGAACGGCTACCGGCTGCCGCTCGGCGACTCGGCGGGCTTCATCGCGCCGATCGACCAGGGCCTGCGGACGTTCGCCCCGCAGATCTACCGCGGCGTGATCGACGAGGGCTTCACGGTCGGCCTGCACTGAGCGTGACGATCCGCCATTCAAGACGCCCCTCTACTCTCAGTAGTCCCAAAGTTCACTGTTTGCAGTGATGGTCTCCCCCTTGACTACTCAGGGGAGTTACCCTCAGTCGTTCGTGCGGTGTCACTTCTAACCCCCAAAGGGGTGAAGGCCGTGGGCGGCAACGTGAGCACAGAACAGCGGGTTCTGGACGTCGTGCTGTCCTTCGCCGAGGACGACACGCTTCCCGAACTGCTCCGCCACGTCGTCGAATCGGCCTGCGAACTCGTCGACGCCCCCTACGGCGCGTTATCGGTGATCAACGGCCACCGCGAACTCACCGAGTTCACCGCCCGCCACGACGGCCAGGTCCAGATCACCTCGGGCGACCCGCGCTCGATCACCGCCGCCGACTTCCTCGGCGCACCGATCAAGGTCCACGACGAGACGTTCGGCAACCTCTTCCTGAGCGGCAAAGCCGAGTTCACCAGCAAGGACCGCGACGTCCTGCACGCACTCGCCACCGCGGCGGGCAGCGCCGTGGGCCACCTCGACCGCTACGAACAGTCCCGCAAACGCGAAGTCTGGCTCCGCGCCGCAGCAGAAGTGACCACCGACCTCCTGTTGGGCACCAACGGCCGTGACGCCCTCTACCGCGTGGTGAAAGCCGCACGCAGAACAGCACGAGCAGACTTCGCGGCGCTAGTGCTGCCCGACCACAACGGCGACCTGGTCATCGAAGTAACCGTAGGCGGCACCTACGACGCCGAGGGCATGCGTGTGCCCAAGGAGGGCACCTCCACCTACCGCGTCTACGAGTCGGGCATGGGCGAGTGCCACGACGAGGGCACCCTCCCCGAAGTCCCGGGCCCGTGCGCCGTAGTGCCGATGAAGGTGGGCGACCGCACCATCGCCGTCCTCCTCGTAACCCGCCTGCCGGACGAACCGAGCTTCGACGACCCGGACCTCATCGAAACCTTCGCCGCCCAAGCCGCCCTGGCCCTCGAATTCACCAGGGCAAGAGGCGACACCGAACGCCTGGCCGTCCTGGAAGACCGCGACCGCATCGCCAGAGACCTGCACGACCTGGTGATCCAACGCCTCTTCGGCCTCGGCCTGGGCCTCCAGGGCCTCACCGGCATGAGCAGCGGCAGACCCCAGGTAGTAGAACGGATCAGCGGTTTCGTGGAGGAGGTGGACCACACGATCCGAGAGATCCGCCGCACCATCTTCTCCCTGCAAGAGCCCCCGACAGGCAGCACGAGCCTCCGAGGCCAACTCCTCAACGCCGTCCACGACTCAGCCCGCCTGCTCGGCTTCGAGCCGGACGTCTCCCTGGAAGGCCCCCTCGACACAGTGGTCCCGGACCAGGTCAGACCAGACCTCCTGGCCACCCTCCGCGAAGCGCTCACCAACGTGGTCCGCCACGCCAGAGCCAACCACGTGGCCGTGGCCGTCACCGTCGACCGCACCGTCTCAAGCCTCGAACTGCTGGTCAAAGACGACGGCCGAGGCTTGCCGTTGTCTGACGATTCCACCGCCCAACCCCACCACGCGGGCGGCTTGGCCAACATGGCGGCGCGAGCACGCCGCCACCACGGCGACTGCGCGGTGGACTCCATCCCCGGCGCGGGGGTGAGCGTCACCTGGTTCGTCCCACTGGTGCTGCAGGAGGCGAGATGGCGATAGCGGTGCTCTTGGTGGACGACCACGAAATAGTGCGACGAGGCCTGGTCCAACTACTCGCACAGGCAGAAGACGTAGAGGTGGTGGGCCAAGCAGACAGCGCGGCCGCCGCCATAGCCCAAGCCCCACGCCTGAAACCCGACGTGGCGATCATCGACGTCCGCCTCCCGGACGGCGACGGCGTCACGGTGTGCCGAGAGATCCGCAGCCTGGTCCAACCACCACCCGCCTGCCTCATGCTCACGTCCTATTCGGACGATGAAGCCCTCTTCGGCGCCATCATGGCGGGTGCCTCTGGCTACATGCTGAAAGAGGTCTCCGGCAACGACCTGGTGGCCGCAGTCCGCACCCTCGCCTCAGGCGGCTCACTCCTGCACGCCGGGGTAACGGCCACCGTCCTGCAACGCCTGAGGGGCGGCCCCGAGGAAGACCCGCGCTACGCGGCCCTGAGCCCGCAGGAACGCCGCATCCTCGACCTGATCGCCGAGGGCATGACCAACCGCCAGATCGCGAACCGCCTGTTCCTGGCCGAAAAAACCGTCAAGAACTACGTGTCCTCGCTCCTGCACAAGCTCGGCTTCGACCGCCGCACCGAGGCAGGTGTCTACGCGGCAAGGCGCAGGCGCACCCACCCAGGCACCTTCTAGCACCAAGAAAGCAACCGCAGTCGCGGCACGCAACCGCACTCGCCAACGCAAGGCGACCACCGCCCAAGCCCGGCGCGAGCACGCAACCGGCGGCCACCAACGCAAGCCCACCACCTACGAGTCCTGGCGTGGCGAAGCCGAAGGCGAGCCCGAACGGGCTGCTACGCGAATGCATCCAGCTAGAGGCTCAAGGTCAAGCCCCAATCGCAACCCACTTCATCCGTCACGACCTACGCGAGCACCCTCGCAACCGCAGCCCAACCAACAGAACGCAACCAACCCCGCTGGAACTCAAGCGATCTTCGGAACCGGCACCGGCGCAGCCACCGCCGGTCCGCCAACCACCGGAACTTCCTTCTCCGCCAACCGTTCCGTCTTGGCCCAGGTGTTCCGCCCGGCAAAGTGCCGGTACAACGCCCGCAACGTGGACACGGACCCAAGGATCAGGAAGAACGGATAGGTCAGCCCCACCAGCAAACACCGCCACAACGGTTCGTCGCCGTGCTTGAGCCGGTGCACCACTCCCCAGATCAGGCCGGGCAGCACCAGGGCCACGAGCCAGATCCCCAGCGCCAGCAAGGTGTTCCCGCCGTTGGCGGTGAACCCGGCGATCCCGTGCCCGGTGAACTGGGCGTAGAAGTTGATCCCCACCAACAAGGTGACCAGCAGCGTCATCGGCGCCACCAGCCAAGGCGTCAGCAAGTACTGCAGGAACTCCAGCAACGCCACCGACCCGACGTGCTTGGCCCGGATCAACCGAGGCACGTACCTCAGGCACTGCAAGTTGCCCTGGCCCCATCGGGTTCGCTGGCGCAGTAGACGTTTCACGTCGACCAGCCCCTGCTGAGTGATCGTCGCGTGCGTCGCATACCGAATCCGCTGCCCGTCGAGGTGCACCCGCAACCCGAGCTCAAGATCCTCGACGAGACAGGCGGACCAGGGCGCATCCCCGAGATCCATCAACGTCTTCAACCGCACGAACTGCCCGTTCCCACCAAGCCCCACGGTCCCGACGACATCACGCAACGACTGCGAAGCGTCGACCACACAGCTGAACTCCAGGTCCTGCAAGAACGCCAACAGGTTCGTCCGGTTGTGGATCCGAACCCGGCACTGCACGGCACCGACGACCCGCGCGCCGAAGTACGCGCTGATCTCCGACAGCATCCCGGGCTCACCGCGCCCGTCACCGTCGATGACGCCGATGATCGTGCGGTGGACCGTGCCGGCCTCCTCGGCCAGCCCGCGGATGTAGGCGAACGCGTGGTTCAACGCCTCGCCCTTGCCCTGGCGAGCCTCAGGCAGGGTGCGCCGCAGTACGTGCAGCCGATGATCGTCGATCTCGGCCAGCACCTGGGGTGTGCCGTCGTCGGAACCGTCGTCGACAACGACGACCTGAACGGGAGTGCGCGCGCCGTCCAATGCGAGTGCGGAGCGCACCGTGTTAGCTACGACACGTTCTTCGTTCAATGCCGGAATGATGATCCAGTACTCCAGCGGATGCCGTGAGGGAACCTCCGGTCCGCCCGGTTTCGGGCGCCACCAGACGAACACCGCGAGCACCAGGTTGTAACTGGGCCAAAACACGAGCAGGACGAGCATGAACGTCGCGAATTGTGTGGTGTCTGTCATGAGACAAACCTGTCTACAAAAGCGCTTGCAGGGGCAACAACAGGGAATGAAGTGTGAAGTTGACTCATTTCGGCTCCTGGTAACGAAGCGCTGGGCTGGTGCGAGATACCAGACAGCAGGGCCGGGAGCTGGTGTTCGAGGCGAGACTAGGGCTAGCTGAGCAGAGCGTCAACGGCCATATCGGGCACGAATAGACCTTCGTTACACAAGGCTCGCATTGTGATCACCGATATGGCGGTACCCCAGCGAGGCGGGTACCAATTGATTGTCAGCGGAGATCAACCGCTGCGGTGTTGGCGCACGTTCGCCGCGCGTGCCTGGAAGAGCCCAAAGAGGTAAAAGATGGGACCAAGTGCCCTGGTGCCCGGCCCTCGGCAGTTCTGCGTGGACGAGGTTCCGGAGGTTTTCCTGGTTGCGGGAACGCGCCCGGAAGCTGTGAAGATGGCCCCCGTGGCCGCCGCGATGTTCGCGGGCGGTCGCATTCGTCCCGTGCTGGTGAACTCGGGCCAGCACCCCGAAATGGTCGACCAGGCGCTGGAGTCGTTCGGCTTCGCGGCGGACGTCAGACTCAAGCTGAACCGCGTGTCCGGCGGGCAGGCCGAGCTGACGAGCCAGCTGATCGAGGAGCTCGACCGGCTGCTCACCGAACGCGTGCCCGGCGCCGTGCTCGTCCAGGGCGACACGACGACGACGCTCGCCGGCGCGCTCGCCGCGTTCTGGAAGCAGATTCCCGTCGTGCACCTGGAGGCCGGGCTGCGCTCGCACGACCTCACCTCGCCGTTCCCCGAGGAGGGGAACCGCAAGATGGTCGGCCAGCTCGCGTCGCTGCACCTCACCCCGACCGCGGACTCCGCCGCGCACCTCGCCGCGGAGTCGTTGCAGGGCAACAACGTCCTGACGATCGGCAACACCGTGGTGGACGCCGTGCTGGACGTCGCCGCCCGCCGCGCGCCCTACGGCGACTCCCGGTTGCAGGAGATCGAGAACCGGGTGCACCACGGGCAGTCGCGGCTGGTGCTCGTCACCGCGCACCGGCGCGAGTCGTGGGGCGAGCCGCTCGACCACGTGCTGCACGCCGTCGCGGACATCGTCGCGTCGAGGCCCGACGTCGAGGTCGTGCTGCCCGCGCACCCGAACCCCGCCGTGCGACGGCAGGTGCTGGACGTCCTCGGTGGCGTGGAACGAGTGCTGATCACCGACCCGCTGCCGTACGCGCAGCTCGCGCGGCTGCTCGCGCAGTGCACGCTGGTGCTGTCCGACTCGGGCGGCATCCAGGAGGAGGCGCCGTCGTTCGGCGTCCCGGCGCTGGTGCTGCGGGACGTGACCGAACGCATGGAGGCCGTGAACTCGGGTTGTGCCGTCCTCGTCGGCACCGACCGCGAGCGCATCACGTCGCTCACCCTCCAGCTCCTCGACAGCCCCGCCGCGCGCGAGGCCATGACCGCCGACGGCAACCCCTTCGGCGACGGGCTCGCCTCCGTGCGGACCGAACAGGCGTTGGCCTGGCTGCTGGGCCTGCAACAGCAGCGACCCGTTGAGTTCGCTCCTTACGCGGGCAGCGCCACCGTGCGCGTGTCCGGAGAAATGGATGTGGCATGAGAAGCCGACTCTTCCAGGCCGCGGCGGGAGTGGCGCTCGCGGTCGCGATGATCCCGGCGCCCGCCTACGCGGCGCCCATCTCGATCAACCTCGACCCGGTCGGCGAGCTCGTCGAGAAGGCGTTGCCGGCACCGCCGAAGCCGCCTGCCAAGCCCGCGACGACCAGTCCGCGCATCGCCAAGCGCACGACGCAGCCGACCGCGGTGTCGTCGGCGGTCGGCACGCAGGCGAAGGCGGCGGCCACCGGCACGAACGGCGGCGGCGCGCCCGGTGCGAAGTCGACGCAGAAGACGTTGGTGCTCTACGACAACACCGGTCCGTGGGCCTGGCTCGGCGAGGCGTACGCGGTGCAGACGGGCAACCTCGTCTCGCACGGCAGCCCGTACGTCATGCACCCCGTCGGGTCCTATGTGGCCGGTGAGATGTCGGCCTACACCGGCGTGATCTACATCGGCTCGACCTACGACGAGCCGATCCCCGTCGCGTTCCTCGACGACGTGCTCGCGGGCAACAAGCCGGTGCTGTGGATGGCGCACAACATCTGGCAGCTCACGGCCCGCGCGCCCAGCTTCGCCACCACCTACGGCTGGAACTGGGTCCAGTACGACTTCGGCAACGCGACCACGGTCCGGTACGAGAACACCGACCTCGGCCGCAACCCGCTCGCGACGCCGTCCGGCCTGATGCTCACCTCGATCACCAACCCGGCCATCGCGTCGGCGCCGGCGATCGCGAACGGGTCGGCCGCCGGCCCGATCAACTGGGCCACCAAGGCGAAGAACCTCACCTACATCGGCGAGATCCCGTTCAGCTACGTCGACCACGGCGACCGCTACCTGGCCGCGGCGGACCTGATCAGCAAGATCTCGAACCCGACGATGGTGGACCGCAAGCGCGCCCTGGTGCGCATCGAGGACGTCGGTCCCGACGCCGATCCGGCCGAGCTGCGCGCCGTCGCGGACTACCTGTACGCGCAACGCGTCCCGTTCAGCATCGCGGTCTACCCGCGCTACGAGAACCCGCTGGGCGCCGACAACAACGGCGTCGCGGAGGCGGCGAACCTCTCGCAACGCCCGCAGGTCGTGAACGCGTTGCGCTACATGACCCAGCGCGGCGGCACGATCCTGATGCACGGCTACACGCACCAGTTCGGCAAGGCCGTGAACCCGTACGACGGCCGCAGCGGCAACGACTTCGAGTTCTACACGGCTCACGTCGACGCGAACGACAGCGTGATCTACGACGGCCCGGTCCCCGGCGACTCGGCGGCGTGGATGCAGGGCCGGATCAACTCGGCGACGACCCAGTTCGCGCTGGCCGGCTTCCCGAAGCCGACGATCTTCGAACCGCCGCACTACGCCGCGTCCGCCGTGGACTACCAGGTCATCCAGCAGAACTTCGGCAAGCGCTACGACCGGGGTCTGTACTTCGGCGGCTACTGCCCGAACGGCGCGTGCGGCACCGGCACCCCGCAGTACGACAAGATCTACGGCCAGTACTTCCCGTACCTGGTCCGCGACGTCTACGGCTCCGTCGTGGCGCCCGAGGCGGTGGGCAACGTCGAGCCCGAACCGTTCAACAACCACCCGGCTCGCCTGCCGGCCGACCTGGTCAAGACGGCGAACCAGCTCAAGGTGGTCGATGATGGTGTCGCGAGCTTCTTCTACCACCCGTACCTCGGTACGAGCTTCCTCCAGCAGACCGTCTCGGGGCTGAAGAACGCGGGCTACACGTTCGTGTCCGTCGGCACCCTGATGGCCGGCTGATTCTGAAATGAGGCCGGGAGACCTCTGCGGGGTCTCCCGGCCGACCAGGAGGTCGTTGTGCGTTGGGCGTTGGCCGTGCTGGTGCTCCTGCTGGCCGGGTGCTCGTCGCCCGGTTCCCCGGAGGAACCGCCCTCGACCGACGAGGGCTGGGAGGTCACCGTCTACTACACGGCCGTCGAGACGTTCCACAGTGGACCGTCGGCGGTCGTGAAGGGCTGTCCGGTCATCGACTGCGAGAACGGCGACGACGTGCTCGGCACGTTCCCGCAGTCGTTCTCGAAGGCCGTCGAGGACGAGGGCACCGGCCGCACGGCGGACGGCCGGTACCTCAACTGGTCCTACGACAAGGGCTATTGGCTCGACACCGAGCCGCGCGACTCGTTCGGCAAGCCGCTCAGGCCCTTCGTGTCCGCGGCCGCCGACGGCGTGCGGACGGGTTCCCGGATCAAGCTGGTCTCGTGTGGACAGACGCCCGAGGGCGGGAACGTGGACCGCGCCGTCTGCCAGAAGCTCGCGGGCTCGTCATGGGAGATCACCGACGAGTTCACCCCGGGTCTCGGCGGGGAGAGGCACATCGACCTCTACCTCGGCGAGGAAACCGGGCCGAAGTTCACCGAAAGCCCTTGGTACACGACGTTCGCGAAAGCCGTGCTGGAAGTCTCGCCGCCGAGCTGACAGTGTTGGGGTCTCGACCAGTCTTGGGGGACTGCATGAGATTTCACGTCGTTCTGAGCGGGGACACCAGCCACCCGGTCGTCGGCCCGCTGGCGGTCGTGCGCGTCGACGACTCGCGGGAGACGATCTTCGACCCCGTGCGCGGCTGGGTTCGCGCCGACAAGAGGTACCGCGAGTGGTTCCTGAACACGCGGATCTCCGACGCCGAGGCGGAGGAGCTGATCGCGCGCACCGGTCCGCCGCCGTCGCTGGACGACGAGCGGTGGAACCCGCGCAACACCTCGCGGACGGCACACGCCATCGAGGGCTACGGCGACACGTATCTCCGCTTCGCGGTCGAAGACCGGGAGCACCCGTTCGACGACCCGATCGACCTGGCGCACGAGCAGCAGTACGGCAACCGGTTGTGGTTGACGTACCTGCCGGATCTCTCCTGGGGCAGGGGCAGGACCCCGGGGCGGTTCGTCCGAGTCAGCGAGGAGGAGTCCGATCGGATCGAGGAGGTGCTGGCGCGGAGGGTGTTCGGAGACGCCGAGTTCCGCCACTTCGCCGTGGTGAACCGCCAGTGTCCGGACCTGCGCGACCCGTACGCCCTGCTGCGGGAGGACGCGCGTGTGGAGGCCTCGGGGTCTCTCCGCCTTCGCCTCTGCGACCGCTACGACGCGAACCGCGAATGGGTGCCGGTCGGCCGGCAGTCCCGCATGGGCATGCCGGTGGTCGGCGCGGTGCTCGACCACCTGCTCACCTCGTGGACGCCGAGCGCGGAGCCGCGTCCGTTGTGACGCCGCGGCGGCCGACGTGCGACCGCCGCGGCACCTGACCTCACCAGCCGAGCTGAACCGCCAGGTCCCGTGCCTTGGACAGCGGGTTGCCCGTGCGCTGACCGGGTTCCGGCAGCGGAACGCCCGGGCAGCTCAGGTCCTTGCGCGGCACCACACCGTCGACGAGGTACCGCTCGACCACGTCGTTGACGCAGGCGTTGCCGAACCCGTAGATGCCGTGGTCACCCTCGTCCCGCACGGTCAGCAGGCGGGAGTTGGCGAACTTGGCGTGCGCCCGTTGCGCGCCCGCGAGCGGCGTGGCGGGGTCGCGCACCGACTGCACCATCAGCGCCGAGTCGACGCCCTTGCCGTTGGGGCGCTTGAGGTTCACGTCCGGCCGATCCCACCAGGCGCACGGCCCGGTGATCTGGTAGCCGCCGACGAGCGAGTTCTTCTTGACGCTCGCGTTGCCCTCGCGCTCCAGCGACTTCCGGTCGCCGCGGTACGGGGTGTCGTTGCAGATGATCGACATCTGCGTGCCCATCACGCGGTCCGGGTACTGCTTCGGTGCCGCCAGCGCCTGCACGCCGGGGTTGGCGATCAGGCCGAGCAGTTGGGCGGTCGGCTCGAACGAGTCCTTCTTGTAGAGGCCCGTGAAGATCACGGCGTCCAGGACGACGGACGTGACGACCGTGCCGTCCGGCAGCGTGTACGGCTGCTTGGCGAGCCTGGCGCGCGTGCGTTCGTAGGTCTGGCGCACCTCCTCCGCGGTCTTGCCGAGGTGGAACACGTTGTCGTACTTCGCGACCCACGGCAGGAAGTCCGTGCGGAACCGGAGTTCGGCGCCGGGCGGGAGGTTGTCGAAGACCTTCTGCCACGACTCGGTGAACTCGGCGTTGGAGTCGAGCACGATCTTGTCGAGGGTCTTCGGGAAGTAGGTGGCGTAGTAGGCGCCCATCCAGCTGCCGCCGGAGTAGCCGACCCAGCTCACCTTCTGCCGGCCGATGATCTGGCGCAGCAGGTCCAGGTCGCGCACGGTCTGCTCGGTGGTGATGTACCGGCCGAGCTCACCCGACTTGGCCTGGCAGAACTTCGCCTGGAGCTCCATCCCTCCGTAGATCAGGTCGAGGTTCGCCTTGCTGCGGTCGCGCCAGTCAGCGGCGAGGCGGTGCTGGTACTCGCCGCACGTGACGTTGTCGCTCGCGCCCGTGCCGCGCACGTCGATGCCGTAGATCTCGGCGCTCTCGCTGAGCTTCGGCCGCTCCAGGAACACCATCGGCATGATGCGGCCCTCACCGCCCGGACCGCCGGGGTTGGTGAAGACGGCGCTCTTCGCCTTGCCGGACAACGGAACCGTGCGGCTGACCGCGATCGTGATGGTCTTGCCGTTGCGCGGGTTGTGCCAGTCCATCGGCGCGGTGAAGCTGCCGCACTGCAGCCGTTCGAAGCCCGGCTCGTCGGTGCACTGCTGCCACTTGATCTCCTGGCGGGCGAACGGCGTGCTCGCCGACGCCTGCGGAACCACGATCAACGACGTGGCCACGGTGACGGCCGCTACGGCCGCGAGTTGCTTCCTCATGGTGCTGTCACCAACCCAACTGAGTCGCGAACCTGCGGGCCTGCTCCAGCGGACCGGCCGCCTGCTGACCCGGTTCAGGCAGCGGGACACCGGGGCAGGACAGGTCGCCGGACGGCGTCACGCGGTCGACCAGGTAGCGCTCGACGACGTCGTTGACGCAGGAGTTGTCGAAGCCGTAGATGCCGTGGTCGCCCTCGTCCTTCACGGTCAGCATCCGCGACCCGGCGAACCCGGCGTGCGCCTTGCGGGCACCCTCGATCGGCGTCGGCGCATCACGTTCGGACTGCACCATCAACGTCGGCGCGACGCCCTTACCGTTGGGGTGCTTGAGGTTCACGTTCGGGCGGTCCCAGAACGCGCAGTGGCCGACGACCTGGTAGTAGCCGAGCAACGGCCACTTGGCGCCGTCCGCAACCGCGTCGCGTTCCAGGAACTTGCGGTCACCGCGGAACTTCGTGTCGTTGCAGACGATGGTGTTCCGGGTGGCGACCTGAGCGTCGGGGAAACTGGCCTGCGCCGTCAACGGCGTCGGCAGCGTGCCGGCCAGCTCGGCGAGCTTGCGCGCGGTGCTGTCGAACGCGTACTTGCTGTACTGGCCCTGGACGAGCACCAGGTCCAGCGTGACCGCGTTGTACGTGCCGTCGGGCAGGGTGACGGGTTGCTCCGCGAGCTTCGCGCGCGTGCGTTCGTAGCTCTGCCGCACCTCTTCGCCGGTCTTGCCGAGGTGGTAGACGTCGTCGTGCTTGGCGACCCACGGCGCGAAGTCGACGCGAAACCGGCGCTCGAAGCCCATGCCCCAGTCGCCGAACACCGTCTGCCACGGCGCGGTGAACTCCGTGTTGGAGTCGAGCACGATCTTGTCGAGGGTCTTCGGGAAGTAGGTGGCGTAGTAGGCGCCCATCCAGCTGCCGCCGGAGTAGCCGACCCAGTCGACCTTCTTGCGGCCGATCACCTGCCGCAGCAGGTCGAGGTCCTTGACGGTCTGGTCGGTCGTGACGTACTTCCCGAACTCACCGGACTTGGCCTGGCAGAACTTCGCCTGCAACTCCATGCCCTGGTAGATCAGGTCGAGGTTGGCCCTGCTGCGGTCGCGCGGGTCGGTCGAGCCGAGCGTGTCGTAGCTGCCGCAGGTGATGTTGCTGCTGGCGCCCGTGCCGCGCACGTCGATGCCGTAGATCTCGGCGTTCTCGCTGAGCTTCGGGCGGCTCAGGTAGAGCAGCGGCAACGTGCGCCCCTCGCCGCCGGGGCCGCCGGGGTTGGTGAAGACGGCGGTCTTCGCGGTGCCCGTCTTCGGTCTGGTGCGGCTGACCGCGATGGTGATGGTCCTGCCGTTGCGCGGGTTGTTCCAGTCCATCGGCGCGGTGAAACTGCCGCATTCCAGGCGTTCCGAGCCCGGTGGCAGACCCGGCGTTCCCGTCGGGAAGCACTGCTGCCACTTGATTTCCTGCTGCGCCAGGCCGTTCGGGACCTGCGCCTGTGCCTGTGGTGCGATCAGGAGCGATGTCGCGGTGACGACGACGAGTGCCGCCGCCGTTTTGGTGCGGTGCATGCGTTCCTCCCTCTAACGACGAATGTGCGTGGCGAGCTGACGTGCGTTCTCCAACGGGCTCGGTGAGGTCTCACCGGGCGCCGGGAGCGGAACCCCCTGGCACGTCAGGTCCTTCGCCGGGGTGACGCCGTCGATGAAGTAGCTCTCGACGATGTCGTTGACGCAGCTGTTGCTGCCCACGCCGTAGATGCCGTGGTCCCCCTCGTTCTCAACGGTGAGCAGCACCGAGTTGTTGAAGCCCTTGTGCGCCCGTTGTGCGCCTTCGAACGGCGTCGCCGGGTCGCGCACCGACTGCACCATCAACGTCTTCGGCGCACCGATTCCGTTGGGGCGCTTGAGGTGCACGTTCGGCCGGTCCCAGAACGCGCACGGCCCCATGACCTGGTAGTAGCCGACGAGCGGCCACTTCGCGCCGTTGGTCGCGGACTCGCGTTCGAGGAATTCGCGGCCACCGCGGAACTTCGTGTCGTTGCAGAACAGCGAGTACGCCGTGGCGTTCGCGGCGTCCGGGTAGCTTTCCTGCGCCTTCAGCAGCGCGGGGGTGGCCCCGGCGAGGTCCGCGAAGATCTGCGCGCCCAGCGGGAAGTCCTTCGACCGGTACATGACCGCGCGCAGCAGCAGGTCGAGCTGCACGCCGTTGTAAACGCCCTCCGGCCGCGTCACGGGCTCCTTGTTGAGCTTGACGCGGGCGCGTTCGTAGGACTGCCGCACTTCCTCGGCGGTCTTGCCCAGGTGGTAGGTGCTGTCGTACTTCGCCACCCACGGCAGGAAGTCCGTGCGGAAGCGGCGTTCGAAGCCCATGCCCCAGTCGTCGAACGAGTCCTGCCACGGCGCGGTGAACTCGACGTTGGAGTCGAGCACGATCTTGTCCAGCGTCTTCGGGAAGTAGGTGGCGTAGTAGGCGCCGACCCAGCTGCCGCCCGAGTAGCCGAGCCAGCTGACCTTGCGCTTGCCCAGGAGCTGGCGCAGCAGGTCGAGGTCCTTGACGGTCTGGTCGGTCGTGACGAACTTCCCGAACTCACCGGACTTGGCCTGGCACAGCTCGGCCTGCTTCTTCATGTTGCCGTAGAGCAGGTCGAGGTTCGCCCGGCCGCGGTCGCGCGGGTCGGTCGTTCCTTCCGCGTCGAACCCGTCGCAGGTGACGTTGCTGCTCGCGCCCGTGCCGCGGATGTCGATGCCGATGATCTCGGCGTTGTCGCTCAGCTTCGGCCGGTCGAGGTAGACCAGCGGCAACGTCACGCCGGGCGCGCCAGGTCCGCCCGGGTTGGTGAAGATGGTCTGCTTCGCCGTGCCGTTCTTCGGCTTCAGGCGGCTGACCGCGATGGTGATCGTCTTGCCGTTGCGCGGGTTGTTCCAGTCCATCGGCGCGGTGAAGCTGCCGCACTCCAGGCGTTCGCCGCCGGGTGGAAGTCCTGGCGTCCCCGGTTCGAAGCACTGCTGCCACTGGATCTGTTGTGTCGCTGATGCCTGTGGAGCGATGAGCAGAGATGTTGCTGTCGCGACGGCGAGTGCCGCCGCGATCGTCCTTCGTTGCATTCGAGCCCCCTCCAATGTGCCTATAGCTCATCGGTTTCGGGGAACCTGAACATCGGCTGAAGGATGACCGCCTCGTACAACTTGGGTCTTAGCCCAACGCGGCCAAACGGCCATGACATGCGTCATGAACCCGTAGGTGGAGCCCTGGGGTGCACAAGCGAAAGGGCCGTCCCCGAGGCGGGAACGGCCCTTCGTCGTCAGCTTTGAGGATCAGCAGGACTGCTTGTAGAAGTACTTCGAGTTGGCGTCCGCGTCGTCCTTCGTGATGGCGACGAGGTCGGTCTCGATGTTGCGCTTGTTCTCCTTGCCGTCGATCGCCGCCACGGCCTGCTCGACGCCCTGTTTGCCGATCGTGGCCGGGTCCTGCGCGATCAGGGCCTGCACGGTGCCCGCCTTGAGGTCCTCGACCTGCTTCGGGGAGGCGTCGAAGCCGACCAGGTTCACCGTGCCGGTCTTGCCCGCGTTGCGCAGACCGGTCGCCGCGCCCTCACCGGTGTTGAGGTTGGTCGCGAACACGCCGATCAGGTCGGGGTTCGCGGCCAGGGTCGCGGTCACCTTCGAGGCCGCGGTGGCGGGCTCGTTGTCGGTGTACTGCTGGCCGATGTACTTGAGGTTCGGGAACGCCTTGATGGCGTCCTCGAAGCCCTTGGCGCGCGCGTCGGTGGTGGACGTGCCGGCCTTGGTGTTGAGCACCAGCACCGAACCGGACTTGCCGGCCGCGAGCTTGTTCAGCGTCTCGGCGGCGAGCTTGCCGCCCTGCTCGTTGTTCGAGGAGATCGACGAGACGCCGATCGAGGTGTCCTGGAGCTTGGTGTCGACCTCGACGACCTTGATGCCCGCGTCCTTGAGCTGCTTCATCGGGCCCGCCATCGCCTTGTCGTCGGTCGGCGCGATCAGCACCGCCGCTGGCTTCGAGGCGAGGATGCCGGTGACGATCGGGGTCTGCTGGGCCGCGTCGAACTTCGCGGGGGCCTGCGTGTCGAACTCGTAGCCCGCGGCCTTCGCCGCCTCCTCGAAACCGCACTGCATCGAGATGTAGAACGGTTCCGCGGTGATGCCGGGGATCAGCACCATCTTCTTGTTGGCAGCGGCGCTGCCCGAGTTCGAGTCACCGATCTGCCCACCTCCACCACAGGCGGCGAGCAGGAAAACGGCTGAAACAGCCACTGCGGAGCGGATCTTCATTGGTCCAGCACCTTTCCTAACGTTGGTTGCGCGCCCGACGCCGTGTCTGGTCCAGCCACACGGCGGCCACCAGCACGATCGCCACGGCGATCGGCTGCCAGAACTCCCTGACCCCGATGATCACGAGGCCCTTCTCCAACACCGCCGGGATGAACACGCCGAAGACCGTGCCCAGCACCGAACCCATGCCGCCGAAGATGCTGGTACCGCCCAGCACGACGGCGGCGATCGCGTTCAGGTTGTCCGTCTCGTGGCCGGTGACGACCGCGACGCGGAAGAACGCGTTGCCCATGAAGCCCGCGAGCCCCGCGAGGGTGCCGGCGAGCAGGTACACCTTCGTCAGGTGACCGCGCACGGAGATGCCGACGCGCCGCGCCGCCTCCTCGTTCGACCCGACCGCGTACGTGTAGCGGCCGAATCGCGTGGTGGACAACAACAACGCGCCGAGTGCCGTGACGACCGCGGCCACGATCACGATGTTCGGGATGCCGAGGTACGTGCCGGAACCGAAGGTGCGGTTCAGCTTGTCCGGGATGCCGGACACGTTGGAACCGTTGTTCAGCAACAGGGCCGCGCCCTGCGCCGCACCGAACGAGCCCAGCGTGACGATCAGCGGCGGGATCTTCGCCCGCGAGATCAGCAGGCCGTTCAGCAGGCCCCAGACGGCGCCGCTGACGAGCGCGACGACCAGACCGAACCCGATCACGCCCCAGCCCGCGTTGGTCGCGTCACCGCCGGAGACGGAGTTCATCGCGAGCGCACTCGACACACTCGCGAACACGAGCACCGAGCCGACGGACAGGTCGATGCCGGACGTGATGATCACGAACGTCATGCCGACCGACAGCACGAGCAGCACCGCGGTCTCCGCCAGCAGGAACTGCAGCGTCGTCACCTGGAAGATCGCGTCCGGGCGGATCGCACCGAACGTGGCGACGAGGACCAGCAGCACCAGGCCGATCCAGAGCGTGTTCGCGCCGGTCAGCCGCTTGAGCAACGGCGTGCGCTGCTCGTCCGAAGGAGTTGACAACGTTGTCTTCTCGTCGGTGGTCATTACGCTGCGTCCTCCTGGGTCAGCGCGCCGGTCATCGCGCCGACGAGTTCCTCGACGCTGGTGTCGGAGGCCTTGAAGCGGGCCACGCGACGGCCGAGGCGCAGCACCTCGACGCGGTCGGAGACCGAGAGCACCTCGGGCATGTTGTGCGAGATCAGCACGACGGCGATGCCCTCGTCGCGGACGCGCTTGATCACGTCCAGCACGCGTTCCCGCTGCACCACGCCGAGCGCGGCCGTCGGCTCGTCCATGAACACGAGCTTCGACGCCCACGCCACCGACCGCGCGACCGCGACGGACTGGCGCTGACCACCGGACAGCGCCGCGATCGGCACGTCGATGCTCTGCAGCGTCGCGCCGAACCGGGTGAAGTGCTCGGTGGCCTGCTTGCGCATGGCCTTCTTGTCGAGCACGCCGAAGAAACCCAGCACGCCGGGCTTGAGGATCTCCCGGCCCAGGAACATGTTCGCGGCCGGGTCGAGGTCCGGCGCGACCGCGAGGTCCTGGAACACCGTCTCGATGCCCAGGCCGCGGGCGTCGTTGGGGGAGTTCAGGATCAGCGGCTCGCCGTCGAACATCAGCGTGCCGCTGGTCGGCTGCTCCACCCCGGACAGGCACTTCACCAGGGTGGACTTGCCCGCGCCGTTGTCGCCGATCAGCGACACGACCTCGCCTGGGTAGGCGGTGAACGAGGCACCGCGGAGAGCTTCCACGGTGCCGTAGTTCTTCGTGAGATCACGAGCCTCCAGCAACGGCTGGCTCATGGCGTCACATCCTCCACATCGGACAGAACAGGCGGACGGCAGCGGATCGCCACCAGGTCACCGGACAGTCCTAGTTCGCCGGCCGCGTGCGGCACGACCACTGTGCTGCCCTTGTGCACTTCCAGCTCTCCGAGCTTGCCCGAACCCTCCAGCACGACCAGCACGGCGAACGACGGCTCCAACGCGAAGGAGCCCTCGACGTGCAGGCGGTCGGCCTGGAAGAACGGGTTGGCGTCGGGGCCGAGCAGATCGACCGACGGCGCCCACTTCTCGGAGGTCTGGCGCACCAGCTCCTCGAGCTTGCCGCTCCAGCCCTGGCGGTCCACGCAGTCCAGAGCGACGTCGTAGCCGAGACCGAGGTGACCGATGTCGGCGTTGGCGAGGAAGCCCTCCCACTCCAGCGTCACCGAGAAGTCGGTGGGCTGCTGGAGTTCGACGATGAACACGCCCTCGCCGATCGCGTGCGGCACCCCGGCGGGCACGAACACCGTGTCACCGGGCCGGACGCACACCGGGTTCAGCGCGTCGAGCATCGCCCTCGTGTTCTGGTTCGCGACCCACTCGGCCACCGTCGCCGCGGGCACGTCGTCGCGGAATCCGATGTAGACGGTCGGGTCCGGCCCCGTCGTGCCGACGACGATCCACGCCTCCGTCTTGCCGTGGCGGCAGTTCAGGTGCGACGCCGCGAAGGCGTTCGACGGGTGGCAGTGCACCGGCAGGCGCTGCCCGGCGTCGAGCAGCTTCACGAGCAACGCCGTGTCGCCGCCGAACTTGGCCGCGTGCTCCTCGCCGAGCCACCCGGTCGGGTCCGCCTTGACCGCGTCCCGCAACAACATGCCGTTTGGCAACGTTGTCAACCCGGCATCGCTGCGCCCGTAGAGCGTCGTCGTGGACGCCACCCAGTCCTCGGGTCCGAAGTCGCCACTCGTCCCGCCGCGCAGCGCGGCGATCGCCTCACCGCCGCGGTAGAACTGCTTCGGCTGGTTGGCGGGCAAGCTGACAGGCTGGTGGAGAACACCAGAACTCACGCGTGGACCTCCCCGGATCCTCGTGGCACCAAGCGCACCGGCAGCACGACGCGGCGCGGTGGTGAGTTGTCGCCGTCCAGTCGGGCGAACAACAAATCGGTGGCCGCCTTGCCGAGCGCGCTCGCGTCGTGCGCGATCACGGTCACCGGCGGCGACAACAGGTCAGCGAGCTCGAAGTCGTCGAATCCCACGAGTGCGGGCCGTTCGGTCGTTCCGGCGAGCGTCCGCAGGATGTGCACGGTGATGCGGTTGTTGCCGGCCACGATCGCCGTGGCGGGCTCACGAATGCTCTGGAGTCTTTGCAGGGTGGTCGCGACGCTGCTCTCGTCGTGCGGCCCCATCGCCACGAGCTCCTCGTGGTACCCGATCCCGGCCCGCACACACCCTTCGCGATACCCGCGCAACCGCTCGTTGGCGGTGAAGATGTCCGGCGCGTCCCCGAGAAACGCGATGCGCCGATGCCCGTGCGCGGCAAGGTGCGTGACCGCCTCGACGGTCCCGCCGATGTTGTCCACCAGCACCGTGTCGGCCACGACATCGCCGGCGGGCCGGTCCAGGAACACCACCGGCGTCCCGGCCCGCATCTCGGGCACCAGGTAGCTGTGCTGCAACCCGGCGGGCACGATCAACAACCCGTCGACTCGCCTGCTGCAGAACTCGAGCGCGAGCTCCCGCTCCCTGCCCGGATCCTCGTCAGACGACCCGGAGATCACCTGTCTGCCGCGCAGTCGGGCGATTTCCTCGACAGCACGCGTCACACCGGAGTAGAACGGGTTGCCGACGTCCTCCAGCACCAGCCCGATCGTGCCGGTGGACGACCCCCGGCGCAGGTTGCGGGCACTCAGGTTCCGCCGGAACCCGAGCTGGTCGATGGCCGCGAGCACGCGCTCGGCGGTGGACGGGTGCACACCCGGCTCGTCGTTGACCACGCGCGAGACGGTCTTGATGCTCACGCCCGCGAGCCGCGCGACGTCGTTCATCGTCGCGCGACGTACCTTGCGCTGACCGGCTACGGGCCCGCTGGGGGACAACGTTGTCATAGTGGCCGTATCTCACCCCGGCTTTACGCCGATGTCAACAGTTCCCGACCGGTAAAGACCCCGGCCATTCCGTTGCGTCATGTCCAGAACTGGACAAGAGCCCGCGCCCCTCTTGACCTTGCCCGTGTGCGCTCCGCAGTCTTCCGGTGACGGACAGCGTTGTCGGAACCGCTGCCGTACGAAGGCCCCCGGGCCGGGGTGCGCATGCGGCGGCGGTTGCACCCCGGCCCGGTCCCTAGGTCAGGCGCGGCGACAGAGCGCTAAGCAGCCGAGAGTTCGGTAGCCAAGAGCTAGGTGACCAATGGCTTGAGGAGAACGAAGCCGAAGGCCAGGCCGACAGAGCGCAAGCATCGCGATGGCGCAGCCGAGTTCACCCAAGAACCAACGGCAATGCCGCAGGCGAGGCGTCCTTAGCTCTTGGCTGAAAGACGACACCCGCCTCACGCAATGGCGAAGCGGCGATGACGCAACCAAAGCTCGTCATGGGTCTGCGCGACCACCACCAAAGGTGACGCAACCACCCAACCGGACCACCTCGTCACCCACCCATCCCAACTAACCTGGACCAGGTGGACGCACTGGACCCCATCGAGTCGGTCAACACCTTCATCGGCACCAAAGACGAGGGCAACACCTTCCCAGGCGCGTCCCTCCCCTTCGGCAAAGCCCACAGCAGCCCCATAGGCTCGCACTACGCCGGCTACCGCTACGACGACCAGCAGATCCGCGGCTTCGGCCACTTCTTCCTGTCCGGCGCGGGCTGCTGGGAACAGGGCGGCCTGGTGTCCATCCTCCCGGTCACCGCCCTCCCGCAATCCTTCGACCACAAGCGGTACGCCACCACCTACTCCCACGACGGAGAAGTCGGCAAACCCGGCTACTACAAGGTGAAGCTGGACCGCGACATCACCGTCGAGTGCACCGCCACCACCAGAACAGGCGTGGAGCGCTACACGTTCCCGGCGACCACAAGGCCAACCCTCCTCATCAACGTGGGCCAGGCCAACGACAAGGAACCGGTCAGCGCCAGCTCCGTCAAGATCCTCGACGACCGCACCATCACGGGAACCGTGGAAACGCAGGCGTTCTGCGGCGGCCGCCCTTACATCACCTACTTCGCAACGAGGTTCGACCGCCCGATAACCCAGTTCGGCACCTGGGGTCCGACAGGACCAAAGCCGGGCCAACGAGAATCCGCCGGAGGCGCCGGCCTCAGGGGAGCCTGGGCGACGTTCGAGCCGGGTCAGATCACCGCCACCACCGCACTCTCCCAAGTGGACGAACAGGGCGCGCTGAACAACCTCGACCAGGAAACGCGAGGCAAGACCTTCGACGACCTCCGCAACGAAGCTCAGGACCGGTGGCGCGAAGAGCTGAGCTGCATCGAGATCGAGACGGACGACTGGGACGAGCGCGCGGTCTTCTACACCGCCCTCTACCACGTGCTGCTCCAACCCCTGACCGGCAGCGACGTGGACGGCCGGTACCGGGGGTTCGACAACCAGATCCACAAAACGGACGGCTGGACCTACTACGAGTACTACTCGCTGTGGGACACCTACCGCGCGCACAACCAACTCCTGGCGCTGATCCGCACCCAGCGCAGCAAGGACATCGCGCGCAGCGTTCTCGCCATCCACGAGCAGGGCGGGTGGCTGCCGCGCTGGGCCTACGCCAACCAGGAGACCAACTGCATGACCGGCGACCCGGTCACGCCGTTCCTGGTCGACCTCTGGCGCTTCGGACACCTCCAGGGCCTGGAAGAACAGGCGTACCAGGCGCTGAAGCACAATGCAGACGGCATTCCGCCGGAAGCAAGCAGATTCCAGGGCAGGTCCGGCAATCCCACGTACCTCGCCAAGGGATTCGTCCAGTACGACAAGCGGTTCCCGAAGAAGGGGCAGGACACCGACCCGCACCACGGCGCGTCGGCCACCCTCGAGTACGCGCTGGCGGACGCGACGCTGGCGATCATGGCCGAGGCGCTCGGCCACCGAGAAGACGCGGAACGCTTCAAAAAACGCGGCCTCAACCACCGCGCGCTGTGGGACAACAGCGTCACGGACCGGGGGTTCACCGGGTTTCCGCGACCGAAGCTGCAGAACGGGTCGTGGCTCACGCCGTTCACGCCGCAGGGGCCGGACGGGTTCCACGAGGGCACGGCCTGGCAGTACCAGTGGCTCTGCCAGCACGACATCGACGGACTGATCACGGCGGTGGGCGGCAGGGCGCAGGCCGAGGCGCGGCTGGACGACTTCTTCGCCTACCAGGACCTGCTGACAGACCCGAAGCGCACGGTGCGGGAAAAGTGGGTCGTCGGGCCGTACGACTACTACAACCAGTTCCGATACAACCCGAACAACGAGCCGGACCTGCATGCGCCGTGGATGTACGCGCTCATCGGCAGGCCCGAGAAGACTTCGGTGGTCGTTCGGGCAGCGCAGACGTTGTTCGTCAACGGGCCGGCGGGCGTCACGGGCAACGACGACCTCGGCACCATGTCCGCCTGGTACGTGTTCAGCGCGCTCGGCATGTATCCGGCGGTGCCGGGCACGGGAGAGTTCGTGCCGCACGCGCCGCGGTTCACGAAAGCCGTGATCCACCTGGAGAACGGCAAGGACGTCGTCATCAAGGCCGAGCAGGCCGACACCGAAGTGACGCAGGTGGTGCAGCGGATCAGCAGCGGCTGGCGGTCCAGGAGCAAGGACAGGATCGAGGTCGCGGAGCTTCAGGCGGGCACCACCCTCGAGGTTGACCTTCACACACTTTCCAACTGAGACGCCGGAACGGTCGTACGCTCGTCCGATGGGGATCTGCGCGAGCTGTGGCACGGGTTTCGCGCCGCTGCCGTCGCGAGCCCGCTACTGCTCGAACGCGTGCCGTCAGCGTGCGTATCGGCAGCGTTCGGCCGGTACGTCCATTGTGGTCGCTGAGCTGCCCGCCTACGACGACGTGTTCGTCGGCAGGGATCGGGAGTTGGGCGAGCTCCTTCCGTTGCTGCGCAAGCACAGGCTGCTCACGCTCGTCGGGTCGGCCGGGGTGGGGAAGACGCGGCTCGCGGCCGAGCTCGCCCGCCGGGCCCGGCGGGCCGAGGTGCGGACGGTCGAGTTGGGGCGGTTGAGCAGGCCCGAGCAGGTCGTGCAGGCCTTCGCGGAAGCCGTTGGGGCGTATCAACACGCGGGTGTCTCCCTCAGCACGACGTTGTTCCAGGAGCTCGCGCACCGGCGGATCCTGCTGCTCGTCGACAACTGCGAGCACCTCGTCGAGGCGTGCTGCGAGGTCGTGGACGAGGTCCTCGCCCGGTGCAAGAACGTGCAGATCCTCGCGACCAGCAGGGAAGCGCTCAGGGCCGTCGGTGAGGTCGTCTACCCGCTGCACGGCATGGCCGCGGACGCGACGAAGCTGTTCGCCGAACGCGCCGGCGCGAAGGGGGACGAAGAGGCCGTCGCGGCCGTCTGCGCACGGCTGGACGGTGTGCCGCTGGCCGTCGAACTGGCCGCGCGAATGAGCCGCGAGGTGCCGCTGGACGAGCTCGCGGACCGCCTCGACCAGCGGCTCGACCTGCTCAGCGACGCGGACACCACGCAACGCCACCAGAGCCTGCGCGCCGCCATCGCCTGGAGTCACGACCTGCTGACCACGGGCGAGCAGGAGCTGTTCCGAAGACTCGCGCTGCTCCCCGGCGGGTTCGGGCTCGACATCGCGCAGGTCGTGCACGGCGCACCGGTGATCGGGCTGCTCACGGCGTTGCAGGCGAAGTCGCTGGTGGTGCGCGAGCTCGACGGGCGGTTCCGGATGCTCGAGTCCGTTCGCCTCTACGCCGAGGAACGGCTGAAGGAGCACGGCGAGCACCACACCACCGCCGAACGCATCCTCGCCTGGCTCTGTGAAAAGGGCGAACCCGGTGTCACGTCGTCGATCCTGCGGCCGGAGCAGGTGCAGGCGCAGCACCAGGAGTACGACAACGTGGCGTACGCGTTCGCCCATCTGGTCGCACCGGACGACGACCGGCGCCTGATGCTCGCCACGATGCTGCTCAGGGTGTGCCTGGACCGCGGCTACTTCGCGCAGGCCGGCGCCGTGCTGAGACAGGTGCTGGACTCCACGCCCGCCGACGCGCGCTACCGCATCCTCGCGCTGGAGTACGCGTCTTGGTTGGCGGGCTACGAGGAGCAGCACGAGGAGGCGCTCGTGCTCGCGCGGGAGGCGGTCGCGGCGGCGGTGGCCGGCGGGCAGGACGTGATCATGTGCCGCCTGTACCGGACGCTGGCGAACGCTCACGACGGGTTGGGGGATCTGACGAACGCCGCAAGCGCGCTGCGCCAATCGATCCAGCACGGCGTGCGCAACGGCAACGACGTCAGCGTCGCCGTCTCCAGCCAGAACCTGGGCTGGCAGCTGCTGATCCAGGGCGACGCCGAGGGTGCCGCGGCACTGGTCGACAGCGCGTTGCCGGTGCTCAGATCCCATGCGCGGCCCGACGTCGTGGCACGAGTGGTGCACACGGCCGGTGCCATCGCCCTGGAACGCGGCGACCTGGCCACGGCGGGAGCGTGGTTCGCCGAGGGCGCGCGCATGACGGCGGACACGCCGAGGGCGTTGCTGGACTCGATCGAGGGACGCGGCCTGGTCGCGATGGCGTCCGGGCGGCACGAGCTCGGCGTGCGGCTTCTGGCTGCCTGCCGACAGATGCGGGCGGCGTGGGTCGTCGCGGCGGAACCGTGGTGGCAGCGGAAGATGGCCGCCGCACTGGACGTCGCGCGGGAAAACCTGTCGCCCGCCGCGATTGGACGAGCGTTCAACTCGGGTGAGGCGATGGACGTACGGCACGTCCTGGAAACCGCCCTGGACAAGGAGATCGTGCAGGACCCGGTGCTGAGCGACCGGCAGCGCACGGTGGTCGAACTCGTGGCCCTGGGAATGACGAACGCGCAGGTCGCGGCCAAGCTCGGCATCTCGCACCGCACCGTGGAATCCCACGTGCACAACGTGAAGACGACGTTGAATCTTTCGACTCGCGCGCAACTCAAGGCGTGGGCCCAAACGCACTGAGGCGCACGCCACGTCCAACTGAGACGTAACGCTGCGGTTCATCCGGATGACTTCCCGCCCCCTGCCGTTCATGGTGAGTACAACACCGGACAAGGGGAGGGGGCGACGTGGAACCGTTCCGCATGCTGCACCCCGACCTCGTGCCCCAGCGGCGCGAGTCGCTGCAGCACGCCGCGTCCATGCTCGTCCAGATGGGCCTGGACGACACGGTGCTTTCGGCGTCGCCCGTGCACCAGCGACTGGCCCGCGTCGTGCTCGCGAGCAGCGGCGTCATCGAGTGGACGCCCGGCTACCGCGTGCAGGAACGTGACCTCGACGAACGCTTCGGCGTCGTCCGGGTGGGCGGCGACCGCGGCGGGATCTTCCTCTCCGGCGTCCTGATCGCCTACCTCGACGTGCTCGAGAACGCCGCGCGCATGCGCACCTCGATCACCGAGGACTCCTGGCGCACCCTGCTCTGGGCCCCGACCGCCCTGTTCGACCACGTGCTGCGCCGGCCGCAGGTCGGCATGACCGTCATGCCTCCCGGCTGCGGCACCGAGAGCCTGCCGCTCGAACGCATCCAGGCAGGCCAGCGCCTCTACCTCGCGCTGATGCAGGCCGTCCGGTTCGCCGTCAGCGGCGTCGTGCGCGCGGAGGACGACCGCACCCTGGTCGAGGACTGCGTGACGCTCGCGACCGCGTGCCTGCGGGCCGCCGCGGTGGCGCTCGCGTTCGCCGCGGACGTGCCGGAGGGTTCGCCGCTGCCGGTCGTCGAGACCGAGGAGCACCGCTTCCTGTGGCAGGTGATCAGCGACGTGCGGGCGGCCGTGCCTAGGGCGCGGTTCGAGCAGTTCTCCGCCGCGCTACGCAGGTTGAACGACGTCTACACCGCATGCCCGTTGCTGGTTGCAGGCGGCTGAATTCGTTCGTCTCGACTTCGCTGCGACTTTGGTCGTTTCGCGACGCGAACCTCCTGACGCTGACTTACCGTTCCGCCCATGACGGAGGAACGGTCGGCGGTCGTCGTGCGGGACGTCCGCAAGAGCTACGGCGAGCTGAAAGCGGTGGACGGCGTCTCGTTCACCGTGGCCGAGGGGGAGTTCTTCGGCATCCTGGGGCCGAACGGTGCCGGCAAGACCACCACGCTGGAGATCGTCGAGGGACTGCGCGAGCCGGACAGCGGCGAGGTGCGGCTGCTGGGTGAGAGCCCCTGGCCGCGCAACGTGAAGTTGTTGCCGCGCATCGGGGTTCAGCTCCAGGCGTCGTCGTTCTTCGAGAAGCTCACCGCGAAGGAGCAGCTTCAGACGTTCGGCGCGCTCTACGGCGTGAGCGCCGGGACGGCCGCGGACATGCTGGAACTCGTCGGCCTCGCGGACAAGGCGAACGAGCAGGAGAACAAGCTCTCCGGCGGGCAGCGCCAACGGCTTTCGATCGCGTGCGCGCTCGTGCACGACCCGGACATCGTGTTCCTCGACGAACCGACCGCGGCGCTCGACCCGCAGGCCCGCCGCAACCTCTGGGACGTGCTGCGCGCGATCCAGGAACGCGGCAAGACCATCGTCTACACCACGCACTACCTGGACGAGGCCGAGATCCTCTGCGACCGGGTGGCCATCATGGACACCGGCAAGATCCTCGCCTTGGACGCGCCCGCCGTGCTGGTGCGCGGTCTCGACGCGCCGACGCACGTGACGTTGCAGAAGGGCGTTCTGTCCGTTGTGGACGCTGAGGCGCTCGCCGGCGTGGACGAGGCCCGTGAGGACGAGGTGTCGCTGACGATCTCCACGCGCAGCCCCGCTCCCGTGCTGTCGGCGCTGGCCGAACGCGGCGCGCTCGACGGCCTGCAGGTGCGCACGGCCACCCTCGAAGACGTTTTCCTCAACCTGACCGGTCGGGAGTACCGAGCTTGACTTCCATTCCTTCACGAAGAAGGGATTCCTGCGGCTCGCACCGCAGGGGTTTCTGCTTCGTCACCGACTGCCCTCCCGGAGTGTTCCGTTGAGGTCTTACACCGGTTCCACAGACCGTCACCGCCAGCCCGGCGGCCAGGATGTTGCGTGCCGCGTTCACGTCCCGATCATGGGTCGTGCCGCAGCCACACGTCCACACACGCAGGTGCAACGGCATCGCTGCGGCGAGTGTGCCGCAGACGGAGCACAGCTTCGACGACGGGAACCAGCGATTCACGACGATCACGTCCCGTCCGTACCACCGCGCTTTGTACTCCAGTTGCTGTCGGAACTGCCGCCAGCCCGCGTCGTTGATCGCTCGGGCCAAGCGGTGGTTGCGGGCCAAGTTCGACACCGCGAGATCCTCGATGACGAGCGTTTGGGTGTCACGCACGAGCCGAGTAGTGATCTTGTGCAGGTGGTCGGTGCGCCGGTCGGTGATCCTGGCGTGCACACGCGCTACCTTGATACGGGCCTTGGCCCGGTTGCTGCTGCCTTTTTGCTTGCGACACAACGCCCGCTGCGCTCGCGCCAGCGCAGTCCGATCCCGGCGCTCGTGCCGGGGATTGCCGATCTTCTCTCCGGTCGAGAGCACCAGGAGGTGATCGAGGCCGACATCTATCCCGACCGCCGAATCTCTGGCGGGCAACGGCGTAACACCGGGGTCCTCGCACAGAAGAGATACGAACCAGCGTCCCGCCGAGTCCCGCGACACGGTCACCGTCGACGGCGTTGCCTCGTCGGGCAGAGGGCGCGACCATCGAATGTCCAGCGGCTCGGCCATCTTTGCCAACGTCAACCTGCCGTCACGCCAGCGGAACGCCGACCGCGTGTACTCAGCGCTGGAGCGCGACTTCTTCCGCGACTTGAACCGCGGATACCGCGCACGCTTGGCGAAGAAGTTCGTGAACCCGGTTTGCAGATGCCGCAACGACTGCTGCAGCGGCACCGACGACACCTCACACAGAAACGCCAGCTCCTCGGTGCGCTTCCACGTGGTCAGCAACGTCGAAGTGGCCGCGTACCCAATCCGTTCCCCGCTCTGAGCCCACGCTTCGGTGCGTGCCTGCAACGCGAGGTTGTACACCTTGCGGACACACCCGAACGTGCGCGACAGCTCCACCGCCTGCGCCTCGCTCGGATAGAAGCGGTATCGGAACGCCCGCTTCACCTGATCGTTCACCGTTCACTAGGTACCAACCCGTTGTTCCTGCTTCGCAGGAGTCCACTTCCTGCCCGCCTTGAAGGATGGGTGTCTTCGGAGGACTTCGCATGACCGCGTTCAAGACGCTCTCGGTGGCGATGCTCAAGGGTTTCGTCCGCGACAAGGTGACCCTGTTCTTCACGTTCCTCTTCCCGCTCATGTTCCTGGTGATCTTCGGCCTGATCCTGCGCGACGTCGGCGCCGACAAGACGAAGATCGCGCTGGTCGGGGACGGCCCGATCGTGTCCGCGCTGCGCGAGAGCGGCGCGCTGGAGCTGGAGTCGTTCAACGACGAGGCCGCCGCCGTGCAGAAGGTGAAGGACGGCGACCTGCCCGCCGCGCTGATCATCAAGGGGCAGCAGCTCGACGTCCGGTTCGCGCAGAGCGACCAGGTCAAGTCCGCCACCGTCGTCGGGATCGTCAACGGCTTCGTGGACAAGGCGAACCTCGCCGCGACCGGGCAGCCGCCGACGTTCACGTTCGTCGCGGAGAAGGTCGAGGACGCCTCGCTCAAGCCGATCCAGTACCTGACGCCGGGCATCCTGTCGTGGGGTGTGGCGGTGTCGGCGGTCTTCGGTTCGGCGCTGACTCTCGTGTCGTGGCGCCGCAAGCAGGTGCTGCGGCGCATCCGGCTGGCCCCGGTGTCGACCACTTCCGTGCTGTCGTCCCGAATCCTGGTCAGCGCGGGCGTCGCGCTGGTGCAGGGCGCGACCTTCGTCGGCATCGCGTCGCTGCCGGTGTTCGGGTTGCAGTTGTCCGGGCAGTGGTGGCTCGCGATTCCGTTGCTGCTGCTGGGAACCATCGCGTTCTTCGCGCTCGGCATGCTGGTCGGCGCGTTCGCCAAGACCGAGGAGGCGGCGTCGGCGGCGGCGAACATCGTGGTGCTGCCGATGGCGTTCCTGTCCGGCACGTTCTTCCCCGTCGACCAGGCGCCCGTGTGGTTGCAGACCGTCTCGAAGATCTTCCCGTTGCGGCACATGAACGACGGCATGCTCGACGTGCTGGTGCGCGGCAAGGGGATCGAGGCCCTGGTGGTCCCGTCGGCGATCTTGGTGGGCTTCTCGCTGGTGGTCGGGTTCATCGCCTCCCGCGTCTTCAAGTGGGAGGAATAGGACATACCAGGACAGACCCGGTGGTCGTGTGCTCCCCGTCACGGTTCATGATGGGGAGCCATGACGTTCTCCAGCGTGGTCGGACGGTTCCGCATCCTCGCCCTGGCCGAGGCCCTGTCCTGGGCCGGGCTGCTGCTCGGGATGTTCTTCAAGTACGTCGTCGTGCAGAACGAGATCGGCGTGAAGGTCTTCGGCCCGATCCACGGCATCATCTTCGTGGGCTACGTGCTGGTGACGCTGATGGCCGTCGCGCCGCTCAAGTGGGACGCGCGCACGACGATCCTCGCGCTGCTCGCGAGCATCCCGCCGTTCGGCACCATCCTGTTCGAGCGCTGGGCGTCGAAGACCGGCCGCCTCACCGAGCCGGCCGCAGAGCAGCTCTGAGCTCCCCTTCGGGGTCGCCCGCGTGGTAGATCCGCTCGGACTCCTCGACGTTGTCCAGGAACTGCTGGTACTTCACCGCGTTGTGCAGGTGTGAGGCCCGGCGGGCGACGTCGAGGGCTTCGAGCGGGCGCGCGTCCGGGCGGTGCGCCAGCCACGCCTCGCTCCACACCCGCCTGATCAGGTCGTGGTGTTCGGGCGCGCTGAACTCCATCACCCGGCACGCGTCGAGCGCGGGGTGCCCCCAGACGGCGTCGGACCAGTCGATGATCCGGCCCGTCGTGCGCCAGTTGCCGGGGTGGAAGTCGCCGTGGGTGAGCGTGTCCGGCAGCCCGAAGTCCGGCATCGGCACGGCGGTCGGACGGATCCGCGGCGGGCCCGCCAGCGCGTGCTGGACGGCGACCCAGCGCGGCACGACCGCCCTGATGTCGGCGGGCGTGACGTTCCAGCAGTTGTCGCCAGGTTCGTCGCCCAGCAGGATCCGTTGCGGTGCCCGGGCGATCACCTGCGGGACCAGGTCGGGGTCCTGCGCCGCCACCATCCTGATCACCGCGCCCTCGTCGGCGCAGAACGGCGGGACGGCCTTGAGCCACACCGGCCCGTGCGTGGTGGGCAGCCGGTGCACGGTCGAGAGGTTCCAGGTGCGGACCTGGACCGACGGCCCGGTGCGGTCGACGTGCCCGTCGGCCCACGCGACGAGCTCGGCGGGCCCGCCGAGTTTCGCGTACGGGAGCCGGAACTCGGCTTCGTGCGAGGGTTCTTCGGCCGGGCTCAGCTTCGTGCGGTCCGGTTCGCCGAGCGCTTCGACGTGGTAGGTGACCAGGCCTCCGCGCGGGGTGTCACCGCCGACCGCGCTGATCAGCCGCAGGACGTGCGTCGGCACGCCCAGGAGTGCTTCGAGGGCCTCGTTGACCGGCTCCACGTGGTACCAGTCGAGCGTCGGGACGGGCAGGACGCCGGTGCGGCCCGCGAACCCGCCGGGTGCGCTGACCAGGGCGATGAACGTCCGGTCCGTCATGCGAGCCGCAGCGCCTTGCGGAGCTCGGTCGCCGGATCGCCCTCGTGGTAGATCCGCTCGGACTCCTCGATGTTGTCGAGGAACTGCTGGTACTGCACGGCGAGCAGCAGGTGCGCGGCCCGGCGGGCGGTGTCGAGGGCTTCGAGCGGACGGCTGTCCGGCCGGTGCTTCAGCCACGCCTCGCTCCACACCTGCCTGATCAGGTCGCCGAGTTCGGGACGGCAGAACTCGATGAGCCGGCCCGCGTCCAGCGCCGGGTGGCCCCACACGACGTCGGACCAGTCGATCACCACGCCGCTGTCGAACCAGTTGCCGGGGTGGAAGTCGCCGTGCACCAACGTGTCCGGCAGACCGAAGTCCGGCATCGGCACCGGGCACCGGCGCACTCGGGGCTCACCCGCGAGCGCGTTCTGCACGGCGACCCAGCGCGGCACGATCTCCTCGACGTGCTCGGGCTTGGTGTCCCAGCAGGCCGCGCCGTCCGCCTGGCCGAGCAGGACGCGCAACGGCGCCGCGGCGAGCACCTCGGGCACCAGGCCGGGGTCGTGGGCGGCGACCATCGCGATCACCTCGCCCTCGTTCGCGAAGAACGGCGGGACGGCCTTGAGCCACGCCGGTCCGTTCGCGGTGGGCAGGCGGTGCACGCTCGACAGGTTCCACGACTTCACCTGCACGGCGGGCCCTGTGCGGTCGACGTGGGCGTCGGCCCAGGTCAGCAGCTCGGCCGGACCGCCGAGGCGGGCCCACGGCAACCGGTGCGGCGCGTCTGCGGCGGGCTCGTCGGCGGGTTCGAGATGGGTGCGGTCGGGCTCGCCGCGCGTCTCGACGTGGTAGGTGACCAGGCCGCCGCCGGGTGCCGTCCCGCCCTCGACGGAGACGATGCGGAGCACGTCGGTCTCGACGCCCAGCAGGCGTTCCAGGGCCTCGTTGACGGGCTCGGTGTCGGGCCACCAGCGCGACCCGACCTCGATCACGTCCGTGCGCCCCGCGAACCCGCTCGGCGTGCTGACCAGGGCGATGAACGACCGCTCGCTCACCCCTGCACCAGCTTCAGCACCTCGCGCAGCTCGACCTGCGGGTCGCCCTCGTGGTAGATCCGCTCGGACTCCTCGATGTTGTCGAGGAACTGCTGGTACCGCACGGCGTTGTGCAGCCGGGACGCGCGCGGCGCGATCTCCAGCGCGGCCCACGGATCGCTGTCCGGGCGGTGCTTCAGCCACGCCTCGCTCCACACGCGACGGATCAGGTCGTGCAGTTCGGGCGCGGCGACCTCCATGAGCCGGCACACGTCGAACGACGGGTGGCCCCAGACGGCGTCGGACCAGTCGATGACCACACCGCTGGTGCGCCAGTTGCCGGGGTGGAAGTCGCCGTGCACGAGCGTGTCGGGCAGACCGAACGACGGCATCGGCGCGGCGGACGGCTTGAGTCGCGGTTCGCCCGCCAGCGCGTGCTGGACGGCGACCCAGCGCGGCAGGACGAGTTCGACCTGCTCGGCGGTGACCTTCCAGCAGTTGCCGCCCTCGACGTGACTCAGCAGCACCCGGTTCGGCCCGCTCGCGAGCACCTCGGGCACGAGCGTCGGGTCGTGGGCGGCGACCGTCCTGATCACCTCGCCCTCGTCCGCGAAGAACGGCGGCACGGCCTTGAGCCACACCGGCCCGTTCGCGGTCGGCAGCTGGTGCACGCTGGACAGGTTCCAGGTCCGGCCCTGGACCGCCGGGCCGGTGCGGGTGATCACGGTGTCGGCCCACGCCACCAGTTCGCGCGGTCCGCCGAGCCGTGCCCACGACGCGCGGTGCTCGGCTTCCGGTTCGGGTGCTTCGGCGGGTTCGAGAAGGCCGTGGTCAGGCTCCTCGTGCGCCTCGACGTGATAGGTGACGACCCCGCCGAACGGCACCTTGCCGCCCTCGGCCTGCACCAGCCGCAGCACGCTCGTCTCCACGCCCAGCAACGCGTACAGGGCGGTGTTGACCGGTTCGACGTGGTTCCAGTTGGGCGTCTCGACCGGGAACGCTCTGGTGCGTCCGGTGAAGCCGCTCGGGGTGGTGACGAGCGCGACTGCCGAACGGTCCGGCCGATCCCAGATCATGGGTCCATCAGGCCACAGACCGGCCTGACCGCCCAACCGATTTAATCCTCGAAGTCGCCGCTCGCCCGGCGCACCTTCGCGAGCAGGTCGGTGAGCTGCTCGGTCTGCCGGTCCGTGAGGCCCTTGAGCCCGAGGTTCACGTCGACCACGGCCGCGGTCGCGCTCTCACGCCGCTGCAACCCGGCGTCGGTGATCTCGACCAGCGTCGTGCGGCGGTCCGTCGGGTGCGGCGTGCGGCGCACGAGGCCGTCGCTCTCCAGCCGGTCGACGATGTTCGTCACGCTCGTCGGGTGCAGCTGGAGGCGTTCGCCCATGACCCGCATCGGCAGCGCGCCCTTGCGGGAGAAGTAGAGGAGCACCAACGCCTCGTAGCGCGCGAACGTGAGTCCGTGCGGTTTGAGGGCTGCGTCCACGGCGGACTGGATGATTTGCTGGACCCGCATGACGCTCGTGACGGCGGCCATCGACGTCGACGAACCCACCCGGTCGTCCCACAGTTCGGCCGCGCGGGCGATCGGATCGAACGGCAGCGGTGTCATGGGCATCGAAGCTACCAGTCAGTACACCCGTGGATCACCAGGAGGTGCACGTGCTCGTCGCGTTCAGTGTTGCTCCGTCCGGTTCGGACGAATCCGGAAGCGTGGCCAAGGCCGTCGCCGAGGCCGTGCGGATCGTGCGGGAATCCGGCCTGCCCAACGAGACCAACGCGATGTTCACCCTGGTCGAGGGGGAGTGGGACGAGGTGATGGACGTCGTCAAGCGGGCGACGGAAGCCGTGCAGGCCAGTGCCTCCAGGGTGTCCCTCGTGCTCAAGGCGGACATCCGTCCCGGGTACTCCGGGCAGCTGAAGGCCAAGGTCGACCGGATCGAGGAACACCTCTCGGACACCCCCTGACAGCCGACGTTCCAAGATCATCCGGGGCGCCTGCCCAGCCGTCCAGTATGTGGGACGACGGCGGGTCGCGGCCGTGTCGTCCACGGATGGCGGAACGGCTCTACGCCGCCCCGGTGAGCGGACCCGTGCGGCGCTCGTCACTGGGTTAGCGTGTCGGGCGTGGACGCGAGACAGCTGTGGTTGAGGTTCGAGCCCTACCACGACGTCACGTACTTCACGCCCGAGTCCAGGGCGGCGACCGACGCGCTGGGCTGCAAGGGCGGCTGGATGGGCTACTTCGGCCTGCGGGCCGCTCCACTCGGGGCGGCGTCGCCGGAACTGGTGGAGGCGGTCTTCTACAACTTCGCGCCGCGCATGGTCCGCCGTGCGCTGCCGGACGCGTGGGCGGTCGCGGCACCCGAGGAGTTCCTGCGGGTGCGGCTGGAGGGCGTGGACGGGGCGTTGCGGCGCCTGCTCGGCCCGGTGGACACACCGGAGATCGAGGAGGCGGCGGTGCTCGCCCGGGAGGCGGCCCTGGCGGCACCTCTCGGTGGTCGCCCGCTGGCGGCGGCGAACCGCGCGTTGCCGTGGCCAGAGCAGCCTCACCTGGCACTCTGGCACGCCTGCACGATCTTGCGCGAGGCTCGGGGCGACGGTCACGTCGCCGCGCTGGTGGCCGCCGGCATCGGACCTTGCCAAGCGCTTGCGCTTTACGCGCGTGAGCATTCCCTCGACCCGGCATACATGCGCGCCGCGCGTGGTTGGACTGTCGAGGAGTGGGAAGAGGTGGCGGACCTGCCCGGCGACCTCCCCGCGGTGGAAGCGGCGACCGATGCGGCCGCCGCGGCACCGTGGGAAGCGCTGGGTGAGACCGGCACCGCGCGGTTCGTCGAACTGATGACACCGCTCGCTCTACGCATCGCCGAGGCCAACGAGGCGATGCGCGTCAACCCGATGGCCCTGGACCCGGTCCGGGAACTAGCCGTGCCAGGATGGAACACGTGACAAGGCCTGATCCTCGCAAGACCGCCGCACTGTCCGCCGCGCTCTCGGGCGCCGTCGACCTGGGCGCACTGAAGGCACGGGCCGACGCGGCCCGCACCGCCTCCGCGGCTCCCGCAACCGCTGCCGCCCCCGCCGCCGACAACGGGTCCGCGCCGTGGATCGTGGACGTCACCGAGGCCTCCTTCCAGGCCGTGGTCGAGCAGTCCCTGCAGGTGCCCGTCGTGGTGCTGCTGGGGGCCTCCTACAGCCCGGAGTCGCAGCAGCTGGCGGCGTCGCTCACCCGCTACGCCCAGGCGTCCGGCGGCTCGTGGATCCTCGCCCGCGTGGACCTGGAGTCCGCGCCGCGCATCGGCCAGGCGTTCGGCGTGCAGTCCGTGCCGACGACCGTCGCCGTCGCCGCCGGCCAGCCCATCGACGCGTTCGCGGGCCCGATCGCGGACGCCGAGCTGTCGCAGTGGATCGCCCGCCTGCTGGACGCCCTGCGCGAACGCCTGCCGGGCATCCGCGCGGGAGAGGCCCGCGCCGGAGGCCCCGTGGAGCCGGAGGAGATCCCCGAGGACCCGCGCATCGTCGCGGCCGAGGAGGCCTTCGAACGCGGCGACTACGTTGCCGCCCAAGGCTTCTACTCGGAGATCCTGGCCTCCGACCCCGGCCACGAGTTCGCCAAGGAGGGCCTCGCCCAGGCGAAGTTCGCCGAACGGGCCGAGAGCGTCGACCCGGCCGTGATCGCCAAGGCCGACGGCGCACCGGAAGACATCGACGCGCAGCTGGCCGCCGCCGACGCGCAGGTCGCGGGGCAGTTGGTGGAGGAGGCGTTCAAGCGCCTCGTCGACACCGTCCGCCGGGTGTACGGGGACGACCGGGACCGCGTCCGGCAGCACCTGGTGGGGCTGTTCGAGCTGTTCCCGGCGGACGACCCGCGCGTGGCCGCCGCCCGCCGCAACCTGGCGTCGGCGCTGTACTGATTTTCCGTGACGGTGACCGCTGACGATCTCGACGCCGCTGTCTCCTGCCTGGCCGCCGCACTCAGCCCCGCGGTCGGCCAGGACTGGGCGGCCACGCCAGGCACAGGGGAGTGGACCGGCCGGGCCACCGCCGAACACGTGGGCGACTGCCTGCTCTCCTACGCGGCGCAGCTGGTCGCCCAGCCGAATGCACGGTACGTGCGTTTCATGGCCGTCGCGGACGAGGACGCGAGCCCTGTCGAGATGCTCGAATTCGCTGTGACCGGCGGCAGGATCCTCGCCTCGGTGGCAAGAACGACGGCGCCGTCCGCACGCGCCTACCACCCCACCGGCATGGCAGGTCCCGCGCACTTCGCCGGCATGGGTTGCGTCGAAGTGCTGGTGCACGGCGAGGACATGGCCCGCGGCCTCGGCCTGGAGCTCGACCCGCCCCGGGACGTCTGCGCGCGAGTGCTCGCGGCGATGTTCCCCCACGACGACCTCGACGTGGATCCCTGGACCGGCCTGCTCTGGGCGACCGACCGCGTCAGCCTGCCCGGCCGTGAACGGCAGACCGGCTGGCGTTGGCGCGGCGACACGCTCTAGCCGCGGCGCCGTTCCAAGAGGACGGTGTCGCGCCACTCCCCGTGGTGCTGCGCGATTCGCTCCCGCAGACCCACGGTGCGGAACCCCGCCTTGTGGTGCAACGCGATGCTCGCCCGGTTCTCCGGGAAGACGACGGCCTGCAACGTCCACAGCCCGTCCGCGTCCGCCGCCGCAACCTGGTGGTGCAGCAGGGTTTTGCCGACACCCCTGCCCTGCGAGGCGTCGGCCACGTAGATCGACGTCTCGGCCACGCCCGAGTAGCACTCGCGCGGCGAGACCGGGGCCGCCGACGCCCACCCGGCCACCGACCCGTCCAGCAGTGCGATCCAGCGGTGGTCCGGCAGCCACTTCGACTCGAGCGTCCGGCGCGACGGGACCTCGGTCTCGAACGTCGCGTTGCCCGAGGCGATGCCCTCGCCGTAGATGCGGCGGACCTCGGGCCAGTCGGCGGCGGTCATGGCACGGATCGTCACGCCGTCGACCGGCCGGACCGTGCCGGACGCCAGCGCCCCCATCACGGCGTCCGCCGCGTGCGGCAGGCCCGTGCAGCAGGCCGGGTTGACCGTGACCAGAGTCGTGGTGCCCTCGCGCTGGACGTGCAGGAAGCCGACCTCCGCCAGCTTGCGGACGTGGTGCGAGCAGGTGGACTGGCTCACGCCCAGCAGGGTGGTCAGTTCGCCGACGGTGACCGGGACCGGCGACGAGGCCACGTGGTGCAGCAGCCGCACCCTCGTCGCGTCGGACAGCGTCGAGAACCACGAGGCGTACGTCGCGGCTTCATCGGTTAGCACTCAGCAAGTATCGATCCGGGTCGATGGAAGAATCAAACCGAATACTTCTTCACGCAGAACGACAAGCCGCGGAAGAAACCGTCGCCGAACGCCTCCACGCGCGCGAAGCCCGACGGCACGGCCTTGCCGTTCACGTCCGCCGCGATGAGGCTGTCGTCGGCCAGCAGTTCCGCCACGGCCTCGTCCAGGTCGCCGGGGGACAGGCGCAGGCCCGCGGCGGCGTCCGGGCGGTTCGTGAGGCCCGCCCACGCTCCCGTCAGGCACGCGGTGCGCTGGCCCGCCGCGTCGTCGTCCAGCTTGAAGCCCGTGGCGTGCTGGATCGAGAGCGAGAAGCGGGAGGCGATGACCGCGAACGCCGCGAAGTCGCCGATGCCGCCCTTCGACCCGCGCTTCGGGGGCGTGCCGATCTTCACCAGCGCGGGCAGGTCGAGCTGGAGCTGGTTCACGGCGGGGCAGTAGGTCGCGGGTGACGTCGTCTGCGCGTCCGGGCAGGGTTTGACGCCCGTCCGGTCGATCGCGGGGAAGGCCGCGCCGCTCGACTTGTAGGCGTCGCGCAGGGACTCCTCCAGTGCCCGCTGGTACTTGTCCTCGTCGATCTTGGCGTTGCCGCGGCCCTGCCCCTCGTCGACGTCGTCGAGGGCGAACGGCCGTTCGGTGATGCGCTTGGAGATCTCGGCCTCGTTGATCTCGGCGCACCGGGCCGCACCGCGGGTGAAGCCGAACTGGAACGCGGACACGCGGTCGAACGCGCTGCCGTGCGCGCCCTGCTTCTCGAACGACGTCCCGGCGCTGTCGCGGATGAAGAACATCGTCTGCATGATCTGGTTGAGGCCTTCGCCGGTGGAGAGCTCGAAGTGCTTCGACTTGTTCTCCGCCACCCAGCGCATGAACACGCCGGTGTAGCAGTCGGCCTGCTGCTCCTTGACGATCGACGGCGTGTTCGGGCCGATGTTCGACGCGGGGCCGAGCTTGTACTGGACCGCGTGGCCCATCTCGTGCGCCAGGACCGTCACCACGGCCATCGGGCCGAACGAGTCCTTGAGCATCGGCAGGAGTTCGCCGCGGTCCCACGTGATGCTGTCGTCGAGCGCGCAGTAGAACGCGTTGGCGATGCCCGTCGTGTTGAGCTTGCAGACCTCGACGCCCTTGCCGTTCGAGTCGTACGACAGGAACCGCTTGACCGGCTCGAACGTCTTGCCGCCGAACGAGCGCGGCAGCTCTTCCTTCCAGAACTCCTGCACGTCGGCGAGGGTGTTGATGGCCAGCCGGTCCATCTCGCCGCCGTCGCCGTTCTCCACGCTCAGGTCGGCGTCGGGCACGCCCTGCTTGGGGCCGGACGGGCCGTTGGAGATCTCGAGGCCCGCGACCTTCGTGGGGTCGGGGCGCTCGCCCTTCGGTTCGCCCTCGACCACGGTGGCGCACGCGGTCAAGGCTGCGGTCACGACCAGCGCGACGGCGATTCGTCCGAATCCCATGAGGTCAGACCCTACTAAGTGCCTTCCGCGGTCGTTCGGCCAAGTACCTGCGGCCGAACGTGAAACTGTCTCACCCTCCGGGGTGATTTCAAGACTGCACGGGCTCGTTTTCGTTGTCCCGCCGATGTTTCGAAGAGCACAGTCCGTCCCGCAAGCCTTCAGTGTGGAAGGAGTTCGGCGGTATGGGTAGAACGCGCTGGGCACGGTTCGTCGGAGTGCTCGGTATCGGTGTCGTCGGCGCCGGTGCCCTCCTCTTCGGCATGTCCCAGGGAGCGCTGGCCGCCTCGTTCGCGGTGTCCGGCACCAACTTCAAGGTGTCCGCCGACAACTTGACGGGCCAGGGATTCGTCCAGTTCGGCGGGGTCGACGCGGGTGCGGGCAAGGTGCACGTCGTCGCGGTCAGCGGTTTCAAGACAGCGAGGCTCGACAAGTTCTGCCAGTCGGTGTTCGTGCCCGGCATGCCGATCGTCGGTGACGTCACGATGCGCATCACCGCGGACAGCGTGGGTGGCATGTCGGCCGACAACCTGGTCGTCAACCTCACGGACCTCAACGGTGACCTGGTCCTCGGCAACCCCGAGATCGGCATCGACGCCAGCAAGGTGACCAAGGGCCCGGAGAACCTCAGGGGCCTCCCGGGTTCGTTCGGCCTGCAGGCCGACACGGCCAACATCACCTCGTTGCAGCAGACCGCCTGGGCCACCACGGCCCAGACCATCAGGTTCAAGGGCATGAGCCTGACGATCCGCCAGGGGAAGCAAGAGTGCTTCTGAGGGCCTGGCGCGGCTTCACCGCGTGGCGACGTGGCCGGCCCTTCTGGGCCGGTCTCTTCGTGGCGGGCGGAGCACTGATCATCCTGTTCCCGCCCTTCGTGGGCGTGAAGCTCGGCGACATGGTCATCTCGATCCAGACGCTCGGTGGCGTGTCAGCGCTGCTGATCGGCGCGTTGCTGGCGATCTGCGCGGCCACGCTGTGGCTGCAACCCAAGTTCCGCCTGGCAGCGGGCATCGTGACGGTCCTGCTGTCGCTCGTGGCGCTGGTCGTGACCAACCTGGGCGGCTTCCTGGTCGGCACGATCCTCTCCCTGCTGGGCGGCGCACTGGCCGTGGCCTGGACCGACGAGCCCAAGAAGCCGAAGGAGGCGAAGGGGTCGGAGCAGGCACAGGACGAGAACGAGCACCACGAGCCGGAAACGACCCAAAGGGTTCACCCCACATGATGCGAACACAGCCGCTGGCGGCCGTGGCGATGGTCGCGGTCCTGGCGCTGCAACCGCCGTCGAGCACAGAACCAGAACCGACCTCGACGCCCAGCTCATCGGCCCCGACGACAACAACAACCACCACAACAACTCCACCGTCGTCGGAGCCACCCGCCAGCAGCACCCCACCGCCGGCGTCGTCGTCCGCGCCGTCCACACCGCCCACCGCGGAGCCGCCCACGACACCGGCACCCCCGCCACCGGCCCCTGCCCCGGTGGCGGCGGGAGGCAGGGAGTGGACCCTGACCGCCTCCCGCCTGGACCTGGGAGGCCTCAACTTCGTGGGCGTGGTCGACGCCCTGGTGAACGGCCAGGTCCTCAAGGTCCTGAAGTTCACCGCCTCGGACATGAAGATCAAGGACCTGGTCCAGACAGCCGAGGTCTCGCCCGGCGTCAAACTGATCACGGCGGCACGCCCCGGCAGCACCTCGACGGTCTCACCGGGCCGGATCGAGCTGTACACCGTCCAGCTCAAGGGCAATCTGGACATCCTCGGGATCAAGATCCCGGTGGACTACACGGCGGCCCATCCGCCGCCGCTGAACGTGCCGTTCGTGACGTTCACCGAGGTCACGGTGCGCAACACGGACCTGATCGGAGGCACGCTGAAGATCCCGGGCGCGAGGATCTCCGTGGTCTCGGACCAGGCTCCGGTCTCCCGACGCTGAAGCCCGCACCTGGCCAGAGCCGGTGCGGGCTTCCGCTCAAGCAAGCGCAGTAGCCGCACGCAGTCGCGAACGCAAGCCGACCGCCGTCTTGGCCTGGCGCGTGGTGTCAACCGGACAGCGGAAGGCGTACGCCAACCACCTACGAATCCTGGCGTGGCGAAGCCGCTGGAACAGGAACCCGCCAGCAAAAGCCAACCCCGCTGGAACAGGAACCAGGCCCAAGCAACCCGACCCGTCAGAGCTCAGAGCCCACACTTCTTGGGACCCTCGAACACGCCCTCGCGGAACCGAGCCACCCGAGCGAACCCAGGATCAACCGGATCCCGCCCCTTGGCGTCCCGAGCCGCGTAGTCGAACTGCAACAACACAGTCACAGCCTCGTCGAAGTCCCCAGGCGACAACCCGAACCCGTCCTGCCGCTGGAACACCGCCCCGGTATAGGCCCCAGCCAGGCAAAGCGCGGCAGCGGACGCACCTTCCCCCTCAGTGCCCTTCCCCTGCACCGCCAACTCGGCCATCGCATACCGAGTGGCGATCAACGTCCCAGTCGCATAATCCCCAAGCTCCTTATGCAACGCAGGCAACTCATCCTTGGTGTCGATCTGGATCGACTTGGAATCAGGGCAGTAGGCAACCGGCCCCTGATCCCCGGAACAGGTCGGCTCGGACTGAGCAGCCTCGGCCCGAATCGTCGGCCACTGCTTCCCCGCCGCCGTCGCCAGCCCCTTGAAGTAGGTGTCCAGGTCGGGAGTCACGTTCTCCAACATGTCCGAGAACGGCAGGTTCCCGCCGTTGGCCCGGTCCTTGACACTGGTGAACGCCCGCTGCGTGAACTGCCGGTTCTGCACAGTCATGGCCCCGCAGAACTTGTTGCCCTGCTCGTACCCGTCCTGAAAAGCGGCGACGCGGTCGAAAGCAGATCCGTGCGCCTGCTCGTCCTCGGGCGAGGTGCCCACCGGGTCGCGGAACGTGATCAGCGCGTTCAGGGCCTTGTCCAACGCGTCGGCGTTGATGTCCAACCGAGGCGACTTGCCGTCGCTCACGTACCGCACGAACGAGCCGGCGAAGCAGTCGGCCTGCGCCTCGGTCAGGATCGTCGGGTACTTGTCGGGCTCGCGGCGTTCCGCCTCGGGCGTGATGCCCATGCGGTTCTGCACCGCGTGCCCGATCTCGTGCGCCAGCAC
The DNA here is from genome assembly GCF_043632865.1 of Lentzea sp. JNUCC 0626. Classification (NCBI taxonomy): domain Bacteria; kingdom Bacillati; phylum Actinomycetota; class Actinomycetes; order Pseudonocardiales; family Pseudonocardiaceae; genus Lentzea; species Lentzea sp. JNUCC 0626. The sequence continues at coordinate 8,742,606 of NZ_CP171635.1, forward strand.
GACGACCACGGCCGCGTCACCGAAGCGGTCCTGCAGGACAGGCAACAAAGAAGCCCGGTCCCAGGCGATGGCGTCCGCGGCCGGGCAGTAGAAGGCGTTGCCCTCGACGTCGGCGGCCTTCTGAGTGCACGGTGGCGGCTTCGCGGTCGAGTCCGCGGTGTCGACGGAGAAGTAGCCGCCGCTCAGGGGCTTCCACGGCTTGTTGAACGTCTGCTGGAAGGAGTCCGTCCAGAACTCCTCGATGTCCGTCAACGCGGTGGCGGCGAGCTTGTCGATCGGGCCGTTGTCCGAGCCGCGCACCTGGATGGTGGCGCTCGAGGCGTCCTTCTTCACCACCTTGGCCGCGCGCGGGCGCCCAGGGATCTCGGCGGTGCAACCCACCGCGAGCAGGGCGGTGGCGACGATCAACGCGATGCTCCGGTGCCGCATGAACCCATTGTGCCTGCCGTCCGGGCGCGCGGGCGTGCTACTCGTCCAACTCAGGCGCATACAAAGCTCAACGTGCCGCGGCCTGATCAGGTTCACCGGGCCGTAGTCGCCCGATCGACTTACATTTCCCATCGTGCGCGAACTGCTGTGCGCGGCGGTGCTGCTCCTCGGCCCTCCCACCGGGGCGGATCCGGGGATGCCCGGCTGCACGGGAGGCGTTGCCCCGGAACCCCGCGCCGGTGTGCTCTTCGGCCCCGGCATCAGCCAGACCACCCTCGAAGCGGTTCCCGGCGGCGTCTACGACCTGTCGGTCTGGGCCGCCAGCCGCAGGCCAGGACCGGCGACCACCACCGGGCTCCAGTTCCTCGACGACACCGGCACCCCGCGAACGACCTACAGCCTCAAGCCCGAAAGACAGCTCAGGAGACTGAACAGCTACGGCATGATCGCCCCGCCCGGCACGACCACCGCGCGCTTCTTCGCCACCACGACCACCGAGATCCACTGGGACTGCGTCTACCTGAGGGTGTCCGCCTACACCGCCAAAGCCGCAGCAGGCCAGGTCACGATCACCAACACCGGCAGCGAACCCCTGACGAACCTCACCCTGACCAACTGCGGCACCGAAACACCGTTCGACCTGAAAGACCAGGTCACCCGGACGTGCGAAGGCACCGGCCCCATCACGGTGACCGGTGCCCTCTACTGGAACGGCGCTCTACCCGACCAGTCAGTCCTCGGCGCCCAACACCCCGGGCTCCTCCGGAACGAGCCACAGCACCCCGGACGGCGGCAGCTGCAAGATCGCTGAGTACGGCCGGCCGTGCCACGGCTTGGCCTCCGCCTCGACACCCCCGAGGTTCCCGACACCGGACCCGCCGTAGTGCAGCGCGTCGGTGTTCACGAGCTCCTTCCACCGCCCGGCGGAAGGCAGCCCGACCCGGTAGTCGTGGTGCGGCGAGCCGGAGAAGTTCGCCACGCACGTCAGCACGGACCCGTCCTCACCGATCCGCAGGAACGACAGCACGTTGCCGCCCGAGTCGTTCGCGTCGATCCACTGGAACCCCTCCGGCGTCACGTCGTGCGAGAACAACGCCGCAGCCCCGCGGTAAACCGAGTTCAGGTCCCGCATCAACGACTGGATGCCCTGGTGCAGCGGCTCCTGCTCGACCAGGTGCCAGTCGAGCGACCGCGACTCCGACCACTCCTGACGCTGCCCGAACTCACCACCCATGAACAGCAGCTGCTTGCCCGGATGCGCCCACATGAACGCCAGCAGCGAGCGCACGCCCGCGGCCTTGTTCCAGTCGTCGCCCGGCATCCGCTGCCACAGCGAGCCCTTGCCGTGCACCACCTCGTCGTGCGACAGCGGCAGCACGAAGTTCTCGCTCCACGCGTACACCAGCGAGAACGTCATCTCGTTGTGGTGGAACGAACGGTGCACCGGCTCACGCGACAGGTAGTGCAGCGTGTCGTGCATCCAGCCCATGTTCCACTTGAAGCCGAACCCGAGTCCGCCCAGGTGCGTCGGCCGCGTCACGCCCGGCCACGCCGTCGACTCCTCGGCGATCATCACCACGCCGGGGTGCCGCCGGTAGACGGTCGCGTTCAGCTCCTGCAGGAACCGCACCGCGTCGAGGTTCTCGCGCCCGCCGAACTCGTTGGGCAGCCACTGCCCCTCGGGCCGCGAGTAGTCGAGGTAGAGCATCGACGCGACGGCGTCCACGCGCAGCCCGTCGAGGTGGAACTCCTCGATCCAGTACAGCGCGTTCGCCACGAGGAAGTTGCGGACCTCGTTGCGCCCGAAGTCGAAGACGTACGTGCCCCAGTCGAGCTGCTCGCCGCGGCGCGGGTCGGCGTGCTCGTACAACGGCGTGCCGTCGAACTTCGCGAGCGCCCAGGCGTCCTTCGGGAAGTGCGCGGGCACCCAGTCGACCAGCACGCCGATGCCGCGCTGGTGCAGCGTGTCCACGAAGTACCGGAAGTCGTCCGGCGACCCGAACCGCGAGGTCGGCGCGTAGTACGAGGTGACCTGGTAGCCCCACGACCCGCCGAACGGGTGCTCGGCCACCGGCAGCATCTCGATGTGCGTGAAGCCCATGTCCTCGCAGTAGTCCGCGAGCTCGACGGCCAGTTCGCGGTAGCCGAGACCGGGCTTCCACGAGCCGAGGTGCACCTCGTAGGTCGACATCGGCGCGTTCGCCCAGTTCGTGGCCTCGCGCCGGGCCTCCCACTCCGCGTCCTGCCACTGGTACTCGGACCGCGTGACGACCGACGCCGTCTGCGGCGGCACCTCGGTGGCGAACGCCATCGGGTCGGCCTTCTCGTGCCAGATGCCGTCGGAACCGAGGATGCGGAACTTGTACCGCGACCCCACCACGACGTTCGGCAGGAACACTTCCCACACACCGCTGGAACCCATGGAGCGCAACGGGTTCGCGCGCCCGTCCCAGCCGTCGAAGTCACCCGTCACGCGCACGCCCCGCGCGTTCGGCGCCCACACCGCGAACGAAACGCCGGTGACGTCACCGGAAGCCGTTTCGTACGAACGCACATGGGCACCGAGCACGTCCCACAGCCGTTCGTGCCGGCCCTCGCCGATCAGGTGCAGGTCGAGCTCACCGACGGTCGGCAGCCAGCGGTACGGGTCGTCGACCTCGACCGCCGGGCCGCCGTTGTACTTGACCAGTAGCCGGTAGTCGCCGGGCGCCTCGGGCAGTTCGCCCTCGAACAACGCGTCGGCGATGCGCGTCAGTTCGATCTGCTTGTCACCCCACGCCACCGCGACCGACGTCGCGCCGGGACGCAGCGCCCGCGCGATCACCTGGTCGCCGACGGAGTGCACACCCAGCACCGAGTGCGGGTCGTGGTGCGCACCTGACAGGAGTCGGTCCAGGTCGGCCTTCACGGCTTAGTCTCCTCCAGAAGTCATCCGGGCGATCGACGACAGCGGAACCGTCAACCACTCCGGCCTGTTGGCGTGCTCGTAAGCGACCTCGTAGACCGCCTTGTCCAGCTCGAACGCGCGCAGCAGCACGGCGTTGTCCCGCGGGTCGGCCGCCACCTCGGCGTAGCCGTCGCAGAACGCCGCCCGGTTGCGCTTCGTCCACTCCATCGCGCGGTAGGCGAGCTGGTCGTCGTCGGGCTGGCCGACGAGCAGCTGCCGGGCCGCGTAGTCGAACGACCTCAGCATCCCCGCCACGTCCCGCAACGGCGACCGCAGCGCCAGCCGGTCCTCGACCTTCGCCGCCGGCTCGCCCTCGAAGTCGATCAGCAGCCAGCCGTGCACGGTCCGCAGCACCTGACCGAGGTGCAGGTCGCCGTGGATGTGCTGGATCGGCAACGCGCCGATGTGCGCACGGGCCTCCTCGAACGCCACCCGCAGCGGGTCCTCGTAGCGGCCGAGTTCCGGCACCGCCTCCAGCACGACGCCGAGACGTCGTTGCATGCCCGCGATGGCGAGGGAGATCGCGTCCTCGTCGGCGATCCGCGTGCCCAGCGCCTCGGCGAGGTCCGCGTGCACCTTCGCCACGGCGTGGCCGAGTCGTTGCGCCTCACCGGCGAAGTCGCCGCCCACCTCGAACGCGTGCAGGTCTGCCTCGGCCATCAGGTCGCGCACCGAGGTCTTGGCCATGTCCCAGCCCTCGACGGCGTCCGGCAGGAACTCCTGCAGCATCGCCAGCGTCACCGTCTGACCGTCGACGACCGTGGAGATCGCGCCGAGCGGCTGGGCGATGTGCTCGCAGCCGACCGAACGCAACGCGCGGTGCATCGTCAGGTCCCGGTTCTCGCCGTGCGCGAGCTTGCGGAAGATCTTGAGGATGTACTGCTGGCCGTAGATCAGCGACGTGTTGGACTGCTCGACGCCGATCGGTCGCCCGCGCAGGCCCGAGCGCAGTTCCGTGCCCGGTTCGTGCGCGAACGTGATGCCCTCGACGCCCTCGCCCGAGGCGATCCGGTCGAGCAGCACGCCGTTGTGCTCGGGGTCGAGCAGGACGTCCCACGCGCCGGTGCTCAGGCTCAGCGCACCCTGGTAGCTCTCGACGCGGCCTGGCTGCTCCACCTCGAAGATCACGTGCACCAGGTCGCCGTCCACCACGGTCGTCCGAAGTGGACGGACGGCCGTGATGGGCTTGTCCTTGCCGCCGAACCACCGTGCGGCTGGGAGCAGATCGGGCAGTGAGGCGACCAGCTTCTCGACCAACTCGTGTGGGTCAGTCACGCTTTCACCTCATCTCGCTGTCGTCGCCCGCCTCTACCAGCTGGAACCAGTAGAAACCGTGACCCGGGAGGGTCAGCAGGTACGGGAGTTCCCCGATCGCGGGGAATTTGACACCTCCGGTGAGTTCCAGCGGCGTGTGATCACGGTGCTCGGAGAGGTCCAGCTCGACGGGCTGCGGGAACCGGGACAGGTTGTTCACGCAGAGCACGATGTCCTCGCGGCCGTCCGGGCGCTTCCACTGCCGCTTGTAGGCGAGCACGCTCGGGTTCGAGCCGCCGAGCTCGGTGAAGTCGCCCTCGGCGAACGCGTGGTGCTGCTTGCGCACCTCGATCATGTGCCGCGTCCAGTTGAGCAGCGACGTCGAGCTGTTGAGCTGCGCCTCGACGTTGAGACCCTGGTAGCCGTAGACCGGGTCCATGATCACCGGCAGGTAGATCCGGCCCGGGTCGCACGACGAGAAGCCCGCGTTGCGGTCGGGGGTCCACTGCATCGGCGTGCGCACGGCGTCGCGGTCCTGCAACCAGATGTTGTCGCCCATGCCGATCTCGTCGCCGTAGTAGAGAACGGGCGAGCCGGGCAGGGACAGCAACAGGGCGGTGAACAGCTCGTGCTGGTTGCGGTCGTTCTCCAGCAACGGGGCGAGCCGCCGGCGGATGCCGATGTTCGCCTTCATCCGCGGGTCCTTGGCGTACTCGGAGTACATGTAGTCGCGTTCTTCGTCGCTGACCATCTCGAGCGTGAGCTCGTCGTGGTTGCGCAGGAAGATGCCCCACTGGGCGTTCTCCGGGATCGACGGCGTCTGCGCCAGGATCTCCGAGATCGGGAACCGCGACTCGCGCCGCACCGCCATGAAGATGCGCGGCATCAACGGGAAGTGGAACGCCATGTGGCACTCGTCGCCACCGACCTCCGGGTCACCGAAGTACTCGACGACGTCCGACGGCCACTGGTTCGCCTCGGCGAGCAGCACGCGGCCGGGGAACTCGTCGTCGACGACCTTGCGGCACTTCTTCAGGAACTCGTGCGTGCGCGGCAGGTTCTCGCAGTTCGTGCCCTCCTCTTCGAAGAGGTACGGCACGGCGTCGAGGCGGAAGCCGTCGATGCCGAGGTTCAGCCAGAAGCGCAGGGTGTCGAGCATCGCCTCCTGCACGTCCGGGTTCTCGAAGTTGAGATCCGGCTGGTGGCTGAAGAAGCGGTGCCAGAAGAACTGACCGCGCACCGGGTCGTACGTCCAGTTCGACGACTCGGTGTCGACGAAGATGATCCGCGCGTCGCTGTAGCGCGAGTCGTCGTCGCTCCACACGTAGTAGTCGCCGTACGGGCCCGTCGGGTCCTGGCGCGACTCCTGGAACCACGGGTGCGCGTCCGAGGTGTGGTTGAGCACCAGGTCCGTGATCACCCGGATCCCGCGCCGGTGTGCCTCGTCCAGCAGGTACACGAAGTCCTCGACGGTGCCGAACTCCGGCAGCACCGCGCGGAAGTCGCTGATGTCGTACCCGCCGTCGCGCAACGGCGAGGCGTAGAACGGCGGCAGCCAGAGGCAGTCGACGCCCAGCCACTCCAGGTAGTCGAGGCGCGAGGCGAGACCCCTGAGGTCGCCCGTGCCGTCGCCGTTGGAGTCGCTGAACGCGCGGACCAGCACCTCGTAGAAGACGGCGCCCTTGAACCAGTCGGGGTTCGCGGAAGCCGGTTTGGCGGATTTGAAGTCCTCCGCCTGCGGCTCGATCAGCATGCCGTCGTCGTTGACGGCTTCTCCGGTGTGCGGAACACCTTCCAACCCGATCGCAGCGTCGGGACGGGAGTCGTCGGCCATGGTTCCCACCTCGTCGGGGGTTGTGCGGTTGATCAGCTGAAGCGTCGCTGGAGGCTCACGACGTGCGCGGTGGCACGCCAGGGCTCAAGCCGGATGTAGTTGGCCTGACCCCAGTCCCAGGTCTCGCCGGTGACCTCGTCGTGCGCGATCACGCGTTCGTGCCAGTCGAACCCGAGCTCCGGCAGGTCGAGGTACAGCGTCCCCTCCTGCGCGTTGTGCGGGTCGAGGCTGACCACCACGAGCACCGTGTCGCCGGTCTCCGGGTCGCGCTTGGAGAAGGCGACCACCGCGTCGTTGTCCACGTTCTGGAACTTCAGCGTGCGCATCTGCTGGAGCGCCGGGTGCGCCTTGCGGATGTGGTTCAGCTTGCGCAGCCACGGTTCGAGGCTGCGCCCGTCCGCCAGTGCGCGGGCGTAGTCACGCGGCCGCAGCTGGTACTTCTCGGAGTTGAGGTACTCCTCGCTGCCCGGCTTCACGGCCTCGTGCTCGAACAGCTCGTAGCCGCTGTACACGCCCCACGTGGGGGAGAGCGTGGCCGCGAGTGCCGCGCGCAACCCGAACATCGCCGGGCCGCCGTGCTGCAACGACTCGTGCAGGATGTCCGGCGTGTTCACGAAGAGGTTCGGACGCGCCTCGTCCCAGTGGTCGCGGACGTCCTCGCCGAACTCGATCAGCTCCTGCTTGCCGGTCCGCCACGTGAAGTACGTGTAGGACTGCGTGAAACCGAGCTTCGCGAGGCCGTAGAGGCGCGCGGGCCTGGTGAAAGCCTCCGCCAGGAACAGCGTGTCCGGGTAGGCCTCCTTGACCTTCCAGATCAGCCACTGCCAGAAGTCCGGCGGCTTGGTGTGCGGGTTGTCGACCCGGAAGATCCGCACCCCGTGCTCGGCCCAGAAGAGCACGACCCTGAGCACCTCGTGGTAGAGGCCCTGCGGGTCGAGGTCGAAGTTGATCGGGTAGATGTCCTGGTACTTCTTCGGCGGGTTCTCCGCGTACGCGATCGTGCCGTCGGGCAGCTGCGTGAACCAATCCGGGTGCTTGAGCACCCACGGGTGGTCAGGCGCGCACTGCAGCGCGAAGTCGAGCGCGACCTCGAGGCCGAGCTCGTTCGCGCGTTCGACGAGGGCGTCGAAGTCCTCGATCGTGCCGAGCTGCGGGTGGATCGCGTCGTGCCCGCCCTCGTCCGCGCCGATCGCCCACGGTGAGCCCGTGTCGTCCTGGGTCGCGACGAGCGTGTTGTTGGGGCCCTTGCGGTTGACCCGGCCGATGGGGTGGATCGGCGGGAAGTAGACGACGTCGAAGCCCATCGACGCGACCCGGTCGAGTTCCTTGGTCGCCGTGGCGAACGTGCCGTGCACGGCCTGGCCGGTCTCGTCGATCCCGCCGGTGCTGCGCGGGAAGAACTCGTACCAGGAGCCGAACGCCGCCTTCTTGCGGTCGCACCAGATCTTGTGCGTCTTGCCCTTGGTGATCAGCTCGCGCACGGGGTGTTCGAACATGATCTTCTGGACGTCGGCGGCGAGCGCCGGCGCGACCCGTTCGGTCAGCGGCCGGTCCTCGTCCCGCAGCGCTGCCGCGGCAGACGTGAGAAGTGCTCGCTCTTGTCGCCGATCGGGTCGCTTTCCCACCCGATCGAGTAGCCGGGCACCCAGTTCAAGATCGTTTGCGAGATCACCGGGGCCTTGGCCGGCCGCGATCTTCACCTCAACGGCGTGGTTCCAGGTGCCCCAGGGGTCACTCCACGCATCGATCCGGAACGTCCAAGCGCCTTCTTGGTCCGGAACCACCACCGCGCCCCACTGGTCGAGGCCGATGCCGACCTCGTGCATGCGGGTCTGCCGAGCGACTCGGTCGTTCGGTCCGCGCCAGCTGACTGTCGCCGCGAGTTTGTCGTGACCCTCGCGCCAGACCGTGGCCTGGACCGGAATGTGTTCTCCCACAACGGCTTTGGCTGGATATCTGCCAGCCGACACCACCGGGGATACGTCGTCGATACCGAGCCGTCCGCTCATCGGCAGCGCCCTTCCGCCGTGTCGCTTCGCGTTGATGCTTCAAATCCTGCCTTGCTCGATCAAGCCGTGTGACAGCGGGTTACCCCATCTAGATCCGTACCCCGACACCGTCGATCGCACACCTCGAACGCGGATCGTGTCCAGGGGCTTCCGTCCACGTTCCTGGCATTCGGTGTCTTCTTCATTGGACTCTTCGCGTCCAACTCACCGTGTTAAGAGGGCGCTACAGGTACCGTGCGCGCGTGAACAAGCTTGGAGGTCGCTACGTCCTGCTCGACCAGCTCGGCGCCGGAGCCATGGGCGTCGTGTGGCGTGCACGCGACGAGTTCCTGCACCGTGATGTAGCGGTCAAGCAGCTGCTTCTCAACGACGTCGAGTCGAACGAGTTCCACGAGGCCGTGCAGCGCGCCATGCGTGAAGGCCGGATCGCGGCCCGTTTGCAGCACCCGAACGCGATCGCCGTGTACGACGTGGTGGTCGAGGACGACGGCAAGCCCTGTCTTGTCATGGAGTATTTGCCGTCCCGCAACCTGTCTTCGATCCTGGAACGCGGCCCGATGCCCGCCCAGGAGGCCGCGCGCATCGGTTCGCTGGCCGCCGGAGCACTGGCCGCCGCCCACGCCGCCGGCATCGTGCACCGCGACATCAAGCCGGGCAACGTCCTCATTGGACGCGACGGCACCGTCAAGATCACCGACTTCGGCATTTCGCGCGCTTTGGGCGACGTGGCCGTGACGAAGACCGGGATGCTCGCCGGTACGCCCGCGTACCTGGCCCCGGAACTGGCCCGCGGCGCCGAGCCCGCACCGCCGTCCGACGTGTTCTCGCTGGGCGCGACGATCTACGCGATGACCGAGGGCGAACCGCCGTTCGGCAAGAGCACGAACGACCTGGGCCTGCTCTACAAGGTGGCGCGCGGCGAAACCCGCCCGCCGATCCGCTCGGGCCCGCTCACCGGCCTCCTGGTTCGCCTCCTCGCGAACGAGCCCTCGCAACGCCCCACCGCGGCCCAGGCCGCCGAGGAGCTGAAGGCGATCGCCGCGGGCCAGCCCGTCCCGACGACCCGCGTGATCCCGCCGCGCCCGATGACCCCGCCCGCCGGCACCGCCGTGATGGGCGCCGGCGCGATGGGCAACCCCGGCACCCAGCGCCCGATGCCCCCGCCGCCGCGCACCCATCCGCCGGCCCCGTTGCCGTCGAACTACGACGATGACTACGACGACTACGACGACCGCCCCGAGCCCGAACCCCGCAAGAACCGAGGCCTCGCGATCGCCGCGGCCGTTCTGGGCGTCCTGCTGATCTCCGGCATCGCCTACGGGATCATCACGTCGGGCAAGGACGACAACAACACGGGCGCCGGCCCCAGCACCACGCAGAAGACCTCGGAGGCCGTCGTCCCCACCTCCGACAAGCCGTCTCCCCAGCCGCCGACCCAGACCACCGAGAAGCAGACCCCGTCCCAGACCAAGCCGAGCACGCCCTCCTCCACGAAGCCGCCCGTGACGTTCACCCCGGCCCAGGTCGCCACCTTCGTGAGGCAGCACTACGCCAAGCTCCCGTCGAACGTCGACGCGGCCCGCAACGACTGGGCCCCCGATCAGGCGCCTGACCTGGGACGCGAGCGGGAGTTCTGGGGCAAGTACAGCAAGGTGGAGCTCATCGGCGACCCGCTGGTGGACGCTGATGACGACGGCAACTTCTCGGTGACGACGGCGCTGAAGCTGACCGAGAAGGAGGGGGACAAGGCCTCCACGGTCGAGCACCAGCTGGCCATCTCGGGCAAGGGGGACAAGCTGCGGATCATCGGGGAGAACCGGTAGGGCTCGCCTCGGCCTGAGCGGGTACGCCTGACTGTTCTCGGTTGGGGTGCGAACGGACTGTTCGCACCCCAAGCCGCTACCCCGCCGTCGCCCTTGAGCGTCCCGACTGGACCGTTCACCTCGAACTCGCCACCCGCGAGCGCCGTCACCGGACCGGGTGCGAACCGAACACCGCAAACCCGGCATCCGGGCCGTCTGACCAGCTCACACCCCCTGCCCCGTCTTGACCGGTTCTGCAAGTCGTTGCAGGTGTGACCGGGAACGTTGTCAGCCCCTCAGGGGTGGCAGGTAAGTTGCCTCGTCATGCGAGCACTTCGCCGGTTCACCGTCCGAGCCAGCCTGCCGGAGCCCCTGTCCGCACTGAGCACGCTCGCCACCAACCTGCGGTGGACGTGGCACCCGCCCACGCAGGAACTCTTCTCCTCGATCGACCCCCGCGTGTGGTCCGAGGTCGGTGGCGACCCGTTGCGCCTGCTCTCCGTCGTCGACGCGGGGAAGCTGGAGTCGTTGGCGAGAGACGAGCAGTTCCTGCTCAAGGTCCACGCGCTCGCCACAGATCTGGAGCGGTACGTCGGAGGGCCGCGCTGGTATCAGCGCCGGCAGGACGAGATCGCCCAGCGGCGTGAGCACGGCAGCACCAAGGACACGCCGTTGCCCACGAGCGTCGCGTACTTCTCGATGGAGTTCGGGGTGCACGAGGCGCTGCCGAACTACTCGGGCGGCCTCGGCATCCTCGCGGGCGACCACCTCAAGGCCGCCAGCGACCTCGGCGTGCCGCTCATCGCCGTCGGCCTGCTGTACAGGTCGGGGTACTTCCGGCAGTCGCTGTCGCTCGACGGCTGGCAGATCGAGCACTACCCGGTGCTGGACCCGCGCGGGCTGCCGCTCGAGTTGCTGACCGAGCCGTCCGGGCTGCCGCTGCTCGTGCACGTGGCGATGCCGGGGGACCGGATGTTGCGCGCCAAGATCTGGAAGGCGCAGGTCGGGCGGATTCCGCTGCTGCTGCTCGACTCCGACGTGGAGCAGAACGACGAGGACCTGCGCGGCGTCACGGACCGGCTGTACGGCGGCGACCAGAACCACCGGATCCGCCAGGAGATCCTCGCGGGCATCGGTGGCGTGCGGGCCGTCCGGACCTTCTGCGAGCTCACCGGGCACGCGCAGCCCGAGGTGTTCCACACCAACGAAGGCCACGCCGGGTTCCTCGGGCTCGAGCGGATCCGCGAGTACATCACCAACGACGGCCTCGACTTCGACCAGGCGCTCACGGCCGCGCGCGCCGGTGCGGTGTTCACGACGCACACGCCGGTGCCCGCCGGCATCGACCGGTTCCCGGTCGACCTCGTGCAGCACTACTTCGGTGCCGAGAACCTCGTGCCCGGCGTGAACACCCAGCGCATCCTCGCGCTCGGGGCCGAGGACAACCCCGGCATGTTCAACATGGCCCACATGGGCCTGCGGCTCGCCCAGCGCGCCAACGGTGTGTCCAAACTGCACGGTGAGGTCAGCCGGGACATGTTCCGCGGGCTGTGGCCGGGCTTCGACACCACCGAGGTGCCGATCGGGTCGGTCACCAACGGCGTGCACGGGCCGACGTGGGCCGCCGCCGAGATGAGCAAGCTGCTCGGTGCGTCCGAAGCGGACAACCACACGTCCGGGTTCGGCATCGGGGCGTTCGAGCCGGTCACCGACGCCGGGCTGTGGGAGATCCGGTCGACGTTGCGCGGCCGCCTCGTGGACGAGGTGCGGCGCAGGCTGCGGGAGTCGTGGTTGCAGCGCGGCGCGTCGGCGCTGGAGCTGGGCTGGACGGACGGCGTGTTCGACCCGAACGTGCTGACCGTGGGCTTCGCACGGCGCGTGCCGACGTACAAGCGCCTCACGCTCATGTTGCGCGACCCCGAACGGCTGCGGAACCTCCTCCTGCACCCCGAACGGCCCGTGCAGCTCGTTGTCGCGGGCAAGTCGCATCCGGCCGATGACGGTGGCAAGGCGCTCATCCAGCAGATCGTGCGCTACGCCGACGAGGCGGGCGTACGGCACAGGATCGTGTTCCTGCCGGACTACGACATGTCCATGGCCCGGTACCTGTACTGGGGTTGTGACGTGTGGCTGAACAACCCGATGCGTCCCCTCGAGGCGTGCGGCACGTCCGGCATGAAGAGCGCGTTGAACGGTGGCCTCAACCTGTCCATCCGGGACGGCTGGTGGGACGAGCTGTACGACGGCTCGAACGGCTGGGCCATCCCGACGGCGGACGGCGTGAACGACCCGGTGCGCCGCGACGACCTGGAGGCCAACGCCCTCTACGAGCTGCTCGGCCAGCAGGTCGCGCCGCTGTTCTACGACCGCGGCGAGGACGACGTGCCGACCCGCTGGATGTCGATGGTCCGGCACACGCTGGCCTCGCTCGGGCCGGTCGTGCAGGCCTCGCGCATGGTCCGCGAGTACGTCGAGACGTACTACGCGCCGGCCGCCGCGTCCGCGCACACCGTCGTCGGCGAGGGCTACCGGGGCGCCAAGGAGCTCTCCGCGTACCGGCACCGGCTGCGCGCCTCGTGGACGCGGGTGCGGGTGCTCGACAGCGACCTGGTGCTCGGCGGTTCGTCGGTGCCGGTGCTCGGGTCGCCGGTCATCGTGCGGGCCCGCGTCGAACTGGCAGGGCTGGAACCGTCCGAAGTGGACGTCCAGGTCGTGCTCGGCAAGGTGTCGCACGACTCCGACGAGCTGAAGGACATCGTGTCCGCGCCGATGAACTACGCGGGCAACGGCAACTACGAGGCCGAGGTGCCCCTGCCGCACGCCGGAGCGCTCGGCTACACCGTGCGCGTGCTGCCGAGGCACGGCCTGCTGGCCACGTCGGCGGAACTCGGCAGGGTCGTACTGGCTAGTTGACCCTTTTACGAGATCAACACAGGGCATCCGGTTCGCTGGCCCACAGCGAGCTGGATGCCCTGATCTGTTCGTCTTCCTTGTTGCCTGTTCACTGCTCGTAACGAGCGCCACGCGTGTGCCCCGCGATACCCATCGCTCAAACGAATGACCCCTTTTTCGAGTGGGTGAATTCGCGATCTCCGCTGGTAGGGGGCGAGATGCAGGCTTACGCTCGTCGGCATGGAATGAACCGCTTCGGAATTAGCTGAAAGCATTTCCAGGGGCGGCTCCAAGTGAATTGCGCATTGAGGAAGAAGGTAGCCGTGAAGAAAACGATTACCGCACTCTCGCTCGTCGCAGCACTGTTCACCGCCTCGACCATCCCGGCTGCCAGCGCGGCACCAGCCGCTCCTGAACTACCGGCGGCCTGCGCCGGTATCGTCACCGACCTCGCCGGAAAGCTCACGAAAACCGTCAGCAGTCTGCTGCCTCTGCCCAACGTGGGCGCCGTCACACCGTTGATCGGCGACATGCTCGGTCTGGTGACAGCGTTGCAGAGCTCTGGCTGTCTACCGGCGTTGCCGACCAGTGGGCTGCCGGTACCGGTCCCCGTGAAGGAGGGCGTCGAGTACGCCGGGCCGGTCGACCAGTGCCTGCCGGTCGTGCTGAACCTCGTGTCGACGATCGCCGGACTGGGCGGCACGGTGCTGGGCGCGGCCGGAGGCGCCCTTCCTGACGTCGGCAAACTCACCGGCTTGCTGACCACCTTGCTCAAGACCGTCACCGACCTGCTGAGCAAGTGCGGCCTCCCGGCACCTCCCGGTGGCCTGCCCGCGCTGCCCGGTCTGCCGCTGCCGATCCAGAACAGCTAGTTCTCCACGCGGGGTGGAAAAGGGCCCGTCACCGATCCCGGTGACGGGCCCTTTGCCGTGTGCGGAGAGTAGTATTCCGTTTGGATCGGAATAACCTGGACGAGCTGCGACGTCACCCATTTGTCGCAGTTCAAGGGTTTTTGCGTAAAGCACACAATGGTGCGACTGATTCGTAATTCGAGCGCGAGTGTGGTTAACCTGAATTTGCTCGATCCGCTGCTCGAAGAACGGAAAACTGCAGATGATCAAGAAAGCAATCGTCCTTGGTGCCGCTATCGCAGGCATGGGACTGTTCGCGTCGACCGCGCACGCCGCTCCGACCCAGAGCCGTGACGTGCTGGACACGCAGCTGGTTGGTCCCATCTCGATCACCGCGCTGTCGCACAACCCGTGGACTCCCGGCAACGGCAACGTGACCGGATCGGGCAACATCGGAGGCAACGGGAACAACGTCGGAAACAACAACAACGGCGGTAACGGGAACAGCAACGGCGGTGGCGGCAACAACGTCGGTGCCGGCAACTCGGGTGGGAACGGCAACAATTCGCCCGGTTTCCCCGGCTGATCCGGGACCGGAGGATTCGTCTGGCATCTCAGCTGGTGCCTCACCGGCTCTCCACCGGTCGGCTTCCCCAGGTCAGCTGATCTCCAGGCGGGCGCGGGTCGCCGCCACCCGCGGACTCCAGCCCGCGAGCTCGTGCGCTTCGGCCACGAGCTCGCGGGCTTTCGCGTTGTCGCCGTCCGCCATCCACGCCCGCGCGATCGTGATCAGGTCGTCGGCCCGCCCCACGGCGTTCTCGCTGGCCTCGGCCGAGTATCCGGCGAGCTGCCGGGCCGTCGCGGTGTCGCCCTCGACCAGGGCCATGATCGCGAGCGTCCCGTTCGCCCGGTGCTTCGGGTATCCGGCCTGGTAGGCGTTGCCGAACATGCTGCGCGCGGTGTCCAGCCCGACCTCGGCGGGGAACTGCCCGGCCTCGACCGCCAGCACCGCGACCCCGGCCGTGGTGGCCATGACGAACGCCAGATCGCGCGTGCTCAGGTCCTGGCGCGTGGTCAGCCCGATCACCGTCTGCATCGCCTCGAGGTACTTCGCGCGGGCGCACGACGTGACGATCTTGAGCCCCACGACGGTGAGCAGCTCGGGGTGTTCCTGGACCAGTTCCGCGTAGATCCGCTCGGCCTCGTCGACGTCGCCGCGCTGGTAGGCGTCCATGCCGGCGACCACGCGCGGCCGTGCCTCCAGCTCACCGAGCGGCCGCCCGGTCATCCGCGGCAGCGTGAAGACGTACCAGCCGAGGCTCGTGTGGCCGGGCTTCTCGAACGGCGCGAGCTGCAGCAGGAAGCAGGCCGTGGTCGCGAGCGCCATGCCCTTGCCGAACGACGACCCGACGGCGAGCCACGTCAGCCCGGCGACGACCGCGCTGAACACGATCGCGAACACTCCGTTGAGGACGGTCCGCCGCCGCACGCCCGGCTTCAGCCCGCTGATCCCCACGGTCGCCAGGACCGGGATCTTGCGCAGCACCAGCCGCTGGTGGGTCCACGTCCACGACCTGAGCTCGCCGCCCAGTCCGATGATCAGGTGCGTGATCCGGAGTCCGAAGAGGACGGCGCCGAGCGCCAGCCCCGCCTGCACCGCCATCAGTTCGAGCACGAGCCCAACCAGCGCGCCGGCCAGCCCGAGGTAGAACTCCGAGAGGGTCCAGGCGATCGTTCCGGCCACGACCAGGGCCGTCACGACCCAGCGCACAACAGTCACGGTCAGCAGACGCTACCGGCGCGACCGGGGTTCCGAGCTCAGACCACCGGCTGCGAGCCGCCCTCGCGGATCGGCAGCCCGGCCGCCCGCCAGCCGCGGAACCCGCCGACCAGGTCCGTCGCGTGCGGCAGCCCGACGCGTTGCAGGTCGCGGGCCGCGAGCGACGACGAGTACCCCTCGTTGCAGACCACGACGACGGTGGTGTCCGCGGTGAACCCCGGCAGCCGGAAGTCGCCCTCCGGGTCGAGCCGCCACTCCAGCACGATCCGCTCGACCACGACGGAGTTCTCGATCTCGCCCTCGGCCAGCCGGTTGTGCGCGGGCCGGATGTCCACGACCAGCACGTCTTCCAGCGCCAGCACCTCCTGCGGCTCCAGCCGCTTCAGGTGCGACCGGGCCTCGTCGAGGATGGTGTCGAGCTTGCTCACGGGCCCTCCAGGTCGGCCAGCTGACGGAGTTCCGCGAGCGGCAGGCGTTGTGCGGGCAGCGGCGGGATCGAGTCGGGGATGTCGAGCAACGACGCGTACTCGCGCGTCGGCACCAGCGGCGGCGAGTAGGCGTGCACGGTCGCGGCCGGCACGTCGAACGTGTTCAGCACCTGGTGCGCCCGTCCGGAACCGAAGCCCAGCGCGTCGCCGGTGTTGCGGACGGCGGACCTGATCGGCCCGGCGGGATACCGGTACTCCTCCCGCACCGCGCCCTTGAGCACCGTGAACGACCCGGCGGACCCGCCGTGGTCGTGCGGTTCGGTGCTCTGCCCCGGCAGCCACGACAGCAGCCACAGCTCGACGCCCTCGGTCAGCCCGAGGCGCGCCCACCAGCGGTGATCGGTCGAGTAGTCGAGGATCTGGAGCAGCCCGGTGGTGAGTTCGCTCGCCACGAACGACGTCAGGTCGCGCAGCTCGCGGGGCGTCCACAGGTCACGCGACGGGTGGATCACGTCGCGCAGCAACCTGCTGTCCAGCGCCGGGTGGAGGTCGAATTGATCTTGATCTGCATACGTCGAAGTCACGCACTCGCTCCTGAAGGCCGCGTCGTCTTTGGGGTAGCGACTCAGACGCGACGCAGGGCGCTTTTTGTCAGCGCGTGCGTCGCGTCGGCCTACACGCGCACGACGCCACGAGTACGAAGTCGATCGTGCGGTCTGTCCAGCAGTAGACGACCACGAGCGTGATGGTGCCAGACGCACTCAGAGTGTGGCTAGAGCGTCCATTTGGCGGAAGAACGTCTGACACAGAGCCAAATGGGCGCAAAGCCTTCTCAGCGCGGGATGCGGAGCAGCAGCAACGACCGCGCCGCCACCGTCAACGTCCCACGTGGAGCGAGAGAACCGGGATTCGCGGGGGAACCGTCCACCGTCGTCGTGTCGAGGAACGGTTCGTACGACGGCCCGTAGCGCTCGTGCGGAAGCGTCACGCTGATGGCGTCCGCACCGGCGTGCATCAGCATCAGCCACGAGTCGTCGGACACGAGCTCACCGTCCCGCGTGCGCGACAGGCAGTTCGAGCCGTCGATGAACATGCCGAGCGTGCGGCGCCCCTCGTCGAACCAGTCGGTCTCGGCCATCTCGTGCCCGTCCGGCCGGAACCACACCAGGTCGGGGTTGCCGCTCGGCGTCGTGCGGCCCTCGAAGAACTCGGGCTGCCGCAGCGCCGGCGACGACGCGCGCAGGTCGATCAGCCGCTGGGTGAAGCCGAGCAACGCCTCACCGGCGTCGCTGGTCGTCCAGTCCACCCACGACACGGGGTTGTCGAGGCAGTACGGGTTGTTGTTGCCGCCCTGGGTGCGCCACATCTCGTCGCCCGCCGTCATCATCGGCGTGCCCGTCGACAGCAGCAGCGTCGCGAGCAGGTTCCGCGCCTGCTTCGCCCGCAGCACGAGGACTTCCTGGTCGTCGGTCTCACCCTCGGCGCCGCAGTTCCACGACCTGTTGTCGTTGGTGCCGTCGCGGTTCTGCTCGCCGTTCTCCTCGTTGTGCTTGTCGTTGTACGACACCAGGTCCCGCAGTGTGAAGCCGTCGTGCGCGGTGATGAAGTTGATCGACTGCCAGGGCCGGCGCAGGTCGTCCGCGTAGAGGTCGGACGAGCCGGACAGCCGGTACGCGAGGTCGCGCACGGACGTGTGGCCGCGCCAGAAATCCCGGACGGTGTCGCGATAACGGCCGTTCCACTCCGCCCACTGCACGCCGAAGTCGCCGACCCGGTACCCGTCACCCGTCGCGTCCCACGGCTCCGCGATCAGCTTCGACCGGCACAGCACCGGGTCCGTCGTGATCGCGGTCAGCAGCGCCGAGTCGCGGTCGAAGAACCCGCCGCCCGGCCGGCCCATGGTCGAGGCGAGGTCGAACCGGAACCCGTCGACGCCCATCTCCTCCGCCCAGTACCGCAACGAGTCGGTGACCAGCCGCACGACCTGAGGCGACCCGGCGTCCAGCGTGTTGCCGCAGCCCGTGATGTCGACCGTGCTGCCGCCGCCCGCGTGCAGGTAGTAGCCCGGCGCGTCGTAGCCGCGGAAGCAGATCGTCGGCCCGTCCGGACCGCCCTCGCAGGTGTGGTTGTAGACGACGTCGATCAGCACCTCGATGTTCGCCGCGTGCATCGCCGCGACCATCGTGCGGAACTCCTGGATCTCGTTGCCCGGCTCGCTCGCGTACGCGGCGTGCGGCGCGCAGTAGCCCAACGGCGAGTAGCCCCAGTAGTTGCTCGCGCCGCGGCTGATGAGCGACGGCTCGTCCTGGAACGCCTGCACAGGCAGCAGTTCGACGGACGTGACGCCCAGCCGGGCCAGGTGCTCGATCGCGGCCGGGTGCGCGAGGCCGAGGTACGTGCCGCGCAACTTCTCCGGGATCTCCGGGTGGTTCTTCGTGAACCCCTTGACGTGCATCTCGTAGATCACGGCCTCTTCGAACGGCACCTCGGGCTTCACGCCCGTGTCCGCGCCACCCGGCGAGCTCACGACGGAGAGCGGCACGGAGCCGAGCGAGTCGATCGCCGACGGCGGGCCGTGCATCGGGTCGCCGACGTACCCGAGCGACGCCTCGAGGTTCGTGATCCGCCCCTCGATCTGCCGCGCGTACGGGTCGACCAGCAACTTGGCCGGGTTGCAGCGCAGCCCGCGGCCCGCGTCGTACGGCCCGTGCACCCGGAAGCCGTACCGCTGGCCGGGCGTGACGCCGGGCACCAGACCGTGCCAGACGCCGAACGTCCGTTCGGTCAGCTCGACCCGTTTCTCGGTGCCGTCGTCGTCCACGAGGCACACCTCGACCGCGTCGGCGACGTGCGAGGTCACCGCGAAGCGGACACCGCCTGCCTCGGCGTGTGCCCCCAGCGGGAACGGTCGGCCTGCCAGCACCTCGGACTCGGGTCGAGTAGCCATGCTCCGATCTTGGCATCCGGAACCGACAAAAAACTTGAGAGTTCACACAGGCGGCGCAGCGGCGAGGGACACCCCGATGAGTGGTCGCCCAGGGGCCGTTCGGAAGAATGGGGGTGTGGCGGACGTCGACGTGACAGATCTGGTCGTGCACATGGCGGGCGTGTCGGTCCGCCGAGGCAAGAACACGCTGGTCGGAAACATCGACTGGAGCGTGGAACTGGACGAGCGCTGGGTGGTGCTGGGCCCGAACGGGGCCGGCAAGACCACCCTGCTACGGCTCTCCAGCGCCGACCTGCACCCGACCAAGGGCAAGGTCCACCTCCTGGGTGAACGCCTGGGCAAAACGGACGTGCAGGAGCTCAAGCCCCGAATCGGACTCTGCTCGGCCGCGCTCGGTGGCCGCATCCCGCCCGACGAGACGGTCGTCGACCTCGTTGTGTCCGCGGGCTACGCGGTGCTCGGCCGGTGGCGCGAGGAGTACGGCAAGCAGGACACGGACCGCGCCCGCGAGCTGCTCGGCACCCTCGGCATGGAGCACCTCGCCGACCGCCTCTACGGCACGCTCAGCGAGGGCGAGCGCAAGCGCACGCTGATCGCCCGCGCGTTGATGACCGACCCGGAGATGCTGCTGCTCGACGAGCCGGCCGCCGGGCTGGACCTGGGTGGCCGCGAGGACCTGGTCGAGAAGCTCTCCGAGCTCGCACTCGACCCGGACGCGCCCGCGATGGTGCTGGTCACGCACCACGTGGAGGAGATCCCGCCGGGCTTCACGCACGCTCTGCTGCTGCGTGAGGGCTCGATCGTGGCGCAGGGTCTGCTGGACGACGTGCTGACCGAGGAGAACCTCTCGAAGACGTTCGGGCAGGACCTGGAGCTGCAGAAGGCAGGGGACCGCTTCTTCGCCCGCCGGAAGGTCTGACAAGCTACTGCGTTTTTGGCCGCTGCTCCGCAGACGGCGGCGAGTTCGCCGGGAAGTCGGTCGTCCGGCCAATCGCCGGCACCGAATTGGGCTTCGCCGAATCCGGCACCGGCGGTTGACCGGACGACCGACGCGAACTCGCAACTACTGACGGGTAACGTACGGTCAGCTGTTACTCATCGAGGAGGCGCCCTTAATGGCTGAGTTCGTGAGGCTCGACGTCGAGGACGGGATCGGCACGATCCGCCTGGAGC
Organism: Lentzea sp. JNUCC 0626; assembly: GCF_043632865.1. Classification (NCBI taxonomy): domain Bacteria; kingdom Bacillati; phylum Actinomycetota; class Actinomycetes; order Pseudonocardiales; family Pseudonocardiaceae; genus Lentzea; species Lentzea sp. JNUCC 0626. Next base: position 8,762,952 of record NZ_CP171635.1, read on the forward strand.
GGCCGCCGATGAACGCCCTGAACCGGCAGGTGCAGACCGAGCTCCAGGCCGCCGCCAAGGAGGCCTCCGAGCGTTCCGACGTCTACGCGGTGATCGTGTACGGCGGCGAGAAGGTGTTCGCGGCCGGTGCGGACGTCAAGGAGTTCGCGCAGATCTCCCACGCCGAGATGACGTTGCGGGCCAAGGGCCTGTCCGACGCCCTCGGCGCGCTGGCCTCGGTGCCGAAGCCGACGGTCGCCGCGATCACGGGCTACGCGCTCGGCGGCGGGTTCGAGGTCGCGCTCGGCTGCGATCGTCGGATCGCCGGTGACAACGCGAAGGTCGGCCAGCCCGAGATCCTGCTCGGCCTGATCCCCGGCGGTGGCGGCACGCAGCGCCTCGCCCGGTTGATCGGTCCGTCCAAGACCAAGGACCTGCTCTACACCGGCCGGTTCGTCGGCGCCCAGGAGGCGTTGGAGCTCGGCATGGTCGACGAGGTCGTGGCGCCGGACGACGTGTACGCGGCGGCTGTGCGCTGGGCGAAGCAGTTCGTGAACGGGCCGGTGCTCGCGCTGGCCGCGACGAAGGCCGCCGTCGACGGCGGCCTCGACACCGACCTCGAGTCGGGTCTCAAGCTGGAGAGCCACCTCTTCGCGGCGTTGTTCGCGACCGAGGACAAGAAGGCGGGCGTGGAGTCGTTCATCGAGAACGGTCCCGGAAAGGCGAAGTTCAGTGGCAACTGACCCGGCACCCAACCCCCACGCGACCGCCGAAGAGGTCGAGGCGGCGTACAAGGACACCAAGCTCGCCCAGGTGCTCTACCACGACTGGGAAGCGGGCACGTACGACGAGAAGTGGTCGATCTCCTACGACGACCGCTGCATCACTTACGCCACGGACCGGTTCCGTGCCGCCGCGGGTGACGTCGGCCCGTACGAGCACGCGCTGGAACTGGGCTGTGGCACCGGCTTCTTCCTGCTGAACCTGATGCAGGGCGACGTGATCAAGAAGGGCTCGGTCACCGACCTGTCGCCCGGCATGGTCGAGGTCGCGCTGCGCAACGCCTCGCACCTCGGGCTCGACGTGGACGGCCGGGTGGCCGACGCCGAGCGGATCCCGTACGAGGACAACACGTTCGACCTCGTCGTCGGGCACGCGGTGCTGCACCACATCCCGGACGTCGAGTCGGCGATGCGCGAGGTGCTGCGGGTGCTCAAGCCCGGCGGCAAGTTCGTGTTCGCCGGTGACCCGACGAACATCGGCAACTTCTACGCGCGCAAGCTCGGCCAGGCGACCTGGTGGCTGACGACCAACGTCACCAAGGCCCTGCCGGCGCTGGGTTCCTGGCGGCGTCCGCAGGAGGAGCTGGACGAGTCGTCCCGCGCCGCCGCGCTGGAGGCCGTGGTCGACCTGCACACGTTCGACCCGGACCAGCTGGAGGCGACGGCTCGTCGTGCCGGTGCGGTCGAGGTCCACGCGGTGACGGACGAGCTGTCTGCCGCGTTGTTCGGGTGGCCGGTGCGGACGTTCGAGGCCGCGGTGCCGCGCGAGAAGCTCGGGTTCGGGTGGGCGATGTTCGCCTACCGCACCTGGCAGAACCTCTCGTGGGTCGACCAGAACGTGCTCTCGAAGGTGCTGCCGCGCGAGGTGTTCTACAACGTGTCGATCACCGGTAGGAAGTCTTCGTAAGTGGGGTACGCGTTCACCGCGGAGGACGTGGCGTTCCTGCGCTCTTCCGCCGGGATCTCCGCGTTGGCCGCGGTGAACTCGTTGTCCTTTTCGGACTCCTCGCGGGTGCGGGACGTCGAGCACGCCCGCCGGTTGCTGGGGCCGTCGTTCGCGCCAGTCGTGGAAACGGTGCTGCTGCGGCGTCGTGCCGTGTCCAAACTGGACTCGGCTGGGTCGTGGCTCTTCACCGACGACGCTCTGCAGCAGGCGACGGCATCGGCGGTTGCCCGGCATCGCGCTCTGCGGTTCGCCGGCCGGTCCGTGCACGACGTGACGTGTTCCGTTGGTGCGGACCTTTTCGCGTTGAGTTCGGTGGCTTCGGTGTGCGTCGGCTCGGATCTTGATCCGGTGCGGGTTGCCATGGCGCGCAACAACGTTCCGGGTGCGCCGGTGCTGATCGCCGATGCGTTGCGGCCGGTCTCGCGTGCTTCGGCGGTGACGGCTGATCCGGCTCGGCGTGACTCGTCCGGCCGCCGGAAGTGGAATCCTTCGGACTTCGTGCCGCCGTTGGACGAGTTGTCCGAGGTGTACGCCGGGGTGGATCTCGCGGTGAAGTGCGCGCCCGGCATCGACTTCGCGGTGGCGCCGTGGGCTGACGAGATCGAGGTCGTGTCGCTGGACGGCGCGGTGCGCGAGGCGTGTCTGTGGACGCGTGGACTGGCCACGCCTGGGGTTTCGCGGCGTGCCTCGGTGCTGCACGGGTCGTCGTCGTGGACGCTGACCGACGCCGAGCCCGACGACTGTTCCGTTGCGGCGCCGGGTGCGTGGTTGATCGACCCCGACGGTGCGGTCGTGCGGGCCGGGCTGGTGCGGCATTACGCGGCGCGGCACGGGTTGTGGCAGCTCGACGAGCGGATCGCCTATCTGAGCGGCGATGTGCCGCCGCCGGGCATCCGGGCGTTCCGCGTGCTCGAACACGGGCACTACGCGGAGAAGTCGCTCAAGTCGTTGCTGAAGGCGCGGGGGATCGGGGTGCTGGAGATCCTGGTGCGCGGGCTGGACGTCGACCCGAACACCCTGCGCAAGCGCCTCAAGCTCGCCGGTTCTGCTTCTGCGACAGTGGTTCTGACGCGCGTCGGCTCAAAGCCCGTGTTCGTCCTTTGTCAGGCTGAGCGCACCTAGCAGCAGGTCGAGGCGGGTGTCGTCGTACCGCGGGCGCAGCCTGGCGCCCTGCCCGAGCGTCGCGATGCCGTGCAACGAGGTCCAGAAGACCTCCGTCAACGCCTCCAGGTGTCGATCGCCCCTGATCGGCTCGACCGCGGCGACGAGCTCGCCGAACGCGTCGAGCAGTTCCTGCGGCACCTCGTCTGTGCCCCACGGGATGTCGGACTGCTGCACGAACATCGCGTCGTAGAGCGCGGGCCTCTCTCTCGCGAACCGCAGGTACGCCTCCGCCGCCGCCCTCAGCCGTGACTCGCCTCGTGATGGACGGGCTTTCCTGAGTTCCCGTGCCAGGTCGCCGCAGCCCTGGATCGCCACCGCCCGGACGATCGCGTCCTTGCCCTTGAAGTGGCTGTACAGCACCGGCTGGCTGTACTCGACCTTCTCGGCGAGCTTGCGCGTCGTGACCGCGTCCCATCCTTCTTTCTCGGCCAGGTCCCGAGCCGCGTCGATGATCAGCTGGTGCCGTTCGGCCCGCTCGCGCTCCCGCCGGTTCTGAATGCTCACGCTCGAAAATCTAGCACTGCTAGACATGCGAGCGGGCTAGTGTTAGCGTCGCTCGTGTCGCTAGCAGTGCTAGATTTCAGTCAGTGGAGGAAGAGATGCGCTTCAACACGGTGATGGCAGCCCTGGTGGTCGTCGCGGGCTTCTGGTTCGGCCTCGGCTACCTGCTCAACGGCGACGGCGCGGCGGCGGGCTTCGGCATCGTCGACCCGGCCGGCTACTACGTCGTGAAGGGCGTGCGCGACATCGCGTACGGCCTGACCGCCCTGATCCTGCTGCTCCTGGGCCACCGCAGGGCGTTGGGCTGGGTGATCCTCGCCGACGCGATCATCCCGATCGGCGACTGCCTGGCCGTGATCACGCACGGCGGCACGGTGGGCTACGCGCTCATGGTGCACGGCAGCGCGGCCGTGCTGGTCCTGCTCACGGCCGGACTGCTCCTGCGCGAGACAGCGCCTGCACGGCTTCCCGCACCTCAGGCTCAGTGATCTCCTCGGCCAGCAGCCCGGTCAGCACCTGGAACGCCCGCCGCAGCTCGTCCGGATGCGTGGACAGCACCAGGGTCCCGTCGAACGCCCGTGTGTCGCGCAGCTCGTGCAGCCCGCGCCCCTGCACCGCGTTCACACCCTCGCGCAGGCACCACAGGGACATCACGTTGTCCCGCATCCCGTTGAGCATGTGCACGGCCTGCCACACCCGTCCGCGCGCGATCGCCGACCGCACGTGCAACGCGTACAACCACGCCATGCCAACGAGTCCGTCCCGGCCGGGCTGCCGCGCGTGCGGAATCTCGTTGGCCTCGCCGAACAACAGCTTGAACGTCGGCCCGGTCGCCCCGAACTCGCCCGACGGCCAGAAGGCCACGTCGACCTGCAACGTCGACTGCATCAGGAACACCCGGAACAACACGGTCCCGCGCCGCACGTCGAGGTGACTGACAGCCCCGCACGCGTACATCAGCGCGGTCCAGTCGTCCACCACGGCATCGAGATCACGTTCGACCGACAGCGCGAAGTCGATGTCGGACCACCGGTCCTCCTCGCCCACCGCGGCCGACCCGGTCAACGCGGCCCCGACCACCCGCGGATCGGTGTCGGCGGCGTTGACGAGGTCACGACGCAACTGATCGCGCTCCGAAACGGTGAACACCACACAACCCTATAAGCCGTCACTTCAGCCCGGCTTGCGCACCAGGTTCGTGTACCCGGCCAACGCGAGCGTCGCCAACCCCCACACGGCGATCTGCACCAACCAGATAGCCGCCGTGAACGCTTGGCCCTTCTTGGAAGCGGTGTCGAGGTCGCAGCGAGCCCGCATCCCGGTCATCGCCAACGGCAACCCGCGATCCAGCCCGAGTCCAACCAGTTCCACAGTTGAGCACGGCGTCCCGGCTCCCACGGGCGCCGTCGCAACCCGTTCCGCCACAAGGTGTCCAGGTCGCGTGGAAACCTGCCCGGCCCACCAGCCCAACGCCCCGGCCACCACGAGCACCAGCAGCAACGCCGCCGCCGTCCGCCGCGCCCGGTACCCGTATCCGGCCAGCGCACCCCACAACCAGTGGAACCACCTCGTCAGCCGCCCGCCCAGCGACTCGGGGCTGCGCCGCCGCAGATCCGTCTGCTGCGCCATCAGGATCTGCCGAACGGTCCCGTCGTGCCCGGCAGCCCGTTCCACCGCAGCGAACCGTTGGTAGGCGGAGGCGTGATAAGTGGCCGTGTGACAGCGGATGACGTGCAGCCACTCTTCCCAGTACCACATCGACGAGAGCGATGAGTAGGTGAAGTCGCTGAGACGCACACGAGCTTTGCCCTCACACGTGCTGCCACGTCCTCTGTCGGGACATAGGCCCGTGTGCGGCAACCACACCACGCCCCCGACCGTCATGCCCCGCAGGTTCATCGACTCCGACGCCGCCTCCAGCGCGACCGACTCGCCGCACCCGAACCAGCCGTCGACCCGGACGTTGCTCAGGCTCAGCGCGCAGCCGTCCCCGCCGGCGACGAGCCGAGTGCGCCCGAACACGGCCATCGAGCCGCCGATCTGCGTGCGGTCGAGGGTCACGGCGATGTCGTCGCTGTTCGTGACGGTCGCGTCGACGATCTCGACGATCCCTCCGACCCGGCCGTCGAGCATCACCAGCGCGCCGGCGGCGTGCCGTCCCGTGATGACCGTCCCGTGCTTCAGGTGCAAGGAACCGGCCAGCTGGACGTCGGAAGCGTCCAGCCCCATCCCGTTCGCGCTGCTGATCTCCGTGTCGGACAGCTGCACCTGCCCCGCCACGTGGATTCCGCGCAGCAGAAGCGCTTCCGTCGCACCACCCGCGGTGAGCCGGTTGCCCTCCTCCAGCCGGAGGTGGCCGCCGACGGTGGCGGACGAGAGCGACAACGCCGGCCCGGCGTCGTTCGTGATCTTCGTGGCCTTCACGACCAGGTTCGAGGCGAGCTGCGCGCCGATGAGCGACAGCGCGGCGCGGTCGCTGTGCCCGACGAGCGTCGCGCCTTCCACGGTGAGCTGACCGCCGACCCTGAGGTTGTCCGCGTTCACCGCGGAGCCGGTGGTGTTGGTGATCTCCGCGCCGCTGAGGTCGAAGTCGCCGCCGACCTGGCCGCCCACCAGTCTGATCGTGCCGCGCAGGCCGTCGCCGGTGAGGCGGACCCCGTTGCGCAGCAGGAGATCCCCGTTGACCTGGAGACCGTCCGCGTGGATCCCGGCGCACCGGCCGCCGATGAACACGAGGTCGGGCAGGCTCGCGTACCTGGCCTCGATCGGCTTCTCGATCGTGCAGTCCCGGAACACCAGTCCGACGGCGGGCTTCGTCCGGTCGAGGTCGAGGACGCCCTCGATCCGGGCACCCTTCAGCTGGATTCCGGTGGGGTCGAGCTCACCGTGGCGACCCAGCAGGAGGTCCCTGATGAGCGCGGCCGGGACCGGGTCGTCGTGCTCGTCGCACTCCAGCATCATGCCGTCGCGGGCCGCCGTGACGAGCTGCTGCTCGATGTCGCTCACCCACGGATCATCCCTGCAAGAGGCGGCTCCGTTAACAAGAACGGAGCCGCCTCAAACAAGAACTACCCGAGTGCCACGGCGAAGACGTGCATGTTCACGTCGTCCGGCAGCACGACGCTCGCCAGCGTCTTGCCTTCCGGCGCCACGTACGTCTTCGTCGCGAAGATGTGCGTGGCGACCTTCTCGTTGCCGCCGCCCAGCGTGTTGCGGTACGGCGTGTTGGCGACGATCACGTTGCCGAAGCTCGGTGTCGCACCACCACCGCCCAGCGTCCAGTCGCTGAACCCGATCTCGACCTGCGCGGTGGTGCCGTCGGTGAACGTCACCGTGGCCGCCTTGGCGCGGGCGCCGTTGGCCGCGGAACCCACGAAGGCGAGCTTGGTGCCGGACAGGGCAAGCGTTTGCTTCTGGGCCGTCGCGTTGTCGGGGCGGCCGGGAGGCGAGGACGGCCAGGTGAACGTGAGGCCGTCGACGGTCGCGGTGCCACCCGGCGGGAGTCCGGCCGTGGCCAGAGCCTCGCGCGAGTAGCTGTAGCCGCCGCCGTCGAAGTCGCCCTCGCCGTCGGCGTCGGCGGACGCACCGACGTTGTTGACGGCGGCGAGCATGCTGCCCGCCGGAGCGACCTTCACCGTCTGCGGCAGCACGACCGGCTTCGCGGCGCCTTCGACGGTCACCGTCACGGTGATGTCGTAGAACCCTTGTGGTGTACCGGCATCGGCCGCGACCGTGAACTCCGCGGGCACGGCGCCCGAGTTCGGCGTGAACGTCAGTCCGGCCGGTCCGGCGATCGTGAACGTCGCCTTCGGGTCGCCGTCGTAGAGCTTGACGGAGTTGACCTTGCCGGTGACCGACTTGCCGGGCTCCACGACGAGCTGCCGCGGTTCGACGGTCAGGAAGTACGGCTGGTCGTGCTTGATCGGCTTCTCGCCGTCGCGGAACGACGGCGGGGCGTCGGAGCTGCCCGTGCCCCACGACGAGGCCGTCTTGCCCAGCACGAAGTCGAGCTTGCCGCCGCGTTCCACGAACGACTCGGGCAGCCAGGTCTTCGTGGCGGACTTGCCGTTGACCTTCAACGACTGCACGTACTTCGTCGCGGTGTTGGCCTGCGGAGCGGTGATCGTGATGTCCTTGCCGCCACCGCGGTTGATCTTCACCGAGGTGAACAGCGGCGCGCTCAGCACGAGTTCCGCGCGCGACGGCACCTGCGGGTAGATGCCCATCGCGGTGAACACGAACCACGACGACATGGCGCCGAGGTCGTCGTTGCCGGGAATGCCGCCGGGGGCGTTCTTCCACAGCGTGTTGATGGTCTCGCGCAACGTCTCCTGCGCCTTGGCCGGTGCGCCCGTGTAGTTGTAGAGCCACGGCACGTTCACGGACGGCTCGTTGTCCAGTTCGGACTTCGCGCCGCCCTTGCCCGTCAACGCCCAGCTGCCGTCGGCGTTGTGGAAGAAGTCGTCGAGCCGCTTGTTGGCGCGGTCCTTGCCGCCCAGCGAGGCGACGAGCCCGGCCACGTTGTGCGTGACCATCCACGTGTACTGGGCGCTGCTGCCCTCGACGAACCCGTTGCCGGTGTCGGGCGTGAAGTCCTTGACCCACGTGCCGTCGGCGTTGCGGTTGCGGATGTAGCCACCCGTGGCGTCCGCGACCGGGTCGAAGTTGTTCTGCCACCACTGGGCGCGTTCGGCGAACGTCTTCGCGGTCTTCTTGTCGCCGGTCCGTTCGGCGAGCTGGCTGATCGCGAAGTCCGCCGCGGAGATCTCCAGGGTCTCCGCCGCGCCACCCCAGGCGTTCGACACGGCCGGCATGTACTTGTTCTGCAGGTACTTGTCGAGCGACGGCCGCTGCCCGACCGACATGACGGCCCAGCCGTCCTTGCTCAGGTCCAGTGCCGTCGGCACGGTCGCGGCCTTGACCAGGGACTTCAAGGACGACTTGATGTCGTAGCCCTCGCCGCCGAACGCCGAGATGGCGGCCAGCGCGATCGGCGCCGGGTCGCCGTTCATGACGTGCGTGCCACCGCCGTTGTGCGTCCAGCGGTCCCACACGCCGTTGTTCTGGTCGGCCTGGTTGAGCAGCGACTGCGCGATGTCCGAGCCGACCTGCGGTTCGAGCATGGTGAGCAGTTGCAGCTGCGAGCGGTAGATGTCCCAGCCGGAGAACGTGCCGTACTGGGCCTTCTGCCTTCTCTTGTCGATCTTGTGGGTCTTGCCGTCGAACCCGGCGTACTCGCCGTTGACGTCGCTGAACAGGTTGGGGTGCAACAGCGAGTGGTACAGCGCGGTGTAGAACTTCGTCCGCTCGTCATCGGAGCCGCCGCCGACCTCGATGCGCTTGAGCTGCTTCTGCCACGCGATGTACGCGTTGTCCCTCATGTCCTCAATGGACTGACCCTTGTTCTCGGCCTTGAGGTTCTGCTTGGCGTTCTCCAGGCTCACGTAGGAGATGCCGACCTTCATGCCGACCTGCGCGCCTGGTTCGAAGCCGAGGTACGCGCCGGAACCCTTGCCCAGCACCGGCCAGCCGTTGGTCCCGTACGTCGTGCCGCCCTTGCTGCTCGTGCCGCCGGGCGTGACAACGTTGTCCTGGTACGTGCCGACCTCGGTGAACGCCTGGTCGAACTCCGCCACGAAGTGCAGCGTGTAGTAGCTGCGGCGGCCGACCTGGTTGATGTAGCCGCAGAAGTTGCCCGACGTGACGCTGCCGGTGATCGTCCGCTTGTCCTTGTCGATCACGGTCTGCGCATCGCTGCTGCCGACCTGCGACTTGGACGTGTTGACCAGCACCGTCGCCGGCTTGTCGGCGGGGAAGCTGAACCGCGCCGCACCGGTGCGTTCGGTGGCGGACAGCTCGGCCTTCGCCCCCGACTTGAGCGTCACGTCGTAGCGGCCGGGCTTGGCCACCTCGTCGGCGTGCGCGAAGTCGCTCGCGTAGACCGCGTCCGTCGCGTCGGTCGTCGGACTCGTCGTGACCGTCCCGACGTGCGGGAAGATCGGGATGTCACCGCTGCCGCCCGCACACCCCGTGCCGGACATGTGCGTCAGGCTGAAGCCGCGGATCTTCGTGGCGTCGTACCGGTAACCACCGGGAGCCGCGGCGCGCAGGGTGTTGCCGCGACTGGCTTCCGGGCTGAAGGAGAACATGCCGAACGGCACGACCGCGCCGGGAAAGGTGTTCCCGAGGTTGGTCGTGCCGATGAACGGGTTCACGTGCGCTGCCGGATCCGGCACCACCATGATCTGGGGCTGAGCGGAGGCAGGGACCACTCCGAACGTCATGGCCGCCACTACCGCAGCTGTCATCAGGACTCTTCGCTGCATGGTCGCGGACCCTACTTACCGTGCCCGCGTAACCCCAGAGAGCGACGTGAAGTTGTCGTCAAACGGACAAGCGCTGCTCCATGAAGGCCCTCAACGCGGGCCAATCGCAGTCTTCCGCGACCTCTACCTGGTGCTTTCCTTCCACGAGCGCACCCTCGTCGTCGATGTCGAGGCCGTGGATGCGCGTCTTGAGCGTGCCGGGCACGATCGCCTCGGCCACCGCGACCGCGTCGTGCACGAGGATGCCCTCCGGCCGGTCGGAGTGGTTCTGGTCCGGGTTCGCCCTGAGGTACTCGCGGTAGGTGCCGGTGAGGTTGCTGAGCACGGGATCCACGTTCGCGAGGAACTCGACGTCCGCGATGCACCGCTGGGTGAGGTTGAGCGGCACGATCAGCGGATTGCCCTTGCGGATCACCGTCCGCGCGGCCTTCGCGTCCGCCCAGAAGTTGAACTCGGCGCGCAGCGTCATGTTGCCGATGCCGAGCCCGCCACCCATGACGACCAGCCGCGGGAACTCGACCCCGGCGTCGAGCGCCTTCGCGATGTTCGTGAGCGGTCCGATCGCGGCGACCACGGTGTCCTTGCCGACGTTGTCCGCGAAGAACTGGACGACGTCGTCGCTTCTGATCGGTTCGGGGTTCTCCGGCAACGTGTGGGCCTGCCCGCCGAGCCCGTCCTCCCCGTGCACGTCAGCGGCCCCACCCGGCCCGCCGAACCCCTTCACCACGGGCACGTCGGTGCGCTTGAGGTGCGCGAGCAACCGCAACGCGTTCGCCGTCGTGAGCTCCAGCCCGACGTTGCCGAACACCGTGGTCAACGCCCTGAGGTCGACCTCGGGACTGCGGGCAGCGAGCGCGATCGCGAACGCGTCGTCGACACCGGGGTCGGTGTCGATGATGAGAGGAGTCGCCATGCCTCTAGGGTGCCTCAGCCCCGACCTCGGCCACGTCCCACACCACGCACCGCACGCCGGGCCGTTCCGTGGCGCCCTGGTCGATCATGTCCTGGTGGTACCGGCGAGCATCCGCCTCGTTGTCGAAGACCTGCACCATGTGCCCGTCGAGCGTCCACGTGCCGTGCACGAACCCCGGTCGCCCGACCTTGCTCGACGCCATCAGCGGCACCTGCGCCCGCAGTTCGTCGATCACCTCGGGAGCGATGTCCCACACGCCGATGACGGCCCACATGGGGCCACTGTAGAACCGTTTCGGCTGGTTCGTCCGCCTGAAGTTAAGGTGCCGTCCATGACTTCGATGTGGGGTGCACCGGTCTGGACGCGCTGGCGCAGGTCGCGCCGAGACCCGATGCAGGCGCGCTTCCTCACGATGGCCTCCCTGCGCTGGGTCCTGCGCCACCGCGCCTACACCCCGTGGTACCTGGTCAGGTACTGGCGGCTGCTCAAGTTCCGCCTGCTCAACCCGCACGTCGTGCTGCGCGGCATGGTGTTCTTCGGCAAGCGCGTCGAGGTCATGGCCCGCCCCGGCTTCGGCCGCCTCGAGATCGGCCGCTGGGTCCACATCGGCGACGGCAACGCCATCCGCTGCCACGAGGGGTCGCTGCGCATCGGCGACAAGGTGGTGTTCGGCAAGGACAACACCGTCAACTGCTACCTCGACATCGAGATCGGCGCGTCGTCACTCGTCGCGGACTGGGTGTACATCTGCGACTTCGACCACAAGGTCGAGGACATCACCCTGCCGATCAAGGATCAGGGCATCGTGAAGACGCCGGTGCGCATCGGCCCCGACTGCTGGCTCGGCGCGAAGGTGACGGTGCTGCGCGGCACCCGTGTCGGCCGCGGGTGCGTGCTCGGCGCGCACGCGATCGTGCGCGGCGACATCCCGGACTACAAGATCGCGGTCGGGATGCCGGCGCGGGTGGTGCGGGACCGGCGGGCGGACTACGAGGCGGACGCGCAGCGGCGTGCGGACATCGCGGACATGGCCCGCAAGGCCAAGGAGGCGCTGGCCAAGCGGTCGGAGGACGCGTCGGCCTAGCGCGCCATCTGCCTTGAGGTGAGCGGAGAGAGCTGCGGGCGCTTGGGCACGAAACCGTCGCCCGGCTGCCGTCCGATCAGCTTGTTGCGGGTCCGCGTGTACGCCACGGGCAGCACCTGGTCGCGCAACCACCGCCAGTGGTCCAGCACCGAGGCGGACGCGGCCGTGCCGTCGAGCGGCGTCAGCCAGGCCGGGTCGAACGGGATGCCGAGCGTCGACAGCACGTGTCCCGCCAACCGCCTGTGCCCCAACGAGGACAGGTGCAGCCGGTCCGGACCGAAGTAGCGCGAGTCGTGCACGCACTCGTCGTCCTCGACGTCGATCAGGATCGCGCCGTAACGCGACGCAGCACCCCGCACGGCCGTGTTCAGGGCATCGATGCGTGGCCGCATGCGCCAGCCGAACGGCATGCGGTGCGAGATGTCGCTCAACGTGAAGACGGCGACGGTCGGCGCGAACGACGTCACGGCGCGCACCATCGCGTCTGCGCGCGCTGCGATCTGTTCCAGGGTCGCGTTGGACATGACGTCGTTGCCGCCGCCGAACAGCACCACCAGATCGGGTTCCAACGCGCGCGCGGACGGGACCTGCTCCACCAGCATCTGGTCGAGGCGTCGGCCGCGCACGCCGAGGTTGGCGTAGCGGAAGCCCGGCGCGTCCAGGGCGGACGCGACGCGGTCGGCCCAGCCCCGGTAGCGGCCGTCGGGCAGCAGGTCGTCCAGGCCCTCGGTGCAGCTGTCCCCGAGCGCCACGAAGCGTTGGTATTTCATTCAGTCCTCGGTCACCTGTTGTTAACGGGACCGGCGACTGTAGCGGACTCAGGTGAACAGATTGCCCGTCGCGATCTTGGGGCGGCCGAGGACCCGTGGTTCGCGCACAACCGCTGAGGCGTAAACGGATGCGGTGTCGGTGGCGATCGTGGCCCAGTTGAAGTCCGTCACCAGACGGGCCTTCGCGGCCCGCGCACGAGACGCCGCGGACGTGGGATCGGACAGCACGTCGCGCACGGCGCGGGTGAGTCCGTCCACGTCACCGGGGGCGAACGACAGTCCGGTGACGCCGTCCAGCACCACCTCGCCGAGCCCGCCCGCGGTCGACGCGACCAGAGGCGTTCCGGCCGCTGCGGCTTCCAACGCCACGATCCCGAACGGCTCGTAGCGCGACGGCAGCACCACCGCGTTCGCTGCTGTGAGCAACGCCGCCAAAGTCCTGTCGGACAGGTGGCCGACGAACTCCACGGCCCGCAGCACGCGGTGCTTGCGCGCCTGGTCCCGAAGCCACTCGGTCTGCGACCCGCCGCCGGCGACGACCGCGCGCGTGCCGCGGTGGAAGCGGCGGATGCGGGGGAGCGCGGCGATCAGGTCCTGGATGCCCTTCTCCCACTCGATGCGGCCGAAGAAGAGGAGCAGCGGATCACCGTGCGGCGAGTACGTGCGACGGGCCGCGCCGACGTCCTTCGCCCGCACCTTCCAGCCGCCCGGCTCGATGCCGTTGTGCAGCACGGAAACGTCGGCGGTGTCCACTTCGAACAGATGCCCGACCTCGCCGCGCATCGCCGACGAGCACGTGATCAGCGAGTCGGAGCGGTTGGCCAGCCACCACTCGACGGAGTGCACCTGCTGGTTCAGCGGGTGCGACAGCCAGCCGGAGTGCCGGCCGGCCTCGGTCGCGTGGATCGTCGCCACCAGCGGCACTTCGAAGGCCTCGGCCAAAGCGACCGCGGGGTGCGCGACGAGCCAGTCGTGCGCGTGCACGACGTCCGGCCGCCACGAGCCAAGAGCCAGACCGGCGCGCGTCATGGCGTGGCCCATCGCGAGCGTCCAGGCCAGCAGGTCCTTCTCGAACACGAAGTGCGCGGGGTCCTCGGCGACGCGGATCAACCGCACGCCCTCGCTCACCAGATCGGACGTCGGGTGCGTGATCGCGTCGGTGCCGGACGGCTGGCGGCACAGCACGACGACGTCGTGCCCCTGCGCGGCCAGTTGTGTCGCGAGCGCGTGGACGTGCCTGCCCAGCCCGCCGACGACCACCGGCGGGTACTCCCACGACAACATCAGCACGCGCATCCCGTTACCCCATTCCTCGCGCGTCCAGATGCCCGAAGGGGCCGTCCGCCGCGCGGAGCTCCGTTGCTCTGCCCAGTCCGCGACCACTCCGCGCCAACGCCGCGAGCTCGCTGAAGCGATCGCTGTGAATCTTCGCGCGGTACCGGGCGTAGTCGGCGGCCGAGTCCTTCGTGACCATGAAGGCCCAGTCGCTCGACAACGCCAGCAACGCCTCGCGCACCGCCTGGTCCAGCACCGGATTCCTCGTCTCGGACGAGAAGTCCAGTCCCAGCAACTCCTTCTGCACGGACTCGTTCAACGACACGATGTCCGACACCTGCGCGCCGTCCCACACGCGCCAGTCCTTGCCGCTGCCCCACGACGACGCCGGCAGCTCGACCGGCGCGCCCACGTGCCCCGCCTCGACGGCACCGCGCAACGTCGTCACGCGCACGCCCGCCTCCGGCAACGCCCGCAGCACGGCCTCCAGCCACAACGGACCCTCGTGCCACCAATGCCCGTACAGCTCGGTGTCGTAGGCCGCCACGACGAGTCCGCCGTCGATCGCCCGTAGCCGCCGCACGACCGTGTCCACGAAATCCGCGACGTGCCGGTCGAGAGCTTCCTTCGCCAGCAACGGGTCGTACGGCCGTTTGTCCTCCGGCGCCACGTTCTTGCCCGTCACCCGCGACGGCTTGAGGCCCGTCGGGTGATCGTAAGTGTGAAAATCTCGGTAGGCCGGATCACCCGGATAGCCGACCTTGGGCGACCAGACCCGGTACGAGACCTCGAGGTCACGCCCGAACGCCAGCACGTCCGACGATCCGACGGGGTGCGCGGCCGAGGTGTCGCCGTGCAGCGCGGGCCCGTCGACCATGAACCTGCGGACGCCCGCCGCCGCGTACCCCGCCTCCATGCCGGGGGAGTAGCCGCACTCCGGCGCCCAGATGCCTTCCGGCGCACGGCCGAGACGCAGCGCGGTGTCGTCGAGGCCGGCCTTGAGCGCGAACGCCCTGACCTGTGGATCCAGCAACGGCTGGAACGGGTGCGTGGCCGGTCCGCCGAGCAGCTCGATCGTGCTGGAGTCCACAAGGGACCGCAGCCGCGGCGAGAACCCGTGCCGCCACTGGGTTTCGAACCTGTCCAGCGCCCACTGCGACGCCCGGTGCTCGTACGCCGACAGCTCCTTCAGGCGTTCCCCGGCGAAGTGCGAGCGCAGGTGCCAGTTGCCGAGCCAGTCGTGCATGCCGCGCAAGCAGTACGGGTCGTCGAGCTGCGCGGCCAGGACGGGCGTGACGCCGAGCGTCAGGACGTCCTCGCGGCCCTCGTCGGCGAACCGCCGCAGCATGTCGACGACGGGCAGGTACGAGTGCGCCCACGCCTGGTAGAGCCACTCCTCGCCGACCGGCCACGCGCCGTGGTGCGCGAGCCAGGGCAGGTGGCTGTGCAGGACCAGGCAGAACGTGCCCTCGGTGGCCTTTTCGGTCACGCGCGCACCGCCACGGCCACGAGGTCGAGGCAGGCGTCCATGTCGTCGGGCGTGATGTCGAAGTCCTCCACCGTCACCGACTCCACAGCCTCCTTGAGCTCAGCCGGCCACGGCGCACCGGACAGGGCGACTTCGACCTGTGCGTTGATGATCTGTCCGTTCAGGAGCGTGTCAAGCCTCGGTCCGTGACGCAGGCCCGTCAGTTCGTCAACGCGGAAACCAGCCTCGCGCAGCATCTCGTCCAGTTCGGACGGTGCGAGTTCCCTGGTGTGGAACGGGTTCAGCGGCGTGTCCTGGCCGGGGGAGAACGTGATGCGGTTCGGCGTCGTGACGATGAGCCTGCCGCCGGGCCTGAGCACCCTGCGGCACTCGGCGAGGAAGCCCTCCTGGTCCCACAGGTGCTCGATGACCTGCAGGTTCGCCACGACGTCGACGCTGCCGTCCTGCAGCGGCAAGGTCGCCAGGTTGCCGCGGAGCACGTTCAGCTGCGGGTACTGACGCGCTACGTGCTGCGACGTCAGTTCGTCGTAGTCGAGGGCGATCACCCGGCGCGCGACCGTTCTGATCAGCTGCGCGCCGTAGCCCTCGCCGCAGCCCGCCTCCAGTACGACGGCGTCCGCGCAGTGGCCGATCAGGTGCAGATACGCGGCTTCGTGCCGCCGGAACCAGTAGTTCTCTTCCGCGATACCGGGCACCGTGCGTTCGCCGGTCAGGGGGAGGGTCACGCCCGCCAGGTTACTTGTCAGTAGACCTCATGCGAACTACCTGGTGCGCGATCGCCGTCGCAACGCCCGCCGCCGTGAGGACCGCTGTCGTCGTCGTGTCCATGTACTTGGTCAGGCTGGGTGCCTCGCTCGGTCCGGTCAACCACATCGTCAACGGGGTCGCGTACGCCAGCGTGAGTGCTCCCGACCACCACCGCAGGGCCTTCGACCGGCCGTTGCGCAGGCTCGCGACGAGCACGGCGACGATCGGGATGCCGGACAGCAGGCCGAATCCGCCGACCACCATGACCGGCGCGGCCCAGGCCGCGACCAGCGTCGACGTCTTCGGGTAGGCGGCCTTGCGGGCGACCTTGTCAGTGTTGCCAGAGGTGCTCGCGTTCATGAGAGGCTCCTTCGTTCGTTAGTGGTACTCGCCGAAGTTAGAGGGTCTAACTCTTGTGACATGCAGAAGCTAAGCTGTCGCGGGCGTGAGTGTCAATAACGAATGTGAGAGGGTCTAACTATGGCGACAGAGTCTCAGGCCGACCCGGCGCGGAACCCTCGCGAGCGCTACCGGACCCAGGTGCGCGATGAGGTCAAGCGGCACGCGTGGGAGCAGATCGCGGCCAACGGCGTGACAGCGTTGTCGTTGAACGCGATCGCCAAGGAGATGGGCATGAGCGGGCCCGCGCTGTATCGGTACTTCGCCGGTCGCGACGAGCTGATCACCGAGCTCATCCGCGACGCGTACCGCAGCCTGGCCGACACCGTCCGCGCGGCGCAGGGGCTGGGCGTCACGGTCGTGGGGCTCGCCTCGGTCATCCGGGGGTGGGCGATCGCCGATCCGCAGCGGTACCTGCTCATCTACGGCACGCCCGTGCCCGGCTACCGCGCGCCCGACGAGATCACCGCGATCTCGAACGAGATCCTGGCGGTGCTGCTGGAGGTGTGCGGTGACGGGTCGCAGGACCCGAAGTCCCCGTTCGACGCCTTCCTGCAGATGAAGAACGGGTGGGCGGGCGCGCTGCCGGCGCCGTCGCCGACGGTGCACCGCGCGCTGTCGTTCTGGACGCGGACGCAGGGCGTGCTCTCGCTGGAGCTCGCCGGCCACTTCGCGCCGATGGGGATCGACGTCGAGCTGTTGCTCGCCGAGGAGGTCGCGGACCTCTAGAACGGCGACACAGGCCCTAGAACGGCGAGATCGTGACGGCCAGCGCGCCCGGTCCGACGTTCGCGCCGATCGCCGCGCTGACCTGGGTGAGGACGACGTCGCGGGCGTGCGGGATGCGCTTCTGCAGCATCTGCAGCAGTTCGTGGCCCTCCTTCTCGGCCGCGAAGTGCTCGACGGCGAGGTCGACGTCGCGTCCGTAGGCGAGCGCCACCGCCTTGTCGACGAGCTTCGCCAGCGCCCGGTCGCGGCCGACGACCTTGTCGAACGGCTCCACCTCGCCGTTCACGACCGTGAGCAGCGGCTTGACCGACAGCGCGTCGCCGAAGAGCTTCGCCGCCGCGCTGACCCGGCCCGCCTGGCGCAGGTAGTGCAGCGTGTCGACGTAGATGAGGACGTTGGCGTTGCGGCCGCGCTGCTCGGCGACGCTGCGCGCGTTCTGCACGTTGCCGCCGCTCTGCACGATCCGCGCGGCTGCGAGCGCCGCGAAGCCGAGCGTCATGCCCGACGAGTGCGAGTCCACGATGAACACCGGCACGCGCGACTTGGCCGCGGCCGCCTTCGCCGCGTCCGTCGCGGGGGAGAGCTTCGGCGTCACGTGCACCGAGACGATCGTCTCCGCGCCTTTCGCCCACGCGTCCTGGTAGGCCCAGAAGAACGCGTCGGGGGCGGGCGGCTGCGTCGTGATCGGGATCTGCGCCTCCATCGCCTGCAGCAGCCGGTCGGTCGGCACGTACGCCTCGTCGATCAGCTCCGACCCGATCTTGAGCTGCATCGGGACCGTGATGATGTTGAAGCGGTCCGCCAGACGCGCGGGGAGCGACGCGGTCGAGTCGGTGACGACGGCTACTCGTGAGGACACGAACGAGAAGGTTAACGAAGGGTGATCGAAGTAGCCACGACCGATGGAAGGCAATTCGTGTGATCTCAACCTTGATGGTTGCTTTCCGTGCACGGCGAACGCACGGAGTGAACACCCCGGAATGGCCCGTTACTTGACACAATCGGGTGACTGGGCGGCCGTCGTTGATGATCTAGGAAGCGCTTGTTTGCGCAGGAAAGACCCGTTATTCCAAGTGTTACATCATGCCCGTCCGTCCACTTTCGACGCTGGTTGGGGTCATCGGCCGTGGGTAAGCTCGCACAATCTTCTGCCCGGTTGAGTGAGTAGGTGACCATGGGTGCAAAAGAGCAGGAACTAGTTCCGCTGCACGCCGGTTTTGACGTTGTCTACCGAGGTTTTCATCGACGTCAGGTCATCGAGCACATCGAGAATCTCGAGGAGCAGCTGCGCTTCACGAGCCTCGACAGGGCCGAGGCGCTGGCGCAGGCCGCGGATTTGCGCAAGCTCCTGGAAATGACGCGCCAGGACCTCGAAGAGGCGCGCGCCAGGATCGAACGCCTGGAAACCACCTCGGGTTCGCACGCGAGCGCCACCGAACGGATGCACCGCATGCTCCGCCTCGCCGAGGACGAGACGGCGGAGATGCACCTCCAGGCCGAACGCGAGTCCACGGAACTCCGCGAGCGCACCGAGGCCGAACTGGCCGAGCTGCGCGCCAACGCCGAGAACGAAGCCGCGATCCTGCGTGCCAAGGCCGAGAACGAAACCACGGCCATGCGCGCCGAGGCTGAATCCGAGCTCTACGCAGTGCGCCAGGACTGCGCCACCCGCGCCGCCGCGATGGAACGCCGCGAGCTCGAGATGGAACGCCGCAACACCGACCTGGAAGCCCAGCACCGCCAGCGCGCCGACGAGGTCGAACGCGAGTGCGCCGAGGCCGTCGAGCAGGCCCAGACCGACGCGGACCGCCTGCTGCGCGAGACCGCCCTCCAGTGCAACTCCCTGGAAGCCGACTCGGAACGCAAGCGTGACAAGGCACAGCAGTTCTTCGAACTCACCATGACCCGCCGCCGCAACGAGGTCGCCCAGCACCTCCAGGAGCAGGAAGCGCTGGCCCGCGCCAGGTCCGAGTTCGTGGTGAAGATGGCGTCCCGCGAAGCCGCCCGCCGCCTCGCCGAGGTCGCCGACCGCACCGAGGAACTGCACGAACTCAAGCGAGTCGTCCACTCCCAGCTCACCGCGGCCCGCGCCGCCCTGTCCGCAGCCGCGGAACGCGTCGCGCCCGTGCACATCCCGGAACAGGTGGCCGCGTCATGAAGCGTTGGGTCCCACTGGTCGTAGGCGCCCTGATGGTGCCGGCCTCCGTGACGGCGTTCGGCTTCTCCGTCTACGGCGACGAACTCGAGACGGCTCTCTCGTCGTCACCCGCCGTGCCTGCCGTCCTGGCGGGCCCGGTGCCGGTGGCGGACTTCGTGGGCCCGCTGCGCATGGAACCCCCGGCACCGATCCTGCTGTCCGCCTCGGTGGCGCAGGAGGCGGTGCGCAGCTTGTTCACCTCGCACGCCGTCAAGGGGATCACGTTCGCGCCGGGCACCGCGTCTCTGGTGGGACGTGGTGAGGACGTGCGACGCAGCCTCGCCAGCCTGCTGCGCAACTCGTCCGGCACGGTGACGCTGGTGGCACACGCGTGGAACGGCGAGACGGCCTCGCACCGCTGCGACGTCCTCGCGATGGAACGGGCCGGGCTGCTGCGGCAGTACCTGGCAGAACAAGGTGTGGACAAGTCCTTCACGACACGGGTGATCGTGGACCCGGTGTGGGGGCCGCCCTCGGACTTCGGACCGCAGATCGACGTCCTCGTCAGCTAGGAGCCTTCGCAATGGCAGGGGCAGTCGGGATCGTCTTCGGGCTGTGCGTGCTGTCCTTCACGTTGGGGGCGGCCCTGATGTACGTCTTGGTGCGGCGTCGGGAGGACGCCCGGGACAAAGCTGGGGCGGTGGCTGAGGCGGTGGCTTCGCCTGAGGTGCCGGTGGATGCGCGGACCTGGGTCGAGAAGC
Source organism: Lentzea sp. JNUCC 0626 (assembly GCF_043632865.1). Taxonomy (NCBI): domain Bacteria; kingdom Bacillati; phylum Actinomycetota; class Actinomycetes; order Pseudonocardiales; family Pseudonocardiaceae; genus Lentzea; species Lentzea sp. JNUCC 0626. Next base: position 8,782,954 of record NZ_CP171635.1, read on the forward strand.
CTGTGGTGGAGGCGGTGGACGCCGAGTACGACTCTCGGCCCATCCATCGGAATCCTGTGGTGGGGTTGCCTCAGTTGGAGCCGGCGTTGGCCGTGTTCGCTGAGCCTGTGGTTGTGGAGCCTGAGGCTGTGAAGCCTGAGGTTGCGGCTGAGGTCGAGCCGGTGGTCGAGGTGCCTGAGCCGGAAGCCGAGCCTGAAGTTGAGGTTGTCGAGGAGCTTGAGGTCGAGGCTGAGGTTGAGGTCGAGCCTGAGATCGAGCCGGAAGTTGTTGTGGAGACTGCGCTTCCGCCGCCTGCCAGGCCTCAGGCTGTTGAGCAGACGACCTGGGTTGAACGGGAAGACTTCCGGCAGCGGTATTTGAGGACGTTCGACGAGGTTCGTCGGAAGGCTGGGAGTAACTGATCCTGCGGGGGTCGGCTTTTGCTGGCGGGTTGCTGTTCCAGCGGGGTTGGTTGCGTTCTGTTGGGTGGGCTGCGGTTGCGAGGGTGGTCCGTCAGGTCGTGACGAAGAGCGGGGTTGCGATTGGGGCTTGACCTTGAGCCTCTAGCTGGATGCATTCGCGGCCTCAAAGGCCGGGGTGAAGTACGCCCCGGCCGGACCGGACAGGTTGGCATCCAGCCCCTCAAGGTCAAGCCCCAATCGCCATGAGCGGCGGAACCGGTTGCCCAACCTGGTAGCAGCCCGTTCGGGCTCGCCTTCGGCTTCGCCACGCCAGGATTCGTAGGTGGTGGGCGTGCGTTGGTGGCCGCCGGTTGCGTGGTGCGTGCGCCTGGCTTGGGCGGTGGTCACCTTGCGTTCGCGACTGCGGTTGGGTGCGTGCACGTGCGAGATGTCGGAAAGTCGTTGGTTCCTGTCCGATTCTCGCCGGACTTGTTGGCCTGGCTGCTGATATCAATCGATCATGACTTCCGCCACGGATCGAACTGAGCTGTTTCACTCGCTGCACAAGCCTGGGCCCTTGGCCCTTGCCAACGCTTGGGACGTTGCCTCCGCGCTCGTTGTTGAGGCGGCTGGTGCCAAGGCTGTTGCGACTACTAGCGCTGGTGTCGCTTGGAGTCTTGGGGCGCCTGACGGGGACGCGTTGCAGCGGGAGCGGGCCGTTGATCTCGTTGCCCGGATTGTGGAAGCGGTGCAGGTGCCGGTCAGCGCCGATATCGAGACCGGCTTCGGGGAGAGCGCGGAGGCGGTTGGCGAGACGGTGCGGGCCGTCAGTGCGGCGGGTGCTTCCGGGGTCAACATCGAGGACGGACTTGGTGCCGGGCAACGGGATGTCGCCGAGCAGGTGGAGCGGTACGTCGCTGCGCGGGAGGCTGCGCCTGGGATCTTCATCAACGCTCGCATCGACACGTTCCTGCGGCAGGTCGGGGATCCTGGGGATCGGTTTGCGCGCACGGTCGAGCGGGCTGCGAGGTTCGTCGAGGCCGGGGCCAGTGGCATTTTTGTGCCTGGGGTGAGTGATGTCGAGACCATCACGGAGCTGGCCAAGGAGATTGGTGCGCCGCTCAACGTGTTGGTGGGGCCTGGCTCGCCCGCCGTCGACGTGTTGGCGGCGGCGGGCGTGGCGCGGGTCAGCCTCGGGTCTGCGGTGGCCGAGGCTGCTTACGCCGTTGCCAGGCGGGCAGCGGAGGAGATGCTGACCAAGGGGACTTACGGCAGCGTTGAGGGTGCCATTGCCTATGGCGAGCTCAACGCCTTGTTCGGGCGTTAGTGCTTCTTGCCGCGGAACTTGCGCAGCAGTTGTTCGGCCTGCGCTCGCTTGCGCGGGTCCTGCGCCATCTGCCGTGCCTTCGCTTGCAGTCGGTGGCCCTGCGGGCTGCGCAGGAACCTGGTGATCTTGTCCATGAAGCCGGCCATCGGTCCTCCAGGTGTCCGTTACGTCCATTTCAACGGACGAAACCGCCTCTGGAGTTCCCGAGGGCTACACGGGCGAAACTGTGATGCCCAGTGCACCGGGGCCCACGTGGGCTCCGATGGCCGAGCTGACCTGGGTCAGCATGAACTGGCGGACGTTGGGGACCTTGCGGCGCAACGTGCGGAGCAGGCGGGAGGCCTTCTCCTCGGCGTCGAAGTGTTCCACGGCCACGTCGACGGTGTCGGTGCCCGCGCGCTTGATCGCTATGTCGATCAAGCGGTTGAGCGCGCGGTCGGCGCCGATCACCTTGTCCAGCGGGGTGATCTGGCCGTCGGCCATGGTCAGCAGTGGCTTCATGGAGAGCATGCCGCCGACCATCGCGGCCGCCGCGCCGATCTTGCCGCCCCGGCGCAGGTACTCCAGGGTGTCCACGTAGATCAGTTCGGTCGACCTGTCGAAACGGCGCTGGGCGGTCGCGAGCACCTTTTCGACGTTGCCGCCTGCCTCGGCCACCTTCGCGGCGGCTTGGACGGCGTAGCCGATGCTCATCCCGCAGGTGTGCGTGTCGATCACGTGCACGGGCACGCGGACCCTGGCGGCGGCCTCGCGGGCCGCCTCCACCGTCGCGGACTGGCGGCTCGACACGTGCACGGACACGATCGAGCGGACGCCTTGCGCCGCAAGTTCGTTGTACGTCCAGAAGAACGCGTTCGGGTCTGGTGGAATCGTCGCGACGGGCACGTTCGAGCGCATGGCCGAGACCAGCTCGGGAACCGGGATGCGGGACTCGTCGTCGGTGTGGTCGCCGATCCGCACCTGGATCTGCACCACTTCGATGCCGAGTCGATCAGTCAGCTGCGCCGGGAGACAAGCCGTGGAGTCTGTCACGATCGCTACTCGCCGGTACATGTCAGCGCAGCCTAGTCGCTCGAATGGGTTAAGTCTCAGTTGGTGGCGTTAACGGGTGATAACTGTCACGCTAGCGGGGTGCTTGCTCCTGTTTGCAGGGGTGCTACTGGCGGGTAACATCCGGGTGATGGCAGGGTCCTGAACACCCGGCGACGCAGTTCTAGAGTCCTCTGTGCAAGCGTCGCCCGTCTGCTGGAGGTCGAAGAGGACCTATGAACATTGTTGTCCTGGTCAAGCAGGTGCCTGACACCTGGTCCGAGCGCAAGCTCACCGACGCCGACCACACCCTTGACCGCGAGTCCGCGGACGCCGTGCTCGACGAGATCAACGAGCGCGCCGTCGAAGAGGCCCTTCAGCTGAAGGAAGCCCACGGCGGCGAGGTCACCGTGATCGCGATGGGTCCCGACCGCGCCACCGACGCCATTCGCAAGGCGCTGTCGATGGGTGCCGACAAGGCGATCCACGTCAGCGACGAGGCGTTGCACGGTTCGGACGTGCTGGCGACGGCGAAGGTCCTCGCGAAGGCGATCGGCACGGTCGAGAACGTCGACCTGGTCGTCGCGGGCAACGAGGCGACCGACGGCCGCGCGGGCGCTGTCCCGGCCATCCTCGCCGAGCTGCTCGGCCTGCCGCAGGTCACCCAGCTGCGCAAGGTCACCGTCGAGGGCACGACGATCAAGGGCGAGCGCGAGACCGACGAGGGCGTCGCGTTCCTCGAGGCCTCGCTCCCGGCCGTCGTCTCCGTGACGGAGAAGATCAACGAGCCGCGGTACCCGTCCTTCAAGGGCATCATGGCCGCGAAGAAGAAGCCCGTCTCCACGCTCACCGTGGCGGACCTGGGCATCGATGCGTCCGAGGTCGGCCTGTCCGGCGCGTACACCCAGGTGCAGGAGGCTTCCCCGAAGCCGCCGCGCAGCGCGGGTCAGCGCGTCGAGGACGGTGGCGACGGCGGCGCCAGGATCGCCGAGTTCCTCGTCGGCCAGAAGCTCATCTGAGGGAGGGCAAGACATGTCTGAGGTACTGGTTCTGGTCGACCACGTCGACGGCGAGGTCAAGAAGGTCAGCTACGAGCTGCTCACGGCCGCCCGTCGGCTGGGCACCCCGTCCGCTGTCGTCGTCGGCGCCCCCGGCACCGCGGCGAAGATCCGCGAGTCGCTCGGCAAGTACGGCGCCGCGAAGGTCTACGCCGTCGAGTCCGACGACGCCGCCGCCTTCCTGGTGACGCCGAAGGTCGACGCTCTCGCCGCCCTCGCCCCGAACGCGTCCGCGGTGCTCGTCTCCGCGACGATCGAGGGCAAGGAGGTCGCGGGCCGGCTCGCCGTGCGCATCGACTCCGGCTGGCTCGTCGACGTCGTGGACGTCGAGGCCGACGGCACCGGCGTGCAGTCCATCTTCGGTGGTGCGTTCGTCGTCAAGGCGAAGGTCAGCAAGGGCACCCCGGTCATCACCGTCCGCCCCGGCGGCGTGGAGTCCGAGGAGTCCGCCGCGGACGCCGTGCTGGACGAGTCGGTCTCCATCTCCGTGGACGCCGCCAAGTCCGCGAAGGTCACCTCGCGTGAGGCCGTCGTCGGCGGCGACCGTCCGGAACTGACCGAGGCCTCGGTCGTCGTCTCCGGTGGTCGTGGCGTCGGCTCGGCCGAGAAGTTCTCGACGGTCGAGGAGCTCGCCGACTCGCTCGGCGCCGCCGTCGGTGCCTCGCGCGCCGCCGTCGACTCCGGCTACTACCCGCACCAGTTCCAGGTGGGTCAGACCGGCAAGACGGTCTCGCCGCAGCTGTACGTGGCGCTGGGCATCTCCGGTGCGATCCAGCACCGCGCGGGCATGCAGACCTCGAAGACGATCGTCGCGGTCAACAAGGACCCCGAGGCCCCGATCTTCGAGATCGCCGACTTCGGCGTGGTGGGCGACCTGTTCAACGTCGCCCCGCAGCTGACCGAAGAGGTCAAGAAGCGCAAGGGCTGAGTTAGTCTCCAGCTCACGGACCGAACGGCCGTCCCACCTCGATGGGGGCGGCCGTTCGCCATTTCCCGGGGGAGTTTCCATGAGCGACTTGAACACCCTCGGCGGCGACCTCGCGATCGAGCCCGGCGGGACGAAGGAGGTCTACCTGTACTTCAAGGAGACCCCGGACACCGACTTCGCCCTCGACGAGCTGGAGGAGGTCGTCGAGAGCGTGCTGGGCGACGCCGGCGAGGTGACCGGGTCGGGACTCGGGCAGACCGGCGGCAACCTCGACATCGGGATCTGGGGCGAGGTCGACTTCCCCGCGGTCCTGCGGACGCTCGCGGAGGGGTTCGTGAACGTCGGCGTGCCGGGCGAGGCCGAGTTCCACCTCATCGGCGAGAACCGGCGACTGACGCTCAGCGAACTGAGCGGCGCATGATGTGCTGAAACAGCCCGGAACGAGGCACTTGTGACCGTCTCGCAACCGGAATCGCCCCATATCACCCCGGCCGCGGCACCGACTACCCGGGGTTAACCCGACTGCCACTGACCGGACATCGTTCTGACCTGCTGTCATTCGCCAACCCGGCTTCACCCTGGTTCGCATGACGCAGCCGGAACTGCTTGTCAGCACCCCTGTCCAGCAGGACGGGGACGGCCCCCGCTACTCCCTCCTCGTCGCCCGTGACAGCGACGAGGTCGTCGCCGCGCAGAGACTGCGCTACGAGGTGTTCGCCGGTGAGATGGGGGCGACGCTGCACACCAGCGTGCCCGGCCACGACGTCGACGAGTTCGACGAGCACTGCGACCACCTGGTGGTCCGCGACGACCGCACCGGCGAGATCGTCGGCGGCTACCGGATGCTGCCGCCGGAGCGGGCCAAGGACGCCGGTCGGCTCTACAGCGACGGTGAGTTCGACCTCGCCAACCTGGACGCCATCCGCAGCTCCACGGTCGAGACCGGCCGCTCGTGCGTGCACCCCGACCACCGCAACGGTGCCGTCGTCAGCCTCGTGTGGGCCGGGATCGCGCGCTACATGCTGTTGAGCGGCCACAAGTGGCTCGTCGGGTGCGCCTCGATCCCGTTGCAGGACGGGGGAAGCTTCGCCGCCGGGGTGTGGGACGCGGTGCACGCCAAGCACTACGCGCCCGAGGAGTTCCGGGTCACGCCACACACCCCGTGGGACGTCGACGCGATCGCGCGGCCCGAGAAGACGGTGCTGCCGCCGCTGCTCAAGGGCTACCTGCGGCTCGGCGCGAAGATCTGCGGACGGCCTGCGCTCGACGCGGACTTCGGCGTCGCCGACCTCTTCATCCTGCTCGGCATGGACCACGTGGACCAGCGCTATCTGAAGTTCTTCCTGGGGGAGACGTCATGAGCCACGCCTGGATGCCCGCGTCGCCGTGTGGTGACGGGTGTGTCGGCCACGCGCCGGGGGAGGTCGGGAAGTTCCGGCAGACCTGGCGCGCGGTCACGGCCGTCACCGCGATCCTGTGCGGTGTGTGGATCGCGCTCGCGTTGCTGCTGCCCAGCAAGCAGCGCGAGAGCGTGGTGCGGCTGTGGTTCCACGCCGTGCTGCGGGCGTTCGGGGTGCGGCTCGAGGTGCACGGCGCGCGGAGGTTCCAGGAGGTGCCGAAGCGTGGTGTGCTGGTCGCGAGCAACCACGTGTCGTGGCTCGACGAGCTCGCGATCGACTCGGTGCAGCCGATCAAGCTCGTGGCCAAGAAGGACATCAAGAGCTGGCCGGTGCTCGGTCCGATCATCACCGCGGCCGGCACGGTCTACCTCGACCGCGAGAAGCTGCGCGAACTGCCGCGGACCGTCGACGAGCTCGCGGACACGTTGCGCGGCGGCAGCGCGGTCGGCATCCACGCCGAGGGCACCACGTGGTGCGGGCTCGCGTCCGGCCACTACAAGCCCGCGCTGTTCCAGGCCGCGCTCGACGCCGGTGTGCCGGTGCGCCCGATCGTGCTGCGCTACCGGATCGGCGACCACCTCACGACGCAGCCCGCGTTCATCGGCAGCGACACCCTGGTCGACTCGATCCGGCGCGTGCTGAAGGTCCGCGATCTGGTCGTCGAGGTCCACGTGCTGGACGAGATCGCTCCCGGTCGTGCCGCCACGCGTCGCGAACTGGCGAAACTTGCCGAAGAGCAATCAAACCGCTTGACCTCGACCGAACTGGAGATTGCACCATCTACAGGTGACTCTCACCGCGCCCGCACCATCACGCCTCTGGTCGCCTGAACGCCGCTGGCCCACGACGGGCATCCTCCTGCTGGTCACCCTGCTCGCCTTCGAGGCGATGGGGGTCGGCACGGCGATGCCCACGATGGTCCGCGAGTTGCAGGGCGAGGCGCTGTACGCGTGGCCGTTCCTCGCGAACCTCGCAGCGAGCGTCATGGCGACGGTCTTCTCCGGTCGTCTGTCCGACCGCAAGGGGCCGCGGCCCGCGATCCTGATCGGCGTCGGGCTGTTCCTCGCCGGGCTGGTCGTCGCGGGGGTCGCCCAGGACATGACGGTGCTGCTCGCCGGACGGGTGCTCCAGGGGTTCGGCGCCGGGTTCCTCATCGTCGCGGTCTACGTGCTGATCGCGCTGGTCTACCCGGAGGCCGACCGGCCCGCGGTGTTCGGCGCGCTGTCCGCGGCCTGGGTGGTGCCGTCGCTGGTGGGACCGGCTGTCGCGGGCTGGGCGACCGAGCAGTTCACGTGGCGGCTGGTGTTCCTCGCCATCGTGCCGTTGGTGCTCATCGGCAGCGTGCTGCTCGTGCCCATTCTCAGGAAGCTGCCACCGCACGCCGAGACGCCACCGCAGCGCAAGCACCTGCCCCTCGCGGCCGTGGCCGTCGGTCTGGGCGTGGCGGGTCTGAGTTGGTCGTTGCAGCACCGCACGTGGTGGATGCTCGCGGCGTCGTTGCTGCTGCTGGCACCCGCATTGCGCATCCTGCTGCCGAAGGGCACGTTGCTCGCCCGGCGCGGCCTGCCCGTCACGATCCTCGCGCGCGGCCTGCTCGCGGGCACGTTCTTCGCCGTCGAGGGCTTCATCCCGCTGACGCTGACCGTCGTGCACGGCTACTCGCCGCTGGAGGCGGGCATCCCGCTCACCCTGAGCGCGCTCGGCTGGGCGAGCGCGTCGATGTGGGCGTCGCGGCACCCCGAGATCGAGCGCTACACGCTCGTCCGCGTCGGATTCCTGTTCACCGCGACCGGCATCGCGGCCGTGACGCTCATCGCACCCACTTGGGGGCCTGCGATCCTCACGCCGGTGCTCTGGGCCGTCGCGGGCGCGGGCATGGGCATGGCGACGTCGAGCGTCGGCGTGCTGATGATGGCCGCATCGCCCGAGGCCGACCGGGGTTTCAACTCCGCCGCGCTGCAGATCTCGGACATGCTCTTCTCGGCGACCATGATCGGACTCGGCGGCGTGCTCGTGGTGGCGACGGCACCGACCGCGGGCGTGGTGGTGCTCAACCTGGCCATGGCGGCGTTGGCGGTGGTGGGAGCGATTCTGACCGGGCCCCGCATGCGGGCTACCCTGAAGACCTGATGGCTTATCTCGACCACGCGGCCACGACCCCCATGCACCCGCAGGCGGTCGCGGCCATGACCGAGGCGTTGTCCACCACGGGCAACGCCTCGTCGCTGCACACCTCCGGCAGGCGGGCCCGCCGGGCGGTCGAGGAGGCCCGCGAGAACATCGCCGACGCCCTGGGCGCCCGGCCGTCCGAGGTGCTCTTCACCGGCGGCGGCACGGAGAGCGACAACCTCGCGGTCAAGGGCATCTACTGGGCGAGCGGCCGTCGTCGCGTGCTGGCCTCCGCCGTCGAGCACCACGCCGTGCTGGACGCCGTCGAGTGGCTGGAGCAGCAGGGCGCCGAGGTCACCTGGTTGCCCACCGACCGGTTCGGGCGCGTGTCCGCGTCGTCGGTCGCGGACGCCCTGGACGACGACGTCGCGCTCGTTACCACGATGTGGGCGAACAACGAGGTCGGCACCATCAACCCCGTGCACGACATCGCGGCCGTGTGCGCCGAACGCGGCGTGCCGTTCCACACGGACGCGGTGCAGGCCGTGGGCGCCGTCCCGGTGTCGTTCGCCGAGTCCGGTGCTTCGGCGCTGACGATGACGGGCCACAAGGTCGGCGGCCCCTACGGCGTGGGCGTGCTGCTGCTCGCTCGCGACGTGAAGGCCACGCCGTTGATGCACGGCGGCGGTCAGGAACGCGACGTGCGCTCCGGGACGTTGGACGTGCCGTCGATCGTCGGCCTGGCGCGCGCGGTCCGGATCTCCGTGGAGGAACAGGCTTCGCGTGCGGTGGAGATCGCCGCGTTGCGCGACGAGCTGATCACGTCGGTGCGGGCGATCGTGCCGGACGTGATCGTGAACGGCGACCCGTCCGACCGCCTGCCCGGCAACGCGCATCTGACGTTCCCCGGCTGCGAGGGCGACAGCCTGCTGATGCTGCTCGACGCACGCGGTGTCGAGTGCTCGACGGGCTCCGCCTGCACGGCCGGCGTCGCGCAACCGTCGCACGTGCTCCTGGCGATGGGCGTCGAACCGTCGCTGGCGCGTGGCTCGTTGAGGTTCTCGCTCGGGCATACGTCGACGCGGGCGGACGTTGAGAAACTCGTGTCGGTCATCGGACCGGTGGTGGAGAGGGCCCGCACGGCGGGTCTGGCAGGTATGAGGCGTTCCCGGAAGGTGGTCAAGCAGTGAAGGTCCTCGCGGCGATGAGCGGTGGTGTCGATTCCGCGGTGGCGGCGGCGCGCGCCGTCGAAGCGGGACACGACGTCACGGGCGTCCACCTCGCTCTGTCGGCCAAGCCCGGCACGTTGCGGACCGGTGCGCGCGGCTGTTGCACCATCGAGGACGCGCACGACGCCCGTCGCGCCGCGGACCTGATGGGCATCCCGTTCTACGTCTGGGACTTCGCCGAGCGCTTCACCGAAGAGGTCGTCGAGGACTTCGTCGCCGAGTACGCCGCCGGCCGCACCCCGAACCCGTGCCTGCGCTGCAACGAGCGCATCAAGTTCGAGGCGTTGCTGGACAAGGCGATCGCCCTCGGTTTCGACGCCGTCTGCACCGGCCACTACGCGCGCCTCGAGCTGATCGACGGCCGCCCCGAACTGCGCCGCTCCGCCGACCTGGGCAAGGACCAGTCCTACGTCCTCGCGTCGTTGACGGCCGAGCAGCTCTCGCACGCGATGTTCCCGTTGGGGGACACGACGAAGGACGACGTGCGCGTCGAGGCGGAGTCGCGCGGCCTGTCCGTCGCGAAGAAGCCCGACAGCCACGACATCTGCTTCATCCCGGACGGCGACACGCAGAAGTTCCTGGCGGGCCGCATGGACACCAAGCCGGGCCTGCTGATCGACGACGCGACCGGCGCCGTGCTGGGCCGGCACGCGGGCGTGCACGAGTTCACCGTGGGCCAGCGCAAGGGTCTCGGCATCGACGGCCCCGCTGCCGACGGCCGGCCGCGGTACGTGCTGGCGCTGGAGCCGGTGTCCGGCAACGTGCGCGTCGGCTCGGTCGAAAAGCTCGCGGTGACGGGGATTTCGGCTTCCGCCCCGGTGGCGCACGTGGAGCTGGACGGGCCGGTCGAGTGCGTGGCGCAGGTGCGGGCGCACGGGGGCACGGCTCCGGCCGTCGCCGAACTCGTCGACGGTGTGTTGCGGGTGCAGCTGCGCGAGCCGTTGAAGGGTGTTGCTCCCGGTCAGGCCGTGGCGATCTACCGCGAGGACGCGGCGGGCGACATCGTGCTGGCCAGCGCGACGATCGACGCGACGAGCGTGTGACGTTCACCGACGCCGACAGCGCGGCCCTGTACGACCGGTTGAGCCCTTGGAACGGGCCGGACGCTGCGTTCTACGACCGGCTGGTCGACGAGGCGAGCGCGGTGCTGGACGTCGGCTGCGGCACCGGGCAGTTGGTGAGGTCAGCACGGGAACGCACGGCAAGGCGGACGCGGCGCGCTGGGTGTCGGAGTTCGACCTGGCCGTCATGTCCAGCAACGCGTTCCAGTGCCTGGTGACAGACGACGACCTCAGGGCGTCGCTGACCGCGATCCGGCGCACGTTGCGGCCGGGTGGCCGGTTCGCCTTCGACACCCGGTATCCCGCTGCTCGCGAGTGGGAGCGGTGGCCGGAGGCGGAGATCGCGGTCGACGATCTCGTGGTGAGCTACGCCGTCGAGTCGGTCGCGGACGGGGTGGTCACGTTCACCGAGTCGACCTCGCGGGACGGCGCCGTGCTGCGGGTGGACCGGGCCTCGTTGCGGTTCCTCGAAGTCGGCGAGGTGAACGACTTCCTGCGGGAGGCGGGGTTCTCGGTGCAGGACCAGTTCGGGGACTGGCACGGCGGTCCGCTCACCCCGACGTCCCGGTCGATCATCACCGTGGCGCTAAATCGCTTGTAGGGCACGGGAAGCGGATCTAGCGTTCGCGGTGTGACGTTCATTGACACGGAGTTCGACCTCGCCGCGCGGGCTCGCACCGCGTTTCGGTGCTTCGTCAGCCCTGCCGAGCGGCGGAAGCTGAACGGTCAGGCCCGGCGCGACGAAATGCCGGTGTGGGTGGTGTCGCCGTTGCGCAGGCTCGGTGCGCGCCGGTTCCGCCGGTCTAGCTGGGACGCCACTCCGAGTTCGCTCCGCACAGGAGCACGCAGGGCAGCTCAGTCGTCACGTCGCCCCTGAGGAACGACGCGAACGCCGCCGCGCCCGCCGGTTCGACCGCGATCCGGAACTCCTCCCAGAGGCGGTCCCGGGCCGCGAGGATCTCCTCGTCGGTGACCAGCTTCGAGGTGACGTTGTTGCGCTGCAGGATTTCCAGCGACAACGAGCCGGCGCGGGTGGCGCCGAGGGCGTCGGCGGCGATCGAGTTCACCACGGAGTCGACGGGCTCGCCGGCTTCCAGGGCGTTGTGCATCGCGCAGCAGTTCTCGGGTTCCACGGCCACGATGTGACGGCCGCCGGACGCCAGCGCCGCGCCTGCCACCAGGCCCCCTCCGCCGACGGCCACGAAGATCGTGTCCACGTCCGGGGCGTCCTCGACGATCTCCTGCGTGACCGTGGACTGGCCCTCGATCACGGGCATCGCGTTGTAGGCCTCGATGTAGGGCAGGTCGAGCTCACGGGCGGTCGCGGCGGCTTCCGCGTAGGTGTTGCCGTGCCGGATCAGCTTGGCGCCCAACGCTTCGATGCGCCGCGTCTTCGTCTCGGGCGCGGTCACCGGGACGAACACGGTGGCGTGCGCGCCCAGGAGTTGGGCGGCCTGCGCGACGGCGATGCCGTGGTTGCCGCCCGACGCGGTGACGACGGCCGAGGCGTTCAACGCCAGCAGGGTGTTCACCGCGCCGCGGAGCTTGAAGGAGCCGGTGAGCTGCAGGTGCTCCAGCTTGAGCACGAGCGGGCGGCCGTCCACCGCGACGCGCATGATCGGGGTGCGGCGGACGTACTGCGACAGCGTTCTCATGACACCAGCTTCCACAAGAACTGGACCAGAGTCACGATGCCCAGCAGGAAACACACCAGGAAGAACGTGCCGCCCGCCATCACGATCAGGCAGGCGCCCCAGGACGTCTCCTCGTTCGGGGTGGCGTCGAGTTCGTGCTGGAGTTCCCGCCGCGCCTCGGAGTAGAGGGCCGCGAGGCGGGTGCGGGCCGTCTCGGTCGGGGCCTCGTCCACGCGGCCGTGCCAGGAGAGAGCGACCAGGCGGGCTTCGGCGTGGCGGTAGGCGCGTTCGAACGCCTCGAGCTCGGCCGGGTCGCGGTCTTCGGCGAGGTACGCCCACCGTCCTGCCTGGGCCGGCTGGCCGAGGACTCGGTAGACGTCGGCGAGACGTTCGCGCAGATCGAGCCGTTGCGGGTAGGTGCCGACGAGCCCGGCGACGCGTTGACGTGCGCGAAGCACGCTGGCGAGGTCGCCTCGTCGCATCTCCTCGGCCGCTTTGTGGAGCGTCAGCTCTACCGGCATGAAGATTAGTTTTGCAGGTAGGGCTAGCTTTGACCCGTGTTCGGCCTATCGCTGCTGGTCTCCGGCCTCGCCTGGTGGCTGGGTCTCTACCTGCTCGCCCGCGACCCCCGCAAGCCGCTGCTGTGGTGGGCGGGAGCCGGGATGATCGGCTATTCGGCGGCCGTCGTGATGCCACATCCCGTGGTCATCGGGGTGCCGGCACTCGCCTGGACGGGTGCGATCCTGTTGCTCGCCCGCCCCGAGTTGATCAGGTGGTGGCTGGCGGCGATCGTGCCGTTCTTCGTGGCCTCGTTCTTCGTCCCATGGGTCGTATTGCTTCCTTTGGCCACAGTCACGGTCCTAGCCATAAGAAAACGTGCTTACTTTTCACTCGTTGGGGTGATGTTCGGGCTCTCGGCAGGCGCTTTCCTGCTGGGTCTGCTGCCGGACGCCATCACGTTGCCGTCGCTCGGGATCGACGTCGTGATCTTCGGGGTGCTCGTCGCCGTCACCGACGCGGTCGAGGAGGGCGAGGCGATCCGCGCGGACATGCTGCGGTCGTTGGTCATCTCCGGCTTCACGGCGCTGCTGTTCGGGTCGCAGGTGCTCCTCTTCGGCGGACCGGACCTGCTCGTCTTCACGACTGTGGCCGCGGCGATCGCCGTCCAGGTGCTCGCGAACCCGCTGGCGTCGGTGGTCGACCGCCTCGCCGTGCCCGCCGTCGCCGCCGAACGCGCCGAGCTCCGCGAAGCCGTCGAGGCGCTGCCCAAGCGGCGCCCGCTCGTCACCGAGGACGAGGCGGAGTTCGCCAAACTCACCCGCAAAGCACTCAGCCACTACGGCGATCTCGGGAAACTCGTCGCGAGCCCGTTGATAGCGCTCACCGAGGACGGACCGCCGTTGGACCGGGCCGCGCAACTCAAAACGATGCTGCTGGCGAGCATTCAACGGCTCAAGCCGGCCGACGGCGATTTCGGCACCAGCGACGAATGGCGTTACTACAACGCCGTCTACTTCTACTACGTCAAGGGAATCCGGCCGTACTCGGTGCGGACCAAGCGCGAGGACCTCGACGCGGAAGACCGCCGCGCGTTGCAGTGGTTCGTGACCCAGGTGCCCGAACGAACCCTGCACAACTGGCAGAACGCCGCCGCACGCCTGGTCGCGGCGGACCTGATGGCAGGAGTTGGCAGCGCTTGACGTGGTTTTGGCAGCGTTGAGGCGGCCACAGTCGGGCCATGCTGAAATTCGCCTTGAAACTCGACGGTGTCGCTTCCTTCGCCCTCGGCCTGCTGACGCTCCTGATCCGCCCGGAAGTCGGAATGCCGGCGGGCTGGCAGATCGGACTCGGCACTTTCTGCGTGGTCTACGGAATCGGCGTGTTCGTTCTCGGAACCCGCGCCAACCCGGACCGCCGAATCGTTCTCCTCGTCATCATCGGCAACGCGGTGTGGGCGCTCGACAGCGTTCTCACCGCCGAACTGAAGTGGTTCCCGCTCACCGACATGGGCGTCGCACTCGTACTCGCTCAGGGAATCGCGGTGCTCGGGTTCGCCGTTCTCCAGGCGATCGGGCTCAAGCGCGAAGGGTCCGCGACCGTCCCCGGAACTCAGCCACGATCTCGGTCCCACGCCTGAGCGTGATGTCGTAGATCCCGCTGCGGCCGAACCGGGTCCGTTCCACCGCCTCCGCCACCAGCTCGTCGCCCTCGTGCACGGGCCGGATGAAATCGATCTCGGCCGTGGCGGCGACGGTGACGGACCCGGCCCTGTTGCAGGCGCACGCGAACGCCGTGTCCGCGAGCAGGAAGAGGTAGCCGCCGTGCGCGATGCCGTGGCCGTTGATCATGTTCTCCGCGACCGTCATCCGCAGCAGCGCGTAGCCGTCGCGCAGCTCGATCGGAGCTATGCCGAGCCCGGTCGAGGCCTTGTCGGCGGCCAACATCTCAGCAGGACCATTCATTCGTGGCAGCGTAATCACCCTGGCGGTGGTGTCACGCAGCGTTCGTGTCGCCTTACTGTCCGGATGCATGATCGTTCAACATCGGAGGTGGTCACGATGGGTGGTTGTTCTTGCTGCGGCGGGTGCACGGGTCCGGGCTGCGGATGCTGCAGCTCCTGCTGAGCGCCTTGATGAAGTGAAGAAGGCCGTTGCGGGGCTTTGAGGTCCCGCAACGGTCTTCGCTCGGCTAGGCGTCCCGGACGTCCGTGCCGTGCTCCGCGAACGCCTTGAAGTCCTGCATGTGCACCAGTGACTGCTTGCGGAACGAGCCGGGCATAAGTGCCCCCACCAGCCGCATCAGCACGCCGTTGAACCTGTACTCGCTCTCCTGCTCCCAGTGCGTCGTCTCCGGCCCGGCCTCGGTGAACCGGTCGCGGTTGGCGCTCCACATGCCCTTGCCGACGATCTCGCGCTCGAAGTGCACGACGCTGCCCGCCGGAATCGCGTGCAGGTCAAGAGGTTCGCGGCGGGTGATGGTCTCGGTGGCCTCGAACTCCTGCTGTCCCGTCTTCAGCACGACCCGCGACCGGGTGCCGACCTCGCCGTGCGCCCCGCTCACCGGTTCGTGCACGACCAGGCCCCGCAACCACATCGGCATGACGGCGGGGTCGGAGATGAGCTGGACCACCTTCTCGCGCGGCAGGGCGATCTCGATCGAGACGGTGTACTTCACAGCGCGCTCCAGACGTCGAGGACTGCCGACATCCTCGCTCAGCCCTCAGTTGGCGGCGAACTCCCGCCGGGCGGGCATCTTGCGAAAGCCGACGAGCACGAGGTTCACCAGCACGCCCGCGACGGCGAGGAATCCGCCCCACCCCATCACCGGCACCACCAGGATCACCGGCCCGTCGAACAACGCTCCCGCGTCGTCGTAGCCGAGCATCAGCACGAAGGCCGTGACCAGAGCGACCGCGCCACCTGCTGCTGCGCTGACCCGGCCGGCGACGGAGGGCCACCAGCTGCACGCGTGCAACACCAACGCGCCGACGAGGTAGATCGGCCAGCCGGGGAAGCGGGTCACCCCGAACCCCGTGTCGCCGTAGTACGTCCACGGCACCAACAACGCCAACGCGGTGCACGCCAGCGCGAGGCCGTAAGTGATCCACTTCGACATGGTCGACTCCGCTGCTTCTGAACGAGTGAGGGCCGGCACGGGACAAAAGTCCCATACCGGCCCTCACTCGCAGGGCGGATCAGCCTGTGTAGGTCTTGAAGAGGTTCGTGAACTCCCAGTTGGCCTGCGAGATGCCACTGCACGTGGGCGAAACGCCGCCGCCGGGGCAGCCCTTGTCGCGTCCGGCGGACCAGAACGCGACACGGCCGACGTGGTTGGTCTTCGCGTAGGCGAGCACCTTGCGTGCGTCGTCCTGCGTCGTCGTCGGACCCGTGTCGTTGCGTCCGATCATCGGCGTGAGACCCAGCAACGCCTTCAACTGCGCGTCGGTCTTCGTCGGCCAGATGGCGCGCATCTGCCCGAGGGTGGCGTTGGAGGCGGCGACCATCGCGTCGCCCCAGTTGCCCGTGTAGCCGAAGTTCATCAGCATCGGGTTCACGAGGACGGTGACGCCCTTCGCGGCCGCGTCCTTCAGCACGTCGACCGAGTACGGGTCCATGCCGTAGTCCTGGCCCTGGATGCGCATCGTGTAGCTGACGGTGGTCTTGCGGGTGTCCTGGAGCCTCTTCAGCGCCGCGTTGACCGTGGCCTGGGGGATCGTGGCCTCCACGTCGACGTCGATGCTGTTGGAGCCCACGGCGTCGAGCACCTTCACGTAGGCGTTGTACAGCGAGTCAACCGACGTGCAGACGTGTTCGAGGTACGGGCCCATGGCGCCGCCCGTCGCGACGATGACGCTGCCGCCCGCCGCCTTCAACGCCTTGGTGTCGTTCACGATGCGGCTGTCGTTCAACGGCACCGTGCCGCCCCATGCGGGGTCGCAGCCTGAAGACGAGCCGAGCGCGAACGCCAGCGTGAAGTGCTTCTGGCCGGTCGCGTTGGCCACGTCCATGAGTGACGGCGTCGGCATCGTGATGTCGATGTACGGGGCGACGAGCGCGCTACCGGGCGTGGGCGGCACATCGGAACCCGTGGTGGTGGTCGGACCGCCAGTCGTGGTCGTCGTGGTGGTGGTCGTAGTAGTGGTGCCGCCACCACCGCCGCACGGAACGCCGTTGAGCTTGCAGTTCGTGGGCAACGCGGAGCCGCTCACCAGGAAGCCGAAGCTCGTCGACGCACCCGCGCCGACGTTGCCGTTGTACTCGCGGTTGGTGAACGTGTGGTGGTTGCCGCTGCTGGTCGCCGTGGCGTCCCAGTACGAACCGAGCGTCGCGCCAGGGAGGTCGAACTCCAGCTTCCAGCTCGTCAGCGCGGTCGACCCGGCGCTGATCGTGAACTTGCCCTGGTAGCCGGAGCCCCAGGACGAGTCCTGGCTGAACGCGGCGGACTCGCCGGCGGCCGAGGCGGTGGGGGCGATGGCGACGAGTCCGGCCACCAGTGCGGTGGCGGCCCCGGCGGCGAAAACGGCAAAGCGGGCCATCGGGTGTGTCCTTCCGGCAGGGGAGGAAGGGAGTGGTGCAGGACCACGGGGCGCGTCGCGGTCCTGCACCACGTGCAGGGAGGCGCCCGTACGTTCAGCGCCTGCTCAATCACGGTAAGTGGCCTAGACCATAGCGTCAATGGGTCTAGACCTCTTCTGTCCGCCGGACAGTGGAACAATTCGGCGGGTGCGTGGAGCAACTGGAATCGGATCGCTGCCCGGAACCGACATCGACGAGGCGGCGAGGATCGTCGTCGGCGAGCTGCCGGACCTGCCGCACGTCCCGGAGCTGCCTGGCCGGGGAGTGGGCGCGGACATGATCGGCCGCACCGCCGGGTTGCTCGTGGACCTCGCGATCGAGGTCATCACCTCCGGTTACCGCGTGAACCCGCGCCCCGGCCGTGACCACCGCCGCGCCGTCGACCTCCTGCGCGGCGACCTCGACGCGTTCGACGAGGCGTTGGAACGGGCGGGCGCGCAGCCGGACACGGTCAAGGTGCAGGCCGTCGGGCCGTGGACGCTCATGTCGAACATCGAACTGATGCGTGGCCATCGGGTGCTCACGGACCGAGGGGCCGTCAAGGAGTTCTCCGAATCCCTTGCCGAGGGGCTCAGGCAGCACGCTGCCGAGGTCGCCAAGCGCACCAAGGCGAAGGTCGTCGTGCAGCTCGACGAACCCGGCCTGCCCGCTGTGCTGCAAGGGCTGCTGCCGACGCCGTCCAAGCTCGGCACCGTGCCCGCGGTGCCCGGTCCGGACGCCCGTGCGGTCCTTGCGACGGTCATCGAGGCGTTGGGCGACCACGAGGTGATGGTGCACTGCTGCGCGCCGCACCCGCCGTTGACGTTGCTGCGAGAGGCGGGCGCGACGGCGATCGCGTTCGACGTGTCGCTGATCAAGGGTGCAGAGGCGCTGGACGAAATCGGCGAGACCTGGGAGGCGGGCACGACGCTCGCGCTCGGGCTGGTGCCGAGCCTCGACCCCGGCACTCCGGTGACGCTCAAGGAGGTCGGGCAGCGGGCGTTCACGCTCGTCGACCGCCTGGGGTTCCCGCGCTCGATCCTCGCCGAGAAGGCGCTGCCCACTCCGACGTGCGGTCTAGCCGGTGCGACGTCCACTTGGGTCAAGCGCGCACTGTCGCTGACCCGCGATCTCTCCTCGTCGTTTTTGGAACCGCCCGAGGGCTGGTGATGTCCGGTTTGGGCGGCTAGTCTGCTGCGAACTATTAGGAAACTTTCTTAACCGAAGGCCCATCGCCGGGGCCTGGATCGGGAGTTCCTCTCATGCGCATCAGACGTGCGGCCCTCGTGGCCGCGGTGCTCGCCGGCGTGATCACCACGCCGGCCCAGGCCGAGACAGCGGCCGGGCACATCCGGCTCGACCAGGTCGGGTTCGGCAACTCCGAGCAGAAGCACGCCTACGTGCTCGGTGGCGCCGCGAACACCAAGTTCTCCGTTGTGGACAGCCGCGGCCGGACCGTGCTGACCGGCAGGACCGGTGCCTCGACGGGGTCGTGGAGCGACAAGTTCACCTCGGTCCACCCGATCGACTTCTCCTCGTTGAAGAAGTCCGGCAAGTACCGGATCAAGGTCGGGTCCGCGACGTCGGTGGAGTTCCAGGTCGACTCGCTGAAGAAGCTGTTCTCGCCGGTCGCGCACAACACCGTCGAGTTCTTCCAGGCGCAGCGCGACGGCGCCGACGTCATCCCGGGCCGCCTCAACCGCAAGCCCGCGCACCTCACCGACCGCGAGGCGCTGGTCTACGAGGCGCCGGTGTTCGCGGGCGAGGGCGGCGACCAGATCGCCGCGCCGCTCAAGCCGACCGGTGCGAAGGTCGACCTCGAGGGCGGCTGGTTCGACGCCGGTGACTTCGTGAAGTTCACGCACGCCTCGTCGTACTCGACCGCGTCGATGCTGCTGGCGTTGCGCAACAAGCACGACGACGCGCTCTACAACGAGGCGAAGTTCGGCCTCAAGTGGCTCGACAAGGCGTGGGACGAGAAGACCGGCACGCTGTACGCGCAGGTCGGCATCGGCACCGGCTCCGAGGAGTTCGGCTTCGTCGGCGACCACGACGTGTGGCGCCTGCCCGAGGCCGACGACAAGCTGAACGTCAAGCCGGGCGACAGCGAGTACTACATCAAGCACCGCCCGGTGTTCCGCGCGAACGTCGCCGGCGAGAAGATCAGCCCGAACCTGGTCGGCCGCGTGTCGGGCTCGTTCGCGCTGGCCGCGCAGATCGAGGCGCGCAAGAACCCGCGACTGGCGAAGTCGTACCTGGACAAGGCGGCGCAGCTGTTCGCGCTGGCCAAGACCGAGAACGTCGGCGAGCTCGTGACGGCGTTCCCGCACGCGTACTACCCCGAGGAGTCGTGGACCGACGACATGGAGTTCGGCGCGACCCAGCTCGCGCTGGCCGCGAAGGCGTTGCACGACAAGCGGTACGACCAGTTCGCTCGCGCCGCCACGCACTGGGCCAAGGAGTTCCTGGCCACCCAGGACCCCGACACCCTGAACGTCTACAACATCTCCGCGCTCGGGCACGCTGACCTCGCACCGTTGCTGAAGAAGGGCATCCGGGGCGCCGAGGTGACCGAGAAGCAGGTCGTCGGCGACATCCAGCGCCAGCTGAAGAAGGGCGCGGACGCGGCGGCCACGTCCCCGTTCCGCACCGCGGCCAACGTCGAGACCTGGGACGTCGGCTCGCGCACGTTCGGCTACATCACGACGGCGGCGCTGTACCAGAAGCTGACCGGCTCGAAGGAGTACCAGACCTTCGGCACGCAGCAGCGCGGCTTCGCCCTCGGCACCAACGCGTGGGGCACGTCGCTGATCGTCGGCGTCGGCGAGAAGTTCCCGGAGTGCCCGCACCACCAGGCCGCCAACCTGTCGGGTTCCCCGAACGGTGGCAAGAAGGTGCTGGTCGGCGCCGTCATCAACGGCCCGAACGACGCGTCGCTGTTCGGTGGCCTCGGTGAGATGCCGCCCGGTTCGGTGAACTGCACCAAGCCCTACACGCTGGAGTTCGACTCCGCGAAGTCCGTGTTCGCCGACGACCTGCGCTCGTGGCCGAGCTCCGAACCGGCCATCGACTTCACGGCCACCGGCGTGCTCGGCTTCTCGCTGATCGCCCACTCCTGAGTGGCGCCGGCGCGGGCCTGGGTGTCCAATTCGGACTTGTGCTCAGGCTCGCGCTGGTTCTGGTGCTGCTCATGTCCGGTACGGCGCACGCCCTGCCGTTGAACGTGCTCTGCCGCGTACCCGGCGTGCACGACGCGGAAGTGATCCGCGTCGTGCACGCCGTCGGTCTTTCCCTGCGGGTGAGCGACAAGGTGATGCTCGCCGGGTTCGAGGCCGGGTGGGTGGAGTCGCACATGAACAACCTGGCGTGCGGCGACGCGGACTCGCTGGGGGTGTTCCAGCAGCGGCCCTCGATGGGGTGGGGCACGCCGGACCAGATCATGAACGTCACCTACGCGGCCGGCCGGTTCTTCGAGCTCGCGGTGCGGATGGACCGTGCTCACCTCTCGCCCGGCCTGCTGGCGGACGCGGTGCAGCGGTCCTGCTGTCCTGAGCGCTACGACCAGGCCGAACCTCGCGCGTTGATGATGCTGCGGCAGGCCTGGCAGGGCGGGCCCGAGGTGGTCGGCGGAGTGGTCCACGTCGTTCAGGACGGCGACGTGTGGGTCGACGGGCTGCGGTTGACCACGTCGCAGGACTTCGTGGGACGGCCCTCGGTGGCGGGCGGCACGGTCTACGCGCGGACGGCTCGGGGCGAGGTTCGCGCGGTGACGGGCGGGACTTCGCGGGTGGTGGCCTCGGGCGTCGCGGGGGATCCGGAGGCGGTGCTGCGTCCTGATGGGACGGTCGAGCTGTTCGCCGTGCTGGTCGACGGAAGCGTGGCCAGGTTGTCGGAACCCGCCTGGCCGCAGAGCCCGCCCGGTTTCGCGACCGGCAAGCCGTCGGCCGTCGTGCACGCCGACGGGTCCGTGGGTCTCTACGTCCGTTCCGGTGACAAGCTGATGGCGACCGCCGCCGGCGCCTGGCGGGAGATCGCGACCGGCCTCGAAGGCTCACCCGACGCCGTGGTCCGTCCAGACGGGACGGTGGGCGTCTACGCCCTGAAGGACGGACGCCCCCAGCGCCTCGGTGCCACCTGGGAACCGTTGGGGGAAGACCGTTTCATCGACACGGTCTCCGCCCAGCCCGACGGCACCTTCTACGCCCGCACCGCCGAGGGCAAGGTCGTCAAAGCCGGGTGAACGGCTCCGCGTACCGGAACTCGCCGGGCTCCACGTCCCCGAACAGCCGCGCCTGGAAGTGCTCCTTCCACGACGGGTCCGGCGGCGTGATGCCGAAGTCCGAAGCCAGCCGGAACCCGAACCGCGAGTAGTACCCGGGATCCCCCAACAGGATGACGGCGCGTTCGCCGCGGGCCTCCGCCGCGCCGAGCACCGCGTGCATCAGCGCCGACCCGATCCCGTCGCGCTGGTGCTCCGGGTGCACCGCGATCGGCCCCAGACCCAGCGCCGGCTGGTCGCCCACGTACCCGCGCGTGCACACGACGTGGCCCAGCACTCCGTCCGCCACCAGCGACAACTCCGGGATCCAGCCCTCGTCCTCGCGCAGCCAGTCGATCAGCGGTGCCTCGGGGCCGTCGGAGAACGCCAGGTTCGTGACGGTGCGGATGGCGTCGATGTCTGCGGGTGTCTCCCGCCGGATCAGCATGACCCCGCACTGTGGCCAAACACGTCGCCGTGCGCCACCCGATTTCCCACTCCATAATCCGCACCGTGGTCGTGAGACAGACCGTAATGGTGTGCGTACTTGCCGTGGTGGCTTATCTCGTCGTGTGGTGGGCAACAAGCGAAGACGAACCGGAAGCCAAACCGGCCACCCAGGCGTTCCTCACCGACTACTCGAAGGCCGAGAAGGGCAGTTGCGTGAAGTTCGACGGCCCCGGCGAGAACGACCTGGGCCTCACCGTCGTCGACTGCCAGGGCCCCAAGGCGGCGCTCAAGGTCGGCACGGTCCTCGCCGACACCAACGGCAGGTGCCCGCGCGGTGACTACAAGATCCTGCGCGACACCAGGCACAACGCCGCGTTGTGCCTGGTGCCCAACGCGACCAAGGGCGACTGCTTCGAGCTGGACACCGATGATCTGCAACGGTCCGTGGTGTCCAAGTTCGACTGTGCGGCGCCGCGGGCGAACGTGCAGGTCGTCGACCTCGCGGCAGAAAGTTGCCCCGAAGAGACCGAACTCGGTGTTCCCTATGAGGAGATGACGCTCTGCCTGAGGAGGGTGCGTTGATCGTCTTCGAGGGTCCGGCCGAGTTCGACGCCTGGCTGCACGAGAACGGCGCGAACGAGACCGAGCTGTGGCTCAAGTACGCCAAGAAGGGTTCTGGCGTGCGAACGATCACCTACGACGAGGCGTTGGACGTCGCGTTGTGCCATGGGTGGATCGATGGGCTCGTACGGTCCGTGGACGAGTCCTACTACTCGCAACGCTGGACGCCGCGTAAGGCGCGCAGCAAGTGGTCCAAGCGCAACTGCGGCAAGGTCGAAGAGCTGATCGCACAAGGCAAGATGCTGCCCGCAGGCCTCAAAGAGATCGAACGCGCCAAAGCGGACGGACGCTGGGACGCGGCCTATGCCGGACCGGCGACCATCGAGGTGCCGGACGACCTCACGGCGGCTCTCGAAGCCAACCCCGAGGCCGCAGAGGCGTTCAAAGGGCTGAACAGTCAGAACAGGTACGCCGTGCTGCTGCGCATCCACGACGCGAAGAGGCCGGAGACACGGCAGAAACGCATCACTCAGTTCGTTGAAATGCTGGCCGAGGGGCGAAAGCTCTACCCTTAGGAATCATGAAGTGGTTCCGCCGCCGCAAAGCCGAAGACGTCGTCCCCGCTCACCTGCCGAACGCCGAGGAAGCCGCGCGACGGTTCTGGGAGCGGTGGTTCGAGCTGGTGCCGGTGGTCAGCGCGGCGCTCGGCGACGGCGAACCGCACCGCGTCGAGGAGGAGCTCGACGACCTCGTCCGCGGCCTGCACCCCGACCTGGCGTTCTCCCTCGAACAGGGCCACCTGGCGATGTACGCGCTGGTGATCACCGGTCAGGAGGACCCGCGGCTGCGCCCGTACACCGACGCGTGGATCAACGCCGCGCCGCCGTCGGACATGGTCTGGGAGTTCCACGACTCCGTGCCGCCGGTGCCGGACCCGACCGAGGTGATCATCAACCTCGGCCAGACGCGGATGCGGCTCGGCGACTACCGCGTCGTGGCCCAGGTGGACGGTGACGTCGTGGACGTCGCGGTCTACCACCCGGCGCTCGCGGGCCTCACCGACCAGCAGCGGCAGACGATGACGTTCCTGCCCCTGGACGTCACTCTGGGCGAGCGGCTGGCGGGGGAACGGCTGCGGCGCGTGGAGACCGCCGAGCTGGAGCCGCAGGGCACGATCAGCCTCGTGGAGCTGCGGACCCTGGTGCGGGAACTCGCCGGGAAAGCCGAGCTCTGAGAACTGTCAGACCTGCTCACTAAGCTGTGGGACGTGAGCAGCGAGAGCCTGGAAGACGTCCCCGCAGAGGTGCGCGAGCAGCACGCCGTGCTCGCGGAAGAGGTGCGTTCGCACCAGTTCCGCTACTACGTGCTGGACGACCCGATCGTCACCGATGGTGAGTTCGACGCGCTGCTGAAGCGGCTCGAGGCGATGGAAGCCGAGCATCCCGGCCTCGCGACGCCCGAGTCGCCGACGCAGCTCGTCGGCGGCACGTTCTCGACCGAGTTCAAGGCGGTCGACCACCTGGAGCGCATGCTCAGCCTCGACAACGTCTTCGCGCAGGACGAGCTGACGGCGTGGTTCGAGCGCGTGCAGAAGGAGATCGGCGAGGGCACGCACTTCCTGTGCGAGTTGAAGATCGACGGCCTCGCGATCAACCTGCTGTACGAGAAGGGCAAGCTCACGCGCGCTCTGACCCGTGGCGACGGCCGCACCGGTGAGGACGTGACGCTGAACGTCCGCACCATCAAGGACGTCCCCGTGGTGCTCGAAAGCTCGGCCGAGCACCCGGTGCCGGACCTGGTGGAGGTGCGCGGCGAGGTCTTCTTCGCGGTGGAGGACTTCCTGGCGCTCAACGCCTCCCTGGTCGAGCAGGGCAAGCCGCCGTTCGCGAACCCGCGCAACACGGCCGCGGGGTCGTTGCGGCAGAAGGATCCCAAGGTCACCGCGTCGCGCAAGCTGCGGATGATCTGCCACGGCATCGGCAAGACCGAGGGCTTCCAGGTCGCCAGCCAGTCTCTCGCGTACCAGGCGCTGAAGGCGTGGGGTCTGCCGACGTCGCCGCACACCGAGGTGCTCACGGACCCGGCGGACGTGCGCAAGAAGGTCGAGTACTGGGGCGAGCACCGGCACGACGCCGTCCACGAGATCGACGGCCTGGTGATCAAGGTCGACGAGGTGTCGCTGCAACGGCGGCTGGGCACGACGTCGCGGGCCCCGAGGTGGGCCATCGCGTACAAGTACCCGCCGGAGGAGGCCACGACGACGCTCCTCGACATCCAGGTCCAGGTGGGCCGCACGGGCAGGGTGACGCCGTTCGCCGTGATGGAACCGGTGAAGGTGGCCGGGTCGACGGTCGCGCGGGCCACGCTGCACAACGGGTCCGAGGTGAAGCGCAAGGGCGTGCTGATCGGCGATCGCATCGTCATCCGCAAGGCGGGCGACGTGATCCCCGAGGTGCTCGGCCCGGTGCTGGCGGCCCGCCCGGCCGACGCGCGCGAGTTCGAGATGCCGACGCGGTGCCCGGAGTGCAACTCCGTGCTGCGGCCCATGAAGGAGGGCGACGTCGACATCCGTTGCCCCAACGCCGAACGCTGCCCTGGTCAGCTGCGCGAACGCCTGGCGTACCTGGCTTCCCGGGCCGCGCTCGACATCGAGGTGCTCGGCTACGAGGCCGCCGCGGCGATCACCTCGTCCACCATCTACACCAACGAGGCCGACCTGTTCGACCTCGACGCGGATGCGTTGCGGCAGGTCGAACGCTTCGTGACGATCAAGGGCGAGCTGTCCGCGAATGCGTTGAAGCTGATCGACAACCTGGCGGAGGCGAAGCAGCGTCCTCTGTGGAGGGTGCTGGTCGCGCTGTCGATCCGGCACGTGGGCCCGACGGCGGCCCGTGCGCTGGCGCAGGAGTTCGGCTCGATGGACGCGATCATCGAGGCTCCCGAGGAGGCGCTCGCGGGTGCCGAGGGCGTCGGGCAGACCATCGCGACGGCGGTCGTGGAGTGGCGTGAGACCGAGTGGCGTCAGGGCGTCGTCGAACGCTGGCGGGCCGCGGGCGTGCGGATGGAGGACGAGCGCGACGAGTCGATCGTGCGCAACCTCGAAGGCCTGTCCATCGTGGTCACCGGCTCGCTGACGGAGTACTCGCGCGACTCGGCGAAGGAGTCGATCCTCGCCCGCGGCGGCAAGGCGGCGGGCTCGGTGTCGAAGAAAACCGCTTTCGTCGTGGTCGGCGACTCACCAGGATCCAAGTACGACAAGGCCGTCTCGCTGAAGGTGCCCGTGCTCGACGAAGCGGGCTTCCGCGTCCTGCTGGAGCAGGGCCCGGACGCGGCGCGAGAGGTGGCCCTTCCGGTGGAAGAAGGTGCTGATGGCTGATCTGATCATTCGCCCGGCCGCGGAGGCCGATCTGCCCGCGATCGGCTCCGTGACGGTCGAGGCGTACCGCGCGGACGGTTACGTGGGCGACCACGACGACTACGCGACGCTGCTGGCCGACTCGGCGGCCCGGTTCCGCGACGCCGAGCTGCTCGTCGCGCAGGACGAGGGCGGCGCGGTGCTGGGCTCGGTGACGGTCGTGCACCCCGGTACGCCGTACGCGGAGATCTCCCGGCCCGGCGAGGTGGAGTTCCGCATGCTGTCGGTCTCCGCGGCGGCGCGAGGCCGTGGCGTGGGCGAGGCCCTGGTGCGCGCGGTGATCGACAGGGCGCGCGCGGCCGGCGCGACCCACGTCGTGCTGTCGTCGTCGGAGAAGATGCTGGCGGCGCACCGGTTGTACGAGCGGATGGGCTTCACCCGATTACCGGACCGCGACTGGTCCCCGTTGCCGGGCATCGACCTGCGGGCGTACGCGTACGTGCTGCCGCTCTGAGCAACCCCGGTTCGCGGCCGTGCGTCCTGTCGGACAAGCGCCGCGGATGGGGGTTCGCGAATGAGACCGGTGGTCCTGCTCGTCGTCCTGCTCGTGCTGGCTTCCTCGGCCGCACCGAGGCAGCTCGCCACAACCGACCTGCGCGGGATCGAACAGCTGGCGCAGCGCTACTTCGAACGGAGGGCGGACAAGGTCACCAACCTCGCGTGGCAGCCGGGCTTCGGCGTGCCCACGACCGAGACGTTCGCGGCGCAGCTGCGGGTCGACGAGGCGAAGCTGGAACGGGGGCGCGAGCGGCGCCGGGCCTTCCCGACCGGCGGCTACTCACGTGCGCGCGTCACGACAACGCCGCGGCGCACGCACGTGGACCACGACGGCAGCGTCGTCATGCA
Organism: Lentzea sp. JNUCC 0626; assembly: GCF_043632865.1. Taxonomy (NCBI): domain Bacteria; kingdom Bacillati; phylum Actinomycetota; class Actinomycetes; order Pseudonocardiales; family Pseudonocardiaceae; genus Lentzea; species Lentzea sp. JNUCC 0626. Next base: position 8,809,693 of record NZ_CP171635.1, read on the forward strand.
CCTGTACGAGGTGACGGACCTGTACTTCGAGAAGTCGCCGACGTTCAACTACTCCAGCTACGGCATGGCACACGTGCTGATCTTCAGCCCGTCGGCCGACGGCTGGCTGCTCGCGGCCTCGACCCGTGCGCCGGGCGCCGTCTGCAAGGTCCCGCCGGAGACGCAGTTCTGCGGTCACGGCTCAGAACGATGAGATGATCCGCGCCCGCAACTTGAGGTCACCCGCGGCCTGCTCGTACAGCAGGTCCCGCAACACCTCGGGCGGCAGGGCTCTCAGCACGTCCTTGAGCTCCACGTCCTCGGCGTCCGGCGGCGGCACCGTCTCGCCCCGCTCCAGCAACACCAGCCCGACCGCCACGCAGTGCTTGCAGAAGAACCCCTCGGACCCGTGCGGGCAACTGCACGATCCGACCAGCTGAGCCCCCGACCACGACAGCTCCACCACGTACGCGTCCTCGTCACCACCCCGAACCCGGGCCGCGACGTGCCGGCTGTGCACCCGCAGGGACAGCACGGCCTCCCGGTACGTGAGCCCGCGCCAGTACGACTTGGTACCCGCGCGGTGCAACAGCAGCTCGGTGGTGAGGGTCGTCGACACGGGGGTCATCCAACCGGGTGACCGCAGAAAGGATCAACATGATCGCGATCGGCCCACTACAACCCGCGGACCGACCGGCCTGGCAAGAGCTCTTCGAGGGCTACAACACCTTCTACGAACGCACCCTGCCGCCCCAGACCTACGACGAGAAGTGGCAGGCGTTCCAAGAGGACAAGACCATCCACGCCCTGTGCGCCCGCGACGACACCGGCCAGGTGGTCGGCATCGTCCACTTCCTCAAACACCCCAGCACCACCACAGCAGACGTCTGCTACCTGCAAGACCTCTTCACGGCCCCCGAAGCGCGCGGCCGAGGAGTCGGCAGCGCGCTCATCGGGGCAGTGGCGACCTGGGCGGAAGAACAAGGCTGCTGCCGCGTCTACTGGCACACCAACGAACGCAACAAGACCGCGCAGAGCCTCTACGACCAGTTGGCGGAACGAACGCCGTTCATCACCTACCGCCGGCAGCTCTAACGAGCCGTCGACTCCAGGTCCAGCAACGTCACGGCGGCCCGGAAGTACTTGTTGGTGCCCAGGTCCCGCACCGTCTTGATGTTGAACGCGGCCTTGAGCTTCTCGGCGTCACCGGGACTCACGCCCTGCAGCGCGTCCACGGGCGCGTCCAGGATCTCGGTGAGCGGCAGGTTCTCGTACGCCTTGTCGAGGAGCATGTCGAGGTTCACGGTGACGGCCATGATCTTCATACCTCCGGCAGAAGTGGGGCGATCACGGCAGATTCTGGGGTCACCCGGCAGATCCCGCAGGACGTAACGGTGGCAGCCACCCACTCGATGAGGCGGTCATGCACAAGCTCGAAGCCCACGAGGTGCCCCTGCACAAGGTGTTCGGCAGCGACTACGACTTCCGGATCCCCGACTACCAGCGGCCCTACGCGTGGGAGGTCGAGCAAGCCCAGCAGTTGCTCGAAGACCTGGTCGAGGCCGAGGCGGGAGACAGCGACGAGCCGTACTTCCTCGGGTCGATGGTGCTCGTCAAGGCCGACGGCAAAGCTGATTCCGAGGTGATCGACGGTCAGCAGCGGCTCACGACGCTCACGATCCTCCTGTCGATCGTCCGCGACCTCACCACGCACGACGGCATCCGCACCTCGCTGCGCAAGATGATCGTCGAGGAGGGCGACGACCTGCTCGGACTCAAGCCGAAGCCGAGGCTCGCGCTCAGGAAGCGTGATCAGGTCTTCTTCCGCACCTACGTCCAGGAACCCGGCCACATCGAGAAGTTGATCGCACTCGATGACACGGCTCTGGAGACCGACGCGCAGAAGGCGGTTCGCGACAACGCCAGGGTGCTGCGGTCCGCTCTTGTCCGGTTGGGTGAGGAGGCGAGGCACCGGCTGGTGAGGATGATCAGCGCGCAGACCTTCCTCGTGGTGGTCAGCACGCCGAACCTGGACAGCGCGCACAGGATCTTCAGCGTGATGAATGCGCGGGGGCTCGACCTCTCGCCGGCCGACATCTTCAAGTCGAAGGTCATCGGAGAGCTCGACGACGAGTACGCCGCGAAGTGGGACGAGGCCGAAGTGAGGCTCGGGCGGAGCGACTTCGCCGACCTGTTCCTGTACATCAGGATGATCTTCGCCCAGGAACGCGCCAAGCAGGACCTCATGACCGAGTTCCCGAGGCAGGTCCTGAGCCGGTACCTGCCGGGACGAGAGGCCGCGTTCGTCGACGACGTGCTGGTGCCGTACGCGGAGGCTTACGAGAAGATCCGCGACTTCGGGTACGAGTCCTCGGTCAAAGCCGAGCAGGTCAACTCATGGTTCCGGCGGCTCGCACAGGTCGACAACAGGGACTGGCTGCCACCCGCGTTGTGGGCGGTCCGCCATCACGGTCACGACCCGGTCTGGCTCGACCGCTTCCTCGCCAAGCTGGAACGGCTCGCCGCCAGCATGTTCATCCGCCGCGTGTACACAACGCCGCGCGTCATGCGGTACTCCAACCTGCTGCGGGAGCTCTCCGCCGGGTTCGGGCTCGACTCCCCGGCATTCGTCCTGGACGCCGACGAGCGCGCCGGCACGGTGAGTCAGCTCGACGGCCAGCTCTACCTGGTCCAGAAGACGCGTCGGTACGTGCTGCTCAGGCTCGACGAGATGCTGGCGGGGGATCCCGGCGTCATCTACAAGTTCCCCGTGATCACGGTGGAGCACGTCCTGCCGCAGAGCCCGAAGGCGGACTCGGCGTGGTTGAGTGACTTCTCTTCGGAGGAACGTGCCACCTGGACCCATCGGCTCGCGAACCTCGTGCTGCTCAACAGGTGGAAGAACGCCGAGGTCAGCAACCGGGACTTCGTGAGCAAGAAGAGCAAGTACTTCCTGAGCGGCAAGGACGTTTCCGCGTTCGCGCTGACCAGTCAGGTGATCGCGCAGCCGGAGTGGACTCCCGCGGTGCTGGAGACGCGGCAGAAGGAACTGGTGCGCATCCTCTCCGAAACGTGGGACCTGTGATCAGCGTTTCCGCTTGACCGCCACCACGATCACCGCGGCGATCGCGATCAGCCCGGCCACGCCGAGCGCCAGATCGCCCATCGCCAGAGCGTCGTCCTGAGCCATCACCAGGGCCAGTCGCATGCGTTCAACGTAACCCTTGGAGCAACCCCGCGCCGAGATTGTGTGGGACCGTATGAGGTGTGCTGCAAGCCTGTCTGAACGGCTCCCGCACAGCCGAGGAGCACCCGGCCCTGCCGCTCACACCCGAGCGCCTCGCCGAGGACGCGGCCGACGTCGCCGCGCTCGGCGTCACGTCCGTGCACATCCACCCGAGGGACGTCATCGGCCTGCCGACCCTCGTCGGGCCCGAGGTGGCCACGACGATCGCGACGGTCCGCGCCGCCGTGCCGGGCATCGAGATCAGCGTGTCCACCCACGTTCCCGGCGGCAACCGCGGCACGTTGATCGCGAGCTGGGCACCTCTCGCCACCGGCAGGCCGGACATCGCGAGCGTGCACGTCCGGGACCCGCGCTGGCGTGATCTCGTGCGGTCCCTGGACCAGGTCAACGTCAAGGTCGACCTGGTCGTGGACGCGCAGGTCCCGCTCACGGACCTGCCGCAGGGCGTCGGCCGCATCACCGTCGTGGCGACGCGTGATCGAGCGGAAAGCCTGCTGCGCCAGGTGGAACCGCTCGGCCTGCCGATCCTGCTGCACGGCACGGACGCCGACGCGTGGCAGGTCCTCGACTACGCCGCGTTGCTCGAACACCACGTGCGCATGGGTCTGGAGGACACGCTGCGCCTGCCGGACGGACGCCAGGCGCGCAACAACGCCGAACTCGTCGCCCTGGCCCGCAAACGTCAGCGGAGCAGGGCCCCGAGCTAGTACCGCACAGCCCTAGTCAGGCAGGACCACCGCGACGATGCCCGCCAGGTGTGCCAGGCGGGCCACCTCGGCCGCGCGGAACATCGGGCCGCCGGGGCGTCCGACGACGAGCACGCGGTCCGGCTTGCCGAGCGGCGTGGCGGCGAGTTCGGTGCCCAGCTCGCGCCAGGTCTCCGGCACCCACTCCTCCTCGCCGTCGAGCACGGTCGCGCGCTCCAGCGGGAACCACGGCACGTCGGCCATGCGGGTCTCCGGGGCGGCCGACGACGCGGTCAGGCGGTTGATGCCGGTGCCGTTCGGGCCCACCACGATGGCCCACCCCGCGCGGATGATCTTCGGGACGCCCTCGGTGAAGATCTCCAGGCCCTTCTTGGGCTCCTCGGCGATCTCCTCCACCAGTTCCAGCTCGCGATGCGTGTCGAGGATGCCCGCGTAGGGGCGCACCGCGTCGACCTCGACGCCCTCGATCGACTCGGCCGCGGTGATCAGCGTGTCCGGCAGGCGGCCGGAGGGGAGCTCCACCACGAGGTCGTCGATGGCGAGGCCGGAACCGCGTTCCACGACGTCGACGCTGAGTATGTCGGCCCCGATCTCGCCCAATGCCGTTGCGACCGCGCCGAGGGTGCCGGGACGGTCCGGGAGCTGGACCCGGATCAGGAACGACAAGGTGAACGCCTCCATAGCTCGTGCGCGAGACCCCGCGTCTCGCGCCGTTGCCGGTCGGTGATTCTCGCAGACGCATCGTCAACGCATGACCTGCTGTCCGCGTTGCGAACCGGTTAAGTTGACGTGCCGCTCAACCACAGAGGCGGTAACCCGTTCGAAGGCGCGCCTGACCAGCCCATAGACTCACGGGGTTCCCGATTCGAATCCCGACCCTACGGGGGTTGACAGGAGTGCCCAGCATCTCCCGCGACGAGGTCGCGCACCTGGCGAAGCTCGCCAGGCTGGCTGTGTCCGAGGACGAGCTCGACTTGTTCGCCGGCCAGCTCGACGTGATCCTCCAGTCGGTGGCTTCCGTTGGCGACATCGCCACGGCCGACATCCCGCCGACGTCGCACGCCGTTCCGCTGACCAACGTCTTCCGCGAGGACGTGGTCCGTCCGAGCCTCGGTCAGCAGCAGGCGCTCTCCGGCGCTCCTGAGGCCGAGGACGGCCGGTTCCGCGTGCCCCGCATCCTGGGTGAGGAAGCATGACCAACGAGCTGATCCACGCCACCGCGGCCGACCTGGCCGCGAAGATCCACAGCGGTGAGGTCTCCTCGGTCGAGGTCACGCAGGCCCACCTGGACCGCATCGCCGAGACCGACGGGAAGGTCCACGCCTTCCTGCACGTCGACACCGAGGGCGCGCTCGCGCAGGCCCGTCGCGTCGACGAGGCCGTCAAGGCAGGCGAGCAGGTCTCCCCGCTCGCCGGTGTGCCGTTGGCGCTCAAGGACGTCATGACGACCGAGGGCGTGCCCACGACGGTCGGTTCCAAGATCCTCGAAGGCTGGCTGCCGCCGTACGACGCGACGGTCACGCGCAAGCTCAAGGACGCCGGCGTCGTCATCCTCGGCAAGACGAACATGGACGAGTTCGCCATGGGTTCGTCCACCGAGAACTCGGCGTACGGTCCCACGCACAACCCGTGGGACCTCGACCGCATCCCCGGTGGCTCCGGCGGTGGCTCGTCCGCCGCTCTGGCCGCCCTGCAGGCCCCGCTCGCGATCGGCACCGACACCGGTGGCTCGATCCGCCAGCCCGGCGCGGTCACCGGCACCGTCGGCGTGAAGCCGACCTACGGCGGTGTGTCGCGTTACGGCCTCGTTGCGTTCTCGTCGTCGTTGGACCAGGCCGGTCCGTGTGCGCGCACGGTGCTCGACGCCGCGCTGCTGCACGAGGTCATCGCGGGCTACGACCAGATGGACTCCACGTCCATCAACGCGCCCGTGCCGCCGGTCGTCGCCGCTGCCCGCGAGGGTCTGAGCGGCGACCTGTCCGGCCTGCGCATCGGTGTCGTCACGCAGTTCAGCGGTGAGGGCTACCAGCAGGGTGTGGCGCGCAGCTTCGAGGCCGCCGTGTCGCAGCTCAAGGAGCTCGGCGCGGAGATCGCCGACGTGTCGTGCCCGAGCTTCGACTACGCGCTGCCCGCGTACTACCTCATCGCGCCGAGCGAGTGCTCGTCGAACCTCGCCCGGTTCGACGCCATGCGCTACGGCCTGCGCGTCGGCGACGACGGCACGCGCAGCACCGAGGAGGTCATGTCGCTGACCCGCGAGGCCGGTTTCGGCCCGGAGGTCAAGCGCCGCATCATGATCGGCACGTACGCGCTGTCGTCCGGTTACTACGACGCGTACTACGGCTCGGCCCAGAAGGTCCGCACGCTCATCACGCAGGACTTCGCGAAGGCGTTCGAGAAGTTCGACGTGCTCATCTCCCCGACCACGCCGACCACGGCGTTCAAGATCGGCGAGCGCGCGAACGACCCGATGGCCATGTACAAGGCCGACCTCTGCACCATTCCCGCGAACCTCGCGGGCACCCCGGCCATGAGTGTGCCGAGCGGTCTGTCCGATGAGGACGGCATGCCGGTCGGTCTGCAGATCATGGCCCCGGCCCTGCAGGACCACCGCATGTACCGGGTGGCCGCCGCCTACGAGGCCGCGCGCGGCTCGTTCGGAGGTCCGTCGCTGTGAACATCAAGAAGGCACGCGGAATCCTCGGTCTCGCCGGTGCCGTCGCGGGCGCCGCGGGAGCGTTCTCCGGCTTCCGCAACGCCCGTGCGAAGAACGACAAGCTGGCACTGGCGAACGCGATCGCCAGCATCGCGGTGGCGCTCACCGGCGCGGCGCTGGCCGTTCGTGCTCTGCGGAAGGACGACTTGGCATGACCTCCCTGGTTGAGTTGATGGACTACGACGAGGTCATCGAGAAGTACGACCCCGTCCTGGGCCTGGAAGTGCACGTCGAGCTGCACACCAACACGAAGATGTTCTGCGGCTGCGCCAACGAGTTCGGCGGCGAGCCGAACACGCACACCTGCCCGACGTGCCTCGGCCTGCCGGGCGCGCTGCCGGTGGTGAACGCCAAGGCGATCGAGTCCGCGATCCGCATCGGCCTCGCGCTGAACTGCGAGATCGCCGAGTGGTGCCGGTTCGCGCGGAAGAACTACTTCTACCCGGACATGCCGAAGAACTTCCAGACGTCGCAGTACGACGAGCCGATCGCGTTCAACGGCTGGCTCGACGTGACGCTGGACGACGGCGAGGTCATCCGCGTCGAGATCGAGCGCGCGCACATGGAGGAGGACACCGGCAAGTCGCTGCACGTCGGCGGTGCCACCGGTCGAATCCACGGCGCCGAGCACTCGTTGCTCGACTACAACCGCGCCGGCGTGCCGCTGATCGAGATCGTCACGAAGATGATCCCGGGCACGAAGGAGCGTGCGCCTGAAGTCGCGCGTGCGTACGTCACGGCGTTGCGCGACCTCTTGAAGGCGCTCGACGTGTCCGACGTCCGCATGGACCAGGGCTCGCTGCGTTGCGACGCCAACGTCTCGCTGTCGCCGAAGACCACCGGCGCCCTCGGCACCCGCACCGAGACGAAGAACGTCAACTCGCTGCGCAGCGTCGAACGCGCCGTCCGCTTCGAGATGACGCGCCAGGCCGCCGTGCTCTCCTCGGGCGGACTCGTGACCCAGGAGACGCGTCACTTCGACGAGTCCTCGGGCTCCACCTCCCCGGGCCGCAAGAAGGAAACGGCGGAGGACTACCGCTACTTCCCGGAGCCCGACCTGGTCCCGATCGCGCCGTCGCGCGAGTGGGTCGAGGAACTGCGCGGCACCCTGCCCGAGCTCCCCTGGGAACGCCGCGCGCGCATCCAGAAGGACTGGAACCTCACCGACGAGGTCCTCCGCGACCTCGTCAACGCCGGTGCCTTGGACCTCATCGAGGCAACGGTTGTGGCCGGCGCCAAGCCGGACGAGGCCCGCTCGTGGTGGGTCTCGTACCTCGCGCAGCAGGCCAACACCCGCGGCGTCGAGCTCACCGGCCTGTCCATCACGCCGGCCGAGGTCGCGCGGGTCATCGAGCTGGTGAACTCCGGCGCCCTGACCAACAAGCTCGCCCGCGAGGCCGTCAACGGCATCCTCGAAGGCGAAGGCTCGCCGGACGAGGTCGTGGAGAAGCGCGGCCTCAAGGTCGTCTCGGACGACTCGGCGCTGGAGAAGGCCGTGGACGAGGCCCTCGCCGCGCAGCCGGACGTCGCGCAGAAGATCCGCGACGGCAAGGTGCAGGCGGCCGGCGCCATCGTCGGTGCGGTCATGAAGGCCACCAAGGGCCAGGCGGACGCGGCCCGCGTGCGCGAGATCGTGCTCGCTCGCTGTTCCTAAAGGTCGCAGAACGCCGAAAGGGGCGTACCGGGGAAAGTCCCGGTACGCCCCTTTCGGCGTCTCTGGAACCTTCAAGCCAGGTTCGGCACCCGTGGGAATGGCAGCCGGGTGAGGGTTCGTGCACGCGGGCCGCGTCCAGATACACATTCGCCATAAAAATCACAAAGGGTCACCTGTTAGTGCAGGTGAGCGCTGGTGATCTTAGACTGTACGAGTGGACGTTAGCTAAATGAGACGTCTGTGTGTAGCCGTGTGTGCGAGTCTCTCCCTGCAACTCATCTGGGGGGATGAGAAGTAATAGTCCAAACGAGGGGGGAAACCTCATGAGTGGCCAGCACGAAGGTTTGTTGTCAAACATCGTCGACAAGTTCAAGGACATGTTGGACGGAGACGACGACCGCAAGGAGAAGACTCCGCAGCCGGAAGACCCGCCGCTGGAGACCCAGTGCTGTGGGATGCCGCCCGGTCAGCCGTTGGTCGGCTCGTTCGAGCACAAGGCCGACTGCCCGAAGCACCCGGACAACCTGGCCAAGGAAGAAGTGGTCGGCTAGTCACGCTCTGCGGTGTCCGTCGATCAGGCCTGCGCCTGGTTGGCGGACAGCGCCGTTTGGTCGCATGTGGTGTGATGATCACATGCCCGCTCGTGCCCTGAACAGAGCGCGCGAGTTGTACATGAGCGGTTTCCGCGAGCAGGAGAACTACCGGGCTCCAGCCGCGATCCGGCTCTTCAACCGTGCTCTGGAGCACGCTGATCGCGCACCCGACAGTCCGGAACGGACAGAGCTGCGGGTGCGCATCCTTTACAACCTCGGGCGCAGCCTCGGCGAGACGAGCGGGCTGAACGTCGCGGTCGCCACCTTCGACGCGGCCCGCCGTGAGGCCGATCTGCTCGCGGACGCGAAACTGCGCGCACTGCTCCACGGCTGCATCGACCACAGCCAGGGCGGCATCGTGATGCGGCTCGGACAACCCGAGCAGGCCATTCCGTGGTTCGGGCCGATGATCTCGTTCGTCGAGCACGAGATGAACTCCGCGCCGGAGCAGGTCGGTTCGGATCTCGTGTGGCGCCTCGCGTCGTCGTTGATCGCGAGGGCCTTCGCGAACGCGGCGGTCCGCAAGCGGGAGCCCGCGATCGCGGACCTTGAACGCGCCCGTTCGCTCGCTCGCGAGTACGACCTGGCCGACCTCTACCCGTACGCGATCTACGCGCTCGGCAACGCGTACAAGCAGAGCGGTGACGTCGCGGAAGCGTTGCGGCACTACGAAGAGGCCGAGCACATCTTCCGCAAGCAGGAGTCGCTCTCCCTGCTCTCCGGAGTGCAGCTCGACCAGGCCGAGGCATTGCTCATGATCGGCTTGTTCGACGAGGCCGGTGTGCAGCTCGACGAGGCGATGCCCGTGATGCGGCGCGAGAAGCTCAAGCAGGGGCTCGCTGAAGTCGAGATGTTCAGGGCCTCAGCCGCGTTGCTGGAGGAGCAGTTCGATCTCGCCCGCCGGATGGCGAAGCGGTCCCAGCGCAAGCTGGAGAAGCGCGGCAGCACCTGGTGGATGATGGCCGCTCTGATCGAGCTCTGGGCTCACGCCATGCAGACGAAGCGCGTCACACCCGCGTTGGTGCTCAAGGCACTGAAGTTGTTCGACGACCTCGCCGCGAACCACCTCGTGGATGAGGCTCGCTTGGCGAAGCTGCTCGCGGCACGGCTTGAAGTCCGCCGCGGCAGGCTGGCGGAAGCCGAGGAGCTGTTGCGCCAGCTGCCCAGTCCGCGGGCTGTGACGCCGATCGACCACCGCATGCAGCGCAGGCTGGTGCTCGCGGAGTTGGCGCTCGCCAAGGGGAATCGCGCAGCCGCCCTGCTGCACGCCCGCAAGGGGCTGGAAGAGCTGGGTCACGTTCGTGATCGACTCGGTGGCCTGGAACTGGTGTCCGCCACCGCTGTGCACAGCCGGGAGCTGGGAGAGCTGGCGATCCGGCTCGTCCAGCAGAGCAACGATGCTCGGCAGCTGTTCGTGTGGTTGGAGCGCACGCGGGCCCAGACGTACCGCTACGAGCCGCTGGAACACGTCGAGAACCCGGAGTTGGCCGACCGAATCGTGGAGGTCCGCGGGCTCGGGCGTGAGTTGATGCGTGCAGGCCTGGACGGCAGGCCGACCGGGGAGTTGCGGACCAAGCTGGCCAAGGCTCAGAGGGAAGCCAACCGGCTCGGCTGGAACGCGCAGCGATGGGGGCGGCCGCGGCCGGTGGCCGGGCTCAGCGAGGTGATCGCGGAGTTGGGCGAGCGGGCGATGCTCAGCTTCGTGGTTTCGGACGGAGGGATGGCAGCCGTCGTCGTGGCGGGCGGTCGGGTTCGGATGGTTCGGCTCGGCGCCGCCAAGGAAGCGCTGGAGAACGCCCGGAAGCTCAACATCGACCTCAACGCGTTGGCGCCTGATCATCTGCCGCAGCCGTTGGTGCAGGTCATCGGGGCTTCGGCGCGCAAGCAGGCGGACGCGTTGGACGCCATGCTGATCAAGCCGTTGATCCACCTCATCGGTGAGCGCGAGTTGGTCGTGGTGCCCACGGGCACGTTGTACGCGGTGCCTTGGGGCGTGATCCCGAGCTTGCACGGGCGGCCCGTGGTGACGGCGCCCAGTGCCACGGCCTGGTTGGCGGCGGCCCAGTCGGACAAGCCGAAGACCGACAAGGTGTTGCTGGTGCGCGGGCCCAGTCTGCAGTTCGCGGACGGGGAGCTGGATCGGCTGGCGGCTCATCATCGGCGGGCGACGGTGTTGTCCGGGGAGAGCGCGACCGCGGCTGAGGTGTTGGCGCATCTGGACGGCGCGGATCTTGTGCACGTTGCGGCTCATGGGGAGCACGAGAACGAGAACGCGTTGTTCTCGCGCCTCGAGTTGGACGACGGGCCGTTGTTCGCGCACGAGTTGGGACGGTTGAAGACGCCGCCCGCTCACGTCGTGCTGGCAGCCTGTTCGCTGGCCCTGAACCGGATTCGGCCCGGCGACGAGGCGCTCGGGTTCGCCGGCGCCATGCTGGCCGGGGGGACGCGGACCGTGGTGGCGGCGGCCAGCAAGGTCGGGGACGAGGCCAGTGCGGCGGCGATGGCCGACTACCACCGGGCGTTGGTGGCCGGGGCCGCGCCGGCCGTGGCGTTGGCCGAGGCGATGGCCAAGGACCCGTTCCGGCGGCCGTTCCTCTGTCTCGGGTCTGGCTAGAGGAGCGACCCGCATTTCACGTCGAGGACCGGCGATTTGTTCGGGACGAGTGCTGTTGGTCATTTCTTTGAAAACCTTTGTTTGCGCTGTGGGCACGCTAACCGAGGGAACAGTTAAACACCGCTGAGTTCGAAAGTCGCATTGGTCCGTTCGGCTTATTGCTCAAGTCTTCGGCGTTGCAATAATGAAGTTCCGAATTGCGACTATCTGGGGGTAGATCCGATGATTCGTGCGCTTTTGGTGACCGCTGCGGCCGCTGTCGCGATCCTGGGTATCGCCGTGGGGCCTGCCGGTGCCCAGGTCAGCGACACCGCAGTGGTTGTCGAGTGCTGTGGCCAGACTCCGATGTAGTGGGGTCACATCCGCAAGTTCGAACTACGGTTACCTGGGGGTAGATCTGATGTTTCGTGCGTTTTTGGTGACGGCGGCGGCTGCTGTTGCGATGTTGGGCATTGCGGTGGGTCCTGCCGGTGCGCAGGAGAGTGACACCGCTGTGGTTGTTCAGTGCTGCGGCCAGACTCCGAAGTAGTGGGTCGCGTCTGCAATTCTGTGAATTCCGAGCTATGACTGCCTGGGGGTAGATCTGATGTTTCGTGCATTTTTGGTGACGGCGGCGGCTGCCGTTGCGATGCTGGGCATCGCCGTGGGTCCTGCCGGTGCGCAGGAGAGCGACGCCGCTGTGGTTGTTCAGTGCTGCGGCCAGAACCCGAAGTAGTCCGCCCGCTGGAGCTAGGCCGAACGAGTGGTTCAGGGCGTTCGGTGAAATGAACGCCCTGGTCAGCGGTGGGAAGCACGCAGAGTGTGCGCGTGCTTGGTGAACTTTTCTCGCCCGGAGTCGAGAGTCTGTGTCACTCTCGGAGACACAGGTCTTGACCGAGGGGATGCAACGGCCCGCCTATCGGCTCTAGTCGATGCGCGGGCCGTTGTGCGAGAAAAGTCCGTATGCGCAGAACTCTGCTCGCCGTGATCCTGGCGGCCGCCGCGGTGGTGGCGGCGCCCGCCACCGGGTCGGCGCAACCGTCCAGTCCAGACCGAGAGCCTGGCAACGGGCCCGAGCGCAACGAAGTCGCCACGTTGGACAGCGCTTTCCTGCGCACCCAGGCACTGGCGCAGGGGGAGAACAAGGCCGACCGACACCAGGGTTATCCACGTCGGACGACGCTCCGGACCTATCCCGAGAACGCCGCCGACAAGTCGATCAAGCTCGGCCTCCAGCCGTACCACGCACTAGCCCCGAAGCTGAACGCGTTGCAGCAGAAGAGCAACAGGGTGTCCGTCGAGGTCGTCGGGCAGTCGACGCTCGGGCGCGACCTGTACCTCGTCACGCTCACGGCGCCGGAGAGTGCGGCCGAGACGAGGATCCAGGAGCGGTTCCGGGCCAACATCGAGGAGGGGCGGACCGTTCCGCATCCCCTCTACAAGGCGCCGATCTGGATCAACAACAACATCCACGGTGACGAGTGGGAGGGCACGGACGGCGCGTTGCGCGTCATCGAGCACCTCGCCACGAGCAACGACAAAGAGACGAAGAACCTGTTGCAGCGCAGCAGGATCTACTTCAACCTCACGGCCAACCCGGACGGCCGGGTCGCCGGCACGCGCGCCAACAACGCCGGGTTCGACCTCAACCGCGACTTCGTCACGAGTTCGCAGCCCGAGAACCGGGCCATGCAGGACATCGTCGAACGCACGCAGCCGTTGATGATGTTGGACCAGCACGGGTACGTGGCGAACACGCTCATCGAGCCCACCACGCCCCCGCACGGCCAGAACTACGACTTCGACCTGTACATCAAGCACGGCTACGAAAACGGCCTGCAGATGGAGAAGGCCGTGCAGGCGCTCGGCCACCCCGAGGCCGCGAAGCCGGAGATCCCGTTCCGCGACTACCCCGTCGGCGAGTGGGACGGCTGGGCGCCCATCTACACCGCGCAGTACTCGATGTACCACGGGGCCGTGTCGTACACGATCGAGATCCCGATGCGCGTCAACCGGGTCGACTACGACAACCTTCCGGCCGCGGAACTGCAGCGTCGGTCGAAGATCAACACGGACGTCGTCGAGGCCACCATCAAGACCACGCTCGACTACGTGGACGACAACCGGAAGAGCCTCATCGCGAACCAGACGGAGATGTTCCGCCGGGGCGCCAACGGCGAGAAGCAGCGGTACATCCCGGACGGCTTCGTGCCCGGCTTCGGGCCGGAGGACCGGTTCACCACGGAGTTCCCGCGCGCCTACGTGATCACGAACGACCGGTCGGCCGCGGCCACCGCGCGCCTCGTCGACCAGCTCGTCCGGCACGACGTGCGGGTCGAACGGGCCGAGAAGGCGTTCACCCTCAACGGCAAGAAGTACGCGGCCGGCTCGTACGTCGTGGACCTGCACCAGCCCAAGCGCGGCCTCGCGAACGTCATGCTGGAGCAGGGCGCGGACATCTCCGACAAGGCGCCGGTCATGTACGACATCTCGGGCTGGAGCCACCGACTGCTCTGGGGTGCGTCGGTCGACGTGTACCAGAGCGGCCAGTTCCGGTTCGACGGCAAGCCCGTCGCGGCCGCCGCGCCGACCGGGGACGTCAGCGCCGCGCCGGGTGCCGACCTCGCCCTCGGCCTCACCGACCAGAAGGACGTCAGCGCGGTCAACGACCTGCTGGCGCGTGGCCTCGAACTCCGCCGCCAGGACGACGGCACCGTCGTCGTGCCCGGCAAGGAGAGGGCGGCCGCCAAGGAGGTCGCCGACCGCTACGGCGTGCGCTTCACGACCGCCAAGCCCGGCGGAGAACCCTTGCAGCGCAAGACGATCGCGGCCGCGGTCTCGGCTGACGAACTGCAGGTGCTGCGGGAGTCCGGGTTCGACGTCCGCACGATCTCCACGGCCGTGCTCAACGCGGGCTTCGACTGGAGCCGCATCGACGCGCTGTACGTGGGGTCGGGCCTGAGCTACACGGGCCTCAACGCCACCGCCAAGGCCGCGCTGGACGACTTCCTCAAGCGCGGCGGTGTCGTCACGCGTGGCGCCACGGGCAGCAGGTTCAACGCCGACGCCAAGCTCCTGCAGGCGACGTCGGTAGCAGGCTGGGAGGACGCCAACGGCGTGGTGAACGTCGTCAACGGCACCGGTCCGGTCGGCACCAACGCGCTGCCGCACTCGTTCGTCTACTCCCCGCAGTGGTTCACGAACCTCGGCACGGGCGTGACGGTCGAACAGCGCTATGGCAGCACGGTCATCGCAGCGGGCCACTGGCACGCACGGGACAACGGCACGGGCGGTCAGGACGCAGCAGCAGGACAAGCCGCAGTCGTGTCCGGTACGGCGACGAACGGCGCACGAGTGGTCCTCTTCGGCACGGAACCGATGTTCCGCAACCACCCGAAGGGCCTGTACGCGCAGGTAGCGCGCGCTCTGTTCTGGAGCAGCACCCGCTAGACAGAGCGAGGGGCGGGGAGGCCCCGACGCCTTCCCCGCCCCTCTTGCACATACCCCGTACATGGGTGCCCAGCGGCGCCCAGACCTAAACCTGCGGCTTAAACCTCTGCGGCCCCTGGCGGCAGAAAACCGTGCGCGGACAGGTCGAACCAGTTGCCCTCGGGATCGATCGCCCGGTACTCGGCGAACGGCCTGTCCCCGCCCCGCAACGCCGGCTTCGGCTCCAGCGTCTCCAGGTACGGCTCGACGGACTCGACCTGGAACCCGAAGTGGTTGAACCCGGTCGGCACGTCCCCGTCCAGCCGCTGCTGGATCAACGCCAGGTTGACGTACCCGTCCGTCACGAAGTGGCTGCCGTCGGGATCCGTGTGGAACAACGACATCCCGAACTTCGACGTGTAGAAGTCGGCCATCTCCTTCGCGTCCTGGACGACGAACGCGATGTGCCGCAACCGGGGCCTGCTCATGACTTTCCCTTCGGGATCATGTTGTGGAACGCGGCGATCTCCCACCCGTGCTCACGCCGAACGACGACGGCCTGCGCGTGCGTGGTGATGCCCGCCGGGGCGATCGAAGAAGTGACGTGCACGACCGAGATCTCCGAGGTCAACGGCCTGACCAGGCTGATCTCGGCACTCAGCTTGGTGTCGCGGTACGGCCCGGCGAAGAGCTCGGCGTGTCCCTTGGCGACGGCCTGACGGCCGAGCAACTCCTCACCGCGCACGTTCACGAAGTCGACGTCCTCGGCGTACACCGACGCGAACGCCAGCGCGTCGCCGTCGGCCCAGCCCTGCTCCATGCGCTGCCACAGCGCGTAGATCTCTTCGGTCATGAGTGGTTCGTCCTCAACGGCAGGCGCAGGCACTCGGCATCCCACGCGGCGAGCGAGTAGTAGAGGCCGCCATGGCGGCGTTCGAGGTAACAGACGACGTTCACGGGCCACCCGCTGTTGCGGAACATGTGCTCGTCCATCGGCGTCGGGCTGTCGCTCAACGGCCGGTTCCGCTCGCACTCCGGCCCGAGCCGGTGCCAGTCCGGGTGCAGGTGGATCGACCCGAGCACGTCCAGGTCCCGCGCGTCCGCCGCCCGCGTGATCGTCAGCAGGTCGGCGGGGTCGAGCCACCACGCCCGCACCGGGTTCTCGTACGCCGTCCCGAACCGCGGCACGATCGTTGACGAGAACTCCTCGCGTGCCGACGGGTCGGTCAGCCGGGCGTTGCGGCCGAACGCCACCTCGGTGACCACGGCCTCAGCGCCTTCCGACCGTCCGAGCAGCACCGCGAAACACGGTCTCGGTTCGTCCTCGGTGATGAACGAGTATTCGGCGGACGCAGCCTCCAGAAACGTTTTCACTGCGCGATCCGAAAACAGCACCGCATCGGTGCGCGTCGGGCGCTCGGCCAATTCCATCACGTGACCGAACGTATCGAGACCGCGCTGTCTCACGACAGATCGCGAAGGGTATTCCCCCTATTACATTGAGCGATAACATCAGGCGCATGCGTCTGGAAGTGCGGCACCTCGAACTGGTCGTGGCGATCGCCGACTGCGGCAGCCTGCGCAAGGCCGCCGCCCGGTTGCACCTCACCCAGCCGGCAGTGACGACGCAGCTCAAACGCATCGAGGACCACCTGGGCGGCGCTCTCTTCCTGCGCGCGGCGGACGGCGTCAAGCTCACCCCGACCGGTCAGGACTTCGTCCAGGAAGCGCGGTCGATGCTCACCCAGCTCGTCACGCTGGAACGCGTAACGCGCCGTAACACGCAATCCGCCAGCGCTCCCACCAGGCTCGCAGGAATCCCCGCTTATCACTTCGGACTACTCGTCGGCGCGTTAAAGGACAACGTCACGAGTCGCACCATCAAGGAGACCGGCACGCTCACCGCGTTGCTCACGACCGGCGAACTCGACATCGCGGTGATGCGTCAATTTCCCGGTACTCCGCTCACCCTTCCACCGAACGTCGGACACCGGTTGCTCACCCGCGAACCGCTGTTCGCCGGCGTCCCCGACCACCACCCGCACGCCCAGGCCGACGAGATCCCGCTCGAAGCCCTCGCCGAGGACAAGTGGGTCATGCCCGAGCCCGACGACAGCGGCATGAACGCCCACTTCGCCCGCGAGTGCGCGGCAGCCGGGTTCGAGCAGAAGATCGCGCACTTCAGCAGCGAGGCGCACGTCGCGCTCACGTTGATCAAGGAGTCCGGCGCGGTCTGCCCGCTCTACCCGGTCGGCGGCACCCCGCCCGGCGTCGCGCGGCTGCCGATCACCGGGAACCCGCTGGTCCGCGAGGTCGTGCTGGCCTGGCGCACGGACGCACCGGTCGCCGCGGAGATCGACGACCTGGGCGAACAGGTCGCCGCGGGCTACCTGCGGCTGGTCGAGGAGAGCGAGGTCTACGCACGCTGGTGGCACGCGGGAGGAGCCGAGTTCGCGCTCAGCCCCTAGCCGCTCAGCCGCTCAGTCCTTGGTCCCGCCGCCGTTGTTCGGGCGCACGATGATCACGACCCGGTCGTCCGACGACACGGGCTGGCCACCGGCCTTGTTCACCGTGCCGACGAGCGACGCCGACTCGTTCAGCATCTCCATCGGCCCGAGCAGGCCGAACCCGTCCTCCGCCATGGCGATCTCGGGCTTGCCCGTGAACGACCCGGCGGCGTTCATCGACAACGACTGGTACCCGGGCGACTTGGACGTGGTCACCGACAGCTGGTCGCTGTACGAGGCGCAGCCCATCACACCGGGACGCTCCGGCCACGCCCACGCGGCGTCGCCGAGCTTGCCCGGCACGACGCGGTAGACGACGTCGGCGGACGCGGCCCAGTCCGTCACCCAGATCTTCGAGGTGTCGGCCGAGACGCACAGACCGCCGGGCAGGCGCAGGCCGGTGGACACCACGGCGGTGCCGGCCGTCGGGTTGCCCTGCGCGGGCTGCCCGGAGCCGTCGATGCGCAGCACCTTGCCGGCGAGCGAGTTCGGGTCGGCGGCGAGCGCCGGGTTGCCGGCGTCCCCGGTCGCGACGAGCAGCGCGCCCTTGCGGTCGCTCGCCAGCACACCCCGGTTGCCCGACGGGCCCTTCGGGATGCCGGTGAGGATCGGCTTGGGCGTGTCACCGGGGGCGATGCGCAGCACCCGGTTGTCCGTCGCGGTCGTCACGTAGACGTAGGCGAGCTGGTCCTCGGCGAACGTCGCCGACAACGCGAGCCCGGTCAGCCCGCCGTCGGTCGACGCGTCGACCTCGAGCTGCGCGACCACGACGGGATCGACGTCCTTGGCCACCTTGAGCAGGCGCCCACCGCGTTCGGTCGCGTACGCGGCGACCCCGCCCTGGGCGTCCGCGCCGATCGGGGCGACGCCGGTGACGGTGTTGAGGCAGGTGGCCACGACGGCCGGGTGGTAGTCCTTGCAGCCCTGGGGCGGCGGCACGCTCTGCGGCGGAGGGTTGCGGCCGGGATCGCCGGGCGACGGCCGGTACTCGCCCGGCAGCTCCGGCTTCGGCCCCGCTTGCGGGGTCAGCTGTGGTTGCGCGCTCCACTGCGTCGGCGTCGGCTCATCGGGGAAGCTCGCGCAGCCGGCTGCCAGCAGGCAGACGGCGGTCAGCAACGCAACGGAACGAACCACGGGTCCAGGTTAGGTGCGAGACCGTCAACTTCTGGTCAACTCTGATGAGCGGAGAAAGCGAGCTTGTGTTCGGTTCCTTCAGCCCAGATCGCGTTCCTCGTCCGCCACTGGCGGTGGCGTGCGGGCCGCATCTACCCACAACTGCTCAGGCGGCTGTGGGTAAGGGCATGGTGACGAATACCCACGCGCGCCGTGCCCTGTCACGGATGTTCACGGCGGCGACGACGTCGGCGGGTCCAGCGAGACCGCATCGACGACAAGAGAAGGTGTCCCTGTTGGGGCGGTTCGCGCGGGACGTGTGCGAGCACCTGGGACACATTTGCGAGGTGTAGCGAGCGTCCACCAGCAGCACTGGTACACCGGCCCGACGGGCCTTGTAGGTGATGTGCTGTTCGAGTTGGTGGAACGGCCAGGACGACTGTGTGGCTCGCTGGTGCCGGTGGGGCCGTACCCGGTCGCGGATGCCGTGGAGTTCCTCCAAGGCGATGCCACGGCCGGTGCGTTCGGCAACAGCCACGATCTGTTTGGCGATGCGGTGATTGATGTGGGTGGTGTGACGGGCCTCTTCGCGTGCCCGCCTCTTCAAGCGACGGTTCGCTGATTTTGTCCGTGTGGACTGAAATTCGGCGCGCTTGCGGGCATGCCAGCGGCGGTACCGTTGCAGTCGGCGGCCCTGGTAGTTGGCCAGGTCCGAAGTGGTGGCCAGGTTGTTGATGCCGCGGTCTACGCCGATCCAGTCGGCAGGCTCGAAGACCTCTGGCTCTGGTACGTCGCAGGTTGCGACCAGGAACCACATGCCGTCGCGGAGCAGCAGATCAGACTCGCTCTGGCGGTGCGCACGCAACGTCGTCAACTGGTCAGGAGAGCAGGTGAACCGCAGGTCTTTCATCCTGCCTGCGGTTGTCCAGATGCTGACCGTCTGCGTGTCCAGCCGCCACGTCAGGCAGCGGTCGTCGAACGGCTGCGCCGCCTCTCGGCGGAACATGATCGGCTTGGACTCGGCCTTGACGCGTCGCCGGGACTTCTGGCCGCCCAGGTTGCCCGAGCGGATACACGCGCGGAGGGTTGCGTAGGCGTCGACGACCTTCTTGACCACCCGCCGTCGACGTGTGGTTCGACGCCTCGTTGCAGGCATGCAGGGTCGCTGCCAGCGCCGCCGCCTGGGAAGGCGTTGGCAACAGTTTTACCTGCACCACCAGCTTCACGTGGACGATCGTATCGAACACGTGTTCAGAGACTTCGCTGCGTCGGCTCCCTCGATCGCTAACAGGCGGACCTCGTCAACGAAACGCCTCCGACGTGGCGAAGTCGACCGAGCTCACCCGGTCGAGCAGCAGGTCGAGCTCGTCCGCCACCACCTCGGGCGCTTCGAGCGGCAGGTAGTGGCTGCACGGCAGCACCCGCAGCCGGGCCTGCGGCAACGCTCCCACGGGCCCGGACATGCTCTCCGTCGTCGCCAGCAGGTCGTCGCGCCCGGCCAGCAGTGTGACGGGGCACACGATCGGGGAGAGGTCCTGCCGGGGCGTCTCGCCGAGGGCCAGCGCCAGGGTGAAGTACCAGCGCCAGTCGTGCTGGAGGAACCGGCCCACGGCGTGCGTGACGGCCTTCGGGTCGCTCGACGGCTTGATCACCCCGCTGTGCCGCAACAGGAACGCCGTCGCGTCCGTCACCGGCACCCGGTGCAGCACCTGGTCCAGCACCGGACCGGCCTGCTGCAACAACTTCGTGCCCGTCAGCCCGACGAGCCGCCGCACGTTCTTGGGGACCAACGGCAGCATGGCGTCGAACGAGTCGCCCGGCGCACCGGCGACGAGCAGCAGGCCCGCCACGCGTTCCGGGTGACGCAACGCCAACTCGGCCGCAATCGTCACGCCCATCGACCACCCGGCGACGACGCACCGTTCGACGCCCGCGTCGTCCAGCACGGCGAGCGCGTCCTGGACGTGGTCGTCGAGCGAGATGTTGCGCTCGTCCACCGGCCGGTCCGAGCCCATCGTGCCGCGCATGTACCAGCTGACGAGGCCTGGGCGGTCGGTCAGCGACGGCCAGGACTCAGGCCCCGACCCGACGCCGGGGCAGAGCAGCACCGGTGTGCCTTCTCCCGGCGCGTGCCAGGTCCGGATCTTCGTGCCGTCCCACGCGATGATGTCGTGCTCCCGCATGGCAGACATTCTGACGTACGTTGACCACGTGACGCTCACCGTGCTCGTGCCAGATGAATTCGGGGTTCAAGCGCTGTCTCAGGTGGACGGTGTCCGGACGGTTCGTTACGTGCCGGGGGAGCCGTTGCCCGCCGACGGGCTGAACGCCGAGGTCCTGATCCCGAAGTTCCTCTCCGGCACCGACCCGCGCGAGGTGTTCGGGCAGTTGCCGAACCTCAAACTCGTGCAGCTGCTCAGTGCCGGCGCGGAGAACTTCATCGGCAAGGTGCCCGACGGTGTGATGCTCTCCACTGGCCGCGGTGCCCACGGGGGCAGCACGGCGGAGTGGGCCATCGGGGCCCTCCTGGTCATTTATCGAGACTTCCTCGTCTTCGAGCAGGCGCGCGCCGAACGCCGCTGGGACTACCACGGCACGGACACCTTGCAGGACAAGAAGGTGCTCATCGTCGGCGCCGGTGACCTGGGGGAGCAGCTGCGCAGGCGGCTCGAACCGTTCGACGCCACCGCCACGCTGGTCGGCCGCACTGCGCGGGAGGGTGTGCACGGTCAGGACGAATTGCCGGACCTGCTGCCCGAGTTCGACGTCGTGGTGATCTTCACGCCGATGACGGAGGAGACCCGGCACCTCGTCGACGCCAAGTTCCTGGCCGCGATGAAGGACGGCGCGATCCTGGTCAACGGCGCGCGCGGGCCGGTCGTCGACACCGACGTGTTGCTGGCGGAGCTGACCTCGGGACGACTGCGCGCGGCCCTCGACGTGACCGACCCCGAGCCGCTGCCCTCCGACCATCCACTGTGGACGGCGCCGGGGCTGTTCCTGACCCCGCACGTGGCCGGGTCGTGCACGGGCAGCGGGCACCGGGCGTACGCCATCGCCCGCGCGGAGATCACGCGGTTCGCGAACGGCGAGGAGCCGCGCAACCTGGTGCACGGGACCTACTGAGGTTTTCCCGGTCCGGAAAACGGTCGCTGGGCCAAAAGGGTGAAATTGGGCTGCCGTTCGGCTCTGGCGTGCCCGCGCGCGGCCCCCTAGCGTGCGGGCGTGGCTACTCACGACAAGGGCTCGGCCGGTTCGAGCGCGTTCTCCGACGACTCGTTCTACTCGGGGGGCGGGGGAGCGCACCACTTCGACGACGGCACCATCAGAGCCGGGTCGGACGTCACCTCGCCGTACGACTCGACCACGAAGTCGTTCGACACGACGGCCTACACGCCGCTCGACGTGTCCACTGTGGACAACCGGGATGACGACGACCTGTTCGCCGACGACCGCAAGAAGTTCGGCTGGACGGCCGGACCCGACCTCGGCCTGCTCGGGTTGCGCGCGGTGCTCGGCGGCATCTTCCTGCTGCACGGCCTGCAGAAGGTGTTCGGGCTCTTCGGCGGGCCGGGCATCAACGGCTTCGCGCAGTCGCTCGAGAAGATGGGCTACCGCGAGCCGACCGTGCTGGCGTGGGTCACCGGTGTCACGGAACTCGCGGGCGGCGGTCTGATCGTGCTCGGCCTCTTCACCCCACTCGCGGCGGCGGGTCTGCTCGCGGTGATGGCCAACGTCATCGCGCTCAAGTACAAGGGCGGCTTCTTCGGTCCCAACGGCGTCGAGCTCGAACTCGCGCTGGCGGGCATGGCGTTCACGGCGTTGTTCGCCGGGCCGGGCCGCGCGGCGCTCGACTACAACCGCAGCTGGTTCCGGCATCCGCTGGCGGCCGGGTTCATCGCGCTGGTGCTCGGCGCGGGTGGAGCGGCTGTCACCTTCTTCGTCTTCCGGTAGAACACCTCAATGCGGAAGAACGTGACGGGCGCGGCACTCCAGTTGTCCCTGCTGGTGATCGGGTTCCCGGTCGTCTACCTGGTGTCGTTGCCGTTCGGTCTGACCGCCAAGTCCCTGCTACCGCCGCTCGGCCTGCTCGCAGGCCTGATCGTCGCCGGCGTCATGGTCAAGATAACGGAGCAGCCCGTCAGCGGTCCGCTGACGGGCTGGCTCGTGTTCGGGATCTGCGTGGCGCTGGCTTTCGTGCTTTAGAGGTCCGGGTTGCGCACGGCACCGGTCGACGCGTCGGTCGCCATCCGCGCGTACGCCCGCAGCGCCGCCGTGACCGGACGGACCCGGTCCACCGGCTGCCACGGCCGTTCGGACGCCTCCATCTTGGCGCGGCGCTCGGCCAGCACGTCGGCGTCCACCAGCAGTTCGAGCCTGCGCTCGTGGACGTCGATCAGGATCCGGTCGCCGTTCTGCACCAGGCCGATCGTGCCGCCGCCCGCCGCCTCCGGCGAGATGTGGCCGATCGACAGGCCCGACGAACCGCCGGAGAACCGGCCGTCCGTGATCAGCGCGCACTTCTTGCCGAGGCCGGAGCCCTTGAGGAACGCCGTGGGGTGCAGCATCTCCTGCATGCCGGGGCCACCGGACGGGCCCTCGTAGCGCACGACCAGGACCTCGCCCGCCTGGATCTCCTTGTTCAGGATCGCCGAGACGGCCTGCTCCTGGGACTCGACGACGCGCGCCGGGCCCTCGAAGTGCCACAGCTCCTCGTCGATGCCCGCGGACTTGATGATCGCGCCGCGCTCGGCCAGGTTGCCGCGCAGCACGTTCAGGCCGCCGTCGCGCGTGTAGGCGTGCTCGTCGTCGCGGATGCAGCCGCCGGCCGCGTCGGTGTCCAAAGAGGACCAGCGGTTCGACGTCGAGAACGCCTCCGTCGTCCGCACGCCACCGGGCGCCGCGTGGAAGAGCTCGATGGCCTCGGCGGACGGATTTTCCGCGCGGATGTCCCACTTGCCGAGCCACTCGGCCAGCGTCGGCGTGTGCACCGACGTGACGTCGTCGTTCAGCAGTCCGGCGCGGTAGAGCTCGCCGAGCAGCGCGGGGATTCCGCCGGCCCGGTGCACGTCCTCCATGTGGTAGTCGCTGTTCGGCGACACCTTGGACAGGCACGGCACGCGGCGGGACAGGTCGTCGATGTCCTGCAGCGTGAAGTCGATCTCGCCTTCCTGCGCGGCGGCGAGGATGTGCAGCACGGTGTTCGTCGAGCCGCCCATGGCCATGTCGAGCGCCATCGCGTTCTCGAACGCCTTGCGGTTCGCGATCGACCGCGGCAGCGCCGACTCGTCGTCCTCGCCGTACCAGCGCCTGCACAGCTCCACGACCACGCGACCGGCCTCGGAGAACAGCTCGCGGCGCGCGGCGTGCGTGGCCAGCGTCGAGCCGTTGCCCGGCAGGGAGAGGCCCAGCGCCTCGGTCAGGCAGTTCATCGAGTTCGCGGTGAACATGCCGGAGCACGAACCGCAGGTCGGGCACGCGGAGCGCTCGACCTCGGAGAGCCCGTCCTCGCTCACGGCGGGGGAGGCGGAGGCGGAGATCGCGGTGATGAGGTCCGTCGGCGCGACGGCGACACCCTCGACGACGACGGCCTTGCCGGCCTCCATCGGGCCGCCGGACACGAACACGACGGGGATGTTGAGGCGCATGGCCGCGTTGAGCATGCCGGGCGTGATCTTGTCGCAGTTCGAGATGCAGACGATCGCGTCGGCCTGGTGCGCGTTGACCATGTACTCGACGGAGTCGGCGATGATCTCGCGGCTCGGCAGCGAGTAGAGCATCCCGCTGTGGCCCATGGCGATGCCGTCGTCGACGGCGATGGTGTGGAACTCGCGTGCGACACCGCCCGCCTCGCGCACCGCCTCGGCCACGATGTCCCCGAGGTCACGCAGGTGCACGTGACCCGGCACGAACTGCGTGTAGGAGTTGGCGATCGCGATGATCGGCTTGCCGAAGTCGCTGTCCGTCATGCCGGTCGCGCGCCAGAGGGCGCGGGCTCCGGCGGCGTTGCGACCGTGCGTGGTGGTGCGAGAGCGGAGCTGAGGCACTGCTCCTCCAGATTCAGTTCAAGAAAAGTGCGCGCGGGACGGCCGGGTGAGGCGTCACCAAGTCTGGGAGCGGTGCCTCAAAGGCTACTCGTGCGCAGACTCGCCGCGACCAGCAGATAGGCGAGTGCGAGCGTGATCACGTGCACGACGGTGCACCACAGGCAGATCTTGCCGATGATGAGGATCTCCGCCGCGACCAGGTAAACCACCATCAACACGCCCACGCCGACCGCTCCGAGCCGCACCCACTTCAGCGCGTCGATCCGCCACGCGAACGGGAGGCAGATCACGGTCAGGAAGGCGAAGAACGCGAGCCCGAGGAACGCGACGGGGATGCCCAGCAACGCCGACTGCTCGCTCGACGTGACCGTCTCGCAGTCGATGACGGCGTCGGCCGAGCACAGCAGCGCGTTGGCGTTGAAGTGCGTGTACGTCAGGTAGGCCGAGGTCAGCAGGCCCGCGACGGACAGCAGCAGGCTCAGCAGCGGAACCCGTTTGATCACTTCTCCGACTCTACGACTTCCCCGGACTTCTTCTCGGCAGGCTCGGCGGGCTGTTCGACGACCTCAATGGGCTCTTCTGCGGGCTCTTCGACCTTCTCGGGAACGGTCGTGTCGGGCACGCGCCCACCGCTCACCACCGACAACGCCGGCAGGTGCATGAACCGCACAGCGGGCAGCGTCACCTCCGACGCGTCCTCCCTGACCGCGCGCAGCCACCCCTTCTGCACGAGGCGGATCGACTTCACCTCGGTCCACTTGAGCGTCGTGGTGCCGAACACGCCGCGCGCGACGATCTCCTCCTCGGTGACCGTCGTGCGGTTGCGGAGCACCCAGTAGGCGTAGCCGAGCGGTGCGAGGTAGAGCGCTTGCAGTCCCGGTGCGGCCCACGCCACAGGGGTGACGCAGATGACGATCAAAGCCGCCGCGAGCAGGGCCGTTGCCGGGATGCGAAAGACCAGCTTCTTCACCCGGACGATTGTTCCACGTCCACGATCCGGGAATTCCATCTCGCAGAGTTGACGCCCTCTTGCCAGAGGCGATAACGTCCCGGCCATGCAGCGCACGCTCGTTCTCGTACTTCTCAGGCGCGTCGACGCCTGAGCCGAACAGCCTGCGTCGACGCGCGACCCTCGCACGACCCATCTTCGGGTTGTCGAGGGTTTTTTCGTGTCCGGACCCCGAAACCCACGAGGCAATGATGACCAGCGCACCATCGCGACAGGCTCCCGAGCCCACGTCGCCACGTCCAGGTCCGCGGCCCAAACCGGCCCCGCCGACGGGCGCACCGATCCGTGTAACCGGTGCTCAGTCGCTCGTCCGGTCGCTCGAAGCGGTCGGCTGCGAAGTGGTCTTCGGCATTCCCGGCGGGACGATCCTTCCCGCGTACGACCCGCTGCTGGACTCCACGAAGGTCCGGCACATCCTCGTCCGCCACGAGCAGGGCGCAGGGCACGCGGCGACCGGATACGCGCAGGCCACCGGCAAGGTCGGGGTCTGCATGGCGACCTCGGGTCCGGGTGCGACGAACCTCGTCACCCCGCTCGCGGACGCGAACATGGACTCCGTGCCCGTCGTCGCGATCACCGGCCAGCAGTCGCGGCCGCTGATCGGCACGGACGCCTTCCAGGAGGCGGACATCTGCGGCATCACGATGCCGATCACCAAGCACAACGTCCTCGTGACCGACGCCGCGGAGATCCCGCGCGCGATCGCGGAGGCGTTCCACATCGCGGCGACCGGCCGACCCGGCCCGGTCCTCGTCGACATCCCCAAGGACGTGCTGCAGGAGCAGACCAGCTTCTCGTGGCCGCCCGAGATGCGCCTGCCCGGTTACCGGCCGACGACCCGGCCGCACGGCAAGCAGGTCCGCGAGGCCGCCAAGCTGATCGTGGCCGCCCGCAAGCCCGTTCTCTACGTCGGCGGCGGCGTCATCAAGGCGGACGCCCACGCGGAACTGCTGCGCCTGGCCGAGGACACCGGCATCCCGGTCGTCACGACGCTGATGGCGCGCGGCGCGTTCCCCGACTCGCACGAGCAGCACCTGGGCATGCCCGGCATGCACGGCACGGTCGCGGCCGTCGCGGCGATGCAGAAGTCGGACCTGCTGGTCGCCCTGGGCGCCCGGTTCGACGACCGCGTCACGGGCCAGCTCGGCTCGTTCGCCCCCGACGCGCAGATCATCCACGCCGACATCGACCCGGCCGAGATCTCCAAGAACCGCCGCGCGGACGTCCCGATCGTGGGCGACTGCAAGGAGATCATCACCGAGCTGATCGACGCCGTCCGCACCGAGCGCGAGACCGCGAAGGCCGTCGACCTCACGCCGTGGTGGGACACGCTGAAGTCGCTGCGCGAGACGTTCCCGCTCGGCTACGACTGGCCGGAGGACGGCACGCTGTCCCCCCAGTTCGTGATCGAACGGATCGGCGCACTGTCCCCTTCGGACACGATCTACACCGCAGGGGTCGGCCAGCACCAGATGTGGGCGGCGCAGTTCGTCAAGTACGAGCACCCGCGCACGTGGATCAACTCCGGCGGCCTCGGCACGATGGGCTTCGCGGTGCCCGCCGCGATGGGCATCAAGGCGGGTGAGCCGGACCGCACGGTGTGGGCCATCGACGGCGACGGCTGCTTCCAGATGACCAACCAGGAGCTCGCCACCTGCGCCATCGAGGGCCTGCCGGTGAAGATCGCCGTGATCAACAACGGCAACCTGGGCATGGTCCGCCAGTGGCAGACGCTGTTCTACGGCGAGCGGTACTCCAACACGGATCTGGGGACGCACAAGCACCGCATCCCAGACTTCAAGCTCCTGGCGGAGGCACTCGGGTGCGCCGGTCTCCGCGCCGAGTCGCAGGCGGAGGTGGACGAGGTGATCCAGAAGGCGTTGGAGATCAACGACCGCCCCGTCGTCATCGACTTCGTCGTCGGCAAGGACGCCCAGGTGTGGCCGATGGTCGCAGCGGGCACCGGCAACTCCGAGATCATGGCCGCCCGCGGCATCCGCCCCCTGTTCGACGAGGACATCTGATGACCAGGCACACGCTGAGCGTTTTGGTCGAGGACAAGCCCGGTGTGCTCGCACGCGTCGCCGGCCTGTTCTCCCGCCGCGGCTTCAACATCGAGTCGCTCGCGGTCGGCCGCACCGAGTACCCCGACATCTCGCGCATGACGATCGTGGTGTCGGTCGACGAGCTGCCGCTGGAGCAGGTCACCAAGCAGCTCAACAAGCTCATCAACGTCATCAAGATCGTGGAACTGGAGCCGACGGCCTCCGTTCAGCGGCAGCTGGTGTTGATTAAGGTTCGTGCGGACGCGACGGTGCGGTCGCAGGTCCTCGAAACCGTTCAGCTCTTCCGCGCGAAGGTCGTCGACGTCTCGCCCGAGGCGGTCACGATCGAGGCAACGGGCACTTCTGAGAAGCTCGACGCGTTGCTGCGCATGCTGGAGCCCTACGGGCTTCGCGAGATCGTCCAGTCCGGCATGGTCGCCATCGGCCGTGGCGCTCGTTCCATCACCGCCACCGCGGTTCGCTAGAAACCCAGAAAGAAGGAAATGCTGTGAGCGTCGAGATCTTCTACGACGACGATGCCGACCTGAGCATCATCCAGGGCCGCAAGGTCGCCGTGATCGGTTACGGCAGCCAGGGCCACGCCCACGCGCTGTCCCTGCGCGACTCGGGCGTCGAGGTCCGCATCGGCCTGAAGGAGGGCTCGAAGTCCCGCGACAAGGCCGAGGAAGCGGGCCTGGAGGTCGGCACGCCGGCTGAGGTCTCCGCGTGGGCCGACGTGATCATGATCCTGGCGCCGGACACCGCGCAGCGCCACATCTACGCCAACGAGATCGCCGCGAACCTCAACGAGGGCGACGCGATCTTCTTCGGCCACGGCTTCAACATCCGCTACGGCCTCATCACCGCACCGTCCGGTGTGGACGTCGCCATGGTCGCCCCGAAGGGCCCGGGCCACCTGGTCCGCCGCCAGTTCGTCGACGGCAAGGGCGTCCCTGCCCTCATCGCCGTCGAGCAGGACGCCTCGGGCAACGCCCAGGCCCTCGCCCTGTCCTACGCCAAGGGCATCGGCGGCACCCGCGCGGGCGTCATCAAGACGACGTTCAAGGAAGAGACCGAGACCGACCTCTTCGGCGAGCAGGCCGTCCTCTGCGGTGGCGCCTCGGCGCTCGTCCAGGCGGGCTTCGAGGTCCTCACCGAGGCGGGCTACGCCCCCGAGGTCGCGTACTTCGAGTGCCTCCACGAGCTCAAGCTGATCGTCGACCTCATGTACGAGGGCGGCATCGCCCGCATGCGCTACTCGATCTCCGACACGGCGGAGTTCGGTGACCTGACCCGCGGCCCGCGCGTCATCACCCCCGCCGTCAAGGAGGAGATGAAGAAGATCCTGGGCGAGATCCAGGACGGCACCTTCGCCAACGAGTGGGTGGCCGAGGACGACAACGGCCGCGCGAACTACAAGAAGCTCCAGCAGGAGGGCGAAGCCCACCCGATCGAGGAGACCGGCAAGAAGCTCCGCGACATGATGTCGTGGGTCGACCGCCCGATCACCGAGACGGCCTGACGTATTCGGCATCAGAGCTTCCGTCAAGGGAGGCCCGTGGAGCGTGTGTGACGCTCTGCGGGCCTTTCCGCTTTCGTTCGACTCCATCCGCTAGCTTGGCTCTCATGTCTGAGAGCGCGCCGATCTACGACGACAAGGCCCACGTCCGCGGCAAGCTGGACCTGCGCAACGCGGAGTGGAAGCGCCCACCGGAGCCGGAACCGGAAGACGGCCACGTCGAAATCGCCTTCGTCGAACACACCGACGGCGCCACCTACGTGGCCATGCGCAACTCCAAGCAGCTCGAACCGGTCCTCACCTTCACGATGAGCGAGTGGGACGCCTTCGTGCTGGGCGCGAAGGACGGCGAGTTCGACGAGCCCTGGGACGACGAGAAGAAGTAGCCCCGCTCGTGCAGGGCGGCCGAGCGCCAACCAGCGGAGCGTTAGCCAGCCGAGCGCAAAGCGGCGATGCGTTCGGCCACAGTGGCTTGGGGAGATGCGAAGCCGAAGGCGAGCCCGTCAGAGCGTAGGCATCGCGATGGCGCAGCCGAGCTCTGAACGAAACGTGCGCACGCACGCAACTCGCGGTCGCGAACGCAAGGTGACCGCCGTCTTGGCTTCGGCGCGAGCTCCCAACCGCACGCCGACAACGCAACCCGAGTGCGCGGTGCCAACCGCCAGCCACCAACGCAAACTCCACCACCTACGAGTCCTGGCGTGCGATGCGAAGCGAGCCCGAACGGGCTGATCAGGTCTGGGTAGCGGTTCCGCCGTTCATGGCGATTGGGGCTTGACCTTGAGGGGCGGGATGCCAACCTGTCCGGTCCGGCCGGGGCGCTTTCACCCCGGCTTTGAGGCCGCGAATGCATCCAGCTAGAGGCTCAAGGTCAAGCCCCAATCGCAACCCCGCTCATTCGTCATGACCCGCGCGCCCACCCTCGCAAGGTGACGGAACCCCAGATACGCGACCAACCCCGCTGGAACCGAACAGAACGCACGCAAGCCGACCCGCAACCGAACCCCAGCATCCCAGGAACTGGACATCACCCGATCCGGTGAACGCCACGTACACCCCCCACCCGTCCCATACTCCAAGACGAGACAGGTGACCTGAGCCACCCGCCGGAATCCCCGCGCAAGCCCCCTGTCTATGCTCGTTAACAGTCCGGACACATTGCGGTGCCCGGTCGGCGCGGGCCAGCCGCCCCCGACCACGCCCGCGCCCCACGATCCGACCCTTCCTGGGAGCGATGTCCGTGAGCAACACGAGCCGACCTGTTGTCCTCATCGCCGAGAAGCTCGCGCCGTCCGTCCTGGACGCTCTCGGCGACGGCGTAGAAGTCCGCCACGTAGACGGCACCGACCGCCCGGCCCTCCTCGAGGCCGTCCAGGACGCGGACGCCCTCCTGGTCCGCTCCGCCACGCAGGTGAACGCCGAGGTCTTCGCGGCCACCCGCAAGCTCAAGGTCGTGGCCCGCGCGGGCGTCGGCCTGGACAACGTCGAGGTCCCGGCCGCCACGCAGAACGGCGTGATGGTCGTCAACGCCCCGACCTCCAACATCGTCAGCGCCGCCGAGCACGCCGTCGCGCTCCTGCTGAGCGTCGCGAGGCAGATCCCGGCCGCGCACGAGACGCTGCAGAACCACGAGTGGAAGCGCTCGAAGTTCAACGGTGTCGAGATCAACGGCAAGACCGTCGGCGTCGTCGGCCTCGGCAAGATCGGCCAGCTGTTCGCGCAGCGCATCGCCGCGTTCGGCGTCAACCTGATCGCCTACGACCCGTACGTGTCCGACGCCCGCGCCGCCCAGCTCGGCATCGAGCTCGTCAGCCTCGAGGAACTCCTCGAGAGGGCCGACGCGATCAGCATCCACCTGCCGAAGACGCCGGAGACCAAGGGCCTCATCGGGTCCGAGCAGCTGGCCAAGGCCAAGCGCGGCGTCATCATCGTCAACGCGGCCCGCGGTGGCCTCATCGACGAGGAGGCGCTGGCCGAGGCGGTCAGGGAGGGCCAGGTCGGCGGCGCCGGCGTGGACGTCTTCTCCACCGAGCCCACGACCGAGAGCCCGCTGTTCAACGTTCCCGGCATCGTCGTGACGCCGCACCTCGGCGCCTCCACCGCGGAGGCCCAGGACCGCGCGGGCACCGACGTCGCGAAGAGCGTCATCCTCGCGCTGGCCGGCGAGTTCGTGCCGGACGCCGTCAACGTCCAGGGTGGCGCTGTCGGCGAGGAGGTGCGCCCGTACCTGCCGCTCGTGCAGAAGCTCGGCACCGTCCTCAGTGCACTGTCGCCCAAGGCGCCGACCAGCGTCACGGTCGAGGTGCGCGGCGAACTGTCCAATGAGGACGTCGCGATCCTGCCGCTCGCCGCGCTGCGCGGGGTGTTCAGCAAGGTCGTCGAGTCGCAGGTGACGTTCGTGAACGCGCCGAGCCTCGCCGCCGACCTCGGTGTGAGCGTCGACCTGGTCAAGGAGCCCGAGAGCCCGAACCACCGCAGCCTCGTCACGGTCAAGGCCGTGCACGCGGACGGCAGCACGTTCAGCGTCTCCGGCACGGTCAGCGGCATCGCGCAGGTCGAGAAGCTGGTGAACATCAACGGCCGCAACTTCGACCTTCGGGCCGAAGGCACCGTGCTGCTGCTGGAGTACCCGGACCGTCCGGGCGTCATGGGCACGGTCGGCACGCTGCTCGGCGAGGCCGGCGTGAACATCGAGGCCGCGCAGATCAGCCAGACCGGCAGCGACGCCGTCATGGTGCTGCGCGTGGACCGCCCGGTCGACACGCAGGTTCTCGACCCGATCGGTGCCGCCGTCGGCGCGCGCACGGTCCGCTCTGTCGACTTCGGATAGTCACGACAAACCGGGAAGGGGACGGACAAAATCCCCTTCCCGGTTACATCGTCGTTCACAACGAAGTCGTAACAGGCAACTATCCGTAGAGCACATTCATACTTTCGGGGCAGTCGCAAAGACACGATCAGCGATTAGCGTCCCACCGAGGTTGACCCGGTGCCGTAGAGGGCACGGCACATCTGGATGCGGGTCGAAGGCACACACCTCGGTTGGGGCAACGTTGTGAAGAGACGATCGAGTTTGGTGGTGTTCTCTGCCATCACCACACTGCTGATCGCACCCGCCACCGCACAGGCGCAGAGCCCAGAGCTCGCGCAGCCGGTCAAGGGTGCACACGGGTTGGACGCCAAAGCGTTGCAGCTCAAGGTTTCTCCCAGGCTGAACCAGACCGGTTCGGTCACCGCGTTCGTCGCGCTCGACCGCAAGCCGGCCGTGGACGCGTTCGACGAGAAGAAGAGCCAGGGCAAGGAAGCCGCGAAGCAGGCCGCCAAGCAGGCGAAGAACGACGTCGCCGCCACCGCGGACCAGGTCGTCGGCCAGCTCAAGAGCGCGGACACCAAGACCGAGGAGCTGTACCGCACCTCCAACGGTGTCCCCGGCGTCGTCGTGAAGGCGGACGCCCAGAAGGTCCGCGACCTGGCCCAGCGCGGTGACGTGCTCGCGGTCTACCCGGTCGTGCCGAAGAAGCGCCAGAACTCGAACGCCGTCCAGCTCACCAGGACGCTCAACGTCTGGCAGCAGTACGGCAAGCTCGGCGACGACATCCGCGTCGGCATCATCGACACCGGCGTCGACTACACGCACGCCAACTTCGGTGGCCCCGGCACGGTCGACGCGTTCAAGGCCGTCGACCCGACCAAGGCCGACCCGAACTTCCCGACCGCCAAGGTCGTCGGCGGCTACGACTTCGTCGGCGAGACCTACGACGGCGAGAGCACGGACCCGGCGATCAACACGCCGAAGCCCGACCCGAACCCCATCGACTGCAACGGCCACGGCTCGCACGTCGCGGGCACCACGGCCGGTTTCGGTGAGAACGCCGACGGCAGCACGTTCAAGGGTGACTACACCAAGCTCGACGCCGACAAGCTCAACGCGATGAAGATCGGCCCCGGCACCGCGCCGAAGGCCCTGATCTACGCGCTGAAGGTCTTCGGCTGCGAGGGCTCGACCAACGTCACGTCGCAGGCCCTCGACTGGGCCCTCGACCCCGACGGCGACGGCGACTTCTCCGACCACCTCGACGTGGTCAACCTGTCGCTCGGCTCCGACTACGGCGCCCCGGACGACCCCGACAGCCTCTTCGTGAAGAAGCTGTACAAGGTCGGCGTCATGCCGGTCTTCTCCGCGGGCAACGGCGGCGACCTCTACGACATCGGCGGCTCGCCGGGCAACACGCCCGAGGCGCTGACCGTCGCGTCCGTGCGCGACTCCTACGTGCTGCGGGACGGCGCCGAGGTCAAGGGCCAGGGCCAGAAGCCCGGTCAGTACAGCCAGAGCTTCACCGGCTACCTCGGTTACAACAAGGAACTGCCGGTCGTGAAGCTGTCGCAGGCGGGCAACGCCGACGGCTGCGTCGCGATCACCGACAACGTCGCCGGCAAGTTCGTGTGGCTGGAGTGGGACGACAACGACGCCACGCGCCGTTGCGGTTCGGCCGTCCGCGCGAACAACGTGCAGGCCGCCGGTGGTCAGGGCGTGCTCCTCTCGTCCACTTTGGAGAACTTCGCGGCGGGCATCGCGGGCAACGCGGGCATCCCGATGTTCCAGTTCACCGGCACCGCCACCGCGGCGATCCGCCCGTTGCTGGACGCGGGCACGCTGGTCGTCCGCCTCGCCGGTGACCTGCGCACCTCGACGCCGACGTACGACCAGTCCATTTCGGACACCCCGAGTTCGTTCACGAGCCGCGGCACCCGCAGCGGTTCGATCAAGCCGGACGTCGCGGCGCCCGGTGACACGATCTCGTCGACCGCCGTCGGTTCCGGCAACGACCGCTCGGTGATCTCCGGTACGTCGATGGCGTCCCCGCACGTCGCGGGCATCGCGGCCCTGGTCCGCCAGGCGCACCCGGACTGGACGCTCGAGGAGGTCAAGGCCTCGATCATGAACACCGCCGGTGCGGACGTGAAGGAGAACGGCAAGACCTTCGCCCCGAACCGGGTCGGCACCGGCCGCGTGGACGGCAAGTCCGCGCTGGACAACCAGGTGCTCGCCTACGTCGAGGACGACAAGGGTTACGTCAGCGCGAACTTCGGCGTCGTCGAGGTCGCGAAGGCGCTCGAGAAGTCCAAGACCATCAAGCTGGTCAACAAGTCCACGAAGTCCGTGGAGTACAAGGTCGGCTACACCGCGGCGACGACGATCCCCGGCGTGAGCTACGTGCTCTCGCAGGACAAGGTGAAGCTGAGCCCGCGCGGCATCGCCCGCGTCAAGGTGACGCTGAAGATCACCGACCCGAAGGCGCTGCGCAAGACCGTCGACTCGACGGTCGAGCCGAACCAGCTCGACGTGCCGCGGCAGTTCCTCGCGGACGCCTCCGGTCGCGTG
This sequence comes from Lentzea sp. JNUCC 0626, assembly GCF_043632865.1. NCBI lineage: Bacteria > Bacillati > Actinomycetota > Actinomycetes > Pseudonocardiales > Pseudonocardiaceae > Lentzea > Lentzea sp. JNUCC 0626. The sequence continues at coordinate 8,844,234 of NZ_CP171635.1, forward strand.
ACCTTCACGCCGACCGCCGGTGCCACCGTGCCGCTGCGCCTGTCGGTGTACGCGGCGCCGAAGCCGGTCGCGGACATCAAGACCGCGTCCAGCCTCAAGTTCCGGGGCAACGACAAGCAGGCGATCCTGAACGTGACCGGCAAGGGTCTCGACCAGGGCACCGGCTCGCAGGCCTACCGCTCGCTGATCAGCGTTCTCGAACTCCAGGCCCAGTCGCCGAAGCTGCGCGACTGCAAGCGGAACGTCACCGAGAACTGCGCGCTCAACGAGACGGCCAAGGGCGGCGACCTCCGCTACGTCGGCGCGGCCTCCACGGCCCCGCTCGCCAAGGCGCAGGGCAAGCCCGAGGAGGCCATGCTCGCGTTCGGTGTCGCCACCTGGGGCAACTGGTACAACCTGGGCAAGAACACCATTCCGTTCGTCGACATCGACACCAACGGTGACGGCACGGCGGACTTCGAGGTGTTCGCGACCCGCCTGACCGACACCGACCTGCTGGTGGCGTCCACCGTGGACCTGAAGACGGGCGAGACCGTCGACATCCAGGGCGTGAACGGCCTGTTCGGCGACGTCGACGCGAACGTCCAGGACACCAACGTCGTCGTCCTGCCGGTGCTGCTCAGCGCTCTCGGCATCGACGCGACGAAGGACTCGGCGCGGGTCTCGTACACCGTGGGCACCGCGGGCTACTACGTGGCGCCGGGCAACGCGAACAAGCTGATCGACGTGATCGACCGCAAGCTGTCCTTCGACCCGCTCAAGCCGGGTCTGTGGGCGCAGGGCGGCGGCGACGCGGCGCTCTCGTACGTCGCGAAGCCGGGCACCGCGCTCGTCGTCAACAAGAACGAGGCCTCGCTGAAGGCCGACAAGTCCGACGGCCTGCTGGTCCTCAACCACCACAACGCCAACGGCGACCGCGCGTCGGTCGTCCTGGTGAAGTCGGCCGGGCGAGGCGGGTACTAGTGCGGCGCTAGACCTCTACTAGGTCGGATGTTTTACGAGAGGCCCGGTTCTTCGTTTGGAACCGGGCCTCTTGGCATGTCACGGGCTGGAACTGCCGCCCGTCACCCCTTGACGCGATCCCCTTCCTGCGGTCGAGTGACACTCGAAAGTGGGGAATGGGCCGTGTGGGTGTCCCGCAGTACGGGAGATAACACCCCGATGGGGTGTCCGGCATGCGGCGAGCGGTCGCGTTGCCGGTAGCCTTTCGCGGAGGAAAGTAGTCCCACCAATTGGGGACTGACACCTGGGAGGTGTGTGGATGCGGCTCGCAGTGATCCCAGGAGACGGGATCGGGCCCGAGGTCATCGCTGAGGCCCTGAAGGTCCTCGGAGAGGTCGTTCCGGCGGCCGAGATCACTCGCTACGACCTCGGCGCGGCGCGCTGGCACGCCACGGGAGAGTTGTTGCCCGAGTCGGTGCTGGGAGAGCTTCGCCAGCACGACGCGATCCTGCTCGGCGCGGTGGGCGACCCGTCGGTGCCGAGCGGAATCCTCGAACGCGGTCTGTTGCTCAGGCTGCGCTTCGAACTCGACCACCACGTGAACCTCCGCCCTGCTCGTCTCTACCCCGGTGTCCGCAGCCCGCTCGCGGACCCGCCGGAGATCGACATGGTGGTGGTGCGCGAGGGCACCGAGGGCCCGTACGCGGGCAACGGCGGCCTGCTCCGCAAGGACACGCCGCACGAGATCGCGACCGAGGTCTCGCTGAACACCTCGTTCGGCGTCGAGCGGGTGGTCCGGGACGCGTTCGCGCGCGCCTCGAACCGTCAGCGCCGGCACCTGACGCTGGTGCACAAGACGAACGTCCTCACGCACGCCGGCTCGTTGTGGTCGCGCGTCGTCGAGGAGGTCTCGTTGCAGCACCCGGACGTCACCGTGGCCTACCAGCACGTGGACGCGGCGACCATCCACATGGTCACCGACCCGGGCCGCTACGACGTGATCGTCACCGACAACCTGTTCGGCGACATCCTGACCGACCTGGCCGCCGCCGTCACGGGTGGCATCGGCCTGGCCGCCTCGGGAAACATGGACGTCACCAGGCGCAACCCGTCGATGTTCGAGCCGGTGCACGGGTCCGCCCCGGACATCGCCGGCCAGGGCATCGCGGACCCGACGGCCGCCGTGCTGTCGGTCGCCCTGCTGCTCGACCACCTCGGTGAGCACGAGGCGGCGCGCCGGATCGAGGCCTCCGTGGCCTTTGATCTCGCGACCAGGGACCACCAGTCGCCTGGGGCCACCTACGCCATCGGCGACCGTCTCGCGGCACTCGTGTCGTCGAACGTCCGCACGGGCTGAGGTTCATCGTCAGAACGTTTTGAAGCCCGGCCGGATCTCTCCGGCCGGGCTTCGGCGTTTCAGCGCTTCGGATCAGATCTGGCCGTTTGCCTCACGCCACGCGCGCTCCTTCTGGATGTACTCGTTGTCCTGCGGGAACTCGTCGATGGACGGCACGCGGCGGATCTCGGTCTTGAAGCCGGGGCCGGTCATCGGCATGCGCCTCGCCCACTCGACCGCCTCCTGGATCGAGGCGACGTTGAGCAGGTAGAAGCCGTTGAACAGCTCCTTGGTCTCGCCGTACGGGCCGTCCGTGACGACCGCGGGCTCGGCGGAGTAGTCGACGACGACGCCCTCGGACGGGTCGGAGAGGCCCTCGGCGGCGAGCAGCACGCCGGCGCGGATCAGTTCCTCGTTGAACGCGCCGACGGTCTCGAGCATCTTGTCCATGTCGAAGTCGCCCATGTTGGCGAAGGCCTCGTCGGTGGCGCGCATGATCAGCATGTACTTCACGGTGGTTCTCCTTGCGTCTCGTTCGTTGACATCCAGAGGTCGAACGGGTGCCCCGCCGGATCGACACGCACCCAGAACTTTTTTGAAGTTTTCTTTTCGTGCAGGTCAGAGGCTTGTGGGCAGACCGAACGCGGCGAACACGGCCGAGTCCTGGTCACCGGGATGTCGGGCAGGGCCGCGCGGGCGCGTTGCAGGGCGCTGTTCACCGCCGCCGTCGACGTGCCGAGCTGTGTGGCGACCTCGGCGGCGCTGAACTCCAGCACCTCGCGCAGGATCCAGACCGCGTGCTGTCGCGGCGCACCGCTCGATCGGCGGGCGTTGCCTTCGAGCGCGGTCGGGCAGACGTTCGTCGCGATGCGGTAGAGCCAGGTGCGGACCGACGCCTTGCGCTCGTCGTAGCGCTCGCGGGCGTTCCACGCCCTGAGCAGCGTGTCCTGCACCAGGTCCTCGGACTCGTGGACCGGTCCGAGCATCCGGTAGCAGTAGGCCAGCAGTTCGCTGCGGTGCTGCCCGATGCGCGTCTCGAAACCCGTGGCCGTCATCGCGATGAGTATCGCTGGCCTCGCCGGTAAGCAGGTGCATGAGCGATCTGATTGTCATTGAGTTCGTCACACTGGACGGCGTCGTCTCCGACCCCGACGGCGCTGCGGGCACCCCTGGTGGTGGGTGGGCGTTCCGGCACGGACCCGAGGCCGTCGCGGGGACAAGTTCGGGCTCGGGCCGTTGCTCGACACGGGCGTGATGCTGCTCGGCCGCACGACCTGGGAGCACTTCGCGCGGCTGTGGCCCACGCGCACCGACCCGCTCTCCGCGCAGACGAACGCACTGCGCAAAGTGGTGGCCTCACGCACGTTGACCAGCGCTTCTGCCTGGCAGAACGCGTTCGTCGTCGACGATCTCCTGCCTGCTGCCCGTGAGTTGAAGGCACGGCAGGACGTCATCGTGACGGGCAGCATCAGTGTCGTGCGCGCGTTGGCTGCTCACGGGTTGGTGGACGAGTACCGGCTGATGGTGTTCCCGACGGCGGTGGGCGCCGGGGAGCGTCTCTTCGACGTTCCCGCCGAGATGCGTCTCACGTCCGTGGAGCAGAAGGGGAGCGGTGTGCTGCTGCGCTACCGCACGGACGGGTGATCGCGCCGGGTTAGAGTGCTGACGTCGTGCGTGGGGGAAGTCCGGTCTGATTCCGGCGCTGACCCGCAACGGTAGGTCTCTCTCTTGAGAGTGACGAGCCCGAATACCCGCGCCCGGTGCAACCAGAAACTCCTGCCGTGGACTGCGGGAAGGGCCTCAGTGATCGGGAAGATCAGCGCGCTCGTCGGCGTGCTCGCCGTCAGCATCGTCGCGGGCGTGGCGCTCGGCCCCGTGTCCGTTCCGTTCGACGTCACCCTGGACCTGCTGTGGGCGGCGCTGACCGGCGGCACCGTGCCCGCCGACCTCGCCGGGCAGTACCACATCGTCTGGGACATCCGGCTGCCGCGCGTGCTGCTGGCCGCGGTCGTGGGGGCCGGGCTGAGCACGGTCGGCGTCGCGATCCAGGCGATGGTCCGCAACGCCCTCGCCGACCCTTACGTGCTGGGCATCTCGTCGGGGGCGAGCGTCGGCGCGACGGCCGTGGCCACGCTCGGCGTCCTGTCCGGACTGGGCGTGTACGCGCTCTCCGTCGGCGCGTTCGTGACGGGCCTCGGCGCCACGGCTCTGGTCTACCTCACCGCACGCACGAGCCGAGGGCTCACACCGTTGCGGCTGGTGCTGACCGGAACCGCGCTGGCGTACGGGTTCTCTGCCGTCGCGATGCTGTTGGTGTTCCAGGCACCGCACGGAGAGGCCGCGCGCAGCGCGATGTTCTGGTTGCTCGGCAGCCTGGGCGGCGCGACCTGGACGTCGTTGCCGATCGCGCTCGTCGTGACCCTGCTGGGCATCGTCTACCTGATGACGCGGGCCCGGCAGCTCAACGCGCTGGCGATGGGCGACGAGACCGCCACGACGCTGGGCGTGACGGTCAACCGGTTCCGCACGCAGTTGTTCATCGTCACCGCCGGCATCACGGGCGTGCTGGTGGCGGTCAGCGGCGCGGTCGGGTTCGTCGGCCTGATGCTGCCGCACCTCACGCGCATGGTTGTCGGCGCCGACCACCGCCGGGTGCTGCCGCTGGCCCCCCTTGCCGGAGCGTCGTTCCTGGTCTGGGTCGACGTCGCCGCCCGCATGCTGGCCGCGCCGGAGGAACTGCCTCTGGGCGTCATCACCGCGGCCATCGGGGTGCCCTGCTTCATCTTCCTGATGCGGCGCAGGACCTACGTGTTCGGAGGACGTTGATGCGCGTCGAGGTCGACCAGGTCACCGTCAACGGGATCATCTCGGACGTCACGCTGCACGCGTCCGGCGAGGTCGTCGGCATCGTCGGCCCGAACGGCAGCGGCAAGTCCACGACGTTGCGCTGCGTCTACCGCGCCCTGAAACCGGACTCGGGCGCGGTCCGGCTCGACGGCACGGACGTCCACAAGCGACACGACGTGGCCCGCCACCTCGCGGCGCTGACCCAGGAATCGCAGGTCGAGTTCGACTTCACGGTCTCCGAGGTCGTGGAGATGGGCCGCCTGCCGCACGACCGCTCACCCCGCGACGCTGCCGTGGTGGCGTCGGCTTTGGAGAGGGTCGACGTCGAGCACCTGGCGTCGCGCAGCTTCCTCAGCCTGTCCGGCGGTGAGCGGCAGCGCGTTCTGATCGCCCGCGCTCTCGCCCAGGAACCCCAGGTGCTCGTGCTGGACGAGCCGACCAACCACCTGGACATCCGGCATCAGTTGGAAGTCCTGTCGCTCACCCGCGGCCTGGGCGTGACGGTCCTGACCGTGCTGCACGACCTGAACCTCGCCGCGTCCTACTGCGACCGCCTGTACGTCTTGGACGAGGGTTCGCTGGTCGCCTCCGGCACACCGGACGAGGTCCTGGTGCCCGAGCTGATCGCCAAGGTCTTCCACGTCACCGCGCACGTCGTGCGCCACCCGACCACGGGAGTTCCCCAACTCCTGTTCGACCAGGAGGTCAGTTAGTTGAGAACCGCTCTCGTCTCCGCTGTCGCGCTGCTGCTCGTCTCGGGCTGCGGCGCCACGGTCGCCTCCGGGCCGTCGACCTCGGACCCGGTGACCATCACCAACTGCGGCACCGAGGTCACCTTTCCCTCCGTTCCGTCCAAAGTGGTCACCAACGACACCGGCATCACCGAGATGATGTTCGCGCTGGGCCTCAAGGACCGGATGGCGGGCTACGTGGTCAACGGTAAGGACACCGTGGACGTGCGGACGTCGCCGTGGAAGGCCGACTTCGACTCGGCGAAGCACCTGTCGGACAAGATCTCCAAGGAAGTGGTGCAGGGGGTCAACGCCGACCTGGTGTTCGCGGGCTGGAACTACGGGTTCTCCGAGAGCACCGGGTTCACACCGGACGCGTTGAAGGGGCTGGGGATCGCCACGTACCAGCTGACCGAGGCCTGCCGCAACGGTGTCGGGAAGCAGCGGGGGATCATGCCCGCGCTTGATGCTCTTTACACGGATCTGCGGAACCTCGGGAAGATCTTCCGGGTCTCGGACAAGGCCGAGGCTCTGGTGAAGGAGTACCAGGCGCAGATCGAGCGTGCCGGGAAGTTGATGGAGGGGAAGCCCCGGCCTCGGGTGTTCCTGTACGACAGCGGGCAGGACCAGCCGTTCACGTCCGGGAAGAACGCGGCGCCGCAGGACGTGATCTCCAAGGCTGGTGGGGACAACATCTTCGGGGATCTGAACGATTCGTGGACCACGGTCAGTTGGGAGACGGTGGTGCAGCGGGATCCTGAGGTGGTGTTGATCGTGGACTACGCCGATGGGGAGGCGAACACGCCTGAGCAGAAGCAGGCGTTCTTGGAGGGGTTCGCGCCGTTGGGGAACTCTCCGGCGGTGAAGGGGAAGAGGTTCTTCTCGTTGCCGTATGCGGCATTGGTGGAGGGGCCTCGGAATGCTGCTTCGGTGGAGGCGTTCGCGAAGTTCCTGGCTGGGAGCTGACGCGGGTCGGCTTTTGCTGGCGGGTTGCTGTTCCAGCGGGGTTGGTTGCGTTCTGTTGGGGTGGGCTGCGGTTGCGAGGGTGGTCCGTCAGGTCGTGACGAAGAGCGGGGTTGCGATTGGGGCTTGACCTTGAGCCTCTAGCTGGATGCATTCGCGGCCTCAAAGGCCGGGGTGAAGTACGCCCCGGCCGGACCGGACAGGTTGGCATCCAGCCCCTCAAGGTCAAGCCCCAATCGCCATGAGCGGTGGAACCGGCTGGCCAACCTGGTAGCAGCCCGTTCGGGCTCGCCTTCGGCTTCGCCACGCCAGGATTCGTAGGTGGTGGGCGTGCGTTGGTGGCCGCCGGTTGCGTGGTGCGTGCGCCTGGCTTGGGCGGTGGTCACCTTGCGTTCGCGACTGCGGTTGCGTGTGGAGCTTGCCTTGCGTCACAGGCGTGAACCCGTGACCAGATAGTGGGAGATTTCCTCCCGTCGCTTGGTACGCCGGACTGAGCTGTGGCAGCATCCCGGACATGGCTCAGTTCACCGCCATCATTATTGACGAGCGCGTCGGGTAGTTGCCGCCCCTGGCACCCGACGCGCAGACCTCTCGCATCCCGCGGGGGGTCTTTTTGTTTGCCCTGATGAGGAGATGACCCCGATGGCAGGCCCTGCCGACGAGTTCCACGTCTACGACACGACGTTGCGCGATGGCGCACAACGTGAGGGCATTTCGTACTCCGTCACGGACAAGCTCGCGGTCGCGCGCTTGCTGGACGGGCTCGGCGTCGGGTTCATCGAGGGCGGCTGGCCCGGCGCTCTGCCCAAGGACACGGAGTTCTTCGCGCGGGCGGCGGCCGGGGATCTGGAACTGAAGCACGCCAAGCTGGTCGCGTTCGGGGCCACGCGCAAGGCCGGGGTCAAGGTCGAGGACGACCTGCAGGTCAGGGCGTTGCTGGAGTCGCAGGCTCCCGTGGTGACGTTGGTGGCCAAGTCGGATCTGCGGCACATCGAACGTGCTTTGCGGACGGACACCGAAGAGAACCTGAAGATGGTGCGCGACACGGTCAGGTTCCTGAAGGACCACGGGCGGCGGGTGTTCCTGGACGCCGAGCACTTCTTCGACGGGTACGCGTTCTCGCCGGACACCAGCCTGAGGGTGCTGGAGTCCGCTGTGGAGGGTGGCGCGGACGTGGTCGTGTTGTGCGACACGAACGGCGGGCAGTTGCCGTTGAATCTGGCGAGCACGGTCGCCGAGGTTGTGGAGAAGACTGGTTTTCGCGTGGGGATTCACTGCCAGGACGACACGTCCTGTGCGGTGGCCAACACGATCGCGGCCGTTCAGGCGGGCGCCACGCATGTGCAGTGCACTGCCAATGGTTATGGCGAGCGAGCGGGTAACGCTGACCTGTTCGCCGTCGTGGGAAACCTCGTGACCAAGCTCGGCATGGAGGTGCTCCCGACCGGGGCGCTGGCCGAGCTCACCCGCGTCTCCCATGCGTTGGCCGAGATCGCGAACATCGCACCCGACACCCACCAGGCTTATGTCGGGTCGTCAGCATTCGCTCACAAGGCGGGTCTGCACGCGAGCGCGATCAAGGTGGATCCGGAGCTGTACAACCACATCGATCCGGACACCGTCGGCAACGACATGCGGGTGCTGGTCACCGAGATGGCCGGTCGGGCGAGCATCGAACTCAAGGGACGTGAGTTCGGGCTCGACCTGGCCGGCCGGGGGAACGAGGTCGGGACGGCGCTGGCTCGCGTCAAGGAGTTGGAGGCCAAGGGGTGGTCGTTCGAGGCCGCCGACGCGTCGCTGGAGTTGTTGCTGCGCGGGGAGCTGTCCGAACTGGACACTCCGCCGTTCACGCTGGAGTCCTACCGGGTCGTGCTCGATCACCGTTCTGACGGGGAGATCGTGTCCGAGGCCACGGTCAAGGTGCACGTCGCGGGGGAGCGGGTGATCGCCACGGCCGAGGGCATCGGGCCCGTGCACGCGCTGGACGCCGCTCTGCGCAAGGCGTTGCTGCCGCATCTGTCCTGGTTGGACACTGTCGAGCTGGCCGACTACAAGGTGCGCATCCTCACCGAGCACCCCGGCACGGACGCGGTGACGCGCGTGTTGGTGGAGTCGACGGACGGCGAGCGCGAGTGGACGACCGTCGGCGTGCACGGGAACATCGTCGAGGCGTCCTGGCTCGCGTTGTGCGACGCGCTCGTGCACAAGTCGATGCGGTCGGGCTGACCTCGTAAGCTGGCAGTGTGCGCATTGCCCGAATTGCTCATCCCGCTGGCGTGGCCTTCGTCGCCGTTCAAGGCGACGAGGCCGCGGAAATCGCCGAACACCCCTTCGGCACGCCCACGTTCACCGGCCGGAAGTGGCCGTTGGCCGACGTGCGGCTGCTCGCGCCCATTCTGCCGACCAAGATCATTGGCGTGGGGCGGAACTACGCGGACCACGCGAAGGAACTCGGCAACGAGGTTCCCGCGGAGCCGCTGCTGTTCTTCAAACCCAACACGTCGGTGATCGGGCCGAACGTCGAGATCAAGCTGCCGGCAGCGTCCGAGCGCGTCGACTTCGAGGGAGAACTGGCCGTCATCATCGGTCAGCCCTGCCGCGACGTGCCGAAGGCCAAGGCCGCGAGCGTGATCATGGGTTACACGATCGCCAACGACGTCACCGCGCGCGACCTGCAGAAGAAGGACGTGCAGTTCACGCGTGCCAAGGGTTTTGACACGTTCTGTCCCTTGGGTCCCTTTATCGAGACGGAGTTCGACCCGTCGGACGTCCGCGTCGTCACCGAAGTTGACGGGGAAGTCAAACAAGACGGCCGTACTTCGTTGATGGTGCACGACATCGGGTCACTGGTCGAATACGTGTCCGGCATCATGACGTTGCTGCCGGGCGACCTGATCCTGACCGGTACGCCGGCCGGCGTCGGGCCGATGACGGCCGGACAGACGGTCTCCGTGACTGTGGACGGCCTTGGCACGCTCACCAATCCGGTCGCAAATAGGTAGCCGTACGGAGCAATCCGGCGTCCGGCAGGTTACGCGACCGGGTACCCGCGAGTAACTTCCCGGTGTCATGACGGACCTGGCGTCCACCCGTGTGCTGCTGGTCGACGGTTCGCAGCTCATCACCGAAGGGCTGCGGCTTTCGCTGCACCGCACGCACTGCTTCCGCGTTGTGGGCATCGCCCACACCGTGGCCGAGGCTGCTCGCAGCCTGCGCGGCACGCTGGTGGACCTCGTCGTCACGGACTTCGACGTCCCGGGCGCCGGACCGCTGCGCACCGTGCGCGACACGGCGCAGTTCCGGCCGAGCGCCCGCGTCGTCGTGCTGTCCAATGCGGACAGTCCGAGCTGGGCCCGCGCGGCCCTGGACGCCGGCGCGGTCGCCTACCTGCTGAAAACCTCGCCCGTGGCCGAGCTGTTACCGCTGATCGCGGCCGCGGTGCGAGGTGCTCCCGCCACGATCGACGCGCGGGTGGGGTCGCTCTCGCGGTTGCCGTCGCGGATGCCCCCGCCCGCCTCGCTCGGCCAGCTGTCGGCACGTGAGTTCGACGTGCTGGCCGAGATGGCGAAGGGAATGGACAACGCGCGCATCGCCGCGCGGCTCTTCATCAGCAACGACACCGTGAAGACCCACGTGAAGGCGATCCTGCGCAAGCTGGGCGCCCGTGATCGCGCCCACGCCGTGGCGATGGTGCTCGGCGAGTCCTCCGAGGCGTTCGTCACGACCTGACGATGGTCTGCGGTGCCCTGCGCGCGAAATCCGGTGCGTGCTCAGGACGTGGGCCGATCGCCACCATGTAAGCGGGAATCGCCTGCAGGCGCGGGAATCGCTGCGCGAGCTTCAGCGGTGCGGGCAGCTTGTCCGACGAGATCGTCGCGTTGCCGTCCACCACGCGGCTCAGGAACCTGCCCTGGATGACCCGCTGCATCGTCTGGATCAGCACGGTCGGGAACCACCTGCGGCGACGCACCTTCGCGAGCTTGGCGCCGCTCACGGTGCCCTCCCGCAACGGCTTCGCGAGCAGCGTGGCGGCCGCGACGGCGTCCTGCACGGCCAGGTTGATGCCCACGCCCCCGATCGGCGACATCGCGTGCGCCGCGTCACCGATGCACAGCAGTCCGTCGACGTGCCACTTCTTCAGGCGGTCCAGCTTGACGTCGAGCAGCTTCGCGTCGTCGATGCTCCGGATGTGGTCGACCCGGTCGGCGAGCCACGGCACGAGCGTGGTCACGCGCTCACGGAACTTCTCAACACCTTCGGCGCGCAGTTGCTGATCTGTTCCCTTGCGGATCAGGAAAGCGCACTGGAAGTAGTCCCCACGTGGAATAAGAACCAGGGCACTGCCCGCGCTGAACCGGCCCGCGCCACCCCTGACCTGGTCGCTTTCCTTGCGCGGCAACCGGAACCACCACACGTCCATCGGGGCGCCGAAGCGGTAGACCGGCAGGTCCACGGCGTCGCGCAGGATCGAGCTCCGTCCGTCCGCCGCCACGACGAGGTCCGCGGCGAACTCGCCCTCGGTCCCGTCGACGCGGTCCCGGTACTGCACGCCAGTGACCCTGTTGCCGCTCTTGGTGATCGCGGTGACCTCGGTGTTCATCCGCAGCGAGAACGTGGGTTCGAGCTTGCCGGCGTCCGCCAGCAGGTCGAGGAAGTCCCACTGCGGCACCATCGCGATGTGCTTGTGAGCACCGGGAATCCGGCTCAGGTCGGCGATCGGGATGCGACTGCCGTCCTCCATCAGTGACTCGATCTTGTCCACGAGCTGGTGCGGCACCTGCGCGAACGCCGGGCCGAGCCCCAGTTCGTCCAGCAGCGTGAGCGTCGACGCGTGCACCGTGTCGCCGCGGAAGTCGCGCAGGAAGTCGCCGTGCTTCTCGAGCACCGTGACCTCGACGCCACCGCGTGCGAGCAGCAACCCCAGCACCATCCCGGCAGGTCCGCCACCTACGACGAGACAGGTCGTCCTCTCCATGATGATCCCCTCTTTTCAACTCGTGTTGAATAAACTCAGCATGCTCGTGATCGCCGAGGGCGTCAAGCGGAGTTCCGAGTGGCGTGGCTCTCGTTTGGGACGGTCCAAAGTGGACGGTCTGGTGTCCCAGGCCCCGAATGGGTTGCGGTTGATGTGAAATGTCGTTGTGCGAGCTAGAGTGTCGCGCTCGCGGAACCGCGTGCTGAGACGAAGATCGTTGTGTCGCCGAACAACACTCGACCGGCCGATTGCTTTCGGCGCTCGGAGGAGTCCCACTAGGTCGTTCGGGCCCTCAAGGTCCGCTTGATCGTGCAAGGACCTATAGGAATCACCTCGTTAGCCGAATCGGACGAGGCCTCCTCGCACCTAACCTTCCGGGGTGACAACTGCGTCCCCGACTTTCACGCGTAAGAGAACCGGCGAGATCCGCGCTGTGTGCCTGGACGTCGACGACACACTTGTCGACTACAGCACTTCTTCGCGAGCCGCGTTGGCATCGATGGTCGGTAACGCCGACGCCTGGTCGTTGTGGCAGCGGATCACCGACGACCACGTCTCCCGCCAGCTCGCCGGCGACCTCCAGTACGAGGACATGCGCAACATCCGCACGCAGGCCTTCTTCGCGGCTTTGGGTGAAGACCTGACGATCGAGGAGGCGACGCGCCGCGAGGTCGGCCGCCAGGAGGTTCTCTCCGCCGGCTGGTGCCTGTTCCCGGACGTCATCCCGATGCTCGACTGGCTGCGCGCCACCGGCCTGCCGATCGCCGCGATCAGCAACGCGTCCGGCCGCCACCAGCGCGTGAAGATCGCCCAGCTCGGCCTCTCCGAATACTTCGACGCGGTGCTCATCGCCGGCGAAGTCGGCTGCGCCAAGCCAGACCGCGTGATCTTCCACACCGCGTGCCTCGCCCTGGGCGTCCCGCCCGGCGACACCGTCCACGTGGGAGACCGCCTGCACGCCGATGCCATCGGCGCGCGCGACGCCGGAATGCACGGCGTGTGGCTCAACCGCACAGGCCCCACCGGCGGCACGTTGCCCGCCGGCCTGTCGTCCATCACGAACCTCGCCGAACTGCCGGAGCTCCTCGTCTGCGAGCTGTCCGCGGCCAACGCCTGAGGTTCACCCCTGGGACCGGCCCTCACCTGCGCAGATGCGTGTTGGTGGGGGCCGATTTCACTTCTGGCGGGGGCGTGGTCTAGTATTTCTCTCGGCAGCAACGAGGGCCTCGGAACTCCTAGCGGACAACGAAGTCGATCGTGAAAGCCAATGGGGTATGGTGTAATTGGCAGCACGACTGATTCTGGTTCAGTTAGTCTAGGTTCGAGTCCTGGTACCCCAGCTGCGAAGGAAGAACTGCCCTCGGGTAAGCTTCTGGAGCTGCTGAAAAGCAAAAGCGGTAGGCAAGAACAGTAAGAACAAGAACTAAATAGCCGGATTTGGACCGGACAGAGAGATCTGATACGGTTCACTCCAGCAAGAAGTTCTAGGGCCCCGTCGTCTAGCGGCCTAGGACGCCGCCCTCTCAAGGCGGTAGCGAGGGTTCGAATCCCTTCGGGGCTACAGAGGTGGGAGAGGCCTGTCAGCGGAAAGCGCTGACAGGCCTCTTTCGCTTTGTCCTCTGGGGGCCAAGCCCCCAGACCCCCGGCCGGCGGGCTCCGCCCCCGGACCCCCGGCATTGGGGTTGCCCGGACCTTGCGGTGGGGGCTTCGCTTCGCTCGCCAGTGGGGTTGGTGGGGCGCTGAGAATGTGTTTGGTTATTCGTCTCGCTTCGCTCGCCGTGGGGCTGGCTTGGTGATGCATTCTTGCGGTCGTCTCGTTGTGTGGGGTAGTTCACCATTTGGGGCGGTTGTGCTCGTGTGCGCCAATTTGGCGGTGGCGGGTTCCCTGCCACGCCAACCGTCACTGTGTCTGCGCCGTGCCCGCGAATCCACGCCTACGCCGCACATCTAGACCTCGCACCCCACTTCTGCGTCCGCGATCTGTAGCCACACCCCAAGATCCCGCGCCCACCGTCGCCGCTCCGCGTCCATTCCCTGCCCCGCGCTGACGCCTCACGCCTCGCTGACGCGTTCCTGCCTTAGCAACCCCCAGCACCGCATGCCCAGCACCGCATGCCCAGCGCCGCATGCCCAGCGCCGCATGCCCAGCAGCCGCCTCCCCGCTCGTTCTCGGCCGCGCCGCCCCTGCTCTCGCGCCCGCTCTCGCTCGCCCCGCCCCCATCGCGTCCCATCCCAGGGCCTGCACCTCGCGCCACACCAAGTGCTACGCCGCGCCCTCCGCCGCCGCAGCGCGTCCACTCCCTGCCCGCGCTGCCGCCCCGCGCCCGCCCTTCCCATAGACCGGCCCTCCTGCACCCCGCCTCTCCCTCACCCGGCCCCCTCCCGCCCTTTTTCACCCCTCCCGTGCGCTGGCTTCGCGCTCCGAAGTCCCCTCCGCCCGCTCGCGGCCGTGGCGCTGACACCTCGGCGTTGCCCGCCAGGCACACTTCTTCGCGGAGTGGCTGGGGGCTCGATGCGTTGGGGTTGGGCCGTTTGGGGTCGTGCGTGTTGAGACAGCGGTGTCCGCGTGTCGGGGTTGTTAGGGCGGCGTGTCGGGGGTGAAAACGCGAAGGCCGCCTGCCCTGGGAGGGCGGCGGCCTTCGTGGTGGTTGGTGCTTTAGAGGCGGCTTTGCAGGGCCTCGGCTGCTGCCAGTAGGTCTGCTGCCCAGCGGGCGCCTGGGCGGCGGCCCATGCGGTCGATGGGGCCGCTCACTGAGACGGCTGCCACTACTGCGCCTGAGGAGTCCCTTACTGGGGCTGAGACTGAGGCCACGCCTGGTTCTCGTTCGGCCACCGACTGGGCCCAGCCTCGGCGGCGGACTTCCAGGAGCGTGCGTTCGCCGTAGACGGCGTCGGCCAGGACTGCTCGTTGGGTGCCCGGGTCTGCCCATGCGGCCAGGACTTTGGCGCCTGAGCCCGCGGTCATCGGGAGCCTTGCTCCGATCGGGACTGTGTCGCGAAGGCCCGAAGGGGGTTCTGCTGAGGAGACGCAGACTCGTTGCATTCCGTCTCGGCGGTAGAGCTGCACGCTTTCGCCGGTGATGTCGCGCAGGCGCGGCAGGACCGAGGAGGCGGCGTCCAGCAACGGGTCCGTTGCGCCGCCTGCCAGTTCTGCGAGAGCGGCGCCTGGGCGCCAGCGGCCGTCGGAGCCTCGGCGCAGCAGCCGGTGCACCTCCAGGCCTACGGCCAGGCGGTGTGCGGTTGCTCGGGGGAGGCCGGTGCGGTTGCACAACTCGGCCAGGCCACAAGGATCTTTTGCTACGGCGTTCAACACGGCCACTGCCTTGTCCAGCACGCCGATCCCGCTATGCTGTCCCACAAGCCGATACTAACTTCCCAGACAGTGAGAAGTCCAGATCTGTCGGCACGTCCATACTGTGGGAGATGTCGCGATGAGCCGCACGCTCGCGGAGAAGGTGTGGGAGGCACACGTTGTGCGCCACGGAAGTGGTGCGGAGCCGGACCTGCTTTACATCGACCTCCATCTGCTGCACGAAGTCACCAGCCCCCAGGCGTTCGACGGGCTGCGCCTTGCCAATCGCAAGCTGCGCAGGCCTGATCTGACGATCGCCACCGAGGATCACAACGTTCCGACCGTCGACATCGACAAGCCCATCGCGGACCTGGTGTCGCGCACGCAGGTCGAGACCCTCCGGCGCAACTGCGCGGAGTTCGGCGTGCGGTTGCACCCGATGGGCGACTTCGAGCAGGGCATCGTGCACGTCGTCGGGCCGCAGCTCGGCCTCACGCAGCCGGGAATGACGGTGGTGTGCGGCGACAGTCACACGAGCACGCACGGAGCGTTCGGTGCGCTGGCGTTCGGCATCGGCACGTCCGAGGTGGAGCACGTGATGGCGACGCAGACGTTGCCGTTGCGTCCGTTCAAGACGATGGCCATCAACGTCACCGGTTCGCTCGGTGAAGGCGTCACGGCGAAGGACATCATCCTCGCCGTCATCGCGAAGATCGGCACCGGTGGCGGGCAGGGATATGTGCTCGAGTACCGCGGCGACGCCATCGAGGCGCTGTCGATGGAAGCGCGCATGACGGTCTGCAACATGTCGATCGAGGCGGGCGCGCGCGCCGGCATGATCGCACCGGACGACACGACTTTCGACTACATCAAGGGTCGCGACCACGCACCGTCCGGCGCGGACTGGGACAAGGCCGTCGAGTACTGGAAGACGCTGCGCACGGACGACGACGCGACGTTCGACGCCGAGGTCACCATCGACGCGAACGACCTCACTCCGTTCGTCACGTGGGGAACCAACCCCGGCCAGGGTCTGCCGCTGGGCGCGAGCATCCCCGACCCCGAGAAGATCTCGGACGAGAACGAGCGCGTGGCCGCCGAGAAGGCGCTGACGTACATGGGCCTCGAGCCCGGCACGCCGCTGCGCGACATCCGCGTGGACACGGTGTTCCTCGGCTCCTGCACCAACGGGCGCATCGAGGACCTGCGCGCCGCGGCGGACGTCATCAAGGGGAAGCACGTCGCTTCAGGAGTACGGATGCTGGTCGTCCCCGGTTCGATGCGGGTGCGCAAGCAGGCCGAGGACGAGGGCCTGGACAAGGTGTTCCTCGACGCGGGCGCCGAGTGGCGGCAGGCCGGCTGCTCGATGTGCCTTGGCATGAACCCGGATCAGCTCGCGCCGGGTGAGCGCAGCGCGTCGACCTCCAACCGCAACTTCGAGGGCAGGCAGGGCAAGGGCGGCCGGACGCATCTCGTTTCGCCGCTCGTCGCCGCCGCGACGGCCGTGCGCGGCACCCTCTCCGCCCCGGCAGATCTGGAGGTCTGACCATGGATGCCTTCACCACTCACACCGGTGTCGGTGTGCCGCTGCGCAGGTCCAACGTGGACACCGACCAGATCATCCCGGCCGTCTACCTCAAGCGCGTGACCCGCAGCGGGTTCGAGGACGGGCTCTTCGCCGCCTGGCGCGGGGACGAGTACTTCATCCTCAACCAGGAGCCGTTCAAGGCGGGCAGCGTCCTCGTTGCGGGCCCTGACTTCGGCACCGGGTCCTCACGGGAACACGCCGTCTGGGCGTTGATGGACTACGGCTTCCGGGTCGTCATCTCGTCCCGGTTCGCGGACATCTTCCGGGGCAACTCGGGCAAGCAGGGGCTCGTCGCGGCGGAGTGCAGCCAGTCCGATGTCGAGCTCCTGTGGAAGTTGCTGGAGTCCGAACCCGGCACGCCGGTCACCGTCGACCTCACCGACAAGACCGTTCGCGCCAAGGACTTGGTAGCCCCGTTCGACATCGACGACTACACCCGCTGGCGGCTTCTGGAGGGCCTCGACGACATCGCTTTGACGCTGCGCCACGAGGCCGAGATCAGCGATTTCGAGGGCAATCGCCAGACTTGGTTGCCCACAACGGATCCGCTTCCGGCGGTCTGAGAGGGGGCCGGATTTACCCCTTGAGAGGGGCGAATCCGGCGCCTCCTGTCCCTCGAAGGGGCGCAATTAGCCACGCCACAACGAAAAAGTTGGCGTGGCGATTGGTATTTCTCGCGATTTGGGCCTACCGTTGCGTTCTAGTCGGCCCAGACGCTTATGGGCCGTGAGCGTCCTGGGAGGGACTGAAGGTGAACAAGGCCCAGCTCATCGAGGCGCTCGCCGAGCGCCTGGGAGACAAGAAGACCGCCGGTGCTGCTGTTGACGGGCTCGTCGATGTGATCGTGCGCTCCGTCAACAAGGGCGAGAAGGTCAACATCACGGGCTTCGGCGTCTTCGAGAAGCGTGCCCGTGCGGCTCGCACGGCGCGCAACCCGCGCACCGGTGAGACCGTGAAGGTCAAGAAGACCAACGTGCCCGCGTTCCGCCCCGGCTCGACGTTCAAGGACGTCATCAGCGGTGCGAAGAAGCTGCCGAAGGCCGTTGCTGCCAAGGCCGCCGCGAAGCCCGCCGCCGCTGCTGCCGCGAAGCCCGCGGCCACCAAGGCTCCGGCGACCAAGGCCGCGACGACCCGCGCGACGACCACGACGCGCACGCGTACGGCTGCGGCCGCCACCAAGGCGCCCGCGACCCGTCGCACCACCACGGCTGCTGCGGCGAAGCCCGCTGCTGCCAAGGCGCCCGCGAAGGCGACCGCCACGAAGGCCGCTGCCAAGCCGGCTGCTGCTGCGAAGACCACCACGGCTCGCAAGCCTGCTGCCGCCAAGACGACGGCTGCGGCCAAGCCCGCTGCGAAGGCCACGGCTGCGAAGCCCGCCGCTCGCAAGACGGCTGCCAAGAAGAAGTGAGACGGGCCTCCTGAGGGAGGCTGCGTCACTTCAGAACTACGCGGAAGGCCCCGGTGTGCGCACACCGGGGCCTTCGTGTTGATTGGCCGCTGCTTCGCAGCGGCGGCGAGTTCGCCGGGAAGTCGGTCGTCCGGTCCCGGCCTTGAACTCCGCTGCCCCCAATAGGAATAACGCCTGCACGCCTGCGAATAACGCCCGCCCGGCCCGGAACAACGTCCGCCAGAAGCGAAACCGCCGCCTTCCCGGCCGAGTTGGTTGCCACAGGCGAACTTTCGGCGGAGCGGGAAGACGGCGGGAATCAGACGACGTTCAGGCGGGGTGATCAGGCGTCAGGGACGGGGCAGCGGAGACGCCAGGTAATGGGCCGACACCAGCGTTGGCCAGCGCGAAGGTGAGTCCGAAGTGGACCACGAGCCGAACGGCCTGGTGAAGGCGAGCACCCAGGTGCTGCCCTTCTTGCAGGGGATCTCGTCGAGGCGCAGACCGCCCATTTCGGCGAGCGACTGCACGACGGACGGGATCACGCCTCCCTGCGAGGAGATGACGGCCCGGCCCTCCAGCGCGGCCACCTCCAGCAGACGCACGAGGCCCGCGTCCGGGTCGGGCCAGTAGCCCTCCTCGGACAGCCGGGGCTCCTCCACCATCTCCACGGCCAGGTCCGTCGCCACGGCTGCCACCGTGTCCACGCAACGGACCCTGGGAGCGGTGTGGACGCGCGTCGGTGCCCACAAGGGCAACAACGTGCGGAGAGCGGCGGCCTGGCGCCTGCCCGCGTCCGAGAGCGGGCGGAGGTCGTCGTCCTCGTGCCACTCGGAACGCTTGCCCGCCTTCGCGTGCCGGACCAGCAGCACGACCAGGAGGTCGGCGGGCAGGCGGGAGAACTCCTCCAGCACCTCGCGGTCCGGTTCGTACGTCAGCAGAGCGGACGCCTCGGCCACCGGCAGCCAGCGGAGTTCGTCCACCTCCTCGTTCTCGGTGAACGAACCCGAGACCGCGCGGGCCGCGTAGTAGTCGACGGTTTTGGGCACGCCGCGAACCGAGTACGAAACCTGGCGAAGATGCCGGCCGAGCACGGAGGAATACCCCGTTTCCTCGGCTATCTCGCGCACCGCGCAGGCGGGGAGGGTCTCACCGGGGTCGAGTTTTCCCTTCGGCAACGACCAGTCGTCATAACGCTGACGGTGCACCACCGCGACTTCGACGTCACCGTCGGCATCGCGCCAGAGCACCGCCCCAGCAGCTTTGATCACCCAAGAGCTCCGTGCTTGTGGAGAAGTTCCATCTGGTGGTCCCGCACGGACGTGCCGTCCGAAGGCGAGGCGTCCCATTCTCCGTCAGCCCGCAACACCCAGCAGCGGGTGTGCTCGTCGAGCGCGGAGTCGAACATGTCGCCGAGCTGCTTGGTCAGGCGCGGATCCGCCACGCGCAACGCGACCTCGACGCGACGGTCCAGGTTGCGGTGCATCATGTCCGCGCTGCCGATCCAGTACTCCTCGCAGGCGACGAAGTGGAAGACGCGCGAGTGCTCCAGGAACCGGCCGAGGATCGACCGCACCCGGATGTTCTCGGACAGGCCCTTGATGCCCGGCTTGAGGCCGCAGATGCCGCGCACGACCACGTCCACGGGCACACCGGCCTGCGACGCCCGGTACAGCGCGTCGATGACCTGCTCGTCCACGAGCGAGTTCACCTTGATGCGCACCCCGGACGGCTTGCCCGCCTGCGCGTGCTCGATCTCGGCGTTGATCCGGTCCACGATGCCCTTGCGGACGCCGTAGGGCGCCACCAGCAACGAGCGGTACTCGTCCTGGCGCGCATAGCCCGTCAGGACGTTGAAGAGGTCCGTGAGGTCCGCGCCGATCGTCGGCTCGGCCGTGAGGATGCCGACGTCCTCGTACAACCGCGCGGTCTTCGGGTTGTAGTTGCCGGTGCCGATGTGGCAGTAACGCCGGATCGTCGAACCCTCCTGGCGCACCACCAACGACGTCTTGCAGTGCGTCTTCAGGCCCACCAGGCCGTAGACGACGTGCACGCCCGCCTTCTCCAGCGCCCGCGCCCACTTGATGTTCGCCTGCTCGTCGAAGCGCGCCTTGAGCTCCACCAGCGCCACGACCTGCTTGCCCGCCTCGGCCGCGTCGATCAGCGCGTCCACGATGGGCGAGTCACCCGAGGTGCGGTACAGGGTCTGCTTGATGGCGAGCACGTGCGGGTCCGCCGCGGCCTGCTCGATGAAGCGCTGCACCGACGTCGAGAACGAGTGGTACGGGTGGTGCACGAGGACATCGCCCTCGCGCAACGTCGCGAACACGCTCTTCGGCGTCTCGCGCTCACCGAACGCCGGGTGCGTCGCCGGCACGAACGCCGGGTCCTTCAAGGTCTTGCGGTCGATGCCGTAGAGCTGCCACAGGCACGACAGGTCGAGCAGGCCGGGCACCGTCACGACGTCGTGCGGGTCGACGTCCATCTCCCGCAACAACAGTTCGAGCATGTGCTCGGTCATATCGTCGGCCACCTCGAGGCGGACCGGCGGACCGAACCGGCGCCGCGCGAGTTCGCGTTCCAGCGCCTGCAACAGGTCCTCGTCGCGGTCCTCCTCGACCTCGAGGTCCGCGTTGCGCGTCACGCGGAACGCGTGGCACTCGATGACCTCCATGCCGGTGAACAGCTCGCCCAGGTGCGCGGCGATGAGTTCCTCCAACGGCAGGAAAGTCGCCGAAGAGGAAGACCGGTCCGCTTCCACGCGAACGAGTCGCGGCACGTTGTCCGGCACCTTCACGCGGGCGAACCGCTCGCCGCCGCCCTCGGGATCCCGCACGGTGACCGCGAGGTTCAGCGACAGCCCCGAGATGTACGGGAACGGGTGCGCCGGGTCGACGGCCAGCGGCGTCAGGACCGGGAACACCTGCTCGCTGAAGTAGTTGGAGAGCCGCAAGCGGTCGTAGTCCGTGAGGTCGCCCCACGCCACGATGCTGATCCGGTGCTCTTCCAGACCGGGCCGGATGTGGTCGAGGAACGCGCGGGCGTGCTGCTCCACGAGTTCCTGCGAGCGCTTGAAGATCGCGACGAGCTGCTCCTGCGGTGTGAGCCCGTCCGCGCTGCGCACCGACAGACCCGTCTCCGCACGACGCTTCAGGCCCGCGACCCGGACCATGTAGAACTCGTCCAGGTTCGAGGCGAAGATCGCGGAGAACTTCGCGCGCTCCAGCAACGGCTGCGAGGAGTCCTCGGCCAGCGCGAGCACGCGGGCGTTGAAGTCCAACCAGGACAGTTCACGGTTGAAGTACCGGTCGTCCGGCAGGTCGGTGGGCAGGACGGGCGACGTCACCGCCGGGGGCGCCGCCGGCACACCCCGAGTCGGCGTGGCGACCGGCTGCTGCTCGGGTTCGGCCTTCGCCCGCGGGTTGGACGCTCGCCTGGTCGCCGCGCGAGGCTGCCGTTTCGGAGCCGCCGCGCGCGGGGTGGCCGCTGCCTTGCCGCGCGTTCCGCGGCGTCGGGAGGGGGTCGCCTTGCCGTCGTTGTCGTCCGTGCTCACGTCACGCATTGTGTCTCAAGTTCGGCGTGAGCGCCCCTAACCAGGACGTCCGTCTGGTGAACTCCTCGTCACAGAACAGGCATGCGAAGAGCTGTAACGACCCCATCGGGACTACGTTCGAGGGTCACCCGCTGGCCCGGACGCAGCATTCGCCAGCCACCCGCCGTGACGGCCGCCGCGCTCACGTCGACGAGAACGCCGTCATCTCGAAGGACTGTGGCGGAACCGTCACTGTTAAAAGTAGACACAGTCGCCTGCACGGAGCAGAACCCTAGACGTTCGGACCTACACGTCTCATTCGAGCCGCTGCCAGGGTCGATCCATGAAGGTTATTGCCACGTTGACCGCGGCGACCCTGTTGGCCTTCACCACGGCAGGCCTGGCTTCGGCGGCTTCCGCCGAACCAAAGACCCCCGTGGTGGACAAACCACGACTCCAGGCGGCGGCGAAGAACGTTCGCCTGAAAGCCTCACTTCCCGGTACCGAACGGGCCATCTCGATCGCGTTCGCCCAGTACGGCAAGCGCGACGTGGCGTTCGTGAGCATGGAGACCGGGCTCAAGACGTTCGACGTCAGCGACCTCGACAAGCCGAAACTCCTCGACCACCTCACCAAGGAGGAGATGGCGCTGCCGGGCGACGACCCGACGAAGCGCTTCTGGGAGAACGAGGACATCAACGTCGATCCGGTGCGCAAGCTCGCGTTCCTGGCGCGCGAGGTCAACTCGTTCGGCCGCGCGCTGCCGGGTGACCGCCCGACCGGCAACTACATCGTGTCCGCTGTGGACCCGGCGGACCTCAAGGTGCTCAGCTTTCACAGGCAGAACACCGGTCACACCAGTACCTGCATCAACGACTGCCAGTTCCTGTGGACCGCCGGCCTCGACCGGTCGGACGCCAAGACCGGGCGGATCTTCGTGACGGACATCCGCGATCCGAAGACGCCGAAGGAACTCCCGGTCTCCGTCGACGTCCGCGGCAAGGCGGGCGAGGGCAAGATCACGCACGACGTCCAGGTCGACGCCCAGGGCATCGCGTGGGTGGCGGGCGACGACGGCACCCGCGGCTACTACACGCGGGGCTGGCACCGCGACCCGTTGAGCGGCAAGTACCGCGAGGCGAAGGCGTGGGACCCCGTCCCGTACGCGGGCGGCACCGTGCCCAAGGCCGACATGCCGACCTCGTTCACGCACAACTCGTTCCGCCCGGTCGGCCGGACTCTGCTCGACGGACCGAAGCCCACGCGGGAGAACCCGGCGGGCTCCTTGCTGCTGCACACCGAGGAGGCCTTCGGGTCGCCGACCTGCAAGACCGAGGGCCGGTTCGTCATCTCCTCACTGCAGGGCACGCACAACGGTGAGGGCTGGGGCGAGACTCCCAAGGAGATGAGAACGGTCGGCATCTGGAGCCCGGACGACCAGGAGGGCACGATCCCCGGCGACGTCACGTGCTCCGCGCACTACTTCGACGTGCAGAAGAGGATCGTGGCCTACTCCTGGTACAACCAGGGCACGAGGTTCCTCGACATCTCCAACCCCGCCAAGCCGATCCAGATCGGGTACTGGCGGCCGGACACCGCGACCTCGTGGGCGCCGTACTGGCACCGCGGCACCGTGTTCGTGGCGGACATCTCCCGCGGCGTCGAGATCCTGCAGCTGGAGAAGGGCGCCTACGAAGCACAGGCGTCAGGCACTCCGGTGACGCTCACCGCGCACCACGCCAGGGAACTGATCCGGGAGAGCGACAGGGAATCCGTGCCGCTCGCCCCGAACCCGTTCTACGGCTGGGCCTGCCCGATGGTCGCGAACCGCGACGACTCGGACTGCGGCGCGGGGGCCTGCGGCGCGCCCTGCTGAGCCACGCCCGCACGCACGGCGGCTTTCGCGCGCTGGCGGGTGATCACGCGTCGGCCGAGGTTGATCATCGGGATCTCCACGGTCGCGTAGAGAACGCTCGCCAGCGCCAAGCCCACGCCGGTGACCACGAAGGACTGGCCGAGACCGGACAACGCCGGCCAGAAGAACCACACGATCGTCGCCGCGATCGTCTGCACCAGGTACAGCGAGTACGAACGCTCACCGACGAACTGCATCGGCTTCGTCGACAGGAACGCCGTCATCGGGCCGGGCGCGATCATCGCGGTCAGCAGCACCGCCGTCGCGAGCGCGTACACCGGGATGACCAGCACGTGACCAGGGATTCCGTTGATGCCGTCGAGGAAACCGGACATCGGCTTGACGCCCAGGTGCACGGCGACGAATCCACACGAGACGATCAACTGCGCGATCGGGTTCGTGAGCGGCCGGAGCAGCGCGAAGCCACGCGGGCTGTGCAACGCGATCGCGAGCACCACGCCGGTCAGGATCGAGAAGTAGTGCAACGGCCAGCCGGGGTTGCTGTGCGCCGTCGTGAAGTTCACCAGCACCAGCGCGAGCAGCATGCCGAGGGCGGCCGCACCGGCGCGGCGGCGCAGCACGACGGTGCCGAGCGCGATCGCGACCAGGGGCCAGACCAGGTAGAACTTCTGCTCGATGCCCAGCGACCAGGACTGCCCGTACGGGCTCGCGTCCGCGAACTCGTTGGTGAACGTCAGGAAGTGCTTGAGCGCGGGGCCGATCCCGTTGCTGACGAACGTCCCGTACAGCAGCGACGCCACGACCGTCACCAGCAGGATCACGAAGTACACCGGGAGAATCCGGAACGCCCTGCGCAGGTAGAACTCGCTCAGCGAGATCCGGCCGGACCTGCGCTCTTCGCGCAGCATCAGCGTGGTGATCAGGAATCCGCTGAGGACGAAGAACATCTGGACACCGGCCCAGCCCTGAAGCCAGTCAGGACCACCGTAGTGGAAGAAGACGACGAGCACCGCGGCAATGGCGCGCAGGCCGTCGAGAGCGGGAAAGCGGCGCAACGCCAGGTAGTCGGCGTGCGTCAGTGAACTCATGCAGGAACACCTCAGGGGGACGCGTCGGGGAAACGACGTCAGGGGGTTACGTCGTTCGGCACACAGGGGGATACGGATGTAAAGGTGCCGGGGTTCCCGGTGAAGTTGCTCAAACCAACATTTTCGTGGTGTTCGTCACGGAGCTCAGCACTGCGGCAGAGGTGGG
This sequence comes from Lentzea sp. JNUCC 0626, assembly GCF_043632865.1. Taxonomy (NCBI): domain Bacteria; kingdom Bacillati; phylum Actinomycetota; class Actinomycetes; order Pseudonocardiales; family Pseudonocardiaceae; genus Lentzea; species Lentzea sp. JNUCC 0626. The sequence goes on from NZ_CP171635.1 coordinate 8,868,957, forward strand.
ATTCCCGTGAGCGGAACGGCCGCGGCGACGTCGGGACCGCGGCGGACGAGCGCGCCGCCGATCACCTCGAGCACGTAGCCCTTGCCGAAGTGCACGGTCGATCCGGTGCGGATGTCCGTGATGTACGAGGCTTCCGAATAGGTCCAGCGCACGAAGTCGCCGCGCACGTCCAGGGTGCTGAAGAGGTACGGGTCCGGCTCCCACCGGACCTCGGCGATCATCCGAGGTCGCGGCCAGCCCGGCCGGATCGCGAACAACCGCTGCCCTTCGCCCCACACCGACGTGATGCCGTCCGACGCCCAGTGGAAATTTCTGTCCGGGTACGCCCCGGCCACCCGCACCGGAGGCGCCTCGGACTCGGCGTCCCAGTTGTAGAACACGCCTTCTTCGCCGGGCACCTGGGTCGCGAACCGCACGAGGCGGCCGTCGAACCCCACCACCGTCATGGCATGCGGGTGCTTGAGGATCGAACGCAGTTGCCCGTCCGGTGTGTGCAGCGAGAGTTCCAGCTCGGACGACCAGGTCTGCACGACGGCCGACCGGCCGTCGTCGCTCGCCGCCATGACGAACACCGCGTTCTTCTCGCCCTTCGCGATCTCGTTGGCCTTGAGCGAGTCCCGCCACTGCTGCGGGACCGGCACGCTGCACGACACGAGCGTGTTGGCCCACAGGTCCGGTTCCTCCGGGCCGCAGCCGGCCAGCAGACCAGCCATCACGACCACAGCGAGCCTGCGCATCAGCAGGCGGACAACGAAGACAAACGGTTCAACGGTGCGGAAGACGCCACGCGCCACCCCTGCTGCGTCAGCGCTCCGCCGTGGACTTCCAGCCAGAAGCCGCCCTCGCTGGTGTGCATGGTCGCGCCGCTGCGGATGTCCGTGACGTACGACGACTCCGACTGCCACGACACGAAGTCGCCGCTGACCCGCGGGAACACGATGCCTTCCGTGCGCGGCACCGACTTGATCGCCGCCAGCCGGCGGGTGTCCGGCCAGCCGTCGCGCCACCCGTGCAGCTCGTCGCCCTGCGTCCACACCACCGTGCGGCCGTCAGAAGCCACGCTGCCGGAGGGTTTCGCGTTCGCCAGCTGGTCGGGCAGGGTGCCCTCCGCACGGAACTTGCCTTCCTGCAACCAAACGAGGCCGTCACCGAGGAACACGGGTGCGCGTCCGGGACCGACGACCCGGTCCTTCTTCTTCGCCAGGTCGTAGAGGTGCACGCCCAGGCTGTCCGACCAGGCCGCCTTGCCGTTGTGCACCACGGCACCGCTGTCGCCGATCTTCATGGGCGCGCCGTCGTTCTTGGAGTCCCACGCGTAGGTCGTCGTGGAGAGGTTCTCCGGGTGCGGTGTCGTGGAGAACGTCACCCAGCGGCCGTCGAACTCGACGCCGAAGAGCTGCGCGTCGTCCTGCACCGCCATGACCTGCTGGCGTTTGCTGCTGTTCCGCAGCACGAGTTCGGTCGTCCGGTTGCGGGTGGTCTTCACCAGCGTCGTGGCGGCGTCCTCGTTCGCGGCGACGACGATGACCTTCTCGTGCGAACCGGCCTCTGTCTCGTTGCGCGCCAGCGCGTCCTTCCAGTTACCGGGTAACTCGACCTGGCACGTGCTGAGCTTGCTCTCGGCCGTGTAGTCGGACGGACGGTCGATCGGAAATGCGGCGACACAGCCCGCCAAGGCCGTGACGGCCGCCAGCGCGATGAGCGCTCGCATCAGTCTCCCCAGTCGTGGTCACCCCAGATGACCCGGAAGACGCGCGGCGACGGCTCAGGTTGTCCAGGCGGGCAAGGCGTTCGCGGTGTGCGTGCCGAGTCCGAGGCCGAGCGCGAGCCGAAGATCCTCTTCGGTGTCCACGTCACACCGCAACGACGGCCACGGCCCGAGCAACGGCAGCGCGCCGGTGAGCGCGTGCAGCCCGGCCGAGCCGACCCCGAACCGCGGGTCGAGTTCCGCGCCCGGTGCGGCGAGGAGCAACGTCGTGCCGGTGCCCTGCCGGTCCGGGACGAACGCGCGCCGGCCGTGGGCGGCCTCCAACGCGGCCTGCAACTCGTCCGGCCTGAGCGCGGGCAGGTCGGCCTGGAGCGCGCCGATGCGGGACGAACCGAGCGTGCGCGCGCCGTGCCGCAACGCCTCGTTGAGTCCAGGCTCGGGAGGTTCGGGTACCGACTCGACGCCGAGTGCGGCCATTTCGGACGCCACCGCCGGGTCGGATGTGATCGTGACCACTCGGCGGACGCCTGGCGCTTTGAGGGCCGCGCTCACCGTGTCCATCGCCAGCGCGAGCGCCAGCGCCGCGTGGGACACCGGATCTCCGCCGGTCGCGCTGGTCAGCCTGGTCTTGGCCCGGTCCAGGGTCTTCACCGGGACCAGGAGGTCGACTTCGTCTCGCACCTCGCCATAGTCCACGATCTGGCGACTAATGTGCTCTCGGGCGCAGATCAACCGGCAGGTGAAGGAGAGGCCTCGTGGCCAAAAGGGAGAAGGGCGGCTTCTGGGTCGGGGTCGCCGCGGTGATCGTCTACCCGCTGTCGGGCCTGCTGGGCAGGCGGAAGTACCTGCACGGCGACCGGATCCCGCGTGAGGGGGCCGCGCTGCTGGTCATGAACCACATCTCGCACCTCGACCCGATCTACGACGCGGTGTTCACGCACCGCAACGGCCGGGTGCCGCACTTCCTCGCGAAGCACAGCCTGTGGAACATCCCGGTGGCCGGGCGGATCCTGCGCGGCGCGAAGCAGATCCCCGTCTACCGCGGCACGTCGGACGCCCAGCAGAGCCTGCGCGCGGCCCACGAGGCGCTGGCGGACGGTCAGGTCGTGGTGATCTACCCCGAGGGCACGATCACCAAGGACCCGGACGCCTGGCCGATGAACTCGCGCACCGGCGTCGCCCGGCTCGCGCTGCAGCACGACGGCCCGGTGATCCCGATCGCCCGCTGGGGCACGGTCGACATCTACGACCACTACAAGAAGAAGTTCCGGCCGTTCCCGCGCAAGACGGTCACCTACCTCGTGGGTGAGCCGATCGACCTGAGCGAGTTCAAGGCCCGCGAGGAGTCGCTCGCGGTGCTGCGCGAGGTCACCGACCTGCTGATGACCAGCGTCAAGGGTCTTCTCTCCGAGGTGCGCGGTGTGCCGGCGCCCGAGGGCTTCTACGGACCGAGGAAGGCCTGACCATGGCGATCGAACGTGTTGCGGTGCTGGGTTCCGGGTCGTGGGGCACGGCGTTCGCGAAGGTCATCGCGGACTCCGGTCCCGAGGTCGTGCTCTGGGCACGCCGTCAGGAGGTGGCCGCGGAGATCACCGAGACCCGCGTGAACACCGGCTACCTGCCCGGCATCTCGTTGCCCGCCAACCTCACCTCCACCTCGGACCCGGCCAAGGCGCTGGACGGGGCGGACGCGGTGATCCTCGCCGTGCCGTCGCAGACGTTGCGGGCCAACCTCTCCGGCTGGAAGCCGCTGCTGCCGCCGGACGCGACGCTCGTGTCGCTGTCCAAGGGCGTCGAGCTCGGCACGTTGAAGCGGATGAGCGAGGTGATCCGCGAGGTCGCCGGCGTCGACGAGTCGCAGGTGGCCGTGGTGTCCGGGCCGAACCTGGCCAAGGAGATCGCCGTCGAGCAGCCGACCGCGACGGTCATCGCGTGCACGGACCACGACCGCGCGGTCGACCTCCAGCACGCCTGCTCCAACTCGTACTTCCGCCCGTACACCAACACCGACGTCGTCGGCTGCGAGCTGGGCGGGGCGTGCAAGAACGTCATCGCGCTGGCGTGCGGCATGGCGGCGGGCATGGGGTACGGCGACAACACCATGGCGTCGATCATCACCCGCGGCCTGGCCGAGACCGCCCGGCTCGGCGCCGCGCTGGGTGCCGACCCGCTGACGTTCGCTGGTCTCGCCGGGCTGGGCGACCTCGTGGCGACGTGCGCGTCGCCGTTGTCGCGCAACCGTTCCTTCGGCGAACGGCTGGGTAAGGGCGACACCCTCGCGCAGGCGCAGGAGGCCGCGCACGGGCAGGTCGCCGAGGGCGTGAAGTCGTGCTCGTCGATCCGCGAGCTGGCCGCGGCGAACGGCGTCGACATGCCGATCACCGAAGGCATCCACCAGGTCTGCCACGACGGGCTGAGCGTGCGCGAGCTCGGTGCCGCCCTGCTGGGCCGCGACCGGAAGCACGAGCGCCAGTGACCCCCGAACTCGGCGACGGCACCCGCGTCGTCCACTCCGTCTCGGGCGGGCCGGGCGACCCGTTCGGCGCGCAGCCGGTGTTCGCGTCGGCGTTCCACCTGGGCGGCCAGGACTACTACGGCCGCGGCGGCAACCCGACGTGGCGTGCGCTGGAGACGGCGCTCGGGTCGTTGGAAGGCGGTGAGACCGTCGTCTTCCCGTCCGGGATGGCGGCGATCTCGACGCTGCTGCGAACCGTGCTGTCCACTGGGGACACTCTGGTCCTCCCGTCGGACGGGTACTTCCTGAGCCGGAAGTTCGTGTCCGAAATGGACGTGAACGTGGTCGAGGTGCCGACCGTCGGGCCGTATCCGTCCTTTGAGGGCGTTCGGCTGGTCCTGCTGGAGACGCCGTCGAACCCCGGTCTGGACGTCTGCGACATCGCGGCGCTGGCCGAGCAGGCGCACGCGGCCGGGGCGTTGCTGGCGGTGGACAACACGACCGCGACGCCGTTGGGCCAGCGGCCGTTGGAACTCGGCGCGGACATCGTGGTCGCGTCGGACACCAAGGCCGTCGCGGGGCACTCCGACGTCCTCTTCGGACACATCACGGCGGCTTCTCCCGAACTGGCCGCGAAGCTGCGCGACGCGCGGACGTTGAGCGGCGCGATCCCCGGCCCGTTCGAGACGTGGCTGGTGCTGCGCGGCCTCGGAACGCTCGACCTGCGGCTGGAACGGCAGGCGCGCAACGCGGCGGCTCTGTACGAGGCGTTGTCGGGCAAGGTCTCCGGGCTGCGCTGGCCGGGTGCCGAGGCTGATCCCGCGCACCTGCTGGCTGCACAGCAGATGCGGCGCTTCAACGGTGTGCTGACGTTCGAGCTTTCGGATGCCGATGCCGTGGAGGCGTTCATCTCGAAGTCGCGGTTCGTGTCGGCGGCGACGTCGTTCGGCGGCCTGCACTCGACGGCGGACCGGCGGGCCCAGTGGGGCGACCCGGTGCCCGAGGGCCTGGTGCGCTTCTCGGCCGGCTGCGAGGACACACACGACCTGGTGACAGACGTGTCCCACGCCTTGGGACTGGATTGACGGAGGGTCCCGGTTCCGGGACCCTCCTGCTCATGTCCTTCAACGCATGTTGCTGTTGTACCTGGCGATAGTCCCGCGTCCTCTTTTCGCGCACTCGCCTGGTTAGGACCTTTTCCCGATGTTCGCCGTTCCTGAGAACAGCGTCGTTCTGCCTGAAAACACCCCGTTGCTGCACCCCGTCCGGGTGGCGCTGGCGTGGGCGGCCGACCGCGACCGCTGGAAGCACCTGCTCCGCTACGACCCGGAGGAGCGCTTCTCGGCGTTGGTCGACAAGACCGACGACCAGGAGATCTGGCTGATGAGCTGGCTCCCCGGGCAGACCGCGTCGCTGCACGACCACGACCACACCTCCGGCGCGTTCACCGTGGTCACCGGCCTGCTGACCGAGGTGGTGACCACACGCATCCAGGTCGTGCACTCACTGCACGCCGGTCAGTCGCGCGTGTGGGGTCCTGGGTACGTGCACCAGGTGCGCAACGACGGTGTCGACCCCGCCGTGTCGATCCACGTGTACCGCCACGGCACACGCGCGATGACGCCGTACCACTACGACCCGGTCAACGGCCCCGTTCGCTGACGTGTGGGGGGACGGCCTTGTCCGTCTCGTGCGTCACGGGCGCGCCCCACGACTGCACGAGCGGCATGTGCCCAGCCCACACGAGGTCCGCGTCCATGTCCGACTGCTCTTCGCCAGGAGCGCCCGCCCTCACCTTGACGCTCGCCTCGGTGAGGTCGAGCTCCAGCGAGGCCGTCTGCGCGAGTTCCTTCTTGGACGGTCCGCGCGAGTAGCCCCAGCTACCGGGCGCGACGTGCTCGGTGATGACCTTCAGCGCGTGCTCGGGGTCTTCGGCGATCTTCGCCGTCCCGTGGATGATCGCCGACCGGTAGTTCATCGAGTGGTGGAACACCGACCGCGAGTAGACGACGCCGTCCACGAGCGTGACCGCGACGCAAACCTGCTTGCCCTCGAGCATGCTCCTGATGGACCGTGAGCCGGTCGACCCGTGCAGGAAGATGCGGTTGCCGTCCCGCCCGTACGCGGTGGGGATGAGGAACGGCGCCCCGTCGACCTCCACGGCGAGATGGCACACGAGGCCCGCGTCGAGGATGTCGTAGAGCACCTGGCGGTCTTCGACGGCTCGCTTCTTGCCGCGGACGACGGTGCTGCGCGGGGTGGGGGAGAGCTGCACGTCAGAGGTCATAGTTTTAGCTTGGGGTGAGAAGTGGCATTATTGAAGCGCCATTTTCCATCGATTTGAGAAGGCCACTTTGGCTGAGACCGCGCTGCCCGTGGCGCTGGACCGCGAATCCGCCGAACCACTCGCCGTCCAGTTGGCTGATGCCCTGCGTTCCGCCGCCTCGGAAGGACGCCTGCGCGCGGGCGACCGTCTGCCGTCAACGCGCGCGTTGGCCGACTCGCTCGGTGTGTCCCGCACGGTCACGGCTGCCGCCTATGAACAGTTGCACGCCGAGGGGTGGATCGCTGGGCGGCACGGGTCCGGTACGTACGTCACCACCACGCCGCCTGGGCCGTTGCGCAAGCGTTCGCGCAAGGCCGTTGCGCCTGCCGTCACTGATTTTGTGGATCTGGGTACTGGGGCTCCTTGGGCTGGAGGGCTGGATCGTGCGGCCTGGCGGCGGGCTTGGCGTGCTGCGGCTGATGCGGCTCCGTTGTCCCGGCCTGAGCGGGCTGGGTTGCCCGAGTACCGGGAGGCGATTGCCGAGCATTTGCTGCGGCATCGTGGGTTGGCCGTGAACGCCGATCCGGTGCTGGCTACCGGGGGGACCACCGCGGTGCTCACCGAGATCGCGGTCGCGGTGTTGAAGCGTGGGGATGCTGTGGCTGTGGAGGAGCCTGGGTATCAGCGTGCCGTGGGTGTCTTCCGCGCCAATGGTCTTCGCGTGGTTCAGGCAGCCGTGGATGCTGAGGGGCTGTTGCCTGAGGCCGTGCCTGCTGGGATCAAGGCCGTTTATTGTTCGCCGGCGCATCAGTACCCGTTGGGTGGGCGGATGTCTGCTGGGCGGCGGGTGGCGTTGGTGGAGCGGGCTCGGCGGGATGGGTGGCTCGTCATCGAGGACGACTACGACGGTGAACTTCGGTATGACGTGGCGCCGCTGCCGTCGTTGGCCGCGTTGGCGCCGGATGTTGTTGTTCACCTCGGGACCACCAGCAAGATTTTGACGCCCACGTTGGGTGCCGGGTGGATGGTCGCGCCTGAGCACATCGCCACGACGATCCTTGAGCACCGTGATTTGACCGGGACCAGTCCTGCCGCTGCTGGGCAGCGGGTTGTGGTCGAGTTGGCTCGGATGGGGGATCTTGGGCGGCATCTGCGGAAGTTGCGGCGGGAGTTGTCGGAGCGGCGGGCGTTGATCGTGGACACGTTCGCCGCGGCGAGCATCAAGATGCTCGGCGACGACGCCGGTGCCCACGTGGTCGTGCTGTTGCCTTCGCTCGACCGCGAACGCGAGGTGATGCGGCTGGCGCTGGAGCGCGGGTTGCGGGTGGACGGGCTGGCTCGGCATTACGTGAATCGGCCCAAGTTCCACGGGCTGGCGATCGGGTACAGCGCTTGTTCGCGCGAGCAGTTGGCTGGGGCGTTGCCCGTGTTGACCGAGTTGCTCACGGCTGGCGGGTGACGGTTGGCACCGGGGGCGCGTTCCAGCGGGGTTGGTCGCGTTCCTGGGGTTCTGTCACCTTGCGAGGGTGGGCGCGCGGGTCATGACGAGTGAGCGGGGTTGCGATTGAGGCTTGACCTTGAGCCTCTAGCTGGATGCATTCGCGGCCTCAAAGGCCGGGGTGAAGTACGCCCCGGCCGGACCGGACAGGTTGGCATCCAGCCCCTCAAGGTCAAGCCCCAATCGCCATGAACGGCGGAACCGGTTGCCCAACCTGGTAGCAGCCCGTTCGGGCTCGCCTTCGGCTTCGCCACGCCAGGACTCGTAGGTGGCTGGCTTACGTCTGTGGCTGTCCGGTTGGCACCTCGCGCCGGGCTTGGGCGGTGGTCGGCTTGCGTTGGCGACTGCGGTTGCGTGCGCCGTTCCCGGCACGTTCCGGCCGGTGTTGACGGTGGACAACTGGCTGGTGGGCACAATCGCCCAAACGGGTAGGGTCGCCCGCATGACGCAGCGCAAGACGAGGGTGGCCGTGGTCTTCGGCGGCCGCAGCTCCGAGCATGAGGTCTCCTGCCAGTCCGCCAAGAGCGTCCTGCCGCACCTGGACGCGGACCGGTTCGAGGTGGTGCCCGTCGGCATCACGCCGCAGGGGCAGTGGTCGCTCGGTACTGACCCGGCCGCGCTGGAGTCGGGGGCCGGGAACCTTCCCACGCTGCGCAACCAGGCTGTCGTCGCGGTCGAGCCCGGCGTCGCGCTGAAGGATGTCGATGTTGTCTTTCCGTTGCTGCACGGGCCGTGGGGTGAGGACGGCACCATTCAGGGGCTGTTGGAGCTTGGTGGTCTGCCGTACGTCGGGCCCGGTGTGTTCGCCAGTGCTGCGGTGATGGACAAGATCTTCGCCAAGAAGTTGCTCGCCGCCGAGGGCATCGAGGTGGGCAAGTTCGTGGCCCTTGATAGGGCTGCGACGACGTTGACGTTGGACGAGCGGGAGCACCTCGGGCTGCCGGTGTTCGTGAAGCCGTCGCGCGCCGGGTCGTCGGTCGGCATCTCGAAGGTCAGCAGCTGGGACGATCTCGATGCGGCGATCTTCGAGGCTCGGCAGCACGACCCCAAGGTCATCATCGAGTCGGCGGTGAACAGCCCCCGCGAGATCGAGCTCGCGGTGTTGGAGTTCCCCGACGGGCGGATCGAGGCCTCGGTGCCCGCCGAGTTGCGGGCCGTTGGCGAAGGGGCCGACTGGTACGACTTCGAGGCCAAGTACGTGAATGATTCGTACGAGGCCGACATCCCGGCCAAGCTCGACGACGAGGTCGCCGCGCGGTTGCGGGAGTTGGCGGTTCGGGCGTTCAAGGCGCTCGACTGCCAGGGTCTGTCCAGGGTGGACTTCTTCCTCACCGAGGGAGGGGAGATCGTGCTCAACGAGTTGAACACCATGCCGGGCTTCACGCCGATCTCCATGTACCCCAAGGCGTGGGAGGCGACGGGCCTCGACTTCCAGAGCCTGTTGACCACGTTGATCGAGACGGCGATCAAGCGCGGCTCGGGGTTGCGTTAGGCAGTGGTCTTGACCGGCTGCTTGGGCAGCAGGTCGCGCACCGTCGTGGAGATGTCCTGCAACGGTCCGGTGCCCGCGTCGGCGGGCACCGTCAGCGCCACGTACACGCCTCGGTCGACGATCACCCACGTGGAGCTGTCCGCGCCGGGCAGTTCGAGCCACTGGACGTCGGAGATCACGCGCAGCTGCGAGGTCGCCGACAGTTCGGACGGACGAGGCAGTCCGCAGCGCAGAACCACCGGATCGTGTTTGGCGTCACCCCAGGCGACCGCCGCGGGTGGTGCCGGGGAGGCGAGCTCCCTGCGCGGCAGCATGTCCTTCCCGGACGGCAACCCCACCGGCAGCTTCTCGACCAGGGAAGCGCATTCCGGTGCGCCCGCCGACGGTGCGTCGATCGAGACCAGCGCGAGGGGGCCCGTGCGACCGGGCACGTCCTCCGACTGGTTTCCCGTGCCCAGCCACAACCCGAGGCCGGCGACACCGATGGCGAGCACGACAGCGAGCCCGACCGCCGCGAGCAACGGCCGGGACAGCGCTGACGTGGTTTCCTGCTGAGTCACCCGGCTATGACAACACGGGCTGACTAGAGATGGACCACCGGGCAGGTCAACGTGCGAGTGATGCCCTCGACGTTCTGGATGCGCGCGACCACGAGCTGGCCGAGCTGGTCGACGGTCTCCGCTTCGGCGCGCACGATGACGTCGTACGGCCCGGTGACGTCTTCTGCGGTGGCTACCCCGGCGATCCCGGAGATCTCGGAGGCGACTGCGGCGGCCTTGCCGACCTCGGTCTGGATGAGGATGTATGCATGCACCACGGCGTGCCCCTTCGTCGCGACAGGTTGGGTCGAGGTAGGAACGTGTCACGCAACGTACCCCAGTTGGGGTTCCGAATGCTCAGATTGGGAGGCAACTTTGCGTCCGGAGCCGCCGCGCGACGCGGAGACGGTCGCCGATGTGGGTGAGTTCAATCTCATCCACCGGGTGACGGCCGGTCGGGCGCAGCCGGAGACGACCATCCTCGGGCCCGGTGACGACGCTGCCGTCGTCGCCGTCCCGGACGGACGGGTCGTCGCCTCGATGGACGTCCTCGTCGAGGGTGTCCACTTCAGACTCGACTGGTCCAGTCCTGAGCAGGTGGGCCGAAAAGCGGCCGCGGTGAACCTCGCCGACGTCGTCGCGATGGGAGCGTTGCCGTCCGCCCTGCTCGTCGGTTTCGCGTGTCCCGCGGACACGCCGGCGGCCGTCGTGCAGGGGATCATGGCCGGGTTGTGGGAGGAATCGGCGAAGGTCGGCGCGGGCATCGTCGGGGGCGACATGGTCAGCTCCGCCACGCTCGTGATCTCCATCACCGCAATGGGTGACATGAACGGACTCGAGCCGATCACGAGGTCCGGCGCGCTCGTCGGGGACGTCGTGGCGGTCACCGGACGGCTCGGCTGGGCCGCCGCCGGGCTCGCCGTGCTCGGTCGCGGATTCCGTTCGCCGGTCGGGATAGTGAACGCCCAGCGCACCCCGGAGCCGCCGTACGAGGAGGGCCCCAGGGCCGCCGAGGCCGGTGCGACGTCGATGATCGACATCTCGGACGGCCTGCTGCAGGACCTCGGCCACATCGCGGACTCCTCGGGCGTCGCGATCGACGTCCGCACGGAACTGCTGCCGCTGCACCCGCGCCTGCTCGACGTGGCGTCGGCGCTCGGCGGGGACGCCCGGCACTGGGCGCTCACCGGAGGCGAGGACCACGCGCTCGCGGCCACATTCCCGGGCCCCAAGGCGGTGCCGCCGAACTGGACGACCATCGGCACGGTCCGGGCGGGCGAAGGGGTCACGGTCGACGGCAGGGTCTACGAAAAACCTCCTGGCTGGGAGCACTGGCGCGCGTAGAATTCGTGGCGTGGAACTATTCACGCGCGCGTATGACCATCCAGACTCGGTCAAGATGATCGACGACCTCCAGCAGGTCTACGTCGAACGCTACGGCGACGTCGACATCACGCCGGTCGACCCGGCGCAGTTCGCCGCGCCGCTCGGGTACTTCGTCATCGGCTACCTCGACGGCGTGCCCGTCGCGTGCGGCGGCTGGCGGGTCAACGACGAGCTGGCCGGCGCCGCCGAGATCAAGCGGATGTACGTGGTCGACTCGGCGCGCGGCAAGGGCCTGTCCCGGCTCGTGCTCGTGCACCTGGAGGCCACCGCGCGCGAGGCGGGCCTGGCGCGCATGGTGCTGGAGACCGGGACGCGCCAGCCGGAGGCGATCAGCCTGTACACCTCCAGCGGGTACGAGCGGATCGACAACTTCGGCGTGTACCGCGACCACCCGGACAGCCGTTGCTTCGGGAAGTCGTTGTAGGTTCAGGCGCATGGCCATTTATGCGTTGGGGGACTACACGCCGCAGATCCACCCGGACGCGTACGTCCACCCGGACGCGACCGTGATCGGCGACGTGCGCATCGGCGCGTTCTCCTCGGTGTGGCCCCAGGCCGTGCTGCGCGGTGACTACGGGCGCATCGTCGTCGACGAGCGCACGTCGATCCAGGACGGCACGGTCATCCACTGCACCGAGGTCCACCCGGTGCACATCGGATCGTCCTGCGTGGTCGGCCACAACGTGCACATCGAGGGCGCCACCGTCGCGGACGAGTGCCTGATCGCTTCGGGATCGGTGGTGCTCAACGGTTCCATCGTGGAGAAGGGCGCGATCGTCGGCGCCGGCGCGGTGGTCTCGTTCGGCGGCCACGTCCGCGAACGCACGATGGTGCTGGGAGTTCCTGCCCGCGAACGCGCCGGACACGTTGTGCCGGAACGGGCCTGGGAATTCATCGTCGAGAAATACGTGCAGAACATCGCTTTGTACCGGGAGAAGCTCCGCCGGCTCGACTAGTGCCGCGTCAGCCGACCTTCGCCGCGTCTTCGACGCTCAGCGGGTCGCCTCGCGGCACCGGCCCCGCGCCCCGGTACAACCAGTACAGGGACGCGGGGCCGGCACCACGATGCGACCGTCTGAACGTCGAATACGGGGCAAAGGCCGACTGACGCGGCAATAGGTGAGATAGGGTTCACAGCCGTGGCTCGTCCCCTCAACGAAGTTGTCGAAGCCGGTTGGGCTGAAGCTCTCGCCCCCGTTGCTGACCAAATTGCCGCCATGGGTGAGTTCCTCCGCGCGGAGGTCACCGCCGGTCGCACCTACCTCCCTGCGGGCGAGAACGTGCTGCGTGCTTTCCAGCAGCCGTTCCACCAGGTGAAGGTGCTGATCGTCGGCCAGGACCCGTACCCGACGCCCGGCCACGCGGTCGGTCTGTCGTTCTCGGTCGCGCCGGACGTCCGCCCCATTCCCAAGTCGCTCATCAACATCTACAAGGAATACGCGGAGGACCTCGGTCACCCGATTCCGTCCAACGGCGACCTCACGCCGTGGTCCGAGCGCGGGGTGCTGCTGCTCAACAGGGCGCTCACCGTGCAGCCCGGCAAGGCGAACTCCCACCAGGGCAAGGGCTGGGAGGCCGTGACGGAGCAGGCGATCAAGGCGCTCGCCGCCCGTGACGCACCTCTGGTCTCGATCCTGTGGGGCCGCAACGCGCGCAACCTGCGTCCGTTGCTGGAACCGTTGCCCGCCATCGAATCCGCGCACCCGTCGCCGCTGTCGGCGCACTCCGGGTTCTTCGGCTCGAAGCCGTTCAGCCGCGCCAACGAACTGCTGGAGAAGCAGGGCGCCGAGCCGATCGACTGGAAGCTCCCGTAATTCGTTGATCCCCGCACGCGTCACGCCGCTAACGTCGTGACGCGTGCGGGGGAATCGTGATCTGAAGATCCTGGCTGCCGGCTCGGCCGTGTCCGAGTTCGGCAGTTCCTTGTCCGTGCTCGTCCTGCTGTTCTGGTCGACGCCCATCAGTCCGTTGCTGGTGGCCGCGATCCTGGTCGCCGAGTTGCTGCCGTTCGTGCTCGGTGCGCCGCTCGCCGGACTGCTGGTCGACAAGCTGCCGAACCGCAGGCTGCTGATCAGCGCGCTGCTCCTGCAGGGCGTGGCGATCGCGACCATCGCGCCGGTCATGAGCCAGCCCCTGCTCGTCGTCGCACTCGTGCTGCTCTCCGGGTGCGGTCGTGCGGTGACGGTGCCCGCGACGTCCGCTCTGGTGCCGCACATCGCGGGCGAAGAAGAAGCGACGCGCGGGTACGCCTGGGTCGGCACCGCGCGCAGTCTCGGCAGTCTCGCCGGCGTGACGCTCGGCGCGTTGCTCGCCGGCTTCTTCGGGTATCCCGTGGCGCTGCTCGTCGACGGTGCCACGTTCCTCGTCTACGCCGCGCTGCTGGCGTTCGTGCGTTCCGAACGCAGGCCCTCCGGCGAGCACGCGGCGCGTCCCAGTGCTCTCGCGGGGATTCGGCACGTGCGGCGTGATCCCGTGTTGTTCGCCGCGATCCTCGGCCTGGCGCTCTTCGTCGGCGCGGTCGTGGTGATCAACGTCGCCGACCCGGCGTTCGTGCGGTACGTGCTGCACGGCGACGAGTTCGTGCTGGGCGCGATGCAGGCGTGCTGGATGGTCGGCATCCTGCTCGGGAACCGCTTGGCCGCCCGGCTGACGAGCGTCTCGGAGATCGCTCAGGCGCTCGCGATCTCCGGGATCACCACTGGGATCGCCGTGTTGATCCCGGCTACGTTCCCGTTCGTCGTGGCCGCCGGGATCGGTTGGGTGATCGGTGGTGTGTCGAACGGCGTCGACAACGTCACGATGAACGCGCTCGTGCGGTTGCGCACTCCTGAGGAGATGCGCGGGCGGGCGTTCGCCGCGGTCGGATCGATGGTGACCGGCGCGAACCTGCTGGGGACCGCTGCCGCCGGTGGGTTGTTGCTCGTGATGGGGCCACGGGCGGTGTTCGCGCTCGGCGGCGCCGGAGCGTTGCTCGTCGGCGTGATCTGCCTGGTGTTCGTGCGGCGGGCCCTGAAACGCGAAGAGAGCCCGGCCGTGGCCGAGCTCTCTTCGAACTGAAAACGTACTGTGGCGGTGATCAGCCGCGCACGACCTTGCCGGCCTTCAGGCAGGACGTGCACACGTTGATCCGCTGGCGCTGCGAGGTCGAGACCTTCGCGCGCACAGACTGGATGTTCGGGTTCCAGCGGCGGTTCGTCTTCCGCTGGGAGTGCGAAACCGAATGGCCGAAGCCCGGCCCCTTGCCACAGACGTCGCACACGGCAGCCACGTCAGCCACTCCTTCAGGTTCCTCAAGCGGTAAGTCATGCGTCCCGGTGGGCGCGCAAGCGTGCACAAGCCTCAACCGGGCACGGCAACTCGATGAGGGTAACCGGTGGGCTCACCCGCGACCAAACCGGGTGGATACTCTCGCCGCCATGCAGGTCATGGATGCGGTCGCGGTGCGCAGGTGGGCGGACGCCTGCGTGCGGTCGTTGGACGCCAATCGGGAGTCGATCGACCAGATCAACGTCTTCCCCGTCCCGGATGGTGACACAGGTACGAACCTGCTGCACACGATGCAGTCGGCGCTGGACGCGCTGCTGCGCTCGCCCATGTCGACGGTCGGGGACGCGCTGTCGGCGCTGGCCCGCGGGGCGCTGGCCGGGGCCAGGGGGAACTCGGGCGTGATCCTGTCGCAGGTGCTCAGGGGCCTCGCGGAGACCGTGCAGGAGGTCTCGCTGGTCACCGGGTCCTCGTTGCGCAAGGGCCTGCACCGGGCCGATGAGCTGGCCACGGCCGCGGTCTCCAAGCCCGTGCCCGGGACGGTGCTGTCCGTGCTGCACGCGGCGTCCGAGGCGGCCCGTGACTGCGGGTCCGACGAACTGGACGACGTGGTGATGGCGGCGTCGCGCGCGGGTGCGGTGGCATTGGCCGACACGCCCCGTCAGCTCGCCGTGCTGGCGAAGGCCGGGGTGGTCGACGCGGGCGGTCGCGGGCTCGTTGTGTTGTTGGACACACTGGCGGCGGTGATCACCGGCCAGAGTGTGGAAACACCGATAGACGCTCCCTTGCTGCCGCGCACGCCCGAGTCGCTGACGACCGAGCGGGAGAGCGGGTCGTCGGAGTTCGAGTACGAGGTCATGTACCTGCTCGACGAAACGTCCGAAGATCTTGTGGGAGAGCTGCGCGGGACGTTGAACGGGCTGGGCGACTGCGTTTCGGTCGTGGGCGACGGGGCGTCGTTGTGGACCGTGCACGTGCACTGCAACGACATCGGCGCGGCCATCGAGTCGGGTGTGCGCGCCGGCCGTCCGCACCGGATCACGGTGGCGCGGTTCGCCGACCAGATCGCCGCGCAGGCGTCCCGGTTCGTGCGTGATCGGGCGATCGTGGTGGTGGTGAGCGGCGCTGTGGACCTGTTCCGCGCTGAGGGCGCCACGGTGTTCGACCTCGCTTCTTCTTCTGCGACGCCCACGGACCTGTTGTCCGCCATCGTGTCGACGCGCGCGCGTCACGTCGCCGTTCTGCCCGGTGACCCGGACATCCGCGAGGCTTTGGACGAGGCCGTGGCGTACGCACAGGCCGCAGGGCAGGACGTGGTGGTGGTGCCGACGTTCTCGCCCGTGCAGGCTCTCGCTGCGTTGGCGGTGCACGACTCGTCTCGTCGCGCGGGTGACGACGTTGTCGCAATGGCCGAAGCCTCCGCCGCGACCCGTCGCGGCGAACTCGCGATCGCCGCAGACGAGGCGATCACGTGGGTCGGCCGCTGCCAGCCGGGCGACCTGCTGGGCATGCTGGACGGCGAGGTCGTGCTGATCGAACCGGGCCCGCCGGCGCCGGAGTCGTTGATGGACCTGTCCTGCCGGCTGATCGACCGCATGCTGGCGGGCGGTGGTGAACTGGTGACGGTGATCCTGGGCGCCGACGCGCCCGAGGGCCTCGCGGACGTGCTGGAGGACCACCTCCGGGTCACCCATCCGGAGGTCGAGGTGACCGCGTATCCGGGTGGCCAGCCCGACGCGGTGATTTTTGTCGGTGTCGAGTAGTTCAATGGGACGCGATGATCTCCTTCGACGACAAGCTGCAGCCGTTGCTCGGCAAGAAGACCGCCGACGCACTGGAGACCGGCCTCGGCCTCACGACGGTCGGTGACCTGCTGCGCCACTACCCGCGCCGCTACGACGAGCGCGGGAAGCTGACGGACATCCGCTCGCTGGAAATCGACGAGCACGTCACGGTGCAGGCCGAGGTCCGCAAGTGCCAGAAGCGGCAGATGAAGGCGCGTCGCGGCCAGATGACCGAGGCCGTGATCACCGACGGCACCTCCGAACTGCACCTGGTGTTCTTCGGCAAGCCCGCGTTCGTCGCCGAACAGGAGCTGCTGCCCGGCACGCGCGCCCTGTTCGCGGGCAAGGTGGGCCGCTACCGGCAGAACCTGCAGCTGGTGCACCCGGCGTTCGAGGTCCTCACCGCGGAGCAGGACGGTTCCTCGTTCCTGCAGGCGTTCCTGCCCGTCTACCCGGCGTCGCAGCACATCAACACGTGGAACATCGCGAACTGCGTGAAGCAGCTCCTGGAGATCTGGGACGGCGTGCCGGAGGACCCGCTGCCCGCTGATTTCCGCGAGGAGCAGGGCCTGATCGGCCTGGAGGACGCGTTGCGGTCGATCCACCGCCCCGAGAGCTGGGCGCAGATCTCCGTGGCGCAGCTGAGGCTGAAGTGGGACGAGGCGCTGGCCGTGCAGCTGGCCCTGGCTCAGCGCCGCAAGGCCTCCACGGCCCGTCCGGCTCCTTCGTGCGCGCGCCGTTCCGGCGGCATCCGCGACGCGTTCGACGCGCGGCTGCCGTTCAAGCTGACGGCGGGGCAGGTCGAGGTGGGCGAGCAGATCGCCTCCGACCTGGAGTCCGTCGTGCCGATGAACCGCCTCCTGCAAGGAGAGGTGGGCTCGGGAAAGGCGCAGCCGCTCGACTCCCTGGTCCTCACACCGACCGGTTTCGTGCGGATGGGCGACATCCAGGTGGGCGATGAGGTGATCGCCCCCAGCGGCGAGGTCACGGTCGTCAAGGGTGTCTTCCCCCAGGGCGAGCGCGACGTCTATCGCGTGCTGCTCTCCGACGGCCGCAGCGTCGAGTCGGATCTCGAGCACCTGTGGGCTGTGAACACGACCGTGCGCCGCGATCGGGGGAACCCGCTCAAGGTGCTGACGTTGCGGGAGATCCGCGACGACCTCACCACGTCGAACGGTGCTTCGAAGTGGCACCTGCCCGTGGTGGCGGCGCCCGAGTTGGACTGCCTGACCGAACGGCCGCTGGACCCGTACGTGCTCGGGCTGTTGATCGGTGACGGCTCACTGCTCAACGGCCGGGTCATGTTCACCAGTGCAGATCCAGAGCTGATCGTGGAACTGATGGCGGCTCTTCCCAGAGGTGCCCACCTGGTCAAACCTGTCTGGTCGAACAAGTACGACTGGTCCGTGAACGGATGCCGCAAGGGCACCAACCCGGTTCTGAACGCCTTGCGCGACCTCGGGGTCTACGGCCATCGATCAGGAGACAAGTTCCTCCCCGAGAACTACCTGATCGCTCCAGTGAAGGTTCGGCACGCGCTGTTGCAGGGCCTGCTCGACACCGACGGCACGCTCGACCGGGAGCGCGGCTCGAACGTGACTTTCCTTTCCGCGTCGCCACGGCTGGCGGACCAAGTGTCCTGGCTGGCCGAATCGCTGGGCGGCACGGGCCGAGTCCGCCCGGTCGAGAAGATGGGCAAGACGTACTACCTGGTCAGTCTTCGTCTGCCGAACGAGTTCCCGCCCTTCCGGCTCACCCGCAAGGCAGAGCTGGTCAAGGAACGGACCAAATACGAAAAGCCGGTCCGGGCGATCCGCGCTGTCGAGTTCGTCGGCCGCAAGCCGGTTCAGTGCATCTCCGTCGCACACCCCGACCAGCTCTACGTGACCGATCACTTCGTGGTCACCCACAACACCATGGTCGCGTTGCGAGCGATGCTCCAGGCCGTCGACGCGGGCCGTCAGGCGGCGATGCTCGCCCCGACCGAAGTCCTTGCGGCACAACACGCCCGCTCGTTGACCGAGATGCTCGGCGACCTCGCCCAGGCAGGCCAACTGGGCGGCGCCGAGACCGCGACCCGCGTGACGCTGCTGACCGGCTCGATGAACACCGCGCAGCGCCGTTCCGCGTTGCTGGACATCATGACCGGCGAGGCGGGCATCGTCGTCGGCACGCACGCGATCATCCAGGAGAAGGTGGAGTTCCACTCCCTGGGCCTGGTCGTGGTGGACGAACAACACCGCTTCGGCGTCGAGCAGCGCGCGGCTTTGAGCGCCCGAGGCGAACGCGAGAACCCGCACGTCCTGGTCATGACCGCCACCCCGATCCCGCGCACCGTGGCCATGACGGTCTACGGCGACCTCGAAGTCTCGGCCCTGCGCGAACTCCCCGGCGGCCGCTCCCCGATCAAGACCTCGGTGGTCCCGGCCCGCGAAAAGCCGGCCTGGCTGGACCGGGCCTTCGCCCGAGTGCGCGAGGAAGTGGCCAAGGGCCACCAGGCGTACTTCGTGTGCCCGCGCATCGGCGACGAGGAGCCGGCGAAGTCCGACGGCGACGACGACAAGCGCCCGGCCCTGTCCGTGATCGACGTGGCCAACCTGCTCGCCGCAGGCCCACTCCGAGGCCTGCGCATAGAAATCCTCCACGGCCGAATGCCCCCGGAGGACAAAGACGCGGTGATGCGCGCCTTCGCCGCCAACGAGGTGAACGTCCTGGTGGCCACCACCGTCATCGAGGTGGGCGTCAACGTCCCGAACGCCACCGTGATGGCCATCATGGACGCCGACCGCTTCGGCGTCTCGCAGCTCCACCAGCTCCGCGGCCGCGTAGGCCGAGGCAGCGCACCAGGCCTCTGCCTGCTCGTCACCGAGATGCCCGAGATGACGGCCACGATGGAACGCCTGCGCGCAGTCGAGTCCACTCTGGACGGCTTCGAACTGGCCCAACTGGACCTCGAACTCCGCCGCGAGGGCGACATCCTCGGCGCCGCCCAGTCAGGCCGGAGGTCGGGCCTGAAGATGCTCTCGCTGCTGCGCGACGAGGACATCATCGCGGACGCGCGGACGGCGGCGCAGCAGGTCGTCGACGCCGACCCGGACCTGGAGAAGCACCCCGGTCTGGCGGGGATGGTGGCGACGCTGCTGACGGAGGAACGAGCGGAGTACCTGGAGAAGACCTAGGCCCGCGGGCCACGCCGGCGCTCGGGACGCGCGTGCACACGGGCACGCTCACCCGCCGGCCCGCTCGCGGGTGCGGCAGCCAGCTTGCCGCTGCGCCTACTCGTCGGTGGCGCGGCGCTCGCCACCAACCCTGCGCCTGCGTGCCATGCCCGCCGTGGCTGCTCGCCCGTCGCGCCTGCCTGTCCTCCTCTTCGCCGCTCACCGCCCTCACGCCTGCCCGCACCTCCCACCACCATCACCGGTCTCGCGCGTCCCCACCCGCCCTTACCTCAAACCCCGCCCACCCCCGCGCCACCCGAAGGTGTGACCGCGGCACGTGCCCGATTCGTCCGGCCACCGTCCCGCCCCCGGCTACCTTCCAAGCCGTGCGGAGCATGATCATCACCACCCTGGTCACCCTCATCGCCCTCACCACCCCGACCAGGGCGTGGGCGGCCCCGGTCGTGCTGACCGGCGAGGAGTCCAGGTACCCGCACGCCATCCGCCTCGAGCACGGCCCCCAGCGCGGCTCGATCCTGGTGGCGCTGCACGGCGACCACGTCGTGAACGTCCTGAAAGCCGGCCGCACCGGCAAGCGCTTCAAGCAGATCGCCGAGTTCACCGACGGGGCGAGCGCGACGGCGACGTGCTGCGGGCACCTCTACGAGTTGCCGCGCCAGGTGGGCGACATGCCGGCGGGAACGCTCCTCTGGGCCGGCTCGATCGGCTACAAGGAGGAGACGCTCAAGGCGAGGATCTGGCGCAGCGACGACGTGGGCGAGAGCTGGCGGTTCCTGTCCGAGTGCGCGCGGGCCAAGCCGAAGGGCGGGCTGTGGGAGCCGGACCTGTCGGTCGACGCCGACGGCCTGTTGCACTGCTATTTCAGCGACGAGTCGGACGGCGCGCACAGCCAGTACATCGGCCGCACCACGTCGAAGGACGGCATCACGTGGTCGGCCAAGGAG
Organism: Lentzea sp. JNUCC 0626; assembly: GCF_043632865.1. NCBI lineage: Bacteria > Bacillati > Actinomycetota > Actinomycetes > Pseudonocardiales > Pseudonocardiaceae > Lentzea > Lentzea sp. JNUCC 0626. The sequence goes on from NZ_CP171635.1 coordinate 8,889,472, forward strand.
AAGGTGGTGGCCCTGCGAGAGAGCTACCTGCGGCCCGGGATGCAGCAGGTCAAGCGGTTGCCGACCGGCGAGTACTACATGATGTACGAGATCTGCGCGCAGCCGAACCAGTACTTCTGCGAGGCGTACCACCGCAGCAGCAGGGACGGCCGGAACTGGGGCGATCCGCAGCAGCACGGCACGCGGCCGACGACCAAGGACGGCAAGTACTTCGCGCACACGCCGTCGATCGTGCTCGCACCCAACGGCACCGCGACAGGGCGGGTGCTGCTCATGGGGCAGATGCTGATGTCCGCCAACGGCCGGGTCGACGCCGGCAACGGGCGCACGATCTTCGTGTCCGAGAACGGCGGCAAGGACGGCTGGTACGAGGTGCCCGCGCCGGTGCCAGTGCCCCAGGCGCGCGACAAGGCCTGCCCGAACTACCACCCGAGCGGGGTCGCCTCGCTGGACGGGACCGAACTCATCGGGTTCGCGAGCGACTACACGGCGAACGGCGGCTGCCACACGAGCTGGGCCACGAGCAGCCTGCCGCCGTTCCCCGGATAGAGATCAGTTCGAACGCGGCTTCGGCAGCTGCTGGGTCTTGTCCGCGTCCTCCGGAGCGTCGTCCTCGGTGGAGCCGTCTTCCAGCGGCTTGAGCACCGACATCGCCGCCTCGACGGCCTCCTGTGCCGCGTGGAACTGCGTGGCGAGGTTGTCGTGCGCCGCCCGCAGCGCCGCCTCCTTCTCGGAGGCGTTGGCCGCGCGCTGGTCCGCCTCGGCGACGGCGGCGGCGGACTTCTGCTCCGCCTCGCGCACCAGGGTCGACGTGCGCGTCTCGGCGTCGCGCACCAGGGTTGACGTGCGCGTTTCGGCGTCGCGGACGAGCGTGACGGCCTTCTCGTCGGCCTCGCGGACGGTGGTCGCGGCCTTCTGGTTGGCGTCGCCGACCAGGGTGGTCGCCTTGTCCTCCGCCTCGCGCAGGGTCGTTGCCGCCTTCTCCTCGGCAGCGGTGACCAGAGCCGTTGCGGACGCGGTCGCGTCAGCGGTGGTCTTCTCGGCACGGGCGAGCGTCTCGGACTCAAGCTCGCCGAGCACCTTCTCCGCCTCGGACTTCTTCGCAGCCAGCTCACCGTCGAGCTTGGACAGTGCGTCGGTCCGCTTGGCCTCGGCGTCGGCGACGATCTGCTCGGCCTCGCCGCGCGCGTCCGCCAGCACCTTCTGGTGCTCGGCGGTCAGCTTCGCCTTGAGACCGTCGTACTCCTTGTCGAGTTCGTCGTTGTACGCCTTGTACTTCGCGTCCAGTTCCACGCGGTGGGCGTCGAGGTCGGCCGACTTCTGCTCGAACTCGCCGGCGATCCGCTCACCGTTCGCGCGCACCTCGGCGACGAGGGCCTCGTGCTCGGCCGCGAGCTTGCCCTGCAACGCCGCGTGCTCGGCCTCGAGTTCGGAACGGCGACCGGCGGTCTGCTGGTCGAGTTCGGCGTGCCGCTGCTGGTAGTGCATTTCGAGCTGCTTGCGGCGCGCTTCGGTCTCGGCCAGCAGGCGCTGGTGCTGTTCGCGCTGGTCAGACGCCCACTTCTCGGCCTCGCCACGGGTCGCGGCGGCCTTGTCGAGGGCGTCCTTGCGGATGTCCGCGATCTCTTCCTCGGCCAGGCTCATCATCACGCGGACGCGCTCGGTGACGTTCGACGCGCTCACGGGAGCGTTGGCGAGGTTCTGGAGCTGGATCTTGGTCTTGTCGAGGTCGGCGCGCATCGAGTTGAGCAACTTGGTGAGCTCGCCCACCTGTGCGGAGGCCGCGTCACGCGCGCGGTTCGAGTTCTTCAGGTCGAACTCCAAGCGGGTGACCCGCTCGTTCACCTGTCGCTGGTTGTAACCACGGAGAACAACGTCGAAATGCGGTGTGCGGGCAGTAGGCTGCCCGGCTCCATCAGCCCCGGCCATATGGCTCACCCTACCGAGATAGTCGCGAAGATCGTCACTCGATCTGGTTAAACCCACTACCGGCCGCAGTCTGACCGGGTGGTGGGTTCCCACTTTCCTCCCATCACGCGAGAATCCGGGTGAGCAAGACCGATCAGGATGACACCCATCACGTGAGACAGTCCTCCCAACAGGCAAGAGTCGCACGGTAACGTGCCACGACTGATGACTGCCGAGTAACACCGGGAGGGCACGGATGTTCCGCAAGGTTCTTGTCGCCAACCGCGGCGAGATCGCGATTCGCGCGTTCCGAGCCGCCTACGAACTGGGCGCTGGAACGGTCGCCGTCTTCCCGCACGAGGATCGAAATTCTCTGCACCGCCTGAAGGCGGACGAGTCGTACGAGATCGGCGAGGCGGGACATCCCGTCCGCGCCTACCTCTCCGTCGACGAGATCATCAAGGCCGCCCGCAAGGCCGGTGCCGACGCGATCTACCCCGGTTACGGATTCCTGTCCGAGAACCCGGAACTCGCGATGGCCTGCCGTGAGGCCGGTCTCACGTTCATCGGCCCCGTGGCCGAGGTCCTCGAACTGACGGGCAACAAGGCGCGCGCCATCGCGGCCGCCCGCGAGGCCGGGCTGCCGGTGCTGGAGTCGAGCCCGCCGTCGTCCGACATCGACGAGCTGCTCGAAGCGTCGAAGACGATGCGCTTCCCCGTCTTCGTGAAGGCCGTCGCCGGTGGTGGTGGCCGCGGCATGCGCAAGGTCGACGACCCGGCGGCGCTGCGCGAGTCGCTCGAGGCGGCGTCGCGCGAGGCCGAGTCGGCGTTCGGCGATCCGACCGTGTTCCTCGAGCAGGCCGTGGTCGAACCGCGCCACATCGAGGTGCAGATCCTCGCCGACGGCCAGGGCAACGTGATCCACCTCTTCGAGCGCGACTGCTCCGTGCAGCGGCGCCACCAGAAGGTCATCGAGATCGCGCCCGCGCCGAACCTCGACCCCGCACTGCGCGACCGCATCTGCGCGGACGCGGTGAAGTTCGCGAAGCACATCGGCTACCGCAACGCGGGCACCGTCGAGTTCCTGCTGGACCCGCAGGGCCACTACGTCTTCATCGAGATGAACCCGCGCATCCAGGTCGAGCACACGGTTACGGAAGAGGTAACCGACGTCGACCTGGTGCAGTCGCAGATGCGCATCGCGTCCGGCGAGACGCTGGAGGACCTGGGCCTGTCCCAGGACACCGTCCAGCTGCGCGGCGCGGCGCTGCAGTGCCGCATCACCACGGAGGACCCGGCCAACGGGTTCCGCCCGGACACCGGCACGATCAGCGCCTACCGCTCGCCCGGTGGTTCCGGCATCCGCCTCGACGGCGGCACGGCCGGCGCCGGCATGGCGATCAGCCCGCACTTCGACTCGATGCTCGTGAAGCTCACGTGCCGTGGCCGCACCTTCTCTCTCGCGGTCGCTCGTGCGCGTCGTGCGATCGCGGAGTTCCGCATCCGCGGTGTGTCCACGAACATCCCGTTCATCCAGGCCGTGCTGGACGACGCGGACTTCTACGAGGGCCGCGTCACCACGTCGTTCATCGAGAAGCGCCCGCACCTGCTGACGGCCCGCCACTCGGCCGACCGCGGCACGCGCCTGCTGACCTACCTCGCGGACGTCACGGTCAACCACCCCAACGGCACCCGCCCGACCGCGGTCGACCCGCGCGAGAAGCTGCCGGTCATCGACCTCAACGCCGAGCCGGCCGCCGGGTCGAAGCAGAAGCTGGTCGAACTCGGCCCCGAGGGCTTCGCGCGGTGGATGCGGGAGAACAAGGCCGTCGGCGTCACCGACACGACGTTCCGCGACGCCCACCAGTCGTTGCTCGCCACCCGAGTGCGCACCAAGGACCTGCTCGCCGTCGCGCCGCACGTCGCGCGCATGACGCCCGAGCTGCTGTCCCTGGAGTGCTGGGGCGGCGCGACCTACGACGTGGCGCTGCGGTTCCTCGCCGAGGACCCGTGGGAGCGGCTCGCGGCGTTGCGCGAGGCCGTGCCGAACATCAACCTGCAGATGCTGCTGCGCGGCCGCAACACGGTCGGCTACACGCCGTACCCCGAGGCGGTCACCAAGGCGTTCGTGCAGGAGGCGACGACCACCGGCATCGACATCTTCCGGATCTTCGACGCCCTGAACGACGTCGAGCAGATGCGTCCGGCGATCGAGGCCGTGCGCGAGACCGGGACGGCGGTCGCCGAGGTCGCGCTCTGCTACACCAGCGATCTGTCCAATCCGGACGAACGTCTGTACACACTGGACTACTACCTCAAGCTGGCGGAGCAGATCGTCGGCGCGGGCGCGCACGTGCTGTGCGTCAAGGACATGGCGGGGCTCCTGCGGGCCCCGGCCGCGTCGCGCCTGATCACCGCGCTGCGCAAGGAGTTCGACCTCCCGGTCCACCTCCACACGCACGACACGGCGGGCGGCCAGCTCGCGACGTACCTCGCGGCGATCCAGGCGGGCGTGGACGCGATCGACGGCGCGACCGCGTCGATGGCGGGCACGACGTCGCAGCCGCCGCTGTCGTCGATCGTGGCGCTGCTCGACCACACCGAGCACTCCACCGGCCTCGACCTGCAGAACGTCTGCGACCTCGAGCCGTACTGGGAGTCGGTGCGCAAGATCTACGCGCCGTTCGAGTCCGGCATCCCCGGCCCGACCGGCCGCGTCTACCACCACGAGATCCCCGGTGGTCAGCTGTCGAACCTCCGGACCCAGGCCGTCGCTCTCGGTCTCGGCGAGAAGTTCGAGGAGATCGAGTCGATGTACGCGGCCGCCGACCGCATGCTCGGCCACCTCGTGAAGGTGACGCCGTCGTCCAAGGTCGTCGGCGACCTCGCGCTGCACCTCGTGGGCGCGGGCGTGGCGCCGAAGGAGTTCGAGGAGAACCCGGGCAAGTTCGACATCCCGGCCTCGGTGATCGGCTTCCTGCACGGCGAACTGGGCGACCCGCCCGGCGGCTGGCCGGAGCCGTTCCGCAGCAAGGCTCTGGAAGGCCGTCCGGCACCGAAGCCCGTCGAGGAACTGTCCGCCGAGGACGAGGCGGGCCTCGCCGACGCGCGCAGGGCGACGTTGAACAGGCTGCTGTTCCCGGCGCCCACCAAGGAGTTCACCACGCACCGCGAGGCGTACGGCGACACGTCCGTCCTGCGGTCCAAGGACTTCTTCTACGGTCTGCGCCCCGGTGAGGAGTACTCCGTCGACCTGGAACCGGGCGTCCGGCTGCTGATCGGCCTGGAGGCGATCTCCGAGGCCGACGAGCGCGGCATCCGCACGGTCATGGCGACCCTGAACGGCCAGTTGCGCCCGATCCAGGTCCGCGACCGCTCGGTGGCCGTCGACGTGGCGGCCGCGGAGAAGGCGGACCGCACCAACCCGAACCACGTGGCGGCCCCGTTCGCCGGCGTGGTGACGGCCGTCGTGGCCGAGGGCGACCGCGTCGACGCCGGTCAGACCGTCGCGACGATCGAGGCCATGAAGATGGAGGCCGCGATCACCGCCCCGAGGGCGGGCGTCGTGCAGCGCCTGGCGTTGCGCGGAGCCCAGCAGGTGGAGGGTGGCGACCTCCTGATCGTCCTGGAGTAGCTCCAGGTTGCGAAGGGCCCGGTCTCGCTGAGGCCGGGCCCTTCGTGCTGCGCGGGGCGTGGAACTCCACGACGATTCCGTGCGTTGCACCGGGCACGGGTCAGGGAGAGGGAAGCGGATCATGAAGAAGTTGTTGGGCCTGCTCGGCCTCGCGGGGGCGGCGTGGGCGTTGAAGGACGTGCCGAGGCAGCTGGGCGGCAAGCCGGACCCGGTCCACATGTCGCGGTCGCCGCGCTACCGGGACGGGAAGTTCCACAACGACAAGGAAGTCCGCACGGTCCCGGACCGCGAGTCCTTCTCGTTGCGCGACTTCCTGGTCGGCGGCGAGGACCGCAAGCCGTCCGTAGCGGTACCGCTGGTCGCGCCTTCGGCGGTGGCCTCCGACGGCCTGCACGTCACCTGGTACGGCCACGCGTCCGCGCTCATCACGATCGACGGTGCCTCCGTGCTGATCGATCCGGTGTGGAGCGACCGCGTCTCGCCGTCCGCCCACGTAGGACCCAAACGACTGCACCCGGTTCCGCACCAGCTGTCCGATTTGCCCGACGTCAGCGCCGTGGTGATCTCGCACGACCACTACGACCACCTCGACATGGACACCGTGCAGCAGCTGACGTCCCGCACGTCCGCCGTCTTCGTGGTGCCGCTGGGCCTCGGCGCCCACCTGGCCCGCTGGGACGTGCCGCGCGACCGCGTCGTCGAACTCGACTGGGACGAGTCGTTCTCCGTCAACGGCTTCGAGCTCACCTGTACTGCGGCACAACACTTCTCCGGTCGTTCGGTGACGCGAAACGTCACGCTGTGGGCGTCCTGGGTGATCAAGCGCGGCACGCGTTCGGTGTTCTACAGCGGCGACACCGGCTACTTCCCGGGGTACTCGACGATCGGCGCGGCACACGGCCCGTTCGACGCGGTGCTGATGCAGGTGGGCGCGTACGGCGACGCCTGGCCGGACATCCACATGACGCCGGAGGAGGGCGTGCAGGCGTTCGAGGACCTCGGCGGCGGCCTGCTGATCCCGGTGCACTGGGCGACGTTCAACCTGGCGCTGCACCCGTGGGGCGAGCCGATCGACCGCGTGTGGCGGGAGGTCAAGGCGCGCGGGCTGCGGCTGGCGGTGCCGCGGCCGGGGGAGCGGGTGGACGTGGACGCGCCGGGCGAGGTCGACGGCTGGTGGCAGGCGCTGGCCTGACGCCCGGTCAGGCGGTCACACGCTCTCGATCTTGCGTCAGACGAGGCCCCGCCCTCCTCGGGGGTCTGACCACCCGCCAGCAGCGTGGGCTCAACGTACCGCCGCCGACGGCTTGTCAAGGCCCCGCTCGGCGATCTGTGGACAGTTCGGCCGCGACGCCGCAGTTGTCCACAGATCGCCGAGCGGGCCCTTGACAGGCCGCCGGTGCCGATAAATTCAGTCCTGCCGTGGCGGTCAGACCCCCGTGGAGGGCGGGGTGTGCGCGGGGCGTGGCGTGCGCGGGGCGTGCGCGCGCTGATCGAGCGCACAACAGACGGTCACCGGTCACGAGAGCGCGACCAGCGCACGAAGGGCACCTCACCAGCGCCGGCGATTCGGCGAGCACGCACAGACACGAGCCCGAGTCGCGGTGGCGGGTCATGGCGACAGGATGCACCTGGGACGATGAGAACGTGACACGAATTGTTGCCGGGTCCGCGGGAGGTCGCAGGCTCAAGGTCCCGCCCAAGGGCACCCGTCCCACCTCCGAACGGGTCCGCGAGGCGCTCTTCAGCTCCCTCCAGTCCATGCTCGACCTGGACGGCGCGAACGTGCTCGACCTGTACGCGGGCTCCGGCGCCCTGGGATTCGAGGCGCTCAGCAGGGGCGCCGGGCACGCCACCTTCGTCGAGGCCGACAAGAGGGCCGCTGACGTGCTCAAAGGCAACGCCCAGGAGCTCGGGTTCAAGAACACGACGATCGCGAACCGCACGGCCGAGGCGTACGTCACGGCCGAGGGGGAGAAGTTCGACGTCGTCTTCGCCGACCCGCCCTACGCCGTGAGCGACGACGAACTCGCCAAGGTGCTCCGCGGAATCGCGCCGAGGCTCGCGGCGGACGCCGTCTTGATCGTGGAACGTGCTTCGCGAAGTGCCGAACCAGTGTGGCCGGAACTGGTGGAATCCTTGCGTGCCAAGCGTTATGGCGACACGGCCGTGTACTGGGCCCAGGTGCGTTCTGATGGGTGACGAGAACCACGGACACGCCTGGAGGCGTCCGATCGGGTGCTAACGTCCGATCCATGACACGTGCCGTGTACCCCGGCTCCTACGACCCGGTAACCAACGGTCACCTGGACATCATCGGGAGAGCCGCGCACCTGTTCGACGAGGTTGTCGTCGCCGTGCTCATCAACAAGAACAAGCGCACCTTGTTCGACGTCGAGGAGCGCCAGGAGATGCTGCGCGACGTCACGAAGCAATGGGACAACGTGCGCGTGGACTCGTGGCACGGCCTGTTGGTCGACTACTGCCGTGAGAACAACATCAAGGCCATCGTGAAGGGCCTGCGCGCCGTCAGCGACTACGACTACGAGCTGCAGATGGCGCAGATGAACCACCAGCTCACCGGCGTCGACACGTTGTTCATGCAGGCCAGCCCGCAGTACTCCTACCTGGCGTCCTCGCTGGTCAAGGAGGTCGCGACGTACGGCGGCGACGTGTCCACGCTGCTGCCGGCGTCGATCGAGCAGCGGCTCAAGCAGCGCCTCGAAGAGACCCGCTGACCCACGCGGTCAGAGCGCCAGCTTCATCCCCACGTGCGAAGCGGTGAACCCGAGCCGCTCGTAGAACCGGTGCGCGTCCACGCGTGACGCGTCCGTCGTCAGCTGCACCAGAGCACACCCGCGTGCGCGCGCTTCGTCGATGGCCCACCTCACGAGCTGTTCGCCGAGGCCGCCGCCGCGCTGGTCGGAACGCACCCGCACGGCCTCCACGGTCGCGCGCGTCGAACCCAGCCGGGACAGGCCCGCGGTGAACGTCAGCTGCAACGTGCCCACGACCTCGCCGTCGCGATCGGCCACCACCAGCAGCTGGTGCGGGTCGGCGTCGATCACCTCGAACGCCTTCAGGTACGCCGGGTCGCCCGGCGTTTCGCGCTGAGCACCCAGCGGGTCGTCCGCCAGCATCGCCACGATCGGGTGGACATCGGCCTCGACGGCTCGCCTGATTGTGATCTTCACCGGTTCCCCCAGATGTCAAGTGGGGAAATCCTGACACGCCCTGCCGAAGTCCCGGTCCCGGGGAGATCGGCAGGGCACACTTGTGGGTGGGTGTACCAGGGGATTAGGGGAGTGACACGTGTACCGGGTGTTCGAGGCACTCGACGAGCTCGTCACGATCGTCGAGGAAGCGCGCGGAGTTCCGATGACGTCGGGCTGCGTCGTGCCGCGCGGCGATGTGCTCGAACTGCTCGACGACGTGCGTGACGCGATCCCCGCGGAGCTCGACGACGCGCAGGACGTGCTGGACCACAAGGAAGAGCTCGTCGGCAAGGCCAAGCACGAGGCCGAGAGCGGTGTGTCGAAGGCACGCGCCGACTCCGACCGCATGCTCGCCGAGGCGCAGGCCGAGGCCGAGGCGATGCTGTCCGACGCGCGCGCCCGTGCCGAGCGGATGATCGCCGAGGCGGAGGACCAGGCCGAACGGACCGTCGCCGCGGGTCGTCAGGAGTACGACGACCTGGTGGGGCGTTCGCACGCCGAGTCCGAGCGGATGATCCAGGCGGGCCGCGCCAACTACGAGCGGGCGACCGAGGACGGCCGTGCCGAGCAGGCGAGGCTCGTCAACGAGCAGGAGGTCGTCCGGGCGGCGCACGCCGAGGCGGCGCGTCTGCTCGACGTCGCCCAGAGCGAGTCGATCCGGCTGCGGTCGGAGTGCGACGCGTACGTCGACGGCAAGCTCGCGGACTTCGAGGACCTCCTCGCGCACACGCTGCGGTCGGTCGGCAAGGGCCGTTCGCACCTGCGTGGTCCCGCCGTCGCAGGGGCTTCTGCCCCGTTCGACTACGGTTCCTGACGAACCAGGGCCCCTGAACGTGTGATTCGCACTACGTCGGACAGGTGCGATCACCTGCCGATTTCACGTGCAGGGGGCTCGTCCCGTACCCTGGAACGGCTGGACGTGGTAGGTCCCCGCCGGCAACCAATCTGATCATGACTGAGCATCGTCACGCGTCCACGCGTCCCACAGCATCCGGTCCCTGGGTCATCGACACCAGGGACATCGGCCGTCGCGCCGGGTCCAGCCGACCCTTCGTGAAGTCGGTTCCCGCCGAAGGTGTGGGGTTGCTCGGGGTGATCGCGGTGCCCGAGAACGGGGAGGTCGAACTCGACCTCCTGATCGAATCGGTCGTCGAGGGCGTGCTGGTTTCAGGGACCGCGTCCGCCAAGGTCGAAGGTGAGTGCTCGAGGTGCCTCGAGCCGCTCACCGATGAGGTTGAAGTCCGGATCACGGAGCTCTACGCGTGGCCGGACAGCACCACGGACGAGACCACTGATGAAGACGAGATCAGTCGGATCGAGAACGATCTGATCGACCTCGAACCTGTGGTGCGGGACGCCATCGTCCTCGCGTTGCCGCAGGCACCGCTTTGCGAGCCGGACTGCAAGGGGCTTTGCTCCGAGTGTGGTGGCAGGTGGGCGGAGCTCGGGCCCGACCACGGGCATGAGACGATTGACCCTCGGTGGGCCGCGTTGCAAGAGCGGTTCAGCGATGACAACAACGAGGAGAAGTAGTCGTGGCCGTCCCGAAGCGGAAAATGTCGCGTTCGAACACCCGTGCGCGCCGTTCCCAGTGGAAGACGTCTGCCGTGCACCTGGTGGCGTGCTCCAACAAGGCTTGCCGCCAGCCGAAGCCGCAGCACGTCGCCTGCCCGGCCTGTGGTCAGTACGCTGGCCGCCAGGTCGCTCAGCCGGCCTGATCTCCTCGGCGACGTAGTGGGGGGAAAGCCGCCGCGCGCACCGCAAGCGGACCGCGCGGACCTGCTCGAAGCGCTCGGCGTCCACCTGGACGCCGAGCTGCTCGTGCTGTCGCTCACCCACCGGTCTTACGCCTACGAGAACGGCGGCTTGCCGCCGAACGAGCGTCTTGAGTTCCTGGGAGACGCGGTACTGGGGCTGGTCGTCACCGACCACCTCTACCGCACCCATCCCGACCTTCCCGAAGGTCAGCTCGCGAAGCTCCGCGCCAGCGTGGTCAACATGCACGCGCTGGCCGGCGTCGCGCGCAATCTCGGTGAAGGCGGGCTCGGTGCACACCTGTTGCTCGGTCGCGGCGAAGAGCTGACCGGCGGCAGGGACAAGGCGAGCATTCTCGCTGACGGTCTCGAGGCCGTCATCGGTGCGGTGTACCTGCAGTTCGGTATTGATACCGCACGAACGTTCGTTCACCGGCTGTTCGATCCGCTCTTGGCCAAAGCTCCGCTTTTGGGTGCTGGACTGGACTGGAAGACAAGCCTGCAGGAGCTCACCGCTCAAGCCAGCCTCGGCGTCCCGGAGTACCGCGTGGACGACCAGGGGCCGGACCACCGCAAGGAGTTCACCGCAACGGTGCTCGTCGGTGGCCAGCCTTACGGCAAGGGTGATGGGCGCACCAAGAAGGAAGCCGAGCAGAAAGCCGCTGAAGCGGCTTATCATGTTCTGTCGGAACGGGTCAAGGCCGAGCAGGAGTCGGTCGTGGCCAAGAACGGACAGAATGGCGCCTCGGTGACGCCAGGGACCGCCCCAACCGAGGAAGACTGAGACCGCAATGTATGCGACCAGGAACCGCACGAACCGCCGCACCCGCACCGTCCGCGGGCCGGTGAACACCTCCCGCAGCGGAGGAATCCAGGGACTTGTGCTGGTCAGGGACACGAGCCGCGCGGGTGTGTGGGTGCTCAAGCCCACCAAGCCGCAGGCCGCCGTGATCGAGGCGCAGCCCGTCGACGAGGGCAAGTCCGAAGCCTGACGTGCCCGAACTCCCAGAGGTCGAGGTAGTACGCCTCGGCCTCGAAGCCCACGTCGCCGGCCGGGTCATCTCCTCGGTAGAGGTGCTGCACCCACGTGCCATCCGCCGGCACGACCTGGGCTCCCAGGACTTCGTCGCGCGCCTGTCTGGCCAGCCCATGGCGGCAGCCAGGCGACGCGGCAAGTACCTCTGGGTAGAACTGGCCGACAAAGCCGCCATGCTCGCGCACCTGGGCATGAGCGGCCAAATGCTGGTCCAACCCTCGTCCACCCCAGACGAGAAGCATCTGCGTGTCCGCTTCCAGTTCGCAGACGGCGGCCCAGAACTACGCTTCGTAGACCAACGAACCTTCGGCGGCCTAGCCTTGGCCGAACTGGTAGAGGTCGACGGCACCCTGGTCCCCGACTCGGTAGCGCACATCGCACGAGACCCGATGGACCCGCTCTTCTCCCGTGATGCTGCCGTGCGCGCGTTGCGCCTGCGTCACACGGAGATCAAACGCGCGCTCCTGGACCAAACCCTCGTCTCCGGCATCGGCAACATCTACGCCGACGAGGCCCTCTGGCGCGCGAAACTCCACGGCACCCGCATGACGGACAAACTCACCAAGGCCAAGGCCGCCGAACTGCTGGACCACGCCACAGACGTGATGCAGGAGGCCCTGGGCCAGGGCGGCACGTCCTTCGACGCCTTGTACGTCAACATCAACGGCCAGTCCGGCTACTTCGACCGCTCGCTGAACGCCTACGGCCAGGAAAACAGGCCGTGCAAGCGCTGCGGAGCGTCGATGATCCGAGAGCCGTTCATGAACCGCTCCTCGTACTCCTGCCCGCGCTGCCAACCGCGCCCGAGGTAGAGCACCCGGCGAGCGCCGAACAAACCGCAGTCGCGAACGCAAGGCGACCACCGCCCAAGCCCGGCGCGCGCACTCAACCGGCGGCCACCAACACAAGCCCACCACCTACGAGTCCTGGCGTGCGATGCGAAGCGAGCCCGAACGGGCTGATCACCTCTGGGTAGCGGTTGCGCCGTTCTTGGCGATTGGGGCTTGGCCTTGAGGGGCTGGATGCCAACCTGTCCGGTCCGGCCGGGGTGTACTACTCCCCGGCTTTTGAAGGCCGCGAATGCATCCAGCTAGAGGCTCAAGGTCAAGCCCACCCAACAGAACGCAACCAACCCCGCCCCAACAGGCGCCAGACTCACCAAACGAGACCCAAGCGGGCGAAACGCAACGCACCACACGCCCGAAACGTCCCCCATGCATGGCCCTGACGTGCCAAAACCCGCGAACCACCCTCACAAGGCCCAACGCATTAGACAGTACTGTGCGATGCGTAGTAGTGTCCAAGCCGCAACAGTGCTGATCCCTGAAGAGGGAGGCCTGCTTGGTGATCGAAATGGGCTCCGCCGATTTCGATCACCAAGCAGGCGGGCGGGAGGGGCCATGGACACGAGTCAGCTGCTCAAGGGGGTGCTGGACCTGGCCGTCCTTGCGGTACTGCGCAAGGACGACGGGTACGGCTACGACGTGGTGCGCAGACTGCGCGCCGGGGGACTGAACGAAGTGGGCGACGCGTCGGTGTACGGCACGCTGCGGCGGCTCTACAACGCGGGGATGCTGACCTCGTACGTGGTGCCGAGCGAAGAGGGCCCGCACCGCAAGTACTACAGCATCAACGAGACCGGGCGGGCGCGCCTGGCTGAGTCGAGGGAGACGTGGAGGTCGTTCGCCAGCACGTTGGACGGCCTGCTCGAGGAGGTCGCAGCATGAACACGCAAGCGCTCGGGGTCGAGCACTACCTGGCTGGGATGCGTGCCGCCCTCGACGATCTGCCGCCCAACGAGGTCGCCGAGATCATGGAGGACGTCGAGGCGCACGTCGTCGAGTTGTCCACCGAGCTCGGGGAGAACGAGACGCTCGAGCAGCGGCTCGGCTCGCCGGAGCAGTACGCGCAGGAACTCCGGCAGGCCGCCGGGTATCCGGGCCGGACGGAGCGGTTGCCGGTCACGACGAAGCAGCAGTGGCTGACCAGGCCGCGGGCTGCCGCGTGGGGGCTCGCCGTCGCCACCGGCATCACGTTGCTCGCGGGTGCGGCGGCGTTGCGGGAGCCGGTGGTGCTGTTGTTCCCCGCGGTGATCCTGGCGCTCAGTCTCGCGCTGGTGAACGACCGGGGGCCGGCGCAGCAGGAGATCATGAACCTGCCGGAGACGCAGCGGCTCAAGAAGTGGCTCACGCCGGAGGAGGGCACGCCTGCGGAACGGGCGTTGACCTACCTGCGGTCGTTGCAGCCCGCGTGGTGGCTGGCTCGGGCCGGGTTGCTCGGGCTCGGGGCCGTGTTGCTGGCCGGGCGCGACATCCTCGGGTTCCTCGTGATCGCCGCGGTCGCCGTGGTGTCGGTGTTCGCCGGGCCGCGCGCCAAGGTCGACCGGCGGTGGTTGTGGTTCAGCCTGCCGGCCTCGGCGCTGGCGGTGGGGCTGCTGGTCCAGGTCATCGATGTCACGGCGAACCAGCTCGCGTACAACACGTCGCGGTCGTCGTACTCGCCGCCGGTCATGGAGTCGTACGAGAACATCTACGCGTACGACGAGAACGGCAAGTTGCTCACGAACGTGCTGCTGTACGACCAGGACGGCCAGCCCATCAACGCGCAGCGGTCCTACAACAGCTGTGACACCAACACCAACGGTCCTGAGCCGGTGATTCCCGCTAACCGCTATCCGCGACCGAAGATCGACTACGAAAACGGTGTTTGTTACACCGTGGCACCGGGCGTATCCGCTCCGTCATCAACGGAGAGCACAACGCCGTCCACTTCGTCGTCCACTTCTGGAAGCGCAACTCCGAGCTCGGTGCCACCTACTTCCGTGTCACCCAGCAAGTAAATCCTGGAGCGGGACCCGTCGGGGGGTCCCGCTCCTACTTGTTCTCCTGCGGGTCGGCCAGGTGGCGCAAAACCGGCATGGCCGAGCGCAGGTGTTCTCTGTCTTCTGGCGAAAGTTCGGACATTCTTTCACTCAATAGTTCGGCTTCGCCGTGAGCGAGCGACAGGATCGTCTCGCGACCGACTTCGGTGAGCACGACTATGGTCGCCCTGCCGTCGGCCGCATCCGGCTCGCGACGGACGAGCCCGGTGGACTCCAGGCTGGTCACGACGGTTGTGGCGGTGGGCTGCGAACACAGCGCGCGCACCGCGATCTCGCCGATCCGCATCGGGCCGTGGGCGCTCAGTTCTGACAGCACCAATAACTGGGTGGGTTGCAAACGACGGGCCGGAGCGGCCTGTCGAAGACTTCGCACCAGCCGGTGCACGGCCACCACGAGTTGAAGTGCCTCGTGGTTGGTGACGGTGGTGGGCATCGTTTCTCCGCGCGCATGTGATTGTCCGAATTCGGACACGAACCCTGGCACTTTCCCTCATTCACGCTCCGCGCGCTATCCGCCAACTGCCGATAACCCATTCGGCCGTTGTGGTGACGCGGGGTGTCACGGCGTGCGTCCGACACACTTAAATGTGCTGGTAAACGGCGTAAAAAGCGCAGTGAAGCTCACTCGAACGGGCGCCGGGCTGAAGCATGATTCAACGAGACAGATCTCCTGTCAGAACTGTGGGAAGGCGCACTTGTTTAGCCGTGTGGCGCAGCGCGTACCCCCGAACGGCGCACGAGGTGCCGGGGGCAGACTGGTCCGGTGAGTCCGAAACCCAGACGTGGCGAGCTCCGCATCCACCTCGGCGCCGCTCCCGGCGTCGGCAAGACGTTCGCCATGCTCGGCGAGGCGCACCGCAGGCGGGAACGCGGCACCGACGTCGTCATCGGATTTGTCGAGGCTCACGGCCGGGCGAAGACCGCTGAACTGGTCGAAGGACTGGAAATCGTCGCTCGCAGGCACTCCGCGCACCGCGGCGTGGAACTCAGCGAGATGGACGTGGACGCCGTGCTGGCCCGTGCGCCGCAGGTCGCCGTGGTCGACGAACTCGCCCACACGAACGCGCCGGGTTCGCGTAATGCAAAGAGATGGCAGGACGTCGAGGAACTCCTCGAAGCCGGGATAGATGTGCTGTCGACAGTCAACATTCAGCACCTGGAATCCCTCAACGACGTCGTCCAGCGCATAACGGGCGTACCGCAGCGGGAAACGGTGCCGGACGAAGTCGTGCGCAAAGCGAACCAAATCCAGCTGGTCGACCTGACGCCCGAAGCGTTGCGGCGCAGGCTCGCGCACGGCGACGTCTACGCCGCGCACAAGATCGACGCCGCGCTCGGCAACTACTTCCGCCTCGGAAACCTCACCGCGCTGCGCGAGCTCGCTTTGTTGTGGGTCGCCGATCAGGTCGACGTGGGGTTGCTGCGCTACCGGACCGAGCAGCAGATCACCGACACGTGGGAGACGCGCGAACGTGTCGTCGTCGCCATCACCGGTGGCGCGGAGAGCGAGACGCTCATCCGGCGAGCGCGTCGCATCGCCACGCGCGCGGGTGGCGACCTTCTGGTCGTGCACGTCCTACGCGGCGATGGCCTCGCAGGTGCTGATCCGCACTCACTGCAGAAGTACCGCAAGCTGGCTGACGACGTAGGTGCCACGTTCCACACCGTTGTGGGCGATGACGTGCCCACGGCGCTGCTGGAGTTCTCACGGGGCGTCAACGCCACACAGCTCGTGGTCGGTACCTCGCGCCGTTCGCGGCTCGCGCGCGTGTTCTCCACGGGGATCGGCTCCACGGTCGTGCAGGAGTCGGGGGCGATAGACGTCCACATGGTCACGCACCCGGCGACGACCGCCGGCTGGCGTGCGCGGTTCGCGGGCAGCCCGCTGCGGCCGAGCAGGCTCGCCTGGGGCTGGTTCCTCGCTGTGGCCGGTCCGGCGCTGGTCACGGTCGCCGGCGCGTCGCTGCGCAGCGGCCTGAACTTCTCCACGAACGTCATCGGCTACCTGCTGGTGACGCTGGTCGTGGCCATCGTGGGCGGGCTCGGTCCCGCGATCGCCGCCGCGTTGATCAACGCGTTGCTGCTGAACTTCTTCTTCACCGAGCCCATCCACACGTTCACGATCAACGCGCAGCAGAACGTGCTGACCTTCATCGCGATGATCATCGTGGGCGTCAGCACGGCGTTGGTGGTGGACCGCGCTGCCCGCCGTGCGACCCAGGCAGCGCGCGCTCGCACCGAGGCCACGCTCCTCGCGTCGTACGCACACACCGTGCTGACGAACCCCCAACCGCTCGCACGGCTGTTGGAGAAGGTGCAGGAGAACTTCGGCCTCACGTCCGTGGCGCTCCTTGAACGCGTGGACGGCGCTTGGGAACGCGTCGCGTGCGTCGGCATCGGCCCGTGCGCCGAACCCGACGACGCGGACGTCGACATCGCCGTGAACGAGGACGTGCACCTGGCGCTGCGCGGCCGTTCGCTGCCCGCGTCCGACCGCCGCGTGCTGGAGGCGGCGGCGGGCCAGGCGTTGCTCGCGTTGAGGCAACAGCGAATGGCCGAGCAGACCCTCGAAGCCCAACGCCAGGCGTCGCGCACCGAACTGCGCACGGCGTTGCTCTCGGCCGTCGGTCACGACCTGCGCACACCGCTGACCTCGATCAAGGCATCCGTGGGCTCGCTGCGCGACGAGGAACTGACCTTGTCGGCCGAGGACACCGCCGAACTGCTGGAGGCCGTCGAGGAGTCCGCGGACCGCCTGACCGGTCTCGTCGACAACCTGCTCGACTCGTCCCGCCTGGCCACCGGCGCCGTGGAGCCGCAGTTCCGCGCCGTCGGCTACTACGAGGCGGTCGCCCGCGCGCTGAGCGGCCTGACCGGCGACATCGAGGTGGACGTCCCGGAATCGCTCCCACCCGTCCGCGCCGACGTGGGCCTGCTCGAACGAGTCATCGCGAACGTCGTGGGCAACGCGCTGCGCTATGCGGGCGCTGTGGCGTTGCGCGCCTCCGCCCACGGCAACGAGGTGGAGCTGCGCGTCGTCGACCACGGCCGAGGCCTGCCCGCCGGCACCGCGAACGAGGTGTTCGCCCCGTTCCAGCGCCTGGGCGACCGCACGCCGGGTGGCGTTGGTCTCGGTCTGAGCGTGGCGAAGGGCTTCACCGAGGCGATGGGAGGCACGATCACCATGGAGGACACCCCCGGCGGCGGCCTCACCGTGGTGCTGGCCCTCCCCGCAGATGAGAGGATCGCGTGACAAAAGTACTGGTGGTCGACGACGAGCCGCAGATCGTCCGAGCCCTGCGGATCAACCTCGCCGCCCGCGGCTACGAGGTCCTCACGGCCTTCGACGGTGCCACGGCCTTAAGGCTCGCGGTCGACGACAAACCGGACGTGGTGGTCCTCGACCTGGGCCTGCCCGACATGGACGGCACGGACGTCATCGCAGGCCTGCGGGGCTGGACGACCATGCCGATCATCGTCCTGTCCGCCAGGACCGACTCGGCCGACAAGGTCGACGCCCTCGACGCCGGCGCCGACGACTACGTGACAAAACCGTTCGGAATGGATGAACTGCTGGCCCGCCTGCGCGCCGCGGTCCGCCGTTCCGCCGTCACCGGCCCGGAGGACGAGCCGGTCGTGCAGACCGCTTCGTTCACCGTCGACCTCGCGGCCAAGCGCGTGCTGAAGGACGGCACCGAGGTGCACCTCACGCCGACCGAGTGGGGCCTGCTGGAGGTGCTGGCGCGCAACGCGGGCAAGCTCGTGGCGCAGAAGCAGCTGCTGCGCGAGGTGTGGGGCCCCGCGTACGACAAGGAGACGCACTACCTGCGGGTGTACCTGGCGCAGCTGCGGCGCAAGCTGGAACCGGAGCCCGCGCGGCCGCGGCACCTGCTGACGGAGCCCGGGATGGGCTACCGGTTCGAGCTGTGACCGACCCGCTCGCAGTGCTGGCCCGCGAGATCGGGTGCACCGCCGACCTGACGTCCGAGCACGGCCGGTGGGAGCTCTACCGCGACTCGTTCGACTCGTTGGACCTGCTGTACCCGGCATTGGCGCCAGACGACTGCGCGGTGCGCCGCAGCCGGGAGATCGGGGTGTGGCGGCGGGCGGCGGATCTGGTGCCGACCGAGTTCGACCTGCCGGGGTGGTCGGACTGGCTGCAACTGAGGCTCGCGCACGTGCCGTCTCGCGCACTGCTGACGGCTCTGGCGGAAGGTGGCCGCACGGAGCGCATCCGCCGGTTCGCCGCCGCCACGCTGAAGGCCTAGGGCTTCGGGTCCGGCGGCGGCGTGCTCGACGTCGAGGACGCCGGCGGCTCGGTCGACGAGGGCGGGGTCGACGGCGTCGAGGACGGCGGCTCCGTGTGGGACGGCGGCGTGCTCGGCGGCTGCGTCTGGGTCGGCTGCGTCGGGTCCGGGGTTTGTTGCGGCTGGTCCGGCGTGCCCTGCTTCGGCTGGTCCTGCGGCGGCGCTGCCTGCTTGTTGCGGTCCGGCTTGGCCGCGGGCTTGGTGACACCGGAGGACACCGTCACCACGACGGTGCTGGTGGTGCCGTCGGGCGCGACGCTGGTGATGGTCTGGACGACGTCTGACGACGTGCGTTCCGGGGCTGCCTCACGGCCGGAGGCGGCCAGCATGGAGGCCACGGTGGCGAACAGGGTCGCCACGACCACTCCGCCCGCCGCCAGCATCACGGCCGTGCCCTTGCGCTTCTTGCGCTGGGTCGGTTCTGGTGACTGCGGATGATCTTCCTCGAACACACCCATCTCCTCGTGGGAAACCCGGTCGGATGGACTTGCGTTCGAGTTATCGGCGGAAACGAACCAAAGCCTCAGCAGAGCCACACCTTCGTGTAGCCCTGCGTCACAAGGCGGTGACTGGCGTAACTCTAGGAGTTGCCGGTCGTTGTGGTCGTGCTCGACCCGGCGGTGGTGGTGGTCGTCGTGGTCGTCGTCGTAGTGGTCGTGGTGTCCTTCGTCGTCGTGGTGGTCGACGTGACGACGGGCGGCGGTTCCTCGGTCGTGACCGTGGTGGTGGTGCCGTCAGGACGTGTGATGGTCGTGACTCGCGTCTTCTTCGTGGTGGTCGTCGTCGAGGACGGCGTCGTCGTCTCCACGGTCGACGTCTGCTCCACGGTGGACGACGGTGCGGAGGTCGGCACGATGCTCAGGGCATCGCGGCCGATCTCCTTGCGCGGCTGCTGGGTCGACGGCGCCTCCGAGGCGCTGTCGGAGCTTGCGGCGAAGGAGGCGACTGCGGCGAAGACGGTCGCCAGCACCACGCCTGAAGCGGCGAGGACGACCTGCGGCGCTCCTCGGCGCAAGCGCGAGCGCGAGTCCGGTTCCGGGCTCTCGTACACGAAGTTTCCCCTGCTCGAACGGTCAGCGGCCGAAGTTCTGGGTCCAGTAGTTGCCGCGGGTGTCCAGCCCCACGCCCATCGTGGTGAAGCTGCAGTTCTCGATGTTCTCCCGGTGACCGGTGGACTTCATCCACCCGTCGACCACGGCGGCGGCGTCCCGGTAGCCCATCGCGATGTTCTCGCCGCCCGGCTTCGGATAGCCGGCCTCGCGCATGCGGACGTCGAACGTCCTGCCGTCCTGCGAGGTGTGCGAGAAGTACTTCTTGTTCGCCATGTCCGTGCTGTGGGCCTGCGCGGCGGTCGTGACGCGGTCGTCGATCACGAGGGCCTTGCATCCTGCTGCGGCACGGGCGTCGTTCACGAGGGCGAGCACGGCCTGTTCGGGCGTCTGGCCCGTGGGGGGCTTCGGCGTCTCGACGGGCGGCTTCGGCGCCTCGGGCGGCGTCGTTGTGGTGGTGGGCGCCTCGGAGGAGGAGGGCGCGGAAGAAGGCGTTGACGGAGTCGTGGTGGTGGGGACCGAAGACGACTCGGAGGTGACGGGGCCGCCAGTGGCGTTCTCGGACGGCTGTCCGTTGGGTGCTGCTGCGTTGCCGGTGCCGAACTGGTTCGCTGCGTCCTCGGCGGTCTCCTGCTGGGCGGCGTTGGTGAAGCTGATGCCGAGAGGAGAGGTACCGGTGACGGCGAGGCCGCCGATACCGGTTGCACCGATCAGCAGGCCGAGTAAGAGGCTGCGGGCACTCACGGGTCGGGACCGTACCACTAATGGGTGACAACCCCAGAGTGCGTCTTCGGTCACCTGGGGTGACTGCGGGACCATTCGGAGGTGGACGTACGACTGAACGCGTGGGTGCGGGGACGGGTGCAGGGCGTGGGTTTTCGCTGGTGGACGCGAGCCCGAGCGCTGGAACTGGGCCTGGTCGGGAGTGCTTCGAACAGGCCTGACGGACGAGTCGAGGTCGTTGCCGAGGGTCCCCGGGAGAAGTGTGAACAACTGCTGAATGCTCTCCGTTCGGGTGAGACCCCGGGCGCCGTCGAATCTGTCGGTGAGCAGTGGTCGGCCGCCAGGGGCGACCTGACCGGGTTCATCGAGCGCTGAACCGTTTTCAGAGCAACGGCGTAGTAGGGGATCGTGGACTCCTCAGAAGAAGTCCTCATCCAGCTGTACGAGCGCTGGAGGGGCCCGCTGCTGCACTACGTGCTGCGGCTGGTCGACGGCGACTACCAGCAGGCAGAGGACGTCGTGCAGGAGACATTGCTCCGCGCGTGGCGGAACTACGAGGATCTGAAACCGGACGACGCGGCACCGTGGCTCTACACGGTCGCGAAGAACCTGGTGATCTCCGGATACCGCCGCCGCAACGCACGCGCGACCGAGGTGCCGCTCGAACCGGTGGATCTCCCGCCGGTCAGCGACCAGGTCGAACACGTGCTGCAGACGTGGCAGATCGCGTCGGCGCTGAGGGCGCTCACGCCTGAGCACCGGACGGTCGTCATCGAGCTGTACTACCGCCGCCGCACCGTCGCGGAGGCCGCCAAGACGCTCGGCATCCCGCCGGGCACGGTCAAGTCGCGCTGCTTCTACGCACTGCGGGCGCTGCGCGACGCACTGGAGGAGAGAGGGGTGACCGAGGCGTGAGCTGCCAGCACACCGTCGACGTCGGCGCCTACCTCTTCGGCTCGCTCGACCTCAAGGAACGAGCCGCGTTCGAACGTCATCTCGCCGACTGCGACTGCTGTCAGGCCGAGATGCTGCGGCTGGCCCCGCTGCCGGGGCTGCTCGGCCGCCTGACCCTGGAGGACGTCGAGAACCTCGACGAGATCCCGGCCCTGCCACCCGCCCCGAAACGCGACCGTCGCGTGCTCATCGCGTGCGCGGCCGTCCTGGTGCTGTTCGCGCTGGCCGGAGGCAGTTTCTTCCTGACCCAGCCGCAGCAGCCCGTCGCGGCACCACCGTCGACGACCTCGCAGCCGCCCGCACCGCCGAAGTGGAGTGCGAAGGACGCGGCGACCGGCGTGAACGGCGAGGCCGAGATGGTCTCGAAGTCGTGGGGCACCGAGATGTGGTTCAAGCTCGGCGAGGTCAAGCCGGGCGCGCGCTGCAAGGTGATCGTGTTCGACCGGCAGGGACAGCGCGAGATCGGCGGCTGGTGGGGGTCCGATCACGCCCCTGACGAGCGGATTCCCGGTTCCACGTCGTTCCGCGTCGATCAGATCGACCGGCTGGAGGTGTCGGACGAGAGCGGGCTTTTGGTCACTCTCCGTCCATAGAAACGCAGGTCACCTGCCGCCTCCCGCATCACCCGCAAGCGTTTGGGTACTCTGCCCGGCGTGCATCTCAAGAGCCTGACGCTGAAGGGCTTCAAGTCCTTCGCCTCGGCTACCACGCTGCGCTTCGAGCCCGGCATCACCTGTGTGGTCGGCCCCAACGGGTCCGGCAAGTCCAATGTGCTCGACGCGCTGCGCTGGGTGATGGGCACGCAGGGTGCCAAGGACCTGCGCGGCGGCAAGATGGAGGACGTCATCTTCGCCGGCACGTCCGGCCGCGCGCCGCTCGGCCGCGCCGAGGTGACGCTGACGATCGACAACGCCGACGGCATGCTGCCGATCGACTACACCGAGGTGTCGATCACCCGCCGCATGTTCCGCGAGGGCGCCACCGAGTACGAGATCAACGGCAACTCGTGCCGCCTGATGGACATCCAGGAACTGCTGTCGGACTCCGGCATCGGCCGCGAGATGCACGTGATCGTCGGTCAGGGCCAGCTCGCCGCGATCCTCGAGTCCAAGCCGGAGGAACGCCGCGCGTTCATCGAAGAGGCCGCCGGCGTCCTGAAACACCGCAAGCGCAAGGAAAAGGCGCTGCGCAAGCTCGAGGCGATGCAGGCGAACCTGACGCGCCTCACCGACCTCACCGCCGAACTGCGCCGCCAGCTCAAGCCGCTCGGCAAGCAGGCCGAGATCGCCCGCCGCGCGCAGGTCGTCCAGTCCGAACTCCGAGACAGCAAGCTGCGCCTGCTCGCCGACGACCTGGTGACGCAACGGGAAGCCATCGCGCAGGAGGAGCACGACGAGGCGAAGGCCCGGGTTCGCCGCGCCGAGGTCGAGAAGTCGTTGCAGGCAGCGCAGTACCAGCAGAACGAGCTCGAGGAACGGGTCGCCGCCGACTCGCCGAAGCTCCAGGCCGCGCAGGACACCTGGTACCGGCTGTCCGCTTTGGAGGAACGTCTCCGCGGCACGGTCCGGCTCGCCGCCGAACGCGCCCGGCACCTGTCCGACGTGGTGGACGCTCCCAACCGGGGCCGCGACCCCGACGACCTCGACCGCGAGGCCGAGGAGACCGCCGAGATGGAGCTGGAGCTCCAGGAAGGCGTCACCGAGGCCCGCATCGCGCTCGCCGAAGCCGTGGAGACGCGCGCCGAGCTGGAGCGCATGGTCTCGCAGGCGGAGAAGGCGCACATCGCCGCCGTCCGCGCGATCGCCGACCGCCGCGAGGGCCTCGCCAGGCTCTCCGGCCAGGTGGAAGCGTTGCGCAGCAAGACGAACGCGACCGCCGAGGAGATCGAACGCCTGTCCGGCACGCTCGCCGAAGCCTCCGAACGCGTCGAGTTCGCGTCGATCGAACTGGCCGAGGCGCAGGCCGTCACCGGCTACGAGGACGAGGGCGACAACGACCTCGACGAACGCCACCGGCACGCCGTGCAGTCCAACGACGCCGCACGCCAGCGCGTCGAGGAACTCGTGAAGGCCGAACGCACCGCGGAACGCGACATCGCGTCGTGGCGCGCCCGCGTGGATGCGCTCTCACTGGGCCTCACGCGCAAGGACGGGGCGGGCGCCCTGCTCGCGTCGGACGTGCCGGGCCTGCTGGGTTCCGTCGCCGCGTTGCTGACCGTCGAACCGGGCTTCGAGGTCGCGCTCGCCGCCGCCCTCGGTCCGATCGCCGACGCCGTCGCGGTGTCGTCCGGCGACGGTGCGCTCGCGGCCCTGAAGCTGTTGAAGGAGAAGGACGCCGGACGCGCGGGCGTGCTGATCGGCTCCTACGGGTCCACTGTGGACACGAGTCAGTGGGGTCACCTGCCGTACGGCGCGCGCTGGGCCATCGACGTCGTGCACGCCCCTGAGGCCTTGCGCCCGGCCCTGGCCCGAGCCCTCGATCGCCTTGCAGTGGTGGAGGATCTCGACTCCGCGGCCCGGTTCCACGGCCGCGCGGTCACCAGGGAGGGCGACCTCTTCGGCACGGACTGGGCCATCGGCGGCTCGGGTGCACAGGGCCAGAGCGTCATCGAGGTCCAGGCCGCCGTCGACGAGGCCCAGGAGCAGCTCGCCACCGCCGAACGGGCGCTGGAGCACGCGACCGCCGCCCTCGAAGGCGCCCGCGCCGAGCAGCAGGCCCGTCGCAAGGTGCTCGACACCGTCAAGGAAGCCGTGCAGGAGGCCAAGGTCCGCCAGGCGCGGTCCGGCGAACGCCTCAACCGCATGGTCGCCGCCGTCCGGTCCGCCGAGGCCGAGGTCAGCCGCATCAGCGACCAGCGCGCCAAGGTCGAGCAGTCCCGCGAGGACGCCCTGATGAAGCTGGGCGAGCTCGAAGAGCGGCTGCTGATGGCCGAAGAAGAGCAGACGATGGACGACGAGCCGGACACCGAGCAGCGCGACGCGCTGGCCGCGGAACTGGCTCAGGCGCGTCAGGGCGAGATGGACGCGCGTCTGGTGCAACGCACCGCGGAAGAGCGCGCACGGGCCGTACAGGGAAAGGCAGAGGGCCTGCGTCGTGCCGCACGCGCTGAGCGTGAGGCTCGCGAACGGCACGCACGCGCCACCGCCCACCGTGCGCGCGGTGCCGTCGTCGCGAAGGCCGTCGCCCGGGGCGGCGAACAGGCGTTGGAACGCATCGAGATCTCGCTCGCCCGCGCCGCCCGCGAACGCGACCTCGCCCAGGAACGCCGCCAGCAGCACGAACTCCTGCTCACCCAGGTGCGCAACGTCGTCCGCGAGATGTCCGGCGAGCTGGAGAAGCTCGTCGACGCCGTGCACCGCGACGAGGTGCTCAGGGCCGAGCAGCGCATGCGCATCGAGCAGCTGGAAACGAAGATCGCCGAGGACTTCGGCATCGGCCTCGAGGACCTCACCAACGAGTACGGCCCGGACGTCATGGTGCCCGCGTCCGCCGCCGAGATGCACGAGTACCAGGCGGCCAAGGAACGCGGCGAGCAGGTCTCCGAGCCGCAGCCGATGCCGTACGACCGCGACACCCAGGCCCGCCGCGCCAAGCGCGCCGAACGCGACCTCTCGTTGCTGGGCAAGGTGAACCCGCTCGCGCTGGAGGAGTTCGCCGCGCTGGAGGAGCGCTACAAGTTCCTCTCCACGCAGCTCGAGGACATCAAGGACACCCGCCGCGACCTGCTCACCGTCGTGAAGGAGGTCGACGACAAGATCCTCGAGGTCTTCTCGCTGGCCTACGAGGACGTGGCGCGCGAGTTCGAGATCGTCTTCAAGGTCCTGTTCCCCGGCGGCGACGGACGGCTCGTGCTGACCGAGCCCGACGACATGCTGACCACCGGCATCGAGCTGGAGGCCCGCCCGCCCGGCAAGAAGGTCAAGCGCCTGTCGCTGCTCTCCGGTGGCGAGAAGTCGCTGGCCGCCGTCGCGATGCTGGTCGCGATCTTCCGCGCCCGCCCCTCACCGTTCTACGTCATGGACGAGGTCGAGGCGGCGCTGGACGACACGAACCTGCACCGGCTGATCGGCCTGTTCCAGCAGCTGCGGGACCGTTCGCAGCTGCTGATCATCACGCACCAGAAGCCGACCATGGAGATCGCGGACGCGCTCTACGGCGTCTCGATGCGCGGTGACGGCATCTCGCAGGTGATCTCGCAGCGGCTGCGCACGACGGCGGACGAGCCGGCCCGTGCGGAGAAGCCCGCGGCGACTGCGGAACCTGAAGCCGAAGCGCCGGAGCCGGCGAGCGAAGAGAGCTGAGAGGGCAGCCGGGACGGTGCCTGGGGGGCTTGAACCAGCCCCGGCCGCGGCCTCTGCACAGGCTGCGTCAGCGCGGTGCCCTGCCTCTGCGAAGAGGGAGGTCCCCCATGCCACCGTGCGGACGCAACCCGGCGCCCTGAGCGGGTGAGATCCCCCAGTTCAATCTCACCCACTCCAGGTGCGCACCGGTCACTGTGCCGGACCGACCTTGTGAAAACCTTGTATCGCCTGGTCAGGCGCCGCGAGCGTCCAACGCGGCTGCTTCCTCGGGCGTGGGCGCGGTGCCGCCGAGGTGCGCGGGAGCCCACCAGGCGCCCGGCTCGGTCGGGTAGTCGCGCTGGGCGACGTCGAGGAGGTCCTGCATCCGCTTGCGCAGCAGGTCGTCGCCGGAGTCGCCGGGGGAGGCCTCGAACGGCTCGCCGATGAGGATCGTGATCGGCACGTGCCGCTGGGTCAGGTCCTTGGGACGGCCCTTGGTCCACAGCCGCTGCGTGCCCCACAACGCGACGGGGATGAGCGGAACGCCGGCCTCGTGCGCCAGGCGGTTCGCGCCGGACTTGATGTCCTTGACCGTGAACGAGCGGCTGATCGTGGCCTCGGGGAAGATCCCGACGACCTCGCCGGTGCGGAGCGCGGACAGGGCCTGCTGGTAGGAGGCCTGGCCCGCGCTCCGGTCGACGGGGATGTGGTGCATGCCGCGCATGAGCGGGCCTGCGATCTTGTTGGCGAAGATCTCGTGCTTCGCCATGAACCGCGTGAGGCGCCCCGAGGGACGCGCGCCGTAGCCCGCGAAGATGAAGTCGAGGTAACTGACGTGGTTCGACGCCAGCACGGCTCCACCCGTGCGCGGGACGTGGTGCGCCCCCTCCACGGTGATCCGCAGGTCGAGCACCTTGAACATGAGCTGCGCTGCGGCGATCACCGGGGGATATACGCGATCCGACATGCTTCCGAACGGTAGCCTAGAAAAGCTACTGACCGGTAGGCGCCCCTTCGTGTTCTCGCATGATCTTGGGCACGCCCGCCAGATCCTCTTCGTTGCACAGCAACTTGAGGTCGTAGTACGGGTTGCCGTGGGTGTCGTCGTAGTCGAGATGGACCGCGATCACGTCCACGGGTTCGCCCAGCCAGTCCTGGGTCTGCCGCAACCAGGCAGCAGCGCGTTCCAGAGCTGACGGAAGATCATCGTCTCGGAATTCGACCGGCCGGTAGGGAACTCCCTGGACACCGTCCCGGTTGTTCGCCGGCAAGGGCAGGTCGACGGCCACCCCGGATTCGTTGAGATCGAGTTGGATCGTTTCCTCACTCACCGTAGAAGAGTCCCCCACCCTCACCTGGCCTGCAAGCCCGAATATGGGTGTCGTGCCCGACCGTGCGGCGGCATACCAGTGCGCGCGGGCACGGCGGTGTGAGTGTTGTCTCCCACGTCAGCGGGCGCTTTTGAGGAACGCGATGTCGCGCTTGACCTTCGTGATCCGGTCGTGAGTCGGCACGAGCACCCTGGCCAGCGCCGACTGGAGCAAGTCCAGCTCCTGCGCGGCACCTTCGGGATCACCCGCCTGGTAGCGCAGGTTCGCGAGCAGCTGCCTGGTTTCCAGGACCTCGTCGTGCTCAGGACCGTGCACCCGGACGAGGTCGCCCAGCAGTGGTGCGCAGACCTCGACGGCCTTCCTGAACTGCTTCGCGGTGCCGAGGACCTTCGCGAGCGTCAGCCGGACACCGAGCGTGCGGGGGTCGTCCGCGCCCACTTCGCTCACGTGGTCCCTGGCGAGAACGCGGAACTCGGCAGCGGCGCCGCGGAAGTCTCCGGCGTGCGCCTTGGCCTCGGCCGCGGCTGTGCGGACGGCCAGTTCTTCTGACGACACCGTTGCCATTTTACCGGGCCGCGAGACCGTTACCTGAGAGCCGGGAAAACTCCCTCGCGTCGAACGGCCGTGCGAGTGACCATTCCTTCTATGTACGACATCCGTTTCGCCGAACCTGGCGACCTCGGCGCCACGATGGCGCTGCTGGTCCGGCTCCAGGCCGACAACGCGCATCACATCGGGTACCTCGGTGAGACAGTCGAAGAGCTCCGCGCGGAGCTCGGCGAGTTCGAGCCCAGCTGGGCCGACTGCACGGTGGTGGCCGTCGACGCCGACGACAACATCACCGGCATGCTCAGCGTGGAGATCGACGCCGAGCTCGGCCGTGCGTGGCTGCACGGACCGTTCGTCGACGTCCCGGTCAACCACCCGGCGGGCAGCCGCATCTGGGACCAGACCGCCGACGCGCTGTTCCGCCGCGCCACCGAGCTCCTCACCGGCATCACCGACCTCGAGCTCTACGGGCACACAGCCCACCGGCGGCTGGCGGCGTTCGCCGAGAGGCACGCCTTCAGCGCCGGCAAAGCCAGCGCCATCCACATACTCGACAACGGGGACCTGCGTACGTTGCTGCTGAGGGACGCCAAGTGCCCCAGCGAACGCGAGATGCGCGTCCTCCCGACTGATCGGTTCGTGCACGAGGCCGTCGCGGTCCTGCACGAGCGATGTTTCCCCCGCACGTACCTGTCCGGGAAACAACTCGTCGAATCCGATCCGAAAGCCCGCACGGTCGTCGTCGCGATGGACGGCGAACGCGTGCTCGGGTACGCCGCGGGCAAGGCGCAGCCCGAGGAGTACTACGTCGACTTCGTGGCCGTCGAACCCGACGTCCGCGGCCAGGGCGTCGGCGTCGCCCTCGTCACCGAACTGCTCTGGAAGCTCGCGGCCGAGCACGGGGCTCGACCGCAGGCCGCCGCATCGATCTACGCGGGCAACGAGTCGTCGCAGAACATGTTCGCCCGCCTAGGTTTCCGACTTCACATCGAGCTCGTCTCGTACCGGCACACCGCGTGAATGACGTAGTGAGAGCAACCCACCCACCAGCAAGGTGACCGCCACCCCCAGGGGCGTGTTCCACCAGCCGGTCAAGGACTTCAGGTCGGCAGTCGCCTTCCCGAAGTTGATCGTCGGAGTGCTGCCGGCGAACTTGACCCCGAGAATCACGAAACCGACGACCAGCACCGTCGCCACGAACGCGATGATCGCGTCCAGCTGCGTGACGCGCTTGAAGACGAGGCCGAGGAGGAAGGCCCCCAACAGCGCGCCGTAGGTGTACCCGGCGATGCCCAGCGCCTGCACCACGATCGGATCCGCCGTGGTCTTGTTCGAGGAGGCGAACAGACCCGCGCAGACGATCAGCAGACCCGCCCACACGAGGGTCCAGATCCGGCCGTGGCGCAGGCGTTCGTCGTCGGTCATCGGCGTCCTGCGGACGCGTTCGTAGACGTCCGTGACGGTGCTTGAGGCCAAGGCGCCCAACGACGACGAGAGCGCGGCCGCGAGGATGCCGGCGATCACGAACCCGGACAGGCCCGACGGCAGCTCGTTGACGATGAAGTAGCCGAAGAGCTCGTCCTTGTTGCCGAGCTTGAGGTCCTTCACCGGGTCGACCCCGTTGTAGAAGGCCCACATCATCACGCCGATGAACAGGAAGAACGCGAACTGCAGGAACACCACGAACCCGGAGGCGATCAACGCCTTCTGGGCGGACTTCACGTCCTTCGTGGACATCAGCCGCTGCACGATCAACTGGTCCGCGCCGTGCGAGGCCATCGACAGCAGCGCGCCGCCGAAGAACGCCGCGACGAACGGGTAGGCGCCGGTCAGCGGGGACGAGGTGAAGTCGAAGACCTGGAACTTGTCGACGTCGGTGGCCTTCGCCAGCCAGCCGTCGGGAAGTTCGCTCGACAGCCACCAGATCACGACCAGGCCGCCCAGGACGTACCAGAGCATCTGGATGGCGTCGACCCACACGACCGCGCGCACACCGCCGAAGAAGCTGTAGAACACCATCGCGATGCCGAGCACCAGGATGATCGTCCAGTACCCGGCGTTGATGCCGTACTGGGCGAGCACGAGCTTGATCGGGATGGCCGTCGCGAAGAGCCGGATGCCGTCCGCGAGCAGGCGCGTGAAGAGGAACGTCACCGACGCCGTCGCGCGCATGCCGTTGCCGTACCGCTTGCCCAGGAACGCATACGCCGTGACGAGGTCACCGGCGATGTAGCGCGGCAGCAGCACGAAGCTCACGACGATGCGTCCGACGATGTAGCCGAGCGCCAGCGTCAGGTACGTCATGCCGCCTTGCGCGGGCGTCGCCACGTACGCGATCACCGGCACGCTCAGCACCGTGAGCGTCGAGGTCTCCGCCGAGACGACGCTCAGACACACCACCCACCACGAGATGCGCTTCTCGCTGACGAAGTAGTCGGTGGACGACTTCTGCCTGCCGCCGATCCACATGCCGAGCAACGGCATCCCGACGAGGAACAGGGCGATGATCGCGAGGTCTAGTCCGCGCATTTCGGGTCCCCCACAGTCAGCTTGGTCGGTGCGTTGGTGACGGGTTCGGGCATCCGCAGCGGGCCGGCGCCGGGCGTGATGCTGCCGAGCAGCCGCGGCCCCGACGCGCCGGTCGCGGACGGCGTGTTGCCCGCGATCCCGTGCCACGTCAGGAATCCGAGCAACGCGGCCAGGTAGGCCTCCTTGCCGTCGCGCGGCAGGCCCAGGGAGTCGCTGATCCGCAACGGGATCGGGTCCAGAGCGGCTTCGAGTGCCTGGACCAGCACCGGGTTGCGCATGCCGCCGCCGGACGCGACGACCGTGCTCGCGTCGTGCGCGCGGCAGGCGTCGGCGATGGTGCGGGCGGTGAGTTCGACGAGCGTCCGGAGCATGTCCTCGGCCTGGACCGTGGGGAAGCCCTGGAGGTACTCGGCGTTGAAGAGCTCCTTGCCCGTCGACTTGGGCCAGGGCTTGGCGTAGTACGGGTCGGCGAGGAGCTTCTTGAGCACGTCCTCCCGGACCGCGCCCCTGCTCGCGAACTCGCCGTTGGTGTCCTGGCGACGTTCACCGTGGGAGAGGACCTCCATGACGGCGTCCATCAGCGCGTTGCCCGGCCCTGTGTCGTAGGCGATCGGGGGCGTGCCGGGTCTGACGACGGTGATGTTCGCGATGCCGCCGATGTTGAGCGCCACGGCGTTGTCCTGCATGCCCGCGAGCCACAACGCGTCGAGCGTGCTCGCCAGCGGTGCGCCGTGGCCCCCTGCGGCCACGTCCCGCACCCGCAGGTCCGCGATCACGGGCACGCCCGTGCGTTCGGCGATCCAGGCGGGCTGGCCGAGCTGCAACGTGCCGAGGCAGTCGCCGTCCTGCACCTCGTGGTGCACGGTCTGCCCGAGCGAGCAGATCAGGTCCGCCGGCAGGTACCCGGCGGCGACTTCACCGAAAGCCTGCCCGAGCGACGTGTCGAAGGCGCACACTTCAGCGAGGTCCTGAGGCTTGGCCAACAGGTCCTTCGGGAACGGGTGCTCGGCGCACTGCACCGGCACGAGCTCGACGACGTCGCCCACGATCGACAGGTCGGCGACGGCGACGTCGATGCCGTCCATCGACGTGCCGGAAATCAGTCCGATCACCCTCACGACGTGTGGTCTATTCCACACCGTGGCCAGGCGCAAGAGCTTTGGTGAAATCTTCGCCTAATTGAGCAGTACATGGTTGACAGGTCACATCAGCGTCTGTGAAACCATGAGCCCGTGTCGACGTCCTCCCTTGTCCTGATCCTCGTCGTCGTGGCGGTCGTGCTGATCGCCGCGCTGGTGACCGGTGTGGTGCTGACGCGTCGCCGTCGCATCAGCCTGACCCAGAAGGAGGAGACGCCGAAGCCCGGCGGCTACCAGGTGGAGTCGGGGATCTCGTTCACCCCGGCCGCCCCTGACGCCGTCGTCGAGGCCGTGGTCGTGCCGCCGGTGGAGCACCCGGTGGTCGATCGGACCGAGGTGGACGGGCAGCCGGGCGTCGGCGACGACGCCTCCGTGCCGCGCGACTCGGTGAAGCGCGGCTTCGTCGAGGTCGACCTGCCCGTCGAGGCGTCCGAGGTCGAGGAGATCGAACCGACCGCGGGCCGTCTCGAACGGCTGCGCGGCAAGCTCTCGAAGTCGCGCAACGCGTTCGGCACGTCGTTGCTGGGCCTCCTGGGCGCCGGTGACCTGGACGAGGACTCGTGGCAGGACGTCGAGGACACGCTGCTGATCGCCGACCTCGGCGCGGCCACCACGTCCGACATCGTGGCGACGCTGCGGTCGAAGATCGTCGGGTCGGGCGTGCGGACCGAGGCCGAGGCCCAGGCCCTGCTGCGCGGCGTGCTGGTCGACGCGCTGGGCCCGAAGATGGACCGCTCGTTGAAGGCGTTGCCGCACGAGGGCAAGCCCGCCGTGTTGTTGGTGGTGGGCGTCAACGGCGTCGGCAAGACGACGACGACCGGCAAGCTCGCGCGTGTGTTGGTCGCTGACGGCCGCACGGTGTTGCTCGGCGCGGCAGACACGTTCCGTGCCGCTGCCGCCGACCAGTTGGAGACGTGGGGCAAGCGGGTCGGTGCGGAGACCGTGCGCGGGCCGGAGGGTGGTGACCCCGCCTCCGTTGCTTTTGATGCCGTGAAGCGCGGCATGGACGCCGGTGTCGACACGGTGCTGATCGACACCGCCGGCCGCCTGCACACCAAGGTCGGGCTCATGGACGAGCTCGGCAAGGTGAAGCGCGTGGTCGAGAAGCAGGCCGCGGTCGACGAGGTGCTGCTGGTGCTGGACGCCACCACCGGGCAGAACGGCCTGACGCAGGCGCGCGTGTTCGCCGAGCAGGTCGACATCACCGGCATCGTGCTGACCAAGCTGGACGGCACGGCCAAGGGCGGCATCGTGTTCCAGGTGCAGCGCGAACTCGGCGTGCCGGTGAAGCTGGTCGGCCTCGGTGAGGGCGCCGACCACCTGGCTCCGTTCGAGCCCGGCGCGTTCGTCGACGCCCTGCTGGGATAGGCCCTAAGCCGCGATCCGAGCGCTCGCCTGCACGAAGGTGCGGATCGACGACGTCACGTAGTCGATCATCTCTTCGGTCAACTGCGGGTGCGTGCCGAGCCAGAACGTGCGCTCGGTGATCAGGTCGCTGTTCGCGAGCGATCCCGACACGCGGTGCTCGACGTCGCGGTACTCGGGCCGGCGCAGCAGGGTGCCGCCGACCAGCCGCGTCGCGATCTTGCGGTCGTCCAGGAACCGCACGAGGTCGGTGCGGGAGAACGGCATCGACGGGTCGAGCGTGAGCAGGAAGCCGGACCAGGCCGGGTCGCTGTGCTCGGTGGCGACCGGCAGGACCAGCCCCGGCACGTCTTCGAGCCCGTCGCGCAGCAGCTGCCAGTTGCGGCGGCGGGCGTCGGCGAAGCGGTCGAGCTTGCCGAGTTGCGTCACGCCCAGCGCGGCGTTGAGGTCGGTGGACTTCAGGTTGTGGCGCAGGGACTCCATCACCCCCGCGAGTCTCGGGTTCGACGTGACGCACGCGCCGCCGTCGCCGGTCGTGATGTGGTGGGCCGGGGAGAAGCCGAGCGTCGAGACGTCGCCGAACGTGCCGGTGAGCCGGCCGTTCAGGGTCGACCCGAGGCCGTCGCGGTTGTCCTCGACCAGCCACAGGTTGCGGTCGCGGGCGAGGCGGGCGATCGCGGCCGCGTCGAACGGGTTGCCGAGCGTGTGGGCGAGCGCGATCGCCTTGGTGCGCGGGCCGATCGCGGCCTCGATCGCCTCGGCCGTGGCGTTGCAGGTGCCCAGTTCGACGTCGACGAAGACGGGCACGAGTCCGTTCTGGATGATCGGGATCACGATCGTGGGGGAGCCCGCCGCCGCCGTGATCACCTCGTCGCCCGCCTGGAGCGCGCGGTCGCCGAGGACCGGTGAGGTCAGCGAGCTGATCGCGACCAGGTTCGCGCTGGCGCCCGAGTTCACCGTCAACGCCTTGCGCAGCCCCAGTTTCCGCGCGATGCCGGACTCGAACTCGCGGGTGTGCGCGCCCGCGACGACTTTCAGGCCGAGCGCGGCCCGCACGAGGGCCACCCGGTCCTCGGCGTCGACCACCGCGCCGCCGGTGAGCACCGGCGTCTGGCCGGGCACGAACCTCGTCTCCTGCTCGGAGGCTCGGTGGTAGGCCAGGGTGGCGGCCAGGACGACTTCCTCGGCACTCATGCGGGCGCTCCCTCCGGGATCTTCATGCCGGAAGACCGTAAAGTGACGTGCGCCACTGCCCGGTAACTGCGGGTGGTACCGCTCTCACATGGCGAAACGCCAGGTCAGCTGGTGGCGGCCTGATCGGCCAGGCGCTTTGCCACGGCCAGCACCTCGGGCAGGATCCGGCGCACCGCGTCCTTGGTGAGCCGTCCCTCCGGACCGGACACCGACACCGCGGCGAGCGTCGGCCCGCCGATCACCGGCACCGCGATGCACCGCACCCCGAGCTCCTGCTCCGACTCGTCCAGCGCGAACCCGCGTTCGGCGATCTCGTCCAGCGAGTCGAGCAGTTCGGAGGCGTCCGTGATCGTGTTCGAGGTGTAGGCGGGCAGACCGGTGCGTTCCAGCAGAGCGCGCACATCGGAGCGTGGCAGCTGCGACAGCATCGCCTTGCCCACGCCCGTGCCGTGAGGCAGCAAGCGTCGGCCAACCTCGGTGAACATGCGCATCGAGTGCTTCGACGGCACCTGCGCCACGTAGACGACCTCGTCGCCGTCCAGCACGGCCAGGTTCGCCGTCTCCTCCACCGAGTCGACCAGCTGGGACAACAGCGGGCGGGCCCACGTGCCGTACTGGCGGGAGGCCGTCTCGCCGAGGCGGATCAGCCGCGAGCCGAGGGTGTAGCGGCGGTTGCTGTTCTGCCTCACATAGCCCAGCGTGACAAGGGTGCGGATGAGGCGGTGGATCGTGGGCAGGGGTAGGCCGGAGGTCGCGGCCAGCTCCGACAGCGATGCTTCTCCGCCCGCGTCTGCCAGGCGTTCCAGCAGGTCGAAGGCTCTTTGCAGGGACTGCACGCCACCTGTGGACACGTGCGGCTCCTCCCGTTGCAGTTCCGCAATGCAAAAACTATAGTCCACACAGCAAAACCTAGAGAGGTGGATCCCGGTGCAGGTGCTCTCCGAAGAGGCTCTTGAGTTCGTCGCGAAGCTGCACGAGGCGCACGCCGCCCGCAGGGACGAGTTGCTCGCCCTTCGCAAGGAGCGCCGGGCCCTCGGGTTTCTGCCGGAGACGCAGGACGTGCGGGACGGCGAGTGGCAGGTCGCCGAGGCGCCTGAGGCGTTGCGGGACCGGCGCGTCGAGATCACCGGCCCCACCGAGCGCAAGATGACGATCAACGCGCTCAACTCCGGTGCCAAGGTGTGGCTCGCGGACCTGGAGGACGCGAACACGCCGCACTGGGACAACGTCGTGCAGGGGCAGGTCAACCTGTACGAGGCCGCGCGCGAGACGATCGAGTTCACCTCGCCGGAGGGCAAGGAGTACCAGCTCAAGGGCGGGCCGTACCCGACGATCGTTGTCCGGCCGCGCGGGTGGCACCTGGACGAGCGCAACCTGCAGTTCGGCGGCAAGAACGCCGTCGGTGCGTTGGTGGACTTCGGTTTGCACTTCTTCCACAACGCCGAGCTCGGCAAGCCGTACTACTACTTGCCGAAGATGGAGTCGCATCTCGAAGCACGGCTGTGGAACGACGTCTTCACGACGGCGCAGCAGCTGTTGAACGTTCCGCACGGCACGATCCGCGCCACGGTGCTCATCGAGACGATTCCGGCCGCGTTCCAGATGGAGGAGATCCTCTACGAACTGCGCGACCACGCGTCGGGACTCAACGCCGGTCGGTGGGACTACCTCTTCAGCGTCATCAAGTACTTCCGCGACGCCGGTGCGGACTACGTGCTGCCGGACCGCAACAGCGTCACGATGACGGCGCCGTTCATGCGCGCGTACACCGAGCTTCTGGTGAAGACGTGCCACAAGCGCGGGGCGTTCGCCATGGGCGGCATGGCGGCGTTCATCCCCAACCGCCGTGACCCCGAGGTCACCGAGAACGCGCTGCGCAAGGTCCGCGAGGACAAGACGCGCGAGGCGACCGATGGTTTCGACGGCTCGTGGGTGGCGCACCCTGACCTCGTGCCGATTTGCCGGGAGATCTTCGACGGGGTGCTGGGCGACCGGCCCAACCAGATCGACAAGCAGCGTCCGGAGGTCAGCGTCACGGCCGAGCAGCTGCTCGACTTCAAGTCGGCGGGCGGCGCGGCGACGCGGGCGGGTCTCGAAGGCGCGGTCGACGTCGGCGTGCGCTACATCGCGTCGTGGCTCGGCGGCAACGGCGCGGCGGCCATCCACAACCTGATGGAGGACGCAGCGACCGCGGAGATCAGCCGCTCGCAGATCTGGCAGTGGATCAACAACAAGGTCGTGCTCGACGACGGCACCCAGGTCACGCCCGACGCCGTGCGCGAGGTGCTCGCCCGCGTCGGCGCCGAGGTCCAGGGCCCGCACGTCGCCGCGGCCGTCGAGCTGTTCGAGCAGGTCGCGCTGTCCGAGGACTTCGTGGACTTCCTGACACTCCCGGCGTACGAGCGCATCTGATGTACCGCACATCGCTGTCCCCCGAGGACGTCGCCGCCCTCACCGCGCGGCTGTCCACTGTGGAACGCAGCTGGCCGGTGGGCCGTCAGCCCGTGCACACGTGCTACGTGCCCGCCGGTCGCGTCATCGCGTCCACCGTCGCCGACTGGGGCCGTGAGGCCCTCGAGTCGATCGACCCGGACCTGCTGCCGGACCTCCCGGACGGAGTGCTGGACCGCGTCGAGGCCAAGCTCCGCCGCGAACCGGTCGAGGACCTGCGCATCGACTTCGAGGACGGCTACGGCGCTCCCGAGGACGACGTCGAGGACATGGACGCCGAGAGCACGGCCCACCTCGTGTCCCGCTGGCTCGCCGACGGCACCGTCCCGCCGTCGATCGGACTGCGCGTCAAGTCGTTCGACACACCCGAATTGCGCGAGCGCGGACTGCGCACATTGGACATCTTCCTGACAGCTTTGGAAGAAGTTCCGCCAGATTTCGTGATCACTTTGCCGAAAGTGACATCTGCCGACCAGGTCGAGGTCTTCGCGGACGTCCTCGACCTCTTCGGCGGCGACCTGAAGTTCGAGATCCAGGTCGAGACCACGCAGTCGATAGTGGACTCTGAAGGCCGCCTGGCCATCCCCCGGTTCATCGCCGCGGGCCGGGGCAAGGTGACAGGTCTGCACTTCGGCACCTACGACTACACGGCGGGCTGCGGACTGTCCGCCGCACAACAGCACCTGGCCCACGGAGCGTGCGACTTCGCCCGCCACGTGATGCAGGTTTCCGCAGCTGGGACGGGTGTGCGCCTGTCCGACGGCTCCACCAACGTGCTGCCCGTCGGCGACGGCAAACAGCACGGCTGGGACACCCACTACCGCCTCACCCGGCGCTCCCTGGAGCACGGTTTCTACCAGGGATGGGACCTCCACCCGTCTCAACTGGTAACGAG
Source organism: Lentzea sp. JNUCC 0626 (assembly GCF_043632865.1). NCBI lineage: Bacteria > Bacillati > Actinomycetota > Actinomycetes > Pseudonocardiales > Pseudonocardiaceae > Lentzea > Lentzea sp. JNUCC 0626. The sequence goes on from NZ_CP171635.1 coordinate 8,926,663, forward strand.
GTACGCCGCCGTCTACGCCTTTTACCGAGAAGGCCTCGAAGCCGACGCGGCACGTCTCAAGTCGTACGTCCAGCGCATCTCGGGAGGAGTTCTGGACGAACCGGCAACTGCACAGGCACTTTCCGCCCACTTCCTCCGTGCGGTGGACTGCGGAGCGCTCGATCCGGTGGAAGTGCAGGTCGCAACGGGTCTCGACGAGTCAGGACTGCGCGGACTGGTCGCCCGGTCGAGCTGATCGGGTCATCACCCGTTCGTGTGGTTCTGTCAATGGGTGTCGAATAGTGCGGGCAATGGGTGCAGGGTGGCTCGCATGAGCATGCGAGCCGGCCTCTGGACGGGGCTACCAGACCTCGACGAAGCCGAGCACAAGTACCAGGTGGTGGCGTGCGACGGCGACGTCGACACGTTGATCAGGCTGTTGTCCCGCCCGGAGTGCAACGACGGCTCGCTGGACCACTTCGGCCGCAACCTCACCCCCGAGGGCGACGCTGACCACAACGTGGTGCTGGCAGTTCGCGACGGGTGGGGCTACATGTACTTCGTCGACAACGCCTTCATGGGCTGGCCGAAGGGCTGCCCGGAAGCGCCGTTCGTCAACGAGAAGTACACCGACTTCCCGCCCGGTGTCGGAGTTCCACTGGACGTCTTCCGGCAGTTGCTGATCGAGTTCATGATCTCGGGCGAACGGCCGACCGGCGTCGACTGGTACTCCGAAGCGGACCTGTTCCACTCGTGGCGCGACCAGCAGATGGCGTTGCGAACTTCCGAAAATCGCTGACTCACCCGAGGCCGCAACCCCTCAGGAACGTTCGGGTTCAATGGGGTCATGAAGGCCGTGGTGATAGGTGGGGGAATCGCCGGCTTGCTGGCGGCGCGCGTGTTGGGCGAGTCCCACGACGTGGTGGTGCTGGAGCGCGACGAGCTGAAGGACGAGCCCGAGTACCGGGCCGGGGTGCCGCAGGGCCGGCACACGCACGGGTTGCTGGTGCGGGGCGGTGAGCTTCTCGAAGAGCTGTTCCCCGGGCTGCGCGACGAGCTCGTCGAACGAGGAGCGGTGCTCGCCGACGCCGGGGACATGCGGATTCTGCAGCCCGCCGGGTGGCTGGCCAGGACACATCTCGGGTTGCCGTTGTTGTCGTTGAGCCGGCCGTTGCTGGAGACGACCATCAGGCGGCGGGTCACGGCCGAGATCCTGAGCGGTGTGCACGTCACCGGGTTGTCGGTGCGGGACGGCGTGGTGGACGGGGTGCTGACACGGGACGGGAAGGTCGACGCCGACCTCGTCGTGGACGCGTCCGGGCGGTCGTCGAAGCTCGCGGCCTGGCTCGCCGAGGCGGGGGTCGTGACGCCGGAACCCGAGGTGGTCGACTCCGGGACCGGGTACGCGACTCGGTTGTACGAGGCGCCGGAGGACTTTCCCGTGGTGTACGCGGAGAGCTTGTCCGCGCCGGACGTGTCGCGCGGGGTCGCGGCGATGCGGGTCGAGGGCGATCGGCTCATGGTCACCGCGCAGGGGGCCAACGGGGATCATCCGCCGCGTGACCTCGACGGGTTCCAGGGGTTCCTGGACTCGTTGAAGGCGCCCATTTCGGAGATGCTCGCCGGGTCCGAGGCGTTGACGCCGGTGTACCTGTTCGCGCGGACGGCCAGTCGTCGCAACGCTTTCGAGAAGGTCGCGGGCTGGCCGGGTGGGCTGGTGGCGGTGGGGGACGCGGTGTGCGCGTTCAACCCCGTGTACGGGCAGGGGATCACGGTGGCGGCGATGGACGCGCTGTTGTTCCGGCGGCACGACGACTTCAGCGCCAAGGGGTGTCAGAGGTTTCAGGGCAAGGTCGCCAAGACCTCGCAGTTGCCGTGGCTCATGTCGAGCAACGCCGACCGCGGCTGGACGGAGCACCAGAAGGGCGGACTGCTCGGCTGGTACCTGAAGAAGTGGCAGGTCGGAGTCGTGCACGACCCCGACCTGTTCACCCGCTTCGTCAAGGTCGTGCACATGGTCGCGGCGCCGGCGACCCTGCTCAACCCCGTCGTGTTCAGAAGGCTGGCAAAGTACTCCAGGCAAGGCCCGCGTCCGGAGCGTCGTCCCGCAGGATCGACCCCTCGATGAGGCCGTACGGGCGGTCCGCGGCGTAGAAGACCTCGTTGTCGTTCTCCAGGCCGAACGCGCTCAGGTCCACCAGGAAGTGGTGCTTGTTCGGCATGGAGAGCCGCATCTCGGCGACCTCCGGACGGGCCTGGAGCACGGCCTCTCCCATCGCGTACAGCGTCTGCTGCAACGACAGGGAGTGCTTGTCCGCGAACGTCTTCAGCATGATCGAACGGATCTCGGCGAACGACTTCGCCCAGTCGACATCGGTGCCGACGTAACGCCAACGAGCCGTCACGGACGTCGCCAGGATGCGGTCGTTCGTCTCCTTCAACGTCGTGTACGGGTCCTTCGGATAGCCGTGGAACTCCGACCCGGTCGACTTCAGCACCACCAGGTCGCGCACGCCCGACACGACCCAGGCTGACGAGCCGTCCACGGTCACGGCGGTGGTGCGCTTCTCGTTCGAACCCTGGACGAACGAGTGGTCGTTGCCCTCGATGCGGTCCCACGAGTGCTCGTCGATCAGGATGCGCGCGCCTGAAATCGGCTCCTGCGAACCGACGAAGTGGCGGCCCAGGCGCAGCGCGAAGTCCTCGATCTCACCTACGGGCGCCTGCTTGGCGAACGCGTAGACGGTGTTCTTCTGCGTGTCGGTGGCGAGCACCTTCGCGTTGTCGCCGGTGAGGTGTGTGTCGGCGAGGTCTCCGCGCAGCGAGGTGCTGACGGTCAGGTCTTTGATCGTGTGCACGGAACCGTTGCGCGACACCGTGACGAGGCGGTTCTCCGCCTTTCCGTACTGGTTGGGGCCCAGGACGATGGCCATGTTCAGCTCCCGATCAGCTTCTGCAGCCGCAAGGCGGCGATCTTCGCGAGTTCGTCGTTGACGACGCGGACCTCGACATCCGGCGGGTTGTCCATGCGAGTGGACAGGTTGTCGAGCATTTCCGCACCGCTCAGGCCGGTCGCGCACACCAGGTAGATGTGCCCGAACCGATCCTCGTACGCGGCGTTCGCAGCCGCCAGGCGATCAGCCTGGGAGCTGTCCACACCGGACTGTTCGGACCGCGACCACTTCGCCGACACCCCACCTGTCTTCTGTCGTTCGCCGATGCGCGGGTGCCCGGCGATGGCGCCGAGCACCTCCTCGTCGGAAAGTCCTTGTGCGGCAACCGAAGAAGCCGCGAGGAGAGCATCCACCGACGCGTAGGGCCTGCCCGCCACCACCGCGTCGATCCAGCGGGGTACCGCGAGGCACTCGGAGAGAAGAGGGCGGAGTTCGGCCTCCGGGGCGCTGTTGAAGCTGTCCACGGTTCTCCAAGTTTCTGTATCGCGGAATCTAACTTCCACATTCTTGACCCGGGCCGCGCGGGATGTCTAGTGTCTCCGTAGTACGAAATCCAACTTCCGCAATGTGGAAGGAGCAGGCCAAGAGATGTTCGACGCAAACCTGTCCATGCTCTTCACCGAGCTGCCGTTGCTGGAACGCCCGCAAGCCGCGCGCGCCGCAGGGTTCGACGCGGTCGAGATCTGGTGGCCGTTCGCGGACGCCGTACCCGAGACACGCGAGATCGAGGCCTTCGAGTCCGCGATCATCGACGCACAGGTGCGCCTGGTCGGCCTGAACTTCTACGCGGGCGACATGCCGGCGGGCGACCGCGGCGTCACGAGCTGGCCCGGCCGGGAGACCGAGTTCCGGACGAACGTCGAGATCACCGCGGCCATCGCGGGCCGGCTTGGCTGCCGCACGCTCAACGCGCTGCACGGCAACTTCGAGAGCACCGCGCAGACCGTCTCCAACTACCGCTTCGCCGCCGACGTCGCGGCGGAGATCGGCGCGCAGATCGTGATCGAACCGCTGAGCGGCGCGCCCAAGTACCCGATCAAGACCGCCCACCAGGCGTTCGAGCTGATCGACGAGATCGACCGCGGCAACGTGAAGCTGCTCGCGGACCTGTACCACCTCGCCACGAACGGCGACGACCTCGACACCCTCGCCGACCACGTCGACCGCATCGGTCACGTGCAGATCGCCGACGCTCCCGGACGCGGTGAGCCCGGTACCGGCGAGCTCGACATCTTCGGGCACCTCGCGAAGCTCCGCGCCAACGGCTACAGCGGTTTCGTCGGAGCCGAGTACAAGCCCGTCACCCACTCCTTCGCTTGGAGGGACAACGCATGACCCGGCCAAAAGGATCCACTGTTGCTTTCATCGGCCTAGGCATCATGGGCAGCCCGATGGCGGCCCACCTCGTAGCCGCCGGGCACGACGTGACGGGCTTCGACCTCAGCTCGGCCTCGCTGGAGAAGCTGGAGGCTGACGGTGGCAAGGCCGCCACCAGCGCGCAGGAGGCCGTGAGCGGCGCCGAGGTCGTCATCACGATGCTGCCGAACCACCCGCAGGTCGAGGCCGTGATCGACGAGGTCACCTTCGACGACGGCACGTTGCTGATCGACATGAGCACGATCCGCCCGTCCACCTCGATCGGCATCGCGCAGAAGCTGACCAACGTCCGGGTGCTCGACGCGCCGGTGAGCGGCGGTCAAACCGGTGCGGTGCAAGCGAGTCTGAGCATCATGGTCGGCGGCACCGAGGCCGACTTCGCCGCCGCCCGGCCGTTCCTGGAGATCCTCGGCAAGACGATCGTCCACGTCGGACCGCACGGCGCGGGCCAGGTCGTGAAGGCCGCGAACCAGCTGATGGTCGGTGGCATCTACGCCCTGGTCGCGGAGGCGATCGTGCTGCTGGAGGCGTCCGGCGTCGACCCGAAGGCGGGCCTCGACGTGCTCGCGGGCGGGCTCGCCGCGAACCGGATCCTCGACCTCAAGCGCGAGACGATGATCGCCCGCGAGTTCCAGCCCGGGTTCCGGATCGACCTGCACCACAAGGACATGGGCATCGCACTGGACGCGGCGCGGTCCGCCGACGTCGCACTGCCGGTCACCAACCAGATCGCCGCGCTGGTCGCGGCGGCACGCGCGCAGGGCTACGGGTCGCTCGACCACTCCGCGCTGCTCAAGGTCATCGAGAACTTCGCAGGGAGGAGCTGAACATGCCGAAGATCCCCGTCATGCAGGCGGTCGTCGAGGTCCTCAAGTCCGAGGGCATCGACGTCGTGTTCGGCTGCCCCGGCGCCGCGATCCTCCCGCTGTACAAGGCGATGGAGGAGGACGGCGGCATCGAGCACCTGATCGTGCGGCACGAGGAGGGCGCCACGCACATGGCCGACGGCTGGTCGCGCACGACCGGCAACGTCGGCGTCGCGATCGGCACCTCGGGCCCGGCCGGCACGAACATGATCACCGGCCTTTACACCGCACAGGCCGACTCCGTGCCGATCCTCTGCATCACCGGCCAGGCCGCCGTCTCCAAGCTGCACCAGGAGGCGTTCCAGGCCGTCGACATCGTCTCGATCGCCGCCCCCGTCACGAAGTGGGCGGTGCAGGTCAAGGAAGCCGCGCAGATGCCGTGGATCTTCCGCGAGGCGTTCCGGATCGCTCGTTCCGGACGGCCGGGCCCGGTCCTGATCGACCTGCCGATCGACGTGCAGAAGCAGGAGATCGAGTGGGACTCCACGATCGACGAACCGTTGCCGGTGCCGAAAAGCGCCCCGAGTGACGCCCGCGTCGACCGGGCGCTGGAGATGCTGCTCGCCGCCGAACGCCCACTGCTGCTCGCGGGTGGCGGTGTCATCCTCGGCGAGGCGTCCGCCGAGCTGCTGGACCTGGCTGAGTTCCTGCAGATCCCCATCCAGGCCACCCTGATGGGCAAGGGTGCGATCGACGAGGACCATCCGCTGTACGCCGGCATGACCGGCATCCAGACGTCTCAGCGCTACGGCAACGCGTCGTTCCTGGAGTCAGACCTGGTGCTGGCGCTGGGCGCGCGCTTCGGCGACCGGCACACCGGCGACCTCGCCACCTACCGCGGCGACCGCAAGTTCATCCACGTCGACGTCGAGCCGACGCAGATCGGCAAGGTCTTCGGACCGGACCTCGGCATCGTCGCGGACACCAAGCTGTTCCTGAAGGCCCTGCTGGACAAGGCGAAGCAGCACGGACCTCGGGACCAGGGCGCGTGGGTCGACCGGTGCCAGGAGCTCAAGCGCACGCTGCTGCGGCGCGAGGACTTCGACACCGTGCCGGTCAAGGCGCCGCGGGTGTTCAAGGAGATCAACGAGTTCTACGGCCCGGACACCTACTTCGTCACGGCCATCGGGCTCTACCAGATCTGGTCCGGCCAACACCAGAAGGCGCACAAGCCGCGTCACTACCAGGTCTGCGGCCAGGCGGGACCGCTCGGCTGGGAGATCCCGGCGGCCATCGGGGTCAAGAAGGCCAAGCCGGACGCCGAGGTCGTCGGAGTCGTCGGCGACTACTCGTTCCAGTTCCTCGTGGAGGAACTCGCGGTCGGCGCCCAGTACGACGTGCCGTTCGTGCTGATCATGCTGAACAACGAGTACCTCGGCCTGATCCGGATGGCCGAGGACCACGGTGGCTACGACATGAAGTACGAGGTCGACATCCACTACGACACCACGGGCTCGGACAACGTGAAGATCATGGAGGCCTACGGCTGCTCCGGCATCCGGGTCGCCGATCCGAGCGAGATCCGCGCCTCGCTGGAGTGGGCGCGCAAGGAAGCGGACCGCACGTCGAGGCCCGTCCTCGTGGAGATCATGATCGAACGCGAGGGCAACACCGCGAACGGCACCTCGATCGCCGCGATGAAGGAATTCGAGCCCATCCCGTGAGTCACGTGATCGTCGCGCCGGACAAGTTCAAGGGATCGCTCACCGCCCCGCAGGTCGCCGCCGCCGTCGCGCGCGGCCTGCGGGAGGCGGTCCCGGACGTGGACGTGCGCCTCCTCCCGGTGGCCGACGGCGGCGACGGCACCGTCGACGCCGCTGTCGCCGCCGGGTTCCTCAAGGTCGGGCGCTGGGTCACCGGACCGCTCGGCAAGCCGGTGCCCGCGTCGTTCGCCGTCCAGGGCCGCACCGCCGTGGTCGAGGTGGCCTCGGCGGCCGGGCTGACGTTGCTGGAGCGGCCCGCGCCCCTCGACGCCACCAGCCACGGCGTCGGTGAGCTGCTGAAAGCCGCCCTGGACGTCGGCTGCACCACGATCGTGCTCGGTCTGGGCGGCAGCGCCTGCACGGACGGCGGCGCGGGCATGCTGGAGGCGCTCGGCACCACGTCGTTCGACGGTGTCGACCTGGTGCTCGCCTCGGACGTGGACAACCCGCTGCTCGGCCCGTCCGGCGCGGCCGCGGTCTACGGGCCGCAGAAGGGCGCGTCACCCGAGCAGGTGGAGATCCTCGAACGTCGCCTCGAGGCGTTCGCAGACCGGATCGGGCCGGAGTACTCCGCACGGCCGGGCGCGGGTGCGGCGGGCGGGATCGGGTTCGCGGCACTGGCCGTGCTGGGTGCGCGGTTCCGGCCGGGCATCGAGGTGGTGCTCGACCTGGCCGGATTCGCGGACGCCGTGCGGGACGCGTCGCTGGTGATCACCGGCGAGGGCTCGCTGGACGCCCAGACCAGGCACGGCAAGGCACCGTACGGGGTGGTCAGGGCCTCGGGCGACGTGCCGGTGGTCGCGGTGGCGGGGCAGTGCTCGGTCCAACCCGGTGACCTGGGGTTGAAGGCCGCCTACGCGCTGTCGGACGTCGAACCGGACCTCACCCGGTGCATGGTGCAGGCCGAAAGTCTGCTGAGAGTTCTCGGCGGTCGCATCGCTCGCGACTGGGTGTCAGAGTGAGCGGCATGGACCTGGTGTTCCGCGGCCGCAGGGTCGTCACCTCGCAGGGCGAGATCGCGTGCGACGTCGGTGTCGCCGGCGGCCGGATCGTCGCCGTCGAGCCGCGCATCGACTCGCCGAACGTCGTGCACCTCGCGGACGACGAGGTGCTGCTGCCGGGCCTGGTCGACACCCACGTGCACGTCAACGACCCAGGTCGCAGCGAGTGGGAGGGCTTCGAGACGGCGACGCGCGCGGCGGCGGCCGGGGGCGTCACGACGATCATCGACATGCCGCTCAACAGCATCCCGCCGACGGTTGAGGTGGCGGCGCTGGAGATCAAGCGCAAGGCGGCCGCGACCGTCTCCGTGGACGTCGGGTTCTGGGGCGGCATCGTCCCCGGCAACCTCGCCGACCTGAAGCCGTTGCACGAGGCCGGCGTCTTCGGCTTCAAGTGCTTCCTGCTGCACTCGGGCGTGGACGAGTTCCCGGCGGTCACCACCACCGAACTCGAAACGGCGCTGAGGCAGCTGGCGACGCTCGACGCGTTGACGATCGTGCACGCCGAGGACGCGCACACGGTCCGTGAGTCCGAACCGGACTACCCGGGCTTCCTCGCGTCACGGCCGCGCGAAGCCGAGAACAAGGCGATCAGCGACGTAGTAGAGCTGACCCGACGGACCGGCGCGCGCACTCACGTCCTGCACCTGTCGTCGTCGGACGCGCTCTCGATCCTGGAGGCCGCCAAGCGCGAGAGCCTGCGGATCAGTGCCGAGACCTGCCCGCACTACCTCACGTTCACCGCCGAGGAGATCCACGACGGGCAGACGGAGTTCAAGTGCTGCCCGCCCATCCGGGAGGCCGAGAACCGCGAGGCGTTGTGGCAAGGCCTGCGCGACGGCGTGATCGACCTGGTCGTGAGCGACCACTCGCCGAGCACGGTGGAGTTGAAGGAAGGCGACTTCGCCACGGCGTGGGGCGGCATCGCGTCACTCCAGCTCGGTCTGCCGGCGGTGTGGACGGGCGCGCGCGAACGCGGCTTCCAGCTCACCGACGTGGTCCGCTGGATGGCGACGCACCCGGCCCGTCAGGTCGGGCTGGAGTCCAAGGGCGCCATCGAGGTCGGCAAGGACGCGGACCTCGTGGTCTTCGCTCCGGGCGAGACTTTCGTGGTGGACAAGAACAAGCTCCACCACCGCAACCCGGTGACGCCGTACCACGGACGCTCGTTGCACGGCGTTGTCCGCCAAACGTGGTTGCGTGGCAAGGAAATCAGCACAACTCAAGGCAAGCTGCTCAGAAGAGGAGAAGCATGACGGAGTGGACTCGGCTGCCCGATCTCGCCTCGCGTGCGGTCGGAGGTGGTGTGGTGTGGGCGAACGACGAGTTGTTCGCCGAGCGGGAGAACCTGATCAAGCCCGCCGAGCCGGTCTACCAGACCTACACCTTCGGCCACAAAGGCCAGGTCTACGACGGCTGGGAGACCCGGCGGCGCCGTGAGGCGGGCGTCGACCAGGCAGTGATCAGGCTCGGCATGCCCGGCGTGGTGCGCGGGGTCGTCGTCGACACGGCGTTCTTCAAGGGCAACTACCCGCCGTTCTGCTGGGTCGAGGGCGCCCAGGCCGACGGCTACCCGTCCGCCGAGGAGATCACCGACTGGTTCCCGCTGGTCGAGCGCACGGCGTTGAAGGGCGACGAGAAGCACTTCTTCGACGTGCGCGAAGGCCGTCGCGTCACGCACGTACGGCTGACGATCGACCCCGACGGCGGTGTGGCACGTCTGCGCGTGCACGGCGAACCGCTCGCGGACCCGCGTCTGCTCGTAGGTGGCGTCGACCTCGCCGCACTGGAGAACGGCGCGGTCGTCACCGGGTGCAGCAACATGTTCTACAGCTCGCCCAACAACCTCATCGCCCCTGGTCAGGCCACGGTCATGGGGGAGGGCTGGGAGACCGCGCGCCGCCGTGACGACGGCAACGACTGGGTGTCGCTCAGGCTCGCCGCACCGGGCGTCGTGCACCTCGTCGAACTCGACACGAGCCACTTCAAGGGCAACGCGCCGGGCTGGGCGTCCGTCCGCGGCTGCGACGAGCGCACCGACCCGGACGCGTGGTTCGACCTGCTCCCGCGTACCCGGCTGCAACCTGACACACGGCACCGGTTCGTCGTGGACCCGAAGGAGGCCACGGCCGTGCGCCTCGACATCTACCCGGACGGCGGCATGGCCAGGCTGAGGGTCTTCGGCGCGCTGACGAGCGACGGCGTCTCACATCTCAGGACCAAGTGGGATAAAACGGCCGATTGACGGACTTCGGCCGCCGCCTGATTCTGGCAGCGTCTCCTCCCGCAGATCATGGATCCAGGGAGGGACATCCGTGCAGTTGCGCGTTTTCAGTGCTGTGGTGGCGAGTGCCGCGCTCGTGGCGAGCGCGAGTCAGCCCGTGCTCGCCGCACCGGAGAGACCGGAGTACCGGGTCGGCTCGATCGCCTGGACGCCTTGTGCCGAGGCGCCGGCGATCGAGTGCGGCTTCCTCGAGTTACCCGTGGACCACGCGAAGCCGCGTGGGGAGAAGTTCCAGCTGGCGGTGTCGCGGCGCAAGGCGAGCGTGCCGTCGCAACGCATCGGCGCGATGATCATCAACCCCGGCGGGCCGGGCGGCTCGGGCGTCGACTTCTCCTTCGCGGCCGAGCGGTTCTTCACCAAGGACATCACCGACCGGTTCGACGTCATCGGGTTCGACCCGCGCGGTGTCGCCCGGTCCGCGCCCATCCGGTGCTCGGCGGAGGTGCTGGCGCGCCAACCGTCGCTCTACCCGAAGAACAAGGCCGAGTTTGACTTCGCGGTCGCGTTCAACAAGGAGCTGCGCGCGGACTGCCGCAAGGTGTCCGGCGCGCTCTTCGACCACGTCTCGACCACGGACGTCGCGCACGACATCGACTCCATCCGGCGGGCACTGGGGGAGAAGAAGATCAACTTCTTCGGTGTCTCCTACGGCACGTTCATGGGGCAGCAGTACGCGGAGCTCTACGGCCGCAACCTCCGCGCCATGGTCATGGACTCCACCGTCGACCACAGCCTCGGCACGTGGCGGTTCGTCGAGACCCTGTCGCGCGGCATGGTCGGCGTGTTCGACGAGTGGGTGAAGTGGAACGACCGCGACCCGTCGTCGCCGTTCCACGGCCAGGACCTCCGGGGGATCTGGCGCGACCTGCTCGCGAAGGCCGACCGCGGTGACCTGAAGGACGCGCAGGGCAACCCGGTCACCACCGACTCGCTCGTGTCCGGCGTGCAGGGCATGGGCTACTACCCGGACTGGAAGTGGTTCGCCGACTACGTCGCATCGTTGGTCGGCGGGGGTGCGGCCACCCGTCCGTTCGCCCAGGCCGAGGTGCTCGACTTCCCGGCCACCGCCGTGTTCTGCAACGACTTCAACCTGCGCGTCACGTCGTGGAACGAGTACCGGGCGATCACCGCGATGGAGGTCCGCACCTCGCCGGACACCCGTGGCAACGCGCTCGGGCACATCTTCCTCGTGGCGTGCGCCGGGTACCCGAAGGCCACGAACCCGCAGCGGCCGTTGAACATCAGGAACGCGCCGAAGATCCTGATGACCAACTCGAAGTACGACCCGGCGACGGTCTACGAGTGGGCGGCCAACGCACATCGGCAGTCCCGCGACACGACGGTCTTCGTGACGTACGAGGGCTGGGGTCACGTGGTCTACGACCGCAGCGAGTGCACGAAGAAAATCAACGACGACTACCTGATCTCGTTGAAGCTGCCGCGTCTTAATACGCGATGTGCCGCCGTCGAACCGCCATCCGTCGCAGCCCTCTCCACGCGGCCGGTGATCACGACGGGTCCGTTCGCGGCTCGCTGACCAGGTCGTTCGGGCTCCCGGTACCGGTGCCGGGAGCCCGCCTGGGCGGTTGGGCCGAAATGACTAACTGTCGGTGGTTGTACGACCACAGAATGATTTCTCTTCCTACCTACGTCGGTTGCCCGATTCCCCCTGGCGCTGGAAGCGTTCCCACCGCAAGTTCGGGGATCTAGGGAGGAAATCCATGCAACCGACGGTGCGTGCCTTCGCGGCCGCCCTCGCGAGTTCTGCATTGGTGTTGGGCGCGACCCAGATCGCGTCCGCCGCTCCTGAGGGGCAGGGGCAGCCTGAGTTCAAGGTCGGTTCGGTCGACTGGAAGCCGTGTGCGGAGGTGCCGACGGTCGAGTGCGGCTTCCTCGAGCTGCCGGTCGACTACGCGAAGCCGAAGGGCGAGAAGTTCCAGCTCGCCGTGTCCCGCAGAAAGGCCAACGACCAGTCGAAGCGCATCGGCGCGATGGTCATCAACCCCGGTGGCCCTGGTGGCTCCGGCGTCGACTTCTCCTTCGGTGCTGACCGGTACTTCAGCAAGGACATCGTCGACAAGTTCGACATCATCGGGTTCGACCCGCGGGGTGTGGCGCGCAGTGCGCCGATCAAGTGCTCGGCCGAGGTGCTGCAGCGCCAGCCGTCCGACTACCCGAAGACGAAGGCCGAGTTCGACGCGCTCGTCGCGTTCAACAAGGAGCTGCGTGCCGACTGCCGCAAGGTGTCCGGCGCGATCTTCGACCACGCCTCGACGCGGGACGTCGCGAACGACATCGACTCCATCCGTCGCGCGCTCGGCGAGAAGAAGATCAACTACTACGGCGTCTCCTACGGCACGATCATGGGCCAGCACTACGCCGAGCAGTACGGCAAGAACATCCGCGCGATGATCATCGACTCCAACATGGACCACAGCCTCGGCACGTGGAAGTTCCTGGAGACCGAGGCGCGCGGTGCCGAGGGCGTCTTCAACGAGTGGGTCAAGTGGAGCGACCGCGACGCGTCGTCGCCGTTCCACGGCAAGGACCTCCGCAAGATCTGGAAGGACCTGCTCGCCAAGGCCGACCGCGGTGAGCTCAAGGACGAGGGCGGCCGCGTCATCACCGCCGAGAACCTGGGTGGCGGCATCGTGAGCATGGGCTACGGCCCGGCCTGGAAGCCGTTCGCCGACTACATCGCGACGCTCGTCAACGGTGCTCCGGCGCCGGCCAAGTTCGCCGAGGGCGAGACGTTCGAGAACCCGTTCGCGGGCATCTTCTGCAACGACTACAACCTCCGCGTCGGCTCGTGGGGCGAGTACCAGGCCCTCAACGCGATGGAGAAGCGCGTCGCGCCGAACACCCGCGGCTCGTCGATCGGCCACGGCGCCATGATGGGCTGTGTCGGGTTCCCGAAGGCCACGAACGCCCAGCGGCCGTTGAACATCAAGCACGCGCCGAAGATCCTGCTGACCAACGCCCTGTACGACCCGGCGACGGTCTACGAGTGGGCCGTCAACGCCCACCGCCAGTCGCGTGACACCACGGTCTTCGTGACCTACGAAGGCTGGGGCCACGGCGTCTACGACCGCAGCGAGTGCACGCTGAAGATCAACGACGAGTACCTGACGTCGCTGAAGCTGCCGCGCAACGGTACGCGTTGTGCCGCCGTCGAGCCGCCTGCTCAGCAGATCATGTCCGCGGACGCCAAGCCGGTGCCCGCCGGTCCGTTCTCGGTTCGCTAACGCAGGTCAGTAGCTATACCCCCGGTGTATACGCCGGGGGTATAGTGCTGCGCCGTGGCGGGTCTGTGGTGGCCTCGGGGCAGGGGTGCGTGGGCGCGGTTCGCGTTCACGGCGTTCGGTGTGGCCGTCGGTGTGACGGTGTTGATGCTGTGCCTCACGGCCCAAAGCGCGCTGCAGGGCCGTTCGGATCGTTCGGGGTGGCAGTACACCCGTGCCGACGCGTCCGCGCCCGTGATGTCCTGGCTGGTCGTCACCGACTACTTCGCCGGCGAGGAGATGCTGCGCATCCACGTCGCCGACGTGGCTTCTTCGGCGCCCACACCTGGTTTTCCGTTGCCGCGTGACGGTGAAGTCGTTGCCTCACCGGCGATGCAGCGGTTGTTCGAGTCCACTCCGGACGATCAGCTCGATCTTCGGTATCCCGGCACCGTCGTCGGCACGATCCCGGTGGACGTGCTGTCCCACCCCGACCAGCTCATCGCGGTCGTGGGCGGTCGGGTGCCGGACATGTTCCCGGTGACGGCCATCGCCACCGCGCCGGATCACGGGTTCTTCGCGCTGACCAGGATCGTGCTCGGCATCGCCGCCCTGGTGCTGCTGGTGCCCGTCGTGGTGTTCGTGGCGATGGCGACCCGAATCGCTGCGGCCCAACGGGAACGGCGGCTGGCGGCGTTGCGGCTCGTCGGTGCGACGCGGTGGCAGACGACGGTGATCGCCGCCGGGGAGACCGCGATCGCGGCGTGCGCGGGAACGGTCGCGGGCTGGCTCGCGTACGAGGCGTTGCGCGGTGTGTTCGCTTCTTCGGTGACGTACGAGGGTTTCCTGTTCCACCCCGACGACGTGCGCGCGCCGTTGGCCGTGCTGGTGGCGATCCCGGTGCTAGCGGTCATCGTGTCCGTGGCGTCGTTGCGGCGGGTCGACGTCGGACCGCTCGGGATCGTCCGGCGTGCCGCGTCGAAACCGCCGACCGCGATGCGCGTGTGGCCGTTGATCGTGGGGTTGTGCGGGCTGGTCCTGGTCACCTACCTGCCGATGGACCGGTTCGACCAGATGACGCCTATCTTCGTGCTCGCGACTCTGGCCGGTGTCGTCGTCGTGGGCCCGTGGGTGTGTCTTCAGGCCGGACGGCTGCTGGCGCGCGCGTCCAGCGCCACGACTGTGCTCGCGGCACGGCGGATCGAGCAGGACCCGAAGGCGTCGTTCCGGGCGGCGGGCGCGCTGGTGTTCGCGGCCTTCGCGGCCACCTACCTGAGCGGCATGATCAGCGCGTACGGCGACGACCCCGGCACCGCCACGCCACCGGGTGTCGTCACCGTGTTCGACGGCCGCGACCGTCAGATCGTCAGCGACGGCACGGTGGCCGACGAGGAACGCATCCGCACGCGCGAGGCCCTCGCCGCACCGAACGCCATCATCAACACCCGCCGCGAGTTCGCGCTGCGCGAGCAACGGCGCTGGGACGACGTCGAGTCGATCACGCACTTCGCGTTCACCGTCGTCGTGGTGGTCGCGGGCTGCGGTCTCGCCGCCGGGGCGGTCGGAGGCCTGCTCGAACGGCGCCGCTCGTTCGCCCTGCTGCGCGCGGCAGGGACGACGCTCGGGCAGTTGCGCCGGGTCGTGCTGCTGGAGACCGGGATCCCGCTGGTGTCGATGACCGTGCTCGGCGTGGGGCTGGGCGTGCTCACGCTGCTCGCGACCGGCGGACCGTTGCCGGGGTTCGGGTTCGCCGCCGTGGTCGTGGCGGGGCTCGCGGCGGCCCTGGTGATCGCCGCGGCACCGTTGCTGGTGCTGAGGCGGAGTTCGGGGCCCGAGTCCGTTCGCGCGGACACCTTCTCGTGACCGTTCGGGTGCTGCCGCTCGAACGCTTCCACGCGCCATGTCCGCCCACGCCAGCCTCTCGTCGTGGGCGGGTTCCGGTTCCTGCGCGAGCCTCGTGACCTGGACGCGCCGGCGTCGTTCTCCGGTCTGCCCGCCGACCGGGTGCGTGACGTGGTCGAGGTGCTGGCCGCGCACGGTGTGGTGGTCGAGTTGGACGGGACTGTTCGTCTCGCGGACGGCTTCCTGGAGTTCACGGCGGCGGACTTCGGTGCGGCCGCGCGGTCGGACGAGGACGCCGTCGCGATCGCCCGTGCCGCGGAGGAGCTGGAAGCGGAGGCCTCGGAGGCGGGATTCGAGTTCGTCCGCATCGGCACGTCGGACTTCGGGCGTTATGTCGTGATGCGCAAGGCCTGAGGACCGACGGTGATCAGACGGCTCCCGTGAGGTGGCCGAATCGTGACCGTGAACGCCGTGAAACGCGGACGTAACACCGTCGGACCCTTAGTTCACCTCCGCGAAACGTTGGGCGCGGACGGGTGAAACAGGACATCTCGATGCTCCCTGCAACCGACGTGCAGTGGAGGTCGAAGTGGATACAGGGGACACCGCCTGGGTGCTCACCAGCGCCGCATTGGTGCTGCTGATGACGCCGGGCCTTGCCTTCTTCTACGGAGGCATGGTCCGTTCGAAGAGCGTGCTCAACATGATGATGATGAGCCTGGGCGCGATGGCCGTGGTCGGTGTCCTGTGGGTCCTCTACGGGTACTCGACGGTCTTCGCGACAGACATCGGCGGCGGCCTGCTGGGCAAGCCGTTCGAGTTCTTCGGCCTCGACGGGCTGCTGGCAGCCGACTCGTTGTCGGGCACGATCCCGACCACGGTGTTCGTGTCGTTCCAGGCCGTCTTCGCCATCATCACGGTCGCGCTGATCTCCGGTGCCATCGCCGACCGCGCCCGGTTCGGCCCGTGGCTGCTGTTCGCGGGTCTGTGGGCGACGATCGTGTACTTCCCGGTCGCGCACTGGGTGTTCGACTTCGACGGCAAGGACGACGCCGGCAACGTCATCGACCCCGGTGGCTGGATCGCCAACAAGCTCCTCGCGATCGACTTCGCCGGTGGCACCGCCGTCCACATCAACGCCGGTGCGGCCGCCCTCGCTCTCGCGATCGTTCTCGGCAAGCGGGTCGGCTGGCCCAAGGAGCCGATGAAGCCGCACAGCCTGCCGCTGGTCGTGCTCGGTGCTGGCCTGCTGTGGTTCGGCTGGTTCGGGTTCAACGCCGGTTCCGCCCTGGGCGCCAACGCCACCGCCGGTGTCACGTTCGTCAACACGATCGTCGCGACCTGTGCCGCGCTGCTCGGCTGGTTGGTCGTCGAGCGCATTCGCGACGGCAAGGCCACCACTCTGGGTGCCGCCTCCGGCATCGTCGCGGGTCTGGTCGCGATCACGCCCGCCTGTTCGTCCGTCACCCCGATCGGCGCCATCGCGGTCGGCGCGATCGCCGGTGTCCTCTGCGCGCTGGCGGTGTCGCTCAAGTACCGCTTCGGCTACGACGACTCGCTCGACGTCGTCGGTGTTCACCTCGTCGGTGGTCTGGCCGGCACGATCCTGATCGGTCTGTTCGCCAGCGAGGCGGCCCCGGCCAAGGTCAACGGCCTGTTCTACGGCGGCGGCTTCGACCAGCTGTGGCGCCAGGCGGTCGGCGCGTTCGCGGTGCTCGGCTACTCGTTCGTGCTGAGCCTCGCCCTCGGTTACCTGGTGAAGTTCACCGTCGGCTTCCGCGCGTCGGAAGAGGCCGAGGTCGCGAGCATCGACGAGGCGGAGCACGCTGAGCGCGCCTACGAGTACGGCAGCCTGACCAGCGCTCGGGGCGTCGGCAAGCCGAGCGTGGCCGCGGGTGCGACCGCGGTCCTTGAGGGGAGCAACAAGTCATGAAGCTGGTCACCGCGATCATCAAGCCGTTCACGCTCGACGACGTGAAGAGCGCCCTCGAACAGCTCGGGGTGCTGGGCATGACCGTCAGCGAGGTGCAGGGCTACGGCCGCCAGAAGGGCCACACCGAGGTCTACCGCGGTGCGGAGTACTCGGTGGACTTCGTGCCCAAGATCAAGATCGAGGTCGTCATCGACGACACCGCCGTCGAGAAGGTGCTGGAAGCGGTGGTCGAGGCCGCCCGCACCGGCAAGATCGGCGACGGGAAGGTCTGGGTCACTTCGGTCGACACGGTCGTGCGCGTGCGCACGGGCGAACGTGGATCGGATGCGCTTTAAAAACTGAGGAGACGGTCCGTGGAGAACAACGAAACGGCCGTCGTCACGGCTGACGACCTGGTGCGAGCACGCGAACGGCTGCTCGTGCCAGGTCGTCGTCGCTTGACCGCCGAACCTCTGCGCGAAGCACTCGTGGACCTGCACGAGTTCTGGCTCACCAAGCACGCGGGGGCAGCCGGGGTATCCGGATCGGGTATCGCGCTGGTGGCGGTCGGTGGGCTGGGGCGGCGTGAGCTCGTGCCCTACTCAGACCTCGATCTCGTCCTGGTGCACAACGGCATCAAGCACGTCGACGAGATCGCCGAGAAGCTCTGGTATCCGCTCTGGAACTCGGGAATCGGCCTCGACCACTCAGTCCGCACGGTCGGGGAGGCCCTGCGAGTCGCCGCCGGCGATCTGCGCACCGCCTTGGGGCTGTTGGACATCCGGCACATCTCCGGCGACCCCGAGGTCACCCAGAAGCTCGCCGACGGCGCGAAGCAGGCGTGGCGTGCCAACGTCCGCAACCGCCTGGACGAGATGGCGGAGTCCGCGCAGAAGCGCTGGGCCCGCAGTGGCGAGATCGCGCATCGCGTCGAGCCGGACCTCAAGCACGGCCGCGGCGGGTTGCGGGACATCACGATCCTGGACGCGTTGTCGGTCGCTCAGGTGGTTGATCGTCCGTCCGCCGACGTGGACGAAGCTCGCCGGCTGCTGCTGGACGTGCGCACCGAACTCCGCCGGGTGGCTCTCAAGCCACGCGACGTGCTGCGCGCGCAAGACGGTGACGAGGTGGCGTCCGCACTGGGGTTGCAGGACCGCTTCGCTCTGGCCCGTTCGTTGTCCTCCGCCGCACGCACCGTCGTCTACGCGTTCGACGTGGCGATGCGCGGAGCCCGTGCCGCAGCACCGAAACGCGGCCTGGGGGCTTTCCTGCGCGGCCAGCCCGCGCGCAGGCCGTTGGACGAAGGCGTTGTACTGCACGGCTCCGAGGTGTCCCTCGCCCGTGACGCCATTCCCAGCCGTGACCCGGCGTTGTTGTTGCGTGTGGCGACGGCGGCCGCACGCAGCAAGCACCCGATCGCGAACGGAACCCTGACGCGTCTGGCGGACTCCGCCCCCGAGCTGCGCCAACCGTGGCCGCGCGAGGCCCGCGAGGAGCTGCTCGCGTTGCTGGGCAGCGGCAACGGCCTGGTCGACGTAGTAGAAGCGTTGGACCGCACGGGTTTGTGGGGCCGACTCTTCCCCGAGTGGGGCGCCGTACGAGACCTGCCACCCCGCGACGCCGCGCACATGTGGACCGTGGACCGCCACCTGGTCCAGACCGTCGCGCACGCGGCAAGGCTGGCCACCACAGTCGCCCGCCCGGACCTGCTGCTGCTGGGCGCGTTGATCCACGACATCGGCAAGGGCCGCCAACAGGACCACTCCGAAGTAGGCGCCGCTCTCGCAACCCAGATCGGCGAACGCATCGGCCTGTGGCCGCAGGACGTCGAAACGCTGTCCCTAATGGTCCGCCACCACCTTTTGCTGCCACACACCGCAACCCGCCGCGACGTCGAAGACGAGGCGACGGTGCACAGGGTGGTGGAAACGTTGGGCGGCGACGCGGTCCTGCTGGAACTGCTGCACGCTCTGGCCGAGTCGGACTCCATCGCCACGGGCCCAGGCGTCTGGACGGACTGGAAGGCCGCGCTGATGGCCGACCTGGTCAAACGCTGCCGCACGGCCATGGCGGGCGAAGCCCTGCCCAAACCCGAACCCCTCGACCCGGCCCACGTGCAGATGGCAGAACGCGTGGCTTCGTCGGGGAAACCGGACGTGCTGCTCGAAAAGCAGGACCACGCCGCCGTCGTCACCGTGCTGGCCCCCGACCGCCCAGGCGTGCTCTCCAAGGCCGCCGGGGTGTTGGCGCTCAACTCTCTAGAGGTGCACGCGGCAACGTTGCGCTCACACGGCGGTGCGACGGTGGATGCGTTCACGGTGTCACCGAGGTTCGGCTCCCTGCCCGACGCCAAACTCCTGCGCGAACAGCTCACCCGCGCGATCGAGGGCTCGCTGCTGCTGGCGGACAAACTGGCCGCCAAGGAACGCGACTACGGCGGCCCACCCCAAGACCCACCCCCGGCGCGCGTCCTGTGGTTCGACGACGAGGCAACCGGCGCCGTGGTCCTGGAACTCCGCGCCGCCGACCGGATCGGCCTGCTGCACCGCGTGGCGGGCGCGTTGGAGCAGTGCGGCGCCGACGTGCAGTGGGCCCGCGTGTCGACGCTGGGAGCAACGGTCGTCGACTCGTTCAGCATCGCGGGCGACGACCTGGACCGACGCCGGATCGAACGGGCGGTGCTCGACGCGGCCAGGTAGCGGTTGAGTAGCTCTACGCACAACCACTCCGGGTGCTCACGCTCCTGCGCACGTCTGGAACCCGGCAGGCTTCGTGGTGTCCGGAAAGCGTCTTCGAGGGGTAGATCGCTTACCGGACGGGCAGGCCGGCCGGGGCAAGGCCGGTGGTGGCGGGTGACGGAGCCGGGGGAGGTACCGGACACCCACCACCACCGCCGCTCCGGCCGGTGTCGCCCAACCCCGCCACTCGGGCTTCCGCGCCGCCGAAACGCACGCACCGCCGCCGCTCCGTCCGTGTGGCTTCAACGCGCGTAGCCACCCCTGCGACCGTGCCGCCGCGACCTCCGACCCCGCGACCCCCTAACCGAGCCCCCTAAATCCAAGAGAACCCTGTGCATTTCACCCGAAACCGGACCAAACTGAACGAGAAGGAAGGTCAAGACGTCTTCTAGGACATGACCGCCGTGCTGAACACGCAGACCGCAGTCGTCCGAGTGCCGAAGCGCTCGCTCGTAGTCCTCGCCGGAATCCCGGGCGCGGGCAAGACGACCCTGCTCAGCCGACTCGACGCGGACGAACCGGTCACCGTCCTCGACTCCGACCAGGTCCGCACCTGGCTCGAGCCACGAATCCCGCTCCCGTACAAGTACTGGCGCGTGTTGGTGCACCTCACCCACCGTGCCCGAGTCTTCTGGGCGGCGATCTTCTGCAAGGGCCTCCTGGTGGTCCACGAGCCGTCCACCCGCCCCGGCACCAGGTTCATGCTCCTGCTCGCCGGGCTCGTCTCCGGCCGCAGCCGGCACTTCCTCTGGCTGGACGCCTCAGCCGCCCAGGCCCTGGACGGCCAGATCGCCCGCAAGCGCATCGTCCGCACCCACGCGTTCGAACGCCACGTGCGGCGCGGCTCCTCGATGCGCGCGCAGTTCGAGGCGGGCTGGGTGCCGTTCGGATTCAGCGGCGTGACGCTCCTCACCCGTGCGGGAACCTCGGGTGGTCTGCGCATCATGGTGTCGTGATCAAGGCCGTCCTCTTCGACTTCGCGGGCACCCTCTTCGGGCGCCCCACCCACCCGTGGCTGTCGGCGCAGCACCTCTCGGTGCTGCGCGCCCCGGCACCGTTCGTGGCGCGGATGAACGCGGCGGAACGCGCTGTCTGGGACGCCCGCGACCTCACCGTGCTGGCCAACCGGTCGGCCTACTGGACCCTGTTTCGGCTGGCAGGGCTCAGGATGACCGACGACATCTTCCAGCGGCTGCACAACCCGGCGTTCTGGTTGCCGTACCCCGACACCGCCCAGGCGCTCGACGTTGCCAGGCCGTTGAAGATCGGGGTCCTGAGCAACGTCTCGTGGGACATCCGGACCCTCTTCAAACGCGAGGAACTGGACGTCGACGCGTTCCTGCTCTCCTACGAGATCGGCGTCTCGAAGCCCTCCAAGAGGGCTTTCGAGACCGCCTGCGTGCGTTTCGACGTTAGCCCGGAAGAGTGTTTGTTCGTCGGCGACGACCCGGTCTCCGACGGCGCGGCGGTCGAGGCCGGGCTCCAGTTCGCCCAGATCTCGACCGCCCCGGTCGGCCGCCGCGCACCGGTGCTGCTGGAGGCACTCGCCCAGCACGGCATCAGCTGAGCCGCAGCCGCGCCTCCCACAGCGGGTCCTCGCCGCCGGACAGCGGGTGCCGGAACCCGTCGGAGACGTTCCAGTACCGCACGGTCCCGTCCAGCGACCCGGTGACGGCCGCGCCGAACGGAGACCACAGCGCGGCGGTCACCGAGTCGTCGTGGCCGATCAACGCCGTGCGCTGGCCGCCCGTGTACGGGTCCCAGACGCGGGCCGTGCGGTCCTTCGACGCGGTCAGCAGGCTCCGGCCGTCCGGAGACCACGCCAAGGCGTTGATCTCGTTCGTGTGGCCGCGCAGCTCACCTATCTCGGTCAACGCGCCGTCCATCCGCAGCAGCACCACCGCGCCGTCCGTGCAGCCGACGGCCAGCAGGTCCGTGTCCGGATGCCACGCGGCGGACGTGAAGCGCTTGCCCCTGCCGAACGAGCACAGCGTGCGCTCCAGCGAGTTCACCGTGATCAGGTCGTCCTCCCCGGCGACCGCGAACACCCGCCGGTTGCGATGCCACGACACCGCGCGCAACACCCCGGAGTGGCGGGTCCACGAACCGGCCGGCAACGGGGTCCCGGAACGGTCGTAGAGCCGCGGTGACCAGTCGCGGTCGCGGGACACCACGGCCAGCACACCGCCGTCCGACGACCAGCGCACGTCCGTGATCGCGTCCGTCCAGTCGGTCAGCCGCCGCACCTCGGTCGTGAGGCCGTCGGTGATCGAGACGGACCCGTCGGTGCAGCCGATCGCGAGCCGCGCGCCGTCCGCCGACCACGCCACCGCCTCCGGCCAGCCGTCGTAGAACTTGCCGCCGACGGGGTTGTAGCCGTAGCCCGCGAACGGCCGTGGCTCCACGATGAGGTGCCCCACCGTGAGTTCGTCGTGGCGCGGACTCCACGCCAACGCGCGCACGGGGTGCTCCACGTCGATCGAGTTGTTCTCGTCGGGTTCTGAGCCGATCTTCCACGTCCGGTGCGTGCCGTCGTCGGAGACCGTCGCCAGCCGATCACCCTCGTGCGACCACGCGACGTCGCACACGTCCCGCTGGTGGCCGCGCAGGCACAGCAGGTCGGCGCCGGAGTCGGCGTCCCAGATCCGCACGGTGCCGTCGGCCGACGCGGTGGCGATCCGCGACCCGCCCGGCGACCACGCGACCCGGTGCACCTGGTCGAGGTGCCCGGTCAGGTCCCGTTGCCCGCGGGCGTGGTTCACGACGGCCTTGGCGTCCGGGCCGCCGCTCACGAACACCCTCGGACGCAACGGGTGGAAGCGCACCGATCGCACCGCCGACGACGCCACCTGCACGGTCGTGCGGCGCGGACCGCCGGGTTTGCGCAGGTCGATCATGCCGTCGTCGCGCGCGCTCGCGACGAGGTTGTTCGACGCGATGTCGGCGTCCCACAGCGGCACCGGCTGGCCGAGCTTGTCGAGGTTCTCGATCTCGTCGACCGGGGTGCCGCCGCCGTCGACCTCCCACAGGTACGCGACGCCGTTCTCGCACGCGACCAGCACGCGACTGCCGTCGGTGTCGAAGCGCACGGACCTGGGGCGGTGCCGGAGCTTGATCACTCGGATCTCCTGGTGCGTCCACGCCGACCACAGCCGCAGCGTGAGGTCGGTGGCGACGGACGCGATGACGTCGCCCTTGGGGGACCAGGCGACCGAACGCACCCAGCCCGGGCCGTCGCCGTGGCGTTCCTGGTCGTGCGTGAAGACGTGCAGGCAGGCGCCCGTTTCCGCGTCCCACAGCCGGACCGTGCCGTCCTTGGAGCCGGTCACGACGGTGGTGTCGTCCGGCGACCAGTCGACGCCCCAGATGCCGTCCGAGTGGCCCGTGAACGAGCGGTGCAGGTGCGTTGCGGCTATGGCGCGCAACAGACTTCTGCGCCAACCCGTCAGATCGGGTGCGTGCAGCAGCAACCGCACGGCGTCGTCGTCTCCGGCGAGAGCGCGCAGCACCTCGTCCGGGTTCAGCCGGTCCGACCGGTGCACCTCGTCGTTCATCCGCTGTTGCAACGACTGCCGCAGCAGCTGCATCGCGTTGCCGGAGAAGTGCAGTCCTGCCAACGTTTCTTCGAGCTCGGGCCAACGGTTGTCGTTTGGTGCCAACAAGTTCAGCAGTGACGAGAGCCGCGACGGCGCGATGACCTGGTCGGGGTGCTTGACCCAGTCCGTCGCGATGTCCTCGACCTCACGCCGCGCGCGCAGGCCGACGTGGTCGCGTTCCAGCTCCTCCTGCAACTGGGGCCAATGCAGGAACAGGCTCTCGTGCGCGACCTCGATGGTCTGGCGCGTCGCCGTGAGCACGCGGTTGGTGATGAACGGGTCGAGCAGCCGCCGGTCCTCTGCGGGCACCTCGTCCATCGCGAGCGCGCGGCGGGTGAACTTGCCCGACTCGTCCACCGCGACCAGCCGGCGCAACGTCCGCAGCACGCGGCGTTCGGCCTCGTGCAGCGGCGGCCACGAACCGTCCGCGTCACGCACCAGGTCACGGGCCATCGCGAACGCCTCGTCGGCCTGCCTTCGCAGCACGTCCATCACACGACCCGATGCCGTGTACTCGGCCCGTGTGATGGGCCTCGGCGTGCGTTTGCCGTCGGGGTTGACGTGCCGCCACAGGTTCTCCAGCGCGAACGCCAGCAGTGGCAACGATTCGCGGCTCGCGTCCTCTTGAATCAACCCCAACGCGGAGTCGTCGACGTTCCAGCCGAAGGAACGCAACGGGCCGTTGACGACCATCGGGATTTCGGCCTTGGTCAACGGCGTTACCAAGAAATCGTCCCGTAAGAGAGGGGCGAAGTCTTCGCGGCGCATGAGTTCATCTAGGAAATCCGCACGAACCGTGTACACGACCCATGCCTCGCCACGGCTTGCAGCAACGAGTCTGCGCACTAAGTCCGCAGACTCGCTCATTAAGAGCTCCTCGGCCTGATCGAGCACGACCAGCCGTCTGCCCGGTCCCTCGATCTCGGGCAACACGCCCTGCGACGGCGTGACCGGTCCGATGATCGTCCACCCCTCCCGTCGGAGGAGAGGGATCAGACCGGCTCGGACCAGCGACGACTTGCCCGCACCGGACGGACCGATGACCGCCATCGCACCGTGCGTGCGGCGACCGAGCAACGGCTCCGCCAGACGTTGGACGTCGTCGTCACGTCCGAAGAAGAGGGACGCCTGGTGCTCGTCGAAAGCCTTCAGGCCGGGGAACGGGGACGAGAGAGGTGCTGCCTTGGTGACGCCCGCGTGTTCGAGGACCTTCAGCGCGGTATCGCGCGCTGCGGCCAGTGAGTCGGGAGAAGTGGTATCGACGCGTTGGGCCTGGAGGTCGTTGAGAACCGCACGATTCTGCGACCGTGCACTGAAGAACTCGACACACGGCGAATGCGGCTTGCGCTCGCGGAACACGGACGCCTCCCAGATGCACCACTCGGAGAACGAGCCGGGCGACGTCACGACGATCAGGGCGTCGGCGCCCAGCAGCTCTCTGCGCAGGCTGTCCTTCCAGGGCAGTGAGACGTCGAGTCCGGAACCGGGCGCGGTGTAGGCGTGCACGTCCTCGAAACCCGCGGCCAGCAGGGCGTCGCGCAGGTACAGCGCGATCTCGCCGCCCTCGTCGTGCCCGTGGTAGCTGAGGAAGATTCGCCCCATGAGCTGCATCCTGCATCACGAGCTGGGGAGGCACACCGGGCCGGACGACGTGAACGGCTAGTGTGGAGGGCGTGTTCTCCACGCTTTCCGACCGGCTGACCACGGTTCTCCAGGGCCTTCGCGGCAAGGGCCGGCTCAGCGACGCCGACATCGACGCGACCGCCCGCGAGATCAGGGTCGCCCTGCTCGAGGCCGACGTCGCGCTGCCCGTCGTCCGCAACTTCATCGCCAAGGTGAAGGAACGGGCCAAGGGTTCCGAGGTCCACCAGGCGCTGAACCCGGCGCAGCAGGTCGTGAAGATCGTCAACGAGGAGCTCGTCAACGTCCTCGGCGGCGAGACGCGGCGGCTGAACCTCGCCAAGAACCCGCCCTCGGTGATCATGCTGGCGGGTCTGCAGGGTGCCGGTAAGACGACGCTCGCGGGCAAGCTGGCCAAGTGGCTGAAGGGCCAGGGCCACACGCCGCTGCTCGTCGCGGCCGACCTGCAGCGCCCGAACGCCGTCACGCAGCTCCAGGTCGTCGGTGAGCGCGCGGGCGTGCCCGTGTTCGCCCCCGAGCCCGGCAACGGCGTCGGCAACCCGGTCGAGGTCTCGCGCCAGGGCATCGCCGAGGCCAAGGCCAAGCAGCACGACATCGTCCTCGTCGACACGGCCGGCCGGCTCGGCGTGGACGAGGAGATGATGCAGCAGGCCATCGACATCCGGGCCGCCGTCAACCCGGACGAGATCCTGTTCGTGGTCGACGCCATGGTCGGTCAGGACGCGATCAACACCGCCACGGCGTTCCGCGATGGCGTCGGCTTCACCGGTGTCGTGCTCACGAAGCTCGACGGCGACGCCCGCGGTGGTGCGGCGCTGTCGGTCCGCGAGGTCACCGGCCAGCCGATCCTCTTCGCGTCCAACGGCGAGAAGCTCGAGGACTTCGACGTCTTCCACCCCGACCGGATGGCCTCGCGCATCCTCGGCATGGGCGACGTCCTCACGCTGATCGAGCAGGCCGAGCAGCACTTCGACCAGGAGCAGGCCGAGAAGGCCGCCGCGAAGCTGCACACCGGCCAGCTCACGCTGGAGGACTTCCTCGAGCAGATGCTCGCGATCCGCAAGATGGGCCCGATCGCGAACCTGCTCGGCATGCTGCCCGGCGCCGGTCAGATGAAGGACCAGCTCGGCATGCTGGACGAGAAACACCTCGACCGCATCCAGGCGATCATCCGCGGCATGACCCCGGCCGAGCGCGACGACCCCAAGATGATCAACGGCTCCCGCCGGCTGCGCATCGCGAACGGCTCGGGCGTCAAGGTCAGCGACGTCAACGACCTGGTCAACCGCTTCTTCGAGGCCCGCAAGATGATGGCGTCGATGGCGGGCCGGATGGGCTTCGGCGGCGGCGGTGGCGGCAGCAAGACCCGCAAGGGCAAGAAGGGGAAGAAGGGCAAGGGCCGCGGCCCGACGCCCCCGAAGATGAAGGGCGGCTTCCCGCCCGGCATGTTCCCCGGCGGCATGCCCGGCATGCCTCCCGGTGGCGGGATGCCGAACATCCCTGGCCTCGGCGGCGGCATGAACGAACTCCCGCCCGGCTTCGACCCGTCGAAGTTCAAGTTCGACGGGGACGACAAGAAGAAGTGACCATGCACCTGCGCGGCGTCGTCCTGCCGGACGGCGAACCGCGGGACCTGTGGGTCGTCAACGGCCGCGTCCGCACCCGCCCGGTGCCGAACGCGCAGACCGTCGTGGACGGCGGCTACCTCGTGCCGGGCCTGGTCGACGCGCACTGCCACGTCGGCCTGGGCCCGCAAGGCGGCGTCGAACTGCCCGAGGCCGTCGAACAGGCGATCACCGACCGCGACGCGGGCACGTTGCTGATCCGCGACTGCGGCTCCCCGATCGACACCCGCCCGCTGCAGGAACGCCTCGACCTGCCGCGCATCGTCCGCGCGGGCAAGCACATCTCCAAGCCCAAGCGCTACATCCCGGGCATCAGCGTCGAGGTGGAGACCGACCTGGTGACGGCCGTGGCCGAGCAGGCCGCGGACGGCGACGGCTGGGTGAAGCTCGTCGGAGACTGGATCGACCGCGGCGAGGGCGACCTGGCTCCACTGTGGACAGACGACGAACTGGCGCAGGCCATCAAGGTCGCCCACGCGGCCGGTGCCAAGGTCACCGCCCACGTGTTCGGCGAGGACGCACTGCCCGGCCTGATCAACGCGGGCATCGACTGCATCGAGCACGGCACGGGGCTCACCGACGACACGATCGCGTTGATGGCCGCTCGTGGCACTGCCCTGGTGCCCACTTTGATCAACATCGAGACTTTTCCCGGCATCGCCGAGAAGGCCGGGAAGTATCCGAAGTACGCGAACCACATGCGTGATCTGCACGCTCGCGTGTCGCGGACGGTGGCTTCCGCTGTTGAGGCTGGGATCCCTGTTTACGCTGGTACTGATGCTGGTGGGGGGATTCAGCACGGGCGCATCGTTGACGAGATCGTCGCGTTGCGCGGGGTGGGGATGAGCGCTGTTGATGCCATTGGGGCGGCTTCTTGGAACGCCCGGGAGTGGCTTGGGTTCCCTTCGTTGACCGAGGGGGCGGCGGCGGACATCGTCGTTTATGACGAGGATCCTCGGGAGAACCTCGAGGTTCTTCGGTCACCGCGGATGGTCATGCTGCGGGGCCGGATTCACTGACGCGGGTCGGTTTGCGTTCGGGGGCGTTGCGTTCCAGCGGGGTGGGTTGCGTTCCTGGGGTTCCGTCGCCTTGCGAGGGTGGTCCATCAGGCAGTGACGAAGTGAGCGGGGTTGCGATTGGGGCTTGACCTTGAGCCTCTAGCTGGATGCATTCGCGGCCTCCAAAGCCGGGGAGTAGTACGCCCCGGCCGGACCGGACAGGTTGGCATCCAGCCCCTCAAGGTCAAGCCCCAATCGCCATGAACGGCGGAACCGGTTCCCAGAGCTGATCAGCCCGTTCGGGCTCGCTTCGCGTCGCCACGCCAGGTTTCGTAGGTGGTTGGCTTGCGTTGGTGGCTGTCCGGTTGGCACCTCGCGCCTGGCCAAGACGGTGGTCGCCTTGCGTTGGCGACTGCGGTTGGGCGGGAGTGTCAGACCTGCTCGGTACGGTGGGTTGCGGGGGAGCCAACATCCAGGGGGACCCTTGCGTCAGCCTGCCCCCGCCGCCCCTCAGCCGTGCTGCGCGAACGCCCCCACCTCGTAGTTCCCGCCCTTCTGCCGAGTGATCACGTTCAACCGGTTCGCGGCGTTGATCAGCCCGATCAGCGTCACCAGAGCGACGGTCTCCTCGTCGTCGAAGTGCTTCCGCACCGCCTCCCAGGTCTCGTCGCTGGTGCCTTGAGGCGTCAGCAGCGTGCCCTCCTCGGTGAGTGCGAGCGCGGCCCGTTCGGCGTCGGTGAACACCGTCGTCTCGCGCCACCCCGCCACCAGGTGCAGGCGCAGCGGGTCCTCGCCGTTCGCGATGGCCTCCTTGACGTGCATGTCGAGGCACAGGCCGCAGCCGTTGATCTGGCTCGCGCGCAGGCTCACCAGTTCGATCACGCTCTTCGGCAGCGTCGACTCGTGCAGTACGCCGTTGAGTCCCGCGAACCGCTTCGCGAGCTTGGCGCCGGTCTGGGTGGCGAAGAAGTTGATGCGCGGTTCCATTTGGGGTTCCTCCCTCGTTGGCGTTTCGACCACGAGATGCCGGAGCCCCGAATCCTGTGACTGTGATCCGGGCCACTGTCACAAACGCGCGTGTAGTGGTGTCTTGTGGCCATGGATGTCGCCACCGACGCGTTCGTCAGTCATCGGAACCTGCTCTTCACGATCGCCTACGAGATGCTCGGGTCGGCCGCGGACGCCGAGGACGTGTTGCAGGAGACGTGGCTGCGGTGGTCCGGGGTTGAGCACTCGGGCGTGGAGAACCACCGGGCGTACCTGGTGCGGATCGTGACGCGGCAGGCCCTCGGGCGGCTGCGCACGCTCGGCAGGCGCAAGGAGTCGTACGTCGGGTCGTGGTTGCCGGAGCCGTTGCTGACCACGCCGGACGTCGCCGAGGACGTGGAGCTCGCGGACAGCGTGTCGATGGCGATGATGCTCGTTCTGGAGACGCTCACGCCGACCGAGCGAGCGGTGTTCGTGCTGCGTGAGGTGTTCGGGCTGGAGTACGACGAGATCGCGTCCGCCGTGGACAAGAACGCCGCCGCTGTCCGCCAGATCGCCCATCGCGCACGGTCGCACGTGGCTGCGCGCCGTCCGCGTGAGGTCGTGACGCAACAGCAGTCGCGTGAGGCTTTGGCCGCGTTCCAACGCGCCACCGAAACGGGTGATCTCCAGGCGTTGCTGGACCTGCTGGCGCCCGACGTCGTGCTGCTCGGTGACGGCGGCGGCGTGAAGCAGGCGGTGCCGCGGCCGATCGTCGGTGCCTCGAAGGTGGCGCGGTTGCTGGTCGGCGGGCTGCTCAAGTTCAGCGGCTGGACGATGGAGCCCGCGCAGGTCAACGGCCACCCGGCGCTGGTCGTGCGATTTGGTGGCGAACTCGACACGGTGATCGCCGTCCGGATGGAGGACGGCCTGATCAGCGGCCTGTACGCGGTCCGCAACCCGGCCAAGCTCACGCACATGGCGGAGCAGACGGCATTGCGCCGAGGGGTTTAGTAGCAGCGTCTGTACGCCGATCCAACCACCAGGAACTAGGACAACCGGCGGGAACCCGATCTGACCAACTTTTGTCCAGGTGGTTGGTCCGGTTTCCCGCTGTGCCGCACAGTAACCTCGGAATTCCGGGCGGCGGCGTCGAACGCGAGGTGGGCTGATCATGAGAGTGCCAGTGCCTGCTGTTCCTCCGCCGGCGGACGTGGCGTGACTAAATTGCAGAGTGTGAGTGAGCCGGAATCCGTGAAGCCGAGCAACGGCCTCATCGAGACGTTGCGGGACATCAGCCGCAACCCGGAGCCCGAGCGGGTGGGCCAGCGCTGGGGTTTCGGCGCGTTCCTGCTGGTCGAGGCCGTCTTCATCCTGAGCGCCGTGTTCATCACGGCCGTGGGCTCGAGTTTCGGCGCGACGCTCGAGTCGTCGCCGACGCTGGTGCTGGTCGGCTCGCTGGTGCCGATCATGCTCGCGGCCGGGCTCGCGATCGTGATCACGTACGTGCGCGGCAACGGCCCGGTGATCGACCTGCGGCTCAGCCTGACCAAGGCGGACGTGGTCTTCGGTCTCAAGATCGGCGTGATCGGCCTGGTCTTCACCTACTTCGCCGCGTGGCTGTGGGGGACGATCGTCGGCAAGGACAACGCCACGAGCGCCATCGGCGAGCTCTTCAACCAGGCGAACCTCCCGCTGTCCGCCGCCATCACGATGTTCGTCTACATGAGCTTCATCGGGCCGATCTGCGAGGAGATCATCTTCCGCGGTCTGCTCTGGGGCGCGGTCGAACGGCAGGGCTGGAGCCGGTGGGCGGCGTTCGTGCTGACCACGGTGATCTTCGCGGTGAGCCACCTCGAACCGCAGCGCACGTGGTTGCTGCTGGTGATCGCCATCCCGATCGGCGTGGCCCGGCTGATCACCCGCAGCCTCGGGGCGAGCATGGTGGCGCACGTGCTGAACAACTTCCTGCCCGGCCTGTCCCTGCTGCTGCTCTCGGTCGGGGTCATCTGATGGACCTGAACAGCGACCTCGGCGAGGGCTTCGGCATCTGGCAGCTCGGCGACGACACCGCGTTGCTGGGCGTCATCAGCAGCGCGAACGTCGCGTGCGGGTTCCACGCCGGCGATCCGTCCACGATGCGTCGTGTGTGTGAGGAAGCCGCACGCAACGGAGTTCGCATCGGTGCGCAGGTCTCGTACCGCGACCTCGCCGGGTTCGGCCGCCGGTTCATCGACGCGGACCCCGTGGAGTTGGCCGACGAGGTGCTCTATCAGATCGGCGCACTCGATGCGTGCGCACGAGCAGCAGGCACCGAGGTCGTGTACGTGAAGCCACACGGCGCGCTGTACAACGCCACGGTGCATCACGCTGCACAGGCTCAGGCCGTCGTGAACGGCGTACGGGCCTTCAAGGACCTGCCGATCCTCGGTCTGCCCGGTTCGCAGTTGCTGGAGAAGGCGTCGGCGGCGGGCCTGCGGGGCGTCCAGGAGGCGTTCGCGGACCGCGGCTACACGCCCGAGGGCACGCTGGTGCCCCGCAGTCAGCCCGGTGCGCTGCTCACCGACACCGCCGCCGTCGTCGAACGGGCCACCAGGCTGCTCGACGGCGAGATCGTCGCGGTCGACGGCACGGTGCTCAAGACGCAGGCCGAGTCGTTGTGCGTGCACGGCGACACGCCGGGAGCCGTCGCGCACGCGCGTGCCGTGCGGGAAGCGCTCGGGGCCGTCACGCCGTTCGCGTAGGACCCGATTCGGATCCACCGGCCCCCATCTGGCACAATTGCCCGCTGTCCGTCGTGGTCGGCCCCTCTGCCCGGGCCACGGCCGTGCGAACCATCAACACAGAGCTCTCGAGGAGTACCAGGCCAATGGCCGTCAAGATCAAGCTTCAGCGTCTCGGCAAGATCCGCCAGCCGTACTACCGCATCGTGGTCGCCGACGCGCGCACCCGTCGCGACGGCAAGGCCATCGAGACGATCGGCAAGTACCACCCCAAGGAAGAGCCGTCGTTCATCGCGGTCGACTCCGAGCGCGCGCAGTACTGGCTGGGTGTCGGCGCGCAGCCGACCGAGTCCGTCCAGCGCCTGCTGGAGATCACCGGTGACTGGCAGAAGTTCAAGGGCCTGCCGGGCACCGAGGGCACCCTGCGCGTCAAGGAGCCCAAGACCTCCAAGGCCGACCTGTTCGCCGCCGCGCTCGCCGCCGCGAACGAGGAGCCGATGACCGAGGCCACCACGCCGAAGGCGAAGAAGGCCAAGAAGGCCGACGACGCGCCCAAGGCTGACGCCGAGGCGCCCAAGGACGAGGCGTGAGTTTGTTGGCTGACGCCCTCGAACACCTCGTTCGCGGCATCGTCGACCACCCGGACGACGTCCGGGTGAACCTCGTCACGACCCGCCGCGGCCGCACCCTCGAGGTCCACGTCCACCCGGACGACCTCGGCAAGGTGATCGGTCGTGGCGGTCGCACCGCGACGGCTCTGCGCACCGTGATGGCCGGTATCGGCGGTCGTGGCGTGCGGGTCGACGTCGTCGACACCGACCGCTGATCGAAGCTGTTAAGGGCAAATGGACGTCGTTGTCGGCCGTGTGGCCAAGGCGCACGGGATCACCGGCGAACTAGCCGTTGACGTGCGCACCGATTCTCCCGAACTGCGCTTCGCGGTCGGGAGGACGATGCAAGCCAAACTGCGTGACGGCACGTCCCGAAGCCTCACCGTGTCAGCCGCCCGGCCTCACGCCGGGCGGCTGCTCGTGCGTTTCGAGGAAGTCCTCACGCGGGACGTCGCGGAGGCGTTGCGCGGCACGTTGTTGCTGGGCAGCACCGACGACCTGCCGCCGACCGGCGACCCCGACGAGTTCTACGACCACGAGCTCGAAGGGCTCGCGGCCGAACTCGTCGACGGCACGAAGATCGGCACGGTCAAGGAGATCCTGCACGGACCGGGCGGTGAACTGCTCGTCGTCATCCGTGACAAGGGCGAGGCGCTGATCCCGTTCGTGCGCGAGATCGTGCCCACCGTGGACGTGCGCGGCGGCCGTGTCGTGATCGACCCGCCAGAGGGTCTGCTCGATGCAGATTGACGTCGTCACGATCTTTCCCGAGTACCTCGCGCCGTTGCGCGCGGCGTTGCTCGGGAAGGCGATCGACCGCGGCCTGATCAGCGTCGGCGTGCACGACCTGCGCGACTGGACCGAAGACGTGCACAAGGCTGTCGACGACAGCCCGTACGGCGGCGGTCCGGGCATGGTCATGAAGGCCGACATCTGGGGTCATGCCCTGGACGACGTGTGCACGGACGAGACGCGTCTCATCGTGCCCACGCCGGCTGGACGTCCGTTCACGCAAGCGTTGGCGCACGAGTACGCGGACGAGTCGCACCTCGTCTTCGCGTGTGGTCGCTACGAAGGTATCGACCAGCGTGTGGTGGATGACGCTCGTCGGCGCGTGCGCGTTGATGAGGTGTCCATCGGCGACTACGTGCTCGTCGGCGGTGAGGTGGCGGTGCTCGCGATCGTGGAAGCGGTCGCACGGCTGCTGCCCGGCGTGCTCGGGAACCCGAAGTCACATGCTGAGGACTCGTTCCAGGACGGGCTGCTCGAAGGGCCGAGCTACACGCGGCCGTTGGTGTGGCGCGACCTGGAGGTGCCGGACGTGCTGCGGTCCGGCAATCACAAGAAGATCGACCGCTGGCGGCGTGACCAGTCCCTCGTCCGGACCTTCGAACGGCGTCCTGACCTGCTGGAATCGTTGCCCGCGACTGCTTTCGACAAGCACGACCGCGCCCTGCTCACGCGCCTGCGCGAGGGTGGGGAGTAGCCCGATTTCGTTCCGGAAGGCCTGGTCTGGCACACTGGACCAGTTGCCGCAGCCGGTGTGACGTCGGCGTGCGCACACAAACCGACCCCCATCATGTCGTGCACAGACATGGAACATGCTCTGGGGAGTTCAAGACACGTGAGGAACACCGATGAACATCCTGGACGCACTCGACGCCCAGTCGCTGCGCACTGACATCCCGGCGTTCCGCGCCGGTGACACGCTGAAGGTCCACGTCCGCGTCATCGAGGGCTCGCGCGAGCGCGTCCAGGTGTTCCAGGGCGTCGTGATCCGTCGCCAGGGCGGCGGCATCCGCGAGACCTTCACCGTCCGCAAGGTCTCGTTCGGTGTCGGCGTCGAGCGCACCTTCCCGGTGCACACCCCGAACATCGCCGAGGTCGAGGTCGTCACCCGCGGTGACGTGCGTCGCGCCAAGCTGTACTACCTCCGCGACCTGCGCGGCAAGGCCGCCAAGATCAAGGAGAAGCGCGAGGCCAAGCCGGTCTCCTGATCGGTGGCTTCGAGCCCAGAGGACTTCGAGGACGCCTCCGCACCGGACGAACCGGAGCGGGGGCGTACTCCTGTTTGGAGAGAAGTCCTGTACGTCGTCGTGACGGCCGTCGTGCTGACGGTGCTCATCCAGGCGTTCGTGGCGCGGGTCTACGTGATCCCCTCGGCGTCCATGGAAGCGACCCTGCACGGGTGCACCGGCTGCGAGAACGACCGCGTGCTGGTCGACAAGATCGTCTACCGGTTCGGTGACATCGAGCCCGGCGAGGTCGTCGTGTTCCGCGGCCCCGAGGCGTGGACGACCACGGACTTCCGCACCCCGCCGTCGACCAATCCCGTCGCGGGTTTCGTGCGGAACATCGGTTCGTTGCTGGGCATCGCGCCCGCGAACGAGCGTGACTTCGTGAAGCGCGTCATCGCGTTGCCCGGCCAGACGGTGATGTGTTGCGACGAGCAGCACCGTGTTGTTGTGGACGGCAAACCGCTCGACGAGCCCTATGTGCATTGGCAGGCCGGAAGTTCGCCCGCGGACCACCAGCCGTTCGATCCGGTGCGCGTGCCGGAGGGACGATTGTTCGTCATGGGGGACAACCGGATGAACTCCACCGACTCGCGCAAACAGGGCGGTGGGGGCGTAGCGGGCACAGTGCCGGTCGAAAACGTCATCGGCAAAGCCCGGTACGTCGTTTTCCCCAAAGATCGGTGGAGTGTTGTGTCGGATCACAACCCCCCAGCCCCTAGGCTGATCTCGTGGTCGACGACGCTCCAGAGCAGAACCCGCCAGCCGACGAGCCCGGTTCGGACGCTTCGGACAAGCCAGCGAAGAAGCAGAAGAAAAAGGGCAACTTCTGGAAGGAACTGCCCGTCCTCATCCTGGTCGCGTTCGGCCTCGCGATCGGCATCCAGATCTTCCTCGGCCGGGTCTACATGATCCCGTCCGAGTCGATGGAGACGACGCTGCACGGGTGCACCGACTGCTACGGCGACCGGGTGCTGGTGGACAAGGTGACTTTCCGCTTCACCGATCCGGCGCCGGGCGACGTGATCGTGTTCCGCGGGCCGCCGTCGTGGCAGAACGACTTCATCTCCGACGAGCCGACGAACCCGGTCTCGCAGGCGTTGTCGTGGCTCGGTTCGCTGGTGGGTCTGCCGTCGGCGAACGAGGAGGACTTCGTCAAGCGCGTGATCGCCGTCGGCGGCCAGACCGTGAAGTGCTGCGACGAGCAGAACCGCGTGACGGTCGACGGCAAACCGCTCGACGAGCCCTACAAGCACTACGACGAGGGCACGCCGGCCGAGCAGGAGTCGTTCGAGGAGCTCAAGATCCCCGACGGCATGCTGTTCGTGCTCGGCGACAACCGCAACCACTCGTGCGACTCGCGCTGCCAGGGCCAGGGCGGCCTGAACGGCCTGGTCCCGGTGGACGACGTGATCGGCAAGGCACGCGTGATCGTGCTGCCGCCGTCGAGGTGGGGCGGGGTGTCGGACCACAACCCGCAGACCGTCGCGATGAGCGCGCCGGGCTGGCAGGAGAGCGCCCCGCTGGGCCTCGGTATCGTCGGTGCGTGGCCGCTCCTCCTGCTCGGACGCCGAGTGCGAGACCGATTCCGCCGATGACCATGCTGATGCCGCCCCGCGCCGTCGTGCGGGGCTCGACGGGCAACTGGGCCCTGCAGAGCACCCTCGAACGCCGAGGTCTCGGCCCGGTGGCCGGCGTGGACGAGGCAGGCCGCGGCCCGTGCGCGGGCCCCCTCGTGATCGCCGCGTGCGTCCTTCGACCGGGTGATGCTGCCCGCTTCGAGGGCCTCAACGACTCGAAGCTCATGACGGCAGCAGCACGCGATCGGATGTACGACCTGGTCCTGAAGCGTGCCTTGGATCACTCGATAGTGGTCGTTTCGCCCGCCGACATCGACTGGCTGGGCATCCACGTCATGAACATCGAGGGTATGCGCCGAGCCGTGGCCCAGATGGCGACCCACCCCGGCTACGTCCTGACGGACGGCTTCAAGGTGCCGGGCATGCCCGCCCCGAACGTGGCGGTGCTCAAAGGCGACCAGGCAGCAGCCTGCGTGGCAGCGGCATCAGTGCTGGCCAAGGTCACAAGAGACCGGATCATGGCCGACCTGCACGCCCGGCACCCGCAGTACGGATTCAACGTCCACAAGGGCTACTGCACACCAGAACACACGGCAGCGTTGATGGAACACGGCCCGTGTGCAGAGCACCGCTGGTCGTATGTAAATGTGGCAGCAGCGGCCGTTAAGCACGGTCTCGCCGCGCCGCACAGGGTGGCGCGCGGCACGACCGCGACCACCGTGGTCCAGAATGATGCAGCCCCGGCTGACGCCGGGGAGCTCGCGACGAGGGAGGGCGCGGAGCAGATGACCCGCGCGGAGGCGTAATGAGTGCAGAGGATCTCGAAAAGTACGAGACCGAGATGGAGCTGTCGCTGTACAAGGAGTACCGCGACATAGTCAGCCAGTTCTCGTTCGTCGTGGAGACCGAACGGCGTTTCTACCTGGCCAACTCGGTGGACGTGCAGGTGCGCAACGCCGACGGCGAGGTGTACTTCGAGGTGCGCATGTCGGACGCGTGGGTGTGGGACATGTACCGCCCCGCGAGGTTCGTCAAGAACGTTCGTGTCATCACGTTCAAGGACGTGAACGTGGAGGAGCTGGACAAGCCGGATCTCCGCCTGCCGGAAAGCGGTCCGTTCCCCAGCTAGAAGACCAACCCCGCCCTCGCCCCTCGTGCCCAGCACGCGGGAGCGAGGGCGGCGCCATGTCCAGCCTGGCCCCACCGCGCCTTGTCCTGCCGCGCTAGCACACCCCTCTGACAATTCTGCCGTTCCAACATCCACAACGGCCGACTTGTCCACAGCCGCCGAGTTGTCCACAGATTCCCGGCGCCCCCACCGCACACCCCTCCCAGCCCGGCACTGTCGTCTCCAACGACCCGCAGGGAGGCGAGCACAGTGGCACTGGCCGAGACCAGGCAGCAGGAGAAGGGCAGACAGGGCGAGGACCTCGCGTGCAGGTATCTGGAAGGCCAGGGCCTGGTCGTCCTGTCCCGCAACTGGACCTGCCGAGACGGCGAACTCGACGTGGTGGCAGTAGAAGACGGCCGCCTCGTCGTCTGCGAGGTCAAGACCAGAAGCACCCCGCGCTGGGGGCGCCCCGACGAGGCCGTGGACCAGCGCAAGCTCTCCCGCCTCCGCCGAACCGCGCTCCGCTGGCTCGCCGCCCACCACGTCGGCTGGTGCGAGGTCCGCGTGGACCTGATCTCCATCACCTGGCCCGCCCACGGCGAACCCACCCTGCAACACCTGCGGGGAGCCTGAGATGGGCCTGGCACGAGTCTGGTCGGTCGCCCTCTACGGCGTGGACGGCATCGCGGTCGAAATCGAGGCCGACGTGGGCGCGGGCCAACCCCGGACCCACCTCCTGGGCCTCCCGGACGCAGCCCTGCACGAATCCAAGGAGCGCGTCAAAGCAGCGGTCCGCAACAGCGACGAGGAGTGGCCCCAGCAACGCATCGTCCTGGGCCTCTCCCCGGCCAACCTCCCCAAGGGCGGCAGCAGCTACGACCTGGCCATCGCCTGCGCGACCCTCGCCGCCGCAGGCAAGGTCCCCGCGGACCGCCTCGCCACCACGGTCCTGCTGGGCGAACTCGCCCTGGACGGCCGCGTCCGCCCGATCAGAGGCGTGCTCCCGTCCCTCCTGGCCGCCCGCAGGGCAGGCCTGCACGCGGCCATCGTCCCGGTGGACTCCCTTCCGGAAGCGGCCTTGGTGGACGGCGTGACCCTGCACGGCGCGAACACCCTCGCCGAAGCCCTGGCCTGGCTGAGAGGCGGCGACATCACCCTCCAATCCCCGCCGCCGGCACCAGACCCGCCCGCACCACCCGTCCCGGACCTGGCAGACGTCGTGGGTCAACCCGAAGCCCGCTGGGCCCTGGAGGTGGCCGCCGCAGGTGCCCACCACCTGTGCCTGACGGGCCCGCCAGGCACAGGCAAGACCATGCTGGCCGAACGCCTGCCGGGCCTGCTTCCACCCCTGACCCGGCAAGAATCCCTGGCGGTGACGGCCGTCCACTCGGTGGCCGGTGTCCTGTCCTCCGACTACCCCTTGGTGGCCACGCCGCCCTTCGTGAACGTCCACCACACGACCTCGATAGCTGCCCTGATAGGCGGCGGCAGTGGCATGGCCAAACCAGGCGCCGCCTCCAAGGCCCACAAGGGAGTCCTCTTCCTGGACGAGGCCTGCGAGTTCGGCCAGAAGACCATCGACACCCTCCGCACCGCCCTGGAGGAGGGCGAGGTCCGCATCCCGAGACGAGACGGCATAGCCCGCTACCCGGCCCGCTTCCAGCTGATCCTCGCCACCAACCCGTGCCCCTGCGCCCCGCCCAAAGAGATCGACTGC
Source organism: Lentzea sp. JNUCC 0626 (assembly GCF_043632865.1). Classification (NCBI taxonomy): domain Bacteria; kingdom Bacillati; phylum Actinomycetota; class Actinomycetes; order Pseudonocardiales; family Pseudonocardiaceae; genus Lentzea; species Lentzea sp. JNUCC 0626. The sequence goes on from NZ_CP171635.1 coordinate 8,965,123, forward strand.
ATCTGCACCATCACAGCTCGCCGCCGCTACCAGGCCAAACTGAGCGGTCCCCTGCTGGACCGCGTGGACCTGCGCGTCCGCATGAGGGCCACCACGGCCATGTCCAACGCCGAAGCAGCCCCGCCGGAACCCACAGCCTTGGTGAGGGCGAGAGTCCTCAAAGCCAGGCAGCGAGCAGCCACCCGCTGGTCCTCCCACGGCCACACCTGGCCCTCCAACTCCCAGGTCCCTGGCCCGTCGCTGAGACGAGAGTTCGCCCTCCCGAGAACGACGACGGCCCTCCTGGACAAAGCCCTGGCCATAGGGGCCCTGACCGGCCGGGGAGCCGACCGCTGCCTGAGGGTCGCCTGGACGCTCGCCGACCTGGCCGAAGTCGACCGCCCCACCCAGGACCACGTCGCAGCCGCCCTGCAGTTCCGAGAACGAAGGGCTCCTTAGCCCACCAGAACCGCCGGCCGCGGACCCCACTCCCACTCCGCGCGCCGGCCCCCTGAGCGGGTCGCCCGCCCGTCCCCGGCGGGCGACCCGCTCCTCACCCCCGAGGAGCCACCGTGACCACCCACCTCCCCACCCCAACCCCGACCGCCGCCCTTCTCCGCCTGAGCTGCACAGTCCGAAAGCGCACCTCAGGCGCCAGCCCTCCACACCCCTGGACCCTCGACCCCTGGCAACGCTGGCTCCCGTGGCGGTGGTTCCGATGACCACCACAGATCCGCCCGCAACCCGCTCCGCCACCGAGCCGCCCGGAACCCCTTCCGCCACCGAACCGCCCGCAACCCCTTCCGCCAGACGGGCGTCCGACACCGTCCGCCTGGCCAGGGCCTACCTCTCCCGAGTGGCCGAGCCCTACCCGGCAGCGCTGGCCGCGTTCGTCAAGGAGGTCGGTCCGGTAGAGGCGGCAGCCCGCGTGCGCTCCGGCGAAATTTCGCCCACCGTGGCCAGCCAGACCTCCGCGAGGCGAGCCGAAGAACGCGCCGAAGCCGACCTGGCCACCATCGCCAAACTGGGTGGCCGCCTGGTGGTCCCCGAGGACGAGGAGTGGCCCCGCTGGCCGTTGCTGGCACTGGAGAACATCGCCGCCCTCCGCTGCGGCGGCGAACCCCTGGCCCTGTGGGTGCGCGGCCCGCACTTCCTCGCCGACGTAGTGGACAAGGCGGTGGCAATAGTCGGCTCGCGCGCCTCCACCGCGTACGGAGAGCACGTCGCCGCCGAGTTCGCCTACGGGCTGGCGTTGACGGGCACGACGGTCGTTTCCGGTGCCGCATACGGCATCGACGGCGCAGCCCACCGCGGCGCACTCCACGCCGGCGGCATGACGATCGCGGTGCTGGCCTGCGGCGCCGACACCGCCTACCCCGGCGGACACCAGGGCTTGCTCGCCAAGATCGCGCTGGAGGGCTTGATCGTCAGCGAGTACGCACCGGGCGTGATGCCCGCGCGGCACCGCTTCCTCACCCGCAACCGCCTCATCGCCGCCCTCGGCGGCGGCACCGTCGTCGTGGAGGCGGGGCGTCGCAGCGGGGCCAAGAACACCGCGGCGATCACGCTCGCCCTGGGACGGCAGCTGATGGTGGTGCCAGGCCCCGTCACGTCGGCGAGTTCCGTCGGTTGCCACGAGTTGCTGCGGGACGGACGGGCCGTGTCAGTCAGTTCGATCGCCGAGGTCGTGGAGTCGATCGGACGTTTCGGCGACGACCTCGCCACCCAACCCGCCGAGAAGGAGAGCGACCTCGGCACCCCACAAGGAGAGGCCATGCGCGTCTACGAGGCCTTGGGCAAGCGACGCGGCCTGAGTGCCGAGGTCGTGTCAGTCGAGTCAGGCGTGCCGCTGGAACGGGTTCGAGCGCTGTTGCCCGAGTTGGAGCTCGCCGGACTGGCACTCCGCCTCGACGAAGGCTGGCAGAAGCTGGAACCGGGGTGAGCAAGAGTCCACTGTGGATAGAGCGGGCCGGCGTCAAGCCGCCTGATCGGCCAGGCCCGCAAGACCGCGTGCAGTCAGCCGCCCCGCCAAGCGGCCAACCGGCACGGCGTAGTTCAGCAAGGTCCGCATTCGGGTGGCCCGAGGTCGACTCGACGCCAGTAGGAGCTCAAGGACGACCTCCAGCCTGCCTCGGGGACGGGGCTCTTGCTTCCGTCATCTGGATGTGCCGCCGCCCTTGCGCCTGGGCTGGTCGTCGTCCGGGTCACCTTGGCCTGCGTCGGACTGGTCGGTGTCGGCCTGGTCGGCGTCGCGCAGCACGAGGGCGGCGATGACGGCGTCTGCCAGCGCGTCGGCCTTCTGTTGCTTCATGCCCAGCGAGAGGGCGCGTTCCAGGGCGATCTGGCGCACTTCGGCCAGTTGGGCGGTGGTGAGCGGGGTGGACGGCAAGGCCAGTGGTTCGTCGGGCTTGCCTCGCATCTTGCGCCAGGCCTTGCGGACGGCGCTGGTCATGCCGTCGCGGACGGCCGTGCCGATGCTGTCGGAGACGGCGGTGATCACGCTGCCGGACACCAGGGCGATCACTGGTGTGGCCATGGCCACGACGTCTCCCAGGCCGAAGCCGATCGGGTCGTCGTGGGCCTGGCGCAGGCGGCGTTCGGCCTGCCTGGGGTTCTCCAGGTAGGGAGCGGCCACGACGTCGAACGACGGCAGCTCCTCAGGGGCGATCTTGCGCACCACGTGGCGCGCGAGGTCGTCGGCTGTTCGGACGGTGGTGCTGGCTGCCATCACTACTCCGAAAGGTGATCTGTGCGTGCCGCCAAACCCCTGCTCGTCACAGGGAGTTGAAACGTTATCGTGTTCACGATCATGAGAGCGCTCTCAAATGGGGCGAGGGTGTGGCGATACTTGACCAAACGCCCCGACTGGCGCAGCGTCTTGGCCTATGTCCTCGCCGCCGCATGGTCGGACACGTCGTGTCGATCTCGTTCGCCTGCGCGAAAAACTGCCGGCGAACGTGGAAGACGTGTTGCGCCAGTACGAACGGCATCTGATGTTGGAGCGTGATCTGTCTCCGCACACGGTGCGCGCCTACATCGGAGACGCGGTGGCGTTGCTGGGACACGTCGCCGGGAATATCCCGGAACAAGCGGATGTCACGCGCATTGATCTGACGAATTTGCGCTCTTGGCTTGCCGCGCAACGCACTGCGGGCGCGAGTCGCACGACTCTCGCGCGTCGTGCCGCTGCCGCGCGCGCATTTACCGCTTGGGCGCACCGAGCAGGGCATTTGGCGGCGGATCCGGGGCCTCGGCTCGCGGCTCCGCGTCCGCATCGGACGTTGCCCTCGGTGTTGCGGGAGGACCAGGCGAAGGACGCCATGAGGGCCGTATCCTCTGGCGCGTCCCAAGGCGATCCGGTTGCGCTGCGTGATCAGGCCGTGGTGGAGTTGCTGTACGCCACAGGTATCCGCGTGGCCGAACTCTGTGGTCTTGACCTCGAGGACGTGGACTACTCCCTAAGGGTGATTCGAGTTCTGGGCAAAGGTGGACGCGAGCGCAGCACGCCCTTCGGCGTGCCTGCCGAGCGAGCGCTCAGGCGGTGGGTGGACGAGGGGCGAAACGCCCTGGTAGCACCGGATTCGCCACCGGCGCTGTTCCTCGGTGCCCGCGGCGGCCGGCTGAACCAGCGCGCCGTTCGCACTCTGGTGCACGAGGTGGTCGCCGTGGTACCGGATGCACCGGACATCGGGCCGCACGGGTTGCGCCACTCCGCTGCGACCCATTTGCTGGAAGGAGGAGCGGACCTGCGCACCGTCCAAGAACTGCTTGGTCACGCTACGCTCGCAACGACTCAGCTTTACACACACGTCACTGTCGAACGGCTGAAGGCGATCCATGACCGAACCCACCCCCGTTCCTGACGCCGCAGGGGGAGGATCGCGTACGGCGACCGTGCCCCCTGAACCCGTCCTGCCCGCACCAGTGTCGAAGCAGGCGAGCAACGGGCACCGTCAGAACGGCGCGCCACGCACCGAGGCATCCCCCGAGCCCGGTGCCAACACGCATGTCAACGGCACGCCCGCTGCCGTTCCGACTGCGGTGACGCGCGCGGACGTCCGGTCCGGTGACGACGTCGAAGCCGGCATCGTCGCCCTGTGGCGCAGCTACGGCGAGTCGCGCGACCAGAGCCAGCGAGACCGCCTGGTCCTGCACTACGCGCCGCTGGTCAAGTACGTGGCCGGCCGCGTAGGCACCGGCCTGCCCGCCCACGTGGACGTGGCCGACCTGATCCAGTCCGGCATCTTCGGCCTGGTCGACGCCATCGAGAAGTTCGAACCGGAACGCGGTCTCAAGTTCGAGACCTACGCCATGCAGCGCATCCGCGGCGCGATCCTCGACGACCTCCGCTCCCAGGACTGGGTGCCGCGCTCGGTCCGCAGCCGGGCCCGCGACGTCGAACGAGCCCTCGAACGCCTAGGCGCGAAACTGCAGCGCACGCCCACCGACCGCGAGCTCGCCGCAGAGCTCAAGATCGGCCTGGCCGAACTCCGCGAGCTCTACGGCCAGCTCCAACTCACCAGCGTCGTCGCCCTGGACGAGCTCATCGCCCCGAACAAGGGCGGCTCCTCCCTGGCCGAATCGCTGCCCGACGACGCCGCGGAAGACCCGGTGGCGAGCCTCGTCGACCAGGACAGCCGCCGCCAGCTGGCCGACGCGATCGCCCAGCTCGCAGAACGCGACCGAGTAGTAGTCACCCTCTACTACTTCGAAAACCTCACCCTCGCCGAAATCGGCAAGGTCCTGGGCGTCACCGAGTCGCGCGTCTGCCAGCTCCACACCCGCGCGGTCCTGCGCCTGCGCACGAAGCTCAACGAGCAGTCCGAGGCCTGACCGCAGCCTCACCGCTCACCCCAGCAGCCTGGCACCAGCCGGGCTGCCGCACGCCCGCACCAAGAAGGCCGCGAGGGCCTCACAAATCGGACTTGAACCCCCTTTCCGTCCTTCGCCGGGCCAAATTCACTCGAACGGGTGGCCCTTGGGCTAGGTCCAAGCACGCCCCGTGCCCACTCGGGCATCCGCCGCCCCGCCAGACCCGTGAGCCGGGCGGACCCCGACGGTCCAGGCCAGCCGCAGATCGAGCGCCTGGCAGATGGAGTAGTCGACGCCTGCCGGACGAACTGCTGTGCCCCACCGCAGCCAGGTCGCCAGTTGTCAGGGACGCCGCCGGCCGGGAGGCCGGTCGACGGGTTGCGAACTGGGCAGCTCGCGAACAGCAAGGCCAAGAATCGGGCAGCCGGCGAACAGCGAGGCCGGGATCAGGCGGCCGCTCTGGGGCGGGCCGGGGCACGTCGGGCTGGGCTTGGCTGGGTAGCGCTGGGGCGCGTCGGGTTGGGCCAGGCCTGACCGGGCTGGGCCGGTGCGGGCTGGGTGGCGCTGAGGCGCGTCGGGCGGGGCTGGCTGAGGCGGGCTGGCCTTAGCTGGTCAGAGGGCGAGTGAGTGGTGAGTCCGCCTGGTGGTGGCCTCAGCTGCAAGGTCGGCCGACAGGTCGGGAGCCGGGTGACAGCGAACGGCATGGCCGGGAATCAGACGGAAGATCGGGCTAGGCCAGCCAGGCCAGGCGACGCCAGGCGGGATGGGGCGAGGCCAGGTCAGGTGAGGCGGGGCGAGGTCAGGGCGCGGGCTAGTGGACGGCGCCGATGGGGGTGCTCGGTCGTGAGCTTGGGCCGTGGCGGGAAGCGGTGGCCCGCAGGTTGGCTGGGCGGCACGCGAGGCGGGCGGCGGCCAGCGGTGTTGAGAGTCGGGTAGCTGGCGGGTGGACTCGGGGCGTTGGGGTGGGCCGGGAGGCTGGCCTGGTTGGGGTTGGCCGCCTCCCGGCCCGCCTGGCGGGCCGGCTCGGCGCGCAACGGGGTCGCGCCGGTGCTCCACCGCCGCGGGAGGTCGGCGGGAGTGCCCGCGGGGAGCGCCTGCGGTGGTGTCCGGGGGCACCGCGGCGCGGGGCTGTCAGCCGCCTCTTGGCGGCGTGGCTGGGGTTAGGGGGAGCAGGCGGACTTTGCCTGTGGTCAGCAGGCGGAGCGGGTCCAGGTAGGTGGTGGTTCTGCGGGCTCCCCAGTGCAGGCACGGGGTGGTGGGGCAGTGGCCCGGTTGGAGGTGGCCGATCACGTCGCCCTGGCGGACCTTGTGGCCTGCGGTGACGGTGGGGGCGATGGGTTCGTAGGTGGTGCGCAGGCCCGTGGTGTGTTGCAGGGAGACGAGGGTTCTGGCTGCTACCGCGCCCGCGTAGACGACTGTGGCGTCGGCTGTGGCCAGGACCGGCGTGCCTGCCGGGGCCGCCAGGTCGGCTCCTCGGTGGCCTGGGCCGAAGGGGGTCGCGGGGGCCTCGAAGGTGCGTACTACCTGGTGCGGGGGTGGGAGGGGCCAGGTGTGGCGGGTGGTTGTGGGTGGGGTGAGGGTCAGGACCAGGGCGGCTGTTGTCAGGACTGTGGTGGGGAGGAGGGGCATGGGGTAACGGTGGGGGTGGGGGACCCCTGGGGACCAGCGGGGATTGGGGATCTGTGGATTACTCGCCGGTTGTGGACAGGTCGGGTGGGGAGGTGGGGGGCGATTCGAGATTTGTCGGGGGGTCGGAGTAGACTTTCGGGCGCGTCCCGTCTGTGTGCGGGGCGACTTCGCGTGCCAACGCAGATCCGACTCGCTGATTCAGTGCGGTCGAGTCACGACGTCCGACGGTCCTGACGGTGCAGAGATGCATCGCGGGTGCGGGCTGAGGCGGTGGCACCAGGGCTGAAGGCCGAACAGGCCGGAAGCGACAACCGGACTGACGCGCAAAGGCGAGACCTCGCGCGTCCTACAGATGAGGTGCGAACCGGCCATGGCCGTCGTAACCATGAAGCAGCTGCTCGACAGCGGCGTGCACTTCGGGCACCAGACCCGACGCTGGAACCCGAAGATGAAGCGCTACATCCTCACCGAGCGCAACGGCATCTACATCATCGACCTGCAGCAGACGCTGACCTACATCGACCGGGCTTACGAGTTCGTGAAGGAAACGGTCGCGCACGGCGGGTCGATCCTGTTCATCGGCACGAAGAAGCAGGCGCAGGAGGCCATCGCCAACGAGGCGCTCCGCGTCGGCATGCCCTACGTGAACCAGCGCTGGCTGGGCGGCATGCTCACCAACTTCTCGACGGTCCACAAGAGGCTTCAGCGCCTCAAGGAGCTCGAGTCGATGGAGCAGACCGGCGGTTTCCAGGGTTTCACCAAGAAGGAAATCCTGATGATGAACCGCGAGAAGGACAAGCTGGAGCGCACGCTCGGCGGTATCCGCGACATGTCCAAGGTGCCCAGCGCCGTGTGGATCGTGGACACCAAGAAGGAGCACATCGCGGTCGGTGAGGCTCGCAAGCTGAACATCCCGATCGTCGCGATCCTCGACACCAACTGCGACCCGGACGAGGTCGAGTTCCCGATCCCGGGCAACGACGACGCGATCCGTTCCGCGGCTCTGCTGACCAAGGTCGTGGCCGAGGCCGCCGCCGCCGGTCTCATGCAGCGCTCCGGTGCTCGCCGCGACGCCGCCGAGGGCCAGGACAAGCCCGAGGTCGCCGTCGACGAGCCGCTGGCGGAGTGGGAGCAGGAGCTCCTCACCAACACGGCCCCCGCGGCCGAGGCTCCCGCCGAGGTTCCGGCCGAGCAGCCCGTCCAGTCCTGATTTCCCCCACGAGGTGCCCGCGAACCAGCGGGCACCTCGTGACCTAAGCGCGTACATCGCAGAAGGAAAACGATGGCGAACTACACCACCGCGGACGTCAAGAAGCTCCGCGAGCTGACCGCCGCCGGCATGATGGACTGCAAGAAGGCGCTGGACGAGGCTGACGGCGACTTCGACAAGGCCGTCGAGATCCTGCGCATCAAGGGCGCGAAGGACGTCGGCAAGCGCGCCGAGCGCACCACGTCCAACGGCCTCGTCGCCGTCAAGGACGGCGCGATGGTCGAGCTGCGTTGCGAGACCGACTTCGTGGCCAAGAACGCCGACTTCATCGCCCTGGCCGACGACATCGTCGCCCTCGCCAAGGCGAACAAGGTCGCCGACGTCGACGCCCTCAAGGCGGTCGAGGTCGACGGCAAGACCGTGGACGCGCTGGTCCAGGAGTTCTCCGCCAAGATCGGCGAGAAGCTCGAGCTGGCGAAGGCCGTCGACTACGACGGCACCGTCTCGGTCTACCTGCACAAGCGCGCTGCCGACCTGCCGCCCGCCGTGGGCGTGCTCGTCGAGTACACCGGTGACAACGCCGAGGTCGCGAAGGGCGCCGCGATGCAGATCGCCGCCATGCGTCCGAAGTACGTCACGCGTGAGGACGTCCCGGAGGAGCTGGTCGCCAACGAGCGCCGCATCGCCGAGGAGACCGCTCGCGAGGAGGGCAAGCCCGAGGGCGCGCTCCCCAAGATCGTCGAGGGTCGCGTCAACGGCTTCTTCAAGGACGTCGTGCTCCTCGAGCAGGCTTCCGTGACGGACAGCAAGAAGACGGTCAAGGCTCTTCTGGACGAGGCCGGCGTGACGGTTACCCGTTTCGCTCGGTTCGAGGTCGGCCAGAGCTGATTCGCATGAGGGCGGGGTTGCAGGTACCAGCGACCCCGCCCTTGGCGTGTCCACACCAGTTTCCCAGGGCGCGAGGAGAGGACCTGTGAGCGAAGAAGGTAGCCACGGCTACGACCGGGTGATGCTCAAGCTCGGTGGCGAGATGTTCGGCGGCGGTGGCGTCGGCGTTGATCCCGACGTCGTCCAGACAGTCGCCAAGCAGATCGCGGCCGTCGTCCGCTCCGGCGTGCAGGTGGCCGTCGTGATCGGTGGCGGCAACTTCTTCCGCGGGGCCGAGCTCCAGCAACGCGGTATGGACCGGTCGCGCGCGGACTACATGGGCATGCTCGGCACGGTCATGAACTGCCTGGCGCTGCAGGACTTCCTGGAACGCGAGCACGGCATCGACACGCGCGTGCAGACGTCGATCCAGATGACGCAGGTCGCCGAGTCCTACATCCCCCGCCGCGCGATGCGCCACCTCGACAAGGGCCGCGTCGTGATCTTCGGTGGCGGTGCGGGTCTGCCGTACTTCTCCACCGACACCACCGCCGCCCAGCGCGCGCTGGAGATCGGCTGCGAGATCGTCCTGATGGCGAAGGCCGTCGACGGCGTCTACACGGCCGACCCCAAGATCGACCCGGACGCGCTGATGTTCGACAACATCACCCACCGCGAGGTGCTGGAGCGCGGCCTCAACGTCGCCGACGCCACGGCCTTCAGCCTCTGCATGGACAACAACATGCCGATCCTCGTCTTCAACCTCCTCACCGAGGGCAACATCGCTCGCGCGGTGCGTGGTGAGAAGATCGGCACTCTGGTCAGCACCCCCGGTGGCCGCCCGGCCTTCTAGACCTGGTGGGATCTCTCCAGGACCGGGAATTGGGCACGAACACGCAGAGCAAGGAGCAGTCGTGATCGACGAGACCCTCCTCGACGCCGAGGAGAAGATGGAAAAGGCGGTTTCGGTCGCGAAGGAGAACCTCTCCTCCGTCCGAACCGGTCGTGCGACTCCCTCGATGTTCAACCGCATCCACATCGACTACTACGGCTCGATGACGCCGCTGAACCAGATGGCCAGCATCACGGTCCCCGAGGCGCGCATGGCTGTCGTCAAGCCGTACGACGCGGGGCAGCTGAACGCCATCGAGAAGGCGATCCGGGACTCCGACCTGGGCGTCAACCCGAGCAACGACGGCTCGATCATCCGCATCGTCATCCCGCAGCTCTCCGAGGAGCGCCGCCGGGACATGGTGAAGGTCGCCAAGTCGAAGGGCGAGGACGCGAAGGTCTCCCTGCGCGGTGTCCGTCGCAAGGCGAAGGAAGAGATCGACAAGCTCGTCAAGGACGGCGAGGTCGGCGAGGACGACGGCGCTCGTGGTGAGAAGGAGCTTGAGGCTCTCACCCACAAGTACGTCGCCCAGGTCGAAGAGCTCGTGAAGCACAAGGAAGCCGAGCTTCTCGAAGTCTGATCCCCACTGATGGTTCGCCCGGCCGAGTCGCGGCAGGCGTGATGGCCCTGGCCGGGCGGAGGTCCTGATGGGAGCACAGGTGGCAGGCGGTCCCGCGGACGTGCCTGCGGCGAAGCCGTCGCGGGCGGGACGTGACCTGCGGGCGGCGATCCTCGTCGGCGTCGGGCTCGGCGCGGTGATCATCGCGTCGCTGCTGACCGTCAAGGAGACGTTCATCGGCATCGTCGCCGCCGCGGTGGCGGTGTCGACGTGGGAGATCGCCAACGCCTTCAAGAAGGCCGGCATCACCGTCGCCCTGTGGCCCGCGTTGATCGGCGGCCAGGCGATCCTCTGGCTGTCCTGGCCGCTGGAACGCTCCGGCATGATGACCGCGTTCGTGGTCACGGTGCTGGTGTGCATGATCTGGCGGTTCCGGGGCGGCTCCGACGGCTACCTGCGCGACCTGAGCGCCTCGGTGTTCACCGTCGCGTACGTGCCGTTGTTCGCGGCTTTCGCGGCCATGCTCGTCGTTCCCGACGACGGTGCGGGCCGCGCGTTCGCGTTCATCATCGGCGTCGTGCTGTCGGACGTCGGCGGCTACGCGGCGGGCGTCTTCCTCGGCAAGCACCCGATGGCGCCGACGATCAGCCCGAAGAAGTCCTGGGAGGGCTTCGCCGGGTCGCTGGTCGCCGGCATGGTCGGTGGCGCGATCACCCTGACGACGCTGCTGGACGGCCAGTGGTGGCACGGCGTGCTGTTCGGTGCCGCGCTCGTCGTCACGGCCACGGCGGGCGACCTGGTCGAGTCGCTGATCAAGCGCGACCTCGGCATCAAGGACATGGGCACGCTGCTGCCCGGCCACGGCGGCCTGATGGACCGGATGGACTCGCTCCTCCCGTCCGCCGTCGTCTCCTGGCTGTTGCTGCACCTCTTCGTCCAGTAAGAGCTCCGCGGTGACGGTTTCCGCGCTACGCCGCAACCAGTAGGTGTGAGAGACCACGAAGCACTGGCGGCGTTCGAGCGGATCTACCGCGCCGACGTCGGCGCGATCACCCGGTTCTTCGCCAGGAGATGCACCGAACCGCAGCTCGTCGCGGATCTGACCGCGGACACCTTCGTCCGCGCGATGACGTCGTTCGGCACCTTCGACGCCCGCAAGGGCACCGCCACGAGCTGGCTCTACGGCATCGCCCGGCACACGTACGCGGCCCACCTCGAACGCCAGGCGCGCACCCGCGTCCTGGTGATCAAGGCCGGTGGACGGCGTGAGCTCGACCGCGACGAACTCGCCGAGCTCGAAGCCCGCATCGACGCCGAACGGCCCGGCAGAGCCCTCCTCGAACGGCTCGCGGAACTCCCCGAGCTGGAACGGGAAGCCGTCGAACTCGTGCACCTCTGTGGTCTCGAGCCCAAGGAAGCGGCCGAAGCGCTCGGCGTGCCCAAGGGTGCGATGCGCACCAGGCTGTATCGCGCCATGACACGCCTCCGCGCGGTCGTCGACGACGATGAGGAGGCACGGACCGATGAGCAGGTTTGAGGACAACCTCTGGACGCGGCTGGAAACCGAGCACGCGCCGGCGTTGCTGAAGAGCGTTGCCGCACAACGACGACACACGACCAAGTTGCGCATCGCGGCCGCAGCGGCAGGAGTCGCCGTCCTGGGAGGCGTGAGTGTCGTCGCACCCGCCTACTTCGGCGGCACACCACCCGCGTACGCCGTGGTCGACAACCCGGACGGCTCGGTCACGCTGACCGTGCGGGACCTGCGGCAGGTCGACAAGGCCGCGCAGGAACTCCGGGAGCGTGGCATCAACGCCGTCGCGGTGCCGTTGCGCAAGGAGTGCCCGCCGGAGGAGGAGAAGAAGATCGCGAACTCTCCCAAGGCGGAGGCCGAGCACACGGGCGAGGGCTTCAGGATGCGGTTCGAACGCGCCGACGGCACCGTCGTGCTGGCCTCGACGCCCGGCCACGACGAGATCGTCCGCGTCGACGCCAAGGGCAGCGCCGACGTCCCGACCTGCGTCGTCGGGGTGCCGCCGGGGAAGACGATCATCGAGTCGGCGGTGCCGGTCGGCACGCGCTAGTCGTCGTACGGGTCGTCCACCTCGGTGCGCGGCCCGGCCTCGATCACGCGGGACTGGTCGATCACGGAGAACGCCATTCCCGCGTGGTCCTCGACCACGGTGATGCGCCCGAACGGTGTGTCGTAGGGCTCGACGGTCACCCGGCCGCCGAGCTCCAGCACCCGGTACGCCACGGAGTCCGTGCCGATCTCCGGCGCGGCGTTGAAGTACACCATCCAGTGGGAGCGCTCTCCGTACGGGAACTCGCGCCCCATCTTCTGCCGCCCGATCACCTCGGTGCCCTCGACGGACCACGACGCGTAGTCCAGCCGGTGACCGTCGCCGATCTGCGTGATGTCGTAGTGGCACAGCTCGCCGAAGAACTCGTCGGCTGCCGCGCCGTCACGGGTGTTGAGCTCGGCCCAAGCGTAGGAACCGTGCCCTCCCATGCCGAAGCGCCACTCCGGCGGCACGTGCCGGAACCCGACGACGGCTCCGGTCGGGTCGGCGATCACCGTGCTCTGCGTGTGGTCGGCGGCGTCCTCGGGGTTGCGCAGGACAGAGCCGCCGAGGTGGAAAGCCTTCTCCGCGGTGGCCCGTGCATGGGGCGTGACCAGGTACAACCGCCACGCTTCCGGATCACCCTGGGGCAGTCCGGCGACGGGGATGCCGTCGACCATCGCGACGGTGTAGCCCGCGTCGTCGGCGTAGTGCCAGCCGAACAGGCCTGTGTAGAACTCGATCGCGCCTTTGAGGTCGTCGACCGTTCTCTCGACCCAGCACGGACTTCCGGACAGCAACGGCGCGAGTTGGGGTGTGTTGGGCGCGATCGACACTGACGCCTCCTGCAGGGGGAGAGATGCCACAACGCTACGCCGTGATTGGACGAATTCGTACGGTCGCTGACAAATGGAAGCCCTACAGTGGCTTTTGTGAGGGGATTCGTGCGGGCGGCGCTGAACGCGGTGCGTCCGGCAGATGTCGTGCCCAGTCCGAACATCTGGCATTGGCCTGCCGTGTACGAGGTCGAGAACCGCGCGCAGGACGTCCAGGGGGCCATCTGGGCGGCGATACGCGAAGAATGTCCGTTTGACGGGCGTGATGTCGTGGATGTGGGCTGCGGCGATGGATTTCATCTGCCGTTGTTCGCCGAGACCGCGAAATCTGTCACGGGGGTGGAACCGCACCCGCCGTTGGTCGCTCGGGCGAAGCGCCGAATTGCTTCACTGTCGAATGCACGCGCCGTCTCCGGACCCGCGCAGGGATTGCCGCTCGACGACGCGTCGGCGGATCTCGTGCACGCCCGCACCGCCTATTTCTTCGGTCCCGGATGTGAACCGGGACTGCGCGAGGCGGACCGGGTGCTGCGGCCTGGTGGGGCGCTGGTGATCGTCGACCTGGACGGGCTCGCCGATCCGTACGGGCCGTGGTTGCGCGCCGATGAACCGCGCTACGACCCGGCGGCGGTGGAGAAGTTCTTCGCGGACAACGGGTTCTCGTTGCGCAGGGTCACGGCCGAGTGGCGGTTCGAGCGTCGTGAGGACCTGGAGGCGGTGCTGCGCATCGAGTTCTCCGAGAAGGTCGCCGAACGCGCGATTGCCTCCGTGGACGGGCTGAGCTTCCCTGTCGGGTACCGGGTGCACGTGCGGCGCAAGCCGACCGGGCTCATCGTGTGATCCGCGACTAGGCTCTCGGTTCGTGGAGAAGCGGAACGCAGGCAGGTTGGGTCGCCAGGTCGGTGTCGTGGGACTGGGCTGCTGGCAGCTCGGTGCGGACTGGGGCGAGGTGGACGAGAGCGACGCGCTCGCGTTGCTGCACGCCGCGGCGGACACGGGGGTCGACTTCTTCGACACCGCCGACGTCTACGGCGACGGTCGCAGCGAGACGCTCGTCGGGCGTTTCCTCAAGGAGCGCAAGGACGACGGCATCTTCGTCGCCACGAAGATGGGGCGGCGGCTGCCAGCGCAGGTCAGCGAGGGGTACAGCAAGGAGAACTTCCTCGCGTGGAACGACCGGAGCCGCCGCAACCTGGGCGTCGACACCCTGGACCTCGTGCAGTTGCACTGCCCGCCGACCGCGGTCTACAGCCGCGACGAGGTGTACGACACCTTGGACGAAATGGTGGAGCAGCAACGGATCGCTGCTTACGGCGTGTCGGTGGAGAAGGTCGAGGAGGCGCTGGAGGCGATCAGGCGCCCGCACGTGGCCAGCGTGCAGATCATCCTGAACGCGTTCCGGCACAAGCCCCTCGAGCAGGTGCTGCCCGCGGCCGCCGAGGCCGGTGTGGCGATCATCGCGCGGGTGCCGCTCGCGTCCGGTCTGCTGACCGGGAAGTACGACAAGGCAACGACTTTCGGCGCGGACGATCACCGCAACTACAACCGCAACGGTGAGGCGTTCGACGTCGGCGAGACCTTCTCCGGCGTGCCGTTCGAGGTCGGCCTGGAGGCGGTGGAACGCCTGCGGCCGCTGGTGCCGGAGGGGGCCACGATGGCGCAGTTCGCGCTCAGGTGGATCGTGGACCAGTCCGGCGTCACGGTGGTGATTCCCGGTGCCCGCAACGTGGAGCAGGCGCGGGCGAACTCGCACGCGGCCTCGCTTCCGCCGGTGGACGGCAAGGCCGTCGCCGAGATCTACGACGAGCTGATCCGGCCGCACGTGCACGACCGGTGGTAGGTCACTCCTCGGCGAGGATGGCGTACAGCTTGCGCCGCAACTCGTTGTAGAGCTCGACCGCGCGGGTCTTCTGCTCCGGCGTGCCCGCGTGGGAGATCTGCTCCATCGCGGCGCCGAGCAACCGGACCGCGGTGCGCAGCTCGCCGTCGACCGGGTCGAGTTGGATGTCGATGTCGTGCCAGGGCGGGGCCGTGTGCTCCGCCCTGCCGTGTTCGGTGACGGTGAACAGCTTCTTGCCTCCTTCTTCCTCGGCGGAGACGAGGCCTTCGTCGGCGAGCATCTGCAGCGTCGGGTAGACCGAGCCGGGGCTCGGACTCCACACGCCGCCGGTGCGCCGGGCGATCTCCTGAATGATCTCGTAGCCGTGCATCGGCCGTTCTGCCAGCAAGGACAGAACCGCCGCCCGGACGTTGCCGCGCCTTTGGCGGCCGCCCCTGCCGCCGCCCCCGAAGGGACCGCGGCGATGCCTGTGGTGGTGCTCTCTGTGGTGTGGTTTCATCATCATGTCGCTAACGATATATCGGAAGCTATCGCGATGCAACGGTCTTAGTCCGCCGAACTTCGTGGGACACTGGATGTGCTATGACTTCGCTTCCCCTTGTCTTCGACGCGCCCAAGCGCGGCCTGCCGCCGCGCCACCTGGTCGACCTCTCGCCCGCCCAACGCGCGGAAGCCGTTGCGGCCCTTGGTGAAAAGCCGTTCCGGGCGAAGCAGCTGTCGAACCACTACTTCAGCCGCCTGACCGTCGACCCGGCCGAGATGACCGACATCCCGGCCGACACCCGCGAGAAGCTCGTTGCCGACCTGATGCCGCCGTTGTTCACGGTCGTGCGCAAGGTCACCGCTGACGAGGGCACCACGGCGAAGACGCTGCTGCGCGCGCACGACGGCACGCTCATCGAGTCCGTCCTCATGCGCTACCCGGACCGCGCGACGCTGTGCATCTCCTCGCAGGCGGGCTGTGGCATGGCCTGCCCGTTCTGCGCGACCGGCCAGGGCGGCCTGCAGCGCAACCTGTCGACGGCGGAGATCGTGGACCAGGTTCGGCTGGGTGCCGCCGCGATGCGCGACGGCGACCTGCCGGGCGGCCCCGGCCGGCTGTCGAACATCGTCTTCATGGGCATGGGCGAGCCGCTCGCGAACTACAAGCGGATCCTCGAGGCCGTGCACCGCATCTGCGACCCGGCGCCGGACGGCTTGGGCATCTCCCAGCGCCACGTCACCGTGTCGACGGTCGGCCTGGTGCCCGCGATCAAGAAGCTGACGGAGGAGAACCTCCAGGTGCGGCTCGCGGTGTCGTTGCACACGCCGGACGACGAGCTGCGCGACACGCTGGTGCCGGTCAACACGAAGTGGAACGTCGCCGAGGTGCTGGAGGCGGCCCGCGGGTACGCCGACAAGACCGGTCGCCGCGTGTCCATCGAGTACGCGTTGATCCGCGACATCAACGACCAGGGGTGGCGAGCGGACCTGCTCGGCAAGAAGCTGCGCAAGCACCTCGGCCAGTTGGTGCACGTGAACCTGATCCCGCTGAACCCCACGCCGGGGTCGAAGTGGGACGCGTCGCCGAAGCCCGTCGAGCGGGAGTTCGTGCGGCGGGTGCGTGAGCAGGGTGTCGAGTGCACCGTGCGCGACACCCGCGGGCAGGAGATCGCCGCCGCCTGCGGTCAGCTCGCCGCCGAAGGCTGATGGACGCCGCGCAGATCGGTGCGGCCCTCGACGACGTCTTCGACCACGCGCTCGTCTTCCACGGCTTCACCGACTACATGCGTGACTACGACGTCTTCGTCCACGCCACGTCCGACCCCGCCACGGGCATCCCGCCCGAGTACCTGCGCTACCGGTTCAAGCACTGCGTCCACGCGGCGGTCACGTCCTCCGTGGCGCCGCAGACGTGGCGCGAGTCGCTCGACGACGCGTTCGTCGACGGCTGGGAGGAGCGTGACGACCTGGACGGGTACGTCTGGGGCGTGCGCTGGCAGGTGCTCTACCCCGGCGCGAAGGTGGTGGCGGACTCCGAAGCCGCTGGGACGTGGTCCCAGCGGCTCGGGATGCCGATGCACGAGGTGGTGATCGAGGCCAACGGACACCACATCACGCTGGTGTTCGCGGACCTGGTGGTCGACCACGTCGAGCCGGGGCACGTGCCGTTCAGGTTCGTCTGAGGCGGTCAGACGTCGGTGTACCAGTGCACGCCGAGCGTGCCGCGGTTCGCGATCCGTTGCTGCGCCTCGATGCCCACCCAGCCGCGGAACTTCTGCGCGTCGTCGATCACCTGGAGTTGCGGCTTGAGGTGTGAACCGCCGGCGTAGCAGGTGTTGCCGCCCTGCAGCAGGCACGTGCAGAAGTGCTCGTAGTAGTTCTTGCGGCCTCCGTCGGACGCCAGGTAGTAGCGGACCGCCTTCTGCTCACCCGGTTTGCAGGCCGAGCAGGCGGTCGAACCGTCGGCCACCGCGATGGCGGCGCTCAGGCAGTTGTCGTTGCAGCGCTTGAACTCCTGCAGGTTGATGCCCGAGGTGCCCCAGTCGGAGGTCAGCTTCTCGTTCTTGGCGTCCCAGGCGTTGTAGCGAAACTCGCCGGGGTAGCGCTTCTTCGGGATGTCCTTGAGCGCCACGGAAACCGTCGTCCTGACGTTGCTGCCGTAGCCCTTGCCCACGTTGGCGCCGTAGCTCGAGCCGGTCAGGGCGAGGACGCTGATGCCGGTCTCCGGGCGGGTCACCGTCCAGTTCTCGGTGCTGCCGTTGCTCCAGGTGATGGCCAGCCTGTCGCCGGTGACGGTGTAGGTGCCGCGCAGTTCCTTGACCTCGGCGCCGTTCTGGAAGCCGCCCGCGGTGTGGATCTTGCAGTTGTCGCAGCCCGCCGAGGTCGGGGCGATCGTGGCGGCCGGGTAGCCGATGTTCCAGCTCCAGAACCAGAACGCCTCGCGCACGGTGCCGTTCAGGTCGAAGTAGTACATCGCGAGCCGGGCGAACTCCTTGCCCGTCGGCGGGGTGCCTTCGGGTGCGACCTGGCCGATGGAGACCGCGTAGCTCTCCTTGCCGCCTGGTCGTTCGGCGGCCTGCGCCGGGACGGGTGACACCAGGGCCACGAGGACCCCGATCGTGATGAGGCTCAGCAACTTGCGTTTCAACGTCGTCAACCCCCTGAAGACGTGGTCTGCAACCGTTCGGAACGTAGCAGCGTGACCGAACGGTTACGCAGAGTTTCATCAGGTCGGGTGACGGTCGTAAATCCGTCGCCTGGGGTGGAGCCGCGCTCTAGCGTTGCCCGCGATGAGACTCGAGGGGGAACGCTGGCGCACGCTCGTCAGCACCGTGAGGCTGGGCAAGGACGAGTACCGCGTGGTGCGGCCTGCCCGGCCGCTGAAGCACGCGCCGCTGTTCGAGTGGTGGGCCGGTGTCGAGTGCTGTGTGGACAAGGCGGCGGCGCTGGAGATCACGATGGCGTGGGCGTTCGCGATGCGGTCGCCGCGCACGATCGTGTACCTGCCGTTGAAGCAGAGCGATTCGGAGTGCTCGTGGAGCGACGGGCCGTTTCTGGACCTGGTGCTGGTGCACCACAGCCTGGGACTGCGGCTGTCGAAGTGGAAGGAGATCCGGGGCAAGCTGCGCGGTGGGCGCCCGCACACCGTTGTCTGCCAAGGGTTCGGGCCGGAACCCGACTACGACCGGCGCTACCACCGGGAGAACAGGGACCTGCTGCGCGGCGAGATCGTGGGGGAGACGGTGTTCGTCGTCGGCAGTGCGCCCGCCTTCCACTTCGGCGGGCACGAGTTGCGGGAACTGGTCGAGGACGGCCCGCGGCGCATGCACGAGGAACCCGGCGTGCACTGCTGTGCGGAGGTCACCGAGAACCTGAGGTACTGGAACTGGCTGCACGTAGAGTATTGCGAGGATCATCGCGTGCATGCCTGAGGGGGCAACGACAATGGGTGTCCTGTACGACTACTTCACCGCGCCGTCGGACGAGGAAGCCGCGGCCGCGATCGAAGGCGGTCCGGTGGAGAGGTTTCCGACGGTGGAGACGAAGTCGCTCGACCCCGCGGTCGTGATGGGACAGCTGGAAGAACTGCTCACCGGGCGCCCGTACGACGACATCTGCGACGACCCGCGCTGGGGTGATGACGTCGCGATCGAGCACGACGGCGACGTGCTGGTCCTCACGGTCACCGACGGCCTGCGGGACGGGCTCGCGGACGCCGGTGACCTGGACGAGGTCGCGGTGCGGTGGGCCGAGATCGAGGAGCTGGAAGGCTTCGACCCGATGGTGCTCGCCGAAATCCTGAAAGACCTCAAAACCCTTGCGGTGCAGGCGAAGGAGAACGACCAGCGGCTCTACTGCTGGGCGAGCGTCTAGGGCTTCACCTCGGTCAGCACGCCGGTCGCCACGTCGAACACGAAGCCGCGCACCGAGTCCTTCACCGGCACGAACGGGTTGCCGGTGATGCGCGAGATCGACTGCCGCACGTCCTCCTCCAGGTCCCCGAACGCCTCGGCGGACCACGCGGGCTTCACGCCGACCTCGTCCTGGATGGAGCGCTTGAAGTCGTCGTCGGTGAACGTCAGCATGCCGCAGTCGGTGTGGTGGATGAGGATGATCTCGCGCGTGCCGAGCAGGCGCTGGCTGATCGCGAGCGACCGGATCTCGTCCTCGGTCACGACCCCTCCGGCGTTGCGGATGACGTGCGCCTCGCCCTCCTGCAGGCCCAGCACGCGGTACACGTCGATGCGGGCGTCCATGCACGCCACGACGGCCACGTGCTTGGCGGGCGGCAGCGGCAGCGGTCCGGAGAACTGGGCGGCGTAGGTGGCGTTGTTGGCGAGCAGTTCGTCGGTCACCGACATGGTTCAAGTCCTCTCACCTGGATGTATAGGTGAGCAAACTGTCGTATGCGCATACCTGCAACAGCGCCCGAAAGGTGGGAAAGGCCCCCACTCAGACACAAGCGGGGGCCGACACATCTCTAGAGCGCCCAGTTCTGGTTCGCGCCGCCCGTGCACGTCCAGATCTGCACCCGCGTGCCGTCGGCGGACGAGTTGCCCGCCGCGTCCAAACACTTGCCGGACTGGGGATTGCGCAACGTGCTCCCAACGCGAGACCACACCTGCGCACCGCTGCCGTTGCACGTCCAGAGATGCACGACGGTGCCGTCAGCGACGCCGGAACCGTTGACGTCCATGCACTTCCCGAACGCGCGCAGCGTGTCGCCGACGCGCGACCACTGCTGCGCGCCGGTGCCGTTGCAGCCCCACAGCTGGATCACCGTGCCGTCGGCGGTGCCGGAATTGCTTACGTCCACACACTTTCCGCCGACGCCCACGATCGTGCCGGAGCCGGAACCCGACGACGACAGGAACTGGCTGCGGGCCACGTTCCAGCGCGTCGCCAGGTACGAACCGGAAGGCGGGTTGGTGTGGAAGTAGTCGTTGCCACCGCAGTCGATCTGGTTCTCCGGCGCACCGGGGCAGACCTTCACCAGGCCACCAGGCGGGTTCGGGATGCCGCCGTCGTCGTAACACATGATGTCCTCGTCGTCCCAGCAGTGACCGAACGCCGTGGAGTTCGGCGCCGACCGCTGCACGGCACCCAACGTGTGCAGGAGTTCGTGGGCGCTGGCCTGCCACGTCCAGCAGCCCGTGCCGACGGCGGCGTAGGACGGGCCCGAGTTGTAGCCGTTGTCGGCACCGGGACGGTCGTCGCCGGGCGCACCCCAGGCCACACCGCAGCCGCCGGAGTCGTGCCAGAACAGGTACTTCCGGTCGGTGCGGTTGTACCCGCGCGCGGCCAGTTGGTCGGCGACGGCCGAGGGCGACGACATGGCCGACTGCGGCACGACAACGTTGTCCACCTTCGCGCGGCAGTCGGGCTGCGTCACGAAGCGCACGTGCCGGACGCCACCACCCAGGCGTGACGCCGCCTCCACGAACGCGTTGTCGATCTGGTCGGCGAACGTCTGGAACTGGCCCACGAGCTGCGAATACCGGTCCGGCGACTGGTCTCCGCGCACGTACACGGCCTGAACGCGCTTGCCGCTCACCCCGTCGCCGTCGCACACGACGGACTGCACGGAAAGGGTGGGTGAGGGCTCGCGGAACTCGTTCGGAAGATCGTCCACGATCGGACTGAACAGGGCTAACGCCGCTAACAACACGCCAAAAGACATGAGAGACCGCCTTCAACGCGAGGGGCAGGGAAGCGGTCTAGACCTTCTCGAACGGTAGCGAACCCGGCACGCACTGTCAGCGGACAGAACCGGACAGGAAACCGGCCGACACGACCGTGCGGCTACCATGCCGCGACGTGGGGGAAGAAACGAGGCTGGTCGCGGGCAGATACGCGACGATCCGGGAGCTGGGCCGGGGCGGCATGGGGGTCGTCTGGCTCGCCGAGGACAGGGTCATCGGACGGCAGGTCGCGCTCAAGGAGCTGCGCACGACCGAGACCGAACGGGTGCTCCGCGAAGCACGCACGGCAGGGCGTCTGAACAGCCCGAACGTCGTCGGCATCTACGACGTCATCGTCGAGCACGGCGCGACCTACCTGGTCATGGAACTCGTCGAGGCGCCCACGCTCTCGCAGGTCATGACCCGCAGACAGCTCACCGAGGACGAGGTCGCGGACATCGGCCTGCAGACCCTCAGCGCCCTGGAGGCGGCGCACGCGGCGGGGATCGTGCACCGCGACGTCAAGCCCAGCAACATCATGGTGCTGCCCGACGGCCGCGTGAAACTCGCCGACTTCGGCATCGCCCGCGCGATGGACGATCCCGGCCTGACCGCGACCGGCGGCATCATGGGTTCGCCCGGGTACATGGCGCCGGAGTTGTTCGCGGGCAAGCAACCTTCGCCGGCGAGTGACCTGTGGGCGTTGGGCGCCACCATGTTCCACGCCGCCGAGGGCCGTTCGCCGTTCCAGCGCGACACGACCGCGGCCACCATGCACGCGATCATGTACGAGGAGCCGGTCCTGCACCGGACCAGCGGCCCGCTCGCCGACACGATCATGGCGTTGCTGACCCAGGACGACACGCACCGGCTCACGGCCGCGCAGCTCAGGCAACGGCTCAGCGGTGCGACGACGGTGGTCAAGCCGCTCACGCCGTCCGAGCAGACCGTCGTCATCGAACCGGTCACCAGCTACGTCACCCCGAGCACGCCGACGCACGCGGACTGGGACGACAAACCCAAGTCGCGCAAGAAGATCGGCATTTTCGCCGGAGCTGCGGCCGCGCTCGTCGTGATCGCCCTCGTCGCGGTCTTCGTGCTCAAACCCGATGCGCCGCAAGGGAACGCGGCCGCGCAGCAGAGCGCGAGTTCGGCACAGCCGACCGAGACCACGAGCAGCGCGGCGTCCAGCGCTCCGGCGAGCAGCAGCAGCGCGGCACCCAGCAGCAGCTCCGCGCCGCCGTCCAGCCAGGCGTCGCAGCCCGTTCAGGCACCCCCGCCGCAACAGACGACGACGCAGCCGAAACCGCCGCGCCAGACCGTCGCGTTCACGCGGTACATCAAGAACGGCACCAACTTCCACTACAGCGGCACCCCGCAGCTCGGCCCGCCCGCGGGCTTCAGCGTCGAGGACACCGGCGGCCTCGGCAAGCTCCTGGTGACCGAGGAACCGGGCACCCGGATGCTCTACGCGTGCCGCCTCATCAACTCCGAGGACCACATGACCTCGACGCAGCCGAACTGCGAGGGCCAGACGGTGCTCGGCAAGCTCGGTTACGTCTTCATCCACCAGCCGACGGACGTGCCCGCGCTGCCGGTGTACCGGTGCCTGTTCAAGGGAACGCACTTCGACTCGATCCACGCGAACTGCGAGGGGCAGCAGCCCGAGTTCCAGTTCGGCTGGACGGTCCGCTGATCACCGAGCGTTGGCGGGCTCCAGACCGACGGGTTCGGAGCTGTCGAACGTCTCGCGCGCCTCGGCCACGGACTCGTAGTTGCGCTGCGCCCACAACCGCAACGCGGCCAGCGGCTCGGTGACGCTGCGCCCGAGTTCGGTCAGCTCGTACTCGACGCGCAACGGCACCGAGGGGTACACAGTGCGCGTGACGAGCCCATCGCGTTCGAGGGTGCGCAACGTCTGCGTGAGCATCTTCTGGCTGATGCCCTCCAGCCGGCGCTTCAACTCCCCGAACCGGCGCGGCCCGTCTTCGAGGTCGCCGATCACCAGCGCCGTCCACTTGGACGCGACCATGTCCAGCAGGTCGCGGCACGGGCACATCTTGAGGTAAACGTCCCTGATCACAGCATGGTTTCTACCAGGTACCTAGTGCACAAGATAGTGCCTAATTGCCGTGAGAGACCTGGTCTCTCATGCTTGAAAGCATGCGAGCGATCATCCAGAACGAGTTCGGCGGCCCCATCACCCTCACCGACGTCCCGAAGCCTGCCCCACTGCCGACGGAGGTGCTGGTCAGGGTGCACGCGGCGGGCGTCAACCCGGTCGACTGGAAGACCCGCGCGGGCAGCGGCATGGCGGGCGTGCAGACGTTCCCGTTCATCAACGGCTGGGACGTCTCCGGCGTGGTCGAGGAGGTCGGCTTCGGCGTCACGACCCTCAAGGTGGGCGACGAGGTCTACGGCATGCCGTGGTTCCCGCGCGCCGCGAGCGCCTACGCCGAGTACGTCACGGCCCCGTCGCGGCACTTCGCGAAGAAGCCGCAGAGCCTGACCCACGTCGAGGCGGCCGCGCTGCCGTTGGCCGCGCTCACCGCCCACCAGATCCTCATCGACACCGCTGACGTGCAGAAGGGCCAGAAGGTCCTGATCACGGCCGCAGCGGGTGGCGTCGGCCACCTGGCCGTGCAGATCGCGAAGGCCCACGGCGCGCACGTCATCGGCACCGCGCGTGAGCCCAAGCACGCGTTCCTGAAGGACCTCGGCGCCGACGAGGTGATCGACTACACCAAGGGCGACTACGAGGGCACCGACATCGACCTGTTCGTGGACCTGGTCGGCGGTTCGTCACCGGCGCCGGTGCGGCCCGGCGGGTTGTTCGTCGGCGTGCCGTCCGGAGTGGACAGCGCGATCCGCGGCGACATCAGGACCAGCCCGATCCTGGTCGAACCCGACCGCGCGGGCCTGGAGGCGATCACGGCGCTGGTCGAGTCCGGGGAGCTCAGGGTGCACGTCGCGGAGACGTTCCCGCTGGCAGAGGCCGAAAAAGCGCATGCCCTGGGCGAGACGGGTCGCACCCAGGGCAAGATCGTGCTCGAAACGCTCTAGCGACGCCAGGGCTTCTTGCGGCGCGCGGCGTCCCACACGAGCAGGGCGATGATCGAGACGCCCGACGCGATCAGCCAGATGTTCTCGGTCTGGCCGTGGTGGTTGCCGATCAGCATCAGGAAGCAGAAGATCGCGGAGAGCCAACCGGCGATGCGCGTGCCCTTGGGCAGCTGGCCGTGCCAGCCCCACTCGTGCGACGGCTCCTCGTGCGGGTCGACGGCAGGACGCTTGTCCAGTTCCGAGGACGTGGCCACGGTTTCCTCCACTGCTCATCCGGATTACGAGGTCATCGTCGCACATGTGGGTCCGCGCGGATGTGTGAGGTCGCGCGCGCACGACTGACGAGCGAGGTCGGACGGGTTTAGGCCCTGTCCTGCAAGTCCGTCGGGCGGCAGTGGCGGCCGAGGGACCCGGAGACGGCACCGCCGCGATGCCCGAATACCTCCGGTATGAGGGCATCGCGGCGGCACCGTCTCCGGGTCGCTCACCCGCGCCTGCCACCTGACAGACTTGCAGGACAGGGCCTAGGCTCCACGCGGCCCACCCGTTCGATCTCTGCGAAGGCGCCTCGACCCTTGACCGGCTTCTCTCCCGCCGAGGCCTCCAGCCCGGACACGTTCGCCCCCGTCGAGATCGGTCTCCACGGCGTGCGCAAGCGCTTCTCCGACCAGGTGGCGGTCGACGGCATCTCGTTGAACGTCCACGAGGGCGAGTTCTTCTCCGTCCTCGGCCCGTCCGGCTGCGGCAAGACCACGGTCCTGCGCATGATCGCCGGGTTCGTGGACCCGGACGAGGGCCGCATCGAGCTCGACGGCAACGACATGGTGGGCGTCCCTCCGTACCGGCGGGACGTCAACACCGTGTTCCAGTCGTACGCGCTGTTCCCGCACATGTCGGTGTGGGACAACGTCGCGTACGGCCTCAAGCGCAAGAAGGTGCGCGGCGACGAGCTGAAGAAGCGCGTCGGCGAGCACCTCGAACTGGTCAGGCTGTCGCAGTTCGCCAAGCGCAGGCCCACTCAGCTGAGCGGTGGTCAGCAGCAGCGCGTGGCCATCGCCCGTGCGCTCGCCGCAGGTCCGCAGCTGCTGTTGCTCGACGAACCGCTGGGTGCGCTCGATGCCAAGCTCCGCAAGGAGTTGCAGATCGAGCTGATGCGCATCCAACGCGAGGTCGGCACGACGTTCCTGTACGTCACGCACGACCAGGAAGAGGCGCTGGTCCTCTCGCACCGCATCGCCGTGATGAACGCGGGCAAGATCGAGCAGGTCGGCTACCCCGAGGACGTCTACGAACGGCCGGCGACGCGGTTCGTCGCCGGGTTCATCGGCACGTCCAACATCCTCGACGCCGAGGTGTCCGGTGTGGACGGTGGGCTGGTCTCGCTCAAGGCGTCCGGCGCGACGAACCTGCGGGCGAAGTTCTCCGGCAGCGTCGCGCACGGCAAGAAGGTCGCCGCGACCGTGCGCCCGGAGAAGGTGCACCTGTTCAACGAGACCGCCGAGCCGCCGACGGGCTGGTGCGTGCTGCAAGGTGTCGTCCAGGACGTCGTCTACACCGGCGTTTCCACGCAGTTCGTGGTCGAGACACCTGGTGGCGTGCTGTCGGCGTTCGTGCAGAACGCCCAGCGCATCGACGACGCGGGCGCGCCCGGCCAGACCGTGCGGATGGCGTGGGACCCCGAGTTCACCGTGCTGCTGGAGTCCGGCGATGGGTGAGCTGCGGATCGCCCGGCTGTGGGACGTCGACAGCCCTAGGGTGACCCGGCGCACGATGCTCGGTTCGATGGCGTTCTTCGCGCTGGCCGCCTGCGCGGTCGGCCCGGCGCCGACGAACACCGGCGGCCCGAGCGCGGGCAAGGCCGTGAACCTCACCGACGAGCCGAAGCTCAACTTCTACAACTGGACCGACTACATCGCGCCGGAGACGTTGCCGGGCTTCACCTCGATCAGCGGCGTCGAGGTCACCTACGACAACTTCTCCACCAACGACGAGATGGAAGCCAAGATCGCGTCCGGCCAGGCGGGCTACGACCTGGTGGTGCCGTCGGACAACTTCCTGCGGCGGTTCCTGCGGTCCGGCCTGCTCCAGCCGCTCGACCACGACGCGATCCCGAACCTGCGCAACCTCGAACAGCGGTTCGTCGAGGCCGAGTACGACCCCGGCAACCGGTTCTCCGTGCCGTGGGCCTGGGGCACCACGGGGCTCGCGTACTCGAAGTCGCAGATCGGCGGCGAGGTGACGAGCTTCGACGCGTTCGACCTGCCGAACGCCCAGGGCCGCAGCTCGATCCTGGACGAGGCCCGCGACGGCATGGCGATCGGCCTGCTCAAGCTCGGCCACGACCCCAACACCACGGACCCGAAGCAGATCGACGACGCCGCGAACTTCCTGCTGTCGTTGAAGAAGAAGCTCGGCCAGATCACCTCGGACGTGATCGAACCGCTGACCTCGGGCCAGGTGCGGCTCGCCCAGTCGTACTCCGGCGACGCGTTCCAGGCCGGGGACAACAACGACGACATCGGGTACGCCATCCCGGCCGAGGGCGGACTGTCCTACGTGGACCTGCTCGTCATCCCGAAGGACGCGCCGCACGCCGGCAACGCGCACCGGTTCATCGACTACATCCTCGGTGCCGAAGCGGGTGCGGCGCTCTCCAACGCCGTCCGGTACGGCAGCGCCAACGCCGCCGCGAAACCCTTGATAGACAAGGAACTGCTGACCAACCCGGTGGTCTACCCATCGGACGAGCAGCTCGCGAAGCTCCCGTTCACCAAGGACCTCGGCGGCGACGCCGAAGCGCTCTACGCGGACGCCTGGACGAAGGTCAAGACCGGCTGACCGGGAAGTGCTTGATGCCGCGGATCACCACGGAGTCGCGGAACCGGAGCATGCCCGTCTGCCGCAGGTCGGGCATCTTCCTCGCCAGCGCGCGGAACGCCACCTCGCCCTCCATGCGCGCGAGCGTGGCGCCCAGGCAGTAGTGGATGCCGCTGGAGAACGCGAGGTGCTCCGGCCTGTGCACGCGCATGACGTCGAACTTGTGCGCTTCCGGGTACACCTCGGGGTCGCGGTTCGCGGCGCCGAGCAGCAACGTGACCATCTCGTCCTTGCCGATCTGATCGACGTCCTCGTGCGCGATCCGGCTGGTCAGCTGCACCGGCGGCGCCCACCGGAGCGTCTCCTCGACCACGGCGGACGCGAGTTCCGGGTTGGCCTTGAAGAGCTTCCACTGCGCCGGATGATCGAGCAGCGCGCGCGTGCCGTTGCCGATCAGGTTCACCGTCGTCTCGAAGCCCGCGACCAGCAACAACACCAGCGTGCCGAGCATCTCCTCCGGGGTGAGCTTCTGCTCCGCCTCGGCCGCGACCAACGAGCTGATCACGTCGTCACCGGGGGTCCTGCGGCGTTGCGTGATCAGGCGGTCGAACAGCGCGAGCACCTGGTCGTTGGCGTTGGCCATCTCCGCCGTGACCCCGCTGTCGAACGACGCGGCGACGAGCGCGCCGTAGTCGGCGAACTCGGCGGTGTCCGCGTCCGGGATGCCCAGCAGGTCGCTGATCACCGAGATCGGCAACGGCGCCGCGAAGTCCGTGATGAGGTCGAACTCGTCCTTGTCCAGCAACGATTCCGCGACCTTCTCGACGCGCGTGCGGTACTCGTCGATCTTCTTCGGGCTGAACGCCGGCGCGGCGATCCGGCGCAACCTGGTGTGGTCCGGCGGGTCGAGCTCCAGGAACGACTCGGGCAGCAGCCCGCCGTTAACCGGGTAGCTGCCGTCGGAGAAGCGGACGCCGAACCGGCGGTCGCGCAGGATCTTGTTGCTCAGCGTGTGGCTAGTCGTCACCCATAGGCCGCCGGAACGCGTCAGCGGGCCGTGCGCGCGTAGCCGTTCATAGATCGGGTGCGGGTCTTCATGTCCGGTCAGTTGCTCCAGCACTTGCTACCCCCTCGAACACCGTGGTGAGCACGAACCGGGGAGCGTCCAGCGGCGCGAGACGGCCGTAGCTGATCGCTTCCCAGGCGTTGAAGAGCCCGGCGTAGAGGGTGTGCAGGATCCACCACGCGGGCAGGTCGCGGCGCAGTTTCGTGCCCTGCAGCCGGGTGATCAGGTCGAGCACGGGCTCGTCCATCGCCTCGATGCGGGTCCGCAGCTCCGCGTCGCGTTCGAGGCCGGGGAAGCGGAGCAGGAACTCCACTCGCGGGCCGAGCGCGACCAGGCGCGTGATGAGGTCCTCGATCGCGTTGTCGCGGTCGAAGTCCACCTGGCAGGCCACCGAGTCGATCAGGTCGAGCGCGTCGTTCGCGACCGCGCGGACCAGGTCCGTGCGGGTCGGGAAGCGCTTGTGGAGTGTGGTCCTGCCGACACCGGCTGCCCGCGCGACGTCGCCGAGCGACGCGGTCGGGTCCTTGAGCAGCACAGACGTCGCCGTCTGGAGCAGGTGAACACTCATGTTCACAACGGTACACGGATGTTCAGGTCCTAGGATGTGCGCTCGTGCTCCGACGCTGGCTGAAGGCCAACGCCCTGCTCGTCCCCACCGGGGTCTGGCTGGGGTTCTTCCTCATCGCGCCACTGGTCGTGGTCGTCGAGTTCAGCATCGCCACGCGGGACACCGGTGTCGCGCGCGCCGTGCTGCCGTGGACGATCGACGCCTACCGGACGGCCCTCGACCCGGCGTTCCTGCCGATCTTCGGGCGGACGCTGCTGTACGCGGGCGCGACGACGGTGGCCTGTCTGCTGCTCGGCTTCCCGTTGGCGTGGTTCATCGCGCGGCACGGCGGCCGGTGGCGGACGGCGTTGCTCGCGGCCGTGCTGATCCCGTTCTGGTCGAGCTACCTCGCGCGGATCTACGCGTGGAAGGCGTTGCTGGACGGCGAAGGGCTCGCGAACACCGTGCTCGGCTGGGTCGGCCTGGACCGCGACGGCGGCTTCCTGCTCACCGACGGCGCTGTGATTCTCGGCCTGACGTACGGGTTCCTGCCGTTCATGGTGCTGCCGCTGTACGTGGCGTGCGAACGGTTCGACGTGCGGCTGATGGAGGCGTCCTACGACCTCGGGCACGGGCGGGTGTCGACGTTCTTCCGGGTGGTGCTGCCGGGCGTGATGAGCGGCGTGCTGGCCGGGTCGTTGCTGGTCCTGGTGCCGGCGGCGGGTGACTTCGTGACGCCGAAGCTGCTCGGCGGGGTGGAGCAGTCGACGTTCGGGTCGGTGATCGACGACCAGTTCCGCGGCGGCAACAACTGGCCGTTGGGGTCGGCGATGGCGGTGCTGCTGCTCGTGTTGGTGGTGGCGGTGCTCGTGCTGCGCGGACGCCGTGGGGAGGACGTGCTGTGAACCGTCGTCCGTGGGCACTCGGTGCCGTGGTGGCGCTGGTGTTCCTGTTCTTGTACGCACCGATCGCGTGGCTCGCCATCGCGTCGTTCAACTCGTCGCGGTCGTTGTCGCGCATCAGCGGTTTCTCGTTGCAGTGGTACTCGGAGTTGGCGGACGACACGCGCGTGTTCGCGTCTCTTCAGCTGACGTTGCAACTGGCGTTGGCGTCGGCGTTGATCTCGACGGTCATCGGCACGTTGGCGGCCTTCGGGCTGAGGCGGGCGTTCCCCGGCCGTGGGCTGTGGACGGTGTTGTTGTCGTTGCCTTTGGTGGTGCCCGAGGTCGTCATGGGCGTGGCGATGCTGGGGTTCTTCGTGAAGCTCGCCGGGATTCCGCTGGGGTTCGGGGCGTTGCTGTTCGCGCACGTGGCGTTCTCGCTGAGCTTCGTGGTCGTGGTGGTGCGGTCGCGGGTGTCCGGAATGGACGCCCGGATGGAGGAGGCCGCCGCCGACCTCGGGGCGTCGCCGTTCGTGGCGTTCCGGACCGTGACGCTGCCGTTGGTCGCACCCGCGGTGGCGGCGGGGGCGGCGTTCGCGTTCCTGCTGTCGTTCGACGACGTGGTGATCTCGTCCTACCTGACCGGGGTCGGCTCCACGACGTTGCCGGTGTTCGTCTACGCGCAGGCGTCGAAGCGCGGGATCTCGCCGGAGATCGTGGCGCTGTCGACGTTGATGGTGACGGCTACGGCCCTGCTTTTGATCATCGGCGTGGTGTTCGCGTCCTGGCGTGCGAGGAAGGCCGGATCAACCGCGAAGCTGGCTGGGTAGTCAACTTTCGTCGCGCGGATTCGATACTCCAGCGTGCCGCGCGAGACCTGGGGCGTCTCGTAACTTGGCAGCGTGATTACTGCTGTGCGGGCGAGGGCGGAGGCGTTCCGAGCCGACACCCTGGCCCGGCTCCGCGGCCTGACCCCGGTGCGGCTCATCGGCGACCTGCTCGTCGTGGTCGCCGCGATCCTGCTGGACGTGTGGCCGGGACCGTGGGCCGAGGCGAAGTTCTCAGGCTGGGCGTTCGTCGGGGTCTTCGCCATCTACGTCGTGCTGCTGCCCCTGCGGCACCTGTTCCCGGCGACGGCCATGATCGGCGGAGCGGCGATCCCGGTGCTCGGGCCCGCGATCATGGTCGTGCTGAGCTACACGGCCGGCCGCCGGATCGAGTCGTGGGGCAGGGCGATCGTCTCGGCCGCGCTCACGTTCGTCGTCGTGGCGCTGATGTGGGACTGGGGCGCGCAGCCGCTCGACATCGACCCCGCCTACGGGATGCTCATCCTCATCACGATCTTCGGTGTGGGCGTGGCGCTGCCGTTCCTCGTCGGGCGTTATCTCGCGCAGCGCGAGGCGTTGGTGCAGGCGATGCAGGACCGCGAGGAACGCATGCGCGGCGAGCACAAGCTGCTGTCGCGGCAGGTGCGGTTGCGCGAACGCAGCCGCATCGCCCAGGACATGCACGACAGCCTCGGCCACCGGCTTTCGTTGATCTCGGTGCACGCCGGGGCGTTGGCGCTCGATCCGTCGCTCGGGGAGAAGCAGCGCGAGGCGATCGGGGTGCTGCGCTCGGCCGCGTTGACCGGCATGGGCGAGCTGCGGGCGATCATCGGGGTGTTGCGGTCCGAGGACGGCCCCGACGACGACCCCGCGACACGCACAGCGGAGTCCATCGACTCGTTGGTGAGCGACGCGCGCAAGGCCGGTGTTCTGGTCAGTCTGGTGCGCGGCGGACAAGCACACCCGTTGCCGTCTCGTGTCTCTCACGCCGCCTATCGCGTCGCACAGGAGGGTTTGACCAACGCCGCGAAGCACGCGCCGGGTGCCGCCGTGCAGGTGACGGTGAAGTACGAACCGGATGCGTTGGTGGTGGAGGTGCGCAACAACCCGTCGCGCAACGGTTCCACCGTCGGCACACCGGGCGTGGGGCTCATCGGCCTCACCGAACGCGTGCGGGTGGCAGGCGGAATCCTGCACGTCGGCGCGTTGCCGTCCGGTGGCTTCCGGATCGCGGCCGTGCTGCCGTACGAGGAGACGCCGCTGCCCGACGAGCCCGAGGACGAGCAGGACGAGACCGAGGCGCCGGGTGCCTTGCGCAAGTGGGCGGGCGTCGGTTCGATCGCGGGCGCGTCCCTGGTGCTGGCCGTGATCATCGGCGGCTTCACCTACCTCGGCTCGCAACCGGTGACCCAGGTCGTCTCGCAGGACGCCCTCGACCGCATCGAGGTCGGCCAGTCCGAGTCCGACGTCCTGAAACTCCTGCCGGAGGGCGACGAACCCCTGGTCGCCGACGGCGAACGCAAGTCGCAGGCGTCGCCGGAGCCTTCCGGGGCCCGGTGCGTCTACCACATCACCGACGAGCAGTCGTACCTCGCGAAGGGCACACGGGTGGTGCGTTTCTGCTTCCGAGACGGCAAGCTGGTCGAGAAGAAGATCCACGTGCAGAGGACAGGTCAATGATCCGGGTGCTCATCGCCGACGACGAGCCGTTGATGCGGGCCGGCATCAAGGCCATCCTCGGCACCGCCGACGACATCGAACTCGTGGCGGAGGCCGGTGACGGCCGCGAGGCGCTGCAGATCGTGCGCGAGCGCCGGGTGGACGTGGCGGTGCTCGACATCCGCATGCCCCGCATGGACGGCCTGGCGTGTGCCAAGGAACTCCGGGTCGTCGCGCCCTCCGTGCGCGTCGTGATGCTGACGACGTTCGGCGAGGACGACAACATCGTGCGCGCGCTGTCCGACGGCGCCGCGGGGTTCCTGCTGAAGGACTCGGCGCCCGAGGAGCTGTTGAGGGCCGTGCGGGCGGTCAACAACGGCGAGGCGTACCTCTCGCCGATGGTCACGTCACGCGTGGTCGGCATGGTGGCGACCTCCGGGCAGCCGAAGCGGCAGGAGGCGCAGAAGGCCGTCGAGGGGCTGACCGACCGCGAGGTCGAGGTGCTGGCGCTGCTCGGGCAGGGGATGTCGAACGCGGACATCGGCGCGAAGCTGCACATGTCAGAGGCGACGGTGAAGACCTACGTGTCGCGGCTGCTGGCCAAGCTGGGGCTGACGAACCGGGTGCAGGCCGCGCTGATGGCCAGGGACGCGGGCATCGCGAACTGA
Source organism: Lentzea sp. JNUCC 0626 (assembly GCF_043632865.1). Lineage (NCBI taxonomy): Bacteria > Bacillati > Actinomycetota > Actinomycetes > Pseudonocardiales > Pseudonocardiaceae > Lentzea > Lentzea sp. JNUCC 0626. Next base: position 8,997,502 of record NZ_CP171635.1, read on the forward strand.
GTCAAGACAAAAGAAAGGCCGTTCGGGTGTCCCCCGAACGGCCTCAAACGTCTCTGGCGGCTAAGCGTGGCTTCGCCTGCCGGTCACCAGTCGGTAGATGCCCAGCAGGATCAACGATCCGACGATCGCCAGGATCCACGTCCGGATCTCGAAGAACGACCCGAGATCGGTCCCGAAGAGCGCGGATCCGATGAATCCGCCCAGGATCGCGCCCACGATGCCGATCAGCATCGTGATGATGATTCCGCCCGGGTCTTTGCCCGGCATGATCGCCTTGGCGATGGCTCCGGCCAGCAGGCCGAGCACGATCCATCCGAGGATGCCCACGGAGAGTCTCCTTCCAACGACTTGACGACGCTGGAATGCCCTCGAACTGGTGACTTCACACCTCCAAAACCGGTCCGTTATCAAAGTAACGGGCTGTGCCGAGGCTCTCAGGCACTCTCCGGAACAATGAGGGGCGATGAGTACTCCACGCACTGTCCTGATCCTGGGGTCGACCGGCTCGGTCGGGACCCAAGCGCTCGACGTCATCCGGCGCAACCGCGACCGCTTCCAGGTCGTCGGGCTCGGCGCGGGCGGACGTCAGCTGGACCTGCTCAAGCAGCAGGCGGCCGAGTTCGACGTGCCCGTCGTGGCGGTGGCCAACGGGGCCGAGGTGCCCGGTGTCAGGACGCTGACCAGCATGGTCGACCTGATCGAGGCCGCACCCGCCGACGTCGTGCTGAACGGCATGGACGGGTCCAGGGGGCTCGAGCCGTCGCTCAAGGCCCTGGAGACCGGGGCGACGCTGGCGCTCGCGAACAAGGAGTCGCTCATCGCGGGCGGACCGCTCGTGCTGGCGGCGGCGAAGCCCGGCCAGATCGTGCCGGTCGACTCCGAGCACTCCGCGCTCGCGCAATGCCTGCGGGGTGGCACCGAGAACGAGGTGCACAAACTGGTCCTCACGGCGTCCGGCGGGCCTTTTCGCGGCAAAACGCGCAAAGAGCTCGAAGCGGTCACCATGGCCGAGGCGATGGCGCACCCGACGTGGTCGATGGGCCAGGTCGTCACCATCAACTCGGCGAACCTCGTCAACAAGGGCCTCGAGCTGATCGAGGCGCACCTGCTGTTCGGGGTCCCGTACGACCGGGTCGACGTCGTGGTGCACCCTCAGTCCATCATTCACTCGATGGTCACCTTCACGGACGGCTCGACGCTCGCGCAGGCGTCGCCTCCGGACATGCGCCTGCCGATCTCACTGGGGCTGGGGTGGCCCGAGCGCGTCGCGGGTGCCGCGCCCGCCTGTACCTTTGACACCGCCTCCGCGTGGACTTTCGAACCCCTGGACGACGTCACGTTCCCAGCGGTCGAGCTCGCGCGGCAGGCCGGCACCGCGGGCGGTTGCGCGCCCGCGATCTACAACGCCGTGAACGAGGAGGCGCTCGCCTCCTTCGTCGCCGGCAACACGTCGTTCCTGTCGATCGTGGACACCATCGGCCAGGTTCTCGGCGAGGCGAACGAATGGCATCACGACCCCGCGGACGTCGCGGAGGTCATGGCCGCCGAGGACTGGGCACGCGCACGTGCCCGCGAGCTGGTTGGAAGGAACTGAACTTCTCGTGAACACATTCATCAACATCCTCGGGGTGCTGTTGTTCGCGTTCGGCATCGCGGTGTCAATCGCGTTGCACGAGTTCGGGCACCTGCTGACCGCGAAGGCCTTCGGCATGAAGGTCACCCGCTACTTCATCGGCTTCGGCCCGAAGCTCTTCTCGTTCCGCAAGGGCGAGACCGAGTACGGCCTGAAGGCGATCCCGGCCGGTGGTTTCTGCGAGATCACCGGCATGACGGCCCTCGACGAGGTGCATCCGGACGACCGCAAGCGCGCCTTCTACAACCAGAAGGTGTGGAAGCGCGTCGTCGTGCTGTCCGCCGGGTCGATCACGCACTTCATCCTCGGCTTCATCATCCTGCTGTTCCTCGCGATGTCGCTCGGCCTGCCGAACAACAAGGAACTGCCCGTTCTCGCCGAGGTCACGCCCTGCGTGCAGAACCACACGGTCGGCCTCACCGCGCCGTGTCAGCCCGGCGCCCCCGCTCCGGCCAAGGACGCGGGCATCCAGCCCGGTGACGAGGTCGTCGCGATCGCCGGAAAGCCGATCGCCACGTGGACGGAGATGATCAAGGCCACGCAGAGCCTGAAGGGCCCGACCGAGTTCAAGGTGCTGCGCGACGGCAAGGAACTCGCGCTCACGGTGAACGTGCCGCAGGTCACCCGCGAGGTGCTCGACGGCAAGGGCGGCCGCGAGGTCAAGGAAGTGGGCGCCATCGGCGTCACCTGGAAGCAGAACTTCGAGTACAGCCCGCTCGCCGCGGTCCCGGCGTCCATCGCGTTCACCGGCGACATGTTCGTGAACACCTGGAAGGGCCTCATGCGCTTCCCGGAGCGCATCCCGGCCGTGGTGAAGGCCATCGGTGGCGGAGAGCGAGACCTGGACACGCCCATCTCAGTGGTCGGTGCTTCACGGCTGGGTGGTGACGCGGCCGAACGCGGCCTGTGGGCGTTCTTCATCCTTATGCTCGCGGGCCTGAACTTCTTCGTCGGTGTGTTCAACCTCCTGCCGTTGCTCCCGCTTGACGGTGGTCACATCGCCGTCAACCTCTACGAACGGGTGCGAGACTGGATGAGGAAGCTGCGCGGGAAGCCCGCCGGAGCCCCGGTCAACTACATGCGTCTGCTGCCCCTCACCTACGTGGTCATCTTCATCGGCGGCGCCATCACGCTGCTGACCGTGACCGCCGACATCGTCAACCCGATCAGGTTGCAATAAGTGATCCACGGAAAGGTGCACAACCCATGAGTGACGGCGTGATGCTCGGAATGCCGGCACTGCCGCCGCCGGTGCTGTCGGAACGACGCAAGACCAGGCAGTTGATGGTCGGCAACGTCGGTGTCGGCAGCGAGTTCCCTGTCTCCGTCCAGTCGATGACGACGACGCTCACGTCGGACGTCAACGCGACGTTGCAGCAGATCGCGGAACTCACCGCGGCCGGCTGCGACATCGTCCGCGTCGCCTGCCCCTCGCAGGACGACGCGGACGCGCTGCCGGCGATCGCCCGCAAGTCCCAGATCCCGGTGATCGCCGACATCCACTTCCAGCCGAAGTACGTCTTCGCCGCCATCGAGGCTGGTTGTGCCGCAGTCCGGGTGAACCCTGGCAACATCCGCAAGTTCGACGACCAGGTGAAGGAGATCGCGGCCGCCGCCCGCGATCACGGCACGCCGATCCGCATCGGCGTCAACGCGGGTTCGCTGGACCCGCGCCTGCTCGCCAAGTACGGCAAGGCCACGCCCGAGGCGCTGGCCGAGTCGGCCATGTGGGAGGCGTCGCTCTTCGCCGAGCACGACTTCCACGACATCAAGATCTCCGTCAAGCACAACGACCCGGTCGTCATGGTGCGCGCGTACGAACTGCTGGCCGAGCAGTGCGACTACCCGCTGCACCTGGGCGTCACCGAGGCCGGCCCCGCTTTCCAGGGCACCATCAAGTCGGCCGTGGCCTTCGGTGCTCTGCTGCGGCAGGGCATCGGCGACACCATCCGGGTGTCGTTGTCCGCGCCGCCGGTCGAGGAGATCAAGGTCGGCCACCAGATCCTGCAGTCCCTGAACCTGCGCCCGCGCAAGCTGGAGATCGTCTCCTGCCCGTCGTGCGGCCGCGCCCAGGTCGACGTGTACACGCTCGCCGAGCAGGTCACGGCCGGTCTGGAGGGCATGGAGGTGCCGCTGCGCGTCGCCGTCATGGGCTGCGTCGTCAACGGGCCTGGTGAGGCTCGCGAGGCCGATCTGGGTGTTGCCTCCGGCAATGGCAAGGGGCAGATCTTCGTGAAGGGCAAGGTCATCAAGACCGTGCCGGAGCACGCGATCGTGGAGACGCTGATCGAGGAGGCCATGCGCCTCGCCGAGGAGATGGAGCCGGTCGAGGGCGAGTCCCCGGCCGTCACCGTCGGCTGATCCACATCGAACATCTGAGGGCCGTCTCCGCTTCGCGGGGGCGGCCCTCAGGCGTGTTTGGGCGTGGCGTCGCTAGGGCCGGGCGCCGTGGGCGGAGGGCATCATGTGCGGCGTGCGCCGTGTGTGTGGCGTGTGTGTGGCGCACTCTGTGTGTGGAGAGCAGAGGCCGCGCCCTGCGCGCCGCCGCTTGCCGTGCGTTCCGCACGGCACCACCACCCGCACGTGACCGCTCGCACGTGACCGCCACCGTGTGCCGCCGTCTCGCCGTGAATCCGCACTCCGCCGCCAGCACGCCCTCGCCGCCAGCACACCCCACCGCCGCGCATCCCCGCCGCCCGCGCATACCCCTACCGTGCGATGCCGTGGTCACCCGTCCCAGCCCTCCGGAGACGTGCGCGAACGCGATGATCACCGTGTGTCTGGGCACAGGCGCACTGTTGGCTGATGTCACCGGGACGTTTCATCTGGCACGCTAGGTGACGTGCTGAGGCTGGCCGGAGCGCGCGTTCTCGACGAACGCGACCTGATCGACGTGCGCGGGGTGTTCGACGCCGACCCCGTGGCGGCGTGCATGGTCGCGGCCAGGGTCGAAGTCGCCGGCCTCGACCCGTGGCGTCTGGGCGGCGAGATGTGGGGGTCGGACTCCAAGCCGATCCGCGGCAAGATCGAGGGTCTCTGCTTCTCCGGTCCCAACCTGATCCCGCTCAAGGGCAGCGCCGCGGCCATGCGGATGTTCGCCGACCGGGCCCGCCGCAGGGGCCGCATGTGTTCCAGCCTGGTGGGGCCGGCCGAGCAGGTGCTGACGTTGTGGGACGAGCTCCAACCGGACTGGGGACCGGCGCGTGAGGTGCGCGGCGACCAGCCGTTGATGGCCATCTCGGGCACGCCGAAGATCACCCCGGACCCGTTGGTCCGGCAGGTTCGGCCCAGCGAGATCGGGCGGTACCTGCCCGCCGCCATCTCGATGTTCATCGAGGAGGTCGGCATCGACCCGTGCGGTGAGGACGGCGGCGCGGGCTACCGGGCTCGGGTCAGCGAGCTCATCGCGGCCGGGCGGGCGTTCGCGCGGTTCGAGCACGGTGAGGTCGTGTTCAAGGCCGAGATCGGGGCCATGTCGTCCAAGGTCGGGCAGATCCAGGGGGTCTGGGTGCGGCCTGACCGGCGGGGCGAGGGCATCGGCACGGCGGGCACGGCGGCGGTGGCGGACCGGCTGACGCGGGTGCTGAACAGGACGGCGAGCCTTTACGTCAACGGCTACAACCACGTGGCGCAGGCCGCGTACCGCCGAATCGGTTTCGAACAAGTCGGGCAATACGCCACTGTCCTCTTCTGAACGGGCATACTCGCGCGAGTGCGCCTTCTCGCGACGATCACGGTTCTGCTGGTGACGGTGAGCGGCTGTGGGCTGTTCAAGTCGGAGCCCGGGCCTCCGGAGATCACCAACGACTTCCTGGCGAAGCTCGCGTCCGGTGACGTGGCCGGTGCCGCCGGGATGACCGACAACCCGAACGACGCCAAGGAGACCCTCGAGAAGTTCCGGGGTGCGCTCAAGCCGGAGGGGTTGAGCAGCAAGGTCGACCAGATCCGCAAGAACGGCGAGCTGGCGTCGGAGGCCTCGGTCACGCTCGACTGGAACCTCGGCAAGAACCGCCACTGGACGTACCCGACCAAGTTCGACGTGCGCCAGGAAGGCGACACGTGGAAGGTGCACTGGGCGTCGTCGGTGGCGCACCCGAAGCTCGCGCCTCAGCAGACCATCAAGCTCACCGAGCTCACACCCGACCCCGCGCCGGTGCTGGACCGCGACGGCACGCCGTTGCTCGCCCCCGAACGCGTCGTGTCGGTGCTGCTGGTCGCGAAGGAGGCCGGTGACCTCGGAACCGTCACCAAGGCGCTCGCCGACGCGCTGAACCCGCTCGACCAGGCCATCACCCAGCAGACCATCACCGACGGCGTGGGCAAGACGCCGGAGGGGCAGGCCTACCAGGTGGCCGCGTTGCGCGACGCCGACTACCAGTCGGTGAAGCCGAAGATCTACGAACTGCCCGGCGTGCGGTTCAGCTCGCAGACGTCGTTGCTCGCGCCCAGCCGCAACTTCGGCTCCCAGGTGCTGCCCGCCGTCCGCAAGCTGATGGAGAACGACATCGCGGGCAACGCGGGCTTCCGCGTCAGCACCGTCGACGCGCAGGGCAGCGAGGTCGAGGAACTGCACTCGAAGGCCGCCGAACCCGCGAAGGCCGTCAACGTCGCGCTGTCCCGGATCGTCCAGGCCGCCGCCGAGGACGCCGTCGAACCCGAGAAGCTGCCCACGATCCTGGTGGCGATCCAGCCGTCCACCGGCGACATCCTGGCCGTGGCGCAGAACGACCCGGCCGACGCCCAGGGCGCCCTCGCGCTGACGGGTCGCTTCCCGCCGGGCTCCACGATGAAGGCCGTCTCGGCGCTCGCCGCGCTCCAGTCCGGCAAGGTCAACGCCGACACCCCGCTGCCGTGCCCCGGCAAGACCACCATCGACGGCCGCCGGATCGTGCCCAACTCCAACGAGTTCGACAAGGGCACCATCCCGCTGCACTCGGCGTTCGCGTTCTCCTGCAACACGACCTTCGCCCAGCTCGCCGTCGACATGCCGCCGGACCTGCTGCCCAGCGCCGCCCTGTCGCTCGGCCTCGGCGTCGACTTCGACATCCCCGGCCTCACCACGATCACCGGCTCCGTGCCGCCCGCCACCGACGTGGTGGAACGGGCAGAGGACGCGTTCGGTCAGGGCAAGGTGCTGGCGTCGCCGTTCGGCATGGCGCTGGTGTCGGCGTCCATCGCCAAGGGCTCCATGCCGATGCCACAACTGGTGCGGGGCAAGGAGACCAAAGCAGACAAACAGCCCACCGCACCTGCCGCGGCGGTCCTGGATCCGGTGCGCGCCATGATGCGCGAGGTCGTCGAGGCGGGCACTGCACCGCAACTCAAGCCGTTCGGTGACGTGCGCGGCAAGACTGGTACCGCACAGTTCGGTGACGGCGTGCACTCACACGGGTGGTTCATGGGCTACCGAGGCGATCTGGCGTTCGCGACTTTGGTGCTCAGCGGAGAAACTTCGACTCCAGCCGTGGACGTGGCGGCGAGGTTCCTCAAGGCGGTGCCGTGATGAGCAAGACCAAGGAGTTGACGTTGCGCGAGCGCCTGATCCGGGCGGGCGTGCTGCTACCCGCGCCGCGGCTGCCGGAGCCGCGGGCGGAGGACCAGGTTCAGAGCGCGGACCGACTGCAAGGCTAATGTGGAGCTCATGGCTGTTCGTGCTCCTCTGCAACCCGGTGTGCAATCCCCGCGTCGTCAGGTGCCCTCGCGCATCGTGCGTCCCGAGTACGTGGACAGGCCCGCGCCGCAGAAGAGCACCGACCCGTGGGTGCAGACGCCCGAGATCATCGAGGCCATGCGCGTCGCCGGCCGCCTCGCCGCCCAGGCGTTGCAGGAGGCCGGCAAGGTCGTCGTCCCCGGCGTGACGACGGACGAGATCGACGCGGTCGCGCACGAGTTCCTGTGCGACAACGGCGCCTACCCGTCGACACTCGGCTACCGGGGCTTCCCGAAGTCGTGCTGCACCTCGCTCAACGAGGTCATCTGCCACGGCATCCCGGACAGCACGGTCGTCGAGGACGGCGACATCGTGAACATCGACGTGACGGCGTTCATCGGCGGCGTGCACGGCGACACGAACGCGACGTTCTTCGCGGGCAACGTCTCCGAGGAGGCCAAGCTCCTCGTCGAGCGCACCCACGAGGCGACCATGCGCGCCATCAAGGCCGTGAAGCCCGGCCGTGAGCTCAACGTCGTCGGCCGCGTCATCGAGGCGTACGCCAAGCGGTTCGGCTACGGCGTGGTGCGCGACTTCACGGGGCACGGCATCGGCCGCACGTTCCACAGCGGGCTCGTGGTGCTGCACTACGACGAGCCGTCGGTGAAGACCGTGCTGGAGCCCGGCATGACGTTCACGATCGAGCCGATGATCACCCTCGGGGACTACGAGGGCGAGATGTGGGACGACAACTGGACCGTCACCACCAAGGACAAGCGCTGGACCGCGCAGTTCGAGCACACCATCGTCGTGACCGAGACGGGCTCGGAGATCCTCACAGTCTGTTGATGACGGACCGCAGTGCGGCCGCGACCGTCGAGGGCGACGTCGCGGCCGCCAGGTGATGCGACTCGACGCGCTCGACCGGCCAGCCCAGCGACTCGGCGCGGGCGGCGGCCTCCTCGTAGAACGGCGACAGCAGCACGTACCCGCACGCCCCGGTCCACTCGACGCTCGGGCGCTGCTCCTTCATGAACTCCCAGGGCACCTCGGGTGCCTCGTCGCGCATCTCCTCACGCAGCTCGGCGGGCACCAGGCGCAGCGGATCCGAGTCGAACCAGCGGTCCCAGCGCGGCAGGCGGCCGTCCCGCACCGACGCCTTGACCTGGCGCACCAGCACCGGATCGACGGTCTCGCGCCAGGCGAGCCCCGGCGTCGGCAGGTCGGAGTCGAGGAACACCAGGCCCGCCACGTCGAGTTCCAGCGCGTCCGCGAAGCCCGGCAGCAACGGGCCCGCGCCGCTGTGGCCGACGAGCACGAGCGGTCCCTCGACGCCGGAGTCCTCCAGGGCGTCGGCGAACGCGCCGATCAGGCGCTGGTGCACGGGTGCCTCGTTGATCGTCATCTGCAGGTCGACGAGCAGGACGGTCGCGCCGTCGGAGGCCAGTTCGTCGGCTAGCGGGCGCATGCTCGAAGGGCCGAGAAACGGGCTGTGCATGAGCACGACGGAGACCATGGGGGTGATGATGGCAGCATTGGCGTCCATGCGAGGCGCGATGTTGATCTGTGGGACGACCTCGGACGCGGGCAAGAGCGTCCTGGTCGCCGGTCTGTGCCGCTTCTTGGCACGCCAGGGCGTCGACGTCGTGCCGTTCAAGGCCCAGAACATGTCGAACAACTCGTTCGTCACACTCGACGGCGGCGAGATCGGGCGCGCGCAGGCCCTTCAGGCGCGGGCGGCGTTCAAGGAGCCGAGCGTGCGCTTCAACCCCGTGCTGCTCAAGCCCGGCAGCGACCGCACGTCCCAGGTCGTGGTGCTCGGCCAGGCGGTCGGCACCGTGTCGGCGATGAGCTACCGGGAACGCAAGCAGAAGCTGCTCGACACGGTCCTGTCCACTTTGGATGGTTTGCGGCGCGACCACGAGGTCGTGATCTGCGAGGGCGCGGGCTCGCCGGCCGAGATCAACCTGCGCCCCAACGACATCGCGAACATGGGTCTGGCCACCAGAGCGAACCTGCCCACGCTGGTCATCGGGGACATCGACCGCGGCGGGGTGTTCGCGCACCTCTTCGGCACGGTCGCGGTGCTCGACGCGGCCGACCAGGCGTTGATCTCCGGCTTCGTGGTCAACAAGTTCCGCGGGGACGCCAGACTCCTCGAACCAGGCCTCAAGCAGATCGAACAACTCACGGGTCGTCCGGTGCTCGGCGTGCTGCCGTGGCGCGAGGAGTTGTGGCTCGATGCCGAGGACTCGTTGTCCTACAACGCGGACGGCGTCGTGGGCAGGCCGCGACCGCCGATCAGGGACTGGCTGCGGGTCGCCGTGATCCGCCTGCCGCGCATCTCGAACGCCACCGACGTCGAGGCGCTCGCCTGCGAACCCGGTGTGTCCGTGCGGTTCGTGACGGAGCCGTCCCGCCTCGAGGACGCCGACCTGGTCGTGCTCCCGGGCTCGAAGGCGACCGTCGACGACCTCGCGTGGCTGCGCGAAACCGGCCTGGCACAAGCGATCCAGCGCTTCGACGGCCCGATCCTCGGCATCTGCGGCGGCTTCCAGATGCTGGCGAAGCGCATCGAGGACGACGTGGAGTCCAAACAGGGCAGCACAGCAGGCCTCGGCCTGCTCGACGTCGACATCCGCTTCAACTCGAAGAAAACCCTCGCCACTCCGGAAGGAGAGGCCTGGGGCGAGCCCGTCACCGGCTACGAGATCCACCACGGCCAGGTCGTGCGCAGCACCGAACGCCCGGTGATCGGCGACGAGGGAGCGCAGACCGACCGGATCGTCGGCACGCACTGGCACGGCCTGCTGGAGAACGACGCCTTCCGCCGCAAGTTCGTCGGCTGGGCCGCGGCCGTCGCGGGCCGGGACTTCGAACCGGCGCCCGACGTGAGCTTCCAGGCCGCCCGCGAGGCCCAGCTGGACCTGCTGGGCGACCTGGTCGCCGATCACCTCGACACGAAGGCCGTCATCGACCTGCTGGAACGAGGGGCTCCGGCAGGACTGCCGTTCGTGCCGCCCGGCGCCCCAGCAGCTGCGGAATAGCGAGCCCGGCCAGCACGAGCCCACCGGCCCCGAGCTGCACCGCGCTCATCTGCTCGCCGAGGATCGCCCAGGCCGAGAACATCCCGAACACCGGCACCAGCAACGAGAACGGCGCCACGACCGACGACTCGTACTGGCGCAGCAGGAATCCCCAGATGCCGAACCCGAGCAGCGTCGAGATCCACGCGACGTACCCGACGGTGGCGACGCCGGACCAGTCGAGGCGGCCGAGCGCGCTCATGTCCTCGGTCAACGCCGACAGCGCGAACAGCGGCACCACCGCCACGGCGCTCACCCACACCATGAACCGCAGCGTGTCGGTCGGCCTCGCGTAGCGCATGAGCACGTTCGACACGCCCCAGCACGCCGCCGCCAGGATCACCAGCGCGAAGCCGAGCAACGGCGACGAGGCCCCGTAGTCCCACGCGATCAGGCCGATGCCCGCGATCGCCAGCGCGATCCCGGCGACCTGCACGGACTTCGGCCGCTCGTGCAGCACGACCGCCGCGATCGCGGTCGTGAAGATCACCTGGCTCTGCAGCACCAACGAGCCCAGGCCCGCCGGCATCCCCACCTTCAGGCCGATGAACAGGAAGCTGAACTTCGCCACGCCGAGCACCAGTCCGACCGCGATGATCCAGCGCCACGGCACCGAAGGCCGTCCGACGAAGAAGATCGCGGGCACGGCGGCGGCGAGGAACCGCAGGGCCGAGAACAGGATCGGCGGGAACTCGTCGAGACCGACCTTGAGCACCACGAAGTTGAAGCCCCAGATGGCGGCCACCAGCACAGCGAGCAGGACGTGACGTGGACTCATGCGGTCAAGCTTGCGCGCGCTAACTATTTAGCACCAGTTCCGCTTTCTAAGGTGATGGGTTTAGCATCGCTACATGCTCGACCTCGGCAGGCTGAAGGCACTGCACGCCATCGCGACCCACGGCACGGTCGGCGCCGCCGCCGAAGTGCTCGGCTACACCCCGTCCGCGGTCTCGCAGCAGATCGCCAAGCTCGAACGCGAGACCCGCACCACGCTGCTGGAACGCAACGGCAGGGGCGTCCGCCTCACCGACGCCGCCCGCCTGCTCGCCGAGACCGCGGACCAGGTGCTGAAGCTCGTCGAGGAGGCCGAGGTCGCGCTGGAGGAACAACGCGGCACCGCGATCGGCCGGCTCTGCATCGGCGCGTTCGCCACGGCCTCGCGCGGTCTGCTGCCGGACGTCCTGGTGAGCCTCGGCGAGCAGCACCCGGCGCTGGACGTGCGCCTCACGGAGATCGACCCGCCCTACGCCACCGAGGCCGTCGCACGCGGCGAGTTGGATCTGGCGATCGTGCACGACTGGGCCAACACGCCGTTGCCGGTGCCGGAATCGCTGTCCCGCGAGTTCATCGGCGAGGACGTGGCCGAGGTGCTGGTGCCCGAGTCGAACCCGTTGTCGCGCAAGGAGTTCCTCGAACCGATCGACCTCGCCGGGGAACGCTGGATCTGCCAGGTCGAGGGGTCGATCTGCTTCGACTGGCTGGAGCGGACGTTCCACGGCGCGGGCATCGAACCAGTGGTGGCGTACCGGATCAGCGAGTACCACACGCAGATGGCGTTGCTGACCAAGGGAATCGGCGTCGCGCTGATCCCGCGGCTCGGCAGGGGAGAGGTGCCGGGCAACGTGAAGATCGTGCCGCTGCGGCCCACTCCCACCCGCCGGCTGTACGCGGTGTGGCGGACCCAGGCCTCGCGCAGGCCCGCCATCACGGCGACGTTGGACGTGATCAGGAGCCGTTAGGGCGCGATGATCACGTGCGGCTTCTTCGGCGACATCACCTTCAGCACCGCCTTGGCCTCGCGGATCACCCCGGCCATGTCCTTCTTCGTGGTCTTCACGTAGGGCTCGATCGTCAACGTCGCCGAGTCCTTGTTCTCCACGACGTTCCAGGTGCCACGCAGGAACCCGTCCACGAGGAACGTCGGCGGGAACACGCCGTTGCGCACCGCCCCCCACCGCGACCGGGCGTCCTCGCTCATGATCCGCTGCCGGTCCGCGTGCCCGAGCAGGACGTTGTCGAACGCGGGCAGCAGCCGGGCGGGCGCCGGCGCGTCCTCGGACACGATCAGGCCGTCCGGCACGTCCAGCAGCACCTTGCCGGCCTCGTTCTTGTACTCCACGAGGTCGAGATCAGCCGCGTGGGCCTTCAACCCGATGAGCCGCGACCACGCCTGCATGTCCGCGAGGGTCGCCGGTCCAAACGCCCGCAGGTACCGCTTGATCAGCTCCGGCACGGCCGCTTCCGAGGGCAGCTCACGCCCGAGCCACGACGCCATCGCGACGTTCTGCGGCACCCCGCCCACGCCCCAGATCCCGCGCGGCGGCACCTGGATCATCGGCACCAGCATCTGCGCCTGCGTGGACATCTCGCGCGCCTTGGCCTCGGGGAAGTGCTCCTCGAGGTGCGCGCCGATCTCCGCGACCGTGCGCGGTTCGGCGTCGATGTACTCGCGGGTGATGCGCGCCAGCTTCTCCAGGTCGATCTCGACGCGGGTGGCGGGCGGCATCACGATCTTCGCCCACTTGTTCAGCTCCGGCTGCAACGCCGTGCGCATCAAGTACACGTCGTTGGCGGAGATGAGGTGCAAGGTGCCGCGCCACAACGTCATCCGCACCAGCGAGCGGTCGATGATCAGCTTGCTCAGCGCGTCGACCTTGTACGGCTTGAGCCGTGTCCACAGGGCGAGGTACGGAGGGATGGGGGCCTGGGCCTGGAGGCCGCCGAGGTGTTCGACGGCGTCCACGATCGGCATGGACGTCCGCTCCAGCAACAACTGCCGCGCGAGCAGCGTGCGGTTGAGGGTGCGGTTCGAGAGTGTTGTGCTCACAGCGATTTGAAGAACTTCCTGATGTCTTGGACCAGCAGGTCCGGCTCCTCCATCGCGGCGAAGTGACCGCCGCGGTCGAACTCGGTCCAGTGCACGATCGTCGGGATCATCTTCTCCGCGAGCGATCGCACCGGCAGGCTCAGGTCGTGCGGGAAGACCGCGACGCCGGTCGGCACCGTCGACGGCTGCTGGTTGCCCCAGTTCGCCGACTGCTCCTTGTACAACGCCGCCGACGAGCCCGCCGTGCCGGTGAACCAGTAGATCGACACGTTGGTCAGCATCTGGTCGCGGTCCACCGCGTCCTCGGGCGCGCCCTCGTTGTCGGTCCAGTCGTGGAACTTCTCCGCGATCCACGCGAGCTGCCCGACGGGGCTGTCGGTGAGCGCGTAGGACAGCGTGCGCGGCCGGCTGCGTTGCAGGTGCATGTAGCCGGAGAGTTCCTTCTGGTAGTGGTCGAGCGATTCCAGCGCGCGCAGTTCCTCGTCGCTCAGGTCGTTGACGCCCTGCGGCCGGAACGTCTGCAGCATGTTCACGTGCACGCCGATGACCTGCTCCGGGAACACCCGGCCGATCTCCTGCGCGATGCCCGAACCCCAGTCGCCGCCCTGCGTGCCGTAGCGGTCGTAGCCGAGGCCCTCCATGAGCTTCGCGAACGCCCACGAGACGCGCAGGACGTTCCAGCCGGGCTTCTTCGTGTGACCCGAGAAGCCGAAGCCGGGGATCGACGGGATGACGAGGTGGAAGTCCTCGGACAGCGGCTCGATGACGTTGAGGAACTCGACGAACGAGCCCGGCCAGCCGTGGATCAGCAGCAACGGCGTGGCGTCCGGGTTCTGCGAGCGGACGTGCAGGAAGTGGATGCGCTGCCCGCTGATCTCCGTTGTGAACTGCGGGTAGGAGTTCAGCCGTTCTTCCTGCGCCCGCCAGTCGAACCCGTCTCGCCAGTAGTCGGCCAACGGGCGCAGGTAGCTCAGCGGGATGCCGTACGACCAGCCGACGCCCGGCAGGTCGTCCTCGGGCCACCGCGCGTTCGCCAGGCGGGCACGAAGGTCGTCGACCTCGGCCTGCGGGATCTCGATGCGGAACGGCGTGATCTCCATGGCCCCCACGCTATGAGCTCATGCGGACGGTTTCGGTCCGCGTTCGTCCGTGTCAGCAGAACTTCTCGATCAGCTCCTCGAAGAAACCGCCTGCCTCGATCGCCGCCTTCTCCTGGTCACCGTCGCGGACCGCGTGCAGCAGCCCGGTGTGCGACACCTGGTCCTGACCAGGCTGGCTGGTGTCGACAGAGGCCGCCACCGAAGCTTTGACGGCCTCGGTCAAGCCCTGGTAGAGCTCCGCTAGAAGCGCGTTGTGCGAGCACTGGACGAGCAGCACGTGGAACGCGGTGTCGTGCTCGATCACCTCGGCCCACTGCTCGTTCTCCATGGCCGCGTCGCGCTTGGCCAGCACGTCGGTGAGGCGCGCGAGTTCGGCCTCGGTGCGGTGCTTGGCGGCCAGGCGGGCGCCCTCCATCTCGAGGGTGCGACGGACCTGGAGCACTTCCTTGAGCTCCGTTCCGCACATGCGGCGGACCGCGCCGGAGAGTTCGCTGGTGGCGCGGACGAACGTGCCGTCGCCCTGCCGCACCTCCAGCAGTCCGGCGTGGGAGAGCGCGCGCACGGCCTCGCGGACCGTGTTCCTGCCCACCCCGAGCGCGGTGACCAGCTCGGGCTCGGGCGGGATGCGCTGCCCGACGGGCCATTCACCAGTCGTGATCGCGCCCCGCATCTGCTCGATCACCTGGTCGACCAGGCCCGCCCGTCGGGTAGTGGCCAACGGCACAGCGTCGTCCTTTCATCCGAACATCCTACGTCTGCGATAGTGAAGCGCGTGACGATGAAGCAGACGACTCTTGCCGCACAGACTGCCACCGATCCGGGTCGCAGGGTGACGGTCGTCATGAATCGTCACGTTCCGCTGGTCGGGTCCGCGTTGCTCGCGATCGGGGTCGCCCTCGCTGCCGCGAATCTCCGTCCGGCGGTGACCAGTCTGGCCTCGGTGCTCGGTGATGTCCGCGCCGCCCTTGGGGTTTCGGCCGCATGGACCAGTGCGCTGACGGCCGTTCCGGTGCTTTGTTTCGGCTTCGCGGCGTTTGCCGCGCCCTGGCTGGGTCGCCGCCTCGGCATGGCCCGCGCGATCGGACTTTCCCTGGGGGTGCTCACGCTCGGCCTGGTGCTGCGCGTGATCGACGGTCCGTGGGTCGTGCTGGGCGGCACCTTCATCGCGTGCGCCGGCATCGCGGTGTCGAACGTGCTGATCCCGGTCGTCGTGAAGGCGTCGTTCCCCGATCGCGTGGGGCTGATCACCGGTGTGTACACCGGCGCCTTGTCGGCCGGTGCGGCTCTGGCGGCTGCTCTGACGCCGCGGCTGGAGGACTGGCTCGGGTCGTGGCGGCTCGCCGTCGGCGCCTGGGCGTTGCTGTCGCTCGGGGCTGTGGTGGTCTGGTTCGCGGGGGCGCGCCACGGTTCGGCGGCCTCGGTCGTGCGGTCGGCCGCTCCTGTCGCGCAGCGCTCGTTGCTGCGCAGCCCGCTGGCGTGGGTGATCACGGTGTTCTTCGGGCTGCAGTCGCTGTTCGCCTACACCGTCATGGGCTGGCTGCCAGCGATGCTCGTCGACTCCGGCGTGGACCGGAACACCGCCGGGATGCTGCTCGCCGTCTCGATGCTGCTGAGCGTGCCGGTGAGCCTGTTCGTGCCGCCGATCGCCGCGCGGTTCTCCAGTCAGGCGCCGGTGGTGCTGGTGCTCGGCGTGCTGTCGTTCGCCGGCATGCTGGGGATGCTCGTGGCGCCTTCCGCCGCTCCCGGGCTGTGGGTGGTGCTGATCGGGTTCGGGATGGGCATGTTCCCGCTCGCGCTGCTGATCATGTCGTTGCGCACCAAGTCCACTTCGGACACCGCTCGGCTGTCGGCGATGGCGCAGAGCATCGGGTACCTGATCGCGGCTTCCGGGCCGTTCGCGTTCGGGGTGCTGCGGGAGGCGACCGGGACCTGGACGGTGTCGTTGACGGTGCAGCTGGTGTTGCTGGCGGCGTTGACCGTGCTGGGCATGATGGCCGGTCGTCCGCGGTACGTCTGAGTGTTGGTCAGGAATCGAGAAGCCTGGCGTTCTCGCAGGTCCTAGCGTTGTCGGCATGGACATCACGATTCACGCCACGTTCCTGCCGCACACCGATCCCGACGCCTCGCTGGCGTTCTACCGCGACCTGCTCGGCTGGGAGGTCCGCGCGGACGTCGGCAAGGGCACGATGCGGTGGATCACCGTCGCGCCCATCGGCGCCGCGTCGTCCGTTGTTTTGGAGCCGCCTGCCATGGCGGACGGGTTGACGGAGGTTCAGCGGACCGCCATTGCCGAGATGATCTCGAACGGCTCGTACGCGTTCATCAACCTGGCCACGCCTGATCTGGAGGGGGCGTTCGACAAGCTCCAGGCCGGTGGCGCGGACGTCGTGCAGGAGCCGACCGACCAGCCGTGGGGCGTGCGGGACTGCGTGTTCCGGGATCCGGCGGGCAACACCGTCCGGATCCAGCAGGCCTGAGGGTTTCTAGTTCGACGCGAAACCGCGGTGCAGGACGGTCAGCTGGTCGGCGAGGTAGCGGGCCCAGGCCTTGGCGCGGTCCCAGTCGGGGGCCGCGCCGCCGAAGCTGATCGGGCCGCTCGCACCCAGTTTGCGGATCATGCGCGTGACGTCGTTGGGCACCGGTGGCGTGCCGCGGTGGAACAGCCACAGGGGCGTGCTCTTGAGGGATACCTTGTGCCGCTTGACGAACCGTTGCGCGTCGCGGGTGGCCGCGTCACCCATGATCACGGCACCGAACCCGTCGAGCGTCTCGGCTGCGGCGATGGAGAGCACGGTGACTCTCAACCCGCAGCCCGCGAGTTCGGTGCCGATGATTTCGGCGATCTCATCTGTGGCGGCGATCGTCGAGGTGTAGGCGACGAGGACTCTGTCAGTCATCGCTGCATCGTTGTTGGTTCGCGTTGTTTTCGGCAGCGGCGGAAGTCCCTGTCGTTTAAGGCCTTCAGTCCAGCGGGAGGCTCAGGAGAGCGTTCTCGACCAGTTCCGGCATCGCCGGGTGGATCCAGTACTGCCCGCGTGCCATGGTCTTCGCGTCCAGCCCGAAGCTCATCGCCTGGATCAACGGCTGGATCACCGACGACGCCTGCGGGCCGATGATGTGCGCGCCGAGGATCTGACCGGTGGCCGGGTCGGCCAGCAGTTTGGCGAAGCCGGTCGTGTCCTCCATGGCCCAGCCGTACGCGATGGAGGCGTAGGCCTGGGTGGCGGTCACGTACCGGATGCCCTTTTCCTTGGCCTGCTCCTCGGTGAGCCCGACACTGGCGATCTGCGGGCTGGAGAACACGGCGGCCGGGACGAAGCGGTGGTCGGACTTGATCTGGTCGTCCGGGTGCTCCAGGTTGTGCCGCACGACCTTGGCCTCGTGGTTCGCGACGTGCTTGAGCTGGTACTCCGAGCTGATGTCGCCCATCGCGAAGATGTGCGGCTGGTTGGTCTTCTGGAACTCGTCGACCTTGATGCGGCCGTCCGCGTGGGTGTCGAGGCCGGCGTTGTCGACGTGGAGCAGGTCGGTGTTCGGCTGCCTGCCGACCGCGATGAGGAGCTGTTGCGCCTCAACGGTTTCCTCGCCGTTCGGGCCCTCCAGGTGGAGCCTGACGCCGGTTGCGGTCTTCTCGGCGCGGGTGGTCTTGCGGTTGAGCAGGACGTTCCACTTGGTCTGCGCGATCTCGGTGAAGCGTTCGGCGATGTCGAGGTCCTCGTGGCGGAGGAGGAGGTTCGAGCGGGCGATCAAGGTGACCTTGACGCCGAAGCTGCTGAAGACGTGCGCGAACTCCGAGGCGATGAAGCCGCTGCCGATGATGATCAGGCTTTCCGGGAGCTCGTCAAGGCGCATGATCGTGTCGCTGGTGTGGTAGCCGGTGGTGTCCAGGTCGGCGATGGCCGGGATGGTGGGGCGGCTGCCGGCTGCCAGGACGATTCGGTCCGCGGTGATGGTCTCGCCGGTGCCCGTGTCGATGGTGTGGGCGTCGATGAAGTGGGCGGTGCCTTCGTAGACCGTGACGTTCGCGTTCTCGTTGGCTCGCCAGTTGCGGCCGCCTTCGGCGATCGGGTCGATCCGGTTGAAGATCCGGTCCCGGATTTCTGGCCAGTGGACTGTGTCGGTGTGTGCGTCCACGCCCAGTTTCTTGGCGTTGGCCGGGGCTGCGGCCTGGTCTGCGGTGTGGACGAACATCTTGGTGGGGATGCAGCCCACGTTCAGGCAGGTGCCGCCGAAGGTGCCCTTTTCCAGGATGGCGATTTGCCAGCCTGCCATGGCTTCCGTCGGGATGCTGTTGCCGGAGCCGGTGCCGATGATGACCAGGTCGAAGTGCCTCACGTGTGGATCCAACCATTTCTGGGGTGGTTGTGTTCCTGGGCGGGGATTACGTGGGGCTTACGGACGCGTGGGGTCCGTAGGTGGTCTTGTTGCGTTGGCGGGTTCGCGTTGCGTGCGTTCCCTGGGGCTCTGCCCCAGACCCCGGCAATCTGATCAGGGGGCCAGCGCTGCGAGCGGGTTGATGGCACGCCTGTTTGTGTTGGGCGGCTGCCTGTTGCGTTGTTGGTTGCGTTGGCGGTGGGGTCCCATCACAAGTCGAGCCAAGAGCGGTGCAGCAAGAGCTATGGCGCGACTCGTGATGGGACCCCACCGCCGAAGCCTCGCGCTCAGTGCGGCTGAAGGACTGCTCGCCTTCGGCTTCGCGTTCTGTCCGGCGTGCCTCTCAGTGCTGGTAGGTCGGGGTGATGATGGCCCTTGCCAGCGTGTGGAAGGCCAGGTTGAAGCTCACCACTGCGGCTGAGGCGTTCTCGTCCACTTCCAGCTTGTCCACGTCTACCGCGTGCACCACGAAGTAGTAGCGGTGGGGCTGGTCGCCCTTCGGTGGGGCCGCGCCGCCGAACGCTCGGGTGCTGTAGTCGGAGCGGACGTGGAAGGCGTCACCCGGAAGTGTGTCATCGGAGGTGCCTGCTCCGGTGTCCAATTGGGTGGTGGTTGCCGGGAGGTTGACGGCTACCCAGTGCCAGAAGCCTGAGGGGGTGGGGGCGTCCGGGTCGTAGCAGGTGACGGTGAAGCTGCGGGTTTCCGCTGGGAAGTCGGACCAGGCGAGTTGGGGTGAGGTGTTGCCGCCTTCGAAGACTTGGGCGTCGGGGAGCTGTTCGCCGTCGCGCACGTCCGTCGAGGTGACGGTGAAGGTGCCCACCTCGGGGAGCAGCAGGTAGGGGTCTGGTGCGACTGGGCGCTCAAGGCTCATGGAGTCCTCCTCTTGTGATCAGTTCGACCCTATCCCCGTGCAACCGGCGGGGGCTGCGCGACGTCCTCCGGGTGGAGGGGGAATTGTGATGTCCAGGTTGCGGCTTTTTGCTGCCTTTTTGCTGGTTGCCGGGGTGGTGTCGTGTGCCGACGCGCCTGGGGTGCAGGGTGGGGCGCCGGTGTTGACGACGTCCAACGCGCCGGTCACCACCACTACGTCTGAGCGGCTGAAGCGCATGTTCGAGCCGCCCTATCCGTACGGGACGGTGCAGGCGAAGGCGCCGGCTGTGGTGGACGGGATGGTGCCTGTCGTCACGCGGATTGAGACGGACAAGCCGTACGTGTTCATCACGATCGACGACGGTGCGGTGCAGCATCCGAAGGCTCGGGAGCTGATGATCGAGGCCGGGGTGTGGCCTTCGGTGTTCCTCAACACGAAGTACGCCGAGGGGCACAAGGACTACTTCAAGCAGTTGCCGGTGACGGTGCACAGCCACACGAGCAACCACCCCAACCTGCAAGGGAAGGGGTTCGAGTTCCAGAAGAACGAGATCTGCGGCAACGCCGACTTCCTGGCGGGGGACTACGGGAAGCGACCCACGTTGTTCCGGCCGCCGTTCGGGAACTACGACGCGACTACTCGGCACGCTGCGGCCAGTTGTGGCTTCAAGGCGCTGGTCAACTGGACTGCCGCCGTCAACGACGGGCGGGTGCAGTTTCAGCAGGGGGACAAGCTCAACAAGGGCGACATCGTGTTGATGCACTTCCGGACGACGTTCGTGGAGGACTTCACGGCGTTTTTGAACCGGGCGAAGCAGGACGGGCTGACGCCGGTGCCGCTGGAGGACTTTCTGGGGTGAACAGGCAACCAGGGGACAGGGGTATCGCGTGTCGTACGCGGGAGTCTTCTGGGTAGAGGGGGAGAGATGAAGCGAGTTGCAGCAGCAGTGCTCGTCGTCGCGGGGATGGCGGCGGGTGTCGGGTCGGCGGGGGCGGCCGAGGGGAACGAGCTGACAGCCATCCGGACCGGGCAGCACGCGACGTTCGACCGGGTCGTGTTCGAGTTCAACGGGGCTCGGCCGACCGTCACGCACGGGCGGACTTCGCAGTTGGTCCACTGCGCGTCCGGCAAGGACATCGAGGCGAACGGTGACGAGTTCGTCGAGATCACCATGCAGCCGGCCAACGCGCACAACTACACCGGGGCGCGCAGGTTCGACACGCCTGGCCTCAAGAAGGTCCGCAGCGTCTCGAACACCTGCGACTTCGAGGCGCACCTGAGCTTCGGGATCGGCTACGTGGGCACGGGACGGGCGTACACGGTCTCGTTCCTGGACAACCCGAGCCGTGTCGTCATCGACTTCAACAACAGCTGACGGGGGAGACGCGTGAAGAAGCGACTGGGAGCGGTGCTGCTTGCGGTGGCCGCTGTGTTCACGGTGGTGCCGGTGGCGTCGGCGAGCGGGCACGCGGAGCTGACGAACATCCGCACGGGCAAGCACGAGAACTTCGAGCGGATCGTGCTCGACATGAACGGGCTGCCGAGCAACTCGCTGTCCCGCGAGACCAACGAGGTGTCGAACTGCGGCTCCGGGAATCCGGTTCCGGTGGGCGGCAACGAGATCCTGGAGACGATGTTCCACGGGGCCGCGTCCTACGACGAGAACTTCCAGCTGACGTACCCGGGACCGCGCAACTTCGTGCCGCAGGGGCTCACCAACGTCAAGGGCATCGCGATCACGTGTGACTTCGAGGCGACGCTCGGCATCGCCGTCGGGTACAACGACGCGAACTCGTGGCACAAGGTGTTCACGCTGACCAACCCGGACCGGGTCGTCATCGACATCTACTCGTACTAAAGCAACTGTGGTCTAGCTCACACGTCTTCAGGGTGTCGCAAGAGCCCTGAGAGGGGGCCGAAGATGAACAGACGTCTTGTCGCACTGCTCGTGGCGGTGCTGGCCGTGTTCACGCTGGCGCCGGTGGCGTCGGCGCAGGGCACGCCCACGCTGTCGAACATCCGGACCGGGCAGCACGTGGGGTTCAGCCGCGTGGTGCTCGACCTGTCCGGGCTGCCGTCGGAGCACCGGGTCAGCGAGGTCACCAGCGTGTCGCACTGCGCGTCGGGGAACCCGATCGCCATCGCGGCTCCTGGCGTCAACGAGATCCTGTCGGTCACGTTGATCGGTGCGGCCGCGCACGACGACAACGGGAACCTGACATACACCGGGTCGCAGAACTTCGCGACGCCCGGCTTGAGTCACGTCCGCGGAGTCGCGCTCACCTGTGACTTCGAGGCCACGCTCGGGGTCGCTGTCGGCTACAGCAACCCCTACTCGTGGCACCGGGTGTTCACGCTGACGAACCCGAACCGGCTCGTCATCGACGTTGGTCTGTAGAAACGAAAAAGCCTCGTGGGGGCAGCAGTCGCCGCTACTGCCCCCACGAGGGGTCTAAACGAGGAAGCCGTTACGCCGCAACGGTCGCGACGGTCTCCTTCGAGAGTGCGTGCTCCAGCACCTGGGCCACGTCCGAGACGAAGTGCACCGTCAGCTGCTCACGCACCGACTCCGGCACATCATCGAGGTCCGGCTCGTTGCGCTGGGGCAGCAGCACGGTCGTGATGCCCGCACGGTGAGCGGCCAGCAGCTTCTGCTTCACGCCACCGATCGGCAGCACCCGGCCGGTCAGCGAGATCTCGCCCGTCATCGCCACGTCGGAACGCACCGGGCGGCCCGAGAGCAGCGACGCCAGCGCCGTCGTCATCGTGACGCCGGCCGACGGTCCGTCCTTCGGCACCGCACCCGCCGGGACGTGGATGTGCACGCCTCGGTCGGCCAGTGCCGCGGCCCTCTCGTCGTGCGATCGCAGGTAGGACAACGCGATCTGCGCCGACTCCTTCATCACGTCGCCGAGTTGGCCGGTGAGCGTGACGCCGGTCGAGCCGGTGTCCTTCGGGGCCAGCGAGGCCTCGATGAACAGCACGTCGCCGCCGACACCCGTGACGGCCAGACCCGTTGCCACGCCTGGGACAGCCGTGCGTTCCGCTGACTCCGGCGTGTTCTTCGGGCTGCCGATGTAGCCTTTGAGCGACGGCTGGTCGACCACGATGGGCAGTTCCTGCTCGCCCAGCGCGACCTTGGCGGTCACCTTGCGCAGGATTCGCGCGAGGGCCCGTTCCAACTGCCGCACACCGGCTTCCCGCGTGTACTCGCTCGCGAGCTGGTGCAGCGCGGGCTTCTCGAACGTGACGTCCTCAGGCGTGAGGCCGGCGCGTTCGATCTGGCGGGGCAGCAGGTGGCCACTGGCGATCGTGACCTTCTCGTCCTCGGTGTAGCCGTCCAGTTGGACGAGCTCCATGCGGTCGAGCAACGGCGCCGGGATCGACTCCAGGACGTTCGCGGTCGCGAGGAACACCACGTCCGACAGGTCGAGCTCGACCTCCAGGTAGTGGTCGCGGAACGTGTGGTTCTGCGCCGGGTCCAGCACCTCGAGCAACGCCGCCGTCGGGTCGCCGCGGTAGTCCGAACCGACCTTGTCGATCTCGTCGAGCAGCACGACCGGGTTCATCGAACCGGCCTCGCTGATCGCCCGGACGATCCGGCCCGGCAACGCGCCGACGTACGTGCGGCGGTGACCGCGGATCTCGGCCTCGTCGCGCACGCCGCCCAGGGCGACCCGCACGAACTTGCGGCCCATCGCGCGGGCCACGGACTCGCCGAGCGACGTCTTGCCGACGCCGGGAGGGCCCGTCAGCGCGAGCACGGCGCCGGAACGACGTCCGCCCACCACGCCCATGCCGCGGTCGGCACGACGCTTGCGCACGGCCAGGTACTCCGTGATGCGCTGCTTCACGTCGTCGAGGCCCGCGTGGTCGGCGTCGAGGACCTCGCGTGCCGCCTTGATGTCGTAAGAGTCCTCGGTCCGCTCGTTCCACGGCATCTCGAGGACGGTGTCGAGCCACGTCCGGATCCAGCCCACCTCGGGCGACTGCTCGGAGGTGCGCTCCAGCTTGTCGACCTCGGCGAGGGCCGCCTTCGCGACCTTCTCCGGCAGGTCCGCCGCCTCGACGCGGGCGCGGTAGTCGTCCTGCTCGGTCGCGGGCTTGCCGTCGAGCTCGGCCAGCTCCTTGCGGATCGCGGCCATCTGCTGGCGCAGCAGGAACTCCCGCTGCTGCTTCTCGACGCCTTCCTTGACGTCCTTCGCGATCGTCTCGTTCACGTCGAGCTCGGTCAGGTGCGCCTGGCCCCACTCGACGAGCTTCTCCAGCCGGGTGGTGACGTCGGACGTCTCCAGCAGCCAGATCTTCTGCTGATCGTCGAGGTACGGGGCGTAGCCCGCGAGGTCCGCGAGCGCCGACGGGTCGGTGATCTGCTGCACCGAGTCGACCATCTGCCACGCGCCGCGCGTCTGCAGGATGTTCGTCACGATCGCGCGGTACTCACGAGCGAGCTCGCGGGTCCGGTCGGTGATCACGGAGTCGTCCGCGACCGTCGCGTTCACCCACAGCGCCGCGCCCGGCCCCGTGGTGCCCGTGCCGATGCGCACGCGCTTGGTGCCGCGCACGACGGCGGCGCGTTCGCCACCGGGCAGCCGGCCGACCTGTTCGATCTCGGCCAGTGTGCCCACTGCCGCGTACTTCCCGTCCAGCCGTGGGACGAGGAGCACTTGATGATTTGCTGCGGTCGTGGCGGCGTCTACCGCCGCGCGGGCCTCGGAGCTCGCTTCCGCACCGGAGATGCGGATCGGCACCACCATGCCGGGCAGCACCACGACGTCGTCCAGCGGCAGTACCGGCAGGGCCAGCGTTTCGCCCATCTCGTCATCCTCCAAAGTTGAGTCTGTACCGCTCAACCAACTGGAGTCTGCTGGTGTTCCCCCGGGGTGTTCGCTCTCAGCGAGCAGTGGCCTTCAGGCGTCTGACCAGCGCAATCTCGCCGGTGACGCGGGCGAGCGCCGTGCTCGTGGGGCACGAGGAAAGCACTCCCACGGGCTTGCGTCGCAGGTCGAGACGGTCGCCGCCGGGAAATTTCACCGAGCACCGGTTGGCCGCCGCGACGAACGGCAGGAGCGTCTCGCCCGCTTCGACCGTACGCCCGCTCAGCACCACGGCGCGGGGCGTCCGGCGGGCGGGAGCGATCGGGATCGGGGTGTCGAACCGCAGCAGTTCCTCGACGGCGTCCTTGGTGAGTTCGGGGGAGTTGCGGAGCAGCGTCGCCTGATCGGGGTGGTCTTGGAGGGCGCGCAAGGCGTTGGTGAGGAACGCCTGGGTGGTCGCGAGGGCCGTCGCCGCGAACGCCTCCACGCCGTGCGCGAGCGTGAACGCCTCGGCCGCCGTGGCCGCGACGGACTCGGCGAACGCGGTGTCGTCGGCGTCGAGCATCTCGAGCGCGCTCAGCGTGATCACCGGCCTGGCGAGCTTCACGGCGTGCGCGATAGCCCGTCTGGGTAACGGTTCCGGGGCGTCGGACTCCAGGTCGAGCACTGTGAGTACGTCGTCGTAACGGGTGATGCACCAGCCACCGATATCGGCGTCGAAGTGCACCGGCGAGCGTTCCCTGAGGTGGCGGAACCTCGCGTGGCGTTCAGCGGTGCTGGAGTGCATGGTTCCTAGCACGGGAGCGGAACCGATCCGGTTCGGATGTGTGGCGGTGGACACCCGTGCGGCGACAACGGAGGATGCGGGCGTGAAGGAAGAGCTGAAGTGGGTCCCGTCGACCGTCGACGTCACGCGCCCGAGCGTCGCGCGGATGTACGACTACTACCTGGGTGGCTCGCACAACTTCGAGGCCGACCGAGCCGCAGCCAAGCAGGTGGAGCAGATCTTCCCCGGCGTCGCCCAGAGCGCGCAGGCGAACCGCTCGTTCCTGCGCCGGGTCGTCCGCCACCTGCTGGCGCAGGGCGTCGACCAGTTCCTCGACCTCGGCTCGGGCATCCCGACCGTGGGCAACGTGCACGAGATCGCCCAGCACGACAACCCGAACGCCCGCGTGGTGTACGTCGACTTCGAACCGGTCGCCGTCTCCCACAGCAACGCGCTGCTGGCCGACAACCCCAACGCGTCCGCGCTGCTGGCCGACCTGCGCGCCACCTCGACGGTGCTCGCCGGCGCCCGCGAGGTCCTCGACTTCAGCCGCCCGGTCGGCGTGCTGATCATCGCCGCGCTGCACTTCATCCAGGACACCGACAGCCCGTACGAGGCCGTCGCCGAGTACATGTCCGGGCTGCCGTCCGGCTCGCACCTCGCGATCACCCACGCCACCTGGGACACGCTCTCCGCCGAGGAGAAGGCCGAGGCGGCGGAGATCGCCAAGATCTACAGCAACTCCGACAACCAACTCAAGATGCGCACGCACGCCGAGGTCACGAAGTTCTTCGACGGCATGGAACTGCTGGAGCCGGGCGTCGTCGCGGTCAACGACTGGCGCCCGGACTCCTTCGACGAGGCCCACGTGGGCATCTACGGCGCCGTCGCCCGCAAGCCCTGAAGCAACCTGTCCCTGATCTCGTTGGTCTCGCGGTCGGTGAGGGTGCGTTCCGGCGCCCTCATCGTCACGCGGATGAGCACGTTCTTCTGGCCTGGCTCAGCGTTCAGCCGTTCCCGGACGTGATCGGGTAGCTGGGCGGTCGGCGTTTCGCTGAGGATTTGGATTTCCTCTACTACGTCCTCCGGTACCAGCGCGCGGATGCGGTCGCCGAGGGTTTCGACGTCGTCGTGCTCGCCGGCCATGATCGAGATGTCCCGGATCGCGGCCGGGTGCCTGGAGATCGGCCGGTAGGGAGTCAGGTCGAGCATCTGGACCGCGATGCGCGGGTCCTCGTTGCGCAGCAGGCGGATGTCCGGGATCTCCTTGCGCAGCATGAGGATCCGGTCCAGGCCGAGGCCCATCGCGAGGCCGTGCGGGTGGTGCTTCAGGACGTGCCGCGCGGCCCTTCCGCACTCGCCGATCTCGACCCATTCGTTCTGGTGTTCCACATCGATCTGCTTGCCGTGCGTGGTGTACGGGTGTTCTGCGTCGATCGTGCGATAACGCTTGCCGGGCAACAGGGTCGTGACGACGCAGTCGATGAGGTCGTCGAGTGGTTCCTCGTTCGTGCTGACGCGCCAGACGTCGAGTTGGTGCGGGGTGCCGGTGTGCAGGCGGTCGACGGTGTCGCGGCGGTAGACGACGCCGGGGCAGACCAGCGTGACGTCCGGGGCGGCGTGCCTCAGCGCGGGCGGGATCATCGCCGACGTGTGGCTGCGCAGCATGCACGTCTCGCTGACGTACCTGGTGTAGCGGGCTTCCCTGGTGACGGCGTCCGCCGGGTAGCCGAGGAGTTCGTAGTTGTGCTCCACCGGCACGACCGGGTGGTGGCGGACGATCTGCGGGTTGCGCAGGACACCGGTCAGGTCGTCGATCAGGAGTTGGAGCGCGTGCGGGCCCTGCGCGGGATCGGTGAGGTCGCGGACGTTCAGGGCGTGCAGGAGTTCTTCGGTGCGGTACATGAGGATTCCCGTTCTGGTCGGTGTGGGGTGCGGAGTCCCCCGACCGACGGGAAGTTCAGGCGCGCGCCACCCACGCAGGTCGGGGGTGGCTAAATCGCGTCACGGGACCAGGCTAGCGCGGCTACTCCGGCGGTGTCAGCCGCAAATCCGGGTCCACCGGCGGCACCCCGTCGAACGGCCCGTCGTCCTTCAGCCGTCCGACGTGGTCGAGCGCCACCTCGATGTCCGCGCGGAACGGGTCACCGTCGGTCGGTGGCGTGCGGAACCAGTCGTGCAGCTCGGCCGGGATCTGGAACCGCGCGAGCAGGTCGTCGTACAGGGCCTCGCGGTCGGCGGCCTGCACGCCCAGTTCCTGGTACTCGCGCAGGGCCATGCGCAGCCGGATCCACCGGTAGCGGTCGGTGTTCTGCTGCTGCTCGAACCGTTCGCGCAGCAGGTCGCCCGCCTTCTGGCCGCGCTCCGCCAGCCGCTTGATCGTGTCGGGCGGCATGAACAGGTTCGAGCCGCCCTCGTCGTCGGACTGGCGGACGTGCGCGATGCGGCCGCGGTAACCGGGCAGCGCGGACTGCATGGTGTCGCGCCAGTCCAGGAAGGTGTCCAAGATGGACACCAGGAAGCGCGGCATCGAGTTCAGCGCCGCGTAGTGCGTGCCCGAGGCCGAGGCGTCCTGCTCCGGCAGCCACACGTCGGTCGTGTCGCCCGCCGGGTAGGGCTGGAGGCTCAGGCCGAACGTGGGCCAGCGCGGCAGCAGCGCGTCGAAGAAGTGGATCGGGAAGTTGCTGGTGATGCCGCCGTCGGAGAACCAGTGCACGCGGCCGCCGCGGCACAGCGGCACGGCGGCGATCAGGCCGGGGAACGACAGCGACATCCGCACGGCGAGCACGACCGGCAGTCGGTCGCGTTCGGGCAACGCGCGCAACGGCATGTGCTCGTGCAGCGGGCACTTGTCGAAGGTGACCGACCCGTCCAGCTGCTCGACGACCCGCGCCGGCAGCACGTACCCGAGACACTCCTCGCAGTACTGCCACTCCTCCTTGAACGGCAACCGGTACGGCCGCCCCTCGGACAGGTCCGTGGTCATCAGCACGAGGTTGATGTCGCCGAGGTCGCCGAACGTCAACGCCTCGTCGGTGCCCGCCAGGTCGTCCAACTGGTCCGCGATCCAGTCGGCCAGCGGCGGCACGCCCGTCGACCGCGGCACGCCCGCCATCCGGTCGAGCCACGACGGCCGGTAGTCGCCGGTGCCGGGCACGAGTCCGAAGTGGATGGACCGCGCGTTGTCCTTGAGGAACCGCTGCATCGCGTACCCGTACGTGACGATCAAAGCGCTCACCGCCGCCAGCGTCAGCACCAGCCACACCAGCACGACGATCGCCGCCGTCGCGTAGTGCCTGCTGAACGCCAGCCCGAGCACCAACGGCACCAGCGCGAAAACCGCCGCGGGCCAAGGCAAACTCGACCGCAACGGCCACACCACGATCACCAGGCACGCCAGCGCGACCACGCTCACCGCCACCGCGAGCCACCCCGGATAACCCGCCGGCGCGAGCCAGCCCGAGTACAGCACCGGCCCGCCGAGCCACAGCAACGCCATCAGCCCGAGCACGGCCTTCGCCCGCAACCCGACCGCACCGAGCAACGCGAAGAACAGGCACGTGATCGCGCTGCGTCCGGTCGTCTCGCGCTTCTGCATGGACGCCACCACGATCCGGTACAGCGCTCGCGTCTTCTCGGCGGGCTGGAACAGCTGCGCCATCCGCCACCGCTCGGCACCGGACCCGGACGTGAACCAGTCGATCAACCCGGCGAGCTTGTCGAACCCACCGGCTGCGCGCCCTCTCTCCGCCGCCGCGGTGAACCCTGCCGCGATCGCCCCGGCGGACGCGCCACCGATCTGCTTGAACTCGTAGTGGCGGGCCAGCGAGGCGACCGCGAGCGGGTACACGACGCCGCTGGTCGTGCCGCCCCGCATGGTCAGGTCGCAGTAGCGGTCGTACTCCATGCGCTGATGATCGCGCGCTCGGACGCATTCGTCAGCGAAGTTCACTCGGACGCCGACGATCACTGCTTGGATGAGCTCCATGACCGCGTACGACCTCGCCCGCAGCCTGCCCGCGATCCCGGAGTTGCGCGCGCGATGCCGTGCGCTGGCCGCGATGGACGCCGTCATGGACCCGGACGACGACTACCGCTACTACCAGTACGACGCGGACTGGGCGCCTGGCGAGGAGATGGCGTCCATGCAGGACGGTTCGGGCAACGAGTACTCGATCACGTTCACGGCTGCGGGCGCGTTCGTGCGCGGGTTCGACCACGAGTCGGACATGAGCCCGTACGCCACCGATGACGGCGAGCCGTGGCCCGGTGTCGTCGACTCCGTGCCCGAGGTGTTCCGCGCTTGTCTGGAGGAACCGGCGTTCTGCGACGAGGAGACGCCGCGCATCACGGTGTGCCTGTGGCGCGAGCACGGCGACACGGCGTGGAGGCACGGCGAGATCGACTTCCCGGAGAACGGTGACGACGGCGCCGGCTGGATGTTCGCCCTGCTGACCGACGGGACGCCCGAGGCGTACCGGAAGTGGGCGCAGGAGTACTACGAGACCTCAGTCGACCTCGCCGTCGTGCGACGCGTCTTCGCTCAGTTCGCCGGCTGACGCTCCACCGTCAGCCACCACGAGGGCAGTTCGTGAAGTTCTAGGACGCCTTTGGGCGATGCCCACGTTCGTGGTCGGCCATCCGATCGTGGATGACGTCCTCGCCGAGCATGGCCAGGAACGTCCTGCCCTGCTGGAAGCAGCGCTGGCAGAAGGTCGCGCAGGCGTACCGCACCCTCGTGAAAGGCGCCGTCTCCTCGGGGTAGAACGGACGGACTTCCAGAACCAGGTCGGCGGAGCTCCCGCAGCACTCGCACCGATCAGCCTTCGGACATGACCACATTCATCTCTCCTCCGCCGGCGCCCAGCCTGCCCTGATGTCAGGGGACCGGTCCCGCCCGCCGGCGACGTCCTCCAGAGCTCTACGAGGCGACCTCAGCCAGGTCGGCGGGCGTGCCGGACATGATCACGCGGACGTGCTCCGTCACCTTCTCCACCGGCCAGTCCCACCACGCGATGCGTTCCAGCAACTCGACATCGGCGTCGGAGTAGCGCTTCTTGATCAGCGACGCCGGGTTGCCGCCGACGATGCCGTACGCCGGAACGTCCGACACCACAACGGATCCGGCCGCGACGATCGCGCCGTTGCCGATGTGCACGCCCGGCATGATCAGCGCGTTGTAGCCGATCCAGACGTCGTTGCCCACCACCGTGTCGCCCCGCGAAGGCGCCCCCAGAGCGATGTCCAGCGTCTTCTCGCCCCAGACGCCGCCGAAGATCGTGAACGGGAACGTCGACACGCCCGCCATGCTGTGGTTGGCGCCGGACATGATGAACCGCACGCCCTCGGCCAGTGCGCAGTAACGGCCGATGACCAGCTTCTCGGTGCCGTAGTTGTAGAGGACGTTGCGCTGCTCGAACTCCGTGGCGTGGTGTGGATCGTCGTAGTAGGTGTACTCGCCGACCTCGATCTGCGGGTTCTTCACCAACGGCTTGAGCAACACCGTGCGCGCGTAGTCCGGCAACGGGTAGAGGTTGTCGGGCGAGGGAATCGTCACGGTGCTCCGATCGGCTCTTCGCTGAACTGAGTGCGGTACAGCTTGGCGTAGTGGCCTTCCTTGGCCAGCAACACTTCATGCGTACCACGTTCAACGATCCGACCGGCGTCGACGACGAGGATCTGGTTCGCCGCGCGGATGGTCGAGAGCCGGTGCGCGATCACCAGCGACGTTCGCCCGGCCAGCGCCTCGACCAGTGCCTCCTGCACCGCCGCCTCCGACCGCGAGTCCAGGTGCGCGGTGGCCTCGTCCAGGATCACCACGCGCGGTTTGGCCAGCAGCAGCCGCGCGATCGTCAGCCGTTGCCGTTCACCGCCGGAAAGACGGTAACCGCGTTCGCCGACGACGGTGTCCAACTGATCCGGCAACGACGCCACCAGGTCCGCGAGCCGGGCACGCCCCAAAGCGTCCCAGATCTCCTCGTCGGTGGCCGTGGGAGCCGCCAGTCGCAGGTTCGCTCCGATCGACTCGTGGAACAGGTGCCCGTCCTGCGTCACCATGCCCACGGTCTCGCGGATCGAGTCGAACGACAGGTCGCGAACGTCCACACCGGACAGCCGGACCGTGCCGGAGTCGGTGTCGTACAACCGGGGCACCAGCGACGCGATCGTCGACTTGCCCGCACCCGACGCGCCGACCAGCGCGATCAGCGACCCCGGCGCGGCCGTGAAGGACACCCCGCCGAGGATCTCCTCGCCGCCGCGGGTGTCGAGCGAGGCGACCTCCTCCAGCGACGCGATCGAGACCTTGTCCGCGGACGGGTAGGCGAACTTCACGTCCGCGAACTCGACCTCCACCGGACCGTCCGGCACGGCCACCGGTTCGGGCTTCTCCTTGATCAACGGCGGCAGGTCCAGCACCTCGAAGACCCGCTCGAACGACACCAGCGCCGTCATCACGTCCACCCGTGCGCCGGCCAACGCCGTCAACGGCGCGTACAACCGCGTCAGCAGCAGCGCCAGCGTCACGATCGTGCCCGGCGCCATCTGGCCCTGGAACACGAACCAGCCACCCAGCCCGTAGACCAAAGCCAGCGCCAACGACGACACGAGCGTCAACGCCACGAGGAACAACCACTGCGCCACGGCCGTCCGCACGCCGATGTCCCGCACGCGTCGAGCGCGCGCACCGAACTCCGCGCTCTCCAACGCCGGACGACCGAACAGCTTGATCAACGTGGCACCGGGGGCGGAGAACCGTTCGGTCATCTGAGTGGTCATCGCCGAGTCGAGGTTCGCGGCCTCGCGGTGCATCGATGCCAAACGCTTGCCCATCCGCCGCGCCGGGATCAGGAAGATCGGCAGCAGCACCATCGCCAGCACCGTGACCTGCCACGACAGCGTCAGCATCACGGCCAGGGTCAGCACGAGGGCGATCACGTTCGTGACCACCCCGGAGATCGTCTCGGAGAACGCCCGCTGCGCCGCGATCACGTCGTTGTTCAGGCGGGAGACCAACGCGCCGGTGCGCGTGCGGGTGAAGAACGCGATCGGCATCCGCTGCACGTGGTCGAAGACCGCCTGCCGCAGCCGCAGGATCAGGTCCTCGCCGACCCGCGACGACTGCCACCGCTCGACCAGGGAGAACCCGGCCTCCAGCACCGCGACGCCGGCGATCGCCAGCGCCAGCCACACGACCAGCCCGAAGTCCTGGCCCGCGATGATCGTGTCGACCACCCGTCCGGCGAGCACCGGCGACGCCACCGCGAGCACCGCGGCGACCGAGGACGTGGCCAGAAGTCCGTACACGGCACGGCGTTGCGGGCGCGCGAACCGGGCGACACGCTTCAACGTCGCCCGGCTCACGCGGCGGCTCTTCTCGTCTTGCATCGCGCTTTCGAGCGCGTACCAGGCGTTGAAGTCGATGTTCATGACGACCAGTCTCGAACCTCGACCTACAACGAGGTCAAGCCGTTTTCAGGAACTCGTCCACCTCGGCGAAGACCGCCGCACGCACTGGCGCAGGCGACAGGAACAGGTCGTGCATGCCCGCCTTGATCTCCACGACCTTGACCGATGATCCGATCTTCGGGCCCCACTTGCGCATGCCCTCGACGTCGAGCACGGCGTCGGCCTTCGAGACGTCCTCGCTCCACTCCTTGGCGTTCAACATGCTCCTGTCCGAGTGCAGCACCAGGACGGGCACCCGCACGTCGAGTCCCTTGTGGACCTTCTCCTGGCCCAGCAGCACGGCCCGGATCCACCCGGCGAGCACCGGGAAGCCCGCGAGCGGCTTCCACTTCAGGTCGAAGTCCCACTCGCCGTTGCGCGAGTTGTGGATCGCCGCCCCGTACGCCTCGCCGAGGTTCGCGCGGATCTTCACCTTCGGCGCGACACCGCCGAGCACCTTCACGATCTGCCGCACGAGCGGCGGTTCGACGACGTCGAGCCACGGGCTGTTGAGCACCAACGCGTCGATGAGGTCGCCGGCCCGCCGTTCGTGCGCCCACAACGACGTGGTGAGGCCACCCGTCGAGTGCCCCATGAGCACCACACGTGAGTGCTCTTCGCGAATGGCCGCGATCGCCGCGTCGATCTCCTCGAAGTAGACGGAGATGTCGGTGGTGTAGTTCGGCAGCTCGCCCTCGCGCAGCGACCGTCCGTAACCGCGCAGGTCCACGGCGTAGAAGTCGTAGCCCTGGGCCGTGTAGTGCTCGGCCACGTGCTCCTGGAAGAAGTAGTCCGCGAAACCGTGCACGTAGAGGATCGCGCCGCGGTCGTTGGCCACCGCCCGCCGGCGGACCAGGGTCGCTGAGGCGCCGCCGCGCAGGGGCAGAACCGTGGTGTCTTCGTCGCTGCTCACCGCGCAAGTTTGCAACGGTCTGGAGCCGATTCCGTGCAGCCTTGTCCGGATCGTGTCTAACCTGGATGGTGTGACGGGGGATATTGAGCAGTCATCGAGGGTGCGGTTCCCGGGCATCAGCCCACGCGCCTATGAGCATCCTGCCGACCGAGGCGCCCTCGCGGTGCTGAGGGCGGTGCCCGCTGTGGCACCGATCCTCAAGGCGGTCGCCGGGGCCTTCACCGAACGCGGGGAGCGCCTGCTTCAGGTCGCGTCCTCCGTCCGGGTGGGTCCCAAGCAGTACCCGCAGCTCGACCGCATCCGCAACGAGGTGGCGGCGACGTTCGACCTCGCCGAGGTGCCCGAGCTCTTCGTCGAGCGCAACGCGCAGGCGACCGGCTACACCTACGGCATCGACAAGCCGTTCATCGTGATCAGCACGGGCGCGGTCGACCTGCTCGACAACGAGTCGCTGCGCTTCCTGATCGGCCACGAGATGGGCCACGCGATGTCGGGCCACGCGCTCTACAACACGCTGCTGCGCCGGCTCATCGACCTGACCACGTCGTTCGCGTGGGTGCCCGCGGGTGCCATCGCGATGCGCGCGGTCATCGCGGCGTTGCGCGAGTGGCAGCGCAAGACCGAGCTCTCCTGCGACCGGGCGGGCCTGCTGGCCTGCCAGGACCCGCAGGCCGCGTTGCGCACGCACCTCGCGCTCGCGGGCGACCTCGGCGGCCAGGTCGACATCGCGTCGTTCCTCGCCCAGGCGAAGGAGTACGAGGAGGTCGAGGACATCCGCGACAGCCTCCTCAAGCTCCTGCACACCGAGCACCGCACGCATCCGCTGGTAGTGGTGCGGGCAGCGGAGCTGCAGCGCTGGTCGGCCAGCGAGGAGTACCGCGAGATCCTGACCGGCACGTACGCGCGCCGCGAGGACGACCGGCCGACGAACAACCTGACCGACGACATCAAGGGCGCAGCCCGGTCGTACCGCGAGTCCATGAACAACTCCGCCGACCCGCTGATCAAGACGATCAACGACATCGGCGAGTCCGTCATGGGCGCGGCGGGCAAGCTCTGGAGCAAGGTTGCTCCGAACGGCTCAGCGGAGTAGCTACCATCTGGAGTCATGAGACGACTCCTGGTGTTGGTTCTCTCCGCTTTGCTCGCCTCAACGGGCACCGCCGCCGCCGACGAGCAGGTCGTCGGCGGCGAGCGGGCGTCCATCGAAGCCAACCCGTGGGCCGTCTACCTGATCGACGACCGCGGGGCCCAGTTCTGCGGCGGCACGATCGTCGCCCCCACGAAGGTCCTCACCGCGGCCCACTGCGCCCTCGGCCGCGCACCCCGCGAACTCCAGGTCGTAGCCGGCCGCGAGGACAAGCAGGACCGCCAGTCCGGCGTGGTCGCCGACGTGACCAAGATCTGGATCCACAAGCAGTACGTGTCGGCCGACCAGGGCGAGGACCTGGCCGTCCTGACCCTGAAGGACGAGCTCCCGTACACCCCGCTCCCGCTCGCCGAACTGACCGATCGGGCGCTCTACCAGCCGGGCACCTCGTTGCGCGCCCTCGGCTGGGGCCGCACGGCCGAGAACGGCAAGACCTCCCGCTTCCTCATGGAAGCCACCGTCCCGGTCCTGCCCGACACCTTCTGCGTCGACACCTACCCGCAGTTCGTGAAGACCGACATGTTCTGCGCGGGCTTCGAGGGCGGCAAGGTCGACACCTGCCAGGGCGACTCCGGCGGCCCGATCGTGGCGGACGGCAAACTCGTCGGCGTCACCTCCTGGGGCGAAGGCTGCGCCCGCAAGAACAAGCCGGGCGTCTACGTCCGCATCTCCCGCTACGCCAAGGATCTTCACTCAGTGGTGGACGCTTTGCCGCCAACGGTTGTAGAGCCGTAGTCCACTCTGTACTCCTGAAGCCATGCGACTGCCGGCGATTCTGGCCCTGCTCGTGCTGACGGCAACCCCGGCGCACAGCGCCCCCAGAATCGTCGGCGGCGTCGCAGTGGACAACCCGGCAGAAGCCCCGTGGGTGGTGGCCTTGACGACCGCGTCGGGCACCCAGTTCTGCGGCGGCGCACTCCTGACTCCAACCCAGGTGGCCACGGCAGCGCACTGCGTCCAGGGCCGCGACCCCGCCTCGATCACGGTCGTAGGCGGACGGCTCGACCTCCGCACTGACGTCGGCACCACGTCCGCCGGTGCGTCGTACCAACTCGTCGACGGGTATGTGACTCCCTCGCGGGGCAAGGACATCGCGCTACTGACACTCGCGAAACCGTTGCCGTACCAGCCAATCCCGGTAGCCGACCCCAGCGTGTACATGCCAGGCGCAGTCGGCCTCGTCTACGGCTGGGGCAGGCAGGCGGAGAACGACACGAACAAGAGCCCGTTGCTGCACAAGGCTCAAGTCCCGATCTGGCCGGACACCCAGTGCGCCGCCACCTACGCGCGCTACGACGCGCAGTCGATGTTCTGCGCGGGCTACCCCGACGGCGGCATCGACGCGTGCGTCGACGACTCCGGCGGTCCCTACGTGGTGAACGGCCGATTGGCGGGCATCGTCTCGTGGGGCATCGGCTGCGCCAGGCCGAACGCGCCAGGCGTGTACACCCGAGTCACGACCTACTTGACCGCGAACTGATCGGCGTCAGCCGCAGTCGCCAACGCAAGGCGACCACCGCCCAAGCCCGGCGCGCGCACGCAACCGGCGGCCACCAACGCAAGCCCACCACCTACGAGTCCTGGCGTGCGATGCGAAGCGAGCCCGAACGGGCTGATCAGCTCTGGGTAGCGGTTGCGTCGTTCTTGGCGATTGGGGCTTGACCTTGAGGGGCTGGATGCCAACCTGTTCGGTCCGGCCGGGGTGTACTACTCCCCGGCTTTTGAGGCCGCGAATGCATCCAGCTAGAGGCTCAAGGTCAAGCCCCAATCGCAACCCCGCTCTTCGTCACTGCCTGATGGACCACCCTCGCAACCGCAGCCCGACCAACAGAACGCGACCAACCCCGCTGGAACTCAGACGACCAGCCCAACCGACATCGTCAAGAACACCGCAGCACAAACCGCATCAAGCGCAGTGGTGACCCCAGGCCGCTTCAACCGCCCAGCAACCCGAGAAGCCGCCAACACGATCATCAACTCCCACACCGCCGCCAGCCCCAAAAACACCACGGCAAGCATCCCGAGCTGAGGCGCCGGTTCACCCGATCCGATGAACTGCGGCAGGAACGCCAACGAGAACAGGATCATCTTCGGGTTCGTGATGTTGGTCAGGAACCCCTGCCGGAACGGCCGCGCGCTCATGACCTCCTCCGGCTGTTCCCCGGACCGCTTCACCAGCCCCCGCGCAATGGAAACCGCCAGGTAAAGCAGGTACCCGGCCCCAATCCACCGCAGCGCCGTCAACACCATCGGGTACCGAGCGAGCACCACCCCGAGCCCGGAGATCACCAGCCCGACCTGAACGGCGGCAGCCGTGTGGATCCCGCCCAGCGCGAGCAGCCCCGCCCGCGTCCCCGACCGCAGTGACGTGCGCAGGAGCAGGAACGCGTCCACGCCGGGGGTCACGATGACGACCGCGCACGCGATGAGGAAGGCCGGAACCTGGCCGAAGTCGAACAACACCGTCAATACCCCCGTGATCTACGCCACTGACCGCAAAATCTCCGGCCAAACGAAAAACTAGCACAAGAATCTCCGGTTTTGACGCCGTCCTAGCGCGATCGCTACCGTTGGTGACCGATCGTCCACCTGGCGCAACGAGGAGTGGTCCGTGAGGGGTAAGCGGTTTGCCGTGCTGGTAGCGGTGATCGCGCTGGTCAGCGGCGGTACGTCGGCCGATGCGATCGTTGGGGGGACACCCGCGCGGGTGGCGGACACCCCGTGGGTTGTGGCGATCACCACCACGGACGGTCAGCTGATCTGCGGTGGCGCGCTCGTCGCCGAGAACAAGGTCATGACGGCCGCGCACTGCGTCACGCTCAAGGGCGTGCTCGGCAAGAACCAGCGCCCGCCGGAGCAGCTCAGGGTGGTCGCCGGTCGCACGGACCTAAGAGAAAAAACCGAGGGCGTGGACGCGGCCGTGAGCGGCGTGTGGCGGCACCCGGACTACGTCGAGGTCACCAAGGGCGACGACGTGGCGATCCTGACGCTCGCGCAGCCGGTGCCGTACCGCACGATCGCGCTCGGCGAGGTCGGGGACGACGGCGTGGTGCTCGGCTGGGGCCGCACCGCCGAGAACGTCCCGCCCGCGATGTCGCTGCGCAAGGTGACGGTGCCGATCCTGTCCGACTCCGAGTGCCTGCTCAAGGAGCCCGACTACCGGCCGGGCGCGATGCTGTGCGCCGGGCGGGGTGGCCGGGACGCCTGCACGGGCGACTCGGGCGGGCCGCTGGTCGTGCGCGGCAGGCTCGCGGGCGTCGTGTCGTTCGGCCGAGGCTGCGCACGGGCAGATGAACCTGGCGTCTACACCCGGCTCGCGAACTACCGGCAGACGCTGGGCTTCTGATATCCACGATCAGGTGCGAACCACACAGTTTCCCGCCACCCTGCGGCGGCAGTGGGGCCTCGACCTGAGCCCCGACCAGCTCTACGCGATCCTGCGGCTGCGGCAGGACGTCTTCGTCGTGGAGCAGAACTGCGTCTACGCCGACGTCGACGGCCGCGACCTGGAGCAGGGCACCCGGCACTTCTGGCTGGAAGCGGAGGGCTCGCACGAGCCGCTCGCTTACCTGCGGCTGCTCGAGGAACCCGACGGCACGTTCCGGATCGGCCGCGTCGCCACCGCGCGCATGGCCCGCGGCCGCGGGTACAGCCGCCGGCTCATGCAGGCCGCGCTCGCGGACGTCGGCAGCACGCCGTCAGTGCTCGACGCGCAGACGTACGTCGCCGACTTCTACGCGTCGTTCGGGTTCGTGGCCGAAGGGGCCGAGTTCATCGAGGACGGGATTCCACACCTGCGGATGCGGCGCTCTCCCTGATCACGCGCACCGCGCGCTCGATGTCGGCCTCGGTCAGATCGGCGCGCGCGGTGAGCCGCAGCCTGCTGATCTGGTCCGGCACCGACGGCGGCCGGAAGCAGCCGACGACGACACCGCTCGCGCGGCACGTCTCCGCCCACCGGAACGCCTGCTCGGGCCCCGGTGCCCGCACGCTCACGACCGCCGCCGTGGGCGTGCTGACCTGGAAACCGGCTTCCTTCAGGCGGTTGCTCAGGTCGTGCGCCACGGTCAGCGCCCGCTCGGGACGGTCCGGCTCCTCGCGCAGGATCCTGATCGCCGCGAGGGCCGCCGCCGCGCTGCTCGGCGCGAGGCCGGTGTCGAAGATGAACGGCCGCGCGGTGTCGATCAAGTGCTTGATCACGCGCGACGGGCCGAGCACCGCGCCGCCCATGGCGCCCAGCGACTTGCTCAACGTCAGCGTGGTGATCACGTCCGGCTGCTTGATGAGGCCCGCTTCCGCGACCGCCCCACGGCCGCCCGGTCCGACGACGCCCAGGCCGTGCGCGTCGTCCACCACCAGCGCCGATCCGTTCGCGCGGCAGACCTCGTGCAGTTCGTTCAGCGGGGCGATGTCGCCGTCGACGCTGAACACCGAGTCCGTGACGACGATCGCGCGCCGCTTGCCGCGGGTCTCCAGCGCGTGCCGGACCTTGCCCACGTCGCAGTGGTCCGCGACGACGACGTCGGCCTTCGACAGCCGCGTGCCGTCGATCAGCGACGCGTGGATGTGCTGGTCCGCGACGATCGCCGTGCCGGGACCCGACAACGCCGTGACCGCGGCGAGGTTCGCCATGTAACCGCTGCTGAACACCAGCGCGGACTGCGAGCCGCAGAAGTTCGCGAGCTCGAACTCCAGCTCGGCGTGCAGCTCGGTCGAGCCCGTGACCAGGCGCGATCCCGTGGACCCCGCGCCCCACTTCAACGTGGCGGCCGCGGCGGCACCGGCGACGCGCTTGTCCTTGGCGAGCCCGAGGTAGTCGTTGCTCGCGAGGTCGAGATCCGTCGAGTCCGACGTGCGCGGCCGCAGTCGCCGGGTCAGACCGGCCTTGGCTCGCGCTTCAGAGCGGACGTCGATCCAGTCGAACGTCGCCTCACCAGGACTGGAAATCGCCTCAGTTGTGCTCACGGTCACCGCCTGAGTCTCCCATCCGGCCGCTAGCGTGCCGCTCGTGGACCTGTTCACCTTCACGCGCGCCGAACTCACCTCGCCGGTGCAGTTCCTCGGCGGCCGC
Organism: Lentzea sp. JNUCC 0626; assembly: GCF_043632865.1. Lineage (NCBI taxonomy): Bacteria > Bacillati > Actinomycetota > Actinomycetes > Pseudonocardiales > Pseudonocardiaceae > Lentzea > Lentzea sp. JNUCC 0626. Next base: position 9,037,206 of record NZ_CP171635.1, read on the forward strand.
TGGGTGGTGTCCTCGTACGACGACGTGCGCGCCGTGTTGGCCGATCCCGTCACGTACCTGCCCGACAACGCGCTGACCGCCGTGACGCCGGTGGCTCCGGCGGCGTTGCGATCACTGGTCCGCGCCCGCTTCTCGCTCCCGCCGACGCTCGCGAACAACGGGTCCGAGTCACACGCTGACCTGCGGCGACTCGTGGCGTCGTTCTTCACGGCCGCGCGCGTTGCCGCTGCGGAGCCTCGCATCGAAGCCCTCGTTCTGGAACGCCTGGGTGGCACGGATCTCGTGCGGGACCTCGCCTGGGACCTGCCCGCGATCGTGCTGATGGACATCCTCGGACTGCCCAACGTCGACATCCCGACGCTGAAGCGGTGGAGCTCCGGGTCGCTGGAGTTCTTCTGGGGCGACATCACCCGCGAACGTCAGCTGGAGCTGGTCGGCGACGTCGGCGACTTCCACCAATGGCTGATCAAGCGCTATCACGCCCGCGACGGCGACTTGTTCTGCGCGCTGGCCGACGCCGGTGTGTCCGCCGAGGACTCCGCGGGCCTCTGCTACTTCCTGCTGATCGCCGGCCAGGAGACGACGACCCAGTTGCTGTCCACGGCGTTGCGGCGCGCGTTGCAGGACCGTTCGCTGTGGGCGCGGCTGCCCGAACCCGGCGTCGCGGAGGCGTTCGTCGAGGACGTGCTGCGGACCGAAACGCCCGTGGTGACGTGGCGGCGGCTGACCGCGCGTGAGGTCGTTCTGTCCGGTGTGCACGTTCCGGCCGGTGCGGAGCTCGTGTTGTTGTTGAGCGGTAAGGAAACCGACTCGCGCCACCTGGCGTTCGGGTACGGCCGCCACTTCTGCCTGGGCGCGGGGCTCGCCCGGCTGGAGGCCGCCGTGACGTTGCGCACGGTGGCGGCGCACGAACCGTCGTTGCACCTGGTCGGACCACGACCGGAGTGGCTGAACCTGCTGTCGTTCCGCGCGCCGAAGTCGGTGGCTGTGAGCCGTTGACCTGAGGTTTGATGCTGGGGTGATGAACCGTCAGCTCTCGGGAGTCCGCAAGAAGACGCTGCTGGAGACGCTCGGCCCGGTGCCGGACGTCGACCCCGACCGGTACGGCGACGGCGGCCCGGTGGGTGCGCTGGAGGAGCGGGTCGCCGCGTTGCTCGGCACCGAGGCCGCGTTGTTCGTGCCGACCGGGACGATGGCGCAGCAGATCGCGTTGCGGTGCTGGGCCGACCGCACGCACAACCCGATCGTCGCGATGCACCCGCAGGCGCACCCGCTGCACCACGAGGACGACGCGCTGACCGTGCTGTCCGGGCTGCGGCCGATCAAGGTGCGCAACGCCGACGTCGGGACGTGCCCCGAGCCGTTCGGGACGCTGCTGCTGGAGGTGCCGGACCGCGAGGCCGGGTTCGTCCTCCCGACCTGGGACGAGCTGACCGCGACGGTCGACCTGGCCCGCGAACGGGACGCGGTCGTGCACCTCGACGGCGCGCGGCTGTGGGAGAGCACGCACGGCCTGGGCAAGCCGTTGCCCGAGATCGCGGGGCTGTTCGACTCGGTCTACGTGTCGTTCTACAAGTCCCTCGAAGGCATCTCCGGGGCGGCGCTGGCCGGGTCGCGGGACTTCGTCGAGCAGGCACGGGTCTGGCGGCACCGGTACGGCGGCATGCTGTTCCAGCAGTGGCCCGCCGCGCTGTCGGCGTTGCACGGCCTGGACACGGTCCTGCCGAAGCTCGGCGAGTACGTCGCGCACGCCAAGGTCGTCGCTCAGGCGATGGACCAGCCCGAACCGCACACCCACCAGTTCGCGCTGCACCTGCCCGGCGACCCGGCCCGGCTCAAGGAGTTGAGCGGCAAGTTCCTCGGCGGGTTCTGGCAGGACGGGCCGCTGGCCAAGACCGAGGTGACCGTGGCCGGCCCCGCGCTGGAGTGGACGGCGGACGAGGTCAGGGCAACGTGGCAGGAGTTCCTCGGGCTGATCTAGCGACGTCGCTCACCTGGCTGTTGGACCCGGCCGTGCGAAGTGCGACGATGCCGGGGCTGTGAGGGGAACGCGAGGAAGCCGGTGGAACTCCGGCGCCGTCCCGCGACTGTGACCGGTTTTGGACGCCGGAAGTCAGGAACTCGTCCCCCTCTTCACCTCACCGCGGGCGTGGACACCCGAGGAAGGACTTCGCTGAGCATGTTCCCGTTTTCGGCTGTCGTCGGCCATGACGACCTCCGGCTCGCCCTGCTGCTGAACGCCGTGCACCCCGGCATCGGCGGCGTTCTCGTCCGAGGCGAGAAGGGGACCGCGAAGTCGACCATCGTGCGTGCGCTGGCCGCGTTGCTGCCGGAGCTCGACGTCTCGGCGGGCTGCCGGTTCGGGTGCGCGCCCGGGACCACCGACTGCCCCGACGCACCGCACGACGGCGTGGAGCGGCGCCCAGCCCGGCTCGTCGAACTGCCCGTCGGTGCCACCGAGGACCGCCTGGTCGGGTCGCTCGACCTGGAGAAAGCGCTGACCGAGGGCAAGCGCGCGTTCCAGCCCGGCCTGCTGGCCGCCGCGCACCGGGGCGTGCTCTACGTCGACGAGGTCAACCTGCTGCACGACCACCTGGTCGACCTGCTGCTCGACGCCGCCGCGATGGGGCGTGCGCACGTCGAACGCGAGGGCGTGTCGGTGTCGCACCCGTCGCAGTTCCTGCTGGTCGGCACGATGAACCCCGAGGAAGGTGAGCTGCGGCCGCAGCTGCTCGACCGGTTCGGGCTGACCGTGGCCGTGAAGGCCGCGCGGGACGTCGCCGTGCGCACCGAGGTCATCCGTCGCCGGCTCGCCTACGAGGCCGACCCGGTCGGGTTCGCCGCTCGCTGGGCCGATGAGGACGTGCAGCTGAAGCAGCAGATCACCGACGCCCGGTCGCGGTTGGCCGGAGTGTCCCTTCCGGACGGTGAGCTGCGCCGGATCGCCGCTGTCTGCGCGGCTTTCGAGGTCGACGGCATGCGCGCGGACCTCGTGGTCGCCCGTGCCGCCGTCGCGCACGCAGCGTGGCGCGGGGTCGGCGCGGTCGAGGAGATCGACGTCGAGACCGCCGTCCGGCTCGCGCTGCCGCACCGGCGCCGCCGCGACCCGTTCGACGAGCCCGGCATCGAGGAGCAGCAGCTCGAGGACGCCATGAAGCAGGCGGCCGAGCACGCCGAAGAGCCTTCGGACGAGGGTCCGGACGACGACGGCCCCGGCGGTGGCGAGCTGCCCGAACCGCAGGAAGGCCCGAAGGGCAACGGGAACGCGCCTGCCGACCGTCCGGCACCGGAACCCTCGCCCGCGTTCAAGGCGCGGCTGCTGGAGGTTCCCGGCGTCGGGGAAGGTGCGCCGGGCAAGCGTTCCCGGGCCCGTGCCCGCACCGGCCGGATCGTTCGTTCGTCCACTGTGGACGGCAGTGGGCTGCACCTGGTCGACACGCTGACGACCGCCGCGCCGCACCAGGCCGCGCGGGGCCGCAGCGGTCCCGGACTGCTGCTCACCGCCGCCGACCTGCGCAAGGCCGTGCGGGAGGGCAAGGAGTCGAACCTCGTGTTGTTCGTCGTCGACGCCTCCGGCTCGATGGCCGCGCAGAAGCGGATGTCGGCGGTCAGCGGCGCGGTGATCTCGTTGCTGCGCGACGCCTACCAGCGCCGCGACAAGGTGGGTGTGGTGACGTTCCGGGGCCAGACCGCCGAGGTCGCCCTGCCGCCCACGACTTCCGTGGACGCCGCCGCGACGCGGTTGAAGAAGATGCGCACCGGCGGCCGCACGCCGTTGGCGGACGGTCTGCTGAAGGCCCACCGCGTGCTGGAGATCGAACGGCTGCGGGACCCGCGCAAGCGTCCGCTGGTGGTGCTGCTGACGGACGGCCGGGCTACGTCGAGTGGCCTCGGCGGCGACCCGACCAAGGACGCGCTGAAGGCCGCCGGACTGCTGGAGCAGACCGCCGTCGTGGTCGTCGACTGCGAACAGGGCCACGTCCGCCTCGGGCTCGCCGCGAAGATCGCCGAGGCGTTGCAGGGCACCTGCGTCCGGCTCGAGCAGCTGTCCGCCGACCACCTCGCCGGCGTCGTCCGGGCCGCGTGAGTTCGCTTCCCGGCGAACTCACCGGAGTCTGCGGAGCAGCGACCAACGAGCAAGGAGAAACCCCTGTGCCCCAAGGACAACCCACCGAGGTTCCGAAGGACGGCCTGACCACCCGGCAGCGCCGCAACCGCCCGTTGCTGATGCTGCACACCGGCGAGATGAAGGGGAAGTCGACGTCGGCGTTCGGCATGGCGCTGCGCGGCTGGAACCAGGGCTGGGACATCGGCGTGTTCCAGTTCGTGAAGTCCGCCAAGTGGAAGGTGGGCGAGGAGTCCGCGTTCAAGGCGCTCGGCCGGCTGCACGACGAGACCGGCGAGGGCGGTGCCGTCGAGTGGCACAAGATGGGCGAGGGCTGGTCCTGGACCCGCAAGCAGGGCACCGAGGACGACCACGCCGCCGCCGCACGTGAAGGCTGGGCGGAGATCGCGCGCCGCCTTCAGAGCGAACGGCACGGGTTCTACGTGCTGGACGAGTTCACGTACCCGCTGCACTGGGGCTGGATCGACGTGGACGAGGTGGTGGACGCGCTGGCTTCCCGGCCCGGTCACCAGCACGTGGTGATCACCGGGCGGCACGCGCCGCAGAAGCTGATCGACGCGGCGGACCTCGTGGTGGAGATGACGAAGGTCAAGCACCCGATGGACGCCGGGCAGAAGGGGCAACGGGGGATCGAGTGGTGAACAGGCTGGTCATCGCCGCCCCCGCGTCCGGCAGCGGCAAGACCACCGTGGCCACCGGCCTGATGGCGGCGTTGCGCCGCACCGGTTCCCGGGTCGCGCCGTTCAAGGTCGGCCCCGACTACATCGACCCCGGCTACCACTCGCTCGCCACCGGCCGTCCCGGTCGCAACCTCGATCCGGTCATGGTCGGCGAACATCGTGTCCCGGGCCTGTTCGCGCACGGCTCGAAGGGCTGCGACATCGCTGTCGTCGAGGGCGTCATGGGGCTCTTCGACGGCCGCATCGACACCGCCGGCATCGGTTCGACCGCGCACGTCGCCAAGCTGATCAACGCCCCCGTGCTGTTCGTCGTGGACGCGCGCGGGCAGAGCCGGTCGCTCGCGGCGTTGCTGCACGGCTTCCGCGGCTACGACCCCACGGTCCGGCTGGGTGGCGTGATCCTCAACCAGGTCGGTTCCGAACGCCACGAGCAGGTGCTGCGGTCGGCGTGCGACGAGGTCGGTCTCGACGTGCTCGGGGTGTTGCCGCGCGATCCGCAGTTCTCCTTGCCCTCACGGCATTTGGGGCTCGTGACGGCGGCCGAGCACGGCGCCGAGGCCGTGGCCGCCGTGGACGCGATCACCGCCGCCGTGGCCAAGCACGTCGACCTCGACGGGGTGCGCAGGCTCGCGTCGGTGCCCGCGATGGCGGTCGCGCCGTGGGAGCCGCAGGTCGAGCGGGTGTCTTCGGAACCGGTCGTGGCGGTCGCGGGTGGGGCGGCGTTCACGTTCGGGTACGCCGAGCACGTCGAGGTGCTGAAGGCGGCGGGCGCGGCCGTGGCGGTGCTTGATCCGTTGAAGGACGAAGAACTGCCGGAGGGCACGGCGGGGCTGGTGTTGCCGGGCGGATTTCCCGAGCAGCACGCGGAAGCGCTGTCGGCCAACGCCCCGTTGCGCGCGGCGGTGGCTCGGTTCGCTCGATCGGGTGCGCCGGTGCACGCCGAGTGCGGAGGGTTGCTGTACCTCGCGCGGTCGCTCGACGGGCACCCGATGTGCGGGGTGCTCGACGCCGAGGGGTTCATGACGCCCAAGTTGACCTTGGGTTATCGGGACGCGGTGGCGTCCGCGGGGTCGCCGCTGCACGCGCCCGGCAGCCGCGTGACCGGCCACGAGTTCCACCGCACGCAGCTGTCCACACCGCACTCCGACCCGCCCGCGTGGCATTGGCGCGGCGTCGATTCACGGCCTGTAGCCGAGGGATTCGTCGTGGGCGGCGTGCACGCGTCGTACCTGCACACGCACCCCGCCGGTGATCCGGAAGCAGTGGCCCGGTTCGTGCGGGCCTGCCACCCGTTCGTGGCCGGAGTGGCAGACGGTACGGTCGTCGTCTAACTCTCTCCCCAAACCCCCTGTGGAGCTGTCGTGACGACGACCGGTCGGGTCTCCTTCGTCGGCGCCGGTCCCGGTGCCGCCGACCTCATCACTGTCCGAGGCGCGCGCCGCATCGCGGAAGCCGACGTCGTCATCTGGGCTCCGAGCGCCGTGGACGCCGAGTGCGTCCGCGAGCACGCGAAGGCCGAGGCCGACCTGGTCGACTTCTCGCGCGTCACGCAGGAGGAGATCACCGACCTGTACCGCCGCGCCGCCGCGTCGCGCCAGGTCGTCGTGCGCCTGCATGCGGGTGACGCCGCGACCGGCGGGGGCGTGCAGGAGCAGCACGACCTGTGCGTGCGCCTCGGCCTCGAGGTGGAGGTCGTGCCGGGCGTGTCCGTCGTCGCCGCCGCGGCCGCCAAGATCGGCCGCGAACTCACCACGACCGAGGCGTCCTCGACCGTGCTGATCTCGCCGGAGAGCAGCGAGCGCGTGCAGGAGTTCGCGGCGCTGCAGACCACGATGGCCGCCACGGTCTCGGGTGCGCGCACCGGCCAGTTCGTGGAGAAGCTCCTGGCGGGCGGGTACACCGAGGACACCCCGGTCGTCGTCGCGTACAAGGTGAGTCAGGCCGACGAGGTCGTCGTGCACACCACGGTCGGCGCCCTGGAGTCGGTCGTGAAGCAGCACAAGCTGTACCGCCCGACCCTGTTCCTCGTCGGCACGGCCGTGAAGGCCCCGACCCGCCGGGTCTCGGCCACGGCCACCGCGTCCGTCGACGAACCGCTGCGTGCCGCCCGCCCGACCCGCTGGTCGCGCCGCGCCGCCTCGCGCATCGCCACGCGCACCGACGAGCCGATCCCGGCCGCGGTTCCGTCCGCTGCTGTTCCGGCCGCCGCTGAGTCGAACCCCGCGTGGACGGCGGTCGAGGAAATACAGCAGTCCGTCCGCAAGCCCGTGGAAGAGCCGGCCCCGAAGCCGAAACTGGTCGTCGTGGCGGCCGACAAGCCGAAGCCGCCGACGGTCAACGCCTCCACGGCCACGCCGCGCAAGAGGCAGGCCCGCAAGGCCAAGCGGTCAGCTGACTGATGTCGTTCGAGAAGCTGCAGGCCGCAGCCGCCCGCCCCGCCGAGATCGTCGACGCGGCGGACGGCCTGCGTCCGGCGCTGAACGTGTGCCGCTCCCACTCCACCGTCATCGTGAAACTCGCCGACGGCATCGGCCCCGCCGAGATAGGCGCGGGCCTCGCGGGCTGGCGCAGGAGCTTGACCGTCCAGGACGGCGACGAGCTGATCCCGATCGACCCGCGCGACGCCGTGACCCGCCGCTGGACCGCCCCGACCGCCGTGCTGTGCCTGGCGGACAACGAGTTCCTCCAGTCCCGCGACGGCTGGGCCCTGCCCGACGACTCGTTCGCGACCCGCACCCACGTGCTCGGCGCCGAGGTCCGCGCCTTCGTGCTGGCCCGCCTCGCCCCGCGCCCCGGCGTGCTGGTGTGGGACGTCCTGGCGGGCTCCGGCGCGGTGGCCGTCGAGTGCGCCCGGCTGGGTGCTGCCGTGATCGCGGTCGAACCGGACCCCGTGCAGTGCGTGCGGATCATCGCGAACGCCTCGGCGCACGGCGTCGACGTCCGGGTCGAGGAGTCCGAGTTGGACGCGCCCTCGTTGCCTCGGCCGGATGCGGTGTTCGTCGGGCGGGGGAACCTGAGCGCGGTCAAGGCTTCGGCTGCGGTGTCGGCCAAGCGGGTCGTGGTGGCGACGGAGAGCGTGGACGAGATCGTGCCGGCGCGGGATGCGTTGGCGGCGGCCGGGTACGAGGTGGAGGGGGTCCACTGGACCGCTTCGCGCCTGCTGGACTCGGGGTTCGCGCCCGCCGTGCCGGTGACGGTGTTGTGGGGAACCAAGAAGTGATCGGTGACCTGGCTGGTCCCTTCCAGCCGCTGGGAGCACGCGCGTGATCGGAGTGTTCGCCGGACCCGCCCAGCGCGGTGACGCCGCCGACCTGGCCGGCCTCCTCGGCGCCGACGCCGTCGTCCCCGACGGCCCGGTCAAGCCCGCCGTCCGCAGCCTCTGGCCCCGCCTCGGCGCCGTCGTGCTGTTCCTCGACGCCGCCACCGCCGTCCGTCTCGTAGCGCCCCTCCTGCGGGACAAGCGATCCGACCCGGCCGTGGTGTGCGTCGACCAGCACTTCGTCGTGGCGCTGGCCGGTGACGCCGACGTCTTCACCAGGCACGTCGCCGACCTGCTCAACCGCACCGCCGTGGTGACCACCGGCCCGTCCATCGACTCCATGCTGGACGAGCTCGTCGAGCAGCTCGACGCCACCGCCGACGGTGACGTCGCGGCCTGCACCGCCGCCATCGAGGCCGGCGAGAAGGTCGTGTTGCGCAACCCGTTGAACTTTCCGCTGCCCGCGTTGCCGCCGAACGTCGTGCCGGGTGGCGAGGACGCCACCTGGGTGGTCGTCGTGGACGACAAGGCCGCGGCCAGCAAGGAGAACGTGCTGCGGATCGTGCCGCGTACGCTCGTGGTCGGGGTGGGGTCGACGCGGGGTGCGTCGGCCACCAGCGTCGGGGCGGCACTGTCCGAACTGGACGCCACCGGTGGCTTGGATCTGCGGGCCATCAAGGCTTTCGCGACGGCCGACTCCAAGGCGGACGAACCCGGCATCGTGGACGCCGTGGAGGACTGGGGTTTCTGGCACGGCGACACCGCCGAGTTGCTGACGTTCCCGACCGAGGAACTGGCGGAGATCCCGGTTCCCAACCCGAGTTCGGTCGTGCGGAACTCGATGGGCACGGCGAGCGTCGCCGAGGCGGCCGCGATCAAGGGCGCGCAGAGTCTCGGGTACGGCGGGCCGGTCGAGTTGGCGGCCGAGAAGTTCAAGCGGGACAACGTGACCGTGGCTGCGGCGCGGGTGTTGCCGCGCGGCCGGCTCGCGTTGGTCGGGCTCGGGCCCGGGGCGGCGCAGGAACGGACACCGCGGGCCGAGGCGGAAATCCGGCGCGCCGCGTTCGTGGTCGGGACGAAAGAGGCGATCGACGCGGTGAGCCCGCTTTTGCGTCCGGGTACGGAAATTCGGCACGAGGGCGCGTGCGATTTGGCCGCTCAGGGTGCGGCCGTCGCGTTCGTCGCATTCGGAACCGGGCCAACGCTGGACATTCCGGTCGAAGCCGACGTAATTGTTGTTCCCGGAGTCTGGGAAAGCTGATGTTTTTCCTTCTTTCGTAGGGTCAGCAACGAAGTTTTCTTGATTAGCGTCGCCATGCACACGGCCCCACTCCCTGCACACAGGGGCCCGAAGCACTGGAGACCGGCATGAGAGCCCGTCGTCTTGTTGCTGTCGCCTGCACCGCCGGCGTCGCACTGTCCCTGCTGACGATCAACGCCCAGGCCGCCGCGCCGAAGGAAGGCCTGCGTCTGCTGACCGTGCGCGACTCGCTGACCGCCACGCACACCTGGTACGAGCAGACGTTCGACGGAAAACCCGTGCTGGGCGCCTATTACGTCGAGCACGTCGACAAGGCGACCGGCGTGAAGACCGTGGACGACGGCCGCCTGCAGGTCGGCACGGTCGACGTCACGCCCGCCATCACGGCCGAAGACGCCAAGTCCAAGACGAACGCACCCGAGGGCGCGAACCTCAAGGTGCTGCCCGGCACCGGGCTCGTCTACGAGGTGATCTCCGACCACGGCAAGGGATCCGAGCGCACGCTGGTGCACGCGGAGTCCGGCGCGGTCGTGAAGACCGAGAGCCTGGTCAAGCACGCCAACGGCACCGGCAAGGTGTTCAGCCCGAACCCCGTGTCGTCGCAGCAGAACCAGAACCTCAAGGACAGCAACGACGCCGACTCGGCCGTTCCCGCCGCAGCGTACAAGTCGGTCACGCTGTCCAACCTGGACGGTTCCGGCTACCTCAAGGGCACCTACGCCCAGCTGACCGGCACCAAGAACAAGCTGGCGTACAACAAGAGCAACCAGTTCAACTACACCCGCAACAACGACTTCTTCGAGCAGGTCAACGCCTACTGGGGCGTGACCGAGGCGCAGAAGTACATCCAGGGCCTCGGCTTCACGAACATCAACAACGAGGCCCAGAAGATCACCACGCTCGGCCTCACCGAGGACAACTCGTTCTACGACCCGAGCAAGGACCAGATCACGTTCGGCACCGGCGGTGTCGACGACGCCGAGGACGTCGAGGTCGTCTGGCACGAACTCGGCCACGCCATCCAGGACGCCCAGGTACCGGGCTTCGGCTCGTCGCTCGACGGCGGCTCGATCGGCGAGGGCTTCGGCGACTGGTGGGCGTTGATCATGTCCTCTCGCGACGCCCAGGACACCGCCAAGACCCCGCTCGCGTGCATCATGGACTGGGACGCCACGGCGTACACCACCGAGACGCCGCACTGCCTGCGCCGCACCGACACGGACCTGACGGTCAGCCAGCGCCAGAACGAGGTCCACTTCGACGGCCAGATCTGGTCGCGTGCCCTGTTCGACGTCTACAAGGCGTTCGGTCGGGACAAGGCGGCGAAGATCGTGCTGGAGGCGCAGTTCTCGTACACGCCTTCGACCACGTTCGCCCAGGCTGCCGCCGCGACGGTCGCCACCGCCAAGAAGCTCTACGGCGACGCGGACGCCGCCACGGTCAAGGCCGCGTTCACGGCCCGTGGCATCGCCTGAGTCAACGGTGAAGTCGGACATGTCCGACTAATGGCGGTTCCGCCGCCGAATCTCCGACCCTGACGCTGTGTGTGCCGTGCTTCACACCCTGCACACACAGCGTCAAGGGAAGGACTGGCACCATGGCGAAAACCCTGCATCGCCTGCTCATGTCCGTTTTGGTGACCGGACTCGCGAGCATCTTCTTCGTCGCCCCTCCGGCTAGCGCGACCGACGTCTCGCCGATGATCGTCGGTGGCACGCGGGCCAGCACCGCGACCTATCCGTGGGCCGTCTACCTGGCGTCGACCTCCGGCTCGCAGTTCTGCGGCGGCACGCTGGTGAAGGCCAACAAGGTCGTCACCGCCGCGCACTGCGTCTCGGGCCGTTCCGCCGCCAGCACGCGCGTCGTGCACGGGCGTGACGACAAGCAGAGCACTGCGGGCACGGTCGCGAGCGTCACCCGGATCTGGGTGCACCCGAGCTACCGCACCGCGACCTCCGGCTTCGACGTGGCCGTGCTGACGCTCGACCGCAACATCAGCTCGGCGACCCTGCCGCTCGCCACGCCGGCCGACACCGCGCTCTACGCGGCCGGCAACTCCGCCCTGATCCTCGGCTGGGGCACCACCTCTTCGGGTGGTTCCGCGTCGCGCTACCTGCTCAAGGCGAACGTGCCGCTGACCTCGGACGCGACCTGCCGGACCGCGTACCCGCAGTACAGCAACACCTCCATGGTGTGCGCGGGCTTCCCGCAGGGCGGCACCGACACGTGCCAGGGCGACTCCGGTGGCCCGCTGGTCTACGGCGGCAAGCTCATCGGCGCCACGTCCTGGGGCCGCGGCTGTGCCGGCGCGGGCTACCCCGGTGTGTACGCGCGGATCGCGCCGTACAACTCGGTGATCACCGCTCAGCTGTAAGCAGTCATTCGTCAGTTGCAGGGTGCGTGCCGCGGCGCGCACCCTGCTTCTCATGGCTGATCTGGAACCCGTGCCCGAGGACTGGTCGAGTGCACTGGTCGTCGTCGCTCACCCCGATGACATGGAGTACGGCGGTGCGGGCGCAATCGCGCGTTGGACCGCCCAAGGCAAGAACATCACGTACCTGCTCGCGTGCCGCGGCGAGAACGGCATCGACTCGATGGACCCGGCCACCTGCGCGCCGTTGCGGGTCGAGGAGCAGATCGCGTCCTGTGCCGCCGTCGGCGTCACCGAGGTCGAGTTCCTGGACCACCCGGACGGCACGATCGAGTACGGAGTCCCGTTGCGGCGCGACATCACCGCCGCCCTCCGCCGGCACCGGCCCGAAGTCGTGATCACCGGGAACTACCGCGAGACCTGGCCCGCCGGTGGCCTGAACATGGCCGACCACATCGCCGTCGGACGCGCCGCCGTGGACGCCGTGCGGGACGCGGGCAACCGGTGGATCTTCCCGGAACTCGGGCTGCCGAAGTGGCAGGGCGTCAAGTACGTGCTGGCCGCCTCCTCACCGTTGTCGACGCACGGCGTGGACATCACCGACTCGTTCGACGCCTCTGTGGCCTCCCTGCGCGCGCACAAGGCGTATCTGGACGAGCTGGGCGGCGACATGGCGAACCCGGAGCCGTTCCTCCGTTCGATGGCAGAAGCCGCGGGAAAGCGCTTCGGAGGGGTGCTGGCCACCTCTTTCGAGCTGCTGCGGCTGTGACCATGTTCCCTTCGGCTGGACACGGCGTGTCCGGTGTGGATGCTTCTACGCATGCCCTTTGAACAGCACTACCTGGCCGGCCTCGACCTCCGGGGCCGGCGCGTCCTCGTGGTCGGCGGTGGCACGGTCGCGCAGCGCCGCCTGCCCCGCCTGATCGCGTCCGGCGCCGCCGTCGAGCTCGTGTCGCCGTCCGTCACCCCCGCCGTGCAGGGCATGGTCGACGCGGGGGAGTTGGTGTGGCACGAACGGCGGTTCGAGGCCGGTGACGTCGAGGGCGCCTGGTACGTGGTGGCGTGCACGTCCAACATCGAGGTGAACACGCAGATCGGTGAGGAAGCCCTGTCTGCCCGTGTGTTCTGCGTGCGCGCGGACATCGCCGTCGAGGGCACGGCCGTGACGCCCGCGACCGGCACGCACGACGGCATGCTGATCGGTGTGCTGGCCGGGGGTGAGCACCGCCGGTCGGCGTCCGTGCGCGACGGGCTCGTGGCGGCGTTGCGCGACGGCCGCATCGCGGACCAGGCCGCACCGCCCGTCGGCGTGGCACTGGTCGGCGGCGGTCCCGGCGACCCGGAGCTGATCACGGTGCAGGGCAAGCGTTTGCTGGCGCACGCGGACGTCGTGGTGGCGGACCGGTTGGCACCGCGCGAACTGCTGGAGGAACTGCCCGCGCACGTCGAGGTCGTGGACGCGGCGAAGATCCCGTACGGGCGCGCGGCGTCGCAGGAGTTCATCAACCAGACGCTGATCGACCGCGCCAAGGAGGGGAAGTTCGTCGTCCGGCTCAAGGGCGGCGACCCGTACGTCTTCGGGCGCGGCTTCGAGGAGCTGCTGGCGTGCGCGGAGGCCGGGATCCCGGTGACCGTGGTGCCGGGCGTGACGTCGGCGTTCGGTGTGCCCGCGTTGGCCGGAGTGCCTGTCACGCACCGAGGTGTGGCGCACGAGGTCGTCGTCGTCTCCGGGCACGTGGCACCGGATGACCCGCGCTCGCTCGTCGACTGGCCTGCGATCGCACGCCTCAACGGCACCGTCGTGCTGATGATGGCGGTCGAACGCGCTGGTGCGTTCGCCACGGCGTTGATGGAGGGGCGTCCGGGCTCGACGCCCGTCGCCGTCATCCAGGAGGGCAGCACCGCTTCTCAGCGCGTGCTGAAGTCCACTTTGGACGCTCTCGGCGCCGACGTGAAGGCTCATGAGATTCGTCCTCCGGCGATCATCGTGGTCGGTCCGGTCACGGACATTGCTTCCGCAAATAGTTAGATAAGTTTCTTTACAAAAGCCGCGCACCCGGTGGACTCTGCTTTCACGCCGCCTATGTCCACCGGTTTGTGCGGAGGCACGCATGAAACGCGCCCTGTCTTTGGCGGCAGGTATTTTGCTCGCGATGTCCGGTTTGTTCGCTTCATTCGCTTCGGCACCCGCGATGGCGGCACCGGCGTCCCAGCAGGTCTTCTGGACGTTCTACGGCTGGTGGGACAACACGCCCCCCGGCGGTGACATCGCTTATCCGGGGCTGCACGACACGGCCGGCGGAAAGGGCACGTGGAACGACCCGATCACGTTCGCCACGTCCAGCAAAGAGGCCAAACCGGGCACGAAGATCTATTTCCCCCGGGTCAAGAAGTACTTCATCATGGAGGACTCCTGTTCCTCCTGTGAGCAGGACTGGAGCGGCAACGGCCCCAACGGCGGCCCGAAGCTGTGGCACTTCGACGCGTGGGTCGGCGGCAAGGGTGGCAACGCCATGGCCGCGATCGACTGCGAGGACGCGCTGACGAACTACCACGACGACGGCAAGCCGGTGCTCGAAGAGACGATCATCAACCCGCCGTCGAACCTGACCGTGGACTCGACGCCGATCTTCAACACCTCGACCGGTGAGTGCTACGGCGGCGCGAAGCCCAAGACCACCAACGGCGAGTACAAGAACGTCTCGACCGGCAAGTGCCTGCAGGGCGGCGCGTCCGGCGCGCAGCTCACCACGGCCACCTGCACCGGCGCGGCGAACCAGCAGTTCAAGTTCCACGGCGCGTTCATGGAGCAGGGTTCGCCCCAGCTGTGCACCGCGCTCTCGTCCGGCAAGGTCATCTTGAAGAAGTGCGACGGCGGACCGGCCCAGCAGTGGTCGATCAACCCGAACAAGACCATTTCGGACATGCAGTACAACACCAAGTGCTACCGGGACGCGGCCGGCAAGGTGACGGCGGCGTCCTGCTCCGGCAGTGCCGCGCAGTGGAACTTCAAGGCGGCGGCCAAGAAGTAGCTCGCTGACCTGGGTAAGAAGGCCGTTCCCTCGCGTTGGGGGAGCGGCCTTCGTCGTCGCGGCGTCACCTGATTTAGTAATAAATCTTGACTATCACGATTCTTGTCGATTTACTGGAGGGGCACCGACCTCGACCCGGAGGAGCTCCCCGTGTCCGCCCAGACCGTCGCGGCGCCCAGCCGCCCCGACCCCGGTGCGCCACCCGCGCGTTCGGGAGAGGACCGGGTGCTCACCCGGCTGCTGACCACGTACCTCCGACCGTACAAGCGCGAGCTGACCATCGTCGTCGTGCTCCAGCTCATCGGCACGATCGCCTCGCTGTACCTGCCCAGTCTCAACGCCGACATCATCGACAACGGCGTCGCGCGAGGCGACACGTCCTACATCGTCGAGCTGGGCGGCTGGATGCTCGCCGTCTCGCTGGTGCAGATCGCGTGTTCGATTGTGGCGGTCCGGTACGGAACGCGCACCGCGATGGCGTTCGGGCGGGACGTGCGGTCGGGCGTGTTCCACCGGGTCGGCTCGTTCTCCGCGCAGGAGGTCGCGCGCTTCGGGGCGCCGTCGCTGATCACCCGCACCACCAACGACGTGCAGCAGGTGCAGGTCCTGGTCGTGATGCTGACGACGATGTTCGTCGCCGCGCCGATCATGTCCGTCGCCGGCGTGGTGATGGCGTTGCGCGAGGACGTCGGGCTGTCGTGGCTGCTGCTGGTCTGCGTGCCGGTGCTGGCGATCGCCGTCTCGCTGATCACGCTGCGGATGGTGCCGTTGTTCCGCCGCCAGCAGGAGCGCGTCGACCACGTCAACCGGGTGCTGCGCGAACAGCTCACCGGCGTGCGCGTGGTGCGGGCGTTCGTGCGGGAGAAGTCCGAGACCGCGCGGTTCGCCGACGCCAACGCGCAGCTCACGGACATCGCGCTGCGGGCGGGCCGGTTGCAGGTGATGATCTTCCCGACGGTCACGCTGATCTTCAACATCTCGAGCGTCGCGGTGCTGTGGTTCGGGGCGCACCGCGTCGCGGACGGCGAGATGCAGGTCGGCGCGCTGACGGCGTTCCTCGCCTATCTGTTGCAGATCCTGATGTCCGTGATGATGGCGTCGTTCATCTCGACGATGGTGCCCCGTGCGGCCGTCAGCGCCGGGCGGATCATGGAGGTCATCGAGACCGAACCGTCGGTGCACGCGCCCGTCGAGCCCGTCGCGGCTGCTCCTGGTCGTGGTTCGGTTTCCTTTGAGAGCGTGGAGTTCCGGTACCCCGGGGCGGACGCGCCGGTGCTGCCGAACGTGTCGTTCTCCGTCGGCGCCGGGCAGACCACGGCGATCATCGGCAGCACCGGGTCGGGCAAGACGACGCTGATGAGCCTGATCCCGCGGTTGATCGACGTGACGGCGGGGGAGGTGCGAGTCGGCGGCGTGGACGTCCGGGCGCAGGACCCCGAGGCGTTGCGGTCGCGGATCGGCCTTGTGCCACAACAGTCCTACCTCTTCACCGGCACCGTGCGGTCGAACCTGCTGCACGGCGACCAGAACGCCTCGGACGACCAGTTGTGGGCGGCGCTGGACATCGCGCAGGCCACCGGCTTCGTGACCGCGATGGGCGGCCTCGACTCGGTGATCGCGCAGGGCGGCACGAACCTGTCCGGCGGCCAGCGGCAACGGCTCTCCATCGCGCGCGCACTCGTCCGCCGTCCGGACGTCTACCTGTTCGACGACTCGTTCTCCGCGCTCGACCTCGCCACCGACGCGGCGTTGCGCGCGGCCCTGCGACCCTACACGCGCGACGCGGCCGTGATCGTCGTGGCGCAGCGGGTGTCCACAGTGGCCGAAGCCGACCAGATCCTGGTGCTGGAGAAGGGCGAGATCGTCGGCCGCGGCACGCACACCGAGCTGATGGCCGGCTGTCCCACGTACCTGGAGATCGTCCACTCCCAGCTCACGCCGGAGGAAGCGTCATGACCACCCGCGAGCAGCAGCAGCGACCGGCGACCGGACCCGCCGCGCGGTTCGGGATGCAGGCCCCGGTCAGCAAGGCGTCGAACTTCGGCGCGTCCGCCCGGCGCGTGGCCAGCCTGATGAAGCCCGAGCGCGTCACGTTCGTTCTTGTCGTCGCACTGGGCGTGCTCGGCATCGCGTTCACCGTGGTGGGGCCGAAGATCCTCGGTGACGCGACCGACATCATCTTCAACGGCCTGCGCGGCTCCGGCATCGACTTCAGCGCGCTGGCGGGCGTTCTCGGGTTCGCACTGGCCCTGTTCGTGTTCTCCTCGCTGTTCAGCTGGATGCAGGGGCGGCTGCTGAACAACGTCGTGCAGCGCGTGGTCTACCGGCTGCGCGAGAGCGTCGAGGAGAAGCTGCACCGCCTGCCGCTGAAGTACTTCGACGGCCAGCCGCGCGGTGAGCTGCTCTCCCGCGTCACCAACGACATCGACAACATCTCGACGACCCTGCAACAGACCATGAGCCAGCTGCTCACCGCCCTGCTCACGCTCCTCGGCGTGACCGTGATGATGTTCGTGATCTCGCCGCTGCTGGCCGCGATCATGATGCTGGTCATCCCGCTCTCCGTGGTGCTGACGGGCATGATCGGCAAGCGCGCGCAGAAGCAGTTCGTGGCGCAGTGGAAGCACACCGGCGAACTCAACGCGCACATCGAGGAGGCGTTCAGCGGCCACCAGCTCGTGACCGCGTTCGGGCGCCAGGCCGAGTCGGAGGCGGAGTTCCGCCGCCGCAACGCCCAACTCTACGAAGCCGCGGCGGGCGCGCAGTTCGTCTCGGGCCTGATCATGCCGTCGATGATGTTCCTGTCGAACCTCAGCTACGTCGCGATCGCGGTGATCGGCGGCGTGCGCATCACGACTGGTTCGATGACCCTGGGCGAGGTCACGGCGTTCATCCAGTACTCGCGCCAGTTCACCCAGCCCCTCACCCAGGCCGCCTCGCTGTCGAACCTGCTGCAGTCCGGCGTCGCCTCCGCCGAGCGCGTCTTCGAACTGCTCGACGCCCCCGAACAACTCCCGGACCCGGCTGATGCTGTTGCGCCCCCGTGGCGTTGCGGCAAGGTCGAGTTCGAGAACGTGTCCTTCTCCTATGACCCTGCCAAGCCGTTGATCGAGAACCTCTCGCTCGTAGCCGAACCGGGCCAGATGATCGCCATCGTCGGCCCCACCGGCGCCGGCAAGACCACCCTGGTCAACCTGATCATGCGGTTCTACGAACTCAGCGGCGGCCGCATCACGTTGGACGACGTCGACATCACCTCGCTGAGCCGCTCCGACCTCCGCTCGCAGGCGAGCATGGTGCTCCAGGAAACCTGGCTGTTCGGCGGCACGATCCGCGACAACATCGCCTACGGCAAACCGGGCGCCACCGAGGAAGAGATCATGGCCGCGGCCCGCGCGACCTACGTGGACCGCTTCGTGCGCTGCCTCCCCGAGGGCTACGACACCGTGATCGACGAGGAGGGCTCGAACGTCTCGGCGGGCGAGAAGCAGCTGCTGACCATCGCCCGCGCCTTCCTCTCCGACCCGACCCTGCTGATCCTCGACGAGGCCACCAGCTCCGTCGACACGCGCACCGAATCCTCGGTCCAACACGCGATGGCGGCCCTGCGCTCGTCCCGCACGTCGTTCGTCATCGCCCACCGCCTCTCGACGATCCGCGACGCCGACCTGATCCTCGTGATGGAGGCGGGCCACATCGTCGAACAGGGCACGCACGACGAACTCCTGGCTAGGGAAGGCGCCTACCACCGGCTGTACTCAGCTCAGTTCGCCGCAGCGGTCTGAGACTGGCCATCGGGCCGCTGCGCACGAGGCGGAGCGGCCCGCCAAGGCACGCGAGCAGGCCGAAGGACGCGCGTTCGGCCCCGCCCACCCAGGGGGCTGACCACCCACACCTCAGGTCCTTCGAATTTAGCGGCGCTGCTGCCTTGTCAACCCACCGTTCGGCGATCTGTGGACAACTCGCCGCCGCCGCGCCACCCCGCCCGCCTCGCACATCGAGCTCACCACCGCGGGCACCACATCGCTCAGATCGCCTGCGGCGACGACAATTCCCGCCACGACAACGGGATCAGCGCGACGGTCGCTGCGGTCGTGTGCCGGAGCCGGGTGAGCAGCCTTTCGGCCTGCAGCCCGCCCGCCACGCTTCTGCGGACGAGCGTTGCCAGGAGCGCGCTGAAGCCCGCGCCGGTGAGCCCGAGGCGTTGCTGGGCGAACAACTCTGTCGTCGCCACAGGCATCGGCGTGCACAGGTTAGTCGTCTCCGACACGACCGTGATGGTCCGCAAAGCCTTGTGTCGTAGTAGCCATCAGAGGCCTTCGCGGACCTTCGGTCTGATGGCCGATGATTGGTGACTGCGCATTCCCGTGACCAACGCGGCCGCGACGGCGAACGTCAGCGCGTTGACCCAGAACGGCGCCGGGATCGTCATCGCGAACAGAAGTCCGCCGAGCGGCGGTCCCACGAACTGCAACGCCACCGCCTGCGAGGCGAACAACCGGCCGTTCGCCCGCTCCAGCAGGTGGTCTTCGACGGTGGCCTTGATGAGCGGCTGACCCACGGCCTTCGGGACGGTCTCGGCCGCACCGATCAGAAACGCCATGCCATAAAGGAAAACGATGTGTGCACTGTGGAACACGGCCAGCACGGCCATGAGTGCACATTGCACCCAGAGTGCGGTGAGGAGCAGGCGTCTGCCGTCGTACCGGTCGGCGGCTGCGCCGGCGGAGAGGGAGACCAGGAGCCAGGGGAGGGTGCCGAAGAAGCTCACTCCGGCGATCAGCTTCGGATCTTGGGTGAGGGTGGCGGCGAGCAACGGCAGTGCCGCCAGGAAGATCCCGTCGCCGAGCGCCGAGATCGCGTTGCCGCTCCACAGCAGGTACCAGTTCCGCCCCATGGGCCACCGTATCCGGCCGTGCCCGCGGACCCCGGACACGGCTGAGGCCGCCTCCCCGAGAAGGGGAAGCGGCCTCAGCGGTCGATCAGATCAAGCTCAGTGCTGCGGTGCCCGGCGCGGACGACCCGCGCTGCTGCCCCGCTCCGTGCGGCCGAACGAACGACCACCCTCGGACCGCTCCGACCGGCGCGGTCCGCCGCGGAACTCGCCGCCGCCCTCGGACCGGCGACCCGAGCCACCGCGGTACTCGCCGCGGCTCGCGCCACCGGCGGCGGGAGCGCCGAAGCGACGGCCTCCGCCACCTCGGCGGGCCGGCTTCTCGCGCTCGACGATCGGCTCGCCCGACGGCATGCGCGCGCCGGTGATGCGGACCAGGTCGTCGTCGCCGGGGCGCACCTTCGTGCTCTCCGGGCGGATGCCGGCTCGGGCGGCCATGCCCTGGACGGCGCGGCGCTGGTCGTGCGTGACCAGCGTGACGACCGTGCCGGACTGGCCCGCACGTGCGGTGCGGCCTGCGCGGTGCAGGTAGTCCTTCGGGTCGGCCGGCGGGTCGACGTGTACGACGAGCGAGACGTCGTCGACGTGGATGCCGCGGGCGGCCACGTCGGTCGCGATCAGGACCGGCGTGGTGCCCTCGCGGAACTCGCCGAGCACGCGGGTGCGGGCGCTCTGCGCCTTGCCGCCGTGCAGGGCGCCCGCGTGGACGCCGACCGAGCGGAGCTTCTTGGCCAGGCGGTCGACGTGGTGCTTGGTGCGCACGAACATGATCGTGCGGCCCTCGCGCGCGGCCACCTCGGTCACCACGTTCTGCTTGTCCTCCTGGGACACGAGCAGCAGGTGGTGCTCCATGGTCGTGACGCTCGCGGTGGGCGGGGCCACCGAGTGCGTCACCGGGGAGTGCAGGTACTGGCGGACCAGCTTGTCGACGTCGCCGTCGAGCGTCGCGGAGAACAGCAGGCGCTGTCCGTCCTGCGGGGTCAGGTCCATGATCGCGCGGACCTGGGGCATGAAGCCCATGTCCGCCATCTGGTCGGCCTCGTCCAGCGCGGTGATCTCGACGGAGCCGAGGTCGCACGTGCCCTGGCGGACGTGGTCGGACAGCCGGCCCGGCGTGGCGATCAGCAGGTCGACGCCGCGGCGCAGGTGGTCGATCTGGCGCGGGAACGACGTGCCGCCCACGACGACGCGGCACCACAGGCCCAGCGCGCGGGCGTGCGGCATGAGCGCCGTCTCCACCTGCATCGCGAGCTCACGGGTGGGGACGAGGATGAGACCGCGCGGCTTGTGCGGCGCGGAACGGCCGCCGGCGAGACGGGTCAGCATCGCGAGACCGAACGCCAGCGTCTTGCCGGAGCCGGTCTGGCCGCGGCCGAGGATGTCCTTGCCCGACATCGAGTCGGGCAGGGTGGCCGCCTGGATGGGGAACGGCTCGGTGATCTCGTTGGCGGCCAGCGAACGGATCAAAGCGTCGGAGAGGCCGAGTTCGGCGAACGAGGGCAGCGGGCCTTCCGGCAGCGTGCTCTCGAAGTGCTCGGCGACGATCGGTTCCTCGACCCGCGACTGCGGACGCGAGGAGTTGCCCTGGCGACCCGAGCGACGCCGCGGTGACCTGCGGCTCTGTCCGCGCTCGGAACGACCTTCGGACATGGATGGCAAAACAAACCTCCGAGACATGGCACGTCTCAAGGCTGCCCCGCGGGAGTCGCGGTGCCAGTTCACAAGGACGAGCCCGGCGTGATGGTTCACGCCTGAATGAGTAGGTGGACGCACCGGTCAACGGCGGTCAAGCCTTCATCGGTGCTTTTACAGTCTAGCTGATCATTGACAACGCGTTGCGCGCCCGGCCGTGTCGTTGGACACTGCCGGGCGCGCGCGTCACTCACGACATGCCCGCCACGTCCAGCAACGTCGTGACCAGCGCGGACGGGTCTCCGATCTCCGGCGGAAGGCCCTTCGAGGCGAACCAGCCGCAGATGTTGCGGACGTCGCGGTCGAGGAACTCCACGCCGCGCGGGTTCGCGACGAGGTCGACCACCTGCGGCAGGTCGATCATGACCAGCCTGCCGTCGTGCACCATCAGGTTGTACGCCGAGAGGTCGCCGTGCGTGATCCCGGCTTCCGACAACGTCATCAGCGCCGCGACGAGCTGACGCCACAGGTCGAGCAGCTCGTCCTCGTCGGGACGGGTCTGCGCGAGCCGCGGTGCCGCGTTGCCCTCGTGGTCCCCGATGAACTCCAGCAGCAGCTCGGTACCGCTGCGCTGCACCGGGTACGGCACGGGCGCGCCGATCTGCCACAGCTTCGTGAGCGCGGCGAACTCCGCGACCGTCCACTGCTCCGCGATCAGGTTGCGCCCGAACGCGGTGCGGTTCGCGATCGCCCGCGTCTCACGGGACTTCTTCATGCGACGACCCTCGAGGTACCCCGCGTCGCGGTGGAACATCCGGTGGTCGTTGCTGCGGTAGCGCTTGGCGGCGAGCAGGCACGCCCTCTCACCGATCGCGCGCTCCAGCAGGAAGACGTCGGCCTCCTTGCCGGTCTTCACGATGCCGAGCTCGCGGTCGACCGCGGCCAGTTCCGTGATGAGCCAGCTCGGGTGCGGTTTGGGGCCCTGGTCGGCGTCGCCCCACGTGGACCAGCGGTCGCCGTCCTCGGGGGTGTCCGCCGAACTGAGCTGGTCCTCGCGCACTCGTGCGACGCGGATCTTCTCTTCTTCGGTCATGCGGCCGCGACGAGTCGGTTCCCCGTCGTCGGCGGCCCGGTTGCTCCTGCTGCGCTTTCCCTTGCGACGCATGGTGTCGGCGTCGTCGTAGGACGTTTCGAAACGTTCGTAAAGATCGTGCTCGCGCACGGTGGGGTCTCCCAAAGATGAAGGGTGACCGCCCTACTGGCGCTCTGCGATCAAACGATGCTGATCAGGCGCGAAGGGCGGCTGGACGGGTCGCGAGTGCGGTGCCACGTCCAAAGACAGGCTCTGACATCACGCACCTCCTCGATCCAGCTCCGATGTCACGCTTCGGGGAGAAGCTTGCCGTGCGGGCCCGAGAGCCCGCAACCGAATTAATCCGTGATCAGGTCCGCGGTCTTGGCGCCCGTCGGCACGATCTTGAGCCCGGCCTTCTGTGCGAGCTTGACCAGGCCTTTCAGGTCCTTCGGCTCGCTCGCGGACCGCACGATGGCGCGGGCGAGCAGGCCCTTGTGCGCCTTGTTGAAGTGGCTGACGACCTTGCCCTCGCTCGTGACCACGCGGACGACGACGGCGTGCGGGATCTTGGCGAGGCTCGAGTACGCGCCGGAGCGCAGGTCGACGACGAACTCGTCGGCGGTCTTCAGCACGGGCTCCAGCGAGGGCTTCCACAGCGTGCGGAGGCTGCCGTGGTCGGGCAGCGTCGTGCCGCCGGACAGCCGGTACGCGGGCACCGGGTCGCCGCCCTTGAGGGCTCCGAACAGCGCCGACGCAACCGCCAGCCGTTCGCAGGCGCGTTCCTTCTCGATCTTCTTCAGGGACGGGAAGTCGAGGTTGTCGTAGAGCACGCCGGTGTAGCGCAGCAGCGCGGGCGTGGTCTCCGACGTGCGCAGCTGGGCGTTGCGGTGCACCTCGTCCAGCTGACGTTCGGAGATGTCGAGCGCCTTGAGGCTCGCCGGGATGTTCTGCGCGAGGTCGGCCAGCGCGGACACGAGCTTGTCGCGCACGGGGTTGAGCTCGGGGAACGACAGCGCGTCGAGGTCGAGCGGCGCGCCCTCGCCGCCGATCGCCTTGGTCTCCGACGGGGGAAGCAGCACCAGCACGGGAGAAGCGTAGGGCAGCGGCTTCTCGCGCTGAAAACCGCTGGACCTGCGTGGTCCTCTGGAAGACGTGGACGCACTCGGCCGCCTGCACCGCTCACTCGGCGCCCGGATGCGCCCGGAGGACGTCGCCGTCCTCGTCCAGGAAGCACTGCCCGCGTTGACCGACGCGGAGGAGCGTCTGCTCGGCGAGGCGGCCCGGCACCGTGGTCGACGAGGTCGCCGCCTCGCTGCTGCGCCGCTGCCGCCGGGTCGAGCCCGGTCGCGTTCCCCCTGGTTTCGAGGTGCGCGCGCTTTCCGGTGCGGGCCACCTCACCCGGTCAGGGCGCCTGCAGGGTCAGGTAGGCGAGGCCCATCGTGCCGCGCCACCCGCGCATCCGGTAGTTGCGCTGGTTGTCGGCCGTCGCCCTGATCTGCGCGGCGTGCTCGGAGTCGGGGTTGTCGCGCAGCCAGCGTTCCCAGGCCAGGGCATGGCCGTTCTCGAAGACGTCCCACTCGTCCTGGTTCGCCTGCTCCACCGCCACCAACCGGTAGCCGTGGGCGTGCGCCAGGTCGACGAGGTCCGCCAGCGAGCGGTACTGCGCCTTGGGCACCGGCATCGCCGCGAGCTGCGCCTCGGTGGGTTCCTGCTCCCAGAAACCCTCACCCAGCAACAACCGCCCGCGCGGCGCCAGCAACTTCCTGGCCTCCGTCAACGCGTTCGCCGTGTGGTGCAACGGATCCCCGCCCCACACCTGGCTGGCACCGTTGACGATCACCACGTCGGCGGGCCGCTCCGGCCGCCACCCGGTCACGTCGGCCTCCAGGAGATTCACCCTGTCGGCGAGACCTCGGGCGCCGGCGTTGGCCCTGGCGTGCGCGATGCCCTTCGCGTCGCGATCCACCCCCGTGCCCGTGGCCGTCGGCACCGCTTCCAGGATGCGCAGCAGGAACTCCGCCCAGCCGCAGCCGACGTCGACCACGTGAGCGTGGTCCAGTGGCGCCAACGACCGGATCAGGCGGGCCGCCCGTTCCTCGGACAACGGACCGTGGAACGTCAGGTCCTCGTGCAGCGGAGCGATCTCTGGAGATGTCATCCCTTGGAGGATGGCCTTTTCCGCGTTCGGCGGGCAACGCGTTATTCAGTTGTCGGGGCTACCTCCCTTCCGTAGCTTCGGGTTTTGTGGAACTCGTGTGGCGCCCGCTCACGTCGGCTGACATCGCTGAGGTGTCGGCGCTCTACAACGCGGCCGAGGCCGTCGACGACACCGGCGAACTGCTGTCCGAAGAGGACTTCACGGAGTCGTTCGGCAGGGTCGATCTGCTCGTCGGCTCGCTGGGCGCGGTTGCCGACTCCCGGCTGGTCGCCTACGGCCTGCTGGCCCCGCGCGACCAACCCGTTGGCGCACACCGACTCCGCCTCGACGGTCTCGTGCACCCGGCGTTCCGCCGCCGCGGCATCGGCCAGTCGCTGGTGCAGAAGCTCACCGCGCTCGCCCGCGAACTCCACACTCGGCGACACCCCGACCTGCCGCTCGTCGTGACCGCCATGGTCGAGAGCCGGGCCGCGGGTCACGTCGCCCTGGTCGAAGGGCTCGGCTTCACCGCCGACCGCCACTTCCACGAACTGGAGGTGGCACTGGGCGAGTCACTCGCCCAGGTCCCGACCCCGGCGGGCTACGAGGTGGTGCCGTTCTCGGCGGCCCGCACCGAAGAGGTCAGGCAGGTCTGCAACGCGGCGTTCGCGCGGCACTGGGGTTCGACCGATCGCAGCCCGCAGGAGTGGGCGGCGTCGTTCACCGACAGCGCGCGGTTCGTGCCGGCTTCCTCCTTTCTCGCGCTGTACGAGGGCGCGGTGGTGGGGTTCGTGCTTGCGCGGCACTACCCGGTCGTCGAGGAGATGACCGGGGTGCGTGAGTTGTGGATCGGGGACGTCGGCACCTTGGAGAAGCACCGCGGGCGTGGGGTGGCCTCGGGGTTGCTCAGCTGGACGTTGGTTCAGGGGGCGGCTGCGGGGTTCCAGCGGGCGGGGCTTTCGGTGGACTCGGCCAACTCGGATGGTGCGCTCGGGGTTTATGAGCGGGCCGGGTTCGGGGTGGTGCGGACTTGGGTCGACTACGGGTTGCCGGTGGACTGCCAGGGGTGAGTGGCTAGCGGGCCGCACGGTTCGGGCTGGGTGGCTGGCTGGGCTGGGTAGCTGGTGCAGGGCTGGGCGTTCGGGGCTGAGCGGTCGGCGGTTTGCTAGAGCTGTGTGGCTGACTGGCGGTGATGCTGGGTAGCCGGCGAGCGCTGGGAACCTGGTGCGGGGTCGAGAGACTGCGGCTGATCGGTCGGCGGTTGTTGGGGCTGCGTGGCTGGCTGGCGGTGGTGCTGGGTAGCCGACGGGCGCTGGGGAAGCTGGTGCAGGGTCGAGAGGTTTGGGGCTGATCGGTCGGCGGTCGCTGGAGCTGCGTAGTTGGCTGGCGGTGCTGGGTAGCTGGCGAGCGCTGGGGAGGCTGGTGCCATCGGCAAGGCTGGACAGCTGGGTGGCAAGGCTGGTGCGGCTGGCAAGGGTGGTGCCAGTGGCGAGCTGGTGCCGGTGGCAAGGCTGGGTAGCTGGTGCCGGTGGTTGGTGCGGGCAGGCCTGGAACTGGGTGTTCGGGATCGGCTGGCTGACGGGGCGTCGGCAGGGTGAGGCCAGGTTGTCGGCCCGAGCGGACGCCCTGACTTGCCGCACGGCGGTCCTCAGGCAGGCGGTGCCGCACGGTCGCACGCCCCAGCTGCCAGAAGCCGCACGGCCGCAAGCCCCAGCTGCGAAAGCCACACCGCCGCCAGCTGCCGGAGACCTCGCTTGCCGCGAGCATCCTGGCTGGAAGCTTCGCCGGCCGGAGGCCTCTCCTGGCGAGGCTTCGCCCGGTGACGCTTCCGGCAGGCGGCTGGGTCAGAGCTCTTCGCCTGGCTGGCCCACGCAGAACTGGTTGCCGTCCGGATCCGCCAGCACCGACCACACCAGGCCCGGCACGGTCTGCACCGCCACCTCCTCGGCCCCCAGCGCCACGAGCCGGGCCACCTCGGCCTTGCGGTCCGGCACGTGCGAGTCGAAGTGGACTCTGTTCTTGCCCGGGGTGGCGTCCGGCACCTGTTGGATGCCGAGGGCGGGGCCGGAGCCGGTGGGGGCGAGGACGAGGAACTCGCCCCAGTCGTTCTGGATCGTGGTGCCCAGGGCGGCGGTCCAGAACTCGGCCAGCTTGCGGGCGTCGCCCGTGTCGATCGTGATCATGTCGATGGAAAGAGGCATGGGAGGGACGCTACTCAGGGGGTCTGACAATTATCGGAAGCGCAGGTCAGGGGCTGTGCAGAGCACCGCGCGCGATCCCAAAAGAAGTCCAACCAGTACGCTGTTTCAACTGCCCGTGAACGAGGAGTACCCACCGTGATCACCAGGATGTCGTCGCTGTTCCTGCGCACCCTTCGCGAGGATCCGGCGGACGCCGAAGTGCCCAGCCACAAGCTGCTGGTGCGCGCCGGCTACGTCCGCCGCGTCGCGCCGGGCGGGTACTCCTGGCTGCCGCTGGGGCTCAAGGTCCTGCGCAACATCGAGGCCGTCGTCCGCGAGGAGATGGACGCCTTCGGCGCGCAGGAGATCCAGTTCCCCGCGCTGCTGCCGAAGGAGCCCTACGAGGCGACGAACCGGTGGGAGGAGTACGGGCCCAACCTGTTCCGGCTCAAGGACCGCAAGGGTGCCGACTACCTGCTCGGGCCCACGCACGAGGAGATGTTCACCCTCACCGTGAAGGGGGAGTACAGCTCCTACAAGGACTACCCCGTCACGCTCTACCAGATCCAGACCAAGTACCGCGACGAGGCGCGTCCCCGTGCGGGCATCCTGCGCGGGCGCGAGTTCCTCATGAAGGACTCGTACTCGTTCGACCTCACCGACGAGGGTCTCAGCCAGTCGTACCAGAACCACCGCGACGCCTACATCCGCATCTTCGACCGGCTGGGCCTGGAGTACGTGATCGTCTCCGCCACGTCCGGTGCGATGGGCGGGTCGGCGTCGGAGGAGTTCCTCGCGGTCGCGGAGACCGGTGAGGACACGTTCGTGCGCAGCACCGAGTCCGGGTACGCGGCGAACGTCGAGGCGGTCAAGACGCCGGTGCCCGCCGCGCAGTCGATCGAGGACAAGCCCGCCGCGCAGGTGCACCACACGCCGGCCACGCCCACCATCGAGACGTTGGTCGACTTCCTCAACGCCAACACCGACCGCAAGTTCAGCGCGGCCGACACGTTGAAGAACGTCCTGGTCAAGACCAAGAAGCCCGGTGAGAAGGACTGGACGCTGCTCGCCGTCGCCGTCCCCGGTGACCGCGAGGTCGACTTCAAGCGCCTCGAGGCCGCGCTGGAGCCCGCCGAGGTCGCGATGGTCGACGAGGCCGACTTCGCCAAGAACTCGTTCCTGGTCAAGGGGTACATCGGTCCGGGCGCGATCCAGGCCAACGGCATCCGCTTCCTCGCCGACCCCCGCGTCGTCACGGGAACGGCGTGGGTCACCGGCGCCGACAAGGCCGACCACCACGTCGTCGACCTGGTCGCGGGCCGCGACTTCACCCCCGACGGCGTCATCGACGTCGCCGAGGTGCGGGAGGGCGACGCGTCCCCGGACGGTCAGGGTGTGCTGGTCGCCGCGCGCGGCATCGAGATCGGCCACATCTTCCAGCTCGGCCGCAAGTACGCGGACGCGTTCACGCTCGACGCCCTCGGCCCGGACTCCAAGCCCGTCCGCATCACCATGGGCTCGTACGGCGTCGGCGTCTCGCGGCTCGTCGCGGTCATCGCCGAGCAGTCGCACGACGACCGCGGCCTGATCTGGCCCCGCAACGTCGCCCCTGCCGACGTGCACGTCGTGGTGGCCGGCAAGGACGAGACGCTGATGCAGGCCGGTGAGGACTTCGCGAAGCAGCTCAGCGACAAGGGCCTCAAGGTCATGCTGGACGACCGCAAGGCGAGCCCCGGCGTGAAGTTCGCGGACGCCGAACTCGTCGGCATCCCGACGATCCTGGTCGTCGGCCGCGGCCTGAAGGACGGCGTGGTCGAGGTCAAGGACCGCAAGTCCGGCGAACGCGCCGACGTGCCGGTCGCCGAGGTCGTCGACCACCTGGTGCAGGTCGTCCGCGGCTGAGCAGAACAACCGAACGCCGGGCAGCGCGCAGGGGGTGGGCGCGCGGCCCGGCGTTCAGCTTTGCACCGGGCTAGCCCGCCCGGCGGTCGGTGAGGTCCAGGGCGGGTTCCTCGAACCACGCCTGGGCCTGTTCGTGCTTCGCCGCCCGCAACGCGCGGGGCAGCTGCTCGGCCACCACGTCGCGCACCAGCAGGTGCCGGAAGCCGTACTCGATCTCGCCCGTCTCGCTGTTGCGGCCCTGTCGGCGCAGGAAGTCGCGCTGTTCCAGCAGTTCCAGCGCCTTCGCGACCTCCAGCGCGTCCCGTCCGCCAGTCGCTGCCACGGCTCCAGGCGACACCAGGTCGCCCGCGACGGCCGCGTCCTGGAGCACTGCCTTCACGTCGAACGGCAGCGAGTCGAGCTGGGCCGTGAGCACGCCACGCACCGATGGCGGCAGAGGCAACGACGTGCCGTTCTGCACGCACACCATCCGTGGGTCGGCCATCATCCGTGCGTACTCGGTGGCGAACAACGGGTTGCCGCCGACGCACGACATCAACGCCTGCCACAACTCGGCCGACAGCTCGCCGGCGGGCAGCAAGGAGTTCAGCAGATTGCGCGTCCCGTTGTGCGACAACGGGTCCAGGCTGATCGTGGTCGCGTTGCGCTTGCCGCCGAACCACGACGGCCTGCGCTGCAGCAGCTCCGGCCGTGCGGTCGCGATCACCAGCAACGGCACCGAACTGGCGTGCTCGCTCAACTCCTCCATGAAGTCGAGCACCACGTCGTTCGCCCAGTGCACGTCCTCCAGCAGCACGACCAGCGGTGACGCCTCCGCGACCTCCTCCAGGAACCGCCGCCACGACGGGAAGTCGGGCTGCACACCGGCACCGGGCGAGGCCAGGCAGGCCAGGCTGCCGTGCAACCGGTCCGCGAGCTCGCCGACGCCGACCAGCGAGGCGAGCGCGGCGCGCAGGGTCTCGAACGACGAGAACCCGCTCACCACGTCCGCCAACGGCCCGTAGCCGTGGTCGTCGCCGAAAGCCGTTGCGGTACCGCGCAGAGCCGAAGAAGTAGAGGCCAGCTCGTTGACGAGACGCGTCTTGCCGACACCGGCCTCGCCGAGCACGGTCACGAAGTGCGGACGGCGCCGAGTGCGGACTTCCTCAAGAAGTCCTTGCAACACAAGAAGTTCACGCTCGCGTTCCACGAACGGCACGGCGGCCTGCGTCCGACGGTCAACCCCGCTGGGCGACACGCACGACACCGCCTGCCAGCCACCGGACGGCGCGCCATCGGCTTCCCACGTCACGGAAACCGCGGCCTCACGCGTCGAGGTGCACGCACGCACCGCACCAAGCGGTGCCAACGCCATCAGCTGACGGCACTGGTCCAACAACACGCCCGTAGCAGTAGGCGTACCAACAGCAGGCAAACGCACAAGAGAGTCACCGGTGGCCACACCGATCTGCACGTCCGCCACAGAAGCCAGACGATCGCGAACGGCGAGAGCAGCACGCACGGCTCGGTCGGCGTCGTCCTCGGCGGTCTTCGGCACACCGAACATCGCGAGGAACACCGACCCGACGTTGCCACCGACGACGCCACCCAGCCGGGAAACCTCAGCGGCGACCGCGGCAGCGACTTCCTGGTGCACCGCGTCGACGTCCTCGGGGTCGCCGTCACCCGCTGCGAGACCGAGCTGCGCCGACACCATCACGACGCTGACGAGCTTGCGCTCCACCGTCGTCACGTCCCGGGCGTCCACCGTCGCAACGGGTTCCGCGACCACAGGAGACGTCACCACGACAGGAGCGGGAGCGGGAACAGGAGGAGTCTGGTTGACGGCGAGGAGGTGCCTGCGCTGCACCGACGGCGGAAGGTCCAGCACGGGGGCGTGGTCGAGGATCGCGCGCTCCAGCTCCTGGAGTTCGCGGCCCGGCTCGAGGCCGAGCCCTTCCACCAACGCCGCCCTGGTGCGGCGGTAGGCGCTCAGCGCGTCCACCTGCCGGCCACACCGGTACAGCGCGAGCATCAACTGGCCGTTGAGCCGTTCGCGATACGGCTCGACCTCGATCAACGACTCCAGCTCGCCGATGATCTCGTAGTGCCTGCCGCAGGCGAGCTCCGCCTCGAAGCAGTTCTCCTGAGCCGACAGCCGCCAGTCCTTGATGGCGGTCAGCTCCGGCCAGTTGATCCCGGTCTCCACGAGATCCGCGAGCACCGGACCGCGCCACAGGCTGAGCGCTTTGCGGAGCACCCTGGCGGCGGCGGGCCAGTTGCCCGCGGACAGTTCACCTCGTCCCTGTTCGGTCAGCTGCTGGAAGCGCGACAGGTCGAGGGAGTTCTGGTCCACGCGCAGCAGGTATCCCGGCGCGTGGGTCAGCAGCAATGCGGACCCCTCGGCGGCGCTGCCGTGGGGAGTGAGAACGCCTCGCAGCCCTGAGACGGCGTTCTGGAGCATCTTGCGCGCGGTGGGCGGGACTTCGCCCTGCCACAGCGCTTGGAGCAGCTTGCTGGTCGCCACCACCCGGTTGGCGTGCAGCAGGAGGAAACCCAGAGCCGCGCGCTGCTTGACCCCGCCCAGCGGGACGGGCAGGTCGTCGTCGAGGACTTCCAGTGAGCCCAGCAGGTGAAATCGCATGGTTCCGGTCTCCAGTGGTGGGTGTCCGTGCGGAGGGGGAGAGGTCAGCTCCAGGGGGTGTCGTCGCCCTGCGCGCTGCCACCGCGGCCGGACAGCTTGATGGAGTTGTGGCTCCACGGTGTGTCGGTTGCGCCCCAAGGGGTGTCATTGGCGGTGCGCTGCTGCCAGGGGGTGTCGTTTCCTCCCCTGTGCTGCCACGGCGTGTCGGTGGCCTGCGCGGTGCCGGAGAGGAGCGTGAGCGCCAGCGCCGCAGGGACGGCGGAGAGAACCAGAGCGACGGCGGTCGTCTTGCGGATCATGTCGGCCTCCTCGTACTTGGTAGGACTTAAGGACTGCGAGATGTGTGCCGATGCCTTAGGAAGCGGCGGCTGAGAACGAAGTTAGGAGCGCGGCCCATCGCGGCTCTATCGCGCACCCGCCGCGTATCAATCGGTCGTGATGGCGGTGCGGCGGATGCCAAATGAGACGGTTCGGCGGCTGGTTCGCCAGTCGCCGCGCAGCAGTTACTACGCAGGGTGGTTGTTAATCACAAGAATTAGGTGCGGTGTACCGCAATAGTTAGATTCGTTTAGCGAACCGAACGAACGTCCTGCGCCGCACGGAGTAGTCCTTTGAGCTGGCAGGCCGTTTGGCGGCACGGTGTGCGGTCTTTGTGAAGTGAGGCTCCGTGCCAGGGAATTCTCAGGTTCACGTAACGGCTGATCTGCCGCGACACGCCGGATCTGATCATCTCCATATGAGATGCCTGTTGAGATCGGTATCATTGTGATGGATTGTGTCGTGATGCACAAGAAGGATCTTGACAGGTTTCCTCGCTGAGGCTAGTTTCGGAGCGTTCAAGTGGCAGATGTGAGGTTGCTTCATATTTTAGTCCACTCCTGGGTTGATGTCTCCGAAGTGCTTTTTTCGCGACTTAGGTGAAATGATTCAACAAAGGTGAGAACTACCGGGAGCACGAGGTGCGGGGGCATTGAGAAAAATAGAGGCGCGAGGGGGCGTCCGTCATGAGTTCAGCCCCTGATGAGGAACTGATCTTCAAGCTGCTCGGGCCGATCGAGGTAATCGGCGCCGAGGAGCAGGTGCAGGTGCCGCCGGGACGTCAGCTGACGATCCTGGGCGCGTTGCTGCTCGAAGCGAACCGCGTCGTCAGCATGGACCAGTTGATCGACCTCGTCTGGGAGCACACCCCGCCGTCGACCGCGCGAGCGCAGATCCAGATCTGCGTGTCCGCGCTCCGGCGGGAGTTCTCGAGGGTCGACGTCGACGCTCAGATCGAGACCCGGCAGCCCGGCTACCTGCTGAGAGTCGCCGCGGACAAGATCGACACCTTCCTCTTCGAACGTCGCGTGGCCGACTCCGACCTCGCCGTCCGGCAAGGCCGCATGGAGGAGGCGTCCGCGGTGCTGCGCGCCGCGCTCGCGTTGTGGCGCGGTCCTGCGCTGGGAGGCGCCGGGGCGACGTTGCAGAACAAAGCGCTGCGCCTCGACGAGAAACGCCTGTCGGTGTTGGAGAACTGCATCGACATCGAGTTGTTGCTCGGTCGGCATCACGCTCTTGTCGGTGAATTGCAGAGCATGGTCACCGAACACCCACTGCGTGAACGGCCACGTGGCCAGCTCATGCTCGCGCTCTACCGCTCCGGCCGGCAGTCGGAAGCGCTCGACGTTTACCGCGCCGGCCGCGACCTGTTCGTCGAGCACCTCGGTCTCGAACCGAGCGACCAACTGCGCAAACTCGAGACCGCGATCTTGACCGACGACGAGGTGCTGCGCCTCGACCAGGAGAAATCCGCCCCGGTCACCGTGCAGAACGTCGTGTCACCGCACCAGTTGCCGGCCACCATCTCGGACTTCATCGGCCGGCAGGACGTGGTGGCGCGCGCTGAGAGCGTTCTCGCGGGCGAGCACCTGACGATGCCCGTGGTCAACATCTCGGGCAAGGCGGGCATCGGTAAGAGCGCTCTCGCGGTGCACGTCGCCCATCGCGTCGCGGCCGAGACCTACCCGGACGGCCAGCTGTACTGCGACCTTCGCGGCACGCAGGCCCAACCGGCCACGCCCGCCGAGGTGCTCGGCCGGTTCCTGTCGGCGTTGGGCGCCGTGGGCTCGACGTTGCCCGACGGTGTCGACGAACGCGCCGACATGTACCGCAGCATGCTCGCCAGCCGGCGCGTGCTGGTCGTCCTCGACGACGCGGGCAGCGAGTCCCAGGTGCACCAATTGCTTCCGGGTTCGCCCACGTGCGGTGTCGTCGTTACGAGCCGTACGCGGTTGACGGGCCTTGCCGGGTCTCATTTGGTGGACGTCGCCTTCATGGACTCCGATGACGCTCTGGAGTTGTTGGGGCGCATCATCGGCACGGAGCGCTTGCAGAGCGAACCGGTCGCCGCGGCCGCGTTGGTGGACGTCGTGGGAGGGCTCCCACTGGCGTTGCGGATCATCGGCGCGCGCCTCGCCGCCCGCCCGCACTGGACGCTCGCCTCGATGGTCGGCCGCCTCGCCGACGAGCGGTACCGCCTCGACGAACTCGTGCACGGCGACATGGTCGTGCGGGCGAGCCTCTCGCTGACCTACGACGGCCTGGAGCAGGACACCCGCCGGGTCATGCGGCTGATGTCGTTGCTGGAGGCGGAAAGCCTGCCGGTCTGGACGGCCTCCGCGCTGACAGACGACGAGCGCCACCGCGGCTTCGACCTGCTGGAGCGCCTCGTCGACGCGCAGTTGCTGGACGTCGTCGGCAGCGACGTCACCGGCCTGCCACGCTACCGCTTCCACGACCTGATCCGCCTGTTCGCCAAGGAACAGCTCGCGGTGCACGAGGCGCCGGCCGTGCAGCTCGCGTCCGTCGAACGCGTCGCCGGCGGCTGGCTCGCCATGGCCGAGCAGGCGCACCAGCAGCTCTACGGCGGTGACTTCACCGTCCTGCACGGCTCCGGTCAGCGCTGGCAACCGAGCGCGCCGTACCTCGACCAGGTGTTGCAGGACCCGTTGGGCTGGCTGGAGAGCGAACGCCAGAACATCTGCGCCGCCGTGGTGCAGGCCGCCGACGCGGGCCTGGACGAGTTGAGCTGGGACCTCGCGATCACGCTCGTGACGTTGTTCGAGACCCGCAGCTACCTCGACGACTGGCAGCACACGCACGAACGCGCGCTCGACGCCGTGCGCAGGGCGGGCAACAAGCGCGGCACCGCGGCTCTGCTCTGCTCCCTCGGTTCGCTGCACCACAGCCAGCGCCGCATGGACGCCGCACGCGCCGCGCTGGAACCGTCGCTCGAACTCTTCACCGAACTGGACGACGCCCACGGCCTCGCGCTCGTCCGCCGCAACCTCGGGCTCCTGGAGTACAACGAGGGCAGGCCGGAGGTCGCGCTGCGGATCTTCGAGCAGTCGCTCACCGGCTTCAAGGGCGTCGGTGACGTCGTCGGCCAGGCCTACGTCGTGTCCCAGCTCGCGCAGCTGTCCCTGGACCGGGGCGAGCACGAGCTGGCGGTCGGCCAGCTGCGCGGCGCACTGGCGATGTGCCGGGAGATCTCCAGCCCGCGCGTCGAGGCGCAGGTGTTGTACCGGCTCGGCAGCGCGATGCTCGTGCAGGGCCGCTACGAGCAGGCGCAGCAGCTCATCACGTCCGTGCTCGCGATGGTGCAACGCTCCGGCGACACCGTGGGGGAGAGCTACGCACTGCACTCGCTGGGCCTGATCCACGGCCGCATGCGCATGTTCGCCGAGGCCGGACGGCTGCTGCGGCGCGCGATCCGGCTGTGCGAGGAGAACCTCGACCGGGTCGGGGCCGCGCGCATCCGCCTCGACCTCGCGCAGCTCGTGTCGGAGCGCGGGGAGATGTTCCACGCCATCGCCATCGTCGAGCAGGCGATGATGACGTTCCAGGAACTGCGGCTCCAGCTCTGGGAACGCAAGGCGCTCGCGGTGCTGGAGAAGATCACCGTCGTGAACTCGATGCACGCCGCCGTCCCGTCGAACGGCGGCGCGCGGTAGGCGTCAGGAGGTCGGCGTCAGCGAGTCGACCATCTTCTGCAGTTCCGACTCCTTGGGCAACGGCGGGGTGGCGCCGCCACCGCCGCCCTCCAGGTCGCCGTTCACGACCAGCACGTGCAGCTTGTTGCTGCCGTTGAGGACCACGACCTTCACCATGCCCTTGCTCGCCAGGCACTTGTTGCCGGTCTGCGTGATGGTGGCGTCGACCTGCACGCCCTCGACGACGACCTTCTTGCCGTCCTTCTGGGTGTGCTGGATCTTCACCGGCTTGGGCTCGGTGGTCGTCACCTTCGGGTCGACGCCCGACGAGTAGAACTGCGCCGCGACGGCCTTGGTGAAGTCCGTGGCGGTCTTGTTGACATCGCCCTTGGGGAGCAGCGTGCCGCCGTTGGTGCCCTTGGTGAACTGCTTGCCCTCGCAGGTGTAGTCGCCGTAGGTGGTGATGCCCGACAGCGAGATGCCCTCGAAGCCGTCCACCGGGATCTTGGCGTCCGCGATGACGTCCCAGTTCTTCGGGACCACGTAGTTGTAGCCGAGCGCCGTCTCGACGCACTGCTGGCCCTCGTTCTTCGGGCACGGGCTGTCGGCCGGCTGCGAGGTGGCGCTGGTCGGGGAGGACGTCTGCGGCTGCGCCGTGGTGCCGCCGTCGCCCCGGGACAGCACGAACCAGGTGACACCGCCGCCGAGCAGCACGACGAGGAAGACCGCGCCGACCACGAGCCACAGCGTCTTCTTGCCCTTGTTCGGGGGCTTGTCGTCGAAGCCGCCGTACACGCCCAGGCCGCCGTACCCGCCGTAGCCCTGCTGGGGGAAGCCGCCCTGCTGCGGGAAACCACCGGTCTGCGGGTAGCCGCCGGTCTGGTACCCACCGCTCGAGTAGTCGCCCTGCTGCTGGCCGCCGGTCTGGTAGCCACCGCTCTGGTGGTCACCCTGTTGCTGCTGGCCCCAGCCCTGCTGGTCGTTCCAGCCGCCCTGTCCGCCGCCACCTGGGTAAGTCACGGGCAAACGGTACCTGGTGGGTCTGACAGAGGCTTAATTCATCAAGCGTTGACTTTCGGCGCGGCGCGGGCGTACCGTCCTCGCTAAATTCAACGCTTGATGAACTAGGGAGGCAGATGATGCGCACCGCGCTGGTCACCGCCGTCGCAGGCGCGGTGGTGGCTTTTCTCCTGGGACTGCTGACGTTCGGCGTGCAGGCGACCGTGCACCCGCACGACGTTCCGCTCGCCGTGGTGGCGCCTGCGCCGATCGCGGACCGCGTCGCGCAGGCCGACTCGGCCGAGGTCCAGCTCAGGGTCGTGGGCTCCGCCGAGGCCGCCGCTCTGCTGCGGGACAAGGAGGTCTACGGCGTGCTGGAGATCGCGCCGGGCCAGGCGACGATCCGGCTCAACCCCGCCGTGAACCCGTCCGGCACGCAGGTGGCGCAGCAGGTGCTGACCGGTGTGGCCCAGGGCGCCGGGGTGCCGGTGAAGGTCGAGGCGCCGGCCGTGTCCGCCGCCGAACGCACCGCGCCGCTCGCCGCGTCCGCGCTGCTGTGGGTCGGCGGGATGGTCGCCGGACTGCTCTTCGTGGTGCTCAAGGGCAGGCGCCTGCGGTGGTTGTCCGCGCTCACCGCGGCCGTGCTGGTCACGGGCTCGACCGTCGGGCTCCTGGCGTGGTGGGGCGTCACGTTCGACGCGACCGCCCTCGCGTTCCTGCTCGCCGTCGCGGTGTCGTTCGCGCTGCTGCAAGCAGGCCTGTTCCGGCACCTCGGCATCCGCGCGATGGGGATCCTCGGCCTGCTCTACCTGATGGCGCCGGCCGTCGCGGGCCAGGTGCCCGAGCTGCTCAACCCGGCGTACCGGGCGGTCCTGTGGTCGTGGACGCCGTTCCGGTTCTCGACCGAAGGCCTGCGCACCCTCATGTACGACGGGTCCATCGGCACCGAGTGGTGGGTGTTCGGCGGTATCGCGCTCGTCGGGGTCGTGCTGCTAGCCGCGAAGAAAGCTCAGACGGACCGTGCGGACGGGGTTGTCGACGTTGGTGTCGACCAGGCAGATGGACTGCCACGTGCCGAGCGTCAGCACACCGCCTAGCACCGGGATCGTCGCGTAAGGCGGCACGAGCGCGGGCATCACGTGGTCACGACCGTGGCCGGGGGTGCCGTGCCTGTGCCGCCACTTCACGTCGCGCGGGAGGATCCGTTCCAACGCGGTCAGCAGGTCGTCGTCGCTGCCCGCGCCCGTCTCGATGATGGCGACACCCGCCGTCGCGTGTGGCACCCACACGTGCAGCAGGCCGTCGCCGTCTTCTTCTTCGAGGAACCGCTCGCAGTCCCGCGTCAGGTCGTGCACGACCTCGTCGGAGCCGGTGCGGATCTGGATCTCCTCGCTGCGCATGACCTCAGATCTTACGAACGACCCGTGCGGGGTTGCCGACCGCGAGGACGTGATCAGGCAGATCGCGCGTCACGACACTGCCCGCGCCCACGACCGTGTTGTGCCCGATCGTCACACCGGGACACACGATGACGCCGCCGCCGAACCACACCTTGTCGCCGATGACGATCGGTGCGGTCGTCTCCCACCCCTCGATCCGTGCGTCATGGTCCTCGATGGGGTGCAACGCGGTCAGCAACTGCACATTGGGGCCCATCATCACGTGATCGCCGATGGTCACCGGACCGCAGTCGAGGATGACGCCGCCGTAGTTCATGAAGCTGTTCGCACCGACGCGCGTGTTGTAGCCGTACTCGATCTGCAGGCGCTGCATGAACGTCGTGTTCTCGCCGATCTCCGCCACGAACCCCTTGAGGATCGCGTACATCCCGTCGAGGTCCTCGGGGTCGTGCGCGTTGAACCTGGCCATCTCGCGCCAGCCGCGGCGGCGGTCCGCGTCGAGCTCGGGGTCAGCCGGGAGGTAGCGCTCGCCGTTGATCATCTTCTCGCGGTTGGTTCCCATAGCGCTTCAGTATCGTCGCGGCATGCGCGTGCTCTTCGCCAGCATGGCCACGGTCGGCCACACGTTCCCGATGATCCCGTTAGCGCTCGCACTGCGTGATGCAGGCCATGAGGTGCATTTCGCCGTGGGTGATGACATGCACAACGAGCTGGACCGGTTGGGGTTGAAGCCTTTCCGGCCCGGCATGGTGTTCGGAGAGATCTACGCCGAGGACGTCGCGCCGGAGCTCGAACGCGTGCTGCCGGATCTGGTGATCAGCGGCTGGGCGGTGCCGGAGGTCTACCGGGAGGCGCGGCGGCGGGCGTTTCCCGTGCTGTGGCACGGGTTCGGGCGGATGTTCGCGGACGGCATCGGGCTCGCGCGGCCGGAGTCGGGGCGGCATCTCGACATCTGCCCGCCGTCGTTGCAGGACAAGGGCTTCGTGCAGGACCGGCTGCTGATGCGGCCCGTCGCGCACGAGATGCCCGGTGAGATGCCGCGGCGCACGCACGAGAAGCTGATCTACCTCACGCTCGGGAGCGTGTTCGGCACGCGGGACGCGTTGTTGCCGGCCATCGCGGGACTCGCCCGGTTGGACGCGCAGGTGGTGGTGGCGGCGCCCAAGGCGACGCTCACGCACGTGCCGTCCAACGTGACGGTGCACCAGTGGTTGCCGCAGATCGAGGTGATCCGGCAGGCGGACCTGGTGGTGCATCACGGCGGGAGCGGCACGATGCTCGCGGCATTGGCCGAGGGGGTCCCTCAGGTCGTGTTGCCGCAGGGCGCGGATCAGACCGGCAACGCTCATGCGCTCGTGGCGTCGGGTGCGGCGGTGTGGCCTGACGCGGTGAGTGCGGACGCGATCGCGGAGAGCGCACGACTGGTGCTCAGCGCCGGCCAGTATCGGGAAGCTGCTGGTCAGGTGGCCGAGGAGATACGTCACATGCCGTCGCCGGAGGAAGTTGCGGACAGGCTGGCGGAGGTTGTGTAACACTGTTTTTTATGAAGGCAAGCCGCCTGCGCTTCGGGATGAACCTGTGGCCGCCGTTCCTGTTCGCCGGTATCCGCGTCGAGGAGATCTCGGCGGACTACCGGTATGCGCGCGTGCGGATGCGTCTGCGTCCGTGGAACCGCAACTTCTTCGGCACCCACTTCGGCGGTTCGCTGTTCGCGATGACCGACCCGTTCTGGGTGTTGCTGCTGTTCAACCAGCTCGGCGGCGAGCACGTCGTGTGGGACCAGGCCGGTGAGATCGAGTTCGTCGCGCCCGGCCGCGGCACGGTGTACGCCGAGTTCCGGCTGACCGACGAGCACGTCGCCCGGGTGCTGGAGCAGACCAGCGGTGGCGAGAAGGCGTTGATCTGGTTCGAGACCGACGTCGTCGGGCAGGATGGGGCCGTGATCGCACGGGTGAAGAAGCAGGTCTACGCGCGGCGCAAGCGCGACAAGCAGCTCGCGCATGCGTGAGGCCTTCGGAGCGGTTTTCGACGTTCAGGACGGCTACCTGAACACGGCGTCCATCGGGGTGCCGCCCCGGCACGTCGCGGACGCGGTCGCGGCGTCGTTCGAACGCTGGCGGCGCGGCGAGGACACCTCGTCCACGTTCAACGAGGCCGTCGAGACCTCGCGCGCGGCGTTCGGGCAGCTGATCGGGGTGCCCTCGACGTCGGTCGCCTGCGGTGCAACGGTTTCGCACTTCGTGTCGTTGGTCGCCGCCTCGTTGCCGGCCGGGTCCAAGGTGTTCGTCGACCCGGTCGAGTTCACCAGCGTCGGTCTGCCGTTCGTCGCCGCCGGGCACGTGATCGCGTCCACTGTGGACGAGGCCGATCTCGTTGCCACCAGCGTGGTGCAGAGCGCGGACGGCCGGATCGCCGACCTCGAGGCGCTGCGGGCGTCCGGGAAACCCGTGCTGCTGGACGTGTCGCAGGCCGCCGGGTGGATGCCGCTGTCGTTGGCGTGGGCCGATTTCGTCGTCGGCGTCGCGTACAAGTGGCTGATGGCACCGCGCGGCGCGGCCTGGATGGCCGTGCGGCCCGACCGCGCCGAGTCGCTGAAGCCGTTGGCCGCCAACTGGTACAGCACCGGCGAGAACTACGGCACCGAGCTGGTGCTCCGTTCGGACGCACGGCGGTTCGACCTCTCGCCCGCCTGGATCTCCCACGTCGGCGCCGCGGTCGCGCTCCCATGGCTGGCCTCTGTGGACCTCGACGCCGTCCGCGCGCACTGCGTCGGCCTGACGGATCGTCTTCTCACCGGCCTGGGGTTGCCGCCCACCGGCTCGGCGATCGTCTCAGTGGCCGGACCACCCGTCCAAGGAGTGGTTTCGTCGGTTCGCGCAGGTCGCGCGCGGTATGCATGTCACCTGTACAACACGATCGAGGACGTTGATCGGGTGCTCGAAGCGCTTGCGTGACCGCCGTCCGTTACCGTGGGTCCTTGTGTCGGAACCACGCCAGTCACCTGAAGAGGTGACACAGAACCTGCCTCGCTTCCCACCGAGGCCCACCGACACCGCGCCGTTGTACCCGGCCGACGAGCTCGTGAAGCTTCAGTCGATCATGGACAACCGCCAGCCGGGGCAGCAGCACATGCCTCCCCAGCCGCCCCCGCCCCAGCGCAGGTCGACGTGGGTGGGCAAGGCACTGGCGCTCGTCGGCGTCGCGGTGGCGTCCGGATTCGTGTGGTGGGTGTTGCAGCCGTCGGACCCCATCGACCAACCGGCCGCGCCACCGCAGAAGACCGCGGGGGAGTTCGAGTTCACCACCGTGCCGGAACTCCCGGAACCGGTGAAGGACAGCGACTGCGCGGCCCACGCGACGGGCCAGACGCAGGCGTTCTTCAAGACCACGCCGTGCCTCCAGCTGACGCGGGCGTTCTACACGGTCGTGCTGCCCGACGGCCGCACCGTGTACTCGTCGGTGTCCGTGGTCAAGATGAAGAGCACCGAAGAGGCCAAGGCGTTGCGCGAGCTGACCCAGAAGGACGGCACCGGCAACGTCAAGGACCTGGTGCTGGACAAGGCCATCACGGTGCCGTCGCTGACCACGCTGGGCAACGGCGGGTACGCGTCGGAGCAGCGCGAGCAGACGGTCGTGATCGTCGAGTCGGACTCGCCCGCCAAGGGCACCGACGCGATCATGCACAACAGGGAGATGAAGAAGGTCTCCAACGACGCGATCAGGCTCGCGTCGTCGTTCGCCGGCTAGGAGAGTTCGGGGCCTGCACCAGGTGCAGGCCCCACCTCTCAGCCTGACGCGACGCCGGGAAGCGTGATCGACGCCGGGGTCGTCCCAGCCGCCCTGCGCCACCGAGTGGCCCGCACGGCCGCCGTCGTCAGCGCCTCGAGGGCCGACGTCCGCAGCCCGGGATCGTCGGTCCGCTCCAGCACCCCGCGCCACGCCGCGCACGTGTCCTGCTCGACCGCGACCAGCGCCGCGAGCGCCGACGGGGCGTCCGACACCGGCGAGGGCGGCAGGTACGCGGCCGCCGGCGGGTTCGGGACGGCGCCGTGGTCGCGCAGCCAGCGCTCGGTGGTGTCGCGACGGGCCCGGTGCAGGTTCGCGCCCTCGGAGACGGCCGCCGCCTGGTCGCCCAGGAACGCCGACACCAGGCCGTAGGTCCACAACGCCGCCTGCTCGGTGCCGAGCGCGGTCTGGACTGACTCGACGCTCATCCGAGCACCTCCCGCAACGAGGCGCAGCCCGCCGCCACCGAACCGACCATGCCCGCCCGGTACGTCGGCAGCGACGCCACGGCCGCCGACGCCTCGCGCACGGCCTCGTCCAGCGCCGTCCGCAGGGCCGCCAGCGGGTCCGGGGGCGTGGGAGGCGTCGTGGGGGCGGGCGGGGCGGTGGAGGACAGCGGCGGGCGTTCGCGGTCCACCTCGGCCTGCAACAGCGAGGCGTGCGTCTCACGGGCCTTCGCGATCTCGGCCGCCGCGGGCACCGTCGTCAACGTCTGCGCCAGCTTCGCGTCCGCACGGGCCTGCGCCGCGAGGGCCGAGAGCGGGTCCGGCGGAGGCGGTGGCGGAGGTTCTGTGGTGCACGCAACGGCGAGCGGTGCGGCGGCCACCGCGAGCAGCACACGGCGGCGGCTGACCGATTCGGAGATCACGCGAACCCATATTGCCAGCAGCCGTGCGGGTCGGTGGGAGCCGGGCGAACGAGATAGTCTGGTCGTCCACGGCCGCCGGAAACAGCGTCGGCCGGGGTTTTCATGCGTTCGAACTGAAGGAGACACCACGTGTCCAGCCCGCCGCGCGGAGAGCTTTCCGCGCAGCTAGCACCCGTTGTGCGGGAAGCGCTCGAAGCCGCGGGCTTCGACCTCGACGCGCTCGACGTGAATCAGGCTGGGCGCCGCCGTCTGGTCAAGGTCGTCGTGGACGGTGAGGACGGCATCGGGCTCGACGAGGTCGCCGAGGCGAGCCGCGTGGTCTCCGCCGCGCTCGACGAGCACGACCACATCATCAACGGGCCGTACACCCTCGAGGTCACCTCGCCGGGTGTCGACCGCCCGCTCACCCGCCCGCGCCACTGGAAGCGCGCTCACCTGCGTCTCGTGAAGGTCAAGCAACCCGAGAAGGCCGAGTGGTTCGGCCGGGTCGGCGAGTGCGACGAGACCGGGGTCGAGTTGCTGCACAAGGACGAGCTGCGACGCGTGGAGTACCGACACATCGAACGCGCGGTCATGGAGATCGAGTTCAAGCAGCCGCCGGTCGAGGAACTGGCTCGGCTCACTCGGAAAGCACCGAAGGAGGAGCCGAGGTGAACGTCGACATCGCCGCCCTGAGGGCGATCGAACGTGAAAAGGACATCCCCTTCGAGACGGTCCTGGAGGCGATCGAGTCAGCCCTGCTGACCGCCTACAAGCACACCGAAGGGCACGCCACGCACTCACGCGTGGAGATCGACCGCAAGACCGGCGTCGTGCGCGTGCTCGCGCAGGACCTGGGTCCGGACGGTGCGATCCAGGAGGAGTGGGACGACACTCCGGAAGGCTTCGGCCGCATCGCGGCCACGACGGCGCGTCAGGTCATCCTGCAGCGCCTGCGGGACGCCGAGCACGAGCGCACCTTCGGCGAGTTCGCCACCAAGGAGGGCGAGATCATCGCGGGAGTCGTCCAGCGCGACGCCCGCGCGAACGCCCGCGGCATGGTCGTCGTGCAGGTCGGTGACACCGAGGGCGTGCTGCCGCCGGCCGAGCAGGTGCCGGGCGAGCAGTACAACCACGGCGAGCGCATCAAGTGCTACGTCGTGAGCGTCTCCCGTGGCGCGCGCGGCCCGCAGATCGCCCTGTCCCGGACGCACCCGAACCTCGTGCGGCGGCTGTTCGCCCTCGAGGTCCCGGAGATCGCGGACGGCACCGTGGAGATCCCCGCGGTGGCACGTGAGGCAGGTCACCGTTCGAAGATCGCGGTGAAATCAACGGTTGCCGGAGTGAACGCCAAGGGTGCCTGCATCGGCCCCATGGGAGCCCGTGTGCGCAACGTCATGCACGAGCTCGGCGGCGAGAAGATCGACATCATCGACTTCTCGGACGACCCGGCCACTTTCGTCGGGAATGCTTTGTCACCAGCGAAGGTTGTGTCGGTGCGGGTGCTCGACGAGCGTGCCAAGACCGCTCGCGTCGTGGTGCCCGACTTCCAGCTCTCGCTGGCGATCGGCAAGGAGGGCCAGAACGCCCGCCTGGCCGCTCGTCTGACGGGCTGGCGCATCGACATCCGCAGCGATGCGGAGGCTCCGGCGGCCGGTGCGGTCACATCCGGTTCGGCTGAATGAGCTCCAGGGGATAGAATTATCAACGGTTCAGCGTCAGGCGAGGTTTTCCAGCACATCGGCCCTGTTCGTACGTGCATCGGATGCCGCGCGCGGACGCTGCCGTCTGAGCTGCTGCGTGTGGTCGCGGTGGACGGTTCGGTGGTTCCGGACCTCCGTCGGCGGCTTCCTGGTCGGGGTGCTTGGTTGCATTTCGATCTCGAATGTCTCCGCAACGCCGAGCGGCGACGGGCGTTCTCACGGGCCCTCCGGGTCCAGGGAGCACTCGACGTCGCTTCGCTGCGTGAGCACGTGGAGCAGCAAGGGAAATTGGCCGTGGGACAGCCCCAGGGCCAGCAAGCATCAAGGAAGCAGGTCGACCCGTCATGAGTCAGCCGTGAAGCTGAAGACATGAACGCGCGACGTTAAGACGAGGTCGATGGGACTTGCCCGCCGGCCTCACGACCAAGGAGAGCAGTGGCAGGCAAGGCCCGCGTGCATGAGCTCGCGAAAGAGCTCGGTGTATCGAGCAAGGAAATTCTGAACAAGCTCGCCGAACAGGGCGAGTACGTCAAGACCGCGTCGTCCACCGTCGAGGCCCCCGTGGCCCGGCGACTTCGGGACGCCTACGAAGCCAAGTCCTCGAAGCCGGCTCCCAAGCCGTCCGCTCCGAAGCCGAAGGCACCCGCGCCCGCTCCCTCCGCCCCGGCGGCGGAGCAGAAGCCGGCATCCTCCGACAACAAGCCCGCCGGTCCCAGGGCCATGCCCGGCCCGCGTCCGGCTGCCCCGCGTCCGCCCGCACCGAAGCCCGCCCCGGCAGCACCTGCCGCGCAGGCCCCGGTCGCTCCGGCCGCGCCCGCACCGCAGCAGCAGGCCCCGGCCGCTCCCGTGGCTCCGGCCGCGCAGGCTCCGGCGGCCCCGAAGGCTGCTCCCGCTCCCGGCGTCAAGCCCGGTGGCGGACCG
Source organism: Lentzea sp. JNUCC 0626 (assembly GCF_043632865.1). NCBI lineage: Bacteria > Bacillati > Actinomycetota > Actinomycetes > Pseudonocardiales > Pseudonocardiaceae > Lentzea > Lentzea sp. JNUCC 0626. The sequence continues at coordinate 9,082,005 of NZ_CP171635.1, forward strand.
CGTCCGGGCCCGCGCCCGGCTCCGCAGCAGCCGCAGTCCCAGCCCCAGCAGCCGCAGGCACCCGCCGCGGCCGCCGGTGGTCAGCAGTCCCAGTCCGTGGTCCCGCCGCGCACCCAGGGCGCCAAGCCCGCGGGTCCGCGTTCGCCGCGTCCTGGCAACAACCCCTTCGGCGTCGGTGGCGGCAACGCTCCCGCGCCGCGCCCCGGCCCTCGTCCCGGCCCGCGCCCCGAGCAGGGCGGCGACCGCCCCGCAGGTGGTGGCCCGAAGCCCGGTGACCCGCGTCCGGCGAACCCGCGTCCCAGCGGTGCGCCCGGCCAGGGTGGTCCTCGTCCGGCAGCCGCACAGGGTGGCGGTCGTCCCGGCCCCGGCCAGGGCGGTCCCCGTCCGGCACCGGGTCAGGGCGGTCCCCGTCCCAACCCGGGCAACATGCCCCCGCGGCCGAACCCCGGCATGATGCCGGGCAACCGTCCGGCCGGTAACCGTCCTGGTCCTGGTGGCGGCGGTGGCCGTCCCGGTGGCGGTGGCGGTGGCGGCGGTCGTCCCGGTGGGGGCGGCGGCGGTGGCGGCGGCTTCCGCGGAGGCGGCGGCGGTGGCGGCGGTGGCGGCTTCCGTCCCGGTGGCGGCGGTGGCGGCGGCGGTGGCTTCCGTCCCGGTGGCGGCGGTGGCGGCGGCGGCGGTTTCCGTCCCGGTGGTGGCGGCGGCGCAGGTGGCGGTGCCCCTGCCGGTGGTGGCGGCGGTTTCCGCGGTCGTCCCGGTGGTGGCGGCGGCGCTGGTCGCGGCGGTACCGCTGGTGCCTTCGGTCGTCCGGGTGGTCCGGCGCGTCGTGGACGCAAGTCCAAGCGGCAGAAGCGCCAGGAGTACATGGACAACATGCAGGCGCCTTCGGTCGGTGGCGTCCGCCTGCCCAAGGGCAGTGGCGAGACGATCCGCCTCCCGCGCGGTGCCTCGCTGACCGACTTCGCCGACAAGATCAACGCCAACCCGGCGTCGCTCGTGCAGGTGCTCTTCCACCTGGGCGAGATGGTCACGGCGACCCAGTCGGTGTCCGACGAGATCCTGGAGCTGCTCGGCTCCGAGATGAACTACGTCGTGCAGGTCGTGTCCCCCGAGGAGGAGGACCGCGAGCTGCTCGAGACGTTCGACATCACCTACGGCGAGGACGCCGGTGACGAGGACGACCTGCAGGTTCGCCCGCCGGTCGTGACCGTCATGGGTCACGTCGACCACGGTAAGACCCGACTCCTCGACACCATCCGCAAGGCGAAGGTGCACGAGGGCGAGGCCGGCGGCATCACGCAGCACATCGGTGCGTACCAGGTGCGGACGGAGCTCGAGGGCAACGAGCGTCTCATCACGTTCATCGACACCCCGGGTCACGAGGCGTTCACCGCCATGCGTGCTCGTGGTGCGAACTCGACCGACATCGCGGTCATCGTCGTCGCCGCTGACGACGGCGTGATGCCGCAGACGGTCGAGGCGATCAACCACGCGCAGGCCGCTCAGGCGCCGATCGTGGTCGCGGTCAACAAGATCGACAAGGAGGGTGCGAACCCCTCCAAGATCCGCCAGCAGCTGACGGAGTACGGCCTCGTCGCCGAGGAGTACGGCGGCGAGACCATGTTCGTCGACATCTCGGCGAAGCAGGGCATCAACATCGACGGTCTCCTCGAGGCCATCCTGTTGACCGCCGACGCGTCGCTGGACCTCCGGGCCAACCCGGCCATGGAGGCCCAGGGTGTCGCGATCGAGGCGCACCTCGACCGCGGTCGCGGTCCGGTCGCCACGGTCCTCGTCCAGCGCGGCACGCTCCGCGTGGGTGACTCGATCGTCGCGGGTGACGCGTACGGTCGCGTCCGCCGCATGGTCGACGAGCACGGCGACGACGTGCACGACGCGACCCCGTCGCGTCCGGTGCAGGTCATCGGTCTGACCTCGGTGCCGCGCGCCGGTGACTCGTTCCTCGTCGTCGACGAGGACCGCGTCGCCCGCCAGATCGCCGAGCGTCGTCAGGCCCGCACCCGCAACGCCGCCAACGCGGCGAAGCGCAAGCGCGTCAGCCTGGAGGACCTGGACGCAGCGCTGAAGGAGACTTCAGCCCTCACCTTGATCATCAAGGGTGACAACTCGGGTACCGTCGAGGCCCTCGAGGACGCGCTCATGAAGATCGAGGTCGGCGACGACGTCGAGCTGCGCGTGATCCACCGCGGCGTCGGTGGCATCACCGAAGGCGACATCAACCTCGCCGTGGCCGGTTCCGCCATCGTCCTGGGCTTCAACGTCCGGGCCGAGGGCAAGGCGACCGAACTCGCGAACCGCGAAGGCGTGGACGTCCGGTACTACACGGTCATCTACCAGGCGATCGACGAGATCGAGGCGGCCCTCAAGGGTCTCCTCAAGCCGGAGTACGAAGAGGTCCAGCTCGGCCGCGCCGAGATCCGCGACGTCTTCAAGTCCTCCAAGGTCGGCACGATCGCGGGTTGCATGGTCCTGTCGGGCGAGATCCGCCGCAACGCGCGTGCTCGCCTGCTCCGTGACGGCAAGGTGATCGCGGAGAACCTCCCGATCAGCTCGCTCAAGCGGTTCAAGGACGACGCCACCGAGGTCCGCGAAGGTTTCGAGTGTGGTCTCACGCTCGGCAACTACAGCGACCTGAAGCTGGAAGACATCATCGAGACCTTCGAGATGCGCGAGAAGCCGCGCGCCTAGTAGGACGATGAGGGGGTGCGGAGCCGCTTTAACCAGTGGCTTCGCACCCCTTTCTTCTGGAGGATCTTGCCCATGTACGTGGGGGCTCTGGAACTGGACGTGCTTTTGGGTGACGTCCACTCGTTGAAGGAGAAGCGCTCGGTGATTCGGCCCGTGGTGGCCGAACTGCGCAAGCGTTTCGAAGTTGCCGCTGCCGAGGCCGGTCATCAGGACCTGCACCGGCGAGCGTTGATCGGTGTCGCCGTGGTTGCCGGCGACGCTTCGCATGTCAGGGACGTTCTCGCCGGCTGTGAGAGGCTGGTCGCCGGACGGCCCGAACTGGAACTGCTCTCCGCCCGGACGCGACTCGTCGGGCCGGAGGACGACTAGGAAGGGGAGGCTCGTGGCCGACACGGCACGTGCCCGCAAGCTCGCCAAGCGGATCTCTCAGATCGTCGCTTCGGCTCTCGAGCACGAGGTCAAGGACCCGCGTCTGGCGCGCGTCACGATCACCGACACGAAGGTGACCGGGGACCTGCACGACGCGACTGTGTACTACACCGTTCTGGGTGAGCGGTTGGACGTGGAGCCTGACTACGCCGGGGCTGCTGCGGCGTTGGAGAAGGCCAAGGGGGTGTTGCGGTCCCTGGTCGGAGCTCAGACCGGGGTTCGGTTCACGCCCACGCTTACTTTTATGACGGACACCGTTCCGGATGCGGCTCGGAAGATGGATGAGTTGCTGGCCAAGGCTCAGGCTTCGGATGCTGAGGTGGCTCGGTTGGCGGTGGGGGCTTCTCCTGCTGGGGAGGCTGATCCTTACAAGGCGCCTCGTGAGGATGACGACGAGGACTGAGGGTTTGGTTTTGGGCAAGTGGGCGGGCACGGGTTTCGTGTCCGCCCTTTTGTGTTCGCGGGTCGGCTTTTGCTGGGTGTCGTTGCGTTCCAGCGGGGTTGGTTGCGTTCGGTTGGTTGCGTTCGGTTGGTTGGGCTGCGGTTGCGAGGGTGGTCCATCAGGTCGTGACGAAGAGCGGGGTTGCGATTGGGGCTTGACCTTGAGCCTCTGGCGGGATGCGTTCGCGGCCTCAAAGGCCGGGGTGAAAGCGCCCCGGCCGGACCGGACAGGTTGGCATCCCGCCCCTCAAGGTAAAGCCCCAATCGCCATGAGCGGGGTTTACCGCTACCCAACCTGGTAGCAGCCCGTTCGGGCTCGCCTTCGGCTTCGCCACGCCAGGTTCCGTAGGTGGTGGGCTTACGTCTTCGGCTGTCCGGTTGGGTGCGCGCGCCGGGCCAAGACGGTGGTCGCCTTGCGTTCGCGACTGCGGTTGCTTGCGTGCACTGCCTCTGAGCTGGGGTGATGTGGCTCGTGGTGTCCGGCTTGTGGCGGTTTGCGACTGTCCCGGTGGCACGGTGCCGCAGGAATCGGATGGAAACTGTCTTGTCTGAGGGTGCCGTACCGCACTTCGGCACGGTTAGCGGCTAACGTCTCCCTGTGGCAGACGACCTGAGCACCACCATTGCCGAGGCCGCGCGGTTGCTGGCCGACGCCCGTGATGTGACCTTGCTTAGTCACATCAACCCTGATGCTGACACGCTCGGGAGTGCCTTGGCGGTGGGGCTTGCGCTGCAGCGGCGTGGGGTGGTGGTTCGGGTTGCCTTTGGTGAGCCCGAGGGTGTGCCGGAGAGTCTGAAGGCGTTGGACACCAACGGGCTGTTGGTGCATCGCGATGAGGTGCCTGCTGAGCCCGAGATGCTCGTGGTGATGGACACCGGGAGTTTGCAGCGGCTTGGGCCGTTGCAGGATCGGGTTGCCAACTGTCGTGGGCCCGTGATCGTTGTGGACCATCACGTGTCCAACACTCGGTACGGGACGTTGCACTGCATTGACGAGCATGCGGAGGCCACGGCGCTGCTGGCGCTCAAGTTGTTGGACGAGATGGGGGTTGAGGTCGACGAGTCGATCGCGCGGTGCATTTACGCGGGGCTCGTGACTGACACCGGGGGGTTTCGGAAGGCTGGGCCCGAGGCGCACAAGATTGCGGCGCGGTTGTTGGAGACCGGGGTGGACGCGTATGCCGTTACGCGGCCGTTGATGGACGCGCATCCGTTTGCGTACCTCGGGATGTTGTCTCGGGTGTTGGCCAAGGCTGAGCTTGATCAGGCGGCTGCGCACGGGCTGGGGTTGGCGCATGCGGTGGTGAGCCTTGAGGACGCTCGTGGGGTGCGCAGTGAAGAGGTGGAGAGCGTGATCGACGTTGTGCGCTCTGCTGCTGAGGCTGAGGTCGCCGCGGTGTTGAAGGAGCTTCGGCCTGGGTTCTGGTCCGTTTCGTTGCGGGCGGTGAGTCGGGTTGATGTTCGTGAGGTGGCGCAGGAACTTGGGGGTGGTGGGCATCGGCTGGCGGCCGGGTTCACCTTCGACGGGGCTGCGGAGCAGGTCGTTGCCGCGCTGAAGGGCGCGTTGGAGCGGGTGGGGTCATGACACGGACAGGAAGCCCGCGGCTGCTGCGGGAGATCAACGACCGGGCCGCTATCGAGACGTTGTTGCGCAGCGGTGCGATGACTCGGGCTGAGCTGGAGGAGGTCATCGGGCTGTCGAAGCCCGCTACCGCCCAGTTGCTCGCGCGGCTCGAAGAGGACGGCATGGTCGTCCGCACCGGGTTGCGTGGTGGTGGGCGTGGGCCGCGGGCGCAGATGTGGGCCGTCAACGGCGGTGTGGGGCACGTTGCCGCGGTGGCGTTGACGCCTGAGTTGATCGACGTGGCGATTGCCGACATCACCGGGTCGTTGCTGGCCGAGCACAGTTCGCCGATGCCCAAGGAGAACACGCTCCAGGTCTTTCGGGAGACGGTGCAGAAGGCGGCGGCGCTCGCCGGGTTGACGCTCGACGCGCTGTCGCACGTCGTGGTCGGCACGCCCGGTGCGGTGGATCCGTCCACCGGGCACCTCGGGTTCGCGCCGCACCTGCCGGGGCTCGTGGACGTCGACCTGCCGTCGACGTTGCGGGAGCTGCTCGGCGCGTCGGTGTCGATCGAGAACGACATCAACCTCGCCGCGCTGGAGGAGATGAGCTCCGGCCGGGCGATCGGGGTGCGCAACTTCGTGCTGTTCTGGCCCGCGGACGAGATCGGGTCGGCGGTCGTGGTCAACGGGACGTTGCTGCGCGGCGTCACCGGCGGCGCGGGTGAGATCGACTCCATGCAGGTGCCCGGTGGGCGGTACGGCGACCAGGTCGACAGCGACGCGATCGTCGAGTTGGCGGCCGAGTACGGCATCAAGGAGCCGTCCGGGCTGGAGGCCGTCGCGCACGCGTTGAACGCGGGTACCGAGGGTCGGCAGTTCCTGACGGTGCTGGCGCATCGGATAGCGCTGGGGCTCGCGAACGTCGTGTGCGTGCTCGACCCCGAGCTCGTGTTGCTGTCCGGGCAGGTCGCGCACGCGGGCGGCGAGACGTTGTGCGATCTGGTGGCCGCCGAGCTGTTGAAGCTCGTCGTGCCGCGGACGCCGGTGTCGCTCGCCCAGATCACCGCGAACCCGGTGCGGTCCGGCGCGTTGCACTCGGCGCTGGCCGTGGCGCGCGAGCAGGTGTTCGGGTTGCCCCAACGGTCCTGAGTGGCCGTCGTCACCCGACGGAAGAGCTTCGCAAAGCTTAGGTTCGACGGGTGGAGGATCGGGTTCCCGCTCGGCGGGTGATCGGGCTCGCGGTACCCGCGCTGGGGGTGCTGGCGGCCGAGCCGTTGTACGTGCTCGTGGACACGGCGGTCGTGGGACACCTGGGGGCGTTGCCGCTCGCCGGGCTCGCGCTCGGCGGTGTGCTGCTCACGCAGGTGTCCACGCAGCTGACGTTCCTGTCATACGGCACGACGGCGCGCACGGCCCGGTTGCACGGTGCCGGGCGGCGTCAGGAGGCCGTCGAGGAGGGCGTGCAGGCGACGTGGCTCGCGTTGGCCGCCGGTGTGCTCGTGGTGCTGCTCGGGCAGGTGTTCGCGCGGCCGTTGGCGGAACTGCTCGCCGGTGAAGGTGCCGTGGCGGACGCGGCGGTGGAGTGGGTGCGCATCGCGTTGTTCGGTGCGCCGTTCATCCTCGTCACGATGGCCGGCAACGGCTGGATGCGCGGTGTTCAGGACACCAAACGGCCTTTGAAGTACATCTTGATAGGCAACGGCATCAGCGCTGTGTTGTGTCCTGCGCTCGTGTACGGCGCCGGGTGGGGGCTTGAGGGCTCGGCGATCGCGAACGTCGTGGCGCAGCTGCTTTCCGCCGGGTTGTTCTTCAAGGCGTTGTTCGCGGAGCACGTGTCGTTGAAGCCGCAGTGGACGGCCATGCGCGCGCAGCTCGGCATGGGACGTGACTTGGTGTTGCGCAGCCTTGCGTTCCAGGCGTGCTTCATCAGCGCGGCGTCCGTGGCGGCACGGTCGTCCGTCGCGGCGTTGGGTGCGCATCAGGTCGTGTTGCAGCTGTGGACATTCCTCGCACTTGTGCTCGACTCGTTGGCCATCGCGGCGCAGTCGTTGGTGGGCGCGGCTTTGGGGGCGTCGAAGCGGCGGCAGGCCGAGAAGCTCGCCTGGCAGATCACGCGGTACGGGTTGGTGTTCGGCATCGGGCTCGGGATCGTGTTCGCGGCGTTGGTCACCGTGCTGCCGCGGGCGTTCACGACGGACGCCGGGGTGCTCGGCGAGATCCCCAACGCGTGGTGGTTCTTCGTTGCGCTGCAACCGATCGCGGGCGTGGTGTTCGCGTTGGACGGGGTGTTGCTCGGCGCTGGCGACGTGAAGTTCATGCGCACCGCGACGCTCGGCTCGGCGGTGATCGGGTTCCTGCCGCTGGTGTGGGCCTCGTACGCGTTCGGGTGGGGGCTCGCCGGGATCTGGACGGGACTCTCCGCGTTCATGGTGCTGCGGCTCGTAGCCGTCGTGTGGCGCACACGGTCAGGGGAGTGGGCCGTGGAGGGCGCGGTCCGTTAGGGCGCGTGTGAGCAGGCACACCGGCGGTGAGCCCCGAACGGGCGCTGTGTCCGACTTCACGGCATGAAATCGTTACCAAGAAGGTTGCTTAGGCGATGTAACTAATATCTGCCCGCTCTGACCTGGGAGAGTGTCGCCGTGCCGCCGGTCGATCGCGCCACCCGAACCTCGTGGCTGATCTGGACCACCGCCGTCTTCGTCTACTTCGCCGCCCTGTTCCACCGGACCACGCTCGGCGTGGCCGGACTGGAGGCGAGCGAACGATTCGGGCTCGGACCCGCTCAGCTCGGTGTGTTCACCGTGCTGCAGATCGGTGTCTACGCCCTCATGCAGATCCCCACCGGCCTGCTCGTCGACCGCTACGGGCCGCGCCGCATCCTCACCGTCGCCGCGTTGCTGATGGGCACGGGCCAGTTGCTGTTCGCCATCGCCGACTCCTACGCGCTGGGACTCACCGCACGCGCGGTGCTCGGCATGGGTGACGCGATGACGTTCATCAGCGTGATCCGCCTCGTCGCGACGCACTTCCCGCCGCGCCAGTACTCGCTCGTCGTCGCCGTGACGGCCACGATCGGCGGTTTCGGCAACCTCGCCGCCACCGTGCCGTTGACGCTCCTGCTCGGCTCGGTCGGGTGGACCTGGGCGTTCCTCGTCGCGGGTGGCCTGACCGCCGCGTACTCGATCGTGGCGTTCCTGCGGGTGCGCGACGTGCCGACGGGTTTTGTGGCGCCACGGCCGGAACCCGTGCCGTTGCGCAAGATCTGGCCGAAGGTGCGGCAGGCGTGGAGCGTGCCCGGCACCCGGCTCGGCTTCTGGGCGCACTTCAGCACGATGTCGACGCCCGCCGTGATCGGTCTGCTGTGGGGCTACCCGTACCTGGTGCAGGCGCAGGGCATGTCCCCGAACGCCGCGTCGTCCACGCTGGGCCTGCTCGTCATCGGCGGCATCGTGACGGGCCCGATCGTCGGCGGCCTGTTCTCCCGCAACCCCGAGTGGCGCATGCCGATCGCGGTCGGGTTCCTCGGGTTCGCGTTCACCGGCTGGGCCGTGCTGCTGCTGTGGCCGGGCGGGCACGTTCCCGCGCCCGTCATCGCCGTGGTGTTCCTGGTGCTGACCGTGGGCGGGCCGATCTCGGGCGTGGCGTTCGCGCTGGCCCGCGACTACAACCCGTCGCACCGGCAGTCCACCGCGAGCGGCCTGGTCAACGTCGGCGGCTTCCTCGCGGTGACGGTCTCGGCGCTCGGCATCGGGATCGTGCTGGACCTGCTGGAGGGCGTGCTGGCCCCGGCCGCGGCGTTCCGCGTCGCGCTGAGCTTCCTCGTGCTGGTGCTCGTGTTCGGGGGCTGGCGGATGCTCGTGTGGTGGCGCCGGGCCAGGGCCGCGGTGTTCGAGGCGGAGGCGCGCGGCGAGATGGTGCCGGTGCAGATCCGGCGTCGTCGTTGGGACGCTCTGCGCGTCGCTTAAGCTTCTCCGCCGTGAAACCCTCTGTTGCGCCGGGCCTGGTCGTCGTCGACAAGCCGGACGGCATGACCTCGCACGACGTGGTGGCGCGGGTGCGCAGGATCCTCGGCACCCGCAAGGTCGGGCACGCCGGCACCCTCGACCCGATGGCGACCGGCGTGCTCGTGCTCGGCATCGAACGCGCCACCAAGCTCCTCGGCCACCTCGCTCTCGACAGCAAGGCCTACCTCGCGACGATCGTGCTCGGCGCGTCCACCACCACGGACGACGCCGAGGGCGAGGTGCTGTCCACTGAGGACGCTTCGGGCGTCACCGACGAGGCGATCGCCGCCGAGATCGCGAAGCTGACCGGTCCGATCCAGCAGGTGCCGTCGTCCGTGTCGGCGGTGAAGATCGACGGCAAGCGCGCCTACGCCCGCGTGCGTGCGGGTGAAGAGGTCGAGATCCCCGCGCGCCCCGTGACCGTGCATCGGTTCGACGTGCTGTTCTCACGCCGTGAGGACAAGCAGGTGCTTCTGGACGTGATGGTCGAGTGCTCGTCGGGCACCTACGTGCGTGCGTTGGCCCGTGACCTCGGCGCGGCTCTGGGCGTCGGCGGGCACCTGGGGGCGTTGCGGCGCACCAGGGTCGGGCCGTTCGACCTGCGGGTGGCCAAGACGTTGCCGCAGCTGGAGGAGACGCCCGGCCTGTCGCTGGACCTGGACGCCGCCGTGGCCACCGCCTTCCCGCGCCGCGAGATCGACCCGGCGGAGGCGTCGGCGCTGTCGCACGGGCAGCGGCTGCGGGCCGGGGGGATCGACGGCACGTACGGCGTGTTCGGGCCGGACGGGCACGTGATCGCGCTCGCCAAGGACGAGGGCACCGCCTGCAAACCCGTGGTGGTGCTGAGCCCGGCTGGCTAGCCTCCTGGTGGGGGGTTCTCATGCGGCGGCGATGGCTTTCGTTCTACGAGTCCGACGGCAGGATGTGGGTGCGGCATCTGCGGCAGCGGCTCGCGCTGGAGCCGGGGATGACCGCGCGGATCGACGACCTTGGCCGGCTCCGGCGGAGGCTGACGATCAGCGCGGGCGGTGAGGTGCTGTGGTCGTGCAGGTACTGGCGCGAGCCCGGCTGGGAGCGCCTGTCGCAGTACCCCCTCCTCGCGGACACGTTCGTGGAGGAAGAGGACTTCGACTTCGGTCTGCGCGTGTCGAACTATCTCGCCCAGGCAGGTGGGAAGTCGTGACCGTGTACGTCGAAGCTCCGCACGTCGTGGCGTTGATCGAGGAGCACGGCCTGACCGTGGCCCCGGTCGCGTGGTCGGAGGCGTTCGCGCTGCGCCTGAGCCGGCTGGCTCCGATGGGGAACGGTGTGGACTGGACCGGCGTCGATCACCGCGTGGTCGCCTACGAGGCCTTCGCCGAGGCGGTGTGGCCGGACGTTGAACGACTGTTCGTCTGCTACGCCGCCGATCAGCCCGGCCTCGTCGCGGACGCGGCGTTCGTCGCCGAACACCTGGACGAGCTGTACTGGAAGGCGGCGGGCCACCGCTACCTGTGCGCGCTCAGGGGCGACGAGCCCGACTTCCGCAAGGTCATCACGTGGAACGGTGCCGACCGGCTGGTGTTCGCGCAGTGGCCGAACCGGTGAGGCGCCGTGGCGGCCCGAGCGGGCCGTCGTAGGCTGATCACCGTGCAACGCTGGCGCGGACTAGATCACCTTCCCGGCGGCTGGGGCCGCTGCGTCGTGACCATCGGTGTGTTCGACGGTGTCCACAAAGGCCATCAGGCCCTGATCGGGCGTGCCGTCGGGCTCGCCGGTGAGCGTGGGCTGCCGAGCGTGCTGATGACCTTCGACCCGCACCCGTCCGAGGTGGTGCGGCCGGGCAGCCACCCCGCGCAGCTCAGCACGTTGCGGCGGCGGGCCGAGCTGGTCGAGGAGCTCGGGGTCGACCACTTCGTGGTGGTGCCGTTCAGCCTCGAGACCAGCCGGATGCCGGCCGACCAGTTCGTGCACGAGGTGCTGGTCGAGAAGTTGCACGCGGCGGCTGTTGTAGTGGGTGAGAACTTCACCTTCGGGCACAAGGCGTTGGGTAACGTCGCGCTGCTGCGCCAGCTCGGGCAGCGGTTCGGATTCGTGACCGAGGGGGCTGATCTGGTGTCCGCAGAAGAGGTGACGTACTCGTCGACCTACATCCGCGCGTGCATCGACGCGGGTGACGTGAAGGCGGCGGCCGAGGCGCTGGGGCGTCCGCACCGGCTGGAGGGGATCGTCGTCAAGGGCGACGGGCGGGGCAAGGACCTCGGGTTCCCGACGGCCAACCTGTCCACGCCGAAGTTCGCGGCCGTGCCGGCGGACGGCATCTACGCGTGCTGGTTCACCGACGCCAAGGGCAAGACGCTCAAGGCCGCCGTGTCGGTGGGGACCAACCCGACGTTCTCCGGCAAGGAGCGCCGTGTCGAGGCGTTCGTGCTGGACGTGGACGAGGACTACTACGGGCAACGGGTGTCCGTGGACTTCATCGAACGGTTGCGCGAGATGGAGAAGTACGACTCCGTCGAGGCGCTTCTCGAACAAATGCATCGAGATGTAGACCGAACGAGGGAACTGCTCGCCGAGTCGTGACCGTCAGATTGGGCGAAGCGGACGTCCTGACGTCCGCGGCCTGGCAGGATGCGGGTCGGAGTGCTGGCTACTGGAGAGGCCAAGGTGGAGGACCACAAGATCGTTCAACGCAACCTCGCCCTGCAACGGGAGTGGTACGGGGAACCTCTCGGTGACCGGGTGCGCCGGTTGGTGGTGGCCTTCAACGTGTCCCAGGCGCAGCTCGCGGACGTGCTGGGGATCAGCGCTCCCATGCTCAGCCAGGTGATGAGCGGCCGGCGTGCCAAGATCGGCAACCCCGCGGTGCTGGCCCGGCTGATCATGCTGGAGCGCAAGATCCTCACGCCGGACGTCGCCACGGGTGCGCCCGAGGCGTTGCAACGCGCGCTCGACGAGGTGCGCGAGTCCAAGCCGACGGTGTCGCGCGACTCGTTGCCGGTCAACGGCGACGAGAGCGTCGCGTACCCGGTGCTGCGCCGCGTGGCCGACCGGGTGGAGCTCCAGCAGGCCGCCGACCTGCTCACTGAGGACTTCCCGGCGATCGCGGAGCTCTTCCGGCGCGCGATCAGGGCCGCGGGACAGCGCTGACCCGGATCCACCGGGAATTCACGGCGAATTAAATGAGTTGGCAGCGGTAGGGCTTCCCGGCCACAATTCAGTTCGTGCACCTAATGGTGCCGGTGCTCGTGAGCAGCGCCGACGGCGTTCACCCACCCGTGGATCGGGTGGGGTTGCGCACGTCAGCGCGCCGCTGAGCGTCGTGCCTGATAGCCTTCGCAGTTGGGTCTGGCTGCGGTCCGTGGCGGCCAGTACCGGCTACCCCGGCCAGCAATTCGGCGGGCGTGGGGCCGCACGGACCTGAACAAGTAGGAGAAGTACCTAGTGGCACTGTCCACGGATCAGAAGAAGTCCATCCTCGGCGAGTACGGTCTGCACGACTCGGACACCGGCTCCACCGAGGCCCAGGTTGCCCTGCTGAGCAAGCGCATCGCCGACCTCACGGAGCACCTGAAGCAGCACAAGCACGACCACCACTCCCGTCGGGGCCTTCTGCTGATGGTCGGCCGTCGCCGCCGTCTGCTGAACTACCTGACCAAGGTGGACATCAACCGCTACCGCGCGCTGATCCAGCGCCTCGGTCTGCGCAGGTGATTTTTGCCGAGGGGGAGTGACCGGCCGGTCACTCCCCCTCGGTGCACAACCGGGTGTATACAGATCCCTGGTTGCAAAGAGGAACGAAACACAGGACCCGCATCGCGCGAAGCAGTTTTCCGCCGGTCCTCGGTAGTGGTTCCCTGGTGGAAGACGCCCCAGGGGACTTCGATCGAAGACCGGCCTCGTCAAGACGCGTGTGCGGTGTCCAAAAGACGAGGAGTAACAAGTAAATGACGGACATCGAGGTCCACGAGGCGACTGCCGTTATCGACAACGGCAAGTTCGGCTCGCGCTCCATCCGCTTCGAGACCGGGCGCCTCGCGCGTCAGGCCGCCGGCAGCGTGGTGGCGTACCTGGACGACGAAACGATGCTGCTGAGCGCCACGACGGCGTCGAAGCACCCCAAGGAGCACTTCGACTTCTTCCCCCTCACGGTGGACGTCGAGGAGCGCATGTACGCCGCGGGCCGCATCCCCGGCTCCTTCTTCCGGCGTGAGGGTCGTCCGAGCACGGACGCCATCCTCACCTGCCGCCTGATCGACCGTCCGCTGCGCCCGTCCTTCGTGGACGGTCTGCGCAACGAGATCCAGGTCGTCATCACCGTGATGAGCCTGAACCCGAAGGACCTGTACGACGTCGTGGCGATCAACGCCGCGTCCGCGTCGACGCAGCTCGCGGGTCTGCCGTTCTCCGGCCCGATCGGTGGCGTCCGCGTCGCTCTGATCGAGGGCCAGTGGGTCGCGTTCCCGACCCACGAGCAGCTGGAGAAGGCCGTGTTCGACATGGTCGTCGCCGGCCGCGTGGTCGACTCGGGCGACGTCGCGATCATGATGGTCGAGGCCGAGGCCACCGACAACGTGATCGACATGATCGCCGAGGGCGCCACCGCCCCGACCGAGGAGGTCGTGGCTGCGGGCCTCGAGGCCTCCAAGCCGTTCATCAAGGTCCTCTGCGAGGCCCAGGCGCAGCTCGCCCAGGTCGCCGCGAAGGCCACCGGCGAGTACCCGACGTACCCGGCCTACCAGGCCGACGCGTTCGAGGCAGTCGAGGCGTCCGCGTCCGGTGAGCTCGCTCAGGCGCTGACCATCGCGGGCAAGGCCGAGCGCGAGTCCAAGCTGGACGAGGTCAAGGCCGCCACGCTGGAGAAGCTGGCCGAGCAGTTCGAGGGTCGCGAGAAGGAGGTCGGCGCCGCGTTCCGCTCGCTGACCAAGAAGCTCGTGCGCCAGCGGATCCTGCGCGACAAGGTCCGCATCGACGGCCGTGGCCTCACGGACATCCGCGACCTCGGTGCCGAGGTGGCCGTGATCCCGAGGACGCACGGCTCGGCGCTGTTCGAGCGCGGCGAGACCCAGATCCTGGGTGTCACCACGCTGAACATGCTGCGCATGGAGCAGCAGATCGACTCGCTGTCTCCCGAGACGCACAAGCGCTACCTGCACCACTACAACTTCCCGCCCTACTCGACCGGTGAGACCGGCCGCGTGGGTTCGCCGAAGCGCCGCGAGATCGGCCACGGCGCACTGGCTGAGCGCGCTCTCATGCCGGTGCTCCCGAAGCGGGACGAGTTCCCCTACGCGATCCGCCAGGTGTCCGAGGCGCTGAGCTCCAACGGCTCGACGTCGATGGGCTCGGTCTGCGCGTCCACCCTGTCGCTGCTCAACGCGGGTGTCCCGCTGAAGGCGCCGGTCTCCGGCATCGCGATGGGTCTCGTCTCCGACGAGGTCGACGGTGAGACCCGCTACGTGGCGCTGACCGACATCCTCGGTGCCGAGGACGCGTTCGGCGACATGGACTTCAAGGTCGCCGGTACCAAGGACTTCGTGACGGCTCTCCAGCTCGACACGAAGCTCGACGGCATCCCGTCCGAGGTGCTGGCGCAGGCGCTGGGCCAGGCCCGCGACGCGCGCTACACGATCCTCGAGGTCATGGCCGAGGCCATCTCCGACCCGGACGAGATGAGCGCCTTCGCTCCGCGCGTGACGTCGGTCAAGATCCCGACCGACAAGATCGGCGAGGTCATCGGCCCGAAGGGCAAGATGATCAACTCGATCACCGAGCAGACCGGTGCCGACATCTCCATCGAGGACGACGGCACGATCTACGTCGGTGCGGCGGACGGCCCCTCGGCCGAGGCCGCGATCGGCATGATCAACGCGATCGCGAACCCGCAGCTGCCGAAGGTCGGCGAGCGCTTCCTGGGCACCGTGGTGAAGACGGCCGCGTTCGGCGCGTTCGTCTCGCTGCTGCCCGGCAAGGACGGCCTCGTCCACATCTCGAAGCTGGGCAACGGCAAGCGCATCGCGAAGGTGGAGGACGTCGTCAAGGTCGGCGACAAGCTCCGCGTCGAGATCGCCGACATCGACCAGCGCGGCAAGATCAGCCTCGTCGTGGTGTCCGAAGAGGACGCCGCGAAGCCGGCTGACGCTCCCGCTGCCGAGGAAGCGGCTCCTGAGGCGGCTCCCGCGCAGTGAGTGCGACTGACAACAACGTGACGGCCGCGGGTGCATCCACCCGCGGCCGTCCGCGTACTCCCACGCTCGGACACCTCCAGAAGCCGGGCAGCACGCGCGTGCTGGAGGCGTCCGCCGGGTCCGAGGTGCGGCGCAGCATGCTGCCGTCGGGCCTGCGCGTCATCACCGAGCGCATCCCCAGCGTGCGGTCCGCGTCGGTCGGGCTGTGGGTGCAGGTCGGGTCCCGGGACGAACGGCCCGAGGTCGCGGGTGCCGCGCACTACCTGGAACACCTGCTGTTCAAGGGAACCGCGCGTCGTTCCGCCGCCGCCATCGCGGAGGAGATCGACGCGGTCGGCGGCGAGCTGAACGCGTTCACCGCGAAGGAACACACCTGCTACTACGCGCACGTCCTCGACGAGGACCTGCCGTTGGCCGTGGACCTCGTGGCGGACGTGGTGTTCGAGGCGATCTGCGGCCCGCGCGACTTCGAGACCGAACGCGGTGTCGTGCTCGAAGAGATCGCGATGCGCGACGACGACCCCGAGGACCTGCTGCACGACGCGTTCATCGAGGCGTTGTTCGGTGGGCACGCGCTCGGGCGTCCCGTGCTCGGCACCGAGAAGTCCATCCAGGACATGGAACGCGACGCGCTCTACTCGTTCTACAAGAAGCGCTACACGTTGCCGCGCATGGTGTTCGCCGTCGCCGGCAACATCGAACACGCCCACGTGATGCGCCTGATCCGCAAGGCTCTCGGCGACCGGCTGTCGCGGGAGGGCAGCGCGGTGGTGCCCCGTGCGGGCCGTGCGCGCATCGCCGACGCCCAGAAGCTGGTGTTGCACACCGACGACACCGAGCAGGCGCACATGATGCTCGGCATGCGCGGCCTCGATCGTCACGACGAGCGCCGCTTCGCTCTGAACGTGCTGAACGCGGCCATCGGCGGCGGCATGAGCTCACGCCTGTTCCAGGAAGTGCGCGAACGCCGGGGCTTGGCCTACCAGGTTTACTCGTCCGTGGGGCTGTACGCCGACACGGGCACGTTCGCCGTCTACGCGGGCTGCCAGCCGGACCGGCTGGGCGAGACCGCGGGCGTCATCCGCGAGGTTCTCGTGGACGTGGCGCGCGGCGGTCTCTCCGACGCGGAGGTGGCGCGCGGCAAGGGACAGCTGCGGGGTGCGTTGGTGCTGGGGCTGGAGGACACCAGTTCCCGGATGTCGCGCATCGGCAAGTCCGAACTGAACTACGGCGACCACCTGAGCGTCGAGGACACTTTGGCCCGCATTGATGCCGTTTCCGCTGATGAAGTGGCACTCCTCGCACGTGATCTGCTGCGCCGCCCCGTCGCCGCGGCGGTCGTGGGACCTTACGATCACGCCGATGATCTGCCTGACCAGGTACACGAGGTGATTGCATGATTCGCGTCGGAGTTCTCGGCGCGCGGGGCCGCATGGGTTCCGAGGTGGTCAGCGCCATCGAGGCAGCCAAGGGCATGGAGGTGGCGGCGGCCATCGACGCCGACGACCCGTTGTCCACCCTGGTGGACGCGGGCGTCCAGGTGATCGTCGACTTCACCCGCCCCGAGGCCGTGATGGGGAACCTCGAGTTCTGCATCGCCGCCGGAATCCATTGCGTGGTAGGCACTTCCGGCTTCGACGAGGACAAGCTCGCCGCAGTCGAGACGTGGCTCGCCGCGCAGCCGTCCGTCGGCGTGCTGGTGGCGCCGAACTTCGGCATCGGCGCGGTCCTGCTGATGCGCTTCTCGGAGATCGCGGCCCGCTACTACGAGTCGGCCGAGATCATCGAACTCCACCACCCGCGCAAGGCCGACGCCCCGTCCGGCACCGCGGCCCACACGGCCCGGCTGATCGGTGCCGCGCGAGCCGGCATGGACCCGATGCCCGACGCCACCACGGTCGAGGAACCGGGCGCGCGCGGTGCCGTGGTCGACGGCGTCCGCATCCACTCGATGCGGATCTCCGGCATGATCGCGCACCAGGAGGTCGTGTTCGGCGGGGAGAGCGAAACCCTCACGCTGCGCCAGGACTCGTTGCACCGCAGCTCTTTCATGCCCGGTGTGGTGCTGTCCGTGCGGGAGATCGTCTCGCGCCCCGGCCTGGCCGTCGGCCTCGACAAGTACCTCGACCTGTGAAGGTCCGGATCACGGTCGCGGTCCTGATCGCGGCCCTCGCCGTCTACTTCGTGCTGCTCGCCAGCCGCGCGGTGGCGTTGTTGCAGACCGGCGAGATCGTCGGCGTGCTGCTCGGGATCGGGGTCCTGATCCTGCCGCTGCTGGGCGTGTGGCTCGTGTACTCCAACCTGCGTTTCGGTTGGCAGACCGAGAAGATGGCGCGCGAGTTGGACGCGGCCGGGCTGCTGCCCGACGTCTCGCACCTGCCGCGCCGTCCGTCCGGGCGGGTCGATCGGGACGCTGCCGACTCGTGGTTCGAGGAGCGGCGGGCCGAGGTCGAGGCTTCGCCTTCGGACTGGAGGGTGTGGTTCCGGCTGGCCTACGCGTACGACATCGCGGGGGACCGCGGGCGGGCGCGGGAGACCATGCGGAAGGCGATCGAACTGCATTCCTGATCTTGTCGGGGGTGCCGAGTACGTTGAAACGCAGGGGTTCCCGGTTCGGGGGGACCCCTGCGTCAGCACGCGCAAGGGTCAACCGGTGAGGACTGCCGTGATCAGGTCTGCGGCCAGATCTCCCTTCTGCACCACCAGAACCTCCTCCAGCCCCAGCCACTCCGCCATGTGCTGCAACTCAGCGGCCAGTTCGGCAGCGACCCGAGCCCGGTCCACCCCGGGCTCCGCCCACGCCGACTGCACCCGCAACACCCCGGCCGCCCGGTCCGCCTTGATGTCCACGCGCCCCACCAGCTCACCGTCCAACAGGAACGGGAACACGTAGTACCCGTGCACCCGCTTGGGTTCGGGCACGTAGATCTCGATGCGGTAGCGGAAGCCGAAGATCCGTTCGGTGCGGGCCCGCTCCCAGATCAGCGGATCGAACGGGCACAACAACGCCCGCCCCACGACCCGCCGCGGTGCCTTGGCCTCGACGTGCCGGTAGCCCACGCCCTTCCAGCCCTCCACGGCGACGGGTTCCAGCACGCCGTCCGACACCAGCGAGGCGACGGCGGCCTGGGAGCGGCGCGGGTCGAGGCGGTAGTAGTCGCGCAGGTCCGGTTCGGTGGCCACGCCCAGGGCGACGGCGGAGCGGAGGACCAGTTCGCGGGCGCCGGTGTCCGGGGTCCACTGCTGGGCCAGGACGTCGGCTGGGATCACGCGTTCGGTGAGGTCGTAGAGGCGTTCGAACGAGCGGCGGGTGCCCGTGGTCAGGACGCCCACTCCGAACAGGACCTCGCAGACCCGCTTCACCTCGGACCAGTCCCACCACGGGCCCTTGGCGCGACCCGAGTCGCCCAGGAGGGCCTTTTCCAGGGCGCCGGCGCCGATGGGGCCCAGTTCCTTCACGGCGGCGAGGACTTCGTCGACGAGTTGGGGGGAGCGGTCGACGAGGGTTTGGTAGTTCTGCCACCAGCCTCGCTTCTTGGCTCCCGAGTGGAACAGCGGCCAGTCGGCCACCGGGACCAGGGAGGCTTCGTGCGCCCAGGTTTCCACGAGCATGCGGGGTTTGCGGGCCGTGTGGGTCCAGGCCGCCTCGTCGAGCAGGGTGGGGGCGTAGGAGCCCAGGCGGGAGAACAACGGCATGTAGTGCGCGCGCACCGCCACGTTCACCGAGTCGATCTGGAGCAACTGCACGCGCGACAGCACTCGTTGCAGGTGTCTGCGGGTCGCCGCGGAGGGCCTCAGGTCGGTGAAGCCCTGGGCGCCCAGCGCGATTCGACGGGCCACGTCCGCACTCATCGTCTGCACTCGGACGATGCTGCCACGCACCCCTGACAATTCCGCGACGAGGCGTCGATAAGCTGCGTTTATGGCCGACGCCGGCGTCCAGATCGCCACCGCTGCTGACCTTCAGGAGATCGTCCGCATCCATCGGGAGACTTGGCGGCTCGCGTACGCCGAGTTGCTGCCGAAGGAAGTGCTGGACACGCTCGACGCCGACGAGGCCTGGTCCCTCGCCGTCCACAGCGGAGCCGTGCTCAAGGCGACCGAGGGGGAGTGGACTGTCGGGTTCGTCGTGGCCAGCAAGGCGCCCGAGGAGGAGGTCGCCAACGCCGACGGCAGCTTGCCCGCAGACGCGGAGACTACGGCGCTCGTCAGCGTGCTCGTCGAACCGCGGTGGGGACGCAGGGGACACGGCACGAGGCTCGTGGCCGAGGCCGGGAAACGGCTCGAGGCCACGGGTGCCTCCAGGGGCATCGCGTGGATCCCGGAAGCCGACAAGGCGTCGAAGAACTTCTACGAACGACTGGGCTGGACGGGGGACGGCACGGTGCGCACGTTGGACGCAGACGGGCGTCCGTTGCGCGAAATCCGGGTGTCCGGCGAACTCGCCGTCCGACTCGACCTCTGAGATGTGTGTAGCCTCGGCCGGGTGCTCGCCTTGGTTGGCCTCACCTTCGGGGTCGCGCTCGGCTCAGCGATAGTCCCCCTGATCAGCATCGAGATGTTCGTGCTGGGACTCTGCGCGCGCTGGCCGGACACATCGTTCTGGATCGTCGGCCTCTCGGTCGCGGTCGGCCAGGTGCTGGGCAAGCTGCTGTACTTCTACGCCGCGCGCGGTGACATCCACCTGCCGAAGTTCATGCACCGCAAGAAGAGCGACAAGCCGTCCAGGCTCAGCAAGTGGTTCGGGCCGGGCACGCGCATGCACCGGTGGGGCGACTGGGTGCACGTGAAGTGCAAGGCGCACCCGAACTGGATGGCCGGCACCCACGGGGTGAGCGCGCTGGTCGGGGTGCCGCCGTTCATGGCGACGAGCGTGCTCGCCGGGCTGGCCGGCATGTCCACGCTGATGTTCGTGGCCACCGGCATGGTCGGGCGCTTCGCGAGGTTCAGCTTCCTCGCGGCCTCACCCGCCATCGTGATGGCCTGGCTCTAGGGCACTAGTAGTTGAAGAGGACCGCCGCGGTCACGGAGAACGCGATCAGCACAGCGGCGATGGTGACTCGGGCCGACTCAAGCACGATCCCGAAGATATCGGTCACGAACCGACGAAAACCAGGCGCAAGCGGGTGAGAACCGAATGATCTGGCTCTCACCCACCTGTTTCACGCCCGATCATTCAAGGACGAGAACTCCGTCGGGCAGTCCGGGCGCCTCGTAGGAGTGCCACATCGGACGCCACTCCGGCAGCTCCAGCATCCGGCGCATGTCCGCGAACCCGGACAGCCAGCCCATCCACGAGCCGTACGGCGGGTCGGTCACGTCGAAGCCGCTCTGCACGAACGTCAGCCGCGTCTTCCCCTCCGAGCCCTTCAGCTGCCAGTCGGCGACCATGCCGTCCGGGAACTGCACCGCGAACCGGTCCTCGTCCAGCGCGATGACGAGAGCGGGGTTCGGCTCGTCCTCGAAGCTGCCCATCGCCCACCGGCCGCCGACGTGCGGTTCGATCGAGCAGCGCGCCCCGAAGTACCGCGCGAACACCTCCTCGTCTGTCAGCGCGTGGATGATCGCCGCAGGGGTGGCCGCGATGTCGACCTCGATCCGCTGCTCCTTCGCCACGAAGTCGCACAGCGCGAACGTCGTGCGGCCCTCGACGTGCTCCACCAGGTTCGCGAGCGACAGCGACCAGAACGTGTGGACGACGCCCGCGCCGCCCTCGTCCTCGACGGCCGCGCCCCACTCCGGGTACGGCGACTGGGACGCGTAGATCAGCGTCTCGCCGTCGCGTTCCTCCACACCGAGCTCGACGGTGTACTCGACGTCGCGCAACAGCCACGAGAAGCGCACCGAAGAAGAAGTCACGTCCAGCAGCTTGTGCCGGCCGCGCTCGACCCCGGGCGTGTAGCGGCCCCAGAACTCGTACACCCCGTTGTCGAGGTCGGTGTCGGCGTGCTCAGCGAGCCACACGCGCAGGTCGTCCGCCGAGGTCAGCGCTTCGTAGGCCCGTGCGGGCGAGGCGGAGGTGCGGACGCGGACAGTTCCGGTGCTCATCGATCGTCTCCCTTGGGGTAGCAGGCGAGCGCGATGCGGAAGGCATCTCCTTCGGCGCCGCCGTATCGGGTGAAGAGGTCCTGCAACGTCGTCTGCAGCTCGGCGAGGAACCGCGCGCGGTCCTCGGGCGGCACCCGGATCTCGCCGGACACGCCCACGGACGGCAGTTCGGTCGACCTGTCGAGGGCTGCCACGTCGGCCTGGATCTGCTCGGCGAGGTCCACGAGATGCCCCAATGCCAGTTCGTCGCGCGACCCGATCCGGCCGACCAGGCGCGGCGACAGCCAGTACGACCTGGCCACGGCCTGGTAGAGGCCCTCCTGGACACCGCGCACGCGGCGCTCGGAGACCTGGGTGGCCAGACCGGCCTTGACCAGCTGTTTCACGTGGTAGTGCACGCGTTGCGGCGTCTGGTCGAGCACCTGGGCGACCTCGGTGCACGAGCGCGGCGCGGCGAGCTGCCGCAGCACCTCCACGCGCTGCGGCTTGAGCAGGGTCTCGGCCTGCTCCATCCGGTCCAGATAGATCACGTCTCTCATCGCAAAAATCACTTTGAACGTTCAAAACTATTTTGTCAATCGGACCGACAAAAATGGGCTGACAGATATTGAAATCTGTCAGCCCAACGGGCATGGTGGAAGGACCGAAGACAACGGAGGGGTTCGAAATGCAGAAGCGTCAGCTCGGAGCCACCGGCCCGGTCGTGTCCGCCATCGGCCTCGGCTGCATGGGCATGTCCAACGCCTACGGCCCGGCCGACCGGGACGAGAGCATCGCGACCGTTCGCGCCGCCCTCGACGCGGGCGTCACGCTGCTCGACACGGGTGACTTCTACGGCCAGGGCCACAACGAGATGCTCGTCGCCGAGGCCATCAAGGGCCGTCGCGAGGAGGCGCTGCTCAGCGTCAAGTTCGGTGGCATGCGCGACTACGACGGCGCGTTCCTCGGCTTCGACACGCGACCCATCGCCGTGGCCAACTCGCTCGCGTACTCGTTGCAGCGGCTCGGCACGGATCACGTCGACATCTACCGGCCCGCGCGGCTCGACCCGAACGTGCCGATCGAGGACACCATCGGTGCCATCGCCGAGCAGATCGACAAGGGCCGCGTCCGCCACATCGGCCTGAGCGAGGTCGGCCCGGAGACGATCCGGCGCGCCCACGCGGTGCACCCGATCGCCGACCTGCAGATCGAGTACGGCCTGCTCGAACGCAACGTCGAGCGGGAGATCCTGCAGGTCACGAGGGAACTCGGCATCAGCATCACCGCGTACGGCGTGCTGTCGCGCGGCCTGATCTCGTCCACGCCGCTCGCGCTCGACGGCGGCGACTACCGCAGCCACACGCCCCGGTTCCAGGGCGACAACCTCAGCAGCAACGAGGTGCTCGTCGCGAAGCTCCGCGAGATCGCCGGGGACAAGGGCGTCACGGTCGCCCAGCTCGCGATCGCCTGGGTCGCGGCACGCGGTGAGGACGTGGTGCCTCTCGTCGGCACGACCAAGCGTGCGAGGCTGGAGGAGGCGATCGGTGCCGTCGGCGTGACGTTCACCGATCGGGAACTCCAGGAGATCGAGGCCGTTGTGCCCGTCGGGGCCGCCGCGGGAACGCGGTACCCGGCCCAGCAGATGGCGATGCTGGACAGCGAGAGGTGAGTGACGTGGCGGAGGCGTTGACCGGCGAGGCGATCCTCGTGGCGACCGAAGAGGTGCTGCGCAGGTACGGCCCGGCCAAGGCGACCGTCGTCGACGTCGCCAAGGCCCTCGGGGTCAGCCACGGCAGCGTCTACCGCCACTTCCCGACGAAAGCCGCGTTGCGCGAGGCCGTGACGCGGCGCTGGCTCGACGCCATCCACGTGGAGATGGAATCCGTCGTCGACCCGGCGGCGAGCGCGGGCGACAACCTGCGGGCCTGGCTCCAGCGCCTGTTCGACCGCAAGCGGCTCTCGCACTCGGACGAGCCTGAGCTGTTCGCGACGTTCAAGGTGCTCGTGAGCGAGAGCAGCATCATCCCGGACTACCACCTCGGGCACCTGGTCGGGCAGATCGCGCGCATCATCCAGACCGGAGTGGATACCCGGGAGTTCGTGACGGACGACGTCGAGCGGACGGCGCAGGCGGTGTGGGACGCGACGCAGGTGTTCCACCACCCGGCCCACGCCCAAGAGTGGGGGAATCCTCACATTCAGGACGCGTTCGACGCCGTGGTCTCACTGGTCGTCGATGGACTGCGGTACAACCGAATCCCTAGTGCCACAGGCGATGCTTGAGGGTCACGGAGGTGAACGGTGCCGCCTGACGAGTGGATCGATCTGCTGGGAGCGCCCGAGAGGCGTCCGGACCCGGTTGACTGGGACGCGGTCAAAGCACGGGTCGGCACCGCGCTGCCCAGCGACTTCGTGCATCTCGCCGAGGCCTATCCGCCGCTGATCGTCGGCGGTTACGTCCGCATCCTGCACCCAACGGCACGTGCCGGTTTCATGAACTGGATGGCAACGGCGCCCAAGATGCTGCGGGCGCTGCGGCGGGCGCCCGGCCTGCGGGTGCACCCCGATCGTCCCGGCCTGCTGCCGTGGGGCATGACGGTCAACGGCGAGCACTGCCTCTGGTACACGCAGGGCGAGCCCGACGAGTGGACCGTGCTGGTCACGGACATGCGCGAGAAGTGGTCCTACAACGGCAACTTCTCCAGCTTCGTCAGGAAGTTCCTGACGGCGGAGATCCGCTGCCCGCTGTTCCCGGATGACGTCCCCGGCGGCTCCAAACCGTTCCAGGAGCCCTAGCCGGAGACGTCCCTACCCGACCCCCCGGTCAGCTTGCGGCGGCGGTCACCAGCGCGTTGCCGCTGCCAGTGCGGCCCGTGACGGACAAGGCGGCGTCGCCCAACGGCTCGGACGACACGTCGAAGTCGCTGCGGGCGGTGCCGGACGTGGACACCAGGTCGATGCGCGCGAGCGTGCCCTGCCTGATGCCGACCTGGATGTGGCCAGAACCCGTGCCGAGTTGCAACTCCCCTGAGGCGGCGTCGGCCACGGTCAGGTCACCGCTGCCGGTGCGCACCTGGACGTTGCCCTGCACGGCGCCCAGCCACACGTCACCGGTGCCGGTGATCAGCGTGGACGTGCCGCCGATGGACGACACCTCGACGTCACCGCTGCCCGTCTTGGCCTTGAGCGACGACAGCATCGTGCCCAGGCGCACGGTCCCGGCCCCGGAGTTCACCTTGGCCTCGCCGGTCGCGCGGTCCGCGGACACGCTGCCCGTGCCGGTGTTGAGGTCCAGCCGGCCTGCTCCGCCCGTGACGATGACGTCGGCAGCGCCGGTCCGTGAGGCCACGTGCGACCCCACAGGCGCCGTCACCACCACCGAGAGCGGCACGGCGCGCAACGGCAGCGCCTTGGACGACTCGATGCGCAAACGGTTGCCCAGCAGTTCGACCCGTGCGTCGCGCACGGCCTCGTCGGGTCCGGACGGGGGAGCGGCCTTCTCGGTGCCGAACTGGCCGCTGACCCAGCTCAGCACGCTCGACAGGCCCTCGGTCCACGAGTTGCCCGCGTTCGGGTCGTGCCGCACCTCGACGTGCACGCCCGGCGCGTCGACCAGCTGCACCTGCACCCGGCCGCTGAGCAGCGAGATGTCGATCTCGGCGACGCCCGCGAACTCGAAGCTCTGCTGGCGCACCACGCCGGCCGGTTCCGCGTCTGTCGGTTCGGTCATCCCGCTCACCCCTGCACCCATCCGCGGACCCGCGAGCCCGACCCCGTGTTCCCGCTCCACCCCTGGTGCCTCTGGTGCTTGTGCTTGCCGTGCACCGCGCCACCCACGGCCTGCTGGATGAACGAGTTCAGCGACACGCCCTGAGCGGCCGCGGCGGCCTCGGCCTTCGACTTGAGCTCGTTGATCATGCGCAGCGTGATGCGGCTGATGTCACCAGTGGCGTCACCGGCGCCAAACAGTGGCACCTCCTGACGCGCGCTGGGTTCCGGTTCCGGCTCGGCGGCTCCGGTGACGACCACCTGGACGTCCCGGCCTGCCAGTCGAACGTCCACGACCTGGCCGTCCAGGGAGGCGGTGACCTCCGCGGCCAGGTCGGACAGTGCGTTCATGATTGCCAGTCGCGCGGCTGGCTCGAGCGCTGCGGACAACGCGGCGGCCGTTCGACGGGTGTTCTCGTCCCCCGCTGATGCGGCCGTCGCCAGGTCCTCGCGCAGTGACGCGATGTACGGCGACAGATCCATGACACCACTATGACGTCACTTCCGACATCGCGCAAGGAACTCGTGGTGTCAGGGCTAATGTCGGCACCATGCCGAGAGTGCGCTTGGTGGCGAAAACCGAGTTCATCCCACCGGACGACGTGCCGTGGACGACCGACGCGGACGGGGGTGCGGCGCTCGTCGAGTTCGCCGGCCGGGCCTGCTACCAGTCGTGGGACCGCTCGAACCCGATGACGAACACCAACGCGACGTTCCTGCACCACCTGCTCGACGTCGGCCACCTCGCCGCGTTCGAGCACGGCAGCGCGTCGCTCTACCTGACCGAGCTGCCGCGCTCGCTCACCCACGAGCTGATCCGGCACCGGCACTTCTCGTACTCGCAGCTCTCCCAGCGCACCGACCCGACCGACGTCGTCGAGCCGGACCTGATCGCGCGGGACCCCGAACTGCACGCGCGGTTCGTCGCCGCCACCGAGGCGAGCCTGAAGGCGTACGAGGACCTCGTGCAGAGCCTGGAGAAGTCCGTCAACGGACGGCGCGCGCGGCAGATCGCCCGGTCCGTGCTGCCCAACGCCACGGGCACCGAGATCGTCGTGACGGGCAACTACCGCTCGTGGCGGCACTTCATCGCGATGCGCGCGACCGAGCACATCAACGTCGAACTGCGCGAACTCGCCGTCGCCTGCCTGCGCGAACTGACCAAGGCCGCGCCCAACGCGTTCGCCGACTTCGTGATCTCGACACTCCCGGACGGCACAGAAGTTGCCTCCAGCCCGCTGGTGGTTGAAGGCTGAGCGCATGAAGCGGCTCATCGTGGACGTCCTGCCCGGCGAATACGCGGTCTCACGCCTGGCGGCGGACGCTCCGGTCCCCAGCGGGCTGCTCGACCTCACCGGCGTGCTGGTGTCGGTGATCAGGACCCCGGCCGAGCTGTCGGTCGTCGCGCCGACGTCGTTCGCCCTGGACGCGGACGTGGTGGAGAAGGGCTGGCGGCTGCTGACCGTGCGCGGGCCGCTGGAGTTCACCCTGACCGGCATCATGGCCGCGCTGACCGGCGAACTGGCCGCCGCGGGTGTCTCGCTGTTCGCGCTGTCCACTTACGACACGGACCACCTGCTGGTGAAGCAGACCGACCTCGGCCGCGCCGTCGTGGCGTTGCGTGCCGCAGGTCACGAACTGGTTGTAGCGCCGGAAGCTTAGGAACCGATCCTCCAGTTGGCGGGTCTCAAGTACCGTCAACGCCCCCGGTTCCGAAGTCGTAGGAGCGCACGTTGCACGGACAGGCAGTCGAACCGCGCGTCATCGCCGGCAGGTACGCCCTGGTGGCGGAGCTCGGCCGCGGCGGCATGGGCATCGTCTGGCGCGCCCAGGACCGGCACATCGGGCGCTTCGTCGCGGTCAAGGAACTACACCTGCCCGACGGCATCGCGCACGAGGAACGCCGTGTGCTCGAAGAGCGCGCTCTGCGTGAGGCGCGCACGGCGGGCAAGCTCAACGACCCCGCCGTCGTCACCGTCTACGACGCGATCAACGAGAACGGCACGACCTACATCATCATGGAGCTGGTCGACGCGGCGACGCTGTCGACGTTGATCAGCACCCACGGCCCGATGCCGCAGAACCAGGTCATCTCGATGGCGCTGCAGGCGTTGTCCGCGCTCGAAACGGCGCACCAGGCCGGGATCGTGCACCGCGACGTGAAGCCCGGCAACCTGATGGTCCGCCCGGACGGCAAGCTCAAGCTCACCGACTTCGGCATCGCCCAGGCCGTCGACGACCCGCGCCTCACCACGAGCGGCAGCCTCATCGGTTCGCCCGCCTACATGGCGCCGGAACGCATCCACGGCCACGAGGCCGGCCCTCCGTCCGACCTGTGGGCCCTGGGCGCGACCCTCTGCTACGCCGTCGAGGGCTGGAGCCCGTTCGAACGCTCCTCCACGGCCTCGACGCTGCACGCGATCATGAGCGAGACACCGCGCCTCACCCGCGCGACGGGCGTGCTCGGCGCCGTGATCACCGGCCTGCTGATCGCCGACCCGAACGCCCGCCTGTCCGGCCCGCAGGCCCGCGCGATGCTCTCCAGCATCGGCAACCAGCCGACGCCGCCCACCGGCATCTCGCCCGTGCAGACGCAGCAGTACCAGCAGCAGGCCCCGGCCGTGGACCCGGCGAAGAAGAAGCGCAACCGCATCATCGCGTTGGTCGGCGCGGTGGTCATCGCCGCGGCGGCGTTCACCGGCGGCATCTTCGCGCACAAGGCGTTCACCACGCCCGGCGGCAGCAGCGGCAGCACCGCGCTGACCTACGGCGAGGGCGCCGAGGTACCGGTCTTCCAGCTCTACGAGAACACCTGCGGGCTCGGCGAGGTCGCCCCGACGAAGCTGCTCAACTCCGACACCCGCGAGGAGTGCGACAAGCCGCACGACTTCGAGGTGTTCGACGCGATCGACACGCTGCCCGTCGCGTCCAACCTGCCCGACGCCGCCTACCCCGGCATCGACTCCCTGAAGAGCCTCGGCGTGTCCCGGTGCGAGATGACCCTGAACTCGCAGTGGGTCAAGGACGGCGCGAAGCTCAAGCTGACGACCCTGGTCCCGAGCGAGAGCGCGTGGACCAAGGACAAGAGCGGCAACGCCGAGCGCAAGATCTGGTGCCTCGCGGGCGCCAAGGACGGCAGCAAGCTCGACGGCTCGATCAGCGCCAAGAAGGACAACTAGAGCAACCGAGCGGATCGCCCCGGCGTGTGTGTGGCGGGGAGGTGGTTCGGGTGCTGAACGTCATCAGCGCGTGGAGATCACCGAAGATCAGCCATTGCGGGTTGCTGGCGGTGGACGTCGCGTCGTCGGGGCAGTGGGACTCGGAGCAGTTCGTGAGGCTGCGCGCCACGCTGTTCAGGGCGTTGCGGATCTCGTTCGACGACAGCGGTATTCCATGGCGCGCGTGCCGCACCAACGACCGTGGCGACGGCATGGTGGTGGTTGTCCCGCAACGGTTCCCGGCCCACCGGCTGGCGTATCCGTTGCTGGACCGGCTTTCCGCACAGCTTAGGCACCACAACCGGGATTCCCGGTCACCGTTGCGGGTCCGGGCGGCGCTGCACGTGGGCACCGTCCACATCGACCGGTACGGGGCCACCGGGTACTCGAAGGTGTTGCTGTCCCGGCTGTTGGAATCGGCGCCGGTGCGGGGTGCCCTCGCCAACGCACCCGAGGCGTGCCCGGTCGCGGCCATCGTGTCCAACGCGTTCTACGACGACGTGGTGCGCAACGGACATCCCGGCATCGAACGGGAGCGTTATGCCGCCGTGGACGTCGACGTGAAGGAGTCGCGGGTGTGCGGTTGGCTGCACATTCCCGGGAATGTGTCATCTGACGCAGAACGCAGGCTGCGTTCGGTGTGACTCTCTGTGGCGTCTTGAACACGCGGAGAGGGGATTTCATGCGCAAGGTGTTCACGGTGCTCGGCGCGCTGGCCATGATGCTGGCCTTCGTCGTGGCGCCCGCACAGGCGACCGAGTTCGGCGCGCAGGCCGGTTCGTGCTCGGGGTCGGTGACCTACCAGCGCAGCGTCGGCGGCGTCGGGCAGCTCAAGATCTTCTACAGCAACGGCTCGAACAGCGCGTGCTTCTACCACATCGGTGCGGCCGCGGGTAAGGCCGCGGAGACGTACGTCGAGATCTACAAGTGCGTCGAGACGAGCGGTGAAGGCAACCCCAACTGCACCTACACCTCGTTCGACAGCGACGGTCCTGGTAACTGGAAGGAGTACGCCGGCCCCGTGGGCGTCAGCGGCACGGCCAACGTCTGCGTGGCGGCGTTCGGTTACATCGTCTGGGGTGGCGCCGTCCACGCCGTCGACAGCGGCCGCCAGGGCTGCCCCAACTAGGAAGCCCGCAGCGCGGCGAGGTCCCGCACCACGATCCGGCGCCTGCCGGTGGTGATGAGTCCGTTGTCGCGCAACGACCGCAGCGCCCTGGCCACCGCCTCGCGCGAGGTGGCGGCCAGGCCCGCGAGGTCCTGCTGGCTGATCCGCAACGCGATCAGCGTGCCGTCGGAGTGCGGGATGCCGTAACTCGCGGCGAGTTCGGCGATCAGCATCGTCACCCGCTGGGCGGACGTGCTGTCCCCGAACTCGCTGCGGCGGCTGTTCGCGTACCGCAGCCGGGCGGTGATGATCCGGACCAGGGCGGACGACACGGCCGGTTCGGTGTTCACCACCGCGAGGAACGCCTCCGCGGACAGCCACAGCGCCGTCACGCGCTCGATCGCGATCACCGTCGCCGACCTGCGGGAGCCGTCCATCACGGCCATCTCGCCCAGCACGTCACCGGGGCCGCGCACGGCCAGCACGGCGTCGTAGCCGTTGGGGGTCACCGCGACGATCTTCACGTGCCCGCTCGTCAGCACCAGCGCCCAGCCGCCGGGATCACCCTCGCGCATCACCACGGCGCCCGCCGGGTAGTGCGTCACCCGTCCCGCGGCCTCGAACCGGGAACGCTGGGCGGCGGTCACCATCTCCCACAGCTTCACTGATCGCGATCGTAGCCGCGGCTAACGGAGAGATAACGCTTGAGCGGTCCGTGCCACACATCGGGGTGCCGGGCGCTTCTCTTCTGATGTGAAGAGAAGGATCGCCTCCCTCCTGCTGGTCCTCGGCACGACGGCCGCCCTCACGGCGTGCACCAGCAACGAGGACAAGTTCGTCTCCGAGCTCAAGGCCGCCGGTTTCAGCAACCCCGGTGAGCCCAGCACGGAGACCGAGTCGAAGTCCAAGAAGATCGGCAAGCGCACGATCAAGTCCAAGGACAAGACCATCGAGGTGATGGTCAACGTCAAGGGGTGCGAGCTGGAGTTCGCGAAGACCTCGGGGCAGTCCGGCTACTGGCTCGACGAGCTGCACGTCAACGGGCAGGAGCCCGACTGGCCCGGCTATCCCGAGAACCTCAAGCGCGACCAGGTCGAGAAGCTGCTCGCGGACAACTCGTCCAAGCCCGCCGGCTTCAAGGACTGCTACAAGCCGTAGCGAGACCGGGCTGTGGTGGAATGGGGGAGTGAGTCTCGCCCGCGATGAGCGCAAGGCCCTGGTCGACCTGATGACGGAACTCGGTCCGGAGGCGCCGACGTTGTGCGGCACCTGGTCGACCAAGGACCTGGCCGCGCACCTCGCGATCCGCGAGCGCCGCCTCGACACCGCCCCCGGCATCCTGCTGCCGGTCTTCACGAAGTGGACCGAGAAGGTCCAGGCGGACTACGCGCACAAGGCGTGGAGCGAACTCCTCGACCTGGTGCGCACGCCGCCGTTCTGGGTCAAGCCGGTCGACGACCTGCTGAACAGCAGCGAGTACTTCGTGCACCACGAGGACGTGCGCCGCGCACAGCCCGACTGGGAGCCACGGCCGTACGACGAGCGCCGCGAGAAGGTGCTGTGGAAGGTGCTGCCGTTCACCGCGCGCATGACGTACAGGTCGTCGCCTGTGGGCGTGACGCTCGTACGGCCCGATGGCGAGCATGTCGTCGTCAAGCAGGGCGCGAACGGTGTGGTGATCACCGGTGAGGTTTCCGAGCTCGTGATGCTGGCGTTCGGACGCGACGAGGCCCGCGTGGAATACAGCGGTGACGCCGATGCGGTGCAACGGGTGCGGTCGTTGAACCGAAGCGTGTGAACTCGGGTAGTTTCTGCGCATGTCCGCAAGCCCCTACGCAGCGCCGAACCGCCCGTTCGGCCGCGTTCTCACCGCCATGGTCACGCCGTTCGACTCGCGCGGCGAGGTAGACCTCCCCAAGGCGCAGGAACTGGCGAAACACCTGGTGGACCTGGGCAACGACGGTCTCGTCGTGAACGGCACCACCGGCGAGAGTCCCACGACCACCGACCGGGAGAAGACGGCGCTGATCACGGCCGTCGTCGAGGCCGTGGGCGACCGGGCGACCGTGGTGGCCGGTGCGGGCACCTATGACACCGCGCACAGCATCCACCTCGTGCAGCAGGCCGAACGGGCCGGCGCGCACGGTGCGCTGGTCGTGACGCCGTACTACTCGCGGCCGCCGCAGGAAGGCCTGCTGGCGCACTTCACCGCCGTCGCCGACGCCTCCGGGCTGCCGGTGATGCTCTACGACATCCCGCCGCGCGCGATCGTGCCGATCGAGGTCGACACGATCCTGCGGCTGGCCGAGCACCCGCGCATCGTCGCCGTGAAGGACGCCAAGGGCGACCTGCACGCGGGCAGCCGGGTGATCGCCTCGACCGATCTCGCCTACTACTCGGGCGACGACCCGCTGAACCTGCCGTGGCTGTCCGTCGGCGCCGTCGGGTTCGTGAGCGTGATCGGTCATCTCGCGGCCGACCGCCTGCGGGACCTCCTCGAAGCTTTTGAAGCCGGGAACGTGGCCCGGGCGAAGGAAATCCACGAGTCGCTGCTGCCGTTGCTGCGACCCTTCCGCCGGGTTCCCGGCGTGACGTACACGAAGGCTGCGCTGCGCCTGCGCGGACTCGACGTGGGTGATCCCCGTCTGCCGCTGGTGCCGGCCGCCGCCGAAGACATCGAGGCCATCGCGGCCGAACTGGGAGTCAACGCGTGACCCAATCGACCGAACTGCCACCCGCACTGCCGGAAGGCGGCCTCCGCGTCGTCGCTCTCGGCGGAATCGGCGAGGTCGGCCGCAACATGACCGTCTTCGAGCACGCCGGCAGGCTGCTCGTGGTCGACTGCGGAGTTCTGTTCCCCGAAGACGATCAGCCCGGCGTGGACCTGATCCTGCCCGACTTCCGCGCCATCGAGGACCGGCTCGACGACATCGAGGCCATCGTCCTGACGCACGGCCACGAGGACCACATCGGCGCGGTCCCGTTCCTGCTCAAGCTGCGCCCCGACCTGCCGGTCGTGGGGTCCCGCTTCACGCTGGCGCTGCTCGCCGCCAAGTGCCGCGAGCACCGGCAGAACCCGCGCCTGGTCGAGGTCCGCGAGGGCCAGAAGTCCGAGTTCGGACCGTTCGAGCTCGAGTACTTCGCGGTCAACCACTCGATCCCGGACGCGCTGGCCGTCGCCATCCGCACGTCGGCAGGTCTCGTCCTGCACACCGGCGACATCAAGCTCGACCAGTTGCCGCTCGACGGCCGCCTCACCGACCTCGCGGGTTTCTCCCGCCTGGGCGACGAGGGCGTCGACCTCTTCCTGGTCGACTCGACCAACGCCGAGGTGCCCGGCTTCGTCGTGCCGGAACGCGAGATCGGCCCGGTGCTCGAGAACGTGATCCGCAAGGCCGACCAGCGCGTGATCGTCGCGTGCTTCGCCTCGCACGTGCACCGCGTCCAGCAGGTCCTCGACGTCGCCGTGCAGTACAAGCGCAAGATCGCGTTCGTCGGCCGCTCGATGGTCCGCAACATGGGCATCGCCGCCGACCTGGGCTTCCTGAACGTGCCGGACGGCCTGTTCGTCGACCTCGACGTGGCGATGCGGATGGAGGAGAACGAGGTCATCTTCGTCTCCACCGGATCGCAGGGCGAACCGCTCTCCGCGCTGTCCCGCATGGCCCGCGGCGAACACCGCCAGATCTCGATCCGCGAGGGCGACACGGTGATCCTCGCGTCGTCGCTCATCCCCGGCAACGAGAACGCGGTCTTCAACGTCGTCAACGGCCTCGCCAAGCTGGGCGCCACCGTCGTGCACCAGGGCAACGCCAAGGTGCACGTCTCCGGCCACTCCCCGGCGGGCGAACTCCTGTTCCTCTACAACGCCGTGCGGCCGTCCAACGTCATGCCGGTGCACGGCGAATGGCGCCACCTGCGCGCCAACGCCGCCCTGGCCGTGGCCACCGGCGTCGCCGAGGATCACGTCGTGATCGCCGAGGACGGCGTCGTCGTCGACCTGATCGACGGCAAGGCAGCGGTCTCCGGCCGCGTCGTCGTCGGCCACGTCTACGTCGACGGCCTGTCCGTCGGCGACGTCGGCGAGTCGACGCTGTCCGACCGCCTGGTGCTGGGCGAGGGCGGCTTCATCTCGATCTCCGTCGCCATCGACACGGCGACCGGCCGTGCCGTCGTGGCGCCGACGATCTCGGGCCGCGGGTTCTCCGACGACCCCAAGGCGCTGGAGGCCGTCGTGCCCCTGGTGGAGATGGAACTCGCGCGCACCGAGGCCGAGGGCATCACCGACACGCACCGGGTCGCGCAGGCGGTGCGCCGCGTCGTGGGTCGCTGGGTGGCGGAGACCTACCGGCGCCGGCCGATGATCGTTCCCACGGTCATCCCGGTGTAACCCGTTGGGGTGGAATACCTTTCTCGCGTGACCCTGCTGTGATCTGCGTCCCCCTCGTCCGATAAGGTCTGATCCCAGACCATGGACGAGGGGGTCGCCCTATGGCCGGTAATGACGTCTTCAACCCACCGGGCAAAGAAGACATTCTTCTCCCACCGATCTTCAGCTGGCACGAGCCGTTCGGCCTGCCGTTCACCCTCGAGGTGACGAAGCCGCAAGTTCTGCTGGTGCTCTCGGTGGTGATCATCCTGACGTTCTTCCTGGTCACGACCAGGAACCTGAAGATCATTCCGTCCCGCTGGCAGTTCGCCGCGGAATCGGTCTACGACTTCGGCCGCAACACGATCGCCCGCGAGCAGATCGGTGCCAAGGAATTCGCGCCGTACGTTCCGCTGATCGTCAGCATCTTCAGCTTCGTGCTGGTGAACAACCTCTACGGGCTGATTCCGCTCGTGCAGTTCCCGACGTTCACGCACAGCGGTTTCCCGTTCGCGATCGCGTTGATCATCATCTTTCCGCTCTACCACTACGTGGGCATCCGCAAGTTCGGGCTGCGCGGCTACCTGCGCAACCAGTTCGTCATCCCGGGCGTGCCGAAGCCGGTGCTGTGGGGTCTGCTGATCCCGACCGAGGTCATCCTCAAGTTCTTCTTCGACCCGGTGAACCTCGCGATCCGGGTGTTCGCGGCCATGTTCGCGGGGCACCTGCTGATCCTGGTGTTCACGCTCGGCAGTGAGTTCCTGCTGCTCAACGCGCCGATCTACCTCAAGCCGGTGTCGGTGATCGGCTTCGCGCTGGCGATCGCGCTGTTCTTCCTGGAGGCGCTGGTGCAGGTGTTGCAGGCGTACATCTTCGCGTTGCTGTCGGCGCACTTCATCGGCCGCGCGCTGGCGGAGCAGCACTGATGGCCCTCTACGTCTCGGTGCGCGGCTGGCTCGAGCTCCTGCCGAACCAGCGCGACGCGGTGCAGGAGGTCCTGGACAAGCACGAGCACGACCTCTACTCGGCGGGCTGGCACGTGCCGGGGAGATGGTTCAACTCGACGCTTTACGTGACGTACGGCGGCAACGTGCGCGCGGACTGGGTCGACTGGGTGCGCGCACACGTCGCCGAGATCGCGAAGTTCGTGGACGAGCACGGTGACCACCCGGTCGGGTTCTTCGTGCTGACCGGGGAGATGGACTACGGGCGGGCGTGGCTCGTGCGTGACGGCGAGGTGCACGATGGCGCGGCTCCCGAAGGGTTGCGCGAGATCGATCGTTAGGGCCGCTGGCACACCAGGTGCAGCGACTCCTCAGGCGTGGCGCCGGGGTACGACGGGGTGAACACCGGCCGGCTCCGGCGCACGACCCGCAGGCCGACCTCGGCCAGGTGCGCCTCGTAGTTCTCCTCGGAGAACGACGACACCTCGATCTCCTGCCCCATCCAGGGCAGCGTCACCTTCTCGACGTCGATCGCGACGGTCGCGAGGAAGAAGTGGCCGCCGGGCCGCAGCCAGGTCGAGATCTGGCCGAGCGTCTGGATGATCTCGGCCTGGGACATCTGCAGCAGCGAGAACACCGCGCAGATCACGTCCCACGAGCCAGGGGGTGACTCGAAGTCGCGGATGTCGATCTTGTGGAACGTCGCGCCGGGCACCTGCTCCGTCGCGAGGTCGACCATCACCGGGGACACGTCGAGGCCGGTGACCTTCATGCCCGCCTTGGCGAGGGTGCGGGCCACGGGAACGCCCGTGCCGCAACCGATGTCGAGCACGCGCGAGCCCGACGGCTGCGTCGCGGCGAACCAGGCGAGGGTGCCGTGCAGGGCGGGCTGGTGCGACCAAGCGCGTTGGTACTCCAGTCCGAGCGTGTCGAAGACCTCGGCCGCGTTCATTTCCCCGCCCCTCATTTCGACCCAATCCACCTGAGTGAAGTGTGGAGAAGCTCTCTGAACGCCTTCTGGATGGCTTCTGGACGAAAACTGACGGTAGGTTGCTAGGTGAACGCGGACAGCGACGAAGTGAGACGTAGAGTGCGGAACGAGTTGCGCGTCAGCTTGCTGGGCGCGCTCGCGGCCGCGGTGGACGGTCAGGAGCTGACGCTCGGCCCGCCGCGGCAGAGAGCCGTGCTCGCGGTGCTCGCCTTGCGTGCGAACCACGTCGTGTCGCGCAGCGAACTCATCGACGCCGTCTGGGGAGACGACCCGCCGGCCAGCGCCGACAACGGCATCCACACCTACGTCGCCGGGCTGCGCAGGCTCTTCGAACCGGACAGGGCGTCGCGCGCGCCGAGTTCCGTGCTGCTCTCCACGGACGCTGGATACTTGCTGAGACTCCCTTCCCGTTGTTCGGACTCCGCTGTGTTCCGCGCGCACCTGGACGAGGCCGGGCGGCTGCGTGACCAGCCCGAACAGGCGCTCACCGCGTTCGACGCGGCTCTCGGGCTGTGGCGCGGGATCGCTCTGGACGGCGTGCCCGGACCGTTCGCCGCGGTCGAGCGCGCGCGCCTGGCCGAACTGCGGCTCACGGCCGTGGAGCAGCGTGCGGCGTTGATGCTCACGGTGGGGCGTGAGACCGAAGTGGCCGCAGAGCTCGCCACGCTCGTGAGTGCGCATCCGTTGCGTGAACGGCTGCACGGCGTGCTGATGTCCGCGCTGTACCGCGGCGGCAGGCAGGCCGAGGCGCTCGCCGTCTACACGGACCTGCGGCGGTTGCTGATCGACGAACTCGGCATCGAGCCCGGCCCGGAACTCCGCCAGCTGCACGAACAACTCCTCGTCGGCAGACCCGACCCGCAACCCGAACCGGCCGCGCCCGCACTGGTGCCCGTCCAGCTGCCGCACGAGATCCGCGACTTCACCGGCCGCGAGAAGGAACTCGCGAAGCTCGCCGAGGTCGTTCCGCACGACCACGCGCCGGTGCTCGTCGCGATCACCGGCACCGGTGGCGTCGGCAAGACGGCGTTGGCCGTGAGGTTCGCGCATCAGGTGGCGGCGCGGTTCCCGGACGGGCAGTTGCACGTCGACCTGCGCGGGTTCGACTCGTCGGCCCCGCCCGTGCAGCCCGCCGCCGCCCTCCACCAACTGCTGCAAAGCCTCGGCGTGCCGTCCGAACGCATCCCGGACGACCTGCCCGCGAAGTCCGCGCTCTACCGCAGTGTCCTCGCGGGCAAACGGGTTCTGGTGCTGCTCGACAACGCGCGGCTGGCCGAGCAGGTCCGCCCGCTGCTGCCGGGCCGGTCGACGTCGATGGTGCTGGTGACGTCGCGCAACCACCTCGGCGGCCTGGTCGCCCGCGACGGTGCGCACTCCCTGACGTTGTCGACGCTCACCCGCGACGAGGGCCTCGCGTTGCTGACGTCCGCCGTCGGCGCCGACCGGGTGGCCGCCGAACCCGAGGCCGCCGCGAAGCTCGTCGAACTGTGCGGGCACCTGCCGCTGGCCGTCCGGATCGCGGCCGAACGCGTGGTCACCCGGCCACATCTGACCCTCGCCGACCTCGCTTCGGATCTCGCCGACGAGCGCGACAGGTTGAACGTGCTGGCCACGGGCGACGACGAGGACACGGCCGTGCGCGCCGCCTTCTCGTGGTCGTACCTGGCGTTGAAGCCTGACGCCGCAAGGACTTTCCGGTTGATCGGCCTGCACCCCGGCGCCGAGATCAGCCTGAACGCGGTCGCCGCGCTGGCAGGCGTGCCCGTGTCGCGCGCACGGACGTTGCTGGACGTGCTGGCGGGCGGGCACATGCTGGAGGAGGTCGCGCGCGGCCGCTACCGGCTGCACGACCTGCTTCGCCTGTACGCCACGGAACTCAGCGCCACCGAGGAGTCGGCGGGCGGCCGTGACGAGGCCGTGCGACGCCTGCTGGTCTGGTACTTCGACACGGCGAACGCCGCCGGTGCGCTGATCGCGCCGCCGGACCACCCGTCGTTCCTGCTGCCGCCACTGTCCACTCAGGACTTTGCCTCGCACGACGAGGCGTTCACCTGGTGCCGCACGGAATCCTCGAACCTCCTGGCCGTGACGCGGCTGGCCGAGGAGCACGACTCGCCGACGGCGTGGCAGATCCCGTTGGCGCTGTGGAACTACTTCATCGTGTCGAGCGCGCTCGACGAGTGGATGCGCACCTATCGCGTCGCCGAACGCAGTGCGGCCCGTGACGGCAACCAGGCCGTGCGCGCGTGGGCGGTGCACGGCCAGGGGCTCGCGGCGTTCCGCGGCGAACGGTTCGCGGACGCGCTGGAACTCTTCGACCGCGCCCTGTCGATCCGGCGCGAGATCGGCGACGAGGGCGGAGCCGCGTGGAGCCTGACGGGCCTGGGCATGGCGTACGGCGGCCTGCGCCAGTTCGACCTGGCCGTCGACCGGTTCGGCGAGGCGCTGAGGGGCCACGCCGAGGTGGGGTCGTGGTTCGGTGAGGCGGGCACCCGCCTGTTCCACAGCGACATCCTGCGCTCGGCGGGGCAGTTCGAGGCGTCGCTGGCGTCGGCGCGGACGGCGTTCGACCTGATGGACGCGCACGACGCCGTGCACGGCAAGGCGATGGCGCTGGTCAGCATCGGCTGGGCACTGCTCGGGCTGGGGCAGCCGGTGGACGCGCGCGAGTCGTTCCGGCACGCCATCGCGTTCCTGCGGGTGCTCGGCGACCGCAAGAGCCTCGCGGAGGGGTTGCACGGCCTGGGGGAGACGAGCGCGGGCCAGCCGGAGGTCGCGCGGACACACCTGCTGGAAGCGTTGGCGATCTACGAGGACTACGACCACCCGCGCACGCCCGAAGTGCGCGCCAGGCTGCACGACCTCGCCTAGGCCCTGTCCTGTAAGTCCGTCGGGCGGCAGTGGCGGCCGAGGGACCCGGAGGCGGCACCGCCACGACGCCCGAATACCTCCGGTATGAGGGCATCGCGGCGGCACCGCCTCCGGCTCGCTCACCCGCGCCTGCCACCGGACAGACTTACAGGACAGCGCCTAGGGGCGATCCCTGATGTGCCTGCCTCGATAGGTAGGCAAGCTACACGTCATGCAGAAGCGCGCCCGGACCCTGTTGGTGTGGTTGCACGTCGTGACGTCGGTCGGCTGGCTCAGCCAGGCCGTCGCGTTGCTCGCCCTGCTGCTCTACGGCATGAAGACGGGCGACGTGAACGCGTTCAGGATGGCGCGCTTCCTCGACCACGGCGTGCTCGCGATCATGGCGAACGTGAGCGCGTTCAGCGGGTTCATGCTCAGCGCGACGACGCCGTGGGGGTACTTCCGGCACTGGTGGGTGCTCGCGAAGTTCGTGATCACGGTCAGCCAGCTCTACGTCGGGATCTTCATCCTCAGCGGCAACCTCGCTCAGGCCATCGACGGGCACACGACGGTGTGGATGCCCGTCGGCACGGCGTTGATGATCAGCGCGATCTCGTTCCAGGCCTGGCTGAGCGTCGCGAAGCCGTGGGGGCGCACGCCGTGGGCGGACCCGAAGGTCAAGCTGCCCACGGCGAGCGCGACGACGTTCCTCGCGTGCCTGGTCATCGCGGGCATCGACTTCGGCCTCGGGCTCCGGATGGGCAACCCGATGCCGTTGACGATGCTGGTGACCGTGCTCGCCTACTCGATCAGGCGGGCCGCCAGGGCGAGGAGCCGGTCGTCGGACGGGTCGGGTCGTGGAACTTCGGCACGTCCGGCTCGTCCAGGCGCAACGGCACCAGGCCCTCGGTGATCGACTGCATGATCCGCTCGTGCGCGCGCCGGGCGTCGCCCATCGTCTCGGCGTTGAGGTCGGACAGCTCGACGGGCTTGCCGAAGTGGACCTTGAACGTCGGCCGCTTGCGCACCGCGCGCAGCCACGACGTGAGGTACGGCAGGACGTCCTTCCAGCCGCCGACGCTGAGGTTGCCCCAGTACACGGCCTCGTGCGCGCCCCACTGACTGATCGGGACCACCGGGATCGAGCCCCCGAGCGCCATCCGGGCGACGCCGGTCTTGCCGCGCTCCGGCCACATGCCGGGGTCGAGGGTGATCTTGCCCTCGGGGTAGACGGCGATCGGGTCACCGCCCGCCTGGAGCGCTTCCACGGCCCGGTGCATGGCCTCGCCGACGTTCGCCGACGCCCGGTCGACGCGCAGGTGACCGCACGCTTTGAGCGCCGGGCCCATGATCGGCGCGTCGAGCAGGCCGCCCGCGAGCATGAAGCGCGGGTTGACGCCGATCTTGCGGCACGCCGCGATGAGCACCATCGGGTCGAGGTTGCCGATGTGGTTGGAGGCCAGCAACAACGGCTTGCCGAGCAGCTCCGGTGGGATGTCTCCCGAGACCTCGAGCTTGCCGGTCAGCGCGATCAGGCCACGGTCGACCACCATGAGCACGCGCCAGAAGAGCGGTGTGGACACGCGGGGCAGCGTACGGCGTGTCGTGAGGACACCGTGTCGGATCCGGTGAACCATGGGGTTTCGCACGCGTCCCGGTTGCAAATGGGGCTGGTGAGACGCGAGGGACTACCTTGTAGACATGGCCGGGCGAACAGGGACTTCGAGAAAGACCACGTCACGCGGCAAAGCACCAGCCAAGCCGCGGGCGCGTTCCACCGCGTCCAGGAAACCCGCCGCCCGCAAGAGCGGCGGCGCCATCAGCGCCGTGTGGGGCGCTTTGGGCCGCGGTGTCGGCAGCCTCGTTCGCACCGTCAGCCGCACCAAGGACCTCGACCCCGAACATCGTCGTGACGGCCTCGGCCTGTTGCTGATCGCGCTCGCCGTGATCACCGGCGCGGGCGTGTGGTGGCAGGCGGGCGGACCGGTCGGCCAGTGGGTCGACGTGGCCGTGCGCAGTTCCGTCGGATTCCCGGCGGTGATCGTGCCGGTGGTGCTGCTCGGCATCGGCGTGACGTTGATGCGCACCGACCCGACGCCGGACGCGCGGCCTCGGTTGATCATCGGCTCGTCGCTGATGATGATCGGCGTGCTCGGCATGTTCCACCTCATCGGTGGCCTGCCGATGGACCCGATCGAACGCCGCAGCGCCGGCGGTGCGCTCGGGTACCTGGCCGGTGGGTTCCTCGCGCAGGGGCTGACGCCGTGGGTCGCCGGGCCGTTGCTGTTCCTGATCTTCGCCTACGGCCTGCTGGTCGTGACGCACACGCCGATTCGTCAGGCGCCCGAACGCATCCGCTCGTTGCTGCACCCCGGCACCACCAAGGAACCCGCTGCGGACGAGGAGCAGCAGGAGGAGGAGCCGAAGCCGGTTCGCCTGCGCCGCCCGTCGCGTCGCCGCCAGGCCGTGGAACCGGTCGAGGAGATGCCGGAACTGCCCCTGGAGGAGCCGGAGCCGGAACCCGCGCCGAAGCCCGTTGCCAAGAAGGAGAAGGCCTCCGCTGCTGCCGCTCCGGACATGGCCGTGCGCGCGGTGGAGGGTGACTACAAGCTGCCGCCGCCCGGAATCCTGAAGGACGGCGACGCGCCGAAGTCCCGCAGCAAGGCCAACGACCAGATGATCGAGGCCATCAGCGGGGTGCTGGACCAGTTCTCGATCGACGCCCAGGTCACCGGCTTCACCCGTGGCCCGACGGTCACGCGCTACGAGGTCGAACTCGGCCCCGGTGTGAAGGTCGAGAAGATCACCGCGCTGACCAAGAACATCGCGTACGCCGTGGCCACCGACAACGTCCGGCTGCTGGCGCCGATCCCCGGCAAGTCCGCCGTGGGCATCGAGGTGCCGAACAGCGACCGCGAGATGGTGCGACTCGGGGACGTGCTGCGCGCGTCGTCCACGTTGAAGGACACGCACCCGATGGTGATCGGCCTCGGCAAGGACATCGAGGGCCACATGGTCACCGCGAACCTGACGAAGATGCCGCACCTGCTGGTGGCGGGCTCCACGGGTTCCGGTAAGTCGTCGTTCGTCAACTCGATGCTGGTGTCGCTGCTGGCCCGCGCCACGCCCGATGAGGTTCGCATGATCCTCATCGACCCCAAGATGGTGGAACTGACGCCGTACGAGGGGATCCCGCACCTGATCACGCCGATCATCACGCAGCCGAAGAAGGCTGCCGCGGCGCTGGCGTGGCTCGTCGAGGAGATGGAGCAGCGCTACCAGGACATGCAGGTCAATCGGGTGCGGCACGTCGACGACTTCAACCGCAAGGTGAAGTCCGGCGAGATCACCGCGCCGCCCGGTTCCGAGCGCGTCTACCGGCCGTACCCGTACATCATGGCGATCGTCGACGAGCTCGCCGACCTGATGATGACCGCGCCGCGCGACGTCGAGGACGCGATCGTCCGGATCACGCAGAAGGCCCGTGCGGCCGGCATCCACCTCGTGCTCGCGACGCAGCGGCCGTCCGTCGACGTCGTCACCGGCCTGATCAAGACGAACGTGCCGTCGCGCCTCGCGTTCGCCACGTCGTCGCTGACCGACTCGCGGGTCATCCTGGACCAGCCCGGCGCCGAGAAGCTGATCGGCATGGGTGACGCGCTCTACCTGCCGATGGGCGCGGGCAAGCCCGTCCGCATCCAGGGCGCGTTCGTCGGCGACGAGGAGATCTCGTCGATCGTCGAGTTCACCAAGAACCAGGCCCAGCCCGAGTACACCGACGGCGTCACCGCGCAGAAGGCCGGGGAGAAGAAGGAGATCGACGCCGACATCGGCGACGACCTCGAGCTGCTGGTGCAGGCGACCGAGCTGATCGTGACGTCCCAGTTCGGGTCCACGTCGATGTTGCAGCGCAAGCTCCGGGTCGGGTTCGCCAAGGCCGGGCGGTTGATGGACCTGCTGGAGACGCGCGGCGTGGTCGGGCCGTCCGAGGGCTCCAAGGCCCGCGAGGTGCTGATCAAGCCGGACGAGCTGGAGAGCGTGATCTACCTGATGCGCGGGGGCGGACCCGTCGACGACGAGTGAGGCCCGCCCCGGTCGATGCGCAGCGGGTTGGACTCGTTCCACCGGTTCTGGCGCTTGTAGTTGCGGTAGCCGAAGTCGTGGCGGTCGCACGCGGGCTTGAACTGGGTCTTCGACGTCGCGAGCTCCTCGGGGTGCGGAGAAGGACGCGTCCCTTTGTATTCGCTGTCGACCGGACAGAAACCGTTGCCGTCGACCAAGTTCTGGTGAACAGCTGGTGGTCGGCGGCGGGCCGGGTGGTGCGGCCCGCCGCCTGCGCGCCTACTTCAGGCCCGCCTTCTGGATGCTCGTGGCGGTGGAGCTGGCGCTGCCGCCGAACTGGCGCACAGCGGCGTAGTACAGGTCCGCCGTGCGCTTGCAGGCCCAGTTCGAGCCGCACTGGTGGTACATGTCGGACTTGAAGTTGTTGTCGATGCGGAGGCGGTTCGCCTCGTTCCACCGGCCCTGGCGCTTGTAGTTGCGGTAGCCGAAGTCGTGGCGGTGGCACGTCGGCAGGAACTTGAAGCCGAAGGGGTTGTCCGGCGAGTACGAGCAGCCGTCGGAAGACCAGTCGAGCTGGCCCGCGTACGGCTGCTGTGCGCGCAATGTTGTGAACTGGCTGATGCTCTTGGAGTACAGGTAGTCGTCGGTGACCGCGACGATGTCCACGGCTTGTGCCGGGGTGCCCGTGAAGATCAGGGCGATCGAGGCGGCGGCACCCACGAATGCCGAGCGCAGGGTCTTCGACATGGCGAGCTCCTCGGAAGTGTGAGCAGGGTCTCGCCAGTTGTAGCTGCTGATCGACTGTCCTCGGTAGACACGATCTGATGAACGTCAGGGTCTCGGATGGCCGCAGGCGATCGCGGTGGCCACCCGGAGTTCACGCGGAAGCCCCAGCGCTTGCAGCATCTCGTGGTCCGCTACTCCGCCGAGCAGACAGCCGCCCAGT
This sequence comes from Lentzea sp. JNUCC 0626, assembly GCF_043632865.1. Lineage (NCBI taxonomy): Bacteria > Bacillati > Actinomycetota > Actinomycetes > Pseudonocardiales > Pseudonocardiaceae > Lentzea > Lentzea sp. JNUCC 0626. The sequence continues at coordinate 9,125,604 of NZ_CP171635.1, forward strand.
TTCTGTTCGGCCAAACGGAGGCAGATCGTCTGCGCTGCGGCTCCTGCTTCGATCAAGCCGAAGCGGCCCGCGCGTTCGCCGTACTTCTCGAACGAGTCCTTGTCCGTTAACACCAGGACGATCGTGAGCGGCGGGGTGCCCGGGGTGCCGAGTATTTCGGGCAGGTTTTCGGGGGCGGGACCGACGTCCTGGAGCGCGTGGCGGCGGATGTCGTAGCGGACCGCGCGGCCGTTGACGAAGGCGTAGCAGCGCAACGGGTCGAGTCCGCCCGCCGACGGGTAGCTGTGGTCGGTCAGTGCGCCGAGGACCGTGCCGAGTTGCTGGTCGGTCAGAGGCTTTCGGGCGAAGTCGCGGGTGCTTTTGCGCGCCTGGAACAGCTTCTGCAGCCGGTCCTTCGGGCGGGGGAGCGGTGTCGGAGTCGTGGGGAGCTCCAACGGGTCGATCAGCGGTTGTGGTGGGCGGAAGTCGCGGAGCTTGTCGCCCAGCCTGCGCTGGTGCAGGGGAGAGAAGCGGCTCGCGGCCCAGAAGTCGTCGAACACGGGCTCACCCCAGGGGATGCGGTGCGGGATTGGGGAACGTGCCTGGCGAGGCGTGCGGGTAGCGCCAGTCCAGTTCGCCGGTGCGTCCGGCGACGTGCGGCCAGCGGTGGTCGGAGTGCAGCGGGGCGAGGTCCGGGGAGAGCACCCGGACGCAGTGCAGGCCGACGGCCGCGAGTTCCGGTGTGGTCAGTTCGCGGTAGGCGAGGCGGATGTCCTTCTCGGCCAGGGCGTGCACGAGTTCGGTCAGTTCGGCCGCTGTGCCTCGGGAGCGGGCGTCTTGTGGCGGTTCCGTCTCGATGCCTTGGAACCACGGGAGGGCGTCCCATCGGTCGGGGTTCGTGGCGTAGTAGGCGGCGTGCTGGTCGAAGTCGGTGACCTCGGTGATGGGTTCGGTGCCGTTCTGGGCGAGCCAGACCTCGATGAACACCGTGCCCTGGACCCACTCCTCGTAGGCCTTCCGCACGGCCTCCTCGCTGGTCGCGCGGCAGGCCAGGCCCAGGGTCGGGCGTGGCTTTCCGGCGATCGGGAGCGAGCCCGCGACGGCCACCACCGGGTGCGGGCTGTAGGCCGGGGTCAGGTCGAACGCCTGGACGCCGTGCGGCAGACCGGCCTCGAAGCGGTTCGGGGCGAGGGAGTGCAGCCAGGTCGTGGTGAACGCGTCGCGCTCGACCAGTTCCTGGACGGCTCTGAGCAGGGCGCTGGTCGTGGACGGTCCCGCGGCCAGGCCCGAGGACGTCGCCGGGAGGCCGTACGACGGATCCAGCGCCACCAGTCCCGCCGGGAGGCGGATCGGTGTGTTGCCGGGGAGCGTCCACGCGGTGGTGTACCTCGTGTCGACGTATCCCTTGCGGTAGCGGTAGTTCGGGGACACGCGCTGTTCGACCGTGTGCAGGCTGAAGTGCTCCAGTGGCCAGCACTCACCGGTGGTCGCCGTCTCCAGGTGCGCGCGGGCGGCCGCGTGGCGTTCCAGGGCTTCGGCGATGGCGGCCGTCTTGGTGGTGCCGCCGGAGGTTCCGCCCGTGGCAAAGGGTTCCGGCACTGCGGCCCAGCCCTCGACGTCCACATCGGACAGACTGTGCGGGACGGGCTGCAGTTGCGACACCACGCCCTGGCGCCAGCCGACGGCCCGTTCCGCGAGGGCCTCCGCGACCGTCCTCATCGCTTGCCCTGGTAGTACCGGAAGATGCCGTACCCGCACGCCAGGGCGCCGAGCACGTAGAGCACGCCGACCACCACCGCGACGACCTCGTGGGTGGCGGCGATCGGGCCCAGCACGAAGAGCACGGCGAACGGTTCCAGGCACCACAACGCGATCCAGCCGAGCAGCCTGCCGAAGCTCCGCCACGGCTTGGGCGACTTCGCGACGAAGCCCGCCGCGATCGACCAGGAGAGGGCGGCGACCGCGGCTGCCGCCCACCATCCCCAGTGGAGTTCGAAGACCGCGCCCAACGTGACGAACGGCAGCACGACGACGAGCAACGGGAAGACAGCGGCAGGCAGGACCAGGGCGCTGCGCGGTTGAGGCAGTTCCTTGGTGTCCTGGTACAGCGCTTCCGGGATGTGCACGGCGGCCCCCACCGAGGAAACCGCGCAGCAGCAACAACAACAGCAACAGGTGGGCGTCGCGGCGTTGGCGGCGGCCGCACCGGGTGAGAACTGGTCAGGTAACCGGACTGCCGTCGCGTTCAAGGTTCCCCCAAGGAAGTGACACGCGCCCGACCTCGACGGTCGGACACACCTCGCACCCGGCCGCGGGCAGCACGCTCTCGCGGGTCGTCGTGAACTCGTCGAGGTTCACCGTGACGACCGTGTCGAGCAGCGCCAGAGAGCCGTTGCGAATGTTCTGGATCGCCTGCAAGGCAAGGGAAAGCGGGAAGTCGTGTGTCGTCGCTGCCGGATGCGGGGGAGGCGGCGGATCCCCCCACCGCCGCCCCGCCCGCACCGCGAGGCACGCCAGGCACGCACCGGCCCCGGGCACCACGAAGGGCCCGACGGCGGCGGTGTGGTGGTACGCGAGGTCCAGCAACAGGTGCGGAACCTTCGTCTCGCGCGCCACCTCGACCAGGTCGACCAGCGTGCCGGTCGTCCGCACCACGAGCAGGAAGTCCGGATTCTCGTTGTGCGGCAACAGCTCTACCAGCCCGGCGGGTGCCTCTCCGACGACGCGCGTGCCGACCCCCATCGGCTCTTTCGCGTCGTCTTGAGGCAACCCGGCCGGGCGGAGAGCGCCCAGGGTCCTCAGCTGGGCCAGGTACTGGCGAACCGGTTCCCCCAACCGGCTCTCGTCGACAGTTCGAGCCACTCCCCTCAAAACTGGCTCGAACAGTCCCGCCAGCGCCACGGCCACCGCCCTGGGCAGGTCTGGAATCAGGTACGCGAGATCAGCCCCCGCGTACACCACTAGTCCTTCGTCTCTGACTTGCGCGTGCCAGGCGGGATCAGCGACCAGGCTCATCCTCGTCCCCCCTTTGCAGGAAGCGCTCGATCTCCTGCTCGCTCGGCAGATCACCGGCCGGATCCATGAGGTTCTCGGCGATCGGAGGCAACGGCTGCTCGGCCCAAGCGGGCTGGTAGTCGTCACTGGGCAACAGCCCGTGGCGTGACGCGAACTCCTCCGCCGCGTCCCGAATGGACTCGCGCAGGGTCCCCACCACCGCGGTCTCCGCCGTGTAGGTCAACTCGACCAGCAACGCCCGCACGTTCTCGAGCTGGTTCTCATCACCTGCTTTGCGCGCCAGCTCCGGCCAGAACTGCCGCTCGAACAACCGCACGAAGTCCGCAGCCACCGCATCGGTGGCCGTGCGCAGGCGCGTGAAGCTGTCCATGACGTCATCGCTGGGCACCCTGAGGCCGGCCAGCCGACCGCCCGCTTCGAGTGCCCAGCGACGCGTGTGCGGCCAGCCGTACTTCCACCGCACCAAGCCCAACCGCATAGCCCGGAGGAGGAGTCGCGGTTGGACGTCTCCGGTCGGAATCAGGTGTTTGATGTCGCGCACCTTGATCCGAACCCAGTCGTCGGGTCCTTCGGCCTCGCTGAAGCCGAGCACCGCGGCGACCGACTCGCCCTTTTCCCTCGCCTGGATCAGTTCCGCGATCGCCGGCAACGAGAACCCCCGCTGCTGCAACCGCTGCACCAACGTCAACCGCTCGACGTGCGAGGCGTCGTAGTACGCCACGCGTCCCTGCCGTCTCGGCGCGTGCAGCACACCCTTCGTCTGGTACATGCGAATGGTGCTGCTGGGCAGGCCGATCCGGGCAGCGAGCTCGTCGACGGTCAGCGATTCGGACACGCCTGAGATCTTGGCGCTGTTTCGTTCGTCGAGTCAAGACTCTTCGAGTAATTACTCGAAGAGTTACAACTCCAGGAGCATCCGGCTGTTGCCGAGCGTGTTCGGCTTCACGTAGCTCAGGTCGAGGAACTCGGCCACGCCCTCGTCGACCGACCGCATGATCTCCTCGTAGACCTCGGGACTCACCGGCGTGCCCTCGATCTCGACGAACCCGTGCTTGTTGAAGAACTTGGTCTCGAACGTGAGGCAGAAGATCCGCCCGAGCTGCAACTCCTTGGCCGTGGCGATGAGCTGGGCCACGATCCGGTGCCCCACGCCCTTGCCCAAGGCCAGCTGGGACACGGCTACGGAGCGGATCTCGGCCAGGTCCTCCCACATGACGTGCAGGGCACCGCAGCCGAGCAGTTCGCCGTCCTCCTCGGCCACCCAGAACTCCTGGACCGCCTCGTACAGCGTGACCAGGGGTTTGGCCAGCAGGACCTTGCCCGCGTACCCGTCGATCAGCGCCTTCATGGCGCGCACGTCGCTGGTGCGGGCGCGCCGCACGACTACCCCACTGGTCACAACCGTCAAGTATGGGCCGCGCTCACCCAGGCGCTTTCCTCGACCGGCAGGTGGGAAGCCGCACCGCCCGCCAGCGCGATTCAAGCGCTGGGACCTGGGCCGGTTACTCTGAGCGTCGTGTCTTCTCCCACCACTCCGCGACGCGTGTCGCTGCTGACCCTGGGCTGCGCCCGCAACGAGGTCGACTCCGAAGAGCTCGCCGGACGCCTCGGCGAGGGCGGCTGGGAGCTGGTGGACGAGGGCGCTGACGTCGTCGTCGTCAACACGTGCGGCTTCGTCGAGCAGGCCAAGAAGGACTCGGTCGACACGCTGCTGGCCGCCTCCGACACCGGCGCCAAGGTCGTCGCGGTCGGGTGCATGGCCGAGCGGTACGGCAAGGAGCTCGCGGACAGCCTCCCGGAGGCGGCCGCGGTCCTCGGCTTCGACCAGTACAACGACCTGGCCGAGCGGCTGCAGGACGTGCTGCACGGCAAGCCCGTCGAGTCGCACGTGCCGGTGGACCGCCGCACGCTGCTGCCGATCACGCCGGTGAAGCGCCAGGAAGCGAAAGACGGCGTCCAGGTGCCCGGCCACGGCTGGGGTCCCACCAAGGTCCAGCGCAAGCGCCTCGACGACGCCCCCGTGGCGCCGCTCAAGATCGCGAGTGGGTGCGACCGCCGGTGCAGCTTCTGCGCCATCCCGAGCTTCCGCGGCGCGTTCGTGTCGCGGCACCCCGACGAGATCGTCTCCGAGGCCATGTGGCTCGCCGAGAACGGCGTCAAGGAGCTCTTCCTCGTCAGCGAGAACTCCACGAGCTACGGCAAGGACCTGCCGCGCGACCAGGGCGCCCTCGAGCAGCTCCTCCCGCGACTGGCGTCCATTCCGAACATCGAGCGGGTCAGGGTCAGCTACCTCCAGCCCGCGGAGACCAAGCCGAGTCTGGTGGCGGCCATCGCCAAGACCGACAAGGTCGCGAACTACTTCGACATGTCGTTCCAGCACTCCAGCGAGAACGTGCTGCGCCGCATGCGCCGGTTCGGTGACACGGACAGCTTCCTCAAGCTCGTGTGGCAGATCCGCGAGCACGCGCCCGAGGCCGGCATCCGCAGCAACTTCATCGTCGGCTTCCCCGGCGAGACGGAGCAGGACCTGCAGGAGCTCGAGCGGTTCCTCACCGAGGCGCGGCTCGACGCGGTCGGCATCTTCGGCTACTCCGACGAGGACGGCACCGAGGCCGAGGAACTCGACGGCAAGCTCGACGCGGACGTCATCGCGGAACGGGTGCAGCGGATCGGCAACCTCGTCGAGGAGCTGACGAGTCAGCGCGCCGAGGACCGGGTCGGCACCGAGGTCGTCGTGCTGATCGAGACCGAAGAGGACGACGAGAGCGACTGCGTCGGCCGGGCCGAGCACCAGGCGCCCGAGGTCGACGGCGAGTGCATCGTGCTGGACGCGGAGAACCTCAAGCGCGGCGACTTCGTGCGCTGCCGGGTCGTCGACTCCGAGGGAGTGGACCTGGTCGTCGAGGTAATCGGGACATGACGGAGGCCCGGAAGGTCCCGCTGCTCAACGTCGCGAACATCCTCACGATGGCGCGGCTGGTACTCGTTCCGGTCTTCCTGTTCTCCCTGTTCGAAGCGGGCGGCTTCGACACCACGTGGCGCCTGATCGCGTTCGCGGTGTTCGCGGTCGCGAGCTTCACCGACCACATCGACGGCACGCTCGCGCGCAAGCACGGGCTCATCACGGACTTCGGCAAGATCGCCGACCCGATCGCGGACAAGGCGCTCACCGGCTCGGCGCTGGTGGGGCTGAGCATCCTCGACGTGCTGCCGTGGTGGATCACGATCGTCATCGCCGTGCGCGAGATCGGCATCACGCTGCTGCGGTTCTGGGTGATCCGCTACGGCGTGATCCCGGCGAGCCGCGGCGGCAAGGCCAAGACGTTGGCGCAGGTCATCGCCATCGGGCTGTTCGTGCTCCCGCAGAACGACGTGCTCCAGCTGATCGCGTGGGTGATCATGGCCGTCGCGCTCGTGCTGACCATCGTCACGGGAATCGACTACGTCATCCGCGCGTTCAAGATGAAGGCGAGGGCGGGGAGGGCGGTGGCATGAACGTCGTCGAACTGCTCAAAGCGAAGAACCAGACCGTCGCCACGGCCGAGTCGCTGACCGCGGGTCTGCTGTGCGCGACGATCGTCGACACACCGGGGGCGAGTGCCGTGGTCCGCGGTGGGTTGATCGTCTACGCCACCGAGCTCAAGCACGAGCTCGCGGGCGTGGATCAGCAGCTGCTCGACGAGCACGGGGCCGTCCATCCCGACGTCGCGATCCAACTGGCCGAGGGCGCCAAGAAAAGGTGCGAATCGGACTGGGGAATCGGGCTGACCGGGGTCGCCGGACCCGATCCGCAGGACGGTGTGCCCCCGGGAACGGTCCACATCGGCTTGAGCGGCCCTGGAGTGTCCACAGTGCGGACAATCACTCTCAGTGGTGATCGTTCAGCTGTCCGTCGGGGCTCCGTGGAAAAAGCCCTGGTCCTGCTCTCGGATTACCTGCTGATGACCGACGCCGGGAACAAATGATGACTCCGCGTTCGTTCGCCCTTGGCGGACGTGTTCGGAAGTCAGTGCCCGTTGTCGGTGTCGATCGGTAACGTAGGGACACGGCCGGCCGGAAGGAGGCGCGCGATGACCGTGCTGCTACGCGAGGCGATCGGTGATCGACTTCGCCATGCCCGCACCAACCAACGCCGCACGCTGCGCGAGGTCTCTCGGACCGCCCGCGTGAGCCTGGGGTACCTGTCCGAGGTGGAGCGCGGCCGCAAAGAGGCGTCCAGCGAGCTCCTCTCGGCCATCTGTGACGCGTTAGAGCTTCCGTTGTCCGAACTGCTGCACCACGTCGCCTCCGACATCGGCGCCGTCCAGCAGACGCCGGACACGGTGCCCGACACCGTCCCGGACGGACGTTCGGACGGGCGCAAGCTGGAGGGTGGCCGCGTGCTGCCGTCCACGCTCTCGGACGACCTCTCGGACCTGCGCCTGCAGCCCATGCTCAGTCACAGGCTCACGAGCAAGATCGGCGAGAAGCCCAAGGCCGTAGCTGCGGCCTAACACCCATGACATCCACGAGACCCCGTACGCCCTGTGGCGTGCGGGGTCGCCTGCATTCGGGTGATTCCACCCGGTCTGTGGCCCCCGCCACGTGACGGTCTGCAACAAGTCCGGCCGTTCGTACGTTCAACACACAACAGACGCGGCGCGCTGAACAGCAGGCAACGGCTTGGCATCAGCACGCTGGGTCACCGCGTCTCCGGACGCGGGTGCGGGCAGGATTGGCACGTCGCAAGGCGTGTACTCCTAAGTCCCGGGGTGGGTCAGGGTGTTCCCGGATATCTCCCCGTGTCGGTGGATACGCCGACGCACAATTGAGACGATGGATCCAACACCGGCACCGAGAAGGCAGGCGTAGGAGATGGCCAGTCCGTTCGTGAAGTTCTGGAAGTACCTGATGGCGTCGTTCTCGTCGAAGATCGACGAGCACGCTGACCCGAAGGTGCAGATCCAGCAGGCCATCGAGGAGGCGCAGCGTCAGCACCAGGCGCTCTCCCAGCAGGCGGCAGCAGTCATCGGCAACCAGCGTCAGCTGGAGATGAAGCTGAACCGCCAGCTCGGCGACGTCGAGAAGCTGCAGGCCTCCGCCCGTCAGGCACTCGTGCTCGCCGACGAGGCGCGCGCGAAGGGCGACGAGCAGAAGGCCGCCCAGTTCGAGAACGCCGCGCAGGGCTTCGCCACCCAGCTCGTCACGGCTGAGCAGGGCATCGAGGACCTCAAGACGTTGCACGACCAGTCGCTGCAGGCCGCCGCACAGGCCAAGCAGGCGGTCGAGCGCAACTCGATGATGTTGCAGCAGAAGCTGGCCGAGCGCACCAAGCTCCTCAGCCAGCTCGAGCAGGCCAAGATGCAGGAGCAGGTCTCCGCGTCGCTGAACCAGATGAGCGAACTCGCCGCGCCGGGCAACGTCCCGTCGCTGGAAGAGGTTCGCGACAAGATCGAGAAGCGCTACTCGACCGCTCTCGGGTCCGCCGAGCTCGCCCAGAACTCGGTCCAGGGCCGGATGCTCGAGGTGCAGGCCTCGACCACCCAGCTCGCCGGCTCGTCGCGTCTCGAGCAGATCCGCGCGTCCATGCACGGCGGCCAGAGCAGCACCCCGCAGCAGGTCACGGCGGGCAACAGCGCCGCCGCGCAGATCCAGGCCGAGATCGCGCAGCGCGTCCAGTCGGAGCAGAAGACCCAGCAGCAGCAGGTCCCGCCCGCCCAGAACTGATCTGGGCGACGGGGCAGGAGGAGTCAGCAGGTGATCATGGAGCCCTGGAGAAACCGTCCCAACAACGAGATCGTCCGCAAGGTCGTCAACGAGTTGGGTGCGTCGCTCCAGGGCCACCCGCTGGCCGAGCAGGCGCGGTACCGCCTGCAGAAGTGGAACGACCCGGTCGCGAAGCTCGAACGCAGACGCAAGCGCACCAACGCCGTGCTGACGTTCTGGCTGATCGTGATCACGATGCTCGGCACCCTCGCGGTGCTGGGCTTCACCGGCGTGCTCGGCACGTGGGCCGCCGTCACCGGCTCGATCGGCGCCGCCGTGCCCGCCGTGCTGGCCGTGCGCAGCGGGTTCAAGCTGAAGGAGATCGGCACGGAACGGCAGCGCCTCGCGTTGTCGCCGCCGCCCGCTCCCCGGCCGCCGCTGCCCGCGCACATCTCGTCCGCGCGGGTGCCCATGGAGAAGCTGCACGGCGCCGAGGACGCGATGACGCAGCTGCTCGTGCAGCTCGACTCGCCCGCGCTCACGTCGATGCCCACCGAGTCCGTCCAGCACGCCCGTCAGACCGCCCAGGAGGCGTCCACGGCGATCCGGGCGGTGTCGGCGCAGCTGCAGGCCGTCGAACGCGCCCGGGACACCGCTCCGCCGCTGGAACGCGCCTCGTTGGTCGAGGGCGTGCGGGTGCTGCGGGAGCAACTCGCAGACGGCGTGGACCGCTACTGTGCGTTGGTGGCCGAGGCCGGCAGGGCGCTGGCGGCGAGCACGCAGTTCCAGAACCCCGCCGAGGTGCTGGACGATGCGACCGATCACATGGCCGGTTTGGCGTCTGCGATGCGGGACGTCTCAGGCTATTCAGCGTACTGAATGTAACGCTCCGTAGTTGCATGCGGCTATTCGGCGAGTCTCTCTGGAGATCTTTGCTGCAATCGTGTGATTATCGGACCGTTATCTAGCCGTAGCCGCTACATGGCGTGGCAGGATTCCGGGGCCGGTCTGCGGGAAGTCCGGCTGAATTGCCGGGAGGCAGTGCGTTGGCGTTGTGGACCGTGCACGGGGACGGTCGGATCACCGACAGTGAAACCGTCGCGCCCCAGGAGAGGGTGAGCTGGCCGCTCACCATCGGGTTCGGAGTGCAGCACCTCGTCGCCATGTTCGGCGCCACGGTGATCGTGCCCACCGCCACCGGTCTCCCCGTCGCCACCACCCTGCTGTTCTCCGGTCTCGGCACGCTGCTGTTCCTGGTGATCACCAAGAACCGGGTGCCGAGCTACCTCGGCTCGTCGTTCGCGTTCGTCGCGCCCCTGATCGCCGCACGCGAGCAGGGCATCGCCGCCCAGCTCGGCGGGGTCGTCGCCGCCGGTCTGCTGGTCATCGTCGTCGGCATCGCGGTCAAGGCGCTCGGCGTGCGGCTGCTGGAGTCGGTCATGCCGCCGGTCGTCACCGGCGCGGTCGTGATCCTCATCGGCCTGAACCTCTCGCGGCAGGCCACCTCGAACTTCGGCGAGCAGCCGTTGCTGGCCGGGCTGACCACCGTGGTGATCCTGCTGGCCGGAGTGCTGGGCCGGGGCATGGTGTTCCGGTTCTCGATTCTGATCGGCTTCGTGGCGGTCTGGATGGGCGGCCTCGCGTTCGGCGCCGTGCCGTCCGCCCGGATCGCCGAGCTGCGCGACGCGGCCTGGGTGGGCCTGCCGACGCTCTACCAGCCCGAGCTGCGGCCGTCGGTCGTGCTGCTGATGCTGCCCGTGGTGATCGTGCTGGTGGCCGAGGTCGTCGGGCACGTGAAGGCCGTCGCGGCGCTGACCGGCCGCAACCTCGACGGCAGCGCGGGCGACGCGATCATCGCCAACGGCCTGTCGACGGCGTTGTCCGGGCTCGGCGGCGGCGCGGGCACCACGACGTACTCCGAGAACATCGGCGTGATGGCCGTGACCCGCGTCTACACGACGGCGGCGTTCGCGTTCGCCGGCGTGTTCTCGGTGGTGCTGGCGTTCTCCCCGAAGGCCATCGCGCTGTTCGGCACCATCCCGCCGGGCGTGCTCGGCGGCTGCACACTCGTGCTCTACGGCCTGATCGTGCTGGTCGGCGTGCGGATCTGGATGGACCGCGGGGTCGACCTGGCGAGCCCGGTGAACGCCATGGTCGGCGGCGCCGCGCTGGTGGCCGGCGTCGGTGACCTCACGATCGAGATCGGCGACCTGGAGCTCGGCGGCATGGTGTGGGGCTCGCTGCTGGTCGTGATCCTGCATCCGGTGATGCGCTGGTTGAAGGCTGCACGCCGTAGTTAGCGACCACACGTTGGTGTGGTTTCCATGACTCCACTTCGGACCGATCCAGATCTCGGTCCACTGGAGGGAGTTCGGTCATGGTCGCCGCGTACTACGTGGTGCTCTTCTTCGCCTGCGCCATCATCGCGGGCAGTCTGGTTGCGACACGCATCCGATTGCTGCGTCACCGCCGATGACTTCCCTCGCGTGGTTGATGGTGCCGCTGGCGATGGTCGGCGTTGTGCGCGTGTGTGTCGTCTTGGTGGCGGCTGATCTCTACGACCTGTCTCTGTTCCGCTCAAGACCATTGCCTTACACGCCAACGGTGTGGGTCGTGATTCCGGCTTACAACGAGGAGTTGTGCGTCGCACGGGCGGTGCAGTCCGTTTTGGACAGTTCCTACGCCGACGTCTCCGTGATCGTGGTGGATGACGGTTCGACGGACGGCACGGTGGCCGCGCTACACCACTTCGGCGAGCGCGTTCACGTTGTGTCGCAGGAGAACACGGGCAAGGCAGCCGCGATCAACGCCGGCATGCACCTCGTCGGCGACGGCCTGGTGATGGTGCTCGACGCCGACTCGACGTTGTCCCGCACCGCCGTGGCGAAGATGGTCGCGCACTTCGCCGACCCGATGGTGCTCGCGGCGGCGGCGAACGTGAAGATCGCCGACCAGCGCGGCGCGTTGGGCTGGGTGCAACGCCTGGAGTACGCGGTGGTGCACCGGCTCAAGCAGGGTTACACGGTCTTCAACTGCGAGTACGTCATCGGCGGTGTCGGGTCGATGTTCCGCACGTCGGTCGTGCGCGCGTGCGGCTACTTCGACACCGACACGATGACCGAGGACATCGACTTCTCGATGAAGATCCTGTCGATGCGCGGCAACTTCGACTGGCGCATCATCTTCGCGGCCGACGCCATCGCGTACACGCAGGCGGTGCCGTCGTTGAAGGGCCTTCTGCGGCAACGGTTCCGCTGGAAGTTCGGGCGCTTGCAGGCGTTCTACAAGCACCGCTCGCTCTTCTTCGGGCGCAGGTGCTCGCGTTTGCTCAGTTGGGTGCACCTGCCGTACACGGCGGCGGGGGAGGTGCTCGTGCTGTTCGAGCCCGTGTTCATCTACGTCGTCATCAGTGCGACGTTCCAGACGGGCTGGTTCACCGGCATCGTGCTGCTGTGCTCGGTGTACACGGGCGTGGCGCTGTTCACCATCATCGGGGACCTCACGGAACCATGGCGCGCCAAGGCTCCGTTGCTCGCCTTGGCGCCGTTCGCCTACCCGCTGCTGATGGTGATCGTGTTCGTGGACTTCGTGGCGGTGCTGCGCTCGTTGTTCACGGTCCTGCGCGGCTATCGTCCGGTCGGCCGCTGGGAACACGTCGAGCGCACGCTCACCTCAGTGCCCGGTTGATCCGCGACACCAGGCCGGGGCCCTCGTAGATGAACCCGGTGTAGATCTGCACCAGGCTCGCCCCGGCGTCGATCATGCGCTTGGCGTCGTCGGCGGTGCGGATGCCGCCGACGCCGATGACCGGCAGGTCGCTGTTCTTGGTGATGAACCGGACCACGTCGTTCGAGCGCTGGGTGAGCGGGCGGCCGCTGAGACCGCCGGTTTCCGCCTTGTGCGCGCTGACGAGCCCCTCACGGCTGAGGGTGGTGTTCGTGGCGATGAGGCCCTTGATGCCGTGGTCGACGCACACCTGGATGACCTCGGCGATGGCGTCGTCGGTCAGATCGGGCGCGATCTTGACCAGCATCGGCTTCCGGGTGGCCGCGGTGAGGGTCTGAACGAGCTCGGTCAGCGCGCCCTTGTCCTGGAGGCTGCGCAGGCCGGGCGTGTTCGGCGAACTCACGTTGATCGCGTAGTAGTCACCGTGGTCCTTCAACGCGTTGAGCGAGTCGAGGTAGTCCTGCACGGCGTCCTCGACCGGCGTGATCTTGGACTTGCCGAGGCTGATGCCGAGCGGCGCCAGGAGTTGCGTGCGGTCGAGCTTCGCGGCAAGCGCTTGCGCACCCGCGTTGTTGAAGCCCATCCGGTTGATGATCGCCTCGTCCTCGCGCAGGCGGAACAGCCGCGGTTTCGGGTTGCCCGGCTGCGCGTGCCACGTGACGGTGCCGACCTCGACGAACCCGAACCCCAGCGCGGCCCACGCCGGCAGCGCGCGCCCGTCCTTGTCGAGGCCCGCGGCGAGCCCGACCGGGTTCGGGAAGCGGACGCCGAAGACGGTGCGGGGGTTGTTCTGGTTGCGGGCGAACCGCGCCAACGGGCTCAGCCGCTCCATGGCGGCGAGCGTGGTCTCGTGGACCCGCTCCGCGTCGCCGCCGTGCATTCCGAACAACGCCCTGCGAACCACCTGCTTGTACACCACGCGCCCACCCTATAACGCCAGCTCAGGGTGGGCGCGGGTGCCTGGCTCCCCGACGTTCGCCAGGCAGTCCGGCGTGCGGTGCCTAGTTCCCGACCTCTCGCAGGCAGTCAGGCGCGGGCTCCCTGATCGGCCCGGTGTAGCCCAGCCCGTGGCCCCGGTTCGGCAGGTTCGAGATGCCCAGCAGCACCTTGTAGCCGTCCGGCAGGTCGCCCGGCCGGAACGTCAGAGACCCGTCCTCGCCGTGGTCCGGCAGCCGGTAGTCGCGCGCGTCCATCTTGCTCTCGTCCAGGTCGGCGCAGTCCCGCGACATCGGCACGGCCTTCGCGTTGATCCCGTACTCGCGCAGCTTCGCGTTGGCCCCGTCCACGCCTTTGATGTCCTTGATGGTCACCGTGACCGTGCCGTCGGCGTTCTTCGTCACGGCGTACGCGGGCGCGTCGTTGTTGACGATCGCCACGGTCGCCACACCGGCCAGCACGAGCGCTCCAGCGGCCACGAGCAACGGCCGTGTGGACCGCACGGGCCGTGCGGATGCCTCCTCGACCGTCTCGCCGTGCTCGCGCATCAGGTCGTTGAGCAGCTTGTCCTTGAACGTCGTCATCACTGTCCCCCGTCCGCCAGAGCGCGCACCTTGCCGCGCGCCCTGAAGAGCCTGAGCCGCAGCGCGCCGGACGACATGCCCAGCACCTCGGCGGCGTCCTTCGGTGTCATTCCGACCAGGTCCACGAGCTCGATCACCTCGCGGTCGGTGGCGCTCAGCGAGGCCATGGCCGCGATCAGCTCGCGTCCGGCCCGTTCCGCGTCGATGCGCGCGACCAACTCCGCGATCTCGTCGCCGTCGAGCGCCCGCCGTCCCCGGATGCGCGCGACCACGTCCCGCCCGCGCGTGACGGTCTCGCAGTGCTGGGCGAACACCCGCCGTGCGATGCCGAGGACCCAGCCTCGCGCCGTGCCCCGCGCACGGTCGAACGTCGCGAACGACGTGATGGCGGCGACGAACGTGTCCGAGGTCAGATCGGCGGCCGTTTGCGGGTCCGAGGTCCGTCGGGCGAAGTACGCCATGACGACGTCGAACTCGGCCTCGTAGAGCTCCTCGAACGCGCGCGCTGCACGCGTGGGAGACGCTGGTGGTGGATGTCGTGGTGCTGTCATCGGCTGACTCACGCTAATGGTTGCCGACTTCGAGCACCCGCGTTACACCGTCGGCTTGGCCACCTTGATCGTCGCCTGCTCGTCCAGCGGCATCTTCGGCTTGGCCAGGAACGTCACCGGCAACGCCCGCAGCCCGCGGCTTCCGAGCGACACCCGCCACCCGAGCGGCTGCGCGGTGTCGAGCGCCAGGCGCGCGCACCGCGACAGCAGGGTCTTGAACGCCACCTCGCCCACCAGCCGGGCCAGCGGCGCGCCCAGGCAGAAGTGGATGCCGTGCCCGAACGCGAGGTGCTGCCGGTCCGCCCGCTCGATGTTGAGCTGGTCGGCGCGCGGGTAGCGGTTCGGGTCGTGCTCGGCCGACGCCAGCGACAGCAGCACGACGTCACCCGCCGGGATCTGCACGCCGCCGATCGTCAACGGCTGGGTGGCGAACCGCAGCAGGTGCGAGGTGGGGCCGTCGAACCGCAGGAACTCCTCGATGGCGCCGGGCAGCAGCGACGAGGAGCGCTGGAGCAGTTCGAGCTGGTCGGGGTGGCGCAGCAACGCCAGGGCGCCGTTGCCGACCAGGTCGACGGCGGTCGTGTACCCGGCCACGAGCAGCAGGAACGCGAGCGACGCCAGTTCGTCGTCGCTCAGCGCGGTCTCGCCGGTCGCGCGGGCCAGGCCGCCGATCAGGTCGTCGTCTCCGGACGTGCGCTTGTGCGTGACGAGATCGCGCAAATAGCCCGATGTCTCCTCACGGGCCGATGACGCGTCACCGTCCGCGAGACCCGTCACGACGTCGGCCCAGTAGCGGAAGTTCTCCTGGTCGACGGCCGGGACGCCGAGCAGTTCCATGATCACGGCGATCGGCAGCGGGGCCGCGAAGTCCGCGATCAGGTCGCACCGGCCGTCCGCGAACCCGTCCGCGAGCTGCGCCGCGACGTGCTCGATCCGCGGCCGCAGGGCGGCGATGCGCCGGGGCGTGAGCTGGCTCGACACCGCGCGCCGCAGCCGCGTGTGGTTCGGCTCGTCGCTGTTCATCATGTGGTCCGACAGGTCGCCGAACCACCACGACGCGAAGTGCGGATGGCCGCGCAGGGGTTCGGCGAGCGCCGAGCCGTGGGAGGACAGCAGCGGGTTGTCCAACGCGGCGCGCACGTCGGGGTATCGGGTCACGAGCCACATCGGCACGCCGAAGGTCTCGACCCGGTGCACGGGGCCCGCGTCGCGCAGGCTCTTGAGCACGGCATAAGGGTCGTCGGTGAAGCCGGGGCGCAACGCATCCAGATTTACCGCCATATTGGGGCACACGGGCGGGAGCGCGTCTCGGTTCAACCGGATTGGCATTTTGGGCAGAAGTACACGAATCTGCCCTCGATCTCGTCCGATCGGACTCTTGTGCCGCAACGCAAACAGGGTTTGCCCGTGCGTTCGAAAACGTAGTGCTGCACCCGGCGGTCGCCCGTGGTGATCTGTTCCGGTCGCCACTGGTTGGCCTGCAAGAGCTTGCGCGACAACGCAACCGCACGTGAGGCGTCCACAGATGACACCGGAGTCGTGGGAAGAACTCCCAACAGGAAACAAACTTCCGCGCGGTAGAGATTGCCGACACCGGCCATGATCCGTTGATCCAACAATGCGAGCCCGAGCGGCCGGGACGGATCAGCGGTCAACCGCTGAACGGCCTCAGTCGCGTCGAACCCATCAGATAGAAGATCAGGTCCGAGATGTGAGATGAGCCGATCTTCCTCGGCGGTCGGCACGAACTCCATGTCGTGCAACGCGAATCCGATGGCCTGGCGGTCGTCCACCTCGAGCACCGCGCGGGCCTGGTGCGCGGGCCGGCGCCAGCGCTCGCCGGGCCGGTAGAGGTGCCACGAGCCGTCCATGCGGAAGTGGCTGCGCAGGCTGTGGCCGTCGGAGAACCGGGTGAACATGTGCTTGCCGTACGTGCGCACGCTGAGCACGTCCAGCCCGGTCAGCTCCAGCGTGGAAAGCCGGGGGTGCCGCAGCTCGCCGCGGCGCAGCGTCTTCCCGGCCAGCGCCTCGTGCATGCGATGGCCGGCCAGGAAGACGGTGTCACCCTCAGGCATCCACCGCTTCTTGGATCTCGTCGTCGTCGAAGTCGTGGTGCACGGCCCGGCGGCGGCTCCGAGAGATGCGCTGGATGCGGGCGAGCAGCAAGTTGAACGCGAGGGCGACCTCACGGGCGCCCGGCGTGCCCCACTCGTGGATGGGCATGCACGCGCCCTGTGCCTGCTGTACGGCCAGACGGTCCGGCAACGCCACCGGCATCACCAACGGGCCGAAGATGTCCCTCAGCTCGTCGATGCGGAACTGGTGTTCGTGCGATCGCGGCCGTACGCGGTTCACGACGACACCCAACGGCTGGAGGTCGGCGTTGTTCTGCTCGCGCTCGTTCTGCACGGCCTCGAACGCCCGCTGCACGCCCGCGACCGCGAACATCGTCGGCTCGGTGACCAGCAACGCCCGGTCGGCGGCGACCAGCGCGCTGCGGGTCAGCTGGCCGAGCGACGGCGGGCAGTCGAGCAGCACCAGGTGGTACGGGAACTCGTCGTACATGTCCCGCAACGTGCGCAGCGCGTCTTTCAGCCGGTGCAACCGCGACTCGTTCGGATCGGGGTGGTTGAGCAGCTCGGCGTCCTCGGACCCGGACAGCACGTCGATGCCGTCACCCCAGCGGCTGGGGCGGATCGCCTGTTCCAGGTTCTCCTCGGACGGGTCCTGCAGAACGTCGTAGATGCTGGCCTTGGACTCCTCGGGCTCCAGCGTCGACGTGGCGTTGCACTGCGGATCGAGATCGATCACCAGCGTGCGGACACCACGGCGGAGGGCGGCAGAGGCCAGGCCGAGCACCACCGTCGTCTTGCCGACGCCTCCCTTGAGGCTGAGCACGGACACCGTATGCACACACCTACTCTAGGGTCTCCTAGTCTGTTGGCCATGCGACCGGACGCCGTACAGAGGCTGCTCGACGCGGAATTGGCCGCCGCCCGCGAGCGCAGGGGTGGAGAACCGCCGCGTGTGCTCGACGTTGGTGGTGGCAGCGGCGTGTGGGCCGTGCCTCTCGCTGCGGCCGGATGCGCCGTCACGGTCGTGGAGCCCTCCCCGAACGCGTTGGCGACGCTGAACACGCGCGCGCGTGAGGCCGGCGTGACGATCAGCGCCGTGCAGGGCGACACCGACGCGCTGGGCGTTCCCGACGGCGAAGCCGACCTGGTGCTGGCGCACGGGGTGCTGGAGGTCGTCGACGACGCACCGGCCGCCCTCGTGTCGCTGGCCGCGGCCGTGGCCCCCGGCGGAGCGGTGTCGGTGCTGGTCGCGAACCGTTTCGCGGCGATCCTGCACCGGGCGATCGCGGGCCGGATCGTCGACGCGCGGCGGCTGCTGGACGACGACGCCGGGCAGCTCGCGGGCACGCGCGACCCGTTGCAGCGCCGGTTCGACGTGGCCGGTCTGGAGAAGCTGGTCCTCGACGCGGGCCTGTCTGTGGAGATCTTGCAAGGTCACGGGGTAGTTTCTGACCTGGTTCCCGGGGTGGTGCTGGACATGAATCCGGGGGCCGCCGACGCGCTCGCGGAACTGGAACTGGCTGCCGCAACCAGGTCCCCGCTGCGGGACGTCGCCGCCAGGCTGCACGTGCTGGCCCGCCGGACCCTCTGAAACGCTTTGCATTCGGGACTTTTATGACCCTGATGAGTGGTCCCAAACGACGCGGCGGCGAACGATAATGGCCTCCGCTGCCGAAGTAGGGACCGACGAGATGGAAAGTTCCGACCTGCTGGCCTCACTGGTCAACGAGGCCGTCGCGGGTGACCGGCCTGCGGTCGAACGACTGCTGGCCTCCGTGCGACCGCTCGTGGCGCGGTACTGCCGTGCGCGCGTAGGGCGCAATGAACGTGCGTACGCGTCGGCTGACGACGTGGCGCAGGAGGTGTGCCTGGCCGTGCTGACGGCCCTGCCCACCTACCGTGAACAGGGAAGACCGTTCCTGGCGTTCGTCTACGGCATCGCCGCGCACAAGGTCGCCGACGCGCACCGGGTGTCCGCGCGCAACCGTTCCGAGCCCGTCGCCGAGGTGCCGGACGGCCCGTCGCTCACGATCGACCCCGAGGAGAACGCGCTCCTCGGGTCGTTGTCGGTGCGTCTGGGCCAGCTGCTGCGCCTGCTGCCGGACAAACAGCGCGAGATCCTGCTGCTGCGCGTCGTGGTCGGGCTGACGGCGGAGGAGACCGCTGAGGCCATCGGCTCGACGCCCGGTGCCGTGCGGGTGGCTCAGCACCGCGCGCTGACCAAGCTGCGGACGTCCGTGGGGGTCGAGGAGCTGATTTGACCGGCGCCTTCTACGACGACCTGTCAGGGACCTACCACCTGATGTTCCCGGACTGGGACGCGTCGATGGCCCGGCAGGCGGCGCAGCTCGCGGAGTTCATCCCGGCGGGCGCGCGCGTTCTGGACTGTGCGTGCGGCATCGGCACTCAGGCGATCGGTCTGGCGTTGCGCGGCTATGAGGTCGTGGGTGCCGATCTGAGCCCTATGGCGGCCTCTCGGGCCGTTGTGGAGGCGTCTGCGCGTGGCGTCACGGTGCCCGCGTTTGCCGCAGACATGCGTGCGTTGCCGTTCGCGGATGGCTCCTTCGACGTGGTGCTGGCGGCCGACAACGCGTTGCCCCATCTGCTGACAGCCGGTGATGTGCTTTTGGCTCTGCGTGAAATGCGCCGGGTGCTGAGGCTCGGTGGTCGGATCATCCTCTCTACGCGCGACTACGACGCGATCCGCGCGGACCGTCCGTTGGCGACTCCTCCGTCTGTCGGGCCGGGGCGAGTCGTGTGGTTCCAGCTGTGGAATTGGGACGGCGATCAGTACGAGTTGGAGATGTTCCGGCTCGACGAGGCGGACTCGTGGCGGGTCGTGGTGGGCAAGGCACGGTATTGGGCGATTACTCGTCATGAAATCACCGCATTGGCGGAACGAGCGGGTTTCGGTTACGTGGAGTGGTCGCTTCACGCCTATTACCAACCGCTTCTCGTTGCTCTGAACGGGTGACGTTTGAAAGTTCTCCCTACTTTCCGCATAAGGAGTGACGCGTCGCACGTCTCCTCCACGGGACGTCGACGAGGGGAACCTTCGGATGGAGAGTTCAGCGTTATCCGCAGAACTGGTCAGCGCGGCCGTGCGGGGCGAGCGCAGGGCCACTGACCAGCTACTTCGCTACCTGCGCCCGCTGGTGGTGAAGTACTGTCGCGCGCGTGTGGGTCGCTCCGCGACAACTGCGGACGACGTCGCGCAGGAAGTCTGCCTGGCCGTGCTGACGGCTCTCCCGAACTACCGGGAGCAGGGGCGGCCGTTCCTCGCGTTCGTCTACGGCATCGCCGCGCACAAGGTCGCCGACGCGCATCGCGCGCTCGCTCGTAACCGAGCGGAGCCGGTGCCCGAGGTGCCCGACCAGGCCGTGCGGGGCGTCGGACCGGAGGAGTTCGTCCTCCAGGACGAGCTGAACGGCACGCTCGGACAGCTGTTGCACCTGCTGCCGGACAAGCAGCGCGAGATCCTCGTGCTGCGCGTCGTGGTGGGTCTGTCCGCGGAGGAGACCGCGGACGCCGTGGGGTCGACGCCGGGTGCGGTGCGCGTCGCGCAGCACCGTGCGCTCGGTCGCCTTCGCAAGGAAATCGCGTCGTTAGCTGTCCCGATCGGGTGACATTCGTTTGCATTTGTGACGAGTCGTAGCGGTTGCGTGGGGAGAACGCACCCAAACGACATACCTAGAGGGCAGGAAGACGCCGACATAGGGACGCAGGGGGCATGGGAAGTTCGGACTCAGCGCTTGCCGCCGACCGGCTGCGCATCGACGGGGTGCTGGTTCAGCACTTCCGCGAGTCGGGGCTGACCGGTGTCCGCTGGGACCAGTTCCACCGTCAGCTTCTCGGGCACGGACTCACGATCGTTACGAAACTCGTGCGGTCCGGTGCCATCTTCTCCCGCTCCGGGCGGAACGGCCGGTACCTGCAGAAGCAGGACATCGCGCCGCAGGAGGCCGAGGAACTGGCGAGCGACGCCGTGTACGAGGGGTTCGTGTACTTCCGCGACCGGGGGCTGCTCGGTCGTGAATGGTCCGTTGAGCACGGCCAGCCGTTGAACGAGTACTTCGTCAACGCGTGCGTGCTCGCGTTTCCCAACGTCTACCGGCGTTGGCAGACGCGTGCGCACGGCTGGCAGGACGTACGGCTCGTGGACACCCTTGCTTCCCTCGAACACGTGCAGGCCGAAGGAACCCCTGAGGACGCCGTCATCGAACAGCAGATCGCGAACGCCGCGTTCGCCGCGCTGAGCGAAGACAGCAGGCGGTTGCTCTTCCTTTCTGACCAGGGCTACTCGCATGCGGAGATCGGTGAGTTGATGCGAATCACCCCGCGCGCGGTCGAAGGACGGATCCGGCGCGCGCGTCTTGCCGTGCGCCGGCGTCCAGAAGAGGAACGGTGATCTGCGTGGAGTTCACACCCGGCCTGCACCGCAAGGTGCCCGCGGAAGCCGTGCAGGGCTCATCCGTCGGTGGGCCGGTCTCCGCATCCAAGGGCACGATCGACGCGCTGGTCGAGCGGACCACAGTCGCGCCCGAGGAGCCGGTCGACCCGCCGGCGCCTGCCTACTACTCGGGTCGCCAGCAGTCGGCTGACGAGCACGTCGCGCGCGCTGTCGCCGGTGACCGCGCTGCCGTCGAACGGCTGTTGGGCACCATCAGGCCGTTGGTCGTGCGGTACTGCCGTGCGCGCGTTGGATCGTTCGCGTCGGCTGATGATGTTGCGCAGGACGTGTGTCTGGCGGTGCTGACCTCGTTGTCGTCGTACCGCGATCAGGGGCGTCCGTTTCTGGCGTTCGTGTACGGGATCGCGGCGCACAAGGTGGCGGACTCGTTCCGCAGCTTCTCGCGCAACCGGGCTGAGGCGGTGCCGGAGCTGCCGGAGTCGATGGACACGGCGGCCGGGCCCGAGCAGCGGGCGATGCAGGGGGAACTGTCGGACCAGATGGCTACGCTCTTGAAGGTGCTGCCGGAGAAGCAGCGCGAGATCGTGGTTCTGCGGGTGATGGTGGGGTTGTCGGCGGAGGAGACGGCCGAGGCGGTCGGCTCCACGCCCGGTGCCGTGCGGGTGGCTCAGCACCGGGCGCTCACAAGGCTACGCAAAGAACTCAATGCCGCCAGCGAGTGATGTTGGCGATGCCCTGAGGACTCGCGTCCTTGTACCGCTCGATCTCGCCGCGCCGGACGTCCGCGATGGTGCCCGCCAGCTCCTGGCCGAACGCCTCGGTGAGCACGGTGTCCTTCTCGAACTCGTCGACGGCCTCCTTCAGCGACGTGGGCAGGCGCCCGACGGTGCCGAGCAGGGCCGGGTCGACGTTGAGGCCCTCGGGTAGTTCGGCCTGCGTGGCGATGCCGTCGAGGCCTGCCGCGATGACGCCCGCGACGACCAGGTACGGGTTCGCGGTGAGGTCGAAGCACTTGATCTCGAGGTTGTCCCTGATGAGGCGCAACGCCGTCTCGCGGTTCTCCTCGCCCCACGCCACGAACGGCGCGGCCCAGGTGTTCGGCACGAGCCTGAGGTAGCTCGCGAGAGAGGGGCAGCCGATCGCGCACAACGCGCGGAGGTGGATGAGCACACCGGCGCTGAACCGCTGTGCCTCGTCCTGGAAGCCGTCGAAGAGGTTCTGGCCGTCGCGCCAGAGGCTGAAGTGCAGGTGGCCGCCGTTGCCGACGCCGCCGTTGATGACCTTGGGCGAGAACGACGGGCGCATCCCGTGCCGGATCGTGACGGCGCGGATCGTCTCCTTGACCAGGACGGCGGTGTCCGCGGCTCCCACCGGGTCCTCGGGGGCCGTGGAGATCTCGAACTGGCCGGGGGCGTATTCGGGGTGGAACTGGATGACCTCGACGTTCTGCTGGTCGAGGGCGTTGAGGAGGTCGACGCCGTAGTCGGACAGCTCGACCTGGCGGGCGTGGCCGTACGCGCCGCCGCTGGTCGCCGGAACCCAGTCGTCGGTGCCCTGCTTGCCCACGCACCACTCGATCTCGAAGCCTGCCTGGGCGGTCAGGCCCTGCTCGGCGAGCCTCTGCACGGCCTTGCGCGCCTGCAGCCGCTGGTCCATCGGGTACGGGACGCCGTTCTGGAAGTGGCGGTCGGCGGGCGCCCAGGCCCAGCCCGGCTGGCCCGCGAGGGGCGTGAGCCGGTCGAGGTCGGGGTGCAGCCGGAGGTCGCCGACCGGGCCGCCCGCGAACCGGCCCTGGATGATCCAGTCGTCGAAGAGGAACACGTCGAACACCGGTGAGGCGCCCACGCCGTGTGCGGCCGCGTGGGCCAGCCTGCGCAGGGGCACCGACTTGGTGCGGGTGATGCCGCTGTTGTCGACCCAGGTGAGCGCCACGACGCTCACGTCCCGCGCGTTGAGCCCGTCGAAGAGCTCGGTCGCCCGCTCGAACCGCTGGTCCCGTTCCGCAGAGTCCACGATCCTAAGGTTATGGGCATTTTGCCGTTCGTCGCCGAACTCGGGCTGATCGACCACCACTGTCATGGTGTGTTGTGCGCGGACAGCACACGGCCGGAGTTCGAGTCGTTGTTGTTGGAGGCCGATGCGGTCTCTCCGCTGGGCGGGTCGTTCTTCGACTCCGCGCTGGGGTTCGCGGTGCGCCGGTGGTGCGCGCCGTTGCTGGACCTGCCCCGGCACGCCTCGGCCGAGGAGTACCTCGAACGGCGGAACTCGCTGCACATCGCCGAGGTGTCGCGGACGTTCCTGATGGCGTCGGGGATTCACACGTTCCTGGTGGACGGCGGGTTCCGGCCCGACCTGCTGCTGTCCGGGACGGAGCTGGCCGGGCTGGGCGGGGGAGTGGCGCACTCGATCGTGCGGCTGGAGGCGTTGGCGGAGTCCTTGCGGCCTGAGGTGTCCGGGGCTGAGTTTCTCGCTGCGGTTCGGTCGGAGCTGGCTTCCGGGGCGTTCGTGGGGGCCAAGTCCGTTGCGGCTTACCGGATCGGGCTCGGGTTGCCCGGGGTTCGGCCTTCCGATGCCGACGTTGTTCTGGCTTGCGCGTCGTGGACGTCGGGGCGGTTGGCGGACCCGGTGGTGATCGCCTGGCTGGCGTGGGAGGCGTTGGACGCCGGGCTGCCGTTGCAGTTCCACGTCGGGTACGGCGACTCGGACCTCGATCTGCACTTGTGCGATCCGTCGTTGCTGACGCCGTTCCTGCGTGCGACCGCGTCTCTCGGTGTGCCCGTGTTGTTGTTGCACAACTACCCGTTCCATCGGCAGGCCGGGTATCTCGCGCAGGTGTTCCCGCACGTGTTCTGCGACCTCGGGCTGGCCACGCACGGCCTCGGGCATCAGGCGTCGCGGGTGTTCGCCGAGGCGTTGGAGATCGTGCCGTACGGCAAGTTCCTCTTCTCCTCCGACGCGTTCGCACTGCCCGAGTTGTACTACCTCGGCGCGTTGCTGTTCCGGCGCGCGTTGTCGGACTTCTTGGCCGATGGGCTGCGTATGGACGCGTTTGTCGAGGAAGACGCTCACCGGATCGCGCGTCTCATCGCGTCGGAGAACGCAGCGCGCGTGTACAAACTGTAGGATCCGTTTCGAACTGGCGTTCGAGGAGGGTGTTCATGGGTCGCAGTGCGAACCTGCCACGCGGCCTGGTCGATCGATACCGTGCGCGCGACGGTGTGTGGCCCGACGACACGGGCTGCCGGATGCTGCACGTCGACATGGACGCCTTCTACGCGTCGGTCGAAATCCGCGAACGCCCCGAACTCGCGAACATGCCGGTGGTGGTCGGCGGCCTCAGCGGCCGCGGCGTGGTGTCCGCCGCGAACTACCTGGCCCGCACGTTCGGCATCCGTTCCGCGATGCCCATGGCCCACGCCCGCCGCCTCGCGCCCCACGCCGTCTACCTGCCGCCGCAGTTCGACCTCTACCAGGAGGTCTCGCGGGGTGTCATGGCGATCTTCCGCGACATCACCCCGCTGGTGGAGCCGCTGTCGCTGGACGAGGCCTTCCTGGACGTCGGCGGGGCCCTTCGTCGGCTGGGCCTGACGCCCGGAGGCGTGGGCGAGCTGATCCGATCGCGCGTGTCCGCCGACCACAGCGTGACGTGCTCCGTCGGCGTGGCGTCGACGAAGTTCCTGGCGAAGCTGGCCTCCGGCATGTGCAAGCCCGACGGCATGATGGTCGTGCCTTCCAATGCCGCGTTGGAGTTCCTGCACCCGCTGCCGGTCTCTGCTTTGTGGGGTGTGGGCGCGAAAACCGCCGCACGCCTGGAAGAACTGGGCCTGCACACGGTGGCGGACGTGGCCGCCATGCCGCTGCCGCGCCTGCGCCGCAAGGTGGGCGTGGCCCTGGCCGACCACCTCTACGCCCTCGCCTCCGGCGTGGACGAACGCTCCGTGGTCCCCGTCTCGCGCGAGAAGTCGATCGGCGCCGAGGAAACCTTCGAGATCGACGTCACCGACCGCTCTCTGCTGCGCCGAGAACTCCTCCGCCTCTCCGAACGCTCAGCGGGTTCCTTGCGCGCCAAGGGTTTGCACGGCCGAACGGTCTCCATCAAGGTCCGCTTCGCCGACTTCACCACCATCACCCGCTCCCGCACCCTCCCGGTGGCCACCGACGTGACCCAGGAGGTCTACCGAGTGGCCGCCGAACTCCTGGACACCCAAACCCCACCGGGAGCCATCCGCCTGATCGGCGTCCGAATAGAGGGTCTTGACAACGCCGACTCCGCCCAACAACTGATCTTCGACGCCCCAGAACGAGGCTGGCGAGAAGCCGAACAAGCCGCCGACCAGGCCCGTTCCCGCTTCGGATCGCTAGCCGTCCGCCCGGCCTCCCTGCTCCGCGAGAGTCCAGAAAGGACAGCGGAGTTCGAACCGAAGCCGGAATGATCGCAACCTGTCCACAACCCCTCAGTTATCCACAACCTCAGCCCGAGGCACCCCTCTCACCCCGCCCCTGCCCCCAAGCTGAACCCATGCGCCACCCCATCGACCTGGAAAACCTGGGCACCCTCTTCCTGCACCGAGTGGCCCCGGTAGCCGCCCTGCTCCACATAGGACTCTCCCCGTCCCTGATAGACCAGCGCTCCCGCCCAGGCGGCCCGTGGCAACGCCTGTTCCCGAGCATGATCCTGCTCTCCAGAGCAGGCCCGTCGAGAGAACAGCTGGTCCAAGCAGCCCTCCTCTACACCGGCGAGGGAGCGATGCTGACCGCCTACGACGCCCTCTACCTGCACGGCATGAGATCGGCCCTGCCCACGGCAGAAGCCATCCACGTCCTGGCCCCACGCCACTCGAAGGCCTGCGGCTACGCCACCCTGCGCCTGGAACGAACGGACCGCCTACCGAAACCGGCCCTCAGAAGGGGCTTCCACGTGGCCCCGCTGGAACGGGCGGCGGTAGACGCAATCCGCAGAACCCGCTCGATCCCCACCACAAAAGCAATCCTCGACGAGGTAACCCACTACGTGGGCATCCAGGCCCTGAGGGCAGAGCTGGCCATGGCCCCGCGCAAGGGCACCACCCTGGCCCGCAAGCTGCTGGGCGACTCGCCGGCCCGCCAACTGGAACTGGCCGTCCTGGACCGCCGCCCACGCCTCCCGCAATCCCGAACCCCACAACCAATCGGCTAGCCGACCAGGCCACCCAGACCTGCCGCCGACCGTCCCGCACGCCCGCCGATCCCCAGCGCCCCAAGCATTCCGGGGCGCGCCGGCCCAACCCCGACGCTACGACCCCAGCGGCCAACGCCCAGCCCCAAGGCGAGGCTCAAGCCCTCGAACCCGAGGCCTCCGCCCCAAGCCGGACTCCAACACCGAGCCCGGGCCCCAACAACCGAACCCAAGCCCCCAAGGCCCAAGCCCGAGGAGCCGAACTACCGAGCAGGCGCCTTGACCCCGCGCCCCTTGGCCATCTCGGTGATGGCCTTCCCCCGAACGCTCAAGAACGACAACCGAGGATCCTCGAAGTAGTTCCAAGGCCCGGCATCCACCACACCACCCAAAGCCCGGAACTGCCCCACAGCTTCCTCGAACCGCTTCGCCTTCATCAGCCCGAAGATCGCATACCCCCGGTCGTGCCGAAGCGCGTAAGTGTCAGCCCCCTCATCCGCCAACCGATCCAGCAGCGCGTCCAAAGACCGCACCACCGAAGGGTCTTCCCACATGCTCGTCTCAGAGTTGTCAGCCTCGTAGGCCGCCTGCAACGGCAGCCCGAGGAACTTCGGCGACTTGGCCGCCGCCTCCAAAGCGAACTCCAGCGCCAAGGCGTCCGACCCGAACCACTTGCGGCACCAGTACTGCAGAGCCTGCCCGTGGGCCGAGTAGTGCAGCGGGTCGCGCGCCACGAGTTCGGCCCAGATCGCGCGGAACTCGTCGTTCTCCACCTGCAGGCCGCGGCCGAGCGTCAGCAGCGTGTTCCACGGCGTGGGGTCGTCGGGCAGGACCGACGCGGCGATGGAGGCTGCCTCGCGCGCCTCGAACAGGACGCGGTGGAAGCCGTCGAACTGTTCGCGGGTGGTCTCGGAGGCGCGGGCGCTGCCGCGGATCTCCCACGCCAGGGCGACGAGGGCGCGGGAGTGCACGACGATCCAGTGCGGGTCGCCGGGGCGGGCCTCGATCCAGGCGTGCATCCAGGCGTCGTCCTTGGCGGCGAGGTCGGCCAGGGCCCAGACGACCCGGTCGCGGCGGTCCCAGTCGCCCTCGGTGGAGGCGACGAGGTCGGCGGCGTTCTCCCAGTTGCCGGCTCGGACGTCGTCCTTCACGGCGGCCAGGGCGAGGTCGGCGAGCGGGGAGGTGGTGCTCACCTCGTCGTCGGGGACCAAGCCGTAGCGCTCGGGGTGGGTCTTCGGCAGGACGAACGAGGCCACGACGTCGTCGGGGAGTTCGTCGAGTTCGACGCCGCGGCGCTTCGCCTCGCGCATGAGGCGGAAGACGCGGACGAGTTCCTTGGGCTTGAAGAGAAGCGAGAGCACCACGGGATTTCTCCTGAAACAGAACGAAAGCGGAGCGAACGGGCTCAGCGCGCGGGGCGGTAGTCCGGCGCCACGCCGGCGGTGGCGAGGGCGGCGCGCAGGCCCTCGGTGTTGCCGTGGTCGGCGACCGCGGCGTCCAGGTGTTCGGCCATGTCGAAGTCGTGAGAGGAGGTGACGAACGTGGTTCGTCCCAGCCAGTCGAGTTCCCAGCGGGCGAGGCCCGCGTCGGAGAAGGCCAGTGCCACCAACGCCGACAGCTCAGGCAGCACCTCGCCGCGTGCCATCTCGCGGCGGGCTCGGGCGCCTGCCTCGCGGTCGCCCGGCACGTGGGTGCCGAGCTCGGCCAGGTGACCCGCGTCCAGGGCGTCGAGGACGGTGGTGAGTGACGGCTCCTTGCCGGTCAGCTCGGCCGTCTTCTCCAGCAGGCGCTGGGTGCCGCGGACGACTCGGGCGCGGGCGCCGATGTGGCCGAGCGTCGCCCAGTCGACGCGTTCCTTCGACGCGGCGTCGGCCACGAGCGTGTCCAGCACTGCGGCGTCGAGCAACGGCATCGGGTCGCGCAGCAGGTCGAGCGCCGGGCGGTCGCCCCAGCCCGACTCCGGTTCGAGGGCCATCGCCTCGATGGCGCTGATGCGGTCCTTCAACGGCGGGTGCGAGTCGTACGGGCCGCGGTCGGGGTCGTGCGGGTCCTGGCGGATCTCCTCGAGCCCCTCGTGGAGTTCGGGGGCGGTGCGCAGGCGGGCGAAGCCGTCGAAGAACGTCGTGGGCAGGTAGCCGAGTTCCCACGCGACGGTCAGGTGGCGTTCGGTGAAGAGGTCCCACGCGGCGTCGATCACCGGCAGTTCGCGCAGTGCGGACGCGGCGGCGGACGAGCCCGCGAGGGTGGCGGAGAAGCGGTCGGCGGCGAACTCCTGGCGCCGGCTGATGGCCTGTGAGACGCGGAGGTACAGCTTGGCGTAACCGCGGAACAGCTTCGCGATCATGCGCTGGAACCACTTCTCGGTGTTCATGTGGGAACCGGCGCGCAGCATCGCGTCACGGCCGGAGACCACCACACCGGCGAGGCGCGTGTCCTTGTTGGCGTAGTGCCCGAGCTCGTGGGCGAGCACGGCGATGAGTTGCTTCTCGGTCAAGGAGGTGAGCAGCGGGGCACCGATGAACATGCGGCGCTTCAGCACGCGCAGGCCCAGGAAGCGGGTGTCCTCGGAGACACCGGCGTTCACCGCGGCGAGAATCCTGATCTCGTCCGGCGGGCGGGTGCCGACGTCGGCGGACAGGCGGCGCACCAGGTCCCAGAGACCGGGCTGCTCCTCGGGCGTGACGAGGAGGCCGGGCACCTCGGCGCGCACGCGGCGGTCGAGCGAGACCAGGCCCTTGCCGATGGCGAACACCACGGGCACGACGAACAGCGCCAGCTTCAGCCCGACGAACGGCCGTTCGATCAGGGCGAAGGTCTCCAGCGCGAGCAGGCCTCCGATCAATCCGAAGGCGAGGACGTAGAAACCGACGAGCAGCGCCACCGAGACGGCAGCACGAAATGAAACACGCATGAGTAGAGCGACCTTCCCCCAAGCCCCCAGTGCCGCCCCCAGATGACGGCAGCACGAAGTGTGCACGAAAGCACGGTCACGACTCAATCCCGAAAAGGCGGCTGAGTCCAAACGGACAAGGAGGTGTCAACCAGCCGATCGGCCAGACCTCGTACCGCTGCGGGATGACATCCCCGCGTGCGGCTCCGGCCTTCAGGCGGAGGTGGGTGACGCTCAGTATCCCTACGGTCACTGGTGCAACACCTCATCGAGCACTGGAGGTACCAGTGAGAGCAGGACAGCGAGGTGCCCGCAGGGGGATCACCGCGCTCGCGTTGTCGGCGGGGCTCGTCACCGCGGGAACGATGGCGGGGACGACAGCCGTCGCGCACGCGCAGGAGTCGCCGGGGCAAGGGGATCGCAGCGTCACACTGATCACCGGTGACCGCGTGGAACTGGCGGGCGACCGAGTCGTGCGGGTCGTGCCGGGGCCGGGGCGGGGCAGGATTCCGCTGCGCACCTTCACGCGTGACGGGCACCAGCACGTGGTGCCTGCCGACGCGATCGCGTTGGTGGACAACGGAAAGCTCGACGCGCGGTTGTTCGACGTGACGTTGCTGGCCGGCTTCGGCTACGACGACGCGCGGCGCGGCGACGTTCCTCTGATCGTGCGGCCGGCGGCGGGCGCGCGATCGGGTGTCACGGCGTTGGCGGCTCAGGAAAGGGTTGCCGATCTGGTGACGGGTGTGGCCGAGAAGTCGGGCAGCGCCTGGGAGTCGCTGCGCGGCGGCGGTGTGGAGAAGGTGTGGCTCGACGGCATCCGCCAGGTGTCGCTCGACCGCAGCACCAAGCAGATCGGTGCGCCGGCGGCGTGGCAGGCAGGGGTCACGGGCAAGGGCGTGAAGGTCGCGGTGCTCGACACGGGTGTCGACGAGAAGCACCCGGACCTGCAGGGCAAGCAGGTGGCCGAGAAGAACTTCACCGACTCTCCGGACAACACCGACGAGGTCGGACACGGCACGCACGTCGCGTCGACCATCGCCAGCAAGGGCGAGCAGTACCGCGGTGTCGCACCGGACGCGGAGATCCTCGACGGCAAGGTCTGCCAGCCCGGTGGTTGCCCGGACTCGGCGATCCTCGCGGGCATGCAGTGGGCGGCCGACCAGGGCGCGCAGGTCGTGAACATGAGCCTGGGCGGCGGTGACACCCCGGAGATCGACCCGATCGAGGAGGCGCTCAACCGGATCTCCCGGGAGAGCGGCGTGTTGTTCGTCGTCGCAGCGGGCAACTCCGGGCGTCCGGAGACGATCGGCTCGCCCGGCAGTGCCGAGTCCGCGCTGACCGTGGGCGCGGTGGACCGCAACGACGCCATCGCGTCGTTCTCGAGCCGTGGCCCGGCGGCGGACGGTGCGGTCAAGCCGGACGTGACGGCGCCGGGTGTCGGCATCGTGGCGGCCGAGGCCGGGACGCAGGGGCACGTCGCGATGGACGGCACGTCGATGGCGACGCCGCACGTCGCGGGTGTCGTCGCGCTGCTCAAGCAGCAGCACCCCGACTGGTCCGGGGCGCGGCTGAAGGCGACGATCATGGCCTCCGCCAAGGCGAACCCGTCGCTGACGGCGTTCGACCAGGGCGCCGGTCGGGTCGACGTGCCGAAGATGCTGGCGCAGCAGGTGGTCGCCGACCCGGCGAACATCAACTTCGGCGTGCAGCAGTGGCCGCACGAGGACGACGAGAAGGTCGTCCGCGAGGTCACCTACCGCAACCCAGGCACCGAGGCCGCCACGTTCGACCTGAGCGCGGACGTCAAGGGGCCGGACGGCAAGCCCGCGCCCGCGGGTCTGTTCACGGTGTTCCCGGCCAAGATCACGGTTCCCGCCGGTGGCGAGGCCAAGGCCACGATCACCGCGGACACCAGGGTGAACGCCGCCGACGGTGCCTACAGCGGTGCGGTCGTCGCATCGAACGGCCTGCGCACGCTGGTGAGCGTCAACCGGGAGGTCGAGAGCTACGACACCGCGGTCGCGGTGCTCGGTGCCGACGGCAACCCGGCCGAGAACCAGAGCACCCTGTTCGTCAACAGCCAGACCGGCAAGGGCTATCCGGGGACGGGCAAGAACGTCCGGCTGCCCAAGGGCGAGTACCTGGTGGACACCTCGGTGATCACTGCGGACTTCAAGGTCGCGTTCGTGGTGCAGCCGAAGTTCACCGTGAGCGGCAAGGGGGCGATCACGATCGACACGCGCCTGGCCAAGCCGGTCGCGCTCAAGACCCCGGACCCCGCCTCCCAGGGCATGATCGGCACCATCGGCTACAGCACCCAGGTCGCGGGCAGGCCGTACGGCCACGGCTGGGCCTTCTTCGACGGCCTCGCGGGCCAGGCGAACACGGCCCAGATCGGACCGTCGCCGCAGGGCTTCTCGGCCACGATCGCCGAACAGGCCAAGGGCACCCCGCGCGACGACAAGACGCCGGTCAGCTACCGCATGATGTACACCGAGAAGAGCCTGCCGACCGGCTACGAACGCACCGCGAAGGCGAGTGACCTCGCCGAGGTGAAGACGGGGTTCCGCCCGGCTGGTGAGGGCCGTCAGCACGGTGTCGCCGTCATGCCGCACCCCGTCGACGGCAGCGGTGGCTTCGCCTGGTTCACCCCGGTCCCCGAGGGCGGCCACTCCGTCGACCTCGTCACGACCGTGACCGGAAAGTGGAGCTGGATCTACGACCGGGTCGGCCCGGACAACAACGCCGAGTACTCGGCCGAGACGCCGAGCCGTTCCTTCAAGGGAGGCAAGAAGTACGAGCAGACCTTCGGTGCCGCGATCCTCGGCCCGTCGGTCCCGGAGGCGCCGCGGTTCGGACTCGCCCGGCTGGAGGACCAGATCGCGGTGGTCGTCCCGCTCTTCACCGACAGCAACGGCGGCGCGGGCAGGGTCAACGGCGGCACAGCGAAGACCACGTTGTCCCGCAACGGTGTCAAGGTCGGTGAGGCGAACGCGCCCACCGCCGTCTTCGACGTGCCGGGTGCGGAAGGCACCTACCGCGCGGAGATGGAACACAGCCGAGACGCCGAGCTGTCGACGAAGGTGAGCGGTGCCTGGACCTTCAAGTCCAAGCACACCAACGACATCACACACCTGCCGCTCACCGTCGTGCGCTACCTGCCGAAGCTCGACGACAAGGACACCGCACGCGGCCGCGTGCAGATCGTCCCGCTGAAGGTCGAGCAGGCGCAGAACACGCCGAAGGTCAAGCGCCTCACCGTCGAGATCTCCTACGACGACGGCGCCACCTGGAAGCAGGCGCCGGTCGCCGGCGACAAGCTGGTCCTGCACCACCCGAGGAACGCCGAGTTCGCCTCGCTGCGCGCCAAGACCACGGACGCGGCCGGCAACACGGGTGAGTCGACGATCATCCGGGCCTACAAGATCGCAAGCTGAGCCGGGCCGTGCGGGCGGGACTTGCCCGCCCGCACGGTGCTCAGGCCCTCCGGTACTGCGCGGGAGACCCGATCGTCGCCGGGTCCTCGTAGCTCCCGGCCTTCCCCCGGTCGACGTGGAACGACGTCAGCGTCGTCACCGGCGACGCGGCATCGCGCCGATCCCCGATCACCCTCATGTGCGTGGTGAACCGCCGGGGCGTCACCTCGTACACGTCGTAGCCGTACCTGTTGCCCTCGAAGTACTTCAGGTGCGGGTTCGCCGCCCCCATCACGGGCCCGTTCACCGCGTTCCACTCCGGCGAGTAGGCGCCCGAGGTCACCGAGTGCGCCGTGAACTCGGTGCCGATCACCGGCGACGAGAGATCGTCGAAGTCCGGGCGGATGTCGTCCACGAACGCCGAGTGCCAGTCGCCGGTCAGCACCACGAGGTCCTTCATGCCGGACGACGCCACGTGGCCGAGCACCTCGCGGCGTTCGGCGCGGAAGCCGTCCCACTGGTCGGTGAAGTAGTAGCCGCCGCCGGTGCGGGCGAGTTGCGACAGCATGATCGAGTTGATCCACACCTGCCACGCCTCGCGCGAGTCCGAGACGCCGTCGAGCAACCACTTCTTCTGTGCGGCGCCCAGGATCGTGCCGTCGGCCAGGTTCTGCGCGGACCGGTACTGGCGCAGGTCCAGTACGGTCAGATCGACCAGGGAACCCCACTCGCGACGCCGGTAGATCTGTGGTTCGAGGGCGCTGCCGGAGCGGACCGGGAGGTGTTCGTACCAGGCCTGGTAGGCGGCGGCGCGGCGCTTCACGAACGGTGCGGCGCCTTCGGTGCCGCTGTAGTCGTTGACCACCTCATGATCGTCCCAGGTGAGGAACCAGGGGTGTGCGGCGTGGGCGTCGCGCAACGACGCGTCGCCCTTGTAGAGCGCGTGGCGGCGGCGGTAGTCCGCAAGGGACAGCACGGCCGGGCCCTCGTGGTCGCGCACGTGCTGGCCGCCCACCTGGCCGTGTTCGTAGATGTAGTCGCCGAGGTGCACGACGAAGTCCACGTTCTCGGCGGCGATGCCGCGGTGTGCCGCGTAGAAGCCGTCGTGGAACGCCTGGCAGTTCGCCGTCGCGAAGCGGACGCGGGACACCGCGCCGACCGGGGCCGTGCGGGTGCGGCCGACGCGGGAACGCTTGCCCAGCGCGGAGAACTGGTAGTAGTAGGTGCGGCCGGGACGCAGGCCCGAGACCGGCACGTGCACGCTGTGCCCCAACAGGTTCGAGGCGGCGACCGTGCCGCAGGCGACGCGGGAGCGCATCGTGCGGTCCAGCGCCACGGACCACTCGACCTCGACGATCTCGGGCAGCGGCTGCTCGAACGCCAGGGGTTCGGGAGCGAGGCGCGTCCACAGGATCACGCTGTCCGGCAACGGGTCCCCGGAGCCGACGCCGAGCGTGAACGGCGCGGGGTCCCACGTCGCGCCCAGGTCGAGCGCGGCCGCGTGGGCCTCGGCAGGGGAGAGGCCCGCGGCCAACGGCCAGACGGTGCCGAGAGCGCCGGCGGCGGCCGCGGCGCGCAGGAGATCACGTCGGTTCAGCATCAGCGGGCCTCCACGGTGAACGAGATGTTGTCCGCGTAGCCGTCGTTCGACGTGCCGCCACCGGATCGGGTCATCTGCAGGGTGACGACCGCCGTCTTGCTGCCGGGCGGCACCGTGCCGCGGAACGTCCGCTCCAGCAGGCCCGTGCGGCCGGAACGCTCCTCGGCCGTGACCGGGCCGAGCACCACCAGACCGCGCGGTGTGCCGCCCGCGTCGAGGAACTCGACGGACAGCCGCGCGCCGTCCTGCTGCGTGGCGTAGCCGCCGAGCCACCCGGACACGGCGAACTGAGACGCCCGCCGTGGCAATGTCACGCTCTGTCGCAGCGTGCTCAGTGGTGTGTCGCCGCCGCCGAAGAACGACGACCCTCGCTGCGCCGGACCGGGATCACCGGGCCCCGGATACCCCTGGCCCGTGTCGTACCGCAGCACGATCGGGGCGCCCGCGACGACGAGCCAGCCGGTCAGGCCCTGCTCGGCGGCGCCGTTGACGATGAGTTCGGTCATGCGTCTGATCCGAGCAAGCGGGCCCGTCCAGAGCGGATCAGGAAGCCGAATCAGGCGTGAACGGAAGGCCACAAGGGGGTTGAGCGAGCCTCACGAAGGCCTCACCACTGCCCCAGGAGGATGATGGTGACAGAACAGACCGTATGAGAAGGCCGACTGGGTAGTCGCCGGGGCGCGCGGATCGTATCCTGGAAGGTGACGTCCCCAGGGGTGGGTCGTCCGCCGGGTTCGGCGGAAACCGAAAACACCCGGCGCCCGCGACCGCTGTGCCGGAGGAGGAACGATGCCACTCTCCGAGCACGAGCAGCGACTGCTCGACCAGATCGAGCGCGCGCTCTACGCCGAGGACCCGAAGTTCGCATCTACCGTACGGGGCGCCAAGTTGAGGCGGCCGTCCAAGCGACGCCGCGTGCAGGGCATCGTGTTGTTCGTGGTCGGCGTGGCCGCGCTCATCACCGGCGTGATGCTCCCGCAGCTCTCGATCGCCAGCATCCCCGTGGTGAGCGTCTTCGGCTTCCTGCTCATGTTCTTCGGTGCACTCATCACCCTGACGACGTTGCGTCGCGGTGACCAGGTCGCCGAGGGCGCGCAGGAGGACGGCGGCAAGCCCGCGCGCAGCCGCAGCTCGTTCTCCGAACGGATGGAAGAGCGCTTCCGCCGTCGCTTCGACGAAGAGCAGTAGACCCAGGCAGCGACCCGAAGATCCAACGCAACGGGCCCGCCCCCACGATGGGGAGCGGGCCCGTTGCGTTGCTACGAGGAACTCAGACCCCGGCCGGCTCGCGGTCCGGCACGTCGGCCACCGGCGCGGGCGCCGGCTTCAGCACCGACTTCGGGAACAGCTTCGCCCTGAACGACAGCGGGGCGTTCTGCCGCAACGACTGCCGCACCGCCTCCAGCGCGCCGGGCAACGACGGGTCGGCCGCCGGGTTCGGGCTGTACCAGGACCGCTCGATCGCCCCGATCACCGTGCGCAGGCCGTCCTTGCCCGCGTCGTCGAGGTTGTGCTCGCGGGCGAGGCGGCGTGCCGCGATCCGGATCGTCTCGGCGGCCGGCACGGCCGCGCCGCGGTCGATCGACTCGGCGATGAGTTCGCTCCAGGCCGCCGACGCCGCGTTCGGGCCGAGCCCGGTGACCTCGCGCAACCGTCCCCGCCGCCGCAGCTCCCGGACGGCCGCAGGGGTCGCCACGATGAAGAGCACCAGCACGACCGCCATGAGCACGTACGAGAACCAGGCCACGGCGAGCAGCACCGCGATCGTCCACAGCACGGCCGAGATCAGACCGCCGTAGCGGCGCAGCAGCGGCATCAGCCACGACTTCTTCCGGACCCTCGTCGTGGTCCCGTCCTGGCCCGGGTCGTTCCAGTTCGGCTGGTTCCCCGGCGGTGCGTCGGGCGGGACGACCGCGCTGGCGACCCTGCGCCGGAACAACTGGAAGACCAGCGCGAGCACGACGACGCCGCCGAAGGCCCACGGGACCCAGTCCTTCGACGTGTCCTCCACGGTCGCGTCACCGATGGCGGCGGCGTCCTCCTGACCGTCGGCCGACGTCGAGGGCTGCGCCGAACCGGTCGCGGACGGCGCCGAGGTCTCGGTCTGCGTCTCACCGGTCGGCAGCTCGTCCTGACCCTGCGCCTCCTCACGCAGGTACGGCGGCACGATGCCGCGCCCGTCGTCGACCGGGGTCGGGTCGAACGTCATCCAGCCGTAGTTCGGGAAGAAGATCTCGACCCACGCGTGCGCGTCTTCCGTGCTGATCGTGCGGTAGGACTGGTCCGGTGACAGCACACCGGCGGTGAAGCCGATCGCCACCCGCGACGGCAGCCCCACCACGCGTGCCATGACGGCCATCGCGGAGGCGTACTGCTCGCAGAAGCCGACCTTGCTCCTGGTCACGAAGTCGGTCAGCGCGTCCCTGTTGACGTCGCCCTGGGTCTTGAGCTCGTACTTGAACTCCGGGCCGTGGAAGAAGTCGGTCAGCTTCGCGGCCTTGTCGAAGTCGTTGGTCGCGCCCTCGACGATCTTCTTCGCGAGGTCCTGGACCTCCTGCTCGACGCCGCCGAACGCGTAGTACTCGCGGTCGACCGCGTTGGCCTGGGTCGGGGCGAGGCGCAGGGAGTTCTTCGACGGCGTCGTCAGCACCGTGTTGATCTCGTACGGCTCCGGTTCGAGCTCCTGCTGGGAGAAGATCACTCCCTTCTTCGCGTCGAACTGGTATTGGTCGTTCGGCGTCCGGATGGACCGGACCTTGCCGTAGATCGGCAGCCAGTAGCTCCGCCAGCTGCGCGGCTCGATGCTGATCGTGACCGAGTTGCCCTCGCCCCGGTCGCCTGCCTGCGCCGCGAGTTCGTCGCGCACGGCCGGACCACCGGGAGGCGAGCCGCGGTCCCAGCCCTTGTTCGGCACGTACTGCGCCAGGGTGGACGCCCGCATGTACACGGGCTCTTCCTTCGGCATGCCGCGGACGATGAACACCTCGGCGGACTGGCCGCGGTTCAGCATGCCGCGCAACGACGTCATCTCGCTGAGGCCGATGCCGCCCCGGCCGCCGCCCAGCGAACTGCTGCCGGGCAGCCGTCCGACCGTGCCGACGAACGTGAACGCCGCGCCGACCACCAGCGCGATCACCATCGCGATGGCCGCCACCGACGTCGCCGAGGAACCGGACCCGCTGGCCGAGCCGGACCCGAGCCGGCCGCGCCACGCCACGTGCCGGTGCTGGCCGTCGACCGCGAGCAGCATCGCGAACGCCGCCGCGCCCAGCACGAACGTCCAGAACGGCAGCATCTCGTCGGCGAGCGACGCGGGCACCGCGAACACGCACAGCAGCACCAGCCCGGACGCCGCCGGAGCCGCCGCGGCGACCGCGAGCGTGTCGACCAGGATCGCGACCAGGCCGATCGCGAGCACCACGAGCGCCTGGATCGCCGGCGACGCGTGCACCGGCGGAACCCCGGTCTGCACCTGCGCCACCGACTCCGCGAGCACGTCGCCGAGCTCGCCCAGGGCGTCGGGGCCGGGGATGAACAGGAAGATGCCCGACCGCGTGTGCAACGCGGTGAGCAGGCACAACAGCACGAAGACCTGGGCGACCGCCACCAGCGGCGGGGTCAGCCGGGTCGCGCGCAGGAACGCACCGGTCACGGTGATCGCGACGATCATCACGCCGATCCGGACGAGCCACAGGTCGCCCTCGATCACCCCGGACAGCGCGGTCGACGCGCACAGCACGGCCAGCGCGGCGATCCACGGCGTCGCCGAGGTGAACCACTCCGGTTCGGTGCTTCTGGCAGGAGCGGAACGGCTCCCCATCTCAGCCCACCTCCGAGCGGAACGACGGACCCCGGGTCCCTGCCGAGGCGCACAACTCCTGCCACACCTGCTGCATGGAGGCGGACGGTTTCGCGACCGCCACGCCCCAGCCCGCGCCCGCGAGCAGCCGCCGGGCGTCCTCGGGATCGGGGGCGGCCTGGTCGGTGCCACCGGCCCAGGCGTTCACGTCGAGCAGGACCGCGAGACTGCGGGTGCCGCGAGGCCGGTACCGGATGAGTTCCTCCGCCGACGCCGGCGACAGCCCTCCCAGCACCGCGATGACCTCCTGGCCCGCGCCGGGGTCGGTGCCGCCGCTCAGCTCACGGCGGTGCGAACCCTGCAACGCCGCGAGCGAGTCCAGCACCACGTGGTCGCTGTGCCCGCCGTCGGACGAGCCGCCCGCGAGCACCCGGCCGTCCTCGGAGACCAGGCGCACCTGGTGCCCGAAGTGGTGCAGGTGCAGGCAGATCGACGCGGAGAACGAGATGGCCCACTCGAGCGACGCCGTCGGACCGCTGCCCCGGTGCGCGTGCACCCGGTGGTCGATCAGCACGGTCGTGCCGCCGCGCCACGGGCGTTCCTCGACGCGCACCATCAGCTCGTCGCGCCGGGCCGTGGACCGCCAGTGCACCTTCCGCAGGTCGTCGCCCTGCCGGTACGGCCGCACGACCGCGTCGTCCTCGCCCTGACCGGCGCGCAGCCGCACCGAGCCGTCGTCGCCCGCGCCCATGCCGGACCCGCCGGGAAGCCCCGACAGCCGCACGACCCTGGGCACCACGACCAGGCGTGACCGGCCGGCGAGTTCGCGGTCGAACTCGGCCAGGCCGAACGGGTCGGTGATCCGCGCCATCAACGGTCCGACCTGCTGGATCCCGCGCATCACCGGCTTGAGCGGGTAGCGCAGGGACGTGGGCGTGTTGCGGGGCAGCCGTTCGACGAGGAACCGCGGCCGCGCGCCCAGGGCGTACGGGACGGTGTCCTCCAGCATCAGTCCGCCCGTGGGCAGCCGGCCGGTGCTGCGCAGGTCGAGCTTCACCTCGGACGCGGCGCCGACCGGCACCCGGCTCGGGGCGAGGTAGCGGGCGGCGTGCAACCCCACCCGAGCCCTCGTCGCGAGCCACGCGGCCAGCAACGGCAGCGCGATCACGAAGGCCGCGACCCGCAGCAGGTCGCGCTCGTTCAGCACGGCGGCGCACACTCCGGCGGCGAACCCCGCGGCCAGCAAGCATCTTCCGCGCGTGGTCAGACCGGAGAGTGCGGTGCGCATCGTTAGCGTGGCGTCCCTGCGTTGTTGTTGTTCATGCTGCGGACGAACGCCGCACTCGGGTCCAGCGCCGCGGTGGGCACCGGCACGCGCTGCAGGAGCGCCCTGATCAGTTCGGCGGGGGACCGGCGCGCGGCCTGGGCCTCCGCGGTCAGCACCAGCCGGTGGGCCAGCACCGGGATGGCCACCGCGTGGACGTCGTCCGGCACCACGAAGTCGCGCCCGGCCAGCGCGGCCTGCGCGCGGGCGGCCCGGACGAGGTGCAGCGTCGACCGCGGCGAGGCGCCGAGGCGCAGTTCCGGCAGGCGGCGCGTCGCCGAGACCAGTTCGACGGCGTAGCGGCGGACCTCCGGCGAGAGGTGCACCCGGCGCACGGCGTCGATCAGCCGCAGGATCTGCGCGGCGTCCGAGACCGGCCGCAGGTCGTCGAGCGGGTTGTGGCCCGCGTGCTCGTCGACCATCGCGAGTTCGGCCTGCGGGTCCGGGTACCCGACCGACACGCGCGCGGTGAACCTGTCGCGCTGCGCCTCGGGGAGGGCGTAGGTGCCCTCCATCTCGATCGGGTTCTGCGTCGCGATCACCATGAACGGCGACCCCAGCGGGTAGGTGTTGCCGTCGACCGTGACCTGGTGTTCCTCCATGCACTCCAGCAACGCGGACTGCGTCTTGGGGGAGGCGCGGTTGATCTCGTCGCCGACGACGATGTTCGCGAAGATCGGGCCCGGCCGGAACTCGAAGTCGTTCTCCTGCCGGTTGTAGATCGACGAGCCGGTGATGTCGCTCGGCAGCAGGTCGGGCGTGAACTGCACGCGGCTCACCGTGCAGTCGATCGAACGGGCCAGCGCTTTGGCCAGCGAGGTCTTGCCGACACCCGGCACGTCCTCGACCAGCAGGTGCCCCTCGGCGAGCAGCGTCACCAGGGCGAGGCGGACCACGTCGGGTTTGCCGACGAGCACCCGCTCCACGTTGGCGGCGATCCGCTGGACGGCGCCGTGCAACTCACCCAGAACCTGATCGACCGGCGCGTGACTGTTCGCGCTTGGGCTTCCCGGCGTCACTAAACCTCCAGCAGCCGTGTCCGGAACACGGACGTGTGAGCGTTTCACGCAGTGTGTCAAACCACGGCTAAGCGCCGTTACCCGAAGTGTGAACTGACTGGGGGTCACCCTGCCACGTGCCCTGCACCGCCGGGCTCGACCGGGTTCGCGCCACCACTGTCCACCTTCCCCCACCGCCCCGCCGTCACACGCCGTTTTCCTGGAATTTTCTAGGCCGTTCGAGTGCTTAATCGCGGCTGAACCCTCACCCGCCACGGTGGTGCCACACGAGTTCCCCCACCGTCCCCCCACGCCGCCCCACGGCGTCTACCTGCACAAACGAGTTTCGACATGCTGCGTAAACACCTGTTTCAACGTTGACTGTGGTGAAAAGTGGGGTACTGTGGCGGCCGGTGGGGCAGACGGGGGCTCCACTGCCGGTCTCGTCGCCCGGCAAGGGAGGTGGCTGCCGTGTTCCTGGGCACTCACTACCCGCGCCTCGACGACAAAGGTCGGCTGACACTGCCTGCGAAGTTCCGGGACGAACTGGCGGGAGGTCTCATGGTCACCAAGGGCCAGGACCACTGCCTGTACGTGTTTCCCCGGGCTGAGTTCGAGCAGATGGCGAGGAAGGTCGCCGAGGCGCCGTTCACCAACGACGCCGTACGCGCCTACCAGCGGTATCTGTTCGCGGGCACGGACGAGCAGCGTCCGGACGGTCAGGGCCGCGTCCTGATCGCACCGGAACTGCGCCGGTATGCCGGGCTGACCAAGGAGTGCGTGGTCGTCGGCGCGTTCACCAGGTTGGAGATCTGGGACGCGCAGGCCTGGCAGACCTATCTCGACGAGCACGAGGACGGCTACGCCACCGCTCGCGAGGAGGTCATTCCGGGCGTCTTCTGATGGCGGTCAGCCGAGCAACAGGCCGGATGTTCCACACGCGATTCGGGTGCCGTGAGGCCTCGGTCCGCTCGACTATCGGCCCTGGCGCACCTTCCCCGGCGCCAGGTTCGACGGGCGGGCGGGGACCTGACGTCACCCGAAACGCGCATCAGGGGAGTAGAGGGACGATGGATCAGCCGCGGCACGTACCGGTGCTGCTGGACCGCGTCCTGGAACTCTTCGCTCCGGCGCTGCACGGCAAGCCTGCCATCGTTGTCGACACGACTCTCGGCATGGGCGGGCACTCCGACGCGCTGTTGAGCGCCCACCCGGAACTCACGCTCATCGGGCTCGACCGCGACCCGCAGGCCATCGAGATGGCAGGCAAGAGGCTCGCGCGCCACGGTGACCGCGTCCACCTCGTCAACGTCACCTACGACAACATCGACGAAGCCGTGGAAGACCTCGGGTACTCGAAGGTCGACGGCGTGCTGATGGACCTCGGCGTGTCCTCGTTGCAGCTCGACGAGGAGGAACGCGGGTTCGCGTACTCCAAGGACGCCCCGCTCGACATGCGGATGTCCAAGGGCACCGGCATGACGGCGGCGGACGTGCTCAACACGTACTCGCACGGCGACCTCGCGCGGATCCTCTCGACCTACGGCGAGGAGCGGTTCGCGGGCAAGATCGCCTCGGCGGTGCTGCGCGAACGCGACAAGGAGCCGTTCACCAACTCCGGACGGCTGGTCGAGCTGCTCTACGCCGTCGTGCCCGCGGCCTCGCGGCGCACCGGCGGGCACCCGGCCAAGCGCACGTTCCAGGCGTTGCGGATCGAGGTCAACGGCGAGCTGGAGTCGTTGCGGCTGGCCCTGCCCGCGGCACTGGGCGTGCTCGGCGTCGGCGGCCGGATCGTCGTGGAGTCCTACCAGTCCCTCGAGGACCGGATGGTCAAGCAGGCGTTCGCGGAACTGGCGAAGTCGAAGACGCCGCCGGGGCTGCCGGTCGAGCTGCCGGGCCACGGGCCCGAGATCAAGCTGCTGACCAAGGGCGCCGAGCTGGCGAACGAGCAGGAGATCGAGGACAACCCGCGTGCGGCGCCGGTGCGCCTGCGGGCGGCGGAGCGGATCGGAGATCCGAGATGACGGCACCCGCACGCGTCGGTGGGTCGTCGCCCCGCGACCCGTCCAAGGACAAGAGCGAGCAGAAGGACAAGGCCCGCCGCCGTTCGGCCGGTGCCGAACGCGCCTACGCCCGCCGGGCCCAGCGCGCCCAGAACCTGCGGGGTGGCTCGGCCGCGCCGCAGCAGAAGATCGCGTCCAAGGCGCCGTTCGTCGTGCTCGTGATGCTCGTGCTCGGCGCGGGCGTCGCCGGGATCCTGTACTTCTCGACCCAGGCCGCCGCCGACACCTACCGCCTGCAGGAGGCGCGCGCCGAGGCCGAGCGGCTGACGTTGCAGATGGAACAGCTGCGCCGCGAGGTGGCGTTGCTGGAGTCGCCGACCGACCTCGCGCGCCGCGCGGGGGAGATGGGTCTCGTCGAGCCGACGAACCCGGCCAGGCTGCGGCAGAACCCGGACGGCTCGATCGAGGAGTTCGGCAAGCCGAGCCCGGCGACCAAGTCGACGCCGCCGCCCCCGCCGTCGTCGGAGAACCCGCCGCCGCCCGCGGGCCAGCAGCCCCCGGCCGGCCAGACGCCGCCCGCCGGT
Source organism: Lentzea sp. JNUCC 0626 (assembly GCF_043632865.1). NCBI lineage: Bacteria > Bacillati > Actinomycetota > Actinomycetes > Pseudonocardiales > Pseudonocardiaceae > Lentzea > Lentzea sp. JNUCC 0626. The sequence goes on from NZ_CP171635.1 coordinate 9,168,338, forward strand.
CAGACGCCCCCGGCGGGTGGCTGAGATGCCGGGTCCGCAGACCAGGGGACCGCGCCGCCCGTTGTCGGTGCGCGGTTCGCGCCCGGCCACGCGGCTGGGCGGCAACAGCAGGGTGCGCATCGCCGTCGGTCGCATCCTGCTGATCGGCGCGTTGCTGATCGCGGGCGTCAAGCTCGTCCAGGTGCAGGGCATCCAGGCGGCGGAGCTGTCGCAGCAGGCGCAGAAGCAGCGCACCACGCCGATCCCCATCCCCTCCGAACGCGGCTCGATCCTCGACCGCAACGGCAACCAGCTCGCGTTCTCGATCGAGGTGCGCGCGCTCTACGTCCTCCCGCAGCGCGCCCGCAAGACGTGGGACGAGGCGCACGCGAAGGACGCGAAGAAGTACCCAGGCACGTACGAGGACCACGCGCGCGAGATCGCGAAGTTCATGTCGGCGACGCTCGGTCCCGAGGTCAACGGCGAGAAGACCGACGAGGAGTCGCTCTACGAGCAGCTCGTGCAGGACATCACCTACGAGGTGCTGGCCAGGGAGGCCGAGCCGGCCAAGGCCGCGAAGATCGTCGAGAAGTTCCCGTCGGACATCGGCTCGGAGTACCGCTCCAAGCGCATCTACCCCAACGGCGACCTGGCCGCGAACATCATCGGCGCGGCGAACTGGCGCGAGGACGAGAAGCCGCCGACCGTCCAGGGCATCCTCGGGCTGGAGAACGCGCAGGACAACGTGCTCGCCGGCCGCACGGGCCGCCGCGTGGTCGACACGATGTCGGGTGACGACACGCTCGTCATCCCGAACACCGAACGCGAGCTGGTGAAGCCGCAGCCGGGCAAGAGCCTCGAGCTGACGATCGACATCGACACCCAGTACGCCGTCCAGAAGATGGTCTCCGACTACACCAAGAAGTCGGGCGCGAAGAACGGCTCCGCCGTCGTGCTGGACAGCCGCACCGGCGAGATCGTCGCGATGGCCAACGACAAGACGTACGACCCGACGGACTTCGGCAAGGCCTCCGAGGACCAGAAGCGCAACACCGCCGTCGCCTACAGCTTCGAGCCGGGCTCGGTGAACAAGATCGTCACGGCCGCGGCCGCCGTCGAGTACGGCCTGCACAAGCCGGACGACGTGCTGCAGGTGCCGGGGTCGATCAAGGTCGCCGACCGGACCATCCGCGACGCCTGGAACCACCCCACCGTGCCCATGTCGTTCACCGGCGTGTTCGCGAAGTCCTCGAACGTCGGCACGCTGCTCGCCGCCCAGGAGGTCGGCCAGGAGCGCTACGCCGAGATGCTGCAGAAGTTCGGTCTCGGCCGCCGCACCCAGTCCGGCGTCCCGGCCGAGGAGGCGGGCCAGGTCCCGCCGCTCAACCAGTGGTCCGGCTCGACCTTCGGCAACCTGCCGATCGGCCAGGGCCTCTCGATGACGTTGCTCCAGATGACCGGCATGTACCAGGCCATCGCGAACGACGGCGTGCGCATCCCGCCGCGGCTGATCCGCGCCGAGATCGGCGAGGAGGGCTCGCGGTCGGAGAAGCAGCGGCCCGACGGCGTGCGCGTCGTGTCGGCGGAGACCGCGAAGACCGTCCGCGACATGTTCCGCTCGGTCACGCAGTCGGACCCGCGCGACGCGAACCAGAACGGCACCGGCAAGCAGGCCGCGCTGCCCGGCTACCAGGTCGCGGGCAAGACCGGCACGGCGCAGCAGATCGACCAGAACTGCAAGTGCTACTCGCAGTCGCAGTACTGGATCACGTTCGCCGGGATCCTGCCGGCGGACAACCCGCGCTACGTCGTGGGGATCATGCTGGACGCGCCCACCGGCACCCAGTTCAGCTCGTCGGCGGCGCCCCTGTTCCACGACATCGCGACGTTCCTGACGCAGCGGTTCCAGGTGCCGATGTCGGTCGAGCAGACGCCGTTCGTGCAGTTGCAGATGTAGTCCCAAAGTTATCGGTCAATATTTCGCCGTAATGAGACCCGTTCCGTCACGTCTAATACTCCGAAACCGGAGTGGCAAGGCGAGATGGGGTTCGGCGTGCGTTCCTTCAGCATTGCGATCTTGGCGGGCGTCCTGGCGGTGACGATCATTCCCGCAGCTCAGGCAGACGAGGATCCGTCCGTGGTCGATTCTTTCTGGCTCCACATGAACAGCACGCAGATCAGCGAGAAAATGATCTCCGTCGAGGCTCAGCGACGTTCTCACGTTGTTCTGAACGCCTGGGAAAAGGATCTTGCGGCGAAGCTCAAAGCGGCTAATCCGAAGATCCAGACCTTCGTCTACAAAGATCTTTCTTCCACGCGTGGCTACGCCTGCGAGAACGGCGTCGACGACGTCGATCTCCCCACCGGTGTCGGGTACTGCGCGGCCGACCCGTCGTGGTTCCTGACCGACGCCTCAGGTGATCGGTTCGAGTACGACGGCTACGAGGACCACTGGCAGATGGACGTCGGCAACGCCGAGTACCAGAACGCCTGGGCCGACAACGTCGTGAAGTCGTCGTCCGGCGCGTTCGACGGCGTCTTCATGGACAACGCCCTGTTCGCCTGCGACACCTACCACGACGGCGTGTGCCCGGCGAAGTACCCGACCGACGAGTCGATGCGCGACGCCTACCGCTCGATGCTCGCCAACACCCGGCAGAAGTTCGTGGACGCGGGCCTCAAGACCGTCGCGAACATGTCGAACGCCCGCCTGCACGACGGCGCGTGGGACAGCTACGTCGAACACCTCGACGGCGGCTTCGACGAGTGGTGGCTGACCTTCGGCGACTCCGACCTGCTCTCCGAGTACTCACAGGGCTGGAGCCGGCAGATCGAGCAGATCACCGCCAACGAGGCCAAGGGCAAGATCACCTGGGTCCAGCCGCACCACAGCGGCGCCGAGCAGCCGTTCCGCTACGCCTTCGCGAGCTACCTGCTGGCCGCGGGCGAGAACGCGGCGATCTCCGAGATCGAGGAGACCGACCGCTACGACACCCCGTCGCAGTGGCGCGCCGAGTACGACTGGGACCTCGGCGACCCGCTCGGCGCGCACTTCGAGATCGCGAAGAACGTGCACCAGCGCGACTTCGAGTGCGGCACGGTGATCGTCAACGCCAACCGCACCGGCAACGCGCCGCTCACCGTCCGCCTCGCCTCGACGCAGCTCAACGAGCACAACGCGCCGGTGAACTTCGTGGTGCTGCCCGGCACGACCGGAACGGTCCTGCGCAAGGCCTGCTAGTCGTTCGCGGGCTCCGCGCGGGCCACCAGCACGGGGCACGACGCGTGGTGCAACGCGGCCCGCGTGACCAGCCCGACCCCGTCGTGCTGTCCGCCGCGTCCCACCACGACGAGGTCGGAGTCCAACGACGCCAGCGACTCGTGCGGGTGCCGCGCCTCCACCCGCACCTCGGGCGTCAGCTCGGGAGCCGTCGTCCGCAGGAACAACACGGCCCGGCGCACTGCGGCCTCGTCCCGCGCCATCGCCGACTCGTGCTGCGTCGGCAGGTGGATGTGCAGCAACCGCAGCCGCGCTCGGCGGGTGCGGCAGAGCTCGACCGCGCGCCGCAGCACGACCGGGTCCTCGCACCCGCCGACGGCAGCGGTGACCCAGCCGTGTTCGCCGCGGATCGCCTGAGGCCGTCCGCGCACCACCACGACCCCGCACCGCGCGCGGCGCAACACCGGCAGGACGAGGGATCCCAGACCCAGGCCGCGGTGCTGTTCTCCCTTGCACCCCAAGACCAAGGTCGCGCTCGAATCCGACGCCCCCACCAGTGCGGCCACCGGGTCGTCACCACTGGGGCGGAAGTGCGCGGTGAGCATCGGCAGTCGTTCCAGGACCTTCTGGACCGTCGTGTCACCGGGGTCCGCGAGGTACACCTGGAGATCCGTCCTGAGCGACCACGCGTGCCGCGCGGCCCACTCGAACGCCTGGTACGCGAATTCGGAAGTGTCCACTCCCACCGTGACGGACCTGCTGAAATCCGGTGCCCAGAAGGAGAATCTCCTGGGTTCCACCGCCGTGCGTGTTCTCATCGCCGCCTCCTGCCGCGCTCTACCTCACCGCAGCCGGACCAGTGCCCACAGGGCCGGAAGTCACAAGGCGGGCAGGAACTTGTTCGGCCGGACGGGCTCGCTCACGCAGACCAGCGCGCACGGCCACCCGAACGGCGCAGAGTCGCAGATCATCACCCGTTCGCCAACGCGCCGCTCACCCACTCCGCGCAGGCCGGTAGCCTCTCGCCCGTGCCTGCCAAGCTCGAGGGCAAGGTCGCGACCGCCCCGCCCCGCCCCACTGCCATCCGCCCTGCTTCCGTGGCTGCTCTCGCCGCGGTCGCCGACGTGCACCTGACCAGGCCAGCGCATGCCGACGTCCAGGTGACAGGGGTAACTCTGCGTGCTCAGCACGTGGTCGCCGGAGACCTCTACGCCGCGCTGCCCGGCGCGCACGTCCACGGTGCCGACTTCGCCGACCAGGCGATCGCGAACGGCGCCGTCGCCGTGCTGACGGACGAGGCCGGGGCCGCGCGCGACTCCCTCAAAGACGTGCCCGTGCTGATCCACCCGCGCCCTCGTGAGGTCGTGGGCCTGCTCGCCGCGCACGTCTACGGACGGCCGTCGCAGAAGGTCAAGCTGTGGGGGGTCACCGGCACGTCCGGCAAGACCACCACCACGTACATGATCGAGTCGGTGTTGCGCGCCGCCGGGAAGCACACGGGCCTGATCGGCACCGTCGGCACCCGGATCGGCAGCGAGCAGCTCGGCAGCTCGCACACCACGCCCGAGGCGCCGGACCTGCAGGCGTTGTTCGCGGTGATGGCCGAGCGCGGGGTCACCGACGTGGCGATGGAGGTGTCGAGCCACGCGCTGCACATGGGCCGCGTCGCCGCCACCGAGTTCGAGATCGGCGCGTTCACGAACCTCAGCCAGGACCACCTCGACTTCCACGCCGACATGGAGGAGTACTTCCAGGTCAAGGCGCAGCTGTTCGACGGCCGCGCGCGCAAGGAGGTCGTCTGCGTCGACGGCGAGTGGGGCCCGCGGCTGGTGAAGCCCGGCACGGTCACCGTCGCCTCGACCACCGACGCCGACTGGACCGCGAGCGACGTCGAGGTCAGCGCGACCGGCGAGCAGACGTTCACCGCGCACGGCCCGGACGGCGACCTCCGCATCCACCTGCCGCTCGCGGGCAGCTTCAACATCACGAACGCCCTGCTGGCGATCGCCTGCCTGCACCTCGAGGGCATCAGCGGCGAGGCCATCGCGGAAGGGCTCGCGAACGTCCAGGTGCCCGGCCGCATGCAGCGCGTCGACGAGGGCCAGGACTTCACCGCCGTCGTCGACTACTCGCACAAGCCCGCCGCCGTGGCGCTCGCGCTGGACGCGGTCAGGGCCAAGACCGACGGCCGCGTGATCATCGTGCTGGGCTGCGGTGGCGACCGCGACCGGGCGAAGCGCCCGCTGATGGGTGAGGCCGCCGCGCAACGGGCCGAGGTGTTGATCATCACCGATGACAACCCGAGGAGCGAAGACGCGTCCTCTATTCGGGCCGCCATGCTCGAAGGGGCGCTCGCCACCGAGAACCGGGGCGAGGTGCTGGAGATCGGCGACCGGAGGCTCGCGATCGAGAAGGCCGTCGAGCTCGCACATCCGGGTGACGTCGTCGTCGTGGCGGGCAAGGGACACGAGACGGGACAAGAGATCGCCGGCGTGATCCATCCGTTCTCGGACGTCGAGACGCTGACCGCCGCGATCAGAGAGGCGCACCGTTGATCGCACTCACGCTCGCCGAGATCGCAGAGATCGTCGGCGGACGGTTGCACGCGACCGATGGCAGTCCGGTGGTCACCGGCACCATCGAGTTCGACACGCGCAAGGTCACCGAGGGGGGCCTCTTCCTGGCGTTGCCCGGTGAACGCGTGGACGGCCACGACTTCGCCGCCCAGGCCGTCGCCTCGGGTGCCGCCGGGGTGCTGGCCGGCCGCGAGGTCGACGCGCCGTCGGTGATCGCGCCGCCGGTGGAGACCAAGCACGCCAACGCCTACGTGCTCGCCGGTGATCGCAACGGCGAGGGCGCGGCGGTGCTCGAAGCGCTGGCCAAGCTCGCCCGGTACGTCACGGACCGCCTGAAGGACCTCACGATCGTCGGCATCACCGGCTCGGCGGGCAAGACGTCCACCAAGGACCTCATCGCCCAGGTGCTGAGCCCGGTCGGCGAGACCATCGCGCCGCCCGGTTCGTTCAACAACGAGCTCGGCCACCCGTGGACGGCGCTGAGGGCCACCGAAGACACGAAGTTCCTGGTGCTGGAGCTGTCCGCGCGCGGCATCGGCCACATCGCGAACCTGTGCGAGGTCGCGCCGCCGAAGTTCGGCGCCGTGCTCAACGTCGGCACCGCGCACCTCAGCGAGTTCGGCTCGCGCGAGGGCATCGCGCAGGGCAAGGGCGAGCTGGTCGAGTCGCTGTCGGAGGACGGCGTCGCGATCCTGAACGCCGACGACCCGCTGGTCGCGGGCATGGCGAGCCGCACGAAGGCCAAGGTCGTCCTCGTCGGCGAGAGCCAGAACGCGGATGTGCGCGCCATCGACATCGACCTGGATGAGCAGGCCCGCGCGAGCTTCACGCTGAAGACCGCGCAGGGCGAGGCACGCGTCCAGCTCACGCTCAACGGCGAGCACCAGGTCGGCAACGCCCTGGTCGCCGCCGCGATCGCGCTCGAACTGGGCGCCACGCCGGAAGAGGTGGCGCAGCGGCTCGGTGCGGCGGAGCGGGTTTCCGCGCACCGCATGGTGATCACCGAACGCGCGGACGGCGTGACGGTGATCGACGACGCCTACAACGCGAACCCCGACTCGGTGCGCGCGGCGTTGAAGTCGCTCGCCTCGATCGCGCGCGCCACGACGCCCGCCCGCCGCAGCTGGGCCGTCCTCGGCCCGATGGCGGAACTGGGCGACGACGCGGTGCGCGAGCACGACGAGATCGGCCGTCTGGTGGTGCGCCTGGACATCAGCAAGCTGGTCGTGGTCGGTGACCCGGCCCGCGCGATGCACCAGGGTGCCCACCTGGAAGGATCTTGGGGAGACGAATCCGTCCTGGTGCCGGACGCGGACGCGGCCATCGCGTTGCTCTCGGGGGAAGTCCGGCCCGGTGACGTAGTGCTGGTCAAGGCATCCAACGCCTACCGCCTGTGGCGCATCGCCGAGGCCCTGCTGGAGGCAGGAACCAAGTGAAGAGCATTCTGATCGCGGCCGCGATCGCACTCGCGGTGTCCATCCTGCTGACGCCTTACCTGATCAAGGTCTTCTCGCGGCAGGGCTTCGGCCAGGAGATCCGCGAGGACGGTCCGCAGCACCACAAGACCAAGCGCGGCACGCCGACGATGGGTGGCCTCGCCATCCTGGTCGCGATGTGGGCCGGCTACCTCGGCACGCACCTCGTGAACTCGATGTCGGCCTCGGCGTCGGGGCAGACCCCGACGGCGTCCGGCCTGCTCGTGCTGATGCTGACGACGTCGCTGGGCCTGGTCGGCTTCCTCGACGACTTCATCAAGATCCGCAAGGCCCGCAACCTGGGCCTGAACAAGACGGCGAAGCTGGTCGGCCAGTTCATCGCGACCATCACGTTCGCGATCCTGGTGCTCCAGTTCCCGAACAAGGAAGGCCTGACGCCCGCGTCGGTCAACCTGTCGTTCGTGCGCGACATCCCGGTGGTCTCGTTCGGCGTCATCGGGTTCATCGTCTTCTGCTACGGCATGGTCGCCGCGTGGTCGAACGCGGTGAACCTGACCGACGGTCTGGACGGCCTCGCCGGCGGTTCGTCGGCGATGGTGTTCGGCACCTACGTCGTCATCTCGTTCTGGCAGTTCCGCTACAACTGCTCCAGCTACGCCGTGGCCGGGTGTTACGACGTCCGCGACCCGCTCGACCTCGCGGTGATCGCCGCGGCGGCGATGGCGGGCTGCATCGGCTTCCTCTGGTGGAACGCCGCTCCGGCCAAGATCTTCATGGGTGACACCGGGTCGCTCGCGCTCGGCGGCCTCGTCGCCGGTCTCGCGATCGCCACCCGCACCGAGCTGCTGATGATCGTCATCGGTGGTCTGTTCGTGGTCGAGGCCCTGTCGGTGGCGTTGCAGGTCGCGGTCTTCCGCAGCTCGCGACGGCGTCTGTTCCGCATGGCCCCGTTCCACCACCACTTCGAGCTAGCGGGCTGGGCGGAAACCACGGTCATCATCCGGTTCTGGTTGATGGCCGGCATCTGCTGCATGTTCGGGCTCGGCGTGTTCTACAGCGAGTGGCTGACGGGCGGTTTCTAGAGTTATGACCAAGCTGGCCGGAACGAAGGTGCTGGTAGCCGGTGCTGGGGTGACCGGCCGGTCCGCCGCGGAGGCGTTGCTCGCGGCGGGCGCCGAGGTCGTGGTGACGGACTCGTCACCGGAACGCCTCGCCGCGTTGGAGACGCTGCTCGAAGGCGTGGAACTGGTGCCCGGCCTGGCGGAACCCCCGGCCGGCACCTCCCTCGTCGTCACGAGCCCGGGCTGGCAGCCGTCCAGCCCGCTGCTCGCGGCCGCCTCCTCGGCGGGCATCGAGGTCATCGGCGACGTCGAACTGGCCTGGCGGATGGGCACCGAACTGGCCGACCCGCCGGTGTGGCTCGCGGTGACGGGCACCAACGGCAAGACGACCACCGTCGGCATGCTGGAGTCGATCCTGCACGCCGCCGGTGCGGACGCCGTGGCCTGCGGAAACGTGGGCCTGCCGGTCGTCGACGCACTGCTGGCGGGCCGGCGCGTGCTCGCCGTCGAACTCTCCAGCTTCCAGCTGCACTGGGCGCCGTCGGTGCGCCCGCAGGCGGGGGCGTTGCTCAATCTCGCCGAGGACCACCTGGACTGGCACGGCGGCATGGACGCCTACGCGCAGGCCAAGGCCGGAGTCCTCACCGGTGACGTGGCGATCGGCTGGCTCGAGGACGACCGCGTGGTCGACCTGCTGGAGGCCGCGCCCGCCCGTGACCGCGTCGGTTTCACCCTGGACGAGCCCGAACGGGGCCAGCTCGGCGTGCGCGACGGCTGGCTGGTCGACCGGGCGTTCGCCGACGACGAGCCGCTGATCGAGGTCGCGAAGATCCGTCCGGCGGGCCCTCCCGGCATCGCGGACGCCCTGGCCGCCACGGCACTGGCGCGCGCGTACGGCGTTCCGTCCGAGGCGGTGCGGGAAGGCCTCGAAGCCTTCGAACCGGCCGCGCACCGGGCGGTGCTCGTGACCGTCGACGCCGCGGACGTGAAGTACGTCAACGACTCGAAGGCGACGAACCCGCACGCCGCGGTGGCGTCGCTGCGGGCGTTCGAGAGCGTGGTCTGGATCGCCGGCGGACTGCTGAAGGGCGCGTCGGTCGAGGACATGGTGCGGTCCGAGGCCCACCGGCTGCGGGCCGCCGTGCTGATCGGCGCCGACCGCGAGGTGATCGCCGAGGCTCTCGCGAAGCACGCGCCGGACGTGCCGGTGCGGTCACTTGATCTCGCGGACGACGAAGATCCGATGCTGACGACAGTGCGGGTCGCGCAGGAGTTCGCGCAGTCCGGCGACACGGTCCTGCTGGCTCCGGCGGCGGCGTCGATGGACATGTTCAGCGACTACGCGCATCGCGGTCAGGCGTTCACGGACGCCGTAAAGCGCCTTACGGGTGGCCGGTAGGGTCGAAAGGGGGCGACACGCCCCAGGAATCCCCGTTCGAGCGCTTGACACAGGAGACGATGATCTGGTGACCGTCGTCGCCGACAAGCCGAAGAGCAAGCGGAAGGTTCGTCCCGCGGGCCGCGTCGCCTCGTTGCGCGGCGGCCTGACGTCGTGGCTGAGCCGTCCGCTCGCCGACTTCCACCTCCTGCTGGCGATCTTCGGCATGCTCACCGTGCTCGGCCTGGTGATGGTGCTGTCGGCGTCGGCGCCGGGACAGGTCGCCTCCGGCGTGTCCGCGTACAGCGTGTTCCAGAAGCAGCTGATCTACGTCTGCATCGGTGCCGTGCTGTTCTGGGTGATGCTGCGGTTCCCGTTGCGCAGGCTCCGGCACTTCTCGACGGCCGCGATGGGCATCGGCGTGCTGTTGCTGGCCCTGGTGCTGACGCCGCTCGGTGACGTGCGCGGTGGCGCGCGGTCGTGGTTCACGCTCGGGCCCGTCTCCTTCCAGCCGATCGAGGCCGTGAAGCTCGCGCTGGCGTTGTGGGGCGCGCACGTCCTGGTGACCAAGCGGGCGTTGCTGTCGCAGTACCGCCACCTGCTGGTGCCGGTCGTGCCGGTCGCGATGCTGGTGTTCGCGCTGGTCATGCTCCAGCCCGACCTCGGCGGCACGATCACGCTCGGCGTGGTGCTGATCAGCCTGCTGTGGTTCGTGGGCGCGCCGATGAGGTTGTTCGGCGTGATCGCCGGTGGCGCGCTGGCGGGTGCAGTCGTGCTCGCGATCGGTGCCGCGTACCGGCTGCAGCGCGTGACGACGTTCCTCAACCCGGACGCCGACCCGCAGGGCGCCGGCCTCCAGGCCCGCCAGGCGATGTACGCGCTCGCCGAGGGCGGGCTGTTCGGCAAGGGGCTCGCGCAGGGCAGTTCGCAGTGGCGGTACCTGCCCAACGTCGAGTCGGACTTCATCTTCGCCGTCATCGGCGAGGAGCTCGGGTTCGTCGGGTGCGCGCTGGTGCTGGCGCTGTTCGGCGGCCTCGCGTGGGTCGGGCTGCGGGTGGCGTCGCGCAACACCGACCCGTGGATCCGGATCGTGTCCGCGACGCTGACGGTGTGGCTGGTCGCGCAGGCCGCGATCAACATCGGCTACGTCGTGCGGCTGCTGCCCGTCACGGGTCTCACGCTGCCGTTGATCTCCTCCGGCGGTACCTCGGTCGTCACGACCATGGTCGTGTTCGGCATTCTCGCGAACTGCGCGCGGCACGAACCGGAAGCCGTCGCGGCGTTGCGCTCGCTCGGTCCCGGCCGGGTCGGTGGCCTGCTCAAGCTGCCCGCGCCCGAGGCGTACCGGCAGCCCGCGAAGCGCAAGCCGTCCCGTCCGTCCACCCCTCCGCGCGCACCGGGCAGACGCACCGCGCAACTCCCGGTGGTCGACGAACGTCGTATGGCTGGACGCTCCGCTCCGCCTTCGGAGTACCGTCGCCGCGAATCGCGGCGGACACAGGGCCGTTCAGAGCAAGGCCGGTCGACCCGCGGTCGCGGGCGACACAACTGATCGATCAACTCATTCGGGAGAAGTCTTGACCGGGCACCCTGCCCCCAGTGGTCCGTGCGTCGTGGTCGCAGGTGGTGGCACCGCGGGTCACATCGAGCCGGCACTGGCGCTGGCCGACGCGGTCATGCGGCTGCGACCGGACGCACGCGTCGTCGCGCTCGGCACCGCGCGCGGCCTGGAGAACCAGATCGTGCCCGCGCGCGGCTACCCGCTGGAGCTGATCCCGCCGGTGCCGATGCCGCGCAAGCCCACCCTCGACCTGCTGAAGCTGCCGCTGAACGTGCGCGGCGCCGTGAAGCAGACGCGTGAGGTGCTGGAGCGCGTCGGCGCGGACGTCGTCGTCGGGTTCGGCGGCTACGTGGCGCTGCCCGCGTACCTGGCCGCACGCGGTCGCGTGCCGATCGTCGTGCACGAGGCGAACGCCAAGGCCGGTCTCGCGAACAAGGTCGGCGCGAAGTTCGCCGAGCACGTCGCCGCGGCCGTGCCGGACTCCGGCCTGACCGACGCGCAGATCATCGGCATCCCGCTGCGCCAGTCGATCACCACGCTGAACCGCGCCGCGCTGCGTGCCGAGGCCCGCCGGTTCTTCGGCCTCGACCCGCACGCGCCGGTGCTGCTGGTGTTCGGCGGCTCGCAGGGCGCGCGCTCGATCAACGAGGCCGTCGCGCCCGTCGCCGCCGAGTTCGCCCGCGCGGGCGTCGGCGTGCTGCACGCGTACGGGCCGAAGAACACCGTTGCGGTGCAACAGGTTCCGGGCCGTCCGCCGTACGTGACGGTGCCGTACCTGGAGCGCATGGACCTCGCGTACGCCGCCGCGGACGCCGTGCTGTGCCGGTCGGGTGCGATGACCGTCGCCGAGGTGTCGGCCGTCGGCCTGCCCGCGATCTTCGTGCCGCTGCCCATCGGCAACGGCGAGCAGGCGCTGAACGCCGGCCCCGTCGTCTCGGCCGGTGGTGGCCTGCTGGTGCCGGACGAGGAGCTGACGCCGCAGAAGGTCGCGTCGCTGGTCGTGCCGCTGATGGCGGACGGCAACCGGTTGGCGCAGATGTCCCGCGCGACGCTCGGCACCGGCCGGCGCGAGGCGGACGAGATCCTGGCCCGCACCGTTCTGGATGTGATCAAGAAGTGAGCCTCGAACGCGTTCACCTCGTCGGCATCGGTGGTGCCGGCATGAGCGGCATCGCCCGCATCCTGCTGGCGCGCGGCGTGCAGGTGTCCGGTTCGGACGCCAAGGACTCGCGGACCGTGCTGGCGCTGCGGGCCCAGGGCGCGCGGATCGCCGTCGGCCATGATGCCGCCAACTTGGACCAGCTGGTCGGCGGTGCGACCGAGGTCGTGGTGTCGACCGCGATCAAGGACACGAACCCGGAGTACGCGGCGGCCCGCGAGCGCGGCATCACCGTGCTGCGCCGGGCCGAGGCGTTGGCCGCGCTGATGGAAGACCATCGCGTCGTGTGCGTTGCCGGAACGCACGGCAAGACGTCGACCACCTCGATGTTGACGGTCGCGTTGCAGCACTGCCGTGTGGACCCGTCGTTCGCCATCGGTGGTGACCTGAACGAGTCCGGCGCCAACGCCCATCAGGGCACCGGCGGCGTGTTCGTGGCGGAGGCGGACGAGTCCGACGGCTCGTTCCTGTTCTTCTCGCCGTCGGTCGCCGTCGTGACGAACGTGGAGGCCGACCACCTCGACCACCACGGCACCGTCGAGGCCTACACGGCCGTTTTCGACTCGTTCCTGGAGCGCATCACGCCCGGTGGCGTGCTGGTGTCCTGTGTGGACGATCCAGGGGCTGCCCGCCTGATCACCGAGGCCCGTGCGCGCGGCATCCGCGTGCGCGAGTACGGCCGTGGCGGCGCTGACGCACGCCTCGTCGACTACAAGCCGTTCGAGTCTGGCGGCCTCGCGTCGGTCAAGATCGACGGCGTGCCGGTCGAGATCCGCGTCGCCGTTCCCGGCGAGCACATGGCGTTGAACGCGATCGCCGCCTTGCTGGCAGGGCTGGAGATCGGTGCCGACCAGGCAGGTCTGCTGGAGGGCCTCGCGGCCTTCGGCGGCGTGCGGCGCCGGTTCGAGTTCAAGGGCCGTGGCCGCGGCGTCTCGGTCTACGACGACTACGCGCACCACCCGACGGAGGTCGACGCCCAGCTGCGCGCCGCCCGCCCGGTCGCCGGTGCCGGTCGCCTGGTCGTGGTCTTCCAGCCGCACCTGTACTCGCGCACCCGCACGTTCTCCGTCGAGTTCGCCGCCGCGCTGTCGCTGGCGGACGAGGTCGTCGTGCTGGACGTCTACGGCGCCCGCGAGGAACCGGAACCGGGCGTGACCGGCGCGTTGATCGCCGACCAGGTCACGGCCTCGGTGCACTACGAGCCGTCGTTCGCCCGCGTGCCCGCCCTGGTGGCGTCGCTCGTCCGCGACGGCGACCTCGTGGTGACCATGGGCGCGGGCGACGTGACGATGCTCGGCCCCGAGATCGTCAGCGCGCTCGCGAGCGAAGAGCAGGCATGAGCGCCCCGGTTCGCGGCAGGTCCACGCGAGTTCGCACCGCGAACCGGAGACCGAAGAGCGCGGAGTACCGGGCGCGGCGCAGGATCATCCTGCGCCGCCGCCTGGTCGCGCTCCTGACAGTGCTGTCCGTGGTGGCCCTGGTCTACTGCGTGCTCTTCACGCCACTGCTCGGCGTGAGCCAGGTCGACGTCCGCGGCAACGCGGCCCTGACCGAGGACGAGGTCAGGGCTGTCGCCGACATCGAGCCGGGCTCACCCCTGGCCCGCCTGGACCTCCAGGAGATCCACGACCGCGTGGCGGGCATCCCGCGCGTGGCCGCCGTCGAGGTGGAACGCCAACTCCCCGGCACCGTCCGCCTGCTGATCACCGAACGCACCCCGATCGGCTCGGTGAAGCTGCCCGACGGCTTCCACCTGATCGACTCGACCGGCAAGGACTACGCGGTCCTCCCGGCAGCGGCCCCCGGCGTACCCGAACTGGTGCTGGCCCTGCCGTCGTCGTCGGACCCGGCCACCCGCGCGGTCGTCGGCGTCGTGAACGAACTCCCCGAGAAGCTGCGACCCGAGGTGGTGTCGGTGGCGGCGACGACCGGTGCCGATGTGACGCTGACGTTGAGCGGCAATCGCACGGCGAAGTGGGGCAGCTCCGAGAACACGGCCCGTAAGGCGGCCGTGCTGCTCGTGCTGCTGACACGGGAGGGCACGACGTACGACGTGTCGTCGCCGGACCTGGCCACGGTGTCCTAGGCCTGTCCTGCAGGTTCGTCAGGTGAGGGACGCGGGCGCTCGGCCGCTGCTCTCGCCCGGCGAGACTTGCAGGACAGGGCCTAGCCGAGCGTGAGGTGGAAGCCTTCGCTCTTGGCTTCCTGCTGTGACTTCCAGATGACGCCGCGGTTCCTGACGTCGAGAACGCCGCAGGCGAGTCGGTGTCGGCCGCGCGCAGCAGGTCGGGACCGGCGGTCCTTGGGTTCGTGGGTCGGCTATCGGCGCGGTGCCGGCGGGCGCGACGGCGTCGGGAAGCGGCGCGGGCGGCGGTGCGCCGGCCGGGGGATCGGTTGGGAGCACACGGGAATCTCCTCGGGGTCGCCGGCTAGCCGTTCGGCTTCAAGCGCGCCATCGCCACTCGTACGACGAGGCTGCCGAGCCTGCTCGTGACGAGTTCCAACACGATCGCTTCGACGACGAGCGAACGCACGGACGCGGGTGCGGGTGCCAAGACGTGCCTCCTGGTGATGAACGACTACCGTGCTCATCGGAGAGCCACTCGCTGTATTAGCCATATTGATCGTTGTCACCCGAAGGAAGTACTCATGCCGGGCCACGTCGTGGTGGTGGGCGCCGGTCTGGCCGGGTTGTCCGCCGCGTTGCACCTGCAGGGCAGCGGTCGCCGGGTGACCGTGGTGGAGAAGGCAGCCGTGCCTGGGGGGCGGGCCGGGACCGTCGAGGTCGGCGGGTTCGTCGCCGACAACGGGCCCACCGTGCTGACCATGCCGGAGTACCTGGACGAGGCGTTCGGCGTTGTGGGGGAACGGCTTTCGGACTGGCTGACGCTCGATCCCGTGACTCCCGCCTATCGCGCGCGGTTCGCGGACGGGTCGCGGATCTCCGTGCACACCGACGCCGCCGCGATGGAGGACGAGGTCCGCACCGTCTGCGGCGCAAGGGAAGCGGCCGGGTACCTCGCGTTGCGCAAGTGGCTCGGGGAGCTGTACTCGGTGCAGCGCGAGCACTTCATCGGCGCGAACTTCGACTCGCCGTTCGACCTGGTGCGGCCTGAGCTCGTGCGGCTCGCGGCGCTGGGCGGGTTCGGGCGCCTCGAGTCGCAGTTGCGGCGGTTCCTGCGGGACGAGCGGTTGATCCGGCTCTTTTCGTTCCAGGCTTTGTACGCGGGTGTGCCGCCGCAGCAGGCCCTCGCGGCGTATGCGGTCATCGCGTACATGGACACCATCGCCGGTGTGTACTACCCGCGCGGTGGGATGCATGCGGTTCCTGAAGCGATGGCTGCTGCTGCGGTGAAGCACGGCGCGGAGTTCCGTTACGACGCAACGGTCACACGGCTGGAGTGGCGTGGTGCGCGCGTGGTGGCTGTGCACGTCGGTGAGGAACGCATCGCGTGTGACGCCGTCGTCCTGGCGTGTGAGCTGCCGGATGCCTATCGGTTGCTGGGGAAGTCGCCTTCGCGGGTGGTGCCGCGCCGGTGGTCGCCGTCCGCCGTCGTGCTGCACGCCGCGACGGACCGAACCTGGGACCTCGGGCACCACAACATCCTGTTCGGGCAGGCGTGGCGCGGGACGTTCGACGAGATCGTCCACAAGGGACGGTTGATGTCCGACCCGTCGCTGCTCGTGACGCACGCCCAGGACGGACTGCACTACGTCCTGGCGCCGACGCCGAACCTGCGGGTCGGGCAGGTCGACTGGCGGCGCGTGGGGCCCCGTTATCGCGACGAGCTCGTGCGGACCTTGGAGGCGCGCGGGCTCGACGGGTTCGGCGCGGCGGTGCGCGACGAGGTGCTCGTGACGCCGGCCGACTGGGGCAACGCGGCGGGCACGCCGTTCGGGCTCGCGCACACCTTCGCGCAGACCGGGCCGTTCCGGCCGCGCAACGTCGTGCGGGGTGCCGAGAACGTGGCGCTCGCCGGCGCGGGCACCACGCCCGGCGTCGGGGTGCCGCCGGTGCTGATCTCCGGACGGCTCGCGGCCCAGCGGATCAGCGCGCTGCGGCTTCGCTGAGGCTCGGTGGTCAGGGCGTGCCGGACGGTGCCGAGAGGACCGTCCGGCAACCCTTGTCATCCGGATGTGGTCAGGACCTGGTGGCGACTAGGCCGGCACCAACTCCCACTGCTGCCAGGTGTGACTGAAGCGCGTGTCGGTCACGAACACCCAGCCGTCGCCCGGCGTCAGGAACTCGGTGTTGAGCGCGCTCCGCACCCGCGCCGAGCCGAGCCTGGTCGGCTCGATCGACCACTGCTGCCCCACGTCACCGGACGCGCAGTCGCCGATCACCAGGGGCTCGACAGCGCTGGCGCCGCCGAGCGAGAGGCACCTGCCGTTTGCGACGCTCCGGAACGCCGTCTTGCCGTCGACCTCGATCCGCTGGAACTTCTGCTCCACCACGTCCGCGCACGGCACGGGTAGAAGCCTGGTGCCCGACAGGCTGAGGCAGCCGTACGTCGAGGCCTCGGCCGAGCGGATGCGCACGACCTGACCCGTGGTGTCGGGTAACGCCTCCGTCGTGCCGACGGTGCGCAGCTCCCACTGCTGCGCGGCCGGCTCGCCGAAACCGGTGATCAGCACGTCCCGTTCGCCGTTCGACCACGTCAGGGCCGTCAGGTACTCCGGGCTGTCGCCGAACTTGACCCGCACCGAGCCGGAGACGGCCGGTTCCGTCGTGATGAAGCCGTGCGGCTGCTCGTCGTCGCACCGGTAGAAGCCGTACATCTCGCTCAGGCACTCCCGGTGGAGAGCGACGTTGCGGAGCAGGTGCCGGCCCCCGTCCACCGGCACGACCTCCCACTGCTGCGCCTCGCTGCCGTCGCACGGCAGGATCGTCGTGTTGTGCGGGGTCTTGTCCGCCTGCACGCACTCGCCGTACAGGACGCTCTTGATCTCGATGATCTTGTTGCCGTCTTCCGCCGCGCCCGCAGGCGCGACCATCACTGCCCCCAGAGCGATCGCGCCCAGCGCGATGCTCAGCAATTTCATCCCCATACCTCGACGCTAGCGGCCACCCCTGACAGAAAATCGCGGTTAGGGCGGGCGAGACGATCTCTGATTCGAGGTCCGACTAGGCTTGGGGGGCGTCGTCCTCAGGCCGTGCGCACTACTTGACGGCACGACCGGGGAGTAGTAGCGCACAGTGTTGGGACCCTACGGCGTGGCTGCTGGACCGACGCACCGCCGGTGCTTACCGTCCAGCAGGAACATATGGGGTTGACATAACTCTGAGCCTCGACGAGAGGTTGAGAGTTTCAATCCGGGTGCATCCCCACCCAGCACCACAGCGCGGACCACGATCAGGAAGGCGGATCCGATGACGCCCCCGCACAACTACCTCGCGGTGATCAAGGTCGTCGGCATCGGTGGTGGCGGCGTCAACGCCGTCAACCGCATGATCGAGGTCGGGCTGAAGGGCGTCGAGTTCATCGCGGTGAACACCGACGCCCAGGCCTTGCTGATGTCTGATGCCGACGTCAAGCTCGACATCGGCCGCGAGCTGACCCGCGGCCTCGGTGCCGGCGCCAACCCCGAGGTCGGGCACAAGGCCGCCGAAGACCACCGCGAGGAGATCGAGGAGGTCCTCAAGGGGGCCGACATGGTCTTCGTGACGGCCGGTGAAGGCGGCGGCACGGGCACCGGCGGCGCACCCGTCGTGGCCTCGATCGCCCGCAAGCTCGGCGCACTGACCATCGGTGTGGTGACGCGCCCGTTCTCGTTCGAGGGCAAGCGCCGCGCCAAGCAGGCCGAAGACGGCATCCAGGCGCTGCGCAACGAGTGCGACACGCTCATCGTCATCCCGAACGACCGCCTGCTGCAGCTCGGCGACATCGGCGTGAGCCTGATGGACGCCTTCCGCTCCGCGGACGAGGTGCTCCTCTCCGGTGTCCAGGGCATCACCGACCTGATCACGACCCCCGGTCTGATCAACCTGGACTTCGCCGACGTCAAGTCGGTCATGTCCGGCGCGGGCTCGGCGTTGATGGGCATCGGCTCGGCCCGAGGCGAAGGCCGAGCAGTACAAGCAGCCCAGAAGGCCATCAACTCGCCCCTGCTCGAAGCGTCGATGGAAGGCGCCCACGGCGTCCTGCTCTCCATCGCCGGCGGCTCCGACCTCGGCCTGTTCGAGATCAACGAGTCCGCCTCGCTCGTCCAGGAAGCCGCACACCCGGACGCGAACATCATCTTCGGTACGGTCATCGACGACTCCCTCGGCGACGAGGTGCGTGTGACCGTGATCGCCGCAGGGTTCGACGGTGGCGGGCCGACGCACAAGAAGCTGGAGCCGACGGCGCTGTCCTCGCCGCCTCGGACGGCTACCGGGCCCATTGCTTCGGCTACTGCGGCTCCGGTCGCGCACGTTCAGCAGCCGGTTGCTCCGCCGCCTCCGGTGGTGCAGGCTCCGCCGGTTGCTCCGGTTCAGCCCGTGCAGCCTCAGCCCGTGCAGTCGACTCCCGTTCCGCCTACTTCCGTGCCGCCTCAGCCTTCGCCGGCTCAGGGGAACGGGTACGTGCCGTCTGTGCCTCGGTCGTTGTCGCCCAACGGGTCGTTGCCTTCTCGGCCGGTGCCGGTTACGGATGATCCTGATGATGAGGTGGACGTTCCGCCGTTCATGCGGCGGTGACGTTCTGATCTTGTTGGACCCCCTGAGTCGCGTTTGGGCTCAGGGGGTCTTTCTTGTTGGTCGCGTGGCTTCGTCACGAGTCGAGCCAAGAGCGGTGCAGCAAGAGCTGTGGCACGACTCGTGACGAAGCCACCCCACCCGGAGCGCATGGGAAAGACGGCTCGCCTTCGGCATCGCGCGGCTTGGGTGGGCTCGCCGTGACTCCCGCCCGAGGCGGTGGGGCGTGCGAACTAGGGTGTAGGTGTGCGCATTCGTCGTGTTGTGACCACCCGCGCCGGTGGCGTGTCCAAGGCGCCCTTCGACTCGTTCAACCTCGGCGATCACGTCGGGGACGACGAGGCGGCCGTTGAGGCCAACCGGGGCAGACTCGCTGGAGGGATCGGGTTGACGCCCGACCGGTTGGTCTGGATGGAGCAGGTGCACGGGCGGACCGTGGCCACCGTGGACGGGCCGCAGGGTGAGCCGCTTGAGGCCACTGATGCTGTTGTGACGAAACAGGCCGGGCTCGGGCTTGTCGTGTTGACGGCTGACTGCGTGCCGGTGCTGCTCGGCGATGAAGTGGCCGGGGTGGTCGGGGCCGTTCACGCTGGGCGGGTCGGGGCTCGGGTCGGTGTGGTCGTTGAGGCGCTCAAGGCGATGATGGCGCTCGGGGCCGATCTTGAGCGGATCGAGGTGCTGCTCGGGCCCGCGGTGTGCGGCGAGTGTTATGAGGTGCCCGTGGAGATGCAACGGGACGTGGAGAAGCACCTGCCTGGGAGCGCTTCCAAGAGTCGGAAGGGCACGCCTGCGCTGGATTTGCGGGCCGGGCTGTGGAATCAGCTCGCCAGCGCCGGGGTGGCGAAGATCGGGGTCGACCCTCGGTGCACGTTCGAGGAGAAGGACCTGTTCAGCCATCGACGGCAGGCGCCCACCGGGCGGCTCGCGTCGGTGATCTGGGTGGACGCGTGAACCGGCGGGACGAGCTGAAGGCCAACCTCGAAGAGGTCGAGGAGCGCATCGCGAAGGCGTGCGCCCAAGCGAACCGGCCGCGCGAAGAGGTGATGTTGCTCGCGGTGACGAAAACCTGGCCCGCGAGCGACGTGGAGATCCTTTACGAGCTCGGGCTGAGGAACTTCGCGGAGAACCGCGACCAGGAGGCGGGCGCCAAGGTCGGCCAGTTGAGACACCTCGCGGAAGCGCGGTGGCACATGGTCGGGCGGTTGCAGCGGAACAAGGCCAAGTCCGTGGTCGAGTGGGCCGACCAGGTCGACTCGGTCGACAGCGTCCGGCTGGCCGAGGCGCTGGCCAAGGCGGCCCACGCGAAAAACAAGAAGTTGGACGTGTTGTTGCAGGTCAGCATCGACGGGGACGTGAGTCGCGGTGGGGTGGCGATCGCGGACGTCGGCGAACTGGCTGGCGTGATCACTCGTTCGGGTGATCTTATTCTCCGAGGTGCGATGACTGTCGCTCCTCTGACGATGAAGTCATCGCAGGCGTTTCAGGCGTTGGCTTCGGTGGTATCAGGCCTACGTGATGATCATCCCACTGCCACCCATGTGTCAGCGGGAATGAGTGGTGACCTGGAAGATGCCATCTCGCACGGATCGACCTGTGTGCGTGTCGGAACGGCGTTGCTCGGCAGCCGGCGACTAACCTCGCCGTAGGTTGTCGGGAACCTCGGGACCGTCCGCACCGTCCCTAAGAGTGGGGAACCGCCGAGGAGGGGCTGGAATGAGCGCTTTGCACAAGCTGAAGGCCTACTTCGGGATGGTCCCCGCCGAGTACGCAGACGACCCCGGCTACGACGACGACCGGGGCCGCTACGGCGACTACCGGTCCGAGTACGCGGCCGAGGCCGACGACTACGACCCGTACCCGCGACGCAATCGCGTGTTCACGCCGGGCCGGCCGGAGCTCCAGGGCTCCGGGTACCGGGCCGACATCGACGAGTCGGACGACTACGAGCCGGAGACGCGGCGCGGGGGCAGCCCCTCGAGCACGCGTCGCTGGAGTGCCGATGCACCTGTGCACGGCGCACTCGCGGTCGAGCCGCAGCGCGAGCCCGTGAGCAGGTTGCGTCCGGTTGCCGAACCGGTGGGCAACCCGTTGGCGCGCATCACGACGCTACATCCCCGTACTTACAGCGAGGCGCGCACGATCGGGGAGCACTACCGCGACGGCACCCCGGTGATCTTGAACCTGACCGACATGGACGACGCGGACGCGAAGCGTCTCGTCGACTTCTCGGCCGGTCTCGCGTTCGCTCTGCGCGGGTCCATGGACAAGATCACCAGCAGGGTGTTCCTTCTCTCACCGCCGAACGTTGACGTCACGGCGGAGGACCGCAGGAAGCTGGCCGAGGGCGGGTTCGGGAACCACGGTTAGAGTTGACCCGTGGCCCCCATCCTGCTCGTCATCTTCTACGTCCTGTTCGCGTTCTCCCTGTTCCTGACCGCGCGTGTCGTGGTCGAGATGGTGAGGACGTTCGCGAGGGATTGGCGCCCGGCGGGCGGCGTAGCCGTGACGCTTGAGACCGTCTACACGGTCACCGACCCACCGGTTCGTGCGCTCCGTCGGGTGATCCCGACTGTGCGGATCGGAGGCGTCGGGCTGGACCTATCGATTATTGTGCTGTGGCTAGTCGTTATCATTCTGATGCGATTCGCAGATCCCAGGTGACGGGGAACCGTGGGATGACCGCAGCCCAGGAGTGCGAGAGGTGATCCGATGCCGTTGACCCCCGCTGATGTGCACAATGTTGCATTCAGCAAGCCGCCGATTGGCAAGCGGGGCTACAACGAGGACGAGGTGGACGCGTTCCTCGACCTGGTTGAGGGCGAGTTGGCCCGCTTGATCGAGGAGAACAACGACCTCCGTCAGCAGGTCGAGCAGCTCGACCAGCAGCTCGAGACGTCGCGTGCCGACCTCGACGACGCGAGGGCGAAGGCTTCCGCAGCCCCCATGACGACCCGCATGCCGGTCGAGGAGCCGCGCCGCCTGGCGCCGGTCCCGCCGCCTTCGGTCATGGAGCAGACGTCCCCCGGTGGTGGCGGAGACCACCACGTGCAGGCCGCGAAGGTCCTGGGTCTCGCCCAGGAGATGGCGGACCGGCTGACCGGCGAGGCGAAGGCCGAGGCGGACGGCATGCTGTCCGAGGCCCGCACGAAGTCCGAGCAGCTGTTGTCCGAGGCTCGCGCCAAGGCCGACACGATGGTCAACGAGGCGCGCACGCGTGCCGAGACCATGCTCAACGACGCGCGGACGCGTTCCGAGACGCTGGAGCGGCAGGCCCGTGAGAAGGCCACCGCGCTGGACCGTGACGCGCAGCGCAAGCACGCTGAGGTGATGGGCAACATCACCCAGGAGAAGAACACGCTCGAGAAGCAGATCGACAAGCTGCAGACGTTCGAGCGCGAGTACCGCACGCGACTGAAGACGATGCTCGAGTCGTCCCTGCGCGACCTCCAGGACCGCGGCCCGGCCGCGCCCTCCGAGGGCCGTTCCCAGGGCTACTCCTTCGGTGCACGCGCCGAAGCGGGCTGAACTACTGTTCGCTAGGTGCTCTTCGTAGTTCTACTTCTGGTGCTGGCTGCCCTCGGGCTGCTCGTACCTGCGCTGGCCACGTCCAACACGATCTGGGCGTGGTCGTCCGTGGGCGCGAGCGTGCTCGCCGCCCTGGTCCTCGCATGGGACTGGTGGCGGAGGCGACCGGGGGACCCCGCAGCCGACGCGCAGAGTGTAGATCAACAGGCTGTAGCTGATGATCAACGGGTAGTCGTAGCGGCAGAAGCCGACACGCCGCCCGCTGACGAGGAACCACCGGAAGAGGACACCGACGCGGCGGACCTGCTCGTCGTGGCCGATCTGGTGGACGAGGTCCGGGTGCTGGACGAGCGGCCCCGGTACCACCTGAGCTCGTGTTCCTGGCTCGCCGGGAGGCCCACGCTGGGCCTCCCGGTGCAGGAAGCACGGCAGTTGCAGTTCACGCCTTGCGCCCTGTGCACCCCTGACGCGGTGCTGGTGCGCAGGAGCCGCGCCACCTCCTGATCGGGTGCTCGCCCGAAATACAGGGGCGAAGTGGCGTTCGGCGCGCTATGAATCCCCCATGCCACTGAGATCAGTGCTGGGGGCCGTGGTTGTCGCAGTGTTCGTGCTGGCAGGCGCGCCATCGGCCGTAGCGCAACCCAAGACCGAACTGCACCCGTGCGTGCCCGCGGACCTCCGCGAGAGTGCGATCACCTTCAAGGCCGACGACGACGTCGAACTGCCCGGACTGGTGTTCGGCAGCGGGTCGACCGGGGTGCTGCTCGCGCACACCCAGACCGAGTTCCTCTGCGACTGGCTGCCGCTGGCGCGTGCGCTCGCGGACGACGGCTACCAGGTGCTGCTGTACGAGATGCGCAGCCTGACGCTGCGCGAGAACCGGCACTCCTACGACCGCGACGTGCTGGGTGCCGCGCGGGAACTGGAGAACCGCGGTGCCTCGGCGATCGTCGCGGGCGGCGCGGGGACCGGTGCCACCGCCATCGCCTCGGCGGGGCAGCAGATCGGTGCCCTGAAGGGCATGTTCCTGCTCACGCCGTTCGAGGCCTTCCGGACGTCCAGCGCCGACCTCGACGCCCTGACGGGCATCAAGGCCGTGCAGGTGCCGGCGTTGGTCGTCGCGGCCGAGGACCACGTCGTCGGGGACCTGCGGCTCGCCGATCACGCCCGGGAGATCGCCGGCGCCGCCTCGAACGCGAAGCTGGAGATCGTGCCGGGCACGGCGGGGTTCGGGAAGCTCACCGAGGACGCGGCGCTGCGGGACGAGATCCGGGCGTTCGTCCGCGAGACGGCACCGCCGGGGTCTGCCGCCTGGTCGTTCACGCGGTGGCTGCTCGGCGGAGGGACGTTGCTGGTGGTGCTGGCGGTCGTGGTGGTCGTGCTCCGCCGGCGGAACACGACCACCGATCAGACCGTCAGCTGATCTTCGTCCGGAACGTGCCGTCAGGTCTCATCGCGCGAAGTCGACCCGAACGCGGAACGCGTTGAACGGCTGGTCGCCGCAGGTGTGCGTGATCGACGCGGCGAACACGTCGGCCCACCCGTCGGCGTTGTACTCGACGCGGTCGACGGTGAAGTCGGCTGTCTGGTCGACGCAGACGTGGCCGTCGCCTATGACCATGACCTTCTCGTCGTGGTACGTGCCGGCCGTGATCAGCTGCCCGTCGTGCCGGGACAGTTCGACCAGGATGTAGTCGTTCGCGCTGTCGACGTCGGCGTGAACCCTGATCGTGTTGTCGGATCGGCGCAGTCCTACGCGGATCTCCTCGGTCGACGCCGACCAGTGCGCGGACCGGCCGTGCACCGGCCACGCGTTGGCTTCGGCCTCGAAGGAGAACTCCTGAACCGGAGCGACGACGGTGGTGCTCAGCAAAGTGGCGAGTGCCAGTGCTTTCACGTGATCCCCCAATCACCTCGCCGGGAAGTCTGGCGGAGGGCGAAGCCGGCGCGCCATGAGTGCTTCTACTCAGAGCACGATCGGGCGCGCGCCGTGTGCTGTCACCAGGCCGGGGAGGCGTTCACGGCTCGTGACGACGACTCGGCACCGTGGCGTGCCCGGCAGCAGAGGCACGACCTGGGCGGTGTTGGCGCAGTTGTCGAGGACGATCAGCATTTGGCGGTCGGCCAGCAACGTGCGGTAGAGCGCTGTCTGCGCGTGTGGTTCCGGTGGGATGTCGTTGGCGCCCAAGGCCGTGATGAACTCCCGCACGACGTCGGCCGGGTCGGAGTCGCCGAGGTCCACGAACAGTTGGCCGTCGGGGTAGTCGGCGGCGTGCAGGTGTGCCCAGTGCAGCGCCAGCCGCGTCTTGCCCATCCCGGACGGGCCGGTGATCGTCACGATCGGGCCGTCCGCGTCGAGGGCCGCCAGCGCGGCCGTCATGCCGGTGAAGTCCTGCGGGGCGGCGGGGAGTTGGCGTGGATTCCACTGAGGACGCAACGAAGCGTGCAGGTCGCGCAACGCGGGGCCGGGGTCGAGGCCCAGTTCGTCGGCCAGGCGGTCGCGCAGGCGTGAGTAGTAGGCGAGTGCATCGGTGCGTTGGCCGGCACCGATCAGGGCGCGCATCAGTTGCGCTGCGAGCCGTTCGTCCAGCGGACGAAGAGACGCGCGTGCGGTGAGTTCGGCGACGAGCGCGGCGTTCGAACCGGACGCCAGGCGTGCGTCGGTGTGGTCCAGTTCGGCTGCCGTCAGCTCGCCGGCGAACGCCTCACGCAACGAGTCGAACCACGTGCCGTGCAGCCCGAAGAACGGTTGGCCGCGCACGAGCGACAAGGCCTCATCGGGCCGTCCGAGCGCTACGAGAGAGCGGAACCGGTGCAGGTCGATGGACGCCGGATCGGCTTCCAGCACGTAACCACCGGAGCGGCGCACGATCGGCACATCGAGCACGGCCCGCAACCGCGACACGTAGCTGTAGAGCGCGGCCTTCGCCTGTCGTGGCGGCGTGTCGCCCCACACCCGTGCCAGCAGCTTGTCGACGCCGACGACCTGGTTGACGTCCACCAGCAGCACGGCCAGCACGCTCAACTGGCGTGCGTGTCCCACGTCGACCACGCCCGCGTCGGAACGGACCTCCGGTGCGCCCAGGAGGAAGAACTTCACCGGTCCAGGAACAGCAGCGTGATCAGCAACGCCAGCAGCGCGAGGTCCACGACGACGCCGGTGGGCTTCGAGTCGTACCGCAGCCGCGTCACGGTGGCGCCGACCATCAGCAGCCCGAGCCCGACCGTGGCCGCGTGCGCGACCCACTCCCAGCTGACCAGGCCGACCACCAGTCCGGCCGCGCCCGCCCACTCCAGCGCGCCGATGGTGCGCCACAGTGCCGGATTCATCCGGAAGTGGTCGCGGGCCTCGAGTGACGCCTTCGCGCCGAACAGCTTGCCCGCGCCTGTCGCCACGAACAGCACGGCCAGCAAGATCGACAACGCGATGGTCAACGTCATCGGGCGAGCATACGGTTTGCGCCTCCGGTTACTCTGTAACTCACAGGCACCGATCCGGCCATCACCGGGGAGCCTCCGGAAGAACGGGCGCGAGCCTCAGTAGAACCGGACGGGACCGGCCCGTCACAGCCGAAGAACGAGAGGCTCGCCCTCAAAGCGAGCAAGCGGGGTGGTACCGCGGCCGCCGAGCCACATCGGCGTGTCGTCCTCGCGTGTCCAGCGTGACGCGAGGAGCAGTGGAGATGGCCTACCCCAGGGCCGGACAGAACGAGGTCCCGGCGCAGCCGTCCTTTCCGAACCTTGAGCAGGACGTGCTCGGGTACTGGAAGGACGACGAGACCTTCCAGGCGAGCATCGACCGCAACCCGGCCGGTGAGCACGGCGAGAACGAGTTCGTCTTCTACGACGGCCCGCCGTTCGCGAACGGCCTGCCGCACTACGGGCACCTGCTGACCGGCTACGTCAAGGACGTGGTGCCGCGCTACCAGACGATGCGCGGCAAGCACGTCGAGCGCCGGTTCGGCTGGGACACGCACGGCATGCCCGCCGAGTACGAGGCGGAGAAGCAGCTCGGCATCACGCAGAAGCACGAGATCGACGAGCTCGGCATCGAGAAGTTCAACGAGGCGTGCCGCACGTCCGTGTTGCAGTACACGGACCAGTGGCGCGACTACGTGACGCGTCAGGCTCGTTGGGTCGACTTCGACAACGACTACAAGACGCTCGACCTCGACTACATGGAAAGCGTCATGTGGGCGTTCAAGGCCTTGTGGGACAAGGGCTTGATCTACGAGGGCTTCCGGGTGCTCTGGTACTGCTGGCGCTGCCAGACGCCGCTGTCCAACACCGAGACCAAGATGGACGACGCCTACCGCGACCGGCAGGACCCGGCCGTCACGGTGGCGCTGCGCCTCGAGTCCGGCGAGAAGGCGCTGGTCTGGACGACCACGCCGTGGACGCTGCCGAGCAACCTGGCCGCGGCCGTGCACCCGGACGTCGACTACGTGACCGTGGTGGACTCCGAGGGCGAGAAGTACCTCCTCGCCGAGGCGCGCGTGCCGGCGTACGCGCGTGAACTGGGCGAGGAGCCCGAGGTCGTCGCCCGCTACAAGGGGTCGGACCTGGTCGGCAAGAAGTACCTGCCGCCGTTCGACTTCTTCGTGGGCCGCGAGAACGCGCACCAGATCCTCACGGCCGACTACGTCACCACCGACGACGGCACGGGCATCGTCCACATCGCACCGGCGTTCGGTGAGGACGACAAGGTCGTGACGGACGCGGCGGGCATCGAGGTCGTCGTGCCGGTCGGGCCGGACGGCAAGTTCACCGCGGAGGTCGCGCCGTACCAGGGCGTGCACGTCTTCGAGGCGAACAAGCTGATCATCCGCGACCTCAAGGACGCGGGCCTGCTGCTGCGCCACGAGACCTACGACCACCCGTACCCGCACTGCTGGCGCTGCCAGAACCCGCTGATCCAGCGCGCGCTGTCGGCGTGGTTCGTCGCGGTCACGCAGTTCAAGGACCGGATGGTCGAGCTCAACCAGCAGATCAACTGGGTGCCCGGCCACATCAAGGACGGCCAGTTCGGCAAGTGGCTCGAGAACGCGCGCGACTGGAACATCTCGCGCAACCGGTACTGGGGCTCGCCGCTGCCCGTGTGGACCTCGGACAACCCCGAGTTCCCGCGCACGGACGTGTACGGGTCGCTGGACGAGCTGGAGCGCGACTTCGGCGTGCGCCCGGACAACCTGCACCGGCCGTTCATCGACGACCTGACGCGGCCGAACCCGGACGACCCGTCCGGCCAGTCGACCATGCGCCGGATCCCGGACGTGCTCGACTGCTGGTTCGAGTCGGGCTCGATGTCGTTCGCGCAGGTGCACTACCCGTTCGAGAACGCCCAGTGGTTCGAGGAGCACTACCCCGGAAACTTCATCGTCGAGTACAACGGGCAGACGCGTGGCTGGTTCTACACGCTGCACGTGCTCGCGACGGCGTTGTTCGACCGGCCCGCGTTCCGCGACTGCGTGGCGCACGGGATCGTGCTCGGTGACGACGGCCAGAAGATGTCCAAGTCGCTGAAGAACTACCCGGACGTCAACGAGGTCTTCGACCGCGACGGCTCGGACGCCATGCGCTGGTTCCTCATGGCGTCGCCGATCCTGCGCGGTGGCGACCTCGTGGTGACCGAGCGCGGCATCCGCGACGCGGTGCGCCAGGCGGTGCTGCCGCTGTGGAACTCCTGGTACTTCCTGGCGTTGTACTCCAACGCCGCCGGGAAGGAGGGCACGTGGCGCGTCGACTCGAAGAACGTGCTCGACCGGTACGCGCTCGCGAAGACGCACGACCTGGTCCGCGACGTTCAGGCGGCGATGGACGTCTACGACATCTCCGGTTCGTGCCAGCTGGTGCGCGAGTACCTGGAGGTGCTGACGAACTGGTACGTGCGCCGGTCGCGGCAGCGGTTCTGGGACGGTGACCAGGACGCGATCGACACCCTGCACACCGTGCTGGAGGTCGTCACGCGCGTGGCGGCGCCGTTGCTGCCTTACACGACCGAGGTCGTGTGGCGCGGGCTGACCGGTGGTCGTTCGGTGCACCTGACGGACTTCCCGTCGGTGTCCGACGTGCCCGCCGACGACGCTCTCGTGGCGGCGATGGACGAGGTCCGCGACGTGTGCTCGACGGCGTTGTCGTTGCGCAAGGGCAACAAGCTGCGCGTGCGGCTTCCGTTGGCACGCCTCACGGTCGCGTCGCCGGTGGCCGGGTCGCTGGAGGACTTCGCCGAGATCGTGCGCGACGAGGTCAACGTCAAGGAGGTGTCGCTGTCCACCGATGTCGACACCTACGGGCAGTTCCAGCTGGTCGTGAACGCGCGGGCGGCCGGGCCGCGGCTCGGGCCGAACGTGCAGAAGGTCATCAAGGCCGTCAAGGCCGGCGACTGGTCCGAAGTGGACGGTCGAGTGGTGGCCGCCGGCATCGAGCTGTTCGAGGGTGAGTACGAACAGCGTCTGGTGGCAACGGATCCCGCCGCCACGGCCGCGCTGCCGGGTGGTGCCGGTGTCGTCGTGCTCGACACGGCGGTGACGGCGGAGCTCGAGGCCGAGGGGCTCGCGCGCGACCTGATCCGCGTGGTGCAGCAGGCCCGCAAGGACGCCCAGCTCGACGTGTCCGACCGGATCACGCTGACGCTGGAGCTGCCGGACGCGGTGCGCGCCGCGGTGGAGCCGCACCTGGCGTTCGTGCAGTCGGAGACGCTGACGTCGTCGGTGGTGTTCGGAGAGGGCACTGCCGAGGGCTCGGTCGGCGACGGCGTGAAGGTGAGGGTCGGCGTCAGCAAGGCGTGACCGAAATGTGAGACCTGGTCCTTAACGTCGCCGTTGCCTGAGAGGGGGCAACGGTGAAGGTCAGAGGACTTGTGTTGAGCACGGCGTTCCTGGCGGCGTGTGTGGTGGGTTCGCCCGCCGCGCACGCCGCCGCTGCGTGTGAGTGGGTCACTTCGGATCTACCGCTACCGGCCGGGAGCAACTTCTACGGGGTGTACGCCGCGTCGGACAACGGTGAATGGGTGCTCGGCGACGGGTGGAACACGTCGTTGGGGAGCGGGACATTCTTCTGGCACAACGGCGCGCAGGCCAACGGGTTCATCCGGGACGCGGGACCGAGCAGCGACGTCAACAACTCCGGCGTCATGATGATCAACGGCGACGACGCCGCCTACCGGGTCGCGAACGGCGTGCGGGAGCGGCTGGAACCGCATCCCGGCAGCTCTTACCGGTCGTGGGGCCAGCGCATCAACAACGAGGGTGACGTCGCGGGCCTGTCCGGTTACATGAGCCTTCACGGGCCGCTCCTGGTGTGGCCGGCCGGGTCGTCGACGCCGCGCGAGCTGCCCAACACCCGCAACGGGTTGGTGCGTTTCGTGAAGGGCATCGACGACGACGGGAACGTGGTCGCGATGGAGAACGGGCCGCTGAGCCAGCGGTTCAGCCACGTCTGGGACCGCGACGGGAACCAGACGAGGCTGGAGACGCTGCCGGGGGACTACTCGGCGGAGGTGGAGTCCATCCGCAACGGCCGGATCTTCGGCAGGTCGGTGCCCCAGGACTGGCAGCAGCCCAGCACCGTGGTCGAGTGGGGCCTGGACGGCAAGATCGTCCGCACGCTCCCCGGGCTGTACAACGTCGAGGACTCGAACGCGTCCGGGCACGTGCTCGCCCAGGTTCCCTCCTCCGGCAGCCAGGCCGAGTACGCGGTGTGGCGGGGGCCGGGCGAGCTCGACACCCCGCCCGGCCTGACGGGACAGCGGCTGGCGGACAACGGTGACGTCACCGGCACCCTGTACGACGAGAACAGCAGCACGCCGCGTTACGCACGCTGCGGCTGACTGTTCGAGTTCAAAAATTGTCGGACCCCCTCGCTACGGTCGAACCAGGCCAAACGAGCAAGGGGGATTGCGATGGTCGTTTCTGGGGGATGGCGCGTCTTCGCGGGCGCTCTGGTCCTGGCGGCAGGGCTGGTGGCACCCGCCACCGGCGTTGCCGCCGCCGACCCGGTCGCGTGCACCACGTGGACCGAGTCCACGCTGCCGGTACCCGACGGGGTGGGGTCGAGCGGGGTCGTGGCTGCGGCGGGGTCTTACGTCGTCGGCACCGGCTCGTACCGCTGGGTGGCGGGTTCGGCCGTGCTGATCTGGAAGGACCGGCAGCTCGTCGATCACCTGTCGTTCTTCCGCCACACCGCCTACGCCACCGACGTGAACTCGTCGGGCGTGGTGGCCCTGTCGGGCTCCACCACCTTTCCGGCCGCTTCCCGTTGGCAGGCGGGCGTTTACACGACGTTGAACGGCTGGCAGGGCGAGTACGACGTGCGGACGATCGACGTGAACGAGCGCGGCGACGTCCTGGGCGTGTCCAACGGCAAGCCCGTGGTGTGGCCCGCGGGGTCCGGTCAGGCGCGGCTGGTGCCGGGCACCGACGCGTCGTGGTCGGCGACCGCGCTGGCGGACGACGGCGCGGTGCTGGCCGGTTCTGCCTCGGGGGTGTACTGGCTGAGCGAATCCGGTGCCGTGCAACTGGAGGGCGGAACGGACGTCTCCGTGACGGCCGCGCGTGGCCAGTACGCGGTGGGACGTCTGGGGCAGGAGGTCGTGCGCTGGGACCGTCAGGGCCAGGTGGTGCGCGGCTTCGAACAGGCCGTGGAGGTCTTAGGCGTGAACGCGCACGGTCAGCTGTTGGGCGAGGTCGACAACGGCACGACCGAGGGCTCACCCGCGTTCTGGGCCGGCGTGGGGTATCCGGAGCGGGTGAACACCGACGCCCGGGTCGCGGTCATCGCCGATGACGGAGCCTTGTACGGCGCCAAGCTGCTCGACCCGTGGAACGCCTACCCGGTCGCTCTCGACTGCGCGAACGGTGCGCGATGAGGACAACTGCGTGACGGTCGCCGTCTTCGGACGGCGGCTCCTCTCGCGTGACTGGACTGTGAGGCGAGATCCCTGGCGTCGTTGTCGACGACGGCAGCGCAGGCGGAAGCCGCGTGTGCGTGGGTGACGGAGGAACTGCCGTTGCCGAGCCGGGACGAGTTCTACTTCTTCGACGTGAAGGGCGGATCGGACAACGGCGAGTGGGTGCTCGGCGACGGGTACGACCTCGCGACCGGTGCCGGCAGCGTGATCTTGGCCTGGCGCAACGGTGTTCTCCAGCCGGAGCGCTACGGCGGCTACTCGATCAGCGACGTCAACAACTCCGGCGTCCTGCCGGCGGTGAGCGGGGCGACGCGTACCGGGTCACGAACGGCGTGCGCGTGCTGACCGAGCTCGACTTCGCGCGCGACGCGAACGCGTCCGGCCAGGTGCTGCCCGAGTTCTCGTTCGGAGCGGTGCTGGCAGACAACGGCGACGTCTACGGCACGCGGGACGCTCCGGGCAACAACATCACGCCGCTTCACGCACGTTGTGGCTGACGTTTCGGGGTGAACAGGCGCCGCACCTGGCGCACGTACCACGACCAGCGGGCCGGGGACTTCGGTTCCCGCCCCGTCGCGCGAACGCAGGCGTCGAACAGGTCCTCGATGCACGCGTCGTGCAGCCACCTGATCGCCACGGCCCAGCGCACGCGATCCACGAGGCCGAAGTGGCCGATCAGCTCGTGCCGCAGGACGTTCCCCGACGCCGACAGCGTGTGCGTGCCCGAGAGCCTGGTGAACTCGAAGGTGATCGACTCGCCGGGCGTGAACGATGTGCAGCGGTACCGGATCGGCCCGTGCCCGCCGTCGGCGCCGACGCCCAAAGGCCTGTCGAACTCCTGCTTTCCCCAGGCGGGCGGCCAGAGTTCCTGGACGCGGTCTACGAACGGACCCGCGGGCACGCCGAGGTCGCGGGTGTGGACGTTCCTGATCATGAGAGCCCCTTCCATACGCTGCCGTATGTTCCTGGAACGTACGGTAGCGTATGGAAGCGTGGTGCGGCGGAATCGTGACGACTGGACTGAGATAGCGCTGAGAGCGTTGGCCGAGGGCGGTGTCAGCGCGGTCGCGATCGAACCGCTGGCGGCGCGTACCGGTGCCACGAAAGGCAGTGTGTACCACCACTTCCCGAACCGCGACGCGTTGCTCCAGGCGACGGTCGAGCGGTGGGAGCGGGAGCACACCGAGAAGGTCATCGAACTCGTGGAGTCCGAACGGACGCCGGAGGACAAGCTCCGCACGCTCTTCGCCACGGTGCTCGACCGCGGCCGCAAGGGGTCGGTCGAGATGGCGTTGCAGGCGGCCGCCCAGCACGAGGTGATCGCGCCGGTTCTCCAGCGCGTCACGGAGAAGCGGGTGACCTACCTGGCCGAGTTGTTCCGGGAGCTCGGATTCGGCAAGGCCCAGGCGAGGAAGCGCGCGTTGATCGCGTTCAGCCTCTACCTGGGCCAGGCGCAGCTCTGGACGAGCATGCCCGGCCTCGCCGAATCCGTGCTCGACGAGGCCGTGCGCGTGCTCACCGCGAAGTGATCAAGCTGCGGAAGTGATCAGGCCGCCGTCGCCCAGAGGGCCGACGCGATCACGTCCGCGTTGCGGTCGAGCGCCGTCGCGTTGACGTTCGACGTGGTGTCGCAGGAGCGGTGGTAGCAGCGGTCGAACGCCTGGCCCGCCGTGCCGCCCCACTTCGAGGCCTGCGCCGAGGTCTTGATGCCCTCGGCACCGGTGAACGTGCCGCCGGTCGGGATGCCCGCGCGGGCGAACGCCGCGTGGTCGGAACGGCCGCCGACGTTCGTCAGCTCGGTCTGCACCCCCAGGGCGGTGAAGCCCGCCTGCAGCCGCTGCGTCAGCGCCGCCGAACCGGTGGGCTGGCCGGAGGAGCTGTAGACGAAGTAACCGGGGTTGGGCGAGCCGGTCATGTCGAAGTTCAGGTACGCCTTGATCCTCGACTTCTCGGTCGACGACAGGGAGTTCACGTAGTACGTCGAGCCGACGAGGCCGAGTTCCTCCGCGCCCCACCAGCCGAACCGCAGGTGCTTGGTCGGCTGGAAACCGGTGGCCTTCACCTGAAGCGCGATCTCCAGGATCGACGCCGAGCCGGTGCCGTTGTCGTTGATGCCGGGGCCCGCCGAGACGCTGTCGAGGTGGCCGCCGACCATCACGACGTTGTTCGGGTCACCGCCGGGGTAGTCGGCGATCAGGTTGTAGCCCGTCGAGCCGTTTGAGGTGAACGACTGGACGCGCGTGGTGTAACCGGCCGCGTCGAGCTTGCTCTTCACCCAGTTGATCGAGGCCAGGTACCCCGGTCGTCCGTGGGCGCGGTTGCCGCCGTTGGAGTTGGCAATGGACTGGAACTGGTTCAGGTGAGCTTGTACGTTCGCGACGTTGATGTTCGGCGCCGCCAGTGCCGCAGGTGCCGCTGCTTGCGCTGAGGTAACTCCGGTCACCATCAAGGCGGCCGCCAGCGCGATCAGGATCCTCATGGTTCAACTCCGTGCAGGGTTAGGGATTGAGCCACTGATCAACATGCTCCGCCGTGCATGGGCCCGGTAGGGGCGATCGGCGGGAGTTGTTAACTCGTCTGATTCGTCGGAATCGAGGGTGATCAACCAGAATGGTCCAGGTGGGTGACGTAACGGCGGTCCTGGGCATCGGTGCGGCCGTACTGCTGATCTCCGTGATCGCGGTGCGCGTGTCGACGCGGCTCGGGCTGCCCTCACTCCTGCTCTACCTCGGCATCGGCGTGCTGCTCGGCGAGTCGGTCTTCGGCATCAAGTTCGACGACGCCGACCTCACCCAGTCCCTCGGCATCGCGGCCCTCGTGCTGATCCTGACCGAGGGCGGCATCACGACCCGGTGGAACGCCGTCAAGTCGTCGCTGTGGCTGGGCGTCGCACTGTCCACAGTGGCCGTTGTGGTCAGCGTCGCCGTGACGGGCACGGCGTTGCACTACCTGCTGGGCCTCGACTGGCGGATGGCGTTGCTGTGGGGCGCGGTGCTGTCGTCCACCGACGCGGCCGCCGTGTTCAGCGTCCTGCGCTCGTTGGGGGTCGGGGCGCGGCTGACCGGTGCGCTCGAACTCGAGTCCGGTCTCAACGACGCGCCCGTCTACATCGCCGTGGTGCTGCTGGCGTCGTCGGACCAGATCTCCTGGACCGCGCCGTTGCTGGTGATCTACGAACTGGGCGCGGGCGCGCTCATCGGCGTGGCGCTGGGGTTCCTCGGCGGTGCGGGGCTGAGACGCGCGGCGCTGCCGTCGACCGGTCTGTACCCGCTCGCCACGGTGGCGGTGTGCGTGATGGCCTACACGGCCGGCGATCTCGTGCACGCGTCCGGCTTCCTCGCCACCTACGTCGCCGCGCTGGTCCTCGGCAACGCCCGCCTGCCGCACCGCGCCGACACCCTCTCGTTCGCCGAAGGCCTCGGCTGGCTCGCCCAGATCGGTCTCTTCGTGCTCCTCGGCCTCTACGCCTCGCCGTCGCGGCTGCTCGACGTGCTGTTCCCCGCGCTGATCGCGGGTGTGGTGCTGACGTTCGTGGCCCGGCCGCTGTCGATCGCGCTCGCCTCCTTGCCGTTCAAGGTGCCGTGGCGGGAACAGGCGTTCCTCTCCTGGTCGGGGCTGCGCGGCGCGGTGCCGATCGTGTTCGCGCTGATCCCGTTGATCCAAGGGGTCGAGGGCGCGCGGCAACTCGTCGACGTGGTGTTCCTGCTGGTCATCGTGCTGACGATCGTGCAGGGCACGACGCTGCCGTTCCTCGCGCGACGCCTCGGGCTGGTCAAGGCGGGGGAGGCGCTGGAGGTGCAGGTCGACTCGTCGCCGCTCGACGAACTCGGCGCCGAACTGCTCCAGGTGCACATCCAGCGCGGCTCGAAGCTGCACGGCGTCTACATGTCCGAGCTGCGGCTGCCGAGCGGCGCCACGGTCAGCCTCGTGGTGCGCTCGGGGAAGAGTTTCACGCCACAACCGACGACCCGGCTGCAGACCGAGGACCAGTTGCTGATCGTCACCACCGAGGAGACCCGCGACGCCGCTGAGCGGCGCATACGTGCCGTCGACCGGGCAGGTCGCTACGCCAGGTGGAAGGGCGAGACCGGCGATTAGTCGGTCTCCGAGGCTTCTCACGATGTGATCGGGGTGTCGACGCGGCGGTCACCCTCCGCTAACGTCGTTGGCAGGTCATGAGAGCCAGCGTCAAGCCCAAGCTTGCTGGCCGGCAACCCTCCAACCGCGGTGGGGTGCCCTTGGTGAGGACCTGGTCCGGCGCGTAGGGCGCCGGTCAAGCGCGGGCCTCCAGCTGAAGGCCCCTGGCCTCGGAGGCAGCTCGATGACGCTCGCGATCACCCCCAGCACCACCACGGCGGTTCCGGCTGTTGTCGGCGCTGACCTGCGCGTTCCGCTGGTCACCGGAGAGCGCGTCACCTACGCCAACCTCGACCACGCGGCGTCCGCGCCCTGTCTTCAGGAAGTGCGCGACGCCGTCGACGAGCTGCTGCCCTGGTACGCCAGCGTGCACCGCGGTGCCGGGTTCGCCTCGCAGGTCTCGACCCGCGTCTACGAGCAGGCCCGCGACCGCATCCGCCGCTTCGTCGGCGCGCGTTCGTCCGACACCGTCGTCTTCACCCGCAACACCACGGACTCGCTGAACCTGTTGGCGCGCAGCGTTCCCAAGAACACCGCCGTCGTCCTGTTCGACAGCGAGCACCACGCGGCGCTGCTGCCGTGGAGGGGTCCGAACGTTCAGCGGATCCCCGCCCCGTCTTCGTCCGGTGCCGCAGTTGTCGCACTGGACCGGGCGTTGGCCGCCGCCCCGGTCGGCCCACGACTCGTGATCGTCACCGGGGCGTCCAACGTCACGGGAGAGCTGTGGCCGGTCGCCGAGTTCGCGAAGGTCGCCCGCCGCCACGGCGCGCGCATCGCGCTCGACGCCGCCCAGCTCGCCCCGCACCGCCCGATCGACGCGGTCGAGCTGGGCGTCGACTACATCGCGTTCTCCGGGCACAAGATCTACGCGCCGTTCGGCGCCGGTGTGCTGGTCGGCCGCGCGGACTGGCTCCAGCAGGCCCAGCCGTACCTGGTCGGCGGCGGTGCTACGACGAAGGTCACCGACCACGGTGACCGCCTCGGCGTGGCCTGGTCCGCGGTGCCCGAGCGGCACGAGGCCGGCAGCCCGAACGTCGTCGGCGTGCACGCCCTGGCCGCCGCCTGCGAGATCCTGTCGCGGCACTGGGAGCAGACGATCGCGCACGAGCAGGAGCTGCTGGTTCGCCTGCGCGAGGGCCTGCGCACGATCCCCGGCTTCCGCGAGCTGAAGATCCTCACCGACGTCGACAAGGTCGGTGTCGTGAGCTTCACGGTCTCCGGCTTCGACGCCGGTTTCCTCGCCGCCGCGCTGTCCGCCGAGTACGGCATCGGCGTGCGCGACGGCGCGTTCTGCGCGCACGTCATCGTGGGCCGCCTGGTCAAGCAGGTCGGATCGCACGAGCAGCGCGCCGTGCGGGCGTCGATCGGCCTCGGCACCACGGCCGAGCACGTCGATCGTCTCGTGGCGGCGCTGCGCACTCTCGTCACCGAAGGTCCGAAGTGGACCTACACCCAGCAGGACGGCCGCTGGGTGCCCGAGGACGACGGCCGAACCCTGCCGCCGTTCCTCGCGTAGTCCCTGTAGTGGACAATGACCTGGTGAGTGACGAGTCCAAGGCCGCGGAGAAGCCCTCCGGGAAGGCCGCTGACAAACCTGCCGAAGAGCAGGTCAGCGAGCCTGAGACGGTCGCGACTCCGGTGGTCGGGGCACCTGACGCCGAGAAGGAGCCCGCGCAGTCCCCGACGAAGGACGACGAGGACGAGGGTTTCTCGTTCACGGGCTCGCTGCCGGAGCTGAAGACGAAGGTCCTCGCGCTCCTGGCGGCCGTCGTGCTGGCCCTGGACGTGCTCACGAAGGTCGTGTCCGTGGCGTTCCTGGAGGACGCGGACCCGATCCAGCTGTTCGGCGGCGTGCTGTACCTGACGTTCGTGCGCAACCCCGGTGCCGCGTTCGGCATGGGCGAGGGCATGACGTGGGTGCTGGCGCTGATCGCGATGGGTGTCGCCGGGTTCATCTACTGGATCTCGCGCAACCTCCGCTCCCAGGGCTGGGCCGTCGGCCTCGGCCTGGTGCTCGGCGGTGCCGTCGGCAACCTCGCCGACCGCCTCTTCCGCGAGCCCGGCCCGATGCGCGGCCACGTTGTGGACTTCCTCTCGCTGTTCGATCCGTACGGCCGTGTGTGGCCCGTGTTCAACGTCGCCGACATGGCGATCGTGGGTGGCGGTGCGACGATCATCGTGCTCGCGCTGCTGCGGCACGACTACGACGGCACCGTGCACAAGGACGACCCCGAGCCGGTCGCCGTCGTCGAGCAGCCGCAGGACGACCTCCAGGAAACGAAGTAACGACCCGGCGCCGTGAGGCGTCCCTGAGCAAGTGAAAGTCGAGGCCCCCCGCGTGAGCGGATACCGAACGCTGCCGATTCCCGACGGTCTGGACGGCATGCGCGTCGACGCCGGCCTCGCGAAGCTGCTCGGCCTGTCCCGCACCGCCGTCGCGGCCATCGCCGACGCCGACGACGTGCGGGTCGACGGCCGGGTCGTGGGCAAGTCCGACCGGCTCACCGCCGGGGCGATGCTGGAGATCACGCTGCCCGCGCCGCCGCAGCCGATCACCGTCCAGGCGATCCCGGTCGAGGGCATGGTGATCATCCACGAGGACGAGGACATCATCGTCATCGACAAGCCCGTCGGTGTCGCCGTGCACCCGTCGCCCGGCTGGACCGGCCCGACCGTCGTGGGCGGGCTCGCCGCCTCCGGCCACCGCGTCGCCACGTCCGGTGCCGCCGAACGCCAGGGCGTCGTGCACCGGCTCGACGTCGGCACGACCGGTGTGATGGTGGTCGCGAAGTCCGAATCCGCTTACTCGGCTTTGAAGCACGCCTTCAAAGAGCGGACCGTCGAGAAGGTCTACCACGCGATCGTGCAGGGCCACCCGGACCCGATCAAGGGCACCATCGACGCGCCGATCGACCGTCACCCTAAGCACGACTACAAGTTCGCGGTGATGAACTCCGGCAAGCCGTCCGTCACGCACTACGAGGTGATGGAGGCGTTCCGCGCCGCCTCTCTCGTCGAGGTGCACCTGGAAACCGGCCGCACGCACCAGATCCGCGTGCACTTCTCCGCGCTGCACCACCCGTGCGTGGGCGACCTGACGTACGGCGCCGACCCGACGTTGGCCAAGCGTCTGGGCGTGACGCGGCAGTGGCTGCACGCGCACCAGCTCGGGTTCCACCACCCCGGCACCGGCGAGTGGGTCATGTACACGTCCGCCTACCCGGAAGACCTCGCCACGGCGCTGGAGAAGCTGCGCGAAGAAGGCTGATTGCGTCTGGGTAAATCACCGGTTGACGACATTGCACTTGATGTTAATCGGTGTGCTCAATAGCGTTTTGGGCATGCACCTGACCATTCTCGCGGCCTCGGGCCGCACCGGTTCCGCCCTCACCCGCCAGGCCCTCGACCGCGGCCACACCGTCACCGCGATCGCCCGCGACGTCGCCCGCATCGCCCTCGACCACCCGAACCTCCGGAAGGTCGCGGGCGACGCGAGCGGACCGCTGACCCTCGACCCCGGCACGGTCGTCCTGTCCGGCCTCGGCACCGACCGCCCCGGCGTGCTGGCCGAGGGCGCTCGGGCCGTCATCGCCGCAGGTCCGCGCCGGATCATCTGGCTAGGTGCGTACGGCACGGGCGCCTCGGCGCAGGCGGCGGGGGAGGGTGCGGCCGTGCTCTGGAAGTTCTTCGGCGACCGCATCCCGGACAAGGTCGCGGCCGACGACGCCGTCCTCGCCGCCGGTGGCACCGTCTTCCACGCGGGCGTCCTCACCGACGAACCCTTCCAGCCCGGCCGCACGGTCGGCCTCGACGAGGCACCGCCGTTCGATCTCGGCGCGAAGATCAGCCGCGAAACCGTGGCCGCCGCGATGCTCGACGAGGCCGAACACCCGCGCTTCCCGGGCGCTATCGCGTTGCCGCTAGCACCTCGGTGACGGTCGCCCGCACCTGCTCGCGCAACCACGCGTGGGCGAGGTCGGAGTCGTAGCGCTGATGCCAGTTGCAGTTGATCGGTGCCTCCGGTGACTCGACCGGCAACGGCCGCGTGACCAGCCCGAACGCCTCGACCAGCGGTCGGCACGAGTGCGCCGTCGTGGTGACCAGCGCGTCACCGGCCGCCGCGATCTGCAACGCCGAGTGCACCGTCGCCACGGTAGCGATCACCTTGCGCCGCAACCCTTCCCGTTCCAGCACCGCGTCGATCGGCGCAGTGAACCGCCCCCGCCGTGACACCAACACGTGCGGATAGGCCGCATACGCGCGCAGATCCAGTTCGTCGCACGGATGCCCACGCCGCATCACGACGGCAAGCGGATCGGTCCCGAGCGTCTCCGACCGGAACTCCGGCAGGTCCGGCGCCCCACCGCCGAGTTCGAGATCCACCCGCCCGTGCCGCAGGTCGTCGGTGTCGCCGGAGTGCTCGGCCAGCACCCGCAACCGCACGCCGGGCGCCCGTTTCGCGATCCGCCCGACCAGCACGGGCACCACCGACGACGCGAGAGCGTCGTGACACCGCACCGTGAACGTCCGCTCCAACCCGTCCAACTCCAGCTCACGGCTGGGCGCCAGCACCGCGTTGGCCTCCCGCACCAGCCGCCGCACCTCCTCGGCGATCCCGAGGGCGTACGGCGTGGGGGTCATCGTGTGGCCGGTCCGCACGAGGATGTCGTCGCCGGTGACCTTCCGGATCCGCCCGAGCGTGCGGCTGACCGCGGGCGACGACAGGTGCAGCCGTTCCGCCGCCCCCATCACGCTGCCCTCCTCGAGGAGGGCGTCC
This sequence comes from Lentzea sp. JNUCC 0626, assembly GCF_043632865.1. Taxonomy (NCBI): domain Bacteria; kingdom Bacillati; phylum Actinomycetota; class Actinomycetes; order Pseudonocardiales; family Pseudonocardiaceae; genus Lentzea; species Lentzea sp. JNUCC 0626. Next base: position 9,208,731 of record NZ_CP171635.1, read on the forward strand.
AGCACGACCAGCAGGTTCAGATCCGCTTGCATAGCTGACCATCTTGGAGGACCCGATGTCCGCAACCACCACCGCGCCCGCCACGCACCTCGCCGCCACCACCGCTGCGGTCCGGCGCGCGGGAACGCGGATGCTGAAGCGCTACTCGACGGAGTCCCGCACCTCGTCACTGGCCGAGATCATCGCCGCCGTCGAAGCCAACGACGCGGCCGTCGCCGACCTGCTCAAGCCCGAACTGGCGGCGATCAACCCCGAAGCCCGCTGGCTCGACGACGAACACGGCTCCGGCCCCCTCCCCGACGGCGAGTGGTGGCTGATCGACCCGGTCGGCGGCAACATGAACGCCGTCCACGGCATGACCGACTGGAACATCGGCGTCAGCCTGGTCCGCGACGGCCGCCCGGTGCTCGCCGTCCTCTACTTCCCGCTGTTCGACGAGATGTTCACCGCCGCGGAAGGCGGTGGGGCGTTCCTCAACGGCGTTCGCATCAAGGTCTCCGACAAGACCGAGCTGAACGGTGCCCTGGTCGGCACCGGCCAGGCCCAGCCCGGCCAAGGCCCGGAGATGGCCGACCGAGTGGGTGCCTCCTACGCGCAGATGGCCAAGCACGCCCTGTACGTGCGCATCTCCGTCCCGGTCACCCACCAGCTCGCACAGGTGGCGGCGGGACGCATGGACGCGCACTGGCAGTACGACAACGTGCGCGCGCACGCCTCAGGTGTGTTGTTGGTGCAGGAAGCAGGCGGCACGGTCACGGACCTCGAAGGCAAGCCGTGGGACCTGACCACCCGCGAGTACCTGGCGGCCGCACCCGGCGTGCACGCCCAGGCGCTGGAACTGCTCCAGGCCCTGTCCTGCAAGTCCGTCGGGCGGCAGTAGCGGCCGAGGGACCCGGAGGCGGCACCGCCACGACGCCCGAATACCTCCGGTATGAGGGCATCGCGGCGGCACCGCCTCCGGCTCGCTCACCCGCGCCTGCCACCTGACAGACTTGCAGGACAGGGCCTAGTCCTCGACCGTCCACACGAGGGTGTTGAGGTCGACCTCGGGCCGCACGCTCCACCGAACCTGGATGATCTCGGTCGCGTCCGGCAGCACGAACACGCTGTGCCCGCCCGCGGTCTCGCCGGGCTGCACGCCGAGCTTGTGCGCCGGCCGCGACGACAGCGACACGGGCGCCTTCGTCACGGTCTCGCCGGTCTTCGTCACCAGCACCAGGTACATGTCCGGCAGCGAGGTGTAGGCGACCTGCGAGGTGTTCGTCACCTCGGTGTGCACGACCACAGCGCGTTCGCCCTCGGCGAGCTTGTAGCCGGCGGCGGTGAAGAGGAAGTCGGCCGGGTCCACGACCTCGACCAGCTGGATCGACAGGCGGGCGCCCTCGAGGCTGTCCGCCTCCAGCGCCGAGCCGATCTTGCCGGTCCGCGACACGACGGGCTTGGGCTGCGGCTGGTCCGCGCGCACCCAGCCCGCGGACTGGGGCGGACCCCACGTCTGCTGCGGCTGCGGCTGGGCGGGGAACGGCTGGCTGATCGGCCCCTGCGGACCGTACTGCTGCTGCTGTACCGGGTGCGGCCCGCTCTGGTGCACGGCGTACGGGCCGGACGGCGGCGGACCCATGTAATTGCCGTACGCGGCGGCGTTCGCCAACGCCCTGCGCAGGCCGTTCGGGTCGCACTCCACGCCCACCAGCAACGGCAGTCCGCTGCCCGAAAGGGTGATCAGGCGCATGGCGGCTTCGCGCGGGTCCATGCCCAGGCGCTGGGCGATCTCGTGCACGGCGGCGCGGCCCGACTCGGCGAGAACAGCGAGCAGGCGAGCGTCTACGGGATCGGGGGCCACCACGAAAAGAACGCTACCCGCCGCTCTGGATCACCGTGCCACCGCGTACCCGATCGAGATCAAGGCGACAAGTCCGGCAGTGCCACCTGGCGGTTTGTCCTCTGGGGCGTGCCGGTCGTGATGAGCGGTCCTCTCAGGCTGTAGGGTTGGCTGGCGCTAGGACGTGATAGTCCCTTGGTCGCGCGAAAACGCTTGCTACACAAGGGGGTTGCCCGTGGCGGACTCGTTTGTGCACCTGCACGTGCACACCGAGTACTCGATGCTCGACGGCGCGGCCAAGGTCGCCCCGCTGTTCGAGGAGGCGGGCCGGCTCGGCATGACGGCGGTCGGCATGAGCGACCACGGCAACATGTACGGCTCCGACGAGTTCTACCAAACGGCGATGAAGACCGGCATCAAGCCGATCATCGGCATCGAGGCCTACCTCGCGCCGCACAACCGCCTGCACAAGAAGCCGGTCGCCTGGGGCGACCCGGGCCAGCGCAGCGACGACATCTCCGGTGCGGGTGCCTACACCCACATGACGATGTGGGCGCGCAACGCGGACGGCCTGCGGAACCTCTTCCGGCTGCACACCGAGGCCAGCAAGACCGGCTACTACTACAAGCCCCGCATGGACCGCGAGCTCGTCGCGGAGCACGCGAGCGGCATCATCGCGACGACCGGCTGCCCGTCCGGCGAGGTCCAGACCCGGCTGCGGCTCGGGCAGGTCGACGAGGCGTTCAAGGCCGCGGCCGACTACCAGGAGATCTTCGGCAAGGAGAACTTCTTCCTCGAGCTGATGGACCACGGCCTCGAGATCGAGACCAGGGTCCGCGAGGGCCTGCTGGAGATCAGCAAGAAGCTCGGCATCCCGCCGCTCGCGACCAACGACAGCCACTACGTCACCAAGGACCAGGCGGACACGCACTCGGCGTTGCTCTGCGTGCAGTCCGGCAAGATGCTCACGGACCCGAACAGGTTCAAGTTCGACGGCGACGGTTACTACCTGAAGTCTGCCGAGGACATGCGGCAGATCTGGAAGGACCTGCCGGAGGCGTGCGACAACACGCTGCTCGTCGCGGAGATGGTCGAGTCCTACGACGACATCTGGAGCATCAAGGACCGGATCCCGAACTTCGAGGTCCCCGAGGGCGAGGACCAGGCGTCCTGGTTCCGCAAGGAGATCCGGCGCGGCCTGGAGTGGCGGTTCCGCGACTCGTCCGTGCCCGAGGAGTACATCAAGCGCTGCGACTACGAGGCCCAGGTCATCATCGACAAGGGCTTCCCGGCGTACTTCCTCATCGTCGCCGACCTGATCAACTACGCGCGCAGCGTCGGCATCCGCGTCGGCCCCGGCCGTGGTTCCGCCGCAGGTGCCGCCGTGTCGTGGGCGATGGGCATCACGAACATCGACCCGATCCCGCACGGCCTGCTGTTCGAGCGGTTCCTGAACCCCGAGCGCACCGCCATGCCCGACATCGACATCGACTTCGACGACCGTCGTCGAGGCGAGATGATCCGGTACGCGAGCGAGAAGTACGGCGCCGACAAGGTCGCCCAGGTGATCACGTTCGGCACCATCAAGACCAAGGCCGCGCTGAAGGACTCCGCGCGCGTGCACCACGGTCAGCCGGGCTTCGCGATCGCCGACAAGATCTCCAAGGCGCTGCCGCCGCCGATCATGGCGAAGGACATCCCGCTCAACGGCATCGTCAACAAGAGCCACCCGCGCTACGGCGAGGCGGCCGAGGTCCGGTCGCTGCTCGAGACCGACGTGCAGGTGAAGGAGATCTTCGACACCGCGCTCGGGCTCGAGGGCCTGATCCGCAACGCCGGTGTGCACGCGTGTGCGGTCATCATGTCGAAGGACCCGCTCACCGACTCCATCCCGCTCTGGTACCGCGACGACGGCTCGTTCATCACCGGCTGGGACTACCCGTCGTGCGAGAACATCGGCCTGCTGAAGATGGACTTCCTCGGGCTGCGCAACCTCACGGTCATGGGCGACGCCGTCGACAACATCGAGGCGAACCGCGGCAAGGACGCGGTGCCGGACTTCGACAAGCTCCCGATGGACGACCCGGAGACGTACGCGCTGCTCGGCCGCGGTGACACGCTCGGCGTGTTCCAGCTGGACGGTGGCCCGATGCGCGACCTGCTGCGCCGCATGCAGCCGACGACGTTCGAGGACATCGTCGCGGTCGGCGCGCTGTACCGCCCCGGCCCGATGGGTGTGAACGCGCACAACGACTACGCGGACCGCAAGAACGGCCGTCAGGAAGTCAAGCCGATCCACCCGCAGCTCGCCGAGCCGCTCAAGGAGATCCTCGGCGAGACGCACGGTCTGATCGTCTACCAAGAGCAGATCATGTTCATCGCCCAGGAGGTCGCCGGCTACTCCATGGGGCGCGCGGACGTGCTCCGCAAGGCCATGGGCAAGAAGAAGGCCGAGGTCCTCGCGAAGGAGTTCGAGGGCTTCCAGGCGGGTATGCGGGCCGACCCGCGCGGCTTCTCCGACGAGGCGATCCAGGCGCTGTGGGACACGATCCTCCCGTTCGCCGGCTACGCGTTCAACAAGTCGCACGCCGCCGCGTACGGCCTGATCTCGTACTGGACCGCGTACCTCAAGGCGAACTTCCGCGCCGAGTACATGGCCGCGCTGCTCACCTCCGTCGGTGACAACAAGGACAAGTCCGCGGTCTACCTCGCGGAGTGCCGCCGCCTCGGCATCAAGGTACTGCCGCCGGACGTCAACGAGTCGGCGCTGCGCTTCGGTGCGGTCGGCACGGACATCCGCTTCGGCATGGGCGCGATCCGCAACGTCGGCGCGAACGTCGTCGAGTCGATCATCAAGTCCCGCCGGGAGAAGGGCGCCTACACGTCCTTCACGGACTTCATGGACAAGTCCGAACTGGTCGCCTGCAACAAGCGCGTGATCGAGTCGCTGATCAAGGCGGGCGCGTTCGACTCGTTCGGCAACCCGAGGCTGTCGTTGATCCAGGTGCACGAGGACGCGGTCGACGCGGTCGTGCCGATCAAGCGCAAGGAAGCCGAAGGCCAGTTCGACCTCTTCGGCGGCGACAGCGCGGACGACCAGGACGACAGCACGTCCCCGTTGGCGCACCTCAAGTTCGGCACCGAGGAGTACCCGCGCAAGCAGATGCTCAGCCTCGAGAAGGAGATGCTGGGCCTCTACGTCTCCTCGCACCCCCTCGACGGTGCCGAGCGGATCCTGCGCAAGTTCGCGCCGCGCCCGATCGCCGTCGTGCTCGACGACCCGCCCAAGGAAGGCGAACTGATCGTCTCGGGCATGATCTCGTCGATCGAGCGCCGGGTGAACAAGAACGGCCTGCCGTGGGCGATCACGGTCATCGAGGACCTGGACGCGTCCATCGAGGTGCTGTTCTTCCCGAAGTCGTACGAGGTGCTGCGCGACGACCTCGAACTCGACTCCGCCGTCTGCGTCAAGGGCCGGGTGAACTGGCGCGAGGACAAGATGGCGATCTTCGGTGACGGGGTCGTGCCGCTCGACATCAGCGACGCGGAGGCGAACCCCGGCGCCGACCCGCCCCTCGTCCTCGGCCTGCACACCAAGACGTTGACGCCCGAGCTGATCGAAGAGCTCAAGATGGTGTTCAAGTCGCACGAGGGGCAGGTCGCCGTGCACCTGGAGGTGCAGAAGCGCGACAAGTCGAAGCAGATGCTGGTGGTGGACAACTTCCGGGTCAGCACGACGCCGTCGCTCTTCGGTGACCTCAAGACGATCCGAGGCATCACGATCCACCGCTAGAGATCGAGGACCAGGTCGGTCTCCGGGCGCGCGCAGCAGATCAGCGCGTGGCCGGAGGCCGGTGCTTCCAACGGTTCCGGGTCGTTCGTGACCGTGCCGGACAGCACCGGGGTCACGCACGTGTGGCAGACGCCGGTGCGGCACGACCAGCGGGTCGGGACGTCGCACGCCTCGGCGAGGTCGAGGATCGACTCGTCGTCGCGGGCCGCCGCCGTGAGGCCGCTGCGGGCGAACGTGATCTTCGGACCGGTGCCTGCGCGTGAAGGTTGGTGCGGCGTAACGGTCTTGACGTCAGTCAGGCCGGGATTGACGGCGGTGCGCGCGCCGAACAGTTCAGAGTGGATGCGTGCCGGGGCGAAGCCGAGACCGACGAGGGCCTCGCGCATGTCGTCCATGAAAGCGTTGGGGCCGCACAGGTACGCGCTCGCCGTGGTGGGCAGGCCGACCAGATCGCGTTGCGTCAGCCGACCTTCTTCCGAGAACCGGACGACCGTCCGCGTCGGCCCGAGTTCCCGCACCTCGGCGGCGAAGGCGTGGTCCGCTGCCCGAGTCATGTGCACCCACCACACCTCGCGGTCCGTCCCCTTGAGCGCGTGCAGCATCGCCAGCACCGGCGTGACCCCGACCCCCGCCGACAGCAGCACGACCGGTTCGTCGCCGGGCTCCAGCACGAACTCCCCGCGCGGCGCCGCCACGTCCAGCACGTCACCGGGTTTCACGTTGTCGTGCAACCAACTGCTGACCACGCCGTCGCGTTTGACGCTGATCCGGTACGAGTCCGACGAGAGCGAATAGCTCCGCACCCCACCAGGTACCCGCACCGTCAGGTACTGGCCGGGCAACGCGCGCGGCAGGTCGTCACCGGCGAGGTGGAACGACGTGATGGACGGGCTCTCCGGCACGACAGCCTCGACCCGCAACGACCGAAACCCGGCCCAGCCAACGGGTTCCGGTTCCGGCGGCGTCAGCAGGTCGCGGAACGAGCCCTGCCAGCCGGGGCTCAAAGCAGGGATGTCGACGGCCTTGAGCAGGGTCTCGCGGTCCTTGCCCGGCAGGTACAGCAACGCGTCGATCGCCGCGACGCTCAGCGCGTGCCGCCCGACGCGGGTGCGCACGATCTCGTCGCCCGCCTGCACCTCGCCCTCGGTGATCACCCGCAGGTAGAAGCCGGGACGACCGTGCGCGACCATCAACGACGGCATGCGCGGCTCGTCCAGCCGCATGCCGACGCGGTAGCAGGTGACGCGCGGCTGGGTGACCTCGAACTCGGCGCCGCCGATGCGGAACCGGTCGCCCACGTGCACCTCGGTGTCGGCCAGGCCGTCGACGGTGAAGTTCTCGCCGAACTGGCCGTACTCGAACGTCCGGCCCAGCTCGGACTTCCAGTGCTCGTAGGACTCCCGCTGGTAGACGAGCACCGCGCGGTTCTCGCCGCCGTGCCCGCCGAGGTCGCCCTGGCCGTCGCCGTCGACGTTGAGCCTGCGGACCATCCGCGGCCCGTCGACCGGCTGCTTGAAGATTCCGGTGTGGACGGTCTTGTCGTGCCAGGAGACGTCCTCGGGCAGGCCGACGTTCAACGACAGCAGACGGGCCATCAGCGTTCTCCTCGCGTGCGCTGGTAGTGGCGGCGGGCCTTCATCCTGTTGCCGCACACCGCCATCGAGCACCAGCGGGCGGAGTTCGGCTTGCTGTGGTCGATCAGGAAGAGGCGGCAGTCGGGGTTCGCGCACGGCCGCAGCCGTCCGGGACTGGACACCCGCAACGCGTCCCAGGCGAGCACGGCTCGAGCGGCCGTCGTTCGTCCCTCGGGCAGGTCGAGCTGCCACACGAGACCGGACGGGTCGACGCCCGCCCGTTGCCGCACGCCCTCGACGAACGGCGCCAGCGCGGCCGTTCCCTCGGTGCCGCGGACCACCGCCTGCAACGCGTCCCGTGCGGACACGAGAGCGCGCAGCTCGTCCTTCGACGACGGCTGGTCGTGCGCCGTCAGCCAGCCGGGGCCGTCCTCCGCGAGCAGGTCGTGCTGCCCGTCGTCCAGCACGGGTGTGGTGTTCAGCAGGTCGAGCAGCAGGACCTCGTCCATCCCTAACCTCCAAAGTGACCCTTGACAGGTTATAGGACGACCTGTCTAACTATCAACCGTCATTTAAAAGGTTAGGAGATGGTCATGGGTCTGTCGTGGCAGCAAGGGCCGTTGGGGGCGAAGGCCGTGGGGCGGTTCCTCACGCCGGAACCGTTGCCGGAGCGGCTGTTGTGGGCCGAACCGCTGCGTCGCCGGATGCGCGTCAAGCACGCGGGGGAGTGGGTCGCCGACAGCGAGGACGTCGTGCTGCTGCACGAACCCGGCCGTTACCCGGTCGCGTACTTCCCGCGCGATGACGTGACGGGCCTCGAAGAAGAGACACGCACGACGAACCACCGCGACTTCGGCGCCACCAAGTGGTTCGCGGTGGGGACGGCGAAGCACGCGGCGTGGCAGCACGTCGACCTGCCCGAGCACGCCGAGGTCCTGCGGGACCGCGTTGCTTTCGCCTGGCGCGCAATGGAAGCGTTCTACGAGGAGGACGAACGGATCGTCGGGCACGCGGCCGACCCGTACCACCGCATCGACATCCGCCAGACCTCGCGGCACCTCGTCGTGCGTGACGGCGACCGGGTCGTCGCGGACACGAAGAGGCCGCTGGCGTTGTACGAATCGGGCTTCGCCACGCGCTGGTACGTGCCGCGCGACGACATCGACGCGGACGCGTTGCAGCACGTCGAAGGCGAAACCTTCTGCCCCTACAAGGGTTTGGCGAGCTACTACGACATCGGTGACCGCAAGCGCGCCGCCTGGTCGTACCCGGACGCGTGGGCCGAGGTGGCCCCGATCTCGAACTGGGTCTCGTTCGAACCCGACGTCGTCGACGTGTGGCTCGACGACCGCAAGCTGACCCTGGAACCAGGGCAAACCGTTGTGCCGCACGGCATCGACCGCGGCCTCACCCCGGAAGAGATCGAGGGACTGCGATGAAGGTACTGGTCATCGGACGCGACAGCGGCATCGCCGGCGCGGTGGCCGCGAAGGTGCGGGAGGCCGGCGGCACCGTCGTGCAGGCCGGGCGCAACCAGGACGAGCACGTCGACCTGACCGACGAGAGCAGCGTCGCGGCCCTCGCCGAGCGGATCGGCGCCGTCGACCACGTCGTGTCGACCGCCTCGGCGAGGGCCCGCGGCACCGTCGCCGACCTCGACCGCGACGCCGTGCGGACGTCGTTCGACGTCAAGGTCATCGGCCCGATCCTGCTGGCCAGGCACTTCGCCCCGCGCATGCCCGCCACCGGGTCGTTCGTCCTCTTCTCCGGCGCCTCCGCCCGCAAGGTCATGCCGGGCATGCTCGCCGTCGGCGCCACCAACGCCGCCGTGGACGCCATCACCCGAAGTCTCGCGGTCGAACTCGCGCCCATCCGCGTCAACGCGATCTCGCCCGGCACGATCGACACCGGCGCGTACGACGGTCTCGGTGCGCAAAAGGCGGTGTTGTTCGCGGCCCGCGAAGCCACCAGCCCGGCCGGTCGCGTCGGGCAGGCCGACGAGATCGCCGACGCCGTGTTCTTCGCGCTCACCAACAAGTTCATGACCGGTGTCTCGCTCGGTGTCGACGGTGGAGAGGTGCTGGTCTGAGATGGACTACCGGATCGAGGTCGTGACCATCCCCGTCGCCGACGTGGACAAAGCGATCACCTTCTACACGAAAATGGCCGGATTCGAGTTGGACGTCGACTATCGGCCGAATGACCAATTCCGCGTCGTGCAACTCACCCCGCCCGGTTCGGGGTGTTCCATCCAGTTCGGCACGGGTCTCGGGAACTACCTCGTGGTGAGTGACATCGAGGCCGCGCACCGAGAGATGGCAGGTCGCGGCGTGACCGTGGGACCGTTGCGGCACAAGGCGGGCATGCCCGACTGGCAGGGCGGGTACGTGCCCGGCGTCGACCCCGCACGACGCAACTACGCGAGCTTCTTCGACTTCACCGACCTCGACGGCAACCTGTGGACGGTCCAGGAACGAGGCGCGCTCGCGAAATAGTGGCGAGGGTCGAGTAAACGGGGTTAACTGGGTGAGGTGACGACACTCACCCGGTTGCCCGCCGACTACGTCCAGAACCCGCACGAGGTGCACGACCTGTTGCGCGCCGAGGGACCGGTGCGGGAAGTCATCCTGCCGCACGGTCTCAAGGCCTGGCTCGTCACCCGCTACGACGAGGCGAAGACCGCCCTCACCGATCCCAGGATCAGCAAGGACATCCAGACCGGTGGCCACCTGATGGCCAAGCACGCCACCCAGGCGCACGTGCGCCGCGAGGTCGAGCCCACGCTCGCCGTCCACATGCTCAACCTGGACCCGCCCCACCACACCCGCCTGCGCAAGCTCGTGACCAAGGCCTTCACCGCCCGCCGCGTCGAGCTGATGCGCCCGCGCGTGGAGGAGATCTCGGCCGAACTGATCGCGAAGCTGAACGACGGCGACGAGGTCGACCTGCTGGAGGTGTTCGCGTTCCCGCTGCCCATCACGGTGATCTGTGAGCTGCTCGGGATCCCGATCGACAACCGCGACGACTTCCGCGAGTGGTCCAACCAGCTGCTTTCGTTCGGCACGCCCGAGCAGGTCCAGGCCGCGGCGGCCGCGATGGCGGGCTTCCTGTTCCAGCACGTCACGGCGATCGCCGAGGCCGAGCCGAACGACACGTTCTTCTCCGCCCTCGTGCACGCGGACGACTCCGGTGACCAGTTGAACACCGAAGAGCTGATCTCGATGGCGTTCCTGCTGCTCGTGGCGGGCCACGAGACGACGGTGAACCTCATCGGCAACGCCGTGTTCGCGTTGCTGAAGGACCCGGAACAGCTGCAGATCCTCAAGGACCGCCCGGAGCTGATCCCGGCGAGCACCGAGGAGTTCCTGCGGCTGGAAGGGCCGATCAACGTCGCGACCTTCCGCTACACCAAGGAATCCGTCGAACTCGGCGGCGTCACCGTGCCCGCCGACGAGATCCTCATGGTGTCGCTGATCGCCGCGAACCGCGACCCGCAGCGCTACGAGAACGCCGACCAGCTCGACGTGACGCGGTCCGCGCAGGGCCACGTGGCGTTCGGGCACGGCATCCACTTCTGCCTCGGCGCGCCGCTGGCCCGGCTGGAGTTCGACGTGGCGTTGACGCAGTTGCTGGCGCGGTTCCCGAACCTGACGCTCGCGGCCGAGCCGGAGACGCTGGGGTGGCGGGACAGCACGCTGATCCGCGGCCTGCACACCCTGCCGGTGCGCCTCGCCTAATGTCGGGCGCGTGGACGACCTGCTGAAGCTCGACCAGGCGCACGTCTGGCACCCGTACGGCCCGATGCCGGGCACCCAGGAACCGCTGCTCGTCGCGGAGGCCTCGGGTGTCCGGCTGACCCTCGCGGACGGCCGCGAACTGGTCGACGGCATGTCGTCGTGGTGGGCGGCCATCCACGGCTACCGCCACCCGGTGCTGGACGCGGCCGTCACGGCGCAGCTCGGCCGGATGAGCCACGTGATGTTCGGCGGCCTCACGCACGAGCCCGCCATCAGGTTGTGCGAGAAGCTCGTGGAGATCACCCCCTCGGAGCTCCAGCACGTGTTCCTGTGCGACTCGGGCTCGGTGTCGGTCGAGGTCGCCGTGAAGATGTGCCTCCAGTACTGGCGTTCGCAGAACCGGCCGGAGAAGCGCCGGCTGCTGACGTGGCGCGGCGGCTACCACGGCGACACGTTCACCCCGATGTCCGTGTGCGATCCCGATGGCGGGATGCATTCGCTGTGGAGTGGAATCCTGCCGCAGCAGGTGTTCGCCGACGAACCGCCGGCCGAGATGGACACCGCGTACGTCCAGCACCTCGCCGATCTCATCGAAGAACACGCTCATGAACTGGCCGCGATCATCGTGGAGCCGGTCGTGCAGGGTGCCGGGGGCATGAGGTTCCACGACCCGCGCTACCTGCACGTGCTGCGTGAGCTCGCGTACACACACGACGTGCTGTTGGTGTTCGACGAGATCGCCACGGGCTTCGGGCGCACCGGGGAGCTGTTCGCCGCCGACCACGCGAACGTCAGCCCGGACGTCATGTGCCTCGGCAAGTCGCTGACCGGCGGTTATATGACCATGGCCGCTACGTTGTGCACGTCCCGGGTGGCGGACGGGATCAGCAAGGGCGAGGTGCCGGTGCTCGCGCACGGGCCGACGTTCATGGGCAACCCGCTGGCGTCCGCGGTGTCGCTGGCGTCGATCGACCTGCTGCTGTCGCAGGACTGGAAGCGCGAGGTCTCGCGCATCGAGGCCGGTCTCCAGCGCGGACTAGCGCCCGCACGCGTGTTGCCGTCCGTGAAAGACGTGCGCGTGCTGGGCGCTATCGGTGTCGTGCAGCTGCATGAGCCCGTGGACATGGCACGGGCGACGAAGGCCGCTGTGGACGCTGGAGTGTGGCTGCGGCCGTTCCGCGACCTGATCTACACGATGCCGCCGTTCATCAGCACGGACGACGACATCGCGGCGATCTGTCAGGGCGTGATCGCGGCGGCGAGCTGAGTGTCGGTCGGCTCGACCATGAACTCGCCGTTCGGCAGCACCACGACGGGGATCTGCTTGCGGCCGGAGATCTCGATCGCCTTGTCGCGCGCGGCGTCGTCGTGCTCGACGTCGACGTAGGTGAACGGCACGTTGTTGCGGGTCAGCCACGACTTGGCCCGGCGGCAGTCGCCACACCATTCGGCGCCGTACATCACGATCGGTTCGTCGGTCATGCCCTCACGGTAGGTGACGTTCTAGGGTGGGGCCCTGTGAGCGTGCTGGTGATCACCGGAACCGGGACCGAGGTCGGCAAGACCGCCGTGACCGCGGGCATCGCGGCTTTGGCCAGGGCAGAAGGCAGACGGGTCGCGGTGCTGAAGCCCGCGCAGACCGGCCTGCTGCCCGGCGAGCCGGGCGACGTGGCGGAGGTGGCGCGGCTCGCGGGCGACGTGACGACCCGTGAGCTGGCGAGATACCCCGACCCGTTGGCTCCGGCCACCGCGGCCAGACGCGCGGGCATGGCGACCGTGCACCCGAAGGACGTCGCCGCGGCCGTGACGGAGCTCGACGAGACCCACGACCTGGTGCTCGTCGAGGGCGCGGGCGGGCTGCTCGTGCGGTTCGACGAGGGCGGCTCGACCCTGGCCGACATCGCGTGGGCGGTGAACGCGCCGGTCCTGATCGTGGCGCAGGCGGGGCTCGGCACGTTGAACACGACCGCTCTGACGGCCGAGGCGTTGCAACGGCGTGGGCTCGAGGCGATCGGCGTGGTGGTCGGCAGCTGGCCGCTGCACCCGGACCTCGCGTCGCTCACCAACCTGGCCGATCTGCCCGAGGCGGCGGGCGCGCCGTTGCTCGGCGCGCTGCCCCAGGGTGTGACGAAGCTCGGTTCTGTGGATTTCCTAGGCGTCGCCAAGAGATCGTTTTCACCGTGGTTCGGCGGGGCGTTCGACCCGGACACGTTCGCGGCTCAGTTCGCGGTCCAGTGACCTACGTCGCTCCACGATGAAGGATTCAGTGCGGCATAGTGCACGCCAGGCCACAGGAGGAGGAGAGACCGTGACCGCAGCTCCGGAACAGATCGACGTGCTCGACGAGGCTCGTGAGCAGGTGCTCGAACGAGGTGTCGGACTGTCGGAGGAGCAGGTCCTCAAGGTCCTCGAACTACCTGAGGACCGGATCCCCGAGCTCCTGGCCCTCGCGCACGAGGTCCGCGAACGCTGGTGCGGCCCCGAGGTCGAGGTCGAGGGCATCGTGTCGCTCAAGACCGGCGGATGCCCCGAGGACTGCCACTTCTGCTCGCAGTCGGGCCAGTTCCCGTCGCCCGTGCGGTCGGCGTGGCTCGACATCCCGGGCCTGGTCCGCGCGGCCCGGCAGACCCGCGACACCGGTGCGACCGAGTTCTGCATCGTCGCGGCCGTGCGCGGCCCGGACAAGCGGCTGCTCTCGCAGGTGCGCGACGGCATCAAGGCCATCCGCGCGGACGGCAACGACATCCAGATCGCCTGCTCGCTGGGCATGCTCACGCAGGAGCAGGTCGACGAGCTCGTGGCGATGGGCGTGCACCGCTACAACCACAACCTCGAGACGGCCCGCTCGCACTTCCCGGAGGTCGTGACCACGCACTCCTGGGAGGAGCGCTGGGACACGCTGCGGATGATCCGCGACGCCGGCATGGAGGTCTGCTGCGGCGGCATCATCGGCATGGGGGAGACGCTGGCGCAGCGCGCGGAGTTCGCGGTGCAGCTCGCGGAGCTGGAGCCGGACGAGGTGCCGCTCAACTTCCTCATCCCGAACCCCGGCACGCCGTACGAGAACTACCCGGTCGTCGAGGGCGCCGAGGCGTTGCGCACGGTCGGCGCGTTCCGGCTCGCCCTGCCGCGCACGATCCTGCGGTTCGCGGGCGGTCGTGAGCTGACGTTCGGCGACCTGGGCGCGAAGCAGGGCATGCTCGGCGGCATCAACGCGATCATCGTCGGCAACTACCTGACGAACCTCGGTCGTCCGGCGCAGCAGGACCTCGACATGCTCACGGAGCTGTCCATGCCCATCAAGGCGCTGAGCCAGACTCTGTGATGATTGCTCTCGTGTACTGCTCTTTCTGCGGCAAAGAGGAAGCTGACGGCGACCACGCGTTCTGCCGTCAGCGGCTGTCCCTGATCGACCCGCCGCGGTACTGCGCGGAGTGCGCGCGCCGCATGGTCGTTCAGGTGACGCCCGATGGGTGGACGGCGCGGTGCAGCCGTCATGGAGAGACCGTTTCGTCGCGGTAGTAACCTCTCGCGAATGGACGAGAAAGCAGCGCCGGTGCGCATCGAACCCGTGCCGGAGCCGCCGTACGTCTACCACTACTACCTCCGGCCACGGCCGAAGGTGGTGGTGAAGCGGGACCTGCTGCCGGGCGTGGTCGTGGCGCTCACGACGTTCGCGTTCGGGCTGCCCGCCGCGTACCTGTGGTCGTGGCTGGCGCCGGCGCAGCTCAAGATCGTCTCGGCGCAGGACGGCAAGTTCTACCCGATCGGGCTGGAGAGCTACCACCGGCTCGACGCGCTGATGGTGTTCGTGATGATCGGCCTCGGCGCCGGTGTGATCACCGGGATCGCCACGTGGCTGCTGCGGCAGCGACGCGGTCCGGTCGCGATGCTCGGGATGACCGTCGGCGCGTTCGGTGCCGGGTGGTTCATGCAGTTCCTGGGCACGTCGCTCGCCGCCGGCGCGTACCCGCTGCCCGCGTCGATCAAGGCCAACGACACGTTGCTCATCGCGCCGACTTTGGAGACGTGGTGGGGGATCCTGGCGTGGCCTCTGGGCGCCGCGCTGGCGTACGGGTGTTGTGCGGCCTGGAACGGCCTGGACGACTTGGGACGACGCCTCGGGTGAGCTCCGAGACGTCGTCCGCTTGACTGCCTATCCCACTCGGTAGGCGAAGTCCGGCATGTCGGTGACGAACATCTGACCGGGCGCGTGCGTGATCGCGAACGGCGGCTTGGACTTCATCAGCACCGCCTGCGGAGTGACCCCGCAGGCCCAGAACACCGGCACGTCACCGGGTTCCGGCTCGACCGCATCCCCGAAGTCCGGCGTGTGGACGTCGTCGATGCCGAGCATCCTGGGGTCTCCAGCGCCGACCGGAGCCCCGTGCACCGACGGCATGAGCGCGGTGACCTTGTGCGCGATGTCGACGAGCGACTCCGGAATCCAGCGCATCGACACGACCATCGGGCCGTGCAGCCGTCCCGCGGGCCGGCACTGGATGTCCGTGACGAACATCGAGACGTTGCGCTTCTGCTCGACGTGCCGCAACGGGACACCGGCGTTCGTCAGCGCCGTCTCGAACGTGAAGCTGCACCCGATCAGGAACGTCACCAGGTCGTCGCGCCAGAACGGCGTGGCGTCCTCTGGTTCCGCCACCAGCTCACCGTTCTCCCAGATCCGGTAGCGCGGCGCGTGCGTGCGGACGTCGGCGTCCTGCTTGAGCGCGCTGACCGTCTCGCCGGCGTCCAGCACGTCGAGCACCGGGCACGGCTTGGGGTTGCGGTGGGTGAAGAGGAGGAAGTCGTAGGCCCAGTCCCGCGGAATCGCGATCAGGTTGGCCTGCGCCTGCCCCGGCGCCTGTCCCGCGGTCGTCATTCGAGCTCCTTGTTGACGGTCTCCGGCAACCAGATGAGGGCGACGACACCGATGCCGTACGCGGCCGCCCCGAACAGCATCGCGCCACCGATGCCCATCTTGTCGGCCATGAATCCGACGAGCCCGGGGAACACCGCGCCGAACGCGCGCCCGAGGTTGTACGTGAAGCCCTGCCCCGTTCCCCGCAGGTGGGTCGGGTAGAGCTCGCTCAGGTAACTCCCGAACCCGCTGAAGATCGCGGACATGCAGAACCCGAGCGGGAACCCGAGGAACATGACCAACGTGTTGGCGCCGTTGGGAATCTGCGTGTACGCGACGATCAGCAACGCGCTGGCGATCGCGAAGAGCGTGAAGGTCTTCTTGCGCCCCAGGTAATCCGTGAGGTAGCCGCCGCACACGTACCCGATCCACGCGCCCGTGATCAGGAACGCCAGGTACGCGCCCGTGCCGATGATCGTGAGGCCGCGCCCGGTCTGCAGGAACGCCGGCAACCACAGGGCGAGCGTGTAGTAGCCGCCCTGCACACCGGTGGCGAGCAGCGAGGCGAACAGCGTGGTCTTGAGGATCGGCCCCTGGAAGATCTTCGCGAACGTGCCGCGCTGCTTGGGCTGAGCCTGGGTCTCCGGAGCGTCCTCGACGTTGCGGCGCACGTAGAAGATGAGGATCGCGGGCAGCGCACCGGTCCAGAACATGATCCGCCAGCTGATCGCCGGATCGGCCACCGACGCGACGATCGTGTTGATGACGACCGCGAGCCCCCAGCCGACCGCCCAGGCGCTCTGGATGAACGCCACCGTGCGCCCGCGGTACTTCGGCTTGCAGTACTCGGCCACGAGGATCGCCCCGGCCGCCCACTCGCCACCGAACCCGAGCCCCTGCAACGCCCGGAACACCAGCAACGTCTCGTAGTTGGTCGCGAACCCGCACAACACCGTGAAGAACGCGTACGCCGCCACCGTGATGACCAGCGTCTTGGAACGGCCGAACCGGTCGGCCATGATGCCCGCCACCGCGCCACCGATGGCGCTCATGAGCAGCGTGCTCGTGCCCAGCAGACCGGCCTCGGCCTTGGTGAGACCGAAGTAGCCGGTGATGGCGACCAGGCTCAACGGCAGGACCCAGTAGTCGTACGAGTCCAGCCCGTAGCCGCCGAACGCGCCGATGAACGCGCGCTTGCCCTTCTGGCCGAGACTGCGGAACCAGGCGAAACGGCCTGTTTCCTCGGTCGTGGACGTGCTCATGGGACACCTCGCAGCGTGGTGGAGGAGTGGTCGAGTGTGATGTGGACCTCAGGGTAAGGATTGTTCAACAATCCCACAAGGCCACAATCCAACGATCCAACGATCGGCGCCCTACTGCTCGGCTTCTTGGCGTCCACGGGTGCGGCTCAACGGGCTGGGGCGCGGCTCAACAAACCGCGCGAATCAGGCGTTCAGTGGGCAACGACCAGCGAGGAGGACCGCCATCGTCACCTCAGCCGACGGCACCACGATCAACCACACCACCACGGGCGCCGGCGAGCCGCTCGTGATCATCCCGGGCCCGATGGAGCGTGCGAGCGAGTTCGAGAAGCTCGCCAACGCCCTGGGGGAGCACCACACCGTCCACGTCCTCGACCGCAGAGGCCGGGGCGACAGCGGTCCGGTCAGACCGGGTCACGGCCTGAGAACCGAGGTCGAGGACGTCAAGGCCGTGTTGGCCGCGACCGGCGCCAGACGCCTGCTGGGCGTGAGCACCGGAGCGTTGATCGCCCTCGAAACCGCCCTGCGCACACCGGATGTCACCAGGGTGATCGCCTACGAACCCCCGATCGGCGCCCATCAGCGCAAGGCCAAGGTCATCGCCCGCTTCGAAAGGGAAATCACCGAAGGCAGGACGGAAGACGCTGCGGTCACCCTCATCAAGGGCCTGGAGATAGGCCCGCGGGTGATTCGCCGGATCCCGCGCGTCCTCTTCACCGCGATGCTGCGCAGGAGCGACGACGAGGAGAAGCAGGAAATGGCCGAGATCCTGCCGAGCCTGAGCCAGGACCTTCGGCTGGCCCGCGAGGCGAGTGAGAACCCAGGGCGTTTCAGGGCGCTCAGGCAGGAGGTGGTGCTCGTGGGCGGCGCGAAGTCCCCGGACTACCTGACCGAAGGCCTGTACCTGCTGGCAGACCTGCTGCCGCACGCCGAGAAAGTGCTCGTGGAGGAAGCCCATCACCTCTCGCCGAGCGCCTACCCGCACCACGTGTTGCCGGCGTTCGAGAGCTTTCTGCACGACTAGTTCGGACTCGGCACGTGCCCGAACTCCGTCAACGGCACCGGAACCGCCTTCAAAGCGCTGAGAATCCCGGTCTCCCGATGCAACATCTTGCGCACCAGCCGCAACCGCCGAGCAGGCGACCGTTCCTCCAGCAGCCGTTGCCGATCCTCGACCGGCAACAAACAATCCGCCGCCAGCAAATACGACAGCGCCCCCAAAGACACGTCGTCCGAAGGCGCCGACCAGTCCTCCTGATGCCAGGCCGCCCCGCAGTACCGCTCATGCGCCGCCCGAGCCCCGCGCTCCAACAGCGGCACGACCTCCAAGGCCGCCTCGGGCACGGCCGCGTCGTCGAGGTAGTCCACGTGCGCCAGCAGGTACGGCGCGGTGGTCGTGTCCACGTCGAGCAGCCGGAACCGGCGCACCCCGCGCGTCACGATGTCGAAGCGACCCTCGGGCAACGGCCGGGCGTCGAGCAGGTCGGCCGAGCAGCCGATGTCCTTCAGGGAGCGGACGTTGTCGGCGCCCACCTCCCAGCCCTCCTTGATGCACACGACACCGAACGTGCGCCCGAACAGCGTGCCCGTCATCAGGTCCACGACGAGCTGCCGGTAGCGGGGTTCGAAGATGTGCAACGGCAAGGACGCGCCGGGCAGCAGCACGGTGCCCAGGGGGAACAACGGAAGCGTCTCTGCCACGCGTGCAACGTTACGTGCTGGCACCTCCGCCTGCTGGACGGCCGGATCCCGGCGGCCTCAGCACGGCGAACGGATCGGTGACTTTGATTCCCTTGGCGCTGAACCGGAACAGCGCGGCCGGGCGGCCTCCTGACGGGCCGGGGGGAGCGGTGCCACCCGTCGGTTCCAGCAACAACCGCCGGGACAGCACCCGTTGCAGGTTCGTCGCGGACACCCGGTAGCCCAGCGCGGCCGAGTAGTGGTCGCGCAGCAGCGAGATCGTGAACTCCGGCGGCGCCAACGCGAAACCGATGTTCGTGTACGACAGCTTCGAGCCGAGCCTGTGCCGCGCTCGATGCACGATCAACGCGTGGTCGAACGCCATCGCGGGCAACTTCTCGACGCAGTGCCAGGAAGTGTCCGAAGGGACCTCGGGATCGACGTCCGAGGGCACCAGCCCGAGGAACGCGGTCGCCACGACGCGCGGTCCGGGGACGCGGTCCGGGGCGCTGAAGACGGCCAGCTGCTCGACGTGTGACAACTGTCGCACGTCGACTTTTTCCGCCAGCTGACGACGGATGGAGGACTCGACGTCCTCGTCCACCCGCAGCTCCCCGCCCGGCAACGACCAGCGGTGAGCGTGTGGTTCCCGAGCGCGCTCCCACAGCATGACCTGGAGTGACGCACCTCTCACCCGCAACACAGCGGCCAGAACTTCGTGCCCCACACCTGCCACCTGGCTGATACTATCGGCCACGTTTTCGACCAATAGGCGAAAACCCCGGATCGAGGAGGCAGTGATGGTCGCTACCGCAACCGTGGAGCGAACCGCGTCAGGCGTGTACGGCGGAGTCGAGCCGAACGCGGCGTGGCGGGACGAGGTGTTGCGCCTCGCGAAGGAACGCGACGCCGTCATCCTGGCGCACAACTACCAGCTGCCCGAGATCCAGGACATCGCGCACCACACCGGCGACTCCCTGGCGCTCAGCCGCATCGCCGCGCAGTCCGACGCGCAGACCATCATCTTCTGCGGCGTGCACTTCATGGCGGAGACCGCGAAGATCCTCGCCCCGCAGAAGACCGTGCTGATCCCGGACGAGCGCGCGGGCTGCTCGCTCGCCGACTCGATCACCGGTGAGCAGCTGCGCGAGTGGAAGGCGCAGCACCCCGGCGCCGTCGTCGTGTCGTACGTGAACACCACGGCCGAGGTGAAGGCCGAGACCGACATCTGCTGCACGTCCTCGAACGCCGTCGACGTCGTCGCGTCGATCCCGGCCGACCGCGAGGTGCTGTTCTGCCCGGACCAGTTCCTGGGCGCGCACGTCAAGCGCGAGACCGGCCGCGAGAACCTGCACATCTGGGCGGGCGAGTGCCACGTCCACGCCGGCATCAACGGCCCTGAGCTGGCCGAACGCGCCGCCGCGAACCCCGAGGCCGACCTGTTCATCCACCCGGAGTGCGGGTGCGCGACGTCGGCGCTCTACCTGAGCGGCGAGGGCATCGTCCCGGCGGAGAAGGTCAAGATCCTCTCGACCGGCGACATGATCAGCGCCGCCCGCAGCACCAAGGCCACCAAGGTGCTCGTCGCGACCGAGGTCGGCATGCTGCACCAGCTGCGCAAGGCCGCCCCGGAGATCGACTTTCGCGCCGTGAACGACCGCGCGTCGTGCACCTACATGAAGATGATCACGCCGGCCGCGCTGCTGCGGTGCGTGCGGGACGGCCTGGACGAGGTGCACGTGGACCTGGAGACCGCCAAACGCGCCCAGGGCGCCGTGCAGCGCATGATCGAGATCGGCCAGCCCGGCGGCGGTGAGTGATGGCCGCGCGCTGGGAGGCGCGAGCCGACCTGATCGTGGTCGGCACCGGCGTGGCGGGTCTCACCGCCGCGCTGCGGGCTCGTGAGCTGGGACTTCGGGTCCTGGTCGTCACGAAGGCCGCGGGCGACGACGGCAACACGCGCTGGGCTCAGGGCGGCGTCGCGGTCGTCATGGAGGACCAGCACGACCCCGGTGACTCGGTCGCGAAGCACATCGAGGACACGCTGACGGCGGGCGCGGGCCTCTGCGACGACGCGGCCGTGGCGGCCATCATCACCGACGGCCCCGCGGCTGTGGCTCGGTTGCGCGAACGCGGTGCCGTGTTCGACGCCAAGCCCGATGGCCTGCTCGAACGCACCCGCGAGGGCGGCCACAGCGCTTTCCGCGTCGTGCACGCGGGCGGCGACGCCACCGGCGCCGAGGTCGAGCGCGCGTTGCTCAAGGCCACTGTGGACGGACGGGTTCCCCTGCTGGAGAACCACATCGCGGTCGACGCGGTCAAGACGCCGCTCGGTGCCGTGGCCGGACTCCTGGTGCTGGACGGCAACGGCGTGCCCGGTGTGCTCACCGCACCGGCCGTGCTGCTCGCGACCGGCGGCCTCGGTCAGATGTACCAGGCGACCTCGAACCCTTCCGTGGCAACGGGAGACGGCCTCGCGCTGGCTCTGCGGGCCGGCGCGCTGGCCGCGGACGTCGAGTTCATCCAGTTCCACCCGACCGTCCTCTACACGGGCCGGGGCGCGCGGGGCAGGTGCCCGCTCGTCACCGAGGCCGTGCGCGGCGAGGGTGCCGTGCTGGTCGACGCGACCGGCGCCCGCGTGATGAAGGGCGTGCACCCGCTCGAGGACCTGGCCCCGCGCGACGTCGTGGCGGCCGCGATCACCCGGCACATGGCGTCTGAACCCGGCGGCGTCGACGACCACGTCTTCCTGGACGCGACGGCGTTGCACGACATGGCGACCCGCTTCCCGACCGTCTACTCGGCGTGCGTCTCGGTCGGCGTGGACCCGGCGAAGGACCCGATCCCGGTGGCCCCGGCAGCACACTTCGCCTGTGGTGGCGTGGTGTCCACCGTCGACGGCCGCACCGGCGTCACGGGCCTGTACGCGGTGGGCGAGGTCGCCCGCACCGGCCTGCACGGCGCGAACCGCCTGGCCTCCAACAGCCTGCTGGAAGGCCTGGTCTGCGGCACCCGTGCCGCGGAAACCGTCGCCGCGGACCTCGCGATCGGCCTGATCGCACCCACCCGCACCGTGGACCCGGCCCTCCCGACGGCCCCGGTCGCGGACCGCGACATGCTCCAACGCGTGATGTCCCGCTACGCCGCCATCGGCCGCGACGCCGAGGGCCTGGCCGTGGTCGGCTCGGTGCTCGACGTGTCCACTGTGGACAAGCAGCTGGAGTCCCGCGAACTGGTCGAGGACGCCGCCCTCACGACGGCCGCCCGCGCCCTGATCGCCGCCGCGCAACAACGCACCGAGTCGCGCGGCTGCCACGTCCGCACCGACTACACCGAGCGTTCGCAGTCGTGGCAACGCAGTCAGCTGGTCCGACTCACCCCGACCGGCCAGCCGGTGCTGGCCGATCCCGTTCTCGCAGAGGGTGTCGCATGACCATCGACTGGGACGACGCGAACCGGGTCATCCAGCTCGCGCTGGAGGAGGACCTCCGCTACGGCCTGGACGCCACGACACTCGCGACGGTGCCCGAGAAGTCCGTCGCCACCGCCGAGATCACCCCGCGCTCGGCGGGCGTGCTCTGCGGCGTTTCCGTCGCACGCACGGCATTCCAGCGCTACCTGCCCGAAATCGAGATCCTATCCGAGGCGACCGACGGCGACAAGGCCGTGCCGGGCGAACCCGCCCTCGTCCTGACGGGCCCGACCCGAGGCCTGCTCACCGTCGAACGCACCGCCCTGAACCTGATCTGCCACCTGTCCGGCATCGCCACGCAGACGGCCCGCTGGGTCAGCGCGATCGAGGGCACCGGCGCAGCCGTCCGCGACTCCCGCAAAACGTTGCCAGGCCTGCGTTTGCTCCAGAAGTACGCGGTGCGGGCAGGCGGCGGCGTGAACCACCGCATGGGCCTCGGCGACGCGATCCTCATCAAGGACAACCACGTCGCCGCGGCGGGTTCGGTGGGCGCCGCCATCCGCGCCGCCCGAGCCCACGCCCCGGAACTGCTGATGGAGGTCGAGGTAGACAGCCTGGAGCAGCTCGACGAGGCGTTGGCCGAGGGCGCGGAACTGGTGCTGCTGGACAACTTCACGCCCGAGCAGTGCGCCCAGGCCGTAGCCCGACGCCCTGCCGGCGTGCAGCTGGAGGCGTCCGGCGGACTCACGCTGGACGTGGCCCGCGCGTACGCCGAAACGGGTGTGGACTACCTCGCGGTGGGCGGCCTGACGCACTCCAGCCCGTCACTCGACCTCGGCATGGACCTGCGCTAGCGGCGGCTGGTACCGCTCCACACCCACGCCACGGGCGCCGGGGAAGTTCTGCACCCGGCGCCAGTCGGCGGTCTGCGACCCGACCCCGCCAGTGCCGCCCAACGCGTCGACGTGGTCCTCCGCGCTGACCCACTCCGCGTAGTTGATCACCTGGCGACCATCCGCACGGATGTGGAACGCAGCGGAAATCCCACCGGGGTGCGGATTCGGCTCACTGGCGAGCGCCACGAACACGGAGTCGACCCACGCCCGTGCGGTGGCCTCGTCGTCGGTCTCGATCGTCACGAGCACAACGCAGCCGACGGTCTTGCCGGACCCCGGCCCGCTCATGCGGTACAGCTGGTAGCCGTCGACATCGGTGCGGCCGCGGACGAACGAGGGCAACTCGGGAAGTGTCATGACCCCAACCCAAGTGCCTCGACCTAACTGGAGGTCAAGCGCCGGTTGGCCAGCACCGGCAACACCTCACGAGCCTGCGCCACCACGTCGAGGTCCAGATCCACCACGGTGTCGGACACCTGCTCCGACAACTGCACCACGACGTTCCCGAACGGATCAGCCACCGTCGAGTACCCGATCCCGGTAGGAGCCGAAGACCCGAGATCCCCGGGATAAGCCTGCCCACAGGCGACGACGAACGAAGTGCAGTCCAATGCCCTAGCCCGAACCAGCAGCTCCCACTGCTCCTTCTTCCCAGGCCCGGCACCCCAGGAAGCCCCGACCAGCACGGCGGCGGCACCACGATCCGCCAACGCCCGGAAGAGCTCGGGAAAGCGGATGTCGTAACAGGTGGCCACGCCCAGCGTGACCCCGTCCACCTCGAAGACCACCGGCGACGATCCAGGCGCGACCGTCCGCGACTCCTGGAACCCGAACGCGTCGAACAGGTGGATCTTGTCGTACCCGACGTGCAGATCGGGCCCGGTCACCAGCATCGTGTTCGTCACCCGGTCACCGGAAGGCGTGAACATCCCGGCCACGACCACGACGTCGTGCGCCGCGGCGATCTCGTGCACAGCCGACGCCCAAGGCCCGTCCAACGGTTCGGCGACAGGCCCCAAAGGCACCCCGAACCGGCACATCGTCGCCTCGGGCAGCACCACGACCCGCGCGCCCTCGGCCCGGCGCACCGCGTCCCTCACCAGCTCCAGGTTGGAGCGGGGATCGGTGGTCGAGCTGATCTGACTCACGGCGATGCGCATGGGGATCACTGTAGGGTCCGACTCGTGCGTTCCCCACTGCTCCTAGTCGTGTTGCTGGCCGTCGCGGGCTGCACCGAGACCGCCACGCCCCGCCCGGACGGTGGGTCGAACGGCACCTCGATCGTGCTGGCCGACCGCGACGAGCCCACCACGCTGAACCCGCTGCTCGGGTACGGCGCGCAGGGCGTGTCCAAGATCTACGACGGCCTCGTCGAGCACCGCCAGGACGGCTCGCTGACCCCGAAGCTCGCGGCCGATCTGCCCGAACCGGCGGCGGACGGGCTGAGCTGGACGGTCAAGCTGCGCGGCGACGTCAAGTTCACCGACGGCAGCACGTTCGGGGCCGAGGACGTCGTGGCCACGTACACCGCGGCGTTGCAGACGACGGTCAAGGAGCGCTTCAGCACCCTCAAGAGCGTCGAGCAGGTCGACCCGTCCACGGTGCGCTTCACCCTGACGCAGGTGCACGCCGCGTTCCCGCACCTGCTCGTGCTCGGCGTCCTGCCCAGTGAGCAGGCGAACCCGAACGGCCAGCCCGTCGGCACCGGGCCGTACAAGGTCACCGAGTGGAAGAAGGGCGACCGGCTGCTGCTGGAGGCCAACGACGGGTACTTCGGCGGTGCGCCGAAGATCAAGAAGGTGTCGGTCGTGTTCGTCACCGACGACAACCAGCGCGCGCGCCGCATGCAGGACGGCGAGTTCGACGGCACGGTGCTGCCGCCCAAGATCGTCACCCAGTTCGCCGGCAAGTCCGGTCTCCAGGTCCAGTACCACCGCAGCGCCGACTACCGCGCCGTGCGGTTGCCCGCGGCCAACCCCGTGACCGGCAACGCCGCCATCCGCCTGGCGCTGAACTTCGCCGCGAACCGCCAGGGCATGATCGACAGCCTGCTGGAGGGCAAGGGCACCATCGCGTACACGCCCGTGCCGGACGCGCTGGCCGAGGAGTTCGACACGACCGCGAAGTTCCGGTTCGACAAGACCGAGGCGGCCCGCCTGCTCGACGTCGGCGGCTGGGTGCCCGGCGCGGACGGCATCCGGGTGCGCGAGGGCGTCGCGGCCCGGTTCACGCTGATGTACCCGCTGGGTGACGACCTGCGCGCCGACCTCGCGACGGCGTTCGCGGCCGACGCCAAGGCCGTGGGCGTGGACGTGCAACTCGCCGGACTGTCGTGGGAGGCGATCCGGCCGCGGATGGCGCAGGACGCGCTGCTGTACGGCGAGGGGTCGCCGTTCGACCCCGACCTGATGCTCTACGACCTGCGCGGCCAGGGCAGTCCCGCCGCCGACGCCGCGCTGGAGAACGGCCGCAGGCTGAACGACCCGGCGCAGCGGGCCGTGGCGTACAAGCTCTTCCAGCAGGCGTTCGTCGCGGCCCCGTCGATGGCGGTGCTGGTGTTCCCGGAGCACGCGTACGTCCTGCGCGACTCGTGGAACGGCTACCAGCCCGTGGTCGACCCGAACTCCTACGGCGCGCTGGCCTGGGGTCCGTGGTGGAACCTGGAGAAGTGGGAGCCTAAGTAGTCCTGGCGTTGATCTCGCGGACGGCGCGGTCCGGGTCGTCCGCCCAGAACTCGACGCGCTCGACCTGCTTCGCGCCCGTCTTGCCGAGGTCCACGAGCTGCGGCTCGCGGAACGGCACCGACACGTTCGTCCTGGTCAGGGACTGGATGACGAGGGCGTCGCCGATCACCTCGACGCTGCGCTGACCCTTGTGGGTGCGCTCGGCGACCTGGGCCGCGCCGAGGTCCGCCGTCGGGATGCGCCAGTCGAAGAACCCCAGCTGACGCAGCCGCAGCTCGTCGTCCGAGACGGTGTGCGGCTGCTTCGTCAGCACGTAGAGAGCGCCCACACACACGACGGCGTTCAGCGCGCCCAGCACGCACAGCGTGATGAGCAGCCACGGGATGTCGAGTCCGAACGCGACGAGCGCGATCCCGACCGCCGTGATGATCAGGAACCGCACGTACCGCGGCTTCATGCGCTTGCCGTAGGGGATCTCCACCATGGCTGTGAGCCTATTTTCGCAGCGCGCGAACCATGCCGTCGGGGTCGTCGGTCCAGAACTCGATCTTGGTCACGTCGTGCGCGCCCCGGCGGCCGAGGTCGATCTCCTGCGCTGTGCTGAGGCGCACCGAGACGTTGGTGGAGTTGGAGACCTCCAGCACGAGCGTGCCGTCCACAACGGACCGGGTCTTGCTCAGCATCCGGCTCGTCGTGCCCTGCGAGACGCTTTCGACGGCGGTCAGCGGGATGCGGTACTCGAACTCCCGCGCGTACCGCAGCCACAGGTGTTCGTCGTCGACCTCGTGCTTGAACTTGTAGAGCATCCAGAGTTGGTAGCCGAGCAGCAACGCGCTCAGCACCCCGAACGCGAGGAGCACCGCGCGCAGCCAGAACCACGGCACGATGAGTTCTACGAGAAGGATTTCCAGTGGTGTCACCACGAGGAAAACCCACAGGAAAGGTCTGACCTGAGCGCTGTACCCGAACGTGCGATCCCCCATGCACTCGATGGTGGCACAGTGGGGTGAGTGAGCGATCTGATCTTCTTGGACAGCGCCGGTTCCTCGATCCCTCCCGCGCCGGTCGTGGACGAGGTGATCGGCCATCTGCGGCGGGAAACCGAGATCGGCGGCTATCGTGCCGCGGCGGAACGGCGGGACGACCTGGAAGCGGGATACGGCGTTCTCGCCGACCTCTTCGGGTGTCAGCCTTCCGAGGTCGCCTTCACGGACAGTGCGACTCGATCATGGTTGGCGGCCTTCGACGCGGTGCCCCTGTCGGCCGGAGACCGAATTCTCGTCACCGAGGTTGAATACGCTGGCAATGCGATCCCGGTACTGCGTCGAGCGGCGGAGGCCGGGGCGGTCGTCGAGGTCATCCCGTCCGACGTGCACGGGCAGGTCGATCTCGGCGCCCTGAACCTTGACAACCGAGTCAAGCTGATCTCGCTCGTGCACGTGCCGACGAACGGCGGCCTGATCAACCCGGTCAACGACATCACAGCGGCGGCTCGTGAGGTCGGTGCGCTGGTGTTGCTCGACGCCTGCCAGTCGACCGGTCAACTGGACCTGCGCGGGCTCGACTACGACATGCTGGCCTGCACCGGCCGCAAGTGGCTGAGAGGCCCGCGCGGTACCGGCGCCCTCGTCGTGCGCGACGAGGTGCGGGAGCGGCTCCACCCACGCCTGGTGGACCTGCACAGCGGCTCGTGGACGGGTCCTCAGGAGTACTCGCTGCGCTCGGATGCCCGCGTTTTCGAACTGTGGGAGTGCAGCATCGCCGACCGGCTCGGCATGATCGCGGCCGCGCGTCACGCCCTGGAGATGGGGCTCGACGTGATCGAGGCCGAGGTCGCCGACCGCGCCAAGCGCTTGCGCGAGGGGCTCGCCGCCATCCCCGGCATCACCGTGCGCGATCTCGGTGAGCGGCAGTCGGGCATCGTCACCTTCACGTCGGAGCGTGTGCCGGCGATGGAGTTGAAGGACCGGCTGTGGCAGGCCGCCGTCGCCGTGACGGTGTCGCAGGCCGGGTCGACGTTGCTCGACATGACCCGGCGGGGCCTGGGCGAAGTAGTGCGGGCATCCCCGCACTACTTCGTCACTCACGCCGAGATCGACCAGGCGCTGGAGATCATCGAGCAGATCGTCAGCAGGACACGTTGATGACCCGCTTCACGCAGTCCGAGTAGCCGACGAACATGTCGACGGCGCGGTCGTTGCGGCTCGTCTGGGCCGCGATGACCGTGTCCCGCGGGTAGAAGCCGTTGAGGCCGCCGCTGCTCGGGTACATCTCGAAGGTGTAGGACCAGATCTTGTGCTGGCCCCACATCCAGTCGTCGATGCTGCCGTCGGTGATGTACAGGTCGCTCGCCTGCTCCGGCGTGTAGCCGTTGGTGGCGGCCATCTGCTGGCCGAGCGTGCGGAACGCGCGTTCCTCGGTCGCGTCGAGACCCGGCGCGGTGTTCGCGGTGGTGTAGCCGAAGGGCCACAGCACGAGTTCCGAGAACGAGTGGAAGTCGATGTTCGTCTTGATCTGCTGAACACCGCCGACCACGCGCGAGTCCACGAAGTTCTTGATGGCCGTGGTCTCCGGAGCGGAGAACGCCGACGGGCCCCGGTAGGTGTCCGAGGTCGTGCTGCCGCTGGAACCGCCGCAGCAGCCCCACTTGTAGCCCCAGTTGCGGTTGAGGTCGGTGCCGTTGCCCTGGCGGTTCTTGCGCCAGCCGCGGAACGAACCCGTGGCGATGTCGTACTCGACGCCGTCCGGGTTGACCATCGGGACGAACCACACCTCGCGGCTGTCCACCAGGTTCTTGATGGCCGGCGTGGCGTAGTTGTCGGTGTAGCGCTTGATGATCTGCAGGCACTGCTCGACGGTGATGTGCTCACGCGCGTGCTGGTTGCAGGTGAAGATCACCTCGGGCTCCGCCTCGTCGGTCGCGACGTTGTCGCTGACCTTGAGGGCCCAGATGTCCCGGTTCTGCGCGCTCTTGCCGATGCTGCGGAGGCTCGCGAGCGTGGGGTGGTCGCGCACGGTCTGCTGGAGTTCGGCGGTCGTCTCCGCGAAGTTGTGGTAGCCCGCGTAGCCGGACGGGAAGTCCTGCGTGCCGATCTGGCCCGGCTGCGGGTCGGCGAAGTCGACCTTGCCGAGTGCCTTGAGCTCCTTCTCGAAGTCGCCGACGTACTTGATCGGCAGTCCGGTGGCCTGCAGGGCCCGGTACTGCGCCTTGTCCGCGACGACCGAGACGGTCGTGAGCTTCACCGCACCGAGCACGTCGACGCCGCTCTGGGCGATCTTGGTGCGTTCGGCCGACGTGTTCGCGGTGATTTCCAGCAGGTAGCGGCCCGAGTCGGCCGTGCTGGGCGTCGCCATGCCCGCGACCAGCACGGGCAGGCACAGCGCGAGCATCGCGGCGATCTTGCCGCGGCGCTTGGTGAACATGGGTCCTCCATCATCAGCAGGGGTTTGCGACGGAGATGTGCTCGACCGAGCGTGGCCGGGGCGTCACAGGCTGAGTAGCGCCGATAGCGGGCTGACCGTTGACAGATTTCTGCAGGAACTAGGCTGTAAGTCATGCTCAACCGCATCGACCTGCGAGGTCGCACCACGACTCCCGCTCAGTTGCGCGCTGTTGTCCCGCGCGCCGAGGTGGACGTGGACGCGGTTCTGCATCATGTGCGGCCTTTGGTGGACGCGATCGCCGAACGCGGAGTCGAAGCGGCGCTGGAGTACACCGAGAAGTTCGACGGTGTTCGTCCTGCTTCTGTCCGTGTGCCCGCTTCGGAGATTTCGTCCGCTTTGTCCTCGTTGGACCCGGCCGTCCGCGAGGCGCTGGAAGAGGTCATCGTGCGCACCCGCAAGGTGCACGCCGACCAGAAGCGCGTCGACACGACCACTCAGGTGGTGCCCGGCGGCACGGTCACGGAGCGGTGGGTGCCGGTCGCCCGCGTCGGCCTCTACGCGCCCGGTGGTCTGGCCGTGTACCCGTCGACGGTCATCATGAACGTGGTGCCCGCGCAGATCGCCGGCGTCGAGTCGCTGGTCGTCGCGTCGCCGCCGCAGGCCGAGTTCGGCGGCCTGCCGCACCCGACGATCCTCGCCGCCGCCGCGCTGCTCGGCGTCGACGAGGTGTGGGCCGTGGGCGGCGCCCAGGCCGTGGCGTTGCTGGCGCACGGAGGCGTGGACACCGACGGTGCCGAACTGGCCCCGGTCGACGTCGTCACCGGTCCCGGCAACATCTACGTGACGGCGGCCAAGCGGTTGCTGCGCGGGCTGATCGGCATCGACTCCGAGGCAGGGCCGACGGAGATCGCGATCCTGGCCGACTCGTCGGCCGACCCGGTGCACGTGGCCGCCGACCTGATCAGCCAGGCCGAGCACGACCCGCTGGCGGCGTCGGTGCTGGTGACGGACTCCGTCGAACTGGCGGACGCGGTGGACGCCGAGCTGGAGCGCCAGGTCGGCGCGACCAAGCACACCGAGCGCATCCGCACGGCGTTGGGCGGCAGGCAGTCCGGCACCGTGCTGGTGTCCACTGTGGACGAAGGCGTCCGCGTGGTCGACGCGTACGCGGCCGAGCACCTGGAGATCCAGACGCGCGACGCGCGTGAGGTGGCGGCGCGGATCCGGTCCGCCGGCGCGATCTTCGTCGGCGCGCACTCGCCGGTGTCGCTCGGCGACTACTGCGCCGGCTCGAACCACGTGCTGCCGACCGCCGGGTGCGCGCGGCACTCGTCGGGGCTGTCGGTGCAGACGTTCCTGCGCGGCATCCACGTGATCGACTACTCCGAGGAAGCGCTGCGGGAGGTCGCGGACAAGGTCGTCGCGCTGGCCAACGCGGAAGACCTGCCCGCGCACGGGCAGGCAGTGACAGCGAGGTTCTCTCGATGAAGCCAGTGATCGGCGCACGGGTGGAGCTGTCGGACCTGCCCCTGCGCGAGGACCTGCGCGGCCGCACGCCCTACGGTGCGCCGCAGCTCGACGTCCCGTACCGCTTGAACACCAACGAGAACCCGTACGAGCCGACGGACGCGCTCGCCGCCGACGTCGTCGCGGCGGTGGCCGAGATCGCGGGCGAGCTGCACCGGTACCCGGACCGCGACGCGGTGGCGTTGCGCGACGACCTGGCCGCGTACCTGAGCGAGGCCACGTCGGTGCCGCTCACGTCCGAGAACGTGTGGGCTGCCAACGGGTCCAACGAGATCCTCCAGCAGATCCTGCAGGCGTTCGGCGGTCCCGGCCGGGTGGCGCTGGGCTTCGAGCCGTCGTACTCGATGCACCCGATCATCGCGGCGGGCACGCGCACCGAGTGGTCGCCGACCCCGCGCCGTGCCGACTTCTCGCTGGACGTGGAGAAGGCCGCGGCGCTGATCGCGGAGACGAAGCCGGACGTCGTCTTCGTGACGTCGCCGAACAACCCGACGGGCCAGTCGATCCCGCTGGAGGACCTGCGCCTGCTGATCGCCTCCACGACCGGCATGATCGTGGTGGACGAGGCGTACGCGGAGTTCTCCCCGCAGGAGAGCGCGATCAAGCTGCTGGACGAGTTCGGCTCGCGGCTGATCGTCTCGCGCACCATGTCGAAGGCCTTCGCGTTCGCCGGCGGCCGTCTCGGCTACCTGGCGGCGGCCCCGGCCGTGGTGGACGCGCTGCAGCTGGTGCGCCTGCCGTACCACCTCTCGGCCCTGACCCAGGCGGCCGCGCGCGCCTCGCTGCGCCACGCCTCGGAGACCCTGGGCTCGGTGGCGAAGCTCGCCGCCGAACGCGACAGGGTGTCCGCGGCGCTGACGGACCTGGGCTTCCAGGTGGTGCCGTCGGACGCGAACTTCGTGCTGTTCGGCTGGTTCGAGAACGCACGTGAGGTCTGGAAGTCCTATTTGGACCACGGCGTGCTCATCCGGGACGTCGGAATCACGGGTCACCTGCGGGTGACCGTCGGAACGCCCGAGGAGAACGACGCGTTCCTCGCGGCCAGCAAGGAGGTCAGCCGGTGAGCCGTGTAGGCAAGGTGGAGCGCACCACCAGGGAGTCGTCGGTCTACGTCGAGATCGACCTCGACGGCACCGGCCAGGTCGAGATCAGCACGGGAGTGCCGTTCTACGACCACATGCTGACGGCGTTCGGCGTGCACGGCAGCTTCGACCTGATCGTCCGGGCCACCGGCGACACGCACATCGACGCCCACCACTCGGTCGAGGACATCGCCATCGTCCTGGGCCAGGCCCTGCGCGAGGCGCTGGGCGACAAGAAGGGCATCCGCCGCTTCGGCGACTGCTGGATCCCGATGGACGAGACCCTCGCGCACGCGGCGGTGGACGTCTCGGGCCGCCCGTACACCGTGCACAAGGGCGAGCCGGAGCAGTTCAACAGCTTCGTCATCGGCGGCAACTACCCGTTCGTGCTCAACCGGCACGTCTTCGAGTCGCTCGCCTTCCACGCCCAGATCGCCCTGCACGTGCGGGTCGAGTACGGCCGCGACCCGCACCACATCGCGGAAGCCGAGTACAAGGCCATCGCCCGCGCCCTGCGCACGGCGACCGAGCCCGACCCGCGCGTCGGCGGCATCCCGTCGACCAAGGGCGTGCTCTGATGCCGAAGGAAGTCGTCGTCATCGGCCTGCTGGCCCTCGCGGGCTTCCTGGCCGGTGGCGTCTACACCACCTGGAAGACCGCCAAGTTCCTGGCGATCATCCTGCTGGTGCTGACGGTCGTGGCCGTCGGCGGCGCCGTCCTCTGGCTGCTCTAGGACTTGCGGGCGAGGACCCAGTGGAACGCCACCGGGCCCGGCTCGTGCATGGTCACCAGGTCGTCGACGACGATCTCCAGGTGCGCGGCGAGCAGCGCCCGGTTCTGCTCGGGCGTGTTGCTGCCGAAGAACATGTCCACGCCGAGCCAGGTCTCGGTGACGTCCGGCGTGCCGGTGCCGAGCGAGGCGAGGAACAGGCCGCCGGGCTTCAGCCAGCCCGCGATCTTCGCGAGCAGCGCGGGCTGTTCGGCGCGCGGCACGTGCAGGATCGAGTAGAACGCGGCGATGCCGTCGAACGAGCCCTCCGCGAAGTCGAGCGCGGTCATGTCGGCCTTCTCGAACCGCGCGCCCGGCACGTTCGCGCGGGCTAGATCGATCTGCCGCTGGGACAGGTCGACGCCGAGCAGGTCGTGCCGTTCGGCGAGCTTGCGGCCGCACGGCACGCCCGCGCCGCAGCCGAGTTCGAGGACCTTCGCGCCGTCGGGCAGGCGTTCGTCGAACTCGGCGAGGTAGCGCAGTCGCGGGTCGTCGGCGATCTGGGCGGACCAGTGGACGTACCGCTCCGCGATGACGTCGTAGCCGGCTTCGACGATGTGCTTCACGAGGTCCGAAGGTAGCGGGCGGGGACGTGCTGCGTGAGCCACACGCCGTTGGTGCTGAGCCGGAACTCGAGGCCGTCCGCGTGCATGGCGGCGGCGTCGACGACCAGGATCAACGGTCGCCCGCGTCGTGCGCCGACGCGGCGGGCGGTCTCGCGGTCGGGCGAGAGGTGCACGTCGTGACGTGACATCGGGCGCAGTCCGTCGCGCATGATGTCGTCGAGGTACTGCGCCACCGTGCCGTGGAACAGCTGCTCGGGCGGGACCGCCGTGGGCAGGCCGAGGTCGACCTCGACGCTGTGGCCCTGGTTGGCCCGGATGCGGTCGCCCACGACCGTGAAGCGGTTCTTGTCGTTGCGGGCGACGACCTCGAGCATGTCGGCCTCGGAGACGCCGAGCGCGTTCAGGAGATCGGCCACGGGCACCCAGCCGGCCGGATCGAGGGTGAGGCCGACGCGCTCGGGCTTGTGCCGGAGCGCCTTGGACATCCGCTTGGAGAGGCGGATCATTCTTTCGTCTTCCATTTGGCCACCAGCAAACCACAGCGAGTCCAGCGGTTTTGCGGTTTCTAGTCCGTGCCGCCCTCGAGCACCGGCTTGAGCTTGGGCGCGCCCGGCCCGTGCGACGCCTGCTCGTCGTCGATGTTCTGCAGCGCGCAGCTGCGCAGCGACAGGCAGCCGCACCCGATGCACCCGGTGAGGCGGTCGCGCAGCCGGTACAGCGCGTCGATCCGCGCGTCGAGTTCCGACTTCCACGAGCGCGAGAGGCGTTCCCAGTCGGACTTCGTCGGCGTGCGGTTGTCCGGGAGCTGGGCGAGAGCGTCGCGGACGTCCTCCAGGGTGAGGCCCACGCGCTGGGCGGTGCGGATGAACGCGAGCCGGCGCAGCACCGAGCGCAGGTAGCGGCGTTGGTTGCCCGCCGTGCGCACCGAGGCGATCAGGCCCCTGTCCTCGTAGAAGCGCAGCGCCGTGTGGGGCACGCCGCTGCGTTCGGCGACCTGGCCGATGGTCAGCATTTCCGGCAGCTTGCTCACCAGATCATGGTAACGGTCTTGACCTCCAGCATGGTCGAGGTTGAAGAGTTGGTGCCATGCAACGGATACCAGAGCTCTTCGCGAGGATGACCGGGGACGAGAAGCACGAGTGGGCTGCGGCCTCCACCATCGACGTGCTCTGGGTCCTCTACGACAAGGTCCTCAACGTCACACCCGCGACCGTCGACGACCCCGACCGCGACCGGTTCCTGCTCTCCAAGGGCCACGGCCCGATGGCGTACTACGCCGTCCTCGCCGAGAAGGGGTTCATCAAGGAGTCCATTTTGGACAACTGGACGTCGTGGGACAGCCCGCTCGGCCAGCACCCCGACCGGGTGCTCGTGCGCGGCGCGGAGATCAGCAGCGGCTCGCTCGGCCACGGCCTGCCGATCGCCGTCGGCACGGCCATCGGCCAGCGGATCGCGGGCAGCCGGGGCCGCACGTTCGTGCTGGTCGGCGACGGTGAGCTGGACGAGGGCAGCAACCACGAGGCCATCGCGGTGGCGGCACGGCGGGGCGTCTCGAACCTCACCACGATCGTGATCGACAACCAGTCCGCGATGTACGGCTGGCCCGGCGGCATCGCGCGCAGGTTCGCCGTCGAGGGCTGGCAGACGGCGGAGATCGACGGCCGCGACCACGAGGCGATCTTCGCCGCTCTGACCGCGCCGCACGACCGTCCGCACGCCGTAGTCGCCAAGGTGGAGAAGAGCTACTGATGACCAACATGCGCCAGGCCTTCGTGAAGACGGTCAACGACGAGATCGCCGCCGACCCGCGCATCGCCGTGGTGACCGCGGTGATCTCCAGCAACGAGTTCCCGCAGGAGAACGAACGCGTCGTGGACGTCGGCATCCGCGAGCAGACCATGGTCGGCGTGGCGAGCGGCCTCGCCCTGGCCGGTCTGCGCCCGGTCGTGCACAGCTACGCGCCGTTCCTGGTCGAACGGCCCTACGAACAGATCAAGCTCGACATCGGACACCAGGACGTCGGCGCGGTGTTCGTCAGCATCGGAGCGTCCTATGACGACCCGGCGTGGGGCCGCACCCACCAGTCACCCGCCGACGTGGCGTTGTTCGACACGCTGCCCGGCTGGACCGTGCACGTGCCCGGCCACCCGGACGAGGTCGTCCCGCTGCTGCGCCAGGCCCTCAAGGACGAGAACCGCGTCTACATGAGGCTTTCGCTGCGCGAGAACACGCGACCGCATCCCGTGGGCGAGGGATTCACAACCCTGAAACACGGCAAGCGCGGCGTCATCCTCGCCGTGGGCCCGATGCTCGACCGCGTCCTCGCGGCCGTCGAGTGCGAGAAAGCCGATGTCACCGTCCTCTACGCGGCGACGATCCGTCCGTTCGACTCCGACGGCCTGCGCAAGGCGGTGCAGGACACCGACCACGCCGACGTGATGGTGGCCGAGCCGTACCTCGAAGGAACTTCTTCTCATCTGATTTCGGAAACACTGCAACAAATTCCGCACCGTGTGCGTTCTATAGGCGTCAAACGACACGCAGAGCTCCGCAACTACGGCACGGCCGAAGACCATGACTCCGCTCATGATCTCGACGTGGTGGGGCTGGGGAGCGCTGTGCGGAGTTTCTTCAGGGGGTGAAGGAACATGTTCGCCATGGGGGATGACTGGACCGGCGCGCCTTCTCGCGCGGTTCGGCCGTGAGATCGGGGCACGATCAGGAAAGATCCTGATCGTGCCCAACCCACGTGTGGTCGTGTGGACCACTACCGATCCTGACCGCACGAGTGCGGAACTGAGCAAGCGCGCGGTCAGGCCTCGATTGCTGGTTCCCGTTCCGCACGGCACGTTCGTGCTCGGCCCTGAGCCGTACACGGCGGAGACGCTGATCGACGACCTGCGCATCGTCAAAGGCAGGCGGATCGGTCTCATGTGGACGGAGTCGACGGCGTGGCTCGTCTACTTCGACGGCGTGGCTCGTCTACTTCGACGGCGAGATCCGGGGGTGGAGGTTCGGCCCGGACGACTCGTTCGAGCCGGCGCCACCGCGGCGACTGCCGGGTACTTCCTGGACGCCCAGGCGCTGGTGCGGATCGACGGCGGGGAAGTCGACGATGCCCTTCCACACCACG
This sequence comes from Lentzea sp. JNUCC 0626, assembly GCF_043632865.1. NCBI lineage: Bacteria > Bacillati > Actinomycetota > Actinomycetes > Pseudonocardiales > Pseudonocardiaceae > Lentzea > Lentzea sp. JNUCC 0626. The sequence continues at coordinate 9,244,910 of NZ_CP171635.1, forward strand.
AGAAGAAGTGGTGGGAGAGCTTCGTCGGCGAGCGCAACGGCATGCCCGACGCGCCGTGGGTCGACCCGCGACTGCCGTTCCTCGGCATGGCCGCGGGATCCGGTGTGCTCGTCTTCCTGCTGATGGCGCTCGAAATCCCGGTACTGATCACGGTTCCGGTGTGCGTGCTGCTGGCGTTCGTGCTGGTGTGGAACGGCGCCGCCAGTGCGGTGGTGTGGAGCCGTGTTCGTCGCACGGATGCGTTCCCGGTACGCGATGTTCTGGGCATGTCCGCATGGGCGCGCGAAGCCGACCAGGAATGATGTTGGTCGTGAGAATGCTGATCTGGACCCCGTTGAACGCCGCCGAGCTGCAGAAGGCCATGCACAGCGGCAACGTGGGCCCCGCGGCACTCGTCCCGGTGCAGTCCGGCACGGTGCTCCTGCCGCCGCCGGCCACGAAGCTCAACGAGGCCGCGTACATGACGAACCGGGTGCGCAAGATCGGGGGCGGCGCCGCGCTGGCCGTGTGGAACGACGACGCCGCGTTGCTCTACATGTTCACGACGTCGCTAGGCCGCGCCTCGATGTGGAGATCGCGCGAGGCCGTGCTGCGGCTGTCGGGGGAGGCCAAGCAGTCCGGGCCGATCGGCAGGGCGTTCGACCGCATGACCGCGGGCATGGTCGACCTGCGCGAGAAGGAGAAGTGGCAGCTCGACGCCATCGACAAGCTCACCGCGCTGTACCCGTCCGCGAGCCGCAAGGGCACGCTCGAACGCATCCGCGACTTCCGCAACGGCCGCGCGGCGATCCCCGACTTCTTCCGCGCCGCCGGGTTGTCGGAGGTCGCGCAGGTGGCCGAACTCACCGAGCAGGGCCGGGCGGACGCCGTGCTGACCACGCTGGAGCCGCCGCGCGCGCAGCTGTGGCCGTTGGCGCTGATCTTCCCGCTGATGGTGGTCACGGCGCTGGTGACGGTCCTGCTGAACATTCCGGCGGTCGTCTACTACCTGATCGGCGCGTTGCTGCTGGCGTTGCTCGTCGGGTTGCTGGTGATGCTCCGGCGGCGGCTCGTGCGGACGAAACCGATCAACACGGTGTTGCCGGTCATCCCGGTGACCCAGGGTGCGGTTCCGACCGACTAACCTGGACGGCGTGGCACGTGTCGTCGTACTTGACTATGGCTCCGGCAACCTGCGCTCGGCCGAGCGCGCGCTCCAGCGGGTCGGCGCCGATGTCGAGGTGACGTCCGACCCCCGCGCCGCCCGTGAGGCGGACGGTCTCGTCGTCCCCGGCGTCGGTGCTTACGCGGCGTGCATGGAGGGCCTCAACTCGGTGCGCGGCGCCAGGATCATCGGCGCGCGCCTCGCCGGTGGCCGTCCGGTGCTCGGCATCTGCGTGGGCATGCAGATCCTGTTCGACCGCGGCATCGAGCACGGCGTGCTGACCGAGGGCTGCGGTGAGTGGCCGGGCACGGTCGAGCGGCTCGAAGCGCCGATCGTGCCGCACATGGGCTGGAACACCGTGCGCACGCCCGAGGGGTCGCAGCTGTTCGCCGGGCTGGACAAGGACACGCGGTTCTACTTCGTGCACTCCTACGGCGTGCGCCGCTGGGAGCTCGAGCCGGCCGACCACCTCAAGGCGCCGCTCGTGACGTGGGCCGACCACGCGGGCGACGAGTTCGTCGCGGCCGTCGAGAACGGTCCGCTGTGGGCGACCCAGTTCCACCCGGAGAAGTCCGGCGATGCCGGGGCGCACCTGCTGCAGAACTGGTTGACTACCTTGTCGTGATCACACGACTGCTGACGGTAGCCGCTGTGTCGGCTGCCTTCGTCGCCGTGCCTGGGGGCGCGCACGCCGCACCGGCACCGTTCCACGACTCCTTCGACGAGGCCGTGCACGCGGATCCGACCTACGGCCTCAACGACAACCTCGAGCAGCGCCAGGGCACCGGCGCCGTCACGTACAGCCGGGTGTCCGGCAAGCCTGATGACCCGACGGTGCCGCCGGCTTCGTCCGCGCAGGTCGACAACCCCCGGTACCGCGGGGCGCTGTCGCTGCACCACGGCACGACGGCGGTGCGGCTCGACGCGCCGTCCACCGGGTCGTCGATCTCGGCCCGGCTCACCCCGGTCGCGGGTGACCGCACGTCCGCCGACTGGTCCTCGATCGCGCTGGCGCGGTCGGCCAACAGCCGGGGTCATGTGTCCAATCAGGACATCGACCTCGGCTTCGTGTTGCGCGCCAACGGGGGCGTGGAGGTGTTCCAGGCCGGTCAGTCCGCAGTGGTGTTGCCGTCGTTCGCCGCGGCCAAGCGTGACGGCGCGTTCGACGTGACGCTCAAGCTCTCCGGCACCTCGCTCGACCTCTCGGTCAACGGCAAGCGCAAGACGGTGACGCTCGGCACGGAGGTGCCCACCTCGCGACTGTGGGTCTACCTCGGACGGCAGGCGAGCACCGACCAGACCGTCAGCCTCGTGGACGACCTGCGCATCGCCCAGCTCAACTCCGACGACCTGCGCAAACTTCCGGGTTCGCAGCTGCGCTACTACGGCTACTACGGCGCGCGGCTGAGCGCTGCCGGCGGCAACCACCTGCCGGAGGTGCGCGGCCGCAGCAACCTGAACCTGGTGCGGATCAACGACACCCGCGGCGCCGAGGTGCTGAAGGACTGCGCGCCCGCCGGGTGCCTCGTCGACGTGGCCGACGCGAACTGGTCGGTGCTCGCCGCCAAGGTGCGTCCGCGCCTCGACCGCGTCGCCGGGTTCGTGCTGTCCGGGCCTTCCTCGGCCGAGCAGGTCAAGAACACGTTCCCCGGCAAGAAAGTCGTGCTGATCGTGGAGGGCACCCGCGTCGACGACTCGTTCAGCGTGCCCGGCGCCGTCGACTGGGTCGGCTTCACCGAGCACTGCGCCGGCTACGAGGAGTTGGACGCGCGCATGGCGAAGCTCGCGGAGCGCGCGCCGGGCAAGGAGTTGTTCCTGCTGCCCGAGGCCGCGCCGCAGCCGGGGTGCGCGGACAGGTCCGATGCGGACCTCGAAAGCACCCAGTACCTCTACATGGCACTGGTGCAGCAGTACCCCGCGTTCGTCGGGATCCTGGTCTTCGGGCCGTGGACGGGCGTCGGACCTGCCGCAACCGGACCGGGCACGCCGCTGCCGTCCGCGTTCCCGCGGGCGACGGAGGCCCAGGAGCGCGTGGCCGCCCTCGTCCTCGGTGACGCTAGGCTGACCGCGTGACGTTCACACTCCTCCCCGCTGTTGACGTGGCCGACGGTCGTGCCGTCCGGCTCGTGCAGGGCGAAGCCGGTACCGAGACGAACTACGGCGAGCCGCTCGACGCGGCCCTGCAGTGGCAGCGCGACGGGGCGGAGTGGATCCATCTCGTCGACCTCGACGCGGCGTTCGGTCGCGGCTCCAACCGCGAGCTGATCGCCCGCGTCGTCGGCGAGCTCGACGTGAAGGTGGAGCTGTCCGGCGGCATCCGCGACGACGCCTCCCTGGAGGCGGCCCTCGCCACCGGCTGCGCGCGGGTGAACCTCGGCACCGCCGCGCTCGAGGACCCGGAGTGGTGCGCGAAGGCGCTGGCCGCGTACGGCGAGCAGATCGCCGTGGGCCTCGACGTCCGCATCACCGAGCAGGGGCACCGCGTGAAGGGCCGCGGCTGGACGTCGGACGGCGGTGACCTCTGGGAGGTCCTCGACCGGCTCGACCGCGACGGCTGCACCCGCTACGTCGTCACGGACGTGTCGAAGGACGGCACGCTCACCGGCCCGAACCTCGACCTGCTGCGCGAGGTCTGCGCCCGCACCGACGCCCCGGTCATCGCGTCCGGCGGCGTGTCCACTGTGGACGACCTGGTGGCCCTGTCCGCGCTGTCCCGGGACGGCGTCGAGGGTTCCATCATCGGCAAGGCCCTGTACGCCGGCGCGTTCACGCTCCCGGAAGCACTCGCTGCGGTCCGTTGACGACCGACTCGATGTGAGCGGCCGCGGCCGCGTGCGTCACACCCGTGTTGTGAAGCACGTCGGCCGCGGTCCCGTCGGCCTCCAGCAGCACCCCGAGCAGGATGTGCTCGGTGCCGATGAACATGTGCCCCATCCGCAACGCCTCGCGCACGGCCAGTTCGAGCGCCTTCTTGCAGTGCGTCGTGTACGGCTGCTTCTCCGGCCGTTGCTTGGCCTCGGTGTCGAGCCGGTTGAGGGTCGCGATGCGCGTGCTGCCGTCGCCTGACTCCAGCTTCGCGATCGTCTTGGCCGCGAGCCCCGCCGACTCGTCGAGCAATCCGAGCAGCAGGTGCTCCGTCCCGATCCGCTCGCTGAACCGCGCGTGGTGCCGCGCCAGCGCGATGACCCGCCGCGACCGCTGCGTGTAGCGCTCCATCGTCGGCTTGCCGAGCTCCGGCGACTCCTTCGGCACGAACCGCTTCTGCGCCGCCTGCTTCGTGACGCCGAGGCTCTCCCCGATCTCGGCCCAGCTCGCCCCACCGCGCCGCGCCTCGTCCACGAAGTGGCCGATCAGGTGGTCGCCGAGCTCGTTCAGCTGACCGCTCATCTCGACGGCCTTCGCCAGGCGCACGAGAGCGTCGTCGGCCTCCTGGGCGACGGTGACGATGAGGTCGGTCAACTGGATCATCCGTCAACTCTAGGTTGACATTGATTCGCCGGTCAACCTCGGGTTGACGCATCGCGATCAACGTTGACTCAACATGGACAACCGCCGATCAACGTTGACGTGCCTGGTCAACGTTGATGATGACAACGTTGTCTTCGGTGCGCAAACCTTTGGCACGTCCAGGTTGACGACCCGCGTCAACGTTGATTTGACGGAGTCAACGTTGAGTCGACGTTGACCAGTCGACTCAACGTTGATCCGATGTTGACGACTCAACTCAAGCTTGATCGGCGCCCGCCGTGATGCGGATGCCGACCGATCCGGTCCGCCCGCGCCGTACCTTGCTGCCGAAGACCGTGACCCACCCGAACAGGCCGTACTTCTTCGAGATGCGCGCCCGCACGTCGTCGCTGGCGGCGTCGTCGAGCAGCACGGCGTGGGCCGGCACGGACGGGCCCTGGGGGTTGCCGCGGACGTCACACGGGCCGACCTCGACGGTCCCGCTGCGCCGGATGCGCTTGACCTTGCCGGTGTCCCGCGCGCTCCAGGCGTAGATCACGTCGTCGTTCTCGCCGCTCACGACCCAGACCGGCGTCGGTACGGCGGTCCCGTCCTTGCGGAACGTCGTCAGCAGCAGGTACTTGCCCTCGCCCAAGTCGCTGATCATGGCGCCGCAGCGTAGTCCTCCACGCGGGTTTCCCGGGGCTCCCCGGTAGGCTTTCGCGCATGTCAGTCGCGGTCCGTGTCATCCCCTGTCTCGACGTCGACCGCGGCCGGGTGGTGAAGGGCGTCAACTTCACCAACCTCGTCGACGCGGGCGACCCGGTCGAGCTCGCCAGGGCGTACGACGCCGAGGGCGCCGACGAGCTGACGTTCCTCGACGTGACGGCCAGCAGCGGCGACCGCGAGACGACGTTCGACGTGGTCCGCCGCACCGCCGAGCAGGTGTTCATCCCCCTCACGGTCGGCGGCGGCGTGCGCAGCCCCGAGGACGTCAACAAGCTGCTCCGCGCGGGTGCGGACAAGGTCAGCCTCAACACCGCCGCCATCGCCCGCCCCGAACTCCTCAAGGAGTGCTCGGAGCGGTACGGCGCGCAGTGCATCGTGCTGTCCGTCGACGCGCGGCGCGTGCCCGGCGGCACCGGCTTCGAGGTCACCACCCACGGCGGCCGCAACGGCACCGGCATCGACGCCATCGCGTGGGCCGCGAAGGGCCAGGAACTGGGCGTCGGCGAGATCCTGCTGAACTCCATGGACGCCGACGGCACCAAGGCGGGCTTCGACCTCGAACTCCTCGAACTCGTCCGCCGCGAGGTGGACGTCCCGCTGATCGCGAGCGGTGGCGCGGGCGCGGTCGACCACTTCGCCCCGGCCGTCGCCGCGGGCGCCGACGCCGTGCTCGCCGCGAGCGTCTTCCACTTCGGCCAGCTCCGCATCAGCGAGGTCAAGGACGGCCTGCGCCAGGCGGGCGTCGTGGTGCGATGAAACCCGTCGAGGTGCGGGTCGCCTCGGCGGTCGCGCTCGGCGGCGCGCTGGTGTTCTTCGTCGTGGGCCTGATCATGTGGCGCACAACCGGGGACGCCGACGTGCTGAAGCTGCCGTCGTTCCTCGCGATCGTCGAGCTCCCGATCGCCGCGGCCCTGCTGCTGCGGCTGAGGTTCATGCACTACCCGGCGATGATCGTCTTCATCCTGGTGGCGCTGCTGCACCTCGTCATCGTGCTGGCCGACGGACCGGTGTGGGCCCGCGTCGCGTCCGGCGTGCTGTCCGCCGTGCACATCTACGGAGTGGTCCTGCTCAACACCGGACCAGCTCGTGAACACCTGGGAGGTCCCCGTTGAGCAGCCCGCTCGACCCCGCCGTCTCGCAACGCCTCAAGCGCACCGCGGACGGCCTCGTGTGCGCCGTGGCCCAGCAGCGCGGCACCGGTGAGGTGCTCATGGTGGCGTGGATGGACGACGAGGCGCTGCACCGCACCCTCACGACCCGTCGCGCGACCTACTACTCGCGCAGCCGCCAGCAGCTGTGGGTGAAGGGCGAGACGTCCGGCCACACCCAGTACGTGCACGAGGTGCGCCTGGACTGCGATGGCGACACGCTGCTGCTGACCGTCGACCAGCAGGGCGCGGCCTGCCACACCGGCGACCGCACGTGCTTCGACGCGACGGTCCTGCTCGCCGACGCCTGAGGGCCTACTTGCGGGCGCCCATCTCGGCGCGGAAGTCCCCGATGGTGTTCCGGGCGAGGGGGATGTCGACAGCCATGTGTTGCCGAGCGCGGGCAAGAACGACGACGCCGGCCGCCTCCCCGCGGTGCTCAGCGGATGCTGGCGGGCCGGGGTGGCGCAGATCTGACGGACTGAGCTCGTCGTGGAACACTTCGACGAGGGTCTGGCAGAAGATCAGGTAGCAGGCTGCTTCCGCACGAAGGTGCTCCAGTTCGGTGCGCGGTGGGCGGTCAGGTTCGGGCCAGATGTGCAGCGCGAGTTTCTCCAGCTCGACCAACTCGGTGCTGGCGACGGTTTGCAGATCGTGGATCAGTTCGTGCGGTTGACCAGGCTCGTCTTCGTCGGTCCGGGCAGCTCGTTTCGCGCTGTGTCCAAACGCGCGGACCTTGACGGTTAAGTCGCTGCGCACCAAAGCTTGGGTTACGTCGCCAAGCCGTGTGCATTGGTCATCGAGATCGTGCAAGGCGATTGCCACGCGCCCCAGGTCCCTTGGCAACCCTCCGGACAGGCAATGGCACAACCAGACGAACGGCTCGGGAATCCCCAACGCGCGTTGAGCGAGCCAGGTTTCCGACTCTTCGAGGGTGAACGGTTGAACATTGATCATGGTCGTGAACGCACTGTCGAAGGCGTCACGCGCAGGCATGCCGCGACGTTCGAACGCCGTGAGCGCGTCGTCTGACACGGAGACCAGGAAGAGGCAGCGGTTGACACCGAAGATCCCCTTGATCTCGTTGAGGAACCGGTGTGCGTCGTCAGGGTCAGAGATCTTGTCCAGCTCGTCGATGCCGATCACGATTCCGCTGAGGCCGGTGGGCTTGGCGCCGAGCACGTCGACAACGAGTTCGAGGAACTCGCGGAGCCGCGCCACGACCTCGGGATGAGTCCATGGTTGTTCGGTTCTCGCCAGCGACCTGCTGAGTCCGAAGTCCGTTCCCCTCGGGCCGCTCACCTTGCCCGACCATCCTTCGGTGTGCGTTTGCAGAAAGCGAATCCTGCGCAGGTGCTGCTCCGCGACCTTGCGCAACGCGACGTGGCTTGGAACGGGACGGATATAGGCGTTGCGAGTGCGGAACCAGCGCCAGAGCAAGCTCATGGTGCCCTTGGTCCCGCGCCAGATGAATCTGCGCACCACGGTCAGCAAAGCCGCCACGATCAAAGCTGCGCACAGTGCCAAGCCGGCGTGTCGCCGCTCCAGTTGGTGCAGCACAGCAATGGGGTCGGCCTGTGCGCTCAACGCGATTCGCGCGACTGCGTCTCGTGCTGCCTCAACGTCGGAGAACGCGCTCCAATGCCAAGGCAGTGCCAGTGTGTAGACGCCTGCCGCAAGTCCGAGAAGGACCATGACTTGTATGCCCCCGCGAGCCATGTCCGCCAACGACGCCCGGAGGCGTTGCGTGCGATGTAAGCGTCGCCACTCGCGTTGAGTTTCGGTCCCGCCGGACTCGTGCGCGTTCGCCAAGAAGTTCAACACTTCCCGGCAAACACGGCTGTGAATGTGCAGAGCGAAGTCCCTGGCGTCATAGCGCACGGGAGCACTGGTCATGATTCCGAGCATCGAGTGCTGTGGTCCATCGCTGAACTCGCCGCGGACGGCTCGTTCGACGATGGTGGTCTTGCCCGCGCCGCGCGTTCCCGCGAGCCCGATTGCCGAAGGCATCAAGCGGGCTACCTCGTGTGCGCACCTGTCTACCGCCGCTGTGCGCACAAGCGGAAGCAGATCGGGAGGCATCGTCAGACCACTCGCATCGCGCAGCCGTATGGCCAGCTCGAACGACGGCGTCGCCTGACGGTGCAGCCATTCCCTCAGTTCAGGGACGAGAACGTCGTCCCTGAGCTCGCGATGTTGTTTCGCCAGTCCGGTAGGTATCCAGAAGACCAGTCGAGCCTGTGTTCCGGCCCACCTGATCCATTGCCCTACCGTGGGCGGAAGTCCGTACCAAGCCAGGAACCAGACGGATGCGCAGATGGCGAACCAGCCGATCGTCTGGACGACTCCGGGGAGCCAGTAGCCGAGCAGTTCGACTACAAGTAGCCAACTGAGGAGGATCGCCGCCGCCGCTTGCAGAGCGTGTCGCTGTGGCAGCGTGAAGTTCCACTTCGATGGCCACAGCGGTGGCATTCCAGCCCTGTGCACGGCGGCGGCCCGCGTGCGGTTGGTCATCGGCTCGCAGGCTCGTCGGGCGCTGGCTCGTACCGCTGGGTCCAGCGCAACTCTGATCTTGACCATTTCCGGGTTCAGAGCGAGGCGCTTGATCTCGAATTCGAAGTCAGAACGTCTTACCAGCCGCGCGAGTGTGAACTCCATCGCGAGCCTGAGCCATTCGGAGTCCTCTTCGCTCTCCGCCACCGTGCCTCCCATGGCTGTTTGTCATCAAACGGCCATGGTTGCTGGTGCAGGTCGGGGAGTGAGGTGGATTCTGTCGGCTCCACCCATCCGGAGCAGGTCGTGACGCGGTCCGGGCAGCTGCGTAGGACCTAGTCGAGGTCCCCGGTGAGGTAGCGCTGCATGTTCGGGCCGATGGCCTTGACCACGGTCTCCATGTCGGTCGAGGCCAGCGGCTCGAACCCGACGACGTACCGGACGATGCCGAGCCCCACCATCTGCGTCGCGCAGAGCGTGGCACGCAGTTCGCGTTGTTCGGCGCCGATCTCCGCGAGCACCTTGTTGAAGATCGCGTTGATGAGGAACCCCTTCAACGCGCCCGCCACCTCCGGCTGGCTCGTGACGCTGCGGATCAGGGCGGCGAACGTGCCGCCGCCGGTCGCGTCCCACACCGTCACGAAGGTGCGGATGATGCGTTCGCCCGCCTCCTCGACGGGGCCGTCCAGCAGGCGCTTGAGGATCTCGGCGGGGTCGAAGGGGAGCTGCAGGACGGACTGCGCGAACAGGCCTTCCTTGCCGCCGAACCAGTGGTTGACCATCGCGGCGTCCACGCCCGCCTTGGCGGCGATCGCGCGTACCGTGGCACCGTCGTAGCCCTTCTCCACGAAGACCTCGCGGGCCGCCGCGACGAGCGCCGCCCTGGTGTCCTCGCCCGCGGCTCGGCGACCGCGGCGTTTCTGGTTCACTTGCTCCACACGGGCCATAGTTCAACAGATGTTGAATTTATGCAACAATTGGTGCCATGGTGAGCGTCATCGGGGCTGTGGCCGCCGCTGGTCTGGGGACCGTGAGTCCTACGCGTGAGGAGTTCCGCGAACTCGCGGTGAACCGCCGGGTCATCCCGGTGGTGCGCAAGCTGCTCGCGGACGCGGAGACCCCGGTCGGCCTGTACCGCAAGCTCGGGGCCAATCAGCCGGGCACGTTCCTCTTCGAGTCCGCGGAGAACGGGCGCTCGTGGTCGCGGTGGTCCTTCATCGGCGTGCGGTCGAGCGCTGCGCTCACGGCGAACGGCGGCGAGGCGTACTGGACGGGCACGCGCCCTGTCGGCCTGCCCGACGGCGGTGACCCGCTGCAGGTGCTGCGCGAGACCGTCGAGGTGCTGCGCACCGACCCGTTGCCCGGCATGCCCCCGCTGACCGGCGGCATGGTCGGCTACATCGGCTACGACGCGGTGCGGCGGCTGGAGCGGCTGCCCGTCATCGCCGAGGACGACCTGAAGATCCCCGAACTGGTCATGCTGCTCGCGACCGACCTCGCCGCGCTCGACCACCACGAGGGCACCGTCACGCTCATCGCGAACGCGATCAACTGGGACGACTCGCCCGAGCGCGTCGACGCCGCCTACGACGACGCGGTGCGCCGCCTCGACGAGATGACCACGGCGCTGCACACGCCCGCGCCGCCGACGGCCGCCGTGTTCTCCCGGCCCAAGCCCGAGTTCCGGCGCCGGCGCTCGCAGGCCGAGCACTTCGCGGCCGTCGAGAAGGCCAAGGAGGCCATCCGGGCGGGCGAGGCGTTCCAGGTCGTCGTGTCGCAGCGGTTCGAGATCGACACGGACGCCGACGCGCTCGACATCTACCGCGTGCTGCGCGCGACGAACCCCAGCCCTTACATGTACCTGCTGCGTCTCGACGGGTTCGACATCGTCGGGTCCAGCCCCGAGTCGCTCGTGACGGTGCGCGACGGCAAGGCGACCACGCACCCCATCGCGGGCACCCGCTGGCGCAGCGAGGACCCCGAAGAGGACGCCCTGCTGGAGAAGGACCTCCTCGCGGACCACAAGGAACGCGCCGAGCACCTCATGCTCGTCGACCTCGGCCGCAACGACCTGGGGCGCGTCTGCAAGCCGGGTTCGGTGCACGTCGTCGACTTCTTCAAGGTCGAGCGGTACAGCCACGTCATGCACATCGTGTCGACCGTGACCGGTGAGCTGGCCGAGGGCAAGACGGCCTACGACGCCGTCGCCGCCTGCTTCCCGGCCGGCACGCTGTCCGGTGCGCCCAAGCCACGCGCGATGGAGCTCATCGAGGAGCTGGAGCCCACTCGCCGTGGCCTCTACGGCGGCGTCGTCGGCTACTTCGACTTCGCCGGGGACGCCGACACCGCCATCGCCATCCGCACCGCCCTGGTGCGCCAGGGGGTGGCGTACGTGCAGGCCGGCGGCGGCATCGTGGCCGACTCGGACCCGTTGTCCGAGGACAACGAGTGCCTGAACAAGGCGGGCGCGGTCCTGGCCGCGATCGCCACCGCCCAGACGATGGCGCCGGCAGTTGAGCGCTAGCCGTCCACTGTGGATCGCCGCGCTCCTGCTCGTGGGCGCGGCGGGTGCCTTCTGGGGTGCGGACTCCGTGCCCGTCGCGCTGCTGTGCCTCGCGTCCGTCGCGGCGGTCCTCGCGTTCAGCGGGGTGGCGCGCCGGGTCCTCGGCGCGCTGCTGATCGTCGTCGGCGTCGTGGCGGCGTTCTCCGGCCACTGGCTCGCGATCGCCGGAGGCGTCCTCGTGGTGGCCTCGGGCGCTCTCCAGGTGGCGCTGGGAGGCCGGATGCCGAAGATCGGGATGGGCGGCCAGAAGGCCCGCGCGCACGACCCCGAGACCGACCTGTGGCGCGCTCTGGAGCGCGGCGACGACCCGACAGACGATTCGAAGGCGGGCGAACGTTCCTCGAACGAGTGAAGATCATTCACCTGCGTTCGCGCATGTGACACGTGCACAACCTTGGTTAGCTGCAGGGACAGGTGAACCCCGGTGGCCGGGTCGTTACTCCGCCGGGGTTAGCATCCCCGTAGCGGGAAGGGGAGCAAGACTGTGACGGTTCTCGAATCGATCCTCGAAGGTGTGCGTGAGGATCTCGCCGCTCGCGAGGCCCAGTTGCCCTTCGACGTCCTCAAGGAGCGCGCGGCCAAGACCGCCCCTCCGCTCGACGTGCTGTCGGTGCTGCGCGGGCCGAACGTGGGTGTCATCGCCGAGGTCAAGCGCCGCAGCCCTTCCAAGGGCGCGCTGGCGGAGATCCCGGAGCCTGCCGAACTCGCGTCCGCGTACGAGGCGGGCGGCGCGTCGGTGATCAGCGTGCTGACCGAGCAGCGCCGCTTCGGCGGGTCGCTGGCGGACTTCGACGCGGTGCGCCGGGCGGTGAAGATCCCGCTGCTGCGCAAGGACTTCATCGTGTCGCCCTACCAGGTGCACGAGGCGCGCATGCACGGCGCCGACCTGGTGCTGCTGATCGTCGCCGCGCTGGAGCAGAACGCGCTCGTGTCGCTGCTCGACCGCGTCGAGTCGCTCGGCATGACGGCGCTCGTCGAGGTGCACACGGCCGAGGAGGCCGACCGGGCGCTGGAGGCGGGTTCGGCGGTCATCGGCGTGAACGCGCGCAACCTTCACACGTTGGAGGTCGACAAAGACGTTTTCGGCAGGATCGCTCCGGGGCTACCCTTCGAGACGATCAAGATCGCCGAGTCGGGCGTGACCGGGCCCGGCGACCTGATGTCGTACGCCGGCGCGGGTGCTGACGCGGTGCTCGTCGGCGAAAGCCTGGTGACCAGCGGAGACCCCAAGGCCGCCGTGAACAAGCTCGTGACCGCGGGCTCACACCCCGCGTGCCCCCGGCCGAGCCGGTAGGCACGTTCGAACACAGCTTCAGAGGAGCTACCCGATGGGCCAGTTCACGCCCACACCGCACGATCCCGACGCACGTGGCCACTTCGGCCCGTGGGGCGGCCGGTTCGTCCCGGAGGCCCTGATCGCCGCGGTGGACGAGCTGGCCGCGGAGTACGACAAGGCGCGGCTCGACCCGGAGTTCGTGAACGAGTTCCAGCGTCTGCTCAAGGACTTCGCGGGCCGTCCGTCCCTGCTGACCGAGGCCCCGAAGTTCGCGGAGCACGCCGGCACGCAGGTGTGGCTGAAGCGCGAGGACCTCAACCACACGGGCTCCCACAAGATCAACAACGTCCTCGGGCAGGCGTTGCTGACCAAGCGCATGGGCAAGAAGCGCGTCATCGCCGAGACCGGCGCCGGCCAGCACGGCGTGGCCACCGCGACGGCGTGCGCGCTCCTAGGCCTCGACTGCGTCGTCTACATGGGCGAGGTCGACACCGAGCGCCAGGCCCTGAACGTGGCGCGCATGCGCCTGCTCGGAGCCGAGGTCATCCCGGTGAAGTCCGGGTCGCGCACCCTCAAGGACGCGATCAACGAGGCGTTGCGCGACTGGGTCACCAACGTCGACGAGACGCACTACCTGCTCGGCACCGCCGCGGGCCCGCACCCGTTCCCGCTGCTCGTCCGCGACTTCCACCGCGTGATCGGCATCGAGGCGCGTGAGCAGATCCTCGAGAAGGCGGGCAGGCTGCCCGACGCCGTCGTCGCCTGCGTCGGCGGCGGCTCGAACGCCATCGGCATCTTCCACGGCTTCATCGACGACGCGGACGTCCGCCTGGTCGGCGTCGAGCCCGGCGGCTCCGGTCTCGACAGCGGCAGCCACGGCGCCACCCTGACGGCCGGCACCCCCGGCTCGCTGCACGGCGCGATGTCGTACGTCATGCAGGACGAGGACGGCCAGATCACCGAGGCGCACTCGATCTCCGCCGGTCTCGACTACCCTGGCGTGGGCCCCGAGCACTCGCACCTGAAGGACATCGGCCGCGCCGAGTACTTCCCGGTCACCGACGCGGAGGCCATGGAGGCGTTCGCCCTGCTCTCGCGCACCGAGGGCATCATCCCGGCGATCGAGTCGGCCCACGCGCTCGCGGGCGCGCTGAAGATGGGGCCGTCGCTCGGGCCGGACGGGCTGATCCTCGTGAACCTCTCCGGTCGTGGTGACAAGGACATGGACACGGCCGTGAAGTACTTCGGCCTCGCTGACGGGGGACAGGCCTGATGTCGTCGTTGTCTGACGTTTTCGCTGCCGCCAAGGCCGAGTCGCGCGCCGCGCTGATCGGCTACCTGCCCGCGGGCTTCCCGACGGTGGCCGGTTCCAAGGACTACCTCCGTTCGATGGTCGAGTCCGGGTGTGATCTGGTCGAGGTCGGCCTGCCGTTCTCCGACCCGGTGATGGACGGCCCGACGATCCAGGCCGCCGCCGAGCAGGCGCTGTCCGCGGGCTTCCGCGTGCGCGACCTGTTCGACGTGGTGTCCGCCGTCTCCGAGGCCGGCGGTCGTGCGGTCGTGATGACGTACTGGAACCCGGTGCTGCGCTACGGCGTGGACGCGTTCGCGCGTGACCTCGCCGCCGCCGGTGGCCTCGGCATCATCACGCCCGACCTCGTCCCCGACGAGGCCGAGGACTGGATGGCCGCGTCCGCCGCGCACGGGCTCGACCGGACGTTCCTGGTGGCGCCGTCGTCGACCGAGGAGCGCATCGCGATGACCGCGCGTGCCTCGTCCGGCTTCCTCTACGCCACCGCGGTCATGGGCGTCACGGGCGCCCGTGACGTCGTGTCGTCCGCCGCGCCCGAACTCGTCGCACGGGTGCGGGAGCACACCACGCTGCCCATCGGCGTCGGGCTGGGTGTGCGCTCCGGTGCGCAGGCCGCCGAGATCGCCGGGTTCGCTGACGGCGTCATCGTGGGGTCCGCGTTCGTGTCGGCCGTGGCCGAGGGAGACACCGCGGTGCGTGCGTTGGCCGCGGATCTCGCCCAGGGCGTGCGGTCGGCTGCTGCGACTGTCTGACCCTCCTCTCGTTTTCTGCGGAACCGCTCGGCCCTCGCGGCCGGGCGGTTTTGCTTTGTGGTGCTCGGGTCAAGCCGCCTCTGCAGCGACGGCCTCACCGTGATGGTTGTCGGGTGGCGCGGAATTGCTTTCGAAGGTCGAACGTCGTGCCCGTCATCGAGTGGTTGTCGGGATGGCGGGTATTCGGTTGTGGGGGAGCCCCTGCCTCCTTTCGGAGTCTTTGGAGTTCCTCCAAGAGAATGACATAGATTCGAACACCTGATCGAGTGAATCCTGATCGGACGGGGCCAAAACCCCACTTCACTGTCGGTCCGAGCTGCGATCGTGGCCCTATGCACAACCCAGCTATCCGTCCGGCGTGCCACACTGGTACTCGCCGGGCGGTTTTCGGAGGTGATGCCCTGTGGCAGCTCCAGCAGAGACGGCGCCAGACCAGTACCTGTTGCCGAGGCACGTGGGCCCTTGGTCGCTCGACGACGTCCTGTCGTTGCCCGAGGACAACAGCCAGCGCATCGAACTCGTCGACGGGATGCTTCTCGTGAGCCCGCTGGGGTCGTACCGCCATCAGCAGATGGTGGGGCGCGCGTACGGGGCGTTGCTCGGCGCTTGTCCGGCGGACCTGGAAGCGACGATCGAGCTGAACGTCCTGCTGTCCAGCGGCCGATTGGTGATCCCGGACTTCACCGTCGTCAAGCCGCGGGAAGCGGGAGTCATGTTCCCGGTGTCGGACGTCGTCCTGGTCGGTGAGGTGTTCTCGCCGAGCACGAGGCTGAACGACGAGGGCCTGAAGCGCAGCCTGTACGCCGACGCGCGCGTCCCCTACTACCTGATGGTCGACCCGAGCGGCCCGGTCGTCGAGGCCACACTGCTCGAACTTCAGGGCGACCAGTACGTCGAGATCGCGACGAGCGATGCCGGAGTGCTGGAGACCGAGCGTCCGTTCCCGGTGACCATCAAGTTCTAGCCGTAGAGCCACTCCAGTCGTTCGTGCAGGTCGGCGACGGTCCACGAGGCGAACATCGCGTCACGGGCCAGCGCCGCCTCCCCGGTGAGGTGGTAGACCTCCCGGCCCATGAACCGTGATGCGTGGTGGACGCGCGCGGCCCGCTCCGACCGGAGCGCTACGTATCGCGCAAAAGAGCCCCGCACGTCACGAGGGTCGAACACGGAGGAGAGGCACACCGCGTCCTCCAACGCCTGGCAGGCACCCTGCGCGGCGTACTGCAACACGGGATGCGCGGCGTCCCCGAGCAGCACCACGCGCGAGTCCTGCCAGTCCGCGATCGGCGTGCGGTCGCACAACACCCAGGCCCGCCACTCGTCGGCGAGCGCCATGACCCGAGCAGCGTCATCGCATAACGGCGCGAAGTGCCGCATCACGTCAGCGTGCTCGACGGGCTTGCCGTTCATGGGGTCGGTGGCGCCGTTGTCCGCCGTGGCAACGAGATTCACGTACCGCCCGCCGGCTATCACGTACCAGACCACGTGATAGCGCGGTCCCGCCCAGAGCGTGACCACGTTCTCCTTCAACGAATGCGGCACGTTCCGCGCCGGAATGACCGCACGAAAGGTGGTGTGCCCGGAAACCTGAGGATCGCCGTCCCCGACGAGCTGCCGCCGCACGGCGGACCGCAATCCGTCGGCCCCGACCAACGCGGTGCCGTGCACCAGATCGCCGGACCGCAACACGGCTGTGACGCCGTCCGCGTTCTGCGCGTAGGCCTCGACCGCACTGTCGACCCGGAGGTCGATCCGCGCGTCGTTCCGGCAGGCGTCGAGCAATGGCGCGAGCACATCGTTGCGATGCACCACGGCATAGGTGCCGAACCGCGCCCGGAAGCCGTCGTCGATCGGCAACCCGGCGATCAGCCTGCCGGACACGCCGCACCTGAGCCGCCACTCGTCGACGTGCACGGCCCGCGATCGCACCACGGGCCCGACCCCGAGGGTGTCGAGCATCCGGAAGCCGTTGGGCCCGACCTGGATGCCCGCGCCGATCTCCTCGAACGCGGAGGCGGCCTCCAGCACGGTCACCCGCTGCCCGGCCTGGGCGAGCCCGAGGGCCGTAGCCAGTCCGCCGATACCGCCGCCGACCACCAGGACTGTCATGTCCGACCTTTCGCCCGCCCGCCGAGACCGCGTCCGAGTATCTCGGGTCAGCGATCACGAACCGCACGGCCGCGCGCTCGGCTTGAGAGGGGAGACGGTGGTGGCCGGTGCGATGGGTGCCGGGCCTGGCAGCGGGTGCGGCGGCTGGCTGGCAGGCAGGTTCGGGCGGACGGACGGGCACCGTTCTGTCGTCCGGTGAGCGGATCGCCGGAGCGTGTCTCAAGGCTGCTGCGGACCGGCTCAGCTGGGGTTACGGGTACGGAGGGTGATCTTCGGATGGTCGGGGCGTGATCAAAGGGGTTCTGGCTCGGTAACGATCGCGCGTCCGAACGAGGTGCTCACAGCGCGGGCGGTACGGTGGTCGCCGTGTTGGACGCCCTTCTGGCCACGATCCCGAGTCCCGACCGCGGTGTTTGGTACCTCGGTCCGCTCCCTCTCCGGGCCTACGCGCTGTGCATCATCGCCGGCATCATCGTCGCCATCTGGTGGGGCGAGCGTCGCTGGGTCGAACGCGGCGGCATCAAGGGCGAGGTCACTGACATCGCCGTTTGGGCCGTGCCGTTCGGGCTGGTCGGCGGTCGGCTCTACCACGTCATCACGGACAACCAGAAGTACTTCGGGCCCGGCAAGAACCCGTTGGCCGCACTGGAGATCTGGAACGGTGGCCTGGGGATCTGGGGTGCGATCGCCCTGGGCGCCGTGGGTGCCTGGATCGGGTGCCGGCGCAAGGGGATCCCGTTGCCGGCGATGGCGGACGCGCTGGCGCCCGGCATCGTGGTGGCGCAGGCGATCGGGCGCCTCGGCAACTACTTCAACCAGGAGCTCTACGGTGGCGACACGACGTTGCCGTGGGGGCTGGAGATCTACCGGCGGGTGACGCCGGAGGGTCGTGAGGACGCGCTGGCGGGTGTGGCCATCGACCACACGCCGATCCAGATCGTGCACCCGACGTTCCTCTACGAGCTCATCTGGAACCTCGGTGTGGCGCTGCTGATCGTGTGGGCCGACCGGAAGTTCCGGCTCGGGCACGGGCGGGTGTTCGCGCTCTACGTGGCCGGGTACACGGCCGGGCGGTTCTGGATCGAGCTCATGCGCACGGACGAGGCGACGCTCATCCTGGGTACTCGGGTGAACGTGTTCGTGTCGGCGCTCGTGTTCTTCGGGGCGGTGGCGTACTTCATCATCGCCAGGTCGCGCGGTGAACGTGAGGACGTCGCGGCGATGCGCGGGACGGCGGAAGCCGAGACCACCGAAGAAGCCAAGACCGAAGAACCCGCAGAACCAGTGGAAACCGAGAGCGTCACCGCGCCCAGCGAGGGCGACGCCGAGAAGAAGAACTCCCCGGAGTCCGTCAAACCGGAGTGATTTGTGCGCGTGCTCGTCGTCGAGGATGACGACCGGGTGGCCAGGGGCCTGCTGACCGCATTGCGGCACGCGGGTTACGAGGTGCATCGGGTGGCCACGGCCGCCGACGCGCTGCGTGCCGCGCCCGCCGACGTGGTGTTGCTGGACCTGGGTCTGCCTGATGGCGACGGCCTGGACGTGCTGCGCGAGTTGCGGCACCGTCCGGGCACCGCCGTCATCACGGTCACGGCGCGCGGCGAGGAACGCGAACGCGTGCTCGGCCTCCGAGCCGGCGCGGACGACTACGTGGTGAAGCCGTTCGGCACGTCGGAACTCCTCGCCAGGATCGAAGCGGTCCTGAGGAGAACCCGCACGCACCGCGCGGGCCCGGAGAGCGAAGCGCCGGTCGAGGTCGGGGCGTTGCAGATCATCACGTCCACGCGTACGGCCACGTTGGACGGCGAACAGCTCTCCCTCACCAGGAAAGAGTTCGACCTGCTGGCGCTCCTGGCGAGCCGCAAGGGCGAGGTGGTGAGCCGTGACTTCATCGTCGACCAGGTGTGGCAGGCGCACTGGGAGGCGCCGTCGCGGACGCTCGACACGCACATCGCGGCCCTGCGCGGGAAGCTCGGGAACAGCGTGAAGATCGAGACGGTCCGGGGTGTGGGGTACCGCCTCGCCACGTGACGAGTGTCCGAGAGACATCCACAGGCAGTTGCGGAACAATCACGGCTGATGCTCCGCCGTCTGCTCGTCATCACCGTTCCGCTGCTCGTCGCCCTGGTCGCGGCGCTCGGCATCCCTTTGGCGTCCGCGGTCGTGCAGCGCGAGACCCAGACGACGTACCTCGACCGCCTCGGTGACGCGAGCCGGTTCGCGAGCCTCGGCGAGAGCGCGTTGCAGTCGGACCGGCTGGAGGCGCTCAGCCAGGAGATCCAGCGCTACGACAATCTCTACAACATCCCCGTCGCGCTCGTCAGCGCGGACAAGCGGATCCTGCTCGCGTCCCGGCAGGGCTTCGACCCGAGCAACGACCCGGACGTCGTCAAGTCCCTCAACACCGCGCTGAACGGCGGCGTGCGGCCGGAACCCGAGTACACGGGCTGGCCGTGGCGCACGGGCCCGATGGTCGTGGTCGAGCCGGTCGGACGGGACAGCGAGGTCGTCGCCGCCGTCGTCACCATCTCCCAGACCCGCGGCCTGCGAGCGGAAGTGCTCAGGCAGTGGGGACTCATGGCGCTGGCCGGCCTCGCGCCGATGCTGGCCGTGGTCGCGGCCGCGTGGCCCATGTCGCGCTGGGTGCTCCGGCCGGTCGGCAGGCTCGACGAGGCCACGGCGGCGGTTGCCCAGGGCAACCTCGACGTGCGCGCGGACGAGGTCGGCGGCCCGCAGGAGCTCAGAAGGCTCGCCCGCAGCTTCAACACCATGGTGGACGTCGTCGGCAAGGCTCTGAACAGGCAGAAGGCCTTCGTCGCCGACGCCTCGCACCAGCTGCGCAACCCGCTCGCCAGTCTGCGGCTCGCCGTCGACAACCTGGAACCGCACGTCGCGACCGACGAAGCGAGAGAAGCCCACCAGATCGCGGTCGAGGAGGCCGAGGAGATGGGTCGCGTGCTGGACACGCTGCTCGCCGCGACCAGGCTCGACAGTGCCCGCCAGACCGAGCCCGTCGAGATCGACCAGCTCCTCACGACGCACCGCCCGGCGTGGCAGGCGCTCGCGAGCAAGACCGGCGTCACCCTCACCATCGACGTCCCGCAGGGCCTCACCATGCAGGAACCGCCCGGCGGCCTCGGCAGCGTCCTCGACGAACTGGTCAGCAACGCCATCAGGCTCGCGAACGCGACCGAGGTCAGGCTGACCGGCAAGCAGGGCGAGCTGCACGTCGTCGACAACGGCGACGGCCTCACCCACGAGGAACGCGAACTCGCGCTGCAGCGGTTCTGGCGTGCCACCAAGCACCAGAACATCGCGGGCACCGGCATGGGCCTCGCGATCTGCGCCGAACTCATCGAGTCGGCCGGCGGCACCCTCACCCTGCACGACGCCGACCCGGGCCTGGACGTGAAGGTCGCCCTCAGCGCTTCACGGAACGGAACCAGCGCATAGCGCCGTCGTGCAGCGGCACGAGCCCGGTCGCGATGCCGGTGCGGACGTTGATCCGCGACGCCTCGGGGTGCCCCTCGACGATCCGCGCGGTCTCGGTGAACACCGTCCGCGTCACGACCTCGACGACGTCCGCGCTCAACGACTCGCGCGCCAGCAGCAGGTTCGGCACCGCGAACGTCTGGTTCGCCGGCACGTCCTCATAGGTGGTGCTGGGGATCGTCGCCGGGATGTACGGCCCCTTGTACTTCTCGGCGAGCCGGACCGCTTCCTCCGGGATGTTGATCAGCCGCACGTTGCCCCGGAGATCGGTTATCGCGGGCGTCGGGATACCGGTCAGCGCCAGCATCGCGTCCAACGCCCCGGAAGCGACCCGCCGCGACGCCTCCGCGTGCGCCATCCGTTCGTCCATTGCGGACAGCCCGAAGAACTCCAGCATCCGCTCGGCGGTGAACTCCGTGCCGGACCCGGTGGGCCCCAAGGAGATCCGTTTGCCCGCAAGGTCGCTGAAAGTGTGTATCGAAGAGGCAGCCGGCACGGCGATCTGCATGAAGCTGTCGTACAGCCGGCCGACCGCGCGAACGCTCTGCGGGTCGTCGATGGGGTCCAAAGAGGACAACGCCAGTTGCGCTTCACCTGATCGCAACAACTGAAGGTTCTCAACCGATGCAGCCGTGGGGATCGCGGTGACCTTGGTGCCGGGCAACTGCTCGGCCAACGCCGCGGCCAGCGCCCCTCCCACCTCGCGAAACACCGCGCCCTCCGGCCCGGTGGCGAGCACCAGTTCAGCGGGCGCCTCGACCCTGCGCGGGGTGCATCCCGCGAGAGCCAGTCCGGCCCCTAGCAGAAGCGTGCGACGGCTGAACGACACCAACGAAGCCTAGCTGTTACGTCAGGGCTGTCTGAAGTTTCCTCACGTCGGCTTGTCGGTCCTGGTGGCGCGGCTCACTCTCTTCGCAACACGTAGTTCAAGGAGGAACAGTGGCCACCACGACCACAGGGCGCAAACCGATCTACAAGCACCTCTACTTCTGGGTGCTCGTCTCCATCGTGCTGGGCGCACTCGTCGGCTTCCTGTTCCCCAAACAGGCGTCCGAGATGAAGTGGCTCGCCGACCTGTTCGTGAACCTCGTGAAGGTCGTCATCGCGCCGACCATCTTCGCGACGATCATCGTCGGCATCGCGGGTCTCGGAAACCTCGCCAAGGCGGGTGGCCTCGCACTCCGCACGATCCTCTACTTCACCGCGATGACCACGGTGGCGCTCGCCATCGGCCTCATCGTCGTGAACATCGTGCAGCCGGGTCACCACGGCGGTGACATCACGCTGAACGCGAGCCAGGCCGACGCGACGCTGAAGTCCGCCTCGACCGCGGAGACCGGTGTCACCGGCTTCATCCTGAGCCTGGTGCCGAAGTCGTTCGTCAGCGCCTTCACCGACGGTCAGCTGATCCAGGTGCTCGTGGTCGCCATCCTCGTGGCCGTCGCGGTCGCCGGCATGGGTGAGCGCGGCGCCAAGGTCGTCTCCGCCATGGAGACGCTGTCGAAGGTCATGTTCGGCATCATCAAGATCGTCATGTACGTCGCCCCGATCGGCGCCTTCGGCGGTATCGCCTACACCGTCGGCAAGTTCGGCGGCAGCGTCCTCGGCAAGCTGCTGTGGCTGATGGGTTCCTTCTACGCCACCTGCCTCCTGTTCGTGATCGTGGTCCTCGGCCTCGTCGCGAAGTTCGCGGGCTTCAGCCTCTTCAAGTTCCTGCGCTACATCAAGGACGAGATCCTGATCGTCCTCGGCACGTCGTCCTCCGAGTCGGTGCTGCCGCGCATGATGGTCAAGCTGGAGGCGGCGGGCGCCCAGAAGTCGGTCGTCGGCCTCACCATCCCGACCGGCTACTCGTTCAACCTCGACGGCACCTGCATCTACCTGACCATGGGCGCGATCTTCATCGCCCAGGCCACGGGTCACGACGTGTCGATCGGTGTCCAGATCGGTCTGCTGCTCTTCATGCTGATCGCGTCGAAGGGCGCGGCGGGCGTCACCGGTGCCGGCCTCGTCACCCTCGCCGCCTCGCTGCAGGCCTTCGAGGCCCACTCGGCCATCCCCGCGGTCGGCATCGCGCTGATCGTCGGCATCGACCGCTTCATGTCGGAGGCCCGCGCCATCACCAACGTGATCGGCAACGGTGTCGGCTCGCTCGTGGTCGCCGCCTGGCAGAAGGGCCTCGACAAGGAGCGCCTGACGCACGTCCTCAACAACCCGGACAGCGTCGACGTCGACGACCTGCTCGCGAAGCAGACCGGCGAGAACGACGACAAGAAGGAGCCGGTCGCGGCTCACTAGGACGTCCGTGGCTGGAGGCGCCTCTTCCCGCCTCCAGCCACGTGACCAGCGACCTCCATGTATGCCGAGGTCCCGCTCTCCCCGCATGCGGCGCGGGGTGAACGGGACCTCGGTCTTTTGTTTGGTGGGCAACGTTCACGAGTGAACGCGCGTGAGCGTCCGCTAACTGGGACGGCAAGCGGCTGATCAGCCAAAACGCTTGGCTACCCAGCCCATCCAGTGATAAACCGGGAGTGTCGCGCAACTCTCACTCGACTGGCCGGAGTTGAACGGTCGGTTACGCTTACTCGGCTGTAACGAACCGCGACGTTGGCCGCAATGTCGTTCCCCAGCCGGGAATCGTTACACATCCATGACCTAGATCACCCATTGGCGGGTGTCCCTGGGTTTCGCGGCTGTTAAAGTCGCGTCAACACGCGGGCCATCGTCGTCCCGTGCTCCCACCTGTTGGTTCGAGGTCTGAGCACGAGGACTTTAGTTCTTTACGCGAGGACGACGAAGGAGGTCTGCGCAGTGATCTTCTCCGCCATCCCCGGCCCCCAGGGTCTGTACGACCCGTCTGAGGAGCGCGACGCCTGCGGTGTCGCCATGGTGGCCGACATCCAGGGCAGGCGTTCGCACGGCATCGTGGTCGATGCCCTGACGGCGCTGGCGAACCTGGAGCACCGAGGAGCCGCGGGCGCCGAGCCCACGTCCGGCGACGGTGCTGGCATTCTTCTTCAGCTGCCGGACGAGTTCCTGCGTGCTGTCGTCGATTTCGACCTGCCCGAGCGCGGGCAGTACGCGGCGGGAATCGCTTTCCTGCCGTTTGAGACCGAAGAACGCGCCGCCGCGATGCAGGAGATCGAACGCATCGCCGAGCAGGAGAGCCTCGAGGTCCTCGGCTGGCGCGACGTTCCGACGGATCCGGAGAAGGCCGACGTCGGCCCGACCGCGATGTCGGTGGCGCCGCACTTCGCGCAGCTCTTCGTGAAGGGCACCCGCGACGAGGCCGGGATCGCGTTGGACCGCCTCGCCTTCGCCCTGCGCAAGCGGGTCGAGCACGAGGGCAGCGTCTACTTCCCTTCCCTTTCGGCACGAACGATCGTCTACAAGGGAATGTTGACGACCGCGCAGCTGCCGGCGTTCTTCCCGGACCTGCACGACGAACGCCTCTACACGGCGATCGCGTTGGTGCACAGCCGTTTCTCCACGAACACGTTCCCCTCGTGGCCGCTCGCGCACCCGTTCCGGTTCGTCGCGCACAACGGTGAGATCAACACCGTCCGCGGCAACCGCAACCGCATGCGCGCCCGCGAGGCGTTGCTGGACAGCGAACTCATCCCGGGCGACCTCGCGCGGCTGTTCCCGATCTGCAACCCGGACGGCTCGGACTCCGCGTCGTTCGACGAGGTGCTGGAGCTGCTGCACCTCGGTGGCCGCAGCCTGCCGCACGCGGTGCTGATGATGATCCCCGAGGCGTGGGAGAACCACGCCACGATGGACCCGAAGCGCCGTGCGTTCTACCAGTTCCACGCGTCGCTGATGGAGCCGTGGGACGGCCCGGCCTGCGTCACGTTCACCGACGGCGAGCTCGTCGGCGCGGTCCTCGACCGCAACGGCCTGCGTCCCGCCCGCTGGTGGCAGACCGCCGACGGCCGCGTCGTTCTCGCATCCGAGACGGGTGTGCTCGACGTCCCGTCCGACCAGGTCGTCGCGAAGGGACGGCTCCAGCCCGGCCGCATGTTCCTCGTGGACACCACGCAGGGCCGGATCATCGACGACGAGGAGTTCAAGTCGAACCTCGCGTCGGAGCAGCCCTACGACGAGTGGCTGCACGCCGGCCTGCTCGACCTCGCGGACCTGCAGGACCGCGAGCACGTCGTGCAGAGCCACGAGTCCGTCGTGCGCCGCCAGCTCACCTTCGGCTACACCGAGGAGGAGCTGCGGATCCTGCTCACGCCCATGTCGATCATGGGCATGGAGCCGTTGGCGTCGATGGGCACCGACACCCCGGTCGCGGCGCTCAGCCAGCGCTCCCGGTTGCTCTACGACTACTTCGTGCAGAACTTCGCGCAGGTCACGAACCCGCCGCTGGACGCGATCCGCGAGGAGATCGTCACGTCGGTCAAGCGCGTGATGGGCCCCGAGCAGAACCTGCTCGACCCCGGCCCCGTCTCGTGCCGCCACGTCACGCTCGACTACCCGGTCATCGACAACGACGAGCTCGCGAAGCTCATCCACATCAACGACGACGGCGACCTGCCGGGCTTCGCCTGCACCGTCCTGTCCGGACTGTATGAAGTGGACGGTGGCGGCGAGGCGCTGACCGCCGCGATCGAGCGCGTGCGTCGCGAGGCGTCGGAGGCCATCGCGAACGGTGCTCGGACGCTGGTGCTCAGCGACCGCGACTCGGACCACCGGATGGCGCCGATCCCGTCGCTGCTGCTGGTCTCCTCGGTGCACCACCACCTGGTGCGCACCAAGGAACGCCTGCGCGTCGCGCTCGTCGTCGAGTCCGGTGACTGCCGCGAGGTGCATCACGTCGCCGCGCTGCTGAGCTACGGCGCCGCCGCGGTCAACCCGTACCTAGCGTTCGAGACGATCGAGGACCTGATCAGCCAGGGCGCCATCACCGGCGTCCCGGCGCACAAGGCGATCCGCAACTACGTCAAGGCGCTCGTCAAGGGCGTTCTGAAGATCATGTCGAAGATGGGCATCTCGACGGTCGGCGCCTACACCGCGGCGCAGATCTTCGAGGCCGTCGGCCTGTCGAACGACCTGCTCGACGAGTACTTCACCGGCACGCAGTCGAAGCTCGGTGGCGCCGGCCTCGACGTGCTCGCCGAGGAGGTGGCGCTGCGCCACCGCCGTGCGCACCCGGACAACCCGACGGCGCGTGAGCACCGCAGGCTCGAGGTCGGTGGCGAGTACTCGTACCGTCGCGAGGGCGAGCTGCACCTGTTCACGCCTGAGACGGTGTTCCTGCTCCAGCACGCCACGAAGACGCGCAAGGAGGACGTCTTCCGCCAGTACACGGCGGAGGTCGAGCGCATCTCGCGGCAGGGCGGCACGTTGCGCGGGCTCTTCAAGTTCCGCAACGAGGGCCGCACGCCGATCCCGATCGACGAGGTCGAGCCGGTGAGCGCGATCGTCAAGCGCTTCAACACCGGCGCCATGTCGTACGGCTCGATCTCGGCCGAGGCGCACGAGACCCTCGCCATCGCGATGAACCGTCTCGGCGGCCGGTCGAACTCCGGTGAGGGCGGCGAGGACCGCGAGCGCCTGTACGACCCGGAACGGCGTTCGGCGGTCAAGCAGGTCGCGAGTGGACGGTTCGGCGTCACGAGCGAGTACCTCGTGAACTCCACGGACATCCAGATCAAGATGGCGCAGGGTGCCAAGCCCGGCGAGGGTGGTCAGCTGCCCGGCTTCAAGGTCTACCCGTGGGTCGCGCGCACCCGGCACTCCACGCCGGGTGTCGGTCTGATCTCGCCGCCGCCGCACCACGACATCTACTCGATCGAGGATCTGGCGCAACTCATCCACGATCTCAAAAACGCGAACGAGCAGGCCCGGGTTCATGTGAAGTTGGTCAGCTCCATCGGTGTCGGCACGGTCGCCGCGGGTGTGGCCAAGGCTCACGCGGACGTCGTGCTGATCTCCGGCTACGACGGCGGCACCGGTGCCTCGCCGATGAACTCGCTCAAGCACGCGGGCACGCCGTGGGAGATCGGCCTCGCCGAGACCCAGCAGACGTTGCTGCTCAACGGGTTGCGCGACCGCATCACCGTCCAGGTCGACGGCGCGATGCGCACCGGCCGCGACGTCGTGGTCGCCGCGCTGCTCGGTGCCGAGGAGTTCGGCTTCGCCACCGCGCCGCTGATCGTCGCGGGCTGCGTGATGATGCGCGTCTGCCACCTGGACACGTGCCCGGTCGGCGTCGCCACGCAGAACCCCGATCTCCGCGCCCGCTACACCGGTCAGGCCGACCACGTCGTGAACTTCTTCGAGTTCATCGCGCAGGAGGCCCGGGAGATCCTGGCCGAGCTCGGTTTCCGCACGATCGACGAGGCCGTCGGTCACGCGGAGCTGCTCGACAAGGACGAGGCGATCGAGCACTGGAAGACCGCGGGCCTGAACCTGGACCCCGTCTTCGAGGTGCCGGAAACCCCGTACCCGACCGCGAAGCGCCGCATCCGCGAGCAGGACCACGGGCTCGACAAGGCCCTGGACCGCACGCTCATCCAGCTCGCCGAGGCGGCGCTGGAGGACGCGCACAAGGTCACCCTGGAACTGCCGGTCCGCAACGTCAACCGCACCGTCGGCACGCTGCTCGGCGCCGAGGTCACCCGCCGCTTCGGCGGCGAGGGCCTCGAGGACGACACGATCCACGTGAAGCTGACCGGCTCGGCCGGGCAGTCGCTCGGCGCGTTCCTGCCGCGCGGTGTCACGCTGGAGATGGTCGGCGACGCGAACGACTACGTCGGCAAGGGCCTGTCCGGCGGGCGGATCATCGTCCGGCCGCACGACGACGCGCCGTTCCGCGCCGAGCAGCAGGTGATCGCGGGCAACGTGATCGGCTACGGCGCCACGGCCGGTGAGGTCTTCCTGCGCGGACGGGTCGGCGAACGCTTCTGCGTCCGCAACTCCGGCGCGCTGCTCGTGGCGGAGGGCGTGGGCGACCACGCGTTCGAGTACATGACCGGTGGCCGGGCCGTGGTGCTCGGGCCGACCGGGCGCAACGTCGCGGCCGGCATGTCCGGCGGCATCGCGTACGTGCTGGACCTGGATCCCCTGTCGGTGAACCAGGAGATGGTGAATCTGCAGCGCCTCAGCGCCGAGGACCTGCGTTGGCTCAAGGACGCGGTCACCAAGCACCACGTGGCAACGGGTTCCGCCGTCGCCGCGTCGCTGCTCGGCGACTGGACCCGTCGGGCCGGTGCGTTCACGAAGGTCATGCCCGGCGACTACCAGCGCGTTCTCGAGGCCATGCGCCTCGCTCGCGCCGAGGGCCGGGATGTTGACGCGGCTGTCATGGAGGCGTCTCGTGGCTGATCCACAGGGATTCATGAAGTTCTCCCGCTCCGACGCGCCGAAGCGTCCGAAGCCGGAGAGGTTGCAGGACTGGAACGAGGTCTACCTCCACGAGGAACCGGCCGAGCGCAACGCCGCCGTGCGCACGCAGGCGACGCGGTGCATGGACTGCGGCATTCCCTTCTGCCACAGCGGAACGGCGGGCTGTCCACTCGGGAACCTGATCCCCGAGTGGAACGACCTGGTGCGCCGCGGCGACTGGGAACTGGCCTCGGACCGCCTGCACGCCACCAACAACTTCCCGGAGTTCACCGGCAGGTTGTGCCCGGCGCCGTGCGAGGCGGCCTGCGTGCTGGCGATCTCGAACGACGCGGGCGGCGCCGTGGCGATCAAGCGCGTCGAAGAGACGATCGCGGACATGTCGTGGGAGAACGGCTACGTGCGGCCGTCCCACGCGACCGTGTCGTCGGGCAAGCGCGTCGCGATCGTCGGCTCCGGCCCCGCCGGACTCGCCGCCGCGCAGCAGCTGACCCGCGCCGGCCACGAAGTCGTTGTCTACGAACGCGATGACCGTCTTGGTGGGCTGCTGCGGTACGGCATCCCCGAGTTCAAGATGGAGAAGAAGGTCCTCGACCGCAGGCTTTCGCAGCTGCGCAAGGAGGGCACGAAGTTCGTCACCGGCTGCGAGGTCGGCGTCGACGTCACGGTCGAGCAGCTGCGGGCCGAGTTCGACTCGGTCGTGCTCGCCGTGGGCGCGCTGCGGGGCCGTGACGACAAGACGACGCCCGGCCGTGAACTCCAGGGCGTGCACCTCGCGATGGACCACCTGGTCCCCGCGAACCGCGCCGTCGAGGGCGACGGGCCGTCGTCGTTCTCGGCCGAGGGCAAGCACGTCATCGTCATCGGTGGTGGCGACACGGGTGCCGACTGCTACGGCACCGCGACCCGCGAGGGCGCGCTGTCCGTGACGCAGCTCGACCAGTACCCGATGCCGCCGTCGGTCCGCGACGACGACCGCTCGCCGTGGCCGGTGTGGCCGCACATCCTGCGCACGTACCCCGCGCACGAGGAGGCCGGCGAACGCCGCTTCACCGTGGCGGTCAAGCGCTTCGTGGGCGACGACGAGGGCCACGTGCGGTTCATCGAACTGCAGCAGGTGCGGGTCGAGAAGGACTCGTCCGGCCGTCGTTCGGTCGTGCCGCTGTCCGACGAGGTCGAGGTACTGCCCGCGGACATGGTGCTGCTGGCCATCGGTTTCGAGGGCGTCGAGCACATGCGGCTGCTGGACGACCTCGGCATCTCGCTGACGCAGCGCGGCACGATCTCGTGCGGCTCCGACTGGCAGACGAGCGCGCCCGGCGTGTTCGTCTGCGGGGACGCCCACCGCGGCGCTTCCCTGGTGGTGTGGGCGATCGCCGAGGGGCGGTCCGTGGCCAACGCCGTGGACAAGTTCCTCACGGGTTCCTCGAACCTGCCTTCGCCGGTCATCCCGAACCAGCTTCCGCTCGCTGTGGTCTGACAACGGCGTCCGACAGCGGAGAGCAGCATGACGCCCCGCGCGACAATGGAGTCGCGCGGGGCGTTCGCCTTTGTCTAGCCTCTGCCGAGTGGCGTGGTCGATCCGGGGAGAGTTCGAGAACCGCGGCTGGGACGACGTCGCGGCGTGGTTCGACGAGCTGGCGCGGAACTCGGACTTCACGCGGTTCCAGCACATGCGCGACATCGTGGAGAGCGTGCGCACCAGTCACGCGGCCGACCGGCTGGGCGTGACCACGTCGATGTTCGACCTCTGCGTCGTGTCGCTGGAGGCGGGGACCTGGTACTACGAGACGATCCGGGTCGCCTCGCCTTCGTCGTTGCTGCCGGTGCGGGACGGGTGCTGCGTGCTGACTTTCGACGGCCGCAAGCGCCGCAGGCAGGCCAGCCACGACTGGCAGGAACATCCGGTGGAGCAGGCCGTGCCCGCGTTCTGGGCGATGGTCGAGGACAGGTTCGGCATCACCCGCTGAACGCGCAGGTGTCCCGATAGGACAGTTCCGGCAGGTGTCGCTGCCATTCGAGCGCGGTGAGCCCGCCCTTCGCGAGTGCGCACGAGGCGTGCAGCAGGTCGCCGGACGTGATCCCCTCCGCGGCGAGGATCATGTTCAGGTCAGCGCGCGTGTCGTCGTTGGGCGCCAACGAATGCGCGGTCAGGCTGAGGCGCAACGCGAGCTGTGGCCACGACTCGCGGAGAAACCGCGCCTCGGCGGTGAGGGAGCGGGCGACGGCCCTGTCGCGTCCGTCGCTGGCCACGCTCCACTGGGCCGCCGCGAGTCCTGCCGCGCCGATCGCCGTCGCGAGGAAGACCGCGAGCCAGCTGATCGTCTGCCTGCGGTCGCGGCGGCGTTGCCGGCGCAGCACCTCGATCCGGCGGCGGCTCACGTCGAGGAACCGGCGGGCGCCGGGGGAGAGGTCGTCGTCGGCCACCAGCGGTGCGACGGCGGCGAACGTGTCCTCGTTGAGCAGCAGGTGATCCGCGCGGTCACCTTCGAGCCACTGCGAGGCGTCCAGTTCGACTGACTGGGCGGCGCGCAGACCGATCTGCCGTTCGTCGATCGCGGTGCGCAGCGGGCGCCACTCGGTGAACAACGCCTCGTGCGCCACGCCGATCCACCGGCCCCGCTGGTCGCCGCTCGCGGTGAGCAGGCGGTGCCGGACGAACACCTCCAGCGCGTCCTGGGCCCAGGAGTCCAGCTGGGCGAGGCTGACGCGTTTGCGGGTCGGCCTGCCGGTGTGGTCGAGGGTGGCGAGGGACGCCAGCCGGGAGAGGAGTTCCTCCTTGTTCGCACGGGTTTCCGCGACGGCGAAGTCGAGCACCTCGTCGGCGTGCCGGGCGAGCGCTCCGTGCACGCCCCCGAGGTGTTCGTACCGTTCGCTCGACAACGTGCCACCGCGAGGCACGCCCATCGCCAGGTGCTGCAACGTGAACGCCAGCAACGGCAGCGCCTCGCCGCTCGCCGTGTCCTCGACCAGCATCGCCACGAGTTCCGGGTGCACCTTGAGCCCGGCCACGCGGGCGGGCCCGGTGATCACGACGTGCAGCACCTCGCGGGCGAGCGGCGCCAGCACGTAGCTGCCGAGGGGCACCCCGCCCAGTTCCGGCAACGTCCGCAGCTCGTCCAGGAACTCCGACCGCAGCGTGGCGATCACCCGCACGTTGTCCGCGATCGCCTCCCGGAGCAGGGACGCGACCTGCTGGCGGTCCTTCTCGGCGGCACGGGTGAAGAGCTCCTCCGCCTGGTCGATGGTGATCAGCAACCGGCGGTCGTCGTCCACCAGCTCGTGGGCCACGCCGCGCAGCCCGTCGAGCACGAGCCGGTCCTTGGTCTCCTGCGCACTCCAGCGCAGGCCGACCCGGCTCGCTGTCTTGCGCACCGAGCGGGCCAGCGCGTCGAGCGGGTCGTTGCCCGGCAGCCACGGCGGCATCACGAGCCAGCGCGGGTCGTCCGCGAGCTGGGCCAGCAGCCCGGCCCGCACGAGCGACGACTTGCCGCAGCCGGACGGCCCGACGACGGCGAGCAGGCCCGGCGCGCGGCGGACCTTGCGGGCCAGCGCGCGGGTCTCGGTGTCGCGGCCGAAGAAGACGGCGCTCAAGGCCGTGCTGAACGCGTCCAGGCCGGGGAACGGCTCCTGGTCCCTGGCGAGCTTGCGGCCGCCCGCGTCGAACTGCCGCAGCGCCTTGCCGAGGTGGCCGCGCGCGGTGGTGTGCGGGATGTGGTTGAGGTGGTTGATCAACGGGTGGATGACGCCGCCGAGCTGCACCGGCAGCAGCAGGCAGCCCAGCGCGTCCGCGATGGCGACCTCGGCGGTGCACCAGCTCGACCTGACCGACGCCTCGCTGACGACGCAGACCACGGCGTCCGCCCGGCGCAGTTCGTGGTGCAGGCGTTCGCGCCAGGCCTCGCCGACCTGGATTCCGTCGTCGGGGTGAACTTCGAGAAACGTCTCGTGGTCGGGGTCGAGCCAGTCGCGGATCTGTGTCGCGATCGCCACATTCTGTGTTGCGTGGCTGATGAAAACCCTCGCCACGACCGCCTCCTTTGGCATTCGGTCACCGATTGTGCAGAGTCGGCAGGGATCGGCGGCCGGTTGTCCACTAATTGGCACATCTACAACGTGGTGATGCCACTCTGCGTGTACGTACCTTTCCGTGAAAACAGAAACACTTTCGGGTGAAACTTCCGTGTGATCCGGGCGAAGTCGGTCTCGTATATCGCGCGGGTTGTCCACTTCGGGCGAAACTGATAGTCGTAGATCAACTCAGTCGGGGGGTGTCGGCATGCGCAGCGTTCTTCTCGCTGTCATCGTCGCGCTCTGCGCCGTGCTCACCCCGGCCGTGTCGACCGCGTCGATCGGTGCCCCGCCACCGAAGTCGAAGACGTCCGCTCCCAAGGAGGAAGCGCCCCGCGAGGAGCGCGAGACGAGCCGCCTGCGTCTGCTGGTGACTTCCGTCGACCGTTCGTCCAAAGTGGCTGCCCCGACGTTCATCACCGTGTTCACGCCGCGCGCTGTTCCCGGTGTTCTCATACTCGAGTCCAACGCCGAACCAATAGTGGTGTGGCGCACACCTCCTGCGTTGCAGGTGTTCCGCAACTGATAGGCCCGCTCTCCCCGGGCCCAACCGAACACCTAATTACCTATCGCAGTGAGGGATTCCCATGGACTTCCATCGCTTTGTTCAGCATGCCCGCGCACACGCCGCTTCGCGTTCGAGTGCGCTCGGCCGCAAGCTCGCCGCAGGTCAGCAACCCACGACGATGTTCATCACGTGCGCGGATTCGCGGATCGTGACGGCCGCCATCACCGGTGCCGAACCCGGTTCGTTGTTCGAGATGCGCACCGCGGGCAACGTCATCCCGCCCTATTCGCTCACCTCGCCTTCCAGCGAGATGGCCACGATCGAGTTCGCCGTGCTCCAGCTCGGCGTGAGCGAGATCGTCGTCTGCGGCCACTCGCACTGCGGTGCGGTGGGCGCGTTGAACGGCGGCGGCATCGACCACCTGCCCGCGATGCGCGGCTGGCTGCGGCCGGGCCAGCCCCGGCAGGCGTCCGGTCCCGCGATGCGCCCCGAGGGCCAGGACCACGTCCGCGCCCAGTTGGAGGTCCTGCTGGCGTACCCGTTCGTGGCGGAGAAGGTCGCCGCCGGGTCGTTGCGCGTCCACGGCTGGTTCTACGACATCGAGACCGGCGAGGTCTCCGCGTGTGCCGAGCACGCCTTCCTTCCGCTGTAGGGGTCTCGACGTGATGAAGAAGTACTGGACCGACCTCGGCGCGTCGGTCGTCGTGTTCCTCGTGGCGTTGCCGCTGTGCGTCGGTGTGGCGGTGGCGTCCGGGGTGCCGGCCGAACTCGGCATCGTGACCGGAGTGGTCGGCGGCCTCGTCGTCGGCCTGCTGCCGGGCAGTTCGATGCAGGTGAGCGGACCGGCCGCCGGTTTGACGGTGCTGGTGGCGGATGCCGTCAGCCGGCACGGGATCGCGGCGCTGGGCGTGATCGTCCTCGGCGCGGGGCTGTTGCAGGTCGCGCTGGGCTTATTGAGGTGCGGGCGGTGGTTCCGCGCGATCTCGCCGTCCGTCGTGCAGGGCATGCTGGCGGGCATCGGCCTCGTGCTGATCGTCGGTCAGCTCAAGCACCTGGTGGTCTCGCCCGTCGCGTTGGCGCTGGGCCTGCTCACCGTGCTGATCATGCTGCTGTGGCAGCGCACCCCGATGAAGGTGGTGCCGGGCATCCTCGTGGGCGTGGTGGTCTGCACCGCGATCGCGGCGGTGTTCGCGTCACCGGTGGACCGCATCAACGTGGGAACGCTCTCCACGGACGTGCACCTGCCGGACTTCTCGTTGCTCAGCACGGGAGTCATCGGCACGGCGGTGGTGTTCGCCCTCGTCGCCTCGGCCGAGTCGATGTTCAGCGCGGCCGCGGTCGACCGCATGCACACCGGGCCGCGCACGCAGTACAACAAGGAACTGGTCGCGCAGGGCCTCGGCAACACGATCTGCGGTCTGCTGGGCGCGTTGCCCATGACGGCCGTGATCGTGCGCAGCGCGGCCAACGTCAACGCCGGTGCCCGGACGAAGGCGTCACGGGTGCTGCACGGCGTGTGGCTGCTGCTGTTCGTGGTGCTGCTGCCGGGGTTGCTGACGCTGATCCCGGTGGCCGTGCTGGCGGCGGTGCTGGTGCACGCGGGCTGGAAACTGCTCGGCCTGCGTGAAGTGCTCTCGTTGTGGCGCACGGACAAGGCCGAGGGTTTCGTCTTCGTCCTGACCGCGGGTCTCATCGTGGGCACCGACCTGCTGACCGGCACCGTGGCCGGCTTGCTGGCAGCGGTGATCAAGACCGCCTGGGACGTGTCCCGGCTTCAGGTCACCGTGACGCCGGAGGGGGTGGCGTTGCGCGGCAACGCGACGTTCCTGCGGCTGCCCGTGCTGCTGGACGAGCTCGACCGGGTGGATCGGGAGCACGTCCGGATGGACCTGAGCGGGGTCAGGCACCTCGACCAGGCCTGCGGGCAGGCGATCGACCAGTGGGTGGACCAGTCGCGGCGGGCCGGCAAGACCGTCGACCTGGTCGGCAGATAGCAGAAAGCGCCGCGACCGTGGGGGTCGCGGTCGCGGCGCCTTCTCATTCAGTTGGTCATTAGTTCGTGAACTGGCCGCGGACGGCGCCACCGGGGAACGGTCCCGTGTGGATGTTCGAGTAGAAGTCCTTGGGGGACTTGCGCAGCGCGTCCAGCGTGGCCTTGTCGGCCTTGGTGGAACCCGAGACCGCGAAGATGCCGTTCGGGACGGCCGTGCCGAAGAACGTGATCTTGACGTCACCGTTCACGCCCTTGGCGCCCTGGTGGACGTGGCCGAGGGTCGGCGCGTCGATGTTCACCCACGCCAGCGAGAAGTCGACACCGGTCGTGGTGGGCTGCACGAACGTGATGGCCTGGCCGTCCGGGTCGCCGACCTTCGGGCCGTTCGCCACGGGAACCTCGTTGCGGCCGTTGGAGAACGCGCGCAGCTTGCCGCCCTTGATGATGTCGAGCGGGTTGATCTGCCTGTTCAGCGGCTTGAGCTGGCCGCGGACCGCGCCACCGGGCTTCTCGGTGCTGTGCAGGTTCACGTAGAACCCGGCCGGGTTCCTGCGGATGTCGTCGGCGAGCTTCGCGTCGACCACGGTCTGCCCGGCGGCCGCGTTCAGCGTCTCCGGCATCGGCGTGGTGAACAGGTTGACCTTGACCGCGCCGTTCTGACCGGCCGCGCCCTGGTGGATGTGGCCCAGGGTGAGCTGGGAGGTCTTCTGCCACTGCACGGCGAATGTCACGCGGTCGCCGCGGACCTCGACCAGGGCCTTCGCCGAGGCGTCGTTGTCACCGACGGCGGGACCACCGGCCGTCGGGACCTCCTGGCGGCCGTCGAGGTCGGCGGAGAAGAACAGGGGCTTGCCGGTCGCGGGCTTGACCGGGGGCTGGTTCTGCACCGGGGTCTCGCCGGTCGCGGGCGGGGGAGTGCCGTGCGCGCCGTGGTCCTGACCGCCGTGTTCCTGGCCCGCGCCACCCGACTTCGTGGCGGTCGGCTGCTGGGCCGAACCACCCGCGTCGATGGTGAGGGTGTTGCCGTCGGCCGTGAAGTTCTCGAACGCCGAGCCGCCGTTCTTCACGACCACGCGGACCTCGACCTTGCCGGCGCCGGGCTTCACGGTGAACGTGCGCGACTCGCCCTTCTTCGTGCTGTCGAGGCAACGACCTTCCAGCTGGTCGGCGGCGCAGAACGACGCCTCGTAGCCGACCGTGTTGGTGATCTTGACCGTGACCTCGCCCTGGGCGGCGGACGCCGGGGTGGCGACACCGAGGCCGAGTCCGGCCGAAAGAAGGCATGCGGCAGCGACAGTTTTGGTGACAGACATGGGATTGGGCTCCAAGGCTCCACGAGTGGGAGTCGGGGGGTCTGGCGGACCCGACATGACCAACACGGACCACGATCGGATTCGGTTCAAGAATATTTCAGCTGAACCCAACGGCGTCTCACTACGTGTCATCGTCGGAACAGGACACACCCCGCTAGGAGACGAAGATGCGTGCACGTATGGGAATTCTGCTGCTGCCCGCCCTGCTCGCCGGGCTCGCCGCGTGTGGAACCGAAGCGCCGCAACAGGGTGCGCAGCAGGAGGTTCCCGTGAAGGCCGAGGTGAAGATCGCGCAGTCCGAGCTCGGCCCGATCCTCGTCGACCAGACGGGACGGACGCTCTACGCGTTCACCAAGGACAAGGACAAGTCCAGCGCGTGCGACGCCGACTGCATCGCGGTGTGGCCGGCCCTCACCGCGGAGTCCACTGTGGACGCCAAGGACGGTGCCGACACGAAGCTCGTCACCAGGATCGACGAGAGCGAGCAGGCCGTCTACGGCGAGTGGCCGCTGTACTACTACGTGGGTGACCAGGTCGCCGGCGACGTGAACGGCCAGGGTGTCGACGACGAGTGGTTCGCCGTCGCCGCGGACGGGAAACTCGTCAAGAAGAGCTGATGAACACTGGGCCGTTCGGGTGTATGCGGCTAACGGCTCCGTGGGAGATGTCGACCCTGCAGATGAACCAGTAGGGGGCGACACATGACCAGCGCAGGGTTTGACCCGAAGTTCCTCGGCACCGAGGCCGGGATTCCCGTCCTGACCGAGTCGGGAGCGGCCGACGCGGTCGAGCTCGAAGGCTCGACCACGATCGACTACACGCACTTCTCGCTCGCGATGAGCCAGTCCCGCAAGTTCGCGAGCTGGGTCGCGTGGAACATCGACGGCGGCGAGATGAAGGCGTTGAGCCGCAGCAACATCCCGTTCGTCAAGGACCCGCGGGTACCGGCGAAGTTCCAGACCGGCGACGAGCTGTACCGCGACAACAGGCTCGACCGCGGCCACCTCGCCCGCCGCGCCGACCTGTGCTGGGGCCCCAAGGCCGAGGCGCAGAAGGCGAACCGGGACTCGTTCTTCTTCACGAACATCACGCCGCAGATGGACGACTTCAACCAGAGCGCCCGCGAGGGACTCTGGGGCAGGCTCGAGGACGCGGTGCTCGCCGACGTCGACGTCGACAACCTCAAGGTCAGCGTCTACGGCGGGCCTGTCTTCAACGCCGACGACAGGCTGTTCCGCGGCGTTGCGATCCCGCGCGAGTTCTACAAGGCGATCACGTTCGTGGTGGACGGCGAGCTGCGGTGCAGCGCGTTCCTGCTGACCCAGAACATCGTCCTGGCCGAGGCCCTGGACCTGGACGAGTTCCGGGTGTTCCAGGTGTCGCTGACCGAGTTGGAGAAGCGGGTCAGCTTCACCTTCCCGGCCGAGCTGCACGCGGCGGACACGGTGTCGGTGCAGCTGCTCGACGAGTCGGAGAGGCAGCCGCTCGGCAGCCTCGCCGACATCCAGTGGTGAGTCAGGTGGTGACGGTCAGGCCGGGCAGCGCCTGACGCAGTTCTTCCAGCTGTGCCAAGGATTCGGGCTGGTGCACGACCAGGTGCTCCAGTCCCGGCAGCACGCGCAGGTCGTCGGCAGCGGGCAGTCCGAACACCTCCAGCGTGCGGATGGTCGGCCACCGCTCCAGCCCCGCCAGCGGGTAGGGCGGGCGGTGGTCGATCGCCAGTTCGCGCAGCCTCGGCAGTGCGGGCAACGCGCTGAGGCCCTCGTCGGTAGCCGAGTCGCGGATCTGCAACCGCCGCAGCGCGCCGCCCTCCAGTGACGCGAGGTCGACGCGGCTGAAGTGCAGGTGCAGCTCGTCGAGGTCCTTCACCGGTGCCAGGTCGATCCGGCCGAGCGGACGGCAGCGGCTCAGGTGCAGTTCCTTCAACGAACGCGAGCCGGCCAACGGCGTCAGGTCGCACATCACCTCGTTCTGCCACAGCTCCAGCCGGTGCAGTGACGGCATGGCGCCCAACGGGTCCAGCGGGTTGATGTTGCCGATGCACCGCACGTACCGCAGCTTCTCCAGGTGCATGATGAACTGGATCCGGTGCCAGCCGCGGACGTCCACCCTGCGGTCGCCGAAGTCCACTTTGGATAGCACGGACCGCGCGTACTGCTCCGCGTCCGGGGTGTTGCGCCACGCCCGCAGCAGTTCGTCGATGACCATGGCGTGGTCGACCGCGACGAACTCCGCGATCCGTTCCCACGCGCCCTCGCCGCCGATGTTCGCGAGCGTCCGCACGACGTAGGCGGCCTCGTCGGTGGCCTCCGGTCCGGGCAGCAGGTCGACCACGAACGAGCCGGCCTCGGACAGCGCGTCGGCGTGCGCGAAGCTCTTCGGCGGGATCAGCGCGGCCGCTGCGGCCGTGACCTGGGCGCGAGCGGACTCGGGTTCGATCACGTCGGCCTGGTCGAGGCACGCCAGGGCGAGCAGCCGCAGCTTGTCGCGGCCGCGTTCGTCCTTGCGCGTGTCGTCGTTGCCCGCCAGCAGGTCCATCAGCACGCGGGCCCGTTCGCGCGGCCGGGCGTGCGCGACCGCCATCACCACGACGTCGTGCCACTCGTCCAGATGTGCCCTGTCCACCAACAGGTTCAGGTCACCCGCGTCCACGACCTCCTTGGCCGCCAGGTAGTCCCGGAACGTCCGGTGCACGAACTGCACGCGTTCGCCCGACACCTCGCGCAGCAGCCCGGCTCGTTCGAGCAGGCGTTGCATGGCGTCGGCCGGGTCGGTCTCGTGCGAGCGCAACCCGCGCATCGCGTTGCCGAGCCGGTGCACGGCCTCCTCGCGCGGCACCATCAGTTCCCGGTTGCGCACCAGCGAGTACGCGAACCGTTGCAGCAGAACGAGTTGTTCCTCCTTGGAGAACGACGGCAGCGCGAGCCCCCTGTCCTCGTCCCAGCGCACCAGCAGCAGGTCCAGCGCCGCCTCGTAGAGCGACCGCCGATCGCGCGGCAGGTGCATGTTGCGGTCCTGGTGCAACGCGCACAGCAGGCCCGCCAGCAGCGGGCTCGACGCGAGCCGCCGCAGGTCCGGCCGTTTCGCGAGGGTCGCGACCAGCCTGGCCTCGCAGTCGGTGAGCCACACCCGTGCGTCGCGGGTCAGCCCCGGTTCGTCGCGGGCCGCGGTGTGCCAGGCCTCCACGAAGTCCCGCACGCCCTTGTCGCTCAACGCCAACAGGTCGAACGCCGCGAACCCGGCGTCCTCCAGCCAGTCCTCCGGCACGGCGGCGGGCCGCGTCGTGATCGCGTACCGGGCGTCCGGATAGGCCGTGACCAGCTTCTCCAGCCACTGCCGCGCCTCGGCCCTGCGTTCGGACACCAGCTCGTCCACGCCGTCGACGAGGACGAGCGCGCGCCCCTCCTTGAGCCGCGCGGTGACCCAGCCTGCTGGCTTCTCCTCCTCGATCATCGAGGCGGTCGACGAGATGAACTCCTCCGGCTTCGGCAGCGCCGTGTACTGCCGCAGCGGCACGAAGAACGGCACCAGCCCCAGCCACTCGTTGCCCGACGTCCTGGTCTGGCCGAGGGCGTTCATGGCGAGCCAGCGCAGGAACGTCGTCTTGCCCGCGCCCGCACCGCCCCTGATCAGCACCCTCGGGGTGTCCGCGAGCGCCGCGGCCACCGGCAGTCCGGCGCCGGTCAGCTCGTCGGTGTCGCCGACCCGCGCGACCGCCAGCGACACGTACGAGGTGTCGAACGACTGCCGGCGCGGTGCCCGGCCCCGCGACACCCCGAACAGCTCCAGCCCGCCCAGCGCGTGCGCGACCTGGTCGGCGTAGCGGTCCTCGAAGTCGCGGTGTGCTGTCGTGAGTGCCAGTTGTTGCTGGTCAGCGAGCCGTGCCACGGCGTCGGCGGTCGCCCGGCCCATCCGGAACATCTCCACCGCGAGCCGGCGCGCGTACTCCGGCTGCGACCACACGAGCTCCACGACCGCGACGCAGACCCGCAGCAGCAACGCGTCGTACACGGCCGTCGCCTGCTCGGACAGTCCCGCTGCCCGGCGGATGCGGTCGGACTTCGACAACACGTGGGCCCGCAACGACTCGGGCGTCAGCATGATCCGCAACGCCTCGTCGGGCCGCAGCGGGAGGGAGGCCTCGATCGACTCGCGCACCGCGTCCACGGCGGCCTGCCACTCGTGCTGCTCGACGGCGCTGAGCTCGCCGCGCGCCAGTTCCGCGCTGACCCGCTCGACCAGCGGGCCCGGCCTGGTCAGCTCACGTTGGCGCTTCTTGTCCCTGGCGCCCTTGTGCACGACGTCGAAGAGACCGAGGAGCACCCGCTCCAGCACGGTCTCCAGCACCATCAGCAGGCCGGCGGAAAACGGATCAGCCACCACTCCAGTATCGGCACGTGATCAGGTGGTGCCGCAGGACTTCACCAGCTGTTCATCCGGGATGGCCGACCAGGGCCGGTTCACTCGGGGAGGGCGACCTTGCGGACGTGGCCGATCTCGAAGTCCCTGCTCGTGCCGTCGGCGAGGTCCGCGCTGACCACGCCTTCGAGGTGTTTGGTCGGCACGATCACGTGCGTCTCGGTGTTGCGCGGCCCCGTCGCGTACTTGATCTCGACGTGACTGCCGTCGACCAGTGCCGACGACAGCAGCACGACCTCCTCGTCGCGCAGGAAGACGTTCTGGTCGCGCAGCATCCGCGCCGCCGTGGCCCTGGGCGAACCCCGCCCCGCGCTCGGCCGTTCCTGCTCGACCAGCCGGACCGCGAGCTGCGTCAGCTCCAGGTCGTCCATCTCGGTCCGCCAGCGATCGGGCTTGCGTTCGCCCCGCGCGTGCGCCCGCTTGCGTTCGACGGCCTCCACAATGGACTGTTCGCCCGCGTCGAGTCCTGTCGGCGCGTATCCGCAGCGGCGCAACGCGGTGAGCGTCTCGGCCATCGGCTGGGCCGAGGCCAGCACGGTCGGCGCGAGGAACCGCAGCTTCAGCGACGCGAGCCGCTTCGACTTCACGATCTCCTGCAGCAGCACCGGATCGGTGGCCCGCACGCAGCTCGCCACGTCCGTCACCGTCAGATGCCCGTGTCGCCGCGCCACGTCCTGGATCTGGTACTCGATCACCTGCGGCAGCGCGGCCTCGGACACCGCCGCGAGTTTCTGCAGCACCTCGTCAGCGGACAGTCCCGTGTCGAGCGCGCGTCGCACCGACCCGGCCGACATCCGCCACACCCGTGCGGCGTCGTTGTCCTCCAGGTCCGCCACCAGGTTCAGCGTCGCGCTCAGCTCCGGCGACGGCAGGCCGTTCACCACCGCCGTCATGTCCGTCTGGAACGCCGCCTTCTCCGTCGCCGGCG
This sequence comes from Lentzea sp. JNUCC 0626, assembly GCF_043632865.1. NCBI lineage: Bacteria > Bacillati > Actinomycetota > Actinomycetes > Pseudonocardiales > Pseudonocardiaceae > Lentzea > Lentzea sp. JNUCC 0626. The sequence goes on from NZ_CP171635.1 coordinate 9,285,960, forward strand.
GCATCAACTCGCTCGCGGCGGCCTCGACGTCACCGCCGTCCCGCACCGCCACTCCTAACGGCGTGAGCGCACCCCCGGCCACGATGCCCAGCGATTCCAGTTCGCCGATCACCGCCGCTGTCGCACGGTGATCGTGCACCGCAGGCCGTTCCCACGAGAGATCCGCGACCAGTTCGCTGGTGTGGGTGAACGCCTCGTCAGCTTGGAAGCGCTCCAACGTGCTGCGCCGCAACAGGAGTCCGGCCGCCCCGGTGTAGTCGCGCAACGCGGCCCGCGCCTGGTCCGGTTCCGGCCGCCAGTCCATCCGCTGCCACGCGTGGACCAGCGCCGCGAGCCGCGGCCCCGGCTGCGAGTCGAGCCACGCGTCCCCGCGCTTGGTGGGCAGCAACCGCCCCCGTTCGACCCCGACGAGCTGGGCCTCCGCCGCGAGCTCCAGCCACAACCGCAACACGCCGTCCGAGACCCGCAACGCCCGCGCCACCCGGCGGATCTCCACGGTCGCCACACCGCCGGTGTACCGGGCGTCGAAGTTGTCCTGCTCGCAGTGCGCCAGCAGCCGCGCCACACCGTCCACAGTGGACATGACGGGCACGATCGGCGACACCGCGGACGCCTTGCGCTTGGTGGGTGCCTTGGGCCGCAACGTCAACTTCCCCTGCGCGGCCCCGGTCGTGCGCACCGAGTTGATCGCCGCCAGCCGAGACCCCTCCGGCCACGCCAGCGCACGCTGCTTGAGCTCGCCGAACGCCCGCTCGAAGTCACCGACGGAGCACCGCAGTTCGGCGCAGACCGTGTCGATGGTGCCGGAGTTCCCCTGCGCCACGATCGCTCCGAGCACGTCGAGCGCGCCCTGGTCCAGCGTGTCCTCCCCGGCGTGCACCGAATCGGAGTCGGTCAGCTGCGTGGCGAGGTCCTTCAACGTCCGGATGTAGCGGTCGGCGACATCGCGGCGGTACAGCAGGATCGCGGCCACCTCGTCCGGCTCGAGTTGGAGGAGCCAGGTCGCGAGCGCGTTGATACGGCGTGGCATTCATCGGATTATGGCCTGATTGTGTGCGCTCAAACGAATTTTCACCGGCATGGGCGATCCGCGGGTCACGAGTTCGGAGGGTTGACAGCTTCCACGCGTTGTGCGGTCCGCAGGCCTGAAGCCATCAGTCGAATGGGTGTTCGATAGGATGGGCTCGTGCAAGTCCGCTATCGCTACCGGATTGAACCCGACTTGGTTCAGAGGCAAGTGCTTGCACGGACGTTCGGATGTGCTCGGGTCGTCTTCAACGACGTCATCCGTTGTCAGGACGACGCGCTCCGCGCCGGGGAGAGGTTGTCTCCGTCCGAGGTGCAGCGAAGGGTGATCACGGAGGCCAAGGGCTCCGCGCAACGGGAGTGGTTGGCCGAGGTCGCCAGTGTCGCGCTGGTGCAGTCGGTGCGCGATGCCCACCGGGCTTACCGGAATTTCTTCGACTCGGTGAAGGGCAAGCGCGGCGGCAGAAAGGCCGGTAGGCCGAGATTCAAGTCGCGCAAGGACACGCGTCAGTCGTTTCGGCTGACGCGCAACGGGTTCTCGATTCGACCCAACGGCCGGCTGTACCTGGCGAAGGCCGGTGAGGTGAGGGTGCGCTGGTCGCGAGATCTGCCGTCTGAACCGACTTCGGTCACGATCATCCGAGATCCCGACGACCACTTCTACGCGAGTTTCGTGGTCGAAGTTCAGCAACGACAGCTGCCCGTGGTCGAGCGGGAAGCCGGTGTCGACCTCGGAATCACCACGTTCGCGACCGTTGCCGACAGCCGCGGTGGGCATTGGGGTGTGAGCAACCCGAGACATCTCGCGCACAAGCGGCGCAAACTTGCGCGTCTGGAGCGGGAGAAGTTTCGCAGAGGCAAGGGGACCGCGAACCGGGCCAAGACCAGGCTGAAGATCGCCGTGCGGCACGGCAAGATCGCGCGTGCTAGAAAAGACTTCCATCACAAGCTGGCCCTCGAGTTGATCCGCGAGAACCAAGCGGTCTACCTGGAGAACCTGAACGTCCTGGGGATGTTCAGGAACCGCCGGATGGCGAAGGCCATCTCCGATGCGGGGTGGGGACAGTTCGTCCGGATCGTGGAGGAGAAGGCCGAGCGGCACGGCCGTTCAGTGGTGAAGGTCTCTCGCTGGTTGCCGTCCAGCAAGTTGTGCTCGGGGTGCGGCCATGTGATGGACGGAATGCCGCTGAAGATAAGGGCCTGGCGTTGTCCGATGTGCTGTGAAGTGCATGATCGGGACGTCAACGCTGCCAAGAACATCCTCGCCGCAGGGCTTGCGGAGAGGCAAAACGCCGGTGGAGCCCGGGTAAGTCCTTCTGATGTGGAGGTGCAGGGCGATGAAGCAGGAAGCACTCCCGGCGCGGCGTAGCCGTGCGGGAAGTCCGGACGTTCAGTCCGGGGAGCAGGTCAAGTTCAGCGGTTTCGGCGAGTACGCCATTGACTTCTACGACGGTCTGGTCCTGGACAACTCGAAGGCGTACTGGGACGACCACAAGGAGACCTACCTGCGCGACGTGCGCGCCCCGATGGAGGCGCTGCTGCTGGCGCTGGACCAGGAGTTCGGCGAGGGCAAGGTCTTCCGCCCGTACCGCGACGTGCGGTTCGCCAAGGACAAGACCCCGTACAAGGACCACTGCGGCGGCGTCGTCGAGAAGGGACGCGGCGGCGGCGCGTACTACGTGCAGATCAGCCCGGAAGGGATCATGGTCGGCGGCGGCTCGTTCCACATGCAGTCCGACCAGCTCGCCCGCTACCGCGCCTCGGTGGACGCGCACGGGATCCTGCTGCGCAAGATCGTGGACAAGCTCGTCCGGCAGGGGTGGACGGTCGCGGGGGACGTGATGAAGTCGAAGCCCCGCGGGTTCGCCGACGACCACCCGCACCTCGACCTGCTCAAGCACCGGTCGATCTACGTGCGCAAGGTGTGGGAGCCGGACGACGTGCTGCACGAGCCGGGGTGCCTGGACCGGGTGCGCAAGGCTTGGAGGCAGCTCAAGGATTTCAACGCGTGGTGCGAGGACCACGTCGGCTTGACCCTTCCCCGCTGAAGCGGGGATTTCTGGCTCACGCTGCCTGACCGTCCGGCGGACGGTCAGGTCTTGTGCGATCGGCACCAGCCGGGACGAGACCTGCCCGGTTGAGCATGACGTGTGCGGAGTTCACGTCGCGAGGTTGAGCGTTTCCGCAGGTGTCGCAGGTGTAGATACGTTGACTGAGCGGCAGCGCGTGCTTGTTTCTCGCTCCGCATCGCGCGCAGTCCATGGTCGTGTGGTGCGGATGCACGAGGCGCAGGTCCCGTCCGTGCTTGGCCGCCATCGTGATCAGCTCGCGCTTCGTTGCGCCGATCGAGGCGTCCGCTGCCTTGCGGGCCATCGTGGACTTCGCCATGAACTGAGGCTTGAAGTCCTCGACGGCGATCTGGTCGAAGTCCGTCACCACCCGTTTTGCCCACTTGCGGGCAGTGTCCTGTCGTTGCCGGGCTACCTTCTTCTGGGCTTTGGCGGCTTGGAGCCGGGCTCGCCGGTACCCGTTCGAGGCGGGTTTGCCCTTCGCCGGTCTTCTCCGAGCCATCTGGCGTTGGTACCGAGTCAGCCGTGCGGAAGCGCATTTGCCGTACTGGGGATGAGGCAGGTCGTGCTCAGGACTGGTGGTGGTGGCAAGTCGGCGTATGCCCCAGTCAACACCTATTGCGCGGCAGGTCGGAGGCAAGGGGTGGAGTCGGGCGGCCAGCACGAACGACGCGTACCAGTGACCGAGGCTGTCCTGGAAGATTCGTACGGAAGTAGGACTTTCCGGAAGCTCGCGCGACCACACTGGTCGCACGGATATGCCACCTGCCAGGCACAACTGCTGTTGGGTGAGGCGAAACCCGCGTCTGGTGTAGTTCAGCGTCGGCCGTGTACCGCGCTTCTTCCGGTACTTCGGCATTCCCGTGCGGCGGTGGGGCGGGAGTCCGGCTTTGAGGTCTTTCAGGGCTTTTGCTCGCGCCTGGCCGAAGTCGCGAATCGTTTGTTGCTGAGCCACGCTGCTGCCGTTCCGCAGCCAGGCCGCGCGGCCTCGTGCTTCGGTCAGCATCTTGTCCAGCTCTGCTGGACCACACGTTCGTTTGCGCAGATCAGCTGTCTCGCGCTGGTTGTGGATGTGGGTCTCTCGGGACTTGGCGACGCATTCGTTCCAGACCCACCTGCACCGACCCCATTCCGCCATCAACAGCGTCTCCGCGTGCTTTGGCACGCGCAGACGGTAGGTGTAGCGGAGGTGGTCCACGTAGGCAGCGTAGAACAAGTGTTTGATGTCAAAAGGGGTGCTGCTGCTCGCGCGGTCAGGTCTCGCGGCGAAGTTCTCGTCCTGCTCGCCAGGACGAGAACTTGGTGAAGGTCAGCCAGCCGAGGCCGATGCCGAGCACGTCCACCAGGGCGTCCAGCACGTCGCCGGATCGGTGCAACGGCGTGATCAGCTGCTGGAGCACCTCCGAAAGGCCTGCGTAGAGCACCAGCCACAGCAAAACGCGAGGAATCTTCGCGTATAGGCCGGTGAACGCGAGCAGGGCGAACAGCAGCGTGTGGACCACCTTGTCCGTACCAGGTGGCGAGCTCGGCACACCTGACTCGGGGGTGAACAACACGACGACGCTGGGCAACGCCGCGATCACAAATGGCAGCACTCGACCCATTGTCAGAACATTACCGAGGAGTAGTTCGGGATCGGTCCAGGAACGGGGTCTACTCTCTCTAGACGTGAGTCGACGCGCAAAGATCGTCTGTACCCTCGGTCCCGCCACTGGCACGCCGGACAAGGTCCGCGACCTGGTAGCGGCCGGTATGGACGTGGCCAGGATGAACTTCAGCCACGGCAGCCATGCCGACCACAAGCAGGTTTACGACATGGTCCGCGCGGCAGCCGACGAGTCGGGCCGCGCCGTGGGCATCCTCGCCGACCTCCAGGGCCCCAAGATCCGGCTCGGCCGGTTCGCCGCGGGCCCTGTCGACTGGAACACCGGCGACGTTGTCCGCGTGACCGTCGAAGACGTCGAGGGCACGCATGACCGCGTGTCCACGACGTACAAGGAGCTCGCGAAGGACGCCAAGGTCGGCGACCGCCTGCTCGTGGACGACGGCAAGGTCGGCCTCGTGGTCATCGACGTCGAAGGTTCCGACGTCGTCTGCGAGGTCACCGAAGGCGGACCCGTCAGCAACAACAAGGGCCTCTCGCTGCCCGGCATGGACGTCTCCGTGCCGGCGCTGTCGGAGAAGGACATCGAGGACCTGGAGTTCGCGCTCTCGCTCGGCGTGGACTTCATCGCCCTGTCGTTCGTCCGCTCCCCGGCCGACATCGACCTGGTCCACCAGATCATGGACCGCAACGGCAGCAAGCGCCTCCCGGTGATCGCGAAGATCGAGAAGCCGGAGGCCGTGGACAACCTCGAGGCCATCGTCCTCGCCTTCGACGGCGTCATGGTCGCCCGCGGTGACCTGGGCGTCGAGCTGCCGCTCGAGCACGTCCCGCTCGTGCAGAAGCGGGCGATCCAGATCGCCCGCGAGAACGCCAAGCCGGTCATCGTCGCGACCCAGATGCTCGACTCGATGATCACGAACTCCCGCCCGACCCGCGCCGAGACGTCCGACGTCGCGAACGCGGTGCTCGACGGCGCGGACGCCCTGATGCTGTCCGGCGAGACCTCGGTCGGTCGGTACGCCATCGAGTCCGTGCAGACCATGGGCCGCATCATCGAGGCCGTCGAGACCGAGTCGGTCGTCGTGCCGCCGCTGACGCACGTCCCGCGCACCAAGCGCGGCGTGATCTCGTACGCGGCCCGCGACATCGGTGAGCGCCTCAACGCCAAGGCCCTGGTCGCGTTCACGCAGTCCGGCGACACCGTCCGTCGCCTGGCGCGGCTGCACACGCACCTGCCGCTGCTGGCGTTCACGCCGGAGCCCGCGGTGCGCTCGCAGCTCGCGCTGACGTGGGGCACCGAGACGTTCCTGGTGCCGCGCGTCGAGTCCACCGACGAGATGGTCCGCCAGGTCGACGTGGCCATGATCGAAATCGGCCGTTACCAGGCCGGTGACCTCATGGTGGTCGTCGCCGGATCGCCTCCTGGCACCATTGGGTCGACGAACCTCATCCGGGTGCACCGGCTGGGGGAGGACGACCACGCGTAGGAGTTTGTCGTGACCGAGGCCGCCCGAGCCGCCGCAACCTCGCCTTCGGGCCTGAGCGGACAGTCCGCAGTGGACGACCTGGTCGCGCTGCTCGACCTGGAACGCATCGAGGAGAACATCTTCCGAGGCGTCTCGCCCGCCGAATCGCCAGTGCGCGTGTTCGGCGGGCAGGTGGCGGGCCAGGCCCTGGTGGCCGCCGGTCGCACGGTCCCGGTGGAACGGCGGGTGCACTCGCTGCACTCGTACTTCATCAGGCCGGGCGACCCCCGCGTGCCGATCGTGTACGAGGTGGACCGCATTCGCGACGGCCGCTCGTTCACCACCCGCCGCGTCGTGGCCGTGCAGCACGGCAAGGCGATCTTCACGTTGTCGGCCTCCTTCCAACTGGAGGAGCAGGGCAACGAGCACGCGTCCGCGATGCCCTCCGTGCCCGACCCGGAGACGCTGCCGACGTGGCGCGAGGCGACCGCGGACTTCCCCTTGATGAACGCCAAGTTCCCGCGGCCGATCGACGTCCGGTACGTGTCCGAGCCGCCGTGGGAGTCCCGTGAGGACGGTCCGGGTGAGGCGGCGTCACGGGTGTGGATGAAGGCCGACGGCAAGCTGCCGGACGACCCGATGCTGCACCTCTGCATCATGACCTACGCCTCGGACATGACGTTGCTGGACGGGGTGCTGGCCAAGCACGGTGTCTACTGGGGACTGGACAAGGTGCTCGGCGCTTCTCTGGACCACGCGATGTGGTTCCACCGGCCGTTCCGGGCCGACGAGTGGTTGTTGTACGACACCGCTTCGCCGTCCGCCTCCGGGAATCGGGGGCTGGCCACCGGGCAGTTCTTCACCAGGGACGGGGCCTTGGTGGCGACTGTGGTGCAGGAAGGGCTGATCCGGGTGATCAAGCCGTCCGAGTGATGGCGTGGAGGATCTCCAAGTAGGAAGCTGGTGGCGGAAGGGACTCCATCGGGCCGGAGAAGGGTGATCCCATGACCGCTGAAGCGTGGCCGGATCACCTGGTGAGCCTTGGTGAGTGGGACGCGATGCCAGAGGACAAGAACCTCGAACTCCTGGACGGAGTCCTGCACGTGGTCGCCTCTGGTGTACCCGCACATCAGAAAGCCCAAAGCAGGCTGGCCTATTGGCTCGACGAACAACTTCCGCAGAGCTTGGTCTCCTACCAAGACGTCGACGTGGTGATCGACAACTCGAACCGGCCCACCGTGCGCAGGCCGGATGTCGTCGTGGTGATGGCGGCGGCTGACCGCAACCCCAGGCGTTCGACGCGGAGGACGTGGTCCTCGCGGTGGAGATCATGTCTCCAGGCTCCGAGCGCGATGATCGCGTCACCAAGCCCATGCAGTACGCCAAAGCGGGAATCGCGCACTACTGGTTGGTCGAACTGGATGACCCGATCAGCCTGACGGCTTTCGAGCTCGACGCGCTGATTCGCCGTCGCTAGACACTCCGGCGCCGACGGGTCGGACGCAGGTTCGCGGGCGGCGTCAACGCGCGCGTCTCGACGCGTTCCAGCACCACCGAAGAAGTCAGGTTCCGCACCTCCGTCCGCACCGCGATCTTGTCCATCAGGAACGCCTGCAGGTGCGTCGAGTCGGCCACCGCGATGTGGATCAGGAAGTCGGCCTGCCCGGACACGTGGAAGATCGACCGCGTCTCCGGCTGCGCCATCACGAACGCCCGGAAACCGGCCACCACGGGCCGGGTGTGAGGTCGCACGTTCACCGAGATCACCGCCTCCAGCGGCAGCCCGGTCGTGGCCGGGTCGACCACGGCGTGGCACCCGGTGATCACGCCGAGATCGCGAAGCCGCCGCACCCGTTGCAGGCACGACGAAGGTGCCAGCCCCACGATCTCGGCCAGCGACCGGTTCGGGAGGGTGGCGTCGTTCTGCAACTCCTCCAGGATGTGCCAGTCGACCGAATCCAGTTCGGCTTGTTCGCGCATAACCGAACATCGTACTGAGCTGCTGGAATCCGCACGAACGAACGACAGACGATCTCAACCATGCACATCGCGTGGACGTCGTTCCTGCTGGCACTCGTGGTGATCACGGTCGTGCCCGGTCCGGACTTCGTGTTGGTCATGGGGAACGCGGTCCGGAGCTTCAAGAAGGGCGTCGAGGCCGCGCTCGGCGTGCTCACCGGGCTGGTGATCCACGGCACGCTGGCGACGGTCGGGTTGTCGGCGCTCGTGGCGGCCGCGCCGACGGCGTTGTTCGTCATCAAGGCGGTCGGCGCGGTGTACCTGGCCTACGTCGGGTTCATGACGCTCAAATCAGCCAGCAAGCCGATCGAGGAACAGCCGCAGCAGAAGAACGTGTTCCTGCGCGGCATGTTGTGCGACCTGTTGAACCCCAAGGTGATGCTCACGTTCCTGAGCCTCATCCCGCAGGCGATGGACCCGCACGCGGCGCCGTTGCCCCAGGCGGCGCTGCTGAGTGCGGTGACGGTCGGCGTGTTCGCCGTGTTCTGGGTGATCGTGGTGCCGAGTGCGCGTCAATTGGGCAGACTGCTGAGCAAGCCCAAGACCCGCGCGCACTTCGAACGGGTCTGTGGGACCGCTCTCATCGGGTTGGCCGCGTCAGTTCTCGCTACCTGAGTCCCACGTGACGGACAGCTCGTCACGCGTGCCGAACCGGACCAGGTGCCGTTCCACGACATCGCGAAGACGAGCCACGTCCTCCTCCGACGTGCACGCGACACGCAAGATCAACGCGTCGTCGGCGGCCTCGAACTCGGCCAGGCCGAACGAGAAGCGCACGAAACCGCGGGTGTCCTCCCAGGACCCTTCCACGTCCTTCGCAGTGAAGTGCTTCACCAGCTGTGAGCCGTACCTGGAGGCACGGCCGGTCGCCGAGCGTCCCACGCTCGTGAATTCCGTCATGCAGCCAACTTACGCCTAGCCATACGTACCGGCACGTGACGCGGTTCACCTGGCAAAACGGAGTCTGAGAACACGCTGTGACGTCTCGCGTAAACCTGAAGAACACGGCAGGCTGTGCGCATGACGGAAGGCAAAGCACGTATCGCGGTCACCGGTCTGGCCACCATGGGCAGCAACCTCGCGCGCAACCTCGCGCGCCACGGCTTCAAAACCGCCGTGCACAACCGGACCCCCGCGAAGATGAAGGCCCTGCTCGAAGAGCACGGCCACGAGGGCGACTTCGTCGGCGCCGAGACGCTGCAGGACCTGGTCGACAGCCTGCAGACGCCGCGCCAGATCATCATCATGGTCAAGGCCGGTGGCCCCACCGACGCCGTCATCGACGAGCTCAGTGAAATCCTCGAACCCGGCGACATGGTGATCGACGGCGGCAACGCCCACTTCAACGACACGCGCCGCCGTGAGGCCGCGCTGAAGGAGAAGGGGCTGCTGTTCGTCGGCGCCGGCATCTCCGGTGGCGAGGAGGGCGCGCTCAACGGTCCCAGCATCATGCCGGGCGGCCCGGCGGAGTCCTACAAGCACGTCGGCCCGGTCTTCGAGGAGATCGCGGCCAAGGTGGACGGTCAGCCGTGCTGCGTGCACGTCGGGCCGGACGGCGCCGGGCACTTCGTGAAGATGGTCCACAACGGCATCGAGTACGCCGACATGCAGCTGATCGCCGAGGCGTACGACCTGCTGAGCCGCATCGGCGGGCAGACGCCGGCGGAGATCTCCGAGGTCTTCACGCAGTGGAACTCGGGCGACCTGGAGTCGTACCTGGTCGAGATCACCGCCGAGGTGCTCAAGCACGTCGACGCGAACGGCACCCCGCTCGTGCAGGTCATCGAGGACGCGGCGGAGCAGAAGGGCACCGGCCGCTGGACCGTGCAGGAGGCGCTGGAACTCGGCGTCCCGGTCACCGGCATCGCCGAGGCCGTGTTCGCGCGCAGCCTGAGCGGCCACACCGACCAGCGCAAGGCCGTGCGCGAGGCGTTCGGCGCCAGCGAGGTCGTCGCGAAGCCGGACGCCGACCTCGTCGACGACGTGCGCCAGGCGCTCTACGCGTCGAAGGTCGTCGCGTACGCGCAGGGCTTCGACATGATGCGCGAGGCGTCGAAGAACTTCGACTGGAACATCGACCTCGGCGCGATGGCGACGATCTGGCGTGGCGGCTGCATCATCCGCGCGCAGTTCCTCAACCGCATCCGCGAGGCGTACGACGCCAACGCCGACATCGCGTCTCTTTTGGTGGACAACTACTTCCGCGACGCAGTGCAGAACGCGGAGGCCGCTTGGCGCAGGGTTGTGGTCCGTGCGGTCGAATCCGGCGTGCCGACGCCGGGCTTCGTGTCCGCTTTGGCCTACTACGACGGACTTCGTTCCGAAAGGCTCCCAGCGGCACTTGTTCAGGGACAAAGGGACTTCTTCGGGGCGCACACGTACAGGCGCACCGACAAGCCCGGTAGCTTCCACACGTTGTGGTCGGGTGATCGATCAGAGGTGGAAGCGTGAAGTTAAGGGTTCTGGGGGCGGTCGTCGCTGTGGCGGCAGGGTTCTCCCTGACGTCCAGCGGCGGCGCCGTGGCGGTCGGCAACGAGGCCCTCACGGCTGATCTCGACGCGATCCTCGCCGACAACGCGCTCAAGGGCGCGGATGTCGGCGTGACCGTGCGGGACGCCAACTCGGGCGAAGTGATCTACACCAGGCAGGGCGCCAAGCGGTCCCAGGTGGCGTCCAACCTCAAGCTGCTCACCACGGCGGCGGCGATGGACCTGCTCGGTCCTGACTACCGCTGGAAGACCGAACTGCTGACCAGCGGCACGAGATCCGGCGCGACGCTGAACGGCGACGTGGTGCTGCGCGGCGGTGGCGACCCGACGATGTCGCGGGTTCGCTACCAGGCGCTCGCGGACGCGTTGAAGGCCAGCGGTGTCACGACGGTCAACGGCTCGCTGGTCGTCGACGACAAGAAGTTCGACTCGAACCCGCTCGGCCCCGGCTGGGCGTGGGAGGACGTCCCGTTCTCCTACAGCGCGGAGACGTCGGCTCTCACGCTCTCGCCGGACGCCAAGTTCAGCGCGGGCACGGTGGTCGTGCGCGTCAAGCCGGGTGCCACGACGGGTGCCCCGGTCGTCGTCACGACCGAACCGTCGAACGACCACGTGCAGATCGTGTCGACGGCGACGACCAACGGCAACGCGGGCATCACCGTCCAACGCGAGCAGGGCACCAACCGGATTCTCGTCAGCGGCTCCACGTGGGCCGAGGTGACGGCGCTCACGACGGTCAAGGACCCGACCGGACTCGTCACGTCGGTGTTCCAGAAGGCCTTGCAGGCCAACGGGATCACCGTCACCGGCGGGGTGAAGCGGCAGGAGGCTCCGGCCGGTGCCGCGGTCCTCGCGACGGACACGTCGATGAAGCTCAGCGAGCTCATGGTGCCGTTGCTCAAGGACAGCAACAACATGCTGGCCGAGGTGCTCGTGAAGACCGCGGGCAAGTCGTTCGGCAACGGAGTCAACCAGCTCAGCACCAAGTGGGCCGGTCTCGGCGTCGACCCGAACGTGGTCGAGGTCTTCGACGGCTCCGGCCTGTCGCGGTACGACCAGTTCTCGCCGGACGACCTCACCTCGGTGCTGATCAAGGCGAAGACGAAGCCGTGGTTCTCCGCGTGGCAGGCCTCGCTGCCGGTCGCCGGTGTCGACGGCACGCTGGTGAGCCGCATGAAGAACACCCCGGCGGCGGGCAACGTGAAGGCCAAGTCCGGATCCCTCACGGGCATCTCGGGCCTGTCCGGCTACGTGAAGACCGCGGCCGGTCGTGACCTCGTGTTCTCGGTGGTGCAGAACAACTACGTGCTGTTCAACAACCCGAAGAACATCGAGGACCGCGTCGCGGTGCGGCTGGCGTCGGACGGCGGCAGCTCGATCGCGCCGCAGATCCAGTCGGTGCCGCAGCAGCGCAAGGCTCCGGAGCAGGACCGCGCCAAGGTCCCCGCGCAGGAACGGTTCGACGTGGAGTGCTCGTGGATCGGCACCTGCTGATCTGAGGAGTCCACAGTGGAGCCGCCCCGGATGCGTTCCGGGGCGGCTCTTCGCATTTCTAGGCCGGGGAAGGCACGGGCTCCAGCCCGTTGCGGTCCGGGTCGACCAGGTACACGCGGGCGTTCGAGATGTCGAAGTACATGCCCTTCAACGTCAGCGTGCCCGCCGCGATCGCCTCCCGCACGCTCGGGAAGCCGAGCAGGTTGTCGAGCTGCTGCGCGACGTTCGCGACCGCGAGCCGGTCCGCCACCGGCAGGTCCGCGCAGCCCGCCGCCGTCGGCGCGTGGAACCTGATCAACGACGGTTCGGCGTTGCGCAGCCACGAGTGCAGGTGCGAGCCGCGCGCGGCCGACCCCTTCACCAGCGCCTTCATCGCGCCGCAGTCGGAGTGTCCACACACGACGATCGTGCTGACGTTGAGGATCTCCACCGCGTACTCGATCGCGGCGCCGACCGAGCTGTCGTCCGCGGACGGCATCGGCACCAGGTTGCCGATGTTGCGCACGCAGAACAGGTCGCCGGGCCCGGACGTGGTGATCAGGTTCGGCACCACGCGGGAGTCCGCGCACGTGATGAACAGCTGCTGGGGGCGTTGCCCGTGCACCGCCAGTTCGTGCAGGAACGGTCGCACCAACGGCGCCGAGCGGCGTTCGAACTCGTGCATGCCCCGCAACATCGGATCGCCTTCAAGAGAAGCGCGCTGGGCCGGCAACGTCACGGCGTCCGGCGTGCCCTGCCAGTGCGACCACGGCGCGAACCAGCGCGGCAACGGGCCGGGCAACGTCTTGCGCCGCCCCGGTTTGCCCTGGTTCGCGCGGTCATACCAGGTGTCGTGCACCTCGTCGACGCGCACCCGGCCGCCGAGCCGTTCGTAGCTCTCGCGCCAGTCGTTGATCGCCTCGTAGGAGGCGTGGTCCAGGTAGTCGACGTGCAGTTCCAGCACCACGGTCTGGCCCGGCGGCATCTGGCGCAGCTCCCGCACGAGCCGTCCGACGCCGAGGAACACCAGTGACCCGCGCACGCACACCCGGTTGCCCTCGACCCGCACCGAGCAGTGCGTCAACCGGTACAACGCGCGCAGCAGCGCGACCGCGAGTCCCGCGACCACGCCTTCCAGCAGTCCGAAGAGGACGACACCGAGCGCGGTGGTCGCGTAGACCACGAACTCCCGGTGCTGCACCAGGTTCTTCATCCGCTGCACCGACACGAGCTTCAGCCCGACGACGAACAGCACGCCCGCCAGCGCCGCCAGCGGGATCAGCTCCAGCGCCGGGGCGAACGCCAGCACGGCCACCGCGATCCACACGCCCTGGAAGACGGCCGCGTACCGGGTCTTCGCGCCCGCCGCGACGTTCGTCGAGCTCCGCGCGAGACCACCGCTGATCGGGAACCCGCCGAGTGCGCCCGCGAGCACGTTGCCGGTGCCCTGCGCGATGAGCTCCTTGTCCAGTCGGGCGCGCGGCCCGTCGTGCAACCGGTCCGTCGCGACGGCCGACAGCAACGACTCCATGCTCGCCACCAGCGCCACCGTGACGACGGCGGTCACCACCGCGCCGACACTTCCCTGCGGCATCTCGGGGAACGTCAACGCGTGGCTGTCCGGCAGGTTCACCCGGGCCACGTCGAACCGCAGCAAGAACGCCAGCCCGGTCGCCAATGCGACGGCCACCAGCGGCGCGGGAATGATCGACGCCCGTGGAATCCGGGGCCACAGCAGGAGAACCGCGATCGCCACCGCACCGGCCACGACGGACCCGAGCTGCGCGCCGGCCAGTTCTCCCGGCAGCAGCGCGAGGTTGGCGGGCACCGTCGACGCCGCCGTGCCGCCCAGCAGCACCACGAGCTGCCCGACGGCGATGGAGATGCCGATGCCCGCCAGCATGCCGTGCACGACGGCGGGGGACAGCGACATCACCAGGCGGCTGATCCCGGTGAGTCCCAACGCGAGTTGCAGCACGCCCGCGGCCAGCGTGATCGCCGCCGTGGCCGCCCACCCGAACTGCGCGACCAGCGCGGCCACGATCACCACGAGCCCGGTGCCGGGACCGCTGATCTGCAACGGGGCTCCGCTGATCGCGCCGACGACGACGCCGCCGATGACCGCGGAGATGATGCCCGCCATCAGCGGCGCGCCGGTGGCGTGCGCGATGCCGAGCGAGAGGGGGATGGAGATGAGGAACAGCACGAAGCTCGCGGGCAGGTCGTGCTTCAGGAGCACCGGAGGGCCGTGCGGGGTGTGCTCGCCGGCGTTGGACCTGGGCTGATGGTTCACGGATTTCCCTTTGCTGAATAGCGGCATAGCCCTGTGCGCTTGGTTGCACAGGGCGGGGAGGGGAGCGAGCTGGGAACGCTCTAGACGCGTTCTAAGGGCAGCATTCGGCGCGGCCGGACGGCATCGAGCTCGTCGGCGCGGTCATGCGGGGTCGGCACGGGAACACCTCCGTGTCGGCACAGGCATCGTGGGGCGGGATCAGGCCGCGTCGTCACCAATGATGAGGCCGAGAACGGTGCTGTGACAGATGTTTCAGCCAACCGTGTTGATCTTGGCCCGCGCCGTTACGCCTGGTGATCGCATAGAAGGGCCGGCTCCGGTCGGGGGGTGCGGAGCCGGCCCAAGTCGTGCGGGAACCGAAGAACTATCGAGTTCCGGAAATCAGCCTACCGAGCGCAGGTGCTTGCCGTGCGAAGTCTCCTGGCCGACGACGGTCAGGATCAGCTGCGCCGACAGGTAGGCACGGCACGGTGCGGGCATCCGCCTGGAGAACCAGCCGCGTTTGCAGGTGGCGCACCGGCCGTGCTCGTCGGGCTGGTGCTCGTCGAGCAACGCCTTCACCACCGCGACCACCCTCGGCAACTCAACCCTGGCGAGTACGAGAGCGGTCTGGTCGTCGCCGCGGGCAGCGAGGTCGGTGAGTGTGGCCAGGTGGGAGTGCAGCGACTTGTCCAGTTGGCTGAACACCGTGACGGCCATCAGGCTCAGAGCTCCAGTCCGTGCGTAAGCAACCCATGCAGCCTGGCGCCACCAACCTGCGATCTGCAAGTTGCAGTACACGAATGGATGACGTCTCTTTGCGACGAGCTGGTTTGCTCTCAAACTGGGAACGACCAGGAGGTGCGGATGCCACTCAGGAGGCGTCATGCGGGGTAGCAGCCCGACCCTGCGCAAGCGTCGGCTCGTGAGCGAGTTGCGGCGCCTGCGTGAAGTGGCCGAGCTGACGATCGAGGAGGTCGGGGAGCGCCTGGAGTGCTCCGCCTCCAAGATCAGCCGCATCGAGACGGGCCGGGTGGGGGTGAGCCCGCGCGACGTGCGGGACATGCTCACCGCCTACGGTGCGGACGCCGCCGCCCTCGAAGAACTGGTCCAGCTCGCCAGGGAAGCCCGCCGCAAAGCGTGGTGGGACGAGTTCGGCGACATCGTGCCCGGTCGTTACGTGGGGTACGAGGCCGACGCGGACTCGATCAGGAGCTATCAGGGCCTGATGATCCCCGGCTTGTTGCAGTGCGAGGCGTACACGAGAGCGTTGATCTCCCAGGGCTTGCCGAACGCGAGCGCCGCTGAGATCGAGCGCCGCGTCCGGTTGCGCAAGGCCCGGCAGGCCTTGCTGCGCGAGGACGATCCGTTGCGCCTGCACGCCGTGATCGACGAGGCCGCCCTGCGCAGACTCGTCGGCGGGCGAGGGGTGATGCGCGGGCAGTTGGCGCGTCTTCTCGAGATCGGTGCACTGCAGAACGTCACGATGCAGGTCGTGCCGTTCGACGCCGGTGGTCATGCCGCGATGGACGGCCCGTTCGTCATCCTGAGCTTTCCCGAGCGGCTCGACCCCGACGTCGTGTACATCGAAAGCACCAGAAGCGGCGTCTACCTGGAACAGCAGTCGGACGTCCTTTCCTACGCCGAGATGTTCGAGCGGCTGGTGAGCGCCTCGCTTCCGCAGCGGGAGTCCTTCGCCTTGATCACCGAAGTCGCTCGCACTCTCGCGTGACCGCGACCGGGAGTGAACAGACAGTGGAAAGCTTGAGTTGGCGCAAGAGCAGCCGGTCCTCGGCCGCTGGAGCCGACTGCGTGGAGATCGCGCTCGTCTCGACCGGCGCTGCCATCCGTGACAGCAAGAACGCGGACGGCGCGCGGCTGAGGTTCGGCGACGCGGGGTGGGGCGAGTTCCTCGCCGCCGCGAAGAACGGCTCTTTTGTCAGCTGATCGACAGGTGCACGTGAAGGCCCCGGCTGGAAGATCCAGCCGGGGCCTTCGTCGTTCGAGGTGAAAGGGGACGTGGGCCGGCCGGCGTTCCGCCGCCGCGGGCTGGATGCCCCTTGCACGCCGGCCGACCCACGTCGATCATGGGGAGCAGCGGGTGTTCCGCTGTCCGGTCCAACCTGGTCGGACTCGCTGATCTCCGGTTTCCGTTGATCTCGCGGTCTGTGGTTGGTTGGACACGCTAAGCGTAAGAATGCCTTCTACAGCACGACTGGAGCCCGACTGAAGTGATCTTCAAGCTCCAGGTGGCCCACAGGCGAGGGACAGAGCGGTGACGCACGGCGAGGAACCCCTCCGGTTCGAGGTTCTCGGCCTTCTCCGGGTCGTTCGCGCAGGTCAAGAGGTTGATCTCGGTGCGGCGAAGCAACGCGCCGTCCTGGCGGTCCTGCTGCTCGCGCGCAACACCCCGGTCTCCCGCGGGCAGATCATCGAGGCGGTCTGGGGCGACAACGTGCCCTCCAGCGCCGTCAACCTGGTCCAGACCTACGTCGCCGGACTGCGCCGGGCGCTCGAACCGACCCGCGCCCGCCGCGCGCCCGCCGAGCTGCTGACGTCGGTCGGCGACGGCTACCTGATGCGGATCGAGCAGGGCGCGCTGGACCTCGACGTGTTCGAACGTCAAGTGCTGCTCGCGAACCGCATGCGCGCCGCCGGTGACCTGGCTGGAGCCGCGGTCGAACTGGACGACGCGCTGGCGTTGTTCCGGGCCGAGCCGCTGGGCGGAGTTTCCGGGCTGCACGCCGACGTCGAACGCGGCCGTCTCGTCGAACGCCGCCTCGCGGTGCTGGAGGAACGCGCCGAGCTCGGCCTCGCGATCGGGCAGGGCCCGGAACTGGTGTCGCAGCTGGGTTCGATGGTCGTCGAGCACCCGTTGCGCGAACGCGGCCACGGGCTGCTGATGCGGGCGCTGGTGCAGGCCGGACGGCAGGCGGAGGCGCTGGCCGCGTACCGCGAGGCACGGGCCGTGCTGATCGAGGAACTGGGCGTCGAACCGGGGCCGGAACTGCGCCGCGTGCACCAGGCCGTGCTGGCGGGGGACAGTCCCGAACCGGAACGTGCGCCCGTGCGCGTGCCGCAGCAGCAGTCCGCGCCCGAACCCGCGCCGGTGACGGTGCCGGCCCAGCTGCCGCGCGCGCCCGTCGCGTTGATCGGCCGCGATGCCGAACTGGCGGGGATGGACGCGTTGCTGCGCGGCCACGACGGCCCGGTGCTGCTGGTCACCGGTCCGGCGGGCGTGGGTAAGACCGCGTTGGCGCTGCACTGGTCGCACCGGGTGCGCGAGGAGTTCCCGGACGGCCAGCTGTACGTCGACGTGCACGGCTACGACCCGAACCGCGAGCCGCTCGAGATCGGCGAGGTGCTCAACCGGTTCCTGCGCGCGCTCGGCGTCCCGGCCGGGGAAACCCCTGTCTCCGTGGACGAACGCTCGGCTCTGCTGCGGACGAGGCTGGCCGACCGCCGCATGCTCGTGATGCTCGACAACGTCCGCAGCTCGGCGGATCTCCTGCCGTTGCTGCCTGGTGCGCCGTCGTGCGTGATCGTGACGTCCCGGCGGCGGCTCGTCGGGCTGGTCGCGCAGGTCGAGGCGAAGCTGATCGAGCTGGACATGCTCGACCCCGACGCGGCCGTCGACGTGCTGGGGCGCATCGCGGGCCGGTCCGACATCGAGGCCGGTGCGCTGCGGTCGTTGGCCGAGCTCTGTGACGGACTTCCGCTGGCGTTGCGGATCGCGGCAGCTCGTCTCGCCGTGTCGCCCCGTCTGCGCGTTGCCGAGCTCGTTGAGGAGTTGCAGGACGAGCACGGCCGCTTGGCTGCACTTGGCCTGGAAGACGGCGAAGGCACCGTGCGGGCGGCGTTGGACGCGTCACGTCGTGCGCTGCCCGCCGAACCCTCACGGCTGCTGGCGATCGTCGGCCTGCACCCAGGGGCGGACCTGACCCCGCACGTGGTCGCGGCGATGGGCGACGTCCCGTTGATCGAGGCCCAACGCGCGCTGGACGCGTTGACCGCCGCGAACCTGCTGTCCGTCAGCGAACCCGGCCGCCACTTCGCGCACGACCTGGTCCGCGTCTACACGAAAACGCTGGCGGGGGAACTCTCCGAACCGGAACGCCGCGCCGCGACCGGCCGCATGCTCGACTACTACCTGCACTGCGCGGACCTCGCCGACGGCCTGCTGCCGATCAACCGCGGCAGCGTCCTCGTCGCCCCCGAACACCGCCCGGCCCACGTGCCGCTGATCTCCGGCCCCGCCGACGCGACGGCCTGGTTCGACGCCGAACGCGCCAACCTGATCGCCGCCGCCGAACTGGCGTCCGGTTCCGGCTGGCACGTTCACGCCTGGCAGCTGCCGTACACCTTGTCGCGCTACCTCTGGCTGCGCACCGAACGCGAGACCTCGTTGCGCCTCACCGAAGCCGCCTTGCAGGCCGCGATCGCGCTGAACGACGACGACGCGCGGTTCGTCATGCAGTTCAACCTCGGCGTGGCACTGCTCCAGTTCGAACGCTTCGAGGAGGCGTTGCAGGCTCAGCAGGGTGCGCTGGAAACGGCGCGTCGCAAGGAGGACGTGCACCAGCAAGCCCGCGCGCTGACCACGGTCGCGGGCACGTTGCAGGACCTCGGCCGGCACGCGGAGGCCGAGGAGCACTACCGCGAGGCGATGGAGATCTCCCGGATCGCGGGCTCGAAGTGGGCCGAGGCCAACGCGCACCACCACCTCGGGCTGCTGTACCTGAGCACGCAGCGGTTCGACGACGCGATGCCGTGGCTGCGGGTGGCGCTGCGGATGTACCACGAGGTCGGCGAGCAGTGCGGGGAGGCGGCCTGCCACACCGACATCTCGACGGCGTTGCTGGAGACCGGGGACACCGATGGCGCGCTGTCGGCGGCCCGGACGGCGCTGGCGGTGGCGTGCGACGCGGTGTCGCCGTACCACCAGGCGCTGGCGCACGACCGGCTCGCGGCGGTGTTCGAGCGGTTGAACGCGGCGGGGGCGG
Source organism: Lentzea sp. JNUCC 0626 (assembly GCF_043632865.1). NCBI lineage: Bacteria > Bacillati > Actinomycetota > Actinomycetes > Pseudonocardiales > Pseudonocardiaceae > Lentzea > Lentzea sp. JNUCC 0626. Next base: position 9,305,383 of record NZ_CP171635.1, read on the forward strand.
CGGCGCACTGGCAGCGGGCGCTGGCGTTGTTCACGGAGTTGGGGGCGCCGGAAGCGGACGGGGTGCGGGCTCGGCTGGCTCGGGCGCGCGCGGTGACGGTGAGCGGCGCGGCCGGGTAGGGCTTGCGTGGTCGCGGTGTGCGGCGCGGCGGGCCAGGGCTGCTGCGGCCTGGGTGGGTAAGGGAGTCGGCGCGGTGCTGCGGGTAAGGGATTCGCGGCGCCGGACTGCGTGATCGCCCGATGCCTTACCCGACCCCTCAGCAGCACTCTGTCCACCATGACCGAGTGGACCCCTGAGGCGATCAAGGCGGAAATCGACTACCGACGTGGCAACGCCCGGTGCAACTGGCAGCGCTCGAACGGCTCCGCGCCGTCGTGGCTGCACCGAGTGATCCACCGCACCTCTGGAAAACCCCGCAGCACCCGGTGATGACATGTGAAAACATGCCACTCGTGGCGCGACTTGGTTCTGGCATTCCGTTGGTCGCGCGCGACCGCGAGCTGGACCGGTTGCGTGCCGCGCTGGCACAGGCAGGAGAGGGCACCGCGGGGGCGGTGCTCCTCGCCGGTGACGCGGGAGTGGGCAAGACGCGGCTGATCGACGAGCTGGCCGCGAGTGCCGACGACACGATCGTCCTCATGGGACGGTGCCTCGACGCCGGCGAGACCGGCCTGCCGTACCTGCCGTTCGCGGAGGCGCTCGGCAAGCTCCAGGACGTGTCGAACCGGCCCGCGCTCGCGATGTTGCTGCCGCAGCTCGCGTTGCCGGCCGCCCGCGAGCCCGGCACCGAGGGCATGATCGCGCCGAGCCTGATCCCCGGCCGCCGGCCGGAGCAGGACGTCGGGCAGCTCCAGCTGTTCGACGCGGTGCTCGGGTTGCTCACCGATCTCTCCGAACGGCAGCGGGTGCTGCTCGTCGTCGAGGACCTGCACTGGGCGGACGCGTCGACGCGGTACCTGTTGTCGTTCCTGTTGTCCCGCCTGCGTTCTCAGCGGTTGCTGGTCGTCGGCACCTATCGCGCGGACGATCTGCATCGCAGCCATCCGTTGCGGCCCTTGCTGTCCGAGCTGGTCCGGCTGCCCGCCGTCGACCGCCTGGACCTGACGCCGTTCAACGCCGCGGACGCGCGCCGGTTCGTCGAGGCGTTGTCCGACGACCTGCCGGAGGACGTCGTCCAGCAGGTCGCGGAACGCTCTGAGGGCAACGCCTTCTTCGCCGAGGAGTTGATCGCGGTCGCGACCTGCGACGACCCGAGGTCGTTGCCGTCCGCGCTCGCCGACGTGCTGCTCAGCCGGGTCGAGCGGCTCAGTCCCGAGGCGCAGCACGCGGTCCGCGTCGCGTCGGCGTGGGGGCGCCGGGTCCGGCACTACCGGTTGCACGAGGTCTCCGGGATGGACGACTTCGCGTTCGACACGGCGGTGCGCGAGCTGGTCCAGCACCACCTGCTCGTCGTGAACGACGACGAGGTCTACACGTTCCGGCACGCGCTCGTCCGCGAGGCCGTCTACCGCGACCTGCTGCCCGGCGAACGGGTCAGGCTGCACGCCGCGTACGCCCGGCACCTGGCTCAGCGGCCCGACGAACGCGGGTCGGCGGCGGGTCTCGCGCACCACGCGTTCGAGAGCCACGACCTGCCGCTCGCGTTGAAGGCCTCGATCCAGGCGTCCAAAGAGGCCGAACGCGCGGGTGCGCCCGCGGAGTCGTTGCGGTACCTGGAGAAGGCGCTCAACCTCTGGAACGCCGTGGCCGAGGCGGATCGTCCGTCCGATGTGGACGAGTCGGTGCTGTTGCGCCGGGCGTCCTGGGTCGCGGGCACGGCCGGGCAGCCCGAACGCGCGGTCGCGTTCGCCCGCAGCGCCACCAAGGCGATCAGCGCCGAGCAGACGCCGGAGGAAGCCGCCGAGATCTGGCTGCGGCTCTCGCAGGCGCTGTCGATCCTCGACGGCAACGAGGAAGAGCACTTCCTGGTGCTGGGCAAGGCACTCGCGCTCGTGAAGGACCGCGATCCGAGCCCGACCCGCGCCCGCGTGTTCGCCGGCAAGGCGTCCTCGTTGCGCCAGCAGCGAAAAGACGCTCAAGCGCGGGAAGCCGCCGAACTCGCGATCGCGGACGGGCAGACGGCGAACGCGCCCGGTGCCGTCGCGGACGGCCTCGGCACCCTCGCGATCCTCGACGACCACGCGAGCCAGCCGGAGCAGGCCAAGGCCAGCTTCGAGCGTGCGATCGAGTGCGCGCGCGAGGTCGGAGCGTTCAACAACGAGCTGAGGGCTTGGTACTACTTCGGCCTGATGCACTACGACCGCGGCGATCTGGCCGAGGCGGCCCGCGTCTACAACCTGGCCGGCAACCGGGCCAAGGAGACCGGCCTGACCTGGAGCATGTACGGCCTGGAGATCCGCATCCTGCAGGTGCTGGTGCACTACTACATCGGCGACTGGGAGTACGCGGCGTGGGCCAGCGAACCGCCCGGCATGGCGGTGTCGTCGACGGTGCTGGCGCGGCTGGCGTCCGCGAGCACGCACCTCACGGTGTCGCGCGGTGACCTGGCCGGGTCCGAACGGGTGATCACGAAGCTGCGCAGCGACTGGCACCGCGACATCCAGATCGCCCTGATCAACGGCGGTACCGGCGCCGAACTCGCGTTGTGGCGCGGCCGTCCCGAACTGGCCGTCGAACGGGTCACCGACGCGCTGGAGTGGGCCCGCAAGCTCGGCGGGCCGTGGATGCTCGCGGGCATCCGGATCGGCGCGGTCGGCATCGCGGCGCACGCGGAGATCGCCGCGAAGGCCCGGCGCAAGCGGGACGCGCAAGCCGAGCAGAACGCTGTTCAGGCTGGTCACGAACTCGCCGAGCACGTGCGGCTGACCGTGCGCAACGGCAAGCCGCGCTCCAGCACCCTCGGTCCGGAGGGCAGGGCGTGGTTCGCCCGCGCGCTCGCCGAGGAGTCGAGGCTGACCGGTGCGGGCGACCCGGAGTTGTGGCAGGCCGCGATCGACGAGTTCGCCTACGGCGTGCCGTACGAGCAGGCGCTGTGCCGGTGGCGGCTCGCGGAGGCGTTGCTCGGCGCGGACCGCAGGGACGAGGCGGCCGACCAGCTCAAGCTCGCCGACGAGGTGGCGACGCGGCTCAAGGCCGTGCCACTGGGGGAGGCCGTGGCCGCGTGCGCGAAGCGGGCCCGCATCACCCTCAGGGCGGACGAACCGGTGCGCGAACAGGTCGACCTCTTCACCCCGCGCGAACGCGACGTGCTCGGCCTGGTGGCCGCGGGACGGACGAACCGCGAGGTCGGCGAGGAGCTCTACATCAGCGAGAAGACCGTTTCCGTGCACCTTTCCCGGATCATGGCGAAGCTCGGGGCGTCGCGGCGCGCGGAGGCCGTGGCGATCGCGTACGACCGGGGTCTGCTGGAGTAGGCCCGGTTGTCATACCTCAGGCTGATGCGCAACGCGTCGCGGAGTTGATGTCCGCGCACTGACCGTCGAAATAGCTTCTTCCTCAGCAAGGAAACACCCCCTGTGAGGAAGGCAAGCCACATGTCTGCACTGGTGTCCGAGGTCGGCACCCGGACCGCCGCGGCGGCCCACAACCTGGTGAAGGTCTACGGCAAGGGTGACACCGCGGTGCGGGCGCTCGACGGCATCAACGTCGCGTTCCAGGCGGGCAAGTTCACCGCGATCATGGGTCCGTCCGGCTCCGGCAAGTCCACGCTGATGCACTGCCTCGCGGGACTGGACACGGTGGACAGCGGTGCGATCCACATCGGACAGACCGAGATCACCAAGCTGAACGACAAGGACCTGACCAAGCTGCGCCGCGACCGCGTCGGCTTCGTGTTCCAGGCGTTCAACCTGCTGCCGACGCTGACCGCCGAGCAGAACATCCTGCTGGGCCTGGAACTCGCCGGCCGCAAGCCCGACAAGCAGTGGTTCGACACGATCGTCAACGTGCTGGGCCTGCGCGACCGCCTGACGCACCGCCCGACGGAACTCTCCGGTGGCCAGCAGCAGCGCGTGGCCTGTGCCCGTGCGCTCGTCGCCCGTCCCGAGGTCATCTTCGCGGACGAGCCGACCGGCAACCTGGACTCCCGCAGCGGTGCCGAGGTCCTCGACTTCCTGCGCATGTCGGTCCGCAAGATGGGCCAGACCGTGATCATGGTGACGCACGACCCGGTGGCCGCGAGCTACGCGGACCGCGTGGTGCTGCTCGCCGACGGCCGGCTCGCGGGCGAGATCCACCAGCCCACCACCGAGTCCGTCGTCAACGCCCTCGCGCACCTGGGGGCCTGACCCATCATGTGGAAGACGATCCTTGCGGGCCTGCGCGCCCGCACGGCGAGGCTGGTGCTGTCCAGCATCGCCATCGCGCTCGGCGTCGCGTTCGTGACGGGCACGCTCGTGCTCGGCGACGCGGTCGGTGAGCAGACCAGGGACAACTTCGCCCGCAGCGCCCGCAACGTCGACGCGGCCGTGCACCTGGCGGACAACGCCCCCGACCGCGAGAAGGGCATCCCGGCCGACTTCCTGCAGAAGATCCGCGGGACGTCCGGGGTCGAGGGCGCCGACTCGCGCGAGTTCGGCAGCGCGGCGCTGATCGGCGGTGACGGCAAGGCCAAGCAGGCCCTGGTGCAGCCGCTGCCGACGACGGAGAAGCTGCGCGACTTCAACCTCAAGGAAGGCCGGTTCCCGGCCAAGGCCGACGAGATCGCGGTCGACACCAAGACCGCGCAGATCGCGAAGCTCAAGGTCGGTGACACGCTGAAGCTGCTCGGCGAGGGGGAGGCCGAGAACAGCTTCACGATCGTCGGCAGCTACCAGCAGGGCGCGAGCAGTCTCTCGATGTCCGGCAGCGACCACCTGATCGTCTCGCCGGAGGGCATGCGCACGCTCGTCCCGGAGCAGCGGATCTACGAGATCGTGGCCGTCGCGAAGTCCGGTGTGTCGCAGCAGCAACTCGTCGACGACATCACCAAGGCCATCGGCCCCGGTTACCAGGTGCAGACCGGTGAGGAGCTGACCAAGGCCACGCTGGCACAGGTCGGTGACGCCGCGAGCGAGATCAAGACGTTTCTGCTCGCGTTCGCCGCGATCTCGCTCATCGTCGCGGGCATGGTCATCTACAACACCTTCACGATCCTCGTCGCCCAGCGCACGAAGGAACTGGCGCTGCTGCGCTGCGTCGGAGCGGAACGCGGGCAGGTGTTCCGGTCCGTGCTCGCCGAGGCGGTCTTCATGGGCCTCGCGGCATCGGTGCTCGGTTTCCTCGGCGGTCTCGGCGTCTCGGCCGGGCTGCAGGCGGTCATCAGCAACTTCGGCGGCCCGAGCGGCGGCGAGTCCGAGATCCGCCTGCCGATCTCGTGGGTGACGATCGTCGCGGCGTTCGGCGTCGGCGTGGTCGTGACCGTGCTGTCGGCCGTGCTCCCGGCCCGCCGCGCCACGCAGGTCGCCCCGGTGGCCGCGCTGCGCTCGCAGCCGGACAGCTCCGACGACGTCGCCCGCACCGGCAAGATCCGCATCGTCGTCGCGACGGTCATCGCGTTGCTCGGCGGCGCGGGTGTCTACTTCGGACTCCAGCAGCAGAAGGAAGAACCGGCGCTGTTCATCACCGGCGGTGCCACGATGGTGCTACTGCTCGCCGTCCTGCTACTCGGCCCGCTCTACGTGCCGCTGGTGAACCGCCTGTTCGGCAAGGCTCTGCGCGGCGTCCCGGCCAAGCTCGCCTCGGCCAACGCGGGCCGCAACCCCAAGCGCACCGCCGCCACGACCGCGGCGTTGATGATCGGCGTGACCATCGTGGCGATGGTGACCGTCGTGGCGGGCAGCGGCCGCGAAACCATGATCAAGAAGGTGGACGAGCGCTTCCCGACCGACTACGCGGTCAAGTCGAGCGTCTACGACCAGCCGCTCACGCAGAAGTTCGCCGACGAACTGGCGAAGGTCCGCAACGTCTCGATGGTCGCCCCGGAACTCAGGGCGTTCGGCGAGTCGCCGAAACTCGAGTACGCCGACGTCACGGGCTACCCGTCCGAGGCTCTCGGTTCGCTGGTCCGCCCGCCGCTGTCGGAGGGCACGCTCACCGGTCTCAAGGACGGCGAGATCGTCATGCGGGACAAGGAGGCCCAGAAGGCGGGCGTCACCGTCGGCTCGACCGTCCCGATCAGCGGCAAGGACTTCAAGGTCGTCGGCCTGATCAAGGACAACAGCTACGGGACCGGCATCGTCACGCTGGCCTCGGCTCAGTCGATCCTGAAGGAACCGGCCAAGGGCTACCAGAACCTGCTGGTCAAGCTCGCTCCCGGCACCGACATCGCACAGGCGCGCACCGACCTGGAACGCGTCATCGCGACCTCACCGGTCGCCGTGCTGAACTCGGCCGCCGAGACCAAGGCGGAGCTGAACGGGCAGATCGACCAGATCCTGCTCTTCATCTGGGCCCTGGTCGGCCTGGCGCTGATCATCGCCCTGTTCGGCATCGCGAACACGCTGACCCTCTCGGTGCTCGAACGCACCCGCGAGTCGGCCCTGCTGCGGGCCCTGGGCCTGACCAGGGGCCAGCTGCGGCAGATGCTGGTCGTCGAGTCGATCCTGATGGCACTGATCGGCGCGGTCGTGGGCGTGCTGCTCGGCGCCGGGTTCGGGTGGCTGCTGGTCGAGGCGATCTCCAACCCGGAGTTCCCGATCAGCTTCGCCATCCCGTTCGGTCAGATCGGCGTCATGCTCGGCCTGGCCGTGGTCGCGGCGATCATCGCGGCGGCCCTGCCGGCCCGGCGTGCGGCACGGAACTCCGTGGTCGCGGGCATGGCGGAGGCGTAAGGACACCCCGCCTGTCCCAGCTGTCGGGGGCCACGGGCAGGCGGGTTCGGGAGTGCGGGAAACAGGGGCCCGCACGACCGGGGGATCGGTGGAGGTCCGGTGCTGTCGGGGCACCGGGCCTCCGCTGTGCGTTCACGGGGATGAACCGGGCGGGTGCTACCCGCTCCGATCGAGCTCAACCGGAAGTTCGCGAAAAAACTTTGGGAGCGCGCGTCACTTTTGGCCCGCAACCCCCTCTACCTGGTGTGGAGGGACGACCGGAGCGAGGGCCCGGTCGTCCCTCCTCTTCGTTTCGCGGGTCCGGGCGGCGCCGCGAGCTCACCCATCCGAGACGCTCGGAAACTTTGGCAAAGGTTTTTGTTGCCGGACTCCACAAAGTTACGGAACGATGTCGACCGCTTGACACCCGCGCATCTCCCGTCGAGTGTGAGAGCGCTCTCATCACAGTTAAGCGCCGCTCACGGCGTCGTCGAGGAGGACGGATGAGCAAGAGGCTGGTCGGCAGCGCTGCTGCGGCCATGGTGATGGTCATGGTCGCCGGTTGCGGCGGGGGTTCCCAGGCTGACGGCAAGATCGAGCTGTCGCTGGGCCTCTTCTCGGACTTCGGGTACGACAAGCTCATCGAGGAGTACCAGGCCTCGCACTCGAACATCAAGATCGAGCAGCGCAAGGTCAAGATGGAGCAGCACAACACGCAGCTCGCGACTCAGCTCGCGGGTGGCCGTGGTGCCGCGGACATCGTCGCTCTCGAGGAGGGCGTGGTCTCGCAGTTCCGCGCCTCCAAGGACAAGTTCGTGAACCTGGCGGACTACGGCGCCAAGGACCTGAAGGACCAGTGGGCCGGCTGGAAGTGGAACCAGGGCACCGCCGACAACGGTGAGTTCGTGCTGGGGCTGGGCACGGACATGGGCAGCCTGGGTCTCTGCTACCGCCGCGACCTGTTCGAGGCCGCCGGCCTGCCGACCGACCGGGCAGAGGTCGCGAAGCTGTGGCCGACGTGGGCGGACTACGCCAAGGCCGCGGACACGTTCGCGGGCAAGACGCCGAACGTGAAGTTCGTCGACACCGCCCGCAACGTCTACAAGGCGATCCTCGACCAGACCGAGGAGGGCTACTTCGCGAAGGACGACTCGTACATCGCGGAGAAGAACGACAAGGTCAAGACGGCGTTCGACCAGGCGGCGGCCCTGGGCACCAAGCAGCAGACCGGTGCTCTCGAGCCGTTCAGCCAGGACTGGAACGTCGCGCTGAAGCAGGGTTCGTTCGCCACCACCACCTGCCCGGCCTGGGCGCTCGCGCTGATCAAGGCGGGTGCCGGCGACGCGGCGGCCGGGAAGTGGGACGTGACGACGGCGCCCGGTGGCGGCGGCAACTGGGGCGGTTCGTTCCTCGCCGTCCCGAAGCAGGGCAAGCACCCGAAGGAGGCCTACGAGCTCGCCAAGTGGCTCACGGCCCCCGAGCAGCAGAAGCGGATCTTCAAGGAGACGGGCAACCTGCCGTCGCAGCCGAAGGTCTACCAGGACGCCGAGGTGCAGGCGACCGTCAACGAGTACTTCAACAAGGCTCCGGTGGGCCAGATCTTCGCGACCTCGGCGGAGTCGCTGAAGCCGACCTACCGCGGCACGAAGGACTCGAAGGTCGGCCCGGTGTTCGGCACCGCGCTGACCCGCGTGGAGCAGGGCAAGCAGTCCGCGGCTGACGCGTGGACGCAGGCCCTGAAGGAAGCGACGGACGCCGCCAAGTGACGGTGACTCGTCCAGAGACCGAGGCGGCCCCGGCCGCCTCGGTTTCGTCTTCCGCGCCTCCGCCGAAGCGCTTCCGGCTGAGCAACTGGGACGCCAGGTACACGCCGTACCTGATCATCGCGCCGTTCTTCCTGGTGTTCGGGGTCTTCGGGCTCTACCCGCTGATCTACACGGCGTGGGTGTCGCTGCACGACTGGCAGCTGATCGACGGTGACCAGGGGTTCATCGGTCTCGACAACTACGTCAAGTTGTTCGGTGACGCCAACTTCTGGAACGCGCTGTTCAACACGCTGAGCCTGTTCGTGCTCTCGACGGTGCCGCAGCTGCTCGCGGCGCTCGGCCTCGCCGCGCTGCTGGACCGGGGCCTGCGCGGCAGTGCGTTCTGGCGCGCGGGTGTGCTGCTGCCCAACGTCATCTCGGTCGCCGCGGTGGCGCTGGTGTTCGCGCAGTTCTTCGGCCGCGACTTCGGCATCGTGAACTTCCTGCTCGGCTTCGTCGGGATCGACCCGATCGACTGGCGCGCCGAGACCTGGGCCTCGCACCTCGCCGTGTCCACAATGGTCATGTGGCGCTGGACGGGCTACAACGCGCTGCTGTACCTGGCGGCCATGCAGTCGGTGCCGAAGGACATGTACGAGTCGGCCACTTTGGACGGTGCCGGGCGCTGGCGGATGTTCTGGTCGATCACCGTGCCGTCGATCCGGCCGACGATCCTGTTCACCGTCGTCACCTCGACGATCGGCGGTCTGCAGCTCTTCGCCGAACCCGCGTTGTTCGACCCCGCCTTCGCCACGAGCAACTCCACCGGTGGCTCGGACCGCCAGTTCCAGACGCTGGTGCTCTACATGTACGAGAAGGGCTTCCGGTTGTTCGACGCCGGCTACGCGGCCACCGTCGCGTGGATGCTGTTCCTGGTCGTCCTGCTGGTCGCGATCGTCAACTTCACGCTGACGCGGCGCATCGCGGGCAAGGAGTGATCGCATGAAGAACGCCAAGGCAGGGCCTCTGCTCTACGGGTTCCTGGTCGCCGTGCTCGCCGCGTCGATCTTCCCGCTGTACTACTCGTTCATCGTCGCGTCGAAGGACAACTCGGTCCTCGGCGAGAAGGTCCCGCCGCTGATCCCCGGCGGCAACCTGGTCGAGAACATCACCCGCGTGTTCGACACCGTCGACTTCTGGCTCGCCATGCAGAACTCGTTCATCGTGGCGTCGACCGTGGCGATCTCGAACGTCGTGCTGGGCACGCTCGCCGGGTTCGCGTTCGCGCGGCTGCGGTTCAAGGGCCGCGACTCGCTGTTCCTCGTCGTGCTCGGCACCGCGATGGTCCCGACGCAGCTCGGCGTGATCCCGCTGTACATGCTGATGTCGGACCTCGACTGGTACGGCACGCTCCAGGCCGTCATCGTGCCGGTGCTGATCGGCTCGTTCGCGGTGTTCTGGATGCGCCAGGCGTGCGAGGAGACCGTGCCGTACGAGCTGATCGAGGCCGCGCGCGTGGACGGCTGCTCGGTGCTGCGGACGTTCTGGCACGTCGGCTTCCCCGCCGTCCGGCCCCAGGCCGCCGTGCTCGGCATGTTCACGTTCATGACCGCGTGGAACGACTTCTTCTGGCCGTTGATCGTGCTGGACCCCAACGACAGCCCGACGGTGCAGGTCGCCCTGTCGACGCTGGCCAGCGGCTACTACACCGACTACTCGTTGATGCTCGCCGGCGCCTCCATCGCGGTGCTGCCGGTGATCGCGATCTTCGTCCTGCTGTCCCGCCAGATCGTCGGCGGCATCATGCAGGGCGCGGTGAAGGGATGACGGAATTGACGACCGACTCGGACGTCGAGGTCGGGCGCGAGGTGCTGACCTTCCCGCCGGACTTCCTGTGGGGAGCGGCCACCGCGGCGTTCCAGATCGAGGGCTCGACCACCGCGGACGGTCGCGGTGCCTCGATCTGGGACACGTTCGCCGCGACGCCCGGCAAGGTGCTCGCCGGCGACACCGGTGACCCGGCCTGCGACCACTACAACCGGTACCAGTCCGATGTGGATCTGATGGAATCCCTCGGGCTCGCGGCCTACCGGTTCTCCATCGCGTGGCCCCGGATCCAGCCGAGCGGCAGCGGCAAGGTCGAGGAGCGCGGGCTCGCGTTCTACGACCGGCTGGTGGACTCGTTGCTGGAGAAGGACATCCAGCCGCTCGCCACGCTGTACCACTGGGACCTGCCGCAGGTGCTGGAGGACTTCGGCGGCTGGCGCAACCGCGACACCGCCTACCGCTTCGCCGAGTACGCGGCGATCGTCCACGAACGACTCGGCGACCGGGTGCAGGCCTGGACGACGCTGAACGAGCCGTGGGTGTCGGCGTTCCTGGGCTACGGCAACGGCATCCACGCGCCGGGCATCACCGACGCGGTGGCGTCCCTGGAGGCCGCGCACCACCTGCTGCTGGCCCACGGGCTCGCGACCCAGGCGTTGCGCGCCCAGGCACCCGAGTCGCACCGGCTGTCGATCGTGCTCAACTTCAGCACGGTCTGGGGCGACGACGCGGAGGCCGTCCGCAAGGTCGACGGCCTGCAGAACCGCATCCTGCTCGACCCGGTCCTCGGCCGCGGCTACCCCTTGGACGTCCTCCAGGACACCACCTGGCTGGGCGACTGGACGAACGTGGTGCGCGACGGGGACATGGAGACCATCGCGACCCCGGTCGACTGGATCGGCGTCAACTACTACAACCCGACCCGCGTGGCTCCGACCGCCGACCCGGACTTCGTGACGCCCGGTCCGCACGCGGGCCTGCGTGGTGTCGAGTTGCAGCCGCCCCAGGGCGAGCTGACCGGGTTCGGGTGGGAGCAGAACGCCGACGCGTTCACCGAGCTGCTGGTGCGGCTGTCGCGGGACACGGCAGGGGTGCCGCTGGTCGTGACGGAGAACGGCTCGGCGTTCCCGGACGTCGTGGACCCCGCCGGGCGCGTCAACGACGTGCAGCGGACGAAGTACCTGCTGGACCACGTGCGCGCGGTGCACCGGGCGATCTCCGAGGGTGCCGACATCCGCGGCTACCTCGCGTGGTCGCTGCTCGACAACTTCGAGTGGGCGGCCGGGTACTCGCAGCGGTTCGGGATCGTGCACGTCGACTTCGAGACGCAACAGCGCACGATCAAGGAGAGCGCGGTCGCCCTGTCCCGGATCATCGGGCAGAACGGGCTTTCCGCGCAGGGCTACACCGTTTAGCCGACAGACGGGCCGAGGGGGCCTTCGAGCGCTCTCACCTGCGGATACTCGTGTCCACAGGTGAGAGCGCTCTCTTGTCTAGCGCCTGCCGAGCACGCGCGGGTCGGCGTGCAGGTTCTCGGCGAGCTTGATGGTGATGAACTCGTTGTTGTCCGGCTTGCCCGGGGTGCGGCCCGACGACGACGGGAAGTTGTTGTCGTTGAGCACCGCGATGGTGCGGTCGTCGAGGATCGTGACGTCCTCGATGGTGACGAACGGGAACTTGAACGGGTCCGCCTGGCCGCCGACGTGCTTCGGGTTCGCGAGGTTCAGCAGGTCCGCGACCACCTTCTTGTCGAGCTTGCCGTCGCGGTCGCGATCGCGCTTGTCGGCGAGGTAGACGCGCTTCACGATCGCGTCGACGCCCTGGGCGCTGTCGCGTTCGATGATCAGCAGCCGGTTCGCGTCGACCGCGATGGCGTCCCCGATCGCGAAGTTCGGGTCCTCCAGCTGGTAGCGCCAGGTCTTGCCGGTGAAGCGGTTGGACGCGATGTCGAACTCGTTGAGGCGCAGCGTGCCGGGGGTGTCACCGGTGACCGTGCCCTCCAGCAGAGCGTTGATCGTCCTGCCGTCGGGGGAGAGCGTGATGCCCTCGAAGCCCTTGCTGCCGCCCAGGTTCGGGTTGCCCTCGGGATTCTCCGGCGCGCGCACACCCGGCAGCGGCGCTGGCGGTGCCATCAGGCGTCCCGCGCGGTCGAAGTGCAGCAGGTACGGGCCGAACTCGTCGCCCATCCAGTAGGTGCCGTCGGCGCCGCGGGTGACCGACTCGACGTCGATGTCCGCGCCGGTGATCACCCGGTCCGGCCGGGTGAGCGGGAACGGGATGTGGCCGTTCGGGTCGGTCAGCGTGATGCCGCCGAGCACGTCGACGGTGTTCTTCCGGAAGTCCGGTGCGATGCGGTGGATGCGCAGCAGGAAGTCCGCGCTGTTGGCCTTCGTGCCGTAGCCGTTGTCGGAGATGGCGTCGAACGTGCCGTCGCTGTTGCGGACCAGGCCGCTGAAGCCCTGGATCGGCTGGTCGGCGAACGGCGGCGTGACCCCGTTGATCGGGGTCGTCCCCAGTGCCGCGCCGCTCGGTTCGCTACCGGGCAGGAAGGTCTCCGCCGGGAGGAACGCGAAGTTCGTCAGCGTGGCCTGCTTCGGCGCCTTCTGCGGGGCGGCGGTGGTGGGCGTGGCCAGCGCGGTGACGGTGAGCAGGGTGAGGCCTACAGCCAGTGTTCTCCTCATGGCGCGACCCTATGACGATCGTTTTACCCATGGTTCGCGTCGCGGCAACAAGTTCCATGAACTCTTGACGTCATGACGACGACCTGGCGCATGCGCTTCGAACTCAGCGACAGCCCCGGCGCGCTCGCCCGCGTCACCGTCCGCCTCGCCGCGGCCGACTGCAACGTGCTCGCGCTGCACGTGATGCCCGTGCCTGGCGGTGTGCTGGACGAGATCGTGGTGCGGGCAGGTGCCGGCGTGCTGCCTGCCGACCTCGTCGAGGCGGTGCGGGCCGAGGGTGGGCGTCGCGTCGGGATCACGCCTGCCGACGTGCGCGACCTGGTGGACGTGCCGACCTCGGTGCTGCGCGCGGCCCGGCAGGCGCTGGGCGACCCGAGCCAGGTGCCGTCGGCGTTGCGCTCGGTGCTGGCCGCGGACTCGGTGGTCGTGGGCGAGGCGCGCGACGGTCAGGTCCAGTTGGGAGAGTGGGTCGTGCGGCGCGGCTGGGCGTCGTTCACGGACGTGGAACTCACGCGCGCGCAGGCGTTGATCGATCTCGTGTCGGCGCCGGGCCCGTCCCTGCGACCCGTGCTGAGCGAGGACGGTTTCGCTCTGGTCCTGCGCCCCGGTTCCGCGCTGGATGAGGACGCCGTCGCCGCGCTGCACTCGCGCTGTTCGATGAGGACGATGTTCAACCACTACCACTCGGGCATGCGCACGGTCCCGCGCCGCTGGCTGCACCGCCTGCTGAGCCCGCCGCGCGGCACGACGGTGCTGGCGCAGTGCGGCGACCAGGTGGTGGCGCTGGGGCAACTCATCCACACCGGAACCCCGGACTGCGCCGAGGTCTCGCTGTTGGTCGAGGACGCCTGGCAACGTCGGGGCGTGGGCGCGGCCCTGCTGGGAGCGTTGGCCGCCGACGCCCGCGCGGCCGGATTTTCGGAGCTCGTCGCCTGGTGCCTGCCCTCGGAAACCGCGCTGGTCCGCACTGCGGTCCGGGCTGGTCTTTCCGCCACGACACGCCGGGAGGACGGCCTGCTCCGCGTTTCGATCAAGCCCTGCGGACAGGCGCGAACGGCACCGATCACCGCGACGGTCGCCGAAAAATCACGATGAACAGCGCGGAAACCCTCCTCGGAGATCGCTTGGGGCTAAGCTCTTAGCGACTCAAAGGTTTTCATCGAGGAGTGGTGGTGCTCGTGTCCAACCACGCGCGTCCGACGTTGGAAGACGTTGCCGCGAGGGCAGGGGTTTCCCGAGCCACGGCGTCACGAGTGCTGAACGCGTCCCCACGCGTGAGCCCGGAAGCGCTGGAGGCCGTCAACGCCGCCGTCACGGCCCTCGGCTACCAGCCGAACCGAGCAGCGCGAGCCCTGGTCACCCGCAGAACAGGCGCCGTGGCCGTGCTGTTCTCGGAGCCCGAGCCCAAGATCTTCGATGACCCGCACTTCGCCCGCCTGATCCGCGCCGGCGCGCGAGCCCTGGCGGACGTCGACGTGCAGATGGTGTTGATGCTCGTCCACTCGCCCGACGACCAGGCGCGCGCGCACCGGTTCCTGGCCGGCGGTCACGTCGACGGTGCTCTGGTGTTCGCGCCGCACCGCAACGACGAGCTCGTGTCGATCGTGAAGAAGCTGCCGCTGCCGGTGGTGTACGCCGGCAAGCCCTGGGGGTCGTTGCGGGGGATGCACCTCGTGGACAACGACAACGAGGGTGGCGCGGTTCTGGCTACCGAGCACCTGAAGTCGCTGGGGCGTCGGAAGATCGTCCATGTTTCCGGGCCGTTGGACGAGTTGTCCGCCATTGATCGGTTGAACGGGTTCCGGTCTGCGTTGTCGTTGGACGACAAGGCCGTGGCTCGGACTACCGAGGACGGTGGGTTCACCCGGGAGGGTGGGCGGAAGGCCATGTCCGCGTTGTTGGCGCGGGTGCCTGCGTTGGATGCGGTTTTCGTGGCTTCCGACTTGATGGCGGCTGGGGCTTTGGAGACGTTGGCGGAGGCTGGGCGGCGGGTGCCTCAGGATGTCGCTGTGGTCGGGTTTGACGATCATGTGGCGATTGCCGAGCACACTTCGCCGCCGTTGACTTCTGTGCGGCAGGACTCGGATGAGCAGGTCAAGGTGATGGTTGAGCACCTGATGAAGCTGCTTCGGGATGAGACTGTGAAGAAGAAGCAGCAGATGCTGCCTACCGTGTTGGTGCCGCGCGAGTCTGCCTGATTCGTCTGGGTGGGGCGGGTTCCGTTGGGTTGGTTGCGTTCCAGCGGGGTTGGTCGCGTTCCTGGGGGTCGGTCGCCTTGCGAGGGTGGTCCATCAGGCAGTGACGAAGAGCGGGGTTGCGATTGGGGCTTGACCTTGAGCCTCTGGCGGGATGCATTCGCGGCCTCAAAGCCGGGGTTGAAGTACGCCCCGGCCGGACCGAACAGGTTGGCATCCCGCCCACTCAAGGTAAAGCCCCAATCGCCATGAACGGCGGAACCGGTTCCCAACGTGGTAGCAGCCCGTTCGGGCTCGCTTCGCTTCGCCACGCCAGGTTTCGTAGGTGGTGGGGTTGCGTTGGTGGCTGGCGGTTGGGAGCTCGCGCCGAAGCCAAGACGGTGGTCACCTTGCGTTCGCGACTGCGGTCGAGTCCGTGCCCGGGTTTTGTTCGGAGCTCGGCTGCGCCATCGCGATGCCTACGCTCTGACGGGCTCGCCTTCGGCTTCGCATCCCCTCAAGCCACTGTGGCCGAACGCATCGCTGCCTTGCGCTCAGCTGCCGGGCGCTCAGCCTGCCTTGCGCTCAGCCTGCCTTGGCAGCGCGCCCGTCAGCCCAGGTTCTTGCAGGTGGGCGGCGGTAGCGGGTTCAGCGGGCTGCACGGCCAGCCGGAAGAAGAAGGTGCGGTGGTCGTCGTTTGTGCCGGCGGGGGTGGTGGGGCCTCGGGGTTCGTCACCGCTGGGGGTGGCGTGGTCTTCTTCGGCTGTTGCTGGGTGCTCGACGGCGCGCTGCTCTCGCTCGAAGACGATGGTGCGCTGCTGGGCGTCGAGCTGTCGGCGGTGCTCGGTCTGGTGCTGGTGGTCGAGGTGATCCACGTTGATGACGGGGTTCTGCTTTGCGGGTCCTCGCCTGCTGCTCCGTGGAACGCCATGCCCACGAGCACACCTAGCAACGCTGACCCGAGCACAGCGGAACCACCTGCGGCCCACAGTGCGCGCACAGCGGTCCTCCTCTAGATGCTCACGGTATGAAGTCGGGCGGTCACGCTCCCGGCACCGTACCGGTAGGCCGGATGCAGGAGAAGGCTCGCCCTGATGCCTTATCGGTTCCTTGATGGCCCCGGTTGAGTGATCGCCGTCACTGAACTGTGATGCGGGCGAGTACCAAACTGGCCCCGGAAAGGCCTGCCACCAGCACGGTTCCGGTGAGATGCCACGTCGGAGCGTCACCCGAGCAGGTGAACACCTCGGTGAAGCGTTCTGTGGAGCAGGTGACGAACGGGACCGAGGAGAGGGCGATGGAGGCGGCGGCCACGCCGCCTAGCAAGGCGCTGCCGAAGGTGCGCATCAACGGGAATGCGGCGTTGGCTGTGCCTACTGCTGCGATGGCGAAGAGGAGTGGGACGGGTCTGGGGAAGAGGCCGGTCAGCGCGCAGCCGACCATCAGGACGCCGAGCACGGCCTGGCCGATCCTCGCCTGTGTCGCCACGGCGAGGACCCTAACAACTCCGTAAGCTCTTTTCGGTCCGGTTTGCGCCAGTATTTTCGGTATGCGCCAGCGTCGTTTCCTGATTCCCGTCTCAGTTCTCGTGGTCGTCGCACTCGGGGTGGGGTTGTACCTCTTCCAGCCGTGGCGGCTGCTCACGGTTCGCGAAACGCATGAGGCGTTGCTCGTGCCACCGGCGGCCGCCCAGACCACCGCCCAGAGCACCACTCAGAGCGCCGCGCAGGTGCCCAGCAGTGCGCCCGTCGAAACGCCGAAGGAGGTCGCTGCGGGCGAGTGGCGTTCGCTCGAACACGCGACCACCGGTAAGGCGAGCCTTATCAAGCTGCCTGGTGGCGCGCATTCGGTCCAGTTCGCCGGACTGAACACCAGCGACGGCCCTGACCTGTACGTTTACCTGTCCCCGCACGCGTCGAGTTCGGCGGAGAAAACGTTCGGTCAGGGATTCACCAGCCTGGGCAAGCTGAAGGGAAACCGTGGCGACCAGGTGTACGAAATCCCCGCCGCGGTGGACGTGTCCGCCATTCGGAGTGTTGTCATCTGGTGTCAGCGGTTCAGTGCCGGCTTCGCCGTTGCACCGTTGGAACAAGCCTGAAACACAGGCGCGAGAAGCTAAAGCACAGGTATTGACTTTCCTGGTCTAGACCACATAGCGTCTGCGCTCACAACACCACATCGTCCCTTGCCGATGGGCGTGCGGAAGCCCCGTTGGCAAGGAGTACGGCTCACTGGGTGGGCCACACCGGCGGTGACGCGACTCCAACTCTCCCCGGAGCCGCGCCACCGCCGGTGGCGTTTACTGTGGGTCGTGCACTCCAGGACGGTGGCGATCCACTACGTGCGCGCGGCGCTGCGCGCGTGCCCGGAGCCGTCCGCCGTGCTGCTCGGTGCGGGGATTCCGGCCAGCCTGCTCGCGGACGACCGTGCGCGCGTCACGCCCGCCCAGTACACGAAGTTCATCCAGACGCTCTGGGAAGTCCTCGACGACGAGTTCATGGGCTTCGGGCCGCGACCGTCCAAACGCGGCACGTTCGCGATGATGTGCCTGCTCGCCGTGCACTGCCCGGACCTCGAGTCGGCGCTGCGCAGGGGACTCCAGTTCTACGCGCTCTTCGACCAGCCGCTGGATCTCGAACTCGACGAAGGCCGCTTCACGCTCGACGTGCCGGGCGACCCCGACCACTTCCTCACCGAGTCGCTGCTCGTGCTGTGGCACCGGCTCTCGTCGTGGCTCATCGGCCGCCGCATCCCCTTGCAGAGCGCCGAGTTCGCCTACGCGGAACCCGCGCACGCCGCCGAGTACCACCTGATCTTCGGGTGTCCGCTGCGGTTCGGGAGCACGCGGACGACCATCGAGTTCGACCCGAAGTTCCTGCGCATGCCGGTCGTGCAGGACGAGGCGGCGCTCAAGCGGTTCCTGCGGCACTCGCCCGCGGAGCTGTTGTCGCGCAGGGACCACGGCGCCGACACGGCCGGGCACGTGCGCAGGCTGCTGGGCCGCGGCGTCACCGGGCTGGAGGCGGTGGCGGCGCAGCTGGGCGTCTCGGCGCCCACGCTCAGGAGAAGGTTGGCCGGGGAGGGGACGTCGTTCCGCGAGGTGCGCGAGCAGTTGCTGCGCGACCAGGCGGTCGCGTCACTGGTGCGCGGCGGGGAGTCGGTGGAGGAACTGGCGCTGCGCCTCGGGTTCTCCGAGGCGAGCGCCTTCCACCGGGCCTTCAAGCGGTGGACCGGCTCGTCGCCGGGCTCCTACCGCGCCTGACTCACCAGTCCCACGAGTCGCCGGCGACCGTGTCGGTGGTGGGCAGCAACGTGTCGATCGAAGCCGGGCCGGCCAGGGCGAGCATCACGGCCGCGGCGGACACCAGTGTGGCGAAGAACTTCTTCATGCCGACGAGCATGCGGCCGCCCCGAGGACGGCCGCAAGCTCTTCAAAACGTCCCAAAACCTCAGAACTTGTCGCGCTCCCGCAGCGAAGCCGGCGGACGGAACCGCTCGCCGTACGTGTCGGCGAGGTAGTCCGCCCGCTCCACGAACGCCTGCACGCCGTAGGAGTTGACGAACTGCAACGTGCCTCCACTCCACGGCGCGAACCCGAACCCGAAGATCGAGCCGATGTTCGCGTCCGCCACGGACGTCAGCACGCCCTCGTCCAGGCACCGCACGGTCTCCAGCGACTGCACGAACAGCAGCCGGTCGCGCACGTCCTGCTCGGACACTCCCGCGTCGGCCTTCGCGAACCGAGTCGTCAGCTCCGGCCACAGGAACTTCTTCGAGCCGTCCGACGGGTACTCGTAGAAGCCCGCCCCCGTCGACTTCCCGCTGCGCCCCAACGACACGAGCTCGCGGATCAGGTCGTACGCCGGGCTGTCGCCCACCAGTGACGGGTCGTCGGCGAGCGTCTGGTCGTGGATCTTCAGCTGCAACGACAGCGTCACCTCGTCCGAGACGGCCAACGGCCCGACCGCCATGCCGGACTTCTTGGCCACGTTCTCGATCAACGCCGGCGCCACGCCCTCGGCCAGCATCGTGATCGCCTCGATCACGTACGTGCCGAACGTCCGCGAGGTGTAGAAGCCGCGCGAGTCGTTGACCACGATCGGCGTCTTCCCGATCTGCCGCACGTAGTCCAGAGCGCGCTGGAGAGTCTCCTCGGACGTCTTCTCGCCCCGGATGATCTCCACGAGCCGCATCTTCGGCACCGGCGAGAAGAAGTGCAGACCGATGAACCGCTCCGGCGCCGTCACCGCCGACGCGAGCCCGGTGATCGGCAGCGTCGAGGTGTTGGACGCGATCACGGCGTCTCCCAACGCCTTCGCCTCCGCGGCCGGCAGCACCTTGTTCTTCAGCTCGCGGTTCTCGAAGACGGCCTCGATGATCAGGTCGCAGCCCTCGAGGTCGTCGTCGGAGTCGGTCGGCGTGATGCCTTCCAGGCCCTGAGCGCCCTTCTGAGCGCCTTCGAGGCTGACGTCCTTCAGCACCACCTCGATGCCCGCCTTCGCGGACACCTCGGCGATTCCGGCGCCCATCATGCCCGCGCCCAGCACGCCGAGCTTGCTCACGCGGCGGCCGGTGGCGGACGCACGGCCGTTGACCTCGTTGAGGTTGAACCAGAACGCCGTGATCATGTTCTTGGAGACCTGACCGGAGGCCAGTTCCACGAAGTAGCGGCCCTCGATCTTCAACGCCGTGTCGAAGTCGACGTAGGCACCCTCGACGGCGGTCGCCATGATCTTCTCCGGCGCCGGGTACACGCCGTGCGACTTCTTGCTCAGCACGGCCGGAGCCGCCGCCAGCAGGCCGTAGCTGTTGGGGTCACCGAACTTCAGGTCCGGCACGCCCGCGCCCTGCACGTCCCACGGCTGCGCCGGCGCCGGGTTCGCCTTGATCCACGCGACGGCCTCGGAGAGCAGCTCCTCGCGGGTGTCGACCACCTGGTGCACGATTCCGGCCTGCAGCGCGCGTTCCGGCCGCAGCTGCTTGCCCTCCATGAGCAACGGCAACGCCTTCTGCACGCCGAGCAGCCGCACCATGCGCGTGACGCCGCCGCCACCGGGCAGCAGGCCGAGCGTCGCCTCGGGCAGGCCGACGCGGATCTTGTTGTCGTTCAGCACGATCCGGCGGTGCGAGGCGAGCGCGATCTCGAACCCGCCGCCGAGCGCGGACCCGTTGATCGCCGCCACGACCGGCTTGCCGAGCCTCTCCAACCGGCGGAGCTGCGACTTGAGCTCCTCCACGCCCTCCAACGCCTGCGCGGCGTTCTCCGGCGTGATCGCGATCAGCACGTTCAGGTCGCCGCCCGCGAAGAAGGTCTTCTTGGCGGACGTGATGATCACACCGGTGATCTCGTCGGCTTCGAGCTTGGAGACCGCGTCGCCCATCAGGTCGCGGTACTCGTCGTTCATGACGTTGGCGGAGCCGGACATGTCCATCGTCAGCGTGACGATGCCGTCGGAGTCCTTCTCATAGTGGAAGGTGCCAGATGAATTAGACACAGCTCAGACCCTCTCGATGATCGTCGCGATGCCCATGCCGCCGCCCACGCACAACGTGGCGAGCCCGCGGCGCAGGTCCCGGCGCTCCAGCTCGTCGAGCAGGGTGCCGAGGATCATGCAGCCGGTGGCGCCGAGCGGGTGGCCCAGCGCGATCGCGCCGCCGTTCACGTTGACCTTGTCCTCGGGGATGTCCATGTCCCGCAGGAACTTCAGCACGACCGACGAGAACGCCTCGTTGACCTCGAACAGGTCGATGTCCTCGACCGAGAGCCCGGCCTTGTCCAACGCCTTGCGCGCGGACGGCGCCGGTCCGGTCAGCATGATCGTCGGCTCGGTGCCGACGACCGCGACGGACACGATCCGGGCGCGCGGGGTCAGGCCGAGGGCCTTGCCTGCCGCAGCGGACCCGATCAGCATCGCGGCGGAACCGTCGACGATCTGCGACGAGTTGCCCGGCGTGTGCACGTGCGAGATGCGTTCGACGGTGGGGTAGCGGTCGATCGCGACGGTGTCGTAGCCGAGGTCGCCGTGGAACTGGAAGCTCGGCTTGAGCCTCCCGAGAGACTCCACAGTGGACTCGGGACGGATCGTCTCGTCCTCCTTGAGCACCACCGTGCCGTTCTGGTCGACGACCGGCACGACCGACCGTTCGAACCAGCCGTTCTTCTGCGCCTCGAACGCGCGGGCGTGCGACCGGGCGGCCCAGGAGTCGACGTCGGTGCGGGAGAAGCCCTCCAGCGTCGCGATCAGGTCGGCCGAGACGCCCTGCGGCACGAACGACAGGTCGAAGTTCGTGGCGGGGTCGATCGCCCACGCGCCACCGTCGGAGCCCATCGGCACGCGCGACATCGACTCGACGCCGCCCGCCACCACCAGGTCCTCGAACCCGGACGCGACCTTGGCCGCGGCGAGGTTCACCGACTCGAGGCCCGACGCGCAGAAGCGGTTGAGCTGCACCCCGGCCGGGCGCTGGTCCCATCCGGCGGCCAGCACGGCGGTGCGGGCGATGTCGCCGCCCTGCTCACCGAGCGGGGACACCACGCCGAACACGACGTCGTCCACCGCGGAGGTGTCGAGGGAGTTGCGTTCGGACAGCGCGCGCAGCACACCGGCGGCCAGATCGACGGGCTTGACGCTGTGCAGCGACCCGCGCTTCCCCTTGCCGCGCGGCGTGCGCACCGCGTCGAAGATCAAGGCTTCGCTCATGACACCACGCTAGGCCTGGCCGGGAGAGCTGGCCATGACCGTAGAGGGTGACCGATTAGCTCACCCGGAACTCCATGTGCTGCGGCTCGTCGACGTCCACGAACCCCAGCCGCCGGTAGAGCCGCCGCGCCGGCAGGTTGTCGTCCCAGACCTGCAGTCGCACGACCTTCCAGCCCTCCTCCGCCGCCCACGTCAGCACGGTCCTGACCAGGGCTTCCCCGACGCCGAGGCCGCGGTGGGAGTCGCGCACCCACATCGAGTAGAGGTAGAGGCCCTCCGGCTTGGCGGTCGCGGCGACCAGGGCCACGGGCTTCGGGTCGAGCGCGACGAGCTTCAGGCCTTCCCCGGCCCGTTCCCGCCACTCGTCCTCGGTGTAGGCCTGTTCGCGGGCCAGCGTCGACCCGAACTCCGCGGGGTCGCTTCGCAGCGCTTCCAGGCGGACGTCGCGCCAGAGCGCCCACTCGTCCGGCTCGACCTGGTGGATGTGCATACCGGTCAGTCTGGACGACCGGGGTGGGAATTTCGCTCAGTTTTCGGCGGTCGCACTGGCGCGGCGGTCATGGCGTGGATCACCTCCCGGTGGTTTCGTGGACCGCATGGCAGAGCGTCGATCGCGGTGGATGGACAGCGACCTGGACCAGTTGCGCCAGCTCGCGCGCACGTTCTTCGAGAAGGAGGTCACGCCGAACGTCGAACGCTTCGCCGAGCAGAAGCAGGTCGACCGCGACCTGTGGCGCAAGGCCGGTGAGCTCGGGCTGCTGTGCCTGAGCATCCCCGAGGAGTACGGCGGTGGCGGCGGCACGTTCGCACACGAGGCCGTGTTGTTGGAGGAGCAGGCACGGGCGGGCGACAGCGCGTGGGGCAACAGCGTCCACAGCGGCATCGTCGCCCACTACCTCAACTCCTACGGCACCGAAGAGCAGAAGCTGCGCTGGTTGCCGAAGCTCGCGTCCGGTGAGTACGTCGGCGCGATCGCCATGTCCGAACCCGGTGCGGGTTCGGACCTCCAGGGCATCCGGACGAAGGCTCTCAAAGACGGCGACGAGTACGTCATCAACGGCTCGAAGACGTTCATCACCAACGGCGTGCACGCGGACCTCGTCATCGTCGTCGCCAAGACCGACCCGACGCAGGGCGCCACCGGCATCTCGCTGCTGGTCGTCGAGAACGACATCCGCCGCGGCCGCGTGCTCGACAAGGTCGGCATGAAGGGCCAGGACACGGCCGAGCTGTTCTTCGACGACGTGCGCGTGCCCGCCGCGAACCTCCTCGGCGGGCAGGAGGGGCTCGGGTTCGTCCAGCTCATGCAGCAGCTGCCGCAGGAACGCCTGATCATCGGCGTCTGCTGCATCGCGGGCATCGAGGCGGCCACCGAGCTGACGTTGAAGTACGTGAAGGAGCGCACGGCGTTCGGCAAGGAGCTGATCAAGTTCCAGAACACCCGGTTCAAGCTCGCCGAGTGTGCCACCGAGGCGGCCGTGACCAGGGCGTTCATCGACGAGTGCATCGAGAAGCACCTGCGCGGCGAACTGGACGTGCCGACCGCGGCGATGGCGAAGTGGTGGGCGAGTGACCGGCTGAGCAAGGTCGTCGACGAGTGCGTGCAGCTCTTCGGCGGCTACGGCTACATGACCGAGTACCCGATCGCACGGGCCTGGTCCGACGCCCGCGTGCAGCGGATCTACGGCGGCACGAACGAGATCATGAAGGAAATCATCGCGAGGTCCTTGTGAGCGGCCCGCTGGCAGGACTGCGGGTCGTCGAACTCGCCGGACTCGCGCCCGCGCCGTTCGGTGCCATGGTGCTGGCCGACCTGGGCGCGGACGTGATCCAGGTGCACAAGCCGGGGAGCCGGTCGACCGTCCCCGGCGACTTCCTCACCCGCTCGCGGCGGTCGATCGCGGTGGACACCCGCAAACCCGAGGGCGCCGAGCTGGTCCTGGCCCTGGTCGAACGCTCGGACGTGCTGATCGAGGGGTTCCGGCCGGGCGTCACCGAACGGCTGGGCATCGGCCCGGCCCAGGCCCTCGCCCGCAACCCGCGCCTTATATATGGGCGCATGACCGGCTGGGGCCAGGACGGGCCGCTGGCAGACCGGGCGGGACACGACATCAACTACATCGCCGTGGCGGGCGCGCTGGAGCCGTTGGGACGGGCCGGCGGGCCGCCGTCGTTCCCGATCAACCTGCTCGGCGACTTCGGCGGGGGAGGCCTGCTGCTGGCCCTCGGCGTGCTCGCGGCGCTGTATGAAAGGGAACGCTCCGGGCGTGGCCAGGTCGTGGACGCCGCCATGGTCGACGGGGCGGCGTTGCTGACGACGTTCCTGCACGGCATGCGGTCCGCGGGCATGTGGTCCGGCGGGCGCGGCGAGAACATGCTCGACGGTGGAGTGCCGTTCTACGACGTCTACGAGGCGGCCGACGGGCGGTACGTCGCCATCGGCGCGTTGGAGGAGAAGTTCTACGCCGACCTGGTGCGCGTGCTCGGCCTGGAGGACGCACCTTCACGCAACGACCCGGCGAACTGGCCTGAGCTGCGCGAACGCATCGCGGCGGCGGTGAAGACCCGGCCCCGGGACGAGTGGGCGGACCTCGCGCGGGACACGGACGCGTGCCTGGCGCCGGTGCTCACCCCGGCCGAGGCGGTGAATCACCCGTACAACGCAGCCCGCAACACTTTCGTGGACGTGTCCGGTTCGTCGCATCCGGCCCCCGCGCCCCGGTTCGACCGCACTCCTGCGGCGATTCCGACGGCACCTGTTTCGACCGGAACGAACACCGACGAAGTGCTTGCCGACATGGGTGTGGCGGACGAGCGAATTATGGAACTGCGGCGGTCTGGAGTAATTGGATGAATGCTCGGGTGCGCATTAAAGGCGCCACGAAGGCGTGACGGTGCGTGATGGGCCGTGTTCGGCATCCGGGTGAGCCCCGGTGCAACAGTCCTGCTTCCAAGCTGTGGGATGCGAGGGAGTCCGTGTTCACCTCGTGCCCAGGACATCGGCGCAGTTGAGGCCTGTCTTTAGCCGCCATTCGGGTGACGTTGGCCGCTGTGCAGGCGTGTGCCGCAGGCAGAACCCGGGGAGAGTTTGGCGTGGTCGTTGTTCATCGGCCGGGTGAATGAGGGACCATGACGGGTGACACGGGCGGTCCGCCGCCTGACCGGTGAACCACACGGACGGAGAGGTACCTGTGAACCTCAAGAAGGTGCTAGTGCTGGCGGGCGTCGCGCTGGTGCTGTTCCTCCTGATCACCCAGCCCGAGCAGTCCGCTTCGGCGGTCCAGCAGGTCCTCGGCTGGCTGCGTCAGGGCGCGGAGTCGATCATCACCTTCGTCAGGAGCCTCTTCGGGACGGCCACCCCGCTCAGCTAGTGACAGTCGGTGATCCTCGACCGTCTGCGTTGAGCCGGACGGGTGGAATGCGACCAATCACGCACTGGTAACGGGTGTTCTGGGGATTCAGGGTCTGGCGATTGTCAGACCTACCGAATACCTTCCGCTGCAATGGCCGATCCCCGACCGACGAGGAGGCACATATGGTCGAGGACTCCGGGGTCCACGAGCTGTTGCAGCAGTGGGCGGCTGAACGGTCTGATGACGCAGAGATGCAGGAGGTGAACCGGATCAAGAACGCGTGGCTCGCGGAGGCTCCCCCCTCGGCGCCTGGCATCCCCGTCCAGCGGGGCGGCAGGAGTGGGTCGCGTGGCTTGGTCAAGGTCGACTCGGCGGATCCGGCCTACGTGGCCGCGATGCGCAAGCGGGCGCCGGAGGCACCCGAGGCGATGCTCGCCGCCGCGGCGAGCTACTGGCAGTTGGTGGGCGACGTCGCCGAGGCCGAGCAGTGGTGGGACGCGGGCATCAGCCCGTTGGACCAGCGCGCGCTCGACTACCGCGCGGCCGGCCTCACGCCTGCCGATCTCGGGAGGCGCCTGGGACCGATGACGGTTCTCCAGCACCTTCGTCGTGGCTCTGCCGCGGCCTGGTGTGTTGCTCGTCTGCGGAGGCAGCGCCGGGACGGCGTGGCGTAGTTGGGAAACGGGCTGTCGGAGGCGGCAGCCCCGTAACCAACACCCCTCAAACGGGCGGCCTCCGTGCGGGAGGCCTCACCCAAGTAGTGTGGAGGTCGTGCGCGGCCTCCTTACTCCCCAACGTGTGCTGATCGCGTTCGCCTGTCTGGCGGCGCTGATCGTCTGTTGCGGGCTCGCCTGGTGGCAGTGGCAGCGCTTCGAGTCCGCCAGCGGCACGTTCCAGAACCTGGGCTACGTGCTGCAGTGGCCGCTGTTCGGCCTCTTCCCCCTCTTCATGGTCTGGCGCTTCCGCAAGCTCGCGCGCGAACGCCGTGACGAGGCTCTCTCACCCGAGCCGGTTGCACCCGCTCCCAGGCAGGAAAGTACGGTTGTCGCCGTCAAACCCGCGCCTGTCGAGCACTTCGACGATGACGAAGACGCGGAGCTCGCGGCCTACAACCGCATGCTCGCGGACCTCAACGCGCGGGACGGTCGTTGAGCGAAGGCGGGCAGATGAAGGGTGCGTTGACCCGGTTCAGGGTCATGGCTTACGTGGTCGGAGTCTTCCTGCTGCTCCTGGTCGTGGCGATGGTGCTCAAATACGCCGCGGACATGGGCGGCGCGATGAAGGTCGTCGGCCCGGTCCACGGCTTCCTCTACGCCATCTACCTGGTGATTTCCGTCGACCTGGCGCTGAAGCTGCGCTGGTCCATCAAGGGCACGGCGCTGGTGCTGCTCGCCGGCACGATCCCGTTCCTGTCGTTCTGGGCGGAGCGCAAGGTGGTCGAGAAGACGGCGCAGGGCGTGCCGCTGTGACGTTTGGCCTGCTAGCGTCTGGGGCTACCAACTGAACACGGCCGTCGATGTCGCGCGGGAGAGTCCCCTTCAGCGGGGACACCGTAGGAGCAACTCCTCCCCGGAATCTCTCAGGTACAGGTACCGCGCGACGCAGGCAACTCTGGAAAGCAGGCTCCCCGGGAGCCTCGCCCACGGTGCAAGCCACGCTCGTCGTGGTGAAGCTCTCAGGCTCATGACAGAGGGGGAGGCTCGCTCTAGTGAGGAGTCTCCGATGGACCGTGTCATTCTTCTGATGCCTCAGCCGGCCGCGTCCGGCTCTTCGGCGCACCCTGGAGGAGCGTTCTGATGTCCCGCCTCACGCCTCTGAACGCCGAGCACGAGCAGCTCGGCGCGATGTTCACCGACTTCGCGGGCTGGCGGATGCCGCTGCGCTACTCGTCCGAACTCGCGGAGCACCACGCCGTGCGCCAGACCGCCGGACTGTTCGACCTCACGCACATGGGTGAGATCGTGCTGACCGGTCCGCAGGCCGGCGTGGCCCTCGACTTCGCGCTGGTCGGCCACATCTCCGCGCTGGCCGTCGGCAAGGCCCGCTACACGATGATCACCCAGGCCGACGGCGGCGTGCTCGACGACCTGATCGTGTACCGCCTCGGCGACGAGGAGTTCATGGTCGTCGCGAACGCCTCCAACGCTTCAATGGTGGCTGAAGCGCTGGTCGAGCGCGCCGCCGGGTTCGATACGGTCGTGACGGACAAGTCGACGGACTACGCGTTGATCGCGATCCAGGGCCCGAAGTCGGTCGAGATCCTGTCGGGGCTCACCGAGACGGACCTGGCGACGGTCAAGTACTACGCCTCGTACCCGTCGAAGGTCGCCGGCGTCGACGCGCTGCTGGCCCGCACCGGCTACACCGGTGAGGAGGGCTTCGAGCTGTTCGTCGCGCCCGCCGACGCCGGTGCCGTCTGGGCGGCGTTGCTGGAGGCCGGCGAGGCGCACGAGCTCAAGCCGTGCGGTCTCGGCTGCCGCGACACGTTGCGCCTCGAAGCCGGGATGCCGTTGTACGGCAACGAACTCACCACGTCGCTCACGCCGTACCACGCCGGTCTCGGCCGCGTCGTGAAGCTCGACAAGCCCGGCGACTTCGTGGGCCGCGACGCGCTGACGAAGGTGTCGGAGTCCGATGTGGACTCGGTCCTGGTCGGACTGAAGACGCCCGAACGTCGTGCCCCGCGCCACGGTTACGCGGTCCTCAACGGCGACGACGTCGTAGGCGAGGTGACGTCGGGCGCGCTGTCCCCGACCCTCGGCTACTCCGTCGCCATGGCCTACGTGAACAAGGCCAGTGCCGAGCCCGGCACCCCACTGCTGGTCGACGTCCGCGGCAAGAAGCAGCCGGTCGAGGTCGTCGCACTTCCGTTCTACAAGCGCGCCAAGTAGGGAGATCTTTCCGATGTCCGACCAGTTCAACGCTTCCCTCGCGGAGTACGACCCCGAGGTTGCGCAGGCCGTGGCGGCCGAGCTGGCGCGCCAGCAGGGCACGCTCGAGATGATCGCCTCGGAGAACTTCACCCCCGTGTCGGTGCTCCAGGCCCAGGGCTCGGTGCTCACCAACAAGTACGCCGAGGGCTACCCGGGCCGTCGCTACTACGGCGGCTGCGAGCACGTGGACGTCGTCGAGCGCCTCGCCATCGAGCGCATCAAGTCGCTCTTCGGCGCGGGCTTCGCGAACGTCCAGCCGCACTCCGGCGCCCAGGCCAACGCGGCCGCCATGTTCGCGCTGCTCCAGCCCGGCGACACGATCCTGGGCCTGGACCTCGCGCACGGCGGTCACCTGACGCACGGCATGCGCATCAACTTCTCCGGCAAGCTCTACAACGTCGTGCCGTACCACGTCTCCGACGGTGACGGCCGCGTCGACATGGCCGAGGTCGAGCGCCTCGCCCAGGAGCACCGCCCGAAGCTGATCGTCGCGGGCTGGTCCGCCTACCCGCGTCAGCTGGACTTCGCCGAGTTCCGCCGCATCGCGGACTCGGTCGAGGCCTACCTGATGGTCGACATGGCGCACTTCGCGGGCCTCGTGGCCGCGGACCTGCACCCGTCGCCCGTGCCGCACGCGCACGTCACGACGACCACGACCCACAAGACCCTCGGCGGTCCGCGTGGTGGCGTGATCCTGTCGAACGAGGCCGACATCGCCAAGAAGATCAACTCGGCGGTGTTCCCCGGTCAGCAGGGCGGTCCGCTGGAGCACGTGATCGCGGCGAAGGCCGTGGCGTTCAAGCACGCCGCGTCGCCCGAGTTCGCCGACCGCCAGCGCCGCACACTGGAAGGCGCGCGCATCCTGGCCGACCGCCTCTCGCAGGCCGACGTGGCCGCGGCGGGCGTGAAGGTCCTCACCGGCGGCACGGACGTCCACCTGGTCCTGGTCGACCTGGTGAACTCCGAGCTCGACGGCAAGCAGGCCGAGGACGTGCTGCACCAGATCGGCATCACGGTCAACCGCAACGCCGTGCCGAACGACCCGCGTCCCCCGATGGTGACGTCGGGTCTGCGCATCGGCACGCCGGCGCTCGCGACCCGCGGGTTCGGCGAGGTGGACTTCACCGAGGTCGCCGACGTGATCGCGGAGGCCCTCAAGCCGGGTGCCGCGATCGACGAACTGCGGGCCCGCGTCGAGGTTCTCGCGGCCAAGCACCCGCTGTACTCCACGCTCTGATCTGCTCTCAGACGAGAAGGGGCGCCACCCGCGGTTCGGGTGGCGCCCCTTCTCGTTACCCCGGAGCGAAAACGACGGGAACCCCGGCCCCTTCCCCAGGGCCGGGGTGTCACCGTGTCAGGGTGTGTCTTTCAGATGGACCGT
The DNA here is from genome assembly GCF_043632865.1 of Lentzea sp. JNUCC 0626. Taxonomy (NCBI): domain Bacteria; kingdom Bacillati; phylum Actinomycetota; class Actinomycetes; order Pseudonocardiales; family Pseudonocardiaceae; genus Lentzea; species Lentzea sp. JNUCC 0626. The sequence goes on from NZ_CP171635.1 coordinate 9,334,966, forward strand.
CCTAACGGGACTGTGGGGTGTTACGCAGCGGGCGCCACGACCGTTCCAGGCGGGAGGCACTCCACGTTGCGCTTGCCGTCGGGCTGAATCACGAACCAGGTGTTGCCGATGCCCTGGCCGGCCCACTTACCGGGAGCCGGGTCCTTCGAGTAGGTGTAGAGAGCCCAGCCGTCGATGGCGACCTGCTTCTTGCCGTCGGCGCGGGTGATCAGCGACACCAGCTTCGAGTCGACGCCTTCGAGCTGCGGAACCGTGTCCGACAGCACCGGCGGCCACGTCACGGCGCACTGGTCGTTGCAGTTGGACTTGCCTTCGGGCTTCGGGACGTCCTTGTCGAAGCGGTAGAGGGTCCGGCCGTCGCCGTCCTGGACCACGTTGCCCATCTTCTCGACGGCCTTGCCCACCAGCTTGATCGAGCTCACCGGCGCTGCGGCCGGGGGCTGCGCCTGCTGCTGCGCGGGAGCTTCCGGGGCCTGCTGCTGCACCTGGGTTTCGGGCGCCTGCGCGGGCTCCTGGAGTACCGGGGGCTGACCCACGTCGCCGTAGTCACCGAGGACGCCCAGGTCGGTTTCGGTCTGTGCCACCGGCTTGGAGTTGCTCGAGCCACTGCCCGTGGCGCTCCAGACACCCAGACCCAGCACAACTGCCAGTCCCGCGGCGAGCCCGATGGCGATGCGGTTACGTCGGATCACACTCATGTCCTCCTTGTCCATCCGTTCGCTCTATCGAGGCCATACGGCCGGGGTTGCGTCTCGGTTCAGAAACGAACCGAACCTCTTGCTGTCTCGAACGTCAGGCGGAGTCAGGTCACGCAGGAGGTGCAGGGTGGTCGTCGCTGGTCAGCTGGCGGGAATGGCCGAACGGGTGCTGGGCGCGCCGTTGCCGATCGGAATTCGGGCGTGGGACGGGAGCGTGGCGGGTCCGCAGGACGGGACGGTCCTCGTGATCCGCTCCCGCGACGCGCTGCGGCGGCTCGTGTGGAGTCCGAACGAGCTGGGCCTCGCGCGTGCGTACGTGAGCGGGGAGCTCGACGTGGAGGGCGACCTCGCGTTCGGTCTCTCGCAGGTCTGGGGCCTCGTGCGCCGAGGCGTCACGCGCCGGCCGAAGTTGTCGGAGGTCGTGAAGCTCGCGATGAAGCTGAAGGTGCTCGGGCCCAACCCGGACGCGCCGAAGGAGGAAGCCCGGCTGAGCGGGGCGCTGCACTCGAAGGGTCGCGACCGTGATGCCATTTCGCACCACTACGACCTGAGCAACGACTTCTACCAACTCGTGCTCGACCCGAGCATGGCCTACTCGTGCGCGTACTTCACTTCCGCGGACGAGCCGGTGGCCCAGGCCCAGCACAACAAGCTCGACCTCGTCTGCCGCAAGCTCGGCCTGGAACCGGGCATGCGCCTGCTCGACGTGGGCTGCGGCTGGGGTTCGATGATCATCCACGCGGCGAAGCACTACGGCGTGCACGCGACCGGTGTGACGATCTCGGCCCAGCAACGCGCGCACATCCTCAAGCGCATCGAGGCCGAGGGCCTCACCGGCCGGGTCGAGGTGCGCCTGCAGGACTACCGCGAGGTGCAGGACGAGCCGTTCGACGCGATCTCCACGATCGAGATGGGCGAACACGTCGGTGAGAGCAACTACCCGACCTACGCCGCCACCCTGCACCGGTTGCTGAAGCCCGAGGGACGCCTGCTGCTGCAGCAGATGTCGCGGGGCCACAACGCACCCGGTGGCGGCGCGTTCATCGAGTCCTACGTGGCCCCGGACATGCACATGCGTCCGGTCAGCGCCACGACCGGCTTCCTGGAGGCCGCCGGACTGGAGATCCGTGATGTGCACGCGCTGCGCGAGCACTACGTTTGGACCGTGCGCGCATGGGCCGACACCCTCGAAGAACGCTGGGACGAGGTCGTCGCACTCGTGGGCGAAGGCCAGGCACGAGTCTGGCGCCTGTACCTCGCGGGTGGCGCGCTGACGTTCGAGGAGGGACGGATGGGCGTGGACCAGATCCTCGCGGTGCGCCGCAGCGAGAACGGCCGCAGCGGCATGCCGCGCGTGCGCCGTGAGCTGGTGGCCGGATGAGCTTCCTGATCACGCTGATCGCCGTCCTGGCGTTGCTGAGCGGGCTCTTCCTCTACGCGGACTCCCGCAAGCGCTACGACCTCATCGACTCGGTGTGGGGTCCCGGCTTCGCCGTGATCGCGGTGCTCACCCTGGTGCTCGCGGACGGCGACCTGACCCGGCAGCTGGTCGTCACCGCGCTCACGGTGATCTGGGGCGTGCGCCTGGGCGTGCACATCCACTCGCGCAACCGGGGCAAGGACGAGGATCCGCGCTACCAGGACATCCTGAAGCGGGCCAAGGGAAATCCGCGTCTGCGGATGTACCGGGTCTACCTGCTCCAGGCCGTTCTGATGTGGATCGTCTCGCTCCCCGTCCAGGCCGCGCAGCACCTCGACGCACCTTTCGGGGTGCTGGACGTCCTGGGCGTCGCGCTGTGGGTCGTCGGCTTCGTCTTCGAGGCCGTGGGGGACTGGCAGCTCTCGCAGTTCCGCGCGGACCCGGCGAACAAGGGCGCCGTCATGGACCGCGGGTTGTGGCGCTACACCAGGCATCCGAACTACTTCGGTGACTCGGTCGTGTGGTGGGGCCTCTACCTGTTCGCACTGCACTCGTGGCTGGGCGCGGCGACGATCATCGGCCCGCTGGTCATGACGTGGCTGCTCGCGAAGGGCAGCGGGAAGCCGTTGCTGGAGAAGGACATCGTGTCGCGGCGGCCCGGCTACGCCGAGTACGTGCGGCGCACGAGCGGGTTCTTCCCGCTGCCGCCGAAGAGCAAGGTGAGCTGATCGGGTGCCGGCGGCGGGTGACTCCTGCCGCCGGCGCACGTCACAGGTGCCGCGTGCCTGCGCGGGTTAGTGTGGCCGGGTGGGCAATGACATCTCGTTTCCGCGCCAACAGGCGCGCACCCAGCGGTTCACCGTCGGCGCACCGAGGACCTTCGCGGTGTCGGCGGACGGCGGCCGCGTCTTCTTCCTGCGCCCGGCCACGGCCACGAGCCGTGCGAACGGGCTGTGGGAGCTGAACACCTCCACCGGGGTCGAGCGGTTGCTCGCCGACCCGGCGGCGCTGCTGTCCGACCCCGAGGACCTGCCGGCCGAGGAGAAGGCGCGCCGCGAGCGCACTCGGGAGTCCGGCGCGGGCATCGTCGGGTACGCGTTGTCGCGGGATGCCTCGGTGGCCTCGTTCGCGTTGTCCGGGCGGCTGTTCGTGGCCGATCTGGTCGACGGCACGGCCCGGGAGTTGCCCACGCGGGGTGGTGTGATCGATCCGCGGGTCGACCCGACCGGGCAGCGCGTGGCGTACGTCACGCGCGGCACGCTCCGGGTGGTCGAGCTCGCGTCGGGTGAGGACTACGCCGTCGCGGTGCCGGACGGTGAGGACGTCACGTTCGGGCTGGCCGAGTTCATCGCGGCCGAGGAGATGTCGCGATACCGCGGGTACTGGTGGGAGCCGAACGGCACTCGTCTCATCGCCGCGCGCGTCAACAACTCCGAGGTGCAGCGCTGGTACATCGCCGACCCGGCGAACCCCGGCACGGCGGCCACCGAGATCGCCTACCCGGCGGCGGGCACGGCCAACGCCGAGGTGTCGTTGCACGTGGTGTCGCTGGACGGCACGTTCGTGCCGGTGCTGGTCGAGTTCGACTACCTCAACGACGTGCACTGGTCGTCCGGTGGTGCGCCGCTGATCGTCACGCAGACCCGGGACCAGCGCACCCGTCGCATCTACACCTTGACGCCCGACACGGGTGCCGTCACCGAACTCGCGGTCGAGACCGACCCGGTGTGGCTCGAGGTCACCGACGGCGCCCCGGCCTGGACGCCGGACGGCAGGCTCGTGCGGATCGTCGCGAACGGCGACGAGTACGCGCTCCAGGTGGGCGACGACGTGGTGACGTCCGGCCTGCAGGTGCGCCGGGTGCTCGACGTCCAGGACGACTCGGTCCTGATCGCCGCGTCCGAGGACGACCCGACGCAGACGCACGTCTACGAGGTCGGCCAGAAGACCGAGCGGCTGTCCACTGAGGACGGTGTGCACTCGGCGATCCGGGGCGGTCGAACGGTTGTCAGGGTGTCGGCCACTTTGGACACTTATGGCGCGAGGGCTGAGGTCAACGGCCACGTGATCGAGTCGTGGGCCGACACTCCGGTCATCAAGGCGAGCCCGCGCATGCTCACGCTGGGGGAGCGGGAACTCAGGGCCGCCCTGCTGCTGCCGAGCGGTCACGTCCAGGGGACCAAGCTGCCGGTCCTCATGGACCCGTACGGCGGCCCACACGCCCAGCGCGTCGTCTCGGCCCAGAACGCCTTCCTGGCCTCGCAGTGGCTCGCCGACCAGGGGTTCGCGGTCATCGTCGCGGACGGTCGCGGCACGCCGGGCAGGGGCCCGAAGTGGGAACGCGAGATCGCGTTCGACTTCGCCGGCGCGACGCTCGAAGACCAGGTCGACGCCCTCGAAGCGGCGGCGAAGATCGAGCCCGACCTCGACCTCACCAGGGTCGCGATCCGCGGCTGGTCCTACGGCGGGTACCTGTCCGCGCTGGCCGTCCTGCGCCGCCCCGACGTCTTCCACGCGGGCATCGCGGGCGCCCCGGTGACCGACTGGCGCCTCTACGACACGCACTACACCGAGCGCTACCTGGGCCACCCGGACGACAAGCCCGAGGTCTACGACACGAACTCGCTCATCGACGACGCGGGCAAGCTCTCCCGCCCGTTGATGATCATCCACGGCCTCGCCGACGACAACGTCGTGGCCGCGCACACCCTGCGCCTGTCGAGCGCCCTGCTGGCCGCGGGCCGCCCGCACACCGTGCTGCCGCTCTCGGGCGTCACGCACATGACCCCGCAGGAACAGGTGGCCGAGAACCTGCTGCTCCTGCAGGTCGACTTCCTCAAGCAGTCACTGGCGTAAAGAAAACGGGGCGCTTCCCCGAGAGGAAGCGCCCCGTTCAACACCGATCAGGCCAGCGACTGCCGCACCCGGTACGGCGGAATGCTGTTGCCCACCAACGCCAGGTCGTCGATCGACTCCGGCTGGTACCCGGCCGTCGCCAACCGCTCGACCATCAGCGCGGTCGGGTCCTCGACGACGTCCGCGCGCCCGAACAGGTACGCCCACTCGTGCTCGTCGGAGCCGTAGTACGCGACGGTGTCGAACACCTCGTTGAACCGCTGCCACGAGCGGATCAGCGTGGTGTTGCGCCACATCGTCTGGCAACCGGACTGGTTGACGACGACGCCACCGGGACGCAGCAACGCCTTGCACATGCGCAGGAAGTCGGCGCCGTACAGACGGTTGTGCTGCGCCTCCTCCTCGCGCTCGTCAGGCAGGTCCACCAGCACGATGTCGTACTTCTCCGACGTCGTGCGGATGTACTCGAACCCGTCGATGTACTGCACGCGGATGGGGCCTTCGCCCTTCTCCGCGAGAGCCAGTTCCTCGACCGTGTAGCCGTACGGCAGGTGCTCCGCGCACAGCTTCACGGCCTGCTCGTCGATGTCGATGTGGTCGACGACCGACGCGCCGTGCTCGACGGCCATCTGGCACACGACGCCCTCGGAGGAGCCGATGACCAGCACGCGCTCGACGGTGTCGGCCAGCAGCAGCGCCGGCACCATCAGGGCCTCGTGGTAGGTCAGCTGGCTGAACTCCGTCGACTGCCGGTCGTCGTCGCAGAACAGCGACAACCCCTGGGCGGTGCGGGCGATCACCAGGTGCTGGAAGTCGGTCTTGGTGTCGACCAGCACCTCGTCCACGCGCCAGTGGCGGGTCATGCCCTCGGCGAGCGGCTCGTTGATCGTGTTCACGCGACATGCTCCTTGACGCCACGAGTGACGAGATCCGTGCTCACATGAGCGGCGCCCAGGGCGTCAGCGAGTAGCTGGACGGCTAGCGCGGGTTTCGCACGGGTACCGCAGGTGAACACGTCGACGAACACCGATCCCACTTCGGGATAGGTGTGGATCGACGCATGGGATTCCGACAGCAGGGCCAGCACGGTGACTCCTTGAGGATCGAACTTCTTGGAGATCACCTCCAGCACGGTTGCGTCGGCCTGCGTGAGAACCTCACCAAGGGCGTGCTTCAGGAACTGCTCGTCATCGAGCAGTTCGGCACTCACACCCGAGAGCTCTGCAAGTACGTGCTGTCCCGCGAACAAACCGACGGTCTCCTCGGTCTGACAGGGCGCTTCGGACATCAATCACTCCAAACTATGTGATGTGCAAACGGTCTTAGATGCAGTACGTGGCCAACGGCGGGAAGCCGTTGAAGCACACGGACGAATAGGAGGAGGTGTAGGCGCCTGCGTGGAGGATGTCCACGTGGTCGCCCGCGACCAGGTCCAGTGGCAGGTCGTAGCGGGTGTGCTGGTAGATCACGTCGTCCGCGTCGCACGTCGGGCCCGCCAGCACGATCGGGCCGGTCTCGCCGCCGTCGCGAGAGGTCCGCAACCGGTAGGCGATCGCCTCGCCCTCGGTCTCGGCGAGGCCTTGATAACGGCCGATGTCGATGTACACCCAGCGGCGTTCGTCCGAATAGGACTTCCGCGACACCAGCACGACCGACGAACGGATCATCCCGGCCTCGGCGGAGATCGCCCGGCCCGGTTCGATCATCACCCTGGGCCGCGCGGAACCGAAGTGCCGCGCCACCGAAGTCTCGATGGCGGAGGCGAAGGCCTCCAGTGACGGCGTCGACTCCTGGTACACGGCGGGAAGCCCGCCGCCCAGGTTCACCGTCGACGTCTCGATGCCCTCCGCCCGCAGTTTCGCGGCGATCAGGGCGGCGTCGGCGATGCCGGAGTCCCAGCCCTCCACGGAAAGCTGCTGCGACCCGGCGTGGAACGCGACGCCAAGAGGAACGAGCCCCAACCCGTGCGCCAGCCGCAAGAGATCCGTCGCCATCTCCGGATCGCAGCCGAACTTGTTGCCGAACGGGTAGGTGGAACCCTTGCTGTGCACGAGAATCCGCACCAGCACGGACGAACCGGGCGCGTGCTCGGCGACGAACCGCACGTCCTGTTCGCTGTCCGACACGAACATCCGCACCCCGCGCGAGTACGCGTAGGCGATGTCGGCGGCCTTCTTGATGGGGTTGCTGTAGGAGATCGACGACGGTGCGGCGCCGCGCGCCAGGCACAGATCGATCTCCGCGGGCGACGCCACGTCGAACTGCGAACCCTGCGCGACCAGCGCGCCGACCACGTCGGACTCGGGGTTGGACTTGACCGCGTAGAAGATGTCGACGGACGGCATCGCGGCGTGAATTGCCTGGTAGCGCGCGCGAATCGTCTCGAGGTCGATCACCAGACACGGTGTCGACGGGTTCTCCTGGTCCAGGAAACGCCGAATACGAGCCTCTGCCTCGTTGCGCCGATCAACGGCGAAGCTCTCGGTCATTTCCCCAGGGGTCCCCCTTCATCCGCCTCGCGTTCCGCACGCGGGCACGGCCGTCCACTCTACGGCCTGGACACCGAAAGTGCGCAAGCCAGTCCAGGCGAGTGTGATTTACCCAGCAGAACGCAGCTCGATCATCGTGATGTCCGGCGGGGCGCCGACGCGCACCGGCGGACCCCAGAAACCCGCGCCACGACTGGTGTAGAGCCACGTGTTGTCCACCTTCGACAACCCTGCGGTGCTGGGTTGCTGCAGCGGCACGAACAAGTTGAACGGTGCCATCTGTCCGCCGTGTGTATGACCGGACAACTGGAGGTCGACGCCGTGTGAAGAGGCGTCGGTGACCTGCACGGGCTGGTGCGACAGCAGGACGACGGGGTTGTTCCGGTCGCGTCCCGAGAGCGCCCGGCCGAAGTCCGGTCCGTCGTCGTAAGACTTGCCGGTCACGTCGTTGACGCCCACGATCTCGATGCCGCCGGCGACCGTCAAACCCTCGTTGCGCAACGGGTTCACGCCGAGCCGGTCGAGTTCCGCGATCCACTGCTCGTGCCCGGAGAAGTACTCGTGGTTGCCCGTCACGAAGAAGCTGCCCTGCTTCGACACCAGGTCCCGCAACGGCGCGGCGGCCTCGCCCAGTTCGGCCACGGTGCCGTCGACCAGGTCGCCGACGATCGCGACGAGGTCGGCCTGCTGCTCGTTGATCATCCGCACGATCCGCTCGGTGTGCGAGCGCCCGAGCAGCGGCCCGAGGTGGATGTCGCTCACCACCGCGATCCGGAAACCGGACAGCGAGGGACGCAGCTTGTCCAGCGTCACCGGCACGTTCAGCAACTGCGGGTCACCGAGCGCCTGCGTCATGCCGTACCCGACGACACCACCCGCGGCGACACCGGAACCGATCGCGACCGACCGCGCGATGAACAGCCGCCGCGACGGGTCCGGCACGACCTCCACCGGTTCCACGGCCTCGGCACCGACGCCGACGGGCACCGGCGCGGCCGCCGCGCGCTTGAGCAGGATCCGCCGCGGGATCTCCGCGATGCCGAGCGCGATCGCCAGGTAGAACAGCACCGCGAGCCAGATGAATCCGGGCCAGGCGAAGAACTTCCCGTACTCCGGCGGCACCCGGCGCGTGACGACGAGAGCGCTCATCAGCATCAGGAACGCGCCGACGATCGCGATCGCGCCGATCCGGCGGCCCACCGTGCGGGGGCGCGTGGTGTCCACGACCAGCCGCCGCCACAGGTACAAATGGCCCAACGCCACGGGGACGCCGAGGAGCAAAAGGAAAATCACGACATCAGTATGCGTTTCGCGAACTTCGTGCAACCCGCCAGGCCCGTGGTGGCGTGACTAACCCGGTATCGCAGACAGGGGGAAACCTGATGAGTGACCGGGACGCCGCGTTCCAGGAGTACTTCGCGGCCCGTTCCGACGCCATGCGCGGCACGGCATACCTGCTGTGCGGCGATTGGCATCGCGCGGAAGACCTCGTGCAAACGGCCTTCACCAAGCTGTACCTGGCGTGGCGGCGGGTCGAGCGGCACGAGGCGCTGGACGCCTACACCAGGCAGATCGTGGTGCGGACGTTCCTGTCCGAGCGGCGGCGCGGGTGGTTCCGGTTCGAGTCGGCGACCGACGACGCGGTGGACGTGGCCGCGCCGCCCGGCGTCTACCCCGAGGAACGGATGGTGCTGCTGGAGGCGCTGGCGAAGGTGCCTCCGAAGCAACGCGCGTGCCTCGTCCTGCGGTACTGGGAGGACATGTCCGTCGAACAGACGGCCGTGGTCCTCAAGTGTTCGGAAGGAACGGTCAAGAGTCAGGCCGCGCGGGGGCTGCAGACGCTGCGCGGTCTGCTCTCGGAGCAGGAGAGGGTTCGATGAACGAAGAGGACCTCAAGCGAGCTTTCCAGGACGTGGTGGTGGCGAGCAGCCCGCCGCCCTCGATGGATCCGGGCATCGCGCTGAGCAAGGCGCACAAGGCCCGTTCCAACCGGCGGGCGTCCGTCACCGGTGCGGTCGTCGCCGTGCTGGTGGTCGGCGTCGGCATCGGGTCGGCGTTCGCGCTGAATCCGCAGGCGGCCCAGGACTACATCACGGGCGCGGGGCCGAGCAGCAGTTCGAAGGCGGGGATGCCCGACACGCAGTGGGGCGACCAGTGGCCGGTCGGGCAGACCGACCGGACGGCCACCAACGGTCCGCAGGCCGACCGGGGCAAGCAGTTGCTGGAGCTGGCGAAGGGCTCCGTGCCGGCCGGGTACGAGACCCCTGACCTGAAGTACAAGGAGCAGGACTTCCCCGTCGGCATGCTCCGCGCCCAGGCGCAGGTCTCGTCGAACAAGGGCGAGACCCCGGAGGTCTGGGACTACACCGCGTACGTGCCGGTGCGCAAAGGTGAGGGCGTCGGTCAGTTCGTGGTGACCGTGACGATGCCGGACCCGGATCTCCCCGCCGATCCGTGCGAACTGGTCAACCGGTTCCAGGGCGGCAACGGCCCCGGTTGCAAGACCTACGACATCGAGGGGAAGCAGGTCGGAGTCGTCTCCGTGCCGGCGCCTCCCGACCAGCCCGCCGAGACCTGGGCGGCCTACCGCGCGCCCAGCGGCTGGACGGTCGTGCTCAAGCAGTCGGAGGACTACGAGTACAGCGGTCATCCGCAGCTCGACCGGCAGCCGTTCTTCGGGCCGGAACTGGCGGCTCTCGCCGCCGACCCGAAGTTCCTGCTCGGCGGCTGAGTTTCGAAATGTCCACGGAGGGCGGTCACGATTTGTGGCCGCCCTCTCTCGTTGCTCTTTTAGGGTGTTTTGCCAGGTAGAGTGCCGCCTCGGAATGCGGACACTGCTCATCGACAACTACGACTCGTTCACGTTCAACCTCTTCCAGCACCTCGCCGAGGTGAACGGCGCCGAGCCCGTGGTCGTCCACAACGACGACCCGCGCTTCCGGCTGTCCGCGCTGAGGTCGTTCGACAACGTCGTGATCTCGCCGGGACCCGGTCGTCCTGGCAATCCCGCCGACTTCGGCCTCTGCCGCGCGGTGATCGACCACGCCGAGATCCCGTTGCTTGGCGTGTGTCTGGGACACCAAGGACTTTGCCTGTCTTACGGCGCGACTGTCGGTCCCGCGCCCGTGCCGCGACATGGAATCGTTTCGCCGGTTACACACACGGGCGTCGACGTGTTCGCAGGGCTGCCCTCGCCGTTGAACGTCGTGCGCTACCACTCGTTGGCGGTCACGGACCTGCCGTCCGCCTTGGAACCCATCGCGTGGAGCGACGACTCCGTCCTCATGGGTGTGCGCGCTCTGGACAGACCCGCGTGGGGACTTCAGTTCCACCCGGAGTCGATCTGCACGGACGCCGGTCGCGAGATGCTGGCGAACTTCGCCGCGCTGACGCCCACGCGGACCGCTGCCGTTCCGGAACCGCCTCAGGTTCGTCCGGCGCCTCAGAAGCGCCCTGTGCACGTCCGGAAGCTCGCAGTGGCCGTCGACGCGGAAGAAGCGTTCGCGGCGCTCCACGGGGCTTCTGGGGCCGCGTTCTGGTTGGACAGCGGGACCGGGGGCAGGTTCTCGTTCCTCGGCGACGCCTCCGGGCCTCTCGCGCGCGTCGCGCAGTACTCGGTGGCGGACCAGGTGCTCACGATCGACGGCGTTCCGCAGGCCTGCCCCTCGTTCTTCGGCTGGCTCGACGAGGACGTCGCGCGGTGGGCGGTGGAACAGCCCGACGTGCCGTTCGACTTCGCGCTCGGCTGGGTCGGCTACCTCGGGTACGAGTTGAAAGCGGAGACCGGCGGCGACTTCGCCCACCGCGCGGAACAGCCCGACGCGTCGTTCGTCTTCGCGGACCGGGCCGTCGTCCTCGACCACGCCGATGATTGCGTCTATTTGCTGTCGTTGAGCGACGACGAGTGGTTCGACGAGGTTTCCGGGGTTCTGGCTCATATGTCGCCATTGAACGAACCTTCCCGGCCCGTGGTGTCCGAGGTGACGTTGCGGCATCCGCGCGCGCACTACCTGAAGCTGATCGCCGCGTGCCAGGAAGCGATCACCGCGGGGGAGACGTACGAGGCTTGTCTGACGAACATGATGTCGTGGCGTGCCTCGCTCGACCCGTGGGACACTTATCGGCTGCTTCGCGCCGCAAATCCCGTTCCGTTCGGGGCGTTGCTGCGTTTCGGTGACCTCTCCGTGCTCAGCACGTCACCCGAACGATTTATCCGGGTGGACCGAGATGGCGTCGTCGAGTCATCGCCGATCAAGGGGACGCGTCCGCGAGGCGTTGATGAGGCGTCCGACGAGATGTTGCGCACAACGTTGGCGCGATCGCTGAAGGACCGCGCGGAGAACCTGATGATCGTGGACCTGGTCCGCAACGATCTCGGCACCTGCGCGGAAGTCGGTTCGGTCGAGGTGACGCGGTTGTTCGACGTCGAGAGCTACGCGACCGTACACCAATTGGTGAGCACCGTGCGGGCCCGACTTCGGCCGGACAGTTCTGCCGTCCGATGTGTTCGAGCCGCGTTTCCCGGTGGTTCCATGACCGGTGCGCCGAAGATCCGGACCATGCAGATCCTTGATGGGTTGGAAGCCGGTCCACGTGGGGTGTACTCGGGAGCGCTCGGTTACTTCTCGCTCAACGGAGCCGCCGACTTCAGCATCGTCATCCGAACGCTGGTCACGAACTCCGACCAGGTGAGTTTCGGGGTGGGCGGAGCGGTCATCTCGCTGTCCGACCCGGACGAGGAATTCGAGGAGACAGCGGTCAAGGCCACTGCCGTGTTGCGCCTGTTCGGAGCGCACTTTCCCGACAGATGAACCAAGCGTTCCGGGGATAGTGTGAACGAACCGGGATGTGGTGAGATCAACGGGTTAACACGTCGGCCGGCGGCCCGGCCGACGTGTGGAAACCTCGCTTGTTCGCGCAGGTCAGGAGGCGTGCGCTTCCTGGAACTGCACGACCAGGTTCTGCGGAATGCGACCGCGGTCCGAGATCTGGTGCCCCTGCGCGCGAGCCCAGTCGCGAATGCGCTGCGCCTCTGCCTTGTCGGTCGCCTTCACCGTGGACTTGCCAGTGCCCTTGCGCTGCTTGCGGCCGCCCGCACGGCGAGCCTTGCCGACGAAGTCCGCCAGCGACTCACGAAGCCGCTCCGCATTTCCCTTCGACAGGTCGATGGCGTACTCGACACCGTCAAGTGCGAAGGTCACGGTCTCGTCGGCTTCTCCGCCGTCGAGGTCGTCGATGAGTTGGACGACGGTCTGCTGTGCCACTGTTCCTCCGTTGGGTACTCACATAGCACGCGGATCCTCGACGTAACCACGTGCTTCGACAACACCATAGTCCACATGACGAAAAACGGCGAACCTTTCGCCGCTAAAATGTGACCCCAACCGCCCGGTCGGGGCATTTCCGGGGTAAACCACACGGGTGTTATGGGTCCAAAATGTGCTGCTAGTCGTCTCACTTCGGCCCGTTGCTGGGCTTGCCGGACGCTTCCCCATTCCCGCTGACGGAGCAGTGGTTGCACATAACGCACCGCCAACCGGTGCGGGTATCCTCGACATACCCGCACGGGGTAGGGAAGGTCAGGAGCCGATGCACGGGTACACCGCGGACAAGGACGCATACCTCAAGCGACTGCGCCGCATCGAGGGACAGATCCGCGGTCTCCAGCGCATGGTCGAGAACGACGAATACTGCATCGACGTCCTCACCCAGATCTCCGCGGCGACGAAGGCCCTGCAGGCCGTGTCGCTGGGGTTGCTGGACGAGCACCTCAAGCATTGTGTGGCCCAGGCTGCGGCGGAAGGTGGCTCGGTGGCCGAGGAGAAGCTCGCCGAGGCTTCGGCGGCGATCGGCAGGCTGGTGAAGTCGTAGGGGGTCCCTGAACAAACCCCTTGGGCTGATCCGCTAGAGTTCACCCTGCTACGCCCCCGTAGCCCAATCGGCAGAGGCAGCGGACTCAAAATCCGTCCAGTGTGCGTTCGAGTCGCACCGGGGGCACGTACAACGTCCACACAGGAGCCCGTGACCGTGCTGGTCACGGGCTCCTGTGCGTCTTGGGACATTTCGTCGATCCTTTCCGCGGCTCCGGCGATGGCAGTGAGCCGGTCGGCCGGCAGTTTGATGGTCAGAGTCACGTAGTTGCTGTCCGGATGTAGCCGGATGGTCAGCTGGGTGGTGTCGAACAGCTTCCGCAACAGCTTCTCGGGTGCCTTGGCCAGGTTGATTCGTAGCTGTGGGAGTGCGTCGATCAGGTCGACGTCCTCTTCGCTGGGCTTGGCGGGCTCGGCATCGTCGATGGCGTCGAGTTCCGTGATGGCCGCCAGGGAGGCCTGTTTCTCGGTTTCGAGGTCGTTGTAGCTCTGGCGTAGTCCTCGGCTGAACGGGTCATCGGGATCGCCGCTCTGCGCCTGACGCAGGATGGTGTCCTGGCGGCGAGCGATATCGGCAATGCCGCGTTGCAGTCGCTCTCGCTGGGCCTGTCGTTCCCGGGTTTGCCGGTCGTCGACCGTGGCGAGTTCGGCGGCGAGGATGGCTCGGCGGTGCGGGCCGAAGACCCTGTCGGCGTAGAACGCGGCGATCGCGTCGAGCAGCTTGCTCTCGCGGATGTAGACCGTCTTGGCGTGGTCGGGGTAGTTGTCGGGACGTCCGCGGTTGTTGTTGCGTGGCCAGCACAGGTAGTAGGCGCGCTCACCGCGCTGGCTGCCGAACATCCGACGTCCGCAGGAGTCGAACACCATGCCGCGAAACACGTACGTACGGGTGGTTTCGGGGTGGCTGTTCAACTCGTTGCCGTCGCGTGAGCCCCGCTTGACCTGCCTCCGCGCGTTGAGCTCGTCGAACATCCACTTCGGAATCAACGGTTCATGCGCAGGCTCGGTGGACCAGACCCACTTGACCGGATCGTTGATCTTGCCGCGTCGTGAGCGGGAGGCGCGGCGGTTGAACACCTGGTAGCCGGTGTACTTGGGATTGCGCAGGATCTCGTAGACGCTGGTCTTGCCCCAGGCCCCGCGTGCCCGGACCTTGCCGGGCGGCACGGGTGGCGGGTACTTGGCGGGGTCGGCATTCAGACGGTCGGCGATGGTGTCGTAGCCGAGACCTTCGTGATAGCGCCACGCGGCCATCTGCGTGACGGTCTCGCCCTGCAGACCGTCGGGCTCGAGCCGTGTCTTGGTCTGACCCTTGACGGCCTTGGTGGGGTTGGGGTGGCGGTAGATCTTGGCCTTGTAGCCGTACGGCGGTTTGCCGATGTTCCAGCCTTCGCGCACGTGCGTGCACAGTCCACCCCAGGACTGTTCGAGAGTGTTGAGTACCTCGTACTCGGCCACCGACTGGTTGATCCGCCGCTGCAGAATTCGCTGCGCTCGACTCCCGGCCAGTGTGATCGGTTCGTTGGAGGCGAACAGCGGGACCTCGACTCGCTCCAACTTCCGTTCGATCGAGAGGCCCTCGAAAGTGCGGCGGGCGACTCGCGAGACGCTCTCGCAGATCACGACATCGAACCGGCGGCCTGGATGAGTGGCTTCGTCGAGCAGGTCGGTGACCCCGCCGTCACGAGCGATCGGGATGTCGTAGCGCTCGTAGTTCTCACCACGGCCGCGTTGGTCGAGTTCCATGCGGCCTGACTCGACGTCGTAGAAGTGCGCGACGATCACCCACGACTCAGGGATGGCAGCCTTGCAGTTTCCGAGTTGCCGCAACATGGACTGGCGCGGATCCTGCTGGTCGTCCGTGGACGTTCGAGCAAGGAAGGCGACTCGGACTTCGTTGCGCAGCAAGGCTGTCGGCATGCCGAGTGGCGAGACCGCGTAGTCCGACAACCCTGACGGCCCGGACGGCACCACAGTGAGCGCCGCGGGGAACCGTGCGGCCAGTGCCGGTGCGGGCGGGTCTATTTCGGGGTTGTTCGGCGTGTTCATGCAGCCTCCCGTTCTTCGGGTTGTTCAGCGCGTTCCTGGGTCATAGCCCAGTCGAGAAGGTCGTGGATCACGGCGTTCAGCTCGCCGTGCAAACGATCGCCTTCGGCGCCACTCACGTAGCGCACGTGACCGGAGAAGGTCCAGTTCTTCGTGCGCTTTCCTGTCCCATCATACCGCCATACGACCTGGTCAGGGATGTCAGGGAACGGGATTTCGATGTCACCATCGGGTGCTTTTCGAGGCCGTGGAACAACATTCGCCTCGTCGTGCGGTTGGGGGTCCATGGTTGGCACCTCCAGATGCCCGTGAGCACGCTCCTGGTGCGCGTGATGTCGCGGGCGGTTGTTCGGCAGGCCAGGTTGTGGCGTCGAACAGGACGAGCCAACCGGTGGGCCTCGACTCCCCGACTGCACTTCGGCACCCGTCGGGGCCGGCGATCACCGGCTGTGTGGTCATGTCCGGACGTTGTTGCCCTCGGTGAAGCGAGACAAGCAGCGAGACCTGGGCGAGATGGGCCGTCTCGTCGTAGTCTCGCTGTCCCGCTTGCGGTCTCGCTGATGGCGAGACGGATGGGCGTTCGACGCGAGTCCGGAACACGTTCGTGGGCAAGGAACTTCAGGTGGGTCAGGTCATGCTGCATCCAGATGAGTTGTCAGCCGCGTGGTTCGTGGCGCGAGGTCGGCGAGCGCGCGGCGACGGGTGTGGCCGACCGGCAGCCACAGGGCGTCCACGATGGACGGCGAGGCGGGCGCGATGTGGAAGCCGGGCGCGGCGAGCTGGTCGCTGGTCAGGGTTGCTACAGGCACGGGTGCCTTGTGCGGCCAGCGTTGTGCGAGGGCGACATGGAAATTGCGTTCGCGGCTGGTGCTCGGGAGCTGGAACAGGACGGGCTTACGGATGCCGGCGTCGGCCAGCTCGGCGTACTTGCCGACTTTCTCCACCAGGGTCTAGATGGTCTCAGTCCCGGTGTCGTGTTCGTAGAAGAACTCAAGTGTGCCGTCGGCGGCGGTGTATTCACCGTAGGCGTCAGGGCGGACGACTCCGGCGCAGGTTTCGGCGATCTCGTTTTCCGGCCACCACTCGCGCAGAGAACACTCGGGCTGGTGTCGGGTGTGCCCGGCCAGGGTGGCGAAGAAGTCGTTGACGCCGAGCCGATGTTCGGTGTGGGTGGAGTGCGCGAGTCGAAGCACGGTTTCGGAGACCGTGGCAGGGCGCGGCAGCGCGGCTCCGGTGGCGGCGGCGTGCACGATAGCGCCGACGGGGCCGAGGGTGTAACGCCACGGCTGGGAGCCGGGCCAGATGTCGCGGCGGAAGCGGGCGAGCACGCCGCGCTCGTGCAGTACGGCGAGCCGGGAACGGGCATGGGAGTAGGAGCCGAACACCAGCCGGGCAAGCTGCAGCGCGGTGAGCACCTGATGCCGCGCAAGATAGGAAATCACCTCGGCGTCGCGAGCGGTCAGCCCACGCGACTGCTTGAGTACGTCGGCCCGGTTTGCCGGGCCGACCTCCACCCTTGGTGGTGTATGTGGATGGATCCTTGAATGTCGGGAGACGCGCACTCTTCCTCCACTCCTGCCGTGTACTGCGGAAAGGTCGGTGTTGGGGCGGTCAGTCAGTGGGCCAGTCATAGGTGGCTCGTTGGCTGGCCGGTGGTTGGCCTGCTGAGTGGCCCACCGATTGACCTGGCCCCAGCCGGTCGACACGGGGCGCTGCGCCAACGTGCCGACGGCGAGCGGCGCGGGTGCGCTGCTCGGCGGTCAGGCCGGTCCGTTTGCGTGCTGCGGCCCTGAGTTGTTCAGCACGGCCTGGGATCGACGGAGGCAGTGGTTCTGTAGTGAGCGTGAAGGGCGGCACGTCGTGTCCGTGGTGGACGGTGCGAGCCAGGACCTCGAACGCGGGACGCCGTGCCAAGTCGCGTTCGTCGAAATAGGGCGCCACGTGCCGCGCGAGTTTGGTCGCGTCGTTCGGTGAGACGGTGAACAGAATTTTGTTGCGAGCGTTGGCGTCCACCGCCTCCCGCACATCCGCCGGCAGCTGCGCGAGATGCTGATGCGCCAGCACGAGCGAGAGCCGGTAGCCGCGAGCCTCGGCCAGCGCGTCATCCACACCGATCGGCATGTGCAGGAAGTTGTGGCACTCGTCCACCACGACGGTGGCGTCCCTGCGGTCGTCCGGCGCCAGGGCGGCACGGCGCGTGGCCGCGGACCACAGCCCGGACAGCAGCAGCGACCCGACCAACTGGGAAGCATGCTCGCCGATCTCGCCCTTGGGCAGCCGGGCGATGAGGATGCCACCGTCGAGGATCTCGGTGAGGTTGATCGTGGAGGCCGCAGTGCCGAGCAGATCGCGAGCGAACCTGCGGGACAGCACCGACCGCAGCCGCGACAGCACCGGCCCGGCGAGTTGGTTGCGCTGCCCCGCGGACAGGGCGTCGTAGCCCTCCCAGAAGCCGTCCAGCCCTTCCGGCTCGCCGTAGCGGGCGAGGATGGCGTGGCGGAACTCCGGCCGCGTCAGCACCGGGATCACCTCGGCCAGCGTCGAACCTGGCCGTCGCACCAATGTCAGGCAGGCGGCGCGGAGCACGTCGTCCATCCGTGGTCCCCACCAAGCGGCGTAGAGGCGGCGGAACACACCGACCACGCTCTCGGCGGCCCACTCCCGCCCGGTCTCGCCGTCTCGCTGCCGCGTCTCGCGGTCTCGTTGGGCGGTCTCGGTGTCTCGTCCCGGTGTCTCGCCGCTGGGACGGTCGAGGGGGGCGAGCACGTTCCACGCCGGCGGTGCCTCGGTCTCGGTCGGATCGAGGATCACCAGACGGTTCCCGCAGGACGCGGGGAGCCGGTCGAGCACGTGGCGGGCCAGATCTCCTTGGCAGTCCAGCAACACGACGCCGCGCCCGGCGTCGGCCTCGGCGAGCACGTGGTTGGCCAGCCAGGTGGACTTGCCCACCCCGGTCACGCCCTGCACGTGGATGTGGTGGCGGGCGTCGGCGACCCGCAGCCCGATCACGTCGGGCGGGCCGTCGTTGGCGACTCCCAACAGCTTCGGCGTCTTCCGGTTCGGATGATTCGCAGGAACGAGCCGCAGGCGCGACGACCTGTGTCGACCTGCGGATGCTTCGTCGCGGTCAGGCTGCGGCATCTTGGCCTCCCTCGGGCTGTTCCGGCTGGCGGCGGGGATGGAAACGGGGCAGGTCGCGGCGGGGCCGCCGGACACGGGCGGTGGCATCGGCGATGCCGTACTGCGCTGGCTGTTCGGGCAGATGCCACAGCGAGGCGGCCTCGTCGAGGGTGACCAGGAACCGGTCCTGGCGGCGTCCGGGCAGCCGCTGCACCAGCTGCCGCTTCGCGCGGTGGGCAGGGCGAGTCGCCAGGATCGCCGCAGGGGCGGCGAGGTCGTAGCCGTTGACGAGCGTGTTCACCGCGCGCCGCCGCAGCCGTCGCGACACCGGAGAGCACACCGCCAGGCGCAGGGTCGCCTGCAGATGCGGGCCGTGTGCCTGCTTGGCCGCGATCGCCTTGCGGTACGCGGCCACCGCCGGATCCTCCGGCGTGCTGGTGGCCGCGGCAGTCTGGTGACTGGCGGCCGCGCCCTTGCCGAGGAAGACGTCCGCGATAGCGAGGATGATCACGAACGGTGCTTTCAGGAAGCCGAGTGCGATCCGCGCCCACCACGGCCGGCTGCGGTCGCCCCGGGGGCGGCCGGTGCGGGCCACGGACACGATGAGCTGCACGCACGCGCTGCCCGTCTCACCGCTGTCGGCCAGCGCGGCCAGCACGCCGTGCAGACCGTCCACCTCGGCAGCCTGTCGCCGCATGGCGCGGTAGGGGTCCAGCAGCGGTGTCCACGGGCCACCACGCGGCAGCACGTGCGCGGCCGTCACCCGCCCCTCGCTATCACGCCACACCGTGGGCGGGGTGTTGGTGATGGTGGCGCGGGCACCGGGCCAGCATCGGCTGATCACCTCGGCAACCGACGATGCCGACAACGTCGGAGGCACCCACACACCTGCGCGCATTCCGGTGGCGTCGGCGACGAACTCCACGGCCAGATGCCGCGGGGCGAGCCCTCGGCGGGTGCGGGACAGCAGACCTGCCAGCGCTCGCCACAGTCCGCGCGCACCGTCGGCGGGCATCACCGCAGGTGGGGTGATCTCTACCCACGATGCCTGCGCTGCCGCCTCTGTACGGGCTCGCCGCACCGCCACGGCGAGCAGCGCGCCCACCGTCAAGGCCGTCACTGCCACCAGTACCAACAGCGGCCACCAGACTTGGATCGTGCGCCAGGCCCAGCCTGCGGCGTAGGACAACCAGGCCCCCAGACTTGGCGGATCGCACAGGAATGACCCCACCGGCGAGTCCACCTCCGTGCACCCGTCCGATGTGGACGGGGCAGGGGCCGGCCCGGCTTGATGATCAATGATTCGTAGATCGCGTGATGACATGGCGTCTCCACCTCCACCGTGCGCGGGGATGCGTCGTGTTCGCTGGGCAGCCGTCCGCACGACGGTGCGCCGCGATACAGAGAGCCCCGCACGGATTCGTGGCGCGGGCATGTCGCAGCGGCGCGTTGTCGGCTGACGAACACGAAAGATCAGGAGCGCAGCCAGATCCGGCAGGGACTCCACGGTCCTCGAGGAGGGCCGGCTCCAGATAGCCGGGGCATGAACTCCTCTACCGCGTCTGGCGTCACGCCCGATTAGGCGTGACGCCGCATCCCTGCGCCTACCGTGGCGCTCCGCATCACCGGGACACTCGACTCCAAGCGCCCCTACAGCGGGGGCCGCCCGGCCGGTCCAACGGCGACGCCTACCTTGTGATCACTTGCCCTGTGCGATAAATTCCTCTCGGCGGAACCTGCACATCAAGCAACCCGAGCTAGGACCCCCCAAGGTAGCCTGGGATCGGAGCAGTGTTCAATACCCCATTCGGGTGAATGCTGGCGCGGCTGCCTGCGTCACGGGTGTCGCACGCCGACCATCGCATCGGCCCGTGTCGAGGCGGTCGACGTCTCAGGATCTGCGCTCAGCGGCACGGCGTCGACGCTTCGGGGATCTGCCTCCAGTTGGCCGCCCGCCTAGCGCGCGTTCGGTCCGGCACCGCAGTCATGGCCTGAGGCAGGGCCGGAGCCCACCCCGGAGTTCCCGCGCGGGACACCGCCGGGAGTCGTCCCAGGGATCGTGCTGGAGCCTGAACCGGAGTCGAATCCGGGATCAAGACCGCAGACCGGCTGAGACTCCGTCCAGACCGGCAGGCTCCTGCCATCCGTGCTCGTAGCACCTAAGAGCGTTCATGTGCGACTGGTGTCCTCGCGCGCGTATGTGGTCTGGCTGAAGTGGCCCATGGCCACGTGGATGCGGGTGGCCTCCTCAGTGCTGAATCCGCTGATCTTCACGACCTCACCGTTGCGAGGCTGGATGATCAGAGCCTGGCGGCGAGTCAGCTGCACCTCCTGAATCTCAGCCCAGCTGAGCTGCGCGCCGCGCCACTCCAGGCCCTCGGGGGAGATCGCGATCATCGGTCCTCGCACCAGCCGCCACGCGACGTTGGCGATCACGAGTACGACCACTGCCCAGGACACGATCGCCACACCTGTAGCGACGGCGTCGTCCTGGAACGCCGACGAGTTGTACACGAAAACACCAACACACCCGAGCAGAAAGACGAAGAACAACCACACCCGTCGGCGCCCGGCAAAGACACGAACCGTGCGATCGGGTTCCGTGGGGTTTTCAGGACGTTGATAGCGCACCGGCTTGCGGCGGGACTTGCGCCGCTCCGGCAACAGCCGCCACGCGACCGCGATGTACACGTAGAACCAGAGAATTCCGAACGGCAGAAGCAGGACCATGCCCCACCCCGCGTACGGGCGCACCGGATACAGGTCACCGCGGTTGAACCCTTCACCGGCCACCTGCTTGCCGATGAGATCGGGCCGGAGGAAGCCTCGCGCCGTCGTGGTGACGACGTTGCCATTGACCTTGTTCGTGACCGTGGCGCGGCACTCGTACACGTAGCCGAAGCCGCGCAGCGTCACCGGACCGTGCCGGTCGCACGACGTGGCGACGATGATGTGACTGGCGTCGCTCAGGTCTTCGGTCTCGACCTTGTCCGAGAAGTAGTTGAAGATCGTCGCGCCGAGCAGGTACCCGAGAACGGGGATGACCAGGAACGCGAAGATCCGGTGCAGGATGCGGACGGCTTTCATCCGCCCCGAGCTTCCTTGCGGTTCTCTTCCTGCTTCTTCTCTTCCTCGGCCCGCAGGTCGCGCCACGTTCTCCAGCCACCGCCGTCCTTCGCTTCGTCCTCCCAATCACGGAACTTGGTGGCCTCCTTGGTCGCCTCGATTCCCAGCTTGGGCAGGAACTCGGCGGGAGCGGTCTTGACGCCGTCTACCGCGACCTTCTTGGCCTCTCCGTACGCGTCCTTGGCCATGTCGGTGACGGAGAAGTCGGTCATGCTTCGCCGGATGTCAGCGTCGATGCCCTTCTTGAGCACGTTGACGAAGTCGTCGCCGCTCTTGGAGAGCGAGGTCTTGGCGTTGACCAGAATGTCGTCGAGCTTCTTGAACAGCCCACCGGCGTTGCTGAACGCCTTGGTGAGCCTGCGGCAGGCCTCCAGAGCCTTGTTCGCCCACTTGACAGCGACAGGGACGCACTCGGCGATCGCGCCCGCGAGGCCCGCGCCGGCCGCTGCGACGGCGGGCGCCCACCGGAGGCAGATCGAGATCAGTTTGCCGATGGCGTCGGAGATGATGTCGCGCACGATGTCACGGACGACCTTGAGCACGATCTTGCACGTCCGGACGAGGCTGGCAATCCCTCCGGCGGCGGTAGCAACGCCCGCGTAGGTGTCGGCGCGATCAACACCGAAACCCCGGTACTGATCGCTGTCCTTGCCGCTCCACCCGGTGGTGTCGTTGTTGACCCAGTTCCTGAGGTCGTCCGAGGTGTCCTTCAGGTGGTCGGACACGGACTCCCAGGTCTTCGCCATGCCGTCCAGGGCTTCCTGGTCACCGATGAGCCAGTCCAGTGGCTCCTTCAGAAACCAGACGTGCTCGACCAGCCACCCGAAACCCGCACTGAACAACGCGGCCAACGGATCGACGAGAACACCCGCCACTCCGGCGACCGTCGCGCCCGCGTTGATCAGGCCTTCTGCCCAGTTGCCGCTCGAGAAGCCCTTCACCGTCTCGGTGGCGTCGTGGAAGATCCCCGCGCCCTCCGTGAACGGCGTCTTCTCACCGGTGTTCACGAGGTAGTTCTGGCCTGGCGTGGGCGCCGGTCCCATCGTGGTCATCGGTCGTGCATCCCGTCGAAGATGTCGGACTGCGCCTGCTCGTGTTCCTCGATGTGCCTGCGCCACCCGTCGAACCGCTTGACGTGATCGACCGAGGCATCCGCTGCCTGGCGCATGGTGTCCATCGCAGCGTTCTGCGCGGCGGTGCAGAGAGCCGCGAGTGGGAAACCGAGCTTGCCGAAAGCCTCCATGTTGGACACGACCTGCGCTGCGCTCAGCGCGTAGTTCACCTGCTGGCCGACGTTGTTGAGCTTCGTCGCGTGGGCCTGCATCTCGACCAGGTCGATTCGGTAGGTCATCGCAGGAACCCCTTGTTGCTGAAGTCGTCGTCGTCATCCTGCGGCGGACGGGGCCGCTGCGGGCGAGGTGGTACTGGTGGTGGGGGCGGTGGCGCGTCGTCCTCGATTGCACCGAGCCGCGGTGGGCCCTCGCCGTACCCGCCACCTCCCGGCATGTACTGCGGCGAAGGTGGAGGCTGGGCACTGCGCAGTTTGTCCATCATGAAGTGCATTGCCTCGGAGTCGGCGCCGAGCATCGGCGACATCGCCTCCTGCACCGTCGCGGCCACCCGGCTCTGCGCGGCCTGCAGCACACGCAGCACCTCCTGAGCGACGATGTCGCCTTCCCTGCGCTGCAACGAGTTGCCGAGCTTCAGATCCACGAGGTTGCCGGCATCGTTGACCGTGACGACGATCTGACCGTCAGCGCTGCGTTCCATGACACGCAGGTTGGCCAAGGTTTCGCGTATCGCGTCGCTCTTGCGCTGGGCTTCAGCCAGCTTGCCCTCGTACTGATTGAGGATCTGATCCGGGTCAGTCATCGGCCCACTCGGTCCTTCTCGTTGTTCTTCTCATCCAAAAGCGCCTGAACGCTCTACTTTGGACAGTAATCGGAGGTAGGTCGCAGCGCCTGCAACGATGTCACTCTCCGAGTACCGGAGGGGCGACGAGCGTGTCGTTGCCGAAGATCTCGTCCGGATCAGGTTCCAGCAAGTAGGACGGGGTCGTTCGCTCGATATCCTCGTCACCCTTGCCTTTGGCGCCGCCGGCTCCCATGCCGCCCATCACGCCGCCCGCGGCACCGCCGCGGCCGGCCGCTCCAGCTGAAGTGCCGCCGCCACGCCCAGTGGCGCTTTCGTTTCCCGGCATCACACCAGCCGAACCGCCGGGGCCGAACCCCTTGGCAGCGTTGGGATTACCGAGGGCGGCACCGCCTCCCGGCAGTCGGCCGCTGCCCACGCCTCCGCCACCGCTACGACCACCTGGCCCGCCACCTGGCCCGCCACCAGTTCGGGCGTTAGGGCCACTCTGGGAGCTCTTGTTACCAAGCAAGGGGCCGCCGCCGAGATTGACGTTGTTGCCACCAAGCTGGTTGTTGCCGCCCTGGTTACCCAGGTTCGGGCCGTTGCCCCCGAGATTGTTGTTGAGACCGCTGGTGTTCGTGGTGCCAGGGTTCTGCGTCGGCGGCGCCGTCCAGGACGTGTTGGTGGTGTCGTTGCTGACCTGTGGGGGTGGCGTGTTGCCCTGACCGGTGAAGCCTGGGTTCGGCGCGACCGGTGGCCTGCCAGGGTCACCCGGATCCTTCGGTGGAGTGGGCGGCGCGGGCGCGAAAGCCGGCTGAGCCGCGGCGGTCTGCGCGACCGTGCGGTCGTAGGTCTCCACCGCCCTCGCGGCCTGTTCGTGATCCTTCTGCTGTTGCTGGAACGCGGCGTTGTCCGCCGCCGCCTGCTGGACGAACTGAATCGGATCGGTGATCGACATCAACCGCTCCCGCGACGCCGCCGCGTTGTACGGCTGTGCGGGTGGTGGCGGCACGTTGTTCTTTGCATCGCCCAGCGCCCGCGACTGCTGCGTGAACAGCGTCCCCGCCAACTGCGCGGCAGTACCAGTCTCACCGGCGCGGTTGCCCATGTTCGCCAAGGCCTGCCGCGCACCGTCACCGGCCTTGCCAGTCCAGTTCGTCTCGCTGTCCCCGATCGCGGCGGCGACATCGTCGTTGAACGTCGCCAGCTCGTTGCCGATCTGGGTCCAGATGTCGCCGATCTCGCCGATCGCACCAGGATCGACCCCGTTGTTGACCGATTCGTGCAACTGCTGGTGCGGGATGCCGATGTAGTGCGCGTCCGGCTGCGAAGGAGCGGAGCGAGTCAGTACCTGGCCCTTGAGCTGCGCTGCCTGCGCGTCCAGCATGTCGTCCACCCTGCCCGGCGCCTGCGTCAGACCAACGACCACACCGATCAACGGGCCGTAGCGGACTTGCATCTCGGCGTTGACCTGCTCCTGCACCTGCTGGCCGGTCTGCACCTCCGAGTGCCGCTGCACGCCGTAGCGCGAGTGCACATCGGACGGTCTTCCTGGCGCTCCCTCGTTCATCCCCCGCACCCCTCTCTCAGCAACAGCTGCTACGGCAACTTCGGCTCGATCAGCTCGGCGATCTTCAACGCCAACGGGCACGGATCGGTCGACGCGCCCGCGTTCAGCACGACGTCGACTCGCGAGGATGAGGTGACCCCGAGGTAGACGCCACAGCTTCCCCCGGCAAGCAGCAGCTGTTTGGCCTGATGGCTACCGATCGTGATGTCCTTGATCTCGCCTCCGCCTGGCTGCACACCCGCTAGCCCTGCATTTGTCCGCGTGCCCACGATCAGGTTCTTGCCATTCGGTGAGAACTCGCACGACTTGGAGCTGCCGAGCTTCGTCGGAGTGGGTTCTCCCTGTAGAGAACCGATCACCTGTTCTGCCTCGCTCTTGGTGAGCAGGGTGCACGGATCGGTGTCCGCGAGTGAGTCGTTTGGCTTGGTCGAGCTCGTCGATTCCTGAGTGGTCGTGCTGGAGGCTGAGCTGTTCGTGTCCGGAGTCGGCTTTGGGTCACCAGTAGTTGATCCGGTGCAGGCAGCGACGGCAAGCAGCGCAGCGGCGGCCAGGCTGGTCAGGGCGAATCGAGAGTTCACGGGTTGCTTTCTGGTTCGGTCAGGCGGAGAGAATCGGGCCACCGGCTTTTTTGATGCCGTGCGCAGCATCCTGATCAGCGGTCTGGTAGGTGGCCATCGCCTTCTCCACGTCGAGGCGCATCTGTTCCAGGTCTTTTTGGAACTTCTTTGCGGCGGCGATGAAGCCCTGTGAGGGGTCGGTGGCGATGCTGGCTAGGAACGGTTTGTACACCTGTGCGGCAGGAGTCGTTCCTAGTGGCGGTTCCTGGCTGAGATAGTCCGACCGTGAGAGAGCCTTGACTATCCCGTTGTGCATTTTGTCGATCGCCTTGATCAGGGCTTGGCCACCAGACTCATTGACCCCGACACCCGCAGAGACCGAGGCCGAGAAGCTGGCCGCCGAGTCGCTGATTCCCTGCATACCGGCGAAGAACGCCTCCGGCATGACCAATCCCCTCCCTAACGCTGCGTCGCCTCACGGTAACAAGTAGTCGCAGCCCTGTCCGGCGAATCTGACGCATCGCGCACGCCGTCGGTTCCTCTGAGTTACCGGTACGAACTGATGATCCTGTTGAGGTGGCGATCGAGGGCGGCCTGGTCAGCGGGGGTGTAGGTGGCTGTCAGTCGTCCGTCCGGGCCGGTGGCGGGGATCACCGCGTACCTCCCGACGTCGGTGTCCAGGTAGCTGATCGTCCCCAGTTCGGTCTCCTGCCCGTTGCGGCCACGTGCCGAGACCTGCAGGTAGCCGGCGCCAAGCCGTGGGCGGCGCAGAATCTCCTCAGCAGCCGCCCGCTGCCCGCCCGGCGACGGCGCGGCCGCCTTCACCGGAGTTCTGAAGGTGTGTTCGGAGAAGTCCTCTTCCACCCGCCGCCGACCAGCTGGCGTCGAGGTGTCGGCCACGGTGACCGAGACTCCCGTGCCGGGGCGCATCGGAGGTAGCAACCGCACCAGACGAGGCACGGCCGCGTCTGGCTGGCAGATCCGGAAGACGATCGTGTTGTCCCGCTGCTCCGCGACCACGCCCGTGCGGTCGTCGGTGACCGCGAGTGCCACAGGCTGCGTGTCGCCGGCAGTACCGACCAGTGCGATCACAAGGTGCCCACGGGCGAACACATGCAACGCCTGCACCAACTCCGGCGCGAACTCGCCGTCACGGACCAGCCCGCGGTCAATCAGGTCCCGGTGCACGGCCTCGATCAGCCGGACCCGGTCCTCACGCGTGGTGCCGTGATGCGGAATGGCGAACGGGAACCGCCGCAAATTGATCCGCAACGCCTCGCCGAGCACATCCAGCGCCGCGAACGAACAGACGATCTCCCCCGACACCCTGAAACCCACCTCTCGCTGTCCGCGCCGCTCCCCACGGTGCGTGACCGCGCGACATACTGCCAGTCGAACACCTATCAACAGAGCGTTACCACTCCGACTCAGTCGAAGGTCTCACCCGGTTGGCGCAGCTTCACCCGCCAGACCAGGACGAACACGAGCGTTCGTCACAGTTCGGCTATCGCCTCGGCGATGAGCTCGAGCGACTCGCCCTCGGGCAGCGTCGTCTGATGCAGCTTCTCGAAACGATGCGCGCACTGGTCGATCAGGTCCGGGTTCTCGACGTACTCGCCCTTGATGAACGTCTCGAAGTACGCCACATCGTTGTGTTGGCGGTGCGGGAAGCTGAGCAACGTGAACGGCACGCCCATCGCCGGATACGCCCCGGTGCCGCGTGGAACGATCTTCAGAGAGACGGACTCCAGCTCGCTCATCTCCATCAGGAGCAGCAGTTGTGCCTTCATCACCCGCGGTCCGCCGACAACTGGCCGGAGCACAGACTCGGGGAACACGGCTTGGACGTTGAGCGGGTCCTTGTCACAGAGTCGGCTTGACCACGAGTCCCTGACCGCTGCCTGCAGCGCCGCACGGTTCGGATCATCGACCCGCACCGTGAAGTGCGCGTAGTCAGGGAGCTGTAGGAGCGCCGGAACAAAATCAGTGGTGAACGTCCGCAACACCGTCGCTTCGAACACCAGATCGGCGAGGTCGACCGCCGGGTCGAATAACACCGCACTGCCACCCACCACGCGGGTACGTGCCTGTTCCGCGTGCTGCGACAGCTGGACGACGGACTGCCATTCCGAGGCCGGCACCTTGTAGACGTATCCCAGCGCCATGATGTCGAGCACCGCGGACGGCTGCGCCGCGTTCTCCATCATGGACAACTTGGCGCTGCTGAAACCCACCCGCTGTCCCGCCTCAGTGAGGCTGAGCTGCCGCTCGTTACGCCACCCGGCCAGCTGCCGTCCGATGGCGCGTTCGAGCGTCGTGGCCCGGAAGTCCTTCGGCATCCCGTGTCATCCCATGCCCGCCGCGTCGCCCAACTCCTCGAACGGCACGAAACTGCATCCACGTAGCTCGCGAACCAGTGCCGCTGCGACCATCCAATGAGTCAGCGGATCACCGTAGGTAAGACGCACGGCATTGACCGCAACGGGCGCGAGTACACCTGGCCGGTAGAGCGTGCCCCAGACACCCACGACCGCGAACTCCCGAACACGAACGGCCACAGCGCCGCGCCGAAGCGCGGGGCACAGTCGCATCGACGTCCCCACGCACCGAGCACAGACCGGCGGGTCCACCGAGGCCGCACCTTCAGGCCAACCTGGCCAGTCCTCGCGGAAATCTCGCATCAACCACAGGACACCTTCCGACGTTCGATCCGCCGGCCCCGCACACACCTGGCACAGCAACTCCCGCATCGCCCGCCGCTGCCGAGCCGGATGCACCCTTGCGAACTCCGGTCTTCCCTCCAAGGGGCGCTCCGCCACTCGCGCCCACAGGACACCCTGCTCATCGCGATCACCCAGAAGCTCGCGGGCATAACTGACACCGCGGCCATCTGGACGCACCGCCAAGTCGCACCGCAGGTCCTGCTCAGCAGAGCTTGCGGTCACATACGGCGCGACAATGCGGCCAGGCTGCAGTGTTCGAACCTCGGTCATCGTCACTCGGTTCTCTCGTGCTCGTCGTCGTCAATCCTGTGTTGTGCAACGGGTTTGGTCACCCCGCGCTGAGAGCTGCGTGCGCCACCGCTGTGAAGTCCGGAACCGACACGCCTGCTGGTCCTGTGAGCCATCGCAACCGGTGCTGCCCGAACCGGCTTGGCGGAAGATCGACGCAGCGCCCGGCGCGGACGTGGTCGACACCAAGTTCAGCGAGTTCTGGCCGAGCTGCGCCGGTGTTCGGTGAGACGAGAAAGACCCAGCGAACGCCGTGGTCATCAGGCGACTCGAACAGCTGCACGGAGTCGCCGATAGCCACGCGCACCTGTTCGCCGAGTGCCCTGGGCATGTCCAGCGCAGCTACCCCGCGGCCGGACATCAGCCACACGCCAGAGCGGTACACGCCGACGGCCCAGCCGTGCTCGTCCTGATAGGACTGAGCGGCAGCCTCATACTCGGTCTGCGGTCCCTCTCGCGTGCCGATACCAAGACGAGTTGCGTTGTGGGCGAAGGACATTGGTCACCTCACGATTGCGGGTAGGAGAAGACGGGGAGCCAGCCGCGACGTCGGTGGCGGCAGCTGGTCCAGGCCGTCCAGCACGTCGCAGAGCGTTCCCGTAACCAGCCAGCACGCCTGAGGGCGACGGCCGTCGACCACCGACTCGACGAGGAATCGCCCGGCCTGGGCGTCCGTATCCGACTTGACCCGCAGAACGTCGAGCCACTCGCTGTGGCAGAACGAATAGATCAGCTCCACCAGTTCATGTGGCGGATTCAATGAGCGGACAGCGTCGAAGGACCAGCCCCGCTCTTGGTGCAGATGTCGCAAGCGTTGCAGCTGCGTGATCACGCCGAGAGCGCATGCGTTCACAGCTCGGCCCTCGACAAGGCATGACGGCCGTGGCCGGCGGGATGGAACAGAGCGATCTGGGCCTGCAGGAACACTCGGCATGGCACCCGCCGCCGTCGCCACCACCGACCCGCTCGGCGGCACTGCCGGCAGAAACCGTTCTCGTCCGGTGCATGCCCGCCGAACAGCGCGTTGAAGGCGTCGACGATCAACGGCAACTCACTGCGAGCGATGACAAGTGCGGCCTCGTCACCGCCGTCTGCGGCCACGTTCCTCACGGTCGCCAGGTAGCTCGTCACCTTGCGATGCAGCTCGTCGAAAACCACGTCCATCACCCCGACACCCCTTCCGCTGAGCCTGGGGCACTTCTGCTTGGGCCGACGGGGCTGCAGGGGCGCTTCACCACCACGCGACGGCCCGGCCCCGTGCAAGGGGCCAGCAGCCCCGCCGACACATGCAGTTTATTGCGTGCAGTCGCACGAAATACATAGCCCGATCGGGTCTAACTCGTGCAATTGCACGAGTTGTATGCACGCTAGGCTCACTGCATGGCAGCCGCACCAACTCGAGCTAAGAAGCGCCTCGGCCAGCACCTCGCGAACCTCCGCGATGCAGCCGGCAAGTCACTGCTGCACGCAGCGAAGGAGCTCAAGACCTCCGACAGCACCATCAGCCGGTACGAGTCGGGACATGTGCTGCCGAACTGGGCGAGCGTCGCCGCTCTGTGCACGTTCTACGGTGCCAGCGACCAAGACCGCGACGCCGCGGCTCGATTGTGGGAAGACGCGAGCGACGAGCCGCCGCGGGTGCGCCTGCCTGCGGGTTCGACGAAGGCCTTCCGCACGTTCATCCGCGCTGAACTCGAAGCCGACAAGGTGCGCACGGTTCAGTCGCTGGTCGTGCCCGGCCTGATCCAGGTGGAGCCCTATGCCCGTGCCATCCATACTGCCGCTCACCGGTTCTACAAGCAGGACGCACGGCTCGACAGTTTCGTCACCTCTCGCCTCAACCGGCAGAAACGGCTGGAGAACGGCGAACTGCAGCTTCACGCGCTGATCGACGAAGCTGTCATCGAGCGCGAGGTTGGCGGCCCAGACGTGATGGAGCAGCAGCTTCATCATCTGCTGACAGTGGGTGCACGGGCGAACGTGACCTTGCAGATCATCCCCAAGGCTGCTGGTGCCTACGGCAGCATGTCTGGGCCATGCACGATCATCAGCTTCCCGAGTCCGGCCGATCCGCCGGGCGTCTACCTGGAATATCCGGCCGGAGGCGCGTGGGTGGACAATGAAGCTGACGTAGTCCGCTTCACCACCATGTTCGACGACGTGAGCCTCGTTGCGTTGTCGCCCACAGAGACGGCAGCGCGCATTGGCCGACAGATAGGGGCGCTCGGCAGACGATGAGCAGCAACTCCATGTGGCGCAAGAGCAGCTACTCGGGAGGAGGCGCCAACGAGTGCGTGGAACTTGCCGTCAGTACCAACGACGTCGGTGTCCGCGACTCCAAGAATCCGGACGCGGAACCGCTGCGGTTCCAGCGCACGGTGTTCTGCAGCTTCCTTGACAACCTCAAGAGCGGAGCAAGCTGACCTCAGCAGGTACGGACGGGCGACCCCTGGGTCGTCCAGCCGACGGTTTGGGACAGGCTCAGGCCACTGCCGATCCGCATGTGGCGATGTTGGGGCAGACGTTGGAACCTGAGGCCTCCGAGATGGAGGCGATGGTGACATCTGGAGGCGCCTAACCGACCTCAACAGCTAGGAGCAGCAACAACTTCCTTCTGGGTGCCAAGGTTGATCACCCCCGGCAGTGGTGCTCGTCTCGTTGCGTACACTGCCGTTCTGCCTTGCTGCGCCCGCGACGCATATGGTCAGTTGCGACCCTCTTGGTCGCCGGGCACATACATCCTGGGCGTTTCATGCGTGATCGCCACGAAAGTGGCGGTTACATCAGGCAGGATGCTTCGCAGCCATCCCGTGAGTGAAGGAAGCGCATGTCCAAGACTGCGGTCGCACCCGTCATCCCGTCCGCAGACCCGCCGGATCTACCTGTCGTTGAGGACGTGTCGACTCGGCTAACGAGCGTAGAGCTCTTCGCCGGCGCTGGTGGGCTTGCTCTTGGGTGCCAGATGGCGGGGTTCAAGTCGGTGGCCACGGTCGAACGCGACAGGTGGGCATGCGACACGGTCCGGGAGAACAAACAGCGCGGCCATGAACTCGTCGCCGACTGGAACGTCTACGAGGGCGACGTACGGAAGTTCGAGTGGTCAGTCGTGACCGAGGACGTCGCGCTCGTGGCTGGCGGGCCTCCTTGCCAGCCGTTTTCCACTGGTGGCCTGGCCAAGGCCGCCGATGATCCTCGCGACATGTTCCCTGCAACGGCGGAGATCATCGCTGGTCTGCGGCCGAAAGCGTTCATCATCGAGAACGTACGAGGCCTCACTCGATCGGCTTTCGCCGACTACTATGAGTACATCCAACTCAGGCTCGCGCTGCCGACAGCGATCGCGAAGCAAGGTGAAGAGTGGATCGAGCACCTACACCGCTTGCGTGCGGCGATTGGGAATCGGCAACGATACGGCCTTAACTACATCGTGATGCCGACGCTGGTGAACGCAGCTGACTATGGCGTACCTCAGCAACGTCATCGGGTCTTCATCGTGGGCTTCCGAGGTGACCTAGATGTCGAGTGGACCTTCCCTGCCGCCACTCACTCGAAGCACGCCCTACTCCATTCGCAGTGGATCACTGGGGAGTACTGGGAAGAGCACGAAGTCCCGAAGAGCAAGAGGCCAGAGCGTCCCAAGGCTCAGGTTCCTGAGTACCTGATCGCTGACGAACCGAAGCAGCGCTGGCGTACAGTGCGTGACGCCTTGGTGGGTTTGCCAGAACCCACCCTCCGACCGTCGAGGACGGTGCTCAACC
Organism: Lentzea sp. JNUCC 0626; assembly: GCF_043632865.1. NCBI lineage: Bacteria > Bacillati > Actinomycetota > Actinomycetes > Pseudonocardiales > Pseudonocardiaceae > Lentzea > Lentzea sp. JNUCC 0626. The sequence goes on from NZ_CP171635.1 coordinate 9,367,341, forward strand.
ACGAACTTCAGCCGGGTGCTCGGTCTTACCCCGGTCACACGGGCAGTCCGTTGGACATGCCTGCCAAGGCCCTAAAAGCCGGTGGTCATGGTGTGCCCGGTGGCGAGAACATGCTGAGGAACGTCGACGGCTCGATTCGCTACTTCACGGTCCGCGAGAGCGCCCGCCTCCAGACGTTTCCCGACGACTACGAGCTTCACGGTTCGTGGGGAGAAGCGATGCGTCAGCTTGGCAACGCGGTTCCTGTACTACTCGGGCAGGTAGTTGCCGAGAGCGTTCACAAGGCGTTGATCAAGGAGGGGTTCAACTCATGACTGGGGCTCGGCCCAGCACGCTCAATCTCACGCCTTCGCCGCGGATCTTGGAGATGATCGCGGAAGTCGACCTACAACTACACCAGTGCCTAGGCGAGTTGATCGACAACGCGCTGGACGAGTTGGTCGAGGCGTCCGCCGAGGATCAGACGCTGGAACCGCGCATCGATATTAGCCTGCCGACCGCCAGCAATGCCGCCAGGTCCCCGCAGATCTCGGTGAGCGACAACGGGCGCGGCATGTCGCCTGAGCAGTTGCAGGAAGCGCTAAGCGCTGGGACATCCGGCAAGCAACGTTTCGGAAGTCTCGGCCTGTTCGGTATGGGCTTCAACATCGCCACGGCGCGGCTGGGCACCCTGACCGAGGTTCGGACCGGTCGGCAGGGCGATGATCAGTGGGTGATCGCGACCATCGACCTTCCTGCGATGCAGCGCAAGTCGACGTATCAGGTTCCGCTGCGTTACGAGGACAAGGCGAGTGAGGAGCACGGCACTCTCGTCACGGTCAGCAAGCTTCGCGAAGACATGGTCTCACGGCTGAAGTCCAAACGTGCGATCAAGGAAACGATGGGCCACCTCGGGCGCATCTATACATACATGCTGCGTGATGCCAAGGGTGGCCACTCGGGTGCGGAGTTGATGGGCGGAGCCAATCAACGTGTGTATGTGAACAAGCGAGCCGTGCGCCCACATATCCCGTGTATCTGGGATCCGAGCCGGTCCGTAACCTACAAGGGTGGCGAAGTTCAGGCGGCCACCGAAATCGACGTTCAGCTTACGAATGCTTATGCCTGCATGAACTGTGGGCGTTGGTATAACTCGGCGCATGAAAAGTGCATCGAGTGTGAGAGCACTTTGATCGAAGAGCGGGAACGGCAGATCCGGGGCTGGCTCGGTATCCAGCGCTACGCCGACAAGTCGGACTTTGGGCTGACGTTCTTGCGGCACGGTAGGGCGATCACCTATCAGGACAAGTCGCTCTTCCATTGGGAGACTCCGGACGGCGAGTTTGAGCTCGAATACCCAATCGAGCTCGGTATGGGGCGAATCGTCGGCGAGATTCACCTTGATCATGCGCCGGTGAACGTGCGGAAGACCAGCTTCGATAATTCCTCGCAAGAATGGCGTTTCATGGTGGAGAAGGTTCGTGGTCTAGAACCTCTTCGGCCGAAGAGATTGATCGGTTCTGAGAACACCTCGCCAATGAGCCGCTTCTTCAATGCCTACCGTGAGAATAAGCCTGGACTTCGTTACCTTATTCCAGGGAACGGTACGATGGCGACTCACGAGGCCGCCAAGTTGTGGGGTGTGAAATTTCGCAATGAGGATCCCGAGTACCTAACCGACACCCGGTGGTACCAAGCGGCCGCTGATCATGATCGGATCAAGAATGGGCCGCCCCCGGAGTCGCCAGCGGCCAGCGATGATGAGGACTGGCTAGACGGGGAAGGGCTGTCCCATCTCGGTAAAGGCGCGGAGGGCAATACCCCTGCGTCTGACGACGAGCGCAAGGCCGACAAGCCTGAGCCCATCAAGCCCGAGACTGAGGAGCAGCGTTTCGCGCGTTACGCAGCTGCGGCGACCCTCCTGTCGGACACTGATAGGGAAGTGCGGATCGGGAACGCGCAGCCGGTGCTACGTGTCTACGTTACGTCCGGCGTCGAGCTGACTAAGGACGGCCGGAAGCAGCCTTATGCGATTCGGATCGTCGGTGGTGAAATTGAGGTATTCGTCGATCGGAGCGCGACGCTGATCGCACGTTACGGGTGGTCGCCGATGAATGTCGCGTTGATGTGCGCGGCTCGCCAGCTGCAAAGCGTGTACTCGGTCGATGGACCGATCGACCAACTCGTCACGTCGATCCTTGAGCAGTTCCCTGACCGACGCGTCGACTCCGCCTCTGTACGAGCACGCGCCGACTCGTTGCTGAACGACATGCGAGAGCGTCTCGCTGATCTCGCCCCGAGGGACGCGAAGACTTACTGGAGCGCCCTTTCTGGTGAGTCATGCAGGGCCGCCGAGGCCAACGCGATCAGCATCGCACCAGATGTCGACTGGGTTGGTGCGGTGCAGAGCGGAGAGTTCGCGCGGTACTTGAGTGCACAGGGCATCCATGACCTCGTGATCAACGGTCCTGAGCTCGTTATGGACGGCACCTTGTTCCGAACCACTTACAAGGCCTTCAGTGAGAGCACACGGGCGGACCAGGTGGCACGGGTCGGGGCGCTTCTCGCGGACCTGCGACGAATGGTGGCTGAGTCGTCATCGCTTCAGCCGTTGGAGTTGTCCCGCTTGCTCCTTACGGCCGACCTGCTCGACGCGGAGATCGCATCATCATGACGACCTCGTTCCTAGATCCCGCCTTCCTCGTCGAGGAAGGCCCAAAGGGGTTTACGCGGCAGGTGGAGCGACTGCTCGGGTTGATGGCGTTCACGGACGTTGTCAACATCGACGGCTCGGGAGATAAGGGCGCCGATGTGATCGGTCGCCTCAAGGGCGCGGACTGGATTCTCCAGATAAAGTGGAAGAAGTCGGGTTCCGTCGACTTCGATGCTGTCGATGAGGCGCACGCCGCGATGCGGCACTATGGAATTCATCGTGCCGTGGTGGTCACAAACCGAACCTTCACTCGGAAAGCTCGGGAGCGTGCCCAAGCGCTGCATGCCGTCGGTATCAACATCACGGTCTGGGACGGGCGTCGGCTGTCGACGCTTTACGAACGCGTTCCTGACAGCGCTGAGCCGTTCGATCTGCACCTGTATCAGGAGCGCGCCGTCGAGGAGTCATGGAGGGCACTCAATGATGCGGATGAGGCGCTGGTCTACCTTGCGACCGGACTTGGCAAGACTGTCGTCGCCGGCCGGGTCTTGAGGCGTTTTCTTCTAGCGAACCCTGGTGCGCAGGTGCTGGTTACCGCGCACATGATCGATCTGGTCGAACAGCTCGAACGTGCGATGTGGCGTGACATCCCGAAGCAAATTCCGACGCGACTTCTTCATGGCGCATCGAAACCAAGTTCTCTTCCTGGGGTCACCTTTGGCGTCGCTCCTACGGCTCGCGACTACATCGCGGCTGGCTACTCGCCGAGGCTCGTCGTCGTCGACGAGGCTCACCACGTAGGAGAGACTGGCAACTACGCCACGATGCTTGACTTGTTGCCGGAAGCGAAGCGGCTCGGCGTCACGGCGACGCCATGGCGAGGCGACAAATACGACATCGAACAGACCTTCGGTGAGCCAGTCGTCCGAGTTTCGATCTCGCAAGGTATGAGGCTCGGATATCTAGCCGATGTCAAGTACCGAGTGTTCGCTGACAACATCGACTGGGACTTTGTTCGCGGGGCCTCAGAGCATGGCTACACCATCAAAGACCTGAACAAGCGTCTCTTCATTCCCGAACGGGACGACGCGGTCAGGGGCCGCTTGGAGAAGGTATGGGACCGAACAATGAACCCGCGTGCCATCATCTTCTGCCAGACCATCGAGCACGCTGAGAGGATGCGTGGCCTGATCGCGCTTCGCCCTGGATGGGAGGAGGCCGCGACCCTGCATGCAAACCTAAGGAGCCGCGAGCGGCGGGAGCGACTCCTGAAGTTCCGTTCCGGCGAGGTACCGATCCTCGTGGCGGTGGACATCCTCAATGAGGGAGTCGATGTCCCGGATGTGAACATCCTTTGCTTCGCGCGGGTCACCCACAGTCGGCGGATCTTCGTCCAGCAGCTCGGCCGCGGTCTCCGGCTCCGCAAGGGAAAGACCCACGTGGAGGTGCTCGACTTCGTTAGCGACATCAGGCGGCTGGCAGAGGTCTATGGCATGCGAGAGCGGGTGTACGAGGACGAAATCGAGCAGGTGTCGGTCGGGCGCAATCAATTCGTCTTCGAGGACCTTCACGTGCGCGACCTTCTCGAACAGTGGATAGCCGACGTCGGTGACCTGGCCGACGCCAACGACAGCGTCCGGCTCGAGTTTCCGCCGATCGAGGGAGTTTGATGGCCAAGGTCCCGGCCGATGTGCGTAAAGCAGTGATCATGGAAGTGGTGGGCCGCTTCGACGCGGCGCGGTGGGAGGAAGTGCCTTCGGGCATAGCAAGCGAGATGTACGACCGCTTCGTGAAGGACCCGAAGATCGGCGGACGACTGTCTCCGCACATGCCAGCCGAAAAGATCAGAGTCTGGATCAAGGATGGGCCAGCGAAGGAGTACAGGCGGGCGTTGGAGGGGATCGGGCCGATCGCATCCTTTACGAAGAGGATGTACCCCGGACCTGAGTCCGTCGTTCGGCTCGCGCTCGGAGATCAGTGGTTGCTCAAGCCTGACACCGTCGAGGAGAAGCCCATGAGGTGCTTCGCCGAAGGGCCTGGTGGGCGGTCGATGTACGTAATTTGGGGACCACTGAGCGCCATCCAAGGCATGATATGGAACTCCTGCCTGATCCGTGCCGAGGACTCGGCGAAGCCGATCACCGTCGTCGTCACGAAGCCGAACAGCGCGCCACTGCCTGCCGATGACTGGAAGCTGGTGAAAGCGCTGAGCCGCATCGTCAAGGCGGACTGCAAACAGGTTACGTACACGGCGATTCGGAAGCCTGGCTCGTAGTTCGACACACGGCTTCGTGGACCGCCGAAGCAACTTGGTCGGCCACTGCCGCAGGGTCTTCATGCTCCCAGAACCGGAGTACTAGCCATCCCGCTGCGCGGAACATTTCCGACGACTCGCGATCTCGACGTCGGTTGCCCTCGATCTTGTCGGCCCAGAACCGGCTGCGGCTGCCTGTTGCTGGGCGGTAGTGGTCCGGACATGCGTGCCAGAAGCATCCATCGATCAAAACGGCGATCCGCTGTTTGGTGAACACGATGTCGGCTGTCCGTCGAAATCCAGGGACTGGGCGAAGGTTCACCCGATACCGTAGGCCCATCCTGTGGAGCTTGCGACGGACCGCCATCTCCGCAGCGGTATCGCGCCCTCTGGTGTTCGACATCCTCGCGCTCACTGCGGGGTCAACGGCTGGTGGCACACTCACAAGGTTCATGTTGCCCTACGCGCTGACGTGGGTTCCGGCGTCCTCAGGTGAGGCCAGGTTGATCAAGAGACGTACTGCGCCGCTGAGATGCTCTGACTACGTCTTTGCCAGGATCGATACTGTGCGAACGTTGTCCAGCTTCGCGCCACCGACGCAGCACCTTCCGGCCGTAGTTGTTCGTACCCGCGACCTGGTCCAGTTCGGCGCCGGTCGGTGTGCGGCCCTTCGACCGCTCGGTGACGTAGTGCACCCACATCCGCTGCTCGGCCGTCGGCTCGCTCGGCGAACGGGACTCATCCGGGACGACCCCGAGGCACACCACCTGCGCGGCCTCACCTCCGCTCTCGGTCTTCCAGTTCGTCTCGGTGTCGGTATCAGCACGGTGTCGCTTGAGCGCGTGATTGAGCAGCTCGACCGCGAGGAGAAGTGCCAGTGGCGGACACGCCGCGACCGCCACGGCGAACACGCTCAACTCCGGGGCCGCAGCCACGTTGGCGCAAAGTGACAGCACGATGCCGAACACGAAAGCCAGCCAGGCCTTCCAGCGCCCGCTACCGTGACCGGTCTTCCACAGCTCCACCGTGGCCGTGGTCAACAAGCCGTCCACGATCAGCGGCCAGATCGCTGCGGTTGTCTCGTCCGCGCCGAAGCGGAGCGCGAACTCGCGCCCGTGCCGGTACGAGGCGTACGCCGCGCCGAGCGCGACGAGAGCCGTGCACGCGCACTGCACCCACAACGAACGATCGCGACCAACGGTGGTGGCGGTCATCGCGCACCATCTGCTCGGTGCCCAGCTTCGATCGCTGCCCTGGCCGACTCGGCGCACTTCCCGACACAGGCGTGAACCTGGGAGCTGGTCACCGAGCGCCCTACGGGCACCGACGCAACCATGACCTGCAGGTAGTTCGCTCCGCATACCGGGCAGGCCAGGCCGTCAGCCTGCAGGTCTGTCAGACCGTAAATGATCTCGTTCGGGCTCATTCCGCATCACCGCCAGCGCGACGGCGGCGGCCACGTGGAACCTCCACGGTGGCGGAAACCTGCAGTTCACGGCGGGTGCGGGAGTGTGTAGATGTTGTACGAGACGCGCCGGGGGCATCGAAGGTCGAAGGGCGAGGTGTGTCCGCAAAAGCGCGGACCACCTCGCCCTTCGAGTGTTTTCTGGGGGCCGAGCCCCCAGACCCCAGCCGGGCGCTGCGCCCCGGACCCCGCTTCGGGGCGTCGCTTCGCTCGCCCCGCCATTGCCCGGCGCCGCTCGCCCCCGCCTTTTGCTCGGCGTTCGTTCGGGCTGGCCTTCGGGGCCATTCCATTGTGGAATCGCTGAATGCTGTTGCTTGGGCCGGGTGTGCGTGTAAGGCTCCCGCCGCAATGACGTTCGTGTGTTGTCGGGGGGCGCGCGCGGATCGCTTGGGGGAGCTCGTTGTGAGGCGTCTGTTCGGTATTGGGCTGGGCTTGGCTTTGGCGGTGCAAGGGGTGTTGGCCCCGGTGGCGCTCGCGGCGCCGGACGCGCCGGTGGTCAGCTCTTCGGTTTACAAGACCTCCGGGTGTGATCCCGAAGGGTGTGGCGGGGTCGGGGTGGAGGACACGTTCGTGTTCTCCAGTTCTGTCGACGTCGTGAAGTTCCGGTGGGGGTTCACGGATCCGCCGTCCACTGAGATCGCGCCGGGTGTGCCGGTGCGGTGGGCGCCGGAGAGCGGTGGGCCCAAGACGTTGTTCGTCGAGGCCGTCGACGGGAACGGAGTGCCTTCGCGGACCCTGTTCCAGTTCACGGTGAAGTCTCCTTCGCCTGCGGTTGCCAGTTGGTTCGCCGGGGACGACCCGTCCTTCGACCACACCGGCAACGGGCACGACCTGGTGCTCGACGGGGTGGACACCGCGCGGTCCGGCCGCACGCTCGGTGGGGCCGGTGGGATCGGATTCGCAGGGGCCGCGTCCGGCGCGACCACCGCGAAGGTGCTCGACACGACGGGCGGGATCACGGTCAGTGGTTGGGTGCGCCTCGGTGACGGTGCTGTCGACCGGACCGTGGTGAGTCAGCAGGGGAACGTCGAGTCGGCGTTCCGGCTCGGGTTCGACGCGGACACGCAGCGGTGGACGTTCGCCGTGGCGGAGAAGGACGCGGCCGGGTCGGCCCAGCGCACCGTGCGGTCCAAGGGGCTGGCGCGGGTGGGCGTGTGGTCGCATCTCGTCGGTACGCACGACGCCGTGAGCGGTGAGGTTCGGCTTTACGTCGACGGTGTGGTGCAGGAGAACGTTCCGGTCGTCCGGAAGGGCTTCTCGGCCGACGGCGAGTTGTGGATCGGGAAGGCGTTGCGCGGCGCTGTCGCTGCCGAGGCCTGGCAGGGCGACCTGATGGAGATGCGCGCCTGGAACCGCGCGATCACCGCGCAGGAGGTGCGGGAGATCGCGGTCGGTGCCGAGGTCGGTCAGTGGCTGTTCAACGAGAGTTCGGGTTCGACGGCGTACGACTCCTCGCCTTACGCGCACGACCTGAGGGTGGTCGGTACCACGTGGGGTGGCGGGCTGCGGTTCACCGGCACGGGCTCGGCGAACACCAGCGAGGCCGTGCTGTACACCGACCAGTCGTTCACCGTGGACACCTGGGTCAAGCTCGACAGCGCTGGTGCGCCGGGAACCGTTGTGACGCAACGTGGTCCGTCCGGTGTGGACCCGTTCACGCTGCGGTATGACGGGGTGCGGTGGAGCGCGGAGATGCCGAACGCCGCGGTGAATCCGACGAAGGTGTGGCGGGCCAAGGCCGATGCGGTCGTGGGCACGTGGACGCGGCTGGTGGCGACGTACGACGCGAACGCGCGCACCTTGTCGTTGGAGGTCGGTTACCGCGACGCGGCTGAGGTGCAGAAGAGCAGCGTCGCGCGGGTTGTCGGGTGGCACGCGGACGGCGTGTTGTCCGTCGGTCAGGGCTTCGTCGGCGTCGCCGACGAGCTGAAGGTCGTGCAGGGGCCGCGCTTCTGAGTTCCTCGCTTCGCTCACATCCGCCGTTGATCAAGGCCGAACGGCGGATGTGAGCGGCACTCGGGGACCGCTACGGTTCGTGCTGGATTGCATGAACGTGTGCGGGAGTCCTTAAGTGCCTCGGAAGTCCTTGTCTTTTCTCGTGGTTCTGCTGGCGTGCGCGTGCACGACCGAGAGCCCGTCACGTCCGGTGTCGGCCCCGGTGCAGTTGCAGGTGCCGACGCTGATCAACGACTCGCGCGGTGAGGTGTCCGCCTCCGTGCGCGCGGTGGTCGACGGCCGCACCATCGAACTGGACGGCGGTGAGCGCGTCCAGATCTCCCAGCTGGCCGAGCCCGCCGGCTGCTGGGCCGCCGGCGCCCGCACGTTCGCCGAGAAGTGGTTGCTCGCCAAGCAGGTCCGCGTCAGCGCCATGACCCCGGGCGAGGTCAACCTCCGCCTCGAGGACGGCACCGACTACGCCCTGCTGGCGGTGAAGGAGGGCGTCCTGCGCGCCCAGGACGCCGCAGGCTCGTTGGCTGAAGCCGAACTGGCCGCCGCCCGCGACGACCGAGGGCTCTGGGGCGCCCCGTGCAACGGCATGGACGCCACCCCGTCCTCCGCCGCCACCACGACCACAACCCCCACCAGTGCGTCACAACAACAACCTGACTCCTCCCAGCGAGTCATCCCCACGACCACCCAGCCACCCCCGGTCGTGACGACCCAGCCGCCCCCGCCGCCGTGTGCCGTGAGCTACCGCGCGGACCAGTGGCAGGGCGGCTTCCAGGCCCAGATCACCATCAGGAACACCGGCCGCACCCCGATCACCGACTGGTCCCTGCGGTGGACCTTCGCCGACGGCCAGACCGTCCGCGACATGTGGAACGCCTCCGCGTCCCAACGGGGTTCGACGGTGACCGCCACCGCCGCCGGCCACAACCGCACCATCCAGCCGGGCGCCGAAGCCTCGATCGGTTTCCTGGGTTCCTCACGAGGCCGCAACACCTCTCCGGACGCCTTCACCCTCAACGGAACGGCCTGCACGACGAGCTGACAGTTGGTCCTGGCGGCACCCCGTGGCAAGATAAATTAGTAATTAACTACTGATTTGATCACGCCAGGGATGAACCGTGCAGGTCACAAGGGTCGTGCCGCTGTACGCCGAGGTGGACAACCACCTCGGCGGCCGCTGGACGTCGCTCCGCACAGCCCACCGCGAGTGGCTCTGGCGCCGGCCCGCGCCCACTCGGGCCGACGCGACTCCGAACGCCGCCTTCGTCGACGCGGGCGGCCTCGAGGAGTGCGTCCCCACCATCCGGGGCCTGCCCGACCACGGCGACGCCTGGAGCCGTCCCTGGCAGGAAACCCCCACCCAGGCCCAGGTGGACTGTCCCGACTTCACGCTCACACGCGCCCTCGGCTCCGTTGCCGGCGCGATCATCGCCGACTACGAACTGCGCGCCGCCCCCGGCTACCGCTTCGTCTGGGCCGCCCACGCGCTCCTCGACGTGAGCCAATTTGCCCGATTGGTCGCCCCGGTCGGCACTTCCGTGCTGATCACCGATCCGGTTCCGACCGAGCACCTCTGGCCGGCGGGCCTCGACGCGCTCGGTCCTGACGACGGCACCGCCACCGGCGCGATCCTCGAACGTGGGCAGATCCGCGTCGTCGACGGAGATCAGCACCTCGACCTCCGCGTCGAGTGCGCCGATCAGCCCGTCTCGATCGCGTTGTGGCGCAACCTGAGGGGCTGGCCCGAAGACGACCCGTACCGCAGCATCGGCGTGGAACCCATGCTCGGGCGCACCTTCGACCGCGCGGACACCAGCCGCCCGGTCGCGGTGGTGCCCGCCTCGGGATCGGTGCGCTGGCGGCTGACGATCACCGCTCTCGTGGAAGGAGCTGCATGACCGACGTGCTCACCCTGGGCGAGACCATGGGGGCGTTCCGCGCCGCCGGTCCGTTCCGCCTGGGAGGGACCGCGGAGCTGACCGTCGCCGGTGCCGAGTCGAACGTGGCCATCGGTCTCGCGCGCCTCGGCCACGCCGTGCGCTGGACGGGGGTGACGGGCGCCGACGAGATCGGGTCGCTCGTCCGCCGCACGCTGCTCGCCGAACAGGTGGACGTCCAGGCCGCCCGGATCACCCCGGACGCGTCGACGGGCCTGATCCTCTTCGAGCCACGCACCGCCGACATCACCCGGGTTCTCTACTACCGCAAGGGATATGCGGGATCGCGACTGTCCGTTGAGGACGTGCGACGCTCGTTCGACCTCGGTGCGCCCCGGATCGTGCACGTCACGGGCATCACGCCCGCGCTGAGCGAGTCCGCCCTCGCCGCCGTGACCGAGGCGATCGACCTCGGCAGGCAGGCCGGCAGCACCGTCAGCCTCGACGTCAACTTCCGCTCGAAGCTCTGGACCGCAACACAGGCCGCCGAGACCATCAGGCCGTTGCTGAAGAACGTCGACGTGCTGATCGCGTCCGACGACGAACTCCCGATCGCCGGCGACCACGAGGTCCCGGAGGTCGTGATGAAGCACGGAGCCGACGGCGCGACCGTGCACACGCCGGACGGGTCGTGGTCGGCCGAGGCCCACCGCGTCACCGTCGCCGACACCACCGGCGCGGGCGACGCGTTCGTGGCCGGCTACCTCTCCGCGCGCCTCGACGGTCTCGACCCCGGCGACCGGGTCCGGCGCGGCAACGCCGTGGCCGCGTTCGCCGTCGCGACCCCGGGCGACTGGCAGGGCCTGCCCACCCGCACCGACCTGGAACTGCTGGACCTGCAAGCGGGGAGCACCGTCCGATGACGCTGACGCAGTGGAACTTCGAACAACTCGAACTGGGTGAAGGCGCCCGCTGGATCGACGGCAGGCTCGTCGTGGTGGACCTGCTGGCAGGCCGAGTCCTCGAAACCCGCGGCACCATCCCGGCCCCGTTCACCGAGCTGGCCACACTCCCGGCACCTGTCGGCGCGGTAGCGCCAGTACGAGGCAGCGACGAACTGGTGGCCGCGATCGGAACCGGCGCAGGACTCTTGAACGGCCCGCAGCACCAGGACTTCGCGGGCGAGGGCATGCGCGTCAACGACGCCGTGGCCGATCCCCAGGGCCGCTTCTGGGTCACGACCATGTCCTACGACGCCGAACAGGGCACCGGCGCCCTGCACCGCCTCGGCGCCCCCGCGCCAGTCCTCAAAGGACTGACGATCCCGAACGGCCCGGCGTTCTCCCCGGACGGCAAGTACCTCTACCTCGCCGACAGCGCCCGCGGCACCGTCCATCGCTTCGACGTGAGCCGCGACGGCGAACTGGGCGCCCGCCGCGTCTTCCTGCACACCCCCAACCACACCCCGGACGGCATGACCACCGACGTGATCGGCAACGTCTGGATCGCCTTCTGGGGAGCGTCCGTCGTCCGCCGCTACCGCCCCGACGGCCGCCTGGACCGCGAGGTGACCCTCCCCGCCCGCCAGCCCACGAGCGTCTGCCTGGGCGGCCCCGACCTGAGCCGCCTCTTCATCACGACCGCGAAGTACGGCCTGCGCCGCCCGAGCCTGCACGACGGTGCCCTGTTCGCGGTGGACGTGGACGTGCCGGGCCGCCCGGCGGACGAGTACGTTCCCCAAGCCGAGCAGCAGGACCCTGCTGTGGGCTGATCTGCCGACAGCAGAGAAAGCGGCGCGACCCCAGCACTTTTCGGCATCGTCGGTGCCATGACGAACGCCGAGAAGCTCTTCACACCGGGGCTGCGCGAACGGTTCTTCGGCCAGCGCGTCCTGATCCTCGACGGTGCGCTGGACGACGACAACGGCACCGTGCTCATGACCCAGATGCTGTCGCTGGCGAGCGAGGACCCACGCCAGGACATCGCCCTCTGGATCCACTCGCCGGGCGGCTCGGTGCCGTCCATGCTCGCCATTCGCGACGTCATGCGCCTGGTGCCGTGCGACGTGGCCACCCTCGCGCTGGGCCTCGCGTGCAGCGCCGGGCAGTTCCTGCTCTCCTCGGGCACGCCGGGGAAGCGGTTCGCGTTGCCGCACGCGCGGATCCTGATGCACCAAGGAAGTGCGGGCATCGGGGGTTCGGCCGTGGAGGTCGAGGTGCAGGCCGACGATCTGCGCCACACCAGGGACACGGTCCTGAAGTTGATCGCGGAGGACACCGGGCAGTCGTTCGACCGGATCTTCACGGACTCGTTGCACGACAGGTGGTTCACCACCGAGCAGGCGCTCGACTACGGGTTCATCGACCACGTGGTCAGCGATCTCGCTCAGGTGGTTCCCGTCCGCACGCACAAGCTGGGCCTGCACTCCGGAGCTGTCGCATGAGCACCTACACGATTCCGAACGTCATCACGCGCGACGCCCGTGGTGAGCGCGTCATGGACGTCTACTCGCACCTGTTGTCCGAGCGCATCGTCTACCTCGGCACCGGGATCGACTCCGGGGTGGCCAACGCGTTGATCGCGCAGCTCTTCCACCTGGAGGCCGACAACCCGGACCTGGAGATCAACCTCTACATCAACTGCGAGGGCGGCGATCCCTCGGCGATGCTCGCGCTGTACGACACGATGCGCTACATCAAGGCACCTGTTGCCACCACGTGTGTGGGGCAGGCGGTGGCGGCGGGAGCGGTGTTGCTCGCCGCCGGGGCGGAGGGCCGACGGTCGGTGCTGCCGCATTCGAGGGTCGTGCTGCACCAGCCGGCCGCGCAGGGCCGGGGGACCATTCCGGACCTGATCCTCGCGGCGGACGAGGTGGTCCGGGTGCGGACCCAGTTGGAGGCGATCCTGGCGCGGCACACGGGACGCTCGACGGACGAACTGCGGCACGACACCGATCGCGACCGCGTGTTCGACGCGCCGGGGGCCGTCGAGTACGGGCTGGTGGACCGCGTGCTGGACCAACGGCCCTGACCGGTGTGCCCAGGACCTGGGGGTGTCCTGGGCACACGGGTGAACTAGGCGGCCATCAACGCGCCGACCATCGCCACCGGGCCGGACGGGCGGCCGACCGGGCGCGAGGTGCGGAACTGGGTACCCCCGACGACGCCGGCGCGCAGGTTGCGCACCTGGCCGGCGATGCCGATCAGCAGGTCCGCCAGGTCGATGCCCAGCGCGCCGGCCACCGCCGCGATCATCTCGCTGGACGGTTCCTTGCGGCCGCGTTCGATTTCGGACAGGTACTGGACCGAGATGCCGGCTCGGTCGGCCACGTCGACCAGGCGTTCGCCCAGGTCCTCGCGCGTCTCGCGCAGCTTGCGGCCCAGGGCTTCCCGCCACAGGGGTTCCGGGGTGCGCTTGAAGTCCAGGATCTCCGCCATGTCGCCATGGTGACACCACCGCCGGGGCCCTCCACCGCCGTTCTGCTAGGAGCAGAAAGACCGCCCTAAAACCACCCGAAGGTGACCGAAAGACCGCTGAGCAGGCTCTTCCCCACAACGCCAGCCACACGAAGGGGAGAACATGAGACTGCTCATCGGTCTGGGTGCCGCCGCGATCGCCGCCGTCGCGCTGCCGGCCGTCGCGCACGCCGCGCCGCACACCACCGTGTACGTGCAGAACAAGGTCCTGATCGTCGAGGCCGAGCCGGGCAAGACGAACAACATCACCGTCGGCCTGGACCCGGTGCTGCACCGCCTCACCGTCACCGACTCCGGCGACCTCATCGCGGTCGGCGCCGGGTGTTCGCTCGGCGGCGCCAACGCCAACTGCGTGTACGAGTCGGGCGCGACGAAGCTCATCACGTCCATCCAGATCCGCGCGAACGACCTCAACGACCGCATCAACATCGCCTACGACAACACCAACGCCGACGCGATGCCGGCCCACGTGTACGGCGAGGCGGGCAACGACGTCATCGAGACCCGCGCCAGGGGCACGATCAGCGGCGGTGACGGCGTGGACGTGCTGCGGCCCAAGCGCGGTGGCGTGAACGTCTACGGCGGCGCGGGCGTGGACCGGGTCGACTACAGCATCGGCAGCTCGCTGCACCCGAACTCGGGCGTCTCCGTCACGATCGGGTCCGGCACCGACGACGGCTACGACACCTTGGCGCTCAAGGACTACGTGGCGAGCGACGTCGAGAACCTGACCGGCACCAACTTCGTCGACCACCTCGTCGGCAACGGGCTCGCCAACAGCATCTCCGCGTTGAACGGCAACGACCTCATCTGGGGCGCCGCGGGCAACGACACGCTCAACGGCGGCCTCGGCGTGGACACCTGCCTCGACGCCGAGGCGGGCGACACGCTGGTCAGCTGCCCCTGACCTTAAGGCGGCTTTAATCGAGCGCGGCATCCTTCAGGTCCGCGGGCTCCCAACGGCCCGCGGACCTGAAGGGGGATGGACGTGAAGGTGATGAGCACGGCCCTGCTCGTGCTGAGCATGACCAGCCCGGCAGTCGCGAGCACGAACGACCCGGTGGCCGTGCAGGCCACCAGCCCGGCGTCGTCGGTGGCCAAGTCGGTGCAGGTCAGCTGCCCTGCGGGTACGAAGGTCGTCGGCACGGGCGGCGCGGTCACGGGCGAACGCACCACGATCACGCGCCTCAGGCCCGCCGACGACCTCACGAGCGTCGAGGTCACCGCGGTCGAGCACGGCGCGGGCACGAACCAGCAGTGGACGGTGACGGCACGGGCGACCTGCGCGCCCGGCGACTTCACGCTGGTGTCCAAGAGCGGCGACAAGAACGCCGAGGCGGTCTGCTCCGGCAACAAGAAAACCCTTGGCGTCGCAGGCGAGACCACCGGCCACTTCACCAAGATGGCGCCCAAGAACAACCTCAAGAGCGCCCTCGTCGAGTCGACGGGCGATGTCACGGCCTACGCGATCTGCGGCACCAGGCCGGGTCTCACGCTCCGAGGCGGCACCACGAGCGTCGTCATCACCAAGACGGCGGCGAAGTCCGTTGCGTGCCAGGGCGCCGAGCAGGTGATCAGCGCCGGCGGTGCGGTCGGTGGCGCGATCATCGAGGACGTCACGACGAACGGGCCCGGCGCGACCGTCACCGGCGAGGGGACGGACGCGCAGGGCCAGGCGATCCGCTGGTCGATCACGCCCTACGTCGTGTGCTCTCCCTGAGCACACCGGGGAACGGGCGCGGGTCGACCTCGATCTCCCGCATCCGCGTGACGTAGGTCTGGTAGCTCCTCCGAGCCTCGCCGTGACTCCCTGCCGCGGCGAGGACGCGCACCAGCATCAGGTGCGCCGGCTCGTCGTACGGGTCGCGTTCGAGCACGCGCAGGCAGTACCTGCCGGCCAGCGCGTGTTCCCCACCCGACTCGGCCCGTGCGGCGAGCACCGCCACCACCTGCAGGTAGATCAGCCGGGCCTCCTCGCGCAGCCGCGCCGCCCAGTCCTCGTAGGGACCTTCTTCCAGGAAGTCCCCGTGGTACGCGGATTCCGCGGCCGCCAGCAACGACCGCGCCTCCGACGACGCACGAGCCGCCGCAGCGAGTCCGGCCCGTGCGTCGGCCAGGAACAGCACGACGTCGACGGGCAGCACGTCCGGGTCGAGCCGGATCGCGTCGCCCTCGGCCACGATCCCCGCCCCGGCCCTCAGCACGCTCCGCGCCGTCGACAACGCCACCGCCAGCCGGTTCGCGACCTTCTCCGGTTCCTCGTCCGGCCACAGCAGGTTTCCCAGCGCCTCCCGGGTGATCGGCCGCCCGCGCCGGGCGATGAGGATCTTCACCAGGTCGCGGGCCTTGCGCGACTGCCACGCGGCGGGCGGCAGCGGTTCGCCGTCACGCAGCACCCGGAATCCGCCCAGCGTCTGGACGAACAACGCGGGCCTGCTCGCCTTGCGGCACGTCTCGGCCACCGCCGCCGCGGCCTCCGCGAGCACCCGCGCGCCCAGGTCCGCAGCCTGCCGACGGGCCTCCAACGCCAGGTGTTCTCCTGCCGCACCACCGATCAGCGCGGCCTGGGCCGTCAGCACGCCGACCTCGCCCAGCGGATTGCCGATCTCCCGCCACAACGTCAGCGCCTGGTCCAGCAGCACGGGATCGCGTTCGAGTTCGCCGCGCAGCCGCAACGACCGCGCGAACCCCGCCCGGTCACCGCGCCGGGTCGCGATCTCCGCCGCCTCCTGGCACAGGTCCTTCGCCTCGTCGAGCCGTGCCAGCACCAGCAACGCCGCCACGCTCTCGCCCAGTTCCAACGCCGTGCGGGCGTGCGCACGAGCGGCGTCGGGATCGTCCGACGCGTTCAACTCGGCCAGCCCGACGTGCGCCAGCACCAGGTGCGGCACGGTGTTCTTGGCCGACGCGAGCCGCAACGCCTCCTGCAACGCGAACCCCGCCAGCGCCCGGTCCCCGCGCAACCGGTGCACCTCGCCGAGGTAGACGAGCGGTGCCGCCGCCAGCCAACTCCCGGCAGCGTCGAAGACCTTTTGCGCCGCATGGAAATCCGCCGCCGCCTCGTCCAGCCGTCCCAGTCCGAGCAACGCCTCGCCGCGGTTGTGCAGCCCGATCGCCCGGTAGGTGGCGAACCCGGTGACGTCCGCGAGCGGCAGCATCTCCTCGATCTCCCGCAACGCCGCGAGGTGCTCGCCCGCCTCGGCGTGGTGCGACGCGCGGTTCGACCGGACGCGGATCACGCCGAGCACGTCACCGGCCTTCTGCGCGTGGTCCAGCGCCAGGTCGTAGTGCTCGGTCAACGTGTCGCGCTTGCCTTGTGCCGCAGCGACCATCGCGAGCACGGTGTGCGCGGTGCCCATCCCGGCGTCGGTCGTCGCCGTCTCCAGCGCCGCAGAAGCCTTGGCGGCAGCGGACTCCAGATCTCCCAGCGCCCAGTGCGCGCTCGCGGCCGTGCTCAGCACCATCGACTCCGCCGCCGGATCCGACCCGTCCGGCACGTACTCGTCGCAGATCCGCAGCGCGTCCTGGGGCCCGCCGCGCAGGTGCTGGATCCACGCCATCCGCCAGGCCAGTTCGGCGGTGAGACCGTCGGACGTGGCGCGGGTGAACCGATCGGCGGCCGGCAGCCATTCGCCGCGCAACTGGTGTGCCACGCCTTCGAGCTGCCACACTTCCGCGGTGCGTTCGGATTCCGGCACCAGAGCGGTGGCGGCCAGCACGGCGTCCGCGCCACGGGTCCGCAGCACGTCCCCGAGCAACGCCGTGACGCCCGGCCAGTCCTCAAGGGCGGCAAGGGAATCCACCGCGCGCACGTACTCGCCCCGCGACACGAACCAGCGAGCGGCGTCCGCGTGCACACCGGCAGCGGGTTCCAGGAACTCACGCGCCAGCGGCACGAGCGCGAACCACCCCGGTTCCGCCCGGACGTGCTCGACGAACAACCCGCGCCGCGCGAGGTCGGGCAGGATCACCGACGCCCGGTCGTGCCCCAGGCACGTCAGCAGGTCGATCGTGAACCGGTCGAACGCGGCCGCCGTCCGCAGCAACTCCCGAGTGGGCTGCGGTTCCCGTCCCACCACCTCGTCCACCAGATCGCCGAGCTCCTCGACCGTTCCGGTCTCCGCGACCAGCCGCACCGCGATCGGCCACCCGCCGGTCACGTCCTGCACGTCGTGCCCGGCGACCACCACCGTCTCCTCCACCGTGAACGCCAGCTGTGCCGCGGTGATCTCCGTCAGCTCCCCGTCGACCTTGAGGCGCCGCAACGAGAACGGCGCGGGCGCCCGCCCGGACAGCACGAGGCGCGCACCCGGCGGCAACTGGAGGCAGAGCGCCTCCACCAGCTGCGCGGCCGAATCTCCTTGTCGCAACACGTGAACGTCGTCGAGCACGACCAGCACGTCCGAAGGCCAGGCGTCGGTCAGCAACGCCGCGAGGGCGTGCGCGCGCCCGGCGTCGTCCTCGCCGGACACCGACGGCACCCTCGCCCAGCCCGCCGCGAGCGCGGCGGCCATCGGTTGCAGCAGGCGATGGCCTTCCTGGCAGGTGTGCCACACCACCGGCCGATCGGTGTGCGACTGCGTCAGCAGAGTCGTTTTGCCGTATCCGGCGGGGGCGACGAGCGTCGTGAGCCTCGTCGCGCAGAGCAGCCCCTCGAGCCGGGGCCGCCGGATCACCGTTGTCCTCCCACGACCCAAGATCGTCGCTGGTGGGGCAACGTTACGGGTCGATTCGGGCAGATATGGACAGGTTGGCAGTGACTGCCAGGTTGGCGTACGGTGTCAGCATGGGAGTTGACTTCGGGAAGCAGACGGTGCTGGTCACCGGGGCGAGTTCAGGCATCGGCGCGGAATTCGCGCGGCGGCTGGCGGCACGGGGATCGAGCCTGGTGCTGGTGGCGCGCCGCAAGGACAGACTGGAGGAACTGGCCGCCGAACTGCGCGCGAAGCACGGCGTCACCGTGCACGTCGTGGCGGCGGACCTGGCGCAACCGGGCGTCGGCGCACGCCTGGCGGACGAGGTCGCGGAGTTCGGCGTCACGAGCCTCGTCAACAACGCCGGATTCGCGAACTTCGGGGCGTTCCACGAGGAGGACCCGGAGCGGCTGCGGCAGGAGGTCGCGGTCGACGTCAACGCGGTCGTCGAGATCAGCCGGGCGTTCATCGAACCGTTGCGCGCCAACGGTCACGGCTTCCTGATCAACGTGGCGAGCATGGCCGCGTACCAGGCGACGCCGTGGTCGTCGGTCTACGGCGCCACGAAGGCGTTCGTGGTGAGCTTCACCGAGGGGCTGTGGGTCGAGTCCCAGGGCACGGGTCTGCGCGTGATGGCGCTCTCACCCGGCGCCACGCGCACCGAGTTCGCCGAGGTCTCCGGCATCGAGGAGATGATGGACGGGCTGCGGATGCAGACCGCGGACGAGGTCGTCACGACGGCGATGCGCGCCCTGGACCGCCGGGTCACGCCCGTCGGCGTCATCTCGGGCCGGATGAACCGCGTGCTGGCGTTCGCCGGACGGCACTTCGCCTCGCGCGCGATGGGCGCGAGGGTCATCGGGCGGATGGCGCGGCAGAGCTAGTGCCGCGCCGGCGGCACTAGAGTGGGTTCATGGAGAAGTCGGCGTCGCTGTGGGAGCGGTCGCGTCAGGCCGCGGTCGCCGAGATCGTCGAGACGGCGCTGGCGCTGTTCGAGGAGCAGGGCTACGAGGCGACGACCATGGCCCAGGTCGCGAGCAAGGCCGGGGTGTCGCAGCGGTCGCTGTTCCGCTACTTCGGCACCAAGGAGGACCTGGTCTGCAGCGACCAGGACGCGCTGGGCGACCTGCTGGTCAGCACGGTCGCGGCGCAACCGGCCGAACTGTCCGCCTGGGACGCTCTGCGGGCGGGGTTCACCACGATGCTCACCGCCTCGAACCACACCCCGCAGCGCGTGCTGGAGATCTCCGGGCTGATCTTCGCGAACCCGCCGCTGCGCTCCCGCTACTTCGAGAAGCGGCTGCGCTGGCAGCACGCGCTGGTGCCCGTGATCGAGCAGCGGATGGGCATCGAGTCCGGTGACATCCCGGACGCCCGTGCGATGGGCGTCATCGCCACGGTGTTCGCGTGCGTGGACGCCGCGACGGAACTGTGGGTCCTGCACGGCGGCAAGGCCGACGCGTTCGAACTGTACGAACAGGCGCTTGCCGCCGTGCGCGGTTAGACCTTCACCTCGGACTTCTTGCGGCGCAACCGAAGCACGACCGTCACCGCCAGCAGCACGACCAGGATGCCGTACGCCACCGCCGCGAACGGACTGGTGACGAGAGCACTCAGATCACCCTCGCTGATCTGCAACGTGCGCCGGACCTGCTCCTCCGCCATCGGCCCGAGGATCAGGCCGACGACCAGCGGTGCGACCGGATACCCGTGCCGCCGCATGAAGAAGCCGATCACGCCGATCACCAGCAGCACGATCAGGTCGTCCGTCACGAAGTTCACCGCGTAGGTGCCCAGCGCGGCGAACAGCAGGATGCCCGCGTACAGGTACGGCCGCGGGATCTGCAGCACCTTCACCCAGATCTTCACCAGCGGCAGGTTCAGCACGAGCAGCATCACGTTGCCGATGTACAGCGACGCGATCAACGCCCACACCATCGGGCCGTTGTTGGTGAACAGCAACGGACCCGGCTGGATGCCGTAGCTCTGGAACGCCGCCACGATCACGGCCGCCGTCGCGGTGGTCGGCAGACCCAAAGTCAGCAACGGCACCAGAACGCCCGCCGCGGCCGCGTTGTTCGCCGCCTCCGGGCCCGCGACGCCCTCGATCGCGCCCTTGCCGAACTCCTCGGGCCGCTTCGAGAGCTTCTTCTCCGCCGCGTACGACAGGAACGTCGACACGTCCGCGCCACCGGCCGGCACCGTGCCGATCGGGAACCCGATGAACGTGCCGCGCAGCCAAGGCTTCCACGAGCGCTTCCAGAACTCGCCCGTCATCCACTTGCCGCCGATCGGCACGACCTCGATGGGCCCGTGCCGCAGCCGCGACGCCACGTACAGCGCCTCGCCGACCGCGAACACGCCGACCGCCACGACGACCACGTCGATGCCGTCGGCCATGGTCGTGATGCCGAGCGTGAAGCGTTGCTGCCCGCTCAGCGTGTCGGTGCCGATCAGGCCGATGAACAGGCCGAGCCCCAACGACGCCAGGCCGCGCACGGGGGAGGACCCGAGCAGTGCCGCGACCGTCGTGAACGCTACGACCATCAGCGCCACGTAGTCCGCCGGGCCGAGCTGCACCGCGACGTCCGCGATGGTCGGCGCCAGCAACGTCAGCAGCACCGTGGCGATCGTGCCCGCCACGAACGAGCCGATGGCCGCCGTCGCGAGCGCGGCCGCACCGCGCCCGGCCTTCGCCATCTTGTTGCCCTCTAAGGCGGTCACGATGGACGCGGACTCGCCCGGGGTGTTCAACAGGATCGACGTCGTCGAACCGCCGTACATGCCGCCGTAGTAGATGCCCGCGAAGATGATCAGCGCGGCCGTCGGGTCGAGCGTGTACGTGAGCGGCAGCAGCAACGCCACCGTCATCGCCGGGCCGATGCCCGGCAGCACGCCGACCGCCGTGCCGAGCGTGACGCCCAGCAACGCGTACAGCAGGTACTCGGGCTGGGCGGCGGTCGCGAAGCCCTCCATGAGCATGGTGATGCTATCCATCGAGGAACGGCACCCCTTCGAAGATCCCGGCGGGCAGCGAGAGGCCCAGGCCGTACGCGAACACGACCTGCACGACCAGCGCGAGCACGATCGCGATCGGCAGCGCCCGCCACCAGGTCGCGCCCAGCGTCCAGGCCGCGCCGAAGAACAGCAGCGCCGCCGCGACCGGCCAGCCGACGAGGTCGATCAGCACCAGGTGCGCGATCAGCACGGCGACGAGCTTGCCGACGGTGATCCAGTCGGTGCGGACGTTCTCGTCGACGTCCTCACCCTCCTCGGCCTCGCCGAGCTTGCCGCGGGCGGTCGCGACGATCGCCACGATGCCCGTCACGATGAGCAGAACTCCCACGGCGTAAGGAAAAGCGCGTGGTCCAACGACGTTGTCGTCGCGCGCGGCGATCGTGGTCGCGTCGACCAGGGTGAAGACCCCGATCGCCGCGACCAGACCGCCGAACGCGAACTCCTCGATTTTTGCCGAGATCACTTCACGAGCCCGATGTCCTGCAGTGCGGGCTTCACGCGGCCGATCTCCTTGGCCATGAACGTGGAGAACTCGCTGCCGGTCAGGAACGTGTCCGTCCAGCCCTTCTTGGACAGCTCGTCCTTCCACTGCTGGCTCGCGTGCATGTCCGTGACGAGCTTGGTGAGCCGGGTCTTGGCCTCCGCCGAGATCGACGCGGGCGCGACGACGCCGCGCCAGTTGATGAGCTCGACGCCGAGGTCGCCGAACGTGGGCACGTTCAGGTCGGGCACCGGGTTCGGGCCGGACGTGCCGAGCGCGCGCAGCTTGCCCGCCTTGATCTGCTCCTTGTACTCGCCGACACCGGAGATGCCCGCGTCGACCTTCTTGCCCAGCAACGCCGCCAGCGACTCGCCACCGCCGGAGTACGGCACGTAGTTCAGCTTGTCCGGCGCGATGTTCTTCGCCTTCAACAGCATCCCGGCGAGGATGTGGTCGGTAC
Source organism: Lentzea sp. JNUCC 0626 (assembly GCF_043632865.1). Lineage (NCBI taxonomy): Bacteria > Bacillati > Actinomycetota > Actinomycetes > Pseudonocardiales > Pseudonocardiaceae > Lentzea > Lentzea sp. JNUCC 0626. The sequence continues at coordinate 9,389,648 of NZ_CP171635.1, forward strand.
CGCCCGCGGAACCGCCGGTGATCGAGACGCCCTTGCCCTTCTCGGCGACGGCGGCGAGCAGGTCGTCGATCGTCTTGTGCGGCGAGTCCGCCGGCACCACGACGACCTCGTCCTCGGCCGTCAGCCGGGCGATCGGGGTGGTCTCCTCCAGCCGGGCCGCCGACGCGTTGGTCTCCACCGCGCCGACCATCACCAGGCCGGTGATCATCAGGTACGAGTCGGAGCGCTCGTTCAGCAGCTTCTGCAGGCCGACCGTGCCGCCCGCGCCACCGACGTTGGTGACCTGCACCGAGTTGGCGAGCTTGGCTCCCTGCACCGCCGACTGCATCGACCGCGCGGTCTGGTCCCAACCGCCACCGGGGTCGGCGGGCGCCATGATCTCCAGCTTCGCGATGGAGTCACCGCCGCTCGCACTCTTCGCCCCCTGACCGCATCCCGCGAGCACCAGCCCGGCGGCGGCGACCGCCACCGCCCGTCTCCATGCCGTGGTCATTCGAGCACTCCTCGCCTCGTCGCGAACGTTGGGCGGGGACGCTAGGTAACTGCTGGGCGCCTCGTAAGGGTTAGGTCGTAAGTTCCGTATTGGTCGTTTAGTTCGTGACCTGTTTCACACCGGATGCGTCATGATTCCATTCATGTTCCGCCGGTCTGTGTCGTTTGGAGCGTTGCTGCTCGCGTTGCAGGTGGTCATCGTGCTGATGACCGTCTGCGCGGCCGGGCTGCTCGCCGCCAAACTGCAGAGCGACCGGATCCGCGACTCCTACAAGGACCGGATGCTGTCGGTCGCGGAGAGCGTGGCGCGGCTACCGACGGTGATCGAGGCGTTCGACTCGGTTGACCCGCCCGCGACGATCCAGCCGCTCGCCGAGCTGATCCGCAAGGCGTCCAACGTGACGTACGTGGTGGTCACCGACCACAACGGCGTCCGCTACGCGCACCCCGACCCGAAGCGCATCGGCGAGCGCGTGTCGACCGACCCGACGTCGGCGTTGTCCGGCGAGGTCTTCGTCGGCACCGAGACCGGCACGCTCGGCACGTCGTTGCGCGCCAAGGTGCCGGTGCGCAACGCCGACGGGAAGATCATCGGGATGGCGTCGGTCGGCATCCTGGAGAGCCAGCTCTCCGACGACCTCGCGGAGGACCTGCCGGAGCTGATCGGCTGGCTCGCCGCGGCCGCGCTGATCGGGGTGCTCGGGGCCGCGTTGATCACGCAGCTGGTGCGGCGCAGGACGTTCCGGCTCGAACCCGCCGAGATCGCGCAGCTGCTGGAGACCAGGGACGCGATGCTGCACGGCATCCGCGAGGGCGTGGTCGCCGTGGACGAGAAGGAACGCCTGGCGCTGGTCAACGACGAGGCGATGCGGCTGCTGGACCTCGCGGAGAACCCTCGCGGACGGCTCGCGGCGGAGGTCCTCGACGACGGACTGCTCGCGCTGGCCCGCGGTGACGACGACGTCGCGGACCGGCTCGTCCTCGCCGGGGAACGGGTGCTGGTCGCGAACCGGATGACGGCCAAGACGCACGACCGCGCGGTCGGTGTGGTGCTGACGTTGCGCGACCGCACCGAGTTGCACGATGCGTTGCGCGAGTTGGACGGCCAACGGACCGTGACGGAAGTGCTGCGCGCGCAGGCCCACGAGTTCTCGAACCACCTGCACGTCATCGGCGGTCTGCTGGACCTGGACCGCGGCGCGGACGCCGTCGCCTACATCGAACGGGTCGGCGGCGCGGGGTCCGTCACCGCCGACATCATCGACGGGGCGAACGCGGATCCTGCGCTCGCGGCCCTGTTGCTGGCAAAATCCTCCACCGCGCACGAACGCGGTGTGGAGCTCCGGCTCGATCCCGAGAGCTCCGTCGACATTCGTGCAGGTGACGACGCGTTGACCGTGCTGGGAAACCTGGTCGACAACGCGGTCGACGCCGTGGAGACCGGCGGAACCGTGCGGGTGCTGGTGCGCTCGTCGGTGAGCGGAGTGCGGGTGGTCGTGGACGACGACGGACCGGGCGTGGCCGAATCGCAACGCGGCCGCATCTTCGACCTGGGCGTGTCGTCGAAGGACGTCCAGGGCGCGCATGGCAGAGGTATAGGTCTTGCTTTGGTGTCGAGGGTGGTGACCCGGCGCAGCGGCCGGGTGGCGATCACCGACTCGGAACTCGGCGGCGCGTCGTTCGACGTGTGGCTGCCGGAAACGGGGAACCGATGAGCGTGCGGACGCTCGTGGTCGACGACGACTTCGCCGTGGCGGCGATCCACCGCGGGTTCCTGGAGGCGATGCCTGAGTTCGAGGTGGTCGGCGAGGCGCACCGGGGCGGCGAGGCGTTGCGCGCCGTCGAGTCGTTGCGCCCGGACCTGGTGCTGCTCGACATCCACCTGCCGGACATGTCCGGCCTGGAGGTGTTGTCACGGCTGCGAGCGCGGGGCGGGCCGCCGGTCGACGTGATCGCGGTGACGGCCGCGCGCGAACGGGAGACGGTGCGCCAGGCCATGTCCCGGGGCGTCGACAACTACCTGGTGAAGCCGTTCACGCGCACGGCGTTCCTGGACCGGATGCGCGAGTACCTGGCGCAGCGGATCGAGGTGCAGCGGCTCGGGCAGGTGCTCGACCAGGACGAGGTCGACTCGTTGATGCACCACCGGCCGCGGACGCTGGCGATGCCCAAGGGGTTGTCCGCCGTGACGTTGCGGCTCGTGACGGAGGCGTTGCGGGACAGCGAGAACGACCTGTCGGCCCAGGAGGTGGGGGACCGGGCGGGGCTGTCCCGCGTGAGCGCGCGGCGGTACCTGGAGCACCTGGTGACGATCGGCAAGGCGGAGGTGCAGCCGCGCTACGGCATGGCGAACCGCCCCGCGCACGGTTACCGGCTGACCTGAGCGTCCCAGTCGATGCGGTAGTTCTGGTCCTTCGTGAACGCCTTGGCGCCGAAGGCCTTCATCACCAGGGGCATCAGCAGACGGGTGACGGGACCGATGCCGCGCTTGTTGCTGTTGGTGCGGGCCGCACGGGCCGCGATGCGTTCCACGCGAGGGCGCCGCAACCGTTCGTACGTCGCGAAAGCCTGAGTCAGGTCGGGGATGTCACGCAGGCACCGGGCCAGCTGCACGGCCGATTCGGCGGCGAGGGACGCACCCTGGCCGGAGCTGGCGCTCGGCGCGTGGGCGGAGTCGCCGACCAGCACCATGCGGCCGCGGTGCCAGCGAGGCACACTCGGCATGATCTCCAACGGGCCTGCGGCGACCACCTCGTGGCTGTGGGCCAGGAGTTGCTTCGCGGGCATGTCGTCGCCGTAGGCCTCGCGCAGGCGTTCCAGCCACACGTCCCCCGGAGCCGTGGCCGCCGGTTCGGGGACCGCCAGGTTGTTGAACCACGCGACGGTGCCGTCCGGTTGTTGCCAGTAGCCGAGGAACGAACTGCCGAACACGAAGTACATCGTCTCGGGCTCGCCGTGCACGCCGCTGTTCTCCGCGTACGAGCCGAATCCCAGCAGGCCGACGTACTCGGGGCCGGGAGCGCCGGGGTCGATGATCTCGCGGACCCGCGAGCGGATGCCGTCGGCGCCGATCAGCACGTCGCCCGACTCGGTGCTGCCGTCCGAGAACGTCGCGGTGACACCGTTCTCGTGGTGCTCCACGTCTTCGAGGCGCTTGCCGTACTCGACCTTGATCTGTTGTGCCGCCGTCCGCTCGCGCAGTCGCTGGTACAGCTCGGCCCGCGTGACGACCCTGCTGACGCCGCCGCTGATGCGGCCGAGCGTTCTGCCCTGCGCGTCGGCCATCACCATGTGTCGCAGCGGATCGCCGAAGTCCGGGCTCAGCCCCGCGATCCCGAGCGCCGCCAGGCCGTTCGGTGCCACGGTGAGCATGCCGCCCACGCCGTCCGCGGTGGTGTCGTAGGCCTCGAACACGACCGACTCGATGCCGGCCTTCTGGAGCGCCAACGCTGTCGTGGGTCCGGCGATGCCGCCCCCGATGACCAACGCCTTCATCTTTCCCTCCCGAAGATCTCCTGCCATGAGTGCTGGTACTCGGCTTTCGCCAGTTCCCCCGTGAGCTTCTCGACCAGCCGGAGTTCGGCCTCCACCAACGACATCCGGTACTCCTCCTCGACGAGGAAGATCCACTGGACGCCCTCGCCGGTGGCCTTCGCGACCATCGCGCGCGTCTCGTCGAGGTCCTTCCGCAGTGCTTCGGCGCGGGTGTTCAGCAGGCCCACGGCTTCCGTCGGGTCGAGCACGGCGATGAGCGACAGCGCGACGCCGAACTGCGGGTACTCGTGGGCCGGGTCGCGGACGAGTTCGCGCATCCAGTCGTGCAGCTCCGTGTGTCCGTCGTCGGTCAACGCGTAGATGGTGCGCTCAGGCCGTTGGGTGTCCTTGACGGTCTCCTGCTCGGCGATGAAGCCGGCCTTCAGCAGTTGCTCGACGACCATGTAGAGCGAGCCGCGGTTGAACTTGATGTTGCGGTCCTTGCCCGTGTCCTTGAGCTGTTTGCCCAGCTCGTAGGGGTGCATAGGACCCATCACGAGATGGGCCAGCACCGCCAGCGCCAACGGGTTCGACACCTTGCGCCGCATCCTGCTCCTCCTTGGTCGGTACCAACTATCCGACTCTAACTAGTCAGAGTCAACTATTTAGTCATTGGTCTAAACCTCGTATTGACCGGTCCGTTTCCCGGTTCCAGACTGGGTGTGGGACGCCTCCCTGCAAGGAGGTTCGGCATGCGCCTCTCCAGAAAGCTCCTCTCCCTGTTCGCGGCCCTGGTGACTCTCGCCGGTCTCGTCGTGGTCGCGCTCGTCGCCCCCGTGCCGTCGCAGGCCGCCGGGCACGAGGACTGCCGCCCGGACGGCCTGTACCGCACGCCCGGCGTCGACACCCCGTACTGCACCGTCTACGACACCGCCGGCCGTGAGTTGATGGGCTCGCACTCCCGGCGGGTGATCGGGTACTTCACCAGTTGGCGCACGGGCCGCAACGGCGCGCCCGCGTACCTGGCGAGCAACATCCCGTGGACCAAGATCACGCACATCAACTACGCGTTCGCGGGGATCGGCACGGACAACCGGATCACCGTCGGACCGGCGGGTGCCGCCAACGCCTCCACCGGCATGGAGTGGCCGGGCGTTCCGGGTGCGGAGATGGACCCTTCGTTGCCCTACAAGGGACATTTCAACCTGCTGACCAAGTACAAGAAGCAGCACCCCGCCGTGAAGACGCTGATCTCGATCGGGGGCTGGGCGGAGTCGGGCGGGATCCTGAACCCGGACGGCACGCGCAACGCCACCGGTGGGTTCTACAAGCTGGCGCAGTCGCAGGCGTCGATCAACACGTTCGCCGACTCGGTAGTGGCCTTCTTGCGCACCTACGGTTTCAACGGCGCGGACATCGACTACGAGTACGCGACGTCCAACAACCACGCGGGGAACCCCGACGACTTCTGGATCTCCAACCCCAACCGCGGCACGTTGTGGGCGGGCTACGAGAACCTGATGCGGACGTTGCGCGACAAGCTCGACCGCGCGGGCGTGGCGGATGGCAAGCACTACCTGCTGACCGCGGCGGTGCCGGCGTCCGGCTGGTTGTTGCGCGGCCAGGAGACCTACGGCGTCACGCGCTACCTCGACTACCTCAACATCATGAGCTACGACCTGCACGGCGCGTGGAACCACTTCGTCGGCCCGAACGCTGCGCTGTACGACAACGGGCAGGACGCGGAACTCGCGCACTGGCAGGTGTACACGACACCGCAGTACGACGGGCAGGGCTATCTCAACACCGACTGGGCGTACCACTACTTCCGGGGCGCGATGCAGGCCGGGCGGATCAACATCGGCGTCGGCTTCTACACCCGCGGCTGGAGAGGCGTGACCGGTGGTACCAACGGGTTGTGGGGTCGCGCGGCCTTGCCGAACCAGGCGCAGTGTCCACCCGGCACCGGAGGCACCGTCGGGTCGACCGTCCCCTGCGGCAACGGCGCGGTCGGCATCGACAACCTGTGGCACGACGAGCTGAACGGCATGGAGGTGCCGTCGGGCGTGAACCCCATGTGGCACGCCATGAACCTGCAGAACGGCATCACGCCGGACTACCTGACTCAGTACGGCCTGGACCCCGTTGGCGATCCCGACGACCGGCTCACCGGCACCTACGCCCGCAACTACAACAGCACGATGGTGACGCCGTGGCTGTGGAACAGCACCAAGGGCGTGTTCCTGTCCACAGAGGACGACGTGTCGATCGCGGCGAAGACGAGCTACGTGTCGTCCAAGGGCCTGGGCGGCATCATGATCTGGGAGCTGGCGGGCGATTACGCCTACGACAGCGCCAAGTCCCAGTACTACATCGGCGACACGCTGATCTCGAAGATCGACGAAGGCCTGCGCGGCGCGGCACCGTACGGTGCGTCGAAGGCGGGCCGAGCGATGCCGTCGTCCGTGCTGAACGTGGCCGTGTCCGTGTCGGGGTTCGCGCTGGGTGACGCCAACTACCCGATCAACCCGACCATGCGGATCACCAACAACTCCACCACGGCGATCCCCGGCGGCACCCGCGTCGAGTTCGACTACGGCACGAGCGCGCCGGGCAGCATGACCGACCAGTCGGGCTTTGGTCTCGCGGTGACCTCGCGCGGGCACAGCGGTCCGAACTCCGGCGGTCTGCGCGGCGACTTCCAGCACGTCACCGTGACGTTGCCGAGCTGGCAGACCATCGCGCCCGGCGCCTCAGCCGACATCCGCCTGAACTACTACATGCCGATCGCGACGCCGTCGAACTTCACGTTCACCTTCGGCGGCACCAGCTACGCCATCGCCGCCGACCTGCCACGCGGCTCCGGCACCCCGCCGACGTCGACCACCACCACTTCTTCGACAACCACAACCACAACCACGACGACGACCACGAACCCAGGTGGTTCCTGGGTCCCGTACACGTCCTACGCGACCGGGGCGCAGGTGACGTACAACGGCGCGACCTACCGTTGCCGTCAGGGCCACACCTCGTTGCCAGGCTGGGAACCGCCGAACGTCCCCGCGCTCTGGGAACGCGTCTAGTCCTCGCGGGAACCTTCACAAGCGGGCGTCTCTCCGCTTGTGAAGGTTCCGGCGCAAGATCCACCAGCTGTGGCAGCATCGATCACATGAGAACTGGGGGCAGTATTCTCGCCGTAGCCGCTGTGCTCGCCGGAATGGCAGCAGGCGCACCATCTTCGTCCGCAACCCAACCGTGCGACTCCGGCCTGCGGTTCACCACGAGCGGTACCGGCGCGGCCATGGGCCTGCGCCTGATGGCGGTCGAGGTGACCAACTGCGGTACAGAGTCGTTGCAGCTCAACGGTTATCCGCAGGTGAAGGTGCTCGACGCCGGGCGGGAGCAGTTGGACATCGCGATTCTCGACGGCTCCGGCGGCATCGCCACGATCGACGGTTTCGACACCCCGCCGCAGCCGATCACGGTGCCACCGGGGGAAAGTGCGAAGAGTGCGTTCGTGTGGCGGAACACGCACGCGTCGGAAGGTCCGCCGCTGGTGGGAAAGCACGTCGACATCGCGACCGCACCGGGTGACGCCTGGCAACCGCTGGTGGCCACGTCCCCGGAGAGCACCGTCCTCATCGACCTGGGCACCACCGGCCGCCTGGGCGTCCAGGCCTGGCACCGCTGACCCTCGTGTCGGGCGTGTTAATTCTTCCGGTGGCGCTGCGGTTCCGTGTTCTCATGGCGGCATGTCGACCACCGCACTCTTGAGCTTCACGCTGGTTGCGTTGCTGACGGTCATCACGCCGGGCTTGGAGACGTTGCTGGTGCTGCGCACGGCCGTGCTGGTGGGCCGTCGCGCAGCCATGGGCGTGGTCGTGGGCAGCACTCTGGGTTGTCTGGTGTGGGCGACGGCGGGCCTGGTGGGTTTGACCGCGCTGTTGCAGGCGTCCGAACTGGCCTACGCCATCGTGCGGTGGCTGGGCGCGGCCTACCTGATCTACCTGGGTGGCAAAGCACTCTGGAACTCGCGGCGCCCGGCCGAGTTGGACGAACCCGCCCCGGTGCCGTCGGTGCGCGCGGCCGTCCGGGTGGGGTTGCTGACGAACCTGCTCAACCCCAAACCGGGCGTCTTCTACATCTCCTTGCTGCCGCAGTTCCTGCCCGTCGGCCAACCGGCGTGGGGCGGCGTGCTGGTGACCATCCACCTGGGCATCGGCCTGCTGTGGTTCCCGATCCTGATCACCGCCGCCGCCCGTACCCGCGCTTTCCTGCTGCGCCAACGTCTCCTGCTGGACCGGCTGTCCGCCACAGCGCTGATCGCGTTCGGCTTGAAAACCGCGGCCGACGCACGGTGACGTATGGTCTCATCTCCTCATGCCGACCGCCACCCTGCTGAGCTTCACGCTGGTCGCGTTGCTCACCGTGCTCACCCCCGGCCTGGACACCGTGATGGTGTTGCGCACCGCCCTGCTCAGCAGCAAACGCGCGGCCATGGGCGTGGTCGTGGGCATCACGCTGGGCTGTCTGCTCTGGGGTGCGGCGGGACTGGCGGGCTTGACCGCGCTGCTTCAGGCGTCCGAACTGGCCTACGACGTCGTGCGCTGGCTGGGCGCGGGCTACCTGATCTGTTTGGGCGCCAAGGCGTTGTGGAACTCCCGCAGAGCCACCTCGCTGGACGACACCCGCCCGGTGCCGAGCGCGGCGGCGTCGTTGCGCGTGGGCCTGCTGACCAACCTGCTCAACCCCAAGGTGGGCGTGTTCTACCTGTCCCTGCTGCCGCAGTTCATGCCGCCCGGCGAACCGGCCTGGGGCGCGGCCCTGGTGGCGATCCACCTGGGACTCGGCCTCGTCTGGCTGCCGCTGCTGATCCTGGTGGCCGACCGAGCCCGTGCTCTCCTGCTGCGCCAACGCCTTCTGCTGGACCGCCTGACCGCCTCGGTGTTCGTGGCGCTCGGCCTGAAGCTGGCGCTCGACGCCCGCTGAGTCAGCGTCCCCCGGCGGCCGAACGGTGCCAGGCCGCGAGCGCCACCCTGCTCGGCAGGCCCAGCTTCACCCGGATGTTGACCACGTGCCGGTCCGCGGTCCGCGGCGAGATGAACAGCCGCGCCCCGATCTGCTTCGACGTGAGCCCTTCCGCGACCAGCCCGGCGATCGTGAACTCCTGCCGCGTCAGCCCGCCCGGCAGCAGGGGCTTCGCGGGTCGCCGTTCGGAGTCCGGCACAGGTTCGAGCGCGAACGCCATCGCCTGGTCCGGGCGCAGGTCGGCGCCGAGCGTGGTGATCACCTGGTAGTCGTCGCCCAGCGACCGCCGCACGGTGCGGTCCGCGCGGTCGAGGTGCCGGCGGAACGGGCTCATGCCGGCGAACGACAGCCGCGAGATCCGTTCCTGCGACCGGAGTGCGCCGAGCAGCCGTGCCGCGCGGTCGAACGCCCCCAGCTCCGCGCACGTGCAGGCCAGCAGCCACAGGCTGAAGGGCGCACCCCAGGTGTCGCCGAGCGTCAGCTGGAGGCGCAACGCCTCGATCACCAGCGGGTGCACGCGTGCCGGGTCGCCGTGCAGCAGTTCGAAGAGGCCGCGGTGCCACAGTCCCCAGGCGTGCGACCACGTGACGCCGTTGTGCTCGGCCTGCCGGGCCAGCGCCGTCGTGGCCTTGTCGGCGTCTTCGGCGTCGAGCAGGAAGCACGCCGCCATCGCGTGCATCAGCTCGGTGATGTAGACGTCGCCGGGTGCCGAGTGCTGCCGGCAGAGTTCCACGACGTGCGCGTACAACGGCACGCAGTCCGATGAGCCTTCCACGAAGAAGAGATGTGTGGCCTCGGCGAGAACGAGATGCAGGTCCGTGATGGGCTGCCGGGGCAACGTGCGCGCCTCGTTCATCAACGGGAACGCCATCGCGCCGTCGCCCCGTGCCTGCGCCATGTACGCGCAGTGCGCCAGCAACGACGTGCGCAGCGGCGCGTCGGTGATCACCGCGCGGGCGGCCGCGAGCAGGTCCCAGGCCTGGCCGAGCATGCCCGCGAACGACGTGAACCGCGCCCGTTGCACGTTCATCGTCACGGCGGCACCCATCGCGGCGAGGTCAGGTGTGCGGAGTGCGTGCGCCACGGCCGTGCGGATGTTCGGCCACTCCTCCCACAGCCTGCCCATCCACCTCGCGTCGTCGGCCGAGAACCACGCGCGGGCGGCGGCGTCCACGAACTCGCTGTAGTGCACGGCGTGACACCGCAACGGTTCGTCGGCGTCCGTCAGCAGACGAGTGCCGAACTGCGCGACGGTGTCGAGCAGCCGGTAGCGGGTCTCCCCGGTGACCGGACTCGTCGCCGTGCCCACGATCGACCTGTTCGCCAAGGCGGACAACGGTTTCAGGACGTCCGCGTCCGCCACCGCCTCGGCCGCGGCCAGGTCGAAGTCGGCCGGGAACACCGACAGCCGCGCCCACAGCCGTCGTTCCTCGTCGGTGCACTCCTGTGCCGTCCACTCCAGCACCTGCTCCAGCGTGACGGGTTCGGGGAGGTGCGCTGCCTCCGTCGTCACCACCTCGACCGGCAACGCCGCGAGGAGTTCGATCGCGAGCGGAAGCCCGTCCACCGCGCGGCACAACGCCGTCACGTCCGGCGGCACGACCTCGGCGCGTTCCCCGAACAGGCGTGCCGCGTCGTCCACGCTCAACGGCGGCACACGCAGCACCTGCTCGCCGTAGACACCGAGCGGCTCCCGCGAGGTCGCGAGGATCGTCAGGCCCTCGCAGTCGCGCAACAGGTGGTGCACCAGGTGCCGGACCGCTTCCAGCAGGTGCTCGCAGTGGTCGAGGATCAGCAGCAAGTGCTTGTCGTACAACGACTCCACGAGCCGGGTGAGGCCGGGCTCCGGTGAGTTGTCGACGATCCGCAGCTCCGTCGCCACCGTGCGGGCCAGCGCCGCCGGGTCGTGCAGGTCCCCGAGCCGCACCCGCCAGACCCCGTGCTGGAACGCCGCCGCCCGCACCAGCGCACGTCCGGTCTCGACCGCGATCCGGGTCTTGCCCGCACCACCCGCACCCACCAGCGTGACCAGCCGCGATCGGCGCAGGAGCGCCTCGGTGTCGGCGAGCACGGCCCCGCGGCCGACGAACGTCGTGGTCTGAGCAGGCAGAGTGCCCCGCGCGGTCATCGGCGCATCTTCGCCTAGCCGCGCCGAAGTGTGACGGAGAGGATCGCCTCACCACCCTTTCGGTCTAGCGAGTTCGACCATGCGTGGTCACGCGGTCGCGCGTGCGGATGATCATCTTGCTCGCGAGCCGCAGTCCCTGCCGCGCGTTGAGGTGCGGCAGGTACGCGCGGCTCACCGCGTTCGCGATGCGCGGCAACGCCGCCGAGTCCGGGTACGCCATGAACATCGGCTGGTAGGTCGGCTGGAACTTCGCCTTGAACGCGAACAGCGAGCGGAACCCGTACACCGGCTCCAGCACCTGCCCGGTGAAGTCCAGGACGCGCTGCAACGCCCGCGGCCGTTCGCCCCGGTCCAGCCGGGCCAGGGGAGCCCCGGACAGGCTGAGGAACCGCGCGCCCTCCGCCTGGAGTTCCAGCGCCGCCGAGGCGATCAGGAACTCCATCGAGCCGCGGAACCCGTCCGAGCGGCGCCGCATGAAGTCGAGCGTCCACCCGACGACCTCGCCGTCGGCGTACACCGGCAGCCAGCTCGTGATGCCGTGCACCGTCCGGTCGGCGTCGACCGCCAGCAGGCAGCGCACCCCGTCACCGGCCAGCTCTTCCAGGCCTCCCAAGGTGAATCCCATCTCGGGCAGCCCCTTGTCCGCCACCCACTCCGCCGAGATCGACCGGATCTGGTCGGTGATCGCGTAGGGAGCTTCGGCGTACGTGCACCACTCGGCGGTGATGCCGTCCTTGCCGGCCTTGTTCAGCGCCGTGCGGACGTCCTGCCACTTCTTGCCGGTGAAGCTCAGCTTGTCCAGCTCGATCACCGTGTCCTCGGCGACCTGCACCGCGGACCAGCCGAGCCCCTCCACCGCGGCCCGCGTTTCCGCGCCCACGCTGTAGAGACACGGCGTCCAGCCGTTGTGCGCGCAGAACTCCGCGAACCCGCGCACGGCGTCCACCCGCGCCGGGCCGATCGGATCGCCGACCGTCAGCGCGATGGTCGCCACCACCCGGTACGCGATGGCGTTCTCACCGTCGGGCGTGAACCAGTACTGGTTGCCACGCCACGTCGTCATGTACGACAACGACGAACCACCGTGCCGCCGCATGAGGTCGCGAGCGCGCGTGGCCGATGCCTCGCACGAGGACGGCCACGTCCGCCACGACGCCATCAGCATGCCCGCCAGCACGATCAGCCAGAACACCACGCCCGTGTACTCGAACAGCAGCGCGCCGACGAACCCGTCCGAGGCGAACCGCAACGGCACCAGGTCGAGGTACCCCGGCGGCAGGAACCGCGTCGGCAGGTCCGCGAGCAGCGCGCCGAAGCTCGGCTCCGGCGTGAACTGGTCGCGCACCAGGTACCCGCCGAAGACGTACAACGCCGACAGCAACGCGACGCTGATCGCCGTGAACCGCCAGAACTTCACGACGGCACGGCGAGGCAGCCGCACGTCGAAGTGCCTGCGGGTCACCAGCAGCACCACGATGATCGCCAGCGGAGCCAGCATCGGCACACCGAACGAGACCGACAGCTCCAGCAGGCTCACATCGGGGAACTGCGCGACGTACACGACGTAGGAACCGATGAACGCCGCGAACGCCAGGTTGAACACCAGCGCCGCCCGCCACGCGAACCGCCGCCCGCGTCGCAGACCTTCCGCCAGCACCAGCAACAGCAACGCCGGCAGCAACGACATCACCAGCGCGGGGAACCGGCCGTACGAGAGCTGGACCACCATCGTCCGGCACTGCTCGACCATGTCCCCGACGCACATCGCGTCGACGTCCTCCTGCAGCGGCTGGGTCACCGCCACCACATCGGCGAACCACCACAACGGCCCGTTCGGGTACGGCGACATCATCGACACCACCGGCCCCAGCGCGGACGCCGCGATCAGCAACGCCACCAGCACTCGCGTCTCCTGGAAGGAACGCGCCTTGCTCACCGGCCCGTTCCTCAGGAACAGCGCCCCGACCAGCAGTCCGGCCACGCCACCGGACAGTCGGAGCACGTCTTCGAGCCAACCTGAGTACAGAGTAAGGACCAGCACCGACAAGATCATCAACAGTCGTACGCGACGCCTCCAGAGCGGTGGCATCCGGAACGTCAGCGCGAGCACGAGCCCGACCCCGCCGATCGACGGTCCGGTCGCCTGCTCGCCCACGAGCGACTCGAGCCAGGTCCAGTGCAGATCGCGGCCGATCAGCACGAAACCGAGGCCGAGGAACGAGCCCACCACGTGCGAGGAGAGGAAGATCGCCGCCGTCCGCACCGCGCCGAACTCGCGTTCCGCCAGCACCCCGGCGACGAGCAGCAGCACCGTCGTGCCGACGTACCCGAGCAGGTCCATCGACCACAGGGCCGAGGTGAAGACCGTCCACCACGGACTCCCGGTGCCGAACCCGGTGCGCGCGAGCAGCTCGTCGCTCGCGCCGCCGGCCGCGCCGGTCAGCGTGCCGACCGTCCAGAAGACGATGAGGAACGCGCAGGTCAGCGGCGCGGCGCGGAACAGCTTGGCGATCATCTGACCAGCCCTGTTCGCTGCGCGAGCCACGGCAGCGAGCCGTACAGACCCGGCCGCCACACGTTCCAGTCGTGTCCTCCCGGGAGTTCCTTCCACTGCACGTCCATTCCGGCCTTGCGACAGGCCTCGAACACCTCGGCGTCGGCCGGGCGGTACAGAGCGTCGTCCTTGCCCGCCACGATCACGCCCGCGGTGCGCGGGAACTTCTCGCGGGCGAGGATGTCGAGGGGGTTGACGCGGGCGAACGCCGCCGCGTCGCCGCCGAAAGCGGCCTTGACCGTCTCCTCGCGGGTGCCGAGCGTCGGCTCGCGCTGACCGGAGAGGTCGATGAAGTTGCCGTACACGTCAGGCGCGCGCACTGCGAGCTGCACGGCGCACGTGCCGCCGTGCGAGAAGCCCGCGATGGTCCACGCTTCGCGGCGTTCGTCGACCGTGAGGCGTTCCTTGATCCAGCCGGGCACGTCCCTGGCGAGGTACGTCTCGGACTGGCCCAGCTTCGAGTCGAGGCACAGGGGGTTCGCCGTGACCGCGCCGAGCTGGTCGGCCATCACCACGATCGGCGCGAGGCCGTTGTGGGCGCGCGCGAACGCGTCCATGTTCTCGACGATGCCGCCCGCGTCGTACCAGTCGCGCGGCGAACCCGGCTGCCCCGCCAGCAGGACGAGGACCGGTAGCTTCGGCCGGGGCTTGGCGGCGTAGGCGGGCGGCAGGTAGATCCACGCCGGGCGGGCCTTGAACGCGCCGGGGATGTGGATCTCGGACATCGTGCCCTTGTCCGGCAGACCGGTGGCCGTCCACACGTCCGCGAGCGTCTTGCCCTCAGGCACCTCGAGCACGTCCGAGGGCGGCGCGGTGTCGGGCAGTTCGACGCTCGGGTTGTGGAAGACCTGGAGCACGGCCCGTCCGGTGGGGTACTGCCCGTAGTACGCGTTCGTGGCCGTGACCGCGCTCGCCAGAACGACGATCGCGGCGACGACGCTCAGCACACGCCCGTACCAACGCGACGGCCGTAGGCGTGCCACGGCCAGCGAGAGGGCCACGAGCGCAGCGCCCAGCCAGACCATGAGGATGATCGGCAGCGGCTCGGGCCACGGCTTCCACAGGTTGTTGACCACGAGCGTGAAGCCGGTCACGACGAGCGCGCACGTCAGCACGACGATCGGCACCACGCGGACCCACCAGGTCCGGTTCTTCCGAATCGCCAGATACGCGAGGGCGAGCACGGCCGCGACGGTGGCGGCCTTCGGGATCGGCCCATTTATCAGGGACAGATCCAACGGGCTGAGCATGCCCTCAATGCTTCAGGAAGTCTTCAGGAACCGCATCGGTGGTTCGTCTTGGTTCAGAGCCGTGAACATCAGCCTTAAGAATGACAACCCATCAGTCGCGTGATGCGTCGCGCCAGGCGTTCGTGAGTGTCCTCAGTGCATCGGGGTGGTCGGCGATCTCCGCGGCACGGGACAAATCGGACTCCGCCATTCCCAACTCCCGCAACGATGTCACGGCGCCGAACCGGGTGGCCGCGTCGTGGATGCGGCCCGCCAGATCAGCGGGCGCCGTGTGGGGGAGCAACGCCGTGTGTGTGGCAGCGTGCGGCAAACCGAACGTACCGCCCAAAACGTGCGCCAGCTTGTGATGCAGTCCCATGGGGACGGACGCGAGGCATGTGCCACCGAGCCACGCTGCGGACAACAACTCCGTGCGCGCATCCACAGTGGACGGGTTTCCGCTCAAAGCGCGCAAAACGCCCTCGATCGCCTTGGTGGCGATGGCGTCGATCAACGGGTTCTCGTTGCCACGGGCCGCGACGGCGTGCGCGAGAGAGTTGAGCGCGCTTGTGACCGTGACGTCGAGGGGCAGGTCGAGCGTGAGGTCGACGTCGTAGAGGACGGTGTTCGGCTGGATCGCGGGGTCGCGGCGCGTCTTCTTCAGCCCGGCCGCCGTCTCGCCGAGGACCTGGGTGACCTCGGACCCCGCGTAGGTCGTCGGGATGATGATCTGCGGCACGCCGGTGCGGACCGCCAGCGCCTTCGACAGGCCCGTGCTCGAACCGCCGCCGACGGACACGATGCCGTTCGCGCCGTGTTCGCGTAACAACGCGAGCGCGCGCTCTGTGACCTCGACGGGTGTGTGCATCGCCGCGCCCGTGAACCGCGTCACCAGCAGCGAGCCGAGTTCGGCGGCCACCTTGTCACCGCCGTGGCGGGCGATCAGCAGCACGCGCGTCGCCCCGAGCCGTTCGGCCTCGGCGCGGACGGTGGAGGCGGTGCCGCGCCCGAAGACGACGCGGGTGCGGCCTGGTTCGAAGGTGAAGCTCACCTAGGACGAATACGTGAGGCAAGAGCGCTGCGCAACAGCAGAGGGTCAAGCCTTTCGGCTCTGACGGGTGACTTCGTCACTCCTTAGCGTGAATCTTCATGAAGCGTGTTCGTGTTGTAGTGGCGTTAGCAGGGGCCCTGACCCTGACGCCAATCCCTGCCACAGCGGCGACACCTGCGTTCCAGCTGTCCGGCGGCGTCACCGCGCCGATCCACTCGATGGCCGACGCGGTTCGCGAGACCGTCTACGTCGACTCCGGGCTCGATCTCGACGGCGACGGCACCCGTGACCGGGTCGCGGCCGACATCATCAGGCCGTCCACGACCGGGCGCGTGCCCGTGATCATGGACGCCAGTCCCTACTACCAGAGCGCGGGCCGCGGCAACGAGGGCGAGGTCAAGACCTACGACTCCGCCGGTGTGCCGGTGAAGTTCCCGCTCTTCTACGACAACTACTTCGTACCGCGCGGGTACGCCGTCGTGCTCGTCGACTTCCTCGGCACGAACCGGTCGCGCGGCTGCGTCGACGTCGGTGGCCAGTCCGAGATCGCCTCGGGCACCGCCGTGATCGACTGGCTGAACGGGCGGCGCACCGGCTACTCGACCCTGACCGGCTCGACGACCAAGTCCGCGTCCTGGTCGACCGGCGCCGTCGGCATGATCGGCAAGTCGTGGGACGGCTCGATCGCGAACGGCGTCGCGGCCACCGGTGTCGACGGCCTGAAGACGATCGTGCCGATCGCGGCCATCAGCTCCTGGTACGACTGGTTCCGCTCGGACGGCGTCGCGTACCCCGGCTACAGCTCGCCGACCGGGCTGGGATCGCAGTTCGAGAACTCCAACGCGCGCTCGCGATGCGCGACCGTGCGTTCGCAGATGACGAACGGTTCCCCGGCCAATGGCGACTACACGGCCATGTGGCAGACACGCGACTTCGTGCGCAACGCGTCGAAGGTGAAGGCGTCGATCTTCGCGATCCACGGGCTGAACGACCTCAACGTGAAGACGTTGCAGTACGGGCAGTTCTGGGACGCGGTGCCCGCCACGGTGCCGAAGAAGCTGTGGTTCTCGCAGACCGCGCATGTCGACCCGTTCGACTTCCGGCGCAGCGAGTGGGTGCCGACGCTGCACCGCTGGTTCGACCGCTGGCTGCTGGACGTGCAGAACGGCATCGAGAACGAGCCCCAGGTGTCGTCGGAGCGCGCGCCGGACGTGTGGTCGACCGATCAGGCGTGGCCGCCCGCAGGCACCGTCAACACCGTGTTGCGTCCTTCTTCTTCCGGACTCGGCACGGCGGCGGGCACCGGCACGTCGGCGTTCACCGACAACGGCAGCGGCACGCCGACGAACTGGGTCTCCGGCTCGAACACCGGCAGGGCGATCTGGTCGACCGGTGCGCTGGCCTCGGACCTGCGCATCGCCGGCACGTCGTCGATCACGGTGGGGGTGTCGTCGTCGACGTCGACCGCGCACCTCACGGCGTACCTCGTCGACTACGGACCGGCGCGCGTGCGCACGGGCGAAGGCATTCGCACGTTGACCACGGAGTCGTGCTGGGGCGAGAGCCGTACGGGTGATGACGCGTGTTACCGCAACACGGAGGCCACGACGGGCAACGTCGACGCGCAGATCATCGCGCGCGGCTGGGCGGACCTCGCGAACTGCCAGTCGCTCACGACCCCGCGCACGATCACGCCGGGCACCAAGTACCGCATGACGTTCCGACTGTCCACAACGGACTGGGTCGTCCCGGCGGGCCACCGGCTGGGCCTGGTGATCGGCGGCACCGACACGACCGCGATCGTGCGGCCGAGTCAGCTGCCGCGGCTCACCGTCGACCTGGCGGACACCTCGGTGCGGGTCCCGCTGAAGGGCACCGTGCCGTCCGCCTCGCCCGCTCCGCTCGCCGCCGCCAGCGTTTCCGCTGGTACGAAGAGCGCGTTGGGCTAGCGAACCGGACTGTCGGTGCTGCTCGCTAGCATCGGCGCCATGGGTTCAACCGAGTACGGAGACGCGCTGCAGGTTCTGCAGCGCGTCTTCGGGTACCCCGAGTTCCGCGGCGACCAGGCCGCCATCGTCGAGCACGTGATCTCGGGCGGCGACGCGCTCGTGCTCATGCCGACCGGCGGCGGCAAGTCCCTGTGCTACCAGGTGCCCGCACTGGTCCGTCCCGGCACGGGTGTGGTGATCTCGCCCCTGATCGCCCTGATGCAGGACCAGGTGGACGCGTTGCGCGCCCTGGGCGTGCGCGCGGGCTTCCTCAACTCCTCGCTGTCCTGGGACGAACGGCGGATGGTCGAGGCCGAGTTCGTCAACGGCGAGCTCGACCTGCTCTACCTGGCGCCGGAACGCCTGACGTCCGAGGCCACCCTGCGGCTCCTCGACCAGGGCGAGATCGCGCTCTTCGCGATCGACGAGGCGCACTGCGTCTCCCAGTGGGGCCACGACTTCCGGCCCGACTACCTCTCGCTGACGCACCTGCACGAGCGGTGGCCGAAGGTCCCGCGCGTCGCGTTGACCGCGACGGCGACGGAGGCGACCCGCACCGAGATCCTCACCCGGCTGGAGCTGACCGAGGGCCGTCAGTTCGTCTCCAGCTTCGACCGCCCGAACATCCAGTACCGCATCGTCGGCAAGAAGGAGCCGAAGAAGCAGCTCCTCGATCTGCTGCACGGCGAGCACAAGGGCGACGCGGGCATCGTCTACTGCCTCTCCCGCGCCTCGGTCGAGAAGACCGCGGAGTTCCTGGTGGCCAACGACATCCCGGCCCTGCCGTACCACGCGGGCCTGGACGCCTCGGTGCGGCAGCGCAACCAGGCGAGGTTCCTGCGCGAGGACGGCCTCGTCATGGTCGCCACCATCGCGTTCGGCATGGGCATCGACAAGCCGGACGTCCGCTTCGTCGCCCACCTCGACCTGCCGAAGTCGGTGGAGGGCTACTACCAGGAGACGGGCCGCGCGGGCCGCGACGGCCAGCCGTCCACCGCCTGGCTCGCCTACGGCCTCTCCGACGTCGTGCAGCAGCGCAAGATGATCGAGTCCTCCGAAGGCGACCTGGCGTTCCGCCGCCGCTCCCAGGCGCACCTCGACGCGATGCTCGCCCTCTGCGAGACGATCACCTGCCGCCGCAGCATGCTCCTCGACTACTTCGGCGAGTCCGGCGTCCCCTGCGGCAACTGCGACACCTGCCTGACCCCGCCGGAGTCCTGGGACGGCACGGTGGCCGCCCAGAAGGTCCTCTCGACGGTCTACCGCCTGCGCAAGGAGCGCAACCAGAAGTTCGGCGCCGGCCAGGCCATCGACATCCTGCTGGGCCGCAAGACCGCCAAGGTGATCCAGTTCGACCACGACCAGCTGAGCACCTTCGGCATCGGCGAGGACCTCAACGAGAGCGAGTGGCGCGGCGTCGTCCGCCAGCTGCTGGCCCAGGGCCTGCTGGCGGTGGAGGGCGAGTACTCGACCCTGGTCCTGACCCAGGCGAGCTCCGACGTCCTGGGCCGCAAGCGCGAGGTGAAGCTCCGCAAGGACCCGGCCCCGGTCCGCACCAGGAGCACCGCCCAGTCCCCGTCGTCGAGTGGCACCAAGCAGAAGGTGGACCTCCCCGCCGAGGCCACGCCGCTCTTCGAGGCCCTGCGCGAGTGGCGTGCCCAGCAGGCCCGCGAACAGAGCGTCCCGGCCTACGTGATCTTCCACGACGCCACCCTGAAGTCCATCGCGGCGAGCCGCCCCACCAGCCTGTCCGCCCTCGGCGGCGTGAGCGGCGTGGGCCAGGCCAAGCTGACCAAGTACGGCGACCAGATCCTCGAGGTGGTCGCCGCAGGCCCGGCCGGACCCGCCACCACCCAGCCCGCAGCACCCGCCGCCGAGCCCGCCAAACCCAAGTCCCGCACCACCACCCAGGGCGGCGCGGCGTGGGGCTCGGGCGACGGGGCGGACGAGTGGCCAGAACCGGAAGAGCCGGACGAGTCGATCGACTGGTGACCCGCTCCCTCCCGTGGCTCAGGCCGCCGCCACTGCCTGGGCCACGATCGGGAGCATCTCCTTCAGCTGCTGCTGCGCCGTTCCCCGCGTGAGGACGGGGTCGTCGGAGATGACGTTGCTGCCGAAGTTGACCAGCAGGTTGCCGCGGGCCAGGTAGGCCTGGCAGTTGTGCTGGCCCTCCTGCACGTCCGGTGCCGTCTCGCAGTAGGCGTAGAGGTCGTCGAAGCCGGGTGGCGGTGGGTCCATGGCCACGTCCGGGGTCACGACCCGCTCCGGCTTGCCCTCCTTGCGGACGTAGCTCGGGCAGGCGCGTGCCTTCTCCCTGACCCTGTCGAGCAGGTCGGCGGTCTTGCCCTCGGACAGGGCGTGCACGTTTTGCCAGACGACCTTGTACGGGCCGCTCCAGAGCCTGTGGCGCATCACCCTCATGCCGGATTTGATCTCAACGTCGCCGCACAGGAAGGCCACGCCCGATGTCTGGGCGACGATCTCGCCTGGGGCAGCCGGGATGTCCTTGCTCCAGGGAGCGTCCGGGTCGAACGTGTCCTTGGGCACGAGCGCGGCCACGGCGCGGTCCGACAGCTGATTCCAGTTCTGCGGCACCGGCGTGCTCGGCGGAGGAGAAGTGGAGGACGGCGGTGGCACGGTCTGCGGTGCGGAGCAGCCGGCCAGCAGGACGGCAAGGATCAACCAACGTCGGAACACATCAACCCCCCAGGTCGGGGGGAAGCATAAGTCAGGTCACCTTCTCGATCTGAGCGCGTTTGATCACGTTCTTGCCGGACTCCCCGACGAGATCGAAGGCCGCGCTGTTCAACACCACGCACGACGGCCCGACGCCGACGATGCGCACGGTCGTCTGCTTGCCGTTGTCGAGATTGGTGACCCGGACCGCGGACCCGACCGGGAGTTGCGACGAGAACGCTCCGGGTTCGCCGCCCACCGAGGACAGGCCGACGGTCGCACCGTCGCAGACGACCTGACCCACGACACCGGAGGGACGCACTCGGGAGACCGAGGTCCGGGTGCTGGGAGTGGGAGCGGGCGCGTTTCCGACGATCTCCACGCGGATTCGGCGGAGAACGCTGTCCACGCCGCCCTCGCCCGTTTCAGCGGACCACAGGGAATCCAGTGCCGCGTTGTTGATGATCGCGCAGTGGGCGGAAGGGCCGATGACCGAGACGGTGATCGCGCGACCGTTGGCGGGATTGCTGAGTCGTAGTTGCGTGCCGAGGGGGAACTGGTCCGAAAGCACACCTGCCGGGCCTTTCGCGTTCGTTGTTCTCACCTGCTTGCCGGCGCACACCTCTTTGCCCGCCACCCCCGACTGCGATGCAGGCGCACCGGAACCGGCGAGAGCGAAGGCCGCACCCCCGATGGCCGCGACGACGGAGAAGATTCCCGCGCCCGCGACCCAGCCCTTCGACCAGCGCATGTGCAACACCCGACCTTTCTGTCAGGCCGTACGGCCCGCAGAACGGCGTGGTTCAACGGCGAGTGGCCCTCACCAGCGCCGTCGGGTCGCAGGAGGCCAGGTGGTCACGCAGTGCGACGTGGGCGAAGCGGTACTCGCCGTCCACTCGGGTGAGCAGCAGCCTGTCCTGGGCGAGGTGTAGCAAAGCCTTGCGGCGGAACGACAATTCGCCCAGCGAGAGAGGGCGCGTGACGCCTTCGGCCGCCACTTCGGAGAGCGCGTCGAACGGCCACACGTAGTCGCGTGCGGCCGTTGGGGTGACAAGCAGACCGAGTGCCACTCCCAGTGCGGTTCCCCACGATCCGAGCGTGCCCATCCCACCCAGCAGACCGACCGCGCCGAGGACCGGGACAGCGGGCTGCACCCACCACGGCCTCCCCAGTCGCATGCGTTGCTGTTGTCCCGGACGCACCGTGCGCCACACACGTCCCACGGCCGCGGCGAAAATTCCGCCTGCCACGCCTGCGGAAAAGCCGACTCCCATGCCCGCCAGCACGACGTACGGGCCGGTCCAGATCATCGAGACGCCCGGCGCGGCGGCGATCAGCAAAGCCCACGGCACGGGAGCGTCGCCCGGTATGAAACCCAACGCCAAGAAGAATGACGCGATCACCACGAACACACACGTCACGAAGTACGGCCACGGCGTGCCGATTTCGCCTAGCCACAACCCGACGAGCCCGACCATCAACCCGGCGATCGCACCGGCGATGAATCCCATCACGGCGGTCACAATGCCGTGCGCGCGTCCAGGCGGGTGAAAGACGTGCGGCAGTTTGTTCGCCATCACCATCACGAGCAACGACGAAGCGGCGACCACGAACACCAACGCCGGCCACAAGCCGAGACGCAGACCCGTCATGAACGCCACGGCGCACACACCACCGGCATAGGCGGCAGGCACCGCGCGCACGAACAACAACCACAACGGGCGAGTCGGCAGCAGCGGAAGCCACGCACGGCGGTGCGGCATGTGCACGGGCGCGCCGAGATCCGGTCGTCCCAACCGAGCGAGGAACTTCAACGCACGGATGGTCGGGCCCGCACCGCGTTGGCCGGACAGCCTCTCCACGACGAAGGAGCCCACGAAGTCGGTGCCGATCGTGTCGACTTGCTTGTCGAGGTGCGTCAACGCCAGCAGGTTCAACGCCAGCGGTGAGTCGAGCTTCTCCCAGATCTCCGGCGTGAGTGCCGATTCCAGGCTGTCGAGCCGAGGGCTCACCGACGCGATGTACTCCAGGACCTGCCCGCGCGACAACGGTTCAACGTGCACCGACGGCAGGTTCTCGATCGGTCCGGTCGAGGTGACGACGGAGGCGAACGGCGCGAGCTCGGACTCGCAGTGCGCGCGGTCGACGCGCGGTACCTCGTCCAGGCCGTCGATGAGCACGATGACGCGTTCGCGGCGCAGCCAGATCGTGCCGGCCGAGCGGCTGATGCCGTAGCGGCGATTCATCTCCCGCAGCAGCCACGCGGTGAACTCCGTCGGCTTGCGCGTGCCGTACGCACGCCATGTCGCCAAGTCCACGATGACGGGAATCGGTGCGTCCGGGTCGTTGCGGGCCCGTTCGACCAGCACGAGACAGAGTTCGCGCAACAGCGTCGACCGCCCGCTGCCGATCGGTCCGATCAGCACCATGCTGTGGCCGAGGCGCTCGTAGACGGCCACCAGGTCCGGTGACGAGACTTCCTCGCCGTCCACCCGCACCGCGAGCTTCGGCTGCTGCAACACACCCAGCTTGATCTGCGTCTGGGCTGCCAGCGACGCGGCGAGCAACGCCTTCACCCGCGTCTCGACGCGGGCGAGCGCGGCCGTGCGGCTGCTCGTCTCGTGGCCGCGCACCCGCTCCCAGATCGCGAGACCGACGGCGACGAGCACCATCGCGCCGACCAGGGGCCACAACCACCGGCCGAACTCGCCGATGAACCCCGGTACCGGCCCGCCAGTGCTCACGCTGATGGCGGCCGGCAGCAGCAGAACGACGGTGACCAGGCACAAAGCGGCCAACGCGGTCAACCGCGCCGCTCTCGTCACCCCGCTCGGATCCACCTTCACCTCCGCGATCCCGGCGAACGACGGTAACCGTGTCGCCGGGATCGCGGAAGTGAATCCGATCAGGCTTAACTCACACGCGAACCTAGCGTCTGAGCCGCCTCAGAAGGACCACTCTGAGTGGGTCCCGCTACTGCTGTTGCTGGCCACCGAAGTTGCGGAGGCCTTCCTTGAGCTTGTCCTCGCCCTTGTCGATGTGCTCGCTGTGCTTGCCACCGGTCTTGTCGTCAGCGAACTGCCCGGCGCGCTCGACACCCTGGTCGACCTTGTCGCCGTGCTCACCGATGAGGTCCTTGGCCTTGTTCTTCAACTCGTCGAATCCCATGACTGCATTACCTCCCTATGCAGTTCGGTTACCCGGTCTTGGATCCGGTACACGTCACTGGATCGAGTGAAGTGCCGCGACCGGACTCACCCGCGCCGCCCGGCGGGCAGGCAGCAGCCCCGCGCCTGCCGTGAGTGCGGTGAGGACGAGCACGACCACGCCGACCGCCACGACGGGAACCTGCAACGGCCACTCGACGCCCAGCGCGATGATCGCGAGCCAGGCGTAGGGAACACCGATCGCGAGCCCGAGCACCGCGCCGACCGAACCGTAGAGGGCGGCCTCGGTCGTGATGAGGCGACGGAGTCCCTTGCGGGGCAAGCCGATCGCGCGCAACAGGCCGGACTCATGAGTCCGTTCGAGCACCGACAACGCCGTGGTCGAGCCTACTCCCACCACGGCGATGAGAATCGTGAGGAACAGCAGTCCGAGCGCGATTGCCACCAAAGAGGTGAACTCGTTCTCCAGCGCCTGGCGACGGTCCGCGAGTGACTCGGCCTCGAAGCCTGCCGGCACGCGTTCTTTGGCGCCGTTGGCAAGCGCGCCAACGGTTTCCCCCTCCACATCGGACGAGTGCAGCAGTGCACTGCCGAGGGGGATCTCGCCGAACAGCGTTGCCGCGACGGTCATCCGCACGCCGTTGACGTCCGCGGCGGAACCAGCGGTGAGACCGAGCCTGGTCGCCGTCGAGGTGGACAGGATGAGCTTGCGCGGTCCCATGTCGGCGAGAGCACCGGAATCGACGCGGAAGTCGCTCAGGTCGCCCAGCCCCGTCATGTCGAGGTCGGTGGCGCGCATGGTGAGCGTGCCGTCGACGGTGATCTCGGTGCGCCGGTAGGGGAGCACGTTCGTCAGCCCGGCCGCGGTCAGCGCCGCGGCGTCGACCGGCCCGGTGATCTCCAGGTCGGCGGGGTAGGCGCTGGCCATCTCCGCCTTTCCCAGTCCCTGCAACGTGTTCGCGCCCGTCAGGGTCGCGATGACGAGGCTGACGCCCACCGCGACCACCGCCGTGACCGACGCGGCCCGGCGTGGCGCGCCACCGACACCGCTGACCGCCAGCGTGCCGATGGTGCTGCGCCGCAACAGGATTCCGAACAACCGGAGGACCGGCGTGATCAACGCGGGCCCGAGCGTGATCAACGTGCCGAACGTCAACGCACCGCTGATGGTCGTGCGCAGCAGCAGATCCTCGATCATCCCGCTCGGCCGTCGCGCGTCGGCGAGGCCGTCGACCGCCACGGAGACCAGCAGCCACCCGGCGCCGGCGGCCATGAGGGAGCCGAGCACCCAGCGCGGCAGACCGATCCGGCTCTGGGCGTCCTGGACGGCGGACGTGCGCAGCGCCTCCAGCGGGGAGACCTTGGCCGCCGACCACGCGGGAGCCAGCACGGCGAGCGTGGTCAGCACGAACGACCCGAACACCACGGCCAGCGCGGGCGTGAGCGGGAACCCCGGCGCCACCAGACCCGCGAGCGGCACGAGCTGCCCGGCCCCGGCCGCCAGCGCGACCCCGGCGACCGACGCCAGCAGTCCGGCCAGCGCGCCCTCGGCGACGAGCCCGCGCGCCAGCCGTCCCCGCGTGGCACCGACCGCGCGCAGCAACGCGAGTTCCCGCATCCGTTGCGCGAACACGATCCGGAACGTCGAGGTGGAGACCAGTGCGGCCACGATCATCGCGACCGTGACGAAGGCGCCTAGCAGCAGGAACACCTCGACCAGCTGCTTGGCCTGAGCGGCCAGGGAGCGTTCGGCGATGTCCTTGGCGAGCGCCGTCGAGTACGCGAAGAACGCGGCGATCGTGATCGACAGGACGGGCAGGAACCTCCTCACGCGGCGACCGCCTGAACGACACGGCCGTCGGCCATGTGCACCACGGCGTCGGCATAAGAGGCGGCCCTCTCGTCGTGCGTCACCATCACGATCGTCTGCCCGAACTCCCGCACGGTCTGCCGCAGCAGGTTGAGCACGTCCGCCGCCGCCCGCGAGTCGAGGTTCCCGGTCGGCTCATCAGCGAAAACGACCTCAGGACGGGTGACCAGCGCCCGCGCCAGCGCCACGCGCTGCTGCTGCCCGCCGGACAGCTCCGACGGCCGGTGCGCCAGCCGTGACGACAGCCCGAGCACCTCCACGAGCTGCGTGAACCAGGCCTTGTCGACGGGACGTCCGGCGAGGGTCAGCGGCAGCAGGACGTTCTGCCGGGCGGTGAGCGTCGGCAGCAGGTTGAACGACTGGAACACGAACCCGATCCGGTCCCGCCGCACCTTCGTCAGCGCGTTGTCGGAGAGCCTCGTCAGGTCCTTCCCGCCGAGCAACGCCGCGCCGGACGTGGCCGTGTCGAGGCCGGCCAGGCAGTGCATGAGCGTCGACTTCCCGGACCCGGACGGGCCCATGATCGCGCTGAACGCGGCAGGCCGGAACCCGACGGTCACCCCGTCGAGCGCTCGAACCGCGGTGTCACCGGAGCCGTACACCTTCACGAGGTCGGCGGCGGCGGAAGCGAAGTTGTTCACATGGCCAGCAAAGTCCGGAGCGGAGCGCGACACCTCGGTCCTGCGCCGGGTTCGCCTCTGTCTTTCGGCCGATCTGCGGACCGCACGCAAATGCCTAAGGTCATGGCCATGCTCTGGAGGTTCGGCGCGGTCGCCGCACTGCTCGCCGCGGGGTTCGTGGACTTCTGGTACGGCCTGTTCCGGTCGCCGGGTCTCTACCCGTGGACGGGCTGGGCCGCGTTCGCGTGCATCGTGCTGGCCACCCTCGCCTGGCTGCGCCCGAACCGGGCGCTCGCCGCCGTCGCCGCCACCGCGAGCCTGACGTTCACCCTGGTCAACCCCCTCGACAAGGAGTTCGGCCTGGCCGAGACCCTCGCGCTGACGGGCGTGCTGGCGGTGACGACCCACCGGGCCAGGTCGTGGCGGGACGCGCCGCTGGTCGCCCTGGTCGTCGTCGCCCTGGTCAGCCAGCCGTGGGAGCACCCGCTCGGCAGCACCTCCCTGACGTTGATGATGGGCCTGCTGGTCGTCGCCACCGGGGTGCTCGCGCTGGTCGGCTACCTGCGGTTGCTGAGCACCGCCCGCGAGAGGCAGGTCGAGGCCGTCCGGGCCGAGCAGAAGGCCGAGTTCGCGCGGGACCTGCACGACTTCGTGGGCCACCACATCACGGGCATGGTCGTGCTGGCCCAGGGCGCCGGGCGGATCGTCGAACGGAACCCGGCGCAGGCGCGAGAAGCCCTGGAACGCATCGAGGAGGCCGGCGGCGAGGCCATGACCGCGATGCGCCGCATGGTGGGCATGCTGCGCGACGACGCTCCCGTCGCACCGGTCGCGGGCGTCGTCGACATCGAACCGTTGATCGCGGCCGAACCACGCGCGACCCTCGAAGTCCACGGCGACACGGAGACCCTGCCTCCCGAGGTCGCCAGCTCGGTCCACCGCGTGGTCATGGAGTCGCTGACGAACGTGCGCAAGCACGCCAGGGAAGCGACCACAGTGGACGTCCGGATCCAGACCACGGCGGACTGGGTGACTGTCAAGATCTCCAACGACGGCAAGCCCGCGAGGCAGGGCAACGGTTTCGGGCTCGTCGGACTCACCGAACGAGTGCAGGCGCTCGGTGGCAGACTCAGAGCAGGGCCGGGCATCGACGGCGGCTGGGTCGTCGACGCGGCACTCCCGACCGGAAAGGCGACCGCGTGATCAGGGTTCTCGTCGCGGACGACCAGGCGATGGTGCGCACGGGCTTCGGCATGATTCTAGGGGCCGAGTCCGACATCGAGGTCGTGGCCGAAGCGCGGGACGGTGTCGAGGCCGTCGCCGAAGCGCGGCGCACCAAGCCGGACGTCGCGTTGATGGACATCCGCATGCCCCGCATGGACGGACTCGAAGCGCTCAAACAGATCGCCGACGACGTGAACGTGGTGGTGTGCACGACGTTCGACCACGACGACTACGTGCACACGGCGCTGAAGAACGGCGCGTGCGGCTTTCTGCTGAAGGACGCCGGTCCGAACCTCCTCGTCGAAGCGGTCCGTGCGGCCGTCACGGGCGACGCGCTCATCAGCCCGTCGATCACCGTAAGACTGTTGCAGCACATGAACACGCCCGCACCACAAGAGCCGCACAAGCTCTCGTCACGCGAACTCGACGTGGTGAAGCTCGCGGCCGTCGGCAAGACGAACGCCGAGATCGCCCAGGAACTGTTCATCTCGCTGGGCACGGTGAAGACGCACCTCGCGAGCGTGCAGACCAAACTGGACGCCCGCAACCGCGTCGAGATCGCCGCCTGGGCGTGGGAAACCCGCCTGGTCGGCCAAAAGTAGGATCCGCAACCGGTCTCCGGACAGAAGCCAGACCCCGCGCACATCACCAGAATTCGAGCCATGAAGAAACTGCTCCTGCTGATTCCCGTGCTGGCGCTCACCGCGTGCGGCCCGAAGAGCTACACCTACGAGGCGTTCTACGACATCGAAGGCACCGGCAAGGCCCAGTTGACGCTGAACGTTCCCGGCGGTGCCTCGCAGTCGGAAACCGTCGACCTGCCGATCAAGGACGCGGCGATGCTCGCCAACGCCCTCGGCAAGATCACGCTCGTGGTGAAGCCGGAGTCCGGTCAAGCCACCTGCAAACTTCGCGTGGAGAAGGAAAAGGAGCTCACGAACTCCGGCGCGGAGGCGAAGTGCGAGTACGACATCACCGAGTCGACCGACAACTGAGTGATCCGTTAAACCTTGCCCGCTCGCACCGAACTCCACTAGGAAACGCGCATGAGGCGAATCGCAGCTGGACTGGCAGTGGCGGCGCTGGCCGTGGGTTTCATCACGACGGGCACCGCGTCAGCCGACGTGCAGACGGCCCGGCCCGACTGCGGCTACACCGCGACCCCCGAGGAGCCCGCCGCGCGGCCGGTGTCCATCCCGCACGACCCGTGGTTCACCAAGGGCAAGGTCCTCGTCAAGGTGAAGACCAACCAGGGTGACATCCCGCTGGTCCTCGACCGCACCAAGGCCGCGTGCACCGCGCACAGCTTCATCCACCTCGCGCACCGCGGCTTCTACAACCAGACCGAGTGCCACCGGCTCACGGCGTACCCGACGCTGAAGGTGCTGCAGTGCGGCGACCCGTCCAACACCGGCGAGGGCGGCCCCGGTTACAAGTACGAGGACGAACTGCCGACCGACCTGCAGCCCGCGCCGAACGACCCCACCGGGGAGCGCCGGATCTACCCGCGCGGCACGCTCGCGATGGCCAACGCGGGCCCGGACACCAACGGCTCGCAGTTCTTCCTCGTGCAGGCGGACTCGATCCTGCGTCCCAACTACACGGTGTTCGGCCAGATCCTGCCCGAGGGCCTGAAGACCCTGGACAAGATCGCGGCCGGCGGCATCGCGGGGGAGAACCCGCTCGACGGCCGCCCGAACGTGAAGTCCGAACTGAAGTGGGTGCTCCCGCTGGGCCTCTAATGAGCGGCCCAGCCCTGTAAAGCCCCGTAGAACGCGTCGGAGAGCCGCCGGACCACCTGTTCGTCAGGTAGTCCGGCGGTTTTCGTCAGGTCGAGGATCTCCCGCGGGTCGAACAACGCGTTGTGCAGAAACCGCGCCACGTTCAGCAACGTGTCGGGCAGCTCCAGGTCGATCAGCACGCCCCGCAACGCCTGGTCCCACGCGCTGCACGACAAGGCCGCCATCGCCTCGCCGCCGTGCAGGCGGTGCAGGAACCCGCGCTGCGACGAATACCGCACCATCACCGGGCCGTGGGCGTTCTGCAGCTTCACCCACCGCGCTGCCTGGTGCTCGAACAGTTCCTTGCCGGTCTTGCGAGACCGTTCGCCGTGGTCGACCAACGACGCCATGACGTCTTCGTGGTAGGCCACCACGAGCGCTTCCACGGACGGGAAGTGCCGATACGCCGTCGCCTGGGAAAGCGCCGCCTTGCGCGCGATCGACTGCATCGTCGCCGTTGCTGGTTCAGCCCGCAGGACGTGCGTCGCGGCATCCAGCAATCGCTTGCGGTTGCGGCGCGCGTCACTGCGGCTGTTTGTCTCCTCCGGCAGAACTTCCTCCCACCCCCGAGCCCAGTGCGAGGTGCAGGATAAGACGAAAGATCAGCGGAACGAGGGGATTCCGGTCAACGCGTGGCCGATGGATAGCAAATGGATGTCGGAAGTCCCTTCGTACGTCAGGACGGATTCCAGGTTGTTGGCGTGACGCAGCGGCGAGTACTCCAGCGAGATGCCGTTCGCGCCGAGGACGGTCCGGCTTTCCCTGGCGATCGCGATGGCCGACTCGACGTTGTTGTACTTGCCGACGCTGATCTGCTCGGGCTTGAGCGTGCCCGCCTCCTTGAGCCGCGCGAGGTGCAACGCGAGCAACATCGAGTTGCTGACCTGCACCGCCATGCTCGCGAGCTTGCGCTGCGTCAGCTGGAACGAGGCGATCGGCTTGTCGAACTGGATGCGCGTGCCGGAGTAGCGCAGGGCCGCCTGCAACGAATCCCGCGCGGCACCGACAGCGCCGAACACGATCCCGAACCGCGCCTCGTTCAGACATGTCAGCGGTGCCCGCAAGGAAGTCGCGAGCGGCAGCCGCGCGCTTTCCGGCAGCCGCACGTCCTCCAGGACCAACTCGGAGGTGACGGACGCTCGCATCGACAGCTTCTGCTTGATGTCGCGCGTCGAGAATCCCGGCGTGCCGCGCGGAACGAGGAATCCGCGAATTCCCTCCTCCGTCCGCGCCCACACCGTCGCCACGTCCGCCAGGCCGCCGTTGGTGATCCACATCTTGGTGCCGTTGAGCACCCAGTCCGCACCGTCGCGCACCGCCTTCGTGCGCATGCCGGACGGGTTCGACCCGAAGTCGGGTTCGGTCAGGCCGAAACAGCCGATCGCCTCACCGGCGGCCAGCCGCGGCAGCCACTCCTGCTTCTGCTCCTCCGACCCGTACTGCCAGATCGAGAACATCGACAGCGACCCCTGCACGGACACGAAGCTGCGGATGCCGCTGTCCACGGCCTCCAGTTCCAGGCACGCGAGCCCGTACGCGAGCGCCGACGTCCCGGCGCACCCGTAGCCCTCGAGGTGCATGCCGAGCACACCGAGCTTGCCCAACTCCTGTGCCAGTTCGCGCGGCAGCATGCCCGCCTCGAACCACTCGGCGACGTGCGGCCGCACGTGCTCCGCCAGGTACGCCGCGACGGTGGCCTGGATGTCGCGCTCCTCGTCGCCCAGCAACGACGGGATGTCCAGCAACTGCAACGGGTCCTGCACGATCACGGCTCCAGCTTCGGCGGGCGCAGCCGGTACGTGACCGGCGTGCGCGACAGGCGGATGGGGTTCGCGACGAGCGTCATGTCGCCGATCGTCGCGGTCGGGTTGAGGTCCAGCGACTCCGCCAGCGCGAACGCGTGCGCGACATCGTTGACAGGACCGCACGGCACCCCGAGGGGCGTCAGCGTCTCGAACCAGTGCTGAGCGGGCCGCGTCCGCAACCGCGCCGACAGCACCTCGAACAACTCGTCGACGTGCTCGACCCGGTCGGAGTTCGTGACGAACCGCTCGTCGGTCGCGAGCTCCGGCACGTCGAGCACCGAGCACAGCCGGCGGAACTGCCGGTCGTTGCCCACCGCCAGCACGATCGGCTGGTCGACCGTCGGGAACACCTCGTACGGCGCGATCGACGGATGCCGGTTGCCCATCGGCTTCGGCACCGACCCGGCCAGGGTGAACCCCGCGCTCTGGTTCACCATGCTCGACAGCAGCACCGTCAGCAGGTCGAGTTCGACGAGCTGCCCCAGCCCCGTCGCCTCGCGATGCCGCAGCGCCGCCAGGATCCCGACGCACGCGTGCAGGCCGGTCAGCACGTCGACCAGCGCCACACCGGTCTTCACCGGCTCGTACGGACCGGGCCCCGTCACGCTCATCAACCCGCCCACGGCCTGCGCGAGCAGGTCGTAGCCCGGCAGGTCCGCGCCCTTGCCGGAGCCGAACCCCGAGATGGAGCAGTAGACGAGGTCGTCGCGCCCGAGCGACTCGTAGTCCAGCCCGAACTTCTTCATGGTGCCGGGCTTGAAGTTCTCGACCACGACGTCCGCCCGCGCGATCAGCTCACGCGCCTGCTCCCTGCCCTGCTCGGTGGACAGGTCGATCTGCACCGACGTCTTGTTCCTGTTGACGGACAGGAAGTACGTCGCCTCGTCCTCGTAGTGCGGCGGACCCCACGCGCGGGTCTCGTCGCCCCTGCCGGGCTGCTCGACCTTGACCACCTCAGCGCCCAGGTCGCCCAGCATCATCGTCGCGTACGGCGCCGCGAGCACCCGGCTGAAGTCCGCGATCACCACGCCTTCGAGGGAACTCATGCCGTCCGCCTTCGCTGCTTCGTCCTCGCGCACAACACATGCGCACGTTCCTGCCCGATGTCGAGGTTCTTGTACCCCGCTCCTCGTTGCTTCGCCGTTGCATGCGCCATCGCCGGCGCACGGTCGCGTGCCGGTTCGTGCGTGCCGCCGCTCACGCGACCCGCCCGCGCAACTTCATCGCGGCGAGCACGCGCTCCTGTGCGAGCGCGCGGGCCGCCACGTGCGTTGTGGTGCCACGACTTCTGGCCTCGGCGAGGACGTTCACCGCGTTCGCCCTCAGCTTCTCCGACACGGCCTCCAGCACCGTCGCGGGATTCACCGGGAACGGCGAGTACCGCGCGTCCATGCCGTACGCCGCCGCCACGACGCCACCGGCGTTCGCGATGAAGTCCGGCACGACCGTGATCCCGCGCCGCGCGAGAACCTCTTGCGCCGCAACGGAAGTCGGCAGGTTCGCACCCTCGATCACCAGGGTGGTGTCGAGCTCGCTCGCCAGGTCCGCGTCGATCACGTCCTGCAGTGCGGCGGGCACCAGCACGTCGCAGGGCACCCGCAGTTCGGTGCCGAGTGCCTGGACCGCGCCGTACTCCTCGACCGCGAGATCACCGAACTCGCCTCGCAGCTTCAGCAGCCGTGCGACGTCCAGACCGCCGGCGTCCACCAGCGCACCGCGCACCGATGACACGGCGACGACCACAGCGCCCAGTTCGGCGAACCGCTTCGCCGCCGCGGCGCCGACCGCGCCAAAGCCTTGCACCGCCACGCGTTTGCCGCGCAGCTCCACCAACTCGTCCGCCACCTCGGCCACGCCGTACCCGGTGACGCCCAGCTCGTCGTACGGAAGACCGCCGAGTTGAGCCGGTGCGCCCATCATAGCGCCGCGGTCCGACAGTTCGTCCTGGACGATCGCGGCGTCCCGTTCGGTGAGGCCGACGTCGAGGCCGAGCACGTACTCGCGCGGCACCTCGTTGGAGAGCTTGCGCGCGAACGCCCGCAGCGCCGCTTCCTTGTCAGGGGAGGAAGGATCGAACACGATCCCCGCCTTCGCGCCGCCGAAGAACAGGTCGACTCCGGCCCACTTCCACGTCATCACGCGCGCGAGGCGGGCGATCTCCTCGACCGTCACGGCCGGACTCATCCGCGTGCCGCCCTTGCCCATGCCGCGCGCGGTGTTGTCGATGACGAGCACACCTTTCATGCCGGTGCGCCGGTCGGACACGCAGACGACCTTCTCGGGCCCCCACTCGTCCATGAGCTGGAGAACGTCCATCACATTCCTCACACGCAGTTGAGTTCGGGCCGCGCCTGGTCGGCGGCGAACCTGGAGGCGTCCAGCGCGGACACGTCGACGAAGGGCTCGCGGCCGAGCACGAGGTCGCGCACGACCTCGCCGACCGCGGGGCCCTGCAGGAAGCCGTGCCCGCTGAAACCGGTGGCGTAGAAGAAGTTGCCGGCCGAGCCGATGAGGGCGTTGTGGTCCGGGGTCACCTCGTACAGCCCGGCCCACCCGTCGCGCACGCCCACGTCCAGCAGCCTCGGCGCGCGCCTGCCGATCGCCTCGGTGAGCCGCGGCAGCCAGGCGTCGGACACGTCCAGCTTGAAGCCCGGCGTCTCGTCGGGATCGGACATGCCGAACAGCAGTCCCGGGCCCTCGCGGTGGAAGTAGAAGGTGCTGCCGAAGTCGATGGTGAACGGGGTCACCCGATCGTGTAGCTCCGGCATGGGTTCGGTGAACATGATCTGCCTTCGCAGCGGGGAAACCGGCAGGTCAACGCCCACCATCGCGCCGATCTCGCGGGACCAGGCACCGGCCGCGCAGACGACTTTCCGCGCCGAAACGGCCCCGCGGCCGGTCTCCACGCGAAAACTGTCGGACCCCGTCCCTACTATCGATTCCACGGTGGTTCGAGTGCTGAAGCGGGCACCGAACCGGCGGGCAGCGGTGGCATAACCGAGGACGACGGACTCAGGCGTGCAGTGGCCGTCGTCCGGAGAGAACGCCGCCGCGAGCAGGCCGTCCGCTTCGATCAGCGGCGACATCCGCCGTGCTTCCTCGACAGTCAGCATGCGACTGCGCACGCCGAGGGAGTTCTGGAGGTCGACGTTGCGCTCGAACGCCGTGACGTGGTCCCGAGAGGAGAGGAGGAACAGATAGCCGACCTGGTGCAGGTCGATCACCTGCCCCGGCCGCTGCGGAAAGCGTTGGAACAGTTCGATTGAGCGAGCTCCGAGCCTGATGTTCAGTTCGTCGGAGAACTGGGCGCGCACCCCACCCGCCGCTTTGCAGGTGGAGCCGGAACCCAGATCATCCTTCTCGACGACCACCACATCCCGGACTCCTGCCTCGGCCAGGTGAAAGGCAATGGATGTGCCGATCACCCCGCCGCCGATGACGACGACCTCAGCTTGAGCGGGCAGCTCAGGCGAGGCGGAAGTCAAGGTTCGCCTCGATCGCGAGAGTGTCCATTTGCGCCTTCTGCAGCTTCCCGGAGTAGTCCCAGTTCATGGACTGCCAGCGGGTGAACTGGTCGAGCACCCACACGCCCGACTGCCGGGAGCCGTTGCCGCTCTTGCCGTTGCCGCCGAACGGCAGGTGCGCCTCGGCCCCGGACGTCGAGTTGTTGACGCTCACCATGCCGGCGGAGATGCCGGCGCGGAACCGGAAGGCCTTGTTCGGGTCCGTGGTGTAGATCGAGCACGAGAGGCCGTAGCCCGGCTTGTTGCCGAGCTCGATCGCCTCGTCCAGGTCCGCGTACTTCATGACGCCGACGATCGGCCCGAACGTTTCCTGGAGGAAGAGTTCGTCGTCGTCGCGCACACCGGAAACGATTGCGGGGTGGTAGAAGAAGCCGTTCTCACCAGTGAAGTCGCCGCGCGGGCTGGTGGCGGAGATGCGGCCGGTCGGGCCGTGCACCGTGTGGTGCTCGCCGATCCAGCCGAGGTACTTCTCGTACGCCAGCGCGAACTTCTCGTCCAGCAACGGTCCGTACAGGACGTCGCCGGTCGGGTCGCCCACGGTGGCTCCGGCGACGGCCTCGGTGAACCGGGTCAGGAACTCGTCGTACCGCGACTCGTGCACGATCGCCGTGCCGAGCGAGGTGCAGCGCTGGCCCGCGGAGCCGAAGCCGGCGAACAGCGCGCCCTGGACCGCGAGGTCGAGGTCCGCGTCCTCGGTGACGACCATCGGGTTCTTGCCGCCCAGTTCCAGGCACGGCGTCTGGAGGTGGCGGCCGCACAGTTCGCCGATGCGCACACCGACCTCGCTGGAGCCGGTGAAGCCGACCTTGTCGACGAGGCCCTGCTGCAGTGACTGCTCCAAACCGGTGAACGTCTCCGAGCCCTCGGCGAAGACGATCTCGAACACGCCGGCGGGGATGCCCGCGGCCTGGAAGACGTCGTAGAAGGCCTGGGCGGAGGCGGCGGAGTACTCGGCGGGCTTCCACACGACCGAGTTGCCGCACAGCAGTGCGGGGACGATGTACCAGGACGGCACGGCGACGGGGAAGTTGCCGGCGGTGATGATCGCCGCGACGCCGACCGGGTTGCGGAACGTGAAGAGCTGCTTGTCGGCCATCTCGGAGGGGACCGTCTGCCCGTAGAGGCGCCGGCCCTCGCCGACGAAGAAGTCGCAGGTGTCGACGATCTCCTGGACCTCGCCGCGGGCCTCGCCGATCGGCTTGCCGATCTCGCGGGTCACGAGCTGGGCCAGGGGTTCGAAGTTGGCTTCGACCAGGCGGCCGATGTTGCCGATGACCTGGCCTCGCACGGGTGCGGGCACGCGTGCCCACGCGCGTTGGGCGGCTTTGGCCCGGTGGGCCGCGTCGACGAAGGCGCGGCTGGTCGCGAGCTCGATCTCGGCGACCACGTCGGAGGTGTTCGACGGGTTCGTGGAGATGTACGGCATGGCATCCACCCTGGTAGGTGGGCGGCGGATGCGCCAGAGGTCGCAGAATGAAACCTCGCGACCTTGAGCATAAGCTCGGCTGGTGCTGAATCCGGTTCATCTCCGCACGCTCGTCGAGGTGGTCAAGGCGGGGTCGTTCGCCGAGGCCGCCCGGCGGCTCGGGTACACGTCCTCGGCCGTGTCGCAGCAGATCTCGGCGTTCGAGCGGGCGGTCGGTGTGACGCTCTTCGAACGCGAGGCGCACTCGATCAGGCCCGCCAGCGCCGCGCTGCTGATCGCCGATCGCGGTGGCGAGCTGCTCGCCGCGTTCGACGGGTTCGAGCACGAGGTGAAGGCGATGGTGCAGGGCCTGCGCGGTCGCCTGCGCATCGGCACGTTCCCGACGGCCAGCGCGCGAATCGTGCCGCGGGCCCTGGCACGGCTGCAGGCGGAGCTGCCGGGAGCCGAGATCCGGCTGGACGAGGCGGAGCCGGACGACGTGCTGCCGCTCGTGCTGACCGGCGAGCTCGACCTGGCGCTGGTGTACGCGTACGACCTCGTGCCGCGGACGTGGCAGGAGGAGCTGACGGTGGTGCCGTTGCTCGACGAGGCACTGCTCGTCCTGGTGCCGGCCGAGCACCCGGCGGCGAAGAACAACGTCAAACTAGAAGATCTCAAAGACGAGAGGTGGATAGCTTCCCGCGACGGAACTTCCGGCGCCACCTGCCTCACGCGGTTGTGCGCCGCCGTGGGATTCGCGCCCAGAATTGTGTTCCGCAGCAACGACTACGAGGTGGTGCAGTCGCTCGTGGGGGCGGGCGTAGGCGTCGCGCTCGTGCCCGCACTCGGATACAAGGGCCTGTCGGGCACGCACGCGATGCCGTTGCGGCACAAGCCTTTGCGCAGGCACGTGTACGTCGTGCACCGAACGGCGAACACGAACCCGTTGCTGCGCAACGCGGTGAATGCTTTGCGGGAAGTCTGTCAGAACACCGCGGGTGAGTACCTGGGCCTTCCCTGAACTCGACTGTTCCCCTGGTTGGACAAGGTGTGATCTGACGCTCAACTGACGCCTGATCCCCCGGCTGGACCATTGAACGCTTTGACCGAATTGCGCATACTGCTGCGGTCAACGCTGGGGGTGCGTGGGCAGCGGAAGTCTTTCGCGCCCCCGTGAGCTTGGGGGATCAAACGCATGACGCGTCGCGATGCGGCGCGATCTTCCCGTGTGCGAAGAACACGGGCGATCGTTGCTGCGCTTTTGGCTTCACTGTCGTTCTCACTGGTCGAGGTGCCCGCCTTCGCGGCGGCTCCGGCCGCACCGGTCGCGATCGATCCGACCGCACTGCCCGTCCTCAAGGGAGCCGAGGTGCCGAGCGCGCCGATCGCCCCCGCCGATCCCGGAGCGGACTTCTCCTCGCTCGCGCAGAAGCGTGAGCACTTCGACGAAGAGCGGTCCAAGGTCGTCTCGCGGTCCACGTTCGTGGACGAGTACGAGAACCCCGACGGCACGCGGACCATGAAGCAGTCCACGGAGCCCCGCAACGTCAAGGACGCGCTCGGTCAGTGGCACGAGGTCGACACGACTCTGGTCGCCGACGTCCCGACCCGGCGGGTCAAGGCGCAGCGGCACCCGCTCAGCCCCTCACTCGGTGCCGCGGCCGACGACCCGGCGCTGATCACCGTCCAGTTCGACGGCCGCAAGGTCGCGCTGGCGCCTGAGCGCCCCGCGAAGAACAGCAAGGTCGAGGTCTCCGGCGACACCGCCGAGTACTCCGACGTCGCGCCGGACACGGACCTCACCTACGAGGTCACCCCGGGCTCGGTCAAGGAGACCATCAAGCTCAAGAAGGTGCCGTCTGCGAACAGGTGGCGGTTCAGCCTCAAGACCGGTGGTCTCACACCGGTCGTGACGGAACAGCAGACCGTCGAGCTCCGCGACGAGAACGGCGTGCCGAAGATCGTCATGCCGCCGATCGTCACCTGGGACTCGGCGGGTGATGGCGAGAACACGCCTCCCGCCCACACCGGCGGTACGTACACGGTCGAGAAGTCGGGCGCGGACTGGACTCTCACGGTCGCGGTGGACGACGCCTGGCTGAAGGACCCGAAGCGGGTCTACCCGGTCAGCGTCGACCCGACGTTCACCTTCGGCGTGGCCTACTCCGAGTCGTACAAGTCCGACGGGTACGCCTGCGCCAACTGCAACATCCAGTTCGGCAACGTGCTGGACAGCGGCGACAAGTACTGGCGGAGCTCGCTGCGGTTCAACTACGAGTCGCTGTACGGCAAGCGCATCGTCGGTGCGAAGCTCGACCTCGCGAACCAGCGTTCGCCGCTGGCGCCCGACAAGACCTGGCCCGCGCAGCTCTACCACGCCTCCGCGCTCAACTTCAACGGCCTCGGAGGCCACCTGGCCAGTGGCCTGGTCGGCCAGGTCGGCACGCTGACCGGCGACAGCATGGTCTCGTTCCTCCAACACGTCGCGGACATCCGGCACATGGCGACGTTCATGGTGGTCGGGCACGAGGCTCCGGGTGTCTGGAGCTACAAGTACGCCACCGCCACGCTCACCGTGGACACCGGCTCGGCGCCACCCGCGCCGTCGCTGGTCGGTCCGGCCGACCACGGCGTCCTCACGACCACGACACCGACCCTGGAGGTCAGCCCGGTCAGCGATCCGGACGGCGACCCGGTGAAGTACTGCTTCACGGTCGCGACCGGGGCGGACGCGAAGTCCGGTGTGGTGGTCGACTCCGGTTGCCTCGACAGTCCGAAGTGGACTGTTCCGGCCGGTGTGCTCCAGGACGGCGTCTCCTACACCTGGCGCGTCAAGGCGCAGAGCGGCATCACGCAGGTGCCGAGCGCGGTGTTCCACCTGAAGGTCGACCAGCGCATCGGCAACCGCGGTCCGGCGCCCGTCGACACGCTCGGCCCGATCAGCGTGAACCTGGCCAACGGCAACGTGACGACGTCCGTGTCGTCGCCGACGTTCAACGCGGTCGGTGGCAACACCGGCCTCACGATGACGTACAACTCCCAGCAGCAGGAGCAGAAGGGCCTGCGGGCCTCGTACTTCCAGGACCTGTCGCACAACGGTGAGATCAGCCCGCAGCAGCAGCCCGTGCTGGTGCGCACCGAACCGCAGGTCAACGTGGACTGGGGGGACACCTCCCCGTTCGCGCCGGCGTTGCCGAAGGACTGGTTCGTCGCGCGCTGGGAAGGCTTCTTCCAGGCCCCGGCGACCGGCACCTACCAGTTCGCCGGTGTGCACGACGACCGCCTGCGCGTGTGGGTCAACGGCAACTCGGTCTACGACCAGGGGTGCTGCAGCGACGTCAACTGGGGTGTCGCCAAGGACGTCCAGCTGTCCGCGGGCCAGCGCGTGCCGATCAAGATCGAGCTCGCCGAGGTGACCGGCGCGGCCTACCTGCGCCTGTTCACCCGCACGACCGACGGGACCACGGTGCCGCCGCAGATCGTGCCCGCGGACTGGCTGCACTCGTCCGACCTGCCTGCGTTGCCGAGGGGCTGGACGCTCTCGGCCGACCTCGACGGCAACGGCACGACGTTCACCGAAGCGAAGATCACCGACCAGAACATCGTGCTGACCGACGGCACGGGTGCCAAGCACACGTGGACCAAGAAGGCGACCGGCGGATACACCCCGCCCGACGGCGAGCTGGGCACCATCGCGCTCGACACCACGGGAAAGGTGACGCTCACCTACGGCGCCGGGACGTTCGCGTTCAACGCCGAGGGCAAGCTCGAGTCGCAGACCGCCGCCGCGGACACCCGCAAGCCGGCCGCCCTGCAGAACATCTACGACGGGTCGCCCTCGCGGCTGCGCGAAATCAAGGACCCGGTGTCCGGCCGGGCGCACCG
This sequence comes from Lentzea sp. JNUCC 0626, assembly GCF_043632865.1. Lineage (NCBI taxonomy): Bacteria > Bacillati > Actinomycetota > Actinomycetes > Pseudonocardiales > Pseudonocardiaceae > Lentzea > Lentzea sp. JNUCC 0626. The sequence goes on from NZ_CP171635.1 coordinate 9,429,549, forward strand.
CCTGCACTACAACCGGCCGGGTGACGACTGCTACGGCGGTGCCACGCCGCCGCCGGACGCGGAACGTCTGCCCCCGTCGCAGATGCTGTGCCGCGTCTCGTACTGGGACGGCACCCAGTCGAGGCTGTACTACCACCGCGGCAACCTGGTGCAGGTCGAGGACCCCGGTGCGGAGCTGACGCAGTTCAGCTTCACCACGAACGGCCTCCTCGACGGCCTGCGGGAGACCGTCGCGGCCGACTGGGTGTCCAAGGACCACGCCAACCGCAGCAACGACCGCGCGAACTACATCGTCCACTACTATGACCACACTGCGGCCAAACCAGTGGCACGGCAGGTCTTCCAGCCTCAGGTCGCCGCGGACGTGCAGCGCACGCAGCACATCTTCCGCTACGACCCGGCGCAGCGAACGTCCTACGTGGACGTCGTCGGGTTCTCGCCGGCGGTGGGGTACTTCACCAAGGTGGTGTACGACGACGCGTTCCGGCTGTTGTCCACGACGGACGCGACCGGCAGGGTCGTGACGTCGCAGACCTGGAGCGTGAAGGACCAGGAGCTGTCCTCGACCGACTCCGCCGGCCGCAAGACCACGAAGGTCTACGACGCCCAGGACCGGATGGTCGACAGCTACGGCCCGGCTCCGGCGTCCTGCTTCGAGGGTCAGCTGCCGACCGCCGCCTGTGTGGCGACCGTGCCGCACACGAAAACCGGCTACGACGAGGGCATCAACGGCCTCGCGCTGTCGTTCTACGACAACCGCGACCTGATCGGCGCGCCGAAGGTGTACCAGACGGGGCTGAACGCCGACGGCAGCATCGCGCGCGACTTCGGCACCGGTGGCCCCACCACCGGCATCCCCGTGGACAACTTCTCGATCCGGGCGTCCGGCGAGATCGTGTTCCCGGAGGCGGGCGACTACAAGCTGCGGCTGCTCGCCGATGACGGTGTCCGCGTGTGGGTGGAGGACCAGCTCGTCATCGACGACTGGATCGAGAGTCCGCCCAAGTGGCGCGAAGCGACCGTCAAGAGCGCGGCGGCGGGCTCGGCCAAGAAGATCCGCATCGAGTACTACGAGGGTGCCGTCACGGCGCAGTTCGAACTGCACTGGACGACTCCTGGAGGTGTTCAGCAGGTCGTTCCCGGCACGAACCTGAAGCCACGTTACGACCACGCGACCTCGACGACGACCCACGAGTCGCACGGCGTGCCGAACACGCCCGCGCAGACCAAGTACGGCGAGAACGGGCTCGACCCGGCGTACGGCCTGCCGACCAGCACGATCGCGTCGGGGCTCACGACGAAGAACGCCTACGAGGCCGTCGGTGCGGGATACCTGCGCAAGACGGGCAAGACCCTGCCCAGCGGGGCGCAGACCACCACCACGTACTACGGCGACACCGAGACGCGGGACAACCCGTGCACCCCGGAGGTCGAGGCCGTGAACCAGGGTGGCCTGGCCAAGCAGACGAACTCGACGGCACCCGCGTCCGGATCGGCCCGTGAGGACGAGCAGATCTACGACGCCTCCGGCCGTGTCGTGGCGAAGGGCACGTCGGGCGCCTGGACGTGCACGAAGTACGACGCCCGCGACCGCGTGGTCGAGGTCAAGCACCCCGGCAACGCCACTTCGGGCGAACGCGTGGTCACCACCACCTACGGAGCCGACGGCGACCCGTTGGCGACGAAGGTCAGCGACCACAACGGCACCGTCACGCACAAGATCGACCTGATCGGCCGCACGGTGGAGTACACCGACGTGCACGGCGTGCGCACCGAGCTCAAGTACGACCACGTCGGTCGCAAGACCGTGGAGAAGGTGTTCCCGCCCAACGATCCTGTGCAGGAGAAGTCCTTCGTCTACGACGACGCGGGACGCACGGTCTCCACTGCGCTCAACGGCGCGACGCTGGCGACGTCGGTCTACAACGCCGCCGGTGAGGTCCAGTCGGTCACCTACGCGAACGGCAGCTCGGCGTCCTCGATCGGCAGGGACGGTGCCGGGCGCATCACGGCGCAGACGTGGAGGACCAGCGACGGCAAGGAGATCGAGTCGACGGTCACCCGCACTCGAACGGGCACGATCGTCGACGAGTCGCTCGGCGGCGTCGACGCTCGCCTGGGGGCACCGAACTACGTCTACGACGACGCGGGCAGGCTGACTCAGGCGTGGGTGAACGGGCACCAGTACACCTACGACTTCAGCTCCGCCGCGTCGGCGGGATGCCCGGCCGGCACCTCGGCCAACGCCGGGCTGAACACCAACCGGGTCCGGCTCACCGACACGTCCGCCTCGGGCGTCAAGGAGACGGGCTACTGCTACGACGCCGCTGACCGGATCCTCGGTACCGTCGGCGCCGCGACGGTGACGAACGTCAAGTACGACGACCACGGCAACACGACCGAGTACACCGTTGCCGGCTCCACGACGCACCTGTCGTGGGACGCCGCCGACCGCAACCTCGGCGCGCGGTCCGTGGGCGCTGATCCCGCCGACGTGAGCTACCAGCGCGACGTGACCGACCGGATCGTCCGGCGCGGTGCGACGGCGGGTGACCAGCAGGCGACGGTCCTCTACGGGCACACCGACAGCGACGACTCCGCCGACCTCGCGCTCGACGTGAACAAGAAGGTGCTGACGCGGTCGATCTCCCTGCCCGGTGGGGTGCTCCTCACCATCGCGGGCGAGGAGCGCAAGTACGACCACCCGACCGTGCGCGGTGACCTCAGCCTGACCACGGACGCCGCGGGCAAGCAGGCCGGTGCGTTGCGCACGTACACGCCGTTCGGCGAGCCGCTGGCGGAAACGGGAGCGGTGGACCCGGACGCGGTGCCGGACAACGTGCCGGGCCAGATGGACCACGGCTGGCTCGGTCAGCACCAACGGCTCTACGAGCACGCCGGGGCGTTGTCCATCGTGCAGATGGGCGCCCGTCCGTACAGCCCGATCCTGGGCAGGTTCCTGTCGGTCGACCCGGTCGAGGGCGGTTCCGCCAACGACTACGACTACGTCAACGGCGACCCGATCAACGGCACCGACCTCGACGGTCGCTGGGGCTGGCCGAACTGGATGAAGAAGGTCGGCAACCACGTCAAGAACAACTGGCAGACCTATGCGACGGTCGCTGTCGCGGTCGGCTGCGTGGTGGCTTCGGCGGGTGCGTGTCTCGGCGCGGGCGTCGCGTTGTGGGGCGCCTCCCTCGTCCACGAGAAGGTCACGACCAAGCGCGTGGACTGGGCGAACGCCGGCGTGAACCTCGGGCTCACGCTGCTCGGCGGCGGTCTGGGGCGCGCGGTGGCGAGCAGTTGGCGGGCGGGCAGTGTCGTCCGCCAGACTGGTCGGCACTGGGGCAAGGCGGTCAGCACCGGCGGACGGCACTGGAAGCGCGTGCCCGCCAGGCCGCCCGTCGTGTGGCGGAAGACCTGGCAGAACTGGGGCTACAACGCCGCGGTCAACAACGTTCAGCTCGGCTGGGGTGCTGCCTGGTCAGGCTGGTGGAGCAATCGGAGGAGGTAGCAGGTGATGACTCTGCACCGGGGAAGGGCCGCGGTGGTCCTGCGGAGGAGGTTCGACACGGCGTTCGGCGTGCTCGCGTGTGCCGGGCTGCTGGCGTTCCTCACCTACGCGCTGCTGGATCCCTTCCCCGGTAAGGAGTTGGGTGGCCAGCTGGAGCTGGTCGCCGCATTGGCGCCCACGTTGTGGTTCGTGTGGATGGTGACCGCGCATCCGGTCGTGAAGGTCTACGAGTCGGGTGTGCTGGTCGTCAACTGGTTCCGCGCGTACTGGGTGCCGTGGGCCGAACTCTCGTCCGTCGAGGCGACCGACGAGGTCAACCTGGTGCTCGTCTCGGGTGAGAAGGTCGGCGTCGCCTCGGGGGCGTTCTCCATCGCCAGTTCGGTGCGCGGCAACCGCGTGCAGGACCGGATCCGGGACGCCGTCGAGGCGCACCGCCCGGATCCTGTGCCCGTCGGTGGGACAGGAGTGCGCAAGAGCCTGGACCTGTGTCCGTGGCACTTCCTCGCGCTGGTCGCGTACCTGCTGCTGATCGCCTGGCTCGGCGTGTAGCTACTCGCCGGTCTGGCCGTCCGCGAGTTCGCGGAGCAGATCGAGATGGCCCACGTGGCGCGCGGTTTCCTGCGCCACGTGGGCCAGGATCCACCGCACGGTGCGCTCGCCGTCCGCCGCCACGGTGTCGGGAGAGAGCTTCTTCACCGCCTCGGCGTGCGCCCATTCCTCGCGGTAGGCCTGGATGAGCGACGCCGGGGTGTCGTCGTCCTCGAGGTGCCACGACGGGTCCGGGTCGCCCTGCCACAGCGACGGCAGGTCGAGGCCCGCGCCGGCGATGCACAGCCAGTACCGCTCCACGGCCGTGAGGTGCTTGAGCAGCCCGAGTGCGGTCAGTCCGGGGGACGTCGCGATCGGGGCCGCCGCGGCCTGCTCGCGGGTGAGACCGTCGACCTTGAGCACGGCGGTCTTGCGCAGGAAGTCCAGGAACTCCCATGCGAGCGCGGCTTCGTCGGTGGCGAGCTTCTCGGGCCAGGTTCGGGTCACCGGGTGAGTTTGTCAGCTCAGTAGTAGTGGCGGAGCCTTGGCCAGAAGGCGTCCCACGGTTCTGTTGGTGCCGTGCACAGCTTTATCTCCACGCCGTCTTCTTCGTTCTCCACGATGTTGTGATGCCGGGCGACCACCGTGCAGTCGGCGAACGGCGGCTGGGCGAAGCCGACCAGCAGCACCTTGTCCCTGGTCACCTGCGGAGGTCCCCAGTCGTAGAACGACATGTGGCCGGAGTAGACCGGGAGGCCCCCGTAGGCCTCCACGGCGCCCGCCTGGCCGTAGTTGCGGGTGATGATCACCGGGCGGTCGTTGTCCTGCCACGCCTGCTTGACCGTGGCGGCCAGTTCCGGCCAGCCGATCTGTTCGCCCTGTTCCGGGTTGACGGCCAGGATCGGGCCCAGTGCGCTCGGCGGCAGGATCGGCAGGGAGATCAGCAGGCCCGGCACGAGGCTCAGCGCCACCAGGGTGCGACCGAGGGTTTTGGTGCGCAGCAACCACTCCTGGGCCTGGCGAGCTCCGGCAGCCGTCAGTACGAGCAGCAACGGGATCGCGTAGTAGGGCTTGCCGCCGGTGATCAGGCACAGCGCGCAGAGGATCGGGTAGGCGAGCGCGATCGACCGCAGCGTGGTGTCGCGCCAGAGGTTCCGGAAACCGTTGAGCCACACCGGGACGAGCAACGGGGACAGCATCAGGATCTGCATCGGGACGAAGAGGATGCGGTTCTCGGTGCCGTCGTCCTCGCTGATGCCCCTGGCCACGGTGAGCAACGGGAAGTCGTGCAGCGCCTGCCAGATCACGACCGGTGCGGCCAGCACGGCGCATACCGCGATCCCCGCCGCGAACCACCAGGTGCGCAGCACGGAGCGTGGGCCCACGGCGAGCAGTGCGATTCCCAACGACGTCAGCAGCATCAGCAGCAGCCACTTGTTCGCCAGCCCCACGCCCGCCGTGGCGCCGACGGCGAGCCACCACCGGCCGTCGCCGGACTTCAGCAGCCGGATCGCGAAGTAGGCGAGTAGGACCCAGATCAGGAAGTCCGGGGTGGCGGTGGCGAGCATGTGGCCCACGGCCAGGAGGAAGCTCGACGTGGCGGCGGCCGCCGCGGCGAACGTGGTGCCACCGCCCAGTTCCTTCGCGGTCAGGGCGACCACGACGGTGACGGCGAGGGCGAGCAGCGTCGCGGTCACCCGGAGGCCGACCGGTGTCTCGCCGAGCAGTTCGGTGGTGAGGCGGGTGAGGAGAGGGGTGATCGGGGGCTGATCGACGTAGCCCAGTCGAGCCGTTTGCCCGCCGCGAGGAAGTAGAGCTCGTCGCGGTGGAACCCGTAGCGACCCGACAACGCGGTCAGCACGACCGCCTGCACGATGAGCACGACCCTGAGCCCACGTCCCATGTGCGGGACGGTACCCAGGAGGCGTCTGATCAAGTAGAGGTTTTGCGGTACCAGCGCGGAGAAGTGTTGATCGGGGGCTGGAGACTCGCGTTGACGACGATCATGCTGGGGCCCTCGGCGGCGGCGAGGGCGGGCGTGAGATCGTCGAAGCCGTCGAGCGTCACGGCCGGGATGCCGAAGCTCTCGGCGAGCTTCGCGAAGTCGGGCCGGGTGAGGTCGACGCCGCTGATCGCGTGGTTCGCGACCTGCTGGTCGTAGCGGAGCATGCCGTAGCCGCCGTCGTCCACGAGCACGATGGTGAGCGGGAGGTTCTCCTGCCTCAACGTCGCCAGATCCCCGCAGGCGAACAGGAAACCGCCGTCGCCGACCACCGCGATCGTGGGGCCGTGCAGCGCCGCGCCGATGGCCGCGGGGAAGCCGAAGCCGAGGGTGCCCCAGCCGACCGGGTAGGCGAGGCCGCGCGGCTTGGTGACGTGGTGGAAGCCGCCGATCCAGTAGCCGGGGATGCACATGTCGGCGACGATCGTGGCGTCGGTGTTCTCCAACGCGCGCAACAACTTCACGGCTTCAGACGAGTCGGCTTCAGCCAGCGCGCGGACCTCCGCGTTGAGCGCGTCGACGTCGGGGTGGCCGCGGTGCTCGGACAGTGCGGCCGCCAGGGCGGTGGTGACGGTGGCGGCGTCGCCTTCGAGAGTGACGTCGGCCGGGTAGTTCTTGCTCGCCTCCGCCTTGTCGACGTTGATGGCCAGGAGGGCGGGTGGCTTCGGCTGTAACCAGTTCTGCGTCATCATGCCGTCGAAGTCGGTGCCGATCCCGATCACCAGATCGGCGTCGTCCCAGAGCTTTCCGACGGGCGGTGCGTGCACGGGACCGCGCACGACAAGAGGGCTGTCCGTCAGGCCGCGCGCGCCGTACGTCGTGATGATCGGTGCGCCCAGCTTGTCGGCCAACGTGCCGATGGCTGGTCCTGCACCGGAACGGGCCGCGCCGCCGCCTGTCCAGATCAACGGCCGGGCAGACCTGGCGATCAGAGCGATGGCTTCGGTGAGGTCTACGGACGCGTGTGCGGGGGCGGACGTCGTGACGGTGTGGCTCGGGACCTCGGCGGACAGGAAGTCCGTCGGCACCCCCAGGTAGACCGGGCCGTGCGGACTCGTGAGCGCCTGCTGGACGGCCTTGTCGGCGTACGACGGGAGTTCCGCGACGGTGGGGACGTCGAACGACGCCTTGGTCACCGGCGTGAACATCGCCCGCTGGTCGCGCGTCTCGTGCAGGACGCCGCGGTACACGCCGGGCTGCCGGAGCGTGGACGGGATGTCGGTGGCGATCACCAGCACGGGGCTGCCCGACGCCCATGCCTCGCCGGTGGCGCCCAGGGTGTTGGCGGCGCCGGGACCCGTGGTCACGACCGCGACGCCGAGCCTGCCCGTCGCGCGGGCGTAGCCATCGGCGGCGTAGACGGCCGTCTGCTCGTGACGCACCCCGATCATGCGGATGCCCGGATGCCGTTGCAGCGCCTCCCAGACCGCGAGGTTGTGGACGCCCGGGAGACCGAACACCACCTCGACGTCGTGCGCGGCCAGCACTTCCAGCAAGCTCTCGGCACCCTTGGGCATGCGTCCGACGCTAAGGCGTGCTTACCGGGTGGGCAACGGATTGACAGCAGGTCTGGTGCTCAGCGTCACGTTCGCTCACGGCCTCCAGTCCACCTGGGACGGTGTGAACGTTCCGGGACGCGAAACCGCGTTCGAATCGTGGGAAACACAATTGGGGCCGCCGCTGGGAGCGTTCCCGAATTCTGGACGAACGTTCAAGTTCTTCGTCCCGCGGGCCGAAATGGTTGCGCGGATCGGCAGACACCCCGGATAGGCCTGACGGCGGAACGCGCGGCGGTAGCCCCAGGTGCGGCGCGCGCACGCTTGTGCGGTATTTCCGGGCCGTTGTGGCTTTTGTTTCGGCGGGATTCACGTGCTTGTGAATTTGTGGCTCGACGATTGACCTGTGAGCTGTGTTCACGGAGTGGCCCCCTGTGCCACGATGTGCGGCGACCGCATGACCTGGGGGTGGAGATGCTGTACTTCGGTGGGCTGTTCGGAGTGGTGATGATAGGTCTGACGATCTTCGCGGTCGTGGACGTCATCACGAGCGACGAAGGCTCAGTTCGCAATATGCCGAAGATGGTCTGGCTTCTCCTGGTCCTGCTGTTCCCGTTGGTGGGTTCGATCGCGTGGCTCGTCGCGGGCCGTCCGGTGGTGGGGACCGGAAGGGCGCGACTGGGAGCTTTCGAACGCGGTACGCCCGCTTATCCCGAGTACGACCGGCCGGGGCGGTTCGCGGCCGGCAATCCTGACGACGATGAGGAGTTCCTGCGTCGCTGCCGTGAGCGCGCGGAGGAACAACGACGCAAGGGACGCGAGAACCAGTGAGGATAGTCCTGCTGTTCTTGGTTGTTCTGCTCGCCGGTTGTGGCGGAAACGCGCAAATGGCGGCACAACCCCCCACTCAGCCGTCCACTTCGGACAAACTGGCGCCTGCCGACTTCCAGGCGCTCTGGTGGACGTGGGCCTCCCAGCCCTCCGGGAGCAACCCGGTGTCCGACACCTCCGGGCGGTACTGCATGCGCGACCAGCCCGTCGAGGTCTGGCTGCTCGCCGGGTCGCTCGGCGACGGCCCGGTCGAGCGGCAGTGCCGCGTCCCGGCCTCCAAACCCCTGCTGGCACCGGTGGTGAACCTCGCGAGCGACGTCGCCACCTGCGAGTCGTTCATGAAGGGCGCGCAGGGCGAGGTGCTGATGGACGGCTCCACGCAGGCGCTCACGCGGGTGTCCGCCACGCCGTTCACCTACGAGGCGCGCGCGGGCAACCCGTTCGAGACCCAGGCCGGCCGGATCAACTCCGTGGGCTGCGGCCTGTACGCGTGGATTCCCGCGCCGGCGTCCGGTGAGCACGAACTCGTGATCCGCGGTTCGGCGAACGGCACCGAGGTCGACGTGAAGTACAAGCTGATCGTGGGCGCGGACTAGAAAATCGGGTGCGCCGGTCCGGTACCGTGGTCAGTGGCGTCCGAGCAGACGTGAGGCTGGAGCCGCTCCCCGGCAGTGAGCGGCACGTTCCGCCGCAGTGTTCAGCAACTCCTGCTCGCAGCAAGCGAACCGACCACGTAGACGCGTGACACATGCGTCCTTGTCTTGCCGAGCCGGGCGGCGGAAACGAGGACTGCTGTCATGGCACGTCTGTCCATCACGGACCAGTTGGCCGATCTGCGGCGCACCTACACCGGCGAGAACCTGTCCCAGGCGGTCCCGGCCGTCCGCGACGGCGACTCACCCCTGCCCGCGGCCGGCACGCAAGCGCAGGCGCAGCTCGAAGCCAAGGTGCTGCTCGCGGCCTGCACCGCCGCGAGCATGCTCCAGTTGATGCCGCCCGCGAGCATCGTCCGGCCCGCCCACGCGTTCCGGACGGTGGAACCGGGGGAGATCGTCAAGCTCCACCTCCACGACAGGGCTCTCGGCCCGCTGCTGTTCGAACTGCTGCCGCGCACCGAGGGCGGCTTCGGCATGGGCGTCGCCGGTTTGGAGCACCGGCAGCACCGGCGGTCGGCCGAGCTGTCCACCGGGGACGCCGCCGTCGTGCTGGTCGGCGTCGACGAGGCCGCGTGGGATCTCGGCATGCGGTACGTGCGCTGGATGCACGAGCACCGCGGCGTCGAGTACGTCGACGGCGGTGGCACCGAGGACGAGGTCGCGGAATCGGCCACTGGGAGCGCTCTGCTGCGCCGGGTACACCTGTGGCATGAGGCCAGCTGGTTGCGAGCACTCCCGATGGGCGGCGCCTGGTTCGTCGAGTGGGCGGGCGGTCCGGCGCAGGACGAGATCGAGCGGAAGCTCGCGCACCCCGAGTTCGGGATCGCCGGTCAGACCACGTTGCGCCGCCAGGACGCGCCCGCGCAGGACGTCGAGGAGGGCATGCGGACCTATCCGTGGCCTGAGGAGTTCGTGTCTGCCGTCACGGCCGGTGACCCTGATCAGCGGCCTGACCGCCGGTAGACTGCGCTTTCGCCCGCAGGAACGATCGTCAGGAGGACCCCGGTGACCCAGCAGGCTGCCGAGGCCCAGTCCGAAGCCACGCGCAAGGCCCCTCGCGTGCTCGTCGCCGAGGACGAGGCGCTCATCCGCCTCGACCTCGTGGAGATGTTGCGCGAAGAGGGCTACGACGTGGCGGGCGAGGCCGCAGATGGTGAAGAGGCCATCAAGCTCGCGACCGAACTCAACCCCGATCTGGTGATCCTCGACGTGAAGATGCCGAAGGTCGACGGGATCGAGGCGGCGCAGCACATCGCGGGCAACCGGATCGCGCCGGTCGTGATCCTCACCGCGTTCAGCCAGCGCGACCTGGTCGAGCGCGCCCGTGACGCGGGCGCGATGGCGTACCTGGTCAAGCCGTTCGCCAAGCGGGACCTCGTGCCCGCGATCGAACTGGCGATGAGCCGGTTCAGCGAGTTGGCCGCGTTGGAGCAGGAGGTCGCCGGGCTCACCGAACGCCTGGAGACCCGCAAGACCGTGGAACGCGCCAAGGGCATCCTCATGACCAAGCAGGGTCTGAGCGAGCCGGAGGCGTTCCGGTGGGTGCAGCGCACCGCCATGGACCGCCGCACCACGATGAAGGCCGTAGCGGAGGCCGTCATCGAGAACTTCGGCTGAGTTCGAGCCACACGGAGTCCGTCTGCCGTCCCGGATCCTCGGGGCGCAGGCGGACTTCGACGTTGTGGGTGCCTCGCAGCGCGATGTTCAGCTCGTGGCGGCCACCTATGCCGCCGGGAATCGGCATGCTCGCCGCGAGAGAGGTGTCGACGTACACCTCGTAGCCCGCTATCGGCGCCACTGAGCGTGCGTGGGCCGCGTCGAGGGTGATCACCAGCGTGGCGTCGTTCGGGCCCGTAGCGGTGAACTCAGCGGTCATCACGGGCAAAACGGGCGGTGGTTCGGCGGGAGCGAGGGCCAGCTTCGTCTCCGAACGACCCGGTACCTCGAAGTAGCTCTCCACTACCTCGGCCTGTGCCGGGCCCGGCACAGGCCGAACGGCGTCAGCGCGTCCGGCCCGTCCGTCGTCAGCAGCTCGGCCGGAAGGTCTCCGGTCAGTGTCAACTCGGTGCCCTCCGTCGCGGTCCAGCCGCTCACCATCGGCCGCAACGGCACCTTCGCCGACCCGAGCTGTGCGACCGCGGCGTTCAGATCACCGCCATCGCCTAAACGCACCGTGGCCCTCAAACGTGCGGAGGGGACCCCACGCAACGGTGCGCGCGCCACGCCGATGCCCGGCGCCGCCTCCTCCGGTTCGAGCACGCGCAACGTCCCCGCCACGACCGGAACGTCGACCACCTCGTCCTCCGGGCCGCGCGATCCGGAGATGCCGACGGCGTCGATCTCCACGCGTCCCGGATAACCGGCCAGGGGCGTCACGCCGATCAGCACGCTCGCCTCCCGCCACCGCGGCACGACGGGGAGAGCCGCGATCTGGGTGCCGTCCTGCAACACCCTCACGCCGTTATCTGTCAGCACTGTTTCGAATCGATGCAGAACGCCCGCGCCGCGCGTTCCGGGGGCCACGGAGTCGTCCACCACCACGCGCACCGCATCAGCAGGAGGTATGGGTCCGAGGCGGTCGGGCGTTCCGGGCACGAGGTCGAGCACGAGCTTTCCGCGCGGTCCGGCAGCGTCCGTGACGACGACGACCCGGCCCAGTTCCGGCGACTCGTCGAGCCGCAACAACGTCCGTGCGCGCAGCACGGCGGTGTCGTTGCCGCACGGCATGTCGAGCACCAACCGGCCGTTGGACCCCGAACTCGGGTTCACGCACCCCTCGCGCGCGCTCAGGTGGTACCGGCGGGCGAAGAAGGTGTCGTCGAAGTCGTCGAGCCAGCCACCGACCGCACGCCGCCAGCCGTCGTCGTTCGGCCGTTCCTCCACCCTGACCGGCGCGGACCGCTGCCCGAACGCGTCCACGGTCCGCACCTCGGGTCGTCCGGAGCCCGCGATCTCGGGCGACGCGACCAGCTTCCCGTCGACCTCGTAGCCCGCCGCGCCGTCCACCGGAAGCCATTGGACCCGTCCGTCGCTGCTCCATCCGGAGGACGGAGGGTTCGGCCGGGCCGGTCCATCTGGAACAGAGACGTAATCCGCTGTGTACTTAGTTAAGCGAACGGCCTCTGAACTGGGCTTCTTCGAGGCATCATCGGGGGTGCGGAGCACCAGTACCGCAGCCACGAGGACCGCGGCGGCACCGACCGCGGTGATCACTCGACGACGCGGAGTCATACGTCCACGTTATGACAGCCGTCCAAAGAGTGAACGAGAGTTACCGTCTGTGACATTCCTTAAACCAAACATAACGCCGCGTTGCGTTATGGTCACGAGCCCATTGGCTTTGATGACTGCGGTCACAGTCATCGCCTAGGTTCCGGCCATCCCTCAGGAGAGGGTGATGGAGCGGCGCGCGGAGATCTCGCGTTGCCGGGAGCAGGGATATAGGAGGGACATCACGTGCGTAAGCACTCTGTGAAGTCCGCAGCGATCGTCGGTGCCTCGCTGCTTGTTCTCGCAGCCTGTGGCTCGAACAAGACCGAGGGCGGCGGCACCAGCGGGGGCAGCTGCGACACGTCGAAGGGCACTCTGACCGTCGGTGTTGTCGCCCCGTTGTCCGGGAACCTGTCCGCTCTCGGCATCGGCATCAAGCAGTCCGCCGAGCTCGCCGTGGACGAGGCCAACAAGAAGTGCACGGTCCCGGGCTTCAAGCTCACCGTGTCGGCCCAGGACGACGAGGCCAACCCCGCCAAGGGTGCCCAGGCCGCGACGAAGCTGTCGACCGACCCGAACGTCGTGGGTGTCGTCGGCACGCTGAACTCGTCCGTGGCCCAGACGGTGCAGCCGATCCTGCGGGACAAGAAGATCCCCCAGGTGTCGCCCGCGAACACGAACCCGTCGCTGACCAGGGGCAACGACTTCCTGACGGCGCCGAAGCGTCAGTTCGACAACTACTTCCGCGTCTGCACCACCGACGACCTGCAGGGCCCGTACGCGGCCAACTACCTCGTCGAGAAGGCCGGCAAGAAGAAGATCGCCATCATCACCGACGGCAAGACCTACGGTGAGGGCCTGGCGGCCGAGCTGTCGAAGCAGGTCACCAAGAAGGGTGGCACGATCGTCGGCTCCGAGAAGGTCGGCGAGAAGGACACCGACTTCTCCGGTGTCATCTCCAAGATCAAGGCCCTCGGCCCGGAGGCCGTCTACTACGGCGGTGAGTACCCCGTCGCCGGCCCGCTGTCCAAGCAGATGAAGGACAACGGCCTCGACGTTCCGCTGATGGGCGGCGACGGCATCTACGACGGCAAGTTCATCGAGCTCGGCGGCAAGGAGGGCGACCTCGCCACCTCCGTCGGCGCCCCGACCGAATCCCTGGCCACGGCCAAGGCGTTCGTCGACGCGTACAAGGCGAAGTTCGGCAAGGAGGACTACGCCGCCTACGGTGCGTTCTCCTACGACGCCGCGAACGCGATCATCGGTGGTCTGGCCAAGACCCTCGAGGGTGGTTCCGCGTGGGACGACTCGAAGCGTGACGCGATGCTGACCAACGTCGGTGCCTACAGCGGTTCCGGTGCCACGGGTGCCATCAAGTTCGACCAGTACGGCGACAGCACCAACAAGGTCCTGACCGTCTACCAGGTCACCTCGGGCAAGTGGAAGGACGTTCAGACCGGCGAGTTCACCGGCTGATCGACTACCTAATCACTGATTGAAGCCACGGCGGGGGCGGGCGTTCTTTGCTCGCCCCCGCCGTCTACGGAGGTAGTCGTGTCAGTCCTGCTCCAACAGCTGGCCAACGGGGTCATTCAGGGTGCGTTGATCGCCCTGATCGCCCTCGGGTACACGATGGTGTACGGCATCATCCAGCTGATCAACTTCGCCCACGGCGAGGTTTTCATGGTGGCCTCGTACGGAGGCCTCGCCACGTTCACGCTTCTTCCTGACGACCTCAAGAAGTCGCCTGCCGTGGCCCTGCCGCTCATGTTCGTCGGCGGCATCGCGGTGGCGGTCCTCGTCGCCGTGGTCATGGAACGGTTCGCCTACCGCCCGCTGCGCAACGCGCCCAGGCTGGCACCGCTGATCACAGCGCTCGGCGTCTCCGTGTTCCTGCAGGAAGCCGTGCGCGTCTGGTACCCCAACGCCACGTCGAACCTGCCCTACCCGAAGGTGTTCCCGGAGGGCAACCTCACCCTCGGTTCGGTCAACATCGCGTGGACCGGCGTGCTGCTCGTCGCGCTGTCGGTCGGTCTGTCGATCATCCTGCAGACCTACATCAACAAGTCGCGGATGGGCCGGGCGATGCGGGCGACCGCGCAGGACCCCGACACCGCGAAGCTGATGGGCGTCAACCCCGACCGCGTCATCGTGCTGACGTTCATCATCGGCGCCGTGCTCGCGGGCGTCGCGGGCGTCATGTTCGGCGGCTACCTGAACAACATCAACATCGACATGGGCTTCCAGAACGGCATCTTCGCCTTCACCGCGGCAGTCCTGGGCGGCGTCGGCAGCATCCGCGGTGCGGTCATCGGTGCGTTCATCATCGGTCTGATCAAGACCCTGTCCGGTCAGTACATGCCGGGTGGCACCCAGTACGACTACGTCTGGATCTTCGTCGTGTTGATCCTCGTGCTCGTCTTCCGCCCGCAGGGTCTGTTCGGCGAGCCGGAAAGGGTGCGCGCATGAGCACGGTTGACAGTTCTGCGAAGCGCTCCGCCCTCGCACCGCTCGGCAAGCCGTTCGCGATCGCCGGTGGCGTTCTCGCCATCGTCGCCGCACTGCTGCCGTGGGTCACGTTCGGCCTCAACGACGGTAACTGGCCCGACAAGTCGACGCTGCAGTTCTTCGACGCGCCGTTCCTGGTCACCGGCTTCCGCTGGCATCTGCTGGTGCTCGGCGTGCTCGTCCTCGTCGCGACCTTCGCGCCGATTCCGTCGCGTGGCCGGGTCGTCCGGGCGCTCGGCTGGGGCGTCGCGGCCGTGTCGTTCATCAACGCCATGTACATCACGGTCAAGGGTGGTGGCCTCGGTGCCATCACGGCCCTCGACGGTGCGACCGCGTTCGGTGGTGTCGTCGGCATCGTCGCCGGTGTCCTGGTGATCCTCGCCGGCTACGGCATCGGCGTCGAACCGGTGCAGGACTGGAACATCAAGGTCTCGACCCCGGTCGCGTACCTGGTGCTGCTGGTGTCGTTCGGCGCGGTGCTCTACGCCGTGGCCGCGATGCTGACCACCGGTGGCGTCGGTGCCGCGAACCCCTACGCGGGCGCGATCTTCCTGTCCTTCCTCGGGTTCGCGGGTGGTCTGCTCGCCGCGCTGAGCGGTGTCGGGTTCGTCCGCTGGCTCTCGGCGTTGTCCGAGCAGCACCGCGTGTTCAGCGTGATCGTGCTGGCGGCGTGCGCGCTGCTGCTGCCGTTCACCGAGGCGGGCAACGAGTACTGGATGACGGTCGCGGCGAACATCGGCATCTACGCCGCCACCGCGATCGGCCTGAACATCGTCGTCGGTCTCGCGGGTCTGCTCGACCTCGGGTACGTGGCGTTCATGGGCATCGGCGCCCTCGTGGCGGCGAACTTCTCCGGTGCCGCGACGGCGCACTTCGGCATCACGCTGCCGTTCCCGGTCGCCGCGGTGATCGCGGCCATCGTGGCCGGCATCTTCGGCGCGGTCGTCGGTTCGCCGACGCTGCGGGTCCGCGGTGACTACCTCGCGATCGTGACGCTGGCGTTCGGTGAGATCTTCACCCGCTCCGCGCAGAACGACATCGGTGGCATCACCAACGGCTCCAACGCCATCCCCGGCGTTCCGGCGCTGTCGCTGTTCGGCGCGGAGTTCAACCGGTCGATCTCGATCGGCGCCGTGAAGCTCCCCGCCGGCGTCCTCTACTACATCCTCATCGTGCTGCTCGTCGCGGCGACGATGGCGGTGTTCGCGAACCTCAAGTTCAGCCGCATCGGCCGCGCTTGGATCGCGATCCGCGAGGACGAGGACGCCGCCCGCGCGATGGGCATCCGCACCGGCAAGATGAAGATCCTCGCGTTCCTCATCGGTGCCATGCTCGCGGGTCTCGCGGGCGCGGTGTTCGCGCACAAGAACGGCACCGTCTCGTACGAGTCGTTCAAGTTCCTCGAGTCGATCACCCTCCTCGCCGCGGTCATCCTCGGCGGCATGGGCTCGATCCCGGGCGCCGTGCTCGGTGCGGCACTGCTGTTCGTGCTGCCCGAGAAGCTGCGCGACTTCGAGGAGTACCGCCTCATGATCTTCGGCCTCGCGCTGATCCTGATCATGCGGTTCCGTCCGCAGGGCCTCATCCCCGACCGGCACCGCCGGGCGGAGCTCGCGAACGAGGATGTTGGTGGTGCGCCGGTTGACGAGGTGCACGTCGGGCCGAAGGAGGCGAAGGCGTGAGCACGCCAGTTCTGGAGGCGCGCGACGTCTCGATGGTCTTCGGTGGCCTCAAGGCGTTGAAGGGCGTCACCCTGACGCTCGACGAAGGCAAGATCGTCGGCCTGATCGGTCCCAACGGTGCGGGGAAGACGACGTTCTTCAACTGCCTCACGGGCCTGTACACGCCGACCACCGGCCAGGTGCTGCTCAAGGGCAACGTCCTGCCCGGTGACCCGGCGAAGGTGACGGACGCGGGCGTCGCCCGCACGTTCCAGAACATCCGCCTGTTCCCCAGCATGACCGTGCTGGAGAACGTCATGGTCGGTCGGCACGTGCGGATGAAGCAGGGCCCGCTGGCCTCGCTGTTCCACGGCCCGGCGTACCAGAAGGGCGAGCGGGCGGCACGAGAGCGTTCGCGGGAGCTGCTCTCGTTCGTCGGCTTGAACAACGTGGACGACGAGCTCTCGCGCAACCTCCCGTACGGCGACCAGCGCCGTCTGGAGATCGCGCGCGCGTTGGCGACGGACCCGGCGGTGCTGCTGCTGGACGAGCCCACGGCGGGCATGAACCCGCAGGAGACGGAAGCGACGCAGCAGCTGATCTTCCGCATCCGC
Organism: Lentzea sp. JNUCC 0626; assembly: GCF_043632865.1. Taxonomy (NCBI): domain Bacteria; kingdom Bacillati; phylum Actinomycetota; class Actinomycetes; order Pseudonocardiales; family Pseudonocardiaceae; genus Lentzea; species Lentzea sp. JNUCC 0626. Next base: position 9,446,569 of record NZ_CP171635.1, read on the forward strand.
GAGACGGGTGTCTCCGTCGTCGTCATCGAGCACGACATCAAGTTCATCTTCGGTCTGTGCGACTCGGTTTCCGTGCTCGTGCAGGGCGAACTGCTCGTCGAGGGCAGCCCCGAAGTCGTGCGGGCGGACCCGCGGGTGGTCGAGGCCTACCTCGGCAAGCCGCCGGAGGAAGTCCAGCACGACGTCGAGGCCGCCGCAGCTGCTGAGGAGGAGCAGGCATGACCGCGCTGCTCGAAGTCCGCAACCTCTCGGTCGCCTATGGCGCGATCGAGGCCGTCCGCGACATCTCGTTCACGGTCGAGGCCGGCCAGATCGTGTCGCTGATCGGCTCGAACGGTGCGGGCAAGACCACGACCCTGCGCACCATCTCGGGTCTGCTCCGACCGGCGGCGGGCGAGATCCTGTTCCAGGGCAAGCCGATCCACAACGACCCGGCGCACGCGATCCTCGGTGAGGGCATCGCGCACTGCCCCGAGGGCCGCCGGCTCTTCCCGCGGATGACCGTGGAGGAGAACCTGCAGCTCGGCGCCTACGTCCGCAAGGACGACGGCGTCCAGGCCGACATGGAACGCGTGTACGAGCTGTTCCCCGTCCTGGGAGAGCGCAAGCACAACAAGGCCGGTCTGTTCTCCGGTGGTGAGCAGCAGATGCTGGCCATCGGCCGCGCCATGATGTCGAAGCCCCGCCTGCTGATGCTCGACGAGCCCTCGATGGGTCTCTCGCCGATCATGACGCAGAAGATCTTCGACACCATCAAGGAACTCCAGTCGCTCGGCACCACCATTCTTCTGGTGGAGCAGAACGCGCTGGCGGCTCTGGCGCTGTCGGACCACGGGTACGTGATCGACCTCGGCAAGACCACTTTGGACGGTCCGGGGCACTCGCTCCTGGCCGACCAGCGGGTGCGCGACGCGTACCTGGGTGAGGCTCACTGAGGTTCGGTTTTCGGGGCGGGGCGGAGGGTTTCCTCCGCCCCGCTTTCGTTTGCCCGCCAGCCGTTCAGCGGGGATGCCGCTCGGATGTGAGGTGGGCGGGGTCGGCTGCTATTCGCTCACGCCGACTCCGCGCTTGGTGTTCGTGGAGCGGGGCGGGAGGTGTTTGGCGCCCGCTTCGGGTGGTTGGCGGGGTCAGGTGCGGTCGAAGTCGGTCAGGACGTGGGGCAGGGCCAGCTTTGCGGCGGCGCCGTGGCTCACGTCTGCGCCCAGGTCGATCAGCTTGCTGCGGGCGTCGTGGTGTTTCAGGCGTTGGTCGCAGTAGGCGGAGGTTTCCAGGAGCGTGTCGCGGTCGCCGGCTGAGGAGTAGAGCGTCACCGGCCCTGTTGGGCGCCAGTCGCAGTAGCTGTCGGACTCGCGCAGCTTGGCGCGCAGGACGCCCGTTGGGTTTTGCAGGCGGGTGTAGTAGGTGTCGGTCAGGAGTTCGCGCATCGTCGCGGGCAGGTGGCGGAAGATGTCCTCGTTGCGGTGGTCGCCGTCGAAGAGTTGCTCGACCTTCGGGTCGCGGAAGGCTTCGGACGGGGTGTCGTAGAGGTGGTGGAGGCGGTTCCAGGCCACCGTCCAGTACGCCAGGTAGGCGACGCCGTTGGCGATCTCGTCGTTCAGTGCTTTGGGTACCAGCAGGCTCGGCTTGAACGGGCCGCTGATCGGTGCCAGGGCGCCGATCTTGAGGTGCGGGTCGGCGTTGCGGTGGATGGCCTGGCCCAGTGCCATCGTGGCGTGTCCGCCCTGGGAGTGGCCGGTGATCATGACGCGCGGGTCGGGGCGTAAGCCTCTTCGAGCTGCGTACTCGCGGGTTGCGCGCAGGGCGTCGACGGAGGCTGTGGCGGTGGACGGGCCGTCCATGTACGGGTGGGTGCCGGGGCCGGTGCCCAGGCCCAGGTAGTCGGGGGCGGTGGTGAGGTAGCCCGCCGAGGCGAGGAAGTAGGCCGTGGCCCTGTCGGTGCCTTCGCTCACGGAGGAGACGGAGCCCCGGTGGCCGGTGGTGCCGTGCAGCCAGGCGGCCTGGCGCGGGGTGCGGGTCGCGTTGTGGGGCAACACGACCAGCGCGCTCGCGGTCGTCGGTCTGCCGGACGGGTCGATGGTGCGGTAGGTGATGCGCTTCGCGTCCACGGCGAAGCGGACGCGCGAGGCGTCCAAGGCGTGGTCCCCCAGGTAGTCGACCAGCTGGTTGGTGTCCAACGTGGACACCGGGACGACGTCGAGGAGGCGGCCGCGAGCCGGGTGGGCGGACGCGGTGGCCGGGACCGAGGCCGCGGCCAGCGCGGCGCACAGGACCGCCGCTGTCGTTCGAGTCGTGAAGGTCATGCCTTCACGATGTCGGGGTGATCTTGGTCGGGCACTGGGGCTTGCCGCACAAACGGGGTGGGGTTGACCGCACGGCCGGGGTGGGGTTTTCCGCAGTGCGACGCGACGACGGCTGGGGGAGCCGAGAAGTTGGGCGAAGAGCCCCCGGGCCTGGGCCGGCGCCAGGCCTGGGGCAAGAGGTCAGGCGCCCGGCGGCTTGGGGCGCAGGAGGCAGGTGAGGCGGGCGGTGCAGGTGCGCTTGCCGTCCTCGTCGGTGATCACGATCTCGTAGGTCGTGGTGCTGCGGCCCAGGTGAATCGGGCGGGCCACGCCGGTGACCATGCCTTCGCGCGCGGCGCGGTGGTGCGTGCAGGACAGTTCGAGCCCCAGTGCGATCAGACCGTGCTCGGAGGCGTGCATCGCGGAGGCGATGGAGCCGAGCTGTTCGGCCAGGACGGCGTTGGCTCCGCCGTGCAGCAGGCCGAAGGGCTGGCGGTTGCCGTTGACCGGCATCGTGCCGACCATCTCCTGGACATCCCATCGGGTGATTTCTATGCCCATGCGGACGTGCAGCTGCTCGTCGGCGAACTCGATTGGCAGGTCGGCGGTCACACGGGCTCCAAGGGCTCAAGCGAAACTGTCAGACCTCCACCCTAGACTCGGGCTCGTGACTCACTCAGACGTGAAGCGGCTCCTGCTCATCGACGGTCACTCGATGGCCTACCGAGCGTTCTACGCCCTGCCCGCCGAGAACTTCGTGACGAAGACGGGGCAGGTCATGAACGCCGTGTACGGGTTCACGTCCATGTTGATCAACATCCTGCGGGACGAGCAGCCCACGCACGTCGCGGTGGCGTTCGACGTGTCGCGCAAGACCTTCCGGTCCGAGCAGTACCCCGAGTACAAGGCCGGGCGCACCAAGACGCCGGACGAGTTCCGCAGCCAGGTCTCCCTGATCAAGGACGTGCTGGCCACGCTGGCCATCCCGACCATGGAGAAGGAGAACTACGAGGCGGACGACATCATCGCGACCCTGACCACGCAGGCCGTGGCGCAGGGGATCGACGTCGAGATCGTCACCGGTGACCGGGACGCGTTCCAGCTGGTCAACGACAAGGTGACGGTGCTCTACCCGGTCAAGGGCGTCTCCGAGATGGGGCGGTTCACGCCCGCGTACGTCGAGGAGAAGCACGGCGTGCGGCCCGACCAGTACGCGGACTACGCGGCGGTGCGCGGAGACTCGTCGGACAACCTGCCGAACACGCCCGGCGTCGGGCCGAAGACGATCATCAAGCTGCTCAACCAGTTCGGCGGGCTCAACGAGCTGGTCGACCGCATCGACGAGGTGCCCGGCAAGGTCGGCGAGGCCCTGCGCGGCAACCTGGCGAACATCATCATGAACCGCCAGCTGACCGAGCTGATCAAGGACGTCGAGCTGCCGTACCAGATCGACGGCCTCGAGGTGCAGCAGTGGGACCGCGACGCGGTGCACCGGCTGTTCGACGAGCTGGAGTTCCGCGTCCTGCGCGACCGTCTCTTCCAGACGCTCACGACCGCGGAACCCGAGGCCGAGGAGGGCTTCGAGGTCTCCGGCGGCACGATCGAGGCGGGCACGCTCGAGAAGTGGCTGGCCGAGCACGCGAGCAAGACGCGCGTCGGTGTCGCGCTGCGCATCACCACGGACCTGGAGGGCGTCGCGCTCTGCACGGCCGACGGCGAGGGCGGCTACGTCGACGTCACCGAGCTGAACGAGGCCGACGAGCAGGCGCTCGCGAAGTGGCTCGCCGACGAGAAGATCGCCAAGGCGGGTCATGACCTGAAGCTGCCGCTGCGCCGCGTGCGCGCCCGCGGCTGGAAGCTGCGCGGCCTCTCCTCCGACACGGCGCTCGCCGCCTACCTGGTCAGGCCGGGTCAACGATCGTTCGCGCTGGACGACCTGGCGCTGCGCTACCTCAAGCGCGAGCTGCGGGCCGAGGAGTCCGGTGACGGGCAGCTGTCGCTGCTCACCGACGAGTCCGAAGAGGCGCAGAAGGTCGCGACCAGCACGATCCTGCGCGCGCGGGCCGTCGCCGAGCTGGCGGACCGCCTCGACGAGGAACTCGTCACCATCGGCGGCACCGAGCTGCTCGCGAAGATCGAGCTGCCGCTGATGAACGTGCTGGACGAGGTCGAGGCCGTCGGCATCGCGATCGACGTCGACCACCTCTCCGAACTGGAGGCGCACTTCGCGGCCGGCGTGAAGCAGGCGGCGCAGGACGCGTACTCGGTGATCGGCAAGGAGATCAACCTCGGCAGCCCGAAGCAGCTGCAGGTGGTGCTCTTCGAAGAGCTCGACATGCCGAAGACGAAGAAGACCAAGACCGGCTACACCACGGACGCGGACGCGCTGCAGAACCTGTTCGAGCAGACCGAGCACCCGTTCCTGCAGCACCTGCTGTCGCACCGGGACGTCACCCGCCTCAAGTCCACTGTGGACGGCCTGCTGAAGTCGGTGGCCGACGACGGCCGCATCCACACGACGTTCCACCAGACGATCGCCGCGACCGGCCGGCTGTCCTCGACCGACCCGAACCTGCAGAACATCCCGATCCGCACGGACGAGGGCCGCCGCATCCGCCAGGCGTTCGTCGTCGGCAAGGGCTACGCGGAGCTGATGACCGCGGACTACAGCCAGATCGAGATGCGGATCATGGCGACGCTGTCCGGCGACGAGGGCCTGATCGCGGCCTTCAACTCGGGCGAGGACCTGCACACCTACGTGGCGTCGCAGGCGTTCGCGATCCCCACCTCCGAGGTGACGGGCGAGATGCGCCGCCGCATCAAGGCGATGTCGTACGGCCTCGCGTACGGCCTGTCGGTGTTCGGGCTGTCGCAGCAGCTCCGCATCCCGACGGAAGAGGCCCGCGAGCAGATGGAGGCGTACTTCAACCGTTTCGGCGGCGTGCGCGACTACCTCAACGAGATCGTGAAGAAGGCAGGCAAGGACGGCTACACCGAGACGGTGCTGGGCCGCCGCCGCTACCTGCCGGACCTGACGTCGGACAACCGCCAGCGCCGCGAGATGGCCGAGCGCATGGCCCTCAACGCGCCGATCCAGGGCAGTGCCGCCGACATCATCAAGGTGGCCATGCTGGGCGTGTACCGGGCGCTGGAGGAGTCGGGCCTGCGCTCGCGCATGCTGCTGCAGGTGCACGACGAACTGGTGCTGGAGGTCGCCGAGGGCGAGCGCGAGGCCGTGGAGGCCCTCGTGCGCGACCAGATGGGCAACGCCTACCAGTTGCAGGTGCCGCTGGAGGTCTCGGTCGGCGTCGGCCGCTCCTGGGACGACGCGGCCCACTAAGGGTCCAGAACGCGAATCAGCCCGCCTGAGCCAGGTGCTCGGGCGGGCTGCGTTTTCTCCCCATTGGAACTTATAGCGCGTGGGGGGACTTGCCGCAAGACCCCGTACCGGCCCCACAATTCGTGCCCTGACCAGGGGATTGAGGGGATTCACGATGCGATTTCTGCTGTCCACGATCGGGTCGCGGGGCGAGGCGCAGCCGGTCACCGCACTGGCCGTGCGACTCCGAGAACTCGGCAACGACGTCCACGTCGTCGCGCCGCCGGACTTCGAGGAACTGATCACCGGCAACGGCCTCACCTTCACTCCGGTGGGCCCGAACCTCCGCACCGCCACCGCCGTCAAGTCCACGCCCGACGAGTTGCGCCGGCTCGCACAGGAGTCGGTCAGGGAGCAGTTCCGCGTCGTCACGAACGCCGCGCGCCAGGCGGACGTCCTGGTGGCAGGCGGCGCGTTGCAGCACGCGACCAGGTCCGTCGCGGAGAGCATCAAAGCGCGGTACGTCTACGCGAGCTTCTGCTCGAACACGCTGCCCTCACCGCACCACGCACCACCCGCGATGCTCGGCCGCGTTCCGGTGAACGGAACCCCGGAGGAGAACCTCGCGCAGTGGGAGCAGCACCGCCAGTACTTCGTGAGCTCCCGCGACACGCTGAACGAGGAACGCGCGAAGCTCGGCCTCAGCCCGATCGACGACGTCCGCGACCACATCTTCGGCGACGCCCCGTGGCTCGCCGCGGACCCGGTGCTCGGCCCGTGGCCCGGACCGGGGGAGCTGACGCAGACCGGCGCCTGGCTCATCGACGACCAGCGACCGCTCACCCCCGAACTCGAAGCGTTCCTGGACGACGGCGAACCCCCGATCTACTTCGGTCTCGGCAGCATGCGCGGCTCCCGGGACACGGCGCGAGAAGCCGTCGAAGCAGCCCGTCACCTCGGCAAGCGCGTTGTCCTGCAACGAGGTTGGGCCGATCTGAGCGTCGACGCGCCGGAGTGCCTCACGATCGGCGAGGTGAACCAGCAGGCGTTGTTCCGCCGCACGGCCGCAGTCGCGCACCACGGCGGCGCGGGCACCACCACGACCGCCGCAGCAGCAGGTGCACCGCAAATCGTGTTGCCCCACATGTACGACCAGTACTACTGGGGTGCCCAGGTCGAACGGCTGGGCATCGGCCGTGCGGCGCAAGCCGTGACACCGAACGTCCTCGCCGAGGTGCTGGAACTCGCGGACCAAGCGCGAAAGGTCTCCCCACAGGTGCGCACGGACGGTGCGGAAGTGGCGGCGAAGCTCCTGATGTCGTGGTAAGCCAACGACATGAAGATCCTCGCCGTGGTGCTCCTGCTCGCCCTCAGCGCCTGCACGGCCACCGAACAGGGTGCGCCGACCAAGCAGGCGTGGCTCGACGGCAAGCTCACCTTCCGGCTGGTGACGACCGCCGAGCCGACGTCCAAGCCGTCCTCCGGCTACCCGGTGCCGCAGAAGGAAGCCGGCGACCCCGCGGTCCAGGAGGCGAAGAGCAAGCGGCAGAGCTCCGACGACACCGTCCGCACGCAGGCGCTGGAGGCGTTCGACTGCGCCGCACCGGATCCGCTGGTCGGCCACGACGACGCCGCCGCGCCGCTGGTGACGTGCGACGCCGGCGAGTACCGGTACGACCTGGGCCCGGTCGCCCTCGACGGTGAGCGGATCGCCAAGGCCACGTCCTCGTTCAGCCCGACCGCCGGCGGCCACGTGATCACGATCGAGTTCGACGCCGAGGGCGCGAAGACGTGGGGCGACTTCACGACCGCCAACGTGGAGAAGCAGGTCGCGATCCTGATCAACGGACGGGTGCTCAGCGCGCCCACCATCCAGTCGCCGATCACCGGTGGCTCGACGGAGATCTCCGGGAAGTTCACGGCCGACGAGGCCAGGCAACTCGCGGAGCAGTTGAACCAGACCAAGTGAGACGTACGTGTGGTGGGTGTCCGCAGTGAGGGGTGACCACCATGTCGTACCAGGTTGGGCTCGATCTCGGATCCGCAGGCGCCACCGTCGCCACCGGCGGTGGCGTCACCACCAGCAGCCGTCATCAGCAGGCGCCGGCCAGGGAGGTCGCGCACCTCCTCGACGACCTCGCGCGCCGGCACGGGGAACCGCCCAGCCGCGTGGCCATGACCCATCCGCTGTGCTGGCCGCACGAACACCTCGAACAGCTGCGCCAGGACCTCATCGACGCGGGACGGGCGGACGTGCTGTTCGTCCCGGCACCGCACGCCGCCGCCATCGCGTTCGACGCCGACGCCCGGATGCCCGAGCACGGCACGGTGGTGGTGTTCGACTTCGGTGCCACCGGATGCGACATCACGCTGCTGCGCAAGCAGGGCGTGCTGTTGCTCGCCGGGCAGCCCGAACGCGTCGAGGTCGGCGGGTTCGACCTCGACGGCCTGGTCGCGGAGCACGTCATCGCGAAGATCGGCACGCACAGCCGTGAGCTGGTGCGCAGCTGCGTCGAGGCCAAGGAACTGCTCGGCAGCTACCCGGAGGTCAGAATCCCTTATCTGGCAACGAACGGGGAGATGCGCGAGGTCAGGCTGAGCCGTCTCGAGTTCGAGTCGGTCATCCGGCCGTCGGTCGAGCTGACGGTCGACGCCCTGGAACGCGTCGTCGCGAGCGCAGGCCTGGACCGGCCCGACGTCGTGCTGCTGGTCGGCGGCTCGGCCCGGATTCCCCTGGTGGCAAGGGAGATCGCGGAACGGCTGCGCATCCCGGTCCTGCGGGGCCCGGACGGCGCGGCCGCGACCGGCGCGTACCTCGAAGCCGTGCAACTGGAACCCGAACCCGGCGAGCAGCCCACCGCCGAGGTTCCCCTGCCGCGCAAGGAAGAGGAACCGAAGCGGCGACTCCCGACCACGTCGTTCATCGCGGCCGGACTGCTCGTGCTCGTCCTCGGAGGAGGATGGTTCGCGCACGACGCGATGAACGAGCCGCAGGTGATGATGGAGAACACCAGCGTGCAGCTCGAACCACCGGGACTGGCCGAGCTGCCGAGCTTCATCGGGCCAGGGCGCTGATCTCCCGCACGGTCCGGTCGATCTCCTCGGGTGTGTTCAGGATCGACGTGCCGATCCGCGCGTACGGGATCCGGTATGCGGCGGTCGTGATCTGAATGTTCTTGTCCGCCAACCGCTGCACGAGCTCGGGCCCGGTCGACCCCGGCACGTCGAAGCACACCAGCCCCGCCGACAACGACGACGGCGTGTGCACGACGACGCCGGGGATCTCCGCGAGCCCCGCGACGAACCGCCCGGACAGCTCGGCGATCCGGGCGGCCACCTGCGGACGGCCGAGGCGTTGGTGGAACCGCACCGCCGCCGCGACCGCGAAGTACTGCTCGAACGCGTGGAAGCCGCCGGGCCCGAGCAACGCCGTCGCACTGCGGTCGCTCAGGCTCGGCAGCAACGGCACGATCTCGCCGCTCACCTCGGGGTTCACCCACACCATGCCGGTGCCGCGCGGCCCGAACAGCCACTTGTGCGTCCCCGCCACGAACACGTCCGCGCCCAACCGCGCCGCGTCGTCGTCGACCGCCGCCAGTCCGTGCACGCCGTCTACGACGAGGAGACACCGATCCTCCGACTTGCGGCCACGGTTCGCCTCCGCCACAACGGCTGCACACGCCCGCACGGGCATCCGCAGGCCCGTGCTCGACTGCACCCACGTGATGCCGACGGCCCGGGTCTGCGGCGTGATGGAGTTCCGCAGCCGCGTCGCGATCTCGTCCTCGGTGGCCTTCGCCGAGTTCTCGTAGAGCGTGCCGACCCTGACCTTCGCGCCCACCCGTCCGGCCGCGAGCCGCGCCGCCTGCTGGTGCCACGCGTGGTCCTGGTCGTTGAGCAGCAACTCCTGGTCGGCGCGCAGTTTCAGGCCGCCGTAGACGATCGAGAGCCCCATGGTCGTGTTCGGCACGAACGCGATGTCGTCCGCCGCACCCCCGACGTACTGCCCGAGCGCTTCGGCGACCTTCTGCGCCTCCTCGGGCATCAGGTCGTGCGAGTTGGCGTCGAGCCTGCGCTGGAACTCGGCGACCGCGTCCCGCACCTCCCGCGGGTTCGACGCGAGATAGAACAGCCCCAGGTTGGTCAGCGCGGGATCGAGCCGGAACTCACGGCGCACGGCGCCCCAGTCCAGTCCCTGCGCCGCGGACGACGCGGTCGGCGCGACAGCGAGAAGTCCGGCCCCCACCAGGAAATCACGACGCTCCATGCCTTCCATTGGACACCCGTTCCGGCGCGAACGGCAGGCCGGTGTTCAACGCCTTCGCTCCCACGACGCACAGTTCGCCGAGCATGCTCACGCCGATCGACAGCTGCGTCGGCGCGTGCCCGCCGATCAGCAGTCCCAGCCCGAGGCTCACCCCGATCGACGTCACCCACACGACCAACGTCCACGGCGTGTACCGCTGCCACAGGTGCCCGTCGCGTTCGAACAGCCTGATCGTCATCCCCCGGAACGCCCCGAACGCGAACCCGGCCAGCAGCGGCACCAGGTAGACGAGGTGGAACTCCTCGACAGCGCGAATGCCGAAGAACAGCAGGAACGCGGGCGGCGCCAACAGGTCTCGTGCGTTCAGCGGTTCCCCCATGAACCGCCGCACGAGCACGTACACCACACCGGCCGCTATCAGCAGATATGTCATCGCAACCCCCTTTGTAGCATGACCCTGCTACTTAAACTAGCAGGGTCATGCTACAAAAGGGAGGTGTCACCGAGAGTCGTCGATCCCGTCGCCCGCCGCCGAGACGTTGCCGAGGCGGTGTTCCGCGTGGTCGTGCGCGACGGCGTCGAACAGGCCTCGCTGCGCAACGTCGCGATGGAGGCGGGCCTGTCGATCGGGTCGATCCGCCACTACTTCGACAGCCACGACGCCATGGTCGTCTTCGCCGTCGAGTTCCTCATCGAGTCCATCGACCGGCGGGTCTTCGAGCACGTCAGGGCGAGGAAGGACCCGGCCGACGTGCGCCGTCCCGGCGAGCGCGTGTTGTCCGAGGTGCTCCCGCTCGACGACCGGCGGCGAGACGAAGCCGTGCTGTGGCTGGCTTTCGCAACCGCCGCGCGCACCCGGCCGTCGCTGCTGCCGCACGCGGAACGGCTCTACGACGGCCTTCGCGCGCTCTGCCACCGCGCACTGACGGTGATGTCCAAGGCGGGGACGATCGCGGCCACGCACGATCTCGCGCTGGAGACCGAACGGCTCGCGTCGCTGCTCAACGGCCTGACCGTGGACGGCGTGCTGCACCCGGACCGGATGACGCCGGAGCTCACGCTGTCGGTGTTGCGCGGCCACCTCGACTCGCTGCGGTAGCTTCCACGGCCCAGACCGGCAGTTCCGGCAGGCCGTCGACGCCGTTCAGGCCGACGACGTCCCGCCAGAACCGGGTGATCTCCCAGCCCGCGCCGGTCAACGCCGAGCGCAGTTCGTCCTCGGTCACGGCGAACGGTCCGCCGTCGACCGCGAGCGAGGTCAGGTTCAGCAGCGCCTCGTCGCCCGCCGCCTCCCGCAACGCCACGGCGAGCGCCGGGCGTTCGTCGGGCGGCACGCAGTGGAACAACGCGCTCGCGAGCACCGTGTCGAACGGACCGGCGAACGTCGACCCGACGATCCACTCGACGCCGTCGCCCCGGCCGCGAGCGATCTCGACGGCCGTGGGCGCGATGTCGACACCCGTGACCTGATAGCCCTGTGCGGCAAGGAAGAGCGCGTTGTCACCCGTGCCGCACCCGGCGTCCAGCACGCGTCCGCGGAACCGTCCGGCGGCCTCCCACGCGACGACGATCGGTTGCGGCGCACCGATGTCCCACGGCACGCCGTTGTTCGGCACGCCCTCGACCAGTTGCCCGCCGCGGTAGAACTCCTCGAAATCGACCATGCGCCCAGCCTGGAGTTCGGCAGCAGCGATCCGGCGCCCGCAACCGCCAATGCGGCGGAAACCATCTTCAACTAGCGTCAGACCGGTGGAATCCCTCGATCGAAAGCTGGTCCACGCGCTGCAGATCGACGGCCGCGCGCCGTTCGCGAAGATCGCCGGCGTGCTCGGCGTCTCCGAACACACGGTCGCCCGCCGCCACCAACGGCTCCGCGAGAGCGGAGTGAGGGTGCGGGGCGCGCTCAACCGGTTCCGGCTCGGCCACCACGCCTGGACGCTGCGGTTGCGCTGCACCCCGGACGCCGGACCGGTGTTGGCCCAGGCGCTGGCGAAGCGCCCGGACACGTTCTGGGTGCACCTGATGTCCGGCGGCACCGAGATCTCCTGCCTGCAACAGGTGGAGACCGCCGACGAACTCCTGCTCGACCGCCTCCCCAGACGGCTGGTGGACGTGAGCGCGCACAGCATCCTGCGCGGCTTCGCCTCACCCGGAACGTGGCGCGGCATCGCGTGCCTCACCGAAGAAGAAGAGGCCGTCCTACGGCCAGACTTCGCCTACGAACCACCGACCGAACTAACGCCGCTCGACGAGCAGCTCATCGCGGTCCTGCAGGCCGACGGCCGCGCCGGGTTCGCCGAACTGGCCACGAAGGCGGGCACCTCCGAGTCCACCGCCCGGCGCCGCGTCGAGCACCTGCGCAAGACCGCGGTGCTGGAGCTGCAACTCGACGCCGACCCCGCGTTGTTCGGGTTCGCCACCCAGGCCAGGGTGTGGATGCGCGTCCAGCCACGCCACCTCGCCGAGGTCGGTGCCGCACTGGCAACCCATCCCGAGGTGTACTTCGCGGCCGCCACGACAGGCCCGGCGAACCTCGTCGCCAGCGTGACCTGCCGTGGCAGCGGCGATCTCTACCGCTATCAGACCGAGAGCATCGGAGTCCTCGACGGCGTCAGCGAGTTCGAGGCGGCCCCGGTCCTGCGCACCCTCAAGCGGGCGAACTAGGACAGGCGGGGAGCGTCGACCGCCCAGTACCAGTTGTTGCCGGCGTCGAAGAGGCGCCACGAGACACGGGCCGTGCGCGCGCCCGAGGGCACCGCGACGGTCAGCGACACCTGCTGCGCGAGGCCGTCCGCGTTGTGCGTGCGGACGACCTGCTCGGCGCCGCCGTCGAACGACACCGCGACCGTGCCGCGCTGCGTGCCCTCCTGCAGGTAGTGCGAGAAGTAGTCGAGCTTCACCGACGACTTGCCGCTGACGTCGTAGGAGGGCGAGGTGAGCGTCGAGTCGAACTTGCCGCGCGAGGACGGCGAACCCTTGTCGTCCCACTCGTCCGGGTCGGCGACGGCGAAGACACCACGCGCGCGCACGTTCGCCTCACGCGACTGCGACGGCGCCGCACGGGTCCAGAACTCGTCGGTGGTGAACGACCAGCCCTGCCACTCCGCCACGCCCTGCGGCATCGACGACGCGGTGGTGACCGTCCAGCCGGCCGGGCCCTGGCGCGTCCAGCCCAGCACCGACGCAGGCACGCCGGTCTCGTCCTGGCGCGGCTTCAGCGTCACCGAGTCGAACGGGTCGACGGGCGCGCTGCCGAGCGCGTAGCCGTCCAGCGAAGCCGAGACGTTGAGGTGCTTCACCGCGGACGCCGCCACGTCGACCAGCTTCGGCGCCACGGCCGGACGCGCGGACCCGGTCGAGATCACGAACGTCATGCGCTCTTCCTGCGAGTCACCGCCGTGGCCGCCCGCCGCCGTGTGGCCGTGGTCGGTGGTGATCATGATCAGCCAGTCCTCGGACGCGTACGACGGCCGCGACTCGATGGCGCGCACCAGACGGCCGATCTGCGCGTCGTTCGTGCGCATCGCCGCCGCGTACTGCGGGGAGTCCGCGCCGTGGTCGTGGCCCGCGATGTCGATCTGGCCGAGGTAGACGAACGACGCGTCGGCGGCGTCGTTGCGCAGGTGCTGCTCGGCGTCGACGGTGATCTTCTCGTCCGACCCGGTGTAGCCCGCCGAGTCGCCGTCGAGGACGTACTTGCGGTCCTGGCCGGAGCGCAGGACCTGGTCGCTGATCGGCTTCCAGTCGACCGCCGCGTACGTCGACAGGCCCGGGTTCGCCGTGTTCGCGCGCTCCAGCCAGCTCGGGTACGACGTGAGGGCGTTGCCGCTGAAGGAGTTGTCCTTCACCTTGTGCTTGTCCGGCCAGACGCCGGTGAGGATCGTGGACCAGCCGGGACCGCTGGACGTCTGGGCCATGCCCGAGCCGTACAACGCGCTGCGGGCGCCGTACCCGCGGTTGAGCAGCGCCTTGACGTTCGGGGTGTCGCCGCTGACGAGCTTGTCGTACCGGGCGCCGTCGAGCCCGATCACGAGCACCTTCGGGGTCTTCGCCGGTGCCGCGACCGCAGCCGGGGTCACCAGCAGGAGAGGCAGCAATAACGCGAGAGCAGCTCTTGTCATGACAGGCAGACTTGCGGCCTGAAACCGTCTTCGGCAATGAAGCACGCGCGAAGTTCACCCGGGCTTCGACGGTTGTCAGTACAAGTTCACTGCCTGGTCGTCACCTGCACGTCGCGCGCGGTCAGTTCGGCGGCGCACTCGGTGCACTCGACCTTCGCGCGCACGTCGCCGCCGCAGTCGCGGTGGTGCAGCTGGAAGAACTCCTCCTCGTCGGGCGCCATCCACTTCGCACCCCACGTGCGCAACGCCATCAGCACGGGATAGAGATCGCGGCCCTTTTCCGTGAGGCGGTATTCGTGCCGTGTGCGGCCGTCTTCGTGATAAGGCACGCGCTTGAGGACGTCCTCCTGCAGCAGCACGTTCAGGCGGTCGGTCAGGACGCTGCGCGAGATGTCCATCGTCGTCTGGAAGTCCTCGAAGCGTCGGGTCCCCAGGAAGATCTGGCGGAGCAGCAGCAGCGTCCAGCGCTCGCCCAGCAACGCGGCCGGGCGGCTCAGCGTGCACGGCAGCGACGCGAAGTCCGAGTACGACATGCACCCAGGATATCCCTTGCGTTCGATTTTCGAACCCAGCTACAGTTCGGATTCCGAACCCAGGAGGGGCGATCCTCATGCGCGTCACCGAGCTCGACCGCGACACCGCGCCGGAAGCCGTGGACGCGGTGTTCGCAGGACTGTCCGCCCGAAGTCGCTACCTGCGTTTTCACTCGCCGACCCCTCGGCTCACGGCGTCCGCGCGCCGGGTGCTGGTGGACGTCGACGGGGAACGGCACGCAGCCGTGTGCGCACGGGTCGGCGGCGACCCGATCGGCATCGCCAGGGTGATCAGGACCGGCGAGTGCGGCGCCGAGATCGCCGTCGCCGTGGTCGACCTGTGGCAACGCCGGGGCGTCGGCCGCAAGTTGCTGGAGGAGCTCACGACGGTCGCGGCCAGGATGGGCGTCGCCGAACTGCACGGCAACGTCCTGCCCGACAACCACGCGATGCTCGCGCTCGTCCGCAAGGTGCTGCCCGGCGTGCGGCTCAAACGGGAGATCGACACCATCGAACTCAGCTACCCGCTGGCCTGGGTGACCGCCGAGATCAGCGACGCCGATCTTGTAGAGAGCTTGCAGGAAATCTAGAGATCCCGGTCCGACCATCGGCGGCGTGACCACCGCACGTGCCGCCGGCCGCCTGATCCACCGCACCGAGATCGTCGAACGCGCGGGGACGTGGCTGCGCGACCAGGTGCCGTACAGCCAGACGAGCTTCCACGAGAACGAGCACGGCACCTACCGCGCCGACTGCTCCGGGTTCGTGTCGATGGCGTGGGGACTTCCGGGCAGGCCCGAGCACCGGCACGGCGGCCTCGACACCCCAGGTCTCGCCGGGGTGAGCACGCTGATCCTCGCGGGCGACCTGGCCGTGGGCGACATCGTCATCCGCGCCGACGGCACCAACCTCACCCGCCATGTCGTGATCTTCGCCGGCTGGGCGGAGGAACCGGAACGCTACTGGTGCTACGAGCAGGCGGGCGGTCACCGGACCCGGTTGCGCACCGTCCACTACCCCTACGACAGCACTGCTGAGCTGTACGTACCGCGTCGGTACCTGAGCGTGCGCGATCATGCGTGATCATCGTCAACAAGCGGTGAACGGACGCAAGACAAGACGTTCGACCGGACCAAAACTTCACATCGCCTTGCTACGGTGACCCGCATGAAACGGTGGGGGATGTTGGCGGTGGCAGCGGCGGCCATCACGTTCGGCTCGACGCTGGCCATGCCTGACGTCGCGGTCGCGGCCGAGGGCGGCGTCATCTGCGGGGCGTACGAGGCCAACTCCAAGATCACGCGCAGCGAGGTCCTCGCGCGCTCGCGCACGTGGATCAGCGCCCGTGTGCCGTACAGCCAGAGCGACTGCTTCGGCAACAAGTACGGCGCCTACCGCACCGACTGCTCCGGCTTCGTCTCGATGGCCTGGGGCCTGCGCATCTCCTACACCACGCACATCCTCGAGCAGGTCGCGCACCGCATCGACTGGGAGGACCTCCGCCCCGGCGACGCGCTCAACGACCGCGAGAACCACGTCGCGCTGTTCATCGGCTGGGCCGACGCCGCCAAGACGCGCCCCATCGTGCGCGAGCAGGCCGGTCCGGACGGCAGCAGGACCGTCCAGCGCGTGTGGAGCGCGAGCACGGCCCGCAAGTACGTGCCGCTGCGCTACAACAACATCCTCGAGGCGGGCAGCTCCGGCACCGGCAGCGAGACACCCGTGACGGACAAGGTCGTCGTCGCCTCCGGCCCGCAGATCTCCAACACCGGCCAGCAGCAGCTGGAGATCTTCGCGCGCGGCACCGACGGCACCGTCATGACGAACTTCCACAAGACGAGCCGCTGGGCGGGCTGGCAGCAGCTCGGCCCCGAGCTCTTCGCTGGTGACCCGGTCGCGCTGATGAACCCGGAGACGAAGATCGTCGAGGTGTTCGCGCGCGGCACGGACGGCAAGGTCTACCGCCGCACCGACGGCCAGTGGGTCGCGGTGGGCGACACCGCCGTCGCGGGCCAGCCGGTGCTCAGCTGGAACGACAAGACCAAGGCCGTCGAGGTCCTCGCCCGCGGTGAGGACGGCCTGCTGCTGCGCTTCACCGACAAGTGGGCGCCCGTCGGCGACCGCAAGATCGAGGGCGACCCCGCCGTCGCCGACAAGGACGTCTACGCCCGTTCCGCCGACGGCAAGCTCGTCAAGTGGGACGGCACCACGTGGGCCGACCAGGGCGACAAGAAGATCGTCAGCGACCCGAGCGTCGCCGTCGACCAGGTCTTCGTCCGCACCGAGTCCGGCAGCGTCGAGCAGTACGCGGCGGGCCAGTGGACGACGCTCGGCGGCAAGGGCACCGGTGCACCGGCCGCGGTCTTCAACTCGACCACCGGCACCATCGACGTCGTGCAGCTCGGCGAGGGCGGCTACGTCGAGCACTCGCGGGCGATCGACAAGGGCTGGACCCCGTGGGCGAAGCTCGGCACCACCAAGGTCACCGCGCCGCCGACGGCGATGTACCACGCGCAGACCAAGACGGTCGAGGTGTTCGCCCGCACCGACGAGGGCAAGCTGATCCGCCGCTTCTACAAGGAGAAGGCCGGCTGGAGCCAGTGGGCCGTGCTGGGCGACAAGTCCGTCAGCTGACCCAGAACGCAAAGGGCCGCGACCTCAGCGAGGTCGCGGCCCTTTTTGTTTCTACGTCAGCACTTGGCCATCATTTCGAACAGCGACTTCATGACGGCTTCCTGGTCCTGGGCCATGCCCGCGTCCCGCACCGCGCGGGAGGCCTCGCGGCACGACTCCATGGACTTGGCCGAGTTCTCGGCCTTCACCTTGTCCTCGACGGCCTTCGCAGAGATGGCCTCGGCGTCCGACACCTTCTGCGTGAGGGACTTGACCTCGGTGTCCTTGTTCTTGAGCTGCTCGGTCAGCGCCGCCTTGTCGCTCTTCTCGACGAAGTACAGCGCGCCGAACGCCCCGGCCGCGCCCAGCAGCAGCACGGCGACGATCGCGAGCACGACGACACCGGTCCTGCTCTGCTTCGGAGCGGGCGGCATCGGCATCGGCACGGCGGCGGCGAACTCGGGCTGCGGCGGCGTGAGGTCCGGCGTGACGACCTCGTACTCGGGCAGCACGGCGGTGTCCGGCTGGACGGGCGCCTGTTCGGAGGCAGGGTTCAGCGCAGGGTTGGTCATGGCAAATCTCCCCCAGGAAAAGTCACTCTTTCGGACCTTCCATCGCTGGCGGGGACCTGTCGTTACGTGAGCCGCCTCACAGCGTCGATCACGAGGTCGAAGAACCCGTCCACGTCGAGGCCGACGGCCACCCGCGCGTTCGGTTCGCGGCCCAGCCTGCCGTGCAGGTCCACGACCGTCGCGCCGCGCGTGAACGTGCCGGTCGTCTCGATCCCCACGAACGCCTCGACGCACGTGACCAGCGACGGGTCGATCACCCGCGCCACCGCCACCGGGTCGTGCAACGGCGGTGCGGCGAACCCGAACACCTCGCGGTAGGTGGCCGCGAAGAACGTCATCAGGTCGCCGCAGATCCGGCCGAGTCCGCCGAGGGCGTTCAACTGCGCCACGATCTGCGGTGTCACCAGTGCCTGGTGCGTCACGTTCAGCCCGATCATCGTGATCGGCACGCCGCTCGCGAACACGATCGCGGCCGCCTCCGGGTCGACGTAGATGTTGAACTCGGCGTACGGGGTGGTGTTGCCGCGTTCGGTCGAGCCGCCCATGAGCACGATCTCGCGCACCGCTGAAGGGCCGTAGCGGCGCAGGTACAGGGCCACGTTCGTCAACGCCCCGGTCGCCACCAAAGTCGCCGGCATGTGCGCGTGCATCAGGTCGATCGCGTGGTCGGGGACCACGCCTACGGTCGCCTCGCCGAACGCCGGACCATCCATTCCGGACTCGCCGTGGATGTCTTCTGCCACGTAAAGGGGGCGCACCAACGGTTGTGCGCTGCCTCGGGCGATCGGCACCGAAATTCCGGCGGCCGTGCAGAGCCGCTGAGCGTTCGAGGTGACCTTGTCCAGGGTCTGGTTCGCGGCCACAGTGGTGATCGCGCGCAGGTCGATCTCGGGCGAGCCGGCCGCGAGCAGGATCGCGATCGCGTCGTCGTGGCCGGGGTCGCAGTCGAGCACCACAGGAGTCGGCATGGGGCCATCCTCGTCCATGAAACAACCGAAAACGTTTACACCGAACTCTTGACGAGGTCAGGGCGGGTGCGGCTAGCGTGGGGAAAACGTTTGCAGAGGAGGCTGGGATGGTGCGCAGGCGGTACGCGGTGGTCGGGACGGGATCGCGGGCCGAGCGGCACGTCCACGCCATCGCGGTCGAACACGCGGACACGTGCGAGCTCGTGGCGTTCGCGGATGTGAACCGCACGAGGATGAACGTCCACAACGACCGGCTCGCCGATCTGGGGGTCGAGCCGGTGCCCACCTACGACGCCGCCGACTTCCTCAAGATGCTCGCCGAGCAACGGGTCGACGTCGTCGTCGTGACCACGGTCGACCGCTACCACGACACGTACGTCGTCGAGGCGTTGGACGCGGGCTGCGACGTCGTGACGGAGAAGCCGATGACGACGGACGTCCCGTCGGCGCGCAAGATCCTCGATGCGGTGCAACGCAACGATGGCAACGTCACGGTCACCTTCAACTACCGCTACAACCCGATCCACGAGCAGGTGCGCGCGCTCCTCGCTGACGGCGCGGTCGGTGAGATCGGGTCCGTGCACTTCGAGTGGTTGCTCGACACCCGGCACGGCGCCGACTACTTCCGCCGCTGGCACCGCGACAAGGCCAACTCCGGTGGGCTCATGGTGCACAAGGCGACCCATCACTTCGACCTGCTCAACTGGTGGGTCGGCAGCGTTCCCGAGACGGTGTACGCGCACGGCCGGTTGTTCTTCTACGGCGACGAGAACGGCAAACGGCACGGGTACGCCGACGACGACCGGTTCGACATCGACCTCGAACAGAACGACTGGCTGAAGAAGCTCTATGTCGACGCACGGCACGAAGACGGCTATCGCCGCGACCAGAACCCGTTCGAACCCGGTGTGTCCATTGAGGACGACATGTCGGTGCTGGTCCGGTACGCCAGCGGCGCCAACCTCACCTACCACCTCACGGCCTACTCGCCGTGGGAGGGCTACCGGCTGATGGTCAACGGCAGCAAGGGACGCCTCGAACTCGAGGTGGTCGAGAACTCCTGGGTGTCGGGCCAGGACGCGTCGGTGCACGGCAAGAACGCCAACCCCGAGCAGGGCTGGGCGAAGCTGTCGGTGCACCGGCTGTTCGAGGAACGCGAGGACATCCCGCTCGACTACGACCGGGACGGGCACGGGGGCGCCGACCAGCGCATGGTCGACGCGCTCTACGGCCCGGCCGGCCAAGAGGACCCGTTGGGACGCAAGGCAACGCACTACGACGGCACTCTCTCGCTGCTGACTGGTTTCGCCGCCAACCGCAGCTTCGAGACCGGGGAACCGGTCCACGTCGTCGACGTCATCGATCTCAGATAAGGAGACAACGTGCGCAAGGCTCTGGCCTTGGTGCTCGGCGGCGCGTTCGCGGCGGCCGGGTGTGGCGGCGGTTCGGCGAGCGGTCAGGCGGAGATCCGGTTCATCTGGTGGGGCAACGACGGCCGCGCGAAGATCACGAACGAGGCGGTGCGGCTGTTCGAGAGCCGCAACCCGGACGTGAAGGTCGCGACGTCGTTCCAGAACTTTCAGAACTACTTCGAGAAGCTCTCCACCGAGATCGCGGGCGGCAACGCCCCGGACGTGATCCAGATGGACTACCGCTACCTCAACGAGTACGCGGGCCGCAACGTCCTGCTGGACCTCACCCCTTTCGTGGGCAAGGAAATTCGCACCGCCGACTGGAACCAGGGCTTCATCGGCAGCGGCAGCCTGAACGGCAGGCAGGCCGCGATGCCGTTGGCGCAGAACGCCACCACGATCGTCTACGACCCGAAGCCGTTCGCGACCGCCGGCGTACCCGAGCCGCGGCTGGGCTGGACCTGGACCGACTACAGGACGGCTGCGGCGAAGATCCAGGCGAGCACAGGGATCGCCGGATCGACCGACTTCGGCGGCACCGAGGACGTCTTCGAGACCTGGCTGCGGCAGCGCGGCAAGGCGTTGTACGACAACGGGAAGCTCGGCTACGGCAGGGACGATCTGAAGGCGTTCTGGCAGCTCTCCAAGGACTTCCGCGACGGCAACGCCACCACGTCGGCCGAGCTCGTGACCACGGTGAACGCCGGTGCCGAGCAGACCCCGATGGGCAAGAAGCTCTCGGCGTCCGAACACAGCTACGACAGCCTGTACAGCGGCTACCACACCGTGCGCCCGGACGAGCTCAAGCTCGGCCCGTATCCCAGTGACAGCAAAGAAGTTCTCGGCTCGTACCGCAAACCGTCGCAGCTCATCAGCGCGTCCGCCCGCACCAAGCACAAGGACGCGGCGGTCCGGCTCATCGACTTCCTGTTGAACGACCCGGACGCCGGCAAGATCCTCGGCGCCAACCGCGGCCTGCCCGCGAACCTCAAGATCCGCGAGGCCGTGGCGCAGAACCTCAGCGGTGCCGACAAAGTGGTCTTCGAGTACCAGAAGGCCGTCGACGCGAAGCTCGGTGACGCGCCACCCGCCCCGCCCAAAGGCGACGGCACGATCTACAAGCTCATGCAGCGCAAACACGAAGAGGTCGTGTTCGGGAAGAAGACCCTCGACGAGGCGTTGGACGAGTTCTGGCGTGACGCGGAACAGGCGCTGAAGTAGTGCCGTACGTGTTCCTGGCGCCGTGGCTGCTCGGCGCCATCGGACTCACGGTCGCGCCCATGGTCGTGTCGCTGTACCTGTCGTTCACCGACTACGACCTGTTCAACGAACCGCGGTGGGTCGGCCTCGACAACTACGCCAGGCTGTTCGGCGACGACCCGCGCTACCTCGACTCGGTCGGGGTGACGCTCCGGTACGTCGTGTGGTCGGTGCCGCTCAAACTCCTCATCGCGCTGGCGGTCGCGTTGCTGCTGAACTCGCTGCGCGGCAGGGGACAGGCGTTCTTCCGCTCGGCCTTCTACGCGCCGTCGCTGCTGGGGGCGTCGGTCGGGCTGGCGCTGGCGTGGCGGGCGATCTTCGACACCCTGGTCGACACGCCGGACACCGCGCTGCTCACGATCGTGCTGCTGTCGGCGTGGCAGTTCGGCGCCCCGATGGTGATCTTCCTGGCCGGGTTGCAGCAGATCCCGCGCGATCTCCTGGACGCGGCCGCGGTCGACGGCGCCGGGTGGTGGCGCCGGCTCGCGTCGATCACGCTGCCGATGCTGTCGCCGGTGCTGTTCTTCAACCTGGTGCTGGAGACGATCCACGCCTTCCAGGCGTTCACGCAGGCGTTCGTCGTGAGCGGCGGGCGCGGGGGACCGGCCGACTCGACCCTGTTCTACACGCTCTACCTGTACGAACGCGGGTTCACGGAGTTCCGCATGGGCTACGCGTCGGCGATGGCGTGGGTGCTGCTGGTGGCGATCGCGGTGATCACCGCCGTGCTGTTCCGGACCTCGCGGTACTGGGTGTTCTACGGAGACGCGCGATGAGACGTGCCGCCACGTTGTTGTTGTGCCTCGCCGTGCTGGCATTGGTGCTCTATCCGATCGTGTGGCTGATCTCGGCGTCGCTCACGCCCGTCGAGGACCTGGTGGCGAACCTGAGGTCGTTGTTCCCCGGCAGGATCACGGCCGACGGTTACGCGGGCGCGCTGGAGGGTGCGGGCGGCGAGTCGTTCTGGACGTTCCTCGGCAACTCGACCGTCGTGGCGTCCGGGGCGGTCGTCGGCAACGTCGTGTCGTGCTCGCTCGCCGCCTACGCGTTCGCCCGGCTGCGGTTCCGGCTGTCCGGCCCGCTGTTCGCGTTCGCGCTGGTCACGATCATGCTGCCGGCGCACGTCACGCTCATCCCGCAGTACGTCGTGTTCCAGCGGCTCGGGATGGTGGACACGTTCGTGCCGCTGATCCTGCCCAAGCTGCTCGCCACCGACGCGTTCTTCGTGTTCCTGATGGTGCAGTTCATGCGCGGCATCCCGGGCGAGCTGGACGAGGCCGCGAAGATCGACGGCTGCGGGCCGGTCAGGAACTTCCGGTACGTGGTCCTGCCGTTGTCGAGGCCCGCGCTGGTGACGACCGCGATCTTCACGTTCATCTGGACGTGGAACGACTTCTTCGCGCAGCTGATCTACCTGTCGTCGACCGAGAACTACACGATCCCGATGGGCCTGCGGCTGTTCATCGACCAGACGTCGTCGTCCTCGTACGGGCCGATGTTCGCCATGTCGGTGCTGTCGCTGGTGCCGATCGGGCTGTTCTTCCTGGCGTTCCAGCGGTTCCTGGTCGCGGGCGTCGCGACGACGGGGCTGAAGGGATGAGACGGCTGGAGGAGTTCGCGGACGTCCTTCTGCTCGGGGTGTTCGTGTTCGTCGCCTCGCTGCCGGTCGTGACGGCCTTCTCGGCGTTCGGCGCGGCCCGCGAGGTGCTGCGCGAGGACCTCCCGGTCGGCCGGTTCTGGACGGTGCTGCGCGTGCAGTGGGTGCCGGGGGTGCTCTTCGGCCTCGGGTGGGCGTTGCTCGTCGCCGACGTCCTCTTAGTGGTCACGGTGCTGCCCGCGCCATTGCCCGTTCGGGTGGCCGTGTTGGCCGCTTCGGCCGCCGCCGGTGCCTGGATGCTGTCGCAAACGTGTCTTCGTTGGCGCGGCGCATTGAAATTCCACGCACCTCGGCTGATGCTGATGGCCGCGTTGGTGGTCGCCGGTGTGCTGGTGTGGGCACTGCCTCCGCTGGCGCTGGTGATCGGCGGACCGCTCGCGCTCGCGGCGCAGCCCGCCCGAGAAGGGTGAGAACGATGCGTGTTGCGCTGGTCGGAGCTCGGGGGCACGGGGCGCGGCACGTGGAGAACCTCGTCCGGCTCGGGCACGACGGGCTGGCGACGTTCGTGGGCGTGGTCGACGTGGCGGACGTGGACGTGCCGGTGCCGTCCTATCCGGACCTGCCGTCGCTCGCGGCCGAACTGCACCCGGAGGTCGTCGTGATCTCCTCGCCGCCCGCGACGCACCGCGACCTCGTGCTGGAGGCGTTCGAACTCGGCTGCGACGTGCTGGTCGAGAAACCGGCCGTGCTGTCGGTGCACGACTTCGAGGAGATCTCGTCGGCGGCGCGCGAACGCGGGCTCGTGTGTCAGGTCGGATTCCAGACGCAGGGCACAGGCTCGTACCGGCGCCTCTGCTCGTTGATCGGCGCCGGCGCGTTGGGCGACATCACCGGTATCGGCGCCGCGGGCCGTTGGGTGCGCACGGACTCGTACTACGAACGGTCCGAGTGGGCCGGTCGGCAGGGCGAGGACGGGACGCTCGTGAACCCGTTCGCGCACGCCCTGCAGAACGCGCTGCTGCTCGCCGATGTCGAGGAACGAGCCGACATCGCTGTCGAGCTGGAGCTCTACCGATGCCGCGACACGATCACTGCGGACGACACGGCCTGTGTGCGGATCACGGCCGATGACGCGCCTCCGGTCGTGGTCGCCACAACGCTCTGCGCCACGACATCGTTGCCACCGGTCGTGCTCGTGCACGGGACGCTCGGGCAGGCCGTGTGGTGGTACGACGACGACAGGCTGACGGTCAACGACCACCGCATGGCCACGCCACTGTCCGTTGATCTTCTGGAGAACCTGGTCCGGCACCGGCAGAACGGCGAACCGCTGGTCGCGCCACTGGCCGCGGCCAGGGCGTTCACGACGGTCGCCGAGCAGTGCGGCAAGGCCGAGGTGCCGCTGCTGCCCGCTCGTCGCGTGGGCGACCGGGTGGTGCTCGACGGCATCGACGAGGTCGTCGTGCGGGCGGCCGAGAAGATCGCCACCTTCGCGGAGTTGGGCTGCGGTTTCGGACGGTAGGGTGCCGCGCAGAACGCCGCGTCGGGGAGACTTGCGTTGAGCACCTACATCGACTTGAAAGACGTCCGGATCACCGGTTACGTCTCCATGGGCCTGATCGCGCTGGTCGCCGCCGAGTCGGTGTGGGGCACGATCAACGACTGGCAGGGCGGCTCCTCGTCATGGAGCTTCCTCGCCATCATGATGGTCATCCCTGCGGGCGTGGCGTTCTTCGTCTGGTTCCGCGGGGTCACGCACAACGCCGAGGCGATCGCGCTGCACGGCGTGCGGAGCGTGCCGCAGGTGTGGAAGGCGAGCGATCCGGCGCAGCGCGACGTGCCGTTCGCCCAGCGCGTGGCGAGCCCGTTGATCAGGCCCTGGCAGTACACCTTCCTCGCGATGGTGCTCGGCGACATCTTCGAGTCGTTACTGCTCGACACCCCCGCCTACGTGGTGTTTTCCACGCTGTCGACCCTCTGCGCGCTCGGCGCGGCCGGGCTCGCGTGCTTCCTCATCTTCCGGATCTCGCTCATGCAGCAGCGGTTCGCGGTACCCCAGAACAAGCGCCGCTGACCTGGGGTATACTTCTATGTTGGTTGCGGTTTTGTGTTCGTGTATTGCACGCTCGCCGAACTTCAGTTGCGAGCGCTTCTCCTCCTTCACGGTTGGGGCAGGCTCATGACCAACCACGGAGCGGCCGCACAGTGCGGCTCGTTCTTCAGTACGCAAGGAGAAGCAGTACATGGCTAACGGCACCGTCAAGTGGTTCAACGCCGAAAAGGGCTTCGGCTTCATCGCCCCCGAGGACGGCGGCGCTGACGTCTTCGTCCACTACTCGGCCCTCAACGGCAGCGGCTACCGCAGCCTCGAGGAGAACCAGCGCGTCACGTTCGACATCACGCAGGGCCAGAAGGGCCCGCAGGCGACGAACGTCAACGCTCTCTGACGTTGGTTTTCGAAACGCGGGGTCCCCAGTCGGGGGCCCCGCGTTTTCTGTTGTGATCATTGGGTTTCCAGCGGTGTGGCGCGGAACGTTGCCGGGCTGATTCGCGGTCGGACGGGTGCATCGTGGTGCCGCCCCCACGTCCTCGTACTGGTGGTACGGGGGCGTGGGGGCGGTGCCGCGAGGTGCCCTGCTGAGCGTGAATCAGCCCGCCAAGGTTCCGCGCCGCGCCGCTATCTTGGTCCGATGCCGTTGCTCGGACCAGCAGATCCGCTGCCGCACGTGCCCCGGCGCGTTCTCGTCGCGGGCAACGCCGGATCCGGCAAGTCGACGCTGTGCGGGCGTATCGCCTCGGCCCGTGACCTGCGCTGCGTCGAGCTCGACTCCTTGTACTGGGGTCCGCGGTGGACGCCGCGACCGGAGTTCCTCGACGAGGTCCTGGCGTTCGCCGCCGAGGACCACTGGGTCACCGAGTACCAGTACAAGCTGGCGCGTCCCTCGTTGCTGACCCGCGCGGACACCGTCGTGTGGCTCGACCACCGGTTCCCCGTCGTGATGGGCCGGTTGGTGGCTCGCACGATCAGACGTCGCGCAGGCAGGGTGGAGTTGTGGAACGGTAACCAGGAGTCGCCGCTGCGGTCGGTGTTCACGGACTCCGGGCACATCCTGCGGTGGGGCTGGAAGAGCTACTGGCGCAACCGGGCGAGGGCGCTCGCCCTGGTCGACGAGGTCGTGGTCGTGCGGTTGCGCGGGCAGGGGCAGGTCGAGCGGTGGCTCTCGGGCCCGCTCGCCTCGGTCGGACGGGAGCGTGCGCGGTGAGAACGGCTCTGGTGCTCGGCGGGACAGGCATGTTGGCCGGCTGCGTCGCGCAGTTGGTGGCCCGCGAGTGGCGGGTGGTGCTGCCGTGCCGCACCCAGCCGTTGACGGCCGACGACGGGCCGGGCCGTGCCGCGCGGGCGTCGCTCTCGCGGGGACACCGGCCGACCTGGGTGCGAGCCGACTGGGCCGAGCCGTCGAAGCTCGCCACCGAGGTCGGGTACGAACTCGAAGGGCACCCGGTGAACCTGCTGGTCGCCTGGGTGCACGACAGCTACCGCGTGAGCGTGTTGAACGCCGTGCGGCACCTTCTCGCAGAAGGCGCGCCGGTGGTGGAGGTGCACACTTCGGCGCCGGTGCCGGACCCGGTGCTGCCGCATCCGACGCAGCAGGTCCTGCTCGCCCACTTCGCGCACGACGCCACGCAACGCACGAACCGCGCGGTGCTGGAGGCCGTCGACCGGGCGTTGGAGGGACGGGCGCCCTCGCTGCACCACGAGGACGCCCGCTGAGCGTTACGGCTTCTCGAGCTTCGCGCGGCCGATCTCGGCCTGCACCTTGATGCCCGCCGCCACGTTCACGAGCTGCCGCACGACCACGTCCTCGTTGCGGATGTCGGCGATCGTCTGCTTGGTCTTCGTGACGAACTCGAACTCCGCCACCTCGGGTGCCTCGATCTCGGCGACCTTCTGGAAGTCCTTGCTGAAGTCCAGCACCACCTCGGCGCCGTCGAGCACGACCAGCTGGTAGTCCGACGGCAGTTCGGAGGCGAAGCCCTTCTGGAACTTGCCGGTGACCTTGAGCCCGTCGGGTGTCTCCTCGAGGTCGAGGACGCCGTCGACCGGGGTGAACAACGCTTCCCGGAAGTCGGCGGTGGCCTTCACCGGCGCGGCCGCGGGCGGTTCCGGGTCGGCCAGCGCGGGGGAGGCGGTGAGAGCGGCGGTCGCGAGCAGGACGGTGGCGATGCTCAGCAGTTTCGGCATGTCTTCGTTCGTACCTGCGGGCATTTGCCCTCGCTCGGTCAAATCCGTCGCTCGATCGGGCGGTGGCCGCCATCGAGGTCACGACGGGCGTCGCCGTGATCGAGTCCGTGCTCTCGTGGACCCTCGACTTCGTCCAGGTGTACGACGTCATCGGCTCGCTCGCGTTGCTCACGCACGCACGTTCATCCCGTACGCGGTCGTGCAGGACGTCTGGCGCGGTTGCGACCGCACGCGGCCGATGGTCGGGCTGAAGCAACGGACCGAGAGCGGCCTCGTGAAGGCCTCGTGGGCTCACCTACATCGCCTCGAACGCGCCCGCCGTGCTGGCCGCGCGGGTGATCCGGACGGTGAACGAGATGCAGGTCAGCGTGCCGAGCGCATCCCCCGCACCAGCAGCATGACCGAGTCGCGCACCTCGGCGCGTGATCGTTCCGGCTGGAACACCTGCCAGTCCAGGGCGATCACGAGCAGGGTGCCGAACAACGCCGCCGACGCGGTGCCGACCTCCACGCCCTCCGGCAGGCGGCCCGCGTCGGACAGGCGCTTCATCTGTCCGCGCACGATCGAAACGATGTCGTCGCGCAGCAACGAGAGAGTGCCGTGCCATTGGCCCGGCGTGCGCCATAGCTCCGAGACGAGGAGCTGGCCGAACGCCGGGTACTCGGCCCAGAAGCCGAGCATCTCGTCGACCAGCGCCTCCAGCGAGTCCTCGGAGCCCTCCGCGGACCGCAGCCGGCCAGCGAGGATCTCCACGCCGTGGTGCAGCAGCGCTTCGACCAGGGCGTCCTTCGAGGCGAAGTTGTAGTAGATCGTGCCCTTGGCGACGCCCGCCTCCGCGGCGATCTCGTCGACCGTCACCGAGGCCGCGCCCCGTTCGCCGACCAGCTTCAACGCCGCGTCGAAGAGCTTCTGCTTCGTCGCCGTCGTCCGCGCGCTCACAGCACGAGCTCCGGCTTGAGCTTGGACGCTGTCCACACGCGCTGCTTGTAGGCCGCCACGGACGTCAAGGCTAGGGCTCCGACCAGCCAGGCGAGAAGGATCAGCGCGTCCTTTCCGACGCTGCCGAGGTCACCGCCGTACATGAGGTGGCGCAGACCGTCGACCGCGTAGCCCATCGGCAGGCCGTAGTGCAGCGGGTACAGCGGCACCGGGATCGTCTGCCACGGGAACGTGCCACCCGCGCTGACCAGCTGCAGGATCAGCAGGATCAGGCCGAGGAACTTGCCGACCGCGCCGAACGCGGCGTTCAGGGCGTGCAGGATCGCGACGAACGTGAGCGACATCAGCGCGAGGAACCCGAACGTGCCGAGGGGGTTCGACGGCTCGATGTCGACCACGAACCGTACGACCGTGAACATCACGAGCACCTGCACGATGCCGAGGAGCGCACCGGGCAACCAACCGCCCAACGCGACCCGCAGCGCGGACTGACCCGCGGCGAGCGCACGGCGTGAGAGCGGACGCAGCAGCAGGAAGAGCACGAACGCGCCGATCCACGTCGCAAGGCCCAGGAAGAACGGGGCGAGGCCCGCGCCGTACGTGGCCGCCTTCGTCTGGGACAGGCCGCGCACCGCCACCGGGTCGCCGATTGCCTGCGCGATCGCGGCCCGCGTCGGGTCGTCCTGGTTCGGGATCTTGTCGATGCCGCCGGACAGGCCGGTGCTGAGGTCGGCCGCGCCGGTCGCGAGTTGCGTGGCACCGTCCTTGAGCTGCGGCGTCGCCGTCGCGACCTGCTGTAGACCGGTGTTCAAGGTCGTGGCGCCGTCGTCCAGCTTGGCGACGCCGGCGGCCAGCGCGGGCATCTTCGCCGACAGCTGCTCGGCGCCGTCCGCGACCTGGTCCGCGCCGTTCGCGAGCTTGCGCAGGTCGCCGGCCGCGCCCTGGACCTTGGTGTTGGCGTCGTCCACGGGCTTGCGCACCTGGCCGAGCGTGGTCAGGACGTTCTGCACCTGCTCCTCGGTGAAGCCGAGGGCGCGCAGCCGGGTGGCGAGGTCGCCGTTGAACTTGTCGAGGCCACCGACGAGTTCCTGGGCCTTCTTCGCGTACGTCTCGGCCTCGGTGGCGGCGGTCTCGTTGCCGGTCGCGACCTGGCGGGCGCCGTCGGCGAGCTTCTTCGTGGCGTCGGGCAGCTGCCCGGTCTGCGTCCGCAGCTCGTGCAGGCCGTTGCTCAGCTGGGTCGCGCCGGGGGCGAGCTTCTGCACGCCGGTGTCGAGCTCGGTGATCTTATCGCGCAGCGTCGCGTTGCCGTCCGCGAGCTTCTTCGCGCCGTCGGCGGCCTTGGTGGTCTCCTGGCGGATCGTGGAGAAGCCGAGCAGCAGCTTGTCCGCGGCCTCGGTGGAGACCTTCGCGGTGACGGCCCGGCGGACCTCGTTCACGACCTGGTTCGCGATCGTGGAGCCGAGGTAGTTGTTGGCGTCGTTGGTGGTCAGGGTCAGCACGCCCTGGCGCGGCCGGTTCTGCTCGGCGGAGGTGAGCGCCTCGGAGAAGTCCTCGGGCAGCGTCAGCGCGAAGATGAACTCGCCCTTGCGCACGCCCTCGTCCGCGTCGTCGACGACCTTCCAGTTGAACTTCCTGCCGTTGAGCAGCTCGTCGGCGACGTCCTTGCCGGCGTTGAGGTCCTGGGCGCCCTTGTCCTTCACGACCAGCGCGGCGGGCACGTTGTTGAGGTTCGCGTACGGGTCCTTGTTGGCGTACAGGTAGAGCGACGCGTACAGCAGAGGCACCAGCGCCAGAGCCAGGACGGCGAGCTTGGGGAGCTTGCCGGAGGTGATCCGGCGCAGTTCGTTGAAGGCCATGCGAAGGGCGCTCATGCGGTGATCTCCATCTTGGTGTCGTTGTCCTCACCAAGGCGCGCGTGCGTGATGTCGAGGATGTGGGCCGAGGAGTTCGAGCACAGGACGACGACGGACCGTTCGGGGGTCACGTGGTCGCTCGCCAGTGCGAACCACTCGCGCGGGTTCGGGTGGTAGCGGTCGGGGCAGTCGAGGATCAGCGTCGTGACGCCGGGGCGGGCGGCGGCCAGTTCGAGCATCACCGCGCACCGGGTCTGCGCCGGGACGTGCTCGAAGCGCTTGTCCGCGTGCTCGTCGGCGGCGTGCTCGACCAACCAGTCGTGCACCGCCTTCTTGCCGGACGGCATGCGGTTCATCGCGAGCTCCTCGCCCACGACCGCGGCGAGCGTCAGCGACTCCTCCGGCTCGTTCACCTCGGGGGCGTCGACCAGGACGACGTGCTTGCGCAGCGCCTTCGCGTCCGGTGACACCTCGCCCGTCGAGGGCTTCATACGGCCGGAGAGGAGGAGGGCCAGTGCCGTGTGGCCGGCGCCCGGTTCGCCCGCGACCAGCGTGAGCTCGCCGGGCTTCACGGTCAGCGAAGTCGGCCGGAGCAGGGGACCATGGCCCCCGTTGACACCTGCGCGACTTGCGTGGATCTCCACGTCTTTACCCTCCGTTTAAACTGACCGGTCAGTACAAATTCTCCCGCAGACCTCTGCCACTGGCAACTCGGACATAGGTCACCTAAGGGCGGTGGCGGGGCGTACTTCCCAGACGGTCCACAGCGGCCGGTAGCCCTGGCGGGGCCAGAAGACGCTGCTCAGCGGGTTCGGCGGGTTGTAGTAGAGGTACGTGCCGACCGTGCCCATCCGGTGAAGTTCCTGGTGGGCGTAGGCGAGGAGCTGCTGGCCGACCCCCGTGCCGCGGGCGCCCGGCAGCACGGAGACGCAGTTCACATAGCCCCAACGGCCGCGCGGGAGCCTCGCCGCCGCTGCCGTGCCCGGTTCGGAGGAGACGATCGCGCACTCGGCCAGCGCCACCGCGATGCCGTCGCGTTCGGCGAGCCAGATCGGGCTGGCGTTCTTCAGACGTTCGGCGAGGGCGCGGCGCTTCACTATCGCCGAGTTGGGACGCACGATCGTGGAGCCGACGTAGGAGGAGTACTCCAGTTCGGCTAGGGACAGCTCCAGCACGGTTTCGAGGTCGAGTGGGGTGGCGCGGCGGATGGTGAGCGTGCGCGACACGTGCTGTGCGGGTGTGCGCAGGCGTACGGCGAGCACGGACAGCGGCACCAGGCCGTGGTCGAGGAACGCCCGCGCGGCCTGGGTGTCACGGCTCGGCCAGTGCACGACGCACGCCGTGTCCTCGCCGACCTCCTGGCTGTCGAGGTGCCGCCGGAAGCGCGTGAGCAGGGCGTCCATCCCCTGCGCGGCGCCGACCAGCGGCAGCATCTCCCAGACCTCGGCGGCCGACCACAGCCGTGTGGTCGAGTGCTGTTCGAAGCTCTGGTGGCTGATGACCCCGGCCACGCGCGTGCCGTCCGCCAGCGCCGCCGTGATGACGTGGCCGTCGGGAGGCAGTTCGGTGGCGGGCGGCAGTAACGGGTCCAGTGCGGAGAACCGGGCTGACTGGGCCGCCACTAGTCCGCGTGCCGAGGTCATGGCACGTGAGATTACGACGTCAGGCGCGTGCGGAAGATCGCGGTGCCGGGGAAGAGCTTGCCGCGCAGCGGGCTCCACTGGCCCCAGTTGCGGGTGTGCCCCTTCGGCCACTCCGGCTCGACCAGGTCCTCGACGACGAAACCGGTGTTCGTGAGGGCCCGGACGTAGTCGCCCAGCGTGCGGTGGTGCTCCACGTACGTGGCGTGGCCGTCGTCGTCCACCTCTACATAAGGAGTGCGGTCGAAGTACGACTGCGTGACGGTGAGCCCCATCGGGCCGGGGTCGTCCGGGAAGATCCACCTCATCGGGTGGTTCACCGAGAACACCCAGGGGGCACCGGGCCGCAGCACGCGGGCCAGTTCGCTGAAGACCTCCTGAACGTCCGCGACGAACGGCACGGCGCCGAACGCGCTGCACGCGGCGTCGAAGGAGTCCGTGCGGAACGGCAGCTGGTCGGCGCTGGCCTGCACGAGCGGGACGTCGATGCCGGTCTCCGCGTTGTACGCGCGCGCGTGGCGGAGCATGCCCGCGGAGATGTCGAACGCGGTGACCTCGGCCTTGTTGTCCTTGAGCCAACGCGCGCACGGGGCACTGCCGCAGCCGACCTCCAGGATGCGCTGACCTGCGACTTCGCCGAGGAACCTGACCTCTTCTTCTTTGACGCCCTCCGGGCACCACACGAAGTCGGCCGCGCCGAGGAAGTCACCGTGCGTCTGGTGGTAGTCGTCGGCGTCCGCGTCCCACCAGATCCGGTTCGCCACGCGCGACTCCGCGGCGTCCGCTCCGCGCTTCACGATCCCGGCGGTGCCGAGCGCTCGTTCCGCGCTCGCGTGCTGGTTGGACACACTGCTCCTTCACATGGGGGCTGGTTTGCTTGCGCGTCTCGCGGCCGCGTACGATATCGCGTGCGTAGTGGGTTAGTGCTGCCCATGATCCAAGACCGCCGGATTCCAGGTCGCTGCGACGCTGCGCGCGCACCACTACCAAGCCATCAATGCCAATCCGTACCGGAGCCACCTACCTAATGTCCACCGACACCACCACCGCCCCCGTTGCCGCTGCTCCCAAGCAGGTCGCGATCAACGACATCGGGACGGAGGAGGACTTCCTCGCAGCTATCGACAAGACGATCAAGTACTTCAACGATGGCGACATCGTTGAGGGCACGATCGTCAAGGTCGACCGGGACGAGGTCCTGCTCGACATCGGCTACAAGACCGAGGGCGTCATCCCCTCGCGCGAACTGTCGATCAAGCACGACGTCGACCCCAACGAGGTCGTCAAGGTCGGTGACGAGGTCGAGGCGCTTGTTCTCCAGAAGGAGGACAAGGAAGGCCGTCTGATCCTCTCCAAGAAGCGCGCCCAGTACGAGCGCGCGTGGGGCACCATCGAGGCCCTCAAGGAGAAGGACGAGCCCGTCAAGGGCACGGTCATCGAGGTCGTCAAGGGTGGTCTCATCCTCGACATCGGCCTCCGCGGCTTCCTCCCCGCCTCGCTCGTCGAGATGCGTCGCGTCCGCGACCTCCAGCCGTACGTCGGCCGCGAGCTCGAGGCCAAGATCATCGAGCTGGACAAGAACCGCAACAACGTGGTCCTGTCCCGCCGTGCGTGGCTCGAGCAGACCCAGTCCGAGGTCCGCAGCGAGTTCCTCAACCAGCTGCAGAAGGGCCAGGTCCGCAAGGGCGTCGTGTCCTCGATCGTCAACTTCGGTGCCTTCGTGGACCTGGGTGGCGTCGACGGTCTCGTCCACGTCTCGGAGCTGTCCTGGAAGCACATCGACCACCCGTCCGAGGTTGTCGAGGTCGGCCAGGAAGTCACCGTCGAGGTCCTCGACGTCGACATGGAGCGCGAGCGCGTCTCCCTGTCGCTGAAGGCCACGCAGGAAGACCCGTGGCGCCAGTTCGCCCGTACCCACGCGATCGGCCAGATCGTGCCGGGCAAGGTCACGAAGCTCGTTCCGTTCGGCGCGTTCGTCCGCGTCGACGAGGGCATCGAGGGCCTGGTCCACATCTCCGAGCTGGCCGAGCGCCACGTCGAGATCCCGGAGCAGGTCGTGCAGGTCGGCGACGACGTCATGGTCAAGGTCATCGACATCGACCTCGACCGTCGCCGCATCTCGCTGTCGCTCAAGCAGGCCAACGAGGGCTTCACGGTCGACTCCGAGTTCGACCCGACCCAGTACGGCATGGCCGCCGAGTACGACGACCAGGGCAACTACATCTACCCCGAAGGCTTCGACCCGGAGTCGCAGGAGTGGGGCGAGGGCTTCGACAAGCAGCGTGAGGAGTGGGAGCGCCAGTACGCCGAGGCGCACACTCGTTACGAGGCCCACATGAAGCAGATCCGCAAGGCCGCCGAGGCCGAGGAAGAGGCTTCGGCCGAGGGTGCGGGCAACTACACCTCCGGTGGCGACGCGCCTTCCACGTCCGTTGGTGCGCCGGCTCAGTCCGGTGGCACGCTTGCCTCTGACGAGCAGCTCGCGGCTCTCCGCGAGAAGCTGTCGGGTGGCATGTGAGCCTTCGGCTCTAGCTAGACCCCGTTTTACGGAGGCCCCCACACCCCTTGGGTGTGGGGGCCTCCGCTTTGTCCGTAGGTTCCCTGGTTTGCGGGCGGCCTGGTTGCCTTGCGTGCTTCCCCTGGGGCTCTGCCCCCAGACCCCCGGCAATCTGGTGGATTCCAGGGGTCGTCGCAACACGGATGATCAACTGGCTTGGGCGAGGAGTTTAGCCATGCGTTCGGCTGGGGTGTCCCAGCCGAGGGTTTCGCGTGGGCGGCCGTTGAGCTGGACCGCGACGGCGTCGAGGTGTGCGCGGTTGTGGACGGACAGGTCGGTGCCTTTGGGGAAGTATTGGCGTAGCAGGCCGTTGGTGTTCTCGTTGCTGCCGCGCTGCCAGGGTGAGTGCGGGTCGCAGAAGTAGACCGGGATGTCGGTGGCGGCGGTGAATCGTGCGTGGCCTGACATTTCGGCGCCTTGGTCCCAGGTCAGTGACCGCCAGAGGTGGGCGGGCAAGGTCTGGACGGTGTCAACGAGGGCGTCGCGGACCTGGTCGGCGGTGCGGCCGTGGGGCAGGTGCACGAGCATGACGTAGCGGGTGGCGCGTTCGACCAGAGTGCCGATGGCGGACTTCTTGTCCTTGCCGATGATCAGATCGCCTTCCCAGTGTCCCGGGATCGCGCGGTCCTCGGCTTCGGCCGGGCGTTCGCTGATCATGACCATCGGGGTGGCCATCCGCGGTGTGCGCTGCTGTGCCTGGCGGCGCGGGCGGCGCAGCGCTCTGCCGGTGCGCAACGCCGCGGTGAGCTCACGGCGCAGTTCACCGCGTCCCTGGACGTAGAGGGCCTGGTAGATCGTCTCGTGAACCACGTGCAACTCCGGGCGGTCGGGGAAATCCCGGCGCAAGCGTTGCACGATCTGCTTCGGGCTCCAGCGCAGGTCCAGGCCGTCCTGGATGACCTGGCGCAGCAGGGGGGTCGCGGCGATCTTGCCGGTTTTCGGGCGTGGCCGGCGGGCGTCGGCACGGGCCTGAGCGGCGTGCGGACGATACTGCCCGCTGACCGGATGCGCGTTGCGGCGCAGTTCTCGGCTGATCGTGGACGGGCTGCGCCCCAACTCCGCCGCGATCTGCCGGATCGTGGCCTTCTCCCGCCCGCGGTCGGCGATCAGGATCCGCTCGTCCTCGCGCAGGAACCGGGAGGCCTCACAAGGCGGCGCCACCGCGGTGATCGGTGGCGCCGCCTTGTTCCACTTCGACTGCTTCTTGCCGTTACGCCATCGCTTTCCGGTCCGGTAATTGACGCCGACGATCCGGCACGCCTCCCGGCTGCTCACACCACTCGCCACAAGATCAAGATAAGTGGCCCGTTCCCGGACCAGCTTCACCCGCCCCGACCGATCGGCCCGGATCTCGAACATCACAACCCCTGAACTCAGGTGTTGCAACGACCACTAGAACCCAAGTCTGATCAGGGGGCCAGCGCTGTCTGCGGGTTGATGGCACGCCTGTTGCTTGGAGCGGCTGCCGGTTGCTTGGTTTGGTTGCGTTGGCGGTGGGGTCCCATCACGAGTCGCACCAAGAGCTGTGGCGCGACTCGTGATGGGACCCCACCGCCGGGACCGCTCGTTCGGGAAGGCGTAAGGACGGCTCGCCTTCGGCTTCGCGTGCCATCACTCCCGCCTCGCCCCCTTTTCGCCCGACTCTCCGTCTGCCTCCCGTGCCCTCTTCCCAAGCCCTTGGCCGCTGTCCCTCTCGCGTGTCTCAGGTCCACCCGTTCACTCTGTGGTGGAGGCCCAACCTCGTTGTGTAGGTTGACAAACCTATGCGTGGGAACAAGTTCTTCGTGGTGCTGGGCGCGGTGGCGCTGACCCTTTGCGCGGCCTGCTCTACCGCTGTGCCTCAGACTCAGGCGCCGCCGCCGCAGATTCCTCGGATCACGCCTCCCACCACGCCCTCGCGGGTGCCGTTGATGGTGGATCGGGCGTTGCCGGACGACTGCGAGCTCGTCGTGCCCGTCGAGGTCATGAATGCCACGCTGGGGACGGAGTTGGAAGGCGAGCCGCGGATCATCGTCGGCATCAAGGAGCCCGGGATCGGGCGGACCGGCAAGGTTGATTGCTACTACGGCATTCCCGAGAAGAAGGGGTTGCCGGACGCCAAGATCGTCATTGGGTTGTCCACGTACGCGGACGACCTGACGGCTCGCACTCGCGTTGCGGAGAGCGTTGAGGCTGAGCGGGGCGAAGGGGCGAAGATCACCGAGGTTGACGTCGGCAAGCAGAAGGGGACGTTGATCGAGGGCAAGGACGAGCAGATGTTGATCGGGTCGCTCGGCAAGTCGACGTTCGTGGTGCGCAACCGGAACAACTTCATCCCCAAGGAGAAGCTCGTCGCTGTGTTGCCGGTGTTGGCGCAGCAGTCCATGACGCCGCCGGTCTAGGACGCTGCCGGTCTTGCGGCGATGATCGTGTCCAAAGCGGACTGAGCTTCCAGCAGGGACTGGATCGAGCGGCTGATTCTGGCGCGTTCGGCCATCAGGTCGTCCACTACTTCCTGGCACACGGACGCTATGAGGCGCTCGCCGTCGGTGCCCATGCACGGCAAGACTTCGGCGATTGTCTCCGTGGAAAGTCCGGCGGCCAGCAACGTGCGTATGTGGCCCACGCGCAGTACGTCGTCGTCTGTGTAGACGCGGTAGCCACTGGTCAGACGCGTTGGCGTCAGCAGTGACTGCTCTTCGTAGTAGCGCAGTAGGCGTTGGCTCACGCCCGTGCGTCGTGCGAGCTCCCCGATTCGCATGCGAGTTCCCCCTTGACTCTCACATCAATGTCAGACTTTAGCGTCCAAACCATGACAATTCGACCGAGGGAGAACGTCCGGTCGTGGCTTGGGCTCGCGGTGCTCGTGGTGCCCACCGCGTTGCTGGCCATGGACGTCACGATCCTCTACCTGGCGTCGCCGCACCTGGCGGCGAGTCTCGGGCCCAGTCGTGCCGAGCTGTTGTGGATCCTCGACGTCTACGGGTTCGTGATCGCCGCGCTGCTCGTGCCGATGGGAGTGCTCGGGGATCGTGTCGGACGGCGGCGGTTGCTGCTCGTCGGGGCGGCCCTGTTCGCTGGTGGGTCCGTGTTTGCGGCCTTTGCGCCGACTACCGGGGCGTTGATCGCGGCGCGGGCTCTGCTGGGGGTTGCCGGGGCCATGGTGTTGCCGTCGACGTTGGCCTTGATCAGCACGATGTTCCACGAGCGGCGGGGGACGGCCATCGGGATCTGGGCTGCGGCCATGTCCGGTGGGATCGCGCTCGGGCCCGTGGTCGGCGGTGCCTTGTTGCAGACGTGGTGGTGGGGTGCGGCGTTTCTCGTTGCCGTGCCGGTGATGGCGTTGTTGTTGGTGGCGGGTCCGTTGTTGTTGCCGGAGCACCACGGGCCTGTGCGCAGCATCGACGTGCTCAGCGTGGGGTTGTTCGTTGTTGCCACGGTGCTCTGCGTTTACGGGCTCAAGCACTTCGCGGTGTTGCCTGCTGTGGCGGGCGTTGGAGTCGGAGTGTGGTTCGTGATGCGGCAACGGGCCGTGGCGGATCCGTTGGTGGAGACGGCGTTGTTTCGCGGACGGTTCGGGCGGGCCGTGCTCGTGCTTGTGGCCAACACCGCGGTCACTGGCGGTGTGTACCTGTTGGTGACTCAACGGTTGCAGGAAAACCACGCGCCGTTGGAGGCTGGGCTGCTGTTGTTGCCTGCTGCTGTGGCGATGATCGTGACGTCCGTGCTTGCGCCACGGCTCGCGAATGCGATGAGTGCCGGTACGACGGTGGCGGTGTCGTTGTTGGTGGCGATGGCCGGGTTCGTGATCGTGCCGCACTCGACGGTGCTCGGCATCGTCGTCGTGTACGTGGGGCAGGGGCCCGTGATGGCGCTGGTCACCGATCTTGTGGTCGGGGCGGCGCCGGCGGAGAAGGCCGGGTCGGCCGCCGCGGTGTCGGAGACCGGGATGGAGTTCGGGCTGGCGCTGGGGGTCGCGGTGATCGGGACGCTCGGGGCGGTGACCGGGTTCGGGACGGTCGCGCTCGTGGCGGCGGTCGTGTCCCTCCTGCTCGCGGTCGTGGCCCGGCTAACCTGACCGGCATGCTGAGGGTGGGGTTGACCGGGGGAATCGGGTCCGGCAAGTCGACGGTCGCGCGGCTGCTCGCTGCGAACGGGGCCGTCGTCATCGACGCGGACAAGCTCGCGCGGGAGGTGCTGGAACCGGGCAGCGACGGGCTCAAGGAGGTCGTCAAGGCGTTCGGCGAGGACGTGCTGAACGCCGACGGCACGCTCGACCGGGCGGCGTTGGCGGCCAAGGCGTTCGCCACGGAGGAGGCCCGGCAGACGCTCAACGGGATCACCCATCCCCGGATCGGCGCGCTCACCGGGCAGCGGATGGCCGAGGCGCCCGCGGACGCCGTCGTCGTGCACGACATCCCGTTGCTGGTCGAACGCGACATCGCGGCCGTGTACCACCTGGTCATCGTCGTCTACGCGGACGAGGAGACGCGGCTCGAACGGCTCGTCGGCAGCCGGGGCATGGACCCGCAGGACGCCCGGAACCGGATCGCCGCGCAGGCCACCGACGAGCAGCGCCGGGCCGTTGCCGACGTGTGGCTGGACAACAGCGGTGAGGTCCCGGACGTCACGGCGTTGTGGGATCGGCTGGTGGGCTTCGAGAAGAACGTGCGCACGCAGACCTACGCGGCTGGTTCGCCGATCGTCGTGCCCTACGACGAACGGTGGCCCGCGCAGGCCCGGCGCATCGCCCGCCGGATCAGCCTGGCCGCCGGTGGACGGCACGTGGAGCACATCGGCTCCACGGCCGTGCCGGGGCTCGCGGCCAAGGACGTGCTCGACTTCCAGCTCGCCGTCGACGACATGGAGACGGCGGACGGGCTCCGGGAAGCGTTGGCGCAGGCCGGTTTCCCGTACATCGGGTCGCCGGAGGACAACCCGCGCGGTGAAGGCGGCGACTGGAGCAAGCGCCTGCACGCCGGCGCGGATCCGGGGCGGCGGGTGAACCTGCACCTGCGCGTCCAGGACGGGCCCGGTTGGCGGTGGGCCGTCGACTTCCGCGACTGGCTGCGCGCCGACGAGCAGGCCCGTGAGGAGTACGCGGCGCACAAGTTGGAGCTGTCCCAACGGTTTGCGGCCGACTCCACCGGGTTCGCGTACGGCGACGCGAAGGATCCGTGGATGGAGCAGGCCGCCAAGAGGGTCCTGGCCTACAGGGGCGGCCAGGAGTCGTAGATGCCGTGCCACGTCAGCCACGACGTCAGGTTGTGGTTGACGTTGCTCAGCTCTTCGAGGGTGCGGTGGACCGTGCGCAACGCCTGGTCGGCGTCACCGGGGCGGAGCACGCGGCCCGCGACGGCGGCGGCGAAGTCCTCGCTGCGGACGATGCGGGCCACCGTGCCGCCGGGGACGGCGAGGCCCAGCAGCAGGTCCGTCGTCTGCCAGTGGCGGTGGTCGCGTTCGACGCGCACCGCCGACAGCACGCTCGGGCTGCTGCGGGCGTGCCGCGAACGCGGGCGGTGAGTGGTCAGCCGCACGCCCAGTTCGGGCATCAGCCAGGTGACCTCGGAGTCCGAGAACGGGTCTTCCGGAGTGGGATGCTCGATTCGCAGACCCCACCGTTCGACGTTGCACGAACTGAGCGTTCGCGAGCCACCGGACGAATACGCGCGCACGCCCGAAATGGTGTCGACGACATCGACCAACTGAGGTGTAGTGACCGCTCCCACGCCGCCGAGCGTAGTCAAATATGTGCTCGCAGTTACACGCCGGGTCGATTCGTTACGTCACGGTCAGATGACGACCACACTCTGTGTATCAACGCCAGGCAGTAGGACAACCCGAAGAGGTGAGCCACCTGACCACATCGTGACCGTGCGCTGAAATGCCCGACACCGCCGAGTAGGTGGTCTCCAGAGCCCATTGCGCGCGTTCCGGCGACAACAGGTTGTGCTGAACTGCGGAGATCAACTCGTCCGTGTCCAAAACAGTGACGCTGCGGCCCGTGCGGACTATCAGGTCGAGGTACAGATCGGTTGTTTTCCAGACACTTCCGATCGCGTTGATCTCCACGACGTCGACGTAGAAGTCGAAGTCGAGCTGGTGACCGGGGTGCCACGACTGCCGCGTCACGCGCAGGTTCAACTTGGGCAGGAACCAGCTCTCGAAGTGGCTGATCTTGGGGTGGCCCGCGAGGGGCCGGAACATGTAGAGGCCCGTCGGCGTGAGCCGGAACTCGTCGACGCTCCTCAGCTGCCCCTTGGGATCGGTGTTGCTCTTGGCGTCCAGGTCGAAGTACTCGATCTTCGGCGGATGGATGTGTGCCACGTCCGCGATACTGC
Organism: Lentzea sp. JNUCC 0626; assembly: GCF_043632865.1. Classification (NCBI taxonomy): domain Bacteria; kingdom Bacillati; phylum Actinomycetota; class Actinomycetes; order Pseudonocardiales; family Pseudonocardiaceae; genus Lentzea; species Lentzea sp. JNUCC 0626. The sequence goes on from NZ_CP171635.1 coordinate 9,487,062, forward strand.
CATCGCGGAGCGCCCCGGCCACTTAGGATGCCGCGCATGTTCGGGATCATCCGCCCCTGCCGCAACAGAATGGGCGCTGAGCTGCGGTCCGCGTGGCTCTCACACCTCTGTGGAATGTGCCTGTCGTTGCGCGACGAGCACGGTCATCTCTCGCGCCTCGTCACGAACTACGACGGGCTGATGATCTCGGCGGCGGTGGAGGCGCAGTCCGTCGTGTCGCGACGGACCGCGGGGCCGTGTGCGTTGCGGGGCATGAAGTCCGCGGACGTGGCCATCGGGGACGGGGCGCGGCTCGCGGCGTCGGTGTCGCTGGTGCTGGCGTCGTTGAAGATCCAGGACCACGTGGACGACGGCGACGGGCTCGCCGGGCGGCTCGGGTGGGCCGGGCGCGCGGTGGCGCAGCGGTGGGCTTCGAAGGGGCTGGGAACGGCTTCCGAGCTGGGGTTCGACGCGTCGGTGATGGTGGACGCGGTGCGGCGGCAGCCGGAGGTCGAGGCGGGCGCGGGGCTCGGCAGTTCGGTGCTCGTGGTGACCGAACCGACGGAGACCGCGACCGCGTTCGCCGTGGGGCAGACCGCGATCCTCGCCGGGCGGCCCGGCAACGTGGAGCCGTTGCGCGAGGTCGGACGGTTGTTCGGGCGGGTGGCGCACCTGATCGACGCGGCGGAGGACCTGGAGGAGGACGTCGCTTCCGGCGCGTGGAACCCGTTGGTGGCCACCGGCACTTCCGTCGCGGAGGCGCACCGGTTGTGCCTGGACGCCGTGGCGGGGATCCGGCTGGCGTTGAAGGACGTGGAGTTCACCGACGCGCGGCTCGTGCACAAGCTGCTGGTGCACGAGCTGGAGGAGTCGGTGGTGCGCGTGTTCGGCAAGCGGCCGCGCCACCAGTACCCGCCGGACAAGCGCCGGTGGTCCGATCCCGGCAGCGGTCTGTGGGCGTACCCGAGGCTGAACCGGCAGCGGCAGCCGCGCGGGTGCTTCGAGGGCTGCGGGGCGTTCCTCTACATGTGCGGGACGTGCCAGTTCTGCTGCCGCGACCCGTTCCCCGGACCGTGGAGCGACAAGCGGCGGGACGGGTGCGACCCCGGCGACTGCTCGAACTGCGACTGCGACTGCAACTGCTGCCCCTGCGATTAGGGTCCTGAACTGCGACAATCGGAAATTGTCAGACCCCCGGCGTAACGTGCTTCCCGTGGCTTTCGCAACCGAGCTCCCGCCAGAGGAAAGCACCGTCAAGGCGCACTCCGAACACCGTCCCGTCGGCGACATCGTCCGCACCGACGGGCAGTTCCGCGTGGTCAGCGAGTACCAGCCCGCGGGTGACCAGCCCGCGGCCATCGCCGATCTCGAACGGCGGGTGCGCGCCGGCGAGCGCGACGTCGTGCTGCTCGGCGCCACCGGTACCGGCAAGTCGGCGACGACGGCGTGGCTGGTCGAGAAGCTGCAACGCCCCACGCTGGTGATGGCGCCGAACAAGACGCTGGCCGCTCAGCTGGCGAACGAGCTGAAGGAGCTCTTCCCGCACAACGCGGTGGAGTACTTCGTCAGCTACTACGACTACTACCAGCCCGAGGCGTACATCCCGCAGACGGACACGTACATCGAGAAGGACTCCTCGATCAACGAGGACGTCGAGCGGCTGCGCCACTCCGCCACGATGTCGCTGCTGACCCGGCGCGACGTCATCGTGGTCGCCTCGGTCTCGTGCATCTACGGCCTGGGCACGCCCCAGTCGTACCTCGACCGCTCGATCCAGCTGGAGACGGGCGTGGAGGTCGACCGCGACGCGTTCCTGCGCCTGCTGGTCGACGTGCAGTACACCCGCAACGACATGTCGTTCACCCGCGGCTCGTTCCGCGTGCGCGGCGACACGGTGGAGATCATCCCGTCGTACGAGGAACTCGCGGTGCGCGTCGAGTTCTTCGGCGACGAGATCGACAAGCTCTACTACCTGCACCCGTTGACCGGTGACGTGGTGAAGGAGGTCAAGGACCTTCGCATCTTCCCGGCCACCCACTACGTGGCGGGCCCGGAGCGCATGGAGCGCGCCATCCGCGACATCGAGGCCGAACTGGAGTCGACGCTCGCCCAGATGGACCGCCAGGGCAAGCTCCTGGAGGCCCAGCGCCTGCGCATGCGCACCCAGTACGACCTGGAGATGATGAAGCAGGTCGGCTTCTGCAACGGCATCGAGAACTACTCGCGCCACATCGACGGCCGCGGCGCGGGCACCGCTCCCGCGACCCTGATCGACTACTTCCCCGACGACTTCCTGATGGTCATCGACGAGTCGCACGTGACGGTCCCGCAGATCGGCGGCATGTACGAGGGCGACGCCTCCCGCAAGCGCAACCTCGTGGAGCACGGCTTCCGCCTGCCGTCCGCTCTCGACAACCGCCCGCTGACGTGGGAGGAGTTCGCCGACCGGATCGGCCAGGTCGTCTACCTCTCCGCCACCCCGGGCCCGTACGAGATGGGCCAGGCGGGCGGCGAGTTCGTCGAGCAGGTCATCCGCCCCACCGGCCTGATCGACCCCGAGGTGGTCGTGAAGCCGACCGAGGGCCAGATCGACGACCTGGTCCACTCGATCCGCGAGCGCGCCGAGCGCGACGAACGAGTCCTGGTCACCACCCTGACCAAGAAGATGGCCGAGGACCTCACCGACTACCTGCTCGAACTGGGCATCCGAGTCCGCTACCTGCACTCCGAGGTCGACACCCTCCGCCGCGTCGAACTGCTCCGCCAACTCCGCCTGGGCGAGTTCGACGTCCTGATCGGCATCAACCTCCTCCGCGAGGGCCTCGACCTCCCCGAGGTCTCCCTGGTGGCGATCCTCGACGCCGACAAGGAAGGCTTCCTCCGCTCCGGCACCTCCCTGGTCCAGACGATCGGCCGCGCGGCCCGCAACGTCTCCGGCGAAGTCCACATGTACGCGGACAAGATCACCGACTCGATGCACCACGCCATCGACGAGACCAACCGCCGCCGCGCCAAGCAACAGGCCTACAACGCCGAACGAGGCATCGACCCCCAGCCACTCCGCAAGAAGATCACCGACATCCTCGAAGCCGTCTACTCCGAAGCCGAAGACGAGGTGCAGGTAGGCGGCTCGGGCCGCAACGCCTCCCGAGGCAAACGAGCCACCGGCGAAGGCGGCCGCTCCTCCGGCGTGGTCGCCTCGCACGAGCGAGCCGGCATGGCCCGCTCCGAACTGGCCGACCTGGTCCAATCGCTGACCGACCAGATGATGAACGCGGCCCGCGACCTCCAGTTCGAACTGGCCGCCCGCCTGCGAGACGAAATCCAGGACCTCAAGAAGGAACTCCGAGGCATGGACGCCGCCGGCGTCAAGTAACCCCCGGCCTGGGGGACGCCGCTCCCACCACCCGTCCCCCAGCCACCCACCACCAGCCCTCGGCCGCGCCGCCGCGCGATCCCACGCACGGCGGCGCCGCCCGCTGCCGGCTTTGCTGCTGTGCCGGGCGATCCGCGTACGAACGTGCCACCAGGTTCAGCTTTGCTGCCGCGCCGTGCTGGGCGTTGCCGTGAACTGCCGTGCCAGCCTCGCCTGCCCGCACTCCAGCTGTGTCACCCTGCTGAGCCTTGCCGCGCTTGCCTGGTGTCGAGCCGGACGATCCCGTGTACGCCCGTGCCGCCCACCTCCGCCGCCTGCTGCCGCTCACCGCTTGGCTCCAGCCCGCGAAGTCACGTGCGTACCGTCGAAGGCATGGGGGAGTTGCAGTACCAGGACCTGGTCAACGCGGGCGGCCTGGAAGCAGTGCTCCGGCAGGCGTGTCCGGGCAGCGACAACGACCTGCGCGACGCCCGCGGCGCGTTCGGCGGCCAAGTGGCCACGGTGAGCAGAGGCGACCGAGCCGTGTCCGTGCTGCCGTGGCACGAGCAACGCCGGTTCTACCTGCGGCACATCCTGAACGGGACGCACCTGAGCTACCTGACCACGATCGACCTGGCCGAGGTCACCAGCTGCACTGCCGTCTGGCTCGGCGGAGCCACTCCGAGAGAGCTGGCGGTCACCTGGCCGTTCGCTGATTTCGTCGAGGTCGCCGACGCCTACGCGAGTGGCGACGGTCCGTGCTGTCGGCGGCGGACGGTTCTCGGTGACCGAAGCCAGGAAGCCTCACCACGATGGCCTCGACGCGGCTGGGGCGGTGCGGGTGTGCGTCGCGGAACTGGACCGTCTCGGGGGTCGGTAGTCCACAGTGGAACTGGCGTGAGTGCGGTGGGTTAGATCGGTGGATGCGGTGCGTAATCCTGGCGCCTCATAACGATTTGCGCCGCCGCCGTAAATCGCCCTCTGGGGTGAGATGTGCGCGGACTGCTTTCGTCAGGGCTCATTGCGGCCATGATCTCGGGGTGGATGTGGATTCCCACCTCGCTGCGGTGGAGCAGGCGTTGGTCGCCGTGCGGCGCAGTCAGTCTCGTCGGGCACTGGCGGAGTTGGCCGTACCGGCGTTTGACGTGCTCGATGTTGTCGAGGCCGCTGAGCGGACCGGGGCTCAGGCCACCGTTTCCAGTGTCGCCCTGGCGTTGCACGTCGATCAGCCCCGGGCCAGCAAGCTCGTCACCAGTGCGGTCGAGTCCGGGCTGGTGTCCCGGGTGGCTGACAAGGCGGACGGGCGGCGGGTGTTGCTCGTGCGGACGGCCAGGGGGCGCGCTACTTCCGCTGAGCTGCACCGCGCGCGGCAGAGTGCTTGTGCGGTCGCGATGGCGGACTGGAGTGAAGAGGAACGAGCGGAGTTCGCGCGGTTGTTCACTCGCTTCGTGGCCGTGTTCGGTGGGCGATAATCGTTGCTGTGACACTGGAAGAGTTGATCGTCTACTGCGCAGGCAAGCCTGGCGCGGAGGAGACGTATCCGTGGGGCGAGGCCGAGTTGGTGTGCAAGGTCGGCGGGAAGGCGTTCGCCTTCATCGGGCTCGACGTGCACACGGTCGGGCTCAAGTGCGGCGTTGACGCCGAGGCCGCCGCGGTGTGGCGGGAGCGCTTTCCCGAGGACGTGACCATCAGCGGGTACGTCGGGCGGTACGGGTGGAACACCGTGGCGCTCAAGGGAGCCGTGCCCGACGACGACCTGCTCGAACTCGTGGACGGGTCCTACGAGGCCGTCGTCGCGCGGCTGCCCAAGAGCAAACGGCCCTAGTGCTGCGTCAGCTGACCTTCGCCGCGTCTTCGGCGCTCAGCGGGCCGCCTCGCGGCAGTCTGAACACCGAACACGAGGCAAAGGCCAGCTGACGCAGCACTATCGTTCTTCTGGTTGGAGGACGCCGAAGATGTTCTGCTCGGTGTCCTTGTAGTACGCGAGCACGCCCACGCCCGGCATCTTGTCCTTGGGCAGGGCCACTGTGCCGCCGTTGACCTCGATCGCGGCGATGGTGGCGTCGATGTCGACGACGCTGATGGTCATGACGTAGCCGTGGACCGGGGCGTCCGGCGCCGGATCCGGGCCGCGGCGGGGGAGCAGGCCGCCGTTGACCCCTGCCTGTTCGTCGTCGCCGGTGACGATGGTCCAGTAGGGGATGTCGCCCCACTGTTCGATCTTCCAGCCGAAGACCGAGGTGTAGAAGTTCCGCGCCCGCTCGGGATCTGCGGCGTGGATCTCGAAGTGCACTGGACGTGACATGGGACGGCAGGCTACTCCGGACAGTGGTTGTCCGCATTGGGTCCTACGGTGCTGTCATGGCAATCGGAATCCAGGTCACGATGGACGCGGCGGACCCCGGCAAGCTCGCCGGATTCTGGGCGGAGGCGCTCGGGTACGTGGTGCAGCCGCCGCCTCCCGGGTTCGACTCGTGGGAGGACTTCGCCGTCAAGAACGACATTCCGTTCGAGTCGATCAACGACTACTCGGCGATCATCGACCCCGAGGGCAACGGGCCGCGGTTCTTCTTCCAGCGCGTGCCGGAGGGCAAGACAGCGAAAAACCGCCTCCACCTCGACGTGAACGCCGGGCTGGAGGCGGTTGATCGGCTCGTCGGCCTCGGGGCCACCAAGGTCCAGGAGTTCAACGACGCCAAGGGACATTGGGTGGTGATGCTCGATCCCGAGGGCAACGAGTTCTGCGTCCAATAACTAGCTCGTGATGTCCTTCGTCTTGAACACCCGCGCGGCGAGCAGCGTGAAGATGCCGCCGTAGGCGAGGGCGGAGAACGTGCCACGGGCCATCTGCGACCAGTCGATGTCGGTCGAGAGCAGGTCCGCCCACGCCATCGCGTAGTGCGTCGGCAGGTAGTTGCGCAGGTCCCCGAGCGGCTCGATCTGGTCGAGGATCTGCGAAACGATCGAGACGAGCACCGTGCCGCCGACCGCGCCGAGAGGTGCGTCGGTGGACACGGACAGGAACATCGCGAGGCCTGCGACCCAGAACAGGTTGATCGAGATGTAGACGACCGCGAACGCCATGGCGAGCACGCCGTCGCCGAACGGGGCGGCCTCGCCGGTCGGGCTCACCACCTCGCCCGTGCCGTACCAGGCCACGCCGGCGGCCAGGGCGACCGCGGGCAGCAGGGCCAGCGCGAAGACGCTGAGGATGCCGCTGCTGATCGCCTTCTGGCGCAGCAGGCGGTGCCTCGGGATCGGTGCGGCGAGCAGGTACTTGAGGCTCGACCACGACGCTTCGGACGCGATCGTGTCGCCGAAGAACAGCGCCACGATCATCGGCAGCAGGAAGCTGCTGCTCACGAACAGCGTGAGCACCACGAAGTTGATGCCGCTGGCGGTCGCGAGGTCCACGAAGCCGCCGGAGCGGCGGTTCGGGTCGGACTGCCCGATCTCGAAGCTCACCACGAGGATGAACGGCAGCAGCACCAGGAAGCCCAGGACGAGCTGGGTGCGGCGGCGGCGGATCTGGCGCTGCAACTCCACCCAGATGCGGAGCGTGCGGCGCGCCTTGTAGCCCTTCGACGACCCGTCCGGCGCGACCTCGGTGTGCTGCTTGGCGGCGGCGTCGGTGAGGTCGGTGAGAGCGCCCGGGTCGGTGTGGACACCGTTCTCGGTCATCGGTCCACCTCCTGCGGTTTCGGCGCCCTGGTGCGGTTCGGGTTCGCGGTGAGGACCGTTCGCATCAGCGGCAGGTCCTCGGCGGGCCCGAAATTGTCGGTGTCGCCTGGGATAATTGAATCTAGGGGTCCCCCTTCGCCCGCGAGCAACGTGCGCTCGCTCGACGAGGGGACCTCTGCTTCGGCGTGGGTCTCCGCCGTGGCGGAGGCCGCTGCCATCAGGAAGTCATTCACCGACCAGCTCCAAGAACGCGTCTTCCAGCCTGCGTCGCGGGCCCGCCGAGTCCACCGCGATGCCCGCCGCCACGAGAGCGGTGAGCGCGGTGGCGCGCGGGACGCCGTTCAACGACGCGTGCACGGCACCCTCGTCCTCCTGCACCTCCTGCACGCCTTCGAGGCCCCGCAGGACATCCGCTGCCTTCGACGGGGAGTCGACGCGGAACGTCGCCTCGCCGCCTCCCGCCGCGATGTCGGACACCTCGCCGGCGGCGACGAGCTGGCCCTTGTGCATCACGACCACGTGCGAACAGGTCTGCTCCACCTCGGCCAGCAGATGCGACGACACGACGACCGTGCGGCCCGCCGCGGCGTAGCGGCGCAGCACCTCGCGCATCTGGTGGATCTGGGGCGGGTCGAGCCCGTTGGCCGGCTCGTCCAGGATCAGCAGGTCCGGCAGCCCGAGCATCGCCTGCGCGATCGCGAGCCGCTGGCGCATGCCCTGGCTGTACGTGCGCACGTGGCGGTGCACCGCCTTGCCGAGGCCCGCGATCTCCAGCGCCTCGTCGAAGTGCGCCTCCTCCACCGGACGACCGGTGGCCGCCCAGTACAGGTGCAGGTTCGCGGCGCCGGAGAGGTGCGGCAGGAAGCCCGACCCCTCGACGAACGAACCGATGCGCGACAGCACCGGAGCACCCGGCGTGATCTTGTGACCGAAGACCCGGATGTTGCCCTCGGACGGGTGGATCAGGCCCATCACCATGCGCAGCGTCGTGGTCTTGCCGGCGCCGTTGGGGCCGAGCAGACCGAGCACCATGCCGTGCTCGACGCGGAACGACAGGTCCGTCACGGCCTTCACGCCGCCCGGATAGGCCTTCGTGAGGTTCGAGATGACCAGCGGCACGTCCGCGAGGTCGGGGTCGGAGTCCTGCGCCATGCGGCGGCGGAACATCGCGATGATGCCCGAGCCGATCAACACCAGGAGCGCGACCACGATGCCCCACAACGCTTCCATCGGGAAGCCTTCGGAGACGTTGCGGCCGGGCACCACGGGCACCGAGATCTCGTCGGAAGCCAGCGAGATGCGGTACGCGGCGGGCTGCTCGGCGTTCGCGAACGCCTGGTCCGTCGTGGAGATGACCAGCGCCAGCTTGTGCTCGGCCTCCACCGGACGCACCGCACCCGGCAGCGTCACGGTCACCTCGGCGGCCGAACCGTCCGGCGGCAGCGCCACCCGGAACGGCGCCACGATCGAGCCCGGCAACGTGCGCGTGCCGTCGCCGGAGACGTCGTAGAGCTTCGCGAACAGGATCGCCTCACCGGTGTTCTGGTCACCGCGCGCGACCTTCAGCCGCACCGTCGACGACCCGGTCAGCAGCACCTGCGAGGTCAGTTCCTCGGACGTGAACACCGCGGCCTGGCCCGGCATGTCGAGCGAGAGTCGCGACGAGATCGCCGACGACCGCGACAGCGCCGAGCCGAGGCCCGGCAGGTTGCTGATCGACGCAGGGTTGCCACCCGCCGGGTTCACCGCGACCTGCTCGCGTCCGGTGAGCTTCAGCGTCTTGCGCTCGGTCGGGGAGCCACCGGTCAGACCGGGGTACGCCGGCGCGACGACCGTGCGCAGCGACGGCTGGCCGGACGAGCGGAACGCGCCCTGCACCGTGTACTCGAAGCCCGTGCCGGGGTCGGTTCCCTTGCCGCGCAGGTGGAAGTCCATCCAGTCGGCGATCTCGCCGCGCAGCGCGGTACCGGGATTGCCGCCATCGTGGCCGCCCGCGTACCAGACCATCTTCACCGGGCCGCCGGCCGCGGAGATCTGCCGCGCGGTCGCGTCGGACTGGTCGAGACCGAACAGGGTGTCCTGCTCGCCCTGCACCAGCATCGTCGGCTGCTTGATCTGGTCGGTCACGGCGACGGGCGACGACTTGCGCAGCAGGTCGAGCGTCTGCTGCGACGCACGGCCCTTCGTCGCGACCTCGGTGTAGGCGGCGCAGACCTCGGGGGTGAAGCGGCCGCACGCGCCGAGTGACGGCGTCGGCGGCTGCTGGCCCTGGCCACCGGAGTTGCCGCCGGGCTGCTGCTGCGGAGCGGTCACCTGCTGGTTGTTCGACTCCCGCTGGCCCTGCTCGGGCGCTTCACCCGTGGGCGACGAGAGGTCGATCGAGGTCATGCCCGCCGAGAAGAAGATGCCCGCCCAGGACCGCTTGAAGACGCCGTCCTCACCGAACGCCGTGGCGGACGGGGTGGCGTCCGCACGCGGTGTCGCGAGCGCGGAGTTGGGCAGCAACGACTGCGCGAGGTCGTTGTAAGTGATCACCGGCACGAGGGTGTCGACGCGCTTGTCGACGCCCGCGAGCAGCAGTGACAACGCACCGCCGTACGACGCGCCTGTCACACCCACGCGCGGGTCGCCGCCGCTGTCCTTCTCGACCTCGTCGCGTGTGCCGAGGAAGTCGAGGAGCTTCTGGGCGTCGCGGATCTCGCGGTCGATCGAGTTCAGCGCGATCTGGCCCGTGCTGCGGCCGAAGCCGCGCGCGGACCACGTCAGCACGACGAAGCCGCGCCGGGCGAACTCCTCGGCCTGCGTGTGCACGCTGCGCAGACTGCCGCCGAAACCGTGCGCGAGCATGATCGCGGGCGCGGGCGTCTGCTGGGGGAGGTAGAGGCGGGTCTCGATCGTCACCGTCTGAGCGCTGTCAGGGCTCTCAGGTGCGTCGATGTTCGCTTCTTTGAAGGAAACGGCAACAGGGTCGTCTCCGGATCGAGTGAAGTACACGCCGCCTGCGACGACGGCGAGTACCACGATCAATGCGGGGATCGTCCACCTGCCGCGAAGGCGGGAGAGGCGGGACACGTCGATGACGATATGCGAGTTTTGCTGAGAACCGCCTGTCGGGATGGCGTGCTGCTCTCAGGATGAGTGGATCTTCAGCACGGCTTCAGGTACGCGCACGGACGCTCCAGCCCTTATTCCCGTTGCGCCTGGTTGCGTGGGTCTGCTCACCCTGAGTGGCGCTAAGCGCCGTTCATGGAGCATCATATTGACGCAGCATGGAGGGGAGTACTCCCTAAGCGGCGGTGTCGTCAGTACGGATCTCAGCGTCGAGGTCCCGGTGCCGTCGGTCGTTCGAGAGATCATCTCGGCGGCGGAGGAGACCTCCGGGTGAATTTGGCGTGCGCTGAGAATCCCGGAGGTATGCGTTGTGAACGTCCCCGCATGGATGTGGATCGCGACGATCGGTGGTCTGCTCGTTCTGCTCGCTGTGGATCTCGTGATCGTCGATCGAAAGCCCCATGAGGTGACGATCGGTGAAGCCGCCCGCTGGGTGATCTTCTACGTGGCGGTGGCGGCCCTCTTCGGCCTCGGGATCTGGTACTTCTCCGGTGGTCAGTACGCGACGGAGTTCTTCGCGGGGTACATCACCGAGTACTCGCTGAGCGTCGACAACCTCTTCATCTTCTTGATCATCATGACGACGTTCAAGGTGCCCGCGATCCACCAGCACAAGGTGCTGCTGATCGGCATCGTGCTCGCCCTGATCATGCGCGGCATCTTCATCGCGGCCGGCGCGGCGCTCATCGCGCAGTTCAGCTGGGTCTTCTTCATCTTCGGCGCGTTCCTCATCTACACCGGCTGGCAGCTGGCGCGGGAGAACCACGACGAGGAAGAGGAGTACAAGGAAAACCTGATGCTCCGCATGGTGCGCAAGGTCTTCCCGGTGACCGACGACTTCCACGGCTCCAAGTCGTTCATCAAGATCGACGGCAAGCGCTTCGTGACCCCGATGTTCATCGTGATGGTCGCGATCGGCTCCACCGACCTGCTCTTCGCGCTCGACTCGATCCCCGCGATCTTCGGCCTCACCAAGGAGCCGTTCCTGGTGTTCACGGCCAACGCGTTCGCGCTGATGGGCCTGCGCCAGCTGTACTTCCTGCTCGGCGGCCTGCTCGCGAAGCTCGTCTACCTGTCGATCGGCCTCGCGGTCATCCTCGGTTTCATCGGCGTCAAGCTGATCCTCGAAGCCCTGCACACCAACAACCTGCCGTTCCTCAACGGCGGCGAGCCCTTCCACGTGCCGACCATCGGGATCGAGGTCTCCCTGTCGGTGATCATCGGCGTGCTGGCGATCACGACGATCGCCAGCCTGTGGAAGGTGAAGCGCCACCCCGAGGCCGTGAAGCACATCGGGGCGGACGCCAACCACTAACTGATCGCGACGCCGTTCTGGTACACGGCGCGGATGGCCTGCTTGAGCGTTCCGGCCTTCACGTGCTGCTCGGCGTCGCCCTCCACGAGCACGAGATCGGCGAGCTTGCCACTGGCGAGCTCGCCGAGGTCGTTTCCGAGGCGCATCAGCTCGGCGGCGGACGTGGTGGTCGCGTAGAGCGCCTCCGCCGGGGTCATGCCGTACTCGACCATGAGCGTGAGCTCGTTCAGGTTGTCGCCGTGCGGGCCGACGCCGGAGTCGGTGCCCATCGCGATCTTCACGCCGGCCTGGTGCGCCTTCTGGAACGACTGGAAGTGTTGCGCCACAACGGCCTTGGCCTTGTCCATGATGACGTCGGAGATCGCCACGCCCGCGTTGGCCTGGTCGATCACCATGCGCGGCGCCATCAACGTGGGCACCAGCCACGTGCCGTTCTTGAGCATCTCCTCGACGCCCTCGTCGGTGAGGAAGACGCCGTGCTCGATGGACCGCACGCCGTTGCGCACGGCCGTGAGAATGCCGTCGCCGCTCATGGCGTGCGACATGACCGCGATGCCGGCGGCGTTGGCCTCCTGCACGATCATCGCGATCTCCTCGTCGCGGAAGTGCGCGTGCCGGGGGTTGCTGCGCGGGGACATCACGCCGCCGCTGGACGCGATCTTGATGATGTCGGCGCCGTGTCGGACCAGCGTGCGGATGACCTTGCGCAACTCCTCCGGGCCGTCCGCGACGGTGTCCGGCAGGCCGGGGTGCAGCGGCGGTGAGACGTGGGCGCCGCACTGCATCCAGTCGTCGTTGTGACCGCCGGTCTGCGACACCATGTTGACCGCGATCTGCATGCGCGGCCCCTGGATCAGCCCGCGCCGCACGGCTTCCGCGACACCGAGGTCGGCGCCGAGCGCGTCGCGGACGGTCGTGATGCCGCACTCCAGTGTCGCCTTCATGTTGCCGATCGCCTCGTAGAACGGCAGCGAGAACGGCGTGTTCAGCGACCGCACCAGGTCGGCGCCGCTGAACATGAAGTGCACGTGGCAGTCGAACAGGCCCGGCAGGATCGAATGGCCGGTCGCGTCGACCTTGGTGTCGCCGTCGAGACCGACCCCGACGTCGACGATGCGGTCGCCCTCGACGACGACGTCGCCGGGCTCGAACCCCCGGCCGGTGAAGACCCTGCCCCCAGAGAACACGATGCGCGTCATACGCGGGAATCTATGCGGCGAGTCAATTTTTGTGATCGGTCAACAAATAACTCTGAGCTTTGCTAACAAGTTCTGTTAGCGTCCACGCCGTGCGCCCTGACGACCTGCAGCTGCTCACCACGCCCGGCACCGTCGCCGTGTCCGGAGACTTGGTGCTGGTCAGCATCACCACGCCCGATCTCGAGAAGAACACCTACCGGGGCGGTCTGCACCGGGTGTTCCCCGACGGAACCACAACACCGTGGACGCACGGTGATCGAGACAATGCGCAGCGCATTTCTCCCGACGGCAAGCTCGTCGCGTTCTTGCGCGTCTCCGGAAAGTCGAAGCCGCAGCTCTACGTCGTTCCCGTCGACGGCGGCGAACCGCGCAAGCTGACCGACCTGCCGCTCGGCGCCGGTGCCCCGGTGTGGTCGCCGGACTCGACGCGGATCGTCTTCGTCGCCCGCGTGCCGGAGGAAGGCCGCTACGGCACCACCGACGACGGCCCCGAGGCCGAGGCGCCGCGCCGCATCACGCGCCTCGACTACCGCGTCGACGACGTGGGTTTCCTCGGCGACCGCCGCCCGCGCCTGCACGTCGTGACGCTCGACGGCGACGTCACGACCGTGACCGACGGGTCGTTCGACGTCTCCGACCCGGCCTGGCTCGACGACGCGACGCTGGTGTTCGTGGCGCCGCGCGACCTCGGTGCCGTGGAGACACTGCACTCCGACCTGTACGCGGTGTCCGCTTCGGGCGGTTCGCCGACTTTGCTGCTGCAGGGCGCCGGCGAGGTCTCCATGCCGTTCGTCGCCGACGGCTCGTTGTTCTGGCTGGGCACGGAGTTCACCGGCATCGACGCCGTGGCTCGCAACCAGGGCCTCTGGAAGTCCTCTTTGGACGGTACTTCCGCTGTACGTCTGACGGACGTCGAAACCGTTGACGTGGAACGCCTTTCCGGACCTCCCGTCGCGGATTCCTCCGGTGTGCTGCTGGTGGTGCGCAACCGCGGCGCCCTGGAGCTGCGCCGGATTCCTTTCGACGGCGGCTCGGGCGAGGTGCTGGCGGGCGCCGGCGCCGTGGTCCGCTCGTTCGCCTCCGACGGGTCCACCGTGGTCGCCATCGTGTCCACTCCGGACAGCGTCGGCCAGGTCGAGTTCGTCGGAACCGTTGTGCGCACGGCGTTTTCCTCGGTGGCCGCCCGCGAGGTCGTGGAGCTCACCGGCTCCGCCTCCGACGGCTACCCCGTCCACGGCTGGCTGGTCCTGCCCGAGGGCGAGGGCCCACACCCGGTCGTGATGGCCGTGCACGGCGGCCCGTTCATGTACCACAGCTGGGGTTTCTTCGACGAGGCCCAGGTCTACGCCACCGCCGGTTACGCCGTCGTGCTCCCGAACCCGCGCGGCTCGGCGGGCTACGGCCAGTCCCACGGCCAGGCCGTCATCGGCAAGTTCGGCACCGTGGACGTGGACGACGTCCTGTCCCTTTTGGACGTTGCGCTGTCGCGTGACGATCTGGACGCCGACCGCGTGGGCATCATGGGCGGCTCCTACGGCGGCTTCATGACGTCGTGGCTCTCCGCCCACCACGGCGAGCGTTTCAAGGCGGCGTGGTCCGAGCGCGCGGTCAACGCCTGGGACTCGTTCGGCGGCTCGTCGGACATCGGCTACTTCTTCGCCGACGCCTACTGCGGCCCCGACCCCGAAGCACAGCGCGCGATGTCACCCCTGACCTACGCCGAGAAGATCAACCTGCCGTTCGCCGTCGTCCACTCCGAGCAGGACTGGCGGTGCCCGCTGGAGCAGGCGCAGCGGATGTTCGTCGCGTTGAAGCGACGCGGCGTCGAGACGGAGATGCTGATCTTCCCGGGTGAGGGGCACGAGCTCACCCGGTCGGGGCAGCCGCGGCACCGCAAGCAGCGCTTCGAGGCCGTGCTCGAGTGGTGGGGCCGTTACCTCAAGGCCTGACCCGTTCGGCCGCTGGTGTGCGACCGTGCCGGAGACGAGGGTGTTCCGATGGAGGAGAACACCGTGTCCGGCGCGGTCGTGCGGGCTGAGCAGCGTCTGCACCTCGCGTCGCCTGCGGATGCCGTGGTTCCCCGGCAACTTCCTGCCGCTGTGGGCAACTTCAGCGGGCGGCTCGACGAGATCGCCGAGTTGGAGGCAGGTGCCAACTCAGGCGCCGTGGTCATCTCCGCGCTGAACGGCACCGCAGGCGTCGGAAAGACCGCTTTGGCGTTGCACTGGGCCCATCGCATCGCTGACCAGTTCCCCGACGGCCAGCTGTACGTGAACATGCGCGGGTTCGAGCCGGAACGCGAGCCGATGGCTCCTGATGAGGCGATACGCGGATTCCTCGACGCGTTCGGCGTGCCGAGCGACGCCATGCCGATGAGCTTGGACGGGCAAGCCGCGTTGTTCCGCAGCAAGGTCGCAAAGCGGCAGGTCCTGGTGGTCTTGGACAACGTCAACAACGCGGACCAGGTGAGGCCCCTGCTGCCGGGGAGCCGGAGCTGCTTCGTCCTGATCACGAGCAGGAACCGGTTGGCCGGCCTGGTGGCCGAGCACGACGCGAAGCCGTTGCGGCTGGACCGCCTTACCCCTGCCGAGTCCGCGACGCTGCTGAAGGCGCGGCTCGGTGAAGTTGATCCCGCTGCCCTCGCCGAAGTGGCGGATCTGTGTGCGGGTCTGCCGCTCGCGTTGGCCATCGTGGCAGCGCGAGTGGCCCAGCAACCGCACATCCCGATCTCCGAGGTGGTCACCGAACTGCGGGAAGACCGGTTGGAGGCACTTGATCTCGGTGACTACGACCTCAGCGCGAGGTCGGTGTTCTCCTGGTCGGTTCGGGCACTGAGTGAGCCCGCGGCTCGCATGTTCCGGCTGCTCGGTCTGCATCCGGGGCCGGACATCGATCTTCTGGCCGCCGCATCTCTGGCGGCCACCTCTGCCGTTCAGTGCCGGAAGTGGTTGCGCGAGCTGGTGGCTGCGAACCTGCTCGACGAGTATGTCGCAGGTCGCTTCCGCTTTCACGATCTGCTGCGGTTGTTCGCCCGGGAGCAGGCCGGCTCGGACGACGACGCGCAGCGCCGCCTGCTCGACTTCTACCTGCACTCGGCCTGGGCCGGCGACCGGGCTCTGGTGTCGCAGCGCATCGGCATCGATCTTCCGGAACCGGATCCTCAGGTGGTTCCGCTCACCTTCGCCGGCCCGGCGGATGCCGCACGCTGGTTCACCGCTGAACACGCCGTGCTGGTGGGGCTCGTCGGTCACGCGGCTGAGGCAGGATTCGACGGACACGCCTGGCGGTTGGCGATGGCGTTGCGCAGCTACCTGGACACACAAGGGCATTGGCGCGGGTACGAGTCCGTGTACCGCGCAGCGATCCCTTCGGTGAACCGGCTGGCCGACTTGCTGGTCCAAGCGCGCGTTCACAGAGGACTGGGCAGAGCGCTCAGCCGATTGGGCAGCTGGCCCGAAGCCGACGAGATGCTGCGCCAGGCGCTTCTGTTCACCCAGATGGCAGGGGATCGCAGACAGGAAGCGCAGTGTCACGAGGCTCTGTCGTGGTTGTACTCGGAGCGATCGGAGCACGACCAGGCGTTGAAGCACGCGCTGAGCGCTCTGGCACTACACCCCACGGACGGCGATTCGGCGTGGCGCGGCTACTCGCTCAACATCGTCGGGCGGTGCTACGCCGCGGTGAACCTCCCCGTCGAGGCGCTGCGCTACTCAGCGGAGGCACTTGAGTTGCATCAAGGCTGTGAGGTGCGGGACGAGACCGGTGAAGCCGAGGCCCTCAACACCATCAGCCACATTCGCTTCTTGAGCTGTGAGTATCCGCTCGCGATGGGGTACGCGGAAGAAGCGCTGGCGCTCCACCGACAGATCAGCAATCGGCCAGGCGAAGCGGAAGCATTGGAACGCATCGGTGATGCGGAGTTGGCACAAGGACGGTCAGGTGAGGCCCGCATCGCCTGGGAGAAGGCCTTGGTCATCCTCGAGGAGCTGCAACGCCCGACTCTTGCAGAGGTCAGGCGGAAGCTGGCGAACCTCAAGACGCTGAATCAGCCCAGGAGCGTGTAGTTCAGCTCCTCACAAACCCGAGCCAACGGCAAATCAAGCCCAGGATGGTCCAACGGCAGCAACACGTCCGGAGCCGCCGGCAACCCAGAAGCCCCAGGCGGATCCCAAAGACAGATCGCCGGATCCCCGGAGTCCATCGACGACCGGTACCAAAGCCCGTCCAACTCCGGATAAGCCGCCCGAATCGCCCGCGACCAAGCCTGCGTGACCAGCTTCGGCCCGGTCGAGATCTCCTGCGACGCACCAACGCGCGTAGGCCACAACCCACCCAGGTCCAACAGCCGCAAGGTACGGCGCGGCCGCAGCACCACGAGAAAAGGCGAGCGGGTGCGGCGGTCCACGATCGAGGTCGCCTGGAAGACCTCGGCGATCGACGTGCGGACCGAGAGGCCGAAGTACAGGACGCCGTTCTCGTGGTCCTGGACCGGGCTGCCGTCCGGGGCTGGTTGCTGGGCGTCGAAGCGGGCGTGCGGGAGTGGGCCCGTGTAGCGGAACGTGTTCCAGCGCTGCGGGTGGGAGCCCTTCGCCGTGAAGACGCGGACCAGGCGGGTTGCGCGGTGGACTGCTACCACGTCCTCGGTGCGGCGCAGGTGTGCCTGGAGCACGGCAGGGGCAGGCGGCTGCGGAAGCCGTGACATTCGGGTCCTGTCGGTGTTCGGGAACGCTCAGGCAGGTGTGCCGAGCGTGGCGGCGAGGGTGGCTACCTTGCGCGGGTCGCCGCCTGCCAGTAGCCAGTCGCGCGGGGTGGTGGGCTTGCCGTCCACGGGCAGGTCTTCCTGGGTGGTGGTCATGAAGGCGGCGACTACCAGGGCGGGCTGGTCTTGCGGGACCTCGGAGAGCACGGTTTCGAGGCCGGGGAGGACGCCGGTGCCTGCGAACTGCCACGCGGGCAGCCGCCAGCTGCCCCTGTCCTTCCAGCCGACGAGCCTGCCCACGCCCAGGCGGTGGCGGATGCGGCTGGTGTCCACCTGGAGTTGGCGGGCTGCCTCGTTCACGGTCAGGGCCGAGTCGCGCAGGACGGCGTGGGCGACCACGGTGCGGGTGCGCGGGCGGGAGTCGGCCGGGCCCGCCGGGGAGAGGTCGAGGCCCACGTCTTCCAGGGCTGCTTGCTGGTCCGGCGTGAAGTAGGTGGCCGGTTCCGGGTGTGGCGGGGCGAGCCTGCGTGCCGCGTCGGTCACGAGGGCCAGGAACTCGTCTGGGCTCACCTGCAGGCCGGCCTTGGCCAGCACCGTCTCCAGAGCAGGACTCATGCGCACAGAATATCCCGTGCGTGCGCATTTGTGCGCCCTACGAACGGCGCAAGCTCAGACAATCGACGTTGCGCGGTCATGCGACGACGCTACGTGAGATTTGTGGTTACGCAGTGGTGACGTGGGCCTCATCTGGCACATCGATACCATTCCCGGATGCAGCTCGACCGCACCGCCAAGCGGGTCGTGGTGGCTTGGGCCGCCGTCATGGTGGCCACGCTCGCCTACGTCATGTACCGCCCGGAGGGGTGGTCGCTCGACCTGCGCGTTTATCGCAACGGCGGGGCGGCGTTCCTCAAGGACATCCCGCTCTACGTCGAGGGCTTCGCGAAACCGCTCGGTGGGCCCGACCTGCCGTTCACGTACCCGCCGATCGCCGCCGTGCTGTTCAGCCTGCTGGCGCTGGTGCCGTTGTGGCTCGCGATCTTCGCGGTGGCGGTGGCGAACCTTGCGATGCTCACCGGGTTGTGCCTGATCGCCGCGCAACGCGTGCTCGGGTGGGGGCCGGAGGCGGTCAAGTGGGGGCTTGGTGCGGCGGCCGTGTCGTCGATCTTCGACCCGCTGCGCGAGACGTTGTGGTTCGGGCAGATCAACCTGCTGCTGGGCCTGCTGGTGATGGCCGACTGCCTGCTCGAACGCACGCGCTGGTGGCCGCGAGGGGCGTTGATCGGGCTGGCGGCCGCTATCAAGCTGACGCCCGCGTTCTTCGCGTTGTTCTTCGTCGCGCGTCGGCAGTGGAAGCCCGTGTTCGTGTCCATCGGCTCGTTTTTCTTCTTTGGCGCGTTGGGGTTCGTAATCTCGTTCGGTGACGCGAAGGAGTACTGGACGCACGCGCTGCTCGACCCGGGCCGCGTCGGACGCCTCACGTACGCGTCGAACCAGGCCATCCGCGGCACGCTCGCGCGGTTCGGGCTGGAGGACGGTGCCCAGGTCGGCGTGTGGCTCGTGCTGGCGCTTCTGGTCGTGGCGACGGTGTGGTGGTTGGCGTCGCAGGTGGGCGAGATCGAGGCGTTCTTCGTCGTGGCGATCGGCGGCCTGCTGATCTCGCCCGTGTCGTGGGGGCACCACTGGGTGTGGATCGCGCCCGCGCTCGTGCTGCTGTCCCGGCCCGCGCTGCGTCGTCACTGGGCGTCGTGGGCGATCGTGGCCGTGTTCGCGATCGGTCCGCACTGGCTCTTCCCGCGCGACAACGACGTCGAACGGAACTGGGCCTGGTGGCAGCAGGTGATCGGCAACCTCTACGTGTTCGTCGGGGTCGCCGTGCTGGTCACGCTTGCGGTACGCGTGGTGCGAGACCGCCGGCGAGCTGCTTCAACCGCAGGCTGAACAGGATCAGCACCACACCCCACAGGATCGCGAAGACGCCGATGGTGATCACGAACGCCAGCGCGCCCGCCGTCGGGTTCACCACCAGGATGATGCCGAGCAGCACCGTCAGCGCGCCCGTGACGACGTAGAACCACTCGTTCGTCATCACCTTGCGCAGGCGGATCGCGTCGACGATCTGCAGCACGCCGGTGACCAGCGCCCACGCGGCGATCAGGAGCAGCAGCGCGGTTGCCGTGATGCCCGGCCAGAACAACGCGATCAAGCCCGTGACCAGGCCCAGCACGCCGATCAGGCCGAGCGCCCAGCGAGCGGGCCACTCCTTGTGGGTGAGCGTCAGGTACAGCATCATCGCGCCGTCGAAGAGCGCGTAGGCGCCCCACAGGATGATCAGCGCCAGCAGGGTCAGGCCCGGCCATACCAGGGCCGCCAGGCCGAACAGGACAGCGAACACTCCGCGCACCGTGAAGAGCCACCACCGTTGCATGGCCTGGATGGTCTCGGCTGTCGCGGAGGTCGGCAACCTGAGACCCTCGTTCGGTGCTGATCCGAGTGGCTGACTGGGAACGCATCCGCGCCGGCGAGATCACCCTGCAGTTCCGGCGCTGGAAGCGGCCGACCGTGCGCGCGGGCGGGACGTTGCGGACGTCGCAGGGCGTCCTCGCGATCGAGGCGGTGGACGTCGTGACGCGGGTGACGCGCGCGGAGGCGGTGGCGGCCGGGTTCCCGACCGTCGTCGCGCTGAAGTCCGCTGTGGACGGACGTGAGGGTGCGCTTTACCGCATCCGCCTGCGTTTCGTGGGTGAAGATCCGAGGATCGAGCTGCGGTCGTCGTCCGATGTGGACGGAATAGCGCTCAAGGAGGACGGCCTCGCGCTGCTGCGGTTGATCGCCGCGAACCCCGGGGTGCGGGCCGCGGACCTGGCCGCCTCGATCGGCCGCGAGAAGCTGCCGTTCAAGGCGGACGTCCGCAAGCTGAAAGCCAAGGGGCTCACCGAGTCCCTGGAGGTCGGGTACGCCTCTCCCCGCGAGGAGAGGCGTACCTGCGAACCCTGGACTAACCCTGGCCGGTGATGATCGAGACGGCCTTGTCCTGCGTCTGCTCGTTGACCTCGGCCACCAGGAAGTTGCGCGAGACGGCGTGCGCCACCAGCTCGGGCTCCGGCGGCAGGCCGTACTTGCGCAGGTAGTGAGGCACCGCGCCGGCCCAGATCCACGTGCCGTCGGTGCGGAAGTTCAGCGGCACGTCCTGCTCACCGGTCTGCGAGAACTCGTCGGTGTCGTAGCTGCGCGCGGCCAGCACGACCGGCGCCGACTCCAGGTAGTTCAGCAGGCCGTCGACCATCTGCGGGTCGACCGGCTGACGGTTCACCACGATGCGGCCGTCGTCGTTCTTGCCGTCGTACACGCGGGCCGTGCGCAGCTCGTCCGAAGCACCCTGCACCGCGCCGGGCGCGACCTGGAACTCCTGCTGCGGGGGCTGCGGGGCCTGCTGCTGGGGTTCCGGTTCGGGCAGCGGCGGCAGACCCACGCGCTGACGCCACCAGTCCGGGATCATCCGGTCGGGCCGCGGGAACGTCTGCAGCTCGTCGCGGAACCCGATGGGCGGCGGAGCGTTGCGCCAGCGCGGCTCGTCCTCGGCGTTGAAGTCCACCGTGAACGCCGCGGGCGCCTCGATCTCGTAGGTCGCGCTCAGCCACGTGCCGCGCTCGGGGTGGTACATGCCCCCGCGCAGGTGACCGAACATCTGCACGACGTCCATCGGCGGCCGCACCGGGCGGAGTTGCCCGTCGGGCCCGGCGAACGCCAGGTCGACCTCGATGTGCCGCCCGGCCGCGCGGTACTCGGCCCGGATGCGCTGCCAGCCCTGCGGTACGGCCGGCAGCATGGCACGGCCGATCTGCCGCACGAGCTGCTGCTGGTCCTGTTCGCTCAGCGGTGTCGCCGGCTGGCTCATGTGGTCCTCGCCCCTCTCCCCGTGAAAGCCCGCTGATCTTATCGGGCTACCGCGACGGGCGCGGGCCGGTCGTCCGTCCCACGCCGTTCACACAACTCTGAGTGGGTGCCGGGCCTCGTGGTTCCCCGTCGGGGCGGGTGCGAACGAGGGACGCGTCACGCGCCGCCCTTGAGCGCGCGCGTGATCTGGTCCTCGACCTCCTGGTAGTGCTTGGCGGTGTCGGTGACCTTCTTCGCGGTGGCGTCCATGGCCTCCGCGGCGCCCTTCAGCGCGTCGAGACCCCACTGCTCCACGGGGTCGAGCAGCATCCGGAACGGCTGGCAGATGATGCCGTACGCGTCGGTCGGCATCGAGACGGTGTTGGCCGCGTCGACCGCGCCCTTCAGCCTGCCCTGCAAGCCCTCCAACGCCTTCGCGTGCGCTTCCAGGACGTCGGACGTGACGTTGAAACCGGTCATCGAGAACCCCCCTCAGGGTCGGGACGGATCAGGTGAGGACGGACTCGCCGCCGAAGTCGTCGTCATCGTCCCTCGGCGGGCGACGGCGCGGGGGAGGCGGAGGCGGCGGCGCCTGGCGGGACGGGGGCGGCGGCGGTGCGTCGTCCTCGACGCGGAAGTTCATCTCGTTGCGGTCGTACGGCGTGCGCGCCGGCTCTTCGGCGGGCGGTGCCGGGAAGTTCTTCTTGGCCTCGTTGAACAGCACGTTGGCCGTCTCGTCCTGCGTGCCGATGGTCTCCGCCATGGCCGACTGCAGCAGTTCGGGGATGCGGGACTGGGCGCGCTGCAACAGCTTCATGATCTCGCCGCTGATCTCGGCCATGCGCTTGGTCGAGGCGGACTCGTTGATCACGAGGTTCTGCAGGATGCCGTTGGACCCGACCAGGATCTCGATGGAACCGTCCTGGGAGCGCTCGGAGATCGTCATCCCCTGCACGCGGTTCGCCATCTCCTGATAGCGCGCGGCGCGTTCCTGGATGCTCTGGTTCCAGTTCGCGAGCATCTGCTCGGATCCGGCGATGTCCTCGGGCACCGGTACTTCCCTCCCACAACAGCAGCGGACTCAAAGGATGACGCAGCCGGGCTCGCTCCCGTTCCGCCACGGGGTCAAATCGGCCGGAAAGACCAACGGCGTCCCACCCGATCGGACCAGTGGGACGCCGTTGGGACAGGAATCTAGTTCACGCCCAGCAGGTCGACGACGAAGATCAGCGTCTCGTTGGGCTTGATCGCGTTGCCGGCACCGCGCGCGCCGTAGCCCAGGTGCGGCGGGATGACCAGCTTGCGGCGGCCACCGACCTTCATGCCCTGGACGCCCTGGTCCCAGCCCTGGATGACGCGGCCGCCACCGAGCGGGAACTGGAACGCCTCGCCGCGGTCCCAGGACGCGTCGAACTGCTCACCGGACGAGTGCGAAACACCGACGTAGTGCACGGACACGAACTGTCCGGCCGTGGCCTCCGCACCGTCGCCGACGGTGATGTCCTCGATCAGCAGGTCGGCGGGCGCCGGGCCGTCGTGCGGGTCGACCTCAGGCTTCGTGGGGGCCATCACAACTTCCTCTCGGAACGGGGTTGTTCGCGCTCGATCCAATCACGCGGGCCCCGGCGCGGCTGAACGGCCTACGCGGACCAGCCCTACCCGGCCCACATGAACTCATGTCTTTCTTTAATGACCAACGGCCCTGCAGCCGCTGGTCACAACAGAAGAAGGAGACGATCATGGCGGCAACCCTGCACCGCCTTTGGTCACTGCTCGGCGCGGCACTGGCGGCGGCAACGCTGTCCATGGCCTGCGTCAGCGTGGCCGAAGCAGCTCCTGTCCCCACCGCCGACGGCGAGTTCGGCACCCAGATCGTCGGTGGCACGCGCGCGAGCACGTCCACCTACCCCTGGGTCGTCTACCTGGCCACGAGCAGCGGTTTCCAGTACTGCGGCGGCACCCTCGTCGCGCCCAACAAGGTCGTCACCGCGGCGCACTGCACCGTGGGTGACGCGGCGTCCGCCGTGCGGGTCGTGGCGGGCCGCGACGACAAGAACTCCACCGCGGGCACGGTCGCGCGCGTCACGAGGATCTGGATCCACCCGAGCTACCGCGACGTGACCCGCGGCTACGACGTCTCGGTGCTCACCCTCGACCGCAACCTCTCGCAGACCCCGCTCCCGTTCGCCACGTCGGCGGACAGCGCGCTGTACAACGCGGGCACCAGCTCGACGATCCTCGGCTGGGGCACCACGTCGTCCGGCGGTTCGGCGTCGCGCTACCTGTTGCGCGCCACCGTTCCGCTGACGAGCAACTCCAGCTGTTCCAGCTCGTACGGCAGCGACTTCAACGCCACTCACATGGTGTGTGCCGGGTACGCCCAGGGCGGCACCGACACCTGCCAGGGCGACTCCGGTGGCCCGCTGGTGGCCGGCGGCAAGCTGATCGGCATCACGTCGTGGGGTGAGGGCTGTGCGGCCGCCGGGTACCCCGGTGTGTACGCGCGCGTCTCCGCCTACGCGGCGCAGATCCAGGCGCAGCTGTAGGAAATCGGGCCGGAAAGGGCGGCAACCCTTTCCGGCCCCGCTTACGTCCTCACACCATGAACGGCAAGAAGCTGTTGGCCGGTGCCGCCGTGCTGGCCGTCGCCGGAGTGAGTGTGAGCTCCGCGGTGCGCGACGACACCCTCGCGCCACCACCGATCGTGGACTACGGGCCCGTGCGTCTCGTCGCGTTCGACTCGTGCGACAACGCGTTGACCGAACTTCGCCGCGCCATGTCGCCGTACGTCAGCGCGTACGGACTCGGCGGACGGCCGCAGATCTTCGCCATGGGCGACGCGACGACCAACTCCGCGGGCAACGCGGAGAAGTCGATGCCGTCCACCCCTCCCGCGCAGCAGCAGGAACACTCGACGACGAACGTCCACGAGCAGGGCGTCGACGAGCCGGACATCGTGAAGACGGACGGGAAACGCGTCGTCTCCATCGCCGACGGCAAGCTGCGGATCATCGACGTCGCCACCAAGGCCGTCACCGGCACGGTCGACCTGGGCGACCGGTACGCGAGCCAGTTGCTGGTGCAGGGCGACCGCGCGCTGGTGGTCGCCAACAGCCCCATGACGATCGAGAAGCGCGTCGTGCCCTCGGACATGCCGTCGTTCGCGCCCGAGTCCGGCACCGAGTTGATCCTGGTGGACCTCAAGGCGCTCAAGGAGGTCAGCAGCCTCAAGACCGACGGCTACTACCTCGACGCCCGCCAGATCGGCGGCACCGCGCGGGTCGTCGTCCGCTCACAGCCGCGCCTGCCGTGGGTCTACCCGAACGAGACGACGAACGAAGCGGGATCGTTGCGCCGCAACAGGGAGATCCTGCAGAGCGAACCCATCCAGGCGTGGCTGCCGCGCTACGAGCTCACCGAGAACGGCGCCAGGTCGAGCGGAACCCTGGTCGACTGCGCGAACGTCAGCCGTCCGACGGCGCCGAGCGCGACGTCGATGCTGACCGTGCTGACGTTCGACCTGTCCGGCGCGCTCGGCACCGGCCAGCCCGTGTCGATCATCGCCGACGGCGACACGGTGTACGGCACGGACCGCAGCCTCTACGTCGCCGACGACCACCGGCTGTTGCCCGAACTCCCTTCCAGGCCACCGGTTCAGCGTCCGATCACCACGGCGATCCACCAGTTCGACATCAGTCAGGCCGGACCGCCGAAGCACGTGGCGTCCGGTGACGTGAACGGCACGCTGCTCAACCAGTACTCGCTCTCGGAGCACGAGGGCGTGTTGCGCGTCGCCACCACCACGGGCACGGAGATCCGGTGCTGCTGGCGGATGCCGGCGGACCAGGCGAACCCGCCGGCGCCCCCGCCGTCGGAGAGCTTCGTGACGACCCTGCGCCGCGACGGCAACCAGCTGACGAAGGTCGGCGAGGTCGGCGGTCTTGGCAAGGGCGAGCGGATCTACAGCGTCCGGTTCATCGGCAAGCTGGGCTACGTCGTCACGTTCCGCCAGACGGACCCGCTCTACACGCTGGACCTGAGCGATCCCAAGCAGCCCAGGGTGACCGGCGAGCTGAAGATCACCGGCTTCTCCGCGTACCTGCACCCGGCGGGCGACGGGAAGCTGATCGGCGTCGGCCAGGAGGCGAACGACCAGGGCCGCACGCTCGGCACCCAGGTGTCGCTGTTCGACGTGCGCAATCCCGCGTCACCGCAACGGCTTGCGCAGTACCACCTGCCGGACAGCAACTCCGAGGCCCAGTTCGACCCGCACGCGTTCCTGTTCTGGCCGCAGGACGGCACGTTGGTGATCCCCGTGACGGCGTACAAGACCTACCAGGAGGTCTCGTCCGTGGTGTTGCGCGTCGACGGTGACCAGCTGCGCGACGGCGGCAAGATCGTGGAGCCGAGGACCGACCAGAACTACGGTGGCGGGCAGCGGCGCACGATCGTGATCGGCGACCAGCTGTGGTCGATCTCGGCGTCCGGCGTGCAGGTCAACGCCCGCAGCGGCCTGACGCAGCAGGCCTGGCTGCCGTTCACGCGATAGGTGCGCGGTCTCCGTTGAGCAGGCGGTGCGCGAGCACCGTGCCGCCTGCCATCGCGGCCGGGATGACGATCAGCGCGGCCAGCGGGATCAGGCACAGCAGGTAGGTCGGCACGGCGAGGCCGAGCACGAGGCCGCGGCGCGTCTTGAGGATCTGCCTGCGCTGCTTGAACGACCGGCCGCGGCGGGTGAACGGGATGCCGGTGAGCTCGATGCCGAGCAGGTAGCCGTTGATGCAGACGGCGAGCACCGGCACGACGGTCTGGCCGATCACCGGGATGAATCCGCAGAAGAACAGCGGGATCGCGAACGCGATCGAGGTCGCGACGAGCAGCAGCGTGCTGCGCAGCCCGACGACGAACCCGCGCCACCAGCCGATCTGCTCCGCGTCCGGCACGCCGCCGAGCTCGTCCTCGACCTCTTCGGCGATGAACTCGTAGAACGGGCCGCCGATCATCAGCGTGATCGCGGTGAACAGCAGCACGCTCAGGCCGAGCACCGCGGCGACCACCGAAATTCCGACGGCGACCTCGACGACGCCCTTCCAGGTGTCGCTCCAGGAGTCCGCGAAACCGGTCAGCCAGCCGGCCACCGAGTCGATGTTGGTGAGCAGCACCGCCCAGCCCGTGATCATGAGAACAGCCGTGATGACAGCGGGCAACGCGCCCATCAGCACGCGCTTGGGTGAGCTGAAAACGAGGCTGAACCCGCGCAGCAGAAGACCGACACCAGCACCGAAGTCCTTGATCACGGCCGCAGGATAGTCGCTTTCGTCCCGTGTTGAGACGAGGTGGAGCGAATTCGCGAGGAGCGTCATGATGGCGGATTGAGCGCGGGAGGGGTCGAGAGTGAGCGATCCGGCCAAGAACGGTGTCGTGGTCCCGGACGGGCCGCTGCCGATGCTGCCGCCGTCGATCTGGGAGTCGAGGGAGATCAGGGACGCGGTCGCGGCCGAGTCGCCGGGCTCGGTCGTCGCGATCGCCCGCAAGGCGCACGGCCTGCGCCAGGACGAGCTGGGCACGCTCGCCGGGTTCTCGCAGTCCGCGATCTCCCGGCTGGAGTCCGGCAGCAACATCGCCTACGACATGCGGGTGCTGCGGACGTTGCAACGTCTCCTCGGCATCCCCGCGCATCTGCTAGGGCTCACCGACCGCACGGTGCCGGTGCGGTCCGGTGAGGTCGTGGTCGGCCTGGAGGGCAAGGCGCTGATGGCGTTGTGCGCCTCCGCCGTCTTCAACGCCGACAGCGACGACGACGCGGTCAGTCAGTTGCTCGTGCTGCGGAGGATCATCAACGACGCGCACAACTGGCGTGCGACCGGTGCGTTGATGCCTGCCGTTCGAGGTATGTACGACGTCATCGACACGTTGCGGCGCAACGCGCGTGGGGACGTTCGTCGGCGGTTGCTCGGCACGGGCGCGATGTACGCGGAGTTCTACGGCTGGCTCTACGAAGAAGTCGGCGACATGCGCAGCGCCTGCGCGTGGACGTCCCGCGCGTTGGAGCAGGGGCAGGCCGCGGACGACCGAGACGTGGTCGCGTACTGCTACGTGCGGATGAGTCAGCTCGCCGAGGTCGATGGCGACGACGACCGCGTCATCGGGTTGGCCCGTGCCGCACAACGAGAGACTGGCGTGAGTCCGGTCGTGCGTGCGATGGCGGTCCGTCAGGAAGCACGAGGTCTTGCGCGCGCGGGCCTGCACGCCTCTATGACCCGGTTCGACCTCGCACAGTCGTTGGTGCAGGAGGTCGAACGGCCGCGCACGGACGAGTACTCGATCGGCTACTGCTTCACCGACCTGCACGTCGAGATGCAACGGGCCGCGTCGATGGTCGCCCTCGCGGACCACCGCCGTGCCATCAACGCCTACACGGCGCTCATGCCGCGTTGGGGCAGCGTCTGCCAGTGGGAGCAGGGCGTGCACACGGCGACGTTGGCCTACGCGCACGCGGTCACCGGAGACGTCGAACAGGCCGCCGAACTGGGGCTCGTGGCACTGGACCTGGCCCGTGTGACGGGCTCGCAGCTGATCGTCACCGAACTGGCCAGGCTCGTCCCGTGGGCCGCGACACCGGCCATGGCCGAGCTGCGCGCCCGGCTGCGTTAGGGCCTGTATGCGAGTTCCGCATATGGCACCCGCAAATCGTATGGAACCCTCCCCATCCCGGTCGGCGGCCCGCACGATCTAGGGGTGATCGACCTAGCCGAACGAACGCCGCGCTCGGACGAGGTCAGCGCCGAGAGGTTCTGCGCGGCGGTGGCAGAGAGGGACTCGGGCCCCTACCGGCTCAAGTTCTACGCCACCACACACGCTGTCGTGTGTGTGGTGGACGACGCCGAGGTGCAGGCATGAGCATGCCTGTGTTGCTGGTCCGCAAACGTGTGGGTGTCGTCGGAGAGACCCAACGCACGTGCCACCTCGTACCCGTGCCCGAAGACGACACCTTGCTCGCGTTGACCGCCTACTGCGGTGAACTCATCCACGAGGGCGAGGCCGAACTGCTGACCCAGCCCTCCGGCATGCCGTGCGTCGGCTGCCTGTTCCGCGTCCCCATGCCGCGCAACGACACCTAGCCGGCGATGCAGGCCGTGCCGACGCGGCGGAAGCCGACGCGTTCGTAGACCCGCGCGATCTCCTCGCTCCCCGCCGACAGGAACACCAGCTCGGCGCCGCGTTCCAGGGCGTCGCGCGCCAGTTCCGCCGTGACCGCACCACCGAGGCCACGTCGCCGTGCCGCCGGCAACGTGCCGACCCCCACGATCTCCACGACGTCACCCGCCCGTTGCGCCGTACCGACCGCCAGCACGCCCTCGCCCGGCAGGTCGGCCACCGCGTGCCGGTGCCGGGTGCTCGTGGGGACCGCCGCCGTGAGCGCCGCGTCCCGTTCGTCGGTGCCGACCACGCCGGCGTCCGTGCCGGGCGAGCCGAACGCGAGCTCCGCCACGACGTTCACCTCGACCGGACGGGTGTCGAGCACGCGCACGTGCGGATCCCGTTCGGGCAGCTTCTCCGGATCGAGCACGAGCAACGGCGCTTGGAGCACCTCCAAACCGGCCTGTTCAGCGATGGCCAGCAGTCCCGGCGTCGTCTCGTGCACCCACTCGAGCGCTTCGGGCACGCCGAGTTCGCGTTGCCGTGCGCGCATCTTCAGCACGTCGTCGACGCTCGGGTTCCCACCCGGCAACCGGGGCCGCGCGTAGTACGGGTAGCCGTCGCCCGCCTGGAGGAACAGCACGAGCTCGCCGTGCTCCTCGACGCGGGCGCCCGCTCGGGGCACGGAGTCGTAAAAGGTCTCAAGTACGTTCCACACGGCGGAGCACGCTAGCTAGGTTGGGCCGCATGACGCACGGCATTTCCCGCCTCGCACTGGCCGCGCTCCTGGTTCTCGGCGCGTGCGGCAGCGAACAGCAGTTCGTGAGCCCCGGCGACCCGCAGTCGTCACCCAGCGGGAACTTCGTCGCGCACGCCGAGAACGGCAGCGAGGTGCGGGTGACCGACCGCGACGGTGCCGAGGTGTTCCGCAAGACCTACGAGCACGACCGGGTCTACGAGGGCGATGGCGTCGGCGCGGTGTGGCTGGCCGGGAAGGACCAGCTGTGGGTGATCGTGCCGCGCGGTGGGGCCGAACGCGTCGAGGCGGGGCCGGACGGGCAGTGGACGGCGGTCGAGGACGAGCTGCCCGGGGAGATCACGCGGATGGGGTGAGCCCCACCAGGCGAACCTGGTGGGGCGTTGTCTCACCTGCGGGCACGGCGCCAGCCGAAGGACCGGGTGCCGCTGCCGACCCCGGCCATGTGCAACGCGAGCAGCAGCAGGCCGAGCACGACCAGCGTGTTGGCGGTGATCACGTCACCGAGTCCGGTCTTCGCCAGATCGAGGATCAGGGCGAGACCGAAGGAAACCGCCGCGATGATGGCCAGCATGTCCACCTCCTGAGTAAGTGACCTGCGAATACCCGTTCCGTTGAGGGGGAATCGCGCCGTTCGGAGCAATGGACGTGTCATGATCCCTGCCGTGGACGTGCAGCGCTGGCAGGCAGCCGCGGTTCCGTGGTGGGTGACCAAGGTCGGCCTCGTCGTCGGGTGGATGGTCGCCCTCTACGTGTCGTTGAGTGCGAACGTGGCGCCGTGCACGGCCGCCCAGCCGTGCCTGCCCGATCCGTTGTTCTCTCTCGCGGTGGTGCCGTTGCTGGCCACGCCGTTGCTGTTGTTGTTCGGTCGTGTGCTCACGGGCTGTGCGATGGGCGTGTTGTTCGGTGTGCTGGACATCGCGCTCGACGGCAGTGCGGTGGCCAACGTGGCGTTCGGGCTGCACGCCGGTGCGTGTGCGTTGGTGGCGGCGTGGACGTTGAGGTCGCGGGCGGACCAGCACGACTCGGCGGGCGCAGGGCTCGTGTCGTTGCCGGACCTGCCGCCGCAACGCGGGGTGCTGCGCGTGGTCGCGGTGCTGCTGGTGCTGTTCGGGTTCCTCACGTTCGTGCAGTACAGCCTCACCAACGACGAGATCGAACGGCACATCGCGAACGCCAGCCGCGTGCAGGCCGAGGTCGTCGAGGTCAAGAACACCTTCGAGGTGTGGGTGGAGCTGCCGGACAGGCAACGGGCCTCGTTCGAACCGCTCGCGCCGGAGACGTACCGGGTCGGCGACGACGTACCGGTGCTCGCGGACGGCTCGTGGGTGCGGATGGAGAACGAACCCGAGGACGTCACGTGGTGGCTGACCCTCGGCGGCGCGGCGGTGTTCGTCTCGATCATGCTGGCCGCGCGGGAACGGCGGCGGCGCTCGCTGTGGACCGCGCCGGTGAAGGCCGTGCGGATGCAGGCGCACCCGGTCGGGCCGCGCCGGATCCTGTTGCGCTACAACAAGAAGGACATCGCCACCATCACCACGCTCGCCGACCTCGGGCTGGAGGAACCGCTCTACCACGACACCGAGCAGTTCGGCGCGGTGTGGCGCGGCGAGGAGGACCCGCCGTTGCGGCTCGACCCGGTCGAGGTGCTCGTCGCGGGGGAGTGGCACCACGGCGGGCAGGTGGCGCTGCTGGTCGAGGGCTCGGTCGTGGCGACGAGCACGCTGAACCGGGTGCGGCCGCGGCACACCGTCCACGGCGCACACCTGCCGGGCGTGCCGGTCACCGCGGGCACACCGGTGGAGCTGCCGCACGCGATCTGGCCGGGCGACCGCCGCAGGGTCGAGGGCGTGCTGCTGTTGCTGGGCGCCGCGGGGGCGTTGATCGCGTTGAAGTACTACCCGGAATTCCTCGTGCTCGGGCTGATCGGCGTGCAGTGCGTGCTGTCGGCGGTGACGCGGTTCCAGCCGATGCTGCGCCTCGACCACAACGCCGTCGTGCTCTACACCGGCATCTTCACCTACCGCGTGCCGTGGGCGCAGCTGCACGGCGTGCGCCGGTCCGGTCCGCAGCTCATGCTCGCGTTCGGCCCGCACGGCGACGTGCTGACCACACCGCACCTGCCCGACAAGGAAGCCGGCGAGAAGCTGATGTGGGCCCGCTCGCGTTCGATGATCGCCGACCACCACGGTGATCGCGTCACCCGCAAGCTCAACATCAGCGTCCTGGTCGGCGCGGTCTACGCCGGGCTGGTCCTGTTCATCTGATCTTGGCCACGGCCTGGAGCAGCCGGTCCACATCGGACTCGTCGGTGTACGGGCCGATGCCCGCCCGCACGGCGCCCTTGTCGCCGAGGCCGAGCCAGCGCGAGCACTCGATCGCGTAGAAGTGGCCCGCCGGAGCGTTCACGCCCTCGGCCCCGAGCCGCCGGTAGACCTCGGCGGGCTCCAGGCCGTCGACGGAGAACAGCACGGTCGGCGTGCGCAGCGAGGCCTTGCTGTAGACGCGGACGCCGAGTTCCTTCAGCCCGGTCTCCATCTTCTCGCGCAGGCCGAGTTCGTACTCCTCCAGGCCTTCGAGCGTGCGCATGAACTCCACCGCCGCCGTCGTGCCGGCCAGCAGTTCGTACGGCAGGGTGCCCAGCTCGAACCGTTCCGGCACGGCGTTGGACGACGGCAGCAGCTTGTCCGGCCGCAACGTCTCCAGCAACTCCGGCGCCGCCGCCAGCACACCGAGGTGCGGGCCGAGGAACTTGTACGGCGAGCACACGAAGAAGTCCGCGTCCAACGCCTCGACGTCGACCGGCACGTGCGGGGTGTAGTGCACGCCGTCGACGTACACGAACGCCGCCATCTCGTGCGCCGCCCGTGCGATCTCGGCGACGTTCGGGCGGGTGCCGAGCAGGTTCGACGCGGCGGTGATCGCGACGACGCGGGTGCGGTCCGAGAGCAGCTTCGTCACCGCCTCGACCGGCAGCTCACCGGTCGTGCGGTCGAACGACGCCCATCGCACCGTCACGCGCGCTGCCTCGGCGGCCTGCACCCACGGCCTGATGTTCGCGTCGTGGTCGATCCTGGTCACGACGATCTCGTCGCCCGGCCGCCAGTTCTTCGACAGCGTGCGGGCGAAGTCGTACGTCAGCTGCGTCATGCTGCGGCCGAACACGATGCTGCCCGCGTTGAGGAACTCGGCCATCGTGCGCCGTGCGGTCCGCACGATCTCCTCGGCGCGGCGTTCGGAGGCCGTGACGGAGCCCCGGTTGGACACCGCCGAGATCAGCGTGTCCCTGACCGCGTCGGCGACGACGTCCGGGACCTGGGCACCGCCGGGACCGTCGAAGTGCGCGGCACCCTCGCGCAACGCGGGGAAGTGGGCGCGGACCGCTGCGACGTCGTAAGCCATGCCCTCATGGTGCTTCAGCACCCACGAATCGGGAAAGGATCAACCGGAGGGTGCTCACCTGAGCGGCCGCGTCGAAGTCGGGGTCGATCAGCCTGCCGAACAGCCCGTCGACGAGGCCCTGCGCCCAGCTCGCAGCGTCCAGGGCGCTCACCGGCAGCACGATCCGGCCCTCGTCGTGCGCCCGCTGGAACAGCACGGCCAGCTCGTCGCGGGTCAGCTGCTCGTTGCGGCCGACCAGTTCCCACAGCTCGGGGTCGCGGCTCGCCTGTGCGACCACCTCCAGCACCAGCCCCGCGACGCCCCGGTCGAGCGCGGGCGCGCACAGGTGGTCAACCATCAGCAGGACGCCGTCCCACGGGCTGAGCGCGCGCGCCTTCGCGAACATCGCCGCGTTGTCCTCGGCGTCCTGCACGAAGATCTCGCGGAAGATCGCCCGCTTGGTGGGGAAGTAGTGGAAGAGGCTGCCGGTGCTGATCTCCGCGGCCCGGCAGATGTCCGCGACGGTCGTGCGTTCGAAGCCCTTCTGGGCGAAGAGGCCCGCGGCGGTGTCGGTGATGTGCCGCTTCTTCTCCGCGTGCTTGACCGGGTCTACCGTTCGCACCTGTAGTACTGCCTCTTCTTCTCGTCCCGCACGGCGACGCCGCGCTTGCGGATCTCCCGCGCCAACTCCGCGGCCTCCTCGTTCTCGTACTTCGAGATGGCTTTGCGGCGGGCTGTGAACAGCGCGTTCACGTCCGAGGGCAGATCAGGCGCGTGCTCCACCCACATCCTGAACTCGGTCGCGAACGGGTCGGAGTGCCGCCAACGGTATCCCTGCTCGACGAAGGCCTGTTCGAGCCGCGCCCTGCTCAGGTCCGATGCTTCACGGGCCAGTTCGGCGCCGCTGGGCGAGAGCAGCACGAGCTGCTTGCCGTCCGCGAACGCCGACTCGACCTGGTCGCGGCCGAAGTCGAACGTCTTGTCGTCCTTGCGCAGCGTGACCCGCCCGGTCGAGACCTCCACGGACATCATCTCGCTCGCCCAGACCAGCGCCAGCACGAAGCCCGCGACCGCCCCCACGACCAACGCCCCCAGCGTCACCCACGGTTGCGGGATCTCGGACACCGTCTCGAAGATCCCCTGGAACGGGAACCACTTCAGCGTCGTGATCCACCCGGCTGCCAGCGTGAGCCCCCACGCCGCGGCGGCACCGGCGACCGGGCACGCGACCCAGATGCCGTAGCGGACCGCCGCGCTCTCCTGCACAGTCGTCATGAGCCCAATACTAGACCGAGTGCTCGGTTTATTCTGGGTTACGGCAGGTAGAAGGTCAGCAGATCGCTCGTGACCGGCGGAAACAGTCGGAACATGAGGTCCTTCTTCGGGCCGGGGTAGACGTCGGAGAAGATCCGGCGCAGGCCGTCCATGCCGTGCGGGCCGAACAGCAGCGGGGCCAGCAGGTCCGGGGCGATGCCCGCGCCGCCCTGCGCACCGGGGCCCTGCATCGTGCCGCCCCACTCGAGCGGGCCCATCCGCTCGCCGTCCCAGTGGAAGCGGACGTGCGTGCGGTAGAAGCTGAGCACCACGGTCTCCGGCTCGTGGCCGCGCAGGCGTTCGGTGAAAACCGGCCGCAGGTGCTCGAACAGCGCCGGCACGTCCGGGAGGCGGACCATGACCTGGTCCAGTTCCGGGTTCCGCGGTGCGAGGTGCGGCTCCAGCGCCGGGTGGCGTTCGCCGACCTCGGCCGGGTCGAGTTCGGCCACCAGGGCGCTGACGCCGTCGTCGTCGCCCGCGATCTCGCCGAGCACGACGTCGCCTTCTTCTTCGGGTGTGCTGCGGCCCGTGGCGACCGGGATGCCGTCGCGTTCGACGATCCACGTGATGGAGCCGGTGCGGTTCAGCAGCCAGCGCCAGCACGGCGTGGTGTGGCCCATCCGCAGTCCGGCGTCCCGCTGGGCCTGGTCCTGAAGTTCCTGCAGGGCGGGGATGTCCGCCTCGGTGGCCCGGCGGAGCACCTGTCCCTCACCGGGTTCGGGCTTGCTGAGGAGCGCGCGGTTCTGCTTGACCGGGATGGCGTAGGCGTAGCCGAACTGGCGGTAGAAGTACGGCACGCCCATCACGAGCTGGACCAGGTGGCCGCGTTCGGCGGACCGCTCGTGCGCCCAGTCCATCAACTGCCGCACCAGGCCCCGGCCTTCGTACTCGGCGTCGGTGGCGACCTGTTCGATCTGGCCCGCCGGGATGCCGACGCCGGCCAGCGTCACCGTCTCGTCCATCAGCGTGGCGGTGGAGACGATCCGGCCGTCGTCGTCGGCGACGCCGACCCAGTCGCACCCCGCCTCCGGGTCGGTCATCAGCAGGCGGGCGTCGACGCCGTCGCTGGGGTCGTGGCGCGAGACCACGAGCTTCTCGACCTGGTCCACGTCTTCGGGGCGCGAGGTGCGAATCTCCACGGCCGGAGTGTTTCCAGGGCGGTGGTTGTCCGCAAACGGATTTACGGTCGTCGGCATGGACTGGAACAAGCAGTTGGCGGACCAGCTCGAATTCCACTGGAACGTGGCGGCGCGGCCGCGGCTCGAGGGCCTGACCGACGCGGAGTACTTCTGGGAGCCCGTCGCCGACACGTGGACGATCCGCGGCGCCGAGATCGACTGGGAGTACCCGCCGCCCTCGCCCGCGCCGGTCACCACGATCGCGTGGCGGCTGACGCACGTCATCGTGGGCGTGTTCGCGATGCGCTCGGCGTCGCACTTCGGCGGGCCGCCCGCCGACTACGCGACCTGGCCGTTCGCCCAGAGCGCCGACGAGGCGTTGAAGCAGCTCGACGAGGCGTACGAGACGTGGATGGCCGGGGTGCGCACGGCGGATCTCGCGAAGGCGGTCGGACCTGCCGAGGGACCGTTCGCCGAGGAACCGATGGCGACGCTGGTGCTGCACATCAACCGCGAGGTGATCCATCACCTGGCCGAGGTCGCCCTGCTCCGTGACCTCTACCTGAGGGAGAGTTAGTCACCTATTAGTGCCTACTTTCCAGAAGTTGGCGCTAACTGCAAGATGGTGTCCATCGAGAACTTCGAAGGGGATCATCATGCGAGTCATCACGCAGAAGACCGTTGGCGACACGTCCGTGCTGGAGGTCGCGGAGGTGGCGACGCCGGTGGCCGGACCTGGTCAGGTGCTGGTCAAGGTGAGTGCGGCGGGCGTGAACCCGGTCGACACCTACGTCCGCTCCGGCGGATTCCCGGCGCTGGGCGAGCCGCCGTTCACCCTCGGCTGGGACGTCGCGGGCACCGTCGAGCAGGACGCCGAGGGGTTTCGGGCCGGTGACGAGGTCTACGGCCTGCTCACGTTCCCCGGCACCGGCGGCGGGTACGCCGAGTACGCCGTGCTGAACGCCTCCGACCTGGCTCCCCGTCCGTCGTGGCTGACCGTCGAGCAGGCGGGCGCGACGCCGATGGTGGCGTTGACGGCCTGGCAGGCGCTCGTCGGACGCGGTGGCGTTTCGGCTGGTCAGCGCGTACTCGTGCACGCTGCCGCCGGGGGCGTCGGGCACGTGGCGGTGCAGATCGCCAAGGCGCGCGGCGCGTACGTGATCGGCACGGCGTCGGCCGGCAAGCACGACTTCCTGCGCTCGCTGGGCGTGGACGAGGTCGTCGACTACCGCACCCAGGACTTCACCGAGATCGAGCCCGTCGACGTCGTGCTGGACACGATCGGGGGCGAGTACGCCGAGCGGTCCGCCCGCGTGCTGAAGCAGGGCGGGGTGCTCGTGTCGATCATTCCCGCCAATCCGGGTTTTGACGTTGACCGAGCTTCCGCGCTCGGCATCCGGTTCGAGTTGTTCATGGGCGTCACCGCCTCGGGCGCCGACCTGGCCGCGTTGCCGCAGCTCAAGGTGCAGATCGAGCACACCGTGCCGTTGGCCGAGGTGGCGAAGGCGCATGAGCTCGTCTCTTCGGGCCGGACGACCGGCAAGGTCATCCTCGTGCCGTGACCACTCGTTAACCGCGCGTTGACCATGTACACCGATCGTGTGCAAATCACCCACACGATCGGGGAGTGCTCATGGCGCGGTGGAGTCCACTTGCCTTAGTCATCGGTTTGTTGGCGGCGGTCGGCCTGTACGGGTCGACCGCCGCTGTCGCAGCAGCCCCCATGACGGTCGCGACCGCGATCGCGTCACAGGGGAGCACCGCGACGGTGTCCGGATACGTCGTCGGCCAGCCGACGGCGACGAGCACCGTCGTGAAGTCGAACTTCCCGAACGACTACGCGCTCGCGTTGGCGGACTCGGCGTCCGAGAGCAGTACGTCGAAGATGCTCTACGTGCAGATCTCGTCGTCGTTCCGGACGCAGTGGGGCCTGAAGACGAACCCCTCGCTGATGGGCCGCAAGATCGACGTGACCGGTCCGCTCGGCGCGTACTTCTCGCACGCCGGACTGACCTCGCCGACGGCGTTCGCGTTCTCCGGCACGACCCCGCCGACCACCACCACGACCTCGCCGCCGCCCACGACCACCACCTCGGGCCCGTCGGCGTGCGAGACCTACTACGCCTCCGCCTGCAACCGCACTGGCGCAGCGTTGAAGTCGGCCCTGAACTCGATCATCCGCAACCAGACCAAGCTCAGCTACGACGCGGTCTGGGACGCGCTGAAGGTCACCGACCAGGACCCCGGCAACTCCGCCAACGTGATCGGCCTCTACAGCGGCCGGTCCATGCCGAAGTCGAACAACGGCGGCGGCGTCGACCAGTGGAACCGCGAGCACGTCTGGGCCAAGTCCCACGGTGACTTCGGCACGGCCACCGGTCCCGGCACCGACGTGCACCACCTGCGCGCCGAGGACGTCTCGGTGAACTCCGCGCGCGGCAACCTGGACTTCGACCTCGGCGGCTCGCCCGTCGACCAGGCACCGGGCAGCCTCGCCGACGGCGACTCGTTCGAGCCGCGCAACGCCGTGAAGGGCGACGTCGCGCGGATGATCTTCTACATGGCCGTGCGCTACGAGGGCAACGACGGCTACGTGAACCTGGAGATCAACAACTCGGTGTCCAACGGCTCGGCGCCCTACATCGGCAAGCTGTCGGTGCTGAAGCAGTGGAACCAGCAGGACCCGCCGGACGCGAACGAGAAGCGCCGCAACGACCTGATCTTCCAGCAGTTCCAGAAGAACCGGAACCCGTTCGTCGACCACCCGGAGTGGGTCGCCTCTATCTGGCCGTGAGTCGTTCGAGGAAGGGGCGTTGCGCGGAGACGATCTTCGCGCTCGCCTCCTCCACGCTGAACCACTGAACGCGGTCGACCTCGGGGAAGCTCTTCTTCTGCCCCGACTTCGGCGGCCACTCCATCTCGAACGTGCCGGGCGTGACCGCCTCGGGGTCGAGGTCGCCCTCGAGCGCCCACACCGTGATGACCTTGCCGGAGCCCTTGGCCTCGCCGAGCGGGATCAGCTCACCGTCCGGCACCGGCAGCCCGAGTTCCTCCTCGAACTCCCTGCGCGCGGCGGCCTCGGGCGTCTCGTCGTCGGTGTACTCGCCCTTCGGCACCGACCACGCGCCGGCGTCCTTGCGGGCCCAGAACGGGCCGCCCATGTGCCCGAGCAGCACCTCGAGCTGGGTCGTGTTTCTGAACAGCAGGATTCCGGCCGACCGTTTCATACTGTCCAGCATGGCGGACTGGGTCCTGCACGTGGACCTCGACCAGTTCATCGCGGCGGTCGAGGTGCTGCGCGACCCCTCGTTGCGTGGCAGGCCCGTGGTGGTGGGCGGCAACGGCGACCCGACCGAACGCGCGGTCGTGGCCACCGCGTCCTACGAGGCGCGCGAGTTCGGCGTGCGGTCCGGCCTGCCGCTGCGCACGGCGTTCAAGAAGCTCCCGGACGCCGTCTACCTGCCCGTCGACCACGCCCTGTACGAGGCGGCCTCGGCCGAGGTGATGGCCGTGCTGCGGTCGTTCCCGGTGGTCGTCGAGGTGATGGGGTGGGACGAGGCGTTCGTCGGCGTGACCGCGGACGACCCGGTGGCGTTCGCCCGGTCGTTGCAGGAGGCGGTGCTGGCGGCGACCGGCCTGCACTGCTCGGTCGGCATCGGCGACAACAAGCTGCGCGCCAAGATCGCGACCGAGTTCGGCAAGCCCGCCGGGGTGTTCGAGCTGACCAGGGCGAACTGGGTCGAGGTGATGGGGCACCGGCCGACGTCCGCGTTGTGGGGGATCGGCGCGAAGACGTCGAAGAAGCTCGCCGAACTGGGCCTGGAGACCGTGACGGACCTGGCGGCGGCGTCACCGGACGTGCTGGCAGCCCGGTTCGGGCCGCGGATGGGCCCGTACTTCCGGACCGTCGCCTTGGGGGCGGGTGACACGGTCGTGAGCTCGACGCCGTGGGTCGTGAAGTCCCGGTCGCACGAGAAGACCTTCCAGCAGGACCTGGAGTCCTTGGAGGACATCCGGCGCGAGGTCGTGGCGCTGGCGCACCAGGTGGCGGCCGACGTCGTGGCCGAGGGACGCCCGGCGGTGCGGGTGGGCGTGAAGGTGCGGTTCGTGCCGTTCTTCACCAAGGTGCGCCTGATGAA
Source organism: Lentzea sp. JNUCC 0626 (assembly GCF_043632865.1). Classification (NCBI taxonomy): domain Bacteria; kingdom Bacillati; phylum Actinomycetota; class Actinomycetes; order Pseudonocardiales; family Pseudonocardiaceae; genus Lentzea; species Lentzea sp. JNUCC 0626. The sequence continues at coordinate 9,526,126 of NZ_CP171635.1, forward strand.
GCTGCCTGCGCCGACGTCCTCGGCGGACGTGCTGGCCGACGCCGCTCTGGTCGTGCTGGACCGCTTCGAACACGGCAGGGCGGTACGCCTTTTGGGGGTGCGCGCGGAATTCTCTGACGATGATGTCGAACCGAAGCCTTCTCGTTCGACGTACTAGTAAGTAGAGGATTCACCGCTAGGAGAAGAAGATGACCGACTCACTCACGCACCGCGACCGCGCCGTTCTCAGAGCCGTCGCGGACGGCCGTTGCGAGATCACCGGAACCGTCCTGCTCGTCGACGGCCTGTGCTGCGCCGACCAGTTCGCGGGCCTCCGCTTGCGCACCGCGGGCCTGATCAGCACCCGTCCCGGCCCTGCCGCACTGACCGACGCGGGCTACGAGATGCTCGCCGCCTGACCTTTGCGGAACACCGACATCAGGTACTTGTTCGAGAACCTGTAAGCACCGTCTTCGGTTCGGTACGGCACGGTCGCGGCCCTGATTTTCTGCGCGACTTTCTCCTCACCCTCCCTTTCGATGACGCGCTGATAGCTGCCCACGCTCAGGAAGCTGCGCAGCATCGTGGCCTCATCGGGATGGTGCTGAGGAATGTCGATCGTGATTTTCTCCAGTGCCTCGGGCAACTTCGCGCGCGTGCGGCCGCTGTCCCCGCGCACGGCGCGCCCGACCACGAGCAGATCGCTCGCCTGTTCCGGATGCCACTCGCACACGACCACGTAGTCCTTGCTGACCCGTTGTGCTTCTTCGAACGCCTCGTCGGGATCTTTCGCGAAGAACAACGCGTTGAACGCCGTTACGACGTCAAAGGTGTTGTCCTGCCAGGGAAGCGGGCCGAGCGCGAGTTCGACGAACGTCGCGGTGCTCGCCTGCCGGGCGAGCGCGATCATGGCCGGCGAGATGTCGATGCCGGTCGCCGTCGCGCCTGCTTCCGTTGCGGCGGCACAGAATTCGCCGCTGCCACACGCCAGGTCGAGCACGTTCGTGCCGTGCGTGACGCCGGTGCGTTCGAGCGCGGTCTTCCAGGCGGGCATGGACATCGGGGCGCCCAGCGCGGCTCGTTGCGCGGCCTTGCGGCCCCACAGCTCGCCTTCCTGCTCCTGCGCTGACTTCTGGTCGGTCATGGATCCGACCCTAGGGCCTGTGCCGAAATCCGGTGGCGGCGGCGCGGATCATGGAAGGCATGAGTGTGCTGACGCGCGTGCTGCGTGCGGTGGGTGGGGAAGAGGTGCTGGACCGCCTTTCCGGGCTGTCCGGCAGCGACCTGACGACGCTGCTGCTCGCGCTGGCACGGCGGCGGGCCGGTGCGCGGTCGGGTGCGGACGTGGTGCGGCAGTACCGATCCGACCGCTTCGTCGCGCCGGCCGAGGTGCCGTTCGCGGTGCTGCGCGCGGCGGAGGACAGACTGCTGGCCGCGCTGCCGCCGTCGTTCTCGGTGCTGGGCCTCTCCCCGCTCGCGCCGCTCGGCACGTGCTCCGCGGTGGCCGAGATGGACCAGAACAACGTCGTGTCGACCGTGCGCGGCACCGAGGTCGCGGCCGACCCGACCAACGCTCTCGCGCTGGAAGCCGCGCTGCGACGGCAATCCGGCCCCGAAGACGTGCGGCTCGCGGCGGTGCAACGCGTCGTGCGCGCGCAACTCTTCAACGGTGCCGGGAGGTTCGCGCACTTCACGTTGTTCGCGGCGGTGTCGGCGGGCCGTGACCGCGGCTCGCTGGAGTTCGAGCGCGAGCACTTCGCCGAGCACGTCGCGTACCTGCGGGCCGCGTGCGGTGACGTGGAATTCCGCGTGACGGTGCTGGATCCGCGGTTCGAGGTGGTGCGCGGAACGTTGCCCGCCGACCCTTCCCGGCAGACCGGGTACTACAAGGGCTTGTGCTTCAAGGTGTTCCGCGACGGCGTCGAGATCGGCGACGGTGGGTTCGTCGACTGGACCCAGCGCCTGACGGGCAACCGCAAGGAACGCCTGCTGATCAGCGGCGTGGGCGTTGACCGCTTCGCCACGCTCTGATTGCATGTCATGTCAACAGGTTCTCCGTGCGCTTGTCCTTGAACTGACACCTTTCTGTCTACTGGATGGCGCACCTCTGGCGGTGTTTTGATCAACTAGCCGGAATTAGGCTCAGGTGTGGCCTTGTCGGGTCGGGGACCTTGCCGGGAGGGCGACGATGGCGGCGGAGCTCACGTGGAAACGCAGCTCGTACAGCAACGCTGGCGGCAGCAACTGCATCGAGTGCGCCGTTGACGGCCACCGGACGTGGATCCGGGACTCCAAGGATCGCCGGCACTGTCTGATCGGGGTGTCTCAGGCCGGCTGGCGTGCGTTCGTGACTTTCGCCCGGTCCTGACCCCTCATCTTGCGCGATCGGGTGATTCGTCCACCCGGTCGGAGTCTGGAATTTTGCTGCGCGGCCTTCGTGCTGCTATCTCTCCCCTTGAAACTGGTCAATTGGGGGACAAGCATTGTGGAACCCCTCCAAGTGACCGCTACCATTCTGCTACCTAGCAGATTGAGGGAGGAGGGGCGTTGCCCCGCAAGGAAAGTCCCGTCGTGCTGCAGAAGCGCCTGCTCGCCGAGTTGAAGCAGACGCGGGACGGACTCGGTCTCAGTCAGCAGGCCGTCGCCGACGCCATGGACTGGTCTGTTTCGAAGCTGATCAGGATTGAGAAGGGGGAGAACAAGATCTCGGTCACCGACGTGCAGGCGCTCCTCTTCCACTACGGGGTGCGCGACGACGATCGGGTCACCGAGCTCGTCGGCATGACGAGGGCGATCCGGCAGTCGAAGTCGGCGTGGATGGAGAAGTACCGGGGCTCGTTCGGTGAGCAGTTCGCCAAGTTCCTCGAGCTGGAGACCGCCGCGATCCGGGTGCGGCAGTGCCAGCTGAACGTCGTCCCGGGGCTCGTGCAGATCCCCGACTACTCGATGGCACTGGTCACGAGCCACGGGTTGTCGGGTGCGGGGGCCCAGCGGGCCGTGGACATCCGGCAGCACCGCCAGGTGATCCTGGAGCCGGACGGTCCGGAGATCGCGCTCATCATCGACGAGTCGGTGCTGCACCGGGCCGTCGGTGGACAGGACGTGCTGGCGCGCCAGCTGAAGCGGATCAGGGAGGTCGCGGAGTTCCCGAACGTGACCATCCAGGTCCTGCCCTTCGCCGCGGGCAACCACCCCGCCATGAAGGGGTCGTTCGCGATCCTGGAGTTCTCCGAGGGGGAGGAGGACTTCGCGCTGCTGCTGGAGTACCCGGGCCGGGACGAGCTGATGACGGCCGGGCCGGAGCTCAAGGAGTACCTGAACTACTTCATCCAGCTGGAGGAGTTCGCTCTGCCGGCGGAGGAAACGCCCAAGGTGATCGACCGACGACTTGAGGAGCTAGGAGGGGCCTGAATCGCAATGGCCGGGCGGGTGGCTGCGCCAACAGCCACCCGTCCGATGGCAACCCACAACCGAACCCCAGCAAACCCCAGTTCATTGAGGCGAGGCGATGTCGCCGTAGGCAAGCCTATGACGTTCGAACCCTGATGAGTGCCGCCATCCAGGTCCCGTTCGGGTGATTGGTCCTCGCCGCACCGGTCTTCGCCGACCGGCGCGCGACCACACCCGCAGGAGGCGCACCATGTGCAATGACACCAGAAATCGCACCCACCCCCTCGTTGTCCATCACGGGAGAGGTCGCTGCGATGGCCATATTCGTTAGCTACAGCAGTAGCGATGGAGGCCCGGCCGCCTCCGCGGTCGTGGGGGCGTTGCGCTCTCGCGGGTTCGACGTGTTGTGGGACGGCGATCTCACGATCATCCACCCACTGTCCATTCCGGCCTGGATGGAGACCGCCGTCCGGGACCGCACGGTCCTCGTCATCGTGTCCGACGACTACCTGAAGGCGTTGCTGTCCAACGACTTCGTCGAGCGCAGGGGAGTGCGCTACGAGGCGGGCCTGGTGCGGCACAAGATCTACCACCACGGCGGTGCGAACGGATGCGCCGTGTTACCCGTGGTGCCGCCCGACGTGGACGCGAACGCGCTGCCGTCCGTCCTGCAACAGCTGGTGATCCACCGCTTCGACCCCAGCACGTTGCACGGCGAGGAGGAGCTGGTGCGCAGTCTGGGCGCGCTCGAGGTCGTGGAGAACGGGGGTGAGGTCGTGCAGGTGGAACAGGGGGTGCACCGGAGCCGCGAGGTGCTGGTGGCTTTGGAGGCACATCCGCCGTCGTCCGCGTTCGCCTACCGGCTCGCGCACGACCTGGTGGAGCAGGGGGAGGGCGATCTCGAACTCGCCAGGGCGTTCGACTCGGTGGTGGCCGTCGCCAAGGCGCACGGTGACGTCCGGCTGGTCAGCCGGTTGTCGCAGGTGTGCCTGAAGACGCTCTCGTCGACGTTGCCGTTGAAGGGGGAGGGCGCTCTCATGGCCAAGGTCCTCGTGTCCGGCAAGGCCTGGCGCCTGGTGCGGGAGCACAGGTTCAGCCAGGCGGCGTCGGTCGCCGAGGAGGGCACGCAGATCGCGAAGAAGTACCGCGACCTGACCACCGCCGCCCGCGGCCAACGCGCCCACGCGCGGATCTTCCTGCACATGGCGATGGAGGCGCTGCCGTACGACCGCGAGTTCTACCTGCGCAACTGCGAGCACCTGCTGATCCTCGCGACGACGCAGTACCGCTCCATCTGCGGACCCACCAGCGAGGAGGTCGGGGTGTGCGCCTCGCTGCACGCGGAGAAGCAGTTGCTGCGGCACGAGATGTCCGGCGAACGCGACCTGCTCGCCGCCGCCGTGGAGAGCGCGGGGACAGCCGAGGGGCTGCTGACACCGGGCACCGAGCCGTACCACTGGCTCACCGTCCTGCAGGCACGGCTGTGTCTCGCGGCGCGGAAGTACAACGAGGGCAAGGAGTTCGTCACCAGCGTCATCGCCACCGCGGACTTCCCGGAGGTGGTCGCGCGCTCCCACCAGGTGCGCGCCGACCTGCTCCTCGCCACGCGCGAGAAGCCCGAGGCGGTGCGCGATCTCCTCGTCGCCGAGGAGCTGTTCCGCCGGCTCGGCTGCGACTACGCGGCGGCCACCTGCTGGTGGGCGATCGCGAAGATCGACTCGACCAAGCTCGTCAGCTTCCGCCTGAGCGCGGCCGACGTGCAACGGCTCGAAGATCTCGCACCCGATCCGCGTGACCGCCGGCTCGCCGTGCTCGCCCACGAACTCCGTGCGGCGAAACGGCTCGGCCGACGGTGCGTGCCCGACTGGGCGTGCCTCGTCGACCGCGTGCAGCACGCTTGACCCCGGGACGCGGCCGTTGCGCGACGGCCGCGTCCCGGGGGTGTCGATCAGCGGCCGGCGTAGCGCTTGGCCAGTTCCTCTTCCCTGTCCGCGGGCCACGGGCAGCGGATCTCGCCCTGCGTGGCCGCGAAGAACAGCTCCAGGTGCACGTGCCACGCCGCGAGCGCCTCCGGGCCGTGCGCGTTCTCCTGGGTCAGCGTCACCGTGGTGCCCTGCAGGTGGACGTGCTCGAACTCCCAGCGCACCTTGCCCTTCGGCTCGCCGTCCTCCAGCCACTCGTACTCCAGCACGCGCGGCGCCTCGGCCTTGATGACCTCGCCCGGCGTGAGGCCGGGGTGGGCGGCTTGGGTGGGCACGGTGCCTTCGGTGCCTTCGGTGAGGAGTTGCCAGACGTCGTCCAGCGGCGCCCACACCAGGTCACGCACGAACCGGATGCCCTCGGGTTCGTCGGTGCCCTCGTCGAGGCCGAACTCCCTGATGTAGTGCTCGATGCGGGACAGCCACTCCGTCGGCGGCTCGAACTTCGTGCCGTCGGCGTGCGCGACCAGGGCGTTCAGGCAGGTGATCCAGCCGGGGACGTCGCGGCCCACGCTCAGCCTGCTGCTGACGACAGCGGTGAAGACCAGCAGACAGCCCTCGTCGCGCGGCAGGATCTCGAAACGCAGCACGTCGTTCGCCCAGCGGAAGGCGAAGACCTTCGGCGGATCGGACTCCAGCAGTTCGCCCTCGCCGCCGTCCGCGTCCACCGGAGCCGCGTCGGGGAACGTGAAGCGCAGCGTCCGGCCGTCGATCTCCACCTCGGCGGGGAACCAGTGCTTCATCTCGGCGGGTTCGGTGACGACCCGCCAGACCTTCTCCGGCGAGTGCCGCAGCGCGCGTTCGAAGCGCAGCACGGGCTTGCCCTCGATCATCTGAAGTTCGGCGTCCACGGGTCAGTCCCCTTCGATCTCGTCGAGTCGTCGTTCCAGTGCGTCCAGGCTCTTCTCCCACATCCGCCGGTACGGCGCGAGCCAGGCGTCGATCTCCGCCAGCGGCCCCGGCGACACCCGGTAGAAGCGCTTCTGGGCGTCGGTGCGCACCTCGACCAGCCCGGCCTCCCGCAACACCTTGAGGTGCTTCGAGACGGTCGGCTGGGCGAGCGTCAGCCGGTCGACGAGGTCACCGACCGGCCGCTCGCGTTCCCGCAGCAGGTCGAGGATCTCCCGGCGACTCGGATCCGCCAGCACCGCGAATGTAGATGCCATATCGGCAATATAGCTCGATCAGAATATAAGCGCCACCACTGGGTGGGAAACGACGTCGGGTTCCACGCGGTCCCCCATTACCGTGCGGTTCATGCACCGCACCCTCCCCGTGGCCAGTTCTCCGGTGCGCGATCTGCTCGCGCTGACCTCCCGCCCCGAGGTGATCTCCTTCGCCGGCGGGCTGCCCGCCCCGGAACTGTTCGACCTGGACGGCGTGCGTGCCGCCTACGACGTCGCCCTGCGCGACCGGTCCGTGCTCCAGTACGCGCCCACAGAAGGAAATCCGGCACTCCGCGCGCTGATCTCCGCCCGCCTGACCGGCAGCGGCCTGCCCACCCCGGACGTCCTGATCACCACCGGCTCGCAGCAGGCGCTGGCACTCGTGGCCACCGCGATGCTCGGCCCCGGCACCGTGGTGGCCGTCGAGGAACCGACGTACCTCGCGGCGTTGCAGTGCTTCCGGATGACCGGCGCGCGCATCGTGCCCGTCGCCGGCGACGCCGACGGCCTGGTCCCTGCCGCGCTGCGCGAGGTCGTGGCGGCGGAGAACCCCGCGTTGCTCTACCTGGTGCCGACCTTCGCCAATCCGACCGGCCGCACGCTGTCCGCGTCCCGCCGTGAGGAGATCGCCGGCATCGCCGCCGCGCACGACCTGTGGATCGTGGAGGACGACCCGTACGGCGAACTCCGCTACCGGGGCTCGGCGGTGCCCCCGCTCGCCTCGATCAGCGACCGAACCATCTACCTGGGCAGCTTCTCGAAGATCGGCGCCCCCGGCATGCGCCTGGGTTGGCTGCGCGCCCCCGCCGACCTGCTGCGCACGCTGACGATCGTCAAGCAGGCCGCCGACCTCCACACGTCCACAGTGGACCAAGCCGCAGCCGCCTCCTACCTGGCGCACAACGACCTCGACGCCCACGTCTCCCGGTTGCGCGCCGAATACGGCCGGCGCCGCGACGCCATGATCGCCGCGCTGCCGTCCGCCATGCCCGGCGGCACGACGTGGAGCGACCCCGACGGCGGCATGTTCGTGTGGCTGCGGCTGCCCGGCGACGTGGACACCGCCGTGCTGCTGAAGGAAGCGCTACGGCACGACGTCGCGTTCGTGCCCGGTGCACCCTTCTTCGCGACGACGCCGGACCACGCGACGTTGCGGATGTCGTTCACCTCCAACAGCGCGGAGGAGATCGCGGAAGGCATGACGCGTCTGGCCGCGGTGCTGCGATGAGCCTGCTCGACGACGAGGCGTTGTGGAGTTCGTCGGTGGTAGCCAACTGCGCGATGAACCGCGAACGCGGCCTGGCGAGCTACCGTCGTGAGCTGGGGGTGTCGCTGCCACCGGCGTCCGGGGTGTGGGTGGATCTGTGTTGCGGCAGCGGGAAAGCGCTGGCCGAGGCCGTGCGCCCGGGCCTGGCCGTCGTGGGCGTGGACCTGGTCGACCACCACGTGCCGGCGCGGGACGGCCTCAGCTTCGTCGTCGCGCCGGTCGACCAGTGGGCGCCCGCCGGCCCGGTCGACCTGGTGACGTGCGTGCACGGCCTGCACTACCTTGGCGACAAGCTCGGCCTGCTGACGCGCGTGGTGTCGTGGCTCGCGCCGGGCGGGCGGTTCGTGGCGAACTTCGACGTCTTGAGCGTGCGCCGAGCGGATGGCAGTCCGTTCGGTCGGGCGTTGACCAAAGCGTTGCGGGACAACGGGTTCACCCACGACAACCGGCGGCGCCTGGTGGGCTACGAGGGGTCTGGTGTGCCGCGGCTGCCGTTCGTCTACCTCGGCGCCGACGACCGCGCCGGCCCGAACTACACAGGCCAGCCGGCGGTCCACTCCTGCTACGAGGTGCTCAGCTGAACAGCTCGAGCGCGTCCTGGTGGTGTTCGCAGCGGCCGCCGCCCGTCGCGATGGTGCAGGGCGTGCCCTTCTTCGTCGTCGCGCCGCACTGCAACCCCGGGTCGTGGATGTGGCAGAGGCCGTTGGTACCGGCCGTGATCGGGCAGGGCGTGCCCTTCTTCGTGGGCGCGCCGCACGCCTCGCCGCTCAGTTCGCGCGTCTGCCTGGGCTTCGCGGGTTTCTTCGGCTTCGAGGCGGGCTTCGCGCCGGGCTGCTCGATCGTGCGGCCCGTGACCTCCTCGACGCCGCGCACGGCGAGCCGGTCGGCGCGTTCGTTTCCGGGATGGCCCGCGTGGCCCTTGACCCAGTGCCACTCGACCTCGTGCCGGTCGGCGGCTTCTTCGAGGCGGCGCCACAGGTCGGCGTTCTTGACGGGCTCGCGCGCCTTCGTGAGCCAGCCGTTGGCCTTCCAGCCGTGCACCCACGACGTGATGCCGTTCCGTACGTAGGTGCTGTCCGTGTAGAGCTTCACGACGGACGGGCGCGTAAGGCTCTCCAACGCCATGATGGGCGCCATCAGTTCCATGCGGTTGTTCGTCGTCGGGCCGATGTCACCGCCGTACATGTCCTTCTCGTGCTCGCCATAGCTCAACACGGCACCCCAGCCGCCAGGTCCGGGGTTGGGGCTGCACGCGCCGTCGGTGTAGATCACGACCTCCATGCGTGATGAGGCTACCGACGGCCTCTGACACTCCTGCGCTGACGGTTGTTGGCGATGATGTGGCGGAACATCTCGACGAGTGCCGGAGCGTTGATCGTCTGGTCGCGGTAGACGGAGATCATGCGCGCGGTCTTGTTGCCGTGGCCGCTCGTGATGATGTTGTGCGGGTCAGGCACGATCGCCTTGTCGTAGAGCATCACGTTCACGTGGTCCTTGGTGCCGAGCAACGCGCAGATGTTGCCGTCCAGCACGAAGTACGGCCGGTTCGTGAACTTGATGGTCTCCTCGACGTCCGGGTCCGCCTCGTGCACGAGCGCGCGCACCTGGCGGCAGATGTCCTGCTGCCACTCGGGCAGGCTCGCGATGTAGTCGTCGATGCGTGTGTCCATAGCCCTATGTCGTCGCCTCTCGCCGTTTCTCGACATCCTGCCCGTGCAGGAACACGCGCACTCCTGCCCTGATGTCGTCGTCGTTCGGCCGTGAGCCCCTGATGCTCGGATCGCCGGTCATCGTGAGCATCATCAGGTGCACCGCGGCGCGCGCCGAGTCCTTGAACCCGAGCTTGGCGAGCTCTGCGGCGAGGGTGGCGCGGACCTTGCGCGGCCCCGTCTCCTGCCACGCCTCGAGCGCGTCGTCCGGGATGTGGCTGAGTTCGGCGTTGATCTGCCGGACCAACGCGAAGTGCGTGGCGTTGCCGAGCTCGGTGCTCATGGCCCGGCCGAACGCGGTGAGGTCCTTCTCCAGGTTGGTGACCTTGTGGAAGTGCCGCTCGATGATCGCGATCTGCTCACGCGCCGCCTCGTCCGCGCTGGCCTGGATGACGTTGCGGAAGAGATCCGCCTTGTCCGCGAAGTGGTTGTAGAGCGTGCGGGTCGACACCTCCGCCTCCTTCGCGATGGCGTCGATGCTCGCCCGTGTGTACCCGTCGCGCGCGAACACGCTCAACGCCCCATGCAGGATCGCCTGCCGCTTGTCCGGTCGCATGGTTCCGCAGCTTAGTACAACGAGCGTTGCACTAAGTACCACGATCGTTGTACTTTGGCTGCCATGCGCATCGCAGTGATCTTGGGAAGCACCCGTCCAGGCCGTCGCTCCGAGGAGGTGGCGCGGTGGGTCATGAACGTCGCGAGCACCCGCGACGACGCGTCGTTCGACCTCATCGACCTGAAGGAGGTGAACCTGCCGTTGCTGGACGAACCAGTGCCAGCGCTGTTTGGTGAGTACGCGCACGCACACACACGCGAGTGGTCGTCACTCATCGCGCCGTACGACGGCTTCGTGTTCATCACGCCGGAGTACAACCACTCGTTCTCCGCAGCACTGAAGAACGCGCTCGACTACCTCTACGCGGAGTGGAACGACAAGGCCGCGGGCTTCGTGGGCATCGGCGGCACCGGCGGATTGCGTGCCGTGGAACAACTACGGCTCGTGCTGGCCGAACTGAAGGTGGCAACCGTGCGCACACAGGTCGCGTTCGGCCGTGGCGACCTACAGGCAGAACCGACACACGACGAGACGCTGCACGCCATGCTCGACGAACTGGTGGCGTGGGCCTCGGCGTTGCGTTCCGTGCGCGCGGTGGCGGCCTAACGGGGCAGTCAACTCGCGATGGCGTCCAGGGTCTCGCCGCTCACCTGGCCGGATGCCGGCTCCGTCTCGGCGATCACGATGGTCGTGCCGTCCGAGCGTGACGCGTAGTTCAGGCCTGTGAAGCTGAAGTCCACCCATGCCACGGACACGACCGCAACGTTGTTGCCGTTGCCCACGGCGAAGAGGGTGCGGTCGAGCGACTTGCAAGGGTTGCGCACGAAGTGGTCGCGCACCTGACCGTGAGAGTGCGACACACACTCGAGTGCGGACTTGGCCGTGCGTTTCAACGTGCGGATGTTCAGCTGACGCCAAGCACCGTCGGCATCACCGTTGCGGGCGGACTTCTTGCCGTCGGACCTGGCCTTCGTGAGGTTCACGCTCGCCGACTCGACCGCCCGCCAGGCCGCCACCTGCGGCCACCGACAACGCCAGCACGCCGGCAACCACCACCACACCCGCTTTGCCGCCGGGATCCGGCCCGCCACCGGCCCCGCCGATCCTTCGTGTTATCCGAGCCCCCTCCTCCGGGGGGCGAGGACACCGCACGTGACCAGATCAGCAAGGTAGAACGGGCTCAAATCACACGAACGTGTGGCATGTCGACCCTGTCGACTGACCGAGCGACCGCAACCAGGTCAGCCTCCCGCCCGTGCCGCGCCACGGCCTGCAACCCGACCGGCAGCCCGTCCGAGTCAAACCCGGCGGGAATGCTGACGGCCGGATGCCCACTGAGGTTGAAAGTCCAGGTCAACGCGGTGTTGATGCGTTCCCCGGGCCCGTCGTGACCGTGCGGCGGACCGGGCGTGGTGGGCGTGAGCAGCACGTCAGCGGTCTCGAACAACGCGTCCAACGCCAGGTTCGGCCCGCACCGCCCGGCGAACCAGTCGGCAGCCGGATCACCCAGCCTGAGCTCCACCGGGCGAGGCCGCAGAGGAGCCGCCGCACGCCAGGCGATCGACACCTGCTCGTCGTCCACCTCGGCGAGCCCAAGATCCGTAGACCACACTGCGGTGGGAGCGGTGGTCTCGGTGACGCCGAGATAGGTCGCCAGCAAGTCAGGATCACGCACGAAGACACCAACTGCCGCACGCTCGGACGACGTCGTCTTCAGTCCGAACACACCACACCACGCCGCAGGTATGCGGATCGAGCCGGCGCCGTCCACCCCGGTGGCCAACGGCACCACCCCCGCCGCCACGGCCACCGCCGACCCTGCGGACGAACCACCGGGCGTGCGATCGAGGTTCCACGGGTTCCGTGTGAGGCCACGAGAGTTGCGCCCCCACGTCTGCCAGGGAGTGCTGCCATCGGGCGTGGTGGTCAGTCCGATCGGCACACACCCCATGGCCGTCAACGCCTCACGGTGGCTTCGCCGTTCGCCCCGTTTCACCGCAATTGGCATGCCCGCAAACGGCAACGAGGGGTCCACTTCGGGCGAGCGCGCGCGATACACCTCGTGGAACGCACACAGCACCGGCTCCACGGCATCGAGCCGCGCCAACGCCTCCGCCACCCGGTCAGGCATGATCCACCCCGTGAAATGGTCCCGCGCAGTGCACCACCTGACCGAGCTCACCGAGAAGTGCGGCGAGCTGCCCGCGAGCTTCTTCCGGTTCCAGGTGGTCGAGCTGTGGGTCTTCGGCGACCTCCTCGACGTGCCGAAGGACCTGGACGTCATCGAGGTGGCCCTGGTCACCGACCTGCCGGTCGACGAGGTGCCGTGGATGACCGAACCGGTGGGCGCCGAACACTGGGCCAACTCGACCAGGCTCTCACGCAACCCGTTCGAGGCCCGCTGGCGCTCGAAGGACGCACCGGTGTGGAACCACCGCATCGAACGCCCGGCCCTCGTGTGGAGCGCGGCCGACGGCATCAACGAGGAAGCCCTCGTAGCCGTCAGCGACGGCACGGCCGAACTCGTCCGTCAGCCCGCGCCCACCCCGGACGAACTCAAGCAACGCGTCGCCGATGAGCTCGCGGTGAGCCTGAACGCGCTGCGGCGGGCGAACCAGGAGTACACCGACCGCCGCTGGAGCCCCGGCAAGCTCACTCCGCACGCGGACGCGCTGTGGCGCACGACCACCGGCTACCTGGACCTGCTGGACGACGCTGTTCACGGTCGCTGAGACAGCGCTTGAGATCGAATGCCTAGTCAAGCGGGGCCGCCCCCGGCCGTAGGCGGCCCCGTTCGGTCGCGCTACCAGCCGCGGGCTCGCCACTCCGCCAGGGACGGGCGCTGCTCGCCCAGCGTCGAGTCGTCGCCGTGGCCCGGGTAGAACCAGGTCGAGTCCGGCAGCACCGCGAAGAGGCGGTCCTCCACGTCGTTGATCAGCGACGCGAAGTTGTCGGGCGACGTGGTCTTTCCCACACCCCCCGGAAAGAGTGAATCTCCGGTGAAGAGGTGCGGGTGGCCGGTCGGGTCGTCGTAGACGACGGCGATGGAGCCCGGGGTGTGGCCTCGCAGGTGGATGATCGAGAGCTGGACTTCTCCCACGTCGATGGTGTCGCCGTGGTCCACCAGGACGTCCGGGGGGACCGGGAGGACCGCGGCGTCCAGTTCGTGGGCGACGGTGCTGGAGCCGTGGGCTCCGGCCAGGGCGCCCAGTGCCTGCCAGTGATCGGCGTGCTGGTGCGTGGTCACGATCGTGCGCAGCCTCGGGCGGTCCGGGAGGTGGCCCAGGAGGTCGGAGAGGCGCTCGTGGTCGTTGGCCGCGTCGATCAGCAGCGCTTCGTTCGTGGACCGGCAAACCAGCAGGTAGGCGTTGTTGTCCATCGGACCGACGGAGATCTTCGTGATGGTCAGCGCGTCCAGGGTCCTGCGGGCGGCGGGGCCGTCTGGATCGACGTGACCGGTGTAGTTCTCGAGTACGTCCACGGTGGCAGACGGTAGTCGCTCGATGCGGCGAGACGCACACCTTCAGGTTGCATACAGGTCTCACTCATAGGGTAAGTAAGGATCAAGCTCCGAGCCCGCAGTACTCCGAACGCATCAACGAACAGGTCCCCGCCTCTCGTGATTCCAGCGCAACGACAGAAGCCTCAGAAGGCCCGCAGGGTCAGCTGGGACGTCCTCCGCGTCGTCGCCATCGGATGCGTGTTGCTCCACCACGCCACGCTCACGAGCGTCAGCAGCCACCCCGATCTCGGGCCGCTGCCGTTCGAGTTCCCGATGTCGATGGGCGCCAGCACGCTGATGGTCGTCTCGGCTTTCTTCGCCTGTGCCTCGCTCAACAGCGGCAAGCCAGGGCAGTTCCTGTGGAGAAGACTCGCCAGACTGCTGCCCGCGTACATGGCGGCGGTGCTGCTCACCTACGCGGTGCAGAGATGGATCGCGCCGGAGGGGTGGAGTCAGCTCGACGGCAGGGACGTCGTCTACAACCTGCTGCTGATCAACCAGTGGATGCCGGACGTCAACATCGTCGACTTCGCCTACTGGACGGTGCCGGTGCAGATCGCGGCGTTCATCGCCGGGGCGGTGCTGGTGAAGTTCCTGAGGGGCACACAGCTGCGTGTCTTCCTGTGGGCGCTCATCGTCACGCCGTTGCTCATCAGGCCGTTGCTGGACCACTCACACACGTTGTTCGTCGTCTACAACGGGTTTGCGCTGCACAGGGCCCAGTTGTTCGCGGCCGGCATCGCGATCTGGCTGTGGCACAAAGATCGGCTCAAGACCCCGCACCTGGCCGCTCTCCTCGTGGCTACCCTGATCGCGCAGGCGATTCACACGACCGAGTACGGATCGACGCTCGGCTTTGCCGTGCTGCTACTGATGGTGTGCGCGGCGGCCGCCGGCCCCGATTGGGTGTTCTTCAGCCCGGTCGCACGGCCGATCACGTGGCTCGCGGGCATCTCGTACGGCGTCTACCTCGTGCACCAGCAGATCGGCACCGTGGTGATGGACCGCATGCACGCCTTTGGGCTGCGGTCCTGGTGGCTCCTGGCGGGCTTCCTCACCTCGGCGTTCGTGCTCGGCTGGGCGATGACGAAGTTCGTCGAGAAGCCCGCCTACAAGCTGCTCACTCAGATCCAGTCCGGCAGTTCCGGCAGTTCACCGCGCAGCCCGGAACCGTCGGAACGGCCCGTCAGCCACGCCAGCACGGCGCTCGCGGACCCGCTCACCGACCTGCGGCTCGCCGGACCGTTCACGACCCACTTGCGCTGAGTGCCGTCGGGCAGGGTCACCTCGATCTCGAACGGGTCGACCCTGCCCTCGAACTGCCGCACGGCGTCGTCGAGGAACTCCTCCACGAACGCCGCGGGCAGGTCGTCGAATCCGACGCCCGCGTTCAGGTCGATGAGGTGGATCCAGATCTCCCGCAGCCGGAACAACGGCACGGTGGACGCCGGGATCGACTGGCCCTTGGGCGCGGTGACCTCCGAACGCCACGCGTGCTGCGGGAACTCGCGGCACGCGACGTCGAACCGCTGGCACGCGGAGTCGAGGTCGGCCTTGATCACCTGCAACAGCCGGTGCGACCCCTCCTCGATGTCCGCGTCGCGGTCCGCCCGAGAGGCGTAGGCCTGGTGCTCGACCCCGGTGCGCGCCCAGGTGAGCAGGTTCACCAGCGCGTCCGCGTTGCGCGCCAGATGTGTGATGACGTGTCCGCGGGTCCATCCTGGAAGCAGGGACGCACCGCGCACGGCGGCCTCGTCCAGCTCCTCGACGACCTCGTAGAGCACGTCCGTCGCCTCGCGCACCGCCGTGATGTGCCGGTCGGGCACACCTCGCGGGGCGGGTACGGACGTCTGCTCAGTGGACGGCGTGTAGGTCATGTGCTGCCTCTCCCCGACGTTGAGGCTTCTGATCGAAGTGACCAGCCTATGGGTAATCCCAGCTCAGGGGAATGCGATAGCGGCCCGAACCGTTTTTGTCGGGGGTGCGACCTAGCATGGTCGGCGGGTCGGTCGCAGCCTCCAATCCGATGCTAGTACTCTTCGAACGCTTGTTCGGAAGAGTGTGGCGTGAGTGACCCGCCAATCGCAGCCGAAGGGACCCCAGTGGCAGACCGTCTTGTTGTTCGCGGCGCGCGCGAGCACAACCTGCGCGGCGTCGATCTCGACCTGCCGAGGGACAGCCTGATCGTCTTCACGGGGCTGTCCGGCTCCGGCAAGTCGAGCCTGGCTTTCGACACCATCTTCGCCGAGGGGCAGCGGCGCTACGTGGAGTCGCTCTCCGCGTACGCGCGCCAGTTCCTCGGGCAGATGGACAAGCCCGACGTCGACTTCATCGAAGGCCTCTCACCCGCTGTCTCGATCGACCAGAAGTCGACGAGCCGCAACCCCCGCTCGACCGTCGGCACCATCACCGAGGTCTACGACTACCTGCGCCTGCTCTACGCCCGCGCCGGCAAGCCGCACTGCCCGCAGTGCGGCGAGGCGATCGGCAAGCAGACGCCGCAGGAGATCGTCGACCAGGTGCTCGCCATGGAGCAGGGCACCAAGTTCCAGGTGCTCGCCCCGGTCATCCGCGGCCGCAAGGGCGAGTACGTCGACCTGTTCCAGAACCTGCAGACGCAGGGCTACTCGCGCGTGAAGGTCGACGGCGGCGTCTACGCGCTGGCCGAGGTGCCCAAGCTCAAGAAGCAGGAGAAGCACCACATCGCGGTCGTCATCGACCGCCTGAGCGTCAAGGCCGCGCAGAAGCAGCGCCTCACCGACTCGGTCGAGACGGCGCTGCGGCTCGCGGACGGCCTGGTCGAGCTCGAGTTCGTCGACCTGCCGGAGACGGACCCGAAGCGCATCAGGGGCTTCTCCGAGAACCTCGCGTGCCCCAACGGCCACCCGCTCGCGATCGAGGACCTCGAGCCGCGGTCGTTCTCCTTCAACTCGCCGTACGGCGCGTGCGTGGTCTGCACGGGCATCGGCGTGCGCAAGGAGGTCGACCCGGAGCTCGTGGTCACCGACGACGAGCTGAGCCTAGAAGAGGGCGCCATCGCGCCGTGGGCAGGCGGGCAGACGGCCGAGTACTTCCAGCGGCTGCTCCAGTCGCTCGGCGAGACCATCGGCTACCGCATGGACACGCAGTGGCGGCACCTGCCCGCCAAGGCGCAGAAGGCGATCCTGCACGGCATCGACGAGCAGGTGCACGTCCGCTACAAGAACCGCTACGGCCGTGAGCGCTCCTACTACGCCAACTACGAGGGCGTCATCCCGTTCCTCGAACGGCGCCAGGAGCAGACCGAGTCCGAGTACATGCGGGAGAAGTACGAGGGCTACATGCGCGAGGTCCCGTGCCCCGCGTGTGCCGGCACGCGCCTGAAGCCCGAGATCCTCGCCGTCACGCTGCACCACGGCAAGAAGGGCGACAAGTCCATCGCCGAGGTCTGCGCGATGAGCGTCTCGGAGTGCTCGGACTTTCTCGACGGCCTCAAGCTCGGCAAGCGCGAGTCGATGATCGCGGGCGCCGTGCTCAAGGAGATCCAGGCCCGCCTGCACTTCCTGCTCGACGTCGGCCTCGACTACCTCTCGCTCGACCGCGCCTCCGGCACCCTGTCCGGCGGCGAGGCGCAGCGCATCCGGCTCGCCACGCAGATCGGTTCGGGTCTCGTCGGCGTGCTGTACGTGCTGGACGAGCCGTCGATCGGCCTGCACCAGCGCGACAACCACCGCCTGATCGAGACGCTGACGAGGTTGCGCAACCTCGGCAACACGCTGATCGTCGTCGAGCACGACGAGGACACGATCCGCGCCTCGGACTGGGTGGTCGACATCGGCCCCGGCGCCGGCGAGCACGGCGGCAAGGTCGTGCACAGCGGCCCGTACAAGAAGCTGCTGACGAACAAGGAGTCGATGACCGGCGCCTACCTGTCGGGCCGCAAGTCGATCCCGATGCCCGCCAAGCGCCGCAAGATCGACAAGAAGCGCCAGCTCACCGTCGTCGGCGCGCGCGAGCACAACCTGCGCGGCATCGACGTGTCGTTCCCGCTCGGCACCCTCACCTCGGTCACGGGCGTGTCCGGCTCGGGCAAGTCGACGCTGGTCAACGACATCCTCGCCACGGTGCTCGCGAACAAGCTCAACGGCGCGCGCCAGGTGCCGGGCCGCCACACCCGCATCAACGGCCTGAACGAGGTCGACAAGCTGGTGCGGGTCGACCAGTCGCCGATCGGCCGCACCCCGCGGTCCAACCCGGCGACGTACACCGGCGTGTTCGACCACGTCCGCAAGCTGTTCGCGGCGACCACGGAGGCGAAGGTCCGCGGCTACCAGCCCGGCCGCTTCTCCTTCAACGTCAAGGGCGGCCGCTGCGAGGCGTGCGCGGGCGACGGCACCATCAAGATCGAGATGAACTTCCTGCCGGACGTGTATGTGCCCTGCGAGGTCTGCAAGGGCGCGCGGTACAACCGCGAGACGCTGGAAGTGCACTACAAGGGCAAGACGATCTCCGAGATCCTCGACATGCCGATCGAGGAGGCCGCGACGTTCTTCGAACCCATCAACGCCATCCACCGCCACCTGAAGACGCTGGTCGAGGTCGGTCTGGGCTACGTGCGCCTCGGCCAGCCCGCGCCGACGCTCTCCGGTGGTGAGGCCCAGCGCGTGAAGCTCGCGTCGGAGCTGCAGAAGCGCTCGACGGGCAAGACGGTCTACATCCTCGACGAGCCCACCACGGGCCTGCACTTCGAGGACATCCGCAAGCTGCTGGGCGTCATCAACGGCCTGGTGGACAAGGGGAACTCCGTCATCGTCATCGAGCACAACCTCGACGTCATCAAGACGTCCGACTGGATCGTCGACATGGGTCCCGAAGGGGGCTCTGGCGGCGGTATGGTCGTAGCAGAGGGCACGCCCGAGCAGGTCTCGCAGGTCGAGAAGAGCTACACGGGGCAGTTCTTGCTGCAGGTGCTCGAAAACGAGGAGGTGTCGGCAGCAGGGTGATGATTCCACTCGATGCGCTGGCCCACCGCGAGCGCGCCCTTCAGGCGTCGCGCGGGGAGCCCGTCGTGTACCCCTTCAGCCTCGTGGAGGCGCTCGACTCGGCGGAGCAGGCACTCCGTCGCGTCGCGGCTGTCAGCTGGGTGCGGACCCTGGAACGGCTTCCTCATCTAGTCGACAAGTGAACACGTGTGGCCTAGTGGGGCACTCAAGTCCCACTAGAGCCATATGCCACGCCGTGAGGAATTCCCGGTCTGCTGTGACTTTTGCCCAGGACCTGTCACTCGGACGAGGGATCCTGGATGATGGCGGCCGTGTCACTCAACCGCTATCGCTTCCGCAGCGTGTGGCACGTCGACGCGCCTCCCGACCTGGTGTACGAGGTCCTGTCGGACATCGCGAACTACCCGCTGTGGTGGCGTGAGATCCGCAAGGCCGAGAAGATCGACGACGAGTCCGGCGTGCTCTACTGCCGGTCGTTCCTGCCGTTCGATCTGGTCGTGCAGGTGAAGCACAGCATCAGGAACCAGCAGGCAGGCCTGTTGCGTGCGACGTTGTCGGGCGATCTCGAGGGCTACGCGAGCTGGGAGATCACCGGTCGCGACGGCGGCACCGACCTCATGTTCGACCAGGAGGTCGTGGTCAACAAGGCGTTGCTGCGCCGGCTGGTGCTGATCGCCAAGCCGTTCTTCCGCGGCAACCACGACATGATGATGCGCGGCGGTTTCAAGGGCCTGAAGCAGGTCCTCGAGGAGAAGGCCGCCGCCCGCCGCGAGTCCTGATCCGTCAGCGGCCCGCCAGGTACCGCACCAGAATCCCGAGCTGTTCCGCGTACTTCGCGGCGAACTCGGGCGTCGCGGGGTCCTGGCCGGTGATCTGCCCGGCGCTCTGCCGCAACGTCAGCGGCGCTGACGCGGCCGCCATCAGGGCCAGCAGCAGGAACTCGGGCTCCATCCCGGCAGGCAGTTCGCCCGCCTCCTGACGCTTGCGCATCTCCTCGACCTGCCGCTGGAAGAACTCCTCGTCGGTGGGCGGGCTGTCGCCGGCGAGGTTCGCCCACGCCCACATGCGGCCGTGGTCGGTGAGCGTCGTCATCACGAACCCGGACACGACCTCGTCCAGCGACTGGCTGCGGCTCGCCAGCTCCTCCGCCGAGCCGTGCCAGCTCGTCGCGAGCTCCTTGTACAGGCCTTCCTTGCCGCCGAAGTAGTACGAGATCAGCTGCTTGTTCACGCCCGCCCGCGCCGCGATGTCCGTGGTGCGCGTGGCGGCGTAGCCCTTCGCGCCGAACTCCGCCGCGGCCGCTTCGAGCAGCAGGGCCCGCGTGCGTTCCGGGTCGCGCTTGCGCTCCGAGGCGCTGGGAGAGCGGCGTTGATCCACGTCGACACGGTAGCCGACGGCA
Source organism: Lentzea sp. JNUCC 0626 (assembly GCF_043632865.1). Classification (NCBI taxonomy): domain Bacteria; kingdom Bacillati; phylum Actinomycetota; class Actinomycetes; order Pseudonocardiales; family Pseudonocardiaceae; genus Lentzea; species Lentzea sp. JNUCC 0626. Next base: position 9,546,055 of record NZ_CP171635.1, read on the forward strand.
GTTATCAACCATTGGGTTGACTTAATCAACCACGCGGTTGAAACTCGGAGGCATGCGAATCGCGGTGATCGGTGGGGGAATCGGCGGACTGTGCCTGGCGCACGGGTTGCGCAAGGCCGGCGTGGACGTGGCGGTGTACGAGCGAGAGCTGTCACGCACGGACCGCCTGCAGGGGTACCGGGTGCACATCAACCCGGACGGCGCGGCGGCGTTGAGAGAGTGCTTACCCGCGGCGAACTGGGAGCGGTTCGAGCGGAGCGCGGGGTCGGGCGGCAACGGGTTCGGGTTCCTGGACCAGCGGCTCAGGACGTTGCTCGTGCTCGACCCGGAGGAGGAGAAGCACTACTCGGCGAGCAGGATCACGCTCCGGCAGGTGTTGCTCGACGGTCTGGACGTGCAGTTCGGCCGGACGTTCGAGCGCTACGAGCCGGGCGACGACATCAAGCTGCACTTCGCGGACGGCGGCGTCGAGTCGTGCGACCTGCTGGTCGGCGCGGACGGCATCAGGTCGCGGGTGCGCCAGCAGTACCTCCCGCACGCCGGCACCGAGAAGATCGGCGTCACGGCCATCGCGGGCAAGTTGTTCCTCGACGACCACGACTGGGTGCCGCGCCACCTCGTCGACCGGGCCCACACGGTCATCCCGACGACCAGGGCCGGCATGTTCCTGGCCGCGCACGACGGACTGGGCGTCACGGACGAGGACGACCTGTTGTTCGACAACGTGCGTCCCTACCTGATGTGGGCGTACGCGGCGGCGGACATGACCGTCCACGATGGACAGGACCTTCAGGCGGAAGTGCTGCGCCGGATCACGAAGTGGAGCCCGGACCTGACCAGGATCGTCGAAGCATCGCCACCCGAGACCATCAGCGAGTGGCGGCTGCGGTCCTCGAAGCCGATCAGCCGCTGGCAGCCCACGAACGTCACGGTGCTCGGCGACGCCATCCACGCGATGACGCCCATGCGCGGCATCGGGGCGAACATCGCGTTGAAGGATGCCCGGCTCCTGGCGCGCTGCATCGCTGAGGGCGGCGACGCGATCGCCCGCTACGAGAAGGAGATGTACGACTACGGCTTCGCGGCCGTGCGTGATTCGTTGAAGGCCGCACGCCAGTTCGCGGACGGCGGCCCGGTCGCGCGGACGATCTTCAAGACCGTGCTCAGGGCAGCTCAGGCCGTCCCCGCCCTGAAGCGCGCGATGTTCTGAGAAAAAGATTGAACCGTTCTGGCTGCCTCTACGTGTGAGTGGCGTTGGAGGGCACGAGCCAGGAGGTTCAAGATGATCCGCAAGACCGTTGCGGTCGTCGCGCTGGGGTTGATCGCACTGACCGCCTGCGCGGCCACGCCGGAGACGAAACCGGTGGCACAGCAACAGCAGCAGGGCGCGGTGGCGTTGAAGACCGCCGGCATCCAGGACCTCGGTGAGATCGTCACCGACGACCAGGGCTTCACCCTCTACCGCTTCGACGGCGACCAGCCGAATGTGTCCACTTGCGAGGGTGAGTGCGCCGCGACGTGGCCGCCCGCAACGGTTCCCGGCGAGGACTTCGGTCTTGAAGGCGTCGACCGGAACCTGGTCGGCTCCATCGTCCGCAAGGACGGCAGCCGCCAGCTCACCGTCGACGGCATGCCGCAGTACCGGTTCGCCAAGGACACCAAGCCGGGCGAGACCAAGGGCCAGGGCCTGCAGGGCAAGTGGTTCGCCACCGCCAAGGACGGCAAGCGCACCCAGCTCACGGCGCGGACCGGCGTCGTCACGGGGCTCGGTGCGGTGCTGACGAACAACGCGGGCCTCACGCTCTACCGGTTCGACGGCGACACGGCCCAGCCGCCGGCGTCCAATTGCGACGGTGGGTGCGCGGAAGCCTGGCCGCCGGTGCTCGTCGAGGGCGACACGCCACGGGTGAAGGGCATCGACTCGAAGCTGCTCGGCACCATCACCCGCGCGGACGGCAAGAAGCAGCTGACCGTCGCGAACTGGCCGCAGTACACGTTCAAGAACGACACCAAGCCCGGTGAGGCCAAGGGCGTCACGGTCGCGAAGTGGTTCGCCACCGCCACCGACGGCAAGAAGGCCCAGCAGAACAAGGCGATCGCGCTCACCAGTGCGACCGTCGGCGATCTCGGCGTCGTCGCCACCGACAAGGACGGCATGACGCTCTACCGGTTCGACGACGACTCCGCCGACCCGCCCACGAGCAACTGCTCGGGTGGATGCGCGGCGCAGTGGCCGCCCGCCTTCGTCGAGGAGGGTTTCCAGGTGCAGGGCGTGGAAGCCGCTCTCGTGGGGACGATCGAGCGGGACGGGAAGAAGCAGCTCACCATCGCGGGGTGGCCGCAGTACCTGTTCGCAGGGGACAAGGTCTGCGGTGAAGCCAACGGGCAGGGCGTTGGTGGAAAGTGGTGGGCTACCAAGGCCGACGGATCTCGCGCCGGCCAGTAAGAGGGGAGAGAAGAGCCCCGGCGGGATCGTTCCGCCGGGGCTCTTCTCGACTGGAGTCCCCGGCGGTCTCGACGCCGCCGGGGACTCTTTTTACTTGAGGCGCACCAGAATCGCCTGCTCGGGTTCGAGCACCGGCAGCTGGATCCCGACCTCCGACAACACTGAACCGGGCAGCTCCACCGGCTTCCAGTCGGCAGGCTGCCGCTGGCACAACGCGGGATACCCGGCCGGAGCGTCGAACGAGACCCGGTACGTGCGCTGCGGGTCCAGTCCCGGCAACCGCACCCGGCGCGGCTTGTTCTGCACCGTCGTCGTCAGCTGCGCGTAGCCGAACAACGCCTCCGAGCCGTCCGCCGCGACGACCCCGTGCACCCACGCCGAGGGGTCCGGGTGGTCCGAGTGCACGGCGACACCGCTGTGCAGCAACGACCGCACGTCCTTGTAGTACTCGATCGCGGCCTGCAGCCCGGCCCGTTCCTCGTCGGTCGCCGAGTTGATGTCCCACTCGATGCCGAAGTGCCCGAACATCGCCGTGGCCACCCGGAACGACAGATCGTGCACACGGCCCGTGGTGTGCGACTTCGTCGGACCGACGTGCGCACCCATCAGCTCCAACGGCAGGAACACGCCCGTCCACCGTTGGATCAACTGACGTTCCAACGCGTCGTTGCAGTCCGACGTCCACACACGATCCGTGCGCGCGAGCACACCGAGGTCGATCCGCCCACCACCGGACGAACAGCTCTCGATCTCCACGTGCGGGTGCCGCAACCGCAGTTCGTCCAGCAACCGGTAGTACGCGGCCGTCTGCTCGTGCACGCGCGACCCGATCAGGTCGCGGTTGTGGTCCCACTTCACGAACGCGATGTCGTTGTCCGCCAACACCGACGACACCCGTTCGAGGATGTACGCGTACGCCTCGGGGTGCGCGATGTTCAGCACCTGCTGGTTGCGCGACGGCGGCGGCAGGACCCCGGCCCGCGGCCCGAGCACCCAGTCCGGGTGGGCGCGGTACAGATCAGAGTCGGTGTTGATCATCTCGGGCTCGAACCACAACCCGAACTCCATGCCCAGCCCGCGCACGTGCTTGATCAACGGCGACAGCCCGTCCGGCCACACCGTCTCGTCGACGAACCAGTCACCGAGCCCGGCGGAGTCGTCGCGACGGTGCCGGAACCAGCCGTCGTCCAGCACGAACCGCTCCACGCCGATCGCGGCGGCGGTGTCGGCCAACGACGTCAGCCGCGCGAGGTCGTGGTCGAAGTACACGGCTTCCCACGTGTTCAGCACGACCGGCCGCGGCCGCAGCGACCGCTCCCGCAACTGCCGGTGGAACGCGGCGCTGATGCCGTCGATGCCTTCGGACGAATACGCCGCGTAGATCCACGGCGACTCGTACTCCTGCCCGGCGTCGAGAATGATCTCGCCCGGCAACAGCAACTCGCCACCACCGAGCACGGGCGAGCCGTCGACGAGGTTCTCCGCGTACGTCACGTGGTTGCCGCTCCACCCAACGTGCACCGCCCACACCTCGCCGTCGCGGAACGAGAACCCCGGCGTCCCCGCCAGCAACCCGATCGTGGCGTCGTGCCCGGTGCGCCCGCGGCGGTTCTCCCGCACCCACGAGCCGTGCTGGAACGCCTGCCGCTGCGGCGACCGCTCGCGGCTCCAGCGCCCGGTGAAGTCGAGGAGTTCGGCGGCGTGCGCCGGGACGGGCAGCGCGGTTTCGAGGCCCTCCAGCGAGTACGGCGTCGAACCGTCGTTGCGGACGACGTGCCGGACCCGGAGCATCCCGGACGGCAGCAGCTCCAGCGTGCCGGTCACGGTCAGTTCGGCGGCCTCGTCGGAGGCGGCGTAACGGAAGATCGAACCCTCGTGGCCGAAAGTCGTCACCGTCAGAGCGGGTGCGAAGTGCTCTCCGGCGCGGTGGCCGCGCAGTCCGGGGCGGCCGAGGTACCCGGCGCCGGCGTCGGGCAGCAGGGCGAGCGGGATCGGCTCGTCGGGCGCGTTGTTCGGGTTGGTCCACGAGACGACGTCGACCAGGCCGCGCAGTGCGGCCTGGTCGACGTCTCCGAGCGTGCGCCCCCAGTGCGTCACGACCGGCAGGCTCGCGCCCTGGACCGAGATGACGACGCTGGAGGTGTTGTCGTGCAGGTGCACGACCTCCGTGTTGCTCATGCGGGCCCCGTCCACATCAAACACAAATGAACATTGTGCCGATCCTCAGGCGCGAGACTCGCGTTGTCAAGCGTTCGAAATTGTTGATTTATGTCCGGTTAGGCAACCAGGCTGAGCAGTGCCGCGACCACGAAACCGACCACCGAGAGGATGGTTTCGAGGACCGTCCACGACTGGAGCGTCTCCTTCACCGACAGCCCGAAGTACCGCGACACGATCCAGAACCCGCCGTCGTTCACGTGCGAGGCGATGATCGAGCCGGACGCGATGGCCATGACGACCAGCGCGAGTTGCGGCTGCGAGTAGTTCAGGTCCGCCAGCACCGGTGCGACGATGCCCGCGGTCGTCACGATCGCGACCGTCGCCGAACCCTGCGCGATGCGGATGACGCAGCTGATCACGTACGCCAGCGCGATCACCGGCAGGCCGATGCCCGACAGTTCGTTCGCGAGCGTCTTGCCGATGCCCGTCGCGGCCAGCACGGCGCCGAAGAAGCCACCGGCACCGACCACGAGCAGGATCATCGCGACCGGCTTCAGGGACGCGCTCGACAGTTCCGCGACCTTCTCGCGGGTCATGCCGCGCCGGAAACCCAGCAGCCAGAACGCCAGCAGCACCGAGATCGTCAACGCCACGGCGGGGGTGCCGAAGAACGTCGCGATCGAGTACAGCTTCGAGCCCTTGGTCAGCAGGATCGAGCCGAACGTGCCGGCGAGGATCAGCACCAGCGGCAGGCCGATGATGGCGAGCACCAGGCCGAGCGACGGCGGTTCGCGGTCGTCGCCGCCGTTCTCCGCCCGCGCGACCTCGGCCGCCGCCAGCATCTCCTCCGGCACCGGCACGTTGATGCGCTTGCCGATCCAGTACGAGTACAGGACGCCGCCGACGAACCACGACGGCAGTGCCACCGCGAGGCCCATGATGATGATCCAGCCGAGCGACACACCCAGCAGACCGGCCGCCGCCACTGGTCCGGGGTGAGGTGGCATGAACGCGTGCATGACCGAAAGCCCTGCCAGCAACGGCATGGCGAACAGCACGATCGACTTGCCGGACCGCTTGGCGGCCACGTAGACCAGCGGCGCCAACACGAAGATGCCGATGTCGAAGAAGACCGGCACGCCGAAGATCAGACCGGCCAGACCGATCGCGACCGGCGCCTTCTTCTCGCCGAACGCGTTCATCAGCTTGTCCATCAGGACCTGCGCGCCGCCGGACGCCTCGAGGATCGCGCCGAGCAGCGTGCCGAGACCGATGATCGCGGCGATGTGGCCGAGGATCGAGCCGAAGCCCTTCTCCAGCAACGAGTCCGAGGCCTTCTGTGCCGACCCGACCAGCTGCTCCACCGGCACGCCCGCCAGCAGTGCGACCAGCAGCGCCACGACGATCAGCGCGATGAACGGCTCGACCTTGAACTTGATGATCAGTAGCAGCAGCACCGCGATGCTGACTACCGCGAGGGTGAGCAAGCCCCCTGTTGAGTGTTGCAACCAGTCGATCACGGGCGGCTCCTGAGTGAATGGCCTGGCAATGAGCCGGTGGCGGTTCCGTCGTCGATCACCGTCACCCCGTTGCAGAAGACGAACGGGATGCCGGCGGCCTGCTGTCGCGGCTCGTCGAACGTCGCCGTGTCGGCGATCGTCGCGGGGTCGAACAGCACCAGGTCGGCCGCGTAGCCCTCGCGGACCAGACCCCGGTCGGTGAGCCGCAAACGCTTGGCCGCGCGGCCGGTGAGGTGCTCGACGCACTCCTCCAGGCTCAGCACGCCCAGTTCACGGACGTAACGCGCGAAATAACGGGGGAACGTGCCCCACGCGCGCGGGTGCGGCCGGTCGCCCACGAGCAGGCCGTCGCTGCCGCCCGTGTGCGCCGGATGCTTCATGATCGCCTGCACGTTCTCCTCGTGGCCCACGTGCATGAGGCAGGACGTACCCATTCGTTCGTCGACCAACACGTCGAAGTACAGGTCGGCCGGGCTGCGGCCGAGGCGGGCCGCGGACTGCAGCACGCTGGAGCCGACGAGGTGCGCGTTGCGGTCGTTGCGGACGCCGTTGATCTCGATGGAGTCCCAGTCGACCGGCACGCCGTGGCAGCCGTCCGAGCCGGTCTCCTCGATCTCCGCGCGGATGCGTTCGCGGGTGTCCACATCGGACAACCTTGCCAGCGTCCTGTCCGGCCCGCCCTCCGTGGACCAGGAAGGCAGCAGCGCGCTCAGGTAGGTCGCGCCCGGCAGGTACGGGTAGGTGTCCAGCGAGATGTCGGCGCCACCAGCGATCGCGTCGTCCAGCAACGCCAGCAGGTCGGGCGCCTTGCCCTTGTTCACCGGGAAGTTCATCGTCGCGTGGGCGAGGTGCAACGCGCAGCCCGACCGCTTCGAGACGTCCACCATCTCGGCGTACGCCTCCAACGCGCCCGCGCCGTAGCTGCGGTGGTGTGGGCTGTAGAAGCCGTTGTGCTGCCCGACGACCTCGCACAGCTGCACCAGTTCGGACGTGTCCGCGTACATGCCGGGCGTGTAGGTGAGCCCGGAGGACATGCCCATCGCACCCTCGGCAAGCGATTGCGCGAGAACGGACTTCATCATGTCCATTTCGGACTCGGTCGGCGGCCGGTCGTCCCAGCCCACGGCGAGCATCCGCAACGTCCCCTGCGGCACCAGGTACGCGGCGTTCACCGCGATGCCCTGGTCGAGCCGGTCGAGGTACTGGCCGACCGAGCGCCAGTTCCAGTCGAAGCCCGGCGGGTCGTCGTTCCAGCCCGCGAGCTGACCGCGCAACGTCGCGAGCACCTCGTCGTTCACCGGCGCGTACGACAGGCCGTCCTGGCCGAGCACCTCGGTCGTGACGCCCTGCGACACCTTCGCCAGGTGGTCCGGTTCGGCGAGGACCCGCAGGTCGGAATGCGAGTGCATGTCGATGAACCCCGGTGCGAGCACCAGGCCGTCCGCGTCGATCGACCTGGTGGCGCTCAGGCCGTCACCGATCGACGTGATGACGCCGTCCTTGATCGACACATCCGCGCGATAGGCGGGTGCGCCGGTGCCGTCGGCGATCAGCGGTCCGCGCAGGACGACGTCGTCCATCGGTGCACTCCTTCTAGAAGTAGGTGCGGATCAGGTCGACCACGGTGGTGCCCTGGACGACCGGGATGAGCTGCCACTTGTCGAACACCGTGCAGGGGTGGGACAGACCGAGACCCACCCAGTCGCCGACCCGGACCGCGGACTCCGGCCCGAGCTGGAGGAACGCGTGCTGGTCGTTCAGCGCGGTCACCCTGGCCTGGGTCAGCGGGGCGATCGCACCGTCGAGCCGGCGGACGAGCTGCGGTTCGGGCAGACCCTCGTCGAACGACGCGTCGCGCTTGCCGATCGTCAGCAACGCCAGGTCGCGCTGCGGCCGGGACGTCACCTGGGCCCACGCCCGCAACGCCGACCGGAACGGCTCCACGCCGTCGATCCGCGAGAACGGCGAGATGCCGCGGTAGAAGCCGTCGTCGTGGGTGATGTACGCACCGCTGCGCAGCACCGGCGTCACGGCCATCGGCCACGGCTGGGACAGCGTCGCCGCCACCTGGTCGAAGTACGCGCTGCCGCCCGCGGTGACGATCACGGTGTCCAGCTCGTCGAACAGCCCGGCGTCGGCGAGGCGCAACGTGAGCGTGCGCAGGTCCGTCAGGTAGCGGTCCACAATGGACTGCGACGACTCGGACGCGTCGTGCGCCAGCGCGCCCTCGTAACCACCGGCACCGACCAGGCGCAGCACCGGGCTCTGGTCCACGGCCCTGGCGACGGCCAGCGCGGTGTCCAGATCGCGGGCGCCGGTCCGTCCGCCGGGAGCCCCGAGCTCGACGATCACGTCGACCGGCCGGGACGGCTGGAGTTCCCGCAGGATCTCGGTCATCAGCGCGACGCCGGTCTCGGAGTCGGCCCAGCAGCTGAACTCGAAGGCGGGATCGGCGTCGAGTTCGCCGACCAGCCAGCGCAGTGCGGCCGGGTCGAGCAGCTGGTTCGCCAGCAGCACGCGCGAGACCCCGAACGCCCGGTAGACGCGCAGCTGCGACGCGTTGGCCGCGGTGATGCCCCACACGCCGTGCTCGACCTGCCGCTGGAAGAGCTGCGGCGCCATCGTCGTCTTGCCGTGCGGTGCCAGCTTGACGCCGTGGTTGTCGCACCACTTCGCCATCGTCGTCAGGTTGTGCGTGAGCGCGTCCGCGTCCAGTACGACGAGCGGCCCCACGAACTCGTCGGCGAACAGGTCGAGCCGCTGGTCGGCGACGTCGCCGAGGCTCGACCCGAACGTGCTCGACGGCAGTCCCTTGAAGCGCCAGCTGACCGTTTCCGCCCTGATGTCCGCGACGGCCGAGAGGTCCATCTCCATCAGTTGTTGCATATTTTGCAACTCCCATTGCGCGATGTGATGCTGAGTTGTGTAGCATTCGGACTCGCCGCCGTCAACGAACACCTCTGGAGCACGCATGCGGTTCGAACACGTCGGCGGTGTCGTGTGCCTCGGCGAGACCATGGTGATGATGGTTCCGGCTGAACCCGGTCCCGTGCATCTGGTGCGCACGTGGCACCGGGCCGTCGGGGGCGCCGAGTCCAACGTCGCCGTGCACCTGACGCGCCTCGGCGTGCCGGCGTCCTGGGTCAGCGCGGTCGGCGACGACTCGTTCGGCAGGGCGGTGCTCGACACCGTGGGCGGCTTCGGCGTCGACGTGTCCGGCGTGCGGATCGACCCGGACCGGCCCACCGGCCTGTACGTCAAGGAGGCCTCGCCGCACGGCAGCCCGGTGCGCTACTACCGGCGCGGGTCGGCGGCCTCGGGCATGGGCCTCGAGATGATCGACCAGCTCGGGCTCGGGCACGTGAAGCTGGTGCACCTGAGCGGGATCACGCCCGCGTTGTCCGACTCGTGCCTCGCGATGATGCGCGAACTGCTGCGGCGGCCGCGGCACGGGTTCCGCATCTCGTTCGACCTGAACTGGCGGCCCGCGCTGTGGACCGACCGCGACCCGCGCGTGCTGCGCGAACTCGCCGACCTGGCCGACGTCGTGCTGGCCGGCGCCGACGAGGCCGAACTGGTGTGGGGGACGGGCGATCCGGCGCGGTTGCGGCAGTTGCTGCCCGGCCCGGTGTCGCTCGTGGTCAAGCAGGGGGCGGACGGCGCGACGCTGCTGGAAGGCGGGTCGTCGTTCTTCGAACCGGCGCTGAAGGTCGAGGTCGTGGAACCGGTCGGCGCCGGTGACGCGTTCGCCGCCGGGTTCCTCGCGGCTACCTTGGCGGGGGAGAGTCCCTCGGTGCGGCTGCGCGCCGGGCACCTGCAGGCGGCGTCCGCTTTGCTCACGGCGGAGGACGTCGGAGATCCTCTCCCCGACGACGTGACGGATCCGCTGCTGCACGCCGACCCGCAGACCTGGGCGTCCGCCCGCCTGGAGGTGTAGATGAGCCAGAGTCTCGACAGAGCGCTCACCCTGGTGAGCCAGCTCTCGAGCGGCCCGAAGACGCTGGACGAGCTGTCCGGCGTGATCGGCGTGCACAAGTCCACGACGTTGCGGCTGTTGCGCACCTTGGAGTCGCACCGGTTCGTGCAACGCGACGGCGTGCACCACTACCGCCTCGGCACGGCGTTGTTCGACCTCGCCAACCTGGCGCTGGAGGAACGCGACGTGCGCCGCGCCGCCGAACCCGCGTTGCGCGACCTCAACTCCCGCCTCGGCCACACCGTCCACCTCGCGTCCTACGAGGACGGTGAGGTGATCTACATCGACAAGTACGAGTCGCGGCACCAGATGCGCATGTACTCGCGCATCGGCCGCCGCGCGCCGTTGCACTGCACGGCCGTCGCGAAGATCCTGCTCGCCGACCTGCCTGCCGCCGCGCTGCAGAAGGTGCTGGCGGGCATGGAGTTCCCGCGGTTGACCGACAACACCATCCTCGGCCCCGCCGCCTACGTCGCCGAGCTGGATCGCGTGCGCGCCAACGGGTACGCGGTCGACAACTCCGAGCACGAGGACTTCATCCACTGCATCGCCGCGCCCATCAGGGGCGCGCGCGGCGAGGTGCTCGCGGCCGTCTCGATGTCCGTGCCGAAGGTGCTGCTCGACTTCGACGGCCTGCTGGGGCACCTGCCCGACCTGCTCGCCACCGCAGAGGCCGCATCCGTTGAATGCGGCTTTGTTCCAAGATAAGGGGAATTCCGTTGTCCAAGGTTGAGATCAAGACCGCTGACGCGCCGCAGCCGGTGGCCCGTTTCTCGCAGGGTGTGCGCAAGGGCAACATCCTGCAGGTGGCCGGTCAGGTCGCGTTCGACCCGAAGTCGGGCGAGATCGTCGGCACCACCGTCGCCGAGCAGACCCGCCAGACGTTCGCGAACCTGCACGCCGTCCTCGCCGCCGGTGGCGCGTCCATCGACGACGTGGTGATGATCCGCGTCTACCTCACCGACACCGCGCACTTCGCCGAGCTCAACGAGGTGTACGGCGAGTTCGTGACGGACCCGGCGCCCGCCCGCACCACCGTGTACGTGGGCCTGCCCGCCGGTCTGCTGGTGGAAATCGACGCGCTCGCGGTCGTCGACTGATCTACCGTGCTGCGGGGCGTGCCCAGGTCTGGGCGCGCCCCGTTTCGGCTTTCTGGGGGGAAGTTTGATTTCGGAGATGCCGAACAGACCGATGGTGGCGCACTTCCTGGCCGCGGGGCCGCGCGAGGCCGAGTTGCCGGAGAGCCTCGCCCGAATCGCTGCTGTCGGCTGGGAGCGGCACTCCTCGGGCGCCTACCTGTTGAGCGCGATGTGCGCCCGCGACGCCGGACCTGTCTCCGACCTCATCGGCCACGAGGCGAGCGTGAACGGCTGGGGCGTCCCGCACCACGACGACGCGGGTGTGCTGATCGAGTGGTCGACCCGGTACGCGCGCGAGTGCCTGCACCGGGCGGACCGGCCGGTGCAGGCGCTGGTCTCGTTCTCCGAGCCGCACGACGACGTTCCCCGCACCGCCCGCGTCACGTTCTGGACCGAGCACCCGGGAAACCTGCCGTACGCGGAGGACTTCCTGGACTGGGACACGCCGGCGATGGTGCTCACCAACGAACCTCGCACCTTCCTCTACCCCTGCGACGACGACCAGCAGGAGCTGATGGAGGAGATGGCGGGGGTTCTGGTGGCCGAGTTCGAGCTGAGCGTGGTCGAGGCCGTCGCTCGGGTGAACGCCTTCTGGCGCGGGCATCGCCGGCTGCTCTACAGCGGGTTGTTCGATCACGAGAACGCCAGGTACTGGGCCGGGGAGGCCTTCGGCTTCGAGGGGGAAGCGTGACGCACTACCCGGACCTCTCGCCGTACGAGTACCTCCCGCACCGCGCGCCGATGGTGAACGTGGGCTGGCTCGACCCGGCGCACGAGTTCCCGACCGGGCCCGCGCCCGACGGACTGGTCGCGAAGCTGCGTCGACTGTCCCGCAAACCGCGGAACCTGGCGCGTGGCTTCCACTGGTGCGGGTTCTGCGAGGACGGGGACCAGTTCGACGACCTGCCCCTGGGCAACGGCGAGATCCACGTCACGGCGGGCGGGGTGCGGTACTCGGCGCCGGTCCTGGTGGCGCATTACGTCCGGGACCACGGGTATCTGCCGCCGCAGGTGTTCGTCGACGCCGTGTTGGGCCGAGGCGCACACCTGAACCACCCGGACGCGTGACACGATTCGCCGCATGAAGTGGTACGCGGACAGACCGGCCAGGTTCACGCGTCAGCTGATCGCCGACCTCCTCGCCGTCGGCTGGGTCGCCCTCTGGATCTGGGTGGCGACCACCGCCCACGACTGGGTGCTCCAGCTGCGGGCTCCCGGGGACGGCCTGGTCAACGCCGGTGGCAGCATCCGGGACGCCTTCGCGAACGCCGCCGGCAAGGCCAGGGGCGTGCCCTTCGTCGGTGAGGACCTGGCGAACGCGCTCGGCAACGGCACGAAGGCGGGCGAGACGCTCACCGGCGCGGGCAACGCGCAGATCGGCGTGGTCGAGGACTCCGCGTTCTGGCTGGCCACGGCTCTCGTGGTGATTCCGGTGCTGTTCCTGCTGATCACGTGGTTGCCGATCAGGCTGCGGTACGCGCGCAAGGCCGCCAACACCGCGCGGCTGCGGGACAAGCCGGACCTGCTGGCCCTGAGAGCGCTCACATCGTTGTCACCGCGGGAACTCGGCAAGTTCGACGGCGACCCGGCCGTCGCGTGGCGGACCGGGGACGTCGACGTCATCGAGGAGCTGGCCCGGCGTCAGCTCGCGAGCGTGGGGGTGCGGGCGTGATCGCGCTGGCGGTGATCGCCGCGGTGGTGGCGATGTGCGCGGTGGCCGTGTCGCTGTGGCAGGCCCGCGAGGCCAAGCACGCGCAGGAGGCCGCGAAGCAGTCGCAGGAGGCGACGGTCCGGGCGCAGGAGGAGGCGCAGGCCGCCCGCAAGGCCGTCGAACAGGCCACGGCGAGCGCTTTCCAGGCCAAGAACTCCTTGGAGGAGGCCAAGAAGGCCGTCGCCAAGGCGGAGGAGGCTGCGCAGCAGTCGAGCGAGGCCGCCACAGCGGCGCGGATGCTCGCCGACGAGGCGCAGCTCATCGCGCAGCAGGCGGCGGCCCAGGTCAGCGAACTGGTCGGGGCGCTCGCCGCGCAGAGCAACCGCGTCGGCATGCCCACGTTCGCCATCACGCCCGGCGCGCCCGACGAGTTCCGGCTGAGCTACTTCGGCGGACCCGCCGTCATCGAGCAGCTCACGGTGTCCGTGGTGCCGGGGTCGCGGGTGCTCGGGCTCTCGCAGTACGACGAACCACCGGCCGAGCACCTCGAGGTCGGCCCGCTCTACAACGGCGACGCCATCACGTTCCGCGCCGCGACCGGGCAACGGGCCAGCGCGGTGTTCCAGGTCAAGGCGGAGCCGTGGGAACCGATCGTGGTGCGCGCCGAGTGATCCGGCAGTCCGCGAACCTGGACGCGCCGTGCGGGACGTGTGGAGGTCCTGGCGACAGCGGCTTCACACAGATCGCGGAGAACGGTCTGCTGCGCTGGGAACTCGACGAGGGCTGCGAGCGCTGCCCGGTGCAGGGCTGCGATCGGGGGCAGGGGCCCGGACCGGCGGAGCCACGCGCCGCACTCCTGGCGGAGCACGGCGCGTATCGCCTCACGCTCCCGGAAGAGACCAGCGGAGCGGCGAAGGTGGTGCGGGACGTGCTCGGGCTCTCGCTCACCGAGGCCCAGGAGGCGGCACGGGCACTGCGAGGGCACGGCTACGAGGGCACGTACGTGGAACTCGCCCTCGTAGCCGAACTGCTGAACGTCGCGGGACCGGTCAGTACACGGGACCGGTGAACTTCTCGCCAGGGCCCTGACCCGGCTCGTCCGGCACCGCGGACGCCTCGCGGAACGCGCGCTGCACCGACTGCAGGCCGTCCTTCAACGGCGCCGCGTGCGGGCCGAGGTACTCGGACGTCGCGGTCACCAGGCCGGCGAGGCCCGTGATCAGGCGGCGTGCCTCGTCGAGGTCGCGGCGCGGGGAGTTGTCGGGGTCCGGGTCGGCGAGGCCCAGGCGCTCCGCGGCGGCGGACAGCAGCATCACCGCGGCCCGGCTGATGACCTCGATGCTGGGAACATCTCCGAGGTCGCGGACGCTGTCTTCAAGCGGATCGGTCACGCCGACATTCAAGCAAGCCGCCCCCGGCGACCGGCGTCACAGGCCCGCGATTCGGGGGTTGACAAGAGCGTCTGCTACTATTTCCGACGCGACCAGCTCTCGTGAGTGCGAGAGCGGCAAGTGGAGCCCCGCTCCCACCCGCGATCACCGCTTCTTAAGGTGGCCGGGTCCGGTCCTCCTGGCAGTCAGGGCGCACGGGCGTCCGAGCAGGCAGGTGTGAGATCGGTTTGGAAGCGGGCCCTGTTGTCGAGCCATCGACGACGGGGCTCTTGTCTTTGGCGCAACCGAGTCTCAAAGGACGTGAATGACAAGTCCCTCGAACCGCGGTGCACCCGTCAGCACCGAGCCGCGCATCAACGACCGCATTCGGGTGCCGGAAGTTCGTCTGGTCGGGCCGAATGGTGAGCAGGTCGGGATCGTTCGCATCGAGGACGCGCTCCGACTCGCGCAGGAAGCGGATCTCGACCTCGTCGAGGTCGCCGCTCAGGCTCGCCCGCCGGTCTGCAAGCTCATGGACTACGGCAAGTTCAAGTACGAGACCGCGCAGAAGGCTCGCGAGTCGCGTCGGAACCAGCAGCTGACGGTCATCAAGGAGCAGAAGCTCCGGCCGAAGATCGACCCGCACGACTACCAGACGAAGAAGGGCCACGTGGCCCGCTTCCTCTCGCACGGGAACAAGGTCAAGGTGACCATCATGTTCCGCGGTCGCGAGCAGTCGCGCCCCGAGCTCGGCTACAGGCTTCTGCAGAAGCTGGCGGAGGACGTCGCGGAGCTGGGCTTCGTGGAGTCGAACCCCAAGCAGGACGGCCGCAACATGATCATGGTGTTGGCGCCGCACAAGAACATCAAGCCGCGCGTGGTCAAGCACGACGACGACGCGCCCGAAGCGGATGACACCGCTTCGGCAGAGGCGTAGGACGCACGCCCGCCCCCGGACCCGGTGGGTAGCACGAGACGAGGACGGAAATGCCGAAGAACAAGACGCACAGCGGGACCTCGAAGCGCTTCAAGGTCACCGGCAGCGGCAAGATCCTCCGGGAGAAGGCCGGCAAGCGCCACATCCTGGAGAAGAAGTCCAGCAAGGTGACGCGTCGCATGAGCGGCACCGCGGTCGTGTCGGAGAACGACGCCCCGCGCATCAAGAAGCTGCTCGGTCTCTGACCCGCTTCGACACCCCCTAGCTAACTCGGGAAACCGGCCCCCGACGCCGGTTTCCCCATGAGATCGACAGGATGTACCCGTGGCACGCGTCAAGCGGGCTGTAAACGCCCAGAAGAAGCGTCGTACCGTTCTTGAGCTGGCCAGCGGTTACCGCGGCCAGCGCTCGCGGCTGTACCGCAAGGCCAAGGAGCAGGTGCTCCACTCGCTCAACTACGCGTACCGCGACAGGCGTGCGCGCAAGGGCGACTTCCGCAAGCTGTGGATCCAGCGCATCAACGCTGCGTCCCGTGCGAACGGCATGACCTACAACCGCCTGATCCAGGGTCTTCGCCTGGGCGGCGTCGAGGTCGACCGCAAGATCCTCGCGGACCTCGCCGTCCACGACGCCACCGCCTTCACGGCGCTCGTCGAGATCGCCCGCAAGGCGCTCCCGGCCGACGTGAACGCTCCGGTCGGGGACAAGGCCTGAGCCAGCACGCTCGCAAGCACCACCGACCCGAGGCAGATCCGTTCACCGAACGGACGCCTCGGGTCGTTGCTGCTCGCCACCTGACACGCCGCCAGGGCCGTGACAAGGCCGGTCGTTTCCTCGTCGAGGGCGCCCAGGCCGTGCGCGAGGCCCTCGCCTGGCGTGGCGGCGAGGTGCACGAACTCTTCGTCACCGCCACCGCTGCCGACCGCAACCCCGAGCTGCTCGACGCGGCCGCCGATCAGGGCGTCCGGATCAGCGAGGTCACCGACAAGGCGGCCGACTCGCTGTCGGAAACCGTGACGCCCCAGGGCATCGTCGCGGTCTGCGACGCCGTGCCGCAGCCGCTCGACGTCGCGCTCAAGGGCACCCCGCGGCTCGTCGCCGTGCTCTACGGCGTCTCCGACCCCGGCAACGCGGGCACCGTCACGCGGGTCGCCGACGCGGCCGGAGCCGACGCGGTGATCTTCGCGGGCGACACGGTCGACCCGCACAACGGCAAGTGCGTGCGCGCCTCCACCGGCTCGCTCTTCCACCTGCCGATCGCCCGCTCGCGCGACGCGGCCGAGGTCTTCGCGGCGTGCCGCCAGGCCGGTCTGCGGCTCGTGGGCGCCGACGGCTACGCCCAGCAGGACCTGGTCGAGGCGTCCGTCGCGGGTGATCTGGTGCAGCCCACCGCGTGGGTGTTCGGCAGCGAGGCCCACGGCCTACCCGACGAGGTGAAGGCCGAACTCGACACCTCGCTGAAGGTGCCGCTGTACGGCGCCGCCGAAAGCCTGAACCTCGCGACAGCGGCCGCTGTCTGCCTCTACGGCTCCGCGCGGGATCAGCGGAATTGAGCTGACGGGCACCGGGCGCGCGGCTACTGTGCGCCCCGTGCGCGAACCCGAGATCGAACTCCTCTGTTCCCAGCTCGCTTCCTACTACGTCTTCCCGGACACGGCCAACGAGATCGCGAACGTCCTGCGTGCCCGCCTCGACGAGGGCGCTTACTCCACTTTGGACGACGACGAGGCGTTCGCGGCGGCGGTGACCGCGGACCTCCAGTCCGTCAACGGCGACAAGCACCTCCGGCTGCTCTACAGCGCCGAAGAGGTCCCCGAGACCGGCCAGGAATCGGCCTGGGATCCGGTGGCCTACCAGAAGGAAGCCGAGCAGGACGCGTTCGGCGTCCGCAGGCTCGAACGCCTCGAAGGCAACGTCGGCCTGCTGGAGTTCAGCCTCCTGCACGACGCCGAGATCGCCACCCCGGCCGTCATCGCCGCGATGAACCTGATCGCGCACACCGACGCGTTGATCATCGACCTGCGCAAGAACGGTGGCGGCGACCCGCACACGGTCGCGTTGATCTGCAGCTACCTGTTCGACGAACAGGTGCACCTCAACGACATCTACAACCGCCCGGAAGACACGACCCACCAGTTCTGGACGCTCCCGCACGTGCCGGGCCCGAAGTTCGGCGGCAAGAAGCCCGTCTACGTCCTCACCAGCGCCCGCACGTTCTCCGGCGCGGAGGAGCTGAGCTACAACCTCCAGCAGAACGGCCGCGCGACGCTGATCGGCGAGACCACCAAGGGCGGCGCGCACCCCGGCGACCGCTACCGCGTCGGCCCGCACCTCAAGTCGGCGGTGCCGAACGGCCGCGCCATCAACCCGATCTCGGGCACGAACTGGGAAGGCGTCGGCGTCGTCCCGGACATCGCAGTGCCGGCAGAAGAAGCGTTCGAGGTCGCCTACAAGAAGGCGACCTCGAACGACTGACTACCTAAGAGTCCAACCGAGCAGTCAGTTCACGCACGAGGGGATCGGTGCCAGACGGCTTGTTCTGGCGCCGCATCGCCTCCGACAGCACCGAGAGCACGTTCCCGGCCTGGTCGTCGTCGGGCAGCAGCGACGCGGCCCGACGTGCTTCGACCTCGGCGCCCTCGGCGTCGTCCGACCGCAGCAGCATGCTCGCCGCCTTCAGCACGACGAACACCCGCCATCCCTTGTCTCCCAACGACACCACCAGCGCCTCGGCGTCGCGGTACTGCTTCATCGCGAGCGCGAACTCGCCGGCCTGGCCGTGCACCCACGCCCGGATGGCGGCGATCTCGGCCTTGCGCCGGGTGATCTCCTGCTGGTCCTCGACCTCGACCAGCAACGCCTCGGCCTCGTTCAGCGCCGCCCGCGTCTCGGTGATCTCGTCCTCCGGCAGGTTCGAGGCCAGCTCGACCAACGACCCGATCGCCTCGAAGAGGTTGCCCTCCTGGTGCCACAACGCGGCGCCGGCACGCCACGAAGCCGTTGCCTCGTCGTGCTTGCCGAGCCTGCTCTGCACCGAGGCGAGCGCGTCGAGCAGGAACGCCCGCCGCCCGATCTCGTCGGCCGGCAGCAGTTCGGCGGCCTCGCGCAGGTGCCGTTCGGCAGCGGGCAACTCACCGAGCTGGCGGCACACCTGGCCGAGCCGGAACACGACCTGCAGGCGCAGGTCCTCCTGACCGGGCTGGAGCAGCCGCAGCGACTCCTCCAGCACCTCGGCGGCCTCGACGAACCGGTTCGTCTGCACGTACCCGGCGCTCAGCGTGAAGCAGAACGCCGCCGTGTGGCCGTCGGTGAGGTGCACGCGGGAGACCGCCACCGCGTCGCGCAGTTCGGCGAGGTGCGCGGACTCCTGGTCCAGCTCCTGGATGGCGCCGACCTGGTGCCAGAGTGCTTCGGCGCCGATGGGCAGCGGGAACGCCGCCACGAACGCCTTCGCCGTCGCCATGGCCTCGTCGGTCTTGCGCAGCACGGTCTCCAGGCGCAGCCGCACGCGGAAGGCGTTGAACCGCGCGCTCGGCGCCATCTCGCCGGCCATGATCGCCACGATGTCCTCGTAGGCGCTCTCGATGTCCTGGTTGCGGGCCTTGTGCTCCGCGGCCTCGATGGCGACCTGGGCCCGCAGCACCGGAACGTCCAAAGAGGACGCGAGTGCGATCATCGCGGTGGCCTTGTCGTGCTCGTGCGCGTCGTCGAAGATCTCGGCGAGCGACAGGGCGGCGACGATGCGCGTGTGGTCGGACTCGGCCTCGGCGAGGCACCTCTCGGCGATCTCCCGGCCGTCCTCCAGCTGCTCCGCGATGCGGGCCTGGTGGCGCAGCGCGAGGTCCTTGGGCAGTCCGGTCAGCAGCTCGTCGAACTTCGCCCGGTCGAACGGGGCGAGCCCGGTCGTCATCCGCCGGACGCCCGCGTGCGCCGCGAGATCGAGTGGCAGCAACGAGTCCATGTCCTCGGGCAACGACGCGAGCATCCGGCTCGCCTGCACGAACTCGCCCCGGCCGAACAGCTCGACCATCGCCTCGGCGATCTCCACCGGGTCGCCGGAGACGACCTCCTCCTCGACGGGCGCGACCGGCTGGGCGGTCGGCACGGCGAGTTCGACGGCCGGGTAGTCCTCGCGCGCCAGCGTCCTGGTGAGTTCGTCGAGCCACCTGGTCGTGCCGTTGCGCTCGTCGAACTGCTTCGCGAGCTGGGTCGCCCGCTTCGTCAGCCGGTCGAGCAGTTCGGCGGCCGTGCGGGTGCCGACACCCGGCACGTCGAACGAGGTGTCCGCGGGAAGTCGTTTCAGCAGCACGGAAGCGCTGCTGCAGAACGACATCTCGTCGGACGGCAGCTGCACCGCCGTCACCTTGTGCAGTGCCCGGCGCAGGATCTCCTCGCCGCGCGCGAGGTTGCCCGTGAGCGCGCAGAACCGGATGTGCCCGTGGACGTACGAGGTGATCTCGTCGTCCTTGATCAACCGGTACGCCGTGGTGTGCGCGTGCGCGGCCCGGTCCAGGTCGCCGGTCTTCAGCAACGGCCACATCAGCGCCGACAGGATGCCCTGCGGCTGCGTGGAACAGCCGGTGTCGACCGTCAGGCCCTCGAAGCCGTGCGCGATGGCCTCTTCGTGCCGGCCCAGCCGCGAGAGCATCGAGACCTGGCCCTCGGTGACGCACGACGCGCAGTCCGACATCGGCCCGCTCTCCGCGGCGAGGTAGCGCCCGAGGTGCTCGGCGAGCCCCGCCTCATCACCGACGTGCTGCGCGTACTTGGCCCGCGCGCCGTGCACCGGCTGCACCGAGAACCCGCGGCTGCCATAGCGTTCCGTGAGCTGCGCCAGCACCGACTGGACCTGCTCCAGCGAGAACTTCGGGTCCCGCATCAGCCCGGAGAAGATCCACTTGTGCGCCCAGCTCAGCCGGTGGATCTCGTAGTCGTTGAACGCCTCGGGGTCCTTCTGCTCGACCGCGAGCAGCCACGCGAACGGTGCCAGCATCAGGTCGTAGCGCGCCAGGTGGTAGCCGGAGTCGATCTGCGCGATCCGGCACGACACCCCGAGCGGCACGTGCCCGAGCGAGTCGGCCATTCGCGCGGCCCGTTCCAGCGCCTCGTGCTTGGGCATGCCCGTGGGCATGTTGTACGCGTCGAGGAACGCTCTTTCCGCGTCCTCAGCGGTGAAGTCGGACATGGTCACTTACCCCCAACAGCGCGGTCCAGCAGTTCCAGGAACGAGCGGTTCAACGCCGCCGTGTCCTTCGGTCGCATCGCCCGCCGAGCCTGCAGAACGGCGTGCACGTACAGAGATTCGAGCGTCAGCTCCACCAGAGCCGGTTCGGTCAGCCGCGCGAGCCGCTGCACGAGCGGGTTGCGCGAGTTGAGCACCAGCTGTTCCGCGCGGCCGGAGGCGGTCCCGGCGGTGAGCTGGCCGAGCAGCTCCGCCCACAGCGGGTCCGTCACCTCCTCGGCCGTCTGCTCGGTGTCGAGCTTGCGCTGCTGCTCGGCGTTGCTGATCAGCAACGCGGGCAACGACACCGGGTCGAAGTCGCGGATCACCGCGTCGCAGTCGTGCCGGTCGAGCGCGCCCGCGCCCTCGGACAGCCGCTGCCGCAACGCCTTCTCGACCTCCGGCTCCGGATCGGCCAGCGCCGCCAGCAGTTCCGACGGGGCCACCCGGCGCGCGACGGACGGGCCGTCGAGCGCGCTCAGCCGGTTCAGCAGCTCCAGGTCGTAGGCGTATCCCGCGTTCACCAGGCCGAGGCCCTGCGCGCCCGCGACCGGTGCGAGCTGGTGGAACTCGTCGACGTCGGGGATGTAGAGGATCGACCCGTGCTTGCGCTTGAACTGCCGCAACGGCATCGCGCCGTCCGTCGTCTCGAACGGCAGCCAGCGCTCGACCAGCCGCAGCATCTCGTCGTCGGAGCGGGCCAGCGACTTGATGCCCAGGTGGTGCGCCGCCAGCAGCTCACCCGCGCGGCGCGGCTCGATCGCGTCCAGCCGGATCAGCCAGTCGCGGATCTGCTCGCCGAGCTCCTCGCGCACCGCCAGCAGCATCTCGTCCTGGTACAGCGACTCGCGCGACGCCGTCGGCCGGATCGCGGACGCGTCGACCACGCACCGCACGAAGTACGCCCAGTCCGGCAGCAGGCCCTCGACGTTGTCGCCGACCAGCATCCGCTTCAGGTACACCCGGTGCGTCTGGCGCGTGCCGGGGTGCACCCCGGACGGCAGCACGAACGCGACACCGGTCAGCCCCGCCGCCTCGACCTCGATCGGGATCGCCTCGAACGGCGTGAACCCCAGCACCTGCTCGCAGTAGGACGTCAGGTCCGCGTCCTCGTCATCCCACGGGCGTTCGCCGCGGGTGACCTTCTCGCCGTCCAACGTCACGACCGCCGGCAGCAGATCGCCGTAGTCGGTCACCAGCGGCCGCACGACGTCCGCCTCGAGCCAGTGGTCGTTGCCGCGCGACGCCGTCAGCGTCACCGTGGTGCCGACGGGCACGTCACCGTCCACAACGGACACGGTGTAGTTGCCCGAGGCGTCGGCCTCCCAGCGCACGGCCGGGCCACCGTCGCGGGCCGACCGGGTGATCACCGTCACGGTGGAGGCGACCAGGAAGCACGACAGCATGCCCACGCCGAACTGGCCGAGGAACCCCTCGCGGGCGAACCCCAGGTCGTCCCGCTTCGACGTGCGCCCGAGCGTGGACAACAGGTCGTGGACCTCGGTCTCGGTCAGGCCGATGCCGGTGTCGGTGATCGTCAGCGTGGAGCCGCAGGTGATCGTGACCTCGGACGGGCAGGACGGGTCGAGCTCACGCCTCGCCGTGATCGCGTCGACGGCGTTCTGCAGCAGTTCCCGCACGTAGACGCGCGGACTGCTGTACAGGTGGTGGCTGAGCAGGTCGATGATGCCGCGCAGGTCGACGCGGAAGGTGTGCGACATGATGCGCCCATCCTAGGGACGACGAGGGCAGTGATGCCGCTCTTTAACGGAAGCACCGCGAGCGGTCAACTCGGCACCGACTAGGATCGGTCTGTTCATTACCAAGTCCGTGACGGGAGCTGTCCTACAACCATGTCCGGAGCCAACGACCCGTACGACCCGAAGCAGGTCGCGGCGCTGTCGGCCGAGAACCTCGACGCGGCCGTGCAGAAGGCGCGCGAGGCGTTCAAGGGCGCGGCCGACCTGGAGGCGCTCGCCTCGGTCAAGCCGGGCCACCTCGGTGACCGGTCGCCCGTCCTGCTGGCCCGCCGCGAGATCGGTGCCCTGCCCCCCAAGGCCAAGGCCGAGGCCGGCAAGCGGGTGAACGAGGCGCAGTCCGCGATCAAGGTGGCGTTCGACGAGCGCTTCGCCGTGCTCCAGGTCGAACGCGACGAGCGGGTGCTGCGCGAGGAGTCCGTCGACGTCACGCTGCCGTGGGACCGCTTCCCGCGCGGCGCGCGCCACCCGATCACCACGCTCGCCGAGCGCATCGGTGACGTCTTCGTGGCCATGGGCTACGAGATCGCCGAAGGCCCCGAGCTCGAGACCGAGTGGTTCAACTTCGACGCGTTGAACTTCGGCAAGGACCACCCGGCGCGCTCGATGCAGGACACGTTCTACATCGCGCCCGGCGACTCGCAGCTCGTGCTGCGCACGCACACCTCGCCCGTGCAGGCCCGCACGCTGCTCGACCGCGACCTGCCGGTCTACGTCGTCTGCCCCGGTCGGACGTTCCGCACGGACGAGCTCGACGCGACGCACACCCCGGTGTTCCACCAGGTCGAGGGCCTCGCGGTCGACAAGGGCCTGACGATGGGCCACCTCAAGGGCACGCTCGACGCGTTCGCGCGCTCGATGTTCGGCGAGGACTCGAAGACCCGCCTGCGCCCGAGCTTCTTCCCCTTCACCGAGCCGTCGGCCGAGGTCGACGTGTGGTTCCCGGAGAAGAAGGGCGGCGCGGGCTGGGTCGAGTGGGGCGGCTGCGGCATGGTCAACCCCAACGTCCTGCGCGCCACCGGCGTCGACCCGGACGTCTACTCGGGCTTCGCGTTCGGCATGGGCCTGGAGCGCACGCTGCAGTTCCGCAACGGCCTGCCGGACATGCGCGACATGGTCGAGGGCGACGTCCGCTTCACCCAGCCATTCGGAACGGAGGCCTGATCCGGTGCGAGTCCCGGTCAGCTGGCTGGTCGAACACCTCGGTTTCGACGAAGTCCCCACGCCCGACGAGCTCTCCGAGGCGTTCACGCGCATCGGCATCGAGGTCGAGGAGGTGAGCCCGCTCGGTCCCGTGACCGGCCCGATCGTCGCCGGTCGCGTCGTCGAGATCGAGGAGCTCACCGAGTTCAAGAAGCCGATCCGCTACTGCAAGGTCGAGGTCGGCCCCGAGCAGGTCAACCAGATCATCTGCGGTGCCACGAACTTCGTCGAGGGCGACTCGGTCGTCGTCGCGCTGCCCGGCGCCGTGCTGCCCGGCGGGTTCTCGATCGCCGAGCGCAAGACGTACGGCCGCGTGTCGCAGGGCATGCTCTGCGCCGCCGACGA
Organism: Lentzea sp. JNUCC 0626; assembly: GCF_043632865.1. Classification (NCBI taxonomy): domain Bacteria; kingdom Bacillati; phylum Actinomycetota; class Actinomycetes; order Pseudonocardiales; family Pseudonocardiaceae; genus Lentzea; species Lentzea sp. JNUCC 0626. Next base: position 9,569,780 of record NZ_CP171635.1, read on the forward strand.
ACTCGGCATCGGTGACGACCACTCGGGCATCCTCGTGCTGCCCACCGGCACCGCGCAGCCCGGCGACGACGCGCTCGAACTGCTCGGCCTGAACGACACGGTCATCGAGCTCGCGCCGACGCCCGACCGCGGCTACGCGTTCTCGGTGCGCGGCCTCGCCCGGGAGATCGCCTGCGCGCTGGAGGTCCCGTTCGGCGACCCCGGCCTCGCGGAGGTCCCGGAGCCCGAGGGCGAGGCGTGGCCGGTCCACATCGAGGACCGCGACGGCTGCTCGCGCTTCGTCGCGCGCCGCGTCACCGGGGTCGACCCGACGGCGCCGACGCCGTGGTGGATGCGCCGCCGCCTGATGCTCGCGGGCATGCGCTCGATCTCGCTGCCGGTCGACGTCACGAACTACGTGATGCTCGAACTGGGGCAGCCGCTGCACGCCTTCGACGCCGCGTCGCTGTCCGGCACGTTGACGGTCCGCCGCGCGCTGGTGGGCGAGAAGCTCACGACGCTCGACGACTCGGTGCGCGCGCTCGACGTCGACGACATCGTCATCGCCGACGACTCGGGCGTCATCTCGCTGGCCGGTGTCATGGGCGGTGCCTCGACGGAGGTCCAGGACACCTCCTCGGACATCCTGCTCGAGGCCGCGAACTGGGACCCGGCGTCCATCGCGCGCACGGTCCGCCGGCACAAGCTGCCGTCCGAGGCCGCGAAGCGCTTCGAGCGGACCGTCGACCCGGCTCTCGCGCCCGTCGCGCTGGAGCGGGCCGCGAAGCTGCTCAACCACTACGCCGAGGGCTCGATCAAGCCGGGCCGCACCGACGTGGGCGTGCCCGCGCTGCCCGAGCCGGTGTCGATGCCGATCGACCTGCCCGACCGCATCGCCGGCGTTCGCTATGCCCGTGGCGTGACGGCTCGCCGCCTCGGCCAGATCGGCTGCCAGGTCTCCGTGACCACCTCGGAGGAGGGCCAGACGATCGTCACGGCCGTGCCGCCGACGTGGCGCGCGGACCTCGTGCAGCCCGCCGACCTGGTGGAGGAGGTGCTGCGGCTGGAGGGGTACGACACGATCCCGTCCGTGCTGCCGCCCGCACCCGCCGGTCGTGGTCTGACCGAGCAGCAGCGCCGTCGCCGTACGGTGTGGCGCACGCTGGCCGAGGACGGGTTCGTCGAGGTCAAGCCGTTCCCGTTCATCGACCCGTCGGTGTTCGACGCGTTCGGGCTCGCCGCCGACGACATCCGCCGCAACACCGTGGGCGTGCTCAACCCGCTCGAGGCGGACAAGAACGTGCTGGCCACGACCCTGCTGCCGGGCCTGCTGGAGACGCTCCAGCGCAACCTGGCCCGGGGTGCTCGTGACGTGGCGCTCTACAACGTCGCCCAGGTGACGTTGCCGCGCGCGCAGCAGGTTCCCGTGCCGTCGCTGGGCGTGGACCGTCGCCCGACCGAGGCGGAGGTGGCCTCGCTGCTGGCCGCGCTGCCGCAGCAGCCGCTGCACGTCGCGGGTGTGCTCACCGGCCACCGCGAGCGTGCGGGCTGGTGGGGCAAGGGCCGGATCGCCGACTGGTCGGACGCCGTCGAGGCCACCCGCCGCGCCGGTGCCGCGTACGGCGTGACGTTGCGCGTCGTGGCGTCGGACCTGCTCCCCTGGCACCCCGGCCGCTGCGCCGAACTCCGCGTGGGCGACTGGCCCGTCGGCCACGCCGGCGAGCTGCACCCGAAGGTCGTCGAGGCGCTGGGCCTGCCCAAGCGCACCGTGGCGTTCGAACTCGACCTCGACGCGCTGCCGCTCGACGACCACCGCCCGGCCCCGATGGTCTCGGCCTACCCGCCGGTCCTGCTGGACGTGGCCCTGGTCGTGGACGACTCGGTGCCGGTGCAGTCGGTGTCCGAGGTGCTCGGCGCGTCCGCGGGCGACCTGCTCGAAGACCTCCGCCTGTTCGACGTCTACACGGGCGAGCAGCTGGGCGAGGGCAAGAAGTCGCTGGCGTACTCGCTGCGCTTCCGCGCGCCGGACCGCACGCTGACGGTGGAGGAGGCGACCACGGCCCGTGACGCCGCCGTCGCCGCCGCCGGCGAACGTCTGGGTGCGGCTCTGCGCGCCTGACGAACACACCGAGTGAGGCCCGGGATCCCCGCGTTGGGGTCCCGGGCCTCACTCGTCTCGGCCCCGGGGTCCCGGTGCCGGAGGTCGTCAAGGGGAGCCGGTGTCAGGTGCCTTTTTGTACGCAGTATTGTGGCAACAGGCACAGTCCGGCGTTGCGTTCAGCCGGGCCACGCGAGTCACACGCAGATAAATTGCCCATGAAAGTTCGCTCGATCGGCTGAGTCCCGTTCACCGGGATTTGGGATCAAACCAGCAGGTGGTAGCCCTGCGTAGCTGTCAAGGTGCCAAAGGTCCTTCATTACAAGGGGAAATCGGCGCCCGTCGGACGCTTGCGCAGTACGTGAAGCTTCTCCAAGATTGGCGACGCGGCCCGCTAGGGCCGAGGGGCGAAGCGATGAACCACCGGGCGAGTTGGTCGCCGGTCCGGTGGGGAGCTAGAGGCGAACCCACCGCCTGGAGCAACAACTCTGGAGAGTTGCGCCATGCGTAGTCTGGGTCCGCGCCTTGAGGTCGCCGTGTCGTTGACGATCCTCATGGTCGGCGCGGCTGTCGTGGCGGCCATGCACCTGACGTGGCCCGCACAGCAGCTGCCGGCGATGGCGTACTCCGTGAGCAGCGGCGAGTCGGGGATGCAGCAGCTCAAGCCGTTCGAGATCAACGACATCTCCGGCGCGGCCGTCGAACTCACGCCCGGTGCGGTGGGGGAGCGCAAGGTCCGGCTGTCGAACCCCAACCCCGTCGGCATCATCGTCGAGAGCCTGTCCGCGGTGCCCGGTCAGCCGCTGGACGCCACCCAGCAGCGCGTCGAGGGCTGCCCGGCCGGGGTGCTGACCGTCGTGCCGCTCACCGACATCGTGGAGATCCCCGCCGGAGGAGCGGTCGAGGTCACCATGAAGGTCGAGGTCGCGAAGGACGTGCCCGCCGAGTGCGCCGAGCTGGTCTTCCCGCTCACCTACTCCGGTCGCGCGAAGCACGGCTAGCCAGCGCTTCCCGCGCCGCCGGCCACTCGTCGGCGACCATCGAGTAGACGACCGTGTCCCGTTGCGTTCCATCAGGCCGTGTGACGTGCGCGCGCAGCACGCCGTCCCGTTGGGCACCCAGCTTCTCGATCGCTCGTTGCGAGCGAACGTTCGCACCGTCCGTGTACCAGGCCACGCGCAGTGCGCCGCGCACGTCGAACGCCTCGGACAGCAGCAGTAGCTTCGCCTCGGGGCTGATGGACGTGCCGTGCCAGGCGCTGCCGACGATCGTGTAGCCGATCACGAGACGACGGTTTTCCGAGGAAACCTCGTAGAACGACGTCGTGCCCACGACACGGCCTGTGGAGACCTCGATTTGCGCGAACGCTTCACGCGAAGAGATCGCGGTTTCAATCCACGCACGCATGTCGTCGACAGAAGAAGGCTGCGGACTCAGCAACCAAGTCCAGATGTCAGGATCGCGAGTGACCTCGAACAATTCCGGAGCGTGTTCGAGTGACAACGGAACGAGACTGACATGTTTCCCCTTCATGTGTACTGACCCTAAAGGTGTTTCAGAGCCTCACGCCGTGACAACGGCGACAACCCTGGTCGCGCCTCCACGAACGCGCGCACCCAGCCCGGTTCCGTCTTGGCGAACTCGCGCAACGCCCACCCGATCCCCTTGCGCAGGAAGAAGTCCGGATCGTCGGCGTTGGCATCGACGCACTCGGTCAGCAATTCCACGTCAGTCGCGCCTTTGAACCCGAGCTGACAGATCACCGACGTGCGCCGCCGCCACTTGTCCTCGTCGACGGACCACCGAAGCATCAACGGCCGCACGACGTCCGGATCGCTGCGCAGCAGCGGCCCCACACGCTTGGACGCGATCTCGTCCACGTAGTCCCACCACGCACCGGTCACGATCATCTCGTCGAACCACGGCAGCAGGTCGACGGACTGGAAACGCTTGTCCCCGCTCAACGTGAGCGCGACGTACCGTTCCTCGCGATAGGTGGCCTCACGCCACAACGTCTGCACGGCGTCGAGCCACTCGTCCCGGTCGGGCAACTGCGGCAACGACTTCAGCAGGGCGACGCGTCCCGGTTTCTGCACACCCAGGAACGGCATGTCGGACTTCATGTACGCCTGCATCTCCGGCGCCTTCACCGGATCCGCGAGCTCCTCGAGTCCCGCTCGAACCGCTTCGATCAAGGAAACCTTAAGGGTCACGTCCAAACGGTATAGGCATAAGGAGTAAGCCAGTTGAGATTTATGGCCCCATGAGTACCGAAAGTGCTAACGAACCCGCAAAACATCACTTGACCGGGGGCTTCTGTGAACAAAACGGGTGCCACACCCATATACAGTTCGCGTTCATGCGCGTGCTCATGGTCGTGGCGGCGCTCGTGCTCGGCAGCATGGGTGCTACCAAAGCGGACACGGTGGATTACCTGGACCTGCCGCTGGTGAACGGAAACGGAGAGCAGCGGGGTGGCGTGCACCCCGATCTGCCGACCGACCGCGCCTCGATCGAGCACGCCCTCGCCTCGTACCGCGCGCGTGGTCTCTCGCCCGTCCGCTTCAAGGCCCTGCTGTGGCACTACTGGGTGATCCGCGCGGCCGAGGACGCCGGCGTGAACCTGGCCGACTGGGATCCGCAGCGGTCCGCCGAGTCCAACCGCGCGGTGATCTTCGCCGTCTACGACTTCTACGCGCGCCTCTACCTCACGCACCCGGACACGTTGCGCTGGATGGGGTTCGCGAACATCGGCGCGCCCGCGTTCGCCGCCGGCATGCTCGACCTGGGCTCGATCCCGGAGCTGCGCTGGTTCGCCACGATGCTGATGTCCATGCAGAAGCACATCTTCATGGACCTCGGCGCGATGCACGCCGCCTACCTGCACGGCGGGATCGAGGCCGTCCAGGAGATGCGCGACGCGGGCATCATCGACGCGGACACCACCAAGGCGTGGGAGGACCCGGCGCGGGCGGTCATGGCGTTCTCCTCGCGCGAGCAGAACCTCGTGATCCCCGACCAGTTCGACCGCATGCGGGGCCGGTTACTCCCGCCCGGCGAGATGGTCACGTACGCGATCACGGTCGCCGGACCGATGCCCGTGCCGGGAGGCAGGACCCCCTCGCAGTACCGGCCGCTGTTCGGCGGTCCGTTGCCCGCCTTCAACTACGCCGATCGCGTCGCGCGCTGGGACTTCCTGAGCAAGGACACGATCCCCGCCTACGAGCGGCTCACCCGCGAGGCCGTGCACAAGATCGTGCAGCGGCCGTTCGCCGACCGGGTCGCCGACTACCGGGCCGCGGCCAGGCTGCTCGACCTGCTGCCGTTCCGCAGCGGTGTCCGATAGCGGTCACTGTTCATTTCGTTCAGGCGTGGATTCGCTTTCGCCGACGTAGGCTGTCGACCATGACGTCGTACGACTACGACCTGATCGTCATCGGCTCTGGTCCTGGCGGCCAGAAGGCGGCGATCGCGGGTGCGAAACTGGGCAAGCGCGTGGCGATCATCGACAAGCAGGACATGATCGGCGGCGTCTGCACCAACACGGGCACGATCCCGTCGAAGACGCTGCGCGAGGCCGTCATGTTCCTGACGGGCATGAGCCAGCGCGAGTTGTACGGCGCCAGCTACCGCGTCAAGCAGGACATCACGATCACCGACCTGATGGCCCGCACGCAGCACGTCATCGGCCGCGAGGTCCAGGTCGTCCGCGCGCAGCTGCACCGCAACGGCGTCGACCTGCTCAACGGGTTCGGCCGGTTCATCGACGACCACACCATCGCCGTCGACGGCGCCCACCGCGGCGACCACACGACGATCACCGGTGAGTACGTCGTGATCGCGACCGGCACGACGCCCGCGCGTCCGTCCGGGGTGGACTTCGACGAGGAGCGCATCCTCGACTCCGACGAGGTCTTCGCGCTCACCGAGATCCCGTCGTCGCTGGTCGTGGTCGGCGCGGGCGTGATCGGCATCGAGTACGCGTCGATGTTCGCCGCGCTCGGCACCCGCGTCACGGTCGTCGAACAGCGCGAGCGGATGCTCGACTTCTGCGACCCCGAGATCGTCGAGTCGCTCAAGTTCCACCTGCGCGACCAGGCCGTCACGTTCCGCTTCGGCGAGAAGGTCGTGAACGTCCAGGTGTCCGACGGTGGCACGGTCACCACGCTCGCGTCCGGCAAGCGCATCCCGGCCGCTGCCGTCATGTACTCGGCGGGCCGCCAGGGCACCACCGAGAAGCTCGACCTCGCCGCCGCCGGACTCGAGTCCGACAACCGCGGCCGCCTGTCCGTCGACGAGCACTACCGCACGCCGGTCGAGCACATCTACGCCGTCGGTGACGTCATCGGCTTCCCGGCGCTCGCCGCCACCTCGATGGACCAGGGCAGGCTCGCGGCCTACCACGCGTTCGGCGAGCCGGTGCACGACCTGACGGCGTTGCAGCCCATCGGCATCTACACGATCCCGGAGATCTCGTACTGCGGCGCTACGGAGACCGAGCTGACCTCGTCCTCGATTCCTTACGAGGTGGGCATCTCCCGCTACCGCGAACTCGCGCGCGGCCAGATCGTCGGCGACGCGTACGGCATGCTGAAGCTGCTGGTGTCCACTGTGGACCGCAAGATCCTGGGTGTGCACGTCTTCGGCACCGGCGCCACGGACCTCGTGCACATCGGCCAGGCCGTGATGGGCTGCGGCGGCACGGTCGACTACCTGGTCGACACGGTCTTCAACTACCCGACGCTGTCCGAGGCGTACAAGATCGCGGCGCTCGACGCCACGAACAAGATCCGTGCGTTGGAGCGCTTCACGACCCGCTGATCACGACCCGCTGATCACGACCGGGTCAGGCCGGCGTCGTGCGCGATGATGGCGGCCTGCACGCGGTTCGCGACCTCCAGCTTGGGCAGGATCCGGCTGATGTGCGCCTTCACCGTGCCGGTCGCCATGAAGAGCTGCTCGCCGATCTCGGTGTTGGACAGCCCTTCGCCCACCAGCTTGAGCACACCCCGTTCGGTCTCGGTCAGCGCGTCGATCTTGCGGCGCGCGTCCGACCCGTCGTTCGGCGCGGTCAGGTGCCTCTCGATGAGGCGCTTGGTGATCTGCGGCGCCAGGATCGGTTCGCCCGCGGCTGCCTTGCGCACGGCGGTGATCAACTCCTGTGGGGGCGTGTCCTTCAGCAGGAACCCGGTCGCGCCGACCTTCAACGCCTGCGCCACGTAGGAGTCCTCGCCGAACGTCGTGAGCATGACGACGTTGACCCGCGCCGCGATCTGCTCGGCCGCCTTCAACCCGTCGCCGCCGGGCATGCGGATGTCGAGCAACGCCACGTCGATCGTGTGCTTCAACGTCAGCTCGACGGCCTGCCTGCCGTCGCTCGCCTCGGCCACCACGGTGATCTCGGGGTCGTTCTCCAGGATCAGCCGGATGCCGGCGCGCATGAGCGTTTCGTCGTCGGCGATGAGAACTCGGATCACGACGAGCACATTACGGGCGTTCCTGCTCCTTCGAGGACAGAACGCCGTCGCGGAAGCACAGCTTGTAGATCAGGTCTGTGTTGTGCGACGTCACGAACCGCGAGCAGCCGTCCACCCCGAGCTGCCCGACGCCGTACTGCTCGTAGATGTCGCCCTCAGCTGTGACGCCCACCTTCAGCGAGTCGAAGTACGGCGCGTTCATCTGCGTCGGGTTCAGCAACGCGAAGAGCAGCAACACGATCAACGCGCCCGCGATCGGCAGCAGCGCCAGCAGTCCGAGACATCCACCGCCCAGCACCCGCGGCACCGTCAGGACCTCGGCGGCCAGCGGTGGAGGCACCTCCGCCACCTCGGCCCCGGCCGGTAGCTGGGACTGCGGGTGCGTCGGCAGGTCGGCCGCCACCCGGAACCCGCCCTCGATCGGAGGGCCCGCGCTGAACGACCCGCCGAGCAGGCCGACGCGTTCCTCCAGGCCGATCAGACCGCGCCGCGCACCCTGGCCGGGACCTGCCGCCGACGGACCGTTGAGGATCTGGAGGCGCACACGTCCGGCCTGCACGGTGACCTGCACCCGAGTACGGGCCTGAGGGGCGTGCTTCTGCACGTTGGTCAACGCCTCACGCACGACGCGATGTACCGCACGGCGCGTGCGCGGGTCCGCACCGTGCAGGTCCTCACCGGACCAGTCGAGCGCCGCGGTGAGCCCGGAGGAGTCGACCAGGTCCGCGATGTCGGACCGGGTGCCGGTGTCCTCGTCGAGCGACTCGGGTTCGGGGTTGGTCCGCAGCACCCCGAGGATCTCGCGCAGTTCCGCCATCGCGAGGGACGACGTCGTGCGGATCAGCTCGGCCTGTTCGTGCAGCTGCGGTGCCTTGGTGGCGGTCGTGAGTTCCAACGCGCCCGCGTGGATCGAGATCAGACTGAGCCGGTGCCCGAGCATGTCGTGCATCTCGCCCGCGATGTGCGCGCGTTCCTCCGAACGAGCCGACGCCGCGGTGAGCGCGCGCGCCCGTTCCAGGTACTCGTTGCGCTCCTGCAGCAGCCGGACCATCGGACGGCGGCGGCCGAGCAGCATCCCCGACACGGCCGGGAACAGCACGAAGAAGATCGACCCGAGGAACGCGCCGAGCAGCGACTCCCAGAGCGGCATGCTCCGGTAGCTCTCCTGGAGCTGGTTGAACGCGGTCTGCAGCAGGGTCATGATCCCGAGCAGCGCCCACAACCTGCCGAGGCGCGGCACCCGCCGGCACGCCGTGAAGACCACGAACACCGTGATGGCCTGCGCCCACAGGTTGTTCACCGCGAACAGCGGCGCGGTCAGCAGCAGCGCCCACTCGGGTTTGCGCGGCGCGAACCACACGAGCGCGGCGATCCACAACGCCGACGCGACGGTCATCGCCGGGTGGGGGACAGGTGCCAGCGGCGCGATCAACGGCACCAGTCCGACCACGAACGCCAGCGACGGCCACACGAACCTCATCGGGCCAGCTCCCTCTTCGTGGTCATCCGGCCCGATTCGCGGTCGAAGCACAGCTCGAAGTCGAGGTCGCCGGAGTCGCGCACGTGGTAGCGGTAGCAGCCGGCGTTGCTCGACGGCACCCCGAACCCGTACGTCTCGGTGATCTCCTCCTCGTGCGTGACCGAGACCTGCGTGGCGTCGAACTCCTGGCGGCTCATCTCGGGGCGGCTGAACACCGCGACGACCAGCAGCACGAACGCCGTGCCGAGCGCCGGGATCACCGACAGCGTCGCGAGGCAGCCACTGCCGACCACCCGCGGCACGGTCAGGATCTCGGCGGTGATCGGCGGTGGCGCCACCGTCACGGTGCCCGTCGCACCCGTCTCCTCCTGGACGACCGGGTGCAGCGGCAGGTCGGCCGCGACCCGGAACCCGCCGGTCACGGGCATCCCGGCGAGGAACTGACCGCCGATCAGCTCGACCCGTTCCTCCAGCCCGATGAGTCCGCGCCGGGTGCCACCGCCCCGGGGTGAGCTGCTCGGACCGTTGACGATCTCGACGCGCACCCGTTCGGTGACGCTCACCACCACGCGTGTGCGTGCCGTCGGCGCGTGCTTGTGCACGTTCGTGAGTGCTTCCCGCACGACGCGATGGACCGCTCTGCGCAGTCGTGCGTCGGCGTTGGCCAGGTCGTCGCCGGACCACTCCAGGTGCACGCTGACACCTGCTGCTGTGGACGCCGCCACGAGCCGTTCGACGTCAACGCGCGTACCGGCGTCCTCGCTGGCCTCGATCGTGCCGAGCACGCCGAGGATCTCCTGGAGTTCCTCCATCGCGACGGCGGACGTCTTGCGGATCAGCTCGACCTGTTCGCGCAGTTCCGGGGCCTGTTCGGCGGCGGATCGCTCCAACGCCCCGGCGTGCGCGGTGAGTTGCCGGAGCCGGTGGCTGAGCATGTCGTGCATCTCGCCGGCGATGTGTGCGCGCGTGTCCGACCTCGCGGTGCTCGCGGTCAACGCGCGCGCGTGTTCCAGGTAGTCGTTGCGCTCCATCAGGACCTGCGTCAACGGCTTGCGCCGCCCGACGAGCGCCCCCGCGACCGCCGGGAAGACCAGCAGGAACAACGCGGAGAAGGCGGTGCCGAGCAGGTACTCGATCAGGCTGTCGCCCGCCCGCCACGAGTGCAGGGCGCCGAACCCGGCCTGGAGCACCGTTGTGACGCCGAGCAACGCCCAGAGCTGCGCCTGCGACCGGATCGACCGGCCCGCGCGGAACACCACGAGCGACGTCGGGGCGATCGCGAGCAGGTTGTTCACACCGTTGAGGGGAGCGGTCAGCACGATCGCCCAACGCGGCCAGCGCGCGCTGATCGGCACCAGCGCGGCGGCCCAGACCGCCGACAGCACGATCAGCCACGGTTCGACGGGCCTGCCGAGCGGCGCCACCAGCGACACCAGCGCGAGCAGGAAGGCAGCGGCCGCCCACAACCCGTCGCGCACCTTCACGTTCACGCCGATCATCATGGCCGACCGCTCGCAGCGACCCACAGCGCCAGGTGGCTCCCACCAAGTGGCCACCTGGCCAATGTTGTGTTTGTCGGCCGCTGCTCCGCAGGCGGCGGCGAGTTCGCCGGGAAGCCGGTCGTCCGGCCTCCGCTTCGCGCCGAATCGCCTTCGGCGGTTGACCCGAAGGGGAGGCCGGACGACCGGCGCGAACTCGCGGTTGAGTGAGTTTGCATGAACGTGCATAATCATGCGTATGACAGTGAGGATCGCGGTCGCGGGCGCCAGCGGGTACGCGGGTGGCGAGCTGCTCCGCCTGCTACTGGGCCACCCGGACGTCGAGATCGGCGCGCTGACCGCCAACAGCAGCGCCGGTGACAAGCTGCTCCAGCACCAGCCGCACCTCCTGCCGCTCGCCGACCGAGAGCTACAAGACACCACAGTCGAGACCCTCAAGGGCCACGACGTGGTCTTCCTCGCACTACCCCACGGTCACTCAGCAGCGCTCGCCGAGCAACTCGGGGACGACACAGTCGTGATCGACTGCGGCGCCGACCACCGGCTGACCAGCGCGGACGACTGGACCCGGTGGTACGGCGGGGAGCACGCGGGTACCTGGCCGTACGGGCTGCCGGAGCTTCCCAACGGGCGGGACGCACTCGTGGGCGCACGCCGCGTAGCCGTGCCCGGCTGCTACCCGACCGTCTCTTCTTTGGCGCTCGCACCGGCCGTGGACCTCATCGAGGACGAGGTCGTCATCGTCGCCGTGTCGGGTACGTCCGGCGCCGGCAAGTCGCTCAAGACGAACCTGCTCGGGTCCGAGGTCATGGGGTCCGCCAGCGCGTACGGCGTCGGCGGCGCGCACCGGCACACGCCCGAGATCACCCAGAACTTGAGCGCCGCGGCCGGTCGTCCGATCAAGGTCAGCTTCACGCCGGTGCTCGCGCCGATGTCCCGGGGCATCCTCGCGACCTGCACGGCAGCCTTGAAAGACACCGGCGCAAACGTTCGCGAGGCCTACGAGAAGGCGTACGCGGACGAGCCGTTCGTGCACGTTCTGCCCGAAGGACTCTGGCCGACGACGAACGCCGTGCTGGGTTCGAACGCCGTCCAGCTGCAAGTCACCGTCGACGCCGACCTCGGCCGGCTCGTGGTCGTGGCCGCCGTCGACAACCTGGCCAAGGGCACCGCGGGTGCCGCTGTCCAGTGCATGAACCTCGCTCTCGGACTGCCGGAAACGACCGGCCTCTCGACCGTTGGAGTCGCTCCGTGAACCGCAACAAGGGCGTCACCGGACCCCAGGGGTTCCGCGCTGCCGGAATCGCCGCCGGGATCAAGGAATCCGGTGCACTCGATCTGACGCTCGTCGTGAACGACGGGCCGTCCGACGCCGCCGCGGGTGTCTTCACCACGAACAAGGTGAAGGCCGCCCCGGTGTTGTGGTCGCAGCAGGTGATCCAGTCCCGGCGCCTCACCGCGGTCGTGCTGAACTCCGGTGGCGCCAACGCGTGCACCGGTCCCGAGGGCTTCCAGGACACCCACGCCACCGCCGAGAAGGTCGCCGAGGTGCTCGGCACCGGCGCGGTCGACGTCGCGGTCTGCTCCACCGGCCTGATCGGCGAGCGCCTGCCGATGGACAAGATCCTGACCGGCGTCGAGAACGTCGCGAAGGAGCTGGACTCGTCGGTCGAGGCCGGGCTGAACGCGGCCACCGGCGTGATGACCACGGACAGCCGCCCCAAGCAGTCCTGGAAGGCGTCCGAGCAGGGCTGGTCGGTCGGCGGGTTCGTGAAGGGCGCGGGCATGCTCGCCCCGAACATGGCCACCATGCTGTCGGTGATCACGACCGACGCCAAGATCTCCGGCGAGCAGCTGGACCAGGCGTTGCGCCAGGCCGTGTCGCGCACGTTCGACCGCCTCGACGTCGACGGCGGCACGTCCACCAACGACACCGTGCTGGTGCTCGCGTCGGGTGCCTCGAACGTCGAGCCGTCGTTCGACGACTTCGTGGCGTTGCTGACCGAGGTCGCGGGCGACCTGGTCAAGCAGCTGCAGGGTGACGCCGAGGGCGTGACCAAGGAGGTCAGCATCACCGTCAGGCAGGCCGCCACCGAGGCCGAGGCCGTCCACATCGGACGGACCGTCGCCGAGGACAACCTGGTGAAGACGGCGTTGTTCGGCAGCGACCCCAACTGGGGCCGGATCGCGATGGCCCTGGGCCGCGCGGACGCCGAGATCGACCCGGACGTCCTGCAGATCATCATCAACGGCGTCTCGTTGTACCGCAACGGAACCCGCGACCGCGACCGAAGTGAAGCCGACCTCTCCGGCCGCGACATCGAGATCGTCATCGACCTCAACGTCGGCGAGGCCGAAGCCACCGTGCTCACCACGGACCTGTCCCACGACTACGTCGAAGAGAACAGCGCGTACTCCTCATGAACCCACAAGAGAAGGCGGCAGTCCTCGTCGAGGCGCTGCCGTGGCTGGAACGCTTCCGCGGCGCGTTGGTGGTCGTCAAGTACGGCGGCAACGCCATGGTCGACGACGAGCTGAAGAAGGCGTTCGCCGAGGACATGGTGTTCCTGCGGCTGTGCGGTCTGCGCCCGGTCGTGGTGCACGGCGGCGGCCCGCAGATCAAGTCGATGCTGGACAAGCTCGGCATCCACAGCGAGTTCCGCGGCGGCCTGCGCGTCACCACGCCCGAGGCCATGGACGTCGTGCGGATGGTCCTGGTCGGCCAGGTCGGGCGCGAGCTCGTCGGCCTGATCAACCAGCACGGCCCGTACGCCGTCGGCATCTCCGGCGAGGACGCGCACCTGTTCACGGCCACGCGTCGTGGTGCTGTCGTCGATGGCGAGGAGGTCGACATCGGCCTCGTCGGCGACATCACCGAGGTCAACCCGGACGCGGTGCTCGACATCGTGCGTGCGGGCCGTATCCCGGTCGTGTCGTCGGTGGCGCCGGACGTGCACGGCGTGCCGCACAACGTGAACGCGGACACGGCGGCGGGTGCGCTGGCCGTGGCGTTGGGTGCGGAGAAGCTCGTCGTGCTGACGGACGTCGAGGGCCTGTACTCGAACTGGCCCGACAAGTCGTCGCTGGTGGACCAGATCCGCGCCGCCGAGTTGGAGAAGATCCTGCCGGACCTGGAAAGCGGCATGGTGCCGAAGATGGAGGCCTGCCTGCGCGCGGTGCGCGGCGGTGTCCCGCAGGCGCACGTGATCGACGGGCGGCTGGCTCACAGCGTTCTGCTCGAAGTCTTCACCTCCGAAGGTGTGGGGACGATGGTGTTGGGGGACAACAAATGACCACCCGCTGGCAACAGTCCATGATGGACAATTACGGCACGCCGACGTTGCAACTCGAACGCGGTGAGGGCGCGCACGTCTGGGACGCCGACGGCAACCGCTACGTCGACCTGCTGACCGGTCTCGCGGTCAACGCGCTGGGCCACGCGCACCCGGCGATCGTCGAGGCGGTCTCGACGCAGATCGCGAAGCTCGGCCACACCGGCAACCTGTACGTCAACGAGCCCGCGCTGAAGCTCGCCGAACGCCTGCTGGACCTCGCGGGCGAGCCCGGCAAGGTCTTCTTCTGCAACTCCGGCGCCGAGGCCAACGAGGCGGCGCTGAAGATGGCGCGCCTCACCGGCCGCACGAAGATCATCTCCACGCTCGGCGGGTTCCACGGCCGCACCATGGGCGCGTTGACGCTCACCGGCCAGCAGCCGAAGCGCGCGCCGTTCGAGCCGTTGGTGCCCGGCGTCGAGCACGTGCCGTTCGGTGACATCGCGGCGTTGGAAGCGGCGATCGACGACGACACCGCGGCGTTCATCGTCGAGCCGATCCAGGGCGAGCAGGGCGTCATGGTGCCGCCCGCCGGCTACCTGCAGGAGGTCCGCCGGATCACCTCCGAGCACGGCGCGCTGTTCATCCTCGACGAGGTGCAGACCGGCATCGGCCGTCTCGGCACCTGGTTCGCGTTCCAGCAGGCCGGGATCGTGCCGGACGTCCTGACGCTCGCCAAGGGCATCGGCGGCGGACTCCCGCTGGGCGCCACGATCGGGTTCGGCGCGGCCGCCGACCTGTTCAAGCCCGGCCACCACGGCACCACCTACGGCGGCAACCCGGTGTGCTGCGCGGCCGGACTCGCCGTGCTCGACACCATCGCCTCCGAAGGCCTGCTCGAGCACGTCTCGGCCGTGGGCAAGGAGATCGCCGCCGGCGTCGAGGCGTTGCACCACCCCGCGATCACCGGGGTCCGGGGCGCCGGCCTGCTGCTCGGCATCACGCTGCGCGAGGCGGTCTCGGCGAAGGCCGCGGCGGCCGCGCAGAAGGCCGGTTACCTGATCAACCCGATCCAGCCCGACGTGCTGCGGCTCGCCCCGCCGCTCGTGCTGGAGCAGTCCGACGCGCAGGCCTTCGTCGCCGCGCTCCCCACCTTCTTCGAGGAGACGCAGTGACGTTGAGGCACTTCCTTCGGGACGACGATCTTTCCACCGAGGAGCAGGCGGCCGTCCTCGACCTCGCGGACGTGTACAAGGCGGACCGGTTCACCGCGAAGCCGTTGGCGGGCCCCAAATCCGTCGCCGTGATCTTCGAGAAGAACTCGACCCGCACGCGGCTCTCGTTCGAGGTCGGCATCGCCCAGCTCGGCGGCAACCCGGTGATCATCGACGGCCGGTCGATGCAACTGGGCCGCGAGGAGACCATCGAGGACACCTCGCGGATCCTGTCCGGGTACGTGGACGCGGTGGTGTGGCGGACGTTCGCACAGGCCCGCATGGAGGCCATGGCGTCCGTGTCGCGCATCCCCGTCGTGAACGCGCTGACCGACGAGTTCCACCCGTGCCAGGTGCTCGCGGACCTGCAGACGATCCGCCGCCGTTATGGCCGGTTGGCCGGTCTGACGCTGACGTACCTGGGCGATGGCGCCAACAACATGGCGCACTCTCTGCTGCTGGGCGGCGCCACGGCGGGTATGCACGTCCGCATCGGCGCGCCCGCCGGGTTCGTGCCGAACCCGCAGATCCTGGAGGACGCCAAGAAGCGCGCCGCCGAGACCGGTGGCTCGGTGACGTTGATCAGCGACCCGCAGGCGTCGGTCGACGGCTCGGACGTGCTGGTCACCGACACCTGGACGTCGATGGGGCAGGAGAACGACGGCAAGGACCGCGTCGGCCCGTTCCGCCCGTACCAGGTGAACGACGCGCTGCTGGCCGCGACCGGGAAGCCGGACTCGACGGTGCTGCACTGCCTGCCCGCGCACCGCGGCTGGGAGATCACCGACGAGGTGCTCGACGGCCCGCAGTCGCTCGTGTGGCAGGAAGCGGAGAACCGGCTGCACGCGCAGAAGGCGTTGCTCGTGTGGTTGCTGGAGCAGTCGTCATGACTCGCACCGCCCGTCAGGGGCGCATCGTCGAGATGGTGTCGCATCAGGCCGTGCGCAGTCAGTCCGAACTCGCGAAGCTGCTTGCGGCGGAAGGCATCGACGTCACGCAGGCCACGTTGTCGCGCGACCTGGACGAGCTCGGCGCGGTCAAGCTGCGCGGACCTGACGGCGGTGCGCCGGTCTACGTGATCCCCGAGGACGGCAGTCCGGTGCGCGGGGTCCAGGGCGGCACCACGCGCCTGGTCCGGGTGCTGGGGGAGTTGCTGGTCTCGACGGACCACTCCGGCAACCTCGCGGTGCTGCGCACTCCTCCCGGTGCGGCGCAGTTCCTGGCGTCGGCGCTCGACCGCGCGGCATTGCACGAGGTAGTCGGCACGATAGCGGGGGACGACACGATCCTGGTCGTGGCGCGTGAACCGATGACCGGGGCCGAGCTCGCCGACCGGATCACCGCGCTCGCGTCGGGCGAGCTCGATGAGTGACCCCGTGCACGCCGTGGTGACGTTCGACGGTGGCGTGGTCGTGGCGGTGGACGGCGAGACGGTGTCCGTCGCCGAGGCCGTCCGAGAGCTCAACTTCCGCGCCGGCGTGGTCAAGTCCAGTCTGGGCTCGGTCGCGTTGCGCGTGGCACGAATGGCCTTGCCGTCCGGGTTCGGCGAGGTCGACGTCGCGCTGCACGAGGGGCGCGTCGTCGGGCTGGTGGCCCGTTCGGAAGAATCGCTGTACGACTTCGCTAGCTGAAAGTTGCGTCTGATGAGTTCTTTGTGGGGTGGCCGGTTCGAGTCGGGACCGGCCGAGGCGATGGCGCGGTTGTCGCTGTCGACGCACTTCGACTGGCGGCTCGCGCCGTACGACATCGCGGGCTCGCGCGCGCACGCCCGTGTGCTGCACGCGGCGGCGTTGCTGACCGACGACGAGCTCGCGGGCATGCAGAAGGCGCTCGACGAACTGCTCGCCGACGTCGAGTCCGGCGCGTTCACCCCGGTGCTGGAGGACGAGGACGTCCACACGGCGCTGGAGCGGGGCCTGATCGACCGCGCCGGCACCGAGCTCGGCGGCAAGCTGCGCGCGGGCCGTTCGCGCAACGATCAGGTGGCGACGCTGTTCCGGATGTGGCTGCGCGACGCCGCCCGCCGAGTCGCCGCCGGTGTGCTGGACGTGGTCGACGCGCTGGCCGCCCAGTCCGAGACGCACTTCGGTGCCGTGATGCCGGGCCGCACGCACCTGCAGTCCGCGCAGCCCGTGCTGCTCTCGCACCACCTCCTCGCGCACGCGCACTCGCTGCTGCGCGACGTCGACCGCCTGCACGACTGGGACAAGCGCGCCGCGTTCTCCCCGTACGGCTCCGGCGCCCTGGCCGGTTCGTCGCTGGGCCTCGACCCGGCGAAGGTGGCCGCGGACCTGGGCTTCTACGCGCCGGTCGAGAACTCGATCGACGGCACCGCCTCGCGCGACTTCGCCGCCGAGATCGCGTTCGTGCTGGCCATGGTCAGCGTGAACCTCTCGCGGATCGCCGAGGAGATCATCATCTGGACCACCGCCGAGTTCCGCTTCGCGGTCCTCGACGACGCCTGGTCGACCGGCAGCTCGATCATGCCGCAGAAGAAGAACCCGGACGTGGCCGAACTGGCGCGCGGCAAGTCGGGCCGCCTGATCGGCAACCTCGCGGGGTTGTTGGCGACGCTGAAGGCCCAGCCGCTCGCCTACAACCGCGACCTGCAGGAGGACAAGGAGCCGCTGTTCGACTCGGTCGAGCAGCTCGAACTCCTTCTCCCAGCCTTCGCGGGCATGGTGGCGACGCTTCGATTCGACGTTTCTCGCATGGCGTCTTTGGCTCCCGCCGGCTTCACCCTGGCCACCGACATCGCGGAATGGCTGGTGCGCCAGGGAGTTCCGTTCCGCGTGGCCCACGAGGCAGCCGGCGCGTGTGTCCGCGCCGCCGAGTCCCGCGGCGTAGGCCTGGAGGAGCTGACCGACGAGGAGTTCGTCGCGATCTCGCCGTCCCTGACGCCGGACGTCCGCTCGGTGCTCACCGTCGAGGGCTCGATCGCGTCCCGCGACGCGCACGGCGGCACGGCCCCCGTGCGCGTCCGCGAACAGCTCGACGCACTCGTGGCAAAGGCCGCTGCCGCACGTGAGTTCTAGGCTGCTGACCAGGGAGGAGCTGGCCATCGACCCGGTCGATGCGTCCCGGCTCCTCCTCGGTTCGTACCTGGAAGCCGGCGGCGTGCGCGTGCGCATCGTCGAGGTGGAGGCGTACCGGGGCGGCGACGACCCGGCGTCGCACTGCTACCGCGGCAAGACCCCGCGCAACGAGGTGATGTTCGGCCCTGCCGGCTTCCTGTACGTCTACTTCGTCTACGGCATGCACTTCTGCGCCAACGTCGTGACTTTGACCGACGGCGTGCCGGGCGCGGTGCTGCTGCGCGCGGGCGAAGTCGTCTCCGGCGAGGACATCGCCTTCTCTCGACGCCCCGCATCACGTTCCGCCGCCGAACTGGCCAAGGGCCCCGCACGGCTGTGCAAGGTCCTCGGGCTCGATCGCTCGCAGAACGGTCTTGAGCTGACGTCCGCTTCGTCGCCCGTGCGGCTCTACGCAGCAGATGAACCGGCCACGGTCGTGCACTCCGGTCCGCGCGTGGGTGTTGCCGTGGCGATGGATGTGCCGTGGCGGTTCTGGATCGACTCTCCGGCCGTCTCGACCTACAAACGGGGCGGCAAGAAGCGTCCTACCGGCGCCGCTTGACCTGCTCGAGCGCGGCCAGGAACGCGGTCGCGAGTTCTGGCGAGATCTTGAACTTCAGAGGTGATTCCAGGCTGGTCTCCACCGCCGCGATGTCGATGCCGGTGTCGATCTCCTCGCCGGTGACGGCTCGCTCGACCAGAGTGGCGGAGGCGGCGCGCAGCGTGTGCACGGTGCTGTGCATTGCGCGCAGTTGTGCATCAGCGAAGCTCGCCTGGAGTCGGGACGCCTCACGCGCAGCCTCTCGGGCGTAGCTCGTGCCGTGAATGGCGCGGGCCCACTCCAAGAAGTCGTTGAAGATCCTTACGAACGTGTCTCCGAGATTGATGATGTCGTTGGGGTCATCCTTGTCTTCACCGCCGAAGACTTCTTTCCGCTTGTCGTCGCTGAACGTGTCCCGAGTGGTCGTGATGAGCTCGTTCAGCAGGATGTTGCGGTTGTCGATCGACTCCAGCCCGTCACCCTGCTCGATGGCCTGGTTGAGCGGGGCGTACCTGCGGAAGTGATCTCTGTACTTCCCCTCGAGACCGTTCCACCCCTGCCAGATCACGGCGGTGTACAGCAGGTACTTCCAGCCGGCCGGCTTCTCGCGCAGGAGCGCGGCGATGCTGTTCGCGTCGACCGGCGTCAGGTGCGTGAACGCCGAACGATGCTGCGCCAGCTTCTGAACCACCGCTTGGCAGATCTTCTCCCTGCCGTGTGTGTGGAGGTCCAGGTGCTGCACGACAGGCAAGAGCCCGGGGAGTCGAGTGCCATCGAGCCTCACCGGCAGCAAGAACTCTTCGTCCAGCTCTGTGGCCCGTGACTGCGCGGCCTGACGTTCCACCTTGGCCAGCACGTCGGTGAGGTAGTGCTTCGAGATGAACAACAGTCCGTGCCGGACGCGCTTCTGGTAGATCCGCGGCAGGTGTTCGACCAGGTTCTTGCCCCAGTTGTCGATCACCCGGTCTTCGCGGTCGTACACCCGCACCTCGAGCTCGGCGAGTCTGTGCAGGATCGGCAGGACCTCATCCCGATCCGCGCCGGCGTAGGACGCCGCGACGTCGAAGTCGTATTCGTGCTCCTCGTCGCCGCTCATCGGGACAACCGCTCCAGAGCGTTCTTGAACTCGACCTCCAGTGAGGGTTCCACCTCGAACACCAACTGCACCGTCACGTCGATGATCTCGCCGGCCGTCAACCGCTCGACCAACGTGTCCGCGACCTCGCTCAGGCGCTGCGCGACCTTGAACATCTCTTTCAGCTGCCGGTCCGCGAACCTGGCTTGCACACGAGCTGCCCGGCGGGCGTTCTCGTCGGAGTAGCTGGTGCCGTGGATTCCACGTGCCCACTCGAGGATCTCGTCGAACGTCCTGACGAACAGCTTGCCCAGGTGCACGATGTGGTCGGCATCGCCCGTCTCGCCCGCGCGGCCGAACGCGGCCTCCTGCGTGGCCGGGGTGAAGACCGATTCGACCGCCACCGCGATGATCTCGCTCAGCAGCACGTTGCGGTCGCGGATCAGCCCGATGCCGTTCCCGTGCTCGACGGTGCCGTTGCGCGGGGAGTACCGGAGGAAGTGTTCGCGGTACTTCGGCTGCAGCTCCTCAAGTCCTTGGGTCACCACGGTTGCGTAAAGCAGGTACTCCCAGCCCTTCGGCTTCTCCAACGCGAGCGCGGCCACCGACTGCGCCGTCACCGGGGTCACGGCGCGGAACTCCGCGCGGTGCTGCGCGAGCTTTTGCGCGACGGCGCGCGCGATCAGGTCGGGGCTGTGCTTGCGCAGGTCCAGGAAGCCGGTGGTCCGCAGCAGGCCGGGAACTTCGGTGTCGTCGAGTTTGATGGGCAGCACGTACTCGTTCTGCTGAGCCAACGCCCGTGCCTGCACCACGCGGCGTTCGTGCTGTGCCCAGTCGTGCTCGACGTAGTGCTGAGAAGCGAACATCAGCACGTAACGGACCTTGTCGGTCAACGTCTCCGTGATGTGCTCGATCAGGTTCTTGCCCCAACGTGCGACGAGATGGTCGTCGTCGTAGTAGACGTTGACGCCGAGTTCCTTCAGACGTTGGAGGATCGGGAGCACGCGCTCCCGATCCTTCTCCGCGAACGACGGGGCAACGTCGAATTCGTACTCGGCCACCCCGCCATTGTCCTAGGGGCGCACCGTCCTGCGGTACCAGGCGCGCCGGTGACCCGACGGCAGGGCGACGCGCGTGATGAGGTTTGTCAGCAACGCACCGATGACCAACCACAAGAGCGCGGCCAGGCCCTCGTTCAGAAGCGTTGCCACAGAGGCGTTGTCGGGGGTGAACAGGCCGTCGAGGCCCAGCGTGATGACGTCCGCCCAGCCCGCGACGAACTGGAAGAACCCGTTGCCGGCGTTCGCACCCGCGATGACCAGGAAGATGTGCACCAACAGCACGATGGCGAACGTCCAGCAGATGATGTCGATGATCGCGCAGACGGTCCGCACCGTCCGCAGCCTGCGGTAGTCGTCGTCGCGTTCCACGACCTCTTCGACCACCGGCTCGTTCACACGAGGCATGTGTGGTTCGTTCACGCGCGGCAGGCGTTCAGTGGGCCGCCGTAACTCCGCATCACGTGGATCCGTCATGTCCTCGTGCGTACCCGTACACACACCAGGTCGAAACCTGTTGGACCTGGTAGGCGACAATGACGGACGTGAGCGAGCACATCCTTGACGAACTTGCCTGGCGCGGCCTGATCGCGACGTCCACCGACCTCGACGCACTCCGGAAGGACCTGGACGCCGGCCCGCTCACCCTCTATTGCGGGTTCGACCCGACGGCGAAGTCGCTGCACGCGGGCAACATGGTCCCGTTGCTCATGCTCCGCCGCTTCCAGCGCGCCGGTCACCGGCCGATCGTGATGGCGGGCGGCGCGACGGGCATGATCGGCGACCCGCGCGACACCGGCGAGCGCACGCTGAACTCGCTCGACACCGTCGCCGAGTGGGCCGAGCGCATCCGCGGCCAGCTGGAGCGGTTCGTCGACTTCGACGACTCGCCCACCGGCGCGATCGTCGAGAACAACCTCAACTGGACCGGCCAGGTCAGCGCGCTCGAGTTCCTGCGCGACGTCGGCAAGCACTTCTCGATCAACGTCATGCTGTCGCGGGAGACGGTGAAGCGCCGGCTCGAAGGCGACGGCATGTCGTACACCGAGTTCAGCTACCTGCTGCTCCAGTCCAACGACTACCTGGAGCTCAACCGCAAGTACGGCACCGCGCTGCAGGTCGGCGGCTCGGACCAGTGGGGCAACATCGTCGGCGGCGTCGACCTGATCCGCCGGGTCGAGGGCAGGCACGTGCACGCCCTGACCGCGCCGCTGGTCACCGACGCCGAGGGTCGCAAGTTCGGCAAGTCCACCGGTGGCGGCAGCGTGTGGCTCGACCCGGAGATGACCTCGCCGTACGCCTGGTACCAGTACTTCGTGAACGTCGACGACGTCACGGTCCTGAACTACCTGCGGCTGTTCACGTTCCTCACGCGTGAGGAACTCGACGAGCTGGAGAAGCAGACCGCGGAGGCACCGCACCAGCGGGCCGCGCAGAAGCGTCTCGCGCAGGAGTTCACCGACCTGGTCCACGGCGAACGCGCGACGCAGCAGGTCGTGCTCGCGTCGGCGGCGTTGTTCGGCCGCGGCGAACTGCGCGACCTCGACGAGTCGGTGCTCCAGGCCGCGCTGGCCGAGGCGCCGAAGGGCGAGGCCCGCCTCGCGGACGAGCCCACGATCGTCGACCTGCTGATCGCGTCGGGCCTGGCCGAGAGCCGGGGTGCCGCGCGGCGGACGGTCAACGAGGGCGGTGCCTACGTGAACAACGCGAAGGTGACCGACGAGGAGTGGAAGCCGTCGTCGTCGGACCTGCTGCACGGCAAGTGGCTGGTGCTCCGTCGCGGCAAGCGCAACAACGCGAGCGTGGAAGTGCAGGCCTGACCTGCTGTTTCACCGCTTTGAAGGCCGTCGGTCCGGTGTCGGACCGGCGGCCTTCGATCTTTCTTGATGTGACGGCGGTCACAGTGTGCACGGGTTTGGGGCTTGATAGCGTGGTCGGAGGGTCCTGTACGGGGCTGCTGACCTGCGGTTTCTTAATCGCAGGTGGCCGGGTTGCCCCCGATTTGACCCTCAGTTGGCGTGCGTGTAACTTTCTCCATGTCAGCGAGGAACGGGCCGGGAACACCGGAACGGAGCGCGACACAGATCACGAACCAAGCTTCCACTGAGTGTGGTAGAGTGGGTGACCTGGAAACGACGAAGACCCAGCCGGTAGCTCTTCTGAGCTCAGAGGCCAAGGGCGTCGGAAGTTTCAAACACAAGCTTATGTACGACACAGCCCCGGAAGCGACGTCTCTTCGGAGATTAGCTGCGGTGAGCGCGTGTTCTTTGAGAACTCAACAGCGTGCCGAAACACAGCCAGTAATATATGAATTACCTCCTCGTCGAGGTAGTTCCTTTGAGGCAAGACTAGATTGATGCCAGACATATTCCGTCTGGAGCGATCAAACACAATCCTTATTGGAGAGTTTGATCCTGGCTCAGGACGAACGCTGGCGGCGTGCTTAACACATGCAAGTCGAGCGGTAAGGCCCTTCGGGGTACACGAGCGGCGAACGGGTGAGTAACACGTGGGTAACCTGCCCTGTACTCTGGGATAAGCCTTGGAAACGAGGTCTAATACCGGATACGACCCTTGAAGGCATCTTCGGGGGTGGAAAGTTCCGGCGGTATGGGATGGACCCGCGGCCTATCAGCTTGTTGGTGGGGTAATGGCCTACCAAGGCGACGACGGGTAGCCGGCCTGAGAGGGTGACCGGCCACACTGGGACTGAGACACGGCCCAGACTCCTACGGGAGGCAGCAGTGGGGAATATTGCACAATGGGCGAAAGCCTGATGCAGCGACGCCGCGTGAGGGATGACGGCCTTCGGGTTGTAAACCTCTTTCAGCAGGGACGAAGCGCAAGTGACGGTACCTGCAGAAGAAGCACCGGCTAACTACGTGCCAGCAGCCGCGGTAATACGTAGGGTGCGAGCGTTGTCCGGAATTATTGGGCGTAAAGAGCTCGTAGGCGGTTTGTCGCGTCGGCCGTGAAAACTTGGGGCTTAACTCCAAGCTTGCGGTCGATACGGGCAGACTTGAGTTCGGCAGGGGAGACTGGAATTCCTGGTGTAGCGGTGAAATGCGCAGATATCAGGAGGAACACCGGTGGCGAAGGCGGGTCTCTGGGCCGATACTGACGCTGAGGAGCGAAAGCGTGGGGAGCGAACAGGATTAGATACCCTGGTAGTCCACGCCGTAAACGGTGGGTGCTAGGTGTGGGGGGCTTCCACGCCCTCTGTGCCGCAGCTAACGCATTAAGCACCCCGCCTGGGGAGTACGGCCGCAAGGCTAAAACTCAAAGGAATTGACGGGGGCCCGCACAAGCGGCGGAGCATGTGGATTAATTCGATGCAACGCGAAGAACCTTACCTGGGCTTGACATGCACTGGAAACCAGTAGAGATATTGGCCCCCTTGTGGCCGGTGTACAGGTGGTGCATGGCTGTCGTCAGCTCGTGTCGTGAGATGTTGGGTTAAGTCCCGCAACGAGCGCAACCCTCGTTCCATGTTGCCAGCACGTAATGGTGGGGACTCATGGGAGACTGCCGGGGTCAACTCGGAGGAAGGTGGGGATGACGTCAAGTCATCATGCCCCTTATGTCCAGGGCTTCACACATGCTACAATGGCCGGTACAAAGGGCTGCTAAGCCGTGAGGTGGAGCGAATCCCATAAAGCCGGTCTCAGTTCGGATCGGGGTCTGCAACTCGACCCCGTGAAGTCGGAGTCGCTAGTAATCGCAGATCAGCAACGCTGCGGTGAATACGTTCCCGGGCCTTGTACACACCGCCCGTCACGTCACGAAAGTCGGTAACACCCGAAGCCCGTGGCTCAACCCGCAAGGGGGAGAGCGGTCGAAGGTGGGACTGGCGATTGGGACGAAGTCGTAACAAGGTAGCCGTACCGGAAGGTGCGGCTGGATCACCTCCTTTCTAAGGAGCATCTACCAGTGTTCGGAGCAAACGTCTCCGCACTGGTCAGAACCTGCACCCGCTCAGCGGGGTAGGGCTCATTAGTGGATGCTGGCTGGCTAGACGTTCGGTTGTCACGACAGTGAGTACTGCTCTTCGGAGCGTGGAAAGGTGTCGGGAGGGCTGGATGAACAGATCGGTACGCTGTTGGGTCCTGAGAGAACACGCTTGAGTGTCTTTCAGTGATCGGCCATCGGCCGCGGATGAACCACCTAGCCATCGAGTTAGGCCGGCATCACGCAGTAGAGCTGGTGGATCTGATTGTTCTTTGAGAACTGCACAGTGGATGCGAGCATCTTTGTAGCAAGTTAGTAAGGGCATACGGTGGATGTCTTGGCACCAGGAGCCGATGAAGGACGTAGGAGACTGCGAAAAGTCTAGGGGAGCTGTCAACCGAGCTGAGATCCTAGAATGTCCGAATGGGGAAACCCGGCCCCAGTCATGTGGGGTCACCCATACCTGAACACATAGGGTATGTGGAGGGAACGCGGGGAAGTGAAACATCTCAGTACCCGCAGGAAGAGAAAACAACCGTGATTCCGTGAGTAGTGGCGAGCGAAAGCGGATGAGGCTAAACCGCGTCTGTGTGATACCCGGCAGGGGTTGCATTCGCGGGGTCGTGGGACCTCTTGGCTAGTTCTGCCGGACTAGCGAACAGTCAAAAACCATTGTGGTTAGAGGAATACGTCTGGAAAGCGTGAGCGTAGAGGGTGAAACTCCCGTACTCGAAAACCCGATGGCTGTTTAGAGTGTTCCCAAGTAGCAGCGTACTCGTGAAATTCGCTGTGAATCTGGCGGGACCACCCGCTAAGCCTAAATACTCCCTGGTGACCGATAGCGGACTAGTACCGTGAGGGAAAGATGAAAAGTACCCCGGGAGGGGAGTGAAATAGTACCTGAAACCGTGTGCCTACAATCCGTCGGAGCCTTTAGGGGTGACGGCGTGCCTTTTGAAGAATGAGCCTGCGAGTTAGTGCTACGTGGCGAGGTTAACCCGTGTGGGGTAGCCGTAGCGAAAGCGAGTCTGAATAGGGCGCTTGAGTCGCGTGGTCTAGACCCGAAGCGGTGTGATCTAGCCATGGCCAGGGTGAAGCGCGGGTAAGACCGCGTGGAGGCCCGAACCCACCAGGGTTGAAAACCTGGGGGATGAGCTGTGGTTAGGGGTGAAAGGCCAATCAAACACCGTGATAGCTGGTTCTCCCCGAAATGCATTTAGGTGCAGCGTCGTGTGTTTCTCACCGGGGGTAGAGCACTGGATGGTCTAGGGGGCCCACAAGCTTACCGAAATCAACCAAACTCCGAATACCGGTGTGTTAGAGCGCGGCAGTGAGACTGCGGGGGATAAGCTTCGTAGTCGAGAGGGAAACAGCCCAGAACGCCAGCTAAGGTCCCTAAGTGTGTGCTAAGTGGGAAAGGATGTGGGGTCGCACAGACAGCCAGGAGGTTGGCTTAGAAGCAGCCACCCTTTAAAGAGTGCGTAATAGCTCACTGGTCAAGTGGTCCTGCGCCGACAATGTAGCGGGGCTTAAGCACACCACCGAAGCTGTGTCATTCAGACCTGGTCTGGATGGGTAGGGGAGCGTCGTGTAGCGGTTGAAGCGGCGGAGTAATCCAGCCGTGGACGCTATGCGAGTGAGAATGCAGGCATGAGTAGCGAAAGACGAGTGAGAAACTCGTCCGCCGGATGACCAAGGGTTCCTGGGCCAGGCTAATCCGCCCAGGGTAAGTCGGGACCTAAGGCGAGGCCGACAGGCGTAGTCGATGGACAACGGGTTGATATTCCCGTACCCGTGTGAACGCGCCCATGATGAACCTTGTGATACTAACCGCCCGAAGCACCTGTCGAAACTCTTCGGAGCTAGATGGATTGTGGAGCGCGGGACCTGAACTTGTAGTAGTCAAGCGATGGGGTGACGCAGGAGGGTAGCTCCGCCAGTGAGTGGTAGTACTGGTGCAAGCGTGTAGGGAGTCTGGTAGGCAAATCCGCCAGGCATATATCCTGAGACGTGATGCGTAGCCGATTGAGGCGAAGTAGAGTGATCCCATGCTGCCGAGAAAAGCCTCTAGCGAGCTTTCACGCGGCCCGTACCCCAAACCGACACAGGTGGTCAGGTAGAGAATACCAAGGCGATCGGGCGAACTGTGGTTAAGGAACTCGGCAAAATGCCCCCGTAACTTCGGGAGAAGGGGGGCCGTAGCGCTTGAAGCCTCTTGCAGGCTAGGGCGAGACGGCCGCAGAGACCAGCGAGAAGCGACTGTTTACTAAAAACACAGGTCCATGCGAAGTCGCAAGACGATGTATATGGACTGACGCCTGCCCGGTGCTGGAACGTTAAGGGGACCGGTTAGTCACTTCGGTGGCGAAGCTGAGAACTTAAGCGCCAGTAAACGGCGGTGGTAACTATAACCATCCTAAGGTAGCGAAATTCCTTGTCGGGTAAGTTCCGACCTGCACGAATGGCGTAACGACTTCTCGACTGTCTCAACCGCAGGCCCGGCGAAATTGCATTACGAGTAAAGATGCTCGTTACGCGCGGCAGGACGGAAAGACCCCGGGACCTTTACTATAGCTTGGTATTGGTGTTCGATTCGGCTTGTGTAGGATAGGTGGGAGACTGTGAAGCGGCCACGCCAGTGGTTGTGGAGTCATCGTTGAAATACCACTCTGGTCGTATTGGATGTCTAACCTCGGTCCGTGATCCGGATCAGGGACAGTGCCTGGTGGGTAGTTTAACTGGGGCGGTTGCCTCCCAAAGAGTAACGGAGGCGCTCAAAGGTTCCCTCAGCCTGGTTGGCAATCAGGTGTTGAGTGCAAGTGCACAAGGGAGCTTGACTGTGAGACTGACGGGTCGAGCAGGGACGAAAGTCGGAACTAGTGATCCGGCCATGGCTTGTGGAAGCGTGGTCGCTCAACGGATAAAAGGTACCCCGGGGATAACAGGCTGATCTTCCCCAAGAGTCCATATCGACGGGATGGTTTGGCACCTCGATGTCGGCTCGTCGCATCCTGGGGCTGGAGTAGGTCCCAAGGGTTGGGCTGTTCGCCCATTAAAGCGGTACGCGAGCTGGGTTTAGAACGTCGTGAGACAGTTCGGTCCCTATCCGCCGCGCGCGTAGGATACTTGAGGAAGGCTGTCCCTAGTACGAGAGGACCGGGACGGACGGACCGCTGGTGTGCCAGTTGTTCTGCCAAGAGCATTGCTGGTTGGCTACGTTCGGAAGGGATAACCGCTGAAGGCATCTAAGCGGGAAGCTCGTTCCAAGATGAGGTATCCCACTCTTCGTGAGTTAAGGCCCCCAGCTAGACCACTGGGTTGATAGGCCAGAGGTGGAAGACCGGTAACGGTTGGAGCTGACTGGTACTAATAGGCCGAGGACTTGTTACAAAGACGCTACGCATCCACTGTGCGGTTCTGGGAGAACAACCAGAACCGATCGACCCCAAGCAAGGCCGGTAACGGCTTGCTGGTCGGGGTTCAGGTTGATATTTCCATAGTGTTTCGGTGGTTATAGCGTTGGGGAAACACCCGGTCCCATTCCGAACCCGGTAGTTAAGCCCTTCTGCGCCGATGGTACTGCACTGGTTACGGTGTGGGAGAGTAGGTCGCCGCCGAACTTTACTTCCCTGAAGGGGCTTGTGATCGCGGGGCACAATTACAGTGCGTCGATCACAGGCCCCTTTCAGCGTGTCCAAGTAGGAGGATTTGGTGTCCAGGTTCGGGGATCGTCCCGGCGACCGTCAGCGTGGCCAGGGAGACCGACCGCGCCATTCCGACAGTGGCCGTACGTCAGGCGATCGAAAGTTCAGCAGCAACTCTTCGCGTGGTGAAGGCTCCGGCGACCGCAGCAACAGCGGCGACCGTCGAGACAACCGCGCCGGCTCCAGCGACCGCGGCGGTTACCGCGGTCAGGGTTCCAGCGATCGTGGCAGCTACCGCAAGGACGACTCCGGCGATCGCGGTGGCTACCGCGGCGACCGTTCGAGCGACCGCGGTGGCTACCGGGGTCAGGGTTCCAGCGACCGCGGCGGCTACCGCAAGAGCGACTCGGGCGACCGTGGCGGGTTCCGCAAGGACGATCGCGGTGGCGACCGTGGTGGTTACCGGGGCCAGGGTTCGAGCGATCGTCCCAGCTTCCGTCGCGATGACGACCGTGGCGGCGATCGTGGTGGTTACCGGGGTTCCAGCGACCGCGGCGGCTACCGCAAGGACGACTCGGGCGACCGCGGTGGGTTCCGCAAGGACGACCGCGGTGGCGATCGCGGTGGTTACCGGGGCCAGGGCTCCAGCGATCGCGGCGGCTACCGCAAGAGCGATTCCGGCGACCGTCCGGGCTTCCGCAAGAGCGACTCGAACGACCGTGGTGGCTACCGGGGTTCCAGCGACCGCGGTGACCGTCCCGGCTTCCGCAAGAGCGAGTCCGGCGACCGTGGCGGCTTCCGCAGCGATCGCGGTGATCGTCCGGGCTTCCGCAAGGACGACTCGGGTGACCGTGGCGGCTTCCGCGGCGAGCGTTCCGGTGACCGTGGCGGGTTCCGCAAGGACGACCGCGGCGGCGATCGTGGTGGTTACCGGGGTTCCAGCGACCGTGGTGACCGTCCCGGCTTCCGCAGGGACGACTCCGGCGATCGCGGTGGCTACCGCAAGAGCGACTCGGGCGATCGTGGTGGGTTCCGCAAGGACGACCGCGGCGGCGACCGTGGTGGCTACCGCGGCCAGGGTTCGAGCGACCGTCCCAGCTTCCGTCGCGACGACGACCGTGGTGGCGATCGTGGTGGCTACCGGGGTTCCAGCGACCGTGGTGACCGTCCCGGCTTCCGCAAGGACGACTCCGGCGACCGTGGCGGCTACCGCAAGAGCGACTCGGGTGACCGCGGTGGTTACCGGGGCGACCGCTCGGGTGACCGGCCCGGTTTCCGTCGGGACGACGAGCGCGGCGGCTCGCGCGGCCAGGGTTCTGGTGACCGCGGCGGGTACCGCAAGAGCGACTCGAACGACCGTGGTGGCTACCGGGGTTCCAGCGACCGCGGCGACCGTCCCGGCTTCCGGAAGAACGATTCCGGTGACCGTGGCGGGTTCCGTCGCGACGATCGCGGCAACGACCGGCGCAACGACCGGCGCAACGACCGGGGCAACGACCGCGGTGGTTACCGCAACGACGAGCGTTCGGCCGCTGACGACAAGCGGGACGAGCGCAGCCGTGAGCGTGCGGCGCGGTTCCAGGAGCGCATCGCCGACCAGGAGACCGTCGACAAGGACGGCACTGCGGTCGAGGCCGCCGAGGTGACCCAGCAGGGTGGCGAGCGCGCCGGGTACCGGCTCGGTGACGGCGCTGCCGCCACCCGCGCCGCCGGCCGCGAGGCCGCGAAGGCCGACGCCGACGAGGACGCCGAGACCGAAGACGGCGAGACTGCAGACGCTGAGTCCAAGGACGCTGACTCCCAGGACGTCGAGGCCGAGAAGGTCGCCGACGTCGAGGCCGGCACCCAGGAAGACAAGGCCGACGAGGCTGAGGACGCCGGCGGTGCTGACGAGGCTCGCGACGAGGCGCCCGCGCCCCGTGGCGGACGGCCCGAGCTGCCCGAGGAAGCCGACCTGTCGCTGCTCGACCCCGAGATCAAGCTCGAGCTGCGCAGCCTGCCCAAGGGCCTCGCGGAGCTCGTCGGCAAGCACCTGGCCGCGGCCGGGCTGCTGATCGACGAGGAGCCGGAGCTCGCCCTCGAGCACGCCCGGTACGCGCGCAGCAAGGCGGCGCGGGTCGGTGTGGTGCGCGAGGCAGCCGGGCTCACGGCGTACTTCGCCGACGAGTGGGCCGAGGCGCTCAGCGAACTGCGGGCCGCCCGCCGGATGATGACCGGACCGGGCCACCTGGCGATCATGGCCGACTGCGAGCGGGCCCTGGGCCGGCCGGAGCGGGCCATCGACCTCGCCAAGGACCCGGCGGCCAAGGACCTCAGCCAGGAGGACGAGATCGAGCTGCGGATCGTCGCGGCCGGTGCTCGCCGGGACATGGGTCAGCTGGACGCGGCCGTGGTCGCGTTGCAGGGGCCGGACCTCGACCCGGGGCAGCGCACTCCGTACTCCGCGCGGCTCTTCTACGCTTACGCCGACAACCTGGCCGCGGCCGGTCGCATCGAGGAAGCCGTCAAGTGGTTCCTCAACGCCGCCGAGGCTGACGACGAAGGGGAGACGGACGCCGCCGAGCGCGCGTTCGAGCTGACCCAGGAGGAGAACCCGCAGCAGTGAGCGAGACGTTGGTCGACAGGTACGACGCGTTGCTGATCGATCTCGACGGCACCGTCTACCGCGGAAACGAAGCCGTGCCCGGAGCCGCCGAAGCGATTGCGGCGGCCAGAAGCAAGGGCGTCGGCATCCGCTACGTCACCAACAACGCCTCCCGCTCACCGCAGACGGTGGCCGATCACCTCGTCGAGCTCGGGTTCGAGACGACGGTCGACGAGGTGAGCACCTCCTCCCAGGCGGGCGCGGCCATGCTGGCCGAACGCCTGCCGAAGCGCTCCACCGTGCTCGTGCTCGGCACCAAGGCCCTCCAGGCCGAGGTGCTGAAGCGCGGGCTCGTCCCGACCGACACCGCCGAAGGCGCGGTGGCGGTCCTGCAGGGCCTGTCCATGGACCTCGGCTGGCGTGAACTGGCCGAGGCCACCGTGGCCATCCGCAACGGCGCGCTGTGGGTGGCGTGCAACGTCGACGCCACCCTGCCCACCGAACGCGGCCTGCTCCCCGGCAACGGCAGCCTCGTCGCCGCGCTCAGGACCGCGACCGACCAGGAACCGCTCGTCGCCGGCAAGCCCGCCACCCCGCTGCTCCAGCAGGCGGCGAAGGACCTCGGCGCGAACCGCCCGTTGGTCATCGGCGACCGCCTCGACACGGACATCCTGGGCGCCGTGAACGCAGGCATGGACTCGCTGCTTGTGCTCACGGGTGTATCCACCGAACAAGAGGCGCAAGCGCTTCCGGATGAGCAAAAGCCCACGTATGTCGGCGCGGACCTCTCGGTACTGCATCGGCTACCGTAAGACCGTGAGCTACCCCCTGCCCGGACCGCCGCCCAACCCGGCCGACGCCATCGAAGGCGCGCTGGAGCGGCTCGACGGGCTCGAGAACGTTCCCCTCGACGAGCACGTGGCCCGGTTCGACGCGGTGCACGCGACGCTCACCGACGCACTGTCGAGCATCGACAAGGTGTGATGCACAGTGCCTCGCAGGGTGCGGCTCGACGCCGAACTCGTGCGCAGGGGGCTCGCCAAGTCCCGTGAGCACGCCAGCCAACTCGTCGCGGACGGGCGCGTGAAGGTGCGCGGCACCGTCGCGACCAAACCCGCGACCGCCGTGGAGACCTCCGACGCGGTCGTCGTCAAGGACATCGCCAACGACCCCAACTGGGCGTCGCGGGGCGCGCACAAGCTCATCGGCGCGCTCGACGGCTTCAAGATCGACCCGACCGGAAAGCGTTGTCTCGACGCGGGCGCATCCACTGGCGGTTTCACCGACGTGTTGCTGCGCAAGGGCGCACGGCAGGTCGTCGCGGCCGACGTCGGCAGGGGACTTCTGGACTGGAAGCTCCAGACCGACGACCGGGTCGTGGTCAAGGACAAGACCAACGTCCGCACCCTCACGCCGGAGGACATCGGCGGCAAAGTTGAACTCGTGGTGGCCGATCTTTCGTTTATCTCGTTGAGGCTTGTGCTTCCCGCACTCGCCGCGTGCCTCGACGAGGAAGGCGATCTGCTGCCGATGGTCAAGCCGCAGTTCGAGGTCGGCAAGGAACGCCTCGGCTCCGGTGGCGTCGTGCGCGAGCCCGAACTGCGCGTCGACGCCGTGCTCGACGTGACCAAAGCGGCCGCCGAACTCGGCCTGGCCGTGCACGGGGTCGTCGCGAGCCCGCTGCCCGGCCCGTCCGGCAACGTCGAATACTTCCTCTGGCTCCGCAAGGGTGAACCAGTACCTGCGGAGGAGATGGTGCGTACCGCCGTCGAAGAAGGGCCCCAATGAGGGAAGTCCTGCTGGTCGTCCACACCGGTCACCAGAGCAACATCGATCTCGCCCGTCAGGTGGCAGGCCGCCTCGCGGTCGGGGGCGTCACGACGAGGGTGCTCGACGACGAGGCGCGTGACCTCGGCCCGTCGTGCTGCACCAAGGTCGTGCCCGCCGACGACCACGCGGCCGAAGGCACCGAACTGGTGCTGGTGCTGGGCGGTGACGGCACGCTGCTGCGCGGTGCCGAACTCGCCCGCCCCGCGCGCGTTCCGGTGCTGGGCGTCAACCTCGGCCGCGTCGGGTTCCTCGCCGAGGCCGACTCGGACGCGTTGCACGAGGCCGTCGGGCACGTGCTGGAACGCGACTACTTCGTGGAAGAGCGGATGACGCTCGACCTGATCGCCAAGGTGAACGACGAGATCGTCGTGAAGACCTGGGCGCTCAACGAGATCAGCGTCGAGAAGCTGATCCGCGAACGCATCCTCGAGGTCGTCGTCGAGGTCGACGGACGGCCGGTGTCGGCGTTCGGCTGCGACGGCGTGCTGTGCGCGACGCCGACGGGGTCCACCGCCTACGCGTTCTCCGCCGGCGGACCCGTCGTGTGGCCGGACGTGCAGGCGATCCTGGTCGTGCCGAGCAACGCGCACGCGCTGTTCGCGAGACCTCTGGTCGTCTCGCCGAAGTCGCACGTGGCGTTCGAGATCGAGGCGACCGGGCACCCGGCGGCGCTGTCCGCGGACGGGCGGCGAACGTTCGAACTGCCCGCGGGCGCGCGGATCGAGATCGTGGAGGGCGAGGTGCCGCTCAAGGTCGTGCGGCTGCGCCAGGCACCGTTCACGGACCGGCTGGTCGAGAAGTTCGATCTGCCGGTGAAGGGCTGGCGGGGACCATCGGCAGGCTGATCGCGCCGCTCGGTGCGTCGGCACTCGCTCGTTATGGTGCCCGCGAGGAAATGTCGGAGTCGACAAGTAAGGTTCGCCCTGTGCTGGCCGAGATGCGCATCAATGGCCTTGGCGTGATCGACGAGGCCACCCTTGAACTAGATCCCGGATTCACCGTGGTCACCGGTGAGACCGGTGCGGGCAAGACCATGGTCGTGACCGGATTGCACCTGCTCGGCGGTGGCCGGGCGGAGGCGTCGCGGGTCCGCACCGGGGCCGACAAAGCGGTGGTCGAAGGCCGCTTCCAGGCTCCGGCGGGCAGCCCTGCCGCGAAGGTGGCGGAGGAGGTCGGCGGCGAGGCCGACGAGGACGGGTCGCTGATCGCGATCCGCACCGTCGGGTCCGACGGCCGTTCCCGCGCGCACGTCGGTGGCCGTTCCGTGCCGGTCGGAGTGCTCTCCGAACTGGCCGAGCAGCTCATCGCCGTGCACGGCCAGAACGACCAGCTGCGCCTCATGCGGCCGACCGAGCAACGAGGTGTGCTCGACCGGTTCGCGAGCGAGGACGTGGGCGAACCGCTGCGCGCGTACCAGTCGGTCCGCGAGGAGTGGCTGCGCGTCTCGACGGAGCTGCGCGAACGCACCGAACGCTCCCGTGAGCTCGCCCGCGAGGCAGACCTGCTGCGGCACGGCCTGACCGAGATCGACGCGGTCGACCCCAAGCCGGGCGAAGAGGCCGAACTGCACGACGAGGCCCGCCGTCTCGCCGACGCCGACCAGCTCCGCGAAGCCGCCCAGGGCGCGCAGTTCGCGGTGTCGGGGTCGCTCGAAGGCGATCCGGACAACCCCGGCGCGCTCGGCCTGATCTCCGAGGCCGCCCGCAGGTTGTCGGCGTCGGAGGACCCGAAGCTGCGCGAGATGGAACCCCGTCTCGTCGAGGCCGCCACGCTGCTCGCCGACGTCGGCGCCGAGATCTCCGGCTACCTCGACCACCTGGAGGCCGACCCCGGCCGCCTGGAGGCTGTGCTGCAACGGCAGGCCGAGCTGAAGGCGCTCACCCGCAAGTACGCGGCGGACGTCGACGGCGTGATCGCCTGGGCCGCGGACGCACGCGCGCGGCTCGACGGCCTCGACACGTCCGAGGAGGCGCTGACGGCGCTGGCGACCAGGCGTGACGAGTTGGCCGTCGAACTCGCCGGCCTGGCCGAACGGGTCACCGCCGCCCGCACCGAGGCCGCGCTGGAACTCGGCAAGGCCGTCAGCGAGG
Source organism: Lentzea sp. JNUCC 0626 (assembly GCF_043632865.1). Taxonomy (NCBI): domain Bacteria; kingdom Bacillati; phylum Actinomycetota; class Actinomycetes; order Pseudonocardiales; family Pseudonocardiaceae; genus Lentzea; species Lentzea sp. JNUCC 0626. The sequence continues at coordinate 9,604,643 of NZ_CP171635.1, forward strand.
AACTCGACGGGCTCGCCATGCCGCACGCCACGGTCGAACTGGCCGTCCGGCCCCGGCACGCCGAGTCGGGTGACGCGCAGGCGCTGAACGTCGGCCGCTCGATCCTGCACGCGGGGTCGTCCGGCGTGGACGACGTCGAACTGCGGCTGATCTCGCACCCCGGCGCACCCGCGCTGCCGGTGCACAAGGGCGCGTCCGGCGGTGAGCTCTCGCGCGTCATGCTCGCGCTGGAGGTCGTGCTGTCGCACTCCGACCCGGTGCCCACGCTGGTGTTCGACGAGGTCGACGCCGGTGTCGGTGGCCGGGCGGCGGTCGAGGTCGGGCGCAGGCTCGCCCGGTTGGCCCGCTCGCACCAGGTCATCGTCGTGACGCACCTGCCGCAGGTCGCCGCGTTCGCCGACCGGCACCTCGTCGTCGACAAGTCCGCCGACGGCACGTTCACGCGGTCCGCCGTGCGCAAGCTGGACGAGACGCAACGGGTCGTGGAACTGGCCCGCATGCTCGCCGGCATGGACTCGACGGACACCGGTCGTGCGCACGCCGAGGAACTGCTGGCGGCGGCCAAGGCCGACAAGTCGTCGGCGCCGGTCGTGCGCAGGCGCAAGAAGAAGGGCTGACACCGCTCACGTTCGGCATGATGGGCAGGGTGACCCGATCTGTGACGACGCGCCGCGTCTTCGGCGCGGTACTGGTGTGCGTCGCGGCCGGGCTCGCGGTGGTGGCCACGTTCCTGAACGCCTACTCGGTGCAGTTCGTGGTCAACCGCCGCACGCTGCGCTTCGAGGCGACGACGTGGGCCGTGCAACGGGACGACTTCCGCGAGTTCCTGCTGCTCAAACCCCTGGAGTTCGGGGAACCGGTGGTGGGCGGCGCGGTCGTCGTGCTGGTGTCGGCGGTGCTCGCGTTCCGGGTGCCCGCCATGCGGATCGGCACGCTGCTCGGCGCCGGTCTGCTGGTTGGCGCCGCCTGGTCCGCCGTCGTGCGGGTGCAGGGCCTGATCGACGAACTCGGCTCGCTCGACTCGCCCGTGCCGATCGAGATGGCGCAGGGCGACGGCGTCACGATGCTGATCGTCGCCGCCGGGCTCGCGGTCGTCGCGGCCGTGCTGCACCAGGAACTGCCGCGCCCCGAACCCCGGCCCGACACCGGGGACGGCGTGGTGATCCACCAGGCCGACGACGCGGACGACACGGACACCCCGCCGTACGGGTATCCGGTGATTGTGGAGCCGAAGAGTGATTGACCGCCGCAGGATCAGCATCGGACTGCTCGTGCTCGCGGCTCTGCTGGCCGCGGTCGGGACGCTGCAGCCGATGTTCAGCATCGTCTACCGGGGCTTCAGCTATCGGATGACGGTGACCACGACGTTGTGGAACACCACCTCGGACCCCGAGGACGGCCCGCCCGACCAGGCCGCGATCTTCAGCGCCGGGTGGCCCGTGGTGATCGCGGTGCTGCTCGTGGCCGCCGCCGTGGTGCTGCTGGCCCGCGAACGGACCGCGTTCGTCGGGCGGCCGCTCGCCATGGGCGGTGCCGGGGCACTGGCCGGAGTCGTCTTCTTCTACGTGGTGCTGGTGCGCGAACTGGCGGCGAACGTCTCCGACCCGCAGTTCCAGTCCGAGAACGACAACAACGAAGTTCGCTACCACGGCGGTTTCTACCTGCTGGTCGTCACGGCGATCATCGGACTCGTCGGGGCTGCGCTCGCCCAGCAGCGCATGGCACCGGCGGAAGTCGAAGAAGAAGACGACGACGAGAACGAGGACGGGGTGGTCGTGCACCAGCTCGACGCCGATGACGACACACCGCCGTTCGGGCTCGCCATCCCGCACGACGAACCGCAGCAGGAGACCCGGTGATCGGCAGACCCACGGCGATCGCGCTGATCGCGGCCGGAGTGGTGCTGACCGCGACGGCTCTCGTGCTGCCCTGGTACTCGACGGCCTACGCGGGTGGCGTCGAAGTCGTCGTCCGCGCGTGGGGCACGGAGATCGTCAACAAGCCCGGCGACTGGCCCGCAGGGGAACTGTCGCCCTGGTACGGGCTGCCCGTCGCGGTCGCGCTGGCGTTGCTCGTCGCGGGTGTCTGGATCGCGCGGGCGGCACTGGCCGGTGCGGCGGGACAGCTCGGCGCGGCCGGGATCATCGCGGCGCTGGTGGTGTCCGAACGCGGCCACGCGCTCGAGCAGCAGGGCGACTTCGCGATCGGGTTCGGGCTGGTGTTCCTCGCCCTCGGCACGGTGGTCGCGCTCGCCGGAGCCGTTGCCGTGCAACAGGAGGCGGCATGAGGAAGATCGCGGGCACCGCGTTGTTCGTGCTTGCCGCGGCCGCCGCGGTCGGGGCCACGTTCCTGCCGTTCTCGGAGCTGTTGATCAGACTCGCGCCCGGCCAGCCGCAGACCGCGTACGTCACCACGGGCTGGAGCACGCACTTCGGTGGCACCAAGGACGAGCACGGTCCGTTGTTCGCCGTCCCCGTCGTGCTCGCGGCAGTGGCGGTGCTCGCGGGCATCAGGTGGCGAAAAGTCGCATATGCCGGAGCGGCGGCGCTCGCGGGCGTCACCGGAATGTTGTTCGTGTATTTGCTGAACGCGATCAGCTTTCACGAGGAAGGCAACATCGCCATCGATCCGGCGCTGGAAGCCGGGTTCGGCAACGGTATTTGGGTCCTCATCGCCGCCGTGGTTCTCGCGTTTGGTGCCGTAGTAGTTCACCCCGACGACTGAGCCACGTGGAATTGCCCGGCGTGCCTCACCTGTCGCGTGGGCACCGTGAGTCACTATCGGCCCATGAAGCTTTCCGGGCTGCTGAGCCGCACCAACCACGAACTTCCCGGTGTCACGGGCGTCGCGCGGGTTGATCGGCGCGCGAGCGACCTGGTGCGGCGCGTCAGTGCCGGTGACATCGCGGTGATGGACCTCGTCGACCTCGACCGGCGCACCGTCGAAGCGCTCGTCACGGCCGAGGTCGTGGGCGTCGTGAACGCCTCGCCGTCCATTTCGGGGCGTTTTCCGAACCTCGGCCCGGAACTGCTGATCGAGGCGGGCATTCCGCTGATCGACAACGTCGGCGCGGTCGCGCTGCGGGAGATCAAGGAAGGCACGAAGATCCGGCTGCACGAAGGTGTCGTGTACGCCGGCGAACGCGAGCTCGCCAAGGGGATCGAGCAGAACGCCGAAAGCATCGCCGACGCGATGATCGAGGCGAAGGCCGGCATGTCGGCACAGCTCGAGGCGTTCTCCGCCAACACCATCGAGTTCCTGCGCCGCGAACGCGCGCTCGTGCTCGACGGCGTCGGCGTGCCCGAGGTGTACGTCCCGATGCGCGACCGGCAGGTGCTCGTCGTCGCGGGCGGCCCCTCGCACGCCGAGGAACTCCGCAAGCTGCGCAAGTACATCCGCGAGTACCGGCCGGTGCTGATCGGCGTCGACACCGGCGCCGACACGCTGCACGACGCCGGGCTCAAGCCGGACATCATCGTCGGCGACCCCGACGGCATCGGCACCGCGTCACTGCGCGCGGCCGCCGAGGTCGTCGTGCCCGCGCAGACCGACGGCCACGCGCCCGGCCTGCAGCGGATCCAGGACCTCGGCATCGGCGCGGTGACGTTCCCCGCGTCGGGCAACGCGGAGGACCTCGCGTTGCTGCTCGCCGAAGCACACGGAGCGTCCCTGGTCGTCACGGTGGGGCTGCGCGCGACGCTGCGCGAGTTCCTCGACCGCGGGCACTCCGGTTCCAACCCCTCCACGTTCCTCACCAGGCTCAAGCTCGGCAGCAAGCTCGTCGACGGGGAGGCCGTCGCGACCTTGCACCGCAGCCGGGTCTCGCTGGGCGTGATCGTCCTGCTGGTGACCGCCGCAGTCGTCGCCATGGCGGCGGCACTCGCGGTGTCCGGCGTCGGTCACGTCTACGTCGACATCGTGGTCGACGGCTGGCAATCCGTCGTCAACTGGTTCAAGGGGTTCTTCTCGTGATCACGCTGCGCTACCACATAGTTTCGATCACCGCCGTGTTCCTCGCGCTGGCGGTCGGTGTCGTGCTGGGATCGACCGCGATCAGCGGACGGCTGTTGTCGGGACTGAGCGACGAGAAGAACTCGTTGGCACAGCAGGTGAACGATCTCCAGAACGACCGCAACGCGTTGAACGCCAAGCTGACCGAGGCGGACAAGTTCGCCTCGTCCGTCGGCCCGCTCGCGGTCAAGGACAGGCTCACCGACCGCACGGTCGTCATCGTCACCACGGCCGATGCGCGCCCGTCCGACCGTGACGCACTCACGAGCCTGCTCAAGTCCGCGGGCTCCACGGTCACCGGTGAGATCCAGCTGACCGACGCGTTCGCCGACCCGTCCCGCGGTGACCAGCTGCGCGACCTGGTGGCCCGCTTGCAACCGGCCGGTTCGCAGCTGCCCACCGCCGCCGACCCCGGCACCCGCGCGGGCGGCCTGTTCGGCACGTTGCTGCTGCTCAACTCCACGTCGAACCAGCCGCAGGCCACGGCCGACGAGATGGCGTCCGCGCTGTCCGGCCTCACCAACGCGGGCTTCGTGAAGGCGACCTCGGGCGTGAAGCCCGCGCAACTCGCGATCGTGCTCACCGGCGGCGCCGCGATCGGTGACTCGGCCGCGGACCGCGCGTCGACCATCGCCCGCTTCGCCACGCAGCTCGACCGCACCGGCGCGGGCGTGGTGCTGGCCGGTGCCAACGGATCCGCGAACGGCACGGGCGCGATCGGCGTGGTCCGCGCGGACACCGCCGCCACCTCGATCCTGTCCACGGTCGACAACTCCGACACCCCGGCGGGCCAGGTTGTTGTGGTGATGGCGTTGCGCGAACAGCTGGAGGGCCGCTCCGGCCGTTACGGCGTGGCGGGCAACGCGGAGGCGTCGTCTCCGGGCACGGCCGGTTAGTGCTCGGTAGTCCACTCGCCGGGCAGGGCTTTCTGGAGCTGCTCCAAGGCGAGCGAGGTGCGGGCGCGGGCCCACAGCCACTCGCCCTCGTCCTCGCGGACGATCAGGTCGTCGGAGACGAACCAGCGGGTGCCAGGGCTGTGCAGCGGTAGCAGGGCGAAACGGTTCTCGAGCAGGGAGATGTCCACCTCGGACATCTCCCTGTCCGCTGTCTCGGCCCCGTCGCGGAACAACGACTCGGACAGCACGAGCTCCACGCACGCCAGCGAGAACCGGGGCAGCCAGGAGTCCCAGTGCTCCTCCGCCTTGTGCACGAGGTCGAGCTTGACCACCACGGTCGGGTCCTCGGCGTCGAGCGCGGCGCCCCACGACGCGACCGACTGGTTCTCGTCGCGGAACACCAGCACGTCGTGGTCGAGGCGCAACTCGGCCGGGGTGAGCAGCCAGTCCTGGTTGCTCGTCAGGTCGGGGCGTTTGCCGAACAACGCGTAGGCGTCGCGCACGGCGTCCGGCAGCCGCACGCCCAGTCGTTCCTCGGCGGCGTTCAGGTCGGCGTGGTTCCAGCCGTCGCGTGCCTCGATCGGCTCGGCCCACTCGGCCGCGAATCCCTCGATGAAACGCCACGCCGCCGACCGGCCGCGCACCGCGAGTGCCGCGTTCCCCGCCACGTCGAAGGTCACGTGACAACTTTTCCTGATGCCGGGCCGTGCCGTGGGAGGTTCGGCAAAACCCCTCACTGCGCCGATCGGGTGATGTGATCTGCCGGGTCGTGGTGCGCTGAGTGACGGACGGCGTGTTAGCGTTATGGCCCGTGGATAGGGGGATTTCGGCCCCCACGATTTTCACGGGAGCCCCGTTGGTGCAGCAGGCACGTACGACCAAGCACGTCTTCGTCACGGGAGGCGTCGCGTCTTCCCTGGGCAAGGGGCTCACGGCCTCGAGCCTCGGTCAGTTGCTCACCTCGCGCGGCCTGCGGGTGACGATGCAGAAGCTCGACCCGTACCTCAACGTGGACCCCGGCACGATGAACCCGTTCCAGCACGGCGAGGTCTTCGTGACCGACGACGGCGCGGAGACGGACCTCGACATCGGCCACTACGAGCGGTTCCTCGCGCGAGACCTGAGCGGCGAAGCCAACGTGACCACCGGCCAGGTGTACTCCGAGGTGATCGCCAAGGAGCGGCGCGGTGAGTACCTGGGCGACACGGTCCAGGTGATCCCGCACATCACCGACGAGATCAAGCGCCGCATCCGGATGATGGCGGAGCCGGACGCCGACGGCGTGACGCCGGACGTCGTCATCACCGAGGTCGGCGGCACGGTCGGTGACATCGAGTCGCTGCCGTTCCTCGAGGCGGCCCGGCAGGTGCGCCACGACGTCGGCCGCGACAACGTCTTCTTCCTGCACGTCAGCCTGATTCCGTACCTGGCGCCGTCGGGTGAGCTGAAGACCAAGCCGACGCAGCACTCCGTCGCCGCGTTGCGCAACATCGGCATTCAGCCCGACGCGATCGTGTGCCGCGCGGATCGGGAGATCCCGGACGCGCTCAAGCGCAAGATCGGCCTGATGTGCGACGTCGACACCGACGCCGTCGTCGCCGCGGTGGACGCGCCGTCGATCTACGACATCCCGAAGGTACTGCACTCCGAGGGCCTCGACGCCTACGTCGTGCGCCGCCTCGGGCTGCCGTTCCGCGACGTCGACTGGACGGTGTGGGGCGACCTGCTGGAGCGGGTGCACAACCCGTCCGAGACGGTGAAGATCGCGCTGGTCGGCAAGTACGTCGACCTGCCGGACGCCTACCTCTCGGTGACCGAGGCGCTGCGTGCGGGCGGGTTCGCGCACCACGCCAAGGTCGAGATCAAGTGGGTGCCGTCGGACGAGTGCCAGACGCCGGAAGGCGCGGCGCGGGCGTTGTCCGGCATGGACGCGGTGCTGATCCCCGGCGGGTTCGGGGTGCGCGGCATCGAGGGCAAGCTCGGTGCGTTGAAGTACACCCGCACGCGCGGTGTGCCGACGCTGGGCCTGTGCCTCGGCCTGCAGTGCATGGTGATCGAGGCCGCGCGGAACCTCGCGGGCATCGAGGACGCCAACTCCTCGGAGTTCGAGGAGGGTGGCACGCCGGTCATCTCGACCATGGCCGACCAGCAGGACGTCGTCGCTGGTCAGCGCGACATGGGCGGCACGATGCGCCTGGGTGCGTACATCGCGAAGCTCACGCCCGGTTCGGTGGTCGCTGGTGCGTACGGCTCGACCGAGGTGTCCGAGCGGCACCGGCACCGGTACGAGGTCAACAACGCGTACCGGGGCAAGCTCGCCGACGCCGGCCTGGTGTTCTCCGGCACGTCGCCGGACGGGCGCCTGGTCGAGTTCGTCGAGCTGCCCGCCGACGTGCACCCGTTCTACGCGGGCACGCAGGCGCACCCGGAGCTCAAGTCGCGTCCGACGAAGCCGCACCCGTTGTTCGCCGCCTTCGTGAAGGCCGCGATCGACTACCGGGTGGCCGACCGCCTCCCTTTGACGGCGGGCGCGTCCAAGTGACGCGCCACGACTTCCGCACGGTCTCCAGCGAGGACCTGCACGTCGGACGTGTGGTCGCGCTGCGGGTCGACGACGTGGAGATGCCCGGTGGCGGCACGGCCAAGCGCGAGGTCGTCGAGCACATGGGCGCCGTGGCGGTCGTGGCCGTCGACGCCGACGCCCAGGTCGTGCTGATCCACCAGTACCGGCACCCGCTGGGCCGGCACCTGTGGGAACTGCCGGCCGGGCTGCTCGACCACGACGGCGAGGAGCCGGTCGTCGGCGCACGGCGGGAGCTGGCCGAGGAGGTCGGGCTCGACGCGGCGCGCTGGGACGTGCTGGTCGACTCCGCCGCGTCGCCCGGGTTCACCGACGAGGTCGTGCGCGTCTACCTGGCGCGCGAGCTGACCGAGGTGCCGCGCGAGGTGCAGGGCGAGGAGGAGGCGGACCTGGAGATCCACCGCTTCCCGCTCGACGAGGCCGTGCGGATGGTGCTGGCGGGGGAGATCGTGAACTCCTCGGCCGTCGCCGGGCTGCTCGCGGCCCGTGAGGTGCTGGCGGGCCGGGCTGAGCCCCGTCCGGCCGACGCCCCGTTCCGCGATCGGCCGACCCGGTTCGCCGCGCGCAAGTAAGTTGGGTTCATGCAGACGTTGACGGGTTCCTTCACACGGATGAGGGGACCCCTCAGCGTGCTCGCGGCTGGTGCGGCGGGCGCGACGTTGTTGTTGTTCGTCGACCCGAACCAGCCGGGCAACCTGCTGCCCAAGTGCCCGTTCAACTGGCTGACGGGCTTGGACTGTCCCGCGTGTGGCATCACGCGCATGGCACACGCGCTGCTGCACGGCGATGTCGTCAGCGCGTTCCACTTCAACGCCGTGATGCTCGCGTTCGGTGTGCCGCTGCTCTTGTGGCTGTTCGTGCGGTGGAGCCGTGACCGGTGGACGGGCGAACGGCGATCCGTGCCACGTGGTGTCGGTGTCGCCGTTCTCGTCGTTGCGGTCGTGTGGGGCGTGGGGCGCAATCTCGCTGGCGTTTAGTCCCTGAGTCGACGGCCGTGCGCGTCCGTGCCGCCGCTGACCAGCAGGATGATCGCGTCGACCAGCGCCCAGATGCCGCAGCCGCCGCAGGTCAGCAGCTGCGCGATGGCGATGCCGGTGTGGCCGGTGTAGAAGCGGCCGATGCCGAAGCCGCCCAGGAACAGTTGCAGCAGGCCCGCGACGATCTTCGACTTGTCCGAGTACGGGATGCCCGTGTACGGGTCGACGCCGAACGGCGCGCCGGGAGCCGGGTAACCCATGGGAGGCGGCGGAACCGCGTACTGCGCGCCCGTCGGCGGCGGGTAGTACGCCTGCGTGGGCGGCGGCACGTAGCCGGGCGGCGGGGGCGGGGGCACGGCGGTGAACGGCACCGAGTTCGGCGCGAGGAACGGCGGGTGGGGCTGCGGCAGGTCGCGGAACAGCTCCGCGAGCTCGACGTAGGTCTGCGCGTTGGACGCGCGGTTCACGCGTTCCTGGTACTCGCCGATGTCGAGCCGCGCCATCGCGAAGTGGTCGTTGAGGGCGGTGATCGCCTCTTCGCGCTGTTGGTTGCCGATGCGCTGGTGCTCTGGCCCGAATGCTTCTGACACGGCTGGCCACGTTATCCGATGCAGCAGATCGATATCGGGAATACGCTGCGACGATGCTGGTCGGTGTCCCAAAGGAGATCAAGAACCACGAGTACCGGGTGGCCATCACGCCCGCCGGTGTGGTCGAACTGGTGCGCCGAGGCCACTCCGTCGTGATCGAACGGGACGCCGGCGCGGGATCGTCGTTCCCCGACCACGAGTACGTCGCGGCGGGGGCGCGGATCGCCGGCACCGCCGACGAGGTGTGGGGGCTCGCGGACCTGGTGCTGAAGGTCAAGGAGCCGATCGAGCCCGAGTACCACCGCATGCGCCGTGATCAGGTGCTGTTCACCTACCTGCACCTGGCGGCGTCGCCGGCGTGCACGGCGGCGATCGTCGCTTCCGGGATCACCGCGATCGCGTACGAGACGGTGCAGCTCGCGGACGGGTCGTTGCCGTTGCTGGCGCCGATGAGCGAGATCGCCGGGCGGATGGCGGCGCAGGTCGGCGCGCACTGCTTGGAGCGTGCCCAAGGTGGGCGCGGGGTGTTGCTGGGTGGAGCACCTGGGGTGGCGGCGGGCAAGGTCGCGGTGATCGGCGCCGGGGTGGCGGGGATGAACGCGGCCACGATGGCGGTCGGCATGCAGGCCGAGGTCGTGGTGCTGGACAACAACGTCAACCGGTTGCGGCAGATCGACTTCGTGTACCGCGGGCATCTGCAGACGATCGCGTCCAACGCGTACGAGATCGAGAAGGCCTGCCGTTGGGCGGATCTCGTGGTGGGCGCGGTGCTGGTGCCCGGTGCTCGTGCGCCGAAGCTCGTGAGCAACGCGTTGGTGTCCACGATGCGTGCCGGGTCCGTGTTGGTGGACATCGCCGTCGATCAGGGCGGGTGTTTTGAGGACACACGGCCCACCACACACGATGCGCCTACGTACCGTGTGCACGACTCCGTGTTCTACTGCGTCGCGAACATGCCTGGTGCCGTGCCGAACACGTCGACGTACGCGCTCACGAACGTGACGCTGCCGTACGTCATCGCTTTGGCGGACAAGGGTTTCGAAACAGCCGTCGGTGCGGATCCGGCGCTGGCCAAGGGTGTCAACGCACGGGACGGGAAGATCGTGTTGGAAGGGCTGGCGTGATCGCTCAGTTGGTGGCGACCTATCTCGACCACCTCGCCGTGGAGCGTGGCACGGCCCGGAACACCCTCGATTCGTACACTCGCGACCTTCGCCGCTACACCGAGCACCTGGAGTCTCTCGGTGTCACGGATCTGGGCGCGGTGACCGAGATGCAGGTGAGTGAGTTTCTCGCCGTGCTGCGGGAAAGCGGGCTCGCGGCTTCTTCTGCCGCACGGACGTTGGTCGCCGTGCGCGGGTTGCACCGCTTTGCGCACCGTGAAGGTGTTGTGCCCCATGACGTCGCACGGGCCGTGCACCCGCCTTCGCCGCCCAAGCGGCTGCCGAAAGCCTTACCCGTGAATGAGGTTCTCACCCTCCTCGAAACTGTGGGAAACCTCAGGGACAAAGCCCTTCTTGAGCTGCTGTACTCGACAGGAGCCCGAATCTCCGAGGTGGTGGGGCTCGACGTCGACGACATCGACGCGGCCGAGCGCACCGTGCTGCTCGACGGGAAGGGAGGCAAGCAGAGGCTGGTTCCGGTGGGGCGTCCGGCGTTGGCGGCGGTGGACGCGTACCTGGTTCGCGCACGTCCCGCGTTGGCGGCGAAGGGGCGTGGCACACCGGCTTTGTTCCTGAACGCGCGCGGCGGAAGGCTGTCGCGGCAGAGCGCGTGGACGGTGTTGAAGACCGCCGCGGAAGAGGCGGGAATCAGTGCCGCGGTGTCTCCGCACACGTTGCGACATTCGTTCGCCACCCATCTGCTCGAAGGGGGTGCTGACGTTCGGGTGGTGCAAGAACTCCTAGGGCACGCATCCGTTACGACCACTCAGGTGTACACACTGGTAACCGTTACGACTTTGAGGGAGGTCTACGCAACTGCACACCCTCGGGCCACTGGAACATGAGGCTTCCACGGGTACGGTGGGCAGGTGCCGAACTTGGACGAGCCGTCCCCACAGGCCATAGATCTTGCCGCTGTGCTGCACGCTCTGAGCGACCCGACGAGGCTCGCGGTCGTGCGCCAGATCCAGTCGAGCGGCGAACGACTGTGCGGGGCCTTCGAGGTTGACGTGGCGAAGTCGACGCTCTCTCAGCACCTGCGCGTGCTGCGCGAAGCGGGCATCACACGAACACGCTGCCGAGGCAACCAGCGCTGGGTCTCACTGCGTCGCGATGACCTGGATCTTCTCTTCCCGGGGCTGCTGGACGTCGTGCTCTCCGCCGTCGACAGGCGAACACGAACGGATGTCGCGGTCTAACTCAGTCTTGACAAACACCGGCGAGGCGCGTTGCCGCTCGCACGGGTGCGGCCTAGGCTGCGCCCCGAGAGACGACTACGACCAGTGAGGGAACGCCAGCCATGTCGACACCGGAGCACGCTTTCGCGCCCCGTGCCGATCTGAACCTGGCCCCGCACGCCGCGCCGGTGGACGACGTCGCCCACGAGCAGACCGATGGCATCGGGCCGACGGGCAGACCGCGTCGTCACACCCCCGATCCGCCGTCGTTGCTGCACCACGGCCCGGCGAAGATCCTGGCCGTCTGCAACCAGAAGGGCGGCGTCGGCAAGACGACGACGACCATCAACCTGGGCGCGGCGCTGGCCGAGTACGGGCGCCGCGTGCTGCTCGTCGACTTCGACCCGCAGGGCGCGCTCTCGGTGGGCCTCGGCGTGCACCCGCACCAGCTCGAAACCACGATCTACAACGTCATCATGGAGAACGACACCGCCGTTCCGGACGTGATCCGCAAGACCATGATCGACGACATGGACCTGCTGCCGAGCAACATCGACCTGTCGGCGGCCGAGATCCAGCTGGTCTCGGAGGTGGGCCGTGAGCACACGCTCGTGCGCACCCTTCGTCCCGTGATCGACCACTACGATTACGTGCTGGTCGACTGCCAGCCCTCGCTCGGCCTGCTCACGGTGAACGCCCTCGCGGCCGCGGACGGTGTGCTGATCCCGCTGGAGTGCGAGTTCTTCTCGCTGCGCGGGGTGGCGCTGCTCATCGACACCATCGAGAAGGTCAAGGAACGCTTGAACCCCAAGCTCGACATCACCGGCATCCTCGCCACGATGTACGACCCCCGCACCCTGCACTCGCGCGAGGTCATGGCCCGCGTCGTGGAGGCGTTCGGCGACATCGTGTTCGACGCGGTCATCAACCGCACGGTGCGCTTCCCCGAGACCACGGTGGCCGGCGAGCCGATCACCCGCTGGGCCCCGCGTTCCTCCGGCGCCAACGCCTACCGCGCGCTGGCCCGCGAGGTGATCGCCCGGTGAACCGTCGCCCGTCACTGCCGGGCGCGGCGGAACTGTTCAGGCTGACCGCTGCCGCGCCCGCACCAGAGGTCTCCACCTCCGAGGACGCTCCGCAGCAACGCCGTGGCACCGGCCGCACCAAGCACACCACGAAGATCACGGTCTACGTGTCCGACGAGGAACTGCTCGCGCTGGAGACCGCTCGGCTGGCGCTGCGCGGGTCCTACGGCCTGGGCGTCGACCGGGGCCGTGTCGTGCGCGAGGCGATCGCCATCGTGCTGGACGACCTGGAGACGCTCGGTGACGCGTCGTTGCTGGTACGCAGGTTGCGCGAGCAGTGACAGAGGAAGCTCCGGCTGCTGAAGTCGCTCCTCCCGACGATGGCAAGTTCAAGGTCAGGCTCACGAACTTCGAGGGCCCCTTCGACCTGCTCCTGCAACTGATCTCGCAGCACACCCTGGACGTCACCGAGGTCGCCCTGCACCAGGTGACCGACGACTTCATCGCGCACCTCCGCGGCATGGGCGACCAGTGGGACCTCGACGAGACCACCGAGTTCCTGGTCATCGCCGCCACCCTCCTGGACCTCAAAGCGGCGCGCCTGCTCCCCACCGGCGACGTGGAAGACGAAGACGACCTGGCCCTCTTGGAGGCCCGCGACCTCCTCTTCGCCCGCCTCCTCCAGTACCGCGCCTACAAGCAGGTGGCGGCCCTCTTCGCCGAACTCGAACAGGGCGCCTTCCGCCGCTACCCGCGCTCGGTGTCCCTGGAACCGCGCTTCGAGGGCCTGCTCCCCGAGGTGATGCTGGGCGTAACCCCGGACAAGTTCGCCCTGATCGCGGCAGCGGCCTTCCGCCCGAAGCAAAAACGCACCCTCTCGGTGGACCACATCCACCAGCACCGGGTCTCGATCCGCGAAACGGCCGACGAACTCCGCGCCCTCCTCATCGAGAAGGGCACGGCCTCGTTCTCGGAGATCATCGCCGACTGCACCGAGACCATGGAGATCGTGGCGAGGTTCCTGGCCCTGCTGGAGCTGTACCGGGAGAAGTCACTGGCCTTCGAGCAGGAAGACCCCCTGGGCCCGCTGCAGGTGACCTGGGTGGGCGGAACGTTGGAGCAGGCGCAGGCACAAGTGCACGCCGGCGACGAGGATGAGGACTACGGCGGATGAGCGAGCCACTGGTGGGACCGGACGCGGCGGAGATCGAACAGCCGGGCCCGGCCTTCGACGGCGCCCAGCCCGCAGACCCCGAAGCCGCTGGCCAGGAGGCTGACGCCGAGCCGGACGCCGCTCTCGACGACGCCGCGCCCGCCGCCGTCGAGTTGGAAGAACCCGCAGCGGAGCCGGACGTGCCCGCCGCCCCGGAGTCGACCGAGGAGCCAGGCGACGCCGCCCTCGACGACGCCGCCCCCGCCGCCGTGGTGCTGGACGAGCCCGCTGAGGCACCTGAGCCGGAACCCGAGCCCGAGCCCGAACCCGACCCCGCCGACTCCGAAGACGCCGCCACCCTCGAAGCCCAACTCCTGGCCGCAGCCCCGGAAGAAGCCATCGAGGACAGCGGTCTCCCCGACCTCACCGACGACGCCACCTTCGAGGCCGCCCTCGAATCGGTGCTGCTGGTGGTCGACAGCCCGATCGCCGAGGACCAGCTCAGCAGCGCCCTCGAACAGCCGGTCAAACGCGTCAAGCAGGCACTCCGTACACTGGCGAGTCGGTACACCGAGTCCGGCAGCGGTATTGATCTGCGCAGGGCGGGGGACGGCTGGCGGTTCTACACGCGGGACCGGTTCGCCCCGTTCGTGGAGAAGCTGTTGCTCGACGGCCAGCGCGCGAAACTCACCCGCGCTGCCCTGGAGACGCTCGCGGTGATCGCCTACCGGCAGCCCGTCACGCGGGCGCGGATCGCGGCGGTTCGGGGCGTCAACGTGGACGGTGTGATCCGCACTCTGGTCGCCAGGGGGCTCATCGAGGAGACGGGCACCGACAGCGACACTGGTGGGATCCTGTACCGCACGACCGAACTGTTCCTGGAGCGGTTGGGGCTGTCGTCACTGCGCGACCTGCCGCCGATCGCTCCGCTCCTGCCCGAAGTGGATGCGATCGACGATGTCTGAGAACGAGGGCGTGCGCCTGCAGAAGGTGCTCGCGCAGGCGGGGATCGCCTCGCGCCGTGCTTCGGAGGAGCTGATCGACCAGGGGCGGGTGCAGGTCGACGGCAAGGTCGTGAAGGAGCAGGGGCGGCGGATCGACCCCGAGACCGCGGTGGTGCACGTCGACGGGGTGCGGGTGCAGATCCGCGAGGACGTCGTGACGATCGCGCTCAACAAGCCGTACGGCATGTTGTCCACGATGGAGGACGACCTCGGCCGGCCCTGCGTGGGTGACCTGGTGCGCAACCGCAAGGAGCGGCTGTTCCACGTCGGTCGGCTGGATGCCGAGACCGAGGGGCTGTTGCTGCTCACGAACGATGGCGAGCTCGCGCACCGGTTGATGCACCCGAGCTACAACGTCAAGAAGACGTACCTCGCCGAGGTTCCGGGGCCGGTGGAGAAGGGCCTCAACAAGAAGCTCAAGGCGGGCATCGAACTGGAGGACGGGCCGGTCAAGGTCGACTCCTTCAAGCTCATCAGCGCGGTGCCGGGCAAGGCGCTCGTCGAGATCGTGTTGCACGAAGGTCGCAAGCACATCGTGCGCCGCCTCATGGAGACGGCCGGGTACCCGGTGCAGTCGTTGGTGCGGGTGGCGGTCGGTGACGTGTCGCTCGGCAACCAGCGTCCCGGCTCGATGCGGGTGCTGAACCGCCAGGAGGTCGGCGGGCTGTACAAGCTCGTCGGCATGTGATCAGAATCTGAACTCCCGCTCGCCCCTCCGGCCCCCAGAGCCGGAGGGGCGGCCTGCGGTGAACCCCCGTTCACCTTGCGACGGAAACGCTACGGCGACGACGTTGTAAGGGGTCGGAAGTGCGGATTGAACAACAACGTGTAGACAAGCGGTCTCTGGGGGAGACCGACATGCCACGTGCTGAAAGCCCGTTGACCGGCGAGGACACCGAACTCGGCCGGTTCGCGAAAGACCTGCGGAAGCTGCGCCAGAACGCGGGCACACCGTCCTATCGAGAGCTCGCTTCACGCGCGCATTACTCGGCCGCGACGCTCTCGGACGCCGCCGGCGGCAAGAAGCTGCCGAGTCTCGCGGTCACGCTCGCCTACGTGAAGGCCTGCGGGGGCGACGAGGCAGCGTGGGAACAGCGGTGGCGTGCCATCGCCGCCCCGCCGGAGCCGACGAAGGACGCGCCGTACGTCGGCCTCAAGGCGTTCCAGAAAGAGGACGCGGCGAGGTTCCACGGCCGCGAGAAGCTCACCGCGAAGCTCCGGGAACTCGTCAGCACCCGCCCGTTCGTCGGGGTCTTCGGCGCGAGCGGCTCGGGCAAGTCGTCGCTCCTCCGGGCAGGCCTGCTCCCGAACCTCGGCAACGCGCTGATCTTCACCCCGGGCCCGCAGCCGAAGGACGAGTGCGCGGTCCGGCTGGCCCAGCTCACCGGGCACTCCGCCGTGACCCTGCGCGCCGAACTCGACGACCCCAGGGCGCTGAACCTCATCGTCAAGCAGCACGACGAACACCTCGTCCTGGTCGTCGACCAGTTCGAGGAGGTCTTCACGCTGGCGAGCCCCGAGCAACGCGACTGGTTCATCGACGCCCTCACCCAGGCCCCGCACGTGGTCATCGGCGTCCGCGCCGACTTCTACGGCCACCTCGGCCGCCATCCCGAACTCGTCGAGGCCCTCGACGGCGCGCAGGTCCTGGTCGGACCGCTCACCACCGAGGAACTCCGCCGCGCCATCACCGAACCCGCCCAGCACGTCGGCGCCACCGTCGAGTCCGCCCTGGTCACGAGGCTCGTCGCGGACGTCGCGGGCCAACCCGCCGCCCTCCCGCTCGTGCAGCACGCACTCGTAGAAACCTGGCACCGCCGCCGCGGCATGACGCTCTCGCTCGTCGGCTACGAGGAGGCGGGCGGCGTCGAACACGCCCTCGCCCGCACGGCAGAGGCCGTCTACGAGGAGCTGAACGAAGACCAGCGCGACGCCACCAGGAAGACCTTCCTGCGGCTGATCGCCCTCGGCGAGGGCACCGAGGACACCAAGCGGCGGGCGAACCGCGAGGACCTCGACGCCGACGTCCTCGAACGCCTCGCCACCGCCCGCCTGGTCACCCTCACCGAGCAGCACGCCGAACTCAGCCACGAGGCGCTCATCAGGTCGTGGCCGAGGCTGCGCGACTGGATCGCCGAGGACCGCGAGACCCTGCGCGTGCACCACCGCCTCACCGAGGCCGCCAGGACCTGGGACGGCGACCGCGACGCCCTCTACCAGGGCGCCCGGCTCGCGCAGGCCGCCGAACTCGGTCCGCAGGACCTGACCGAGGACGAACGGGAGTTCCTCGAGCAGAGCCAGGCCGAAGGCCGCCGCAAGAACAGACGAGCCCGCGCGTTCACCGCCGTCCTCGCGGTCCTGGTGCTGCTGCTGGCCGGCACGGTCGTGTTCGCGATGCGCAAGGCGGACGAGGCGCAGGACCAGCGCGACCTCGCCGTCGCGGGCAACGCCGCCGCAGAGGCGCGCTGGCTCGCCAGGCTGCCGTCGGACAACGGGCAGGCCGTGCGCCTCGCCCTCGCCGTGCACCGGGTTGCGCCCAGCGACGCGAGCCGCGACCTGCTGCTCGGCGCCGACGCCGAGCAGTTCCAGCGGAGCTTCCAGCCCGGCAACCGCCGGATCACCGCCAAGGCCAACGGCGGCACGCTCTTCCTGGCCGACGACCACGAGACGTCCGCCCCGGTGCTCTGGGACGTCGAGAGGGACAGATTCGTCGGCTCACTGCCGAACGTCCCGACCGTGATCAGCGATGACGACCGGCGCGCGGTGGTTCCCGAGACCGACACCAGGTCCGGCCTGTACGACATCGCTCCCACCGGCGAGGTGACCCGGCTCGCGGACCTCCCGATGCACCACAGCTCCTCGGTCGTCACGAGGAACGGCGTCGACGTCATCGCCGGTCTGGTGGGCGACGGCGACGAGACGACACCGAGGGTCTGGGTGCACGACGGATCCGGCACCGTCCGGGAGATCGCTCTGCCCGGTGACGGGTGGGCGTTCTCCGTGCGGTTCTCCCCGAACGGCGACGTGCTCGCGGTCGAACGGGGCAACGGCGCGGGGGTGCAGCTCTGGCGGTTCGACGGCACCGCGCTGCACCGCGTGGGAGGGTTCGAGTCCCGGGTCGGCACGGCGGGGCCGCGGTTCAGCCCGGACGGCCGCCTGCTGCTGATGGTCACGCCCACCAGCGCGTCGACCTCCGTGTGGGACGTCTCCGATCCGGCGAACCCGGTGCACCGGGCAACCCTTCCGCAGCTGTTCGCCAACACCATGAGCCCGATGATCCAGTTCTCACCGGACGGCAGCCAGGTCGCGCTCGGCACGGCGAGGACCGTGGACGTCTGGGACCTGGCGCGCCACGACGGCCCCCGCAAGCTCGCGGCGTTCGACAACTTCACCGCGGACGTCAAGGCCGTGTTCTGGCGGCAGGGGTTCGCGGTGCTGGCGGACACCACCATCTGGCAGCTCCGCCTCGACCCCGAACAGGTCGCGCGGGACCTCTGCCTCGGCGGCGCCGAGCTGTCCGACAAGGAGTGGACGCGGTACTTCCCGGGGATCGACCGCGTGCCCGTGTGCTGAGTTCGTGAGCCGTGGGTGGCGCGTGCGCGGGCCACCCACGGCCACCTCCGGCGCCGGTTCGGGGCGCGAGCACCGGGTCTTCCCCGCTCAAAGGTGTCTGCCCACGACGTTAGGGCGAACGGGTTGTTCACGGTCATGTGTTGGCCGCTGAACAAAGTTCTCTGAACAATGACGGGATGCCGAGACGGGAACGCCCTCTCGACGAGGGCGAGAGCGGTCTCCTGCGGTTCGCGGCGGATCTGCGCCGGCTGCGGGAGCGCGCGGGCAGCCCCACCTACCGGGAACTGTCCCGGCGGGCGCACTACTCGGCGGCGGCGTTGTCGGAGGCGGCGGGCGGGCGGAAGTTGCCGAGCCTCGCGGTGACGAAGGCGTACGCGAAGGCCTGCGACGCCGATCCGGAGGAGTGGGCACGGCGGTGGCGCGCCGTCGTCGAGTCGGAACCCCATGCGGCGAACGACAGTCCTTATGTCGGGCTCGCGATGTTCCAGCCCGATGACGCACCGAAGTTCTTCGGACGCGAGCGGTCGACGGCCGAGCTGCTCGCCACGAGGAACCGGTTCACCGGCGTCTTCGGGCCGTCCGGGGTGGGGAAGTCGTCGTTGCTGCGGGCCGGGTTGATCGCCCGCACCCGCGAACCCGTGCTGCTGTTCACGCCCGGCGCGAACCCCGCCGAGGAGTGCGCGCTCGCCCTCGCCCGGCTCACCGGCCAGGAGGCCGCGGACCTCGCCGGCGACCTCGAAGATCCGTTGCGGCTCGACGAACATCACCCACACCTCGTCGTCGTGGACCAGTTCGAGGAGCTCTTCACGTTGTGCCACAACGAAGAACTCCGGCAGTGGCTGATCACCGCACTCCTCAACTGCACGAGGGTCGTCATCGGGGTGCGCGCCGACTTCTACGGCCACTGCGCGCGGTACCCCGACCTCGTCGAGGCGCTGAAAGGCGCGCACCTCCTGCTCGGCCCGATGACCCCGGACGAACTGCGCCTCGCCATCACCGAACCCGCCGCGGCCGTCGGCGCCAAGGTGGAAACCGCCCTGCTGGCCAGGCTCATGGCCGACGCGGTGGGCCAGGCGGCCGTGCTCCCGCTGCTGTCGCACGCTCTCGCGCAGACCTGGCAGCATCGGCGCGGCATGACGCTGACGCTCGCGGGCTACGAGGAGGTCGGCGGCCTCGACCACGCCGTCGCCCGCACCGCGCAGGAGGTCTTCGACGCGCTCTCCCCGCGGGGACGGGAGCAGGCCAAGCGGATCCTGCTCCGGCTCGTCACCGCCGAGGACACCAAACGCCGGGCGCGGCACGACGAACTCGAAGCCGACGACGACGTGCTGCTCGCCCTCGCGGCGGCCCGGCTCGTCGTGATCGACCGCGACGGCGTCGAACTCGCGCACGAGGCGTTGATCCGCGGCTGGCCCGAGTTCCAGGGCTGGGTCGAGCAGGAACGCGAGCACATCAAGGCACAGCGCGAGATCACGGACGCCACCCGCACCTGGGAGTCGCTCGACCGCGACGCCGGCGCGTTGCTGAGGGGACGCCGCCTGGCGAACGTCCCGGACGGACTGTCCCTCAACGCCGCCGAACGCGCGTTCCTCGCGGCGAGCAGAGCGGCGGAAGAAGAGGTGTCGGTGGGCGCGCGACGACGCACCCGCCGGCAACGCCAGCTGCTCGCCGCGCTCGCGGCCCTCGTGGTCGTCGCCGCCAGTTCGACGGTGTTCGCCTTGCAGGCCAAGAGAACCGCCGACGAGCAACGTGCCACCGCCGTCGTGCTCAGAGCGGTGGGGGAGGCGAACGCGCTCAGGTCCACCAACCCCTCGCTGGCCCAGCAGGTCGCCCTCGCCGCGCACCGGCTCGTGCCGTTGCCCCAGGCGCGCAACGGACTCAGACAGGAGGACGTGCCGTCCCAGGTGCTCAGGGAAGCCCAGACCGAGGTCACCGCGCTCGTCGTCGGCCCCACCCAGCAGCAGGTCGTCACCGGGCACCGCGACGGCACGGTCGTGCTGACGACGCTGAACGACCTGCCGTCGCCGCGCACCTCGCTGGACGCGACCCGGCACACCGGCGCCGTCACCACGCTCGCGATGGACCCGGCGGGCGGTTTCGTGGCGTCCGCCGGCGAGGACGGCACCGTCCACGTCGTCGACGTGTCGCTGGGCAGGCCGCGCGAACTGACCGTGCTGCCCGTTCGTGCCAAGGCGATCGCCTGGCAGGGCACGACCCTCGTCACGACCGACGACGACGGCGCGCTGAGCTTCTGGACCGACCTGCGGCTGCAACGCCCGCGCCTCGTCAGCACGGCCCAGCTCGGCCTCGGCCCGCTGGCCGGTCTGTCGTTCCGCGCCGACGGCCACGTCCTCGCCGCCGTCACCACCGGGCGCGCCGTGCACCTGGTCGACGTCACCGACCCGAGCGACGTCAAGCTCCTGTCGCTGACCAGGGAGTTCGCCGGCAGCGCCCAGTTCGCGGGCCAGCACGACCTGATGACCACGGCGAGCGCGGCCGTGCACCTCTGGGACACGACCGACCCGCGCAACCCGGTCCGGCGCGCCGAGATCCCCTCCGGCGGTGGCGAGGTCACGGCCGCCTGGCTGGGCGCGGGCCGGGTCGCGGTGGCCACCGACGACGGCCTCGTGCGGCTCTGGCAGGCCGACGGCGGCGAACCGGTCGAGCAGGCCCTGCTGCGCGGCCACGCCGGACCGGTCACCGCGGTCGGCCTGACGCCCCGCGGTGACGAGGTCGTGACGGGCGGTGCGGACCGGGCCGTGCGGCTGTGGAACGCCGACCCGCGCGACCCCGCCACCCGCATCTGCGAACAGGCCTACCCCCGGATGACCCGCGCCGAGTGGGACAGGTTCTTCGACGGCCTCGACTTCACGCCTCCGTGCCCTGACTGAACGCCCCAGAACGCCCTGCACCGTCCAGGTGGAACGATCACGAAGCGCAGATCCGGGTGGTGAGCGATTAGCGGCCCGTTAGACGACGGGCGAACCTCTGGTGGACAATCCGGCCAGGAGGCGGCATGCCACGAGGGGAACGACCGCTCGGCCCGGAGGACACCGCGTTGCTGCGGTTCGCCGGTGACCTGCGGCGACTGCGGGACCAGGCAGGCAAACCGAGCTATCGGGAGCTGGCGCGGCGGGCGAACTACTCGCCGACCGCGCTGTCCGACGCGGCCGGCGGGCGCAAGCTGCCCTCGCTCGCCCTGACGCTGGCGTTCGTACGCGCCTGCGAGGCCGATGCCACGCCGTGGACCCGGCGCTGGCGTGAACTCGCCGCCGAACACGCACAGCCGTTGCAGCCTAACGCTCCGTATCCCGGCATCGAGCCGTTCACCGAGCACGACGAGAAGCGGTTCTTCGGCCGTGAGTGCCTCGTCGAGCAGGTCGTCGAATCGGTCAAGCTCAAGCCCCACACCGTCGTGCTCGGCCCCTCCGGCTCCGGCCGCACCTCCCTGCTGCGCGCGGGCCTGGTGCCGGCGCTCGACGACGCCGTGGTGATCACGCCCGGCGACGACCCGCTGCACGACCTCGCCGAGGCGCTCGCCGAGTTCTTCGAGAACACCACGGCGGACGGACTCGCCGAGGAGTTCCGCGCGGACCCCGACCACCTGCGGTTGCGGCTGCGCCAGCACCGCCCCGGGCTCGTGCTGCTGATCGACGACGCCGAGCGCGTGCTCGACGCGGAGGACTTCCTGAAGGCCGTCACCGGCTGTCCCCACGTCGTGCTCGCGATCCGCGCCGACCACCAGCAGCGCTGGCAGGCCACGGGCATCGAGGCGACCGAGATCGTCATCGAACCCATGAGCGCGGACCAGCTCCGCCGCGCCATCACCGAACCCGCCGCCAAGATCGGCGCCACCGTCGAGACCGCCGTCATCGCGCACCTGGTCGCCGACGCCGCGAACCAGCACGCGCTGCCGCTGGTGCAGCAGGCGCTCGTCGAGACGTGGCGGCGCAAGCGCGGCATGACGCTGTCGTTCGCGGGCTTCGAGGAGTCCGGCGGCATCGAACACGTCGTCGCGCGCGCCGCCGAGACGTTCTACGAAGGCCTCGACGAAGAGGACCAGCGCGCCGTTCGCCAGCTCCTGCTGAGACTGGTCTCGGTGCGGCGCAACGGACTCGCGCAACGTGGCACCCGCAGACCCGACCTCGACGCGAGCCTGCTCGACCGGCTCGCGAAGGCCAGGCTGGTCACCCTCACCGAGGACGGCGCCGAGCTCACCCACGACGCCGCGCTGCGCTGGCAACGCCTCGCCGGGTGGATCGACGAGGAACGCGAGAACCTCAAGACCCACCAGCAACTCGTCACCGCCATCGAGCTCTGGGAGGCGAGCGATCGCGACCCGCTGGCGCTCTACCGGGGCGTGCGGCTGCGCAAGGCCAAGGAGCTCGGCGAGTTCCTGACGGTGCGGGAACGCCGGTTCGTCGACATGAGCACCAAACGCGAGACGCGCCGCTCCACGGCGTTGATCGCGGTGATGGCCGTGCTGCTCGCACTGGTCCCCGGCACCGTCGTCTACGCGCTCGCGAACGAACGCAAGATCACCGAGATGAACGCGACCGCGCTCGGCGGCAAGGCCCTGTCGCAGTCGGAGGCGCTGCTGGAGCAACGCCGCCCGTACGCGGACAAGTACGCGCTTGTCGGTTACGAGGTCAGCCCGTCCCCTGAGGCCGAGAAGGTGCTGCGGCTCGCGAACGCCCTCGCGCGCGGCATCCCGTTCACCGGCACGCCCAAGGACGACGCGGACGTCCTGGTCGGCCCGCGCGGTGACATGGCCGCCGTGACCGACCAGGACGGCACCGACCGGATGTGGTCGATCGACGAGGACAGGGCGACGCCGGGCAAGCGGTTCGCCGACCGCCACCGGGTCGTGAAGCTCGCCGAACGCCGTGCCGTCACGCGCGACTTCAACGGCGACGAGCACCTGTGGGCCGTCAACGACGTGGGCGACATCAGCTACCTCACCGCGCTGCCCCGGCGGTTCCGCACGCTCGACCTCAGCCCGGACGGCTCCCGCCTGGTCGGCAAGGTCGGCGAGGCCGTCGAGATCGGGCTGCCGACGCCGGACGAGTCCGAGCACGCCGAGCTCTACGACCTGAGCGACCCGAGCCATCCCCGCAAGCTGCCGATGCCGGTGCGCAACCCGGAGACCGTGGCGCTCAGCCAGGACGGCCGCGAGCTCGCGACGAGCACGTGGGACCCGGCCGCCGGCGTCACGACGATCGAGTTCTGGCGCATCGGCGGCACCGTCGAGTCCGCGGGCCCGGTGCTGTCGCAGCACGTCTACGTCCGCGGCATCACCTACAGCGGGGACGGCCGCTGGCTCGCCGTCGAGCACTCGGCGCCGGAGTCGATCGTCGAGGTGTGGCAACGGGTGCCGAGCGGCACGCCCGTGCTGCGCGCACGGCTCGACACGGCGTTGCGCGCGGGAGCACGTGTGTCGTTCTCCGACGACGGTCGAGTGGCGGTCGTGCGCGACAACGTCTTCGAGGTCCAGCAGCTCTACACGACCGACCGCCCGGCGGATCGCCTCGTGTACGTGGTCGGGCACGGCAACTCGATGCGCGCGGTGTACCGGCCGCAGAACCGCGACTTCCTGGTGCGCAGCGGTGGACAGGATCCGGAACTGCTGCCGTACGACCTCGACACCACCCGGATCATCGACCGGATGTGCCACGCGAAGGACGGCGCTCGGCTGACGGACTCCGAATGGGTGAAGAGCTTCGGCGAAGTGGAGCGCGTGGAAGTCTGCTGAACCGCCGCCTGTGCACGAAACAACGCGCAGTTGTATGGGCACGCATTGTGAACTGGAGATCCACTCTCTAGGGTGACCGAGTGCGTGCGTTCACAAGGGGACTCATCGGCATAGCCGGGTTCCTCGCGCTCTGGGAACTTCTGGGGCGCTCTCCCCTCATCCCCGCTCACGCGCTCCCGCCACCGTCCGCAGTGATCGGTGAGCTCGTGACGCAATTGACCTCTCCCGAATTCATCAGTCATGTCGTGGCAACGGTTTTGGCGGTGCTGATCGCGATCGGGATCGCCATCGCCATCGCGGTGCCGAGTGGACTCGTTCTCGGCAGCGTTCCCGCCGTCCGGCACGCGACCCGTGCCGTGATCGAGTTCCTGCGTCCGATTCCTTCTGTGGCACTGATTCCGCTCGCCATCGTGGTGCTGGGCTTCGGCCCGGAAACGAAGATCACGCTCGCGGTCTACGCCGCGCTGTGGCCGATCTTGTTCAACACCATCTACGCGCTCGACGAACTCGACCCGCTGCTCGTCGAGACGTCCAGGGTGTTCGGCACCGGACGCGTCGGCGTGCTGTTCCGCGTCGCGCTGCCGAGCGCGTTGCCGTTCGTCCTCACCGGAATCAGGCTCGCCGCGACCACCGCTCTGATCGTCATGGTCAGCGTGGAACTCATGGCAGGCGCGGACATCGGACTCGGCTACTTCATCATGGAGGCCCGCAGCGGACCGGGCCGGATGGACCAGGTGCTGGTCGGCACCGTGGTCGCGGGCGCGATCGGCGTCCTGCTGAACAGCGGCCTCGAGCAAGTCCGCCGGCGTTGGGTGGCCTGGTGAACAAGTTCCT
Organism: Lentzea sp. JNUCC 0626; assembly: GCF_043632865.1. Classification (NCBI taxonomy): domain Bacteria; kingdom Bacillati; phylum Actinomycetota; class Actinomycetes; order Pseudonocardiales; family Pseudonocardiaceae; genus Lentzea; species Lentzea sp. JNUCC 0626. Next base: position 9,629,380 of record NZ_CP171635.1, read on the forward strand.
TCAACGGTGGACCGTGTTCGCCGGCCTGATCGTCGTGTGGCAGGTCCTCGGCATGTGGGCCGAAGACCCGTTCTTCCCGCCGCCGTCCGAGATCGTGGTCGCGGCCTGGGAGTGGTGGGTCCTCGAACCCGAGAACGTCACCGAGCACATCCTGCCGTCGATCGGCAGGCTGCTGTCGGGGTGGGCGATCGCGTCGGTCGTCGGCATCGCGCTCGGCCTGATGCTCGGCCGGTCGGACCGGGCGATGGAGTACGCGGGCCCGTTGCTCGTGTTCCTCCGCTCGATCCCCCCGCCCGCGCTCGTGCCGGTGTTCCTGTTGCTGTTCAAGGCGGGTACATCGATGCAGCTCGCCACGATCATCTTCGGCGTCATCTGGCCGGTGCTGCTCAACAGCGTCGACGGAGCCCGTTCCGTCGACGTGACCAAAGTGGACACTTCGGCCGTCTTCCGGATCCCGCGCTACCAGTGGGTTCTCGGAGTCGTTCTCCCCGCGGCCTCCCCGAAGATCTTCGCGGGCCTGCGGGTGTCGTTGTCGCTCTCCCTGGTGCTGATGGTCATCTCCGAGCTCGTGGGCACGGACAACGGCATCGGTTCGCAACTCATGACGGCACAGCGCGAGTTCGACTACACGCGCATGTGGGCCGGGATCGTCCTGCTGGGCGTCCTCGGCTACGGACTCAACACCGTGCTGCTTGCGGTGGAACGCAGGGCTTTGGCATGGCAACCGAGGAGCAGGGATGAGCAACATGCTTGAGGTGGCCGACCTAGGCCACACCTACGGCGACTACGAGGCCATCGGCGGCCTCACGTTCACGGTGAAGGCGGGCGAGCTGGTCTGCGTGGTCGGACCGTCCGGCTGCGGCAAGTCCACCTTGCTGCGCACGATCTCGGGACTCATCAAGCCGTCCCGCGGCGACGTGACCCTGAACGGCTCCCACCTCGCGGTGGTGTTCCAGGACTACTCGCGCTCCCTGTTCCCGTGGCTCACGGTGCAGGGCAACGTCGAGTTCCCGCTGCGCAAGCTCCCCCGCGCCGAACGCCGCAAGCGCGCGGCCGAGGCACTGGACTGGGTGGGCCTGTCCGGCGCGACCAAGAAGCGCCCGTGGCAGCTTTCCGGTGGCATGCAACAGCGTGTGGCGATCGCACGTGCCCTGGCCTACCGGCCGGCGCTGTTGCTGATGGACGAGCCGTTCGCGTCCGTGGACGCGCAGACCCGGTTCGAACTGGAGGACCTGTTGCTCCGCGTGCGCCGCGAACACGACACGACCGTCCTCGTCGTCACGCACGACATCGACGAGTCCGTGTACCTGGGCGACCGCATCCTGGTCCTGTCCAACTCGCCCGCGCGGCTGGTGGCGAACCTGGAGGTGCCGCTGCCGGCGGAACGCGACCAGGTCACCACGCGCACCGACGAGACGTTCGTGGAGCTGCGGTCGAAGGTGGCCCGGCTGCTGAACGTCGGCGGCAAGCCCGCGATGGACGTCGACAAGTGGGCGGCGGCGGAGCGCGAGTCTCTGAGCGAGACCGTCTCGTCCTGACAGAAGTCTGAAAGCTTTACGCACTCGTAAAAAACACTGAGCCCCTGACCGTCGCGGTCAGGGGCTCAGTGCGTTTCTCAGCGCCGACTGGAGGCTGTCAGCACCGTTGTGGGGAGACGGACGCCCCTTGCCCGGGGGCAGACTCAGAGCGTCCGTACGAGGTCCCCTGAGGCGGTTCTAGAGGTGCAGGTCGAGGTCGTTGCCGTTGCCGATGCCACCGTCGAGCACGTCGATGTCGCCGAGCTTGATGTCGCCGACGACCTGGCCGAGGTCGGTGTGCACGTCGCCGACCTGAGCGACGTCCTGGACCACGTTGCCCGCGAGGTTGCCGGTGACGTCGCCGGCGATGTCACCGGTGAGGTTGTCGGTCACGTCGAAGACGTCCTTGACGTCGACGTCGGCCGAGCCGAGCACGTCCTTGACCAGCACGTCGGAGTCGACGACGTCCTTCACGAGCAGGTCGGTGTCGAGGTCGCCGACCACGTGGGACACGTCGGCGACGTCCTTGACGTCCACCACGTCGGTGACCTTGGTGACGACGTCGTTGCCGGCCACGACGTCGGTGACGCCGCCCAGGCCGTCGAGGTCCGTGACCAGCGCGGTGATGCCGGAGACGCCCGCGACGTCGGTGATGTGCGTGACGCCCTCGATGTTGCCGGTGAGGAGCTTGAGGCTGTCGACGGCGGTGAGGTCACCGGCCTCGACCAGGACCTTGTCGATGGCGTCGATCTTCACGACGGACGCGCTGTCGAGCACCAGGGGCAGGATCTCCTGCACGTCGACCGGGGAGATGTCACCCAGGCCGGCCGCCTCCAGGGCGCCTTCCGGGTCGAGTTGGAACGCCTCGCGGGCGTCCAGGTCGCCGAGCAGGTTGAGAGTGAAGTCGTGCAGCGTCTGGGTGCCCATGGAAACTCAAGCTCCTGTAGGTGGATCGGGGGATGTCGTGATGAACCGTATGGATGAACGACATCCCCCGGCATCGGGAGTTGGCCCCAAACCGTGACGCTGCGATGTCCCTAAGGGGTTGCTCTCACTCGTTAGGGGACCCGGGATTTCACCCCAGAGGGTCGAATTTTCACCCTCATGGACCTACGTAGTTCTCCGCGAAGGTCGCGCGGTAGGCGGGGGACTCGGCCAGGTGCTCCAGCCTCGCCTGGGCCAACCGTCCGAAGAACGGAGAGCTCACATCCGTGTGGATCATGTTCACCATCCACTGCGAGAACTCCTGGGCCCGCCAGACCCGGTGGAGGCAGTCCTCCGAGTAGGTCTTCAGCCCGGTCTCGGATCCGGTGGCGTAGAAGTCGATAAGCGCACGTCCGAACGTTGCGGCGTCGTTCATGGCGAGGTTCATGCCCTTGGCGCCGACCGGGGTGATGATGTGTGCTGCGTCACCCAACAGGTACAGCCGGCCGTACGACATCGGCTCGACCACGTGGCTGCGCATGTCCAGCACGCGCTTCTCGATGATCTTTCCTTCGTTCAGCGCCCAGGTCGAGTTGTGCAGTGCGAAGCGTTTGTGGAGCGCTTCCCAGACCTGTTCGTCGGACCAATCCGAAGCTTTGGTTCCGACCGGCACCTGAAGGTAGAAGCGGGACACCGAAGGCGACCGCAACATATGGCCGGCGAATCCATCTTCGTGCAATGCGTAAATGATGGCTTTAGTCGACGGAGGGGCTTCCGCGAGAATGGCGAGCCACTCGATCCCGTGCTGGTGGGTAAATTCTGAGAGCGCTCCCATAGGAATGGACGGACGGCTCACGCCGTGGAAGCCGTCGCACCCCGCCACGAAGTCGCTCGTGATGGTTTCGCGGGTGCCGTCCGCGCTGGTGAAGGCCACCGTGGGGGACGACGAGGTCAGGTCTCCCAACTCGACGTCGCTGACCTCGAACCGGATGTCACCTCCTCGCGCCAAAAATCCCCCGATGAGGTCCTTGACCACTTCCTGCTGGGGGTAGACGTAGTGTTCACGTCCCCCATACAGGTCGCTGTAGGACACCTGGAAGGACTGGCCGTTGACGCGGAATTCACACGTTCCGTGACGGTCTGCTTCCATCAGCAAACGATCTGCCAGACCGAGTGACTCCAACATGGTCACGGAGCGGTGCTCCAGGACTCCCGCGCGTGGTCGGGTTTCCACATGGGTGCGACTAGCTTTTTCGAGCACAACGCAGTCGATACCTGACTGCTGGATCAGGTTTGCCAAGGTCAGACCGGCCGGCCCTGCGCCGACAACGGTCACGGGACGCTTCACTTGGGGTTCTCCTAGCCCTAGACCTGCTGTGCTTAGATGCTCACCGCAGGTAGTGGACTGGAACCTGCTCGTGTCGGTCAACTGGGGTCTTTTGGAGCAGCATCATTACTCTGAGTGGTTGACCGGCGCGGCCTATTCCCCGCAACGACGACACCGCTCCGACAGGAGAGTGCTCCCGATGACTCGAAGAGTCCGCCGCATCACCATCCGTGGCATCGCCCTCGCCACGCTGCTCGCCACCGTGGCGAGCTGTGGTGCTCTGGGCGGCAAAGAGCAGGCGCCCGCGTCCGACGCGAACAGCGGCGGTCCGGTCGAGAAGGCCAAGATCACCCTCGGTGTTCTGCCGATCCTCGACGTGGCGTCCGTTCACGTGGCGATCAAGCAGGGCTTCTTCAAGGCCGAAGGCCTCGAGGTCGACCTGAAGGTCATCCAGGGTGGCGCCGCGGCCATCCCCGGCCTGGTCAACAAGGAGCTGGACTTCACGTTCGGCAACTGGGTCTCGTTCTTCGCCGCCCAGGCGAAGGACACCGCCAAGGCGGTCGACGGAATCAAGCTCATCTCCGACGGCTACCAGGCGAAACCCGACATGTTCCTGATCTTGGCGAACGGTGATTCGGCGATCAAGGCCCCTGCCGACCTCGCCGGCAAGACCATCGCCATCAACACGTTCAAGAACATCGCGGAGCTCACCGCGAAGGCCACGCTCGAAGCCGCGAACGTGGACGTGAGCACGGTCAAGTTCAAGGAGATGCCGTTCCCGGACATGCAGGCGGCACTGCAGAACAAGACCGTTGACGCGGCCTTCATGGTCGAGCCGTTCATCACCCGCGCGCAGCGGGCGGCCGGTCAGATCAAGGTGCTGGACGCGGCGTCCGGCCCGACCGACAACATCCCGATCGCGGGTTACGCCACCTCTGGTGCCTTCGCGAAGGAGAACCCCAAGACCGTCGCCGCCTTCCAGCGCGCGATGGCCAAGGGCCAGGCCGCTGCGACCGACCGTCCCACGGTCGAGCCGCTGCTCGTCGAGTACGCCAAGGTCGACAAGGAAACCGCAGGTCTTGTCCACTTCGGTGCGTTCCCGACGACGCTCGACGCGACGCGCCTGCAGCGCGTCGTCCAGCTGATGCAGCGGTACCAGATGCTGGACAAGGAGCTCGACGTCAAGCCGATGCTCATCCAGCCCTCCGGTAGTTGACGAACCGCGCGGGTGACTGTGATCAGGCCGTGATCACGGTCACCCGCGCGATCGTTTCCTCCATACGATTTATCGCGCGAGGGCCGTTTAGCCGCGCAGTCCAAAGTTGTTGATTCTCGAACCAGCGTTTTGTCGTCCGAACGGCGGTATGAGAACAGCGCGTTTTACTCCAAGATCCACCAGGTTTGCTGCTATTAAACGGGGCGGGGAGTGTTGACGGTGCGCGGTCGTGAGGACCAGCGAGGCATCGACCGGTTTCGCCTACGCAACTGGCGGCTGCGGAGCAAGCTCGCAGTGGTGTTGCTAGTTCCGGCCCTGAGCACCGCGACTCTCGCGGGCCTGAGGCTGAACACCCAGCTCGACGACGTCGAACTCTTCGGCAACGTCCAGCGCGAGCTCGCCGTGAGCCACCAGGCCGCGAAGGTGGAGAACGCTCTACAGGTCGAACGTGACTGGGCAGTGCAGTGTGTGGCCGCGGGCAGGCAGAACGCGTGTCCCGAGCACGCCGCCCGGACGGGCCTCACCGATGTTGAACTCGGCAAGTACCGAGACGCGGGCGCGACGGCTTCGGCCTTGAGCGCGCCCCTGCAGGACACGTTCACGAAGTCGCTCCAGTCCCTCGACGGACTGGCGAGCTTGCGCGTGACGTTGCTGACCACGAAGTACCCCGACGTCGCGGTGATCAGTGCGTACAACCAGATCATCGCTTCGTTGACCACGGTGCACCGTGCCGCGATCTCCTCGCTCAGCGAGCCGGAGATCGTTCCGCTGGTGTCCGCGGCGCAGGCCCTCTACAGCGCGCAGGAGCAGCTGGGCCAGCAGAACGCGATCCTGACGTCCACCGCGCTGCGCCGGAGCTTCGCTCCCGGTGCCGCCGACGAGCTGCGTGCCGCGCAGTCCCGTCTGGACGCCGCGTTCGGCGAGTTCAACGACGCGGCGTCGGCGGAGAACAGGCAGCGGTTCCAGGACACCGTGTCCGGTTCGTCCGTGGACGGTCGCAACCGGTTGGTGCGGCTCGCGCTCGCGCAGGACTTCGAGCGCGAGGACGTCACGATCACCGACGCCGAGGTCCTGAAGATCGGCCAGGACACCGCGAACCTCGTTCGCGAGGTCGCGGCCGACCTGGAGAACCAGGCCGACGCGACGACCACGCGGTTGCAGTCGACCGCGCGTTCGGACGCGTGGCGTGACGCGGCACTGGTCGCGATCTCGCTGCTGATCGCGTTCGGTCTCATGGCGATGGTCGCGCAGTCCATGCTCCGGCCGCTGCGCGTTCTTCGCCGCAGCGCGCTCGACGTGGCGCGCAACCAGCTGCCCGAGGCCATCAAGCGAATCCGTTCGCACCGCGAGCCGGAGCGTGCCGCCGAAGAGGCGATCGTCCCGGTGCCGATCAACACGACCGAAGAGGTCGGGCAGGTCGCGCGGGCGTTCGACCTCGTGCAACGCGAAGCGGTCCGCCTCGCCGTCGAGCAGGTGGCACTGCGCGCGAACGTCAACGACATGTTCATCAACCTGTCGCGGCGCTCGCAGGCGTTGGTGGAACGCCAGATCAGCGTGATCGACCGGCTGGAGCAGGACGAGCAGGACCCCGACCACCTCGCGTCGCTGTTCGAGCTCGACCACCTCGCGACGCAGATGCGCCGCAACAGCGAGAACCTGCTGGTGCTCTCGGGCACCACGGTCAACCGCCGCGTCACCCGCCCGGTCGCCATCGCCGAGGTCCTCGGCGCCGCGGTGTCCGAGGTCGAGAAGTACGCGCGCGTGCAGATCGCGCCGACGCCGGAGCTCATGGTGCAGGGCCGCGTGGTCAACGACCTCGCGCACCTCGTCGCCGAGCTGCTGGACAACGCGACCGCGTTCTCCAAGCCCAGCACCAAGGTGACGGTGCGGACGATAGAGACCCGCAAGGGCGAAGTCGCGATCCGCATCCACGACCGCGGTGTCGGCATGCAGGAGCACGAGGTCGTCGAGTTCAACGCGAAGCTCGCCGAGCCGCCGGAGGTCGACGTCTCGGTGGCCCGCGAGATGGGCCTGTACGTGGTCGGCCAGCTCGCGAAGCGCCACGAGATCCGCGTGACGCTCGCGAACAACGACGACATAGAGGGTGGCGTCACCGCACAGGTGATTCTCCCGATCTCGTTGCTGCACAAGGGACCCGCACCGGCACTGCCGTTGCCGGCCGCCCCGCAGCAGGCCGCGATCGAGTCCACCAGCACGGGCGAGGCGCTGTCCGGTGTTCCGAAGTGGACTCCGGAGCAGCCGGCGCTCATGCCGTCGCCCGCCGCAGCGGACGACAACTCCGGCCGTCACCGCATCGAGCAGACGTCCACGGACGGCCTGTTCACCGCGCGGATCGAGGCGACCGAGGACGCGGCGGAGGACGGCTACACCTACGAGCCGCCCGTGCAGCGTCCCGCCGACCCGGCCACGGAGATCTTCCCGGCCATCGTCGACGAGCCCGAGATCTCGCACGACGACCTGTCGAGGTGGTTCCAGACCCCCTCGGCGCCGGAACCCTCCACAAGGGACGTACCGTCAGCGGAGCCGGTGCGCGCCCAGCAGAACGAGCAGCACGAGCACGACGAGCACGACGCGGAACCCTCCACCGTGAACGGCCTGCCCAAGCGGCAGCGTTCGCCGGAGACCGTGAAGATCGAGGCACCAACGGCGGTGCCGCGTGCGGTCGCCGACTTCAACTCCGACTGGGGAGCCGCGGACGAAGGCTGGAAGGCCGCGGGCGCACTCGACAAGAGCGCACCTGCCCAGACGACGGAGAACGGTCTGCCCAAGCGCGTCCCCCAGGCGCGGCTGGTCCCCGGATCGTTGCCGAAGCCGTCATCCCCGGCACCGCAGCTAGCCACCGCCGCCGCAATCCCCGGCCGTTCGGCCGACCGGTTGCGCGCACGGTTCGCCACGTATCAGAAGGGCGTCCAGATGGGCCGTGAGTCGCTCTTCGACTCCGCCGTCGGAGGCATCCCCGTGATCGCAGAAAGGGAACGCCAGTGACCACCGCGACTGAGGAACTGGACAACTTCAGCTGGCTGGTCGAGGACTTCGTCAGCAGGGTGGCCGGTGTCGCGCACGCGATCGTCGTCTCCGCCGACGGCCTGTTGCTCGCAACGTCGGAACGGCTGCCGCACGACCGGGCCGAGCAGCTCGCCGCCGTCTCGTCCGGTCTGGTCTCGCTGAACCTCGGCGCGGCCCGCTGCTTCGAGGCGGGTGAGGTCAAACAGACCGTCGTCGAGATGGAACGCGGCTATCTTTTCCTGATGTCCATCAGCGACGGGTCGTGCCTGGCCGTCCTCGCCGCACCCAACTGCGACATCGGGCTCATCGGTTACGCGATGACCCGCCTGGTGGAGAGGGTCGGCCTCCAGCTCACGCCGGAGATCCGCGCCCAGCTGCACGTTTCCATGCGAGCCTGAGTTCGAGTAGAGAGAAGTTCCCATGAGCAACGGTGCTCCGGGTCGTCCGGGGTCACCTGGGGTCGACCTGAACGTGGTGTCGTCGAAGATCGTCGTCGCGGGCGGGTTCGGTGTGGGCAAGACGACGTTCGTGGGGTCGGTCTCCGAGATCACCCCGCTGACGACCGAAGCCGTGATGACCCAGGCCTCGGTCGGCGTCGACGACCTGTCCCACGTGCCGGACAAGGTGACCACCACGGTGGCCATGGACTTCGGTCGCGTGTCGCTGGACAAGGACCTGATCCTGTACCTGTTCGGCACGCCCGGTCAGCACCGGTTCTGGTTCATGTGGGACGACCTGGTCCGCGGCGCCATCGGCGCCGTGGTCATGGTCGACACCCGCCGCATCGACGAGGCGTTCGCGCCCATCGACTTCTTCGAGGACCGCGATCTGCCGTACGTGATCGCGGTGAACTGCTTCGACGGCCTGATGCACCACCGGGCGGAGGAGATCAGGGACGCCCTGACCATCTCCGCGTCGGTGCCGATCATCCCGTGCGACGCGCGGAACCGGCAGTCGACCAAGCAGATCCTCATCGCGTTGGTGGAACACGCGCTGCGGCAGCCGTCGTTCGCCTGAGACCGCACTCCCGCGGAAAGAAGGCCGGTGTCCAGGGGACGCCGGCCTTTTCGCGTTGCGCCGTAACTCTTCCGCCGAACTCGGCGATTCCCCCTCGGAGTCGTCGGAACCGGGAGGGGCGCGCGTCACGTGGGACAGCGGATGGAGAGTTTCACCAAGAACCCGTGGTTCCTGCTCGGTGGCGGAGTCGTCGCGGCGCTGGCGCTGGTGGCCGCGATCACCGGCCCGTTGCCGGACCTTACCGAGGACAAGACCTCGGTGACGAGCCTGATCGCCGAACCGACGGGCAGCCCGATGAGCGACTGGGCGTTGCCGTTCGACGTGCCGCTCGACCTGATGCCGCGGTCGGCCAGCGGGTACTGCGAGCCGGAGACGATCGAGTGGCTGCGGCGCAACGGCACGGAAGCCACGCCGTACCACGGGATCTCCGTCCGCAGCGCGGCCGAGGGTGGCGCGATGCTGTCGATCAGCAACCTGCGGGCGGTGGACGTCGAGCGGCTCGACCCGAAGCCGGTGATCCACTTCCAGTGCCCCAGCGCCGGCAACGCGGAGACCGCCGTCCTCGGGCTGCGGCTCGACCGGGACCGCAAGGCGGTGGAACTCGTCGACGGGTCTGTGGACGACACCCGTCCGTTCGCGTTCAACCTGGAGCCCGGCGAGACGGGGAACCTCGAACTCCGACTGGACAACGAGGACGGCTACTCCTACACGGGCCGGATCGTCGCGGACGTCACCGTGGGCAAGGACAAGAAGACCGTGTCGCTGCCACTCAGTGGTGACCACGCCGAGAAGTTCGACTGGGTGAGCCCCGGCAAGTACGCGCGTCTGATCGTGCAACCCGGTCGCACCAAGGACATCCAGTTCACGTGCGAGATCTACGCTCCGGGGTTCTCCCGGTGGAGGCCTGTCGCCACCAGCGAGTTCACTGACGTCTTCGACTGCTCGCACGACCGGGTGCGGGCGCTCCTGACAGAGATCGGCGGATCGTCGTGAAGTGGGCGTGGGCGGTCGTCATCACCCTGGTCGTGCTGGCCGGTGGGATCTTCGTCTTCCGCGTCGTGACCGCGTCGAACACGCCGGACACCGGCGTGCAGACCGTCACGAGCACACCAGCGCCGACGACCACGACGTCGGAGGCTCTGGAGTTCGCGGACCCGAGTCCGGACCAGGCCACCGAGGTCGTGACCGTGGTGGCCGTGGACGGCTCCGGCAACCCCGCGACCGGCTATCGGGTCGAAGACGGCGGCGAGGTGGAGAACTGCCTGCAGTCGCCCGCCGGGACCGACGCCGGGGTCGTCTCCTGCTCACCGACCGCGGAGAGCGCGGACGTCTGCTGGGTGACGCCCGCACCACTGGTGCTCCTCTGCGGCACGAACCCGTGGGAGAAGTCGTTGCGGAGGCTGACGACCACCCAGCCCGCGCGGGGCGAGTCCGGTCAGAAGGCCCAGCCGTGGGGGCTGGAGCTGGCGGACGGTGCGAAGTGTCGGCGCCGCAACGGGGGTTCGTGGCCGGGGCGGGCGGACGGGCTGGTGGGGGCGTACTCCTGCGACCGCGAGGGCGAGTTCGTGCTCGCCGGGGACGGTCCGCTGCCGAACCGGACGAGGTCCGCGTGGACGGTCGTGGTCGGCGGGCTCGGCGCGAACGACGAGAATTTCCCTCCCCCTGTCGAAATGCGCGTGGTCAAGGCGTACTTCGCCGCTTCGCGCTGACGCGGGCGTTGCGCCGACCGGTCCATCAGAACCAGTCGCGTGTGAACAGTTATTCGCCCGTTCGGCGGCGGCCTGTTCGGGGTGGACAGGGGCCCCGGAACCCGGTGGTAGGGCACGTTTTCCCTTGCCACACGCGGGTTCGGGACCTTCCGGCGCGACCTCACCTACGAAGTCTCTTGACCGTGTCAGCCGGGCTTCACACTTGACTCTTCTTGTGCGCCAACACCTCGGCGATACAGTCGGTGAGCAATCACCCTGCATTGCGAGGAGATTCCTGTGTCCCTGCGGAAAACAATCGGTGTGGCGGCCAGCGTGGCCGCCCTCTCGGTCGGCCTCATCGGTACCGCTGAAGCCGCGCCCCGCACGCTGTACTACAACTCCGCCGGCGCCGCCGAGTTCCAGGCCGCCGTCGACTCGGGTGCCAACGTGTGGAACACGCAGCTCCCGAACACCGTCAAGCTGGTGAAGCGGAACAGCGGTTCCGTCAACATCACCATCGTCGCGGACAACGGGTGGCCGCGTGCCCAGACGACCAGCCTCGGCAACGGGCGGGTCTGGATGGGGCGGCAGGCCGTCAACGAGGGCCACAACACGGTCCGGATCGCCGCGCACGAGCTCGGCCACATCCTCGGGCTGCCGGACCGCCGGACGGGCCTGTGCACCGACCTGATGTCCGGTGCGAGCGCCGGCACGTCGTGCACGAACCCCAACCCGAACGCCGCCGAGAAGGCTCAGGTCGTGCGGAACTTCGGTGGACGGGTGACCGTCCAGGCCACCACGTTCGAGGACGCGGCCTAAAGCACGTCCGAGCGGTCGTGGTCTCCCTGACGGCCACGACCGCTCACCGCGTCACCACCAGGTCCACGCCCAACGCGCGCAGCTCGTCCGGGTCACCGGGCCCGCCGATCACGTGCACCCCGGCCGACCGCAGCAACGGCACCAGCAGCGCGAGTCCCTGCCGGGCCAGCCGTTCCGACGGGGGACGGGCCAGCCGGACGCCCCAGATCGGGTAGCGGTCCACAGTGGACAGCCCGGCGAACCCTCCGCCGAACTCGTGCAGCAGCACGTGCACGCCCATGTCGTGCAACACCTCGAGGTTGTCCTCGCCGTCCGGCAGCGCCCGCACGTCCAGCGCCAGGAACAGCGACGACGCCGGCAACGCGCAGGCCCGCAACGTCGACCGCACGTGCGCGGCGAGGTCCTGGTCGCGCGACTGGTCGCGGGACAGCCTGATCAGCACCGGTTCGCCGCGCGAGCACGCGTCCTGCAGCACCATCCGGCCGACGCGCGAGGCGAGGCCCAGGGCGTCCGCGTACGCCGCCACCTCGTCGTGGCCGAACGTGCCCCACCGCAGCGAGGCCTCCACGAAGGCCAGGTCTCCCGAGACCCACGACACCGGCGAGTACTCCACGGTGATCTCGCCGTTCTCGAAGGCTCCGGGCATGGCCGCGATCCGCGCGTACCGGGCACGACCGGTGGCGTCGGCCTCGTGGTCGTAGAGCGCCCACTGCCGCTTGCCGCCGGCCTCGGCTCTGCGCAACGTCGAGTGCGCGCGCCGCAGCACCGCGGTCGGGTCGACGCCGGGGCCGGACGTGTGCACGAAGCCGATCGACGTCGACACCGCGACACCGGCGCCCTGCAGGTACACCGGCTCGGAGAGTTCCTCGTCGATCGTCGCCGCGAGTGCCGCGACATCGGGGGAGCCGTGGATCAGCACCACGAACTCGTCGCCGCCGACGCGCGCGACAACGGCGTCCGGCAGCACGGCCCGCAACCGGCGGGCCACCTCGACCAGCACGGCGTCGCCCGCCGCGTAGCCGAGGCCGTCGTTGACGATCGTGAGGCTGTCGACGTCCAGGTACGCCAGGGTGTGCGGGTCGCCGGTGGCGAGCGCGGACTCCAGCTTGTCGGTGAACGACGCGCGGTTCGGCAGCCCGGTCAGCAGGTCCGTCAACGACTGGTGCCGCAGCCAGTCCTGGAGCATGCGCTGCTCGGTGACGTCCTCGATCAGCGCGACGTGGAACTTCGGCAGCCCGTCCGACCCGCGCAGCACGGACAGCACGACGTTGGCCCACACCGTGTCGCCGTTCTCCTGCGCGAGCTCCCACTCCCGCCGGTCGGTGTCCACAGAGGACTCCAGCATCCGCCGGCACGCCGCCGCCAGCGCCGCCGCGTCGGGTTCGGCGAAGAGTTCCTTGGGCATCTCCTCGTAACCGAGCATGGCCGCCAGCGCCTCGTTCGCCTCCACGACCGCGCCGTGCAGGTCGAAGATCGCGATGCCCACCGCCGTCGTCGCGAAGACCTGGGCGAACCGGGCCTCGCTGTCGTGCAGGTCGCGCTGCGCGTCCTCGACGGCCTTCAGCAGCGAGTCCCTGACCTTCTCCTGCTCGGCGAACAACTGGTCACGCGTCGCCCGCACGTACCCGGACGCGAGCGCGCCGAGCGTCTCGGGCGGGAACTCCGGACCGAGCACCTCCAGCGTGCGGCGCAACGAGTCAGGGCCGGTGAAACGCTTGCGCACCAACCATTCCCCGATGGCCACCGCGGCCTGCCCAGCACGCAGCCGGGCGGCGTGTTCGTCGAGGTGCTGCGTGAGCTTCCGCCGGGACATCGGGGAGTACGCGCTCTCGATCAGAACAGCCGCCCAGCGCTGTGCGAGCGGTGTGGCGGACATCAGGGCTTGCGACCCACCGCGGCGTAGAGGTTCGCCTTCGACGGTTCGTCGCCGACGTCCTCCGGCGACTCGGGCCGCCACTCGGGCGTGAAGACGATACCGGGCTCTACGATCTCGGTGCCCGCCAACATGTTCGCGACCTGGTCCTTGGTGCGCGGGGTGATCGGCTCCGCGGTCTTGGCGAAAATCTCCGCGCCGGCCGCCATGGCCGCCGGCATGCTGTCCGCGGTGAAGTGCGACAGCGCCAGGTAAGAGCCGGAGGGCAGCGATTCCACGTAGCGGGACAATACGCCCCAGGGGTCGTCCGAGTCAGGGATGAACTGGAGGACACCGACGACGAGTAGCCCGATCGGCTGAGAGAAGTCGAGGTGTTCCCTTGCCTGCGCAACGACTTTCTCCGGCTCGCGCAGGTCGGCGAGCAACGCCGTCACGTCCGGCTCGCCCGAGAGCATGAGCTCGGCGTGCGTGATCGCGACGGGCTCGAAGTCGACGTAGACGACCTTCGACTCCGGGGCGACCTCGTGCGCCACCTCGTGCACGTTGCCGACCGTCGGAATGCCCGACCCGAGGTCGAGGAACTGCCGCACCCCGAGCCCGGCGAGTTCCAGAACGGCCCGGCGCAGATAAGAACGGTTGAGCCGGGCCATCGCCCGCACGGGCAGCACCTTGATCAGCGCTTCCGCCGTTGCCCGATCCGCCTCGAAGTTGTGCCCACCGCCGAGCAGGTAGTCGTAGATCCGGGCGGAACTCGGGACGTCGACGTTGACACCTTCCGGAACCCAGCTGACTCGATCGACCACAGCAGCACACCTCTCGCGATGCGAATTCTGAGCGTCGACAACCCTACTGGCGGCAGGTGTGGGCCGAATGAGGGAATTCAGCGTTCACACGAATGGTGACTCAGAGGATGAACCAATCGGTGCAACCACTGGCGAACCGGAACTTCACCGGCCCCCGCGGCGCCACCCCCATCACGAACGACCCCAGTTCGTCCACTTCGGCCGTCTCGTGGTCGCCGCTCGGCGTCACGAGCGTGATCGGCCCGGACGCGGGCATCAGCTGACCGGTCACGCCCGCCGCCGACACCTCGACCTGCAACATCACGCCGTCCGCGTCGAACACCAGCTGCCGGGCCGTGGCCGTGGAGCGTGCACGGGCGAACAACGTGTCGTCGAGAACGGAGTCGTACGACGTGATGAGCAGCAGCTCCTCGTCGATGGTCCGCCAGGTGAAGGCGGCCTTGGCGGCCTCCACGAACTCCGGCGGGACCTCCTCGGAAGGTGTGCTCAACGCGTCGCGCAAGGCGTCGAGCAGTACTTCGTCACTGTCCCAGTCGTGCCGCACCCAGCACACCTCCTCTCTTGACCGGCGATCCCAGGAAGGCTGCGATCGCTGGAGTTTTCCGCAACTTCTCCAGGCAACGTATCCGCGTCGGGCCGATGCTGCCGACCGGCATCGCGAGCTCTTCGCTCACGACCTGGTAGCTCGGCGGCGGATCGGTCATCAGCTTCGTCAGCAACCGCTTGCACTGGTCCGTGAGCTCGGCGAACCCATCGCGCAACGCCTGCCGCCGCTCCACCGCCAGCAGGTCCGCCTCGACGTCCGCGTCCACCTGCTCCGACTCCAAGGCGTCCGATTCGGACAGTGGGTCGTACAGGTGCGTCCGCTGCTGCACGCGCAGCACGCGCAGACACTCGTTGCGGGTGGTCGTCATGATCCAGCCGGGCAGCGCCTCCGGCTCGCGGAGCCGTCCGATCTGCTCCACGAGCCGCAGCCACAGCGTCTGGTTCACGTCGGCCGCATCCGACGGGCGCAGCCGGTGCTTGTAGATCACCGACACCACCAGCGGCGTGTAACGGTCCACGATCTCGTTCCACGCCGACTGGTCGCCCTCGGCCGCCGCGCTCACGAGCGCGGCGATCGGGGATGCAGAGGTCACGTCGACTCCTTGCGGTCACAACTGGCGGAGGCCGAGGTTGCCTCGCAGATACAACTATTTGACGAAAATTCCGTAGCCGGGGTGGAAGACCGGCCCGGTGAGCAGCTTGTCACGCGCCTGACGTGCGTCGACGCCCTCGGACACCATCGTGGCGGCGATCCGGCCGGTGACCAGGGGAGCGGCGAACGACGTGCCGTACCAGTACGCCCACAGCGCGAACGGCGTAGCCGAGGCCTCGCCGGGCAGCTGCCACTCGCCCTTCAGGTACGTCGAGGCGCGGTTGCCGATGGCGCAGGCGTCGACCCAGTGACCCCAGTTCGAGTAGAACGCCGGGGCGAGCGAGCCGTCGCGTTCCTGCTGGGCGGCGGCGACGGCGGTGACCCCGCACAGCGCGGCGGGCCAGCTCGGCCGTTGCGTGCCCTGGTTGCCGGCGGACGCGACCACGACGATGTCCTCCGGCAGCGCCTCGATCGTGCGGCGCAGCGGTTCGGACGCCACGTCGTCCTCGGTGAAGCAGCCGAGCGACAGGTTCAGGACGTTGACCTTCTTGCGGCCCAGCTCGGTGATCTTGCGGCAGATCCGCTCCTCGTCACCGAACCCGTTGGGGTCGAGGCCGACCTCCGGGTCGAACGTGACGCCGGGCGCCGCGTTCTGGATGACGCCCGCGACGAACGTGCCGTGCCCGCCCTGCAACGCGAAGTTGTCGCCGCTCGCGTAGGCGGCGTCGACGTCGTCCGCCTCCTTGGCGTAGCGGCCGTCGAACCAGTCGGAGTGCTCGCTGCTCGCACCCTGCGAGATGCCGGTGTCGATGATGCCGACCCGGACGTCCTTCAGTCGCTCGTCGAACTTCGGCGCCACGACCGGGTCCGTCGGGTAGGGACGGTCGCCGGGGTTGCCCATGACCAGACCGCCGTGGCCGACGATCACGTGGTGCGGCTGCACGAGCGGCACGCGCTCGTTCGGCCAGTTCCGCTGATCCCGCAGCAGACGAACAATGCGCGGAATGTCCTCGGCGTTGTTCGGCAACGTCAATCGTGCCAATCCGGCGAATCCCTCGCCGGGCCGCGCGCCGATGTTGTTTTCGCGCAGCTTTTCGATCACGCGTTGTTGATCCTCGGCTCCGACGAGCAACTGCCCCGGCCGATAAAGGAATTCACGCCCGCGTTCGGCGTGGAAGCTGATGTTCTTGTCCTCGGCGATGAGCTGCAGGAAAGCTCTTTGGTAAAGCTCCGCGCTTTCTGGCGTTTTCGACACCACGGCCTCACTAAAGCAGCGTTGACGGGCACCCCGACCGAGCTTGATCAAGCTACCACAGCGGATAAAGTGTTGCCGTGACCGACTTTTCCGCCGAGGACGCGCTGGAGGCCAGGCAGCGCAACCCGCGCGCCGCCGTGGAGATGGCGCGCGCGGTGCTCCGCGCGACGGAAGACCGCTCGGAATCGTCGATCGCCGAGCGCGCGATCGGCCTCGCGCTGCGCGAGATGCACGACTTCCCCGGCGCCGCCCGGCACCTCCGCCGCTCGATCCGCATCGCCTCCGAGGCGGCGTTGCCGCGCCTGGCCGCGCTGGCGCAGATGAGCCTCGCGTGGGTGCTCGCCTACACGGGCAAGCAGAAGGCCGCGCTGACGCTGCTCGACGACGCCATGCCGGAACTGGCCGGTGCCGACTCGGTGGCCGCGCTGATGCAACGCGGCGTCGTCTTCCACTACCTGACTCGCTACGACGACGCGCAACGCGACTACACCGCCGCCATCGCCGGTGCCCGCCGTGTGGGGGACCAGCTGGTCGAAGCGCGCGCACTCAACAACCGCGGTCTCGTGCGCGCGTACGTCGGCAACATGCGCGAGGCGTCGGCCGACTTCTCCCTGGCCGCCTCGTTGCTGGGGGAGCTGGGCCAGGAACTCGGCGTCGCCGACGTCAACTGGAACGCGGGCATCATGGCCACGCGCGGCGGTGACGTGCCGGCCGCGCTGTCGTTGTTCGACCAGGCCGAGGACGTCTACCGCCGTCTCGACGTGATGCGCCCGGTGCTGCTGGTGAACCGCCTTGAACTGTTGGTCTCCGTGCCGCTGCTGGACGAGGCCCGCGCCGCCGCCGACCGCGCCATCGTCGAGCTGAAGGAGTTGAAGAACCCCCTGGGCGTCTCCGAGGCCCTGTACTTCCGCGCCCGCATCGCCCTGCTCGACGACGATCCCGACGCCGCCAACGCGTTCGCCGCCGAGGCCCGCCGCCGGTTCCGCCGCGAGCAACGCCTGCTGTGGGCCGCCGGGGCGCGGTATCTGGAACTGCACGCGGCCGTGCTGCGCGGTGACCGGTCCCGGCCGTTGCGCCTCGCGTTGTCGCGGGTGGCCGCCGAACTCGACGCGATGGACTGGCGCCTGCCGGCCCTGGAAGCCCGCATCGACGCCGGTCTGGTCGCCGCCGACCTCGGGCACCGCGCCCGTGCGGTGACCGAGCTGTCCGTCGCGGCGGCGGCCCGGCTGCGCGGCCCGGCGGGGCTGCGGGTGCGCGGCTGGTACGCGGAAGCGTTGCGCCGCAAGCTCTCCGGCGACGTCCGCGGCACGTCGTCGGCGTTGCGTCGCGGCATCGGGCTGCTCGACGAGTACCGGGTGTCGTTGGGAGCGGCCGAGTTGCGCGCCTCCGCCGGTGTGCAGGGGCAGGCGTTGGCGGCCGAGGGACTGGCGCTGGCGATGGCCTCGGGCAGTGCCTCGCGCGTGTTGTCGTGGACCGAGAGCTGGCGGGCCGGAGCGTTGCGGATGAAGTCCGTCTCGCCGCCGGACGATCCGCGCCTCGAAGACGCCCTCGCGTCGCTGCGCGCGGTCTCCGCCGACGTGGAATCCGCCGTGCTGGCCGGGAAACCGGCGGGTTCGTTGCGCGCCAAGCTGGTCCGCGCCGAACAACGCGTCCGCGACCTCACCCGCCAGGTGTCCGGTGAGGTCTCGGTCTTCAAGCCCCCGTCGGTCGCGTCGCTGGCCGCCGCTTTGGGTTCGTCGGCGCTGATCGAGTTCGTCGAGCACGACGGTTCGTTGCTGGCCGTGGTCCTGGCGGACGGCCGCGCCACCCTGCACTCGCTGGGCCCGGTCGACGGCGTGGTCCGCGAGATCCGCCTGCTCCGCTTCGCCCTGCACCGCCTGGTGACGCTGCCGCCTCAACTGCCGAACCTCGCCGTGGCACGGTCTTCCGCCTCGCACGCCGCGTCTTTGCTGGCCCGCCGCCTGCTGGAACCGCTGGCCGCACGCATCGACGGCAGGCCACTGGTGGTCGTGCCGACCGGCGCCCTCAACGGCCTGCCGTGGGCCGTGCTGAACCGCCAGGTGACCGTCGCCCCCTCGGCTTCCGTCTGGCTGCGCGCCTGGTCGGTCCCGGACGCCGCGGGCGAGGCCGTGCTCGCCGCGGGACCGCGGATGGCCGCCGCCCCCACCGAGATCAAGGCCATCAGCGCCCACGTCCCGGCCCGCGTGCTGGTCGACGCCGAGGCCACCGTGAGCGCCGTCGCGTCCTCAATGGACGGTGCCGCGCTGGCCCACATCGCCGCGCACGGCTCGTTCCGCGTGGACAACCCGCTGTTCTCCGCGCTCGAACTCGCCGACGGCCCGCTGACCGTCTACGACATCGAACGCCTGCGCCGCCCGCCGACGCTCGTCGTGCTGTCGGCGTGCGACACGGGCCAGTCGGCCGTGCGCCCCGGCGACGAACTGATGGGCTTCACCGCCGCGCTGCTGAGCCTGGGCACCCGGACGTTGATCGCGCCCGTGGTGCCGGTGCCGACCGACGGCACCGCCCCGGTCATGGTGGAACTGCACCAGAAACTCGCCGCCGGCATGGCCCCGGCCGAGGCGTTGGCCGCCGTGCAGCGAGCTGCCTCGGATGACGCCGCTTACGCTGCGGCAGTGGGGTTCGTCTGTTTCGGCGCGGGGTGATGGAGACCCTCCAACGACCATCTCTTCGGTTGTACTTGGCTCCAAACGGTGTCTGGCCGGGTGGAACCGGCCCTACTTTCCTGACATGCCAGTACGAGCCTCCACGATGCGCGGCCGCGAGTTCGCCGCGCTCGTTCGCGCGGCGGTCGATTCGACGGGGATGTCGCACCGCGCCATAGCCGAAGTGTTGGGGTGGGATCCGCAGAAGCTCTCGGACCTGCTCACGGGGAAGGGCGGGGTGACCGAGGTCGACTTCGCCCGGTTGCTCGGCCTTTGCCGGGTGACAGGAGAAGACTTCGACCACCTCATGGCCCTCTTCAAGGGGTCCAGGGAGAAGGGCTGGTGGCAGCACTACCAGGGGGTGATGCCGATCAAGATGCGCACGCTCGTCGAGCACGAGGCGGTCGTGAGCGAGTTGTACAGCTGGCACCTGACGCTGGTGCCGGGCCTGTTGCAGATCCCCGACTACATGCGGCCACTGTACGAGGTGTGGCCGAAGATCGAAGCCAAGGACATCGCCCTCCGCGTGGAGGCACGCGTGGCCAGGCAGCAGATCCTCGACGGCACGCGGAAGTTCTTCTTCTACGTGCACGAGCAGGCGTTGATGCTGCCCGTCGGTGGTGAGTCGGTGTGGCGCGACCAGTTGCACCACCTGCTGCGGATGTCCGTGCGGCCGAACATCACCGTCCGGGTCGTGCCCACGTCGATCGGCGCGCACGCCGGGGCGATGGGCGAGTTCAGCCTGATGAAGTTCAAGAAGATCCCGTCCATCGTTTACACGGACACGATGAACTCGGGCATCTTCATGGAGGACAAGGCGTCCGTCGACCTCTACACGGACATCCTGAAGTCCCTGGCTGGGGTGGCCTTGGATGCGGAACAATCGAGGAGGTTGATCACCGACATCGTCTCCTGAGGAGGCCACCGTGTGGCGTAAGAGCAGCTACAGCCCCGACGGCAACAACTGCGTGGAGATCGGCGCGGGAGTCGGTGTTCGGGACAGCAAGGCTCCAGCGGCGCACATCCCGGTGTCGGCGCGGGCCTGGGAGGCGTTCCTCGACTTGGCCAAGGGCGATCACTTCGGCCGTCGCTGAGCGTCCACCGCGTTCTCGGGGGTGCAGGTCACCATGCCCTGCGCCTCGGGTGACGGAGGAGGCTGGAACCACACGGTGACGGTGCCGTCCGCGAGGCGGGTGCCCTGGAGGCACCGGCCGCGCCGGGCGTCGGCGCTGATGCCGATGTCGGCGACACCCCAGGCCACGTAGACCCTGACGTCGGGTGCGGGCCAGGTGGTGCCGGTCTTCGCGTTCACCGGCAGCGGTGGGAGCTTCGCCTGCAGTGCCTTCCGCACGTCCTCCTCCGCGGGGGTGGGCGGGAGTTCCGCCAGCACCGCCTTGAAGGCGTTCTCGTAGCCGTCCGGGATTCCAGGGCGGAAGGGGTCCTGTGGGCAGTCGATGCGGTCAGGGCCGTTGTCGAGGCCGAAGTAGTTGAACTCCACCTGGTAGCAGGCCGTGACGGGGTCCTGCTTGCTGAACATGCCCTGGTGGCCGGGCATGTCGATGAGGAGGACCAGCCGGGCGCTGGGTTCCTCCGTGTCGACGAGGCGGTTGCCGATGTCGGTGGCTTCGAGGACCTCTGTGCCGCCGCAGCCGCTGTAGACGTCTTGCGCGCGGGCCGTGAACCTGGCCGCTGTGTCCGGCACCGGATACTTGGCCAGGCAGTGGGCGGTGTTCTCCGCGCTGTCGTCGGTCGAGGAGTTGCCGGGCGGCAGCGAGTTGACGTACCCGGCCGTTCCGGCCACGCCCACCAACACCAGCGCCAGCAAAGCCACTATCCCCCAGGGCTTCATGCGTCCCGACGGTAGTGCTTTTCAGTGCCGGGCATTCCAGAACCCGCTCGTTTCGCTTATGGTTGCTCGCCATGACAACGAGGTCGTGGTGGGGCTGGGGCAACGTCGAGGACGCCGTCACCCCGGAAGAGCGCCGTGCGCTGGTCGAACGGGTGCGGGCGGTGTTGCCGGACGCCGATCTGACGTTCCACGAGCCACCCGATCCCGCCTCGCTCGACGTGCCGGAGTCGCGTCTCGAACCGTCCGCGCTCCTCTCGACCGACCGCGTCGACCGGCTCGCGCACGCTCGCGGCCAGGCGTACCGCGACGTCACGCGGAACCTCGCCGGGGACGTCGGGCCGTTACCCGACGCCGTGGCGCGGCCGCGCACCGAGCAGGACGTCGTGGACGTGCTGGACTGGTGTTCTTCGCGGGGTGTCGCGGTGATTCCCTTCGGTGGCGGCACTTCCGTGGTCGGCGGGGTCGAACCGCGTGACCTCGATCGGGTCGTGACGCTCGACCTCGGGCACCTCGACCAGGTGCTGGAGGTCGATCCGGTCAGCCGGGCCGCGCGGATCCAGGCGGGGGTGTTCGGGCCGTCGCTGGAGGCGCAGCTCAAGCCTTTCGGCCTGACGTTGCGGCACTTCCCGCAGTCGTTCGAGTTCTCCACGCTCGGCGGCTGGCTCGCCACCCGCGCCGGCGGCCACTACGCGACGCTCTACACGCACATCGACGACCTGACGGAGTCGCTCAGGGTCGTGACGCCGCAAGGGATCTCCGAGTCACGGCGGTTGCCGGGTTCGGGGGCGGGGCCGTCGCCGGACCGGTTGTTCCTGGGGTCCGAAGGCACGTTGGGCGTGATCACCGAGGCCTGGATGCGCCTGCAGTCACCACCGGGTTTTCGTTCGGGGGCGTCGGTGCGGTTCGCGTCGTGGGAACGGGCCGTGGAGGCGACGCGGCTGATCGCGCAGTCCGGGCTCAACCCGGCCAACTGCCGTCTGCTGGACCCGGCCGAGGCGTTCCTCAACGCGGGCTCGCCGCAGTCCGTGCTGGTGCTGGCTTTTGAGTCGGCCGATCACCCGGTCGATGGGCTTCTGGCGCGTGCACTGGAGCTCTGCGGCGACGGCGAGGTGGTCGAGGGCGCGGCCGGACGGTGGCGGAAGTCGTTCCTGCGCATGCCGTACCAGCGGGACGCGATGGCGCAGCACGGGATGATCACCGAGACGTTCGAGACGGCCTGCACCTGGGACCGGTTCCCAGGCCTGCACGCGGCCGTCGTCGAGGCGGCGACCAAGGTGTTGCAGGAGGTGTGCGGCGTCGGCATCGTCACGTGCCGCTTCACCCACGTCTACCCGGACGGTCCCGCGCCCTATTACGGCATCTACGCGCCGGGTCGTTGGGGCAGCCTCACCGCGCAGTGGGACGAGATCAAGGCGGCGGTCTCCGAGGCGTTGATCAGCTCCGGCGGCACGATCACGCACCACCACGCCGTCGGCCGCGACCACATGCCCTGGTACGCGCGCCAACGGCCGGACGTCTTCCACGCGGCCCTGTCCGGTGCCAAGGCCGCGCTCGATCCTCAGGGCGTGCTCAACCCCGGGGTCCTCACCACACGATCGACCGCAGGATCAACGCCGCGATGAACACGACGGTGAACGCCAGGTCCAACCCGAACCCGCCGAACCGCACGGGCGGCAACACCTTGCGCACGGGCGCGAGCACGGGTTCGGTGATGCCGTGCGTCACCCGCCGCACCTTCCACACCCAGTCGCCGCGGGCCTGCAACGTGACGGCCCAGTCCACGATCATCCGGCCGATCATCACGACGATGAACAGCGTCAACACCCAGCCGACGATCCAGCCGATCAAGCCGAACAACTCGGGCCTCCTTATGTCCTGTATGTCCATGAAGCCACACGAAACTGAGAGGCGCCTGACAACTCGCTGAGACAGTATTCAGCGCATGGCGTACGACGAGGGCCTCGCGCACCGTCTCGGCGAGTCGCTCGGCGACCTGCCGGACCTCAGCACGCGCAAGATGTTCGGCACCCTGGTGTTCATGTGGCGGGGAAACATGCTGGTAGGAGCCCTGGGTTCCGACCTGCTCGCGCGCGTTGGCCCGGAGGCGCAGGAAGAGGCGCTGGGGTTGCCGGGCACGCGGGTGTTCGACTTCACCGGCAAGCCGATGAGGGGCTGGGTCGTCGTCGACGGCGAGGCGATCTCGGAGGACGAGGCCCTCGACTCGTGGCTCGCGCGCTGCCGCGACTTCGTGGAAGCCCTCCCGCCGAAGTGATCGACGAGGTCCGCGCGGCTCTCGCCGGCTACGGCCCGATGCGCGAGGTCGAGATGCCCGGCGGCGTCGTGTTCGAGTGGGACGGCGACGCGGTGGCGAGCGTCCAGAACGGCGTTGCGCGCGTCCGCGTCGAGGGCGGCTGGGCGACCGTGACCGGGGACGTGGGGACCGCCGTCCTGCTCGCCTGCCGGGTGGTGCTCGCGGAGTGCGTCGAGGGCTGGCACGAGGAGATCTGGGCGCTCGGCCCCGGCGCGTCTCAGGCGTTGCTGGCGCTCGTCCGGCACGACCCGGAACGCGAACAGCTGCAACGACTCCTGCTCGACCTCACCCACCGCCCCGAACTGCGGCAGCTCGCCGTCACGTGCCTCGGCCACATCGGCACGTTCGACCGCGCCGTGCTGCCCGAGGTGGTGCCGCGCCTGGAGGAACTCCTCGACGACCCGGTGCTGGGCGGCGTGGCGGAGGACGCGCTGGGTGACGTCGAGTCCGCCATCCACCCGTTCACGTTGTGGCGCAGGAATTCCGTGCCGTGGGTGGTCGTCGCACCGCCAGGCGACGCGGAGGTCGCCCGGCAGTGCGCGTTGGTCGAGGCACCCGACGAGGTGGTCGTGATCCCGCACGCCGACACGCTGCCGTCGTTGTACGAGTACGTGCGCGGGCTCTGCGGGCAGCCCGGCCTGCACTTCGTGCTCGAGTACGACGGCGACATCGCGGCCCTGCAGCCGTTGCTGGAGGACGAGGAGGATCAGACCGCCGTGATCGAGGGCCACTACCTGCTGGTCTGGTGACCCGCCACCACGGCACGAAGCCTGCTCAACGCGCGCATGCGGTTCCGTTGCACGGTCCCTTTGTGCACGCCCAGCAGTTGGCCGGCCTCCGTCAGGCTATGCCCGGCGATGTCGACCAGCAGCAGGGTGGTGGCCTGAATGCTCGTCAACCCCGCCAACAGCTCAGCGACGAACCGCTGTCCTTCGAACCCGGCGTCGTACGAGCCGGGCTCGACGTCCTCGCACAGCACCTGGCGCCGTTCGGCCCGCCAGCCGCTGCGCGCGAGGTTCAGCGCCGCGATGAGCACGTAGCCGTACGGGTTCGGGTGGGCGAGCAGGTCGCGTTGCCGCGACGCCGAACTCCGGAACCTGAGGTAGACCTCCTGCACCACGTCCTCGGCCTGGTCGCCTGCCAGCTGGGCGGTGCGCCTCCGCAGGCGTGGCAACAACTCCACGAACAGCACGTCGAAATCGGTGTTGCTGTGCACGAACTCCTCCAGTCGGCCGCGGCAATGACCCCCTATGCCACTGCTGCGGACCACAACTGGATCGACGTCGACACTAGCGCGGACCGGGATCGCGAAACCACCTGCGAAAGCAGTCATGCGATCCCGGCTCGGCCTCGTCAGAAGCGCACCAGCGGCCCTCCCGTGAAGAACTCGTAGACGAAGTTCACGAAGAAGAACCCGAAGAACACCACGTTCAGCACCAGGATCACGTGGTGCCACCACCGGGGCCGGGCCGGGCGCGGCAGCCGGGAGTTCAGGTACATCAACGCGAACGGGAACATCAGCGCGCCCAGGTTCGACATGTTCGCCGAGATCTGCACGAGTTCCACGGGCAGCGCGAGGTGCAGCGCGCCGGCGATGATCGCCAGCACCACCAGCATGAACGGGTAGTAGAACCGGCGCGGGTCGTCCTCGATCCTGCGCCGCAGCCGCGGTGAGACGGCGTGCACGGCGTCGGTGAAGTTGCGCACCAGCGCCTCGAAGATGCCGAGCTGCGTGGAGAACAGCACCAGCACCCCGACGATGAGCATCAGGTAGAACATGCCCTGGCCGTAGAGCAGGCCCAGCTGTTCGGCGGAGTACGTCGGCACGTTCGCCGCCGTCGGCTGCTGACCGGACACCGCGACGAGGTGCGCCATCAGCACCGTCGGGAGCAACATGCCGAGCATCGCGCCGACGAAGAACACCGCCCACTGGTCGATCAGCAGCAGCCGGTACCAGCGGCGCCACAACGAGGCGTTGGCCGGAGTGTCCACAAAGGTCACGCCGACCGGGCGCAGTTCCTGCTTGCCGCCGCGCAGGCCCGCGATGAACCCGACGTGGTGGCCCATGCCGTAACCCTTGTCGCGGTAGTGGCTCATGGCGTACCAGTTCAGCCCGGACGCCAGCGCCGTGAAGCCGGCGAGGCCGCCGAGCTGCGTCGCGGTGATGCCGGCCGGCGGCGCGGCCGGGGTCACGAGGCCGCGCACTCCCTCCCACCACACGGAGAACGGCACGATCGCGACCGTCACCACGACCAGCACCAGCAGCAGCGCGCCGACGAGCACCCAGTTCGTCAGCTCCAGCGTTCTCGACACCTTGCGGGCGCCCGCCGTGATCAGGAAGACCACGACGAGGAGGCCGATGGCGAGCAGCCGCACGTACTCGATCTCGTCAGGGCGGTAGCCGCGGCCCGCGATCAGGGCGAAGAGCCCCTGTCCGGCGCCCGCCGCCCAGCCGCCGAAGATGAACGCGAAGTAGAACAACCCCAGCGAGAGCGGTACCCAGAACTTCCAGCCCGGCGGCACCCGGCCCCAGCCGACGACCGGGGTCTCGCCCGTTGCCACGACGTAGCGGGCGATCTCCACGTTGTAGAACGTCTGCAGCAACGCCGACACCGTGATCACCCAGCCGATGCCGACGAAGCCGAACTTGCCGACCGCCTGCGGCCCGAGCAACCACTCGCCGCTGCCGATCGAGATGCCGAGCGCGATGAGGCTCGGGCCGATGACGAACTGGACGATCTGGACAGGCCCGAGCTTGCGGACCTTGAACACCTTCTCCGGTTCCGGCAGGTCCGCCAAGTCGAGCGGCGGCCTGCTCACTCCGATCTGCATCGACGACACTGTCGACCTCCCGGCCATGCGGGGAACGGAATCCACCACTTTCCCGACGTTCCGGGCGATCGGTCAACACCTGTGCGCGATCCCGGCTTGTCCCTTTTCTCCCGACCATCGGACGTGTCGAGACGCAGATCCCGAACGTAGGTTCCCCTCGGGATTCCTAGGAGGGGAACACAAGTGCGAAGAGTTCTGGCGGGAGCAGCGGCGCTCGCGCTCATCAGTGCCGGCATGGTCACACCGGCCACCGCGACGCCGCCCGTGCAGCCCGAGGTCCAGGAGACGCGGCAGTCCGACGAGCAGCCGCACGAGCTGGAGGTGAAGCGCCGCGCGTTGAAGCAGCAGGCGCTCGCCGACGTGCTGACCGGTCAGGTGAAGACCGAGAAGCGGGGGACCAGCACCGTCGCGAAGGTCGGCAAGAAGAAGGACAAGGACCAGTACGTCGAGCTCGAGCGGGAGAAGACCGACAAGATCTTCGTGATCCTGACGGAGTTCGGCAACGAGCGGCACCCCGACTACCCCGACCGCGACACCAACCCCGGCACGCCGGGGCCGCAGCGGTTCGACGGGCCGACGCACAACCAGATCCCGGAGCCCAACCGGGCCGTCGACAACACGACGATCTGGCGTCCCGACTTCAGCCAGAAGTACTTCCAGGACCTGTACTTCAGCCGCAAGAAGGACGCCAACTCCGTCGCGAACTTCTACGACAAGCAGTCGTCCGGCCGCTACACCGTCAACGGTCTCGTCACGGACTGGGTGAAGGTCAAGTACAACGAGGCGCGCTACGGCCGCAGCAACGGCTTCCCGTGCAACGACAACATCTGCAACAACTCGCGTGAGCTCATCAAGGACGCGGTGACGCAGTGGGTCGCCGACCAGAAGGCCGCCGGCAAGACCGACGCGCAGATCAAGGCGTCACTGGCCGAGTACGACGTCTGGGACCGGTACGACTACGACGGTGACGGCGACTTCAACGAGCCCGACGGCTACATCGACCACTTCCAGATCGTGCACGCGGGTGGCGACCAGGCCGACGGCGACCCGTTGCAGGGCGAGGACGCGCTGTGGAGCCACCGCGGCTACGCGTTCAAGAACTACACGACCGGCCCCGGCACCAACAAGCTCGGCGGCGCGCAGATCGGTGACACCGGCCTCTGGGTCGGCGACTACACCGTGCAGCCCGAGAACGGCGGCGTGAGCGTCTTCGCGCACGAGTTCGGCCACGACCTCGGCCTGCCGGACCACTACGACACCAACGGCGGCACGAACGGCGTCAACTGGTGGTCGATCATGGCGCAGAACCGGGTCAACGCGCCCGGCGAGGCGCCCGGCGAGCGCGCCAACGAGTTCTCCGCGTGGGACAAGCTCCAGCTCGGCTGGCTCGACTACGAGGTCGCCGTCGCCGGTCAGGAACGCGTCTTCGAACTCGGCCCGCACGAGTACAACAGCGCCAAGGCCCAGGGCCTCGTCGTCGTGCTGCCCGACATCTCGAAGGACTTCGACTACGGCGCCCCGTTCGCGGGCAGCAAGATGTGGTGGAGCGAGAAGGGCAACGACCTCGACCACTCCATGACGGCTCCGCTGGACCTGACCGGCAAGACGTCCGCGTCGCTGACGTTGAAGGCCCGCTTCGACATCGAGGCCGACTACGACTACCTCTACGTCGAAGCGTCCAATGAGGACGGCAGCTGGACCCAGCTCGACGGCACCGCCGGCGGCGTCCCGTTCGCCCGCGACTCCGGCAACTCGCCGGCGATCTCCAGCTCGTCCGGCAACCAGTGGGTCGACGTGAACGTGTCGCTGGACGCGTACGCCGGCAAGAACACCAAGCTGCGCTTCGCCTACCGCACCGACGGCGCGCTGGCGTTGCAGGGCTTCTTCGCCGACCAGATCGTGGTGACCGCCGACGGTTCCCCGGTGCTGACCGACGGCGGCGAGACCGCAGGCGTGTGGACCACCCGTGGCTTCCGCACGACCGCCGGTAAGGAAACGAAGACGTTCGACCAGTTCTACATCGCGTCGAACCGCACGTACGAGTCGTACGGCAAGTACAACCAGACCGGCCCGTACCGCTTCAGCTTCCCGGACAAGCCCGACTTCGTGGAGCACTTCCCGTACCAGGACGGCCTGCTGGTGTCGTTGTGGAACACCTCGTTCCTCGACAACAACGTCAGCGAGCACCCCGGCGAGGGCCTGATCCTGCCGATCGACGCCAACCCGGCCCCTCTGTACAACCTCGAGGGCCAGCGCTGGTCGCCGACCGTCAGCGGCTACGACGCGCCGTTCGGCCTGCAGAAGTCGGACTCCTTCACGTTGCGCGTCAACGGCAAGGCGTCCTACGTCCGCGGCGCCGCGGCCCAGCCGACGTTCGACGACACCAAGCAGTTCTGGTACGCCGAGCAGCCGAACGCGGGCGTGAAGCTCCCCGCTGTGGGCGTGGGGTTGAAGGTCCTGAGGCAGTCCGGCACGTCCATGACGGTGAAGTTGTTCAAGACCAAGTAGTTTGCAGTGCATGACAGCTGAGGAAATGCTGGCCGTCGCCGTCGAAGAGGCGCGGATGGGACTCGCCGAAGGCGGAATCCCCATCGGCGCGGCCCTCTTCGGCGGCGACGGCCGTCTGCTGGGCAGGGGCCACAACCGGCGCGTGCAGGACGGCGACGCCTCGATGCACGCCGAGACCTCGGCCTTCCGCAACGCCGGACGGCAGCGCAGCTACCGGGGCACCACGATGGTCACGACCCTGTCGCCGTGCTGGTACTGCAGCGGCCTGGTCCGCCAGTTCGGCATCTCTCACGTGCTGATCGGCGAGGCGACGACGTTCTACGGCGGCCACGACTGGCTGGCTGAGCACGGCGTGGGCGTCACCGTTGTCGAGGACGCCTCTTTGATCGAGCTGATGACTTCGTTCATCGCCGAGCGCCCCGAGCTCTGGTACGAGGACATCGGCCAGGACTAGCGTGTGCGCCGTGGCTGCTGTGCTGATCACCGGCGCGGACGAGGCCCTCGGCCGCGAGACCTCCCGCCTGCTCACGTCCGCGGGGCACACCGTGGTCGCCGAGGGTGCGGACCTGGACGTGCTGATCATCGACGCGGGTGCCGCGCCGGAGTTCGAGAGCGCCCTCGCTGAGGTGGTCCGGGTGTTGCAGGGGCACCTGCCGGCTTTGGAACGGTCGGCGGCTCCGAACGTCGTGATCACCGGCCACGGGGCGACCGCCGAGGCGATCGCGAACCTGGTTGCCGTGCAGTACGCGAGGTCGTTCCCCCGGTTGCGGATCAACGCCGTGGCCCCGGACGCGGCGGTCATCGCCACCGCCGCGCAGGCCGGACCGGACGGCGCCTACTTCGAGTCCGAGTAGCGAGCCGCCGCCTCGTCCACCGACCCCACGATCGTGAACACCAGGTCGAGCCCGGTCGCCTCGATCGGACGCAACGCCGCACGCGTCGAAGCCACCACCACGAACTCGACCCCGGCCTTCGAAGCACGCTGCTGTCCCAGCACCAGCGCCTCCAACCCGGCGGACCCGAGGAATCGCACCCCGCCGAGGTCCACGACGACGGCTCGCTGGCCCTCCGTCACGTGTGCGTCGAGCGGCCCGGTCAGTTCGCCGCTGGACGTGGTGTCGAGCTCACCGGACACCTGCAGCACGACGACGTCGGGCGCGATCCGGTTGACGACCACGGTGGCCAGGGCGGAGGGGTCGGGCACGCTGTCTCCCTTCAAGAGAATGTCAGCACCCCACGTTAACGCGGGGCTGTGGTGCCATCCAACGCCCCCTCAGTGACGTGCGGCCCGTCTGGAGCGACGACTGCACGTGCTGGGTGAGGCGGGCGTGCAGTTCGTGGCACGTGGTGAAGCCGAGGCGGACGTCCTCGGGTGGGCACTGGACGGGCAGCAGTTGGGCGAACGGGTCGCCGCCGATCGTGTCGACCGCGGTCAGGAAGCCGACGAGCGCGCCGACCAGGCGGCGGTGTGCGCCGAACAACGACAGCGCGTTCACCAGGGCGAGGGTCGGGGCGGGCATTTCGTCGACGCCGGTCGCCAGGTCGAGGTCGCGAAGCGTCACGGAGAACAGGACCGAGTGGGTGCGTTCGGAACGGCGGCCGTACGCGTCGCCGTGGAGGTCGCGCAGCACCGAACGCATCTCGCGGCGCGGCTGCCAGAAGGCGTGGTGCTTGCGGAGTTCCGCGAGGCCGTTCACCGAGAGAGCGGCGGGGGTGGTGACCTCGGTCAGCGACCTGAGTGACTCCTCCCAGCGGGCTTCCAGCGCGGCGTGGAACTGGGCGAGGGCCGGGTGTCCGGCCCAGCCGGGGGCGACGTCGTCGAAACCGCGCAGCTCGTAGCAGATCCACAGCGACAGCTGCAGGTCGTCGTCCTGCCAGGCGTCCCTGGTGCCGCCGCCGGCGAGCAGCGCGGGCCGGGGTGGGGGCGGCAGGCGCAGTGCCGCGACCAGGGCTGAGCTCATGTGGCCGCGGGGAGCGGGGAGGCGCATCAGGTTTCCTCACGCGTTCGGGCGATCAGCATGTCCACAAGGGACTCGGGGTCCGGGCAGCGTCGTTGCCGTGCGGCACCGCAGCCGTTGTGGCGCAACCAGTCCAACTGCTGCTCCACAGTAGACAGAGTGCCACGATCGCGCAGTGCGACCTCGACGTGCTCGACCAACGACACTGCCCGGTCGAACGCGGGGGAGAGTTTTCCGGTGTGTGGATCGGCGGCCAGTCCGTCGACCCCGTCGCGCGACGCCCGCCAATATGCCGCTCGCAGCACGGAATCGTCCACCCGTCCTTCGGAGGGTTCCGTCACGACTAGGGCCCGGATCAGCTCGGCGAGAACGGCGACTTCCGTTGCCAGCTGTGGAATGTCCGCAACGCGCACTTCAACCGTCGGATGATCGGCGGACGGGCGGACGTCCCAGTACACCATCGCCCTGTCCATCAACGCTTCCGAGCTGATCAACGCCTGCACGGTGCGGTCGTAGTCGGCGGGCCCGCGCCAGAACGGCGGCGGTCCGCTCACCGGCCAGCGCGACCACACCATCGACCGCCAGCTCGCGTAACCGGTGTCCTCCCCCTGGTAGTAAGGGGAATTGGCGCTCAACGCCAGCAACGTCGGCAGCCACACCCGCAGCTTGTTGGATGCCGACAACGCTTCGGCCGCTGATGAAACTCCTACGTGGACGTGCAGTCCGCACGCACCCGTTCCGGTCACGAGTCTTCGGTGGGAGTACTCGATCCGGTGATAGCGCGGGTCATCCGATCCGGGAGGCGGACCGGCCTCGCCGATCGGCGGCATCCCGGTGGCGACCAACCGGCACCCGGCCTGCTCGGCGGCGTCCACGAGCACCCGGCGCCCCAGCCGGACCTGCTCGGACAGCTCGTCGAAGTTCGAGGTCACCCCGGTCGCGATCTCGATCTGGAACGGCGTGAGCTCACCCTGCACGTCGAGGTCACCGGGCGCGCGCGAAACCTCCCGCACCCGTGGCGCCAGCGCTACCGGCCGCCGCGACGCGGGGTCCACGAGCAGGAACTCCTGCTCGACACCGACCGTGTAGTGACTCATCGGCGAGCGGGTACCCGCGTTCTGCGGAGATCAATCTTGGAGTGACCACTTGAGACTGAAGCGCAGCGATCCGGCCGGACCGGGCTGGACCAGACGGCGGCACGGCACCGGCTTCCGCTACCTCGACGAGCGCGGCCACGCCCTGCCCGCCGACGCCGTGAAACGGGTGAAAGCCCTGGTCATCCCACCCGCGTGGCAGGAGGTGTGGATCTGCGCGCACCCGAACGGCCACATCCAGGCGCTCGGCTACGACGACGCGGGCAGGCGCCAATACCTCTACCACGACCAGTGGCGCACAGACCGCGACGCCGAGAAGTTCGACCGGGTCCTCGAACTGGCCCCGAAGCTCAGGGCCTTCCGCGACCAGGTCGAGCAGGACATGACGTCACGCGGCCGCACGCGAGCGCTCGCCATCGCGCTCAGAATGCTCGACCTCGGCGTCTTCCGCGTGGGCCACGAGCAGTACGTGGAGGAGAACGGCACCCACGGCGTGACAACCCTGCTGTGCTCCCACATCAGCGTGCGCGCGGACAGGGTCCGCTTCCGCTTCCCCGCCAAGTCCGGCGTCGAGGTGGACGAGGAGATCACCGACGCCCGCCTCGCGAAAGCCCTCAGGCCACTGCTCCGGCGCAAGGCCGGGGACGACCGCGTCTTCGATCTCACCGCCGACGACGTCAACGACCGCTTCCGCGAGCTCGTCGGCGACCAGTTCAGTGCCAAGGACCTGCGCACCTGGCACGCCACGGTGTTCGCCGCGCAGGCGTTCGCGGCACAGCCCAAGCCGTCGAAGCGCGCGGTCAGCGCGGTGATGAAGGAGGTCGCGGAGAACCTCGGCAACACCCCGGCAGTGGCGAGGAAGTCCTACGTCGACCCGCGCCTGGTCGAGGCGTTCGAGCACGGCGACGTCATCGGCCGCGGCGATCCGGAACGTGCGGTGCTCAGGCTGCTCAGGCGGGCTTGACCACCGGCGCCTTGTCGCACTGCCGGCACCACGCGGCACCCTGCGCCGCCGCCAGGCAGGCGAACCCGGCGACGAAGTGCAGCGCGTTGGAGCCGGGGTTGACGTTCAGGAAGTTCACGACCTGCTCGTCGTACCGGGCGAGCCCGAGCCCGAACATCACCAGGTGCAGCATCGCGAGCAGAAGGCCCGTGCTGCTCAACGCCTTCAACCGCGCGTACGACGCCAGCAGCGCCAGACCGAACACCACGTGGATCACGTTCTGCAGCGGGTTCACCCGCAGCCCGAGGATCCAGGTGTCGGCCTCGCCCGCGAACGGCGAGAACCCGGTCACGAAGAACCCGGCCACTCCCCAGACGACGAGCAGCGCGCCAGTGCTGATCGCCAGCTTCTGGGGCCACCGCAACCGGTTCATGAGAGCAGTATCGCCAGAACCGGACATTCCCGCTCGCTCATTTCACTCCTCTGCCAGCAAATCGTGTCGCAGCTGGTCCAGGGACTTGGTGAGCAGCCGCGACACGTGCATCTGGGAGATGCCGACGCGGCGGGCTATCTCGGTCTGGGTGAGGCGGCCGAAGAAGCGCAGCACGACGATCGTGCGTTCCCGGCGGGGAAGGCCCCGCAGCATCGGCTGCAGGGCCTCGTGGATCTCGACGCCTTCGAGGGCCGGGTCGTCGACGGTCGAGCCCTCCAGGGTTTCGAGGGACGCGAACGCGATGTTCTTCTCGATCCGCAGGCCCTCGTAGACGTCGGTGAGCGGGATCCCCAGGTGCCGGGCGATCTCGGAGGGAGTGGGAGATCGCCCGGTGCGGTGCGACAGTTCGGCGGTGGCTCCGTCGATCGAGTCGCACAGCTCCTTCAACCTGCGGGGCACGCGCACCGCCCAGCACTGGTCGCGGAAGTGGCGCCGCACCTCGCCGGTGATCGTCGGGACGGCATAGGACAGGAAGTCCGTCTGCCTGCCGACGTCGAACCGGTCGATGGCGTTGATGAGGCCGACCGCTGCCACCTGCGCGAGGTCTTCCATGGGCTCGCCGCGTTCGCTGAAGCGGCGGGCGATGTGCCGGGCGAGCGGGAGGTACTCGCGCACCAGCCTGTCTCGCATCACGTAATAACGAGGCGAGTCACGGGCGGTGCGGGCGAGTTCCTCGAACGCCGCGTGCTGGTCTGGCGTCAACGCGCACCGCGATCAGACCTGGGGCGGCGGCGTCACGTCGCCGCGCCACGCGCCGGTCTCGACTCCGCGGTTCTCAATGAACTCCTTGAACCGCTTGAGGTCGCCCTCCACCCGGTGGCCGACGACGCCGAGCGCCGCTCCTGCCTTCTCGGTGAAGGTCTCGGGGTGGTACTCCATCTGGACGTGCACCCGAGTGGTGTCGTTGTCGAGCCGGTGGAACGTGACCACGCCGCCCTGCGGCGCACCGTCGACCGTGGTCCACGCGACCCGCTCGTCGGGGTGCTGCTCGGTGATCTCGGCGTCGAACTCGCGTACGACACCGCCGATCTTCGTGGTCCAGTGCGTCTTCGTCGGCGTGAGCTGGTCGATCTTCTCGACGCCGTCCATGAACGCCGGGAAGGATTCGAACTGGGTCCACTGGTTGTAGGCCGTGCTCACCGGCACGTGGACGTCCACCGACTTCTCAATGGTGGTCACGAAACCTCCTCCTTCATCTTGGTGTCGGAAGGTGAGTACCCGCGTCACGCGCCGTTACACATCCGTCATGTGTCCACTCAGGACGGTCACGCAGAGTGTTGCGCCAATTGCGATCTGCACATCACGAAATCGCCCACAGTGGTCAAACCGCTCTGTGATCCAAGTCTCACGAGCGGCATACTGCGCGGTATGTCACGACGCCCCACAGGAGGCGCTGGTGCTCGAAGCGAACAACCTCGAGGTTGTCTACGACGACGTGATGCTGGTGCTCAGGGGCGTGAGCCTGAAGGTGCCGCAGGGCAAGGTCGTGGCCCTGCTCGGCGCCAACGGAGCAGGCAAGACGACGTTGATGAGGGCTTTCAGCGGGCTCCTCGACGTGCACGACGGCAAGGTCACCAAGGGCTCGATCACGCTCGACGGTGAACCGATCCACCGCCTCTCACCGGCGAAGATCGCGGACCGTGGCATCAAACAGGCGCTGGAGGGCCGCCGGATCCTCGGCGAGCTCACGGTCGAGGAGAACCTCAAGGTCGGCGGGCACGCCAGGCCGAAGAGGCTCAGCCACAACCTCGAACGCTGCTACGAGCTGTTCCCGCGGCTCTTGGAACGGCGAAGACAGAGTGCGGGCTACCTGTCCGGCGGCGAGCAGCAGATGCTCTCGATCGGCCGGGCGCTCATGTCGGAACCGTCCTACCTGCTGCTGGACGAACCGAGCCTCGGCCTCGCGCCGCTACTCGTGCAGCAGATCCGCGACCTCGTCGTGAAGATCAACGAACAGGGCACCACGGTCCTGCTGGTCGAGCAGAACGCCAGCATGGCGCTCTCCATCGCCGACCACGGCTACGTGCTCGAGACCGGCAAGGTCGTCATGGACAAGCCGGCGGACGCACTCCTCGCCGACGACGACATCCGCGAGTTCTACCTCGGTCTCGGCACCTCCTCGTTCCGTGCGGTCAAGCACTACAAGCGCAGGAAGCGGTGGTTGTCTTGAGCGTGCTGGAGGTCAACGAGATCCGGCTGACGTTCGACGGCGTCGTCGCCGTCGACACCGTGTCGTTCACCGTCGAGGAGGGCGAGCTCTTCGCCATCATCGGCCCGAACGGCGCCGGCAAGACGTCCATCTTCAACGTCCTGAGCGGCGTCTACCGGCCGCAGCGCGGGACCGTGCGGTTCCACGGCGACGACCTGGTCGGCATGCGGCCGCACAAGATCGCCGCGCGGGGCATGGCTCGCACGTTCCAGAACATCGAGCTGTTCTCCCATCTCACGGTCGTCGACAACCTGATGCTGGGGCGCCACAACCACATGCGCTACGGCGCGTTGTCGGCGTTCGTCTGGCTCGGTAAAGCACGCAACGAGGAGCTGAAGAACCGGGCGGCGGTCGAGGCGGTCATCGACTTCCTCGAACTGGAGCAGTGGCGGCGCTTCCCGGTCGGCCTGCTGCCCTACGGCGTGCAGAAGCGCGTCGAACTCGGCCGCGCGCTCGCGATGGAACCCAAGCTGCTGCTGCTCGACGAGCCGGTCGCCGGCATGAACGTCGAGGAGACCGAGGACATGGCGCGGTTCATCCTCGACGTCCGGGAGGAGCTGAACATCCCGATGATCATGGTGGAACACGACATGGGCCTGGTCATGGACCTCGCGGACCGCGTGATGGTCATGGACTTCGGCCGCCCGATCCGCACCGGCACCCCGGCTGAGGTGCAACAGGATCCGGACGTCATCCGCGCGTACCTGGGCGAGCAGCACAAGAGCGTGACGCCATGACCACAACCACGGTCGTCACGCGCGTGCGAGACCGCGCCACGAACACGCCTGACCAGGTCGCCTTGCGCGCCAAGGACTTCGGCATCTGGCAGGAGGTCAGCTGGGCCTGCTACTGGGCGAACGTCGAACTCGTCGGGCACGCGCTGCTGGCGTTGGGACTCCAGCCGGGCGAACGGGTCGCGATCCACTCCGAGAACCGGCGCGAGTGGCTCTACGCCGACCTCGGCACGGTCGCGGCGCGCGGCATCACCGTGGGGCTGTACCCGACGAACCCGGCCTCCGAGGTCGCGTACCTGCTGTCGCACTCCGGCGCGCGCATCCTGATCGCCGAGGACCAGGAGCAGGTCGACAAGGCGTTGCTGGTGCTGGAGGACACGCCCGACCTGGAGTGGATCGTCTACGTCGAGCCGCGTGGCATCAAGGGTCGCTACGACAACCCGAAGCTGCTGGCCTGGGACGACTTCCTGGCACTCGGTGCCGCCCACCGCGACGAGTTCGGCGGCGAACTGGCCGAGCGGATGGCGGCGACGGCGCCGGAAGACGTCATGACGTTGATCTACACGTCCGGCACCACCGGGCCGCCCAAGGGCGCGATGCTCACCGTGGCGAACGTCGAGTTCGCCGTCCACGTGCTGGTGGAGGGCGGCGGTTTCACTTCGCCACCGCCGTCCTCCGCCGACGTCACGCTGTCGTACCTGCCGCTGTGCCACGTCGCCGAGCGCATCTTCACGACGTGGTTCAGCGCGGCGAGCGGCGTGCGCGTCCACTTCGCCGAGTCGATCGAGACCGTGCAGGCGAACCTGCGCGAGGTGCAGCCGACGATCCTGTTCGGCGTCCCCCGGATCTGGGAGAAGGTGCTGGCGGGGGTCAAGATCGGCGTCTCCAGCGCGTCCTGGACCAAGCGCACGACCACGCGGTTCTGGTTGCGCAGAGCGGAAAGCATCGGCGAGACGCTCGTGCGGACCGGCGGCAAGCACACCGCGCAGAGCCGGATGATCTACGCGCTGGGCTGGCTCTTCTGCTTCCGCGCACTGAAAGCCCGCATCGGCATGCGACACGTCCGGTACGCCTCCTCGGGCGCCGCGCCGATCGCCCCGGACGTGCTGAAGTTCTTCATGGGCATCGGGGTGCCGATGCACGAGGTCTACGGCATGACCGAGAACACCGCCGTGGCCACCGGAAATCGCCCCGGCCGGGTCAAGCTCGGCACCGTCGGCGAACCGCAGCCCGGCACCGAACTGCGGATCGACGAGGAGACCGGCGAGGTGCTGACCAGGCACGGCGGCACGTTCGCCGGCTACTGGCAGGACCCCGAGGCCACCGCGCGGGTCCTGAGCGACGGGTGGCTGCACACCGGTGACGTCGGCGAGTGGGTCGACGGCACGCACGTGAAGATCACCGACCGGATGAAGGACATCATCATCACCGCGGGCGGCAAGAACATCGCGCCGTCCGAGCTGGAGAACGCCCTCAAGACGTCCCCGTACATCAAGGAAGCCGTCGTCATCGGCGACCAGCGCGCGTACCTGGTGGCGTTGATCGGCATCGAGTACGAGACGGTCGGCCACTGGGCGCAGCAACGCAAGATCACCTACACCACCTACCGCGACCTGTCGGAGAAGGCCGAGGTCCTGGAACTGGTGCAGCAGCTCGTGACCGAGGTGAACGGCAAGTTCGCCCAGGTCGAGCAGATCAAGAAGTTCCGGATGTTCCCCAAGGAGCTCGACCACGAGGACGGCGAGCTGACCGCGACGCAGAAGGTGAAGAGATCCGCGCTGGGCAAGATGTTCGACGACCTCGTGGAGAGCATGTATGGATGAGTTTCTCCAGTCGTTGATCCGGGGTCTCGGCACCGGGTCGATCTACGCGCTGCTCGCGCTCGGCTTCGTGATCATCTACAAGTCGACGCAGGTGATCAGCTTCGCGCAGCCGGCGTTCATGCTGGCCGGTGCCGTGCTGGTCTCGTACCTCTCGCCCGTCGTGTCGTTCGTCGGGGCGGTGGTCGTCGCCGCGGTGGTGATCGCGGTGCTGGCCTTGGGCGTCGAACGCACGGTGCTGCGGCCGATGGTCGGCAAACCGGTGTTCGTGGTCGCGATCATCACCATCGGCGTGGACGTCGTGGTCAGGGTGGTGACGAATGCGTTCATCGGCCTCGACGTGCGGCAGGTCGGCGACCCGTGGGGCCTGAACACGGTGAACTTCCTCGGCGCCGAGGTGCAGCAACGCTATCTGGTGATGATCGCGACGACCGCCGTCGTGACGGCCGCGTTGTTCCTGTTCTTCCGGTACTCGCGGATCGGTCTCGCCATGCGGGCTGTCGCCTACGACCAGGAAGTCGCGCTGGCACAGGGTGTTTCGGTCGGGTCGGTGTTCGCGTTGTCGTGGGCGCTGGCCGGCGGGCTCGCCGCGCTGGCCGGGGTGTTCGTGGCCACGGGGGCGGGCGTTGACCAGCAGTTGTGGATCGTGGCGCTGAAAGCGTTGCCCGCCATCATCATCGGCGGCCTGGAGTCGTTGGGGGGTGCGGTCGTCGGCGGGCTGACGGTCGGCGTCGTGGAGTCGCTCTTCGGCACCTACCAGAACGACTTCGCGCCGTGGCTCGGACCGAACTTCGGCCTGGTCGCTCCGTACGCGTTGATGCTGCTCGTGTTGCTCGTCAGACCGTACGGACTGTTCGGCAAGAAGGAGGTGGAACGCCTGTGAAGGGGCCGAAAACCATCAAGGGCAGGCCAGAGCTCTACACCTCATATGGGCAGGACATGGCGTTCCTGAACACGCGCCCGAAGC
Organism: Lentzea sp. JNUCC 0626; assembly: GCF_043632865.1. NCBI lineage: Bacteria > Bacillati > Actinomycetota > Actinomycetes > Pseudonocardiales > Pseudonocardiaceae > Lentzea > Lentzea sp. JNUCC 0626. The sequence goes on from NZ_CP171635.1 coordinate 9,668,368, forward strand.
GTGCGTGGTCGGGCGGGCTCGTGGTGTTCGCGCTCGTGCTGCCGTTCATGATCACCGATGACCTGCTGCAGTTGCTGGCCACGGGGTTCGTGGCGGCGATCGGCGCGATCGGCCTGAACATCGTCACGGGCTACGCGGGCCAGGTGTCGCTGGGCCACGCGTTCTTCCTCGCGATCGGCGCCTACACGGCCGCGGCGTTGTCCGGTCCCGAGACGGGACGGGTGATCGGGTTCGGCATCACGTCGCTGCCGATCTGGCTGCTGGCCGCGGGTCTGGTGGCCGCGTTCTTCGGCGTGCTGGTCGCGCCGGTGGCGGTGCGGTTGCGCGGCCTCTACCTCGCGATCGTGACGCTGGGGCTGGTCTTCCTGGGAGAGCACGTCTTCAAGGAGTGGACGTCGCTCACCGGCGGCCCCGGCATCGGACGGCCCGCGGCGGTCCCCGAGCTCTTCGGGGTGCGGCTCGACCAGAGCAACTCGGTGTTCACCGCGGCACAAATGCTCTACCTGCTGATGTTCGTGCTGCTGGTGATCTTCGGCGTGCTGGCGCGCAACCTCGTGCGCTCGCGCGTCGGGCGGGCGTTCGCGGCGGTGCGGGACCGGGATCTGGCCGCGTCGGTCATCGGCGTGGACCTGACGAGGTACAAGGTGCTCGCGTTCGCGGTGTCCTCGTTCTACGCGGGTGTCGCGGGCGCGTTGTTGTTCGTGGTGAACGGGTTCTTCGATCCTGGCTCGTTCAACCTGTTGTTGTCAGTGCAGTACATCGCGATGGTGCTCATCGGCGGCGCGGGCACCATCTCCGGAGCGATCATGGGCGCGCTCTTCATCACTCTGCTGCCACGCATCACCAGGGAACTGCCCACGGTGCTGCCGTTCATCAGTGGTGACGCGACCGGCGTGATCACGGTCTTCCAGGTGGAGGCCGTGCTCTACGGCGTGCTCATCATCGTGTTCCTCATCGTCGAGCCACGCGGGTTGTTCGGCATCTGGGTCCGCGTCCGCAACTACTGGCGCACCTGGCCGTTCTCGTACTGAGGAGATTCCCCATGTCTGGTAAGAGAGTCGCGATAATTTTCGTCGGGGCATTAGCTCTGGCATCGTGCCGCGGAGGGGACGGCGCGGCGCCGCAGGAGGGCGCGGGCGGGATCAAGGTCGACGTCGGCGTGACGTCCGAGGCGTGTCCGAACGCCGTCGACAAGGCCAAGGGCTGCATCTACCTCGGCACCATCTCGGACCTCACCGAGGGCCCGTTCAAGACGCTGGCCGTGCCGATCACCGATTCGCAGAAGGCGTTCTGGAAGCGCGTCAACGACAAGGGCGGCATCGGCGGCTACGAGGTCGACGTCACCAAGTACGTCAAGGACAACAAGTACAACCCGCAGATCCACAACCAGGTCTACCAGGAGATCAAGGGCAACGTCCTCGCGCTGACCCAGACCCTGGGCTCGCCGACGACCGCCGCGATCCTGCCGGACATGAAGAACACGAAGATGGTCGCGGTGCCGGCGTCGTGGACCTCGTTGTGGGGCCTCGAGGACGGCGTGCTGGAGTCCGGCGCGAACTACTGCGTCGAGTCGATGAACACCGTCGACTACGCCGTCGAGAAGATGGGCGTGAAGTCCGTGATGGCCGTGCACAACGCCGGTGACTACGGCGACGACGCGGCGGCGGGCGCGAAGATCGCGGCCGAGAAGCGCGGGCTGACGTTCGAGAACGTCACGACCCAGGCGGGCCAGGACAACCAGGGCGGCGCGATCGACGCGGTGGTGTCGAAGAAGCCGGACCTGGTCGTGCTGACGACCGGCCCGACCGACGCGGCCGTGATCATCGGCCAGGCCGCCGCACGGGGCTTCAAGGGCAAGTTCATCGGCACCTCGCCGACGTGGAACCCCGGTCTGCTGAAGTCGCCGGCCGCGCCCGCGATCAAGGCGCTGTACATGCAGTCGGCGCCGTGGAAGTCGTGGAGCACCGAGTCTGTCGGCCACACCGCGATGCGTGCGGCGCTGTCGGGCGTGACGCCGAACGACGGCTACACGGCCGGTTGGGTGTGGGCGTACCCGTTGAAGGCGGCGCTCGAGAAGGCGGCCTCCAACAAGGACTTGACGCGCGCCGGTGTGCTGAACGCTGTGAAACAACTCACCTCTGTGGACTACGAGGGGATGCTCCCTTCGGGTGCAGGCAATTTCTCCGCTTCGCCCCAGGACGCACTGTTCCGTCAGTCACTCATCTACCGGCCCGATGACGCGGCCCCGACGGGAGTTTCCCTGGTAGAGGACTTCTTTACCGGTTCAACGGCGAAGGATTTCAAGTTCGACAAGCCGTGCTACCAATGAACCGAACGGGTGATGCTCGACCCTGACTGTCGCGATCTCTGACTAGTCTCGGGGTTGAGCCCTGAGGAGGTTGTGAACGGTGTTGTCGTGCGTCGAGGTCCGCCGATCCGCCGGAGGGCTCCGGTTATTCGTCCGTCCCCCGGCCGCGCTGAGTTGGAACGCGCGGCTGGGGTACGACCGGGTGTCGGAGTTGCTGGAAGCCATTCGACAGGTCGAGGCGTGCTCGGTGCCGGACGTGGCACTGACGTTCGTGCCCGACCAGTGCACCGGTGAAGCGGTGCTGAAGTGCCAGACCGGGTCCGTTCTGCTGGACGCCGAAGAGGTGGCCACGTTGTCCACCGCGCTTCGAGCTCACATGCCGGACCGCATGAGGCCACTTCCGGCCTAACAGAGTTTTGCCGCAAGCCACTCCGTGCGGGTGCGTCGCGCCCGCACGGAGAGCGCGGCCTCCGGGAAGATCGCGTCGAACCCGTGGAACCCGCCTGCCCAGGTGTGCAGTTCCGCGTCCCCACCGGCCGCCCAGATGCGTGCGGCGTAGGCGACGTCCTCGTCCCGGAACACCTCGGCCGTTCCCGTGTCGACGTAGGTGGCGGGCAGTCCCGTCAGGTCATCGGCCAGAGCCGGTGACACGTAACGGGAAACGGTCGTGCGGTCGCCGAGCACCGCGCGCCAGCCGAACTCGTTCATCTCGCGCGTCCACACGCCCGGCTCGCCGGAGTGCTGCCTGCTCGACGTGGAATCGTTGCGGTGGTCCAGCATCGGGCAGATCAGCACCTGCGCGGCGATCTCCGGACCGCCGAGGTCGCGGGCCATCAACGTGATCCCGGCGGCGAGTCCGCCACCCGCGCTGATGCCTGCCACGACGAGCTTCTCGGTGCCGAAGTTCTCGGCCGTCCACAAGAGACCCCGGTAGCAGTCGTCGACGAGCGTGCTGCCGGTCGCCTCCGGGGCGAGCCGGTGCTCGACGGTGACCACGGCGACGCCGAGTTCCGCGAGCCACTGCAGCGGGATGTCGATCTGCGAGAACCTGTCGCCCATCACCATGCCGCCGCCGTGGATCCAGTAGACGCACGCGGTCGGCGTGATTCCCTTGGGGCGGAACACGGTCAGCCCGATCTCGCCGAGGTCGACGTCCTGCCGTTCGGCGTCGGTCGTGAACGGCGGGGACGGCATCTGGCGGATCTGCTGGAGCAGCTCGGGGGTGAGTTCGGCCGACAGCGGCATGTCGGCGAGGAGCGTGCGCAGTTCGGGGTCGAGGGCGAGGGACATCAGAACGCCGCCTTGCCGCCGACGGGCAGCTCGTCCAGGTAGGTGGACTCGCCGTCGAGCAACGTCCCCAGCTTCGCGACCAGCGCCTGCGCCTCGTCGCTCGCGAAGAACGTGCTGTGCGCCTCGGGGGTCGTCCAGCCTTCGGTCACGTAGATGACGTCGGGGTTGCCGGTCGAGCGGCCGACCAGGAAGACCACGCAGTCGTCGTTGGTGAGCGACGGCGCGTCGAGCAGGAACTCGACGACCTCGTCGCCCTTGCCGGGCTTCGCGGTCAGGGTGGCGTGGAAACCGTGCTGGACGCTCATCTGTTCCTACCTCTCGTCGTTCTGGCGATGTCTTAATCAGACCGCCTGAGCTGGAGAGATGGGAGATCGATGCTGCCGCGCTCTTGCCTGATCCTCTCGATCAGCTGATCGGCGCCGGTGAGCTGGCCTCCGGCACCAGGATCGCCGGGGTGCCGCTGCCGTCCGCCGGGACCGACCACACGTCGTTCAGCCCGTCCTCGCGCTGGAGCGAATAGGCCACGGTCTTGTCGTCCACCCACGCCGGTTGGTCGTCGACGCTGCGGGTCTCGGCGAGTTCGGTGATCTTGCGGCTGGCCAGGTCGAGAACCGAGACGCGCCAGCCCTTCTGCGGGTCGCCCTCGACGGCCTTCTTGTAGGCGATGCGGGTGCCGTCCGGGGACAGCGACGGGCACTCGACGTTGTCGAAGTCGTTGAGCGGCTTGACGGTGCGTGCTGCGAAGTCGCCTTCGAGCAGGTAGCGGTGGCCGCCGGTGGACATGGTGGCGTAGAAGCGGTTGTCGTCGGCGGTGAACGTGACGCCCCAGTAGTTCGTGTCGACCGGCCTCGCCGGCATGCCCTCGACGGCGAACTCCTCCAGCGACGTGACGAGCGTGCCGGTCTTCGTGTCGTAGATTCCGGTGCTGGTGGAGAACCCGTTGGCCGCGTAGGAATGCCCGTCGACGAACAACGTCCACGCGACCATCCGGCCGCTCGCCGACACCCGCGTGCGGTTCGGGAAACCGGTCAGCGGCACGGTTTTCAGCTCCTTGAAGTCGTGGTTGAGCACCGCGAGCTCACCGGCCTTCAACGCACCGACCGGGCGGAGGCAGGAGATCGTTCCCGCGGCCTCGTAGACGCGGTCGCAGTTCTGCGCGGTCACCTCGCGGGATCCGGCGGGATCGGTGCGCGAGACGGTGGAGAGCTTGCCGTTGCTCAGCACCATCAGCCGAGGGCCGCCGCTGGACGGCACGGACTGCGCGGCGTTGTCGGGTGCGGCACCGGACAACGCGGTGTAGCCGACGGCGACGCCGCCGAGCAGCACGGCGGCGGTCAGCGTGATCAGCAGGCGTTTGTTCATGAGCGGCGACGTCCCAGCAGTGCGGCGGTGGCGATCAGGGCGAGGACGACCGCGACGGCGGCGATCCTGGTGGCGGTCTCGGGGCTGGTGAACTGCCAGGCGAGACCGAACAGCACGGACGAGCCGAGGTAGGCGAGGGCCTGACCGCTCTGGATCAGCGCGATCCCGGTGGTGCGCAGGCGTTCCGGCAGCACCGGGCCCGCGAGCGCCATCAGCACGCCGTCCGTGCAGGCGTAGAACACGCCGTACAGCAGCACGACCAGCACCATGAGCGGCCAGCCGCCCAGCGGCCCGTGCAGCAGGAGGTAGACGCCGGTCAACGCGCCGTAGCCGGCCAGCATCACCTTGAGACGGCCGACGCGGTCGGCCAAAGCGCCCAGTGGTGCGGCGAGCAGCAGGTAGACGAGGCTCGTGCCGACGGCGAGCAGCGGGAACCAGCCGAACGCCAGCCCTTCGCGTTTCTGCAGCAACAGGTACACGAACCCGTCGCCGATCGTGACGAGTCCGAGCAGCGACGCGGCCAGCACGATCTTCCGCACGGCCGGGTCCTTCAGCAGCGCGAGCTTCAGCGGTTCCTTGCGCTCCACCGGCTCCGGCCGGTCTCGCACGTACAGGACCAGCACCAGCACGCCGAACGCGGCGATGCAGAAGCTCACGACGAACACGGCGTCGAACGACTGGGCCGACGCGGCGAGCACGGCCATCGCGACGAGCGGCCCGGCGAACGCGCCGATGCCGTCCATCGCCCGGTGCACGCCGAACGCCCGCCCGAGGTCCTGGCTGGGCGTGGAGAGCGTGATCAACGCGTCGCGCGGCGCGGTCCGCAAGCCTTTGCCCGCGCGGTCGGCGGTGATCACGAGGCCGAGCGCGGTCAGTGAGTTGCCTGCGGCGAGCAGGCCGAGCTTGGCGACGGCGGAGAGCCCGTACCCGAAGCCCGCCACGGCCTTGCGGCGGTTGGTCCGGTCGGCGACGTAACCGCCGGCGAGTCGGAGCAGGGTGGTGGCGCCGGTGTAGACGCCGTCGATCAGCCCGTACGCGGCGGGGCTGAGCTGGAGGCCGATGACGAGGTACAGCGGCAGGATCGCGGCCACCATCTCCGACGAGACGTCGGTGATGAGACTGACCGTGCCGAGCGCGAAGACGTTGCCGCTCAGCCCTTTCCAGTTCGCCGTCTTGGGTTTGTCGAGCGTTGACAGGTACATCATCGGCCTCCAGCGGCGGTGTCCGTCAGTGACAGTTGGTGGTGCCGCTGTCGGTGTAGGTCTTGCCCGCCTCGGGGACGAACTGCCAGTCGAAGCTGTTGCTGTGCAGCGTCAGCTTCAACACCCCGCGGGTGCCGGTGTTGCGGGCCTCGCTGTTCGGCCTGATCGTGCCGAAGCCGTACGCACCGGCGCCGCCCATGCCCGCGACGAACGACCGGATGCCACGCGAGTTGTCCAGCGCACCGCTGGGGTTCTGCGGGGCGAACCGCTCGTACTGGTGGTTGTGGCCGGTGACGACCACGTCGGCGTTGTAGTCGTACAGCGCCTGGAACAACGGCCGGGTGGCCGTCGAGGGCGCGTGGTTGGCGCCGCTGGTGAACAGCGGGTGGTGCCAGTACGCCGCCGTGCACGGCTTCGTGCTCGCCGCCAGGTCCTGGCGCAGCCACTGCTCCTGCGCGCTGCCCGCCGACATGCTGATGTTGGAGTTCAGCGACACGATGTGCCAGTTGCCGAGGTCGTAGGAGTAGTACCCCCGGCCCGACGGCCCGGCCTGCGAGCCGAAGTAGTTGTAGTACCCCGTGGCGCCGCTGGTGTTGTAGTCGTGGTTGCCGGGCGACGGCTTGGTGCGCGCCTTGTGCCGGCCCCACGTCGGTTCGTAGTAGTTCGCGAACTCCGAGGCGGTGCCGTTGGTGTAGACGTTGTCGCCGGTCGTCCAGACGGTGCCCTGGATGTTGTCCAGCAACGCTGCCGTGGCGGTGTCACCGGACCCCGAGTCGGCGATGTCGCCCGCGCCGACCCAGACCGGGTCGCCGGGAGGCGGCGTCGTGCCGTCGGTGACGACGAGCTGCGGAGCCGTCGACGACCCGCTTTCGCGCGAGTCGTAGTCGGCGCCGTCCGAACTGCTCGACGTGATGCCGATGCTGTACGTGCCGTTCCCCGTGACGTAGCTGGAGACGTCGACCTCGTACCAGGCGTTGCGCACGACCGAGCCGAGCGACCCGAGGGTGGCGCCGTCGATCGCGGGCTGGTTGTTCCAGGTGACCGCGGTCTCGGTCCAGCTGACGTTGGACATCACCCGGAACGTGCCGCCGCTGGGGCTTTCCGCGCCGGAGACGTCGTCGGTGTGGATGCGCAGCTTGGCGTTGCTGACGCTGCCCGTGATGCCGGAGACGGTGAACTTGAGGAACGTCCGCTTGACCGGCGAGTTGTCGATGCCGAGCTGGCTCGCGGTGCCGTAGTTCGTTCCGGTGGACCCGTTGTCGACGTAGGTGTCGGCGGTGGGGGTGAACGTGGTCGTGGCGGCGTGCGCCGAGGTGGAGGCGGTGAGAGTGGCCGCCGTGACGATGACGGTGGACAGCACGGCTAAGGGAGCCCTGCGACGTGACATGCCTGTCCTTGGTGTGGTGGGCGGACATGGGCCGTCGCGAAGGGTAGAGCGGAATCGTTCGGTGCCTGATGTTCGTTCGGCGGCGGTTGGGTGAACGGCGGGCGAATGACGTTATTGCGGTATTTCCGCGTGTGCTCGCGACTCCGTCAGTACATGGGAGTCGAGGTCTGCGACCCTCGCTGGCTCACGGCCGTGCCCGGAGCCGAGCTCGTGGTCGCGCTGGACGAGGTGAGCGCGCACGCCGCTGTGGGGCACCGGGTGACCGTGCTGATCGACCTGGTGCCCGACAACGTTGCCATGCTGCGTGGACTGGCCACCGAAGCCGTGGGGGAGGGCGCGCGCAAGGTGCGGGTGCGGCCGCACGGGGTGGACCGGGTGGATCTCGTCTACGCGGCCGTCGAGCTGGGGCGGGTGGCCGAGGACGACGCCGTCGAGGTGCAGTTCGACGTCACGTCTGCCGCCTTGTTGCGGGCTGATCCTTCTGCTTTCGTGCGCGTGGATCCGTTGGTGGTGGCCGCGGACGGGACCGTGGTGCCGATCTGCGCCGGGCTGGAGGGGTTCGCGCTGGGGCAGCTGGGGTCGTTGGACGATCTGCTGGCTTCGTGGGATCCCGAGCCCGTCCGGGTTCTCTGCCGGGTGGCGTTGACGCGGGCGTTGGCCGACACCGGGCCTCTTGTGTCCTGGTACGAGCACCTCACCCGGACAGCAGTCGAGATGCGGGCCGGGTGTTGATCACCAGATCCGGGGTGACGCCGCACTCCTCCGCCCTGGCGCAGCCGTAGTTCAGCCAGTCGAGCTGGCCCGGGGCGTGGGCGTCGCTGTCGATGGAGAACGTGCAGCCGGCGTCGACGGCGAGGCTGAGCAGCCTTCGTGGGGGATCGAGGCGCTCCGGGCGTGAGTTGATCTCCACCGCCGTGCCGTGTTCGGCGCACGCCTCGAAGACCTTCGCCGCGTCGAACTGCGATTCCGGCCTGCCCTTGCCCACGACCAGGCGGCCGGTGCAGTGGCCGAGGATGTCGACGTGCGGGTTCTTCACCGCGTTGATCATGCGCCTGGTCATGTCGGCTCTGGGCATCTTGAGTTTCGAGTGGACGCTCGCGACCACGACGTCCAGGCGTGCCAACAGGTCCTCGGCCTGGTCGAGGCTGCCGTCGTCGAGGATGTCGACCTCGATGCCGGTCAGGATCTGGAACGGTGCGAGTTCCGCGTTGAGTTGTTTTATGACTTCGAGCTGCCTTTCGAGACGCTCTCTGGTGAGTCCATTCGCGACGGTCAGGCGCGGGGAGTGGTCGGTCAGCACCATGAACTCGTGGCCCAGGTCGCGGGCCGCCTCCGCCATGTCCTTGATGGGGCTGCCGCCGTCGGACCAGTCGGAGTGGACGTGGCAGTCGCCCTTGAGCTTGGAACGCATCTCCTCGCCGCCGGTGATGTCGACGTGCCGGAGCTTCGCGAGGTAGGACGGCTCGCGGTTGGCCAGTGCGTCGACGACGACACCCGCGGTCGACTTGCCGACGCCCTTGAGATCGGTGAGCGTGCCGAGCTTCGCCCGCTTCTCGACGTCGGCGGGGTCGAGGTCGGCGAGGATCGCGGCGGCGTTGCGGAACGCCTGGACGCGGTAGGTCGGCTCGCCCGCCCGTTCGAGGTGGAAGGCCACCTGCTTCAACGCCTTGACCGGATCCATACCTCTTCCTACCCCATCGGACGGGCGTGCGCGCTGTGTACGGGGTTCCCCGACAGATAAGGCTCGGGCATTGGCCACTTGTCTGTCGGGTTTGTAGCTTCGTCGTGTGATGGAACTCGTGCCTCTCGGCGTTCTGACCGCGCAGCTGCGAAAGCCTTACCGTCTCCCGAAAACGCCCGCGGGTGACCGGTTCGTGTACGAGGTGGAGTCGGGGACGTTCGCCGGCGAACGCCTCTCCGGGGTGATGTGCGGGTCGTCGTCCGCGGACTGGCTGACCATCGGGCCGGACGGCATCGCGACGTTGGACGTGCGCTCCTTGTTGCGCACTCACGACGACGCATTGGTGTATCTGCACTACTCAGGGCGGGTTGACGTCTCGAATGGCTTCGGCGCGCCGTTGTACGCGGCGCCGCTGTTCGAGACCGGCGACGACCGCTACCGCTGGTTGAACCGGGTGCAGGCGGTGTCCAAGGGGGTGCTGGACGGCCTCGTGCTGACCTACGAGGTGTGCGAGGTGCGGTGAATTTCACCCGACCTTCGTCGGTGTCGACCAGGTCCGCGACTGCGGAAGCGTTCTTTCGCTGACCTGATCGAATCGGAGGGGTGCGCGGTGCGGAAGCGTTGGGGTGCGGCGGCTTTGGTCGCCCCGTTGTTCGTGTCTCTGGTGGGAACCGCTCAGGCCGCGCCTGGGCCGTTGGACGAGTACTACGCGCAGACCGTGGCCTGGGCCGAGTGCCCTGCCGGGTGGGTTTCGCCCTCTACCGGGGTCGAGTGTGCTTCGGTCGTGGTGCCGATGGACTACAAGAACCCGGGCAACGGCAATCTGGAGATCGCCATCTCGCGCAAGAAGGCCACGGATCCTTCTCGGCGTCGGGGTGTGTTGATGACCAATCCTGGCGGGCCCGGTGGGTCTGGGCTGGGGGCGGTGCACTGGTTCAACGCGCAGACTGATGTGCTTCGGATTTACGACGTCATCGGGATGGATCCTCGCGGGGTTGGGCGGTCAACCCAGATCCGGTGCGTTTCGACTCCTTCTGACGACGAGTTTCCCTCTCGGCCAACGGATGCGCAGTTGGCCAACTGGGCTGACCACGCGCGGGCGGTGGAAGCGAACTGTCAGCGTGGGGGTGGGGAGATGCGGCGGTTCATCTCCACCATGAACACCGCACGCGACATGGATGTGATCCGTGGGGCGTTGGGGGAGAAGAAGATCTCCTACGTCGGGTACTCGTACGGGACTCAGCTCGGGGCTGTGTACGGGTCGATGTTCCCCAAGAACCTGGATCGCAGTGTGTTGGACTCCGCGTTGGATCCGTTGAAGACCTGGCACGAGCAGGACGTCGACGTGGTGGATGCCATCACGGACAACCTGCGCAAGTGGACCGAGTGGACTGCTGCTCGGAATTCTGCTTATGGGCTGGGGACTTCTGCTGCTGCGGTGCGGGGCGAGTTGGACAAGATCGCGGAGAGGTTGAAGGCCGGGCCGTTTGGTGGGTATGCGGACGTTTCATCATTCGACTACGCGGTGGGGGCTACTCGGTATCGGCGGTCTTGGGCGGCTTTCTCCCGGCACATCGCCTCGATCAAGGCCGGGAGTGCTGATGCTTCGGAGGCTTCGGCTGTTGTCGCGGCGTTGAAGAAGGGGGACATCGAGCCCACTTCTGCCGGGACGTTCCAGGCTGTTGTGTGTGAGTGGGACTGGTTCAGCGATGTCAACACTTACTACGGGGACATGAAGCGGTGGCGGGACACCAATCCGTATGGCGGGACTGTGGATTACATGGCGCCTACCAACTGCACGTTCCGGGCGTTCGTCCGGCCGGAGAAGATTCCTGCCATTACGCGGAAGTACCCCGCTGGGCTGGTGGTCAACTCTGATGGGGACACGCAGACTCCCCTGGCCAATGGGCGGGTCATGGCCGAGCACCTTGCGCAGCCGTTGATCAGTGTTTCCAATGATGGGCAGCACGGGCATTATGCGTTGCGGCGCAACGGGTGTGTGGATGCGTTGGTGAACAAGTACCTGGTGTCCGGGGTTTTGCCGGCTTCTCGGGTCACCTGTGCTGGGACTGACATCGCGGAGGATGTTCCGGTTGGGGCTGCGGCTTCGGCTTCGGCTTCGCTTGGGGTGTCGTCTGGGCGGCCGTTGAGTGCGATTCTGGGTGAGATCGCGGTGGAGACCAAGCCGTTCTGAGGTTGCGATTGAGGCTTGACCTTGAGCCTCTGGTGGGACGCGTTCGCGGCCTCGCCCCTCAAGGTCAAGCCCCAATCGCCATGAACGGCGTAACCGGTTCCCAGAGCTGATCAACCCGTTCGGGCTCGCTTCGCGTCGCCACGCCAGGATTCGTGGGTGGTTGGCGTGCGTTGGTGGCTGCCGGTTGAGTGCGCGCGCCGGGCCAAGACGGTGGTCACCTTGCGTTCGCGACTGCGGTTGCGTTGGCGGGTCAGCGTTGTTGCATTGCGTCCAGCGCCCTGGCCAGTTCCAGGCGTGACGAGACGTGCAGCTTCGCGTAGATGCGCGACAGGTACACCTCGATCGTGCGTGGGCTGTAGTGCAGGGCCGTGGCGATGTCGCGGTTCCTCATGCCCTGTTGCACCAGGCGGGCCACGTTCTCCTCGGCCGGGGTGAGCAGGCCCGGTGCCTTGGAACGGGCGCGAGGGACCTTCGCTCCCAAGGCGCGCAGGCGGTTGCCTGCCTGGCGGCGCAGGCCGTGGGCGCCTAGACGTTGAAAGGTCGTGTAGGCGTCCAGGAGAGAAGGAACTTCGCCGAGGGCCAGTTGGGCTCGCGCCTTCTCGAACTCCAGGCCGCCCTGGGCCGCTTCGGACACGGCTTCTCGGAGGAGGTCGGGGTCCTGGTGGACCACGCCGGTGATGCGGCGGATGGTGGTGCGCGACCACGGGGAGAAGCGGGTGGCTGAGACGGCGGTCAGGCGGTCCAGGGAGTGGCGGGCCTCGGTGGTGCGGCCCTGGTCCAGGTCCAGTTCGATCATGCGGGCCACCAGGACGCAGGAGTACGGGGCCTCCAGGTCGTCGCCGATGCCGGCCTTGAGGAGTGAGTAGGCGGCGGCGGGGTCGCCTCTCGCGATCAGGTATTCGGCCAGGGAGATCGAGTGCAGGCGCGAGATGTTGGTGGAGGTCGGGGCGGGGAGGGTCGCTAGGCGGGCGGCCACGTCCAGTTCGCCTCGCCAGGTTCGGATGGCCAGTTCTATGGCCTGCAGGGCGCCTTGGGCCTGGTCGGCCTGTGCGGCGGCTATGTCGGGGAGGGAGCGGCCGATGTTGTCCAGGGCCGTGTCCCAGTGGCCGCCGAGCCAGTCGAGGGTTACCCGGGTGGCCAGGCGTTCTGCTCGGAAGCTGGTGGTGGCTTCGGCGGTGGCCAGGGCTTCTGCTCTGCGGGAGCGCCAGGCCGCGTCGTGGACCAGGCCCGCCAGTGCGGTGATGGAGGCGCAGACGGAGAGGGCCTGGAGTTCCAGCATCGGGTGGCCGTTGCTGTGGGCCAGGGCCTGGTTGGCGTGTTCGACGGTTTTGTCGTGTTGGAAGAGCATCGAGGTGAGCAGGGCCAGGTGTTCGTGGACGATCACGCCTTCGGCCGGTGACGTGATGGGGAGAGCGGGGAGGCGGGCAGCCTCGGTCAGTGCTTCGGAGTGGCGGTTGTTGTAGACGAGGAGCACGGCTCGTTGGGCTTGCAGGGAGGTCGGGGCGTTGCCGGAGGCCACCTCGGCGTCGGCGAGTGTCAGGGCTTCGGTGGTGCGGCCCACCGAGAAGAGAGACGAGATCGTCGCGGTGGCCACTCGGGTGCGTTCTTGGCCCGGTGGCAGGGAGTTGAGAGCGGCCAAGCCCGGTTCCACGGCCAGCGCCGGGCGGGAGGCTCGGGCCAGCACTCGGCATTGCAGGGCCAGCACCGGGGTTCGTTCTGGGGCGTTGCGCGGCAGGAGTTGCAGGGCTCTGGTGCAGAGGGCCGCTGCGGTTTCCGGGGCCGAGGTGCGGGCCTCGGTGGCCGCTTCGGTCAGGACGGCTACCGCGTTGTGGTCGCCTGGGGCCGCGGACTCGGCCAGGTGCCAGGCCAGTTGGAGGAGGTCCACCGGGAGGTGGTGGGCCCGGTCGTCGAGCAGGCGGGCCGAGATCAGGGAGTGCAGGTGGCGGCGTTGGGCCGGGCCCAGTTCCTGGTAGAGGGCTTCGCCCACCAGAGCGTGGGAGAAGCGGTAGCCGGTGTCGTCGTGCACGACGATGTTGGCGTGCAGCAACGCGTCGAAGGCTTCGGCCACGGTGTGTTCCGGTAGGGACGCGACCCTGGCCAGCAGGGGGATCTGGTCCAGGCGGACGCGACGGAACACCGCGACGGCCCGTGCCACCAGGCGGGTGTCGTTCTCCAGCGGTGCCACTCGGCGCAGCAGGGCTTCGCGGCGGGTCAGGCGGATGGCGTCCGGGGAGACGGTCAGGCGGGCTCGGTTGTCGTCGACCGTCAGAAGGTTCAGGTCGCGCAGTGAGCGGGCTATCTCCGTGACGAAGAACGGGTTGCCGTCCGAGCGGTGCAGCACTTCGCGGGCCAGGCCCTCGTCCACGGCGGTGTCGAGGAAGGACTCCACGACCTGGGTCACCTCCGCGCCGGTCAGGGGCGGCAGGACCAGGCGGAGGGTTTCGGCGTGTTCCTCCACGCGGTCCAGTTGGCCAGGGTCGGCGGAACGGCTGGTGGTGACCAGGACCAGCGGGGCGGCGGTGAGTCGGCGCAGCACCAGGGTGAGCAGGGACAGGGAGTCGTCGTCGGCGTGGTCGAGGTCGTCGATCAGCAGCGCGGCGGGGCGGGTGGTGGTCAGCGCGGTCAGCAGGCGGACGACCTGGTCGCAGGCCCTGCCGAACCACGTGCCGGAGTCCTCGGTCGTGGTTTCCAGGGCTGCCAGCGTTTCGGCGCGGAGTTCGTCGGCGGGCAGGGAGCGGATCAGGGCCGTGATCGTGCCGTACGGGATGCGCTTGCCCAGCACGTCCGACGCCGAGGTGAGGACCGCGCACTGCTCGGTGCGCAACGAGCGGGCGATCTCGGTCAGCAGGGACGTCTTGCCGATGCCCGGTTCGCCGCTGATCCCGATCACGGCCAGCCCGGTCGCGGGGGAGCCGGCGACGCAGGTCAGCACCGTGCGCAGCTCCTGGTCACGGCCTACTAGCGGCGTGTCGGCGATGACGGGCCTCCGGGTGGGTCGGGCTGAGCCGAGTCTTCCACGCGTTAGGCGTTGAGGCTTCCCTACTGATGCGTGGTCGCCGTCGGTGGTGGTCTGACGGCCCCCGCCGTCCGAGGAGGATCAATGTCGATCCAGGGAAGCTGTGCGCCGCGGTTCGCCGAGGTGCGTGCCGAGTTCGAACGCAACTTCGCCGAACGCGATGAGGTCGGCGCGTCCGTCCACGTCACGGTGGACGGCGAACCCGTCGTGGACCTGTGGGGCGGTGTCGCCGATCCCGCGAGCGGCCGGCTCTGGTCCGAGGAGACGGTCGTGCACGTGTGGTCGTGCACCAAGGGCGCCACCGCGCTCGCCGCGCACGTCCTCGCCTCGCGCGGCGAACTCGACCTCGACGCGCCGGTCGTCCGCTACTGGCCCGAGTACGGGGCCGAGGGCAAGGAGGCGACGCTCGTCCGGCACCTGCTGGCGCACCAGGCCGGGCTGCCCGCCGTCACGTCGCCGCTGCCCGCCGGGGCGTTCTACGACTGGGACCTGATGACCTCGACGCTCGCCGCGCAACGGCCGTTGTGGGAACCGGGCACGCGGCACGGCTACCACGGGTTGACGTTCGGGTTCCTCGTCGGCGAGATCGTCCGGCGGGTCACCGGGTTGTCGCTCGGCAAGTTCTTCGAGAAGGAGGTCTCCGGGCCGCTCGGCCTCGACTTCTGGCTGGGCCTGCCCGAGGACCTCGAACCCCACGTCGCCCCCACGATCCCGGTCGACCCGACGCAACCCGGGGTGTCGCTGCCGTCGTTGTTCGTCACCGCGCTCACCCAGCCGGACTCGGTGCCGGGGTTGATGCTGCTCAACAACGGCGGCTACATGATGCCCGGTGAGTCCGATTCCCGCGCCGCACACGCGGCCGAAATGGGTGCTGTCGGAGGCATTTCCAACGCCAGGGGGCTCGCCGGGCTCTACCGGCCGCTCGCGCTCGGCGGTGCGCACCAGGGGGTGCGGCTGGTCGAGGAGGCGCAGCTCCCGCAGATGTCGAACGTCGCCGTGGCCGGGATGGACGCCGTCGTCATGGTGCCGTCGCGGTTCGCGCTCGGCTTCCAGAAGGCCGTCGACAACCGCTACCTGCCGCCGAACGACAGGGAAGGGCTGCTGCTGCCGGAAGAAGCGTTCGGGCACACCGGAATGGGCGGGTCGCTGGGGTTCGCCGACCCGGGCAAGCGGCTGTCGTTCGGGTACGCCATGAACCGGCAGGGGCCGGGACTCGCGCTGAACGAGCGCGGTCAGTCCCTTGTGGACGCTGTCTACCGGGCGCTGGCCTAACCGGGCGGCACGATGCGGCCGAACCGTTTGCGCACCCGCTCTTCCTGGGAACGCGCAACGGTTTCGGCCAGCTGCTCGCAGGCCCGTTCGATCGCCCGCCTGGCCTCGTTGCGCTCGCTGGTGATCGCGGAGAGGATCAGGCCCGTCAGCGCCACCGAGCCGTTGAACGCCTGCAGGACGATCATCGTCGTCAGCAGTGTGGTGGTGGAGAAGTGGCCACCGGCCGCGGACATCACGGCCGCCACGGAGATGATCGCCGCGCACGGGGCGGCGATCGCGTGCTGGAAGCGCAGCGCCGCCCAGATCAGCATGGGGAACACCAGGAACAGCAGCCGCGCGCCGGACATCGTCACGAACGACGCGACCAGGGCCGCGGAGACCAGCAACACGCCTGCCTCGGCCAGTCGCGCGGGCGGGGCGCGCCACTGCTTGGGCAGCGTCAGCAGCAACGGCGTGAACACCAGCACGCCCATCGCGTCTCCGGTCCACCACACCGACATCACCGCCGGCACGTCCCGCCACGCGATCACGCCGCCGAACCGCAACGCCATCGTGCCGACCACAGCGCTCACCAGCATCGCGCCCAACGCGCCCGCGAAGACGAGCAGCAGCGCGTCCTTCAGACGGTCGATCGCCGGGCGGAAACCGAGGCGGGTCAGCAGGTACCAGGCGAGCAGGGGAGCCGCGGTGTTGCCCGCCGTGATCACCAGCGCGGAGACCAGCGGGGCGCTCAGGGAGATGTTGGCGGCGAACGCGCCGAGCGCGATGCCCGGCCAGATCCGGCGGCCCGCGATCAGCAGTGCCGCCACCGAGATCCCCGTCGGCAGCCACAGTGGAGTGACCTGACCCTTCACCAGGGCCAGGACCAGGCCGACCTGCGCGGTCGCGAAGTACGCGAGCGCGACGACGGCGATCGTGCCGACGGTCCGGAGTGCGGCGTTCACCGCAACATGCTGCACCCGTGCGCAGACGATGGCCATACCTCGGCAAAGGGCGTACCCACCTGGCCCCACCCCGTTTGTCTTAGCTGTTGTGGAAGCCGCACTACAGCCGGCCGCCGCGGACCCGGTGAGATGGACGGCATGCGCACAGCCGAGGCCGCCGACGAGATCCGGGTGGAGGACGGCGGGCGCCGCGTGGTCGTGATCGCGGGCCGCGTGTGCCTGCCGGTGTCCGCGGGCGTCACCGACGAGCAGGCGCTGGCCCTCGCCAGAGCGGGCACGACGGCGTGGCACCTCCTGCGCACGTGCGCGCACCTCAGGCCGGACGAGTCGATCGTGGTGCACGACGCGATGACCGAGGTCGGCGCCATCGCGGTCCAGCTCGCGCGCGGTTTCGCGGCGGGCCGGGTGATCGTGACCGAGTCCACTCAGGCCCGCCGGCGTCAGGCCGTCCGGCTCGGCGCGGACGTCGCGGTCGACTCCAACCGAGACGGACTGACTGCCCGGTTGATCACCGCGAACGAGGGCGAACAGGTCGATGTGGTGCTCGATCCCGGTGGCGCGCTGACGTCTTCGCTGGACGCGCTCGCACCGTTCGGCAGGGTCGTCTGCTACGGCCCTGACCAGGACGAATCCGTCAGGCTCACCGGGCTGCTGAACGGCTCGCGGGCGATCATCGGGTTTCGCTTCGACCACACGCTCGACCACCCGGAAATGGTCGCCAGAGCTGTCAGTGAGCTGTTCGGGTTGACCTCGGCCGGCCGCTTGCGTCCGATGGCAGACAGCTAGTACTCGTTGGTAACAAGCCGATAAGGGGACCCATGAGGACCGTGTTCACGACCTGCCCGCTCTGCGAAGCGACCTGCGGGCTGGAGCTGACGGTCGAGGGCGACCGGATCACGAAGGTGCGCGGCGACCGCGAGGACGAGTTCAGCAAGGGCTTCCTCTGCCCCAAGGGCGCCTCGCTCGGCACCCTCGACGCCGACCCGGACCGGCTGAGCGCGCCGCTGATCAAGCGCGACGGCGAGTTCCACGAGGTCAGCTGGGCGGAGGCGTTCGCCCACATCGACGAACGCCTGAAGGACTTCCCCGACCGCAACGCCATCGCGATGTACCTCGGCAACCCGGTCGCGCACTCGCTCGCCGGCGGCCTCTACGCCGGACCGCTGCGCAAGTCGCTGGGCAGCCGCAACATCTTCTCCGCCAGCACCGTCGACCAGATGCCCAAGCACGTCCAGGTCGGCCACATGTTCGGCGGCATCTTCTCGATCCCCGTGCCCGACATCGACCGCACCGACTTCATGCTGGTGCTGGGCGCGGACCCGTTCGCGTCCAACGGAAGTCTGTGGACGGTGCCGGACGCGCCGGGCCGCTTCAAGGCGTTGCAGAAGCGCGGCGGGAAGTTCGTCGTGGTCGACCCGCGCCGCAGCCGCACCGCTGCGGCCGCCGACCAGCACGTCGTGATCCGGCCGGGCACCGACGTGTTCCTGCTGCTGGCGTTGATCCACGAGCTGTTCGCCCAGGACCTGGTGCAGCTCAAGGACCTCGCCGACCACGTCACCGACCACACGGTGATCCGCGCGCACATCGAGCCGTTCAGCCCCGAGGCCGTCGAGGACCGCACCGGCGTCGACGCGGCCACGATCCGGGCGCTGGCAGCACAACTGGCCGAGGCCGACCGCGCCGTGGTCTACGGCCGCATCGGCACGACCACCGTCGAGTTCGGCACGATCGCGTCCTGGGCGGTCGACGTCCTCAACGTCCTCACCGGCAACCTCGACCGGCCCGGTGGCGCGATGTGGCCGCTGCCCGCGCACCTGAACCGCGGCAAGGGCAGCGGCAAGGGGTTCGGCGTCGGCCGCTGGCACAGCCGCGTGCGCGGCCACCCCGAGGTGATGGGGGAGTACCCGGCCGTCACGCTGGTCGACGAGATCGAGACGCCCGGCGAGGGCCAGGTGCGCGCGCTGTTCACGATCGGCGGCAACCCCGCGCTGTCGTTGCCGAACTCGGCCCGCGTGAGCGCCGCTCTGTCCTCTTTGGACTTCATGGTCAGCGTCGACCCGTACCTCAACGAGACCACCCGGCACGCGGACGTCATCCTGCCGACGCCGCCGCCGTCCCGCCGCGTCCACTACGACATCGCGTTCCTCAACCACTCCGTGCGCAACGTCGTGAAGTACTCGCGCGCCGCGATCCCGTTGGAGGAGGGCAGGGTCGACGAGACGGACATCTTCTTCCGGCTCATCACGATCTTCTCCGGCATGGGCCCGGCCGCCGACCTCGACGCCATCGCCGCGTTCCAGCTGAACGACCTCAAGCAGAAGGCCGGCGTCGACTTCGAACCGGACGGCGAGACGCGCGAGGAACGCCTGCTGGACCTCAAACTCCGCACCGGCGCGTACGGGCTGAGCCTCAAGCAACTGCTGGACAACCCGCACGGCATCGACCTCGGCCCGCTCACCCCGCGCCTGCCCGAGATCCTGCGCACGCCGTCCGGGAAGGTCGAACTCACCCCGCAGCCGATCGTGGACGACCTGCCGCGCGTGCGGGAGGCGCTGGAGCGTCCCGAGACCGGGATGGTGCTGGTCGGCCGCAGGCACCTGCGCACCAACAACTCCTGGATGCACAACGTGCCCGCGCTGGTGAAGGGCAAGCCGTTGTGCACGCTCCTGGTCAACCCCGGCGACGCCGACCGCCTCGGCCTCGCCGACGGCAAACCCGCCCAGGTCACCTCGCGCGTCGGTGAGGTCGAGGTGCTCGTCGAGATCACCGCCGACATCGCGCCGGGCGTCGTGTCCATGCCGCACGGCTGGGGCCACGACCAGCCCGGCACCCGGCTCACCGTCGCGAGCGAGCACGCCGGGGTGAACGTCAACCTCCTCACCGACGACCTCCGCCTCGACCCGCTCTCGGGCACCGCCGTGCTGAACGGCACCCGCGTGCAGGTCGTGCCCGCCTGAAGAATCCCTCAGCGCCTCTAGGAGCCCCCATGACCGCCGGAGTCACCAGCCCGAACGCGGTGCAAGCCGTCCGCCGGATCGCCGATCTGCCGTTCCTCGCGGAGCAGGTGTACGGCGACGCGGTGGCGTGGCGGTTCAAGCGCGACGGACAGTGGCATTCGCAGACCTTCGCCGAGGTCGCCGAGGAGGTGCTGGACCTCGCCTCGGGGTTCGTCCACGCCGGACTGCGGGCGGGTGACCGGGTCTGCGTGCTCGCGAACACCCGTCCGGAGTGGACGGCTGTCGAACTCGCGGTGCTCGCGGCGGGCGGCATCGTCGTGCCGATCTACCCGTCGAGCACCTCCGAGGAGATCGCCTGGGTCGTCGGCGACTCCGGCGCGTCGATCGTGGTGGCGGAGAACGAGGAGCAGTGCGTCAAGGTCGAGGTCGTCGCCACCGAACTCCCCGAACTGCGCACCGTGCTGACGATCGACCCGGCCGGTGACCGCCCGCGTGTCGCGGACCTCCAGGACTCGGGCCGCACCTCGCCGCTCGCCGACGTGCTGGACTCCCGCCGCGCGGCGATCAGGCCGGAGGACCCGAGCCTGATCATCTACACCTCGGGCACCACCGGCCCTCCCAAGGGCTGCGTGCTGACGAGCGCGAACTGGGTCGCGCTGTGCCGGGTCGCGGAGGAGACCCGGATGGACGCGATGACCGACACGGTCTACCTGTTCCTGCCGATGGCGCACGTCTTCGCGCAGATCATCATGTTCGGCACCATGTACCGCGGCGGCGTGCTCGCGTACTTCGGCGGCGACATGAAGGCGATCGTGCCGGAACTGGCCGAGGTCAAGCCGACGTTCCTGCCGTCCGTGCCGCGGATCTTCGAGAAGATCTACACCTTCGTCACCGCCAGCGTGCCCGCCGACCAGCTCGCGCAGGCCGTCCAACTCGGACTGGAGGTGCGTCGCCGGCGGACTGCGGGTGAGACCGTGCCGCCCGCGATGGCGGCGGCGTTCGAGCAGGTCGACGCGTTGTTCGCGAACGTCCGCGCGGCGTTCGGCGGCCGGCTCGTGCAGGCGTTGTCCGGTGCCGCGCCGATCTCGCCCGAGGTGCTCCAGTTCTTCCACGCGGCCGGGGTGCCGGTGCTGGAGGGCTACGGCATGACCGAGTCCACGGCCGTCGGCACGATCAACACCCTGGACCGCTTCAAGATCGGTTCGGTCGGCGCGTCCGGCATCGCGGGCCTCGAGATGAAGGTCGGCGAGGACGGCGAACTGCTCATGCGCGGCCCGCACGTCTTCGCGGGCTACTGGCGCAACGAGGAGGCGACGGCGGCCACGGTGCAGGACGGCTGGCTGCACACCGGCGACCTGGGCGAGATCGACGAGGACGGCTTCGTCACGATCACCGGCCGCAAGAAGGACATCATCATCACCGCCGGCGGCAAGAACATCGCACCGGCCAACGTGGAGAACGTCCTGCGCCAGTCCCGCTGGATCTCGCACGCCGTGCTGTTCGGCGACCGCAAGCCGTACTGCGTGGCGCTGATCACACTCGACGCCGACGAGATCGGGCCCTGGGCTGCCCAGCGCGGCTTGCCGTCCGACCTCGAATCTTTGGTGGGTCACCCGGACGTGCGAACGCTCGTGCGGGAAGTCGTTGACGAAGCGAACTCGCACTTCGCCAGTGTTTCCCAGGTGAAGAAGTTCGTGCTGCTCACCCGTGATCTGTCCCAGGAGGAAGGGGAGCTCACCCCGACCCTGAAGGTCAAGCGGAACGTGGTGCACCGTCTTCACTCTGAGTTGTACGAAGGCCTCTACGAGTAACCCGTACGTACGAGAAATCCAAAAACAGGTACATCCACCCTGGCGCATTTGTTCCGGTCAGGGCAGAGTGGGACACCAAGCGGCGCTAGGCCCCCTCCCCCCTCGGGCCCAGCCGCTTCGCGGCCCCGGCTCAAGGCGTACTCCCCCCAGACGCCCAGCCGGGGCCGCCTTGCATCTACAGCGCAACTACAGCGCTGATGCGGTGTGCGGCCCCTTTGTTCCGAAACACGAGAGAAGTTTCGAAACAAAGGGGCGCACCTTGTCAATTCACCACTACTTGCGCGGTGGAGTAGTCGTTCCGCGCACGATGAGTTGCGTCTCGGCCACTATCTGCGGCACTTCGGTGTTGTCGGAATCGAGCCAGTCGAGCAGCAGGTTCACCGCCGTCCGCCCCGCCTGCGCCACCGGCATCGCCACCGTCGTCAGCGCGGGCGAGCACAGCGACGCGTAGGTGAGGTCGTCGAACCCGGTCACCGACACGTCGCCGGGCACCGAGATGCCCCGGTCGCGCAGCCGGGCCAGCACGCCGAGCGCCATGATGTCGTTGTAGGCGACGATCGCCGTCGTGTCGGCCGCCACCGCGAGGTCCGCCGCCTGCAGCCCGCCCTCGTAGCGCGGCGCGAACGGCCCGAGGTCGACCAGGTCCACCCCGTGCTTCGCCACGGCCTTCATCAGCCCGCGCCGGCGTTCCTGGTTGGACCAGGACGTGCGTGGCCCGTTGAGGTAGGCGATCCGGTGGTGCCCGAGCGCGACGAGGTGGTCGACGACGGCGTGCATGCCGCCCGCCGAGTCCATCAACGCCGCGGGCACGCCGGGCAGCCGCCGGTTCAGCAGCACCAGCGACGTGGCCCCGGCCATCTCGTAGATCTGCGAGTCCTCGAGGCCCGGCGCGCACAGCACGACGCCGTCGACCTGCTTGGCCATCGCGTGCACGAGCTTCGCCTCGGTGACCGGGTCCTCGTCGCTGTCCGCCACGAACACCGCGTAGTCGGCCTGCACGGCCCGCGCCTGCACGGCCTTGAGCACGCCGGTGAAGAACGGGTTGTCGAGATCGGGCACGACGATGCCGATGTTGCCCGTCTTGCCCGTGATGAGCCCGCGAGCAGCCCGGTTCGGCTGGTAGCCGAGTTCCGTCGCGGCGGCCAGCACGCGTGATCTGGTCTCCGGCCGCACCAGCTCCGGCGACGTCAGCGCACGCGAAACGGTGGCGACCGACACGTGCGCCCTGCGGGCCACGTCGCGGATCGTGACTGCCACTTGTACCTCACCCTCACCAGCCGTGTGGAAACAATCATGACGCCTCGGAGGTCAGGCCGGGTCCTTGAGTCTGGTCACGAGCTGGGCCGGGTTCACGAACCGCAGCGCGATCACCAGCAGCACCAGCATCGAGCCCGTGTAGATCACCGCCATCGAGTCGACCATCTGCTGCGGCCTGATCCCCGCCGACGACATGGCCTCGTACAGCGACACCACCAGCGTCTGGCTGGTCGGACCCGCCGTGAGGAACGTCAGCTCGAACATGCCCACCGTCCTCACCAGCACCAGGATCGACGCTGCCAGCACACCAGGAACCAGCAACGGTGCCAGGACCCGTGTGAAGAGGGCGAACGTCGACGCCCCGCACATCCGGGCCGCCGCCTCGATCAACGCGTCGACCTGCTCGATGAACGGCGTCATCGTCAGCACCACGAACGGCACGGCGGGCACGAGGTTCGCCGCGATCACCCCGGCCGTGCTGCCCGCGAGCCCGACCTTGTAGAGCACCGTCGCGAGCGGGATGCCGTAGGTCATCGGCGGCAGCAGGATCGGCAGCAGGAACAGCACGTTCAGCAGCTTCTTGCCGGGGAAGTCGCGCCGGGCCAGGGCGTAGGCCGCCGGCACTCCGATGAGGACGGAGAGCGCGACGACCGACAACGCCACCTGGAACGTCACCACCAGCACGTCCAAGAGCCGGTAGTCGCGCCACGCCTCGCCGTACCACTTGCCGGTGTAGCCGTCGGGCAGCCACGTGCCGAACCACGTCTCCGCGAACGAGTTCGTCACCACCGCGGCGACCACGCCGAGGACGTTCAGCAGGAAGAACGCCAGCGCGCCCCACGTCAGCCACACCAGGGGCCGTGCGGTGAGCCTCATCCCTTGCCTCCCGTCGCGCCGCGGTACAGGGTCGTGCGCCATGCCAGCACCACGCCGACGACCACGAACATCACCAGCGCCATCAACATCGCGATCGCCGAACCCAGCGCGAAGTCGTTGTCCCGCAACGCCGTCTCGTAGGCGGCGATCGCCATCACGTGCGTCTCGCCGGCCGGGTCGCCGACCATCACGGCGCTCGGGAACACGCTGAACGCCAGCACGAACGACAGGCAGAACGTCACCGCGAGACCGGGTGCGAGCAACGGCAGGGTGATCGTCCGGAACCGCTGCCGCCGCGAGGCACCCAACGTCGCCGCCGCCTGCTCCAGCGTCGGGTCGATGCCCGACAGGTACGACGACGTCAGCAGGAACGCGAACGGGAACCCGGTGATCACCAGGCTGAACAGCACGCCCCAGTAGTTGTGCGTGAGCTTCGCCGGCTCGTCCGCGCCGAGTGCCTGCCAGATCCGGTTGAACCACCCGGCGGGCCCGAAGAACGCGAGCAGCCCCTCAGCTGTCAGCACGGTGCCGAGCGTGATCGGCACGACCAGCACGGTCGTCAGCGTCCGCTTGCCCCGGAACCGCCCGCGCGTCCGGAACGCGATCGGGATCGACGCGAGCACGTTGATCAGAGCCGCGGGCAGGCCAAGCCCGAGCGTGATCCAGACCGTCTCGGTGAGGTAGTCGTCGGTGAAGAAGGTGATGTAGTTCTGCAACGGGTTGCCGCCGCCCTTGGGCTGGAACGACAGCTGCAACCCGTACAGGAACGGGTAGACGAACAGCAGCAGCACGAACACCGCGCCCGGCAGCAGCAGCCAAAGCACCCGGTCGACGCCCTTCTCGGCGAGCCGGTGCTTGTCCAGGAGCGCTGTCACGAGAACACCAGCACGCGGTCGACCGGCACCGTCACCGAGATCGTGTCGCCGGGTGCCAGCCGGGCAGTTGTCCGGACGTGCAGCCGGGTGCCGTCGCGCAGCCGGGCTTCCACCGCCTGCTCGCGGCCGTGGTACTCGACGATCTCGACCACGGCCTCGAGCGCGTTCTCGCCGGAGCCGCCGAGCACGAAGTCCTCCGGCCGCACCGCCACCACGGCGTCGGTCCCGAGTTCTTCCTGCCGGACACCGACAAGTCGCACGCCGTCTCCTGTGTGGACGGTCGCGTGCTCGCCGTCCTGAGCGCCGACCGTCACCGGGATCAGGTTGCGGTAGCCCATGAACCCCGCGACGTACCGGTTCGCCGGATGCGCGTACACCTCCTCCGGCGACCCGACCTGCTGCACCTCGCCGAGCCGCAGGACCACGAGACGGTCGGCGAGGGCCAGCGCCTCCTCCTGGTCGTGCGTCACGTAGACGGTGGTGAGCCCGAGCGACTGGTGCAGCCGCCGGATCTCGGTGCGCATCTCCAGCCGCAGCGCCGCGTCCAGATTGGACAGTGGTTCGTCCATCAGCACCAACGGCGGTTCGAGCACGATCGCGCGGGCGATCGCCACCCGTTGCTGCTGGCCGCCGCTCAGCTGGGCCGGGAACCGGTGCTGGTGCTCGTCCAACTGGACGAGCCGCACGGCCTCGTCCACGCGCCGGGTGATCTCGGCCTTGGGCAGCCGTCGCACGGAGAGCCCGAACGCGATGTTGCGCCGCACCGACATGTGCGGGAACAGCGCGTAGTTCTGGAACACCATGCCGAACCCGCGCTTCTCCGGTGGCAGGTCGTCGATCCGCCTGCCGTCCAGCGTGATCCGGCCGCCCGTCAACGGCAGCAGGCCCGCCAGGCAGTTCAGCGCCGTCGACTTGCCGCAGCCGGACGGCCCGAGCAGTGCCACGAACTCGCCGCCCTTGATCGTGAGGTCCATGCCCCGCAACGCGACGGTGTCCCCGAACGCGCGCCGCACGTGGTCCAGGTGCAGCTCGGCGAACCTCATTTGCGGCCGATCTCGCGGTCCCACCGCTGGAACGCCTTCACCTGCTGCGCGGCCGGCAGCGACTGCTCCTTGGGGTTCTTCTCGATCAGCTCGTCGTACTCCGCGCGCCCGAACTTCGCGATGGCGTCCTGAGATTCCTTCGGGGCCATGTCGAGCGTGACGCCCTTGACCGCCGGACCGGGGTAGAAGTAGCCCTTGTCGTAGGCCTTCGCCTGCTGCTGCGGCTCCAGCATGAACCTGATCAGCGCGAGGTTCGCCGCCAGTACGTCCGCGCTGACGCCCTTCGGGATCACGGCGTAGTGCGCGTCGGTGACCCAGTGGAAGTCCTTGAACGTCGCGATCTTCATGCCCTCCGGCACCGTGCCGAGCACGCGCGGGTTGATGTCCCAGCCGGTGGTGGAGGCGACCATCCACGACGTGCCGTTCGCGAGGTTCTTCATGACGTCGGTGGTGCCGCCGGGGTAGCTGTCGACGTACTGGCCGAGTTCCTTCAGGTACGCCCAGGTCTTGTCCCAGCCGTTCTCCGGGTCCTTGGGGTCCTTGTCCCCCAACAGGTACGGCAGGCCCATCAGGAACGTCCGGCCGGGGCCGGAGTTCGCGGGCCGCGCGTACTGGAACTTGCCGGGGTTCGCGCGCGCCCACGTCAGCAGGTCGGCGGGGGAGTTCGGCGGTGAGGGGACCTTCGCCGGGTCGTACTCCAGCAGCGGGCCCGCCGGGTAGTAGGTGATCGCGACGCCCTGGTCCTGCGCGAGCTTCTGCATCTCGTTGGCGGCGGGCAGGTACACGTCCTCGAGCTTCGGCAGCTTCGCCGAATATTCGGGGAGCAGCCGGTAGACGAGTTTCTGCTCGATCACGCTCGCGAGCCCGTCGGTCCCGGTCAGCACGAGATGGGTCTGCGAGGTGCCCGAGTTCTGCTCGGCCTTGAGCTTGCCCGGCATGTCCGGCGCGGTCGCCTTGGTGGCGTTGACCTTCGACACGACGTCGGGGTGCGTCCGCACGAATTCGTCGATCATGCCCTGCGTGAGCTGCAGGTTGCCGGCCACGTCGAGCACGTTCAGCTCGACCGGTTTCGAGGGTTTGTCGGGGACGGTGGCGGGTGCGTCCCGGTCCTGCGGGGCCTCCGGCGCACCGCACGCCGTGACGACCAACAGGGTGGGGATGACGAGCTGCAACTTCCTTGTCCAGCGCATCTCACGGCTCCCTAACTGACTCTGGACCTGGCGCGCGAAAACGTTTACGGTTTTTCTGTAACACCAGTACACCCGCCGCCGGGTCGAACGCAACGCCGCCGCCGCACATCCCGTTCCCTGATGAAAGTGGGAGGCTTCTGTGGCACCCCGTTCACGGCGGTTGCCGGCGAGAACCGGCATCCTGACCACCGCGCTGGCGGTGGCGGTCAGCTCGCTCGTCTCCGCCGCCCCGCAGGCCGTCGCCGCGGATGTCCTGCTGTCCCAAGGCAAACCGGCGACCGAGTCGGCCTCCGGTGGCGCGAACTACGCGCCGCGCCTCGCCGTCGACGGTGACTCCGCGACGCGCTGGGCCAGCAAGTCGAACACCGACCCCGCCTGGATCCGGGTGGACCTCGGCACGTCCGCGACCATCAGCCGGGTCCGGTTGCAGTGGGATCTCTCGTGCGCCAAGGCGTACCGCGTCGAGACGTCGGAGAACGACTCCTCCTGGACGTCGATCTACACGACCGCGGACGGCAAGGGCGGCGTCGAGGACCTGACGGTCGCCGGTCGTGGCCGTTACGTCCGCGTCCACGGCACCACCCGGTGCCGCACCGGTTCGTCGTACGGCTACTCCCTGCAGGAGTTCCAGGTCTTCGGCAACACCGGCCCCGCCGACGCCGAACCGCCGTCCGCACCAACGGGTCTCGTCGCGTCGGACGTCAAGCCGGACTCGGCGAAGCTCACCTGGCAGCCGTCGACGGACAACGTCGCGGTGACGTCGTACGAGATCTACAACCTGGGCCAGTTCGTGAAGTCCGTGCCCGCCGGCACCTCCACGGTGATGGAGGGCCTGCGGCCGAACACCACCTACGGCTTCTACGTCAACGCGAAGGACGCGGCGGGCAACATCTCGCAGGCATCCAACACGGTCGAGTTCAAGACCCCTCCGGCCCAGGAAGACCCGACTCCGCCGACCGCGCCTCGCAACCTGCGTTCCACCGGTGTCACGGCGAACTCCGTCTCGCTGGCGTGGGACGCCTCGACCGACAACATCGGCGTGACGCGGTACGAGATCTACACCGGCACCACCAAGGTCGGTGACGCGACGGGCACCTCCGCCACGATCGGCGGCCGCAGCGCGAACACCGAGTACACCTTCACGGTCAAGGCCTTCGACGCCGCCGGCAACGCCTCACCCGCCTCGAACGCGCTGACCGCGAAGACCCGCTCCGGTGGTGACCAGGTCGGTGCCGTCACGCAGATCGCGACCGACAACGACGTCCCGTGGGGCCTCGCGTTCCTGCCCAACGGCGACGGCGTCTACTCCCGCCGCGACGCGCAGGACATCGTGCGCATCACCCCGTCCGGCACGAAGACCACGCTGGGCAAGGTCCCCGGCGTCTCCGGCACCAACGGCGAGGGCGGCCTGCTCGGCATCGAACTCTCGCCGACGTTCGCCTCCGACGGCCTGATCTACGTCTACCACACGGCTTCCGGCGACAACCGGATCGTGCGCGCCAAGGTCGAGGGCACCACCCTCACCGGCTGGACGACGTTGCTGACCGGCATCCCGCGCAACAAGTTCCACAACGGCGGCCGCCTGCGCTTCGGCGCCGACGGCAAGCTCTACGCGGGCACCGGCGACGGCCAGAACGGCGCGAACGCCCAGAACAAGCAGAACCTCGGCGGCAAGGTGCTGCGCCTCAACCCGGACGGCTCCGCGCCGTCCGACAACCCGTTCTTCGGCGAGGGCGGCAACGCGCGCTACGTCTGGACCTACGGCCACCGCAACGTCCAGGGCCTCGCCACGGACTCTCAGGGCCGGATGTGGCAGGCCGAGCTCGGCAACTCGAACATGGACGAGGTCAACCTGCTCCAGAAGGGCGGCAACTACGGCTGGCCCTCGTGTGAAGGCACCTCGGGCTCGTGCGGCGGTTACGTGGCACCGAAGAAGACCTTCTCGGTCGGCTCCGCCTCGCCGTCAGGCCTCGCGATCGTGAACGACGTGCTGTTCCTGGCGGCGTTGCGCGGCGAACGCCTGTACCGCATGCAGATCAGCGGCTCGTCGGTCGGCACCACGACCTCGCACTTCCAGGGCACCTACGGCAGGCTCCGCACCCCGGAACCGGCGCCGGACGGCTCGCTGTGGGTCACGACGTCCAACGGGGACAAGGACTCCACGGCGGGCAACAGCTCCACGAGGCTCCTCAAGGTGGCGCTCAACTAGCTGCCGGTAGGAAGAGACGGCCCCTGGGTGCGCGCTCACCCAGGGGCCCTTTCCGTGCGACACCTATATGACACCGACATGTAGGCGGTCATCCCTAGCGTCAACGGCGTCTCGAAAAGTTCACCTGCCTGCAGAAGGGCTTGCAGATGAGAAAGCTGTTGGTGTTGCTCACGGTCGTGCTCGCGGCGCTGGCCGTGTCACCTGGACCGGCTCAGGCACAACCCCAGGTGCTGGGCATCCACGGGACCTTTTCGCTGCGGAACGAGGCCGAGGAGAAGAAGTGCCTCGACCTGGAGGACGAGGGACGAGGGAGGTACGTGCAGCAGTACTCGTGTCATGGCAGGGAAAACCAGAAGTGGCATTTCGTGCGCGACCCGGTCCACACCGATCTCTACGAGATCAAGCCCCTCCAGTACCTGAGCAGCAACGAGTGCCTTGACGTCGAGCACAACGGCACGGGTGTCCACACGCAGCGCTACCCGTGCCACCTCGGTGCCAAGCAGCGGTGGAGGGCGGTCCGCCTCGGCACCGGCTTCTACTCCTTCAGGCCGCTGTTCGACGAAACCAAGTGCCTGGACGCCTCGAACTGGGGCAAGGGCGTGCGGGCGCAGATCTACCCCTGCCACGCCCTCACGAACCAGGTGTGGAAACTGGTGTAGCGCGGGTGAGGTTTCCCGGCGTTCACCGGCGCAGGCCGTCCAGCAGCAGCGCGATCAACCGGCGCGGGTCGTAGCGAGGATCGTCGTCCCGGCCGACGCACAGGTTGCCGATCCCGCGCATCAGCTCGAACGGCTGGATGTCGTCCCAGATCTCCCCGGCCTCCCCGGCCGCGCCCAGCAACTCCTCGCACACCGGCCCGAGCCGGTCGAGGAAGTACGCGTGCAGCGACTGGAACCCGCTGCTGTCCGACTGCATCGCGCCCGCGAGCCCGTGCTTGGTCACCAGGAAGTCGACGAACAGGTCGATCCACGACCGCAGCGCCGCGAAGGCCGAGTCCGAAGTGGACAGCAGCGCGGGACCTGCCTCGGCGCACGCCTCCACCTGGTGCCGGTAGACGGCCACGACCAGGTCCGCGCGGGTGGGGAAGTGGCGGTAGATCGTGCCCATGCCGACGCCCGCCTCGGCGGCGATCTCGCGGATCGGCGCGTCGACGCCGGAGGAGACGAACACCTCGGCCGCCGCGGCGAGCAGGGTCTGCTCGTTGCGCACGGCGTCGGCTCGCTTGCGTGGTGGTACGCGCGCACTCCCTCCCGGAGAGGTTGACAAAGCGGAACAGTGCTCCGTATCGTTCCGGAACGTCGCTCCGCTTCAGTTGGAGAGCGTACCCGAGAGGAACCCCATGACCGTCTTCACGGTGAGCCCTGTTGTGCTCGAAACGCCCGGCAGGCCCGTTGACCTGCAGCTGAAGGTGTCCGCGCCGACCGAGGGCACCGACCTGCCGATCCTGCTGCTCTCGCACGGACAGGGCTACTCGAACCACCTGTCGTCGCTCAACGGCTACGCGCCGCTCGCCAACCACTGGGCCGAGCAGGGCTTCGTGGTGCTCCAGCCGACCCACCTGAGCAGCCGCAGCCTGAACCTCCCGGCCGAGACCCCTGGTGCGCCGATGTTCTGGCGGGAGCGGGCCCAGGACATGTCCATGATCATCGACCGCCTCGACGAGATCGAGAAGGCCGTGCCGCAGCTGCGGAACCGCCTCGACCCGACCAGGATCGCCGTCGTCGGCCACTCGATGGGCGGCCACACCGCGAGTCTGCTGCTGGGCATGCGCACGGAGAACACGAGCCTGAAGGACGATCGGATCAAGGCGGGCGTGCTGCTCGGCTCGACCGGCCGCGGTGACGCCGTCACCGACGTGGTGAAGGAGAACTACTCCTTCATGCAGAGCACGGACTTCAGCGAGATGACCGCGCCCGCGCTGGTCGTCGCCGGGGACGCCGACGCGTCCGCGCACCTGACCACGATGGGCCCGGACTGGCACGCCGACCCGTACCACCTCGCGCCCGGCCCGAAGGTGCTGCTCACGTTGTTCGGCGCCGAGCACGGCTTCGGTGGCGTCAGCGGCTACGACGTCGCCGAGACCACGGACGAGAACCCGGAACGGGTCGCGGACGTGCAACGCCTCACCACGGCGTACCTGCGCACCCAGCTGCACGGCACGAACGACTGGGGCACAACGGAAATCCCGAACGGCCGCGTCGAAACCAAGCCCTAGTGCGCGTTCGGTTCGGGGTTGTGCCCCGGCCGTGACAGGAACTCGAAGTCGCAGCCCTGATCGGCCTGCGTGATGTGCTCGTAGTACAAAGCGCCGTACCCGCGTTCGAACTTCGGCGGTGGCGGTGTCCACGCGTCCCGGCGACGCGCCATCTCCTCGTCGGAGATCTCCACGCGCAACACCCGCGCCTCGACGTCCACCGTGACGAGGTCGCCGTCCCGCACCAGCGCCAGCGGCCCGCCGACGTGCGCCTCGGGTGCCACGTGCAGAACGCAGGCGCCGTAAGAAGTTCCGCTCATCCGCGCGTCCGACACGCGCACCATGTCCCGGACGCCCTCGCGCAGCAGCTTGTCCGGGATGGGCAGCATTCCGTACTCGGGCATGCCGGGCCCGCCCTTCGGCCCGCCACCGGCCAGCACGATCACCGAGTCCTTCGTGACGTCCAACGACGGCGAGTTGATCCGTGCCTGCAAGTCCTGGTAGCCGTGGAAGACCACGGCGGGCCCGGTGTGCCTCCACAACGCGGGATCAGCCGCGACGTACTTGATCACCGCACCGTCGGGAGCCAGATTGCCCCGCAGCACAGCCAGTCCGCCTTCAGCAGAAATCGGGTCGTCCACCTCGCGAATCACCGACGAGTCGTGCACCTCGGCACCGTCGAGATCCTCGCCGAACGTCCGCCCCGTCACCGTGATCCGCTTGAGGTGCAACGACTCCCGCAACCGCGACAGCAACCCGCGCAGCCCGCCCGCGTAGTAGAAGTCCTCCATCAGGTGCGTCCCGGCGGGCTGCACCGACGCCAGCACCGGAACTTCCCGCGACAACCGGTCGAAGTCGTCCAGGGACAAGGGGATCTGCGACCGCCCGGCCATCGCGATCAGGTGGATGTACGAGTTCGTGGACCCGCCCAGTGCCAGCACGGTCCGGATCGCGTCCTCATACGCCTCAACTGAAAGCACGTCGGCGATGGTCAGGCCCTCGCGCACCATCTCGACCACGCGCATCCCGGACGCGGCAGCCATCCGGTGGTGCGCCGAGTCCACGGCGGGAATCGACGACGCCCCGGGCAACGTCAGCCCCAACGCCTCCGCGGCTGCCGTCATCGTCGACGCCGTGCCCATCGTCATGCAGGTACCGGGGGAGCGGGCCAGCCCCGACTGGATCTCGGCCCAGTCCGCGGACGAGATCGTGCCCGCCCGCTTCTCGTCCCAGAACCGCCACATGTCCGTACCGGACGCCAGTTGCTCGCCCCGCCAGTGCCCGCGCAGCATCGGCCCGGCCGGCACGAACACGGTGGGCAGCCCGGCGGAGGCGGCACCCATCAGCAGCGCCGGGGTGGTCTTGTCGCACCCGCCCATCAGCACGCACCCGTCGACGGGGTAGGACCGCAGGATCTCCTCGGTCTCCATCGACAGCATGTTCCGGTACAGCATCGGTGTCGGCTTCTGGTACGTCTCCGACAGCGTGGAAACGGGGAACTCCAAGGGAAATCCGCCCGCCTGCCACACCCCGCGCTCGACTTGCTGCGCCCGTTCCCGAAGGTGCAGGTGGCACGGGTTGATCCCGCTCCACGTGTTCAGGATCGCGATGACCGGCTTGCCGAGGTGCTCGGACGCGTTCACCCCGAGCTGCCGCATGCGCGCGTTGTGCGAGAACGCCCGCAGCCCCTCGCCTTCGAACCACTCGGCGCTGCGCAACTTCACAGCAGACTCCACGAGTTCAGCAGCACACCGACTGCCGACCGATCAGCCTCCGACAACACCGAAGCCGGCGGACGCACGTCCCGGCGGCACAACCCGAGCTGTGCCAACGCTTCTTTCACTACCGACACGTTGTTCGCGGACTCGTTCGAAGCACGCAGCTCCTCGAACCCGCGGACGAACTCCCAGAACTCCATCGCCGCACCGAACTCCTGCGCCCGCAGGCACCGGAACAGCTGCACCGACAGCTCCGGCGCCACGTTCGCGAGCCCCGACGTGAACCCGGTGGCCCCGACCGCGAAGTACCCCGGCGCGGACAGCTCGGCGAGCCCCGCGACCCACGTCAGCCGGTCCAGCCCGGCGTCGCGCGCCACCGACGCGAACCGCACCGGGTCCGGCACCGCGTACTTCACCCCGACGACGTTCGGGCACGCGTCGGCCAGCGCCGCGATCTGCGCCCCGCCGATCCGCGGGTTCCGCATGTACAGCACCACGCTCAACTCGGGCACCGCGGCAGCCACGGCCCGGTGGTAGTCGACCCACCCGTCGAGCGACACGTACGGGTGCACCGGCTGGTGGATCATGATCCCGCGCGCCCCGGCCCGGTCGGCGAACCGCGCCCCGGCCACGGCGGTCGCCACGTCGTGCCCGACCCCGGCCACCACGGCGGCGCGATCACCCACGGCGTCCACGGTGATCCGCACGGCGAGTTCCGTCTCGGCCGCGGACAACGTGTAGAACTCGCTCGTGTTGCCGTTCGGCGTCACGACCGAGATCCCGCCCTCGACCATCCGGTCCAGCACGGCCGCGTAGTTCTTCTCGTCCACCTCCCCGCCCGCGTCGAACGGCGTGACGGTGATCGCGACCACGGACGCCAGGTTCGCGGACAGGTCATCGAACGACATCGGGAAGCTCCTCGGCGAGACGGTCGGCGAAGGTCTGGAGGTGGCAGCGCAGCAGGTCGGCCGCGGCCTCGGCGTGGCCCTCCTCCGCGGTCACGAGGATCGCCCGGTGTTCGGCCTCCTCGGCCTCCCACGTCGGGCTCAGGCCCCAGCCGGCGGCGGTGACCAGCGCGGCCTGGTCGTGCAGCCCGTCCAGGATCTGGATCATCAACGGGTTGCCGCAGCCCGCGTACAACGCCCGGTGGAAGCGCCGGTTGGCCAGGTTGCGCAGGGTCAGGTCCTCGGTGTCGTGCAGCGCTGACCTGGCCTCGGAGAAGTCAGCCCGCCGCGCAACGGCCCTGCGCAGCGCCTCGGGCTCCATCAGCAACCGCACGTCGTAGACGGAGGCGGCCATCGCGGCGTCGACCGTGCGGACCGTCGCCCCCTTGTACGGGCTCATCACGACGAGTCCCGACCCGGCGAGCGTCTTGAGCGCCTCGCGCACGGGTGTCTTCGAGACGTTGAGCGAAGCGGCGAGATCGGTTTCGACGAGAGCCTGACCCGGCTTCAGCTTTCCATAAAGAATCGCTTCTTTGATCGATTCCAGAACAAAGTCCGTTCGAGACGCTGGAAGCGTTCCCAGCCGGTCATACATCATATATGAGAGCGTAGGAGCAGGTAGAAGCCCGGTCAACCGTCTTGTGTGGGCTGCGCAACGTACCTGTATCTGCGTTGAACCAACTTCCTCGACGGCTCGTTTTGAAGGTGTTGGTCACCGCTGCACGCGGGGCTGGAGAAGGAGAAATTTGAGTGCATCGTTCCGCGTAACCGTGTCCGTAGCCGCGTCCGCCAGCGCTTGGCACCGAACGTCCTGGGCACCAACGAGTTGAACGAGAACGACATGCTGATGGAAGAACTGCCACCGGAGGCCGCGCTCGACGGGCCTCCACCGAACATGGACCACCTGTTGCAGCGCACGCTCGGCACGGTCCGCGAAGAGAGAGATCAGGCCGTGCGTCGCCGTGGGCGCATCACGGCCTTGTCGTCGACCCTGATGGTCGCGGGCGTCCTCGCCGGGGGCGTCTGGCTCGGCCAGGGCATGGGGGTCGGCGGCACCACCGACGAGGTCTTGCAGGGGACCTCGGCGTCCGGTGCGCACATGGCCGTGCAGGTCACCGACACCGAAGGCGGCCTCAGGCTCGTCGCCACGGTCAACGGGATGCAGGACGGGGAAGCCTGCTGGTTGGTCGTGCACACGAAGGACGGACGGACCTTCACCGCGGGCTCCTGGATGGCGCACGAAGGTGAAGTGACACTGGCCGGGTCCGCGATGGTGCGGGCGGGAGACGTCGCCGGGGTCAGCGTCGTCAACCACGACCGCGAACCGCTGGTCACTGCGAACTGAGGTGGGTGGGCTTCCGCCGGACGGGTTATGCCACGACCTGGCCGCGGACGCCCACCAACCACGCAGGGTGGTTTAGGGCACGTTTAGCCGGCTGCCTTGACGCTCTTTTGGAGCAATGTCAACATTCGGACATGCCCCCTCCGGCCGTCCGGCCCGTTGCCCGTCGTGGTGTCGCGGGCGAGGCGGCCGACCGCATCCGGGACGCGATCCTGGCCGGTGAGCTGGCCGCCGGCACCGCGTTGAAAGAGGTCGAACTCGCGAGCGTGCTCGGGGTGAGCCGAGGCTCGGTGCGCGAGGGCCTGGTCGTGCTCGAGAGCGAGGGGCTCGTCGTCTCCGAGTGGCACCGCGGCACCTGGGTGCGCGAGCTGACGCCGGACGACGTCGACGAGTTGTACACCCTCCGCGCCGCGCTGGACGTCCTCGCGATGCGCACCGCCGCCGCGAAGGGGTCTGGTTTCGGCCCGATCGACGAGGTCGTAGAGGCAATGAAACATGCCCGAACGGACGCCGAACGGGTCGCGCTGGACATGAAGTTCCACGACGCCGTCTACGCCGCGACCGGGCACCGCAGGCTCCAGGAGGCATGGCGGGCGATCCGCTGCCAGGTCCACCTCTTCCTGCTCGCGCGCGTCGCCGACGACCCCACCTACCAGGACATAGTCGCTCCCGAGCACGCCGGCCTGGCCGCCGTGCTGCGCGCGGGCGACCCCGGTGCGGCAGGGTGTGCGGCGGAGGACCACCTGCGCGGGTCATACCTGAAACTGGTGGAGAAGCGGTGAGCCGTCGTATTGAGACACGGCACTTTGGTTTGACCGGACTGATTGGCAGGCTGTGATCGTGGCCCGGAACAAACCGGCGACCCTCGCGGTCGCGGTGGTGGCCGTCCTCGTGGTCGTGGGTTCGGCGGTGTTGCTGCGCGGCACGTCCAACGGCGCGCCTTCCGCCGAGCACTACGTCAGCGAGCTCGACCAGGTGAACACCGAACCGAAGACCGCGAACGTCGTGATCAAGTGCGGCGCCAACGAGGAACGGCACCTCAACGCGGACAACCCGGTCGTCTCGCCCGGCATCCCGTTCGGCGCGCACCACACACACGAGTACGTCGGCAACCGGTCGGCCGACGCGATGTCGACCGACGCGTCCCTCGCGGCCGCGACCACGACGTGCGAGAACGACGACCTCTCGACCTACTACTGGCCGGTGCTGCGGCTGACCGACGGCGTGGGCCACGATGCCCACGCGGACGGCGGTGGCCTGCACGGCAACGCCGGCGAGGTGCTCGGCCCGAAGAGCGTCGAGATCCGCTACGACGGCAGCGCCACGAGCGACGTGCTGCCGATGCCGAGGTTCCTGCGCCTGATCACCGGCGACCCGTCCGCGTTCACCAACGACTACGGCCCGAACACGCGCGCCCGCTGGGGCTGTTCGGACCAGCCGGGCCGCTACACGACGAAGTACCCGCTGTGTGGAAGCGCGACCACCCTGCGCACCTACGACTTCGGCAGCTGCTGGGACGGCAACAACAAGGACAGCGCCTCGCACCGCACGCACGTCGTGTTCCCGTTGGCGGGCGGCAACTGCCCCGCCAAGACGTTCCCCATCCCACGCCTGCACATCACCGTGGGCTACGACATCCCCGCAGGTCGGCCGTTCGCGATCGACTCCTTCAAGGAGGAGTTGCGCGACCCGGCGACCGATCACGGGATGGCCATCAACGCCATGCCGGAGGCGCGCATGGCGGAGCTGGTCGGGTACCTCAACCGGTCCCGCTAACATCCGGCGTCTCTTTTTAGTTGAAACCCGTTGAACCGAAGCCCTCTGCCGCTCGTGTGACGGCAGAGGTCTTGAACAGGACGCCCGCACGAGGTGTTCGCGGGCGGGGAGGAGTGGGTGGATGGCGGCTTTGTTCTCCCGCAAACGGGAGACCGCGGCCGACGAGGCGCTGATCCGATCGCTCTACGAGGAGCACGGTCGGGCTCTGCTGGCCTACGCGACGCGGTTGACCGGTGATCGGGCGGCTGCCGAGGACGTGGTCCAGGAGACCCTGGTCCGAGCGTGGCGCCATCCCGACGCCCTCGTGAACGGCAAGGGATCGGTGCGCGGTTGGTTGCTGACCGTGGCGCGGAACATCGTCACGGACCGTGTGCGTGCGAAGGCGGCACGCCCGCAGGAGGTGGCCGAGTCCCCGGCGACGCCACCCATCGAGCGCGACCACGCTGACCAGGTGGTTGACTCGGTGGTGGTGCTCGAAGCGCTCGACAGGCTCTCGTCCGACCACCGCGACGTGCTGATGGAGATCTACTTCCGAGGCCGGAGCGTGACGGAGGCGGCGGAAGCGCTAGGGGTGCCACCTGGCACAGTGAAGTCGAGATCGTATTACGCGTTGCGAGCCTTGAGGGAGACCTTCGGAGGTCAGAAGGTCGCACTGAAGGGGGTGGCTGGATGACTACGCAGCACGACCCGCAGCTGCTCGGTGCTTACGTTCTCGGAGCACTCGACGAGCAGGAGGTGCGCGAGATGGACGAGCACCTGGCGTCCTGCCCCGAATGCAAGCGTGAACTCGAAGAGCTTCGCGACATGGAGGCGTTCCTCGGCGAGGTGCCTCCGGAGATCATGATGGACGGCCCGCCCGAGGGCGGTGACCTGCTGTTGCAGCGCACGCTTCGCCAGGTGCGCACCGAACGGGGCGGCGTCGCGAAACGCCGTCAGTTCGCGCTCGGTGCCGCGGCGGCCGTGGTGGCCGCGGTGGTGCTCGGAGCTGGAGTCTTCGTCGGCAAGGCCACTTCACCCGATGTGCAGTCGGCCCTTCCCACTCCGACGGTGGCACCCGATCCGAGCGGCACCAAGCTCGCCACGTTCACCGACCCGGACACCAAGGCGTCGATGGCCGTCAAGGTCATCCCCGCCGCCGGCTGGGTGCGGACGAACATGTCGATCAACGGCATCCCCGAGGGCGAGAAGTGCCGGATCTTCGTCGTGGCGAAGGACGGCAGCCGCCAGGAGGCGGGTTCCTGGGTGGTGTCCAAGAAGGGCGCCGCCGAGGGCACGAACCTGGACGGATCTGCACTCGTGGCTCCTGCGGACGTGAAGTCCGTGGTGGTCGAGAACTTCGAAGGCAAGAAGTTCGTCGAGGTGCCGGTTCAGGCGTGATCACGGATTGATGGGGCCGTCCTCTTCGGACGGCCCCATTATCTTTTTCCCATGTCCTCCCACCTGTTCGTCGGCGATCACTGCTGGAACCGGTCCAGCGGCACCGTGTGCTGGGCGCTCGGCGTGATCGCCGATCACCTGACGCACCCCGAGGCCGTGGCCGAGCTCAGGGAGTTCTCCAACGGGCTGATCTTCGTGGTGGACTTCGGGCGCAGCTTCGGTCCCGAGGTCGCCGAGCAGATCGTGGAGATCATCCGCACCAGGATCCGCCCGGCGGCGCTGGCCGAACCGGAGGGCGAGATCCGCGACTACACGGTGCGGGTCGCGGACGAACTCGTCGAGATGGCGAACCAGTGGCGCGGCTTCGCGACAGAGGCCGGCGAGGTGTGAAAACAGGGCGGTCCTTTCGGGATGGCCCCGTTATGTTCTCCCCATGTCGGGAACGTTCGTCATTGATCGGGAAGACGGCCCTCACGGGAACGAGGGCGAGATGTGGGACGTGCCGCGGCACGTGTTCTTCCGCACCGTCGAGATGCTCATCGAGCTGGTGCGCGACGAGGAGGTCGCGGCCGTCCTGTACGAGCTGCGCGACGGCGGGTACGCCTGGCTGGCGCTCACCTACTTCACTCAGGAGCAGGCCGCCGGGGTCGTCCGCACGATCCGCGAGGACCTCCCGGCCGCGGTCCGCGCCGCCTACCCGCCCGAGGACCCGCAGCACGTCTACATCAACTGGGCGGTCGGTGACCTGGTCTCGATCACCGACCGCTGGCTCGCGGGCACGATGGTGTCCGCGTCGGTCCGCTTCGAACGCGACGGCGAGACGGCCCAGGCGTGGTGGGACGCGACCGTCGCCGAGCTCTACTGGGTGCGCGACGCGCTCGCCCGCCACGTCGGCGAGGACCTGGCCGCCAAGCTCACCGCGCTCCCGCTGCGGGGCCCGGAGTGGTTGTCGTTCAAGGACTTCAGCGAGGACGAGGTGAGCGAACTGCTGCACGCGCTCCGCGAGGGAGTCACGGCCGACGCGCCGGACGAGGGGCGGGAGCGGATCGCCGAGCTCGTCCGCGCGGCCGCCAAGTGGGAGGCTGCGCGCCCCGGCCCGGTGTACGGGAAACGGCCGGATGGCCCGGCTCCCGAGGCGCGGCCGGAAAGCGACCCGAGCCCTGGGGCGCGGCCGGAAAGCGACCTGGGTCTCGGGTCACGGCCGGAGGACGACCTTCCCCGCCGTCGCTCGCGACTCCAGCGCCTGATGAGCCTGGGCGGCCTCTTTCAGCGCGAACGGTGAGTGGACCAGCGGCGCGAACCGCCCGCTCGCCAGTCCCGCCATCGACTCGTCCTCCAGCACCCGCAACCCTCTCCGCATCAGGTTCGGTCCCAACGCGACAGTCGCGGTGAGACTGTTGGCGAACAGCGCCTCGGTGCTGATCGGTGTCGACGACCCGGACGCCCAGCCGTAGATGATCTGCCGGCCGCCCGGCCCCAGTGTCTTCAACGCCTGCGCTCCGGCATCGCCGCCGACGCCGTCCAGCACGACCGTCATGTCCTTGAGCCCGTCCGCCCAGCCGGGCCGGGTGTAGTCGATGGCGGCGTCGGCTCCGTTGTCCATCACCAGGTCGAGCTTGTCGCCGCTCGCGAGTCCGACGACCCGCGCGCCGACGTTGCGCGCCTCCTGCACGAACAACGTCCCCATGCCGCCCGCCGCCGAGGTGACGAGCACGACGTCGTCCTCGGTGAGCTTGGCGGCGTCGAGCACGCCGACCACCGTGCGGCCGGTGCCGATCATCGCGACCGCCGCCTCGAACGACACGGAGTCGGGCAACGGGTGCAGCGCGCCGACGTTGGCCACCGCGAGTTCGGCGTACCCGCCGTTGGCCGTCCCGAGGTGCGCGACCACCCGGCGGCCGAGCCAGTCGGGGGTGACGTCCGCGCCGAGTGCCGTCACGACCCCGGCGACCTCGCGGCCCGGCGTCATCGGGAAGTCGACGGGACCGAAGCCGCCCTTGCGGATGGTGGTGTCGACGAGGTGGACACCGGCGGCGGCCACCGTGAGGCGGACCTGGCCCGCCGCGGGCTCCGGGTCGGGAACCTGCTCGAAGCGCAGGTTCTCCGCCGGGCCGAACTCGTACTGCCGAATCGCGAACATGCCGCCGACGCTACGAACTCCACCTAACTGGAGGTCAACAGTCACTAGGCTCCGATCCGTGTCCTCCTACGTGTTCCTCAACAGGCCGGGCGAAGACCCCGAGTGGACCTTCAGCTGGAACGCCTCCGTCGGGATGATCGACTGGGTGAAGGAGGTGCTCGCGCGGCTCGTCCCGAGCCAGGACCTCGCCGCGAAGTTCCTCGCGCCCGGCCCTGACTGGCTCGCGTTCAACGCCTTCGACGACGACGAGGTGCGCGAGATGGTCCTGGTGATCGGGCAACGGCTGGACATCGAGGCGCGCAAACGCTTTCCCGACCAGCAGGACGTGCGCGCACACGTCGACGAACTCGTCGAGCTGGTGCTGGGGTGGGCCGGTGGTCGCGGTTTCTGGGATGGGGTCCACGACCCGTTCCCTCTCTGGGTGCCCCGCGACTTCGTCGTGCTCTGGCACCACGAGGACGAGCGGGCCATCTGCTTCCACTCGCCGCGGACCCCGGACGAGCCCACCGAGGTCTTGCTGATCTTCGAGGGCGTCGGCGAGATGCGCGTCCCGCCCAGGCTGAGCCGGGTCGCGGTCGGCCTGGTCGACGGCGGCTACTCGCTCACCACCCCGGACTTCCCGGACGGGTACGTGCTGGCCGAGGGGTTCGAGTACCGCGAGAACGACATCGCGGACTGGGAGGCGTTCGACGCGCTGAACTACGAGAAGTACGTGATGAAGATCGTGACTCACCCGCTCTCCTGAACTCGGTGGCGCGTAGTGACACGACTGTGTTAAAAACACAGTCGTGTGGAAAACCGTCATCGCGAGCCTGCTCCTGGTCACCTCGACGCCCGTGGCGTCCGCGGCCGGACCCGAGCGGGTGCCGCACGTCGTCGCAGCGCACCACCGCGGCCTGGGGGACGGCATCGGGTACGGGCAGGCGAAGGCGCACCTGTGCGACCTCGCGAAGCTGTTCGCCGAGTTCGCCGCCGACCCGCAGTTCCGGGACCTGGAACGCCGGAAGGTGGTCGAGGCGATCGTCGCCCAGCCTCCGCCCATCGGCCCGACGCGGCAGGTCCGCGACCTGTTCACCGGGTACGTGCAGGGCTACAACCGTTACGCGGCCCGGAATCCGGGCTGTGGGGCGAGGCCGATCACCGAGGCCGAGCTCTACCGCTTCAACTACGTGGCGTTCAACGAAGGTCTCTTCCGGGCGTACGAGGGCATCTGGCGGTCGCCGCCCAAGGAGGTGAAGGAGCGGGGCAGCAACACGATCGCCGTTGGTTCGAGGGGTACCAACGGAGGTCGTGGTGTGCTGCTGGGCAACCCGCACGTGCCGTGGCGCGGCATGGTGTCGTTCTGGCACGCCAGGCTGACGATCCCGGGCAAGGTCGACGTCGACGGCGTCACGGTGCTCGGCATGCCGGTCGTGTTCAACGGCTACAACCGCGGCGTCGCGTGGTCGGCCACCGTGTCGACGGCGACGAGCTACACGCTCACCAGGCTGAAGCTCGTCGACCGGCACACCTACCTGGTCGACGGGAAGCCGGAGCGGATGATCGACCGCGGCACCCACTGGGACACCCGCTACGGCCCGGTCTCCCGCAAGATCCGCACCAACCCGCACCTCACCGGCGACGAGATGACACCGCTGCCGTGGACCGACACCGAGGCCTACGCCGTCACCGACCTCGCCGCGGACCGGCTGGCGACGCTGAACTCGGCCGCGACGTTCCTGGAGGCGCGCACCATCGACGACCTCAAGGCGGGCCTGGACCGGTTCGGCGGCACGGTGCGCACCAACATCGTCGCGGCCGATCGGCGTGGGCAGGCGCTCTACGCCGGCATCCAGGTCGTGCCGGACGTGCGCGCCGACTGCGTGGTGGACCAGGAGTTCCTGGGCCGCACCGGTGTCGCGATCGTCGACGGCGCGCGCTCCGTCTGCCGGGCCGGACTGCTGCCGGTGGACCGGATGCCGTGGATCGCGAGCGACACTTACGCCACGAACTCCAACTCGTCGCACGCCTTCGTGCGCGCCGACAAGCCGTTGACCGGGTTCCCGCGCGTGTTCGGCGACGAGAACATCGCGAACCTGCGCACCGAGTTCGGATTGCAGGAGATTCCACGTCACCTGGGTCGGTTCGACGCCGGGGTCATGCGGAAGCTGGTGCTGGAGAACAGGAACACCGCCGCCGAGAAGTACCTCGACTCGATGCCGTGCACCCGCGCCGAGTGCGAGATCCTGCGGAAGTGGGACCGCCGCAACGAGGTCGGCAGCGTGGGAGCGCTCCTGTTCGACCAGTGGTTCGAGGCCGGGGGCACTGAGAAGGCGTTCGACGAGGTCGTCGCGAAGCTCGGGCCGAAGATCCACCAGCCGTTGGGGGAGAACCAGTACGTGGTGCGCGACGGCCGCCGGATTCCGTTGCACGGCGGGCCCGGGTCGTCCGGTGTCTACAACCTGATCAACATGGACCGGCAGAAGCAGGAGGTCAGCGACGGGTCGAGCTTCGTGTTCGCCGTCGAGTACACCGACCGGGCCTGCCCGACCGCGTACACGTTGATGGCGCCCGCACGGCCCGACCTGTACGGCGCGAAGAAGTGGCAGCGCGGCGCTCTCTGCTAATCCTTTCGGGGTAAGGATCTTCGCAGGCTCGCGGTCGTTCGGAATGATCATGGGCGTGACGCTGGGACCTGAGTCGGTGACGTGGCGGCTCGGCTGGTACACCCGGTTCGAGCTGGTGGTGCTGGGCCGTGCGGTGCTCATGCAGGTCGCGCACCCGGTCATCGCGGCCGCCGTGCGCGACAGCTACCGCGCGGACCCGTTCGCGCGGCTGACGAGGACGATCACGTCGTCCCAGCTGCGGTTGTTCGGCGGTGACCTGGCCGCGGAGGAGTCGGACCGGCTGCTGCGCTCGCACGCGTCGATCCCCGGCGCGGACGAGGAATTGTTCCGCTGGGTGCACGCCACGAGTTTCGACTCGCTGCTCACCGCGTACCGGTTGCTGCGGCCCAGG
Source organism: Lentzea sp. JNUCC 0626 (assembly GCF_043632865.1). Taxonomy (NCBI): domain Bacteria; kingdom Bacillati; phylum Actinomycetota; class Actinomycetes; order Pseudonocardiales; family Pseudonocardiaceae; genus Lentzea; species Lentzea sp. JNUCC 0626. Next base: position 9,711,730 of record NZ_CP171635.1, read on the forward strand.
ATGCCCGCGATCCGCGAGGAACGGCTGTACCGCGAATGGCGGGAAACGGGACGGTCGCTCGGCATCCGGTCGATGCCGAGCGACCTCACGGCGTTGCGGTGCTACGTCGACGACGTGATCGCCACGCAACTGGCGCCGACCGACGGGGTGGACGGGCTGCTGGAGGCGTTCGAGCTGCGGACCGGCAAGGCGCCGGGCGCGGAGCACGTGCCCAGCGCGCTGTGGCCGTTGGTGCGACCCGTTGCGGCGCAGGTGTTGCCGGACTTCGCCGTCGGGACGTTGCCGGGTGCGTTGCGGGACAAGCTCGGTCTGGAGTGGACGGAGCGGGACGATCGCAGGCTGCGCCGGTGGATCCGGGCGATCCGGGTGGTCTCCGCGGTCGTCCCGGCGAGCCTGCTGCACTACCCCGTGCCGTACCAGGCGATGCTCAGTGCGCGATCATCACGTGCTTGACGCGCGTGTAGTCCTCCAGGCCGTGCATCGACAGGTCCTTGCCGTAGCCCGACGCGCCGAAACCGCCGTGCGGCATCTCGGACGCCACCGCGCCGTGCGTGTTGACCCAGACGATGCCGAAGTCGAGCCGTGCTGTCAGTGCCGCCGCCCGGCTCGTGTCACGGGTCCAGATCGAGGACGCGAGTCCTTGCGGCACACCGTTGGCGAGCGCGATCGCCTCGTCGTCGTCCGCGAACGTCTGCACGGTGATCAGCGGCGCGAACGCCTCCTCCTGGACCAGCTCGTCGTCCTGGTGCAGGCCTGAGATCACGGTCGGCTCCAGGAAGAACCCCTCGTCGCCGTGCCGCTTGCCTCCACAGTGGACGGTGGCGGACGACCGGGACAGCAGTCCCAGCACGCGGTCCAGCTGGGCCTGGCTGTTGAGCGGGCCGAAGTCCGTGCCGGGCACCGCCGCCGACGCCGTCTTCACCAGTGCCGCCACGAACTCGTCGTGGACGGCCGAGTGCACCAGCACGCGGCTCGCGGCCGTGCAGTCCTGGCCCGCGTTGTAGAAGGCGGCGCCGACGATGCCCTCCGCCGCCTTGGCCACGTCCACGTCGTCGAACACCAGCACCGGCGCGTTGCCACCGAGTTCGAGGTGCGTGCGCTTCACCGTCGCGGCGGCACTGCGCGCCACCTCGACCCCGGCGCGCGTCGACCCGGTCAGCGACACCATCGCGGGCACCGGGTGTTCGACCAGCAGCCGTCCGGTGTCGCGGTCGCCCAGCACGACGTTGAACACGCCCTGCGGCAGGACTTCGGAGGCCAGTGACGCGAGCAGCACCGTGGACGACGGCGTGGTGTCGGCGGGCTTGAGCACCACGGTGTTGCCCGCGGCCAACGCCGGCGCGATCTTCCACACTGCCATCATCAGCGGGTAGTTCCACGGCGTGATCTGCGCGATCACCCCGACGGCCTCCCGGCGCTGGTACGAGGTGTGGCCGGGGATGTACTCGCCCGCGGCGGCCGTCCCCAGGGCGCGGGCGGCACCGGCGAAGAACCGGAGCTGGTCCGCGCACTGCGGGATCTCCTCGTCCAGCAGCACCGAGCGGATCTTGCCGGTCTCGCGCACCTCGGCGTCCGCGACCTGCTCGGCATTGGCCTCCAGCAGGTCGGCGAGCTTCAGCAACGCCTGCTGACGTTCGCCCGGCGTCGTGCGCGACCACTGCGGAAACGCTTGCGCGGCAGCCTGGACGGCGGCGTCGACCTCCTCCGCACGCGAGACGACGGCGCGGCCGGACTCCTCGCCGGTCGCGGGGTCGATCAGCGGAGAGGTCTCGCCGGCACCGGTGGAGGTGCCGTTGACGAAGTTCGCGACGATCACGTGTGCTCCAGGTGCGTGGGGGCGAACATGCGCAACACCGCGGGCAGCACCACCACGTGCGGGCCGTCCCCGGCGAACGCCTTGGTCAGATCTTCGCGCAACGACTCGGGCGTGCTGCGGGTGGCGGGCACCCCGAACGCCTGCGCCAGCGCGACGAAGTCGGGCCGTGCCAACTCGGTGCCGGTGGCCTGGCCGAACGCGTCGGTCATGTACTCGCGCAGGATGCCGTAGCCACCGTCGTCGACGATCAGCCACACCACCCGCGACCCGTGCTGCGCGGCCGCCGCGAGTTCGGAGATCCCGTACATCGCGCCGCCGTCTCCGGACACCGCGAGCACCGGCCCGCCCGTCGCGGCGGCGACCCCGAGCGCGGCGGGGAACCCGTACCCGAGCCCGCCCGCGCCCTGCCCGGAGAACTGCGCGCCACCCCGCGGATCCCACGCCGACCAGGCCCAGTAGGCCAGGATCGTCATGTCCCAGCAGGTCGGCGTGCCGTCCGGCACGGCCTCGCGCACGGCGTTCAGGACTTGCCACTCCAGGTCGAGGTGCTGCGCGGTCAGCCGTTCCTGGACGCTCGCGAGCAGCCCGAGCACCCGTTCCTCGGCGACCCCGTCCTGCGGCTTGGCGGTGGTCTTCGCGGTCAGCTCGCGCAGGGCGTGCCGGGCGTCGGCGTGAACCCCGAGCGCGGGGTAGTTGGACTCCAGCTTGCCGAGGTCCGCCTCGATCTGGACCACTCGGCCCCGCGGCCGGAACGTCCGGTAGTTGCTGGACAGCTCACCCAGCCCCGACCCGACGACCAGCAGCACGTCGGCGTCGGCCAGGAACTCCGTGGTGTGCCAGTCCTCCAGCCACGACTGGGCCGACAGCGGGTGGTCCCAGGGGAAGTTCCCCTTGCCGCCGAACGTGGTCACGACCGGCGCCCGCAGCTTTTCGGCCAACTCCGACAGCTCGATGTGGGCGTGCAGGGCGCCACCACCGGCAAGGATCACCGGCCGTTGGGCCTGGTCGAGGAGCTTCGCGGCCTCGTCGATCAGCTCGGCGCGCGGGTGCAGTGCGCGCGGCGAGCACGACACCTCCTGCACCGGCGGAATCCCGGCGGGGCCGAGCAGCACGTCCTGCGGGATCTCCACCCACACCGGCCCGAACGGCGCCGTCAGCGCGACCTCCCACGCCTCGGCCAGTGCGGACGGGATCTGCGACGCGTGGCGCACCACCCGTGCGTGCTTCACGACGTCGCGGAACGAGGCCAGCTGGTCGGTCAGCTCGTGCAGGTAGCCACCCCGCACACCGCCCAGCCCGGCGGCGGGGATCTGCGACGAGATGCCCAGCACCGGCGCCGACGCGGCCGCCGACTCCTGAAGTCCGGCCAGCGTTTGGAGCGCGCCCGGCCCGGTCGAGACCAGCAACGGCGTCACCTCGCCGGTGACGCGGGCGTGGCCGTCGGCGGCGAAGGCGGCGTTGACCTCGGTGCGCGAGCCGACGTAGCGCAGGGCGGAGCGGCGCAGCGCGTCGAAGAGGCCGAGCGCGTGCTGGCCGGGGATGCCGAACACGGTGTTCGCGCCAAGGGCTTCGAGGGTCTCGACGACGACATCGCCACCGTTGCGTTCGCTCACGCCACCGCCAGCCGCCTCACCGACGCCACCTGCCCCGCTCACTTCTCCTCCTTCAACGCCAGCAAGCTCACCAGGTCGTAGGCCAGGTGCGACGCCGCCACCGACGTGATGTCCGCGTGGTCGTACGCCGGCGCCACCTCCACCACATCGGCCCCCACGAGGTTCAGCCCCCGCAACCCGCGCACGATCTCCAGCAGCTCCCGCGACGTCATCCCACCCGCCTCGGGCGTCCCGGTGCCGGGCGCGTGCGCCGGGTCCAGCACGTCGATGTCGATCGACACGTACAACGGCCGCGACCCGATCCGCTGCCGCAAGGCGTCCACCGTCTCGTCCACCCCGCGCCGCATCACGTCCGACGACGTGACGATGCCGAACCCGAGCCGTCGATCGTCTTCCAGGTCCTTCTTGCCGTACAACGGCCCGCGCGTGCCGACGTGCGAGATCGCCTCGGTGTCGAGGATGCCGTCCTCGACCGCACGGCGGAACGGGGTGCCGTGTGTGTACGGCTCGCCGAAGTAGGTGTCCCACGTGTCGAGGTGCGCGTCGAAGTGCAGCAGCGCCACCGGTCCGTGGATGCGCGACACCGCCCGGAGGAGCGGCAGGGCGATCGTGTGGTCGCCGCCGATCGTCACGAGCCTGGTGCCGTCGGCCTGGAGGTCGGTCGCTGCCTGATCGATCGTCTCGATGGCCTCGCCGATGTGGAACGGGTTGACCGCGATGTCGCCCGCGTCCACCACCTGCAGGCGTTCGAACGGCGAGACGTCGAGGCCGGGGTGGTACGGGCGCAGCAGTCGCGACGCCTGGCGCACGGCCGAGGGCGCGAACCGCGCACCCGGCCGGTACGAGACGCCGGTGTCGAACGGGACTCCCACCACCGCGACGTCCGCGCGCGCCACCTGGTCGAGGCGCGGCAGCCGGGCGAAGGTCGCCGGGCCCGCGTAGCGCGGGACCTCCCGGGAGTCGACGGGGCCGATCATGCGTTCACCAGTTCCTCTTCTTCATCGGACTTGCCCGCCACCCTGCGGTCCCAGCGGGCGAGCACCGCCGGATCGGTCGCGGGCGTGGCCAGGCTGACGATCAGGTACGTCACGAGCGACGCGCCCAGGCTGTAGTAGATGGGTGAGTCAGCGAGCACACCATCGATCACCATGAAACTGATCGACGTCAACGCACCGACGGCCATCGACACCATCGCACCGATCCGGGTGCCGCGCTTCCACACCAGACCGCCGATGATCGCCACCAGCAGGCCGCCAACCAGGATGTTGTAGGCGACGGTCAACGCCGCGACGACATCGTTGAGGATGACCGCGATGATGATCGCGATGACGCCGAGCACGAGCGTGAACATCCGGTTCGAGTGGACATCGGTCTTGCGTCGCCAGATGTCGTTGGCGGCCACGGTCGAGCATGCGATCAACGCACCGGACGACGTGGACATCATCGCCGCCAACGCCGCCGCGAGCACCAGACCGCGCACGCCGGTCGGCAGCAGGTTCTCGACCATCGTGGCGAAAACGTCGTCCTTGTTGGCGATGTCCGGGTACAACGCCTTGCCGGCGGTGCCGATCAACGCACCCGCGACGGCATAGATGAGGCAGTACAACCCGGACGTGACGCCGCCCCACGTCGCGACCTTCGGAGACTTGGCGGTGAACACCCGCTGCCAGATGTCCTGTCCGATCAGCAGACCGAACACGTAGATCAACAGATACGTGATGATCGTGCCGATGCCGATGTTGCCGATCTCGAACATCGCCGGATCATCGAGTCGCCGCTGGATCCCGTCGAACCCGCCCGCGGCGAAGATGCTGATCGGGAGCAGCAGGAACAGGATGCCGATCGTCTTGATGACGAACTGGACGATGTCGGTCAGCGTGATCGACCACATGCCGCCGAGCACGCTGTACAGCACCACGATGCCGCCGCCGATGATCACGCCGAGGGTCTTCGGGAGTCCGAAGAGGACGTTGAAGATCGTCGAGTAGGCGATCGTCGACGTGACGGTCAACATCAACGTGTACGCCCACATGACCGCGCCGGAGATCAACGACGAGTTGCCGCCGTAGCGCAGGTCGAGCATCTGACTGACGGTGTAGACCTTCAACTTGACGATCCGGCGCGCGAACAACGCGCTGAGCAACAGGATGCCGAGCCCGATCGCGAACACCATCCACGCGCCGGAGATGCCGAACTTGTAGCCGAGCCCGACCCCGCCGATGGTCGACGCGCCCCCGAGCACGACCGCCGACATGGTGCCCGAGTACATGGTGAACCCGAGCCGCCGTCCGGCGACCAGGTACTCGCTCTTGCTGGTGGCGCGGCGCATGCCCCACCAGCCCATGCCGATCATGCCGAGCACGTAGGCGGCGATCACCGCGTAGTCGAGAGCCACTGCCGACCTCCTTGGGGTTGCAGGTCACAGTAGGAACCGGGACTGGCGCCGGTAAGTGGTCGTTCTGCACAATCCTGGACTTGTGGTTGTGCAAACCGTCCCACTGCGAGACCTGGTCGCGCGAGCAGACCTGGGCCTGACCGTCCTCTGTGGCGCCGACGCCCTGGACCGCCCGATCCGCTGGGCGCACGTGTCCGAACTGGAGGACCCGACCCCGTACCTGGTCGGCGAGGAACTCCTGCTCACGGCGGGCGTGCGCTTCCCGTCCGACGTGCCTGCCTACGTCGCGGGCCTGGTGTCCTCGGGTGCGTCGGCGATCGGCTTCGGCGTCGAACCGGAGTACCCGACGGCCCCGTCGTCGCTGGTCGAAGCCTGTGCCGCCCAGGGCATGCCCCTCCTGGAAGTGCCACCCACGACTCCCTTCCTCGCGGTGTCGCAGGCTCTCGGCACCCTGCTGGCGGAGATCGCCGTGCGCGAGCAACGCCTGCTTGCCGACAGCCAGCGCGCGTTGACCCGGGCCGCCACGCGAGTCCGTCCGGTCGAGTCGGTCCTCACCACCCTGGCCGTGGTCCTGAACTGCCGCGCCGACCTCGTCGACCCGGCCACCGCACCGTCCGATGTGGCCTCCCTGGCGAACCGGGTCGCGTCGGGCCGGGGCCCTCGTTCGGCCTCGACCCAGGTGGGTGAGGACCACGTCACGCTCGACCCGGTGGGGTCCGCGGCGCTCGTGGTGCGCCGCCCGACGCCCCTCTCCGCCGCCGAACGCGCGGTGGTCGCCGTGGCGCTGGCACTGCTCGGCCTGCTGCACCGCGACCTGGAGAGCGAACGTGGCCAGATCGCCCGGCTCGCGGCGTCGGCGTTGCTGCGGCACGAGATCTCCGGACTTGAGGGGGTGACGGGACCTGGCCCCTATCGAGTGGTCGCGGGGGAGTCGCGCGCGGACTACGACGTGCTCGCGCAGCGGTACGGGCCGCTGGTGGCCAAGGAGGGGGAGGGATTCCTGGCGCTGGTCGCCGCAGGGACGGAGGTGTCGGGGCCGGTGGGAGTCGCGCCGCTGTCCGGTCTCGGTCGCGCTGACGTCGATGCCGCTGTCACCGAGGCCGCAGCCCTCCTCCCACGCGCCCTGGCCACCGGCGAACCCGCCCACCCCGCCTCCGACCTGGCCTCCCTCGTCGACCCCGCCGCCGCCCGCGCGTTCGCCCGCCGCGAGCTCGCGCCCCTCCTCGGCCGGCCCGACCTGATCGACACCCTGAGGGCCTGGCTCGGGCAGCACGGCAGCTGGGACCGGGCCGCGAGCGTGCTGAAAGTGCACCGCAACAGCGTTCGGCACCGAATTTCTCACGCCGAGCGGCTCCTCGGTCATGATCTTGGGACGGCCGACGCGCGGGCCCGGCTGTGGCTTGCGCTCACGTGGCTCGATTAATTGCTTTGCGCAGTCCGTGGGCCGCAGGTCATCATTGTTCCATGATTCGAGCAGATGAATGGGCCGGAGCGCCCTCCAAGCTCTGACCAGCAAGTTCACTTTCTACTATTGCTTGCGAGCATTTGTGTATCAATGCTCGTGTTTGGCGTGTTCGTCTAGTGGTCAGGACGCTGGACTCTCAATCCGGAAACACGGGTTCGATCCCCGTACGCGCTACGTGGCCCGGCCTTCGTGGGGTGGGCCGGGCCCTCCCGCACAGTGGTCCATGTCAGACGGACCCAAAGAATCTTCGAAAACTTCGCCCGAATGGTCTAGGCGCCAGTTACGCTCTGCGAATGGCTGCGGTCCCCGCCTTCGCCCGCTACGAGGTCGACGTACGTCGGCCGAACGCCGCACGGATCCATGACTTCTATCTCGGTGGCGCGCACAACTACGCCGCCGACCGCGCGTTCGCCAAACAGGCCGTGCGGATCGATCCGGAGCTGCCGCTCGTGACCAGGGCGCAGCGCACCTTCCTCCGCCATGCCGTCCGCCACTGCTGGGCGTCCGGCGTGCGCCAGTTCCTCGACCTCGGCTCGGGCATCCCGACGTGTGGTGCCACGCACCAGACGTTGCCCGACGCGCGTGTGGTCTACGTGGACTCCGACCCGGTGACGGTCGCGTTCTCCCGTGGACTGCTGCGCGGCGAACCGCGCACATGTGCCGTGGAGGCCGATCTGCGTCGTCCCGACCAAGTGCTCCGGCATCCGGGCGTGATGTCGCATCTGGACCTGCGCGAGCCGTACGCCGTGTTGATGGTCGACGTCCTCAGGTACGTCGACGACGTCACGGGGCCCGGCCGGGTCGTCAGACGCTATCGGCACGCGCTGCCCGCGGGCGGGTTCCTCGTCGTGTCGCACCCGCAGCCCGTCGAGCAGCTCATGGAGGGGCTGGCGATCGAGGCACCGGCCGTCGTGCCGGGCGCGTACGCGAGCATCGGGCGCAAGGCCAGTAGCTGAGACGTTTGGTCCTTGTGAAGCAGGGGTAGTCCGGCGGGCGACGGAAACGGAGCCTGGAGGGCGACATGACCCACCGCATCAAGGTCGCCGGTCTGCAGCCGGTGCAGGTGCTGGCCGGACTGGCCGGCATCGCGTTCATCGTGTTCGGCGTCGTGGGCTTCACCCGCACAGGAGTCGGCGACTGGGCCGCCCAGTCGTTCGTGCTCGGGTTCTCGGTGAACCCGTTGCACAACCTGGTGATGGTGGCCGTCGGCGTGCTCGGGTTGCTCACGGCACTCGGCTCGGGACTCTCGCGGACGTACGGCTGGCTGCTGTTCGCCGGCTTCGGCGCGCTGTTCGTGTGGGACCTGATGATCACCGGGATCCTCGCGCAGAACCCGGCGCAGGAGTTCGGCAACCCGCTGGCGGTCAACGCGAACGACAACTGGCTGCACCTCGGCCTCGCCCTGTTCGGCCTGCTGCTCGCGGTGATGCCCGCGCGCCGCAAGCTCGTCGAGGACGAGGTCCCGGTCGTGCCGGAGCCGCGCTCGGAGGCGTTCCGCGACGAGCCGGACACCGTGACGCCGGCCCCCGCGAACGCCATCACCGAACCGCTCCCCACGCACCACCGGGAGCCGGTCACGCAGGAGCAGGCGGTCGTCGACCCGAAGACCGAACGCGTGAGCAAGGACAAGATCAAGCACTAGAACCCCTGTACGGCACAGACGCGCCGTGAGAGCCCACATGCGGCTCTCACGGCGCGTCTGTTTCGATGTCGCGATGCCTGACGAGTTGCTGACCCAGGAAGTGCTGATCACGTGGGGGACGGCCGCCGCCGCGTTCCTGGCCGTCGCGCTGCACGGGATCTGGCGGGTCACCCGCAACGTCATCACCATCGCCCACGAGGGCGGCCACGCGCTGCTGGCCGTGCTGACCGGACGGCGCCTGAGCGGCATCAAGCTGCACTCGGACACCTCCGGCCTCACCGTCTCGCGCGGCAAGCCCCGCGGCCCCGGCATGGTGCTCACCGCTCTGGCCGGCTACATCGCCCCGTCGTTGCTCGGCTTCGGCGCGGCCGTGCTCATCACCAACGAGCAGATCCAGCTGATGCTCTGGATCAGCATCGGGTTCCTCGCCGCCATGCTGATCATGATCCGCAACGTCTTCGGCGTGCTGTCGATCATCATCACCGGCGGCATCTTCTTCTTCGTCTCCTTCTACGCCTCCCTCGAAGTCCGGGACGCGGCCGCGTACGTCTTCGCGTGGTTCCTGTTGCTCGGCGGCGTGCGACCGGTGTGGGAGCTCCAGGTCAAGCGGTGGCGCCGGCAGGCCCCGAAGTCCGACGCGGACCAGCTCGCCTGGCTCACCGGGGTGCCCGCGCTGGGCTGGGTGACGTTCTTCGGCCTGGTGAGCCTCGCCTCACTGGTGGGCGGGGGAGCGCTGCTGCTCGGGCGGTGGTGAAGAACCGTTTTGCCACGGGTGAAATACTGAGGTGAACAAGCCGTGGTGAGAGGTGGGTTCAGTGCTGCGTGGGGATGTCGGGCTGGAACTGGGCCAGCGGGTCGCGCAGGCACTGCGCGTCGCCCTGGACGTGGACATCACCGCCGAGGAAGCGCTGATCCGACCGTCCAACCGAGACGGTGCGGACTACCAGTGCAACGTCGCGATGAGCCTGGCCAAGAAGGTCGGCAAGAACCCGCGTGAGGTCGCGACGCTGATCGTCGAGCACCTCGACGCGGCCGACGCGCTCGAGACGCCGGAGATCGCCGGCCCGGGCTTCATCAACCTGAAGCTCAAGCGGGAGTGGCTGGAAGCCCAGGCCGCCCAGCTGCTGGGCGACGACCGCCTCGGCGTGCCGCAGACCGAAGAGCCGCGCCGCATCGCGATCGACTACAGCAGCCCCAACGTGGCCAAGGAGATGCACGTAGGCCACCTGCGTTCGACGATCATCGGCGACGCGTTCTGCCGCCTGCTCACGTTCGCGGGTCACGAGGTCATCCCGCACAACCACCTCGGCGACTGGGGCACCCCGTTCGGGATGCTCATCGAGCACCTGACCGACGAGGGCCGCGACGCCGACCACGAGATCAGCGACCTCAACGCGTTCTACCAGCAGGCCCGCCAGAAGTTCGACAACGAACCGGGCTTCGCCGACCGAGCCCGCCGCCGCGTGGTCCTGCTCCAGGGCGGCGACGAGGCCACGCTCGCGCTCTGGCACGACCTCGTGGGCGAGTCCCAGCGCCACTTCAACCAGGTCTACCAACTCCTGGAGATCGGCCTCAGCGCCGACGACAACTACGGCGAGAGCTTCTACAACCCGTACCTCGCCGACACGATCACCGAACTGCAGGGCAAGGGCCTCATCGAGACCAGCGACGGCGCGCTCTGCGTGTTCCCGCCGGGCTTCACCAACCGCGAGGGCGACCGCCTCCCGCTGATCGTCCGCAAGAGCGACGGCGGCTACGGCTACGCCACCACGGACTTCGCGACCGTCCGCTACTGGGTCCGCGACCGCAAGGTCGACGAACTGATCTACGTCGTCGGCACCCCGCAGTCCCAGCACTTCCAGATGATCTTCGCCACCTCCAAGCAGGCGGGCTGGCTCGACGACGCCCACACTGCGGTCCACACCGGCTTCGGCACCATCCTGGGCAGCGACGGCAAAACCATCCGCACGCGAGCCGGCGGCACGATCAAGCTCATCGACCTCCTCAGCGAGGCGGTCGAGAACTCCTACAAGGTCATGCCCGAAACGTCCGAAGTGGACGGCCCGGAGAAGGACGCGCTCGCCCGCACCATCGGCCTCGGCGCCGTGAAGTACGCAGACCTCTCCAACGACCGCGAGAAGGACTACGTCTTCACGTGGGAGAAGATGCTCGCCACCACCGGCGACACCTCGGTGTACATCCAGTACGCCAACGCCCGCATCCTCTCCATCGGCCGCAAGGTGGGCCGCGAGGCCCCGCAGGACGCCCCCCTGGTGCTCCAGGAACAGGCCGAACGCGACCTGGCCCTCAAACTCCTCCAGCTGCCGGCCGCGATCCAGGCGGCGATCGACGAGCTGGCCCCGCACAAGCTGACCGGCTACCTGTTCGAGACGGCGACGGCGTTCTCGACGTTCTACAACAACTGCCCGGTGGCGACGGCCGAGTCCCAGGAACTCCAGGACTCGCGCCTGCACCTGCTGACGCTCACCTCGCGGGTGCTGACGCTGGGTCTGTCGCTGCTGGGCATCGGCGCCCCCGAACGGCTCTAGGCAGACCAGGTAACGGCAGACAGAGCTCTGTGCCAAGAGATCCAGGCTCAGAGCTCTTGGCTGCCGAGCGCTCGGTAGCTGAGAGTTCGGTAGCCGAGAGCGAGGCACACTGTGGCTTGAGGAGAACGACGCCGAAGACATCCCAGTTGCTGGGGTGTCAAGCGGCGGCGGTGTGGTGTGGCCAGGCGGTGGTTTCGTTGTAGTGGGTGCGGGTTTTGAGGCAGCCGTGCAGGATGCCGACCAGGCGGTTGGCGAGGTGGCGTAATGCGGCGTTGTGGCCGAGGCCGCGTGTGCGTTGTCGCTGGTAGTAGGCGCGGGCGCCAGGGCTGACGCGCATGGCGACGAAGGCTTGGGCGATCAGGGCGTCGATGAGCCGGTCGTTGTGGACGTGCCGGGCCGTGACGGTGCGTTTGCGGCCGGAGGCGATGGTGAGCGGGCTGGTGCCGGCGTAGTTCTTGCGGGCTTTCGCGCTGGCATAGCGGGCGGGGTCGTCTCCGAACTCGGCCAGCACCCGAGCACCGATCACCACGCCGATCCCTGGTTGGGACAGCACGATCTCAGCGTCCGGGTGCCGGCCAAAATGGGCCTCGACCTCGCCCTGCAGACCGGTGATCTGCTCGGCCAGCGTGGCGAGGATCGCGATGGTGGCGCGGGTGGTCGCCGCGTAGGCGGCGGTCACCACCGGCGGCTGGCCGAGGTGCTCTGTGCGCAGCGCGGCCTGGATCTCGGCGGCCTTGACGTCGGCGTCGCGACGACGGGCCCGATCGAGAGCGCCGCGGATCTGGTTGAACGACAGGCTTTTCGCGGTGTCCGGGTCCGGTGCCCGGCCCAGCAGCTCCAGCGTGTCCGGCGCGTCCAGATCGGTGAACGCGGCCAGCGCGGCCGGGAAGTACTCCCGCAACGAGTGCCGCAACCGCAGCGTGTGACGGGTGCGATCCCAGATCAGCGTCTTGTGCACCCTGGCGACGACCTTGATCCCCTCGACCCCGGCCGAGTCACCCGCGACCGGCCTGAGCTGGTGGGCGTCGGTGCGGACCATGTCCGCCAGCACATGCGCGTCCCCCGCGTCGCTTTTCGCACCCGAGACCGCGTGCCGGTCCCGGAACCGCGCCACCGACAACGGATTCACCGCGAACACCTCATAGCCCGCGGCAACCAGCGCGACCACCCACGGACCCCGATCGGTCTCGATCCCGACCCGCACCCGCACATCCTCGACCTCGGCATCACCGGCGTGCTCGGCGATCAACGCGTGTAACCGGGCCATCCCGGCCACACCCTCAGGCAACCGCGCCTTCGCGAGCCTGCGCCCGCCGGCGTCCATCAGCTCGACATCATGGTGATCCTCGGCCCAGTCATCGCCCACCAACAGCAGCATCGCGTCCTCCCGTCGACACCCGTTCCACAGCGGCGGGAGAACAATCAGCGACCTAATGAACAGTGCTCACACCCACCGGCGGGCACGACATCCCAGCAGCGATCACGTTCTCCCGACACCAGCGGGGGCACGATCTTCGGCAAGGACTCACACGTCCAGGCGAGACAAGTACTCACCCACCAGCGCCACCACACCGAGCCTGCCAGACGACCGGCCCACCACTCATTAGGCGAGGCCGACCGAGCGCAAGCATCGCGATGGCGCAGCCGAGCCCACCCAAGAGCCAACGGCAATGCCGAAGGCGAGGCGTCCTTAGCTCTTGGCTCTCAACCCGCCCGCCACGCGCAATGCCGAAGGCGAGCCGTCCCTCTTCTTGGCTCTGTCAAAGCGGTTTCGGTGACACACGCACCCAACCCAGCCACGCACCCGAAGGGATTGGGGCTTGACTTTGGGTGCGAGGTGCTACCACTCGTGGCTCGGCCGGGCGCTTTTCAGCCCGGCCTTTCCGGTCCGACCAGCGCCTCGCAAGGGCCCCGAAGTCAAGCCCCAATCCCTATCGTCGCGAAGCGGCGATGAAATGACCCGGCTCGTCCGCGGTTGTCTTTGCACCCAAACCCGACCACCGCACTGGTGACGTACCCGCCACGAACGGCTGGAACAGGTTTACCGTCCCCCACCCAGAGGTACGCAGAGATCGCAACTCTTACCCTCGAGCCCCCAGGGAGTCGCGATGACCTGCACCACCCGCCTGCCGAAGCCGGTCACCGAGGTCTGGGACTGGCAGATGGACGGCCTCTGCCGGGGCGAGAACAGCGCGATCTTCTTCCACCCCGACAACGAGCGGGGCTACGCGAGGGCGGCCAGGGAAGACAGGGCCAAGGCGATCTGCGGCCACTGCCCGGTCCTGGCCCAATGCCGGGCCCACGCCCTGGAGGCCCAGGAACCGTACGGGGTCTGGGGCGGCATGGGCGAGGACGAACGGCGCCAGATCGTGTCCGCGGCCCGGCGCCGTGTCCGCGTTCACTCCTCCAGCACGTCCCGCAGCTGACGCAACGTCTTCGCGAGCAATCGCGAGACGTGCATCTGGGAGATGCCGACCTTCTGCGCGATCTGCGTCTGGGTCATGTTGCCGAAGAAGCGCATGATCACGATCTTGCGTTCGCGCTCCGGCAGCTTCTCCAGCAACGGGTGCAACGCCTCGCGCTGCTCGATCATCGCGATCTCGGGGTCTTCCTCGCCGATGGTGGAGCCCAGCGAGATCGACGAGTCCTCGCTCATCAGCATGTCGTCCAAAGACGCGCTCTGGTAAGCGTTTCCGGCCGCGAGTCCTTCGTGGATCTCCTCACGCGACAGTCCCAGGTGTTCCGCCAGTTCCGACGGCGTGGGTGCGCGGCCCAGGGATTGCGACAGGCGTGAGGTGCCCGCGTTGATCGCGAGGTGCAGCTCCTTGAGCCGCCTCGGCATCCGCACCGACCAGCTGGAGTCGCGGAAGTACTTCCGCACCTCGCCCATGATCGTCGGCACGGCGAACGACAGGAAGTCGCTGCCTCGCTCGGGGTCGAAGCGGTCGACGGCGTTGATCAGGCCGACGGTCGCCACCTGCACGAGGTCCTCGTGCGGTTCGCCGCGGTGGCCGAAGCGTCGCGCGATGTGTTGCGCCACAGGCAGGTGCTCGGTGACGAGTCTGTCCCGCAACGTCTCTCTCGCCGCGCCCGCGGGAGTGCCCGCGAGTTCCGCGAAGAGCGGCGCCAGGTGGTCGTAGTCACCCGAGCGGGACTTCTTCTCCTCCGGAGCCGGAGCAGACTCCTCGGGCGCCGGAGCGGACTCCGAGACCTCGGCCGGCTCTTCGGTCTTGGTGATCTCTTCCGATCCGGTCACGCATCCACCGCCCCTGCCGTGGACTTCACCAGGGCGATGTGCACCACGAACCCTTCGGACTCCTCGACCCGCGTCTGCACGGAGTCGACGAGCGCGGTGAGCACGCGCCACCCGAAGCTGCCCTCGTCCGGCCCGGAACCCGACTTCGCGGACACCTTCGCCGACACGTGCACGGCGCCCCGGTCGTCCACCGCGAAGTGGCAGCTGAGCACCGCGTCGTGGGCCGCGAGCGTGATCAACGTCGAGCACGTCTCGTCCACCGCGAGCTTCAGGTCCTCGATCGAGTCGAGGTCGAAGTCCTGCCGCATGGCGATGTCCGCCGCGACCGCACGCACGATGGAGAGCTGCGTGGGATCCGCGGCCATCCGAAGCTCGACGCCTGACAGTTGAGTCACAGCCACCTCGTAGTCCGTTCTGCTGAAGGCCGGCATGTCCCTGCCGTACCCGAATCGTTCTCGTCTTACACGCGCAGTCGCACGTGTAGTAACGCCGACCCCAGGGAATTCCTCTGCTGGAAGCAGAAGAGGTTCACCTGGAAGGAGCGCTGTGCTGGTGCATCAGGACTTCCTCGCTCTCCGCTTCCCGGCGGACGCGCACGAAGTGGGCCCGGTGAGGCACCACCTGCGCGCCTGGCTGAAGGACAGCGGACTGACCGACGACGAGGCGAGCGATCTCGTGCTCGCGGTCAGCGAGGCGATCAACAACTCCGTCGAGCACGCCTACCCCGGCGGCTCGGGCGGCACCGTCGACGTGCGGGCCCGCGTGGAACCCGACGGTTCGGCCCGCGTCGACGTCACCGACCGCGGCCAGTGGCGGATACCGCCTCCCGCGCTCACGATGCGCGGCCGGGGACTCCTGCTCATGCGGGAGAGCGTGGACGACGTCGAGATAGACCGCAGGGCGAGCGGTACGACCGTGCGCCTGCGCCTGGCCCGTTCGGCCGGGGTGGCCCCGCCGCCCGCGATCGCGCCCGAGTGCGACGTGAAGGTCCACGAGTCCTCCTCGGGCGTTGTGGCGGTGGTGTGCGGCGACGTCTCGGTGGAAGCCGCTCCGTCGTTGCGCCGCACCCTCACCACGGCGGCGCGGGGCGGAACCGTGCCGCTCGTCGTGGACCTCAGCGGCCTCGGTGCCGAGAGGGACGGGGTGGAGATCGCACTCCGCGACGTCGCGGAGGCGTTGCGGCAGGCGGGAAATCGCCTGACCGTCAGCTCAGGGCCGAGTCCACCGACGAGTGGAGGCTGAAGACCTCACCCAGTCCGGTGGCCTCCAGCGGACGCGTCACGCTCCGCGCGGTCGCCACGACCTTCAGGGTCGCGCTCTGCTGCTGGGCGAGCTTCGCGGCCTCGACGAGAACGGCGAGCCCGGCCGAACCGAGGAACGTCACGCCGGTCATGTCGACGACGAACACGCCGCCGTCACCGAGGCCGTTGACCAGGGATTCGCGCAACACGGGCGCGGACACCATGTCGACCTCGCCGGACACGCCGAGGACGGTGACTCCGGGCGCCGGCTGCCGCACCTTCAGCTCGATCTGCTCCGCACGTGGGTCCTGCACAGTCACCGAAGTACTCCCTTTCACGGACAGGGAGCCGCCACGCAGCGGCCCCGACGCGGCTGCTGGCTCAACCGCTGCGGACACCACCGTACGGGAGTGGCCGCTCTACAGGACAGGTCGAGTGGTCCATACCCGGACAACACTTGGTTCAAACGCGGATCGCCTCCCACAGTTTCCGCGCGACCCCGAACGCCTCGCCCGGCGGCTCGACGACCTCCTCGGCACTGTCCTCCAACGTTCCGCCGACTACCAGCACCAACGCCGTGGCCACGTCGCGCAACTTCACGTTGGTGTGCTGGCTGGCGCGGACCAGCAGTTCGAACGCCTCGCCGGGCGCGCACGGCCGTGCGCCCATCACGAGCCCCTTGGCCTGCTCGATGTACCGGCGGTGCTGGACCATCCGCACCATCTGGTCGGCGCGCAGCACCTCGCCCGCGCAGAACTCGACCACCGAGGCGGCCGTCGCGACGAGCGGTTCCATCTCCTCGATGGACTTCAGGTCCTCCAGCCGCGGCGGGTGGTCGAGGTAGACCGTCAGCACCACCGGCCCGCTGTCGCCCCAGCTGCCCGGCACCGCGATCACGTGCAGACCACCGACCTCGCCCGAGGTCTGCCGTTCGTCGCGGGAGGCCTCGACGAGCGGCCCGCTGCCGGCGTCCAACTGGGCCTGGTCCAGCTCGGCCGCCACGCCGACGGACCGCAGCCGCTGGGCCCCCGGCCACACGCTCAGCCCCACTCCGGGACAACCGTCCATTTGGGAGCACAGGTGCGTCATCAAGCGGTTGAGCAGCTCTTCTCCGTACTTCACCTGGGATTCCACGGTTCGAGGTTAGGTCGGGCCGAAGAGGAGCACGAGCCGTGCGGTCATCGACGAACGACGAACGGTTGCACAGGCAAGGACCGGGAGATCCGTTCCGCTTCGGGCCCGAACAGCTCGGCGCGCCGAACGATCCACCCAACGCTTAGGGGCCAAATCACGTACGTGTTCTGAACCACAGTCGGACAGAATTCGTTTCCAGGGATAACGCCGGAGCCCCGGTTCACGACATCCCTGGTGTCACGGAGGGACAGAAATGAGAACCGCCATGGAGACCCACCCGAAGCAGGACGCGGAGTCTGACTCAGACCTGCCCACCACGCCGTGCAGCGTGGTGTGGAGCAGGGGTCACGCTTACGTCCTCGAGGGTTTCCGCGCTCGCTGGGTCGGCCGGGACGACCGGGGCCGCCCGCACGCCATCACCGGTGCCGAGATGCAGCGCCGGGGCTGGACGTTCACCCGCACAGCCTGAGCACGACCCCCGCAAGAACGCAGAACGACCGCACTCCCGCAACCAGTCGCACCGCGTGCCGTGACGCCATCCGGCAGCCCCTGCGCAGTCACTCGTTTAGAGTGCGGGTGTGCGTGATCCGGCTGATCGCCTGCTGACGATTCCGAACCTGCTCAGCGTGTTGCGGCTGGCCGGTGTTCCGCTCTTCCTGTACCTGCTCCTCGGACCCCGCGCGGACGGCTGGGCGCTGCTCGTCCTCGTCCTCGCGGGCCTGTCCGACTGGCTCGACGGCAAGCTCGCGCGCTGGCTCAACCAGATGAGCAACCTGGGCGCGCTGCTCGACCCCGCCGCCGACCGCCTCTACGTGTTCTGCACGCTGCTGGCGTTCGTCATCAGGGACATCGTGCCGCTCTGGGTCGCACTGGTGCTGGTCGGGCGCGAGATCGTGGTGGGCATCTGCCTGCTGGTCCTGCGGCAACGCGGCTGGGGCCCGTTCGAGGTCACCTACCTGGGCAAGGCCGCGACCTTCAACCTGCTCTACGCCTTCCCCCTGCTGCTGCTCGCGCAGGGAGACTCGGCGTGGGCGCAGACCGCCCTGCCGATCGCCTACGCGTTCACGGCCTGGGGCGGAGCGCTCTACCTGTGGTCGGCGCTGCTGTACGTCTACCAGTTCTTCCAGGCCCTGAGGGTCACACCTCGCACGGTCGCGTGAAAAGATCACCCCATACAGGTTCAGCACGAGGAGCGCAGTCAGTTGATTCCCGAGGAGCTTCGCTACACCGAGGAGCACGAGTGGATCGCCAGCACAGGCGAGAACACCGTGCGCGTCGGCATCACCGACTACGCCCAGGAACAGCTCGGTGACGTGGTCTTCGTCCAGCTGCCCGAGGTCGGTCACACCGTCTCGGCGGGTGACACGTTCGGTGAGGTCGAGTCCACCAAGAGCGTGTCGGACCTCTACTCGCCGCTCGACGGCGAGGTCGTGGCCATCAACGACGCTCTGGTCCAGACGCCCGACTCCGTCAACACCGACCCGTACGGCGAGGGCTGGATGGTGGAGATCCGTCTGAACGACGCCGAAGCGCTCGAAGGCCTCCTCGACGCGGAGGCGTACAAGGCCTTGGTGGAGAAGGAGTGACGTCGATCTTTCGCCGGATCTTCGGCCGGAAGGGGAGCCGCGCTGAAGGCGGTGACCCCAACGCGATAGGTTTTACCGGAAGTGACGGATCCAGCAGCAGGAGGAGAGCTCAGGTGAGCACGAACGACGGCCCAGGCGTTCCGCCGGAGCAGTCCCCGGAGCGGACCTCCGTCTTCCGGGCGGACTTCCTCCAGGAGATGGAAGGCGGCGCCGAGGCGCCCGCACAGGAGCCGGCCGTTGCCGGTGTTGACGCCCTTCCCGCCGGTTCCGCGCTGCTCGTGGTCAAGCGCGGTCCGAACGCCGGATCCCGGTTCCTGCTGGACCGAGACACGACGAGCGCCGGGCGCCACCCCGACAGCGACATCTTCCTGGACGACGTGACGGTCTCGCGCCGGCACGCCGAGTTCCGCCGGGAGAGCGGCGAGTTCGTCGTCATCGACGTCGGCAGCCTCAACGGCACCTACGTCAACCGCGAGCCGGTCGACCAGGCCGTTCTCGCGAACGGTGACGAGGTTCAGATCGGCAAGTTCCGTCTCGTCTTCCTGACGGGTCCCGGCTCCGCGGGAGCCTGACGCGTGACGGCCGGGCGGCCACAACGCGGGGGCTCGAGCATCGGTGCTGTGCTCGCGCAGCTCCGGCCCGAGTTCCCCGACGTCACCATCTCCAAGATCCGCTTCCTGGAAGCGGAGGGGCTGGTCCGCCCGGCACGCACCGCCTCCGGCTACCGCCAGTTCAGCGTGGCGGACGTCGAGAGGTTGCGCTTCGTGCTGTCCGCACAACGGGACAGGTACTTACCGCTCAAGGTGATCCGCGAGCAGCTCGACGCCGTCCCCGACGGCACGACGTTCGTGACGCGGATAGATCTGCTGGCCCAGACCGGATTCACCGCCGACCAGCTGTCCCAGCTGGAACGCGACGGTCTGCTGCGCCCCGGCCCCGGTGGCCGGTTCACCACCGACGACATCACCGCGCTCCGCACGATCCGGACGATGACCGGACTCGGCGTCGAGCGCGAGCACCTGCGCGCGGTTCGCGCTGCGGCGGACCACGAGGTGGTTCTGCTCAGATCTTTCTCAGATCCCGAGACGGTCCGGGAATTGGCTGACCTCTTCACCTCGTTGCACACGTTGTTGGTGAGAGCAGGTCTGCGGCAATCATCTTGATCACGTTCAGCCCGCAACGATTGAGCACACGGCCCGCTTGGCGGGTAGCGTCGACTGCATACGCCGGGGGATGCTCGGAGACGAACCGGGTACTCCCCAACGAGTCAGAGGGAGGCGAGACCCGATGAGTGAGATGCGCGTCGTGGGCGTCCGGGTGGAGCTGCCCCAGAACCAGCCGATCCTCCTGCTGCGGGAAACCGAGGGCGAGCGGTACCTGCCGATCTGGATCGGGTCCGTCGAGGCCACGGCGATCGCGCTCGAGCAGCAGGGCGTCCGTCCTGCCCGTCCGCTCACCCACGACCTGCTGAAGGACGTCATCGGGGCGTTGGGGCGCAACCTCGAGCAGGTGCGGATCACCGACCTGCAGGAGGGCACGTTCTTCGCCGAGCTCGTGTTCGACGGCGACGTGCGGGTGTCCGCGCGGCCGTCCGACTCGGTGGCGCTCGCGCTGCGGGTAGGCGTGCCCATCCACGCGGACGAGGCCGTCCTCGCCGAAGCCGGGTTGATCATCCCGGACGAGCAGGAGGACGAGGTCGAGAAGTTCCGCGAGTTCCTCGACTCGGTTTCCCCGGAAGACTTCCGCGGCGCGGACACGTAGGCAGACCTGAGGTGCGACGCCTGAGACGCCTGTGAGTGAGTTTCGGTGCGTCGCACTCTGTCTCGTATGGGCTTTCGAACGTTCGTTTGGACGTCACCCGACAGGACTACTTTAGGTCGTTTTTCTCGCTAAACGATCACTAAACGTCACCTGAAACGCCTAGTTCGGGTGACGGTATGACTCTCTACCTGAGGTTGAGGGTCGCAACTCCCCGCGCGTCGCGTTGACCTGCCCTCGGACCGGTCTTACCGTCGAACTCGAGTGGACGTCGCCGGTTCACGAGAGTGGACGCGGCGGCTTGACGGTCATGAGTTTCGTGGCCGTTCCGAGGGGAGGCAGGCGTGGTCGAGGAAGCGCCCTTGAGGGCGGAATCCGGGCTGCAGGGTGAACTGTTCCCGGACTCCTCGCTGCCGGACGAGCTCGTCGGTTACCGAGGGCCCGCGGCGTGCCAGATCGCGGGCATCACGTACCGACAGCTCGACTACTGGGCGCGCACCGGGCTGGTCGCGCCCACGGTGCGGATGGCGCACGGCTCGGGCAGCCAGCGGCTGTACTCCTTCAAGGACATCCTGGTCCTCAAGGTCGTGAAGCGGCTGCTGGACACCGGCGTCTCGTTGCAGAACATCAGGGTGGCGGTCGACCACCTGCGCCGCCGAGGTGTGCAGGACCTGGCGAAGATCACGCTCTTCTCCGACGGCACCACCGTCTACGAGTGCACCTCGCCGGAGGAGGTCGTCGACCTGCTGCAGGGCGGTCAGGGCGTCTTCGGCATCGCGGTGAGCGGGGCGATGCGCGAGATCTCCGGCACGATCCACGAGTTCCCGGCCGAACGGGCGGACGGCGTCGAGATCGCGCCGATGACCGAGGACGAGCTGACCCGTCGTCGTCGCGAGCGCGCCACCGGCTGACCGGCGCGGTGAACGTGGCCGACTGGCCGTCCTGAGTGGCCGGTCGGCAGCAGCGCCGAGAACCCCTTGCTCCCTAGCGTTTCCGGCATGACGCACACCCCTTCAGCGCAGGTGGTCAAGGTCCTGGCGGCGGCCTCGCAGCGCGCCTTCCGGCTGGAGTTCGGCTTCGTCGGCACCGAGAACCTGCTGATCGCACTGGTCGACACCATCGGCCCCGGCCGCAAACTCGGCACGACCTCGCTGACGGCACAGGCGATGGCCAGGGGCACGAGCCACTGGGCCGGTGACGACGGAGGAGTCGTCGCCGAGTCCCACCCGGACGTCATGGCGCTGATGAGCGCCGCCCACCACCACGCCCGCGTCGACACCGTCCTGCCCGTCAGCCGCGCGCTGGAGACCTGCCTGCTGGCCGCCGTGGCGCAGGCAGGCGACGGCGTCCTGACGACGACCCACCTCGCGCTGGCGCTGCTGTCGCTCGACTCCGGGCGGGTCGCCGACCTGATGTTCCTGCACGGCGTGGACGTGGAGGCGACCGCCGCGGCCGTGCGCGCCGACGCCGAACGCAAGTACGCCGAGGTCGAGGAGGCGCCCGCCGTGTGGCTGCTGCGCAAGGCAGGCGCGCTGGAGGGGGAATCCGGCGGCGGGTACGTGCGCTGGCTGACCAAGCTCGTGTCGCGCGGCCAGGGCCTCGGCGGCCCGGTGCTGACCGCAGTGCGCAACGAGGCGGACCGACTGGCTGTGGCCGGACGCCGGGACGTGTCGTCGCGGGATCTGGTGGAGGCGGTGCTGACGCTCGACCACCAGCTGACGGTGGCGGGGTGCAGGCTCAAGCCCGAGTTCGAGTCAGGTGGGGCGGCGGCACTGCGCGAAGCAGGAGTGGACGGCGCCTCTCTGCCGTCTGGAGGCACTGTCGAACGAGCGATGGAACGCGCGAAGCTCGTCGCGGCCCGCAGCGGCGACCCGGTCGTGGGCACCCGGCACCTGCTGCTGGCCGTGCGCGACGACCCCGCCGACCCGGTCGCGGCGGCCCTCGTCGGTCTTCGTGCTGAGACGTAGGTCGCGTCCCTAGCGACTACCCGGGCTGCCTGCGGGTATTCTTCTCGGGTAGTCGCTGAACTCAGGCGGGAGAGTCCGGGTCTCGAACCCGGCGCCGAAGGAGCAAGTCCCTCCCCGGGAACCTCTCAGGCATCCAGGACCGCCAGAGCGAGACGCCTCTGGAAAGTGGACTCCCGCGAGGGAGTCCCGCCGACGGTGAAAGCCCATCAGTGATGGGTGAACCTCTCAGGCGCCCGACATCGGGTACGGACAGAGCGGGGAGGGCACCAGGACACGTGTGCCCGAAGCCAGCCCCCGGAGGCGTTTGATGACGCAGGACCGCATTCCGCTCGCCGCTCTCGAGCACGGCACCCCGTTCGCCGACCGCCACGTCGGCCCGCGTCCCGCCGAACTCGCGCGCATCCTCGACGTCATCGGCGTCGGATCGCTGGAGGAACTGGCGCAGCACGCGGTTCCGTCGTCCATCCACGAGCGCGACCTCGTGCTGGACCTGCCCGCCCCGGCCACCGAGACCGAGGCGCTCGCCGAACTCCGCGAGCTCGCGTCCCAGAACCGGCCGATGACGCAGATGATCGGCCTGGGCTACTACGACACCGTGACGCCGGGCGTGATCCTGCGCAACGTGCTCGAAAGCCCTGCCTGGTACACGGCCTACACGCCGTACCAGCCGGAGATCTCGCAGGGCCGCCTCGAGGCGTTGCTGAACTTCCAGACGATGGTCGGCGACCTGACGGGCCTGCCGACCGCGAACGCGTCCATGTTGGACGAGTCGACCGCCGCCGCCGAGGCGATGACGCTGGTGCGCCGCGCCGGCAAGTCCAAGTCGAACAAGTTCGTCGTCGACTCCGACACGCTGCCGCAGACGCTCGCCGTCATCGAGACGCGCGCCGAGCCGCTCGGCATCGAGATCGTCGTCGCCGACCTGTCGCAGGGCATCGAGGGCCTGGGCCTCGGCGGAGACTTCTACGGCGTGCTGCTGTCCTACCCCGGCGCGTCCGGTGTGGTGCGCGACCAGAAGGCCCTCATCGAGGAGATCCACAACGCGGGCGCGCAGGCCGTCGTCGTCGCCGACCTGCTGGCGCTCACGCTGCTGCGCGCGCCGGGCGAGATCGGCGCGGACGTCGTCGTCGGCACCACCCAGCGCTTCGGCGTCCCGATCGGCTTCGGCGGCCCGCACGCCGGGTACATGGCCGTCCGCTCCGGTCTGGAGCGTCAGCTGCCTGGCCGTCTCGTCGGCGTCTCCGTCGACTCCGACGGCTCGCTCGCCTACCGGTTGGCGTTGCAGACCCGCGAGCAGCACATCCGCCGCGAGAAGGCCACGTCCAACATCTGCACCGCGCAGGTGCTGCTGGCCGTGATCGCCTCCATGTACGCCGTCTACCACGGTCCCGAGGGCCTGCGCGCCATCGCGACCCGCGTGCACCGCCTGGCCACCGTGCTCGCCACGGGCCTGTGCGAGGCCGGTCTGGACGTCGTGCACGGCGAGTTCTTCGACACCGTCGAGGTCCGCGTCGAGGGCAAGGCCGCCGAGGTCGTCGCGAAGGCCCGTGAGGCCGGCATCAACCTGCGTCTGGTCGACGAGGACGTCGTCGCCATCGCGTGTGACGAGAAGACGACCCGTGCGCACGTCGTCGCCGTGTGGAACGCCTTCGGTGTCACCAAGGCCGATGTGGACGCGATCGACGGCGACACCGCCGACGGCATCCCGGCCGACCTTCGCCGCACGTCCGACTACCTGACGCACCCGGTCTTCCACGCGCACCGCTCGGAGACGGCGCTGCTGCGCTACCTGCGCGCGTTGTCCGACAAGGACGTCGCGCTCGACCGCAGCATGATCCCGCTCGGCTCCTGCACGATGAAGCTGAACGCCACCGCGGAGATGGAGTCCATCACGTGGCCGGAGTTCTCGACGCTGCACCCGTTCGCGCCGGTCGAGGACGCCAAGGGCCTGCTCAAGATCGTGTCGGACCTGGAGGCCTGGCTCGCCGAGGTCACCGGCTACGACGCGGTGTCGTTGCAGCCCAACGCCGGCTCGCAGGGTGAGTTCGCCGGTCTGCTCGCGATCCGCGCGTACCACCGCGCCAACGGCAACGCCGACCGCGACGTCTGCCTGATCCCGTCGTCCGCGCACGGCACCAACGCCGCGTCCGCCGTCATGGCCGGCATGCGCGTCGTCGTCGTGAAGTGCGACGACAAGGGCAACATCGACATGGGCCACCTGCGCACCACGGTCGCCGAGCACGCCGACGACCTGGCCGCGATCATGATCACCTACCCGTCGACCCACGGCGTGTACGAGGACACCGTCCGCGAGGTCTGCGGCCTGGTCCACGACGCGGGCGGTCAGGTGTACGTCGACGGCGCGAACCTCAACGCGTTGATCGGCCTCGCGCGCTACGGCAAGTTCGGCTCGGACGTCTCGCACCTGAACCTGCACAAGACGTTCTGCATCCCGCACGGCGGCGGTGGCCCCGGCGTCGGCCCGATCGGCGTGAAGTCCCACCTCGCGCCGTTCCTGCCGAACCACCCGCTGCAGCCCACCGCGGGCCCGGCGACCGGCGTCGGCCCGATCTCCGGCGCCCCGTGGGGTTCCGCGTCGATCCTGCCGATCTCGTGGGCGTACGTGCGCATGATGGGCGGCGACGGCCTGCGCCGCGCGACCCTGACCGCCGTGGCCGCCGCGAACTACGTCGCGCGCCGCCTCGACGAGCACTACCCGGTCCTCTACACCGGCGAGGGCGGCTTCGTCGCCCACGAGTGCATCCTCGACCTGCGCCCGATCACCAAGGCCACCGGTGTGACGGTGGACGACGTCGCGAAGCGCCTCGCCGACTACGGCCTGCACGCCCCGACGATGTCGTTCCCGGTCGCCGGCACGCTGATGGTCGAGCCGACCGAGTCCGAGGACCTGGCCGAGATCGACAGGTTCATCGACGCGATGATCGCGATCAAGGGCGAGATCGACAAGGTCGGCGCCGGCGAGTGGTCCGTCGAGGACAACCCGCTGCGCAACGCCCCGCACACCGCGGCGTGCGTGACCGTCGGCGAGTGGAACCACCCGTACAGCCGCGAGGTGGCCGTCTACCCGGCCGGCACCGCGGCGCCGAAGATCTGGCCGCCGGTCCGCCGCATCGACGGCGCGAAGGGCGACCGCAACCTGGTCTGCTCCTGCCCGCCGCTCGAGGCGTACAGCAGCTGATCCGAGCAGGTCTGAAGGGGCGCGTCCGTCGGGGGTGCGCCCCTTTTTTCACGCTCCGACCGGGCAGGCCTCGTCGCCGCAGTTCTCGTCGACGCTGCGCCCCGGCTTGGTCTGGTCGTGCTCGAACGCGAAGTGGAAGCAGTCCGGGTGCATCCGCTCGAACAGTTCGAAGTCCTCGGTCTCCAGCTCGACCGTCTCACCGCAACGCTGGCACGTCTGTTCTTCTGACACGCCGCAGATCGTCTCACCCGCGCGCGAACAGCACCGCGCCGTCGTGCTCGATCAGCCACTGGGCCTCGACGGTGAACCCCGCCTCCCGCAGCCATCCCGCGACCCGCTCGGGCGGTCGCAGGTGGACGTTCACCCGCATCGGATGGCCGCCGTAGCCCGAGGTCTTGAGGTTCGTGCGGTCGCCGACGTGGAACCCGACCTGCACCAGCCCGCCCGGTGCCACCGCCTCCCGGAAGTGCCCGAACACCACCGGCACCAGCTCGTCCGGCACGTGGATCAGCGACCACCAGCAGAGGATCCCGCCGAGTCCGCCCGGCAGCGGTTCGGTCATCGACCCCACCTCGAACCGCAGCCCGGGATGCGTGGACCGGGCCAGCTCGATCATGCCGGGGGAGAGGTCGATCCCGGACGCGTCCACGCCCAGGGCGGCCATTCGCGCCGTGATGTCGCCAGGGCCGCAGCCGACGTCCAGCACCGGCCCGCGCACCTCCTCCGCGAACAGCCGCAGTGCCGCCTTCAGGTGCGGCAGGCCGTCGAGCAACCCGCGGGTGAGGTCCGCGTAGCTGTTCGCCACCGTGTCGTAGGAGTCGCGCGTGTCCGTCAGCCAGTCGCTCACGACGCCCGAAGTTACTCGCTGAACGGCTCCGGGCGGTGCCGTCCGAACAAGGCCAGCGACGAGATCCACACGTCCGGATCGCCGTCCCAGTCCAGGGCCTTGATCTGGTCGGCCGACCGGCGCCCGCCGATGGCCCGCATCAGTTCGAACGACGTCGTCCGCAACGTCCCGGCGGGCTCGCCGTGGCCCAGCACCCGGTCACCGTGTTCCAGGGTGATCCGCAACGCCGGCACGTCGTTCTCCCGCATCCGCTGGTCGAGCTGCTGCAACGGTTTCACCAGCGCCGCCCGCACCTCGACCCCGGTCCGGTCGCCCGGAACCCCCAGCGCGGCTCTGAGATCGTGCTCGTGCGCGATCACCTCGGACACCAGGACCGGGCCGAGCGGCGTGTCGAACAACGGCGTGGCCCGTTCCAGGTTCGCGTCCCACTCGGCGAACGCGTCGTCCAGGGAGTTGTCGCGGCGGTCGCGCACCTGCCGTTCGCCCCACTCGCCCGTCTCGACGCCGTCGAACCGGCGGTCCGCGAAGTCGCGCAGACCGCCGGCGAGGTGCGCCACCACGTCCTTGACCGACCAGCCGGGCGTCGCCGCCACGGGTGTCTGCGGATCGGCGCCGGTGACGAGCGTGGTGATCCGCTGCTTGGCCGCGTCGTAGATGGGGGCGTTGGTCATGGTCAGACCTCGTACTCCAGGGTGTAGGTGCCGCTGCCATCCTCCGCCCAGTCCACCGTCGCCGCACCTCGCGCGTTGAGGAACTTCCCGGTGCCGTCGACGATCTCGATGACGGCCTCCACAGAGGACCGGTAGGCGCCGACGTGCCGCAGCACCAGCGTGCCGTCGTCGGTCGTGATCTCCTCCAGGGCCGTCGTCCACGCGACGTTCTCGCCGTAGTACATGAGGTAGCGGCAGCTGCCGACGCCGTCGATCTCGCCGCTGTAGGTGAACTCGACGTGCGCCTCGGTGAGCTTGCGGCCCTCGACCTCGGTGTACGGCCGCCCGTCCCAGACCTTCTCGTCCCAGCTCTTCACCGCGATGGTTCCTGTTGCCTTCATGCGGGCCACTCTGCTGGCAATTCCTGACAGAACGTGTCAGGTTCAGTCCATGAAATCCGGCAGGCTCATCCAGGTGCTCCTGCTCCTGCAGGCCAGGGGCCGCATGACGGCCGACGAGCTCGCGGCCGAACTGGAGGTCTCGCCGCGCACGATCTACCGCGACGTCGAGTCCCTGAACGCCGCCGGCATCCCGATCTACTCCGACCGCGGTCCGGCGGGCGGCTACCAGCTGATCGACGGCTACCGCACCCGGCTCACCGGCCTCACGACCGACGAGGCTCAGTCGTTGTTCCTCGCGGGTCTGCCCGGACCGGCGGAAGCGCTGGGACTGGGGGAGTTCGCGGCCGCCGCCCAGCTCAAGCTGCTCGCCGCGCTGCCCACGGAACTGCGCTCGAAGGCCGAGCAGATCCGCCAGCGCTTCCACCTCGACACCCCGACGTGGTTCCGCGGCGACGAACCCACCGAGCACCTCGCCACCATCGCCGACGCGGTGTGGGAGCAACGGCGGGTCCGGATGACCTACCTGCGCTGGGGCAACCAGACCGTCGACCGCGAGGTCGACCCGCACGGCCTCGTGCTCAAGGCGGGCACCTGGTACTTCGTCGGCAGCGGCCGCACCTACCGGGTCTCGCGGGTGCTCAGCCTCGAGGTCACGACGGACACGTTCGACCGCCCGAAAGGCTTCGACCTGGCGCGCTTCTGGGCCGAGTGGTCCGAGCAGTTCGAGGCCCGCATGTACGGCGACCGCGTCACCGTCCGGATGACGCGAGCAGGCCTCGACAAGACCCAGTACCTGCTCAGCGGGTACCAGGCGCGCGTCATTCGAGACGCCGATCCCCAGCCGGGGCAGGAGTTCGGCTTCCCCACCGAGTCGCTCCGGCACGCCGTCGCTGACCTGCTCAAATTCGGTGCCGACGTGGAAGTGTTGGCACCGAACGAACTTCGCCACGAGCTCGGGGCGACAATCAAGGCGATGCACGACGTCTACAACGGTGCGAAGCTACCCGCATGGTTCCGCTGATCTCGTTGAACAACGGAGTACGGATCCCTCAACTCGGCTTCGGCGTCTACCAGGTGCCGGAGGACCAGGTGGCCGGTGCGGTCACGACGGCGATCGAGGCCGGTTACCGCAGCATCGACACCGCGGCGGCGTACGGCAACGAGTCCGGAGTCGGCGACGCCATCGCCGGCGTCCCCGACCTGTTCATCACGACCAAGCTGTGGAACTCCGACCAGGGCCACGACGCCACGCTGCGCGCGTTCGACGAGAGCATGCGCCGCCTGCGTCTCGACGTCCTCGACCTCTACCTCATCCACTGGCCGACGCCGAAGCGCGACCTCTACGCCGACACGTGGCGCGCGTTGGAACGTCTCTACGCCGACGGCCGCGTGCGTGCGATCGGCGTGTCCAACTTCCACACCCCGCACCTGCAGCGCCTGTTCGACGAGTTCCCGACCACCCCGGCGGTGAACCAGATCGAGCTGCATCCGTTGCTGCAACAGGAAGATATGCGCAAGGTGCACGTCACCCACCGCATCGTCACCGAGGCGTGGTCCCCGCTCGGCCAGGGCGCGCTGCTGCGCGAACCGGACATCGCGGGCCTCGCTGAGAAGTACGGCAAGACCCCGGCCCAGATCGTGCTGCGGTGGCACGTGCAGCTCGGCATCGTCGTGATCCCGAAGTCCGTCACGCCCTACCGGATCAAGGAGAACATCGACATCTTCGACTTCGAACTCGCCGCCGACGACATGCTGGTGATCAACGAACTCGACCGCGGCACCCGCACCGGCCCGGACCCCGACCGCTTCAACGCTGCCTGAGTCCTGAGTCTGGGCGTGCGCTCGGTCAGGCCTTGGTCGACAGGACCTGGCCGAGCGCCGCCTCGACGCCGTTCTCGTTCTCCACCACCGAAACCGAGCCGCCGGTCGTCTGCGCGACGTCGGTCAGCGCGTCCTTGTCGACGTCACCGCCGATCGCGATGAAGCTGATCGCCAGGTCCGTTCCGTGCAGCTGGCCCTTCAACGCCGCCAGGTCGATGCCGCCGTCGGACTTGCCGTCGGTGATCACCACGACCCGGTTCACCCGTCCCGCCACGAACCCGTCGTGCGCGGTCTCGTAGCAGGCGGCGAGCGCGGTGTAGAGCTGCGAGCCCTCGGCGGTCTTCAGTCCGTCGATCGCCCGCTTCAACGCGTCGCGCTTCTCGGCGACGGGACCCGTGGCGACGAGTTGCTTCTGCGGCTTGGACCCGTCGAGGTCGCGGGCGAACTCCCACAGCCCGAACGACCCGGACACCGCCCGGTCGACCTGGCCGCGCAGTGCTGCCTTCACCTTGTCCAGCCTGGGTTTCATCGACGTCGACACGTCCGTCAGCACCGTGACGACCTGCCCGCCGCGGTCCGCCGACGCCCACGCCGAGGAGATCTGTTGCGTGGTCGTCGCGTCGGCGCCGACCAGGTTCTCGGTGACGGGCGCCCAGGCGACACCGGGCGAGGGTGACGGACGGTCCTGAGTGGACTCCACCCGCAACCCGCCGAGCGCCAGGATCCTCTGCTGCTCCGGCTCGGTCATGAAGTCCCGGAACGCCTGCGCGGCCCGCACTTCCGCCTCGCCGACCTCGGGGCCGCCGAGCGCGACGTACGGGAAGTCCGCCACGGGTGCCGGTCCGGCCGGCAGCACGCCGACCAACGGCTTCGACGGCGCGTCCTTGCCCGTGTTGTGCTTGAACAGGTCCACTTCGGACACCGGCGTCACGGAGAAGCCCGCCGCGTTCACCGTCGCGCTGTCTCCCAGGCGTGCCAACGCGTCGCGCGTCGTCGGCGGCACCTCGGGCGGCACGGCGGCCGCGAGCTTGGTCAGCGCGGACTTCGAGGCGTCCGATCCGAGCGACTCGGCCGTCACGGGACCCACGCCGCCCGCCAGCGCCGCCTGGATCGCGAGCGCGGACGCCGTGTTCGCCGCCGGGTCGGGCATGGCGACGCTGAACCGGCCCCAGGACTGGCCGTACTTGCTCCAGTCGGTCACCTCGGGCAGGTCCGACCAGCGGAAGTCCTTCAGCACGGGCGCGGCGGCCTCGGGGGCGGCGAGCAGCACCGGCGACGTGCCGACGGACTTCGGCGCCGAGCCGACCAGCTTCGCGTTCAACGCGGACAGCCGGTTCGCCCACAGCGTCGAGTCCGGCAGCCACGCGTGCGGGCGCTTGCCGAGCTTGTTCTCGTCCCAGGTCGTCGTGAGGCCTTCGAGGACCGCGGAGGAGTCCGCCGACGTCACTTCGATGGCGATGCAGTGGTCGTAGACGACGGGCCGGGTCGCGCTGTACGCCTGCGCGACGTCGCGGACGGCCCCGGCGACGCTCGGCGTCACGGCCACCCGCAGCACCGAGTCGCCCTCGCTGCAGTTCTGGGCCAGCGCCTGCGAGCGCTTGTCGAGGATGTCGCCGGCCCACGACAGGGCGAGCCAGCTGAGGCCTAGCAGCACCACGAGCACGACGATGAGCACGGGCCATTTGGCGATTCCGCGCTTCACCTTCGCCCGCAGAGTGCGGTGTCGAGACATCGATCCCTCACAACTACTCAGCGGCCCCCGACGACCGCCAATCACGCTAACAGGTGAACTCAGTCAGCAGAGTGAAGTCACTGCAAGTATCGACTGGCACACGAAGATGAGCCGTTCTCGCAACGGTTGTGCCCGGTCAGCGAACTGCGACTGCCTCCGCACGTACTCCGCGCGCCCCTCCGGAGTCTCGATCCGCACCGGCCCGTAGCCGAGGTCGGCCAGGTCGTACGGGGAGGCCTGCATGTCGAGTTCGCGCACGTCAGCGGCCAGTTCGAAGCAGTCGGCCACCAGCGACGACGGGGTCGCCGGTTCCAACTTGTACGCCCATTTGAACAAGTCCATGTTGGCGTGCAGACACCCTGGCTGTTCGTTCTCCAACTGTCCGTCGCGGGTGGGCTGCAGAGCGTTACGCGGCCGAGCGGGTGACGTGAAGAACCGGAACGCGTCGAAGTGCCCGCACTGGATCCGGCTCGCCTCGACGACCTCGTCGGTGCCGCCGCTGCCCAGCCGGAGCGGCCACGCGTTGTGCCGGACCTCCTCGGGCTGCTGCCGGTAGACCATGGCCCACTCGTGCAACCCGAAGCAGCCCAGCCGGGCAGGACGGCTCAACGTCGCCGTGAGCAGGGTCTGCACGAACTCCAGCGTCTTGGCCCGCTGCCCGACGAAGCTGTCCACGTCGAGCGTGACGCCGTCGGCCGTGGCCTTGTAGTGCGGGAACTCCAGGTACTCGGCCGCGTCCTCCAGGACGACGTCCGGCCCCGGATGCCAGCGTTCGAGCCGCACGGGCCGATGGCTGTAGTACGTGAAGAGGAAGTCCATCACGGGGTGCTTCTCTTTGCGAAGCTTCCGCTCCTGGTGCGGCCCGGTGAACCGGCGCATGCGCGCGACGTGCGCGTCACGCAGCTCGTGCCACTCGGCTCGGGTCAGGACTTCCACGGGCAATCACGGTACGCGTGCGAGCCGAGGTGCTTCACAGCGGCGGCACGAGCCCGGTGAACGTCCGCGCACCGTTGCAGTGCGGGCACTCCCGGCCGTTGTCCACGGTCCTGGGCGCGCCGCCGATGATGGCGAGCGTCGGCGCCGCGATGTAGCTCGCGCCCCCGCACAGGTGACACACCGTGCGCGGTTCCGGCGTGACGGCGAAGAGGTCGTCCGGGTCTTCCTCGTCCTCGAAGTCGTCGTCCTCGGCGAACTCGTCCTCGTCGTCCTCACTCATGCCGCCCAACCTAGTGGGTCACGCGCTCGGCACGGGTCAGCGACTCCGGCGTGGCCTCCTCGCCACACGCCGCGCACACCACACGGGGTTCAAGCGTGGCGCCGCACGAGTGTTGCCACACGAGCGGGAGGGGCCCCTCCGTCACGTACTCGTCACCCCACTCCTTGAGCATCAGCATCAGGTTGTGCAGCGCACGCCCAGACTCCGTCAGCACGTACTCGAACCGCGGCGGGTGCTCGGAGTACTGGTGCTTCTCCAGCACACCGGCCGCCACCAGCTTCTTCAGCCGCACGGTCAGCACGTCCCGCGACGCGCCGGTGTTCGCGGCGATCTGGTCGAACCGCGTGCAGCCGAAGAACACCTCGCGCAGCGCCAG
Source organism: Lentzea sp. JNUCC 0626 (assembly GCF_043632865.1). Taxonomy (NCBI): domain Bacteria; kingdom Bacillati; phylum Actinomycetota; class Actinomycetes; order Pseudonocardiales; family Pseudonocardiaceae; genus Lentzea; species Lentzea sp. JNUCC 0626. The sequence goes on from NZ_CP171635.1 coordinate 9,744,394, forward strand.
CAACGACCAGCGCTCGCCCACGACCTCCAGCGCGTTCGCCATGGAGCAACTTCGCGGTGTCATGTGACCAGCGTAGCAGTTAGTTGGCAAATCCAACGGACTGGGTCTAGCGTGAGTTGGGAAATCCAACTCAGGAGGTAGTCATGGACTTCGACGGTGCAGTGGTGCTGGTCACCGGAGCCAACCGAGGGCTCGGCAAGGCGTTCGCGCAGGAGTTCGCGAAGCGCGGGGCGAAGGTGTACGGCGGCGCCCGCAACCCGGCGACCGTCGTCGACGAAGGCGTGATCCCGATCCAGCTCGACGTGAGCGACGCCGCGTCCGTCGAGGCGGCCGCGAAGGAACTCGGCGACGTCACCATCGTGGTCAACAACGCCGGCACGACCGGCCCCGGCGACGAGGTCGACAGCATCAAGGCGGAGTTCGAGGTCAACTTCTACGGCATCGTCCGCACGACGGACGCGTTCGCGCCCGTCCTGAAGGCCAACGGCGGCGGCACCCTCGTCAACGTGCTGAGCGTCCTGTCGTGGGCGGGCTACCCGGCGGCCCGCGGCTACGCGGCCTCGAAGGCGGCGGCGTGGTCGTTCACGCGATCGACCCGGGAGTCGTTGCGGGAGCAGGGAACCCGCGTGGTCGGCGTGCACGTCGGCTACATCGACACCGACATGGCCGCGCACATCGACGCACCGAAGATCGCGCCGGCCGATGTCGTCTCGCAGGTGCTGCAGGGGATTCAGAACGGTGACGAAGAGGTGCTCGCGGACGACTTCACCCGCGCGGTGAAGGCCTCACTGGCCTCTTGAGGCGGTCAGCGCCTGAGTTCCCACACCACGTCCACCCCCACCCGGTTGCCGATCGGGGTCTCGCGCGGCGGGGTGCGGCGGTCGATCTCGGTGAACCCGAGTCGCCGCGGCACACCGCTGCTCGCGACGTTGGCCTCGTCGTGCCAGATCTGCACCCGCCGCACCCCGTCCAGTCCGAACGAGAACTCGACGAGGGCTGCGGTCGCGGCGGTGGCGAGGCCCTGGCGGACGTGTGCGGCGTGCACCCAGTACCCGATCTCCACGAGGTCCGGTCCCTTGCGGTTGGCCGCGACCAGGCCGGCGATCTCGTCGTCGACCATGATCGCGTGCGGGAACAACGTCCCGTTCTCCCAGCCCTCCGCCGCGACCCGCAGGTAGCCCTCCGCGTCCGCCATGGTGTAGCCGTTCGTCAGCCACGGGCTCCACGGGCGCAGGTGGTCGCGCGACTCCTCGACCGCCCGGAACAGGTCGTCCGCGCCGACCTCAGTCAGTCTCCGCAGCTTCATACCTCACCTTGTACCGCAGGTGCGTGACCGACGTGCTCTCCACGACGGAGATCGGGCCCTCGAGCTGATACCCCTTGCCGGGCGCGAAGAACGGCGTGCCGCCGCCCAGGATCACCGGCACCAGGTCGAGGAAGATCTCGTCCACCAGGCCCGCGTCGATGGCCTGCCGGGCGACCTCGCCCGAGTTCAGGCCCACGCCCTTGTCGCCCGCGTGCTTCGCGGCCACGGCAACGGCTTCCTCGATGCTGCCGTCGATGAACGTGAAGTGTTCGTTGTCCGGCAACGGCCTGTGGGTGAGCACGACGGTGTGCACGCCCAGCGGGTGCTGGCCGCCCCAGCCGTTCGTGAAGTCGTAGAGCTTGCGTCCCACGACCAGTGCGCCGGTGGCCTCGATCAGGCCGCGGTAGTGCGCGGCGCTGGCCGGGGTGAGGTGCACGGTCATCGCGCCCGTCGGGACGGTGAACGCCACGTCGCCCGCCTCGTACCAGGCGAACAGGCGATCGAAGCCGGAGAAGTCCGGGCCCGAGACGTAGCCGTCGATCGAGGTGCTGGCGCCCGTGTAGACCTTGCTCATCTTGTGCCTCCCTGTGGTGGTCCTTCACGAGGACGTCGAACAGGGCGGACGAGCGATCGACATGGGTCCGCGGCCCGCATACCGGTGGCTCAGCCGATGGGGTCCGGCAGGCGCGTGACCTCGTACTCGCAGGCGATGACGTCGTCGGTGGCCGGGTCGCGCAGTTCGACTCGCCACGACGACGCGAACTGGTCCACGCCGTGGTGCATCGGGATCGTGCCGGAGAGCAGCACGGTGCCGGGCGTGAGCAGGTCGAGCTCGCGCAACCGCTCCACCCAGTACTGCGGGGTCAGCAGTTCGGCGAGGGTGCCGCGCTGGATTTCGACGCCGTCCGCCCACGCGGTGAGTTCGATCGTGTCGATGCGGTCCGCGACCTCGGACAGGCGCCACGCCTTGCGGCCCAGGACGTCGGGTCCGGCGTTCTTGCTCCACGCGACGCCGTGCACTTCCAGCGCGCGGTCCGTGTGGTCGCATGCGACGGTCAGCAGGACATCTGAATCAGTGACCACCAACGCCCACTCGGCCTCGCCGGAGGTCTTGCCGTGCTGCGCGGGGACCGACGAGGTCTGCTGCGCGAGGTACGGCGACACGGGGTAGAGGCTCGGCGTCACGGACGGCGCCGGCACGCCCAGTTCGGCGAGTTCGCGCACGTGAGCGGCCACGTCCTCCTGGCTGCGGCCCGCGTAGCCGCCGTTCAGCAAGGTCGTGACGGCGACCTCGGCGACGGTGCCGTCGGGAAGGTCGAAAGCGAGCGTGGCGTCCTGTGTACGAACGGTAGACATGCGGTACTCCTTGCGCATACGAGTTGTATACAGGCAGTATTACGCCATGCCGCCTGATTCAGCAACGACAGCCACGCCACAGCCGGGCACGCCGGACGTGCCTCGGTCCGCTCTCGTCAGGGCGTTCGTGGCCTCGCTCTCCGGTACCGCCCTGGAGTGGTACGACTTCGCGATCTACAACGTCGCCGCGGCCGTCGTGCTCGGCCCGTTGTTCTTCCCCAGCGAAGATCCGCTCACCGCGACGTTGCTCGCGTTCTCGACGTACGCCGTGGGCTATCTGTCGCGGCCGCTCGGCGGGTTCCTGTTCGGCAGGCTCGGCGACAAGATCGGCCGCAAACGCGTGCTCGTCACGACGTTGCTGATCACCGGCATCGCCACGCTGCTCATCGGTCTGTTGCCGACGCACGACGCGATCGGCCCCGCTGCCGGTCTGCTGCTCGTGCTGCTGCGGTTCGCGCAGGGTGTCGGCCTCGGTGGCGAGTGGGGCGGCGCGGTGCTGCTGTCCAGCGAGTACGGCAACCCGAAGCAACGCGGCTTCTGGGCATCGGCCGCCCAGATCGGGCCGCCCGCCGGCAACCTGATGGCGAACGGCGTGCTGGCGCTGCTCGGGGTCGCGCTGTCCGACGCGGCGTTCATGTCGTGGGGCTGGCGGGTGGCGTTCCTGCTGTCCGCGGTGCTCGTGATCTTCGGCCTGTGGATCCGCGTGAAGCTGGAGGAGACCCCGGTCTTCAAGGCGATCGAGGCCCGCGGCGACCGGCCGACCGCCCCGATCAGCGAGGTCTTCCGCACGCAGACCCGGCCGTTGATCGCCGCCGTGCTGTGCCGCGTCGGCCCGGACGTGCTGTACGCGCTGCACACCGTGTTCGTGCTGACCTACCTCACGACCCAGCTCAAGCTGCCGCGCAACGTCGGCCTCGTCGCCGTGCTGATCGCCTCGGGCTTCCAGCTGTTCCTGATGCCGCTGGCCGGTTGGCTGTCCGACAAGGTCAATCGCCGCGGCCTCTACGCCGTCGCCGCCGTGCTCGGCGCCGTGTGGCCGTTCGTGCTCTTCCCGCTCATCGACACGAAGTCGTGGCCGCTCATCGTCCTCGGCGTCGTGGTCGGCCTGGGCTTCCACGCGTTCATGTACGGCCCGCAGGCCGCGTTCATCGCCGAACAGTTCACCGAACGCCTGCGCTACACGGGAAGCTCACTCGCCTACACCCTGGCGGGCGTGATCGGTGGTGCCATCGCCCCGTTGCTGTTCACCGCGCTGTTGGCGGGCTTCGGCACGTGGGTGGTCGTCGGCCTGTACGTCACCATCGCGTGTGTGGTGACGCTCGTCGGCCTGTGGCTCGGCCGCGACCCCCAAGAGGAGGAGGTTCAACCGTTGAGCAGCACCTTCAGTGTGGTGTCCAAGTGAGCGGTGATCGCCGCCGTGGCCGCGCCGACGTCCCCGGACTCGAGCGCGGCCACGATCTCGTCGTGCTCGTTGATCACGGCCTGCTGCCTGCCGTGCGCCCGGTACAGCGCGACGACACCCGCGCGCACCTGCCGTGCGCGCAACCCCTCGTAGGTCTTCGTCAGCAACTCGTTGCCCGTCGCCGCCACCAGCAACGCGTGGAACTGCCGGTCGACGTCGATGAACTGCCGCGCGTCCTCGACCAGGAACCGCTGCCGCTCGATCAGCTCCTGCATCTGCCGCAACGGAACCGTGCCCTCGGCGATCGTGCGCTCCGCCGCGTACCGCTCGATGACGCCGCGCAACTCCATCAGCTCGCCGATCTGCCGCGACGACAACGGCGCGACGTACGCACCCTTCTTCGGCACGAGCTGCACGAGGTCCTCGGCCGCGAGCAGCAGCAGGGCCTCACGGATCGGCGTGCGGGAGACGCCGATCTGGTTGGCGACGTCCTGCTCGCTGATGAACCGCCCCTGCATCTCCGGGTCGGCGAGAATGGTGTCCTTGAGGAACTCGTAAGCCTTTTCCCTGCCGGACAACGAGTCTGCGGCTTGCATACAACATGTATACCAGAGGAGGATCATGCGCTTCGCGCTCTGCCAGATCAGCTCCACCGCTGATCCGCAGGAGAACCTTGCCACCGTGCGCACCGAAATCGCCAGTGCGGCACGACAAGGCGCACGGGTCGTCCACTTCCCCGAAGCCACCCAGTGCCGTTTCGGCGTCGACCTCAAGCCGGTCGCCGAACCCCTCGACGGCCCGTGGGCGACGGAAGTCCGCGCCATCGCCGACGAACACGACGTCGTGGTGGTGGCAGGCATGTTCACCCCGGGAGAGGGCTCCAGGGTCACCAACACCACCCTCGTCACCGGCGCCGGCCTGCACCTCGGCTACGACAAGATCCACCTGTTCGACGCGTTCGGCTTCAAGGAGTCCGACAACGTCACCCCGGGCGAGAAGCCCGTGACGTTCGACGTCGACGGCGTCACGATCGGCCTCGCCACCTGCTACGACGTCCGGTTCCCCGAACTCTTCCGCACCCTCGCCACCACCGCGCCGGTGATCCTCGTCGGCGCCTCCTGGGGAGCGGGCCCCGGCAAGGCTGATCAATGGGACCTCCTGGTCCAGGCCCGCGCCCTCGACGCCACCTCGTGGGTCCTCGCCTGCGGCCAGGCCTTTCCGGACGCCGACTACGGCTCGGCCCCGACGGGAATCGGCCGCAGCGCCGTCGTCGACCCGATCGGCACGGTCCGCGAGCGCCTCGACGGCAGGCCGGGCACGATCGTGTCCGATGTGGACCCCGCCCTCATCGAGGACGTGCGCGCGAAACTGCCCGTGCTGGCCAACCGGAGGCTGTAGATGCGCGAGGAACACGAGTTCTTCCCCACCAGCGAAATCTCCTGGCAACCGGCAACCGAGGGCGTCACCGAACGGGTCCTGAGCCGCGACCCGGACACCACGACCCTCACCAGGATCGCCCGCTGGCAGCCAGGCCTGGAGACGGAAGGCGTGATCCGGCACGACTTTCACGAGGAGGTCTACCTGCTCGAAGGCGACCTGACCGACCTCACCCTGAACAAGACGTTCCGGGCCGGCGACTTCGCGAGCCGCCGTCCCGGCATGCCGCACGGCCCGTACCGGACCGAAGAAGGCTGCGTGATGCTGGAGATCCGCACCGCTAGCTGAGCGCGTTGCGGTACACGTGCCACGCGATGACCAGGTCCTGCAACGGCAACCCGGCCGGGCTGTACACGGTGACCTCCTCCGCGGAGGCTCGCCCGGGATGCTCCCCGCGCAACACCGCGCCGATCGTCGTGTCGGCGCGAACGTGGGCGAGAGAAGGCTCGTCGACCACGACCAGCGCACGGGCCAGCAGTGCGGGACCCAGTTCGGCCTTGCCCGGTTCGTCGGCACCGAGGCTCGTGACGTGCGTGCCGGGCGGAACCGAAGTCAGCACCGAACTCGGCGGCGGCAACGGGATCAACGTCTCGCACGCACACGGACTCCACCGGCCGCAACGCCGCGAGCGCCTCCAACTGCGCCCGCCCCTGCACCCCGGCCCCGATCACCGTCACGGTCCGCGCCTCCGGCCGTGCCGGCAGATGGGCGCCCAGCGCACCGCCCAGCCCGGTCCGCACCGCGGTCAGCCCCGGACTGTCGATCAACGCCAGCAGGTCGCCCGACAGGTCGTGCAGGCAGATCACCCCGGTGATGGCGGGGGAGCGCGACGGGTTCTTGGCGTGCACCTTCACCGTGTACGCGGGAATCCCGGGTGACAGTCCAGGCATCAGCACCATCGCCGTCACGTCCGGCGTGACGGCCGCCCGCACCCGCCGACCCGGCTCCGCTCCCACCCGCAACGCCTCGGTGAGCTCCGCCGCGAGCCGGGGCAGGTCGATCTCACAATCGCCCGCCCCGAGCACCAACGGCATCAGACCCAGCGCACGTGGGTGCCGTCCCGGACGGTGCCCACGTACTCCTCCACCAGGTCCTCCAACGCCACGACACCGAACACCGTGCCGTCGGCGGACACCGCGCGCGCGAGGTGCGACTGGGCCCGGCGCAACGCCGCCAGCGCCTCGTCCAGCCGCGCGTCCACCGGCACCTCCGGCAGTCCGCGCACCCGGTCGCGAGGCACCGAGGTCGAAGCACCTTCGAGGTCCAGCACGTCCTTGACGTGCAGGTACCCGATCAGTCCCGACTCGGCCAGCACGGGGAACCGGGAGAACCCGGTTGCCGCCACGGCCGCCTCGATCTCGCCCACGGTCGGCGTCGAGGACACCGTCGTCAGCCGGTCGAGCGGCACCAGCACGTCGGCCACCGTGCGTTCGGCCGACGACAACGTCTGCGCCAGCCGCCGGTGTTCCGAGTCCTCCAGCAGGCCCTCGGAGCGGGACTGGCCGATCAGCAACGCGAGCTCGTCCGGCGTGTAGGCCGACTCCAGCTCGTCGACGGGCTCCACGCCGAACCGCCGCAGCACCCACCGGCCCACGGCGGTGAACATCGCCAGCACCGGCGAGATCATCCGCGAGAACCCGTAGTGCACCGGGACCAGCCACACCGCGGCCCGTTCGGGACCGGCGATGGCCAGGTTCTTCGGCACCATCTCGCCGAGGATCGTGTGCAGCGCGACGACGATGACCAACGCCACCGCGAACGCCACACCGTGCACCACGGCCAGTGGCAGGCCGACGGCGCCGAGGGGCCCCTCCAGCACCGACGCCAACGCGGGTTCGGCGATCGCACCGAGCCCCAACGAGCACAAGGTGATGCCCAGCTGCGCGCCCGCGATGAGCAACGGCAGCTCCTGCGACGCCTTGATCGCCGTGCGGGCCCGGGCGGAACCCTTGTCCGCCAACGCTTCCAGGCGGTCCCGGCGCGCGGTGATCACCGCGAACTCGGCACCGACGAAGAACGCGTTGCCCGCCAGCAGAAGTGCGATGACGAGGAAGTTCACGACGACACCACCCGCAGCTCGGCCACGCGGTGCTTGTCCATCCGCATGACGGTGACCCTCCAGCCGTCGACGCGGATCTCGTCACCGACGTCGGGGATCCGGCCGAGCCGCGCCAGCACCAGTCCGGCCAGCGTCTCGTAGTCGCCCTCGGGCATCTGGAACCCCGTGGCGTCGGCCACCTCGTCGTCGCGCAGCAGGCCGGACACGATCCAGCTGTCCTTGCCGAGCGAGCGCACCGGCGCCGCCTCACCGCGGTCGTGCTCGTCGCGCACGTCGCCGACGATCTCCTCGACCACGTCCTCGAGCGTCACCAGCCCGGCCGTGCCGCCGTACTCGTCCACGACCAGCGCGGACTGCAGCCCGGACGCGCGCAGCCGGTCCAGCAGCGCGTCGCCCTCCAGCGTCTCCGGCACCGAGTACACGGGCCGGGTCAACGCCGACAGGGGAGTGGACCCGCGCAGCGCGGCCGGGACCGCGAACGCCTGCTTGACGTGCACGATGCCGCTCACCTCGTCCAGCGACCCGTTGTGCACCGGGAACCGCGAGAACCCGGTGTCCCGGGCCTTGCGCACCAGGTCGGCGACGGTGGCGTCGCCCCGCAGCGCCTCGACCCGCACGCGCGGCGTCATCAGCTCGCCCGCCGTTCTGTCGCCGAAGCGCAGCGACCGGTCGAGCAGCACCGCGGTGCTCTCGTCCAGCGTGCCGTGCTCGGCCGACGTGCGGACCAGCGCGCCCAGCTCCTCCGGCGACCGCGCCGACGCCAGCTCCTCGACCGGTTCGACGCCGAAGCGCCGCACCAGCCAGTTCGCGGAGTTGTTCATCGCGGTGATCAACCAGCGGAACACCGTGGAGAACGCCGCCTGCAACCCGACCACGCCGCGCGCGGTCTCGAGCGGCTTCGCGATCGCCAGGTTCTTGGGCACGAGCTCGCCGAACACCATCGACAACGCGGTGGCGATCGCCAGGGCGAGCGCGAGCGACAGCCAGTCGGCCACCGGCTCGGACACGCCGAGCCCGGAGAGCCCCGGCTCGATCAGGTTCGCGATCGCGGGTTCCGCGATGTAACCGGTGATCAGCGTGGTCAGGGTGATGGCGAGCTGGGCGCCGGAGAGCTGGAACGACAGCGTGCGGTGCGCACGGTCGATGGTGTGCGCTTTCGCGTCACCGACCTCGGCGACGTGCCGCTCGACCGTGCTGCGTTCCAGCGCGGTCAGCGAGAACTCCGCCGCCACCGCGATGAAGGTGCCGGCTGTCAACGCCACCACGGCGAGCAGTCCGAGCACGCTCAGAAGAATGCCGGTCACCTATGCGCTCCAACAGAACAGGCGACCGGGCGTATATGCCAGTCAGGGCCAGACCCCATGGGGACGGCTCAACTCCTCGTGACTTAAGAATCGTGATTAGCCAGACGAGTCTAATTGTGGGCAGTCGAGGCCCGGAGCACCACCTCACCCGCCACTCGGACGGTGCGGGCCTCGTCACCTCCGCCGTCGAGCACGAGACCTGCGGCGATCTCGCCCATCTCCTCCAGCGGAAGGCGCACAGTGGACAAAGCGGGCACGGTGTCGCGCAAAGTGGGGATGTCGTCGAACCCGGCGATCGACATGTCGTCCGGAATCCGCACGCCCCGCTCGCGCAGTGCGGCCATCGCGCCCATCGCCATCACGTCGGTCACGGCGAACACGCAGGTGGCGCGTGATTTCGACCCCAGCAACTCCATCGCGGCCTCGTAGCCGCCGTCGCGCGTGAAGGCGCCGTTGATCACCACGGGCGGCGCGATGCCGGCGTCGTTCAGACCCGCCTTGAACCCGGCCAACCGGTCCCGCGCGACCACGAGTTCCGAAGGACCACCCAATACGGCGAACTTCTTGTGCCCCAGTTCGGCGAGGGCACGGGCCAGCGCCCGGCCGCCCGCCCGGTTGCCCGGCACGACCGTGTCGGTGCCGAGCTTCGCCTGCGAGACGCACGCCACCCGGCCGCCCTGCTCGGTGAACGCGTCGATCTCCGCCGCGAGCCGCGACTGAGCCGCGCGGTCCGTGGTCCGCGACCCCGCCAGCACCACCGCCCGCGCCCGATGCGCACGCAGAGTAGAGAGCAGCTCCGCCTCACGCTCCGGACGACGCCCCGTCGTGCCGAGGACGACGACGAGCCCGGCCTCCTCGGCCACCCGCGTCACCCCCGCCGCGATGCAGGAGAAGTACGGGTCGGTGATGTCGTGGACCACCAGCCCCACCAGGGAACTGGAGTTGCGGGCCAGCGCCTGTGCCGAGGCGTTCGGCACGTACCCGAGCTCCTCCGCGGTGCGCAGCACGCGATCGCTCAGGTCCCCGCTCACCTGTCGCGTGCTGCCGTTGAGCACGCGGGAAGCCGTCGCCAACGACACACCCGCCTGCTTCGCCACCTCGGCGAGCGTCACCTGTCGGGCGGACACGACCACCTCCGTCAACGTGCATGTGAGCGCTGAGACTAACTCGCGAGGAGGTTGACGTCCGTGAAGCGCCGCGATTAGCGTGGCGGGAAAGCGCTTTCCAGCGCTGCTACCAGGGAGGTGCGATGGCGGTCAGGACCATTGGCGTGGCGGTCAACGGCGTCACGGGGCGGATGGGATACCGCCAGCATCTGGTCCGCTCGCTGCTGCCGTTGCGCGACGAGGGCGTGCGGTTGCAGGACGGGACCCTGCTCAAGGTGGAACCGGTCCTGGTGGGCCGCAACGCCGACAAGCTCAAGGAGATCGCCGAGCGCCACGACCTCGCGCGCTGGACGACGGACCTCGACTCGGCGCTCGCCGACCCGTCCGTCGAGATCTACTTCGACTCGCAGGTCACCTCGAAGCACGTCGAGTCGATCACGAAGGCCCTGGAGGCCGGCAAGCACGTCTACACCGAGAAACCGGTCTCGGAAACGGTCGATCAGGCAGTGGAACTCGGTCGCCTGGCCGACGAGCGCGGTCTGAAGCACGGCGTGGTGGCGGACAAGCTGTACCTGCCGGGCATCCGCAAGCTCAAGCGGCTGATCGACGGCGGCTTCTTCGGCCGGATCCTGAGCGTGCGCGGGGAGTTCGGCTACTGGGTCTTCGAGGGCGACTGGCAGCCCGCGCAGCGCCCGAGCTGGAACTACCGGGCCGAGGACGGCGGCGGCATCGTCTCGGACATGTTCTGCCACTGGAGCTACCTGCTGCACGACCTGTTCGGGCGGGTGGAGGCGGTGACCGCGAAGGCCGTCACGCACATCCCGACGCGCTGGGACGAGCAGAACAACGCTTACGACGCCACCGCGGACGACTCGGCGTACGGCATCTTCGAGATCGAGAACGGCGTCATCGCGCAGATCAACTCGTCCTGGTGCGTGCGGGTGCGCCGCGACGAGCTGGTCGAGTTCCAAGTGGACGGCACCGAGGGGAGCGCGGTCGCGGGGCTGCGGGAGTGCTTCGTGCAGCCCCGCGCCGTGACGCCGAAACCGGTGTGGAACCCGGATCTCCCGGTCACGCACCCGTTCCGCGACCAGTGGCAGCAGGTGCCGGACAACGACGAGTTCGACAACGGCTTCAAGGTGCAGTGGGCGGAGTTCCTGCGGCACGTCTACGAGGGCGCGCCGTTCCCGCACGACTTCCGCGCGGGCGCACGGGGTGTGGCGCTCGCCGCCGCCGGTCTCCAGTCCTCTTCGGAGGGTCGCCGGGTGGAGATCGCTGATGTCTAAACGGATTGTGTTCGCCGCGGCACACGTCGTGGCGAAGGACGAGACCACGGTGGACTGGGACGCCACGCTGGCGTTCCGGCACCACCTCTGGTCGCACGGCCTGGGCGTCGCCGAGGCGATGGACACCGCCCAGCGCGGCATGGGCCTCGACTGGCCGACCGCCGCCGAGCTGATCCGCCGCAGCGCCGCCGAGAGGACCGGGCGGATCTGCGCGGGCGTCGCCACCGACCACCTGACCGGTGAGCCGAGCCTCGACGACGTGCTGAACGCCTACCTGGAGCAGCTCGACGCCGTCCAGGAAGCGGGCGCCCAGCCCGTCCTGATGTGCTCGCGCCAGCTCGCCGCCGCCGCTCGTGGCCCCGAGGACTACGAGAAGGTCTACGGCACGCTGCTCGACCGCGTCAGCGAACCGGTGATCCTGCACTGGCTCGGCACCGCGTTCGACCCGAAGCTGGAGGGCTACTGGGGCGCCGCGGACATCCCCCAGGCCACCCGCAACTTCCTGGAGATCATCCACTCGCGGCCCGACAAGGTCGACGGCGTGAAGGTCTCGCTGCTCGACGCGGACCACGAGATCGGCCTGCGCCGGGCGTTGCCCGAGGGCGTCCTCTGCTACACCGGCGACGACTTCAACTACCCGCAGCTGATCGCGGGCGACGACCAGGGCCACAGCCACGCGTTGCTCGGCATCTTCGACCCGATCGCGCCGGTGGCCGCGAAAGCGCTTGCCGAACTCGCTCAGGGCAACACCGACGAGTTCCACCGCATAATGGCGCCGACGGTTCCGTTGTCCCGCCATCTGTTCAGCACACCGACCTACTACTACAAGACCGGTGTGGTGTTCCTGGCCTGGCTCGCCGGGCACCAGGAACGCTTCCAACTCCTCGGCGGCCTCGAAACCGCCCGCACCGTCGAGCACCTCGCCGAGGCGAAACGGCTCGCCGAGATCGCCGGTGTGATCGACCCGGACTTCGCGGAACGGAGGTGGAGCGCGTGGCTCGCCTCTCGCTGAACCAGGCCACGATCAAACGCGCGACCGTCTCCGAGGCCGTCGACGGCTGCGCGCGGCACGGCATCGAGTCGATCGGGCTGTGGCGCGAACCGGTGGCCTACCAGGGCCTGGAGCGCAGCGCCAAGATCGTCCGCGACGCCGGGCTGCGGGTGTCGTCGTTGTGCCGCGGCGGTTTTCTCACCGCCGTGGACAACCGCGAGGCGCTCGACGACAACCGCCGCGCCATCGACGAGGCGGCGGCGCTCGGCACCGACACGCTGGTCATGGTCGTCGGGGGAGTGGCGGCCGACAAGGACCTCGTCGGCGCACGTCAACGCGTCACCGACGCCATCGCGGAACTTGCGCCGTACGCCCAGCAGGCCGGCGTGATCCTGGCGTTGGAGCCGATGCACCCGGTGTTCTGCGCGGACCGCGGCGTGCTGTCGACGTTGGCCCAGGCACTCGACATCGCCGAACGCCACGAGTCCGTCGGCGTCGTCGTGGACGCGCTGCACGTGTGGTGGGACCCCGCCGTGGACGAGCAGATCGCGCGGGCGGGCGACCGCATCGCCTCGTACCAGGTGTGCGACTGGCTCACGCCGGTGCCCGAGGACGTGTTGCTGGGACGTGGTTATCCCGGTGACGGGGACATCGATCTGGACCGCCTGACGCGCGTCGTCGCGGCGACGGGCTACGCGCGGGACGTCGAGGTCGAGATCTTCAACGCGGCCATCTGGGCGGCGGACTTCGACGAGGTGATCGGCCAGGTGTCACGCAGGTACCACGACGTTGTGGAACCGGCGCTCTGACCACTACGCGGGGAAGCCGGTCGTCGACGGCGGCGACGACCGACCCCGGCGTGGTGCCTGTATAGCCGAAAACCAGAGCCGTTAGGTCCGAGTTTCGGATAAATCTCAGAATCAGCCGCCGTTGAAGAACCTGTAAACCTTTGCACGGTGCTTGGGCTTCGTGGTCGTGATCTTGATGACCGCGTCGAACATCGACCGGCCGAGCTCCGCGCGGGCCGCGACGGCCGGGTGCGTGGTGCTGAAGTCCTCGTCGTTGATCGCCTTGTCGCCCGCGAACTCACCCGACGCGAACATCGAGTAGATCAGGATCGCCCGGTTGTCCGCGCTGAACATGATCCCGGCCTCGTTGCGGCCGTCGGCGAACCAGCCCGCCTTCGTCGCGACGCGCAGCCGCTCGTTGGTGGTGAGGTTGAGCCGCACGCCGTCGGTGAAGCTCGCCGTCGCGCGCAGGATGTTCAGCAGGTACGCGGTGGACGCCGCGGACAGCAGCTGACCGTCGACCAGCTTCTGCAGCAACGTGTGCGTCTCGCGCGCCGTCGTGGTGCCGAGGAAGAACCGGTTCGGGTTCGCGACCGGGACGACCTGCGTGTGCACGAACCCCTTGGAGCGCAGGATCTCGTTGAGTTCCAACGCCGGCACCACGAGACCGCACAGGCGCACGGCGGTGTTGTCCGAGACGGTCAGCAGGTTCGCGAGCGCGTGGCCGACCGTCACCTCGCTCGGGTACGCGCCGTCGAGCGCGAAGATGCCGTCGGTGTCCTGGATGACGATCGCGGCCGACACCGTGACCGTCTGGTCGAGCGTGATCAGCCCGCGGTCGACCTTGTCCAGCACGGCGACCGCGACCGCGATCTTGTTGACGCTGTAGGCCTCGACGACGACGTCGGCGTTCTCGTCGACCGCGGGCTTGGTGGCGCCGTCGAGGTCGGCGACCGTGATGAGCGACGACCAGGTGCCTCTCGCCTTGCGGGCCTGTCGCTTGTAGACCTGGGCGACGCGCTTGCGCGACCGGTCGGCCGTCGCCGGGGAGCGTTCGATCTCTACCTCCGCGTCTTCCTGCGCTTGTGCTGCACCGTTGGAGCCGAGCACGGCCGTCGCGGCGGCGACGGTTCCCAGCCCGAACACGGACCTGCGGTTCAAAGTCATGGCGCAATCAAAACAGGCGGCACTGACGTTTCCCTGACTAGGGTTGCCGATCATGGAACACGTCTTCGTGGTGACCGGCGCCTCCCGCGGAATCGGGGCGGCGACCGCCGTTCTCGCAGCTCAGGCGGGGTATCGCGTCGTCAGGGCTTCCCGCAGCGCCGAAGAATCTGTCGGAGATCGCGGCTGGGACGCGCGATGCGACGTTTCTTCCTGGGATTCCGTGCAGGATCTCATGTCCCGAGTGGAAGCACGATGGGGCAGGATCGACGTGGTGTTCGCGAACGCCGGGGTCTCGGTGGACACCTCGTTCGTCTCTTCGGCCGGTGCCAAGCCTTCCGAATGGACGGACATGGTCGTCACGAACGTCTGCGGCCCCGCCTTCACGGCCCGCGCCGCCATGCCCGCGCTGATGAAGTCCGGCGGCCACCTGGTCATGACGGGCTCCGCCGCGGGCAGGGGAGTCCGCCCCGGCAACCTGTACTCGGCGACCAAGTGGGCGATCACCGGTCTGGCACAGGCGATCCGCGCCGAGGCCGTGGGCACCGGCGTCCGCGTGACGGTGATCCAGCCGGGCCTCGTCGACACCGAGGGCATCCCGGCATCCCGCGCGAACGACCCGAAGCTCGAACCGGAGGACGTGGGCAGGGCGGTGCTCTACGCGGTCTCCCAACCATCCACTGTGGACGTGAACGAGATCCTGCTGAGGCCGACCGGCCAGGCAGCACACCGCTAGGGGGAACCGCTTTGATCGTGCTCTTCGCCGTCGGTGGCGGTGGCGACCCGGAACGCCACCGCCCGCTCCTCGACCACTTCACCGCGCGCGGCCACCAGGTGATCGCGCCGTCGTTCCCGCGCCTGCACCCACAAGAGGCCACGTGGGACGACTACCTGGCACGCCCGCTGGGCCTGGTCGAGGCGCTGCGCGACGTGCCGGCGGACGAGGAGGTGGCCGTGATCGGCCACTCGATCGGCGCGTGGTCCGCGTTGTGCCTCGCGGGCGCGACACCGTGGAGCAAGGAGCGCGAACCCCTCGACGTGCCAAGGGATCCGCGCGTCAGCCGGCTGGTGCTCTACACGCCGCCCGCCGGGTGGTTCGCGGCTCCCGGCGCGTTGGACGGCGTGCGGACCCCGATGCTCGTCTACGTCGGCGAGCTCGACACGTTCGTGCCGGCGTCGGAAGTCGAGATCCTGCGTGCCGCACCCGCCGAGGTGGATCTGCGGGTGGTGCCCAAGGCGGGGCACTTCGGGTTCGTGCACGTGCCGCCGCCGGGGATGGAGGACGACCCGGGGTTCGACCGGGCCGCGTTCCTGCCGCAGCTGGTCGACGAGACCTACGCGTTCGTCACCGCTGGCTGAACGACACCCGGCGCCGCTCCAGGTCGAAGTCGGCGAGCACCACCGTGATCTCGTCGCCTTCCCGCGGCGGCGCCGAGGTGAAGTCCTTCTCGTGCAGCAGCCCCTCGACGCCGTCGGCGACCCGCACGACGACGCCGAACGGAACCACTTTGGTCACCGAGCCGCGGAACTCCTGACCGGCGGTGGCGGCGAACGCCCGCAGCGGGTCCGGCTGCAACGCCTTCAGCGACAGCCGGGCCTCCTGCTGCCAGGCGTCGTGTTCCTGGAACTCGCCGGTGACGCGTTGCCCGACCTGCACCACCTCGGCCACGGAGCCGACGCGCTGCCAGGTCAGATCGATGACCCTGATGAACCCGACACCGGGATGGGCCGGATGCGGCGGACCCTCGTCGAGCGCCACGAACACGCCGAAGTTCTCGATCGCCGCGACCGTCCCGGACAGCAGCTGCCCCGGACGCAGGCCGGACAGGAAGGCGTGCAACTCCGGGTACGCCTCCGCCAGTTCACGCTCGCGCGGGTTCTGCCAGGAGCCGGTCACGCGTCCGCCAGGAACTCGACCACCAGCCGGTTCACCTCGTCCGGGCGCTCCAGGTACCCGACGTGCCCGGCGTCCGCGACCTCCGCGTACCGCGCGCCGGGGATCGCCTCCGCCACCTCGCGAGACAGGCGCGGCGGCAGCACCAGGTCGTCCGCGAACCCGATCACCAGCGACCGCGTCGTGATGGCGCGGTAGGCGTCGAGCCGCACGTCGTACTCGGACAGCGCCAGCTGAGCGCGTTCGCCCGCGCCGAGCGTGGCACCCGCGAACTCGTACATCTGCAACCAGTCGCGCGCCACCATCGGGTCGGCGAGCGTCGCCCGCGACAGGTTCCGCACCACCGACGCCACCGAGTAGAACGCCAGCGGGATCTCGACGCCCTTGTCGTGCAGGTCGCACAACGCCTGCGACCACGCCTGCTGCACGGGTTCGGAACGCCCGGCGGTCGCCATCAGCACCACCGACCGCACCAGCTCGGGCCGTGCCAGCGCCAGTTCCTGGGTGATCCGCGCGCCCAGCGACGTGCCGATCACGTGCGCCGGACCGCCCAGGTACTCGATCAGCGCCGCGGTGTCGGCCACCATGTCGTCGATCGTGAAGCCCTCGCCGCACTCCGACGACGGGCTGATACCGCGGTTGTCGAAGTACGCCACCCGGTAACCGGCTTTGACCAGCGCGGGCACCTGGTACGTGCGCCAGACGCGGCCGGGACTGCCGGTGCCCATCACGAGCACGACGAGATCGCCGGAACCCTCGGTCTGGACGTTCAGCTCGATGCCGTTGAGCGGGACAAGGGCCATTCGCAAGATCCTAGAGAGCTAGAACCTGCACAGGGGTCGAATGACGGTGGCGTGTGAGGGATAACGCTCGCACAGCGCGTCCGCGTGCCCGAACTCCACGATGTCGTCGGTGTACGGCGGCACCACCACCGTGCCGACCAATGACCAGTCGCCCGCCGGAGTGCTGCCCTGCCAGACGCCCGCCGGCACCACGACCTGCGGGTTCGACGCGCTGAGCACCGGCTCGGTGACCGTGCCGTCCGGGTGCAGCAGCAGCATCCGCAACGGCGACCCGGCGTGGAAGTGGTAGATCTCCAGGTGCTTCAGCACGTGCATGCCGGAGAAGTCGGGGCTGCGCAACAGGTACGCGATCGCCGACACCTCGTCGGAGCGGTGCGTCTGCGCGAAGTACCCGCCCTCCACGGGCAGTTCCTGCATGTTCAACGAGGCGATCAACTGCTCTGGGGTCACGTCATCTCCGGAAGCGGTGAACCGTGCACGACGACCATGCCCTTGCCGAGCCGCTTCGCCGTGTACATCGCGGCGTCCGCGGCCCCCAGCACGTCGTCGGCGGTGATCTTGGGATCGTACGAGAACCGTTGCGCCACACCGATGCTGGCGTGCACGCGGTGGGTCCGGCCGCGCACCTCGTGCGGGTGGCCGAGCGAGTCGAGCAGCCGTGCGCCGATCTCCTCGGCGTCGCCGCCGTCGACCAGCACGCCGAACTCGTCACCGCCGAGCCGCGCCACGGTGTCTTCCGGGCGGACGCTGTTTTCCAGCCGTGCGGCGACATTGCGCAGGACGACGTCGCCCTCCGCGTGGCCGTTGTTGTCGTTGACGGCCTTGAAACCGTCCACATCGATGAACAACAGGATCAACGGCTTGGCGCGGTCACGCACGGAAAGCGCGCGCTCCAGCCGTTCGCGGAACAACGAGCGGTTCGCGACGCCGGTCAACGGGTCGTGCGTCGCCTCGTGCCGTAGCTGTTCACGAGAGACGCGCAGCTGGTCCATCAGCCGTACGTTGTCCATCATCGTGAGCAACTGACGCACGATCACGAGACACATGACCACCAGCCCGACGTAGATCTCGACCGGGTTCAGCCGGCCACCCGTCGCGGTGTTCCAGATGACGAACAACCCGGTGATCGCGAGCGGCAGGTACGGCACGAGCAGGTGCAGCAGGTCCGCCGTGCGCATCCGGCCGGGCGTCGGATCGAGGTTGCGCGCCGGCGCCAGCGCGCTCAGCAGGAAGAACGCCGGGCACAGCATGAACCCGATGTCCGCCGACGCCGGAATCGCCGTGTTGCCCTTGGAGATGTAGAACGCGAACACCCAGCCCGACGACGACTGGGCGATACCCGCCAGTGCGACGAAAAGCATCGGCCACTGACGCACGGCCTGATGCGTCCACGACATCACAACGATCGCCACGAGCAGCACGAGGTACGCGGCGGGATGCGCCACCACCGTGGCGAACCCAGGCCCCGACGTGGCCCACGCGCGGGTCAGCGACTCCAGCGCCGACACCCACGTCAGCACGAACAACGACCCGATCACGATCAGCCCGTCCAGCGCGACGACCGTGCGGCTGCGGTAGTTCGGCAGCAGATCGTCCGCACGGCGTTGCTGCGCCTTCGCGATGAGCGCGGCCAGGCACAGCACCGGCACCATCGTGAACCCGAGCGGCGCGATCGTGGACGACGGCAGTTGCACGCCCAGGATCTGCTGCCCCCAGATCCACGCCGACAACCCGACGCTCAGACTCGCCATCGCCGCCGTCATCCAGCGGTTTCGCCTGCGTGCGTAGGCGATCAGCGCCGCCACGGCGAACACGAGCTGCACCACTTTGTCGATTGCGATACCGATATCGCGAGGGGCGGCGAGGGCGGTGAGGATGGCGATCGCCATGAAGGTGCCGACGCACCCGGCGATGATCCAGAACCGCTTCACCCGTGCACTCCCGTGATCGAAACCCGACCACCGTAGTAACGGCGGCGTGGACTTGTCGAACCGTGTCGGTGACGAACGCCTATGGATGCACCGGATATGGTTCGAACTGTTGTTCGTTCAGCGATGCGGGGAGCCTGTTGTGCGGGTGTTCGGGGTCGACCCCGGTCTGACCAGGTGCGGCTTCGGCGTGGTGGACGGCGGCCCCGGTCGGGTCGTGCGCGCCGTCGCCGTCGACGTCCTGCGCACGCCCGTTGACGCTCCTCTGTCCGTGCGCCTGCACGAGCTGTACGAAGGCCTCTGCGTGTGGCTGGACCGTTACGAACCTCAGGTCGTGGCCATCGAACGGGTCTTCGCGCAGCACAACGTCCGCACCGCGATGGGCGTCGCGCAGGCGTCGGGCGTCGTCGCCCTGGCCGCCGCGCAACGGAACCTGCCCGTCGAGTTCCACACGCCGTCCGAGGTGAAGGCCGCCGTCACCGGCTCGGGCCGCGCGGACAAGGCGCAGGTGACGGCCATGGTGACCAAGCTCCTCGGTCTCAAGACCGCCCCGAAACCGGCGGACGCCGCGGACGCCCTGGCGATCGCGATCTGCCACCACTGGCGCGCGCCGATGCGGTCGCGCCTCGAAGAAGCCCAGGCCAAGGCGGCCGAACTCGCCCGCGTGCACCGGGCGAAGCTCGCCGAAGCGGCCCGGCGGAGCGCGCCGTGATCGCTTCGGCGTTCGTGGGCGCGCCAAAGACAGGAACGACTTCGGGCGCGCGTGGCGGAACCCGCCCGCGCGCACAGGTCGAAACTGCCCGAAGCGGCCCGCCGATGCGCGCCGTGATGAGCGCTGTGGCTTCAGCGTTCACCGAAATTGTCAGAGTCGGCTGGAAGAATGAGCGCGCGGGGTCCTCGTTGCGAGGGGACGCCTGCGCGAGCACGCGGCTTCGCCGTGCAGGCCGGCCCCACTCAGCCCGGGCGCTGCCCGCGAAGTCCGGAGGAACCAGGTGATCTCGTCACTGCGCGGCCAGGTGCAGCACGTCGGCCTCGACCACGCCGTCGTCGAGGTGGGCGGTGTCGGGTTCGCCGTCCAGGCCACCCCGACCACCCTCGCGAGCCTGCGCCGCGGCGAGGAGGCCACCCTCGCCACCACCCTGATCGTGCGCGAGGACAGCCTCACCCTGTTCGGCTTCGCCGACGCCGAGGCCCGCGAGCTGTTCGGCCTGCTCCAGACCGTGAGCGGGATCGGCCCCCGGATCGCGCTCGCCACCCTCGCGGTGCTGGAGCCCGACAAGCTGCGGCACGCCCTCGCCGAGGGCAACATCACCGTGCTCACGCAGGTGCCCGGCATCGGCAAGAAGGGCGCGGAACGCCTCATCATCGAGCTCCGCGACAAGGTCGGTCAGCTCGCCGCCCCCACCACCCCCGCGCACAGCCAGACGCGCGACCACGTCGTGGAGGCGCTGCTCGGCCTCGGCTTCCCGGCCAAGGCCGCGGAGACCACCGTCGACACCGTCCTCGCCGACAACCCGGAGCAGTCCACGTCCGCCGTCCTGCGTCGTGCGCTCGCCACCCTGGGGCGCAAGTGATGGAGGACGAGCTCAGCCCGTACGTCGCGCCCGCCGAACGCGACGTCGAGACGAGCCTGCGCCCCGCCGACCTGCACGAGTTCGTCGGTCAGCAGCGCGTCCGCGAACAGCTCGAGCTGGTGCTGCACGGAGCGATGCGCCGGGGTGCGGCGCCGGACCACGTGCTGCTCAGCGGCCCTCCCGGCCTCGGCAAGACCAGCCTCGCGATGATCATCGCCAAGGAGCTCAACGCCGCCATCCGCATCACCAGCGGCCCCGCTCTGGAACGCGCGGGCGACCTCGCCTCGATGCTGTCGAACCTGGTCGAGGGCGACGTGCTGTTCATCGACGAGATCCACCGCATGGCGCGTCCGGCGGAGGAGATGCTCTACCTCGCGATGGAGGACTTCCGCGTCGACGTGATGGTCGGCAAGGGCCCCGGCGCGACCAGCATCCCGCTCGACATCGCGCCGTTCACGCTGGTCGGAGCCACGACCAGGTCAGGTGCGCTGACCGGACCGCTCAGGGACCGCTTCGGCTTCACCGGGCACATGGAGTTCTACGCGCCCGAAGAACTCGACCTCATCGTGAAGCGCAGCGCCAAGATCCTCGGCGTCGACATCGCCGAGGACGCCGCCATCGAGATCGCCGGACGGTCCCGCGGCACGCCCCGCATCGCGAACCGGCTGCTCCGCCGCGTCCGCGACTTCGCCGAGGTCAGGGCCGACGGCATGGTCACGCAGGAGATCGCCAAGCAGGCCCTGGTCGTCTACGACGTCGACGAACTCGGCCTCGACCGGCTCGACCGCGCGGTGCTGAACGCCCTGGTCAAGAGCTTCCACGGCGGTCCCGTCGGCGTCGCCACCCTCGCGGTCGCCGTCGGTGAGGAGACCACCACCGTCGAAGAGGTCTGCGAACCGTATTTGGTGCGAGCTGGCATGCTGGCCCGGACACCACGCGGCCGAGTGGCGACGCCCGCCGCGTGGCAGCACTTGGGGCTGGAACCGCCCGCCGGTGATCAACTGTGGTGACCTGGCACAATCGGTGAAAGCACCTGGACATATCGGGCGTGCGTCGAGGCATGTCCATCTGATCGGAGAATGATGGATCTTGGCAGTTTGATGTTCCCGTTGCTTTTGGTTCTGCTCGCGGTGCCGCTGTTCCTCAGCGCTCGCAAGCAGAAGCGGGCGATGGCCGAGCAGCAGTCGTTGCAGAGCTCGCTCGCACCCGGCGACAAGGTGATGACGACGTCCGGCCTGTACGGCACCGTCGCCGACGCCAGCCACGACACCACCATCGACATCGAGATCTCCGAGGGCGTCGTCACCCGGTGGCTGCGTGCCGCGATCCGCGAGAAGGTGGCGGAGACCGATGAGGCAGTGGTCGAGGACAAGGCCGACGAGGACGAGGAGCAGGTGACCGCCGCACAGGTCGCCGAGCCCTTGGACCACAACGCCAAGAAGTAATTAACAGAGTCGTGACACCTGGGGTTGGCAACTGTGAACACCGCCAACTCCAGGTAGTGACGCGCAGCTCACCTGGCGCGCGTTACGCTGCGCGCTCGGAAACCATAGCTACTAGGAGACGGACGGATCGTGGCACCTCCGGCCGGGCAAATTCGCCCTGCGAAGTATTTGGCGAGTTTTGTCCTCATCGTGGTCGCGCTCTACGCCCTGGTCTTTTTGACCGGGAACGGTTCGGCCAAACCCAAGCTCGGAATCGACCTCCAGGGCGGCACGCTCGTCACCCTGACGGCTCGGCAGGAAGACGGCGCACAGCCGAGTGAAGAGGCGCTCAACCGGGCGCGTGACCTCATCGAGGTCCGCGTGAACGGTCTCGGCGTCTCCGGTGCCGAGGTCGTGCGAGACGGCAACAACCTGGTGATCACGGTCCCGGGTGCGGACAGCGAAGGCGCGAAGGGCCTCGGCCAGACCGCCCGCCTCGCGTTCCGCAAGGTCGTCGGCCAGCCGGTCCCCGCCGGTGCCGTGCCGCAGGCCCCGGAGACGTCCTCGAGCACGCCGCCGTCCGGCAGCAGCACGCCGCCGTCCGCGCCGCCGAGCGAGACCGCCGGTCAGGCCAGCACGCCGCCGTCGAGCGGTGCCCCGCAGGGCCGCCCCGCGCCGCAGCTCGCCGGACAGCCGTCCAGCACGCCGCCGTCCGGCACGAGCACGCCGCCGTCGAGCAACGCGAGCACGCCGCCGTCGACGCCGTCCGCCCCCTCCAACGTCGACCCGAAGGTCGCGAAGGAGATCCAGGAGGCCAAGGCGCTGCGCCAGTCCACGGACCCGCAGATCCTGCAGCAGGCCGCCCTCATGCTCGACTGCTCGCAGCCCGACCCGCTGCGCGGCAACGACGACCTCGACAAGCCGCTCGTCACGTGTGACGAGAAGGGCGAGTTCAAGTACACCCTGGCCCCGGTCAACCCTCCCAAGGAGGACACCGAGACCAAGGCGGACGACTTCACCAACTACTCCCGCCTGACCGGTGAGGACATCAACAACGCCGCGGCGAACAACAACCCGAACGGCACGGGTTACGTCGTCAACCTGGACTTCAAGTCCGAGGGCGGCAGCAAGTGGGCCAAGTTCACCTCCGCCAACGTCCAGCAGGCCGTCGCGGTCGTGCTCGACGGCGAGGTCATGTCCGCGCCGACCATCCAGTCGGCCATCGAGGGCGGTTCGACCGAGATCAGCGGCAAGTTCACGCTGAAGGAAGCCCAGAACCTCGCGAACACGCTGAAGTACGGCGCGCTGCCGCTGTCCTTCGACTCGTCCGAGGCGCAGACGATCTCCCCGACGCTCGGTCTCCAGTCGCTCAAGGCGGGTCTGATCGCCGGCGGCATCGGCCTCGCGCTGGTCTTCGTGTACTGCCTGTTCTACTACCGCCTGCTCGGCATCCTGACGATCCTGTCGCTGGTCCTGTCCGGTGTGGTCATCTACGCCGTGCTGGTCCTGCTGGGCCGCCTGATCGGGTTCACGCTCGACCTCGCCGGCATCGCGGGCTTCATCGTCGCCATCGGTATCACCGCCGACTCGTTCATCGTCTTCTTCGAACGACTGAAAGACGAAGTGCGTGAGGGCCGTACGTTCCGTTCGGCCGTGCCGCGCGCATGGGTCCGTTCGCGCCGCACGATCCTCTCGGCCGACGCGGTCAGCTTCATCGCCGCCGCCGTGCTGTACGTCATCGCCGTCGGCCAGGTGAAGGGCTTCGCGTTCACCCTGGGCATGTCCACGGTCCTCGACCTCGTGGTCGTGTTCCTCGTGACGCACCCGCTCGTCGCGATGGCGTCGAAGTCCAAGTTCCTCTCCAACCCGAGCCTGTCGGGCCTGGGCGGTGCCGCCCGCGAGGGTGCTGCCCACCGCGCCACCACGACCGGCAAGACCACCGCCGTGAAGGAGGCCTGACATGAGCAGCGTGTTCTCACGGCTCTACGTGGGCAACGGCGCCTTCGACATCGTCGGCAAGCGCACCCGCTGGTACATCGTCTCGGGCATCATCCTGCTGGTCTGCATCGGCTCGATGGTGTTCAAGGGCTTCAACCTCGGCATCGACTTCGAGGGCGGCACCAAGATCTCGCTGCCGTCGGTCTCGGCCAGCGGCCAGACGATCACGCCAGCCGCCGTCGAGGACGCCTACGCCAAGGCCGTTCCCGGCAAGAAGCCGAACGCCGTGCAGGCCGTCGGTTCCGGCGCCAGCGCGACGATCCAGCTCAAGTCCCCGGCCCTCAACGTCGCCGAGGTCTCGGCGCTGAAGACGGGCCTCGCGCAGGACCTCCAGCCGCAGGGCGGCCAGACGGCGATCTCCGACAGCGCCGTCTCCGCGTCCTGGGGCGGTGAGATCAGCGGCAAGGCCCTCTGGGCCCTGTTCTGGTTCTTCGTCGCGGTGACGATCTTCCTGGTGTTCTACTTCGAGTGGCAGATGGCCGTCGGCGCGCTCGTCGCCGTGTTCCACGACGTCATCATCACCGCCGGTGTGTACTCGCTCATCGGCTTCGAGGTGACGCCGGCGACGGTGATCGGTCTGCTCACAATCCTCGGCTTCTCGCTATATGACACAGTCGTCGTGTTCGACAAGGTCAAGGAGAACACCCGAGGCCTGCTGGGGCTGACCCGCCGCACGTACCCCGAGGCGTCGAACCTGGCCCTCAACCAGACCCTGATGCGCTCGATCAACACCTCGTTGATCGCGCTCCTCCCGGTCATCGGCCTGCTGGTCGTCGGCGTCGGCATCCTGGGCGTCGGCACGTTGCAGGACCTGGCTCTGGTGCAGCTCGTGGGTATGTTCATCGGTGCCCTGTCCTCGATCTTCATCGCCACCCCGGTGCTGGTGGACCTGAAGATGCGCGACCCGAAGTACATCGCGCAGGCCAAGCGCGTGGCGGCCCGCCGCGCCAAGGCCACGGGCCCGCAGGTCGCCGAGGGCATCGAGTCGGTGGACGAGGACGACCTCGCCGCCGACCTGCGCAAGGAAGAGGCGTACGCCGCCGCCGCGTCGGTGCCTCACCGCACCGCCAAGGCCGCCGACGCGCGCCGCCGTCCGACCGGGAAGCGCCAGCGTTGAAATTGGATCGTGCTCTGGGACTGATGCGTGAAGTCCCGGACTTCCCCAAGCCAGGGGTCGTCTTCCGGGACTTCACGCCGGTTCTCACCGACCCGGACGCCCTGCGCGCCGTGGTCGACGCTCTCCAGGACAAGATCGACGACAGCACCCAGGTGATCGCCGCCATCGAGTCGCGCGGCTTCCTCCTGGGTGCTGCTCTGGGTTACGGCTGGCGCTACGGCGTCGTGCCGCTGCGCAAGCCGGGCAAGCTCCCGGTGGTCGCCGACTCCGAGCCGTACGAACTGGAATACGGCACCGCCGCGCTGGAACTGCCCGCAGGCGCCATCGAACCGGGCCAGCGCGTGGTCGTGGTGGACGACGTGCTCGCCACCGGCGGCACCGCAGAGGCCGCCTGCACGCTCGTGGAGCGCGCGGGCGGCATCGTCACGGGTGTGTCGGTGGTGCTCGAGATCTCCGCGCTGGGCGGCCGTTCCCGCCTGGCAGGCCGCGAGGTCAACGCCCTGCTGGCCGTGTGATCCGCCGGGGGGTCACTGCGTGAGAACCACCATCGTGACCCCCACGGCGACCCCCATCAGCACCAGCACCTGCGCCAGCACGTAGTAGATCGCCAGGCTCACGAAGATGAGCACCCAGGGCTTGATCCGAACTTTCCTGGCCAGCGCCCACATGATCACCGTCGTCAGGCCCCACAGGACGAACCCGGTGATCAGCGCGCCGATGACCCGGTCGTGGCCGGAGCCGGTCCGGAACGTCCAGACGCCGACCCCGACGATCAACGCCACGTACCAGATGCCGGCACCGGCGGCGGCGTGACCGAACGGCGTCCCTCTGCTCTGCCCTCGGTGGTGCGGCTGAGCTCCTGCAACAGGGTGCGGTGAATAGGACATGCGGTCCCCCCAGACCTTCGGCTCACGTCGAGTGAACATCATGTCAGCCGCGTAACCACCAAAACACCGCCTGGTGGTGCAAGTCGCACCTAGGTCGTGTCCTGCAAGTTCGTCAGGTGAGGGACGGGGGCCCTCGGCCGCCGCCCTCGCCCGGCGAGACTTGCAGGACAGGACCTAGGCGACCGCCGGCGGAGCCACGAACGCCGCCCCCACGCTCACGAACACCAGCGTCACCAACGACGCGGGTGCCGTCACCACCACGATCTCCCACAGCCGAGGCCTGGGCGGAATCGCCCGCCGCAGCACGAGCCAGCTGAGCGCGGTGGCGATCACCCAGCCGACCGCCGACCCGACCAGGGACCGCTGGTCGACGTGGCCCGGATCGTCGAGGGCCAGGTACGCCATCGTGCCCAGCCACACGAACGTCATCGCGGCGCACCACAGCAGAGTCCTCACGCTCTCAAGTCTGTCAGGTCGCGCGCGTGCTCTTGTTGGCTGCTGCTTAATGCATTTCTGCGGTCCATTTTTGTGGGTGGCGTGTGGTGTCGCGAGAGAGATGTGCGCTTACGGCACCTATGCGTGCTCGTCCAGCTCGTTCACCCGAACGTGTGCCGCCTGACGTGCTTTTCTCTCGCTTTGCTGCGGTACGGTCGAACACATGAGCGAACTGAACTTTCCTCTCCTGCCTGCCGATGGCCTGCTTTTCGGCGCTGTCGGAGAGGTGCGGGGAAATCGCGTTCTGGAAACGCGTGGCCACCGACAACCGAGTCCGCGTGCTGGTCGCCCTGATCCGCCGCAGCGGCTGGCCGGTGACGCTCCACAGTGGATCTCCCGTGCCTGTTCTTCCGCCGGGCTCGTCCCTGGCCGCACGCCGAAAACCAAGCGCACCAACGACTTTCGCACTGCTACCTCCATCCCACTGTCCCCTCTGAACAGGAGGTCCCATGCCTGTCGCCGGGCGAACCGCCGCGACCACCTCCACCGCCTACAGCTGCGCCCTGGGTGACGAACTGCGTCGCCTCCGCGAGAAGTTCACGCCGCTCACCGGCCACGCCTTCGCAGAGCAACTCGGCTGGGACCCGAGCAAGGTCTCGAACATCGAGAAGGGCAAGGCGAGAGCGAGCGAGATCGACCTCGTGCAGTACCTGATGACGTGTGGCCGCGACACCGGCTGCTTCGAGGAATTCCGCGCCCGCTATCGCCACGCGTTCGACCCGTCCGTATTGGTCGCCCCGGCCGATCTCCGCCCGCTCACCCTGGCGGAGGCGCAGGCCACGAAGGTCACCAGCTACGACGTGCTGACGGTGCCCGCGCTCCTCCAGACCCCCGACTACGCGCGAGCGCTCCTCGAATCCGGTCACAGGCCGGCGGCCGAGGTTGAGAAGTGCCTTCGCCGGCTGATGGACAGACAGGAGGCCCTGAGATGGCCGAATAGTCCGGAATGTCCTTTCTACGTCCACGAGCTCGCACTCCGGCTGCGAGTGGGCGACGAGAAGGTCATGGCGGATCAGTACCTGCGGATGCTGTTCGCTACACACACCGCGCGTCCCACAAGCAGCACGCACAACGCGCGAACCGTGCGGATCGTGCCGACCGCCGCCGGTCCCGGTCCCGTCCGCGCCTCCCCGCGCACCCTCCTCAGCTTCGAGAAGCTGGCACCGCTCGCCTACGGAGAGTTGGCCGTGGGCAACGTTTTCACTCACGACGGTGGCTCCATCGCGGACAGTCGCGAGTTCTTCAAGTGGGTGGACGCCATCGCGTTGGACGAAGGGAGTTCGCGAAGATTTCTGGAGAGCCTCTGAGAGTGCGTGAAGAGAGCGCGCAGAGTGCCCACTGAGAGAGCCCGCAGGGCGGGGCTGCTGATCGGTGCGGCGGAAGTTTGGCGGGCGTTCATCGTGTGAGCTGCGCCGCTCAGCGCGCCATCGGAAGTTTCGTCAGCGTAAACGCGTTATCCTCGGTACTCGCGAGACCCGAGGAGCGTGGGGTTGAGTCAAGACACCGAACCCGCTGCGACGGTTGTTCAACCGTCGGCTACCCGGCGCGTGCGCGCCCGCCTTGCGCGGCGCATCACCGCCCAACGTGCGGCCCCGGTGAAGCAGGTCCTCGAACCTCTCGCCGCCGTGCACCGTGACCTCCATCCCAAGGCCGATCTGGCGCTTCTGCAGCACGCGTATGACGTTGCCGAGGAGAAGCACCGCCCGCAGCGCCGCAAGTCCGGCGACCCGTACATCACCCACCCGCTCGCCGTGGCGACGATCCTCGCCGAGCTGGGCATGGACACCACGACGCTGGTGGCCGCGCTGCTGCACGACACCGTGGAAGACACCGACTACTCGCTCAACCAGCTCAAGGAAGACTTCGGTGAGGAAGTCGCCCGGCTGGTCGACGGCGTCACGAAGCTCGACAAGGTCAAGCTGGGGGCAGCGGCCGAGGCCGAGACCATCCGCAAGATGGTCATCGCGATGGCGAAGGACCCGCGGGTCCTGGTCATCAAGCTCGCCGACCGGCTGCACAACATGCGCACCATGCGGTTCCTGCCGCCGGAGAAGCAGGCCCGCAAGGCCCGGGAAACGCTCGAAGTGCTCGCACCGCTGGCCCACCGGCTGGGCATGGCGACGGTCAAGTGGGAGCTGGAGGACCTCGCGTTCGCGATCCTGCAGCCCAAGAAGTACGACGAGATCGTCCGCCTGGTCGCGAAGCGCGCACCGAGTCGTGACACCTACCTGCGGTCGGTCGTCGACGAGCTGAACGGCCAGCTTGAGGCGGCGCGGATCGTGGCGAAGGTCGAGGGCAGGCCGAAGCACTACTACTCGATCAACCAGAAGATGATCGTCCGCGGCCGGGACTTCGACGACATCCACGACCTCGTGGGCGTCCGGATCCTCGTGGACGAGGTGCGCGACTGCTACGCCGCGATGGGCGTCGTGCACGCCGCCTGGCAGCCCATGCCGGGGCGGTTCAAGGACTACATCGCGCAGCCCCGGTTCGGCGTGTACCAGTCGCTGCACACGACCGTCATCGGTCCCGACGGCAAGCCTCTCGAGGTGCAGATCCGCACCCAGGAGATGCACCAGCGGGCCGAGTACGGCATCGCGGCGCACTGGCGCTACAAGGAGACCAAGGGCACGCACAACGGCAAGTCCGTCGAGATCGACGAGATGGCGTGGATGCGCCAACTCCTCGACTGGCAGCGGGAAGCCGCAGACCCCGGTGAGTTCCTCGAGGGCCTCCGGTGGGACCTCGCCGCGCGCGAGATCTTCGTGTTCACCCCCAAGGGTGACGTGGAGACGTTGCCGACGGGCTCCACGCCGGTCGACTTCGCCTACTCCGTGCACACCGAGGTCGGGCACCGGTGCATCGGCGCCCGCGTGAACGGTCGTCTGGTCGCTCTCGAACGCAAGCTCGAGAACGGCGAGGTCGTCGAGATCTTCACCTCCAAGGCGGAGGGTGCGGGTCCGTCCCGCGACTGGTTGAGCTTCGTCGCGTCCCCGCGCGCCAAGGCGAAGATCAAGCAGTGGTTCGCCAAGGAGCGCAAGGAAGAGGCGATCGAGCAGGGCAAGGACGCGATCACCAAGGAGGTCCGGCGCGTCGGGCTGCCGATCCAGCGTCTGGTCAGCGTCGACTCGATGCAGGCCCTGGCGAAGGAACTGCACTACCCGGACATGAGCGCGCTGTACGCGGCGGTGGGTGAAGGGCACACCAGCGCCCGCCACGTCGTGCAACGGCTCGTCGCGCAGCTCGGCGGTGTGGACCACGCCGAGGAGGAACTGGCCGACCGCGCCACCCCGTCCACGGTCACCCGGCGCCGCCCCACCGGCGACGCGGGCGTGATCGTCAAGGACGCGGGCGACGTGTGGGTGAAGCTCGCCCGCTGCTGCACCCCGGTGCCGGGCGACGACATCCTCGGCTTCGTGACGCGTGGCGGTGGCGTGTCCGTGCACCGCACCGACTGCACGAACGCGGACGAGCTGCTGAAGTCGCCGGAACGGCTCCTGGACGTCGAGTGGGCGCCGTCGGCGTCCAGCGTCTTCCTGGTCGCCATCCAGGTGGAGGCGCTCGACCGGCACCGGCTGCTCTCCGACGTCACGAAGGTGCTGGCGGACGAGCGGGTCAACATCCTGTCGGCGTCGGTGACGACGTCCCGCGACAGGGTGGCCGTCAGCCGCTTCTCGTTCGAGATGGGCGACCCGAAGCACCTCGGGCACGTCCTGAAGGCCGTGCGGAGCGTTGAGGGCGTCTACGACGTCTATCGCGTGACCTCGGCGTCGTAACCGGTAGGACGACCAGGCAAGGCAGCTCAGGCAAGGCAACTGGGGCCGACCAACGGAAAGGGCCCCCGGAGCGGATGCTCCGGGGGCCCTTTCAGCGTTGAGGACTAGCTCGCGACCAGCGCGGACTTGATGTCGACCGGGGTCTTCGGCTTGCCGTCGCCCTGGCCGGGCGCCTGCGAGATCGTGCCGGTCTTGGCGACCTCGTCGATCTTCTTCAGCGACTCCTCGTCGACCGTGCCGAAGATCGTGTACTTGGCCTGCAGGTTCGCGCCGTCACCGTAGACGATGAAGAACTGCGAGCCGTTCGTGTCCGGGCCCGAGTTCGCCATGGCGAGCACGCCGCGGCCGTAGGTGAGCTCCGGGTAGACCTCGTCCTTGAACGAGTAGCCGGGGCCGCCCATGCCGTTGCCGCCGGGGTCGCCGCACTGCAGGACCTGGATGCCGGTCACCACGAGGCGGTGGCACGTCGTGTTGTCGAAGTACTTCTGCTTCGCCAGGTTCACGAAGTTGTTCACCGTGCACGGCGCGAGCGAGCGGTCCAGGTTGAACTTCAGGTCGCCGATCGAGGTGCCGAGCGTGACGCCGACCGTGCCGACCGAGGACTGCTCACCGTTCGCGGGCGGCGTGTTCTCCTTGGCCGCCGGCTCCTGGCCCTTCGTGTATTCACAGTTCACCTTTTCCGGCAGCGCGGCGGGGCGCTTCGGAATCTGGTGCAGCGCGGTGGGGATGTTCTCCGCCTTGTCCACCGACTCCTGGGTGGGAGTCTCCGACGCGGCGGCGTCGCCATTGCCGAATACGTCATTGGTCGCGAGGAACCACACGCCACCTCCGACGAGCGCAACAACGACGACCGTCGACACGACGGCGATGATGCGACGCTTCTTGGCCCGCTCCTGGCGGTAGACCATTTGACGCTCAAGCTTGCGCTTGGCGCTAGCGCGTCGCTGCTCGTTGGTGGGCACGTGCTCCCTCCCCAGGGACTCATGCGAATAGGGCGGTCGGCTCGGGAGTCTAGGGCCTGGGCATATGAGCTTTGTGTGGTGGTTAGGCTGTGGTTGAACAGGGAGGTCATTTTCGTGCTCGTGATCGGGTTCCCCACTGGTGCGCTCCAGGCGAACTGCTTCGTCCTGGCGGCTGGTGAGGGCGAGCCCTGCGTGATCATCGACCCCGGTCAGGACGCGGTCGAACCGATCGAGCAGGCCCTGCGCAAGCACCGTCTCGCGCCTGTCGCCGTGCTGCTCACGCACGGGCACTTCGACCACACCTTCTCCGTCACGCCCGTGTGCGACGGCAACGACGTGCCCGCGTACATCCACCCGGATGACGTAGCGATGCTGTCGGACCCGTTGAAGGGCATCAGCCGCGAATCGGCCGCGTTCTTCGGGGGCAACCTCGAGATGCGCGATCCGTCCGAGGTCCGCGAGCTGACCGACGGCGTCGACCTGGACCTCGCCGGGCTGAAGATCAGCGTCGACCACACGCCGGGCCATACCGGCGGGTCGGTGATGTTCCGCTCCGGTGTGCAGGAAGGCGGTCGCCTGGTGATCTCGGGTGACACGCTCTTCGCCGGATCGATCGGACGCACCGACCTGCCGGGTGGCGACCACTCCGCGATGCTGTCGTCTCTGCAGAGCAAGGTGCTGACCTTGCCCGATGACACAGTGGTGCTGCCCGGCCACGGCCCGACGACGACCATAGGCCGTGAGCGCGCGACGAACCCTTACCTCCTGCAGCTGCAGGACGCTCCGGCCGCCCCGCACCGAGGACTCTGAGAGACGTGTTTTCCGCACCCAAAGGCGTTCCCGACTACATCCCGCCGACGTCCGCCGCGTTCGCGCACGTCCGGTCGACGCTGACCCGCGCCGCCGAACTCGCGGGCTACGGCTACATCGAGCTGCCGGTCTTCGAGGACACGGCGTTGTTCTCGCGCGGCGTCGGTGAGTCGACCGACGTCGTGACGAAGGAGATGTACACCTTCGAAGACCGCGGCGAGCGGTCCATCACGCTGCGCCCCGAGGGCACCGCCGGCGTGATGCGGGCGGTCATCGAGCACAGCCTCGACCGCGGCTCGCTGCCGGCGAAGCTCTACTACGCGGGCCAGTTCTTCCGCGCCGAGGCCCCGCAGGCCGGCCGGTACCGGCAGTTCCACCAGGTCGGCATCGAGGCCATCGGTATCGACGACCCGGCCCTGGACGCGGAGGTCATCGCCGTCGGCGACGCCGGGTTCCGCGCGATCGGCCTCACCGGCTACCGCCTGGAGCTCACCTCGCTGGGCGACGCGAACTGCCGTCCCGCCTACCGGGAGAAGCTGCAGGCGTTCCTCGCGAAGCTGCCGCTCGACGAGGCGACCCGCCAGCGTGCCGAGCTGAACCCGTTGCGCGTGCTCGACGACAAGCGCCCCGAGGTGCGCGAGATGGTCGCCGACGCACCGCTGATGGTCGACAACCTGTGCGACGCGTGCCGCGAGCACTACGAGCTCGTCAAGGGGTACTTGACCGAGCTGGGCGTGAAGTTCGTCGAGAATCCGCGCATGGTCCGCGGTCTCGACTACTACACGAAGACGACGTTCGAGTTCGTCCACGACGGTCTCGGTGCCCAGTCGGGCATCGGCGGCGGCGGTCGTTACGACGGCCTGATGGCGCAGCTCGGCGGTCAGGAGCTGTCCGGCGTCGGCTTCGGCCTCGGCGTCGACCGGGCGCTGCTCGCCGCGCAGGCGGAGGGCGTGCTGCCGGAGTTCAGCCGCGTCGACGTGATCGGCGTGCCGCTGGGCGAGGGCGCGCGGGCACGACTGGTGGCCGTCGCGGGCGAACTGCGGGCCGCGGGCGTGCGCACCGACCTGGTCTACGGCGGCCGGTCGATGAAGGCGGGCTTCAAGGCGGCGGACAAGTCGGGCGCGAAGCTCGCACTGGTGCTCGGCGAGCGCGACCTGGAGGCTGGCAACGTGGGCATCAAGACGCTCGCGACCGGCGACCAGGTGACCGTGGCGTTGACGGACGTCGTGTCGGCGGTGCGGGACGCGCTGGCCCAGACTGACAAGGTGGCCGAGGCGGTGCGGGAGACCCCGTGAGCGACGACAAGCTCGTTCTCGACCTGCTCGACAAGGTGACGGTCCGCAAGCGCGCGCGGATGGTGGCGATCGGAGGCCTGATGGTCGCCCTCGCGTTCGGCGCGATCGTGGGCCTGATCGGCGGGCGCTGGCCCGGCGTGATCGCGGCGCTGATCGTGTCGCTGCCGGTGATCCTGCTGGCCATGTCCGAGGCGCGCCGCACGGTGTGGCTCGAGGGCACGACCGTGCACGTGCGGGCGTTCGGCACGCGCAAGGTCGACCTGGCCACCGCCGACGGCCTCGACCTGCTGGTCACCGACCTGCGCGGCGCTCGGACGGTGGGCCTGTTCGTGCGCGGCGGCAAGAAGGCTATCAACGTGGCCCTGTCGATGTACGCGGGAACGGGCGGCCGCGAGCTGGGCGTCTACCAACTCCGCAGGCTCGCCGACGCCTTGGCCGCCCGTGGCGACACGCCCGGCCTGGTCTTCTCCGAACTCCTCGTGGCCCAGCTGCGTGCCGAGGCGCGCGGCCTGGCGGCGGCGGAACGCCCTCTGTACCGCCTCGGGTCACTCGCCCCGGCGGGCCGGATGGCGCAGAAGCTCCATCCGGACGCCGTGTCGAAGTTCGTGACGTCGCTCGACTGACTCAGGTGCCCCAGAGCCCCGACGGCGGCGCGGGGGACAGGGTGGCGGTCGCGTCCGTCGTCACGGGCGCGCCGCCGATGAACTTCGTCAGGCCCGTGCCGTGTTCGACGCGGCCGGGGAACGGGTCGCCCGCCGTCGCGCGGGTCAGCTGCTGCATCGGCAGGCCGTTGTGCGAGGCCATGATCACGAAGTTGCCGAAGCGGCGGCCGCGGAACACGCCCGGTTCGGCGAGCACGCAGACGTGTTCGAACACCTCGCGCACGGTCGCGCACTGGGAGCGGGCGAACTGGAGGCCGTTGCCGTCGCCGATGTTCGCGGTGTAGATGCCCTCCGGGGCCAGGGCGGCGGACGCCTGGCGCACGAACTCCACCGACGTCAGGTGCGCGGGCGTGCGGGCGCCCGCGAAGCAGTCGGACACGATCAGGTCGAACGAGCCGGGCCGGGCCTTCACCAGCACGGCACGCGCGTCGCCGGTGGTGATCCGCACGCGGGACGGCGGGGGCAGCTCGCGGCGGATGAACGCGATCAGGCCCGCGTCGATCTCGGCCACCTGCTGAGACGCGCGAGGCAGTAGATCGGCTACGTAGCGCGCTAGCGTGAGAGCGCCACCACCGAGGTGGAGCACACGTGAGGGCGCGGTGAGATCGACGATGTGACCCAACCGGCGGACGTACTCGAACTCCAGGTAGGTCGGGTCGTCCAGGTCCACATGCGACTGTGGGGTTCCGTTGACCCGCAACGTCCAGGAGTTCCGTCCACCGAGGTCGGGGACCAGCTCCGCCACGCCCGAGTCGATCGACTCGGTGATCGCCTCTGTGTCGGGCCGTTGTCTTCCCACTGCTCTATTGTCTCACCGCGTGTGTCAGCTCTGAGGAGGAACCCAAGTGCAGGTCATCGCCAACGTACTGCTCGCCCTCGTGGCGTTGATCCACATCTACATCGTGGTGCTCGAGATGTTCCTCTGGACGACGCCGCGCGGGCAGAAGGCGTTCGGTCTCACGCCCGAGTTCGCGCAGGAGTCCAAGGCGCTCGCCGCGAACCAGGGCCTGTACAACGGCTTCCTCGCCGCCGGCCTCATCTACGCGATCATCCGCCAGGACTTCGGCGCGTCCGTGCTGTTCACGGTGTTCGTGATCGTCGCCGGCATCTACGGCACGTTCACGGCGAGCCGGAAGATCTTCTTCGTGCAGGTGGTGCCGGGCGTGCTGGCGCTGCTCTTCGTGCTGCTGGCCCACTAGGGCGCAGCCACGGCCCCTTGTCGGGGTCGTAGCCGGTGTAGAGATCGCCCTCGATGCGCGCGGGCCGGGGCTTCGGCTCCGGCTTCGCGCGCTTCACCGTCTTGGGCTCGGGTTCCGAAGGTTCCGCAGGTTCCGGCTCGGGCGCCGCGATCGGGGTGACCTCCTGGCGCACCGCCACCAGCGCGGCCAGCGCCGTGGTGACCGGGATCGCCGCCACCAGGCCGATGCTGCCGACCAGGGTCCGCACGATCTCCTGCGCGATCTGCTGCGCGGTCAGGATCTCGCCCATCGAACGTCCGGCGAGCGAGATCGCCAGCAGCAACGGCAGCGCGGCACCCGCGTAGGCCATCACCAGCGTGTTCACCACGGACGACATGTGGTCGCGGCCGATCCGCGAGCCCGCCGCGAACAGCTCCCGCCAGGTCAGCTTGTCGTTGGCCCGTCGCAGCTCCCACACGGCACTGGTCTGGGTGACCGTGACGTCGTCGAGCACGCCCAGCGCGCCGATCAACGTGCCCGCGAGCAGCAGGCCGCGGGTGTCGATGTCGGTGCCGAGCAGCCGGACGAGGTTCGCAGTGTCGTCGTCGAGGCCGGTCAGGCTCGCCAGAGCCGAGAACGCCGCGCCGAGCACCCCGATCAGCGCGAGGCTGACCATCGTGCCCAGCACCGCTGTCGACGTGCGCGCCGAGACCCCGTGCGTCAGGTACAGCACCACGAACATGATCAGCCCGGCGCCGACCACCGCCACCATCAGCGGGTTCTTGCCCGCCAGGATCGACGGCATGATGAACAGCACCAGCACCACGAAGCTCAGCAGCAACGCGCCCAACGCCGCGAGCCCCTGCCAGCGCCCCAGCAACAGCACGGCGGCCGCGAACAGCAACGCCAGCACCGCGAGCGACCAGCCGCGCTGGTAGTCGACGATCTGGTACGACTCGGCGGCCTGCGGCTGGGTGCCCGAATAGGACAGCACGACCTCGTCGCCCAGCTTGAAGCTCGGGGCGCCGGGACCCTTCACGCTCGGGATCGTGATGCTCTGCCCTGGCGAGGGGCCGTCGGTCATCTTCACGGTGATCGCGACGCACTTCTCGCCGCAGTTCTCGGCCAGCCCCGTGACGACGGCCTCGACCGGCGTCTGGTTCAGCCCGACCTCGGCGCCGGTCTTCTGCTCGACCCCGAACGGGTACAGCAGCGCCGCGCCGACGATCGTGGCCAGCGCCAACGGCACCAGCAGCCACATCAGCAACGTGCGCACGCGCTGCGACGCCGGTTCCTCGCTCAGCGCATGGCTATGCCCGTGACCGTGACCCACGCGCGACATCCTGCCGCATGAGGTGTTCGATCGCGGTCACGGCGGTGGCGAACCTGTCGTGCGTGAGCTTCCGCCACGGCACCCCACGAGCGGTGAGCTCCCGTTCGAACAGACCGGTCATCCACGAGCGCAGGTGTTCGCCGTCGCGCCAGCCGTCCTGTTCGAACGGAACGCCCACGTGGTCGGTCAGCAGGTACAGGTCCGGTGCGGTGCCGGCGAAGACCTCCGGCCGGAACCCGAGGTAGCGCTCACCCCAGACGGTCGCGGCGAACGCGTCGTTGTCCGCGATCACGAGCGGCGCGGTCTCGGCCTGGATCCGGCGTTCCTGTTCCCGGGCAACGTCTTCGAAGTCGCCCAGCGTCCACACCAGACCGTCCAAGGTGGCGTCGGCGGCGAACGACCGGGCGGCGGCCAGTTTGTGCTCGGTGTGCTCGCGGCCGTACTCGGCGATCCAGGGCGCTCCGAAGTGGTCGGCGAGCTGATGGGACAGCGTGGTCGTGCCGGTGCTCTCCGCGCCGAGCACGACGACCTTCCGGCCCAGGCCGCGTTGGACGGCAGGGGAGAGGTGGTGCCAGTTCGCGACCGGGTCGGTGCGCATCGCCGTGCCGGAGACCGGGTGGGTGAGGCGGTCGAGGTCGACCAGCACGTGCCGCGCGCCCAGCCTGCGAGCCAGTTCGTCGCCGTACTTCTCGCTGGAGAACACGGCGTCGACGCGGGCGTCGCCCGGTTCGCCGTCCGCGATGGCCCTTCTGGCCAGCACCGCTCGTGTGAGTTGGACGTGCAGGTCCCAGATCTCGTCGGAGTCGAAGTCCATCGGGTGGTCGTCGAGGTCGCCGATGATCCGCACACCTGGCGTCTGTGCGTGCGTCTCCGTCAGCCAACGCACGCGGTGTTCGAGCGGGATCGTTTCGTGCGAAGCGGCCAGAACGGTCACGGTCGTGCGTTCGCTGTTGGCCGCTGCCGTCTCGATGAGGTGGTGGTGTCCGTTGTGCGGTGGGTAGAACTTGCCGAGCACGAGCGAGTGTTCGAACTCCTTCACGCGGGCACCTCGGAACCCTTGATGTCCTTCGTCCAGTTGCGCAGGCCGATCACGCACAGCACCATGAACCCCACGTACAACACTGCCGTCAGGTACAACTCCTTGTAGGCGTACAGCGGCACGTAGATGACGTCGGCGGCGATCCACAGCCACCAGCACTCGACCTTCTTGCGGGCCTGACCCCAGGTGGCGAGCAGCGACAGCACGGTCGTGACGGCGTCCCAGAACGGCACGGTCGACTCGGTGAAACTCACCAGAACCCAGTGCAGCAGCCCGGTTCCGAGCACGCCGGCCACCGCGAGCCAGATCCATTGCGTCCCGGTCGTGCGCGTGACGTGCAACGTCGAGTGCTGCTCGCCGCCGCGCACCCACGCCCACCAGCCGTAGAGCGCCAGTGCCATGTAGACGATCTGGAGGCCGGAGTCGGCGTACAGCCCGCTGCCCCAGAACAGCACGAGGAACGCGATGTTGTTGGCGATCCCGATGGGCCAGTTCCACGGGTTCTGGCGGGCGACCAGCCACACGCACAGTGCGCCGGTGATGAAGCCTGCTACCTCAACGGGTGACACGTGCGCTCCTTGACCGCTGTTCGAACATGTGTTCGAATCGGTGGTGTGCGATGGGACGGGCAGAAACTCGAGGCAGAGCCGCAGCAGGCACTACCGGGGCTACCGGGACTGGTGCGCAGCGTACGAACTCCTGAGTTCGCGGACGTGGTGTTCCACGAGGTCCGCGCCAAATCCGTGCTCAACGGGGTACCGGGGTCGTCGCTGCCGTTCGCGTGGACGGTGAACCCGTACCGCGGCTGTTCACACGCCTGCACGTACTGCATGGCGGGCGACACGCCGATCCTCATGGGCAACGGTCGCACGAAACCGTTGTCGGAGCTGCGTGAAGGCGATGAGATCTACGGCACCGAGCTCGTCGGCAACTACCGGCGCTACAAGCTCACGACCGTGCTCGCGCACTGGGAGACGCGCAAGCAGGCGTACCGGCTGACGCTGGAGGACGGCACGAGCGTCGTCGCGTCCGGGGACCACCGGTTCCTGACCGACCGCGGCTGGAAGCACGTGACGGGCGAGACCGCCGGCGTGGGCCGCCGCCCGCACCTCACGACGGGCAACAAGCTGATGGGCACGGGGGCGTTCGTCGAGCAGCCCGCCGTGACCGACGACTACCGCCGCGGCTACCTGCGCGGCATGGTCGACGACGAGCACGAGTTCCGCATCCCGGTCGCCGACATCGAGGCCATGGACCGCACTCAGGAGTATCTCGACTACTTCGGAGTGCGAGAAGGGAGGGGATTTCTGCACCAAGTGCGCGAGCTCGCGCACTGGCAGATAGCCCCGAACCCCGACTGGCTCAAGGGATTCCTGGCGGGCGCGTTCGACTACCTCGGGACCTGCTCGCGCAGCATCCTGCGGCTCTCGACGCGCAACGCCACGGTTTTGGAAGCGATCTGCTTGGCGCTCAAGCACTTCGACTTCGACTTCGCGATCGAGGAACTGCGCCGCCGTCGTGGCGTGCGGGTCGTGCGACTGCGTGGCGGCCTGCGGGAGAACCTGCGCTTCTTCCACACCGTCGACCCGGCGATCACCCGCAAGCGCGACATCGACGGCGTGGCCATCAAGTCGCAGCAGCCGCTCGGCGTCGTGTCCGTGGAACCGTTGGGAGAGATGACCCTCTACGACATCTCGACCGGCACGGCGGACTTCATCGCGAACGGCATCGTGTCCCACAACTGCTTCGCTCGAAAGACCCACTCCTATCTGGACCTCGACACCGGCAAGGACTTCGACAACCAGCTGATCGTCAAGGTCAACGCGGGGGAGGTGCTGTCGCGCCAGCTGCGGTCGTCCCGCTGGAAGCAGGAACACGTGGCGCTCGGCACGAACACCGATCCCTACCAGCGGGCGGAGGGGCGGTACGCCTTGATGCCAGGGATCATCGAGGCGCTGACCGCCTCCCGCACGCCCTTCTCGATCCTCACGAAGGGCACGCTGCTGGCGCGTGATCTGCCGTTGCTGACCGCGGCCTCGGAGGTCGTGCCGGTCGGGATCGCCGTCTCGCTCGCGTTGATGGACCGCGACCTGCACAAGTCGCTGGAGCCGGGCACGCCGACGCCGGCCGCACGGCTGGAGCTGGTGCGCAAGGTCCGCGAGGCGGGGTTGCCGTGCGGGGTGTTCGTGGCGCCGGTGTTACCGGAACTCACGGATTCCGCGGAGCAGCTGGACTTCCTGCTGGAGCAGATCGCGGCGGCGGGTGCCACGGGTGTCACTGTGCTGCCGTTGCACCTGCGTCCGGGAGCGAAGGAGTGGTTCGCGGCGTGGTTGCGGCGCGAGCACCCGGACCTCGTGGAGACGTACCGGTACCTGTACGGCAACCGGTCCTATGTGGACAAGCGGTACCGGGCGCGGCTGGCCGCGCGGGTGATCCCGCTGATCGAGAAGCACGGGCTGGCGCCGCGCGGGCGTTCCACCGACGCCGTCACCGGGGTTCCCGGCGACGACGAAGGCGTGTGGCCCGACGGAAGCCTGCCGGTCGGTGTGCCGGCGCCGCGCGTGGACCAGGAACAACTCACCCTGCTGTGATCTCTTCGAGCCCAGGCTCGGAGAAGTGGAGGACTTCGTAGGCGCCCTCTTCCCCGGGGTGCTCCTCCCAGAGTTCGAAGCGCACGACTTCCCACGTGCGCGGATCGACGCCCAGCGCCGCCGAGTGCAGGCCGGGCGTCTTCTCCAGCTCGATCTCCTTCAGCGCGTCGATCGGGTTCGCCTCGGGTGCGAGCGTGATGATCTCGCGCGTCGCGTACTTCGCTTGCGCCGCATCACCCCTGAGGAACGCCACGCCCGGCCAGTGCCGCACCACCGGCCTGCCGAAGTCGGCGAGGATCCCCTGGAAGCCACCTCCCCGGTACAGGAAGTTCGCCATGCCCGCCGAGGTGTTCCACACGTAGAACGGCGCGTACTGCGTGTCGCGGACCAGATATGCCTTGAACCCCAGGCCGTCGAACCCGTCGAGCGCGTGACCGCGGGTGCGGACGCGTTCGCGGATGATCTCCATGTCGTAGTCCGACGGCAGCCTGATCTCGTACTGCATTGCGATCATGGTTCCGTTGTACAGGCTACGACCAGCCGCCCTGGGCCATCGTCTGGAACTTCCACTCGCCGCCGACCCGCGTGAGCAGGTCGCCGTAGCGCACCGTCATCCCGTTGATCGTGCCGTCCGTGATGACGAAGACCAGGTTGTCGTTGATGAAGTGCGGCGTCCTGGTGGACTCCATCTGCACGTCTCCGCCCAGTTGGGCGCCCATCTCCCTGAGGAACGTCTCGCGGTCCCACGACGTCGCCGAACCGTCGGTGACCGTGTTGATCGGGAACAGCGCCATGTCGGCCATCGCCTCGACGTCACCCGCGACCGCGAGCGCGTCCCACTTCTCGAACCACTGCATGACCTCGTCGTACGACATACCGTACATTGTACGGAACTTAGCGGCGTCCGACCACCGCGTTGCTGTCTTCGCTGGTCACGAGCTCGGCGGTGAGTCCTGCGGCGGCGAACGCGGCCAGCGCGGCGGGGGCCTGGCGCTCGCTGGTCTCGCTCAGCAGGTGGCCGCCGGGGCGTAGCCAGGACGTGGCCTGGATCGCCACTCGGCGCAGGACCTCCAGGCCGTCCACGCCGCCGTCCAGGGCCACGCGGGCCTCGTGGTCGCGGGCTTCGACCGGCATGAACGGGATGTCGAGGGTCGGCACGTACGGGACGTTGGCGACCACCACGTCGATCTGACCGCGCAGGTGCGCCGGCAGGGCGTCGAACAGGTCGCCCTCGTAGACATTGACGAGGTTCTGGCGCGCGCACGCGACGGCGGCGGGGTCGATGTCGGCGGCGTGCACCTCGGCGTCCGGGAGCCGGTGCTGGAGGACGGCGCCGACCGCGCCCGAGCCGCAGCACAGGTCGACGACGACGGCCGGGTTCAGGTCGGCGGCGAGGTCGACCAGGAGTTCGGTGCGGTGGCGGGGGACGAAGACGCCCCTGGTGACGACGATCCGCTGCCCGCAGAACATCGCCCAGCCGACGGCGTGTTCGAGCGGCAGGCCGTTGACGCGGTGGGTGACCAACTCTTCCAGGTGGTGCGGCGACTCGGCGGCTTCTTCGAGCAGCGCGGCCTCTTCCTCGGCGAAGACGCAGCCGGCGGCGCGCAGGCGTTCCACGATGTTCATCGGTCGCGGACGCTAGCAAGCGTACTTACAAGCAGGCTTGACTGTTTGTTTGTTCGGCGGAAGACTCGGCCGGGTGGAGACGAGGCAGCGCCAGGCCGACCGCACGCGGGAGACGAAGCGGAAGCTGATGGAGGCGACCGTCGAGTGCCTGGTGGAACGCGGCTGGTCGGGCACCACGACGACCGAGGTCGCGGAACGGGCCGGGGTGTCGCGCGGCGCCCAGTTGCACCACTTCCGCACCCGCGGTGAGCTGGTGGCGGCGGCCGTGGAGCACGTCGGGGCGGAGAGCGTCGAGGTGCTCAGGCGGCGGGCGGAGATCGCCGAGAAGAGCACGCACGCCGTCGTGGAGTTGATCGCGGACTTCCACGCGAGCGACCTGTTCACCGCCGCGCTGGAGCTGTGGGTGGCGGCGCGCACCGATCCCGAACTGCGCACGCAGGTGCTCGAGTTGCAGGCACGGCTGGGGCGCGAGGTGTACCGGCTGGCGCTGGAACTGCTCGACGTGGACGACACCGAGCCGGGTGTGAATGACGCCGTGCAGGCAACCCTTGATCTTGTGCGCGGGCTGGCGCTGGCCAACCAGCTCGCCGACGACGCCAAGCGCCGGGCGCACGTGGTGCGTTACTGGGCGCGGATGCTGGAGGAGCAGCTGTGATCACGGAACTGCTGGCCGACCTCGACGCCGAGTCGCGCTCGTTGGACGAGATCGTGGAGGGTGCCGACTTCTCGGTGCCGACGCCGGCGGAGGGCTGGACGGTCGGCCACCAGATCGGCCATCTCATGTGGACGGACAAGGCCGCGATCCTCGCCATCACCGACCCCGAGGCGTTCAAGGCGCAGCCGCTGACAGCCGACATCGTGGACCGCACCGCGGCCGAGGCGGCGGACCTGCCGGACCTCCTGGACCTGTGGCGGGACAGCCGGGCGGCGTTGCAGGAGCAGCTCGCGCGGGCCGAGGGCAAGATCCTCTGGTTCGGGCCGCCGATGAGCCCGGCGTCGATGGCGACCGCGCGGATCATGGAGACCTGGGCGCACGGGCAGGACGTGGCGGACGCTCTCGGCGTCGTGCGGGAGCCGACCGCGCGGATCAAGCACGTGTGCCACATCGGGGTGCGGACCATGGGGTTCGCGTTCCTGCTCAACGGGTTGGCGGCGCCGGAGGCCGAGGTGCGGGTCGAGCTGACCGGGCCGTCCGGTGAGCTGTGGACGTGGGGGCCCGAGGACGCGGAGAACCGGGTTTCCGGGCCCGCGCTGGACTTCGCGTGGCTGGTGACGCAGCGGCGCAACCGCAAGGAGCTCGCGATCGAGGCCGTCGGGCCGGTCGCGCAGGAGTGGGTGCCGATCGCGCAAGCCTTTGCGGGGCCTCCTGGTGGTGGCCGGTGATCCGGATCGGCAACGCCTCGGGCTTCTACGGCGACCGCCTGTCCGCGATGCGCGAGCAGCTGGAGGGTGGGCACCTCGACGTCCTGACCGGCGACTACCTCGCCGAGCTGACCATGCTGATCCTCGGGCGCGACCGGATGAAGGACTCGTCGCTGGGGTACGCGAAGACGTTCCTGCGCCAGATGGAGGACTGTCTGGCGCTCGCGCTCGACCAGGGCGTGAAGATCGTGGTCAACGCAGGCGGGCTGAACCCCGAGGGCCTCGCTCGCAAGCTCGACGCCAAAGTCGGGTACGTGACGGGCGACGACTTGAAGGGCCGTTTTCCCGAGGCGCTCACCGCCAACGCCTACCTCGGCGCGTGGGAGATCGCGGAGTGCCTCAACCAGGGCGCCCAGGTCGTGGTCACCGGCCGCGTCACCGATGCCAGCCTGGTCGTGGGACCGGCGGCGGCGCACTTCGGCTGGGCGCGGGACGACTGGGACCGGCTGGCGGGTGCCACGGTCGCGGGCCACGTGCTGGAGTGCGGCACCCAGGCCACCGGCGGCAACTACTCGTTCTTCACCGAGATCGACGTGACCAGGCCCGGGTTCCCGATCGCGGAGATCGACGAGGACGGCTCGTCGCTCATCACCAAGCACGACGGCACGGGTGGCGCGGTCACCGTCGACACCGTGACGGCACAACTGTTGTACGAGATCGGGGCGCCGGAGTACCTCGGTCCGGACGTCACCACGCACTTCGACACGATCCAGCTTCAGGACCACGAGCGCGGGGTCAGGATCAGTGGCACGAAGGGCTCTCCGCCGCCGGACACGCTCAAGGTGTGCCTGAACACGTTGGGCGGCTTCCGGAACTCGACCACGTTCGTCCTCACCGGACTCGACGTCGAGGCCAAGGCCGAGCTGGTGCGGCGGCAGCTTCACCAAGCCATCGGTGACGAAGGGCTGACGTGGACGCTGGCCAGGACCGACCAGGCCGACGCGGCGACCGAGGAGCAGGCCAGCGCGTTGCTGCACGTCATGATCAAGACCACCGACCCGAAGCGGGCCAAGGGGTTCAGCCGGGCCGCGATCGAACTGGCCCTGGCTAGCTACCCCGGGTTCCACGTGACGGCACCGCCGAGCGACGGCACGCCGTTCGGGGTGTACCGGGCGGCCTACGTCCAGCGCGACGAGGTCAGCGCCAAGGCGGTGATGCTGTGAAGAGGCCACTGGGAACGATCGCGGGCGCCCGCAGCGGTGACAAGGGCGGCGACGCGAACCTCGGCGTGTGGGTGCGATCCGACGCGGCTTACGAGTGGCTCAACGGGTTCCTGACCGTCGAGAAGCTGAAGGAACTGCTGCCGGAAGCGCAGGACGTGAGCCGGTACGAGCTGCCGAACCTGAAAGCGCTCAACTTCGTGCTGCACGGCCTGCTCGGCGACGGAGTGGCGAGCAGCACGAGGTTCGACCCGCAGGCCAAGGCACTCGGCGAGTGGCTGCGCGCACGGGAAGTCGAGATCCCCGAGGAGTTGCTGTGATCACGAGGGATTTGTTCGAGCGCAAGGAACTCCGGCAGCTCGTCGCGGACTTCACCCGCAAGGAGATCGTGCCGCACCTCGACCAGTGGGAACGCGACGGCGAGATCCCGCGTGAGCTGCACAAGAAGGCGGCGGCGCTGGACCTGCTCGGCATCGGGTTCGAGCACGGCGACCTGCTCGACTCGGTCGCGCTGACCGAGGAGATCATCCAGAACGGCGGCTCGTCGGGCGTGATGGCGGCGTTGTTCACGCTCGGCATCGCCATCCCGCACATCTGGCAGTCCGGCAACGAGGACCTGATCGAACGGTTCGCGAAGCCCGCGATCCGGGGCGAGAAGATCGGCAGCCTCGCCGTCACCGAACCCGGCGCCGGGTCCGACGTCGCGGCCATCCGGACCACCGCGCGCAGGGACGGCGACCACTACGTCGTCAACGGTGAGAAGGTCTTCATCACCTCCGGGTGCCGCGCGGACTTCGTCACGACCGCGGTGCG
This sequence comes from Lentzea sp. JNUCC 0626, assembly GCF_043632865.1. Taxonomy (NCBI): domain Bacteria; kingdom Bacillati; phylum Actinomycetota; class Actinomycetes; order Pseudonocardiales; family Pseudonocardiaceae; genus Lentzea; species Lentzea sp. JNUCC 0626. Next base: position 9,789,380 of record NZ_CP171635.1, read on the forward strand.
CACCGGCGGCGAGGGCTACCAGGGCATCTCGCTGCTGGTCATCGAGGGCGGCTTCACCCGCCGCAAGCTCGACAAGATGGGCTGGCACTGCAGCGACACCGCCGAACTGCACTTCGACGACGTGCGCGTGCCGGTCGCGAACCTGGTGGGCGAGGAGAACCAGGGGTTCCCGCAGATCATGCGGCAGTTCCAGGTCGAACGCGTGACGATGGCGGTCGAGGCGTACGCGACGGCGCAACGGGCGTTGGACCTGACCGTCGAGTGGACGCGCAACCGCGAGACGTTCGGCAAGCCGCTCATCAAGAACCAGGTGATCAGGCACAAGCTCGCCGCGATGGCGCAGCAGATCGACCTGGCCCGGACGTACACGCGCGAGGTCGCGGCGCGAATCGACCGCGGCGAGGACTGCGTCACCGAGGTCTGCTTCGCGAAGAACGCCGCCGTCGACGCGTGCAGTGCCGTGGTCGACGAGGCGGTGCAGTTGCACGGAGGCATGGGATACATGCGGGAGTCCGAAGTGGAGCGTCACTACCGGGACGCCCGCATCCTCGGCATCGGGGGCGGGGCGAGTGAAGTGATGACCGAGCTCGCGGCACGACGATTGGGGTTCGCCTGATGGGCAACAGGGAGGCGCTGCTCGCGAAGATCGCGGGTCTCGACGCCGAACACGCCAAAGCGCTGGCCGGAGGTGGGCCGAAGTACGTCGAACGGCACCACAAGCGCGGCAAGCTCCTCGCCCGCGAACGGGTCGAGCTGCTGATCGACGAGGACAGCCTGTTCCTGGAGCTGTCGCCGCTCGCCGCGTGGGGCACCGACTTCCCGGTCGGCGCCTCGTGCGTCACTGGCATCGGGCGGATCGAGGGCGTCGAGTGCGTGATCGTCGCGAACGACCCCACGGTGCGCGGCGGCTCGTCGAACCCGTACACGCTACGCAAGTCGTTGCGGGCCAACGACATCGCGTTGCAGAACCGGCTGCCGCTGGTCAGCCTGGTCGAGTCCGGCGGTGCCGACCTGCCGACGCAGAGCGAGATCTTCATCCCGGGCGGACGGGCGTTCCGCGACCTGACCAGGCTTTCGGCGGCCGGCATTCCCACGGTCACGGCGGTGTTCGGCAACGCGACGGCCGGTGGCGCGTACGTGCCGGGCATGTCCGACTACGTGATCATGATCAAGGACCGCTCCAAGGTGTTCCTGGGCGGCCCGCCGCTGGTCAAGATGGCGACCGGCGAGGACGCCGATGACGAGTCGCTGGGTGGCGCCACCATGCACGGCGCCACGTCCGGGCTCGCGGACTTCGTGGCCGAGGACGAGACCGACGCGATCCGCCTGGCACGGCGGGTGGTCGCGCGGCTGAACTGGCGCAAGCTCGGGCCCGAACCGGCCGCCGTCGAGGAGCCGGAGTTCGACGCGGAGAGCATCCTCGACGTCGTCTCCGAGGACCAGCGGGTGCCGTTCGACCCCCGCGACGTCATCGCGCGGCTGGTCGACGGCTCGCACTTCGACGAGTTCAAACCGTTGTACGGCAACAGCCTCGTCACCGGGTGGGCGCGCATCCACGGCTACCCGGTCGGCATCCTCGCCAACGCGCGCGGCGTGCTGTTCAGCGAGGAGTCGCAGAAGGCCACCCAGTTCATCCAGCTGGCGAACCAGAGCGACACACCACTGGTGTTCCTGCAGAACACCACCGGGTACATGGTCGGCGCGCAGTACGAGCAGGGCGGCATCGTCAAGCACGGCTCGATGATGATCAACGCCGTGTCGAACAGCCGGGTGCCACACCTGACGATCACGATGGGCGCGTCGTACGGCGCGGGCAACTACGGCATGTGCGGCCGGGCCTACGACCCGAGGTTCCTGTTCACCTGGCCCAACGCCAAGTCGGCCGTGATGGGCCCGGCGCAGCTCGCGGGCGTGCTGTCGATCGTCGGGCGGCAGGCCGCGATGGCGAAGGGGCAGGAGTACAACGAGGAGCACGACGCCGCCATGCGCAAGATGGTGGAGGCGCAGATCGAGGAGCAGTCGCTCGCGCCGTTCCTGTCCGGGAAGCTCTACGACGACGGCGTGATCGACCCGCGCGACACCAGGACCGTGCTCGGCTTGTGCCTCTCCGCTGTCCACAGCGGACCGATCAAGGGCGCCGACGGCTTCGGCGTCTTCCGGATGTGAGCGACCAGTGATCAAGAATCTGTTGATTGCCAACCGGGGCGAGATCGCGCGCCGGATCATCCGCACCTGCCAGGACAACGGCATCCGCACGGTCGCGGTGTTCTCCGACCCGGACGCCGAGTCGCCGCACGTCCGGGAGGCCGACTTCGCGGTCCGGCTGCCCGGCGCGTCACCCGCCGAGACCTACCTGCGGGCCGACCTGCTCGTCGAGGCGGCTGTTCGAGCGGGCGCCGACGCGGTGCACCCCGGCTACGGATTCCTCAGCGAGAACGCCGACTTCGCGCGCAAGGTGCAGGCGGCGGGACTGACGTGGGTCGGGCCGGAACCGGACTCCATCGAGGCGATGGGGTCGAAGGTCGCCGCCAAGAAGCGGATGGCGGCGGCGGGCGTGCCGACGTTGCCGGAGCTCGATCCCGAGACCGTCACCGAGTTCCCGGTGCTGATCAAGGCGTCCGCCGGTGGTGGCGGGCGCGGCATGCGGATCGTGCGGGAACGGTCCGAGTTCGCGGACGCGCTGGCGAGTGCGCGGCGCGAGGCCGAGTCGGCGTTCGGCGACCCCACGGTGTTCTGCGAGCCGTTGCTGGAACAGGCGCGGCACGTCGAGGTGCAGATCCTCGCCGACGCGCACGGCACGGTGTGGGCGCTCGGCGAACGCGAGTGCTCGATCCAGCGGCGGCACCAGAAGATCGTCGAGGAGTCACCGAGTCCGGCGGTCGGCGACGACGTGCGGCAACGGTTGTTCGCGGCAGCGACGGCGGCGGCCGAGTCGATCGGGTACGTCGGCGCGGGCACCGTTGAGTTCATGCTGAAGGGCGAGGACTTCCACTTCCTGGAGGTCAACACGCGGCTCCAGGTCGAGCACCCGGTCACCGAGTTCGTCCACGGCGTGGACCTGGTGGAGTGGCAGCTGCGGATCGCGGAAGGCGCGCGATTGCCTGCTGAGGCACCGGAACCGCGCGGGCACGCCATCGAGGTCCGGTTGTACGCCGAGGACCCCGCGCACGACTGGCGGCCCGCGAGCGGCACGCTGCACCGGTTCGAGGTGCCCGGTGACGTGCGGCTGGACAGCGGCGTCGAGGACGGCTCGGTGGTGTCGGTGCACTACGACCCCATGCTGGCCAAGGTGATCGCGTACGCGCCGACGCGGCGGGCTGCGGCACGCAAGCTCGTGACGTCCCTGGAGAGCGCGCGCATCCACGGGCTCGTGACGAACCGGCAGTTGCTCGTCGACGTGCTGAGCGACGACGACTTCCTGAACGGGGACACCCACACCGGGTTCCTCGACGAGCACGACTTCAGCAGGTCCGTTGACCCGCAACCGTTTGCGCTCGCGGCCGCGCTGGCGTCCGCCGCCACGCGGAAGATCGGTCACCTGCCACTGGGCTGGCGCAACGTCCGGTCGCAGCAGCCGAAGGCGAAGTTCCTCTTCGGCGCGGAACTGGTCGAGGTCGAGTACGACCCGAAGCAGGCCACCCCGGACACGGTCGTGCTGGAGTTGGACGGCGTGCGGGTGCCGTTCCGGGTGGCCCGGTACGGCGACGTGGTCGAGGTCGACTCGCCGCGTGGCTCGGTGACGCTGAAGGCCGTGCCGCGGTTCCCCGAGCCGGAGACGAAGCTCGCGCCCGGCGCGACCGTCGCCCCGATGCCCGGCACCGTGGTCAGGGTCAGCGTGGCGCAGGGCGACGTGGTCGAGGCCGGTGCCGAACTCCTGGTGCTGGAGGCCATGAAGATGGAACACCGGGTGCTCGCCACCACCGCGGGCACGGTCACCGAACTTCTTGTCGAGCAGGCACAGCAGGTCAACGCCGGAGACGTCTTGGCCGTAGTAGCCGAAGTGGATGGAGACTGATCGTGAGCTTCGTCGAGTCCGAAGAGCGGATCGCGCTGCGCAAGGCCGTCGCCGAGTTCGGCGCGAAGTACGGCCACGACTACTTCACCGCCAAGGCGAGGGCGGGGGAGAAGACCACGGAGCTGTGGGAGGAGGCCGGCAAGCTCGGCTACCTCGGCGTGGCCGTGCCGGAGGAGTTCGGCGGCGGTGGCGGCGGCATCGGTGACCTCGCGGCGGTGTGCGAGGAGCTCGCGGCGGCCGGAAGCCCGTTGCTGCTCATGGTGGTCTCGCCCGCGATCTGCGCGACGGTGATCGCCCGCTTCGGCACGGACGAGCAGAAGGCCAAGTGGCTGCCCGGTTTCGCGGACGGCACGCTCAAGATGGCGTTCGCGATCACCGAGCCCGACGCGGGGTCGAACTCGCACAAGCTCAGGACGAGCGTGCGCCGCGACGGCGACGACTGGGTGCTGAAGGGCGGCAAGACCTACATCTCCGGCGTGGACGAGGTCGACGCCGTGCTCGTCGTCGCGATCCTGGAGACCGGACCGGTGCTCGTCGTCGTCCCGACGAACGCCGAGGGCTTCACCTGGCAGGAGATCGACATGGACCTGTTCATGCCGGAGAAGCAGTTCACGCTGTTCTTCGACGACGTCCGGCTGCCGTCCGACGCGGTCGTCGGCTCGCCGGACCAGGGACTGCTGCAGGTCTTCGCCGGGCTCAACCCCGAACGGATCATGGGCGCGAGCATGGCCACCGGGTCCGCGCGGCTCGCGGTCGCCAAGGCCGTGAAGTACGCGAAGGAGCGGCAGGTCTGGGACACGCCGATCGGCGCTCACCAGGGCCTCGCGCACCCGCTCGCCAAGGTGCACGTCGAGATCGAACTCGCCCGGCTGATGACGCAGAAGGCCGCCGCGCTCTACGACTCCGGCCGCGACAAGGAGTCGGGCGAGGCCGCGAACATGGCCAAGTACGCGGCGGGAGAGGCCATCGCGGCCGCGGTCGACCAGGCGATCCAGATCCACGGCGGCAACGGGCTGAGCCGCGAGTACGGCCTCGCCTCGATGCTCGCGTCGTCGCGGTTGTCCCGGATCGCCCCCGTGTCGCGGGAGATGGTGCTCAACTTCGTCGCGCAAAACTCGCTGAAGCTGCCCAGGTCCTACTGACACACTGCGGGGCATGGGGAACTTCACGACTTCCGACGGCGTCGGCCTCGTCTACCACGGCGAGGCCGACGACCCGGTGATCTGCCTGCCCGGCGGGCCGATGCAGGCTTCTTCGTACCTGGGCGGACTTCCGCTGCGCGACGTGATCAGGCTGGACTTGCGCGGTACCGGCGAATCGGAGAAAGCGGACAGCTACCGCGCCGACCACGTGGTCGACGACGTCGAGGCGTTGCGGCAGCACCTGGGGCTCGACCGGCTGCGGTTGCTCGGGCACTCCGCCGGTGGCACGCTCGCGATCCTGTACGCGACCCGCTTTCCGCAGCACGTCAAGGAACTCGTGCTCATCGCACCGAGTGCGCGCGTGGTCGGCATCGACGTGACCGACGACGATCGCCGTGCGGTGGCGCTGCGACGGTCGGGAGAACCCTGGTACGCCGACGCGATCAAGGGGTTCGAGGAGATCTGGGCCGGGAACTTCAGCGAGGAGGCGTTCGCGCGGATCGCCCCGTTCCACTACGGGCGCTGGGACGACGCCGCACGTGCGCTCGAAGACCACCCGCGCAACGACGAGGCCGCCGCCGAGTACTACGCCGACGGTGCGTTCGACCCGGCGCAGGTGCGCGCAGCGCTCCGGAACCTCGACGTGCCAACGGCTTTCCTCAGCGGCGAGTACGACGTCAGCCTGCCGCCCAACCGCGCGCAGGAGTACGTGAACCTCATTCCCGGCGCCCGGTTCGGACTGCAGCCGGGTGCCGGTCACTTCCCGTGGGTGGATGATCCCGTCGCATTCGCGGGACTGCTCCAGCGCATTCCGTAGACACCGGGACCGAAGTCGAGCGCGGCCGCGTGCGCGTAGCCCCCGTCGTCCACGGCGGTGGGGGCCACGCCGCCCGCCTCCGTTCCGGCGGGGCCGGTCGCGAATTGCTCGCAGGCGTCCGGCGCGTCCTGGAATTTGATCTCCAGCACGTAGTCGTGGACGCGTTCGGCGAACCGGCGGAAATGCGTGTGCTCGGCCGTCGGATGTGGATAGACCAATTCGTACTCGATCGCGACGGACTCGCCGGCGGAGATCGGTTCGTCGAACAACAGCTCCGCGACGAGCACGCCGTTCGTGCGTTCGCGGGCGATCCTCCCGACCCGGCAGGAACGCACGGCGGTGAGCGCGGGCTGCGCGGAACCCGTTTCCTGACAAAGGATCCAGCGGTCCACATTGGCGGAACTCGCCCGCATGACCTGACGTGACCGCACGCCGCGCACGCCACCGCAGGACGCGACGTCCACCCGGTCGTGCTGGGCGGTCAGCACCAGGCCGGAGGAGTCCCACGCGGCCCGGGCGGACGGCTCCCGCCTGCGTGAACGGCCGCGCGGCCGCGGTGGTCCCAGCAGGCGGCTGAGAGCGCTCTCGGGCAGCCCGAGGACGTCCTCGAGGTGTGCGAGGGCCATCAACGACTCGGGGCGCTCGGGTCTGCGTCTGCCCGACTGCCAATAGCTCAGCGCCGTCACGCTGATCGGCGCGCCGCGCACCTTCAGCCGGTGCTGCAACCGTTCCAGACTGAGTCCCCGCACCTGGATCGCGACCCGCAACGCGTCCGCGAACGGACCCGTCACGAGAAGGTCGGCCAGCTCCTCGCGCGGTGGGTAAATCGTGAGCATCGCTCCTCCGGTTTCACGGAGTCAAGATCGGAAGGCTATCGGCAGCAAAGGGAACGCGGTACAGCCGATCGGCGGTTTTGTCCGGCTTCGAAACCCGCCAGGTTCAGATCTCGGGACTATTACGCCGCCAATAGGCCCGTTGGTTTCCCTGCAGCATCCCTGCGACGAACAGGACTGCACAATGCGCAAAACCGCAACTCTGCTGGGTTCGGCGGTCATGATCGCCGCGTTCGCGGCACCGGCCACCGCCGCGGTGGGCGAGATCCGCGTTTCGCCCGGTCAGAACATCGCCGGAAGCTTCATCGTCAAGCTCAAGGACAACGCGGTCACCGCGAGCGCGCAGACTCTCGGTTCCCGCTTCGGCGGTCAGGTCGGGTACGTCTACGACGCCGTGTTCCAGGGCTTCTCGGTGAAGATGAGCGACGCTCAGGCACGCAGACTGGCCGCTGACCCCGCGGTCGAGTACGTGGAACGCGACCAGGTGGTCAGCATCCAGGCGACCCAGGTCAACCCGCCGTCGTGGGGTCTCGACCGGATCGACCAGCGCAACCTGCCGCTCGACCAGCGCTACACCTACAACTCCACCGGGTCCGGCGTGAACGCCTACATCATCGACACCGGTGTCCGCATCACCCACCGCGACTTCGGCGGCCGTGCCCGCAACGGCTACGACTTCGTGGACAACGACGCCGTCGCGCAGGACGGCAACGGCCACGGCACGCACGTCGCCGGCACCGTCGCGGGCACCTCCTACGGCGTCGCGAAGCAGGCCACCATCTACGGCGTCCGCGTGCTGAACAACTCGGGTTCGGGCACCATCGCCGGTGTCGTCGCCGGTGTGAACTGGGTGGCGAACAACCACGTCAAGCCCGCTGTCGCCAACATGTCGCTGGGCGGCGGCGCGAACACCTCGCTCGACAACGCCGTGAGCGGGGCGATCACGCGCGGCGTGACGTTCGCCGTGGCGGCGGGCAACGCCAACACGAACGCGGCGAACACCTCGCCCGCGCGCGTGGCGGCGGCGCTGACCGTGGGCTCCACCGAGCGCACCGACGCCCGCTCCTCGTTCTCCAACTACGGCCCGATCGTCGACGTGTTCGCGCCCGGTGGCGGCATCACCTCCGCCTGGCACACCAGTGACACGGCCTCGAACACCATTTCCGGCACCTCGATGGCGTCGCCGCACGTCGCCGGCGTGGTGGCCCGCTACCTGCAGGGCAACCGGAACGTGACGCCCGCCCAGGTGGCGACCGCGATCACCAGCAACGCCACCAACGGCAAGGTGACCAACCCCGGCCCGAGCACGACGACCAGGCTCCTGTACTGGGCGCCGACCAGCTGAACAAGGCAGTCCCTGTGATGTGCGGCCCCGGCTCCTCTCGCGAGCCGGGGCCGTTTTCCCCTGCAACCGGAAGGAAGTCTGCCCGTGAGAGCCCTGCTGGCAGTCGCTGCTTTGACAGCCTCGGTCGCGGTCGCCCCGGCGTCCGCAGCCACCTCGCCCTACATCGTGGTGCTCAAAGATGGAGCCGCGTCTGCGTTCAGCGGCACGGTCGAGCACCGCTATTCGAGTGTCTTCAACGGTTTCAGCGCGCGGCTGACGTCCGCCCAGTTGCGCGCGCTGAAGGCCGACCCGAACGTGTCCTCTGTGGAGCGTGACGGGATCGTGCACGCCCTCGGCGTCCAGCTCGACCCGCCGTGGGGGCTCGACCGGATCGACCAGCGCGCGTTGCCGCTGGACCGCCGGTACGAGTACGCGACCACCGGGCGTGGCGTGAACATCTACGTGATCGACACCGGGTTGCGCGTGACGCACGCGGACTTCGGCGGCCGCGCGCGCAACGGCTGGGACACCGTGGACAACGACGCGATCGCGCAGGACGACAACGGGCACGGCACGCACGTCGCCGGCATCGCCGCCGGCACCAAGTACGGCGTCGCCAAGCAGGCGACGGTGTGGGGCGTGCGCGTGCTGAACGGGTCCGGGTCCGGCACGATCGCCGGTGTCATCGCCGGCGTGGACTGGGTGACGCGCAACGCGGTCAAGCCCGCGGTGGCCAACATGTCGTTGGGCGGCAGCGCTTCCGCGGCACTCGACACCGCCGTGAAGAAGTCGATCGACTCCGGTGTTTCGTACACGCTCGCAGCAGGGGGCAGCAACACCGACCCCGTGAACTCGTCGCCGCAACGGGTTTCGCAGGCGATCTGCGTGGGAGCGTTGACGCAGAACGACACCAAGGCACCTTCGTCCAACTACGGACCGCTGGTGGACCTCTACGCGCCGGGCGTCAGCATTCCGTCCGCCTGGAACACTTCGGACTCCGCGACCGCGACGCTGAGCGGAACCTCAATGGCCGCACCACATGCGGCCGGTGTCGCGGCCCGGTACCTGGAGAGGAACCGCGCGGCCACGCCCGCGCAGGTCGAGCGCGCGCTCGTTAGCACGGCCACTCCGGGCACGCCACCCGTCAACCGTATCCTCTACTGGCCGCCATCCCTGTGAAAGGTGAATTGTCCGGCAATGCAAGCCCGTCTTAAACACTAAGACACCCTTGGCAGGAACCGGATCTCTCCATAACGTCGAAAGCGCTTCGTTCCCCTGCAAAGAACGGATTGCAATCATGACGCGAAAGATCCGGTTCCTGGCCGGTGCCGGCGCGGCGACTCTCGCCATGTCGGTTCTGATGGTTCCCAGCGCTTACGCCGCCGAGGGCGAGGTGCTGTCGCTCAACCACCCTGAGAAGATCGCCGGCTCCTTCATCGTGAAGCTGAAGGAGGGCAAGACGAACGGGCACGCCCTCGCTTCCCGTTTCGGCGGCTCGGTCGAGCGCGAGTACAAGACCTTCGGCGGCTTCAACGTGAAGCTCACCGAGAAGCAGGCCAAGAGGCTCGCCGCCGACCCGTCGGTGGACTTCGTCGAGGCCGACCAGGTCGTGCACACCCAGGCCACGCAGACGAACCCGCCGTCGTGGGGCCTCGACCGCATCGACCAGCGCAACCTGCCGCTCAACAGCTCCTACAGCTACACCTCGACCGGGTCGGGCGTGACCGCGTACGTCATCGACACCGGTGTCCGCATCAGCCACTCCACGTTCGGCGGCCGCGCCGTGAACGGCCGTGACTTCGTGGACAACGACAACGTCGCGCAGGACGGAAACGGCCACGGCACGCACGTCGCCGGCACCATCGCTGGCTCGCAGTACGGCGTCGCGAAGGCCGCTCGGGTCGTCGCCGTCCGCGTGCTCGACAACAACGGCTCCGGCACCCTCGCGGGCGTCGCGGCCGGCATCGACTGGGTGGGTGCCAACGCGGCCAAGCCGGCCGTCGCGAACCTGTCCCTCGGCGGTGGCGCCAACGCCACCCTCGACACGGCCGTGCGCAACGCCATCGCCAAGGGCGTCACGTTCGCCGTGGCGGCGGGCAACGCCAACACGAACGCGGCGAACACCTCGCCCGCGCGCGTGACGGAGGCGATCACGGTCGGCTCCACCGACCGCAACGACGCCCGCTCGTCGTTCTCGAACTACGGCGCGGTGCTCGACATCTTCGCCCCGGGCCGCGACATCACGTCGTCCTGGAGCACCTCCGACACCGCCACGAGCACCATCTCGGGCACGTCGATGGCCACCCCGCACGTCGCGGGTGCCGCCGCTCGCTACCTCTCGACGAACCCCGGCGCGACGCCGGCCCAGGTCGCCTCGTACCTGATCGGCCAGTCCACGCCGTCGAAGGTGACGAACCCGGGTTCGGGCTCGCCGAACCGCCTGCTGTACCTCGCGCCCACCGCGTGAGCTAGTTCTGCCGTGTGAAGGCCGCGACCTCCTGGGTCGCGGCCTTTTCCTATTCTGGTGTCCGTGGTGGACGGACTGAAGAAGATCGACTGGTACCGGTTGCGCAGTCATGACGGGTACGCCGACGAGCTTCCCAGGTTGCTGAGGCAGGCGCGGACCTCCGTGGAGCCGCACGAGGAACTGGTGCGCCAGCTGACCGGCGAGCCCGGTGAGGTCAGCGAGGCGACGGCGGCCGCGTGGCCGTTCCTGCTCGACCTCGTCGCGCACGACAACACCCCGAGCCGCGAGTGGCTGCTGGAGAACCTGTGCGGCGCGATCGCGGTCGCGGGCGGCAGCGGTTCAGCCGGGGTTCATTCGAGCTGGCCACCCGCGTTCGAGGCCTCCAAGCCGGCGTTGCTCGCGCTGCTCGGCCACGGCTCGGCGGCGGTGCGGCGAGGCGTGTTGTTCGTGCTGGGCAAGGGCCTCGGCGACAGCGCGCCCGTGTTGCCTGCTTTGTCCGCGCGGTGGGAGGAGGAGTTCGACCCGGCCACGCGGCTGTGCCTGGTGATCGTCGCCACGGAGTACGCCGGGAGGGGCGACGAGGCGGCGGTGACGTGGCTGCGGGACCTGCCGGACGTCGAGCAGCCCGCCCGGATGCTCGTGTCCGCGGCGACCCGCCCCGACGCCGACGTGATCCTGCGCGGCCTGACCGGCGACCTCGAACTGTTCCTCGCCACCGGGTCGTTCGAGATGGGCTACGAAGAGGTGCTGGAGCACGTGCTCTGGCTGGTGGGCCCCAAGGACTTCGACGGCATCGACCTCGTGCTCGCGCTGGTGGACGTGCTGCCGTGGCGCACCGAGGCGCTCGACTACCTGCGCCGGCTCTTCGAACGCGACACCACCGACGTGGGCCAGGTCGTGCCGTTCGTGCCGGTGTGGATCGCCGACCCGGACGTGCGGCTGCGGGCGTTCGCGGTGTGGCTGGTGGGGGTGGCGCGGGCCCGCGAGTACCGGGACCTGGTGGCCGAGCGGGTGCACGACCAGGGCGTGACGTCGCTGGGGCAACACGTTTCGGCGCTCGCCACGTCGGTGCTGCTGGAGCTGGGATGAGCATCGAGGGACTGGACGACGTGCCGTGGCACGCGATCGACCACGCTTACGGGCCTGCTCTGGACACGCCGGGGCACGTCCGGGCGTTGCTGTCGGACGATCCCGAGGTGGTCGCGCGGGCGATAACCGACCTGGACCGGACGGTGCACGAGGAGGGCGGGTTCGTGTGCCCGGCGGCCACGGCGGTGCTGCCGTTCCTGGTGGAGGTGCTGCCGTCGCTGGACCGCGAACCTCGGACGCGGCTGGTGGACCTGCTCCACCGGATCGCTGAGTGGGGCGACGCCGAGCAGGTCGACGCAGGGTGGGCCGCGGCGTGGGAGAAGGCACGGCCGAAGCTAGCGGACGGCTTCGGCGATGCTCAGTGACACGAAGAACAGCATGACCATCAGCACCGCGCCGAGGTAGGGGCAGTAGGCGCGGGGCTCGCGGACCGCGCGGAACCACGTCGCGAACGTCGCGGCCAGCCCGATGACCACCGTGCCGACCAGGGTGATCAGCAGCGGTGCCTGGCAGGCGCCGGAACAGGTGCTGGTCGGGGTGAAGCCGAGAACGCCGAAGAACAGGACGCCCACGGCGGCCACGAACATCGCCAGCATGCCCACTAGGGCGAACGCCATCCGCATGACGCCCGACCGTAGCGAACGGAGATCAACTGCGCGGCCGGAAAGCCCTGCCTGAAAATCTGTCGGTGGGTCCGGCTAGCCTTGACGGCAAGGTTTACTTCGTCTACAAGGAGCCACCACCGTGTTGCGCACGCACGAGGCCGGATCACTCCGGGCCGAGCACGCCGGGCAGTCCGTCACCCTCACCGGGTGGGTCGCTCGCCGGCGGGATCACGGCGGTGTCATCTTCATCGACCTGAGGGACGCGAGCGGTGTCGCGCAGGTCGTCTTCCGCGAGGGCGAGATGGCGGAGCGCGCGCACCGGCTGCGCAGCGAGTACGTCGTCAAGGTCACCGGCGAGGTGAGCGCGCGGCCCGAGGGCAGCGAGAACCCCGAGCTGCCGACCGGCGCCATCGAGGTCTACGTCAGCGAGCTGGAGGTCCTCAACGAGGCCGCGCCGCTGCCGTTCCAGGTCGAGAGCGAGGTCGAGCCGGGCGAGGAGGCGCGGCTCAAGCACCGCTACCTCGACCTGCGCCGTTCTGCGCCCGCGAAGGCCATCCGCCTGCGTTCCGAGGTCAGCCGCATCGCCCGCGAGGTGCTGCACTCCGAGAAGTTCGTCGAGATCGAGACGCCGACCCTGACCCGGTCGACGCCTGAGGGCGCGCGTGACTTCCTGGTGCCGGCGCGTCTGCGTCCGGGTTCCTGGTACGCGCTGCCGCAGTCGCCGCAGCTGTTCAAGCAGCTGCTGATGGTCGGCGGCATGGAGCGCTATTACCAGATCGCGCGCTGCTACCGCGACGAGGACTTCCGCGCCGACCGCCAGCCGGAGTTCACCCAGCTCGACGTCGAGATGAGCTTCGTCGAGCAGGACGACGTGATCGCCCTGACCGAGAAGCTGCTGGCCGCGATCTGGAAGGAGACCAAGGGCGTCGACCTGCAGTTGCCGTTCCGCCGGATCTCCTACGCCGACGCGATGGCCAAGTACGGCTCGGACAAGCCTGACCTGCGCTTCGAGCTGGAGCTCACCGAGCTCACCGAGTACTTCAAGGACACGACGTTCCGCGTGTTCCAGGCGCCGTACGTCGGTGCCGTGGTCATGCCGGGTGGTGCCTCGCAGCCGCGCCGCACGCTCGACGCGTGGCAGGAGTTCGCGAAGCAGCGCGGCCACAAGGGCCTCGCGTACGTGCTGGTCGGCGAGGACGGCACGCTGGGCGGCCCGGTCGCGAAGAACCTGACCGACGCCGAGCGCGACGGTCTCGCCAAGGCCACCGGCGCCAACCCGGGCGACTGCATCTTCTTCGGCGCGGGCGACCCGCGGGACGCGCGCGCCCTGCTCGGAGCCGCGCGCGTCGAGATCGCGCACCGCGTCGGCCTGATCGACGAGAACGCCTGGGCGTTCGGCTGGGTCGTCGACTTCCCGATGTTCGAGTCGGTCGACAAGCTCGAGGCAGGTGACGTCGCGGTCGGCGGCGGCAACTGGACGGCGCTGCACCACGCGTTCACCTCGCCGACCCCGGAGTGGATCGACACCTTCGAGGAGAAGCCGGGCGAGGCGCTGGCCTACGCCTACGACGTGATCCTCAACGGCAACGAGCTCGGCGGTGGCTCGATTCGTATCCACCGCGCCGACGTGCAGCAGCGCGCGTTCAACGTCATGGGCATCGGCGCCGAGGAGGCGCAGGAGAAGTTCGGCTTCCTGCTCGACGCCTTCAAGTACGGCGCCCCGCCCCACGGCGGCATCGCCCTGGGCTGGGACCGCCTCTGCATGCTGCTCGCGGGTGCGGACTCGATCCGCGAGGTCATCGCGTTCCCGAAGTCGGGCGGCGGCTACGACCCGCTGACGGCGGCGCCGGCGCCCATCACGGCGCTCCAGCGCAAGGAGGCCGGAGTGGACGCGAAGCCCCAGGAAAAGGGTGCCGAGAAGGCCGCCGACAAGGCAGCCGAGAAGGCCTGACGACCTCTTGTCGGCGTGGCCCGGACCTGTGCCGGGCCACGGCCGGCCGGATGGGGTGCGGAGTCGTCACCGCGTTCCTGAATGGTGCGCGGACCGGTGCCGCGAGGCGTTCGGAGCGAGCGTGAAGCAGCCCGCCGAGAAGGCCTGACGATCTTTTCCACGCGGGGAGGCAACCCCTTGGACGCCTCCCCGCGTCTCAGAACATGAGACCGGTTCGCCCGATCGAGCAGCTACTTGATCGGTATTGACGTGTGCGCGTCGATCGATCGCCTTGATCGCCGCGTAGTGGGCAACGGAAGGTGTTTCCACACGTCCACACGTCGTAGGGGGATCCGGGAACAGTGCGAGCCGTTACCAACGAGTGGTGGTGGTCGCAGCCTGGCCGGATTAGCGTCGGTCCGGCTCACGGACTTGGGGAGTAGGGTCGGAGGGGATGAGCGTGGAGATCACCGCGGGCCCTCCCGACACGACTTCACCAGAGATCTTGGACGCTGTCGGGGCGGCTGAGCGGGTACTGACCAGGCGACTGGGCGCACAGGTGCGCCTCGCGGACCCCGAGGCTCTCGGGGGTACCGGTCGTTCCGTCGTGATTCGCGTGAGAGTGGCCTCGTCGCCGTTCTCCATGCCGCGCACGCTCGTCGTGAAGCGGTATCCGGAGGCGAGCGGCGACCGCGATCCGTGGGCCCACGAGGCCGTCAGCCACCAGCTGCTGACAGCGCTTCCCGCCGAGGAACGCGCCACCCCCGAACTCTTCGCGCACGACGCGGGCACGCGCCTGGTCGTGCTGGAGGACCTGGGCCGGGCGCCCCGGCTCTCCGAGAAGCTGCACGCCAAGGACGCGCGGGCCGCCGAACGCGGACTGCTGTCGTGGGCGCACGCGATGGGCCGGCTGCACGCCACGACGGCGGGCCGGGACGCGGACTTCGACGCGTTGATGCGCCGAGCCGGTGCGCAGTGCTGCCAGGACCCGATCGCCGTCGACGTGCACGCGGCCATCGCGGGGTTGCCGGCGCTGCTGGAGACCACCCTCGGTGTCGCCACGTCCACGCAGGCCGTCGAGTTCGCGGCCGGTGCGGCGCGGGCGTTCAGCACGTCGCGGCGGCGCGCGTTCAGCCCGTCGACGTCGTGCCCGGACAACCACCTGGTCACCTCGCGCGGGGTGCGGTTCGTCGACTTCGAGGGCGGCTGCGTCCGCGACATCGTGTTCGACGCCGCGGCTTTGCGGGTGCCGTTCCCGTCCTGCTGGTGCGGGTGGGGGCTGCCACCGGGGATGTCCGAGGCGATGGTCGCGGCCTGGCGGGCCGAGGTCGGGTCGGTGTGGCCCGAGATGGACGACGACGCGATCCTCTTACCCCGGCTGCTGGAAGCGCAGCTGCTGTGGGTGTGGCTCGCGACGTGGCGGGCGCTGTCCAAGCCGATGCCGATCGACACCGACGGTCCGCCGCGCAGCGTGGTGCTCGCCGGACGGTGGCTGAGGTTGCGGTCGGATGCGCTGATCCTCGGCGAGAAGACGGTCGCGTCGCACGCCGACGCGGTGATCGGGGCGCTGGCCGACCGGTACGGCCCTGAGGTGCTCGAACTCCCGCTTTACCCAGCATTTCGCTGAACCGTTCCCGCACGGTCATTCCTGGATCACCGGGCCAGCCGAAGCTGTTTCGCGTGCTGGTGTTACTCGGTGACTCGACAGCGGTCGGGATCGGCGACCTCGTGCCCGGCGGCTGGCGCGGCTTCGGCCCGATCCTCTCGTCCTCCTACTCGGACAACGGCTACCGCAACTACGCCGTCTCCGGCGCCCGGCTGGCCGACGTCAGACGCACCCAGCTGCCGCAGGCGTTGCGGGACAAGCCCACTGCCGCCGTCGTCATCGCCGGCGTCAACGACACGCTCCGGTCCGACTTCTCCGCGCGGCGGATGCACGAGGACCTCGACCACGTGTGCCGCGAACTGACCGCCGCCGGCGTCTCGGTGGTCACCGTGCGGTTCCACGACCAGGGCCGCGTGTTCAAGTTGCCCGGCCGGTTGCGGCGGGTGCTCAAGGACCGCATCGACGAGTACAACCGCATCGTCGACGTCGTGGTGGCGCGGCACGGGGTCCGCTGCGTCGACCTGCACACGATGCCCGGCGCGTACGAGCTGGAGACGTGGGCGGTCGACCGGTTGCACCCGTCCGAACGCGGGCACCGGATGCTCGCGCGGGCGTTCGCCGCGGAGTTGCGGGCGGTCGGGCACGACTTCGGCGAGGTCAGCCTGGAGTGCTCGGGCGGGCGCGAGCTGACGGTGTGGCACCACCTCGCGTGGCTGATGCTCAAGGGCGTGCCGTGGTTGTTCAAGCGCGGCGCCGATCTGGTGCCGTTGCTGTGGGCGGACGAGGAACCGGCCGAGGTGTTCGGACCGGTGGTGCCGGCGGAGGTTCTCCCCGCCGACACCGGCCGCCTGTGACGGATCAGCTCGTCAGGTCGTAGAGCGTCTGGCCGCCGACCGTGGTGGCGGTGAAGTTCGCCGCCACCCACTCGCCGATCTCGTTGCTGCCACCAGGTCCGCCACCCCGTCCACCCTCGACGTAGTAGCGCACCTTGCCGTCGGCGACGAGCTGTTGGAACTCCTCCAGCGTCGGCGCGGGGTCGCTGCCGTTCCACCCGCCGATCGCGATCACCGGACGGCCGGACGCCAGTTGGAGTCCGGCTGCGCTCTGGGCCCCGGTCGTGGCCGCGGCCCACTCGGTGTCCGTGGACTTGAGCAGCTGCACGACCTCCGTGGACGACGTGCCCTCACGCATGCCGCCGCCCTGCTGGGAACGCGGGCCGGACAACGGGATCGAGCCGCTGTGCGTCGTCGCGGCGGTGGCGACCGCGTACCCGGATGTGCCGAGCAACGCGGCCACGACGAGCACCCCGGCCACCCAGCGGCGGTCGAGACCGAACACCAGGGCCAGCACGGCGAGCGCGGTCACGGCCAGCAGGAGCCAGCGCAGCCACGGCGTCCAGGCCGGGGTGCGGTCGAGCAGGATGTAGCCCCACACGCCGGTCACCGCGACCATCGCCGTCAACGCCATCCGCACCGGGAAGTGCGCCCTGCCCCGCCAGAGTTCACGGCCGGAGATGCCGACGACAGCGGCGATCGCGGGGGCCAGAGCCACCGTGTAGTACGGGTGGGTGATGCCGCTCATGAAGCTGAACACCGCACCGCTCACGAGCAGCCAGCCGCCCCACAGCACCAGCGCCGCACGGGTGCGGTCGGTGCGCGGAGCCCGGCGCAGGAACCAGAGTCCGGCGGCCAGGCCGATCAACGCGGCGGGCAGCAGCCAGGAGATCTCCGGGCCCATGCTGGCGCCGAACAACCGGCCGATGCCCGTCTCGCCGCCGAAGCCGATGTTGCCGTTGCCGCCCATGCCCCCGCCGCCTCCGCCGGGACCGGAGTTGCCGAAGATGCGGCCGAGGCCGTTGTAGCCGATGGCCAGTTCCCACAACGAGTTGTTGGTCGAGCCGCCGATGTACGGGCGGCTGTCGGCGGGCCACAGGTCGACCAGCGCGATGAACCAGCCCGCCGACACGACCACCGCGACACCGGCGCCGAGCAGGTGCAGCAGGCGTTTCCAGACGGACGTCGGTGCGGCGATCAGGTAGGCCAGCGCGAGGGCGGGCAGCACCAGGAACGCCTGGAGCATCTTGGTGAGGAACGCGAAGCCGATCGCGGAACCGGCCAGCGCCAGCCACAGCGGGCTCGCCTTGTCCACCGCGCGGACCGTGCAGTAGGCGGCCGCGACCATCAGCAACACCAGCAGCGCGTCCGGCAGGTTGAAGCGGAACATCAACGCCGCCACCGGGGTCAGCGCGAAGGCGGCGCCCGCGAACAGGGCCGCGAGCGGGCCGGAGGTGCGCTTCACGGTCGCGTAGAGGAGTCCGACGGCCGCGACGCCCTCGAACGCCTGCGGGGCGAGCACGGTCCAGCTGGAGAAGCCGAACGCCTTCGCGAACAGGCCGCTCACCCACAGGAACGCGGGCGGCTTGTCGACGGTGATCGTGTTGCCGGGGTCGAGCGAGCCGAACAGCAGCGCCTTCCAGCTCTGCGACGCCGCCTGCGTGGCCGCCGCGTAGAACTCGTTGCCGTACCCCGACGCGGTCAGGTTCCACAGGTACAGCACGGCGGTTCCGGCCAGCAACGCTATGAAGGCCAGGCGGTGCAACGGTTTCGGGTCGCGCTTCGGGGCGGGCGGCGCCGCGGCGGGCGCGGGGGCGAGGGTGGCGGTCATGACGCGTCCAGGTCGTAGAGGGTGGCACCGGCGACGGTGGTCGCGGTGTAGTTCTGGGCGACCCACTCGGCGATCTCGTGGGCGGCGTCGCTGCCGGTCTCGCCCTGCATCATCCGTCCGGCGCTGACGTAGTAGTGGATCTGTCCACTTCGGACCATCTCCTGGAACTCGGCGAGGGTGGGGGCGGGGTCGGTGCCGTTGAAGCCGCCGAGCGCCATCACCGGCTGCCCGGACGCGAGCTGGAGGCCCGCCGCGTTGTTGGAGCCGATGGTGGCGGCGACCCACTTGTAGCTGCTCGCGTTGTCCTGCAGGAGGGTCGTCACTTCGGTGTCCGGGGTGGTGGCGTCCAGCAGGCCGCCGCCCATGCCGCCCATTCGGCCGTTCGACGGGCCCGCGACGGGCAACGCGCCGGTGTG
Organism: Lentzea sp. JNUCC 0626; assembly: GCF_043632865.1. Lineage (NCBI taxonomy): Bacteria > Bacillati > Actinomycetota > Actinomycetes > Pseudonocardiales > Pseudonocardiaceae > Lentzea > Lentzea sp. JNUCC 0626. Next base: position 9,808,288 of record NZ_CP171635.1, read on the forward strand.
CGGCGTGGTGACGGTGGCGAACGAGTAGGTGGTCGGGCCGAGCAGGGCGGCGATCAGCGCGACCGGAATGGCCCAGCGCAACGACAGCACCAGGCCGACGGCGGCGATCAGACCCGTCATCAGCACGAGCAGCGCGACGGGCGTGGAGAAGCCGTTGATCAGCACGTAGCACTGGAGCGCGGACAGGGCGACCGAGCCGGAAAGCACCGCCGCGGCAACAGGTTCGTGGCGGCGGTCCCAGAGCTCGACAGCGGCGATGCCGATGATCGCGGCGATCGCGGGAGCCAGTGCGACGGTGTAGTAGGAGTGGATGATGCCGTTCATGAAGCTGAACACCCCGGCGGTGACCACGAGCCAGCCACCCCACAGCGCGAGTGCGGTGCGGGCGCGGCCCTTGGTCAACCACAGCCCGGCGACCAGCAGCACCACGGCGGCGGGCAGCAGCCAGGCGATCTGACTGCCCATCTCGGCACCCAGCAGGCGGCTCCAGCCCGCAGAACCCCAGCCTCGGCCACCGCCGACGCTGCCGACCTCGTCGCCGGTGAGGCGGCCGAACCCGTTGTAGCCCAACGTCAGTTCGAGCACGCTGTTCGTCTGCGAGCCGCCGATGTACGGACGGTCGGGTGTGAGTTCGACGGCCACGATCCACCAGCCACCCGCGACCACCATGGCACCGAACGCGCCGGTCAGGTGCAAGATCTTCCTGCCGACGGTCGTGGGCGCGGCGATCAGGTACGCCAGCGCGAACGCGGGCAGCACCAGAAAGGCCTGCAGCATCTTGGTGAGGAACCCGAACCCGATCGCGACACCGGCGAGCGCGAGCCACGCCGGACTGGCCTTCTCTGCGGCGCGGGTCACGCAGTACGCGCCCGCGATCATCAGCAACACCAGCAGCGCGTCGGGGTTGTTGAAGCGGAACATCAGCACGGCGACCGGGGTCAGCGCGAGCACCGCGCCGGAGATCAGCGCGGCGGCGGGGGAGAACCAGCGGCGGACCGTCGCGTGCAGCAGCCAGACGCTGCCGACGCCCATCAACGCCTGCGGCACCAGGATGCTCCACGCGTTGACGCCGAACAGCCGCGCGGACAGGCCCATCACCCACAGCGAGGCGGGCGTCTTGTCGACGGTGATCGCGTTCGAGGCGTCGGAGGAACCGAAGAACCACGCCTTCCAGCTCGTCGCACCGGCCTGCGCGGCGGCCGAGTAGTAGGCGTTGGCCCAGCCCGAGTCCCCCAGCCGCCACAGGTACAGCGCGCCGGTCGCGATCAGCAGGACCGCCAGCGCCAGGCGTTCTCGTCTCATGCGGACGAGCCTCGCGGCCTAGCCTGGGGAGGTCGTGTGCCCCTGCTGTGAGCGACCTGTGTGCAGCGAGACCGTGAACGTGGTGCTGCCGGGGCGGCTCGCCACGGACACCTCGCCCTCGTGCGCGCCGACGACGGCGGCCACGATCGACAGGCCGAGGCCCGTGCTGCCGGCCGCGCGCGACCGCGAGGAGTCGCCGCGCGCGAACCGTTCGAAGACCTCCAGGCCCTGCGGGATGCCGGGACCGTCGTCGGTGACGGTCAGGTCCACCTGTCCGTTGTGGACGGACAGGCCGGTGGTCACGGTGGTGCCGGGCGGGGTGTGCGTGCGGGCGTTGGACAGCAGGTTGCCGATGACCTGGTGCAGTCGTTGCACGTCACCGGTGATCGTCACCGGATCACCGGGCAGCGCGAGCTTCCAGCTGTGGTCCGGGCCCGCGATCCGGGCGTCGCCGACGACGTCGAGCACCAGCCTGGAGAGATCCACGTCCTTGCTCTCCAACGGTCTTCCGGCGTCGAGCCTGGCCAGCAGCAGCAGGTCCTCGACGAGCGAGGTCATCCGCACCGCCTCGGACTCGACGCGGCCCATCGCGTGCGTGATCTCGGGCGGCACGTCGGCGTCGGTGCGGCGGGTCAGTTCGGCGTACCCGCGGATGGCGGCCAGCGGCGTGCGGAGTTCGTGCGAGGCGTCCGCGACGAACTGGCGGACGCGCGTTTCGCTGTCGTGCCGGGCTTTCAGGGCCTGGTCGACGTGGCCGAGCATGCGGTTGAGCGCCAGCCCGACCTTGCCGACCTCCGTCGCGGGATCGGTGTCCTCCTCCGGCACGCGTTCGGCCAGCGCGACCTCGCCCTCGTGCAGCGGGAGTTCGGAGACGCGGGTGGCGGTCTCGGCGACGCGGTCCAGCGGCACGAGCGCCCGCCGCACGATCACCCGGCCCGCCAGCGCCACCGCCGCGACGCCCGCGACGAGCAGCCCGGCGAGGATCCACACCATCTGCCAGACGATGTCGGTGACCGTCGTCAGCGACAGCCCCTTGATCCCGAACCTGTCGGACACCACCCGGAACTCGCCGGCTTCGCCCAGGTCGACCGTGTGCGGCCCCGCGGGCGTCGCCTCCAGCACCGCGATCTCGTCGGGGGTGAGCAGGCGCGCCTGCTGCGTGCCGGGCACCTCGATGGTGCCGCCGATGGTGCCGTCGCGTTCGACCCGCGCGTTGATGCCCGGTGTGGTGTAGGGGGAACCGGGTGGCGGTGGACGGAGCGACGTGATCTGGCGGTCCAGGTTGTTCATGAGGAACGCGTGCAGCGCGAGCACCGACACCCCGCCGATCACCAGGCACAGCGCGGTGAGCAGGACGATCTGGCCCGAGACGAGCTGCGCCCGCAGGGTTCTAGGTCGCAGGCTTGAGGACATACCCGGCGCCTCGCATCGTGTGGATCATCGGGGTGCGCCCGGCGTCGATCTTCTTGCGCAGGTACGAGATGTAGAGCTCGACGATGTTCGCCTGGCCGCCGAAGTCGTAGCTCCACACGCGGTCCAGGATCTGCGCCTTGCTCAGCACCCGCTTCGGGTTGCGCATGAGGTAGCGCAGCAGTTCGAACTCCGTGGCGGTCAGGTCGATCGACGTGCCGGCGCGTTCGACCTCGCGGGTCTCCTCGTTCAGCGACAGGTCACCGACGATCAGCCGGGTGCCCGCGTCCGCGTCGGTCACGCCGGTGCGCCGCAGCAGTGCGCGCAGCCGCAGCACGACCTCTTCGAGTGAGAACGGCTTGGTGACGTAGTCGTCGCCCCCGGCGGTCAGGCCGGCGATGCGGTCCTCCACGGCGTCCTTGGCCGTCAGGAACAGCACGGGCAGGATCGGGGCCTCCGCGCGCATCTTGCGGAGCACCTCGAAGCCGTCGAAGTCGGGCAGCATCACGTCCAGGACGACGACGTCCGGGCGGAACTCCCGTGCGGTCTTCACGGCCGTGGTGCCGTCGAGTGCCGTGCGCACGTCCCACTTCTCCATGCGCAGCGCCATCGACATCAGCTCGGCCAGGGTGGACTCGTCGTCGACGACGAGCACCCGGACCGGCGTTCCGTCCGGCCTGCGGAGTTCGGTCTTCATCGCGCGCATGGCTCCCATCGTGAACGCGGATCCTGTGTACCAGCTGTGAGCGATCCGCACAGCTCAGGCCTACGGCGCACACAGGTCCGGCACAGGCGTGGCCGCCACGGTTGTCGTCATGACCGAACAACAGCCCCCGGAGTGGGGAGCACCGCAGCCCGTCGAGCAGGCTCGCCCCGCGTGGACCGCGAAGAAGACGGTGGCGGCCGTGGCCATCGCCGTCGCGATCGCCGGTGCCGGAGGCGTCGCCATCTACGCGGCCAGCGGCACGAACCAGCAGAGCGACGCGATGGGCATGGGAGGACCGGGAGGCATGGGTGGCACGCCGCCGGACGGCATGGGCGGCGGCATGCGCGGAGGCCTCGGCTTCGGCGACACGACGCACGGCGAGTTCCAGACCGGCGAGGTGACCGCGATCAGTGACTCTTCCGTCGAGGTGAAATCGACTGATGGCTACACCAAGACGTATGTGATCGACGCCGAAACCGTGGCCGAAGGTGTCGAGAAGGGGGACACCGTGACGGTGATCGCCACCACAGAAGACGGCAAGTCCGTGGCCACGAGCGTCGTCGAACCTGGTCAACGCGGGCAGCGCAACGGGCAGGCCCCTCCCACGAGATGATTTGGGGTCAAGTGTGAGCGGTTATGGTCGGGTGATCAGCCCGACCACGACCGGAGGTGAGCGTGCGGACGTTCACACTGACGGTGATGGGTTCGACAGACCTGCACGGCAACCTGTTCAACTGGGACTACTACCTCAACCGCGAGTTCGACGACTACGCGCACAACGACGTCGGGCTCGCGAAGATCTCGACCCTGGTGAACGACGTGCGTTCGGCCGTGGGGCGTCATCGGACGTTGCTGCTCGACGCCGGTGACACCATCCAGGGCACACCGCTCGCGTACTATTACGCGAAAGTCGAACCCATCACGCGTGGTGCGCACGTGCACCCGATGGCGGCGGCGATGAACGCCATCGGCTACAGCGCCGCCGCCCTGGGAAATCACGAGTTCAACTACGGGCTGAAGGTGCTGCGGACGTTCGAGCGGCAGCTGGACTTCCCGTTGCTGGCGGCGAACGCCGTGGACGTCGCGACGGGACTGCCCGCGTTCCCGCCGTACGTGGTGAAGACGGTGTGGCGCACCGGCGGGCCGCCGCTGAAGATCGGCATCCTCGGGCTCACGAACCCCGGGATCGCCGTGTGGGATCGCGCTCACGTCGACGGCGTGCTGACGTTCCCGGGGCTCGTCGAGCAGGCGCTGCACTGGGTTCCGGAGATCCGCCGCAAGTCCGACCTGGTGATCGTCGTGGCGCACTCCGGGGCCGACCTGTCGTCGTCCTTGGGCGACCAGGTGCCGTTCCCGGAGAACTGCTCGGAGCTGCTGGCGGAGACGGTGCCCGGCATCGACGCGATCCTGGTGGGACACGCGCACGTGGAGATCCCGCAGCGGATCGTCACGAACAAGGTGACCGGGCGGCCGGTGCTGCTGACCGAACCGCTGTACTGGGGCAAGCGCCTGTCGGTGATGGAGTTCGACCTGGCGCACGACGGGGACTGGGAACTCGTGGCGTCGCGGTCCTCGGTGCTGGAGTCGGCCTCGGTGCGGGAGGACCCGCGGATCGTGCGGCTGCTGCGGCACGACCACGAGAAGGTCGTCTCCTACGTCAACGGGAACATCGGGACCTGCGCCTCGGCGATGTCGGCGGCGCGGTCGCGGTTCGAGGACTCGCCCGCGTTGCGGTTCATCAACCACGTGCAGGCGCTGGAACTCGCGAAGTCCACGTCGTTGCCGGTGCTGTCGCTGTGCGCGCCCTTCAACCGGGCGGCGGGGATCCCGGCGGGCGACGTGTCCATCCGGGACGTGGCCGGGCTCTACATCTTCGACAACACGCTGGTGGGCGTGCGGATGACGGGCGGGCAGGTGCGCGACTTCCTGGAGGAGTCGGCGCGCTACTTCGCCCAGGTCTCCGGCCCGGGACCGTTCACGGCCGCCGAGGTCTCCCACGACGTGCCGGACTACAACTTCGACATCGCCTACGGGCTGTCGGCGCCGCTCACGTACGACATCGACATCTCTCAGCCGGTCGGCTCGCGGATTCGCGCGCTGTCCTACGACGGTCAGCCGGTGAGCGACTCGGCCGAGTTCGCCGTGGCCGTGAACAACTACCGGCAGGCGGGCGGCGGCGACTTCCCGCACGTCGCGGCGGCGCCCGTGCTGCACAACCAGCAGCAGGAGATCCGGCAGCTGCTGATCGACTGGGTGAAGGCGGCGGGCTCGCTCGACCCCGCCGCGTTCGCGGGCTCGGACTGGCGGCTGGTGTCCGGTGGAGTCCCCGTGGTGGTTTCCACCAAAGAGTGAATTCCGGAGCGGCGTCCTGCGGGTTCCCGCCAAGGCGGTGGAAGTCGACCAAGCAATTGAGATAGGCCAAGCGCGTGCAGTTGCCGCAACGCGTTGCCGTCGGCGCACTGGTCGTGCCTGCCCTGCTCGCTTCGGTGGGCCTCGCCGCACACCCCGCTCCGGCCGTGGCGCCGGGTCAGCTGGTGATCGCGGTGCGGCCGGCCGAGGTCGTGCTGGCGGGCACCGCCGCGTCCGCTGAGGAACGCCAGCAGGTCGTGGACGCCGTGCGCGCGCTGTCGGACCGCCCGGTCACCGACGTGCTGACGCTCGGGGACCGCCTGCCCGTCACCGCCGCCGTGACCGCGGCGCTGCTGCGGGCCGCGCTCGACCGGGGCGTCACCGAGTTCACCGGTGTCGTCCACGAAGGACACCTGACCGCGTCGGCACACGTCGTGGACCCGGAGCGCGCGGGGTCGCTGAGCGACGCGCTGCGCTCGGCCGCCCCCGGCCTGCGCGTCGACGAGGACTTCACCACTACGGGCTAGGAGCTGTTCGGTGTTCGGGTTCTTCTTCCAGATGTTCCTGCTGTGCGCGGGCGCGTTCCTGGCCGGCGTCCTGCTGACCTGGCTGACGATGCGCTCGCGCGACACGGCGGCGGTCGAGGCCCAGCCGCTGTCGATCATGGAGGAGCCCGCGGCCGTCGTGCCCGCGATCAAGGCGAACTCGCGCACGATGATGTTCCACACGCCCGATTCGCCCTACTACAAGCGCATGAAGGGCGACGCGTTCTTCCACTCCCCGGAGGACGCCCGCCGTGCGGGCTACACGATGTGGACGCCCCGTCCACGCGTGACCGCCGACGCTTAGAACGGCACTAGAACGCACGCAGCCAGGCGTCGAGGGTGAGGTAGTCGGCGTCGGTCAGGCCGTGCCGCGGGTTGACCTTGTGCAGCAGGGCGGTGCCGTGGTGCTTGGCGACCCAGCGCCGGTCGGTCTCGCTGATCTCGTCGTCCACCCAGGCGAACGGCCGGGTGCCCGCGAGCGCGACCAGGCCGCGCGTCTTCCAGTGCAGGCCTGGGACGGGTTCCTCGTCGTCCGGCCAGTTCGCGACCGGGAGCGTCGGCAGGCCCAGCAGGGGCGCGATGTGGGTGTTGGCGTCGTCCATCCAGGTAGTGGCCCAGATGAGCTCGCACGGCAGGGAGGCGAGCCACGGGCCGTGCGCGGGGTCGAGGCGGGGGAGGCCGGGATCGCCGGGGACGCCGTCGCCGAACGGCAGCAGCGGGCCGTCGACGTCGAGGAAGAGGATCGGTGTCACGGCATGGCCGCCTGATGCGTGCGCCACGCGGTGCGCAGGCCTTCGAGTTCGTGGTGGGGGAACGGGCGCTGCCAGCCGCGTTCGTACTCCGCCGGTTCCAGTGCGTCGAAGCAGCGCACCAGGGTGCGGGCGAGCGTGCCGAGCGGCTGCCGGGTCGACCAGACCTCGGTGGCCGGGGCGCTGGCGGTCCGGGTGCTCGGTGATCCGCAGGTCGACCACACCGCCGTCGTGGCGGAGGTGCCAGCGGTAGACGGTCGGCTCGGCCTCGAACTCGGCACCGGCCTCGGCGTCGCCGCGCAGCAGCCGGGTCACGGCCCCGAGGAGGTCCTCGGGGGCACTGGTGACGTACGAGGCGCTGATCGTCACCTCCGCCGCGCGGTCGGCCAGCCGCACGTCCGCCCAGCCGGCGTGCACGGACCAGGTGATCGTCAGATCGGCCATGACGGGCAGGTTATGTCGCGCCTCGTAGGCTTGGCGACGTGATTGCCGATGTGATCAAGCCTGGACTCGACGTGCTGTTCTGCGGGATCAACCCCGGCCTCGTGTCCGAGGCGACCGGGCACCACTTCGCCCGGCCCGGAAACCGGTTCTGGCCCGCGTTGCATTTGTCCGGGTTCACGCCGCACCAGTTCGCACCGGCCGAGCAGGAGAACCTGCTCGATCTCGGGCTCGGCATCACGAACGTCGTTGCGCGAGCAAGCGCCCAGGCCGCCGAATTAACAATTGACGAAATGAAGCAAGGCGCGGTCGAGCTGACCGAAAAGGTCGAGCGGTATTCGCCGAAGGTTCTCGCGGTGCTCGGCGTGACGGTGTACCGGGCCGCGTTCGGCCGGAAGAAGGCGCAGGTCGGGGCCCAGCAGGACACCGTGGGCGGCGTGCGGGTGTGGATCCTGCCGAATCCGAGCGGGCTGAACGCCCACTGGCAGTTGCCGGCGCTCGCGGAGGAGTTCGGGCGTCTCAAAAGCAGCCTCTAGAAACAGAACAAAAGTTCACATTCATGCCCACTGAAAGTGGGCTGGACGGAGTGGGGTCTGGTCTGGTTGCATCCAGATCTGCGTCCGTTCGAGTGCATTCACCTGGAAGCGGAACCCCGGAATGCCGGGCTGCGTCAAAATTTGGCAATGCCGTGCAGAACTCGGTGAATCTTCAACACTGGTGGGGGCGCAGTGGAGATCAGGATTCTCGGGCCGGTGGAACCGACGGTGCCGCCGAAGCCCGCGCAGATCTTAGCCGTCCTGGCGGTCGAGTGCGGCAAGATCGTGCCCGTCGAGCGCCTGATCGACCTCATCTGGGGTGAGGAGCCGCCGCCGCAGGCGCGCAAGTCGCTGCAGGTGCACATCTCCAGCCTGCGCCGCACCGGGCTGCCGGTCGAGCACCGGGCCGCGGGCTACGTGCTGAACGCCGACCCCGAGACCGTCGACCTGCACGCGTTCCGGCGGCTCGTCGCGCGCGCGGGCGAGGAGGCCGACCTCAAGCTCAAGGCCGAGGCGCTGGGCAGCGCGTTGCAGCTGTGGCGAGGCACGCCCGTGGTGTTCGCGCAGACCCTCGACGTGCAACGGCTCGCCGCCGCCGAGGCGTGGGTCGACGCGGAACTCGCGCTGGGCCGCCACGCCGAACTCGTCGACCGGCTCGGGACGTTCGTCGCGGAGTACCCGCTGGCCGAACGGCTGCGCGGGCAGCTCATGACGGCGCTCGCGCGGGCGGGCAGGCGTGCCGACGCCATGCGGGTGTTCCGCGAGACGCGCAAGGTGCTCGTGGACGAGCTCGGGGTCGAGCCCGGTGAGCAGTTGCAGCAGCTCTACCGGGACGTGCTGGAGGGCTCGCGGGACAGCCGCCGCAACTACCTGCCGCGCGACGCGGGCGACTTCACCGGGCGTGAACGGGAGTTGTCCCGGTTGCTCGACAGCGACGGCGGCGTCTGGTGGATCGAAGGGCCCGCCGGCGTCGGCAAGTCCGCGTTGGCCGTGCACGCGGCGCATCGGCTGGCGGACCGCTATCCCGACGGGCAGCTGTTCGTGGACCTGCACTCGCCGTCCGGCGCGCTCGACGCGTTGCTGCGGGCCATGGACGTGCCGAGCGAACGGATCCCCGAGTCGGCCGAGGAACGCGCGGCGCTGTGGCGGGCCACGGTCAGCGGGCGGCGGGTCGTGATCGTGCTGGACGGCGTCACGAGCGTCTCGCAGGTCAGGCCGTTGCTGCCGGGCAGCCCCGGCTGCCTGACGCTGATCACGAGCCGCAGCAGGCTGTGCGGGCTCGAGGGTGTCCGTCGGGTCCCGCTCGACGTGCTGGGCAACGACGAGGCCGTGACGTTGCTGAAGCGCATCCTCGGCGACGACCGGGTGGCCGCGGAACCGGACCAGGCCGACGAGGTCGCGCGGCTGTGCGGCTACCTGCCGCTCGCGGTGCGGATCACCGGCGCACGGCTCGCCGGACGCGCGCACTGGCCGGTGTCGAAGCTGGTCAGGCGGCTGTCGGACGAACGGTCGCGGCTCGACGAGCTGGTCGCCGACGACCTGGCGGTGCGGTCGAGCCTGGAGCTGACCTACCGGGCGCTCGACGCGAACGCCCGCCGCGCGTACCGGATCTTCGGGTTCCTCGGGCTGCCCGAGGTGCCGAGCTTCCTGTGGGTGCACCTGCTGGACGAGGACGTGCTCGACCAGCTCGTCGACGCGCGGCTGCTCGACGTGATCGGCAGCGCGCGGTACCGGATGCACGAGCTGGTGCGGCTGCACGCCCGTGAGCTGGCCGAGGCCGAGGATTCCCTGCCGGACAGGGAAGACGTGGTGCGCCGGGCCGTCGTCGCCGCGTTGTCCACTGTGGACGGACTGACTGAGCAGCTGTTCCTCGCCGTGCCGCGCATGCAGGATTCACTCGGCGTGCTCGCCCCGGTCGCGCGGCCCGCCGACAAGGACGCGTGGTTCGCCCGCGAGGAACCGTTGCTCGTGCGGCTGGTGGAACGGGCGGCCGAGCTCGGCCTGGTGGAGATCGGCGCGCAGCTCGCCGAGGTGCTGGTATTCGCCTGGTTCGGGCTGCGGAACCGGTACGAGGCCTGGGAAAGGACGCACACGGCCGCGTTGGAGGCGGCGTGGCGGAGCGGCGACGTGCGGCTGGAGGCGGTGCTGCGGTGCAGCCTCGGGCAGATGCACTACAAGCGGGACAACCTGGTCGAGGCGCGCTCGTGGTTCGACACCGCGCAGACGCTGTTCGTGAACCTGGACGACCAGCGCGGCGAGGCCGTCGCGATGAACGGCATCGGCATGGTGTGCCGGGATCTCGGTCAGTACCCGTGCGCGCTGGAGGCGTTGGGTCGCGCTCGTGAGCTGCTCGCGTCGCACGACCTGGAGGGCGAGGCGCACGCACTGTACGGAATCGGTTCCATCAAACGGGAACTGGCCGACGACGCGGGGGCGTTCGAGACGTTGGAGCAGGCCGCGGCGGTCTACCGGAAGGCGAGCAGCCGCCGGGGCGAGGCGCTGGCGGCCCGCGGGATAGGGCTCGTGCACCGGGCCCGCGGCGAACTGGACCTGGCCGAGGAGCACATCCGGCGGGCGCACGAGATGGTCGCGGGCACCGGTGACGAACTGCTCGGCTGCTACACCGCGCAGGCGTTGGCGAAGGTGTTGCTGCGCAGGGGTTTCCTCGACCCGGCCGAGGAGTTGATCGGGCAGGCGCTGGACGGCTGCCGCGACGTCGGGGACCGGTTCGGCGAGGCGCTGGTCCGCCGCACGCTGGGGGAGTGGCGGCTCGCGGCGGGCGACCACACCGGCGCGCGGGTCGTGCTGAGCGACCTGTTGCCGGTGTGGAACGACCTCAGCCTGCCGTTGTGGCGGGCTCGCACGCTGCGCGACCTGGGAGCGGTCCACGCCCGTCTGGGGGACGTCGAAGGCGCGGACCGCTCCTGGGACGAGGCCGCCGGCCTGTTCACGCGACTGGGCACCAGGGAGATGGGAGAGGTGCACCAGTGGCCGGCTCAGTGGGGCCTCGCGTCCGTCAGCCCGTGATCTTCTTGTACTTCCACGGGGCGTAGCCGCCGCTCTTGAGCGACGAGATCGTCACGGTCTCGTGGTCCATGTCCGTGGCGGTGCTGCCCTCCTCGTAGATCCACGCGGAGGTCTTGGCCGAGTTGGCCCACTTCTCGAACAGCTTCACGTGGCCGTTGCGCAGGATCATGTCGCCCGGCTTGAGGTTCGCCCACGAGATCTTCGTCGCGACGCTGTCCAAAGTGGACGTGTTGAGGCTGGACGTGAGCTTCCACGTCATGGACACGAAGCCCGAGCAGTCGGTGCGGTACTTCTTGCCCTTGTTGATGTCCCAGGCGTAGGCGGACTGGCTGTACGGAACCTTGCGGTCCCACCAGTCCTTGGCGCGCTTGATGACCTCGGTGCGGCTGATGGAGCCGCCGTACCCGGCCGCGGCCTCCACCTGCGAGGCGGTCGCCTGCTCGGAGGGACCCTCCGGCGCGGCCTGGGCGATGCCGCTCATGCCGCCCAGCAGCCCCAGCGAGATGGCGGTCGCCGCTACGGCGTGGCGAATGCGCATGGTGTTGCTCCGATCGTTGGTGATGACCGGAACTGTCCACGGTGGCGCCAAAGATCGGCCAAAGACCGATTTAGGCCTTCCTTTACCGCTCCTTCCTAGCTTTCCCGGCACCTTGCTATGGGCTTGAAGGAGAGAGCACATGTTCGTTCGCACGATCGCAGCCGTGATCGCGATGTTCGCCGCTCTGATCATGGGCGCGTCCGTCGCGTCGGCGGCCCCGGCCAAGTACACCCACGCCCAGGCGACCGCGCAGCTCCGCGCGGCCGGCATCGGCTGGACGTCCAGCGGTGGGTGCAGCGACCGCAACCGTCCCAACTGCACGTCGTTCGAGCAGATCAACCAGACGACGATCGCGGGCGCGAAGACGTTCAAGAGCGCGTCGGGCTGCGCGCTGACCATCACCGGCGGCACGGAGACCGGCCACGCGTCGGGCACCTACTCGCACTGGAACGGCTACAAGGTCGACTACCGGCTGAGCAGCTGCGTCACCAACTACATCAAGGGCAGCTTCACCTCCATCGGTGGCAACAAGTGGCGTTCCAACGCCGGCAACGTCTACTACCTGGAGTCGAACCACTGGGACGTCACGTACCACAACTGCGGGTGCTGATTCCTGGTTGAGCGCGGGGCCGGTGGGTAGGTTTGCCTGGTGACCACACTCGGCGTTGTCTACCGGCCCCAGCTCCCACCGGAGAACCTGCGTTCCGTCGTCCTCGCCGCGGAGGAGTCCGGAGTGGATTCCCTGTGGCTGTGGGAGGACTGCTTCCTGGAGAGCGGCATCGCCTGCGCCTCCGCGGCCCTGGCCTGGACCTCGCGGCTGCACGTCGGTGTCGGACTGCTGCCGGTGCCGTTGCGCAACGTGGCGCTGACCGCGATGGAGACCGCCACTTTGGAGCGCCTGTTCCCCGGCCGCGTGACCTTGGCCGTCGGGCACGGCGTGCAGGACTGGATGGGCCAGGTCGGCGCGCGGGTGGCGTCGCCGCTGACGTTGCTGCGCGAGTACACCCTGGCGTTGAAGGCGCTGCTGGCCGGCGAACGCGTGACCGTGTCCGGCCGGTACGTGAACCTGACCGACGTGGCCCTGGACTGGCCGCCTGCCGCGCCGATGCCGATCTACGTGGGTGGACTGGGCATGAAGACCCTCGACCTGGCCGGCGAGGTGGGCGACGGCACGGTTCTCGACGCCTCGGCAGACCTCGCTCGGGTCAAGGCGATCACCTCGACCCGCACGCACCCCGTCGTCGTCTACGTGGAGACGGACTCGCGCGACCGTGCGTTCGTCACGGACCTGGTCGCCTCCGTGGCCGGCGCGGGCGCGACCAGCGTGATCTTGCAGCAGTCCGCCACGAGCGAGGACCCGGAAGGGTTCGTCCGTTTCGTGGGATCACTCGATGGTGTGAGTGCGTAGCGCTGGAGATAACGGCGGATTCCCCCTTGCGATGGAACGGTCATGGGCCTTTCGTCGCTGATCGGGGAGGTAAGCATGCTCGGGCGCAAAGACCGCCGGATCGCTGAGCTGGAGCGGGCCGTGGAGGGCCTGCAAGAACTCCTCTCCCGAATCGGCGATGCCCGAACGGCGCAGACCAGTGCGTTGGAAGAGGTGGACCGAGCCGGTGCCGAACTAGTAGCGCTGCGGCACCGGATCACCAACGCACGAGCCGAACTCCAGCCGCTGAAGGAAGAACTCACCTTCCAGCGAGCCGGCGTGTTCCGCACCGACGCCACAGCGGACCACCAGGCGCAACTGGACCTGGTCCACGACGAGATGAAGACCCTGATCAAGACCGGCGCGGCGATCGAAGGTGGCGGGCAGGTCACCTACAACGGATCGGACGCGACCGGCCGCAGGCTCGTCGAGGACTGGTCGGCGCTGATGCTCCGCTCGTACAACTGCGAGGCGGAGAACTGCCTGCGCATGCTGCGCGCAGGCGGCCTGGACGCGGCGAGAAGGCGCCTCGATCGGTCGGCGTCGGCGATCGAGCGCCTGAGCGGAACCTTCGGGCTCCGCGTCTCGCCGCGCTACCAGGCCCTGCGAGCCTACGAACTGGAACTGACCGCCGACCACCTGCAACGCAGGCAGGAGGCGCGCCGCACCCGCCGCATCGCGTCCTGACGGTCCGCTCGGGGGAGGAAGCCGGGCGACAGGCAGGGGAAACGGCACGCCGGGTGCGCGGTGGCGGGAGGCGCGGCGGCAGAGGCAACGGCCCCAGGCGAGCCGTCCCTCTTCTTGGCTCTGGGTAAGCGGTTTCGGTGACGTGCCCGCACAAACCCAGCCCCAATCCCTATCGACGCGCCAGCGGCGATGACCCAACCCGTCCCGAAATGGTCTGCACGACCACCGCACTGGCGACATGTCAGCACCCTTTCACTAGGTAACTAGTGAAAGGGTGCTACGGTGGCGACCATGACGCAGAGGGAGCCTTCGCCGGTCCTGGCCGAAGGCCTGGGCAAGAAGTACTCAAGAGGCTGGGCACTACAAGACTGCACCCTGGAAATCCCGCCAGGCAGAACAGTCGCGCTGGTAGGCCCGAACGGCGCCGGCAAGAGCACCCTGATGGGCCTGATCACCGGCATGCTGCACCCCACAACAGGCCAAATCCAGGTGTTCGGCAACACCCCGACCGGCCGCGGCATGCACGACGAGGTCGCCTTCCTGACCCAGGCCAAACCGCTCTACCCGCAGTTCACCGTCACCGACACGCTCACCTACGGCCGCCACACCAACCCCAACTGGGACCAGGCCTACGCCGAGGAGCTGGTCGAAAAGGCGCAAATCCCGTCGACAGCCAAGGTGGGCACGCTGTCAGGCGGCCAACGCACACGGGTAGCCCTGGCGCTGGCACTGGGAAAGCGCCCGAGGCTGCTGATGCTCGACGAACCGCTGGCAGACCTGGACCCGCTGGCCCGCCAGAACGTGCTGCAGACACTCACCGAGGAATGCCGAACGAACGGCATCACGGTGCTGCTGTCATCGCACGTGCTGGCAGAGCTGGAAGACGTGTGCGACCACCTCGTGTTGCTCGCAAACGGGCGCATAAGCCTGGCAGGCGACGTCAAAACGCTCCTCCAGACCTTCCCCGAACACCGCACCCTCAGCGGGCTCGCGCTCGCGCACATGCGGACGGCGGTGGCGGCATGACGTGGGTCGTGTGGCGGCAGCAGCGGACGTTGTTCCTCACGCTCGCCATCGGGTTGGTCGTGGGGGTCATCACCATCCTGGTGCTCAGGGCGGTGTCGGTCGGCGAACTCACCGACCGCGGGCTCCTCGACTGCGTGGGGAAGGGGATCGACGCCTGTCGCTCGCCGGCGGCCGCCGAGTTCCAGGTGGCCTGGTTCGAGAAGATGCACATCGCGGCGGTCACGGTGCTGGCGGCGCCGTTGTTGATCGGGGTGTTCGTTGGCGCGCCGTTGTTCGCTCGCGAGTACGAGCAAGGGACGCACGCGCTGGCGTTCACGCAGTCGGTGAGCCGGACTCGGTGGATGGTCGCCAAGTTCGTGGTGACGGCGTTGCCCGCACTCACAGCGGTGCTGGTGTGGCAGGTCGTGGTGCACAGCTGGCTCGACGCGGTGGGCAGCCTCGGGCCGCTCGGGCTCGGGCCGTACTACGGCACGATCTTCGACGGCCGGAGCGTCTCGCCGGTCGCGTACACGCTCTTCGCGTTCACGTCGGGCATGCTCGCGGGCGCGGTGTTCAAGCGCACGGTCGCGGCGATGACGGTGACGCTCGGGCTGTACGTCGCCACCCGTGCGGTCGCCCTGCAGACGCGGGAGCACCTGCTCGCGCCGACCAGGGTGATCAGCGACGACGTGCTGGCTCCCCCGATGCGGTACGGGCCGCTGCACGTGGCGGGTGGTTACCTCGACGCTAAGGGCCAGGTGGTCGCAGACCCGGGGCCGTTGATGAACTGCGTCGGCAAGGAGGACGCGCAGGGCGTCGTCGACACGGCGGCCTGCTTCCGGGAGAACGGGCTGGCGCAGCGGTTCAACGACGTCATCCCCGTCGAGCAGGCGACGGCGCTGCACCTGGTCGAGGGCGCGATCTTCGTGGGCTGCGCGGTGCTGTTCGCACTGGGCACGGTGTGGGTCGTGCGCAGGCAGACGTGAACGGCGCGGGTGGGCACCTATGCTGAGCGGCGTGATCGAGTTTCGCATCGATCGGCACTCCGGGGTGTCCACCTATCTCCAGATCGCCGCGCAGGTCAAGCAGGCCATGCGAATGGGGCTGCTCGGCCCCGGCGACAAGCTGCCGACCGCACGGGAGGTGGTGGAGGCCACCAGGGTCAACCCCAACACCGTGTTGAAGGCCTACCGCGAGCTCGAACACGAAGGCCTCGTGGAGGGTCGGCGCGGCATGGGCACGTTCGTCACGGCCTCGCTCGCCACCGAGGCGGCGAAGGCCGGCGCGCCGCTGCGGCAGGACCTCGAGGGCTGGATGGACCGAGCGGTCGGCGAGGGGTTGTCCGGCGACGAGGTCGACGCCATCTACACCGACGTGCGGGGCACGCACTACTGAAGTCCACTGTGGACGTGGGAGCGGCATGAACACCAGTCCGGTGCGGGCGGAGAACGTCGCGAAGCACTTCGGGCGCACCAAAGCCGTCGACGAGTGCTCGTTCGCACTGCCGGAGGGCAGCGTCACGGGACTGGTCGGGCCGAACGGCGCCGGCAAGAGCACGTTGCTGTCGTTGATCGCCGGGCTCGCGTGGCCCACGCACGGCGAGATCACCGTGCACGGCACGCCGGTGCGCGGCCGGATGCACCCCGACGTGTCGTTGCTGACCCAGCAAAGGCCGCTGTACGACCAGTTCACGGTTCGCGAGCTGATGCGCGCGGGCGCCGCGATGAACGATCGGTGGTCGGCCGACCGCGCCGACGAGGTGCTCGATCTCCTTGCGGGCGTGGACAAAGGGGCGAAGGTCCGCACGTTGTCGGCCGGTGCGCGTACCCAGGTCGCGATCGCGATGGCGTTGGGGCGCCTGCCGAAGGTGCTGCTGCTGGACGAACCGATGGCCGACCTCGACCCGTTGGCGCGCGACGAGACGTTGCGGATCGTCATGACCGAGGTCGCCGAACGCGGCACGACGGTCCTGCTGTCCTCGCACCTGCTCACCGACCTCGGCGACGTCTGCGATCACCTGCTGCTGCTCGACGAGGGCCGCGTGCAGCTGTGCGGCGACATCGACGAGATCCTGGACGAGCACCACGTCGTCATCGGGCCCGCTGACGAGGCGTTCGACGGGGACGGCGTGGTCGACTCCTCGCGCACGTCCCGGCAGATCACCGCGCTGGTGCGCGGCGGGACCGTGCCTTCCGGTTGGGAGACAACGCGTCCCGACCTCGAAGCGCTCGTGCTCGGCTACCTGCGGGCGTCGCGCGCCCGCAAGCTCGCCCGCACTCAGTAACTCAGTAAAGGGCCTTGTGCAGACCCTGGATCAGGGTCTTGTAGAGCTCACCGGCCGCGCCCCAGCGGGCGAGCGCCGCCCGTGCCGCGTTCGCCCCCGCCGCGCCGTGCACACCGCCACCCGGCCACGCCGACGAGCCCGCCAGGTAGAGGCGGTCGAACGGCGTGTCCGCGCGACCCAGCCCCGGCAACGGCCGGAACACCAGCTGCTGGTGGATCGCGCCGGTGCCGCCGTTGACCGAGCCGATCTCCGCCGGGCCGAGCACCGAACGGCCGAGGATGCGCGAACGGAAGCCCGGGGCGCGCTCCTCGATCATCACCTCGATGCGGTCGGCACGGCGCTTCAGGCGCTCCGGCGTCCAGTTCCCGCCCAACGGCACGTGTGTGTACGCCCACGCGGCCTCGGTGCCCGCGGGGGAACGTGACGGGTCGGTCGTCGTCATCTGGCCCAGGACCATGAACGGCGTGCGGGGCACCTTGCCGCAGGCGAGTTCGTGGGCGACGGTCGCGAGGCCGTTCACGTCACCGCCGAGGTGGACCGTGCCAGCCCGCGCGGCCTCCGGGTTCGTCCACGGGATCGGGCCGGAGAGCGCCCAGTCGACCTTGATCGTGTCGCTGTCCCACTGGAAGCGGCGCAGGTCGTCGGCGAGCTTCGCCGGCAACGCGTCGGGGCCGAGCAGGTCGAGGTAGAGCGACGGGGCCGGGATGTCGGCGACGACCGCACGGCGTGCGCGCACGACCGACCCGTCGGCCAGACGCACGCCCACGGCCACACCGCGCGCGTGCAGCACCTCGGTGACCTCGGCGTTCGTCTCGACACGGCCACCGAACCGCCGCACGAGCGACGCCGTCAGTTCGCCCGCACCGCCGCGCGGGACCGGGTTGCCGACCTCCTGGCCGAGCATCGCGAGCAGCCAGCCGAACCCCGCGCCGCCCGCGTGGTCGGGACCGAGGTCGGTGTGCATCGTGTTGCCCGCCAGCAGCAGGCGCGCGCCCTCGCCGTCGAACAGCTCCTCGCCCAGGCGGCGCACCGGCAACGTCAGCATGCGGGCCAGCCGCAGCGCCTCGCCGACCCCGGCCGAACGCAGCAGGGAGAGGCCGCCGCGCACCGGTGGAAACGGTTGCAACAGAGAGTGAAGTACCGCATCGCGCACCTGGAGCCACCGCGCGTACTCCGTCTGCCAGCGTTCGCTGTCCGCGTGGGCAAAGGTGCCGACGGATTTGGCCGTCTCGGCGACGTCGCGGGAGAGCAGTGCGACTCGGTCATCCGGCAGAACGTGCGCTAGGACGGCTGGAGCGTGCTGCCACTGCACGTCGAGGTTCAGCGCACTGAGCACGGGGGAGCCCAGACCCAACGGGTAGAAGGCGCTGTAGACGTCGTTGGTGAAGCCGGGCGCGGTCAACTCCGCCGACGTCACGGCGCCACCAGGCCTGTCGCGCCGCTCCAGCACGAGGACGTCCCACCCGGCGTCCGCGAGTAGTGCCGCGGCCACCAACCCGTTCGGTCCGGACCCGATGACGATCGCGTCGGCCTCGTTCACGCACGCCTCCCCATAACCGTGTGGGAGCAACCATTTCAGATCTTCACGCGTTCGGATGCGTCCGTACGGAGGTGTGAAATGTGACCGATCAGCCCGTATCTCATTTCGTTCGGTACCGAAGAGCTAGCACACTCCGTAGTCGAGCGGTAGTCACATGAACCTTACGTATCTGTGTTCCGTACCACATAAGGGGACATTATGTGACCCCCGTGTCAATACTGAGCTACCGCTTAGTATGCCGAGATCATTTGGACAAGGACTGCTGCATGCCCCTCCGCCGCGTACTGCCCACCGCCGCCTTGGCGCTCGCTGTCCTCGTGGCCGGCTGTGGCGCAGAGACAGCTGAGAAGCCCCAGGTCAAGATGGGGCCGGGCGTTACCGACGACACGATCTCGCTCGGCATCCTGACCGACATGACAGGCCCGTTCAAAGGCTCCGCGCTGACCCGCCTGAAGGGCTACGACCTGTACGTCAAGCAGGTCAACGACCGCGGCGGCATCTGCGGCCGCAAGATCGAGCTCAAGCAGAAGGACCACGCCTACGACGTGCAGAAGGCGCTCGACGCGTACTTCGACCTGGAGCCGCAGGTCCTCGGCCTGCTGGAACTCGCCGGCACGCCGATGACCGCCGCCATCGAGCCCGACATCATGCAGACCCGCACGCTGACGGCCCCGGCCTCGTGGGCGGCGTCCCTGCTCGGCAACCCGCACATGATGATCGTGGGCACGACGTACGACCTCGACGTCATCAACGGACTTGATCACTACAAGCGCCGCGGCGTGATCAAGGAAGGCGACACCGTCGGACACATCTATGCCCAGGGCAGCTACGGCGACAACGCGGTCGAGGGCAGCCGGTTCGTCGGCACGCAGTGGAACATGAAGATCGCCGAGCAGCCGATCAGCGAGGTCGCCGCCGACCTCAGCCAGCAGGTCGCCGCGCTGAAGGCCCAGGGCGCCAAGGCCGTCGTGCTGAGCACCACCCCGCCGCAGACCGCCGCCGCCGTGGGCGTGGCCGCCGCGCTGAAGTGGGACGTGCCGTTCCTGGTCAACGTGGTCGGCTTCGACACCGCCATCCTCGACTCCCCGGTCGGCCCGGCCGTCGAGAAGCAGGTGACCGTCGTGACGTCGGTGGCGCCGTTCACCGGCACGCAGCAGGGCCCGCGCGAGGTCGCGGCGGCGTTCAACAAGTACTACCCGAACGACAAGCCCGCGATCTACGTCGACCACGGCTACACCGTCGCGAAGGTGTTCCTGTCGGTCATCGAGAAGGCCTGCCAGAAGGGCGACCTCACGCGCGACGGCGTGCTGGACGCGTTCCACAACACCAACGGCCTGGACACGCAGGGGCTGACCGGCGCGCTGCACTACTCGCTCGTCGGACGGCCGTCGGCCACGCAGTCCTACATCGCGAAGGTCGACTCGAAGGTGCCCGGCGGTCTGACCACTGTCGAGGAGCTGTTCGAGTCGGAACTCGTGAAGGCCAAGGGCACCCGCGCCAAGTAGGGGTCAGGCGCCGGGGAACGGTGCTTCGGCCTCGACCCGCCGCCCCAAGTCGCTCCGGCCCGCCGGCCAGAGGCACCGGCCCCACCCACCCGCCAAATGAGAAACGGGCCCGTCCTGTCGCCAGGAGGGCCCGTTTCTCGTCCGTTCTACTTGCCGAACCCGGCCTTGCGGAGCGCGTCCGCCATCGAGCCGCTGGCGGGCGGCGGCGAGTTGCGCTGCTGTCCGCCGCGCTGCTGCCCACCCCCGCGCTGCTGCTGCGGACGGCCACCGCGGTCACGACCGCCGCCACCGCCGCCCTGCTTCGGCGCGGGCTTGCCCGGCTCGTCGGTCAGCCGCAGCGTGAGGCCGATGCGCTTGCGGGCCTCGTCGACCTCCAGCACCTTCACCCGCACCACGTCACCGGACTTCACGACGTCGCGCGGGTCCTTGACGTAGGTGTTGGACAGGGCCGAGATGTGCACGAGGCCGTCCTGGTGCACGCCGATGTCGACGAACGCGCCGAACGCGGCCACGTTCGTCACGACGCCCTCCAGCACCATGCCGGGCTTGAGGTCGGCGATCTTCTCGACGCCGTCCGCGAAAGTCGCCGTCTTGAACGCCGGGCGCGGGTCGCGGCCCGGCTTCTCCAGCTCGCGCAGGATGTCCGTGACGGTCGGCAGACCGAACTTCTCGTCCACGAACTGCTCGGGCCGCACCTTCGTGAGCACCGCGGTGTTGCCGATCAGCTCGGCACCGGCGGCCTCCTGGATGCGGCGCACGACCGGGTACGCCTCGGGGTGCACCGAGGACGCGTCGAGCGGTTCGTCGCCGCCGCGGATCTTGAGGAAGCCCGCGCACTGCTCGAACGCCTTGGGGCCGAGTCGCGCGACCTCCATCAGCGACTTGCGGGTCTTGAACGGGCCGTTCGAGTCGCGGTGCAGCACGATGTTCTCCGCGAGGCCGGCGGTGATGCCGGAGACGCGGGTCAGCAGCGGCACGGACGCCGTGTTGAGGTCCACGCCGACCGCGTTCACGCAGTCCTCGACCACCGCGTCCAGCGACCGCGACAGCTTCGACTCCGCGAGGTCGTGCTGGTACTGGCCGACGCCGATCGACTTCGGGTCGATCTTCACGAGCTCGGCCAGCGGGTCCTGCAGGCGGCGCGCGATCGACACGGCGCCGCGGATCGAGACGTCCAGGCCGGGCAGTTCGGACGACGCGTAGGCCGATGCCGAGTACACCGACGCGCCCGCCTCGGACACCACGATCTTGGTGAGGCCCAGGTCGGGGTGGCGCTTGATCAGGTCGGCGGCGAGCTTGTCGGTCTCGCGCGAGGCCGTGCCGTTGCCGATCGCGATCAGGTCGACGTTGTGCTGCTTGGACCACGCGGCGAGCTTCGCGATCGACTCGTCCCAGCGGTTCGCGGGCACGTGCGGCTGGATGACGCCGTGCGCGACGACCTTGCCGGTGGCGTCGACGATCGCGACCTTGACGCCGGTGCGGTAGCCCGGGTCGAGGCCCATCGTGGCGCGGGTGCCGGCCGGGGCGGCCAGCAGCAGGTCGCGCAGGTTCGACGCGAACACCTTGACGGCCTCGTCCTCGGCGAACGAGCGCAGCCGGCCGCGCAGGTCGATGCCCAGGTGCACGAGGATGCGCGTGCGCCACGCCCAGCGGACGGTGTCGGTGAGCCACTTGTCACCGGGACGGCCCCGGTCGTCGATGCCGAAGCGCGACGCGATGCGCACCTCGAACGTGGACGGCCCGCCTTCCTCGTTGGGCTCCTCCGGCTCCAGGACGAGGTCGAGGACCTCCTCCTTCTCGCCGCGGAACAGGGCGAGGATGCGGTGCGACGGCAGCTTCGCGAACGGCTCGTCGAACTCGAAGTAGTCGGAGAACTTCGCGCCGTCGGTCTCCTTGCCCTCGCGGACCTTGGAGACGACCCGGCCGCGCGTCCACATCTGCTCGCGCAGGTCGCCGATCAGGTCGCCGTCCTCGCCGAACCGCTCGACCAGGATGGCCCGCGCGCCCTGCAGGGCGGCCGCGGCGTCCGCGACCTCCTTGGCCGGGTCGACGAACTTGGCGGCCTCTTCCTGAGGGTTCAGGCCAGGATCACCCAGAAGTGCGTCGGCGAGCGGTTCGAGACCGGCCTCCTTCGCGATCTGGGCCTTGGTGCGGCGCTTCTGCTTGTACGGCAGGTAGAGGTCCTCCAGCCGCGCCTTGGACTCGGCGGCGAGGATCTGCGCTTCGAGGGCTTCGGTGAGCTTGCCCTGCTCGCTGATGGAGTTGAGGACGGCAGCCCGGCGCTCTTCCAGTTCGCGCAGGTAGCCGAGGCGTTCCTCGAGCGTGCGCAGCTGGGCGTCGTCGAGACCGCCGGTCGCCTCCTTGCGGTAGCGGGCGACGAACGGGACGGTCGCGCCACCGTCGAGCAGTTCGACAGCAGAGCCGACCTGGCCAGCGGCCACGCCGAGCTCGTCAGCGATCTTCTGGTGGATGAGCGTTGTCACAGCGCGCCATTCTGCCCGCTGTCCGATTCGACGTGGCACGGTGTCCTTCATGACCATCGCCGAGGTCGTTCCCTCACTGCTGTCGGGCCTGGAAGTTCCGGGTGCCGACAACACGCTCGGCCTGCCCGCGGCCCGGCGTGTCGTCCTGCTGCTCGTCGACGGCCTGGGCCACGAGCTGCTGCGCGCGCACGCCGCTCACGCGCCGTTCCTGTCCTCGCTGCCGGACCGCTCGATCGACGCGGGCTTCCCGTCCTCGACGGCCACGAGCATCGCCTCGATCGGCACCGGACTGCACTCCGGTGAGCACGGCATCGTCGGCTACACGTTCGCCGTCGGCGACGAGGTGCTGAACTCGCTGACCTGGTCGCGGGCCGGTGAGCACGGCCACGACCTGCGCAAGACGCTCGTGCCGGAGGTCGTGCAGCCGCACCCGACGCTGTTCGAACGCGCGGCCGCCGCCGGGGTCGCGGTGAGCGCGGTCGCCCCGCTGCTGCACCGTTCGTCCGGGCTGACCAGGGCGGCGCTGCGCGGGTCGTGGTTCCGCGGCGTGGCGGGGTTCGGCGACCTGGCGCTCGGGGCCGTCGCGGCGGTCCGGCAGGACCGGTCGTTCTGCTACGCCTACCACGCGGACCTCGACACGATCGGGCACGTCTACGGGCCGGGGTCCGAGGAGTGGCTGATGCAGCTGGAGTTCGTGGACTCGCTGGCCGAACGGATCGCGGCGCGGATGCCGGAGGGCTCGCAGCTGGTGGTGACGGCGGACCACGGCATGGTCACCGCGGGCGAGCGGATCGACTTCGACACGGAACCCTTGCTGTGGCAGGGGGTTCGCGTGATCGCGGGGGAACCGCGGGTGCGGTACCTGCACGTCGAGAGCGACGAGGTGATCGCGACGTGGCGGGAGTTCCTCGGGGACCGCGCGGACGTGCTGACCCGTGAGGACGCCGTCGAGGCCGGGTGGTTCGGGCCGGTCAGCCCCCTGGCGGCCGACCGCATCGGGGACGTCGTGGTGGCGCTGCGGGACGAGCACGTGGTGGTGCGCAGCCAGGCCGAGCCGGTGCTGAGCTCGCTGACCGGGTTCCACGGCTCGCGCACCCGTGCCGAACTGGCGATCCCGCTGCTCGTGCACTCAGTAGCTTCAGTGTAGACCGAAACCAGCCCTTTCCGTTGCCTCGCTTTAGGATCACCGGACGTGACGATCGAACTGCCAGGACCAGTCGGGTTCGTGCTCGGCGGCGGGGGAAGCCTCGGCGCCGCGCAGGTGGGCATGCTGCGGGCGCTGCACGAGCACGGCGTGAAGCCCGATCTGGTGGTCGGCACGTCGGTCGGCTCGGTCAACGGCTCGTTGCTCGCGCTGGACCCGGACAAGGCGTTCGAACGGCTCGCGCTGCTGTGGGAGGGCATGACCCGGCCGCGCGTGTTCCCCGGCGGGCCGATCGCGCAGCTGAGGTCGTTGCGCACCAACAAGACCTACCTCTTCCCGAACACCGGGCTCGCCTCCGTGCTGGAGGACGGGCTCGGCGGCTGCGCGTCGTTCGCGGACCTCACGCTGCCGTTCGGCGCGGTGTCGGTGGACTGCGTGACCGGCGAGGCGGTGAACATCACCGAGGGCGAGCTGGTGCCCGCGATCCTCGCCAGCGCGGCGATTCCGGGTGTCTACCCGCCGGTGCGGATCGGCGACCGCGTGCTCTACGACGGCGGCGTGCTGGCGAACGTGCCGATCCGCCAGGCGCTCGCGATGGGCGCGAAGTCGTTGGTGGTGCTGGACTGCGCGTTCCCCGGCCACCTGCCGACCGTGCCGGAGACGCTGGCCGAGACGTTGCTGTTCTGGGCGACCCTGGGCATGCGCAACCAGGCCGTGCTGGAGGTCGAACTCGCCTCGCAGAGCACGCCGGTGCTGTACCTGCCGGGTGCACCCGTGCAGGCCGTGACGCCGTTGGACTTCTCGCACACCGCGGAACTGGTCGAGGCCTCCTACCAGGCCTCGACCACGTTCCTCACGACGCTGGAGATCGCGGGCGTCGGGCTGTACGGGCACCCGTCACACGGGTAGCGCCGCGAACTGGCTCGCCGGGCGCGGCAGGCCGTAGTGCTCGCGCAGGGTCGTGCCGGTGTAGTCGGTGCGGAAGAGGCCGCGCCGCCGCAGGATCGGGAGCACGTCTCCGGCGAAGCGTTCCAGACCGGACGGCAGCACCGCGGGCATGATGTTGAACCCGTCCGCGGCGCCTGCCCGGTGCCACTGTTCGAGCTGGTCGGCGACCTGGACCGCGGTGCCGGCGAACGTCTTGTGGCCGCGGCCGCCGCCGAGCCTGCCGATCAGCTGCCGGACGGTGAGGCGTTCGCGCCGGCCCAGTTCGACGATCAACGTGTAGCGGGACTTGGCGCCCTCGATCGCGGCCTCGTCCGGCAGGTCGGCGGGGAGTTCCTCGTCCAGTTCGAGGTGCTCGACCTTGAGCAGGCCCGCGAGCTGGCGGGCGGCGTGCTCGTGGACGATCAGGCGTTCCAGTTCGGCGTCGAGGGCGTGCGCTTCTTCCTCGGTGGCACCGATGACCGGGACCAGACCGGGGAGGATCTTGACCTCGTTCGGGTCGCGGCCGAACTCGATCGCCCGGCGTTTGACGTCCTGGTAGAACGCGACGGCGTCCTCCAGCGTCTGGTGCGCGGTGAAGACGGCCTCGGCGTGCCGGGCGGCGAAGTCCCTGCCGTCCTCGGAACTGCCCGCCTGGACGAGCAGCGGGTAGCCCTGGGGTGAGCGCGGGAGGTTGAGCGGGCCGCGGACCTTGAAGTGCGGGCCGACGTGGTCGACGGTGTGGACGCGGTCGTCCAGCGCGTGCACGCCTTCCGCCTTGTCGGCGACGATCGCGTCGTCGTCCCAGGAGTCCCAGAGCTTCTTCGACACGTCCACGAACTCCGCGGCCCGGTCGTAGCGGGTCAGGTGCGCGGGCTGGGCGTCGAGGCCGAAGTTGCGGGCCGCGTCGTCGCCCGCCGTCGTGACGATGTTCCAGCCCGCGCGGCCGGCGCTCACGTGGTCGAGCGAGCTGAACCGGCGGGCCAGGTTGAACGGGTCGTTGTAGGTGGTGGACGCGGTGGCGATCAGGCCGATTCGTGTTGTCACGGCGGCGATCGCGGTCAGCAGGATCGTGGGTTCGATCCGGCCGGACGGGCGGCGGCTCGGATTTCCCCACAGCACGGGGGAATCCGCGAGGAACACCGAGTCGAACTTGGCGTCCTCGGCGATCTGCGCGATCCGCTGGTGGTAGGCGATGTCGATGTGCGCCAGCGGTTCCGACTCGGGCAGCCGCCAGGATGCCTCGTGGTGGCCGGTGTCGTGGATGAAGAGGTTGAGGTGCAGCGTCATGCCGGTGCTCCGATGCCGAGTGCGGACAACAGGTGCGTGCGGTCGGCGTCGTGCGCCGGGAGGTCGAGGCCGATGCGGCCGTCCTGCAGGACGAGGACGCGGTCGGCGAGTTCGATCGCCTCGTCGACGTCGTGCGTGACCAGCAGGACGGCGGGCCGGTGCTTGGCGCACAGTTCGCGCAGCAGGTCGTGCATCCTGATGCGGGTCAACGCGTCCAGCGCGCCGAAGGGTTCGTCGGCAAGCAGCAGGCGGGGTTCGCGGACGAGGCAGCGGGCGAGTGCGACGCGTTGCTGCTCGCCGCCGGAGAGTTCGGCGGGCCAGGCCTTCTCGCGGCCCTTGAGTCCGACTTCCTCCAGTGCTGCCTCGCCCTTGCCCGGTTTCACGCCGAGTTCGACGTTGTCGAGGACGCGCAGCCAGGGGAGCAGGCGGGAGTCCTGGAACGCGACGGCGACCTCGTGCGGCACTTCGAGGGTGCCTTCGCCGGTGACGTCGTGGTCGAGTCCGGCGATGGCCTTGAGCAGCGTGGACTTGCCGGAACCGCTGCGGCCCAGCAGGGCCGCGAACTCGCCGGGTGCGATGGTGAGGTCGAGGTCGTCGAGGATCCTGCGGTCCTGGAACTGCCTCGTGAGGCCGTTCACCCGGACAGCGTGCGTCGCCATGCCAGCGCCCTCCGTTCGATGATCCGCAGCACCGCGTCCGAGACGAACCCGAAGAGGCCGTAGACGACGAGGCCGACGACGATCACGTCGGTCTGCCCGTAGTTCTGGGCCTGGAACATGAGGTAGCCGATGCCGCTGGTGGCGTTGATCTGCTCCAGCACCACGAGCGACAGCCAGGACGCGGTGACGGCGAGCCGGAGCCCGAGGAAGAACCCCGGCAGTGCGCCGGGGAAGACGACCTTGCGCACGTACTGGGCGCGGCCCAGGCCCACGGCTTCGGCGAGTTCGACGTAGCGGCTGTCGATGCTCGTGAGTGCCGCGTAGGTCTGGAGGTACATGATCGTCGCGATGGTCACGGCGATGACGACGATCTTGAATTCCTCGCCGATGCCGAGCCACAGGATCAGCAACGGGATCAGGCCGAGCGACGGGATCGCGCGCTTGACCTGGACCGTGCCGTCGATCAACGCCTCGCCGACGCGGCTCAGCCCGGACGCGATGGCGAGCAGTGTTCCCGTTGCGGCACCGAAGAAGAAGCCGAGCGCGGCGCGTTGCAGTGACGTGAGGATGCTTTCCGGGAGCTTGCCGTTCCCGGTCAGCTCGATTCCTGTGTGGACGATCGTCCACGGGGCGGACAGGATGCGCGGGTCGAGCGCGCCGGTCGCGGAGGCGACGCTCCAGACCGCGATGATCAGCGCCGGGCCGAGGACCCGTCCGTACGGGATGGGTTTGCCCAGTCCCAGGCGTGTGCGGCGGGCCGGGGCGGCCGGAGTGGCGACGGCGGCGGGGCGGTCGAGCACGTGGGTCATGTCCGGCTCCGGTACTTGGCGTCGACGGCCTCGGCGGCGACCTTCTCGAATCGGCGGTCGAACAGGCCGGTGACGTCGAACTTCTCCACGAAACCGCCTTCTGCCAGCAGATCCGCGGTCTCCTGCTCCCACTGGATCGCGCGGTCCCAGTTCGTGGGGAACGTCAGCGGCGGCGTGGACTGCACGATGCGGTCGCCGTCGGCTCTGGAGACGTTCTGGTCCTTCACGTAGTAGTGGTCGACCCACTTGTCCGGGTTCTCGTAGCTCCACACCGTGCCGCGCGCCCAGAACGGGATGAACGCCTTGATGGCGGCCAGTTTCGCGGGGTCGTTGAGGACCTCGACCGGCGCCCACAGGACCGTGAGCAGGTCGACGGAGTTCATCGGGATCGCGGTCGCGTCCGGGTACTGGCCGAGGTACTTGGTCAGCTGGGGTTCGGCGAGCACGGCCACGTCGACCTGGCCCGCCTGCACGGCGGTGAGGAACTGGTTGCTGGTCAACGGGATCAGCTCGACGTCGCTGATCTTGAGGCCGAGCTCCTTCAGGGTGCGCAGGACGACCACGCCCTGCGCCTGGCCCTGGCTGAACGCGATCTTCTTGCCCTTGAAGTCCTGCAGCGACTTGACCGTCGAACCCGGCTTGGTGGCGTAGGTGTACAGCGGCTTGTCGCGTTCGCCGACCGCGACGATCTTCGTCTGCAGCCGGGTCGCCTGGGCCTGGATCGGCGGGATGCCGGCGTTGGCAGCGAGGTCGACGGACCGCGCGCGGAACGCCTGGATGACGTCCGGCCCGGCCTGGATGTTCGGCCAGTCGCTGACCTGGAAGGGGAGCGTGCCGAGCTCGCCGTTGGCTTCGAGTTGCTTGAGCGTGGTGCGGATGGAGATCGACAGCTTCGTGTCGGGTGGCGGGGGTGTGGTGGGCAGGTCGCCGAGGACCTGCTGCGTGGTGGTGCCGCCCGCGGAGCACCCCGCGGCACCGAGAGCCGCGAGGCCGAGCAGCAGCGAACGTCTGGTCGGCATCAGTCCACCACCACGGCGTGGTCGGCGGTGAACGGGCGGCCGGCGAGCAGCGTGGACTCGCGGCCGTCCGGGCCCACCGGAGTGTCGCCGATGAGCGTGACGCGGTGCAGGGTGCGCTGGACGTCGAGGTGCTCCAAGTCGCGCGGGGCGAGGTGGGCGGTGGCGCGGTTGTCCCAGAACGCGACGCTGCCGGGCTCCCAGCGGAACCGCACGGTGTACTCGGGCCGGGTGAGCTCGGCGTACAGCAGGTCGAGGATCGCCTTGCTCTCCGCGGCCGACACGCCCACGACGTGACTGGTGAAGCCCGGGTTGACGAACAGGCCCTTCTCGCCGGTGACGGGGTGCACGCGCACGACCGGGTGTTCGGCGACGAGCAGGTTGTCGTTGACGCGCTTGGCGTACGCGCCGTCCGCGACCTTCACGGAACCGCCGTAGCGGTGCTCGGCCCTGAGTTCGTCCACAAAGGACTTGACGGGCTGGGAGAGCCCGTTGTAGGCGGCGACGAGGTTCGTCCACGTCGTGTCGCCGCCGATCTCGGGCACCACTTCGGCGCGCAGGATCGACGCGGCGGGCGGGTTCACGGCGGCGGTGACGTCGGTGTGCCAGCCCGCGAAGTAGCTGTACTGGCGTTTCTGGGTCTGCTTGAAGTCCTTGCCGTAGCGGTCCTCGTACCGGCGCGGGTCGATCGTGAAGATCTCCGGGAAACCGGTCGGCGGGGCGTCGTCGTGCGGGTGGGCGTAGGTGAGTTCACCGAACTGGCGGCCGAACGCGATCTGGCTCGCGTGGTCCAGCTCCTGGTCGCGGAAGAAAATCACCTTGTGCTCGTGCAGCGCCTTCTGGACGGCCTCCAGCTCAAGTGCGCGAAGTGGCCGGGAAATGTCGATGCCCGAGATTTCCGCGCCGATGTGCCCGGCGATCGGCTTGACGGTGAGCGTCTTTTCCTGGACTGAGGTCATGGCACAAGCGTGCAGTTCAGGGGTTCGAAGTGTCTATTTTCTGCTCAGGGAAAATAAGTCGTTCCACCGTAGATGTCGCTGAGCACGACGCTGCCGGCGGCGACGCTCAGAACGTCACTGCCGAAACTCGTCTGAATGACGTCGCCCTTGCGCTCGTGGATTTCCGCTGTCAATTCGTTCCAGCATCCGGGAATGAGGATCGCGCCCGCCTCCACGACCACGAGCACCTCCGGGTTGATCACGTCGAGCAGCAGCTGCGCCGCCTGCCCGACGAGCCGCGACCGGCGCCGGAACAACTCGACCGCGCGCTGGTCGCCGCGTCGCCCCGCCTCGATCAGCAGGTCCAGCAACGGTTCCGCGATGATCCCGAGCCGCGCGGCCCGTTCCGCGAGCGTCCGGTTCGACGTCGCGGCCTCCAGACAGCCCCGCCGCCCGCACGGGCACGGCGTGTCGTCGTCCCGCAGCCGCAGGTGCGCGATCTCGCCCGCCGCGCCACCCGGACCGCTGTGCACCGACCCGCCGGTGACGATGGCCGCGTCGACCACGTTGCCCACGAACAGGTGCACCAAGCTGGTGCGGGCTCTGGGATCAGCCCCGAAGAGCTGCTCGGCCCGCGCGAGCGCCCTCGAGTGCGACTCGACCTGAACTGCCATGTCGAGCGCGGTGGTCAGGAACTGCCCGGCCGGAACGTCCTTCCAGCCGAGCTGACTGTGCTCCACGATCGTGCCGTCGTCGATCCGCCCGCCGGTGGCGAGCCCGACCCCGATCGGCACCCGGTCGTGCCGGCGCAGGAACGCGGGCACCCGTTCGGCGATCCGCCGCAACGCCTTCGCCGCGTCGGGCCGCCGGTGCGGCTCCCGTTCCTCGGCGAGCACCCGCCCGCGCAGGTCCACGAGCGCCAGAGTCGTGTGCCCGTAAGCGATGTGCACCCCGCACACCACGTGCCGGTCCACGTCGATGTCCACCGGCACGTGCGGCCGCCCGATCGTCACCCGCGGCACCCGCGCGTCGACCTCGCGCACCAGCCCGCGTTCGGCGAGTTCGGCGTACTGCTTCGTGACGGTGGCGGCGCTCAGCCCGGTGAGGCGGGCGATGGTGCTGCGTGCGACGGGTCCGTGGTCCAGCACGGACCTGAGCACGGTGGCGGCGGTGCGGCTCATGCGTCCCTCCCCTTCTTGCGGGGGTTCGGCTGCTCTCCGGTCAGGCGAAGGCTGGCACGGCACAGATCGCGCTCGCCTGCCGACGGAGGTCGACGTGACGGCGCGTGCTGAGCACGGATGCCTGGGACACGCCTCCGATGCTGACATCCGGCGAGGTTCTCGGCCAGGCCGCCCACGTGGTGAGACGCGGGAAGACATCGGCTCATTCGGGCAAGATCTGCTGTGTTCGGTCATGTAACGCCATCAGACCTCCGATGAACTCTTGAAGTGGTGCTCGGATCGGCGTAGACCTGGGCACATCTTCCTTCCGCCGCGGGGAGCCCGTCCGTCAGGAGGCTCGCTCGTGCGGAGAACGTTGCGTCGGCTCGGCGTGGTGATGACCGCCGTCCTTCTCGTTGCAGGCGTGAGCCTTCCGGCGCGCGCCGAGGTGCTGCACCCGCGCCAGGACTGGCTGCGGGCGGCCACGTCCGGGCTGTTCCTGCACTGGGGGATGCGGACGAGTCCCGGCTACACCAGTTGCGCCGCTTGGGAAGCCGCCGTCACGGGTGGCGGGTGGAGCGCGCAGTACTGGGTGGACGAGGCGAAGAAGCTGCACGCGCAGTACATCGTGCTCGCGTCGTTCCACAGCAGGCTCGGGTACGCGCGGGCGTGGCCGTCGGCGATTCCCGGCAGTTGTGCCACCAAGCGGGACTTCCTCGGTGAGCTGATCGACGCGGCCTCGGCTCAGGGGGTGAAGGTCGTCAACTACATGACCGACGACCCGCAGTGGCACGACGAGGGCGGGCACGAGTGGCTCGACTCGGCCGGGTACTCGAAGTACAAGGGCAGGACGGTGAACCTGCAGGAACGGCCTGGGTTCGGGCAGTTCAGCTACGACAACTTCGTCGAGGTCATGCAGCGCTACCCGAAGCTCGCCGGGTTCTGGATCGACAACGACAACGCGTACTGGGAGCAGAACGGCCTGTACGAACGGATCCGGCGGGAGAGGCCGGACATGGTCCTCAGCAACAACAACGAGGACACCGCGATCATGGACACGATCAGCAACGAGCAGAAGACCGGCATGACCCCGAACTACGACTACCCGCAAGCGGTGTACACGGCCGCGCCGAGGCTCATCGAGGCGTGCTTCAAGCTGCCGAGCACCGGTGCGTGGTGGTACTCGGGTTCGAACTCGTCCGTCGACCACAAGCTCACGCTCGGCAGGCTGATCACCAACGCCGGCAGCGACGTCAAGGCGTTGATGGCGGAGACCGCGATGGTCAACGGGAAGTTCCCGTCGAACCAGGCCTCGTTCAACACCTTCGCGAACACCTACCTGGGCGACATCTGGGAGTCGATCGGCGGCACCTACGGCGGCGGCTACCTGCACGGCGGGCTCAAACCGGGGTTCTGGAACGACGGCGCGCACGGCGTCACGACCGTCTCGAAGTCCAACCCCGACAACCACTACGTGCACGTCATCACCAAACCGTCCGGCAGCACGTTGAAGGTGCGTGACAACGGCTACAAGGTCAGCCGCGTCACGAACCTGCGCACCGGAGCCGTTGTGCAGTGGACGCAGGCGGCGGGCACGATCACGCTCACCGGCTTCGCGAACTGGGACCAGTACGACACGGTGTTCAAGGTCGAGACCGCAGGCCGGGCAGGCATCATCCCGCCGTCGAGCTACACGATGAGCGCGTCGGCCTCCGGCTCCGGCCACCCGGCCGCGCACGCCGCCGACGGCGACTACCAGACCTATTGGGACGCAACGGGTGCGGGCACGGTGTCGCTCAGGTTCGACCTCGGCAGCGCGCAGCAGGTCTCGTACGTCGCGCTGAACCAGCGCGAGGACTCCACCACCTACCCGGCGTCGAACTCGGCGCGGCTCAAGAACTACACCCTGTACACGTCCGACAACGGCACCACCTGGACCAAGGTCAAGTCGGGCTCGTTGCCCAACCACCGCGGCGTCCAGTTCCTCGACCTGCCCGCGAACACGACCACCCGGCACGTCCGGGTGGAGAAGACCTCCAGTCAGGGCAAGGCGCAGCTGCGGATCGACGAGGCGTGGCTGGGGCAGTTCTAGCAGGTGAGCACGCGCTCGATGTTGTGGTCGGCGATCGCCCGCATCGCGTCCCGGTGCGGGAAGTCGCCGTCCAGCAACCGAAGCGGACCCTCCACGAGGGACAGGTGCTGCGCCAGCCGGTACAGCGAGAGCCGCGCGGGGTCGAGTCCGGGCGCGAGGCGGTAGTGCGGGCCGAACCGCAGCTCCAGGAACGCGTGCTCCCACTCGACGTCGAAGAACATCACGCCCTCGATGTCGATCAGCACCGGCCGCGAGTCCGCCACGAGCACGTGGTCGGGGCCGAGTTCGCCGTGGATCAGGCCGTACCTGGTGCGCGGTTCGATCACCGCATGTCGTTCGTGCAACTGGGTTTCCAGGCGGGCGCGGTCGGCGGCGATGCGCGGAACCCGCTCGCAGCACACCTCCAGATGCCCGAGAGCCCTCTGCAGCACCACGTCCGGCACCGGTGGCGCGTCCAGCGGTTGCAACGCGCTGGGGCGGCCGTAGCGCGGGCTGGTGTGCCGGTGCATGCCCATGACGTCGTCCCACAGCCGGTCCACGGCGTCGGCGTCGTGGTCGAGCAGCTTCTCCAGGAATTCGCCGCCGAGGTCCTCGACCACGATCACGTCCCGGTCCACCAGCACGAGCCGGGGCACGGGTGCGCCCGCCTCGGCCAGGGTCGTGTGGGCGGTGAGGAACAGGTCGCGCCCGCTCGCGTTGCCGAACAACGGGTCCGGTTCGTGCTCGGGCCAGTAGTCCTCGTCCGGACGCCACACGTAGGCGACGCCCGTCGTGCCGTCGTCGAGCGTCAGCCGGTAGACGCCTTTCTTGCTGCCGCCGTGCAGCCGGGCCACGTCGTGCAGTTCTCTGCCGTACGCCGCCTGCGCGATGCCCGCGAGGTCGGCCACCCCCAGATGTGCCACGCTCCGCGACGATAGCGGTATGACGCGGAACGTTGGCGAGGTAATCCACGCTCAGCAGGGCGCCTCGCGGCACCGCCCCCACGCCCCCGTACTACCAGTACGAGGACGTGGGGGCGGTACCACGATGCACCCGTCTGACCGCGCATTCCCCCGGCAACGTTCCGCGCCACACCGCTGGCGAGAGGCGCGTGAAACTGGTGCCAACAGTTCTGGGGCGAGCGGACACGAACAGACATGACAACCGAAGACCCTGACGACCGCGCGCTGTGGTCGCAGGCCGCTGGGGGCGGTGCGCACGCCTTCGGGGTGCTGTTCGACCGGCACGCGAAGGCGGTCTACAACCACTGCTTCCGGTTGACGGCCTCGTGGGCCGAGGCCGAGGACCACCTGCAGGCCACGTTCCTGCTGGCCTGGCGCAAGCGCGCGGACGTGCGGCTCGAACGCGAGTCCGCGCTGCCGTGGCTGCTCACCGTCGCCACCAACGTCGTGCGCAACGAACAGCGCTCGCTGACCAGGCGCCTCAAGAACCTCAAGCGCGCGACCCACGACCACACAGTGCCCGACCACGCCGACCTGGTGGCCGAACGGCTCGATGACCAGAAACGGATGCGTGACCTGCTCGCCGCCGTGCGCAAACTGCCGCGCAACGAACGTGAGGCGTTCGCGCTGTGCGTGTGGTCCGAGGTGTCGTACGCCGACGCGGCGGCCGTCTTCGGCATCACCGAGGGCAGCGTCCGCGCGCGGGTCAGCAAGGCCAAGGCGAAGCTCCAGCAGCACCACCGCGAACTCGTGCCCGCAGGGGAGGACCGATGACCGACATGCTCCCGCCCACCCGCGACCTGCCTCCCGGCAGCCACACCCGGATCCGTGCCGAGGTCGAACGCGCCGTCACCGGCCGCACCAAGCGCCGCCTGCTGTTCCCGGTCCTCGCCGGGGTGGCCTCGGTGACCGCGGTCGCGACCAGCGTGGCGCTGCTCCCTCCGACGCCGGGATCGCCCGCTCCGGCCGTCCAGATCACCAGCACCCCGCTGGAAACGCCGAAGGCACCGGACTTCGGGGTGCCGGAGGAGACCGTCAAGGCGATCGAGGAGGGCTGTGGGCGGATCGCCGGGGCCGGCGACGCGAAGCTGTACCAGCTGGTCGACGGCCAGGTCCGCTTCGCGTTGCTCTACAGCGGCAGTTCGGCGCTCGACTGCACTCTCGGTGTCGGCGGCATGGAGTACAACTCCGGCTTCGCGGGCACCGAGGTGAAGTGGTTGCCGGGGCACTACTCGGTCGAGCTCAACGGCGCGAGCGCCGGTGGCGACCACAGCCTGAAGCCGATCTACCGAGGTGTGCCCGGCAACCGCACCGTCGCCGGCCGGGTCGACGACCAGGTGGCGCGGGTGACGTACACGATCGACGGCCAGACCGTGGACGCCAGCATCGCCAACGGCACGTTCCTCGTCCGGATGTACTACCCGTCGGACTGGCAGATCCCGAACATCGACGACCAGGGCGTCCTGCAGTTCTACGACGCGGCGGGCACCCTGCTCGGCACCGGCGCCGACGTGTGGAAGAAGTGCTACGTCGACCCCCAGGGCAAGGTCGTCCAGGGCAACCGGCAGGCCGATCCGGCGACGTGCGTCCCCGCCACCCCGTGGAAGCCGAGGTAGAGCGCACTACCACCTGGTCAGTTCAAGCGACATACTGGTTGGTATGACGACTGTGGCGCACTTCGGCGGGACCAGCCACCACGCGGACCTGGGCGGGCCCGTGCACTGGGTCGACTTCGGCGGACCGGCGGACGGTCCCCGCGTCGTGCTCGTGCACGGGCTCGGCGGCTCCCACCTCAACTGGGTGCTGCTCGCGCCGTTGCTGGCGCAGAAGGCCCGCGTCACGGCCGTCGACCTCGCCGGGCACGGCCTCACCAACCCGGAAGGGCGCGAGACCACCGTCCAGGCGAACACGAAGTTGCTCGGCCGGTTCCTGCGCGAGGTCGTCGACGAACCGGTGATCCTGGTCGGCAACTCGATGGGCGGGTTGATCTCGCTCTTCCAGACCGCCTACGACCCCGAGCTGGTCAGGGGCCTGGTGCTGGTCGACCCGGCGTTGCCGATGGTGCTCGGCACGCGGCCGGACCCGACGATGCTCAGCACGTTCTTCCTGTACTCGGTGCCGGGCCTGGGGGAGCGGTTCCTCGCGAAGTCCCGGGCATCGTCGCCGCGCCGGCAGGTCGAACGCCTGCTGGAACTGGTGTGCGCCGACCCGTCCGGCATTCCCGAGGAGCTCAAGCAGGCCAGCGAGCACCTGATCGGCGAGCGGGCCAAGGTCGACGGCCTCGACAAGGCGTTCCTGGCGGCCGCGCGCAGCGTCGTGTTCACGAGCTCCAGGCGCGGCGCCTACTACGCGGCGATGGGGAAGATCCGCGTGCCGGTGTTCCTGATGAGCGGCGACAAGGACCGGCTGGTCAACGTCGCCGCCGCCCGCTACGTGGCGCGCAAGTACCCGCACTGGCGCTACGACGAGTTCGCCAACATCGGTCACGTGCCCCAGATGGAGATCCCCGAGGTCGTGTCCGAGAGGGTCTTGGCCTGGATGGACGCCAACCGCCTGAGCACGTCCGCGAGCTGACCGAGGGTGAGCCGCTCCCGCAGCACGGGGGCGGCTCCGGTCAGCACGAAGTGGTCGTCGTGCTGCTCGACGCCGGTGAGCTCGATGCCGCGCGGCAGCTCCGGCACGGCGAACACCTTCGCGGGCAGCCACCTGTGCGGCCGGACGTGCAGTTCGCTGCCGACCAGCTGGATGGTCAGCGGTAACCAGCTGAACGGTTGCAACTCCGGGATGTCGGCCTTGTCGACCTCGACGCGGAACTCGACCGGCGACGCCACCAGCACCGCCGGCGGGTTGACGTGCACGTCCCGGCACACGACCGTCGCGCGGCGGGCCCGCCAGCGCGACCACCGCACGTCCTCCAGCTCGACCCGGACGTCGTCGAGCTGACCGAGCGCCAGTCCCAGGGCGCCCAGCCGCGCGTCGAGTCCAACCACGGTCAGGTGCGCCTCGTGCGCACCCGCCTGGATCGTCAGGTCGTGTCTCAGGCCGTTGACTCCGGCTTCACGCCGTTCGTGGCGGCCTTCGTGGTCGACCGCACGGCACGGGGCTTGGGGGCGGGCTTCTTGGCCGCCGGCTTGGCGGGAGTGGCCTCCACGACCTTCTCCGCCACCTCTGTCTTCTCGGCGGCCTCGGCGGCGAGCGCCACCATCTCGTCGAAGCCCGTGCGGATGCCGTCCGCGAGCAGCTGGACGTCCGGCACGCCGTCGAAGTCGGCGTTGATGCCGAACGTGAACCGGTCGAGGTAGGAGAAGATGCCGACGGTGATCCGGATCGTCGAGGCGACCGGCACGTACGGGAACATCTCCACCAGCGGGCGGCCGAGCATGTAGAGCGGGATGCGCGGGCCCGGCACGTTCGTGGTGACGGTCTGCAGGATCTGCTGCGGGAACCGCATCGCCGTGCGGGAACCGAGCGCCATCAACGTCGGCGCGGCGAAGTTCGACAGGTTCGTGATCACGTCGGCGCCCGCGGCCTGGCGCGAACTCTTCAGGTCGTCCATCTGCGCGCGGATCGACGCGAGGCGCTTCACCGGGTCCGCCTCGCCGACGGGCAGGTTCACCAGCACCGCGCTGACGCGGTTGTTGAGCTCGTTGTGCTGGTCCGCCTTGCGCATCGACACCGGCACCATGGTCCGCACGACCATGCCCTCGGTCAGTTCGCCGCGCTTCTCCAGCAGATCGCGGAACCCGCGGGTGATCGCCGTCAGGATGACGTCGTTGACCGTGCCCCCGGCGGCGGTGCGAATCTGTTTGATCTCAGCCAGGTTCGCGCGCGCCCACACCCAACGGCGGTGCGGCCCGATGGGACCGTTGAGCGACGTCGCGGCGCGCGTGACCAGACGCTTGGCCGTACCGGGAAGAGAACCGAGAACGGTCTTGCCGAAGTCCAGGATCTCGCTCAGCGACCGGACGTTGCGCGCCACGGCGGGCAACGCGGACAGGTGCTGCACCGGCGTCACCACGGCGTCGCGCACGCCGTCGATCACGAGGTCCAGAGTGGACGGCTGCTTCTCCGGCGTCCACTCCTTCGGCTCCGGCAGCACGGTCTCGGTCTTGAAGTCGAGGATGAGCTGGAGCATGTCCGTTCCGGACACTCCGTCGATCATGCAGTGGTGGACCTTGGAGATGATCGCCCAGCGACCGTCCTCGAGCCCCTCGACCAGCCACGCCTCCCACATCGGCTTCTTGTCGTCGAGCTTCTGCGCGAAGATCCGGCCCGCGAGGTTGCGCAGCTGGTCCTCCCCGCCCGGCGACGGCACCGCGGTGTGGCGCACGTGGTAGAGGATGTTGAAGTGGTCGTCGTCGACCCACACCGGGCGGCCGACGTGGAACGGC
Source organism: Lentzea sp. JNUCC 0626 (assembly GCF_043632865.1). Lineage (NCBI taxonomy): Bacteria > Bacillati > Actinomycetota > Actinomycetes > Pseudonocardiales > Pseudonocardiaceae > Lentzea > Lentzea sp. JNUCC 0626. The sequence continues at coordinate 9,846,185 of NZ_CP171635.1, forward strand.
AGCGCCTTCACCTTCTGCCGGTAGCGCGGCACCTGGTCCATGCGCGCCAGGAAGAGCCGGATCACGTCGCCGTACGACGGGACCGGTCCCTCGAAGACCAGGACGGAACCCACGTGCATCGGCACGTTCTCGTCCTCGATGAAGTAGAAGCTGGCGTCCAAAGAGCTCATGCGATCCACTCGAAAAAGAGTAGAGGAGCTGCGCAAGCCAAACGACGTCCATGCAGGTGAGAGGCACTGCACACCTGTGAGGTTGCCAACGTGTTACCGGGACGTGGCGAATCGAGACTCGAAAGTACTGGCGAAAAGATCGTTCAGGAAACATCATGGACTGACTGGGCAACGCCGCCCAGGGGCGCCGGCTCGGGGTTGTCGACGTGTGGGGAGGCTCCTATGTCCGCGGTACCTCAGGACGAAGTCTTCGAAGTTCCTGCTGCCTCTCGCCTCCAGCTCGTCAGAGGCTCTGCACCCGGATTGTTCTGGTATCTCACCGAACCCACGCGCTGCGCACTCGACGTCGGTGAGCTCGTCACCACGCGGTCGACGCTGCAGGGCGCTCCCGCGGGCGACGGCCACCCGGTGCTGGTGTTCCCGGGCCTGGGCGCGACCGACTCGTCCACCGTCATGTTGCGGCGCTTTTTGTCCGGTTTGGGCTACGACGTGCACCGCTGGGGCCTCGGGCGCAACATCGGCCCCACGCGTCGCGCCGTCGACGGCATGCACGCGTTGGTGAAGAAGGTGTCCGACGACCACGGCGGCCCGGTGTCCATTGTGGGCTGGTCGCTCGGCGGGATCTTCGCGCGCGAGATGGCGCGCGACCACCCGCACCGCGTGCGCCAGGTGATCACGATGGGCTCGCCGTACAACATGAGCGATCCCGTGCAGTCACGGGCGATGCCGGCGTTCGGGTTGTTCTCGCGCCTGCACATCCCGAAGGACGAGTTCCCGCCGCCGGAGTCGACCCGGCCGCCGATCCCGGTGCCCGCCACGTCGATCTACTCCAAGACCGACGGCATCGTGTCGTGGGAGTCGTGCGTCGAGGAACCGGGGCCACGCCGGGAGAACGTCCAGGTGTCGTCGTCGCACCTGGGGTACGGCTTCAACTCCAGCGTTCTGTGGGTGGTGGCGGACCGCTTGGCGCAGGCGGAGGGTACGTGGGCACCCTTCGCCGCGCCTCCCGGCATGGTCCGCATGTATCCGCGCGCGGCCTAGCTGGTCATCGGCTTGCCGTTCGCCGTGACGTTGGTGAACTTCAGGCCGTCGACGTTCTTGACGGTGTTGGTGGTGGAGTTGACGGTGAACTTCGAGTCCCGCAGCTCCAGCCCCTTCACGTGCTCCTGAGTCAGGCCCGACACGTCGAGGACCTTGGACGCCTTGGTGCTGCTGGAGTTCGAGATCGAGAACGGCCCGAACTTCGGGACGTTGCCGCCCGTCTGCGAGTTGTAGGTCGTGGTGACGTAGACGAAGGCGCGTTCGAACGTGCGTTGACGCAGTTGAGTTTGTAGCCGTAGACGTTGCGGATGCCGCCGGTCTGCTCGGAGCCGCACGTGATGGCGCCCCAGTTGCCGTTCATGCGGCAGTTGACGACGACGATGTTCTGGCACGGCACGTTGACGCGGCGGCCGTCCTCGTCCCGGCCTGACTTGATCGCCACGTTGTCGTCGTGCGCGCCGAGGTCGCTGTTGGAGATCACGACGTGGTCGCACGACTCGGGGTCGCACGCGTCCGTGTTGTTGGCGGACGTCGTGGGGTCGGTGTGCACGTCGTCGACCGTGACGTTGCGGCAGAGCGTGGGGTGGATCTGCCAGAACTTGGGGTTCTTCAGCGTGACGCCCTGGATGAGCACGGTGTCGCAGTCGTAGGGCTCGATCAACGTCGACCGCATGTTCTTGCCACTGCCGGGAACCACCCGCTTGTCGGGCGGGGTTCCCTTGGCCACCAACGACTCCAGGTAGCTCCGGTCGCTGCCCTTGTTCCAGCTGCCGGTCGCTCCGGCGTCGAGCGTGCCCTTGCCCGTGATCGCGATGTTGGTCTGCTTGTGCGCGTAGACCATGGGGGAGCGGTTCATGCACTCGATGCCCTCGTAGCGCGTGAGCACGGTCGGGAACTTCGAGGCGTCGCTCGAGAACCTGAGCAGCACGCCGTCGGCGAGGTGGAAGTCGACGTTGCTGAGCAGGTGGATCACGCCGGTGACGTAGGTGCCTTTCGGGACCGTGACATGACCACCACCGGCCGCGTTGCACGCGACGATGGCGCGTTTGAACGCCTCGGTGTTGTCGGTCTTGTTGTCGCCCTTGGCGCCGTACGCGGTGACGTCGAAATTCCGGTCCGGGAACTGCGGCAGCCGTGTGTTCCGCACGATGTCGTTGGCGGCGGGCCAGGGCAGTTCCGGCACCGCGATCGCCCTGGTGCCGAGTGCGGGGAGGGCGATCGCGGCCACGACGGTGGACTTCATCAGCAGCCTGCGGTTGATCCTGCCGTCCATGCGTTCCTCATCTCGGGAGAGGAGTCACGGCGGCGGTGAAACACACTGTAAACGTTTGCGCCGGGTCAGCGGAAGGCGTTGCGCGTGTAGGTCAGGCTGAAGGTGCCCTTGTTCTCGAAGTAGCGGTCGAACACCGCGGCCGGGTCCGTGGCCAGGTAGCCGCGGTAGATCGGGCCGTCGTTCTGGTCGTCCCAGCCCCACGGCGCGTGCGCGGCGTTGTCCTTGCCGTTGTCACCGCGGAACGTGCCGAACGACGCGAACGTCTCCGTGTTGTTGCGGCGTGCCCACATGCCGTTGGCGTCGAGGATGTTCACGAGCCGGTAGTCGACGCTGCGGTCGTTGCCGTTCGACGGCACCTCGCCGGTGGTGGCGGGCACGTAGACCACGCCGTCGCCGCCGGGGAACTCGGCGCCGTTCCAGCGGTAGAGGCCGTGGCCCTTGGCTTCCTGGAACGTGGTGGGGCGGCCGTTGGAGAGCAGCAACGTGCCGTCGATGGTCTCGCTGCCGTTGGTGTACGGCGACCCGGCGGGGGTGTAGGAGTAGAAGTCGCTGTGCGCCACCGTGATCGCGGCTTCGAGCTTGCCGAATCCGGCGTCCTTGCGGACGGCGAGCAGGATGCCTTCCAGGTCGTTCTCGTGGGTCCTGGTGCCGAACGGGTCGGGCTGGTCGTCCCAGTCGCGCGGGTGGTAGAAGCCGTAGACGAGGAACCAGTGCGTCGAGGTCTCCGTGACGCTGTAGTAGGCGGCGCCGGTGAGCTTTGCGAGCTGGGGCTGGTTCTCCCAGTTGTTCAGCGTGTTCCAGTCGCCGTCGAAGTCCACTGTGGACAGGTAGTCGGCGTCGTAGTCGGACGAGTCGGTGTCCTGGTAGTGGACCGGCGCCCAGTGGAAGGCGAGGTCGTGATCGGTCACGGCATGGGCGGGTGCAGGGGTCAGGGCGAGCAGTGCGATCGCCACCAGACCAGCGCGGATCGTTTTCACGCCGCCGGAGGTTAGCTGTAGAGGGTGACCGTCAGGCGGGGGTTTGAGCGAAAGTCTGTCGACTCGTAGGCAACGCGCGCGAGTGGCATCGACCCGGCCGCCGCGGTCAGCGTCGTCTCGATCTCGTTGCGCTCGTCCTCGGTGAGGTACGCCCAGAACGAGCTGTGCCAGATCACCGTGTACGTGCCGCGCTCCTCAGGCGGCACGAGGTTCTCCCGCAACCACCGGCCGGCGGGGGAGCGCGCCACCTTCACGCCGACCCTGGCCGCGACCTCGACGGCGTCGTCGAGGTCCCAGCGCAGCGCGTCGTGCTCGGGCGGGATGAACGAGTGCAGGATCATCGCGTGCTTGGGGTCGGCGGGGTCGCGCGGCTGGAGGTCGCAGCCGGCCCGGTCGACGATCTCCAGCTTGGGCGGCGGCTGCGGCCCGACGGCGGCGAGGCGCACCGGCGAGTCCTGGTCGCCCCACTCCCAGCCGAGGCCGAACCAGCGGTAGTGGTCGAGGATGAGGTTCAGCCCGGCGCACGCGCCGAGTTCGAGCAGCCTGACCTTCGGCGCGCCGATCATCGTGAGTCCCCGCAGCAGGAACCCGGCCGTCTTGGGCTGGTGCTGCTGCACGGTCCGGTCGAGCGCCGCGAGGATCTCGCCCGCGTTCTCGACGATCGCCCGCCGAGCCGCGAGCCACGCGAGCAACGCCGTCGAGTCGGACTCCCCGGCCATCGCCGCCGCGTGCGCGCTCGCGAACCGCTGGCTGAGTTCCGGCGCCTTGCCCGACAGCATCAGCAACCGCACACCCGCGAGCGCCTGGATGCCGAACAACGGGCTGTGCACGGCGCTGTGCGAGCACAGCAGGTCCGCCACCGGCCCGCCCCGGTCGAGCTCGCTCGCCAGCTCGGAGAGGATGCGCGCGGACACCGGCGCACTGGTGCGCAGGCGCACCGCGAGCGTGCGCAGCGTCGAAGCGCCGATGGCGGCCGCGGTCACGTTCCCTCCCCTTCTCGGCAAGGCACTTTACAAGGGCGTGAACGCATTCCTGCCCATATGAGACCTCGCGTGCCGTGAGATACCGATCGGTATCGTGCGGCGGGTGAGCGAGTTCCTGGAACTGACCGCGTCCGGCCCGGTAGCGACGTTGACGATCAACCGCCCGGCCAAGCGCAACGCCATGTCCCACGACATGTGGTCGGCGCTGCCCGGCCTGATGGCCCGCGTCGCCGCCGCCGACGACGTCCGCGTGCTGGTCATCCGGGGTGGCGAGCACTTCTCCGCCGGTGCCGACATCGCCGAGTTCGGGTCGTTGAGGCGGGGTCCCGAGGGCGCCTCGCACTACGGCGAGGCGGTGCATTTGGGCGAACGCGCCATCTCCCAGCTCGGCAAACCGACGATCGCCGCCGTGTCCGGGTTCTGCGTCGGCGGCGGCTGCGAGATCGCTCTCGCCTGCGACATCCGGGTGGCTTCCGTCGACGCCCGGTTCGGCATCACGCCCGCGAAGCTCGGCATCGTCTACAACTTCACCTCCACCAAGGCGCTGGTGGACGCGGTGGGCCCGGCCTGGGCGAAGCAGATCCTGTTCTCGGCGGACCTGATCGACTCGGCCACGGCGTTGCGGATCGGGCTGGTGAACGAGGTCGTCGAGTCCTTGGACGCTCGGGTGAAGGAGCTGTCCGAGCAGATCGCGGGGCGGGCGCAGGTGTCGGTGCGGGGTGCCAAGAAGATCATCAACTCGATCACGGACGGCGGGCACGAGGACGACTTCGTGCGGGCCCTGTACGCGGAGGCCGCCTCCAGCGCCGACTACGCCGAGGGCGTGACGGCGTTCCTGGAGAAGCGGCCTCCGCGGTTCTGAGGGCTGGCTAGAACACCGCTGCTAGAACACCTCGGCCGCGATCGTGGTGTCCGCGCCGTGGCCCGTGTGCACCACCGTGTCGCCGGGCAGCGTCAGCAGCTTCTCCCGGATGGACGCCTCGATCGTCGGCCGGTCCGAGAACGACCGGCCCGTCGCGCCCGGCCCGCCCTGGAACAGCGTGTCCCCGGTGAACACCGCACCGAGCGAAGGCACGTAGAAGCACACGGCACCCGGCGAGTGGCCGGGCGTGTGCAGCACGCGAATCTCCTCGCCGCCCACGGTGAGCACCTGGCCGTCTTCCAAAGCCTGGTGCGGAAGCACGCCCGTGTGCGTCAGGTTCCACACCACGTGGTCGGCCTGGTGCAACGCCATCGGCGCGCCGGTCGCGTGCGCCAGGTCCGGGGCGACGCGGACGTGGTCGTCGTGCGCGTGGGTCAGCAGGATCGCGACCACGCGGCGGCCGTCGACCGCCTTGAGGATCGCGTCCACGTCGTGCGGTGCGTCGATGACGACGCACTCCGACGAGTCGCCGATGACCCAGACGTTGTTGTCGACGTCGAAGGTCTCGCCGTCGAGCGAGAACGTGCCGGAGGTGACGGTGTGGTCTACGCGCAACGCCATCAGAACACCACGACCGATCGCAGCACGTCGCCGTGGTGCATCTTCTCGAACGCGGCCTCGACGCCGTCGAGCGCGATCTCCTCGCTGACGAACGCGTCCAGGTCGAAGCGGCCCTGCTGGTAGAGGTCCACCAGCATCGGGAAGTCGCGCGACGGCAGGCAGTCGCCGTACCAGGAGGACTTGAGCGCTCCGCCGCGGCCGAAGAAGTCGATCAGCGGCATGTCGATCCGCATGTCCGGCGTCGGAACACCCACCAGGACAACGGTTCCGGCGAGGTCGCGGGCGTAGAACGCCTGCTTCCACGTCTCCGGGCGGCCGACCGCGTCGATCACGACGTCCGCGCCGAACGAGTCCGTCAGGTCCTGGATCGCCACCACGACGTCGTCGACCTCGCGGGCGTTGATGGTGTGCGTGGCGCCGAAACCCTTGGCCCACTCCAGCTTCCGCGGGTCGGTGTCCACGGCGATGATCTTCGCGGCACCGGCGATGCGGGCGCCTGCGATGGCGCCGTCACCGACACCGCCGCAGCCGATCACGGCCACCGAGTCACCGCGGCCGACGCCACCGGTGTTCATCGCGGCACCGACACCGGCCATCACGCCGCAGCCCAGCAGGCCGACGGCCGCGGCGCGCGCGGACGGGTCGACCTTCGTGCACTGTCCGGAGTGGACCAGGGTCTTCTCCACGAACGCGCCGATGCCCAGCGCGGGCGAGAGCTTCGTGCCGTCCGCCAGCGTCATCGGCTGCGTGGCGTTGAACGTCGAGAAGCAGTACCAGGGCTTACCGCGACGACAAGCACGGCACGTGCCGCAGACCGCGCGCCAGTTCAGCACGACGAAGTCGCCGGGCTCCAGATCCGTGACACCGGAACCGACCGACTCCACGACACCCGCGGCCTCGTGGCCCAGCAGGAACGGGAACTCGTCGTTGATGCCGCCCTCGCGGTAGTGCAGGTCGGTGTGGCACACGCCGCACGCCTGGATCTTCACCACGGCCTCGCCGGGGCCGGGATCGGGCACCAGCACCGAGGTGAGCTCGACGGGTTGACCTTTGCCCCGGGCGACGATGCCCTTGACCTCTTGCGCCACTGCGACTCCGTCCTCAGTTGATCAGCGTCGTGCCTTCGAACTCACCGAGAACTTCCCGGTAGAACTCAATCCCTACACCGTTGGGGTCGCGGATGTACAGGCTGTCCTCGACGCCGCGGTCGGGGCCCAGGTACTCGATCCCCGCCTCGTCCAGCTTGGACTTGATCTCGTCGAACCGCTCGGGCGAGGTTGAGAGGGCCAGGTGCTGAACGGCACCGATCGTCTCGGAGAACGCCGGGTGGTCGTGGCCGGGGAAGTCGAAGAACCCCAGCAGGTTCTTCGCGCCCAGGTCGAAGAAGAAGTGGCTGGAGCCGTTGTAGTCGCGGTTCTCCACGAGCTCGACCAACGGGAAGCCGAGGAACTCCTGGTAGAACTTGATCGTCTCCTCGACGTCCTTGCAGATCAACGCGATGTGGTGAACCCCGCGCGTCGGCGAGCCGCCCCGTTCGGCGAGCGGCTTGACGTACCGTTCCCGCAGTTCGTCGCGCTTGGCCCGGATCGCGGCGAGCTCGTCACCCTCTGGCTGTGGCATGAGGCCCAGAGTAGTTGAGGATTCAAAGATCTGCAGGCCTCAGCCCGCGACGCCCTCGAACTCCGTGGCGTGCTCGTCGCCGAGCAGGGTGGCCTGCACGAACGCCACGCTCGTCTCGGTGGCCAGACGGTCGTCCCGCGCGGTCGCGGGCTGCCGGGAGTAGATCTTCAGCGACGTCACGTCGGACAGCCCGAAGCCGTCGTCGACACCCCACTGCGCGAGCGTGCGCGCGCTCATCAACTCCTCGGCGTCGTCCAGCGACGGCGCCGTGAAGTACAGCCGCCCGTGCGCGTAGACGCCCCGCGCGCCACCGGCCGAGATGATCGTGACGGGCTCGCCGGTGCGGCAAGCCAGGAAGTGGAACGCGATGCCGCCCCCGCGCGAACCGACGACCGTGGCCGCCGTCAGCCCGCTCCACGTCACCGGGCGCCGCGCGAACGCCTCGGCCTGGCCGAGCAGGAACTCCCGGTACACCCGCGGACTGAGGTCCTGCAGGTAGTTCCACATCCGGAAGACGTGGTGGTAGCCGAGCTTGCCCGCCAGTTCGAGCGCCGCGCGGAACGCGAGCCGGCCCGCGTAGGTGTGCTCGTCGCACGGCGGGATCCGGCCCGCGCAGAACAGGTACTCGCCGTCGTGCGCGTACGCGATCGCCTTGTGCTCGCCGGATTCGACGCCGCGCGCGCTCGTCCACACCTCGGCGAACCCGTCGTGCTCGTCCGCGAGGTGCACGCTCAGTTCGGGGTGGCCGTTCTTCAACACAGGGTTGAAGGACGTGCCGGCGAACCGCACGACGCCCAGCCGGTGGCGTTGCCCGTCCGGCACCGAGTCGAGCGGCTCGAACGTCGAGGAAAGCGCACGGGTCCGCAGTTGACGAGTCATCACTGGCCTTTCCCGGGGGACCGGGCCAGGCTATTCGTCCGTCGTGCGGTCGTGAACCACCGCGTCTCGTTTCGCGCTCAATCTTCCTCGTCGCCGGGCCATTCTCCGGTGAGCTTCTGGAAACCCTTGGCGCCACCGCGGTCGATCGCGGCTTTCACCAGGCCGAAGATCGCGCCCTGCAACGCCGCTGCCAGCAGCACCTCGGTCCAGGCGCGGTTGCGCATGGTGGCACTGGGCGCTTCTTTGTCGCCCGCGACGAGTTTCCAGATCTGGCCGAAGATGGCGGTCGCGAGGAACCCGCCGAGCGCGCCGAACAACATTCCCAGGGGCCGGTAGAGGAGTTTCATCGGTTCCTCCGGGAAATCGCCCAGATCGCGAGGACCAGCGCGATCAGCGCGGCCGCGAGCGCACCGGGGTGGCGGCGCGCCTTCTCGACCTGCGCGGCCACGGGTTCGGGCAGCGAGTCGATCGCGTCGTTCGTGGCGGCGGTGGCCGAGTCGATCGCGCTGGTCGCCGCCGCGGTGACCTTGAGCCGCGTCTCCTGCGCCTGTTCCTTCACCCGGGAGGGCACGTCCACCTTGTGCGCCAACGCCTCCACGGTCTCTCCCAGCTCACGCCGGGCCCGTTCGACCTCCGCCTGCAGCTGCTTCTTCTCGTCGCTCATCGGTGCGCGCTCTCCTTGATCGTCGCGATGTCCTGCTGCACGTTGTCCATCGCCTGCCGCGGCATGGGCGGGGTCGCCTGCTTCACCTGGCCCTTGCCCACGAGCGCGAAAACGCCCGCGAACAGCAGAAGGGCGGCCGCGACGATCAACGCGGCCGCCCAGGGCGGTACTACGAGGGCCAGCAGCAGGATCAGGCCAGCGACGACGCTGAGCCCGCCCCACCACGCGAACACGCCGGCCGCGCCGAATATCCCGGCGCCGACACCGGCGTGCTTGCCCTTGTCCTTCAGCTCGGCGACGGCGAGACGGATCTCATCGCGCGCGAGCGTGCTCACCTGCTCGGACAGCTGGCGCACCAGCTGCGCGGTCGACGTGTCGCTGTTCATGCACGTCAGGTACCCACAGGTGCGTTGGGCCAATCAGCCCTGCTGGGCCTGGGCCTCCGCCACCTTCGCGCGCACGTCGTCCATGTCCACCTTCCGAGCCTGCTCGATCAGGTCGTCCAACGCCGGCGCGGGCAGCGCGCCGGGCTGCGAGAACAGCACGACACCTTCGCGCACGATCATCAACGTCGGGATCGACCGGATGCCGAACGTGGCCGCGAGCTCCTGCTGCGCCTCCGTGTCGACCTTGCCGAACACGACGTCCTCGTTCTTGTCTGAAGCGGCCTCGTACGTGGGCCCGAACGCGCGGCACGGACCGCACCACTCGGCCCAGAAGTCGACCAGGACGATGCCGGAGCCCTCGGAGCCGCCGACCACCTCGTCGAAGTTCTCCTTGGTCAGCTCGACCGTCGCCATGTTGGTCCTCCTCGTTCGCTGGGGGCTCTCCGTCCAACGAAGCGGGGGCCGATGGAATTCCCAGCGTGCGCCCGGTCACGCTGGATCGCGGGGACGAGTTCGGCCACGTCTACGGCTCCGCCGCGGACGCTCCCGAGCCGTTGCTGGACCTGCTCAGTGAGAACGAGGAGGCGTGCGGCAACGCCCTCGGCCACCTCGACGTGGCCCACCTGCTCAACGCGGAGGAACTCGCCGGCCACCGGGCCGGGTGACCGAACAGCTGCTGCGCGCGGCACGCGACGCGTCCCCGCTGGACCGTGCCGGTATCGCGCCGACCCTGGGTGGCTGGGGCGTCCCGGTGCTGCTCGACGACGAGCACCCCGCCGGCGGACGAACTGCTGGAGGACCAGCTCCCGCAGCTCGACATGAAGTTGAGGTTCCACCTCGTCGCGGCGCTGCTGCGGCGCACACCACGTTCGGCGAGATCGCGGACGAGGCCGTCGCCATCGCGCGGATGACCAACGCGCACACCGTCGACCACGACGGGGGCCGCTGCTGAGCAGGGCGTTCCCGGCGGTCGAGCTGACGCGCTCACCGCCGGTTCCTCTCCGCGCTCGTGTGTGACGACCAGTGCCGTGAGCCCGCTTTTCAACTTTTTGTGGACGTCTTCAACTCGACGTTGTACGGTTCCCGGCCATGAAGCCGCGCCTGCTCGTGACCTCGCTGCTCGTACTGGGGCTCGCTGCCTGCGGGTCCACGTCTGAGTCGACTCAGACGTCCACTCCGCCGTCGTCCGACCTCTCCTCGGTCCAGAAGGACGACAAGCTCGCCGCGCTGCTGCCGCCTGAGATCGCGTCGGCCGGCACGTTGAAGGTCGGGTCGAACATCCAGAACCCGCCGAACAACTTCTACGACCAGGACGGCAAGACCCCGATGGGGTCCGAGGTCGACCTGATCAAGGCGATCGCCGCCAAGCTCGGGCTCAAGGCCGAACACAGCGACATGGCGTTCAGCTCGCTGATCACGAGCCTCGAGACCGGCCGCGTCGACGTGACGATGGCCGCGATGAACGACACCGCCGAACGTCAGCAGAAGATCGACTTCGTCGACTACTTCACCTCCGGCATCACGATCATGGTGCAGAAGGGGAACCCGCAGGGCGTCAAGTCCGTCGAGGACCTGTGCGGCAAGGGCATCGCGGTGAACCTGGGCAGCTCGCAGGAGCAGTTCGGCAAGGAGCAGAGCGCCAAGTGCGTGGCCGCGGGCAAGCAGGAGGTGACGCTGAGCGTCACCGACAGCGACACCGGCAACCAGAACCAGCTGCGCACCGGCCGCGTCGCCGCGATCCTCAACGACCTGCCGACCGCCGTGTACGTCGCGAAGACCGCGGGTGACGGCGATTACTTCGAGGTCGTGCCGCTCGCACCGATCAACGGTGGCCCGTACGGCATCGGCGTCGCGAAGAAGAACGCCAAGCTCTCCGAGGCGATCAAGGCCGCGCTGCAGTCCCTGATCGACGACGGCACCTACGAGAAGATCGTCACCACCTGGGACATCAAGCAGGGTGCGATCACGAAGGCCCAGATCAATGGCAAGTGAGGAACTGGTGGTCGTGCCGCTGCGCCACCCCTGGCGGTGGGTCAGCGGCGCGATCATCGTGCTGGTGCTCGCGGGGCTGGGCTGGGCGATGTCCGAGGCCCAGATCCAGTGGGAGGACGTGCCGGGGTTCTTCACCCACCCCGCGATGCTCGAAGGCCTGCTCAACACCATCGTGCTCGCTATCGCCGCACAGGGTGGCGCGATCGTCCTCGGCGTCGTCATCGCGTTGATGCGGCTGTCGGCGAACCCCGTCGCGCGGTGGTTCGCGGTCGGCTACATCTGGCTGTTCCGCGGCCTGCCGGTGCTGTTGCAGATCCTGATCTGGTTCAACCTCGCGCTGATCTTCAAGAACATCAGCATCCCGATGCTGTTCTCCGTGCCCACCAACGTGGTCATGACGGCGTTCGTCGCGGCGCTGCTCGGCCTGGGGCTCAACGAGAGCGCCTACATGGCGGAGATCGTCCGCGCGGGCCTGAGCAGCGTGGACGAGGGGCAGACCGAGGCGGCCAAGTCGATCGGCATGACGCCGCTCAAGACGCTCACCAGGGTCGTGCTGCCGCAGGCGATGCGGGTGATCATCCCGCCCACGGGCAACAACTTCATCAACATGATCAAGGGCACCTCGATGGCGTCGGTGATCGCCTTCCTGGAGCTGATCCACGCCGCGAACAACATCTCGTCGCGGAACCTGGAGATCATGGAAACCCTGTTCGCCGCCGCGGCCTGGTACCTCGTGATGGTGTCCCTCGCGTCGATCGGGCAGCACTACCTGGAGCGTGCTTATGGCCCTCGTTGAGGCGGTTGGGGTCCGCAAGTCGTTCGGCCACACCGAGGTCCTCAAGGGCATCGACATGGAGGTCGAACGCGGCGAGGTCGTGTGCCTGCTCGGCCCGTCCGGCGCCGGCAAGTCGACGTTCCTGCGGTGCGTGAACCACCTGGAGACCATCGACGCCGGTCGCATCTGGGTCGACGGCGTGCCGGTCGGGTTCCGCGCGTCCGGGGGCAAGCTGTACGAGCTGCGGGAGAAGGACGTCGCGGCGCAGCGCCGGGACGTCGGCATGGTGTTCCAGCGGTTCAACCTGTTCCCGCACCGCACGGCGCTGGAGAACATCATGGAGGGCCCGGTCCAGGTGCTCGGGCGCGGCCGCACGGAGGTGCGTGCGGAGGCGGTGGAGCTGCTGGAACGGGTGGGATTGGCCGAAAAGGCCGGTTCCTACCCCGCCCAGCTGTCGGGTGGTCAGCAGCAACGTGTTGCGATCGCGCGGGCGCTGGCGATGAAGCCCAAGCTGATGCTGTTCGACGAGCCCACGTCCGCGTTGGACCCGGAGCTGGTCGGCGAGGTGCTCGACGTCATGACCTCGCTCGCCCGCGACGGCATGACGATGATCGTGGTCACTCACGAGATCGGCTTCGCCCGCTCGGTCGCCGACCGCGTGGTGTTCCTCGTCGACGGAGCGGTGGTGGAGACCGGGACCCCGGCCGACGTCCTGGACAATCCGCAGCAGCCGCGCACGCAACAGTTCCTCGCAAAGGTGCTCTGAGTTGATCGACGCCTCGTACCTCTCGCAGTTCCGCGAACCGGAGGGGTATCTCGACTTCGCCCGCTTCGGCCCGCCCTCCCTGCCGGTGGTCACCGCGACCGCCCGGCTGATGGAGCAGGCCTCGCTCGCCGGGCCGTCCACTGTGGACACCCTGATGCGCGAGGAGCAGCGGGTGAAGGCGGCCGTGGCCCGGCTGTGCCGCACGGACACCGACCACGTGGCCCTCGTGCCGAACACGTCGATCGGCCTCTTCCAGGCCGCGTTCGGCCTGTCCGGCACGGTCATGTACTCGGCGGCGGAGTTCCCGTCCAACACCTACCCGTGGGTGCGGGCGGGGCTGCCGTCGATCGTGCTCGACGGTCCCGTGCACCCGGCGGCGGTGTCGGTCGGCCTGACGCCGGAGGTGTCGGCGCTGTCGGTGTCCGCTGTGGACTTCCGCACCGGCTACCGCGCCGATCTGGCCGCGTTGCGGGAGGTGGTGGGCGACCGCCTGCTGATCGTGGACGGCATCCAGGGCTTCGGCGTGGTCGACGAACCGTGGGAGGTCGCCGACGTGCTCGTGGTCGGCGGCCAGAAGTGGTTGCGCGCGGGCTGGAGCACCGGCTTCGTCGTGCTGTCGGACCGTGCGCTGGAACGGATGTCGCCGGTGCTGTCGGGCTGGACGGGCGCGCTGGACGCGGGCCTGTTCGACGACTCCGTGCACGACGCGGCCCCGGACGCGGCGTCGTGGAACATCACGAACCTCTCGCCGGTCGTGTCCGGTGCGTTCGCCGAAGCACTCGAACTCGTCGAGCTGGCCGGGGTGTCCTCTTTGGACGCGGCCGTGAGCGAGATCGTCGGCGAGGTCGAGGAGATCGTGCTGTCGGCGGGCGGCAAGATCGTGTCGGCCCGCGACCGCCGGGCCGGCATCCTCGCCTTCACCATGCCCGAGGCCGCGTCGGTGGTGGGGGAGGCGTTGAACGCCTTCGGTGTCACCGCCACCGTGCGCCCCGAACACGTCCGGTTGTCGCCGCACGCCACCACCTCGCGCGGCACGCTGGAACGGGTGCGCGCGGCGCTGAAGTCGTTGTCCGGCGCGGCGACCTCGCCGATCCCGGCCGCGCTCTCGGCCCTCGTCCCCACCATCGACAGCCTCGCCTCGGCGCTGGGCCCGGACACCGAGGTCGTCGTGCACGACCTGTCCCGGCTGCCGAACTCGATCATCGCCATCGCCGGCGCGCTGACCGGCCGCCAGGTGGGCGGCCCGATGACGGACCTGTTGCTGGGCCTCGTCCGGCGCGGCACGACCACCGACATGCCGGGCTACGAGACCTACGCCCCGGACGGCCGGGCCATCTGGTCCTCCACCACGTTCGTCCGCGACGCGGCGGGCGTGGCCGTGGGGTGCCTGTGCGTCAACAAACTCGCGGCCCACGAGGCGTCCGGCCCGGTCGAGTCGTTCCCGCAGGACGTGGACACGCTGCAACGCGTCCTGGTCGAGAAGGCGATCGCCGACGTCGGCGTGCCGGTCGAGCTGATGAAGAAGGTGCACAAGTCCCAGGTGGTCCGGGTGCTGGACGAGGCGGGCTTCTTCCTCATCCGCGACTCGGTCGACGCGCTGGCGGGCGTCCTGGAGGTCACCCGTTACACGATCTACAACTACCTCAACGAGAACCGGGGAACCTGAGCCCACGGCTACGATCACCGCCATGGTCCGCACCACCCCGCCGCGCCCGTTCGACATCGCGGCGCTCATCCCCGGCCTGGCACCGCTCGCGCGCACCGCCGTGCGCCTGCACCCCAGGCCGGGCGACCCGACCGCCGCGGACAGCTCGGTCGGCGGCCCGCTGCTGTGGCCGTCGGACGAGGCGTGGCCGACGTGCTTGGAGCACGCAGGCCCGGTGATCGAGGGCGCTTCGGTGCCGGACGTGTTGGAGCGACGGAGGATTCTCGCCGAGGCGTGGGCACGCCCGCGTTCGCCCGGTCAGAACCTGTTGACAGAGCAGGAGAAGGTCGTCGTCGACCGGGTCGACGACGGCGAGGAGATCGCGGTGGACGGCCCGTTGCCGATGGTGCCGGTCGCCCAGCTGTACGCGCGTGACGTCCCGGGTCTCGTTTGGCCAGGCAGCGCGGACCTGCTGCAGGTGCTGTGGTGCCCGTTGGACCACGAGGACGAGGGCTACGTGCCCAGCACCGCGGTGCGCTGGCGAGTCGCCGCCGACGTGACCGACCCGCTGGCTTCGCCACCGTCACCCGCCGCCGTGGAGGAGCACTACCTGCCGCAGCCGTGCGTGCTGCACCCGGAAGAGGTCGTCGAGTACCCGGCGCCGCACTGCCTGCCGCAGGACCTGGTCGCGCTGGTCCGCGAGTGGGAGGACGGGAACCACGGGGCGTACCAGCACAACCTGGCGGTGGCCCCCGGCACCAAGGCCGGTGGGCACGGGCCGTGGAGCTTCTCCGACCCGTTCCCGATGTCCTGCCCCGACTGCGGGGCCGACGTCGCGCCGCTGCTCACCCTCGCCTCCGGGGAGTGGGACGGCGGGAGGAGCTGGCAGCCGGTCGAGGACGCGGAGGGCGGGCACCCGCCGTTCCCGCAGCCGAGCGAGCCGACGATGCTGATGATCGGGCGCGGCTACAACCTGCAGCTCTACACGTGCACCGCCGACGCCGCGCACGGCCACGTCACCAACATGCAGTAGCCAGCCGAGGAACTCGAGCAGGCTCTGCCAGGCAGGAACCGAGAACGCGAGCACGTCGCCGCCCGCGTTCTTCGAGTCGAGAGCCGCTGGGCCGACGACGAATTGCCCTGCCGAGGCACGCTGTCGTGCCTTCGCGATCGCACTGAGGTCTTGTACGAAGACGCGCGCGAACTCGGACTCGCTGTAGGCAACCGGGTTCGCCTTCTCGTACTCCCACATCATGAAGCCGGCTGACAGCACGGGCACGTCCACAGGAACGAACCGGATCATGTGCGCCGCCGCGTGCAGCCGCCTGTACTGGGCCTGCATGACCGCCTCGTCGCCCATCGGCTGTTGCAGTGCTAGCTCATGGACGTAGAACACGCAATCCGGCCGATTGTGTCGCCGGAATCTGGTGGAGGCCCGGCACGACCATCGTGTCGTAGCTGGTGATCGTCACGGCGGTCGCCTCGGCCTTGCCGACGGTGCGGAGGTTGTCGGACACCTGCACGATGTGCTCGTCGAAGGTGTACTGGTAGCGGCGCCGGAAGTCGTTGATGAAGTCGATGTCCTTGCCGCACATGGACAAGTACTGGATGAGGTCGACCTCGCTCGCGCGCGCCCTGCCGTTCTCAACCGTTGAGACCTTGCTCGGGTCCCAGCCGAGCCGTTCGGCCATCTTGGTGCCGTTCAGGCCCATGCAGGTCTCGCGGAGGCGCCGGAGCTCGTCACCGAGGTCCCGGCTGTACGCCGTGGATGCAGTCATATGCCGACGCTATGGCTTGTAGTCACTACAATCAGGTGCTCGTTCGGGTGAAAACAAAGCAGGGACCGGGATCGCGCGCCACTAGAGCGTTCGGGCTTTCTCGTAACTTACGTCTTCCCTCACCGTCATCCCGGCTTTACCGTTCCAGGTGTGAGAGCGCTCTCAAAGACGAGATGGCGGCGGGGACTTGCCGCCGCAGCGATTGCCCTGTCGTCATTGGCGACGGTCCAGGCCGCCCACGCGGCCGACGACTACACGCAGAACGTGACCGCGATCGACGCGACTCAGGCCCGGATCAACTTCACGCCGACGACCCCTGCTGCCTACGTCGACGTGCACTACCTGATCTCGGGCACTCCCCAGCAGAACTTCCGGATGACCAACAACGCCGGGACCTGGCAGAAGACCGTCGGGTCGCTGTCGGCCGGCACGGTCATCGACTACTGGTTCACCTACGAGAAGAGCGGTCCGCAGTACGACACGCCGCACTTCAGCTACACCCACCAGGGTGCGGCGCAACCGGTCGCGACACCGACGTTCAGCCCGCCGGGCGGCACGTACTCGACCGCGCAGACGGTGACGATCTCGACCTCGACCAGCGGCGCGACCATCCGCTACACCACGGACGGGTCGACGCCGACGGCGAGCAGTCCGGTCTACAGCGGGCCGATTTCGGTGCCCAGCAACAGGACCATCAACGCCATCGGCATCAAGTCCGGTCAGCCGAACTCGGCGGTGGGCAGCGCGTCGTACGTGATCGGCACGCCGGTCGCCACGCCGACGTTCAGCCCGCCCGGTGGTGCCTACGCGTCCGCGCAGACGGTCACCATCTCGACGAGCACGTCCGGTGCGACCATTCGGTACACAGTGGACGGGTCGACGCCGACGGGCAGCAGTCCGGTCTACAGCGGGCCGATCTCCGTGCCCAGCAACAGGACCATCAGCGCGATCGGCATCAAGTCGGGGCTCGCGAACTCGGCCGTGGCCAGCGCCACCTACACGATCGGGACGCAGCAGGGGTGTCTGCAGTCCGACACGCCGAACTTCGGGCCCAACACCCGGATCTTCGACCCGAGCATGTCGGCGACGAGCATCCAGACGCAGCTCGACATCGACTTCAACAACCAGAAGGACACGATCACGGCGCAGATGGCACCGCGCCGGGTCGCGCACCTGTTCAAGCCCGGCACGTACAGCGGCATCCACGACGACGTCGGTTACTACACCTCGGTTTCCGGACTCGGCAAGAACCCCGGTGACGTCGTGATCAACGGTGACATCACCGTGGACGCGTTCAACGAGTCCGACAAGGGCGTGGCGCTGCAGAACTTCTGGCGCTCCGCCGAGAACATGACCGTGGTCCCCAGCAACGGCACCAACCGCTGGGCCGTCGCGCAGGCCGCGCCGTTCCGCCGCATGGACGTCCGCGGCAACCTGGCGCTCTACCCGGCCAGCTACGGTTTCGCGTCCGGCGGCTACACGGCCGACAGCCGCGTGTCCGGGCAGACCGCGTCGGTCTCGCAGCAGCAGTGGTACACCCGCGATTCCAACTACGGCAGCTGGAACGGCGGCGTGTGGAACATGGTGTTCTCCGGAACGCCCGGCGCGCCCGCGACGACGTTCCCGACCCCGCCGTCGACCAACCTGGCGACGACGCCGATCTCGCGCGACGTGCCGTACCTCTACTTCGAGAACGGCAAGTACCGGGTGTTCCTGCCTTCCTTGCGCACCAACGCCTCCGGTGCGTCGTGGATCAACGGCGGCACGCCCGGCACCTCACAGCCGATGAGCGAGTTCTACGTCGTGAAGGCCGGTGACACCGCCGCCACGATCAACGCGGCGCTCGGCAACGGCTGCAACCTGTTCTTCACGCCCGGCATCTACAACGTCAACCAGACGATCAACATCACCCGGCCCAACACCGTGGTGCTGGGCATCGGCTACGCGACGATCGTGCCGCAGAACGGCGTCACGGCCATGCAGGTCGCGGACGTCGACGGCGTGCGGATCAAGGGCATTCTGTTCGACGCCGGCACCACGCTGTCCCCGTCGCTGCTGACGGTCGGCCCGGCCGGGTCGTCGGCCTCGCACGCGTCCAACCCGACGACGCTGCAGGACGTGTTCTTCCGCGTCGGCGGCGCCATCGCGGGCAAGGCGACGAACAGCCTGGTCGTCAACAGCCACAACACGATCATCGACCACAGCTGGATCTGGCGTGCCGACCACGGCAACGCCGGAACGTGGGGCTGGGACGAGGCCATCGGTGACACCGGCCTGGTCGTGAACGGCAACAACGTGCTGGCCACCGGCCTGTTCGTCGAGCACTACCAGAAGTACCAGGTGATCTGGAACGGCAACGGCGGGCGGACCATCTTCTTCCAGAACGAGATGCCGTACGACGTGCCGAACCAGGCGGCCTGGATGGCGCCCAACGGCGTGACGGGCTACGCGGCCTACAAGGTCGCGGACAGCGTCACGACGCACGAGGCGTGGGGCCTGGGCAGCTACTGCTTCTTCAACGTCAACCCGTCGGTGCGCGCCGAGAACGCGTTCGAGGTGCCCAACCGGTCCGGCGTGAGGATGCACAACCTGCTCACCGTGTCGCTCAACTACCAGGGCACGATCTCCCACGTGATCAACGGCGTGGGGGCGGTGACACCGCCGGGCACGGTCCCGGTGAACGTCATCAGCTACCCGTAATCCTCATCTGAAGGCCGATCATCCGCCACAATCGTGGGTTGTGGCGGATGATCTTCTTTGGGTGCGGGACGTCGACCGGGCGAAGCTGCTGAAGGAACCGGGCGACTCGCCGGGTGTCTACCTGTCCAGAGACGTCGACGCGCAGCTGGACCGCGCGTTGAGGCGTCCCGGCGTCGTGCTCGTGCGGACCGAACCGGGCGGGGCCGGCGCGCGCAGGGCCGTCTACGAGGCGTTGCTGCGCTCGCTGCCGGACAAGCCCATCGTGGTGAACCCCGGTGAGGGCGAGCCCGTGATCGCGGAGTCGGTGGTCTGGTTCGACTACGGCTCGCTGCCCGCCAGGATCGACCTGAGCACACCGCGGTGGATCATCGTGTTCCAGTCGGCGACCACCCGCAACCTCCCCAACTGGGTCGTGGACGCCGTCGTCGTCCCGGTGTCGATCTACCTGAGCGACAACGAGAAGGACCACGTCCGGCGGCTCTACCCCTCGCTGCCGCCGGTCGACACGGTGCAGGAGTTCCTGCACGAGGTGCGCAAGGCCGGTCCGGTCCGGGTGCACGCCGGCTACCGGGCGGACGACGAGGGCGGCGCGGACCGGCTCGGGATCGAACCCGACGTCGCGATGCTCGCGGACCTGGTGGCGTCCCGGCTGATCAAGCCACCGCTGTCGATCGGGTTGTTCGGCAGCTGGGGCAGCGGCAAGAGCTTCTTCATGCGGCAGCTGGAACGGCGGATCGACGACCTCTCCCGCCGGCACCCCGTGTACTGCTCGTCGGTGCGGCAGATCAGGTTCAACGCCTGGCACTACGTCGAGGCCGATCTGTGGGCGTCGCTCGCCACCCACATCTTCGACACCCTCGCCAACGGGCCGGCGCACGACCTGGAGCGCATCGCCGACGAGTTCGCCGTGCAGCGCAAGGAGAAGACGTCACTGGTCGACCGGCTGTCGATCGTCCGGCTCGAGCGGATGGCGGTCGCCGCCCGGCAGCAGCAGACCGCGGGGTCGGCGCGGCGCAGGCTCTCCCGGCAGCTCAGCGAAGGCGACCTGGCGTTCGTCGCGCCCGGTGTGACGGTGCCGGAGTTCGTGTGGGGCGAGGTCAGACGCGATCGCGCCGTGGTGCTCTCGTTGCTGCTGGGAGCGCTGGTCGTCGCCGGGCTGTTCGTCGTGACGGCGAAGTGGCCGGTCGCGCTCGCCGCGTCGGTGGCCGCGGCGACGCCGCTGCTCGTGCGGGCCTCCAAGGCCGTGACGTGGTTCCGGCAGCTCAAGGACCGGCAGGATCCGCTCGACGACCGGCTCGCCGCGCTGGACGAGGAGATCGAGGGGCTGGAGCGGTCGATCGCGGAGCTCGCGCCGGACGTGGCGGAGTACGCGCGGACCCGTGACGGCGAGTACCGGCAGCACCTCGGCGTGGTCTCGCTGGTGCGCAGGGACCTCGAGATGTTCGCGGCGATCCTCGCCGACAGCGCCACCGGCCCGGAACGGATCGTGCTCTACGTCGACGACCTCGACCGCTGTCCACCGGCCGTCGTGATCAAGGTGCTGGAGGCCGTGCACCTCCTGCTCGCGCAGCCCGTGTTCGTGGTGGTGGTCGGTGTGGACGCGCGGTGGCTGCTCAGGTCGTTGGAGCAGCACTACAGCGAGATGCTGGACGACCCGGTCGACTACCTGGAGAAGATCTTCCAGGTGACCTTCGCCCTGCAGCCGATGGAGGGCGGGGGGTTCCGGCGGCTCGTGTCCGATCTCGCGGGCGAGGAGTTCGGCGAGGCGAGCTATCTCACGCCGCTCGACGACGACGTCCAGAACCTGCCGAGGGTGGCGCCGCCGGAACCGGCCGGGGAGCCGGTCGGGTCGCCCGACCAGGAGCCGCGCGGCATGCGGATCACCGGGCCGGAGTTGCTGTACCTGGAGAGCCTCGCGCCGTTGGTGCGCACGCCGCGGGCTGCCAAACGCCTGGTGAACCTGTACCGGTTGGTCAGGGCGCGGTCGGCGGTGCTGGAGTCCGACGGGTTCCTGAGCGCCGACTACCGGGTCGTGCTGGTGCTGCTGGCCGTGCTCGTCGGCCGCTCGGGGCAGTGCGACGCGCTGTTCGACGCGATCGAGTCGGGGCAGGACTGGCGGCAGGAGCGGGACCGGCTGGCCGGTGATCTGGCGGTGCCCGACGATCTGGCCGCGTACCGGAAGTGGCTTCCGCTGGTGCGTCGATTTTCGTTCACGGCCGCCGCATTGCGATGATGCGTGCCATGTCGATCGACCGGGGTACCGCGTTCACCGAGTTCTGGACCGAGCGGCACCTGTGCACGCTCTCCACCGTCCGTCTCGACGGGACTCCGCACGTGGTGCCGGTCGGCGTCACGTTCGACGCCGAGGCCGGTGTCGCGCGGATCATCACGTCCGGCGCGTCGTGGAAGGTCAAGCACGTCAGCGAGGCGGGCTACGCCGCTGTGTGCCAGGTGGACGGTCGGCGCTGGTCCACGCTGGAGGGTCCGGCCGTCGTGCGCGACGACGTGGAATCCGTGCGCGACGCCGAACGGCGGTACGCGGTGCGCTACAAGAAGCCTCGGGTCAACCCCGAGCGCGTCGTCATCGAGATCCAGGTGAAGCGTGTCACCGGCACCGTCTGACGTCGTGGTCGTCGGCATCGGCGCCGACGGCTGGGACGGGCTTTCCCTTGCCGCCCAACAGGCTGTTTCCAGCTCACGTGTGCTGATGGGGTCGCAGCGGCAACTCGACCTCGTACCGGGCGACTTCGAGCGGGTCGCCTGGCCGTCGCCGCTGGTACCGGCACTGCCCGGACTTTTCGAAACTCATCGGGACGTGTGCGTCCTGGCCTCCGGTGACCCGATGTTCCACGGCATCGGGACTACTTTGGTGCGGCTGCTGGGCGACCGGGTCACGGTGATCCCGCATCCGTCCTCTGTGTCCCTCGCCTGCGCGCGGCTCGGGTGGGCGTTGAACGAGGTCGAGGTCGTGTCGCTGGTGGCCCGTTCGGCCGACCTGCTACGCCCCGTGTTGACGCCGGGACGGCGCGTGCTCGTGCTCGGTGGTGACCCGGAGACCGTTGCGGCGCTTGCCGGACCGATCATCGTGCTCGAACAGCTAGGTGGTGCCGCCGAGCGGGTTTACCCTTGGTCCGGGCAGGACTCGGACCCGCTGTGCGTGATCGCGATCGAGTACGGCGGAAGCGCTCTCCCGCGGGTTCCCGGACTGCCTGATGACGTGTACGAATCCGATGGCCAGCTGACGAAGCGAGAGGTGCGGGCTATTTCGCTGTCGAGATTGGCGCCGCTGCCCGGGCAGCTGCTGTGGGACGTCGGGTCGGGATCGGGCTCGATCGCGATCGAGTGGGCGCGCACGCATCCGACGTGCCGCGCCATCGCCGTCGAGCAGTCGGCCGAACGCGCAGAGCGAATCGGTCGTAACGCTGCGTCTCTGGGCGTGCCCGGCGTGGAGGTCCACATCGGACGCGCGCCGGAGGCGTTGCAGGGCCTGGAGAAACCCGACGCGATCTTCGTCGGTGGCGGCGTGACGGTGCCCGGCGTGCTTCAGGCCTGCTGGGACGCCTTGGCTTCCGGCGGTCGTTTGGTGGTGAACGCCGTGACGCTCGAGTCCGAGGCCGTCGTGGCGCAGTGGTACGCGAAGCTCGGCGGCGACCTGGTGCGGATCGCGGTGAACCGGGGTTCGGCGGTCGGCAAGTTCACCGGGTGGCGGCCGCACATGCCCGTGACCACGTGGAGCGTCATCAAGTGACCGTGCACTTCATCGGCGCCGGACCAGGGGCGGCCGACCTCATCACCGTGCGCGGGCAGTCGTTGATCGCCTCGTCGCCGGTGTGCCTGTACGCGGGCGCGCTGGTTCCGGTGGAACTGCTGGACTTCTGCCCGCCGGGCGCGCGAAAGATCGACACAGCTCAGCTGACTTTGGACGAGATCGTCGCGGAACTGGTCGCGGCGTCCGAGGCCGGGCTCGACGTGGCCCGGCTGCACTCGGGCGATCCGGCGGTGTTCAGCGCGATGGCCGAGCAGATGCGCCGGTTGGACGCTCTGGGCATCGAGTACGACGTGACGCCGGGGGTGCCCGCGTTCGCGGCCGCTGCGGCGTCGTTGCAACGGGAACTCACCGTGCCCGGCGTGGGACAGACGGTGATCCTGACCCGCACCTCCCAGCGCGCCACGCCGATGCCCGAGGGTGAGGACCTGGACACGCTGGGTCGCAGTCACGCGACTCTGGTGCTGCATCTGGCCGTGCAGCGGATTTCCGACGTCGTCGCCGAGCTCGTGCCGAACTACGGTCTGGACTGCCCGGTCGCGGTCGTCGCGTACGCGTCGCGCGCGGACGAGGTCGTGTTGCGCGGGACGTTGGACGACATCGCGGCGCAGGTGGCGGCGGCCGGGATCAAGCGGACCGCGGTGATCATCGTCGGCCGGACGCTGGGCGCGACGCAGTTCCCGGACAGCCACCTGTACTCGGCCACCCGCGTTCGATGATCCTGATCCTCGGGGGCACGGGGGAAGCGCGGGACCTCGCGCGGCGGCTGGCTGCGGCTTCGCCGAGCGCCGATGGGTCGACCACCCCGCGCTGCCGCGTGGTCTCGTCGCTGGCCGGGCGAGTCAGCAATCCCGCTCTTCCCGCCGGCGAAGTCCGCGTGGGCGGCTTCGGCGGGACGGATGGCTTGGCGCAGTGGTTGCGGGACAACGATGTCAGGGCCGTGGTCGACGCGACGCACCCGTTCGCGCGGCAGATCACCGCTAACGCTTTCGAGGCCTGTCGGCGCGTGGGTGTGCCGTTGCTGGTGCTGCGACGGCCCGGGTTCGAGCCCCGGCCCGGCTGGGTGTGGGTGGACAGCGTGGCCGAGGCGGCTTCTGCGTTGCCGGGGGAACGGGTGTTCCTGACGACCGGGCGGCAGGACCTGGCGGAGTTCGCCGGCTGCCCGCAGTGGTTCCTGGCGCGGATGGTCGAGTCGCCGAAACCCCCGCTGCCCCAACGGATCGAGGTGTTGCTGTCGCGCGGACCGTTCACTGTGGACGGTGAGCTGGAGCTGATGCGGTCGCGTGCTGTCGACGTGCTCGTCACCAAGGACAGCGGCGGCCCGATGACGTCGGCGAAGCTCGACGCCGCCGAGGTGCTCGGAATTCCGGTC
Organism: Lentzea sp. JNUCC 0626; assembly: GCF_043632865.1. Classification (NCBI taxonomy): domain Bacteria; kingdom Bacillati; phylum Actinomycetota; class Actinomycetes; order Pseudonocardiales; family Pseudonocardiaceae; genus Lentzea; species Lentzea sp. JNUCC 0626. Next base: position 9,870,455 of record NZ_CP171635.1, read on the forward strand.
GTGATCGTCCGGAGGCCACCGCTTCCGCCGGTGGAAACGGTGGCCTCCGTCGACGACGCGGTCAGCTGGTTGGGTACCGCCGGGGTGTGAAGACGACGCCCTGCGCGGTCACGACCGTCTGGGACGAGCCGATGATCAGCAGGCAGCGCATGTCGATCGTGGCCGGGTCGAGGGTGCCGAGCGTGAGCACGCGGATCTCCTCCTCCGGGCCGCCCACGTCCCGCCCGACGACGACCGGGGTCTCCGGCGCGCGGTGCTGGAGCAGCAGGTCGCGCATGTCGGCCACCTGGTGCGTGCGGGCCTTGGACGCGGGGTTGTAGATCGCGATCACCAGATCGGCCTTCGCGGTGGCGGTCAGGCGTTCGGCGATGACGTCCCACGGCTTGAGCCGGTCGCTCAACGAGATCACCGCGTAGTCGTGGCCGAGCGGCGCACCCGCCTTGGCCGCCACGGCGTTCGCGGCCGTGACACCGGGGAGGACGCGCACAGGCACGTCACCGGTCTCCGCCGCCACCTCGAGAACCGCGGTGGCCATGGCGAACACCCCGGGGTCACCCGACGAGATCACCGCGACCCGCGCGCCCTTGCGGGCGAGCTCGAGCGCGAACGCGGCACGTTCGGACTCGACCTGGTTGTGCGACGAGTGCTTCTTCTGCCCCGGGCGCTGGGGCACGCGGTCGAGATAGGTGCTGTAGCCGACCAGTTCGTCGGCGGCCTCCACCTCCTGGCGCGCCTCCGGCGTGAGCCACGCGCGGTCGCCCGGCCCGAGGCCGATGACGACGACCTCGCCCTTCGGCTTCGCGGGCTTCGACTGGCTCGGCAGCAGCGCGAGCGAGAAGTACGGGACTTGCTCGGGGTCGACGTCGGCCAGCGGCGACATCTTCTGCCGACCGGTCGTGGCGCGCTCGACGTACCACGCCCCGTCGAGCCGCCCGGACGCTTCGAGCGCCTCCCGGACGTTGCCGAAAGTGCGGCCCAGCTTGAGGATCGCGGCGGAGTCGGTGTCGGCGAGACGGCTCGCGAGTTCGGCCGGCGGGAGCGTGCCGGGCAGGATCGTGAGCACCTCGTCGCGTTCGACGAGCGGCGTCCCGAGAACCGCGCTCGCCCCGCTCACCGACGTGACGCCGGGGACGACCTCCCACTCGTAACGGTCCTTGAGGCGCTTGTGCATGTGCATGTAGGAGCCGTAGAAGAACGGGTCTCCGGCGGCCAGCACGACCACGGTGCGTCCCGCGTCGAGGTGCGCGGCCAGCTTGGCGGCGGCCTCCTCGTAGAAGGAGTCGATCTCGCCCTGGTAGTCGTCGGTGTCCTCGGTGGTGACCGGGTAGACGAGCTGTTCCATGATCTGCGGTTTTGGATCATCTTGGCTGCGGAAGTAAGGCGCCGCAATGGTTTTGGCGACGGACCTGCCGTGGCGGGCGCTGTGGAACGCCACCACGTCGGCCTCGCTGATGAGCCGCGCGGCCTTGACCGTCACGAGTTCGGGGTCGCCGGGACCCAGGCCGACGCCGTAGAGCTTGCCCGTCATGACGGCTCCAAACGATCTTCTGCGAGAATGTCTTCATGGGGGCGGCACTGGTGAAGCGAGCGTTCAAGTATCGCTTCTACCCGACCGAAGAGCAGACAGCTGAGCTGTCTCGCACTTTCGGTTGTGTACGCCTGGTTTACAACAAAGCCCTGGAGGCCAGAGCCGAGGCTTGGCAGGCTGAGCGGCGGCATGTCAGCTACAGCTGTACCTCGGAGATGCTGACCGCTTGGAAGCGGACCGAGGAGTTGGCGTTCCTCGGGGACGTGTCCTGCGTGCCTCTCCAACAGGCTCTCAGACACCTGAACGTGGCTTTCGGAAACTTCTTCGCCAAACGTTCGCGACATCCGAGGTTCAAGTCTCGTAAGAGGTCGCGTGCTTCGGCGGAGTACACGAGGTCGGCGTTTCGCTGGCGCGACGGACAGCTGAGCCTTGCGAAGATGAACGAACCGCTGAGAATCGTCTGGTCTCGGCCGCTTCCTGATGACGCTCGGCCTTCGACCGTCACTGTTTCCGGTGATAGTGCCGGACGCTGGTTCGTCTCGATTCTGGTCGAGGCCGAAGTAGGTCACCACCCTCAAGCCTCCAACGCTGCCGTCGGAATCGACGCGGGTTTGACCGCGTTGGTGACTCTCTCGACCGGTGAGAAGATCGCCAATCCGAAGCACGAGAGAAGAGACCGAGAGCGGTTGGCCAAGGCTATGCGGTCTCTGGCCCGCAAGCAGAAAGGATCGTCCAACCGGGAGAAGGCCCGGCGTGTCGTGGCTCGGGTCCATGCTCGCATCACCGACCGAAGGCGGGATTTCCTTCACAAGACCACATCTCGGCTCGTTCGTGAGAACCAAGCGATCGTGATCGAGGATCTGAACGTCTCGGCGATGCGTCGTGGAAACCGGCTTGCGGCATCCCTTTCGGACGCCTCGTGGCGACAGCTGAGGTTCATGCTGACGTACAAGGCCGCCTGGTACGGCCGTGAGCTGATCGCGATCGACCGCTGGTTCCCGTCGACCAAGAGTTGCTCGACGTGTGGCCACGTCGTCAACGCCTTGCCGTTGAGCGTGAGGGAGTGGACGTGCCGATGCGGCGCGGTCCACGACCGTGATGTGAATGCCGCGAAGAACGTTCTGGCCGCCGGGCTGGCGGTCATGGCCTGTGGAGACGGTGGAAGACCGATTCGGTGTCAACCGCAGAGGCAACTGTCGCAACCTCCTCCTTCCCGAGGATGAAGAAGCAGGAACTGCCGAGCGTGAGCTCGGTGGACGCTCCAGCCATCGAGCTGGGGCGTAAGTCACTCTTCTTCGCTCGCAATCGCGTTGATGGCCGCCGCCGTCATGGCACTGCCGCCGCGCCGTCCCCGCACCACGAGGTGCTCGAGATCCGTTGCGGCCAAAGCTTCCTTGGACTCCGCGGCCCCGATGAACCCGACCGGGATGCCGAGGATCGCGGCCGGGCGCGGTGCGCCGGCGGCGATCAGGTCGAGGAGGTGGAACAACGCCGTGGGCGCGTTGCCGATCGCGATCACCGCGCCGTCGAACCGGTCCTGCAACAGTTCGAGGGCGGCGGCACTGCGCGTGTTGCCGATGGTCTTGGCGAGTTCCGGGGTGCGCGGATCTTGGAGGTAGCAAAGGACTTCGTTGTCCTTCGGCAGCCGCCGGCGCGTCACCCCGGACGCGACCATGTTGGCGTCACACAAGATCGGCGCGCCTGCTTGGAGTGCTGCGCGCGCGTTGCGCACGACGTTCGGCGAGAACGAGACGTCGGCGGGCAGGTCGGTCATGCCGCACGCGTGGATCATGCGCACGACGACCCGCGCCACGTCGTCGGGGAACCCGCTGAGGTCCGACTCCGCGCGGATGGTGGCGAAGGACTGGCGGTAGATCTCCGCCCCGTCCTTGATGTACTGCGTCAACGGATCTCCTCGTAGCCGTCGCCGGTCGCGACGAACTCGATCACATCGCCCGCCGGGCGGCCGCAGCGGCGGGCACAACCCGACCAGTGCACAGCGCCCGGACTGTCGGACCTGCTCCCTAGAATCGAAATTGGGGGTACCCGGCCTGGCCCGTGTGTGTGGTGGGGCATATCGAGCCAAGCGCGCACATCGGCGCGTACGTCGGAGAGCGACTTCGCGCAGCCGGGGCGTCCGGTGCAGGCGCTGACGCCGTGCCAGGGGGAGCGCGGGTCGGTGATGAGGCCGGACGTGTCGGTGCCGGCGGGCACGACCAGGCTGCGCCACGGGGTCAGGCGCAGGGCGACGCCGGGCAGCTGCGCCGCGCCGAGGCGGCCGAGCGGGACGCCCGGGGTCAACGGTGAAGGTGCGACAGGGGTCACAGCCGGGGTGATGCGCGGGGCGTCGAAGGTGCCGAAGTGGGCGGTGATCTTTCGCACACCGTCGTCCACTTCGGACAGGCGCCAGGCCGTGCCGCGCAGTTGCTGGAAGAGGCGGGCGGCGGACAGGACGGCGTCGACGGGATCGGTGACGCGGACGCCGGTGTCGCGGCCCGCGAGCAGCAGAACGGTGCCCTCCGAGGTGCTGACCAGGCCGAAGTCTCCGCCGAGCCCGCTCACCGCGTGCCCCACCGTCACCAGGAACCGCCCCGGCAGGTCCGCCAGCGCAGCGTCCCCGCACAGCGCCGCGTCGATCTCGTCGACCAGCCCCTGGTTGTCCTCCAGCGGCGCCGCGATGATGTTGCGCATCCGCTCGTGCGTCGAAGACGGCAGCAACCCCGCCGCAGCCAGCCGCGCACCCAGCTCCACGCCGTCCGCCAGGCCCCTGAGCTGGAGGTTCGCCCGCGAGGTCAGCTCGATCGCACCCGAACCGAGCTCGGCAGCCGCAGCCCGCACGACGTCCCACTGAGCAGCGGAGAGCGTCCCGCCCGGCACCCGGATGCGGGCCAGCCCACCGTCGGCTGCGGCGTGCAGCTCGACGGCGCCGGGGCAGGCATCCGGGTGACTACGCATAGGTCGGACTGTAACCCGCCGGTTAGGGTGAGCTCGAACGACGAAGCGCAGGAGGAAGCCGGTGCGAATCCGGCGCGGTCCCGCCACTGTGACCGGCCGAACCGGCTGGGAGTCAGGAACTCTGCTTCGCCCGTGACCCGCAATCTGGGGCGAGGACCCCACGAGGGATGGAGCCCTGCGTGATCCTGCTGCTGTCGACCTCCGACACCGACCTGCTGTCGGCGCGTGCGAGCGGTGCCGAGTACCGGCTCGGCAACCCCGCACGCACGACCGTCGACGACCTTCCCGGACTCGTGGAGGGTGTTGAGCTGGTCGTCGTGCGCATCCTCGGTGGCCGCAGGATGTGGGAGGAAGGGCTCGACTGGCTGCTGGCCTGCGGGCTGCCCGTGGTCGTGCTCGGTGGCGAGATGCAGCCCGACGCGGCGTTGATGGAGCTGTCGACGGTGCCCGGTGGCGTGTGTGCCGAAGCGCACCTCTACCTCGCGCACGGCGGCCCGGCGAACCTCACCGAGCTGCACAAGTTCCTCTCCGACACCGTGCTGCTGACCGGCCACGGCTTCGAGGCCCCCACGGCTACCCCCACGTGGGGTGTGCTGGAGCGGGATGAACCGAAGGCCGAAGGTCCGACGGTCGCGGTGCTCTACTACCGCGCGCACCACGTCGCCGGGAACACCTCGTTCGTGCACGCGCTGTGCGACGCCATCGAGGCCAAGGGCGGCAGGCCGCTGCCGGTCTACTGCTCGTCGCTGCGCACCGCCGAGCCCGAGCTGCTCGACACGCTCCGCAAGGCCGACGCGCTGGTCGTCACGGTGCTCGCGGCGGGTGGCACGAACCCCGCCAAGGCGTCCGCCGGCGGTGACGACGACGCGTGGGACGTCGGCGCGCTGGCCGCGCTGGACGTGCCGATCCTGCAAGGACTCTGCCTCACCTCCAGCCGCGAGACGTGGGACGAGAACGACGACGGACTGTCTCCTCTGGACACCGCGACCCAGGTCGCGATCCCGGAGTTCGACGGCCGGATCATCACGGTCCCGTTCTCCTTCAAGGAGATCGACGAGGACGGCCTGACCGTCTACGTCGCCGACCCCGAACGGGCGCTGCGCGTCGCGGGCATCGCGGTGCGGCACGGCCGTCTCCGCCACATCCCCGTCGCCGAACGCAAGATCGTCGTGATGTTGTCGGCGTACCCGACGAAGCACTCGCGCATCGGCAACGCCGTCGGCCTCGACACGCCCGCGTCGACCGTCCGGCTGCTGAAGGCCATGCAGGAGCACGGGTACGACATCGGCGACGAGCTGCCGGGCGTCGACGAACTCGACGGCGACAAGCTCATCCACGCGCTGATCGCCGCCGGTGGTCAGGACGCGGACTGGCTCACGCAGGAGCAGTTCGAGAGCAACCCGATCCGCATCGCCGCGGCCGACTACCGCGAGTTCTACGAGACGCTGCCGGACGACTTCCGCGAGTCGATGCAGGAGCACTGGGGCGAGGCGCCGGGCGAGCTCTTCGTCGACCGCAGCAAGTCCAAGGACGGCGAGATCGTGCTGGCCGCGCTGCGGTCCGGCAACGTCGCGGTGATCGTGCAGCCGCCGCGCGGGTTCGGCGAGAACCCCATCGCGATCTACCACGACCCGGACCTGCCGCCGTCGCACCACTACCTCGCCGCGTACCGGTGGGTCGAGTCGAACTTCGGTGCCGACGCCGTCGTGCACGTCGGCAAGCACGGCAACCTGGAGTGGTTGCCCGGCAAGACCGTCGGCATGTCGGCGTCCTGCGGCACCGACGCGGCGCTCGGCGACCTGCCGCTGATCTACCCGTTCCTCGTCAACGACCCGGGCGAGGGCACGCAGGCCAAGCGACGCGCGCACGCCACGCTGGTCGACCACCTGGTGCCGCCGATGGCCCGCGCCGACAGCTACGGCGACATCGCGCGCCTGGAGCAGTTGCTGGACGAGTACGGCAACATCTCGGCGATGGACCCGGCCAAGGTGCCGGCGATCCGCGCGCAGATCTGGACGCTGATCAAGGCCGCCAAGCTCGACCACGACCTCGGCATGGAGGACCGGCCGCACGACGCGGAGTTCGACGAGTTCATCCTGCACGTCGACGGCTGGCTGTGCGAGGTCAAGGACGTCCAGATCCGCGACGGCCTGCACATCCTCGGCGAGGCGCCGACGGGGTCCGTCCGCGTCAACCTCGTGCTCGCGATGTTGCAGGCACGGCAGATGTGGGGCGGTCAGGTCGCCGCGCTGCCGGGCCTGCGGGAAGCGCTCGGGCTCACGACCACCGGCCGCGAAGACGTTGACGCGGTTGAGGAAGAGGCGCGCGCGCTCGTCCAGGCGATGGAGGACGCGGGCTGGGATCGTGCTGCCGCAGCAGGTCTGCACGAGTCCGAGGACGTGCAGAAGATCCTGGAGTTCGCGGCCGTCGAGGTCGTGCCGAGGCTCGCCCGCACCACGGACGAGATGACGAACGTCCTGCACGCGCTCGACGGCGGCTACATCCCGGCGGGCCCGTCGGGTTCTCCGTTGCGCGGCCTGGTGAACGTGCTGCCGACCGGCCGCAACTTCTACTCGGTCGACCCGAAGGCCATCCCGTCGCGGCTCGCGTGGGAGACCGGCCAGGCGATGGCCGACTCGCTGCTCGCCCGCTACCGCGAGGAGAACGACGGCGAGTGGCCGCCGTCGGTCGGCCTGTCGGTCTGGGGCACGTCCGCGATGCGCACCTCCGGCGACGACATCGCCGAGGTCTTCGCACTGCTCGGCGTCCGGCCGGTGTGGGACGACCAGTCGCGGCGCGTCACGAACCTGGAGGTCGTCCCGCTCGACGAGCTCGACCGCCCGCGCATCGACGTCACGGTCCGGATCTCCGGCTTCTTCCGCGACGCCTTCCCGCACGTCGTGTCCATGTTGGACGATGCCGTGCAGCTGGTGGCCGCGCTGGACGAACCGGCTGAGCAGAACTTCGTGCGGGCGCACATGGTGCGCGACCTGGAGGAGCACGGCGACCAGCGCCGCGCCACCCTGCGCGTCTTCGGCTCCAAGCCGGGCGCGTACGGCGCGGGCGTGCTGCCGTTGATCGACAGCCGCAACTGGCGCGACTCGTCCGACATCGCCGAGGTCTACGCGGTGTGGGGCGGCTACGCCTACGGCCGCGGCGTCGACGGCATCGAGGCGCGCCAGGACATGGAGTCGGCGTACCGGCGGATCGCGGTGGCGGCCAAGAACATCGACACCCGCGAGCACGACATCGCCGACTCGGACGACTACTTCCAGTACCACGGCGGCATGGTCACGATGGTGAAGGCGTTGACGGGCAAGGCACCCGCCGCGTACGTCGGCGACAGCACCCGCCCGGAGGCCGTCCGCACCCGCACGCTCACCGAGGAGACGTCGCGGATCTTCCGCGCCCGCGTGGTGAACCCGCGCTGGGTCGGGGCGATGCGCAACCACGGCTACAAGGGCGCGTTCGAACTCCAGGCGACGGTCGAGTACCTGTTCGGCTACGACGCCACGACCGGCGTCGTCGCCGACTGGATGTACGAGAAGCTCACCGAGACCTACGTGCTCGACCCGGAGACCCGCAAGTTCATGCAGACGTCGAACCCGTGGGCGTTGCACGGCATCGCGGAACGCCTGCTGGAGGCGGCCGAGCGAAAGATGTGGGAGCACCCGGAGGAGTCCACTTTGGACGCGCTGCGGGCGGCTTACCTGGAGACCGAGGGCGACCTGGAAGACGGCGCCTGAGCGAGCGGCACGCGCGGGCCCGCTAGGCGGGATCGAGGCGGACGCAGCAGTGGCCGGGGGTGGGAGCGAGGCGAGCGGTGTGCCCGTTCGCCTCGATCCCGTCCAGCAGGCCGCTGATGAGGCAGAGGTTCATGCCGCACACCAACTCCGTGTGCCGGTGCGCGAGGCTGTGGAACGGGCAGTTGCGCAGCAGGATCGTGCCGTCTTCGACCCGGGGTTCGAAACCGAAGCGCGCCAACGCCTCCACCACGCTGCCCGGCGCCCGCCCGGCGAGGTCCGCGCCCCACTCGTAGGCGCGGCGGTTCAGGATCACCCGCGCCGGCTCGCCCGTGGTCTCGGCCTCCACCACCGCGTCCGTCAGCAGGTGGCTCGCGGCCTCGTAACGCCGGTCCGGCAACGACACCGCGATCTGCTCGTCCGACCGCCGGTACAGCTTCGCGGGCCGCCCGGCGCCCGGTCCGGACCGTCCGGTGCGGCGTTCGTGGACCACTGTGAGCAAGCCCATCTCGACCAGCTTGTCGAGGTGGAAGGCGGCCGTCGTGCGGGGCAGGTCGACGGCCTGTGCGGCCTCGTCCTTGCTGATGGGGCACGTGGCGGCGGCCACGAGGTCGTAGAGCCTGCGCCGGTTCGGTTCGTCCAGGGCCGCGACGGCGGCGACGGGGTCGGCCATCTCTAAAAACTACTCTTGTTGACTAAATTCGGCCAGCAGATCTACCGTGATCGCATGGACGTCGAAGCGGCGCAACGAGCGGTGACAGACCTGCTCAAGGCGTTGGGCAAGGACCCGTACTCGGTGCACCTGGCGGACACCCCGCGCCGCGTGGCCGAGGCGTACGAGGAGATGCTGACGCCGCGTCAGTTCACGATGACGACGTTCCCCAACGACGAGGGCTACGACGAACTCGTGCTCGCGCGCAGCATTCCGGTGCAGTCGTTGTGCGAGCACCACATGCTGCCGTTCCACGGCGTCGCGCACGTCGGCTACCTGCCGGGTGAACGGATCCTGGGCCTGTCGAAGCTCGCGCGGGTCGTCGAGATGTTCGCGCGCGATCTCCAGGTGCAGGAACGGCTCACCAAGCAGGTCGCCGACTGGTTGCAGGAGAAGTTGCGGCCCAAGGGAGTCGGCGTCGTGATCGAGGCCGAGCACATGTGCATGGCGCTGCGGGGCGTGCGGGTCACGGGGTCCCGCACGGTCACGTCCGCGTTGAAGGGCGTGCTGCGGGAGAACCCCGCGTCACGTCAGGAGTTCTTCACCCTCGTTCAGGCGGCCTGAACGGGCCCGAACACGTACGAACCCGGTGCGTCCGCGTCGTCGCCGGCCCAGAACTCGGCCCACAGCGTGGCGAACTCGGCCCGCGACAGCCTGCCGTCGCCGTCGAGGTCGAGCACGGTGAAGTCGGTGTCGCCCTCGTGCCCGAGCCACGCCTCGATCATCACCCGGTACTCGTCCTCGGAGACGAAGTCGTCGTTGTCGGAGTCGACGACACCGAACATCGCGTCGGCCGTGCCGAGCACGGGTTCGATGTTGTCCGGCAACAGGTCCACGACGCTCAGCACGTCGTCGAGCGTCACCTGGTCGGCACCGCCCGCCGCCTCCCGCAGGGTCGTCCACCAGCCCAGCATCACCTGGGTCAGCAGCTTCTCGTCGCTGCCGCGCAACCCCGACCAGCGCTGGGCGAGGAGCCGGAAGTCCTCCTCGGTCAGGTAGCCGTCCCCGGTGACGTCCATGGCCCCGAAGACCAGAACCACCTTGCTGCGCTGAAATTCGCTCGCCATGCGACAGGACGATAGGGCCGAAAGTCGCAATCCAACCATCGGCCGAACGGGTCCGAACTAGTCCACGAACAGGGCATCGGCAAGATGCAATCGGCCGTGTACGCCCAACTTTCGGTAGATGCCCGACAGCACGCCGGCGACCGATTCAGCGGGCATGAGCAGCGTCGACGCGATCTCGTCATCCGAACGGCCGCGTGCCGCCAACTCAGCGACCTGGTGCTCCACCGGGGTGAGCGCGGTCGGCCCCGTCTGGCGCATCCGCCGCGGCCCGGCGCTGGTGGCCACCAGTTCGGAGTAGGCCCGCGCGGCCATCGCCGCCGACCCGCACTTCTGCGCCAGGTCCACCGCGTCCCGCAGGCACACGCGCGCAGCGGCCGTGTCGCCCTGACGGCGCACCACCACGCCGAGGTCCACCAACGCGCGCGCGAGTTCCAGGCGGGCGGGGGAACCGCGTAGCACGCGGACCGCCTCTTCCAGCAACGTCCGCCCGGCCGAGCCCGCCGTCACCCGGCCCGCCGCGCGCAACGCCATGCCCAACGCCCGTGGCGCACCCCACTCGCGGGCCAGGGTGACCTCTTCCATCGCCAGGTCACGGGCGCGTTCGCCGTCGCCCATCGCCGCGGACGCCAACGCAGCGCCGGAACGCCACGACAGGGCCGCCGGGTTGCGGTACGGCCAGGCCGCGCAGTGTCGTCCGGCGGCCAGGAACGCTTCCAGGGCCTCGTGATCGTCGCCTCGCGCGGTCAGCATCCGGCCCCGCACGGTCAGCACGCCGCCGAACGACCACACGCGGCGGGTGTCGTCCGTCGAGGCCTCGGCGATCACCAGGGCAGCCTCGTCCAGCCTGCCCTCCTCCAGCAGGATGTCCGCGAGCAACGCCGCGTGCCACGCCGTCACCGCGTGCCAGCGGCGGTCCTGCCGCAGGTGTACCCCGGCGGTCTCCAGGTCGGCGCGGGCGGAGGCGAGATCTCCCTTGCGGCGCTGGACGTTCGCGCGCATCACGTTCGTCAGCGCGCGCAGCACCGGCGCCTGCGCGCGGTCGACCTCGTCCAGCACGGCCAGCGCCTCGTCCAGCGAGTCGGCGAGGTTCAGCGTCATCGCCGACGCGAGCGACGCCAGCACGCCGTCCGTCGACACCAGCCGCACCGCCTCGGACGCCCTGATGTCGCCGACCATCACGCGGTGCAGCACGCCGGCAGGGGAGTCGAGCGAGACGGAAGACGGAACCGCTTCCTGCCACGCCAGCCCGTGCACGGCCAGATGTGCCTCAGCGCAAGGAGAACTGCCCAAAATGCCACGGATCTCCGCGGGTTCACCGGCGGCGTGCAGGGCGTAGGACAACGCGATCGCGGACTCCACATCGTCCACATCGGACTGAAAGGCCTCGCGCAGCCGGGCCGTCGCGCCCGGCAGGTTGCCGACCAGCTCGGCGATCCCCAGCAACCGCAACGCCCGCGACGGGTTCGCCACCGGTTCGCGCAGCGCCCGCCACAGCAACCGGGCGGCACCGGCCGTGTCGCCGTGGTTCACCGCCTCCTGGGCAGCGCGGTCGAGCACCTCGCCCGCCCACGGCTCCAGGCCCGGCGACGTCTCCAGCAGGTGGTCGGCGACGGCCCGATCGGCCGCGCCGTGCGCTCGCAACGACTGCGCGGCCCGCAGGTGCAGGGCGGCACGGGCGGGCGCGGGCATGTCGTCGAGCACGGCGGGCCCGGCCACACCCAGCAGTTCCACGGTCCGGACGGCCTCGGCGAGTTCGGCCGGGCTCAGCCGCGTCAACTCGGCCAGCACACCGGGATGCGGTGACGGTCCCAGCGCGGCGAGGCAGTGCGCCGCGGCCACCACGGCGGCGGGACGGCGGCGCAACCGGGCCGCCATGATCTCGCCGGCCACCTCCGCACCGCGCTGCGCCACCCGCCACGCGGCCTCGGCGGTCGGAGGCACGGAGTCCTCGGCCAGCGCCCGCAGCAGCCGGGTCACCGTCATCGGGTTGCCGCCGGTCGCCTCGAAGCACGCGGCCACGAACTCGGGCGCCGCCTCCCCGAGCGCCTCGGCCACCAGCAGCCCGACCTCGGCCGGCGTCAGGTTGTCCAGCGTGATCCGCTGGCACGCCGCCATGATCTCGCCGAACGACGGGTCGTCACACCGCTCGCCCACGCCCAGGGACAACACCAGCGCGACCGGCAGTCGTTGCACCCGCAACGCCAGGTAGGCCAGCCAGCGCAACGTCGCCGCGTCGGCCCAGTGCACGTCGTCCACGACGATCAGCACCTCGCTGCGCGCGCCCAGAGCGGCGACGAGCCGGTAGACGCCGTGCAGCACCGAGAAATCGGCGGCGGACGCAGTGAGCTGCACCGCACCCAGCGCCTCGGCAGGAACGAGATCCGGGTCCACCAGGTCGAAGAGCTGTGCCACGATTCCAAATGGAAGATCGCTTTCCAATGCACTTCCGCGAGCACGCACCACGTGCCTGCCGGAGGCCTCCCAGCGTGCCGCGAGGTCGTCCAGCGCGGCCGTCTTTCCCGTGCCAGGAGCGCCTTCCAGCACGGTGGTCGTGCCCGCCGCCACCTGATCGCTGATTCCGGCGCACCACACTTTCAGCCGGTTTTCCAAGATCTCTCCACAATCCGCCGCTGAAAGTATCAGCGGAATTGATGCTAGGAGAAAGCGCGCCACTTGCCCAGGTAAAGGTTCCTGCGCTATGGGCGTCTCAACAGGACCGCTCCACGTATGATCCCGCGAGCAACTACCCGAATGGGTAGCGGCAGCTTCACGATCAGCCCGTGAGGTCATCCCAACGGGCTAGACGCGACGGCTCGGGGGTGGTCGCCGCGCAGGTCGTTGTGGTAATGCAGCGCTTGTTCTCCGCCGCCGCGGAGCGAAAGGAAAATGCGTGTCGGGGAATCGTGACGGGGTGTTCCGCGGCCGTGAGGGAGAACGGGACCTCCTGAACGGTGTGCTGAGCGCGGGCACCGGGGTGGTGCTCGTCGACGGCGCGGCCGGAACCGGGAAGACCCGGCTGCTGGCCGAGATCGCCGCCCTCGCCGCACGCCGCGGGTTCGCGGTCGCCACCGCCCAGGACGAGCTGGACCAGCCGTTTCTGCTGGCACGCCTGGCCGAACGGGAACCGGACGGCCCGACGCTCGTCGTCCTCGACGATCTCCACCTGGCCGAACCCGGCACGCTCGCCGCGTTGCGCGCGTTGTTACCCGCCTCCACCCACGAAAAGGTCGTCTGGCTGCTCGCTCGCCGCCGCGGCGAGGGCGCTGACCGCCTGTTCGCCGCCGCCGCGGGACGAGGTGCTGTCCGGATCGACCTGCGTCCGTTGGCGGACAACGTGGTCGAGGACCTCGTCACCGATCTCGCGGGCGGTGTTCCCGACCAGGACCTGAAAGCGCTTGCCTCGACCGCGCAGGGCAATCCGGCCGCGTTGTTCGGGCTGTTCGCCGCGCTGGCCCAGGACGGGCAGGTCGTGGTCGCGAACGAGGTCGCCGCGTTGCGCACCGACCGTTCCCCGCGCGCCACCGAGGCGTTGCTGCGTGACCGCGTGAGTGCGTTGAGCGGCAAGGCGAGGCACCTGTTGCAGGTCGCGTCCGTGCTCGGTCCGCGCTTCGAACCCGGTGACGTGGCGGAGATGCTCGCGTCGAGCACCGCGATCCTGTTGCCCGCGCTGGACGAGGTCATCGGCGCCGGCGTCGTGACCTCGCTCGACGACAGGCTCGCGTTCCGGCACGACCTGCTCTGGCGCCTGGTCGTCGACTCCGTGCCGCAGCCCGTGCGCCGAGCCCTGCACCGCGAGGCAGGGGAAATGCTGCTGGGGCGCGGGGATTCCGCCGTCATCGCCGCCAAACACCTGCTGCACGGCGCCCAGCGCGGCGACGCCCGGTCCATCGACGGCCTCGTCGCGGCCGCGAAAGCCGTGCTGTGGAACGCCCCGGAGGCCGCCGCCGAACTCGCGGTGCGCGCGCTGGAACTCACCGACCAAGCGTCTGCTTCGCTGGTCCACCGCACGGTCATGGCGGTGCGAGCGCTCACCGCCGCCGGCAAGCTCACCGCCGCGCAGGCCCTCGCCCAAGAGGCGTTGTCCCGCCAGGTGTCCCCGGAACCCGCCGCGAAGTTGCGGCACTGCGTCGCCACGACGTTGCTGCTCGGCGCCCGGCACGAGGAGTCGCTGGAGATCTCCGAGGCGTTGCTGCGCGAACCCGACCTGGCCCCGGAACTCGTGCCGTGGGTGGAGATCACCCGGCTGATGGGCCTGCTCGGGCACGACCGGCGGCGCGCGGAGGAACTCGCCGAGGTCGTCGTGCGCACCCACCAGGGCTCGCCGGACGACGTGCTGGCGACGGCGCTCGCGGTGCTGGCCGCGATCGCCCGCGACACCGGCCAGCCCGGCGCCGCACTGGAACTCGCCCGCGAGGCCGCGCAGTCGAGCACCTCGCACGACCTCAGCGCCTACCCCCAGCTGCTGCTCGCGACCCTGCTCGCCGGGCTGCGCGAGTTCGCCGACGCCGACACCGTGGTGCGCCGGGTGCGCAGCGGGCCGTCCGCGGTCGTCACCAGGGAGGTCATGACCGCGGTCGTGCAGGCCAGGATCCTGTTGCAGGCCGGACGGATCGAGGAGGCGGCCGTCGAGGCCCGCGCCGCGCTGACCGTCGCCGAGGAGACCGGGCACGAGACCGTCGTGGCGCCCGCGCTGGCGGTGCTCGCGATGGTCGCGATCCACACCGGCGACCTGCCCGCGGCGATCGAGCACGTCGAACGCTGCCGCGACCACGTCTCCGCCGACGGGATCATCTTCTCCCGCGCCTACTACCAGTGGACCGACGTGCTCGTCACCTACGTCGGCTCCGGCCTCGAGAAGTCCCTGGCCCTGCTCACCGACGAGTACCCGGCGCTGGTGTCGTCGGGCCTGTTCGCCGAGGAACCGCGCGCCGCCGGGTGGTTCACCCGCCGGGCGTTGGAGGCCGGCGACGAACGACTCGCGAAGGCCGTGGTGGACCGCGCGGAACGGCTCGCCGAACAACATCCGGGCTTCCCGGCGGTGGCAGCGGCCGCGGTGCACGCGCGCGGCCTGTTCGACGCCGACGCGAAACTGCTGGAACTGGCCGCGCAGCAGCACCGCGACCTCTGGGCGCGGGCGAACGCGGCCGAGGACCTCGGCGTGCTGCTGACCGGCTCACCGGACCGGGCGGAGTCGGTGCGGGCGCTGGAGAACGCGCTCGCGATCTACCGGGAGATCGGCGCGTCCCGCGACAGCGCGCGGGTGCTCGGCCGGTTGCGCAAGCTCGGCCGCAGGCGGCGGGCCGCCCCGGCGCGACCTGCGTCCGGATGGTCCAGTTTGGACGACACCGAACGGGCGATCGCGAACCTGGTGGCGAAGGGTCAGACCAACCGGCAGATCTCGACGCAGTTGTTCATGTCACCGCACACGGTGAACTTCCACCTGCGCAAGATCTTCCGCAAGCTCGGGATCAGCTCACGGGTCGAACTGGTGATGAGGTCGAGGGACGACCAGTGACGCGCTTGGCCTGACGGCGCAGCTGCAGGATGCGGGCAGCCCCGACGATCGCGACCAGCAACGCCCCGCCGATCGCCGCGAACAGCAGCGCGACGCCCAGCGGGAGGCTGAACTCGCCCCACAGGAAGTGGATCGTCGCGTTGTCGCCGTTCTGCAGGATGAAGACCAGCAGGAACGTCAGCACCACGATCGCCACCAGCACGGCGACCCAGGTGCCGCTGATCCGGGTCGGCCGCAGCTTCTTCGGTGCGGCCGCCGGAGCAGGCGGGACAGCGGGCGGAACGGACTCGCGATCGGTCGGGATCGGGTCCGTGACCGGCGTCTTCGGGGTCTCGTCGCTGGAGGTCGCCACGGGAGAATTATCGGCGACCAGACGTGATCTCGCGCGCTGGCGAACGGGTTACAACTTGCGCAACCCGGACAGCACGCGTTCGAGCAGAGCGATGTTCGGCTTGTCGCTCGGTTCGTGCACCGCGACCAGGTTCAGCGTGATCAGGTCGCTCAGCAGCACCCGCGTGACGCCGAGCGGGATCTTCATGAGCGCCGAGATCTCGGCGACCGACCGCGGCTGCAAACACAGCCGCATCATCGCCGCCTGGTCGTTGTTCGCGCGGTAGAGCCGGTCCTCGTCGGTCGAGAGCAGTGTCTCCAGGCGAAGGTCGTGACGGGCCGTCGTGCGGCCGCCGGTTCTGGCGTAGGGGCGGATCAGCGAACTGTCCCTCGCGGGGACCTCTGGTGCTTCGTCCTCTTGCACAGGCCACTCCGGTGGCGGTTCCGGTGGGCGATGGCGCAACGGTTGCTGACGGGGCAGTTGTTGCGTCTCCGCGCCGTTGAAGTCTCCACTTCCGTCGGCGTGCAGCCGTCTGCGGGTCGCCGGAGACCCGAATCGAGCCCCCGTGTAACCGATTTCCGTCGCTTCCTCGTCGTGCACGTGCTCAAGCTATAACGAGATCGCCCAAATGTATGTGGATCAAGTCGCCTTTTTGTCAGTCAGATCGAATCTGACTTGGATTGCGGTGCCGCTTGACGTCGTTTGGGTGCGGACAAGGTCCGCCAAACGGTTGACAAGCAACAGACCGCGACCGCCTGGTTCGTTTGCGTGAACAGGGGTGCGGCCAGCCAGAACATCGGTGATGTGGCCGTTGTCGTTGACTTGGCAAACAATACTTCTGCTTTCCGCCCACACCCGGACCGTGCTCTCGCCGCCGCCGTGCCGCACGCTGTTGGTCGCGAGCTCGGTCACGGCGAGCGCGAAGTCGTCAACTCTGTCCGATGCGAGTCCGTGCTTGGTTGCTTGTTCACGGGCGAACGCCCTCACCGCCGCCATCGCGCCGGCGCCGACGGAGGTGCTCACCGCGTCCACGGGAATGGACAGCGGCAGGGAGTGGGCGGCGACGACCACGCGTGCGGGGTGGAAGTGGTCGCTGGGGCGGTGGCCGCTCGCGTCGATCACGACGGGGTGGGTCTTCTCGGCGTCGGCCAGGACGTCGTGGGTGAGGTTCGTGGTGTTGTACGGGCACAGGATGCTCAGGTCACGTCCGCTGAACGCGTAGTTGACCAGCGCCTCGTGCAGCGCGCACGCCGGGTACTCGACGTCGGTGCGCAGGTCCCACACCGGCTCGCTGATGATCCGGACGGCCCCGCGGTGCCGGTCGGCGAACGCGCGGAGCTCGGGGATGATCCGGCCGGGGTTGCGGCCGGTGTCCGCCATGTCGATGAACGTCACGAGGTGGGCGAACCCGCTGAGCGCCTCCTGCAGCAGCCCGAGGTTCCTGCTCGGCACCGCCACGGCGACCGGTTCGGCGTTCGCGAGACCCTCCACGACGAACGGGACGGTCCCGTCGATGTAGGAGTCGTCATCGCTGTAGAACAGCGCCGGATGTGCGAACGTCATGTGCCACCTCTCGTCAACGTCCCAGGATCCCCACCCGGTGCGTTGCCCAAACCATCATTTCTTGACTCTCACACCGTGTCAGCCCCTACACAGGAGCAGTCATGTTCACCATCGGAGACTTCGCCCATCTGGGGCGCGTGTCGGTGCGGATGCTGCGCCACTACGACGCGGTCGGCTTGCTCCCACCGGCGCACGTCGACCCGTCCACGGGCTACCGCTTCTACACCGCCGCCCAGCTGCAACGCCTCAACCGCCTGCTCGCGCTGAAGGACCTCGGCCTGACGCTCGACCAGGTCGGTGTCGTGCTCGACGAAAAGCTTTCCGTCGAACAGTTGCACGGCATGCTGTCGTTGCGGCGAGCCGAGCTGCGGCAGCAGATCCTCGCGGACGAGTTCCGCCTGCGCCGGGTCGAGGCACGTCTCCGCGTCATCGAAAGAGAGGGCGCCATGCCCACCGACGAGATCATCGTGAAGCCCGTCCCCGCCGTCCGGGTGGCCCGGCTGTCCGCCACCGCCGCCTCGTACGGCCCGGAGGACATCGGCCCGGTCATCCAGCCGCTCTACCCGCAGCTCTTCGAACGCCTGGGGCGCGTGGGCGTCCAGCCGTCCGGGTACGGCATCGCCACCTACGAACCCGCTGACGGGGACGCCGTCGTCGTGCACGCCGGGGTGACCGTGGCGGTCGACCCGTCCGCCGGGTACGACTTCGACGTCGTGGACCTGCCCGCGCTGGGGGAGGCGGCGACGATCGTGCACCGCGGCACCATGGACGACGTCGACACGTCGTACCAGGCCGTGGCGGAGTGGATCGAGGCGCACGGGTACAAGCAGAACGGGTTCGCCCGCGAGGTGTACCTGAACTACGGCGAGGGTGACCCGGCGGACTGGGTGACCGAGCTGCAGCTGGAGATCACCAAGAACTAGTCGGGGTGGATGCGCCGGTGGAGCGTCTCCATCCGGTCGTCCAGCTGTGCCGCGATCATCGCGGTCGACATCAGCTCGCCCACGAACTCCGCGGGCGGGCTGTCGTCGTACTTGTAGAAGAGCTTGTGCTCCAGCGTCGCCCAGAAGTCCATGGCGATGGTCCGCAGCTGCACTTCGACCTTGACGTGCTCGACCCGGTCCGACAGGAACACCGGGATGCGCACGATGAGGTGCAGGCTGCGGTAGCCGTTCGGCTTCGGCTGCGCGATGTAGTCCTTGGTGCGCAGGATCTCCACGTCGTGCTGACGCGCCAGCATCTCGCTCACGCGGTACACGTCCGAGACGAACGGGCAGACGACGCGCACGCCCGCGATGTCGTCGAGCCAGTCGCCGATCGTGTCGAGTTCGAGCGGGAAGCCCTTGCGCCGCAGCTTCTCCAGGATGCCCTCGGGCTTCTTGACGCGGTTGCTGATGTGCTCGATCGGGTCGTGGTGGTGGACCGCGTCGAACTCCTCGCTGAGGATGCGGAGCTTCGTCATGAGCTCCTCGATCGCGAACTTGTAGACGAGCAAACGCCGTTCGAGATCACGCAGCACACTCAGGTGGTCGGCCAGATCGGTCACGCCGTCCAGAGTACTGATCACGCCGGTCAGAACGCGGCCACTGCCTCCGGCGCGTAGCCGTAGAAGCCCGGAAGACCACCTGTGTGGAGGAACACCAGCGGCACGTCGGACTCCGGTGCGATCTCGCGGAACTTCACCGCGGCCTTGCCGGTGTAGACCGGGTCGAGCAGCACGCCCTCGGTCTCGGCGAAGAGCTTCAGCACGCTCCACATCTCCGGCGTCGGCACGCCGTAGCCC
The DNA here is from genome assembly GCF_043632865.1 of Lentzea sp. JNUCC 0626. NCBI lineage: Bacteria > Bacillati > Actinomycetota > Actinomycetes > Pseudonocardiales > Pseudonocardiaceae > Lentzea > Lentzea sp. JNUCC 0626. The sequence continues at coordinate 9,889,652 of NZ_CP171635.1, forward strand.
GCCCCGATCGTGTCGTCGGTGACGGTGACGTGCGCGAGCTTCGGCGCGGGCTCGCCGAGGAGTTCGGCGGCGGCGGTCGCCAGGACGTGGAGTTCGTTCGTGGCGTCCTCGGCGGTGTGCGAGACGCTCGCCGCGTGCACGGTGCCGGGCCAGCCGAGCAGTTCGGTGCCGAGCGCGACACCTGCGGCCGTGGCGCCCGAGCCGTCCGGGACGACGATGGTGGCGTTGTCGATGCCGCGCTCGTTGAGCTGCCCGACGAGTTCGACCGCGGCGGCGACGTAGCCGAGCGCGCCGAGGCCGTTCGAGCCGCCCACGGGCAGCGTGACGGCCTTGTCGTGGTTGATCCGCTCGTAGGTGGCGACGGCCTCCTCGGCGGTCTGGCAGACGTGCACGGTGGCGCCGAACATGTGGTCCAGCACGACGTTGCCGGACCGCTCGTAGGCATCGCCCGTCATCGGCACCTTGGCCGTGAGCACGAGTTCGCACTTGAGCCCGAGCTTCGCGCACGCCGCCGCGGTCTGCCGGCCGTGGTTGGTCTGCAACGCGCCGAACGTGATGATCGTGTCCGCGCCCTGCTCGATCGCCTGGCCGAGCAGGAACTCGAGCTTGCGCAGCTTGTTGCCGCCCGCGCCGAGGCCGTTGACGTCGTCGCGCTTGATCAGCACGGGCGGGCTGCCGAGCGCGGCCGCGAGCCTCGGTGCGGCTTCGAGCGGGGTCGGCCAGTTGCCCAGTGCGACTCGGGGGAACGCGCTCAGGTCCATGACTGGAGCTTAGTTGCCTCCTGGGTGGTCACCTCGCCGATGCCGTGCAGGACGTGGGCCAGGACCTCGACGCCGCGCACGACCCGCGGGCCGGGCCGGTTGAAGTACGACGGTCCATCGAGGACCCACGTCGGCGGCAGCGGTTCGTCCGGCAGCTCCCGCATCGTCCGTTCCGGCGGGAAGCCGCACGGCATCAGCAGGACGACGTCCGGGCGCGCGTCGTGCACGGCCTGCCAGGTGATGGGACGGTGTGCTCACCGGGTTCGGCGAGCAACGGGGTGCCACCGGCGAAGGTGATCTGCTCCGGCACCCAGTGGCCCGCCGGCCACACCGGGTCGAGCCACTCGATCGCGGCGACCCGCGGCCGTTCGAGGTCCCTGGTCCGGTTCGCGATCACGTCGATGCGGTGGCGCAGCGCGGCGATCTTGTCGGTGCTGTCGGCGCCGAGGACGTCGCCGACGGTCCTGAGGCAACCGAGCACCTCGTCCACAGTGGAGGGTTCGAGGCTCAGGACGGTGGGGCCGATGTCCATCAGCCGGACCGTGTCGCTCACCTTGCGGTAGGAGATCGCGCAGACGTCGCAGAGGTCCTGGGTGAGGATCACGTCCGGCTTCAGGTCGTGCAGCAGGCCGGCGTCGAGGCCGTAGAGCGACGAGCCGTGGTGGACGGTGGTGTTGATCTCCCGGCTGCTGGCGGTGTTCTGGTCGATGCCCGTGCTGGTGACGACCGGCACGGTCTCGACGCCCGCCGGCCAGTCGCACTCGTGGGTGCGGCCCACCAGGTGGTCGAGCAGTCCGAGCTCCGCGACGATGTCGGTCGCGGCGGGCAGCAGCGAGACGATCCGCATCAGACCTCCCGGCCGAACTCGGCGTACTTCGTGGAACCGCTCTCCTGTGCCGCGACGGCAAGTGTGAGCCGGCGGTGCAGCGACGGGTAGATCCGGTCCTTCGCCTCGTCCAGGGTCAGGTAGACGACGCCCGCGAGTTCCGGGTCGTGAGCGCGGGCGTCGTCGAGCACGCCGCCGTCGAACACGAACTGGTGGCAGTCGCGCCAGACGCCGTTGCGGGGCGTCCAGTCGACCACCAGCAACCCTCCCAGTGAGAGCGTGACCCCGAGTTCCTCCTGGATCTCCCGCAGCGTCGCGGCCTTGGGTGATTCGTCGTCCTCGGTCATGCCGCCCGGAATGTCCAGCACCGCCTTGTAGGTCGGCACGACGAACAGCACGCGTCCGGTGGAATCACGGATCAGCGCGCCGCCGGCGGCCGTCTTGGTGGGCCGGCTCGACGCGACTCCGGGCACGAACTCGAGTTCGGCCGGACCCTCGTCGAGGACGTCGGAGGCGAACGAGGCGGGGTCTCCCGCGTGGAGTGCTGACACGAGTTGATGATCACACCACCGAGTGAATCGCGCACGCGTTGTGCAGCGGTTTCGCGCTGGTGGGCGGATGTCCGGAAGGTGACGGTCTGCAACCAAACGACCGAGGAGTACCCTTGGCCCTGTAACTCCGCGCGATCAATCGCCGATGTCCGAGGCAACATCGGTGGAGGTGACGCCAATGGGGGCAACCGGTGCCTCCCAGCGCAGACACGACAGCAGATCGGCGCCGTGGTCGGTGGTCGGGCTGACCGTCGTGTTCGTCGTGGTGGCCCAGGTCCAGTTCGCCATCGCGGTCGCGGAATCGGTCCTGTGGCCGGCCGTGGTCGGGGTGCTGCTGCTGGCTGCGGCGATCGCGTTCGTGAAGACAGCGCGCAGGCTGCGTTGGGAAGACAGCGACCCGTACGAGGCTCCGCCGCAGGTGGCCCAGCCACTGCCGGCCGAGCACCACGAGAGTCACGTCGACGCCGACGGAAGCCTGGCCCGGGCGGTGGGCGAAGTCGTCTACGCGTCCCGGCGCTGGCGGGCCTGACGGCCTGACAACGCGAAAGACCGGGTCAAGAAGCGGCCCGGTCATTCAGTCATGTCAGCTGCCCTGCGGTAGACGTCGAGGGCGTGCTCCGCGCCGACCTCGGCGGCCTGCGTGTGCCAGGCGAGGAAGTACAGCGCCTCGCCGAGCGTCCAGCGGAACCGGTGCAGGTGGGCGAGCCGGCGCAGCTTCCCCACCGACCACTCGTAGACCTCCAGGTCGAATTTCTCCAGCACGGCACGAGTTCAGCACAATGAGCGCATGCCGACGTCCGCCGAGTGGCTCGCCGTGCGCGCCCACCTGCTCGAACACCGTCACCGGCTGGCCGTCGAGGCCGTCGCCGAGTACCCGGACGTGCCCAGGGTCGCCGGGACGCCGCTGCTGACGTCCCCGGACTGGATGCCCGCCGAGCCGGTGCCGCTGGCCGAGCTGACCCTCGAACGGCGGGAGTCGCCCGAGCTGCCCGCGCTGCCGGTGGCCGCGGTGCCCGACGGGTTCGGCAGCTACTCCGCCGCGATGGCCGCGCTCGCGTCCCCGGCGGTGTTCCAGAACCGCGAGACCTACCGGCTGCTCGGCTTCACCGGGCGGCACCTGACGTTCGGGCTCGGCACCTACTTCGACGGCATCGACGTCGGCGAGGCCTGCGCACACGAGTACGCGGGACAGGCCGGGCTGCCGTTGCGGGCGGCCGTCGGTGATCCGTGCGACCCGCGGCGGCGGCCGGTGAACGTCGCGATCAGCACCCTCACCCTGCGGCACGACGAGGTCTCCGGCGAGGCGACGTTCTACCTGCACTGGCGGGACCCGAAACGGGTCGGGCACGCCGGTGGGATGTTCCAGGTGCTGCCGGTCGGGGTGTTCCAGGGGACGTCCGAAGCCGACTTCTCGTTGTGGCACTGCATGATCCGCGAGTTCGCCGAGGAGATGCTGGGCGCGGAGGAGATCCACTCGGTGGACTACGGCGCGTGGCCGTTCGCGCAGCAGCTGACCGAGGCGGCGCGGGTGTTCTACCTTGGGATGGGCGTGGATCCGTTGACGTTCGCCACGGACATGCTGACGGTGGCGGTGATCGAGGCCTCCCGGTTCGACGCGTTGTTCGGGGAGCTGGTGTCCCACAACGAAGAGGGCCAGGTGCTGCGCGGGCTGCCGTTCACCGCTGCGAACGTCGAACGGTTCGTGCACCGCGAACCCACCCAGGCCGCCGGTGCCGCGCTGCTGTCGCTGGCGTGGCAGCACCGGGAGGCGTTGCTCAAGCCCTGAACGGGTTCGGCAGGTACGCCCATCGCTGGGTGTCGGGGTCGAGGCGCATCAGGGTGAGCGGCTTGGTGGGCAACGGGTCGTGCAGCAGCGCGTGCCGGTCAGGGGTGGCAGGGACCGTCTTGGCCACCACGGCCCACAGCTCGGCCGGGTCGGCGTCGAGGGTGCCGATCAGGCCGGTCAGCGCGGTGGCGAAGAACGTCGCGAACGTCTTGGTGCGCAACGCTTCCGGGTCCGCGTGCAGGCGCGTCGGCAGGTCGGGGCGGGGGCTGACGCGGATGTCGGCGAGGTCGCGGTAGATCACCCGGCTGGGCCTGCCGTTCACCAGGCCCAGCACCAGGTTCTGCTCGTGCGCCTCCAGGGCGACGCCGCGGGCGAGGAGCGTCATCAGCGGCGGCACGGTCAGTTCGGCGAACTCCGCGAGCCACTCGACGGGGTCGGGGATCGTGTGGTGGCGCAGTGCGGCCAGGGGCAGCAGGGTTTCGCCGTCGCGTGGCACGAGGCGGTCTCGGAGGATCACGCCGAGGGTCCTGTCCGGTTCGCCGTCGGTGAGGACGGCGGCGGATGCCCTGTTGTGCTGCAGTTCGATGCCCTCGACGGCCGAGTTCAGGAACTCCGAGACGGTCGTGGCGGTGGTGATCGAGCCCGCCGAGATGTCCCGCACGGCCGAGGTGATCTGGGCGCTCAGCGTCGTCTTCACGTGCCAGGGACCGGCCGAGAGCGTGCGCAACGCCATCAGCGGGCTGGCGTCGAGGGTGCCCGCGGTGCTCAACCCCAGCCGGGCCGCCTGCCAGGGGTGCACCGGCAGCAGGACCCGGTCGCCGTCGCGGAGGTCGTCCGGCCAGTCGCCGAACGTCACGTGGTCTGCCGCCGGGTGCAGGACAAGTCGCACGATCGGGCGATGTTCAGGGCCGTACGCGAGGTGGTCCGCTGCCGTGAACCCCGTGCGGTTGCGGCAACACGGGTGCAACGGGTGGCCGTCCACGACGCTCTGCTCGTGCTCTTCCAGGGTCCTGTCGAGGAATGGCGTGACGAGCGGGCTCGTTGTGCGGGACAGGGCCAGTCCGGCCACGCTGTGGGCGACCTCACGAATCAGGTTCTCCGCGCGGGGCCAGCGTTGTGCGACGAGGAGGTCGACCGGGTGGTCGAAGGCGGCAGGGTCGGCTCTGACCTGCGGCAACGGTTCGATCGTGAACGCCCGGCGCAGGCGTGCGAGAACGGCCGCACGGGCCCTCGGCAGCTCCGCGAGGAATCTTTCGGCGCGGTTTTCGTCCAGGGCGGCGAGGAAGTCGGACTCGATCGGCGTGTGCGTCAGAATGATTCGATCCTGACACATCGCCAGAGGGAAGCGGACACCGGTGGAAGCGATCACTGATCCCGACGGCATCACCGCGACGGCGTTGCTGAACTGCCTGCGCCGCGAGGTGGGGGAGTGGGCCGACGGCACGCTCCGGCTGCCCCGCACCGGCACGCTGCTGCGGGCGCGGGAGGGGCGCTGGTTGTCCGACCCCGAGGTGTTCACCGGTTCGTGGCAACCGTTGGCGTGGCACGAACTCGCAGTGCTCATCAGCAAGGAGCTCGGGGACCCGCCGGTGGGGTTCCTGGACGAGATCGCGGGCTCGCGCTCGGCCATCGCCGCCCTGCTGGACGCCCGCACGGCGCCGCCCGCCGACCTCTACCGGCGGTCCGAGCAGGCGCTGGTGGCGGGACACCGGTACCACCCGGCGCCCAAGGGCCGCGGCGGGTTGCCGGCGTCGGAGTGGTTGCCGTACTCACCCGAGGTGCACGCGAGCTTCCCCCTGGCACGGCTGGAAGGCGCGTTCGTCGACGACGGCGAGGTGCCGTTCGCTCCGGGCGTGCTGCCGGCGCATCCGTGGCAGCTTTCCCTGCTGGGGCTGGAAGGGGAGGCTTTCGGCGACGAGGTGTGGCCGACGTCGTCGGTGCGCACCGTCTACGACCCCGCCGCCGACCTGTTCTACAAGTTCAGCCTCGACGTGCAGATCACCAACGACGTGCGCCGGTTGTGGGAGCACGACCTGCGCTGGATCCCGCCGCTCGCGCGCCTGCTGAGACCGGTGTTCGCGGACATCTCCTCCGTCTTCCCCGGTGCGTCGTTCCTGATCGACCGCGGCTACCGGACCTCTCCTTCGTCGTTCGAGGGTCTGGCCGTCGTGGTGCGCGACGGCGTGCAGCAGCACGTGCTGCCCGGCGTGACCCCGTTGCTGGCGGCGGGGATCAGCGAGGGGTTCGACGGGAATCCGTTGGACGGCTTGGATTCCGATGGTGCGTTGCGGTGGTTCCGGGAGTACGTCTCGGTTGTGATGCCGCCGGTGTTGCACGCGTTCTTCGCCCACGGTGTCGTGATGGAGTGCCACCTGCAGAACGTCCTGGTCGGTGTGGACGGCGCCGGGCTGCCGGTGCAGGCGATCTTCCGCGACCCGGAGGGCATGCGGCTGCTGCCCCGGCACGCGGAGCTGCTGTCCTCAATGGACGGACTCGACGGGTCGCGCGGCGTGTCCGAGGCCAAGGGCTGGGAACGGCTCCAGTACTGCCTGATCGTCAACCACCTGATCGAGATCGCCGGTGCGGTGCTGGACCGGCACCCCGGCATCGACGTGTGGGGCGAGGCGCGCGATGTCTTCGTTGCCTATGCACGTGATCACGGATCGCCGGAGCTGTTGAGCGCATTGCTTGCCTCACCGGTTGTTCCGGCGAAGGCGAACCTGTTGCTGCGCTGGACGCGGGCCGAGGGGGCGGCGAGCCGGTACGTCGACTGCCCGAACCCGTTGTACCGGAACTAGCTCACGTCGTTGACACCGTTTTCAGTCCGCCCCTAGCGTCATGGGACATGACACGTCTGTCGGCGTTGCTCCTGCCGTTGGTCCTGCTCTCGGCCATGTTCGTTGGTGTGCCAGCGGCTTCGGCGTATGTGCCGCCGGTGACCCGTGCGCAGGTGAACCTCGCCGCGGGCTGGAAGTTCCTGCGCAGCGATGTTCAGGGGGCTGAAACGCCTGGTTTCAACGACGCGTCGTGGGCACAGGTCAGCGTGCCGCACACGTGGAACGCGGCCGACGGCCAGGACGGCGGCGCGAACTACTACCGGGGAATTGGCTGGTACCGCAAGCACTTCACGCCGTCGACGACGCTGTCGGGACGACGGCTGTGGTTGCAGTTCGACGGCGTGAACCAGGTCGCGGACGTGTGGGTCAACGGCACCAAGCTGGGGCAGCACCGCGGCGGGTTCGCCGGGTTCCGGTTCGACGCGACGGCCGCGCTGAAGCTGGGGCAGGACAACGTGATCGCGGTCAAGGCCGACAACGCGGCCAAGTCCGACATCGCCCCGATCTCGGCGGACTTCACCTTCTTCGGCGGCATCTACCGCGGCGTCTCGCTGACCGCGCTCGACCTGCTCGGCGTGCGCATGGGCGACTCCGGCGGACCTGGCGTCTACCTGCGGCAACGGTCGCTGACCGACGCGTCCGCGAGCGTCGAGGTGACCACGAAGGCCTGGAACAACCGGGCGTCGACGGCCCGCGTCAAGGTGCGCACCGTCGTCGCCGACCACGCCGGTGTCATCGCCGGTGAGACGACGTCTGCGGTGCGTTCGGTCAACGCCGCCACCGGGTTCGACACCGTGCAGACCGTCACGATCGCGCGCCCGCACCGCTGGAACGGCAAGGCGGATCCGTATCTGTACCGGGCGAGCGTGGAGATCATCGACGCCGACACCGGTGCCGTGAAGGACGTCGTCACCGAACCACTCGGCCTGCGCACCACCGCCGTCGACGCCAACACCGGTTTCTCGTTGAACGGCAAGTCGGTGCGGCTCAACGGGGTGAACGCGCACCAGGACCGGCTCGGCGTCGGCTGGGCGCTGAAACCGTCCGATGTGCGCCAGGACTTCGACCTGATGGACGAGATGGGCGTCAACGCCCTGCGCACCGCCCACTACCAGCAGGCCGAGCAGGTCTACGACCTCGCCGACGAACGCGGGTACGTGGTGTGGACCGAGATCCCGCTGGTCAACGAGATCACCGACAGCGCGGCGTTCCGGGCCAACGCCCAGCAGCAGTTGCTGGAGATGATGCGGCAGAACTTCAACCACCCGTCGATCGCGTTCTGGGGCATCGGCAACGAGCAGAAGACCAGCAACACCGCCACGAACAACCTGCTGCGCGACCTGGCGGCGTCGGTGCGGGCCGAGGACTCCGGCAGGCACTCGACGTACGCGAGCCACATCGGCGATCTCGACCCGGTGTCGTCGCACGCGGAACTGGCCGCCTACAACAAGTACTACGGCTGGTACGACAACAGCAGCACCGGTCCTGGCGGCTGGGCCGACCGCCTGCACGCCCGCGACCCGGGCCGCAGGATCGCGCTGAGCGAGTACGGCGCGGGCGGCAGCGTCGTGCAGCACGAGGAGAACCCGCGCCCGCCCGTGACGACCTCGCGCTGGCACCCCGAGGAGTACCAGACCCTCGTGCACGAGAACCACTGGGCGGACATCAAGACGCGGCCGTTCCTGTGGGGCACTTTCGTGTGGAACATGTTCGACTTCGCGGTCGACAGCCGTTCCGAGGGCGACACCCTGGGGCGCAACGACAAGGGTCTCGTCACCTACGACCGCGCAACCCGCAAGGACGCGTTCTGGTTCTACAAGTCGCAGTGGACCGACACGCCGTTCGTGCACCTGAACAGCGCCCGCTGGACCCAACGAACTGCCGCCGCCACCACGGTTCGGGCGTACAGCACGGTTTCCGACGTGCAGCTGATCCTGAACGGCGTCGCCATCCCGAAACCGCCCGCCGCCGACCGGATCTACACCTGGCCGATCACGTTGCGGCCGGGCGCCAACACGGTGACGATCACCGGGACACGCGATGGCCGTGCCTACACCAACACGGCCACCTGGACGCTCTCCTAACCGTTGTACGCGGCGAAGATCTTGGCGAACTCGTAGGGCTGCTGCGGGATGTTGTTGCAGCGGTACAGCGCACCGTTGCACGCGTTGGCGTCGCGGCCCTGCTCCCAGAACGACAGCATGCCGAGGTGCACCTGGTTCGCGAACGTCACGAGTGCGCGTGCGTCCTTCTGGTAGAAGATCTCGTTCTGCGAGTCGTTCACGCCCAGCATCGGCGTGACGCCGACCTTCTTCCACGCGGCCGCGTCCGACAACCCGTACACCGACTTGACCTGGGCCTGCGTGGCCTTCGCCGCGGCGATCGCCCGCGCGCCCTGGTCAGCCGGACCCATGTAGTAGTCCATCGCCATGACGTTGACCAGGTCGAGGTTCACGCCGGCGTTCTTGGCCGACCGCACCACGTTCACGCCGTCCGCCGTGAGCCCGGACGGCAGCACGGGCAGCGTGAGCGAGATCTTCAGGCCGGGGTTGCGGTCCTGCAGGATCTTCAACGCCTGCGAGCGCCGGGCGATCGTCGTCGGGTCGACCACCGCCGCGCCCTCGATGTCGAAGTCGACGTACTTGAGCGAGTACGCCTTCACCACGGCGTCGTACTCGTTGGCCAAAGTCGTTGGCGTGGTGCAGAAGTACGCGAGCTCGATGCCGGACGCGCCACCGAAGGAGATCTTCACGTCACCGCCGGCGGCCCGCAGCTTCTGGATCTCCTCCTTCTGCCACCCGGCCCGAGGGTCGTAGGCGCCGAACCAGCTCGCCTTGCACCCGTACGACGTGACGAACCCGAGCGTGAAGCTCTTCACGCCGCCCTTCTTCGCCATGTCCGACAACACCGGCGTCGGCCACGCCCCCATGTCGACGTAGGGGGCGACCGACGACACCGTTGCCGCCTGCGCCGCCCCGACGGGCAGCACCACCGCCGCGACGACGGCGGCCAAACCCAGTTTCACCAGTCTGTTCAGCATGACGAACTCCTCGGGCCAAGGGGTCGCGGCGGCTGATTATTGGTATAGACCAAGAGTTCGGCGTTTGACCAGCCCGGCGAGCTTTCCCGGTCGCCCCAAGGCAAAGCTCGCGGTCGAAACAGCCCCAAACCAGGACAAACCTCAGTGCACCTCGGCGTCGTCGAGCCGGAGCGGCGCCCACGACTGCGCACCGCTCCGCCCGTGCCCGGGATCCACGCCGACGAACATCCGGCCGTTCACCCGCACCCGGACGTGCCGCGCCTGCCAGTCGACCGTCGAATGCCCGTGAATCTGTCCGAACGGCACGATTCCCCCGTACCGCATCCACGGCTCGTGCAACGCCGCCCCGGACTCGGCCCACAACGGCCCGGTTTCCGGATCACGCCCGTGCACACCCATCCGCCAGATGACCTCAGGCCGTTCGTTGAGCAGCTCCGCCGTCTTGACCGCCGACTCCGGCTCGCCCAACTCCTGCCACACAGCCAACGTCACCCCGGCGTGCGTCAGCAGGAACTCCTCACCACCGCTCGAAACGGCCGCCGCGACCCGCATCCGCCCGTCGCGCCACCACTCCCGCAACCGGGCAACACCTTCTGCCGGCAACGGTTCGGGCCAGAACACCTCCTGGCCCTGCAGGTACTGCGCCTCGTGGTTGCCGATGAGCTGCACCCAGTCCGGGCCGAGGCGCGAGGCCACGACCTCCAGCACCTCCATGCTGTCCGGTCCGCGATCCACCAGGTCCCCGACCTGGATCACGACGCCGTCCAGCTCCTCCAGTGCCCGCCGCAACAACTCGGCGTGCCCGCCCACGTCCCCGATGACAGCCACCCCGGCCATGTCTACCCCCTGCCGACGACGCTACCCGCGCGGCAGACCGGTCAGATGACGTAACCGCCGGAGACCTCGACGGTCTGGGCGTTGATCCAGCCGCCCTCCTCGGCCAGCAGGGCGGCGACCACCGAGCCGACGTCCTCGGGCTCGCCCACTCGTCCCAGAGCGGTCTCCGCCGCCAGCGCCGCCTCGAACTCCGGCGTCAGCCCACCACCCAGTTCCGTGCGGATGGCTCCCGGCGCGATCGCGTTCGCCCGGATCCGCCGCTCGCCGAACTCTTTCGCCATGTACCGCGTCAACACCTCGACACCGCCCTTGAAGCTCGCGTACGGAGCCACGCCGGGCGTCGCCACCCGCGAGGTGGCGCTCGCCATGTTCACGATGGCACCGCCTTCCGCGATCAGCGGGAGCAAAGCCTGTGTCAGGAAGAACGGGCCCTTGAGGTGCACCGCGTAGAGGGAGTCGAACTCCGCTTCGGACATCGACTCGATCGGTGTGTACACCCGTAGCCCGCGTTGTTCACCAGGCCGTGGATCTTCTCGACGCCCCAGGCCTCCTGCGCCGCGCGGCGAACCGTCTCGCGGAACTCGCCGAACGACGACGCGTCCGAGACGTCGAGCGGCAGGGCGATCGCCTTGCCGCCGCTCTCGACGATCTCGTCGACCACGCGGGCGGCCGCCTCGGGATTCGCCTTGTACGTCACCACGACGCCCATGCCGCGGTTCGCACACGCCACCGCCGCTGCCGCGCCCAGGCCCCTGCTCCCGCCGGTGATGACAACGATCTTCATGCTGTTCGCTCCTTCAACGTGTTCCACGCGGACGAGTCAACCCGTCGGCTCGTACGTGAAGAAGGACGACGTTTCCTGGGTGTGGCACACCCAGGTTCAGGAAGCATCCACTGTGGACCCTTTCGCGTCAGGCGTCGGCCGTCAGGGCGAACTCCGCGCGACCGGAGCGCACTCCGTTGATCTGCAGCTCGACGGCGTGCTGACCGGGGTGGTAGCGGCGCGTCGTCAGCACCCGGAACGAGTGCGCCCGGCTGAACTCGTAGGTCTCGCCGGGTGCCACGGTGCGGGTGGTGAGCTTGAAGGTCTTGCCGGTGAGCGTTCCGTTGGCCTTGCGGTGGTGCACCACGTAGTCGATCACCAACCGGGCGGGCTCCTGGCCGAGGTTGCGCACCGAACCGGTGAACGACAACGTCTCCCCGACGGCCACGGTGTCGCCGGAGAGCAGCGGGCCGGTCACGTCGAGGTCCGCGGAGGTGAACCCCAGCAGTTCCAGCGCGCCGGGATGGCCCTGCTTGACGAGCGTGCGCAGGCCGTGGCGCACGACGCCGCCGGTGTTGGCGTCCGGCGCGGCCGTCCAGGCGGCCGCGGTCGCGACGACGAGGTCCGGGTCGCGGCGGCTGATGTCGTTGAGGTGGTTGGCGACCGACCGCCGCACGTACTCGCTCTCGTCCCGGTAGAGCGCGTTCAGGATCGGCAGCGTCGCCTCGGGCTCGGCGAGGATGCCGGGCACGCGGACGGCCCACGGCAGCAGCGGGCGTGTTCCCTCCGAGGCGAGCCGGCGCACGTCCGCCGACTCCGACCGGGTCCAGTGCCCGATCGCGGCCAGCGCCCGCCCGAGGTCTGCGGCGAGCAGGGTGCGCAGCGCGAACTCCGAGGTCAGCCGGGGTGTCAGCTCCGCCAGCAGGGCGAGGGCGTCGTCGAACGCGTCCACCCCGCCCTCCTCGACCGCCTTCACCGCGACGGCGCTGGTGACCGGCCAGATCAGCCACCCGGTGAAGGTCGGCGCCTCGGCCGCCGCGGCACGCACGGTGCGCGCGAACGAGGCGTAGTCGCCCGGCAGGTCGGCGAGCAGCGCGTCCCGGATGAGGTCGCTGCGTTCCCTGAGCGCCAGCGGTGCCAACGAGGTCTCGGCCTGGCGAACCCGGGACAGCCTCGCGCGCGGCGACACCACCCGCAGGGCGGTGACCAGTGCGCGAACCGCGGGAACACCGATCAGCTCATCGGCGAAGGGCATGTCAGCGTCCCTCGTGAGTCGTGCCGCAGTGCAGGGAAGCCAGGTAGGACAGCGCTTCGGCGCTGCGGCTGCCCGGTTCCGCGGTGCCGACGAGCAGTTGCTGACCGGGCGCGTCGTGCACGTCGAAGGTCTGGTAGGTCAGCTCGACCCGTCCCGCTTCGGGGTGGACGAACACCTTGAACGCACGCGTGAGACCGCTGACGGTCTGGTCGTTCCACAGCTCCCGGAACTCCGGCGAGGTGTCCAGCGACTCGTCGACGAGGTCGCTGATCTCCGCGTCGTCCGGAAACCGTCCGGCGTTGAGACGCAGCGCGTACACCGTGGCGCGCACGACGTCGGTCCAGTCGACGAAGACGTTCTTCGCCTCGGGGTGGGTGAACAGCACCCGCACCATGTTCCGCATGTTCCCGAACGGCGCCAGCAGCGCGGACGCGAGGGTGTTCGCCGCCATCACGTCGAACGAGGGACTCAACACGTAGGCCGCCGAGGCGGGGAACTGCTCGAGCAGGTTCAGCAGCGAGGGGTGGACCTGGTCACTCGCCCTGTCCGGCCCGAGCCGGGGGTTGAGCCCGGCGAGCCGGAAGAGGTGCTCCCTGCCGTCCGCGCCGAGCCGCAACGCCTGGCCGATCGCGCTCAGGACCTGAGCCGACGGGTTGCGTTCCCTGCCCTGCTCGAGGCGGGCGTAGTAGTCGACGCTCACGCCGGCGAGCACCGCGACCTCCTCGCGGCGCAGCCCCGAGACCCGCCGGCTGCCGCCCGACCGGGCCAGTCCCGCGTCGGCCGGGTCCACCCTGGACCGGTTCGCGCGGAGGTAGTCGCCGAGAGGGTTGGCCGCAGACATGTCCGGGATGCTACCCGGCACGCGCACGGTGACCCGGCTCCTCGCGCGGGCCTCCGCCGCCCGGGAGTCCGCTGTGGACGAACGGTCGCGGGTGTGACTCGGGATCATTTCCACTCCTCTGACCGCAGGCGCGTCGACGGGCTGACCACATGATCCTTGTGCCGTGGGCGAGCCGTCGGAACGGTGCCGCTTCCTGGGTGCCGCACACCCGGGAAGCGCCTGCCTTCTCCGCGCTACCCGCGGGTGAGCTGGAACCCGATGTTGCGGGCGAGCATCCGGGCGTCCTGCGCGTCGGCCCAGTAGGAGACGCTCCGCAGCAGCCCGGCCGCGCTCAGCGCGAACCCCTCGCGGGCCAGCACGAACACCAGCACGAGGAACGCGGCCCGCGCGTTGCCGTCGTCGAACGGGTGGAAGAAGCAGACGTCCAGGTAGGCCCGCGCCGCACGGGCGGCCACGTCGAGACCGTCCTCGTCGCTCTCGGCCAGACAGGCGTCGAACCGCGCACGGGTCGTGCCGTCGACGCCGTACCGCTCCTGGCCCTGCTTGGCGAAGGCCGGCGACGTCCGGAACTCCTGTGGCGCACCCAGCACGAGGTGTTGCCAGCCCCGCAACAACGCGAAGTCGAGCACCGCACCCCGTGCGACGTCCACACGCACCTGGCGGAGAGCTGCGCGCATGCGTTCGGCACGGTCGGGATCGACGGCGTCGACGTCTTCGACGGAGTCGAGAGCACCGTCGCGCGTCCACTTCCGCGGCGACGCCTCCGGCGGCCACACCACCTCGGCCCGTTCGACGAGCCACGTCGCGAGGTGATCCGGCACCTCGGTGTCGACCGCGTTCGAGATCCGATCGGCCACCTCGCTCACCACCCCTGCCGCCGGGGTGGTCCAGCTCTCGAACCGGCCGCCGATCGCCTGCCGCACCAGCTTCCGCGCGTCCGCCACCGGCACGTCCCACCGCTCCAGGAACCACGTCAGCGCCTGCTCGCAGTGCCCGTACCAACTGCTGCCCCCACCGGTCCGGTCCGCGACCCGCAGGATCACCGCCCGCACGCCCTCTTCCCGCCGGTCGAGCGGATACCGCTCGAACAGCGCGGCCAGCTCCTCGAGCCACGCCCGCCACTCGCGCACGCCGGCGACGACGCGGTCGAGCGTCTCGTCGGCGGTGGTGATGGAGTCCCGTGGACAGCACCAGCTCCCCACCGGGCCGCCGTCGAAGTCGCCTTCGTCGTGCGCCCAGCGCCACCCCAGCACCCACCGCCCGTACCGCTCGGCCAACGCCGAGGACATCGAGTCGGCCCACGACCGGCCTTCGTCACGACTCCACGCGATCACCGACCGGTCGGCCGCCGAACCGGCGGGCTTCACCGGCACGTGCCGGGCGGGTTCCAGCGACCGGATCACCTGCGCGGCCGTGTCGCCGTCGAACGGGTGCCGGGCGGGATCGACCTCGTGCCAGCGCAGCGGGTGAGGAGACAGATCGGTGACCACGCCGTGAGCCTGCCAGGAGACCGGCGGTGGCGCGCGGGCTTTCGTGAACTCGGCCGTTGCCCTTTTGTTCTTCGGCAGGCCGCCCTTTTGTGCTTACCCGTACAGCGTTTTCCAGGCGGCGGCACCGGTGTGAGCCGCCCGGAAGGTGGCCCGACCTACTGTGAGCCACGACACCGCCGATCTTGGTGAACCGTTCTGGGGACGGGCTCGTGTGTCCAATGCAAACAGAGCGAGTCCACCAAATGCTTGAGGGAGAACCACAATGGCTACTTACCACGTCGTCAGCGAGGACATCCAGGAGTCCGCGGGCTGGCTGAAGCAGAACATGCAGACGCTGCTCGACGGCATGACGCAGGCCAAGAGCAAGATCGACGCGCTCATCCAGGGTGGCTACAACACCCCGCAGGCGCAGGCGAAGTTCGGCCCGTACTTCGAGGAGTACAAGTCGAGCGTCGACCAGACGCTGCAGGGCATGGAGGGCATCAGCCAGTACCTGGAGCAGGTCGGCACCGCCTTCGAGGACACCGACCAGCAGACCGCCAACGCTCTTCAGCGTTGATCTGAACGCGCCGAAGCGTTGAGCTAGCAAGGTCGCTCAGGGCCACGTGGTGATCTTTCGCCGCGTGGCCCTTGTCGTTCACAATCGCCTCACCGACCGCCCGAGGAATTCGCCATGCGCTTTGTGCTGACCACAGTGGACACCGCGGCCACCGTCACCGACCACGTGCTCGACACCGAACCGGACAGCACGGTCGGCGAGTTGTCGCAGGTGCTCGCGCGCGGGGGCAGGCGGCCGGTGCTGTACGTCGCCGGCGCGCCGCTCGACCCGCAGCTCACGCTGCGGGATTCGCCGATGCGGCAGGGATCGGTGGTGGGGCTGGACAGGCCCGTCGCCGCCGTCTTCGCCGAACCCCGGGGGCTGGTCGAGATCCGGGCTGTCAGCGGGCCGGGTGCGGGAGCGGTGCACCGGCTCGACGTCGGTGAGCACCTGATCGGACCGGCGAGCAACTGCCGGGTGCGGATCAGCGGTGACCCGGCCGATCCGCCGGTGAGTGCGCGGCTGCGGGTGTTCCCCGACGGTCGTTGCGAGCTGGTTCCTGTTGGGGGTAAACGGATTCTGCTCGAACGTGAGGGGGTCACCGAGCCGACGCCGTGGCTGCCGAACGCGCAGCTCGCGATCGGTGCGGTGCTGCTCTCGCTGTCCCGGCCGGTGCCGCCGGACGCCGCCGTGCAGCCGTCGGAGGACGGCGCCGGGCTCGACTACAACCGGCCGCCGCGCCTGTTGCCGCCGCCGCGGGTGACGCAGTTCCAGTTGCCCGCCAAGCCGAAACCGCCTGAGCGGCGGGCGTTGCCGTTGATCGCCGCGGCCTCGCCGGTGGTCATGTCGGGCGCGATGTTCGCGTTCACCGGCAACCCGTTGACGTTGCTGTTCGCGCTGCTCTCGCCGTTGATCATCATCGGCAACCAGATCAGCAACAAGCGGCAGGGCCAGATCTCCTACCGCGAGCAGGTCGCGGCGTACGACGAGAAGAAGGCGCGGATCGACGCGGACGCGCAGGAAGCCCTTGTGCTGGAACGCACCGCGCGTCGTCACAGCTTTCCCGACCCCGCCGACGTGCTGCTGACCGCGACCGGTCCGCGTCGCCGGCTGTGGGAGCGGCGCCGGTCCGACCCCGACTACCTGGAGCTGCGCGCCGGGACGGCCGACCTGCCGTCCGAGGTGGTGCTGCGCGATCCCGAGCAGGACGAGCACAAGCGCGAGGTCCGCTGGGACGCGCTCGACGTGCCGGTGACGATTCCGTTGCGGGAGCACGGGGTTCTCGGTGTCGCCGGGGGACAGGTCGCCTACTCCGTGGCGCGCTGGCTGGTGGCGCAGTCCGCCGCCCTGCACAGCCCGGAGGACCTGCAGATCTACCTGTTGACCGGGCCGCAGGGGGAGCAGCAGTGGGCGTGGACGCGCTGGCTGCCGCACCTCGCGCCGCGCGTCGGCGAGGACACCATGGCCACCGTCGGCACCAACGCCACGACGGTCGCCCGTCGCATCGCCGAGCTCAGCCAGCTCATCTCACAACGGCAGGGCGCCAAGGGAGTGCCCAGGGACGTGCTCGTGGTGCTCGACGGCGCACGGCGTCTTCGTTCCCTGCCGGGCATTCCGCAGATCCTGCGCGACGGCCCGGCGGTCGGCGTGTACGCGATCTGCGTCGACAGCGAGGAAAGACTGCTGCCCGAGGAGTGCCAGGCCGTTGTCATCGAGCAGCCGGACGGCCGGATCCGGGTGGGCCGCACCAGGTCCGCTCCGGTACCGGACGTGCGACCGGATCTCGTGCCGTACGACTGGTGCCGCACGGTTTCACGCGCGTTGGCGCCGTTGCGGGACGTCGGCGGCAAGGAGGACGCGGGCGCGCTGCCCAACTCGAGCCGCCTGCTGGACGTGCTGAGCCTCGAACCGCCGACGGCGGACGGGGTCGCGGCGCGCTGGACCACCGGCGGCCGCACCACCACGGCGATCATGGGCGAGTCGCTCGACGGCGCGTTCGCGCTCGACCTCAAGCGGGACGGGCCGCACGCGCTCGTCGCCGGCACCACCGGCTCCGGCAAGTCCGAGTTGCTGCAGACGCTGGTCGCCTCGCTCGCCGTCGCGAACCGGCCGGACGCCATGACGTTCGTGCTGGTCGACTACAAGGGCGGCAGCGCGTTCAAGGACTGCGTCTCGCTGCCGCACACCGTCGGCATGGTGACCGACCTCGACACGCACCTGGTGAGCCGCGCGCTCACGTCGTTGTCCGCGGAACTCAAGCGGCGCGAGCACATCCTCGCCGACCACGGTGCCAAGGACATCGACGACTACGTGCTGCTGCTCGACCGCAACCCGGGGATGCCGGACATGCCCCGGCTGCTGATCGTGATCGACGAGTTCGCCTCGATGGTCCGCGACCTGCCCGACTTCGTGACGGGTCTGGTCAACATCGCGCAACGCGGCCGGTCGCTCGGCATCCACCTGGTGCTCGCCACGCAACGCCCCGGCGGGGTGGTCTCGCCCGAGATCCGCGCCAACACCAACCTGCGGATCGCGTTGCGCGTCACGGACTCCAGCGAGAGCCAGGACGTCTTGAACGGCCCGGACGCGGCGTCGATCTCGAAGTCGACGCCCGGTCGCGCGTACGTCCGATTGGGACAGTCGTCGCTGGTGCCGTTCCAGGCGGGCCGCGTCGGCGGGTTCCGGCCGGGTGCCCGCACGACCGGGCGGGTGCTGCCGTGGCTGTCCCCGGTCCGCTGGCCGGACCTCGCGCTGCCCGGCCCGTCCCGGCCGCGGGCCGAGGTCGCGGAGAACACCGAGGCCACCGACCTCTCCGTGCTGGTGGGGGCCGTGCGGCAGGCGGCCGATCAGCTCGGCCTACCGCCGCAGCCCAGTCCGTGGCTGCCCGCGCTGCCGTCGTCGATGACCGTCGACGACCTGCCCGCGGTGGCCGCGACCGGGTACCTGAAGCCGGTGGCGTACGGCATCGTCGATCTGCCCGCCGACCAGCGGCAGGAACCGCTGGTGCTGGACTTCGCCACGCTGGGCCACCTGCACGTCGCCGGGTCCGCCCGAAGTGGACGGTCGCAGGTGCTGCGCACGATGGCCGGAGCCCTGCTGCGCGAGCACTCACCGCAGGACGTGCACCTCTACGGCATCGACTGCGGCAACGGCGCGTTGCTCGCGCTGGTGAACTTCCCGCACGTCGGCGCGATCGTGCAGCGGGCGGAGGCCGAACGGCTGAGCCGGTTGCTGGCCAGGCTGTCCGCCGAGTCGGCACGCAGGCAGCAGCTGCTCGCGTCGACCGGGTCCGCGAACCTCGTGGAGTACCGCGCCGCCCAGACCGACGACCGCCCACCGCACATCGTGGTGATGGTCGACCGCTGGGAGGTCTTCGACAAGACCTACGCCGACTACGACGGCGGCACGCTGATGAACACCGTGCTGGCGTTGCTGCGCGACGGTGCGAGCGTCGGCATCCACCTGATCCTCGCCGGTGACCGCGCGCTGTTCTCCAGCCGCGTGTCCTCGACCACCGAGGACAAGCTGGTGCTGCGCCTCAACGAACGCGCGGACTACAGCGTGATCGGCCTCAACCACCGCAACCTGCCCGACGAGATCGAACCCGGCAGGGCGTTCCGCGCGGGCGACGGGTCCGAGGCGCAGATCGCGTTGCTCACCACCGACCCGGCGGGACAGGCGCAGGCGCGAGCGTTGCTGGCGATCGCCGAGGAGAGCACCCCGCGCTGGGCGGCCGTGCCCGTGGCCGCGCGGCCGTTCCGGGTGGACGTGCTGCCCGAGCAGCTCACCTACGCCCAGGCACGGGGCATCGCGCCGGCCGTCGAACCGTTGCGGCCGTTCGTCGGCGTGGGTGGCGACGAGCTCACCGGTCTCGTGCCGGACCTGACGGTGACACCGACGTTCGTGATCGGCGGACCGGCGCGGTCGGGTCGCAGCACGGTGCTGCTGACGATCGTCGCCGGGTTGCTGCGGGCCGGCACGCCCGTGGTGATCGCGGCACCACGCCGCTCGCCGTTGCGCGACCTCGCCGGGGTCGAAGGCGTGCTGGACATCGCGACCGACGGCGAGTTCAGCATGGGCCAGCTGGTGAGCGCGCTGGACAAGGCCGACGGGCCCGCCGCCGTGGTGATCGACGACGCGGAACTCCTGCTGAAGTGCGACGCGGGCAGCGAACTCGGCGTGATCGCGCGGACAGGTGCCGAGCAGGGCAGGGCGCTGGTCATGGCGGGCACGACCGAGGGTCTCGCCGGCGGGTTCGGCGGCTGGCACGTCGACGCGCGGCGCAACCGGCAGGGCATGCTGATCAGCCCCCAGCAGCTCGGGGACGGCGAACTGTTCGGTGCCAAGCTCTCCCGCGGTCAGCTCGGCGCGGGCAGGCCCGGTCGCGCGCTGGCGCACTTCGGCGACGGCAGGATCCACGTCGTCCAGGTGCCCGAGACCACGACGGAGGACGTGCTTGCCGCCGTCCGGTAGCGGTCACGAAAAAGTCCCGGTCAGTCCGAAGTGGACTGACCGGGACTTTTCCCGTGCTCGCTCACCGGAAGGAGACGGTCCCGGTGATCATGCCGAAGAGCTCGAACAGGTCGTCGGCCTCGGCGATGTTGGGGCTGGTGCCGGTGATCACCAGCACGTCGGTGCGGCCGGGGATGCGGATCAGCGTGTGCATGACGGCGCAGCGGATCGTGACGTCGTCCATCACGACGTCCTGGATGCCGTGCACGCGTGCCGCCGTGCCGACGCCCTCGATGCGGACGGTGCTCACACGCGTCCAGGTGTCCACACCGGACTTGTTCTCGGTCAGCGCGGTCAGCAGGTCGGCGTTGCCGGGCGGGGTGACCATCGCCGCCACAACGGTCGCCGTCAGCGGGCCGTCCTCGTAGATCTCGAACACCCCGGCGGCGTGCAGCACACCGTTGCGGCGGGCGTGCCGGACCGAGCGGCGAACCTCTTCGGTGAACTGCCCTGCTGTCTCTTCTTCGATGCCCGCTTCTACACAGGCGTCCCAGAGGCGGCGCGCGAGGGCGTTCTCCGCGGACTCGTCCGCGACGGACAGGTCGTACCAGTTGTCCGGAATGGTCAGCCGCAGCGAACCGGTCGTGGTGCTCATCACTGTCCTCCAGCGGAGTTGTTCAGGATTCCGGCGATCGTCGCGCCGATGTTGCCGGTGACCTGGCTGACGTCCGGTGGTGCGTCGAGTGCGGCGGTCGTCTGCTCGTCGGTGCTGCGGAACGCGTCCGCGACCGTGCGGCTGGCGTCGCGCAGTGCCACCAGGTCCCTGCCCAGCACGAAACGGCCGTCGCCCCAGGACTTCTCGAAGTCCCTGGCCGCGTCGGCCACCCCCTTGTCGCCCATCGCGTTGACCATGCCGCCCATCGACCTGACCAGGCTGTCGCCCATGAGCTGCTCTGTCCGCGTCAGCAGATCCGCAACTCTCGCCAGCTCGTCGACGGGCACCCGGATCTCGCTCATCGCGCTCCCCACTCGTCGGACTCTCTCTTGTGGACGCACGGATCGGCGGGCGATTCGGTTCAGGGAGAGCCGGACTGAACCGAACGGATCGCGGTCACGTGTCGCCTTCGTCGCAGAAAGTACTTTAGGGAGAACGAGATGACCCGGCCCGCCGATGCCGAATGGTCCGTACTGGACGAGAACCGCGATCCGATCCCCGGCGATCCGGACGCGCTGGTCGCGTTGCGCGACGCCTACCGCGAGCTCGGTTCGGTGACGCAGGAGGCCTTCCAGCTGCTGAACGGCGCCGGTGACATCGACGGCGGCATCGGCAAGGCGATGGACGCCTACCGCAGGCTGTACGGCGAGGTGCCCAAGCGCCTCAACGACATGGCGTTCGCCTACGGCCAGGCCGCCGACGCGTACGCGCGGTACATGCCCTCGCTGGAAGAGGCGCAGGCGATGTCGGTGACCGCGCTGGAGCAGGCGCGTGCGGCCCAGGCCGAGCAGGACGCGGCGGGCACCGAACTCGCCGCCGTGGTCAAGGGCAGCATCGAGGGCATCTTCCAGAAGCCCGACGAGAACGCGCCCCCGCCCACCGAGGAGCAGAAGGCGCAGCAGGCCGAGCAGAAGGCCCAGCAGGACGCCGACCGGCAGGCCGCGCAGAACAGGGCGGCCGACGCCCAGCAGAACCTCGACCGGGCGAAGTCCCTTCTGGGGCAGGCGATCGCGCTGCGCAACCAGGCCGCGTCCACGGCGTCGCAGGTGCTCTACCAGATGGGCGACATGGCGCCCCAGCGGTCGATCTGGGAGAAGATCGCCGACGCCTTCAAGGAGTTCTTCGACTTCCTGGTCGACGTCGTCGCCGAGATCCTCACGATCGTCCTCGACGTGCTGTCGGTCATCGCCGGGTTCATCTTCCCGCCGCTCGGCACGGCGATCGGCCTGCTGTCGTCCGGCATCGAGATCTTCGCCGCCGTCATGAAGAACGACATGGTGGCGCTGGGCATCGCGCTCGGTGGCCTGGCACTGAGCTTCGTGCCCGGCGGCAAGATCCTGAAGAACGTCATCAAGTACGGCGCCAAGATCGGCGGCACGGTCAAGGCCGGGGTCCAGGGCGCCGTCAAGGGATTCGGTGGCGCGACCCGCAACCTCGACATCGCGATCCCGCCGCCCAAGGCCATCAAGCAGGTCGACGGCGCACGCGGGCTGAACACCCCGCCGCGTCCCAACGCGCAGAGCAACCTGGACAAGGTGCTCGCGGCCGACCCGATCGACATCTCCAGCGGCCGCATGCTGTTGC
This sequence comes from Lentzea sp. JNUCC 0626, assembly GCF_043632865.1. Taxonomy (NCBI): domain Bacteria; kingdom Bacillati; phylum Actinomycetota; class Actinomycetes; order Pseudonocardiales; family Pseudonocardiaceae; genus Lentzea; species Lentzea sp. JNUCC 0626. The sequence continues at coordinate 9,911,928 of NZ_CP171635.1, forward strand.
CGCAGGAGGACTACGCCATCGAAGGCGTGCTTCCGCTGCGGTTCACGCGAATGCACCTGTCCACCTACCGGGCGGGCCGCTGGTTCGGCCCGAGCTGGGCGTCCACAGCGGACCAGCGACTCGAGGTCGACGAGCAGGGCATCACGTTCGTCGCCGAGGACGGCACCATGCTCGCCTACCCGCACCCCGGCGACGGCGAGGTGCTGCCGGAGGAAGGTCCGCGCTGGCCGCTCAGCAGGGGAGCAGCAGGCGGGTACGTGGTGCGGCAGAACGACCGGGACCTGCGCTTCCTGCCGGTCACCGACGACCGGGTGCTGCCGATCGAGTCGGTGTTCGACCACCTCGGCAACCGGATCGAGTTCACCTACGACGACGAGGGCGTGCTCACCGGCATCGCGCACACCAGCGGCACCTTCACCGAGGTGGGCACCGAGGACGGCCGGATCACCGCGCTGACCGCGGGCGGCGTCCAGGTCGCCGGATTCCGTTACGAGCAGGGGAACCTGGTCGAGGTCACCAACGCCTCGGGCAGCACGACGAAGTTCCGGTACGGCAGCGGGGACCGGATCGTGCGCTGGGACGACAGCAACGGCATGTGGTACGAGTACTTCTACGACGACCGCAACCGGTGCGTGCGCACGCGCGGCGCCGAGGGCATGGTCAGCTACCGCTTCGAGTACGGCATTCGCCGCACGACGGTCACCGACTCGTTGGGCCGCAGGACGGTCTTCGACCTCAACGAGGCCTTCCAGCTCGTGCGCGAGACCAACACGGCCGGTGCCGCCGTCGAGTCCACTTGGGACCGTTACGACCGGCTGCTGACGCGCACCGACCCGTTCGGCGACGTCACGCGCTACGAGTACGACGAAGAAGGCAACCTCGTGCGCGAGGTGGGACCCGACGGTGCGGAGACCCGGGGCGAGTACCTCGCTCCCGGCCTGCCGACCCGGTACGTGCTGCCGGACGGCGGCGAGTGGAGCTACGAGTACGACGAGGAAGGCCGGGTGATCGGCGAGGTCGACCCGACCGGCGCGCGCACGACGTACTCCTACGACGGCTATGTCACGACGACCGTCGACCCGTTGGGGCGCAGGACGAGTGTCGAGCACGACCTGGCCGGCCTGCCGGTGAGCGAGACCACCGCGCTCGGCGCGCGCACGCAGGTCGAGTACGACGGGTTCGGCCGGCCCAGCGCGGTGACCGAGGCCGCCGGCGAGACCACCCGGATCACCTGGCACGCCGGCGGAAAGCCCGCCGAGGTCGTGCGACCGGACGGCGGGCGGGACGAGTTCTCCTACGACGGTGAGGGGAATCTCGTCCAGGTCGTGTCCGACGGGGCCGTGTCGAAGGTGACCTACGGGCACTTCGACGTGCCGTTGAGCATCGAGACCCCGGGCGACGGGCGGATCGAGTTCCGCTACGACACCGAGTCGCGGCTGACCGGCGTCACCAACGCGCTGGGCCTGACCTGGCGGTACGACTACGACCCCGCCGGCGCGCTGGCCCGCGAGGTCGACTTCGACGGCAGGGAGCAGCGGTTCGTCTCCGACGCGCTGGGTCGCGTCACCGAGGTGCACAACGCGTCCGGGCAGAGCGCCCACGTCGAGTGGGACGCATACGGGCGGCCGGTGTCGCGGTTCACCGACGAGGGCATGACGACGTTCCAGCACGACCTGGCCGGGAGGCTCATCGGTGCGACGTGGCCCGGCGGTGAGCTCACGCGGACCTACGACGCGCTCGGGCGGACGCTCACCGAGACCGTGAACGGCCGCACGATCACCCACACCTACGACGTCGCGGGTCGCCGGACCGGGCGGATCACGCCGTCCGGCGCGGAGAGCACGTGGCAGTACGGCGAGGGAGACGAGCCGGTCGCGGTGGAGATCGCCGGCCGCACCGCCGAACTCGGCCACGACGCGCAGGGTCGCCAGACCCGGCACGCGGTCGGCGCGGTCGAGGTGGAGCAGGAGTGGTTCGCCGGGCGGCTGCGCGCGCAGCACGTCAACAGCGAGGCACGCGTCTTCACCTACCGCCAGGACGGATCGCTGATCAGGATCGCGGATGCCGCACGCGGTGAGCGAGAGTACGAAGTGGACGGTGCCGGGCGGGTCGTCGCCGTCAGCGGCGACATCGAGGAGCGCTACTCCTACGACGCGACCGGGATGCTGACCCGTTCTCCGCTGGGAGAGCACAGTTACGACGGCATGAACGTGCGGCAGGTCGGCGAGATCCGGTACGACCACGACGCGGACGGCCGGGTCGTGCGGCGCGCCGAGGGCAGCCGGGTCTGGCGGTTCCGCTGGGACGTGCTGGACCAGCTGGTCGCGGTGATCACGCCGGAAGGTGAGCACTGGCAGTACCTCTACGACCCGTTCGGGCGGCGGATCGCCAAGCAGCGGGTGTCGCCGGACGGCACCGAGGTGCTCGACCGCGTCGAGTTCACCTGGGACGCGAGCGATCTCGCCGAGCACCGTCGCGGCACCGACGTGACGGTGTGGGACGGCCACCACCAGATCGACCGGTCCGGTGACCAGACCTGGGAGCAGGCGCGATTGCGGGTCGTGGTGACGGACCCCGCGGGCACGCCGTCCCACCTGCTCGACGAGGACGGTTCGGTGTCGTGGCGCGCGGCGGGAAGCCTGTGGGGCCTCGGCGACGCCGGTGACACCCCGTTGCGGTTCCCCGGCCAGTACTACGACTCCGAGACCGGCCTGCACTACAACCGTTACCGCTACTACGACCCGGCGTCCGCCCGCTACGCGAGCAAGGACCCGCTGGGCCTCGGTGCCGCCGCGGACCCGCGTTCGTACGTGCTGAACCCGACCGGCTGGGTCGACCCGCTCGGCCTCGCGCCGTGCCCGGTGAAGGAGTTCAAGAAGATCCACGAGACACCGGCCGGCACCTCGCTGATCCTGCGCGGTCCCGACAGCAAGCGGTTGCGCTTCCTGGGCAACGGCAAGTTCGCCAACGCCGTGCGCGACAGGCTGCCGGCGTCCGGGGGCAAGAACCCCAACGTGATCGACGACGCGGGCAAGTTCGACTCGCTGGGCCAGGGAGCCAGCATCCCGCCCGCGGGCAAGGGCAAGATCACCTTCAACGAGGACCCGACCACCCTGAGCGAGTTCAACAACGGTTCGGACCTGTCGCGCCGGGCCATGGACGTGGCGGGCGCCAAGGGGCTCAACTTCAACAAGGGCTCGGAAGCACTGGAGCAGTTGGGCCGCAACGACCCGAAGACCAAGAAGTTCTTCGACGCGCAGGACGCCCGCGACCGGCACGTCGCGAACCAGTCGGCCGAACGCAACGCGAAGCTCGACACGTCGAAGCTGGACACCGCCAAGATCGACACCGTGCTGGGCTCCAAGACCGGGAACTTCAACCAGGTGGACGGGCTGCTGAAGGAGTTCGACGGGGTCGCGATCGGCGGCAAGCACGGGCCGGACAACCCGGCGTTCGACGTGCTGAAGAACAACATGAAGGGGCTCAAGGACAGCGGCGTCAACAAGGTGTTCATGGAGAGCCTGCGCAACGACGCCCACGGCAAGTTCGTGAAGGAGTTCATGGACACCGGCAAGTTCGACCCCAAGTTCGAGCGCTTTCTCGACATGCACGCCAACAACCGCGAGGTGAAGGCGGTGCTGGAGGCGGCCCGCAAGGAAGGCGTCGACGTGATCGGCATCGGTGGCAACCCGGCCCGCATGGGCCCCGTCGCCAACAACGACGGGCTCTTCCGGCGTCACGCGATGCTCAACTCGCTCGGCTCCGAGTCGGTGGAGTTCCACCAGCGGATGAATCCCGGCAAGTTCGTGATGGAGCTCGGTGCGAAGCACCTGGGCACGTCCAGCCGGACCGGCACCCCGGTCAACGTCGGCGGGGTCGACCTGCCGAACCGGTCGGCGGGCATCGGCGACATGGTCAACGTGCCGAGCGTCGTCACCGACGAGATCAAGGGCGGGCTCCGCCGCGTCGGGATCATGGACAACGTCTTCACCACCGCGCCGTAGTGCGCTGAATCACGCGGATCCGTTCCCCTGAACCACAAGGGGAACGGATCCGTGTCCACTTGGGAACCGCCACCAGGAGAACGAGGCAGTCAATTGTCCACTTCGAACCTGCTCCGCCGGGCACTCATGGTGCTCGCCTTCCTGCTCGCGGTCGCCCCGGCGTCCGCGTTGGCGCAGCCGGAGAAACCGCCGCTGTACTTCGAGGTCCCGAGCAGCGGGTCGACGACGTTGCTGGACGTGGCGCGCACGACGCTCGGCAGTGCCCAGCGCTGGCCCGAGATCGTCGAGCTCAACCCCGACCTGGTGCGGCCGGACGGCAAGCCGCCGGCCGCGAACGACAGGCTGCCCGCCGGGACGTCGATCCTGTTGCCCGGCGACGCGAGGACCGGTGACCCGAACGTCGGGACGAAGCAGAGCCCGAACCAGCCGAACCAGGCCGCCCAGCCGCCCGCACAGCAGAAGATCCTCGGCATGACGCCGGTCGTCGCGTACTCCGTCGGCGGTGGCGTGCTGGTGCTGCTGATCGGCGGTGGTGTGACGTTCTTCCTGCTGCGGCGCAAGGGACGCAAGCCGAAGAAGGCAGTGGTCGCGCCGGTCTCGGTGGACGACCCGAAGCCGCGCATGGTGCTCGACCGCGCGTTGCGGCACCTGGTCGTCAGCGGCAGCCCGATCCCGCAGGTCTACGGCGCCGTGGTGGGCCCGGACCGCATCTCGTTGCGGCTCACCCCGCCGCAGCCGCAGGCCACGCACCCGTGGCGGACGCGCGAGGAGGGCGCGGTCTGGGAGGCGCCGACCTGGCAGCTCGACCCGACCACGCCGAACGTGCCGCCGCCGTTCCCGCTGCTGGTGTCCGTCGGCACGATCGGCGGTGAGTGGACCGCCGTCAACCTGGGCCGCGCGCCCGGCCTCGTCGCGCTGACCGGCGAGCCCGGCGTCACCGGGCAGGCCGCCGCGGCGTTGCTGGAGCAGGTCGCGGCCGACCCCGGCGTCGGGATCACCGTGATCGGCCGCGTGCCCAAGGCCCGCCTCGCGCCCGGCCGCGTCCGGGTGGTGCAGTCCGCCGAGGAGTTGCTCGGAGGCAACCGGCGGAACGACAACCCGGACGTCACCGGCATGCTGGCGGGCAACTGGCAGGCCGCGCCGAGCCGGTTGAGCCGGCACCTCGTGCTGGTCAACGCCCCGTTGCCGCCCGCGGACGTCGACCGGCTCGGCACGCTGGCCGCCATGCCGGACCTGACGAGCGCGGTGCTGGTCGTCGGGGACGTGGCGACGGCCGCGTGGCGGTTCGGGATCGCGGACGACGGCGCGTTCGACATCGGCGTGCTCGGACTGGAGCTCGACTCGGCCAAGACCGACGCGTAACCGCAGGTGCCGGCCCGCGTGTAACGATCGTTTGGGGGCGTGGCGACAACAGGGCATGGTGGTCAGGCTCAACGTCGCCTCCACGTGTGTCGGCACCGCGGCGCTGGGTCCGGGGTTCCGGTCCGTCGTGTGGGTGCAGGGATGTCCGTTCCGGTGCAAGGGATGTGTCGCACCCGAGTGGATTCCCGACGTGCCCGCGCGACTCGTCGGCGTCGAGGAGCTGGCCGCCGAGCTGCTGGCGGACGAGCGGGTGGACGGCCTCACGTTCAGCGGTGGCGAGCCCATGGCCCAGGCCGAGGGGCTCGCCGCGCTCGCGAAGATCGCCCGGCGGGAGCGTGACCTGTCGATCGTCTGCTTCACCGGGTTCACGCTGAACCGGCTGCGGGACAGCGGGGTGCCGGGCACGGTGGAGCTGCTGTCCGAAGTGGACGTTCTGATCGACGGCCGGTACGTGCGCGAGCGCGACGACGGGCGGGGGTTGCGCGGCAGCGCGAACCAGATCGTGCACCACCTGACCGGACGGCTCAAGGACGTCGGGTACGACTTCGCGGGCCGGGAGCGGACCACCGAGATCAGGGTGGGGGAGCGCGAGGTTTCGCTCGTGGGTGTGCCCACCGCCGATTTGTTGACAAGACTCGCTCCGGTGCTGGGAGGACCTGCGCCAATACCAGGCCGCGTGTGATCGGGACATTCCGTGCTCGGGGCAGGAAAGCGAGCTGAGGCCTTGTGAGTGGCGGGCTGTCGTCTCTCGAGATCGGTCATCTCGCCCGCCTGTACCGAACGGTGCAGGCGGCACGGGACGTTCTGCTGGAATGCGGTATGCCACGCGAGTTGGTATTCGAGATCGTGCACCGCGGTGATGTGCAGGTCTTCTGGGAATGCGCGTCGGTGCTGCTGGAGAACGGGGTGCTGGTCGAAGGGCGGAAGCGGTTGTTCGAGACCGTGCGCCTGAGCTATCCGGGCAACCCGCTCTTCGCCGGGCAACCGGAGCAGCCCGCCGAGCCGTCGCGGTCGTACCGCTCCGGCAGGGACATGTACGTCGTCGAACGGGCGGAAGGGCCCATCTACTTCGGCGCGCCACCAGAACCGGAGACCACCCCGCCGGACAGGTCTCCCACCAGTGTTTTCTTCGTCGGCACCAGTCCGTTCGACATCGACCTCGGCGTGCTGCGGGCCGACCGCGAGTTCCGGGCGATCCAGGGCGAGGAACGGCCGGGCGCGCTGCGCGTGGTCAGCCGGACCGACACCGATCTGGCGGAACGCCCGGACGTCCTGCACCTCGCCGGCCCCGTCGTCGGCGGCCCCGAAGCGCTGGCCCGGCGGTTGCGCGCTTATCGCGACCACGGTGATTTCACCCTGTCGGGCCTTGTTCTCTCCGTGAGTCGCAGTGCGGAGTTCGCCGATCTGTTCGACGGACTCGTGAAAACCGTCGTCGCGTGGAATAGCGATATCGATGACGACACCGCGATCGCGTTCTCCGTCGCTATGTACCGGAACCTGGTGCAAAGCTCGGTTCGGTCACTCGACGCGGCCGCGAGAGTCGCCGTGGAATACCGGAACCTCTCCGAACAGGTGCGCGTCCGATCGATGTAACGAATCTCCGCTCTTCGCTGACAAGACGGGTGCTTGTTCCCGTGGTGAGCGTCCAGAGGTGGCTCGGTGAGCGGAAGAAAACGCATTTACGTCGACGAGGGCGAATGGAATCGTCTTCGCCAGGAGGCGGGCAAGCTCGCGGAGCTCAAGCGCGACGTGCCGAAGATGGTCGAGCGGATCCGCGAGCAGACCCAGGCCGACATCGAGGCGTCGATGCGGGAGGTCGACCAGCGGCACGCCCGGTTCGAACAGGCCGTGACGCAGCTGAGCGAGCACACCCGCGAGGTCGAGCGCGAGACGGCGCAGCGCCTGCGGGAGAACAACGACAGACTGCACCGCGAGATCACCGAGCAGGGCGCGCAGCTGCGGTCCGAGACGTCGGAGGCGTTGCGGCAGCAGCAGGAGACGCTGACCAGGGCGATCGACCGCGAACGCCAGGAGCGGGAGCGCAGGCAGGCCGAGATCGGGGCGAAGGTCGACGCGTTGCGCGCCGACCAGGACCGCGCGGAACGGATCGCCCGCGAGTACGCGGCGGACGCGCAGGTGTTGCGCGACCAGGTCGTGCAGTACCCGCACGAGCGCTACCTGCCGAACCGGGTCGCGCCGCTCGAGGCGAGGCTGTCCACGCTGGTGTCCAACGTGCACAGCGGACTCGGCGCGCACAGCCTGAGCGCGGCGCAGGAGCTCGTCCAGTCGTTCAGCGAACTGCGGCTCGACCTCGAACGCCTCGACCAGGAGTGGCGGGCGTGCCGGATGGCCGCCGAACGCGACCTCGTCCGGTTGCGCGAACTCCTGCGCCAGAACGAGAAGATCGACCTGCGCGGCCGGTTGCCGGAGAACTCGCCGAGCGAACTGCCCGACGTCGACCACTGGTCGCGCGGCGCGTTGACCCGCCTGGCCACCGAGGTCGACTCGCTGCTCGCCCAGGTCCGCGACGACGCGCAGCCGATGACCACCGAGGCGTTGCTCGCCGTCGTCGACACCGTGCCCGAGTACGAGCAGCGGCTGGAAACCGTGGTGACGCAGGCGGTCACGGCGATGCGGGCCGCCCAGCTGCGCACCAACCTGGCCGAGCTGATCGCCGACGCGCTCGATCACCACCACCACTACCAGGTCACCACCGCCGGGTTCGCGAGCGAGGACCAGCGCGAGGCGTTCCTCGCGAAGTCCGTGCACCACGTCAGCGGCAGCGAGATCGTGATCGAGGTCGAGCCGGGCGAACGAGTCGACGGCCCGCCCGTGGTGCGGTTGCACAACTTCGACGCCGACGGCGCGTCCGAGGCCGAACGGGCCGCGCGCACGCGGTCGATCCACCGCAACGTGCTGGACCACAGCGGGATCGACCTGCGCGCGACCGAGGAGCACGCGGAGCCCGACGACCGCAAGCGCGACATCGAACCGCTGATCACCAGACGAGCGCCCCTGTCCGCCCGCTTCCCCGTGGAACCGGGCGAGACCCGCGACCGCCGCTGACCGGGGCCCCAGATGACGACAGCTTCCCCTGCCGCCGCACCGGTCCGGCTCACCGGCGGACGAGGCCCGCGTCCCGGTGAGCCGCTGTGGATCCTGCACGGCCCCGGCGTCGACGACCGGTTCGCCGGAGCGGACCTGCACCTCCGCTCCGCCGAGGAGATGCTGTGGGAGCTGCTGCACGCGGCCGGGTACGAGCGGATCGTGTTCAGCGGCTACCGCGACGCCGTCTACTTCCGCGACGAGGACTCGCGGAACCTGACCCGTGCGCCCGGCACCGCAGACCCGGAACCCCGGCGCCGCAACGCCATGCGGCGCTTCAGCGGTCCGCTCGGCGACATGATGCTGCTCTCCGAACCTCCGCCGCAGCCGCGCCGCCCGTCCGCCGCGACCGACACCGAACGGCTGCGCATGCTCGACGGGATCATGGTCGACGCCGCGATCTCCAGCGCCGTCGTCGTGCCGAACGCCGAGACGTGGCTCGAGAACATCCAGCCGGACCTGCGCCGCCCGTTCGCCGAGATGCTCGGCCGCTGGAGCGCGGGCGCGGGTGGCGACAACGTGTGCGTGCTGCTGTTCAGCCAGCCCGACCTCGCCGAGATCGTGGACTTCGTGCGCGGCCAGCGTTATCTGCCGCAGCTCACGGACAAGCTGGCCGCCCTCGCGACCCGCCGGTCCGGCCAGGCGGTGGGGCACCTGGGTTTCCCGGAGGAGACCGAACTCGCCGCGCTCGTGCACGGCACCCGGTTGCGGCACGGCCTGCGGATCGCCGACTGGACCGCGCTGCCGCACCTGCTGCGGGTGATGGCGGCCCAGGAGATCCCGGTCAGGGTGTGGGAACGCCTGCTGCGGCGCCTCGCCGGCCGGGCCGAGCTGTCGGTCGAGGTGTTGCGGGAGCAGGGAATGGCGGAGGTCGCGGTCGCCGACGCCAGGGACGTCTGGCGCAGGCTGGACGAGATGGTCGGCATGACCGCGGTGAAGACGTTCCTGACCCGGCACCGGCACGTGCTGGAGGCCGGGCAGGCGTTGCGGGCGCGCGGTCTGGACGCCGACGCCGAACCCGCCGCGCTGCACCTCACGTTCACCGGCAACCCCGGCACCGGCAAGACCGTGGTGGCGCGCATGGTCGGCGAGCTGTACCGCGACCTGGGGTTGTTGCGGCGCGGGCACGTCGTCGAGGCGAAGGTCGAGGACCTCGTGTCCCCGCACGGTGACACGGCTCGGCTCACCTCCGCACGGGTGCAGGCCGCGCTCGACGGCGTGCTGTTCGTCGACGAGGCGTACCGGCTGAGCGAGGACCCGCTCGGCCTCGGCACGCAGGCGATCGACGTGCTGCTGACCGAGATGGAGAACCACCGCGACCGGCTCGTCGTGATCGTCGCCGGGTACGCCGACCGCATCGACGACTTCCTGGCCGCGAACCAGGGCCTGTCCGGCCGCTTCCCGCGCGGCAACCGCCTGGTGTTCCCCGACTACACGCCCGCCGAGTTGCACGAGATCCTGCTCGGCCAGCTGCGCCGGCAGGGCCTCGACTGCGCCGACGACCTCGTCACGGCGTTGCGCACGGTCACGGAAGCCATGTACCGCACCAGATCCGCCGACTTCGCCAACGCGCGGACCATGCGCGAGCTGGCCGCGGAGATCAGGACCGAGTGGGCGAGCCGCACCAGGCTGACCCGGGACGGCGAGATCACCCCGGCGACCGCGCAGGACGTGCCCGCGCACTACCGCGGCTACCTCGCCGAGCAGAAGCCGATCGACGAGGTGCTGGCCGAACTCGACCGGCTCACCGGGCTGCAGGCGGTCAAGGACACCGTGCGGGAACTCGCCGCCGTGCTGGAACTGCGCAGGCTCCAGGAGTCCGACGCGAGTCAGGTGGCCGCGCCGCACCTGTTGTTCCTCGGTTCGCCCGGCACCGGCAAGACGACGGTGGCGAAGCTGCTGGGCAAGGCCTTCGCCGCGCTCGGACTGCTCTACCGCGGTCACGTCGTCGTGACGACCAGGGCCGACCTCGTGGGCGAGTACGTCGGCCAGACCGCGCCGAAGACCAGGGCGAAGGTGCTGGAGGCACTCGACGGCGTGCTGCTGATCGACGAGGCGTACGAACTCGCGGGCGAGGGCAACGACTTCGGCTCCGAGGCGGTCGCCGAGCTGATCACGTTGATGGAGACCTACCGCGGCCGGCTCGTGGTGATCGCCGCCGGATACCCGGAGCGGATGGACGAGTTCGTCCGCGGCAACGCCGGTGTGCTGTCGCGGGCCGAACGCCTGCACTTCGCCGACTACACGTTGCCGGAACTGCGGTCGATCTTCGTCGGCATGGTCGAGGAGATGGGCTGGACCTGCGACCCGGCCGTGCCCGCGCGAGCCGTGCGCTGGCTCGAGCACAACCGCCAGGAGATGGCGCGCCAGGGCAGGGACTTCGGGAACGCGCGCACCGTGCGCAACCTCGTCGCGACGATGGAACGGCGGCTCGCCGTCCGCGTGCTCAAGCTGCCGCAGGCCGAACGTCGTGCCCAGGCACGTCACCTCGTCGGCCAGGACGTGCCCGAACCGGAGACGTCATGACCGCGGCCCTCACCTGCCCGGTGTGCGCGCACGTCGTGCCGCCCGGCCCGTCCTGCACCCGGTGCGACTGGGTGTTGTCCGGCGGTCCGTGGCTCGACGTCGACGCGCACGCCCGGCGCCTCGAGTTCCACGCCGAGCTGACCACCGCGCGGCGGAGCTTCGACGTGGCTGCGGCGGTGCGCGCTGCCGGGGACGACCAGGCGTTGCTCAAGCGCGTGCTGACCCACGTCCGGGGTGACGCGTCCGCCGAAGTGAAGATCAGGCCCGCCGAGCACCACACCGAACCGTTGGCCGTCGTCGGCGCCTTCGCGATGGATCTGGTGGCACGGCACGGAGAACTGGCGGTGGTCGACGTCCGGCTGGACGGCGTCGCGGTCGCCCGGATCGACGTCAGGGAACGGCACGTGCCCGTGCTGACCGGCCCCGTGCGGTTGCACGCGTGGCGTGACCTGATGCCCGCGCTGCCGCAGGACCACGACGAACTCGCGCTCGTGCTGGCGGGCGGGGTCGGCCGCCAGCAGCGCAGGGCACCGGTGGAACTCGCGGAGTTGGCGCTGGGCACCAGCGTTCTGGTGCTGCACCGCCTGCCGGACCTGCCGATCCCGGACGAGTTCGTCTCGCGGTTCGCCGACGTGCGGCTGGTGGCCCGCAGCGAACCGGTGCTGGACGCCGCCGTCGTCGCCTCCTGGGTGGCGCGGGCACCCCTGCGGCACGACGTGAGCCTCGTGCTGGTCGACGTGGACGCCCAGGGCGTGACCCGGCCGGTGACCAGAACCCTGTTCAGCGCCGGGACTTCCGCCGGTGACGTCCCGGTGGAGAAGCTGATCGTGGACGCTCCGGCCGGGGGCCGCGACCCGCTCGTGCTGGCCGTGGTGAGCGGCCCGGCCGGTACGCCGCCACGGCAGTGCGAGCCGATTTCGGTGCTGCGCTGCGAACTCGGGCCGGGACAACCGCACGAGCTGGAGTTCCGGCTGGACGGCCCCGGCGAGATCACGCTGGTGCGGCCGCGCGGCAAGGCCGACGAGGGCACGGCGCTGCGCTGGCCGGAGCTGCTCGACGACGTGCCGCCGCGCTACCGGAGCGACGTCAACGCGCTCGACTTCGCCATCGCCGTCGAACTGGGCGGCTCCGCGGACACCGTGGGCGCCCGGCGGAAGCTGGCCGTGGACGTGCTGGCGCACCTGGCCGCGCACCACCCGGAACCGGAGGCCGTGCGGGCTGCGGTCATCGGCTACGACGACCACCGGCTCACCCGTGCGGTGCTGAAGTCGACCCGCGGATTCGTCGCGCTGCAGGACGCCGAGGACTTCACGGCCGCGTTGCCGGCCAGCGAGCCGATCGAACCGAAGGGCGCTCCGGTGGAGGACGCGCTGGCCGTCGCCTGCTCTTTGCCGTGGCGGCCGCTGCCCGCCGCGCGCCGCCTGCTGGTGATCGGTGGCAGGCCGCCGCACCCGCCCGCGGACTCCCGCATCAGCCGGTGCCCGCACCGGCTCGACTGGGAGTCCCTGGTGGCGCGGCTCGATCGCGACCAGGTCGAGCACGTCGCGGTGTGGGACCGGCCCGCCTGGACCGAGCGTCCCAACGACGAGGCCAGGCTCGCGACGCGGGCGTGGCACGCGCTGGCCAGTCCACGACGACCGATGCTGCTGAGCGGTGTCGACGCGGCGTCCGTCGTCGAGGAGGCCGGCGCCGTCCGCGCCACCGCACCGCAGCCGCCCCTGCTCTTCCCTCTCGTGCCCAAGAACTGAGGAGACCCATGACCACGCCGCAGAACAACCGACCCGCGCCGCCCACGCAGCTGCGGCTCGGCTTGTGGGGGCCGCCGGGCAGTGGCAAGACCACCTACCTGGCCGCGTTGAAGCTCGCGACGATGCGCCGGGCCGAGGGCGTCGGCAACTGGATCATGAACGGCCTGGACGAGGAGTCGACGAAGTTCCTCGAGCAGTCGACCGACATGCTGACCCACCAACGCACGTTCCCGACCGCGACGACCACGGACAAGAGCATGTTGTTCCGCTTCACCGGCGAACGGGAGGTCGTGCGCCGCAACAGGTTCGGCCGCAAGATCGTCGAGATGGAGCCCATCTCCTTCGAACTGGACGTGCTCGACGTGCCCGGTGGCCGCTACGACAGCGATCGATCGCTCCGCCAGGTGCCGAGCCAGCAGATCCAGTTCGGTGGCGAGGACGACGTCGCGGGGGCACCGGGCAAGTACGCGGAACCGATGTCCTCGGTGGAGCAGGAGAACCAGCTGCTCGACCACCTGCAGATGTGCCACGGCATCGTCTACCTCTTCGACCCGGAACGCGACTCCACCGAGCACGACGCGTTCCGCTACTTCCACCCGGTGCTGGACAAGCTCACCGAGCGGGTGATGGGCCAGGTCCACTTCAACGGGACGCGGCTGCCGCAGCACGTGGCCGTCTGCGTGACGAAGTTCGACCAGCCGAACATCTACCGGCAGGCCCACCTCAAGGGCTACACCCTGATGGACCGCGAACCGCCGTACCTGCCCCGCGTCCCCAACGACAGCGCCGCCGAGTTCTTCGAGCTGTTGTGCGCTGATCCGCTGAGCAACACCGACCTGGTGGAGAAGGGGCTGCGGCAGTACTTCAGCACCCTCAACTACTTCATCACCTCGTCCATCGGGTTCTACGTGTCGGGCAACAGGTTCCGGGCGCAGGACTCGCTGAACGTCGAGCGGGTCAGCGCGGGTCCCGACGGCTTCCGGATCAAGGGCCGGGTCTACCCGATCAACGTGCTGGAGCCGTTGCTGTGGCTCTACCAGAGCATCCTCCCGGCCCGGCCGTGAGCGGCGTCGAGGCGGGATGGGCGCTGGTCGGCAAGCGCCCTGGCAGCTACGAGGAGTACGCCGTGCTCGCCGCGAGCCGCGAGCCGTTCACGCACGGCAGCCTCCGGCAGATCGTGATCGACCGGGAGCCGGCGAGCCAGCCCGCGGTGCAGGAGGCCGGTCCGGGAGCGATGCCGCGGGCCTGGTTCACCTCCATCGCGGTCGAGGGCGGCCGATACGTCTGCCTGACGATCAGCGAGTGGTCCGACGCCCTGGACGCGATCAACCGGCCGATCGTGGTCTCCCGGTTCTACTGCGTGCGCACGGACGACCTGATCGCGGCGCGACTGTCCTATTCGGACTTCTACCGCGCCGCGCTGGACACCCCGCTGACGGAGGAGCTGCCGGACGGCCCGGTGTGGTTGAACCTGCGACCCGCGCGGCCGGAGCTGCGCCTGCCCGACGGGCACGGCATCGCGGCGGCGGCCGGTCTGCTGGAGCAGCGGGTGGGGTTGCTCGGCGGGCCGGTGGCGCTCGGCGAGCGGATCGCGTTGCTGGACGACGTGATGGCGTTCCTGCCGGCCGGGGCGAGGGCCTGGAACTCGGCGGGCGGCTGGACGGACACCGCGACGCGCCACCCGTTGCGGCTCGCGTGCACCGCCCAGGTGCCGGAGAACGCGCTGGCGGTCAACCTCCGCGGCCCCGCTCCGGTGGTGGGCAACGCCTACGCGGAGCAGCTCCGGGAACTGGTCGGGCGGCACGGCGCGGACGAGGTGCGCGCGCACCTCGCCAAGCTGGGGGACGCCCGCACCCGCGACGTGGCGGAGGCGCTCAGCGCGTTGCAGGACATGGATCGCGAACACGTGCTGCTCACCGCCGCGTACAACGGGACCCTCAAGGCGCCCATGGTGCGCGACCTCGGGGCGGCCAGGTTTCGCGGCATGCAGGAAGACCAGCGCCAGACGGTGCTGGCGAGCTACCTGGAGGTCGCGTCTGCGCAGGATCTGGCGCTGGATCGTGAACTGCTGGTCGAGAATTGGCAACGGTCGCTCGACCGGGGACTCGAAGGACTGATCAGGGACCAGATCTCGCGGAACACCTGGTCGGTGGACGATCTGCTCTCCTCCGCCGAGACCACCGCCGCGCTCGGGGCGAGGCACAGCTTCGCGGGCGCGGTGCGGACGTGTGCGGGCGAAGGTGCTTCCTCGTCGTTGCGCGAGGTGGTGATGCGGCTCGCGCAACGTGACGACTGGAGCGAGGCGCTCGCACCGGTCGTCGCGCAGTCCGGCCGGCTCTCGGTCGCGGTCATGCGGGTGGCGCTGCCCAGCGGCGCCGGGGTGAGCCGCAGCCTGCTGGAGAGGCTCGACGAGCACCCGGACAGCAGCTGGGAGCGGCTCGGCAGGCCGTTCCTGAGTGCCGAGCACGCGAGCGAGCAGCAGTTCAACGAGCTCCACTCGGTCGATCCCGACGCCGTCGCCGACGTCGTGTACGACGCGCACAAGAACGCGGAACCGCAGTGGCGGGCGCAGATCGTGGAGTGGTTCTTCAACCTGGTCCGCCGGAGCACCACGCTGCCGGGGTCGTGGATCGATCTGGTGCGGCACGGGCTGGAGCCGATGGAAACCGCACTGCGCGCGCGAGCGGACTTCGAGCTGTGCCGCCGAGGTCTCGCGACCAGCGACTACTTCGGCCGCGCGGGTGTCGCCTACTGGGACGGACTGGTCGGGGCGGCGCGGGACGCCGTCGTGGACGAACGGCAGCGCAGGCAACTCGGCGACGCGCTCGCGTCCTCGCTGGGACCGGACTGGGGCGCGGAGTCCGGCCGCTTCTTCGAGACCATGTCGGGGCTGTGGCGGCTGTCCACCGAGGCAGGCGGCCGCGAGGTGCTGACCGTGGCGTTGCTCAGAACGATCGCCGCGCAGGTGCGCACCGTGCCGGACCGCCTGAACGACGAGCGCCTGGCCGAGTGGCTGCCGTTCTTCAAGGTGGATCCCGAACTGCACGGCCTGGTGCTCCTGGCGCAGTTGCACGGGGTGCGGGAGAAGTCCCCGGCCGCGTCCGTCGCCGCGGTCGTGGCGACGGTCCTGCACCAGAAAGTGCTGGGCGAGAACGCCGTTCTGGAGGTGCTCACGAGCAGGTGGCGCCCGCACCCGTACGGCTGGGTCGAGTTCCTGAGCGTGCTCAACGCCCGTCTTGCCGGGAAGGGCAACTTCAGCGGGCCGCAGATCTGCGCGAAGTTCGTGCACGCGTTGATGCGCGGGGACTTCGGCGAGAAGCAGCAAGAGGACGCGATCGACTACCTGCCGGGATACATGATGCAGCAGGGATATCTCACGGTGGAGGTGTTCCGCGAGGCGTACCAGGCGGCGGCGCTCCCCGGCCGGTCTTCGCGGCCCGCCAAGCGGGTCGACGACCTGACCGCGTTCCTGGAGGAGCTGATGAAGCGGATCAGGTCCCTGCAGCCGAAGAGCGCGCTCGGCAGGATCCTCGGCCGGGGCGAGGGTTCGCGTGAGCGCTGAGATCGGGATCGACCTGGGCTCGGCACGCACCAAGGTGGCGTGCGGGGACCGCGCGTGGCACGGGCCGTCCGGCGCGGACGTGGCCGGGTTGCTGCGCGAGGTGGTCCTGCGCGACTGCGGGGTGGCGCCGGACGGTGCCTCCGCGGTCGTCGCGGTGCCGGACGAGTGGACCGCGCCGGACGTCGACGGCACCTCGCGCGAGCGCACCTCTGAAGGTGTCGCGCTGGAACGCCTTCTGCTGGACCGGGCGGGGTTCGGCTCGGTGCGGCTCGTGCCGGTGACGCAGTGCGTGGTGGCCGTTTGCGGCGAGCTGTCCGGGTCCGTGCTGGTGTGCGACGTCGGGGCTCGCGCGGTGACGGTGGCCGTTCATGCCTGTGAGGCAACGACTTCGCGGCCGCTCGACAGCGAGACCGTGTCGTCGGAGGTGCGGGAGTTGTTGCGGCGAGCGGCCGGGGTCGAGGCTGCGGGGCTCGCGGCGTTCGACGAGCACCGGTGCCAGGCGGCGGGGCGTGCCGGCGTGGTGCTGGAGCGAGCGCGGACGCACGAACGCTACCTGGGCACGCCGGTGTACCTGCCCGGCGTGACGGCGGAGGCGGTGCTGGCGGCGCTCCGTCCACTCGCGACACTCGTGGGCGAGGTCGTGACGCGGGTGCTGGGGCGGGTCGGCGAGCCGGTGACGCAAGTGCTGCTCACCGGAGGGAACGTGCTCGGCCCGGTGGAGGAGGCGGTGCGGGAGGCGGTGGCGGCATCGGTTCACGTGCTCGGCCCGGTCGAGAACGCGGCTGGGGAAGCGGTGCCGGTTCACGTGCTCGCCCCCGACGCCGTGGCCCGCGGTGCCTGGCGGATCGCCGCCGGGCTCGCGACGGCCCGCGACGACCACCCGCACGAGCTGGGCATCGGCGTGCGCCGCATCGTCGGCGGCCTGCTGGAGTCCGTGACGTTGCCGGTCGGCGGGCGCACGCCGGTCACCGTCGAGGTCGAGTCAGACCACAGTGGACAGGTGCCCGTGCGGGTGCGGATCGACCGGCAGGGGCCGTGGCGCGAGGCCGGACAGGCCGAACGCGTGCGGGTGCCGCGCGGGACCTACCACGTCACGGCGCTGGGCCGTCGCGGCGGACTCGGGGCCGTGCTCCTGCGTCCGGCGGGAGCGGGCGCCGACATCGTGTTGCCGTTGGGTGCCGAGGCCGGGCCCGCGCTCGACGGCACGAGTTGAAGAGGGGCTGGCAGTGAACGACGACCCACGAGCCGCGTTGCTCGCGGCGGTGCAAGGGGATGACGGGCCGCACACGGCGTTGGTCGTGCTGCGGCACGCACTCGCGTGGTCGGCGCGGGCCGTGGCGTCCGCCCAGCCGCGCGAGCACACCGATCCCGCCGCCATCGAGCTGGTGATCGTGCTCGACGACGCGCTGTCGCAGGTCGACGCGCTGGTGGAGCACGTGGTGGCGGTGGCGGACGCCGGGGTCGCCGGGATGCCCGTCACGCGGTACCTGGCGCAGCAGGCGTCGGCGTTGACCGAACTCGCCGAGCGGGTCGCGGCCGTGCGGCGCGAGCACGAGGCGTTGTTCGCCGTCGAGGAGGAGTTGCGCGCGTGCGGGGCGGAGCACGAGCGGATCGGTGCGCAGGTCGAGGAGTTGAACCGGTTGCAGCGGCTGTCCGAGGCGTTGCCGCAGATGCGCGAGCAGCACGAGGTGTTGCAGCGCCGGCTGCAGGCGATGACGTCGGAGTCGACGCAGGCGGAGCAGGCGCTCGTCGCGACCGCCGGGCAGGTTCTGGTGTTGCGCGAGGAGGTGCTCGCCGACCTCGACGGCCGCACGAAGGAGCAGCTCGAGGAATTGGGCGGCGTCGAGGAGAAGTGGGCGAAGCTGCACGACGAGTACGGGCGGCGGGCGGCGGCACTCGCCGACAAGCGGCAGGAGTACGAGGAACTGCGGAAGAAGACCAAGCAACACCTGCGCGCGGCCGAGGAGCAACGGGCGTGCGACGAGGAACTGCTCGCCCGGCTCAGCGACGTGCGGGAGGGCACCGCGCTCGACCGGGTGCACGCGTTGCTGTCGGACGTGAAGTCCACTTTGGACCAGGTCGAGACAGTGCTCGGTGACGCGCTCGTGCGGTACGACCGGTTCGTCGAGAAGAACCGCGAGGTGCTGCGGTGGTGAGACTTCTGCTCGTGCTCTCGCTCCTGTTCACCACGGTGGACCCGAGCGCGGAGGACGTCTACCGGGCGTTGGGCGTGCAGGACACGCCGACGGACTACGTGCTGCTCGTGGACACGTCCGGCTCGATGGCCGAGAACCGGCGCTACGACGACGTTCGCGACAACCTGCGCACGTTCCTCGGCAAGCTGGAGGAGCGCGACCAGGTCACGCTGATCACGTTCGACGTCCTGCCGAGCGTGCTGCACACCGGGTCGCCGTCCGGTGCCGTGGCCGCGATCGACAAGATGCCCGCCGTGCCCAAGGGGCTGGGCACGGACATCGGCCGGGCGCTGGACACCGCGCTGGCCGTGCTGGAGGGTGGGAAACCCGGCCAGTCCGGCGCGGTCGTGCTGATCACGGACGGGATCGCGCAGCCACCGGCCGACAGCCGCTACCGCGCGGACAACGGTCCTGAGTGGACGAAGCTCGCCGAACGCGGGCAGGCTCTCGCGGCGCGGGCCAGCGGGTACGTGGTGCCGGTGGTGTCCGGCGAGTCGGGCACCGGGCAGATGATGACGGTGGTGCCGAACACCGTGGTGCTGCCGTTCGCCGGGGGTGTGGGCGGCTTCCTGGACCGGTTGCAGGAGCAGGTCAAGCGCGGCAACGCCCGGCGTGCGCTGGGCGACGACGCGAAGGCCGGGGTGAAGGCGAGCTGGGAGCTGCCCGGCGGCGCGGACCTGTCCGAGACCGTCGAGGTCACGCTCGTGCTGGAGTCGACGGCCAGGAAGATGCCGCTCGACCTGCGCAACCTGCGCGCCGAACTCGATGGTGTGCCAGGAGAGTTGACCGGGCTGCCGGACCGGGTCGAGCTGGCTCCCGGCGAACGGCGTGAGCTGGCGCTGACGCTGAGCTCCACCGAGGCGGGCTGGACACGGCTCGGCCGGGCAGAAGTCCCCGCGCGGGCGAAGCTGACGTTCGAGGCCGACGCCGGCACCCCGTGGCGGACGGTCCTCGAACGCGAACTCGCCGTGCAGCTCGCGATTCCGGCGGTGCGCGCCGAGGGAACGTGGAGCGGCGTGGTGAGCAGCGGCGTGCCCTGGGGTTACATCGCGGCCCTGTTCCTCGCGCTGATCGCCTTGCTGGTGCTGGGCCTCGTCGTCTGGGTCCGGCGTCATCCCGCGATGCGCGGGATGCTCGTCGCGACCGGGGGCGACGAGACGCGGCACCGGATTCTGGTGCACGGCGCCCGCACGCTGAAGTTCCCGCGGCCGGAACACCACGGCGTGCTCGGCGGCGAGTTCCACGTCCGCGGCGCCCTCGGGCCGGTGCGGGGCACCCCCGTGCTCACGTTCCGCAAGCCCGGCGGCCAGAAGGGCGAGTCGCGGCAGTGCCCGCCCGGCGGCGAGGAACTCGACCTGTACGGCGTGGTGTTCCAGCACTACCCGGACGACCGGGGCTGAGGCATCAGAGGCGAGCCAGCTCGGCCTGGCTCGCCCGCGTCGCCGGGTGCGCGGCACCGAGACCGCGGGTCCTGATCCGCACCGCCAGCGCCAGCTCGGTCCGTGCGGCCTCGCGGTCACCGGAGGAGGCCGCGCGCACCCCGAGGTGGTGCCGGGTCTCCGCCACGTCGGGGTGCCACTCACCCCGCCTGCGCACCTGCGCGGCGAGCACGGGCCGGAGGTCGTCGTTCGTCAGCGCGGCCAGTTCCGCCTGGCAGCGCAGGAACTCCGGATGTGCCCGGCCGAGATCACCGATCGCCTGACGCAGGAGTTGCTGTGCGGCAAGGTGATCACCGTTGCGCCGCAACGCCGTGGCGAGCACCCGCCGCAGCACGGCCTGGGCGCGGTCGGGCGACTGCGACAGCCGCATTCGCACGCGCAGCACGGAGTTCAGCTCGTCGACGGCCCTGGCCGCGTCGCCCTGGTCCGACCACAGCGCCGCCCGCTCCTGCGCCACCCTGAGCGCCAGCGAGTGGGTGTCGCCGACCTGGTCCGCGACGGCGCGGTAGGTGCGGTCTAGGTGCGCGGCCGTGTCCTCGTCGTGCTGGCGGGTCAGCGCCAGGTCGACCAGGCACGCCGTCGTGGGCAGCCCCAGCCGGTGTGCCGCGGACACCACACTCGCGAGTTGACCGTGGGCCGCGGCGAGGAAACCCTGGTCCGCCAGCACCAACGCGTACCGCCACCGCAGGGCCGCCCGCACCGGGCCGGACAGGTCGGTGCGCCGCACCAGGGCCGCCACGGTGGAGGACAGACGCAGGTCTTCGGCGTGCGTGATGCGGTGTTCCCTGGCGGTTTCGGCACGTTCGCCGGTGATCTCGGGGTGGTCCGGCGCGGCGGCGAGGAGGCTTTCGGCCTCCGCGATCCGGCCGGTGGAGCGGTAGATCCGCGCCAGCGCGAGCGGGACTCGGTAGTCCGATGTGGACAGTCGGCGCAACGCTCGTTCGGACTCGCCGGTGTGGCCTTGGTCGAGCAACGCCAGCGCGGTGTCGAACGGGTCCACCCGCACGGTCGGCTGTTCGGGGCGCAGAGGTGGGGGAGCGGGCGCGACCGGCGGTTCGGGCTCGGGCATCGGCGCGACCGTCCGAGGTGGTGCGCCGGACCCGCCGAGGAACGCCTGCCAGCGCGCGGACTCGTCCTCCTGTTGCTGGGGAACGGGGTCTGGCGCTACTTCCACCACGGCCGGTGTGTCGAGCTGCTCCACGACCGTGTCGAGCAGGCCGCGCGCCTGCTCCACCTCGTCGGGGTGCTCGCGCGGGTCGGCGTTCGCCAGCAACAGCTGCAGGTGGTGTTCGGCAGGCCCGAGCTTGCCGAGGTCGTGCAGCACCTCGCTCAACGCCAGCCGCACGTACACGATGTCGTCGTCCGGGTCGTCGAGCTCCTCCAACGCGGTGATCACGCCCAGCAGCAGCACTTCCGCCTCGCCGAGCCGGTTCAACTCGCGCAGGATGCCGGCGAGGACGGTGTTCACCATCGCGATGTCGTAGCGGTGGTCCTCCGTCAGCCCGGCCAGCACGGTCAGCAACTCGCGCGTCTCGGCCTCCGCCGTCGAGCGCCGTTCGTCGGCCCAGTGCACGAGGGCGAGCAGCAGGCGCGCACC
The DNA here is from genome assembly GCF_043632865.1 of Lentzea sp. JNUCC 0626. Taxonomy (NCBI): domain Bacteria; kingdom Bacillati; phylum Actinomycetota; class Actinomycetes; order Pseudonocardiales; family Pseudonocardiaceae; genus Lentzea; species Lentzea sp. JNUCC 0626. The sequence continues at coordinate 9,933,466 of NZ_CP171635.1, forward strand.
GAGGGTGTCGTTCGACTCGGGGTCGTCCTTGCGCAACGACTCGATGAGCAGCAACAGATGCCGTTCGGCCTCGTCGAACCGGCGGGCCTCGGCGAGCAGCCGGGCGAGGGCAGCCCGCGTCTCCCTGGTGTCGTTGTGATCGGAGCCGTGCACGCGCTCGCGTGACTCGAGTGTCTGCCGCAGCAGGTCTTCCGCGCCGTCCTGGTCGCCGTTGACCAGCGCGATGTTGGCCAGCGCCGACCGCACCAGCGACGTGTGCGGGTTGTCCGGCCCGAACGCCCGCATCTGCGCGTCCAGCAGGTCGCGCAGTTCCGCTTCCGCCTCGGCGTTGTCGTCCTCGGATGCCACGAGCATCTGCGTGTAGACGAGCCGGGTGGTGAGCGTCGCGAGGTGGAACGGCCCGTGCGTCTCCATCTGCCGGTCGAGCACCGACTCGACCTCTTCCCGTGCGGCGGAAGGGTCGAAGTGGCTGCGCTGCACGGCGGCGCCGAGCCGGGTGGACAGCACGTACGGGTGGTCGTCGCCGAGCGTGCCGGCCATCGTGACGGCGACGTGGAGCAATCGCTGCGCGTCCCGTTCCGGGTCGGCGTCGGCGGTCTGGCTGTGCGCCCGCATGTTGATCAGCGTCGCGATGCCGAGCAACGCGAGCGGGTCCTCGGGGTTGAGCGCGTTGTGGTGGATCCGCAGCATGTGGTTGAGCTGCGCCTCGGCGTTGCCCTGCTCGTCGAGCATCGAGTGGACGCTCATCAGCGTGACGCGGGCGGACAGCGTCAGCGGGTTGTCCGGCCCGTGCACGCGTTCCTGGGCCTGCAGCACGGCCTGCAGTTCGTCGCGCGCCCGCACCAGCTCTCCCTTGCCCGCCAGCACGTCCGCGAGCATCGCCCTGGTGAGCAGGACCTCCGGGTGGTCGGGATCGTCCGGCCAGATCGCACGTTCCTCCTCCAGCACGGCCAGGAACTCCTGCTCGGCGACGTCGAACTCACCCCGCCGCGTCATCATCTGCGCGAAGCCGAACCGCGTCGTGCGGCGCAGGTGCGGGCAGACACCGCGGTCGTGCGCCTGCACCAGCTCCTCGTACAGCTGGTCGGCGAGCACGTAGTCGTTGCTGTTCCACGCGACGTGGGCGAGCTGCTGCCGCAACGTCACCATGAACGGGTCGTCCTGGTCGAACACCTGCTGGGCGTCGCCGTGCAGCGCGACGAGTTCCTCGGAGGCGGTGACGTGCCCTTCGGTGCGACCGATCAGGCCGACGGCGAGCCGGGCCTGCAGCCGCGCGGGGTGCAGGGGTTCGAGCGCACCGGCCCGGTCGAGCGCCAGCCTGCTCATGTCGTGCGACGCCCTGATCGCGCCCGAACGCAGCAGGTAGGAGGCGCACTCGTCGGTGGCGTCGACGGCGTGGGCCAGCACGTCCGGGTCGGACGCCGGGACGTGGGTGACGAGCGACGTGCAGATCGCGGGCATCCTGGCCGAACGCAGGTCGGCCTCGGCGAGCAGCCGCACGGCCGCGGGCCAGATCCCGGACTCCGTCGCCGCGTCCCGGGAAGCCGCGATCACCTCCCACAGCAACGGGTGCAGGCGCAGGCAGACCGCGTCGTCGTCGGGTTCGACGGTCTGGTCCAGCAACGCCGACGACGTGAGCCCGCGGACGACGCGGTCGAGCTGGGTCGTGGTCATGCCGGGCACGGGCAGGTGTGCGGCGGCGAGCAGGTCGACCGGGATGGGATGGGGCGCGCCGAAGCAGGACAGCAGTTGCAGCACCGGGCGGGCGGCGTGCAGGCCGCGTTGTTCCAGCAAAGCCAGGGAGAGTTCCCACGTCAGCCTGATCGACCGGCGCGCGGACTCCTCGTCGAACGGCGCTGGCTCGGTCGGTTCGGCGGTGTCGAGCAGGTCGAGGTCGCGTTCGAGCGCCTGCTGGTAGGCCGCGAAGGTGCGGTTGAACGGCGGGTCGTCGGCGAGGTAGCGGCCCGCGAGCCTGAGCGCGAGAGGCAGGCCGCCCAGCCGATGGGCCAGCGCCTGGGCTTCTTGGTCGGTGCCCGCGTTCGGGGCGAGGCCGGACAGGACCAGGCCGCCGTCGGTGTCGCTCAGGCAGTCGACGCGGCGGAGTTCGGCGTTCTCGCCCCACGGCGCGCGGTCGCTGCGGCGGCTCGTCACGACGACCACGCCGCTGCGGCTCGTCCTGATCCAGCCGGTGCCGTCGAGTCTCGGCCCCGACGTGCCGAAGAGGTCCTCGCGGTGCACGTCGTCGACGTTGTCGAAGACCAGCAGCCACGGCTGTTCCTGCGCGTCCAACGCCTGCCACACCAGGGTTCGCGCGTTCGCGTCGCCGAGGCTGCCCTGGTCGACACCGAGGTCGCGGGCGACCGCGTGCATGGACCGCTCGACGTCGCTGTGGCCGATCCAGTAGACCTTGCGGCCCTGGTCGGCGGCCTGGCGGGCGAGCCACAGCGCGAGCGTGCTCTTGCCGCCGCCGGGAATGCCGTGCAGCACCCAGAGGCGGCCGTCGGGTCGTTGCAACGCGGCGGCGAGCTCCGGTTTCAGCTCGGTGCGGCCGTACAGCCTGCTCGGCAGCAGGCTGAGCCGCGGCGCGATGGTGATGGGCCGCAGTTCCTCGGCGGCCTCACCTTTTCGGGGAGAACCGCCGACGGCGTGGAACGTGCTTTGGAAACGGGGCAGATCGACCGGTTCTTCCTGGTCGCGCTGCCCATTTTCGGTGCTGCTCATCGGCCCTCCGCGCAATTCTCGCTACCGCACCGATCGTGTTCGGGAGTGGGTTCGTTAGCGACGTAACGATCGGCCCGCTCGGTTCGACATGGTGGTTGCGCCACCGGCAACCCGTCGGCGCACCAAGGATTTCCCGCGTTCTCGCGCCCGGAGTGACGATGTCTGCCGTGTTCACCGAATTCCACCTCGACCGGGTGGCGTTGCTCGCCGGTGAATCCGTGACGGCCACCTGGAACACGCTCAATGCGACCCACGTCGTGCTTTCTTTGCCGGATGGAATGGCGTACGAGTTCGATGCTCCCGACACGCGGGAGTTTCGGTTCACGGTCACGTCTTCCGGCATTGTCAGTGCCACCGCGCACGGCGAGGGCCCGCCTTCCTCACTGGTCCGCGAGGTCGCGGTGTTCGAGCCCGCCGGGTTCGCGCCCGTGCCGATGCCCGACTTCACCGGCGCCCCCGTGCCGACGTTCGGACGTCCCTGCCCGGCGCCCGCGATCGTCGCAAGAGGACGGACAGTGCTCGACCTGGCACCACTCCCGCCCGTCCCCGCTCCGCCGCGCCCGGCCTGGGCGAGCCCGCCGACGGGGTTGACGTCGGTGCTGCCCGGCCGCGGCCCCCGGCGCGCGCAGTGGGCGGGACACGTTCGCTGGCTGGGTCCCGTGCCGTGGTGGAAAGGCGTGCGGGACTGGGGAACCAAGCTGTTCCGAGGAGCTCATCAGTGATCTTGCGCAAGTGGCTCGTGACCCTCGCGGGCGGCCGGTACGACGTCCTCGAGCAGACCCCGACCGACCGGCTGAGGTACACGGCCACCGGCGGCGTGCTGCTCACCACCGCCGCGGTCGCCGCCGTCTCGGCCGCGTTCGCCCTGCGGATGGCCGTGCGCCTGCCGTGGTGGGCCGCCGTGATCGCCGGCGTCCTGTGGGGCGTCGTGATCCTGAACCTGGACCGCCTGCTGATCATCGGCATGACCCGTCGCGCGGGCTGGTTGCGCAACATCGTCGGCGCCCTGCCACGTGTGGCGCTGGCGATCCTGCTGGGCACCGTGATCTCGACGCCGCTGGTGCTGCGCATCTTCCAACCGGAGATCGACACCGAGTTGGAGGCCCTGCAGAACGAGCGGGACTCCCGGTACTCCGCCGAACTGGACGCCAACCCCCGCTACCAGGAGATCGCCGCCCTGGAGAAGAAACTGGCCGAAACCCAGGCCGTGGCCGACCGCAGCAGCGACGCCACCGTGGCCGCCGACCCCGGCGTGATCGCGGCCGAAGCCGAGGTGAAACGCGCTCGCGAGACCTACGAGACCGCCCAGCGCCTGGCCACCTGCGAGGTCGACGGCAGCTGCGGCACCGGCATCCCGGGCATCGCCGAAGCGGCCCAGGAACGCCAGCGCACCAGGGACATCGCGCTCGCCGACTACGACTCGGCCAAGTCCAAACTGGACCTGGCCCAGACCAAGGCCCGCGAAGGATCCGCCTCTGCTTCAGCCTCGGCCCGCAGCGAAGCCGAACGCCTCCGCGCCGACGTCGAACAACGCCGGGCCGCCCGCGAAAGCGACAGGACGTCGTTCTCCTCCCGCCTGGCCGAGGACGACGGCCTGCTGTCCCGCATCGAGGCGCTGAACTCGTTGGCGGACAAGCGTCCCCGCCTCGGCCTGGCCCAGTTCGTGCTGTTCCTGCTCTTCCTGTCGCTGGAAGTGCTGCCGGTGCTGGCCAAACTCCTCCAGCTGGGCGGCCCGCCCACCACCTACGACCAGTTGATCGCGCGCATGGAAACCGACGCCGAACGCACCGCGGCCCGCAACGCCGCGCGCGAACGCGGCGTCGCCGACCACTACCTCGAACTCCAGGCCCAGGTCGAGGAAGACCAGGCCCAGCGCCAGTACGAGGCGGGCCTCGCCGCCAACCGGCTGCTGGTCGGCGAGCAGGCGTTGATCGCGGAGCAGGCGATCCGGCGGTGGGCTGCGGAGGCGCGGCGGCAGAGCGACCGCGAACTCACCGAGTTCTTCGGCTCGTCCGGCAGACCTGCGGACCCGCGGACCGTGCAGTTCGAACCGGTCACCCGGCCGTTCCGGCCTCAGGAGGGGTGAGGGGTAGGTATAACGGAGGACCGAACGGGGGAGGAGCACCGAGGTGGCGGAGGAGTGGCCGGACGGGGTCGTCCACCAGTTGTTCTTCGACGGGCCGAGGGCGGATGGTTACGCGCGCCTGCGGAGCTCGTTCACCGAGCGGCAGCCGGAAATCGAGTGGGAAGCGAAACTGCTTCCCCACCTCGAGTTCGGTTCATCGACGAAGTGGCGGGTCAAGGCGAGTGCGTTGTCGTATCTCACTTTCGACGACGGGACAGCAGCGGTCGTGCGGAGGGCCGGTGGCGGCGGTTCGCCCAACGTCGCGCACGTGCTGGTCGGCAGCGTCAAGACGCTCAACTCCTACCTGTCGCTCGAGGTGCCTCGCTGGCCGGGGTGGTGCTCCAACGGCGATGACGTCAACTTCTCGGCACCGCTCACCGGCGATCTACTCGCGCGGGAATCGGGGGTGGTGCCGAGGTTCGCCAGGGTGTGGAACGTCGAACGTGAGCTGGTCGACCTGCTGACGGTGCTGCTCGACAACCCGTACCAAGGGCTGAACGTGGTGGGGTGTCCCTTCGACGAACGTCTCGCGATCCTGTGGGGGCTGCGCGAGTCGGCCGACGGCCACCTGAAGTCGCTCGGAATCTGGCGTCGCTGGTCGTTCTCGACCTACGAGGACCGTAGCCCCGACGAGGTCTCGGACGCGCCGGAGATCGCCTTTCTGAGCGAGCAGCCTCCGGTGCGGCGTGGAACTGTCAAGCGGTTCACAGTCGTTCTCGGTCGCGAACTGGTCGATCTGCCGCGCCGAGCTCTCGCGGAGCGCCTGGTCGCGGAATTGCTTCACCCGACGTCCCAGACCGCCATCGCGGCTGCTCCGCCGGTGCAGGAGGCCGAGACCGCGCCCGTGTCGGGCACGTTCACCCAGCCCGGCCGCACGGCAGGACGACCGGTCCGGCGCGCCCTGTCCATCGGCGTGCGCGACTTCGACCACGACGTCCAGCTGAAGTTCGCGCCGCACCGCGCCCACGACCTCAGCCAGGTCTTCGTCGACCTCGGCTACGACGCCGAGTGGCACGTCGACGAACGCATGTCCGGCGAAGAACTCGGCGGCCACGTCACGAAAGCCCTCGAATCCGGCAAGCCCGAGGACCTCACCGTCGTGCATCTCGTGACGCACGGCGAGGGCTTCGAAGACGCCACCGTGTTCGCGTTGGGCAGTGACGGCAGGAAGTCCGGCGATGCGAGCGTTGCGCACTGGCTGACCATGCAGCAGTCGCAGGAGCGGCCGACGACGTTGTTCCTGCTCGACCTCTGCGGGGCGGGCGCGGCGGCCCGGTTGCCGTGGCAGGTGAAGGTCGAGTCGGTGCGCGGCTGGGTGATCGCCGCGTGCAGCGAGCACGAGTCCGCCTACGACGGCCGGTTCACCGAGGCCGTCGTGGCCGTGCTGAAGGCGTTGCGGGAGGGCGAACTCGACATCGACCCGAGCATGCCGCACGTGCCGCTCACGACCGTCGCCCGCGCGATCCGGCGCGAGGTCAACCGGCTCGCGCTGGCGGTCGACGCCTATCCGCAGCGGGTGACGGCGACGCCGGTCGACATCAGCTCGGACGTCGAGCCGCCGTTCTTCCCCAACCCCGGCCACGATCCCGCGGACCGGTTGCGGCTGCGGGCGGCGGTCGACCCGGTCAAGCTGCCGTTCCTCGACGACCTGGACGAGGGCCTCGACGCGCGGCACTTCCTGGAGCGCGCAACAGGTCTCGGGCGGCTGACCGACGCCAACACCGGCCTCGTCGGCTGTTTCACCGGCAGGGACAAGGAACTCCGCCGGGTGTCGCCGTGGCTCAACGGCCACGGCACCGAACCGCCGTTGTGCGTGGTGACGGGAAGTCCGGGCGCGGGCAAGTCGGCGTTGCTCGGCGTGCTGGTGTGCGCGGCCAGTCCGGACCTGCGCGAGGTGACGAGACCCGTCTGGAACCGGATCGTCCAGGCGCCGCTGCCACTCGACCGCCTCGCCGCCGTGCACGCCCGCCAACGCGGCGTCACGACGGTCGTGAGTTCGGTGGCGCGTCAGCTCGACCTGCCGGAGAACCTGACCACGACGGACCTGATCACCGCCCTGCGCACGCGGTCCATCCCGCCGGTGCTGGTCGTCGACGCCCTCGACGAGGCCGACGACCCGGCCACGTTGATGAACGACTTCCTGTTGCCCCTCACCGATCCAGGCGCCCCCGGCACCCCGGTGCGCCTGCTGGTCGGCGTGCGCCACTACCCCGACTTCGGGCCCCTGTTCGACCGCGGCTGGCTGCTCGACCTCGACGACGTCGACCAGCACGTGCTCGAGGACGACCTGCACCAGTACGTCCTGGGTCTGCTGCGCACCACCGTGGAGTACCGCAGCAAGGGCGCCGTGACCGGCGCGTTCGCGCAGTCGGTCGCCTCGACGCTGGCCACGTCCGACCCCGGCGGCGGACGCAGGTGGGGTCCGTTCCTGGTGGCGGGCCTGTACACGAGGCACTTCCTCGCGGCCAACGCCGAGCAGGTGATCACCGACCCCGTGGTGGCGGCGGACCTGGGCGAGAAGGTCCCTTCCGACCTCGGCGGTGTCCTCGGACTGGACCTCGAACTCGAACGCGACCACGTCCTGCTGCGCCCGGTCCTGACCGCGCTCGCCCACTCCCGGGGCGCGGGCATGCCGGTCTCCGTCCTCACCAGGATCGTGCCGATCTTCGCCGGCACCACCGCCACCACGGCCCAGGTCCGCGCGGCCCTGACCGTCGCCCGCTTCTACCTGCGCCAGCAGATGGACACGGACCGCAGCAACGTCTACCGCCTCTTCCACCAGGGTCTCGCCGACACCCTCGTCGAAGACGACCCCGAGGTGCACAGCAAGATCCTCGACGCCCTCCTGACGTCGCTGGGCCCACCCGACCAGCGCGACTGGAACGCCGCCGAGCCCTACCTCTTCCGCCACATCGCGGCCCACGCGGCCGAAGCCGGCCGCCTGGACGAGATCGAGTCCGACCCCGGCCTCCTCCTGCACCCGGACTCGTCCTTGGCCCTGACCGCCGCCACGGACGACTCGCACGCCGCCGCGGCCGTCGCCGCCAACGCCCGCCTGTTCGCGGGCATCCGCACCCCGGCCGAACTGGCCCTCGCGGCGGTGCGGGAAGGCCGGACCGAGCTCGCCAGGCGCGCCGCGAACATGACGGGCGAGGCGCCGCTGATGTGGCAACCGCGGTGGTCGTTGGGCTCCAAGTCACCCGTGGTCCCCGAAGCGGTGCCCCCGTTCAGGTCCGTCGCGATCTCGCAGGACGGAACCGTCGTCGCGGGCTTGGTCGGCGACGCGTTCGCCGTGTGGCGATGGCCGGTGGGCGAGATACCCCATGCGGCGCCTTTCGCCATCCTGCGTTGTCGCCGCGGAGACGCGGTCGCGCTGTCCGCTGACGGCCGGTTCGCAGCGGTCATCGGGGACGTGGTGACCTGGTTCGAGCTCGACGGGGTCAGGAGGTCGCACAGGTTCGCCGAGACCACGACTGCTGTGCGTGCTGCGGTGGTGACCGAGTCAGGGCTCCTCGGCGTGACCGATGACGGCCGTGTCTTCAGGTTCTCCGTCGACGGGCACGTGGAGAGGTTGATCGCGCTTCCCCGGAGTTATGTGAAGCACTGGTTTCTGGCCGACGGATCGGCCGGTGCCGTGGTGGCCTGGCTGGACGAGAGTGCCTGGGCCCTGCGGGTGGTCGACGTCGAATCGGAAGAACACGAGTCGCACCCGGTTGACGCCCAGGACACCGCGTTCGCACTGAGTCATGACGGCGTGAAACTCGCGATGGGCTTGTCGGACGGGTCCATCAGCGTTCTCGATCGCCGCGCCGGCACCCGCCACGCCGTGAATTCCTTGCAGGGCCGCGTTGTCACAGCGCTCTCCTTCCTGCCGAGCGGTGAACTGGTGGCAGGCACTGGTGACGGCTCGGTGGTCTTCATCTACGCCGACGGAACCACTGAAGAATCCGCCGGCTTGGCCAACTCTCCTGTCACCCGGCTGAGTTCTGCGGCAAGGTCACGAGCTGTCATCATCGACAGCGAGGGAAAGGCCTTCCGCTCCGGAAGCACGACGGGCTGGACGTTGTCGACGTACTTCCGGCACTACGCGGACCGCGAAGGGCCGGACTACTCGACGGTCCACGTCAGCGAGTTCAACGTGGTGAACGACGATCTGGTGGTCTCACTGGCCGAAGGGCCGTTGGTGCGGGTCACGACGGTTCACGGCGAGGTCGTCGAGAAGGACAGTCGCAAATGGTTCACGTACGAATCACGCGGCCTCGTCCAGCTTCGTGTCGGCGGTGAGGACCACGTGCTGGTTGCCTATGATCGTGGATACAGCCTGTTCTCCATGGATCTCATCAAGCACGTCACTCTCGCTGAGAGCGACAGCTGGTCGGCACGGCAGTTCGTGAGGAACGACGGCTCCGCCCGCGTGGTGCTCGCTGACGTGTTGATCGAGGTCAAGTGCGGCGACGACGAGCTGTCGACGTCGAGTTCGAATTCCTCGTTCTCCCAGCAAGAACGGCTTGGGTCGCACCCGTCGTGCCAGGTGGTGCACTGCGCTCGTGTCGGCGGCAAGCCGTTCGCCTTCTCCGGTGGCAAAGACGGTCGTGTGCTCGTGTGGGACCTCGTGGCCAGGACCTTGGTCGACACCCTGGTCATCGGCCGGCCGGTCAGCAGGATCGAGACGGTGCAAGGCAAGTACCTGATCGTCGGTGCGGAGGGCGAGTTGCTGGCGTTCAAGAAGGAAGGCATCGAGTGATCCTCGGCGTGCACGGCATCGGCAACTACAAGTACTTCCGCGACAACGGTTCGGAGGAGGCTGCGGCCGTCGCCTTGGCCGGCAGGTGGGCGGAGGCGTTGGGGCGCAACGACATCGCGGTCGCGTATTACGCGCACCTGCTCCATCGCGGCACGGCGATGGGCGCGGAGGACGACCCCCTTCGGCTGGAGGAGGGCGCGCAGGACCTGCTGATCGAGTGGGCCGAGTTGTTGCAGCCCGAGGTGCGGATCGCGCAGGGGCCGCGCACCAGGCGGGTGCGGCAGGCGGCGGAGTGGATCACGGTGCGGTTCGGGGCGGCGGCGCGGTTGTTCGCGATCAGGTTCTGCCGGGAGGTGCACACCTATCTGTCCACACCGGACTCACCGCGACGGCTGGGTGCGCGGCGGGCGGTGGCGGACGCGATCGAGCGGCATCGGCCCGAGGTGATCGTCGCGCACTCGCTGGGCAGCGTCGTCACCTACGAAACCCTGTGGGCGCACCAGGAACACGACGTCGAGCTGTTGGTGACGATCGGCAGTCCGCTGGCGATGCCCGGGGTCGTGGCGCCCCGGCTGGTGCCGCAGGGCGCAGGGATGCCGCCTCGGGTCAAGCGGTGGGTGAACGTCGCGGACGTCGGCGACGTCGTCGCGATTCCGCGCGGTGGGTTGCGCGACCACTTCGACGGGGTGGAGCGGGACGTCGAGGTCGTGGTGGGGCAGTGGGACTTCCACACGGCGACCGGCTACCTGCGCACGGCGGAGGTAGCCGGTCTGCTCGCGTTGTGAGAGTTCAGGCCGGGGTGAGGCCCCGGCGGAACCACTCGGGCATCTGCTCGTCCGCGCGCGGGAACCACTTCTGTTCCGTCGCGTAGTTCTCCGGGGACGGGGCCGCGTCGAACTTCGGGGCCTCGTCGCGGTTGTAGCGGATCGAGAACTTGCCCGGAGGGTCCAAAACGTACTCGAACTCGATCCAGGAGCCGAGACCCTCGGAGTACATGCCCTTGCGCAGCTGCTGGAACTTGCGCCACACCTCCGGCGGGAACGACCAGCCGCGCACGGTGCCGTCCGGCATCTTCACGCCCGTGTCGGCCTCGCTGTGCGGGCCGATCATCTTGGCGCGCAGCACCAGGCGCGACCACCCCTGCGGCAGGGTCGGCAGGATCTCCTGCGTGATCTCCGCGAGCTTCTCCTGCTGCTCAACGGGGCTGAGCGCCGGCCAGTTCGCCATGGTTGTCGCTTCCTCCTAGATCGCGGTCGTGCCCGGCCAGCCTACTGATCGGCCAGGCTCGCCTCGTGTGCGCGCTGGAGTTCGAGCGCGCGCTCGACGAGTTCGCGCAGCCAGTCCGGCACGTGTTCGTCGGTGCGCGGGAAGGCCTCCAGGTCGCGCACGAACATCATCGGGTGCAGCTCCGGCGACCAGTTCGGGTTCTCGTCGTAGTTGAACGTCACCTCGGGCTCGGCCTCGCGGTGCAGCGTGAACCGGGCGGAGAGCCACGTGCCGCGGCCCTCCTCGTACATCTCCTCGCGCAGCTCCTGCAGCTGGTCGGTGATCTCCGCCAGCCGCACCTCGCCCGCGAACCGCCCCTCGCCGTCCTTCGCGGACGACGCGAGCTCGTACGCCATGACGTTCGCCCAGACGTCCAGGGTGACGCGGTTCCAGCCGACCGGGGCGCCCGCCTCCAGCCGCGTGCAGAGCTCAGCGACCCTTGTAGCGGTTCTGGGGTCCATAGTTCACCTCCGGCCGGTTCGGGAAGACGCGTTCCTTGGTGACCACGTTCTCCACCACCGGCTTGTTGTCCGGGCCGAGCTGAACGCTACCGTCCGCGTTCCGCGCGTACGTGACCTCCTGCCAGCGCATGGTCACCTCGGACGGCACGCCGTCCGCCTCGCGCGTGGCCCGCACCTGGTAGTTCTGGACGTCCTGGTGCGGCTGCCCGGCGAAGTCGACGAGCTCCTTCTCCTTCGAGCGCCACGACGGGTCGTGGAACCAGCCGTCGCGCGCGTTGCCGGAGTTGGACGCGGCCATCTGCCCGTGCATGTTGAGATACTCGCCGAAGCCGCCGAGCTCGTTGGCCAGCAGGTGACCACCGGCCCACTTGACCCGCGAGTCCTCGATCTCCTGCGGCGTGAGCTCGCGGTCCGGCGGGTTGCTCGGGTACGCGGCCTCACCTTCCTGGTAGGCGCGCTGCTGGGCACCCTTGCCGGCGTCGTCGTCGCGGTAGTTCTTGTTCTGGCCGCCCGCCTCGACGTCACCCGTCATCGAGTCGGTCTGCCCGTGCTGGTCCGTGTGGAAGGACAGCATCTTCTCGTTGTTGTGGTAGTTCGGCACCTGGTACTTGGCGTCGGGCAGCAACGGGTGGCTGAGGTCGGGGTTGAAGCCGGACCACTTGCCCTTGCCGTCGATGTTCATGTCCTGCCGGCCAGGCGTCGCCTCGACCCACTTGACGTTGCCGTCGCCGTCGGTGATGAACGTCGTGCGCGTGCCGTTCTCGTTGCGGACCGGGTACTCCGTCCACGGCTCGAGCGGCTGGTGGTCGCGCAACGGCACCGGCACCGGGTCGGGGTTCTCGACCGGCCGGAGCCTGTCCGGCTCGGTGTTGCCGTCCGGCACGGTGTCGCGGTCGCGGTGCGGCGCCTCGATCTCCTCGTGCCGGTTGAGCGGCCGCGGCGGAGCGTCGGGGTTGTTGGGGTCGATCGGCTGGTGCGTGGGCCGGTCGAAGTCGACGAACCGCTCGTTGAACGCCGGATCGTCCGGCGAGATGACCCGGTCCTGCGGCGGCGGCGTGTACTCGGGGTCGTCGGTCGGGTCGTGCTGCTGGTTCTCGGGGTCGTTGTTGGTGGTGTCGCCGTCGTTGGTGCTGTCCGGGTCGTCGCCGCGGTCCCTGGCGTCCGCACCGTCGGTGTCGCGGTCGCTGCCGGGCGCGTACCCGTCCTCGCTGGCCCTGGTCCGGCTGCCGTCCGGGTGGTGCGTCTCCCACTCGCCGTTCGGCGGGATCTTGGGGCTGCGCGTGCCGTCGGGCCCGATCTCGGGGTCGCTCGTGAACACCCGGCCACTGCTGTCGGTCCAGGCGGGCTTGTTCGGCGCCACGACGGGGGCGTCGAGGTGGTGGGACAGCTGCTGCGCGAAGTCGTTGCTGCCCGCGTCGCACCCGATGAGCCGCACGGGCCTGCTGCCGTCGTACCCGCTGCGCCGCAACATGTCCGCGTACTCGGCGGGCGTGTAGTCGTGCCCACCGATGCGGGCCCGGCCGTCCGGCGTGACGTGCACGTCGGCGGTGAAGAACCGCGGGTCCTCGGGCACGCGATGAGGCAGGTCGCCCATGTCCGGGTCGCCACCGTGGTGCGAGACGCCGGCGGGGGTCTGCTCGGCGTGCCTCTCGTGGGCCTGCTCGGGGGAGGGCCGCTCTTCGGCGTGGGTGTTCGGGGTGTCGTTCGGGGTGCTGTCGGGGCTGTCGGAGTCGTGGTGGCCGGGACCGTCGCCGTCGCGGTGGCCAGGGCCGTCGGGGCCATGACCGGGGCCTTGGCCGTTGGGCTGGTTGTGCGGCTGGCCGGGGCCGTCCGGGCGGGAGCCGGGCGCGTCAGGCCGCGAGCCAGGAGCGTCGGTGCGCGGGCCAGGCGTGTCAGGCCGTGAGCCGGGCATGTCGGTGCGCGGGCCGGGCACGTCAGGCCGCGAGTTGGGTGCGTCGGTGCGCGGGCCGGGCACGTCCGGGCGAGAGTTGGGGTGTGGCTGGCCTGGTGCGTCGGTCCGGGAGCCGGGGTGCGTCATGGGGCCGTCGGCGCCGCGCGGACGTGCACCGTCTGGACGGTGCTGCGGCGCATCAGGCCTGCTGGGGCCGCCGGGGTGTCCGCCGGGGGCGTCGGTGCGGGGACGCGAGGCGTCCGGCCGCGAACCAGGACCGTCGGGTCGCGAGCCGGGTCCGTCGGGACGGGCACCAGGACCGTCGGGCCGCGCACCGGGACCGCTGGGCGTGTGTGAGCCGGGGCCGCCGTGCGGTGCGCCGCCGGGGCCGTTCGGCGTGAAGCCGGGCTGCTGCGGGACCTGGGGAGCGTTGGGGGAGGTGGGCGTGTTCGGGCCGGCGTGCGGTGCCGCCGGGGCGTCCGCGTGGGTCGGCGAGGTGGTCGACTGCGGACGCGTCGGCGCGTCCGGCCGGCCCGCCGGCGAGGTGGTGCCATGAGGTCCGTCGGGGGAGTGAGGGGAGCCCGGACCGCCGTGCGGTGCGTTCGGTGTGGACGGTGCGTTGGGCGTGCTCGGACCGCCGTGCGGCGCGGAAGGTGCGCTCGGGGCGTTGGGCGCGGAAGGCGAGCTGGGGGCGCTCGGGCCGCCGTGCGGTGTGTTGGGGGTGGAAGGCGCGTTGGGCGCGCTGGGGCCGCCATGCGGGGCGTTGGGGGCGGAAGGCGCGCTTGGGGCGCTTGGTCCGCCGTGTGGTGTGGAAGGTGCGCTCGGGGCGTTCGGCGTGCTGGACGGGCCGAAATTCGGCGTGCTGGACGGGCGGGCCGACGACGGGGTGGTGTCCGGAGTGCGTTGCGAGGGCATGCCGGAGCCCATGTCGCCGCGCGAACCCGGCGTGCCCGTCCAGCCGCTGCCCGCGCCTGGGCGTGTGCCGCCCGCTGACGGGGCGTTGCTGGAGGGGGTGCCTGCCGGGCCGCCTGCGGGGCCGCCCATCGGAGTCTGTTGCGGGGTGGTGGCGCCGGACGGGGTTGTGTCGCGTGGGGTGGACGGTGCGTGTTGCGTCGGGGCTTCGGGGGCCGTTACGCCTGCCTGGTTGGTTTGGCCGGTGTTGCGCGGGGGAGTCGCGGGGGCGTCTGGGGTGGACGACGGGCCGTGCGCGCTTGGCGATGTCGGGCTGCCCGTGGGGGCGCCGCTCGACGGCGAGTTCGGCGAGTTCGGGGTGTTCGGGGCGTCTGGAGACGACGACGGTGAAGGACCGTTCGACGAAGGTCCGTTTGGCGAAGACGAAGACGGGCTGGGAGCGTCCGGAGAGGACGGCGAACTCGGTGAACCCGGCGACGCGGGTGAGTTCGGCGTTCCCGCGCCCGGCGACGAGGGTGACGCCGGAGACGAAGGCGACCCAGGTGACCCCGGCGAAGAAGGCGAAGAAGGCGAAGCGTCCGGTGAACCAGGCGACGACGGCGACCCAGGCGACGAAGGTGGAGACGGCGACGAAGGTGAGGCGTCCGGCGAAGAGGTCGGCGCGCCGCCGCTCGTGTGCGTGCCGCCCGCGTTCGGCAGGTCGGGCGCGTTGGTCGAGTGGAACAGGCCGCCCGGCTTGATGGACTTGGTCGAGATGACGTCCAGGCCGGTCACCTTGCCGACCAGCTTGCCCACGACCTTCATGATCTTCGTGAAGACCTCGACGATCTTCCCCAGCATCGGGGAGACCTTCTTGATGGTCTTGATGAGCTTCTCGATCAGCTCACCGATGCGCGTCGCCCACTTCGAGATCGCGGTCACGGCCTGCGCCACGATCACCGGCGTGCCGAAGCCGAGCGTGAACACGGCCTCCAGCACCCACGTGATCAGCTTGCCGACGAGGTCCGCGATCAGGTCGCGCACCATCTCGCGCACGAACGCGACGACCATGCCCATGATGCCGACGACCGTGCCGACCGAACCGGCGGTCGAAGCGGCACCGGCGAGCGCGTCACCCTGCGCGGCAGCGGCAGCGCGGTAGGCGTCGGCGGCCGGACCGGTCCACTGGGACGTTCCCTGCTGGACGGCCGACTGGTAGTCCTGCGCGATCTTCCCCATCTCCCCGGACACCTTGTTCCAGGTGGCGGAGTACGACTCGATCACCGGCGGGTTGCCGGCCAGCCAGTCCAGCGCTTCCTTCAACGGCTGCATGTGTTCCATCAGGAACGACGCGGCGGACGACAGCAGCGTGCCGAACGGGTCGATCGCCATCGACGCGGCGTCCGCCACCAGGCCGACCATGCCGAGGCCGCCCTCGATCCAGTTGCCGTCCTTGATGCCGTTGTACGTGTCCATCGCGGACTCGGCGATCGAGATGCCGGTCATCCAGCCGTTGTCGCCGGTGCCCGCGTTCATGAACCCCGTCGGCGCCGCGTCGGGCTGGACGACCAGGGGATTCGGGTTCGTCATCGCACGCCTCCGAGCGTCTTGGCGTTGTCCGACTCGCGTTCAGGCACGGTGGCGACCTTCCCCCGGGACCTACAGGTTCCAAAGGATGACGCAGCGTTCCGCGCGCCGGTTCCACTAGACGCGCAAATGGGCCGTACGGACCAACGTCTCCCCAGGACTAAACGGTCAGATCCACCACCGCGGCACCGTCCGCCAGCACCGTCGCGACACCGGACGACACCTTCACCGACACCCCGGTGAAGTCCGGCACGGTCAGCAGCACCCCGGTCAACTCCTCGGTCCCGACGCCGACGCACCACGTCCCGGCGTCCACCGCGGACCGCACGCCGCTCACCGAGTCCTCGAACACCACGACGTCGGCAGGCCGCACCCCGAGCCGCGCACACGCCGTCAGGTACGGCTCCGGATGCGGCTTGCCCTGCGCGACCTCGTCCCGATGAACGACCACCGGCAACGCCGGCCGCACCCCGATGCTCTCCAGCGCGTGCTCGATCTTCACCGGCCAGCTGCTCGTCACCAGCGCCAGCGTCACCCCGGCGTCGGCCAGCGCCAGCACGAACTCGGCCGCCCCCGGAATCGCCTCGTACGGCGCGGTTTCCTCGATCCGGTCGACGTGCGCCCAGATCTCCCGCTGCCGCGCCGCGTCGAAATCGGGGAACAGCGTCGCCACGGTGTGACTGCCGTTGCGGCCGTGGATGTGATCGCGCACATCGTCTTCCGTGAGGTCGCGGCCGAGGTACTCGCGCGCCGCGTCACGCCACGCGAACTCGATCACCGACCGCGAGTCGATCAGCACGCCGTCCATGTCGAACACCACCGCGCCGGCCGCGACCCGCCGCACCGGAGAACTCATCGCACAACCTTTCCCCACAAGGGTTTCTCGAAGAAAGTCAGACGGCCGGGGCGCGGAAGAACGCCTCGAAAGCCAGGTCGGCGGCCCCGGCGAGGGCCGGTTCCGGCAGTTCCCCGGCGGTCAGCCGGGTGTTGTCGACCCGCGCCACGAGCGAGTCCGCGAGCCTGCTCTCCAGCTGCTCCCGCGCCACCACGGCCAACGCTTTGAGCGGCCCGATGAGCACCACGAGGTCGGGGTCGAGAACGTTCACCAGGCTCGCCGCGCCGACGCCGAGCCGTTCGGCGACACGTCGTGCGGCCCGCAACGGACCGGCCTCGCCCAACGCCGCGCGGTCCAGCACATCGGACACCAGCGAGGCATCCCCGGTGTTCGCGACGCCTGCCTCACGCAGCAACGCTCGCCCGTCCGCGAACAACTCCAGGCACCCGCGCTGACCGCACGGACACTGAGGACCGCGATCGTCCACTACGAGATGACCGGCTTCGAGCGCCTGCCCGTCCTCACGCGACCCCTCACGCAGCAGCGCGCCGCCGATGCCGATGTGTTCGCACGTCAGCAACAACACCGAACCAGCGCCACGCCCGGCGCCGTACCGCCGTTCCGCCCGCGCGGCCAGCGTGCACTCGTGCGAGACCGACACCGCCACCCCCGGCGGCAGGTGCCGGGCCAGAAGTTGTTGTGCCGGAACAGGTTCCGCCGCCGCCCAGCCGAGGTGCAGCGCGGACCGCACCACGCCGTCGCGCACCATCCCGCCGGTGCCGACGGCCAGGCCGACCCACCGTCCATCGGCCTGCGCGGCGAGTGCCCCGGCCCGTTCGGCAAGACCCGCCAACGTCTCCTCGGCGGAATGGCCCGGGTCGATCGGCACCGTCACGGCTGCGCCGACCGGCTCCCGGCCGAGCCGCACGACCTGCAACCGCGCCGAGCCGACGCGGATGTGCGCGGCCACCACGACGGGTCCGTTCGGTGCCGGAGCGAGCACGGGGGAGGGGCGGCCACGCCCGGCGGCTTCGGCCGGTTCCGGCTTGGTGACCACGACCAGGCCCAGCTCCACCAGGTCGTTCACCGCGTCCCCGACCACGGACCGCGCCAGACCGAGCGAGGTCGTCGCCTCCGCGCGGGTCACCGGCCCGTGCAGGTGCAGCAGCTCCAGCAGGCGTCCCAGCGCGGCCGGACGCCGAACGGATCTTTCCATCAGGCGGGCGCTCCCAGTACGCTCGACTCAAGCATTTTGTAACCCCGCCGAATAAAACACGATCCGCCGATCACCCGCAAGGAGGGAGCGAGATGGTGCGCACGTCCACCGACGCGATCCGCAACACCCGCATCGCGACTTTCACCACCGGAACGCTGCTCCTCGACCTCGACGGCACGCTCGTCGACACCGACCGGGTGATCGAGCGGAGCTGGTTGCGCTGGGCCGCGCTGGAGCAGTTCGACCCGGCCGTGATCCTGCCCGCGGTGCACGGCCGGCCAGGCAGTCAGGTGATGGTGGACCTGGGCATTCCCATGCCGCTGGCGGCCGCCGACTACGCCGAACTGCGCCGCCAGCAGTCCGACGAGACGAGGTTCGTCCGCGCGCTGGCCGGTGCCGAGGAACTGCTGGCGTGCCTGCCCACGCACCGCTGGGCGGTCGTCGCGAGCTGCGACCGCGACCTCGCGCTGGCCCGGCTGCGCAGTGCCGGGCTACCGGTGCCGCGGGTGCTGATCACCAGCGACGACGTGCCGCTGGGCAAGCCCGCCCCCGACTGCTACCTGGCCGCCGCGGCCGCGCTGGACGTGGACCCGGCGAGCTGCGTCGTGGTCGAGGACGCGCCGACCGGGGTGGCGGCGGCACGGAACGCGGGCATGTTCGTCATCGGGGTGGGGCGCCGGACCGCCGCCGGTGAGCCGCGGGCGGACTGGCACGTCGACAGCCTCACGCAGCTGCGCGTCGTGCCCGGCCCGGACGGCCTGCGCGGCGCCGTGCACGAGGTCAGCCACCGGTAGCCGCTCTGGCCATGCCGGTCACGGTGGTCACGGCGGTCATGACGGGCTGGTGCTCGCCGAAGATGCGGCCGCAGTCCAGTTCGATCTTCGGCACCGCGCGTGGTTCGGGGATGAAGTCGTGAGTGGAGACGATCGACCCGTTGAGGAACTGCCAGACCTCGTCGCCGACCCGCTGCGGAGTCGCGGAGGCCTTCCTCGGCTGCGAGATGCCGGTGGGAATCGTTGCCACGAAACGGATTCCGCGAAACCCCTCGGCGTCGGTGGCCTTGAGCGTGCCCTGATGCCTGTTGGCGATGCGCCGGGCGATCGCGAGCCCGAGTCCCGCACCACCCGCCGCGCGCGTCCGTGCCTCGTCGAGCCGCGTGAACCTGTCGAACACCCGCTCCCGGTCCGCCTCCGGGATGCCGGGCCCGTCGTCGATGACCTCCAGCGTCGCCGAGGTCCCGCCCTTGAGCCGCACGACGACCTGAGTGCCGGCGTGCCGTTCGGCGTTGTCCAGCAGGTTGCCCAGCAACCGCGATAGCTGTGCCTTGCGGCCGGGCACGATCACGTGCTCGTCGGCGTCGAGCGTCACCATCGCCCGGCGCGACACCTCTCGCCGGGCGATCGCGGTCAGGTCGACGGTGTCCACCTTGTCGAGCGCGTCGGCGTCCAACCTGGCCAGCAGCAACAGATCCGTCGTCAGCTCCTGCAGCCGTTCGGCGTCCTCCAGCGCCGCCTTGACCACCGTCGGCCAGTCCGCGAGCTCGGGGTGCGACAAGGCGATCTCCAGCTCGGCCCGCAACGCCGCCAGCGGACTGCGCAACTCGTGCGAGGCGTCCCCGACGAACCGCCGGGTGTCCTCGACCGTCCGGTGCATCCGGTCGAGCGTCCCGTTGATCGCGGCCCCCAGCCGGGCGATCTCGTTGTCCGACGAGGGCACCGGCACGCGCCGGGTGAGGTTGTTCTCGTTGACCTCGGCCACTTCCGCCCGCATGGCCTCGATGGGCCGCAACACCCTGCTGACCGCCGTCAGCACCGTCACGGCGACCAGCACCGTGACCGACATCAGCACCCCGAGCGCGATCAACGAGATGTTGTTCAACTCGCGTTGCGCGGTGGACGCGATCGACCGCGCCGTCACCTCGTCGAGCGGAGGACCGTCACCGATCACCTCGTACGGTGCCTCGATGCTGAAGGGCCACAACGACAACCGCGGCCGGATCTCCGTGCTCGCGTACCGCACGTTCGCCGACGGCATGGCCACCGTCGTCTGCTGGTACAGCTGAACGCACTTCTGCCCCGCGCACGCGAAGTGCGCCCGCGACCGGTCCGCCGTCTGCGTCACGATCTGCTCGCGTTGCGACTCGACCATCAGCACCCCGGCCACGCCGAGCAGCAGCGCCGTGACCACCGTGGCCAGCACGGTCACCCTGACCTGCAAGGACTTCACCGGTCCACCAACCTGTACCCGACGCCCCGCACCGTCGTGATCGTCCGCCGGTCGAACGGAGCGTCGATCTTCCGCCGCAACGCGCTGATGTAGACCTCGACGAGGTTCGGATCGGGATCCTGCGCCGAGTCCCACACCCCGTCGATGATCTCCGCCTTGGTCACCACCTCGTTGGTGTGCCGCAACAGGAAGTTCAACACGGAGAACTCCTTGGCCTTGAGCTCGATCCGCGCAGTCCCCCGATGACACTCCCTGGACACCGGATCCAGCACCAGGTCCCCGGCGCGCAGCAGCACGGGCTGGGCCGTCTTGCTCCGGCGCGCCAACGCCCGCAGCCGCGCGACCAGCACCACGTACGAGAACGGCTTGGTCAGGTAGTCGTCGGCCCCGGTGTCGAGCCCCTCGGCCTCGTCGAACTCGCCGTCCTTGGCCGTGAGCATGAGGATCGGCGTCCACACCCCGGCGTCCCTGAGCTCCTTGCACACCCGGTAGCCGTTCAGCCCGGGCAACATGATGTCGAGGACGATGACGTCGTAGGGGTGCTCGCGGGCGCGCCACAACCCGTCGGTCCCGTTCCGCTCGACGTCGACCGCGAACCCCTCGGCCGTCAGCCCGCGGGTGAGCAGGTCGGCGAGACGGGGGTCATCCTCCACCACGAGCACGCGCATGAGGGCAGCCTGCCGCATCGATCATGATCGCGTCCTGAAATCCGGTTCAGGTTCGTTCAGCGTGGCTTCAGGTTCACCCTGGCAGGCTCTGCCGCGTGGATGAGGGGATCCACGGCAGGGGGAGAAGGTGGCGGCGCCGCTCGGGGGACGGAGCTGCCACCTTCTGAAACCAGAACGGCTCGTGCAGGACGTTCAGGCTCTCGTCCACAGCGTGACGTCGCTGCTGGTGGCCACCACCAGCGTCCTGCCGGACGGCGAGAACCCGGCCGCCCGCAACTCCGAGTGCCGCGAGTGGAAGACGTGCCACCACCCTTCACCGTGCTCGCCGCGATATGGGCTCGAGTTGGACAGCAGCACCCGGTCGTTCGGCCAGTCGGGACTCACCACGTCCACCGACCACCCCTCGGCCCCGGTGTGCAGCCCGCCGCCGGCCAGCCCGGCGACCGGCACCCGCACCCCGGCGAGCACCCCGATCCCGGGACACGTCAGGTCGTCGTCCGGCCACCCCTGCTCGTGCTCCCGGTCCCGCGCGAGCCGCTTCCCGCTGACGGAGTCCAGCAACCCGAGCCCCTGGGAGGACGCCACCAGCAGCAGATCCCGCCCGCTGCCGGGATCCACGCCGAACCCGACCCCGAGCAGCCCGCCGACAGCGACCTCGTGGTGCTCCGCCGGCCGCCAAGGCGCGGGCGCCGCCACCACGGGAGCCGTCAGAAACCGGGCGCGCAGACCGAGCTGGTAGCCGGACAGCGCGAGATCCTCCGCCATTCTGCGAGTATGCCCGCGAGCACCAGCCGACTCCGGGGGAACCGTCGTGAGAAGAGCGAAGACCGCGCCCTGGGCGCTTTCCGTGCTGCTGCAGTGGGCGATCCTGGAGATCAGGACGACGGCCTCGACGCGCCGCGTGCCGGCCGGCGTCGAGTGCGACGACTACGTCGACCGGATCCGGATGCTCGCGGAGATCACCCACCAGCTGTCCCCTGCGCTCGGCCTGCCGACCGACCGGCTTCGCCGCAGGACCGCGGTGCGCGCCCTCGAATGGCAGTGGACCGTCGCCCCGCCGGAAGCGCGTGCGTGGATCGCCGCGACGCTGGCGGCGGAAGGGGCTTCGATCACCGACTTCATCGACGTCGAGGCGGCTGAGGCGCGCGCGAGAGCGGTGTGAAGTGACGTGAATTCGGTGGACGAGCGCCTTGCGTCATTCTTCGTCGTTCTTCGCCGATTCGATGACCAGCGGTGCCGCCGCGCCGGAAGCGGCTTCGAGCTGGTTGAAATGGGTCACCGTGCGGTCGAGCTGCTGGGCCAGTTTCGGGATCGTGCTGGGCGGGAAGTAAACGTCCGCGCCGGCGTCCAGGAGACGGCGGACCGGGCCTTCGTAGACGATCCCGAGTTCGCGGTCCTCCACCTCCGCGATGACCACTCGCGCCTTCGGGAACGTTTGGCGCAGCCCTGCGATCAGCTGCGGGCTCAGCGGCGGGATCAGCAGCACTTCGGCGGTCCGCGGAGCGGAGTGCAGGTCGAGCACGATGTAGTCGGGGCCGAGTTGGCTCGACAGCATGTTGCGCGCCGACGACGACAGCTTCATCGCGGTCGCCACGACCGTGACGGCGTCATACGCCTCTGAGGAACCCGCCGAGTCGTCGGCCGTGCGCTCCCAGGAGGGCTTGGCGGCCCCGGCGATCTTCGCGATCGGCACGCCGTCGCGGACGACGAAGAGGTCCTCGCCGGGGCGCAGGGCCTCGATCGTCGCGATGACGTCGTCCGGCAACCGGCTGCTGTCGATCCACTTCGGAGTGTGCTCGCCCCTCATGGCTCCCGAGTCTTCCAGGAGTGGTGGACCGGCCGTCGCCGGGTCGTCCGGAAACAGTTGAACAAAGGCGCGAGGCAGTTGCACGCGTCCAACTGTTTCCGGGATGCTCACCTGCGTTCCTCCTGGACCGACAAGCCGAAAAATCTTCGCGGTGGCTGGTCTTTTCGGGTTCGGTTGACACGCCTGAACGGGCGTGGTTATCGTCGAATGCAGGGCCGCGCCTTTCTGGTTGCCGCCGTGTGGATGTACGGGGGGTATATCCGAAGAACCGATTTCTGCTGCGCTTCGACACCTGGAATATTCGTTTCCGGCACATCTTGGGGGAGTGCCTGTGGTTTGCGCTGTGATCGTTCAACTTCCTTTTCCTTCTACGCGTGATCCGGACGAGAAGCTGTCCGCGTACTACGCCGACTACGACCGGCTGTTCCGCGCCGCCTTCCCGGAGTACTTCATTCCCCAGGACGGCCTCTGGGAGATGCCGCTCTGGGTGGCGCATCTGACGTCACTGGTGCGCACCGCCGGCCTGGAGTCCCAGTTCTGCGACCTGTCCAAGGTGCCGGCCGAGGCCAGGACGTGCTTCGAGCGGATCCACGACGCGACGGTGCCCGGCGACCTCGTCCTGATGTCCCCGCTGGCCCAGAACTTCCGGCTCACGCTGGAGGTCGCCCGGTCGCTCGAGAAGGCGGGCCGCCGCGTCGTGCTGGGCGGCAACATGGCACCGCTCGCCGAGGCGGGCGACGCGCACCTGGTGCACCGCGGCCAGCTCGACGCCGTGCTCGTGCGCAAGCTGGTCCAGCTGGCCGAGACCGGCGGCGAGCTCGAGAAGAAGGTGCGCCGCGGCAAGTCCGACGAGCTGATCACGTGGGCGCCCGACTACCGCCACCTCGACGGCTACCGGGGCCAGATCCCGTTGCTGCGCCTGAACGCCAGCCACGGCTGCCTGTACCAGTGCTCGTTCTGCGGTGACGCGTGGAGCCAGCAGCTGGTGATGGTCGAGAAGAACGCGCTCGCCACCGAGGTGGACGAGCTGGCGCGGCGGTTCCCGGACACGAAGCTGTTCTACATCGGCGACAAGACCTTCGGGCAGTCGAAGGAGGCGGTGCGGAACCTGGTCGAGATCTTCCGCGACCGGCCCGGCTACCGCTTCATCGTGCAGACCCACGTGATGCAGGTGCGCCCGTGGGTGATCGACGCGATGCACGAGCTGGGCGTCGTCACCGTCGAGCTGGGCTTCGAGTCGGGCGACTCGCAGATGCTCAAGCGCCTCAACAAGCTCTCGCGCGGGCTCGACGACTACACCGAGAAGGTGAGGATGCTCGCCGACTCGGGCCTGAACGTCGTCCTGAACGTCATGGGCGGGCTGGACGAGGAGACCGAGGAGTCGCACCGCGAGACCGTGAACTGGTTGTACGACAACCGGTCCATGCTGTGGCTGTTCAACCTCTACAGCTTCGTGCCCTACCCGCTGGTGCCGGACTTCGAGAAGCTGAAGGACCGCATCCACAACTGGGACTTCGCGGACTGGCGCGAGGACGCCCTGCCGGTGTTCCAGCCGAAGAACATGTCGCCGGAGCGCAGCTTCGAGCTCTTCATGGAGAAGGTCGACGCCGCGCACCAGATCGTGCGGGCGAAGGTCGACCGGCTCGCCCTGGCCCCGCACGCCGAATCGAAGGGGTGAGCAGGATGAACCACATTCCGGACTTCGCGCAGCTGCAGAACCAGGCGGCGCCGGCGGACTTCCACGACGACCCGCTGCCGGGGTGGGCGGGGCCGGGCACGCTGTTCGGCACCTCCGCCGTCGCGCTGGAGGACCTGACGGAGTTCGGCGGCTGGGCCGTGGCGGGGGTGCCGTTCGACGGCACCGCGAGCTCACGGCCGGGCGCCGCCGAAGGCCCCAGGGCGATCCGCAACGCGAGCGTGGTCTTCGCGAACTCGTTGCGCAGCCTCGGCGAGACCGAGATGCTCGACACCCGCACCGGCACCGTCTTCTCGTACCAGGCGCCCGCGGTGATCGACGCGGGCGACCTGCACGTGTACCCGACGAACACCGTGCGCACGTTCCAGAGCGTGGCGACCGAGGCCGAGGTGCTGACGAGCCGCAGCGAGTCCGTCGTGTTCCTCAACGGCGACCACTCCTGCACGTTCCCGACGTTCGCGGGCTTCCGCGCCGCGCAACTCGCGAAGGACCCCGGCAGGCGGGTCGGGTTCATCAACATCGACCACCACTTCGACTTCGGCAACTGGAGCACGCTGCACGGCGCGCTGTACCACGGCTCGAACTCACGGCGGATCAGCGAACTGCCGGGCATGCGCCCGGAGGACATGGCGTTCGTCGGCGTCGGTGACGTGACCCGCCACGAGCAGTTCCAGTTCCTGCAGGAGCAGGGTTTCCACGTCGTGCCGGGCATGCAGCTCCGTCGCGACGGGGCCGCGACCGCGCTGGCCGGCGTGGTCGAGGCGCTGGGCAGCCGGTGCGACGTCGTCTACGTCTCGCTCGACATCGACGTGCTCGACACCAGTGCCGCCTCCGGCACCGGGCACGTGACGATGGGCGGCATCCAGGTCGGCGACCTGCTCGACGTCTACGACGTGCTGCGGGAACTTCCCGTGCGGGGACTGGACATCACCGAGTGCGCGCCCCGGTACGACGTCAGCGGCAGCACTGCCCAGATCGCGGCCCGGTTGCTGTTCGAGTTCCTCTTCCGCACCAAGCAACGCCCGTCCGGCTTCGCGCCGTGGCACACCGACCCCGAGACGCGATGAGGTGAAGCAGATGCGTTTTGCCGACATGGAGCTGCACCTCGACTGCGCCGCGCTGGTCGGCGGAGGCGACGCGGCGTGCACGAGCCTCGCCCGGCGGGCAGCGGATCTCCTGCACAGCAACGGATTCGTCATCTTCCGGCTGGGCAGGCTGAGGCTGGGCGCGGAGGACAGCAGGGCGCTCGCCCGCACGCTGACGTTCGCGCTGCGCGAGGAACTGGTGCGCAGGGGTGCGCCGGACGACCTCCGCGTCGAGCAGGACAAGGCGCAGGAGACCTTCGTGCCGCCGGGTTTCGGCACGCGCACGCTGCTGCCGCACCACGACGGGCAGCACTGCTCGTACCTCACCCCGAGCAGGCGCGACGACGAGGCGTGGAGCCCGCAGTGGCGGGAGTTCGGGTCGAGCGGCTACACCACCACCCCGGCGCACAAGATGTACCAGGGCGTGTTCATGGCCGATCCCGGTGAGGGCCTGAGCATCACGACCTACTACGACTGGCTCGACGTGCTCGCGACCGTGCACACCGAACGCCACGGTGGCACCGCCGACCCGGCCGTGGTGGCCAGGTGGCTCGGCGGCAACCAACGCGCGGCGCTGGACCTGCAACCCAAGCACGGGTGCGCTTACCCGTCGTTCAGCGGCATGCTCGGCCTGAGCGAGCCGATGTGGCACGGTCTCTCGTTCCACCACGCCGAGGCTCCGCTGTCCGATGAGGACAGGAAGCGCTACCCGGTCGCGGTGCCGCTGACGGCGTCCTGCCCGTGCGGTGGGTGCGTGGGCGAGAGCGCACGGCTGTTCTGCCACCAGATGCTCCAGGCGACCGGCCGGAACTGGGCGGACTACCGGCGGAAGTGGGAGGTGCTGGCGCCCAGCGAGCGCTTCGACCTGCTCTTCGGCCACAACCTGACCATGCTGCACGGCGGTCTCGCCGGTGGCCGCGGCCGGGTGATCGAACCCTTCTGCCTGGTGGTCGACGAGCCCGCCGGTGAGCAGTACGAGGACTGGCTCGCGGCCTCCTGGCGGCGGACGTTGCCGAGGCCCGCGTGACGGGCTCGACCGGCCGCGAGCGCTGCGAGGTGGACCTGCACCTGCACACCGCTGCCTCCGACGGCGACGAGTCGCCGGAGGACCTGGCCCGCCGCTGCGTCGCGGCGGGCCTGCGGGTCGTGGCGGTGACCGACCACGACTCGCTCAGCGCGGTCGAGGCGCTCACCCGCGCCGCCGGGGCTGCCCTCACCGTGATCCCCGCGTGTGAGGTCAGCACCCGGTGGCGCGGCGAGGAGGCGCACTGCCTCGGGTACTGGACCTCCCCGCAGGACAGGACGTTCGCGGGCAGGGTCGGCCGGACCCACGACGGTGAGCTGACGTGGTGGCGCGAGTGGTTCGGCGCGCTCGCGGACCTCGGCGTGCCGGCGGCCTGGACCGACGTGGCCGAGCGGATCGGCGGCGACCGGGTCGCGAGCCCCGGTGACTACCTCGGGCTCGTCCTCGAGCTGGCCGGGGACGACGAGCGCTTCCGCGGTTATTCGGCGGCGGACACCAGGCCGTTCGTCGCGGACTGGTGCGCGCCGGGCCGGCCGCTGCACCGGCCCGCGCCGTGGGCTCCTGACCTCGTCGAGGCCATCGGGTGGATCGCCGACGCGGGCGGCGCGGCGGTGCTCGCCCACCCGGCCAGGCTGCTCGGCGACGCGGACTGGGAGCATGAGCTCAGGACGTTGCGGCGCGAGGGGCTGTGCGGCGTGGAGGTGTGGACCACCTGGCACACCGCGCAGGAGAGCGCACGACTGGCGGAGCTGTGCGCCGCACTGGATCTGGTGCCGACCGTTGGTTCTGATTACCACGGCGTGCGGGTCAAGCCGTGGGCGACGGAACCGGGGCTGGTGCCCGTCGCTCCGGAGCACCCCGAGGCGATCGTCGCCGCGCTGCACGAACGCAGGTTCGCGAGGAACGGGGTGCGATGACGACGAAGGCGGCAGCGGGGTTCGGGTCCGCGTACTGGCGGTTGCTCAGCTCCAGCACGGTGTCGGCGATGGGCGACGGCATCCGCTTCACGGCGTTGCCGCTGCTGTCCGTCGCGCTGCTCGCGGACCCGTTCCAGGTCGCCCTGGTCACCGCGGCGACCACGGTGCCGTGGCTGGTGCTCGGCCTGCCCGTGGGGGCGTACGCGGACCGCGCCGACCGGGTGCGGATGATGATCGGGGCCGACCTGTTCCGGGCCGCGGGCCTGCTGGTGGCGGTGGTGCTGCTGGTCACCGGCCATCTCACGTTCGTGCCGCTGCTGCTGCTCGCGCTGGTCTTGGGGATCGGCGAGGTCGTGTTCGACTGCGCGTCGTTCGCGGTGCTGCCCTCGGTGGTGCCCGCGGAACGGCTGGAAGCCGCCAACGGCAGGCTGTTCACCTCCCAGACCGTCAGCCGCGACATGCTCGGCCACCTCGCGGGCGGTCTGCTGTTCACGCTCGGCAGGGCCGTCCCGCTCGTGGTCGACGCCGTCTCGTTCGTGGTGTCCGCGCTGCTGCTGAGGAAACTGCCCCGGCAGGCCCCGCGCCCCGCCGAGGAACGAGACCTCTGGCGCGAGATCCTCGACGGCGCGCGGTACATCGTGCGGGACAGGCTGCTGGCGACGCTGACCGCGGCGGCCGGTGTGATCAACGCCGTGTACCTCGGCCAGGTGGCCGTGTTCGTGCTGTTCGTGACCGACGTGCTGGGCCTCGGCCCGACTGGGTACTCCCTGCTGCTGGCCGGGGGTGCGCTCGGCGGTGTCGTCGGTGGCCTGGCCGCGGAACACCTGGTGCGGAGGTTCGGCCGCCGGACCGCGCTCGTCGGCGGGCTCGTGCTGGTCGGGGGTGCGGGGGCCGGTGTGGTGGCCGGAACCGTGGTCACCACCGCGCTCGGGTACTTCGCGATGGGCTTCGGGTTGATGGTGTGGAACGTCGTCGCCGTGTCGTTGCGGCAGGTCATCGTGCCCGAGCGGCTGCTCGGCCGGACCATCGGCGCGTACCGGGTGGTGGCGTGGGGAACGATGCCGCTGGGTGCCGCCGCGTTCGGCGCGCTCGCGCAGGTGTGGGGCTCGCGCTGGGCGTTCGGCGTCGGCGCGGTGGCGATCCTGGTGCTGGCCGTGCCGGTCGCGCTGGTGCTGGCCGGGGACGTCCGGTTGACCGTGCAGGGGAAGGATCACCGCGGTGACGAATGACCACGACGCGCCGGCCGCGTTCGCCGCCGCCCGCGACCTCACCGATCTCCAACTCGTGGGCAACGGCCTCGAGTTCGTCGTCTTCCGCGCGACGCACCCGGCCGAAGGCGACGTGGTGCTGCGGGTGCCGGTGGGCGGGCGGTTCCAGTCCAACGCCAACGACCCGGACGTCGACACCCGGCGGTTGCTGCGGTGGGAGCACGAGGTCTGCGGACACCTGACGGGGCACGGGATCGCGGTCGCGGAACCGCTCGAGCTCGTGCTCGGCGAACCGGACGTGCTGATGAGCCGCTACGTCCCCGACGACGGCGCGCAGTTCGACGCGGTCGAGCTCGGCGGGCTGCTGGCGCGGCTGCACCGGGTGCCGCCGCCCGCGGCCCCGCCCGTGGCGTCGGAGGGGTGCGCGACCGAGGACCTGGTGCCGCGCCGGATCGTGCGGCGCTGGAACGAGATCGCCGCGCTCGTGCCGGGGCTCCCGGACTGCCTGCCGCGGGAACTGTTGAGGGACCAGCTGATCCGCTCGCCGCGCAGCCTGCTGCACCTCGACGTGCGCGCGGCCAACCTGCGTTGCGTGGACGGATCGGTGCGCGCGCTGCTCGACTGGTCGAACGCGCTGGTGGGGGATCCGGCGCTGGAACTGGCGCGGCTGGCGGAGTTCGCCCGCATGCCGGACAACGGCATCGACTTCAAGGGTGTGCTGCACGGGTACGGGGAGACGCCGGATCTCGACGACACCGCGTTCGCCGTCTACCGGCTCGACGCCGCGGTGATGCTCGCCGTGGTGTTCCTGTGCGAGGCCCCGGACGAGGCGCTCGGCGCCGAGTGGGCGGGACGGGCGCGCGAACTGCACGAGGAGGTCGCGCGCCGGTCGAGGTGAGGAGAAGGCTGGGGGGAAGGGGGTGTTGTCGTGATCGGGTACTTCCGTGCGCTGGTGAGCAGGATGGGCCGCTCCCGCGTGGGCGGTGTCTACCTCTACGTGGACTGTCACTGATCGCGGGAACGGGTGGGGTGGCCGTCGTGCCGCCCCACCTGCCTGGGGGTTGCTGGGGGGAAGGGCTTGTGGCACTGAAGGTTCCCGGTCCGCGGGGCCGGTGGTTCGTGGGGGAGTTGCCCGAGTACGAGGCCGACCGGGTGGGCTGGCTCGTGCGCACGCGCGCCGAGTACGGCGACGTCGTGCGGCTCGCGCCGAACGCGGTGGTGGTGCACGACATCGAGTTCGCCCGGCTCGTGCTCGGCGGGACCAACGACGACTACCTGCTCGACAGCGCGCCGCTCGCCGGTCGCCGTCGTCAGGACGCGCTGCGCGGGCGGGTGCCGGAGTGGATGCGGCTGCGCGGGCTCGTCTCGCGCGCCTGTCGTGCTTTTCTGACTCCGCTCGGGGTCGAGCACCTCGTGCGGGTGCACGACGCGGAACTGCGTGCGCACCGGGGTGGTGATCTCGTGGTGGCAGGCAGGGAGATCTGCGGCCGGGGGATCGTGCGGCTGGCGTTGACCGACGATGATCCGGGAGCCGTCGAGGAGATCACCCGGGCCGCGCGGCGGGCGTTCGAGGAGTCGCTGACCTCGTTGGAACGCAACGAACCGCGCCTGCGCTGGCTCCCGAGGCCCGCGTCGCGGCGTGCGGCGGAATCGGTGCGGGAGCTTCAGGAGCTTCTGGCCGTGCAGGTGCAGCGACGTCGTCCGGCGGCGGGCGAGGTGCGGTGCCTGCTCGACGCGGTGTTGGTGGAGGGCGTGGACGACCAGACCGCCGCGGCCGCCGTGCGGATGCTCGTGTTCTCCGCGCAGGGCGTGCCGGGGGCCGCGTTGTCGTGGGTGTTCGCGCGGCTGGCGGAGCACCCGGGCGCGGCGCGGGTGGTGGCGGACGAGACGCGCGGGGTGTCGCTCGGGGCTGCGCTGGCGGACGGCGCCCTGCCGGAGACCGACGCTTTCGTGCGCGAGGTGCTGCGGTTGCACCCTCCACAGTGGATGATCGCCCGCACGACGACGGAGCCCGTCGTGGTGGGGGAGCACCTGGTGCCGCGCGGGTGTCAGGTGCTGATCTCGCCGTACCTGTTGCACCGCGACGCCCGGTGGTGGGACGAGCCGGAGCGGTTCCGGCCGCGGCGGTGGGTCAGCGGAGACGTGACCAGGAAAGCCTTTCTGCCGTTCGGCGGTGGCCCGCGCACCTGTCCCGGGCTGCGGCTCGCGCTGATCCAGTTGCAGGCGCTCACCGCCCTGCTCGCCGGTGGTCACGCCGTCGAGCTCATGTCCGGTGGTTCCGGGGCGGTGCGCGCCGGAGGGTTGCTGCTCCCCGAGGGACTGACCGGGTGCTGGCACGAGCCGGTGCTGCCGAGAAACGGAGATGGTTGTGCGTGACCAGGGCGGATGGCGCTTGGCCTCCGTGTTCATGTTGCGGCAGGCGGGTTTCCCGATGGACCTGCTGGATCCGCTGCGGTCGCCGGCGGCCGTCGACGTCGTGCGGCGGCTGAGGACGGCGGAGACCGAGCTGGGCGTGCTCGCCGGTGAGGTTCGCGCGTTGCTCGCGGGGAATCCGGTGGCGGGCAAGGTGATGCCGCTGGTGGGGCAGCTGCTGCCGTTGCCCGGCGCGCTGCTCGCCGGTGCCGCCGGCCAGGTGGACGACCGCACGGCGGCGGCGTTGCGCGAGTACTCCGACCACGCCGCACAGCTCCGTGCGGACTGGGACTCGTTCGCCGCCGACTACGAGAAGACCTCGTACGCGCACAGGGACTACGTCGCGGCGCTGTTCCGCGAGGACGTCGCGCTGCGCGAGGTGTTGCTGCTGTCGAACGACGCGCAGTTCGACCAGTTCAGCCGGTGGCTGGACGGCTCGCGGGACGGCAGGCACGACCGCAGGGCCCGGCGCGTCACGGACATGCTGACGATGTACCTGCAGCGCCTCACCACGAAGAACGAGACGCACGCCCACTTCGGGCCGATCTCGGTGGGCCGGTTCGACCCGGCGGCCACCGGGTTGTCGTGGAGCGCGGCGGAGCTGTCCCGGTACCCGTACTTCAGCCACTGGGCCGCCGAGGAGATCGGCAGGGTGCTGAGCGAACGGCCGGAGCTGAGGGACGCGATCCGGCCCCGGCGCCGTCCGCTGGCGTTGGCGGACAACGACGTGGTGCACCTGTTCGCGTCGACCACGACCACGGGGTTCACCGCGGACTGGAGCTTCGGCGAGCAGTGCCGTCGTGAGCTCAGCGGTGACGAGCGCTGGGTGTTCGACCGCGCCGACGGCAGCAGGACGCTCGCCGAGTTGGCCGCCCAGTGGCCGGGGGACCGTGCCGGGCTCGACCGCGTGGTGACGGAACTCTGCGCCGCCGACCTGCTCGTCACCCGGTTCGAGCCGGTCCTCGGCGAGCCGGATCCGTTGCGGGGACTGCGTTCCCAGCTGCCCTCCGCCCACGAGGAGCTCGACCGCTTCAGCGACCTCGTGAGCGAGTTCGGCGGTGCCGCGCACGAACGGCGGGTCGAGGTGCTCGCCGAGGTGAAGACCGCGTTCGAGGAGCTGACCGGCACCGCCGCCACCCGGCACGCCGGACGGCACTACGCCGACCGGGGTGTCCTCTTCGAGGAGTGCCACGCGCCGGTCAC
The DNA here is from genome assembly GCF_043632865.1 of Lentzea sp. JNUCC 0626. Taxonomy (NCBI): domain Bacteria; kingdom Bacillati; phylum Actinomycetota; class Actinomycetes; order Pseudonocardiales; family Pseudonocardiaceae; genus Lentzea; species Lentzea sp. JNUCC 0626. The sequence goes on from NZ_CP171635.1 coordinate 9,965,449, forward strand.
CGGGCTGGTCGCCGGTGGGGAGCTGACCCGGTTCGTCGAGGAGGAACTGGCTCCCCTCTACGACATGGTGCTGGTGGGGCCGCGGCTGCGGATGCGCCGAGAGCACGCGTTGCTCGCGGACTGGGTGTCGTCGACGTTCGGCGAGGACCGCGCGGTGCCGTTGGTGGACTTCTACCGCGGTTTCACGTCCGATCGCGCGCAGATCACCGCGCGGTGCGCCGAGGTCGACGCGGAGCTCGCGCGCGTGGACGACGACATGATCGCGATGATGCTCGGCGGAGCCCCGGCCGGGGACCACGAGCTGATGGTGCCGCGCGAGAACATCGACGCGTTGCTCGCCCGGCACCCCCGCACCCCGCCTGCCGTCTGCAACCCCGACGTGATGCTGGCGGCGTCCAGTGCCGAGGCGCTCGACGCGGGTGACTTCCTGGCCGTGGTCGGGGACTGCCACGCGATGCGCGAGTTGCTGACGCACGGCAGTCTCGCGCCGACCGTCGGGGAGCGCGCGCCGGACGTGGTCGACGAGATGGTGCGGCTGTACCAGGGCCTGCTCGAACCCGGCGAGGTGCTGTGCGACGTCGTCCGGGCGCACCTGGACAAGACCGACGCCCAGCTGGCGTACCCGATCACCGACGTCGAGTTCTTCGGACGGTCGGGCAAGGACCGGCGGTCGGTGCTCTCACCGGCCGAGTTGCACGTGAGGGCGAGCGCCGGGCGCGTCGGGCTGTGGCATCTGCCTTCCGGGCAGCGGATCCGGTTGCTCGCGCCTCCGGCGTCGGGCCCGAGCATCGCCCGCGACCCGCTCGCGGCGTTCTCGTTCCCGCGGCACTTCGGCGGGATGGCGATCCGCGGTGACGGCCGCGACCACCTGCCGCGCTTCCGGTCCGGTCGCGTGGTGTTCCAGCGGGAGCGGTGGTTCGTGGACGCGGCCGAGCTGACGGGCGCCGGTCCGGGCGGTGCGACGTTGCGGGAGGGCGCCGCCGAGATGTTCGCCGCGGCGGCGTTGCGGGAGAGGCGCGGGCTGCCGCGGTGCGTGTTCGCGAAGCTGCCGGGCGAACCGAAGCCGATCTACGTCGACTTCAGCTCGCCGTTGCTGGTGCGGCAGCTGTTCCGGCTGGCCCGCACCAGCACCGGGACCGTGGTCTTCAGCGAGATGCTGCCGGGACCCGACGACCTGTGGCTCACCGGTGGTGGCCGCCGATACACGAGCGAGGTGCGTTGTGCCGTCTTCTCTTCGTCCTGACTGGGATCTCGTCCCGACGGTGCTGCTGCGCCACGCCGGTTACCCGGTCGAGGACCTCGACGGGGTGCGCTTCCCCGGCCTGCTCGACCGGTACGACGAGCTGGTCGTCGCGTGGCGTGACGCCGCGGCGAAAGCCGGTGCTCTCAAGGATTTCCTCCGCGCGCGGGGAGTCCGCGCGCCGGGGGTGTCGCCCGGGATCGGCATGCTCAAGCCTCTCGACGAGGCAGCGTTGCCCGGGCTCGGGTCCGCGGTCGTGCCGGCGGAGTACCGGAGCGCGGTCGGCCGTCTCGACGACCTGCTGAGGGCGTGCGAGGAGGCGCACGCGGAGGCGATGTCGGCCTCGCGCGCACACCTGGTGCGGCTCTTCGGAGACCCGTGGCGGCAGCAGACGTTGTTGCTGTCCAACACCTCTGTGTTCACGGACTTCCGGAACTGGCTGCCGTCGGCCGACCGGCCGCACGACGCGCACGCGCGCAAGATGACCGACCTGCTCGCGATGTACCTCCAGCGCATCACCACCAAGAACGAGACGAACTCCCACTTCGGGCCGTTCGGGGTCGGTCGCGCCCTGCCCGGTGAGTCGGGCCTGCGCTGGTCGCTCGGCGAGGACGTGGAGCGCGCGGCGTTCCTGTCGCACTGGGCCTCCTCCGCGCTGGCGCGCGGGTTCGAGCAGGATCGCCTCCGGCCGCGTCCGGTCCCACTGGCGTTCCGCGACGGGAACCGGGTGTCCCGGTACGCCTTCGAGGACCGGCCGGGCCTGCCGTACCCCTGGCACCTCGTGCTGGTGCGGGCCCACGACCTCGACGAGGAGCACCGGTCGCTGCTGGACCTCGCCGACGGGGCGCGCACCGTGGCCGAGCTCCGTTCCGAGTGGACGGTCAGGTGGCCGGTCGCGCGGTTCCGTTCCGCGCTGGACGGCTTGGCGGACATGGGTTTGCTGCACCTCGGCCCCGAACTGCCGGTGGGCGAGACGTTCCCCGAGGGGCTGCGGAGGCTGTACCTGGAGCACGGCGCCGACCTCGCTCCGGTCGACCGGCTCGACGACCTGCTGACCAAGTTCGCCGGTGCCGCCCCCGATCTCCGCGCGGACGTCCTCGCCGAGATCAACGACTTCTTCCAGCAGACCACCGGCGAGGCCACGGCCCGCAGCGGCGGCCGCCACTACGCCGACCGCGCGGTGCTGTACGAGGACGCGGTGAGCCAGGTGCGGGACGTGGTGGTGGGCCAGGAGATCCACGACTTCGTGACCAGTGACCTGGCCGGTGTCTACGACGCGCTGCTGCTCGGTTCCCGCGTGCGGATGGCCCGCGAACGGGTGCTGCTGCGCGAATGGCTGCGCTCGTCGTTCGGCACGGGCGTCGAGGTGCCGCTGGGCCAGGTGTACGAGCGGTTCCTCGCCGACCGGGACGCCGTCGGGGAACTCTGCGACGAGGTCGACGCCGAGGTGGCCGCGGCCGAGGACCACCTGGTCGGCGAACTGCTGTCCCACTGGGACGGTGAGTCGCCCGAGGTCGACGTGGCACCGGGGGTCCTGCACGGCGTCCTGGCCCGCTACCCGGCCGGCCCCGCCGCCGTCTGCAACCCGGACGTGATGCTCGGCGCCACCGACCCGTCCTGCTTCGCCACCGGTGACTTCTTCGGCGTGATCGGCGACGCGCACGCCGTCCGCGATCTCCTCACCCACGGCCCGTTCACGCCGTTCCTCACCGACCGCGCGCCAGGGCTGACCGACGAGATCCTGGCGGGCTACCGGCGCATCGTCGACGAGGACGAGGTGCTCGTCGACATCGTGCGCAGCCACACGTCGAAGATCTCCGTGCAGGCCCGCCTGCCGTTGCCGGACCTGGAGATCGTGGGCAGGTCGATGAAGGACCGCGCCGACGTCCTGCGCCCCGAGGACCTCTCCCTGGTGGCCCACGAGGACCGGGTGGAGCTGCGCAGCGGTGCCGTTCCCGGCCGGATCCGCCTGCTGGCCTCCCTGTCCGGTGCGGGCACGATCCGGCACGACCCGGTGGCCGTCTTCAGCTTCCCGCGCAGCCTCGGCGGCGGCGTGCTGGCCGACCTGGACCGCGAGCACCTGCCGCGCTTCCGCTCGGGCCGGGTGGTGTTCACCCGCCGCCGCTGGCGCGTCCGCTGCGACTCCGTGGACGCCGCCCTGCCGCGCAAGTGGCAGACGGGCGACGCGAGGTCGTTCCTCGCGGCGAGGCTGCTGACGGAGCGGCACGACCTGCCGCGGCACGTGTTCGTCAAGTTCGCCCACGAGCCCAAGCCGATCTACGTCGACTGGTCGTCGCCGATCCTGGTGCGCCAGTTCTTCCGGCAGCTGCGCGGCGCGGCGCCCGGTGACTCGTTCGACGTCTCCGAGATGCTGCCGTCGCCCGAACACCTGTGGCTGCGCATCGGCGAGAACCACCACACCGCGGAGATCCGTTGCGCGGTGTTCTCCCGTCCCTAGCGAGCTCGTCCCGACATCACCGGCGCGCGGCTCCCGTGCGCCGGTGACGCGCGTCTCTCGCACCCGGTGAACCACCTGCGCCCGGCAGCCGTGTGAACGGCGTTGGCCACGGTTTGCCGCGAGGACCGTCAGGAAGGACGACCGCCCATGTACATCGTCGGTGACAAAGCCGGTGACGAGAAGGTCGTTCCGCTCGGCGAGACCGTCACCTCGGGTCAGGTGCAGATCGACCCGGAGGCGGGCGAGGAACTCCGCAAGCAGCTGCAGGGCCAGATCGACCAGGTCGACTCCTGGATCGAGCGCGCGACGTCCAGCATCGCCCGTCCGGCGCCGCTGGGCTCGAACCCGGTGGGCGACAAGATGCGCGACAAGTTCACGCAACGCGCCGAGGGTGAGCAGTACTCGTTCGTCAGCGTGATGACCGCGTACCGCACGGTTCTCGAGCAGACGAAGAACTCGATCGTCGAGGCGATCGGGAACTTCGAGGCGCTCGACCAGGAGCAGCAGGCCGAACTGAAGAAGCACATGGGCACCAGCTGATCTCGAGGCCAGCTGAACCAACGACGTGAGAGGCGAGCAGGTCATGGCCATCGAGACCGATCCGAGCGAGGTCGAGAACGTCCCGGTCCTCACGGACCCGCAGAACTGGGCGTCCCGATCGCACCAAGAGCTCTATGCCGCGGTGCACAACAACAACGACCCCGGGCAAGCCGGCCAGATCAGCTCCGACTGGGGCAAGTACGGCAGCGAGCTCACCGAGGCCTCCCGAGTCATCAACTCGGTCATCACCTCCTCCGAGTCCAGTTGGACCGGTGGCGCCGCCGACGCCGCTCGCGCCGCGATGAAGAAGCTCGGCGACTGGGTGGACGAGACCGCCCGCACCGCGGTCGAGGTCGGCAACAAGGTCGCCGACCAGGGCCGCGTGATGGAGAACGCCCGCGCGCAGATGCCGGCTCCGGTGGAGTTCGACTGGAACAGGGCCGCCGCCGCACTCGCCCAGCCGGGCACCCCCGCGTTCGTGCTGGCCTCCGTGGACATCGCCCTCGCGAACGCCGTGTCGCGCGTGGCACACGACCAGGCGGTCACCGTGATGACCGACATGGAGAACAACTCCCGCCAGATCGACGCGTCGACACCGTCCTTCAAGCCCCCGTTCAACCCGAACACCGGCCAGGTCGAGGAACCGGTGATCGCCCTGCCGCGCTCCGGCGCCGCCGCCCTCGACAGCGGCGTCCAGGGGTTTACCAGCGCTCAGTCCACTGTGGACGCACCGGCTGCGACCGGCGTGCAGACGGGCTCCGGCGGCAGCTACACCCCGCAGACGGCCGGACACTCCGGCAGCACCAACGCTGCTGCGGCCTACACGCCGACCGCGCCCGCCTCCAACCCGGCCGCGAACTCGGGCAGCACCTTCACCTCCGGCAGCTACACGCCGCAGATGGGCGCGGGCACGACCACCACGAGCGGGGCCGTCCTCCCGAAGGTCCCGGCCGTCGGCCGCGACGTGCCCAACCCGAACTACACCCCGCAGAACCCCGGCTACCCGCCCCAGCCCGTCAAGGGCGGCCCCGCTCCCTACTCGCCGACGGCTCCGGGCTACAACGGACCTCGCGGCACTGCCGGTGTCGGCGCCGGTGGCGCATTCGGTGGTGCTGCTGGTGGTGCAGGCGGAGCTGGTGGCGGTTCCGGCGCTGGCGCCGGCATGAAGGGCGGCCCCATGCCGTACACCCCGCAGATGGGCGCGGGAGGCGGTGGCGGCGCGGGCGGTGGTGCAGGCGGTGCCGGTGGGGGCGGCGGTGCCGGCGGCAACTCGATGCAGTCCGGCGGCGCCGCAGGCGTCCAAGCCCAAAGCCGCGGCGGCCTGCCGATGGGCATGGGCCCCGGCGCGGCCTCCGCAGCCGCCGGCATGGGCGCAGGCGCCCCGATGGGCGGTGCCCCCGCGGCAGGCGGCCGCGGCGAGGAGGACAAGGAACACCGCTCCGCCAGCTACATCATCGCCGGCGACCTGTTCGACCTCCCCGGCGAGAACCTGCCGCCGTCGGTGATCGGCGCCGCCAAGGGCAAGACGCGAACGCCCGCGGGCTGAGCAGGAGGAGCCGCGCGCATCAGCCACTCGGCCGGCCCTCGTCGGCCACCTCGACCAGGTGGTGCCAGTACGGCATTCGGGTGATCCGGCCGCGCCAGGACAACTTCGGCACCAGGGTCGGCGTGTTGTCTCGGGGGGCTCCGCGGTGGGCGGGGCGAATCGACTGCTCGGGGGACTTCGTTGGCGACCTTCAGGAAGATGCTGTTCCGGCTCGTGGGATCGGTCGCGGCCGCAGCGCTGGTGCTCACCGCGGCTCCGGTGGCCGCCATCGCCGCACCGCAGGCCGAGGCGCTGTACTGGATCAGGTTCGCGGGGGAGTTCCAGCACTGCCTGGACGCCAACTTCGAGGGCGCCGTGTACACCCACGCCTGCCAGGACCGGAACGACCACCAGAAGTGGGACAACTACACACCCGGCAAGTTCAGGAACAAGAAGACCAAGCAGTGCCTGGCCGGCGGGAGGACGTCGGTGTTCACCACCTCCTGTGACGTCGCCGAGTCCGACTGGAGGACGTCCTCCGGGACGAAGAAGCGCTTCACCCACGTGTCGACCGGTCTCTGCCTGCACAACCAGGGCGGGCACGGACAGGCGGCCGGACTGCGGGCCTGCGTTTCGGGAACCGCTTACTGGACCACGACGTTGCTCAGGAGCTGACCGGACGGCACCTGACAGAGGCGGCGCCCGACAGGGGTCTCGCCCACGTGAAGTAGTTTTCACGGCGTGACTGAGGAAGGGGCCGTGGCAGGTCCGCTCGACCGGATTCGTGCCGAGATCATCGGTCACGAGTCCAACGCCTGGGCGCGCGAGGTCGGCTACCAGCCGATCTACGCCGCGGCACCCGGCGCCAGGATCGCCCTCGTCGGGCAGGCGCCGGGCCGCAAGGCCCAGGAGAGCGGCGTGCCGTGGAACGACGTCAGCGGGGCGAAGCTGCGGGGCTGGCTGGGCGTCACCGACGAGCAGTTCTACGACCCCGGGCTGTTCGCGCTGCTGCCGATGGACTTCTACTACCCGGGCAAGGCCAAGTCCGGAGATCTCCCGCCGCGCAAGGGTTTCGCGGACCTGTGGCACGAGCGGATCCTCGCCGAGCTGCCGCACCTCGAGCTGGTGATCCTGGTGGGCGGCTACGCGCAGAAGCACTACCTGGGAAGTCGTGCCAAGCCGAGTCTCACCGAGACCGTGCGCGCCTACGCCGAGTACCTGCCGTCGATGATCCCGCTCGTGCACCCGTCACCGTTGAACTTCCGCTGGCAGACCAAGAATCCCTGGTTCGAGGACGAGGTCGTCCCCGTGCTGCGCTCGGCGGTGGCCCGCGCGCTCAGCTCTGGCTGACATCGCGGCGTCACCCGAGAGCGCGCACCAGGGCTTCCAGCGCACCCGACCAACCACTGGGGGAGGGAGCGGCGAAACCCACGACCACCCCGTCACGGTCCGAAGTGGACCCGGGGTTGCGGAAGCGGTCCAGCGGTTCGACCGCGAGCGATTCCCGGGCGGCACGCCGCGCGAGTTCGGCACCGGTCCGGCCGGGCTGTTCGAGCAGCACGTGCAACCCGGCGGACATCCCGACCACGCGCGTCGCGGGGCTGTGCCGCCGCACCGCCTCGATCAACTGGTCGCGCCGCCGCCGGTACCGCACCCGCATCGCGCGGATGTGCCGGTCGTACGCCCCGGACTCGATGAAGTCGGTCATCGCCAACTGGTTGACGAACCCGACGGACTCCTCCGCCCACCCCTTCTCCGCGACGATCGGCCTGACCAGCCGGTCCGGCACGACGAGCCAGCCCACGCGCAACCCCGGCGCCAGCGACTTGCTCGCGGTCCCCAGGTACACGACCCGATCGTGGTCCAGTCCCTGCAACGCACCCACCGGAGAGCGGTCGTAGCGGAACTCCCCGTCGTAGTCGTCCTCGACGACCAGCGCACCCCGGCGGCGTGCCCAGTCCACGACCGCGGCCCGCCGGTCGGACCGCAACGCCACGCCCAGCGGGAACTGGTGCGACGGTGTGAGCACCACGGCACCCAGATCCGGATGATCGTCCAAAACAGACAGATCGGCGCCGTCGCCGTCGACCGGCAGCAGCACCGGTTCGACCCCGGCCTTCACCAGCGCGGGACGTTGGGTGTGCAGGCAGAACTCCTCGATCGCCACCTTCCGGACGCCCGCGTTCACCAGCACCGAGGCGACGAGCCGCAACCCCTCCGCGGCCCCGCTGCAGACGAGGACGTTGTCCGGCCGGGCGTGCAATCCCCTGGCACGAGCGAGATAGTGCGCGACGGCCGCGCGCAACTCGCCGCGGCCGTGCGGATCGGTGTACCCGAACGCCTCGAACGGCGCGGTGGTGACCGTGCGCTTCACCGCGCGAACCCACTCGTCCCGCGGAAACGAGGACAGGTCAGGAAATCCGGGCCGGAGATCGTGCGCGAACCTCGTCCGCGCCGCCGGCGTCCGAGGCTGTGCGAGGTCGCCCACGAGTTCCGCCGACCGTTGCGACACCGCTGTGCCGGAACCGTGCAGCGCGGTGAGCCAGCCCTCGTTGATCAGTTCGGAGTAGACGCGGACGACGGTGTTGCGCCCGAGCCCGAGGTCGGTCGCGAGCACCCGGCTCGGGGGCAACCGCGTCCCCGGTGCCAGCCGGCCCGGTGCGAATCGCCTCGCGGAACGCGTTCATGAGGCTGGTGCGCACGGTCCGGCCGACACCGTCGACATGGCCCAGGTGCAGATCGAGACCTGACGTCCGGGCGCTGCGGCCCGGTGACTCGCTCACACCGGACCACGATACGGGCAGGCCTCAGGGACGACCGGCCACCACGTCGGCCGGCTGCTGGGCGAGGCGCCCGAGTTCCGAGGTGCGGAGCCGGAAGGTCTCCCGCCCCGTCGCGATCGCGGCGGCACTCAACGCGCACACCGCGGCCGTGAAGATCGCGACACCGATCCAGTCCTCCCGGCCGGAGCCGATCGCCGCGACGACGCTGGGCGCGAAACCCGCGATGGCGAACCCGATCTGGGTGCCGATCGCCATCCCGGAGAGCCTCACCTCGGTGCTGAACATCTCGCCGTACAGCGAGGGCCAGATGCCGTTGATCGCCGAGTACGCGACGCCGAACAGCAGGATGCCGAGCGCGAACACGAGCCCGTACGCGCCGATGGAGATCGACCACAGGTAGGGGAAGATCAGGAGCGCGCACGCACCGCAGCCGGCGAGGAACACGGGTTTGCGCCCGATCCGGTCGGAAAGCGCTGCCAGCAAAGGGATCGCGGCGAGCGCCACGACGTTGGCGAGCACGCCGACCCACAGCATCGGGGTGCGGGCGAGGCCGATCGTGTTCACCGCGTAGCTCAGGGCGTAGACGGTGAAGATCGTGCTGACCGAGGCGATGGTCGCGGCGAGGACGACGCGCAGCACATCGGCCCAGTGCGTGCGGAACAGCGTCGCGACCGGGAGCTTGGCCTTCTCGGAACGTTCGAACGCGGCGGTCTCGTCGATCTTGCGGCGGATGACGAGGCCGGCGACCACGACGAGCGCGCTGCACCAGAACGGAATGCGCCAGCCCCACGTGAGCAGGTCCTCCTGGGGCAGCGCCGCCACCGGCAGGAAGATCGCGGTGGCGAGGATCTGACCCGCCTGCGTGCCGCTGAGCGTGAAGCTGGTGAAGTACGCCCGGCGGTTCTCCGGCGCGTGCTCCAGCGACATCGAGTTGGCGCCCGCCTGCTCGCCCGAGGCCGAAAGTCCTTGGAGCAGCCGGAGGAACACGAGCATGATCGGCGCCAGCACCCCTGCGGTCTCGTAGGTGGGCAGGCAGCCGACGGCGAAGGTCGCGACACCCATCAGCAGCAACGTGAAGATGAGCACCTTCTTGCGGCCGAAGCGATCGCCGACGTGCCCGAGGACGAGCGCGCCGAGCGGCCGGGCGAGGTAACCGACGCCGAACGTGCCGAGCGCGAGCAGGGTGCCCGTCGCCGGATCGGCGGCGGGGAAGAAGACCTTGTTGAAGACGAGTGCCGCGGCGGTGCCGTAGATGAAGAAGTCGTAGTACTCGAGGGCGCTGCCGATCCAGGCTGCCAGCGCAGTCTTGCGGGCCATCGATGTGGTCACGGCGTACTCCTATGTACGGCCTAGTTAGTTAATACAAGTTCGGTCATGTCACCCCTTCGTGTCAAGAGTGGGATTTCAGCTGGTCAGGTAGTCGATCAGCATGTCACCGAGCATGCGTCGGTGGTGCTCGCGGCGTTCGGGATCGAGCATGTCGCGGCCGAAGATGGCGGCGAACGTGTGCCGGTTGGCCAGCCGGAAGACGCAGAACGAGCTGATCACCATGTGCACGTCGAGCGGGTCGACGTCGACGCGGAACCGGCCGTCCGCGCGCCCGCGTTCGAGGAGCTGCGTCAGCCCGTCGAGCGCCGGGTTCGCGAGCCCGGCCAGGACCTCCGAACGGGCGATGTGCTCGGCGCGGTGGATGTTCTCGATGCTGACGAGCCGGATGAAGTCGGGGTGCGCCTCGTGGTGGTCGAACGTCAGCTCGGCGAGCCGGCGGATGCCGTCCTCGGGGGAGAGGTGCTCGACGTCGAGCTCGGCCTCGAGCGCCCGGATCTCCAGGTAGGCCCGTTCCAGCACGGCGATGTAGAGCTGTTCCTTGCCGCCGAAGTAGTAGTAGATCATTCGCTTGGTGGTGCTGGTGCGTTCGGCGATCTCGTCGACGCGCGCACCGGTGTAGCCCTTGTCGGCGAACTCCCGGGTGGCCACCTCCAGGATGTCGGCGCGCGTGCGGTCCTTGTCCCGCTGGCGCTCGGCATCGGGCGACGGTGCGGCCACCTGGCCCCCTTCGATCTGCGGACGATCCAGCCAACTCTAGTCCAGCACTTCCGGGCGGCGACCCGGCGCGCTACGGTGAACTCACTAGTTCGTACATTAATCCGGGAGGTCGGGTGTCCAGCTACCTGATCGGGCTCGTCGGCTCCGGCATCGGTCCGTCGCTGAGCCCGGCGCTGCACGAGCGCGAGGCCGCCGAACTGGGCCTGCGCTACACCTATCGCCTGCTGGACCTCGACGTCCTCGGCCGGCCCGTGGGCGAGGTGCTGGCCACCGCCCGCGCCGAGGGGTTCGACGGCCTCAACATCACCCACCCGGCCAAGCAGGCGATCCTGCCGCACCTGGACGAGATCGCCCCGGAAGCCGCCGCACTCGGTGCCGTCAACACCGTCGTCTTCCAGAACGGCAAAGCGGTGGGCCACAACACCGACGCCACCGGCTTCGCCCTCAGCCTCGGCCGCGGCCTGCCGGACGTGCCGAAGGACGACGTCGTCCTCCTGGGGGCAGGCGGAGCCGGCGCCGCGGTGGGACACGCACTTCTGTCGCTGGGCGTCACGCGCCTGGGCGTCCACGACGTGGACCAGTCCCGCGCCGAACAACTGACCACGGCGTTGCAACACAGATTCGGCGCCTCTCGTGCCTGCGTCTGCACCCCCGACGCGGTCCGCACAGCCGACGGCCTGGTGCACGCGACCCCCACCGGCATGGCCGCACATCCCGGCCTGCCGATCGACCGATCACTGCTGCACCAACGCCTTTGGGTCGCGGACATCGTCTACCGCCCGCTGGAAACGGCCCTCCTGGCCGCCGCACGAGCACAGGGCTGCCGCGTCCTGCACGGCGGCGGCATGGTCGTGCTCCAAGCCGCGGAGTCGTTGCGCCTCTTCACCGGCGTCGAACCGAACGCAGGCCGAATGCTCGCGCACTTCGAGGAGTTGGAGGGAGAACCCGCTCATGCGTCCTGACTCGCGCACCGCCATCGCCACCGTCTGCCTCTCCGGCACCCTGGACGACAAGCTGGCCGCGGCCGCCGAAGCGGGCTTCGACGGCATCGAACTCTTCGAGAACGACCTCCTGGCGTCCAGCCACAGCCCGGCCGAGATCCGCCGCCGCTGCACCGACCTGGGCCTGACCATCGACCTGTACCAACCGTTCCGCGACTTCGAGTCCGTGCCTCCGGACGTCCTGGCCGCGAACCTGCGCCGCGCCGAGCAGAAGTTCGGCGTCATGGCGGACCTGGGCGCGGACACCGTGCTGGTGTGCTCGTCGGTGTCACAGGACGCCATCGACGACGACGATCTGGCCGCCGAACAACTGCACCTGCTGGCCACGCGCGCGGCCGAGCACGGTCTGCGCATCGCCTACGAGGCACTGGCCTGGGGCAGACACGTCAACGGCTACGAGCACGCGTGGCGCATCGTCCGCCGCGCCGCGCACCCGGCGCTGGGGGTCTGCCTGGACAGCTTCCACATCCTGTCCAAAGGGGACGATCCGCGGCCGATCCGGGCGATCCCCGGCGAGAAGATCTTCTTCCTCCAGCTCGCCGACGCGCCGACGTTGCCGATGGACGTCCTGCAGTGGAGCCGCCACCACCGCCTCTTCCCCGGGCAGGGCGACTTCGACCTGAAGTCGTTCACCGCCAACGTGCTCGACGCCGGCTACCGCGGCCCGCTGTCGCTGGAGGTGTTCAACGACGTGTTCCGCCAGTCCGACCCGCACCGCGCCGCGATCGACGCGATGCGGTCGCTGGTGGCGTTGAAGGACTCGTTGGGGCTGCTGGACATCCCCGCCGCCCCCGTTCCGACCCGGTACGCCTTCGCCGAGGTGATGGGCGAGTCGGACCTGACCTCGCTGGGCTTCACCCGCGCGGGCGTCCACCGCTCGAAGCCGGTCGAACTCTGGACCCAGGGTGAGGCCCGAGTGCTCGTCAACGCCCAGGGCGAGCCCGGCGCGGTCGGCGCCCTGGGTCTCTCGGTGCCCGACCCGGAAGCCGCGAAGCAACGAGCGAAAGCCCTGCTCGCTCCGCCGCTCTCCCGAACGCCGGGCCAGGACGAGGTGCCGCTGACCGCGATCGCGGCGCCGGACGGAACACAGATCTTCTTGTGCGCCAACGACGACTGGCTGGCCGACTTCATCCCGACCGGTGACGTCGCCACGCACGCCGGCATCACCGGCATCGACCACGTCGCGCTGACCCAGCCGTTCGACAACTTCGACGAGGCCACCCTGTTCTACCGCGCGGTACTGGGTCTGGAACCCGGTGCCACCGCGGAGTTCGCGGCCCCGTTCGGCCTGGTGCGGGGCCGGGGCGTGAGCGGGGGCGACGTCCGGCTGACCCTGGATTCCGCACTGGTGCGCCGAGGCGGCTGGGCGCCGGCCGTGCGGGAGCCCCAGCACATCGCCTTCACGTGTGCCGATGCCACGGCGAGCGCCCGCGCGTTGAAGCAGTTGGGCGCGAAGCTCCTGAGCATCCCCGGCAACTACTACGACGACCTGGCGGCACGCACGACGCTGCCGCCCGATCGCGTCGCCGCGTTGCGTGAGCACTCGATCCTCCACGACCGGGACGAGCACGGCGAATACCTGCACTTCTACACCGAACTGGCCGGCGCCAGGGTCTTCTTCGAGGTGGTCGAGCGCATCGGCGGCTACCGGGGCTTCGGCGTGGTCAACGCGCCCGTTCGGATGGCGGCGCACCACGAAGCGAGGCGGTGCGCAGGAGTCCGATGACCATCTGGTCGCAGGGTTCTGCGGGCAGGGAGAACGGCTGCGTTCCGAGCACCTCCTCTCTGTCCTGCACTGCCGCGAAACGCCAGGTCAGGGTATTGATCGCGGTGAAGATCGGCGGCCGTGCTGACAAAGGTCAGGATGGTTGACAGGCCCGAGTCCCTGGTCTAGCTTCGATCAGGAGTCAGTAACCTGGGGGGTGCTGCTAGATGGTGCGTGTGATTTTTTGCGGGCGTTTTTGCGGATACGTCGACGGTATCGGCAGAATTGTGAATGTCCCCTTGTGCGTGGTTCCCGTGAGATCGGCTTAATTGCTGCCGCCCGTTCACCGAGGGCGCGTGTCAAGGGGCTGCTCCTGTTTGGTTGCAAACCCTGAACCGGGACGAATCACTATTTCTCGCGATGGAGGTTCTTCCTCCACGCTGTTCGGTCGCGCCGCGACGTGGCTGCCTGGTGTTCGCCGCGCTCGGGGAATCGGTTCTCCGGCGTGCGTGCGAACGACATCGTTCGACCGGTAGGTCGAAATATCAACCATGCTCTGGGGGGCATTTTCGTGCGTGCAATGAGTGCTGTGCCGATACGGCCGGCGGAGCCGTCGGTGGTCAGCGGCTGTGCTTCGGACGTCGCCGTCGTCGTGACCTGGTCGAATCCCGACTCGGATCAGCAGGATCCGCACCACCGCGACCAGGCTCGCCTGTGTCCTGGTGAGCAGTTCAGCTTCGGGATCTCCAGTCGGTCAGGTGCCTTCGAACCGTTGGCCGAGCGGACCATCGGCACCTTCGAGGCAATGGCCGAGAACTTGTTCATCTCGAACTTCACGTCCTCGACGACTTTCGCGATCGAGAACTTGGAGGGCGGTGCGGAACTCGTCAAGGTTCCTCCACGCCGCAAGCGTCTGGTGATCCCGTTCGAGATGTCACGCGTCCTCATCCCGTCGTGGAAGGGCCTGATCCAGGTCGTGGTTTTCGGCAGGCCGCCGGAGTTGGTCGAAGGGTCCGGTAGCGACGCGGTCGAGTCGTCACCGTTTCGGCTGGACGAGAACAGCAAGTACTTCCTCGTCCTGGTCGCCCTGTGCGAACCGCGGCTGCGCGGGTCGTCGATGGCGGCGCTGCCGTCGGTCCAGGAGATAGTCGACCGGCTCAAGCAAAGTGATCGTTTTCGGGACGCGAACCGCAGCAGCGTGAATTACCACATCGACTACCTCTGCGAGCGAAAACTGCAAGTCGAGCAATGGGCGATGTATTCAGCCAACGGCCGGATGCACTCGAAGCGCGAGGCGCTCGCCTCCTTCGCCCTGCGCTACGAACTCGTGACGGAAGAGCACCTGGCCCTGCTCGCGTCGCCGGTCAGGTCGCACGTGCTCACCGGGATCGACGTGCCGGCTCCTCGGTGTGAGACGGCCGAGCCGATGACGAGCCCAGGACCGAGCACCACCTTCTGACGCCAGGGGACCGCTGTGGAGTTCAAGATCCTCGGGCCGCTGGAGGTGTGGGCGCCCACCGGCCGAATCGTCGTTCCCGGCGTCAAGCGGCAGGTGGTCCTCGCCGCGCTGCTGCTCGCCGCCGGACGGCCGGCAGCGCTCGATCGGCTGGTCGACGCCGTGTGGGGTGCCCAGCCGCCGCCGTCCGCCAGCAAGCAGATCCGCAACGCGGTGTCCGATCTGCGGACGCTGCTCGGCGGCACGGCCCTGTGCCTCACGCCGGCAGGCTCTCACTACCGGCTCGAGTTCGACGCGACGCGGCTGGACTCGGCGCAGTTCACCCGGCACGTCGCCGAAGCCCGGCGGCTGCGCGCCGCGGGCTGCGTCTCCGAGGCTGCCGCGGAGTTCCGCGTGGCACTGCGGCTGTGGCGTGCTGATGCCCTGGCCGACCTGGCCAGCCCGGTGCTGCAGGCGCAGGTCGTAGGGCTGAACCAGCAGCGGCTCAGCGCTTTCGAGGAGTGCGTTGATCTGGAGCTGGCGCTGGGCCGGCACCGGGAGCTGGTCGGCGAGCTCTCCGCGTTGGTGGCGGAACACCCGCAACGCGAACCGTTGGTGGCTCGCCTGATGACCGCGCACGTCCGTTCGGGAGCGGTGGCGGCGGCACTGCACGTCTACGAGGCGACGCGCCGTCGCCTCAAGGACGACCTGGGCGCGAATCCGAGTGTTCAACTGCGGCAGCTCCACCTGAGGATCCTCAGCGGAGAGGCCGAGGTTCCCGCGGAGCAGGCGGTCCCGGACTTCCGGGGCGCGGCTTTCGCGCCCTGCAACACCTTGCCGCCGGCAGCGCCGGTGTTCGCGGGCAGGACGGCGGAGATCGGGCGCGTCGTCGAGACGGCGCGCGATCACGACCCCGCCCTCGCGGGGGGCCCGGCGGTGGTGCTCGTCGACGGAATGGCCGGGATCGGCAAGACCGCGCTGGCCGTGCACGCCGCACACCTGTTGGCGTCCGCCTATCCGGAGGCGCAGCTCTTCGTGGACCTGAGCGCGCACGCGCTCACCGGGAGGCCCGCGGATCCTCTGGACGTGCTCGGCACGCTGCTGAGAGCGGTAGGGGTACCCGCGAGCCGTATCCCCGCCTCGCTGGCCGACCGCTGCGGGCTGTGGAGGCTGACGACCTCCGGCCGCAAGATGGTGCTGCTGCTGGATGACGCCCGCAACGCCGAACAGGTGGCACCGCTGGTCCCGGGCGCGCCGGGCAGCCTCGTCGTGGTGACGTCGCGCAGCCCTCTGGCCGGGCTGGACGGCACGTGCCACATCGCGCTCGGCGAGCTGACGCCCGGTGAAGGGCGTGATCTGTTCGCTCGTGTCCTGTCCGACGCCCGGCCGCACGCCGAACCCGAGGCCGTCGACGAACTGCTCAAGCTGTGCGGCCGGCACCCGCAGGCGGTGCGACTGGCTGCCGCCAAGCTGCGACACCGTCCTGATTGGACTGTCGGTGACCTGGTGCGGCGCCTTGCCGAGCGCACCAGGATGCTGGCCGAGCTGCGGGCGGTCGAGGCCGGTCTGGCCGGCGCTCTCGATCGCTCGCTCCAGCGTCTGTCGAAGGGCCAGCAGCACGTCTTCCGCCTGCTGTGGAGCGTGCCGGGCCCGCACGTCGAAGTGCGCGAGATGGCGGAGCTCGTCCGCTGTTCCGAAGAACAAGCCGAGCGGTTGCTGGAGGGACTGGCCGAGGCCGCGCTGCTCGCTCCCGCGGCGCCGGGTTCCTACCGGATCCACGCGGTCGTCCACGCCTTCGCGGCGCAGCTGGGCACTCGCGAGACGACGATCCGGTCCGTCCACCCCGTCGGCGCACCAGCCTGACAAGGAGTGATCATGCACCGAGGAATCGCAACGGCGGAGCCGGTGACCGAGTCGCAGGCGGCCCTGTTCTACGCCGACCAGAAGGGGCTCTTCCAAAGCGCGTACAACGTGACAGCCGTCGTCACGGTCACCGGCGTCCTCACTCGCGACGAACTGGTGAACGCCTGTCGCCGTCTCGTGGCCGCGACCCCGGCGATGCGGATGCGCATGGGGTTCGTCGGTCTGGACGGAGAAGTCGGGTACTGGTTCTCCGCGGACCTGCCCGACGTGGACGTGTTCGACCTGCCCCACGCCGACACCGATGCCGCCCGGCAGCTCATCGACCGCGTCGCCACACGGCAGTTCGAGCCCGACGGTGGTCCGCTGGTGCGGTTCGTCATCGTGCACGCCGCACCGGGCCGCGCCTATCTCGGCATGATCTTCCACCACCTCGTGGTGGACGGGCCGAGCTTCCCGCGCATCGCGAAGCGGATCGGCGACGCGATCGAGGGAACGATCTCGGTGGAACCGGAGCACGAGTACGTCGACCTCGTCCGTCAGATCAGGCAGCTGGAGCAGCGGTCGAGGGAGAGTGACCTCGAGTACTGGCACGCACGTCTTCCTGCGAGAGCCGGCGAGACCTGGTGGCCCTACGACCTGTCAGCGCAGGGTCGCGGCACCACCGGAGGTCACTCGCTGACCCCTCTGCCCGCCGACATGGCCCAACGGCTGGAACGCGCGGCGGCCGCGGACGGCGTGCGCGTGTTCCACCTCCTCGCCGCGGCCGTGCACTGCGCTCTGCCCGCGAAAACCGCACAGCGGACGGTGATCTCGACCGCTGCCTCGATCCGGCCGCGGAGCGAGTCCGACGGACTGCTGACGGGCTACTTCATCAACCAGGTACCTCTGCCGGCCGCCAAGCGGGACGGCGAAACGCCCCGCCGGCTGGCTGTCCGCGAGGCGCCGAGGTGGCGCGACGACCTGCGCCGCCGGTACGTCTCCTTCGCCGAGCTCGCGGCGCGCGCCACCCGCGGGGAGGGGAACCAGTCGATGCTGGACCGGGTGGTGCTGAGCTACCAGACCCAGCCGCGGAGCTTCGCCTGGCGGGGACGAACGGCGGGCTACGCGGCCGATCTCCGGCCGAAGACCCAGCAGGAGAAGTCCGATCTGGTCATTCGCGTCTTCAACAAGTCCGGCTTCATGGAGTGCGAAGTCCACTGGAGTTCCGCGTTGCCACCGGGCGCCGGAGAACAGTTCACCGAACACCTGCTCGAAGGCCTGACCGGCGTCTGAACACCGCGCGATCGGGATCAAACCCACGCCCGGCCCGGTCCCGCACACCGCGGGACCGGCCTCGTGTTCGGCGCTCCGAACCCCGTGCGGCTACTTGACCGGTTCGACGGCGGAGTCCTCGGAGTCCTTGGCCGAGAAGAGTTCGTGCGCCTCGACGTCCCGCATCTTCCGCAACGGCGAGAAGTAGATCCAGAGTCCGGACAGCCAGGTCCCGACGACGCCGATCCAGATCGTCTCGCGCACGCCGAGCTGCGTGCCGAGCACGCCGCCGAGCGCCGCGCCGATCGGCAGCGTTCCCCACACGATGAAGCGGATGCTCGCGGTCATCCGGCCGAGCAACTCGGGCGGGGTGATCGCCTGCCGGTAGGACCGCTGGGCGACGTTGAAGACGACGGCGTACAGGCTGAACGAGAAGTAGCTGGCCACGTACAGGAGCACTCCCCAGCCCGGCTGCGCCAGCGGCTGGAGGAGCATCGGGAGCCCCAGCACCAGCGGGGCCATCCACATGACCCTGGCGACGCCGAAGCGCTTGGACAACGGCCCCGCCACCATTCCGCCGACGACACCGCCCACCGCGGTCACCGACCAGATGATGCCGATGTAGCCGGGCTCCACGTGCAGCACCCGCACCAGGAAGATCATCGACATCGCCATGAAGATCGCGGAGGAGAAGTTCGTCATGGCGGTGGACGCGATCACCTTGCGCAGCACCGGGTGCTTGAGGACGAACCTCAGCCCCTCGGCGATCTCGTGGCGCATCTTCGTGTCCGCGGCCCGCGGCTCCGGCCTGGGTTCCTGCTTGCGGATGAGGAACAACGACAGAGCCGAGACACCGTAGGAGAGCGCGTCCACGGCGAGGGCGCGCGCCGCGCCGAGCAGTCCGATCAGGACACCGCCCAGCGCGGGGCCGGCGAACTGCGCGACCGAGTCCGTCGTGCCGATCTTGCTGTTCC
This sequence comes from Lentzea sp. JNUCC 0626, assembly GCF_043632865.1. Lineage (NCBI taxonomy): Bacteria > Bacillati > Actinomycetota > Actinomycetes > Pseudonocardiales > Pseudonocardiaceae > Lentzea > Lentzea sp. JNUCC 0626. Next base: position 9,984,270 of record NZ_CP171635.1, read on the forward strand.
CCTCGATCAACTGGTCCTTGTCGAGCAGCACCGGAACGTAGCTGGTGTAGGCCACTTCGAAGAAGACCGTCAAGATGCCGCTGAGCAGCGACACGACCAGCACGTGCGCGAAGGTCAGGTGCAGGCCGAGACCGGGGATCATGACGAACGGGATCGACCCGACCAGCACCAGGCGGCCGATGTCGCACCACATCATCAGCTTGTGCTTCGCCGTCCGGTCGACGATCGCGCCGGCCTGGAGCGAGACGAGCAGGTACGGCAGCGTCGCCATCGCGCTCAGGATGCCCACCTGCAGCGTCGTCGCGTTCAGCAGCACCACGGCGGCCAGCGGAATGGCCAGCTGCGTGATCGACGACCCCAGTTCGCTGATCGTCTGACCGCTCCACAGGAGCATGAAGTCCCGGTGGCGCCAAAGAGACGAGCCCTTCGGATTCGAAGCGGACTCGGCTTCGAGGGATTTGTGAGGCATAGTTCCGGACTTTGCCGTAGGTGCGGTACCCGTGTCTACTGGGGTTGCCGAATTAAACGTCCCCCGGTGGTGTGGTAATGACTTGCAATTGCCGCTCAGCGCCACTTCGGATGCTGTTCTGCCTGGCCGATGACGGAAAGAGGACGCGGTGAGGACAGCGGGCGGCACAATCGAAGCATCCCGTCCTCGCTGCCCTCGAAACAAGTTGACCTGGAGGAGAACATGGCCGATCTGGTCGCTTCCGATCAATTGATCGAAGGGCTGGTCGAGATTTTCGCGTCGGTCCTCCCCGGCGTGGAGATCGATGCCGATTCCGACCTCTTCGACCTCGGCGGGCATTCGATTGTCGCCGGCCAGGTCGTCGCGAGGGCCCGGGAGATCCTGGACATTCCTGTCTCGTTGCGCGACGTGTTCACGGCCCGCACTCCCCGAGGCATCGTCGAGGCGGTCGACCGCCGGGCTCCGTTGCCCCGTCGATAGCGGCCACAGCGGGTCCGGCGACCTCGTGCGACTCGGCCTGGGGGCCTTCATGCTGTTCAGCGACCACGAGCTGGAGCGGGGTAAGCGCACGCGTTTCCCCCGGGACGCCACTCTGCACGGCCAGGTGCTCCGCTGGGCGGAACGCACGCCGCACGCTCCGGCGGTCGACGCGGGCGGCGAGGTGCTCACGTACGCCGAACTGATGGGGAGGGCGGACGGTCTCGCGCAGGAGCTCTCGGCTCTGGGCGTGCGCGCCGGCGACCTGGTCGCGGTGCTCGACGCCCCCTCCGCGCGGAGGATCGTCGCCTACCTCGGCGTCCTGCTCGCCGGAGCCGCCTACCTGCCGCTGGACGACCTGAACCCACCCGAGCGGAACCTGGCCATGGTGGCCGACAGCGGAGCGGTCGTGGTGCTCGCCGCCGACGGCGGTGCGAGTGGCCTGCCGAACGCGGTGAGCCTCGACGTGCTGGAGCGGCGCGCGGCACGGCGGGTCGCCCGCGGGGCGGAACGGTCGCCGGGGTCGGCCCTGGACGTCGCGTACGTCATGTACACGTCGGGCTCGACCGGCAGGCCGAAGGGCATCGCGATCCCGCACCGCGCGATCACCCGGCTGGTGGTGAACACCGACTACGTCCGCCTGGGCAGGCACGACGTCGTGGCACACGGTGCGAACGCGTCCTTCGACGCGGCGACGTTCGAGATCTGGGGAGCGTTGCTGAACGGCGGCAAGATCGTCGTGCTGCCCAAGGACGACATGCTGGTGCATCAGCAGCTCACCCGGTTCGTCCGCGACAACTCGGTCTCGGTCCTGTTCCTCACACCGGCCGTGTTCCACGCCCACGCGACCGTGGGGCCCGGCGCGTTCGAGGGTCTGGGCACCCTGCTGATCGGGGGTGACGTCCTCGATCCCGGTGCTGTTCGCGACGTGGTGGAGGCAGGAGCCCCGGGCAGGCTGCTGAACATGTACGGGCCGACCGAGGCGACCACCTTCAGCACGGGGCTGGCGGTCGGTGCCGGGAACCCGCGCACCGGCTCGTTGCCGATCGGCCGGCCCATCGCCAACACCGATGTGTGCGTGCTCCGGTCCGGCGCCAGGGTGCCGATCGGCGAGGAAGGCGAACTGCACATCGGCGGTGACGGTCTGGCGCTCGGCTACGTCGGCGACGAAACGCTGACCGGTGAACGGTTCGTCGACGATCCGCAACGGCCTGGCCACCGCCTCTACCGCACGGGCGATTCGGCGTACTGGAACGACGACGGGAACCTGATGTTCGCGGGTCGCACCGACGATCAGGTGAAACTCCGGGGTTATCGAGTCGAACTCGGCGAGGTGACGGCTGTGCTGCGCACGCATCACGCCGTGTCGGACGCCGCCGTCTTCGTGCACGGGCCCCGAGGAGCCGAACAACTCGTCGGCTACGTCGCCACGCACCGGCCGGAGGACCTCGCGGACTGCCTGCCGTTCCTCCGCCGCCGGCTGCCGTCGTACATGGTGCCCTCGCAGGTGGTGAAACGGCACGAACTTCCGTTGACGGCCAACGGAAAGGTCGACCGCGCGAGGTTGCTGGAAGAACACCTCGACCAGGGGTAGCCCACCCGCGTTCCTGGAGTGACGGAGAACAATTTCGTGAACATGACCGCTGGCAACGAGAACGCGTCGGACGGGCGTGCCGGGACGGCGGCGCGGCCGCGGCTCTCCTACGCGCAGGCGAGGATCTGGTTGCTCAACCAGATGACCGGGCCCGACCCGCAGTACAACGTCCCCCTCGTCCTGCGGTGCCGGCACGAGGTGGACGCCGACGCGCTTCGGGCGGCTTTCCTCGACGTCCTGCTGCGCCACGAGATTCTCCGGACCTCGTACCGGCTCGTCGAAGGGCGGGCCGTCCAGGACGTGCTGCCCGCGGCGATGCTCGGCGGTGTGCTGTCGGTCGAGCGGCAGACCGAGTCCTCGCTCGCGGCCAGGATCGCCGAGCTCTCCGCGCACGGGTTCGCTCTCGACGCGGAGGCGCCGCTGCGGGCATGGCTGATCTCCACCGACTCCACCGACTCCACCGACTCCGCCGGTGACGTGCTGGTGATCGTGATCCACCACATCGCCGTCGACGGGGCGTCGCTGCGGCCGCTGCTGCGTGATCTGGGGACCGCCTACGCCGCTCGGCTGAGCCGGACCGAACCCGCGTGGCAGCCGCTGCCTCTGCACTACACCGACTACGCCTCGTGGCAACAGGAACTCCTCGGTGAGAAGGACGATCCGGAGAGCCTCAGCGCACGGCAACTGGCCCACTGGTGCGAGAAACTGGCGCGGCTGCCGGTGGAGACACCTCTGCCGGTGGACCGGCAGAGGTCGTCGGCTGCCGTGAACTTCGACGCCAAGAGCGTTCCGGTCCTGTTCTCCGCCGAGTCGCACCGGCTGGTCGAGAACCTCGCGCGGGCCGAACGCGTGGTGCCGTCGACGGTGTTCAAGGCGGCGGTCGCGGCGTTCCTCAGCCGGGTGGGCGCCGGCGACGACATCCCGCTCGCCGGGTTCGTCAGCGGACGGGCCGACGCCGCGCTCGACGACCTGGTCGGCTTCTTCGTCAACACGGTGGTGTACCGGGTCGACACCTCGGGCGACCCGACGTTCCGCGACCTGGTGCGCCGGGTCAGGGTCGTGGAGTTCGACGCCTACGCGAACCAGGACGTGCCGTTCGACGAGGTCGTCCGCGCGCTGAAGCCACCTCGCTCGTCCAAGCGGCATCCCCTGGCGCAGGTGGCGGTCTCCTACGAGTATCCCGTCGCGTACGAGATCCCGGCGCTGGACGTCGACGTGGAGCCGGGTGACAACCTGCGGGCGAAGTTCGACCTGTCCCTGCGGATCGAACCCAGAAGCGACTCGAGCGGCGCGCCGGCCGGGATCTTCATGAACTGGCGCTACGCGGCCGCACTGTTCGAAACGCGCACCGTCGAAGTGCTGGTCGCGCAGTTCGCCGGCTTCTTCGAGGCAGCGCTGCGGGATGCCGACCAGCGCGTCCGGAAGGTCGCCGAGGACGTCTTCGACCGCTGACGAACGGCCTGGGGACGCCGGACTCCGGCGACCCCGGGCCGGTCAGGCGGTGGTCTCGCCGCGGTACTCGGCCGTGGCCGCTTCGAGTTCGGCGGGAGACGAGAACTCGAAGACGAGACTCATCGGTGCCCGCCATCCCGTGAGCAACTCGTAGTGCCACACCAGACTGGGCAGCAGCAGCGAGTACCCGCCCACCTGGAAGAAGTCGCTGTCGTCGTCGATGTCCTCGCGCTCCAGAACGTTGCGAAACGCCTGGACCCACAACGAGTCGACGGGCTCGTTCGCAGTCGGCGGTGTCATCGAGTTCTCCTTCATCACGTGGACTGGGCGTTCTCGCGCCGGTCGGCAACCGCCGGGTCGACCGCGACCAGGCGGAGTTCACAGGTGTAGCGGCGGTCCTGGCCGTCACGCAGCCACGTCTGCCGGAAGTCGGGCAGCGGCTCGCTGAACACGATCGCCCTGGTGTGGCCGTCTGCCCGGCGAACCGCCCTGGCCAGCAGGTCCACGAGAACCACGCTGGCGAAATCGACGTAGAGAGGCTTGTCCTCGACGGCCACGCGGTAGAAGCACCGCCGGGGCAGGCCCTGGTCGCGGTGCCACCGCCAGGCCTGGCGGAACCGCTCGGTGCCGTCCAGGAGATGGGGCCACGACAGGTCCGTGCTGTCGAAGGCCCAGGTTTCGCGGCTCACCACCAAGGTGTCGATGGTGACGCGGGGTCGGTGCCGACCGGGCGGCACGAGTTCGAAGCTGTTCATGACGGTGCCGGACAGGATCTCCCCGAAGACCTCCAGCAGGTCGAATACGCGACCTGACACGACGTCGCGAACGACCAGCGCGTTCCCCTGGCGGAGCACCCGCAACGCCCCGGCCGGCAGCGTGCCCGGTGGCGTGATCGCGGCATCGGGGTGCATCGCCCAGTAGGTGTGCTCGGGCGACACCAGCGCCGCGGGGTACGTGCGGGAGTTGACCTGGCTGGACGCCTTGGCGGGGACGACGACGACGCGACGGCCGCCGTGGTCGTGCTCGTCGGCTCGGAGCAGCCAGCCGGGATCGGGTGACTGCTCGACGAACAACCGGGACGCCAGCGTGTTGGTGGCGACGTGGAGCTCGCCCAGCACCGCGACGAAGTCACCGCGGTTGATCGCCTCCTGGCTGTCGGCCGCGATCATGACGTCCGGGCTGTGGTGGACAGCGGCTGACCACTGCGGACCGGAACACGCGAAGAGCTCGGTGACGGCGTCCGCGATCTCGGCGGAGGCGACCCGATGACTGTCCACTTCGGACGGCAGCTCGAGGATCTTCCGCCACCTCCGCTGGAACTCGGCGAGGACCTCGGCGACCGGCGCCGGCGGCTCGCGGAACGAGAACACGAGATCGGGTGTCGCCGCCCCGTAGAACAGGGCCAGCGGCACCTCGTCGGCCCCGGTTCGCGCGCGCAACCTGTCGAAAACGGCGTCGAACCTGGTCCGGTACGCCTCCGCGGTGGCGTTGGCCAGCCAGCGGGCGCTGTGCAGCAGCAACGCCAGTGGTTCCGCGAGAGCGTCGTGCAGGGCGCCGCCCAGTTCGATGTCGACGTCGCGGACCGCGTCCTCGTACACCGGGGTGCGTCCGGCGTAGTTCTGGCCGGGCCGGCGGGTCGGCGCCCGGCCGGCGATCCGTTCGAAGGCCGAGTCGAGCGCGGACAGCGCGTGGGCGAGCCGTCCCGTGTCGCCGGCCGCGGCGGCGACCTCGTCCCGCGCGTCGGTCAACGCGGTGAGCCGGGCGAGCGCGTTCGCCCTGGCCGGTGACTCGGCCAGGCCGCCGAGCAGCGTGCGGAGGTGCTCCTCCGGCCAGGTGGAGACCGGCACGTCGAGGCCGAGGGAGATCACCCCGCGGTCGGCCAGCGCGACGAACGCCGCCACCACCGCGTCGTTCGTCAGGGCCGGCGACACCACCTCGGCGGAGATCTCCCGGACCGAACGGCGGCCGTCGCACCGCGCCACCAGGGCGGTTTCGAGTTCGTCGAGCGGAACCGGCCGGCCCGTCGGTTCGAGCAGGAGGTCGTCGGCGGCACGGGCGTGGTGCGGGGCCAAGGCCGGCCGCAGCCACGGCAGCAGGTCCGGGTCGCGGCTCAGGACCTGGGCGACGGCGTCGACGGCCCACGCCTCGAAGTACACCGTGCGGCGTGCCAGCAGGTCCCGGCCGACGCTCGTGCTGACGGCCTCCGGCCGGGCGGTCCACCTCGCCCAGCCCACCGGCCCGAAGAAGCCGATCGAGTCGTTCTTCGCCACGTACCGCTGGAGGTACGCGGCCGTGGTGAGCAGGCGCTGGCGTTGCTTGGAGCCGGGCAGCCGGTCGGGCGTGCCCGGGGCGATCTTGTCGACGCAGGTGCCCAGCAGGTGCGGGCTCTGCCACAGCAGTGCTTCCCGGAAACGCGGGTCCTGGCCGAGCCGCGCCAGGTGGTCGGTCGTGTTCGCGAACGAGTCGAGGTACCTCCGCCGGTACTCGGCCGACGGGGGACCGGTGCCGGTTTCCTGCTCGGTGACGTCGGCCAGCTCGTCATCGGTGATCGCGGCCAGGCACTCCACCGGGAAGCCGGAGCTGCGCACCGCCGACAGCCGCCACAGAGACCAGGGACTTCCACCGAGCCTGATCAGATGCCGCTGCGGTTCGGTCATGTCGTCCCTCCGGGAAATCCGGCCGAAACGCGGCCATGAGGTGGCCACACCGGTGTGTGAAGGTCCTGCCTTTTGTCGGCCACCAGTGCCGCAGGCGATTTCGAACCTAACAGGTGGCATCTGCGGAATGGTGATTCCGGCCCCTGGCACCTGTTAGGACTCGATTGGGCGGATTGCGGGCAGCCTGGTCTCCTGCCGAATGGGCTGCCACCCTGCCGTGACCATTTCGCCCGCCACTTCTTCGATCAGCAGGTGAAGGCCGGCGTCCATTCGGTGTCGGCGGTCGTCTGCGGGCCGCTGGAGTTCGACATTTCGGCGGCGAGGGAGCACACATGGACGACCGGTTGCCACTGACGAACGCGCAACTCGCCTTCGTACTACAATCCCAGCGCACGGGCCTGCGGGACACCATCACCTTGCGTTTTCACGCGCCGGCCTCCCGGTTGCCGGCTGCCGACGTGCGGCAGGTCCTCGAATCGATCGTGCGGGTGAACCCCGCGCTGTCCCAGCGGATCAGGTTCTCCCGCGGCGAGGTGTTCCAGCAACGGATGCCCGTCGACTGCGATTTCGCCGAATTGCGCGAGGAGACCGAGCACGCCGTCTCGGTGCGTGCGGCCGAGGCGATCGCGGATTTCGAAACGGATCTCGACGGCCCCGCGATGTCGGCTCGTCTCATCCGCTCGCCGAACGGCGACCACCTGGTTCTGGTCTTCGATCACGCCCTGGTCGACGAACAGTCGCTCGTCCTGGTCAAGCGGCAGCTCTCCGCCCCCGCACCGGCGGACTGCGGGGAGTGGGAACGGTATGCGGCGGCGGTCACCGACCGGGTGGCGTTCGAGACCGCCGCGGGAAGCGGGCCCGGAGCCGGTTTCTGGGCGGACCGCCTCGCCGCGGCCGGCGACGACTTCCCCGAGGTGAGGGACAAGGCTTCGCGGTCCGGGTTCGTCATCCTGCCGAGCGTCGCGATTCCCGGTGACCTCCGCGGATCGCTCTTCCCCCTCGTGCTCTTCTCGCTCCACCGGGCCGTTCGCGACGTGGCCGGCTCCAAGACGACGAGCATCGGCTATCCGTGGGGAGAGCGGAACGGCGCGTTCGCCGACGTCATGGGCTGCTTCATGAACACCGTCGTCTCGCTCGACACCACGACGCAGGCCCAGGGCGCAGGCGTGGCCGAGTTCCTCCAGGACTGGTACCGGGAGATCGACCACGCCGACGTGCCGTTCACCGTGCTGACCGGTCTGGGATCCGCCTTCACCGGGGCGGTGACGGCGATGCTCAGCTTCACCCACGCCAAGACGACCAGCGTCACCATCGCGGGGACGGAGGCCGTGCAGGTGTTGCCGAGCCACGACGCCGTGCCCAGCACGGCGGAGTTCCTGGCGGCCGCCGGCGTCCACGGCGACGAGCTCCGGCTTCGGCTTCTGCTGGACGAGACGAGCGACGACCGCGGCGCTCAGGACCTCGGCGCCCGCTGGCGCCACCGGCTCAGCGAGACGTTCGCCCGCTCTTCCAGGCCGCGGCGCTGAAGGTCCGCGGACCGCGTTCGACGTGACGGAAAAGGACGGTGCCCCCGGCGATTCGCGTCGGGGGCACCGTCCACAACAGACTCTGCGCGGTGCTCAGCCGAGATCTCGGGAGAACTCGGCCAGGAGTTGCTCAGGGGCGGAGAGGAACTCGAAGTGCCCGCCCTCCAGCACCGTGAAACGGCAGTCGTCGCTGGTCTCCTTCCAGCCTCCCATGAGGTCGATCGGGATCTCCTCGTCGGTTGTCCAGCCGATCGCGGTCACGCCGACGGGCAGCCGGAACGGTGAGGAGACGACATAGCGCTTGTTCGCCTCGATGTCCTTCACCAGCAGCCTGTGCCCGAGCCTGACGAGGTCCGGGTCGGGATCGCCCTGCCCGCCCATGGAGCGGATCAACCTGAGCAGTTCCTCACCCAGTTCGTCCTCGCTCATGGTGAGCAGCCGCCCGTACGGACCGTCCTGCGGAGCGACCTGGGAGGACACGAACACCCGGCGTGGCAGCGGAAGCCCGGCGGCGGCCAGTTGCCTGGTCAGCTCGACGCCGGGCAAGGCGCCACCGCAATGCCCGAAGAACCCGAAAGGCTTGTCCAGGTAAGGAACCAGGAACTCCACGAGGTCGGCCGCGAGAGCCTCGTAGGTCTCGTAGTGGGGCTCGCGGATGCGCCGTTGCCTCGCCGGCGGCTGGACGAAGCACAGCTCGACGTTCCCCACCCGGCGCGGCCATCGTCCGTACATCGACGCGCTGGCACCGGAATAGGGGAAGCAGAACAACCGCGCGCCGACATCGGGATCAGGCTTGCGCGACAGCCAGAGCAACCTGCCGGACTGCTGACTGGGCGACGGTGGGTCGGTGTTCACAGGAGCCCTCTTCGATGGATTCTGGCCTTGTACCGAGAAGTTGCCGGGACGTCCGCTCACGCGATCGTGTGCATCCAGCCGTGGACGTCCGGTTCGACGCCTTCCTGGATCGCGACGAGCCGGCGGCGCAGTTCCATGGTCAACGACCCCGGCCTGCCCCCGTTGACGACGATCTCGCCGTCGGCGGACTTGACCGTGCCGACCGGCGTCACCACGGCGGCGGTGCCGCACGCGAACACCTCCGTCAGAGCCCCGGACGCCGCCGTGTCCCGCCACTCGTCGGCCGACACCCGGCGTTCTTCGACATCGAGGCCGAGCTCGGCCGCGATCCGGATGATCGCGTCGCGGGTCACCCCAGGCAGCAGCGATCCGCTCAGTTCCGGGGTGACGACGCGGGCGCCGGGACCCGAGCCGAACACGAAGAAGAGGTTCATGCTCGTCATCTCCTCGACCCAGTGGCGGTCCACCGCGTCGAGCCACACCACCTGGCTGCACCCGTTCTCGGCCGCCTGGGCCTGGGCGAGCAGGGTGCCCGCGTAGTTGGCCGCGCACTTGGCCGAGCCGGTGCCGTCCGGTGAGGCCCTGACGTACTCCCGGGACAGCCACGCGGTGATCGGCTTGACGCCGCCGGTGAAGTACGAGCCGGTCGGCAGCGCGACCAGGACGTACTCGTACCGGGTTCCCGCCGTCACCACCAGGTCGGCCGACGTGGCGATCATCAGCGGCCGCAGGTACAGCGACTTCCCGGTGCCCTCCGGCACCCACCGCTCGTCGAGCGCGACCAGTTCGGTCAGCGAGGACAGGAACAGCTCTGCCGGGAGTTCGGGCATGGCGAGCCGGGCGGCGGACGCCGCGAACCGCCGCGCGTTGGCGTCCGGCCGGAAGCAGGCGACCGAACCGTCGGGCTGCCGGAACGCCTTCAGCCCCTCGAAGATGGCCTGCCCGTAGTGCAGCACCGATGCGCAGGGGGACAGCGCCAGCGGTGCGAACGGTCGAACCTGGGCGTCGTGCCACCCGTTCTCGGGGTCGAAGCTGATCGTCACCATGTGGTCGGTGGTGTGCTTGCCGAATCCCGGGTTCGCGAGCACCTCGGCGACCTGCGCGGGCGTTGCGACCCGCGGGTTCAGGTACCGGCGGAACGACAGGGTGGAGGTCACCGGTGACCTCCCGCCACCACCGAGGATCCGCGCTCTCGACGGCTTGCCACGACGGGCAGGTGTTTCATGCCGGCGATGAAGTTGGAGTGCAGGTGTTCCGGCTCGTCCACCACCTCGAAGCCCGCGAACTGGGTGAACAGCTCGTCGAAGAACTCCTCGAGCGTGATGCGGGCGACCGCGTGGCCGACGCAGAAGTGCGGTCCCACCCCGAAGGCGAGGTGCCGGCGAGCATCCCGTCGCGGGTCGAAGGTGTAGGGGTCGGGGAACACGTCCGCGTCGCGGTTGGCCGATCCGATCCAGGCCGCGACCGCCTCGCCCTCGCGGACCGTCACGTCGCCGAGCTTGACGTCGCGCTTGGCCCGGCGGGTGAAGTGGCTCGCCGGTGAGCTCCAGCGCAGGGCCTCGTCGATGCCGCTCGCGAGCAGTTCGGGGTGGTCGGCCCAGTCCGCGTACCTGCCGTTCCGCGCCAGTTCGACCAGCGCCGCGTTCGGGGCGTGCGGCGTGGTGACGTTCGCACCGAGCAGCAGGCTGTAGCAGTTCGACACGATCTCGCTGGGCTGGAGCTTCCTGCCGTCGTCGAGTTCCATGGAGCGCAACAGGTCGATCAGGTCGCCGTCGCCGTCGCCCGTGCGGTGCCGCATCGCCTCTTCGAAGCTGGCGAACAGCTGGCGGTGGGCGAGCTGGAGAGTGGCTCGTCCGCCTTCCGGCCTGACGAACTCCGGGTCGTCCGGCGCGATCGCCTGACTGGTCAGGTAGGTCAGCCGGGGCCAGTCCTCGCGGGGCAGGCCCATCAACGTCCCGGTGACCGCCATGGGCAGCCGCGCGGTCATCGCGGCGAAGTCGAACTGCTCACCGTCGACGATCTCCGCGAACAACAGGCGGATCTCGTCCCGGATCAGCCGCCGGTGGCGCTCCAGGATGCGGCCGTTGAGGGCACGCTGGATCGGTGAGCGCATCCTCGTGTGCCGAGGCGGGTCCGTCGCCGGGAGCTGGCGACCGCTGGCCGGGTCGTGCGTGCCCAACAGGTTGAGCAGCGTGCCGTGTTCCGACGTGAAGATCGTGTGGTCGCGCAGCACGGTGGCGACGTCGGCGTACTTCGTCGCGGACCAGAAGCCGAGCTCCGGGGTCACCTGCTGCCAGTGGACCGGTTCGCGCTCCCGCATCGCGTGCCAGATCGCGTGCGGATCACCCTCGCCGTGCAGGGCCGGGTCGACGAGGTCCACCTTGGTCAGGTCGACGGATTCCAGCCCGGTCGGCCGAGTCAGCTTCACTGCTTGCCTCCTAGTCGGATCGGCTGTGCGACCGCGTCGTCTTCCGCCGCTTCGGCCTGTCGTGCCGCGGTGCTGACCTCCACCATCTCGGCGAGGCCTGCCACGGTGGGGTTCTCGAAGAACAGCTGCGCCGCGGGGATGTCCACGGACAACGAGGAACGGATGCGCGCGAGCAGGTCCGCGGCGATCAGCGAGTTGCCGCCGATGTCGAAGAAGTCGTCGTGGACACCGATCTCCTTCACCGCCAGCGCGTCGGACACGAGGTCCGCCAGCAGCGCCTCGATCGGGGTTCGTGGCGCCTCGTACACCGTGTCGACCTCACGAGGCGACAGCTGTGGCGCCGGAAGTGCCGCGCGGTCCACCTTTCCGTTGCGGGTCAACGGGAAGCTGTCGAGGACCACGATCGCGCCGGGGATCATGTGGCGCGGAAGTCGTTGGTACAGCGAGAGACGCAGCTCCGTCGCGAGGCTGTCGTGCTGCCTGTACTCGGGCACGACGTACGCGACCAGGACCTTGTCCCTCGGGGGCAGGTCGTGGCGGACGACCACCACCGCCTCCTTGACGCCGGTCAGACCGGCGAGCGCGGCGACGATCTCGCCGAGCTCGACCCGGTAGCCGCCGACCTTGACCTGGTCGTCGTTGCGGCCGCGGAACTCGATCACGCCGTCCGCGCCGCGGCGGACCACGTCGCCCACGCTGTACATCCGCTCGCCGGAGACGAAGGGGTCGGCGATGAACCGGTCGGCCGTCAACCCCGGCCGCCCGACGTAGCCCCGGGCGAGGCCGGCTCCGGCGGTGTACAGCAGACCCCACTCGCCGTCCGGGACGGGAGACAGGTTCTCGTCCAGGACGTACGTGCGGGTGCCGGTGATCGGCAGGCCGATCGGAACCGATCCGCCCACCGGACGGGTCACCGTGTGGCACGTCGTGAAACAGGTGTTCTCGGTCGGCCCGTAGCCGTTGATCATGCGGACGTGCGGATGCGTGCGCCGCACCTGGTTGATGTGCTTGGGAGACAACACGTCTCCGCCGGCCAGCAGCTGACGCAGTCCGCCGAGGCCGTCGAGGTGGCCGTCGACCATCCGGTGGAACAGGCCGGTGGTGAGCCACAAGGTGCTGATCTTCTCGGCCTCGACGCAGTCCGCGAGTTCGGACAGCGACAACGGCCCCGGCCGGTAGACGACGAGGCGGCCGCCGTTGAGCAGCGCTCCCCAGATCTCGAACGCGGCGGGGTCGAAGGTCAACGCGCACAACTGGAGGAAGGTCTCGTCGGGGCCGAGGTCGGCGTAGTCGCCACTGCGCACGAGTCGCGTGACACCGCGGTGCGGAACCAGGACGCCCTTCGGCTCACCGGTCGAACCCGACGTGTAACACACGTACGCCGCGCTGTCCGCCGCGTTGTCGGGCAGCGGCCCGCGGTCCGGGGAGATCTCGGCGAGCGACGTGCCGTCCGTGCTGACGACGGTCTGCTCGAGCTCCGGCAGCCGGCTCACGACGTGCTCGTGGGTGAGGAGCACCCGCGCGCCGGTCTGGTCGAGCATGAACCGCAGCCGCGGCGCCGGATCGTCCGGGTGCAGCGGCAGGTACGCACCGCCCGCCTTCACGATGGCGACGAGCGCCACGATCATCTCGAAGGAACGTTCGAAACAAACGCCGACGACGGATTCAGGGCCCACCCCGAGCGTCCGCAACCGCCGAGCGAGGTCCTCGGCGCGGCGATCGAGTTCGGAATAGGACATGTCCACGCCGCAAAAGCGCAGAGCGGTTGCGTCAGGACGTGCTCTTACCTGCTCGGCGAACACCGCGGTAATCGTCGCGTTCTGCCAGTCCCACGTCGTGTTCATCGATCTCCTTCTCCAGATTCCGTCATCGTCCCCCGGCAGACTTGGCCGGGGAGACCGACGGGTGTCAGGACGTTTTCAGCCGGTCATCGACGCCGGTCGCATGTCGAGCCAGTTCGCGTTGACGTAGTCGATGCACTCGGCGTGTGCGACCGGACCGAAAACCGGTTTCCACCCGGCCGGGACCGCCGCTGACTCCGGCCACAGCGAATGCTGGTTCTCAGCGTTGACCAGCACTCGGAACAATGTCACTTCGCTTTCGAGCGCGGCACTCATCGTCGTCCTTCTGAATTGATGCGTCTGGCGGATGAACAGCCGCCAGTGAATCCACTTCGAAGTCGGCCGGAGTACTGACAGGTATCAGGGACGAGGTGCTGCCGGAAGTGTGAATCGTCCGGCCGCACGTGTGGCCGTCCTGATGTCGGCCAGGACGTGGCAGTACGAATGGTCGGAACCCGTGTCCAGAACCGTCGCGGCGCGCGTCGTCACGCCAGGGGAGTGAAGGATGTAGTCCCGCTGCGCCCCGCCGGGCGTCGTGGTGCCGGTGAACGAGTTGGTGTACCTCCCCGGTCCCAGCACCTCGCCGAGCACCTCTTCCACCGGCTCGTGGTTGAGGTCGAAGGCGGCGACCGCCGGTCCCGCGTCGCACAACGCCAGGAGTTCCGCCGAGAGCATCTCCCACATCGCGGCGAACCGCGGTTCGGTGGGGCTGTGCCCGAATCGGTGCAACGGGAAGCAGTGTGCGTTGAGGAAACCGAGCGGGTGACTGCCGAGATCGATGGTGCCGGCCACGTAGCCCTTGTCGTGGAGCTTCCAGGGGGTCCCGTGCGGACCGGCGGCCTCGAGCCGGAACGAGGGGAACCTCCGGTAAGCGGCGGTGGAGATGGGGAATCTCGACAACACACCGAGCGCGAGGCTGCTGTTCTTCTCCAGGTGCGATTCGCTGACGGGGAAGGACGCGAAGTGCGGATATCCCGCGTTTCTCGCGAGATGTTCCACCTGGCCTTCCCGCGGGGCTGGACGTTCGTGAGCCTCCTGCAGGAAGACGACATCGGGTCCGTGCTCCTCCAGCACCGAGACGTGGTGGTCGAGCATCGGCGTTCCATCCCGTTGGTGGGACTCGCCGAGGATTCCGCCCCCGATGTTCCAAGTGGCGATTTTGAGCGTCTTCGGGTTCGCCATCGCATCCTTCGATCTCGACTCGCGGAAGAACGGTCGAGATCGTGAAGTTAGCGGCCGCGGGGCCTTGTCCACCCTGACAGCGACGAGGATGTCGCGCGCTGCCGGGTGGGATCGGCGTGAACGGACAGGCGAGTGCCTCCTGACGGATGACAGTGCGGTTCGGCAGGTGGGCCGGGCTTTACTTGCCCGACTACGGGACCGCGAATCGTCCGACGAAGAGTTGTGTCGCTGCCGAGGTATAGGGGTTGACGAAGCTATGTCAGGCACGCTGACCGAGCGATTCCTGCGTGGACTGGAAGTGTCTCCTGACCGCCCCGCGGTGCGCATCGGCGAGGACGTCGTCAGCTACCGGCAGGCACACGAAACGGCGCTGCTCTGGGCGGGCGCGCTCGTGGCGGGCGGAGCCGGCGGTCCGGTGGTGGTGCTGGCGGGCCGGGACGTGGTGTCCTACGTCGGCCAGCTCGCGGTGCTGTACGCGGGACGCACCGTTGTCCCTCTGTTGCCGGACTTCCCCGTCGCGGTGCTCCGGAAGATGATCGAACTGGCGGGCGCCCGCACGGTGGTCGCCGACGCGCAGGGCATGGACGTCCTCCCCGCGATCATGGGCGAGGACGTGTCTCTGCGCGTCCTCGACACGGGAGGTGCCGCCGGTCGGTTCCCGGCAGTGATCCCCGTGCACCCGGACTCCGGCCTTTCGGCTCCGGCTCGCGTGGCACCTTCCGACGAGTCCCACATCATGTTCACCTCGGGCTCGACCGGTGTGCCGAAAGGGGTTCGCCTCTCGCACGGCGGTTTCACGCGCTACTTCGAGGTGATCGACCAGCGGTGCGACTTCGGACCGGCGGACGTGTTCGCCCAGACCTTCAACCTGAACTTCGACAGCGGTGTCAACAACGCGTTCTTCGCCTGGGGTGCCGGTGCGACCGTGCAGGTGGTCCCGCCGACGGCTTATCGGGATCTTCCGGGATTCGTCGCCGAGCACGAGGTGACCGTCTGGTACTCCACTCCGAGTGCGATCGGCCTGGCGCGCGAGATGGACGGGCTGGGCCCCGGTGCGCTCGGCGGCCTGCGGTGGTCTTTCTTCGCCGGAGAGTCGTTGCGGTGTCCGGACGCGGCGGACTGGCAGGCGGCGGCCCCTGTGTCCGAAGTGGACAACCTCTACGGGTCGACCGAGCTGAACGACGTCTTCTGGTACCGCTGGGAGGGTGCGGAGACGGAGAACCGCGCCGTCAACGGGGTCGTGCCGATCGGGCGGCTGCACGCCGGGCACGACCTGCGGCTCACGGACGAGCACGGCGAGCCGGCCGGCGACGAGGGCGAGTTGTGGGTCGCCGGTCCGCAGATGGCCGTCGGATACCTCGATCCGGCTGACGAAGAGGGCCGGTTCGTCGACTTCGACGGCCGGCGGTGGTACCGCACGGGTGACCGCGTCCGCGTCGGCTCCGACGGCGTGCTGTCCTTCCTGGGGCGGGTGGACTCGCAGGTGAAGGTGCACGGGTGGCGTGTCGAGCTCGCCGAAGTGGACCACGCGGTGCGGGAGTGCGAGGGCGTGCGCGACGCGGCGGCCGTCGTCAGTTCTTCGGCGTACGGAACGGAACTGGTGGTGTTCTACACCGGTGCCGAGATGCCGGAGTCCGCACTGGCGGAAGGCGCGCGCGGACTGCTGCCGGACAGCATCCTGCCGCGCAGATACGTGCACGTGCCCAGCTTTCCGCTGAACTCGAATCGCAAGGTCGACCGGAAGCTGTTGCGCAAGTGGGCAGAGCAGTTGCCCGGGCCGAGCGCCGCGTCGGCTGACCGGGCGACCTGACGGCGAAGTGGCCGAGGGCAGCCGCAGGGTGGCTTCTGGTTCTTGTTCCGTTCCTGGCGCTGTAGGAGTCGTCATGCAAAGACCTCTTGTCCGATCGTTTCGTCAGCTGGAAACGGAGCTCGACCCGGCTTCGCCGATCGTGACGCTGTTCAGCGGCGGCCTCGACAGCTCCTACCTCCTCCTGCGGCTGCGGCAGATGGGCATGACCGAGGTCCACGCCGTCAGCTTCGATCTCGGCGGAAGCGAACCCGGCGACCACCGGCGGGAGATCGCCGATGCGCTGGGCGTGCGGCTGCACGTCCTGGACCGGCGGGAGAAGTTCGCGTCGTCGTACGTCGCGCCTGCCATCGCCGCGCACGCGACGTACCTGGGCGTGTTCCCGGTCAGCTCGACGCTGAGCCGCCCGCTCATCGCGCAGGAGTCGGCGGAGCTCGCCGACTCCCTGGGAGCGCAGGCGGTCATCCACACCGCCAACCGTTCGCAGAACTCGATGCGCAGGCTCAACGGGGCCCTCGGCCTGATGGGGTACCGGGGGGCGTACGGAAGTCCGTACGACCTCGACCCGGTGGACCGCGACGAGAAGCACCGCGCGCTGCGCGAGGCAGGACTGGACCTGCTGTCCGGGCGCTCGGTCAGCGGGGACTCGAACCTGTGGTGCCGGGAGTTCGAGTCCGGGATCATCGACGACCCCGAGGAGCACTCCGTTCCGGAGGAACTGTACCGGTGGAGCGTTCTCGGCGTGCCGACCGATCCCCGCACGCTCTCGGTCTCCTTCGAGTCCGGAGTGCCGGTCGCGTTGAACGACCAGCGCATGCCGCTGGTCGATCTGATCGGCGTCCTCAACGACCTCGTCGGTCAGCACGGTCTCGGCCGGTACTCGGGGCTGGAGCACCTGGACAGCGGCGAAAAGGTCCTGGAGTTCCGCGAGATGCCCGCGGCGTGGCTGCTGCTGCAGTCCTACCGGCACGTGGAGGCGGCCTGCTGCCCCGCGGAACTGATCCGGGAGAAGCAGCACCTCGAACAGGTCTGGGTGCGAGAAGCCCTCGAGGGGCGGTGGTTCGGCCCGCTCCACCACGCGGCACAGCGGTTCATCGAGAGCTGCGCCCAGCACGTCACCGGCCGGGTGAGCTGGCTGCTGCGGACCGGCGGTGCCGAAACCCGTTCGATCACGACACCCCGGCCGCTGTACCTCAGGGACCGCGAAGCGTGGGAGGCCCGGTCCATCGCCGCGGAGACCGGAAGGCAGACACCCGCACGCCCCGTTCCGTCCGACATGCCCAGGAAGGATCTCGCTCATGTTCAGTAGCGCCGAGGTCGTCAGCTCCTCCGCCGTACCCGCACTCGCGGGCGCGGGCGCGCACCTACTACCGTCGGAGGAGCTGAGCCGGCTCATCGGCGTGACCGGGGACGACTGGTCCCGCTTCGGCCGCAACTGGGACGAACTGCTGCTCGACACCTTCATGGCGGACGGTGGAACGTACCGCTACCGCCGGTACGGTCAGTACGACCTCGATCCCGCGTCGGGTGAACTCACCATGCTCCCGCACGGGCCGTACCGCCAGGAGAGCACCGTCAACCCGCTCAACGGCGGCACGGACCGGTACTACGAGCCCTTGACCGACTCGTTCACCGCTGACCCTCTGCTGCGGAACCTGCTGATCTGCCTCGGGTTGATCTTCAGCGAGGTCGGCGGCATCCAGCGCTGGAACGTGAAGCTCCACCCGTACCGCATCACGGCGGGCGACCGGCCCGGCCAGCCCACCCCGGAGGGGCGCCATCGCGACGGGGTCACCTTCATCACCTCACTGCTGATCAACCGGAGCAACGTCACCGGCGGTGAGAGCTCCGTCCACACCGACGCCGGTGAGCACCTCCTGACCTGCACCCTTGCCACGCCTGGAGATCTGCTCCTGGGAGACGACCGCCGCACCCTGCACTCGGTCACCCCGGTGCTGCCGGTCTCGCCCGGCCTGCCGGCGCACCGCGACGTCCTGGTGATCGCCTACACCGCCGCGTGAGCACGGTGCGCGGCCCAGCATCGTTGCGGTTGAAGGAAGAAGTGCTCGTCCGCGCGGCGAAGACAGCTCAGGCGTTCGCCGCGCGGCGGGTTGCCACGCCGGACCCTCGTGGTCCGGCTTCCGGCTGTCAGCCCCTCGTGAGGGCCGCGTCCAACCGGTGCAGCAGCCGTTCGCCGAACTCCTGGGCGCCGTGACCGGCAGCCTCCTCGTCGACGCAGATCCGGAGTTCGAGCTCGTGCTCGCGGACCGCCGCGGCGACCTGGAAGCCGCACGTCGGGGGAGTGCGGACGTGGCTCGACGGAATCTGGACGGCGGGGACGCCCGTGATCGTGAGCGGGCGTTCACCGACGTGCTGGTAGCCGAGGTAGCCGGTCACCGAACCGGTGAACCTGGGGCTGGCGGCGGCCACCGCGGTGAACGGCACGTCCGCGTGTTCGATCTCGCGGTACCACCCCGCGACGAACTCGTCCGCGGAGCCCGGCGCGCGGTCCGGTCCGGTCGTGTCCAGCGAGATCACGGTGTTCAGGAAGCATCCGACCACAGTGGACCGAGTGGTGGTCCTGGCGGCCCACGGGTAGCCGACCGCCGTCGGCCCGCCGTCCCCGAGGTCCCTCGCGGCTCGATGGATCGAGAAGAGGACGAACGGGAACACGGACCCGCGAAGTGACCGTGGGATGGCCACGACCGGGAGTGCCGTGACCGGTGCGAAGCCGGTGCTGTCCTTGCGCGCCTTGGGGAAGTCGGCCGTGGCGGCGTTCAGACGGTGCTGCCAGAACGTGATGCCGGGGCCTGCCGCGGCCGCGTCCTCCAGCTCCTTCGTCGTGTGAACGGCTTGCCGGTAGCGCATCAGTTCGTCGCCGTCCGGATCGGCAGGGCGGTCCAGCTGGCTCGTGATGATCCGGGTCGACTGCTCGTCGACGAGGGCGTGGTCCATCATCAGCAGCAGGACGTCGCTCTCGGGCGAACGGACGAGACGTGCGGACACCGGGGAAGCCTCGACCGCGGTCTCCTCCTCGTCGATCTCCTTTCGCACGCGCTCGCCCGCAGCGTCCTCACTCGTCTCGTGCAGCTCGAGGAAGTCGAGATCACCGGGGCACCACTCCTGGTGGAAGGACCCCCGTGAGAAGCGGATCCGGTGGGAGAGCGCCGGGTTTCGCCGCACGACCGACCTCAGCACCTCGTGCACGTCAGCTGTGACCAGGCGACCGGGCGGCGTGCGGAACCTCAGCGACACCGTGGGCCTTCTGGAGGTGCGCTGGGTGTCCAGCGCGAAGGCGAGTTGCGCGCTCAACAAGGGAAGTCTGTCTGACATGGGATCCTTTCCTCTGCCCGCGCGTGCTCGGCCAAGCTTGCCCGGACGCCGGTGCCCCGAAGTCCTGGCAGGTAACAGGGATCGCGCCGCAGAGGCCCTACGCGTCCACCACCGCGAAGGCCCGGACCGGGAAGGTGCCCATGCCTTCGACCAGCGGTGGCGTCGCGGTGAACCGGAATCCGCCGACCGGCAGCCGGTCCAGGTCGCGGAGGTGCTCGACGACCGGGATGCCCGCGCCGAGCAGGGCGGTGTGGACCGGCCGCGCGGGGTCGGCGTCGTCGTCGATGTTCAGCGAGTCGATGCCGACGAGGACCGCCCCCTGCGCCACCAGCCACTCAGCGGCGGCGGCGGTCAGGTAGGGGTGACCCGTTCCGTAGGCGGAGGTCCCGAAGAGGCGCGACCAGCCCGTCTCGACGAGGACCGCCTTCCCCCTGATGTCGAGGCCGTGCAACAGTTCCACGTCGATCGCCCGCGTCGGCAGCCCGGTGGCCCTGAGCACGACCCCCGGCAGGTCCGCCAGCCGGTCCAGCCCGACGCCGGCCAGGTCATCGCCGTCGCGGTAGCGGTGCGCCGGGGTGTCGAGATAGGTGCCGGTGCCGGAGACCATGTCGATGCGGCCGATCTGGAACTCGGTCCCTGGCCCGTACGCGGTGCGGGACGCTTCCCAGCTCAGGTGGTCGCAAATGGACGGTGCGGGCAGCCCGGGGTAGGTGATCATCCCGTCGCGGATGGGCTGGCTGAGCTCGACCAGTCGGCGCCGGTCGTTCGCCGGGCGGGCCGGCTTCTCTTGCCGCGCCTGGACCACGCGCAGGTTCGAGACCTCTGCGGTCTCGACCGCGGTGAGTCCCAGCTGCCGGGCGAAGAGCCGGGCCACGGCGTCCCGGTCGATCCGGTCCGTCGTGATGCCGATGCGGAAGCCCTCCGCGCGCAGCCGGCCGCGGGGCGGGAACGTGATCTCGATGTCGAAGACGGCGTACCAGGGGGTGCCGGAGACCTCGCTCGTCCCGGGGTGCTCCGCCGTGGCCGGCTGCCCAGTTGCCTGCATGCTCAGATTCTCGCTCTCGTCGTTCTGCCGAGCGTGGAAGACCTCGTGCCGTACCAAGCCTTTCCGGCTATCGCGGCGAGTCCTGGTCCTTAGGCGCCTCGATGGTGAGCGCTGCCGAGGCGCCGGCGGCGGCGATCTGGTTCAGCTGGGTCACGGCCTGGTCCAGCCGCCGCGCGAGATGAGGAATCGTGGAAGGCGGCAGGTAGGTGTCGGCGCCCGCGCTGAGCAGGCGGTGGACCGGACCCCGGTAGACGACGCCGAGCTCCTTGTCCTCGATCTCCGAGATGATGACCTTGGCGTCCGGGAACATCGCCGAGAGGCTGCCGATCAGCTGAGGGCTCAGCGGCGGGATCAGCAGCACGTCGGCACTTCTGGGGGCCCTGTGCATGTCGAGCACGATGTAGCCGGGGCCGAGCTGTTCGGACAGTGACGACCTGGCGGACTTCGACAGCTTCATCGCGGTGACGACGACCTTCACGTCCTCGACGGCCGGTGGCTGACGGTCGCGGAAGCCGGCATCGCCGGTGCCGGGCCGGGAAGTGCCGCGTGCTTTGGTGATCGAGGCGATCGGCAGGCCGTCCCGGACGACGGCCAGTTGCTCGCCGGGGCCCAGGGAGTCGATGAGCGCCACGAGTTCGTCAGGAAGGTCGCCGGCGTCGAGCCACCGCATCTCCACCTGCCGCCGTCACGCTCGGGTCGACCGCGCGAAGGCGGCACGGACACAACGGATCCTCGTCATGGCACCGTGTTCTGCCACGGCGGACGGAACCGTTCCCGGACCGGCGGACCCCGGCGACTTCGTGTGCCGGGGACTTCCGGCGGCAGCCGGTGTCCCGCAGGGACGAACGCGGTACATGCGATACCTCTTCAAGATCACAGATTCGACGGTCCCGCCCAGGGGCGTGGATCCCCATTCTTCCTCCGTTTTCCCGGGCCGCCGCCCTGACCGATGTCAGGACAACTCGAAACGCGGATCGGTAATCTGCCGGTTCGGACGTGCGGTTTCGCACAACGCGGGTCAGTCCGACTGGAAGGCGGCCATGGTCAACTCGTCCGGAACTGCAACCTGGGGCACGTACCAAGTCGAAGTGCCCGCCGAAATCCACTGCGCGATTTCCGGGACGGGCCGCCTGTCGGCCGCGCTGGCCGCGGTGCAGGTGAAGGTGGTCTCCGTCCTGACCGGGGAGCGGACCGTCTCCCTCGGCCACCGCACCACGGCCGGCGACGAACCGCGCCCGGCGCTCATCGCGGTGCGGGACGGTTCCTGGCTCGACCTGATCGAGCAATGCGACCAGGCCGCGCGGAACACGGGTTTCGATTCCGGCGCCGCCGAGTGCGAATCGGTGCTCGACCTCGCCGGCTGGAGCGGAGAGGTGAGCCGGCGGACCGGTCAGGACGGGCCGGCGCTGATGCGCATTCTCACCGGGGGCGGGCATTCGGCTTCGTTCCGGCTGAAATACCGCGAGGACGAATTCGACGAAGAGCTCGTCGGACGTATCGCGGGTTATTGCACGCGTGCTCTCGATCTGCTGGTCGCTGATTCCGCGGCGAGCCACAACGCGCGGAGTCTTGTGTCGCCGGACGAACTGGCCGCGCAGTTGCGCGATCTCTCCGGCGTCGAGGGGGAGCTGCCGGCGAAGCGGTTCCACGAGCTCTTCGCCGAGCAGGCGGCGGTGAACCCGGACGCGTCGGCCGTCCGGTGCGGAGATCAGCGGTGGACCTATCGCGAACTCGACGAGTCGGCGAACCGCGTCGCCCGCGGCCTGCTCGCACACGGCCTGACGGCCGAGGGAGTCGTCGCGGTGAACCTGACGCGGTCGGCCGAGTGGGTAGCGGTGATCATCGGCGTGTTCCGGGCCGGAGGCGTCTACCTCCCGGTCGATCCGGACTGGCCGCTCGACCGCTTGCGGGGCATCGTCCGGCAGGCACGCGCGCAGGTCGTTCTGGTGGACCAGGTGACCGAGGGGGTCGAGGACGCGGTCGGTGAGCCGGCCACCGGCGGTGCGCGCGTGGTGCCCCTCGACGCCGTGCTGGCCGACAGCGAGAACACCGATCCCGGCGTCGCCGTGCGGGCGGACCAGCTGGCCTACATCTACTTCACGTCGGGTTCCACCGGTGCGCCCAAGGGTGCGATGTGCGAGCACGCCGGGATGATGAACCACCTCCTGGCGAAGCTGGAGGACCTCGGCATCACGTCCGGCGACGTGGTCCTGCAGAACGCTCCCGCCACCTTCGACATCTCGCTGTGGCAAGCGATTGCGCCGTTGCTCGTCGGGGCGTCCACGACGGTGGTCCCCGCGGACGTGGTGCGCGACGTCGACGCCTTCCTCGCGGAGGCGGACGACGCCGGGGCCACGGTGATGCAGGTCGTGCCGTCGTACCTGGACGTGCTCACGGCGCGGCTGGCCGAGATCGAGCCGGGACGCAGGCTGCCGACCGTGCGGCACGTGGTGGTCACGGGGGAGGCCCTCAAGAAGGGCTTGGTGCAGCGCTGGTTCGACCTGTGCGACATCCCGCTGACGAACGCGTACGGCGCGACCGAGGCGTCGGACGACACCACGCACCACACGCTGCACCGGCCGCCGGACTCGGCGTCCGTGCCGGTCGGAGGACCTGTCCGCAACGTGCAGATCTTCGTGGTCGACGAACACCTGCAGGTGCTGCCGGCAGGTGCTCCTGGCGAGATCGTGTTCGCCGGCGTGTGCGTCGGCAGGGGGTACGTCAACGACGCCGAGCGCACGGCGGCCGCCTTCGTGCAGAGCCGCACGGAGCCCCCGATGCGGTTGTACCGCACCGGTGACTACGGGCGCTGGGGCGCGGACGGGGTGCTGGAGTTCCACGGCCGCCGTGACGAGCAGATCAAGGTCCGGGGCTTCCGCGTCGAGCTGGGCGAGATCGAGAACGCGATGCTCCGGGTCGCCGGCGTGCGCGACGCGGCCGTGGTCGTCAGGCGGGACATCGATCCTGACGCCGGACTGGTCGGGTACTACACGTCGGCACCGGACGTCGAGGCCGGCACCGTGCGCGCGGCGCTGGCGGAGGTCCTGCCCGAGTACATGGTCCCGGTCCACCTGTTCCCGCTCTCCGCCATGCCGCTCACCACCAACTCCAAGATCGACAAGAAGGCTTTGGCGGACCTCCCGGTTCACCAGGAGGTGGACCGAACGGACCGCACGGCCGGGTGGACGGACACCGAGGAGATGCTGGCGGGCGTCTGGGCGGAGCTGCTCGGCCTGTCGGCTTCGGCCATCGATCGGCACGACCACTTCTTCGCCAGGGGCGGTAGTTCGCTGTCGGCCATCCGCCTCGTCGTGAAGCTCGGCAACCAGGTGTCGCTGCGGGACGTCGCGAGCAGTCCGGTCCTGTCCGAGCTCGCCGAGATCGTCGACCAGCGCAACGCGGGGTAGCCGTGCGAACGGTTCCCAGGAAGGAGTGCGGACATGTCCGGCGATGACCACCAGGTGAGGTTGTTGCGTGCGATCGAGTTCCGTCAGGAGTTCGACGACCGGCTCGCTCGGATCGACGGCGAAACCCCGTTCGACTCCGTGCACGACGTCGACACCGGCAAGTCCGTCGAGCTGTGGGAGCTTCCCGAACAGGAGCAGTTGCAGATCGGCAGGAACGCCCGGTACTCGCCGACGCCGGTGCGCACCGTGCGCAACGCGCTGGCCAGGTGCCGCGTCCGGCACGAGGAGGTGACCTTCGTCGACATCGGGTGCGGCAAGGGTCGCGTCCTGTTGCTCGCCGCCGAGCTTCCGTTCCGCCGGATCGTCGGCGTCGAGGCCTCGGAGACGCTCTGCGCGGTCGCCAGGAGCAACGTGGCGGCGTTCACCGGGCCCGGCGGTGAGCCCGGCAGGATCGAGGTGGTGCACGCCGACGCCACGAAGTTCGACGTGCCGGACGACGCCGGACTCTTCTACTTCTACGAACCCTTCTCCACCGAGGTGTCCGCCACGGTGCTGGAGAGGATCGAGGACTCCGTCAACCGGCACCCCCGCGCGGTGGTTCTCTGCTTCGTCGGCAAGGGACAACCGGACGGCCAGGCGAGCGAGTCCGAGGTGACCCCGGTGGCGGCGGCCGCCGCACTGCGGCGGGAGCGGTGGAACCTGGTCGAGGTGGTGTCCTCTCCGGACGCGGAGTTCTACGAGTCGTTGGTGTTCGAGCACGTGGACCGCGATACGCCTGGCACCACCTGAGAAACCTGGGAGCGTGAAGCCGTTGTTCTTGTTGCACAACGGCTTCACGCCGGAGATCGGTCAGGTGCTCGCCGGAACCGCGATGTCGTGGTTCTCCGGGAGGAACGCGTTCATCGTGCCGAACTCGAGGGCACCGGCCACGCGGTCGAAGGTGCCGTGCGTCAGGGCGTCGCGGGCGGTGTGCAGCGCGGTGGCCATCGCGGTCTGGGCCAGCCAGCTGCCGAGACTGATCCTGCGCACACCGGCGGCGGCGAACTCGGCGACGGTCGGACCCTCGGGCATGGCCCCGACGTTGATCGGCAGCGAGGTGGCGGACGTCAGGGTCCGCAGTGCGTCGAGGTCGATCAGCCCGGGGACGAAGATGCCGTCAGCGCCCGCGTCGGCGTAGGCGCGCGCCCTGCGCACGACTTCGTCCGAACGCCCGGCGGGGTCGCCGATGCCGAACAGGTGCACGTCGATCCGGGCGTTGACGAACAGCCCGGGGCATCCCTCCGCCGAGGCGGTTCTCCTCGCCGCCTCGATCCGTGCGCACTGCGTCCTGACGCCGAAGAGCGGGCCACCCGGTGCCCGCGAGTCCTCCAGGTTGATCCCGACGGCACCGGCCTCCAGGATCGCGGTCACCGTCGCCGCGACGTCGGCGGGATCCGGTCCGTACCCGGCTTCGACGTCCGCGGTCACCGGCAGGTCCACCGCCTGTGCGATCCGCCGCACCGCCGCGGCCATGACGGCACGGGGAATCCGTTCACCGTCGCGATAGCCCTGACTCCACGAGACGCCGGCGCTGCTGGTGGCGACGGCCTTCACACCTGCGGCGGCGACCACGGCAGCACTGGCCACGTCCCACGCGTTCGGCAACACCAGCGGCGGACCGGCGTGCGCGGCGTGGAACGAATTCGCCTTGGCAGACCACGAAACTTCAACCACCGGAACGGCACCTCCTCGGCATCCGGGCCCGGCCTCGGCCGGGTGTGGACCACATGCCTACCTCGCCGGGTATTCGCCTTGAGCCTGATCGATGTCAGTACTGGTCCGCTGTTCCGGTCGATAGCGTGCCGAGTCGTACCAGGGGGAGTGATCGGTCCGAGGAACCGCGCCGGCACGGCATCCCGTGGAAGAACGTCTCGCAGCCGAGGAGGCACCAGCGTGAAACCCGATCGCGTCGCGCTCACCGCGATCTGGCGGCAGGTTCTTCGCAACGACGACCTCGACGAGAACTCCGACCTGTTCGAGCACGGTGGAACGTCGCTGCACGTGCTCCAGATCGTCGGTGCGATCTACGACGGCCTGGGCCTGGACGTCCGGCCTCGTCACGTCTTCCTGCACGCCTCGCCGCAGGGGCTCGCGACCTACCTCGAGCAGGAGTCCTGTGAGGACGCGAACAACCGAGAGCCGGCCCGGCCGTGATCCGGTCGCAGGTGTGAGAGAGGGGTGGATGGCGATGGGCCAGGCCGAGGTTTCCGCGGGCCCGACCTCGTTGCAGGAACAGGCGAGGCTCTCCGGCGAGTTCGCGGACTGGAGCAATCTGGTGCTGGGAACCGCTTGGCTCACCGGCGAGCTGGACGTCGGTGCGGTGCGTGATGCCTGGCGGCACGTGTGCCTGAGCCACGACGCCCTGCGCCGGACCTACGTCGCGGAGGACGAGGCCCGCACCCACGCGGACTCGTTGAGCGAGGTCGAGTTCCACACCGCCGGCACCGACGCGCAGGCGGTCGAGCTGCTGCGCGGGATCCTGGGGGTTCCGTTCGACCTGGCGGGGCAAGGGTTCTCGCGCATCGTGGTCGTGCGCACCGGTGAACGCCGGCACCTCATCGGGATCGCGCTCGACCACATCATCACGGACGAGGTCTCGTGGTTGCGGATGACGACCGACTTCGCCGACTTCTACGGGCGCAGCCTGCGGGGCGCCGGCATCGACGTCGCCGGTGCGGGCACGTACCAGGGATTCGCGTCGCGGCAACGACGTGAGTTCGACGACGCGTGGGGACACACGCGCAAAGCGTTCTGGCAGTCCTACGTCGCCGAGTTCGAGACGGTCCTGCCGGGCTTCTCGGTGCGCCGGACGCCCAGCGCCACGCCTGCGCGGAAGGTGCTGACCCACGACCTCCCGCCGGACGTGTCGGCGAAGGTCGGCGACTTCGCGAGGCGAGCCCGGGTGACCCCGTACGCGGTGGCCGCCGCGAGCGTCCTCGCCTCGATGCGGGAGGTCGTCGACGATCCGACGGTGGGCCTGCTCACCGAAGGACACGGCCGGGTGCTGCCCGGCACTGCGCAGACCCTCGGGTTGTTCGTCCAGGGTGTCCCGCTGCACCTCACCCGGAAGACGACCGATCCGCTGGAAACGGTGCAGGAGGTGTTCGGCCGGAGTCTCGACGTCTTCGAGTTCGGCCTTCCTCCCCTCGTGGCCGGGAGGTACTGGCAGGAGACGCTGGTGGCACCGGGATCCACGCCCGGCGTGCACCTGTACGTCTACGACGGTGGTGGCCTCACCAGGATGCAGCCGTTGGCGGGCACGTCGGTTGAGGCGTTCCACCTGGAGGTGCCGGGCGAGCCGCGGAGCTGGGTGGACTCCGTCATCGTCAACTGCCGGCTGGACGGCGCGAACCCGCGATTCGACGCGATCTACAACGAGGACGTCCACCCGTCCGACGCCGTCGCGCAGCTGCTGCGCACCGCGGCGGCGTCGCTGGTGCCTTGACGTTCGACGGTTGTTTCCGGTGCAGCAGAAGGCATACACGACGGGAGGCTTCAGAGATGACGCGTACTTCCTCATGGGAGTCGTTGCAGGAGATCGACCACCAGCTGGAAGCGGCGGGTGAGCACGGTGAGGACGCCCGGTTCCGGCAGGGCGAGGAGGTGGTCCGCCGGCTCGCCGACCCGGCCGAGCTCAAGGCCCTGCTCACCGGGGTGCTCGCGGACGAGGACCGGCTCGCGCGGATCGCCGTGCGCTCCTACTACCACGCCAACAGCTTCCTGAAGGTCGTCCTGACCGGAGGTGAAGGGGACACGTGGAAGCTCCGCCTCCACGTGTGGCACCCGCAGCCGGCGGGGACGGTGCTGACGATGGAGGACGTCCACTCGCACCGGTGGAACTTCACGACCGCGATCGTGCTCGGCACGTACAACGCTCGCGAGTTCAGCGTCGCCTCCGGCGAGGAGTACCACCACTACAACTACCTCCCGGTGGGGGAGGGCAAGTCGTTCTCGCTGGTGTCACGCGGTCGCGAACAGCTCCGCCGCGTGTTCGACGCCGACCTTCCCGCCGGAACCGTGTACCACCTCGAAAACACGGTGCTGCACAGCATCACGCAGGCCAGCACCGATCCGGTCGCCTCGATCGTCATGCAGGGACTGCCGGTCAAGGATTCGACGGACGTCTACCGCACCACGCCCGCCGGTTCGGAGCCCAGGAGCGAGAACCCCGTGCAGCGGCCGTCGGCGGAGGTGCTGGGCACCGAGCTCGCCCGGTTCCTGTCCTGGTTCTGAGGTCCTATGTGGACCGGTGAGAACGGGGCCAGGTACCGGTATCCGGCTCAGGACGCCGTGCGTTTCCACAAGCACGGCGTCGAGCTGACCCTCTACGGTCAGGACTCCGGCTCGGCCACGGTCGTGCGCGTGAGTGTCGAGAGTGGACACTTTCAGGAGTTCTACGACCTCAAGAGCACGTACACCTATTACGTCGTCAGCGGTCGCGGCACGTTCTACCTGAACGACGAACCGGTCGTGGCGGAGGCGTCCGACGTCGTCGTCGCGCCGCCGGGAACGCGCATCCACTACTTCGGCACGATGGAGATCGTCCTCACCGTGTCGCCCGAGTTCGACGAAGCGAACGAGCGGCACGTCAGGTTCATCGCGCGAGACGAGAGCCCGTACGCGTAGTGGTCCGCACGCATGATCGCGTGCGGACCACTGCGCGGCAACCACGTCCGCGGTGCCGCGGACGTCAGGCCTGGATCCGCCGGCCCTCGATCTCTCCGCCGAGGGACACGAGGAACTCGTGGGAACCTTCGAACGACGACCGGCCCTGTGCCGTGATGACGTTGTCGGTGATCAGCAGATCTCCGCGGCGCCAGGTGACCTCCGTCGTGGTGGACTCGTAGGCGCGGTAGATCGCGGTCCAGTCCTCCTCCGGCAACGTCGATCCGTCGCCGAAGAACGTGTCCATGGGCAGGTCCTCCCCGAAGGCGTTCGCCATGACCAGGCGTTCGCCCGGGTCCAGGCTCTTCGAGTTGAGGAAGACGAGCTGGTTGAACCAGCACTCCTCACCGGTCACCGGGTGCCTCACCACGCCGGGCCGCCGGCGCGTGGTGCGCAGCGAGCCTCCGGGGAGCCAGTCGTAGTCGATGTCCAGCGCTCCCAAGGACTTCTCGAGCCCCGCGCGGTCCGCGGCGAAGAACGCGTCCTGCGCCGAGAGGCCGAACCCGTCGTGGAAGACCCTGGACATGGCCCACCCCTTGGCGCGGACGTGGTCGACGAGCCGGGCCGGCAGGTGGTCCGGGATCCGGCGGGTGTCGCTGAGATGGGCCTGCCCGCTTTCGGGCGGGGTGATGCACGCGGTGAGCACCACCGAGGGGAACGTCGTGCTGTAGGAGCACTCCTGGAAGCAGCAGATGGACCGCTCGGCGGGCCAGCTGATCGGTGCCTGGACACCGTTGCCGAAGTCGGTCCTGTGGTTGAACGCCTCGGTGGGCCGGTGCACGGCGACGCCCAGGGCCTCCCTGGCCCGCGCGAGATCGTCCGGCAGGGCGATCGGGAGGTCGTGAACGAGAACCGCGCCGTGGACCGGCAGGTGCCCGGCGATGTCGGCCGCCACCTCGCTCAGCCACTCCCACGGCGAGTCCGCCGGAGCGTCGAGGACGGGGAAGCGCGCGGTCTCGCTCACGTGATCTCCTCCTGGTGAGTCGGTTCAGCGGTGTGCCTGGTCGGTGGCGGCGCTGATCTTCTGGACGATCTCCGCCACGTCGGCGGCGGTGGTGGTCAGCGGCGGTGCGATGCGGATGATGCCGCGCTCGTGCCGGGTCATGACCCCCGCGCGCGCGGCAGCGGCGGCGATCGTCTCGCCGGCGTCCGGGCTGACGGTCTCGACGGCGACCACCAGGCCGAGCCCCCGGACGTCGGTGATCAGCGGGTTCGACCGGAGCAGACCCAGGCCTGCCAGCAGTTCGTCGCCCCTGGCCGCGGCGTTCTCGACGAGCTTCTCGTCCGCCATGACGTCGAGCACGGCGTTCGCGACGGCGGCCGCGACGGCGTGGCCGCCCGTGGTGTGCCCGTACCGCAGTCCCTGGATGATCGGCTCCCGCGCGAAGGAGTCCTTGATCGTCGAGGTGACCGTCACCGCGGCCAGCGGGAGGTACCCGCTGCTGATGCCCTTGCTCATGGTCACGACGTCCGGCGTGATGCCGTCGTGGTCGAACCCGAACATGCGGCCGGTGCGACCGAACCCGGTGAACACCTCGTCGAGGATCAGCAGCGAACCGTGCCGGTCGCACAGTTTCCTGAGCCTGGTGAGGAAGCCCGGCGGAAGCACGACGCAGCCACCCAGGCCCAGCAACGGCTCGACCACCACGGCCGCCACGGGCGTGCCGTTCTCGAACGCTGCGGTGAACGCCGCGATCAGCTCGTCGCACGCTTCCTCGGTCCGCACGTCGCGGGCCGGGCGGGGCATGGCGACGTGGTCCACCGGGAACGGCCGCGCCCACTCGCTGACGGTGAACGGCAGACCGGAGAGCTGCTGGGCCAGGTAGGTGGAACCGTGATAGCCCGCCTCGAAGGTGATGACGCGGTCGCGGTCCTCGCCGATGTTGCGCCAGTGCTGCAGGGCGATCCTGAGTGCGGCCTCCATCGCTTCCGAGCCGCTGTTGAGCAGACAGGTCGCGGTCAGTTCGCCGGGCAGGAGTTCGGCGAGCCGAGCCGTCAGGGTCTCGGCGGGTTCGTGGCTCGACACCATGGGGTCGTAGTGGACGAGCCGGCTCATCTGCTGGGTCGCCGCCTCGATCAGCCGCGGGTGCGCGTGTCCGCAGGACGCGTTCAGCACACCCGAGATGCCGTCGAGGTACCAGTTTCCGTCCACGTCGCGGACGCGGTTGCCCCGCGCTTCGACGATCTGCAACGGCGCGGCCTGCTTGCTGATGGGCGTCCAAGGGCGCCACAACGAACTGGCCGTGGTGGAGTTCTGCATCGGTGCGCTCTCAATCCGCTGGTCGCCGGGTCTTCTGCTCGTTGCCCGGAAAGGCTCGGGATCACCGTGTCGTGTGGTGCGGCAGGATCGGGACGACCGCGGTGCCGCGGAGGCCGGTTCCTCGTGCGGCCCCGATTCCACTCGTCGCACCGATCCTGCCGGACGCCGCATGCGCCGGATTCCTGATAACCGACAGGATTTGACCGTCCGATGGGCAGAACCCGAACGGGCGGATCGGCGTGACCACCGTGCTAGGCTCCGCCGCGCCGCGGGCGCAATGCCGTGCCGCGACTGGGGATTGTCATTTCACGGCGAATGCCGCGATGCCGCTGAACGGTGGCAACATCATCCGCTTCCTGATTGAAGGGGGGTCGGGGGAACCGGGTTCGCCAGGACGGGATGCCCCCGAGTGCCGATGACGAGAGAGCTGAAGGACCGATCGGCCGGCGAGGCGAAGCCGGAGAGCCCGCGGTTGTGGCGGCACCGGGACTTCCTGTTGTTGTGGAGTGGGCAGACCGTCAGTGAAATGGGGTCGGCGGTCACCCAGATCGCCTTGCCACTGGTCGCGATCATCCTGCTCCAGGCGAGCACGTTCGAGGTCGGTCTGCTGGCGGCGGCGGGCACAGCGGCGTTCGCGTTGATCGCGTTGCCCGCCGGTGCGCTGGTGGACGGACTCGACAAGCGGATGATCATGATCGTCTGCAACGTCGTCCGGCTGCTGGTCGTCGGCTCGGTGCCGGTGGCCGCCGCGTTCGACGTGCTGACCATGGCCCAGCTCTACGCGGTCGCGTTGGTGGCCGGTGTGTGCACGGTGTTCTTCGACATCTCCTACCAGAGCTTCGTGCCGTCGCTGGTGCGTGGTGACCAGCTGATGGACGCGAACGGCAAGCTCGGTACCACCGACGCGTTCGCGCAGTTCGCGGGACCGAGTGCGGGTGGAGGTCTGGTCGGGGCTTTCGGCGCCGCCGGGGCGATGGTGGTCGACGCGCTGTCCTACCTGGTCTCGGTGCTGACGATCCTCGGGATCAGGACGCGGGAGGTGCCGCCCCCGCCGCGGCGGGCGGAGGAGACCTTGCGGAGCCGGATCACCGAGGGGCTGAAGTTCGTCGCCGGGCACCGCATCCTGCGCAGGATCGTGGCGTGCACCGGGGTGGCGAACCTGTTCTCCGGTATGAGCGGCGCGTTGGCGATGATCTTCCTCGTCCGGGACCTGCAGGTGAGTCCCGCGCTGACCGGCGTGGTGATGGCCGGTGGCGCCGTGGGAGGGATCGCGGGTGGCGCGTTCGCCGGGCGGCTTTCCGCGAAGATCGGCTCCGCGCGCATCATCTGGGTCTCGGCGCTGGTCTTCGGGGCGCCGTCGATCCTCGTCGTGCTCGCCTGGCCGGGCTGGGGAGTGCTGCTGGTGCCGCTGGGCTGGGGTGTCGGCTACTTCTCCATGATGGTCTACAACATCGCTCAGCTGAGTTACCGCCAGTCGGTGACGCCGCCGGACATGATGGGCAGGATGAACGCCGCTGTTCGCTGGGTGGTGTGGGGCACGATGCCGCTCGGGGGAATCCTCGGCGGTGCGCTCGGCACGGCGATCGGCGTGCGGCCCACGCTCTGTCTGGCGCTGGTCGGCACGTGGGCGGCCGGCTGGTTCGTGTTCTTCTCCCCGCTGCGCCGCCTGCGCGACATCCCCCAGGAAGTGTCCGAGCCCGCGTGATGTGATCCGGCACCGCGTTTCCGCGGAAAGGCCCGCGCCGGGAACGAGGCGCCGGTGTTCACCGCCGACGAGAACCCCTGTCCGATGTCAGTACGGACAGGGGTTCTCGCGCACTAGCGTGCAGATCATGAGTGGCCACCGCCGTCAGTCCGCAGAACTCCCCGAGGCCGAGAATCGCCGCGGCCGCCGGAACTGAGTTCCCGGCCGGCCATTTCGCGGCACCTCCCGAATTGTCGCCCGGCGAAATGTGCCGTTGCCGTTGCCGGAGACCGCCGGTGGCCCGTCGTACGGAAAGGCTGTGCACTGTGACGGACCACGTCGAGGCAGTCCGCGGTCAGGAGTCACGTGGAGCCGGTCCGAAGTGGACACTTCCGGATCGCCGCGCTCACGAGCTCTTCGAGGATCGCGCGCGCGACACGCCGTCGGCCGTGGCGGCGGTGCACCGGGGCACTCGCTGGACCTACGCGCGGCTCGACGCCGCCGCCGACCGCGTGGCAGGGGCACTGCTCGCGGCCGGACTCCAGCCGGAGGGCGTGGTCGCCGTCATCAGCCACCGCTCGCTCGACTGGCTGGCGTCGATCCTCGGCGTCTTCAAGGCGGGCGGGGTCTACCTCCCGATCGACCCCGCCTACCCCGACGAGCGCATCGCGGAACTGGTGCGGCGCAGCGGATGCCGGGTGGCGTTGGTGGAGGACGGGCTGTCGGCGGTCCGGATCGGGACAGCGGTCGACGTGCTCGCGATGCCGCCGGAGACGGCTGCGGGGGCACGGCCTGGCCGCGTGCCGGCCCGGGGTCTCGCCTGCGCGTACTTCACCTTCGAGTCCGCCGACGCGCCGAAGGGCGCCGCGTGCGAGCACGAGGGCGTGCTCAACCACCTCCTGGCGAAGGTGGACGTGTTCGGGCTCGAGCCGGGGGCCGTCGTCGCGCAGACCACTTCCCACTGCTCCAGCGATTCGTTGTGGCAGGCACTCGCACCGCTCGTCGCCGGTGGCACCGCGGTGATCATCGACCCGGAGGTGATGCTGGACGTGCCCGCGCTCCTGCGCCTGCTGGCGGAGGAGAACGTCGGCGTCCTGCAGCTCACCCCCAGCCACCTCGACGTCATCGTCACGAGGCTCGAGTCGGGGCACCGCGCGGCCGGCTCGCTGCGGATG
Organism: Lentzea sp. JNUCC 0626; assembly: GCF_043632865.1. Classification (NCBI taxonomy): domain Bacteria; kingdom Bacillati; phylum Actinomycetota; class Actinomycetes; order Pseudonocardiales; family Pseudonocardiaceae; genus Lentzea; species Lentzea sp. JNUCC 0626. The sequence continues at coordinate 10,018,166 of NZ_CP171635.1, forward strand.
ATCGGCGTCACGGGAGCGGTGGTGGGCCACGGGTTGCTCGCCCGCTGGTTCGACCAGTGCCCCGAGGTGCCCGTGGTGAACGCCTACGGTGCTGTCGAAGCGTCGGGCGACACCACGCACGAGGTCATCCGCGCCGTGGTGGACGGGGAGCCCGTCGCCGTGGGCCTGCCCATCGCGAACGTCTTCGTCGACGTACTCGGCCCGGACGGGCTGCCGGTGGCCGGTGACGCGATCGGCGAGATCACCTTCTCCGGGGTCTGCGTCGGGCGCGGCTACCTCGACGACCCGGACGGCACGCCCGCGGCGTTCGGCACCGATCCGCTCCGGCCGGGACTGCGCCGCTACCGGACGGGAGACCGCGGGCACTGGTTACCGGGTGGACGGCTCAGGTTCGTCGGGCGGCGGGACGAACAGGCGACGATCGGCGGCGTCCGGATCGAGGTCGGCGAGGTCGAGTCGGCACTGCGCCAGGTACCGGGAGTCCGTTCGGCGTGCGTGATCGTGCTGCCCGACGGCCCCGGTGAGCGCCTGGCGGGGTTCTACGCCGGGCAGGCGCCGATTCCGCAGATCCGCGATCTCCTGGCGGAGCGGGTGCCGTCCCACCAACTCCCGGCCGTGCTGCGCTGGCTGCCCGAGCTCCCGTGCACCGACGAGGGCGAGGTCGACAGGCGGGAACTGGCGGATCTCGAGATCAGCAGTGCGAACGGCAACAGCCTGATGCCGCCGCGCACCGGCACTGAACGGAGGATCGCCACCGTGTGGGCGGAGGTGCTGGGTCTTCCGCTCGACGAGATCGGCCGCAACGACAACTTCTTCGCGCACGGCGGGGGTTCCTTGGAAGGACTTCTGCTGGTGGTGCGACTGCGCGGGCTCGTCTCGCTCGTGGACCTCATGGCGAACCCGTCGCTGGCCGACCTGGCGGCGGCGGTGGACGGTGCGTCCACTCGCGACTCGTCGTTGCTGCAACCGCTTTCGGTGCCGGAAGGGGCGAGCGTCGCCTTGGTCTGCGTGCCGTACGAGGCGGGCAACGCGCTCAACTTCGAGGCCATGGCACGCGAACTGTCCACATCGGACGTCGCGGTGTACGCGGTGGAGCTGCCGGGCCACGACGCCGCCCGGCCGGACGACGAACTGGCGAGCCTCGACCGGCTCGCCGGCCGGTTGAGCCAGGAGATCCTCGACCACGTCGACCTGCCGGTGGCGTTGTGGGGCCACGGAACGGGCGTCGCGCTCGCGCTGGAGACCTGCAGGTCGCTGCAGGCGGCGGGAGTCGTGCCGCGGCACCTGTTCCTGGCCGCGGCGGACCCGCGGGAGTCCTCGGGCCGGGAAGCGGCCGACATCGGCGCCTGGTTGCGCGACACCGGCGCGTTCACCGACGTGGACCAGTGGCGGTCGGCCAGGGGCGAACTGATCGAACGCGCCTACCGGCACGACCTCCGCGAGGCGGAGGGGTATCTCGCCTCCTGCACCACGACTCTCGACCTGCCGGCGACGATCATCACGATCCCCCGCGCGCCGGGGGAGAGCGACGCCGCGGCGCGCTGCGCGGCGATCCTCCCCGAAGCGCGGATCACGCGGTTCGAGAACGCGGGGCGTTACGTCGTCCGCAGTCATCCCGCCGTGACGGCGGAACTCGTCACCGCCACGGTCGCGGGGAAAGGCGGCATCCGGTGAAGCTGACCGGCAGACTGGCGGCGGCGCCGGACGACTTCATCAGGCAGGAGTTCCTCGAGCCGCAGTTCCGGCACGAGGTCGTCCATCTCCTGCGCTGGTACGTGCTGATCGAGAAAGCGCTGCTGGGTGAGTACCGCCGCCTCGGCGTCCTGTCGGACGCGCAGGCGGGCCGGCTCGCGGCCGCGCTCGACGGGCTGACCCCGGACCAGCTCACGGCCGGCGCCGCCGGTGCTCTTTCCGACATCGCGCTGGCGATGGAGGTCGAGGTCGGCAAGGCGCTGCCGGAGCCGGTGCCCGCCTGGCACGTGGACCGCAGCCGCAACGACCTGCAGGCGTGCGCTCAGCTGCTGCACGGCCGGGAACAGGTCAGCGACATCGCGGTGCTGGCCGGGCAACTGGCCGAGGTGGCGCTCGAACGCGCTTCTCACGACGTCACCTCTCCCATGCCGGGGTACACGCACCTGCAGGCCGCCCAGGTCGTCACGCCCGGCTTCTACCTCAGCGCCGTCGCCGAGCACGCGCTGCGCTTCTCGTCCAGACTGCTCGGCACCTACGACCGGATCAACCTCTCGCCGCTCGGCGCGGGACCGATGGCCGGCCAGGAACTCGCGTGGGATCGGAACCTGCTGGCGCGGGCGATCGGTTGCCAGGGCCCGGTTCCGCACGCGCTGGTCGCGGTGGCGTCGCGGGACTGGCTGCTCGACGTCGCGGCGGACATCGCGTCCGCGGGGACGGGGTTCAGCAGGTTCCTGACCGATCTCATGGCCTGGGGTTCGAGTGCCTACGGACTGGTCGAGCTGCCGGACGAACTGGCGGGGATCTCCGCCGCCATGCCCCAGAAGAAGAACTACCCGCTGCTGGAACGCCTGCGCGGCCGCACCGGCCACCTGACGGCCTTCTACGTCGACTTCGCGTCCTGCCAGCGGAACACGCCGTACAGCAACATGGTCGAGGTCTCGAAGGAGGCGGGCGTGCACGCGAGCACGATGTTCGCGGCGACCCGCTCGGTGCTCGCCGGGTTCACGCTGGTCGTGGAGAAGCTGCGGTGGCGCACCGACAGGATGCGTGCCGCGGCGGAAGAGGACCACTTCGGAGGCTTCAGTCTGGCCAACGAGCTGACGCTGCGCGCGGGCGTGCCGTGGCGGACCGCTCAGGTCGTCGCCGGGAGGTACGTCAGCGCTGTGCTGGCCGGAGGCAACGGTCACGCCGGTCACGGCGACCCGGCGGCACTCGTCGCGGCGGCACTGGAAGCGGGCCACGTGCTCGACGACCCCGGTTCGTACCTGACGAACTCGCTGGACGTGGACGCCCAGTTGCGCGCGAAGCTGTCGTCGGGCTCGACCAGTCCGTCTTCCGTGGCGGCACTGCTGGCGGAGCAGCGGGAGCGGCTCGGCGTGCTGAGGGAGCAGTGGGACGAGCGAAGGGCCGCGGTGCGGGACGCGATCGCCGCCACCGACGCCTCGCTGCTGCCGGGAGGAGCGGCGTGATGAGTCCGCAACTCTGCACGGAAGCCGCCGGGGGAGGCGGAGTTCCCGTCCGCGCGGTCGCCGTGAGCTCCGCCTTCGGCACGTTCGGCGAGCTGTTGCAGGGCGCTCTGCCCGACGACGGGCCGGACTTCCTGGTGACGCTGCCGATCGCCAGGTGGGCCACCGCCACGTTCGCCTACGAGAGCACGCTGGACGGCGTCGAGGTCTTTCCCGCCACGAAGACGAAGGCGCGCAGGGTCGCCGAGGCGGTGCTGGCCCGTTTCCGCGGGGGTGGGGGATCGCTGAGGCTGAGCGGGTCACTTCCCGAGGGCAAGGGCCTGGCGAGCTCCTCCGCCGATCTGGTCGCGACGGCACGAGCGGTCGCGGCCGCGCTCGGTGTGGACATGCCACCACGGCTCGTCGAGGACCTGTTGCGCGGCATCGAACCGACGGACGGCGTCATGTATCCGGGAGCGGTGGCCTTCGAGCACCGCAACGTCGCGCTGCTGGCCGAACTCGGCGACCTGCCGCCGATGACCATCGTGGGCATCGACGAGGGCGGATCCGTGGACACCGTCGCGTTCAACCGGATCCCCAAGAACTTCACGCCGCGGGAGCGCGACGAGTACGCCCGGTTGCTGGACGAGACGCGGATCGCCGTGGGATCCGGTGACGTGGCGGCGATAGGTCGCGTCGCGACCCGCAGCGCTCATCTCAACCAGCGCCTGTGCCGCAAGCGCACGCTGACCGCGATGACCGCCCTCAGCGCGGAGGTCGGCGGGGTCGGTGTGGTCGCCGCGCACAGCGGATCCGCGATCGGGTTGCTGATACCGAACGACGTCGCGAACTTCCGCGGCCGGCTGGCCGAGGCCATCAACCGATGTGGCCGGCTCGTGCACCGCGAGCGGGTGCAGTGCTACCAGAGCCTGGGTTTCGAACCGACCGGGAGCCGGACTGACAATGATCTTCAATGACCTGGTGGACGCCATCGGCCACACACCCCTGGTGCGGTTGAGGACGGGGCCACCCGACGTGACCGTGCTGGCCAAACTCGAGCTGCAGAACATGTTCGCGATGAAGGACCGGGTGGCCCGCGCGGTCGTCCGGGACGCCCGCGAGAACGGCGTGCTCGCGCCGGGCGCGCCGATCATCGAGAGTTCCTCGGGCACGATGGCGCTGGGGCTGGCGCTGGCGGGCAGCCTGCTCGGCCATCCGGTGCACATCGTGACGGATCCCCGCATCGACGCGATCACCCTCGCGAAGCTGAGGTCGCTCGGCTGCTCGGTGCACGTGGTCGAGGCGATGACCGCGAACGGCTGGCAGAGCGCCCGCCTGGAACGCCTGGAGAGTCTGCGGGAGGAGTACCCCGGCGCGTTCTGGCCGCGGCAGTACACCAACCCGAGGAACCCTCTCGCCTATGCGACGCTGGCGGACGAGCTGGTGGCCGACGCGGGCGGGGTCGACGTGCTCGTCGGCGCGGTCGGCAGCGGTGGATCCCTGTGCGGCACCGCTCGCGCTCTGCGCCGCGCGCTGAAGGCCGCGGGGAGGCCGGAACCGTTGCGAGTGGTCGGCGTCGACGCCGTGGGCAGTGTCCTCTTCGGACAGACGGATCGGCCGGGACGCAGGCAGAGCGGGATCGGCAACAGCCTCATCCCCGGGAACCTGGACTTCGGGCAGCTGGACGAGGTGCACTGGCTCAACGACCACGAGGCTTTCGCGGCGACCCGCGACCTCGCCCGCGACGAGTGCGTCTTCGCGGGCAACTCCTCGGGATCGGTGTACCAGGTGCTGAAGCACCTCGCCCGCACCTCCGCGCCCGGCACGACCATCGTCGGCATCCTCCCGGACCGGGGCGACCGCTACGTCGACTCGATCTACGACGACGAGTACTGGCGGCGGACAGGACTGAACGAGCTCCCCATCAGTGCGGAGCCGCGGCACGTCGCCTACGGCACCGAGGTCGGCGGTTGGTCGTGGGCACAGGTGCCGGCCTCACCGCGCAAACGCCTGGTGTTCGTGGAGTCGAACACCACGGGCACCGGCGTCCTCGCCCTCGCCCGCGCCAGGGATCTCGGTCTGGCACCGGTGCTGCTCACCGGCAACCCGAACCGGTACCCCGGAATCGGTGAGGCCGACTGCGAGATCATCCGCTGCGACACCAACAGCGCCGACGCCCTGGCGGCCGCCGTCCGTGCCCACTTCGACGCCGCCGAGGTCGGTGGAGTCACGACCACCAGCGAGTTCTACCTGGAGGCCGCCGCGACGCTGGCCGAATCGCTGGGGCTTCCCGGAAATCCGCCGGAGGCCGTCCGCGCGTGCCGCCACAAAACGGCGACCCGGCGCCTGCTCGCGGACGCGGGACTGCCGCAGCCGGTGGCGGTGCCGGTGACCTCGGTCGCCGAGGTACCCGCCGCGGTGGCGGCGACGGGCCTGCCCTGCGTGGTCAAGCCCGTCGCGGACTCGGCGTCGACCGGGGTGCTGTTGTGCACCTCCGCCGAACAGGTGCGCGACCAGGTCGCGAAGCTGCTTTCGATCACGCACAACGTCCGCGGGCAGGCCGTGCCGGAGGAGGTGCTCGTCGAGGAGTTCGTCCAGGGACCGGAGTTCAGCGTCGAGACGATCTTCGCGGACGGTGAACTCCGCGTCGTGGGCATCACCAGGAAGTCGGTGTCACCACCGCCCTCGTTCGTCGAGTTGCGGCACGCGTTCCCCGCGCCGCTGGACGAGGACACGACCGGCGAGATCGAGAAGGTCGTGCGCTCGGCCGTCGAGGCGGTCGGGCTGCACCACGGCGCCTGCCACACCGAGTTGCGCCTGACCCCGGCCGGACCGGTGATCATCGAGATCAACGCACGGCTCGCGGGCGGCATGATTCCCGAACTGGTCAGGCTGGCCGGTGGGCCCGACCTGCTGACGCAGCAACTGCGTGCGGCGGCCGGCATGGGCCTGGAACTCCTGCCCGAACCGCAGCGCACGGCTGGGGTCTGTTTCGTGACGAGTCCCGCCGGTGGCCGGATCACGGGCGTGCACGGGATCGAGGAGGCCCGCCTGATCGGGGGAGTGGCCGAGGTCAGGATCTCGCGCGGTCCTGGTGACCTGGTGCGGACCGCGACCGACGCCTACGACCGGATCGGGTACGTCATCGCGTCGGCCGGCTCGGTCGAGGAGCTCGACCGAGCACTCGACTCGGCGCTGGACCGCGTCACCGTCGAGCTGGCGAACGACTGAGGGGAAGACGAACCGACATGATCGAGATGCGCAGCGACACCTTCACGTTGCCCACGGCGCGGATGCTGTCGGAGATGACGCGGGCACCACTCGGCGACGACGTGTACGGGGAGGACCCGACCGTCAACGAGCTCGAGGAGCTGGCCGCGAAGAGCGTCGGCAAGCCCGCCGCGTGCCTGATGCCCAGCGGAACGATGGCGAACCTGGCCGCGATGCTCGTGCACGTGCCGCGAGGCGGGAAAGTCCTCGTCGGCAACGAGAGCGACATCTACCTGTACGAAGCCGGCGGGGCGAGCGTGTGCGGCGGGATCGTGTACGAACCGGTTCCCACGCAACCCGACGGCACGCTCGCGATCGACGACCTGGCGGCCGCTCTGCCGCCGGACCCGGACGATCCGCAGTTCGCGCTGCCCGGGCTCGTCTGCGTGGAGAACACCCACAACCGCATGGGCGGCCGGGTGTTGAGCCAGGGGTACCTCGACCAGCTCAGGAGCTTCGCGACAGACCACGGCGTTCCCGTGCACATGGACGGTGCCAGGATCTTCAACGCCGCGGTCGCGTCCGGCGTGCCCGCGGCCGAGATAGCCGCCCACGCCGACTCGCTCCAGTTCTGCCTGTCGAAAGGCCTGTCGGCGCCGATCGGCTCGATCCTGGCCGGGGAGACCGCTTTCGTCGACAGGGCACGGCGCGTCCGCAAGATGCTCGGCGGCGGGATGCGCCAGGCCGGGGTGTTCGCGGCCGCCGGTGTGGTCGCGCTGACGTCCATGGTCGACCGGCTCGCCGAGGACCACGCGCTCGCCGCGCAGCTGGCGGCGGGCCTCGCGGACGTGGACGGGATCGACGTCGACGCGAACTCGGTCACCACGAACATCGTCCTGTTCCGCGTTTCCGCCGACGGTCTGGACGAGAAGTCCTTCGTGGACGCTGCCGGGAAACGCGGTCTGGCCGTGGGCGAGTTCGGCCACGGCCGGATCAGGGCTGTCACGCATCGCGGTCTCGCCTCCGCGGACATCACCCGGGCAGTGGCGATCGTCGCGGACGTGGTGCGCGCCGCGAGCTGAACACCGCCGGAAACGCTCGTGTGCCGGGGAATGGCCGGGACCCTGCCGTCTGACGGGGTATCGCCACCGATCACGAGAGGTACGTTCGGTTCGCGCAAACCGTTGCGGCCGTGCGGTTTCGCTTTGGCGCGTCATCCCAGGCCCTTCCTGCCGCCCGGCGAGTGATCGGAGATGTGGTCGATGTTCGAGCTCTCGGCTTCGCAGCAGATCGTGTGGCTGCACGAGGAACTCTCCCCCGGCAGTCGGGCGTACAACTTCACGGCCACGGTCGACCTGCGTGGCTCCCTCGACGTTCCGGTGCTGCGCGACGCCTTGTCCGCGGCGCTCGAACGCCATGCCGGACTTCGGCTGGAACTGGTCGAGAGGCCTGGGCAGAACCCCGCACAACGGGTTCGCGAGCAGTGCCCGCCGCGGTGGCGCACCGCCGACCTCAGCGGCGAAACCGATCCCGAAACCGCGTTCGCGCACATGCTGATGGAGGAGGCGCGCACGCCGCTGGACACTTCCGAGGCGCCACTGCTGCGGTGGTGCGTCGTGCGTCTTTCCGAGCGGCACCACCGGATCATCCACGTCGAGCACCACCTGATCCACGACGGGTGGTCGTTCGCGGTGCTGCTGCGCGACGTGTTCGGCGGCTACCGGAGCCGGGTGCTGGGCGAGGACTTCTCCCCGCCGCCGGCGGGATCCTTCGAGGACCACGTGCGCTCGCGGCGTGCGCCCGGCGAGCAGAGCGTCGAGTTCTGGCGTGACGAACTGGCCGGCGCGGACTTCGACCTGCCGATGCCGGGAGTGAGCCAGGTGCGGGCCGAGCGCGCCCGCGACGGAATGCAGCTGCGACAGCCCATCGAACCGGGTGTGGCGACCGCGTTGCGCGCGTTGTGCCGCGAGCGCGGCCACACGCCGTTCACCGCGCTGCTGGGCCTGTTCGCCGAACTCCTGCGCCGGCACAGCGGACGGACCGACGTGGTGATCGGATCGGCGGTCGGCAACCGGCCCGAGGGGTTCGAGTCGACCATCGGCATGTTCGTCAACACCATCCCGTTGCGGTTGAAGCTCGATCCGGCTGCCACCGCGTCGGAGGCGGTGGACAACGCGATCGACACGCTGTTCGGATGCCTGCCGCACCAGGACGTCCCCGTGCAGACGATCACGCGTGCGCTGGAGCTGCGCACCGATGGCGTGAACAACCCGTTGTTCGACGTGGTGTTCAGCTCTCACGACGCGGTGCTGCCCGACGTCGAGGTGCCGGATCTGGACATCGCTCTCTTCGAGGGCGTCAACACCGGCACGGCGCGGTTCGACCTGAACGTCGTGCTCATCCCGGACGACCGGCGCGTCGTGGGCGCCAAAGCGGGACAGGGCGGCATGGTCGTCGTGTGGGAGTTCGACCAGAGCCGGTTCACCCGCGCGGCCGTTCTCCAGCTCCAGCAGCGCCTGCTCGGCCTGCTCGAGGCGTATCTCGCCGATCCCGACGCGATCGTCGCTTCTCTTGACGCCGTGCCGCTGATCGCGCCGGAGGACGCGGGGGAAGCCGGCTGCTCGGTCCTCGACGACTGGCGGCACCGGCCCGCGGACGGGTTGGCGATCATCGCGGGATCCGACCGGATCACCCGCGGCGAACTCGACCGGCGCGTCGCGGACCTGGTCTCCGAGCTGTCCGGCGCCGGGGTGCGGGCAGGGCAACCGGTGGCCTTCGTCCTCCCCAGAGGGGTCAGCTCCGTCGTCGCGCTGCTGGCCTGTCTGCGTCTGTCCGCCGTGTACTGCCCGCTCTCGGTCGACGATCCGCCGACGCGGCTGGAACTGTTGACGCGCAGGCTGAATCCCGCGCTCGTGGTGACGACGGAGAACCACGCGTCGGCGCTCGGCGACCAACCGCCCCCGGTCGCTCTGCTGGACCGGGGTTCCTTCCCCGCCGCCGCGCCGGTACCGGTGATCGAAGGCGACGCGGCCTACGTCCTGCACACGTCGGGGTCCACCGGGGTCCCCAAACCGGTCGTGGTGGGCAGGGCCGCTCTGGCCGGGTACGTCGAGCGGATCGCCGACCGCTTCGAGCTGACCGCGGACGATCGCGTGCTGCACTTCGCCCAGCCGGTGTTCGACGTGGCTCTGGGCGACATCCTGCCCACCCTCCACAAGGGAGCGACCATCGTCGTCCCGGACGTCGACTTCCCGGCGCCGGCGGAACTGGTCGGGCTGATGGCGGACCAGGGGGTCACGGCCGTGACCCTGACCACCAGCCACGTGCTGGCGGCGCAGGACGAGATGTGCGCCGCGCTCGCGGACGGGCGGTGGTCGCCCCGTCTGCTCGTGATGTTCGGCGAACGGCTGCTCGGTGGGGTCATCCGGTCGTTGCGAGATGCCTTCGACGGTGTGTTGCTGAACGCCTACGGCATCACGGAGGCCGCGGTCACGACCACGACGCACGAGATCACCGAGGCGGACCCGGACACCGACGACGTGCCGCTGGGCGTCGAACTGCCGGGCACGAGGATGTACGTGCTGGACAACGGCCACCGGCCGCTGCCGGACGGTGCCGTCGGTGAACTCGCGATCGCCGGGTGGGGCCTTGCCGACGGCTACCGCGGTGACGACGCGACGACCGCCGCCCGGTTCCCCGTGGTCGAGGGCGAACGGGTGTACCTCAGCGGTGACCTCGGCTACCGCGACGCCGCGGGCCGGCTGAACTTCCTCGGCCGGGCGGACAACCAGGTCAAGGTGCGCGGCTACCGCATCGAACTCGAGGAAGTCGAGGCGGTGGCCGCCGAGGCGCTGGACCTGCCCGGCTGCGTGGTCGTGGTGGACCGCTCCGGCGCCGAGCCCCGCCTGGTCGGGTTCTACGTGGGGGAGCAGGACGTCGACGGCGACCTGATGCGCGAGGCACTCGCGCGGCGTCTGCCCGCTCCGCTGGTGCCCGCCGACTGGGCGCGGCTGGAGGCCCTGCCGACGATGCCCGGAGGCAAGACGGACCGCGGCAAGCTGAAGAAGATGGCGGCCGACGTGCGGCCAGCCGAAGAACTGCCGTTCGCCGAGTCCGGTGACGAGGTGCGGAGCCTGGTGGCGCGAGGCTGGCAGGAAGTGCTCGGCCACGACCGCTTCACCGGCTCGTCGGACTTCTTCCGCGTCGGCGGTCACTCCATGCTGCTCGCACGGTTGGCCGCGTGGCTGGAGCTGGAGCTGGGCGGCAGGCCGCCGTTGCACCTGCTGTTCCAGCACACGGTGCTCGCGAAGCAGGCCGACGCGGTGCGGGAACTGGTGCTCTGAGCACGCGACACCCGCGGTGACAGCACTTCTGGTGGTGCGGACGACGTCCGCACCACCAGAAGTGCTGCCGATTTCCCCGCGGAGGCCGGCACCACGTTTCCTGGAATGGCGCCTGGGGCTTGATTGCACTTGTGTCCGCGCATGCGCTCAGCCGGATGAGATTTGAAAGACCACGTTTCAGGCCGTTGTTCACCCGTTCGGATCAGTGTGGGATGGCATTGACTTGTTAGTCTTCCTGCGCATCTGACAACCGTCTGGGGGCGGTGGTTCAATTGCCGGAAGGGTCACCACGCCTGGGTCGTCCTGGGCTTCGCCGTGCAGAGGTTGATCTTTGTCGGCAAATCGGGTGACGCTCTGGTTGAAGTCGCCTCCGCATCCCAGATGGATTGTCCGGAAACGCGGTTTTGGGCTGTTCCTGATAGGCCACGCGTTCCTGCGGTGGAGAGGACTGTCATTCGCAAGCGCATAATCTGAAATCGATCATCTGGGGGGATTTTCGTGCGCGTTGGTGGTTTCGCCCCGGTCGGGTTCGCCGACCGGGAGGTGGTGGACGCCGCATCCGACGGTGCGGCTGTGGTGATGTGGTCGAAAACCGCGCAAGGCGTTCAGGAGCCGGGCGACGTCGAGCAGGTGCGCCTTCGTCCCGAGCAGCAGCTGCGGTTCGGCATCTCGCGGCGGTCGAAGTCTTTCGAGCCGCTGGCCGCGCACGGCGTCGGGTCGTTCGAGGTCATCTCCGGCAACCTGTTCGTCTCGAACTTCACCTCGTCGACGACCTTCGCGGTCGAGAACCTGGAGGGCGGCGCCGAGCTGGTCAAGGTCCCTCCGCGCCGGCGGCGGATGGTGATCCCGTTCGAGATGTCGCGGGTGCTCATCCCGTCCTGGGCCGGGCTCGTCCAGGTCACGGTCTTCGGCAGGCCTCCGGACCAGGTCCAGGACACGGGCGTCGCGGACCACGCGGAGTCCCAGCCGTTCCAGCTCGACGAGAGCAGCAAGTACTTCCTCGTGCTGGTGGCGCTCTGCGAACCGCGGTTGCGCGGGTCGTCCATGGCCGCGGTGCCCTCCGTCCAGGAGGTCGTCGACCGGCTCCGGCAGAACCACCGGTTCCGGGACGCGAACCGCAGCAGCGTCAACTACCACATCGACTACCTGCGCGGCCGGAAACTGCAGGTGGAGCAGTGGGCGATGTACTCGGCCAACGGCCGGATGCACTCCAAGCGCGAGGCACTCGTGTCCTTCGCCCTGCGTTACGACCTCGTCCGGGAAGAGCACCTCAGCCTGCTCTCGTCACCGGTCAAGCCGCCTGCAGCCGCCTAGCGTCGGCTTTGTGAGCCGAGTTTGTTCTCGCGGTCAGGGATGGATCCGCCCTGGCCGCGAGACGTGCGACGTCCGCGGTGGGTCATTCGCGGTGAGCCACACGCTAGCGGTCATCGTGCTGCCCCGGTCCTAACACCTCGCAGGTGCGGAACGGGCGTGTCGTCCACGCCCTGACTTTCGCCAGGACGACTTCCCCACCCGAATCGATAGTCTTTTCCCATTTCGAAGCGAAAGCGGTGGCATGCGCAAATTCGAAGTCGAGGTGGCGATCAACCCGTCATCGGTGGACCAGGCCGTGCGCATCGCCCGGAAGGCCGAACTCCTGGGGGCGGAGCAGATCGGACTCTGGGATTCGCCCGCGCTCTATCTGGATCCGTGGGTGGCGTTGGGCGTGCTGTCCCGGGAGATCAGGTCCGTTCCGATCGGTGTGTGCGTGACGAATCCGGTCACCAGGCACGTCGTGGTGACCGCGAACGCCATCGCCTCCCTCAGCCAGGCGGCTGAGGGAGGGGTGTACCTCGGTGTCGGAACAGGGGACAGCGGGGTCTACAACCTCAACGGCTGTGCGAGCACGATCGCGGATCTGAAGGCGTTCGTGATCGCCGTTCGAGAACTCCTCGAGTCGGGTCGGACCGAGATCGACGGGAAGACCTATCGCATTTCCGTCCGGCCCCGCGGGAGGATTCCGATCTACCTCGCGGCCCACGGCCGGCGTTCCCTCGAACTGGGGGCCGAACTGGGTGACGGGCTGATCCTCGGCCTGGGCCACAGCGCGGACGTCGTGGAACCGGTGATGAACGTCATCGCCGACGTTCGCGCGCGCGTCGGCGGGCGGGTCGAGGACCTGCTGCTGACGTGGAATTCAGGTGGAATGTACGTCGACGACGTTCCCGGGGTGGCCGTGGACCAGGCTGAATGGCTGCTGGGATCGTTCGCCCACCACTTCTCCCGGTTCGGGATGAAGGGAAAGTTCGTCCCCGAGAAATATCAGCGCGGAATCTTCGAGTTGGGCCGGGCGTACGATCTGCGGAACCACGGGAGCTCGACCGCCGAGCAGGTGCGGGACTACCGCAGGCTGGCTTCGGACCTGGGGGTGCGCGACTACCTGATGGACAGGTTCGTCATCGCTGGAACGCCTGCGGAGGTGTCCTCGAGAATCGACGAACTCGCAGGTCGGGGCGTGCGCAGGTTCAACTCGTCCGCCAAGGACGTCGACGAGGTCGCGTCCGTGCTCGAGCTGAGCCGCGGCGTGCGCGTCTGACCTCGCCGGCCCGCGCTCCTGATGGTTATCAGTACGGGTGCGACCTGTCCTCACCTAATCTTCTGGCCGACGTCAAAAAGGGTGGGGGTCGTCCTTCGGCGGAGCAGCGCCGCGTTGCGAAGCGGACGGACAATTCGTCTCCTCGGCGCGCTCGTACCTGAACGGGAGTGGTTTCTCGTGCAAGAACCGCGTGATCCCGATGCCGAATTCGAGAAGCGCAGTGAGGTCGCCGGATCCAGGTGGCCGTTGTCCCCGGCCGAACGGGAGTCGGTCGTCGCGCGGATGGTGGCGGCGCAACCCACGCTGTCCGATCGTTCCATCGCCTCGTCGACCGGCGTCGCCGCCAGGACCGTGGCGGCGATCCGGCGCAGGTCGGTGGACCAGACGTCGCATTCCGCGGTGCGCGTGGGCAAGGACGGCAGGGTGCGTCCGCTGAACAGCGCTGAAGGCCGCAGGAAGGCCGGCGAGGTGTTCGCCCGGCACCCCGGTGCGACGCTGCGGCAAGCGGCGGAGGCGGCCGGCATCTCGGTCGGCACGGCGAGGGACGTGCGTGATCGGCTGCGGCGGGGTGAGGATCCCGTTCCCGAGGGAATGCGGAGCAGGTCGGAACCGGCGACGGTGCGGGAGCTGGTACCGCGGTGCGCGCTCCCACCGCGCCGGGAAGAGGCCGACGCGGCGCGGCTGCTGGAAGGCCTGCGCAGGGACCCGGCGGTCAACCTCACCGAAGCAGGCCGCGCGTTGCTGAGACTTCTCACCTTGCACGCGGTGAGCCACACCAACCAGAAGGACCTCGTGGAGGCCCTGCCCCCGCACTGCTTTCCCCTCGTCGCCCGCCTCGCCAGCAGCTGCGCCGAGAGCTGGACGCGGCTCGCCACGGACTTCGAGCGCCGGGCCGCCGGCATCGCCTGACGGCGGACGAGACCTCTTCGCGTTGAACACAGATCCCGTCTAGCAGAAGGCATCACGATGACCTCGATGCAGAACCCAGAGGACACCAAGGACTTCGACGTCGTGGTCGTCGGCGGCGGCCCCAGCGGGTCGACGCTCGCCACCATGGTCGCGATGCGCGGGCATCGCGTTCTGCTGCTGGAGAAGGAGACCTTTCCCCGCCACCAGATCGGTGAGTCGCTGTTGCCGGCCACGGTGCACGGCATCTGCGGACTTCTCGGCCTGACCGAGGAACTCGTGTCGGCCGGCTTCACGGTCAAACGCGGGGGGAGGTTCCGCTGGGGTGCCAACCCGGAACCGTGGAAGTTCTCGTTCGCGTTGTCGCCGCGCCTCGAAGGGCCGACCTCGTTCGCGTACCAGGTGGAGCGGATGAAGTTCGACCACATCCTGCTGAAGAACGCCGCGCGCAAGGGGGCCGACGTCCGGGAGAACTGCACCGTGCTCGACGTCGTCGACGACGAGACCGGCAGGGTGAGCGGCGTCCGGTACCGCGACGCCGCCGGAGCCGAACAGCAGGTGAGCGCGAAGTTCGTGGTGGACGCCTCCGGGAACCTCAGCAGGCTGCACAAGCGGGCGGGCGGTTCGCGGGAGTTCTCCGAGTTCTTCCAGAACATCGCGATCTACGGGTACTTCGAGGGTGGCAAGCGGCTCCCGGAACCGGAGTCGGGCAACATCTTCTCGATCGCGTTCGACGAAGGCTGGTTCTGGTACATCCCGTTGCGCGACGACCTCACCAGCGTCGGCGCCGTGGTGGCGAAGGAGTACGCGGCCGATCTGCAGGGCGATCCCGAAGCCGCGCTGCGGCATTTCCTCGAGCGGTGCCCGGAGGTGCAGGACCTGCTCGGCGACACGCCCCGGATCACCGAGGGACCGTACGGCAAGGTGCGGGTCCGCAAGGACTACTCCTACCTGAACACGAAGTTCTGGCGGGACGGCATGGTGCTGGTCGGCGACGCCGCCTGTTTCGTGGACCCGGTGTTCTCCTCCGGGGTGCACCTCGCCACCTACAGCGCGCTGCTCGCGGCCCGGTCGATCAACAGCGTGCTGGCCGGCGAGATCGAGGAAGCCGAGGCGTTCACGGAGTTCGAGCGGCGCTACCGGCACGAGTACTCGTTGTTCTACGAGTTCCTGGTGTCGTTCTACGACATGCACGTCGACGAGAACTCGTACTTCTGGCGTGCCAAGAAGGTCGTGAACGTGGGCGACAACGAGCTGCAGTCGTTCGCGACGCTCGTCGGTGGTGTCGCGTCCGACGACTCGGTGCTGTCCACCACGCGTGCCCGGATCGAGTCGGCGTCGAAGGAACTGGGCAACACCGCGAGCGCCGAGGCGGGGGAGGACGTCGGGCAGCTGTTCCACTCCGACGTCGTCGAGGACGTCATGCGCCAGGGCGCCCAGGTGCAGGCCCAGGCCCAGTTCGGCAGTGACTCCCTCGGCGAACTGCCGTTGTTCGACGACGGGTTGGTGCCGTCGGACGACGGTCTCGGCTGGGTGCGGGTCTGAAGTGGACGTGGCGGCCAAGTTCCTGCTGGGCGTCGCGTTGATCCTCGTCGCGGCGCACGGCGCCGGGGCGCTCGCGATCCGGCTGGGCCAGCCCAAGGTGGTCGGGGAGATCGTCGCCGGGCTGGCCATCGGCCCGTCGCTGCTCGGGGCGCTGAGCCCGGCCATCAGCGAATGGCTGCTGCCGGGCGGCGTGCGATCCATGATCAACGGCCTGGCCCAGTTGGGGCTCGTGCTCTTCATGTTCGGCGTGGGGCAGGAGATCGCCACGAGCAGGTCGGTGCAGGACAACCGGCAGGCCGTGCTGGTGAGCCAAGCGTCGCTGTTCGTCCCGTTCGCGGGTGGGGTGCTCCTCGCGCTCTCGTTCGCGGGCAGCTTCCAGGGCGCCGCGAGGAGCGAGCTCGCGCTGGTCCTGTTCGTCGGCGCGGCGTTCAGCATCACCGCGATGCCCGTGCTCGCCCGGATCCTGGAGGATCACGACCTCACCGGTTCCCCGGTGGGCAGGCTGAGCCTGCTCGCCGCGGCGATCGGTGACGTGGGCGGGTGGGCGCTGCTGGCCGCGGCGCTGACCGTGGCGCAGGGCACCGAGCAGGGCTGGTGGACCGCCGTGAGCGCGGTTGTCGTGGCTCTGCTCGTCGTGCTCGCGTTCGGGAAGACCCGCGCGAGGATCACGCGGGCGCTGTCCTCACGGCTGACCGGGACGATCACGCCGCTCGTGGTCGTGGTGACCGTGATGGCGTTCGTCACCGCCGCGCTCGGCGTGCATCAGCTGGTCGGTGCGCTGCTCGTGGGTCTGGTGTGGCCCACGAGTCGCACTCCGGCCGTGCAGGGGCTGATCGCCACGTCGCGCAGTGTCCTGCTGCCGTTCTTCTTCCTGTGCTTCGGTTTTCAGGTCGACCTGACGTCGTTGCGGTTGAACGGCGAGACCGTGCTGCTGCTCCTGGCGCTCTTCGTCGTCGCCGTGGTCACGAAGGTCGCGGGTGCCGGCCTGGCCGCGCGGCTCTCCGGTCTTCCCCGCCGGGAGTCCTTTGTGGTCGGTGTGCTGCTCAACGCCCGCGGTCTCACCGAGCTGGTGGTGCTGCAGGTCGGTTACGAGGCCGGGCTGATCGACCAGCGGTTGTTCTCGATGCTCACCATCGTCGCGCTCACGACCACGATGATGACGGCGCCGTTGCTGCGGCTCGCCGGGGTGCGTCTGGCGCCCGCGCACGAGGTCGTCGGCGCGCGACCGAAGTCCTGATCTCCGTGCCGCGCCCGGCTTCCCGGGCGCGGCACGGACTGTTCGCCGTTCAGCCGGCGAGCGCCGCCGCGAGGTCGCGCAGAGTGGGCTTGAGGAAGAGGTCGCGCGCCCGCACCTTGACTCCCATCGCCCGCTCGAGGTGCTGAGCGATCCTCATCGCGACGAGGGACGAGCCGCCGATGTCGACGAAGTTGACGTCCAGCGGGACGTGCTGGGCTCCCAGCACCGCCCGGCAGGCGCGCAGCACCGCCAGTTCCGCCTCGGTGGTGACGCCGGGCTCTTCGCCATCGGTGCCGTCCCGCAGCAGTGCGCGCAGGGCTTCGTGGTCGATCTTGCCGTTCTCCTTGTGTGGCAAGCCGTCGACGAACCGGATCACGCCAGGAACCGCGGCGGGGTGCAGGAACTCGGCGAGGTGGGCGCGCATCGCGTCGGCGGAGACCGTCCGGTCGTCGGCGAGGACGAACGCGGCGAGGCGGGTGTCCGCGCCGTTGCCCAGCGCGAGCACCACCGCGCGTCGCACACCGTTCACCCGTTCGGCAAGTGCCTCGACGCCGTCGAGCTCGACCCGGACACCGCTCACCTTGACCTGGTTGTCGTTGCGCCCCAGGTACTCCAGCACGCCATCCGGGCGCATGACCACCCAGTCGCCCGTGCGGTACCAGCGTTGCCCGGCGCCGTCGACGGTCGCCGTCACGAACCGGTCGGCCGTCAACTCCGGCCTGCCGAGATAGCCCGTGGCCAGGCAGGCGCCGCCGATCAGCAACTCGCCCGCGGTGCCCCGCGGCACCACCTGCCGGTCTCCGTCCACAACGCACAGATCGGCACCGGGCATCGCGGTGCCGATGGGCGGGGTGACGGCCGCCGAACGGTCAGCCGAACCCAGATCGCAGCTGGTCGCCATGACCGTGCACTCCGCCGGTCCGTAAGCGTTGTGCACCACGGCGGTGACGGTCTCGTGGGGCCACTCGCGCAGACGGTCACCGCCGATGAACAGGTGGCGCAGCGCCGTCTCTGCTGGCCACGGACGGGAGATCACCATCTCGCCCAGTGGGGTGGGCAGCACGCACGCCGTGATGCGGGAACGAACCAGCCACTCGAGCACCTGAGCGGGGTCCTCGAGATCCTCCGCCGCCGCGAGGCAGAGCGCGGCACCGGTCGTCAGCGCACCCCACAGGACCTTCAGGTGGGGATCGAACGCGACGTCGACCGCGAAGCCGACGCGGTTGCCCGCACCAGTCCCGTTGATGTCATGCCACCAGGCACAAAGGTTGCGCAGGGAGGGCTCCGCGACGGCGATCGGCTTCGGCACGCCGGTGGAACCGGACGTCAACACGACGTACGCCGTCTCGGGATCACCGGCCGCGGCATCGTGGAGGTGAACCGCCACCCCGTCGCCTGCCGGCACGGCGACCGTCGTGAACGGCTCCGCGAGCTCACCGAGCCTGCTCAGGACGGCACGTGGCCTGATGTCCGCGTCGGCCAGCGTGGACAAGCGCTTCGCGTCGCTCACCGCGAGATAGGTGGCGCCGAGCCGGCGAACGGCCAGCGCCGCCGCGACGAGTTCGGGACTGCGGCCCAGCGCCACCACGACCAGGTCGCCCGGTGCCACGTGATCGGCCAGCACCTGCACGAGCGCGTCCGATGCCGCGTCCAGCTGCGCGTAAGTCCAGTTCGCAGTCGCGTGCTCGACCGCCACCGCGGCCGGCTGATGCGACACCCAGTGGTCGAACGACTCCAACAACGGTGTGCGCGTGTCACCCGGCGTCGTCCGGACGACGGAGTTCTCCTGCTGCATCATCGAACTTGCTCAACCTTCCTGCGCGGAAACGGCCTCTCCGAGTCGACTGCTCGACCCCCCAGGTCAAAGGTCCGTCTGGCGGCGCTGCGAACTAGATCCCTTGGCGGACAAGGCAGTTCGCCAGGCAACCCGGCACAGAGCAGCGTATCCCCCGCCCGCTGGAACATCACGCTCGTGCAACTGCTGCTCGTTCTCCAGTTGAGCGGTGCCGGCTGCCTTCCAGGCCGCCAGCTGAGTGCTCGGCGGAGTTGCGAAGCCGTGCGGCGCGAGGGCCTGCCCCGGAAGACCGGGGCAGGCCCTCGCGCCGCGTTCGGGTCAGCAGGACAGGTTGTCACCGGTCGGGACACCGAGGATTCCGGTGATCTGGGTGTACTTGTCGATCCGGCTCTGCACCTGCGCCGGGTTGCCGCCGTTGCACTCGATGGAGCCGTTGATGCTGCGGATGGTCTCACCGAACCCGCGGCCGTTGACCATCGCGTCGTGCGGGGTCATCGTGCCGGGGCCGCTCTGGGTGTTCCAGTACCAGAGGCCGGTCTTCCACGCGACGGCCGCGTCCTGCTCGACGAGGTAGGGGTTGCCGAGAAGGTCGATGCCGAGGTTGTCTCCGGCCGCCTTGTAGTTGAAGTTCCAGCTCAGCTGGATCGGTCCGCGGCCGTAGTAGGCGGCCTGGCCCGCAGGACAGCCGTAGGGCTGGCCGGCGTCGCAGTAATGCGGGTAGTTGGCCTGGTTCTGCTCCACGATGTGGACGAGGCCGCCGGTCTCGTGGTTCACGTTGGCCAGGAAGGCCGCGGCTTCCTGCTTCTTCACCGTGTCGTCGCCGGTGTTGGCGAAGCCGGGGTAGGCGTCGAGCGCCGCCGTCAGGCCGCTGTAGGTGTAGAAGCTGTTGCGGCCGGGGAAGATCTGGTCGAACTGGGCCTCGCTCACCACGAAGGAAGCGTCCGCTGTGGACGGTTGGGCTGACGAGGTCGTGGCGGGCAGCACCAGTGCGCCGGTGGTGGCGACGAGCGCGGCCACGGCCACTCCGGCGCGCTTCAGGAACCGGGGTGTCGACATTCGGAACTCCTCTTGTCATGCCGGTCGTGCGCGATACGACCGATCCCGTGTGGACTACGGCAATAGGTATGGACCAATCGTCGAGGCGTGAAACCGCTCTCACGGCAAGTGACCGCGACTGGCCCAGTGATCGCCTCGGCATCTGGCGGTGAGTAGAGAACGAGTGGGCCGAACGGATGACGAACCGGGCCGACCGAAGGAGGTGTTGCTACTTTCTGTAGAGACATCCTGATCGATGCGACACCCGGTCGGACGGCCTTGTGAGCCGGTGGAGCTACCGCGCGGCAGTGCTCAGGGCGAACATTGCGGTGGTGGAGCGCATCGGTGGCTCCCTAGGCTGTGGCGTGGCCAAGCGCCCGTCCGCAGGGCAGCCCAGGACACCGCAGGGGAGTTCCCACTTGACGCGCATCGACGTCCCGGCCGATCTGGCCACCTCGTACCGCAAGAACGGCGGCGAGGCCGAGCGGGAGTGGATCGAGGCGCTGCCGGAACTGGTCGACCGCTTCCTGGACGAATGGGCGCTGAAGCCGGACGGGCAGCCGCGTTCCGGAGAAGCGGCACTGGTGCTGCCGGTCCTCGGCGCCGGCGGACGCGCCGCGCTGCGGTTGCAGATGCCCAAGACCGAGACGAGGGCCGCGTTGATCGGCCTGCGGGTCTGGGACGGCGCGGGCATCGTGCGGTTGCTCGACAGCGATCCGGAGACCTGCGCGATGCTGCTGGAACGGCTCGACGATGCGCGCACCCTCGCGGACGTCGAGAACGACGACGAAGCGATGACCGTGCTCGCAGGGCTGATGCGCAGGCTCACATCGGTGACCGCGCCACGCGATGTGCCGAAACTCGGTGAGATCGCGGCCGAGATGCTGGCGCAGACGCCCGAAGCGAGCGCCGCGCTGCCCAACCCGGCGGACCGGGCGCTGCTGAGCTCGTGTGCCGCGGCGGTTGCCGAACTGGCCGGCGAACCCGGCGATCGCCTCCTGCACTGGGACCTGCACTACGGCAACGTGCTCGCCGCGGAACGTGAGCCGTGGCTGGCGATCGACCCGGAACCGCTGGCCGGCGATCCGGGCTTCGACCTGTGGCCTGCGTTGAACAGCGAGTGGGATGCCGTGACCGCCGACCCGATTCGGGTGGTGCGGCGGCGCTTCGACCTGCTCAC
The DNA here is from genome assembly GCF_043632865.1 of Lentzea sp. JNUCC 0626. Classification (NCBI taxonomy): domain Bacteria; kingdom Bacillati; phylum Actinomycetota; class Actinomycetes; order Pseudonocardiales; family Pseudonocardiaceae; genus Lentzea; species Lentzea sp. JNUCC 0626. The sequence continues at coordinate 10,039,129 of NZ_CP171635.1, forward strand.
CGCCGAGCTGGGCCTCGACCGCGACCGGGCCGCCGGGTGGACGTTGGGACGGGTGCTGCAGAACTGCCTGTGGGACGTGGAGGACGGTGCCACCGCGCTGGAGCAGAGCCAGGTGACGATGGCGGCCGCCATGCGGTCTGTCTGAAGCCGGCGACCCGCTCCCGGCGGACGAGAACGACCGGTTCCGCTACCGCGATCGGCTCAGCCTCACCGGGGCCACCCGCTGGGCAGCCGGATCGGCCCCGCCCACGGCTCCTGCGACACGCGCCACGCGTTGATCTGGAACGAGATCTTGCGGTACTCGCCGCACAACGTGACCAGCTCGATCAGCTCCACCGGCGAGTAGTGCGCGGCCAGGTCCCGCCAGGTGGCGTCGCAGATGGTGGATTGCGCGTGCAACTCGTCCAGCGCGGTGATCAGCAGCTGCTCACGAGGCGACCACCTTCCAGCGCCGACCGGATGGGACAGGGCGTCGATCTCGGTGGCGGACAGGCCCGCGGCGGCGGCGATGGGCAGGTGGTGGTTCCACTGGTAGGCCGCGACGCAGTTCCAGGCGCCACGCAGGATCACGATCTCCCGGTCGCGCGCGGGCAGCACCCCGGTCACCACGCCTCGGGCGATCGGCACGGTCTGTTCGTAGAGGTGCGGGTGGCGCACCAGGGTCAGCAGGATGTTCGGGGTCTGCGCGCGGTGTTCGTCCCAGATCGCGCTCGCCCCCTCGGTGAGCGCCAGCCGTTCGTCGGTGACCGGGTCGCGGTCTGCGGGGGCGTACGGGCGCAGCCGCGGTGGGCGGCGCATGCCCTCGGCGATCTCGGCGGCCAGGGTGAGCGCCGAGGAGCGCGGGGTCGGGGCGCCGCCGAACTCCTGGTAAAGGTGCGCGACCGTGATCGCCAGGTGCTCCGGGCACGCCCAGTCCGCCCAGCGCCACATCGGCAGGTCGACGGCGGTTTCCTCCACCGGCATGCCGCGGTCGAAGCGGCGGCGGGTCTCGACCAGCAGGTGCTCCAGGTAGTTGCGGAAGTCGAGGATTCCGGCGACGGTGGTCACCGGGCCGCGGCCGGGCACCACGACGGCGGGGCGCATCGACGCGAGTTCCGCACACACCGCGTGCCAGCGGGCGGTGGAACCCGACCACTGCGCGGGGTGGGTGCCGGGGCAGAGCAGGTCGCCGGTGATCAGGGTTTCGTCGTCGGGCAACCACACGACGGTGTCGCCCGCGCTGTGGGCGGGGCCGAGGTCGATCAACTCGACCGGCACGGTGCCCAGCTTGACCGTCGTGCAGCTCTCGAAGGGCGTGCTGGGAGCGAAACCCGGCTCCGACAGGTCGAACCCGGCGAGCGTGCGGCGCAGATGGTTGTCCAGCAACGAGTTCGGCTCGGCGGTCACCGGGCCGGGGTCGGCGGCGATCTCGGCCGCGACGCGGGTGCTGACGTGCGCCTCGGCCCCGGCCACCGCGGCGTGCCCGCCGTGCCGGTGCACGGCGGCGTCGGTCACCACCAAGTGTCCGATGTGGACGTGCGGGAGGGCGGAACGAACGGCGTCCAGCAGTTGCTCGGTGTGCGCGCGGTCGCGGCGGGCGTTGACGAGCAACCCCTCGTCGCCGTCGTGCACGACGGCGCTGCTGCCGCGCGCCCAGCGTCCGTCGCCGTCGAGCGACACGAGGGTGTGCTTGCCGATGCGGTGCAGTGCGGTCATCGTGGGGTCCTCGCGTCGTCGGTCAGCGCGTCGAGCCGGTCCCGGATGACACCGACGGTGGCACTCAGGTGTTGCTCGACCATGGTGAAGTGGTCCCCGTCGACGTCGACGAACGCGGGAACGCCCGGCAGGTCGGTGCGCCAGTCCCCGGCGAGACCGCCGAGCGGCTCGCCCGCGCGGACCAGCACGGTGAGCAGACCTGGAGCGGGCCGCCAGTCGAGCAGCAGGCGCTCGGCCCAGGCGAATGCCGAGAGCCGGGTCCCGTCGAACCCGTCGACGACGTGCTCGCGCTCGAAGAGCCCGCGCCACAGGGCCGGGTGCAACGCCTTCTTGGCGGGACTGTCGAGCAGGTAGGTGTCGACCAGCACGACCGCCCGCACCTCCCGCCCGGCCGCGGCGAGGCGGTGCGCGACCTCGTGAGCGAGGACACCGCCGGAGGAGATCCCCAGCAGCACCAACGGTTCCGAGCCCGTCACCGCGTCGGCGAGAGCGGTGATCAGGGCGTCGCGGTCGGCAGGAAGCGGCTCGCCCTCGGCGAACCCCGGCGGGGTGAGCGAGTCGACCGCCCAGTCGTCCGGGAACGCCTCGGCCAGGCCGTAGTGGGCGTGCGGGCCGGTGATCGGCACGATCGGCGCGACGCACACCAGCCTGGGACCGCCGGAACCCGCGCGCAGCCGGTCGGCCGTCACGGTCCACTCGCCGCGGGCGAAGGTGGGCCGCAACGCCGCCACGGACAGCAGCAACGCCTCCGCGCCGTCGTGGTTTCCGGCCTCGACGGCCTGCCGGTGCAACGTCGCGACCAGGTCGGTGCGCGGCTCGGCGCCGCTGTCGACCAGGGTGAGCAGGTGCTCGGCGAGAGCCGACGGCGTCGGATGCGCGAGCACCGCCGCCGTGGGCAACGACACCCCGGTCGCGGCGACCAGCCGGGTGCGCAGGTCGATGGCGATCAACGAGTCGAACCCCAAGGCACGGAACGGAGTTGCCGCGTCGATCGACTCGGCGGTGGCGTGCCCCAACGCGGCAGCGGCTTCGGCGCGCACCAGTTCGACGAGGTGCCGCCTCCGCTCAGCCGGGCTGAGCTGCGGCAGTCGCACCTCGGCAACGGGCTCCTGTGCCTCAGCGAACGGAGAGAGCAGCGGGCTGGGCCGGGCCACGGTGAACGCGGGCAGATAGCGCTCCCAAGCCACGTCCGCGACCACCACCGCGGGATCACCCGAAGCGATAGCCCCGGCCAGACAGTCCAACGCCCGCTCGGCAGGCAGGAACCCGAGCCCACCCCGCACCAGCCGATCGTCCTCGGCACCCCCGGACCGCTGCACGTCCCACAGCCCCCACGCCACCGCAGTGGCCGCGAGCCCGCGCCCCCGCCGACTCTCGGCGAGCGCGACCAGTTCCGCGTCGGCCCCGGCGAGCACCGCGTGCCCACCCGCACCCCACACCCCGGTCGTGGACGTGAACACGACGAACGCATCCACCTCCCCGACGAGCCGATCAAGCGCGTGCGCCAGCTCGACCTTCGCGGCGACAGCCGCCTCGACACCGTCGGCAGCAACCTCCACCAACGGCCCGAGCGCGACCTCCCCGCCGACGTGGAACACCGACCGCACCGGCCGCCCCTCCTCCGACAACCGAGCGATCACGGCCTCAAGCCCACCGGCGTCCACGCCACTGACGATCTCGACGTGGTCCGCGCCGGCGTCGGCCAACCAGCGGTCGACCTCCAGGCCGAGCGCGCCGTCGCCGACCACCAACGCGGTTCCACCCGGCGACCAACGCCGGACGGGAGCAGGAGCGTGATGGAGCCGACGGGCCAGGACGCCGCGCGGCCGCACCGCGGTCTGGTCTTCGCCCGTGGCACCGGACAGCACGGCGGCGAGCAGGCCACCGACCTGGCTGTCCACGATCGGCGGGAGGTCGACTGTGCCACCCCACAACGCCGGGTGCTCCAGTGCCGCAGTCCACCCGACGCCCAGCACACGCGCCTGACGTGGGTCGCGCACCGGGTCGTCGGGGCCGGTGCCGACCGCGCCTCGGGTCAGCGCCCAGACCGGGGCACTCACGTCGAGACGCACGAGTTCCTGGATCAGAGCGATCGTCTGGTCAGCGGCGAGAGTCGAGGCGACGCCGGTGAGGTCGTCCGGGAGGTCCAACGCCTCGCCGGCTTCCAGGGTGGAGTGCCGCACCTTCGCGCCGTGGGCCAGCAGACTGGCCACCACCTCGTCGTCCGCGGGCCCGACCAGCAACCAGGTCCCGCTCAGTGCCACGTCATCGGGCGTGGGCACGGAAGTCCAGTGAGCCCGGTACCACCAATCGTCCACATCGGACCGACGCGGCGTGGCCACGGCCCAGAACCGCTCGCGCTGGAACGAATACGTGGGCAGATCGACCTTCCGCGCGCCCGGGAACACCGTTGCCCAGTCGACGTCGACGCCGTGCGCGTGGGCCTCGCCCAACGAGCGCAGGAACCGGTCCGGTCCGGCGTCGTCGCGGCGCACCGAGCCGATCGCGGTGACCTCGATCCCGGCGTCCTCGGCGATGTCGTGGATGCCCGCCGACAGCACCGGATGCGCACTCGACTCCACGAACGTCGTGTACCCGTCGGCCAGCAGCGCGGACACCGCGTCGGCGAACGCGACCGGCTGGCGCAGGTTGAGGTACCAGTAGCCGGCATCCAACGCAGCGGTGTCGACCGGACCACCGGACACCGTGGAGTAGAACGGAACCGAAGATGCGCGCGGCCGCACCCCGGCGAGCAGGTCCAGCAGTTCGCTTTCCAGTTCGGCGACGTGCGCGGAGTGCGCGGGGAAGTCGACCCCGGCCAGCCGCCAGCGCGGCACCCCGGCCTTCGACAGCCGCCGCTCCAACGCGTCCAGGTCGTCGGAGGACCCGGACACGGTGACCGTGCGCGGCCCGTTGACCGCCGCGACGTCCACCGGCCCGAGCAGCGGCCGCACCACGTCGACCGACTCCATCACCGACATCATGCCGCCGGTTCCCGACATCCGTCGCCGGATCAGCTTGCTGCGCAACGCCGAGATCCGCGCACCGTCCTCAAGGGACAGTGCTCCCGCCACGCAGGCCGCCGCGATCTCGCCTTGCGAATGTCCCACCACAGCAGCGGGTTCCACGCCGTGCGCACGCCACAGTTCCGCCATCGACACCATGACCGCCCACAGCAACGGCTGGAGGACGTCGACCCGCGTGGCAGGCGGCGCATCCTCGTCACCGCGCGCCACCGCCAGGAGTGACCAGTCCACCAACGGTGCCAACGCGGCGGCGCACTCGCTCATCCTCGCCGCGAACACCGGCGACGACGCCAGCAACTCGCGCGCCATCCCCACCCAGAACGCGTCCTGACCGGCGAAGACGAACACCGGCCCACCACGTTCGCGGGAAACGGCCCGCACCACCGAGGGATCAGCCTTCCCCTCGGCCAACGCCGCCAGCCCACGGCGCAACTCGGCCCGCTCGGTCCCGACGACGACCGCCCGGTGTTCGAACGCCGTCCGCGCCGCCGTCAACGACCACCCCAGGTCGGCAGCAGCCAACTCCGGCCGGGCATCGACGTGGGCGAGCAACGCCCCGGCCTGCTCCCGCAACGCCTCCGCCGTCCGCCCTGACACCGTCCACGCCACGGGTTCCGGTACAACTGGCTGCGGCACAACGGTTTCCGGCATGACCGGGGCCTGCTCGAGGACGGCGTGGGCGTTCGTGCCGCTGATCCCGAACGACGACACCGCGCAGCGACGCGGCGCCCCGGTCGCGGGCCACGAGCGTTCCTCGGTGAGCAGCGCGACCGTTCCCGCCGACCAGTCGACCTTCGCGGTGGGTTCGGTGGCGTGCAAGGTCCGGGGCAGGGTTCCGTGCCGCATCGCCAGCACCATCTTGATGACGCCCGCGACGCCCGCCGCGGACTGCGTGTGCCCGATGTTGGACTTCACCGACCCCAGCAGCAGCGGCCGTTCCCGCTCCCGCCCGTAGGTCGCGATCAGCGCGCCCGCCTCGATCGGGTCACCCAGCACCGTTCCGGTGCCGTGCGCCTCCACCGCGTCGACCTGCTCGGCGGCCAGGCCCGCGTCGGCCAGCGCCGCGCGGATCACCCGTTGCTGGGCTGGGCCGCTGGGCGCGGTGAGCCCGTTGGACGCGCCGTCGGAGTTCACCGCCGAACCGCGGACCACCGCCAGCACCGGATGCCCGTCGCGCACCGCGTCGGACAGGCGGGCCAGCAGGAGCACCCCGACGCCCTCGGCGAACGTCATGCCGTCGGCTTCGGCGGAGAACGCCTTGCACCGCCCGTCCGGAGCGAGCACGCGCTGCCGTCCGAAGGAGACGAACACGTCCGGGTCGGCCAGTACGGTCGCACCACCGGCCAGCGCCAGCGAACTCTCCCCGGAGCGCAGCGACCGGCACGCCAGGTGCAGTGCCACCAACGAAGACGAGCACGCCGTGTCCACGGTGAGCGCGGGTCCGTTCAGCCCGAGCGCGTAGGCGATGCGTCCGGACAGCAGACTCGGGTGGGTGCCGATGGTGCGGTACCCCTCCGCGCCGTCCTCGTTCCCGCCGTACGCCTGATGACTGGAGCCGATGTACGTTCCGACGCTGTTGCCGCGCACGGTCGCCGGGTCGATGCCCGCCCGCTCGAACGCCTCCCACGAGGTCTCCAGCAGCAACCGCTGCTGCGGGTCCATCGACAGCGCCTCCTTGGGGGAGATGCCGAAGAACGCCGCGTCGAACCCGGCGGCGTCGTCGAGGAAGCCACCGCCGGTCGTGTAGGTGGTGCCCGGCCGGTCGGGGTCGGGGTGGTGCAGCGCGGGGTTCCAGCCGCGATCGGTGGGGAACGGGCTGATCGCGTCCCCGCCCGCGGTGACCAGGTCCCACAGCTGTTCCGGAGTGCTGACGCCGCCGGGGAAGCGGCAGCTCATGCCGATGATCGCGATCGGCTCGTCGGCCGGAGCGTCGTGGTCGGCGACGATCTCCGCGTCGTCGCCCGCGAGCCGGGCGGCCAGGTGCTCGGCCAGGTCGCGCGGGCTCGGGTAGTCGTAGACGACCGAGCTGGGCAACGTCAGCCCGGTGCTCGCGGCCAGCCGGTTGCGCAGCTCCAACGCGGTGACGGACTGGAAACCCAAGTCGTGGAAGGACTTCCCGGCGGCGATCCCGTCGATCGAAGCGTGCCCGAGCACTGCGGCGGCCTCGCCACGCACGAGTTCGAGCAGCGCGGTGCGGTCGGTCACGCGCGCGGAGGCCGGTTCGGCACGGACGACGCCGCGTGCCGCAGCCAGCGCCACGGTGTCGACGCGCGCCGGGTAGGCGACGGCCGCGCCGGTGCCCAAAGCGGTGTCGAACAGGCGGAGGCCGAGGTCGGGCGACATCGGCAGCAGCCCGACCCTGGCCAGCCTGCCGACGTCGGCCGAGGCCACCATCCCGGCGTCCCACAGACCCCAGGCCAGCGACACGGCGGGCAGGCCGAGGCCGCGGCGGTGCTGCGCGAGTGCGTCGAGGAACGCGTTCGCGGCGGCGTAGTTCCCCTCGCCCGCCCCGCCGACCGTGCCCAGGAACGACGAGTACAGCACGAACGCGGACAGCTCGCGGTCCTTCGTCAGCTCGTGCAGGTGCCAGGCGGCGTCGGCCTTGGGGCGCAACACGGTGTCGAGCTTCGCCGGGGTCATCGACGAGACGACGCCGGCGTCGAGGGTTCCGGCGGTGTGCACAACTGCCGCGAGGTCAGGGATGTCGTCGATCAGTCGAGCGGCGGCGGCGCGGTCGGCGACGTCGCAGGCCACGACCCGCACGCGAGCTCCGAGGGCGGTCAGTTCGTCGGCGAGTGCGCCCGCCGACGGGGCGTCCAGGCCCCGCCTGCTGACCAGCACCAGGTCGCGGAGGCCGTGCCGGGTCACGAGGTGGCGGGCCAGCAGAGCGCCGAGCGCCCCCGTCCCACCGGTGATCAGCGTGGTACCCGACCACGTCACTGCACCTCGGGCGCGCGCCTCGACCAGGCGCAGCGCACGCGGTGCACCGTCACGCACGACGATCTCGGGTTCGCCGGTCAGCGGGGTGGGGCCGTCGGTGTCGATCAACGCGAACCGGCCTGGGTGCTCGTCCTGCGCGGCCCGCACCAGACCCCACGCCGCCGCAGCGGCGAGGTCCGTGGCGCCGTTGGTGCGGAACACCAGCTTCGAGCGCGCGGTCCTGGCGTCGTCGAGCCAGGTCTGGATTTGGGCGAGCACACGTGTGGTGACGGCCCGGACGGCCTGCAGCACCGGCAGCTCAGGCGAGTCCACCGGAACCAGCACGGCGTTCGGGAACGGACCGTCCTGCGCCAGCACGGCGTCGAAGTCGCTGACCGCCAGCTCCGGCCCGGACGGCACCGGCTGCCAGTCCTGGCGCAGCACCCTGCCGTCCACATCGGACGAATCGAACCAGTAGCGGTTGCGCTGGAACGGGTACGTGGGCAGCTCGATCCGCCTGCCGTTCGGCACGAGCGCGTCCCAACGCACGTCGACGCCGTCGGTGTGCAAGCGCGCGACCGCCGTCAGCAACGCCTCTTCCTCGCCGCGGTCCTTGCGCAGCGCGGGCACCACCAACGCCGTCGGTGCGCTGTCCTGGGTGTGTGCGGTGAGGCCGCCGTCCGGCCCGAGTTCGAGGAACCGGGTCACCCCGGCGTCTCCCATCGCGGTCACCGCGTCGGCGAACCGCACCGCCTCGCGCACCTGCCGCACCCAGTAGTCCGATGTGGACAGATCGCCGGGCTCGCCGGTGACCGTGGACACGACCGGGATGGCCGGTGGGTGGAACGTGCACCGGCCCGCCACCTCGGCGAACGCGTCGAGCATCCCGTCCATGGCGGGGGAGTGGAACGCGTGGCTGACCCGCAACCGTTGCGAACGGCCGGTGAAGCGCTCGGCGAGTGCCAGCACCTCCGCCTCGACCCCGGACACCACCACCGCGCCTGGCCCGTTCACCGCCGCGATGGCCACACCGGAAGTCAGCAGCGGGCGCACCTCGTCCTCGCTCGCCCGGATCGCCACCATCGCGCCCTGGGCGGGCAGCGCCTGCATCAGCCGGCCGCGCGCGGTGACCAGCGCACCCGCGTCCTCCAGGGACAGCACGCCGGCCACGTGCGCCGCCGCGATCTCGCCGACCGAATGCCCGACCACGACGTCGGCGCGCACGCCCCACCACTCGATCAGCCGGTACAGCGCCACCTCCACGGCGAACAGCGCGGGCTGGGCGAACTCCGTCCGATCCAGTCCCTCCCCGCTGACCACGGCGTCCCACACCGGCCTGCCCACGACGTCCAGCACCTGGTCGAGCGCTTCGGCGAAGACCGGAAAGCGGTTGCGCAGCTCCACGCCCATCCCGACGCGCTGCGCCCCCTGTCCGGCGAACACGACGCCGAGCAGTCCGTCCGCCCGTGCCACGCCCTCGATGACGCCCGGTGCCCCGTCGGCCACCGCCGCGAGCCCCGTTCGTGCGTCACCCACGACGACCGCGCGGTGCTCGAACCGGTGCCGCTTCGCCAACGACCACGCGAGATCCGCGGGTTCGACGGTCCCGACGAGCGGCAGCAACTCCCGTGCCAGGTCCCGCACGGCCGCCGCGTCCTTGCCGGAGAGCACCAACGGCGCGTCCACCAGGCTCGGCACCTCGGCAGGCAGTACCTCAGCGGGCGGAGCCTGTTCGATGATCGCGTGCGCGTTCGTGCCGCTGATCCCGAACGACGACACGCCCGCCCGTCGCGCCCGCCCGGTCTCCGGCCACGCCACCGCCTCCGTCAGCAGCGCCACCCCGCCCGCAGCCCAGTCCACCTTCGGCGTCGGCTCGCTGACGTGCACCGTCTTCGGCAGCAACCCGTGCCGCAACGCGAGCACCGTCTTGATCACGCCGACCACGCCCGCCGCGGCCTGCGCGTGCCCCAGGTTCGACTTCACCGACCCCAGCAGCAGCGGCTGCCCCTCGCGATCACGGCCGTAGGTCGCCAACAGCGCGTGAGCCTCGATCGGGTCGCCCAGCACCGTTCCGGTGCCGTGCGCCTCCACCGCGTCCACGTCGGCCGGGGACAACCCACCCGCCGCGAGCGCACGCCGGATCACCGCCTCCTGGGCGAGCCCGTTCGGCGCGGTCAGGCCGTTCGACGCGCCGTCGGAGTTCACCGCGCTGGACCGCACGACCGCCAGCACGTCCGACCCGAGTCGCCGCGCCTCCGACAGTCGTTGCAGCACCAGCACTCCGACGCCCTCGGACCACGCGGTGCCGTCGGCGTCGGCGGAGAACGAGCCGCACCGACCCGTCGGCGACAGCCCGCCCTGCCGGGCGAACTCGGCGAACAGGCTCGGCTCGGACATCACCGTCACGCCGCCGACCAACGCCGTGGCGCACTCGCCCGCCCGCAGCGCCAGCGCCGCCTGATGCAGCGCCACCAACGACGACGAGCACGCGGTGTCCACGGTCATCGTCGGTCCGCGGAACCCGAACTGGTAGGCCAACCGTCCGGAGAGGACACTCGCCGACGTCCCGGTCAGCGCGAACCCGCCGTCGTCCGCGCGCAGGCCCGGCCCGTAGTCCTGGTGCATCGCGCCGACGAACACGCCCACCTCGTCGCCGTCGACCACCGCCGGGTCGAGCCCGGCGCGTTCCATCGCCTCCCAGGAGGTCTCCAGCAGCAGTCGCTGCTGTGGGTCCATCGACCGCGCCTCCCGCGGGCTGATCCCGAAGAACCCGGCGTCGAAGTCGGCGGCGTCGTGCAGGAAACCGCCCCGTCCCGGCAGATCGCCGAGGTCCCAGCCCCGGTCGGCCGGGAACCCGGACAGCGCGTCGCCGCCGTCGAGGAGCAGCCGCCACAGGTCGTCGGGAGAGCGGACGTCGCCGGGAAGCCTGCACGCCATGCCGACGACGACCACCGGGTCGTCGTCCAGCGGCGCACTCGGCCGGGCGGTCACCTCGGGCTCGACGCCGCGCAGTTCCGCATCGAGGTGCGCGGCGAGCCGGTCGGGGGTCGGGTGGTTGAACGTGACCGTGGTGGGCAGCGCGAGTCCGGTGTCGGAGCTGAGCAGGTTGCGCAGCTCCGTCCCGGCCATCGAGTCGAAGCCCTGCTCCTTGAACGTCCGCGCCGGGTCGACCGGCCCGCCGAGCACTGCCGCGGCCTGCCCACGAACCCAGGCGGCGACGACGCGCCCGCGTTCGTGTTCGCCCAGGCCGGAAAGCTTGCGGGGCAACGCGGCCGCTGTGCCCTGAGCGGACTTCTCGCGACCGTGGAGAGTGCGTTGGAAGGCGTACGTGGGCAGGGCGACGCGGTGCGCGCCGGGGAAGGCCGGTGACCAGTCCACCGCCACGCCGTGCGCGTGCGCGGACGTCACCGACAGCAGCAGCCGTTCCAGGCCGCCCTGGTCCCGCCGCAGCGACCCGATCGCCACGCCACCGGACTCCTCGATGGAGCCTGCCAGCACCGCGTGCGGACTCATCTCCACGAACACCGCGTGCTCGTCCAGCAACCGCCGCACCACGCCGTGGAAACCGACCGGCTCGCGATTGTTGCGGTACCAGTAGTCCGCGTCCAGTTCTGCGGTTTCCAGCGCACTGCCGGTCACCGTCGAGTGGAACGGCACAGCCGAAATGGTCGGCCGGACCGGAGCGAACGCCGCCAGCAGCGGCTCGCGGGCGCGTTCCACCTGCGGCGAGTGCGATGCGTAGGCCGCACTCACCAGCCGTGCCTTGACCCCTGTCGCGGACACCGCCGCGACCAGGTCCTCCGTCGCCGCCACCTCACCGGTCACCACCACCGACGACGGCCCGTTCACCGCCGCGACCGTCACCCGTCCCTCGTAGCCGGTCAGCCACTCGGCGACCTGCTCCTCGCCCATCGCGAGGTGCGCCATGCGCCCGGAGTCGGCCAGCAGTTCCGCGGCGATCCGGCTGCGCTGCGTGATGAGCCGCGCCCCGTCGTCCAGGGACAGGGCGCCGATCGCGCACGCCGCCGCGATCTCGCCCTGCGAGTGCCCGACCACCGCCGCCGGTCGTACGCCGAACGACGACCACGCCGCCGCGAGCGACACCATCACCGCCCACAGCGCGGGTTGCAGCACCTCCACCTTGGCGAGTGCGTCCGCGTCGCCCAGCACGTCGGTCAGCGACCAGTCCACATAGGACGAGAGCGCCTGCTCGCACTCGGCCATCCGGTCCCGGAACGCCGGGCACGTGTCCAGCAGGTCCAGGCCCATCCCGACCCACTGCGAACCTTGGCCGGGGAAGACGAACACCGGCCGCGGTGACCCGGCGTCGGACCCGCGCGTCACGCCAGGCGCGGGGGTGCCGTCGACGATCGCCCGCAGGCCCGTCCGCAACGTCGCCAGGTCCGCTCCGACGACACCGGCGCGGTGCGTGAAGGCGGTCCGCGACCCGGCCAGCGAGAACCCGATGTCGGCGGGGGAGCCGTCCACCTCCAGCAGTGCCAACGCCTGCGCGCGCACCGCGGCCTCGCTCGTTCCGGACACCGTCCACGGCACCGGTCCATCCACAGAGGACTCTGGTTGCTCGGGCGCGGCCCACGAGGTCAGCACCACGTGGCAGTTCGTGCCGCCGACACCGAACGACGACACACCGGCCACCGCCGGCCCCTCAAGCTCGATCACCTCGCGCGCCACCCGCAGGTTCGTCGCGGCGAAGTCGATGTCGGGGGAGGGGCGTTCGAAGTTCAGGCTCGGCGGGACCTCCTGGTGCCGCAACGCCAGCACCGCCTTGAGCAGCCCGGCGACCCCCGCCGCACCCTCCAGGTGTCCGACGTTCGTCTTGACCGACCCGACCAGCAGCGGCCTGTCCGCGCCGCGCGCCGTTCCGAGCACCGCGCCCAGTGCCGCAGCCTCGACCGGGTCGCCCGCTTTCGTGCCGGTGCCGTGCAGTTCCACGAAGTCCACCGCGCCCGGAGCGATCCCCGCCCGTGCGTACGCCGCGCGCAGCACCGCTTCCTGCGCCCCGACGTCCGGAGAGGTCAGGGTGGCGCTCGCGCCGTCGTTGTTGACCGCGCTGCCCCGGATGACGCAGTACGGCACGTCGCCGTCGGCCAGCGCCCGTTCCAGCGGCTTGAGCACGACCACGCCGCCGCCCTCGCCTCGGACGAACCCGTTGGCACGCGCGTCGAAGGTGAAGCACCGCCCGTCCGGAGACAGGGCACCGAACCGGTCGGCGACCGTCGTTCCGTCCCGTCCCAGGTTCAGCTGCACCCCGCCGACCAGCGCGAGCTCGGACTCCCCGCGCAGCAGGGATTCCACCGCGAGGTGCACCGCCACCAGTGACGAAGACTGCCCGCTGTCCACCACCATGCTCGGGCCGCGCAACCCCAGGAAGTGCGACACGTTGTTGGCGATCAGGGCGCGGCTGGTGCCGGTCAGCGTGTGGCTGCCGATCTCGTGGCCCAGCTTCGCGTGGTCGTCGGCGATCGCGCCCACGAACACCCCGACCGCTTTCTCCCGCAGCGCAGCCGGAATCGTGCCCGCGTCCTCCAACGCCTCCCACGCCAGTTCCAGCAGGAGGCGTTGCTGCGGGTCCATCGCCTTCGCGCGGCGGGCGGGGACGGCGAAGAAGTCCGCGTCGAACCCGTCGACGTCGGCGAGGTAACCGCCCCTCGCACCCGGCCTGCCCGGCGGCGGGTCGGTGAGCGCGTCCCGGCCGCCGCGCAGCAGGTCCCACAGCGCACCGGGGCCGTCGGCGCCCGGCAGCCTGCAGGACAGTCCCACGACGGCGATCTCGATACCGGGCTGGTTCATCGACCCCTCCAGATGCGCGCGGGGTGTCGACCAGAGATCACCGCGCCTAGTCGAGCTTTGGCAGGTGGTGCGTTTGTCGGGGAGACCCCTAGACAGCGTCGGCGAACTCCGCGATGAGCCGCACCGTGTCCGGCAGATCCCGGTGTTCGGGCACCAGGTGCAGGTGCTGCACCTGCTGCTGCGCACCGAGGTCCGCTCCTGCCGTGCAGTCGCACGGGTCTGTGGTGAACCCGGCGAAGCGGTAGGCGATGTCCATCATGCGGTTGCGTTCGGTCGGCCTGAAGTCGGCGACCAGGTGCACCCCGGCCCGGGCCGCGCGGTCGACCAGCCAGTTCAGGATCGCGGCACCGGCGCCGAACTGCACCACCCGGCACGACGTGGCGAGCAGCTTGAGGTGCCAGAAATCGGTGTTCTTGGCCAGCAGCAACACGCCGACGGCACCGTGCGGGCCGAACCGGTCGGACATGCTGATCACCAGGACCTCGTGATCGGGGTCGGAGCACAACTCCCGCAACGTGCTGTCCGAGTAGTGCACCCCGGTCGCGTTCATCTGGCTGGTGCGCAGCGTGAGTTCCTCGACCCGGCCCAGGTCCTGCGGCTCCGCCTGGGCGATCCGCATCTCGAGTTCCAGCGTGCGCAGGAAGTTCTCGTCCGGACCGCTGAACTCGGTCTGCGCGGCGGCACGGCGGAAGTTCGCCTGGTACATCTGGCGCCGGCGGCGGGAGTCCTCGGTGATCGTCGCCGGGGTGAACTCGGGCAGGCCCGGCAGTTCGAGCACCTGCGTGTGCGAGTAGCACCGCACCTCCGGCAGGTGGTACTCGACCTCGGCGCGTTCGGTGGGCCGGTCGTCGATGAACGCGATCGCGGAGTGCGCGAACTTCAACTCGTCGGCGATCGCACGCACGGAGTCGGACTTGGGGCCCCAGTTGATCGCCGGCAGCACGAAGTACTCGGCGACGCCCAGTTCCTCCAGCCGTGCCCAGGCGTGGTCGTGATCGTTCTTGCTGGCGATCGACTGCAGGATGCCGCGCGAGTCCAAGGTCTTGATCACGTCGAGCACCTGCGGGGGCACGTGAACTTCGCCGTCCTCCAGCAAAGTGCCCTGCCACAACGTGTTGTCCAAGTCCCAGACAAGACATTTGACCTGCGACTGGAGTTCAGACATGCGTGCCTCCCGCGGCCATCGCCTGCTCTGCGAGCAACAGCTGACAAATCTCGCTGGTGCCTTCGATGATCTCCATGAGCTTCGCGTCCCGGTACGCGCGATCGATCACCGTGCCACCGTGCGCGGCCTTCGAAGCCAGCACCTGCATCGCGGAAGCGGCCGCCTGCGCGGCGTTGCCGGCACTGACGTGCTTGGCGAACACCGCCGCCATCGCCAGTTCGGGATCACCCGAATCCCAGCAACGGCTGGCGTGCGTGCAACTCAGGGTGGACACCTGCTCGCCGATGAAGAGTTCGGCCAACCGCTTGGCCACCAACTGGTGTTCGACGAGCCGCTTGCCGAACTGGGACCTGTTCCCCGCGTGCGCGGTCGCTTCACGCAGGCAGGCCCGGAGAATGCCGACACAGCCCCAGGCGACGGACATCCGTCCGTACGTCAGCGCGGTGGTGATCACCATCGACAGGTTCTGCCCACCCCCGCCGAGCACCGAGTCGGCCGGCAGCCGCACCGAATCGAGAAGGATCTCGGAGTGCCCGGCCGCCCGGCACCCGGCCGGATGGGGAACGGGTTCGACCCGCACACCAGGCGCGTCCCGAGGCACGACGACCACCGCGGCACCGTCACCGAACCTGCCGACGACCAGGAGCACGTCGGCGTACGCGGCCGCGGTGATCCACGACTTCGTGCCGGTCACCACGACCTCGTCACCGTCGGCCTCGATCACGGTGCCGATGCCCGACAGATCGCTGCCCGCGTCCGGTTCGCTGAAACAGATCGCGGCCAGCCCACCCGTTGCCAGCATCGGCAAATAGGTGCGGCGCTGAGCTTTGTCGCCGAGCCGTCCGATGGTCCAGGCGGACATCCCGTGCGAGGTCTGCACGCTGCGCACCGAACTGCACAGGCTGCCCGTGAAGGCGGTGAGCTCACCGTTCTCCAGGCTGCTCAGCCCAAGACCGCCGTACTCCGCGGACACCTGCGCGCACAACAGCCCACGCGAACTCAACTCGCGCAACAGCGGCATCGGCAGCGCGCCGGCCAGGTCCCAGGCGTCGGCCTGATCGCCGATGAGCTTGGCGATCAGCGCACGTGCGTCGGAGAGGTGATCAGCCATCGCTGTCGGCGCCCTGCAAGCGCTCCACCAGAGCGGTCATCGACCGCACGCTCCGGAAGTTGTCGAGCTTGAGGTCCGAACCGACCACCGCGACCCCGAACGTGCTCTCCAGGTACACCACCAACTGCATCGCGAACATGGACGAGACCAGCCCGCTGGCCATCAGGTCCTGGTCCGGCTCCACAGTGGACTTGAGCTTGGTCTCCAGATACGCCTGCACGGCGCTCTCGACGTTCTCGACGGTGGTGGTCGACATGCTCTGATCGATCGTCACGACAAAGTCTCCCTGTACTGGTAAAAGCCACTGCCCGACTTGTAACCGAGTTCGCCGTCGCGCACCTTCGCCAACAACTGCTCGCACGGCATGTACCGCTGCTCACCGGTTCGTTCGTAGAGCGCCACGAGCGAGTCGGCGAGGTTGTCCAACCCGATGAGATCGGCGGTGCGCAGCGGACCGGTCCGGTGCCCCAAACACCCCACCATCAACGCGTCCACGTCCTCAGCGGTGGCCACCTTCTCGCCCACCAGCCGCGCGGCGTCGTTGAGCATGGGGTGCAACAACCGACTGGTGACGAAGCCAGGTGAATCCCCGACCACAACAGCCCGCCGGTTCAGCCGCCCCAGCAACGCCTGCAGCCCGGCCACAGTCGCGTCACTGGTGTAACGACCCTTCACGACCTCGACCAGGTCGATCAGGTACGCCGGGTTCATGAAGTGCGTGCCCACCAACTGCTCCGGCCGCGGCAACGCCACGGCGAGCTCGTCGACGGGAATGCCGGAGGTGTTCGTGATCAGCGGGACGCCCTCACCGACGACCGTCGCCACCTCGGCCAGGACCTTCGTCTTCGTGTCCTTGTGCTCGAAGATCGCCTCGACCACGGCGTCCACTCCGGACAGTTCGTCCATCGAGGTGGTGGTCACCATCTCGCCGGGCACGCCGTCAGCCGGCAGAGCACCCATCATGCGTGCGTGCCGCAGCTGGAACTCGACCGTGTGCCGGGCCTTGTCGAGAGCGGCCAGATCGTTGTCCAGCACGACAACCCGCATGCCGCTGCCCACCGCGAGCGTGGTGATGCCGACCCCCATCACCCCGGCGCCGACAACAGCGAGCGATCGCTTCTCGGGATCAGCCACCAGCACACTCCTTCGTTTCACACAACCGGCTGCCGCTCATGAAACTCAACCGAAAAGTAGCGAAGGCCAGGGCGGAGCGGCATCGGCTAGCACGCCTCGACTAGCGGTCTCAACAGACATTTCGACCTGTTGAGACTTTGCGCGCCAAGGTGATCCCGTCGGCCATGGGCAGCATCGCCAACTCCACCCGATCGTCCTTGAGCAGGAACGAGTTGAGCTCGCGCACGGCAACGGTGTCCTCATCGTGAACGCCGTCGTCGATCACACGACCGAAGAACACCGTGTTGTCCAAGACGATCAGCCCACCCGGCCGCACCAGCCGCAACGCGTGCTCGTAGTAGCCCCGGTACCCAGCCTTGTCGGCATCCACGAACACCAGGTCGACCGTGCCGGCCCCGTCCTGCTCGACCATCTGGGCCAGCAACTCCTCGGCCGGCCCGACCCGCACCTCGATCAGCTCGGACACACCGGCCCGTTCCCAGTACGGCGCGGCGATCATCGGCCACTTCTCCGAGATGTCCATCGTGATCAGCCGCCCACCAGCCGGCAACGCCCGAGCCATGCAGAGCGTGCTGTACCCGGTGAACGTGCCGACCTCCACCACCGTCTTCGCCTGCGTCAGCGCGACGAGGAACGCGAGGAACTGGCCTTCCTCGGCCATGATCTGCATCGCCTGGCCCATCGGCAGTTCGACGGTCTCCCGTCGCAACTCCGCGAGGATGTCGTCGTCCCTCAGCGACACCGCCCTGACGTAGTCGAGCAATGCGGGTGAGAACTCTGTCTGCTGCGCCATTCTCCCGAGTTTGGGAAAGACCTCACCGATGTCCACCCGTCGTGCGGCAGGACAGGTGAAGACTGGCGGCAATCTCGAATGTGCCGGGAAATCATGTCCGCACGGGCCGGCGCGACGAGATCGCCGCGACCGCGACGAGGAGTTGCACCGCGAGGGCCACGGTCTGCGTCACCGGCGAGTAGGCGTTCAGCACGGCCGCCGTCGCGTTGACTCCGAAGTGGACGGCGATGGCCGAGGGCACCCCGCCCAGTTCGTAGGCGTACCCGGTCAGCATCGCCATCGGGAACACGCTGAGCGAGAACAACAACCCGCTCCAGCTCAGCAGCCCGAAGCCCGCCTGCACGGTTCCCGTCATGAAGAACAACGGCAGGTGCCAGACCGCCCACGCCGCACCGAGAACCAGTCCGACGCGGACGCGCCCCGTCCTCTCCAGCAGGCGCGGGTAGGCCGTGCCGCGCCAGCCCGGCTCCTCGGCGAGCGGGCCGCCGACGAGCATGCTGACGAAGAACGGCGCCGCGCCACCGGCGGTCGCGATCAGCGCCGTTCCCGCGTCCAGGCTCAGCGCCGGACCGCCGAGCGCCTGCGCGAGCGCCGCGCCACCGGCCACCGTCGCGACGGCCAGCGCCAGCAGGGGCAACGCCCAGAACAACCGGGCGTTCAGCCGGAACCTGACGGTGTGGACGGGAACCGGTCCGCGGCGCAGCCTGACCGCGATCGCGCCGAAGACCGGCCCGAACCCGCCGAGCAGGAACGGGATCACCGTCGGGAACGTCGTCGGCGGCTGCCCGAGCACGATCGCGACGAGCCAGCACCCCCACGTGGTGATGAAGGTGACCGCGAAGAACGTGGCGAGGCCACTCCCTCGACCGGCCCGCGCGCTGTCGCCCATCTCTGCTCCTCGGATCGATATCAGTTTCGGGAACATTATCAGATCTGATATCGATGTCGAGCCCTCAGCGCCCGAGGTGCGCCAGCAGCAGGTTCGGGTCCTGAGCGGTGAGGTAGGCGGCGCTCGGCACGTAGACGGTCCGGCCGCGCACCGCGATCGAGGTCGGGCCCTGCAGGCCGTCGGCGGCGGTCAGCACCACCTCGTGCCTGCCGTTCGGCCTGACCAGCGCGACCTCGTTCACGGTGTCCAGCGCGGCGATGATCTCGTCGCCCCTGCCGGTGAACGCGAAGTCGTCGATGCCGGTCAGACCGGTGGCGACGACCTCGACCGCGCTTCCGTTGGAGCGCAACGGGATACGCAGGACCGTTCCCCGGTCGAGGTTGGTCACCCACACCGCGCCGTCGTGCAGCTTGAGGCCGTTCGCGCCGAGGAAACCGTTCGGCTTGAGCTCCTGGCCGGACGACCAGACGGTCGCGCCACCGGTCGTCGGCACCTTCCACACGGCGCCGGTGGAGTCGGCGACGTAGAGGGTGCGGGTGCGCTGGTCGAGCGCGAGACCGTTCGGCAGGCTGTCGGCGGGCAACGGCGCGATGCGGCGCGGTGTCCCGCCCGGACGCAGGCTCCACACGCCGGTGAGGTCCGCGGTTCCGGTGGCGTACAGGAAGTACAGCGTGCCGTCGGACGCGACCGTCAACGGGAAGCCGAGTGCGGGCGTGCCGGTGCCGCCGTCCGCGGGTGCGGGGAGCGTGGCCAGGATCCGGACCTCGCCGCGCGGGGAGATCTCGGCGATCTGCCTCGCCTTGGCGAAGGTGACGTACGCGGTTCCGTTGGGAGACAACACGATGCCTTCGGGCGTCTGCCCCTTGCCCAGGTCGAAGTGCTGGACGATGTGCGGGGCGCACAACGCGGCGGCGTGGGCCGGGGTGGCGGCGAACGTTGTCGCAGCCAGGATCGCGGCGACGAACGCCTTGCGGACGTGCTTCGCGGACATGGTTTCCTCACTGTTTTCGGGCATGCGGCAGCGCCGCACCCTGCTGATGTTGTTGCTGTGCGGCGGTTCTACGCCTGGATGAGGTGAGCGAGCAGCGACAGCGCCGCGTCCGACGGCGAGCCCGGCCGCGCGGTGGCGACGACGATGTTCGGACTCGGTCCGTTGCTCAGGGTCTGCTGCGTGACGACCAGCGGGCCGACGAGCGGGTGGCGCATCTCGTACTCGGCCGTGGCACAGGCTTTCACGCGGTGGTCGGCCCACATCGAGGCGAAGTCGGTGCTCTTCGCGCTCAGCTGCCCGACGAGTTCGTGCAGCGCGGCGTCGTCGGGGTGCTGCCCCGCCACCAGGCGCAGGTTCCCGACCACCGCCTTGGCCTTGCCGTGCCAGTCCGCGTACAGCTCACGCGTGTGCGCGTCGAGGAACACGAGCTGGGCCATGTTCGGGCGTTCCGCGACCCGGTCCACGGCGGTGAAGTCGAGATGCCCCGCGAACAACGCGTGCCCGAGCCTGTTCCAGCTCAGCACGTCGCTGCGCCTGCCGAGCACGATCGCGGGAACGTCCGCCAGCGCGTGCAGCAACTGCCCGGTCGCCTCCGGCACGCGTTCGGGACCGGGCCGGCGCCGGCGGGCCTGCTTAGCGGGCTTCGCCAACGTGTGCAGGTGCTGCCGTTCCGCGTCGTCCAGCCGCAACGCGGTGGCGAGCGCGTCGAGCACCTCGGGTGAGGCGCTCGGGGAGTGTCCCTGTTCGAGCCGGGTGTAGTAGGACACGCTGACCCCGGCCAGCTGCGCCAGTTCCTCCCGCCGCAGCCCCGGCACGCGGCGCCGTTCGCCGTAGGTCGGGACGCCGACGTCCTCCGGGCGCAGCTGCGAGCGCCGCGTCTGGAGGAAGTCCCCGAACCGTGCCGTTCCGCTCATGGAATCGAGTATGGGCTCGGCCGGGTCGGGTTACCTCTCCCAGGCAGGGATACGCAGAGCTGGGAGTGGTCCACCTGGGAGCGTCCCGCTGAAGTGGGTTCCATGAGCATTGTCACCGAACTGGACCCGTCCGACTTCACCTTCACGCGGCACGCGTGGATCGATGCCGTTCCCGCCGACGTCTACCGCCTGATCAGCGACGTGTCCGCGATCAGTCGCTGGAGTCCCAACGCGAGCGACGTCGCGTTCGACGAGGGTTCCGGGCCCGAGGCGGGCGCGTGGTTCAGCGGCCGCAACCGCAGGGACGGCAACGAGTGGACCACCCGGTCACAGGTGGTGAAGGCAGAACCGGGAGCCGTGTTCGCCTACGTGGTCGACGGCATCGTCGAGTGGAGCTGGACGTTCCAGGCCCGCGACGGCGGGACCGTCGCGGAGCAGTCGTGGCGTTTGCTGCGGATGGATCCCGTGCTCGGCGCAAGCCGTGCGGACGTGGAGGCGTTGCGCGACTACATGGCGGCGAGCGCCGAGACCACGCTCACCGCGCTCGCCGACTGGGTCACGAGGAACCCTTCGGCTCGTCGGGCACCACGACGAGGCTGACGACCCTGCGCCGGCGTGCGCCGTCCCGCGCCCCGCCCGTCCGGGACATGACCGCGTGCTGGATCTCCGCGACCATCGCGGCGTGTTCCTCGTCGGTCAGCCACACCGCGGCCTGCTGGTAGACCACGCCGTCCACGTGCGGGTCCGCGTCGGCATGGGCGAGGTAGCGGTCGAAGTCGCCCATGAGCGAGGCGGCGAACGTCGAGTACGACCGCTGGTGGTCTTCCCTGGTCATCGTGGCGCGCGCGTCCTGGTCGACCGTGGCGGCCTCCTTGCGCACCCGGTAGCTGCGCTCGACCGTGCCGCGCACGCGCCGTTCGTCCGCGACCTCCAGGACACCGCTCTCCGCGAGGACCGCGACGTGCCGGTACATGGTCGCCGGCGCGATGTCGGGCAGGCGTTCCCTCAGCTGGGCCGTGGTCAGCGGGTCGGTTTCGAACAACGCCTGCAGGATGCGCATCCGCACGGGATGCAGGAGGAGGTCCGCGGTCGCCATGACCGCATCGTCTCACGTGCGGTAATGTTATCAGAGTCGATAATATTCGTGGCGCCGAGAGACGTGCGGAGCTGGGACTTTGCGGAACTTGGACCTGACGATCATTGCCCGTGACGGCGCAACGCTGGCGGGCACGCTGTCCGTGCCGGACGGACCCGGACCCCATCCGGCCGTCCTGCTGCTGCACGGATCCGGGCGGCTGGACCGCGACGGCAACGCCGGACGGCTGAAGCCGAACCTCGGCCCGGCACTCGCCGAATCGCTTGCCCGGCAAGGAATCGCGTCCTTCCGTTACGACCGGCGCGGAGTAGGGGCGTCCTCCGGCGACTGGCTGACGACCGGGTTCGTCGACAACCGGGAGGACGCCGTCGCGGCAGTCGAAGCTCTCGCGGCCCGCCCCGACATCAGCCGTGTCGGCGTCATCGGGCACAGCGAAGGCGCGTTGCACGCCATGGCGCTCGGTTCCCACCCCGATGTCGCGGCCGTCGTCCTGCTGGCGGGGTTCGCCCGCACCGGCGAGGACGCCATGCGCTGGCAGGCCGAGGCCGTCGCCCGCGGACTGCCCGCGCCGTTGCGACCGTTGGCCCGGCTGGCGATCCGGCGGATGATCCGCCTCAAGGCGCCCGGACCGGACGTAGTCCGCGTCGCCGGGAAGCGCGTGAACGCCCGGTGGACGCGCGAGATGCTGGGCCACGACACCAGGTCCGACCTCGCGCGCGTCCGCGTTCCGGTGCTGGCCGTGACCGGCGAGAAGGACATCCAGGTCGACCCCGACGACCTGCACCGGATCCACGCCCTCGTCCAGGGCGAGACGGAGGTCCAGAGGGTTCCCGAGCTGACGCACCTGCTCCGCCGAGACCCCGGCCGTGCGTCGATGTTGTTCTACCCCAGGCAGTTGCGGCGGCCGGTGGATGCCGAGCTGATCAGCACCACGACGTCCTGGCTCGCCCGCGCCCTCACCTCGGAGTGACGCACAACCCACTGGTTCGGCAGGCTTTCGTGCCCCGTTTGACAAGTCAGGTTTGCAATGCAAACCTGATTACATCTTAATCATGTTTGGGGGAACACGATGAGCGATCCTGGCGAGCTGCTAGACGAACTGGCCGACCTGCGCAAGCGGGCCCGCGACGACCGCCACGGCTACTGGTTTCCGTTGCTGCTACTGGGAATCCTGACCCTCGGGTCACTCCCTCTGTCCCGCACGGACCCGAACCCGACCGACCACCTGGTCGACGGCGGCCCCGGCCCGTGGATCAGCCCGCTGACCCACCTCAGGCTCAAGACCGAGGTGCAGCAGACCCTCGCGCTGGAGCTGTACTGGCTGGCGGCACTGCTGGTGGCCGTGCTCGCGACGGTGTGGTGGTACCGGTGGCGGGCTCAGCGCGTCGGCGTGGAAACCCCGACGGACGGCTACGCGCAGGTCGCGTTGCTGGGGCTGGCGGCTGTGCTGCTCGGGATTCCGTTGAGCAGCAGCGTGATGCACGAGTACACGTTGTTCTACCCGACCCCGTTGCTCGCCGCGATCGTCATGGTGGTGCTGCTGGTGCCGGCGGTGCTCGCGTTCCGCACGAGGAGGCCGTTGCTCGTCCCGGTCGGCTTGCTGCTGACGTCGGTCGCGCTGTCGATGCTGCAGGTGCCCGACGTCGACGTAGATCTCGGCACGGGCGGCGGCGCCCAGTTCATGGCGATCGCGCTCGGACTGCTGACACTGGCATGGGTAGAACGCAGCGTCCTGTGCGCGGTGATCGGGGTGGTGTTCACCGCCTTCGCACTGATCGTCAACAATCGGCCCGTGGAAAACGACGCTCTGGGTGGCGCCACGGGCGTCCTGGTGCTCGCGGCCGTGCTGGTGCTGGGCGGTCTGGGCGCACTGGTGGCGAGGCGAGCGTGACCGAGCACCCGACGGCGGCGCTGGACGACGTAGTCCACCAGCGGCACAGACTGGGCATCCTCACCATCGCGGGCGAGGTGAAGCGAGTGGAGTTCGCGTACCTGAGGACAACGCTGAACCTCACCGCCGGCAACCTCTCACGGCACATCGCGGTGCTGGAGGAGGCCGGCCTGCTGGTGGTCGAGAAGGGCTACGACGGCAAGCGACCGAAGACGTGGGTCAACATCACACCCGCCGGACGCAAGGCGCTCGCCGCCGAGATGGCCGCGTTGCGCGCGCTCCTGGACCGCCACGGCAAGTGACGCACTGGTCCAGTTCGACCGGCAGGAACGGCACGCACAAGGTCTGGGTGCCCGAGCAGTTGCGGCGCCTCCTGGAGGCGGCACGTGGAGAGCGACTGTTCGCGGGTGGGTGCTGGAAGTCGCCACGCGCGTCGTTGCGGGCGTCAAGGTCAGGGCGGGCGGCGGCAAAGGCCAGAAGAGCCGCCGTTCGATGGCGCCGGAGGCGTTCACCATCGCAGCTATCGGAGCCCGCGTCGCAATGATCTGTTTGACGCACGCGAAAACCGAAGGCCCCTCATCTGTGCAGATGAGGGGCCTTCGGTTTGAAATGGGCGATACTGGGATCGAACCAGTGACCTCTTCGGTGTGAACTATGGCACCGACATCGCGCTGACCTGCGGAAACAAGACTTTGCAGGTCAGCGCGGGTTCGTTCAAGTCCATTGAGGACCGTTCAGTCATGTTCAGCGCACGGAGTTGCTCCCTCATCGCGAACTGTTTCGGTGGTGGCTTCCAGCAGAGTCTCGGGGCCGGTGAGTCCCGCGTGCAGCCACGTCCCGGCGGGCACTTGCCGGCCGATTCGGGGGCGGATGGCGCGCAGCAGCACGAGCGCGGCGCACGCGAGCGGAACCGCGCGGTTCGACGTCGTCCAGCTCGACCGGCTCGGCTCGACGTCGACCAGCCCGGCCTGCACGATCGGTTCCCACCCCGCCCTGCGCGCGGCGGGCTACCCGACGAGTTGGGGCGCGACGCACGTTCGAGCGCGTCACCGCGTAACCGACGCACAGCAGAACCAGAGAAACCGATCTGGCCCGCGCACGGCTCAGTGTTCTGCCTGAGGTATGTCGATTGCGCGGCGGGACTTCGCGGCCACGGACCGCTGCTGCGCGGTGCCGCCATGGCGCCAGGTGGTGAGGAGCAAGGCGAGCCGGTGGGGCCTGTCAGGGTCGGCCAGAATCCAGCAGATTGCTGTGATGGGAACCACGATAGCGATGATCAGCAGCGCGGCGCCGATCCAACCGGCGTCGAGGGCGGCGGCCACGGCCCCACCGATGCCTCCAGCAGCACCGATCCTTCCCGCCGCGCGCTTCGTACCCGGTCTCATCAGTCCACCGCCCGATAGGCGGCGGTGCGCAGGGCGATCGCAAGCCGGGGCGCGGCCACCAAGATGATGCTGAGGAACTCCAGCCACCGTCGCATCCGAGGGGCTCCCTGTTCACGAAGATCCAGCATCCAGGCCGCCCACTCCTCCCGGTGCTCATCCCTGAACTCGGCGGGTAGCAGGCGGCTTGCACCTCGGATCGTTCGAGAAGGTCGCGAAGCAGGCTTTTTGGGTGGACGACCCATGGCTGCCCTAGCCGCGAGGAAAGAGGTGACAGCAGCAACAAGAGCGAAGGCGGAACTAACCATGGAAAGCACGTTCAAGACCCGATCATCACTGAAAACGCCGCCGCTAATGACGACCCCAGCAACACCGACGGCAAGAGCCACAAGCATCGAGGACAGGTTGTGCGTGCGGCGCTGTCGCCGTGTGCGCTTCGGCATGGTTCGTGGCTCCTTTCAGTGTCCGGGGTGAGGACGAAGCGACGCAGAGCTGGTGCTGGCAGCGGCGGCGTCGTGTCGTGCAACCGCCTGGTAGGCGAGGGTGGCGCCGCTGCCGGTGAAGCGGTAGTAGCGACGGCGAGGGCGGCCCTGGTCCTCATGGTCAGCAGGGTCTTCCCAGAAGCTTTCAATCAGTCCTGCCTGTTGGAGCCGGTTGAGGATCGGGTGCAGGGTGCCGGTCTTGAGGTTGGTCTCCCGGGCGATGTCGAGGCCGTAGCGCGGGGTCGTCGGGTCCTCCAGCATCGCGCGCAGGACGTTGATCGTTTGCGGTGTCATTCGAGGTCCAGCCATGCCCTAAGTCTACCTAACTAGAGTTGTTAACTCTAGTTAGGTAGATGTGGGCGGGTCTGTGGTGGTGGCTGGCCCTGGCCGGGGTTGATTTGTGCTGTTCAGGGCGTGTGTGGTGGGTGGTTGTTGGTTGAGTGGGGTGGTGGGCCAACGTCCTGCTTGCGTCCTTGCGCACAGGACCGGATGACCATCGCGGCACCGTCGGTCATCCCGGCCTCGAAGTTGAACCACGCCGGCTTGGCGATGCCGGAGTCGCACTTCGGCATGTCGGACGATCTGCGGCTCGTCCATTCGCCCGCAGCCTGGCTGATACCGGCGCCGATGGAAACCCAGTCCCAGGTCCAGAACTGCCAGGTGGAGAAGTGTTCGAGTCTGGCTTCGAGAACGTGGGTCTCGCGGTTGTAGGTCGCCGGGTGCTCGGTCCATCCCGACGGGTCGTCCGAGCGGTAGGCGACTTGCACCGAGCCCTGCGCAGCGGCCTCCCTCAACGCTTCCGGCACCTGGAGGCTCGGCACCGGTCGGCCGATGACCTCACCGCTCGTGCTGAAGTCGACCGGAGCGGACACCGGGCTGTGCCGATCCCAGGGTGACTGGTCGGCATAGGCGGCGGCGACCGGCTTGTCGCCGGTGATCGCGCCGACCGGAACGCTCAGGTGCATGCCGTCGCGCAGGCTGATCGCCTGACCACTGGTGGCTGTCATCCCGGCTGCCGGGGAGTGCTGTTCTCCCGTGTTCTGGAGGAACGCGAGCACCAGGACGGCGACGACGAGGAGTGCTCCGGCCACATACGCCGCTCGGCGCCCGGAGATCGGTGCTCCTCCGCGTTCGGCGGCGGCCAGTCGCCGTTTCTCCTCCGCGTCGATCCGGGCCATGGCGAGCTTCGCCTGCGACTCCGCGGCGTGAGTCAGAACCCGTTTCAGGAGGACCTACCTTGACGAGAGTGCCCGGATTGCTGTCGATCCCGAGTTCGGCGCTGCACGAGGTACGTGGGCAGAAGCTGGTTCTCGGGCCGCCGAAGACTCCGGCGAGTGTGCGCGACGTGCACCTGCCGCTGTTCCTCGTCAAGGAGTTGCTGGCGAATCGTGACCGCAACCCGGACTCTCTCGCTTCGTACTACCCGGTGCGAGGGTGCGTTGCGGAGGCGATCCAACTTCCGGCAGCGGGTCTGGTTGCCAGCGCTGGCGGGCAACGAAATGCAGGGCTGGGCGCCGCTGAAAGAGGGCATGGTTTTTCATGGCCTGCGTCACGCGCAGGAGACTTGGCTCATCGAGGACGACGTGCCGCATGTGCTGAGGCTGGGGCGCAAGCGGAAGCACACCGACGACCGTTACTCGCACGTGACCGAAGCCATGATCAGCAGGATGCTGGCCCAGCTGCAGCTGCGCTGGGAACTCGACGGCGGATGGTCGTGGATCATGGAAGGCAAGGACGAGACCTGGTGACCACTTAGGTGTGTGAAGTCTGATGAACACTTAGGTACAGCGAATGTGTTTTTGGGGCTGTGCTCCCGAATTGCTCCCACGCAACGCAAACGGCCCGCCGATGGAATCCATCGACAGGCCGTCTGAACTGGTAAAACACACAATGGGCGATACTGGGATCGAACCAGTGACCTCTTCGGTGTGAACGGATCCTGTTGGGTATCAGACGGCCTGGCTGGTCTCAGGGTTTGTGTCCTGAGCTGGGTGAATGATCTGATCTTGTCTCGGGGGTATCCCGGTATCTCGCTGGTAGCTGGCCGTCTTAGCTACCGGATCTACTACCGGTTTGGAGCGGGCGTTGGTCACGTCGGTTGCTAATATTGGTCTAGGTGTGCTGTTGCGGCAGGTCGGCGGTCCTTTCTGGGGTCTCCGTGGGTTGCGCTGCATGACCTTGGATTGAGGTTTCGGGATAGGGTCTTTGGTGATCAGCTTGCGGATCTTCGTCACGCAGTCCACGTTGAGGATTGCTGAACTTTTAATCGGTGCGACTTTGGCTGATCATTCAGGTGCTGCCGCGGGTTTCTTGGTTGGTGATGTGCGCTCGACTTCCGAATTGGAAGGGCATGGAGGTGAACTTGATGGCGGCTTCGGAACTCTCATCAGTTTGTGAGTCGAGCGCAGTTGTGGGCTGTGACCATCATTGGGGTTGCGGTTGTGGAGCTGACCTTATTGTTTGGCTTTGGTAAGGTTTTCAGCCTTGGACTGCGTTTGGGTGTGCCCATTGAGTGGCTCTGCTTGTGGCGTCTGCGGTGGGCTTTTCGATTCTCGGCCTGCTGTTGGGCATCAGGCATCTCGTTTTGATCGGTGCGCCTGCTGCGGTGCTGCGCCCGGCGCGGCGACTGCTGATGTTCGCCAGCGCGGTCACTCTCGCGTTGGACAGGGCGGACCCTGTGGTTGCTGGTCACTTCGGCAAGGCGGTGTCGACGTCGGCCCACTGCTCTTGAACAGCTGAGCTGAAGTGGGGCCTGTTTACCTGCAGGCGATCACTGTCAGGGCTATGACGCGACGTGTCGTAGTGGTTTATCTGGGCAGCTCGCTTGTCCGGGCCAAGACGTGGCGCGCGTGCATATCCTGATCTTGAAAGCCCGGCGGGTCGGTCCCACCGGGCTTTCAATTGCTATCGCGACATCGCGGGCAGATCTGGTTGACGATGAGGTCTCCGTGCACGGTGCCGATCTGGTTCACGTCACCGTGCACCCCGCCTGTCACCTGGTTCGTGGCGTCCGACGCGCGTTCCCGCTGGCGCAGAAGCAGCTTGGCGAGTCCGTAGGAGTACCGAACCGAGAAGGTGATCAGACCCGCCACCAGAGCGAGTACCACGCCGGAGACGAGGATCTCTGCCGGATTTGGGCACGCTGAGCTACTTGGTGGTGCTCGAGAAACTTTGGGCGGCTCCGGCGAAGGTCATGCGTGGTAGTCGACGTCGAACTGCTGGACGTTACACAGACCTCAGGGCACACAGACTCATCGACTGAGTCTGAGGGCGGAGCTGACATCGCTCCCACGCCGCCATCGCTCCCATCAGCGCCCCGATCGAAGCCGGCTCCTCGAGCCGTGAGAGCTCGGGGCTAGCGGGGCGACCGCCGGGCCGATGGCGCTGGGGTTCCGAGGCGATGTGCGTGTACGTGGTTACCGCAAGCGCGGGCGTGGGGTTGACGCGCAGGCGGACGTCATTCGTGGCGTGGAGATGTTACTGGTGCGTTCTGGCCTATAGACCGGCCAGAACTGCGTTGAGGGATCAGGACTGGCCGCAGATCTCGACCTCATCGATCAGCGTCCACGCCGTGCCGTGTCGACTTCGATCTTGCCGTACTGGCCGGAGGTGTTCGCCAGTTTGGTCGCCCGGTAGCGCTTGGTCTACATCTTCGCGCTGACTGTGGGGGCGACGAGTGCGAACCTTGCGAAGCGCCGAACTCCAGCACGACCTGACGCTCGGCTTCCGCGCATTGCCTTGGAAGGTCCTCGTATGCTGGCCGCTATCCGTGCGAGGCCTTCGGCGATGGCCGGGATGACTTGACCGTGAGCTTCCGGGCCTAGGTTGCGAGCTTCACATCGAACTTGCCGTTCCGCTTCCGCAGGAAATTGGTGACCACACCAGCCTTTCTGAGATGGCTGAGGATCGTTCGGTGGTCATCGTCCACCGGTAGATCGAACCTGACCTTGTTGCGGTTCGCGAAGTTGCTGTAGGGCTCTCCGAGCGGTGCCAACACGTCGACGGTCTCTGACGCCGGCGGCAACGGTGACATGGTGGCCAGCAGGCGAAGTGTGAGGGTGCGATCGCGGGTGCTGGCGGCAATCCGGTACAGCTGGTCGACGGTGACGGTTCGCTGTCCAGCAACTGCGTAGTTCCCGGCGATGGAGAGGACCCCCGCGTCTTCGTGCGGCAGGTAATGCTGGAGCTCGTCGATGATCTTGTCGCCGATGGGGCGAGGTACCACCTTGCTACCGAGTAGTTCGCCGATGAAGCCAGCGAGCAGTTCAGGGCTCATGAACTCGGGGAACGCTTTGGATTTCACGATCGCGGCCTCTAGGGCCGGCCAACCCGCGCTTCGGAAGTGGGCGAACGCCGCAGCCGAGTCTTCGATCAGCTCGTTCTCGAGCAGGAGCGCGAAAAGGCTGCCGGCAACAGGTTCGACCTCGTTGGGGGCGATGTCTTCCTGGAGGTTCAGGCTTACGGCCAAAGTGACCCGCTGCCGGGGGTCGGGGATCACGTCAGCGGCGTTCAACACCTTGACAGCGACGGTGGCTGCGAGGTCCGGGGTGGTGTCGTTGGTGATCCTTCCGGCCTCCACGAGCAAGCGTGCGAGGGCGCCGTCGATCGTGCCGACCGAGGTGCTGTAGGCCTGCACGTTCGTGGCGGTGGATTCGAAGAGGCGGTGTGCGGCGAGGTCTGGCCAGCACTCTTCGGGAGCGGCATCCAGCTGTTTCAGCCGGCTTTCGAGTGCGGCCATGGAGATGAAGGTCCGGAGTTCGTCGGTCGTCCAGCTGTTGACGACGGTGGTGAGAACCTCGACGACCGCGGTTTCGGTAAGGGCGACATAGGGGGTGAGGTCATCGTGCTTGACCGCTTCGAGGTACTCCCGTTGGCTCGTCAAGCAGTAGTCGGATACCGGCGAGTTCTCACGTACAGAGTCGAAGCTGACGTCTCCGGCGGTGCCGAGAGCGACCCGCAGGTTGTCCGCCGTGAGTGCGTAGAGATGCCAGCCGACGAGCGTGTCCCGCATCGCACTGTCCAGTCCGGCGAGGCGAGAGATGACGACGTCCGCCTTCGCGATCAGCCCCACGACCTCGTTCGTGACGGTCTGGGGCTGAGGAGCAGTGAAGGCTTCCATTTCGAGGTAGTGCTCGGCGATGTAGTCGCGGACTTCGGGCCCGAGCTCGTACTTGGTGCTGCTTGTGCACCCGCGGAGAGCGGCATCGACGAGCGATGGGCGGATGTCTGCTGGGATGCTGTCGTCGCTGATGAGATGTGTGAACACCTGCAGCCATGGGCGTCGACTCAGCAGGGTTGCGAACGCCGGTCGCTGAGCACCGGAGTTGAGGTATGCCTTCAGGAACTCTTGAGCCTCGGCGCCGAAAGCAGATGCGACGGTGGCGGCGATGTCCGCGGCACCGGGATGGTCTCGCTGGAGGAGGTCGTCGAGCACCGCGATGTTGTAGGCGCTGACCGTGTGCAGGAAATCGGGTGGTGCCTCGGTCAGCAGGTTCGCGATGGCCGCAGGGCCGGTAAACGAGTGGTCGATGCTCATCTTGTTGGGCTGCACGGTCTGTACGAGGAAGTTGGCCACGTCGACCCCGGTGAAGTCGCCGTAGAACTGTGCCGCGTAGAGAGTGAAGTTGCGGTCGAGGTACCCGCGGCCAACGAGCTCGCGGGCCAGCTCTGACTGCATGACCTCCTCCACCATCTGAGAGAAAGTCCGTTCACCGTCCTCGGTGGACGACGTGAACCGGTCCTTGCCGACGAGGTCCTGGAAGTCCGCTCCGCGGAGAAGAGCGATCTCGGCGTTGAGGGCCTCGAGTAGGCCTTGGCCTGCTCGTCGATCGAACTGGGTCCAGTCTTCTGGTTCGGCGACTTCGGGAAAGACCTCTGCGATCTGATCGCGGTTGAGCCGTGTTACGTCGACCGGTTGGTACCCCTGATGGGTGGCTTGGACTGTGATCTGGCCGGTTTCGGCTACCTGCGTCCAGAACACTCGCGAGCTCACGCTGTTCTGTTCGTAAAGATCTGAACCGACGACGAATCGAATGCCTGACCAGCCTGCGCTACCGGAGGCGCCTTTGGCGGCCAGACCAAGGGCGACGAGGCGCCTCCCCAGCTTGGTGGCCGCCCTTTCCACTGCTTTGGGCATCGCAGCCCTCGAAAGGAGGTCACGCTTGTGCTTCTCTCGTACATCGATGGCGTGGCGCACCAGGCGTTTGTGGTGTTCGTAGAGGGTGTCGAGGTTGCTCTCTCGCCGTGCGATCTTCTCGAAGTCTCGCAGGTGGAAGTTCTTGTAGGCGACGAGCGCGAAGAGGTTGGTCGCCGTCAGGCCTGGGGCGATCTTGGTCGGGGTGAGCAGGCGCTCGGCGAACACCGCGTACTCGTTGCAGATGTTCTTCAGCAAGCGCATGTCGGTGCCGTACTGGGCGACCAACGCGATGAGGGCTCGGTTGATGTTCTCCTGTACGCCGTGTTCCTTGAGCAGGCCGTCCAGCAGTTCCCGAGCGTTGCGGTGCGAGATGAACGGCACGACAG
This sequence comes from Lentzea sp. JNUCC 0626, assembly GCF_043632865.1. Classification (NCBI taxonomy): domain Bacteria; kingdom Bacillati; phylum Actinomycetota; class Actinomycetes; order Pseudonocardiales; family Pseudonocardiaceae; genus Lentzea; species Lentzea sp. JNUCC 0626. The sequence goes on from NZ_CP171635.1 coordinate 10,070,950, forward strand.
GGATGACGACGTCGAAGAACTTCGTGCGGTTGGTGCGGATGGTCTCGGCCGCGGCGGTGTCACCGGTTGCCTTCTTCGTGTCGGATCCCAGCTCCTCGAAGAGGCTGTCCTTGATCGCGTAGACGAACCGCAGGGGCACGTCCTTCCTCTGCCGCTTGGCCGTGGCGTTGAGCAGGGTGTTCAGCTCGCGTAGCGCCTCGAAGATGTGGGGGTCGTCGAACCGGTCGAGATCTTCGAAGAGGACGACGTCGTGTGGAGCGGTGTCGAAGAAGTAGACGATCTCTTCCAGGTACTCGTCGAAATACGTTGCGGTCTGCTGGGTCAACTTGACCGTGGCGCCGGCTGCTGAGACGTCTGAAACCGACCAACGGCCGTAGATGAGCCGGCGCAGCGTGGCCAGTACCAGCACGGCCAGGAGAGCGAAGCCCACCCATGCCAGCACACGGATCGTTGTGGGTTGATTAGCTCCCGTGGCCGCGACCTTCGGGAGCAGGTTTAGAAACGCTAGGATTCCGCCGACGACGGCGACCACCGCCACGGCTTCCGCAAGGGCGCGCTTCCAGGACAACGGGCTGATGCGCTTGAAACGGGAGAAGGGGAAGTCATGAGGTGCTGCGCGGTACAGCAGCTGCTTGACGAGCTCCTTCTGGATCCTGTTGGTGAGGGTGGTGGTCTCCGATGTCGGTCCGAGCGTGGAGATCGCCACCCGCAGAGTCTTGTCCTTCTCGCGCTTGTCAACGAACTCATCGAGCACGCTGGACTTGCCCGTTCCGTACCTGCCGGTGAGGGCGATGTTCAGGTTTCTCTTGTTCTGCACCGCTTCTTGGAGAAGGCGAAGATAGGTCCCGTGTTGCTCGGCGACGTACCGCGAGGTCAACGATTCGAGCGACGCCTGCTTGGCCGGTGCGACAGGCGTCGTCGAGGTGGAACCGTCCAGTGGCTTCCCGCCGACCGCGTTGCTCATTCTGGCTCCACCTCGACACGACCTGTCGTCGACTTGCTGATCTACGAGTGTGATCCGCCGGTTCCGGTTCGGTTGTGCGACTCGCCGATACGTTTCCGGCACCGCTCGTCAGCCGGTCTGATGCGAGCTCGCTTTGGTCACCGGTCGTGTGACTCGTGGAAGACCCGGTTGCCGGCTACTGGGTCATGGAATGACAGTCACGTGCGCCGGGAATCCGTAGGTCGTTAGCGTTGTCCACGCGGACACCAGGGTCGACCAGGCGAAGGTGAAGAGGTTGTCCGCCGTGAGTGCCTTGTCGCTGTGGTGGATGGCGAAGACCAGGCTTCCTGGACGTGTTCCCAGCCGACTTGCGCGCTCGGGGTCCCGCTGGGCAACGACTTCGCGGAACTTCTCCCACATCTCGGGGTCGGTGAAGCTCTCCGCCGCGATGAGACCCTGGGCGAAAAGGTGGCTCAGCGGGCTCGACCCGGTGGCCGTGCTCGTCTTCTTGACGTGCACGAGCGAATTGTCAGGGCCTAGCAAGTCGCAAGCTTCGAACCCCTTGCGGTGCGCACGGGTCTTGACGAGCTTCTTGTCCAGGCACAGAAATCTGGAGTCGACGACCGCCACGTGCTCGCTGTACGCGCCTTCGACGACGACGCCGTCTGCGTTCTTGGGGGCGTCTGACCAGGCGGGCAGTTGCCATGGCGGAGGGTTGTCGAACGCCTTGTGCACGACGCGGTCGACGTGGCGGACGTACTCGTCGCCGAGTTCGTACCAGTCGCCGTCGAGCAGGATGTACCGGCCGGACGGGTTGAGCACTTCCGCGGCGATCCACTGCACGGCGGGCATTCCGTCTGTCGCGCTGTGACTGGCTTCGTCGTAACCGTCGATCTGACCGCTGCGCAGCGCTTGCAGCCGTGCCGCCGCGGAGACGTGGCGCAGCGGAGACGCGAGGTGGTTCAGCGTAAGGTCTGCGGTGTCGATCGCCGTGCCGTTCAGGGTTCCTTTGTAACGATGCACCTCGGGGCCGTCGAAGTACTTGGCAGGGTAGGCGACGCCTACCTCGCCCAATGCGGGCTCCGGCTTGGCGAGCATCGCGACGACAGCGCTGTCGAGGACTTCTCGGCGTTCGTCGCGGTTGGACACCCGACGGACCCGGCGCAGCGGGCCGAGTTCCTCGGAAACGGGATGCTCGCGGAGCACACGGCTGATCTCGCGGAGATCGGAGATCAGGCCGTCGCCGTGGACGCTCAGTGGCAACTTGAGTGACTCACCGCATTCGAGCCACAGGCGTGGATTGCGCCGGTACCTCGTCTTGCGCATGTGCGTTAGGTTGACCGTGATGTCGACGCGGGCCATCGCGGTGAGCTGCCGCACGAGCTCGGCGTGCTCGCGCAGACCAAAGCTCCACAACCCCTGTCCACTCGGCACGACGTTGCGGTCCACGCGGGATTTGGCGCTGAGAGCCCACCTGGTGACGTGTCTGATCTCGTCGTCGTCCACGACCCGGACCGCGAAGTCGATGCCGAATCCGCGGTCGATCGTGCTCTCGCGCACCAAGCGCCAGCCCTGGTTGAACGTCACGGTGAACGTCTCGTCGTCGAGGTCTACGAATAGCGCTGCCGAGGCCACGGTGCTGGTGAACGGGAGTTCGACCGTCGTGAGCGTGCGGACCATGGAAGTCCATTCGAGAGGCTCATCGTCCGACCAGCCCTCGACCAGAAGCCCATTCAGGTCGCCCACCCGTACGTCGTGAAGGCGGAACCTGTGCTGGTCGTCTATCGCACGTGCGCTGACGTGGTCACGCAGGTTCTCGCCGCCGAGCAACCGGTACAGGTTCACTCGGCGTGTTTCGGTCGGCGGGTCGGCCAGAGGCTCACCAATCACCACAGCGAGATACTCCGTCCGTCACGACGGCATGTCGTGGTCCGAACGGGCGTTCTGCGCCACTCGATGGTGTGATGGTCGTTGCTGGGCAAGTAGTTCTCTGAGAATGGGACACCAAAGTGGACACAGGTCAGAATTCGGTTCCGCAGATTGCCGGACTCGGCCGTCCATGTCCAACGGTTGGAGGGCTGGCCCTGCGCCGACGTGCACTTCGTCCCTCGCAAACTGACCTTGAACATTGCTCGAATCTGATCAGATCGAGACTTGCCCGCCGCAGGAATTCTGTTTCTGGGTAAGCAAAAACCGGGTCAGGACGCCCGCCGCTTCGACCGCACTGCCATCGCTGCTCCCCAGCGCGCCCCGTACACGAGGCCGGGCAGCAGCCGCCGGAATCGCAGGTGGATCTCTCCCGCCCGGTCGACGGTCCGCTGTGCCCCGGTCGGCTCTACTTCGGACCGCAGCACCCCGTCGAACGCCCGCACCAAGCGCTTGTGGTCGTGTTCGAAGCGCACGCGCAGGTCGAACAGCTCGCAGGGCCGTTCGGGCAGGTACAGGAAGCAGGGGTGCATCGCGTCGCGGTGCGACAGTCGGTACCGCAACGCGAAGTCGTGTTTGACGCCGCGGGCCAGCGGTTCGGCCGGCACGAGCGTGAAGCCCGGCCGGTCGGTGTCGGAGCGGTCGCGGAGCGTGCCGCCGTAGAGCAGGTGCACGTCGACGTCGCGGCGGCGCACCGGGAAGACCGAGGTGAAGTTCAGCGTCTCGACGCCGTCCTGGTCCACGACGACCTGGTAGCGCTCGATCACCTCGGGCTGTCCCTGGTCGAGCACGACGGCGACGCTCAGCTCCGCAATGTGCCAGCTGCCGTCGGTGCGCGGGGCCGTCGTGGCCGCGAGTTCGGCGAGCTGGTCGACGGCCTCGTCTATGCGGCGGCGCACGGTGCGGGAGTCGCGGTCGATGCGCGCGGCCACCCACGTGACGCGTTCCTGGTAGAGCGGCTGGCGGACGTCGGGGATCAGGCCGAACGCGGCCCGCGCCGCGAACTGCAGGTCCTCGGGCAGCTGCTCGACGAGTTCGGTGAGCCGGGTGACGAGCTTCTGCTTCGCCGCGACCGACCCGTCCGCGCTCGTGATTCCGCAGGCGGCGGCGAGCAAGGGTCCGATGCGGTCGACAATCCGGTCCGCGTGCACACCCCGTCCCTTGCGCAGCGTCTTCAGCTCTCTGACCAGGTTCGTCAGCATCTGACCTCCTCTCGGCCTGATGGCTGTACCGAGCCGAGCGCCAGGGTGTTGGGTGTCGGCGTTAACGGCCGTACGCGGGAAGTCTTGCCCCGTGGTTAACACGAGCACTCACCATCCCGCGCACGGCCTTCTCAGTGGTGCGCGACAACACGATCAGGTTGCTAGCGCGGTGGCCTGAGTCAGGCGGCTCGTGACAGCGCGATCCGCCTGGCGTTGTACGCAATCAGAATGCTCGCGCACGCAGCGGCGAGCGACACCTCCAGCGGGTAACCGCGGATCGTCAAGAACGCGGCGAACACCTGGATGGTGATCACGATGACGACTGGAGAGTCAGCGAGCCAATGCCGCTGACCTCGCGGGTGTATGTCTGGCGTGCAGGCTCGATTACTGCCGGACTGATCCATCGTCGCAGACCCCTCATCTTCTTGGCCCAGGCGGGTTATGAGCGTTCAGACGAGCTGTGGCAGGAGTGACAGCTCCAGCCACCTGAACGCCATGAGTGTGCACGGGTTCGGGATCACGCGGTAGCCCCGCTACCCTCTGTAGTTGGCTCAAACGGGGCAAGGGGCCCACCGACTGTCATCGGAGGCCCCTTGGGTGAAACCCCGCCTGGACCAACAGGTCGCGGTTTCGGAGGCGAGCCAGCAGGCCCAACCTCGGCTCTGAGAGTAAGGCCGCCCTGAACGCAGGCCAAAGAGCCGGGTGAGAGTGACCACTTCTTGTCCACATTCGTGTCCACTTTTGGAAAGTGGACACGCCGTGCCGACGTTCGCCCTGGCCAGGCGGCATGTCGTGGGCTGAGCGAAATGGGCGTCGTGGTCGCCTGCTGGACGGTTTCGGGAGGCGAGGGTCACGGGATGCCTGTGCAGTAGCTGGAGGGTCAGGTTACTCGCCAATCGGCCATTGCGACATATGTGCTTGAGGGAGTGTGATTGCCGACTGCCGAGAGTTCAAGAACCTCGGTTGCCAATAATGATCTTCGACCAGGCGGGGTAGAGATCACGCAAAGTAGTTTCGAAGTCATGATCAATATGGCGTCGATACCTGGTGATGTGCGGGATATCGGCCCATGTCAACGATGTCTGCAGTGCGGTGGCTGGACGGCCTTGCGATGGCGATAGTGATGAGTGGTGACCCCGGTCGACCGGCGCACTAGGGCGATCCGGTTCGCTTTATTGGAGCTCATATGGAATTCCATAGGTGCTGAAGGGGTCAATATCGGTGTGCTGATCGCGCGCGTCGTGCCAAGGCCCGCGACGGAAGATTGGCATGGACGGCTGGTCTAGGGTTGCTCGCCTGCTGATGCTTGTGGCTAGGTAGCGTGGAATTGTTCCTCTCGGCGTGTGTGCCGCGTCTCTGTGAGCTGACTGGTCAGCGCCAGTGCATCCGCGACGCCAGCCGATACGCGACCATCGCGCTACGCACCGGCATCCACCCGAAGATTGTCAGCTCGCGGCTGGGGCATGCGACCGTGGCGTTCACCTTGGACACGTACTCGGCGGACATCGAGGACCTGGACCGCGACGCCGCCGAGGCAGTGATTGGTCTGTTCCTGCCGTCCTCGGCGAGGGGGCTGATCTGACGTGGAAAAACGCCGATCTGCTACCACTTCTGCTACCGAAGGCCCCAAAACCGGGTGGTCGCGGTATGCAAAAAACCGGAAAGCCCCCGACCTTCGCAGGTCAGAGGCTTTCCGGCTGTGTGGGCGATACTGGGATCGAACCAGTGACCTCTTCGGTGTGAACTATAGCGACGAGGATGCGCTGACCTGCGAAAACAAGCCTCTTGCGGGTCGGCGCGGTTCCGTTCGGGTCCATTGAGGACAGTTTGGGCACGTTCAATACACGGAGTTGCTCCCAATCTGCTCCCACTCCGTGCTCCCAAGGCTCATCGGCTCTGTCCGTCTGAGGTCGGCGTGCGAGCACGACTACCGCGAACTCAAAGATGGACTCGGCCTGGACCACTCCGAAGGCCGCGCCTGGCTCGGCTGGCACCACCACGTCACCCTCGCCGCCGTCGCCCAGGCCATCTGCACCCAGCTCCGCCGCACCCCCAAGCCCCTGCGGAGGCCTGAGCTTCTACGCGGTCCTGCGCGAACTCCAGGCCTTACTCGCGGTCTGGACAGGCGTCTGCCACACCTGCCGACAACCTGTCCAGACCCAGACGCCCACATCCGCAACGACCCAGGTCAACAACACCTACCAAAGCACTACTACTAGGTGTGCTGGTCTGGACGGTTGTGGCGTCGGAGCGGCAAGGCAAGGCGGCATCGTCAGCTTGAATGCCCGGTCTCGCCGAACTCGAACTGGGCCGACTTTCCAGCTGTGTAGGCGGCCTGAAGGCGCGGCGTTGCGTGGCCAAAGCTTGGGTACAGCAGGTGGTCCTTGGGTAGGTCGTCGCCGCGGTATGGGCACCACCCGATCTGGCCGTGGACCTTCAAGATGATCCGGCCGCAGAGGCCGCAATCCGTCCACCACCAGGGCGAGGTGCCGGGCTCTGCACCTTCTTGAGGGATGATCATGTAGGCAGTGGGTCCGAAGCCAAGTTCCCATTTGGCAGGCCCGGTGAGGAAAGGTGCCCACCCGATGTCGTCGACCCAGCGGTACTCCGGCACATGGTCCACGAACTCGTTGAGGCTCATGTTCGTCAAGCTGGCTGGGGCAGGCAAGTCCACCTCGCCGAAGTAGATGCAGGTCCGGAGACCCGTTCCAGTGCTTAGCGCCTGCGCTTTGCGGACCTCGACGTCGGTCGGGAACTCGCCCTTCACCTCGAACCACATCGCCAGCTCGGTGTTCGGGTAGAGCTGGAAGTCGGGTAGATACGCTCCGGCATCACCGAGACTGAAGCCCTCGGGCTCGTACCGCCATGGGATACCGAGGGTGTCGAAGAAGACCGCCCACCTGGCCTCCCGGCGGGACCTGAACCGGTAGCCGGCGTAGCGAGTCTTGATCGGGGTGATTCGCCCCATGGACCGTCTCCTCGAGATAGGTAAGAGGTCGCGCAGATTGGGTGGGGCGGCCTCACCCGCTATGAGGAGCAGGCACACCTATGGTGATCACGAAGCTGAATACGCTTCGTGATCACCATAGGTGTGCCTGCACGTTGCCATCATGGCTGACTGCCATACCGTGGGACCAGTTTGGCGCGCTGATCCCACTTCGACCGGTGATCGATCCCACCCGTCCGCTGGGATCTTGAGTCGGCGGACAGGATCGCCATGTGGTCGGGGGCGTCTGACGTCAGGTCTGGCTATGGCCTGCTGAAGTCCCGGCAACCGCGGCCTGAGCCCTTTGCTGCTATACCGGTCGGCCCCCACCCAGGACAAGTTGCTTTGACGAGGCCCGGGGCGAGAGTCCGAATGGACTCTCGCCCCCGGCTACCAGTAGATGGCGATGATCTCGGCGTCGATCAGGTTCTCCGCCACGCGTTCTTGAGGAGCGGAAAGGATGTTGCTCACCGGGTTCACCGCCGTTCCGTCGATCTCGAGCCCGTTCCGGTGGCATGCCGTCTGGCGGAGCTGTGCGTGCACCTCCGAGGACAGGAATCTGTCCGCCAGCTTCTCCACGTGCTCCCTGATCGGTTTGAAGGCACTCGAAGCGCTGCCGGCTGAGCGGAACGCGTGCTGGTTCTCGACGGCGAGGACCGACAGGGCGATCGTGTCGTCGGAGCTGAAGGCGAGGGCGAGCTCCTCGGCGATGAGCTCTCCGTAGGTGGTCAGCGCCGCTGTGCGGAGTTCGTCCGTCTTGGAGCCGGTGCTGGAGGTGCCGGAGAAGGCGCCGACCGCCACTGAGCCGAACTCGGCGATCTTCTGGCTCAGACTGGGGTCGATCCGGTTCAGCGAGTCTCCCAGCTTCAGCGGGTTCCACGTGGCGCTGATCCCTCGCCCGTTCAAGCGGCAGAGCACGCGATACCGGGACTGGGTGAACAGGATCCGCCGGATGTCCTTCCAGTACAGATCCCGCTGGGTGTCGCCGACGAGGTAGATCGGCTGAGCGGGGTAACCCGACCCGGCTTCGAGGTCGTCGTGGACGCTCCGGTGGATGATTTTGAGGCCGTGCTCGGTCTGCACGGCGACGTAGTCGACGACGCGGCACTTCAGCGGGATGAGGTTGACCATCATCTTCTCGATCAGGTTGTTGATCGAGATGAGGCCGTCCAACACCTCGGCTGATCCGAACTGGGCTCGCAGCTCTGCGTTCTCGTCGGCGAGCTCCTTCAGCGTGGCGAGGATGTTGCTGAGCTGGAAGATCGCGTCGGTGTCCAGCTCGACCTCAATCTCGGCGAGCTGGCCGCGGTCGAGGTCGGTGGCGGGCACGATCCAGTACTTCTCGGCGGGGTCGCGCTCGTGCGCGAGGATGCGCAACGCGTCGTTGCGGGACGGCCGGCTGGTGATGGGCAGGTTGGCGCGCAACGACATGTCGTTCTTCTCGAGGTCCCACAGGCGTTTGACCAACGCCTGGACGGTGGCCTTGCTGACCACCTGCGCGTTGGAACTGCGAGATGACTCGAAACGCGAGCCAAGACGGGCTTTGAACGGTGCGAAGCCCGCCTCGGCCTGTCCGTTCACCTCTCCCTTGTACGCGGAACCGTTGTTGTCCGTGAACTCGTGGGGAATCGCACCGTCCCGTGAGGACAGCAGGCTGGTGACACTGACCTCGTCGAGGTAGATGAACTCGCGCAGCTCGTTCTTCACCTGCTGTGTCTGTGCGTCGGCTTTCGCCTCGCGTCGCTTCGTCGTCATGGTGCGGTGTCCGCCTTCGGGGTATTGGTCGGCCGACTGGAGGCGATCAGGTTGCGGCGCTTGGCGGCCTGCTCGAACCCCGCGAGGTAGTCCTCTGTGGTGATCGCCTGACGGCCGTCCTTGACGGCGAACAACGCGGCATCGCTCCAGATGGCCGTGAGCTCGGCCGGTGACCAGCCGGACGTCCGGTCCGCCATCGCGCCGTGTGGAAGGTCGCCGGATGTGGCGAGTTTGCGCGCACTCGTCACGAGGATGGCCTCGCGGTCGTCTCGGGAAGGGTTCGGGAAGTGGATCTCCCAGTCGAACCGTCCTGGTCGGCGGAGCGCCACATCGATGTCCTGAGGGCGATTCGTCGTCGCGATCACGATGACGTTGTCGGACTTGTCGAAGCCGTCCATCAAGGTCAGGAACTGGCCGACGAGCCGACGCGACGATTCGTGCGACTCGTCGCCGCGCTGCGGTGCGACGCTGTCGATCTCGTCGAAGAAGATGATCGCCCGCGGTTGGGAGCGAGCGTCCTCGAAGATCGACCTGATCACGTCCTCGCTCTCGCCGACGTACTTGCTGATGATCTCCGGGCCGCTGATCTTGTAGAACACCGCGTCGGCCTGCTGGGCGATGATCCGCCCGAGCAGCGTCTTGCCTGTGCCGGAGGGGCCTGTGAACAGCACTCCCTTGATGGCGCGAGCGCCAATCATCTGCAACTCGTCGTGGTACTGCAGAGGCAATTCGATCAGGTCCTTGACTCGGTCCTTGACCTCCTCGTACCCGCCGAAGTCGTCGTAGGTGAGCGATCCGTCAGGGGTCTCGCGGAGCTTGTCGACGTCGAAGGCGTCGCCGAGGAAGATCTCGTGCTGTCGGATGGGCTTGTCGGCGAGCAGACGGGTGATGCCCAGCCTGTCGGTGCCCTCGACCGTGTTCCCCATGACGATCTCGAAGGCGGTCGGCAGCGGAACGTTCCTGAGGTTGCCGTTGATGTTGATGATCGCTTCGTCGGCGAGCACGGATCGAACGATCCCGATCCACGGGACCTCCGGCCACAGTGCTTGTGGCGCGCGATCGACGGAGTCGAGGTCCGGACTGACGAGAACGACGTCGCCCGCGGCCAGCGGTTCCTCGCCGCCTTCGTCGTCCTCCAACGTGAACAGGTACCCGGTCGGCAGTTCGAGATAGACCAGGCCTTGGTCGTCAACGTGCTTCACGCGCGCGACCGCACGGCGAAGATCGTTCTGCAAAGCTCCAGCGCCTTCCGTCCGACAGCAGGGACCACCTGATGTTAACTGTCAACGGGAGGTGTCGAGTTCGGAGTCCGGCAACGGCCTTGCGGCACAAGCACAGGCTCGTTAGGGCACTCAGGAAGTTCGATGTCCACGGGGGTGGTCACGTGGGCCGTGAAGTGCCGGAGCCCTCGCCGCCGTGGAGAGGGCTCCGGCACGTCTCCGCAGCGATCAACGCGCGAGTCCGCCTCCGTCGACTGGCAGGACCGCGCCGTAGACGCACTTCGCGGCGTCGGTCGTGAGGAACGCGGTCGCCGACACGATCTCGTCAGCCTGGCCGGGGCGGTCCGCCGCGATGCTGTCGATGATCTCCAGGACGCCAGGCTCCTGCGCGTCGGTGCCGAGGGTCACGATGACACCGGGGGAGACGGTGTTCACGCGGACGCCTGACGGGCCGAACTCGGTGGTCCAGGCTCGGGTCAACGACTCGATGGCGCACTTGCTTGAACTGTAGACCGAGGCATTGGGCAGGCCGCGCTGTGCGAGGCCGGTCGAGACTTTGACGATCGTTTCTCGCCTTGCGCGGGCGCCTGCGGCCCCTGGTACTCCATATGACGGCAGGAACTCGCGTGCGCTGGAGCTAGCGGGCGCCAGCTACGTGCAGGGAAGTCACCGACATCGCAATGCCTGCGAGGATCAGGACGCCTCCAGACACCCACAGGGTGACCGAATTGCATGGCGGCATGATGGACGTGATCAACGCCGTGGCGACGCTACTGAGAAAGCAGATCCCCAGGAACAGGCTTGAGTACCGCTTGATGCTGTTGGACCACTGGACGGCGTCGCTCATGCGCGTCCCGGTGTACCGCCATGAGATAAGTCCAAGGACGAGTTGTATACCCACGAGCACGAGGCCAAGTACGTCGATCGCTCCGAAGATGTCGGGGGTTCGGGCGTTGAGGCTCTGATGATCACGCGCTCCTGCATACAGGAACACGAGGACGATCACTGGTAGTACGACCACCATCGTGACTCGCAAGGTCTTTTCGACGCTCGTGTTCGTGGCGACGAGTCGACGCCCACCACTACGGGTCGCGATCAGCATCAACAGCACGGCATAGATCAACAACAGTGCAGAGGCCGCGAATCCGATCCCAGCAACGATTTCAAGCAGCGTGGAGCGGGCACCTTGGGTCTTGTCCCCTGCGATCGCCGCGTAGTTGAGGCTGGTGAGGACCAGGCCGAGAAAGCCGGAGATCAGGGGGCGCAAGGCGTTGTCGAAGGATCTTCCGCTCTTCTTGGCGGCGACTCGGACGGTGACCACCACGGTCACTGCGGTGAAGGCGAAGCCTGCGAGAACGCCCGCGAGCTGTGAGTACAGGGAAGCGATCTGACTGTTGTCCAGCTCGATCATGTGCTCGCACAGCACGGCCGCTCCCTTCGCCGGTGGTTCTCGGGTGTAAGCCGAGTCGGCGGATGAGCTCGTTCTGTTACGGCTCTGGGCTATGTGAGTGACGTGTCCGCTGCACGCGACTGTCCACTTCGAATGGAATAGCCTTGCTTAGATGATCTTGTGTTTGTGGCTGGGCAACGGCAAGTTGTTGTCGAGGATGCCGACTATGAGTCCATCCGCTCCTCAAAGTACCGAGCCTCGAACGCCTGTATTTCCTGAAGTGCGCTGACCAGCTCTTCGAGTTCCTCCTTCAACTCCTCGTCCCGCTCGACCGCAACGGCTTGCTCGGCCTGCAACTTGATTTGTGCGAGTTCAGGAGCGGTCCAATGTGCTGGCCGCATGGCGGTCGCTATGTAGCTGCGAACGTCCTCATGGTGCTCGCTGCCACGATTGACCGTCAGCATCTGTCGTGCAAGGTCCAGGTGAAAGACCGGCCAGGCGCTCACCGCGCTGAGCGCGGCTGCGAGCCCGACCAGTTTGTCCGCCGCCAGGCTTCTCACTTCAGCCCTGAGGCGGTCGGCCTGGCCTTGCGTCATGCCGTCGGCCATAACCAGCCGCATGACAGTCGCCCCAACGTTTTCCTCGTTGCTGACTTTGTCGATCATCCAGCGCACAAGCTCACGGGCGTTGTCACTGAACGTCGCGCTGAGACCTTCGATCTCAACGGGTAGCGCTCTGCCTGACGCGACCGTGGCTTTCAACCTTTCCAGCACGAGGTTCGGATGTGACCGTGCGATGCCGGTTGCGATCTGCTTGGTCGTGTAGTCAGACCATTCGGCTCGCTCGACCAGACTCAGCACCGCTGTCGCGTCCGTCTCGGAAAGGTTGCTGCCCCAAGGGTAACCGTCGTAGTTGCAGGCCCGTTCCAGAACGCCGGCAGCCACGTCTTTCGATACGTCGGCGGTCAGCAGCATGTCGGCCGTTTCGATCGGGAAGTCGTTGAGCAGGGCGTGCGCGCCGAGAAGGTACCGATCTCGAACATGAGGGTCTGGATCGTTGATGCCCTGCTGGAAGATGGTCGTGAACGAGCCTCCACGGTTCGCCCAGCCTGAGTTCGCCATTGCGTTGGCCGCTCCCAGCCGCACCTCTTTGCGCTGGCCGGTGATCTTCGCAAGCCACGCGAGCAGGGCGGTTTCGTTTTGGGTTGTCCAATGGATGAGCAGCCACGACAACTGCTCATCCAAGGGGCCCGGCTCATTCGCGGCGAGCGCGTCCGCGAGACTGGCGGCCAGCTCCGGTCGAGCGGTGACAAGTGCCGAAAGGAAGAACTGCGGCAAGCCGCCGTCCTGACCGAGCAACCGAACCTCGCGCGAGACCTCATCCAACGTCCGGATGATGGACACCGCGTCGCTGTCAAGCGTTGTGAGGCGTGCGACGATCCGAGCGGCCAAGGCGTTGTGTTCCGCGCGTTTGCGCTCGATGCGCTCCCCAATGCTCGCAAGCGAGCGCGCCTGCAGCTCTTCCTCGGAGAGCCCGCTCTTCGCAGCTGCTTCGGCTTCATCTGCGTCTTGCAGTTCGGTGAGCGTCGGGAGTGGCACGCCTGCGCGCGACATCGACGTGACCTGGCCGCGTCCGAGTGCGAACTCGGCCAGGTCGTCGCCGCGTTCATCGAGGTCGGTGATCAAGGTCAACGCTTGGTGTCGAAGAGGAAGAGACATCGCGTGATCTGCCGACCAGGTCACGGTGTGTCTGACCAACCGGCGGAGCACTGCGTGACTGGTGCTCGCAGCAACCTCGACCAAAACAGCGAGCGTGGCCAAATCGTCCTCTTGCCAGGCGAGCACCTCGTCGGGGCCTGGGCTGTGACCAAAGGTTCCCTGCTGCTCTCGCAACGCCTGACCGAGGAGGCCTACGGCGGGACCGGCTCGACGGGGTTCATCGCTGCACGCCTCAGTTCGCAGAATCTCCCGAATTCGATCCCGTGTCGGGCGCGCCCACTCCGCGGATACGGCGTAGGGCTTGAACGCCAGTGAGTTAAGAGCGTCCTGTTCCGTGCGGTAGCCGGCCTTCTCCAGAAGTGGCTTGAGCGCGAAAAGCGGACTCACAACGTCTTGGCTACCTGCGCTTTCGGCAAGCCACGCTTCCACACGCCGAACGATCCGCTCCGGGAAGCTGGGGTCGGGCAAGACCCCGATGTCCGCCAGCTTGTTGACGATAATCCGTTCCGGATGTTCCGGCTGCTGGTGCGGTGGCCTGTGATCGCGGCGCCGCAGCCACCACAGCGCGTCGAGTGCGGTCTCAAGCAACTCTGGATCATAGACAGCGCAACCGCCGTAGAGTTCGGCAAGGACAAAGCGGGTGCGTTCGGTGTTCTCGTCGTCGGACTCCTCAACCCTTGCAAGTACTTCGCCCAGGGCCTGGACCAGGAGACGCGGTTGGGTCGCGGTAAGCCCTTTAAGCGTACGGAGCTCGGCGGGAAGCTCCGCAAGCTCTGTGGCCCGCAGGTCGATGCGGACCGCCTCCCAGACGCCGGGAAACACGGACGGGCCATCCTGCTGAGCGAAGCGCCAATCGAGCTCCGCGATCTGCGAGATCAGTCTCGTCGCGAACCTGGAGCCAAAGATCGTCCACAGCTCGCGGACGAAGCCCGTGTCCGTCTTTCCCACCGCGGCCTCGCGCTCAAGGATCTCGTCGGCCAGCACGTCTGGCGTCACTCGCGTCTGGCCACTCCTCGTAATCAGTACGCCCCTGTCCTTCAGTTGCGCGATGAGCCGAAGAGCGTGAACCGGCTGAAGTTCGCAGAACTTCGCGATGTCTACTGCAAGCTGAGTGTCGTCGTCGTTGACGGAACCGAGTGCGGAGTAGACCGCCAACAACCGACGCGCCGGATTTTCCTCGACGTCGTCAAGGCTCAGTTCTTGGTACCGTGCAAGGATTTGCTCCCGCAGTCCAGCGTCCAGGCCGAGCGGAGTTGTGAGCTCGCCGCGGCGGAGGAGGTTCAAGGCCACCACCGCTACAAACGGGCTGTCGACCGCTTGATTTGCGAAGTACTCGCGTACTGGCCAGCGGATCTCCAGTCCGTCGGACAGCGACGTGACGAGCTCTCTGGCTTCGGGTTTCGAGAGCTGGCCAACGGCGACCTCATGTATCTGGGAGGACGAGTAACGCGCCGCAATCACCTGTGCCCGCAAGGGAACTGTCCCCGTCGGACGGGTCGCGAGCACAAGCTGTGTTCCTGGCACCGTTCGCGCGTACGTCAACAGCGGAGCCAGCGCGGCGGGATCGTGGTGAGCGTCGTCCACGACGACAACGGCCGGAATGTGTGGCAGTTCTGCCATGACGATCGGATTGAGCTGCATACCTGGCGACAGCAGCGTTACGGGAACAGCCGGGTTGAGTCGCTCGAACTCTTCAAGAGCCTCCAAGAGCAGTCGGGTCTTACCTCGGCCGCCCGGTCCGGACACGAGCAAGATCGGCGGCCGGTCGGCGCTGCGATCGATGGCGCGTTCGAACTGTTCGTACTCAGCACCTCGCCCCACCATCGGACCGAGATCGTTCAGCACGGTCTCGGGATTCCGGCGATCGGCCGCGAACGCCGCCAGGCTCAGGAATCCGTCCTCGCCGGGCATCTCCAGCAGCGACTTGCGTTCCGTCACACCCCAGGTGGCGTCGAGAACGTCACGGCGCTTGTGCAGCGGCAGGTCGTCGACGAGCCGGCCCAGACCGCGTCGATCGAGCAGCTGCCACTTCGGGTACTTCTTGATCTCGGCGCGGGCCGCGTCGGAGGCCTCTCCGGAGTAGACCAAGTAGTACTCGTCCGCTACGAAGGTGCATTCGGCTACCGCATCGCGCACTTTCGGTGCAGTGAGACGGTCGTGGCGCTTGCACTGCCAGCCGGCGGATTTGCCGTCGCTGAACGTGCCCTCGAAGTCGATGCCGTCCTGCTTGTCGCCCTTCCTGCCCCATCGCTCGACGCGCACGACCTTGCGCACGCCTGGGCCGCAGAACCTGTGAGCGCTCAGGACGCGCTCGGTGAAGTCCTCGAAGGTGTCCGGCGTCAAGGACTGAGTGGGGACGAGGGTCGGGTTCTTGTCGGGAACCGGCTCGGAGGCGCCATTGGTCGCGACGGGTGGTTCGGCGAAGCCCTCGGCCATTGGAAGAGGTTACGCCGCTTGGCTTCTCGAATGAGTGAACGACGCCGACCACCCTTTGAAGTGGCTTCCTTCCTGTGTGGCCCGTCCGCCTCGGCAAGCTGATGGCCGCAACGGCTCAGGGCTGGATGAGCTCCAAGTCCTCCAACAGGCTCCGGTGCTTCGGCTGCCAGCCGAGGACCTCGCGGGTGTGGGCGCTGGTGGCGGGCTGGTCCAGGGCGAAGATCGGGCCGAACGGTCCGAAGTTCTCCAGCGAGACGGACTGGACCGGCAGGCCCAGACGTACGCCGATGACCGAGGCGATGTCGCGGACCGCGTCGCCCTCGTCGGCGACGGCGTGCCAGGACGTGTCGGCCGGCGCCGATTCGAGGACCAACCGGAACAGGACCGCCGCGTCGAGCGCGTGCACCGCCGGCCAGCGCTGGGTACCGTCGCCGGGTAACCCTCCACGGCAGTGTGGCAGGCCTGGTCATATATGAGATATGAGGACCGTAGGTCGGAGTTGCGGCGATTTGGCCTGGTGAGATCCCTTCGCCCGCGACGCGCCTGCTTTGCCGAAGGTGGACTGCCTGGTCAGCGACCGAAAAGCGTTGGTCCAGATGGGCCTACGACGCATACCGTCAACTGGACGCCTGCGCTGGCGTTGAGCACGATCGCCGGCAATGGACGAAGGTGCACATGGCCACACCTCCATCAGACGAGCAAGGGCTTCAGGCGCCCCTGCAGGGTGAAGACCTCGCGCCGTTCAAGGTCGCGCCCACGGGGAAGTGCTGGTGGTGCGGAGACGTCGCGGACACCCGCGAGCACAAGTTCAAGCGCACCGACCTCGCACGGATGTGGCCGCAGGGCAGCCACCTCGTCTGGGGTGATGGCACACAGACGGCGAACGTCCGCTCGGCGCGCAAGTCCACCTTCGTGAAGTTCTCCGCGAACCTGTGCGGTGCGTGCAACAACACCCGCAGTCAGCCCTTCGACGTGGCGTACGACAAGTTTTCTTCGTACGTGTGGGAGCACCAGGACAGCCTGTGGTGGCGGCGCTACCTGGACATGACCAAGGTGTACGGCGCTCAGTGGGAGGACGGGGCGACGAACCTCGCCCGCTACTTCGTCAAGCACTTGGGTTGCCGCATGGCCCACGAGAACTATCCCGTTCCGGCCGTGCTCAAGCCGTTCCTGGACGGCGACCCGAAGGCCGACAGCGTGCACATGGCTCTGTACAAGGATCCCGCGCTGAGGGCACGCCGCCAGCAGGGCAAGCGGGACGGTATCGACGCGACGGGACTGTTTATCGAGCCGGCCGTCGGCGCGGCCAGCCGAAGTCGAAACCGCCTCACCCGGTACTTCAGCGGACTCACGATCGGGACCGTCGGCGTGGTTTACGTCTGGGACGAGGACGTCGTCGACACCGACCCGTTCTACGTGCACCGTCGTGCCCGGCTGCATCGCCGCGACCACCTCCCGTCGGCGTAGCGCCGTGCCGCAGGTCAACCGCGAGGTGCCTGAGAGGTGCGGTCTCGGGTGGCCACGAGGCTCCCGAGATCACCTCACAGGCGTTACGTGCGTGGGGAACGGCTCACCCGACGGCCATTGCGCTGGAAGACCGATCACGGTGTGAGGTTTCGCCGCGGGGAGTTCGCGCTCGATCCGGCCGTCCACCATCCGCACCGAATCCCAGGTCGGGAGCACGGGTGCGCTCATCGAGCTCGGGCTTGGGCTGTGCCACAGCGTTGGGGCGTTCCTCGGCCACGTCCAGGGCGCCGGGTTGTCCACGACGAGCACTCCGCTCACCCGCTCATGACCGTGGTCGTGTGGAAGCGTCCAATAGCCGTCCCGCAACCGGCCGTAGGTAGACGCCTTGCCTCGATCGACGTACTCCACCGTGTTTCCGTACAGCGCGGTCTCGATGTCCTCGTCGTCTGGGAAGAAGACCGCGAATCCGACCGCTACGACGAACGGCAGGTCGAGCTTGCCGTACCTGCTGCCCTTCTTCTTGACGGCACTGTGGACCAGGTCGCTCTCCCCACCGAACCGCGGCAACGCCGGGTAGAACCCGATCGTCGAGGCGGGGAGACCTCGGTTGCCGGGACTTCTGCGAATGGCGTGGAACGAGAAGGACCAGTCACCCTCCTCCCAGGTGTGACCGAATTTCGACCGGTTGTCCTGTGCACCGTCGGACTCGTCCGGATCCAGGCCTTCGAGCCAGCGCGCCAGGCCTGCCTTGAGCCGCTTCTCAGACGGCTTCGTCGTGCCGATCTTGTTGATCGTGATGTCCAGGCTGAAGTTCGGGCTGGGAACGGCGTTGACCGCGTCGAAGAGGGACATGGTCAACGCGCTGTAGGCGGTGCCCTTCAAACGCTGCGCCGTCCAGACCGCTTCCATGACGAACTGTCCGTCCGAATGACTCACGAGAAAGTCCGGGCGCTTGCCCCGGTCGCCAGCGGCTCGCTCTATCTCGACCGTGCAGCCGGAGCCGATCAGCATCTCGTGCAGGTACAACTCCCACAACGTCGAGCCGACGTTCGTGTCGGAGTTCCGATCTTGAAGCCGACTCCGGAAGCCCGGCCGCACGTCCGCAGGAAGGTGCGACCACCACTCGTTGATCGTCTCGCGCACCTGGTCCCAGAACGGCCCGGCGACCCGGTCGTAGAACTCGGCCTCGGACTCGCTCTCCCGCTTGGAACACGAGTCCGTCCGGCTCCGGTCCGCGTAGATCGCCATGAACCTGATGTTAGACGGGGGAGGAAATCAGGATCGATCGATACTTGGGTGGGGCGTCGTTCTCAACGGCCGCTGGGCGCTACCGGCGTTCCGCGAGAATACGCGTTAGCAGGTCGTTCTCCTTGTACAGCGCCATGTTCGCCTGCCCGATGGCCCACTCGATGTGGTCGCGGGGATGATCGAGACGCCGTCGGTGTCGGCGACGACGAGGTCGCCGGGGCGACGACGATTCCTCCCGCGGAGATGGGTTTTTCCGATGATGCCGGGGCCGTTCTTGAACGGGCCGGCCGGTGTGGCGTCGCGGGCGAAGACGACGAGTCCTTGAGTAGTCAGGGATTCGGCGTCGCGGATGGCCCCGTCGATGATCGCTCCTGCGACACGCTTGTTGACCATGATCTCGCCGATCAGGTCGCCGAGGTGTCGCCCTGGCCGTTGATGACGAGGACGTCGCAGGGCTGGGCGTCGCCGAGGGCGCGGTGGACAGCGAGGTTGTCACCGGCACGGGTGAGGATGGGAAGAGCGGGCCCGACCAGCCGCGTGCTGGCGGTGTTGGGGCGGATTCCGCCCTCCATGACGAGAAGGCGGTCGAAGACGTCGCCGGCGATGGCGGCTGGAACGTCGGCGAAGGTTTCACGAGGTCGGGGGCCGGACGTTCCCAAGGCTCGGCGAGAGTGAGCGCGTCGGTGGCGGTGTTGATGAACATGGAGCTCCTTCAGGTGACGCGGTCGGGGACGGGCTGCACGGCGTTGTCAGGGACCTCACCCGCGAGGGCTTGGCGGATGCAGACGGAAGCGGCATGCCCGACGTCGAGCAGCGATTCCTCGGTCTGAGCTTGTGCGTGCCGAAAAGTACGTCCGCGCAGGTTGTGAGCCTCATCGGATGGCTGGCGGTCGTCGGGCATGATCGCGTCCGTGCTGGTTCGCTTACCTTGCCGTCACCCACGCCTTCGCCGCGCTGCGGCTACTGCGATTGACTGATCGCGAGAAGGACGTCGAGATTCTCGCTCTTCGCCACCAACTCACTGTCTTACAACGACAACTCGGCGACCGAAGCCCACAACTCCGACCTGAGGACAGGGCGTTTCTCACCGCGCTCCTGACGCCGGTGGCCCGCGCAACTCTGCATCGACTCCGTCTGATGGTCAGCCCGGACACGGTGCTGCGATGGCGTCGTGACCTGGTGAAGCGTCGCCACGCCCAGGCGAGCCGGCGTCGAAGGTCTGGGCGTCCGCGCACCGTGGCGTCGATCCGCCGCCTTGTCTTGCGTCTGGCGGCGGAGAACTCGTCGTGGGGCTTATCGGCGCATCCATGGAGAACTTGCCCTGCTCGGTGTCGGGGTCGCTCCTTCGACCGTGGGAGATCCTCAACGCTGCTGGCGTCGACCCGGCGCTACACAGAGCGACCGTGACCTGGGCCGAGTTTCTGCGCTCCCAGGCCGGGGTGGTCCTGGTGATGGATTTCATCGAGACCGTCGCGCTGACCGGCGCACGTCAGTACATCCTCGCCGTTGTCTATCACGCCGGTAGGCGCGTGCGCATTCTCGGGACAACCGCGCACCCAACACATGCCTGGGTGACCAAGGCGGTCCGAAATCTCCTGATGGATCTTGGGGACGCTGGCGGCCTCGCACGGGGCAGGTTCCTCATTCGTGATCGTGACGGCAAGTACCCGGACTGATCGACGAGATCCTCAGGGGCGCCGGGATTGCGACGATCCTGACCGGCGTCCGGACGCCCCGCATGAACGCGATCATGGAACGCTGGGTCAAGACGCTGCGCGGCAAGCTCCTGGACCGCACACTGATCTGGAACGAGGCCCACCTCCGGCACACGCTGAGTGAGCACGAGCAGCACTACAACCAGCACCGCACCCACCGATCACTCGACGCCGCAGCACCCTTACGAGCCCGACTTCAACCCCTTGGGCCTGAACGGGTCGAACGCCTCGCGGTACTCCGACGGGACCGTCTCGGTGGAGTCCTCCACGAGTATCGGCATACCGCTTGACCTGTGCGGACGTAATTCTCGCCACGCACACCGTCGACGGCTGCTCGGAAGGGTAGGAGGTCGGCGTTCAGTCTTTGTCCGCCAGCCGCGCGAGCTCGTCGAGGGTGTCCTCGCCCACTTCGGTGACGCGTAACGTCGTCCAGCGGCCCAGTGGCCAGCTGTCTAGCAACCACTGCCGCGGTGGACGTTGGTGAGCGAGGCTCGGGCAGGCCGTGCGCAGTAGGAGCTCAGGTTGGTCCTGGGCCAGCACCTGTGCTCGTTCGATCTCTCCGACGAGGTTTTCGATCGTCTGCTTGGCTTCGGGGTCACGCGCGATGCGTTGCACGCCGAGACGGGCAATGACGGTGTCGAAGGCTGATGTGGTTCTGAGCTTGGCGATGAGGGAGAGGACGTCGTCCGCATTCTGTGCCGCCACGATGTCCCGCCGGAGAGGAATCGAGCCCATCAGAAAGGCGAGGATTATGAGCAGTGTTGTTCCGGTCACCACCAGGATGAGCGTCGTGACGGGAAGGTTCGTCAGCGCCTGATTGAGTGCCATCGCCCACGCGACAATGATTGCCAGGCCGACAACAACGTAACCGATCTTGTGCATGGAGGGGCGGATCAGCCGGCCGACGGCGAGCAACAGCTGCCATCCGGCCTTGGGCGTGCACTTGCCTTTCAACACCTGGCGGTGGTGACGCAGCCATCGTGTGGAACGCAAGCCACCCAGCACGATCATGATGACGGGGAGTAGCGGCCACAGCACCGCTTTGCTGCCCAAGCCGGTGCGTGCCGACCAGATGACGGCCACCGGCCAGAGCACGGCGTAGACCGTGAGCGCCATGTTGATCCAGATCCCGGTCGTGTTAATCGGGGCTAGGAAAACCACCGAGATGAAGCAGTAGAAGGCGTGCACCGTCAGGGCGGCCGCGATTCCAGCGGCGCGCAGCACCTTGTGCTCGACCAGTGTGCTGCTCGACATTGCCTCGACGAGGCGTCCGCCTCCGCGTCGAAGAGCTGCCAGCGAGAACGCGGCCGAAACAAGCATCACGGAGGTGCCGACGACGAAGGCGAGAACGAGAGAGCCGCCAACCGTTTGCGGGGAACTGAAGTCGTCTACAGCCACATGGCCGAGTGAGACGGCGAAACCTCCGGTCGCGAGGACGACGGCGACCGGAAACGCGATCGTCAGCAGGTGCAGCAGGGTCAGGAACTCCGCTGGGTGGGCGAGGCGCTTGATCTGGGCGACCGTCGAAGCGCGCTTGCGGTACAGGTCGATCGACGCGGCCAAGCCGAGCAGCATTCTCCTGATCTGGGCGCGCAGTGCGGGCGTGAGATCGGGCAGGGAACCCGCGCTGCGGAACGCTCCTTCACGCAGCAGTTCGTTGCGCGAGCGAAATGCCCCGGTCAGTAGTCTCTCGGCAACGGCGGCACTGGCCAGCGGAACGAAGTCGAGCGCGCGACGCTTGTCCAGCCGGTGTCCCCGTTCCCAGGCTCGCACGAGGATTCGGTCTACCAGGGGCTGAAGTGGCTTGCGTGTGGCGTCTTCGCAGCTTTCGAGTCCGGCCGCCAGGATACGCAGCAGGTGCAGGCAGCCGTCCGGCCACTCGAAGTCACCGGTCTCGGCGAGGAACGCGCACTTCGAGAGGCGGGTCGCCGCTTCGGTGAGCAGTGGCGTGGTTTCCCGCGGGCCTTGGATCTGGAGCAGCGTGACCGCTGTTTCCCGCCATTGGTCGTTGTCCAGCAACGACGTGACGGGAACACGATCTCCCGCGCGGATGACGACGCGAGTAGCGAAGTACTCCTGGAACCGCCGGTGGACGAACGAGAACGTGGCCTTGCCTACGGTGTTCACGTCGGTTCGCCCGAGTTTGCTGTATTCGAGTGCATCCAGCACCGTGCCGAGCCAGTGCGGCGTCAAGGTGTCCAATGTGGACGCGGAGGCGAGCAGGCTCTCCCTGGACGGTGTAAGTCCCATGCGCGGCACGGATCCCATCAGGAAGGCGATCTCCTCCGCTCCCGCCCGGACGAAACCGACGTCGATCGAGAAGCGGGACCTGATGCGTTGAGCATCTCGTTGCAGCCGGTGGTTCAGGTAGTCCTCGAAGACCGCGTGGGAGTTGGCGGGGAACTGGCCGCTCGTCCGCATGTGCTCGCACAGCAGACCGAGGAACATCGGGTTGCTCGCGAACGTGGTGATGTCCTGGGAGGCGGTGGCGAGCCCGGAACGCAGTGCCCGGTCGACGGAACGGTCGAGATCGGCGCGCCGGATCAGCCGGTGCTGCTGCCGCTGGGAGAGCCGCAGAATCCGGAAGCGGGTGAACTGGGACAGATCCGGACTGGTGAAGTCACGAGACGCGACGATGCCGCGGCATCGGGTGAACGGTCCGAGGAAGTCGGCGATCGCCTGTGCGTACAGCGGAGCGACCCGGCGAGTGTCCTTCGCGGACAACAGGTCGGGGATCTCGTCAAAGGAGTCGAACAGGAAGAGCCAGGTGCCCTCTTCCAGCCCGCGGTCGAACTCCGCGTCCAGGACCTCCTGGACGTCGCGGCTGTTGACCTCGTTGAGAGTGGCCAGCACGAACGTCCGGATCGCCGCCTCGGACACCTGTTCTGGGCGGAGGTCGAGCTGCTTGAGGTTGATGTATAGCGGGATGGTCGCGTCGACCTTCCTGCTCTTCGCTGCCCGCTTGGCGAGCACACGAGCGAGGTGCCGTAGGGCGATGCTCTTGCCCGCGCCTGGCTCGCCTTCGAGCAGAACCAGCCGGACACTGCTGCGCCGGAGCGCGTCGGAGAGCGAGCGAACGCGGCGCAAGGAGGACCGCCGGAAGGGCAGCATCCTGCGCATCCAGCGCTTGCCCCATGTCTGCTCGATCTCGACCTCAGCCTCGAGTTCCGCGTACTTCTCGTCTCTCCAGTCCTCTTGCAACTCGAGGTGGCGAAGCTGGTTGTCGACGTGCTCGGCGAACATCCGCCGCTTGCGCCGACGTCGGCGTTCGCTGGTCAGACGCCGACCGGCCAGCCATTTGAGGAAGTTCCACACCTCGTGGAAGAACGGCGTGACCGCGCGGCCCGCAGTGACCACCAGTCCGGCCACGAGCAGGCCGACGAAGATCTTCACCGGCCAGCTGGTGTTCGGGTCGGTGAGGTAGTCCCAGTACCTCTTCACCTCCGCGACCAGGTCACCTTTGCCGCCGGGGTCCTGGGCGAGGTCAACCCCAGTCGCCATGTGCGGCTCCGCTCTCCTCGTTCGGCCTGCAATCCGCCGAGCAGAGGAAGGTGGTTCTCACACATCGGGTTCTCGTGGGCCGGTGCCGGCTCGTTCTGTTCGTTCCTGGCCGTCGACCAGAGCTGGTGAACGATAACAGGGAACTGGCGCGAGAAACGTGTCAAAAAGGGGACAGTGGATTCCAAGGCCGGACTTCGTCGTCATTGGTGCTTGCGGGTGATGAGATGTCGGGACGAGTGTCCTTTGAGAACAATTCCGGCGCAGGTCCGCCGGCCTCCCGGTCGGCTCTCGACGTCGTAGCAACCGTCTCCGTCTCGTTGGCGAGCGGTCATGAAGTCGTGCAAACCACCGATTCCATGGCCCCAGTTCTGTCGCCTTCGGGTAACCGGCGAAGCAGACCGCGATCGGGCAGGAGACGCGGCTTGGCGGCAAAGATCCTCTGCTGGTGCAGGCGGCGTTCCCGGAAGTCTTGCTGTGGCGGGCGGTCGGGCCGCTGGCGATGAGGCTCAGCTGCTGCGCCTGGTCGAGACAGGTGCGCAGCCGCGGTGTCGCTGCAGGTAGTGCCGCTCGGTGCCGGGGCGTATCCGGCGATGGGTCGCCGTTCACGTTGCTGAGCTTTTCCCACTGCCAGCACGACGACGTGGCGTACCTAAAGACGTTTGTCCAAGGCGAGTACGTCGAGGATCTCCGGCTGATCGAGCAATACGGGCAGCGGTTCGAGGAGCTGCGGGCGCTCGCCCTCGGCTCCAGCGAGTCGCAAGAGAACCATCGCCGAGGCTGCGGTTGCCGTTCACCCGCGACCGTCAGCGGGCTGGGCGTGGTGTCCGAGTGCGCCTGTCGGACGACCAGCCGACCGGGCCGCGGGCGAGGACGCCTGTACCCGGCTCCCGTTG
The DNA here is from genome assembly GCF_043632865.1 of Lentzea sp. JNUCC 0626. NCBI lineage: Bacteria > Bacillati > Actinomycetota > Actinomycetes > Pseudonocardiales > Pseudonocardiaceae > Lentzea > Lentzea sp. JNUCC 0626. The sequence goes on from NZ_CP171635.1 coordinate 10,095,350, forward strand.
ACGGAGCCGAGTACTCGGCGGCTTGAGCAACGACTACGAACCTGCAGTGACTTGATATGCGGGTCAGGCCTATCGGGTGTGTTTTGATACCCCACAGGATCGTCATGTCGCTTAAGGGATGGCGAGCGCGTTCAGAAACTCGAAACGCATGACGTCATCGTTTCGATGATCGCATTGCGGGACGTTGCGACACGGGGCTAAGGGCCTCGGCTCGAGGGTTAGAACGCTAGTCGGAGGTTTCCGAGCTGATGGTTGTGCCATGCATTGTCCGGAGGCGTTCTTTGCAACCTCAATCGGACTGTGCGGGACTTTATGACGTCCATGCTGTGCGAGCCAGCGCAGACCTCGGGAACGCGTTCGCCTCAGGTGGAGCTGGCCCAACTCCGTACACATTGAGGATCTTGAACGTGACGTTGCCAAGACAGTGATTGGTCTGCTCAAGCTGCCCTCGTCGACGAGGCTGATGTGACGTGCAGCGCGACAGGTTTACTACCACTTTTACTACCTGGGCACCCGGAGCAAGGTGTGATGAGCACCGAGAGATCTGCGATCTGCGCAGGTCAGGGGCTTCAGTTGTGGGGGATGGCGTCGAGAACGAACCTAGTGACCTCTTCGGTAGTGGCGAATGGATCACGGGCTGGAGGGGTGGCAAGTCGCTGACCTGCGGAATCGACGTCCGCAGACCTGAGGTTGGCAGGGTAGTTCTGCCCTGCCAACGCAGACGGCCTGTCGATGGAATCCATCGACAGGCCGTCTGATCAGGTAAAACACACTGTGGGCGATACTGGGATCGAACCAGTGACCTCTTCGGTGTGAACTATAGCCACGAGACCGCGCTGACCTGCGAAAATTAGACTCTCGCAGGTCAGTGCGCGTCCGTTCAGGTCCATTGAGGACCGTTCCGGCACGTTCAATGCACGGAGTTGCTCCCAAACTGCTCCCACCCTGTGCTCCCAAACTGCTCCCACCCTGTGCTCCCAAACTGCTCCCACCCTGTGCTCCCAGGGGCCACTCGCTCGGTCTCGTCTGCGGCCGATGTGCACACTCTGCAGCGCGAGCGAGTGTTCTCGGAACTGCAGGAGGCGTGCCACCGACAACCTGACATCTTGACATCGGTCACAATGGGCAAGGTCTTGGCGATGTTCATGAGGGGGTTTCCATGGCTGTTCACCTGGCAGCGGACGCGCTTGCCGAATTCTGGGCGAGGCGAGCGTCGCGAACGCGGTCTTGGACCTCGCCGGAACCAGTTGGCCGGAGAGCTGGCGGGCGGCAGGAGGAAGCGATGGTGAGCCTCCTCGAAAGCGAGCTTGTCCGTGCGGGTTTGGATCGATCGACTATCCGCAGGGACGAGGCTGTGTCCAGCTCTTCATCGTTTTCCTGATCTGGGGAGGAGTGCGGGCGAGGCAGTGCGCGCTACTGCTCGGCGTCACGTTGCACGCCGGGATCGCACTGCTGATGAACCTGGCCGTGTTCGGTGTTGTGATGATCGGCACGCTCGTTCTGGTCTGCGCTTTGCCGCAGCCGACGGAGGAACAGAGGTATTCGAAAGTTGACCACATCCGTCGCAATCGAACCCTTCGACCCCGATCGGTCTCCTGACACCGATCTGAAGGCCCTGCACGAACTGTGGACGGCCGCTCAGACGGTGGACGTGCCCGACACGGCGGTGACGTACCCCTACGACGTATGGCTGGCCGCTGTCCGGCAGTCCTCGGCGGGACGCGGGGAGCGACGCACCTGGATTGCTCGCCAGCACGACGAGATAGTCGCGTTGCTCGTCGTCTACTTCCTCGATGGCGAGAACGAGGGCGTCGGGCGGGTCACCGTCACGGTGTCGCCAAGGAAGCGGCGTGAAGGAACGGGCACTGCCGCGCTGCGTGCGTTGTTGCCGCAGTTGGACAGCCGCGGGCTCACGGTCGTGGAGGGATGGGACCTGCCAGAGGGCGGTGCAGGCCACCTTTGGGCGACCGCGCTGGGCATGCGCACTGCCAAGGTGACCGTCGAACAGGTGTTGGTGCTCGGCGAGGTCGACCCGGCAGCCTGGGAGGTCGGTGTCGGCCGGGTATCGGGTCGAAGACTGGGTGGGCGCGGCGCCGGAGCACCTGATCGCCTCGTACGCACGCGCGCTCGAGGGTATGCGGGACGCGCCGGTCGGCGAGTCGCGTTACCAGGCTCCCGAGTGGACAGTGGATCGCGTCCGCGCGATCGAGGACGAGCTGCGCGGGCAGGGCGTTGAACGACGTGTGGTGGTTGCGGTGCACGAGGCGACGGGCGATGTCGCGGGCGTGACCCAGATGGATCTGTACTCTGCCGCGCCGACCTGTGGGTACCAGCAGGACACCACCGTGGTGTGGGCACACCGCGGACATGGTCTCGGGGTCTGCGTCAAGGCGTACATGGTCCGGTTGCTGCGGTCCCAGCGCCCGGAGGTCAGCCGGGTCGAGACTACGACGAACGCCGACAACACGCACATGATCAGGATCAACCATCGGATCGGGTTCACCACGACGCGAACAGCTGTGGGGATCAGCGCGGAGATGTCCGAGCTGAGCGAGCTGCTCGGCGATTGATCACGGAACGACGATGAGTGCAGACGAACAGACCCCAGTTCGCCGCTCCGGCGTCGATGGTTCTCCAGTTCGGGAACCATCGACCGGCGTCCCTGGATCTGGTTGTCGGTACTACCCCGCGAACTCGGCCAGCTCTCCGACGCCTACCGTGCTCGCGGGCGGAGAGCTGGCCGAGCTGGGACTACAGCGCCATTGCGGAGAACAGCTCGCTGATCTCGTCCGCGATACCGCTGCCCGCGGCCCGCATGCCTGGTCCACGTCGCCCGCCGCGGTGTGGGCGAGGGCACGACGCAGGCCGAAGCGCGTGCGGGCGCGCAGATCGGACGCGGTGATCAGCGGGATCTGGACCTGCGGAATCGCGGCGGCCTCGACATGCCGGCCGAGGTTGTGGAACGACCATGCCCACGCGATGTCCACCTGATCCACGAGGCTTGTTGTGTTGTAACGGAGTTCGCCGGTGCCCTGTCGTAGTTCGCCGCCGCGGATGAGCGCCTCCTCACACTGAGCGGCGGCACCTGCCAACACGTGACCTTGGGCTTCGAGCAGCGCGGCGGCGGCTTGCAGCGCGGCGGATCGGGACTTGCCTGTAGTGCGAGCGAGCTCGATCGCGCCATGTGCGTCTGCGCTGTGTACGGCGAACTCTGCAGCATGGGCGTACTGGAGACCTGAAAACGACCGCGCACCTCGAGGTGTTCAAGACGACTGCCAGCATCGCGGTCGTGCTCGGAGGGCTCGAGGCCTTCTGTCTCGCGGCTCGTCGCGAGCGAACCCAGGAGGCCGAGCACCGCTCGCGACGTGGGCGCTCAGCGCGGACTTCGTCGCCGTGCGGACCGTCCTGGGCAGCTCCGCCCAGTGCAACCTCGGGGCTCGCCTCGTCGGCGGTCATCATCGGTCTGGGGGAAGCGGACGGAGAGGTGGGTGGGGCATCATGGCCGGGTGCCGAATCCATCACAGCCGCTCGATGTCGATGCTCGGCTTCCGCAGATAGAGCTCATCATCGGGGAAGTGCTGCTGGAGGACGACTTCGGGTCCAAGTCGGCCGCGGACGAGGAGAAACGTGCGGTAGCGCGGCGGTGGTTCGAGAACAATCTCGCCTCGTTCCAACGGCTGATCTGCGCGCCGCCGCAGCACCCTTACGAGCCCGACTTCAACCTCTTGGGCCTGAACGGATCGAACGCCTCGAGGTACTCCGACGGGACCGTCTCGGTGGAGTCCTTCACGAGTATCGGCATGCCGCTTGACCTGTGCGGACGTAATTTTCGGCACGCACAGGTCTGGACCGGACCGCGGTCGACGAGATCTCCAAGATCGCTTCGAGAGCCTCGGCGGTGCTCGACGAGGTCGCGCTGGCGTCGTTGCTCACTGGTGACTTGTGGGCGGCCAACGTCCTGGTGTCGGAGGCCAACGACGAACTTCCGGAGATCACCGGAATCGTGGACCTCGATCGGGTGGAGTGGGGTGATCCACTGGCCGACTGGACGATCTGGATGGCGCGGAAGAAACCCGGCACCGAGCGCGACTCGTTCTGGTCCGGATACGGGGTGCTGGACGAGGAAGATCCGTCCGTGCGGTTCCGGCTCGCCCTGTACGCGGCCAGGCATGACGCGACCGTGCGGCTGGAACGTGCGCGGCTGGGAGACGAAGAGGGCGTCGTGGAGAGCACGGAACAGCTCGCCCGCGTCCTGAAAGCGGTGCGCCAGATGGAGGTTTCATGACGAACACGGTCGAATCGGACAAGCAGGGCGTCGCCACACGTTGAGCGGGTAGGAATGCGCGGTCAGAGCTGTAGCCAGAACCACTGGAGCTGGTCCGCGGGCACGTTCCGCTCCGCCTTCCGCAACGCGTGCGTGGTGCAGTCGCGTGAGGAAAGCAGCGTGATCCTTAGCTTGGTGCCGTCGCTCCACCGCGGGTTCGAGTGCTGGAAGCCATCTCCGATGCCCTGGCGGCCTTGGCCCTGGTTGACGTAGATCTGCAGGCCGCTTCTTGTGCGTGCCCAGTTGCCGGAGTTGTCGCCTGTGTACATATAGCAGGCGTCGAGGCCGATCGGGGCACTCGGTGACCCCGCGCTTCCACTCTGACCGTTCGCCGTCCACGTCGTCCAGCCCGTACCGCTCACGAAGACCGAGAGCACGTTTGTCGGTGTCCGCAAGGCGAGGTAGTGCGCGCCGTTGTCGGCCGAAGCAGGAGCGGCGACCGCGGTGGTGAGCACGCCGATCGTGCTCAGGACTACCGCGGCCTTGACTGTCTTGCGCATGTTCCTGTCCTCCGTGATCTGAATGCTGAAAGCATAGGTCGGAGGCCTGCCGTCGATGACTGCGCGAAAAAAGTGGGGGGAAATCCTTCACGAATCGCTCGGCGAGATGCCCGTGTTGAGCGAGGCAGACGCAGGCGTCTCCGTGTGTAGGCTCTATGGCGGGTCCTGGCGGCGCGCTCGGCACGGATCTGCAGATGAACATCAGGTTCAAGGCGGGTCGCGCCGGAGGTTGCGAAAATCGCGGAGTATCTCGTCGCGTCTGGCGTGTGAGCCCGAAATTTTCGGTATTCATTCAGTTCTTCTTCGGTGGCCGGTGGCGTGGTGATATCCATGCGAACTGGAGTTTGCGACTGTTTTTGGTGGGGGTATCAATGGGGCAGAAGGTGATCGTCCGACTCATCGACGATCTGGACGGTGTCGTGTGTGACGTTGTTGAGACGGTTCGATTCGGGCTCGATGGCGTGAACTACGAGATGGACCTCAGTCCGGCGAATGCACTTCGGTTGCGACAGCGGTTTGCGGCGATCGTGCGCAACGCACGTCGAACGGCCGGGCGGGCCCGGCGGCGCGGGGCGAGTGTTGTATCGTCCCAAAAGGTTGCGGGCAGCGAATGGCAAACGAGGGTGATCCGGGATTGGGCCAAGGCGAACGGATATGCGATTTACCGACGCGGGCGCCTCCCGAAGAGCGTCATCGATGCCTACGTGGCGTCGTGCCGCTGAACCTGTCCAAGTTTGTTCTGCCTGGCAGTGCCCAATCAAGCTTTGGGCGATCGGCTCTTCGTGAATCATCTGCTCGATGATTGGATGTCTCGGCTGTTGCCACAGTTGCGCGCCTGCGGCCGGACCGTTGTCGAGGGATGGGATCTGCCGCGGGGCGGCACCGGTTATCTCTGGGCGACGGCGCTGGGAATGCGCACCACCAAAAGTGACCGTCGCCCAGGTGTTGACGCTCAGCGAGGTTGATCAGGCCGCGTGGAACGTCGGCGTTCCGGCTGGCTACAGGGTCGACGACTGGGTGGGAGCGCCGCCAGAGAACTGGATCGCCTCATACGCGCGCGCTCTCACGGGTATGCAGGACGCGTCGACCGGTGCCTCTCGATATCAGGCTCCTGAGTGGACTGTGGATCGTGTGCGCGCGATTGAAGACGAACTGCGGGACCAGGGCGTCGAACGGTGTGTGGTGGTGGCCGTGCACGAGGCGACGGGTGAAGTCGTGGGGGTCACCCAGATGGATCTGTACTCGGCCGCGCCGACCTGCGGTTACCAGCAGGACACCACCGTGGTGAGGCCACGTCGGGGACATGGCCTCGGGCTGTGCATCAAGGCGCACATGGCCAGGTTGTTGCGGGCCAGGCGCCCCGAGGTTGATCGGGTCGAAACCACGACGAACGCCGACAACGCCTGAGCGGCTGGGCATTGGAGCACCGGTTCACCGGCAGCGGACGTACCCGCCCGCCCCATGCGGCCTTCGCCATGCCGAGGTGACGATGCCGCCTGGACGGCGGGTTGTGTCAGCGCCGCACGAAATTGTCAGGGTGACGTCGTAGCCTCAGCGGATGGGGAACCCAGGAGACCTCTCGACACCGTTGAGTCGCAAGGGGCCGTTGCTGTTCACGAACTTCCTACCTGTCCGGTTTCACGGACAGGTCGTGGCCGGCGTGGTGCCCTTCGAGTCCGCGGACCAGTTGAGCGATCTCCGGGAGCGACTCCAGGCGTCGCACGTCGTTGTCCGGGATCGCGGCGTGGTTCTCTGCGTGCCGGTGGCAGAAGGTGCTGAACAGGTCGGCGAGCGACGAATGATCACGTCTACTCCGGAGGACGTCCTTCTGCAGGCCAGGCTGCTGGAGGAGCGCTTGAGGCGCGTGCTCATCACCGACTGGAAGTACGAGTTGCGGCGCCGGCGCCCGATGCGGTTCGTGTCGAGGAAGGCCGGCGGGGACATGCTCGAGCAGGCGCTGGGTCGCACCATCGGTGGACTCCACGTTCATCCGGAGCACTCCATCGAGGTGCGCCGCAACGGGCCACGAGGATTCCCCGGCGTCGTGATCGGCATGAAGGCGCGCTACGAGATCGACATCCCCGCGGCTGTTCTGCTGAAGCGCGGGGTCGCCGTGGTCGGAACGCATGTGCTGACCGAGTCGGAGATGGCACGAAACTGGCCGGGCCAGGACGTGCACGCGAGGCGCAAGCTCGTCGGTCGCGTGATCGCGGTGGACGGCGACGAGCTGGTGGTGCAGACCAGGGAAGGCGAGGTGAAGATCGACGCCGCGCAGGCGTGGATCGAGTCGAACAAGACCAACTTCCACTCGGTGCTCCGCAAGGTGTGCGGGCGCTCGTTCGACCGCGACCTGGCCGCGCTGGACGGCAAGATCGCCGCGTTCAACAACGCGGAGCGGCGCATCGCGGACACGGACAAGATCGCCAAGGTCGTGCTCGGTCTCGGGGCGCTCGACATCGCCGTGGGCATGAAGGCCCAGCTCGCCATGCCGTTGCGGCTGAGAGGAGACCAGCGGCCACACCTGAGGACTTTGAACGAGCCGACCTTCGTGTTCGACCAGTCCGGTGACAGGACCGATCGATACCCCGACTCCGGGTTGAACAAGTTCGGGCCTTGGGACGCGGAATCGTTCACCCCGAAGGAACCGATCATCGCCGTCGTGGTGCCGCGTCAGTTCAAAGGCAGGGTGGAGACCCTTCTCAGCAGATTTCGGGACGGCGTGCCTGATTCGCCGGCGTTCCCGGCGGGGTTCGTGCGCAAGTTCCGGTTGACGGACTGCACGTTCACTCTGACGGCGTTCGACGGCGCTGTTCAAGACGCGAGCGCTTACAAGCAGGCTTGCCTGACCGCGTTGGAGACCAACGAGAGGATCGACCTCGCGTTCGTCTTCACCAGCGCGGCCCAGGAGCACCTGACGGGAAACGAAAGTCCTTACCTGGTGTCCAAGTCGACCTTCATGAGCCAAGGCATCGCGGTACAGGAGTTCCAGGTCGAGAACATCACCGACCAGGCCGGCATCGCCTACCCGCTGAGCACGATGGCGCTCGCCGTCTACGCCAAATTGCGGGGTACGCCGTTCGTGATCAAGGCCAGCGGTCAGCCGATGGCACGTGAACTGATCTTCGGCATCGGTAGCGCGCAGGTCTTCCAGGACCGCCTTGGCAAGGGCGAACGATTCGTGGGGATCACCACCGTCTTCAGCACCGACGGCAGCTACGTCGTGTCCAACGTGTCCAGAGAGGCGCCGTACGAGCAGTATCAGAAGGCGTTGCTCGACGCACTTCGTGCGTGTCTCACCGACGTCAGGGATCGGGACGGGTGGCGGTCCCAGGACTTCATCCGACTGATCTTTCACGTCTTCAAGCCGTTGAAGGATGAAGAAGCCACTGCGGTGAAGGAGATGGTCGCTGGGCTGACATCGGACTTCGCCGGCGTCGAGTTCGCGTTCGTGAACGTCGTGGACGAGCACCCGTGGATGGTCCTCGACGAGAAAGCGCAAGGCATCAAAGCCGGGCAGGGACGCAAGGGGAAGTGCGTTGCGGACCGCGGCTACGCCGTGCCGATCAGCAGAAGCGAGATGCTGGTGACGGTCAAGGGGCCGCGCGAGATGAAGACCGAGTTGCAGGGTGCTCCGCGGCCGTTGCTGCTCAAGCTGCACCGCGAGTCCACGTTCACCGACATCGACTACCTGGCCGGCCAGATCTTCAGGTTCACGGCCATGTCCTGGCGGAGGCCGTACCCCACCTCGAAGCCGGTGACCATCCTGTACTCCGACCTCATCGCCGGCTTGCTGGGCAAGCTGCGCCACGTGACGAACTGGAACTCCGACGTGGTCTTCGGAAAGTTGCGCTACAGCAGGTGGTTCCTGTGACTGAGCTCCACGACGGCCCCGCCGGAGCCGAGCACTTCGGCGGCCAGCTCCGCGCGTTCACCGACAGGGTCGAGAACGAGACCGTGCCAGGCAGCCTCGACGGTCTGTTCGCACGCCACGTGCTCGGCGAGGGCGCGTCGGTCCGGTGGCGCGTCGAACCTCAGCTCGACGAGTGGCTCACCGTCAACGCCGGCAGGGCGGAAGCCGCATCAGCGCTGGCAGTGCTGGGCTACGTCGTCGACCTGCGGCCGGCCTGCCTCCCCGAAGTGAGCGAAGTGCTGGTGCACGGGCTCGAACGAATGGCCGGCCGCGATCCGTATCCGGGAGATCGGATCACCCCGATGTACTCGGCCGGCATCGTCCTGGGACTGCATCTCGCCGCCCGAGCGGTGCACGACCGCGTGCCGGGATTCGTGGCCTGGCTGCGAAAGTCCTTCAGCCACCCGCTTCGGGAACCCAACGATCTCTGGATCGACCTCATGCACCGGCACGTGCTTGCCGAACTCACCGGCGAGCCCGCCAGGCTCCCGGAGTTGGCAGGGATGACTGACAACGCGCTTGCCGCCGCGTTCTACCTGCTCGCGTCCGGCACCGGTGTCACACGGGACACCCCGGAGGAACTGCGTGCCGCGCGACGGCGAGCCATGCACGTGTTCCTGCGCGCTGATCCCGCTCTTCTGGAGGTCCGGCACGCCGCGCTGTGGCTGCACTTCGCGGAAGCGGTCGCTGCGGCCAGCGCGGACCAGCTGGTCGTCAGCGTTCCCCAGGTCAGTCAGGTGCTCCGGCGGTTCCCACCGGCGATGAAGCGGTGGGTGTGGGACCCCGACCACCACAAGGACCCCAAGCGGTGGCGGGTCGACGCTGAACGTGAAGTGCAGGCCATCCTGTGGATCATGCTCCGGGCCGTCTTCGACGACGTGGTCGACGAGGAGCACCTGCCGAAGCTGGGGCACAGCGCCTACCGCGCGGACTTCGCGCTTCCCAAGCTCGGCTTGCTCGTCGAGGTCAAGTACGTGCGCACCAAGAGCCACTTCAAGGAAGCCGAGCAGGAGGTGATCATCGACTCCGTCGGTTACCTAAAGGACAGTGAGCGCTACAAAGAGATCATCGTGTTCATCTACGACGACTCGTGCTCCACGGAACATCACGACGAAACCAGGCGGGCAATGCTCGACCTGCCGGGAATCGCCGACGTGATCATCGTGTCACGCCCAGGAGCAATCCCCTCGGCGAGGGAGCGCAGCGCCCTTCTGCCTCCAAGCTCTCCCACGCCGTGACCACGAGTGGGCCGTGCTTCGACAACGAGATCGACTTGTGCGGGAGGTGCGCACAGCCCTTGACCAACCTCGGCCCGCTTGTACCTCGCGACACCCGCAGATGCCCAGCCATCCTGCGTTGCTCGTCGGTTCGGGTCAGGAGTGGCTACCCCGCAAACACGAAGGGGCGACGGGTGACCGGGAACGTCGAGCTCGAAACGTTCGATCCCGACCAGGCGGAGCAGACCGATCTGCTGGCCTGGTACGGGTTCGCGATGGCGGTGCGGAAGGCCGAGAAAACCTGATTACGAGCCGCTTCCGTTCGATGAGTGGCTTGCCGATCTGCGCCTGCCCGACGCCGGGTACGGGCCGCGCGAGTTCTGGGCCGCGTGCCGAGACGAGGACCTGGTGGCGACGGCCTCGGTGTACCTGCTGCCGGGCGAGAGCGACCAGGTCGCGTTGACGAGCGTCACGGTCACACCTGACCGGCGGCGTGCGGGCCTTGGCACCGCCGTCCTGCACCTGCTGCTACCGCTGCTCGAGGCGCGGGGCAGGACGGTGGTGGAAGGCTGGCACCTGGCGGAGAACGGTCCCGCGCACCGATGGGCAATCGCCGTCGGCCTTCGCACCGCCAAGACGATGGTGGTCCAGTGGCTCCACGTCGCGGATGTCGATCCGGCGACGTGGGTGGTGCCTGTTCCCGCCGGGTACCGAGTGGTGGACTGGTCCGGCGCGGTGCCGGACGAGCTGGTGGACTCATACGCCCGGGCTCTCACCTCCATGCGCGACGCGCCGATCGGCGTGTCGGGTGTGGTGTTTCCGGTGTGGACGGCCGGCCGGGTGCGGGAGGCGGAGGTGGAACTGCGTGCGAGCGCCATCGACCGGCGCGGTGTGCTCGCGGTGGACGAACTGACCGGTGAAGTCGCCGCCCTGACCCTGCTCGACTTCTACCCGACGTTGCCCACGTGGGGCGTCCAGCGCGACACCGTTGTGGTCTCTTCCCATCGAGGCCGTGGGCTCGGGCTGTGCGTCAAGGCTCGGATGCTGCGATGGCTGCGGGAACAACGGCCGGAGATCGACCGCGTGCACACCGGGACCGGTAGCGACAACGAACACATGATCAGGGTCAACCACCTGCTCGGCTACCGGACGACCGACGTCTCCGTCGGGGTCAACGCTTAGATTTCCGAACTGCGTGATCACCATGGTGAAGTCTCTGAGCAGGAGATCGAGTAGTCGACTCATCCGTCTGCTTTGGACGGGTGCACGCGGAGCAGGCTGGAGCAGAGTGCGGACGGCTGGGTAAGTTGGAACTCCTCGTCGTCGCTCCCCGCTCTGGTGACGTGTCCGGTGGGGGACTCGAAGACGCTTCCTCGGCCGGCAGCGGGCGCTTCCCCGAATCGACCAGAAGGAGCTGAGCGGTGTGACCGACACGCAGCAGGAAAGACCTGACGGGCGTGCCGCCACGCCGGAAACGCTCCGGTTGCGCCGGGCAACGCGCGCCCTTCGCCTTCACCTGGACGAGCTGCCGATCGTCGTTGACCTCGACGTGACCGGAGATCGTTTCCTGGCGGGATTGGCGTTCATGTCCGCGCGGTTGCGGTACGACTGTGCCGAGTCGATGATCGGGGCCGGGTTCGGCGGCACCGTTGTCGGGTCAATGGCGCGCAGCCTGTTCGTTGACGGGTTGCGCTGGCTGTGGATCGGAGACGAACCCGGTCGGCGACGTGGTTTGCTCGGCGACCTCCTGCACGAGCGCCACCGGTTGTGCGTCCTGCTCGAAGAAACCGGTGCCGGCATTGGCAACCAGCCCCGTTGGATGATGCCGCTGCCAGACGTCGCGGACTTGACCGGCGAGTCGTTGAGCTGGCTCGACGCACCGGTGATACCGGGAGACGCAGAACTGCTCGAAGACTTCCTGGCACATCGAGACTCCAACGCGGAGAAAGCATCTGTCGGCCAACATGCTCCGTTGCTTCGCCGGACCCAACTCCTGCTGGACATGTCTGGATTGCGTGGCACCGTGATGGTGCTGGCGCACGCGGGACACGGCAACTACCTGGGTCTGCTGAGCAGCCTCACCGAGGACGGTGCCGTCGGGCACGACCTCCGCCCTGATCATGAGGCTCTCTTCATGCAGGTGGCTGCCGCCGGAGTGACCGCCACCCTGCTGGGCACGGCGACCTCGGTCCCTGAGTTGTGGCCCGAAGAGGTGGCGTTGCAGCCGTACTTGGAGCGGGCGGTGGAGCTGACCGCTGATGTGGCCGCGGCGGCGGTGCCGCTTCATGGATTGGACAGTGCGCGTCGGCCGCCTTCTCAGAGCAAGAGGTCTCACCAGCAGCAGCGCCCCATCGGGCTGCTTCGCGGCGGTGCTGTCCTGTTCTCAGACGACCTGTGGCCGGACATCAACTCAGCCCACCTCGTCGTGCAGGCTGCGGAGGGCTACTACGAGCTGGCTCGAAGCATGGTGTTGGGGCTGTGGGACAACGGCAACCCGACTCTTCACGCGGCGTTGGCTTACGGCGGTGGTCACTCCAACCTGGAAGCCGTCATGGCCACCTACGACCGGACTGGCTCGGCGGCGATCGCCGTGTTCGCCGCCCGGATGCTGATCGAGGAAGCCGCCCGCATGCTGTGGCGCTACACCCCGGCCGACCCCGAGGACGTGAAAACCCGTGCCAAGCAGTACTTCGACGAGTTCAGGGCTCGGCAAAAGTCAACGATCAACACGCTGACAGGGAGCGGGGTGTCGGCGGCGGCCGCCCGGCGCGTCTTCGCGCGCCCGGGCAACGTGACAGTGGAGACGCCTGATGACGTGATCGCCAAGGGGCGGCTGCCTTTGCCGACGATCACGAGCATGCTTCGTGAGATGGGGGAGCCGTTCCCCGAGCCGGGGTGGCTTGAGGTCGCCTACTCGCTGCTGAGCCAGTTCACCCACAGCACTCCCATCGGACTCCTGCACACAGTCCGGTTCCGCGACGGAACCTGGCACGGCAACGAAATCAGCACGGAGTTGCTCGCCCTGACGTTGGATGCCGCGTGCCTGGGCAGCGCTCACGTCCTCGGGATGTCGGCGATCTTGTTGACGGACGCCTCCGACAGCGCGGTCGAGTACCGGCGGGCCCTCCTGAGGCAGGCGATGGTGGTGCATGCGCTCGCGCGAGAGGTGCACGGCTTGGACTAGAGCGGAGTACGGCGGCAGGGCCTGAGACTCTGCCGTTGTAGTGCGGAGGGCAGTCCTCATTGCCTGATGCTGTTCGGCGATGTCAGACCGAGGGAAGGCAGCGTGCACTCAGCGGGGGGACCGCTGGGTACCGTCCGGGTGGGGATTGCCGTCGACCTGCGCCTGAGGCGGCAACGGTCAACAGCTCCTGGATATGGTGCTGAGACTGAGGCGGCAGCCGGCCGCACTGCGCGATCACTCGACGGCTCTGGAGCCTTCTCGGCGACGATCGGGTCGGGAAAGCCGACGCCCACCCGCACAGGTGAGTTGGCAGAGGTGTCGAATGGTCGACGCGAAAAACGCGAGGGACGACCGTCCTGAGCGTGATGAGGAACGACGGCCCAACCGGATGATCAGATCCGAATGGACCGTCGCCTGCCTCGCGTTCCTGACTCAGATCGCGGCGCTGGCAGGCGAAATAAGCGACTGGATCAGGTGACTCGGCCGGGTGGCGTGCACTTGTGCGCGCCACCCGTTCCGGTCGTGCGTAACGTATGTACCTACGATAGCGCAGGGTCGGATCAACGCGTTTCGTCCTTTGTGGACGGATGGGGCGGCGGAACGCTTTTGATTGCGGTGACGCGGTAAAGCAGTCGAGTCGCTCCGCGAGATTCCACGTCCGTCGGATGGCAGTTCAGTGGATCTCGAAGTGCACCACGTCGTCTTCCTCCCACACGACTTCGCCCAGCGCGCGCCAGAGGTCCAGGGCGCCCGGCGAATGGCGGTAGGCGTGGAGGTAGACCGAGTGGTAGGCGCCGTCCGTCCGGGCGAATGCGAGGAGTTCGGTCACCAAAGCACGTGCGAGGCCACGCCTGCGGTGCTCGGGATCGACGTACACGCGCCGAACCTGGGCGGTTCGCCCGGACGGGTAGCGCTCCACGAGCCACTCGGGGTGGCGTGGCCCTCGTGAATCGAGGGCGGCTGTCGCGACGACCGCGCCCTCCTCGTCGGCCGCCACCAGCAGGACATGCCGCTCGGGTGTGAGGTAGTGCCCGGTCAGATCTATGACGTCCTCATGCCACTTCGGTACGTAGCCGGTGCCGAAGTCGCGGTACAGCGCGTTGAGCATCACGGCCCGCGCACTGCCGAGGTCGTTCTCGGTCGCCACCTTGATGCAATAGGGCTGCATTTGCACATCGTAGGCATCAGTGTCGTGGTCCCTGGTGGCGAGGGATTTCGTGCGGTGACAAGCGGTCGAGCCCGTGGACGTGGCGGCTCGTCGGCCTTGGCTTCGAGCCGGGAATGAACGGCTCGGTGCGGTCTTTTGCGGAAGTTGCTCCGCGAAAGAACGAGAAGCAACTGTGGTTAGCCTGAACGGGCGAGGGATGCGGTTTCATTGTGTCACCGTCCGAACGCTCGGCAAGCGCGACGCGGTGAACCGCTGATTCAGGTCATTCCGCCTTTGTCGCAACGTGACATTGAGCCGGTCTTGTCGATGTTCACGCTGTTCGCTTGCGCCGCATGGCAATTCGGGAAGGCCGTCGTCGATGTTCGAGAAATGGGGAACCGTCACTTGTCGTCACCGGTGGTCGGTCTTGGTCGCGACTGTGCTGCTCGGTGTGCTCGGCGGCGTGTGGGGCCTGGGCGTGTTCGACAAGCTCAGCGAGGGTGGTTACGAGGCTCCTTCCAGTGAGGCGGTGCGGGCTGACAAGGTGGCCGAGGAGGCGTTCGGGCGGCAGGACGGCGACCTGGTCATCATTTATCGTGGCGATTTCGCGAACCCGGCCGAGCTCAAGAAGATCGCCGACCACATCACCGGTTTTCCTCGGAGCAAGATGCTCAAGGTCGTCGGCCCGGTCGTGTCTCTGAGCGGAAGGCAGGCTCTCGTCGCCGTCACGCTGAACAGCAGTGACTCCAACGAACAACTCAAGCTTTTCAGCGAGGTCGAATCGCAGCTGCCGGCGCCTGGTTTCAGTCAGCAGGTCGGTGGGCTCGTGCCCACGCAGAAGGCCATCAACGACATGTCGCGGGAGGACCTGAGGCGCGCCGAGATGACCTCGTTGCCGTTGGTGCTCTTGTTGCTCGTGGTCATCTTTGGCGGCCTGGTCGCGGCATCGCTCCCGGTCGTGGTCGGCGGCCTCGCGATCATGGGCGCGCTCGGTGTGCTGCACGCCGTCGCGCTCTTCGTCGAGGTCAACTCGTTCGCGGTCAACGTCGCGTCGTTGCTCGGCCTGGGCATGGCGATCGACTACGGCTTGTTCATGGTCGGCCGGTTCCGCGAGGAACTGGGCAGGGGACGCACCGTGGAGCAGGCGGTGGGTCGCACGGTCGCGTCCGCAGGGCGGACGGTGGTGTTCAGTGCGACCTTGCTGGTTATCGCGTTGGCAGGACTGACGCTCTTCCCCCAGGGGTTTCTGAAGTCCCTTGCGTACGGCGGCATGTCGTCGGTCGCGATCGCCGCGCTGGTGTCGTTGACGCTGTTGCCCGCGCTGCTCGGCGTGCTCGGGCACCGGGTCGGCGGCCTTGCCCTGCCCTGGAGGAAGAAGGCGCCGAGCGAGCGCGGCTGGCGCAAGCTCAGCGGCAAGGTCATGAAGCGGCCGATGTTGTTCGCTGTGCCGATCACCGGTGTGCTGATCGTGCTCGGGGCGCCGTTCCTGGGTGTCCAGTTCGGCCAGGTCACCGAGAAGGTCCTGCCGGAGGGCAACGCCGTGCGCGTCGCCACCGAGACGATCAACCAGAACTTCTCGGCGTTCTCCAGCACCGGCTTCAAGGTCGTCGTCCGGGGCTGCGAGCAGGCCGCGATCCGTGACTACCTCGATCAGGTCGCGGGCGTTGCCGGCATCGGCGAGGTTCGACCGGCGGGCGCGGACATCGAAGTCACGGCCGTGACCGCGGTGTTGAAGCACGACGCCCTGAGCGACGAGTCGAAGCGGGCGTTGAAAGACGTCCGGGCGCTCACTCGGCCTTCCGGAGCGGAGGTGCTGGTCGGTGGTACGACGGCGACGGTCAGCGACTCGCTCGACGCGATCGCCGACGGCCTGCCGTTGATGGTCGCGCTGCTCGTCGGCGCGACGCTGATCCTGATGTTCCTGGCGTTCGGCTCGGTCGTGCTGCCGATCAAGGCCGTGCTGATGAGCGCGCTGTCGTTGTCCGCGACGTTCGGTGTGCTGGTCTGGATCTTCCAGGACGGCCACGGGGCCGACTGGCTCGGCGTCACGCCGGGGCCGCTGGAGTCCGGCATCGTCGTGCTGATGGCGGCCATCGTGTTCGGTCTGTCGACGGACTACGAGGTCTTCCTGCTGAGCAGGATGGTCGAGGCGCGTGGTCAGGGCGCGACGACGGAAGAAGCCGTGACGACCGGCCTCGCGAAGACCGGCCGGGTGATCACCTCGGCGGCGCTGCTGCTGATCGTGGTGACCGGTGCGTTCGCGTTCTCGCAGGTCGCGATGATGCGGCTGGTTGGCGTCGGCATGATCCTCGCGCTGGCGCTCGACGCCACCGTGGTCCGGATGCTGCTCGTGCCGGCCGTCCTCAAGCTCCTCGGCAACGCCGCGTGGTGGTCACCGGGTCCGCTCAAGCGGATCCAGGAACGCCTCGCGCTTCACGACGAGCCGGCGCACGACCCGATGGACGCCGAGATCCGCGCGATGAAGCTCGCTGATACCAGGCGCATCCACGTCATGTCGGGACACCGCCGCGGTTGATCACCGGCGGGTTACCTGAGCCTGGCTGGGAAAGGCCGTCGGGAGCAGCAGGGGGTAGCGCGACCGGTGCTGCCGGCGTGTCCTCAACGTCTACGGTGACCAGTTTGCCCAACACGCGGACCGACACTTTCTTGCCCGTGTGCGGCTTCTTGAGGACGAGGTCCACGACCACGCACGGCACGGTGAGAACAAGGAGAATCACGGCCGCTGCGAAGGCGGGGCCGACCGTCGCGGCGAGGTCGAGGATTGACGCAAACACGCGTGCACACCTGTCCGGAGACCAGACCCGAAGTGCCGGTCACCTCGTCAGGTGGTCCAGCGCGTCCTGCACTCGGCTGTTGTTCGGTGCGCGCCCCAACTTCGGGTGACCCGAGCGACTGACTGAGCCGAGGGGTCTTGGAACGCGGTATCCGTGGTTTACCACGGCGGTGGTGCAATGGTGCGTCGATCTCATTGACTCAGTGCTCAACTGCCAGCCCACGCAGAAGCTCTTCGCGGCAGTCTCCAGAGGAGGAATGCCGCTTCCAGCTCCATGCGTCGGTGTCGGAGTGAAGCGAGGGAAGCGAAGCAGCCGAGAGGCTTGAGAGTCGTGACTTGCGCGCGTTGCTCGTCGGCCTGACGTTGTGGGCCATCGCTGCGGCGTTGTCGACGTGAGGCGGGCTGAGACCGATACCCTGGCCGTTCTGATCATGGTGCTCAGGGAGGGCAAGTGGGGAGCGTCGTCGCCGGGCCGCGTCGTGCCAATCCGTTCCTGAACAGGATCGGTGTCCGGGCGGACATGAACAGCGTGTACGTCGAGTGCGTGGCCCAGGGGCGGTCTTGCCTGTTCTACGTGCACGGTCTGGACGGCATGGGGCGGATGAGCCTGGCCGGCGAGTTCTTCCACCAGCACCAGGCAGACTTCGACGCCTACGTCGAAGTGACCGCGCGTCAGCCCAGCGGGAGGTTGATGCCAGCCGGTGAGATGCTCGGTCAGGCCCTGCGCGGGCTCGGGGTGCCTGAGACCGAGCTGCCGGCGGGGCTGGACGACCGAGGCTTCGCGTTTCAGGCGCGGTCCGCTGGCAGGCGGTTCATGCTGGTGGTCAGGGACGTGGCGGACGTCGAGCAGGTCAAGCTGCTCGTTCCGCATTCCGCGCCGGGCGCCGTCGTCGTGGTGACCGGCCGGGCGATGCTGCGCGGGCTGCTGATGCTCGACTTCGCGGACGTTCCGTTGGGCAGGCTGCCGCGCGAGGACGCGAAATCGTTGCTCACCTCGTCGATCGGGACGGACGACGTGCCGGCGCCGGTGGTCGACGAGCTCGCGGCGATCTGCGACGACGTCCCGTTGCTGATCCGCATCCTCGGTGCCCAGCTACGTCATCGCGGGCCGAGCGCGATCGAACGGCATCTGCGTCAGTTGCGCGCCTCGGACGCCGCGTTGCTCGAACTGGAGCACGCGCAGCGGGTCGGCAAGTTCCTCGAGGTGACCGAGAGTCTGGTGCGCGAGCAGCAGACGGCCTTGCGACGGCTGGCTCTCCTGCCGGGACAGGACTTCGGGGTGGCCACCGCCGTGGTGGCGCTGGACGTGGACGTCGACGCCGCGGAGCAGACGCTCGACGCGTTCGCCGACCGGCACCTGGTGGTCTTGGACAAGAAGCGGGACAGGTACTCGCTGTACCGGATGGTGCGCACGCACGCCCGTCGCACGGCTGACCAGGTCGACGGGCCCGAGGCGATCAAGGCGGTCGTGGAGAGGATCACCCTCTGGCACCTCCGCGAGGCGATTCCCCGTGACGCGGTGCTGGCGGACCGGTGGAGGGTCGGCCGGGAGTTCGAGTTGTTCGCCGCCGAGAACCGGTCGCCTGTTCCGCGTGCTGCCGCCACGGCGTGGTTCGACGCCGAGTGGGAATCGGTCGTCGCCTGCGTGCAGGCCGCGCACGATCACGGCCTGCACGACATCGTGTCCCAGTTGTGCGTCGTGGTGTTCAAGTACCTGCACCTGCACGGGCACTTCGACGCTTGGATCGACTGCCACAACCTCGGGATCCGCTCCACCGAAGTCTCCGGCGACGTGGCGGCCCGGATGCAGCTCACCTCGCAACGAGGTGCGGCGCACCTCTCGCTCGGGAACACGAAGGTCGCCAAGCAGGACTTCGAGGCATCCGGGCGCGCCGCCGCCGAGATCGATCATCGGCTCGGTCTGCAGAGCTCCTGGGAGTGGCGCGGCAAGGCTGCGGCAGCGGAGGGCGACCTGGACTACGCCTTCCACTGCTTCGACGAGTCCGAAGCGGTGATCGCACGCTCCGAGCAGGAGATCCCGCGAAACCAGCGGGCCAGGATGCACGCCTTGCTCGTGCTGCATCGGGCCAGGGCGTGGGCGAAGCTGAAAAACTGGGACCGCGCGGTGGACGCGGCGTCCTCGATCGTGGAGTACTTCGCCGCGAGCGGCGAGACCGACAACCACGCCAAGTGCCTGCTCGTCCTCGGCGATGGCGCGCTGGGGTCGGGTGAGCCCGCGCAGGCTGCGGACTTCTACCGGCAGGCCGCTGAGCTGTTCGCTCACGACCAGGCCTTGCGTGCGCACGCCGACGCGGTGCACAGGTCCGGATCGGCCCTGCGGGTCTCGGGTGACTCCCTCGGAGCGGCTGAGGCGTTCCGGTCGGCCAAGGAACTCTTCGTCAGGCTGGGGGACCGTCGTGCGGACGTGGTGGACGAGCTTCTGCGTGAGCTGGACGCCAGCCGCTGAGCGACACCGTCAGTTGTCGCGTGCCGAGACGAATCGTTGCGGTGCGAGGTAGTTCCTGCCACGCACGGCCGCAGGAGAGCCAGCGGTAGATCGCGGACGCGCAGGCGGCGGCTTCGTCTACACCGGACAGATCCCGCAGGACGACGCCTCGGTCGCGGTGCACGACCTCGGCGGACGTGATGGCGAAGTCGCAGGCCGGTCGATCAGCGAACGCCTGCTCGGCCTCGTGCAGGTGGTCGAGCAGCACGATGGCGGCGCTGCCGTACAGGTCGCGGCGAGGGTGTGCCTGCTCCACCACCAGATGCCGGTCCACCGTGTTCGGCGGCTGGTCGTCTCGAGGGTCGACGTCGGCAGGCCACCTCGTCAGCTCCGCCACGTCGTCGTGCCACTCGGCCGCCACCCACCAAGCCGTCACCGGCAGCCGTTCGGGAACCAGTTCGCGCGCCGAGTACGGCGGTACCAACGCCTGACGTTCCGGCTCACGCAACGCCATGAGGTCGTAGAAGGCCTTCCGCAACACGGCGGCCGACGAACCGGGCAGAGACGTCGCGAGCTCCCGCACCTTCGCGAGCCCGTTGTCCGCGGCCTGTGCCAGTGCGGCGTCGAACTGAGGGCGCAACGCCGCCGCCGGGTCCAGCCAGAACGCGGTGCGCCCCAACTCGTCCATCGCGGACCCTTCGGCGATCTGGTGCTCTGGGAACGAGGCCAGCAAGGTTGCCCGCCCCGCGCACGCCGCGTACCCCGTCACCGCGCCGAAGTCACCGACCACCACGTCGGCCGCCAGCACGGCTTGTTGCCAGCCTTGGGCGGGCGGGATCAGCCGAAGTCCCGCGCGCAGGCAATCGGCCAGCCAGAGCCGGATCTGCGCGGGACCATGTGCGTACCAGGTGTTCGGGTGAAGGACCGCGGCCACGACGTACTCGTCGCCAGGCAGCTCCGCGAGCAACTGTGCGATGAGGGCCGGGCTGCGCCCCAGCAAGGAATCCGGGCCCCAGGTCGACGTCACGACCACGACCTCGGTGTCGTCGTCCGCGCCCAGAGCGCGTCGGTAGTCGCGACGGCGGGGGTGGCTCACCGCCATCCGGTCGAAACAGGGGTCTCCGGCGACCACCGCGGCGTCGAGTGCTTCAGGGACCGCCTCTGCCAGTCGCGCGTACTGCTCGTCGTGCGACAACACGATCGCTCGGGGAACTACCGACCCGCCACGAACCAACCACTCGCGAGACAGACCGTACACGGACCGGTTTCCGGTTTCCGGTTTCCGGTTTCCGGTTTCCGGTTTCCGGTTTCCGGTTTCCGGTTTCCGGTTTCCGGTTTCCGGTTTCCGGGTGAATTCTTAGTGTATCCAATTCCGTGCGAAAGAATCGCGAGTGGGGCGTGGATGTCGTGCAGATTCCCACTATTGTGTACCGACAACGCCAGGTCGAACTCGGTGAGAACCGCCTGCTCCCACGGCATGAGCAGCACTCCCATCGTGGACAGGTGCTCCTCGACCCCGTTGGTGACCGCGGACGCCTGAGGGCAGGTGTAGACGATCTGAACGCGCTGGTCGCTGTCGAACACCGGAAGGATGTCGGCGAACCGGTTGACGGCCGTCACCGTGTGGACCACCGCCAGCACCGTGCGCTCGGTTCCGACGGTCCGCCATCGGGGACCGTGCGGTCCGAGTGGCACCTTCAGCCACCGGTCAGACGACAAGATCCCACTCCCGAGGACGCTGAACTCCCGTTCACCGTACCCCGCCACCCGCTAACGTGATCATGTGACTCCGATCTGGGTGACCGTCCTCGTGGCGGTGATCAGCCTGTTCGCCGCGCTGAGCGCTCAATGGGTCAGTGGCGTGAATCAGCGCAAGCTGGCCCTGATCGACCGCGACACTAAGCGCGACGAGCGCCGCCTGCAGGCTCGCGAAGAAGCCTGCGCGAAGTTCCTCGTGGCCGCACGGGCCCTGCAGAGCGCGGCTCGTGCAGGCGCCGACCTGGACGCGGTCGACGGTCGTCTGACCGTGGTGAGAGAGGCTGCCGCCTTCGTCGAACTGCACGCCCCAGAACTCGCGGACGGCCCGCTGCCCGCCGTGCTCACCGCCGCTGGCCGGTGGCACTCGTTGCAGCTTGGCCACCCAGCGGCGTCGCCGGTGGTCAAGGAAGCGGATGCCGAATTCGAGCAGGCTTTGGTGAAACTGCGCGACCTCATGCGCGAGAGCCTCGGCATTGGCGGTGGCAGGTAGCGAGCCGACAGGCTTGTTCCGCACGGCGCGTATGAGATCGTCGATCGGTGCAACCGTCCTCCGCCGACCAGACGCCGCCACCTGACGTGTCGAACGTCGTGGGCGGCAGGGTGCACGGGTGGTCGTGCAGGCGGGAAGCGCGAACTTCTCGCTCCCCTCGCCGACGACGAAGGCGCGGTCGCGCTACCAGCAGTACGTCCTGCAACGGATCGCGCCCGTCCAGCTGATGGAGCGCGACGGGGAGCTCCGGCAGATCGCGGAGTTCTGCACGGCGCCGAACGTCTCGAGCAGCTACCTCTGGGTGCGCGCTGAAGCGTGGTCGGGCAAGTCGGCGTTGATGTCGTGGTTCGCGCTGCATCCACCGGCCGGAGTCAGGGTCGTGTCGTTCTTCGTCACCGCTCGCCTCGCGAACCAGAACGACAGAGCCGCATTCGTGGACAACGTGTTGTAGCAGCTGCTCGACCTGCTTTGTGAGGAACAGCCCACGTTGATGACCGACACGACCCGCGAGTCGCATCTCGCCGGTCTGTTGGAGGACGCGGCGATGCGCTGCGAGGAGCGTGGCGAACGGCTGGTCCTTCTCGTCGACGGCTTGGACGAGGATCGAGGAGCGGAGACCCACAGCATCGCCAGGCTGCTGCCCATCTCTCCTCGCGCGGGGATGAGAGTCGTCGTAGCCGGCCGCCCGAATCCGCCCATCCCTTCGGATGTCCCGACGAACCACCCCTTGCGGGACCCCGCGATCGTGACTGCGCTGAGCCGCTCACCTCACGCCGACACGGCCCGCGAGCAGATGGAACGCGAGCTGAAAGCCTTGTACAAGGGGGAATCCGGTGAACGGGACCTCCTGGGCCTGGTGACGGCGGCGGGCGGCGGACTCAGCGCGGCCGACCTCGCCGAGCTCGCGGGCGAGAGTGCGTGGGACGTCGAGGATCGTCTGGCCACGGTGGCTGGCCGGAGTTTCACCAAGCGAGAGTCCCCGCGCCACCCGGTCTACCTGCTCGGCCACGAGGAGCTGCAGGTCGCGGCGCGCGGAATGTTCGGAACTCAGCGTCTGGCCGACTACCGCCGCCGGGTCGACCTGTGGGCCGACGACTACCGGGAACGGCAGTGGCCGGAAGGAACACCCGAGTATCAGTTGCAGGGGTACTTCAACATGCTGTCCGCTGCCGGGGACGTCGAGCGGATGGTTCAGTGCGCCGTCGATGCGAAGCGACAGGACCGCATGCTGGACGTCTTCGGCGGTGACGCACTCGCGATGGAGGAGCTGTCGGCCGCCCAAAACGCGCTCGCCGCACGCGCTCCCATCGACCTGCGTGCCCTGACTCGGATGGCAGTGCACCGGGAATTCCTGTTGGGGCGCAACAGCAACATCCCCGCCAACCTGCCGGAGCTGTGGGCGGTGCTCGGGCAGGTCAACCGGGCAGAGTCGACCGCGTCCTCCTTCAGCGACGGTTCCGACCGGACACGCGCCCTCACCAGGCTTGCGATCGTCCTGCGGCGTTCGGCGGCCGTTGTTCGGACTGAGCACGTCGTTGCCGCGGCCCGTCAGGCCATCGGCGTTGTCTCGCTCCCAGACGAACGAGCTCAGCTCCTGACAGCGTTGAGCGGTGACGACGAGCGGGCCGAAGACGACACGACGAAGTTGAGTTTGCTGACGGCGGGCGCCATTCACGCTTGCTGCGCTGCAGGTGCGCACGACCGCGCCTCGCGTTTGGCCGCACAGATAACCGATTCCGGCGAACGGTCGGCTGTGGTGTCCGCCGCGATGTGGACACTCGTCGAGGAGCAGCGATTCGACCGGAGCTCAGCACGCAGAAGACTGGTCCCTTACGAGTGGTTCCCCAACACGAAAATCGTCTGGACTGAGAGCGACTTTCCGGCAAGGCCACCAGAGATCGGTGAACTGATCGACGGGCTCTCGGAACTTGCCGGCCGTGACTCGGACCGCCTGTCGCTGCTCCGAACAGAGTTGACCGCACTCCGCAGCTCATTGAGTCAGGCCGACGCAACGACCTCCTTGGTTCGTGCCTGTATCGCGTTGGGTGAGACCGCGCTGGCCGAGAGTCTGCTCCGATCGATCGAAGATCGGTCCAGGGCACAGTTCGACGTACTGCGGAGTCGGGAGCTTCTCAGACGCATGGCGCTGGCCGGAGTGCGCACACGCCGGCTGGACATCGTGAAAGAGTTGTTCGCGCATGCCGAACTCGATGACCACATGGTTGCTGTTCACGTGGTTGAGGCGCTGGCCGCGGCCAGTGACATGGACAGCCTCGATCGCGGTCGGCAGGAGCGCCCGGTCAGGGGAGCGTTGGACGCATATGAACTCGCACGTGTCAGGGCTGTGGCCCGGGAGGTGCCGGACACTTGTTCACGTGCACGAGCCATCACCGGAGTTCTGCGTTACTCGATCAACGCGGGTGACTTGGAGTCCGCGGCCCAGTTGGTGGAATGGTCTTCAGCGCTGGCAGCCAGTACGCGCCCTCGAAGTGAAGCCGTTGAGCGTCTGGTTGCGGTAGCTGTCGAGGCCGCCAGAGCGAACCTTCCGGCGGAGGCGCTCGCGCTGGTGGAGAAGGCACGGGACTTCGCACGGACAGAACGCTTTTCTGCTGCTGGTCATGGGCCGTTGCTCGTCGACGTCGCCAGAGCCGCCGCCGAAATCGGTGCGATCGATCTCGCCGGCAGGTTGTTGCTGGAGGCGGATCACGTACGTCACCAGTTGGGCGGCTCCGCAGAATCGGTGCTGTCGTTCGCACTTCTGGCACACCGCGTTGGACAGACGGATCTAGTGGAGTCCTTCCTGCGACGAGCGGAGCGAACAGCGAACACAGAGGCCAACGATGCGGCGCGTGCGTGGTGGCTTGCTCGGACGGCTCTGGCTTGCGATTCATGCTTCGTCGCGGGCTCCCGCTGATGCCACGCAAGAAGCTGCTGTTCACGATCGTCGAGTGCGATGCGGAAGAGCCCTGCCGGGTCAAGTGGAAGGTCCTCAACCGCGGGTCCGAGGCCGAACGTCTCGACCAGGTCCGAGGGCAGATCGTCGACTCGACCAGGTCCAGGACGCGGAGCGAGGTAACGACCTTTCACGGCGACCACTACGTGGAGTGCTACGTGATCAAGGACAGCGTGGTCGGTGCGCGCAGCCACATCAACGTGCCGATCAAGTCGGCTTGACGTGATGTCGTTCGTCGAGGAGGCGCGGTGCGGGCGTTCCGATGACGGTGGAACGCCCGCACCGCTTCAACGGTGGAGGCAGCTCGTCATCGCCAGTCGCAGCCGGCGCCGCGCGAGCGGAGTTCTGTGAGGTGCCAGCACTTGTTCTCGTTGTTGACGAAGGTTGTCACGCCGCCACCACCGTGGCCGCAGCCGACCAGCTCCATGCCCTGCATGGCAGAGGCCGGGCGGCCGTCGAAGCTGATGAAGAAGTGCTTGCTCACAGCGGGGTCCAGCCAGATGTTCGCGCTGTTCTTCCGCTGAACGTTGAACTTCTTGGGGTTCGCGAGGGTACACGCGTCGCTGTAGGCGGTGAACTCCATCGAGTGGGTGTCGCCGTCGAGCTTGAAGTGGTACAGGCGGCAGTTGCCCTTGTCGGGTGCACAGGAAGGGCTACCGCCGTCCGAGGGCGGGTTCGCTGCGGACGCCACGCCCGAACCGCCCAGGCCGATGGCGGCGACCACCGCGACCACGCCGACGAGCTTGGGAATCGACTTCAGAAACACGGGACCACCTAGATTGTGTCCAGAACGAGCGATGTCGCGGACACGGTAGTGTCGGCCCGGCTCGCGGTGCCGGTTCGCTTTCTGTTTTCCTAGTATTTCTAGAGGTTTCCGTGCGGTTGTGGAACCGCACTGGTGTGATTGTCGGCTGTGTTCGAACCCAATGTCTGTTGAACGTTTAACTGTCCGGTTTTTCGTGATGGTGAGGAACTTCCCGGTCGGGCTCGTCGGGAAGTGGGTCAGGCTGCCCACTGCGGACGTGGTGCCAAGCGGCCGTGAACCGAGTGGCGCCTGCCGTCGGTGATCATCCGGCGCGGATCAACGGATCGTGATCGCGCTCGCCGGGCACAGACCTGCCGCTTCTTTCGCGGTGGACTCGTGCTCGGCGTCCGGGTGTTCCACCAGAAGCACCACGGTGCCGTCCTCTTCGGACTGGTCGAAGAGGACGGGGTCTGTCAGGGCACACATCCCGGAACCGCAGCACCTCGAGCGGTCGACGGAGATCTTCACGCCGACCACGCCACGGGCAGCGAGTGGACTCCGTAGACGCCCATGTTCTCGCGCATCGGCACGTCTTCCGGCGCGATGTCGAGGTGGAGGTCGGGGAACTCCTGGAACAGCTTGGCGAACGCGCTCTTCATCTCGATGCGGGAGAGCTGCTGGCCCAGACATTGGTGGATGCCGTGCCCGAACCCGACGTGGCCGGTCGCGGGGCGCCGGAGGTCGAGTTCGTCGGGGTTGCCGGGGAACCTGTCGGCGTCGCGGTTCGCCGCCGGCAGGTGCATGAGCACGGTGTCGCCGGCCTTGATCAGGTGGCCGTCGATCTCCACGTCCTCGGTCGCGGTGCGCATCGGTCCGACCTGCAGGATCGACAGGTACCGCATGAGCTCCTCGACGGTGTTGTCGATGACCTCCGGTTCGTCGCGGAGGATCTTGAGCTGGTCGGGGTGCTGCAGGAGTGCGAACGTACCGATGCCCAGCATGTTCGCCGTGGTCTCGTGTCCGGCGAGCAGGAGCAGCAGCGCCATGTTCGACGCTTCCTCGTCGGTTGGCTCCCCGGTGGCCAGCAGGTCGCTGATCATGTCGTCGCCGGGGTTCTCCTTCTTGCCGGCGACCAGCTCGCGCATGAACACCTGGATGCGTGCGAGGGCCGCGCGGGTTTCCTCCGGCGCCACCTCCAGGCTCAGCAGCTTCGCGGTGTCCTCCTGGAACCTGTGCCGCTCGTCGTAGTCGACCCCGAGCAGCGCGCAGATCACCAGTGACGGCACCGGGAGCGCGAACTCCGTCACGAGGTCCGCTTTGCCGCCCAGTGACCTCATGTGCGCCAACTGGTCATCGACGATCTTGCTGATCCACTCGGACAGCTGGCTCATCCGCCGGACCGTGAACTGGCCCTGCAACAGCTTGCGCAGCCGGGTGTGCTCTGGCGGGTCCTGGAAGACGAAGATCCCCGGCTCGATCTCGTGTCCGTCCCCGGAGTCCCTGGCTTGGAGCTGATAGTCGAACACGTGCTGGTTCTGCGGCTCGGTCGTGAACTTCGGGCTGCCCAGGATCTCGCGCACCTGGCGATATCCCGTGGCCAGCCAGCCGAGGTGGCCGTCAGCGAACCTCAGCCTGCTGAGGCGGGCCTGCTCGCGGATCTTGGTGATCTCGGCTGGCGGGTCGAACGGCTTCTGACGCGCGAAAGGCAGTTCTTCGAAAACAAGTTCGTTCATCGCACACTTCCCAGTGCTCTCAACAGGACTTTGTTTCGACGTTAGTGATCTTTTACGGCTTGCTCGGTTGTCTCCATGAACTGATGAGAATTAACCGAGGATTACGGACAGTCGTCGATCAGGCTCTGTGAGTAGCGGGGGAGTGATCTTTTCTCGGGGCGCACCCTTGGCGCGACTAGTGGTGTGGCTCGGAACGTTGCCGGGGAATTCGCGGTCAGACGGGTGCATCGTGGTGCCGCCCCCACGGCCTCGTACACGTTGTACGGGAGCGTGGGGGCGGCACCACGATGCACCCTGCTGAGCGTGGATTACCTCGCCAACGTTCCGAGACGCACCACTAGATCTGCGGGCGAGTGCTCCAGCGGCGCAGTTTGAGCGAGAGGTGGAGCTCGAGCCGTGCGGCACCGACGAGCGGGTCGCTGCCGATGATTTCGCGGATCTTGCCGATGCGGTAGTAGAGGCTGGTGCGGTGGAGGTGAAGCAGGTCGGCCACTTCCTGAATCGTGCCCGGGGAGTCGTAGATCGTTTCCAGGGTCCGGGCGAGGGCTCCTGTGCTGTCCTGAGCTCGAATCGCTTCGAGCATAGGAGAATCCCCGAAGTCGTGATCGCCCGGTGCGATGATCCGATAAGGCCCGATGTCGTCCCAACGCGTCACCGGACCGAGTTCAGGCTCGACGACCGCCACCTGTGCGGCCACCGCGGCGCGGCGGTAGTGGGACGGAAGCGCTTCGGCCGCGGAGATGCCGGTGGAGACGCCGGTCGCCAGGTGTTCCTCGTCCTGTGTTCTCTGGCCGGTGATCGCCTCCGTGAGCCACGTGTGGGCGATCGATCCGGGGTCGGTGTCCCTGTCGGCGCGCAGCAGCAGCACGACGTGGGTGTCGTGCACCACACCCGCGAGGACACCGGGTAGCCGTGCGACCACCTGTTGTGCGGCTACCCGAACTTGGGCCGACTGCGTCCATGTGCGGCCGCCGCTCGTGGCGAACATCGACACGGCGAGGTGGAGACGTTGTGCGCCTCGGACCTTGATGTGCTGCTGCACCCTCTCCTGTGCGGCGGTGTCGCCCTGGTACGCGGCGGTGAAGTCGTTCTCCCTGGCGCGCCGTTCGTCCAGATGCGGGGACGCCGATTCGTACAACAAGGCCGAGAGGACCTCGACCTGATCGGATATCACCCCGACGCCGGCGAGTGCGATCTCACCGGCGTCGTCAGCCTTGTCCGGTACGAGCACGAACAGCAGGCCGACGCGGACTCCACGGCTGATCAGCGGAACGCAAACGCGCGCGTTCATCCCGAGTGCCGCGTTCGCGGGTATCAGCATCGGCGATGCGGCCCGCCAGGCGCCGTGCCGATCCTCCCAATCGCGGACGTCGGCGGGCGCGCGCCGCTGGAGCAACGCCCGGACTCGGGCGTCGTCGGCGCCGCCGTGCTGGGTGCTGTAGGCGACCAGACGTCCGGTCAGGTCGTCGAGCGAGACCCCCGTGCCGAGCCGGTCGGCGATCTCGTCGATCAGATCCTGCGCCTCAGAGGGGAACAACACACTCCTTGTGGCCACGCCGCGGCGCCGGGCACCGGGTTTCTACAAATGTCGAGTGCGCAGTGTGTCACCTCTCGTCATTTGCTCGTCGTGGCCCCGGTCACACCTGCCTAGCGTCTGCAAGCACGAACTCCGGTCGGCGCCACAGCGACGACCGTTGGTGATTGGAGAGCAATTCGTGACCCAAACCGTGGGCTTCATCGGCCTGGGCAACATCGGCAGCCGGGTACTGGTTCATCTGGTCAAGGCGGGCCATGACGTCGCCGTGTTCGACCTGGACCAGGTGGCGGTGGACCGCGCGGTCGCCGCAGGGGCCCGCGCCGTGGAATCGGCAGCAGCGGCCACCGCAGGTTCTGACGTCGTCTTCCTCAGCCTGCCGACACCGTCCATCGTGGACCGAGTGGTCGAGGACATCCTGCCGTCCGCGTCGCACGGTCTGGTGATCGTCGACCACAGCACCATCGACCCGTCCACGAGCCGCCGTCTCGCGCTGCGCGCTCAGGAATTCGGGGCCTCGCTTCTCGACGCACCCGTCAGTGGCGGCGTGCAGGGAGCCGAGGCGGGAACCCTGGCGGTGATGATCGGCGGCACTCCGGAAGCCGTGCAGTACGTCCGGCCGTTGCTCGACACTTACGCGGCCAAGGTCGTGCACGTCGGTCCGTCCGGCAGCGGGCAGGCGCTCAAGCTCGCGAACAACCAGATCACCGCGACCAACATCGTGGCGCTGGGCGAGGGGCTCAGCTCGGTCGTGGCGGCCGGAGTCGACCTCGACATCGCAGTGGAGGTTCTCAGCGCGAGTTCGGCCAACAGCAACGTGCTGAGCGGTTACTTCCCGCGCACGCTGTTCACGGCCGAGCGGCCGACGGGCTTCGCCCTGGACTTCATGCACAAGGACCTCGGTCTGTTCCTCGACGCGGCCTCGCAGGCGAAGCTGCCCACCCCGGTGACCGGTCTGGTCCGGGACCTGTTCAGCATCGGCCAGCGGGACGGCCGCGGCGAGCAGGACTTCACCAGCGTCGTGGAGTTCTACGAGGACTTCACCGGCATCCGCCTGCAGACCAAGGAGAACCCCAAGTGACCACTGTGGACGACACCGCTCGCAAGCAGCTCCAGCTGATCGGCGGTTCCTGGGTCGAAGCCGCTTCCAGCGAGTGGATCGCCGTCGAGAACCCCGGCCGGCGCGAGACGATCGCACTCGTGCCCAGCTCCGGCGAGCCCGAGGTCGAGGCCGCCGTCGCAGCGGCCAAAGCCGCGTTCGGCCACTGGCGGTCGCTCCCCGCACGCGAGCGCGGACAGCTGCTGACCCGGATCGGTGACAAGATCGCCGAGAACGCGGAGGAGCTCGCCCGGCTCATCGCGTCGGAGACCGGCAACGCGATCCGCACGCAGGCCCGCGGTGAGGCGGCCAGTGGTGCCGACATCTTCCGCTTCTACGGACAGATCGCGTCGGAGCAGAAGGGCGAGACGCTTCCGTTCGGCGACGACCTGCTGAGCTACACGGTCCGCGAACCGCTCGGCGTGGTCGGCGCGATCGTGCCGTGGAACGCGCCGGTCACGTTGTCCTCCCTCAAGATCGCGATGGCGTTGGCGATGGGCAACACGATCGTGCTCAAGACCGCGGAGCTGGCTCCGCTCGCCGTGCTGAAGCTCGCCGAGTGGGCCGACGACATCCTCCCGTCGGGCGTCCTGAACGTGCTGACCGGCACGGGCGAGGCCGTGGGGGAGCCGCTGAGCGTGCACCCCGACGTGGCGAAGCTGACCTTCACCGGTTCCACGGGTGTCGGTAAGAAGATCCTCGCCGCCGCGGCGGACCGCATCGTGCCGGTGACGCTGGAACTGGGCGGCAAGTCGCCCGCCATCGTGTTCGCCGACTCCGACAACGACGCCACGGTCGACGGTGTGATCGCGGGGATGCGGTTCACCCGGCAGGGCCAGTCCTGCACCGCGGGGTCGCGCCTGTACCTGCACGAGGACATCTTCGACTCGTTCCTGGAGAAGCTCGTCGCGAAGCTCGCCGGGCTCAAGATCGGCGACCCGCTGGACGAGTCCAGCGACATCGGCGCGATCGTCAGCGAGAAGCAGTACGACACGGTGTGCCGGTACATCCGCTCCGGCATCGAGCAGGGCGGCAAGCTGATCACCGGCGGCCCGGACCGCCCGGTGGACGGCGACGGCTTCTACGTGGCGCCGACCATCTTCGTCGGCGCCGAAGAGGGCTGGGACATCACCAAGGAGGAGATCTTCGGGCCCGTGCTCGTGGTCATCCCCTGGCGTGACGAGGCCGACGTGATCGCCAAGGCCAACGACAGCGACTACGGCCTGGCCGGTTACGTCTGGTCCAAGGACATCACGACCGCGATCCGGACCGCGAATGCCCTCGAGGTCGGCTGGGTGCAGATCAACCGGGGCGGCGGCCAGCTGCCCGGCATGTCCTACGGCGGCAACAAGCAGAGCGGCATCGGCCGGGAGTACTCCGTCGACGGCGCTCTCGCCAGCTTCACCCAGGTCAAGAACGTCACCATCGCGCTCTGACAAGTAGATCCGGCGTCCGCGCCGTCGCAACTGCCGGGCGTCCCGGCCCCCGCCGCTACCGGTCCTGACGAGAGGACCGGCAGCGGGTCAGCCGGTGACGCCCGGCAGTTGCCGTCTCCGCTCCCCATCCACTTCGGACAAAGGCACCGTCATGACAGATGCCCGCTCAGCAACGGAGCTCAGCGATGATGGCCTGGCACAGGGCCTCACCACACGTCACATCCGCATGATCGCCATCGGCGGTGCCATCGGCGTCGGCCTCTTCCTCGGATCTGGCAAAGGCATCGCGTACGCAGGACCCGCGCTGATCGCGGTGTACGCGATCACGGGCCTGTTCATCTTCATCATCATGCGGGCTCTCGGCGAGCTGCTGATGTATCGCCCGGTCACCGGAAGCCTCGCCGAGTACGCCCGCGAGTTCCTCGGCCCCGCGTACGGGTTCATCACCGGCTGGGGGTACTGGATCACCTGGACCATCATCGGCATGGGTGAGCTGACCGCGTCAGGCATCTTCATCAGGTACTGGTTCCCCTCGGTACCTCAGTACCTGATCGTGTTGATCGGCTTGCTCGCACTCGTCGCCCTGAACCTGGTCAAGGTAGGCGTCTTCGGTGAGGCCGAGTTCTGGTTCGCCTCCATCAAGATCATCGCGATCGTCGGCCTCATCGCCGGTGGCACCGCGGTACTCCTGTTCGACCTCGGCCCGGCCGGCCAGACCGGCGGCCTGAGCAATTTGTGGGACCACGGAGGGTTTGCGCCACAAGGCCTTCCCGCGGTTCTGCTCGCGTTCCAGATCGTGGTGTTCTCCTACCAGGGCGTCGAGCTGATCGGAATGACGGCCGCGGAGACCAAGGACCGCGAGCGCGTGCTGCCCCGCGCGATCAACTCGGTCCCGTGGCGGATCGGCGTCTTCTACCTCGGCACCCTGATCGTGCTCCTGTCGTTGTTCCCCTGGGACCAGTTCAGCGCTGCGGAGAGCCCGTTCGTCAAGGCGCTCGCGCACGTGGGGCTGCCAGCGGCGGCGAGCATCATGAACTTCGTCGTCACCGCGTCCGCACTGTCCGCCTGCAGCGCCGGGCTGTTCAGCAACGGCCGGTTGCTCAAGAAGCTCGCTGCGGACGGCCTGGCGCCCAAGCGCTTCATCAAGACCAACAGCGGCCACGTTCCCGCCGCCGGGGTCATCGCGTCCGGTGCGGTGATGTTCATCGGTGTGCTGATCAACGCGGTCGTGCCGGAGAAGGCCTTCGTCTACATCTCCTCGGTCGCCACGCTCGGCGCGATCTGGAGCTGGGGCGTCATCGTCGCCTGCCACCTCGTCTACCGGCGCCGCCTCAAGCGGGGAGAAGTCCGTTCCAGCAGCTTCCGCCTTCCCTTCGCGACGCCGTTGTGCTGGATCACCCTCGGATTCCTGGCCTTCGTCACCGTTCTGCTCGCCTTCGACCCGGCTCAGCGGATCGCGCTCTACGCGCTGCCGATCTGGGCTCTGGTTCTCGTAGGCGGCTATCAGTTGGTCAAGCGCAGGCAGGGCGCGGCAGACGGGCCGGCCCCGGCCGCCGTACCCGCGCTCGACTCCGTCGACTGATGCGAATTCACATCGTGCACTCCAGCACCGTCCACAGGAGATCGGATCGATGAAAGCCGGTATCGCACCGGACACCTCGGCAATCGCGCCGTGGGCCTCCGCTGCTGCACAGGAACGCTTGCGCGGCCTCGAAAACGCACACGACGAGCGCGCCAGTGCCTATGTCACCTCGGCTGTGACCGAGACGATCGCCCGTCATCGACGACGGGCCGACGACACCGGAATTCCGCTCTACGCAGGCACGAACGTGCTCTCCCCGAACGTTCTGGCGGCACACGACACGGGGCTGTCCACCCGGCCCGCTTTGGGCTGGCCGGGAGAGAAGCTGCAAACCGGGACCCAGGACATCGAGCACCTCGAAGTCGTTGCGATGCAACAGGTCGCCCGTTCTTTACGGGCGAGGTACGCCGAAGTGCGGTTCGTCACCGCGACGATGGCCAACCTCGCGACTTACATCGCGTTCGCAGAGCCTGGCGACACGATCGCCGTGCTGTCCCCGGAGGCGGGCGGGCACGCCAGCCATCAGGGAGCCGCTGGCACGGCGGGTGTCCGCGGGCTGAAAGTCGAACACCTGCCCTACTCGGCAGGGGCTTTCGACGTCGACGTGAGCGCTGTGGAGGAGTTCGTGCGCTCCGTACGCCCGAGGATCATCCTGGTCGGTGGAAGCGTGACCCTGTTCCCTCACAACCTGGAGCCGATCAAGGCGGCGGCACGCAAGATCGGCGCGGTGGTCGTCTACGACGCGTCCCACACCGCCGGCCTGATCGCCGCGGGACTGTTCCAGGACCCGCTCGCCGAGGGCGCCGACGTCGTCACCTTCTCCACGTACAAGACCTATGGAGGACCGGCTGGCGGCGCTGCCGTGACGAACGATCCCGAGCTCGCTGAACGACTCTCCCACGCTGCTTACCCGGTCCTGCTGTCGAACTACGATCCGGCTCGGCTGGGTCCGCTCGCGATCGCCGCGTCCGAGGCGGTCGAGCAGTCACCGGCCTGGGCCGTTCCCACGACCGAGTACGCCGCCGAACTGGCGGCACGGCTGGACTTCGCCGGTCTGGCGGTGGCCGGGCGTGGCCGCCACTACAGCCGGACCCATCAGGTCGTGCTGGACGTAGGCTCCTTCGGCGGCGGTCCCGATGTGGTGCGGCGACTGGAAGGCGACGGGATCCACGCCGGCGCCTGCCGGTTGCCCTGGCAGCACCCGGCGGCTCCACCGCAAGGGGTGAGGCTGGGCAGCCAGGAGTTCGTTCGCCGCGGCGCCGGGTTCGACTCGATCCCCGAACTCGCAGAGCTCGTCGCGCGCTCGGTGATGGGGCCGGACCGCGTACCGGATCCGGGCGCCGCTCACCGGCTCCGGGCACGGATCACCAGGGACCTCTGGGGCCGACCCGGCGGTGCCGCGCAGCTTCGGGACGAACGGCCGCTCTGACGGTGATCGGTTGGCATCGCTCAGATTCGTGCGCATCCGGCTGTCACGGCCTGGCTGGTCGCTCCTCTGGTTTCTCGACAGTCGGACGGAGGACGCGGTGAGGGGCTGACTGAATCAGTCTCACCGTTCGAGGAACACAACGGTCGGTCCTGGCTGAATCGGCAGCCAGGGCCGACCTCACGCGCTTTTCGTCAGGGTGTCGCGTTGCCAGAGGGGGAGGACACGCCTCCATTGTCCTCTTGGGATGGTGGAGCTTCCGGTGGACGAGGACGCGGTCGACCGTGCGTTCCGGGATTCTTCGGAGTTTTTTCCGTCTGGCGCGGACGTGTGCGCGGATCTGTCGCGCCTACCATGTGGGCAGCAGCTGCGAAGCTGACGTCACCTGCGGGGTGGCGTCCGCTGGCTGCCGGGCCCCATGACCTCCGGCAGCCAGCGGCAGGCTCCGGCGGGGGTGCAAGCTGATCACTTCGGCGCGTAGCGGTTGTGCCGCCGTTTGCTGGTCGTGGGCGGTGTCATGTCGACGAGTTCTTGCACCAGAGTTCCGCGACCAGTGAGCTCCAACGCTCCGTCGAGGGTGACGGTGGAAGTCACCAGGTCGGGGAACTCGATCAGGAGCTTCTCGAGGTCTCCTGCGTCGAGCGCTCTGCGGACTGCGTTCCGCCGGCTGGTCAGAGCGGGCTTGCCGAACTCTCCGTCTTGGGCGACAACGGCGCGTGCAGCCGCGTCCAGGAGCTCACTCACGCCTTTAGTGTTGCCGATGTAGCAGTCCGCGATGACGTCGGCGTACTTGGCGGCGCCGTACTCCATGTCACGTGCCGAGTCGTTGGCGAAGGTCTGCGGGGCGACGTCATCGCCTTCTCGCACGCGCTCGATGATCCTCACGTGCCTGGACATGTCAGTGGCTTCCACGAACCACACGACGCAGCGCCTGCCTGCTTCGTCGGCCTTCTTCTTCAGGTACAGCAGGCCTTCCAGCGTCCGGGCCCCGGTGTAGACGAGCGGGCCGTCTCCCCGTTCGAACTCAGGCCACACGGCCAGGCGTTCCACGGCGTCCCGGCCGCACCTGTCGAACAGCTCGTCCGCGAGTTCGAAGCCGGATCGCCCGTTGATTCCCTGCTGGGCGGCCAGTTTCGCGACCAACGCACTGCCTTCGAGGTGTGGCAGGTCGTGGGCCATGGTGAGGTAACGGCCGATCGTGGTCTTGCCCGCTCCGATCTTGCCCACGACGACGACGAGGCTGTCCACCCTGAGATCGGACACCAGGCTCATCTGCCCGGGCACACGCGTTCTGCGGCGCCTGAAGAGGGATCCGGCCGACTTGCCGACCGCCTGGTACTCCTGCAGCCGGACGGCCACCGCGTGGAGGCATCGTTCGCGGTAGTCGAACTTCCGGGATTCCTCGTAGCTCATCGCGGCCAGCGGCCGGTTGCCGCCGGCCGGGACGAACCAGGAGCTGAAGTCGCGCTTGCCGAGCCACGGATACGCCACGTTGCTGTCGCCGGTGGCGGGGACGTCGGCGACAGCACCCGTCTGGACACCGGAGAAGAAGACGAACCTGCCCAGTTCCGGAACGTGCAGAGCGATGTCGGATCTGACCGTCGCGGTGCGGTCACCCCCAGCGTCCTCGATCTGCGCGACCAGTTCCGCGTGCGTGGTACCCGCGAACCATTCTTTGGTCTGCTGTCCGGGAAACTCGTCGGCGGACTTGCTCAGCGCGTGGATGCGAACGGTCGTGTCCTCGATGAACACGATCCTGGGCCCGCCGGCCCGGTCGATGATCTCCCTGAGCCCCACGCTGAGGAACTCTTCCCGCTCGAGCCCGTACGGCTCGGTGTACTCGTTGCGGTGCGTGAGCATCTGGGCGACCTCGAAACCGTGCTGGCGCAGGACGAGCCGGGCCTGCGCCAGCTTGCCGAGGTTCGACGTCGCGAAGTAGATGGTGGTCAGCACGGAGTCCTCTGGAATGGTCAACTTTCACGCACCTCGCAGGAGGCTCCGCTGGTGCGGAACTCGAACGGGCCTGCGGCTGAGCATCCGTTCAGGTCGAGGCCGATCTCGGTCACCGCGGTGGCGGCGTCGTGCACCAGGAACACCGCGGGGCCGAGGCTGCTCAAGCCCGCTGCGAGTCCGAGTTCCCACGCGTCGGCGATGACCTGCCGAACCGACTCCGGCTGCGCGGCGATCTCCGCCTGCTTGAAGCCGCGGCGCTGGTAGCCGGCGAGACTTCGCGCGAACGCGGGCAGATCCGCCTCGGCCAGCGCGGGCAGCATCCCGTGGTAAAGGTGCGCTATCTGCCACAGCACGTCCTCGCTGGATACAGGTGTGTTCGACCGGAAGAACCCGCCTTCGGCGTCCGGTGCCACTGTCGGCCGCAACTCCGGGATCACCAGCGATATCCGCCAGTCGGCAGGTATCGGCCACGATCCCGTCGTCGTCGATGGTGGACGGTCCTGGGGGTCGTGCGACGGCCGGTAACACCCGTCAACCGGGTGTCCCCGTTGACCCGCGTCGACGACGAATCCTCCGGTGAAGAACGCGGCGGAGCCTACACCGGAGGTGCGACCCCTCCCGCTCAGCTTCACCAGATCGGCTGGTGACGTCGGCCAATCGTGCAACCTGGCCACCGCCGCCAGCGCGGACAGGACAGTTGCGGTGCCTGCCCCGAACCCGACGTGAGCAGGCAGAGCAGCTGTGATCGACAGCGCCGCGCGGGTGTCGAGCCCCGCGGCTGCCGCCCGCTCGAACGCGGCGGTCACCTTGAGTCGAGTGAGAGGTTCGGAGTCTGAGGTGAGCCCGAACCTCGGGGAGCGCTCGGCGCGCGTCCTGACCGGCCAAGCCGAGAACGACGCTCCGGCACCGCCATAGGCCCGTGGCGTCACGGAGCCCAGATCGATCAAACCGAAGTGCACCCAGGGGTAGGCGATCAGTGAGACCTCACGCGCCATCTCAGACGTCCGTCGGGATCGGTGCGCGGGACAGCGCGTCGTTCGACCAGATCTCCTCGAAGTGGTCCACCAGGCGCTCGTACATGTAGCCGGGGCGCTTGACGATCATCGTCGGGAGATTGCGGCTCGCGCGTCCGGACTGGCCGCTCAGGATCAGGTACGGGCCCCAGAACGACTCGTCGTCGATTCGGAACATGTTCACGCTGGGCAGCGTCTTGGCCAGCCGCAGATCGAACCGCACCTGGGCGTCCGACCATAGCGGCCGGGTCTCTTCGATGAACCGGCGGATCTCGTCGTCCGTCTTTCCGGCGTTGTTCCGCTCCTCGCGATCACGCAGCGCGGTGAAGGAGGTGCCGAGCCCCGCCGTTGACGGCTCGACGAGGAGCACACGCACTTCCGCACGTGTCGACCACTCGCGGAACCTCTCGGAGAAGTCCTCCCGCAGAGCGTTGAGGCCGTATCCCATGATGTCGATCCTGTGGGAGGCGCGGGAGATCCTCGCCTCGTACTCGGTCTTGATCTGGATGGACCGGTGTGGAAAGGCGGTCACGAAGCCGAACTCGTCCATCGCCTTTCGCCGTTCCGCGTCCTCCTCGCTGAAGACGATCCACCCGAACACGATCATTCCGCTGATGCCGGTGGCGATGACGGACGTGCCGACGGCCACGCCGATCGATCCACCGACCGCGGAGATGAACGCGCCGAGCAGTACCAGCAGGACGTGGGCGGAGAGGTAGACGACCGTGCGCACCCGCCTGATCGAGACGCGGACCCTGTCGGCGAACCCTCTGCTCATCACACCCCCCTGCACGCGGTGAACACCTGATAGGCGTCGTGCGTCGTGGTGACTTCAGGGCGGGAGTACCCGGCCGACTCGATCATGCGGAGGTACTCGGTCCGGCTTCGTTCGCGTCCGCCGAACAGGACGTGCATGTCCAGGTTCCGGGCGGAGTGCCGGAGAACCGCCGGGTCGAAGGCACGCTCGATGATCACGATCGAGGATCCCGGCCGGCCCGATTCGCGGCACGAACGGAGCAGGAACGCCGCCTCCGCGTCGGCCAGGTCGTGCAGGATGCTTCCGAGCAGGTAGACGTCCGCCGGCGGAGGCGGGGCGATTGGCTCGGCCGGCACGATCAGCAGGTCGACACCGGACTCGTGGCCGGTGCCGCACCACCAGCCGGCGTCGTCGTAGGTCTCCAGGAGCACACCGTTCCAGCGTGCCCCGGCCACGGCCAGCGCCCGCGCCAGGTAGTGGCCGGGTCCTCCGCCGACGTCGACGATGCGGCCCGCCGGCAGGGTGAACAGCTCAGGTGCGAACACATTGGCCGTCGTCGCCCGGCTCACCATGTGCTCGTCGAACGCGCGCGAGAGCGACCTGTCAGCCCGGATCTCGGACCAGGTCCGGGCGGCGCGATCCGAGGAGCTGTCGCCGTCTCCGGCCACGAGTCGCGGCAACTCGGCGCGCTTCCGAGCGAGGAACCGCTGAAGGGGATCGTCGCTGCGCTGGGCTCGTTCTACGAACTCCGCGGGGCTGGGAACCAGCTCGGGCTGAGAAGTCCGGCTGTGACGGATCTCGGGTGTCACCGTCCGCCAGAACAGCCTGAGGTGGTGAACCAAGGCTCCTCTCAACCCTGCCGGCTCCGGTGGCCGCCCGTCGGCACACGACAGGGTGGCGAAGTCGAAACCGACTGCTTCGGCTGCGAGAAGCGCATAAGGGGTGAGGGCATCGTGCTCGGCGAGGTCGATCTGGCCCACCGCGTCACCCCTCCTCGGAGATCGAGGTCCGACGGATGCTACTCGCGCTGGGTGAATCTGCCACGCGGAAACGACCTGCGAGTTGTCACTACGCGTGCCCAACTCGTGACGTGCCCGATAGGCTGTCGGAATCGATCTTTGCCGGAGCGTGGAGGCGCGACGTGGCGGACGAATCCGACGTGACGAACGCGATGAGCGGCGCTGCGGGCAACGTTGTGCAGGCAGCTCACGTCGGTGAGATCCACCTGCACTCCGGTCCCCGGGATCCCAGGCCTCGCCAGCTTCCTGGCGCGATCACGAAGCTGGTCAACCAGAAACGAGTGCTTCGCCAGCTGGACGAGGCGTTGGACGCGGTCGGTGACGACGGCCCGGTCGTCAGGGTGCTGCGCGGGCAACGAGGCAGTGGCAAGTCGACGGTCGCGTTGCACTGGTTGCACGGCAACGCGGCTCGTTTCCCCGACGGTCAGCTCTACGCGAACCTGGGAGCCTGGACCGATCAGACCAGCGCGCCGGCCGAGGTGCTGGCGGGCTTTCTCGCCGGGCTGGGGGTCGATCGCTCGCAGATTCCCGCCGACCTTGAATCACGCACGAGCATGTTCAGGTCGTTGACCCACGACAGGTCGTTTCAGATATTGCTCGACGACGCCGTGACCCCCGCGCAGGTGCGCTCGTTGCTGCCGGGCAGGGGACCTTCGATGGTCTTGGTCACCGGCCACGGGTCGTTCGGCACGCTGCTGCAGAGCAACGCGGCACAGGTCGACGTCCAGCCCCTCGAGGACGAGATGGCCATCGTTCTGCTGCGGACGTTCGCGGGAGACCGGATCGACGAGGAGCCGACGGCGCGCGATGCCCTGGTCTCGATGTGCGCCGGACTGCCGTCAGCCCTGTGCGTCGTCGGAGTCCTGCTCGCAGAGTCGTCGCATCTCGCGTTGGCGGAACTGGTCGACGAGCTGAACGATCCGGCGACCGGGATCACGAGCGTCACCGTGGGCGGCGAGCCGTCGCTCGGCATGGTGTTCGACGCGGGGTACAGCAGGCTCGGCCGCCTCGCTCAGCGCACTTACCGCGTGCTGGGCTTGCATCCGCACGGTGACGACGTGTCGGTCGCGGCGCTGGCGGTCGCACTGGGAGTGCCCGACGCGTCCCTTCGCCCCGTGATCCGCGAGCTTCACCACCTGCGCATGGTCGACCAGCATCGTGCGGGCCGTGTGACCATGCACAAACTGGTCCACGAACACGCCAGGTCGGTCGCCGGCGCGGTGGAGGAGTCCTCGGCACGTCTTGCCGTCGAACGGGCGTACGTGGCTTGGTATGTGACCGGCGCGATCACCGCCGATGCCGCGCTCCTGCCGCAGCGGCCCTGGCGTGCCGAGTTCTTCCCTGGGGCGATCGTGGACGGTTCTCATCCTGCTGCCGCGGACGCGGGCGCGTGGATGCGCGCGGAACGGACCAACCTGCGTTCCGCCGTCGCGTTGGCGTTCAAGCTCGGGGAGCTGGAGTCCGTACTGCGGCTGTGCGTGTCGCAGTGGTGGCTGTTCCTGGCGGAGAAGTACGCCGACGACCTGCTGGCCACCCATGCCCGGGGCCTCCAGGCGGCCGACGGCCTGGGTGCGGACGTGGTGAAGGCGCTTCTGCTCGTGCAGGAAGGGTTCGCTCATCGCGGGTTCGGCCGGTTCCGCGACGCGATCACCGTGTGCACCGAGGCGATCCGGCTCGCGGAGAGTGCGCGCAGAGCGGACCTCGCCGCTACCGCGCAGGAGTGTGCCGGGCTCGCCGCGTTCGACGCCGGAGACGTCCCGCAGGCGGTGGCGTTGTTGCGACGCAATCTGGAGCTGGCCGAGAACATCGGTGACCCGCGGCGGATCGCCCTGGCGTGCTTGCACGGAGCCAAACCGGAAGCTCCGGAACGGGCACTCGTTCTGCTCGACCGCGCGTATGAAGGGTTCCGATCGCTTCCTGTGCCGGAGCCGCAGAACCTGGCGAAGGTGTTGCTGTGGCAAGGCCGGAAGCTGGGGGTCGAAGGTGGCCCGCGGCTGCGGGAAGCGCTCTCCCTGGCCACCGAGCACAAGCACCAGGCTGATCGCGCGGAGGTCCTGGAAGCGCTGGCAGAGCTGGAGAACGACGTCGCCGTAGCGGTTGAGCTGTACCGCGAGGCGTTGATGATCTATGAGGAGCGAGGTCTGGTGCGATCGGCGCTAGCGGTCCAGGAACGACTCACTGACCTGAACTGAACCGCGCGCCAGATCGCTTGTTCACCGAGTCGAAGTTTCCTCAACTGGGTGGCGGGCCGTGCTGTTCGCCGACAGCTGGCTGCGACTCGACGACCTCCGGTCGGTCGGCCTGCGGTAGTCCGCTGGAACATCGGCATGGAGCCGGGCGCGCATCAACCTGATGAGTCTTGCCACCGAGAAGGATCTCGACACGGCGGGGCAGTTCGCACGCCTTGCTGCCGCCGGCGATCCAGGCGAAGACCACGGAAGCCAGAACCGGTCCGGCATGACCGGTGTGCTCGAAGCGCACCAAGTGTCCGTCGCGGTCGCCGACGAGCCAGGTTCCGTCTGGACCGGGGCGCGTCACCAGCGCCGAGCCCGGCAGCGCGCTCAACGTCTCGCCGATCCAGTCTGTCGTCCGGCTGGAAGTGTTGTGCACGATGACATCGGCGAGCTGCAACGCGCTTTTGGCCGGCTCGTCCGTGCTGACCACCAGGTGGGCGCCATCGGCGAGCGGTCGGCCGTGCTCGACCGCGTTGTCGGAGAGACGCACGGCCGTGGCGCGGAGAGACTGGTCCTGGCGTTCGAGGGTGACGTGCACCTGCTGCACCGCCGGGAGTGACGGACTGGTGACGGGTATTGGGACAGCTGCCGGTTCAGCCGGGATGGTCGGCTCTTCCAGGCGAAGCAGGCGATAGAGCTCGCTGCGCAGCAGGGCGTGAGCCTTGAGCGGTGCGGAGGTGGTGAGGTCGGCCAGGCGGTCGAGGTGGGCATCTCGGCGCCGTGTCGTCGCGCGGTCGATCTGCGGGCGCAGAGGTTGCCCGGAATCGAGTGCGTCGGCGACGGCGAGGAACCTGCCGATCGCCGAGACGGGATCAACGGTCTCGTGCGGGCGTTCGGCCAGCAGAACAGGCCTGCCCAGCGAGGCTCCGTAGAACGTGACCGAGCCGTGGTCGCCGACTACCAGGTCTGCGGCGACCAATCCGGCCCGCCAGCCCTCGTCGGCGGGGAAGACGTGCACACCGGACCGCACACAGGCGTTCAGCCACCTGCGGATCTGCCAGGGTGTGTGCGCCGACCAGATGTTCGGGTGCAGCGCGACCGCGATCGCGTAGTCGTCCAGCGGGAGTTCGGAGCGGAGCCTGGAAACGAGCTCGGGCTGCTTGCCGTGCAGAGAGCTCGGCCCCCACGTGGACGAGACGAGGATCAGACGTTGCGATGAGCCGACACCGAGCGCGTCGCGGTACAGGGAACGCAGCGGTGTGCTGGCGAGCATCCGGTCGAAGCAGGGATCGCCGGCGACGACGGCCACCGCTGCTGCTTCGGGGCAGGACTGGCGAAGCCGGTCGAGCTGTTCAGGGTGGGACAGCACCAACGAGGACGCGATCGGACGGCCTTGGTGCAGCAACCATTCCGGGGCCATCCCGAAAACCGGTTTCCGGTTTCCGGTTTCCGGTTTCCGGTTTCCGGTTTCCGGTTTCCGGTTTCCGGTTTCCGGTTTCCGGTTTCCGGTTTCCGGTTTCCGGTCCAAGTATTTATTGTATCCAATTCCGTGGGGAATGATTATCAGAGGAACGCGCAACTTGTTCAGTGGACCGCCGTGGCTGGCGGCCACGGCGAGGTCGAACCGTGTCTCGGAAGCCAGCTTCCAAGGCACGGGAGTGACCTCGCGCGCGGAGAAGTACTCGACGATCTGCCCGTGGAACGGCGACGACTCGGGGCACGTGAAATGCACCTGGATGCGCGGGTCGTCGGCAATGACCGGGAGGATGTCGAAAAGCCGGGTGGCGGCGGTCACGTTGTGCACCACGGCGAGGACGGTCCGCTCGATCACCGAGGTGGTCCACGGGGAATTCCTGTCGAGTACCTCGGGCCGTTGCGCGTTGAACACAACCTGCGATCCTAGCTTCGTTCGCCGGTGGGGTCGGCCCGAGCTGGAAGTGTCGTCCTGCTACCTGTCGCCCACCGTCAGCGACGGGCTGTGGCTCCGGCCGAACAGCTGGCTGAACACGTCGCGCTGCTCGTAGCTGTGCTCGAAGTGGACGAGTGCGACTCGTTTGGCGAGTTCAGCGACTTCGGCCTCCTCGGCGTGGGGGAGGTCTTCTGGGCGGGTACTGGTTTCGCCGCACCAGGCCAGCACGGCCTCCGGCCCGTTGATCGAGGCCACGAACGCGTGCTGGGCCTGGTGTTGCCAGGCCTTGGCGATCTCGTCGAGCATGCCGTTCCTGAGCATCTGTTCGGATCGTGCGCGCAGGCGGGTCAGATGCGCCGACCAGTCGAGGGGTTCGAGCACTCGGGTGTCCAGCTGGAACGGGAACCGGCCCCGGCACGCCGCGAATCTGCGCAGAAGTGAGAGGGATCCGCCTTCCACGATCACGTGTTCGTTGTTGCGGATCAGCAACTCCACCGCCCTCAGGAGGGCGGCCGCTGCCTCGTGAGTGGGGTAGTCGCCGTCGGTCACCGTTCGTTCGGCGATGTGGTGGCGGCCTTCGGCGTCGAGCCGGGCGCTGGTCACCGGCAGGTCGAGGTAGCACTGGATCCGATCGGCCACGACGACGGGAGCGCCGTGCTCATCGGCGAGGTTCATGGCGACCTCTGACTTTCCGGCTCCGGTCGGGCCGGCGACGAGGTGGACATAATTCATTGTCGAACTCCCTGGGGTAAGGGTGATATCCCTTCATTCTCGACCTCCCGTGTTGCCCTGTAGGTTGGAATCCACGTGCTTCGGAGAACGATTCGACAATTTCTGTTACAGGGTGAGTAAAGGGATTCCAATGGTTTTTGCGACGGATATTTCCGGAATATCATGTGTTCATGAGGATTGCTGTGTTCTGTGGTTCATCGGCTGGCCGTGTGCGGCACATGGAGGTTGCGGCCGACCTGGGTCGGGTGCTCGCGAAACGAGGCGTGGAGGTCGTCTACGGCGGAGGGCGGATCGGCACCATGGGTGCGGTGGCCGACGGCGCGCTGGAGGCCGGAGGCTCGGTGATCGGCGTGATTCCGGAGCACATGCTCGCGTGGGAGATCGCTCACGATGGCCTGACCGAGTTGCACGTCGTGGGCACCATGCACGAGCGCAAGAGCCTGATGGCGGACTTCGCGGACGCCTTCATCGCGCTGCCGGGGGGTGCGGGCACCCTGGACGAGCTCTTCGAGATCTGGACTTGGGCGCAACTCGATCTGCACGCGAAGCCGATCGGCCTGCTCAACGTCGACGGGTACTACGACCACTTGCTC
This sequence comes from Lentzea sp. JNUCC 0626, assembly GCF_043632865.1. Lineage (NCBI taxonomy): Bacteria > Bacillati > Actinomycetota > Actinomycetes > Pseudonocardiales > Pseudonocardiaceae > Lentzea > Lentzea sp. JNUCC 0626. Next base: position 10,139,778 of record NZ_CP171635.1, read on the forward strand.
GCAATGGTCAACAACATGGTGCTGGAAGGATTCCTGAAGGTTCCGTACCGCAACATGCTGCTGGTGGACATCGACCTGGACAGGTTGCTGAAGCGAATGGAGAGGTACGAGCCGCAGGAGTACGTGTGGGTGGAGGAGCCCGCGTTGAAAGACCTGCCGGCTTAGGCTTTCACGGGGGCAGCCGTTCGGAATGGAGTTCCTGGCGGCGTGGAGCTCGGTCGCCGTTCCGGGCAGGTCGACCGCCGCGGACCTGACTCGCGCGGTGCGCAGGTGATCCGGTGCTGCGCGGCACGCCGCTTGCGGTTCGTCGTATCGATGTGACGTGATCCGGTGTTCGACGAGCAGCCGGCCTCACGCGGCCACAGCCACAACGTTCCTCTGGCGCGGCCGGCGCCCCGGTCGGCCGCGCCAGAGCGTTGCCGGAGGCAAGCGAAAGAGCACCGATCTGGGAGCTGGCGGCGACATGACGGTGCTCGGATCCGGGTGGGCTGGAACCTGTCTCGTGCGGGCGGTGAAGGACGGGGCGGCCGAGGTGCTCGGTGCGGCCGCAGCGGCTGCTCGACCTGGGGACTGAGGGTTTCCCCTTGGCGCAAGGGATTCGTTGTCCCTGCGGTCCTGGAGACCAAGATCATCAGCGATACGTTCTCGCCGCTGCGGCTTCTTCTCCGCGCCAGGAAGGACTTGGTCACCCATGACTGCCCCGTCGAACTCGGTCGACAACGGTTCACCCGACGACGAGTTCGGGAGCTACCAGACACTCGCCGAACTGCAGTCTGCCGCGGGAGGCCTGGACGACCTGGGCACCGCCGGCGCGGCAGCGGCGGCGTGGCGGGAGAAAGCCGAGCTCTTCCGGCGCGCGGGTACCGCCTACGAGGACGCCAAAACCGGGCTCGACAACAGGATGCGGCATCTGGAGGACACGTTTCAGGGCGCGTCCGGTACCAGCGTGCAGGAGTCCGGGCGTCGGCTCGGCACGCGGGTGCAAGGCGCGAGGGAGATCATCGCTTCGTACCCGGGCAGCATGGAAGGCATCGCGCGGGCCATCCAGGCCTTCTCCAGTTCGTGGAACGGCACCATGGAGGAAGGCCGCGAGCAGATGAGAGTCAACACGGAGAAGGCTCTCGACGTCGTGTCCAAAGCGGCTGCGGCCGGGCTTGACGTCGACGGGGCCAAACTCGTCCGGACCGTGCAGCACAACACCGAACAGCAGATGTTGCCAAAGTTGCGTCAGCATCTGACTGATCTGGCCTCCCAGTACCGCGAACACGGGCAGGCCCTGAACCCCGTGGAGGACGGCGAGCAAGGAAGTTCAGGTGGGGGAGGGAACACCAACACCAACACCGGGTCCGGTGCTCAGCCCAACGGCGTGACCGGCTGGGCCACGGAGAACGGCGGCACGACCGGAGGCGGCGACGCCACTCCGATCGTCGTGACCACGGCCGAGGAACTCGAAGCGGCGCTGGCGAAGGACGGACCGGCGGTCATCCACGTCAAGGGCAACATCAACGTGGACGGCATGCTTAAGGTCGGTTCGGACAAGACAGTTCTGGGTGTCGGCGACGGAGCTGGGATCACCGGCGGCGGGCTGAACGTGAGCGACGCCAACAACGTCATCATCCGCAACCTGAACTTCAAGGGGTCGTCGGACGACGCGATCCAGGTCGAGCGTTCCAAGAACGTCTGGATCGACCACAACACGATCTCCAACGCGAAGGACGGCGCCGTCGACATCAAACGCGGCTCCGACTACGTCACCGTGTCCTGGAACCACGTCTACGACCAGGACAAGTCCATGATGCTGGGGCATGCCGACGACAACGGGGCTGAGGACAGCGGCGCGCTGCGGGTGACCTACGACCACAACTGGTTCGAGGGCGACCAGCGCAGTCCCCGCGTGCGGTACGGCAATCCGGTGCACGTCTACAACAACTACTACAGCGACGTTGACAGCTATGGCGTTGCATCGACCACGGACGCCGGCGTGCTGGTCGAGGCGAACTCCTTCGAGAACACCGAGGACCCCTACCACCTCGGAGAAGGAGACTCCGGTCCTGGATCCCTGGTGGCCAAGGACAATCAGCTCGTCGGCTCCGGGCAGGGCGAATCCACCAACGGCGGTGTCAAGCCCATTCCGTACACGTACTCGCCGGATCCGGCGGAAGACGTCGAGGCCATCGTCACCGGTGGCGCCGGTGCGGGGAAGATCTCGGTCACGGCGTGAACGGAATGACCGGCGGGGCCGGTGGCACCGCTCATCGCGTTGCTGCTGCCGTCATTTCAGCAAGGTCAACGCGGGAGAGTTTTCCCGACCTCCGTTGAGGTGTCCGTCTGGTTCCGAAGAAAGCGGCAAGTCCTCCTGGTGTTTCGGATTGCGGTGTTCTGTCCGGCTGGGATGTCATGGAAATGAATTAGGTCACGTGGTCGTGCACCCGTAGGTGGGTGCACTGACCGACTTGTGTCCAAGAAGTGGAGTGAACGTGAACCTGAAAAACATCGGGAGGCGTGCAGCGCTTCTGGCGGTGGGCATCCTCACGTTGGGCGCGATCCCGGCCGCTCCCTCTGCCCTCGCCGTCACGAACGACTGCCCGCGTGACAGCGGCGGATACCTGTGGCACTTCCAGAACCACGGGGATTCGAACGCCAGGATCACCGTCACGGCTCCCCGTGATTTCAAGTGCACCATCGACGTCAGCTCTGGCCACGGCAACGAGTTCTTCGCCGGCGCGAGCAGGGGAGATCTGACCTTCGCGCTCAAGTACGGCGTCTACAACACCACCTTCGGTCCCTACAAGAACAACACGAACACCTGTTTCCGGATCCTGGACGACGGAGAGCTCGATCTCGTCTCAACCGGAAACAACTGCAACACGAATTGATCAGTTTCTGATCCGCACGAGCCTCGGGATGGACGGTTCTGCAGAACCCGAGGCCGGCACGTCGAGACAACTTGACTGCGAGGTTCTCATGTCCGACTCAATCCACCAGGGGGGTCCCGGCACTGCGGTGGGCACTCCCATCGCGAAGGGCTTGTGGATGCTCGCGGCCTCCGGGGTGGTGGCCGGGCTCGCGGTGGCGGGGGTACTGGTGAGCTCGCCGGATGAGCCCTCCGCGGCTCCGTTCCGTCCGGTGCTCACCACGTTCGCTCCTGCCGACGTGCAACCGACAGACCCGCCTGTCGACGACGGGATTCCAGTCCTGCCGCCACCTGTCCTTCCGGTCAAGGTGCCGGCAGCCGACACCGTCGCCGAGGTGCAGCCTTCGGCGACTACCCCGAAGCCAGAGGCGGTGGGCAGGAGCATCGTGCCTGAACGGTCGCGGCCGGTGACTCCGCTCGCGAAGGTCGTCGCTCAGCCGGTTCAGCAGGTGCAAGCCGTTGTCGAAGCGGTTCAGCCCGCGAAGATCGCTCCTGAAGTGGTCCAGCGCGTGCAGGCCGTCGCGCTGCCGGCGCGGATGCCGTGGTTCGCCGGGCAGTTCGGTCAGCCGGTCCAGGCCGCCCCTCGGTCGGTTCAGCGCCCGCAGATCGCCTCTTTCCCAGCAGGCGGCAACATCCGGTCGAATCCCATGTGGACCTTCCGGTCGTGGCCGGGTTGCAGGTGACCGGGCTGGTCGTGACGACGAGCACGTGAGATGTGGGGCTCCGTTCATCCTCTGAACGGAGCCCACATCCAGTTTTCAGCCCTCATCCGTGAAGATCCGCACGTCCCACGGGCCGAGGCGCACCGCGTCGTCGATCGTGCCTTTTGAGGACGTCCTTCAGCTTGACCGGGGTGGCTACGTCGACAGGCGTCCAGCTCCCGTTGTGAACGACGTGGACGCGCCGGTCTTCAGGCGAGGTTCCGGTGGTCGTGGTGACGGATGGAGGGCGGGGTCGCCAGCCGCTGACGGCCGCTGGTGCGAGCCACTGGCTCAGTGCTGCCGCAAGATGGTGGTCTGGCACCGCGCCCACCTAGGTGATCCGGCCCGATCCGTGAGGCCGTGTGGTGATTGTGGGCCAACGACCGAAGTGGGGATGACCGTAGAGCGCGAGCACGGGATCGGATGTCCGGTCGTGGCAACTTCCGGTGCCGTGCCCGTCCGGCCTTCCAGCTGTCTGATGTGGACGATCCGGACCTACTTGCCCGAGCCGGCGAACTCGCGCACGACGTCCGCCTGCCAGCGGATGAACTCAGTGGCCCGGCTTGCCTTCGGCTGTGCGTTGCCGTCCGGTGTCCACCAGATCGGCCAGCGTCGATAACCGGTGCGACCTTCCGACGATCTTGCGAATCACCCGCTCCTCGTGGAAGAGAAAGCCGGATGGGTGAAGTCCACCTCCTGGCACGAGCCCAACCGAGGCGTCGGCCGGTGGCGGGCTCGCCCGCGATCTCCGGGTACTGCCACGGCGGCACCGCGTAGGTCGGCGTTCCGAGGACGACTGAGATGCCGCGTTGGTGTGCGCCGTCCAGAACGGGCTGCAACCAGTCGAGGTCGAACCTGCCGTTCTCCGCCTCCCACGCCGACTCGCCCACGCGGTGGCAGGGTCGTCATGCGGGAACTTCCCAAGCGGATCGAGGTGGCCCCTGTTCGTCACCGGGGAGGTGCTGTCGACGCGCGGACGATCAGTTCGACGGCCGTGACCGAGCTGTTCGCGGTCGGCACCTGGCCGACCTCGTAGCCGGATGCACGGGCCAATCAGCCTGCGGGACTGCGAGTTCGGGTCGGGAGCGCTCGATCAGCGTGGTGTGCCACGCCGCCAGCCTGTCTCTGGCGGAGAACCACCGAGCCGGGTCGGCGACGTGGTGCACCGTCCGGTGCCCGAGGTCGAGCAGGTGTTCGGTCGCCGCGCGGGCGAACAGGTCGGAGCGGATTCCGGCGGTGACGGTCCGGCGGCTGGTGAACGTCGCGGACCGAGGGTGGTGCGCTGCTTGCTCGAGGCCCAAGAGCAGGGAAGCCAGCTCGTGCAAAGTGGTTCCGGGGTGACCGCCCCGATCGACCTCGTGTCCAGAGACCAGGGCTCTGGCCGCTGTGTTCGGGCGGTAGTTCAGCCGGTCCGCTGCCTGAAGCACACGAGTGCGCACGTCGGTTGATGCGTAAGGCTCGTTGTGGCACACCCGTGACACGGTCTTCTGGGAGACGCAGGCCAGCCGTGCGACGCTCATGCTGCTCACCGTCGCGTTTCCTGATCTTGAGGGGCGACGGGTCTGTCGACGTAGTCACACCTGAGCCGCCAAGAATTGTTCGGCCTGAAACCGATGTGGTGAGTGGTGACACGCGTGACTCCGCGTTCTGCGGAACTTGTTCCGGCAGTTACAGAGTGACGCCATTGGATGGTCCGAACGGGTGATTTTGAGTGTTTAATCGGTTGGGCGGGCGGCTCGCGCCGCCAAGCCCGTGACTCGACGAATCAGAAAGCGAGCGTCACCATGCTTCACACAAACGCTGCGGGGAGACTCCGCAAGCACGGACGCTTCGTCGCCGCCTGCGTGCTCGCCGTCGGAGCCGTCGGCGCGATCACGCAGCCTGCCGCCGCGGCGGTCTCGTACAACATCGTGTTCATCGGCAAGGACATCCCGGCCAAGGTGCGCAGCGTTGTCGTCGCGAACTGGGAGACCGGCGCCCAGACTTGCGCGCCGAACCTCAAGACCGGTGAGGACAAGAACACAGGTCTCTCTGTCCAAGCTGGGCAGCACGTCGTGCTCGGGGTGTACAGCGACCCCTCCTGCCAAACGAAGTTCGGAGCGTCTCTGAGCGCCACTGCGCCCGCGGACAACGGAGGTCTCAAGAATTGGTGGGTGTCGCTGCGCGGAGTCGCCTAGTGTCCTGAGTCGTTGATTCGCTGGCAGTAGGCGGCGAGTGAGTCGAGGATCTGATCTGCGGAGCGGGTCTGGGCGTAGGGCTTGGTGTCGGTGTTCCACTGCTCGATCCAGTTGCGGATGTCTTTCTCCAGTGCGGTGGACGCCCCGGCGCAGCAGCTTGACGGTGATCTCGGCGAAGAACCGTTCGACGAGGTTGAGCCAGCTTGAGCTGGTCGGCGTGAAGTGCAGGTGGAAGCGCGGATGCTTGAGCAGCCACGTCTTCACCGCGGGCGTCTTGTGGGTGCTGAGGTTGTCCAGGATGACGTGGACATCCAGCCCGGCGGGCACGTTCTTGTCGATCGTGCGCAGGAACGCGAGGAATTCCTGGTGCCGGTGACGACGTTTGACCGCGCTGATCACCTGGCCGGTCGCGATCTCCAGCGCGGCGAACAAGCTCGTGGTTCCATGCCGGATGTAGTCGAAACTGTGCCGCTCGGGCACGCCGGGCAGCATCGGCAGCACCGGCGCTGAACGGTCCAGGGCCTGGATCTGGGTTTTCTCGTCCACGCACAACACGACGGCTTTGGCGGGCGGGTCGAGGTGGAGACCGACGAGATCGCGGACCTTGTCTACGAACAACGGGTCCTTGCTGATCTTGAACGTGTCCACGCGGTGCGGCTTGAGACCGAACGCCCGCCAGATCCTGATCGTCGCTGATCGTGCGCGGCCGGCCCGGCCGTGGCTCGTCAGACAAGCCGTCGAGCCTGTCCGTCACGAACCGCGACCGCCACGTACGCAACGATTGCGGCTTAGCCGCAATCGTTGCGCCACTTCGGTATTCGAGCTGCCTTCGGCGCAGTGGGTGATGGCCGACTGCGCCGTCATATCGCGCGCCTGTGGGGGATCAAGGTGTCGGGCCGCGATGCGCACCTCGTCCGGCACGAGTCACGTGGGGATGCCGCCGCGGTTGATCGTCGGCACGTCGATTCCGAGCGCGCGCAGCTGGTTGAACGGGTTCATGAACTCACGCTGCCGGGCGATGCGCCCGTCGCGGAAGTCGAACGAGTGCAGGAAGTGGTTGCGGTAGTGGCCGGGTGCGTAGCCGGGGTAGAGGATCTTTCCCTCTCCGTCGCACTCGGCCCAGAAGTGGTCGGGACTCTGCGTCTCGAAGATCGTGATGTTGAACCACACCCAGTCGGGGAACATCTGCAGCGACCATTCGCCGTGCGCGCGCAGCTTCTCGTGTCCCTTTGACACGACCGGCTCCAGGGTGTCCGCCGTGTACAGTCCGGCGCTGCCGTCCTCGGTGAACAGCTGATACCGGGTCAGTCTGCTTTCCCCGGTGCGACTGAGGTAGTCCTCGACGACGGCGCGGTTGTGCCGCCGTTGCTCCGCCGCGTCGGTGAACCCGAGGGTCGTGCCTTCCGTCATGAGAACACCTTCTTTTCCTGCTGTCGAAGTTCCTCCGGAGGCTCCCTGAGAACTTCCTCTGCTACAACAAGAACGTCCAACTGCGAGTGTCGCGGTTGGACGATTGCCCCCAAGGCGATGTGAACGAGCCGACGGCCGGGGTTCAAGCGGCGTGGTGTCGGCCCACCGGTCGCAGTGGACCCCGGCGTCGGACTGGTGAGCGTCCGGTGTGTTCCGGTGTGTCCGAAGTGCCGCCCGCTGAGTCGGTGTCCCCGTTCTGGCGTGGTGTGCGTCCACCGTCGGGGCGGGATTCGTTGAGGCGCACGAGTACGAGCAGGACGAGCCCGGCGAGCAGCAGCGAGTGGGACAGCACGCGGGACGTGGTGGCGGTACCGTTGATCAGGTCGCCCCCGGAGTAGGGGATCAGCACGGCGACGAACGCCGCTGTGACGGGAAGCGTGCCGGAGATCGCGGCGGGGCGCAGTGCGGTCCAGAGCAAGCCGAGGCCGAGTGCGATGTTCCAGGTCGTGCTCTCGTTGACCAGGTGGCCGTTGTCGACACCGGCGGTGTGGCCGTTGTGCCCGGAAGGGCCGATGCCCAGCACCTGGGCCAGTCCGAGCGTGAGCTGGGCGACCGCGACACCCGTGAGGACGCCGCGGGGAGTCGGCGGCGTGGCGCGGCTGGGGCGAGAGGGGGAGCAGCGTCGAGGATCGCTGCGGCCAGGTCGGGGACCTGCACAGCCGGTCGCACGCGAAGAGTGCGGGTGAGCGCGAAAGCGTTGTCGTGCCACGTCTTGCAGAGCGCGCACCTTTCGAGGTGCGCGTCGATCCGGTCGGCGGACGTTCCATCCTGTTCCCCGTCAAGCCGTGCGGACAAGGATTCTCGGCAGATGTAGCACTCCACGTCACAATTGTCGGATGTCTAGCGTTCGGAGTTCCCAGCGATCTCGGCCATTGGCTACTGTCCACGATCGTGTCAACTTCGAGGGGTGACGAGGCTGTGACGGCGTGCGCGCTGGCCGCCGGCGCGGGTGATCGTGGTGCGCTGGAACGGTTTGTCCGTGCGACGCAGAGCGATGTCTGGCGGCTGGTCGCCCATCTCGGCGGGGTCGGGATGGCGGACGACCTCACCCAGGACGTCTACTTGCGCGCCCTGCGCAGTCTTCCCGGTTTCGAGGGGCGTTCCTCCGCACGCACCTGGCTGCTCTCGATCGCCCGTCACACCGTCGTCGACCACGTTCGGGCGGCCGTCGTCAGGCCGCAGATCGCGTGGTCGGCGGACTACCGGCTGGCCTCGGACGCGAACCGCCACACCGAGCACGCCCGGTCGGCTGGGTTCGAGGACGTCGTCGAGCTCACCGTCATGCTCGCCGGCCTCGCACCGGAACGTCGTGAAGCACTGCTGCTGACCCAGGTGCTCGGACTGTCCTACGTCGAGGCAGCCGAGGTCGTGGGCTGTCCTGTTGGGACGGTCAGATCCCGCGTCGCGCGGGCCCGGGAGGAGCTGGCCGGAGGCGTAGGGAGCGCCGTTGTCGAGGTCGTCCAGCCCACCTCAGGACTACTTGCGGCAGTGAGAGGCACGCGGTGGGCACACGGTTGAGGTGCCTGACGATCGACGGCTGGATCGGTCGTCGCTGACGGTGTGCTGCTGTCGCGGCAGCCCGTTCACCCGTGCGCAGAAGCTTCTTGCTCGGTGGCGCCGGTGAATCGCCAGGAAAGCCAGAAGGTCTGTTCGACGTCCAAAGCGAGTGGCTGGACGTCCGACTCCCCCAAGCCGAACACCAGTCCCCGGGGTCGCCGCGATCGCGGAAGCGGTGAAATGCACGTCGTCCCACTCCTTCGCCACGGACGGCCAGTCAGGGTAAGCCCGACCATCGACGAAGGCCGGATACCTCTGCACGAACTGAACCCACTGAGTGGCCGACGAAATCTCGCACACGACGGCATCAGGGTCGACTTCCAGATGCCGGCGCGGCAAGGGCGCCTGATACAGGAACAAATGCGCCTCCTGGTAGATCCGCCACATGTCCCAGCCGTCCCAGGCCGAGGTCGAGGTGAAGAAGCCGATGTTCCGCGGCTTCGTGCACGCCACCGGAACCGTGGCCGCGTTCACCGGTACGAAGAGCTCAGGCCTGGGCGTTCTCGGGCCGAGGTCGCAGGTGTGCTGCCCGGTGGTGAACCCATTCCTGGGCCGGCAAGTCCACCGGACCGTCCACCACCGACCGGGCGAATACCCGCAGGCGTCCGAGCAACGCGCAGTCCGCGACGATCGCGTCGGCTTCCTCCGGCTCGACCTCCGAACGAACAGGCCTCCCACGCTCGTCAACGGTTGCGGAGAGGTCTGTCCGTTGTGCGAGAACCTCGGTGAACCAGGTTGCATCCGGTCGCTGGCCACTCGGTGGCGCATAGATCTCGTCCGACACAGACCGGTCGAGACAGGCGATCCTGTGGTGTAGGACAACGGCACCTGGGGCGGTAACTCGCGACATCGACTTCTTCGCATCCTAGGAACAATTGATTGGCTGTTGTCCAGGTTCAGCTGCGGTGGTGTGAAACCTTCGGGAAGCACGCCGACATCAGAGGCTGCACCGCGGCGAATGTCCGCGAATCCTGATCGCCGGAACAACGGCCGTGCAAGTCACGTCTGCCGTGACATTCACAGTTCCCTTGACATGTCCGGAATTGTGTGGATTTGAACACTCAGCGTGCAGTTGATCGTGGCGGAGACGCCTGATGTAGCGGCCGACGCCACCCCAGGCGACGATCCTGCCACGATGATGCCGACAGCGACCATTGCGAGCGCAGGACGAGCAAACCCCAATAGCTGAACATGAGGAAACCACGTTGGATGCTGGAACGTCGCATGGGTAACGGCTGGACTTTAGTAGTTCGCGGTCGTAGTTCCGCGTGTTGCGGACAACGCCGTCGGTCGCGGGTGATCTGACCAACCGGTACGGCGTCTAGCTCTGGTTGCTACGAGCGCACAACATGCTCGTCGTCAGTGCCAGCATCGCCAGCACGATGACGCTCACCGAGTACGCGTGCACGTGAGCGGGCAACGGCACCGCCGCGGCACCGGGCGTCGCGCCCAGCAGGAAGCGGTAGCCGACGCCGACGGCGGAGTAGCCGGACGCCAGGGCGAACTGCGTGACGGTGGACGCGACGCCGGAGGCCGCGCCTGCGTCGTCCGCGGTGACACGCGCGAAGATTCCGGTGACAACGGGAGCCACCACGACCCCTTGGGCGAGTCCGACGGCGCCGATCGCCACCGCGAGCAGGAGGTCCTGAGCTTCGACCGGTGCTCGGACCACGGCAAGATGACTCAGCATCGCGACGGCCAGCAGGCAGCAGCCTGTCACGGGCAGTTGGTCGCCGAAGCGTGCGGACAGGCGCGCGGACCACGCGGAGCCGAGTGCGAACGCGGCGCCCAGCGGTACGAACATCAGACCGGCTGTCAACGGTTCTCGGCCCAGACCGGTCTGCACGTAGTAGGTGAACACGAGGAACAGGCCCGAGTTGCCCGCGAAGAACGTCGTGATCGCCGCGAGCCGGATCACCATCCCCGGTGTCCTGAGCACACGAGGCGGAAACAGCGGCGAACCACCGGAGGCCGCGAGCTTTCGCTGCTGTCGCACCAGGACCAGACCTGCGGCCAGTGCCAGGAGCGGCAGTGTCCACAGCAGACCGGATGCTCCCGGCTCAGCGCCGAGCACGAGCGGTACCAGCAGCGACGGCAACGCGATCGCGGTCAGTGCAGTGCCGGCGAGGTCGATGCGCGGCCGTTCGGCCGACCTGCCCTCGTCGATCGCGATCCTGCTCAGCAGCAGGACGAGCAGGCCGATCGGCACGTTGATCAGGAACACCGTGCGCCAGCCCAGGCCCGCAGGGTTCCAGTGCACTAACAGGCCGCCACCGCCGAGCCCGGCGATGACCCCGAGGCCCATCGCGACGCCGTACCAGCCGATGGCGCGCGCACGCTGGGTCCGTCCGGAGAACATGCCGTGGATCAGAGCCAGTTCCTGCGGCACGAGCGCCGCTGCGGCGAGTCCCTGTACGCAGCGCATGACGATCAGCACCTCGGGGCTCGGCGCGAGGCCGCACAGCAGCGAGGCGAGTGTGAACACCGCGATTCCGGCCACGAACGTCCGGCGGCGGCCCCAGCGGTCGCCGATCCTGCCGCCGGTGACCAGTCCGGCGGCGCACGCGAGCACGTACGCCGCGCCGACGAGCTGGATCTGGCCGAACGACGCGGGGAGATCGCGCTGGACCGACGGTGCGGCGACGGTGACGATGAACCCGTCGACCTGGCCCATGAAGGTGGCGGCGAGGATCGCCGTCAGACCCAGCCAGGCCCGGAAGCCGGAGTGCTCGGTGGTCGTGATCATGCCTGCCTTCGTCGCGGTGCGGGGAAGAACCCGGTGCTGATGAAGTGGTCGAGGTAGGTGTCGATCAACGGTCCGTTCACCGCGGGGATGGCGAGCCCCGCATCCACCAGGTTGTCTCGCCCGAAGGCGACCGGTGCGGTGGAACCACCTAGCGCGGGAGCGTGTGCCACGGCGATGGCGAGGCTGTAGTCGCCCGTGTCCGCGGCGCGGTCGGCGGTGTCGGCCAGCAGGTTTCGCCACTCGGTGACGGGCAGCCGGGCGAGGTCGTAGCCGCGATCGCGGAGCCTGCCCAGCACGTCGTCGATCGCGAGCGGCCCCGGACCGGTCAGGTGGTAGGTCGCGCCGGTACTGCCGCGGACCAGCAGCTGCACCACGGCGGAGGCCACCCGGTCTGCCGGGACGACGTCCGCGTGACCGGCCGAGTTCGGTGCCGCGCCGACGACGAGCATGCCGCGCACGAGATTCCACAGCGCGTCGTCGGTGCCCGCGGCACCTGTCTTGCTGTGGCCGGCGATGCGGCTCGGCCGGTGCACGGCCACCGGCACGCCGCGTTGACCCGCGAGCAGCACCATGCCTTCCGCTACCCACTTGCTCGCGACGTAGCCGTTGGGCAGCAGGGACTCCGGCCGGACTCGCCGCGTTTCGCGCACGATCGGGGGATTGCCATCGGAAGCGACGGCGGTGTCGCAGGTGGACACGAAGTGCACGGCCTTGACCCGATGGGTGGTCGCGAGCCGCAGCACCTCTGCCGTGCCGCCGACGTTCGCGGCCCGCAACCGCCTGTACGGATCGAGGTGGTGCACCCTGGCGCCGTTGTGCAGCACCACGTCGATCTCGACCGCCAGTTTCTGGAACTCCTCCGCCGGCAGCCCGAACGACGGCAGCTCCAGATCTCCCGGTACGGCGATTACGCGGTGCAGGTCGTGTTTGGGCAGTCCGTAACGCCGCAGTGACGCCCTCAACCGCTTCAGCCCGTCCTGCTCGGTCTGCGTGCGGACAAGGCAGTGCACCGTGGCGGACGTGCGGTCGAGCAGTTCCCGCAGCAGGAACGCGCCGAGGAAACCTGTACCGCCGGTCAGCAGCACGGAGTCGACCCGGCCGGAGAACGGTGCGAGCCCTGCCGCGGTGATCGCGTCCGACAGCGCGACCTCCGCGGTGAGGTCCACATCGGACAGAGGGTCCGCGCCGAGAGGAGCGACCGCACCCAGCCTGATCGCGAGTGCGGCGACGTTCGCGGTCTCGAACACGTCGCGGATGCCGAGCCGGACACCGAACTCGGCGCGCACCCGGCTCAGCAGCTTCGCCACGAGCAGCGAATGTCCGCCCAAGGAGAAGAAGTCGTCGTCGACGCCGACCTCGGGCAGTCCCAGGACTTCGGCGAACAACGCGCACAACGCCCGTTCCCGCTCGCTGGTGGGAGGCCGGCTGCCGACCGTGATGTCCGGGGCGGGCAACGCCGCCCGGTCCAGCTTGCCGTTGACGGTCCGGGGAAGCCTGTCCAGCACGACGTAGACGGGCGGCACCAGGTGGTCGGGGAGCGAGGCCGCCGCGTGGGCGCGCAATGCGGAGGCCTCAGGAACAGGCAGGCCAGGTGCGAGGACGACGTAGGCGACCAGCCGGTCGTCACTGGCCACCACGGCGACCTGAGCGACGGCGGGATGGGTGGCCAGCGCCGTCTCGGCCTCGCCCGGCTCGATCCGGAACCCGCGGATCTTGACCTGGTCGTCGTTGCGCCCCAGGTACTCCAGCAGTCCGTCGGCCCGCCACCGGGCGAGGTCTCCGGTGCGGTACAGCCGCTCTCCGGACGGACCGGGGACGAACCTCCTGGCGGTCAGTTCGGGTCGCCGGTGGTAGCCGAGCGCGAGGGGAGTGCCGCCCAGGCAGAGTTCTCCGGCGACGCCGGGCGGAACCGGACGCAACTCGCCGTCGAGCACGTGGCACCGGGTGTTGGCCACCGGACGGCCGATGACCGGGGTCGGGCTGTGGGCCAGCCGCGCCCATACGGTGTCGACCGTGCACTCCGTTGGGCCGTACAGGTTGTAGGTGGTGATGCCCTCGGCGTCGCGCAACGCGGACCACAACGCCTGGCCCGTCGCCTCACCACCCAGGGCGATGATGCCCGGGCGGTGCTGTCCCGGTGCGAGCAGCCCGGCGGTCAGCAGTTCCTCGGCGTAGGTAGGCGTGACGTCGAGGAACCCGATGCGTTCGGTGTCGACGTAGCGCAGCAGCTCGGCCGGGTCACGGCGCACCTCGTCGGTAACGAGGTGCAGTTCGTGGCCGGCCAGCAGCCACAGCAGGCCTTCCCAGGAGGTGTCGAACGACAGCGACGCCGTGAGCGCTGCCCGGATCACGCCGTGCTCGCGTTCGGCGGGTTCGATCATCTCGGTGCGGTGGTGGTGATAGAGGTTGGCCATACCGCGGTGGGTGATCACAGCGGCCTTGGGCTCGCCTGTGGACCCGGAGGTGTAGATGAGGCACAACGGGTCGTCTGGTGCGACGGTCACCGCCACTGCAGGCGAGTTGTGCGGTGTGTCGACCGCGACCACAGGAGTGCCGTCGGGTAGTCGGCCGGCCAGGTCGAGGGTCGTGACGACGAGCTTCGGCTCAGCGTCTTCGAGGAAGAACGCCAGCCTGCGCGGCGGGTGGTCGGGATCGGCCGGCACGTAGGCCGCACCGGACCTCACCGTCGCGAACAGGGCGATGATCGCGTCAGCGGTGCGGGGGAGCAGGTGCAGCACGGTGGTCCCCGGCCCTGCTCCCGCCTCGTGCAGCCGATGTGCCAGGCGGTCCACGCTTCGGCCGAACTCGGCGAACGTCAGGTGGACCCGCTCACCGTTCTCCTCGGTCGCGACGAGCGCGGTGCGTTCCGGAGTCGCGGACACCCTGTCCGCGAGGAGATCCGTGATGGTGTTGTCCGGCCAGTCGTGGGTGATCGTGCTCCACGAACCGAGAACGGTGGAGCGCTCGCGGTCGAGGAGAAGTTCCGCGTCGGCGACCGGTGCGGCAGGTTCGGCCAGCAGCCTCCGCAGGAACACCCGCAGCCGTTCGGCGTGGGTGGCGAGCTCGCCGGCGGTGTAGAGGTTCGGGTTGCCGTCCAGCGCGACGGTCAGACCCGTGCCGTCGGCGCGGTGGTAGACGTTGAACGCCAGGTCCTCGACAAGACCCGCGGACACGTTGCGCATCACCGCCGGGGTTCTGTCGAACATCAAGCCGTAGTCGAACGGCATGATGTTCGCCGAAGGGCCGAAGAGCTTCCGTTCGCTGTTGAGCAGACCGAGATCGCGCCGCAGTTGTTCGTACCGGTAGCGGTGGTGACGCCTGCTGCGACGCAGGTGTCGGGTCACCTGCCCGGTCACGTCGATGAGAGACGGCCGGTCGCCGAAGTCCGTGTAGAGCTGGACGACGTTGAGCACCATGCACGGCACGCGCAACGCCACCGAACCTGTGCGCAGCATGACCGGGACCGCGAGCGAGATCTGCTCGGTTCCGGTCATCCGGTGCACGTAGGCGGAGATCGCGGCGATCAGGGCGTCGGTCCACCTCCCGCTCGCCTCGCGGGCAACGGATCGCAACGAGTCCACTGTGGATCCGTCCACCTCCGCCCAGGCGCGGAGGACGTGCCGTGGCAGCGCGGCCGGGCATCCGGCCAGCGTGGCGGGTGCGGGCCGCTCTTCTTGGTACTCCGTCCAGAACTCGCCGTCCTGGCGGTGTTCCGGCGAGCCCAGGTAGGCGGCTTCCTCATCCAGCACGGACCGCACTGTGCCGAACTCGTGCGCACCGACCTCGTCGCCGCGTGTCAAGGCCGTGTAGACCTCGGCGACCCTGCGTGCCACGAGGGACAACCCGTAGCCGTCGAGCAGGACGTGGTGAACCCGGTGGTACCACAGGTGGTGGTCGGGGCCGAGCCGGAAGATCGTGTGCGTGAATAACACGTCGTGGGTGAGATCGACCGGTGCGGCGACGTCCTGTTCCATCCGGGCTTCCGCCGCCGCCAGCGGATCGGATTGAGCACTGACGTCGAGGACTCGCACGTCCCATTCCGGCGGATCGACGATCTGTCGCGGGCCGTTCCCGTCCTCGATGAACCGGACCGACAACGCCTCGGTCTCCGTCACCACGTGCCGGATCGCCCGCGCAAGTGCGCCGACGTCCAGCGGTCCGTCGATGTCGGCGTACTCGGCCGTGTTGTAGGCAGGAGAGGAGGGATCGAGCTGCTGTCCGACCCAGATGCCGTACTGAGCCGTGGTGAGCGGCCAGGACACCGCCGTGTCAGGCATCTTCGGCGCCTGTTCCACTGAGCAGGTCCCACCACGCGCGCAGCGTCGGCTGCTCGGCGAGATCCGCGAAGCTGACCGCGGCGCCGCCCTCGCGCCACTCCTCCACCAGGTCGACGATGGTGACGGAGTCGAGGCCTTCCGCGAACAGGTCCGCGTCGTCGGTGAGCTCGCCGGGTTCCAGGTAGAGGCGTTCAGCGAGCTGAGCGCGCACGGCGTCGAGTGTGAGCATCGGGGTCCTCCCGGTGAAGTCAGTTGACCTGGCGGTCGCGCCCGGACCAGAACCTGTCGCGCAGCTCGCGCCGAAGGATCTTGCCGCTCGGGTTGCGGGGGACGCGGTCGACGAACTCGAACCTCGACGGGATCTTGAAGCTCGCGAGCCGCTCCCGGCTGAACACGAACAGCTCGCGCCGGTCGACCGCCTCGCCCGGCCGCACCGTGACGAAGGCGTGTACCGCCTCGCCGAACTTGTCGTTGGGCACGCCGACGACCGCGACCTCGGCCACCGCGGGATGCTTCGCGAGAGCGTTCTCGATCTCGGCGGGGTAGATGTTCTCCCCGCCTACGATGATCATGTCCTTGAGCCGGTCGCTGATGAAGACGTAGCCGTCCTCGTCGAGCCTGCCCGCGTCGCCGGTGTGGATCCACCCGTCGACCAGCGTGGCCGCGGTCGCCTCGGCGAGGCCCCAGTACTCGATCATGTGAGCGGGCGTGCGCAGGCACACCTCGCCGATCTCACCGACCGGCAGCGTGTTGCCGTCGTTGTCGATGACCTTGACATCTACGGCGGGGTACGGCCTGCCCGCGGCACGCAGCCTGGGACTGCCGACGACGTGGTCCGCAGGAGGCAGGCAGACAGCGGTGTTGCCCGTCTCGGTGAGGCCGTAGATCTGGGCGAACTCGCAGTCGAACACCGGAAGTGCCTCCTGCAGCAGCGCTTCCGCGATCGGCGAGCCGCCGTAGACGACCTTGCGCAGCGACGAGAACGCCTCCTCGTCCACACCCGGCTCGGCCAGCAGCAACCGCAGCATCGACGGCACCACGCAGGCCGTTGTGATGCCCTCGCCGATCAACCGGAGTGCGCCTGTGCTGTCGAAGCGAGGCATCGCGACGTTGGTGATACCGGCCGAGAACCCCTGGGTTGCCCACCAGATGCCGCCGACGTGGAATCCGGGAATGCCGATCAGGCTGCGATCACCCTCGCGCCAGTCGATCCAGTCCAGGTCGGACGCCGCGAGGGAGTCGCGGACGGCGAAGAAACTGCGCTGGGCCAGGACCACGCCCTTGGGCAGTCCGGTGGTCCCGCTGGTGTACAGCTGCACCACCGCGTCCTCGGGTCCGGTCACCTCAGGCGGGTCGATGGTGGGATGTGGCTGTGTCCATTCGGCGAAGTCGGCGGTCGCGGCCCCGCGCACCCGCAGGCCGGTGATCGTGGCGGCGGCCTCCTGGATCACCGGGCGCAGTTCGTCGTCGACGACGAGCAGCGTGCTGCCGGAGTCGCGCAGGACGTGGGAGACCTCAGGGCCGGTGAGCCGGAAGTTGATCGGCACCAGTACCGCGCCGATCTTCGCGCAGGCGAAGTACGTCACGTAGTAATGCACGGATTCGACGCCCAGGTAGGAGATCCGCTCGCCGCGGCGGACACCGTCCGCGATCAGTGCGTGCCCGACGCGGTTGCTCTCGACGTGCAGCTCGGCGTAGGTCAGAGTGCGGCCCGCGCACGTGATGGC
Organism: Lentzea sp. JNUCC 0626; assembly: GCF_043632865.1. NCBI lineage: Bacteria > Bacillati > Actinomycetota > Actinomycetes > Pseudonocardiales > Pseudonocardiaceae > Lentzea > Lentzea sp. JNUCC 0626. The sequence continues at coordinate 10,157,347 of NZ_CP171635.1, forward strand.
GGGAACGCCAGGCGTGCGTTCGGCGTGGTAGCCGGGAATTTGCGCGACTGTGCGCAGATCGGCGTGATGGATGCGTTCGGCGGACATGGTTCAGCTCCCCACGATTGCGACTCGCGCGGCGCCGGAACAGGCGCCGCCCTTGTCGTCCCAGCATTGGAAGCTCGTCTCGAGGGACACCAGCGGATCGGCGCCGGGACGCAACGTGCGTCGCACGGCGCGATCGATCGTGAGCGCCATCCGGAAGGAGCGCGGATCGAGCGGGCGCCGGAAGTCGCACGAGAAGTGGGCGATGAGGACATCGCGGAGCTGCCTGCGCCAGAAGTCGTCCATCGACCAGCTCGACAGTTCCGGCAGCAGACCGTCGCGGACCGACGCCGCGATCACCTGGTACAGCAGCTGGTTGTAGCAGATTCCGACCTCGACGGAGTTCAGATGACCGGTGTCGTCGATGTAGCAGGACTCCGGGATGTGCATGACTCCGCTGCCGCTCACCACGTCGGCGTCCCGCGTGACCTCGGCGGAGGTCAGGTAGCGGCAGTGCGGCTTGTAACAGCGCAGGACGGCGGTGAGCAGGTCCGCGTCGGTCGCGATGGCCACTCAGGCCTCCGCGCCGTCGTAGATCGTGACGCGATACGACACGGCGGGTTCGTCAGTGGCGGTGTGCAGTGCCCGGTGCACGAGGCTGCGGTTGTCCCACAACAGAAGGTCGCCCTCGTCGTAGGTCTGCAGGTGGATGGCCGGGTGCTCGAACGTCCGGTCGAGCTGTCCGGTCGACTCCAGCACTTCGCGCAGCAGCTCGGGCTGTTCACGGCCGTCCGCGTCCGTGAGGGACAGTGTGAAACCCTCGCTGATGTACAGGATCGTCTCGTCAGTCCGCCGGTGCGGGTGTGCGGTCGGCAGCGGCACCGGAGGAGTCTTCGCGTCGACCTCTTCGATGATCTCCGACAGCGGGCGGTACACGTCGCTGGGCCTGATCTTGAAGTAGTGGCGAACGGTGTGCCACGCGGTGGTGTCCTTCACCGCGACCTTGAGCTCCTCGCTGAGGTTCTCGTAGGCCTTGGTGAGATCGATGAAGAAGGTGCCGCGGTTCTTCGACGGCACGACCTGCGGGTAGATCAGGGTGATGTCGAACGCGCGGGGCATGAACTGGTAGTCGGAGTGCCAGAACTTGCCGGTCTTCGGCACGCCGACGCGCTTGTCCCCGTCGCTCACGTTGGAGGAGACGAAGATCTCCGGCACCTCGGGGTGGTGGTAGATCGGTTCGTAGTAGGTCTGCGGTGTGCCGAGTCTTGTGCCGAGGGCGAGGAACTGCCTCGGGTCGAGCTCCTGACCCTTCAACACGACGATCTTGTCGCGGTAGACGGCCTCCTTGAGCGCGCGCACGTCCTCGTCGCTGGAGGAGTCGAAGTTCTCGGCGATGACGCCGATGCCGTCCTGCCGGGTGATCCGCATCTGGTGATGTCCTTTCAGGGCGGTCAGCGCGTGGCGGCGACCACATAGCCGGTGAGGTCGCCGACGGTCGAGATGGCCGGCAACGCTTCGTCTGGAATGGACACTTCGAACGCACGCTCCAGCGCGAAGAGCAGGTCGACGAGACTGAGCGAGTCGATGCCGAGCTCGTCGAGCCGTGCTGAGGGCGGAATCTCGGTGCCTGAGGTGTCGCCGAGCCGCCGGACGAAGTCCTCGACCAGCTCGTGCACTTGTTGCTGTTCCACGGGTTCCCTTCAGCTGAGTTCCGGCCAGACGAGAGTGGCCGCGCCCCAGGTCGCCCCGCCGCCGAACGCGGAGAGCAGCACGCGGTGGCCGGCCCGGATCCGGCCTGCCGCGTGGGCGTGAGCCAGCGCCAGCGGAATCGACGCGGAGACCGTGTTGCCGACCTCAGTGACGTTGGTGTGCACCCGGTCGGCATCGACGCCGAGATCAGCGCCAACCGCGCGGAGGATGCGCAGGTTCGCTTGATGGCCGACGAAGCTGTCCACGTCGCCCGGCTCCCAGCCGGTTCGGGCGAGCACACCCCTTGCGGCACCGGCCATGCGCGTCACGGCCTGCCGGTACACCGCCTGCCCCTGCATGGCGAACCAGCCGTCGCGCACCGTGATCAGTTCGGCGAGCGCGCCGTCACTGCCCAGCTCGAAGGCGAGCAGCGCGCCGGGCTCGTCCGGTTCCCCTGCGCGCAACACCACCGCGCCGGCGCCGTCACCGAACAGCGGGGCGGTGGCCCGGTCGGTGGGATCGACGATGGTGGAGAACGTGTCCGCGCCGATCAGGAGAACCCGATCGGCGGTTGCGGCCGCGATCAGGCCGTTGGCCACGGCGAGTCCGTAGACGAAACCGGAGCACACCGCATCGACGTCGAAAGCGGGTACGCCGGCCAGACCCAGTCCTGCGGCGACGGCGGGTGCGGTCGCGGGCACGAGTCGATCCGGCGTCGACGTCGCCAGCACCACCGCGTCGATCGACGCGTCGGAGCCGGCTGCGCGCAGGGCCGCCATTCCTGCGGCGATCGCGAGATCCGACGTGGACCCACCGGGTTCGACCACCTGCCTGGTCCTGATGCCGGTCCGGCTGGTGATCCACTCGTCGGACGTGTCGAGCCGCGCGGCCAGGTCGTCGTTGGTGACCACAATGGACGGAACGTGTGCGCCGACGGCAGCGAATACCGCGGAGCGTTCCCGCTGCGGTGTACGCGATTCCGCCGTGACGCCGACGGATTTCTCCCACATGGCAAGGAAGTCGAGCACGTGCGGCCCCTGGTTCCCGCGAGCGTCACCGTTTCGCGTGTGACAAGGGACACCGTGTGTTCCATGTGGCGAGCGCGGAACTTGTCGACGCCTCAACCGACTAGTGAGACGTGAACACCTACCTGCTGTCGTGGATCCGCCCGCGGGACGTACTGGCCCTCACCGCGGTTCTCCTGACAGCGAGTGCCTGCGGCACAGCGAGTTCCGGCACTGGCTCACCAGCTTCCGCAGGTGTCTCGGTGACGGCGACCGCCGCGCCGACGGTCTACCCGCTCACCATCGAGAACTGCGGCCGCGAGCTCAGGTTCGACCAGGCGCCGGGCAAGGTGCTGCTGCTCAACGGCACCTCCGTCGCGGAGGTCGAGAGTTTCGTGGCACTCGGCATCCAGGATCGGATCCTGGCCAACAGCCAGTCCTACGGCGTGTCCGACGATCCGTCGATGGTCGCCGAGATCAGGAGAGTGCCCACCGCGGGCCTGAAGCTCAACGACAACTTCGAGGTGCCCCGGGAACAGGTGCTCGCGCTCAAGCCCGATCTCGTGATCTCCACCTGGGCGGGCGGGTTCGACGACAAGATCGGTTCCGTCACCAGGGATCAGCTCGCGCAGGCCGGCGTCACCAGCTACGTCACCCCGGTCAACTGCGCGTTCGGGGATCCCGTGGCGAGCCCTGCGGACCAAGATCGCCTGAAGACCCAGTCGATCGAGTCGTCGTTCGAGCTTCTTCTGCAGCTGGGCCAGATCTTCGACGTGCAACGGCGCGCGGTCGACCACGTGAACCAGGCGCGAGCGAAGATCGAGCAGATCAAGCAACGGGTCTCGGGCAAGCAGCCGAAGAACGTGCTCGTCACCTACCCCGGTATGGCGATGATGAACAGCAACGGCCTCCCGGCCGTGTTCGCTGGCGGTATCTACGACGACATCGTCGGCCGTGCCGGTGGCGTGAACGCGTTCGCGGGCTCGACGAGCGCCGAACTCGCCGAGATCAACGCCGAAGCGCTCGCCGCCGCGAAGGTCGACGTGCTGGTGATCGGGTTGTTCCAGGAGAACGAGAACGCCGACAAGCTCGCCGCCGACCTCTTCGCGAAGTTCCCGCAGTGGGAGGCCTCGAAGACCAGGACGTACACGTCGGTGTCGGACAGCTTCTACCTCGGTCCGCTCAACACCGTCGCTGTGGAGAAGATCGCCGATGCCGCGCACGGCAAGCAGTAGCCCGCATCTCGTCGCCGGCGCCCGCTGCGTGATTCTGCTCGTGGGCCTCGCTGCGGCATTGGTGTTCTCGATCGCGTTCGCCATCGGCATCGGCACCGTCGACGTGCCGGTGGGACGGGTGGCGGAGATCGTGCTCGCGCACCTGTTCTCCGGTACGGCGGGCCTGGATCCGTTGACAGATCAGATCGTCTGGGACTTCCGCACACCGCGCGTCCTGCTCGCCGCCCTGGCCGGAGCGGGACTCAGCCTCGCCGGCGTGTGTCTGCAAACGTTGGTGCGCAACCCGCTGGCCGACCCGTACCTCTTCGGCGTCTCCGCCGGCGCGTCCCTGGGCGCGGTTGTCGCGCTCACCACTGGTGGCATCGTCATGGCGAGCCTTGGTGTCGCCGGTGCGGCGTTCGCGGGGTCGCTGATCAGCCTCGCGATCGTGTTCGTCATGGCACAGCGCGGCGGACGCCTGCTCGGCAGCGGTCTTGTGCTGGCCGGGGTCGCCGTCGCCGCATTGGGCAACGCCGCCACCAGCTACGTTCAGCTGCAAGCAGGTCCTGCTGAAGTGCGGCGCGTCATGTTCTGGTTGCTGGGCTCGGTCTCCGGCGCGAAGTGGGCCGATCTCGGCGTGCCGGCGGTCGCCGTGGGCCTGACCGCTGTCTGGCTGATCGCTCAAGGGCGTTCGATGAACGCTTTGTCCGTGGGCGACGACACCGCGGCGGGACTGGGCGTGAACGTTCACCTGCTGCGGATCCAGTTGCTCGTCGCGTCATCGCTGCTGACGGCCACCGTGGTCAGCGTCGCGGGCGGCATCGGCTTCGTCGGCCTGATCGTGCCCCACGCCGTGCGCCTGGTCGTGGGACCGGACCACCGCAAGCTGCTGCCGGTGTCGTTGCTGACCGGAGCGGTGTTCCTCGTCCTGGTGGACCTCGTCACCCGCACGGTCGACCGCCCGAACGAGATGCCCATCGGCATCTTCACCGCCGCCCTGGGAGCACCGTTCTTCCTGGTGCTGCTGCGCAACAGGAAGAAGGTGTGGCGATGAAGGTCGTGGTCGAGGGTGTCCAGGTCCGTATTGCCGACACCGTCATCGTCGACGGTGCCGACCTCGTCGCCGAACCAGGACGCGTCACCGGCATCATCGGGCCCAACGGCTCCGGCAAGAGCACCCTGCTGCGCTGCCTCTACCGTGCCCTCAGGCCCAGCGCGGGAACCGTCTACATCGGACAGGACGATGTGTGGTGCTCCAGTGCTCGACGTGCCGGTCTGCGCACCGCCGTCGTCGCCCAGGATCACGACCTCGACAACGACTACTCGGTGCTCGAGGTCGTGGCGATGGGCCGTCTTCCGCACAAACGCCTGCTGGACAGGGAAACTGGCGCCGACCGCGCGATCGTCGCCCGCGCACTGACCCGCGTCCGAATGGAGTGGGCCGCAGACCGCGCGTTCGCGACTTTGTCCGGTGGCGAACGACAACGCGTGCTCGTCGCGAGAGCCCTCACCCAGCAGGCACCCGTCCTCCTGCTCGACGAGCCCACCAACCACCTCGACATCGGCGCCCAGCTCGAACTCCTGGACCTGGTCCGGCATCTTGGACTCACCACCGTCGCCGCGCTGCACGATCTCGACCACGCCACGACGTACTGCGATCATCTGGTCCTGGTGCACGAAGGTCGCGTGGTCGTCCGCGGCACACCTGCCGAAGTGCTGGTGCCGGAACGGGTGGCCGAGGTCTTCGGCGTGGTGAGCGCGGTGGTGCCGCACCCGTTGACAGGGCGCCCGCACTTCGTCACGGCCTCCCGGACGCAGGACCAGATGGGATGACGTCCGGACCCTCGCGGCAGGATCAGCCGAACTGCCTCGTGAGCCGGTCATACTCGGCCCGGGTCACCGGCAGCACGGTGCCGTGGCGTGGTGAGCCGGGAAGCGAGTAGTTCGCTGACGCGATCCACCTGCCGGAGTTGAGGTCGCTCGTTTCGAACGGTACGTAGCCACGGCCGCTGTACTCGTCGATGAACAGGTACCACTTGTTCTCGCTGTTCGACTTGAACACCAGCGGGCCTTCGCCGCGGCTGATCGTTCCCTTGCCGATGCAGTCGGAGACGAAGCCGAAGCCGGTGTTGAGGAGGAATGTGGACTTCTCCGCGAGGACGTACTTGGCGCACGGCGAGGAGGAGCTCGGGTCGCGTTCGTCCTTGCTGTAGCGGTAGTAGGTGTTGCCGTTCTTGATGACCGTCGAGTCGATCACCGAGTAGCCTGGGTCCTTCCACGTCTTCGCCGCGCTGAACGTCCTGAAGTCGCTCGTGGTGGCGTACAGCATCCGGTTGTGGGTGGTGCCGGTGTGGTCGGGGTCATTGGCGGCGTAGATCTTCGAGGCCCAGTAGACGACGTACTTGCCCTGCACGGCGTCGTAGGTGGCTTCCGGTGCCCACACGTTGCCGGCGGTGTCCGGCGCGACTTTCACGAGCCGCTGGTTCGTCCACCGCACCAGGTCGGTGGACTCCCACACCACGATGCTCTTGCTGCCCTTGCGTTGTGGGGTGTCCCAGTCGCTGCTGCCGTACTGGCGCTGGTCGGTGCCGATCAGGAAGAACCTGTCGCCCTGCGGTGAGCGGACGATGAACGGGTCCCGCACACCCTTGGTTCCGACAGTGGACGCGAGCACCGGCTTTCCGCCGTTCTGCTGCGTGTAGTTCAGCGGGTCGTTGCCCTTGCTGAGCGAGTAGTAGATCTGTTCGCTGTTGGCCAGTCCTTCGCCTCTGAAGTGGACGAAGAGGTAGCCGGCGTAGGCCGCCGCCGCTGCCTGCGGTGCGGGGGCCGCGCCCATGCCGGCAGCGGCGAGTGCCGCCGCGAGCGTTGCGGTGAGCAAACGTCGAATGCCGTGCTTGTGCTTCATGAATCCGGCTCTCGTCGTTGAGAAAGCAGACCGTCGAGTGAGTCCGGCTTCCTCACCACCGGTCGGCCACCTGGGGAGCGATGAGCTCGTCGTACACGGCGCGCACGGTCGCCAGGGCGTTGCCCGTCAACGGGGAGAGCTCTGCGGCGGCGGCGTTTCCCCGTGCCTGCTCGGGGTTGCGGGTGCCCGGGATCACCACCGACACACCAGGCTGGTCGATGATCCAGCGCAGGGCGAACTGCACCATCGTCGCTCCGGCGGGAACCAGGGGAGCGAGCAGTCTCACCGCTGCCAGCCCGCGGCAGAGGTCCACACCGGAGAACGTCTCACCGATGTCGAACGCCTCACCCCGCCGGTTGAACGTGCGGTGGTCGTTCTCCGCGAAGGCGGTTTTCACGTCGTAGCGTCCCGACAACAGGCCGCTCGCCAGTGGCACGCGGGCGATGATGCCCACGCCGGCCTCGCGCGCGGCGGGAAGGACCTCGGCCAGCGGCCCCAGCCGCAACACGTTCAGGATGATCTGCACGGTCGCGACGTTCGGCCGCGCGATGGCGGCGAGTGCCTCGGAGCGGGTCTCCACGCTGACCCCGTACGCCGCGACGCGTTCCTCCTCGACCAGGGTGTCGAGTGAGTCGAAGACTTCGTCGGTGGAGTAGACGGCGCTCGGCGGGCAGTGCAGCTGGACGAGGTCCAGGGTGTCCACACCGAGGTTGGCGCGGGACCTGTCCGTCCACTTGCGGAAGTTGTCGAGCGCGTAGATCGCCGGGTCCTGAGGCGTGACGCGCCGGCCCATCTTGGTGGCGACGGTGATCGCCGCGTTGCTGCGAGACTTGAGGAACCGGCCGATCACCTGTTCGCTGCGTCCGTCGCCGTACGCGTCCGCGGTGTCGATGAACGTCACCCCGGCGTCGACGGCAGCCGACAACGCCTCCAGGGCCAGATCCTCGTGCACATCGCCCCTGTCGGCACCCAGCTGCCAGGCGCCCAGCCCGACCACGCCGACCTGCTTGCCGGTACGTCCGAGAATGCGCTCTTCCACGGTGGAACACTTCTCCTCTGCGGTGCCGGAACGGCTTGGGGACGACGTGATCAGCTCTGCGGAGCGGTGGTGACGCGCCGCACCTCGATTCCCGCGTGGCTCCACTCGGCTGCCTGTGCGTCGGTGAAGCCTATGTCGGTGAACAACCCGGTGACCCGGTCCACGGGCACGAACGGGAAGAGCGCGAACCGGTCGACCTTCGACGAGTCGAACAGCGCGTGGACGTCACGGCAGGCGCTCGCGATCCGGCGTTTGGCCGCGCCCTCTTCGCTGCTGAGCTCCATCAGCCCGTGCTCGCGGGACAGCGACCGGACGCCGAAGAATCCGCGGGTGAGGGTGCCGCCGCGGATCGGGAGCTCCAAGTGGTCTCCGACCAGTGACCACGACGACGGCCGCAGAGTGCCGCCGGTGACGATGACCGTCGCGGTGTCTCTGAGCACCTCGGCGGCGCGCAGCCCGTTGGTGACCACGACCAGGCCCTGGCGGGCGCGGAGCAGGTCCGCGAGGTAGTAACAGGTCGTGCTGCAGTCCAGCGCGATCGCGTCGCCGTCTCGTACCAGCCGGGCCGCTTCGCGGGCGATGGCGCGCTTCGCCTCGGCCCGGTGCCGGAGACGTACCTCGAACGCGCCTTCGTCGCTGCTGTCCGCCCGGACGGCGCCGCCCCGCACGCGGCGCACCAGCCGACGTCGTTCGAGGGTGTCGAGATCCTTGCGGATGGTCACCGGTGAAATGCCGAACAACGCGCTGAGGCCGGTGACCGACACCGACGGCTCGATGTCGAGCAGGCGGAGGATTTCCATTTCCCGCTCGTAAGCCACGGCGTTCGTCATTCCTGTTCCTCCGCGTCGCTCGGCTGTTGCAGCGTAAAGCGGGGGAGAAGAAGGCGTCAACGTGCGCAAGAGGAATGTGTGGCGGTGCGATTTCGAACGATGGTCGGGAGCTTTCGGTCTGGTGGTGCGCGGAAGGTTCGATGCGCGTTCTTCGGATCAAATTCCGAACCGTACTGGTTTGTTTGCCCGGCTGGATCGATGTCAGGTTGCAATCCGCGACTTTCGGAACACTTTCAGAGATTTCCCAAGATCAATTCATTGAGAAGTGAATGTTCCGTAGCGTGAAAAGGTAAGGATGATCCGCGAACATCCGGAGGGTGAAAGAGATGACCGAACTGATCTCCGACGGGCTGCCCACCAAGCGCCAGAAGCTGTTCGATCCGCCGTTCGAGGTCACCCGGATCCGCGAGCAGTCCCGTATCAGCAGACTGAGGTTCGCCGACGGGCACCTCGGCTGGATCGTCACCGGTCACCAGCAGGTGCGCGAGGTCCTGGGGAGCCCGAAGTTCACCACCGAACCGCATCGGCACCACCTCTTCGACGAAGGCTTCCAGGCCAGGGGGCCAGGGGAGAGCCACAAGATCGAGTCGGGGATCTTCGTCGCCCAGGACCCGCCGGAGCACACGCGGCTGCGCAAGCTGTTGCAGGGGCAGTTCACGGTGCGGCGGATGAACCAGCTGTCCGTCTGGATCGGTGAGATCGTCGACGACCAGCTGGCGCACATGAGGTCGCTGGGCGGCAAGGCGGACCTCGTGACGGAGTTCGCGCTTCCGGTGCCGTCGCTGGTGATCTGCGCGTTGCTCGGGGTCGACTACGACGACAGGCATCGCTTCCAGGACGACACCACGACGATGGTCAGCATCGAATCGACGCCTCTGGAGACAATGGAGGCGCTCGGGCGCATCAGGCAGTTCATGCGCGAGCTGGTCGCGCGCAAGAAGGTCGATCCGGTCGACGACATCATCAGCGGTGTGCTGGCCACAGGGGAGCCGACGGACGAGGAAGCCGCCAACATGGCGATGCTCCTGCTGCTCGCCGGGCACGAGACCACGGCGAACATGCTGGCCATCAGCACGTTCGCGCTGTTGCGGCACCCGGCGCAGCTCGAGATCCTCAAGAACGAGCCTGAGGTCGTCGACAACGCCGTCGAGGAACTGATGCGGTACCTGTCGATCCTCCACATAGGGCCCTTGCGCACCGCGACCGAGGACGTGGAGATCGACGGGCACCTGATCAAGGCGGGCGACAGCGTGCTGATGCACGTGCCGGCGGCGAACCGCGATCCTGACAGGTTCCCGGGCGACCCGGAGGCACTCGACCTTCGACGTCCGGCGTCGGGACACGTCGGGTTCGGGCACGGGATCCACCAGTGCCTGGGCCAGCAGCTCGCCCGGACCGAGATGAGGATCGGGCTCACCAGGTTGTTCCAGGAGTTCCCCGACCTCCGCCTCGACATCGCTCCGGAGGACGTGCCCATGCGCACGGACATGAGGGTCTACGGAGTCCACTCCCTGCCGGTGGCGTGGTCGGCGTGAGGATTTCCGTCGACCAGACCAAGTGCTGCGGTTCGGGGATGTGCGTTCTGACGGCCCCGGACCTCTTCGACCAGAACGGTGAGGATGGCACCGTCGTGCTGCTGGAGGAATACCCGGATGCCACCTGCGAGGCCACCGCGGAGGAAGCGGCGAGCCTGTGCCCGGCGAGCGCGATCACGATCAGTTGACGATCGCGGGTGAGCGGCAGGGCGACGGCCGTCCCGAAGATCGATTGTTCCTGACGAAAGCACTGCGAGGTGTACCAGATGTCTGAACTGATCTCTGAAGAGTCTCCCCTCACGCGTGAGGACCTGTTCGGCCCGCCGGGCCCAGGCGAGGTCGCGCGAATCCGCGAAGTGGGCCGCATCAGCAGGCTGAGGTTCGCCGACGGGCACATCGGCTGGGTCGTCACCGGCCACCGCCAGGTGCGCGAGGTCCTCAGCAGCCCGAAGTTCACCACGGGACCGGACAAACACCACCCGCTGGATCTGCGGTTCCACCGCGTTTCGTCCGACGGGAAGACGGAGCACAAGGTCGCGCCGGGCACGTTCCTTCGGCAGGACCCGCCGGAGCACACGCGGCTGCGCAAGCTGTTGCAGGGGCAGTTCACGGTGCGGCGGATGAACCAGCTGTCGGTGTGGATCGGTGAGATCGTCGACGACCGGCTGGCGCACATGAGGTCGCTGGGCGGCAGGGCGAATCTCGTGGAGGAGTTCGCGCTTCCGGTGCCGTCGCTGGTGATCTGCGCGTTGCTCGGAGTCGACTACGACGACAGGCACCGCTTCCAGGACGACACCGTGAAGATGCTGAGCCTGGAGACATCGCCCGAGGAGACTCTCGAAGCCCTCGCGAGGATCCAGCTGTTCATGCGTGAGCTGGTCGCCCGCAAGAAGGCCGCCCCCGGCGGCGACGACATTCTCAGCGATCTGCTGGCCACGGGCGGGCCGACGGACGAGGAAGCCACCAACATGGCGATGCTGCTCCTGCTCGCCGGGCACGAGACCACGGCGAACATGCTGGGCCTCGGCACGTTCACCCTCCTGCGGCACCCGGCGCAGCTCGAGATCCTCAAGAACGAGCCCGAGGTCATCGACAACGCCGTCGAAGAGCTCATGCGGTACCTCTCGATCATCCGGTTCGGACCGTTGCGCACCGCCACCGAGGACGTGGAGATCGACGGCCACCTGATCAAGGCCGGCGACACCATGCTCATGCACGTGCCGGCGGCGAACCGCGATCCTGACAGGTTCCCGGGCGACCCGGAGGCACTCGACCTTCGACGTCCGGCGTCGGGACACGTCGGGTTCGGGCACGGGATCCACCAGTGCCTCGGTCAGCAGCTCGCCCGCATCGAGATGAGGATCGGGTTCACCAGGTTGTTCCAGGAGTTCCCCGACCTCCGCCTCGACATTGAGCCGGAGGACGTGCCGATGCGTGAGAACATGGGGGTCTACGGAGTCCACTCGCTGCCGGTCGCGTGGTCGGTATGAGGATCTTCGCCGACTCGCCGGTGCTGCTGGGGTGGTCCTCGACCACCCTCGTCACAAGAAGATCGTCCAACTGAAGGCTTCGCGGTTGGACGCCGTGCTGGGCCTGTTCGGGGACCCCGGCTACGTTGCGAGGGTGCACCGATACACCGTGGTCGACGTCTTCACCGACACCATCCTGCAAGGCAATCCCGTTGCGGTCTTCTTCGGAGCAGGGGACCTCTCGTCGGAGGTCATGCAGCGCATCGCGCAGGAGATGAACCTGTCCGAGTCCACGTTCGTTGTGCCCGCGGAGCAGGGCGCCAACGTGAAGGTGCGCATCTTCACCCCGGTGAACGAACTGCCGTTCGCCGGTCACCCGACGCTCGGGACAGCGGTCGCGCTGGGCAAGTACACCAACGGCGACTGGTTGTCGATGGAGACGGGGATGGGCACGATCACGTTCGAGCTGACCCGCGTCGACGGCAAAGTGGTGTCCGCCCGCATGCGCCAGCCCATCCCGGTGTGGGAGCCCTACGCGCAGACCGAGCACCTGCTCGGCGCGTTGGGGCTCGCTTCTTCCACTCTTCCTGTTGAGGTCTACCGCAACGGGCCGCGCCACGTCTTCGTCGGACTGCCCGACGTTCCGGCGCTTTCCGCGATCCGGCCGGACCTGAAGGGGTTGGCGGAGCACGAGGACGTCGCGGTCAACTGCTTCGCCGCTGCGGACGGCCACTGGCGAGCCCGGATGTTCTCGCCGGCCTACGGGGTGTCCGAGGACGCCGCGACGGGGTCGGCGGCCGGCCCGCTCGCCGTGCACCTGATGCGGCACGGCCTGGTCGACTTCGGCACGGAGATCGAGATCCGGCAGGGCGTCGAGATGGGACGCACTTCGATCATGCGTGCCGAGGTCCACGGCGGACCGGACGGCATTGACACCGTGGACGTCAGCGGCTCCGCCGTGATCGCCGCGGAGGGGAAGTTCCGCATCTGACCGCACGGACGCTCACGGTTGCAGGCGCTCCGAGATCCAGCCTTCCTCGGTCAGCTCGTAGCGCAGGCGCCGGTACAGCCGGTCCGGGCTGCTCTGCCAGAACTCGGCTTCCGTGACGACCAGCTCGTAGGCGATCCAGGTTGCCGGTCGAGCCGGATCTCCACCTTCTGCCAGCGATCGTGCTCTGCCGAGGAGCTCGACCTCGTCGGTGAGCGGCTCGCTCTGCCTGGTGGCGGCCGACATCGCGTTCGCCTCGACCGGGCGCGCCGACCACAGCGCGTCCGCTTCGGTGTCGTCGAGCTGCTCGGAGTACCCGGAGAGGCTGATCTGCTGGTTCGTCTCGCGCCAGTAGAAGGTGCCCGCCCAGGTCCTCGTTTGATCGAGCTCGATCCCCTTGCGGCTGCCGGTGTGAGTCGCGAAGGCGATCCCCTGGTCAGTGATCCGGCTCAGCTGGATCATCCGGCTCGACGCGCTCCCCATCCACGACACGGTCGCGAGCGCCATCGCACCCGGCTCCCGGACCTGACGCGCCGCGGCCAGGTCGAACCACTCCCGCAGCAACGGAATCGGGTGTGGTGGAGGGCTGGAGAACTCAGCGCCGAGGGGAACGCGCCCTGTGTTCACAGCCATCCCTGCTCCTCGCTGGTGCTGTTGGCGGGGAGTCCGGTGACAGCCCCTTCGACCTCGAACAGGAGCCGCAGTGTCGGTGGACCGCCGATCAGCTCGCTTGCGCGGTTGGGAGGTAGCCCGCGTTCGCGCGCCGCCTCGGCGGCTTCGGCGCTCTCCCACACCATGACCGCACCCCACCGCTCGTCGGCGGAATCAGAGATCCAGAACTTGTGGTGCAGCCCGGCGATCGCGGCCCACGCGTGAGCGCCTTCGCGACGCAGATGCTCGCGCAGGGACGCCACGGTCTGGCCGGTACCGTGCAGGTCCCACCACGCGACTACGGCCCGCACTGTGGTGGTACCTGCGTCGCCAGCACGTCCTCGATCAGACTCGTGAGAATCAACGGCCCGTGCGATGTCAGCACCGACTCCGGGTGGAACTGCACCGAGGCGAACCCGTCGCCGCGGACGGCGTGGACCTCACCGGTCGCCGTGTCCCTGCTGAACTCGACCAACCCGTACTTCTGGTGCTCCAGCTTGTCGTGCGGACTGCGCGCGGCGAAGGTGTTGTAGAAGCCGACGACCTGCTGCGCGCCGAAGAGGTCGATCTCGCGTCGGACGCCCTGGTTCGGCGCGTCCCTGCGGATCAGGTCGAGCCCGAGCACGCCGCAGAGGATCTGGTGGCTCAGACACACCGACAGGAACGGCTGGTGCCGGCCGAGCAGCGACTGCGTCTCGTCGTGCAGGTGCTGGATCTTCGCGTGCTCGCGGTCGGTCGGGTTGCCCGGCCCCGGTCCGAGCACCACGAGGTCGTGGAGATCGGTGCGACCCGCGTCCCCGTACCGCTGGACGTCCACGGTCAGGCCCAGCGACCGCAGCTGGTAGGCGATCATCGAGGTGAAGGTGTCCTCGGCATCGATCACCAGCGCGCGTTTTCCCGACAGCGACGTCGCCCGGACGGTGATGTTGTCGCGGCCTGTGAACCAGAACGTGCCCAACCGGGCGTTGCGGGCTCGTAGTGCCGTGCGCACATCGGGGTGGTCGTCCCACCGCGCCGGAGAGTCCTGGAGGGCTGACAGCAGCGCGGCTGCTTTCAACCTGGTCTCGGCCGCCTCCGAGACGGGGTCGGAGTGCCGAACCAGCGTCGCACCGACGCCGATCTCGACGCGGCCTCGCCGATCGATCTCGGCGGTGCGGATCAGGATGGCGGAGTCCATGGTCTGGTGCCCTGCCCGGTCGTGACCGATGAGCGCCACGACGCCGCTGTAATAGCCGCGGCCTCGCTGTTCGTACTTGCTGATCACCCGGCACGCGTTCTCCACCGGACTGCCCGTGACCGTCGGTGCGAACATGGTCTCCCGCAAGATCTCGCGCACGTCGAGATCGCACCGCCCCTCGATGAGGTACTCGGTGTGGGCCAGCCGCGCCATCTCCTTCAGCCGCGGTCCCACGACCTGCACTCCCTTGGCGCAGATCCGCGACATCATCTTGAGCTCCTCGTCGAGCACCATGTAGAGCTCGTCGATCTCCTTGTGGTCAGCGAGGAAGTCCAGCAGGCCCGGCAGCGTGGGACCCCCCGGCGGGTACCGGTGGGTGCCGCTGATGGGGTTCATCGTCAGGACGTTGTTCTCCAGACTCACGTGTCGCTCCGGAGAGGCGCCCACGAACGTCCGATCACCGGTGTGCAGGACGAAAGCCCAGTAGTAGCCGGACTCCTGGGAACACAGCCGCCGGAACAGCGCGAGCGCGAGCTCCGGTCGGTAGTCCTCGATCTCCGCCACGAACGACCGGCGGATGACGAAGTTCGCGCCCTCTCCGCCGCCGATGTCGTCCGCGATGACCTGCCGGACGACATCGGCGTAGCCGTCGTCATCGACGTCGAAGTCCCCTGCTGACAACCTGATCCGGTCATCGGGCAACCGGTTCAACGCATCGTCCAGTGGCACCGCGGTGTGCCCGCGAACGTTCATCACCAGCAGCGGTGCCTGGTCGTCGACGCACGGCAGGCCGCGTTCCGTCACCTGGCGGAAAGGCATGATCACGAAGGTCTGGGGCCCGGTCCGCAGATCCGCTGCGGGCTGCGGGATGTCGGCGAGCGCGGGCACGGCGGCCACGTCGCCCACGAACACCTCCAACCGTTCGGGAGCGCCTGGCCGGGGCCTGTGCACGAGCGCAAAGGGTTGATCCGCCGAGGCCAGCACCGTGTTCAGCAAGTCGTTCATTCCAGAACCTCCTTCGTGCTCACCACGGCGGCGCAGCACCTGGCCGCGTAGTCGAGCGCCATCCGGTGGTTCTCCTCGGAGAAGTCAGCCACCGCGTCAGCCACCAGGAAGGGCTGAATGTCGTGGGTGTAAGCGTCCACAATGGTCATGAGAACGCCGATGTGCGCGTAGATCCCGCAGACCACCAGTTGGTCGCGGCCGGCGGATCGCATCCGCTCCAGCAGGTCCGAACGGTGAAACGCGCTGTAGCGCCACTTGGTGAGCTGCCAGTCGCCGGGGCTCGGCGCCAGGCCGTCGACGATCTCGCGGTCGGCCGGATCCACCCGCATGCCAGGGCCCCAGAAGTCCTTCAGGAGACCTCTGTCCTCTTCGGACATCGAGCCGGGCTGTGCGGTGTAGGCGATCGGCATCCCGGCTGGCCGGCAACGTTCGAGCACCGTCGCGACGTTGCCGGTCAGCTGTTCGGTCACTTCTGCCGGGAACGGCCGCAGGAAGTACCGTTGCATGTCGTGCACCAGGAGGACCGCGCGAGCGGGATCCACCGCCCACAGGACACGCCGTTCAGGCAGGGTGTCGTGGGTGGGCAGGGTGTAAGCGGCAACCGCAGGAATGCCGGTCATACAACACCTCGTGGGGTCTGGGAAGTCTGTGTCTCAGGAAGCCAGGTCGCGTTCGAGCAGTTCAGCCATCGAGCGCCAGCTCGTCGCGTTCTGCCTGGCGAACGCCGCCAGACCTGCCCGGCAGTGCGGTGGCACGTGATCTGTGAAGTCGGTCCAGGAAGCGCGCAACTCGGATTCGAGTTGCAAGAGGCGGAGCAGGGCTCGCCCGCGTTGGCTGGCGCGCAGCGCGGGGTCGTGGTGGAGCCAGTGCAGCAGGGTGGTGTTGTCCATCGGAGTCTCGGCCCGGGGCGCTGGCACCGGCTTGCCCTCAGATGGCGGCGGAAGACGGGCCTCGTCGTGCAGACCGGCGCGGACCGCGCGGACGGTCTCCGGCGACACGCCCACCTCCCTGGCCACCGCGCGCAGCGACAGGTGCGGCTGATCCAGCAGCAACTCCCGGACGAGTGCTCGGCGCCGGGCACTGTTCCTAGACCGCTTCCGGCCGTCGCTGCCCACCCTCACCTCGGTGCGGTCACCGAGACGGATCCGTGCGTTGGCGACTGTCCGTGCTGCCACGCCGGTGACCGCGGCGATCCGTCGATCTGCCCACTGTGGACGCTGAGACAGGACGTGCTCGATCGCGGCCCTGAGATCCGCGCGCGTCAGCGGCAGCCCCTTGTGGCCTTTGTTGGCCTGCAACGCGAATATGAAGGCGTCGAAGTCGTCGCCGTCCAGCATGACGGCGGCGATGTGAGAGGCGCCGCGCAACTCGGCCGCGCACCACCGATGCAGGCCGTCGACCACGTTCATCGTCTTGCGGTGCACGACAACGGGTGGCAGCCTCTTCTCAGGAACGTCGGCGAGTTGCCGCACGTACGGCGCGTTCTCGCCGTCGACACGCACTCCTCGCCCGCGGCGCAGCGCGCTGATCCTCAGCCGGACAACGGGACGGGTTCTCTGGTGCGAGCCGAGTCGGGCGCTCAGCACCGAATCGGTCGAGCTGGACATGCTTTCCTCGCTGTTCCGGAGCCATTTGCAGGCGACCCAACGGTGGACGTCAGTAGACCATCGCCGTCACCCGTCCGGCGCAACGCTCAGACTTTTGGGGAGATTTTTTGGCAGATCGCGAACTTTGGTTCGGTCTCTCTGTTCCAACAGGACACTCCCTCCACGGGCCGTGCGCACCACGGCGGAGAGGCCTGAAATGGACGCGAACTTGGCGGCCGCCCAGAAGGCGGTCGAGCTCATGACCGGCGGTTGGCGTGCACAATGCCTGTACACGGCCGTGAAAATGGGTATCCCGGACCTGGTGGCGGCAGGGCGGAACACGGACGAGGCTCTGGCGGAGGCGACAGGCGCTGAGGAGGAAGGCGTTCACCGGCTGATGCGCCTCCTGGTGGCCGTGCAGGTCTTCACCGGGGACGGCACCGCCGGTTACCACAACACCGCTGTCAGCTCTGCCCTGACCGACTCGCCGGACTCCTTGCGGAACATGTGCCTGCTCTACGGTGAAGAGTTCTACACGGCGTGGGCGCATGCGGAGGAGTCGATTCGCACGCTCACAGCCGGATTCGAGATCGCCTACGGCGAGCCGCTCTACAGCTACCTCGGCCATCACGAGGACGCGAGCGAACGGTTCCAGCTCGCCATGAAGGCGGGCAACCTCTTCTTCGACCGCGTGCCGGTGGCGATCGACCTGGCCGGCAAGACCTTTGTGGACGTGGGCGCCGGCCCCGGTCAGCTCACCGCGGCGATTCTCGCGGCCGTGCCGGACGCACGGGCGAAGGTGATGGATCTGGACCACGTCATCCCGGTGGCGGCGGCGAACCTCACCTCCTCCGTCGGTCTTGACCGCGTGGAGCTCACGGCCGGGGACATGACGAAGGCGGTTCCCCCCGGCGGTGACGTCTACTTCCTGTGCAGGGTGCTGGCCGGGTGGAGCGACGACGCCGTCGTCGGGGTGTTCGAGAACTGCCGTGCGGCGATATCCGGCTCGTCGTGCCGGCTGGTCGTGCTCGAACGCCTCGTGGCGGACGAGAAGCCCACGATGTTGCCCTCGTTGTGGGACCTCCATCTGCTGATGACCAACGGTGGCAGGCATCGCACCCTGGAGAGGTACACCGAGTTGCTGGAGAGGGCGGGGTTCCGGGTGGACCGCGTCGCCGAGCTCCCGTCCGAGACCACCGCGCTCATCGCTGCCGTGGCGTGAGGCAGGTCGTGGCTCAGCGCGTGCTCCGCCCGTCGAGGCCGCGATTTTAGAGGCAGATCTGCCTGAGGGGTTTCGGTATTATTTTCGCATTTTGCGGGAGTTGGTGAGCGTCGCGCTGCGTGAGAATTCGCTTGCAAAGGCGAGACGAGGAAAGGCAGCGATTCCTGACATGGCTGGTTTAAAGAGCAGGGTTGCGATGGTTGTGCTCGGCATGGCTGCGCTTGGCGGAGTGGTGATGCCCGGAGTGGCGCACGCGGAGGGGAAGTGGGTACGGCTGGAGATCTGTACCCGACACTACAAAAAGGCGTACGTGCGCATCGAGGGGTATGATCCGAACGGTGTGTGGGAGTACAGTGGCACGGCGATTCTCGACCCGAAGGGGTGCAGCGTGATGCCTGGGCGCTGGTTGATCGACCAGACGGTCCTCATTCCCTACTTCAACGCCGGGGACAATTCCGCCTGGACGAACACGACCTGTTACATCCAGAAAAATGTTGCGTCCGGATCCACGCGCCGGTGCTTCACCCCGGCGGGTCCGTCGTAGTCACGCCGCAGGGCGCGGACGAGAGCTGAGCTGGTTCTCCCGCAACATCGATGAACGGCCGGTTCCGCGCGAGTCGCGGGACCGGCCGTTCATCATATCGATGATTTTGGGTCGGCGCATCGCGGAAATGACTCAAGCGGTCGCGTCGGGTTGGATCTAGTTTCGGGATTCCGTCGCCGGACAGGCGCAAAGTGCGGATCCCGAAAGGAATTCTCATGGGTAGTTGGCAGTTGCGTTTCAGTTCACTGGTCGCCATCTCGGTCACAGTGGTCGGGCTCACCGCCACCGCGGCGGGAGCGGACGAGGCCAGGCACCTCACCGGCGAGCTTCCTGATGGGGCGAGCTGGGTCGCGGACGTCCCCGCCGTCTGGAACGGCACGACGATCCTGTTCAGCCATGGGTTCGGTGCGCCGCTCGCACAGAACGCTCCCGATGGCGATACCTCGAAGGCGTTGCTGGCCAAGGGATACGCATTGGTCGGGTCGTCCTACAGCGGATCGTCGTGGTGGGCCTTGAAGTCCGCCGTGAGCGATCAGTTCGGCTCGTTGCGGGCGTTTGAGCGGCAGGCAGGCACCTCCCAGCGCGTCATCGGGTGGGGCATGTCGATGGGCGGGCTGGTCAGCGCACTGGAAGCGGAGGACGGCGCAGGGCGGCTCGACGGCGCGCTGAGCACCTGCGGCATCGTCGCGGGCGCGATCAACCTCAACAACTTCCAGCTCGACGGCCTGTACGCACTGACGCGCCTGCTCACGCCGGGGTCACCGGTCAAACTGGTCCGCTACGCCAACGAGGTGGAGGCGTTCGCCGCGGGAAGCTCGCTGGCCGCGGCCACGACAGCGGCGCAGCACACCGCTGCGGGCCGGGCGCGGACCGCGCTTGCGGCCGCGTTCATGAACGTGTCGACCTGGTACGACGGCGGTGCCGCGCCGGAGCCTGCCGACTACGAGGCCCAGGTGCGGCAGCAGGCCGAGTCGATGGCCGACGTGCTCGGTTTCATCAGCCTCGGTCGCTATCACACCGAGCAGTCGGCGGGCGGCAACAGCTCGTTCACGGTGGGCGTCGACTACCAGGCGCTGTTGGCGGGCAACAGCCACGTCGAGCAGGTCCGCGCGTTGTACGGGCGGGCAGGTCTCGACCTGGACGCGGATCTGGCGGAGTTGACCCGCGATGCGAACATCAAGGCCGACCTCCAGGCCATCACCGCGCTCGCCGGCTCGTCGGTTCCCACGGGGCGGCTGCGGGTGCCCACTCTGAACATCCACACCGTCGGTGACCAGCTCGTGCCGGTCGAGCACGAGAGCTGGTACGCGGCGAAGGTCGCCGCGGCGGGGCAGGAGAGTCTGCTTGCGCAGGCCTACGTCGCCGGAACCGGGCACTGCAAGTTCCAACCGTCGGAGACGATCGCGGGACTCCACGCGCTCGAGGCTCGCATCGAGTCGGGTCGCTGGGCCGATTTGATCGAGTCTGAGCGGCTGAACGCGGGTGCGAGCACTCCAGGAGCACCTGGTCGTTACGTGCGATTCACTCCGCCGAAACTCAGTGGAGTTGTCGGCGAGGCCGGCCGTGTTTCGTCGTACTGACGAAACTTCTTATGGTCGGCGTGTTCGCATTGAAGCGCTATTCACCTGCTCGTGCCTTCGCCCGTGTCATTGCTGACGCTGAGTAGTTATTTGGGCCATGCGGCATTGAGGCTGGTGAGGGATTACCCCTGAACGGCTCAATTGGCGCCGCCGTACGGGGGTTCGGTCGTCTAAGGTCCTGTGATCAACGTGGTCGGGTGGTTCGCCACCTGCGCACCTGAATTTTCTGGATGCGGTTGGGGAGTGCGAAGCCAACAGGCGCATGCCTGACGGCTTTCGGCTACCAAAATTACCGGCGACACAACCGATTTCGATGCTCGGTAGTCGCAGCGGGTTCGTCAATCCCGATTTCGTGCTCGAGTTGTGGATGGTGTTCCATGAGCTTGGCGGAAAAAGTCGTTGTCATCACGGGTGGTGCGCGCGGGATCGGCGCCGCGCTCGCCAGGAGGTTCGGCCAGGACAAACCGCGGGGCCTCGTGATCTCGGACATCGATCTGCCCGCTGCCGAACTCGTCGCCCTGCAACTGCGCGACGCGGGTGTGCGCGCTCTCGCCGTTCGTACCGACGTCGGTGTGAGGTACGACGCCGAGCGCCTCATCGCCACAGCTCAACGCGAATTCGGCGAGGTCGACCTCTTGTGCTCCAACGCGGGAATCGCTACCGGCATGGGTGTGCACGCGCCGACTTCGATCTGGAACCGCGCCTGGTCGGTGAACGTGCTCGCGCACGTCCACCTCGCGCACGCGTTGTTGCCGAGCATGTCGCGGCGCCGCAAGGGGCATGTCGTCATCACGGCCTCGGCCGCGGGCTTGCTGGGTCTGCCGGGTGACGCGCCCTACGCCGCGACGAAGAGCGCGGCGGTCGCGGTCGCGGAGTGGCTGGCCACGACTTACGGACACCTCGGGATCAAGGTTCAGGCGCTGTGCCCGCTCGGTGTGCGGACAGACCTGCTGATGCCGTCGGTCGAAGCCGGTCACCGGGCTGCCCGTGCTGTCACGGACCTCGACGTGATCCTCGAACCGGAGGAGGTCGCGGACGCGGTCGCGGCAGGCCTCGACGAGGACGGCTTCTTCATCTTCCCCCACCGAGAAGTCGGTGCGCTGCACGCGGCCAAGGCCTTGAATACCGACGCCTGGATCGAGCGGCAGAGCCAAGGCTGAGAAGGAGTTCGCCATGGAATCACCGACGACTTCGGGTTGGCGCGTCGTCGCCATCACGCCCGGCGAGGTGCCTGACGCGACTCTTGCCGCGGCTGCAGCCTGGGCCGGGGCGCTGGGGGTGCTCGATCTCGGCATCGGAGACCGGCGCGCGATGGACCAGCTGGCCAAGGTCCTCGACACTGCGCAGGGCAAGGCTCTCGGTGTGCGGGTGGCCGCGGACTGCCGTGCGTCGATCTCCGAAGTGTTCGACGTGGTCGGTACGAACGGCATCAGCGCGGTGGTGCTCGGTCCCGGTTCGCCCTGGCAGGTGCCCGAGGTGGCTGAGCACTGGGCTGTGCTGGCCGAGGTGACTTCCTCGGCTCAAGGTCGTGCGGCTCAGGCATTGGGCGCGAGCGGTCTCATCACGCGCGGCGCCGAGTCCGGCGGTCACGTCAGTGACCTCGGTTCGTTCGTGCTGCTCCAACAGGTTCTCGGCGACGAGTTGCTGACCTTGCCGGTCTGGGCCTGTGGCGGCATCGGGCCCGCGACGGCGGCGGCGGCCGTCGTGGGTGGCGCGGCCGGTGTCGTGCTGGATTCCCAGCTCGCGTTGCTGCCGGAGTCGGCACTTCCGGACTCGGTGCAGGCCCGGATCGCACTGAGCAACGGCACCGGAACCATGCTCGCTGACGGTTACCACTCGTTGGACATGCCGCAGCCCGGTGACGTGCCCGTTCCGATCGGCGCGGACTGCGCGATGGCGCTCGTGTTCGCCGAGCGGTACGGGTCCGCCGCACGTGCGATCAAAGCCGTCGAGGAGGCCGTCGACGGCGTTGCCCGCTCGCCGGAGCGGTTCGGCGAGGTCGCGGTGCAGCCGGGGTCGGCGTTCGCCCGTGCGATGGGCACCGCGCTTCCGGTCGTCCAGGGGCCGATGACGAGGGTGAGCGACCAGGCCGGTTTCGCGAGGGCCGTCGCCGAAGCCGGCGCGCTGCCCTTCCTCGCGCTCGCGCTGTCCACCGCGGAGCAGACCAGGGACTTGCTCACGCTGACCAAGACCGAACTGGGTGATCTCCCGTGGGGCGTAGGTGTCCTCGGGTTCGCCCCGGACCAGGTCCGCGCGTCGCAGCTCCAGGTGATCCGTGAGTTCCGTCCTGCCGCGGCGCTCATCGCGGGCGGGCGGCCCGACCAGACTGCCGAGCTGGAGAACGCCGGGATCGCCACTTTCCTGCACGCGCCTTCGCCCGCGCTGCTGCGGCAGTTCCTCGACGCGGGCGCGCGCAGGTTCGTGTTCGAGGGCTCGGAATGCGGTGGGCACGTCGGGCCGCGTTCGAGTTTCTGCCTGTGGCAGGCGGCGATCGACGTGCTGCTCGACTTCGTCGCCGGTGGTGGCGACCCCGGAGAACTGAACGTCCTGTTCGCGGGCGGCATCCACGACGCGCGGTCGGCGGCGATGGTCTCGACCGCGGCGGCGCCGCTGACCGCATGCGGGGTCGCGGTGGGTGTGCTCATGGGGACGGCCTACCTCTTCACCGAAGAAGCCGTGGCACATGGCGCTGTGCAGCCGTTGTTCCAGGAACAGGTGGTGGCCGCGGAACAGACGGTGCTGCTGGAAACCGCGCCAGGGCACGTCACCCGGTGCCTGCCGAGCCCGTTCACCGACGAGTTCCACGCGATCCGGCGCGACCTGGCCGAGCACGGGGTGGCAGGACGTGAGGCGTGGCAACAGCTCGAAGACCTCAACGTCGGCAGGCTTCGCATCGCCAGCAAGGGAATCCGCCGCGAGGGTCATCTGCTGGTGAGCGTCGACGAGTCCGAGCAGTACGACGAGGGCATGTTCATGGCGGGCCAGGTGGCGGTGCTGAGATCGGCCGCGACCGACATCGCCGCGCTGCACACCGAGGTGACCGACGGTGCCGTCGAGTTCCTCGCCGCGAGGGCAGTGCCCGCCGTCGTCACCGAGGACGAGCCCCCGGCGCCGCTGGACGTCGCGATCGTCGGGATGTCCGGCATGTTCCCCGGTGCGGCGGATTTGCCGGCGTTCTGGGCGAACGTCCTCGCCAACGTCGACGCCGTCACCGAGGTGGCGCCGGACCGGTGGGACCCGGACGTCTACCACACCGAGGACACGACGCCGAGCACTGGCGACCGGACGTACTCGAAGTGGGGCGGGTTCCTGCCGCGGATCCCGTTCGACGCGCTCCGCTACGGCATCCCGCCGACGGCGCTGGCCTCGATCGAACCGGTGCAGCTGCTGGCACTCGAAGCCGCCAGGCGCGCGTTGGACGACGCAGGCTACGAGAACAGGCCGTTCAACCGGGAACGCACCAGCGTCATCTTCGGCACGGAGGCAGGCAGCGACCTGGCTCGTGCCAAGACGTTGCGCATGATGCTGCGCGCCTATCTCACGGAACTGCCGGCAGCGCTCGACGAGCAACTGCCCCGGCTCACCGAGGACTCGTTCCCCGGCAAGCTGGCCAACGTCATCGCGGGCCGGATCGCCAATCGGCTGGACCTCGGCGGCGCCAACTACATCGTCGACGCGGCGTGCGGTTCGTCGCTGGCCGCGGTCGACCTCGCGTGCAAGGAGCTCCTCGCCGGCGACAGCGACGTCGTGTTGTGCGGCGCCGCGGATCTGCACAACTCCATCGAGGACTTCCTGATGTTCTCGTCGGTGGGCGCGTTGTCGCCGACCGGGCGGTGCCGTCCCTTCGACGCCGACGGCGACGGCATCGCGCTGGGCGAGGGAGTGGCCTGCGTCGTCCTGAAGCGGCTCGCGGACGCCGAACGCGACGGTGACCGCGTCTACGGGGTGATCAAGGGCATCGGCAGCAGCAGCGACGGCCGGGCGATGGGACTGACCGCTCCCCGGACCGAAGGTCAGCGCCGGGCGCTGGACAGGGCCTACCGCAACGCGGGCCTGTCGCCGTCCCAGATCGGTTTGCTGGAAGCACACGGCACCGGCACCGCATTGGGCGACCGGACCGAGCTCACCACGCTCGATGAGGCTTTCACGGACGGCGGCGCGACTCCCGGTAGCTGCCAGCTCGGCTCGGTCAAGTCGCAGATCGGGCACACCAAGTGCGCCGCAGGACTGGCAGGGCTGATCAAGATGGCCATGGCGGTCCACACCGGAGTGCTGCCGCCGACCAGGATCAGCACGCCCCACCCGGCCTGGGACGCGGCGAAGAGCCCGTTCGTGTTCCGCACCCGGCCCGTTCCGTGGCTCACGGCCGCGGTGAACCGGGTGGCCGCGATCAGCGCG
Source organism: Lentzea sp. JNUCC 0626 (assembly GCF_043632865.1). Lineage (NCBI taxonomy): Bacteria > Bacillati > Actinomycetota > Actinomycetes > Pseudonocardiales > Pseudonocardiaceae > Lentzea > Lentzea sp. JNUCC 0626. Next base: position 10,182,207 of record NZ_CP171635.1, read on the forward strand.
TTCGGCTTCGGCGGCACGAACTTCCACCTGGTCCTGTCCGGGCACGGCTCGGCAGAGCTGGTCCGGCACGCACAGGTCGACTGGCCGCAGGAGCTCTTCCTCGTCCGGGCTCGCGACCATGCAGGCGCTGTCCGCCAGCTCCAGCGGCTGCGCACCTTGCTGCTGGCGAACGACTCCGCGGGGCGACCGCGGGCGCTGCGCGACTTCGCGAAGACGGTCTCCGTGTGGAACTCGGTCGAGGACGCGCCGGTGCGCCTGGCGTTCGTCGCCGGCGGACTGGACGAGCTGGCCCGTCTCGTGGGAGCCGTGACCAGCGGTGAGACACCGGACGGGGTGCTGGTCTGCCAGGACGTCCCGGACGGCAAGGTGGCCGTGCTCTTTCCCGGACAGGGAAGTCAGCGTCCCGGCATGCTCGCCGAGCTGTTCGTGGCCTTCCCGGAGCTGCGCCGGGTCGCCCGGATGGGCGGGCCCGAGGTCGACGCCATGTTTCCGCGAGCGGCTTTCGGCCTGGACGAGACGCGGGCCCAGCAGGACCGGTTGCGTGACACCCAGCTCGCCCAACCCGCACTCGGTATCGCGGGTCTCGCCGTGCACGACCTGCTCACGCGGCTCGGCGTCCACGCTGACATGTTCGCCGGGCACAGCTACGGCGAACTGGTCGCGCTCACGGCGGCGGGTGCACTCGAGCCGACCGTGCTCCTGGAAATCAGCAGGGCCCGTGCCAGGTCCATTGTGGACGCGGCGGGGGATGATCCCGGAGCCATGGCGGCCGTGTCCGCGCCGCGCGCCGCAGTCGAGCGGGTGCTGGCCGAGTTGCCGGGCGCCCGTCCGGTGATCGCAAACCACAACGCACCCGAGCAGACGGTGATCTCCGGTCCGTCGGCCGCGGTCGACGCCGCGATGTCCGCGCTGGCCGAAGCGTCGCTGAGCGCCACCGCGTTGCCGGTCGCCTGCGCGTTCCACAGCCCCGTGGTGGCGGCGGCAGGTCCTGTGTTCGGTGCAGTGCTCGCCCACACCGGCATCCGTGAACCAGACCGTCCGGTGTGGGCGAACAGGACGGCGGCCCGGTACGAGCGGAGCGCCAGCGCCGTGCGGGCCGAACTGGCCGCGCAGATCGGCTCGCCGGTGCTGTTCACCGAACAGATCGAGGCCATGTACGCCGACGGCGCGAGGGTCTTCGTCGAGGCGGGGCCAGGATCGGTGCTCGGCGGGCTGGTCGGCAAGATCCTGGGTGATCGGCCGCACACCGTGGTCACTCCAGGGGAGAACGGTCTCCGAGGTCTGCTGACCGCACTGGCAAGGCTTGCCGCGGCAGGCATCGACGTGCGGCCCGGCCCGCTGCACAGCGGCAGGCACGCCATGGACCTCACCTTCGCCGAGCCACCCGCGCGGCCGCGCTGGACCGTCGACGGGCATCTGGTGCGTACCAAGGACGGCGACGTCGTCCCGGGAGGACTGACTCCTGCCCGCAGGATCACCACGATCACTGATTCGAGGACGACCGCCGTGACCACTCCGTCCGGGCGCGAGGCGCTCGTCTCCGAGTTCCTCAGGGCCAGCCGCGAGCTCGTCGCCGCGCAGCGCGACGTCATGCTCGGCTACCTCGGCTCCTCCGGCGCGGGGGCCGTCGCGTCCACGCCCGTGGTGGAGCTGCCGGCGGTGCGAGCGCTTGCGCCGGCCGCCGCACCGCCGCGACCTGCCGAGCAGGCCGAAGCGGTTGCCGAGACCGATCTGCTGACCGCCGTGGTCGCCGTGATCAGCAAGCGGACCGGGTATCCGCCGGACATGATCGATTCCGACCTCGACCTCGAGGCGGATCTGTCGGTGGACTCCATCAAGCGCACGGAGATCGCGGGCGAGCTCGCGGGCAGGACAGAGAACGGGAGGTCGTTCGTCGAGGAGTTGATCCGCAGCCGGACGGCCGCGGACATGGCGAAGGTGCTCGGCGGCGGTAAGAGCGCGGTCGCCGTCGCCAGTTCCGAGGCTGAGCCGGAAGCGGCGATCGCGGTGGGCGGTGCCCCAGCGGGTGTCGAACCCAGCCGGTTCGTCCTGGAGCTGGTCGAAGCCGAGATCGCCGCCGATCCGGTTGCGCTCGTCGGTGCGACCATCGTCATCGCCGGTGGAGAACGGAACGTCGCCGAGGCGCTGGCCGACCGGCTGTCGGCGAGTGGTGCTCTGCCGGTGATGGCCGACAGCGTCGAGCAGCTCGACGCGGTTCCGGACATCGACGGCCTGGTGTCGTTGCACGGGTTGACGGTGGCCACCGAGCCGGTGCTTCCCGAGATCTTCCCGCTCTTCCGGGCGGCGCTCTCCCGCGTGCAATGGTGCGTCGCGGTGGCCGCCGCCGGTGCACAGACGTGGGGCCTGCGCGGGTTCTTCCGGAGCTTGGAACGGGAGTACCCGCTGACGTTGACCCGGGTGATCGAACTCGACCAGGTCACCGACGTGGACCAGATCGCCGAGACGGTGATCTCCGAGCTGCAGGACGGCAACGACGCGCCGGTCGTGCTGGCGGGGGAACAGCGGCTCGTCCCGCGACTGGTCCCGGCCCGGCTCGGCGGTCTCGCGCTCACCGGTGCGGGTCCGGCGGGGGACGGCGCCGCGGAACTCGCCGCCGCCGGCCTGACCGCGGATTCCGTCGTGTTGCTCGTGGGCGGCGCACGCGGCATCACCGCCAAGGTCGCGGTCGCGATCGCCACGGCGACCCGGTGCCGGATCGAGCTGGTCGGGCGCACGGCCCGATCCGCCGAAGCGGAACCGGCCGAGGTGGCCGCCGCGGCCGACCTGCCCGCACTGCGCGGCGCGCTGGCCGCGCTCGGGCACCGGGAGCCGGCCGAGAACGACAGGAGGGCGAGGGAGGTCCTGGCCCGCCGCGAGGTCGAAGCCACCTTGTCCGAGCTTCGCGGGCTCGGCAGTCTCGCCACCTACCACGCCGCCGACGTGACCGACCCGGACGCGGTGCGAGGTCTGGTCAAACAGGTGCACGCGGAGCGCGGACGGCTCGACGGCGTGATCTTCGCGGCGGGCGTCATCGAAGATCGGCTGATCGCCGACAAGGAGCCCACGTCGTTCTCCCGGGTGTTCCGCACCAAAGTGGACGGTGCGCGCGGACTGCTCGGTGCGCTCGACGATCTGCCAGAACAACCGGGGATCGTGGTGTTCTTCGGCAGCATCGCCGCTGTGCGGGGCAATCGTGGACAGAGCGACTACGCCGCTGCCAACGACGCGCTCGAAGCGGTGGGCACCGAGTGGTCGGGGAGGTCCGGCTCTCGTGCGGTGACCGTCCACTGGGGACCGTGGGCGCCGCGTGGAGTGCACGGTGGCATGGTGACCGAGGAGCTGGCCCGTTCCTACGACGAGCGCGGAATCGGTCTGCTGGATCCGGACGCCGCGGTAGCCGCGCTCATCCGCGAGCTGGCCTGGGGCGACGCTCCGGCTGTCCTCTACGCCGCCCCAGGGTTGGTAGGCCGATGACGACCACCCGCCCCGTCGCTGCCGTCGCTGACCGGGTGCTGCTACTGGCCGCACCGGACCTGGCCGGCCTGCTGGCGGCACTCGACGGGGTCGACCCGGACTCGCCACCGGAACGACCGGCCTACCGAGGGCGCGGTCCACGCCTGGGTGTGGTGGACCCGACGCCGAAGCGGCTCGACGCTGCCCGGCGGTTGGTGTTGAAGGGGAATCCGGTTCGCAAGCGTGGCGACCTCTGGTTCAGCCCGAGGCCGCTGCTCGCGGGCGACGCGGGCGTCGTGTTCATCTTCCCGGGACTGGAAGCGTGCTTCGAACCTCGGGTCGACGACGTGGCCGAGCACTTCGGACTCCCGGTTCCCGAGATCTCGACCACGACCGTGGGCAGGCACGGTGCCGCGGTGATGGCCGTGGGACGGTTGCTGGACGCGGCTGTGCGGCGGGTCGGCATCCGGCCTGCCGCGGTCGTAGGGCACAGCGTGGGCGAGTGGGCGGCGATGATCTCCGGCGGTATCGTCTCCGGTGCGGCGTTCGACGCGATGGTCGCGCACGCGGATCTTGACGCGTTGCGGGTGCCGGGGGTGGAGTTCGCTGTTCTCGGCTGCTCACCCGAGCGGGCCCGTCCTGTGCTCGCCGGTCGCCCGGAGGTCGTGATCTCCCACGAGAACTCGGCCAACCAGACGGTGATCTGCGGTCCGGAGAGCGCGGTCGCCGACGTCGTCGCGCAGCTGCGGGCTTGCGGGGTGATCTGCGAGCCGCTGCCGTTCCGGTCCGGGTTCCACACCCCGATGCTCGAGCCGTACCTCGGCTACTTCCGCGACGGAATGCCGAGCCTGCCGATGCGGCCGGCCGTCACACCGGTCTGGTCGGCCACGACCGCCGCGCCGTTCCCGGACGAGCAGACGGCCGCGCAAGCGTTGTGCCTGAGGCACCTCGTCGAGCCCGTGCGCTTCCGGCAGGTGATCGGCGGCCTGTACGCCACCGGGGTACGAGTCTTCGTGCAGCTCGGTCCCGGGCAGCTCGGCTCGCTCGTCGAGGACACGCTCCGGCACGACGTCCCGGACGCCGACTTCCTCGTGGTACCGGCGAACTCGGCCCAACGGACCGGCCTGGACCAGCTGCGCCGGTGCGCGGTGGCGCTGTGGGTGGAGGGAGCGGAGCCCGACTTCTCCGCACTGGAGCCGCCTGCTCCCGAGACCGTGCCCGAGCCAGGGAATCCGCGCGGACACGCGGGTCTGGTGTCGCTGGGCGTCAGCGTGCCGCTCGCCGCTGAAATGGCAGGGTTTCTCGACGACATGGCCGAGGCCGTGGCGCAGGTCCTCCGCGCGGCGGGCAGTGGCGAACAGCGGGAAACCCTCGAAGTGTCCCTGCGAGCCATGCCGTACCTCAGGGATCACAGCCTGATGCGCCAGCGTGCCGGATGGCCGCAGGACGAAGACCTGCGTGCCGTGATGCCCGCGACCACGATGGTCGCGCACATGATCGCCGCAGCGGAGCGTGCCTGTCCGAGCCGGGTGGTCGTCGCGCTCGAAGACGTCCGGTTCCACCGCTGGCTGACCGCCTCGCCGCCGCAGCAGGTGACCCTGGCGGTCGAGCACGCTGGTGCTGACCGGGCGCGAGTGCGGCTGGGTGACCACGCCGAGTCGACGGCGCTGTTCGGCACGCGCTACCCGCCGCCACCCGCACCTTGGCGCGCAGGCGAGGAGCGGCGGCCGGCGCTGACCGCGGCCGAGATCTACCGGCAGGGCTGGATGTTCCACGGCCCGGCATGGCGGGGAATGACCCGCACGGTCGGTGTGTCGAACAGGACAATCACCGGGGTGATCACGACGCCGGACGTTCCCGGCGGTCTGCTGGACAACCTCGGCCAGTTCCTCGGTCAGTGGCTGGTCGAGAACGAGTCGGGACGCTGGATAGCGCTGCCCACCCGGATCGCCAGGATCGACCTGTACGGTCCCGAGCCGCCGGCGGGCGCGGAGGTCGACTGTCTGATCAGGGTGACCGACATCGACGAGGACGCGGTGACTGTCGAAGGGCAGTTGTGCCGGTACGGCGTGCCGATCATGTTGGTGCACGGCTGGGTCGACAGGCGGTTCGACAGCGACGAACGGGGAGGAGCGGTGCATCGGGCGCCAGCGTTCGCGACGCTGTCCGAGCACCACCCCGGCGGATGGTGGTGGGTCGCCGAGCGTTGGCGGACTCTGGCGTCGAGGGAGTTCTACCTCCACCGATACGCGGGCCTCGCCGAATGCGAGGAGTACGACCGGTTGCCGCCGGCGAAGCGCCGTGCCTGGCTGCTCGAACTGATCGCGGCCAAGGACGCCGTGCGCGGCTGGTTGTGGGACAACGGAGCCGGTCCGATCTACCCGGCCGAACTTCGCGTGCGTCGGCACATCCCCGGCCAGGTCCTGGTGATGGGCGAGCACGGGCTCGACCTTCCCGATCTCGAGGTGGCGGTCGCCCACCACGCCGAGGTGGGGGTGGCGGTCGTGCGTCCGGCCGGTCCCGGCCCCAGACCGGCCGTCGAGGTCTCCGAGCCGGACGGCGGAGTGGACCCGTCCGGCAACTCGATCAGCAATCCGGGTGGACTGCCACCCCGCAGTTACCGAGTCCGTTGCACGTGAAGGAGACAACCGTGACGAATTCCGCCGTTCCCTCCGCGGCCGAGGTACTCGAGGACATCGCGACGATGGTGACCGACCTGCTCGACCAATACGGTCTCGACGACGTCGAGATCACCGCTGACAGCAGGTTCCACGACGACCTCGGACTCGAGAGCATCGACCTCGTCAGCCTGGGCGCGATGATCGCCGATCGGTACGGCGAGCACGTCAACCTGGCCGAGTTCCTCGCTGATCTCAAGATGGACAGGGTGATCGGCCTGCGCCTCGGTCTGCTGGTCGACTTCGTGGTCTCGTCGCTCGAGAAGAAGGCGAGCACCCCAGCGTGAGCTTCCTGGTGACGAACGGGGTTCGCACCCACTACCAGCGGTTGCCACCGAAGAACGCGCCCTGCTCGCCCGCTCCGCAGGTGGTGTTCGTGCACGGGCTGGGCTATGACAGCCTCGCGAGCTTCTACCTCACCCTGGCGTCACCGGTCGCCGCGGCGGGGTTTGACGTGCTCACCTACGACCTGCGTGGCCACGGCCGCAGTGACCGGCCCGCTCGTGGCTACCGGCTGGCGGATTTCGTCGCCGACCTGCGCGAGCTGATCGACGGCATCGGGATCAGCGAGCCGGTTCACCTGGTGGGCAACAGTTTCGGCGGCACGATCGCGTTCCGCTTCGCGGCGGCGTACCCGGAGCGGGTCGCGAGCATCGTCGCGATCGAGGCGGAGCCCGCGACTCCGCTCTGGTCGGAGAAGATGGCGCGAGCGCTCAACGGTGTGGTTGACGGCATGGAGGCGGAGCGGTACCTGGCCTGGGTCGAGGACACCTTCGGCCACCACCACGCGCGGCTCGCCGCCGCGGCGGCGGAGGTCATCCGCGCGACCAGCATCGTGCAGGACGTTCCGAGCGGACCGGCGCACGACGACGCGCAGCTGGCGAGGCTCATGGCCCCTGTGCTGTCCATTGTGGGCAGTGAGGGGTTCCAGAGCGAGGACCTGCACGGGCTGGAACGGATGCTGCCGCGCTGCGAGACCGCCGTCGTCGACGGACAGGACCACTCCGTGCTCGTCGCACGCCATCACGAGATCCGGCCGGTGATCCTGGACTGGATCGCGCGCGTGCACGTCGAGGCGAGGGCGGTCCGGTGAGCAGGTTCCTGGTCGTGGTACCGCCGTTCACCGGTCATGTGAACCCCGTGATCGGGGTCGCCGAGGAACTGCGCGACCGCGGGCACGAGGTCGCCTGGGCGGGCGACGCGTCCGTGCTGGCCAGAACGCTGCCCGGCCGCTGGCCCGTGCACGACACCGGCCGGGCGCCGTTGACTCCGCGGTCTTCGGGCCTGCGAGGGTTCGCGGCGCTCGAACACCTCTGGGAACGAGTGCTGATCCCGCTGGCGTGCTGGATGGAGCCTGGAGTTCGGCAGGCGGTCGCACGCGCGAGGCCGGACGTCGTGCTCACCGATCAGCAGGCACTGGCCGGTGCACTGGTCTCCGAGCGGGCCGGCATCCCGTGGGCGACCATGGCGACCACCTCGTCCGAACTGGTGGATCCACTGGCGATGCTGCCTCAGCTCCGGGTCTGGTTGGCGGGCCTGCTGGGCTGTCTGCGGACGCAGTTCGGCGATCCTGCGGCCGAAGGTGATCTCCGGTTCTCGCCGCACCTGGTCGTCGCGTTCAGCACGACGGCACTGGTCGGTGATCCCGTTGTGCCCGTGCACTTCGTGGGTCCCGTTCGGCGACGTGCCGACGGCGGCGGATTCCCGTGGGACGCGCTCGACCCCGCCCGGCCCAAGGTGCTCGTCACCATGGGCACGGAGAACGTCGACGTCTCCGCCGGTTTCCTGCGCGAGTGCGCGTCGGCGCTGCGGGACCGGCCTGGTGTGCAGGGCGTGTTCGCCGATCCTGGTCACAGCCTGCGCGACGTGGAAGGCGCCTTCGTCCGCGTGCCCTGGCTGCCGCAGCAGGCCCTGTTGCCGCACATGGCGGCCGTCGTCTGTCATGCGGGACACAACACCACCTGTGAGGCACTCGCGCAGGCGGTACCACTGGTGCTCGCCCCGATCAGAGACGATCAGCCGGTCGTCGCTGCCCAGGTCGCACGGGCGGGTGCGGGGGTGCGGCTTCGCTTCTCGCACGCGAAAGCCGCTCACATCGGCAAGGCGCTCGACGACGTGCTGACCGAACCGTCGTTCACCGCCGCGGCACGGCGCGTCCGGGACTCCTTCGTCGCCGCCGGGGGTGCGTGCGCGGCCGCGGACGTGGTGGAGAGGTTGGTTTGATCCGGCGCATTTCCCGCGGGTGTCACCGCCTGCGGGACACACGCAGACAGGTCGCGGTCGCTCCGATCAGTGCGCATGCCGCGGTCAGCGCCAAAGCCATGATCAGCGCGTCTTCGGCGGGGGCGCCGACCACGAGAGCCCTCGTCGCGTCGACTGAGTAGGTCACCGGGTTGAACCTCGTCACGACGCGGAGCCACGGCGGCATGGTCTCGACGGGCATGTAGGCGCTGGAGGTGAACATCAACGGGAACATCACCACGAACGTCACCGCCTGCATCGCTTCCAGTCTCGGCCGCCATGCCGCAATCGCGAGGAACAGCCAGCTCATGGACCAGCCGATCACCACGGTCACGCCAAGGGCGGCGAGCAGTCCCGACCAGGTCCCCGGCCGGTAACCGAGCACGACCACGGCGATCAGCACGACCGCGGCCAGCTGCACCACCAGCCTGACGGCGTCGGCGAGGGTGCGGGCCAGCACCAAGGACATCCTGGTCACCGGCATCGTGTGCAGTCGCCCCGCGAAACCCGTGTAGCCATCGCCGAGCAGGCCGTAGCCGGCGCTCATCGCGGCGCTGAGCGCGATGTTGACCAAGGTCGTGGGTAGCAGGAAGTGGAGATAACCGTCGTAGCGGGCGACACCGGGCATCACAGCGACTCCCGCGAAGACCTGGCTGAACAGCAGGAGCAGCACCGTGGGCTGGGCCAGGCCGAGGAAGAACAGCCGGGCGTCGCCGAAGGACTGCCGCAGGTAGCGGCCAGTGAGAACGCGGACCTGGTGCGCCAAGCCGCCCCGCGTTCGGTGCGAGGCTCGCCGCGCCGCGCGCATCAGCGTTTCCTCTGGGGGTCCCGGTACAGGCTGAGGTACACGTCCTCCAAAGTGGGCTCGGTGACCCGCACGTCGGTCACCACCAGCCTCATCGCATCCACCACCCGCATCGCGGCGACCGCCTGCTGGGCGTGGCGCAACGGGACCGTCAGCGTGCTGCCCTCGTGGTTCCGCACTGCCTCCAAGCCGCTCCTGTGCAGCCAGTTCGTCGCGGCCGCACCCTGCCCCGGGTTGAGGAACGTCAGGGTCAGCAGCCTTCTGCCGACGCCCTCCTTCAAGGTCCGCGGCGTACCCGCCGCCACCACTCGGCCACCTGCCAGCACGATCACGTCGTCGGCCAGGCGCTCTGCCTCTTCGAGGTACTGGGTGGTCAGCACGATGGTGATGCCCTCCTCGGCGAGTTTCTTGATCTTGTGCCACAGCCGGCGGCACGCCACCGGGTCGAGGCCCGTGCTCGGTTCGTCGAGGAACAGCACCAGCGGGCGGCCGAGCATGCACGCCGCCAGGTCCGTCCGGCGGCGCATTCCACCGGAATAGGTACGGACCAAGCGGTTCGCTGCCCTGGTGAGCCCGAACGCCGCCAACTGCTCGTCTGCCGCCGCCTGAGCCTGTCTGCGGCTGTCTCCGAGCAGGCGGGCGAGCAGGATGAGGTTGTCCCTGCCGGACAGCGCGTCGTCGAGGGCGGTGAACTGCGTCGCGACGCCGATCCTCCGGCGGACCTGGTTCCCCTGCCGTGCGACGTCGAATCCGCACACCCGCGCGACACCGGAGTCCGCGACACATCGGGTCGAGAGAACGTCGACCAACGTCGTCTTACCGGCGCCGTTGTGGCCCAGCACGGCCAGCACCCGGCCCGCCCCGACCGAGACGGAGACGTCGACGAGGGCATCGACGTCGCCATAGGACTTGCTCAGCCCTTCAGTGAGAACGCGGGGTTCCACGCAACCCCTCTCGGCGGCATACGTTGGGACAGATTGCCGATCACGATCTTCGATGAACACGATTTCGAGCGGCGAATCAGGGTATCCGCAGGCACCTCAGGGGAAAACCCTCGGCAGTGCCGAAACGGAATGAAGTGATTTCGCCGACAGTCGACACCTCGAGGAAGTGTGTGAAATGTGCGCGGGAAGTGCCGGCTCCGCGCCGTGGCGAGCTCCGGGGGCTGAATGTGACGACGGGGAGTCCCGGCCGGACCGGGGTGTGCGGAAGAACAAGTCCTGCCACGACTTCCCGCCGTCACCTGTCATGTCGCGCTGGGCGGAGCCAGTGACGGGGATCAGTTCGTGATCTTCACCTGGCGGTATCCGTCGATGCCTGCTCCGAGCCAGCGAACAGTCGCGGACGTCTGAGTGTTGCCTTCGCACTTGCTGCCGCGGTAGGTCTTGGTTTCCGGAGTGCCGTTGACGCTGACCGAGACGTCGCCGTGGTACCCGCTCGGACCCACCAGGCACCGGCCGTTGACGCGGATGCTCTTCACCGGAGTGTTGTTGTAGATGACCACGACGCAAGCCTTGTTGGCGGTGTCCGACTCGTTGCAGGGGGGCGGCCCTGCAAGGGCCGGGCCCGCCGCCAGCACCACGATGCCGACCGAGGCCGTGGTCGCGGCCACGATGCCCGCCAGCACTGCGCGTTTCCGATTCATGATCCCTGGATCCTATCGTTGATGATTATGAGTAAAATTTTCCGAACTTTTCTGAAATTGATCGCTCGGGTTGCCGGGGCAGCCGGTGCGACCGACACTCGCATTTGCGGCGACTGTGGATGTGGAGTTTTGTCATGAACAATGCAATTCGTCAAGCTGCAATCTCGGCACTCTGCGCCGCGGCCTTTGTCGGCGTGGTGACGACGTCGGCACAGGCTGCCGACGAGTGGACCGTCCACGGACCCGACCGCACTTCGTTCGAGGCGGCGAGCGCGGACAAGTCTGCAACCGAGGCCCTGTGCCAGAAAGAAGACGGGCAAGCGGTGGACAGCTACGACATGCCGACCGTGGGAAAAAACCAGTTCGTCGCCTACGTCCAGTGTCGAAGCAAGCGTGGATGAGCTGTGACCGCCCCTGGGGTTAAGGTGGCCCGATGAATGATTTGGAAAAGAACAAGGCGACTGCCAAGGCCTTCTACGAACTGATGTTCAACGAATGCCGGCCCGCCGAAGCCATCGCCCTGTACGCCGGCGACACGTACATCCAGCACAACCCGCACGTCGGTGACGGCAAGCCGGCGTTCATCGACTACTTCGAGCGCATGGCGGCCGAGTACCCCGGCAAGCGCGTCACCTTCAAGCGCGCCCTCGCCGAAAAGGACCACGTCGTCCTGCACTGCCACCAGAGCTGGCCGGACGAGGACTACGCGGGCATCGACATCTTCCGGTTCGACGAGAACGGGAAGATCGTCGAGCACTGGGACGTGCTGCAGGTCATCCCGGCCACGTCCAAGAACGACAACACGATGTTCTGATCGCCGTGGCGGTGGTCACGGCGCGACGGGTGCCCTATGGGGTGCGGCGCGCGAATGCGCCGCACTCCGCCTGTCGCATCAGTGGTTTCCGGCCTCGGGCGAGGCGAGCAGCGGCGCCGCCATGCTGCGGACCCAGCCGTCCAAGGTCGCTCTGTCCGCGCCGGTGAGGGCTGTGGTGCCGATCTTGCGGTAGAGAAACGCGATCCCGGTGATCATCGCGGCGACCAGTTCGGCGCGCAGGGCGGCATCCGGACCGTCGAGCCGCTGGGCGAGTCGATCGCCGAAGCCGCGCTCGATCCGCTCGCGGATGATCGCCCGGACGGTTTCGTCGTTGGCGGCGGAGGCGAGTGCCGCGATGTCCGTGTCTGCTCCGGACGTCGCGGACATGCCGAGGACGCGGGTGAGCAACGCGGAGACCAGTTCGTCCAGCGGTGTCTGCTCGATGATGAGGTCGGCCCCGGTGACGTTGCTCTCCGCGGCCTCGGAGAAGAGCTTCTCCTTCGAGCCGAAGTAGCGGTACACCAGCGTCTGGTTGACGCCCGCCGCGGTCGCGACATCGCGGGTGCTCGTTCCCGCGACGCCGTGCTCGGCCATCAGCGCGCGTGCCGCGTCCAGCAGGGCCTTGCGGGTCGCCACCGCGTCCCGGCGGCGAGGTCGGGCGACCTGATCGCTTTCCGTTGCCATCGCTGCCCTCCTGGGAAATCGTCGATCGACGACTTGAGTCTAGACCAGCGCAAACGCCTGGTGACGACCATCACGGACAAGTAAGTAGTCAATCGTTGACTTATGTTCGTCGCAGAGCTTATCGTCTAAGTCGTCAGTTGACTACTTAGGAGCCCCGCAATGGCCGAACTGCTCGCGTCGCGACCCGGAGCCGCGACATCCCACCGCAAGGGCACAGCGCCTACAGCCGTGCTGCTCGTGCTCGCGCTCTCGACGTTCGCCATCGTGGTGATGCAGAGCCTGGTGATGCCGATCCTCCCCGGACTGGCGAAGTCGCTGGAAGTCTCGATGGCGGACGTGTCCTGGGTGGTCACGGTCAACCTGTTGTCGGCGGCCGTGTTCACCCCGTTCCTCGGTTCCCTCGGTGACGCACTGGGCCGCAAGCGGGTTCTGATGATGACGTTGGGGCTCGCCACCGCGGGCTCGGTGCTCGCGGCGGTGTCCACCACCCTGCCGCTCGTGCTGGCAGGTCGTGCGCTGCAGGGCATGGGCTTCGCCGCGATGCCCCTCGCGATCGGGATCGTGCGATCGATCTTCCCGCCGCACCGGGTGCCCTCCAGCCTCGCGCTGCTCAGCGCGCTCACCGGGATCGGCGCAGGCGCCGGTCTGCTGATCTCCGGCGTCCTGGTGAACGCCGGCATGACGGCTCAGGGCATGTTCTGGATCTCCGCTGCCGCCACCGCGACTGGCCTGCTCGGCGTCGCCACCCTCATCCGGCTGCCCGAGCGGGTGAACGACTTCCGCGTCGACGTATGGGGCCTGCTGACGCTGAGCGGCGGCCTGGTGTGCCTCGTGCTCGGCATCAACCGCGGTCCGAGCTGGGGCTGGGGCTCCGCGACCGTGCTCGGCCTGTTCGTCGGCGCGCTGGTGCTGCTGGTGGCCTGCTACCTCGTCGAGCAGCGCGTGAGCAAGCCGCTCATCGACATGTCGATGATGCGCAAGCCGGTGGTGCTCGGCACCAACCTCACTGCCTTCCTGACCGGAGCCGGCATGTACGGCGCGTTCGTGCTCGTCATCCAGTTCGTGCAGACGCCGAGCCGTTTCGGTTACGGGTTCGGTGCCGACGCTCTCGGCGCCGGTCTGACCCTGCTCCCGCTGACCGCCGGAACCCTGGTCGCGGCCGCCGCCGTCTCGATGCTGATCAAGCACATCGGCCCGAAGTGGCCCATGGTGATCGGCACCGTCGTCGCCACGGCCACGTTCGCCTTCCTGCTGGTCCTGCACACCGAGCACTGGCACTTCTACGTCGCGACCGGCCTGCTCGGCCTCGGCCTGGGACTGGCGATGGGGGCGATGCCGACGTTGCTCAACAGCGGTGTGTCCCCGGAGCAGACCAGCGTCGCAAACAGCGTCAACCAGACGCTTCGGTCCGTCGGTGGTTCGATCGGAACGGCTGTCGCCACCGCGATCCTCGCGGCCAACACCTCGGCCGGTGTTCCGCTGCCTACCATCGACGGCTACACCACGTCGTTCGTGATCTCGGGCGCCATCTGCGTCCTCGCGATCGTCGCCGCTCTGGCCGTTCCCTACCGCCATCGTTCGAACGGTGAAACCGTCGTGGCGATCGAAGAGTCCGAGACCGAGGCTCGTCCGTCCGAGCTCTCGCTCGCGACCGCCCAGCGCTCCGGTGTGAGCGTCTGAACCGCAGAAAGCTCCAGAGGGGTCCCGCGGGCAAGCCCGCGGGACCCCTCTGGCGGTTGTCGCCGGTCGAACGGACCGTCAACTCGCCTTTTCGCCGGTGATCGAGACGACGAGGTATCGACCCTGGTGGTACGAGGGGTTTTGCGACGTACCGGACTGGCTGTCGCCCGCGCAGGCGGTCTTCCGGTAGGCCTTGATCCTGGGGTACTTCTCGTCGGCCACGTGGACGTCCCATCCGACCGTGTCGCCCGGACCCCAGTCGCCCTTGTAGGTCATGCAGGTGCCGTTGGGGGCGCGGAAGCTGTAGAGCCCGTAAGCGTCCCTGGCACTCCTGTTGTGGACGGCCAGGCAGAACTGTCCCTGCGGCGCGCTGCACTGGTTGTCGGGAAGATGCGTGGCGGCCTCGGCGGGAACCGCGAGAAGCGTTGCGGCTGCGACGATTGCGGCACTACCGGCCAGTGCCGCGCGAACTGAACGAATCATGATCTCTCCTCGTTTGTCGGACTGCTGCAAGAAGATCAGACCGGTTCGCTGACCATGACGGTCCACGCGCAGGTGGTCGCGTCGAACTCCAGGTGACCACTGGCCGGGCTGGTGGGAACCGTGGACTTGCACTGTTTTCCGGCGCCATCCGTGCAGCCGCTGTTGTTGTTGAAGAGAATCGTGTCGATCTGAGCCCCCGGTGCGACCGAGCTCCATCCGCCGGATGGGACGCAGGCGCCCTTGGCTCCGGGGGTGCTGAACCAGATGTACCTGCCGCCGGTCAGTTGCCACTGCGTCGCGGCTGTGGCGGGCAACGAGCTCGCCAGGGAGAAGACGCCGACGATCAGTGTGACGCCGCAGGTTCTGACGATGCCTCGGACACGAGGCTTGGTGTTCATGGTGGACAGTGTGGAAGTGAGATGTGCGCCACTCGGTCGAGTTTCACGCGCGCTGGATCTTTTTCCCTGTTCTGCGGACGTGAACCGAAGGCGTTCAGCTGTGCCCCTGTCGTTCGGTGGCTACTGAACGACCCACTGGCAGGTGGCGGCGTTGAAGCGCAGGTGCCCGACGTCGGGGCCGACGGGAACTGTCGATTTGCACTGAGTCCCTGCGCCGTTCGAACAGCTGCTGTCGTTCGTGAAGAGGAGCGTGCTGATTCGTGCTCCCGGTTCGTCCGAGTACGTTCCGCCCGACGAGATGCAGGCGCCGTTGGGAACGCTCGGAGAGACGAACCAGATGTACCTGCCCCCGAAGAGTTCCCACTGGGTCGCCGCGTGAGCGGACACCGAGGTCGCCATTGCGAGAGCACCGGCGACGAGGACGATTCCGCAACTCCGTGCGAGCCTGCGGGCGTGCGTACGAGTGTTCATATTGGACAGTCTGGGACGGCATGGAGCACGACCAGGTCGCATGCTCGATTTTCGTGTTTTCTTCCGCGTTCAGCGGACGAAGTGCGCCGATGTTCGGGGGCGCCGCCAGCGATGTGCGGAAATCATCTGCGACTCCGCGCAAATCCGGCACCCGACCGGCCAGAGGAGGGTGACCTGAAGGAAAGTTGCGGTGTGGAGACGGACAAGGGATGGGGATGATCACATCACGCCGGTCCCGGCGGCTGTGGCGCTGGTCGGCGACGTTGTTCGCCGGCGTGCTCATAGCCGCCGTCGCGGGTGCGCCGACGGCGACAGCGCAGGCGGCGAAGCTCGCACAGGGCGTGCGCAGCGCCAGGATCGAGCGAGCCCTGCTGACGGACAAGATCGAGCCTCGCCTGAGCTCCGCACGCGGCCAGGTGACCGCGTTTGTCGAACTGACCCGGACGCCCGCGGTCGACGCCTTCAACGGAGAACGGAGAAAGGGCACGGGCAAGGAGAAGGCCAAACAGGCCGTGCGCGAGGTCAGGGACGGCACCGTCCGTGCTGTCGACTCGGTCGTCCGGCAGTTGAAGGCAGCCGATGCCGGCGCCCGGCTCATCACCCAGACTGCGAACGCGGTTCCCGGCGCGGTCGTGACCGCTGACGCGGCTACCCTGCGGGACCTGGCCAAACGCTCCGATGTCGTCTCGATGCGGACCGTCGTACCGATGAGGCGGACCAACGCCGGCGCGGTGCAGCTGACGAGGACGCTCAACACCTGGCAGCAGACCGGGAAGTTCGGCGACGGCGTGCGCGTCGGCGTCGTCGACGACGGCATCGACTACACGCACGCCGACTTCGGTGGTCCCGGCACGCCCCAGGCCTACCAGGAGACCGACCGCACCAAGCCCAGCCCGTTGTTCCCCTCCGCCAAGGTGATCGGCGGTGTTGATCTCGTGGGTGACGATTACGACGCCAGCGGGACGACAGGAGGATCGCTGGTGCCCGAGCCGGATTCGAACCCGTTGCCGTGCAGCACCCACGGCACACACGTGGCGGGCACCGCCGCCGGGTTCGGCGTCAACGCCGATGGCAGCACCTTCACCGGTGACTACGCGAAGCTGACCGCCGACGAGCTCAACGCGATGAAGATCGGACCCGGCACGGCACCGAAGGCACTGCTGTACGCCATCAAGGTGTTCGGTTGTGACGGGTCGAGCGCCGTCGTCCCCCAGGCGCTCGACCTGGCGCTCGACCCTGACGGCGACGGAGACTTCTCCGACCGCCTCGACGTCCTGAACCTCTCGCTCGGTGAGGACTTCGGCATGGCGGACGACCCGAACTCGCTCTTCGTGCGCAAGCTGGCCGAGAACAACGTCTTGACGGTCGTTTCCGCGGGCAACAGCGGTGACGTCAACGACGCGGGTGGAACGCCGGCCAACGTGGTCGAGGCGCTGGCGGTGGGAAGCACGCTCGACGCGGCGATCAAGACCGACGTGATCGACATGACCGCGCCGGTCCCCGGACGGTTGACCGGGCAGTTCAGCAAGGCGTACACCCACTTCGGCACCCTCGACCTGACCGCACCCGCCGCCGCCCTGTCGCAGGCGAACAACGACGGTTGCGCGCCTTACTCCGCCGCGGACTCTGCCAAGGCGGCAGGCAACATCGTGTGGCTCGAGTGGGACGACAACGACGCGACCCGCGCGTGCGGGACCGCGGTGCGTGCGGGACACGCCCAGAACGCCGGCGCGAAGGGAGTGATTCTCGCGTCCACTTTGGAGCGATTCCGGGCCGCGATCACCGGAAACCAGGACGTTCCCATGTTCCAGCTGCGCGGCAGTGCCACGGCCGCGGCCCGCCCCGCGCTCATCGCCGGTTCGCTGCGGCTGCGGATGGCCGGAACGGGGATCGAGAGCGGACTGTCGTACTACCAGCCCGACGCGGACACCGCGAGCGGGTTCACCTCCAGGGGCGGCCGGCGTCCCGCGGTCAAGCCCGATCTCGCGGCGCCCGGCGACACCATCGTCTCGGCGTTGCGCGGCAGCGGAACCGGCTGGGGTGAGTTCTCCGGAACGTCCATGGCGGCACCACACACCACGGGTATCGCGGCGCTGGTTCGTCAGATCCATCCGGACTGGTCGGTCGAAGAGGTGAAGGCGGCGTTGATGGGCACCGCCGGACACGACGTGCACGACTCCTCCGGCCGCACCTTCGGACCGCAGCGCGTCGGCAGCGGGCGGATCGACGCCCAAGCCGCTGTCGACAACCTGGTGCTGCCTTACGTGACCGACGATCCCGGCGCGGTGTCGGTCAACTTCGGTGTGGTGGAAGTGTCCGGCCCGCTCGCCGTGACCAAGACCCTCAAGATCGTCAACAAGGGCGCTGCCCCGGCCGAGTACGCCGTCGGCTACGAAGCGGTGCACACGCTCCCAGGCGTCGAGTACACAGTGAACAAGAAGTCGCTCGCGCTGACCCCGCGCGGCGTCGCGAACGTCGAGGTGACGTTGAAGATCACCGATCCGAAGGCGTTGCGCAAGGTCATGGACCCGACGATGCAGGCGATGCAGTCCGGGCTGGCCCGGCAGTTCGTCGCGGACGCTTCAGGACGTGTCGTGTTCGTGCCGAAGAGCGGTGCCACCGTGCCGCTGCGGGTGTCCGTGTACTCGGCACCGAAGCCCGTGTCGTCAGTGAGGGCTCCGGACTCCGTGAGGTTCGCACCCGGTCGGGACCAAGCGGTGCTCAACCTGACCGGCGGGGGTCTCGACCAGGGTGCCGGTGCCGAGCGTTACCGATCGCTGGTCAGCGTTTTCGAGTTGCAGGCGAAATCACCGAAGCTTCGTGACTGCGGTCCCGATGTCGTGATCGAGTGCGCGGTCAACGAAACCGCGAAGGGCGGCGACCTGAGGTACGTCGGTGCGGCGTCAACGGCACAGCACACGAAAGCGGCGGGCAAACCGGACGACTCGCTGCTCGCGTTCGGTGTCGCCACATGGGGTGACTGGGCCAACATCGGCTCCACCACGCAGATATTCGTCGACATCGACACCAATGCCGACGGCAAGCCGGAGTTCCAGACCATCGTGGCCAAGATGCCCGACACCGACGTGCTGGTGGCCAACACCGTGTCTTTGACACAGCCTGACAACCCGAGCGTCGACGTGCAGCCTGTGAACGGGCAGTTCGGCGATGTCGACACCAACGTGTTCGACACGAACGTGCTGGTGCTGCCGGTGAGGATCGCGGCGCTCGGAATCGACCCGAACGAGTCGTCTCACCGAATCAGCTACACCGCGGGTTCCTTCGGTTTCTACCCGGCTCCGGGACAGGACACTGCGGAGATCGACCGGCTCAGTGGGTGGCTCTCGTATGACGTGCTGGCGCCCGGCTACTCCGTGCGGGGCGGGGGCGTCCCCGCGATCACCTACGTGGCCAAGCCGGGGACCGCACTCGTCGTGAACCGGAACCAGAACTCAGTCGTGGCGGACAAGCCGCTCGGCCTGCTCGTGCTGGAGCACCACAACGCCGCCCGCGACCGGGCGCGCGTGACGAACCTGGTGGCCGTCGGCGGATGACGTGCCACAGGACGAGAAATGTTGATTCAGTTGGTTTTCTCAGGAGGAGACCTTGTTCAAGCGAGTGCTGTCCACGCTTTCCGCTGCAGCGATCTTCTGCACGGGTGCTGTCCTGATCGCTTCGCCGGCGCAAGCCGCGGACACGCAGTTCAGGATCATCTTCGTCGGTTCCAAGATCCCGTCCTGGGCGAAGAGTGCTGAGGTGAACCTCTTCGACGGGCTGGGGGTCCGCTGCGTGAAGGATCTCACTCCAGGCCAGGACCTCGACACGGGAATCGTCAAGTCGGTTCCGGACGGGAGCAGGCCGGGCTCGGAGGCCAGGTCGGTTCGGATCGGCGTTTACAGCGCGAGGCGGTGCGACGAGGGCAACATCGACCCCCGTTTCTCGGGAACGTGGGAGGCCCCGCAGGCCGCTCTGTCGGGCGTCAACAGGTGGCGGATCGAGCTCAGCTGACTGCTCTGGCCGCTCGTGGACTCTCTCAGGAGGAGATCGTGTTCAAGCGTTTCATGTCCGTGTTGACGTCCTGCGCGATGTTCTGCGCGGGTGCCGTTCTCGTCTCTTCGCCGGCGCACGCCGCAGGCACCCAGTTCGCCATCATGTTGACCGGATCGAGGATTCCGGCCTACGCGAAGAGCGTGCAGCTAGACTTCCTCGACGGCACCTTTCGCTGTGTCAAGGGCTTCAAGGCGGGTCAGGACTTCAACACCGGAGTCGTCAGGGTGGTGCGGGACGGAAGTGCGCCGGGATCGCAGGAGCGGCAGATCTGGGTTGTGACCTTCGACAACGACCGATGTGGCTATCCCGCTGTCGGTGGCGGGACGTACCAGGAGGCTCCGCAGGCCGCCACGTCCGGTGTCAACAAGTGGTGGATCAACCTCTCCTGAGTCTTCGCTCGTACACGTCGAGCTCGACGAACATGTGAACTGAAGGAGGGAAGCAGGACGTACCGTCCACTTTGGAGCGCGTTGTGCGCGCTCCTGTTGTCCGACGACTCCTCAGCCGCGCATTCGGCTGAGGAGTCGTCGTCGATCTCGGGGCCGGTGACGGGAGAGAAGGGAGCACCGGTCCTGGCTTCTCACACCACGTTCGACCTGGCGCGGTTCGGGTACGTCCAATCGGAGTACTTCGTCGCCGGTGTGGCTGAGGTTTACGCGTCGGCACACCGGCGACGCCCGACGGCAGGTGGACTGTCACCACGTCGTCGCCGGCGGCCTTCAAGACGCGCGTGGTGGTGAACCGCCCGGTGCGCAGTTCTGCTTTCTCTTCGGCACGACCGAACCGTTTTCGCAGGAGCAGCTCAAGGCTCTCCACGGCAGTCATGGCGGGTTCGTTCGGGCTTGGACCCAGGCGACCTGTGCCGCGGTCACCGCGGGCTTCCTGCGTCCAGTGGACGGCTTGCAGATGCGAATCGTCGGTGCCCAGTCCGATGTCTTGAAGCCGTAGTGGCAGGTCGTGCTGTAGGCCCGCCTCACGTCCGTCACCGAGGCTCCTCGCGGCCTGACACGGCCGCGAGGAGCTGAGGCGAGATCAGGGCGCTCATCCGCTCCGGGGTGCCAGGGCATCCCCATCGGAGCCAGTCGACCACGGCGCCGACCACAGCGCCCGCGGTGAAGGCCGCCGTCGGGTCGTGAGAGCGCGCGACGAGATCGTCGTGGTGCCCGGCGGAGCCCCCGCCGGCGGGTTCGACCCGGCTATGGGCGCCTGCCGTGATGCGATCGAGCAGGTGGTTGATCACCCGAGCGCTGCCGTCCGGCCCGAGCAGGACTCGGTAGAGGCGCGCGTGCTCGGCGACGTGGGTGAACAGGCCCGTCAGCGAGTTCTGGGCCTCTCGGACGTTCGTGGTCGTGTCCGAGCCGGACAGCGGGGCGGACGTGACCAGTTCGTCGAACAGCGCGGTGCACGCCGAGGCCGCCAGGTCGTCCAGACCGGTGTAGTGCTCGTAGAACGTCGAGCGGTTGACGTCCGCCCTCTTGGTGACGTCCGAGATCGAGATCTGGGCGAGCTCGCGTTCGGTGATCAGCTCCATCAGGGCGGCCTCGAGGGCCGTTCTGGAGCGACGGGTGCGGCGGTCCGCGGGTTGCGCTGGCACCGCCCCAGCGTATGTCGCTCGGCGGCGGCACGAACTCCACGTCCGTGTCGGGGGGTGCAGGTGAAGGCCGCTGGAGGGGAGAGGCGGCCTTCACCTGCGCGGACCGCATTGCGGTGGCTGGTGGCGGGTGCGTCAGACGGTGACCGTCTGGATGGCGGTCTCCCACGGAGTCGCGGCTGCGATCAGGGCACGCCAGGCGCGCAACGTCTTGGGCGGCATGCCGATGGCGAGCACTCCCGTCAGCCGGTCCGCCCTGCGGTAGGCGATGAGGAACCGCTGCTGGTTCGGATCGCCGTCCACCACGAGCGCCTCGTCGTAGGCGCGCAGGTAGCCGTAGGCCTGGATCTTCAGGCCGTACTGGTCTGACCAGAAGTACGGGATCGGGGCGAACGGCTTCCGCTCGTCGGGGTTGAGCAGGTTGCGGGCGACGGCCATGCCCTGCTCGGCGGCGTTGGTGCGGTGCTCGACGCGCATCGTGGTGCCGAAGAGCGGGTTGTGCCAGGACGCCACGTCGCCGACCCCGTACACGTCGGGTGCGGCGGCGCTGAACTGGTCGCACACCAGCCCGCCGGTGATGGTGAGACCGCTGCCGGTCAGCCATTCGGTGTTCGGTGTGCCGCCGATGGCCACCAGCACGTCGTCCGCGGGGAGCAGTG
Organism: Lentzea sp. JNUCC 0626; assembly: GCF_043632865.1. NCBI lineage: Bacteria > Bacillati > Actinomycetota > Actinomycetes > Pseudonocardiales > Pseudonocardiaceae > Lentzea > Lentzea sp. JNUCC 0626. Next base: position 10,203,859 of record NZ_CP171635.1, read on the forward strand.
TGCCGTCGGCGAGCCTCACACCGGACAGCGCGCCGTGGGCGGTGACGATCTCATCGACAGCGACCTCGGTTCTCAGATCGACGCCTCGGTCACGGTGGACCGAGGCCAGGAAACGACCTGCCTCGTCGCCGATGGCCTGGGCCATCGGGAGCGGGCCGGCTTCCAGCATCGTCACCTCGACACCCAGCCCGACCGCGACGGCAGCTACCTCGGCGCCGACGAACCCGGCACCGATGATCACGAGCCGCCGCCCGGGAACCAGCCGCGCCTTCAGCGTGAGGGCGTCCTCCAGCGTGCGCAACGTGTGCACGCCCGGTACCGACTCCGCGCCCGCCAGGGTGCGAGGGCGAACTCCCGTCGCTACGACGAGAGCGTCGTAGGACAGTTCGGTTCCGTCGGCCAGCGCCACGGTGCCGTTCGCCACGTCCAGCCCGCTCGCGGGCACGCCCAGTCGCAGGTCCAGGTCGAGCGCGTCGATGTCGGCGGTGGCGCGCAGAGCCAGCCGGTCAGGCTGCCACTCCCCGGTCAGGATTTGCTTGGACAGCGGCGGGCGGTCGTAGGGCAGGTGCGACTCGGCGCCGACGAACGTGATGGTGCCCTGATGTCCCGCTCGACGGAGCGCCTCCGCAGTGGCCAGGCCACCGGCGGAGGCACCCACGACGACGACCCGGTTCACGCTTCGGCCAGGTGGATCGCGGCGGCGGGGCACACGGCCGCGGCTTCGCGGACGGAGTCGTGCAACCCCGGTTCCGGTGTCTCGGTGAGCAGGATCGCGATGCCGTCCTCGTCCCGCTGGTCGAACACGTCGGGCGCGATCAGCACGCACTGTCCAGCCGCCACGCACGCGGGCTCGTCGACCGTGACCTTCATCGGACTCTCCTCTGTTCCTGTGGTCGCCCAGTAAGTGGTAGCCAACTACCGCTTACTGCATCTGAAGGTAGCATAAATGGTAGTTGGCTACCGGTTGCTAAGCTGGAGCGATGACCACAGGGGCGCGACGACTCCGTGCCGACGCGGCGCGCAACGCCGAACGGATCCTGAGGGCCGCTCGGGCGGCCTACGCCGAGATCGGCCCGGACGTGTCGCTCAACGAGATCGCCGATCGTGCGGGCGTGGGTGCCACCACCCTCTTTCGCCGGTTTCCCAACAAAGAATCGGTCGCCAGGGCGGCCTTCGGCCAGTGCATCGCCGAGGAGATTTCGCCCGCCATCGAACGCGCGCTGGCCGACGACGACCCCAGGCACGGCATGGTGACCCTGATGGAGGCGGCGGTCGCCATGGCAGCCAGGGAGCCCGGCACCGTGGGTGCGGCGCGCAACGCCGGTGCTGTCTCGCCGAAGATCTCCCCGCCGTTCTTCGAGGCGCTGACCGAACTCGCCCAGCGTGCGCAGCAGGCAGGTCGGCTGCGCGCCGATCTCGTCCCCGACGACCTCTACCGGATCATGGTGATGGTGTTGAGCCTGCTGTTCACCATGGACTTGGGGAGCAATGGCTGGAGCCGCTACATCAGCCTCGTTCTGGAGGGTCTTTCGCCAGTCGGCGCAGGTCTCCTCCCGCCCGCGGTCCCGCTGGCGGAGGCTCCTGCGCGATCGGGCGGTTGACATGGGGTTGACCTGCACCTCTCCGCTGGGAGCTCGAGTCACTCTCGTGCTGTTCTTGTCGGGTGACTGGAGATCGACCTGAAAAGGAATGCGCGCATCGCGGATGGTTTCTCGCGATGCGCGGAAATCCGCCTCGGGTGTGCTGAACAGCGGGCGAACTAGCGGAATCTGTGCTCCAAGAGGATGAGCATCCCCCGTTGGAAGCCTGATCGAATGGACTGGTTCGCGTGAGTGGTTATGTCAGGTGGGTCGTGCTCGTGGGCTCGTTCGTGGCCTACATGTTCGACGCACTGGAGATCCTGCTGCTGTCGTTCGCGTTGCCCGCGATCCGCGCAGAACTGGGCCTCACGACGACGCAGGGAGGTCTGCTCGCCACAGCGACGTTGCTCGGCATCGGGGTGAGCAGCGTGACCGTCGGATGGCTCGCCGACAACTTCGGGCGCAAGCGGGCGTTGATGGCGTCGCTGCTCGTGTTCGGGGTGTTCACCGCTGCCCTCGCGGTGGTGCCAGGTTTCACGGCGTTCCTGGTCCTGCGCTTCCTGGCGGGCCTGGGGCTGGGCGGGGTCTGGGGCGTGGTGTCGACCTACGTGGTCGAGACCTGGCCGGCCGCGCAACGGGGCCGAGCGGCAGCGTTCGTGCTGAGCTCGTTCCCGATCGGCGGAGTGGTCGCCGCGCTGCTGTCCGCTGTCCTGCTGCCGGACTGGCGCCTGCTCTTCCTCGTCGCTGGCGTGGGCACGGTGGTCCCGCTGGTCATCGTCGGTCTGTTCTTCGGCGAGTCGGCCGAATGGGCTCGGCAGAAGACGACTCCGGTGCGGGTGGCGGAGATCTTCTCCCCAGAGTTGCGCAGGCGATCTCTGCTCGGGGCGACCGTGGCCGGGCTGGCGTTGTTCGGCTGGTGGGGCGCGTCCACGTGGTTGCCGACGTACCTGCAGACCAGCAAGGGCATCGCGGCGGGGGTGGTCGCGGTGTTCATGCTGGTGCTGAACCTCGGGATGTTCGTGGGCTACAACGTCTTCGGGCTGATCGCCGACCGGATCGGGCGCAAGCGCGCGCTGGTCCTGTCGCTCGCGGGAATGGCGCCGACCTTGCCGCTGTACGTCGTCGCGGCCGACCGCGCGACGTTGATGTGGCTGGGCCCGATGTTCGCCTTCTTCGCGGCCTTCGCCGGTGTCTTCGGTGCCTACCTGGGTGAGCTGTTCCCGACCAGGGTGCGCGCGACCGGCACGGGCTTCTGCTTCAACGCGGGCCGTGGAGTCTCGGCTCTCGCTCCGCTCACCCTCGGCGCTCTGGCGGCGAGTGCGGGGTTCGGAGTCGGCCTGCTGGTCTGCGCGGGTTTCATCGCCTGTGCGGCCGTCGTCATGACATTCCTGCCCGATTTGCGCTACTCGGCCCCGGTGTCCGAAATCGCAGCGCGATCGCTCTGACCGAAATTGCGTGGGTGGCTTCCTTTGAATTCGGAATCAAGCCCAGGTTAAATCAGCGCCTCGGCTGATGTGGTCTCAATTATCGTCAGCGCCGGTCAAATTCACCGGTCGTCGAGGAGATCACGTGAGCGGTTCGGCGTCAGTTGGTTCGGACGGCTATGAGAAGTCGCTGAGCAACCGCCAGGTGCAGATGATCGCGATCGGCGGCGCGATCGGCGTCGGCCTCTTCCTCGGTGCGGGAGGGCGACTCGCGACGGCGGGACCATCGCTGATCTTGTCGTACGCCGTGTGCGGTCTCGCCGCGTTCTTCGTGATGCGGGCGTTGGGTGAGCTGGTGATGCACAGGCCGGTGTCCGGCAGTTTCGTCGAGTACGCGCGGGAGTTCATCGGTCCGTGGGCAGGGTTTAGCGCGGGTTGGCTGTACTGGATGCACTGGGCGATGAGTGGCATCGCCGAGATCACCGCGGTCGCGATCTACATGCACAAGTGGTTCCCGGACCTGCCGCAATGGGCGACCGCGCTGGTCTCGCTCGTCGCGCTGGTCACGATCAACCTGATCTCGGTGAAGTTGTTCGGTGAGCTGGAGTTCTGGTTCTCCCTCATCAAGGTGACCGCGATCGCGGTCTTCCTGGTCATCGGCGCCGCGCTGGTGATCGGTGCCGCGGACGTCGGCGGCACGCAGGCCGGTGCGCACAACCTGACCGACCACGGCGGCCTGTTCCCGGCAGGGTTCGGCGTTGCGCTGATGACGTTGCAGGCGGTCGTGTTCGCGTACGCCTCGATCGAGCTGATCGGTGTCGCGGCAGGGGAGACCAAAAACCCCGCGAAGGTCCTGCCCCGTGCCATCAACGGCGTGGTCTACCGCATCGCGATCTTCTACGTCGGTTCGGTGTTGCTGCTCGCCATGTTGCTGCCGTGGCACCACTTCACGGGCACGGAGTCGCCGTTCGTCACCGTGTTCTCGGCGCTGGGCGTTCCGGTCGCGGGCGACGTGATGAACGCGGTCGTGCTGACCGCCGCGTTGTCGTCGTGCAACTCCGGTCTCTACGCCACCGGTCGCATCCTGCGTTCGCTGGCGCAGAAAGGCGAGGCGCCGGAGTTCACCGCCAGGATGAGCTCGTCGCACGTGCCGTACGGCGGCATCCTCTTCACCGGTGCCGCCTACCTGCTCGGCGTGGTGCTGAACTACCTGGTGCCCAAGGAGGCGTTCGACGTCGCCATCGCGATCTCGTCGCTGGGCGTGGTGTCGACCTGGAGCACACTGATCATCTGCCAGATGCGTTTGCGGCAGAAGGCCTTGAGGGGGGAGCTCGAACGGCCTTCGTACCGGATGCCAGGCGCGCCGTACACCTCGTGGCTGACGCTCGCCTTCCTCACGGTGGTGATCGGGCAGATGGCGTTCGCCGGTGACGCGGAGAAGGTCGCGTTCTGGTCGATTCCCGTGCTGCTACTGGTGCTCGCCGTCGGGTGGCGGCTGGTGTGCAGGCGTGAGCGCACGGTCTCGTCTGCCGCTCTCGGGTCGGTTCCGCTTGACCGCGGGTGAGTCGGTGAACTCGGCGGCCGGTCACACGGCGGTGTGGCAGGCCGCCGGTCCGGGTGCCTGGGCGCTCGCCCATCTCGACACCTCGCTCCGGTTCGTCGCCGTCGACCCGTTGTTCCGTCGGGATTTCGGGTCCTCGGTCCTGGGCGGCGCGTTCAGCAGTGTCGTGCACCCAGGGTTCGCCGCGCAGCTGTGTGAACGGCTCGACGACCTGACGGCTGGACGTGTGAACAACGTCGTGCAGCACGCGGTGATGTTGAGGCGCGATCGGACGTCGGTGATCGTGGAGATGACGGCGCACGTCGCTCGTGTGCGCGGGACTGCGTGTGTCGTGCTTTCGGTGCGTCCGGAGCAGGCCGGGCGGCTGTCCGAGGCGTTGCGGTCCGTGCAGCTCAGCGAGATCAGCGCCTCGATCCTCGAACGCGTGGCAGCGGGCGTGTCCACCGCCGAGATGGCCAAGTCGCTCTGCCTGAGCAGGCACGGCGTCGACTACCACGTCGCCTTGCTCGTGCGGAAGCTCGGAGCGAGCAATCGGACCGGACTGGTGGCGATGGCCTACTCGGCAGGAGTGCTGCTGGCTGGACAGTGGCCGCCGAAGGTGAATCCGGATCTTGTCGTGTGAATGCGCGAGTGTTTCCGCAGAATGCGGAGAATCATGTCGGTTCGAGTGTGATTTCCCTAATCTCGCGCGATTCCTGAACTTTCGGGTTACCGGCCCGCAGGCACGTTCGTAGCCTCGAATTCGATGGACATTCCTGGAACGAACCGAGCTGCCGGCGCCGTTCTCGCGGTGGGCGCCTTCGCGGTGGGCATGGATCCCTCCGCGATCGCAGGCGTGCTCCCGTCGGTCGCCGCCGACCTCCAGGTCGACGTCGAAGCGGCGGGGCAGCTGGTGACGGTGTTCGCGGTCGCCTACGCCCTTCTCGGGCCGGTGCTCGCCATGCTGACCGGTGCCGTGCGGCGGCGGCCGGTGCTGCTCGCAGGGCTGGGGATCTTTTCACTCGGCAACGCGCTGACCGCTGTGGCGCCCTCCTACAGCTGGGCCCTGGGAGCCATGGCGGTGGCAGCGGCGGGCGCGGCGCTGTACACCCCGTCGGCGATCGCCACGATCGCCGCGCTCACCGGGCCGGGAGACCGATCCCGGCGGATGTCGACGGTCGTGCTCGGGTTGACGCTGTCCGCGGCCTTCGGGGTGCCGATCGGCACCGTGTTCGGGGCGGAATGGGGCTGGCGCGGCACCATGTGGTTCGTCGTCGCGCTCGGTGGGGCGGCGGCGGTCGTGGTCGCGTGCTTCGTGGACGCGCCGGGGTCAGCGCGTCATCACGGTCTCGCCGAACGGCTCGCCCCGCTGCGTGATCGCAGGGTGCTCCTGTTGCTCGCGGTAACGCTGACCGCGTTCACCGGAACGTACGCGGTCTCGTCGTACGTCAGCCTGGTGTTCGGCGAGGCGACCGGGGGCAGCGGCTACCGGCTCGCCGTACTCCTGTTCGTGTCCGGTGTGGCAGGTGCGGTGGGAAACGTGCTGGCCGGCCTGCTGACCGACCGGTTCGGAGCACGTCTGGTGCTCCTCGTCGTCCTGCCGGTACTCGCCGTCGACCTCGCGCTCGTTCCGTTGGCCGGCAAGACGATGACGGGCGCGCTGGCGGCGCTGGCCGTGTACGGGCTCACGGTGTGGAGTGTCACCGTTCCGCAGCAGCGGCGGCTCATCGCCGCCGCCTCCTCGGCACCGTCGGTGGTCCTGTCGCTCAACTCGTCGGCCATCCACGTCGCGGTCGCGCTGGGCACCGCCGCCGGAGGGGTGATCACGCGTTTCGCCGGAGCGGCGTTCGTGACCGCGTTCGCCGCCGTCCTCGTCGCCGCAGGCCTTGGGATCTCGGAAAAAGCCGAACGGATCCGGCTGGAAACACCACGAGTCGATGAGAGAAGTCAATGATCTTCGAAGACTGCGCGTACTTGAGCACGTTGTTCGGCTCCTTCCGGCGAAACGCGGACAGGGTGGCGGTGATCCACCCCGGTGGTTCACTCACCTACGCCGAACTGCTCGCTGAGGTGTTCCGCGTGGCCCGTGCGCTGGAAGGTCTCGGCCTGAGACGTGGTGACGGCGTGGCGGCGATCGCGCACAACACACCGGGAATCCTGGTCACCAACCTGGCGAGCCAGGTCCTCGGTTGTTACTTCGCCGGAATCTCCACCAGTGCCGCGACCGCCGAGCAGGCCAGGATGATCGAGTTCACCGAGGTCGCGGCCGTGGTGTACGAGCCCGCGCTGGCCGCGGACCGTTCCGAGGAACTCGCTGAGACCTACGGTGTCGAGGGCCTCCTGTCACTTGGCCCCTCGTCGACGGGGACCGACCTGCTGGCGCTTGCCGCCGACCTGCCGAGCACCGCGCTCACTCCGCGTGCCGGAGAACAGGACATCGCCGACCTCGTGTTCACCGGCGGCAGCACGGGCGGCAAACCCAAGGCGGCGGCCTACACCTTCGAACGGATGGGGGAGCTGGCCGAGTCCTGGCTCTCCATCGGCGACCAGGACGCGGCCGACGCCGCCTACCGCGCGGATGACTGCCGACTGTTGCGCTGCTTCGCGGTCACCGACGCTCCCGGCGTCGCCGTGCTGCCCGCGCTCCTGCACGGAGCCACACTCGTTCTCCAGCAAGGGTTCGACGCCTCGGCGGTGCTTCACGCGATCGAGCGGCAACGCGTCACCGTGCTCTCGCTCTACCCGTCGGACCTCTACCGCCTGCTCGACCACCCCGACGTGACCCGCACCGATCTTTCGACGCTGCGACTGGTGGTCTACTACGGCGCGCCGATGTCCCCGGCCCGGCTCCGGCAGGCGATCGAGGTCTTCGGGACCGTGTTCTATCAGATCTACGGGCAGTCCGAGACCCGCATGCTGTGCACGCTCCAGCCGGAGGATCACCGCGTGGACCGGCCGGAGCTGCTGCGGTCGGTCGGACGCCCTCGTCCCGGCGTGAAACTGGAAATCCGTGCGAGCACTGGGAATGCCGCCGTCGGCGAGCTTGGTGAGATCCACGCGCGAACGCCTTACCGGATGAACCACTACTGGCGGGAACCGCATCTGACGGCCGAGACCGTCGACGGCGACTGGACGCGGACCGCTGATCTCGGCTACCGCGACGCCGCCGGGTATGTCTACGTCGCCGGGCGCCTGCGGGACGTCGTGGTCGTGGGAGGCTTCAACTGCCACGCGGTCGAGATCGAGAACGTGCTCATGACCCATCCGTCGGTGCGCGCGGCGGTCGTCGTCGGGCTGGAGGATCCGCGGACCGGAGAGGCAGTACACGCCGCGGTGGTGCGCCGGCCGGGAACGGAAGTGTCCGAAGTGGAGCTCGGCGAGCTCGTGCGGCTGGATCTCGGTGAACTTCAGCGGCCCAGGTCGGTGCTGTTCCTCGACGAGCTTCCTGTGACTCGGTCCGGAAAGCCGGACAAGAACGCGGTCCGGCAGCTGTTGATGCTCCAGGGCGCGTCCGGTCGGGGTGTCGAGCCGAGATAGCCGGACGAGTGGCGACGAGGAGGCCGGACTTCTGATTGTCGCCGCGAGGCTGTCGCATCGCTGTCAGCCTCTCCGCCAGGCGAATTGTGATGTCGACGGCGTGAATCATTCGGAGGCGCTGGGCGAAACCCGCCGGCTGCGTGTGGTGACAGCCGAAGAGTTTAGGTCGTGACGACCGTAAATGAGAACCGTTGCAGTTGTGGCTGGTGTAAGCCCGGAAGCCGTGCGCTCGGGTTCAGTCGCCAGTTGCTTGAGCGGTGAGTGCGGTGTCGCGATCAGTTTCGATCACAACGCCGCCGATGCAGAACTCTGGTGAGCCTTTTTCGTCTTGTTTCCGCTGGTCGCACCTGGCCTTGACCGGGTGGGAGCCGACTGGGTTCGTCCGGATCGGCGTGCTGCTGATCCGCAGGCCGGTCGCGATCTTGTTGGTCGCGCTCTCATGGCGATCACCAGGCAGGTTTGTAGTAGGTAGCGCGATCTGACCACGTTGTCATCAGCACAACCCGCCGCGCCATTACCGTCGTAACAGCACAATCACACGCGCCGACCAGCTGCAACAGGATGAAAAGGCTCGGTACCTTCAGATGTGGCGTGATTCTCAAGCCGGCCGTGCAGCTTGGTATCTTTGTTCACTCGGCTGGCTCCGCAGGGGTGTTGAGAACATCGTGTGAGCTAGCGCAATTGCCTGCCGAGGCCCCTGAAGGGCTGCCGACAGGCTGCGCGACTCCTGTTCTTCTGAAATGGTGGTTCGTGCCTGCGGAACTCTGGAGGAAGTGGTTCCTGTCAGCTGAGATTGACCCACCAGTTCTTGGTCTTGATGCCGTCCGGAAGGTTGCGCGTCACCCGGTTGCTCGTGTGTCCGGATTTGCAGTGACTGTCACTGAAGAGGTAGAAGTCCAGGACGTGGGGACGACCGTCGTCGATCGGGTTGAAGCTGATCCCGGAGTTGCGGTCCTTGTCCGCCACGAGATTGTGAACGCATTGCCTGGCCAGTGCGCCCACCTCGACGCTACCCACGTTGGCCGGGATGGCTGTGCCGACGAACATGATGTTGTACGTGCGAGATGCGGCTTGTGCCGGTGATACGGCGACGAGCGTCCCGCGCAGAAGATCGCCGTCGCTGTGAAAGTGGCGGCGATCCGCCTGATCGTCTTTATCCTGCTGACTCCTCGGTTGCGAAGAAGGTTCGCCTGGACAGGTTCTCTGCCGGAGGGGTCCTGAGAGGCTGTCGATGGGTGGCGAGCCGAGGTGAGTGCGCACTGCGTTGCCCGACTCCGGTGTTGTCGGGAGTTGTGCCCTGAGGACAGCCTGTACGGCGGCGCCGTCTGCTAGTCCGGCGTGCACCGCTGCTCTCTTGCTTCGTGCACCGTTGCTGTCCTGGTTGCCCTCAAGCACAGGTCGTACACGTTCGGGTGGTTGCTGGCCCAGCGCTGTTCTCCTGCGTCAGCAATCGTCACGCGAGTCTCGGTGGCTTCCCTTGGAATCCAGAAGGTGGACTGGCCCCTCAACTTGACCTGGTCGCAGTCGTGGGCCAGTTCCCTGCCGTACCCGTTGTACGAGGTGTAGCAGGCGTTCATGACGAGGTCGGACTTGTTGCTGAACAGGATGAAGTGCTGATCCGTGCCAGCGGCCTCGGCCGGTGTGGACGCCAGTGCGGTGCACACCGCGAACGCCAGTGCCGCGCCGGCGTGGACGATTCTCTTCATGGTTCTTCCTTTGGGGAGTGGACGCCGACGCTGTACCGCGGGGCTGGATGTGAACGGGCAACAGGCTGCTTTTCGGTGGTTGACCCCCGAAAAGCAGCCTGTGGGGCGGCGCCTGCTAGTCCGGCGTGCACGGCTGCTCGGTGGCTTCGTGCACCTTCCCCGTCCGGGTCGCCCTCAGGCACAGATCGCGGTTGTTCGGGAGGTTGCTGCCCCATAGTTGTCCCCATTGGTCGCTCACCGTCACTCGCGTGTCGGCGGCTTCCCGAGGAACGAAGAAGGTGGACTGGCTGTTCAGCCTGACCTGGTCGCAGTCGTGGGCCAGTTCCTTGCCATTTTTGTCGCGCGAGGTGTAGCAGGCGGTCATGATGATATCGGATTTGTTGCTGAAGAGAGCGAAGTGCTGTTCAGCGGCGGCAACCGCAGCCGGGGTCGACGCCAGTGCGGTGCCGACTACGAACGCCAGTGCCGCGCCGCCGTGGGTGATCCTCTTCATGGCTCTTTCCTTTGCTCTATTCTTGTAGTTGAGAGCGGTTCTATGCGCATCTATGGCTGATGCGTTGGTCAGTCTTTGCGGAAAATATTTCGTAGTTCTCGGAGAAGGTCTCTGCGGCACGAGAACGGGTGAAGTGTGCCGTTGCTGGACTTTCGCTGAAATAGTCCGGCCGGTGGATGAACTGACGGCAGGCCGCTTTCGGCAGCCGATTTCCGAGAGTGGCCTGCAGGGGTGGCGACTGCTAGTCCGGCGTGCACGGCTGCTCGGTGGCTTCGTGCACTGACGCAGACCTGCTCGCCCGGAGGCACAGGTTGTACGAGTTCGTGTGGTCTCTGGCCCAGAGCTGGATCAGTCCGTCGCTCACCGTCACTCGCGTTTTGGACGTCGCGAGCGGAATCCAGTAGGTGGACTTGCCTCCAATCCTGACCGCGTCGCAGTCGTGGGCCAGCTCCGTGCCGTTTCCGTCGCGCGAGGTGTAGCAGGCGTTCATGACGACGTCGGACTTGTTGCTGAACAGGACGAATCGCTGTTCCTGGGCGAGTGCGGCCGGGGTTGACGTCAGTGCGGCGCCGGCCACGAAGGTCAGAGCTGTGACGACGTGGAGTGTTCTCTTCATGGCATGGTTTCCTTGTGCGTTACTGTTTCTGCTGTGCGCGAGTTCTACCTCTAGCGCCTCGTGGTTCGTTCCTGTTTCGCGCTCTGCGGAAATTAGTTCGAAGTCGGCGGAGTGGAAGGTGACTTTGAGTCGCCGTTTTCCGAGGTGACCTGCGGCGGCGCCCGCGAGCGGGCCGCGCCGGCTCCTGGATGGTGTCCGGGATACCTCTGCCGGTGTGCTTGATCGCGACTGACCGGGATTTCGAAGAAACTGGGCGACAAGGAGGCGGATTACCTCTTGCGGTGAGTGTCCTGTGTCACTAATCTCCGGAGCAGTGCGGGTGTTAACGCTAACACTCACTGTGGAGGTTGGTGCGATGATGCACGACCGAAGGACATTTCTCGCCGCGGGAGCCGCTGGACTGGCTGGGCTGGCACTGGGCGGCCGCGCGAACGCGATGGCGAATGCCGCGGCGTACGAAACGGTGCTGAGCGGCAGTTTCGCCAACTACGGCGCCCTCGACGGCGCGTGGAACTACCGCTACCCCTGGGGATCGGACCACAACGGATCCGCCAGGATGTACGCGAGCCCGTCGGATCGCAGTCACGTGTTTCTCGAGTCCGGGGGCGTGCTGGCGCTGAAGGCGGTCCGCGTCAACGGGGAGGAGGGCAAGAGTTCTCACGACCCTCATCTGCCGATCCACTACCGCTCCGGGGCGCTGCACGCCAAGGAGCAGCTCCTGGTGAACGCCACGTATCCGACCTGGGAGGTCAAGGGCGAGTTCCAGGCCCCGTCCGCGAAGGGGACCTGGCCGGCCTTCTGGCTCACCGCGGTCAACGGCTGGCCTCCGGAGAGCGACATTCTCGAGTTCAAGGGGGATGACCGGAACTGGTTCAACACCTTCCGGACTCCCAGTGATGTGTCGAACTCGATCGCCACCGTGTCCTCGCCTGGCTCATGGCACGGCTATCGGGCCTGGATCACCAAGGTGAACGCCACCGACGTCGACATCCACTACTACCTCGACGGCAAGTGGATCGGGCAGCACCGCGGCGCGAACTTCGTCGGCAAGCCCATGTGGTTGATCATCAACCTGCAGATGGAGGGGTCGTCCGGGTCGCCGGGGCCGACCTCACCGACCTTCTTCCGTGCTCGCAACGTCTACATGGGACGTGAGCGTGCCTGACCCGGCCGGTTGAGTCCGAAGACCAGGAAGAGCCCGTGGGCGAAGGCTCTTCCTGGTCGGCGCGGCGGCGGCTCGCGGTCAGTAGTGGCCGTGGTTCGTGAACGTCGAGGGCGAACCGTTGACGTACCACCTGACGTAGTACAGCGAGTCCATCGTCATGCCGGGGCACGGGTCGGAGGGGGTCCGGAACCTGTCGCCGAACTCCTCGCAGGTGATCTTCTCCCACGACGTGCTGGTCGCGGTGTTGCGGAGCGACTCCGCGTTCCCGTTCGTCGGGCAACCGCCCTTCTTCTTGTAGTTCAGGGCCCACTGGCCGTAGGACGCGACGGCCCCGTTGCTGGAGTACCAGGTCTCCACTCCGCTGTAGGTGCAGATGCGCCGGTTGGTCTGGGCGTCCGCGGCAGGGGCGGCGATGGTGGTGATGCCGATCCCGGCGAGGAAAGTCAGGGCGAGTGCCGTGACGCGACGAGCGCGGTTCGTTGTCTTCACTGCGCGACTCCGTTCAACAGGTTCTCGTTGGTGCATCACCAGCGTGTCGGAGAAAGTCGGCCGGGGACGCCGTCGGACGGCGCTTCCTCAAGCGTGGCAAAGAACTTCCGCATCACGCGGAGGCCGGCGTCACAGTGTTCGATGAACCGTGGTGAGGGATTACCCCCGGCTGAGTCCCTGGCTTCCCGGACCGTGACTGCGCGGGTGCTCGTGGTGGCTAGCGTGACGCCGTTCACCCGGCCGGGTGACATTCTGTCCAGTGTGGACTTTGTTGTCGCACCGATCGGAGCAGGAGAATTTGTGATGGCAAGCAGGGTTGTCGGCGCGTTCGTGGTGGCTGCCACGGCCACTATCGCATCGCTGGCGCTGGCCACTCCGGCGAGTGCGCACACGGCTGCGGCGAAAGCCGAGTGCGTCAAGGAAGATGCGGTGCTGAGCATCGACCTCCGCGCCTACGTCGGAAACACGAACACGGTCCTGGTGAAGGACGGGACCGAGGTGCTCGTCGACACCAAGTTCGGTGAGACCTACACGAAGAAGTTCGTTCGTGACGGCAGCGTCGCGCACACGTTCACGGTGGTTGTGAAGGCTTCCGACGACCCGCAGTACAACCACGAGGGGACGTACAAGACGCCGCCCTGCGTCGAGAAGCCGCCGGTGAAGCCGAGCAGCAGCACGCCGCCGTCGCCCTCGAAGCCGCCGGTGGTCCCCTCGACGCCGTCGTCGGTGCCGTCCACGCCTGTCTCGTCGTCGGTCCCGCCGCCCGTCGTCCCCGCGCCGGAACCGCCGCTTGCGAACACCGGTGCGTCGACGACCTGGCTGCTGCTGTCTGGCCTCGGCCTCGTGGGCGCAGGTGCCGCCACGGTGCTGTTGGTCCGCCGCCGCAGGGCCTGATCTGCTGCACGCGAAGGGACCGCTGGTACGCCGGCGGTCCCTTCGTCGTTCCCGGCTTCAGCTCCTGCTGCCGGCTTTGGTCGGAGCACCACTGAGGAACGTGCGCAGATCCACCACCTTCGCCGGACCGGCCGTCGCCTCGTCCCGGTGCACCCGCGCGCCGAGAGCGTCGCGCAGGGCGGGGTGCTCGCTGAGCGAGACGGGCAGCATCAGGTACAGGCCTCGGGGGAACGTCACTCGCAGCCAGCCGTGCCGCCTCGAGTAGAAGACCATCTCGACGTCGGCCCGGTAGTAGCGGAACGCCCGCGTGCTCGCGGCGTTGCGCTCCAGGATCTCCTGGGACTCGGCGGCGTGTTCGAAGGACTTCTCCGTCTCGAACCCACCAGGCATCCGCTCCACCAGATCCGATCCGCCGGAGAGGTCGCCACCGCCCTCGGGCCCGAATCCGGCGTACCAGCCTCGGGATTCGCCGCGCAGGAGCTCCTGCGCTTCCCGCGCCTGGTTGTATTGACGTGACAGCATGACCACGTCGTGCTCGGCCATGGGTTCGACCCGGAGAACACGCATTCCGACGTTGACCTTCTCGCCGCCCACCGGTACCACGTAACGGTTGCGCAGCAGGGACGGCATGTTGAGGCGCAGCAGCACCTCGTGGGTGAAGACCTCGTACTCCATGCCGGCCAGGCTGGTGCTGTCCGGCCGCCAGAACTCGGGTGTCGCGAGGCTCGGGCGTGACAACGACGACGCCGTCAGCAGCGCTGCCCACCGGTTCACCCCGGAGGCCGCCGGCAGAGCCCACGGATGGCCCTGCTCGAACACCAGGTTCGTCAGCTCCTGATTGACAGGGCTCGGCATGTCGTTCTCCCACAACGGATCCACGCCCGTGGAACGGGATTCTGCCCGCACGGGCGGCGCGCCGGGGACGACCAGCTGAGAGGGAACGAGCACCCGCACGTCACCTTCGACGGTTCCGGAGAACCGGGAGGCGGTCGGATCCTTGCTCTGCCACCAGGTCTCGGCTTCCCGGCGGTTGCCGGCCAGTCCCGCCACGGCGAACGCGGCCGCCCGCACACCGCGCACGGGTGCGCTGAGCACTTCGGGCGCCTGCCAGGACACTCGCATCTCGACCAGGAAGCGCTGCCGCAGCTGGAACTCGGTGGACGCGGACTTGGTCTGTCCCCAGTAGATCTGGAGGTGGTCGTCGTTCTGCTCGATCGACGACTCCCTGCCGAGGCGGTATCCCGCGCCGGCCTCCAGGCCTCCGTGTCCCGAGGCACCGGTCCTGCCGCGCAGGTCGGCGGAGACCTCCAGCTCCTCCGACCGCGACGTGCTGCTGGGGTGTTCGGTGAAGGCCTTGCCTCGCAACATCATGGACATCTCGGGCCGGTCCAGTTGGGACGTCGTTCCCGTGGTCTCGGCCGTGACCCTGACCCAGAGATACCGCGTGGACCCCAGAACGGACGGGATCGGCCACCAGCGCACGACACCGCCGGCGTTGAGAAGGGTGAACTGGTTCAGCAGAGCCGAGGAAGAAAGCGACGCCTCCAGCTCACCGAGCAACGGGGTGGGCAGGTGACCGGCCCCGTTCGGACCCTGACGCAGCACACCCTGCTCGGTGAGCCATCCCTTGACGAGTTCCAGCACGCCCTCCGCGTGCAGCACTTCCGGGTGCGACGACCCGGGAAGCATCGCCAGGTCGAAGTGCCCCTCCGGTGCTTTCGGCTCGGCGCGGGACACCCCGTCCGGCACGGGCAGCCCGAGGTCGGAGATCCGTCGTTCGGGCACGACGAACTCCAGCCCGTCCCGGACCTCCAGAACCCGTGTCGTCGTGGTCATGTCCGGTGAACGGCCGGTGATCTGGTTGACCACGCCGCCGTTCCGCCACCGGATCAGGCTGACCTCGAAGACGGGATCCGCTCGGTAGGTGTGCATCGGCCCGCTGTACGTCCCGCGGGTGATGCCCATCGGGTACGTCGCCGAGCCGTGGTCGGCGGTGAACTTCCGGTGCGCCGACGCACCACCGACGGCGGAGACCCGCCCGTTCAGGGAGTGGCCGCCTCCTCCCTCAGCGCCCTCGTCCTTGCCGGAGCCGAAGTTCGTCACCACGCCCACGTCGAGCCGGCCTCCGTGGCTGTGAGAACTCTCTTCCGCGCGCTTGTACTTGGTGGACGCGCTGGTGTTCTGCCAGATCTGCAACGGAGCACCGTCGCCGTGGGCGGTCATGTGGCGTGGATGCGCCGCGACCACCCGCACTTGTAGAACCTGATGCCGGCCGTCGGGTCCGTGAGGCAACTCGACCCGCCTGCCGGAGCGGCCGGCGAGTGCCGGGAAGTGCGCGGCTACTTCGGTGAGGGAGAAGACCTTCTTCAGCGCGGCCGGCCAGTTCCCGCGGTCCTGCAACCACTCCGCAGGCATCTTGTTGGCGATCGCGTACATGTGCGCCGCGGCCCTTTCCACGCCGGAGACGTCGAGGAACGAGCGGAAGACCGCTCCGGTGCCGTTGCTGAGGAAGTCCACCGTGCCGTGCACGGGCAGGGCCGGTCGTGGCGTGATCCGGCCCGCGTTCGCCAAGACGTCCGCGGTGACCGGCTCACGGGGCACGTGCAGGTGCGGAACGACGACGCGGGCGACCACCTCGCCAGGCCTGTCGATCCACCAGCGCTCCACTCGGTCCCCGGAACGCACGGCCAGCTCGTAGACGACGTTGATGATGTGCTCGTCGGCTTTGCCACCCATGTCGATCCGCTGGCCGGTCTTCGCGGAGCCGGAGACCTCCTGCTTGGTTCCCCGGCCGAAGCTCGCGGACAACCCGGCCTGCCCGAGCTGCAGATCGATCAACGGGTCCACGTCGAGCCGGGCCCGCACGCCGAGGAAGCCGCCCACGTTCCAGCTGTTGTTCCGGTGCCCGCCAACGGCGGAGACCTGCGATGCGCGCAGGTTGATCGACATGGCCCGAGCGTCATCACCCGTCACGCCGCCGACGCGTTCCAGGAACCTCGCCCTCACGGACAGCTGGTAGGTCTCGCCGCCCAGTCGCACCGACCGTTCCAGCCCGGACAGCAGGCTCGCCACGTCGCCTTCGAGCACGGCGCGTCCGAAACCGCCCAGCAGCACGAGGTCCGCGCCTGACAGATCGACGCGCCGCTGACCGGTCCATTCCTGGTGCTTCTGCACCAGGACCGTGCGGAGCTGGTCGTGGACGAGCTCTGCACCGGGAAGGACGAGGGCTGTGCCGAAGCCCATTCCACGCCGCGCCGCGAGGGCGAGAGGTTCGCGTGGGTGCGGTGGCGGCAACGGTGTGTCCAACCGCTCCGGGCGCCGATAGGCCGACTCCGGCACGCCCAGGCCCGGCTCGGCGGCCTCGGCGAGCGGCGCACGTACGTAGGGCGGCGTCGGCCCGGGACCGTCGGAGCCGGTGGGCAGCTCCCTCAGCCGGCTGGCGTCCGGGCCGAGCACGCGGCGCTCGAAGTCCGCCGCCTCCGGGCGGGGCACCGCGATCTCGGTCGGCACGATCCGGGTGACCGGTTCGATGTCGTGCGTGGTGCTGTGCGGTCGCACGGTCACCCGCAGCCAGGCTCGATAGCGCGAGTGGTCGTCGGTCGTCTGCAACACGGTGTGGACGCTGGTCTCCTCGGTGTGGCTGTGGCCGGCCTTGCGGCTCAGCCCCGCCCTCACCGAGACGAACTCCATCGGGGCGGCGAGCACCCGCCCGCCGAGAGTGACCGAGCTCTTGCCGTCCCACCGGCGTTGCACCTTGGTCGAGCCCCCGACGTCCTCGCGCACGGCGACTTTGGCGCTGTCGCCCAGGTACTCCAGGCCTTCGATCACCGCGCGGAACGTGACGTGCCCCTGGAACGAGCTCCCGTGGCCGGTGGTGAACGTGACTCGGTCCGTCGCGATCTCGTTGCCGAGGAAGTACCGGCTGCGGTTCATCACCGCCCTCTCGTTCAGCAGTCCGAGAGTCCGGTTCATCAGCTCCCGCACCCCGTGCCCGGGAAGCCCTGCGGAGTGCAACCGCCGCTGGAACTCCGCGGTCACCGGGATCAGGTCGACGGCGTTGACGATCTCGCGCGCCCGGTGCGGACCGGCGGCCGGTTCTCCTGCGGCGTCCAGGGGTTCGGGGTGGGGGACGTGCCGCAACCCACCTGGAGCGGTCAGCGATTTCGGGAGGTCCACGGTCAGCCGGGCGGGCGTCACCACGTCGTGGAGGCGTTCGACACCGTTGAGGAACACCTTGACGTGCAGGCCACCGCGGAACGGCGTTCCCGGTTGCATCCAGATCTTCCGGTCGAAGATGACGTAGTTGTGCTGGTGCGTGGATCCGGAGCGGTGCGCCGCGAGTTCCAGGAACGGGCCGGAAGTCAGCGATGACAGGGTTTTGAGACCGGTGGAGGCCGTCGCGAGGAAGATCGACTCGGCTGACCGGCCCTTCTCCCACTCCGCCTTCTCCGACGTGGTGAGGCTTCCCCAGTTCACGTTGTACCGCTGGACGTCCGAGGCCTCGCGCGGCGGCAGCGGGCGGACGTCACGCAGCACCGGCCGCAGCCACAGCACCTGTCCGTCCGCCGTGGTCAGCTGTCCCTGTTGCAGGACCGTCTCCCAGAAGTCCAGTTCGCGGTTCTGCTCGGCCTCCAGCGTGCGCACGGCGTTGTCGGGAGCGGGGCCCTGGAGCAGCGTGCGCAGTGCCGACCGGAGATCGGCTTCGAGAGCGGGACTGTCCCCGCCACGTCGCACCTCGCGGACGATCTCGTCCGTCCACGAGCGCACCAGGTGCTCGTCCCAGGAGTCGACCGCGCGGATGGCGACCTCTCCCAGGGAGTCCATGCCGTCCTGGCCCACGTACCAGGGGAGCTCCGCATGTGCCGTCTCGGCGGTGCTCTCGCTTCCCATGAGCTCCTGGAGCGTTGGTCCGCGTTGCGCCGCAACGGGTTCGGGATCACGAACCTCCGTTCGGAGGTCGTCGCCGGCAGGTTCCGCGCCGTCCTCGTGGGACGGTGCCGGTTCGGTCTCGGAATGGGCACGTTCGTCGGAGACACGTGGCGGCGTCTCGCTGTCCACGCTCGGCCGAGGCAGGTCTGTGCGGGCCGGGCCTGCCGTCACGGTGATCACGGCTTGACGCCGGGCATCGGGGCCGTCCTCCCGGTGGGTGCCTGCCGGATACTCCCTGCCCCGCGACCGGGCCTCGACCTCGAAGTCGGCCGCCGCGGGCGTCAGCGCCCGCCCGGAGGCCGCTGTGGTCAGGTGCCGGTCCACGCTGCGGGCGAAGGCCTTCCGCACCGCCTCGGCACGGTGCAGTCCGTTCTGGACGGCCCTGGACTCGACGGGCTGACCGAGCAGCGTGCCGTTGCCGTGTCCGTCGACGGTCACCTTGGGCAGCGCACGCCCCTCGTCGAACGCCGCCAGCCCTTCGTGGACGGTACGTGCTGCCAGGTCGTCGATCGCGCGCAGCTCGGCGTTCGAGAGCCGGTTCGACCCGGCACCGAAGGGGATTCGCCGCCCGAACGACGACTTCTCGACGGTCGTGCCGGTGGCCGGGTCCACCACCAGCCGCTCGAGCGCGCGGCCGTCGGGGGAGGTGGCCATCACCGCGACCTTGCCGTCCGGCAACACCGTGACGGGGAAGCGGTCGAGCGGTCGTCGCCGGACATCGCGGAGGACCGGACCGCCTCCCTCCCCGCAGAAGTCGTGGTGCAGCACACCGAGGTCGTTCTCCAGCCGCATCTCCGCCCCGGTGAGCGTGCCGTCTCCCGAGAAGTGGAATCGGGCGCCGGTGACTCCGTCGGACACCGTGAAGCCGCCGGCAGAGCCTTCGGAGGAAGCCACGCTGAACCGGCGCAGGGCCTCGCGCGAACCGAGCAGCTCGAACGACCGGGCCCCGTCGCCCTCGTCCAGCACGCGCACGGCCAGATCGCGTGGCATCCCGCTGAACCCGGTCTCCGCGCTGCGCAAGGAGATCTCGGGGAAGACCTCCTCGGGAATCGACGCGAGCGGGACCGGCGTGCCGGTCTCCCGCGCCGGCCTGACCTGTTCCGGTGGGAACGTGGCCCACTCGCCGCCGTTGGTCACCACCGTGGTGGCGCCGCGTTGCCCCGAGGTGACGAGCCTGAGGAAGTTCGTCGGGGCGTACACCGGCTTGTCCTGACCGAACCGCTCGGCGAGCGCCCGCTGGAATCCTGCCGCCGGACCGCCTTCGGCTCCGGTCTTCGACGCCAGCAGGGTGATCGCGCGAGCCTGGCCCGCCGTGATCGCCTGGCGGAACGGTTCGGACTGGGCGACGAGCGCCGCCAGGTTCTCCCCGTCGACGCCGTACCTCTGCTGTCCTACCTTGACGGAGAACAGCGTTCCGGCCCCGGCCGCGTCGACGTAGAAGGTGCTGCTCGGCCACGGCGCCGGTCGCGCGGTCTCCACGCCCGACCGCTGGGTCGCGTTGACGTCGTGCTGCCGCAGTGGAAGCTGGTGCGTGACGCCCTTGCCAGGGCGTCCGGCCCACTCCTGCACCCGCTGAGGGTCGGGTCCGAAGGTGATCCCGACGACCTGATCGCCTTCCCGCAGCGGAGAGGCTTGGACGTCGCCGGCGCGGAACCATGTCTGCCGACCGGCCAGGTCCCGGCCGGACACCGGCAGAGGCCCCTGGGGAAACGACAGCCACTGGCCGTTCTCGGACACGGCGACGGCGGTGCGGACCTGCCCTTCGCCGCCGAACTCCACCCTGCCTGACGGCGCGAACACCGGTTGCCCGTAGCCGAACCGCTCCGCCAGCGCCTGCTGGAAGTCGCGTGCCGCACCACCGGGGCCGGTCAGCCGGCCGGAGGCGGACGCCAGCAACGGGAAAGCGGTTACCTCGGGCGACGAGTGCGGGCCCCGTCCGGTCGCCGACTCCAGCACGGCGCGGAACGGAACCGACTCCGCGACGACCCGTGCGAACGTCTCCCCGTCGATCCGCAGCGACCGACCGTCGCCGAGGCGGACCTGGAAACCGCTCGGCCCCGCAGGGGACGCGATGAAGAAGGCGTCGTCGGACCAGGGAGCATCGCGGTGCCGGGTCGTGCCGTTGTCCTCGATCCACCGTCCGAGTGCCGCGTGGTCGCTGGAACCGGTGTCGTGGAACGACAACGCCCGCGGCCGGGCGCCGTCGTGAACCAGTTCCGCCTGCACGTCGGCGGTTCGGAACAGCTGGGGAAGACCGCTGTCGTCCAGCCCGTGCAGTGAATCGGGCGCGAGATGCGCGCGCCACCGAACACCATCGTCCAGCAGTACTGGCCGCCCGTCCGCTCCCTCGGCCGGCAGAACCCTTCCATCGGGGGCGAACACCGGACGCTGGAACCCGAACTCCTGCTCCAACGCCCGCGCGAACTCGACCGAACGACTGTCCGCGGCCGGGAGGTCAGGAGCCTTGGCCGCGTCCGACGTCAGCAGCGCGAGTGCCTGGGGCCCATCACGCAAAGCATCGCGGAACACCTCGGTGTTCGCCACCACCCTGCCGAACACGCCGCCCTCGACGGCGAGCCGGCGGCCGTCCTCGGTGTGCACGATCGCGCGTCCGTCCGAAGTGGACTCCGCGTCCACGAACAACGTCCGCTGCGGAAACGGTGCCGCGCCACTCACCTGCGCGCCGCCCGCCGCCCAGCTCACCGCCCGGTCGAGCGCTGAGCCCTGGCGGTAGGAGACGCCGGTCACCCGCCCGTCGCTGATCAGCGGTGTCGCCCGCACAGCGGCGGGGTCGAACGACGTCAGCTGCCGGAACCGGTCCTCGCCCAGCACCCGCGCGGGTCCCGAGGAGAATGTCCGCCAGACGCCACCGTCGGTGACGTGGGTGCCCCAGGTTGCCTTCTCGCCGTTCCACCTCTGTCCCATCACCTTGGTGGCCGCGACCACCGGCTGCTCGTAGCCCAGCTGACCGAGCACGCGCTGGAAGTCGTGGCCGCCACCACCAGGACCGTTCACCGCCCCCACGAGGCAGACGATCAGGCTGACGGCCTCGGGCTTGAGCCTGTCCATCGAGTCGCGGAACGGTCGCAGGTCGTGGAGCAGGTGCCCGAAGGTCTCGCCGCTGACCTTGAGCGGCTGCCCGTCTCCCGTGGTCACCACGAACGACCCGGTGAATCCGTGCGCGTGGACGTAGAAGCTGTTCTCCGGCCACGGCGCCGCGATGGTCCGCGCGACCGCGCGACCGCCTTCTGTGACGAGGTTGGGTGCCAGTCGCGTCGTTCCGTCGTACGCCGTTCGCGTGACGGACAGGACCTCTCCCAGTTCGGCCCCGGTCACGAACGTGATTCCGACCGGCTCGCCGTTCTTGTCCCGCAGCCTGTGCACCTGCAGCTCGGACGACCGGAAGGCCACCTCACGTCCGGACGCGTCGATGCCGGTGAAGCGCGGAGCGACGGGCGTCGAGGGTTCCGTGCCCTCGGCGACGGGTTCCAGGCGTCCGGTGACCCGCGGATCTGGTGGGGTGACTGGGGAATTGGGTGCCACCGCGGCGAACCGGGACAACGCGCCTGTTGACTGCTCACGCGGTCCGGCGCCGCGACGGTCGTCCACCGGTGGTGTGGCCGGGTCGGAGCCATGGCGGACCGGCCCACCGGCCGCCGTCTGGGGAACAGAGCCGGGGAGACCACGAGAGGGAGACTCTACCGCGATCGCCGGAAAGCCGGTCCGCGCCCCTGTTTCGGGCCGGGTGACATCGCTTCCGGAAACCTTCTCCGCTCCGGACAGGCGGTCGGCGCCGGGCCTGCCGGGGTGTGCCTGGGGTGCTGTGGATCCCGGCCGGATCGGGTCTCGGCCGATGCCGGCAGAGGTGCCCGCGGGGAGAGCGGCGGCACGGATGCCGGCCGCCGTGGTCACAGCGGAAGGTGTTTCGGGGTGAACGACTTCGCCCGGCGGTGTGGTCGTCGTACGCCGCTCGACCGTCCGTCCGATCGGATCCGTGGCTGGATGGTCGGTCGCGGTCTCACTGTGAACGGATTCGGTTCGCACTCGTACGTCGTCACCGCTCGTCGCGGGGTTGTGAACGTCGGCGGGGGCGGTCCCACGGCGGAGGTTCGCTGAGGGGGCGAGGTGGGCCTGGAGAGCCGCCTGGCCGGGCGAGCCGCCGGTACCTGGTGCCGGGTGGGCTGCTGAGGTGGAGCTGGAACCGGGGCGGGCAGGGAGCGCTGCCTGGGCAGGAGGGGAGAGGAAGTCCATGTGGAGGGCTGGTGGGGTCGACGCTGCGCGGGTGCGGCTGTCGGCCGGTGTCACCGCCTGGCCGACGGGAGCGTGTGGGGTGCTGCCGGCCTGCTCGCGCGGGGCGGTGCCGCGTCGCGTGTCCGCGGGCTGCGAGGTGGTGTCCAAGGTGTGGATATCGGGTCGGGTTTCTCGATGAGGCGAGGCAGGAGCGTTCGGCGTGGGAAGAGCGGGTCGGGTTGCTCGGCGGGGTGGGGCCGCTGTGGTTTCTTCACCTGGACGCACTGGTCCGGTTCCCTGATGCGATGCCGGGACCGCACCAGCGACGCCGCTGTCGGCCCGCGGCGCGTTCACATCGCCGGCAAGCAGCCGTTCCGGCACATCTGAGGGCTCGCTCGCGGCAGGGACGGTGACCGGTTCCGCTGTTCGCGCCGGTGTGTGGCGCTCGCGCGTGACCGCGTGCGGTGCGGAGTTCTCGCCGACGCCGGTGTCGGCTGCCTTCACATCGGCCATCACGCGTGCCGGCCTCGCGTCGCCGCGCTCGACGTCGTGGAAGTCACCGAGAGCCCTGGAGTCCCGGTCGGCGCCTGCCTCCGGCGCACCGCCCCTGCCCCGGCTGTCGGCCGGACGTGAGGCGTCCGCAGGACGTGTCACGAACTGGCCGCCCGTGACGGTGTTCTCGTGCACACCGGACTGTTCCGGAGACACTCCGGAGCCGGGGACGGTTCGCTCGGCGACGACCGGACGACCGTCCTCCGAGGACTCGACGGCGGGACGGTCAGCCTCTGGGGTGCTCCGTCCCTCACCGACGTCCCGGTTGGTGTCACCGGACCAGCCCGTGCCGCCCAGACGCGACTCGGAGACCAGACCCGAGGCGTGACGCCGGTTGCCGCCGGCCGATGGTTCGACGGGACCCGCCTCGGATCCGACGGGGACGCCTGCTCCGTTCACCTGGTCGCCGGGGCCGGCGGCAGGCTTGACCGCCACCGGCTGAGCGCCACCTGAGCTCGCTTCCGCGGGGAACGTCAAGCCCTTCAACGGTTTTACATCGGCAGCGGGGATGTTCGGTGCCGTGGGGCGTCCCTTGCCGCTGCCTTCGAGCGCGCCGAAGATGCCGTCCATCACGCCACCAGGACTGCCGGTGGCCGCGTTGGTCACGGGATTGCTGATGGCGGCGGCTGGAATCTGCAAGACCGAGTGCCCGAGTGAACCGAAGGCGCGGATCCCTCGCGGCATGGTCCGCCACGCCTGACCACCGGCCTTGGCCAGGGCACGGCCGAAGCCTGACGCGAAGCCGCCGAGCGCGCCACCGATCAGGCCGCCGATGGCGCCGCCCTTCACCGAGGCGACGTCGAAACCCTTGCGCTGACCGCGGGCGATCTGCAGACCTTGGATGGCGGAGTCCAAACCCACCATGAAGGACGCGCCCAGCGCGGCGCCAGTGAGGGTCGAGATCGCCAGTCGGCGTCCGAGGTTGACGATGCCGACCTCGAGCAACCTGGCCATCAGGCCACGCAGCAGTGTGCCGATACCGACTCTGGCGGCCGCGATCACCGAGGGCACGGCGAAGGCTCCGAAGATCGAGGCGAGCAGTGACGCGATCGCCGCGGCGAGCATTGCCAGCATCGCCACGACCATGATCTTGGTCTTCTGGATGTCGGCCGCCGCGTTCTCCAGCATCTCGGAGAACACCGCGGCCTGGTCCTTGAGCTGCGCCGCGCCGTTGTGCAACTCGACCGCGAGCAGGTCTCGGACGCTGGTGCCGGTGGTGCCCTGCAGTACCTGGGAGAAGTTGTTCGCTGACGCGGTCAGATCTGCCGCGAACTGGTCGAGCTCCTGGACGAGCCTGTCCCAGGCCGCGCTCAGCGCCCACAGATCGTTCTCGTCGCCCTCCGGCCACGGCATGCCGACCGTGTACTCGAGCAACTTCTGCAGCCTGTGTGGCAGATGAGTGACCATGAGCCCCTTGTCCCGCTGAGGAGGGCACTCACAGGACACCTGACCCGAAGGCCGTACACGTGCACGCTGACGGTTCCTCGAAGGGCCCTCGCTGGATGCAGCGCCACATCGCGCCGCAGTTCGTCCGAAATGGACGCTGCGGCGACGTTGTCCGGAGGGCGAGCAACGGCCGGGTCGTCACGGGCTGCCCGCAGAGCACCGGATCGTCGGGCATTGTGGACAAGCCCTCCTTCACCGGGTCGCCGTGTCGGGTGCTCGCGAGGTCGGAACGTCGGCGCCTCGTTGCGCGTTGTCCAGCAGTGAACCTCACCGCCGCGACATGGGGTGGCGTTCGGGCTCAGGTGCCGGGAAATCCTTCACGAACGGGCCTGGGGTTGCTGAGGGGAAACCCGCGAGCAGGTGATCGGGGATCGCCGCCGGGCATCGGGAGTCAGGAATCGCCGACACTGTGTCGTTCCCGTTGTGTTCCGGGCAACGGCACCCGCGGCAGACGCGGTCCGGGGCGAAGGCTGGTAGCGGAGGTTGTCCTGTGAGTTGGCGCAGGCGGGTCGGATTGTTCTCGGTCGTCAGCTCGATGGTGGTGGTGAGCACCGTGTTCCCGTTGTCGGCGGCCGAAGCGGCGCCCAAGCAGCAATGTCTGCCACCGCCGCTGCTGAGCGTGCCCACGGTGCCGTGGGCGCAGAAACGGCTTGCGGCACATCAGGTGTGGCAGTTCACCAAGGGTGAAGGGCAGATCGTCGGTGTGGTGGACACCGGTGTGGACGCGGGTGCGGCACAGCTGTCCGGGCGTGTCCTGCCGGGAGTGGACGTTCGCGTCAACGGGTCGAGCAAGGCCGACAACGACTGCTTCGGCCACGGGACCTTCGTGGCGGGCATCGTCGCGGCCGCGCCCGTGCCCACCACGCCGTTCAGCGGTATCGCACCGGCGGCACAGGTCCTGCCGATCCGGATCGCGGACAACTCGACCGACACGTCACCCGACGCGCTGGCGAAAGGTATCCGAGCCGCGGTCGATCTCGGAGCCAAGGTCATCAACGTCTCCGCCAGCACCAACTCCGTCGACCCGGAGATCGACACGGCGGTCGACTACGCGACCGCCAAGGACGTGCTCATCGTCGCTTCCGCCGGAAACAGCGCGGAACAGGGAAATCCGACCCCGTACCCGGCTTCTGAAGGCGCGGTCATCGCGGTCGGGGCGGTCGACAGCGCGGGACTGCGGGCTCAGTTCTCGCAGACCGGCAAGTACCTGTCGCTGGCGGCTCCCGGCGTCGACGTGGCCAGCCTCGGGCCGGGCGGGCCCGGACAGTGGCAGGCGAGCGGGACCAGCTACGCCGCGCCGTTCGTGACCGGAGTCGCGGTGCTGGTGCGGGCCTACCACCCCCATCTCACCGCAGCCCAGGTCAAGCACCGGCTGGAGGTGACCGCCGACCGGCCGCCGGCGAACGTGCCGGATCCCGGCCTGGGCTGGGGAATCGTCAACCCCATGACCGCGGTCACGGCGATCCTGCCGGAGGAGAACGCTGGCGCGACGGCGTCGGCGCGGGCACCCGGAACGGCCCCACGCCCCGACCGTCCCAGCAGGGACGTCATCGGCGACCTGCTGGTGGCAAGCGGTTTGTTCCTGGCGATGGTGATCATCGGGGCGGTCCTTCTCGCCGTGCGTCTGGGGCCGACCGGCACGCGCCGCAAATGGGCGCCGGCCCGGCGAGTGGTGATCGCGGAACCGAAGAGCGAACCAGAGGCCGCCACCGCCCTAGTGCCGCGTGATCCCGCTGTGCTTGCTTGACGTTGTTGTCCACGAGCTTCCTGACGTTCTGTTGGACCAGGCGGGCCTTGCCGAGGACTTCGTCGGCGGTAGCGGTCCATCGGAACGGTCGCGCGTTGGTGTTCCGGTGGATGACTTGGTGGTGACGCTCCCGAACCAGATCTCGATCTGGGCATCCAGAACGAGCCGATCTGGCGGAGCAGCGACCCACGTGCGGTTCTCCTGCAGCCAGGATGCCATCTCGGGCGTGTCGTGGTTGAGAGGTTGTCCAGCACCGCGTGGACCTCCTGGCTGGCGTGAGGCGCGACGGCCTTCTTGAGCAACGCCAGGGAGTCCGCTCAACCGCAGGTGGGTTTGCACTCGCCGAAGACCTCGCCGGTGGTGATGTTCAACGCGGCGAACAGGTTCGTGGCGCCGTGCCGTTTGTGGTCGTGGGAGCGTTTTCGGTCGCGCCGAAGCTGAGCGGCAGGAGCGAGCGGGGTGAGATAGAGCCCGACCACGTCGGCGATCTTTCGGCGAACAAGGGATCCTCGGACAACTTGAACGTGCCTTGCCGGTGGGGTTTGAGCCCGTTGTCGCGCCACGGCTTCGCCATGTGGCGTGCGGCATGGGACCGATCGGTCAGTCCGGCTTGGTCGTTCTGCGGAATTTGGTCCGCAGAAGGCGCGAAACGCCACCGCTGGGCTGAGCTGGCTATATGAGGTGGTTCAATGGGTCGTGAAGGCACAAGTCCCTGATTCAAGGTTCCGACTCACGAACCAGAAAGCGGACATCGCCATGACCCTCTCCGTCATGGCGACGAAGTTCCGCAAGCCGGGACGACTCGCCACCGCCGCGCTGCTGGCCATCGGAGCCGTCGTCGCGCTCGCTCAACCATCCTCGGCTGCGACGCCGTACAACGTCATGATCATCGGCAAGGACATCCCTGCCGGCGTGGGCAGCGTCGCCCTCCAGATCGATGGCAACTTTGACTTCGTTTGTGTCAAGAATCTCCAGACCGGTGTGGACAAGAACACCCACTTCTCCATCAGTCCCGGGCAGAGGCTGTTCTTCGATGTCGCCCACGACAGTGTCTGCGGAAAGCGAGAATGGGACCCCAGTCATGTCGTAGCGCCTTGGGACAACGGTGGCCTCAAGAACTGGTGGCTTTCGTTGCGCGGTACCGTCTGACGGACGACGTGGTCTCATGGCCTGACCGGGTCGATGTCCGGAGTCGGCCGTACGTCCATACGCCACCGGGCAGTTCTTGACGGTGACGTCGCGCGGTCGCGCCCAGGGGCCGGCTGGCGCGACGTACCAGGTGACGCTGTCGCTCGACGTGCTCGCACGCTGAGGACAGTCTCGTCGACGAGGTTCTCTCGCTGCTCCTGGTGTCGGCACGGACTGCCTGACCAGCCGGGGAATCGGGACTGTGGTCGGTGACGTCTGCCGACCGCCTGGGGTGAATCCTGCCGCTCCTACCTGCTCCGGCAGGGTCTTCGGCGTGAGGTCGACGCGGACGAGGTGCTGATGCGGGAAGCGCGTTCCCTCGACGCATGTGCGGCTGATCCTCTCCGGCTACGTCCGAGTGTCCACGATGCTCAGTGGCGGACCCGGCTGGGTTGCAGTGTGGTGAGGGGGCAGCTTTGGTGCGAAGGATTTGATCCGGTTCAGCTCTGCGGTGGTTGTCGGAGTGCTTCGTGAGGTGGCGTTTTTACCCGAGGCCGGCATCGCGATCACACCGGCGAAAGCGAGCGCGGCCGCCTGCGTGATGCAGAGGGCCGCATACGTGGGTGCGTTGAGTGGCATCTTCCGCCGGTCTTCCGCACGCCAGAACACGATCCGAGCCCGAGCAAGGTCACCGGAGACACCAGGTGGCCGAGTTTGTCGAGTTCAGTGCGCAGCTGCATTCTGCGCAGATCTTTCCGAATTTATCGGAAATTGAATCGCGTGAAGTCACTGTGCCTGTATGGATACCTACACTCCGTTCACGGTGACCGTGAAATGGAGTTGATGATGAAGAACAGCGCACGTCGGGTGGCGGTCTCAACGCTGGTTGCCGCCGCGTTCATAGGTGTGGCGGTAACGCCGGCGCAGGCCGCCGTCCTGTGGGAGGTCTCAGGTCCGGTGCGCACCTCGGCGCAGGTTGCGTTCGACGAGGACATTCCTCCCCTCGAGGCGAAGTGCAGGCGCGATGACGGAGTGCCCAAGAGTCGGGTGACCGGGGTCGAGGGACAGCCCAGGTACTGGGCCACGGTCACGTGCAACAGCAAGCGGGTCTAGCGCACTACAGCCGGACGTGACTCAGGGACAGCGGCAGCTGTCCCTGAGTCACGTCCGGTTTCGTTATCACTTCATGACGGGCGTCTGCAACAGGCTGATCGACCGGCGGCGGTTGATGAACTGCGCCCGGCCGACCGGCAGTGTCTTCGGCCGGATGTTGCCCAGGAACATGCCTTCGTCCTTCGGGCACGAGAACAGGGCGACCGCGGTGCCCAGCTCCCAGATCCGCCGCAGCACCGGGCCCATCATGGCGCGCCCCACACCCGAAGTGCTGCGGGCGATGACGAGGTGCAGGCCGATGTCAGCGCCGTGCGGCAGCAACGGCACCAGCGGCTGCAGCGGATCCATCAGGCCGCCGCCTTCCGCCAGTTCGAAGTCGTCGATCAGGATGAACAGGCGTCCGCCCGTCCACCAGTCGCGCTTGCGCAGCCGGCTCGGCGCGATGTCCGCGCCGGGAACCCTGCTGGACAACAACTGCGCCATCTCCTGGATCGTCGTCGAGAGTGCCTCGGTGCCGACGGTGTAGTTGACCTGGTTGTCCTGCGGAACGGCGTCGTGCAGCTCGCGCCGGAAGTCGACGAGCATGACGCGACCCTCGTCCGGCTGGTAGTGCCGGGCGACGGATGCCGCGATGTGCCGCAGGAGGTTCGTCTTCCCCGTCTCCGCGTCACCGAAGATCAGCAGGTGCGGGTTCGTGTCGAAGTCGTGCAGCAACGGCCCGAGCGTGTTGTCCTCGAGGCCCAGCGCGACGGTCATGTCGATCTCCGGTGCGGAGGACACCGGACCGGGGAGTTCGCTGACGGCGAGCTCGTGCGGGAGCAGCCGGACCTTGGGGGCCGCAGGAGCCCCTGGCACGGCCAGCGCCTCGGCCAGTGCGGCGGTCGCCTCCGCGACGTCGTCGGTACTGCCCGCGCCGTCGATGCGCGGGAGCGCTGTCAGGAAGTGCTTGCCGTCGCGGGTCAGACCGCGTCCCTTGATCGCCGGGACGGTCGCGGCGAGCCTGCTGTTCACCTCGGACTCGATCGGGTCTCCCAGCCGGAGCTCGAAGCGGGTGCCGAGAACGTCCCGCAGCCACGGCCGCATCTCCGACCACCTGTTGGTGCTGATCATGAGGTGGATGCCGAAACTGAGCCCGCGCGCGGCGAGCTCGCTGAACTTGTCCTCGAGCTCCTCGTAATCCTGCTTGACCGAGAACCAGCCGTCCACCACGAGGAACACGTCACCGTAGGGATCTTCGTCGGCGAACCTGCCCTGCTGCCGGGCTTTCCGGTAGGTGGTCATCGAGTCGATGTTGTGCAGCGCGAACAGCTGTTCACGCTTGGCGAGCAGGTTCCCCATCTCCAGCACGGTGCGGGTGACGCGGTCCCGGTCGAGCCTGTTCGCGAGGCTGCCCATGTGGGGAAGTCGTGCCAACGAGCTGAGCGTGCCGCCGAAGTCCAAGCAGTAGAACTGGACCTCGCGCGCGGTGTGCGTCAGCGCGAGGGCACCGATCAGCGTCCGCAGCAAGGTGCTCTTGCCGCTCTG
This sequence comes from Lentzea sp. JNUCC 0626, assembly GCF_043632865.1. Classification (NCBI taxonomy): domain Bacteria; kingdom Bacillati; phylum Actinomycetota; class Actinomycetes; order Pseudonocardiales; family Pseudonocardiaceae; genus Lentzea; species Lentzea sp. JNUCC 0626. The sequence continues at coordinate 10,233,972 of NZ_CP171635.1, forward strand.
CGGACCGCCCGCGACACCGACGTTGCCGTTCTCCGATGCGAGATCTGCGACCAGCAGGTCCCTCTTCTGCTGCACCGGGAGGTCGATCAGACCGACCGGAATGGACAGAGCAGGCGTCTGGTAGTCGCCGACAGGGCGCGGCCCGAGTTCTGGGTGGTCGACCAGAGGCGGGAGGAGCTGGTCCAGGGAGGGGGCCTGTTTCAACGGCGGGAGCCAGACCTGGTGAGCGAGCGGACCGATGCCGCGAAGCCGTGAGATCACCACCTCCAGCATCGAACCCGGTGACTCCTCCACCTGCGAGGGTTCCACCTCCGGCAGAGCCGCGACACGAGGAGCGAGGTACTCGGTGCCGAAGGCGACCAGTTGCTGCTCGACCTCCGCGCGCCGGCGCCGTCTGCCGACGGGGGCGTGGTACGGGCCCGAGCAGTAGGCGCCCTTGAAGCGAATCAGGGTCTGCGTGTCGGACTTCAGGTAGCCGTTGCCCGGGGTGCTCGGAAGCTCGTAGGCGTCCGGTACACCGAGCACGCTGCGGCTTTCCATGGCGGAGAAGGTGCGCAGGCCGATGCGGTATGAGAGATGGCTCTCGATCTTGTGGATGCGCCCCTCGTCGAGCCGCTGACTGGCGAGCAGCAGGTGCACTCCCAGACTTCGGCCGAGCCTGCCGATCATGGCGAACACGTCGACGAACTCCGGCTTGCTGGCGAGCATCTCGCTGAACTCGTCCACGACGATGAACAGCGCTGGCATCGGTTCCAGGGGCACACCTTGCGAGCGGGCCTGTTCGTATTCACGCCGCGAGGCGTAGTTCCCCGCCGCGCGCAGGTGCTCCTGGCGGCGGCTGAGCTCGCCGGTCAGCGCGTCCTGCATGCGGTCCACCAGTTCCAGCTCGTCCGCGAGGTTGGTGATGACCGCCGACGTGTGCGGCAACTCGTCGAAACCGAGGAAGGCGGCACCGCCCTTGAAGTCGACGAGGACGAGGTTCAGCTCCTCCGGCGAGTGAGTCGTCACCAGCGACAGGACCAAAGTGCGCAGGAGCTCGCTCTTTCCCGACCCTGTGGCGCCGACCATCATGCCGTGCGGACCCATGCCCCCTTCCGCGGACTCCTTGAGGTCGAGCTCGATCGGAGTGCCGGTCGACGTCATGCCGATCGGCACCCGCAGACGTTTGCGGGCGGTGGCTCGCGCCTTGCGGTACGAGACCGCGTCGAAGGTGCGGAGGTCGCCCAGACCGAGCAGGCTGGGCAGTTCGTAGTCGCTCGCGAGCGGTTCCTCGGTGTCCTGGACCTCGCCGACCCGGTAGCGGGCGAGAAGCCGGGCGAGGGCGCTCGTCTCGTCCAGGCTCAGGGCGTCCGCCCGGCACAGCGGGGTGGAGACGGGCTTGCCCAGCCGGTTGAACGAGACGGTGCTGAGCTCGTCTCCGGCGACTTCGAGATGAAGTGTGTGCGGGCGTTGTTGCCACGCCAGGGATTCGGAGACGTCGAGGATGACCGTGTTGCGGTAACCCTCTTCTCCGACACGGTGTTCTGAGGGGAGGGACACGCCGTCGAGCACGATGACGACGAACGGCTCGGTGGCCGAGATGGGACTGTCCGGTTCGTACGGTGGCCGACCGGTGAACTCGGCGCCTCCGAGCAGACCCTCGATCTCAGTGACGCTGTCCGCGACCAGGCGCCGGGGCCCGGTGGCGTCCAACGAGTCCGTGCTCTGGTTGTGCGGCAACCACTTCACCCAGTCCCATTCCTGGCGGGTGTCGTCGGAGACGCACAACGCGACACGCACGTCGGCAGGGCTGTGCACGGTCACCAGCTGGGCCAGCATGGACCTGGCCAGGTTGCGCACCTCGCCGGTCTTACCGCGGACCTGGACCCTCGCGAAGCCGCGCAGGTAGACCGCGATCGGTGCTCTGTCCAAAGTGGAGTACGCGCGGACGAACCGGCGAAGCGCGTGCGCGGACAGGGGTTCCAGGTCGTCCAGCGGTTTCGACTCGGGAGGCAGCAGCTTCGTCGAACTGCGCTGCTTGCCGAGGCCGAGGCGAACCTCGCTGAAGTCCTCGTGCGTGGAACGCCGTTCCCAGAGACGATGGCTCAGGGACAACGACCACAGGGAGTGCGGGTCCGGGTGCGTCCACAGGGCCGCCCTGAGCTGGGTCGACAAGGCAGATCGCAGTTTGCCGCGAAGCTGCCCGAGGTAGCGCACGTAGTCGCGTCGGTCACCGTGCAGCTTCTGCTTGTGATCGACGCCCGCGCGCAGCATCTGCGCCACCAGCATGCCGATCGCGGACAGCAGCATCAGGCCGCCGCCGACGTAGGCGAGCGCGCCGGACCCCGGGCGGACGAACATCAGCACCATTGCCAACGAGCTCAAGGCCATTGGTGCGTACATCAGAACCGAGCTCACTCCGCCTCCCGTGTTCTCGGGGATGGAGGGAGGCGGTTGCAGTTCGATCTCGTCGCTGGGCGCGACAGGACCAGGCCGCCGCGCCCGCCGAGTGAACACCTCGGTGGCCATGATGATCTCCTTGGTGAAGGGTTTCCCTTGACGTCTTCGCCCGAGTGCCCGCGGTAGAGATCGCGAGGCGGACGAGCAATAGGTTCCGCGCCAGGTGGTCAGCCTGTTTTCGCCAGGAAGAATCCGGGGCCTTGATGGAAGAACGTACACAGCATCGCACAAATGTGCCGGCAAGGCTAAGGTTCGCCCTTGGTGATAAGGCGGTGGACGTAGCCTTGCCCGGTGATGTGCAGCTGATCGATCTGCTGCCGTCGGTGTTGTCTCAGTTCGGCAAAGAATGGGCCGATCAGGGCGTCGAACACGAGGGCTGGATCGCGCAAAGAGTGGGCGGCCAGCCGATGCGCGAAGATCAGTCGATCACCGAGCTGAATCTGCTGGACGGGGAAACCGTTCACCTCCTTCCGCGCAATGCGGATGCGGCCGCTCTCGACTACGACGATTTGGTCGACGGGGTGGCCGAACGGATCCGATCCGATTCGGCCCAGTGGTCACCGCCCCGCACGCGCTGGATGTTGCGATTCATCGCGCAGCTGGCGTTCCTCATCGGGCTGGGCGTGTTCGTCGCGGGCGACGAGGCGCCCTCGTTGTGGGTGCTGCCCGGCGTGCTCGGCCTGGTGATGCTGATCAGCGCGGGCGCCGTCGCGCGAGCTCTGAAGTGGGTCGTGGATGGAACCCTGATCGCCGGTGCGGGCGTGCTGTACACGACCGCGGGCGCTTGGCTGGCTGCGGTGTCGATCGCTCCGGACAGCGGTCTCAGGGTGTGGCTCACGGTCGGTGCCGCGGCGGCGGTGGTGGCGATCGTGCTGGGTGTCGTCGCTGTCGCTGACGGAGCGATGCTCTTCGCCTGTGCTCTCGTGTTCTCCCTGTTCACCCTGATCGCGGCGGTGTTCTGGAGCGTGGCGGGATTCCCTCCGGTCAGGGCGGCGGCGATCAGCGTCGTCGTGAACCTGGTCGCGAGCCTCTTCCTCCCGGGCACGGCGTTCCGCCTCGGCCGGCTGAAACTGCCGATGCTGCCGACGGAGGCGGCCGAGGTGCGGGAGGACATCGATCCCGTCCCTCATCGCGTGGTGATCGAGCGGAGCGCCCTCGTCTCCGGTTACCTGAAGGCGCTGTATCTCGGCTACGGGGCCGCGCAGGCCGTTCTGCTGGTCGTGGTCGTTCGTTCCGGGGGCAAGTGGGAGCTCTGGACGGCGATCGCCGTCGCGTCGTTGCTGGTGCTCCGATCACGACACCTCTCGGGAACGTTGCCTCGATGGTCGCTGCTCGCGCCGGCGCTGGTGGCCACCACGGGCGTGCTCATCGCCCTGGCCGCCGGTGGTGACCTGCTCCACCGGACTCTTGCCTTCACCGCGCCGATGTTCCTCGCCGGAGCCGGTCTGGTCGTGTTGAGCGGCTACCTGCCCGGAAGGAGGCTGCGACCGTACTGGGGACGGATCGTGGACATCCTCGAATACGCCGCGGCTCTGTCGGTCGTTCCTCTGCTGCTGGCCGTTCTGGACGTGTACTCGCTCGTCCGGGGGTTGAGCGGCTGATGCAGTCCCGTCGAGATCAAGTCCAGGCGTACTTCTTCGTGGTTGGACGCCTCGTGGCCGGACTCATGCAGGGACGTCCCGACGTCCTGGAGCATCCGAACAAGAGGTTCAACAACGGCACCGTTCTGGGCATCCTCCTGGCAGGCCTGCTGGTCGCCGTCTTCGGCATCGTCGGGTTGTTCGCCCCCTCCGGCAACAACTCCTGGCGCGCGGACGGAACCATCGTCATGGAGAAGGAGACCGGCGCCCGCTACGTCTACGTGGCGGGCCAGTTGCGACCGGTGCTCAACACGACGTCGGCGTTCCTCGCTGTCGGTCAGCACTCGAAGCCGGTCGCCGTCAGCAGGAACTCCTTGACCGGTGTGGCGGTGGGCGCGCCGATCGGCATACCGGGAGCGCCGGACGGGCTGCCCGCCACCGATCGGCTGAACACCGGGGAATGGACGGTTTGTGCCCGCCCGCCGGACGGCAGCAGCGTGGCCAGTCCTCCGACCGTCACGGTGCACCTGGGTCAGCCGGCGGTCCACCGGCTCGCCGGTGACAAGGGGCTCGTGGTCGTCACCCCTGACAAGACTAGCTATCTCGTGTGGAAGGGCAGTCGCTACCGCATTACCGAGAAACTCGTTCTCGAGGCGTTGGGCTACGACGCCGAGAGGATGCTGACCGTTGCCCCTGCCTGGCTGAACACGATCCGCGCCGGTGCGGACCTGAAGGCACCGGTGATCGCCGGCGTCGGTGAGCCGGGGGCCACCGTCTCCGGCAGACCAGGGCGAGTGGGGCAGCTGTACGAGGTGGACAACCCCACCTTGTCGTCCGTGCAGTTCTACGTGCTGACCGGCAACGGGCTTCTCCCCGTCAGTCGCACCGTGGCCGCGATGCTGGTTGTCGCACCAGCCACGAAGGCTGCTTATCCGGGTGAACCGGTGCGCATCATCAAGACCGGACCGGACGTGCTCGCCAGTGTGCAACTGGCGGCCGGCGCGCTGGGAACGGACCTGCCGCAGTCACCCCCGGACGTGGCCGACGTCGATGAGGGCATGTTGCTGTGCATGAACTTCAGTGGATCGCCGGGAGAAGGCGGGACGTTGGTGACGGTTCCGCGGTCCGCCGAGACGACCGCCGTCGCTCCGGCCGGCAAAACAGTAGAGGGCGCTACCGCCGATCACTTTGTCATTCCGGCGGGGCTCGGTGCGCTGGTGACGTCGTCGCCGGCCCCAGGAGTGACCGGCGGAACCGAGTACTTGATCACCGATCTCGGGGTCAAGTTTCCACTGGCCAATGATTCGGTGGGGACCTCACTGGGTTACGGGAATGTGTCCAGAAGGTTGACTTCACCCGTCCTGTTGAACCTTCTTCCGACCGGGCCGGCGCTGGATCCCGCGTTCGCCGTGACCGAGAGGTTGATCAGTCCCTGATTCAAGAAGCCCTCGTGAGGGTTTTTCCTTGGTTTGGGTCGCCGGTCAGTTCTCTCGCCGCGGCGAGCGGGTGTGAACAACTCTAATTAACGCCACAACGCGCCTTGAATGTGCCGATGCAGGTTTCGGCTCAAACAAGATCGAAAAAGAAGGTAGAGGAAATGGCTCAGAACACCAGGCTCACTCCCGAAGACGTGATCGCGATGGCGAACAAGCACACCGCGGTCGCCGACGACATCTCCTCGCAGCAGCGGCTCCTCGACGGCAACATCCAGAACCTGGTCAGCACCAACCAGGGTGCGCTGATGACCAAGCTGACCAGCGTGCACGCCGACTGGAACACCAGCACGACCGACATCGTCACCAACCTCCGCACGATGGCGACGACCCTCCAGAGCGTCGCTCAGCGCCTGCGCACCGAGGATGAGCAGAACGCCCAGGCCGTCAACATCTGACGCCGGCCTTTCGAGTCAACTTCACAATTCTCACGAGGAGACAGCCGTGACGAGCGGATTGATCAACTACCAGTACGCCGCGATCTCTGAGGGCGTCAGCCAGATGCGCCGGGTCAACGGCAACATCCAGCAGCAGGTCGGTGACCTCCAGACCCAGGTCAAGACCCTGATCGGCGACTTCATGGGTGCGAGCTCGCAGAGCTACGACGCCTGCGCCAGCAAGATCACGCAGGACCTGAACACGAGCAACGACAAGCTCAACACGCTCAGCACCCAGGTCAACAACGGCGCGGAGAACATGAACTCCGCCGACGGTCGCGAGGCCAACCGGTTCGCGTTCTGACAGCACGGGTGGTGCCGGGGCGAGCCTGCCCCGGCACCACCCGTTCGCATTGCGTTCTTCTTGAACCCCGGCAGGAAAGGTGTACGTGATGGCCAAATCAGAGAACCGGACCTATGTCGATCCGGAAGCGGTGCGGTCGACCGCTGATCGGATCGGCGTGTTGATGGACGACCTCCAGACCTTCTACACGCTCGGTGGTCTGGAAACCAAGGCGGGCAACTTCTCGACCGCGTCCTGGCTGCAGAACCTCGTGCACAACCGGCAGCAGGGAATCGTCCAGCACGCCACCGACGTCAAGATGGTCGCGGGCGACATCAAGGACGGGCTGCACCAGATCGTGTCCACGTTCGAGAAGACGGACAAGGACAACGCGGACAGCCTCGAGCGAAGCCTCTACCACGGCGTGAACGAGATGAGGATCGACGCGTACAAGTCCTCCGAGGGCGCGAAGGGGTCCGGGGAGCCGGCGCATCCCAACGGCCAGGCCTAGGAGTACGGAGCTGGAGGCGGGCCTGACTGCCCTTCAGGTGCACGTTGTGGCTCGCCGGCCCCGCTGACGCATCGGCGCCTTCGGAGTTTCTTGAACTGGAAGTAGCGAGGAAGAACAGGTATGACTGCCCCCCAAGGTCAAAACGGCACGAACCCGCAGAACGACACGGCTGCTCCTGGTCTGGACGTTGACCAGATCAAGAACATCCCGCAGTTCAGGGCTGCCGCCGGGGACGCGCTGAACAAGGACGCGGTTAATTCCTGGTCTACTCTTCGCGGCTACCTCCAGGCTGCGGTCGAGCAGTTCGAGCAGTTCGAGCAAGGGTTCACCGCAGAGGTCAAGAACCTGTCCTTCGCCTTTCAGGGGACGGCTGGCGACCAGTTCCAGAGTTTCGCGGTCGATTCCGTGCTCAAGCGGAGTCAGGCCGTCACGAACGCGGTGAGGGCCTACCCGAAAGCCGCGGAAGCCGTGCAGCAGGGAGTGACCTTCTTCCAGACGAAGGTCGCCGAGATCGAGGCGCAGGCCGCGGCGCGGGTGAAGGTTCTGGTGGAGAAAGTTCGCAACGTGCTGGCGCTGGCCGCGCAGGCGGGACTCGAGGTCGACGGCTGGGCGCTGATGGAGACCGTCGTTCAGTCGGATGCCGAGAAGAACACGATGCCAGAGCTCCGTCGCGCGCTGCTTGACCTCGGTGCCGCCTATCAGAACAACGGCGCGGCGCTGACCGCGTTCGACCCCCGTTCGATGCAGCCCCCGAAGGGCTCCGGGAAGAAGGGCGACGGGAAGAAGGAGGGTGGTACCGGAGGCGCCGGCGAGAAGAAGGAGGGCGAGCCCGAGAAGAAGGAGGGTGGTACCGGAGGCGCCGGCGAGAAGAAGGAGGGCGAGCCCGAGAAGAAGGAGGGTGGTACCGGAGGCGCCGGCGAGAAGAAGGAGGGCGAGCCCGAGAAGAAGGAGGGTGGTACCGGAGGCGCCGGCGAGAAGAAGGAGGGCGAGCCGGAGAAGAAGGAAGGCGGGACCGGCAGCGGCGGCGGTGCGACTGGCCCCGGCGAAACCGGGAAGAAGGAAGGCGAGCCCGAGAAGAAGGAGGGTGGTACCGGAGGCGCCGGCGAGAAGAAGGAGGGCGAGCCGGAGAAGAAGGAAGGCGGGACCGGCAGCGGCGGCGGTGCGACTGGCCCCGGCGAAACCGGCGAGAAGCAAGGCGACGACAAGGAACAAGCTGCTCGCAAGGACGGGCTGGACGACGCCCGCACTGCGGCCAAGAAGTCCATCGACGACCTGCTGGCGAAGACTCCTCCCGCAGGTTCGTCGCCCGAAGCGGACGCTCGGCGACAGGCCCTCGAGGATGCGAAGAAGGCAGTAGACAAGGCTTTCGACTCGATGCCCCCTGAGGAAAAGGGTGGCGCGGGTGGTACAGGGCCGGGTGGTACGGCTCCGGGTGGTACGGCGCCTGGCACTGGCCCGAAGGACGCCGAGAAGGGCAAGGAAAAGGGCGGTACGCCTGAGGACGCTGCGCGGCAGAGGGCGTTGGAAGACGCCAAGAAGGCCGCCGGTGACGCGATTGACGGCCTGGGCAAGGGCGCCGAAGGCGGCGGCAGCGCGCCGGGCGGCACTGCTCCGGGTGGTACGGCGCCTGGCACTGGCCCGAAGGACGCCGAGAAGGGCAAGGAAAAGGGCGGTACGCCTGAGGACGCTGCGCGGCAGAGGGCGTTGGAAGACGCCAAGAAGGCCGCCGGCGACGCGATCGACGGCCTGGGTAAGGGCGGCGCGGGCGACACCGGCGACACGAAGCCGGAAACGGGCACGAAGGCGTCGGACAAGGGGCAGCCCGGCACCTCGCCCGAGGAAGAGGCTCGGCAGAAGGCGTTGGAAGACGCCAAGAAGGCGACCGACGAGGCAGTCGACGGTCTGATGAACCCTGGCGGCGAGGGATCAAAGCCGCAAGACGGTGGCTCGCCTGAGGACGCCGCGCGCCAGAAGGCGTTGGACGACGCGAAGAAGGCTGCGGGCGACGCGGTCGACGGTCTGATGAACCCTGGCGGTGAGGGCGGGAAGTCCGGAGAGGACTTGAAGCTCCCGGACGGCCGGACTCCGGAGGAGTACTCGAGCCAGAAAGCGATGGACGAAGCCAAGAAGAAGGCGGACGACGCGCTCAAGGGCCTGGGCCCCTCCGGTGGCGCCGACGCGTTCCCCAACGGCCAGCCCGGAACCAGCGGCGGGGAGAAGCAGGCGACGGATCCCGTGCGCACGCAAGCGCTCGAGGACGCCAAGAAGGCCGCGCAGGACGCGATCAAGGCGCTGGAGAGCCCCGGTGCCGGCAGCGGCGGAACCGAAGGCAAGCCGCAGACCACTGGCGGTCCGGGCTCTGGCAGCGAGCACGGTGCGGATCCGATCAGGCAGAACACGCTGTCGGATGCGAAGAAGGCCGCCATGGACGCCATCGGCGACCTGCAGAAGGGCGCTGACCCGGCCAGGTCCGCCGCGTTGGAAGACGCGAAGAAGGCCGTCGGTGGCGCCATGGACGGCCTGATCAAGGAAGGTGCGTCGGGCAAGGGCGGCAGCCAGCCGACGACCTCCGGTGGCCTCCCCGGTGCCGGGAAGCCCGCGGACAGCGTGCTGTTCGGTGGTGAGCCCGGTGGCGGTAAGGCGGGCGGCGCTCCGGGCGGTGGTGCGCCCGGCGGCGGCATGCCGGGCAGTGGTAGCGGTAGCGGTAGCGGTGGTGCGCCGGGCGGCGGTGCACCTGGCGGCGGTCCGGACACGTCGGGTCAGCGTGAGGCTCAGCGCGCTGCGCAGGAAGCGATCAGCGCACTGGGCAGTGGTGGATCTGGTCTAGGCGGTGACACGGGTTCGCTGGGTCACGGCAAGGCTCCGGGTAGTTCGTTGCATGGTGGCGGTGCGCCGGGTGGTGGCACGCCGGGCGGCGGCGGTATGCCGGGTGGTGGTGACCACGGTGGTGCTCCGGGCAGTGGCCATGGTGGTGGTGCGCCGGGTGGTGGTGCTTCTGGTGGTGGTCCGGACATGTCGGGTCAGCGTGAGGCTCAGCGTGCCGCGCAGGAAGCGATTCGTGCACTGGGCAGTGGTGGATCCGGGCTAGGCGGTGACACGGGTTCGCTGGGTCACGGCAAGGCTCCGGGTAGTTCGTTGCATGGTGGCGGTGCGCCGGGTGGTGGCACGCCGGGCGGCGGCGGTATGCCGGGTGGTGGTGACCACGGTGGTGCTCCGGGCAGTGGCCATGGTGGTGGTGCGCCGGGTGGTGGTGCTTCTGGTGGTGGTCCGGACATGTCGGGTCAGCGTGAGGCTCAGCGTGCCGCGCAGGAAGCGATTCGTGCACTGGGCAGTGGTGGATCCGGGCTAGGCGGTGACACGGGTTCGCTGGGTCACGGCAAGGCTCCGGGTAGTTCGTTGCATGGTGGCGGTGCGCCGGGTGGTGGCACGCCGGGCGGCGGCGGTATGCCGGGTGGTGGCGACCACGGTGGTGGTGCGCCGGGTGGTGGTGCTTCTGGTGGTGGTCCGGACATGTCGGGTCAGCGTGAGGCTCAGCGTGCTGCGCAGGATGCGATTCGTGCGTTGAGCAGTGGCGGGTCCGGGCTCGGCGGTGACTCGGGTTCGTTGGGCCATGGGAAGGCGCCTGGCAGTTCGTTGATGGGCGGCGGCTCTGGCGGTGGTGCTCCGAGCGGTGGTGCTCCGAGCGGTGGTGCTCCGAGCGGTGGCCACGGTGGTGGCATGCCGGGTGGTGGTGCTTCTGGTGGTGGTCCGGACATGTCAGGTCAGCGTGAGGCTCAGCGTGCTGCGCAGGATGCGATTCGTGCGTTGAGCAGTGGTGGGCCTGGGCTCAGTGGCGATTCGGGTTCGTTGGGCCACGGCAAGGCCCCAGGCAGCTCGTTGATGAGCAGCGGTTCTGGCGGTGGCGCGCCGAGCAGCGGTCTTGGCGGCGGTGCACCGAGCGGAGGTGCCGCGCCGAGTGGAGGTGCCGCGCCGGACATGTCGGGTCAGCGTGAGGCTCAGCGTGCTGCGGAGCAGGCGATCCGTTCGCTGCAAAGCGGTGGAGGTTCTGGGTTCAGCGGTGACTCGGGCTCGTTGGGACAGGGGAAGACTCCGGGCAGTTCGTTGATGGGCGGCGGTTCGCCGAGCAGCAGCCCTGTGGGTAGCGCGCCGGACATGTCGGGTCAGCGTGAGGCTCAGCGCGTGGCGGAACAAGCGATCCGGGAGTTGCAGCGCGGCAGCTCGATGCCCACCGGCTCGTCGCCCAGCGGAACTCCCCAGTCGCTCTCCAGCTTCCTGGGAGGCAGTTCGGGTTCGTCGGGTACGGGTTCCAGCGGCTCGCTGCCGAGGTTCGGCGGCAGCGGTGGACTCGACGGTGTCACGGGTTCCGTTCCCACAGGCCCGATGAGTCCTGAAGCAGCGGCCAACGCGGCGCGCCAACAGGGCTACCAGGTGCCGGGTTCGGGCGGCACGACTCCGGCGCCGGTCTCCCTGCGCGCCGGTGGTGGCGCTCCGATGGGAGATCCCGGAATGGGCATGCCCCCGCCGATGATGGGTGGCGGAGGCGCCGGTGCCGGATCCCAGCAGCAGCAACAGGAACGTGAGCGCACCACCTGGCTCGAAAGTGACAAGAGCGACTGGCAGGACGAAGAAGCCGGTGTCTCTCCTTCCACTCTGGGAAAGGCGTGAGTCGCGTTGGCCAACGACGAATCTCCTCCTGACGTCGAGCAGGGAAAGTCATCACTCGAACAAGTGGTGCAGCAGCTGTCCACCGCCGACCCGCAGGCGTTCTACCTCCAGGCGCACTGGTTCGGACAGGCGATCCTCGAGCTCGAGGACGTCAAGAACAAGCTGACCAAGTACCAGCGGATGCTCGAAGAGTCCTGGCGCGCAGGAGAGAAGCAGCAGTACAACAAGGTGAGTGGCGTGATTCGTCACTTGGAGCTGCTCATCTCGGCAGTCGGGGGATCGGGCTACCCCGAGCTCTTCAGGCAGGCGGGGGACGCGGTCAGCGACAGCAAGCGACGCCTCCACGAGCTTCAGGCGGTGGCCGGCGGGGGAAAGGGCGAAGAGTCACGCGGTGACGTCGACCAGCGGGCGACGAAAGTGCTGGAGGACCTCTCGGCCGCGTACCGGGAGTTCGGCGGCAAGCTCACGCCTCTGCCTGATCACACCGTCCTCGCGCGGTCGGTGGTGCACGAGTCGTCCCACCAGGTCCAGGACGGCTCGATGACGCGGACCGGCCATGAGCACGGTCCCGCGATCGCCGCCCCGGCGGGCGCCGGCGCCGCGGTGGCCGTCGGCGCTGTGATGAGTGCGCGCGCTCCGGTGAGCACGAGTGCCCGGTCGAGCTCAGGCCAACACGAACGGGCCGATGTCGCGCCCGCACAAGTGCACATGGCGTCGTCTTCCGTCCCGAATGGACAGTTGCGCTCGAGGGAGCCGTCCCCGTTCGCCAGGTTCTCGCAGCTCGCGAGCGATCGTGTTGCCGGCGAGTCGTTCAGCGATGAGACGGTGATGGCGGTTCCGGTCGCGTCCTCGCTCTCTGCGGGGACCGCGGCGTCCTCGTCGTCCTCTGGGGTCGCGGCGTTCTCGACTTCCTCGAGAACCGCGACGTTCTCGCCTCCCGCCGCGATCGCTGGGTTCTCGTCCTCCGCAAAGGAACAACCGCGAGCGTCGGTGCTCGGCCGATCACCTGCTCCCGGTGTGAACGGTGCGTCGAAGGAATTGTCCAGGCAGGCTGTCGACCGCGAGATCGCCGCTCTGAACACGGCGCGACCGGCCCAGCTGACGACCACCTCTGGGCCTGCCATCGCCACGGAGGTCACGACTCCGGCGAAGACGGTGCCGGGTGACGTCCGGTTGAGCGATCCGGGTGCGGTGCGTGCCGCGAGTCTGCCTCAGGCCCCGCCCTCGGTGCAGCTTCTCGGCTCTGCGTCTTCTCCCGCTTCCGTGCGAGTTGACTCGTTCGAACAGATTCGGTCCCAGTTGCCGGTCGGGGCAACGGCTTCTCTGGCTTCGGCCGCGGGACTTCAGGTGCGGCCGGTCACCGCCGTCGGTGTCGAGCCGCTGTTGATGTCCGGAGCCCAGCCCGCGGGTCTGCCGGCCACCGCCGGTGCGGGTGCCAACTCCATGGGGGTGCCCCCGACCAGCCTGATGCACCAGTCCGGCGCGGCTATGGGTGCTCTCGGGGCAACGGGTCGTGCGGGGAGCGTCTGGGTGAAGGCGGAGCCGGGCAGTTGGAACGGTGCTCAGCCCGTCGTCGGCCAACTCGGTCGTCAAAGGGGCACGGGCGGCGTCACGGCGCAGGACGAGTCCCGCAACAGCGGGGCGAGAAAGGAATAAGAATGAATGACTGGGAACGGCAGTTCAAAGAACTGGAAAACGCGAACGAGGACGCATTGGCCTCGTTCGAGCGTGAGCGGCGCAAGCTGGCCGATGTCACGAAGAAGCTGGCTGAGGAAATCACCGAAGTGCGTTCCAAGGATCGCTCGCTGACCGTGGAGTTCGACGGTCGAGGTGAGATCACCGCGATCAACTTCCATGGCGCGAAGTACCGATCCATGCCGCCGGCGGAGTTCAGTCACGTCCTGCTCGAGACCATTCGTGTCGGGCGAGCGCAGTGCGTCCAGAAGCTCACCGAGTCGATTGGCGAAGACATCCTTCCGGGGGTGAGCTTCGCGGACCTCGCCAGCGGCAAGCTCGACGCCAACGAGATTCTCGACAAGGTTGTGTCGCCCCTCCTCGGTGACGGCTACGGCGACGGCATTCTCGGGCGAAAGAACGCTGGCTAGAAAGGGTGCTGAAAAATGGCTGAATACACCCGTCTGGATCCGGACGGCGCACGGATGGAGAACGCCAGGCTCCGAGATCTCGGAGCCCGTTTTGGGGATTCTACCTTTCGAATCCAGGACGCTGCGAGGGCCTACGGGCGGTGCTGGGGCGGCGACCAGTTCGGTGCCGCGTTCGAGCAGGGGTATCTCCCGAGTTCGGACAAGTTCCTGGAGCAGATCAGCGTGTTCAGTGACAACATCAAGAAGACGGTGGAGCAGATCGAGCAGGCGATTCAGCAGTTGGAAAATGCCGACAAGAACAACGCAAACAACTTGGGCTAGTTCCGCGCCCTCTTTTCGATGAAGTAGGTTGAGTTGGTTACGCATCTCCCTTCCGGTCTTCAGAAGCTGCTGCAGTACACCGTCGGCATGCCGTGGCCTGAAGGCAGTGAAGTGGATTTGTGGAAACTCTCCTCGGCCTGGGAAGGCGTGGCCTCCGACCTCGACTCGCTGGCTGCGGAGTTGTCGAGTCGTGCCAGTGGGTTCGATCACGTCATAAGTGGTGATGCGGGTACTGGAATCCGGCAGCTCCTGGCGGTGGACCTGCACAACGCTGCGCTTCAGCTGAAAGACATGGCTGGAATGCATGCAGACATGACGCGGAACGCGGCTGCTGACATCCAGAAGACCAAAATCATGATCGTCGGGATGCTCGCGATCCTGGCCGCGACAATCGCGGCGCTGATCGCGTCCATCTTCGGTTCGTTCGCCGTTCCCGCCGTGATCGCTGCGGCACGTGTGGGAATCGGCAGTCTGCTGCGCATGCTGATCAGCCGATTGATGCAGATCGGTCTGGTCAACGTCGCGCGCCAGATCGCGGTCAGGGCGGCTGTCAGCGGTATTGCCGGCGCCGGTTTCATGGTTGGTCTCGACTTCGGCATCCAGAGCTACCAGATCGTGTCCGGCGGCCGCAAGGGATACGACACCGCTTCGTTCAAGGGCAGCGCGATCGGTGGCGCGATCGGCGGCGCCTTCGCCGGCGTGGCCGAGGGCTTCGGCGGCATCATCGGCAAGATCGGCAAGCAATTCTTCGACACTCTTCCGAAGGGTGTCCGCGGCTTCGCGCCGCTGGGCCACGCCGCGTTGCAGATTCCTGCTGCGGCGTTGAGCAACCCGGTCATCAACGCGGCGACGGGCGACTCCGGAAAGTTCTTCGACGGCATTTTCGGTGCGATCGAGCCGGGCGGCGGTGGCGGAAAGAAGAAGTCCGGGGGCGTTCAGCCCGTGCACATGCCGGACATCAAGCCGGTCGGGAACCTGGATCTGTCGACGAAGCCGATCGACCTGCCGACGGAACGACCGGCCACGACGCCGGTCGCCAACCGCGAGGGCGATCCCGTCGGCGCGACGTTCGTCCAGCCGACGCCTCCCACCGCCGACCTGCCGGGATGGCTCGGCACAGGAGGTCAGGGACGCGAAGAGCTGCCCGGCGGTCGTACTGCGGGTGAGCCGGTGGCGGGTCGTGCCGCGGGTGAGCCGGTGGCGGGTCGTGCCGCGGGTGAGCCGGTGGCGGGTCGTGCCGCGGGTGAGCCGGTGGCGGGTCGTGCCGCGGGTGAGCCGGTGGCGGGTCGTGCCGCGGGTGAGCCGGTGGCGGGTCGTGCCGCGGGTGAGCCGGTGGCGGGTCGTGCCGCGGGTGAGCCGGTGGCGGGTCGTGCCGCGGGTGAGCCGGTGGCGGGTCGTGCCGCGGGTGAGCCGGTGGCGGGTCGTACTGCGGGTGAGCCGGTGGCGGGTCGGACCGCTGGTGAGCCGGCGGCGAGCCGGACCGCTGGTGAGCCGGTCGCGGGTCGCACTGCGGGTGAGCCGGTGACGGGTCGGACCGCTGGTGAGCCGGCGGCGAGCCGGACCGCTGGTGAGCCGGTCGCGGGTCGCACTGCGGGTGAGCCGGTGGCGGGTCGGACCGCGGGTGAGCCGGTGGCGGGTCGTACTGCGGGTGAGCCGGTGGCGGGTCGTACTGCGGGTGAGCCGGTGGCGGGTCGTACTGCGGGTGACCCGGTGGCGAGCCGGACCGCTGGTGAGCCGGCGGCGAGCCGGACCGCTGGTGAGCCGGTCGCGGGTCGCACTGCGGGTGAGCCGGTGGCGGGTCGCACTGCGGGTGAGCCGGTGACGGGTCGGACCGCGGGTGAGCCGGTGGCGGGTCGTACTGCGGGTGAGCCGGTGACGGGTCGGACCGCGGGTGAGCCGGTGGCGGGCCGGACCGCTGGTGACCCGGTGGCGAGCCGGACCGCTGGTGAGCCGGTCGCGGGTCGCACTGCGGGTGAGCCGGTGACGGGCCGTACTGCGGGTGAGCCGGTGGCGGGCCGTACTGCGGGTGACCCGGTGGCGGGTCGTACTGCGGGTGAGCCGGTGGCGGGTCGTACTGCGGGTGAGCCGGTGGCGGGTCGTACTGCGGGTGACCCGGTGGCGGGCCGTACTGCGGGTGACCCGGTGGCGGGTCGTACTGCGGGTGACCCGGTCGCGGGCCGGACCGCTGGTGAGCCGGCGGCGAGCCGGACCGCTGGTGAGCCGGTCGCGGGTCGCACTGCGGGTGAGCCGGTGACGGGTCGGACCGCGGGTGACCCGGTCGCGGGCCGGACCGCTGGTGAGCCGGCGGCGAGCCGGACCGCTGGTGAGCCGGTCGCGGGTCGCACTGCGGGTGAGCCGGTGACGGGTCGGACCGCGGGTGACCCGGTCGCGGGCCGGACCGCTGGTGAGCCGGCGGCGAGCCGGACCGCTGGTGAGCCGGTCGCGGGTCGCACTGCGGGTGAGCCGGTGACGGGTCGGACCGCGGGTGACCCGGTCGCGGGCCGGACCGCTGGTGAGCCGGCGGCGAGCCGGACCGCTGGTGAGCCGGTGGCGGGTCGGACCGCGGGTGAGCCGGTGGCGGGTCGGACCGCGGGTGAGCCGGTGGCGGGTCGGACCGCGGGTGAGCCGGTGGCGGGTCGTGCCGCGGGTGAGCCGGTGGCGGGTCGTGCCGCGGGTGAGCCGGTGGCGGGTCGTGCCGCGGGTGAGCCGGTGGCGGGTCGTGCCGCGGGTGAGCCGGTGGCGGGTCGTGCCGCGGGTGAGCCGGTGGCGGGTCGTGCCGCGGGTGAGCCGGTGGCGGGTCGTGCCGCGGGTGAGCCGGTGGCGGGTCGTGCCGCGGGTGAGCCGGTGGCGGGTCGTGCCGCGGGTGAGCCGGTGGCGGGTCGTGCCGCGGGTGAGCCGGTGGCGGGTCGTGCCGCGGGTGAGCCGGTGGCGGGTCGTGCCGCGGGTGAGCCGGTGGCGGGTCGTACTGCGGGTGAGCCGGTGGCGGGTCGGACCGCTGGTGAGCCGGCGGCGAGCCGGACCGCTGGTGAGCCGGTCGCGGGTCGCACTGCGGGTGAGCCGGTGACGGGTCGGACCGCTGGTGAGCCGGCGGCGAGCCGGACCGCTGGTGAGCCGGTGGCGGGTCGCACTGCGGGTGAGCCGGTGGCGGGTCGGACCGCGGGTGAGCCGGTGGCGGGTCGTACTGCGGGTGAGCCGGTGGCGGGTCGTACTGCGGGTGAGCCGGTGGCGGGTCGTACTGCGGGTGACCCGG
The DNA here is from genome assembly GCF_043632865.1 of Lentzea sp. JNUCC 0626. Lineage (NCBI taxonomy): Bacteria > Bacillati > Actinomycetota > Actinomycetes > Pseudonocardiales > Pseudonocardiaceae > Lentzea > Lentzea sp. JNUCC 0626. The sequence continues at coordinate 10,251,056 of NZ_CP171635.1, forward strand.
TGGCGAGCCGGACCGCTGGTGAGCCGGCGGCGAGCCGGACCGCTGGTGAGCCGGTCGCGGGTCGCACTGCGGGTGAGCCGGTGGCGGGTCGCACTGCGGGTGAGCCGGTGACGGGTCGGACCGCGGGTGAGCCGGTGGCGGGTCGTACTGCGGGTGAGCCGGTGACGGGTCGGACCGCGGGTGAGCCGGTGGCGGGCCGGACCGCTGGTGACCCGGTGGCGAGCCGGACCGCTGGTGAGCCGGTCGCGGGTCGCACTGCGGGTGAGCCGGTGACGGGCCGTACTGCGGGTGAGCCGGTGGCGGGCCGTACTGCGGGTGACCCGGTGGCGGGTCGTACTGCGGGTGAGCCGGTGGCGGGTCGTACTGCGGGTGAGCCGGTGGCGGGTCGTACTGCGGGTGACCCGGTGGCGGGCCGTACTGCGGGTGACCCGGTGGCGGGTCGTACTGCGGGTGACCCGGTCGCGGGCCGGACCGCTGGTGAGCCGGCGGCGAGCCGGACCGCTGGTGAGCCGGTCGCGGGTCGCACTGCGGGTGAGCCGGTGACGGGTCGGACCGCGGGTGACCCGGTCGCGGGCCGGACCGCTGGTGAGCCGGCGGCGAGCCGGACCGCTGGTGAGCCGGTGGCGGGTCGCACTGCGGGTGAGCCGGTGACGGGTCGGACCGCGGGTGACCCGGTCGCGGGCCGGACCGCTGGTGAGCCGGCGGCGAGCCGGACCGCTGGTGAGCCGGTCGCGGGTCGCACTGCGGGTGAGCCGGTGGCGGGTCGGACCGCGGGTGAGCCGGTGGCGGGTCGGACCGCGGGTGAGCCGGTGGCGGGTCGGACCGCGGGTGAGCCGGTGGCGGGTCGGACCGCGGGTGAGCCGGTGGCGGGTCGGACCGCGGGTGAGCCGGTGGCGGGTCGGACCGCGGGTGAGCCGGTGGCGGGTCGGACCGCGGGTGAGCCGGTGGCGGGTCGTACCGCGGGTGAGCCGGTGGCGGGTCGTACCGCGGGTGAGCCGGTGGCGGGTCGGACCGCGGGTGAGCCGGTGGCGGGTCGGACCGCTGGTGAGCCGGTGGCGGGTCGGACCGCGGGTGAGCCGGTGGCGGGTCGGACCGCGGGTGAGCCGGTGGCGGGTCGGACCGCGGGTGAGCCGGTGGCGGGTCGGACCGCGGGTGAGCCGGTGGCGGGTCGTACCGCGGGTGAGCCGGTGGCGGGTCGGACCGCGGGTGAGCCGGTGGCGGGTCGGACCGCGGGTGAGCCGGTGGCGGGTCGGACCGCGGGTGAGCCGGTGGCGGGTCGGACCGCGGGTGAGCCGGTGGCGGGTCGTACCGCGGGTGAGCCGGTGGCGGGTCGTACCGCGGGTGAGCCGGTGGCGGGTCGGACCGCGGGTGAGCCGGTGGCGGGTCGGACCGCGGGTGAGCCGGTGGCGGGTCGTACCGCGGGTGAGCCGGTGGCGGGTCGTACCGCGGGTGAGCCGGTGGCGGGTCGTACCGCGGGTGAGCCGGTGGCGGGTCGTACCGCGGGTGAGCCGGTGGCGGGTCGTACCGCGGGTGAGCCGGTGGCGGGTCGTACCGCGGGTGAGCCGGTGGCGGGTCGTACCGCGGGTGAGCCGGTGGCGGGTCGTACCGCGGGTGAGCCGGTGGCGGGTCGTACCGCGGGTGAGCCGGTGGCGGGTCGTACCGCGGGTGAGCCGGTGGCGGGTCGTACCGCGGGTGAGCCGGTGGCGGGTCGTACCGCGGGTGAGCCGGTGGCGGGTCGTACCGCGGGTGAGCCGGTGGCGGGTCGTACCGCGGGTGAGCCGGTGGCGGGTCGTGCCGCGGGTGAGCCGGTGGCGGGTCGTGCCGCGGGTGAGCCGGTGGCGGGTCGTGCCGCGGGTGAGCCGGTGGCGGGTCGTGCCGCGGGTGAGCCGGTGGCGGGTCGTGCCGCGGGTGAGCCGGTGGCGGGTCGTGCCGCGGGTGAGCCGGTGGCGGGTCGTGCCGCGGGTGAGCCGGTGGCGGGTCGTGCCGCGGGTGAGCCGGTGGCGGGTCGGGCTGCTGGTGACCCGGTTGGGGCCGGGGGTGGCCGTGGTGGGGAGCCTGGGAAGGTTGTTGGTGACGGAGGGCTTGGTGCGGGCGCCGGTCGTCCTGGTGGGGGTGTTGAGGGGGCTGGGGTGCCGCCCCGCGGGCCTGAGGCTGGGGTGCCTGGGGGCGAGCAGGGGCGTTTGGGAGACGCGAGTTCGTCGCCAGCTGCGGGGAGTGGGACTGAGCAGCCGTCGGGCGCCGAGGGCCGTGGCGGTGTTGAGGCCGGTGTTGAGCCGGGGCAGCCGTCGCGGGTGACTGGTGACGCTCCGGTGAGCGGTGAGGTTCGGCCTGATGACGCGGCCGCGCTTCGTCCTCACGACGGGGCGCCGGAGACCGTTGAACGGGACACCTCTGTCGATGGAACGACTGATGAGACTCGTGGTGCCGGAGCGAAGGAAGATGTCGTCGGGACTGACGGACAGAAGCCCGGAACGGCCGATGGCTCGCAGGTGGAGGGCGAGCGAGGTGCTGTCACGGATCCCGATCCGCACGGGCCTGACGTGGTCGCCGGAGCCGAGGTTCCGAAGCAGGACGGGACGGTCCCCGCTGACGCGGAACCCGTAGCGGTTCCTGGAGCGGGGTCCTCTGCGAGTGGTCGTGGCGTGGACGTGCCGGATGCTGGAGTCCGCGAGCGGGAGAAGGGCTCGGCGCCGGCCGAAACGCAGCAGCAGAGCAGCAGTACGTCCAAAGCGGACGGTCAGGGTGAACGCGGACGCGGAGCCGTGCGTCCGGCGACGGTGTCGGCTGACCTCCCGGCGCCGGTCGAGGGGCGCAAGCCTGTCGTCGAGAAGAGCGGTGAGGTGGCGTCCCAGCCCGCCACGAGTTCGAAGGAAGGGTTCGAGAAGCCTGCCCCGGAGCGTCCTTCCACGTTGGCGCCGAGGCGTGAGCATCGCAGGGACACGTCGGGTGACGCCAGTACCACCACGCCGGTTCCCGTCGCCACGCAGGGAGTTCCCGTCGAGTCCGCGCGGCCTGAGGAGTCGCGGCGATCGCGCCAGAGGTACACCGAGCCGGTGGCGGAGCCGTCCAGTTCCAGGGGGCCCGAGGAGATCCAGCAGGTCGCACAACCCGAACAGGCCCCGCCGAGCTCTGCTCCGGCAAGGGCGAACCCCGCGAGGACGAACCCTGCGCCGGCGAGGGCCGACGGTGTTCCGGGGCCGGTCGATCGTGTCGACCGGGCACGGGTCGAGCGGCCTGAGGTGAACGGGGACGTCGACGGCAAGGCACTCCGGGATTCGGTGCTGGAACTGCTCAAGCTGAAGGACACGCGCGCGGACCGGGTCATCCGCGCGATGGTCGAGCAGCACCTGTCCGACGAGGCACTGCGGACGAACTTCCACCGTGCGCTCGACGGTGGGTTGATCATCGACCTGGGGCCGCGCCGCAACGGGTCCCCGCAGCTGCGGATCGAGGTGACCGGAATCGGGGCGCCGCAGTCGTCCCAGCGGGCCTCGAGCGACGTCAAGGTCAAGCACAGCCGAGTACCGGCGCAGACCAGTGCCACGAACAAGCGGGCGGAATTCAGCAACGACCCCCGCGTCGCCCGGGTTCCGAGTTCTCACCTGGTCCCGGTGTTGAAGGTCGTCGGGATGATGAACATCCGCAACTCGGACATGTCGTCCACGTCGACTCACTCGGGTTCGGTGAAGGTCACCGAACCCGGCGTGGCCGTGGAGCGGTCCACCCACGACGTGTCGTACCGGGTGTCGGTGCGCAAGCCCCGGACCTGGCCGTGGCAGCGAGGTGCCTCGGTGACCGACGTGGCCTGGCTCCAGGTGCCGCTGCAGTGGCGGCGTGAGTCGGCCGCGCTCCCGGTCGACGAGTCGGCGAGGCCGATGTCGCCGCAACGGATCGCGCACGCGGAGCTCGCTGGCGTGGGGGAGATCTACCACCACGTCGAGGCGAAGCTGGGCGAGTTCCCGGTGAACCACACCGGAGCGCGGAAGTTCCGCGACTGGCTGAACGACCTGCCCGCGTCGGCGCAGGAGTTGTTCAGCGGCGAACCGGTGCGCAAGTCGTTCAAGTTCCCCGGCCGGAACCGCGTCGAGGTGTCGGTGACGCTCGCCGACGTGCGGGTGGCCGAACCGGGACGGATCACCGAGGGCACGATCGAGCGATCCCGGGACACCGCGGTCGAGCACAGCGTCGGTGAGTCCGTCATGCGCCGCTGGGGAGCCTCGCTGGTTCTGATGGCCGGCGACGTGACGGGTGCCATGGGCTGGGCTGTGGGGCCGACCGCGCTGAGGTACGGCAGCACCAACGTCGGGACCTCGTCGACGACGAAGATGGGACGGCAGGTCCTCGACAGGTACACGGGTCCCGTGCAGCGGCAGCAGCTCCAGTTCAGCTACGTCGTCAGCGTCGGAGAACCCGATGGTGCGATGAAGGTGGACGGGTCCGCCCATGTGTGGGGCAAGGCCGACGACGCCGAGGAAGTAGTGCTGCCGCGGACCGTCGCCGAACCGGACGCACCCGTGCGTTCGGCTGACGACGGGGGCATGCCGGGCTCGATCGACTCCGAGCGCTTCCTCGATCGACTCGATGCCGAGTACCGGCTGACGGACGAGACGCTCGCGCACGTGGTGGGACCGGTGTTGCACCGGCTGGCAGGCGAAGGCGTTGTGCCTGCCGGAAAGCTGCCCGAGATCGAGCAACGGCTGAGCCAGTTCCTCGTCGACAACTCACGGGAACTGGTGCGCGGTGGCGACGGTGTGCGCTTCCCGCTGAGCGCTTGGCACCGCAACGCGCCGGACATCTTCGTGCGAGGCAACCCCCTGGCGGACCAGGCCCGTTACGCGGGCACCGTCGAGGGCGAGACCCGCAGCGGCACGACCACCTCCGGCCACGGCGACTCCACGACCATCACCAAGGGCGTGGACAACCAGGTAGGCGTGTCGTCGATCGGCTACGACGCCACCCACCCGGAGTACGTCGGTGCGGGCTCCACGCTGAGCTACAAGACCAACCGCCGTGACAACGAGACCATCAACCACGAGGTCGAGTTCGGACGGTCGTTCGAGAGCGACGGTCCGCTGCACCGCGTGCGCTACCCGGTGGAGTTCGAGGTCCGGGTCGGTGGCAGGTGGGGTGACGCCGGGGAACGGGTGCACTGGCGTGGTGAGTCCGCCGGTGACGTCGCGCCGGTCTTCCGCGGAGACGTCGACGTGGTCGCGTCGGAACGCGGCGGCGCAACGTCGGAGCCCGCACCGGCTCGCGAGCACTCCGCTGAGGGTGCCCGGTGGAACGACGGCGTACCGTCTCCGGAGGGACGTCGTACGGCGTTCTTGCCCGCCGGGTTCGAGCTTGAGGCGCTGAAGCCGGTGCCGGGTCTGCTCGGCACCGTCGCGGGAATGCTCGACGCGCCGCCGACGTCGAGGTACGCGGGCTGGATTCGACGCGCGCTGATCGGCACCAGGCCGGCCGGGTTCGACGAGCACAAGGGCGCTGCCGTCTGGGGACGCGATCCCGACGTGCCGGACGAGCGCAACGCCGCGCGGGACGTGCTCGAGCAGTTCGCCGCTTTGCCGTCGAGGGCAGGCGGCTTCGAGCGGGCCGCACTGAACGCGGACACCGTGTGGGTGAAGAGCCACAACAAGGGCGGCCTGGCCGGAAGCCGGGAACGGGTCGCGCGGGTGGACCTGTCCGCGCACCTCGAAGGTCCTCGCATCATCGGCGTCGACGAGGCACACAGGTTCTCGACGACCCAGGCCTCCAGCACCGGGTGGAAGTCCGAGATCGTCACCGGGTCCGGTGTGAAGCTGAAGGCCGACGTCGGTGCGTCGCTGGCGGTGAACCCCGTCGTCAACCCGGTCTTCGTCGGTGCCCTCGCGGTCATGAAGGCGTGGAAGGAGGGAACGTCGACCTCCAGCGCGTCCAGGGAGACCGAGACCCGGAGGCGTACCGAACGCGGCTACCTGGTGAGCTACGACGCCACCTACGGCGTCCGCACTTCGATGCACAGCAGCTGGCACGACTTCCTCGGTTTCCGCCATGACGGAACACCGCGCGACCAGGTCAAGAACATCCACGTGCCCGAGGCCTCCACGGTGTGGGTGCCGGCCAGCGAGATCCACCGCATCGGCGATCTGCCCGGTGACGACCTCGCCAAGCTCAACCCGGAAGACGCACGGCGCTACCACGACGAACGCCCCCCGTCCGCCGTTGAAACGCCCGAGTCCGCGGCGACCCCCGAACCCGGTCGAGGCACACCCGAACCCGACGGACCCGCGGGACCGGACGCGGCCGAACCCTCGCCGGTCGCCGCACCCGCGGACACTGGCAAGGGCACCGGCCGAGTGGAGCTGCACCGGCTCGAAGCCGGTACGGAACTGGTGGGCCAGATCTCGGACCGGCTCAACGCCTGGTCCGCGGAGCGCAACTCGCCGAAGCCCGGTCTGACCGAGCTCACCCGCAGCGTTCTCGGACTCGACACCCCGCCGCAGCCGACGCGCCGCATGGCGGAGTTCGGCCCGATCAACGAACGACTGGTGCGCGACGTGCTCGCGCCGACGCTGACCGGCTCCGAGTTCACGCCCGCCCTGCAGGCGATGCTCGGTGGCGGGCATCCGATGTACCTGGAGGGCTCGACCCAGATCGGCAAGGTCGAACAGCTCGTCGTGCTGCGTGCCGACCTGGGGCCGGGTGCCTACCGGCGGACCGTCGTCGGTGAGGACGTCCGAGGCGAGACCACCTCCACCAGCGATACCGGGTCGACCTCCCTGACGGGCGTGTGGACGGACTGGACGCTGGGCGTGCTGGAGTACGCAGCCGGTTCTCAGCGGCCGGCCAGCACCTCTGGTCTGAGCTGGAGCGGCATCCACAAGGTCGAGGACCGCACCGACCTCTCGGAAAGCAGGACGGAGACCAGCGCCGGCGCACAGCGGGGAGACAGCGCCGAGTTCCTGCACGACCTGCGGATCACGATGGACGTGTACCCGTACGCGCGTGCGGGCCACTACTACAAGTTCATGCCGGGAGCGCGTCGCCTGGAACAGCCGTGGACCAGTGAGTTCACGCTGCCGGGAGCTGTCCGGTCCAGCGTTCCCCTGGAAGACACCGTTCCCCTGGGCGGACGGCCGAAACCGCCGCTGGCCGAGGTCGCCGGACCGCTCTCCGGAGGGTTGCCCGACCACACCGCGATCCGCGTCCGTCCCTTCACGGCGCCCGCGCTGCACCAGGCGTTGACCGACCTCACCCGCGGCGAGGACGGCAGGCCGCTGCTGCACCCGCGGGCGATCCACCAGATCCAGTCCGCCACCGGGTCGCTGCCCCTGCGGACCCACTTCCAGGACCTGCTCTCGTCCACCGGCCACGTCGTCACGATCGCCGGTGACGCGATGCGCAGCCTCACCATCCAGGCGGACACGGTCAAGCGGGAGCTCGTGCGCCGCATCGACTCCACTCTGGACACGACGACCACGGAGAAGAAGACGGCCAGCGCCACCCGTCGTCACGGTGGCGAGATGGCACCGGAGACGTTCGCGAACATCGCCGGGCCCCACTTGGACGAGTCGACTCAGCGGCCCTCCACGCTGGTTGGTGACGGGTACTCGCCGTGGGCGGAGTGGGTGTACGCGCCCTCTGTCCGCTCGTCCGACTCCGCCGACATCACCGCGAAGAAGGACGACCCGGAAGGGCCGCCGCCCGACACCCGTCGCTACCTGGTCAGGGTGACGCCGCAGTGGACCATCACCCCGGCCTACCGGGGGTCCGGAGAGGCGAAGGGCTGGAACGAACCGATCCGGACCGCGCCCGACACGCCGATCCTCGTCGAAACCGACGCCGCCGGCCTGAAGCGGCTCGGGCTGTCCGACCCCGCCGACGACGCGCTCGCCGCGATCGGGCGTCCGGACGTCCAGAACCGGTTCAACGTCGAGGGCGCGCCCGATCGCACCAGCGGAGTCGTGGAGCCGCCGGCGCCGAGGAACAGGGTGACGCTGGGCGACTTCCTCCGCAGCACTCAGGATTCACCTCCGCGGGACCTGGAGCTCGCGGACGGCCGCCGTGACGCCGCACCCGAGCGCGACTCCGAGGCTGCGGACGCGGTTCGTTCCGCGGACAACGAGACTGGTCCGTCGTCGAGGGACGAGAGCGATGGGTCGGCGCCGGATGCGGATGACGCGTTGTTCGAGAACCCGACCGCTGGTAGCAACGGGCGTCGGGGCTGGCCCGAGTGGCGCACGCTTGAGACCATTGTGGAGGGTGACGAGACCGCTGTTCGTTCTGATGACGGCGAGTTGAGCTCGTCGTCGAGGGATGACGGCGATGTGGTCGGTTCCGATGAGGTCGAGGCCGGTTCGTCGGGGCGTGACAGCGATGTGGTCCGTTTCGCCGATGACGAAGCCAGCACGTCGTCGAAGGACGGCAGCGACGGTTCGGCGCCGGACGCGGATGATGACGCGTGGTTCGAGAACCTGACCGCTGGTAGCAACGGGCGTGAGGGCTGGCCCGCGTGGCGCATGCTCGACACCATCGTCGAGGGTGACGAGACCGCAGTCCGGTCCGATGACGGCGAGTCGGGCGGGGCGTCGAGGGACGACGGTGACGCGGTCGGTTCCGATGAGGGTGAGGCCGGTTCGGCGGGGCGTGACAGCGAAGTGATCCGTTCTGCGGATGACGAAGCCGGTCCGTCGTCGAGGGACGACGGCGATGGTTCGCCGGACACGGATCACGACGCGTGGTTCGAGAACCTGGTCAGCACCGTCAGCGGGCGTGAGGGCTGGCCCGCGTGGCGCACGCTCGACACCATCGTTGAGGGCCACGAGACTCCCACCAGCCGCCCGGCCCTCGCAGAGTTGCTCCACGTCCCCTACGGCCTCGACAGCGAAGGGTTCCTGCGCCGGATCGACCCGAGCGAGGTCGCGATCACCCCGCTCATGCACGGTGCCCGGCAGATCGGGATCAACTTCCACACCGGCCCCGAACAGCGCCACGCACAGCGCTGGGCAGCGGACTCGACCTCCCGCAAGACCACGACGTACCTGCGGCCCGAGGACGCCGAGAGTCGCTTCCCCAGCCGCGCCGGCGCCCAGAAGACCGCGGCGCCCTGGCGTGACACCTCCCAGTACATCGCCGTCCCCGGCACGCCGGACGAATTCCGCGTCACGCTGTCCGACGGAACACCCCTGCGACTGGACGGGCAGAACTTCGCGCGGCTGGTCGACCGCATGCACGACCTCAGCCAACCGATGGGCGGCGAGGTGCCCGGCGCGCTCGTCCTCCTCGCCGACCGCGCGGGGCAGACCCTGGGGCCGGGCGGAGCCGCGCACGACTTCAGGAAGACGCTCGCCGACGTGCTCGGGCGCCACCAGCCCGTCGTCGCGCCCACCGCCGACGTTCATCTGCGCACACCGCGGTTCGGCCGCGGCGGGCAGACGATTCTCGGCAACGGCGGTCAGTGGCGCACGTACCCCACTCCGAACGTCGTCGAGGGCGTCCCGGTCCGGGGTGTCGACGTCACGACCGGACGTGCGCTGCACTTCGACTCGTCGCAGGTGTGGGCGCATCCGATTCGCAACGCCGACGGCACCGCCACGGGCGTCACCTTCAAGGCGGGCTGGCAGCTGCTGCAGGACCTCCAGAAGGGCGAGCAGACGCCCTCGGGTCTCACCCAGCTGTTCCCGGAAGGTGTCGCGGGACCTGAGCAGAGGGCGGCGGCCAGGGAACGCGGCGACGTCCGCACCGTGCCATCGCCGTTCCCCCAGGACTCGTTCCTCATCACCAGCCACGGCCTGGCCGATGGATTCGAGGTGGAGCTCGTCGACGGCCGTACGGTCAACGTCGACGGAACGAACTTCGCCCGCCTGGTGAACGACCTCCGTCCGTTCCGCGAGGCGCTGGAACAGACCGGCCCCGAGGCGCTCGTCCTGCACGCGTGCGATGTGGCAACCGTCGACGGACCTGGTGGTGCCGCCCACGACTTCCAGCGGACGCTGGCGAGCGAGTTCGGCCACCGGCAGCGCGTCGCCGCGCCGACCGAACCGGTCATCTTCCTCACGGACGAGGCCCAGACGACGTGGGCCGTCGTCATCGACAACGGCGGTACGTGGCGGACCTACTCGCCGACCCCCGAGAGCTCGGGGATCGGGCGCGCCGACTCCGGAACTGTTCTCTCGTCCGGCGACACTTCCCCGACCTGGCAGCCAGGAGTCCGCGAGGAACTGCCGTCCCTCGGGCGCGGCGCACGCCGACCATCCACAGTGGAGCAGAACTTCGTTCCTCCTGGCCCGTCGGACGCCGTGCCCACGGCGGAGCGGGGACCGGTGGCGAAGCCGGGGCTGCTCACCGCGGCGGCGCGGTCCGTCGGCGATCTCTTCAGCAGCAAGCCCCTGAGCGGGCTCGACGTCACCGGTGAAACGCGGTCGTTCCGGGCGCGCGACGTCGAAGTGCGGCCGCTGGTCGCCGAAGGTCGCCAGGTGGGTGCGTCGTTCCGGACCGGCGAGGCTTCGGTGGCTACCCCGGTAGCCGGGCGTGGAGGTGTCTTCCACGTCGACGCGGACGCCACGGCGTCGAGGTTCGGCGTGCGGCTGTCCGATGGGACGCAGCTCTCCGTGGACGGCGCGACGTTCGCGGAGGTGGTCTCGAAGGCGCGGCCGTTCCGTTCGGCGGTGCGCAACGAGGAGTTCGCCGCAGTGGCCCTGCCGGGGTCACGGGCGGGAGCCCTGGCGTCGGCAGGGGGTGCGGCGCGGGACTTCCAGGTGAAGCTCGCCGAGTTCGGTCACGGCGGACCGGTGGCCGCGCAGGACGGTGCCGGCGGGTGGACCGTGTTCGGCAGCGGGCCCGGCCCGATTCCTGGTGACCTGGCCAATGGGCAGGTGCGGTTGTTCACGCCGGAGGACGCGCTCGTCGCCCCGGTGCGGGCCGGCGACGCGGTGGTCGGTGTCTCCTACGCGGGCGAGATGTCCGGGGTGAGCGGTCTGCCCGACGCGGACACCCTCGTGGTCGCCGCAGACGGGCACGCCAACCGGGTCGAGGTGATGCTGTCCGACGGGGGCAAGGTCTCGCTGTCGGGTGGCCGGTTCGCAGAGCTGGTGTCCCGCACCGCGTTGTTCGACACCGCCTCGGCCACCCGGCCGGGAGCGGTGACGCTGCTGGCGTCCTCCGCCGGTGAGCGGCTCTGGGCCGGTGGTACCGCGCACGACTTCCGGAGCGCGCTGGCGGAGCGGCTCGGCACCGAGCTGTCCGTCTCGGCACCCATGGAGGCGATCGACCTCGACAACTTCCGGTCCGGGCGGGCAGGCGAGCCGGATGCGGACTGGCAGTCGTTCTCCCCTCGCGCGGTGACCGGCACTGTGCCCGCACGGACGATCGAGGGCTACACCGCGATCCAGCTGGACCCGGCCGACCTGCGGGCGGACCCCGTGGTGCAGGACGGTCGCGTCATCGGGATCAGCTTCAGCACCAGCGACACCGAACTGGCCGGCGATCTCCACTGGGGCGGGGCCGGCGGCAAGGACCGGACCTACACGACGTCGTCGCGTGGGGACGACCTCGACGCGGCGGGCCTGGCAGCCCTGGAGACGCGCTCCACGCCCTCGGTCTGGCCAGCCAACACCTTCTACGTGCTGGGCCACACCCTGAGCTCGCCGTTCGGGCTCCACCTCCAGGCGCAGACCAAGGACGGCAGGGGAGTCTTCTTCGAGGGTTCGGTGTTCGCGGACGTGCTGCACCGGCTCGAACCGTTCCGCACCAGGATGCTCGGCGAGGACGTGCCCGAGGCGATCGCGCTGATGGCCTGCTACTCCACCGCGGACCTGGCGCCAGGGCGACCGGCCTACGACTTCCGCAAGGCGTGGGAGCAGACGTTCAACCACCGCCAGCCGGTGATCGGGGCGACCGAACTCGTCTCGCTCGGGGTCAGGAACGACGAGTCGCGCACCACGGTGGGCAACAACGGTTCGTGGCGGGTTCTCGGCGGCAAGCACACCGATGTCCTGGGTACCGACGCCGCGGGCACGGTCCGGACGTTCGCGCCGGAGGACGTGCGGTCGCAGGCGATCGTCGAGGGCGGTCAGCAGGTCGGAGTGTCGTTCACCGGGGACGGGAACTGGACTGGAGCGGATCCGGCCGGGTGGCCGGAAGGCGCGACCGGGGTCGGAGTGCGGATGGCGGGCGACCGGTTCGCGGTCACGCTGACCGACGGGAGAGAACTGTCCGTCGACGGCCAGGCCTTCGCCGCCGTGGTCACCGCCTCCCCGGCGTTCCAGGCGATGGACGCACCCACGGCCCTGGTGCTGTCCACCGATGTGGGCTCTTCCGCCGCGAGGTTCCAGAACGCCCTCGCGCGGACCTTCTTCCACGGGGAAGCGGTGCTGATCCCCGGCGGCGACGGCTGGAAGGTCCACGCCCCGGCACCGGTGCCGCTTCCCGGCACCGGCCCCGACGGCCGGACGCTGTTGTTCGGCACCGACGAGGTCGTACGACAGCAGGTCCGCACGGCCGACGACGTGGTCGGCATCTCGTTCACCGGGCAGGAACCGCAGCGCGGGACCGACGGTGAGCTCCGCATCGACATCGCCGGTGACGAGCGTTCGTTCCAGTTGCTGCTCGACGACGGCACGGCGGTCGCGGTCTCCGGTGGGGTCCTGGCCGACCTGTTCCGGCAGACCGAGGTCCTGTGGCCGGTCGAGCCGGGTGCCGGGCCGGAACGGATCACCCTGGTCGGTTCGGCGGCGGGCGAACTGAACGGCCCCGGAGGTGCGGCCCGCGATCTCCAGCGGGCGCTGGCCGAACGCTCGGGTGCGTGGCAGCAGATGTCGGCGTCGACCTCCGATGGTGGTCAGCGGATCTTCAGCACCTTGGCCCGGCCGCTGCCGGCCGGGGAACTCGACGTGCACGGTGACCTGTCACCGGCCTTCGTGCGGCCGGATCAGGTCGATCTCGCGCCGTTGCATCAGGGCGACCAGATCGTCGGTGTCACGTTCCGCACCGGAGACGACCGGGTCTACGCGAAGAACTGGGCGTCGTCCGGTGGCACTTCGGGTGTGGCACACCTGCTGGAGGACGGCGACGTCCGCGGCGACACGGTGCCGGAGTCCGCGTTCCACATCGACGCCGAGGCGCATGGGCGTGACGGGGTTCGCCTTCAGGACCTCGACGGCCGGAACCTCGTGCTGGACGGGGCGGCGTTCGCCCAGGTCGTAGGCGGTTCGGAGGTGTTCCGGCAGGCGTTCGAGGCTGACACGCCGGCGTCGATGGCCCTGCGCGTGTCGGAGGCGGGGACCGGCAACGGCCTGGCCCGCGACTTCCAGAACGTGATCGAGGAGCGGTTCGGCCGCGCCGAGTCGGTGTACGCGCCGACCGGTGCCGTCGAGTTCGGCGTGACCGGGGACGGTACTTCGTCGTCCGCTCCGCTCGACGGTGGTCGATGGAGGCGCTTCGACGGAGTCGAGTCCGAAGCACACGGCGGGGAGATCGAGGCCTTCTCGGACCACTCCGGGCGGAGCGAGGCCGAGTTCGACGAGCAGTCCTTGTTCAGCATCGACGTCAACGACATCGACGACCTCGACCGGTACTCGGATGTTTCCGAGGACGCCGCGGCATCGTCCGCGCCGAGCAGCCCGGAGCGCGGCGCCGCGGCCGGTGACTCGGTCACGCTCACCTCGTTCCTCACCGGAATGGTCTGGCGCGAGAGCGATGTCCAGGCCGCGATCCGGCCGTCGGGCGAGGAGGCGGTTCTCGCTGATCGGCCGTCCACGGACGTGCCTCTCGCGGACAGGCCGTCCACGGACGCGCCGCTCTCCGACCGCGCTTCCACCGACGTTGCCCCGGACGACGTGCGTCTGGCCGAGTGGTTCGACCGAGCGGATCAGAAGGCCGGCGATCCCGGCAGGGCAGCGGTGGAGAGCCCCGCGGCGACCCCGTCGGACGCGGGCACGCCGGTGCCCCGCGACCCCGCGCCGCAGGCCGAGCGCGGGCCGGTGACCCGTCCCAAGGGTGCGTCCCTGCTGCGCAAGCTGCTGGGGCAGAACGATCCCGTGCTCACGGGTGTGGGTCCGGACGGTGAGGTGCGCGGCTTCCGGGCGAAGGACGTCGTCGTTCGCCCGCTGTCCGCGGAGGGACGCCTCGTCGGCATGTCCTTCCGCGAGGGCGACGCGCCGGTGGCGGTGCCGGTGTCCGGAGCGAAGCCGGTCTTCCACGTCGACGCGGATGCGAGCGTGACGCACTTCGGCCTGCGGTTGTCGGACGGCACGGGCGTCGCGGTCGACGGCCGGACGTTCGCCGAGGTGGTGGCGAAGGCGAAGCCGTTCCGCTCGGCGGAGCGGAACCTGGATCTGACCGCGGTCGCCGTGCCCGGTGGACGCGCGGGCGCCGTGGCGCGGGCCGGTGGCGCGGCCCACGACTTCCAGCGGGGGTTGGTGGAGCTCGGGCGCGGGCGGTCGGTCGTCGCCGAGACCGGTGCCGGGGTGTGGCGGTCGTTCGGCGGCCACGACCGTCCGGTGGTGGGCGTGCTGGAGACCGGTGGCGTGCACCTGTTCGCGCCGGAGGACGTGCGGGCCGAGCCGATCCGCGACGGCGACGCCGTGGTGGGCGTGTCGTTCCGCGACGACGTACCCGAGGGCGTCCATCGGATCGCGCAGCCGGACGAGTTGCCGATCGCGGTGAAGTCCGCGCCCGGCTCGGTCCAGGTCGCGCTGCGGGACGGCGCCAATGTGCAGTTGTCCGGCACGGGATTCGCCGATCTCGTCGCCAGGAGCGACCTCTTCGAGCAGGCACGGGCGAACCGGCAGGGAGACGTGGCGCTGCTGGCGTCACGTGCGGCGCAGATGTCGTGGACCGGGAGCACCGCGACCGAGTTCCAGCGGGCACTGAGCGAGTGGCGCGGTGCCGAGGTCGAGGTCAGGGCTCCGCTGGACGACCTGGACCTCACCGCTTCCGAGCGCCGGGCTGACCCCGTTGCCGGTCGCCTCGACACCATCGTGGAGGTGGAGTCGGAGGACGAGAGCGTGCACGCGCTCCGCACTCCTGACGCCCGGTGGCAGACCTCGCCGGTGGCTCCCCTGCGACGGCCGGTGCAGGGGTACGACGGCACGAGCTTCATCGACGTGGACCCCACCAACGTGGTGGCCGAACCGCTGGTCCGGGACGGTCGCGTGGTCGGCCTCACCTTCACCCACGAGCTCGACGGGCTCGACACCTCCCGCTGGTGGGGTGCCGGCGTCGGTGCAGACAAGGTGTACATGCTCCCGGAGGGCTACAAGACGCTCGACGAGGTGAGGGCTGCCGGGCTGGAACCTCAGCGGGTCGCCGCGCCGTGGCCGGAAAACACCTTCCACATCGTTACGCACACGATGGGCTCCGCCGAGAGTGGTGGTTTCCGGGTTCACCTCAGGGACGGCGACTGGGTCGGGCTGCAGGGAGCACCGTTCGCGGATCTGCTGATGCGTCTGGAACCGTTCCGCGACCGCGTGACCGGGGAGAACCCGGTCGAGGCGATCAACCTGCTCGCCTGCTACAGCGCGACCGGTCACCGCCCCGGTGTGCCCGCGTTCGACCTCCAGGCCGCGTTGGCCGGGATGTTCGACGTCCGGCAGCCGGTGATCGGCCCGACCACCGACGCCCAGATCGGTTCGGCCGACGGCGTGCTGGGCGGCAAGGTGCACACCGCGGTCACCGACGGGGGAACGTGGCAGACGTTCTCCGTCGGGCCCGCGCATCTTCTCGGTACCGACACCGCGGGCCGCGTGCGGCCGTTCGCCGCAGAGGACGTCCGGTCACGCCTGCTGTCGCACGAGGGCAGGCCGCTCGCGACGTCCTTCACGGACAGTCCTGAGTGGACCGGACCCCGGCCGGCGGAATGGCCGTCCGGTGCTCTCGGCGTCGAGGTCCGCCCGGTCGGGGACCGCTTCGCGGTGACCCTGGCGGACGGCCGTGAGCTGACCGTGGACGGCCAGGCGTTCGCCAAGGTGTTCGCGGCGTCTCCGGCGTTCAGGGAAGCGTCGGCGGCCGCGCCGACGACGTTCGTGCTCTCGGGCGCGGACAGCCGCGCGGCACGCGCGTTCCAGGAGACGCTGGCGGAGAGCTTCTACGTTCCTCATCCGGTGGTGGCTCGCCTCGATGGCGAGTGGTCGGTGTTCACGACCTCGCAGGAGTCGTTGGCCGGAGTCGGAGCCGACGGTCGCGCGCGGGTGTTCGCCGCCGTGGACGTCGTGATGTCGACGGCCACGGCCGGTGATCGGACCGTCGGTGTCGCGTTCACCGACGCGCCGCCGCCGCGCGGTCCCGGCGACGAGTTCCGCATCGCTGTGGACGGCGACGAGCGTTCGTTCCAGGTGCGGCTGGCCGACGGCACGCCGCTGGCCGTGTCCGGCCGGGTGTTCGCCGATGTCGTGGGGCAGGCGAAGCTGCTGGGGTCGCTGGTTCCCGGCGACGGGCCGGACCAGATCGCGTTGATCGGTGCACCCGGCTCGGGGACGCTCGACTCGCAGGGCGGGGCGGCGCACGACTTCCAGCGCACGCTCGCGGAACGGTTCGAGCAGTGGCAGCCCGTGACGGCGCAGGCCGCTGACGGCTCGCTCCAGGTCTTCCACTCGCTCACCCGGCCGTTGGTGGGAGGCGAGGGCGCACGTCAGATTGTTTTCCGGCCTGCAGAGGTGAGCGTGGCGCCCCTGCTGCACGAGGGGCAGATCGTCGGAGCCACCTTCCGGGTCGGAGAGGACCTGGAGGCGGCACAGAACTGGGCCCGTGCGACCGGACGCTCCCGCGTCAGCCACTCGCTCGGGCGCGATGAGCACCAGCTGAGCTGGGCGCAGGAGCGCGGAGCGGTTCGCACGGCGGAGTCGCCGTGGCCGCAGCGGACGTTTTTCATCGACGTGGAGGACGCCGGCACGCGGTTCGGAATCGAGAACGCGGCCGGCAGGCACATCGAGGTCAGCCCTGAGACGTTCGCCGAGTTGGTCGCGAACGTCGACCCGTTCCGGCGCGCGCTGGAGTCGGAGCCGGCTGGGATCACCTTGCTGGCCAGTGGAAGCGGTGTGCCCGGCGGTTCCGCCGAGCAGTTCCAGCGGGCGATGGAGGAGCGGTTCGGGCTCTCCCTGCCCGTGTGGGCACCGACGACCGAACTGGAGCTGACGGTCGCGGAGGGCACCGGCGTCTCCGCCACCGTCGTGGACGACGGCGGGACCTGGGCTCGCTTCGGCACTCCCGCTCCGGAGATGCCCGCGGATCCGGTGCGGTCGGCGGATACGGTGCACCTTGCTGAGCCGACGCCCGTGGCGGAACGGGTTCCTGTCGAGCGTGCCGGTGAGTCGTCCGTCGTCCGGGCGGTCCGGCGGCTGACCGGATGGGAGGAAACCCGGCTGCCGGGTTTTGACGTGTCCGGTGCGCCCCGGGAGTTCGGCGCGGCGGACGTCGTGGTCTCGCAGCTGAACGCGGGCGGCCGGATCGCGGGGATGTCGTTCCGCGCCGGAGACTCCCCGGTCGCTGTTCCCGTGCCGGGGCCGGTGTTCCATCTCGACGTCGACGCGACCTCAGGCCGCTTCGGTCTGCGACTGTCGGACGGTTCACAGGTCACTGTGGACGGAGACGTCTTCGCGCGGGTCGTCGCGAACGCGGCGCCCTATCGCGCGGCGACGAGGGAACTCGACCTTGCCGGTCTGGCTGTGCCGGGCCCGCGGGCGGGAGCACTCGCCGGGACGGGCGGGGCGGCGCACGACTTCCAGCACGCTCTCGGTCAGCTCGGCCGGCCGCAGGCGGTAGTCGCCGAGACGGGCTTCGGACAGTGGCGCGTGCTCGGGAACCACACGGGCTTGATCGCAGGTGTGGCGGAGTCGGGCGGGGTACGCCTGTTCTCGCCGGAGGAGGTCAGGTCTGCCCGCATCGAGTCCGGGGACACGCTCGTCGGGATCTCCTTCCAGGGCGAGAACGCCGACGTTGTGGGCGGTTCCGGTACGCCTGAAGGACTTCGGGTGGCGGCGGACGGCGATGCCAACCGCTTCGGGCTTACCCTCACCGACGGCAGTCGTGTCGTGGTGCCGGGCGACGGCCTCGCGGATCTGGTGGTCCAGCTGGGGCTTTTCGAGGCAGGACAGAGCGGTCCGGTCACGTTGCTGGGCTCGCCGGCGGGCGGTTACCCGTGGGCCGGCGGGGCTGCGCACGACTTCCAGCACGCACTGGAAGCCCGCCTGGACAAGGAGGTCGTCGTCGCGGCCGGCGGGCCCGACGGGGCCTGGCAGAGCTTCCCGCAACATCCGCTCGACAAACCGGTGCAGGTCTTCGACGGCGAGGAGTGGCTCGCGGTCGGTCCCGCCGACGTCCACGTGGAAACGCTGGTCGAGAACGGCCGGACGATCGGTGTGGCTTTCGGACGCGTCGAGGGCGAGTCGGACGCCGCTCTCCGCTGGGCGGAGGGAACGGGGAAGCAGGACACGTACCTGCTGCCGGAGGGTGTGCGCAGCAGGGAGGACGCCGAGGCGGCGGGGCTGGATCTCGCACCGGTTCCCGCTCCCTGGCCTGACAACACCTTCTTCGTGGTCAGCCACACGGCCGGATCCTCCGCGGGGAACGCCAGCGGCTTCCGCGTGCACCTCCGCGACGACACACCGATCACGGTTCCCGGCACGACCTTCGCCGACCTGGTGCGGCGCCTGGACCCCTTCCAGGACCGGATGCGCGGGGACAACCCGCCCGAGGCGATCGCTCTCCTCGCCTGCTACTCGGCGGAGACGAACCGTCCCGGCGGCGGGGCCCACGACTTCCAGTCCGCGATGGCCTCGATCTTCGGCGTGCGCAAGCCGGTGATCAGTTCGGACGGCAACGTCGAGGTCGGAGTCCTGAGCGGCGAGCCGGGGCGCTCCTACACCGGGGTGCCCGACGGCAAGTCGTGGCACGTCTTCGCCAACGGACTGGCCGACGTGCTCGGCACCGACCCCACCGGGCGCGTCTGGGCCTTCAACCCGGAAGACGTGCGTTCCCACGTCGTCTCCCGCGGCGACGACGCCGTCGGTGTGTCCTTCGCCTGGGACACCGGGCGGATGGAGGCCGAAGCGGCGCGCTGGCCCGCGGGGTCTCTCGGGATCGACGGGCAGCGCACCGGCTCCCGGTTCGCGCTGACGCTGGCGGACGGCCGTGAGCTGAGCGTGGACGGCAGCACGCTCGCCACGGCATTCGTGGCCTCGTCGGCGTTCCGCTCCGTGGCCGGACGGCATCCGCTCACCGCGCTCGTGCTGCCAGACGGCGCGGAGGGGGTCGCGGCCGAGTTCAGGGACAGGCTCGCGACCGGCTACGGCGTCGACGCACCGGTGCTCGTGCCCGGTGCGCGTGGCTGGGACGTGATCGCCGCGGACCCGGCACCGCTCGTCGGCACGGCTGCCGATGGCACCGCGTACCTGTTCAACCACAACGAGGTCGTGGCGCAGCCGGTCGTCGCGGGCGACGGCCTCGTCGGGATGTCGTTCACCCGGGCTGACGGCCACCCCGGTGGGAACGGTGAGTTCCGCGTCGCCGTCGACGGGGACGAGGGCTCCTTCCAGTTGCGGCTGGCCAACGGTGCCGAGGTCGCCGTGTCGGGTGGCGTGCTCGCTCAGGTCGTCGGACGCGCGGAGGTCCTGTCCTCGGCCGCCGGTGAGATGCCGGACCGGATCACGCTCGTGGGCGGCGCGGCGGGCGAGATCGACGGTCCGGGCGGTGCGGCGCACGACTTCCAGCGCGCGCTGGCCGACCAGTTCGGCCAGTGGCAACCGGTCTCGGCCTCCACTGCGGACGGACGGGTGGTGACGTTCTCGTCGCTCAGCAGGCCGCTCGTCGGGTACGAGTACCTGTACGCGGGACCGGGTGGGCTTCGCCCGGTGCTGTTCCAGCCCGAGTCCGTCCACCTGGCACCGCTGCACCGTGGTGACCAGATCGTCGGCATGACCTTCCGCACCGGCGCCGAACGCCTGATCGCTGAGAACTGGGCGGCTGACCTGAGCGGGGAGGCGACCCTCTCGTCCGGCCGCACCTTCTACGTGGATGCGGAGGACATGCTGCCCGGCAGCGTCCGCCTCCTGTACGGCGAGAACAACGCCGTCCACGTCGACGGGGCGACCCTCGCCGAGCTCGTGGCGGGCGCGGACCCGTTCCAGCGGGCGTTCGACGGTGAGGCACCGGACGCGATCGCGCTCCTGACCTCCGAGTCGGGCGGCCAGGACGGTGCGGCGCACGACTTCCAGCGCGCCCTCAGCGAGTGGTTCGGCAGGGACGAGCCGGTGTACGCACCCGACGGTCCTGCTCGACTGCGGATCGACGACCAGGGCGGGGCTTCGTCGGTCGTGCTGGCGGACGGCGGGAGCTGGACCCGCTTCGGCACCGTCGTTCCCGAGGGGACGGCGCGGCTCGCCGAAGCGGGCGAGCGCGGCGCGTTCACCGTCGCGGAGGAGAACGGGCTGTTCTCCTCTGGCCCGGTGCGCACGATCAGGAACCTCCTGCGTCTTGACCACGCGAAGGTCGTCGAAGGTCTCACCTTCACCGGCAAGGACCGGGCGGGCGCACAGGTCGACTTCCACACGTCGCAGGTGCGGGTCCGCCGAATGCGGGACGTGGAAGGCACCCCGATCGGGCTCGTCTTCATGACCGGCGCCCGGCTGAGGAAGGACCTGGAGTTCAGCCGCTGGCACTACGACGGGACGACTGTCCTTGCCCAGAACAACGTCGCCAGGGACGGCGGGTTGTCCGGTTGGCAACGGACGGTCCGCGCGCCGTGGCCGGAGAACACGTTCTTCATCAACACCCACGGCCACACCAAGAACTTCGAGCTGAGCCTGGTGGACGGCCGCAAGCTCAACGTCGGCGGGGAGACGTTCGCCAGAGTCCTGCAGGACCTGCGGTCGTTCCGCGTCTCGATGGAGCGGCTCCAGCCGGAAGCCCTCACTCTGATCGTGTGCCACGTAGGCGCGATCGACGGTCCAGGTGGTGCCGCGCACGAGTTCCAGCGGGTGCTCGCGCAGGAGTTCGGTCATCGCCAGCCCGTGCTCGCCGCCACGACCGCGATGGGCCCGTTGTGGGACAAGGGCGTCGCCTGGCGCACCTGGGTCGGCGACGGCGGGGGCTGGAAGGCGTTCTCCTCCGGACCGGGGCGAGTGCTGGGCGAGTACAGCCCCGGGAGGTGGACCGCCGTCGACCCCGCCGAGGTGCGGGCGGTGCCGTTGGTGCATGACGGGAAGACCGTCGGGATGTCCTTCCGCGAGGGGCTCGGACTCGACCGCGGTCTCGACTGGGCGGCCGGTGGCACCAAGGTGGGTGCGGACGTCCCGTGGCCGCACCGGACGTTCTTCGTGGACGCCGGCGCACAGCAGGACGGGCGGTTCGTGGCCTACACCCAGACCGGCGAGCGGCTGGTGCTAGAAGGCCGTGCCTTCGGTCGGGTGGTGGCGAACTCCCCGCTGTTCCAGAAGGCCGTGGGCGAAGGAGAGCCGCAGGCGCTGGCGCTGGTCGCGTCGTCCCTGGCCAACCCCGCGCAGACCACGAACCACGTTCGCGAGTTCACCCAGGCGCTGGAACGCGACTTCGCGTCCGGCCGGCCGGTGTACGCGCCTAGTGGTGTCGTGCACGTGCTTCCCGGCCCTGACGGGGTGCCGGTCCTCAGGACCACCCCACCTGGCTGGTCCTCGTACACCACCGGTCCGCGCCCGCTGCTCGGCGTCGACGGCACCGGGCTGCGGCACCTGTTCCAGCCGGAGACCGTGCGGTCTGTGCCACTGGTCGACCGCGACCGGCCGATCGGGCTGTCGTTCCACGACCAGAGCACGCACGAGAAGGTGGGCGACTGGATCGCCGAGGGAGGTCCCGCACGACGAGAAAGCCTGCCCTGGTTGGAAGACACCTTCCTCGTCGCGACGCCGGCGACCTCCGGCGCGTTCGGCGTGCGGGTGGAGGACGGCCGTCGGCTGTGGGTCGACGGTGAGACCTTCGCCAAGGTCGTGACCGAGTCGCAGGCGTTCCGCGACGCGATGGCCCTGTCCACGGGCCGGCCCGGCCGCACCTGGGCGGACCAGGTCACCGGCTTCGGTCTGCTGGCCTCCACCTCGGGCCATCTGCCGTCCCCCGGCGGAGCGGCCCACGACTTCCAGCGGGCGCTCGCGCAGCGGTTCGGGTACGGACAGCCGGTGTTCGCGCCCACTCGGCACGTCGGGCTGCGAGCGGACGAGCTCGTGCTGTCCGAGGGCGGCCAGTGGAGTTCGTACCCGGCGGGCCTTCTGCCGGTGCCGGGCTGGGACGCGAGGACCGGCAAGCGGGCCTGGCTCTCCCCGGACGACGTGCTGTTCACCCCGTTGCTCGACGGCGAGCAGGTCGTTGGCATGTCCTTCAACGCCGATCCGCGTGCTGCCCGGCAGTGGGCTGACGGCCGAGGAGAGGACGTCACGCACCTGCTTTCCGAGGGCCGGCACGACTTCGACGAGGCGAGGGAGGCGGGCGAGCTGACGACCCGCCCGGCGCCGTGGCCGCGGCGGTCGTTCTACGTGGACCTGCCGCTCGCGGCCGGAGGGTTCGTGGTCGCGGCGACCGAAGGGGGACGCCGTGTCGACGGTGACGCCCTCGCCGGTCTGGTGGCGAGGTCCGAGCCGTTCCGGCGCGCGCTGGCCCAGGACAACGCGAACTCGATCGTCCTGCTGGGCTCGTTCGCGGGGGAGATCGGCGGTTCGGCGGTGGCCTTCCAACGAGCGTTGGCGGAGCAGTTCTCCTACGACCGGCCGGTGCACGGCCCGACGAGCTGGCTCGACCTGGTCAGCGAGGACGGTGTCGCGGGCACCGTGGTGTCCGACGGCGGTACGTGGCACAGGTTCCCGGAGCCGGAGGGGGAGCCGTCGCACGCGGCCGCGAACGCGATCGACGACCGCGGCGGGCTCACCGTGGCGGCGGAGAACGGGCCGTTCCCGGTGACGCGCTCGTTCAAGGAGCTGGTGGGTCTCGGACACGAGAGGGTCGTCGACGATCTCAGCCTCACCGGCGAGGACCAGGCGAGTGGCGCGCCGGTCAGCTTCCAGACGTCCCAAGTGCGGTTCCGCACCTTGAGGAACGGTGCCGATGCGCCGATCGGGCTCGTCTTCATGACCGGTGACCGGCTGAAGACCGACCTCACGTTCAGTCGCTGGGACATCGACCCGACGACGACTCTGACCCAGGGCAACCCCACCAAGAGGGGCCTGCCACCCGCGGTGGAGCGAACGATTCCCGTGCCGTGGACGGAGAACACGTTCTTCATCGACACCCACGGCCAGCCCACGAGCTTTCAGCTGAGCCTGGTCGACGGCCGCAGGCTCTCCGTGAGCGGCGACACCTTCGCCAGGGCCCTGAACGACCTGCGTCCCTTCCAGCGCGCGATGAAGTGGCTCCAGCCGGATTCGCTCACGTTGATGGTGTGTCACGTGGGTGCGATCGATGGTCCGGGTGGTGCCGCGTTCGAGTTCCAGCGGGTGTTGGCGCAGGAGTTCGGTCATCGTCAGCCGGTGCTCGCCGCGACCACGGTCATGGGCCCGTCGTGGGATCCGGGCAAGTCGTGGCGGATGTGGGTCGGCGATGGTGGGAGCTGGAAGGCGTTCTCCTCGGGGCCGGCACTGGTGCTGGGCGAGCGAGTGGTCGGAAAGTGGACCACTCTGGACCCCGCCAAGATGCGGGCCGTTCCGTTGGTGCACGACGGGACGACGGTCGGAATCTCCTTCCGTGAGGGGGACGGGCTCGCTCGCAGCCTCGACTGGGCGGCAGGCGGTGCCAAGGTGGGCGCGGACATTCCGTGGCCCCACCGGACGTTCTTCGTGGACGCCGGCGCGCTGAGGGACGGGCGCTTCGTGGTGCGCACTCCGGCCGGTGAGCGGCTGGTGCTCGAAGGCCGTGCCTTCGGCCGTGTGGTGGCGAACTCCCAGCTGTTCCAGAAGGCCGTGCACGGGGAACGGCCGCAGGCGCTGGTACTGATCGCGTCAGCCGGGGCCGGTGCGAACCTGACGGAGCGCACGACGCAGGCCCGTGAGTTCGCCAGGGCTCTGGACCAGGACTTTCCGTCCCGGCACCGGCCTGTCTACTCGCCGGGCGGAGGCGTACAGCTCCGGCCAGGCGCAGATGGGGCGCTGGTCCTCAACACGACCTCGTCCGACTGGGCCATGTCCACCACCGGCCCGCATCCGCTGCGCGGTGTCGACGGCGACGGTCTGCGGCACCTGTTCCGGCCGGAGGACGTGTGGTCGGTACCGCTGCGCCGCCAGGACCGGCCGGTCGGGCTGTCGTTCCACGACGTGGAGACGCACGCGAAGGTCCTCGGCTGGCTCGGTGAGTCCGGCCAGGCACGCCGGGAAGACGCGCCCTTGTCCGGCCAGGACGGTCCCTATCTCGTCGCGGCGCCGGCGACTCCGGGCACGTTCGGCGTGAGGCTGGCGGACGGCCGCCGGCTGTGGATCGACGGCGACGCGTTCGCCAGAGTCGTGATCCAGTCCGAGGCGTTCCGCGCCGCGATGGACCGCTCTGCTGGCCGGCGCGGAGACGTGTCCGCGTTCGCCTTGCTGGCCTCCGCCTCGGGCGAGCAGCGGGAGCCGGGAGGGGCGGCCCACGACTTCCAGATGGCGCTAGCGAGGGAGTTCGAGCACCGTCAGCCGGTCTTCGCGCCGACGCGGCAGGTCGACTTCGACGCAGGCCGGCTCGTGCTCCCCGACGGCGGCGACTGGCGTTCGTTCCAGGAGGACCCGCGCCCGGTGCCGAACCAGAACGTGGTTCAGGAGCAGCGACCCGCGTCTTCGCTGGACCGGGTGGCGTTCACGCCGTTGCTCGACGGGGACCGGGTCGTCGGCATGTCGTTCAACCCGGACTCTAGGGCCGTCCGCCAGTGGCTCGCCGGCCCGGGCAGGGACATCACGCACCTGATCCCCGAGGACCAGCCGGACCTCGCCGCAGCGAGGCAGGCCGGTGAGCTGACGACTCGACCAGCGCCGTGGCCGCCGCGGTCGTTCTTCGTGGAAATGCCACTCGCGGCCCGCGAGTTCATGGTCGGCAAGATCGGCGGGACGCAGCTGGTCGGCACGGACGCCTTCGCGGGCCTGGTCGCGGGCTCTGAACCGTTCCGGCAGGCGCTGGCAGAAGGCAACGCGGACGCGATCGTCCTGCTGGGTTCGCTGGCGGCGGAGGACGGCGGCCCCGCGCGCTCGTTCCAGCAGGCGCTGGCCGAGCAGTTCTCCTACGACGGGCCGGTGTTCGGGCCGACGAGCTGGCTCGAACTGGCCGGCAGGGACCCTGGCGCTGGCGCTGTCGTGTCCGACGGAGGCACGTGGCGCAGCTTCCCAGGGAAGACCGGGGAGTCGTCGCGCTCGGCCGCGAACACCGTCGGCGACGCGCTTCCGCCCAAGCCGGTGACGCAGTTGACGAGCCAGGCCAGGAACCGGTTGGGGCTCAACAACCTGATGGGACTCGGGCAGGCGGACGTCGTCGCGGGCGTCACGCTGTCCGGTGTCGATGCGGCGACCAGGAGAGAGACCACCTTCCACTCGTCGCAGGCGCGGGTCCACCGGATGTTCCGAGACGGCGAGGTGGTCGGGATCTCCTTCAGCCGGAGCAAGGAGCTGGGCGAGGACCTCCGGGCCATGCAGGGGAGCGGCTGGCCGGTCACCCATCTGCTGCCCGAGGGGTACAAGGTCACCGACCTCGACCGCGCACACGAGGAGGGGATGCTCCGATCGGTCCGCATGCCCTGGCCGGACAACACGTTCTACGTCACCACTCACGGCAGCGTCCACGGCTTCGACGTGCGGCTCGCCGACGGCAGGCAACTCGAAGTCGACGGTGCGACCTTCGCCAGGCTCGTGGACGATCTGCGGCCGTTCCGGAAGGCGATGGCCCGCAACGAGCCGGAGGCGCTGGCGCTCGCGGTTTGCCTAGTAGGAAACGTGGACGGGCCGGGCGGCGCCGCGCACGACTTCCAGGCCACTCTGGCTCAGCTGGGACATCACCAGCCGGTGGTCGCGGCGACGCAGGAAATGGGCTTCATGAGAGACGGGGGCACGTACATCGCCGAAGGCGGTACGTGGCGGGCGATCTCGACCGGCCCTGCCCGGCTGCTGGGCGAGGACCACGCCCGCAACTGGAGCGCTTTCGAGGCGGACACCGTGCAGTCGGTGCCGCTGGTGCGGGACGGGCGCACGGTCGGAGTGTCGTTCCGGCAGGCCGCCGAGCTCGATCACACCCTCGACTGGGCGGCCGGGGGCGCCAGGATGGCCGGGGACGTCCCGTGGCCGCACAGGACGTTCTTCGTGGACGTTCACGCGGTCGCGAGCGGCCAGTTCGAGGTGTACGCCGAGAGCGGGCGGTTGCTGGTCGTCGAAGGCAGCGCCCTGGGCAGGATCGTGGCCAAGACCCGGTCGTTCCAGGACGCGATCGCCAGTGCGGACCGGCCGCAGGCACTGGCGCTGCTGGCCTCCTACGCAGGAGAGCAGCTCCACGGCAATCGGGACGGTGCGCTCGAGTTCACCCTCGCACTGACCAGGGAGGTCGCCGACGACCCGCTCCCGGTGTACGCGCAGACCGGCACGATCGAGCTGTGGCCCGGAGTGAACGGCGAGCTCGTGATGAAGGCCGGCGGTGGCCGCTGGGCTATGCACGCCGACGGACCCAAGCCGCTGCGGGCGGTGGACGACACCGGCCTGCGGCACCTGTTCCGGCCGGAAGAGGTGCGGGTCACGCCTCTGTTCGACGGCGACCGCCCGGTCGGGCTGTCGTTCCGCGAAGGCGGTACGCACGCGGCCGTCGAGAACTGGGTCGCCGGGTCTGGCGCTACCCGCCGGGACGGCGCGCCCTGGACGGAGGACTCGTTCTACGTCGCGGCGCAGGCCACGCCCACCGCGTTCGCGGTGCGACTGGAGAACGGCCACCGGTTATGGCTCGACGGCGAGACGTTCGCCGAGCTCGTCACCGACCTGAAGCCCTTCCAGGAGGCCATGTCGCAGGAGACCGCCCGGATCGGGCAGATCTGGTCCGATCGGGTCTCCAGTTTCACGCTGCTGGCCTCCACCGCGGGCCAGTCACCGGTAGCGGGCGGGGCGGCGCACGACTTCCACCGGGCCATGCGGGACTACTTCGGCTTCGGCCAGCCGGTCTTCGCGCCGTCGCGACAGGTCGGGTTGTGGGTGGACGAGCACGGTGGCAACGCCACCACGGTGCTGGCCGAGGGCGGTGAATGGCGCTCGTTCCCCGTGGGCCCGCAACCGGTCCCAGGCCACGACGCGATCACGGGGAGGCGAGTCTGGCTCCCGCTCGACGCGATCGAGTCCACCCCCTTGCACGACGGCGGGGGCAAGCTCGTCGGCATGTCCTTCGCCGTCGACGCGCGCAATGCCGAGGAATGGGCGGCCGGCGCCGGACGGGACGTCACGCACCTGCTCCACGCGGATCAGTTCGACCTCGGCACCGCGCGGCAGGCCGGTGCGGTCACGTCGAGGCCGGTGCCGTGGACTCAGCGGGCCTTCCACGTCGAGGCGTCCAGCTCCGAGGGACGGTTCCGGCTCGCCTCCGGCGACCGCGAGGCCTATGTGGACGGACCAGGGTTCGCCGCCGTCGTGGCGCACGCCGAGCCTTTCCTCAAGGCCCTGGTCGAGGGGAACGCCGATGCGGTGGTCCTCCTGGACTCGCTCGGCAGCGGAGCGACGACCTTCCAGCAGGCGCTGGCAGAACAGTTCTCCTACCACCGGCCCGTGTACGCGCCGACGAGCTGGCTCGACCTGGTCACCGAGGACGGCGTCTCCACCACCGCGGTGTCCGACGGCGGCTCCTGGCAGCGCTACCCGGTTCAGGTCCGACCCGACGCCGACCCGGCGGCGGACCCGTTCAACGGCCGGCAGCCGGTCGTGGACAGTTCACAGGAGACCGAGGCTCGATCCTCCCGTGACGGTGCGGTGGCCGAGTCACCGGAGGATCAAGCCGCGGTGGGCGAACCCCGTGACGTGGCGGTCGATGCCGGGACAGGGCGCCCGGAAGCGGCGCGTGCTGCGGGTGAAGCGGTTCCGCTGGCCGAGCGGGGCGAGCCGAGGCGGCCGAGTCAGCTGGCTTCGGCCCTTCGCCCGGTGCGCAAGCTCCTGGGGCTCGACAGCCCGCGACTGTCCGGTGTGGACGCCTCCGGCGAGGTCCGGTCCTTCCGGGCCCGGCACGTGGTCGGAAGGCCGCTGGTGATCGACGGCTCGACGGTCGGCATGTCGTTCCGCACCGGGCGCGATCCGGTGGAGACTCCGGTCCTCGGTGAGGGCGTCGTGTTCCACGTCGACGTCGACGCCAGCGCGACCCACTTCGGCCTGAACCTGTCCGACGGCACGCACGTCACGGTCGACGGCCGGACCTTGGCACAGGTGGTCGCGAAGGCACAGCCGTTTCGTTCCACGGCGAGGAAGTTCGATCTGGCCGGTGTGGCGTTGCCCGGCTCACGGGCGGGCGTGCTGACCCAGCCCGGAGGCGCGGCGCACGACTTCCACCGCGGACTGAACGAGTTCGGGTACCGCGTTTCGGTGGTGGCCGAGGACGGTACGGGCCGGTGGCAGGCGTTCCGAGAGGGGCAAGGCCCGGTGCCGGTGGCCACCACCACCGGCCGGGTGCTGCTGGCCACCCCGGACGACGTCAGGACTGAGCCGATCCGCGACGGCGAGACCGTGGTGGGCGTGTCGTTCCGCGGCAGCCTGGCCGACGGTGCACACCGGCCGGAGAACTCCCTGCTCCTGGCCGCAGACGGGCATCCGGACCGGTTCGAGGTGGTCCTGCGGGACGGTCAGCGCGGCACGGTCTCCGCGACCGGCTTCGTCGATCTGCTGACGGGAGGAGGACTGTTCAAGCAGGCGTGGGCGAACCGGGCGGACGGGATAACGCTACTCGCGTCGCGCACCGGCGACCTCGTGGCACCGGGCGGTGCGGCGCGCGACTTCCAGCGCGCGCTGGCCGATCGACTGGGTACCGACGTTCCCGTCACGGCTCCCGGCGGCCCCGAACCGCACTGGTCCACGATCACGTCGGCGCAGTCCCCGACGGTCACCGGCTACGTGCGGGACGTCGACTGGGCGGAGATCGATCCCGCCACGTTGCGGGCGGTGCCGCTGATGCGGGATGGCCGGATCGCCGGGGTCGCCTTCGGCCCCGAGCACGAGGGCGTCGGGACCGCACGAGTCTGGGTCGCGGGGGAAGGCCGTGACATCGGGCACCTGCTGCCGCAGGGGTACGAGAGCTACGAGAACGCCAGGGCCGCCGGGGTTCTGCCCGAGCCGACCTCTGCGGCGTGGCCCGAGAACACGTTCCACGTCGTCAGCCACACCATCGGCATGGGCCACGGCATCGACGGGTTCCGGGTGCAGCGTGACAACGGCGACTGGGTGTTCTTCCCGGGACACGCCTTCGCGGACGTGGTGCAGCGGACCGAGCCGTTCCGCGCTCGTGTGCTCGCGCAGGGCGCGCCGGAGGCGTTCAGCCTGATCGCCTGCGTGGCAGGTGCGACGGACGGTCCCGGCGGCGGGGTCCACGACTTCCAGCAGGCGCTTGCTTGGGCCTACGGCCATCGCCAGCCGGTGGTCAGCGCGACCACCAGCGTGGAGATCGGTCCTCTGCCCGGTGACCCCGGCCGCTCGTACACCGGTGTCACCGATGGCGGCTCCTGGCGCACGTTCGCCAACGGGACCTCCGACGTGCTCGGCACCGATGCGGCCGGCCGGGTGCACGCGTTCGATCCGCAGGACGTGCGATCCCACGAGGTGCGCGTCGGCGAACGGACGATCGGACTGTCCTTCACGGACAGTCCGGGGTGGATCGGCGTGGATCCGGCGCTGTGGCCGGAAGGAGCGCTCGGCATCGGCGTGGCCGGAACGGGCGGTCGCTTCACGGTGAGACTTACCGACGGCCGGCAGTTCTCGGTCGACGGCCGCACGCTGGCGAAGGTCCTGGTCGCCTCGCGTTCCTTCCGGGACCTGGCCGGACCTGACCAGCTCGCGGAGGCCCTGGTCATGTCCGGGGGAGCGGAGCACGCGGTCGGCGAGTTCCAGGACGTCCTGGCGCGCACGTGGGGCCACCATCAGCCGGTGCTGGCGGGCGACGGGGAGTGGACCGTGCACGCCGCCGAACCGCGACCGCTGCTGGACGTCGACTCCTCGGGCAAGGCGCACCTCTCGGCGCCGTCCGTGCCGGAAGCGGCACAGGACTCTTCCGCGAGTTCCGCCGCGGACGATGCGCCGACTCCGGGGCTGCGGCCAGAGGACGTGCTCATCGCTCCGCTGACCCGAGGCGACCAGGTCGTCGGAATGAGCTTCCGGTTCGGGTTCGACCGCGTCGGCGTGCAGCAGTGGGCGGCCGAGCTCGGCGACGACGTGCGGAACCCCTGGCCTCCTGGAACCTTCTACGTCGACGCCGGAGGACAGGGCGGGCAGGTCAGGATTCACCCGCTGGGCGAACAGCCCGTCGCGGTGGGCGGCAGGGAACTGGCAGGGCTGGTCGCGGGCGCGGAGCCGTTCCGCCAGGCACTGGAGACCGGAGGCGCGGAGACGATCACGCTCCTCGTCTCCCACACCGGCGACCCTGCGGGCCTCGGCCAGGACTTCCAGCGGGCGCTGCGGGAGCGGTTCGGACACGAGCAGCCGGTGTACGCGCCGACCACGGGCATCGACCTGCTGGTCGACGAGTACGGCGGCGGTTCCTCGGTCGAGCTCGCGGGCGAGGGCCACTGGAACCGGTTCGACCCCGAGCCGTTCGACGAGCCCGTGTTGTCGGAGACCACACAGCCGTCCAGCGGAGAGCAGGTCTCGGCAGGGGCCGAGCAGCTTGAGCACCATCGGTCCGCGCCGGAGAACCCACGCTCGTCCGAGGACGGCCGTGGCCAGGTCTCGCTGACCGACTTCCTGACCGGGAACGTCGAGCGGACCCCCGATTCTCCGGCGGTCGACGCTTCGCGCATCGGTGAAGACTCGCTGCGGCAGAGCAGCTCGGGGCCGGCGGAAGTTCTGGCCGATCACCCCGGCTTGACCGCCTGGCTCGATGCCGCCGACCGCAGGGTCGAAGCGGGTGAGGCCGCCGGCCATGTCCGGGACGTGCCAGCTGGACCGGAACCGCGGCCGGGTGAGCCGGTGCCTGCGGCGGAGCGACGTGGCGCGGTGCGGCCGGGCCTGTGGTCGTCGATGACACGTCCCGTGCAGAGGTTGTTCGGTCTGCGACCATCCGGTGTGGACGTTGCGCCGGGGACGCGGTCGTCCCAGGCACTGGTCGCCTCCGACGGCCGCACGGTGGGGAGGTCCTTCCGCGTCGGTGACGGTTCGGTGGTGGTTCCGGTTTCCGGCGATGCGGTGGTGCGGGGCGACGCCGAGCCGAGTTCGGCTCACGACGTCCGGACCTTCGCGCAGGCGGCGGCCAGGGTGAAGTCCTTCCGTTCGGCGGAGGGGCGGTTCGACCTCGCCGACGTGGCCGCGTCGGATTCAGGTGGGAACGCGCTGAGGCGGGCGGGTGGCGCGGCGCACGACTTCCGGGGCGCGCTGGAACAACTGACGCGCCGCCGTCTGGTGCTGGAGAGCGACCTGACGCGGCCTTCGCTACGACCTTTCGGGTCGATCAGGCGCTGGATCGCGGGGTTGTTCGACGACGGCCGGGTCGGCGTCGTCGACGACGTCTCGCTGTCCGGCATCGACCAGAAGACCAAGAAGAAGGTCTCGTTCGCCGCGTCCCAGGTGCAGGCGCACCGTCTGGAGAACGGGGACGGCACCCCGGCAGGAGTCGTCTTCACCGTCGACCGCGAGCTGCGGGTCGACCGCGCCCGTGCCCACCTCCCGCACGACGAGAGCACCTACCTGTACCCGGAAGGTGTTCGGACGATCGCCGACACCGACGTCGCGGACGAGGCCGGAAGGTTCCGGGCCGTGCCTGTGCCGTGGCCCGAGAACTCGATCCAGATCAACGTCCACGGCCGGACCAGCGTTTTCGCGGTGGTCTTGGACGACGGCCGCATGCTCGCCGTCGACGGGCGGAACTTCGCTCGCCTGCTGCACGACGTGGACACTTTCCGGAAGACGATGTCCACGGCGGAGGCGGTCACGCTGATCGCGTGCTCGTCAGGGGCGAACGACCTACCCGGCGGAGCGGCCCACGACTTCCAGCGGACGCTGGCGGAACTGGGGTACCGGCAGCCGGTGCTCGCGCCGACGCGGGCGGCCGGCATCGTCGCGCGGGACTGGCAGCGGCAGATCTTCGGCGTCGCGGGCGGGCAGTTGCACTCGCAGACCTTCGTCATCGACGGCGGGGACTGGCGGGTGTTCGCGTCGGGGGCGGCGCGGGTGCTCGGCCTGGACGAACGGCACGGGTTGCGCGCCTTCGAGCCGGGCGACGTGCGGGCTGTTCCGCTCGTCAACGACGGACGAACGGTCGGCGTGTCCTACCGGCCGGAAGGGCCCGCGCTCGACCGCAGCCTCGACTGGGCGGCCTCGGGCAGCCCGAAGGCGACCGGAAAGCCGTGGCCGAACCGGACGTTCTTCGTGGACGTCGGATCCACTCCGGACGGGCAGGCGCTGGTGTACACCGGCAACGGCCGCGCGCTGTCCGTCGACGGCCGCATGTTCGGCCAGGTGGTGGTGAACACGGAAGTGTTCCGGAATGCGGACGCCGCCAGTCCGCCGTCGGTGCTCGCCCTGCTGGCCCGGCCCTGGACCGGCGACCCGCAGGCCGTGCGGACCCTGTCCGAGGGCTTCAGGCAGGTGCTGGACAGGGAGTTCCCTGGCGGTCACCTGGTCCTCGCGCCGAGCGGTGAGCTGTGGACCGCGACGCGGCGGGAGGGTGTGAACGCACCTGCCGTCGACGGTGGGCGGTGGGTGCTCGGCGACGAACCGCGGTCGGTCGTGGATCGCCGCACCGCACCCGACGACGAACCGGCGGCCAGGCACGGTGAAGGCAGCGGCGACCCGTCCGCGACCGGATCGATCGAGGACGTCGACCTGATCGGCTTCGATCCCGCAGGTGGGCGCGAGCTGGCGTTCCGTTCGTCGGAGGTGGTCGTCAGCTCGCTGGAGCAGGACGGCCGGACCGTCGGCGTCACCTTCCGCACCGGCGCGGGCCGGGACCTGGACCTCGACTGGGCCCGCGGCCCCCAGGCCGGCGAGACCTACCTGTTCGAGGGCGGCAGGGGCCGTGGTGAGTCAGTCGTCGAGTCGCGGCCGTGGTCCGAGGACTCCTTCCTGGTGTCGGCGCAGGGAACGCGGCAACAGCTGGCGCGCATCGAACTGGCCGGCGGCACCAGGCTTGCGGTCGACGGGCCGACCCTTGCCGCGCTGCTGCACGACCTCGCTCCGTTCCGATCCACTGTGGACACTGGGGCGCGCGAGGTCACGTTGCTGGTCGCGCACGCGTCCGCCGTGGACGGCACCGGTGGGCTCGCACACGACTTCCAGGCCACCTTGGCAGGAGAGTTCGGCCATCGACAGCTGGTGACCGCGCCGTCGAACCGGGTCGAACCGGTGGTCTTCGACGACGGTTTTGCGGGGACGGTGGTCACCCACGGCGGCCGTTGGCTGGACTTCGCCCAGCCGACCGTGCTCAACGACGTCGAGCTGTCCGGGATCAACCGTCGGACCGCGGCGCCGATCACGTTCCGCTCGTCCGGGGTGCGGGTCGGGTCGATGATCCACCGGGGGCAGGTCGTCGGCGCCACCTTCATGGTGAGAGGCGAGCGGGACTTCGACGTTCGCTGGGCTCGCGCGGACAAGGTCGAGGAGACCTACCTGTTCCCGGACGGACACCCGGCGGGCGCGACGTACGAGGACGGTGGGCTGGGGATCGAGCCGAACCCGTGGCCGGCCAACACCTTCTACGTCACCACGCACGGTTCCCGGCGCGGCACCGTCACAGTGAGTCTCGGCGATGGCACCCCGGTGCGGATCGACGGCGCCACCTTCGCCCGGTTGGTGCAGGACACCCGGTTCTTCCAGACCGCGGTGGAACGCAACCGGCCGGACGCGGTCACGATGCTTGTCTGTCACGCGGCGGCGACGGACGGTCCCGGCGGGATCGCCCACGACTTCCAGCGAACCCTGGCGACGGAGTTCGGCTACGACCAACCCGTGTTCGCGGGTACGACCGTGGCCGAGAAACTCCTGTTCGGTGATGGGACGGCAGGCACCGGGTTGCATCACAACGGCGAGTGGCGGCAGTTCCCCGCCGAAGGCCTGGCGCCCGTTCCCGGGTCGCGCGAGGAGATCACGCGATCCGTTGTGGACAGCCAGAGGACTGCGGACGACGGCGCGATGGCGGACCTGTGGCATGTCGGAAGCTCCCGCGACACCGGCTTGCAGGTGGACTTCCAGTCGTCCGAGGTGCTGGCCAGCCCGCTGACGCGGGATGGCGAGGTGATCGGGGCCACCTTCAACGTGGAGCGCGAGTTCGCGCACGACCTGGAGTGGGCCCGTGGTGAACAGGGGGAGACCTACCTGTTCGAGAAC
Source organism: Lentzea sp. JNUCC 0626 (assembly GCF_043632865.1). NCBI lineage: Bacteria > Bacillati > Actinomycetota > Actinomycetes > Pseudonocardiales > Pseudonocardiaceae > Lentzea > Lentzea sp. JNUCC 0626. The sequence continues at coordinate 10,285,477 of NZ_CP171635.1, forward strand.
GGCATCGAGCGAGCACCGGTGGCGAGGCCGACGCCGTGGCCGGACAACACGTTCATCATCACCGCCGAGGGGACGCCGGAAGGCGTGCAACTCGCGTTGAGCGACGACAGGGAGGTCGTCGTCGGCGGTCAGACGCTGGCGCGAGTGATCCACGACCTGGTGTTCGTGCAGGAAGCTCTGGGCACCGGCAAGCCGGCGTCGTTGGCGCTCGTCGCCTCCTACTCGGCGGAACCGGCCGGGCCTGGCGGGGTGGCGCACGAGTTCCAGCGGACGCTGGCGGTCGAGTTCGGGTATCGGCAGTCCGCAGTGGCGCCGTCGGACACGGTGGCGAAGCTGTTCTTCGACGCCGGGCACGTGGGGACGGCGATCGACGAAGGCGGCGTGTGGCGCAAGTTCGCCGTGCCGACGGTGGTGCGCGACCTCGAGCTCACGTCGGTCGAGGCGGCGACCAATCGCGTGCGTGTCTTCCGCACATCCGAAGTGGACACCACGCCGTTGTACCGTCACCGGCAGTTGGTCGGCGCGTCCTTCAGTGCCGGCCGGGATTCGGTGATTGACCGGGTCTGGGCCGGTGCAGACAAGGCGGGGGAGACGTACCAGTTCAGAGGGGAGTACCAGCGGCGGTTGCTCGAGGTCCCCTCCGAGCGGGTCGTCAGCTCGCGGCCGTGGCCCGACAACACGTTCTACGTGTCGACGCACGGCGACGGTTCCTTGGCCGACGTCCGCCTGCTCGACGGCACCGAACTGACGTTGACCGGCGCGGACCTGGGGCGCCTGGTGGGTGACCTGGCGTGCTTCAACGCGGCCGCCGAGCGGGGAGTCGACGCCTTGACGATGCTCATCTGCCGGTCCGCCGCGATCGACGGGCCCGGCGGGTTCGCCTACGAGTTCCGTCGCTCGCTCAGCGAGGGGTCGGACTACCAGGGGTCTGTCTTCGCTCCGACCGACGACATGTGGCTCGGGTTCAGGCACGGCGAAGCGACCACCATGCTCGAGAACGGTGGGTCGTGGCTGCGTTACCCAGCACAGCCTGCAGAACCGGCCGGGGACCTGCTGCGAGCCGTGGAGGCGCGGCGACCAGAGGAACGCCGCGATCCGGCGTCCGACGGGGCCGCGTCGTCCCTCGACGGGCAGTCCGGCGTGGACGGAGCCACGGCTGACGGCTTCACGGCGCGGCGCGGTGGTGGCGACTCGCCGTCGGCTTCGGAACCGGTGGCGGGTGTGGCTCCGGGAGGAGCGGTAGCCGACGTGTCGCACACCGGCCGTGCGTTCGACACCGAGGAGCCGGTGACTTTCAGGTCGAGCGAGGTTCTGGTCAGTCCGCTGATGCGTGACGGCCGGATGATCGGTGCCACCTTCGCCGAGACGGACGACCTCGGGCACGACCTGAACTGGGCTGAAGGCGAACAGACGGAGACCTATCTCGTCGAAGGCGGCGCCGAGGACGCCCCCGTGGCCGAGCCTCGGCCGTGGCCCGAGCGGACCTTCATCGTCACCGGCGTCGGTTCGGAGGACGGAGTGCATCTGATGCTGAGCGACGGCAGGGCGACCGTCGTCGGTGGTCAGGCTCTGGCGAGACTGGTCCACGACCTCAGGTTCGTGCAGACCGCGCTCGACACGACCGGGCCGGAGGCGTTCGCGCTCGTCTTCTCCCACGCGGCGGATCCCGCCGGGCCCGGAGGAGTGGCGCACGAGTTCCAGCGGACGTTGGCGGCCGAGTTCGGGTATCGCCAGTCGGCGGTGGCGCCGTCGGACGTGGTCGAGAAGCTGTTCTTCGACGACGGCCAGGTCGGGACGTCGGTCGACGGCGGCGGCCGGTGGCACCGCTTCGGGGAGTCGACCGTGGTGAGCGATCTCCAGCTGACCGCGTTCGATCCCGCGCGACGCGGGCCGAGTGAGTTCCGGACGTCTGAAGTGGACGCCGCGCCGCTGTACCGGGGCGGGCGGGTCGTCGGCGTGTCCTTCTCCGATCGCGTGGACGTGCTGCACGAGAAGCACTGGGCGATGGTCGATCAGTCGGACGACACGTACCTGTTCGGGGGAAAGGTCGAACGTCGGTTGCTCGACGACTCCTCGGTGCGGACGGTTCAGCCCCGGCCGTGGCCTGAGGACACCTTCTACATCTCGACCCACGGCAACAGCTCCGAGGTGGAGATCCTGCTGACAGACGGCACCAGGAGGATCGCGGGCGGTGCCGTCCTGGCGAGCGTCGTGAGCGATCTGGCGTACTTCAACACCGCTCTGAGCCGGGGCGTCAACGCGGTGACGGCGCTGATCTGCCGTGCCGCGGAGAACGACCGTCCTGGTGGCGTCGCGTACGACTTCCAGCGGACGCTCCGGGAGAAGTCCGGCTATCGGGGTAGGGTCTTCGCTCCGACGGGGAACGTGACGCTGGGGTTCAAGGACCGCCGCGCGATCACGATGATCCCAGGCGGTGGATCGTGGCGGCAGTACTCGGCGGAGCCCGCGGGACCGTCCGGTGTCGTGCTGAAGGCCGTCGGTGGCCCGGAGTCAGGGCCTGTGGCCGATGCCGGTGAGACCGGCGGGCAGGATCCTGGAGAAGTGTGACCGACCTGAGTGTGCGGCCGACCCAGAGGGGGCGGCCGCACACGTTCAAGGTGTGACGGGGACCGTGCTGACGTCCGTGGCGGTAAGACCGTTCACCAGGTCACGGGGAGCTCCGCGACGCCACCGGTGAGGGTGGGCCGGACCTGGATCTCGTCGACCTCCTTGCCCAGGCGCAGTCCGGGCAGTCGCTTGGCCAGCGCGGCGAACACGATACGCAGTTCGGTGCGGGCGAGGTTCGAGCCGATGCAGAAGTGGGCGCCGTGGCCGAAACCGAGGTGCCCCTTCTCAGAGCGATCGGGGTTGAACGTGTCGGCGTCGGAGTAGGTGTCGGTGTCGCGGTTGCCCGAGTTGATGGACAGGAGGACGGCGTCACCGTCGCGGATGGTCACGCCGTCGATGTCCACGTCGGTGCGCGCGTAGCGCAGCAGGCCGAGATCTCCCGGTGCACCGAGGCGCATGACCTCCTCGACGACAGCGGCCGCCCGGCCGTCCGGATCAGCGACGAGTGCCTCCCACTGGTCCCGGTTCGTGAGCAGGAACAGGAGTCCCAGGCAGATCCGGCTTACGGTCGTCTCATGTCCGGCGAACAGCAGCGCGACGCTGAGCCGGATCATCTCCTGGTAGTCGAACGCCTCGTCGTTGCCCTGGGCGCGGATGAGGTCGGAGAGCACGTCCTCGCCCAGGGCGGGCCTCTTCGTCTCGACCAGCCCGCTCATGTACCGGAAGAACTCCGTGCGCGCCGCGTGCGCGTCCCCGTCAGCGGTGAGGCTGACCATGCGGTGGGACAGCGATGCGAAGTACTCGTCGTCGGATGCGGGCACACCGAGCAGCTGACAGATCATCGCGACCGGCAACGGAAAAGCCAGCCCTGAATGCAGGTCCACGACGCCGTCCGGCGCCGTGTCGTGCGCGACGACCAGCTGGTCGAGGTAACCGTCGATCAGCTTCTCCATGTGGTCGGACAGCATTTGCATGCGCTTGGCGGAGAACGCGGGGGTCAGCAGCCGGCGCATCCGCGCGTGGTCTGCCTCTTCGGTGTCGTAGTTGCCACTCGGTCCGTCCTGGACCGCAGCACTGGTGATGCGCGTCGCGTGTTCCGGTTCGCGGTGGGCGCGGCCGAACCGCTTGTCGCCGAGGATGACGCGGATCTGCTCGGACCGCGTCACGAGCCAGGCGGGATCTCCGGCCGGCGTGGTGACCGGAGTGATCGGCGCGTCCCTGCGCAACACCTCGTACAGAGGGGCGAGGTCGAGCACATTCGGCCGGGGGAAGGGCAACTGCAGATTTTCGGTGGTGGCGCTCAATTTTCTCTCCAGATCTCGGCCTAAAAAATCGACCGTATGCGCGTTGTCCTGGTCGACTCCGTCATTTGCGCGTTCTGCGGACGCCTTTGCGCGCTTGACGGAAGCGTGCGCCTTGGTCAGTCGTGTCGTGCCTCGTCCACCGGGCAAGGTGCTTGCAGTGTGCGGAGGATCCGATGGGAGATCGTCTCGAGTTGGCGTTGCTGCGCCGCGGTGAGCGTGTCGAACACCAGGCGGTGCACCTCGTCGACGTAGGCCGGCGCGGCGGCGTCCACCTTCGCCTTTCCCTTGGCGGTCAAGGTCGCGAGCGTGCAGCGGCCGTCAGCGGGATCGGGTCTGCGGCTCACCCACCCCCGCTTCTCCAGCCTGCTGACCGCATTGGACAGGCGCGACAAAGTGCTGCCGGTGTACTGCGCCACCTCGCTCATCCGCCGGGTGCGTTCCTTCGCCATCGACAGCGATGCCATGACCTGGAACTCGAAGTGGCTGATGCTCGCGGCCTGCTGCATCTGCGCTTCCAGCGCAGCGGGCAGCAAGGTCAGCATGTAGCCGAACGCGTACCAGCGCCGCTCGTCCTCGGGGCTCAGCCGACCGGGTTCCCTGGACGCCGCGACGGCGTCAGCTAGCTCCTCCATGAGCACGACATTACTTCACCAATGAAGTTATTGTCAGACGGGATCACTCTCGTCTTGAAGTGAGTTCGCGGTAGTATCAGTTCAATGTTGAAGTATCCGCAGAGTACGAACACCTTCATGCGCGCTCTGGTCCTGGATCAGCCGGGAACCTGCGACGCGTTGCGCCTGGCAGACCTTCCGATCCCGGAGCCCGAAGCCGGACAGGTTCGCGTCCGCGTCGAGGCGTGCGCGCTGAACCCGTCGGACTACCAGCGTGCCGCGTACGGCATCAGCGAGTGGGAGTGGCCCGCTGTGCTCGGTCTGGACGTCGTGGGTGTCGTGGACGCCGTCGGTGAGGGGGTGAGGCGCGTCGGTGTAGGGCAGCGCGTCGCGCATCTCGGTGACATTCGGGTCCGGGGTGGCTTCGCCGAGTACACCCTGGCCGACGCTTCGGTGCTCGCGACCGTGCCGGACGGCCTCGAGCCGGCTGCGGCGGCCACCGTTCCCGCTGCCGGGATGACGGCATACCAAGCGGTGGTGGAGCGCCTGCGCGTCGGCAGGGGCGACACCGTGTTCGTGACCGGTGGAGCAGGCGGGGTCGGCGGATTCGCCGTGCAGTTCGCGGCGCGCGCGGGTGCGCGGGTGATCACCACCGCGTCGGCGCGCAACACCGCTCACGTCAAGGCTTTGGGTGCCGAGGAGGTCGTCGACTACCGCACCGAGGACGTCTCAGCGCGAGTGAGGGAGCTGACCGGTGGCCGCGGGGTCGACGCCGTGGTCGACGCCATCAGTTCCGGCTCCGCCACCTCGAACCTCGCGGTGCTGGCACCCGGTGGCGGGCTCGCCTCCATCGCCGGACGCCCTGACCTCACGACCGTCCCGCCCTTCGGTCTCGCGCCGTCCGTTCACGAGATCGCACTCGGCAGCGCGTATCTTCTCGGCGACGACCGAGGGCGCGCCCGGTTGGGCACCGTGCTGACCGGCCTGCTGGCTCTGCTCGCCGAGGGTGAACTCGACCCGATGCTCGCTCGCGCCATTGCGCTGGAAGAGGTTCCTGATGCGCTCGTGGAGCTCTCCGGGCGCGGCGTGCGTGGCAAGATCGTGTACGTCCACCGCTGACCGAACGAGGATCACGGCCGACGTGTCCGATCCACAGTGGATTCACCGGCGCAGTACGGTCGGGCGGCGCACTTCCGATCCGCGGTCGTGCGCGGGTGAACGGCACGACTTCGAAGGTGGAGAACGGTGATCGAGTCGGATGGCAGTACCGACCAGAACGTGTCGCGGGTCGCGGAACGGCTGAAGGAACGCATCTACGCGGAGCTGGCCGTCATCGCGGTCACGCTGGGGCTGGCGTTGTCCGGGTCCAGCACACACCTGTCGGCGGCGTTGTCCGTGCTCGGCGCCTCCCTCGGCCTGTGGCTCGCGACGATCGCGGCTGAGGTGCAGGGACACCGGTTCGCCTACGGATACCGGATGAAGGCGCCCGAGTTGCGTCGAATGCTGTTCGTGACCAGTCCTCTGATGACCGCGGCCGTGGGGCCGTTGATCCTGGTGCTCTTCTCCGCGTTCGGCGCGTTCACGCTCACCGCCGCGTTGTACGCGTCGGTGGCGGTGGACACGGCGACCATGTTCGTGTGGGGCTACACGTCAGGGCGGCGGATGAACGCGAGCGTGGCCATGTCGGTCCTCAGTGGACTGGCGAACCTGGTGATCGGCGGGATCGTGATCGTGGTCAAGGTGGCCGGAGGTCACTGATCGCCGGATCGGTCTCCGAAGCGAGCGGAAATTCCTCGTAGGCAGTGGAAAAGCTGTCCGGCACCGCTGCCCGGTGGGTAGAACCAGCCTCGACGAGCAAGTTGAGGAGAGGTACGAGGAATTGAAGTTCCGCAGGATGGTGGCGTGCCTGGCGCTGGTGCTGACCGCGTGTGGCACCGGTGCGCAGGAGCGGGGTGACCACATCACCATTGGGCTCGCGCTGTCTACTTTGGACAACCCTTTCTTCGCCGAGATGCGGGAAGGCGCGGAACAGGCCGCTGCCGAGCTCGGGGTCTCCCTCGTGGTCGTCAACGCCGACAACGACGTGAACATCCAGTTCGGCCAGGTGCGGAGCCTCGTGGTGGAAGGCGCGCGGGCCATCGTCATCAACCCCGTGGATTCGAGGAAGGCCAAGGAAACAGCGGACGTGGCGAACGCCGGTCTCGTTCCGCTCGTGTCGGTCGACCGGTCGATCTACGACGGCAGAGTCGTGTCCGAGGTGGCGTCCGACAACGTGCAGGGCGGTGCATTGGCGGCGATCGAGCTTGGCAGGGCCGCGAACGGCGATGTCGTGCACCTGACCGGCACCCCGGGCTCGTCGGTGACCCACGACCGCGGCTTCGGGTTCGAGCAGGGGCTGAACTCCGGCGGAATCACGATCGTGGCGAAGCGGGCCGCGAACTTCAGCCGTGCCCGTGCGTTCGAGGTCATGACGGAGTTGTTGAACACCAACAACAACATCACCGGGGTGTTCGCCGACAACGACGAGATGGCGCTCGGCGCGATCAAGGCGCTCGGCGCGCGAGCGGGCAAGGACGTGCAGGTCGTCGGTTTCGACGGCACCCCCGAGGCCGTGCGGGCCCTCGAAGCGGGCGTGCTGACGGCGACCATCGCACAGCAGCCCGAACTGCTCGGTCGCAACGCGGTCGAGCAGGCGGTGAAGGCGGCCCGGCGGCAGCAGATCCGGCAGGTCGTGGACGTTCCGGTCCAGGTGCTGAAGAAGGGCTCGGTCGCCGGTCATCCCCGGTGACGATCAGTCGCGGAACGCTGGTTCGGCTCGACCAGGGATCGAGCCGAACCAGCGTTCCGCGTTGTGAGCGGCGCCTTGGCGATCACACCGCGCAGTGCAGTGGTCCGCCGTTGTAGGTGATGGCGTCGCCCAGAGCGACGGCGATGTCGACGTCGGCACCGTCGGCGTCGGCGTACGCCCTGTGCAGGTTGAGCACCAGCCGCTCGGCGTCGGGCAGGTCGGCGAACTCTCTGAGATGTGCCTCCTGCGCAGCCTGAAGGGGCGTCCAGCCCTTCTCCCGGCCTGCTGCGGCGGTGTCGCGGACGAACTCGTAGTAACGCCGGTGCGTGGCCAACACGTCGGCGAAAGCGGTGCCGGTGACCAGCGGGCCGTGGCCGGGAACGATCGTGTTCGCGCCGAACGCGGCCAGCCAGTCCAGCGAACGCAATGCCCCGTCGAGGGAGCCCATCGCGATCATCGGGGTTACCTGGTGGAACACGAGGTCACCGGTGAACAGCACGCGCTGCTGAGGCAGCCACGCCACCGCGTCCCCGACGGTGTGCGCGGTGTAGCCGGGGTGCTGCACCTCCACCGGCGTCCGGCCGGCGTGCAGCGTGATCTCATCGCGGAACGAGACGGTGGGCGCTCGGACGGCCTCGACACCCCAGTCAGGGCTGGGAGACCACACCGGCGGGGTGTTGGCCAGGATGAAGTCCTGCAGGATGCCCTGGCGGGTGTGCTCGTGCGCGACGATCACCGTCGAGTCCGGCAGCAGTGCGTTGCCGTAAACGTGGTCACCGTGCAGGTGCGTGTTGATCGCGAGCCGGATCGGCGCGCCGCCGGTGGCTTCGTCCAGCGCGCTCAGGAAGAGCCTGGTGCGGCGGGCGGTCGCGCAGGTGTCGACGAGGACGACCTCGCCGTCCGAGTGCACCGCGCCGGCGTTGTTGATCCACCAGGTGCCGTCCGGCTGGATCCATGCGTAGACGCCGGGTGCGAGTTCCTGGAGGTCTGGCTGAGGGGTCATGATCGGCAACCTACTGCTCGTGAGTCTGGACGGGGACGCGGCTCGGCGGCACCCGATGAACGAGGAAAAACGTTGTGCTCGGCGTGGATGGGGCGGAACGATTCGCCCGGCTAGCGTTGGTGGTGCTCAAACACCCCCTTGAGCGACTGAAGGTGCAGTAGAGGGTGGCCCGTCCGTCACCACTCCCGACGTGCGGCGGGCCACCCGCCTTTCATCCGGGTCACCGCAGCCTGCTCGCCAGGCACGCGGCGCCCACTCCCAGTGAGATCAGAGCCGCCGCGGGGAACAGCACCGTCCACGGCGCCGCCTCGAAGTGGGGCATGCCCTCGGCGAGAAGCAGCCCCCACTCGGGTTCAGGTGGCTGTGAGCCGAGGCCGAGAAATCCGAGAGATGCCACCGCCAACGCGACCGCGGGCAGTCGGGCCAAGCCGTTGCGGACGACCGGGGGAACGAGCGCGGGCAGCACGTGCCGTCGCACGACGTGCATCCGTGTCGCGCCGAGAGCTCGCACACTGGTGAGCAGCGAGCTGCCGCGTTGTTCGGCAGCGAGAGATCGCGCGTGACTCGCGAGCGGTGCCCAAGCGACGGACGTGACCGCGGTGAGCGCGCCTGTCCAGCCGGGTCCGGCCACAGCGGCCACCGGTAGTGCCACGACCACGGGCGGGAGCGCGTTGGCGATGTCCGCGACCACCGAGCTGCGTTTCGCCGCGAGGCCCACCAGCAATCCGATCACGATCACCGCGGCGGTCACCGACACGGCCAGTGCGGCGGTGTGCACCGCGCCGTGACCCACTCTGGCGAGCAGATCGCGTCCCACCGCGTCCGTGCCCATCGGGTGAGCCGCGGACGGCGGCAACAGCCGCGCGGACAGGTCCACCGCGTAAGGATCACGGGAAAGGCCCCAGGCCACGATCGCGGTGCCGATCGCCGGCAACGCGACAAGAGCCGGGTGTCGGGAGGGGGCCGAGGTCTGGGGCGCGACCGCTGCGAGTGCTCTGTCCGACAACGCCGGTCCCAGCAGGAGGCGTTGGACGACCGTCCCCAGAGCACCGGCCAGGACACCGACCAGCAGGATCGCCAGTACGCAGGCCTGCACCACGGGCACGTCCTGCGCGAGCGCGGCGTTGACCGCGAGCCTCCCGATGCCGGGCACCGCGAACGTGACCTCGACGGCCGCGGCCCCGAACATGCCCGCCACGAGCAGACCGAGCTGCCCTGACGCGACGGACGCTGCCCTGCGCACGACGGCGAGGGCGGACGTGCGCCGCCGCAGACCCGATGCCTCCCAAGACCGCACCCAGGGCTCGGCCAACGCGTTCCGCACCGCGTCCTTCGCGATCACGGCGAGCACCGCGCCCGCCGGCGTGCCGAGCGCGACGGCGGGCAGCACCGCGTTGCCGAGGTCCCGCCAGCCCGACGTCGGGAACCAGCCCAGGTGCACGCCGGCGACCAGTAACAGGACCGAGCCGATGAGGAACTCCGGCAGGGCCGCGAGCGCCGCGGCCACCACGCCCCGGTCACCTGTCGCGTCACCGCGCAGGCCACGCGTGAGCGTGCGTGTCACCAGCGCCGCCATGACGAGAACGGCCACGACCGCCGCCGCCGTCGTCAGCGTCATCGACACACCGAACGCGTCCACCAGCTGCCGTGCGACGGGTTCGCCCGACACCCACGAGGTGCCGAGGTCGCCGTGGACCAGTCGCACGAGCCAGTGGTGGAGCACCCCCGCCGGTCCGGCGTCCAGACCGAGCTCCGCACGCACCGAGGCGAGGGCGGCCGCGTCGGGCTCGCGCTCGCTGATCCGGGCGCGCAGGACAGACAACGCGGGATCGTTGCCGGAGACCAGCGGCAGCAAGCCGATCAGCGCGGTGAGGGCGAGCAGAACGCCGAGCCGGCCGAGTGTCTTCATCGCAACGACGTGTCCTGGCGGACGAGCAGCTGCCCGTGCGGGTCGAGGGACAGTCCCTCGACGTGGGGGGAGCGGCCGATGATCGCACGCTCGTGCACAAGTGGAACGACGGCACCGCTGTCCAGCACGAGTTTCTGCGCCTTCAGCACAGCGGCCCGCCTGGCGCCCGGCTCAGGCGTCGCGAGTGAGTCGGCGATCGCGGAGTCGACCGCGAGATCGCACAGCTTCGCGATGTTGTACCCGCCGGAACAGCCGAAGTCGATGGCGAGGTAGGCGGCGGGGTCGCCGCTATCGAGCGCGTACGACCGGGAAATGATCACGCCGTCGAACTTGCCCGCCAACAGGTCCGGTTCCAGCTGGCTGTACTGCCGCACGACCTGCTCGACCGAGAAACCCTTGCCGCGCAACCACTGCGCTACGACCGAGGCGACCTCGGGAAGTTCGGCCCGTTCGCTGTAGGTGGCCAGGACGAACGGCTCGCCGCCCGCACGTGCTTTCGCAGGTTCCGGAGGTGGAGGTGTGGTGGCCCACGGTGTCGCCGGCCCGAAGATGCCCCGAGCGGGATCGGCGTGCCCTTGGTACACGGCGCGGGCGATCGCGTCGGCGTCGACCGCGTCACGGACGACCCGGCGCAACCGCGGATCGGCCATCGGCGCCTGGGACGTGTTGAGCAGCAGGGACACGGTCCTCGGCAGAGGAATCTCGGCGGTGGCGGAGTCGGGGTGTGTGGTGGCGGGCAGCGCGGTGGCGACGTCGACCTCTCCCGCTCGCAGCGCCGCGCTGCGGCCAGGGCCGTCCGGGATGAAGCGAACGTCCACTCCGGACAGACGCGGCGGGCCGTGCCAGTAGTCCTGGAAACCCGTCAGCCGCGCGGCGGAGTTCCCGGTGATCTCGTTCAGGACGAAGGGCCCGGTTCCGGTTCCGGTGACCCGCACCCCGTCGGCCTGGTAGGCGTCCGAGCTGAGGATCACGAGGTTGGGCGCGGCCAGTCGCTCGGGCAGCGTCGGGTCCGGCTCGGTGGTGCTCACCACGAGGTCGTTGTCGCCCTCGGCGGTGGCGGTCAGGCCGAGTCCCTTGAGAACGTGGGGAATCGGACTCGCCCGCGTCGCCGCGGTGAAGGCGTTGGCGACGTGCTGCGCGCGAAGTTCGAGTCCGTCGTGGAACTTCACGCCTTCACGGAGGTGGAACTGCCAGGTCGTGGCCGAGCGGCGGGTCCAGCTCTGCGCCAGCAGCGGCTGCGGACTTCCGTCCGGTGCCAGCCCGACGAGTGTTTCGGCGATGCCCAGCTGGGTCAGCAGCGCTCCGTCGTCACCCCAGGGCGACATGGCCTGCTTCGGTGCGAACGGCATCGCCACCCGCAGCACCGCAGCGTCCTGAGACGTGCCTCCGGTGAAGCATCCCGCGGTCAGCACGCACGTGGCGAGCATCGCGCTGAAGGCGATCCTTCGTCGCAACAAGATGTCCAGCCCTTCGATCGTCCGACGGTCGCGATCGCACGGGGATGCACCTGTTTGTCGCGTTGCGGAGAAATCCAGTCGACGGTCAGCGGATCCGCCCGGCCTGACGGTAGGCGGAGGGAATCCCGCAGCTCGCTGTGTTCGTTCGGGTGCTGAGTTGTTTCCGGGATCTTCTGAGGTGTGCCGGAAGGTCAGACGGTGCGGCTGTCACGCTGGTAGAACGCGTTGAGCGAACGCAATGCCACGAGCCGGGTCTCCTCCGCGACGTCGATCCGGGAACCGGGTTCGTCGGCTTGCAGGGGTTCGAGCGTCGCCACCTGGGAGGCGAGCAGGGACGCGGGCATGAAGTGGCCCTTTCGCAGCGAAAGGCGGCTGGCCAGCACCGCTGGGTGTGCGTCCAGGTGCAGGAACCACACGTCGTGGTCGCCGCGCAGAACGTCCCGGTAGGCGCGTTTCAGCGCGGAGGAGGTGACCACTCCCAGCCGGCGTTCCCCGATCCACGTGGCGATGTCCGCGAGCCACGGTGCGCGGTCGGCATCGGTGAGCGGGTGACCCTCGCTCATCTTCGCGATGTTGGAGTGGGAGTGGAAGTCGTCGGCATCCGCGAACTCGATCCCCAGCGCCTCGGCCAGGATGCTGCCGATGGTGGTCTTGCCGGAGCCGGACACGCCCATCACCACGATCACCGTCACCGCTCGGCCGCCCCACGTCCGTCGGCAGCACCGGCGTTCAGGACCACCAGGTCCAGTTCGGAACGCAGCACGTGGCCGAACTGCGTTCCGGGGTCGATGTCGGCGAGCATCAGGCAGGCGCGCCGGTGCATGCTGCGCAGATCAGCGTGGTAGGCCCTCGTGATCACAGGAGAGCGCAGATGACCGCGCAGCGCGCCTTGCAGATCGCGGTTCAGCACCACTCCCGCCCGCAGGCGGGCCAACGCGACCCGAATAGGCGGTCTCACGTGCGCAAAGGCGTGGGCAACCAGGAGATCCGGGACGATCAGTTCGGCTGCGGACGTGTCCACCACGGTGGACGACTTCTCGTCGAGAGTCAGTTTGCGCAGCAGACCGTGGAAGAGGCCGTACCGCCGCCAGTGCTCGATCGCCTGAGGTGCGAACAGCCTGGCTGTCATCACGGCATCCCGGGAGTACGCCGCTCCGAAGGAACCCATCAGGTCCGACAGCACGTTCTGGCGGCTGATCTCGGTGAAGTGCCGTCGGCTCATCGAGCGCGCTGCCCTCCCGGCGGATATCGCGCAGTCCGAGACGTCGTTCGCCCAAAGCAGCTTGCGGTCGGCCGGTGCCAACGTCTTCTGGAGGTGGTGCTGGGCCAGCCGGGTGGCGTCCAGGATGCTGAACCTCATCCCGGTCCACCACAGCGCCGACATCGTTGCGACGGGAAGCGCCTTGCCCGGCTCGCCTCCCATCACCGCGGCTGCGGCCAGGGCGAACAAACCCTCTCGAGTGCTGATCGAGTCCGGCTCCGAGCTGAGCTGGATGCCGGCCTGGTAGGTGAGGACCGACGGGTCCGCGGCTGCTTTCGCCAGAGCCGACCGCGTCGCCCGGTCGAGTGTTTCTAGGTACGCGTCCAGTGATCCCAGCCGTTCGAAACTCACGGCCTCAGCATGGTCGTCCGGCGCGTCTGGGGGACCTGTCGCGGAAAGATCTCCGAAGGCTTCGGAATCAGCGGCAGGGCAGGAAGCCTCGCCCATAGCGTCGACGTCCGAATGTCCGCGTGACGGTGTCGGACGGAACGACAGAGGGGTGGATCGCCGGTGCGGGACGTTGTTCTGGACGACGACATCGAGTTCGACCGGCACCACTCATCGCGGGGCCTGTTCGCCGTCGCGCGGGCGATCCTGGGCGAGCTGGACCCGTTTTCGATCGGCGTGCCCGGACCGCGAGGTCCCCAGTCCGACACCGAGTGGCTGGCGACCGTGCTGAAGGAGCTGCGAGACCAGGGAGCCCACGTCACCGCGGCGTTGGACCGCGTCGAGGATCGGAGTTCGTGACGGTGGTCCTCGACTCCGCGCGTGTGCGACAGCTCCTGCGGGCAGGGCAATCGATCGGTGTGCAAGAGGTGGACGGTTGCCGGGTGTGGGCGCTCGCTTCCCGACCGGAACCCCCGGAGGTCTACCGGAAGACCTGGGGTATCGCCGATCCGATCGAGTTCGGCGGCACGGGCCACGACTTCGAGAACGGAGTGTGACGGTGGGCGACGAGCGCAGGCCTCGGATCGCGGTGTTGCGGCAGCTTCCTGACAAGGGCTTGGAAGGCCTCGTCCCGAAAGGCGAGGTCGTCCTTTGGCAGGGAGATGCCCCGCCGACGCGGGAACAGGCGCACGAGCTGGTACGCGGCTGTGATGCCGCGGTGGTCTTCGACGGTGATCTCGTCGATGCGGTGTTCCTCGACGCGGCGGGCGAGCGGTTGCGCGTGGTGGCCTTGGCGTGCGCGGACTTCGACACCGTCGATCAGGCGGAGGCGCGGGAACGCGGAGTGGTCGTCACCCACACGTCGACCGTGCCCGCGGAGACGACCGCCGACGCGGTCGTCTCCCTGATGCTGATGAGCAGGCGCCGGCTCGGTCCGGCGATCGGGTCCCTGCAGTGCGGTGGGCAGCAGCCGTTCCGGACGGACGGCTTTCCGGGACTGGACCTGCACGGCACGAAGCTGGGGCTCGTGGGGTACGGCCCCGTCGCCCGGGCGGTCGCCCGGCGTGCGCTGGGCTTCGACATGACGATTCAGCACTGCGACCCGCACGAACCGGACAACATCGTCTCGCGCTTGGTCGGTCTCGACGAGTTGCTGAGAACGAGCGACATCGTGTCGTTGCACGTGCCACCGGCCCCGCGGAGCGCGAGCCTGATCGGTCGGCGAGAACTCGCGATGATGAAGCCGACCGCGACCCTGGTGAACGTCTCCCGCGGCGACGTCGTCGACGAGCGGGCGCTGGCCGTCGCCCTGCGCACGGGCACCCTGCACTCGGCCGGCCTGGACGTGGTGGAGCGGACGCCGCGCGACGACGAGGACGACCCGTTGCTCGCGGCGCCGAACCTGGTGGTGCTGCCCTGCGTCGGTTCCGCGAGTGAGGCGACTCTGGCCGCGATGGTCGATCTCGCCGTGCGCAACGTGCTCGCCGTGCTGAACGGCTTCTCTCCGATCACGCCGTTGCCCGGAACCGTGGTCAGGCCGAGCTGACCCCCGCTCGTCCCGAACGGATGTGCGCGTAGGCCCCCGAACCCTGGACGGGTTCGGGGGCCTACGCGTCAGGAAACCCTTTCAGGTCAGGGAGACGAGTGCACCACGTCTACCTCCAGGCCCGCCTGGCGGTGCCGTTCGGCCCAGGTGTCGATGGCCTGCTCGCAGGCCTGGTCGAGATGACGTAACCCCCGCAGGTCGAGCAGCACGTGCTTGGTCAGCGGCAACCCCTCGAGCACGTGGAGCAGACGAGGCAGGCGGAGGAAGGTCGCGTTGCCCCGCAGCACGACGACCTCGTCGTCGTTTCCTCGGGGTGTCACGGTGACCGAGAGGTGGGAGACGTCCCACGCGGTCTTGATCACGGCGGCGAGCAGGCCCACGACGGTGCCGGTGAGCAGGTCGGTGCCGACGATCAAGCCCGCGGTGAGAACGAGGATCGCGGCCTCGGCGCGATCCCTGCGGTGCAGGCTCGCCACTCCCTTGAGGCCGAGCAGTTTCCAGCCCGAGTGCACGAGGACGGCCGCGAGGACCGCACTGGGGATCAGAGCCAGCACACCGGGCAGCAGGACCACGAACAGCAGCAGCCACACACCGTGCAGCACCCGCGCCGCCCTGGTCCGAGCCCCGGCCTGGACGTTGGCGGCACTGCGGACGATCACGGCGGTCATCGGCAGGGCGCCGAGCAGGCCGCAGATCGTGTTGCCCGCGCCCTGAGCGATGAGCTCGGCGTTGTACCGGGTGCGCGGACCGTTGTGCATGCGGTCCACCGCGGCGGCGCTGAACAGGCTCTCGGCTGACGACACCAGTGCGAACAC
This sequence comes from Lentzea sp. JNUCC 0626, assembly GCF_043632865.1. NCBI lineage: Bacteria > Bacillati > Actinomycetota > Actinomycetes > Pseudonocardiales > Pseudonocardiaceae > Lentzea > Lentzea sp. JNUCC 0626. The sequence goes on from NZ_CP171635.1 coordinate 10,301,126, forward strand.
CAGCGCCGCACCGAGCACTCCCGTGTTCACCAGCGAGAAGTCGGGCAGGTGGAGGTCGTCGTGGAGGGTGCCCACCTCGATGCGGCGCAGGCCCGGTCCCTCCGCGAGGGACAGGGTGGTGGCGACGACCACACCGACGAGAACACCGGGTACCACGCGCAACCGCGCCGGGGCGTACTGCCACAGCACAGTCACGACGATTGTCACCGAACCGACGGCCAGTGCGACCAAACCGGGCGTGGTGGTGAACGCCCCGATGACGAGATCTGGAAGACCCGTCACCTTCGCCCAGGTGCCGATGGGCTGGGCGGCGCCCATCAGCGGGTAGAGCTGGCCGAGGATGAGCACGAGGCCGATGCCGGCCAGCATGCCCTGGACCACGGCGGGGGAGATGGCGCGGAACCACGTGCCGCAGCGCAGGACGCCGAGGAGCAACTGGATGAGCCCCGCGCCGAGGACGATGACGCCGAGTGCACCGATGCCGTGGTCGGCGACCGTGTCCGCGACGAGGACGGTCAGTCCGGCCGCGGGACCGCTGACCTGCATGGTGCTGCCGGGAAGCAGGCCGACGACGAGGCCGCCGACGACCCCCGTGATGATGCCGAGCTCAGCGGGGACGCCGGAGGCGACGGCGACGCCGACGCACAGCGGAAGGGCGACGAGGAAGACGACCAGCGAGGCGCCGACGTCCTTGCCGAGCGTGTGCCGCCACCCGCCCCGGTCCGCACGGCCGGAGTCGTCCTGGTGCTGGGAGTGCTGGGTCAAAGTGATCATCTCCGGCTTCACAGCGGTTGGAAGGCGGCGGCCGCCGAGATCTGGGTCTCGCCGGTCTCGATGTCGTAGAACCAGCCGTGCACCCGCAGGTCACCCGCCAGCACGCGATCGCGCACGAACGGATACGCGGACAGCCTGTCCAGCTGGGTCAGCACGTGCTGACGCCCCTCTTCGCGCAGCGCGGAGTCACCAGCCCTCGCACCGGTGCGGGCCTGCATGGACAACCACCGGCGCATCATGGGGAGATGGTCGATGTCCGCGCCGTGCAACGCGCTCACCGCACCGCAGTGGGAGTGCCCGCAGACGATCACCTCGGACACGCCCAGTTGCACGACCCCGAACTCGATGGTCGCCATCTCGCTGGACGTGGACTCCGGGTCGTAGGCGGGAACGACGTTTCCCGCCGTGCGCAGTTCGAACAGGGTGCCGGGTTCCGCGCCCGTGATGGCCGAGGTGACGATGCGGGAGTCGGCGCAGGTGATGAACAGGACGGTGGGCCGCTGACCGCTCGCGAGCCGTTGTCCCACCGACCTCGGGCGGGTGGTGGCGTGTTCGCGGGCGTGCTGGACCAGGCGATGGAGTTCCATCGTTACCTCACAGTGCGATTTTCAGGTTTCCGGGTGGCGGCTGAGCACGCCGATCAGTTCCGGAACACCTGCAGCACAACGGGTCTGGCCAGCAGCCGGAGGTGCTCGAAGCGGCTGATGTCGTCGAGCGCGGCCGGTAAGTGCGTCGAAGAGGGCTGAGGCGCGAGTGCCGGTAGGCGGGCATCGCGCCGTTGCGCGGAACGCCGGGAAGAGGCCTGCCGCACCGCGAACTTCTCGCCGGCCTTGCGTGGTGTCTCTTCCTTTTTGGGCGCCTTCTCCGCCGGGTCGTGCCCCTGGGAGGAGCTCTTCCTCGGTGAGGCCGCCTGATCGCTGAACTGATGACCGATCGGGGCGAGCATCACGACGAGAGCCAGCATGATCGCGGTGACTACCAGCCTCACCGTTTCTCCTAGGATGCCTGTGGGTGGCTCTCCGGTCGTGGAAAGCAATCGGATGACCTCGGCCACTGCTTCCGCGGAGTGCCGAGCCCTAATCGAGGTCGAGTTCCTCGTTCCCCCGGCTGTGCGCGTGGACCTGCACCGGGGTGGGTTTGCCCCTGGACAAGGCGTAGATCAGCTGTCCGGCGAGCATCGGGATGACGAACGACGTGATGATGGCGCCTGCGATTGTCATGGTCCGAAGCTAGGTCCGATGTGGACTCAGCGGACATCCGCAGAAGCAGGAAACCTCCGGCCCCCTGCCCGCCGAGCCGACGACCAGAGGTTTCCGCCAGCGAGCCGCCACAGTCCGGGCGTCGTTCCGCGCGGCGCCCAGCCGGCTCGCGATGTCTGCAGCAGCAGACGTGATCATTGAACCGATTTCTGCCCGGTGGTCGCCATCCGCGAAACGCGAGTTCTCGTTGCGAAGATGACGGTGCGCGAAGCTGAAAAGTCTCTTGTGGACTCTTCGCTGGACTTCGGCGTTGTTTCCGCGCTTCGCGGATTTCTTTCCGCTTCGAGGATTCGTAATCTGCGTTGATGGAGACGACTGCACAGGCTGATGCGGACACGTCCCGCCAGTCCCCGAGGCCCCTGACGCCCGTGGTCGCCCTCTTCTCCGAACAAGATGTGAAGGTGTGATGGAACAGCAGATCTTGGACGTTCAGCGGTGGGTCAACCAGACCTACGGTGACGTGGAAGGGTTCGGGAGGTGTCCGGAGGACGGAGTTGCCGGACCTGCCACCCGGTTCGCGCTCGTTCGTGCGTTGCAACACGAGCTGGGCATCACCACGTTGGTCGACAACTTCGGTCCGGGCACGGTGGGACGGCTTGACCAACGCGGCGGGGTGAAGGCCGACGACGAGAACCACGGCATAGTCGGGATCCTCCAGGCAGGTCTGGTGTGCCAGGGCTACGACGCCGGTCCGGTGACCGGGACGTTCGGTGCGCGGACCAAGGCAGCCGTCGCGCGGCTGCGCGGCGACGCGGGACTCGGTGCCGCCGCTGACGGCTCCGTCGAACCGAAGCTCGTGAAGGCGGTGTTGTCGCTGGAGTCGTTCGTCCTCTCCGGTGAGCCGTCGGTGCGTTCGGTGCAGCAATGGCTCAACGGCCGGTATTCGGAACGCCGGGACTTCTTCCTGACAGGTACCGACGGCGTCGTGTCCCGCAGCCTGCTCACGGCGCTGGCCCTCGCGATCCAGTTCGAACTGGGGATGTCCGACGACGTCGCGACCGGCACGTTCGGTCCTGGAACCCGGGCGGGGTTGGCGAAGAACGTCGTGGGGCCTGGAGACACCGGGGTCTGGGTCCGCCTCTACAGCGCGTGTCTCGTCATCAACGGCTACGGCTCGTTCTGCGATCTGTTCAACGCCTTCCTGGTGCGCGCGACCGTTGCCTTCCAGACGTTCGCCGCCCTGGACCTGACCGGGCGTGGAGACTTCCCGACGTGGGCGCTCCTGCTCGCGTCGAACGGAGACCCGGACCAGCCCGCCGCGGCGTGCGACACCTCCACGACTGTCACCCCTGAGCGGGCGAGGGCCCTGCACTCGGCGGGCTACCGGGTCGTGGGGCGCTATCTGGACGAGCGGCCGAGCGCGCGGCCGCTCGACAAGCAGATCAAGCAGGGTGAGCTGCGGACGCTGTTCGCCCACGGCTTGAAGGTCTTCGCCATCTCCCAGTACGACGGCAGCAGCGCCGGCTACTTCACCGAGCAGCAGGGCCGCAAGGACGCGCAGGACGCGCACGCCGCCGCCCTGGGGCACGGCTTCGGCGAGGACACGGTGATCTTCTTCGCCGTCGACTACGACGCCACGGGGGAGGAGATCGACAGCAACGTGGTTCCGTACTTCCGCGGCGTGGTCGCCGGTCTCGCCGAGTCGGGTGGCCGTTACCGGCACGGCGTGTACGGGTCGCGCAACGTCTGCTCTCAGGTCAGTGAGCGCACTGGTGCCCGCTGGTCGTTCATCTCGGGGATGTCCACCGGGTACTCGGGCAACATGGGTTTCCCGCTGCCTTCGAACTGGGCGTACAACCAGGTGCAGACCTTGCCGGTGGGCGAGGGTGACGGGCAGATCGACATCGACAAGAACACCTCCCGTCCCGGCACGGACGCCGCGGTGTCCTTCGTGGAGGACGAGACCGGAAAGGCGAGTGTGCGATGAGTCCCGCTGTGGGCAGGCGCGGTGTGCTGAAGGGCGGCTTCGGGGTGGTCGGTGGTGCGCTGTTGCTCCCGGCCGCGAGTGGACGTCCGGCCGTGGCGGAGGAGCCGGGCCAGGTCTGGTCGTCGGGGAAGAGCCAGAACGGGTGGCCCGTCGTAGGTGACGTGCCGGTGACCGCGGTGGAGGGCAGCGCCCTTCTGGTCGGCATGCTGTCCGGTGACGTGGCGACGGTGCTCCTGCACTGCGCCCGCCGGCTCTGCTACGAGCTTGGCGAAGTGGACGCCATCGCCGGCCACACCACCACGCGAGAGGTGAAGGCGCCCTTCGAGAGCAACTACCTCTCCGGCACCGCGATCGCGATCCGTCCGGCGGGCTATCCGGTCGGGGTCGCCGGCGGGTTCTTCGCCCGCGAGGTGGCCGTGATCCGCGATGTCCTCGCCGAGTGCGACGGTGTGGTCCGGTGGGGTGGAGATCTCCGCCCTGCCAAGGAGTCGCACTTCCAGATCGACGTCCCGCCCGGCGACTCGCGGCTGGCCGCGGCGGCGGCGAAGATCGCTTCATGGCGGAGCGAACCGGGAGAGGGCGCCGGCACGATCGCGACGTTGCTGCGTCGCGGCTGAGCTTCGACGTTTCAGCGGTTGACCGGCGCGTTTGCGCGTTGTGCGGATGGTGTGCCCATTCCGGTCGCAATACGGTACTTCCGTGCCCCGAGAGCAGGAATCGGCACTCCGGCTCTCGGGACACGCGGTGCGGTTCGGTTGAACCGGATCCCCGCACTGCCGGGCGAACCGCACCGCATCACCCCCTCGCAGCCGCGTTCTCTCACTTCCGTCCCGTCGACGAAGTGATCAGTTCGCGCTCCAGGGGATCCGCCCCCAGGCCGGTCACCCGGTCGCTGTGGCCGAAGAACCCCCGCTCGTGCACCAGCGGGATGATCGCCCCCGATGCCAGCACCACCGACTCGACCCCGTCCGCCGCCAGCGCCCGGTCAGGTGCGCCGGTGGCCTTCGAGATCGCCGAGTCCACTGCCGGATCGCACAGGCGGGTGAAGTTGTAGCCGCCTGAACACTTGAAGTCCGAGGCGAAGTAGGCGACGGGATCACCGGTTTCCGGCAGGTACGAGCGAGACAGGACCGCTGCGTCGAACTTTCCGGCGAGCAGGTCGGGTTCGAGTTCGCGGTACGGCTTCACTACCTGTTCGACCAGGAAGCCTTTGGCGCGCAGCGACTCGGCGACGGAGAGCGCGGTGTCGACCAGTTCGGGACGGTCGCTGGGGCCGGCGAGCAGGATCGTCTGCCCCGCGCCGCTTCCCTGGGGCGGCACGGGGGCGGTGACGTCGTGCCGGCGCATGGTCCGCGCGACGTCTGCGTGCCCCTGGTAGATGGCGCGCACCAGTTTCTCCCGATCGACCGCGCCGGACACGACCGCTCGCAACGCCGCGTTCGAGAACGGTGCCTTGGCCGTGTTGAGGTAGAGAGACGTGGTCCGCGGGAGCGGGACCTCCTGCAGCCCGTCGCCTCGCAGTTCCGAGATCGGCAGGTCGGTGGCGACGTCCGCGTCGCCCTGCCGCAACGCCGCCATCCTGGCCGTTCCCACCGGCAGGAACCGGACGTCCACTCCGGACAGTGCCGGCTTCTCGTTCCAGTAGGAGCTGAACGCGTCGAGCCGAAGCCGGTCGCCGGGGCGTTCGCCGACGACCTTGAACGGTCCGGTACCCGCTGCCTTGGCTCCGCCGCCTCGGTAGAAGGCGGGGGAGAGGATGGCGAGGCTCGCGGAGGAAAGCCGTTCGAGGAACGCCGGGTCGGGTCTGTCCGTGGTGATCAGAAGTTCGTTCGTGCTGATCGCGCTGGCGGTGATGTTCACGTTTCTGAGCGCGGGGAGGGGAGGGTTCGACCGCGCCGCGTGGTTGAGCGCGAGCGCGACCGCGTCGGCCGTGAACCTCAGCCCGTCGTGGAACATGACGTTCTCGCGGAGGCGGATGCGCCACTGCCGGTCGAGTTGCTTCACCCAGTCCAGGGCGAGCAGAGGTTGCGCCTGCTGGTTCTGATCGAGCCTCGTCAGGGTTTCCGCGACGCCGAGCCGGGTGAGAGCTCTGGGGCCATCCCGCTCCGGCTGCTCCGGCGACGGGAGGACGACGCGCAGGCGATGTCCCTCATCGGTGGGTGAACTCGGGGCGCATCCGGCTGTCATCCCGCAGATGGTGAGAAGCGCGGCAGCCGCCATGCCTCGTCGGAGCCTCATGGCACCCTTTCGTCAGACATCAGGTTCGCGCCAGGTGACGATAGGCGCGCTGCGCCGGGTTTGATCCGAATTCCTTTTTGTGCGAAGGAATTTCCGCAGATCTTCTGGGGTGCTGCGAGTGCTTTCCTTGCTGCGGTTCACGTGTGCGTGATCACGCTGGGTCCGGACTTCTGAGATTCCGCGTTGATCGGCTGGCCCGATGAAGGTGCGTCTGGCACGGGCGACGCCACTTTTCCTTTGTGGCAACGAGGTTGGTGTGCGGGTTGTTCTGCTCGCGGCTGGTGACGTGCGCACTATTCGGACTGCTGCCGGTGCGGTCACGTGCGGGTCGTCAAGCTCACACCCTCCGTAACTCCTTCGGGGTGAAAGGTGCACAAAGATCTTTCTGCGCAGGGGCGTCCGGGCGGGCATCGAGTGGAGTCGAAGTGGTCACGCATCTCCCGCATGGTCTCCAGAAGTTGCTGGAGATCACTGTCGGCATGCCCTGGCCGGAAGGGAATCAGAAGGACCTGCGCGATCTGGCGTGGGAGTGGGAGGTCCTCAGCGGGGAACTGGACCTGCTCGCGGACGGTTTGCTGGCGACGGCGGACAACCTCGTGCCGGCCTTCCGCGGCGACACGGGCGCCAAGATCAACGAGTTGCTCTCGATACAGCTGCGCGACAACGCGGTTCAGCTTAAGGAGAACGCCGGCGTCCACGCCTCGATGTTGCGGACCGCGGCGGCGGACATCGAGAAGACCAAGATCATGATCGTCGGGATGCTCGCCGTCCTGGCCGCCACGATCGCGTCACTGCTCGCGTCTCTGTTCGGTGCCTTCGCCGTCCCGGCCGTCATCGCGGCGGCAAGGGTGGGAATCGGCGCGGTGCTGCGCACCCTGCTCGCCCGGCTGGTGCAGACCGGCATCGTCACCATCGTGCGTCAAGTCGCGATCAGGGGGCTGGTCGGCGGCCTGGTCGGCGCGGGGCTCATGGTCGGCCTCGACGCGGGCATCCAGGGATGGCAGATCGCCCACGGAGATCGGGACGGCTGGGACACCGAGTCGTTGAAGGGCAGCGCCATCGGCGGCGCCATCGGCGGCGCGTTCTCCGGCGCGGCGGAGGGCCTCCACGGATTTCTGGGCAAGCTGGGCCGGGATCTGTGGCGCACCCTGCCGCGGGCGGTGCGCGGATTCGCCCCGCTGGGCAGCACCCTGCTCCAGATCCCGGTCGCGGCGCTGAGCAACCCGGTCATCGGGGCGGCGACGAAGAGCCCCGGCAGTGCCTCCGAAGGCGTTCTCGGTGCCCTCGAGCCGAGCGGGGGCAAACGACCCGCGGCCAAGCGGCCACACGTCGACATGCCGAACCTGAAGCCCATCGGTGATCTCGGCCTGTTGCCCTCGATCGGGGTGCCCGAGTTCGTCCAGAAGGGCCTCGCGATGCCGGTGACCGACGGGAGCAGTGCTCCTGTCGGTGTGGCGTTCGACCGTCCCGCTGTGCCGTTGGGTGCTTCGCCGGAGCACGAGATCGGCACCCGCCAGGCAGTGCGCACGGAGGCCAGTGGCCCTCCTCTGCCCCGGACAGAGGAGGGACCGGCCGAGCAGGCCTCACCGGTCCTGTCCGAACCGGCTGAGGATCGACAGCGGCGTCCGGTGGAGACACGGGAAGGCGGCGTCGGTGAGCACGCGGCGCTGACGTCGTCGCGGGTCGAAGCTGTTGCGGGACACGATGAGCCGGACACGACGGGCTCGCGGACAGCCTCTCCTGGCACGAGACGGGCAGAGGGCGATGATGCCGTCAGCGGGGAGCGGGCTCGTGTCCCGGCGCAGGCCGGCGGCAGTGGGGGCGAGGGGGACCGGCCCACCGGACCTGGGACGCCTGGCGCGCCGCCGGATGTCGTTGAGGGCGGGCACATCGGCCAGCCAGTCGAGGGCGGTGGTGTCGGACGCGGCGTCGACGCCGTGACCGGCGGTGTGCTCACGGCGAGTGCGGGACGTGCTGCGGGTGGGGTGCCTGGAGTCGATCGGACGGCTGTCGGTTCGGCCGACGGTGCGCGGCCGGGCGCTGCGGAGATACCGGGCGCGATTACCGGGAGCGCCGGTCCTGGTGATGTCCGGCCGAATCTTTCCGGGTCGGTCGTGAGCCGCCTCGCGGACGGTGCGCGGCCGGATGTGGTGATGGGGACGAGCACGGCCACGCCCGCCGCGAGTCTTGCTGCTCGTGGTGCGACGCCAGGCAGAAGCGCGCCTCAGGGTGCGAGCGCGAGGCCGGACACGTCGGCGATGCCGGCCGTGGTTCCGCCCGTCGCGAGCGCTGTCATCGGCGACGTCCGGCCCGGTGGTGCGGTGGTGCCCGCAGTGACCGCACTCGCCCCGAACCTCAGCACGGATGGACCGAAGCCTCCTGCGGCAGGAGGCGTGCACAGCCACGGCCAGTCCGGAACCGCCCCTTCGACGACTGGCGGCGTCACGGCGATGGAGGTCGAGCCTGCTTTCCGCACGACGTTCCGTCAGGGCGACGTCCCCGCGCCCGCAGAGCGCGGAGTCATGCCACAGACGAGTTCGCCTCCGGTCGCTGATCAGGTAGCGGGTTCGATGGCGCGTGCAGGTTCACCTGACGGGCCGCACGAGAACAGGCCGCGCACGGTGAGTGCGCCGGTCACCGGTGAGCCGGTCTCGGCGGGTGGTGCGGCACGGGACTTTCCGCGCGCGCTGGCCGATCGGTTCGCCGCCGAATCGACAGAGGGCGGGCGTCGAGGGACGGTGGACGACCACGTCTCCCTCTCCGAGTTCCTGGCTGGGCCTGCGCAGACCGGCGAGGCGGCGAGAGCGGGCTCCGCGTCGAGTGCTGTGGTGCCGGGACTTGGTGCGTCACCCGCATGGGCTGCCGTCGAGGGCATCGGTGTGACAGGGCGCAACGCCGTGGACGGGACTGCGATTGCGTTCACGTCCGCGGATGTCCAGACGGTGCCGATGACGCAGCGCGGACAGGTTGTCGGGCGGACCTTTGCGGCGGGAGCGGGCCGAGCTTTCGATGTCGCGCGGGGGCAGGCGGACAAGACCGGCGGGACCACGCACAGCTTGCCTCAAGGCGCCGTCACGGCCAGCCTCGTCGGTGGCACGCCGGTCCGGGGCGACGGCGCGACCTTCGCTCGTCCGGTCAACGACACGCGGGCATTCCGCGCTGCACCGGAACTCGGCGGCCCGGACGCGACCGCGCTGGCGGTCCGCTACGCGGGGAACTTGGTGAGGCCGGGCGGTGTCGGGCACGACTTCTATCAGGTGCTCGAGTCGGAGTTCGGCCACGCACAGCCGGTGTTCGCGGGCACGACGCTCACCGAGCAGCCTCCGTTGCCCGCTGAGAGGTTGGTGGGCACCCTGTCTCACCAGCACGGTGAGTGGCGGCGGTACCCGTCTGGCGCCGGGGCGGTGGCCCAGGCCGCACTGCCGGGCACGGAGTCGGGGGCCGCTCCGCTGCGCACGGTGGCCGTGGTCGGCGACCTGTCGCTGACGGGGCGCGACATGCGGACCCACGAGCTGCGCGAGTTCCGGTCGTCGGAGGTCGAGGCCACGACCCTGCGCCGCGGCGAACAGGTCGTGGGGATCAGCTTGCGGCAGCGCGAAAACCTTGTCGCCGACCAGAACTGGGCGCGCGCGGAGCAGGCCGCGACACGTCCGTGGCCGGACAACACGATGTTCGTGGTGGCGGCGGGCACGAACTCCACCGCGATCATCACGGTGCGGGGTGACCAGAAATTCGCGGTCGACGGTGCCAACCTGGGCCGGTTGCTGCACGACCTCTCGGACTTCAGGTCGTCGGTGCGGGAGCAACGGCCGGAGATGTTCGCGTTGCTGGCTTCGCACTCCTCCGAGATGCGGTACCCAGGTGGACTGGCGCGGGACTTCCAGGCGACGCTCGCGGGTGACTTCGGGTACTCACAACCCGTCGTCGCGCCGTCGGGCCGGCCCGATCTCGTCGTCCTCCAAGACAGCACGGCGTGGGCGGTGCTCCCGGACGGCCGCCAGTGGCACACCTTCCACCTGAAGCCGGTCGTCGACGACGTCGTGCTCCCCGGCCTCGACGCGCGCACCGGGGAAGCACTGGTGTTTCGCTCGTCGGAGGTCGAGGTCGCACGGCTGGATCGGAACGGGCACGTCCTCGGCGCCACTTTCTGGCCCGGCGAGCGTCGCGACGCCGATCTGGCCTGGGCGGCGGTCGAGCAGTCGGACCACCAGCTGCGTCAGGAAACCGGCGGCGCGGTGGTCTCAGAGGAGAGGCTGTGGCCGGATTCGACCTTCCTCGTGTCCGCTCCCAGCGCCCCCTCACCCGGCAACGCACTCGTCTCGGTGAAGGACCGCATCGTGGTCGTCAACGGTGCTGACCTCGCCAGGTTGGTGCACGACACGAGGTTCTTCCGGTCAGCGGTGCGGGCCGGCGACGCGGACGTGCTCGCACTGCTGATCTCGCGCTCGTCCGCGAAGAACGGACCTGGCGGGCTGGCCCACGACTTCCAGGCCGTGCTGGCGGACGAGCTCGGTTACCCGCAGCCGGTTCTCGGGCAGCCGCGGCGGGTCGACAAGGTCGTGCTCGACGACGGCATGGCGGCGGTCTCGGTCACCGGAGCCTGGCACACCCACCACCTGCCGACGGTGGTCGGTGACGTGATGCTCTGGGGTACCGACGGTGAAACCGGAGCCATGGTCAGCTTCCGCTCGTCGGAGGTCGACGTGGCGCCCATGGAACACGCGGGCAAGGTCGTCGGCGCCACCTTCAACATCGGCCCGGACCTGCACTTCGACCAGCGCTGGACTCGAGCGGAGCAGGACACCCGCACTTACCTCTTCCACGGCGAGGCGTCGCTGACGTCGCTGGCGGTGCTGGACGACGACAGCCTGCGGGTCGCCGTGCCGAGGCCGTGGCCCGCGGAGACCTTCTACGTCACCACGCACGGGCTGCCGGACGGCGTCGCGGTGAACCTCGCCGACGGCACCGAGGTCGTCGTGGGAGGCGCGGTCTTCGCCCGGCTGCTGGCAGACGTGCGGTTCTTCCACACCGCGATGCGCGCCGCCGAGCCGAGCGCGATCACGATGATCGTCTGCCACGCGGGTGCGATCGAGGGACGCGGTGGTGTCGCCCGTGACTTCCAAGCGACGCTGGCGCGGAACTTCGAATACCGGCAGCCGGTCTACGCCGCGACCGAATCGGTGGTCGGGACGTTGACGGCCGGCGACGAGACGGCGGCCACCGCCGTGGAGAACGGCGGCAGGTGGCGGAGCTTCCCGCCGCCGTGGGAGGCCCTGTACCTGGACCACGGGTGGCGGCGGTCGGCGGCGCCCAGCGCTTCGACGCCGACGGAGATCGGCCGGTATCTCGCCGGCACAGCGGCGCGAGGCGCGGGCGACGAGCTCACCTTGACGGGCGTCCTCGCCGACGGTGCCGGCAGCCGCACGTTCCGCGTCTCCGAGGTGGAGGTCGCACTGCTGGAGCGGCAGGGACGGGTCATCGGTGCCAGCTTCACGTCTGGCGCCGACCTGCGTGTCGACCGCCAGTGGGCCGCGGCTCACCAGTCCGGCGAGGCACACCACCTGACCGGTGAGTACGACCGCGCCCTGTTGGACGACACGACCGCCACGACGCGTCGGCCCACGCCGTGGCCGGACAACGCCTTCTACCTCGCCGCGCATGGCGACGGCCGCTCGGCCGACATCCTCCTCACGGACGGCACCCGGCTCAAGGTCGACGGGACCACGTTCGCCGGCGTCCTCTCCGAGTTGTCGTTCGTCACCACCTCACTGCGGACCACGAAGCCGGACGCCCTGGTCATGCTGGTGTGCCAGGCGGCGACGCCGGTGGGCCCTGGCGGGGTGGCACACGACTTCCAGCGGGCGTTGAGCGAGCTCGTGGGGTACTCGCGACCGGTGTACTCGCCCAGCCGGGACCTCTGGCTGGCGTTCCAGCGTGGTGAGGCCGTGACCGCCGTGGTGGACGGTGGCGGGTGGTGGCGGCACTCCGCGGGCAGCGGTGAACCAGCGTCGGTGGGAGGGTTCGACGGCCCACCCCCGGCGAGCATCGACCGGCCGGCTGCCCGGCAGGCCTACGAGAGCCTGGCCCGCAAGGCCGGCCTGGGGGCTTCGCCGTCCACGTCGCGTTCGGCTGGGGACCTGACGCTGTCCGGCCAGGTCAGGCCGGGCGGGGGGTTGCGGCCGTTCCGCGCGTCCGATGTCTCGGTCGGCCCGCTGGAGCGGGACGGTCGTGGCGTCGGAATGACCTTCTTGACCGAAGCCGACGGCGAGAGCGCGTCGAGCTGGGTTCAGGCAGACGGATCTGCTCATCGCGAGTGGTCCACCGAACCCGTTGCCGGTGATGCCGTCGTGACCGGACCTGCGCGCGACGCGTTCCTCATCGCGGCTCGCGGAGACGAGCACGAGGTGGTCGTCCGGCTCTTGGACGGTACCGAGGTCGCGTTGAACGGGCGGACCTTCGGACAGCTGCTGGTCGGTCTGCGGCCCTTTCAGGCGGGCGTCGGGATCGTGCGGCCCGCGGAACTGGGGTTGCTGGTCTCCCGATCGGCGCTGCTGTCCGGTCCCGGTGGCGTGGCGAGGGACCTCCAAGCACACCTGGCGGAGGTCTTCGGGCACCGGCAGCGGGTGCTTGCGCCGGTCGGGACGAAGCCCGGAGACGGCGGCTGGCGGACGTTCTCCCGTCCGGCCGTGCTGGGTGACGCGGTGCTGAGCGGGATGCGTCACAGGACCGATGACGTGGTCGTGCTCCGCTCCTCGCAGGTGGACGTCGCTCCGCTGGTCCGGGACGGCTCGGTCGTCGGCGCGACGTTCTGGACGGGATCCGAGCGAGATCATGCCCAGTCTTGGACCTCCAAGGCGGAGACGCCGGAGCACTACCTGCTGGCGGATGACCTGAACGTCGAGCCGGTCCCCATCGAGGTGTCCTGGCCGAGGTCCACCTTCGTCGTCTCGGGGCCGTTCGGAGCCGGGGAGACGATCGTGGTCCGCCTGGTCGACGGGACCTCGGTGCGGCTGGAGGGCCAAGCCGTGGTGAGGCTGCTCACCGACCTGCGGTTCTTCCGGGCCGTCCTGGACGCGGACCGCCCCGAGCAGTTCGCGCTGCTGGTGTCGCAGTCGGGGAACAGGCCCGGCCTGGGCGGGCTCGCCGCCGACCTGCAGGACACCCTGTCCGGCGACTACGGGATCCGGCAGCCGGTGATCGCCCCGACGGGCCGGATGGACACGTTCGTCTTCGTGGCCGACCGCGCCGCGGCGACGGCGGTCGAGGACGGTGGCGGCTGGCGGATGTTCGAGGTCCAGACCGTGTCGGGTGATCTGGTGTTGCACGCGCAGAACCCAGGTCTGAGCTCGGAGGTGCACTTCCGGTCCTCGGAGGTGGTGGTCGGCCCACTGGACCGGGGTGGGCAGATCGTCGGCGTGACGTTCAAAACCGGGTACGAGCGCTGGTACGAGCTGACTTCGGCACGGGCCACGAACGAAGGTGACGCCTCCGGGCCGTGGCAGCGCGGCAGCCATCTCGTCTCGGTGGCCGGCACCACGCAGCACGCGCACCTGTCGCTGATCGACGGCACGACGGTGGCGGTGGACGGCCGGACCCTCGCAGTGGTGCTGGAGGACCTGCGGTTCTTCCGGGACGCGATGGAACGGAGCACTCCCTGGGGGTTCGTGCTGCTCGCATCCCGATCGGGTGCGGACCTCGGCCGAGGCGGGCTCGCGCAGGACTTCCAGGCCGCGCTGTCCGGCGAGTTCGGCCGGAGGCAACCTGTGATTGCACCGGTGCACCCGCTCAGCCGGTTCGCCTTCGACCAGCTCGCCGGCAAGGAGGTGGCCTGGCGGTCGTTCACCCGTCCCACCGTGGCCGAGAACGTCGAGTTGTACGGCGTCGACTCGCGTGGCGAGCTGCGGCCGTTCCGATCGTCTGAGGTCGAGATCTCGGCGCTGTACCACAGGGGGAGCGTGATCGGCGCTTCCTTCACCACTGGGTCGGACCTGGTCTTCGACTGGTGGTGGGGCCGCAACGACAAGGCCGCCGTGACCTACCTCGCGCAGGACCGGGGTGACGCCGGTCCCTCGGTACCGGACGACCCGAACGCGCGGACCGAGATACCCACACCCTGGCCCGATCGCACCTTCTACCTCGCCGCGCACGGCGAGGAGAAGCTCATCGAGATCAACCTCGTGAGCGGCCCCAGGCTCGCGGTGACCGGAGCCGACTTCGCGCGGTTGCTCGGCGACGTGCGGTTCTTCCACGCCGCGATGGCGCGCGAGCGGAGGGACGCGTTGACCCTGCTCATGTGTCGCGTGGGAGCGATCGACGGGCCGGGCGGCGCGGCGCACGACCTCCAGGCGGTGCTGGCGGAACGGTTCGGCTACGGCCAGCCGGTGTTCGCCGGCTCGCACAAGGTGCGCCTCCTCGGCACGGTGCCGGCCGCCAGCGCGGTGATGGGTGGTGGCGTGTGGCGGCGGTTCCCCGCCGAGAACGCGGTGCCCTCCGCCGGTGACCGGGTGGCCGGGACGACACCGCTCGGAACGAGGTCGGGTGGCTCCGGACAGGCAGGACGCCCCGGCGAGGCCACCGCTGCCGCACGCGTCGTCGAGAACCTTCCGCTGACGGGTGTCAGCCGCAATCCCGTCGCCTTCCGCACGTCCGATGTGCGGGTCGAACTGTTCGAAAAGGACGGTCGCGCGGTGGGAGTCAGCTTCACCACGGGCACCGACCTGAAGACGGACGTGACCGTGCTCACGGGAAAACCCTCGAGGTTCACGAACCTGATGCCGGCAGGGGTGCACAAGGACGCGCAGTACGAGCGGGCGGTTCGAGAGGGGCGGCACGAGGCGGTCCGGGTGCCGTGGCCGGACAACTCGTTCTTCGTGTCCGCGCACGGCAAGCCCGGCCACTTCGAGGTGAACCTCACCGATGGCACGACGATCAGGCTCGGCGGAACCGCGTTCGCGAGGCTCGTCCACGACCTCCGCGTCTTCCGCGGCGCGATCGACCAGACCGGACCGGATGCGGTCGTGCTGCTGGTCTGCCACGCGGGACAGGTGGCCGATCGCGGCGGTGCGGCCTATGAGTTCCAGCGGGCGCTTGGCGAGTTCGGCTACCGGCAGCCGGTGATCTCGCCGACCGACGTGCTGTTCCTGCGCGGGTACGCGTCCGGCCAGTGGGGCACCGGGGTCGCGAACGGGGGTGGCTGGCGGGTGTTCTCGTCAGGACCGGCCGACCTGGTGGGGTACGACCGCGCGGCGGGGGAGAACGTGGCGTTCCGGCCGGAGGGCGTCCAGGCGACTGCCCTGGTGCGGAACGGTCTGGTGGCAGGGGCTGCTTTCCCGGTCGGTCAGCATCCACCGGTCGATCAGGGTGTTGGCCGGGGCACCGAGAGCGGACTCGTCGACGGGGCGTCGACGTCGCGAGGGCGGCAGTTCGTCGTGCGGGCCGCTGCTCTGGCCGAAGGCCGGTTCGCCGTCCGGCTGACCGGCGGACGTGATGTGGAGCTGGAAGCGCCCGCGTTCGCCCGCGTGCTCGCCCGGTCGTCGGTGTTCCCCGCGGCGACCGGGCGACCTGACTCGGTGCTGTTGCTGACGTCCGGCGTGGTCGAGGACCGTGGGCGCCTGGCTGGAGGAACGCCGGAGTTCGCGCGGGCTCTGCGCCAGGAGGTCGGTGAGGACCTCGCGGTCTTCACCGCAGACGATGGAGCCGCGGCCCTGCACCGGGAGGCTTCCGCGCTCGTGGCGCCTGGTGGCTGGCGGCGGCTGCCCGGTTCGGCGCCGCGGTCGCCATTCGGCCTCGATCACTCCGGTGCTTTGCGCCGGTTCGAGCCGAGTGATGTCCGCTTCACGGTGCTGTCCGACCGCAGCAGGCAGATCGGACTGGCGTTCGGGCCCTCTGGCGACCAGGCTCGCGCTGAACGATGGGCGAGGAGGTCGTGGCTGCACCGCGATTCCACCTACGTCGACCCTGACGGTGAGGGACGTTCGCGTTCTGACGAAGCAAGCCGCGTGAAGGCACCGTGGCACGACAACGCTCTTTTCATCGCGGCACCCGGTGGTGCCGACTCGTTCGCCATCAAGCTCACAGACGGAACAGACGTGCTCGTCGACGGTCGGAACCTCGCCGAGGTGGTGGCGGGGCTGGACGTCTTCCGGCAGGCGGCGACCCACGCGCCGGCGGGCGAGGTGGTGCTGCTGACCGATCGTGCGGGTGAGGTGCCGGGACGTGGCGGGGCGGGGCACGACTTCGCGAGGGCGCTCGCGGAGCTCGGCCTCCGCAGGCACGTGATGGCGCCGACGACAGGCGTGCGGTTGCGGGTACCGGTCTTCGGGCAGAGCGCTGACACGGTGCTGGACGCCGGTGGCACCTGGCGCGTCCTTCCGGTGCCCGAGTCCGTTTCGGGGCAGGAACTGTCCGGAGTCGCGGGGCGGTTCGGCGACCCCGTCCGGTTCTCCACGTCCGAGGTGATGGTGCGGCGCATGGAGAGCAGCGACGGAGTGCTGCGCGGAGTCACCTTCACCAGCGGAGATGACTTGAGGACCGACTTGAAGGCAGCCCTGGTGCTGCCCAGGAGCAGGACGCCCACCTCCCCGGCCGACGGGGACCGAGGCGTGCGGGACCCGTGGCCGGACAACGCCTTCTTCGTCAAGGCACACGGCAACCATGCGGCGGTGGAGATCGAACTGGCGGACGGGCGGGAGGTCGCCGTTGACGGCGCCACGCTCGCACGGCTGCTGCACGACCTGCGTCCGTTCAGGGAGGCGTTGGCCGAACGCGCCCCGGAGGCCGTTGTGCTGATGGCATGCTCCACAGGAGAGCGGAGCGCATCGGACGGCGTGGCCGCCTCATTCAGATCGGCGCTGGGCCGGCTCGGACACGCGCATCAGGTGTTCGCGCCGACGTGGACCGTGGTGACGCAGACAGGATTCGGCCGAACGGTCACGTACGTCGAAGACGGGGAGTGGAGGAAGTTCTGATGCGGCAGAGGCCCGGGCGGCACGACTGCCGCCGGGCCTCTGCCGCACTCCAGAAGAGGACGACCACCACGGCCGTGCTCACGAGGCTTGATCACCGGGGAGGCGAGAACCTGACCAGGTAGCCCTCGGGGTCGCTGTCGCGGAGAGTCACGCCGCACAGGCACTTGATCCGCTTGCCGCCGAAGCATCCCGTGCTCGTGTCCGCCACGAACGTGAACCTCACGTCCGACGGGATGAGGATGCCGGTGTTCCGGTCCTTCCGCCCGCTGAGGTTGTCGACGCAGGCGCTGGGTTGCCGGTCTTCGGGCCACCACAACGAGACGCTGTGGGTGCCGTAGGGCAGGGATTCCCCGTCGATGATGATGTTGTGCATGTAGGACGCCGATGCGGACGGGCTCCCGATGGCCATCGTCGCGAGCAACCCCGCGGCCATGACGAGCCCTCGTACTGCCTTCCTGCTGCGCATGGACGCTGTCTCCTTCTGACTTGCTCGAAGCCGGACCGTCCCGAGTGGACCGGGACCGCCGAAGACTAGGTCGAGCGAGCGGACGAGCGCCGTGCCTGATCAGGCCAGGAGAAGGAATCCGGGGTTTTCCTCCGTGAAGGAGAACGTTTTCATGATCGTGGACCTTCACTCGGCAACCCGGCCGTTCACGGGCGTGCGGGAAACCGAGGACCCAGGAACGCGGTCATCGTGGAGGCGAGATCCTGACCCGGTAGTTCATGGGGTCGCTGTCGCGGAGGACCACGCCGCACAGACACTTGAACGCGGCGCCGTTCCAGCACGTTGACCCCGTTTCAGCCCAGAAGGACATTCTCGCGTCCGAGGGGAAGAGGATTCCCGTGTCGATGTTCGCCGGCCGTCCGCTGATGTTCTCGATGCAGGTGCTGGGGTTCTTCTTGTCGTCGGGCCACCACACCGCGACGCTGTGGGTGCCGTAGGGCAGGGATTCCCCGTCGATGATGATGTTGTGCATGTAGGACGCCTATGCGGACGGGCCGGCGATGGTCATCATCGCCAGCACACCCACTGCCGCCATCAGGCATCGTGCTGCCCTGTTCCTGCTCATCGGCGCGATCTCCTTCGTTGATGGCCGAAGAGCATTGTGGGCCCGGCCGTGTCCTGCTGCCGCTCAGCCGCAGGGCAGGTCGCACGAACGGGTGGTCGCCTGCCGGGAAGGTGGGCGGGCAGGACTTCTGCGGAGGGAACCCGAGAGGTCAGCGGCGGGGGTCCTTCGGTGTCACCTGCACCGGTTCCATGACGGTGGTCTCGGTGCCGTCGAAGCGCAGGCCGGCAGTGGGGGAGGTGCTCCTCCTGACGTGGCTCGCGATCAGGGTGTAGATGGTGCGCGCGGTCTCTCGATCGCTCATGTCGTAGGCGTGGTCCGCTCCCAGCACCGTGCGGTGTTCGAGCAGCGCGCCGACTCGCTTCAGCCGTTCCGCGTAGCGCCTGCCCTCGTTGTGGAGCCGGTCGTGTTCGGCCGTGATCACCAGGCACGGAGCGATGCCCCGGAGGTCGGTCGTGTCGGTGTCGGCCGCCGGAGAGGCAAGACGGTCGGAGCGGGAGTCCGCGTCGGGGGCGTAGGCGTTGTCGAAGACGTCACCCATCCACGGGCTCAACATGGGCTTGGTGATGATCGAGCCCTTGTTCCTGGCGGGCGTCGTCAGGTCCAGCGGCGGGTAGTGCAGCACCTGCAGCGACAACCGCGGCCCGCCCAGTTCCCACGCGAGGCGGGCCACACCCGCAGCGATCGCTCCACCAGCGCTCTGGCCGCCGACCGCGAGGCGGCTGCCGTCCCAGCCGTGTTCCGAGCTGTGCGCGGCGATCCAGCGGACGGTCTCGTACGCCTGGCGGATCGGGTCGGGGAACTTGTGCTTCGGCGCGACCGCGTAGTCGACGTTGATGACGACGACACCGGCTTCGGCAGCGAGGAACCGGCAGAGCGGGTCGTCGAGCTCGATGCCTCGCATGACGAAGCCGCCGCCGTGGAAGTTGACGTAGACAGGCGGGTTCAGGACCTCCTCGGCGGGCCGGTACACGACGGCACGGGCCGGGGCGATCGAGGTCGGGATGGTGATCTTGGTCCGGTTGCCGGGGTGCTCGGGGAAGACGGACTTCGCCTTGAGCCTCATGAAGCTCGATCCCAGCGGCATCAGCCACTGCATGCCGCGCGCGACTGTGGCGGCTGCCCAGGGCTTGCTGAGGAACGACATGTGCACTCCTGACCTCACGGAACCTAAACGACATTTGTCGGGTATCCAACAGTTGTCGGTTAGCCTACACTTGTGGGGTGACAGCACGCCAGATGGACCCTCGCTCGCGCCGATCTCGCGCCGCCCTCGAAGTCGCGCTCCGGCACCTTGTCGAGGAACGTGAGCTGGGGCGCATCTCGATCTCGGACGTGACCAAGCTGGCCGAGGTGAACCGCTCGACGTTCTACGACCACTACGCGGATCTGGACGAGCTGGCCGCGTCCGCGTGTACCGCGACGTTCGACGAGCTGTTGGCGGACGCTCCGTTGCTCGGTGAGGAGTTCGGCTCCGGGGCGGGCGCCGCGTTCGAGTCCCTGTCGAGGATGTTCGTGCACGTCGCGGAGCACTCGCATCTTTACCGCACGCTGCTGGGACCGGACGGTAGCGCGCGGGTGATCAACCATCTGCTGGATCGCATGGTCGGCGCGGCGTGTCGCAGGCGCGAGGCCCTTCGGTTCGGGAGTGCCGGGCCGGCCGGGGACCCGCACGACCCTCTCGACGCCGTGCTCGCGGGAGCCGTGCTCGGCAGCATCGCCTATTGGCTGCGGCACGGCTGTCCTGGCGCCGCTCGGGACGTGGCGGCGGCGATCTGGCCGCAGCTCGTCAACGTTTCGCTCAGAGATAAAGACCTCGCCGCGAGACCCGGTCCGGAGCTCGATCCGCTGAATCGGTCCGGTCGGAAGTGACTGTGGACGAGGTCGTTCTTCGAGAGGGTCCTCAGGGCCTGGACGGCGGCCAGGCCCTGAGGAGGAGCAATGGTGGCGAACAGGGGGTGTCAGCATCGGGGGCCTCACAGCCCGTCCGCTTCAGGCGATCCATTGCCGGTCCCACGGTAGAGGGCGGTCGTCACCCGTTCGGTTTCTTCCGTGGAGTGCGGCGTGGTTTCCGCGAATCGGTGGACGGCGCCGTCCGCGTGCGGAGGCTACTACATCGTTCAAGTTCCCGAGGTGGAATGTGGATGAGGTCGATGAGGGCGCCGTGTCAATGCCGCAAAGCCTAAGTGTGTGTTAAGCGCGGAGCGTCCAGGCGTGCGGACGATATGCGGCTCAGTGCATGTGGGCGCACGTTGAACTCAGGATGTACGGTGCGCGTTCATGCAGGTGGTGAGCTGTTCGAGGTGTCGTGCGGCTCTATTCGCGTCCGGACGCGTCAGGGGTCTTTGGGCACCATGTCCAATTCGGCGGGTCTCCTGAAGGAAACTCCCCTGAAAGAGTTGTTCCTGCGGGCTCAAGTCGCCCACAGTGACAAAAAGGGCAAGACTGATGGGCCTGTCGAGCGTGTCACCCTCATGGAGGGAGCGCTGCGCAAAAGCAGGCGGGACTCGACGTTGTGGAGGCAGAGGATGTCCAGGGGGCGTGGCGTTTTGGTCGGTCGCCGCTCCGAGCTCGTTGCTCTGGACGCATATGCGGGAAGTGCTTCCCTCGTGCTTGTGCGCGGAGTGCCGGGCAGCGGAAAGACTGCGCTTCTGGGTGAAGTGGAGAGGCGTTGGCGAGAGCGGGGCGTGACCGTTGTTCGCCTGGACTGCTCGGTTGATCGCTCTCCATGGGACCAGTTCAGCGCGAAGGCCGTAGTAGAAGCATTTCGGAATAAATTTCATGAAATTGGCGACGCGCGTCTGGCGGCCGCCATCGCGGCAGTGAACCGCGCCGCTGTCGTCGAGGCCTACGAGTCGCCGGCATCGCGCTCCGCGCTGTTCGTCGACCTGGTCAGGTTGTTCCGCGGGTTGCTGGGCGGCGGTCCGGCAGCGGTGCTCGCCGACGACCTCCACGCGGCTCCGAATCCGGACATGGCGATCGCCGCGGCGAGGCAGGCCGGGTGCACCGTGGTCGTCGCCTGTCGGGACGAAGGTGTCCTGGCGCGGTCTTCCGTGCTCGGCCTGGTGGCGGCCAAGGTGCTCGACCTGGGACCGATGGCGGAGGACGAGATCGACGAGGTGCTCGCCGGAACCCAGGCGCGCTTCGACCGCTCTGTCGCGGTGGTGGTGAAGCGTGCGCTCGGCTCACTCGGTGGCAACCCCGGCGCTGTCCTGCGCACCTTCGAGGACCTCGTGCAGAAAGGCCGCTTCTCCACCGTCGAGGATCACCTGTGCCTTCGGGACCCAGAGGAGCCCGTGGCACTGCCCGCTGAGCACCACCTCGTCCGGTGCGTCATCGGGCTGGGCGAGTCCGCGATGCTGTTGCTCACCCTGGTCGAGCGGATGGACAGGTTCACCGTCGACGACCTGATGACCTACTGCACCGTCACCGGTGCGGACATCAGCGCGTGCGGTCGCGTCGTCGACGGGCTGGTCACCGCCGGTGCGTTGGTCTGCGACGGGGAGGGCGTGCTGAGCGTTTCCTGCCCGGCGCTCGCCACCAGCGTCAGGGCCGAGGCCGGCCTTACCGCGGTCGAGTCGCTGCACCGGGACTTCGCGGTACACCTCCTGCGGGACGAGAACGCGGTACTGCCACAAGCGGCGACCGTGGCAGATCACATCGCGTTCGCGGGCACCGCGCTGGTTGCTGATCCGGCAGCGGCTCGCATCCTCGTCCGTGAGGCGGAACGCGTGTCGGAGGTGGACCCCGAGGCGGCGGTGCGGTGGTATCGCGCGGCGCTGCATCACAGCCGTGGTCGGAGCGCGGAGTTCCAGCGGGTGATGAGCCGGCTGTTGCGCCTGCTGGTGCAGAACGGGAACTACCGGTGCCTGGCCGAGGTCGTGTCGGCGGTCGCCGAGGCGAACTTCGACGACCACCTCCGAGTCGAACTGGCGGAGTGCGCGGCGCTCGCCGCTGTGCACGTGGGGGTGCCGCTCTCGGATCAGGTGGCCTCGGCGCTGGCACGTGACCCCCGGTGCACGCCTGCGGTGGACTTTGCGACCGGATGGTTCGAGGACCGCCGCCCGTTGTCCGGCGCGGAGTTCGAGACGGCCTTCGGAACGCTCGGTGAGCGCTGGTCGAACGAGGCGGGGCGTGACGAGGCGATCGACGTAGCTGTGGATCAGCTCGACGTCCTGACGTTGTTCCGGTTGTTCGCCGGCTCGACCTACCGCGAGCCGGTCAGTGGGCCGCTCGCACTCTTCGGCCACCTGGTGCGGTCGTTCGTCGCGGGCGACTGGGACGACATTCCCTCGACCGCCCGGCAGTTCGAGGTCACGAGCCCGGTGGCGACCCGTCTGCACTCGATCGCTCGCCTCGTCGTCGCCGAGGTCTGTTCGGCCCGAGGTGACTTCGGCCGAGCCAGGAACTGGCTCGCGCGTGCTGCCGTCGAACGTCCGTTCCCGGCGCTGCTGTGCTGGGTCGAACTCGGCATCCACTACCGATCCGACGATGCTCGTCGTGCGATCGAACTCGGCTGGGCGACCTACGACGAGATCGCCGGCCAGGCCGATCGAGCGAACTGCGTCGGACTGAAGTCGTTCCTGGTCAGACTCTCCTACCTGGAAAGCAGCTTCGGCAGCCAGGAGTCGTTGCAGGCGACCGGCCGTGAAGCCCGGCGGTGGTACGCGCGGCACGGGGGCGCCGGCCTGCGTGGATGCGCGCTCGCGGTGTGCTCGCTGGTCGAACGGGACCACGCGGCCGCGGTCCAAGCTGTTGAGCTCGCCCGCGCCCACGGCAACACGCCCGAGCTCATGCGCGCCCTGATCACCGTCGGGCTGGTGTCGGACGAGCCGCAGCCGTGGTTCGTCGAGGCGTACGGCATCGCCCGTCGCCTCGGTGAGAGCTGGATGCGGATGTCCGTCAAGTCGACGATGCGGGACATCGGAATCTCGGTACCCATCAACCGGGCCAGCCGCGAATCTCTGACGGACAACGAATTGCAGATCATCAGCCTAATTAAGAAAGGCTTGACCAACCGGCAGATCGCCGCCGAGATCCGGGTCAGTGAGAAGACCGTCGAGAACAATCTCACCCGGCTCTTCGCGAAGACGGGATGCCGCTCCCGGCTGGGGCTGGCCAAGGCGAGCATCGAAGGGCGTGTTGCCACACCCTCCAGCGGGCGAGTCTCATAGAAGACGACGGCGGGAATATTCCCGATCGAGCGTTCTGATGTCGTGTTTCTCACATTCTGGCGTTTGCTGTCCTTCGAGTGCGCCGACGGAAAGTCCGCTCTGTCACACGCAGGGCCGTTCGTGCGCGGGTTTGCTCAAGGTTGTTGAGGGTTTACCCCCTGGTTCTCGCTGTTTGCCCCGGATCGTGCCACCAGATCCTGAAACCCGCCGATAGGTTGTGATCTGGTTCAGTGCCGAGAATTCATTTGCGGGGGACGTGGGTGGATTCTGGTGAGCGAGTGGGGGCATGACGAGGCGGGGTGTGGAATGACGTTGCTGGATGACCGAATCGAGCGGATCGCAATTAGGTCGGAGTTGCCGGTCGTGGGCGCTACCGAGTTTGTCGAGCAATTGCTGGCGGTGGTCGAGCCTGAGCCCGCGGTACCTGTCGCGAGTGCGCTCCTCGACCAGGCGGCCTGCTTCTACGGTCGAGTTCTGGACGGGAAAAAGGGAGTCTCGCCGTCGCAGCGCGCGCAGATCCGCTCGGCGGGCAAGGCGTTCGTCGCTGCCGGCGGATGCCTCGACGTCATGACGTCCCTGCTGAGCCGACTCGCTTCCCACGTCATGGGGTTGATGACCTCCCGGCGGTTCGACCGGATGGGCGACCTTCTCGACCTGGCGCACGTGCTGATGCACGAGGTCGTCGCGGGTGCGACCGAGCTTCGTGGGTCCAATGAATCGTCGCGGCAACTGCACGGTCGTTTGGTCGAGCGTTTGCTGCTTCACAGCGAGATCGCGCCGGAAATGGCGGAATTCCTGAAGTCCGAGTACGTCGTCGCGTCGATTCGGCTTCCTCGGAGCATTCCGCTGGACTGGCTCGTCGCGGTGGTCGAAAAAGGCCGCCTCGACGGGTTCCTCTGTGCCTCGCTGGACGACGAGGCTGTGATTCTTGTGCCGGAGCGGAGCAAGAAGAACCTCGCGAGACTCTGCGCGGAGGTCGAACTGAGGTTCGGCGTCAAGCCGTGGATCGCGGTCGCGGAGCCTCGTCTCTTCGGCGCGGTGGCGTCGGGATACAAAGAGGTCAAGGGTGTGATGGCACTCGTCCTGGCAACGGGCAGGGCGCCGGGTGGCTTCTACCGGCTCGACGAGTTCCTCATCGAACACGCGGTCGTCAGCGATCCGATCGTGTCCAGCCGCCTTCTCTCGGTGATCAGTCCTCTCGTCGACAACGAGACGTTGATCGAGACCCTCGACGTTCTCATCCGGAACGATTTCAGCAGGTCAGACGCGGCGCGTGACCTGTTCGTGCACCGCTCGACCCTCGACTACCGGATTCGTCGGATCGAGGAGATCACCGGGTACAGCCCGTCGACCGGACGCGGGTCGCACGTTCTGTGCATGGCCAGGACGGTGTACAGCATTTCAAAGCACACCAGGTGACTGAAATTCGATTCGATCCGGCCGGTGTCAGGCTCGATCAAGTGAGGGAAACCCCCTCGGCTTGAGGCGCAATGGGCGGCATGACGGGTTCGGGCGTGATCAGACGGGACAGTGGTGCGCTTTCAGAAGTGAATTCCGCTGTTGTCGGGACAGGAGTGCGCATAATGGTGACCCGTGATGTCGACAGGCCGGAGCCGTCGGCCTCGGCGAGCGGTGGCGAGCTCGTCGTCGAGTGGCAGGGTTCGCATGCCTTCGTGAAGTGCTCAGGAGAAGTGACGGACGAGGGCGCGCTGTTGCCCTCGGTCCCTGCGGTTCCGGGAAATCTTCTGGTCACCGCGTCTCGCACCGCACACGGACACCCGGACCTGTTGGCCTTCATCCGCACGATGCTGGTCGAGATCTGGGCGCGGGGCGTCGAACCCAGGCCGTGGGCGGTGTGGCTGGCGGTTCCCGATCTGGGCAATCCGGACGGGGAGCACGTCGCGTGGCTGCACGGACTGGCGGCGGAAGCCGGTATCGAGGTTCACGCACCCCAAGGCGAAGCCAGACTGCTTTCCGGTGCCGGTATGTACGTCGACCGGAGCACTGGAGGGACGGGCTGGCGCAGGTTCGGCCCTGACAGCTTCGGCGACGTGGTCGGCTGCCGCTTCCCCGTGCCGAGCTGGGAACACCTCCTGCCGCAGGCTTCGCTGCGGACGGCAGGACTGGTCACCCGACTCGTGCCCGCCGGACTGGCCGTCTCCTCGGCTGCTTCCGCTCCCCGAAACGATCATCTGCTGGCACTGCGGGTTCCTCTCAACCTCCGGATTCCCAAGCTCGTCCTCGGAGGGCCCGGTTCGGACTTCACACCAGCGTCTGTCGCCGCGCTCCTCGAACTGCTCCCGGACGCCCTCCTCTCCCAACTGGTCCTCGTGCCGGGTTCGGTGGGCATGACGAGGCCGGAATGGCTCCTGGAGCTGGTCGATCTCGTCGGTCACGACGTCGCGTTGTGCCCCGGCACCCAGATGGTCAGCTCAAGACGAGGTGTGCGGACTGTCGTGCTCAGCGAACGAGGCGAGGAGATGGTCGCCCCCTTCGCCACGTTGTTCCTGCAGAGGCCCGGCGCGGATCTGCCCGTGGTCATCGACGTGTCGCCTCCACCGCTGGGATGGTCTCGGATCGGCTCGCGGGGTTACCAGCCGACGCGGGACAGGCGGCACGACGAGCAGAGTTTCGCAGGGGTGGAGGTCGAGGTCGTTCCCGGCGGCATTTCCGTGCACCTGTCGGGCAAGCCCGCGAACCGGGTTCACTTCGACCCGGCAGGCTGGACCCTCGGGATCGGGACGCCGGGAGCGCAGGTGTCGGACGAGGAACTCGCCGCGGTGCGCAACCTGCTGGACGGTCTTGCGACAGGCCAGCGCAGCAGCGGCCGCGTCCGGGTTTTCGGCGTGATGTCACCCGAGAAGAAGGTCGCGCTCGAGGCCTACGTGCGCGCTGTCGGTGCCGTGCCGTTCCAGCCAGGCGTGACCACGCCGGTGTCGCTGTTACAGCCGAGTGTGGCAGAGGCCGTTCCGGCTGTGCCACAACCGACGCCGCCCGTCGCGCCGACCATCGCCGAGTCCGCCGAGCCCGCTGTCTCGTGGCCTTCCACCGCAGGTTCCATCGCCGCCTCACCTGCTGCCGCGGAGCCACCGGTGGTCGCACAGATTTCGACCGGACCGCCCGTCGCCGAACCACCCGTCGCGACGTCCGGAGCGGTACCGGTGGCGACCGTGTCGTCGCCGGAACCGCCGCAGGTGTGGCGGGAGTCGACGCACGCCGTGGATCTGACCCATGCTGCGGATCCGATGCAGGTTGCGGAATCGCAGCACACGCCGGCTCCGATTGCGAACGACCACGTGGTTCCCCCGCGTCCGCTCACCACCGAACCGATCACTCTGGCCGACCGGCCCAGCACCCCCGCGGAGCAGGCGCGCCTGAGCGAGAGCGCGGGTGCCCGGTACACCGAGGCGCTGGCCACCGTGAACGTCGCTTTGTCGGCCTGGCCGATGCTGCGCCCGGAGTCCAAGGCGGACTACATCGCCGTGTGTCTCTACCTAGGTGCCGGTGAGGTCGGCGGCGTGTCCTTGAACGAGGCGCTTCGCACCGGGGAATCGGCCCCGTTGGACGGATACGCGCAGTGCCTGATGTCCGGCCTGCGCAGGTTGCCGACGCACCGGCAGGTCGTGCTCCGCCAGGAGAACCTCCTCGACGGTGGCGAACCTCCTCACCCGGTGGGGGCGGTGCTGGTGGAACCCGCTTTCCTCAGCGCGAGCACAGGGCTCGACGTCACCACCGATTCGGCGGACGTGGACGTCCTCATCTGGCCCGTGTCGGCGCGCCGGACGTCGGAGCTTGCCGTGGGGCGTGCGGTGCAGGAAGCCGTCTTTCCGCCAGGCAGGCGGTTCAAGGTGCTTTCGGTCAAGACCTGGGAAGAGGAGGACGAGACCGAGGGCACGCGAGCACCGCAGACCGCGTTGCTCACCCGGGAGCTGCTGGCGGGGGAGAACGCGCATTCGGAGGAGTCCGCGGCGAGGGACGTCGACGCGCTGGAGCGTCTCGAGCGGGCGTGGGCGGCGAGGCAGGCCGCGGGTGTCTGGTCGGTCAACGATCCCGACATGAAGGCCCGTCTGAGTCTGCCCTTGCTGGTGGCCGCGGAGGAGCCGGCCGCCACGTCCGACGAGCGACTGGGGATGGTTTCGTGACGTGCCCCGGACGGCGTGTCGCGAGGGAAAGTCCCGTACTTCCGCGCAGGGCCGGAGAAGGGCTCTGATCATTCCTGGCCTCAGGACGACTGAGGCGGAGAGCGGCGAAAGCTCTCGCGAGGCCGTCCCGATCAGTTGCCCCGGTGAATTCCGGACCAGATCGCATTGATCGGGATTCGAGTCCTCGGCCGGTCACGACCTCCCTCCCCGACTGTGACCGGCCGAGGACTTCCCACCTGCAGCGGGCCATGAAGGATTTCCCGGAGAATCCGGGGTTGAAGCTGTGTACGCCCGTCGGACCGAGCGATCTACTCGACCCTTGGGTGAAAATGACCGCGAGGTCAAACTTGCCGAGGAGGCTGTGATGGCGGAAACCGCCACGACCGAGGACACCGAAGTTCGCTTCGAAGGCGACCAATGGGTGTTCCTCATCGATCCCGCGTGGCAGGCCGAACAGGCCGAAGTGGCCGCCGCCGAAGGGTCCGAGCCCGCACGCCCGCCGCTCGAGGCAGTGGTCGGAGGCTGGTTCGTCGAACAGGCCGGGGAGACGAGCAGGTTCCACGCCAATCCTTCCTACGAGCCGTCCAAGCCCGATTCCCCTACCGACCCGGTGGACGCCACGCTGCAGCTCGTGGTGCGGGGCGAAGCCGAGGCCGAGCAGTTGCTCTCGACGATGGTCGAGGGCGCCTTCGGGCTGGCGGTCGACAGCGAGAACACCCCTGTGGTCGTCCTCTCGCCGGACGAGGTGCCTTCCGTGCTGGTCGCCACCGCGCCCGTGCACAGTCGGCGGATCTCCGAGAACGAAGCACTCGAAGGCGTCGCGGCGTGGGCCGAGGTCACGCTGGAACAGCTCGTCGGCCTGCTTCCCGAGGAGGGCGTGGACGTGCTTCTGAACGCCGGAGCGCCCTCGTCCATGCGACTGATCGTGGCCGCGTTGCGCGATGCCGTCACGGAGTTCGGTGCGGCGAAGGGCACCGGGGCCGACGTGCGGACCGAGAGCGAGGACGGGACCGCGACCCCCGCGCCGCCGCAGACCGAGTTCGGACCGTCCAGTACCAAGGCCAAGAAGGGCGCCGGCGAGGACGGTTCGGCGGCACCGTCCGCCTGAACATCTCATCGCGGGAACGCACACAGCCGCAGCGACGTAGATGCCGTCGCTGCGGCTTTCGCGCAGGTCCAGCGGTTCAGAGCCTGCGCGCCCTGTGCCCACCCGCGAACCGGCGGGCACAAGCGCGCAGGGGGCTACCGGAACTGGCCGGTCAGCACCGAAGCCGCCAGCTCGACCCTGGACTGATAGCCGGTCTTGGAGAACAGCCGTGACAACCTGCTCTCGACGCTCTTCTCGCTGCTGGCGAGTACCGTTGCGATCTGCTTGTTGCTGAGGCTCTCGGCGACCAGCACCGCGAGGAGCCGTTCGCTCTCCAACAGTGCCTCCTGGCGTCCTGGTACGACGATGTTGTGCCTGCGCATGAGCGTTCGTGCGGATGAGCGGCTCAGCAAGGCGTTCATCTCGCCCAGGAGCGAGTACGCCTCGGTCAGCAGCGCTGGATCCGCCACGCCGTACCTGACCAGCCGTTGCAGCACGGCGACCTGTTCGAGCGGTTGTCGCCGGTGCCGGATCAGCTTGATTGCGGCCTGGGCCGACGTGTGATCGCTCTCGACCAACGCGTGCAGCGTCAGGCGGTTGATCTCGGTCAGCTCGGTGTTCATCCGGTCGTTCACGTGCTCGATCCTGCGCAGGTACACGGGGAGGAGGCCGGTCTGCCCGGTGAGCAGCGCGATGTCGGCCAGCAGGATCCAGAGCCCCTCGGTACGCGCGAGCACATCCCGCAGCCCGGCCTCCTGAACGGCGTTCTCCAGCACAGCTCGTGCTCGTCCTATCTCGCCGAGAACCAAGTGGTGTCCTGCTTCGGTGATCGCGAGGAGATGCGGTAGAGCCGGTCCGCGGCGACGCGCGGCCGCGATCAGCTCCTGGGCCCTGGTCAGCCTTCCCCGGTACAGCTGCAGGGCGGCGGAGACCTGGTACATCGCGGTCTGGACGGGGTCACATCCGGCGGGAGCACTGGTCGCGATGCACTTCTGCGTCAATTCCAGCGCTTCGTCGATGTCGCCCCGGTAGGTCGCGGCGATCGACCTGCTGGCCAGGCCGAGCTGGAAGGGGTGGGAACCGGTGCGGGAGAGGACCTGGTCGGCCTTGCCGAGCTCCGCCAGGACGAGAAGCGTGCCCACGTGGTCGTTGACCTCCTGCAGCCCAGGAGCATCGGCCGCGACGCGTTCCGGGAGCGTGGTCATCATCTGGTTGAACCTGGATGACGAACCGAGCCACAGCTCCGCACAAGCGTGCAGGCGGTCGACCTGGTCCCTCGTCGTGTCGGTGAACTCCGAGCGGTTCACGTCTCCGAGGATGCAGATGCTTTCCTGCCACCTGCCGAGCAGCGCCAGGGCGAGCGCCCTGGCGGCTGCCTGCTCCACGGCGGAGGCCTGCCACGGACACCGGTCACCTCGAGCGACCGCTTCCACCGCGGCGATGTCGCCGGAGCGGTACAACGCCACCAGGTGGACGAACACGGCCTCCAGCAGGTCCTCAGCGGCGATGGTGCCTTCCCGGGACGCGAGCAGGGTGGTCGACGACTCCAGCGCGAGTGCCGCGTCGCCCTGGGCGAGACAGGTCTTGGCGTGGGTCAGCAGGATCCGGGCTCGCCCCGCGCCGTCCCTGCCCAGTTCGGCCGCGGCGCGCAACCAGGAGGCTGCTCGGCTGCCGTCCCGCAGGATCACGCGGCCGGCGTTGCTCAGGAGCTCGTTCCTCGCTCGCTCCTGATCGACCATCACGCCTGCCGAGGCCAGCTGGTCGGGCAGGTAGTTCGGGTCCGGGCAGTGCGCGGTCCCGTTCCACAGTGCCGCAATGGCGAGCTGAGCCAGTTTGCGCCGCTCGTAGGGCCCGGACAGTTCGGTCACACACGTCGCGAGCAACGGCAGACGGAATCGCCACGACCGGTCCCCTCTGCGGTGCTTCAGCACTCCTGCCTGCTCAAGACGGGTCAGCAGCCGCAGGACCTCCGGCTCGGAGAGCCCCAGCGCGCGTCCCATCAGCCGGGGGGCTGCGTCGCCGAGAGGGCTGAGCACTGCGGCGGCTTTGACCACGCGCCACATCTCGGGCCCAGTTCTTTGGACAGCTGTGGTGAGGCGGGAAGTCTCCAGGTGGGCCGCGGAGAGGGAGCCCCGGAGGTACGCCCTGCCGTCGACCGTCCGGAACATGCCGCTCCGCCGGTAGGAGTCGATCACCGCGCTGGTCACGGCGGGCCAGCCCCTGGTGAGGTGCCACAACGAGGCGAGTGCTTCCGGTTCGAGCGTCGCTTCGAGTTCGCGCGCGGCGAACGCCCCCAGCTGGGTGAGGGACAGCGGCCGGAGGTTGACGCGACCGACCAGCCCGTCGCGCTGGAGCCGGTTCATCACCGCGACAAATGCGTCCCTGCTCTTCGGCGGCACGGGGACCGTGACACCGCACACGCAGATCGACGAGGTGGCGCGCAAGCCGCGGGCGAGGCTCTCGAAGCTGCTGAGCGCGTCGGAGGACAGGTTCTGGAGATCTTTGACGACCAGCACGCCGTCTGGTTCCCGTGGCAGGGTCTCCCCGAACGAGAAGCTGACGTTCTTCGGCGGTCTTCCGGCGGCAGCGCCGAGCAGGTCGACCGCTTCCCCGATCGCACGCTGAAGGTCGAGTCCGGCAGGTCCGCTGACAACCAGTAGCGGTGGGTGCGCGGACCGCTTGAACGCATTAGCGACTGCGTGGAGATCTGTTCTGGAGTGTGAATTCGATCGCACGGCTGAGCCTCACCGTCATCTCAGCCTCACTTGGCTGCATTGCTTGTAGCCTACTCGGGTGAATCTGGGCATTTTGCATCACTTTCGCCGTCGTTACACGGATTCCGGAATGTGTGCAAGTAGTTCCGCGTATCGCGGATCCTGCGGCAAAGGTCGTTCGGCTCCATGGGTGTGTGAGAATCCGAGTTCGGTGGACCTGGAAAGTGGGGATCTTTCAGTCGGCGCGTGATTGGATTCACCTTGTTTGCGCGCCGGGTGGAAACTTCCGCTGCGCGGCTTCGTGTGCTCGTGAGGGGATTCCCCATGCCTGCTTTGGGCTGGGCCACCGACCGCTCCTCGGCTGGGCCGGTCACGATAGTTTCCCGGTCGATCGAGTTCGTCTGTTGTGGCTGGTTCCGGTTCGGCTCGCCACCGTCACGAGGTGAACCTGGAGGTTGCCAGTGCGCAGGGAGCGTGGTGCTTTCATTGGCCGAGAGGCCGAAGTCGCCGCGCTCAACGGCATCGTCGACCACCCAGGGCTGTACGTCGTCGGAGGTGCAGCCGGCATCGGAAAATCTGCACTTCTCGATATCGCGTTCGACAAGTGGCGGCAGCGCGGAGTGAACGTGGTGCGCATTCGGTACGGCGCTGAATCCGCTCGCTGGGACCTCTTCGGTGGCGAGCTGGTGGTCGGTGCTTTTCGGGATGCTTTCGACGAGATCGGGAATTCGAGGATCGCGGCGGCTATGGCGACCGTATCCCGCATGTGCAGGCCGGATGCCTATCAGTCGGACCAAAAGCGGAACAGGTTGTTGATCGAGCTGGAGAAACTCTTCGGCTACCTCGGGAACGGTTCTGCCAGGGCCGCGGTGGTCGTGGACGACGTTCACCTCGCTCCGGACCCGTACTTGGCCGTGATCTCAGCCTGCCGGGCAGGACGCCCGGTGCTGGCCGCCTGCCGCGAGGACGGGTTCGCACCGGAACACGGTGCGCTGGACCTGCTGGCCGACCAGAAGTTCGTCCTGGAGCCGTTCTCCGACGCCGAGCGGCACGCCCTGTTCACCGAGGCGGCCAGAGGTGTGCCTCTGGCCGCGACCGTCGTGTCGGCGACGAGCGCTGCGCTCGGGTCGCTGGCAGGCAACCCCGGAGCCGTGTGCGGCACGTTCGCGGAGCTACGCCGCGTCGGCCGGCTCGTTCCGGTCAAGGGGCAGCTGTGCCTCGTCGCTCCAGACGAGCCGATTCCGTTGCCGGCCGAGAACGACCTGGTGCGGCTGGTCGTGCGCCTGGGGCCGGTGGCGAGTCTGCTGTTGGTGGTGGTCGCGGAGGTCGGCCGGTTCAGGTTGGACACCCTGTGGGCTTTCGCGGCTGCGGTGCGCACGGATGTGGACGTCTGCGGTGCCGTGGTCGACCACCTTGTCGCGGCCCGCGCCCTGGAGTGCGACGAGCACGGTGTACTGCGGAGCGCCTGTGACGCACTCGTCGCCGCAGCCCTGCGCGGCGTCTCAGCGCCAGACGCTCGGCGAGTCCACCGGGCGATCGTCGAACGCCTGCACTCCCCGGCAGCGGCGGCCCCCGAACCCTCGTTCGTGGCGGAGCACGTCGTGTGCGCTGGTGACGAGCTCCCCGCATCGTCAGAGTGGGCAGTGTTGCTGATCGGTCAGGCCGACGGGGTTCTCGCGAGAGATCCTGTGCTCGCCGCTCGCTGGTACCGCGCCGCCCTCCCGCACTGTGACGTGAGCGGTGCGGAGCACGCTCGTGTTCTGAGCGACCTGCAGCGTCTGCTCGTGCGCATCGGGCACTACCACGATCTCCACGAGCTCGTGGCGTACGCGATCAAGGCCGGTCTCCAGGACGGTCAGCGGCAGGAGCTGGCGTTGTCAGCCGCGCTGGGGACGCTCTACACGGGCGTTCGCCTGCCGGAACCGGTCCACGACGTGCTGGCCCCTGGCGGTCTTCACGACTCGCCGCTGGAGTTGTGCGGTCGCTGGCTGACCGAGTTCGCACCGGACGGCCTGCCGCCCGCAGTCGCGGGAAACAGCCTGGCCGCGACCGGACAGGACAGGTGGGCCGGGGGCTGGCACGACGTGGAGAGCGTGCTCAGGTCGGTGTGCGGGCCTGAACACGGGAGGCCGGTGACCGGTCCGGTCGCCGCCTACCTGCCGCTGAGACAGAGCTATCTGACCGGAGACTGGAGCGTCGTTCCCGGCTGCGCGAGAACACTGGAGCTCAGCAAGCCGGACCACCCGCTGGTGCACCCGCTGGCACGCCTTCTCACGGCTGAGGTGCTCGCCTGCCAAGGCGACCTCAAGGGAGCGAAGGGCTGGTTCGACCTGGTCGACGAGCGCTGCGCGTATCCCGCGGCCCGCGCGCTGGTCGAGACGGGAATGGCGATGAGGTCCGGCGAGTTCACCCGTGCGAGCGTCGTCGGCTGGGCGGCCTTCGACCGCCTCGCGGGTGACGGCTGCCAGGTCGGGCTGTCGTGGTTGCTCGTCCGGCTGGCCCACGTGGCGCTGCGCGTCGGCGACACGGAGGAACTCCGCAGGGCCTGTGCGGAGGTGAAGGCGATCTACTTGCAATTCGGTGGAGTGCAGCTGCAGGTCGCGAAGCTGATGGTGTGCGGAATGGCCGAGCGGGACGCGGAAGCCGCGGTGTCGGCCGTGGAGATTCTGCGCGAGCAGGGCAACGTGCCGGGGTTGATGTCCGCCTGTGTGGTCGCCGGATTCGCCTGTGACGACCCTGGCGGCTGGTTCCACGAGGCGTACGACATCGCCAAACGGCTGGGGGACGACTGGATGCGTTCCTCGATCAGAACCTTCATGGTGACGAACGGCGTGACTCCGCCTCGTCAACGCTCTGGACGTGCGGAGCTGTCCGCCGCCGAGGAATCCATCATCCGGCTGCTCCAGCAGGGGATGACCAACCGGCAGATCGCGGCCGCCGTCCAGCTCAGTGAGAAGACCGTGGAGAGCCACCTCACCCGGTTGTTCGCGAAGACCGGCTGCCGGTCCCGGTTGGACCTGGCCAAGGCAAGTCTCGAAGGTCGTCTGGTCCTGACAGGCCTCGACCGCGTCGGCTCGGCTTGAGACGAAAGGGATCACACGACGTGGGAAACGACGTGATCACGGTGACTCAGGTCGCTGCGACGGGATACAGGACGATCTCCGAGGCGATCTCCGCGGCCGCGGACGGCTCGGTGATCGTGGTGGGCCCCGGCCAGTACCGCGAGACGCTCGTGCTGACCAAGGCCGTGACGGTCACCGCGGAGGACGAACCGGGGAGCGTCCGGGTGATAGCGGCTTCGGGGCCGGCCGTCGTCCTGGCCGCGGAGTCCGCCGCCCTGTCCGGGCTGGTCGTCGAAACGCAGGACATCGAGACGCCGGCCGTGGTCGTGACGAACGGGCAGCTCAGCTTCACCGACTGCCGGATCTGGGCCTCGGCGTGGTCTGCGGTGTACGCGACAGAACGAGGCTCGATCCTGATGCGGGGATGTGAGATCAGCAACCCCACGGGTGCCGGCGTGGTCGTCACCTCGTCGACCGGGAACGTGCTCGACACGTGCAAGTTCCTGGACCTCGGCACCTCGGGCGTGGTCGTCGCCGAGCACGGTGAACTGGTCGTGCGGGGGTGTTCGGTGAGCAAGGCTCGCGGCAACGGCATCTGCCTCAACGGGCACGGCCGGGGCACGGTCACCGACACCACGATCAGCGACACCACCAAACCCGGGGTGGCTGTCCAGCAGAACGCGGACTTGGCCGCCACCCGCCTCTCGGTCACCGATGTGGCGGGGATCGGCCTGTACCTGGCGTCGACCGGTCGCGTGCACTTCGAGGACAGCGCCGTCACGGGTGCGGGCGCGGAAGGCGTCTACGTCACCGATTCCTGCGCTCCGGTGCTGAGACGGTGCAGGATCGGCAGGGTGCGGGAGCACGGCATGTTCTTCACCGGCGGGGCCTCGGGCACGGTGTCGGAGTGCGAGGTCACCGACGTCGTCGGCGCCGGAGTCGTCGTCCAGCAGCGCTCCACCACGGAGTTCAACCGAGTGACCGTGACGGGGTGCACGACGACGGGCGTCGGCGTCGACGGTTTCGCCGACCCCTTCTTCCGCGGGCTGCGGATCGTCGGCAGTGATGGCGCCGCGATCGAGGTCAGCGGCGGCGCACGTGGTCGGCTGGAGAACGTCGAGATCGACCGATGCGGCGGGAACGGAGTCGCGATCACGGACGGCAGCAGGACCTCCGTCGAGGGCCTGAGTGTACGTGGAGCCGGCGGTGCCGGGGTGCGTGTGACACAGGCGGCGGCGACACTGACGGACTGCGAGGTCGCCGGCACGGGTAACGCGGGGGTGCACCTCGGCGAAGGGGCGGAAGCCACCGTGACCCGGTGCCGCGTGCGCGAGAGCAAGTCGAGCGGGCTCCTGCTCGACGCCGGGTCGTCGGGCACGGTCGAGGACTCCGAGTTCACCTCCAACGCGGGCGATGGCGTCACCATGCAGAGTGAGGACTCGCTCCGGCTGATCGGCTGTCTGGTGCGGGACAACTCCGGCTCGGGCATCCGGCAGGTCAGGCCGAGCATAGGCCTTGTGATCACGGGCTTGCGCAGCTCGGGTAACAGGGTTGCCGACGCTTACGGATCTGCGGGGTCGGCCCCGGCGCCTTCGGGCTCGCAGTCGCTTGCCGCACAGGCCCCAGACCAACCGGAGGCACGACCGGCGGGTGACCCTCTCAGCGAGCTCAACTCGCTCGTCGGTCTGGAAGGCGTCAAGAGCGAGGTCAACTCGCTGGTCAACCTGAACCTGATGGCGAAGCGCCGGCAGGAAGCCGGGCTTTCCGCTCCGCCGATGGCGAGGCACCTGGTCTTCGCCGGGGCTCCGGGCACCGGCAAGACCACGGTGGCCCGGCTCTACGGGGCGATCCTCGCCGGTCTCGGTGTGCTGCGGTCCGGCCACCTGGTCGAGGTGGCGCGCGCCGACCTGGTGGCGCAGATCATCGGCGGAACCGCGATCAAGACCACCGAGGCGTTCAACAGTGCGCTCGGCGGGGTGCTGTTCATCGACGAGGCGTACACGCTGAGCGCCGGGCAGGGCGGCACAGGCCCCGACTTCGGTCGTGAAGCCATCGACACCCTGATGAAGCTCATGGAGGACCACCGCGAGGACGTCGTGGTCATCGCCGCCGGCTACTCGGCGGAGATGTTCACGTTCCTGCAGGCCAACCCCGGCATGGAGTCCCGGTTCAGCCGGACCATCGAGTTCGAGAACTACACGGCGGAAGAGCTCGTCACCATCGTCAGGATGCATTGCCGCAAGCACGACTACCGGCTGGACGACGAGGCTGCGGCCAAACTCCTGCACTACTTCGAGGTCATCCCCAAGGACGGCACCTTCGGCAACGGCCGCACCTCGCGCAAGGTCTTCGAGGTGATGGCCGACCGGCAGGCGTCCAGATTGGCACAGAGCATGACGGTGGCGACCGCGGACCTGACTCTGCTGACCGCCGACGACTTCCACGACCGCACGTCGTGAAACCACTTCACGGATGAGGGCGGCCGGCGTGGCCGACCGCCCTCATCCGTGAGCTGGAGGCAGTGCTCAGGTCAGGTTCACTCGCACGGCGGTCTGCTGAGCGGCACCGACGTCCGCAGAGCGCTGGGCGGTGTTGCCGGCTCCCCCGCAGCTGGCCGAGCTGAAGCCCGCAACCGTGATGCGGGATCCCTGGTAGAGGGTCACCTTGTCGACGGCGGTCCAGGCGTTGCCCGCGTGCGCGCCGAGCGTGCCGCACTGGCGCGATTCCTGGCACGCGGTGTCGCCGCAGGACGTGACCTGGACGGAGACGCTGCGGGCGGCCTGGGGCGCCATGACCTGAAGGGCCGGGCCGGCAGCTGAGGCCGCAGGGGTGAATCCGGCGAGGGCGGCGGCCGAGAACAGCAGCGTGCTGATGCCGAGGGAAGCGTGGCGATGCATGGTTTGGTGCCTCCGGTGAGGTTGACCGAGCGCTGTGAGGGAGTTTCTCGCGCGTGAAGTGTCTGCCTGCCGCTCGGGCGAAAAACGCGGAGCCGCGCAACAATGCGGATTTCGGGGGAAGTCCCTCACGGTGCCTTCTGGTGGCATCACGGCGAGGAGTCGATGGGGCGGCGATTCACCGGGGCGTCCCTGACATTCACTCGATCAGGTCATCGGGTTGATCGGCCGTTGGTGGCCTGTGCTCCCGCACAATCTCGCAGTGTGGAACAAAATCATTGAAATGTGGCTTCTTCTGGGGGTGTAGGACGGACAAAGCGGACGCTTCCGGCTGTTGTGCCGTGTGTCCAAGTTGTCACAAACCGCCGAACGGGGGACACTGCACCGTAGTTCAGTCGGTCGGGAGACGTCGTTGGATCTTCGGTACGAGCGCAATGCGTCAGCCGGTACCCCTTTGGTGGCGATTGCGTCACCCGATGCAGTCCGGGCGAGGATGTAAGCGTGCACCCAGGGTATCGCCAGTCTCCTTATCGGACATTGGCGGCGGAAGTCTTCGAATCGCTGGGGAGATCAGACGGCGGGACCTTGGTCTTGCTGGAGGGGCCTGTCGGGTTCGGCGTCACCGCCGTCGCTGACGAGTTCTGTCTCCTCGGCGCCAAGGGCGACCAGGACGAGATGGGCAGAAATCCGAACGTAATTCGGATCTCCTCCAACGATGTGAACCTGGGGCCGTTCTGGGCTGACGTCCTCCCCTCGGACATGACGGGAAAAGTCCTTCTCGTCCGTGATGTGGACCGGCTCAAGCCGGAGGTGCTGCCGGCCTTCGAGAGCATGATCCGACGCCTGGCCCGGGAGTCGGTCCTGTGCGTGTGCACCGCGGTGCTTCCCTTGCAGTCCGCGACCAGGACCGAGCTGGGCGCCGCGCTGCGCAGGCTGCGCGACGAAGGACTCGTTCACCACGCCAGTCTTCGTCCGCGATCGAGGACGCAGACCCATGCGCTGGTGACCGCGATGCTCGGTGCGTTGCCCGAGGACGCTCTCGTCGACCGGCTGTGGCACCTGACCAGGGGTTGGCCCGCGGTGGTCGTTGCCGTGGTCGAGACTTTGCGTGACAGCGGCGCGATCATGGCAGTGGACCGGCACGCCTACGTCGCCGGTACCACGGCTTCGATGGATCGTTACGACCGCCGCGAGCTCGTCTACGCCGTCAGCCGCATGGGTGAAGCAGTCTGGAGGGTCGCGAAGGCGATCGCGCTGCTGAGTCCGATGGGCGCGGCGGCACCCCGGCTCGTCGCCGATGCCCTGGGGCTGACCGAGCCCGAAGTGCTGGATCTGCTGGGGAAGCTCAAGGACGCGGGTCTGCTCCACGGTCGCCCTGCGGACCGGTCGTGGAGGTTCCGGATCCCGTTGGTGGCCGCCGCGCTCAGGAACAAGCTGGGGCCGTTCGAACGGCGCTGGCTGGCTCAGGTGGCGGTGACGGCGGTGTGGCGGGGCGAGGTCACCGGCGTGGATCGGTTCCACCTGGCTGATCTTCTGGTGCTGGCGGGGAGGATGGTCGATCCCGCAAGAGCCTGCGAGGAGCTCGTCACCTGTGCGGACGAAGTGGCGCACAGCGATGCCACCAGGGCTGTGCAGTGGATTCGCGCGGCGGTCGACCTGGCTGCCGACCGGTTCCAGCAGGCGAGCCTCCTCTACAAGCACGCGATGACCTGCGCTCTGTACGGCACTGGGCATCTCGCCGTGGAGACGTCGACGAAGCTCCTGCACTCCTTCCGCGCCGAAATCGGCAGAGACGCCAACGACCTGCTGGTGCCGTCGTGCTTCGTGTACATCAGCGCGATGCACGCGACGGGGAACATCGAGGCGCTGCGGAGCACGGCTGACGGCGAGTCGGAGCTTCTGCCGGAGTCGGAGGCGGAACGGGCCGCGGCGAGATCGCTCGCGTACCTGCTGCTGAACGACTGGCGGAAGTCCTTCGAGATGATCGAGTTGATCCACCGGTCCTCTCAGGCCGGCCAGGTGCTCCGCTGGTTGAAGCACATCACGCCGTACGTGCGGCTGTACCTGGGCGTGACCGACGGATTCCACAACGACGTGGTTGAGGTGCGTGGTGCGGTCCAGTCGGCCGAGGCGTCGCCGATCGACCTGATCAGTGCTTGTTCGGGGCTGGTTCTCCTCGGTGACATCGCCCAGTCCGACGCGCTGCTCGTCGAGTCGGGCACCGAGGCCACGACGCTCCGCATTCCGGTCCAGGCCGTGCGGTGCTTCTACCGGGGCGAGTTCGACCGAGCCCTGGAACTCACCCGAAGGCACGTGGCGATGAATCCGCATCAGGGTTGTGACGCGGACATGTCGCTTGCCCTGCAACAGGCGGCCTTGGTGCAGTTGCTGGGCGGGAAGCTCATGCGCGCGCGTGAGTTGCTCGACACCGCGTACTCCCATCGGCCTTCGCTGCCGCACGTGCTCGCCATTCCCCAGGGGATGTACGAGATGACGTTCGGCAATCTCCACGAGGCGAGATCGATCCTTCTGGACGCGTTGGACACCGCGGACGAGGACGCCGTCGTGCTGCACACGGAGGCGACGTGGGCCGCGCTCGCCGACGTCGATCACGAACTCGGGCGGACGGACCAGTTCCCGGTCTACCTCGAGAAGATCGAGAAGATCGCCGGCCAGCTCGCCACCGAGACCGCGGAGGTCCACCGGTTGCGCACGCGGGCACTCGTGCACGGTGACAGGAAGATCGCGAGCCAAGCGATCGAACTCGCCAAGAGACGTGGTCAGCCAGTTGAGCTCGCGCTGGTCATGATGAGGTTGGCGAAGCAGGACCTTGCGACGCGGGACCACGTCCACGAGGTCTACGAGTTGCTGGGCGACTTCAAGGCGTTGCTGGCCAGAGCCTGGGTGAGAGGACTGTTCCGCGCCAGAGGCCTCGCGGTGCCGGGACGTCAGGCGACCTTGGTCGAGAACGAGCACCTCCTGGCGGTGCTCACGGCCGAGGGCTTGAGCAACAAGCAGATAGCCACGGTGCTCCTCGTCAGCGAGAAGAGCGTCGAGGGACGGCTCTCGAGGTTGTTCTCCCGAGCCGGGTACAAGTCGCGAGTCGAGTTGGCCGCGGCCATGCTCGGAGGTCAGCTCGAGCTGTGATTCCGGTCCGGGTTGCGAAGGACCTCGATGACGTGGGAGAGCGCGGTGGGCCATCGAGCGGTGATGTCCACCCACGCTTGACGCAATGAGACGTTCTCGGCGAGCACCAGGTACGGGGGGTCACCCCAGCACGTCGCGACGACTGTGCCGAGCCTGTCGGGTCCGCTCTTGCGGGGCACGCCACCCGGAAGAAAGGCAAGAATGTTCTTCTTCCGTTCGTAGGTCAGGTCGTCGAAGAGTCCTGCGCCCGCACAGGTGAAGCTGCGCAGGAAGTTGTGCCCGACGGTGCTGAATGGCATCGGGGCGTCCGGATGCGCCTCGTTGTATGCGTCGGCCGACGCATAGGAGGTGTACAAGTATTCACCGAGTTTTTCCGTGGTGGTCATGGCTCGATTGTAAGTTGGAAAATCCCGGCAACACTCCAGCTCCGCGCTTTTCGGAGTTCGAAAGTCCTGATTATCCGCCGGATTCGGTCGAGTGTGGCCAGGTGATTGAATTAACATCGACATGCAAATTGTGGTGAGCCTCTCCTTCTGGAGATCAGGAAAGGGGCTCGCGTGTTGGGAGTCAGGAGTGCCGCATGCCCACGAGTCCCAGGCGGAAGCGCCGTGACGGAACCGTGGTGAGGTTCCGTCCACGTCCAGGAGTTCTCGGCAGGGAAGCCGACGAACCGGCATCCGTCTCGTCCTGGGAGCCCGAGGCGGCTTCGTCGCGGGGCGACGACCTCTTCGCCGCGGTCGTGGGCAGCAAGGCCCACCGAACGCGCCACGAGGACGCGGTGGTCAGGTTGGTCAACGAGTTCCGGGTCAAGAAGAACCTGCCACGACTCCGGGTCGACGAGAGGCTCCGCGCCGCGGCCAGGGCGCACAGCGAGGACATGGCGCATCGGGGCTTCTGCGCTCACGAGAACCCTGA
The DNA here is from genome assembly GCF_043632865.1 of Lentzea sp. JNUCC 0626. Lineage (NCBI taxonomy): Bacteria > Bacillati > Actinomycetota > Actinomycetes > Pseudonocardiales > Pseudonocardiaceae > Lentzea > Lentzea sp. JNUCC 0626. Next base: position 10,342,493 of record NZ_CP171635.1, read on the forward strand.
TGGCGTCACGCCTGCGGCGCGGATGACGGCGGCCGGCCACCCGGCTCCAGGAGCGGAGAACGTGGCGCGCGGCCAGGAGACCCCGCGCAGCGTGATGAACGCCTGGATAGCGAGTCCTGGTCACCACGCGAATCTGGTCAACCCCAGCTTCACCGCGATCGGCGTGGGGGTGTCGTTCGCCGGAGCCCGCGGTCCTTGCTGGACTCAGAACTTCGGCTACTGAGTGATCGTTTCCTCGCTCTTCGGATGGTTGCCGCTCGTCGGCCCTGATTGGGTGAGAATCACCGCCCTGGCAGGTGATGCCGACATCGTCGTGATCCACCGCCGTTGTGCACGCATTGGGGCGAGGCTTGGTGGAGCTGCTCTCTCACAGGGCTCCGGCAGGCCGCGGTGAGCTCCGCGTCGCCTGGAACGTCGCCCAGTTCCGGGCGACGCGGAGCTCTCGCGTCTGTGGGGACTGCGGAAAGCTCTCCGATCTTGTCGGAGTCCGGCAGGTGCATGATCGAGTTCGCGTTACCGTTGGCGCCAGCGATGGAGTCCCGCTTGCCGGGAAGCCGGGTGCGGAATCGGCCGCCGCCCACCCGTACCTGGTCTGCCTGCCATCGCGGTCGCGAAGAGGAGGGGTCGGTGGGGGCGAACACCTGCCCCTCCTCTGAGTGACCTGCCGACCGCCTGCCGCGGTCTGCCAAGGACTTCCGGCATCAAGCGTGTGCCGGGTCGCGCTCACCATGCCGGTCGTACACCACTCGGCGATCGTCCGCTGCCGCCCCGATGACCGTGGCCCACAAGGTGTCCAGCAAAGTCGTGAGCACGCCGTCGTGGTTCTGAACGGACAGCGAGGGCAGATGCCGGATGATCGCCGGGTAGTTCTCCTCGCTGAGGTCGAACCACTGGAACCGTCCGTCTTTCACGCGAGTCCGGGCGTGCAGTGTCGCATACGTCGCGCGCAGTCCGGCGTACGCGAGCAGGGTGTCCGTCAACAGCTGCTGGTGGTGTGCCACGGCCTGACCGCGCAGACACGCCTGCTCCAGAACGGTCAGCACCAGTTCGATGACGGCGAGCTCGCCAGGTCCGCGGGTCATACGACACGACGTCTGCGCGCCGATGTAGGGGTGAGCGACGAAGACGTCCACGAGGTGGCGTGCCAGCGACCGCAGCCGCGCCTCGGGAGGCAGGCCTTCTTGCACCTGTTCGGCCGCCATCAGCAGCAGCCGATCGCCGACAGCGGTCAGGAGAGCATCATGACCGGGGAAGTGCCGCCACGCCGCTGAACGGTCAACGCCCAGCTCCTGTCCGAGCGCGCCGCCGGTGAGTCCCTCGGGCGCGGCTCTCTTGGCGATTGCCATGCAGGCGTCGAGGATGGCCTCCCGCGTCAGTCTGGTTCCCCTGCCTCTGGGCACGATCCACCTCGGTCGTCGGTGATGTTCATCGGTTCATGAAGCGCCGGACCGCGTGCCGGCAACGGGTCCAGCTACCGCGTTCAGCGGAAATCGGGATGAGACTCGCGAGACAGCGTCGGGCTTGCACTGCGGCTCAGAACTGGCCGGTGAGGCAGGCCACGCGCTCGCCCGCCGTGCCGGCCTTGCCGTGTTCCGTGCTGGTGTGAGAGGCGTGGATGACGACGGAATTCGCCTCATCCTTGCGGAACTCCCAGTTCACCGTCGCCGTGCTGGTCGCGGAACCCTGTGCGTCGGTGGTGAAGTCGAGCCAGATCTCGTTCTCCGCGTTGGCGTACGTCGGGTCCGTGCTGGGCGTGACGGGGTCCTTCTCGTTCTGGTAGTGCGGTCCGGAGTCCGCGGGCTTGGCGCCACAGGGCTTGGTGTGCACGTGCGAGCCGTACTTCGTGTTCGGCAGCAGGCCGGCCACCTCGATCCCCACCGTGGTTCGTCCGTTCGCGACGGACGTGCCGACGGACGTCTTTGCGCCTTGCGGAACACGCCTGGCGTCGTAGGAGAAGCCGTCCTGGTGGCCGGTGGACACCTCCGGAGACAGGAGACTCGTCAGGACGGCGTGCTTGATTCCGGTGATCGATGTCGGAGTGCTTGAGCCCGCGGAGGATGCGGTGCTGTCCGAACAGGCCGTGAGCCCGGCGAGCAGGACGGCGCTCACGAGGGCTGCCGTGGACGTGCGCATGGTTCTCCTAGTTCGAGCAAGCGATCGTCAAGCTCCACTATGGAGGGTGAAGTGCGTTCGCTGCCCCGGGATGCGCGGACTGCGGAGTCGAATCCGCAGTCCTGCCCTTGTCGCGCGACGGTCAGCCGGAGTCCGTCGTGGTATCGCGCTGGGCGTGCAAGCAGCCCGCGTGTGCCTTGGCCGACGGGTCGTTGCGCGTCTTGACGAGGCTCGCGACCGTCACGACGACCAGGATGCCGATGATGATGCCCAGGCTCAACGGTGTCGGCACCTCGGGCACGCTGGCCGAGATGTCCACGTGTGCCCAGTGCAGGATCAGCTTCACGCCGATGAACGCGAGGATCACCGCGAGCCCGGCCGACAGGTACACGAGCCGGTCGAGCAGGCCCTTGACGAGGAAGAACAACGCCCGCAGCCCGAGCAGCGCGAACGCGTTGGCGGTGAAGACGATGTAGGGCTCCTCGGTCACGCCGAACACCGCGGGGATCGAGTCGAGTGCGAACAACAGGTCGACGCCACCGATCGCCACCAGCACCACGAACAACGGCGTGGCGAGCCGCCGGCCGTCCACCCGCGTGAAGATCTTGCCGCCCACGTAGTCGTCCGTCACGGGGATGATCTTGCGGGCGGTCTTCACCACGACGTTGTTCTCGACGTCGGGATCCTCGTTGCGGTGCCGGAACAGCTGCACGGCCGTGAAGATCAGCAGCAGCCCGAACAGCAGGAACATGAACGTGAACAACGACAGCAGCGTCGCGCCGACCGCGATGAAGATGCCGCGCATGATCAACGCCAGCACGATGCCGAACGTCAGCACCTTGTGCTGGTGCTCCTCCGGCACCAGGAACGTCGTCATGATGATCACGAAGACGAACAGGTTGTCGACCGACAGGCTCTTCTCGACGATGTACCCGGCGAAGTACTCCGCGCCGAACGTGCCGCCGTGCGCGCTCGCGAACCACACGCCGAAGCCGACGGCGACGAGCACGTATAAGATCGACCACAGGCTCGCCTCGCGGAAGCCGATCCGGTGCGGCCGCCACGCCGCGAGCACGAGGTCGACCGCCAGCAGCAGCACGATGACCCCGATCGTGCCCGCCCACATCAGCCCGCTGATCTCCAGCACAGAGCACTCCTTTAGCAGTGCGACCGCCTTCGGGCGCTCTCGAGGTGGTACGGACGACCCTACTCGCCGGCCTCTCGCGGAGTCCATTTCGGACCGCGGAGGGAGGTCCGAACTTCACGGAAGTTGTTCATCGATCTTCGGGGGTTGGAGTGGGCGTCGCCTGAACCGAAACCTTCGGAATCTTTCCTTGTTGCTGGCGAACGCAAATATGCTGGTGAGTCGGCGATGACCGGTGATGGCTGTGGAGGTTGCCCCGATGGCGGATGCGATGGGGTGCGGTGGCTTCGCGGCGACTGTGGCTGGAGCACGCTCGGCGCTCGGAGTCCCAGTTGCTCGAGCCGCTGGTTCGGTCGAGGCGCGAGCGTTTCTCGTAGCCGCGATGGACGCGCATCTGGGATCGAACAAGATCTCGCTCGCGCAGAGCTACACCGACCAGTCCGGCCTGCAAGGCACCGCGTTCACCTACGACAACGCGCTGGCGGTTCTGGCGCTTCTCGCCTGTGCTGATCGCGAGTCTGTGATCCGCGCCCGCAGACTGGGTGAGGCGCTGGTGTACGCGCAGGAGAATGACGCGCAGTTCGACGACGGCCGGTTGCGACAGGCGTACCAGGCGTCCGCTTTCGTGAGCGCGGACGGCGATGTGCTGGGCGACAAGAGGTTCGGGACGACCGGCACGTCCACGAGGGACATGGCCTGGGTGGGGATCGCACTCGTCGCACTCGCCGAACGTGTCGGCGGACCGCGTTATCAGGCGGTCGCGGCCCGGGTCGGCGAGTGGATCGAACGGTTCGCCCGGGTCTCAGGCCGGCCTGGCGGTTACGCGTCCGGTGTGGACGCTGCGGGACAGCAGCGAGTGCAGAGACTGACCGAGGACAACATCGACCTGGTCGCGTTCTTCACCAAGCTCGCGAAGTTGCTCGGGGACTCGAAGTGGTCCGCGCGCGCCGCGTACGCGAGGAAGTTCGCCCTGAGCATGTGGAACCCGGTGGCCGGTTTCTTCAACACTGGCACCGTCGACAGCGGCCCGGTCGGTGAAGGCGCTGTGCTTGCGGGAATCCAGTCGTCGGCCTATCTTGCGATGCCCGCGTACGCGCGTGCGCTCGAGTGGACCATCGCGCGGCACGCCGTGACCGATCACGCTGGCAGATCGAACAACGCGGTGCCCGCCGGGCTGTCCTTCGAGGGTGTCGCGTTCAGCACAGCCGGCGCGGTCGCGAACGAGGGTGCCGCGATGGGGCCTGGCCTGCCGAAGCCGAACAGGAACGGCGTTTGGTTCGAGGGCACCGCGCGCCTCGCGCTGGCGACGCGGGCACAGGGCAACGTCCAGGTGTCGGATCGGTTGATGGCCTCGCTCGCACTGGCGCAGGAGATGCTGGGCCGCGCTCAGACGATCAACTCGAAGTCGCTGCCCGATCGGGTGGGGCTCGTGGCCGCGAGCAGCCCGATCGACACCGGGCCGATGTCCGGCTGCTTCCCGTATTGCCACGTCGGTGCTACCGCGTGGTATCTGCTCGCGGCGAGAAACGTGAACCCGCTGCGGTGAGGTGACCGGAATCTCTCCTTGGTGCGCGCGTTCGTCCCGTTCACTTCCGTCATCTTCTGAAATTGCGTACTCGTGGCGTACCGGCAGGGGTGATGCGCGGGCGGTACGCCTACGGTCTCCCGCGAACGGGTTGATCAGTGATCGTGGGGGCACGTGTGGGTACGGCTGTGGACGAACGGTGGCAGGCGCTGCGAGGACTGCGCGCACTTCCTTTGACAGCGCGGTTGCTGGCGCTCACGCAGCTGTTTTTCAACATCGGTTTCTACCTCGTCATCCCCTACCTCGCAGGGCACTTGGCAGATCACGTCGGGCTCGTGGGGTGGGTGGTCGGGCTGGTGCTCGGGTTGCGCACGTTCAGCCAACAGGGCCTGTTCGCCGTCGGCGGCGCGCTCACCGACAGGTTCGGTGCCAAGCCGACGATCGTCATCGGTTGCCTGGTACGGGCCTCCGGCTTCACCGTGCTCGCCGTCGCCGCGCATCTTCCGCTGATCGTTCTCGGTGTGGTGCTGACCGGACTGGCGGGTGCGTTGTTCTCGCCCGCGGTGGAGTCCTCACTCGCACAAGAGGTTCCGGCGCCGGCCAGAGCGGACGCGTTCGCCGCGTTCGCTGTCGGCGGAGAGATCGGCGCGGTGACCGGACCGTTGCTGGGCATCGCCGTGGCCGGCCGCTTCCAGATCGCCTGTGCCGCGGGCGCGGTTCTCTTCACGTTGATCGCACTGGTGCACTGGGGACTCCTGCCAGGCCGTCCAGGCGCGCACAGGGACGAACCGTTGCTCGACGGGTGGCGTCAGGTGTTCGGGAACCGGCGCTTCCTAGTCTTCGCCGCGGGGTGCTCGGCCTACTGGGTTTCCTACAACCAGCTCTATCTCGCGCTCCCGGTGGAATTGGAAAGCAACGGCGCGCCGGCGAGCGCGCTCGGACTGTTGTTCGCCCTCGCCTCAGCCATGATCGTCGTTCTGCAGGTCCCGCTGACCTCGGTCGCGCGTCGTGTTCTCGGGCGAGGGCGAGCGGTGACGTCCGGGTTCGTCGTCATGGCTGTCGCGTTCTTCGTCGTCGCTACGGTTCCCGGGCTCGTCGCGACGATGACATTTGTGGTCTTGCTGACCTTTGGGCAGATGCTGCTGGTTCCGTTCGTGCAGGAGCTAGTTCCCGTGCTGGCGGGCGAGCGCAGGCTCGGAGTCCACTTCGGATTGATGGCCTCCGTGGGCGGTGCCGCTGTTCTGGTCACCGGCCCCGTGAGCGGGCTCCTGCTGGAGCACGGCAGGATCGCCTGGCTGTGCTTCGGGGTCGTTCCGCTCGTCGGCGCCCTCGTGGTGGGTGTTCTGGCTCGAGGCAACGTCTTCGGCGACCGGACACGGTGACGGGCAACCGTGGAACAACTTCCGCAAACATCCGAAAGGGACAGTTGCGACGGCTGTGCCGTGGAACCATCTGAGGATGGCTGGGGCCCCTGTCGCGTTCGTCACTCGGATCCAGGTGCCGGACCGGTGGACCTCGGAGACTGTGACGAGATGCTGTTCGCCCTGAGGTGAGTGGACATCGGACGCTGAGCGCTGCCGCCCGCAGACCGGCCATCATCCCCGATCACCGCGGAGGAGTTCGGATGACCGACCTGCAAGTCTCGCGGCACAAGCTGACTCCCGAAGTCCAGCTCGAACTGGTGAGCCTCAGGGCGATGGCCGATGCGTTGGGACTGAGGTACGCGACAGCCGGGTCGATCAGTGCGACGTTGCGCGAACTGGGTGTTGTCCGGCGCCACGAGTGGCTGGTCCGCCGGTGGCTGCTCGCACTGGCGGCGGAAGGTGTGATCGAGCTCGACGGGGACTCGTTCCAGGTGTGCGGGGTCGTGCCCGAATCCGGAGTGGTCGACTTGGCGGAGTTGCAGGAGTGCCTGCGGCTTCCGGTGGACGTGGCCAGGTTGCACGCGGGCGCGTTGACGGTCCTGCCGCAGTTGCTCCGCGACGAGATCACCGTCGGCGAGTTGCTCGCGCCGATCGGCACGGAGCAGGATGCGATCGCGGGCGAGGGACTCTCGCTCCTCACCGACGAACTGGATGACGCCTGTGCGAACCTGTTCCTGCGCAAGCTCATCAGCATCAGGAGGGACCTTCGCGCGGTGGAGATCGGCGGCGGTACCGGACGCCTCACGGACGCGATCTTGAGCGAGGTGCCGCGAGCGGCGGACGACTACCTGTTCACCGATGTGTCCGAGTACGTCCGGCGGGTCGCGGCCGCGGCCCGCCCGCAGATCTGGACTGCGGCGCTCGACGTCAACGAGGACTTCGTCGCGCAGGGTTTTCCGAACACGAGCGCCGACGTCGTCATCGCTGGACACTCGTTGCACCACGCCGTCAACATCGGCCGTGCGCTGACGCGGATTCGCGACCTGCTCGAGCCCGGTGGCGAGCTGTTGATCACCGCGCCGGTCGGCGACGACCTGGCGGCGCTCACCTCGACCCACTTCCTGCACTCGCCGGCGCAGGACCGGGAGGTGCTGCGGGGCGGGGACATCCACCCGCCGGAACGGCTCTGGCGTGTGGCCCTGCGGGCCACGGGGTTCTCACTGCTCACGTCGATGTCGGTGGGGGGAAGGTCACCGGTGCGGCACCACCTGTTCCACGCGGTCCGAGAAGCGATCTGACCACGCGGAGGGCTGAACCCCGGGGTTCAGCTCGCCAGGCCGACCGAACCCCAGTACGGGTGGTAGTTGCGCCACGACACCCACGTGTAGGCCAGGTTGTCGGCCGTCACGTCGCCGAAGCCGCTGCTCTGCCCGTCCCCGGTGCAGTTGCTGGAGGCGTAGAACGTGAGATCTGGGGTGGAGTCGTTGTCGACGTGCACCGATGATTTGTACGTCTTGCCGGACGGCAAGGAACTCAGGCACACCGTCGAGTTCGGTGCGTCCACGTTGTTGTGGCGCTCGACCAGAACGCTCCTGGTCTCGGACGGCACCTTGGAGAAGGCGATGAGGTGCTGGCCGGCGGGTGAGTCCGCCTGGGCGGCAGGAACGGTCAGGAGCGTGGCGACGGCCACGGCGCTGACAGTCGAGATGATTCTGAGCAATTCGGCTTCCTCTCAGCGTACTGACCTCGGTAGGTTCACCACTTCAAGGTAACCGCGCTACCAGCGCCGATGATGGTCGGTGCCGTTGGATCCTCTGATTTCAGCGGGCCTCTGAAATGTTTCCTCCAGGTGAGGATAAACGGTTGCTTTTCATATTGTGCTATCGGGAATCGATGTCAAGAGCAATACGCTTTCGAGTGTGAATCGTTCAACGAAGTTGGTGGCCGGTCTGGTCGTCCTGCTCCTGGCTTCCACCGCTGGAGCACAGGCGGCAGGCGGCCAACTCGCGGAGCCGGTGCCCACGGCCGCCGGACCGGTGGGGAAGGCGAAAGTCTCTCCCCGGCTCGCTCGTGCGGGTACGGTGACCGCGTTCGTCGAGCTCTCGGGAAAGCCCGCCGCGGACGCGTTCGCGGAGAACCAGGACCAGGGGCGCGAGACAGCGAGAAACGCCGTACGCGCGGCCAGGTCCGAGGTGGCGGCTTTGACCGACCGCGTTGTCGGCAGCCTTCGAGCCGCCCATGCCGCCACGACAGAGGTGTACCGCACGTCCAACGTCATTCCGGGCGTGGTCGTGCACACGGACGCGGGAAAGCTGCGCGAGCTGGCAAGTCGTCCGGACGTCGTCGCGGTGTACCCGATTGTGCCGAAGACGCGGTCGAACTCCAGCGCAGTCCAGCTGACCAGGGCGATGAACGCCTGGCAGCAGTACGGCAGGCTGGGCGACGGCGTGCGCATCGGTGTCGTGGACTCCGGCATCGACTACACGCACGCGAACTTCGGCGGCCCCGGCACCGTGGAAGCGTTCAAGGCGGTCGACCCGCGGGCGAAGGATCCGAACTTCCCGACCGCGAAGGTCGTCGGAGGCACGGACCTGGTCGGCGAGGACTACGACCCGAGCAGCTCCGACCCCGAGATCAACACGCCGAAGCCGGACCCGAACCCGATCGACTGCGGTGGCCACGGCTCCCACGTCGCGGGTTCCGCGGCCGGGTACGGTGAGAACGCCGACGGCAGCACGTTCACCGGTGACTACGCCAAGCTGGACAGCGCGCGGCTCAACGACATGAAGATCGGGCCGGGCACGGCGCCGCACGCGTCGCTGTACGCGGTCAAGGTGTTCGGATGCGACGGATCCACCTCCGTGGTCGGCAAAGCACTCGACTGGGCGCTCGACCCCAACGGAGACGGCGACTTCTCCGACCGCCTCGACGTGGTCAACCTGTCGCTGGGCACCGAGTTCGGCGCTCCTGACGATCCGGAGGGCCTGTTCGTCCGCAAGCTCTTCGAGCACGGCGTGCTGACCGTCAACGCGGCGGGCAACGCCGAAGACCTGTACGACGCGGGAGGTTCGCCGGGCGCCACGCCCGAGGCGCTCTCCGTCGCGAGCACCCGTGACGCGTTCGTCCTGTACGACGGTGCCGAGATCGTCGGTGCGGGTGCGAAGGCCGGTCAGTACAGCCAGGCGTACCCGGTGAACGCGCCCCTCGACGTCACGAAGCCAGTGGTGAAGGTGTCCGACGCGGGCAACGCGGATGGCTGCGCGCCGATCGCCGACAGCCTGGCGGGCAAGTTCGTCTGGCTGGAGTGGGACGACAACAACAGCACCCGTCGTTGTGGTTCGGTCACGCGTACGAACAACGCGCAGACGGCCGGCGCGGCCGGAGTGCTGATCTCGTCCACTTTGGACAATTTCAACGCGGGAATCACCGGGAACGACCAGATTCCCGCCTTCCAGTTCACCGCCTCGAGCACGGCCGCCATCCGGCCGCAGCTCAACGCGGGCACGTTGAACGTCCGGCTCGCCGGTCAGTTGCGCGGCTCGGTCAGCGTCTACGACCAGTCGCTCGTGGACACGCCGAGCTCGTTCACCAGCCGTGGCAACAGGAACGCTGTGGTCAAGCCGGACCTCGCGGCGCCGGGTGACACGATCACCTCCGCGGCCGTGGGCACCGGCACCGGCAGAGCCACCATGAACGGCACGTCGATGGCGGCTCCGCACGTGTCCGGCCTGGCTGCGCTCGTCCGCCAGACGCATCCGGAGTGGGGGCCTGCCGAGGTCAAGGCGGCCCTGATGAACACCGCGGGTGCCGACGTCAAGGAGAACGGCAAGACCTTCGCGCCCAACCGCGTCGGCGCGGGCAGGGTCGACGGCAAGGCCGCGCTCGAGAACCAGGTTCTCGCCGCGGTGGAGGACGCTCCAGGGTTCGTCAGTGCGAGCTTCGGTGTTGTCGAGGTCGAGGGAAAGGTCTCGCTCACCAAGACGATCAAGCTGACCAACAAGAGCGCCGAACCCGTCGAGTACACCGTCGCGTATCAGGAACTCACCACCATCCCCGGTGTCTCGTATCAGTTGTCGAGCAACAAGGTCCGCGTGGCGGGCAAGGCGTCCGCACGCGTCAAGGTGACGTTGAAGATCAACGACCCTGCGGCGCTGCGCAAGACAAGTGACCCCACCATCAACCGCGGCCCGGCCGACTCGCCGCGGCAGTTCCTCGCCGATGCGTCAGGCCGTGTGCAGTTCACCCCGGTGTCCGGCTCGGCGGTACCACTGCGCGTCCCCGTGTACGCGGCCCCGAAGCCGGTCGCGAACGTCAAGGTCCCCGGCCGCCTCGCGTTCAGCGACCCGCACCGGGCCGAGCTCACCCTGTCCGGCAAGGGACTCGACCAGGGTTCCGGCTCGGAGGCCTACCGGTCACTGGTCAGCGTGCTCGAACTCCAGGCGCAGTCGCCCAGGCTGCCCGACTGCAAGGGGTCGGTCACGACCGGCTGCGCCCCGAACCGCACCGCGAGGGGCGGCGACCTCCAGTACGTCGGTGTCGCCTCGACCGCGCCGGCCGCGAAGGCGCAGGGCAAGCCGGAGAAGTCACTGCTCGCGTTCGGCATCGCCATGTGGGACAACTGGTTCAACCTCGGCGTCAACACCCAGCCGTACATCGACATCGACACGACCGGTGACGGCAAGCCGGACTTCGAGACCTACGCGGCGCGCGAGCAGTTCGACGACGTGCTCACCGCCACCACGATCGATCTCAAGACCGGTGACGTCGTCGACCGGCAGCCGGTGAACGGGCTTCACGGTGACGTGGACACGAACACGTACGACACCAACGTCGTCGTGCTCCCGGTGTCGCTGACCGCGCTCGGGCTCGACCCGGCGAAGGACAGCGCGCGGATCACGTACCAGGTCGCGGTGGACAGCTTCTACGCCGCACCGGGTGACGGGTTCGGCAACGTCGACGCCATCGAGGGGAAGCTCACGTTCGACCCGCTCAAGCCAGGGCTGATCGTGCAGGGCGAGGGTGGTGAACCGGCGTTGTCCTACGTGGCGAAGTCCGGCGTCTCCCTCGTCGTGTCCCGGGACCAGGAAGCGCTGGCCGCCGACCGTTCGAACGGGCTGTTGGTGCTCAACCTCCACAACGCCAGCGGTGCCCGCGCGTCCGTCGTGGAAGTCCAGAGTCGATGAACGTGCCGCCCGCCACCGTCCATGGTGGACTGTCCGGACCGATCGCGGAGAGGACTGGCGTGATGAGGAAAGTGCGCTCGAAGGCGTACCTGGTGATGCTCGCCGTCGTGCCGGTGATCACCGCGCTCGTCCCCGCAGTGGCTCCGGCGGTGGCGGGCGAGCACCAGGACCTCGCCCGGTGGGTGAACCCGTTCGTCGGGACGCGCCCCGGTGGCGAGGACCACGGCACCGGCGGTGGAGCGGGCAACACCTTCCCCGGTGCGGTCTCCCCGTTCGGCATGGTGCAGTGGAGCCCGGACACGGTCAAAGCTCAGCACGGTGGCTATTTCTACGACGACACGGCGTTGAAGGGGTTCAGCCTCACGCACCTCTCGGGCGCGGGGTGTTCGACGTACGGGGACATCCCCTTCATCCCGTACTCGGGAGAGGTCACCACCTCTCCCGCCGCCGATCCCGCCCGCTACACCTCGAAGTTCTCCCACGCGAACGAGCACGCGACGCCTGGACGGTACGAGGTGGCGCTCGACAGCGGGGTGAAGGTGGAGCTCGCGACGACCGCGCGCACGGGATCCGGCCGGTTCACCTACCCGGCCGGCGTTGCCTCCACCCTGCTGGTCAACACCTCCGGCTCGGTCATGGGCACCGACGACGCTTCTGTCACCATCGGGGCGGACAGCATCAGCGGCTGGGCGACCAGCGGCCGGTTCTGTGGTGCCTCCAACAGCTACCGGGTGTACTTCACCGCGAAGTTCGACCGTCCGTTCGCCTCGGTCGGGACGTGGAAGAACGGCGCGGTCACCCCGAACAGGACGGCCGAGACCGGAGGTGCGCAGGCCAAGATCGCGAACCGCGGTGGAGACGAGACGGCCCGCTCCAGGTCCGCGTCGATCGAGCCGGACGCCACCACCGTCAGCGGTCCCGGCAGCGGCGGGTACGTCACCTTCGCGAACCTGACTGGGGCTGCGGTCAACGTCCAGGTAGGACTGTCCTTCGTGTCCGTCGAGGGCGCGGAGGCCAACCTGAAGGCGGAGAACGCCGGGAGGCCGTTCGAGTCCGTCGCCGCCGCGGCCCGCGAAGCGTGGAACGCCAGGCTGAACCAGATCGCCGTCGACGGTGGGTCGGAGGCCGACCGCACGACGTTCTACACCGCGCTGTACCACTCGCTGATCCAGCCGAATTTGTTCTCCGACGTCGACGGGCGGTACCCCGGTTTCGACGGCCGCATCCACCAGACCGAGAACGGGCACGCCGCCTACACCAACTTCTCCGGCTGGGACGTCTACCGCTCGCAGATCCAGCTCCTGGCGACTATCGCTCCGAAGGAGATGTCGGACATCGTCAGGTCGATGACGGACTTCGCCGAACAGGGTGGATCCTGGGACCGCTGGACCGTGGCCAACGACTACACCGGTGTGATGAACGGCGATCCGTACCACATCATCGTGTCGACGGCTTATGCCTTCGGGGCAAGGGACTTCGACGTGCGGAAGGCGCTGCTGCTGATGGTCAAGGGCGCGACGCAGCCGACGTCGGGCTACGTCGAACGTCCTGGCAACGAGGCCTACCAGCGGCTCGGGTACGTGCCGGGAGCGGGTGCGGACACGCTGGAGTACGCGAGCGCCGACTTCTCGATCGCGCAGCTCGCCAAGAGGATCGGCGACGGCGAGACCCACCGCGCGTTCATGAAACGCGCCCAGAGCTGGCAGAACCTCTACAACCCGAGGTCCGGGCACCTGCAGCCGCGGGGCGCGGATGGTGGGTTCGCCGCCGCGTACGACCCGGCGGACACCGCGGGGTGGGTCGAGGGCAATGGCGCGCAGTACGACTGGATGGTGCCGCACAACTTGGACGGTCTGATCGCCGCGTTCGGTGGCAACCGAGCGGCCGAGTCCAAGTTGGACACTTTCTTCACGAAGCTGAACGCCGGTATGGAGGAGCCGTACGCGTTCATGGGCAACGAACCGAACGCGAACGCGCCGTGGATCTACGCCTACGCGGGCGCTCCCGCCAAGACCCAGGCCGTTGTGCGCCGGGTGATGACCGAGCTCTACAACCCGCGTCCCGAAGGCCTGATCGGCAACGACGACCTCGGGCAGATGTCGTCCTGGTACGTGTGGGCGGCACTGGGCATGTACCCGCAGACACCCGGCCGCGCCGAGGTCGTCCTCGGTTCCCCGCTGTTCCCGAAGACCGTGCTCACCACCGGCGCCGGCAAGAAGATCACCGTCACCGGCAAGGGCACCGGCCAGTACGTGTCCGGGCTCTCGGTCAACGGCGTGGACTCGCCGCGACCGTGGCTCCCGGAGTCGCTGTTCTCCGAGGGCGCCACCGTCGACTTCGCGTTGTCGACCACACCGACGACGTGGGGTAGCGCACCTGCGGACGCCCCGCCGTCGTTCCGCGACAGGGAGAAGCCCGCGGTGGCCTTCCTCGACCCCGAACTCGTGATCGCCGCGGCGGGTACGACGGCCAGCGCCTCGGTCGGCGTGCAGGATCTGTCAGGAGTCGGCCGGGACTGGACGTTCCAGACGACCGGGGTCGACGGGATCACCGTGACACCCGCGTCCGGGACGCTCTCGGTGGCCGCGGGCAGCAAAGCGGCGACACGGGTCAGCGTGACCCTGCCGCCGGGCACCGCAGACGGTCGCCGCCGCGTCCCCGTCACCCTGTCCGCGCCGGGCGTTCCCAGCGCGCAGGCGGTGCTGACGGTGCTCGTGGCCCCGTCGGGCAGCTGGCTCGCGGCCGCGAACAACGACGGCGTCTCCCCGGACGGCCAGCCGTCCTCTGCCGACTTCGACGACTTCGGGTGGAGCTACTCGGCCGAGGCACTCGCCGAGGCCGGCGCGGCACCGGGTCGCACGATCACCGTCGACGGGCTCCAGCACACCTGGCCGTCGTCCGCCGCCGACGAACCGGACAACGTCATCGCGGCGGGCCAGACCCTGACCGTCTCGGGCTCCGGGCAACTCGCCTTCCTGGGCGCGGCCTCCGGTGGCAACGCGTCGGGCACCGTCACGATCACCTACACGGACGGAACGACGTCGACCGCGTCGGTGGGTTTCTCCGACTGGACGTTGAGCGGTGGCCGCGCGCAACCCGCGTTCGGCAACAGGATCGTGCTGTCCACTCCGTACCGGAACTGGTCGAGCGGTGAGCGGCAACAGGTCCGCACGCTGGTGTTCGCCTCCGCGCCGATCGCACTCGCCGAGGGCAAGACGGTCTCCAGCGTCACGCTTCCGTCGTCGACGTCGGGAGGGACGATGCACCTGTTCGCGGTCACCGCGGGGTAGTCCTGGCACCGGCTGCCTGGAGGGCGAACAGGCAGCCGACCGCTCTCAGTTCCGCTGCCTGTGGGTGTGTGCGGTATCGGTGGCGCGTCTCCGTGTCTTGTTGCCGCGGTGATGTGAGCCCACGCGCACACCGGATACCGCGCCGAGCAGCACTTCTCCCAGACCGAAGGGCCTCAGCAGGTCAATGAAGTCTCTGCATCTGCGCGGGTCCGCCGACAGGTGCAACCGGATGCCGGCTGCGTCGGATTCGAGGACCTCCGCCCCGAAGGAGCCCGCGATCTGTCCGATGTAGACGGCTTCTCCGGGCTCGGGGTGAAGGGCGACGAAGACCGTCTGGCGCCAGTGGCCCCCGTCGCCTGGGACTTCGAAGGCCTTGATGATGTCGACCAGACGGTTCAGGCGTTTCACGACCAGTTCTCGTTCTCGTTCGGACTCGACGCGGACGATCAGTTGGATCCACCAGCTCTTGGAGTCGGGCTGCCGGCTGAACTGCATGGTCGTGATCGTGGCCTTGCGCTGCACCAGCATCGCGGACAGCCTCGCCAGGGCTCTGTGGTCGTCAGCCGCGGTCAGGCAGATCAGGTGCTCGTGCATTCAGGGAACTCCTTCGCGCGGCGGCAGGATCGGGCGGCGGGACGCGCGGAACTCGGCGCTGTGTCGATGGCGTCCGATGACGTTTCTGGTGCGCTGCCGGAGGTGGCCACGGTGCCTTGGCCGTGGCTTTCCGGTCAAGAACCCTGTTAGTGCCACTACTAGAGGTACGCGCGCCTTCCTCTGCTGTGAGCTGGTTCATACGCTGGGAGAAACTCCGCTGGCGTGATGGCGCCGACTCCGCTTCGATCAATGAGGATCAGCTGATGACGACTGCGTCGCACGCGACGGACATGAGCGCGAGGTTGGTACGCGCCCGGTTCGACCGTATTCCGGTGTTGACCCGGAAGCACTGGGGCGTCCTGTGGATGCTCGGAGCGTTGGGCATCTTCGACGGCTTTGACCTCGCGGCGTTCGGCTACACCGCGCCGGCGATTCGGCAGGAACTGGGACTTTCGCTCGGAGAAGTCGGCTGGATCGCGTCCTCGGTGTACGTCGGCAGCTTCGTCGGCGCGCTCATCGGCGGGCGGCTCGCCGACAGCCGAGGGCGCCGTCCGGTGCTGTTCGTCTCCGTGGTCTTGTACTCGCTCGGGTCGCTGTGCACGGTGTTCGCGGCGAATGCCGAGATGCTGATCGCCTGCCGGGTGGTGACCGGGGTCGGGGCGCAGGCGCTCACCGTGGTGTCGTACCTGTACTTGAGCGAGATGTTCCCGGCGAAGTTCCGCGGCCGGTGCGCGGCGTTGTTGCTGGGCATCTCGGTCCTGGGGGTACCGCTCGCGGCGGTGCTGACGTGGACCCTCGTGCCGGACGGCGGGCCGCACTGGCGGTGGATCTACGGAATCGGAACACTCGGCCTGCTGGTCGTGGTCGCGGTGCGGCGCTTGCCCGAATCCGTGCGCTGGCAGCTGCGCACCGGCGATCTCAGCGGAGCTGAGTCCACAGTGGCCGCGTTCGAACGCGAGGCGGTCGCGAAGACCGGGACGCCGTTGCCGGAGCCGACGACACTGCCGGAGGTGGAGACCGGACAGGCGTCGTTGCGGGAGTTGGCGTCGGGCCTCAACCTCAGGCGATTGATCGTCGTGACGGTCTCGATGGTGCTCTTCGCGTACGTGATCTACGGATTCAACACCTGGCTGACGACGTTGCTCGTCGAACGCGGCTACAGCCAGCGGCAAGCCCTCACCGCCGCGGTCGCCATCTCGCTGGCCGGTTTCGCCGGGTCGGTCGGTTCGGTGCTGTTCGCCGACCGCGTGGAGCGCAAGAAGCTGGTTCTGGCGGTGATGGTGCTCGACGCGGCGTTGCTGCTGGTTTTCGGGTTGGTCGACAGCCTCTCCGTCACGGTGGTCGTCGGTGTGCTCCTTTCGGGCACGTTGCAGATCGCTCTCGCCGCGATGTACGCCTACACCCCCGAGATCTTCCCGACGCATCTTCGCGGGCTCGGATCCGGCATCGTCGGCGGTGCGTTCCGGCTCTCGGCCGCGTTCACCAGCGTGACCGTGGGCCTAGTCCTGTCCGGGTTCGGGTTCGTCACGGTCTTCGTCGTGTTCGCTGCGGTCGCGGTGCTCTTCGGCGCGTTCTTCTTCGTGCTGGGCGCACGCACCAAGGGCCGCAGCCTGGAGGACATCGCCGCCGACGGCCGTGGGGCCGGCGAATGACCGCAGATCCGCTGGAGATCGTTCTCACCACCTCGGGCCGGGTCCGCGGGCTGGTCGTCGACGGCGTCATCAGGCACCGCGCGGTGCCCTACGCCGCGCCGCCGGCAGGCCGTCTCCGATTCGCGCCGGCCGCCCCGGCACCGCGCTGGGACGGTGTTCGAGACGCGACCGGCATCGGGGCCACGGCCCCCCAGCACGCGAGGCGCTTCCCCGGAGTGGACATGACTCCGCTTCTGCCGGACGCCGACTGGGCGGGCGGCCACGACTACCTGACGGTGAACGTATGGGCCCCGGCTCGGCGCGACCAGCCGCTGCCGGTGATGGTCTACCTCCACGGGGGCGCGTTCGTCGCGGGCTCGGGCGACTGTCCTGCGTTCGACGGTGCCGCGTTCGCCCGCTCCGGAGTGGTGCTGATGACGATCAACTACCGGCTCGGGATCGAAGGCTTCGCGGTGCTGGACGATGCACCGCGCAATCTCGGTCTGCGCGATCAGATTGCCGCGTTGGCCTGGGTCAGGGACAACGCGGCGGGCTTCGGCGGCGATCCCGGCAACGTCACGGTCTTCGGCGAGTCCGCCGGGGCGATGAGCATCGCGACCCTGCTCGTCTCGGGCGCGGTGGACGGACTTTGCGACCGTGCGATCGTGCAGAGCGGACACGACGAGCTCGTCCGCGACCCGGCGGTCGGGCGCCGGCTGACCGAGCAGATCGCTGCGGCGGCGGGTGCGCCGGCCACCGCAGCGGGGTTGCGGTCAGTCCCGGTCGCGGAGCTGCTGGATGCCCAGCGGAGCGTGCTGGCGCGCCCGCTCGACTCGAGCGAAGGTGGCTGGGATCCCGCGTACCAGCAAGCCGCGTTCGCACCCGTCGTCGACGGCGAGGTCGTCCGGTCGGCGAGTGACCGGGGCATGTCGTCGATTCCACTGCTGATCGGGACGACCCGGGCCGAGATGAACCTGTACGCGGAATCTTCCGCCGACCTCGACACGCTGTCCGAGGACGGGGCCGTCGCCCGGCTCGCGGCCTCCCGTCCCGACGCCCGGCGGGTGCTGTCCGGATACGGACTTGGACAGGCCGGCCGTGATCCCGGGCGAGTGCTCGTCGATGCCCTGACCGATCTGATGTTCCGATCCCCCTCACGTCGGTTCGCCCTCCGTCACGGCGGTCCTGTCTTCGCCTACGAGTTCGAGTGGGAGTCGCCGCTGTTCGACGGCAGGCTGGGCGCGTGCCACGGCCTGGACCTGCCGTTCGTGTTCGACAACCTCGGCGCTGCCTCAGGCCGGCACGCGTTGTGCGGCGCAGAGCCCCCCGCTCAACTCGCTGCCGCGATGAACGAGCGGTGGATCCGCTTTGCCACCACCGGTGATCCAGGTTGGCCGCAGTACGACGACAGGCGGCTGCTCATGCGCTTCGGAGGCGGCTTTGCACCGCAGTGGAGCCGGGTCGGAGTCGACAGCGCACCGCTGGAGGCGTCTCCGTTGCCCGCTCGCCTGATGCGGTGAGCGGTCGGGGTCGAGGCATTGGCCGGTACTTCCGCAGCGTTCGGTGACGTCACGCGTTTCAGCATTTCAGCGGGCCTCGCGATGCCGGTTGTAGGATCTCGCCGTGACCGATGGCGGCACCAGCCAGCATGAGCTGGGCGTGTTCTTGCGCACGAAGCGTGAGACCGCGTCGCGGACCGAGGCCGGGCTGCCGCCGATCCGTCGCCGAACGACGGGGCTGCGTCGCGAAGAGGTCGCGATCTTGGCCGGAATCAGCGTCACTTGGTACACCTGGCTCGAACAGGGCCGTGCGAAGACGAGCCCCTCGCGCCAGGTCCTCGACTCTGTGGCCGCGACCCTCGGGCTGCGACCGGCCGAGCATGCCTTCGTTCTGTCACTCGCGGGCTACTCCGAGCCGTATCAACCCGAGAAGCCCGATGCCGCCGCGGCGCCGCCGAACGTTCAGCGGCTGCTCGACGCACAGGGCGTCTACCCGAGTTACGCCGTCTCCGCGGACTGGACGATCGTCGCCTGGAACGCCACCTACAGCCGCTTCTACCCACCGGTGACAGGTGCACAGCCCAGCGACCGCAACCTGCTGTGGCTCACGTTCACCGATCCCTACCTGCGGTCGCTGGTCGTCGACTGGGAGAACGACAGCCGCCGTGTCATCGCTGAGTTCCGTGCTGAGATGGGCGCCCGACTCGGCACGCCCCCGGTCCGCCGCCTCGTGGGACGGCTGTGCGAGGTGAGTCCCGAGTTCCGAGATCGCTGGGCCGCTCATCAGGTCTCCGGCTTCACGACCCGGCTCCGGCACTTCCGCCACCCGGAGGTCGGGGAGCTCCTCCTCGAACACCATCGCATGACGACATCCGACGATCCGAAACTGCACCTGGTCATCTACGTGCCCGATCTGGGCAGCGGCAGCATCGGCCGGTTGCGCCGCTTGCACGAGCTGGCTGTGCCGCAAGCACGCCCTGGCGACTGACCCCGGTCGAATCCGCTGCATGGCCCGGGAACCGGGGGCCAGTCTCCGTGCGGATGCCGCCCGTGACTTGCTCGTTCGGCTACTTGCGCGGCGACGCCGCGCGTGCGGAGTTCCGCGATGAGCGAGACGACGCTAGTCGGGCGCCGCGCTCCGGCACCGGTGAGCAGCCTGCTGCTCGCCGCGCTCATGGCGGGAAATCTGAAACTCGGTCCTGATGTTTCGACGCTGCTGGAGTTCCTCGCCTTTCGGAAAAGTTTCCGCACTTGACCTGGTGAGGCAATCGCTCTTCTGTGTTAGTAGGTGAGGATCGCGCTCGATGAATCGGGCCGGATCGGTGTTTTGTGATCTGCGCGATGCCGGCGCAAGGCTACTGCAGATGTCTTGAACAGCGAAAACTACGGCTTTGCGCGGGGTCTACCTGGACGCTGAATGAGCCTGGAACTCCTTCCGTCAACTCGATCGCGTGGACTCGGGAGGTGCTCAGATACACAATTGTTCGAAATTTAGGCCAATTCACTCCATCTGGGTGTAAACGCTGCCGAGGGCTCGCTCGGGACTCTGTTGCCGTGCGATTTTGTGTCTCCGTCGGCGATCACCGAAAACTTGGCCGCCGCATCCGTGTTAGCACATCTGAGTTCGTGTCCCGGGAGTATCTCGTGCCTGATCCCTTCACTCTGGCGACCGTCAGCGCCTCTGTTCTTCCCCACCTGGTGAAGTTCGTGTTCGAGCAGGCGGGGAAACTGCTGGCAAGGCGCCGTTCCACGACGTCGGGTGAGAACACCGACGTCCTGGAGACCCAGACGCTCGCCGAGCTGGAGCAGTCCGCCCAGTTCCTCCGCGAGTACGCCGTCGGCGGTCGGCCGTCTCGCACCACCGACCGGGAACTGCTCGACGCGGTCGACGCCGCCCGCAAGCAGATCGAGTCGCTGACCGGCACTCCTCTCGACCTGGCCGCCGGGCTCAAGCAGCGCGGGGTCGACGTCGAGATCGAGAAGCTCGACGTGGACGGCGTCACCACCGGGATCAAGGCGACCGCGATCACCGACAAGGCCAACGTCAGCGTGAAGTTCAGCGACAGCGTCGTTCGCTCGAGCGGGGAGTTCACGGCCATCGAGCTCAACGGGCCGATCGGATGAGCGATCCCCTCACGCCGCAGCAGGGTGACGCGAACGAGCCCGTGCTGCGCTGGCCACCGACGGTCGAGGCAGTCCCTCCCGCAGAGGAGACGTCGTGGCCGGACGGCGCCCACGGCGTCGGCAGGGTGAACTCGACGTTCTCCGGCAACGTCGTCCTCGGCGAGATGAACGGCGTCAAAGTCGTCAACCAGGTCCAGGCGGCCCTGGAACACCTCGACGCCGACGACGCCTATCTCGACCTGACCCTGCGGCTGTTCGCCCAGCCAGAAGGGTTCGGCGCCGCCTATGCCCGGTGGCGAGACGACCGGCGGCTGCTCGTGCTCGCCCGCGAACCGGGCACCGGGCGCACCACGATCGCGCACGCGCTGCTCGCCACGCTCCGCCAGGACAGTGCGCCTGAGGTCGAGGTCGGGGCGCTGCACTTCGGTGGTGGCGAGACCTTTCCGATTGATCGCCTGCCCGCGGGACACCGTCGCTGGGCGTACGTCGTCGAGGTCCCGCCGAACGAAGAGGGCTTCAAACTCCACTCCCGGAACTTCCGCTTGACGCTCACGAAGCTCGAGGGGGAACTCCGTCGCCGCGAATCCTGGCTGATCTTCCTGATCAGTCCCGAACAGTGGGTGAGTTGCGCGGACGAGACCGTCTTGCCCCTGGCGGGCGGTATCGGCGACGCGGAGCCGGCGGAGATCGTGCGCAGGGCGCTCACCGTGCGCGAGCCCGACCTCGACGTGGACCGATGGCTGGCAACCGAGCAGATCGAGGGTCTGCTCGCCCAACAGCCTCCCACCGAGGTCCTCGACATCGTCGAGCTGATCCGGTCGGCGCACTACGCACACCCGGACCAGCTGGCCGCCTTGCCGGACGACGAGGAGAGCGCCGGCCACGCGGAGCTCACCGACAGCGGCGATCCGTGGTTCGCCCGCCGGGTGCAGACCGTGGTGGAGGCCAGGAAGAACTGGCACAAGCAACTGCTGTCCTGGCACCGAGAGCGAGAACGGACCAGCCTGCAACGCAGCTTCCTGCTCGCCGCCGCCGCGCTGCCTGCTACGCCAGGGGCCTACGTCTACGCCTTGGCCAGCAAGCTGGACAGCAGGCTCAGAGGCAGGAAACAACCGCCGGAACTCGCCGCCCTCAGCGCACCCGGCGTCATCGAACTCGTCGATGCCATCCAGGCCGACCTGTCCGACGACGACACCGTCGTGTTCCGGCACGACGGCTGGGACGACGCCGCGCTCCACTACTTCTGGACCGACAGGCCGTTCACCCGCCAGCACTTCCTCGACTGGCTTGCCGAAGCCCCGACAGCAACGCACCGCGGCACGTTCGAATCACTCACCAGCTCACAGCAGCAGGACCTGGCCGGCCGCATCGCTCGTTTCGCGGTGCACTGGGCCACACGGCAGCAACGACCGGAACCTCTCGCCACACTCGCGGCCGCCTGGCACGGGACGGCAGCGCTGTGGCGGGTCTTCGTCTCCACGCTCGACGAAGCCGCGATCCAGTCGAGCACCCATCGCTACATCCACACCATGCTCCTGAAGTGGGCCACCAAGAAGGACGACCTCCCGCTGTGGAGAGCGGTCGCGGAGGTCTGTGGTCTGGAGTTCGGCAAGAGGCACACCGGCAAGGCGCTCCGCCGGCTCAAGCACGTCGCCGCCGTCACCGATCCGGAGATCGAGGAAGCCGTCCAGCGCAGCGTCATCACGTTGTGGGACGACAAGTCTGTGCGAAAGACCCTCTTCGAGATGGTCGTTTCCTGGTGCCAGAACCCTGATACCGCCTCGGTCGCCCGTCGGGCGTTCGGCGCGCTCGCGGCGAAGACGGACCCCGACGAGAAGGTGTCTGTGCTCCTCGCCGCGCGAGGAGCACACGCCGCCTTCGTCCCCGCGACTGCAGATCTTGCGGCGGGCTGGACGGTACTGCTGACTCCTCCGGACGATGACGACGATGACGACGCCGTCACCATGACCGCGTATCAGTGGATGGACGTCGCGCTGCGGCGACCGGACCTTCGCGACGACGTGCTCGAGTTGCTGCGCAAGGCCGTCGACGGCCCTGAAGAGACGGGCAGGCTCTCTGCACGTGGACGACTGGGCCTCTACATGCACAGCTGGCGCAAGTCCGGCGACGGGTCGGATGTCGGCGAACGCAAAGACGTCTACTTCAGGCTGGACGATCTCGTCAAGGAAGACTTCTCCCGTCTGATCAAGGGCGTTGGCGGCACCGGCGGAACGGACAACGCGGCATGAGATGGGGTTCCTCGCGCTGGGGCACCCTGCGGGACCATTCGTACCGCGACCACTTTCCGAGCGCCGACGAGGGCGTCGAGTTCACCGTCGCGCTGACCGTCCAGGCGCGCGTCGCTGAACGCCGAAGCCGGCCACCCGAAGACCCGCTCGATCGCGTGGCTCTCGCCGCAGACCAGATCATCCGGCCGGTGGCCGCGGGCATCGGTGCCCTGCGCTGCGAATACCTCCAGCACGCGATCGGCGCGGAGATCGCCGACCTGCAGTCGTTGTCGGACAGGCACGTTCGCATCGCCAACGTGTTCGTCCGCGTCAGGCTCGACGACGCGGCCGCTGTGAGGGCCCGCGAGGTTCAGCGGATGCGTCACGAACTCGAGCTCGACGAACTCGCCCGGCAGCAGGCGCGGGCACGGGCCCGGTTCATCCGGGACGAATGCCTCGCCGATCCCGCGACCGCGCGGATCTACGGCCTGCTCGAGAAGTCGTCGCGGCTCGGAGAGCTGGCCGGTGTGCTCGACCAGGAGGATCTGGTCGAGCAGATCTCAGCGTGGCACGAGCCAGCCAGGGCCGTGCTCATCGCCCAGGGAGTCATCGGCTTCCTCGGTCGCCTGAAACCGCAACAGTCCTTCGACATCCTCGACCGGTTCATCCCGTTGGTGAGGGCTTACGGAGGGAACGAACTCGCCGACCGGTTGCAGGAGCTCAACGTTTCGCCCGACACCTGACAACTGGCGCCGGCACGTCGACCCTACATCTCTTCTCTTGCAACGAAAGCGAATCCCGTTGGCACACGAACCCAGCGAAACCGGCAAGGTGAACTACGTGGAGTTCGACGGAGCATCGGCAACAGAAGTCTTCGGCAAGGCGCAGGTTTGGCTGGTTCCTCGCGATGACACTCTCAGAGTTGTCGGGCTGTCCTGGAACTGCTATTCCGAGGACCTGCCGTTCAGCCTGACGCTGTATTACGAGTTGGGCTGAACGGGGTTCCTCAGACGGCAGACCAGCCGTTGTCCACGGGGAGGACGACGCCGTTGATGCTGGAGGCGGCCGCCGAGGCGAGGAAGACGATGGCGGCGGCCTGTTCCTCGGCCTGCGAGACACGACCGATGTTGTGCATGTACTTGCCGAACACCTGCGGTCCGTGCGCGTTGGGATCCGCGGAGACGGCGATGCCCGTGTTCACCCCGCCGGGGCGATCGCGTTGGCGCGGATGCCGGAGTCCCGGTACGTGATGGCGACCGAACGCGTCAGTCCGATGAGAGCGGTCTTCGACGTCGTGTACGCGACTCCGGCGGCACTGCCGCGCAAAGCCGCTTCCGACGCCGTGTAGACGATGGCGCCTTTGCCCTTGGCGAGCATGTGCGGCAACGCGGCGCGGGTGAGCCGCAAGGGCGCGGTCAGGTTGACGCCGATGACGCGTTCCCACTCAGCGTCGGAGATGTCGGCCGCCGCGCTCAAGGAGTCCATGATTCCGGCGTTGCACACGAGGACGTCCAGCCCGCCGAACGAGCTCGCCGCCGTCGCGACCACCTCGTCGACCACGGCGGAGTCGGTCAGGTCGCCCGCCACCGCGACGGCGGTGCCGCCGGTCGCGGTGATCTCCTCGGCGACGGCGTTGGCGGCGACGGCGTTGACGTCGGCCACCAAGACTTTCGCGCCCAGTTCGGTGAACCGCAGGGCGGTGGCCCGCCCGATTCCCTTACCGGCGCCGGTGACGATGACGCTGCTGCCGTCCAGATCGGTGTTCGAAGTCATGGGCTGAACCTCCACTTTGTGCACGTCGTGCCATGATGTTGCGCTGCGTCAAAAGGTTACTGTTGGGAACAGGACACTTTGGACGGAGGCGGCATGTCAAGTCATCAGCAGACCCACTCGCCGGCCCGGATCGGGCGACCGCCGTTGACTGAGCGGCGTAAGGCGGAGGCACGGCTCGAAGTGGCGCGTGCGGCCGTACGACTCTTCCTGGACAAGGGTGTCGCGGAGACGACCGTCGAAGAGATCGCGGCAGAGGCGGGCATCTCCACGCGCACCCTGTGGCGCTACTTCCCCAACAAGGAGAGCTGCGTGATGCCCTTGCTGACCGAGGGGATCGAGCGCACGGCCGAGTGTTTGCGGTCGTGGCGCCGCGATCAGGGCGTGTCCGGCCTGATCGACTTGCTCAGCTCTGGCTGTGCCGGAGCGTCTGAGCCCACTGTGGCGATGCTCGACATGGTCCGGTTGACCCGAACCGAACCTGGACTGCGGGCGGTCTGGTTGGAGGCCCACCATCAAGCGGAGCCGGCCTTCGCCGAGGCGCTCGCGCAGCGGGCGGGCCTGCCGGAGCCCGACCTGGTCATCTCGATCCGGGCGGCAATGCTCAACAGCGCGTTGCGCGTGTCCGTGGAACATCATGCGTTCAATGCCGACACGCCAGAGTCCTTGGCGGCGGTGTCGGCGGAGGCCGTGGTGATCGCCGCACGTGGTTTGCCGTCGTGACCCGTGCGCACCACTAAACGGTGAGTGTGCCGCGCGATCCTGTCTCTGGGGCAGGGCTCCGTCGTCAGCCGTCCTCACCTGGCCGAGTGTCGGGCGTCGACCGACGGATGGTGCCGAACAACCGCAATCCGTGGAACACATTCCTGGATTTTCGGATGCTCCCGTCGTTCGCCAAGGACAGTCCAAAGTGGATGAAATGCGTCGCCTCTCGACGGACCGGGAGCAGCCGCGCCACTTCGTCGGCGTGCCTCCAGCTTCACCGTGGCCCGGTCCGGGAGGTCGCGCCAGGCCGTACACACCCCTGCGGAACGACCTCGTCAGCTCAGCGAAGTGCGGAACTTCTCACGCGTTCCGTGCCAAGTGGACCTGGCGGACGTACTTGCCGATCTGCTGGGCGAGGTGCAACGGCCACGGCAAGGTGATCGTCCGGTGTGAGAACGGTTCCGCCCGGAGCAGATCGTGTGCCGGCGCGGCCCAACGCTCTGGCTGATCGCCCTCCTGAGCACCGGCGACCCAGCAGGTCGACGAACGGTTGCGTTCCACACCGGCGCGTTCCGATCGGGGAGTGAATCCGTCATGGCTGAAGACCGAGGCGATCCTCGAGACCTGGGACTGTGCGGTGGCGTGAGGCGCGGCCGATACCCAGTGTGCGTAGTGCGGTGAGGTACAGACCGAACGACTCATCGGCCAGCAGCGCGGCCAGGTGCTCAGGGACCGCCGGTCCGGTGTCACCTCGCCCTGCCAGCGTCCACTTGTGCCAGGTGAACAACCAGTCCGGGGCGGAGGAGACGGCGAACAGCGCGATCCTGCGCAGCAGGCCGCTGAGGACCGCGCGGTCGGCGGGTGCGAGCTGGAATCCCTTGCTCGCCTTGAGATGAAGCCTGGTGCGCGGCTGGTTGAGGAGTTGTGCCCTCAGGTGAATCGAGGTGCACAGGCCGGTCCACGAACACTGCAGGTGGACCGCGCTGGAGCTGCTGCTCCCGTCCGTGACGAGCAACGTGCTGAAGCTGACACGATGGATGAAGATCTCGTCGACGGGCCGCACGAGGTTCCGCGGGAGCTGCAAGGCAAGCGCAGCACTGAAATTTGCCACCCGTCGGCGGGAACAACGAGGTGGAGTCCGCTCATCGATGGGTATGCCGACTCGATGAACAAGGAGGTGGGCCGGGCTGAGATCGGTCGGCCACCGCCTGTGCGCACCGTGCAACAGGCGGTTCAGCGCAGCTGACTCCACCTGTTGCTGTACGGCGTCGTGCGCGTCCGGGATTCGGTTTTGTCCTTCGCCCAGTTGCTCCAGCTCCAGCCGGGCACGTTGAAATGACTCACCCGTGTAGCGAGATCGTCGCTTGGCCTCACGGGCGCGTTGCGGATCGCTCACCGGGCACCGATCCCGTTGGTGGCGCTGATCGCGTCGCGGCTCCACGAGCGCAGTTCCTTCAACCGCGCGATGATGAGGATGCGGACGTGAGCGAACGCCGCGATCAGGGGAATCACGACACGTGGAAGTGTTGCGAGGTCGACAGATGGCACGGTCTTCTCCCATTGTCGCTCCCCGGTCCAGCGGCGTCCGAGATCAGGCAGGTGTCATGAAAGTTGTCGTGTCTTGCTGCGGAAGCGTGAGCATCCAACCGTCCTGTTTGGAGATTCGACCGGAAGCTCCAAACGGCTGGGTCACCTCACTGATCATCATCAAGGTAGCGAGGATGTCAAATCGGGCATCTGGTCGGCATCGGTGGAATCTTTGTGGGGTCCGGTGATGAGCGCTGCGCAGACGAGTGATTACGGTTCACGGGTGGCTTTCACCAAGCGCGTGATCAAGGAACTTTTCGGAAGTGCCAGCAGGTGCGCGTTTCCAGGCTGCTGTGAGAAGCTCGTCGTGTGTGAACGCGGTGTGTCCGTCATCAACGTCGACATCGCCCACATCCGGTCCGCGTCGCGCCACGGCCCGCGTCACGACGAGAACTACCCGGTGGAGTGGCTCGACCAGGCGCGGAACCTCCTGTTGTTGTGCACCAAGCATCACCGCCTCGTTGACAGCGGGTGTGTTGAGGATTCGCTCTACCCGGTCGCGGAGCTGGAGATCTGGAAGCGTGACCAGGCGGCCGAAGACGTTGGCTGGGCGCTGGTCGCAGATCGCGGCGAAGAAGCCCTCCGATTCTACGAGGGGTTCGCACTTCGCGTTGACGGCGAGCCGGAGTTCGGGCGCTGGCGTCCTGACGTCGACCTGGCCGGAAGCCCGTCGTCACAAGGAGGTGGGGCCGCGGGGTTCGCCAACGTGGCCGGGGACCCGGTGTCGGTGGCGGCGGCCTGGTCGGTGGCGCAGCTCATCAACGGCTTTGCGTCGAACGCCGTCGTTCCGCCCGAACCCGCGTCGGCGTTCGGTGCGACGATCGCGGCGTTCCTGCTCGATGACGCGGCCGGTTTCGGAGCGCGCATGCGGAGGCTGGAGTTCTGCTGTCACACGGATCCGTTCGAGGCCATGCTGACCGCGATCCTTTACGGCGCCGCGGCGGTGCGGTTGTGGGAGATGGCGGCAGACTGGGAGACCGGGGTGCTCCGGGACAGTTGGATCGCTGCCGGAGTGACGATTCCCTACGTCGCGGACATCGTGGTGGCGGCGAGGTTCGGCGAGGAGGACCACGATCCGCTGCCGGGCCACCCGGATGACCAACGGAAGGTGGCCATGAACCTCGGCCAGGTGACCGCGATGACGCTTCAGCTCGCCGCGGACCACCAGCTGCTTCCACTGGTGTCGGTCGTGCAGGACCTCCTGATCGGTGTTCAGCGCGTGCCAGGAGATGTTTGACGGTTGGCTGGTCCTTCTCGGTCGCTCACTCGCGACTTCACGCACCGCGGTCTCGCGGGCGTCGAGCACTTTCGTGCGGTCATCGCGGAAGCGCTCGGCAGCGTCGAGCACGGTGGCGGAGCGTTCGGCGGGCAGGTCACACCGGAAGACTCCGCGAGTCGCGGCACGCCGCCGAAAGTGATCATCGGCGTGCCCCTCGGGGCCCGTGGAGTTCGTGCTGGCCGGTCTGGTTGTCCGAGACAGCGTGTCGATCAGTGCCCGGCCCTGGGCACTCCTGCGCCGAGGTCCCGCGCTCATCCCGTCGGCTTGTCCGGGCGCAAACGACCGAATGCCGCTAGCGTGGTCAGTCGCGTTCGGCCCGACCCAGGGAAGGCACATGACGGATGACGAGATCACGGCGCTGATCGCCGAGCTGGAGGCTCTGCTGCGGGACCTGGGCCTCGACTTCGTCGTCGCCCAGGTGCACGTCCTGGCGGAGGAGGGGCAGTCGAAGGCCGGAGCCAACCTCAGGGATCACGTCGCCGTCGAACGGTGGTCCGAGTGGCAGATGATGCGGAGCAGGATCCGGCTCACGAAAGAGGACGTCCGGATGACTCCGCTCAACGTCCGTGAGCGCGTTGCCAAACCTGCTCGATCTCATCGAGGCGGCCACAGGGGGAACCCTTGCGATGGAGCGGTTCGTGCACGGCGAGTTGGCCGTTCTCCGCGAGCTGGCGACGCCGGGCACTCCAGCATCTGGATGGGACGGCACAGTGGAGTTCGCGGATCCTCCCGAGGCGGAGTTGCGCGACTCGGACAGGTCGACGTGGACGTTGGCCGTCGGCCGGGAGTTCGAAGAGGCCGCCCGGCACGCGGCCGACGTCGTCGCACTGATCGACGCGCTGCGCGAACAGGCCGGTGTGCGGCGGGGTACGCGGTTGACGCGAGGCGTAGCCGATGGCGCGGAAGACGTGTGGGCGCCGGTCAGGGGAACTTTCTGATGGGAACCGGAGAAGCTCCGGACGACGGCACCGTCCACGAACTGCTGGCTCGGTTGAGGGGTGAGCGCCCTCGTGCGATGTCTACGGCGTTCAGGACGAGCGGCCCGACGGCTTCCGCTGGCGATGACCTCTACGAGGCGTTCCTGTTCGCCCTCGTGCTCCGGGCGGCGCGAGCCGAGGGGTACGAGGTCGGCCTCGAGGACGGGACCGGCAGGCCGCCCGCGGTGGTTCGCCTGCGTCGAAGTCCTGGGCGCCTGTACTCCTCGCAGGCGTTCACGCACGCGGTCCTGACTTTGTCCGGGACCGCCAAGCCGCCTCTCGCGGTTCACACGGGAGTCGCGGTGGCCGGGAAGAGCAAGGTCGCGCACGAGGCCGACGTGGTGGTGCTCCAACAGCCGGCCGCGGAACGGTGCCGGCAGCTCGGGACGGATCCGCAGAGCTCCAAGGCCGTCATGGTGGTGGAGGGGAAGGTCTACCGGAAGCAGCCAGTGGGCCTGGGGACCGGTCGCGAGTTCCTCGGGCTCGACTCCGACCTGTCGACCAAGACGACCATTTTCGCGGCGACTTTCACGAGCCTGTCCATCGTCCACCTGTTGCAGGGCAAGGCCATGTCGTACAGCGTCGGCGTCCTGCCGGGGTGCAAAGGCGAGCAGGAGGTTCGGGAACTGTTCGCCCAGGCGCTGCGTGGCTATCGCAACGCTCCCTGAGACGCGGCTCCAGGTCCTGCGGTGGTGAGTGCCGCACCGCCGTTCCTCGCGCTGGTGGCTGACGGCGGCGATGGAGCCGAATTCCCCGGAACCGCGAAGCACTGCGACCTGTCTGTCGGCAACCCGTTCGAAGGGGTCGACACCGCAGGCGGGCGGAAGTATGTTAACGCTCACATCCGAGCGGGAGGACACGCGCATGGCGGACAGGGTTGCGCGGCGGGACTTCTTGATGGCTGTCTCCCTGGCCGCCACGGCGCCCTTGTTCGGAGCGGCAGGTGACGCGTTGGCGGTGGGCGGGGAGTCGCGCGCCGTGGCGCCGGGAAACCTGAGCCCTTTCGCGCTGTCCGAGGTGACGTTGTCCGAGGGCGTGTTCTCGCGCAAGCGCGACCTGGTTCTGGCCTACGCGCGGGGTTACGACATCGACCGGTTGCTCCAGGTGTTTCGCGCCAATGCGGGCCTGGACACGCTGGGAGCTGTCGCGCCGGGAGGCTGGGAAGGCCTGGACGGTGAGGCGAACGGCAACCTGCGCGGTCACTACACCGGGCACTTCCTGTCGATGCTGTCCCAGGCGTACGGCAGCACCGGCGACACCGCGTACCTGAAGAAGATCCGGGCGATGGTGGATGCGCTGGTCGAGTGCCGGGCCGCGTTGCGTCGTGATCCGGAGGTGTTGAGCGTCGCGGGACGAAGCGGTCGTGCCGTGGAGCAGGTCCGCGGCTCGTATCGGTTCGTCGACCTGCCGGTGGAGCCGCTGCCAGAGATGTTCACGTTCACATCCTGGGTGCGACCGTCGCACGACGCGAACTGGGCGCGGATCTTCGACTTCGGCAACGACAACACGCGGTACCTGTACCTGACCGCCCGCAACGGGAACGGCGTGCCGCGTTTCGCCATCACCACGTCCGGCCCCGGCGGCGAGCAGGGCATCAACGGCACCACGCCGTTGCCGTTGCACGAGTGGAGCCACATCGCGGTGGTGATCGCGGGCACCACGGGCACGCTGTACTTGAATGGTGTGCAAGTCGGCACGAACACCGCGATGTCGTTGAATCCCGCGACGCTGGGCACGGTGACGCACCACTGGCTCGGGCGGTCCCACTTCGCCGGCGATCCGGTGTTCGCGGGCGCGCTCGACGAGGTCGACCTCCACTCCCGCGCGCTGACCGCGGCGGAGATCCTCGAGTCGTCGAAGGGGGATCTGGGCTCGTACTCGTTCGACGAGACCTCCGGCAGCACGTTCGCCGACGCTTCCGGACGTGGCCGGCACGCGACGTTGCGCCGCACCTGGGGTGGGCCGAGCAATCCCGGTTTTCTCGCCGCATACCCGGAGACGCAGTTCATCACGCTGGAAACGATGACGCGGCCTGACTACACCGTCGTGTGGGCGCCTTACTACACCGCGCACAAGATCCTCAAAGGCCTGGTCGACGCCTACCGCAACACCGGTGACGGCCGAGCGCTGGATCTCGCCGAGGGAATGTGCGACTGGATGCACTCGCGGCTGAGCCCGTTGCCGGCGGCCGTGCGTCAGCGGATGTGGGGCATCTTCTCCAGCGGTGAGTACGGCGGCGTCGTGGAAGCGATCGTCGATCTCTACTCGATCACCGGCAAGGCCGCGCACCTGGAGCTGGCCCGGTTGTTCGATCTCGACTCGCTCATCACGGCGTGCGCGGAGAACCGGGACGTGCTGGACGGCCTGCACGCCAACCAGCACATTCCGATCTTCACCGGCCTCGTCCGCTTGTACGAGGTCACCGGTGAACAGCGGTACTGGCTGGCGGCGAAGAACTTCTGGGGCATGGTCGTCTCGCCCCGCATGTTCAGCATCGGTGGCACCAGCACCGGCGAGTTCTGGCGTGCGCGCGGTGTCGTCGCCGGGGCTCTGAGCGACACGACGGCCGAGACCTGCTGCGCGCACAACATGCTGAAGCTCAGCAGGCAGCTGTTCCTGCACGAGCAGTCGCCGAAGTACTTCGACTACTGCGAACGCGCTCTCCACAACCAGATCCTCGGGTCCAAACAGGACAGAGCGGACGCCGACCTGCCGCTGATGACGTACTTCATCGGCCTGGCTCCCGGTTCGGTGCGCGACTTCACGCCCAAACAAGGCACGACGTGCTGCGAGGGCACCGGGATGGAAAGCGCGACGAAGTACCAAGACTCGGTGTACTTCCGCGCGGCCGACGACTCGCGGCTGTACGTGAACCTCTACAGCCCGTCGGTGCTCAAGTGGTCGGCCAAGGGCGTCACCGTCACCCAGACCACCGGGTTCCCCTTCGAACAGGGTTCTGCTCTGCGGATCGCCGGCCGAGCCCGGTTCGACCTGTCGTTGAGGGTGCCGGCGTGGGCAGGGGAGTTCGCCGTGACGGTCAACGGCGAGCGGCAGCGGTTGAACGCCTTGCCCGGGACCTACGTGACGTTGTCCCGAACGTGGCGCGACGGGGACGTCGTGCGCGTGCGGATGCCGTTCGCGCTGCGAGTTGAGAGGACACCGGACCAGCCTGCGGTGCAGTCGCTGATGTACGGACCGATCCACCTGGTGGCGCGAGAGGCGCGGCGTGAGTTCCTGGAGTTCGGGCTGCACGGTCGTGCCGCGCTCTCCGGCGACCTCATGGGCAACCTCGTCCCGATCGCCGGCCGTCCGTTGCACTTCAAGCTCGGGGAGGTGGAACTGGCACCGTTCTTCGAGGGGACCGAGGACGCCTTCCACTCGTACTTTCGCCGGGTGGAGCCGAGAATCGTGTTCGCAGGCGTCGACTCCGGCGTGGCGAACCCGGTTCGCGGGGATGGGGCCACCCTCCTCGACGAGGTGTGGGTGGCGGCACCGTTCTCGGACAAGCGCGTGTTCACGGATCGGGTGTCTGCTGTGGCACGGCGCTGGGTGGCGGAGGGGCTGATGTCGGTTGCCGATCACGACCGCGTGCTGCGCACGGCCCGCACCGCGCCGATCCGTTAGGCCGCTGCCGCGGATGCTTCTCCGTGCTCCTCGGCATCCGGACGAAGTACCGCTGGGACAGGCAGCAGCCCTTCAGACGCCGAGAAACGAGGCGAGCCCGTCGAGGAGACGGTCGACGTCGTCCGCGGTGTTGTGCGGAGCCAGTCCGGCCCTCAACGCGGGGTC
Organism: Lentzea sp. JNUCC 0626; assembly: GCF_043632865.1. Classification (NCBI taxonomy): domain Bacteria; kingdom Bacillati; phylum Actinomycetota; class Actinomycetes; order Pseudonocardiales; family Pseudonocardiaceae; genus Lentzea; species Lentzea sp. JNUCC 0626. Next base: position 10,375,294 of record NZ_CP171635.1, read on the forward strand.
GGTGAGGTTCAGCGCGGTGAAGGGCTCATGGGCGTAGAACGAGCCTGCCGGCGCGACGACCTTGCGCGCGGCCAGATGAAACTGGGCGTCGCGGGCGTCGCGGTCGCGCAAGGTCATCAGGAGCGTGGGCGTGCGGTCGGGTGCTTTCGAGTGCACGGTGACGGCCTCGCCGAACGATGCCAGTCCGTCCTGCAGCCTCGTGCGCAGTTCGAGTTCGTGGTCGTGCATCGAGGCCGCAGACCGCTCCAGGCGTCGCCTCCGCGAGGTTTCCGCACCTGGGGCCATCGCCGCGAGGAAGTCGACGGCGGCTGTGGCGCCCGCGAGAACCTCGTAGGGGAGCGTGCCGAACTCGAACCGTTCGGGCACGGTCTCGGGGGACGGCAGGAGCTTGTCCGGCCGCAGGTTCTCGAGGAGGTCGGGAGCGGCGGCGAGCACCCCGCAATGCGGCCCGAGGAACTTGTAGGGCGAGCAGACGAACATGTCCGCGCCGAGTGAGCGGATGTCCACGAGATTGTGTGCCGCGTAGTGCACGCCGTCCACGTAGACGAGCGCGCCGATCTCGTGTGCCAGATCGGCGATTCGTCGCACCGGTGGCTTCGTTCCCAGCACGTTGGAGGCCGCTGTGACCGCGACCAGCCGGGTGCGGGCGGACAGAGCTCGTTCGAACGACTCGAAGTCGAGTTCGGTCGTCTCCGGAACGATCTCGATCCAGCGCACCTCCATCCCGGTGCGGGCGGCGGCCTGGAGCCACGGGCGGACGTTGGCGTCGTGGTCCAGGCGGCTGAGGATGATCTCGTCGTCCGCGTTCCACTGCTTGGCCAGGTGGCGGGAGAAGTCGTACGTGAGCTGTGTTGCGCTACGGCCGTGGACGATGCCGTTGGCGGGCGCGAGGAGCAGATCTGCGTAGGCCGCGCGGAACTCGGCCACAGCCTGCTCGGCGTTGACCTCGGAAGGGCTGATCGTTCCGCGGTTCGACAGGGGAGCGGTCATCGTCGACGCGATCGCTTCCGCGACAGGACCAGGCGTCTGCGTGCCGCCCGGCCCGTCGAAGAACGCGAGGCCGGTGTCGAGAGAGGGGAAGTGAGCGCGGAACGCGGTGAGGTCGATGGCCATCGGCTGGGCCTTTCTGCTGGGTTCGCGTAGTACTCTCGCGTTCCCTCGAATGCAGGTAAAGCGATGGATCCAGAAGAGAAAGTTCATGACTCGTGAAGTCCCAGCCGGATCTGAGGGTTCTGGCCACCTTCCTGGCCGTGGTCCGTCACGGCTCGATGGCGAGGGCCGCCACCGAACTGGGTTTCGTGCCCTCGGCGGTGTCCCAGCACATCGCCGCGCTGGAGCGCGACCTGGGCGTCGAGCTGATCGTCCGCAGTCCGGGCAGCAGGCTCGTCGTCACCGCGGTCGGCCGCTCTCTCGCCGAGGCGGCGGCGACCCTCTTCGACGCGACCGCCCGGTTTCAGGACTCGGCCACCCGCATCGCCCACCGCGAGATCACCGAACTGCGCGTCGGGACGTACCCCAGTGCGATGAGTCACCTGCTGCCGAAGGTGTTGCCCGTGCTCAAGGTGCGCCGTCCCGGCCATCGGATCCGTCTCATCGTCGTGGAGACCGCGGAAGGACTGCCGCGAGTGAGGTCGGGTGACCTCGACCTGCTCCTGGCCTACCGCTACCTGCCGGAGGACCCGCCGGTCTCCACCGAGGCGTTGGCCGTCTCGACGCTGGGGCGCGAACCGCTGGTCCTCGTCACGGGCGCCGAACCCGGTCGCCGTGGCCCGGTCAGCCTGGCGGAGTGCTAGGAGAGGGAGTGGGTGTCGGGCCACGCGCACAACCCCGACCGGCGGCTGCTGCTCCGGTGGGCCGGTGAACTCGGGATCGCTCCGAGGGTGACGCTGGAGACCGAGGATCTGCACAGCATGCTCGCCATGATCAGGGTGGGCTTCGCCGTGGGCCTGATTCCGGCGACGATGCTCGGCGAGAGCCAAGGCTCCGGAGTCGAGCGGGTGGTGCTGGCTCCTGGCAGAACCCCCTTGCATCGCGAGATTCTCGCCGTCCGGCGACCTGGCGCCGACCATTCGATCCTCGACGAACTGGTCACGTTGCTGGCCGATGCCGTGCGGAACTGTAGTCCTTTGTGAACTGTCCATGAAGGAGCGAGGTTCGCGGCCTTCCCGCGATGTGCGGAAGATTGTCCGTCTACTCGGGAAGTTCGCTGGAGCGTCGTGCATTCTCCCGTTCGACCTCACGCGGTCAGGTAACAAGACAGGGCTGACCTTGTTCAGCGGAGAGGAGCGCAAGTTTCGAAATGACAAAACGTATCTTGACCGCGCTGGCCGTGTCTTCGGTGCTGAGTGGGATGGCGGCGGCTGTGGTGGCGTCGCCCGCAGTGGCGGCCGACGAGAAGCCGCCGGTCTGCACCAGGTGGTCGGACGCCAACACCTTCGGCGTCAGCTGTACCAATGTCGGACCCCGGAAGTTCCAGGCCAACGCCCAGTGCAGCGACGGCAATTGGTACTCGGGCCCGTTGATCGCCAGCGGCACGTCCTACGTCTACTGCTCGTCCCACGGCGTGACTTACGTCGAGGGCACGGGCAACGTGGGCATGACCGGCGTAGCCTGACAGACGCTCGCACTTCGCGGGTCGAAGGCTATGCCGCTCGGACGGCTTCCTCTTGAAGGAGACCTGACACAGCGCCCAGGAACATCCGGGTGCCGACCCGAGCGGTTCCGGCTTCCGCAGATCCCGTCGCGCAGAGGTGACGTCAGCAGCACTGGGCGTGCCCGCATCGGTGGTGCGTGGGAGACGGGGAGGCCCCGCCGTGGATGACCTTCACGGCGGGACCTCGGCCGACTTTGACCTGACAGGGCTCAGGTGACCACTTCCAGGAGCGCGCCCTCATCGCTCAGTTCGAGGACCCGCTTGGTGTCTCGCTCCAGGGCCGCGAGGTCGGCGTTGGCGAGGATGACAGGTCCGTACGAGGTCACCAGGTCGGTTGTGCGGACCACGCGGTCGCCCGGTGCCTGGCGGCACGTGTCGAAGAAGTAGCTGTCCAGACCGGCGCAGAGTTCGTGCACCCGGTTCGCGCGCACCACCCCCGCCCGGGGCGCCCGCAGGAAGCACTCGACTACGTTCGTGTGCAGCGTCGGCAAGGTCTCCGACCGTCGCCGGAACTCGTCCGGCACCACGCGGGACGCGAGCGCCATGCCGATCAGCGAGTGGGTGGACGACGCCTCGACGAGCCAGGGGCCCTGGCCACCGTGCATCCGGGCACCGGTCTCGACCAGGGTCGGCCCGTCCGCGGTGAGGATGATCTCGCTGTGCGCGGGACCGTTGTCGATGCCCAGCGCGGTGAGTGCCTGCCTGGCGTACTCGGCGATCTCCGGGTGGTGGTTGATCTCGACCGCGGACATGGTGCGGTAGAGAGGGGATCCGTCGATGATCTCCTTGTCGTACAAGAACATCGCGACGATGAAGTGCACGCCGTCCAACGACACCGAGTCGACGACGAACTCGAGTCCGTGGATCCGCTCCTCGACCAGGACCTCGGAGATCGTCACGCCGGCCAGGTCGGATCGTCCGAACAGCTCGTCAGTCGCGACGCGGACCTCGTCCAGCGTGGCGCAGAAGTGCACGCCGTCCGTGCCGAACGATCGCATCGGTTTGACAACGAACTCGTTCAGTCCGCTCTGTTCGCACCACGAGACGATCGAGTCGGTGTCGGAAGCCTTGTAGTGCGGGATGTGGCGGAGGCTCGCCTCTTGCAAACGGTTCTGCATCAGGAACTTGTCCCTGCGCGCTGCCGACTGCCCAGAGTTCGGGCGCAGTCCCCAGTGTCCGGAGAGGACGTCGAAGATCTCCACGCCGGGTTCCGAGTCGCACAGGATGTGCTCGGGCTCGCCGTTGCACAGGTTCTCCACCGCGGCAACGGCCTGGGAGACGTCGGTGAAGGCGATCTCCCCGACGAAGTCCTCCCGCCGGTAGCTGCCGGTCACGCTCGCCGGCAGCGTGCGGGACGTGATGACCGCGACCGAGTCGATGTCGTACAACTCCTTGGCCAGGCGGGCGAACACGGCCCCACTGGAGAATGGGTCGACGATGACGAGCATGCTTCTCTTCCTCACACCTTCGCCGGAACTTGGGCTTGACCCTGGCTTCGCGGGCTGGCCTCGGCGTCAGGCACCAGTGCCATCGCGAGTGCGCCCACGAGAGCGCACGCAGCCGAGATCAAGAGCGCCGCCTGCCACTGACCCTGGCTGAGCAACTGGCCGTAGACGGCGGCGGCGACAGCCCCGCCCAGGTAGAACGACGACTGCCGAACGCTGATCGACACGAGGTGCCGCGATCGCGTGAAACCGGACATCGCGACGGTGTCCAGCAAAGGCATCAGACCGTAGTTGAAGAGCAACCGGGCCAGGTATAGGGCTACGAAGATCGTCAGCGGGATCGTCAGGGACTGCAGCACCAGTCCCACGGCGGCGAGGACACCGATCACGACGGCGCTCGGCCGCAGCGAGAACTTCTTGACGACCAGCGGTGCGAAGATCGCGCCGAAGATGCTGACGATCTTGTCGCCACCGAGGATGATCGAGATGTCACTCAACCGCAGGCCATACGCCTGTGCGAAGACGACGTTGGCGAACCTGAACACCAACGCGACAGAGGCGCCGAGGAAGGCGGCGGCGATGAAGAGCACGATGAAGTTGCGTCGTGCGCTGCTCCTGCCCGTGCTGGTTTCCGTTGCTGCGATTGGCTTCGCGCCGATCTCCACCCTGGCGGACGGCACTCGCAGGACGAGCATGACGAGCGCCGCGGCGAACGCGACCACGAGCAGCACGCGGTACTTGTCGAGGTCGTTGCCACCGAGCCACCTGGCACCCACGGACACGACCGCGGAACCCACGACACCCACGCCGAGATAGCTGATGAAGAACCCGCTGAAAGGCGGGTACGTGCCTGATCGGGCACCAGGGCACCGGCGATCGAGTTGCCCACCGAGAGCAGGGCCAGCATGCCGGCCAGGATGAGGCTGAGCACGACGGCGGCCGAGGCGATCGAGTCGACGAACGGAAGGCCTGCGAAAGGCAGTGTGTACAGCACGGCGGCGCCGATCAGAGGCGCCGCTGCGACACGTACCTACCGATCACCAGGATCGGAACGACGGCCACTGCCATGACACCGGTGGCGATGGCGTAGATCAAGCCCGTGTCGGCTTCGTCGATGCCCCGCTCGGCGAGGTAGAAGTTGAACACGATGTCGAAGACCGTGTTCGCGAGGCCCATGAAGAACGAGGCGGCAAGGTAGAAGTAGACGGCTTTCGGCATTCCGGAGTGTTTCTCGGTCATCTGTACGCACGTCCCACCGCAGTCTCGAGCCGGCGTCCGGACTGATTCTCGATCACCGTCACGATGTGGTCCCACTGCCCGAAACCGCTCGAACTGTTGAGGTGACCGCCGCCGGCGATCGTCTCGACGGTGCTGCCCCACGTCCTGGCCAGAGTCAGAGCGCGCGGCAGGGACAGGTGTGGGTCGTTGTCGGACACCACGAGGTGCGTCTTGAGCGCCAGCGCGCCCTGGGGGAGCGGTCCCTGGGGCCTGATCGCGGGTAGTGCGCGGCTCGCGTCGACATCGGCCGGCGCCACGAGCACCGCGCCGACGACGCGCTGGTCGTAGTGGGTCGCCGCCCACTGGGCCACGGTCACGGACCCGCAACTGTGCCCGATCAGGAACACGTCGTCGTCGATGTCGCGAATCGTCTCGTCCAGCCTGGCGGTCCACACGTCGGCGTCCGGCTTCCGCCAGTCGTCCTGGACCACCCGGCTGAAGCCCGCGTAGGTGTTCGCCAGGTGGGTCTGCCAATGGTCAGGGCCTGAGCCCGTGTAGCCGGGAACGATCAGATAGTGCATGGCTGCCCTTCGAATCCGAGGTCTCGGGCCGGCGCGGTGAGGCCAAAGTGCTTTCCCAGCAACCTCTTCAGTTCCGTGCGGTCGATGATCTTCGAGGTCGTGCTCGTGCCGTCGGACGCCACGGTCAGGTTGTCGTCGCGCACGCTGATCCGGCCGGTCGGGGTCGGGATGCTGGCCACTTTGTGCTTGTTCAGCAGGCTGTTCGGCGACCGCGTGGTGTAGAAGTGCGCCATCTCGAGGTCCACGGCGACGGCGGGAGCGTCGACGAACGTGTAGAGGTCCTGCCACGTCTCGGCGTTCGTGGCGTGCTCACGGGTCGACGCCGTCCACTTCGGAACGGCCGATCCGGCGTCCAGGGTGATCCTGGAGGAGTTCGCCTGGTGAACCAGTTCCGTGCCGTCCGCGAGTCGCAGCGGGCCGCGCGGGCCGAGCGCACCGAACCCGATGTCGAACAGCCAGCGGTCACCGTTGATCCTCACGACGAACACCTGGTGGGTCGCGGGGGAGCGGCCGGCCGTCACGACACTGCCGAGCCGCAGCTCGCAATCGAAGCCGCAGGCGTCGAACGTGGCCTGCATCAGCAGGCCGGTCTCGAAGCAGATTCCGCCGCGGCGCCAGTGGACGATCGCCTCGAGGAGCGACTCGTCGTCGAGTGTGTTGGTGTGCATGCTGAAGTTCTCGAACGGCACGTTGTAGAGGTGCGCCTCGTGCAGCCCGCGCAGGCAGTGGATCGTCGGTTCCAGGGCGGCGGTGAAGCCGATCCGGTCTGTGTAGCAGGAAATCGCGTCTTCCATGAAAGTTCTTTCTGGGCAGTGCTTTCGCAGTTACACGTTGAGCACGAGCTGGCGGCTGGCGGGCCTGCTGACGCACGGAAGCATGTAGCCGTTCCCGGCCCTTTCCTCGTCGGTCAGCACTTCGTCGCGGTGGTCGACGCGGCCGGACCTGACCTCGACCTCACACGTGCCGCAGATGCCTTGCAGGCAGGACGACGGAACGACGACGCCGTGCCCGTTCAGCTGATCGAGCAATGAGCTGTGCTGATCCGCCTGGAACGTCCTCCCCGACTTCGCGCAGACGATCTCGGCGATCTCCGGCAGATCGCTGGCGCTCGTCGCGGGTGCGTCGATCACCAGGCTCTGCTGGCTCGGCGACGATCCGAACGCCGCACGCACCTCGCCGATCATCGCGGCCGGTCCGCATGCGCCGATCGTGCTTCCGGCCGGGACGCCCTTGAGCACCGCAGCCCAGTTGAGTCGCGGTGCCCACGGTGGTGATGACGCCGCCCTGCTCCTGTGCGAGCTCGCGAAGTCGTTGCAGGAAAGGGAACTCGTCTTCACCTCGGTCGACATAGGTGAGGTGCCAGTCGTGCACCCGTCCGAGGTTCAGGACTGCCAGGATCGGGTTTATGCCGACACCCGCGGCGAGGAAGTGGGTGAACTCGCCCGAGGTGAAGTGACCTGCCGGCGCGCTGAGCGTCACCGGCGCACCGGCGAACAGGTTGGCCGACACGACGTCGCGCCTCTCTCCCCGATCCCGGTTGCGGACGGCCAGTTGGTAGGCGCCGTCCTCGACGGCGACGATCGTGAACGTCTTGAGTCGTGGCCCTACTCGCATCGTGACGTGCTGTCCTGGGACGGCAGGCGGCAACGGCTCTCGCCCGGCACGGCTCGTCAGCCAGTACTGGGTGACGGTGGGCGTCAGCATCAGTGCGGAGTGGACAGCTGCACCGATCATGCGAGCAGCCCTGCCTCCGCGAACGCTTCGCGGGTGGCGCCGTGCTCCAGCGCGCCGGCTTCGATGAAGTACTGGAGCGTGGGTGCGGCACCTCGGCGCACGTCCTCGATCACCCGCTCGTGGGTGTAGACGTCGTTATTGACCTGTTCGACCTGCTCGCTCGGCAGCCCCGACGCCGCCATTCCCAGGGCGACGCTCGGGTAGTCGGGCTCGAGGAACGCGAAGATCAGCCGTGGGAGGTAGGGCCCGGCGAGTTCTTGTTCCCTGGGCGTCATCGAGGGCCAGAGGAACCGCAGCAGGGTGGAGAAGAACGCGTGATACTTGGCCTCGTCCTCGGCGTGGTCTGCGATGGTCTCCCGGACGCCTTCCGGCAGCCGGTGGTCCTGCGGCAGGTCGTCGAGAGTCGAGGAGATCAACGTCTCGCTGACGATCGCGAACAGCAACTCGTCCAGTCCGCGGATCTCGCTGGGGAACTCCTCGTGGATTCGCGCCAGCACACCGGTGAAGATCGGCGTGTCCGGAAGAGCCGGTGCGACCCGGGTGCGATCACGGACATCTCGCATCAGTTCGTAGGTGAACTGCGCGTGCCACGCCTCATCCGTGACTATCTTGAACGCGTCAGAGCGCATGAGTTCCGGAAGGTCCAGACCGGCCATCCCGCGACTGATATGGCCGGTGACCGGAATGACGGCGCTCTGCTCGAGGTCGATGGTGAACTTCAGATACTCGTACAATCGATGTACAAGTACGTTCTTCTGGATTTCGGGGTCGCTCTCCCGCGGCAGCGGATGAGCCATCGCGGGCACGAGTTCCGGTGTGAAGAACAACTCGCCATCGATCCCCAACGGGCGCGTGGGATTGTTCCTGACGGTGGCCATCCACTCCCAGTTGCGAAAGCGACTGCGGTATTCGACTTCGGCAACCGTCTGGTCGAGGCGGTGCTGGTGTCGTCTGGCGAGCACTGTTCTGTTCGCGGCAGCAGCGAACTGCAAAGCCATTATCGGTTCCTCCCCCAAAAAAGCATTTCGGCGCCTGGTGGTGCCGGTATGCCTGCTTCTCATTCCGCTCCGACGATTCGAGGCGTGGTTGTGTCCGCCGAATCGGAAAAGCGTGACGAAATTTGGCGCGACGATGCGCGCTGGAACTTCTGTTTCTCTTGCCCCCGAGAAGACTTCCAGTCTCCACTCAAGCACGATATGTGGCCGGTGGTCGACATTGCAAGTCGAAGTGCGAGTGGTTCCGATCACGCAACCTGATCGGGGGTAATTCGTCCCGGCGGTGCAGATGTGGCCGTTATTTGCCCGTTGAAATGCGGATGTTTTTCCGGGTGTTTCGGAGCGTGCTTGTGTCCTTCGCGGCACTCGATCCGAGCGTCGGCTAGGTTGGCCCGATGACGGGTGGTGGGGCGGCGACGAACTCCGGGATCGACTTCCAGCACCGGTTCGGGGCGCTGGCGATGCTCTCCGTTCTCGCCGGTGTCGATCTCGTGGTCGACGATCTCGCCGGCTCTGACGTCACCGACCTTCGCTTCGAGACGCGTGATGGCATCGACGATGTGGTGATCGAGACGCGGCTGCGCCGCTATCTGGTGCAGGCGAAGCGAAGCCTCTCCCTGTCCGGTGCCGTCGAGTCGGAGTACTCGTCCGTGCTGCGGCAGTTCGTCCGGCAGCACCTGGAGCGGCCCGAGATGGACGACCGCTACGTGCTCGCCACGTCGTACGCGGCGTCGAAGTCGATCCGGCAGGACCTCCGGAAGCTGACCGAGTCCGCGCGGCTCAATCCGGGCGCGCACGGCGGCAACCCGATGTCGGCGAACGAGCGGGCGGCTTTCGAGACCACCCGTGCGTTGATCGAACACCACCACGAGCAGTTGAGCGGCAAGGCTGTGGACGAGCAGACGCTCAGTCGCATCCTGGGCCGCGTGGTGGTGACGGTGCTCGACGTGGAGGCCGGCGGCGCACATGAGCGGGCGGCCGTGGCCGTGATCGCGAGCCGCTCGAAGGTGGCGCCCGCGGTCGTGTGGCAGAGCCTCGTCGCCAGGTGTCTGTCCCTGGCCAAGAACAGGCAGTCGGTGACCGCGGAACGGCTCGTCGAGATGATGGGCGGGTACTTCGGCGGCGACGAGGTCGCACCTGAAGTCGTCGACGGTGTCGAGACGCAGATCGTGTTCACCGAGGACGTGTTGCTGTCGGGGAGGGAGATCGTGCTCGCGGAGCTCGGGGGCAAGCTCCTCCTGGCGGAGATTTTCCGTTTCGACGACGACGGGACGAAGCGCGTGCGGTTCGCCGGAGGGAACGTCTACCTCGGTGGCGAGCCGTTTCCTTTGCTGAGGCGCGCTTCGACGGTGGACGGGATCCTGCGGCTGATCGCCGCGAACCCGGAGTTGACCGCGGGACGTGAGATCGTCGTGACCGAGATCAACTCATCCGACGACTTCGACGGTTCGCCGATCGCCCTGGCGCACGCCGCGTTGTGCCGACGGCTCTGGGAGCAGAACCCGGCCCCTTTCTCGTGCCTGGTCTGTGCGCGCCCGGTGTCCGACAGCGGCGCACATCTCGTCGAACTCGACGAGGAGGACGTCGCACCGGCGGTGGGCCTCGCGCACGGCACGTGTCTACGCCCGGCGCATCGCGTGCTGGGAGGCCTTCGCAGCGAGCTCTTCGAGACCCACCCACACCTGAGGGACTTCGACTACAACACCTGGTTTCGGGTGCGCCCTCGCAGTCAGGGTTTCTTCAACAGTGCCGAAGTGCTGTCGCGCGGGCCTGTGCGGGCCTTCTGGAAGCCGGACCGGGACCGCTATGCAGTCGGCACCTGGGGGGTCGGGTACGAGTTGGAAGACGGCAGGCGGTACTACTCGCGCAACCGCGGGCGAGTGCTGCGCTACTCCCTGGCCGGAGCGGTCGCGGCCGCCGAACTCATGATCGAGCACATCGCCACCGCGCTGGAGTGCGGCGACCCGTACTGCGTGACGCAGGACGACGCGTTCGGGCCGTACTCGGAGGTGATCCGCACCTCCGTCGCCGGGCAACCGGTCCGAGTGCGAGCCGCCGCTCCTGTCGAGCTCGACCGGGCCACCATGATCGCGCACCGGACGACCGAGAACTTCTACGCGCCACTCGTCGTGCTCGTCGATCGGGACAGCGCCGAGCGGTTCACCTTGCTCGGTGCCTTCGTGCTGCTGACCGATCCGCTGGCCATGAAGGACGCCGTCGCGAACTGGACCGTGGCTGGGTTCGACGTACCCGAGCTCGCGACCGTGCTGATCGAGTCGGACGACCAGTTTGACGCGTTCGTCGCCGGTGCGGTGCTGGACGGAGCCGGGGTTCTGGTCGATCCCCGGTTCGACCTGAACCAGTCGCTCGTCGGCGGTGTGATCGTCGAGCACTTCGGCAGCGTGATCGCTGCTGGCGGAACGCCCCACGTCGATCAGCTGTGAGCGAGTGCCTCCCGCCTTCTCCTGGTCGCGATGTGGAAGGCCGCCTTGTGCGTCCGGTGTGGACACTTCAAGGCTGAAGTCCTGCAGCAACTTCAGGGGGAAGGGCTCGCCTGTGAAGTGCCACCTCGCCAGCGCCATCAGTGCTGTCCTACCTGGGTGGTGTTCCGGTTCCTGACACGGACTTCCTGAAGCTCCCGGTCGCTGTTTCTCGGAAAGTTTTCCGCCAACGGCCCATTACCTGAGCCAGAAGTTTCGCTTACTTTTCCTTTAACTTCGGGTCAGAGCGAAAGGGCGAGACATGATCTTCACAAGGGTCGCACGGAGTGTCACGGTTGCTGTGCTGGCAAGCGCGGCGGTGATGGCGGGTACGACGGCTGCTCAGGCGAGGCCGACGAACCACTTCATCCTCTTCGCCAACAAGTCGTTCGTCATGAACATCTGCGCGACCGCCAGGGATGGTAGCGGCGCGGAGGTCGGCAAGAAGTGCGGAACCAGGGCCGCCGGGAAGAACCTCGTGTACTGGGTGCCGAACCACGCCACCTCGACCAGGTTCACGATCACTGACCGCGGTACCCAGATGCTGGGGGTGGACCTCGCGAACAACCGCGACTACTGCTACCGGGCGGCTGCAAGCGATCACGGCAAGGTCACCGGTCCGCACACCCCCTGCACGCCGGACTGATCCGCGTCGCAGGTTCGACCGATTCCACGTCCTGCCCGGCGGGCGCTCGGGTCTGAAGGTCCGCAGCGCCTGCCGGGCAGGCTCAGCGCAGACCGTGCGCTGAGCAGGACGAAGCTCATCAGTCTGCAAGCCGAGCGGGATCATCGTCGCCGACAACTCGCTCCACAAAGGACGGGTGGCGCTCGCAGCTCCTCCGAATGAGCGAGTACTGTTCCGCGTTCTCGTCGTCCTCCGTCGCAGGGACTCCTGGCCGAGATGTCGGTGTTGTTGTTCAGTCCGAATTTAAACCTCTCGCGGAGCTCGTCAGTGTCGGGAATCTCAAGCACGTCCCGGACGGCTTCCGCGGGCCAGGCGCCGTCCTCGCCGTTTGGTCCGGCGGAGATCAGGGTTCCGATGGCGTGATCGCCGGTCCGCCGCATGACGAGCTCGCCCAGGGCCTCGCGAACGTGGCGGACCCAGGCGAGCAACTGCCCCGGTCGACCTGCTCACGTGTCTGCCCCGATATGCACCGCATGCCTTCCCCCGTCATGTAGAACCTCATCGCCTTGGGGTTCAGCAACGCACGTGGCTGTCGGTCGTGGAGCCAGCCGGTGAAAGCGACCTCCCACCACGCGACTGCCCGCAGGTCGTGTCCCGTGGTGCGGAGATGGGCGATCAGGATTTCCACCTGGTAGGCGGTGTGGGTGGGAACAGTTCGGTGGGGAACGTTCAAGAGATCGTCGAAAGCGGCCTCGATCAGCTCGGCGGAAGGCCATCGGGTCTGGCCCGTTCCGTGCAGGTTCAACGACATCGCGTCGATGACGGCTTCGGGCCGGCCGTGTCCGAGGATCTCGGCGAGGTACTGCTCCTGCTGCTCGTCGGGAACGGGAACGCCAGCGTCAGCAGCCAGAATCTGTCCTGCGCCTCGGCGCTTTCCGCGGCGAGCCGTTCCAGCGCCAGGCCTACCGGCAGGGCGAGCAGGAACGCGGCCCTGGCCGCGGGGCCTCCGGGACAGCGGTCGTCACCTCGCTGACCCAGCCGCTTCCGCCGTCGTGCGCCCTGCGGCGGACCCAACCGCCCGCGAACCTGGTCCTCAGGTGGGGGAGCACTGTGGTGCTCTGAATGCCCGCGCCGAGTGAAAGGCATCGATGGCTGGGCCGGGTGTCGCGTGTGGACGGTGAGCTGTTCACGCGGCCCTCTCCCTGATCTCGGTGTGGTGGTCGCCGGTGAGAAGTGCGGCGAGGTCGGCCTGCAACAGGCGGATGGCGTGCACGGCTTGCTGCGGGACGACGCCGGTGCCGAGTGCGCGGAGTTGCGCGGTGCGAGGGAGCGGGATCGCGGTGACCCAACCGCGGGGGAGTCCCATGAGGTGTTCGACGAAGGCCGGAGCGAGTACCGGTCTGCCGCGTTGCCCGGGACGGGTGGGATGCGGTGCGGGTTCGCCGAGTAGACGTTCCCACTGCTCGATGGCCGGGGTAGGAGCCCCAGTTCATCGGCGCGAGTCCTGCTCTTGTGTGGCCTGGTTTGAGACGTTGTGCGACAGGAGTCGGATGATCGCCGACGGCAGCATGAGATCGCCCTTCGAGCCGCGTTGCGCTGGACAGCCCTTCGTTCCGTCGGTCGCGCGTGGCGTCCGCAGGAGAGTCGAAGTGGACTCCTCCAGAAGGCGGCACTGGTCGGTCAAGCTCGGTCCGCCGTCCTGCTTGAGGTGTGTCGAGGCGTTCGCGTCCGATGCCGTCGGGGTGGGCAGGAGTTTCACCACGGCGTTGACCGCGTCGTGCAAGCTGACCTGGTGTCCAAGGGCTCGGCGGCGTGCCGGGTCGGCGGCACCGCGGTTGTCGCCGTCGCGTGCTTGCGGGGTAGGGAGCATGCGGGTCGCGGGGCCAGGCGAGCAGGAACACGCGTTCGCGGCGGTGTGGTGCGCCGATGTCGGAGGCGCGGACGCTACGCCAGAGCGCGTCATACCCTGCTTCGGCCAGGTCGCCGAGTACGCGGTGGAGGCCGCCGTTGCGCCAGCGAAGCGCGGCGACGTTCTCCACGATGAGGAACGCTGGTCGTAGTACGCGAAGGCCCGCCACGATGTCGGTCCACAAGCCACTGCGTTCGCCCTTCTCGATGCCGGCGCGTCTGCCGGCGGCGGAGATGTCCTGGCAGGGGAACCCGGCGACGAGGACGTCGACGGGCTCCACCTCGGACCAGTTGATGGCGCGGAGGTCGCCGAGGTTCGGGATGCCGGGCATGCGCACGGCGAGGATCTGCCGCACGTGCGGGTCGGGGTCGGCGCACCAGACGATGCGGCCGCCGCCGAGCGCCGCGAGCACGCCCAGGTCGAGTCCTCCGTAGCCCGTGCAGAGAGATCCCAGCACCGGTTCGGTGTTCATGCAGCCCAGTTGGCGGAGACGTCTGCGTTGAGCTGCCGCTGCGGTCGGCGCTTGTTGGTGAGTTCGGTTCGGAAGACGAGGACGTCTTCGTGGGCGATGAGGTGCAGGGGGAGTCCGGCTTCACGTTGTTTGCGGATGAAGTCGCGTTGGAAGAAGCTCGTGCGCGCGACGAGGCCGGTGTCGGCCGCGCGGGCGAGCAGGGCGACGTTGCGCTCGACGGAGATCAGGCCGGCGCCGCGGCCGCAGGCGAGGATCTGCGAGGGCAGGTTGATGAGCTCCGAGTGCTCGCGCCACGGGCGGATGGTGATGGCGATGTGTCCGCCGGGGTGCAGGAACGTGCGCAGTGCGGTGAGGATGCGCGTGAACCCGGCGAGCAGGCGGTGGTGGCCGATGTTGGCGAGGTTGCCGCGGTCGAGGGTGTTGCCGTAGCGGTGGTGGTACTTCTGCACGCCCTGGCCCGGCGCGACGATGACTTGGCCGTGCGTTGATGGTCCGTAGGGCGGTGAGGTGACGACGAGCGCGGCTTGGCCGACGTACTTCTCCGGCAGCAACGTGATGAGCTGACGCGCGTCGCCGTGGAAGATCTCGGCTTCGGAAGTCAGTCCGTCGGCTCGGGCGAGCTCCACATTGGACCTCGCGACGTCGACCCAGTGCGGTTCGTACTCGACGCCGACCGCGCGTCGGCCGAGCCGGACCGCTTCGACGAGGGTGGTGCCGATGCCGCACATCGGGTCGAGCACCAAGTCGCCCGGCTTCGTGTAGTGCGCGACCGCGTGGCGCACGACCTCGGGCAGCATCTTGGCCGGGTGTGCGGTGGACTCCGGCACGTACTTGCCCTTGCGTTGCGCGGCCGGTGACGTTTGCGCGGTGGTCCACACCGACACGGCGGGCGGCGTTGAGCCGTCGTTGCGCGTGGCCAGGGGAACGGTGTCGGTCGTCAGGCCGTCGACGGACGTGCTCGCGTTCATCGGCCTTCTCCGCTCTGGTCGGCGCGTGCTGGTCGGCGGTCGTGCGGCTGGGCGAACAGCAGGACGTCGGAGTGGATCCGGCGATGCGGTGCGGGGAGGCCGCGGACCTCGGCGCGGTGTTGTGCGCGGTGCTCGGCGTCGTTGCCCGATGTGTCCGCGAAGTGATCGGCGGGTAGCAGGAGGACGCCGTTGCGGACGGGAGCGTGCAGTGCGACGACGTGCTGGAGGTAGAGGAGGTCGGCGTTCTGCGCGGAGGTGACGAGCTGGCCGGTCGGGTCGGTCAGCTCGCCTGATGTCCAGTCGCAGTGGGTGAGAACGACGAGGACTCCGCCCGTGCGCAGGCGCCGTGCTGCGAAGAGGGCCAACCGCTCGCTGGACAGGTCGTCGATCCACTGCGGGTGCGCGCTCGTGATGACGAGGTCGGCGTACTCGCTTGTCGTCTCCTGAGGACGGTTCGGCTCACTTGCGTGCTCGGGTTGCAGGACGTGCTCGGTCGAGGCGGTCCTGCCGAGGCGCTCGACGACGTGCCGTGCTTCGTCGAGGTCGGCTCCCGGTTCGCTCATGCCGGGCCATGTGGCCAGAACGACGTGTTCATCGGGCTCGCTGAACGACGACACGAACTTCGCCATGAACGACGGCGGCCACGTCACGTCGAGCTCGATCGGGCTGTCAGCGGGCCACACCGATGACGGCATCGGAGGCGCGGAGGCGCGCTGCGTGCCGGCGCCGGCGGAGCCGGCCGGGCTGACTCGACTCACGGAAGGTGCTGTCGGCCACGGCCGCCGGTCCTCTTCCCTCGGACGCCGCGGCGCTGGTCGTGCGGTCCGAGTCCGATCCACAGGTCGTCGCCGGGAGCTGCGCCTCGGCTGATCAGGTTGAACCACGGAAGTCCCCTTCCCAAGGAGATGTGCCGTGCGCTTGAGGTGCGCTGATGACATCCCTGAACTCGGAAATGTGGATTCCGGTGGGACACGTGGTTCGCGGGTTTTCCGCATCGGCTGAGAATTGTTGAAACCGGCCTTGGTGGGGCTGCCGGGGTGGGTGTCACCGGACTCTTACCGTGCGGTATATCCGCTGGTGATAGACGTTCTGTGGTCGTCGGGGTGGTGGCCTCGTCGATCGGCGACGGCGGCCTGTACGTCACTTGGTGACTGCCCGGAAATAGATCGGTGCCATCCGAGTAAGGAGGTGGTGCCACTCGGTTTGGCGTCCTGAACGGGTCAGATTCCGCACTTGCTCAGGAGCAGATCCATGTACTCGTATCGACCGACTCCGCGTTCGGGATTCGAGCGCGATCGCATGCCGCTGGACGCCGCGCGGTCCGCGTTCGAGTGGCTCGTCACCGGGCCACATCCCGTCTCCGTCGACGGCTGCGCGTTCGCCGGACTTCCACCACGCCGGATCCCGCTGGACGAACTTCGGAACCGGCTGCTTCGCCGGCAATGCACTCAGAAGCTGCGCGACGAGGTGTGGGCGCACCTGGTGCTGCGCGCCCGCACCGACGGCAGCACCTGGACGATCGGGTGCGTCGGTGTCGCGCTCCCCGCGTTGACCACCACGGCCGCCACCTTGTCGGCGAAGTTCGCCAACGACCCCAGTGACATCCACGCCGCGGTGCTCGCCGGGTTCATCGCCGAGCTGAAGACGGTCGACGTGCGCAGGCCTCGCATCATGCTCAGGTTGCGGTGGGCCGCTTACCGTGCCGGCCACGCCGTCGTGCGCGAAGCACTCGACGCACCGGTGCCGTCAGGGCACGGGTTCCGTTCGGCCGTTCCGCCACCGCCGTGGGGACATCCCGACTTCGTGCTCGCTCGCGCTGTCGCCGCAGGTGCCATCACCGCGTTCGAAGCGGAACTCATCGGCGCGACTCGCTTGGAGGGCGTCGCGCTCGCGGACGCCGCGAGTGAGCGCGGCATGAGCTACGAGGCGACGAAGAAGGCTCGGCGCCGTGCGGAACTTCGCCTCGGCGCTTACCTGCGCGACGACACTGTGGACGGTTCCGGTGACGAGGACATCGCGAATCGCGTGGCTGACACGGTGGCGATTTCTGAAGCCGCGCAACAAGACGCACGTGTTCGGGTGTCCCGGGGTCGGCGGATTTCCGGAGTTGAGGGGTGCGGGAGGAACGCACCTTCCGCGCACACCCCGTCCGCGTCGCCGTCGAGCGTCGCGGACCCGGCTTCGGGAGTGTCGCGATGTGCTTGACACGAACTCCACTTCGTCGCTTGAGGCGGCGCGTCTTCACGGTCCTCCACCTGACCGCGGTCGTGCTGGTCGCGTTGGCTGCGACTGCGCACGCGGACACGTCGGTGCTCTCGGTCGCCGAGAGCGTTGAGCAAGTCCTGAACAACATCCGCAACTGGCTGATGGGCATCCTCGCTCTGCTCGCGACGGTGTTCCTCACCATCGGCGGCGTCCGCCGGGTGTTCGGTGGCGGAGACCCCGGCGAGCAGGAGAAGTCCAAAGAGGCGTTCAAGGCCGCGGGGATCGGCTACGCGTTGGCCGCGCTCGCACCGTTGGTCGTCAAGGTGCTTCAGGGCATCGTGGGGGCGTAGTGCGATGGCCACCACCAAGTCCTCGCGCGTGCGAGCCGTTCTTCTGCTCGCGATGTTCTTCGTGTTGTTCGGTGGCGCTGTCGCCATCGCGCAACCCACCACGCCGACACCACCCCCTCCCGTTCAGGACAGCAGCGAGTGCGGGATCACCGACATCGGCGCCTGCATGGCGGACGGGATCAACAGCTTCTTCTGGGCACTCGTCGTCGCCGCGCTCAACTCTCTGCTCCGGCTGATCGGCCAGACGCTGCTGACCACACCGACGCTCGAACAGCTTCCCCGAGTCGGCGAGCTGTGGGAGTCCTCGCGCGGCATCGCGGTCGCGGTTTACGGACTCCTCGTCCTGGTCGCGGGGATCGTGTTGATGGCCTACGAGACGGTGCAGACGCGTACCACGATCCGGCAGGTCGCACCGCGGATCGCGGTCGGCTTCCTCGCCGCCAACCTCTCGCTGCTGCTCGCCGGCAAAGCGATCGAGTTCGCCAACGCGTTGTCCAGTGGCCTGCTCAACGTCGGCGTCGATCCCAGCGAGGCGGCCCAGAGCTTGAGCACGTTGCTGACGCACGTCGTCATGAACTCGATCAACGGAACCGGGTTCTTCGGAACGCTGATCGCCCTCGGGATCGTCGTGCTGCTCATCTCGCTCGTCGGCACGTACATCGTGCGCGTGGCGGTCACCGTCATCCTGCTCGCGGGGGCACCGCTGTTCCTCGTGTGTCACGGGCTGGAGCTGACCGACGGCATCGCCCGCTGGTGGTGGCGCACCTTCGCGGGAGTGCTCGGGATCCAGCTCGGCCAGTCGCTCGCCCTGATCGCCGTGTTGCGCGTGTTCTTCTCGGAAGGCGGCTTCACCATCTTCGGACCGACCCCGGACGGCGTGGTCAACCTGATCGCCACCGGCGGTCTGCTCTGGATCCTCGTGAAGATCCCGAGCTGGGTCATGCACCACGTCCAGCTCGCCGGAGGTGGCCGAACCTTCCTGGGGTCGCTTATCCGCGGATTCGTCATGTACAAGACGTTCGGCTTGCTCCGCGGTGGTGCAGCAACGGCGGCCCACGGCGCGAGCGGCCGGGCGAGCGCCAAGCTCCAGACTTCCAGCGATCCCTATGCGAACGCGCGGACCACCAGCAGCGGCCAGTACATGCTTCCGCTGCGCGGACTGCGGCGACAGCGCAAGGGCAACGTCGGCATGGCCGCGTCACCCGCTCCGGTCAGCCACACCCAGCCGGGCCGCCAGCTGTCGTTGCCGCTCAAGGACGGATGGCCGGAGAACCGGCCGGTGCTCGGACGTGACGGCCAGTACCGGCTTCCGCTCGACGTCGAACGCGTCACGCCCACACCGCCCGCGAGCCCTGCGCCCGCGACTCCGACCAGCCGTCGCAGGCCTGCCCGGCAGCTCGCGTTGCAGTTCGATCCGTTCGCCGGCAATCGGCCCACACGAGCCGGGCAGTACCCCTTGCCGATGGAAGGCGTCCACCGCGTCAAAGCGTCCAAGCCGATCCCGGAACCTCCTGCGCCAACGCCACGCCGTGGTCGGCAGCTCTCGTTGCCGCTGGACCTGCCGAAGCGGACCCGCCCGACGCCGAAACCGGGAGGTGAGAAGTCATGACCGCCCCTGTTCGGATCCCGGCCGACGTCGACATGCACGACCGCGTCCTCGGGCCGCTGACCGCACGTCAGCTCACGATCCTTGCCGCAGCGGGAACGGCGATGTACCTCGCGTGGCTTGCCAGCCGAGCGTTCGTTCCCCTGCCGCTGTTCCTCGTGCTGGCCGTTCCGTTCGGCACAGCCACGGCGATCGTCGCGCTGGGCAAGCGCGACGGAGTACCGATGGATCAGTTGCTTCTCGCCGCGATCCGTCAACGACTCGCGCCACGTCAGCACGTAGCGGCACCCGAAGGCGTTCGTGCCGTGCCGTCCTGGCTCGCCGACCAGAGCACGCTCGACGAGCAGCTCTCGCCCTCGATGCTGCACCTGCCCGCTGAGGCGGTCACCGACGCCGGCGTCGTGGACCTCGGTCCCGACGGCCTCGCGGTGGTCGCGGCCGCGTCGACCGTGAACTTCGCCCTGCGCACTCCGATGGAGCAGGACGCGCTCGTCGGTTCGTTCGCCCGCTACCTCCACTCGCTGACGGCACACGTTCAGATCCTCGTGCGCACGGAGCGGCTCGATCTCTCTTCTCAGATCAACGACCTCCGAGATCGAGCACCGGGGCTTCCTCATCCTGCTCTGGAAGCCGCGGCGCTGGAACACGCCGACTACCTCGTGCAGCTCGCGGCGCAATCCGAGCTGTTGCGCCGGCAGGTGCTGCTCGTACTCCGCGAGCCGGTCATTGCCACCGTGCCGACCGACGGGCTCGGGGGACCAGGCCCGTTGGCGGTTCTGACCGCGGCTGTCGGCAAGCGCCGAGCTGACGACCGGATGACCGAGAGCTCCCGGCGTGCCGCCGAGTCCCGGTTGGTGCGGCGTCTCGGGGAGGCGATCGAACTGCTCGCTCCCGCCGGGATAGTCGTGACTCCGCTGGACGCCGCTCAAGCCACCGCCGTGCTCGCCTCGGCCTGCAACCCCGACAGCCTGCTTCCGCCGTCGGTGGAGATGGCGGCG
Source organism: Lentzea sp. JNUCC 0626 (assembly GCF_043632865.1). Classification (NCBI taxonomy): domain Bacteria; kingdom Bacillati; phylum Actinomycetota; class Actinomycetes; order Pseudonocardiales; family Pseudonocardiaceae; genus Lentzea; species Lentzea sp. JNUCC 0626. The sequence goes on from NZ_CP171635.1 coordinate 10,395,533, forward strand.
GCAGACGACATCATCACCGCCTTCAGCACCGAACCCGTGGACGAGTTCGACGAGCGGGGACGGCCATGATGCGCCGCCGTGATCGAGGCGTCGCCGACTCCTCGCCTGCCGCCTTCACCCCGGACGCGCTCGCGGTGGCTCCGCGCCATCTGGAGATCGGAGGGGAGTGGGTCGCGAGTTTCGCCGTGGTCGGGTTCCCGCGCGAGGTCCACGCTGGCTGGCTCTCACCTCTTCTGACCTACCCGGGACGTCTGGACGTCTCGGTGCACGTCGAGCCGATCGACGCCGCCACCGCCGCGTCGAGGCTGAAGAAGCAGCTCGCCAAGCTGGAGTCCGGACGCCGGCACACCGCCGAGCACGGCCGGTTGTTCGATCCGCAGGTCGAAGCCGCGACCGAGGACGCGTACGACCTCTCCTCCCGTGTCGCGCGCGGCGAGGGGAAGCTGTTCCGCGTCGGACTGTATCTGACCATCCACGCGACTTCCGAAGAGCACCTGGCGGACGAGGTCGCTGCGCTGAGGTCGTTGTGCGCCAGCTTGTTGCTCGACGCGAAGCACACGACCTACCGCAGCTTGCAGGGCTGGGTGTCCACCCTGCCGATGGGCCTGGACCTGATCGGGCTGCGCCGCACGTTCGACACCGCCGCGCTCGCGGCGGCGTTCCCGTTCACCAGTCCTGATCTGCCCGCGCCCGACCCGGCCAGTGCCGCCGCGCCGTTGGGAGTGCTCTACGGCTACAACGTCGGCTCGCAGGGACTGGTGCACTGGGACCAGTTCGGCGAGGGGATGCACAACCACAACTCGGTCGTGCTCGGGCGAAGCGGCGCGGGCAAGTCCTATTTGGTCAAGCTGGAGTTGTTGCGCAGCTTGTACAGCGGGGTGGAGATCGCGGTCGTCGACCCGGAGGACGAGTACGCGCGGTTGGTCGCCGCGGTCGGCGGGACCTACGTCCACCTCGGCATCGCCGGTGTGCGGCTCAACCCGTTCGACCTTCCTGTCCACACTCGACCTGACGGACGTCGCACGGCGCCCAAGGACGCTCTTGTCCGCCGGTCGCTGTTCCTGCACACCGTCATCGCGGTGCTGCTGGGAGGTGAGCAGAGTGCGCCGGAACGCGCCGCACTGGACCGGGCAGTCGCCGCGACGTACGGCAGCGTCGGCATCACCGCGGATCCCCGGACGTGGACTCGTCCGGCACCGACGCTCCTGACGTTGCGGGAACGCCTCGCTGAGGCTGGGGAGACCGGCGACGACGCGGCCGCCGATCTCGCCGCCCGGTTGCACCCGTTCACCGAGGGTTCGTTCAAGCAGCTGTTCGACGGGCCCAGCAGCGTCGCGCCGGAGGGGCACCTCGTCGTGTTCAGCCTGCGAGACCTGCCGGAGGAGTTGAAGGCGATCGGCACGTTGCTGGTGCTCGACGCGCTTTGGCACCGGGTCTCGAACCCGGCATCGCGGAAGCGGCGCATCGTCGTGGTCGACGAGGCGTGGATGCTCATGCGGGAGCGATCGGGCGCGGAGTTCCTTCTGCGCATGGCGAAGGCGTCCCGACGGCACTGGGCGGGGCTCAAGGTCATCTCCCAGGACTCGGGTGACTTCCTCAGCACCCAACTGGGGCTCGCGGTCGTCGCCAACGCCGCGACGCAGATCCTCCTGCGGCAGTCGTCGCAGGCGATCGACGAGGTGGCGCGCGCGTTCGGGCTGTCGTCCGGGGAGAGGGCGTTTCTCCTCTCGGCGGAGCGCGGGCAGGGCCTGCTCTCGTCGGGCACGCAGCGGGTGGCGTTCCAAAGCATCGCCTCGCCGGCAGAGCACCACCTCGTCACCAGCAGCCCGGCCGAGCTCGCGGCCTACGCCGACACGGATGCCGCGGAGGACGTCGGGTTCGTCGACCTTGAGGGGGCGGTCCCACGATGATCGAGGACTACCTCGTCGATCCGGCTGGTGCCGTTCAAGCCTTGCTGGACAAGGCCCTCGGCTACGTCCTGCGGTGGGGCCCGATCGTGATTCCGCTGCTCGCGGTCGGGGCAGTCGTCCTTGTTGTGGGGCGACGATGGTGGGCGCGCCGCTGCCACGACCGGCTCGTGGCCAACGCCCGCGCGGTGACGATCGTCGTGCCCCCGTTCGTGGACGCCGCCGGCGGTGCGGCCCTGTGGTCGAACCTCGTGGGGCTGCTGAGGCCGGGGTGGCGTCGGGCGATCACCGGCCAGCCACACCTGGCGTTCGAGTACCTGTTCTCGGAGCACGGCGTGTCGATCCGGCTGTGGGTGCCAGGGGTGATTCCGCCTGGCTTGCTGGAGCGGGCCGTCGAAGCCGCCTGGCCGGGCGCGCACACCCGCGTCGAATCGACAGGCCCGGTGTTTCCGGCCCCGAACGCCGAGCAACGTCGGTTCGTGGTGGGCGGGGAACTCCGGCTCGCTCGCCACGAGTCGCTGCCGATCCGCAGCGGCTTCGAGTCGGATCCGCTCCGCGCGCTCATCGGCGCGCCGGTAGGCCTTGGCCGAGACGAACACGCGTGCGTGCAAGTCCTCGCACGGCCGGTCACCGGACGACGCGTGCAACGTGCTCGGCGCGGCGCCCGCCACATCCACAATGGACGTCCGGTGCGCCTAGTTGGTCGCCTGCTGGATCTCATCACGCCGGGAGCCACCCGGTCTCGGCCGCGCCGATCCTCGGGACGCACGTCCGGGGGCGCGCTGCACAGCGATCCCCAGACCTCGCTGGAGTTCAGCGCACAGAATCGGGCAATCGTCGGGAAGCAGCGGGGTTCTCAGTTCGAGACCGTGGTGCGGTACGCGGTGGCCACGCTCCTACCGGTGGACACCGATGAGTCCGAACTCCGCAAGGCGCGTGACATCGCGCGCGGTCGAGCCCACGCAGTCGCGGCGTCGTTCGCCTCGTACACCGAGCACAACCACTACACCCGGCGTCGCCTCCGCAAGCCCGGCGACGTGATCGACTCACGCCGGTTCGGTCGAGGTGACCTGCTCTCCGTGCCGGAGCTCGCCGCGATCGCACACTTGCCGACCGATGCGAGCATCCCGGGCATCCAACGTGCCGGCGCGCGAGCGGTCGCGCCTCCGCCCGGTGTCGCGGTGCCGGGACCGGAAGCCGTACCGATCGGCGTCACCAACACCGGGCACGAACGGCAGCTCGCGCTACGAGTGCCCGACGGCCGCCACCACCTGCACGTCATGGGAGCGACCGGGTCCGGCAAGTCCACCCTGCTGGCCAACATCATCCTGGCCGACGCCGAAGCCGGTCGCGGAATCGTCCTCGTCGACCCGAAGGGCGACCTCGTAACCGACGTGCTGTCGCGGCTGCCGGCCTCTGCCGCGGAGAGGGTCGTGATCTTCGACGCCGACAGCAAGAGCCGCCCACCCTGCCTGAACCCGCTCGATGGCGGCGAAACCGACCTCACCGTCGACAATCTCGTCTCGGTGTTCCGGCGCGTCTACTCGTCGTTCTGGGGTCCGCGCACCGACGATGTCATGCGAGCAGGCTGCCTCACGCTACGCGTGCAGGAAGGTGTCGCGACGCTGGCAGACCTGCCGAAGTTGCTCACCGACGAGGCTTTCCGCAGCCGGGTCACCGGACGGGTCACCGACCCGGTGCTTCGCGGATTCTGGTCCTGGTACGAGGAACTCACTGACTCGTCCCGCAGCCAGGTCATCAGCCCGTTGATGAACAAGCTGCGCGCCTTCCTGCTGCGGCCTTTCGTCCGCGACGCCATCGCCGGCGGACGCTCCACCGTGGACATGAACGAGGTGCTGGACGGAGGCATCTGCCTCGTCCGCATCCCGAAGGGCTCGCTTGGCGAGGAGACCACCCGGCTGGTCGGCTCGCTGATCGTCGCGAGCACTTGGCAGGCCACCACCGCCCGCGCGCGCATCCCGCAACGCCTTCGCCGCGACGCCCGCCTGGTGATCGACGAGTGTCACAACTTCCTCAACCGTGCGGCCTGAAAGTCGCTTGTAGCCAGTGAATTACCAGAGAGGACAAGGTGATTCCCCGCCCCGTGGTCAAGGTAGGGCGGGTCTCCTAGGGCGAATGCGGGACTGGTAACGGACCCGTGTTAAGCCGCCTGACACGAAGCCCCAAGAGCCGGTGGACCATCACCGGCCACAGGGCAAGGAGAAGATCTGAAGGACGAACGCAAGTGAACCCTTGATGAGGCCTCGTGAAAGTTGACCCGCGCCAATGGTTTGTAGTCGGCGGGAAGGGCCCGGAGCTGTGAGGCTCAGGTGGCAACGGAGGGCGATTTTCTTCCGTTGCGTGACCACCACCGGTCCCGGGGTAAAGAGGGCGTCCTCCCAGATCGCAACTGGCACAAGCGGAACAGGACAACCCCGTAGAGGTCCAGGACGGATGCGCCCTGGTAAGCCGACGGCAACGGAAGCCGAAACCCTCTGCGGGCGAAGGAAGACCCGAGAAGCGAATGCCGCTGGGGCGAAAGCCCAGGGGAAAACGCGGACCAAGGCACCTCAGCCTCCGCGCATAACCCGGCGGATACCGGGACTGTGTTCCCGGACCCGAAAGGGAGCCCACGCGGGTCTGGTGGGCCTGTGAAGAACCGAAGCAAGAAGCCAGAACCAGCGCCGGAGTTGGATACCGAAGGAGGAGAAGTGACACACCAAGTCGACACGACCCAGGAGTCCCCGACCCTGCCCGAGGGGAACCACGCGCTGGACGACGCACGGTACTGGCACAGCATCGACTGGGCCACCGCCGAGCGATCCGTACGGCGACTGCGGCAGAGGATCTTCACGGCGACGCAGGAAGGGGACCTGAAGAAGGTCCGTAATCTCCAAAAGCTCATGCTGCGCTCGCACTCCAACACGCTCGTGAGCGTGCGGGGCGTGACACAGCGGAGCCTGGGACGCCGCACCCCCGGGGTAGACGGGGAAATCGTGCTGCGGCCGCAGGATCGGGGACGGCTGGTGAGGACACTCACCGAACAGCCCCGGCCCAAGGCCCGGCCGGTGCGGCGTGTGCACATCCCGAAGGCGAACGGGAAGACCCGTCCGCTCGGTATCCCGGTCATCCGGGACCGAGTGCAGCAGACCAGGGTGAAGAACGCCCTGGAACCTGAGTGGGAGGCACGGTTCGAGGCACGGAGCTACGGCTTCCGGCCCGGACGCAGCTGTCACGACGCGATCGCCGCGATCTTCAACTTCGCGGCAGGTAAGAAGGCCCGGCGACGCTGGGCTTTGGACGCGGACCTGACAGCCGCCTTCGACCGGATCAACCACGATCGCCTGATGGAGGCCATCGCAGGATTCCCGGCTGCGGCCGAGATCCTGCGCTGGCTCAAGGCCGGTGTGATGGAAGGCGGGCGGTTCGCCCCGACCGATGAGGGAGCCCCTCAAGGCGGAGTGATCAGCCCACTGCTCTTGAACATCGTCCTGCACGGCATGGGGACCGCTGCCGGGGACCGTGAAGACGGCACCGCCCGGCAACGCTGGGTGCAGTGCGCCCCGGCGTTCATCCGCTACGCCGACGACTTCGTGGTGCTGTGCACCACGAAGGAGGAGGCCGAGCAGGCGAAGCAACGGCTTGCGGCCTGGCTGGCACCCAAGGGGTTGGCCTTCAACGAGGACAAGACGCGCATCGTCCACCTCGACGAGGGTTTCGACTTCCTCGGGTTCAACGTCAGGCGCTACAACGACAAGCTGCTGATCAAGCCGAGCGATGCAGCGGTGAAGAAGGCCAAGGACAAGGTCCGGGACACGGTGAAACGGATGCGCGCGGCCACGTGCGCAGACGTCATCCGCACCCTGAACCCCTTGATCAAGGGCTGGTCCACCTACTACAGGGGCGTGGCCTCCACGGAGACCTTCACGACCCTCGACCACTACGTGCACTACCGCATGTACAGGTGGGCCAAACGCAAGCACCACAACAAGTCGGTGGCGTGGATTCGCGCCGCCTACTTCGGGTGCTTCAACCCGACACGGCAAGACGTCTGGGTCTTCGGAGACAAGGACACCGGGCGGTACCTGTACCGGTTCGCATGGACCCACATCGAGCGACACGCCCTGGTCACCGGGCGGGCGTCGAAAGACGACCCAGCGCTTGAGGGGTACTGGAAGGCACGTACCCGGAAGCGGAAGCACCCAGAAGCCGACAGGCGCAACCTGTCGCTGGCTGCCAAGCAGAAGGGGCTGTGCCCGCTGTGTGGACTGGACTTGATCGCCGGAGCCGGCTACGAGCCGCAGTCCGTCCGTGAATGGGCGGCCTGGTTCTGGGCCAACTCCCGCACGATCAACAGACACCACCTGGTCTTCAAATTCCACGGCGGCTCGGACGATCGCGCCAACCTCATGCTCATCCACTCGGAATGCCACCGGCAGTACCACGCCCGGAGCATTCTCGAAGGAACCCAGGAGATCCCGAATGCGCGTCCATAGTGGCCTGCTTGAGCCGGATGCGGTGAGAGCCGCACGTCCGGTTCTGAGGGGGCTCTCGACCCGAGAGGGTCGTGGAGCTACCCGACTCCCGTACCCCATCGAGGACATGCTCGCAGAGGCCCGAGGCTTCCGCCTCGGCCAGATCCTCGCCCACCAACACCTCCCACAGCTCACCCGAGAACTGCGGGAAGGCCTGTCCACCAACGCCCGCAGCAAGATCTACTTCAACGTCTCACCCGACGACGCCCGCGACGTCTCCCGGCACACCGCACCGCGGCTGTCCGAACACGACCTCGCACACCTCGGCCGCTACCACGCGGCGGTCCGCCTGGTGGTGGACGGCGAGGAAACACCGGCCTTCACCCTGCAGACCTCGCCGCTCCCGCCGGCGGTTCCCGGGCGTGCGAAGGAGATCCGGTCGATTGCTCGCCGGACGAACGAAGCCCGGGCAGCAGAGACCGCAGAGAAGCCGCCCTCGACCCGGCCACGAAACCTGGATCCGCGACGAAGCGCGTAGCCGCGATCCTTCGCCGCCACGTTCGGAGGTAACCGTCATGATCACGAACCCCACCCGGCAACGCGCCCTCCGGGGACACTCACCAGCTCGTCCGCCCACCCGCAGCGCGAACAACGGACAGCACCAGGCGATGCTCGCGTCCCGGCTAACGTCGCGCGACAAGTGGATTGCCCGCATGTTGTGGGAACACGGAGTGCTGACCTCACACCAGATCACCGCCATGGCGTTCCCCAGTTTCCGGTCCGGGAGGCTGCGGCTGCGCGAGCTCTACCTGTGGGGCGTCGTCGACCGCTTCCAGCCCTTCGTGACCGTCGGCACCGCACCGATGCACTACGTGCTCGGAACCGCGGGCGCGTCCGTGCTCGCCGCAGAGGACGGCCTGGACGTCAAGGAGATGGGCTACCGGCACGACCGTGCGCTCGGCATCGCCTACAGCCTCCGCCTGGCGCACACCGTCGGGGTCAACGAGTGGTTCGCCGCCTTGGTGGAACGCGCGCGCCATCCAGGTGCCGACGAGCGGGCCGAACTTCTCACGTGGTGGTCGGAAGCACGATGCGCCAAGCACTTCGGAGACCTGGTGAAGCCGGACGGCTACGGCCGCTGGGAGGAAGACGCCAAGCTAGTCGAGTGGTTCCTCGAGTACGACTTCGGTACGGAATCCCTCACCAAACTCGCCCGGAAGCTGATCGGCTACCACGCCCTGGCGGACGCCACTGGCATCACCACGCCATTGCTGATCTGGCTGCCCACCTCGCGCCGGGAAGCCGCAGCCCGCACCGCCTTGAAACAGGCTTGGGACGACCTGCGTGCAAGGCAGACAGTGCCGGTCGCCACCGCGGCGGCCGAGCTTCTCGACCCGGCAAGCACACACCCGGGCCCAGCCGACGCCGTGTGGCTACCGCTGGGCTCGACCGCGGGGACCGCTCGCCGTCTCCGGCTCGTCGAGCTCGCGAGGCCCGTGCAGCTGGTGCCGGACCCCGACGACGCCGCGCAAGCCGAAGCAGTTCCCGGAGCGCCTTCTCCGATGCCACCCGCTCCCACCGCAGGCACAAGCGCACGGTCCGTGAAGGGATGAGCCGCTCGTGGACCGGCAAGATCGCGATCGGGATCGTGGTCTCGTTGGTATCGCTGACAGTTCTCATCGGCTACAGCGTCAAGGCTGTTGTCGAGTCGCTCTTCGGAGGCTCATCCGTGACCTCCGCCAACTGCTTTCAGATCGCGGACATCCCACCGGACTACTGCCAGCTCTACGTGATCGCCGCACCGCACTGCCCCGGCCTCGACTGGACCGTGCTGGCCGCCGTCGGAAAGGTCGAAACTGACCACGGCCGCTCCACGCTGCCCGGCGTGCACTCCGGCGAGAACTACGCTGGCGCGGGTGGGCCGATGCAGTTCCTTGCCTCGACGTTCAACGGTGTGATCGCGGCTCATGCCATTCCGCCCGGCGGCGCGAGCCCTTCGTCGCGCTACAACCCGCACGACGCGATCCATGCGGCGGCCTTTCTGCTGTGCGACGAGGGCGTCCGCGACGGCGACGTGCGGGCGGCGATCTTCGCCTACAACCACGCGTGGTGGTACGTCGACAATGTTCTGGACCAGGCGGCGAAGTACGCCGAGGCAGCGGCTACAGCGGGCGGAGGTGATTGCGGCGAAACAGGGACGTCCAACATCACCGCGTTGAGGGCGATCGCCTATGCCTGCAAACAACTAGGCCTGCCGTACGTGTGGGGAGGCAACGGTCCCGACCACGGCCACGCAGGCTTCGACTGCTCAGGACTGACAACGGCTGCCTACGCTGCCGCCGGGGTGGAGCTGCTGCGCACTGCGCAGCAGCAGTTCGACATGGGGCCGAGTGTCACCGGGGACCAGAACCTGCTGCCCGGCGACCTCGTGTTCTACGGCGTGCCCGGTAACATCCACCACGTCGGCTTCTACCTGGGCGGCGGCAAGATGGTCAACGCCCCGACGTTCGGCCAACCCGTGCAGATCGGCAACGTGCGCTACAACGGCGACGACTACGCCGGAGCAACGCGGCCTTGGACCGACGGGTAGCTGTAGCTGGCGCAACGCCCTTCGAACGCAGCCGTCTCCCCGAGCTCACAACTTTGTTGTTGTGAGCTCGGGGAGACGCTTCGTGAAGTCAGCTCGTGGCCACCTCGGGCTCGGCTCGTTCACTGGAGGCGAGCCGATAGCGCTTCGGCTTCTCGTTCGTCTGCACCGCCAGGCCGTTGGTGACGTGGCGGTCCAACGCGTTGGCGACCGCGCCAGCCGATCGCTGAAGCGCCTTGGCGATCTGGCCGGGGCTGAAATCCTTGTCGGGCTTGTCCCGCAACACGTCCTCGACCAAACCGTGGAGCCCACCCGGCTTGAGTCGTTGCGGCTTCGACTCGGTGGGTTCGTCGGCTTTGGCGCCTTCCGTGCCCGTTGAATCCGGCAGCGTTTCGACGTTGGCGTCTTCGGTCACCTCGAGCTGATCCGGTTCGGTCGGAACGTCGGAGACTGAAGACTCGTCCGGCTTCGTCTCGGTGGGGATCGTGTCATCGGTGTTGTTGTCGACCTGGATGGCATGTTCGGCGGCCGACCAACTGTCTGCGGCGCGGGCACCGATTCCCTTGGTGCGTGCGGCCTTGCCGTCCTTTTCCAACGTGTTCAGGTAGCGCGCTGCTGTCGACTTGCCGATCTCCGCGATATGGGCCAGTTCGGCGGTCGTCTTGCCAGGATTGCAGCGAAGGGCCGTCAGAAGCCGTTCGTCTGCCGTTGCGATCTCGATCGCGCCGGGATCGTCCGTGGGAACGTAGAGCTTGCTCGTTGCCTTGCTCTTCCGGGTGCGTGACTTGCTGGGCATGACGTCCTCCGAGGTTGTTGGGGCGCCTTCACTTGCGCCGATGTTTTCCACGTCTATGGACGCTTCCTCGGTGGCGTGAAGTCAAGGCGGAGAACAAGAAAGACGACTGTCTTTTTTGGACGGCAGGCGGTCGTGTCACCCAACCGGGTCGCCTTCGTGCCGTGGCTTGACTGCGACACCTGAATGGAGCGTGAATGGATCGCGGCAACGATGTTGTGCACGAAACCCGTTGCATGCCAACACAATCACGATTCGACTCCAGTGAAAGGTGAGCAAATGAAAGCCGAACGCGAGGCGGTGGCCGACATGATGGAACGAGAGGGTCTGCCGCCAGATGCTGTCATGATCGTCGCCGATCGGGTTGTTCCGCCCCTGTTGCGCACGCCGGACGACGCATGGGGACTGCTGATCGTCGCGGCTGACTTCGTGCCGGGCACTGATGAGCTCACGCTGTTCGCGGGGCAGCCGTTGCCCGACAAGCCCCACGCGTCCCGTCACGACGGTTCGGTCGTGGTCAGGTTGCTGCCCCGTCCTGCAGGCGACGACGGCATCTCGGCGGTCGACGTCGAACTGCTCCATGCGCGGAGCGGGGAGTGGCGCACCGTCGGAACATGGCCGACTCTCGGTGAGGACTGGCCGCAGCGGATCGCGCCGACGGTCGCGGATCTCATGCAGGCGGGAGCCGACGTTGTTGCGGCTTCGGGTCGACTGCTGACGGGTGAACACCACGCGGAAGCCGCCGGACTGACTGTCGGCGAGATCGCGGGCAGGCTGGACCAGAACATCGAAAACCTGCAGCATGACGGGCTGTTTCCCAACGATGCGGAGTTCAGTGTCGTTGCTGACATCACTCACGAGGTGCCAGTTCTCCGCATCACCTTCACGTCCAAACCCGATGTGTCCGATGCCATCAAGGGCATGTCCGCCCATTTCGCCGTGCAGATGCTGGCCGAGCTGGCGAGCCACTACAACGAGGTCGATCTCGATCGACCTGGCCGGTCGCGCTTCATGCAACACATTCGCGTTGTTTGCGGCAACGAAGAGGCGACGTTCGTCGGCAGCATGGTCCAGTTTCGACGTGTGCCGTAACCGCTGGCAGCGGGCGCGAGGATCCTGACCGGACCTCTACTTCTCCCGTTGTCCACCAACATCCAGGTCGCCTTCCGGCGGTAGAAATCATGAGGTGTGCCATGACATCCAGCTATCAGAACAAGGCGAGGTTCGGCGACGTCGACTACCAGCTCTCCGCGACGGCGGAAGCAAACGGGCTGGTGCTCGATCTGCTGGGAACGAAGGACTCGGGTGAAGTCGTTGCCGACGGTCGCCTTCGGCTCCCTGTCCAAGGAGGCGGCGAGATCGGCAAACTGATCAGCCGTGTGCTCACCGCACACGCGCGACTTCAGACGCGACCCGCGCAGGCGGCGAAAGCCAATCAACCCTGGAGCGAGAGCCTTGACGGGGAGCTGCGGGATGCCTGGATGCGTACGGGCGACGACGGCGCGGCGGAGCGTATTCGGGTGCTTGCCAAGGACATGGAGCGGTCCGCGACCGCGATCAGGGCTCGCCTGCCGCGAGTGGGATGTGATCCGGACGTCGTGGCCCGCGAACTTTCGAGCGTGGGTGCCGCCATCGTCGGTGTGCAACCGTTGGTAGACAGGGGGAAAGCCTCGATTTCCGACTGAGCCACGCCGCCGCGATCGACCTTGTCGCTCACGGAAAGTGTGCACAGGGCCATGGCGGGGACCACGGCAAATCCGCAGCCTCACCGGGCACGCGTCTTGGACGCACCCGGTGGGGCTGCGGGCCGTAGGCGCGCGGCGGCAACGCCGAACTGCTGGAGGCGGATTGCCGACGGTGGACGAGGAACTGGTGTGGGACCGCTCCCGCGTCGGTGTTCGGGACACTGTCCACGTCAGGAGTGGCGGCACCCTCGTGCCTTGGGTGGCGACCACCAGAACGGGGAACACGTTTCGACGGCCTCTGATGGCCGCACGTTGAGGTGACATGCGTGCGGAAGTCCTTGCTAGGCAGAGGAAATGACTCATCCGCATAGCCGCTGAGGTGACGACTTCGGCAAGGGCATGGGCGCGTTGATTGGGGCACACTTGATGCCGCGGTTGTCTTTCAAAAGGCGGCGCCGGCGATGGAGCTCATTGCTGGAGAAGGCCGACCGGCGACGCGCGGTCGTCGGTCGGGTAGAGGTGCTGACTGGTCAGCCCGGAACGTTCCAATGTCGGGACGTGGGATCCCAGGTCGCCTCGTGGTAGAGCCGACACAGGTCGGGCAGACCGGGGCCGATCATGAAGCCGAGCCGCTCGCAGTCCGCGATTCCGGGCCAGCTACCGGTCCACACGTCAACCCCGCAGTCGTGGTCGTGCGGACAGCTGAGTCGTTGGAGGCCAGTGACCGAGCACACCGCGACGTCGCATCCGTCGAGATGTGCCTCGGCGGCTCGGGCTCCGCAATCGGGACAATACTTCTGGAAGTGGGGTAGCGCTACTGGGCTTCGTCATTGGCTGCTCCAATCGCTCCGCGAGGGTGGAGGATTTGTTGGCAGGCAACGGTCGTCGCACGCTTCCGCGCCCTGAGTGGCAAGGAGCGGGCAGTCGTACCGGTGCGCCTTCGTCAGCAGCACGGTGCCGTCGGGCTTCGGCACGACCCGGAACGGGCCGCCGTTTTCTTTGGCCCAGCGCACGTCGGCGGCTGTGATCGCGTGCTCGCCGGTACTCCCATAGGCGAGGGTCAGCAGCGCTCCCATCAGATCGAGGGACTGCTGTGGGACGGCGGTTCCGTTGTGAAGGATCGCGGTGGCACGTCGGATCAACTCGTCGGCGACGTTGGTCAGCACGGCCTTGGCGTCGGTGACATCGCAGGGTTGCGGTGTGTCTTTTGTCCACCGTTCACCGTGAGTCCACTTGAGATTTGTCCACGTCAGGTCCGCGCTGAGCAGCTCCGCTGTCCCATAGGAGTTGTAAGGCGTGATGTCTCGGTGTACCTGTGCTCGCAGCGTGTAGGAGCCGAGGTGCACGATTCGGTGGTAGTAGTACGAGGTGCCAGCGGTCACGCCGAAGTCCTCATCGACCGTTGTGGGCTGAAACGCTGTAGTCATTGCGAATCCCCTGTCTTCTCTGGCTCAGAGTGGAGTTGGTAGTGAGGTGAGTACGCCAATGACGTCGCCCTCGAGGTCGCGATCAGCGACAAGCCCGTTCAGCGCGTACTGCGTGCCGTTCATGACGACGCGCCACCCCGACTGCCGTGCTTGATCGACGCAGTAGAAGCTGCCGATGAGGACGCCGTCGCGGGCGACCGTGCCGTAGAGGATCTGTTGTGCGTCGGCTGGGTCGGCGACGACGGAGGTCACCACGCAACCGTTGTCGTGGAACGTGCGGACTTCGATCTCTGGGCCCTCATGTGGCTGCACGGTGGTCTCCTCCAGCTACGGGTTGCCCGGCGGGTAGTGGGGTCGCGACCAGTTCCGCGATCGCAGACCGCACCGAAGCGCAGCCAGGTGAGTGCAGGAAGTCATTGCAGGCCTCGGCGATCAGCTCAAAAGGTTCGGTGCCGCGGTCGAGGTGGTCACCGAGGTCGGCTAGGCCGGCGAGGCGGGCGACGGGGATCTCGGCTCGGCAGCTGGGACAGGGGCCGAGCAAGAGCCACGCGATGCCGGGAGTGGTGTTGTCGGGTATGAACCGCCACGCGCATCCGGTCAGGTGTTCGGTGACCGTGATGAGGTCACCGGGGACAGGGCCACCTTTTGTGAGGTACTCGCGTTGGGGGTCGTCGGTGACGAGAACGCTGTCCACGGAGACCTGTAGCGCGACCGCAATTCTTCGGGTGACGCGAGCGCGACGGGTCCACCTGTTCCACTGGTCGGCGGAGTTGTTGCGTCGTGGGAATCCGTCTGGGTCGGCGGCGCGATATGCCCGTGCGACGCGTATCGCACGACCGGCAAGGCCGACGACTCCGGCTCGCGGGTCAGTGGCTCGGTTGGTCATCTGCGTCCTCCTCGGGTGATGAGATGCTGTGCGAACAGTTCTTGCGGTGTGCGGGGTCGCCGTAGTACTCGGCGGGGAGCTCGTCGAGCAGGGCGTCCTTGTCCGGGTCGAGGTGGTCGCCCAAGTCGGCCAGCCTGGCTACCCGGGCCATGGGGACGACGCCGCCGCAGTCAGGGCACTCGTCCAGGAGCAGCCACCGACGGTCGAGCGCAGTGAAGTCGGGCACGAACCGCAGCACGAGAGGCGTGCCTGGGTCGGTGATCGTGATCAGGTCTCCGGGTTCTGGCCGTGAGATGCCGTATCGGCGATCCGGGTCGTCGGTCACCGCGACGCTGACACGGTTCACCAGGAGTTGGTCGGCGATCCGTCCGATGGTGAAACTGCGATGGACCTTCCGAGGGAGGTTCTCGCGATCGAAGTCGAAGCGGTCCTCGCCCAATGCTTTGCGGTGCCGGGACTCCGCTATCGCCCGTTCGACCAGGTCTCGGCGGCTGTTCGGAGTGGTGGTCATGACGGCCTCAATTCCTTGGTTCGTCGGGATGGTGAAGGTCGGACGTTGTTATGTCGCAGTCCGGTGGTCATCGGGCGGTGCGGAGTGCCGTTGTGGCGGCACGTCCGACGGCGCGGGCGATCGACGCCGAGTCGGTGGAGTTCCGGTGGCAGGTAGCGGCGTTCTCGGCTTTAGCCCATGTGGTGTGTTCTTCTACCCACTTGCAGGTGCAGAAGGCTGTCTTGGAGTCGTCGTTGTCCACGGTGTCGGTGACGTGCACGTCCAGACGGTGCTCCGTAGCACCGTTGAACGGTCTGCTGCGTTCGTCGGTGGACAACCACAGAACAGCGCATCCGCTGTCCCTCAATCGATCGACGAGCTTCTGGCCGTTCCGCCTCTCGTCCGCCCGGTACAGGCCGTCGGAGATGACGACCAGCAGCCGAGCAGCGCCAGGGCGAGATAGTCCGAGCGCACCGTCGAGTGCGTCTATCGCGGTGGTGACGTCTTCCCAGCTGTCTTCGGCGTGGAACTCGGTGACTGAATTGGGAGCGACACCGGGGTAGGTGATCGGTCGCACGTGGTTGCCGAAGATCACCGTGGCGGTGGTGGCGGAAACCGGGGTGTGGCGGGCGGCATTCGCCAGAATCCAAGCGGTTGAGGCGACCTGTCGGGTGACGGCCCGCATGGAACCGGACACATCGCACGCGATGCCGAGGCGTAGTGGCGGGGTCGGTACGACGTTTCGGGTCACGCGAGTGAACGGTTCGGCGGTCGGCGCGGCACCAGCAGCGCGTTGGGCCTCGCGGGCCAGCACTCCGCGCATCCTCAGCCTTCCGGGCGGCAGCGCCGAGGTGGTTTTGACCGCTACGCGGTCGCGCACTCCGGCGGTGGAGAGCGCACGTGCCAGCACGCGGGCCGCTACGTGCTCGTCGGTGGTGGGCGGGCGGGCGCGCGATGTGGCGGTGCCACCTGTTTTCAGTTTGCTGGAGTCATCGTCGAACACGGCTCGGGCGGCGTCGGCGACGCGTTCGGTGTCGGCATCGGCTTTCGGTTTCACCGCAGAGGGTGCGGGAACGCCGGGAGGTGAGCTGCTCGCGACGGCGCGCGCGACCTTCGCCACTGCGGAGGTGACAGACTTGGCCAAAGGCGAGAGCGTGTTGGGTGGGGTGTCCGGATCGGAGGGTTCGGGGGCTTCGGCGTCCGGTGCGACGATCTCGCACCAACGGCGACCGATGTCGAGCATGGCCGTGGCATCTTCATCGGCCACGGTGAACGCCTCGCGCCACAACGCCCGCAGCTTCCGCAGGTTCGGGGTGCCCAGTACCGACCTGACAACGCTTGTGACGCAAGCGGTTTCGGCGCGGGTGAGGATGCCGCCGTCGACGCGTGCGAGCAACAGCGCGGCGACCTCTGCAGCGTGGCGTGCGGTCATGGTAGGTGCATGTGCGGGATCGTTCGCCTTGGTGGTGTTGAGGACCAGATTGGCTGACGAGGCGCGCAACCAGTGCCGATCATCGGGTCGGCGGCGGATCTGTGCCGCTTCGATGCGGGACTCCTCCAACAAGGTGGCGGCGGCCACGGCGTCGGGATCGGCGTTCCAGGGCGGGGTCCATTTGCTGTGGCGGGCGTGGGCGCACTCGTGGGTGAGCAGCCCCCACACGGTGGCGTAGCGGGCGCGGTCGCTGGTCAGATGCGGGGTCGCGGTGACGGGGTCCACGGTGCCCATGTGGGTGCCGTCGATCTCGATGATTCCGTTGTGCAACAGGCATGCCGGGGCGCCGTGACCGGCACCGGGGGCGATGTTGACCAGGAGATCGTCTCGGTCGGTGATGGCGGGGACTTCGGCGGTCATGGCCTCTGAGAGCGACAGCCAGCCGGGCGCGGCGGGGAACACGGCCGTGCCGACGATGGCCGGGGCGGCGATCACGTGTGCGGTCATAGCCAGTGTCCTTTCTTCACGAGCGGTTTGGTCAGATGCGTGTGCCGAGCGCAAGGGGGACAAGGGTTTTGCTGAACACGTCACGCACCACAGAGGCGACGATCTCGCGGTCTTCTTCGGGGGCGGTGCCGATCAGGTTTCCGGCGGCGGCGTCCGGTCCGAGGACCTCGGAGACCTTCTGGAACGCGATCAGCTCGCGAAGTTGTGGTGCCCAACCGACCTCGCCGCGCTTGTAGCGGGTCGCGAGCTTGCGGGCGACCGTCACCGCGCGGCGGTCGATCCCCAGTTGGTCCGCGAGGTCGTAGTCGGTGGACACGTGGATCTGCACGGAGAACCGGGACGCGAGTGCGTCGGTGAGGATCGCCCCGTGCACACCGGGGTTGTGTCCGGCCACCACGTAGAAACCGGGGGCGGCGTCGATCGTCTCACCGCCGTTGGCCTTGATGGTGATCTGGCGGCGTCCGTCCATCGCGGGGTAGACCACGGCGAGCACGGTCGGCGGTATGAGGGTCGCGTCATCGATGAACAACGTGCGGCCTTCGCGCATCGCGCGGACCAGCGGCCCGTGCACGAACACGAACTTGCCGTCCGGGGTTTGCGTGTACTCGCCGACGATGTCGGCCACCGTGGTGTCGCCGTCGCCCTGGATGGTCACGAGGTCACCGAAGGCGGCCTCGATCAACGAGGTCTTGCCGGTTCCGGGCGGTCCGTACAGCAACGCGGCCACACCGGCGTCACGCAACTTCTGTAACGCGTCCACATCGGACAGGCCGGACAACGTTCGCGGGTGGTACAGCTGGCCATTGGGGCGTGTCACAGGACCGCTGGCCGACGTCGACGGGGCAGCGGGCGCAGACTCTCGGCGTGGACTCCGGGGACGGCGTGGCGTGCCGGACGGCGCCGCGACGGACTCGGTGGCGGCATCGATTGTGGTTGCGGTCGCCCGATAGCGGACCGGTTTGGTCGAGGTCCGCTCGGCGCAGCCTCCGGCAGCCAGCGTGGCGAGTGCGTTCCTGATTGCGCCCGAGGATCTCCCGCCGAGTGCGGTGGCGACTTCGCGCGGTGTCAGCTTGTCGCTGGCTCTCTGAAGCAGGACTTGGGCCACACGTCGGCGGAGTTCGCCGCTGGGCAACCGCCCGCCCGCCGTGGTGGCGGTCGTGGTGCCGGAGGCTGCTGCAGCGGTCGGCGGCGTGGCCATCGCGGTGGTCCTTCCCATCGGGTGCGGTTTCTGAGAACGTCACGGCGTTGCGTTGTGTCGGCGGCGCTACGTGGAAATGGGGTTGTTGCGCTGCAAGTACTCGTCGAGCCGCCGTTCCACTTCGAAACTGTCGCGGGCGGTCAGCACGGTGGTCAGGACTTCGACGGCCGCAGCCACGGTGTCGAGTCGCACGGTGCGACGGTTGTGAGCTAGAAGGCCATACCCGGCGACGATCTGCCAGCCACGTTGGAGGATGTGGTCGACGCAGTGAAGGCTGCCGACGAGTGCGCCGCGGCGTTCGACCGTGCCGTATATGATCTTGGTCGGGTCGTTGGAGTCGTGGATCACCGTCACCGTGCAGTCGTTCACTGTCGTTGCGCGCACGGTGTTGGTGTCGAGTCGGTGCTCAGTCATTCGGATTACCTCGTGGACGTTGGTGGGCCAGTGCAGTTCTGACGTGATGACGTTTGTTGTTACGTCGGCGGCATTACCGGCAACCGTCGCGGTGTCCGGGGTCGACGTAGAACTCAGCGGGGCGGGGATCGAACGGTTCGCGGGTCAGTTCGTAAATGATTCCGGACTTCGTCATCATGTTCTCCGTCGGGCATGGCTCGCGCCGGGGGTTGTATTCGTTTCGTTTCCGATGGTTCAATTGTTGCTCTGGTTCGGGGGTATTGCAAGTCGTTTGGTGGCGATATTTCAAGACTCTTTGTGTGGATTTATGCAATTTGCATTCATCGTTCGGCTCTGCGTGGCTGGATTCACCTTCGTGGCTGCGGTGCGCGTTGTGGCCGGCGCCGGCGGAGGGATGGAGGTGGATGAGAGGGCTTGATTGGATCAAGCTGGAACGAAGGGGCTGGTCGGGATGGCGTGAGATGAACGCGGACCGTGAGGCGGTTGCCTGGGGGATTTGGGTGTGCAGGCGACCAGCCTGGCCCGATGTGTTCACCGGCTTGCCGGCAAGCGAGTCTGGGATGTCAGGTGATCCTTCGGCGGCTCGCTGAGCGGCGCTTTCTCATCTCTGTGGGGTGGTGGTCTAAGGGGATCCGCAGTGGGATCCCCAATGTGATCCCCCGTGTGAGCCCGCACGTGCGGTCGATGAGTGCATGGTTAGTGAGCTGGTCTGACCGCGGTTGAACGTCGTGCTGCTCGGGGCGCGCGACGTCTTGGAAAGACTTCAATTGATTGGACCGCTGGAAATGTGCACATTGAAATGGGGATCATTTTGATTGTGCCGGCTGATTCTGGATTTGTTCGGTTTCGTCGTTTCGCTGTTGCAGGCGAGTGGCGAGTTCCAGCGACTGGGGAGACGGCTGGTCGCCGATCTCCGCGAGGCGCGTCGTGAGCAGCGTCAGAGTCCGCGGGATCGCTTCGAGGCGGCCAATTTTTCCCTGCAGACGCATGATGTCCCGGTAGAGGAGCTCGTTGTGCGGATCGAACGCGCGCGCGGTTTCCAGCAGGTCGAGGGTCTGTTCGGGGTTGTCGGCAACGAGTGCGCGAGCGAGGTCCGAGACCGCGTCCAGGGCGTCCCGTCTTATCGCTTCTCGCGCTGTCTCAAGCCAGTTCGTTGACATGCCGTCGGCGAGCGGACCCGCGTAGGCCTCGACGATGCCGCGGTCGGCGTCGATCCGCTGTCGCGCGGTGGAAGCCAAGCGCCGCCGGGTGTTCGCGCTGTGGAAGGTCCAGTAGTCGACGGTGGCCTCGTCGGGGTTCAGCGCGAAGGTGCCGTTCGCGGTGATGATCGCGTTGGTGCTGTTGGTGACATTGGAAAGTGTGTTGCGTAGACGGGACAGGGCGGTGTTCAGCGCACTAGTGACCCTCTCCGAAGGGCTGTGTTCCCACAGCGCCGCGACGAGTGATTCACGTGTCGCTCCGTCGGGGTGCAGGCCGAGAAAGGTGAGCAGCTCCAATTGCCTGGGCTGGAACGCGCCGGTGACTTCGACCTCGTCGTCATGGGACGAGCGCAGCCAGAACACGCGCACACGGCCGAGCAGCTGGAGTCGGACGCTGGCGTTCACGGCCTGCTGGGAAACGATGTTCCCGATGTGTTCCGGTGCGGTGCGATGAGAGCGGCCGGGTGGAGTGGCCGCGTTCTCGCCCATGATCTCCAGCGGGTCAGCAGCGAGGTGGATGGTGCGCGCCGCGGAGGGGGCGCGGTCCGGCTCTGCGCGACGAAGCAGCGTGAGCACGTCCAGGGCATCATCGGCGCCGATGTGGAAGAGCCTGGACTCGCGCAGTGTCTCGCCCCTGCCGGGGTTTGTGGCGCCAACAAGCCCGTCTGCGCGGACGTACGCGGTCACCCCGGTCTGCCACTGGCCGAGCAGGATGACGGCGCAGCGTTGGCCAAGGGCGCGTGCCAGGTGTTCGTGATGGCGTTGGGGGGCTTGGGCGAGCAGCACCTGGGCGTCGCTATCAGCCTTCAAGGCACGGACGGCCTCGTCCAGATCGGTGTACGTCTCAAGGCCGTGCGGGAGGACGGTTCCCTCGAGCTCCTGACCGAACATCAGCTGTAGGTCGCCGGTCGGGACGAGCACTCTCGTCCCGGCCGACGTCGCCGGGTGGTTTGTGGACAGCGCGGTGACGAGCAGTGCGCGTGCGGTGGAGCTCGCGCCGGGGCCGACGAGGCCGAGCCCGCAGGTGGCGGCGAGGTCCAAGGCGAGTTCGTGTCCGTTGCGGGAGCCGGGTCGTGCTGTCGTTCGCTTGATGGGGCTCGCGGCGGCGTTGGCCTCGGGTTCGGCGTTCGACTCCTGGGCGTTCCGGCTGGCGAGCCGCAGTCGGTAGATGACTGGCGCTGTGGGGTTGCTGAGATCGTCGCGTTTGCCGCTGCCGGGGCGGTAGCGCTGGCGGTGCCGGTGGTGTGCGGTTGCCAGTGCAGAGGTCACCGCAGCCGCCAGGCCGACACCTATGTAGAGCTCTGTTCCCCAGCTGACTGCGGGAGCGTGGTCGTCCGGCGCAGGTGTCTCGGTTGTGGGAGAGGGTGGCGGGGCGAGCTCTTGCGCGGGGGCTGAGGGTTGCTCCGGCTTGGGCGCAGGTGTCGGATCCGCAGCCAGGCGCAGTGTCTCGCCGGGGAAGATCAGGTGGGGATCGGAGAACGGCTTTCCGTTGGGCTGAGGTTTGCCTCGGTTGAGGTCGAAGATCTCCGGCCAGCGATCCTGGGTGCCGAACGCGCGTTCGGAGATGAGGGCGAGCGAGTCGTGGAGTCCAGTCTCCGGATCCGGTGGCCGGACGACGACCGTCGGAGCGGGGCGTGGCTCGACCTGCTGCGAGACGGATGAGCTCGTGCTTGAACCAGGTTCGGCGTGCGCGAGGCGGGGGCCTGCGATGGACAGCAGGACAGCGCTGATGAGGACGGTCGCCAAGGCGTGCGCGGGCTCGCGCGACGAGACCTGACTGCACTGGATCGCCTGCACTCCGTCTTGCAGAATCCCGTAGGCGCAGCGCAAGACGTCGAACGTGAACCTCGCCCACGCAAGCCAAGTCGCGCACGCGAGGACGTTCAGCAGGAACGTTCCGGTCATCGGGCTCAGCAGTAGCGCCTCGACCTCGCCGAGCGTCGGAACGTGGTCGGGCAGCGGCCAGCCGACGAAGTGCCACAACGCCCACGGCAGCCCGGCGACGAGTGCGAACAGCACGGCGACCGCCAGCATGCCGCGCGTTGCTTGAACGATGACGACGCTGGTGCGCCTGAACGTTGATCCCCTCATCTCAGCTCACCCCGGCGGGAACCTGTTCATCCACAAAGCCTTGGGCGACGGGCAGCTCCTGCAGGACCGGCTCGTGGGGCGTGTGCCTGGACGGGGTGTTGCGCTGGACGCGCTCCTTGGTGGCCGGGGTTCGCGGGCCTGTCCGCCGTTTCCTGCCGCGGCCGGGCTTCGCGCCGTCCCGCCAGTGCGCGAGTTGTCCCTCCGGCACGTCGGTGAACTGGGCGAGTTCGGTCAGGCTGATCACGTCATCGCAGCCGGCGAGGATCTCGGCGAGCTCGCGCTGGACCGCCTCGCTCTCGGCGACGAGGTCGGCGTGCCGCCTCGCCAGGTCGCCGACCTGGTGTGCCGCGGCCTTGCGCCGGTCGCTGCGCTCGGAGTCGAACTCGGATACGCGGCTGAGGATCTCTTCTGACGTCGCCATGGTGTTTCGCCCTTCGCTGAGGTGGTGGTGCCAGGTCTGGTTCACCGATCGATTGCTGTCACTCCCAGCTGGGGGAGGGCACGGCCGGTGCCGCGGACGCGGAGGCTGGAGATGCCGATGAACCCGAGAAGCTGGGCAGGCTGGGAGGCGTCGACCGTGACTGTCACCGTGTTGCCGGTGACGACCACGCTTCCCTTTGCTCCCACGCTGCTGAGGAATTTGTGTGCGTTGGCGGCCGCTTGTGAGGGGACCAAGGAGAGATGGTTGCTCGTGCGGTACTTGGTGAGGTCGATCGCCTGGGCACCGGCACGCGCGGCGGCTTCGGCCTGACCTGCGGCGCGCACCTTGGTGGCGAGCGCGGAACCGCCGTCGAGCACCAGCCCGGTCAGCAGGATCAGCGCCATGAGGATCGACACGACGAAGGCGGTCATTGTCGTCGTTCGATCGGACTTGAGCGCCAGGTGTCCACCGGCTGGGTTGCGCTGGAGGACAAGCGTTTGCGCTCGGGTGTGCCGAGGACTCGTGCATCGCTGAGGTCGACGGAGCACGACACCGTGACGATGACTGTTCCGCCTGGCTTGAGGTCGCCCGTTGCCACGTCCACATCGAGGGCTCGGCAGGCGACACCGGCCGACGAGAGCGCGGTCGAGGCCACGGACTGAGCGGCCGCGCTTGCTCGAAAGGCGGTGCGTTCGAGGCTGGCGGCTCTCGCCGCCTGGTGAGCAGCGTCGTTGACGTGCAGCCTCGCGTCCACTCCGCGATGAACGAACACGCCCACGAGCACCAAGAGCATGCACAACAACGGCGCTAGCAGGGTCGTTTCGGCAACGACGGAGCCGCGGTCATCGGGCCACCTGCTCATCAGGGCGCCCCGTCCGGGAGGAACCGTTCGACGGGACCTGCGGCCTCAGCGTGCACAGGGAGCCGTACGAAGGGCACCACAGCGGTTGCGGTTCCGAAAACCCGGACGGAGGCGGAGACGTCGCCTCGTTTGGAACTGATGCTCTCGTCACTCAGCGGACCACTGGCCAACTGGTCGAGCAGGTATTGGGCCGCCCTTCTGCCATCGTCCGCGGTTCCATCCTGTACACGAGACGCGGCAAGCCCCTGCGAGGCAGCGGCTTGCGCTATGTGAGTGGCGTGCGACCAGAGCGCGAACTGCGCAGCGGCCATCACAACCAGCATCACCAGGGCAAGTGCGATCACGAGTTCCGCGCTCGCCGCACCGCGGTCGTCCGCAAGAGCCGAGCGGAGACGGGCTTTCACAGCTCGATCCCGTTGACCTTGGCGATGATCTTCGCGACGAAGATGCCCACGACGACAAGAACAGCGGACACGAGCAACGCCGTCAGCAGCACCCACTCGCTCACGTAGCCAGCGTCGGGAATCCGGCGCAGCAGTGCGATACGAGCTCGAACGGCCCTCCGCGCAACGTCCCAGTAGAGCTTGAACATCTGTTTCTCCTTTCTGCCAGGCGACATGTCAGAGTCCGTTGAGGACCTGCGTCGCGGCCGGGTACGTGATGAACGCGAGAAATCCGAGCAAGAGGAGCATCACCGGCAGCGACATGCGTTCCGTCGCCGATTGGGCGTTGGCTTCCTCGTGGGAGAGCTGGTGCGCGCGCAGGGCCGCGGCTTTCGCGGCGAGGCTCGCGCGGACCTTCGCGCCCTCGGAGCCGGCGAGGCTGGCCGAGGACGCCAGTTCGGCGAGTTCGGACACCCCGAGTTCCTCGCCGAGCTGCCGCAGTTTCGTCCAAGGCGTGCTTCGGGTCAGCATCGCGGCGTTCAACGCGTGCTGGATCTGGCTGAACGCCCAACCGCGACCGACCTCCGCCGAGTCGCGCAGCGCGCTGGTGACCCCGGCGCCACCGGCCAAAGCGATCCAGACGAGATCCAGGTACGACGAGAGGGCGTGCCTGAACTCCGTTCGACGCAGGGTTGCCGCGGCACGCACTCGCAGATCAGGCAAGAAGAAGCCGGCAGTGGCGAGCACGCTCCCCGCGACGAGCGGGAAGGTGAGGTCGACGCCTGCGTCGGCCGCGATCAACAGCCCTTGCACCAGCACCGGCACGGTCGCACCGGTCATGGCGAGAGAGGCCTTTTCGGCGAGGTGCACGTCAGGCGGACGGCCGATGACTGCCAGGTCGTGCAGGACTCGCTCTCCGGGGAGTCCCCAGGCTTGAAGAGGGGCGGCGAGTTTGCTGATGTGGCTTGTGCTGGCGTTGATCGGGTGTGGGCTGCTGGTGGCACGTGCCAGCGCGGTTCGCAGGGAAGGGCGAGGCGGGTACGCCCACACGATCAAGGACCACAGACCGAGTCCGAGGCCAAGTCCCAGGAACAGTGCGGAGATCACGTCACGCCTCCTGTTCTGCGGCCAGGAATCGGGCCGGTGCGGGGGCTTGCGAGATCTTGGTGAGCCAGGTGAATCCCGCGGCGAACAGTGAGCCGATGCCGAGCAGCACCAGCTGTCCTTCCCACGAGTCGTACGCCGCCAGATAGCCGCGGTTGAGCAGCACGACCGCGACCGCGAAAGCCAGCGTTGTGCCCACGACCACCCGCACCGACGTCCGTGTGCGCGCTCGGCCTGCTTCGACGCGCATCGTCATCGACACCTGTTCGCGGGCGGTGTGAGCGAGAGCGCCGAGCAGGTCACCTAGCTGACGGGCCGGTTGGTCGGCGGCTTTCACCAGTGCGGCGACCACGAGGTCGCTGATCGGATCTGCGAGGCTGGCCGCCAGGCCGCGCAGCGCCGGTCCGAGACGGTCGCCACGCTCAAGCCGAAGTGCGAGTTCCCCGACGTCCTCGCGGATGGCTTTGGGCGTCAACGGCGCCGTCGAGAGGATTGCCTGCTCCAGCCCGGACGCCGCGGCGAGAGTGTCACGCACCATCTCCGTCCACGTCGCAATCGCCTCGACCCGTGCGACTCGCCGCTTCTCGCCTAGATCACCGTGGAGCAGCCGAGGAAGTGCCCAGCAGGCAAGTCCCGCGAGGACCCCTCCGGCTAGCCACCCGGTGACGAGTCCGGAGCCCACACCGACGGTCGTGGCGAGGCCGATGCGGACGAGGAGTCGTTGTCGGTGAACGGGATCCTGGTGTGGGCGAGCGCGGGGGAGTTGACGACTGGTGGTTCCCCGCCAGCCGATGACGAGCAGGATCAGACCCAGCCCTACACCTGTTCCGAGAAGTGCTGCGAGTCCGGTGGAGTGGATCACCTCGGCCACCACCCTTCGGGGTTCTCCAGGACGACCGGATCCAGGCCGGCGTCGACGAGGTCGTCGAGTGTTTCCGTGCGCAGCGCTCCGGGAACGGGCAGAGCGCGCCGGCCGGGGCCGGGCCGGTAGACCTCATTGGAGACGACCTGGACTCCGTCGGCGTCGACGACCTCGCGGATCGAGGAGACGACACGAGTCGTCTGGTCGGTGCCGCGGACCACGTGCACCACGAAATGCACTGCGCCGGCCACCATGAGGGCGGTGGCCTCGAGTGGCAGCCGTTCGGCGCCCTGGGCGGCGTAGGAAGCCAGACGCGTGAAGGCGATGCGGGAGCTGGACGCGTGCAGCGTGGCCATCGACCCGTCGTTGCCCTGGGACATGGCGTTGCACATCGGGATCACCTCAGGCCCGCGGATCTCGCCGACGATCACCCGGTCCGGAGACATCCGCAGTCCCCAGCGCACCAGCTCAGCCTGGGAGACCTCGCCCGCGCCCTCGACGTTCGGATCCCGGGACTGCAACGCCATCACGTCCGCGTGGATGTTCGGATCGCGCTCCAGTCCGAGTTCGAAGGCGTCCTCGATGGTGACCAGGCGTTCCATCGGATCCATCTCCGACGCGAGCGCCCGGAGCAAGGTGGTCTTCCCCGCCGAGGCACCGCCGGTGATGAGGATGTTCTTCCTGGCCCGCACGAGTGCGCGCAGGAACTCGCGCAGGCCGGCATCGATCGTTCCGCGCTCGCGCAGTTCCGGGAGCGTGGCCGTCAGATAGCCGTGCCGGCGGATCGACAGCGACGTCACGCCGTTCTGGGTCAGACCCATCACCGCGAACAAGCGCTCGCCGCCGGGTAGCTGAAGGTTGACCGCGGGGGAACCGAGATCGAACCGGCGCTCCTGGCTGGACGCGCGCGCCGCGAGCAGCCGGACGAGATCCGTCAGTTCCTCGTTGGACGACGCGATGGGTGGGACGTGCGCCCGGCGGCCGTCGGTGTGCTGGACGATGACCTTGTCGAACCGGTTCGCGTTGATCGTCTCGATCGTGGGGTCGTCCAGGAGCGGTTGCAGACCTGCCAGACCGAAGAACTCGTTGAGGACCTCATCGACGATCTGCTGCTCGACTTCGGGCAGCAGCAGACCGTGGTTGGCGGTCAACTCGGCTTCGTTGTGCATGCGGAGCGCGTCGTCGACGATCGGCTGAGCTAGCCGTCGCCGTGCTTCACTCACCACGCCGGACTTGCCGTGAGCAGCGCCCAGCCGACGAGGAAGCTCTGCGCCGAGGGTCTCGCGCAGCCGTTGCCGCAGCCTGGAGACCGCATTGTCGTCCGGCGCCGGGGACGTCGTCATGGCGTGACACCGCCCCGCGTACCCCGGGATTCTTCGAGCCCAGGCAACGAGAAGGCTTGATGACGAAGCGGGAGTGCCGGTGTGGAGGCGAGTGAGCACGCCATCTTGTGGGCGAACCTGCCGAGTGCGGAGTGTGCGGGGCCGCTGCGGCTCCACCAGGGACGCGGCCGTCCACACAGGACTGATGCGCCTCGGGCGTCGTGCGGGACACGTCCCCGCGGGGTGACACCGAGCTCGCGGGCGACGTCCGGCACTGAGTGGCCGTTGCCAGCCAACAGGAGTACCGCTCTCGGTGCCCATCGCCCGATCTCCGCCAGCTTGCGAGCAAGGTGTGAGAGGTGGTCGGCGTCCGCGCGAGTGAGCAGCACCAGCACGTCGGCTTGGCGGATGATCCCCATCGCGGGGGAACCGTGGCCCACGCGGCCGCAGTCGACCACCACCACGCTGCCAGGGTTGAGGCCCGCGATCCTCAGGACTCCGAACGCTGAGTCGGACGTCGGTGCCAACGCCAGAAGCGCCGCTCTTGCCTGGTCGGCATCAGGTGGCGCGGTGAGAGTCGGCAGCCCGCCGCGCAGAGGCTGCGCGTGCTGCCACGGCAGATAGGGGTCGGTCCCGCCGGTCCTCAGACCGGCAGCGAGGCTCAGCAGCCCTGGCGACGGCGGGAGGGAGAACCGCGTCGCCAGGTCGCCGCCGGCCGGATCTGCTTCGACCAGGAGCACATGTGCGGGATCAGGCCACCGGGCCGCCATGGCGACGGAGAAGGTCGTCACGCCAGGGGAGCCTTTGAGGCTCAGGACCGCGATCAGCATCACCGACCACCTCCGGAGAGGAGCACGAGAGCCAGCTGTCCTGTCGGCACGGCGGCGATCTGGCGAGCCGCGACTTCGGTCACCTGCACCGACACCACGGTCACCTGCTCGTTCGACGGAGTGGCCAGGCTGGTCACCACACCCGGCCAGCTCTGCGTGGCCGGGGAGCCCGGCGACGAGGCGGCATCGTTCGGTACGAGCACCACAGCCACGCGGGCACCGGGTCCGGCCTCGACGGGGAACTGTCCCGACTTCAACGCGAGAGCGGCAATCGACTGTCCCGCAGCCGGAACCGCCGGAGCGCCCACCGAGTCGGTTGTGAGCAGCGTGCCCGCGGACAGACTCACGGCCATCGTCTTGCCCACGACGTCGCCGGCCCGGTCCGCGTCCACGACGAGTACTCCGACCTCGACCGCCACGTTGACCCGGTGCAGGTCCTGCTGAGTCAGGACGTGCCCGACCGTCACCGGCCGGCTCAGTGCGAGCACGGGCTGACGGTCGTTCGAGGTGAGGGAGATCCACGCGAAGCTTCCAGCGCAGGCGGTCGCCAGCAGAACCCCGAGCATCAGATGCGGGACGCTGCGTTTCCGGCCGTGCAGTCGCGTTATACCGCTTGGCTTGCTGGCGAGCCAAGGGGAATTGTGCGAAGTGGAGGGTGGAGTGCTTGTGGTCTTCATGTCGGCTCGATTCAGGCATAGGGGTAGCGCGCCGCGTCGCAACTGGTGATCAGCGCGCGATGGGAAGGTTGTTCTTGGTTCGAGTTGGTCAGCGTCCGGTGTTGAGCGCCTGCGATTCGGCGACTCGGAACGCTCTTCCGCTCGTGGTCGTCAGGTCGGGGAACGTTCCGCTCTGGCCGGCGCCGGACCAGGTGACCGTCCACCGCACGGTGGCTGATGCGGCGAACGCTTGGCCAGGTTCGGAGGCCGATGTCCGCCGGTAGGTGTGCCCGCAGTCAGGCGAGCTCGCCTTCGGGTCGGTCCCAGTGGCGTACGAGGTGCCCGGGCCGTTGCAGTGCACGGAGTTGCCGTCGCCCATCGACCACATGACCGAGGTCGGCCTCGCCGTCGCGGTCACGGAAACACCTGGGACAGAGGCGGTCTCCTCAGCGGTCGCCCAGCCGCCCGACAGCCAGAGCCAGGTGGGCAGCTGCACCAACTGGGTTCCAGATGGACTGGCGTTGATGGTCGGTGTGGGCAGCCGAAGACGTTTGCGGGCGATCTGCGCGACCTGCTCTGCTGACATCGTCGGCTCGGCGCTCGAACCGGACGGGATCCACACCGGCCCGTGCGAGTCCGGGTCTTTGCCGTCCGGCGAGCACAGCACCATGAACCAGCCACCAGACTCCGCGGCCGAGTCAGGTGGAGGTGGCCGATCGACCGGTACGTGCCGACACGCGAACGCGTCTTCGATCGAGCCTTCGTTGCCGGTGGAACCAACTGCCTGATCCGGCGGGCGGTCTGGTCGAACGCCTGCAGTGATCTCGCAGCCGGGGGAGGAGGACTGACTGCAGCTGGCTCCTCCCCAAATGTCGTCTGCTGACGCAGGCGGCGCGCCGAGACACAGGGCAACGGACGCGAGGACGGCGAAAGTTGCTGTTTTCTTCATGGCTCAACAACTCCCGACCTCGTGAACGCCGAAGTCCGTCACCTTCCAGGTCGCATCCGCCTGCTTCTCGACGACGGCGTTGATCCGCCGCTTGCCGCCGGGTGTGTTGTCGACGAGTTGGCCGTTGTCGCTGCGGTACTTCAGTGCGTTCGTCGAGTCGGCGCAGTCGGTGACGATGACCTTGGTCGGTGCGTCGTGCGGTTCGAAGGAGTGCACGGAGGGAGTGAGCGCGGGCTCGCCACGGGTTACGACACCCCTGGTGTTGTCGCGGTAGAGGCTTTGGGACATCGAGGTCAACGCTGTTCCAGTGGCGTGCTGCCCCAGGCTGGGGGCTTGCCAGTCCGAGGTCTTGCCGGCGTTAGCGAAGGCGGCCCACATCTGCCGATACGAGTTCAGAGCCTGCTCTTCCGGCGTGGCCGTCCTGCTCGGTGGGGTAGGTGAGTTTGCCGACTGCACGGTCGCCGGAGCGTTGGACTGAGACGTCTCACACGCGCTCAGCAGCAACACACCGGCAACTGTCGCCGAGACTGATTTGGTGAACTTCACCTTGGCCTCCAAACAGGACTTGAGACACCCGCCACGAGCGGAGTAGCTGGCGTGAAGCCGGTGTCGGGGCGCGCATAGTCGGTAACAGCGGTCACCACGATGAGCACGAGCACGCCGCACGCGCGGTGTAGCGCACGTGGAGCTTCGCGGGCGATGACCGGATCGTCTTCGGGCAGCGGAAGACACATCAGCAGACCTCCGTCAGAGCAGAAGGATCACGCAGAACGGTGCGAAGATCAGCGCGGGCCCGAACGCGATCGCCTGTCCCTGTGAGATCAGCTTCGTCACCCGCAACGCGCACATCGCGATGCCAGCCGACAGAAACGCGGCCCCAAGCCCGGCGGCGACGTAGGGCCAGCCGAACCAACCCAGGTAGAACGCCATCGTGGTGCTCAGCGTTACGTCGCCGAAGCCCAGACCTGACGGCGAGATCCGGTGGACCAAGAACATGAACGCGAACACGGCCGCTGCTGCGGCACCCGCGCGCGCCAACGGCCACAGGTCGTGCTGCACCAGTCCCGCGAAGCCGAGCTGCACCGAGCCCCCGGCGAGCAGGGCACCCACGATGCGGTGTGGGAGCCGGTGGTGCGCCCAGTCGATCAGGCTGAGAAGCAGACCGATGATCGCCAGCCAGGCCAGCGCGCCGGCGGTTGCCTGCCTGCGTTCCGCGACCTCGATGAGCACGACCGTCAGCAACAGCGACGCCACGAAAGCGATCACCGTCTTGGGCACGACGTGGCCGAGAGGTGCGATGGCCCTGCTGAACACGATCACGAATGGGCCTGCCACGGCGCCGAGCAGGCCGTAGTTCAGCCAAAGGGGCATTGAGCCTCCTTATGTGAAGAGAAGTCATGAATTCTCCTTGCTGGGTCCGGAGGGCGACGAAGTTCAGTGTTAGAGCGCACCTCAACAGAACGCCAGGCAATCGCCGTCTTCAGATGAATAGAAGACGCAGAAGACAGGTCTTCGTCTCTACTTGGTGATTCACTCGGATGAATGAATCGAGCCGCAGATTTGAGGTGGTTTGGAAGAGTTCCAAGTGCGGCCACCCAGGCGGCGATAGTGTGACTGGGCAGATTGATCTTCAATCAGCAGGACGGAGCGATGGCGGCTGACTGGTTGTTGGTCGAGACGTTCGGAGGTGCCCGCAGAGAACCGACGCTGCTGGCCATCGGGGACACCCCGAAGAACATGGTGTCGATCCGATCCGTTCTCGGGCGCGGTCCCTTCGTTGCCGACGTGCTGGGAGTGATCGCGCGTGCGGTCGAGAGCGGCGAGTCGATCGAAGTCCGAACGACCACGGGCAAACGTCGTGTCATCGCGCACCCGCTGTTGTCGTACGGCGGACTCAGCCATGGTGCTCATGTGTGGGTGGGGCCTTGGGACGAAGAGCCGCCGCCTTGCACCCCTGCGGGCGCCTGGCACATCAACCTCACCCGGCACGTCAGCAGCAGATCCGACGACCTCCTGGAGCTCTACGGGACGAGTCCTGACGCGTGGCGGAACGAGCACGACCTCGCGGAGCTCTTCGCGTATCAGCGGCTTCAGACGAACTCGGACGAGGCCAAGGCGCTGGCGCTGATCGTCAACGCGAAGGCTGGCGCGGAGCACGCGGCGACGTGGACGGTGAACCGCGGGGACGGTGTCCGGCGCGCGGTGCACTTCGCGTGCCGTTGCGTCGAGGTGGCCACGACCGGCGGCAGGAGTGAGTTGGTCGTCCGAGGGATCACCCACGACATCGGTCCGGCGGAGAGCGTGCCGGCCGCGCCGCCCTCGATGCCTGTCCTGCTCGCCCAACAGGTTCTCGCCGCGGAGGCGACACCTGGTCGCTGGAGGGCCATCGTCGATCTGCGCACGATGCGCTTGCTCAAGTGGCTCGACAACCCGATGCCCGGCGTCGCGTGGACCCTCGGCGCGTCGCA
Organism: Lentzea sp. JNUCC 0626; assembly: GCF_043632865.1. Lineage (NCBI taxonomy): Bacteria > Bacillati > Actinomycetota > Actinomycetes > Pseudonocardiales > Pseudonocardiaceae > Lentzea > Lentzea sp. JNUCC 0626. The sequence goes on from NZ_CP171635.1 coordinate 10,426,481, forward strand.
CCCGCCCGCAGTGCACAGGGAGGACTTGCGCTCGGCGGTGACCATGTCCCGGGAACTGGCTTCAAGTGGACGTGCCATGGCAGTCCTACGGCTTCGCGGGGAAGACGGCGGCTGGCTGGCGGTGGCCGTCTCCGCCGCGCTCATGGCTCTTGATCAGCACACCACGGCGGCGCTCGTCACCCTGAGCAAGCCTGATCGTGGGAAGGTCGGCTGAGTCGCCGGACGCGGGGAAGGTGCTGGTTCGTGAGCTGCTTCAAGGACAAGGTGGCCGTGATCACCGGTGCTGGCGCCGGGATCGGGTACGCGCTCGCGGTCGAACTCGCTCGGCGCGGAGCGAGGCTGTCGCTGCTCGATCACGACCAGGATGCGCTGGAGGAGACGGTCCGTCGTTGCGAAGGGCTGGGGGCGCGAACTGTCGCTCAGGTCGTTGACGTGACCGACTGGGGTGCGATGTCGGCCGCTGCCGGTGTGGCCCACTCCGAGCTGGGTGGCGTCGACTCCGTGTTCGCTGTCGCAGGGATCATCCATCGGGGAAGTCTGGCGGAGTCCGAAGTCGCGGACGTGGAACGCGTCATGTCGGTGAACTGGCGAGGGCTGATGTACACGGTCAAGGCGCACCTGCCGTTCCTCGCCGAGGCGGCGGGTGGTCGGATCGTGACGTTCTCCAGCGCGTTCGGGCTGGTCGCTTTGCCGAAGTACTCCGCCTACAACGCGTCGAAGTTCGCGGTCCGCGGGTTCAGCGAGTCACTGCGTCAAGAGCTGGCTGTTGCCGGCAGCCGGATCTCGGTGACGTGCGTGTTCCCCGGTGGTGTTCGAACCTCGATCGTCCGCAACGGACTCTTCGCGGCCAGGGAGAATCGTGAGGCGGTCGTCCGCGGCTTCGAGAAGCGTGTTGCTCGCACTGAGCCCGAGGCTGCCGCAGCCATCGTCTTGAGCGGAGTGGAGCGCCGCCGTGCGCGGGTCTTCGTCGGAACCGACGCGCGTGTTGTCGCCCTGCTCGCGCGTCTGGCTGGAGGCCACTACCAGGACCTGGTTCCGGCTGTGGTCCGCATTCTCAAGCGTAGAAGGCGGCGCTCCACTCGGTGACGACTCCGGTTGACGGGCGTGCGGCCGTTGCTTACGCTGGGCCGATCGGATCAGTCCGATTGGGTTGGCTTTGTCGCTATCGAGCTGATCCCTGAAACGCGGTGCTGAGGTGGGCTTTGGGCTACCTCAATGGCGATCGGGGATCACTGTGTCTCGACGACTCCTTCTGCTGACAGTCTTCGTCACCTCGCGCTGTCGTTATTCGACGAAAGTTGTCGTTCGACCGGGTGACTTCGTATGCCGAGTTGCCCGGAATACCGGACGAGTTTGGAGGCTGTCCACATACGATCACCTCCTGGATCAACAGCTTCCACTGCGCGTGATTGCCCATCGAAGTTCAGTGTTGGCCGAGGTCTGGGGAGATCGCCAGGGGAGGGGTGTCTTCGGATGAGCGGAAGACTGGAACAGACAGAAGGTGACGCGGGTTCACAAACGTTCGGGGGACGTTTGAGGGCTCTGCGCCTTGAACGGGGAAAGTCGCTCACAGACCTGAGTCGTGAGGCGAATGTCAGCAAGAGCTACCTCGGCAACCTCGAGAACCATCGCAACGTGCCGGGAACGGACATCGCCGCGGCCATCGACCGGGCCCTCCAGGCCGGCGGTCAGCTGGTCGAACTGGCGGTGCCCAGGCCACGCGCACGGTCAGCTCGTGATCGGGTGCGCCCAGCGCAACTCCCTGTCGCGGTGCGGCGCTTCGTTCCGCGCAACGAGCTGATCAAGGAAGCTGAGGAAGCCCTTGCGACACACGAGGGGGTGATCGCGTTCGACGGCCCGGCGGGCGTCGGCAAGACCGCCTTCGTCGTCACCTGGGCCCACTCGATCGCCGAGGAGTTCCCCGACGGCGTGCTCTTCACCGACCTGAGGGGTTATTCGGCGGATCCACCGGAAGATCCCGCGGTCGTTCTCGCCGGATTCCTGCGCTCGCTCGGCGTCACCCCGGCAGAGATTCCGGGCGACCTTGCGGGGCGGGCAGCGCTCTACCGGACTCTGCTGGAAGGAACTCGCACGCTCGTCGTGCTGGACAACGCCGTGGACGACGGCCAGGTCCGCCCGCTGCTGCCGGGCTCGGCACCATCGTTGGCGGTGGTCACCAGTCGCAACCGCTTGTCGGGCGCGGTGGTCCGCGAAGGCGCCATTCGCATCACCCTGCAGCCGATGACCTTCGAGGAAGCGCAGGAGTTGCTTCGGTCGGTCGTCGGACCGCGGATCGACACCAACCTCACCGCCGCGCAGCTCATCGCGGACTACGCGGGACGGCTTCCTCTCGCTCTGCGGATCGCGGCCGAGCGCGCGAGTCTCTGGCCGAACATGCCCCTGCAGGCGCTTGCAGATGAGCTCGCCTGCCGCCAACCGCTGGACGTCTTCGCGGTCGACGAAACGCTGGCCGTGCGGACCGTGCTGTCGTACTCGCACGACGCGCTGCCACCGAAGATGTCTGCCACTTTCCGCGTGCTGGGACTGCATCCAGGTGGTCCGATCCGCGTCGAAGCGGCATGCGCGCTCATGGGCCAACCTCCGTCGCAGGCACAAGGCCATCTCTTGGCGTTGGCCGCGGTGCACCTGCTTGAGCAGACCGGTCAAGACGGGTTCGTGATGCACGACCTCGTCCACTCCTATGCGCTTGAGCTCGCGCGAGAACGCAACATGGCGGAGGACAACAAGACTGCCCTGGAACGTCTGGTCGACTCGTACCTGTGCACCGGGGCCGCAGCCACCCGACTGCTCTGGCCCTCCCGCCCACGGCGACGCCTCGACCTGCCTGAGCGAGGTCTGACAACGCTGTCGTTCCGCAGAACGCAGGACGCGCTCAAGTGGTTCGAGGACGAGCTGCGGCTGCTCGTCCGGCTGGTCCGGTACGGCGCGCAGTGGAACATCACCGCGGTCGCCTACCTGCCGGTCGTCATCAACGAGATGTTGTTCCACCGCCGGGCCTGGTCGTGGTGGGTTCCCGCGCTGCACGACGCGCTGGCGATGGCCCGCCGGGGTGGACACCGCGACGCCGAGGCCTGGATGTTGGAAACACTGGGCGATGCCGGGATCGACGCCGGCACCGCAGAGACTTCGATTGGGCTCTACCAGGAGGCGATGACCATCCGCGCCGAGCTGGGCGACCGCGGAGGACTTGCCATCGGGCACGTCGGCCTCGGCCGTGCGCTCTGCCAGGCCGGCGACTTCGACGCCGCGTTCGCCCACTGCGAGACCGCCAGGGAGATCAGCGCCGAGGTCGGCGACGTCTGGCAGCACTCAGTGGCGACCGCGCACCTCGCCATGGCCCGCGCTGCTCTCGGATCGGTCGGAGAAGCTCGCGAACTCCTTCTTGGGACGCGAGAAGTCCTCGACGACGCCGAGGACTTCATGTCGTCAGGGTGCGCGTCCGGGCTACTGGCAGGCCTCGCCGAATCGGAAGGCGAGCACGAGCTCGCGCTCCGGCATCTCCACGACGCGCTGGAGACCTTCGGCAGAGTCGGCGACGTCTGGAGCCAAGCCCACATTTACAGCCGCATCGGCGATCTGCACGCCGACCGCGGCAACCAGCGGCCGCGCACCGAGCCTGGTCCGCGGCGGCCGACCTGCTCACCGGCAACACCGAACCCGCCGCCACGCGGCTGCGCGAGCAGATGATCAACAGCTTGAACGAGGAGGGCTAGTGCCCCAGGTGTTCGACACCATGCCCGAACTGGTCGGATCGCTCGACACCGACGAGGACTCGCTTCGCTGGGCCGCGCGCGACTACGGCGACGTCGTCCACCACCTGCCCGCTGCAGTCCTGCGCCCCGCGAACGCCGCGGACATCCGCACAGCGGTGGCATTCGCGCGGCAGCACGGCCTCCGGATCGTGCCCCGTGGTCAGGGTCACTCCACGGGCGGCCAGGCGCAGGCTCTCGGTGGGGTTGTCGTCGACATGAATCAGCTCGGCGCGATCCACGATGTCGGTCCCGACTCAGTCGTCGTCGACGCGGGAGCGCGGTGGAGCGACGTGCTGAACGCGACGTTGCCGCGCGGCCTGACGCCACCGGTTCTCACCGACTACCTAGAGCTCACCGTCGGCGGGACCTTGTCGGTAGGTGGCCTGGGCGGGGCGAGCCACCAGCACGGGGCACAAACCGACAACGTCATCGAGCTGGAAGTCATCACCCCAGAAGGCGCGCTCATCTCGTGCAGTCCCTCGGAGAACAGGGACGTGTTCGACGCCGTGCGCGCGGGCCGAGGGCGCAACGGCATCATCACCCGGGCCCGGCTCCGGCTCGTGCCAGCGCCCGACACGGTCAGGTGGCACAGGCTTCGCTACGGCACCGTCGCGGAACTGCTCGAAGACCAGCAGCACCTGGTCGTCACCGATGCGTTTGACTACGTCGAGGGACAGCTCAAAGTCCGTGACGGCGAAGACGTCGCCGAGCTGGAAGCTGTGTCCTTCGTCGAGACCACCTCTGGCTCGGGCGATCTGGATGACCTGTTCTTTCGCGAGGTGGACAGCGAGACGGCTGACTACTGGGACTTCGTCAACCGGCTTGCGGCAGGTGAGCCAGTGCTCCGCGGTGCGGGCCTGTGGGACTCGCCGCACCCGTGGTGCAACCTCCTCGTGCCGGGCACCGCAGCACCCGCGGTTCTGCACCAGATCGCGAGCGAACTCGGCCCCGAGCTGTACAGCGACTTCGGTCTGGCGCTGGCGTACCCAGTGCGCACAGACCGCATCACGACCCCGTTGCTGGCCCTTCCGGACGACGACATCGTGTTCCTCGTGGCCGCGCTCCGCTACGCGCCCGCCGGTGCAGCCGAGACCGTGAAGGCGATGCAGCTGGCGAACGACGTGCTCGTGGCGAGCACACTGCGAGCCGGAGGCACGCTCTACCTCGATCCGCTGTAGTCAGGTGTCCTCTGTCTGCTGGTAGCCGCGATACGGAAGACGCCTTGTCCGTCCGGTGTGGACGCTTCAAAACTGAAGTCGTACAAGAACTTCAGCGAGAAGGGTTCAGTCGATGAAGAGCACCGTCGCACGAACGATCAGCGCGCTGGGCATGTTGCTCGCCACCTCCGCGGTGGGAATGATCGACGATCAAGACGGGCAGTCGGCCAAGATCATGCCGCCGCCCGGATGCGGATTCATTCCGCTGCCACAGCCAGTCGGAGAGCTCACCGCCCGCTACTTTCACTGCGGCGACAGCTTCATCCTCATCAAGTTCCACTGGGGCACAGGAACGACCGGAACCGCGTGCGTTCCACCGCACGGCCAGTTCCCCTTCTTCAGGGACGGTCAGCACAAGGTCGTCAACGCCTACTACGTCACCACGCGCCCGAACCTGACCGGACCGCCCGGCAACCAGCGGTGCTCGCTCAGGCAGCCGAGGGTCTGATCGATCAGGCGGGAAGCTTGGTGACGGAGTCGCGGACGCGGTGACGTGACCCCATCATCGCGCTGCGGCCTCGGCGATCAACTCCTGCGACTCGCTGTCGTCGAGCGCCAGGTCCCACAGCGCCGCGAAGCGCGTGGCCACCGCGTCAAGCTGCTGCTGGTCGTCGATGTACTCGGAGCGCAGGAACGTCTCCGCGTACACGATGTCGTCGTGCTGCCGGTGCGGGAAGCTCAGGCAGGTGAAAGGGCAGCCCATCGCCGGATACGCACCTGCCGCGTGCGGGACGACGCGAACGCTCACGTCCGGCAGCTCGCTCACCTCCATGAGGTGGAGCAGCTGCGCTCTCAGCAAGAGATACCCGCCTACAACCTGCCTGAGCACCGCTTCCGGAAAGACCGCCTGAACCTTGAGCGGATCTTCTGTGCTCACCCGTGACGCCCATACTTCCCGCATCCGAGCTGCTGATGTGGCATCTACGGGGTTGTCCCGGTGCGTGACCGCAGAGGTGTAGTCGGCGAGCTGGAAGATGCTCGGGACCTTGTCCGTGCTGAAAATTCTCGCCGAGGTCGCCTCGGCGAGAAGAAGTGGAAGGTCTTCGGCTGGCTCGAAGAGCTTGTCGCAGTTCGTGGTCTGTCTGAGCCTCGTGGAGTGTTCGGCCTGGTTGACCACGAGCTGCCACGTGGGCTTCGACACTCTGTAGACGTAGCCCAGCGCCATGATGTCCAGCGTCGCCGACGGTTGCATCGCGTTCTCCATCTGCGACAACTTGGCGCCGCTGAAGCCAGCACGTACCCCGGCTTCGGTGAGACTGAGGTCGTGCTCGTTCCGCCAGGCCTTGAGCTTGCGGCCGATGGCGCGTTCGAGCGCTGTGGGCCGGAAATCCTTGGGCATCAACGACTGTGCTGGTCAGCCGGTGGAGCCGTCGCGGGCGCCCCGGCGGAGTTCGCAGGGCTTTCGGTTGCTGCGGTGTACAGCCCGGCCTTCAGGGAATTCTCGCGCGATTGCATGCGCCATACGTGGTCGAGGAGGAAGAGCCCGAAGATCGTCAGCGAGACGATGAGCACACACGCCACCCAGTCTCGATCGCCGATCCAGACGACGAGGGCAGAGCCGCAGGCCACGATCTCCACGAAGAGGATGATCCTTGCCCACAAGGGAATTTGCCTTGGTCCGAAGGCGAGTCGTTTGTCTACGGCGACCTGAACGGCTCGTCGGATCCTGCGCTCTTCCCGAGTTCCCCTACGTATCGCTTCGTTCAGCTGCGCTGCCACGGAGCCGACGGCTGCGGTCTGCAGCTCGGGCTTTCCAGTCTTGGTCTTCACTCTCTTCGCTTTCGTCGGTTGGTCCCGCTGGGCTGCCGTTGGAGGCCGCAAACCCAGCTACGGCAGGGGAGCTGTTCGTTCTGACTGATTTTTGGCGCTGATCACTCTTCTTCTGCCAGGAGAAGAGTGATCAGCCGCGTGGACTCTTTTGGGTTCAAGCTGACGGCATCGAGCCCTCGCACCACGGTCTCGATGCCCTTGACGGACGAAGGGTCCTCGTTGAAGAGGCTGGAGTTCTCGGTCTCCGTCCACACCATGGGTGCGTAGGCGGCCTCTTTGAACTTGAGCAGCGTGAACGGTCCGGCCATGCCGGGAGGTGCGCCGACCGCCTGAGGCACGACCTTGATCGTGATCCCTGCCTCGCCTGCCAGATGTTTGATCCGGTGCAGTTGGGAGAGGTGTTCTTCCAGACTGCCGACCTGCGAGCGGAGTGCTGATTCGCGGAGGTAGAAGGCACAGTTGTGGACTGAGCCGCGCAATTGCAGCAACTCCTCGAACGCGCGCAACCGGTCGTCCAGCTCGTTCGCTGGGACGAGCGGCGACGCGGCCAGAATCGCGCGCATGTGCTCGGGGGTGCGTAGCAGCAGCGGTATTGCGTGCGAATCCCAGCTCACCAGGGTCTTGGCCACGTCGACGTGCGCGTGGGCAGTGCGCGACCAGATCGGCGAGTGCTCGCCGTGTAGCTGCCATAGACCCTGCACATCCAGCAGCGGGAACAAGCCGAGAAGATGATCACGCATTGCTCCTGGAATGCGGCAGACGCTCAGGAACATCGCGACTTCCATCAAGGTGACGCCGCCCCTGCCGGTGAGCATGTCCGACACCTTGGCTTCCTGCCAGTCCATGACGGCGGCGATCTGCCGAGCGGTCATGCCGCTGTGTGCGATGGCCGTTCGCATGCCCGCGCCGAACTCACGGCCGCGCACAGTCGAGTACCTCTTGGGCATGGTTTTTCCTTGCTCAGTAGGAAGAACAGAAGATGTGAACTCGATGCTCAGGCTGCTGCGGGGCCCTTCAACCTGTGTCGACGTGGAGCCCAGTCGACGCGGTCCCGTGTCGTCGCGGTCGACGATCCGACCGCGAGGTGGACGTTGAGCAGCATTCGGCAGGGGGCCGGCACTCTGCGCCAGAACGGGCCGCTGCGACACTTCCTGCAGCTACCGCTTTCGTCAGGCTGGTGTTCGTCGGCGAGCTCGCGAAGCGCAGCCACCAGACACGGAACCTCCCGACGCAAGATCCGCAGAGCCGATTCGGCGTCTGCTTCCGCGGCGACCCGCGCCAGCAGGTCGAGATGGTCTTCGAAGCGCCGGCGTAGCTCGGCGAACAGGACCTCGTTGCCCATCGCTGAATCCCTCCTCGGCTAGCTCGCGCGACGCGGCTGCTTCTCGTTGGCCTCGGTGTGATCGACCACGACCTCGCTTGAGGACCGCGAGATGGCCAGGGCGACTGCGCTGCGGAACGTGCGGAGACCCGCCTCCGCGGCGTTGACTTCCCGGCAGTCCAGCGCCGACGTGACCGTCACAGCGGCCCGCGCAAGCACCGATGCCTCCGCGAAGGCCAGAACCACAACGACTCGAACCGCTTTCTTCGGCTGCGCCATGTGCACGCCTCTTCTCGTCAAGTGAGCCAGGCCTGATCGAGGAAGCGGCGCCACGGCCGGTCGCGGGGTCGACCGGCCGTGACGCGCCCGCTCGCCGGTGTCGGATGGCGGCATAGCCGTGTCGCTGAGGAACGGGTGACGGCAACGACGCACCCTTCTCCCGGCGAGCCGCTCTACCGGCGAACGCTTGTGGAGCAGGTGATCACAACTGAACGGCGTGACTGCCGCACGTTGCTTGATATCAGTGATCATCCCGCGCGCTCCGCTGTAAATGCCTAGCTGTTCTGGGGCCAGGTAGGGACGATACAGTCTGATATCAGAGTCTGATAATGCCCCGTTCTAGTGAACAAGCGGCTGCTACTGTCTGTAGCATCGGGCAGGTTTTGGTGTTGAGTTCAGGAGATGTGTGCATGGCGCCTGTGGAGATGCCAGCCTTCATTCACAACATCCAGTGCGGGCGATTGCTCGAAGCGCTGCGTGGTGAGACCACTCAGCGAGAGGTCGCTGCGGCGTGTGGCTGGAGCCAGCCGACGCAAGTTGATCTGGAGCGTGGTCAGAAGCTCTTCACGGCCGATGCCCTCGACAAGCTCAGGGCGGCACTGGGTGGTGAGGCCCAAGTCTGGGACGAGATCGCCTGGCACGCCGAACTGGGATCCGCGCAGATTCCGAAGTCTGACCTTCGCTGGAAGTTCAAGTCCGAGCCGATGCGCAAGCTGGTCGACATGGAGCGCACGGCCACGGTGATCCGGTGCAAGGCGAGCATGCTGTTGCCTGGCATGCTCCAGACGCCTGAATTGATGCGCTACCTCATGGCAGTCGCAGGTGTGGCTGTGGACGAGATCGACCGGCTAGTAGATCTTCGCGTCCGACGCCAGGAAGCGCTTCTGAATCAGGAACGGCGGTTCGAGTTCATCATCGATCAGGCCGCGCTCGCGCGGGTAAGCCTCATCTCGGACGCCACAGGTGTCTGGGCGGGGCAGCTCACTCGGCTGGCCGAGGTTGTGAGACTCCCCAACGTGCACGTCCGGTGGGTCCCCTTCAGTCACGGGTTCTACCCGGCTCAGGAGAGTGACTACCACCTCGTCACATATGGGGCTGACCCCGCCTTGAACCTCGTCTACGTTGAGCGTTACGACGAGCAGGCGGTCCTGCCCGAGCCGAAGATCGTGAAGAAGTATCAAGGCCTCTGGGAGGAGCAAGAGAAGGTCGCGCTTGAGTCGGATCAGGCAGCGAACTTCCTCGCGTTCGTGGGTGGCCCGCTGCCGTCGTGACGTTTGGTGACGGCAACGGCGGAAGGTCCGGTGTACGAGATGAACGACCCAACAGTGTCGTCTGATATCAGCTTCACGCCCTGGTTCAAGTCTTCCTACAGCCAGCCGAAGGAAAGCGCGTGCGTTGAGGTCAGGTTCGGACCTGCCCAAGCGCAGGTTCGCGACTCCAAGGCACCCCAGGAAGGCCGCCTGCCGTTCAGTGGGTGTGCCTGGACTCAGTTCAGGATGTGGGCGGTCAACGGCGGGCCGTCAGATGCGGCCGCACTCTGATGTCGTGACTCGTGACCGCTCACAACGCGAACTGCCTGCCAGGCTGCTCGAGTTGGCCGAGCTACGTGGCAGGCAGAAGATCAGATCGAAGGTGCGGTACCGCGAACTAGCAGGGTTCCGGGTAGGTCCGCCTGCGGGGGTGGGACGATCTCGAAGGCAGCGGTGGCGAAGCCTGCGTCGTGCAGTGAATCCACCCAGCGCTGTCCTGAGAGGTTCCACTTCTTGATGGCGTGCTGTGGTTCGTCTGCGGCTGATTGCTCGTCGTTGTGGGAGAAGATGAGCAGGCCGTTTGGAGCGAGTCGCCTGCAGATCAGGGGAAGGAGCATTGTCGGGTCTGTGAACCAGGTCGCTCCGAAGATCGAGATGACGATGTCGAAGTGGTCGGCTGACTCCCTGAGATAGTCCGCCGCTTCCTGGGTGACGAACTCCAAGTCGGAACCGCGGCCCCAGCGCAGCTCAGCGGTTGTCGTGCGGGAGGGCGCGATGTCCACCCCCGTGCATCGAGCACCGAGCGTTGCGAGGTGAGCGAGGTTGGCTCCTGAGCCGGACCCCAGTTCCAGGACGCGTTTGCCCCGCACGTCACCGAGGATCGTCTCGTCCGGCCCGTGATCCGGATATGGGGTCCAGTTCAGCCATGTGGTCGCACCGGCGGCGTTAGTGGCACGGCGGGGCGTTGCCCTGGTGGCAAAGCGCTCCCAGGCGCCGGCTGGCGTGATCTCTTGCAACATTCCTCGTTCGCTGGGGTCGATTCACGGCTTGGGGCTGTCGTGACAGCCCGCGTGGCACTGAGTGCACCTGCTGGAGTCCAAGGCCGTGACCTGCCACAACTCGAGGTCAGGTTGGAATCCCGAATTCCGGATGGCTTCGATTGTGTCCCGCAGCACCTGTGCTGACTGGGAGTCGAGCTCCTCGTCCAGCACGGGCACGTGATGGATGTAGGTGCCAGCGTACGTCTGGCAGAACTGGATGTAGCGAGGCGTGTCCAGCACGAAAGTGTGGATGCCGAGGTCGACGGCTGGCGTCGGGCCCATCGTTGTCCCGGGGTTCTCGGCGGATGTCACGAGGTAGGCCAGGGTTTGCCCAAGTGTGCGCTCTGCCAGGTCGAAGTCCAGGTCGTGGTCGCGCATGATCAGCTTGACCAGCCGCGCCCAGACCTCCAGCGAGACGAGGGTTCGAGGGTCGCGAAGCCGGATTGCGACTGCGGTCATGCGAATGTCCTTCCTCCGAGTTTCACCAAGGCCTTTCGCGCTGCCGTAGTCGAGGATGCTGTCGATCACGGTGATCCACCAGGCCACGCCTTGCCCGTGTTCCTGGTCATTGCGGTGGCCACATGGACATATTCTGGACAGGTGGTGTCCGCTCGATCACTGTCCGCAGCCTCTCTGCGAGAGAGCATGCTCCGCCTTCGCAAAGGAGCTGCTCTGGCGCGTCCTACCTCGGTGCTGACCGCGCTCACGCCGGAGGTTCGCGCTCATCTCGGCGGATCTCGTGGCGATGCACTGGACTCCGCTGAGGAGGTCGGCAGGCTCGTCGCCGCGATCGAGCGCGGGGTCGCCCAGTTGTCCGCGGATCAGCGCGCACACGTCGAGGTCGACTTCAATCTCGACGGCGAGCACGAACACCCGACGCTCACCGAGAGGCAGGAGTCGTTGGCACAGAAGCTGGGGTGCGCCGCGAAGACGGTGCGCCGCCGTGCTGATCAGGCCTTGGAGACGCTCGTCTACGTATTGCTCGCCGAACAGCAAGCGACGGATGAACAACTAGTTGAGGCTCTGGCCGGGACGACCGGAGCGAGCCTGCCCACTTTCTGGCGTTTGATGGCCGGGGCGCGCGTCGACATCGTGTGCTCCGAGATCCCAGAAGACGAACGTCCCGAGTACGCGACGCCGGCTGATCGCAACTACCTCCGCTACGCGAAGTTCGCGGATCTCGACACCCTCATCTACCTCCGCACTCGGTTCGCGCAGCTGAGTCCGGACGTGGTCGTCCGCGACTTCGCGCCGTCCGAGTACTACGACACCCAGGCCGACGTGCTCTGCGTGGTCGGCGGACCGCCGTGGAACGCGACCTTCCGCGAGTTCCTCCCGATGCTCCCGTTCTACTTCGAGCCTCACGCGCTGGGCGAGGACGACCCGCTCGTCCTGCCGGCGCTCGGTCTGACGATCGGCCCGCACTGGACGGCGAAGCAGGAACTGCTGCAGGACTTGGCGGTTCTCACCCGCCTCACCCTGGCGAACGGCACGACGGTCTTCCTGTTCGGCGGCTGCCTGACCCTCGGCGTCCTGGGCGCCGCGCGGTGCCTGCTCGAACCGGACCGCGGCTCACGCAGTGCCGACTACATCACCGATCTCGTCGGCCTCGACGACTTCGTGCTCGTGACCGAAGCACGCCGAGTCGGTGCTTTGATCGACGTACCGGACCTCAGCGCGGTCGAACCACTGCTGGTCCTCGCCCGAACGGCGAACGACCCCTTCACCGTTGTCGTCGACAACACCATCCGCTACCCGGCGACCAGTCGCGCTTCGTCGTGATCACTCCCGCGGACCTGCGGTGCTACGTGATCAACCTGCCTCGACGGCAGGATCGCCGCAGGTGGATCCAACAGACGTTGCCTCCCGAGCTCGACGTCACCTTCACCTCGGACTGGACCGGCCCGTTCGACGGCCGGAGCCTCACTCGGGAGGCTCTCGACGTTGCGGGCTACAAGCTCTTCCCGTGGCAGGTCGAGTCGGACAACCTGTGGTGGAACAGACCTCTGAAGTACGGGGAGATCGGCTGCGCGCTGGCGCACCTGGCCTGCTGGCGCGATGCGGTCGAGCACGGCGACGAGGCGTACATCGTTGTCCTGGAGGACGACGCCGTCCTACCGAGCGACTTCTTGATTGAACTCCTCTGTGGACTGGATCGCCTTGCGCAGGCCGAGATGGAGTTCGATCTGCTCTACCTCGGGCGCTTCCCGCTTGAACCTGATCGTGAGGCCTCGCTGGGATTCGTGGAGCCGGGCTACAGCCACTGCACCTTCGGCTATTTGCTGACACGCAGGGCGTTGGGGGCGGTACTGGCGGCCGAGCTGGAGCACGCGATCGTGCCCGTGGACGAGTTCCTACCGGCGCTGTACGTCGACCACCCGCGCAACGATCTGCGCGCTCGGTTTCCCCGGCGGCTTCGCGCGTTGGCCTTCGAGCCACCACTCGTGCGCCAGCGCCCGAAGGACGAGGCAGGCAGCGACACCGAGGAATCGGAGTTCGTTGGCCCCTAAAGCTTCCTTGGGCTGCTGTCTCGCCAGTGCGCGATGAGGCCCTGGAGGCGTTTTCCTTTCCACTGATCGGCGGGCACGTGCTCGTTCACGCCGGTCACGATGTGCTCCGGTGGCACGTCCTTGGTCACGACCGCGCCCGCGGCTACGTAGCTGCGCGGGCCGATTCGAACTCCGCCCACGACGCGAGCCCCGAACCCGACAACGGAGTCGGCCTCGATCACGGGCGGATCCTCGTCGACCTCCCACCAGTCTTGGTGTGGCCGCGTGTACTCGTGCACCAGCTCGCCCATCACGGTGGACCGATCCCCGATCCGCGTGCCGTCGCAAACGAAGCCGGCGACGACTGCGTTCGCGCCGATCGTCACGCGGTCGCAGACGAAGGCCCCGTAGGCGATGCGCGTCCCAGCACCGACGGTGCTGTCGTAGCCGACCCGCACGCGGTCTTCGAGCACGCAACCGTCGCTGATCTGCACGCCTTCGTAGAGAACGACCTGGTTCGCCAGCTGGCACCGCTCACCGATGATCACACGCGAGCCGACCTTCGGCGAACCAGGCATCTTCTGCTCGGCACTGATTCGCGCTTCCTTCGGATAGCCGATCATGCAGTGGGACCCCACCACCGAGGTCTCACCAATGCTGACCGGCGCGTAGAGGGACTCGATGTTCACGCGGTGCCCAACTTTCCGTGCATCAACCAGTCGACCGTCACCGTGATCGCCTCGTCCTCGCGCTCCCGCGAATCGAACCCATGATCTGAGCCGACGACGGTGCGGAAGTCGCAGTTCGCCCGCGCGGCCGCGGCATCACGTGCGATGGAGTAGGAGACGTAGCTGTCCAGATCGCCATGCACCACCAGCGCAGGCCGGGTGTCGCGCACAAACTCCTGCGCCGGCTGGTACCGGCTGAACTCGTCGAACATGATGCGGCCAAGCCGGAACTCGCCATCGATGAGTAGGAAGCCATGGGCACTCAGGTGCTCTTGCTGCTCGCGGTTAAAGTTCTTCTCGCCCCACGGCAGTTCCGGTTCTACGAAGGTGCGGTGCAGGTCGAGCACCGGGTTCCAGAAGACGACTCTTTCGACCTCGTGCTGGAGCCACGGCAGTGACAGCGATGTGGAGACCGCGCCGAAGCTCGCGGCGATGATCGACAACGGGCCAGGGAGCTCACGGCGCGCGTGCTCGACCGCGGCCTGGAGATCGAGCACCTCGCCAGCGATAGTGGTGCCCGCCTGCATACCACCGCTGTTGCCGTGGCCGCGGAAGCTGAACCTGAGCGCGTCGAAGCCGTTGTGAGCCAGTTGGTCGGCCAGACGCACGAACATGCCGCCTTCGTCCATGTCGACGGTGATGCCGTGCGCCAGCACCACGGTCCCGCGCGAGTTGGCCGGTGCGCGGTGAAGTGCGGCCTCGAGGTGCACACCATCGAGAGAAGCAAGGTGTACGCGCTGCATGTTCATAGAGTGACCGTAGCGAACACCTTGCAGTTGCTGCAGAAGCGCCGTTCTGAGCGGGTCGCCATCCCGCTGGTCCCCTCGAGCGCCCTCCGGCATTTACATGGCGCCTTCGACGGGCCAGCTCAGAAGGTCCGCATCATCGTCGTCGAAGGCGCAGATCGGCCGAGGTCATCGGCCTCGACGTTCCTCCGGTTACCTCCGAGGAGGTAACCGGACACGGCTGCCGTCTGGCTATTTTGCCCAAAGCAGGGCACTTGTTCCTGATATGCCCAGGGTGCCCGATAGAGTTCGCGATGCAAGTCGGCACCCAGCAGACGCACCTGGGTTCGTGTGACACGCCTCTGCATTGTCAGTTCCGCGCGGGCTGGCAGAGCCCGCCACCCCTGTGGGTGGTCAGGAGCTTGGCCGAACCTCAGCGCCACCGCGTGTCTTGTTCAGCTCGATGAACCCACGCGGCAGTCCATCGGCGACGTCGATCCTGTGCCCACGGTGGTCGCCGCGATGTGCCTCTGCGCCGACAGCGAGAGCATGACCGTTGCATCCGCGTTGGCTGTAGCGCTGAGGCGTCCGTGCCCAGCGAAGATCTTGACATCGGCGTCGATGAACGCGTTCACCTTCGGACGATGCGGTCTTCATCAGCTGAAGGAGTAGATCTTGAGCTGCTGTCCGATGCACACCGACACACTCGATTTACGTAGTCAAGTGCTCCCGACTAGCTCCAAATTCGCTGTCTTTGCAGGTCAGTGAACTGTGATTCAGTATCTGGGGGACACGGGTGGCAGGTTCGTATCTAGGTTGGCCCGATGGATGCGCTCGCCTCGTCCGCGGACGGTGCCGGTGTTGTAAGTCAGGTCGTTGAAGCGTTAGGGGGTCCCGACGGGCGTAGGTCTTGCTTCGACAAGACGAGCAGGTTGAGTCCTGCTGCTTCTGCGCGTTGGCGGCACGCGTGCATGGTGTCGTCGGGGATCTCGTCGACTGCGGCGATGAGGTGTGTTTCAGCGCCGAGGCGGGAGCTGACGGCGAGATCGCGATCAAGCTGGGCGGGTGTGAACTCTCTTGCCTTTGACTTGACCTCGCCGGCGATGAACTGCTGGGCGTGGATGCCGAGGACGTCTATCTCGTGGACGCTGTTGTCGTTGAAGGTCGCGAGTACTCCGCCCAGTAGGTGGGTGTGCGGGTGCTTCTTGGCCAATGCGGCGATGACGAGGAGGTGCGGAACTACGCCTTGGTCGCTTGCCAGGTCGATGAAGGAGTTCAGCCGATAGTGCAGCGTGAGGCCTGCAGGGGTTGAGGTGTACTCGGTGGCCGCCTTGCAGCCAGGACATTGTGCGACCTGCTCGACGGTGGAGAGCGGAACGAAGCTGCGCAGGCCGCAGCGCGCGCAGGCGGTTTCGAAGCCTCGCTCTGCCCATCCCGTTGAGCAGAGCGATTCGAGCGCTTGGACAGGTTGCGGGGCGTTCTTGCCAAGTCTGGCGGTGAGCCCTTCCGCGCTGTCGTAACGACGTGCGCCACGACCTCCCCAGCGGGCACCGTAGGCCTGGACTTCGTCGTCGGACATGCCGCTGGCGCGCATCTGTTCCATCTGGCGTCGGTAGGCGGTGGAGCGAGGGGTGGTCAGGTGCGTGATCGCCTCGTACACGCTGGGGCGTAGCAGGATCGACAGATCGGCGTCCGGGATGAGCGCGTCTGCGATCTTGCCCTTCTCTGACAGGTGCCACTCGGTGGTGCGCTCATCGACGAGCAAGCTTGTCGCTTCGTGCAACGACGGGATGTGCAGTTCGCGTCTGTAGGAGTTCGTTGCGTTTGTCGCGATCTGAAGGCTGTCGTCGCGCCAGGTGGAGGCGTTCACGATCTGGTTGGCGAGGATGTCCTTGCGAGGAAGAGGATCAAACAGCGGACTGCTCATGCGGAGCAGGGTTCGACCGCCGAGGGAGAATTCGACCGGAGAGACGAACCGCAGGCTTGCGCGTCCCTCGCTGACAAAGGTCTCCACTTCCCGTGATTGTCCGTATCTCCGTTCATAGAGCAGTAGATCTCGCAAGTCGAGGTTGTACTGGTAGGTGAACGGAGGAACACGGAGCTCCGTCGAGGAGCTGATGCGTGACGTGAGCCTTTGATCTGAGACGTGGAGACCGAGGAACTCCTGGGCGAGTGAGTGCAGCTTGTCCTCGGGCACCGAGAAGCTTGTAACGCTCGCGTCTGGGGTGTACTCGTTCAGGCGTGCCAGCGGATGAGCGAGCGCTCGAGCGAAGCCGATCCAGTTAGGTAGGTCGTCGGCCGGGATGATGATCATTGGTGCTGGGTTGTATCCGCGGTTCCGCAACACGCGAAGGTTCCAGAACCACAGACAGTCGACGTAATTGTCCTTGGCTGTCAACCAGATCAGGGCCGGTGCCGGGGTTGCGCCGACCGCGTAGTTCTCGGAGAAGTTGCTGACGGTTTGATCGAGGAAGGTATGGCCGAGCAGCGCGGCACGAGCTACTTGATCGGCTGACTGCACTCTGTGGTACCGCACGGTTCCGTCGAGAGCTTGCTCGTGCTCAGGGGTGAAGTCCCCGCCGAGGACGACTTGCCACAGCGGGCTTCCAGCCTTGGGGACCACGCGAACTTGTGTCGCGTCGAAGTGGTCGGGCAGCGCAGCGGGATGGGTCGAGAAGTGTGTCACGCCGGAACGATCAATGTGCTTCAACTCGGTGAGCGGCAGGGAAAGCGATTGGGCCACCTCCCTGGCCACCGCGGTGCCGACGTTGACGTCAACAAGTCCTTCCACGCCGGCGACCTCCACCACCTGCCGCCACCATCCGTCGACGGAACCATCGCGTCGCACCGGGATGATCGGCTCGGCCATGCCACCCCAACGAGTGGTGGCTTCCTGCACGGCGCGCCGAAAGTCTCGTCGGCTGCCAGCGCGGATCAGGTAGGCGGCCCGCGCGGGTAGGAGATCGACTCGCACGACCGCGGGGCCGGATTGTCTGCCCGTAGTCATAAGTTGAAGAGTGCATCACATCGTGTGGTGAAGGATGTAGCGCCACGCGGAACGACCGGCGCTGGCTTTGCGCGCGGGGTTGGATTCGGCGTGAAGTGTCCCCAACCACTTCAAATTTCGGAGTTCAAGGGCGTCGACGCGCTCCGCTCAGAGGGCGCCACCTGTGAAGGGACGCTCATGACCCACAACTGGCTTAATAGCCACGCAGACCCTTTGCTGGCTTCGTGTGCCGACTCCCGTGCTGACGCGTCGGTGCTGTCGTGTCCAACTTCTCTTTCAAACGTGTCGGATGGGGCCGGTTCCGACGCCGTACCGCCCCGGCCGGATGGCGTTCGGTCGTCTGCGTCGCAGGCAGCGGGTGAATCGGCGCAGATTCTGTTCACTCCGGCGCAGGCTGCGGCGTTGCTGCAGGTGCGGGAGTCGTGGCTTCGGAGGCGTGCCGCTCGGAGGCTGGTGCCGTGCACGTTCCTCGGCAAGCATCTCCGCTTCTCCCGCGAGAACCTCGTGCAGATCGCCTCTGAGGGACATCGCGGCGTTCGGTCGCGGACTGTGAAGCCGAGGAATTCCGCTGGCCGCAGAAGGTATCAAGAATACATTTGATTTGCCCTTTTCGCTGAGGCGAGCGTTCATCTGCATGTGCGCTGAATTCGGCGCACTCCAAAGTCTGTGGAAAGGGAAAAATTATGGCTTGGGCTGAGCAGCACGGAAGCGACTGGCGCGTCCGCTATCGACTGGACGACGGAACGATTTACTCGGAGAACGGATATCCGAGTGAGGCGGCGGCGCAGGAGCGTGCGCTGGATGTGGAGTCGGATCAACGGCGGAAGCGGTTCGTCGATCCGCGGCTGGCGAAGACCACGATCGACGAGTGGATCCGGAAGTGGGCCGATGCGCAAGGTGTGACGCCGATGACGTGGTCGACCTACAGCTCGCATCTGCGCAACCACATCCTTCCCTTCTGGACCGGGACCGGGCTTGGTGACATCGAGCGGATCCGGGTGAAGGGCTGGGTGAACAAGACGCTGCGGTCGACGCTCGCGGACAAGAGCGCGAAAGACATCCTCGTGCTGTTCTCGCAGATCGTCGGCGAGGCGGTCAACGAGGGGCTGATCGGGTCGAACCCGTGTCACAAGCTGCGGATCAACTTCACCGACTCGCCGGAGCGGCCGCACGCGAGCACTGACGAGGTGGACGCGATCGCGGGGCGGATGGATCCCGACGACGGGTTGCTGACGATCACCGCCGCGTACACCGGCATGCGGTGGGGTGAGCTTGCCGGTCTGCAGTGGATCCGGACCTATCTGGATGAGAACCCGCGGATCGCTGTCGATCCCGAGTTCGGGGCACTGCACGAGGTGCGTGGGCAGAAGCTCGTTCTCGGCCCACCAAAGACTCCGGCCAGCGCGCGCGATGTCCACTTGCCGCAGTTCCTCGTTCGCGAATTGCTGGCGCATCGTGACCGCAACCCTGACTCGCGGTTCGTGTTTCCCGGTGCGCGGGGTGCGTTGCGCCGGCGGTCGAACTTCCGGCAGCGGGTCTGGTTGCCTGCGCTGGCGGGGAACGAGGCGCTCGGCTGGGCTCCGCTCAAGGAGGGCATGGTGTTTCATGATCTGCGTCACACGCAGGAGACGTGGCTCATTGAGGACGAGGTGCCGCATGTGCTGAGGCTGGAACGGCTGGGGCACAAGCGGAAGTACACCGATGACCGGTATTCGCACGTGACGGCGGCGATGATCGGCAGGATGCTGGCGCAGTTGCAGTTGCGCTGGGAACTGGACGGTGGGTGGTCGTGGATCATGGAAGGCAAGGACGAGGCCTGGTGACCACTTAGTTGTGCCGAAGTCGGGTGAACACTTAGGTACAACGAATGTGTTCTTGGGGCCCTGCTCCCAATTTGCTCCCACGCAACGCAAACGGCCCGCCAGTGAACATCACTGACAGGCCGTCTGAACTGGTAAAACACACTGTGGGCGATACTGGGATCGAACCAGTGACCTCTTCGGTGTGAACGAAGCGCTCTCCCGCTGAGCTAAACGCCCGTGTTCTGTTGTGTTGCTTGCCCCGCTCTCGCGGTGTGGGGATAGCTTACAACATCATCAACGAGAACCAAAAATCGGGCTCTGCAACCAGGTCCAGTCGAGGCCTAGCCAGCCTCCTACCAGGGCGAACACGTTGAGGAAGTAGCAGGTGACCAGGACGATGGCGCAGACGCCCGCCATCACCAGGCCTCGGACCCAGGACGGCTGGCGCTTCAGCCACTCGACCCAGCGGTCGTAGTAGCGCTTGGCGAACTTGAGGACCTTGCCTGCCCACTCGAACTCCGTGGCGAGGATGGCGAGGCCCGCGAAGACGACCAGCCAGCCCGGGCCCGGGTACGGGATCATGATGATGCCCGCGATCAGCACGATGCCGCCGATCACGCCCACGCCGATTCGGTAGGCCATGTTCAGCGCCGGGTTGCGGTGGAACCAGTGGCGCCAGCCCTTGTGTTCGGTCGGCTTGGGCTTGGGCTTCGTCATGTGTCGATCATCCTGTTTGGACTCAGGCGGGTGCAACCTGGCCGCCCGCCAGCACTTCCGAGGGTTTCGGTGGTGCTTGGCGGCCTGGTTCCAGTGACACCGCGAAGGTCGTGTGCTGGTGTGCGTCGGCGGACCAGGCCAGCAGTTGCGGGTCGGTCGAGCCGGGTCGTACGTCGAACACCGCCAACGGTACCGGCGCTTTGGTGCTTGCACCCCAAACTACGTAAACGTGGCCCGAGTCGTTCGGTTTCAGGTTCATCGGCATCACGGCGGCGGAGGTGGGGTTGGAGAGGACCACGGCTACCTCGTCGCCTGCCGTGGTGCGGAGGATGGCCCTGTTGGTGGCCGGGTTCGCGGCCAGGGAGAGGGCCCTGTTGAGGTCGTTGGTGCGGGCCTCCGAGGCTGCTACCTCGGTGGAGAGTTGATTTACGCGCACGCCCAGGTAGCCGCCGCCTGCCAGTACGGCTGCTACTGCTGCTGCGGCCAGGAGGGTTCGGCCCGTGCGTCGGCGGTGTTGCGGGCGCAGCGGGATCGGGGCCACGTGGCGCGGGGCCGGTGTGGCCGGTGGGTCCTGGGGGATGTGCTCGATCTGTTCCATCAGCCTCGCGCGGAGGTGAGGGGGTGGTTGTTCCTGGCGGACCGCGCCGCCGATGCCCGCCAGCACCTCCTGCGTCGCCTCCACGGTGCGTTGGCACGTCGTGCAGGTCGGCAGGTGGTCGCGGACCAGTGCTTCCTCGTCGGGCTCCAAGGAGTGCATCGCCCAGCCGACGGCGAGCTCCTCCTGAGCGCACGGGTCGCCGTTCACCGGTGGACTCCTGTCGTCTCGCCGGTTTCTCCGGCCCACAAGTTCCCCAACGTGCCTCTCAGCCGTCTTATCGCCGCGAACGTGCGCGATTTCACAGTGCCGAGCGGGACGCCTGTCAGTTTTGCCACTTCGCACTGCGTGTAGCCACCGAGATAGGCGAGGGCTATCACCTGGCGTTGTTCTTCCGGCAACGTGTGGAGCGCCGCTCTGACCTCGGCGCTCACCACGCTGACCAATGCCGCGTGGTCCGATCCCTCGACCGGAGGTGAGGCGTCGTCGGTCAGGGGAACAGTTCGGCGGCGCTGGGTGTTCTCCTTGCGTACGGCGTCCACTGCGCGGTGGTGCACCAAAGTCATCAACCAGGTGCCGAAACTGCCGCGGGCGGGGTCGAACCTGGCGGGGTGCCGCCAGAGCGCGAGGAAGGCTTCCTGGACGACGTCCTCGGCCAGTTCCGGGTCCACGCAGATGCGCCTGGCCAGGGAATATGCTGGTGTGCCGTACCTGTCGTACAGCTCACCGAACGCCGTCCGATCGCCCTGTGCGAGTCTTTGCACGAGCTCGAAGTCGGTCGGCCGGCCGTCGCTCGACGCGACGGTTGGGCCGGGCGAGTCAGCCACCAGAGATGTCCTCACGTCCAACATTCGCGCAACAGCCGGTACCGGGTTCAGGTTAGACCCAGCAAGATGGGGGGCGCTGAACGTTTGCTCATGAGCGAGGAGGACACGGAGTGCGTGCACGCGGTCGCGTTCCGGAGTCGAACTGACCCGATGGGGTGATCTGACCCCGTTTCGCGAGCGTTCCTCGCTGCAGGCACGTCACAACTGAGGTGCTCGGTCGTTTCATTGACCGGGAAGGGAGAAGAGGGTAACGACGATGCGCAACGATCACGTGACGCTCCGCTCGACAGCGGTCTTCGACCTGCTGGCGCCGAGGACCCCTGCGGTCCCGGTTCAGGTGGAGCTGCGATACGACACAAAGGACCCGTACGCGGTCGTCGCCGCGTTCCGCACCGGCCGCGCCGGTTGGGTCGAGTGGGTTTACGCCCGCGACTTGCTCGCCGACGGTCTCATCGCCGACGCCGGTGACGGTGACGTCCGGATCCGCCCCGCCGCCGACGACCCCGAGGTCGTCGTGATCGAGCTGAGCTCGCCGTCCGGGCATGCCATGTTCGAGGCGTCCGCCCAGGAGCTCGCTGACTTCCTCGACCGGACCTACGACGTAGTCGTGCCGGGCAACGAGCACCTGTGGGTCAACGTCGACGAGGCGCTCACGCACCTCATCTCGAACGACCTGAGCTGAATAAACCGAGGTAGGGGGCCCGCGAAGGCGAAGCGGGTACCCCCGGTGAAAACCGGTTGAACGCCTCGTATAAGGTTGTTTCAACATCACGAACTCAGTGATGTCAAGCGGATGTAGCGCAGTTGGTAGCGCATCACCTTGCCAAGGTGAGGGTCGCGAGTTCGAGTCTCGTCATCCGCTCTGTGGTTCCACGGCGTTCACGCGTCGTGGGGTCATGCTCCTGGCGGAGTGGCCGAGTGGCTTAGGCAAGGGCCTGCAAAGCCCTGTACACGGGTTCGATTCCCGTCTCCGCCTCGGACGATTAGCTCAGCGGGAGAGCACTACCTTGACACGGTAGGGGTCACAGGTTCAATCCCTGTATCGTCCACGCCTGATGAGGCGGGTTGGTCTGCGTAAGACGCAGACCAACCCGCCTCTTTGGCGTTTCTGGAGTGCCTGCTGGCAGGCTTATGGTGTTGAACCGCGGACATGGACAGTCAATATTCCATTTCCTCTGGAAAATGCGCCTATCGGGTGAATTCGCGCAGGGTCTGTCAACGCGAGGTGCCGGTGATCAGTTCTTGCTGTTGAGGTAACGGGTTTGCATCGACTCCTCGACGGATGAAACGAGGGTCTGCGACCAATCGACAAGAGGTTCGGATTGCGGCGGAAACAGTGTTGACCGAAGGGGCGCCATGTCTGAATCACCGGAAACCAATCCCGTTGCCGCCGACCTCGCACGCGTTCGTCTCATTGCGGAGGATCTCCGAAACCAGCTGAACGCTGAAGGAAAGTCGGACTCCCGCTGGGAGAAGTATTTCCAGGCTCTCGATCGCGCTGATACCCAGGTAGCCGAGACCGGGTTGCTCAGACAGACCTACCTGTTGGCCAACTCGGCGTCGAACCTCGCGAACTGGTTCCAGCAGTACCTCGACGCTGCGGTCGTGATCGAAATGCTGAAGTTGGCCATACGCTGGTACGAAGTGACGAACAACGGTCAGTTCGATGCGTCGATCACTCAGTGCCGGCAGCTCCTGGCCAGGCTCGAGGGCGCCACGCGGGGCCACGACGCGGGCGTCGCCCCGCAGATCACGCAGACTGCGGTTCAGCTGGCGTTGGCCGGTGAGCTTTCGCCGGGATGGTCGCTCCCCGCAGACTGGGAGGATGCGGCGGCCGAATGGCGTCGTGGGGGAGACGGGAAAACGCTCGCCGATCTGGTGGACGCCTTCGCGGAGTTCGCCGACGAGGTGGTCTTCCGTCTTCTTCCTCAGGCTAGGGAGTGGTTGGTCAGCGAGCTCGGCAAACATCTCGACAGCATCGTCGCAGATCTCCGGGAGTTCGTCGTTCCGCTGGACGGGAACGCTGTCCACTATCGAGCGAGGACTGCTCGAAAACTGGCCTTCAGCCTGAATCTGACCTCGGACGACGTGAACACGTACCGGATGCGTTGGCTCGTCGCCGGACTGTGGAACTTCGCTTTGATGAGGGAGTCCGAATGGCAGTCCAATCGCCCGCAGATCGTGGTCGACCTCCTGGGCTACACCCAGTCGTTCCAGATCTACTACAGGTACCGCGACGATCGTCGTGAACATCTGCTCTGGATGACCAGGCTGCTCCTTCGCTCCGCGTTGGACCCGGATGTGGTGCCGCGCCCTCTGTTCGACAAGACGGGGTCTCTCGTCAGCTGGATTCGCCACTCGACAGGTACGTACCTCCTGCTGAGCGGGCCAAGTCCGACGCAACCTTCGCTGAGCGCGTACGACCCGCGCGTGGGTTCCGAACGAGACCAATGGGCCGACGAGCTCCTGCAGGAGTGGGAAGGAGACGGTGAGCGTGACGTCAGGGTGAGCGTCGCGCTGAGCCTGCTGTCGCTCTCGGACTGGTCTTTGTCCAGACTTGAGCACCTGCTGCAGATCCTGTTCAGCCGAAGCAAGGACACGATCGCGCGGATCGAACTCTGGCTCACGACCGCAAAACAGCTGATCGATGCCACTCGCACGATTCGCATCGGCGTGAGCCCATGGTCGCCAGGACGTGGCGTCGACGGAGCGACGATCTCCTACAAGCAGGACACCGGCGCGGTCGTCCTCCCGGACATCACGTTGCGTGCGGTTGCATCCGAGCTGTCCACCAGATCGAGCCAGTTGCTCGCCCAGGGAGCGATCTTCGAGGGGCGACGGGTGCCCACGTTCCTCTGCTTCGACAACTTCGGACCCGTCGGCATCCTCAAGATCGACCGCACGGACCGCGTGGATCGCGAGAAGAAGAACTTCGACAGCTATGCCAAGCGGCTGCACCCGCGCTACCGACCCAGCGAGTGTGTGATCGGCACCTCCAGCATCTCCGACAGCGCGGGGGACAGGTTCCGCGCGGTGCTGACGTCCTATGTGTTCAGCGAAGAGGACGACGACCCGACGACGCTCACCGACTGGCTCGTCAAGGCTGACGCCGAGCAGATCGGCTTGTTGATCGACAGGCTGTTCCTGCAGTCGTTGCGGCCCTGGCTCAGTCACGTCGAGCGGCTTGTCGGCGACCTGAGGGACGAGTACCCGCTGCTGAGGCCGTCGATCAACAACGCGCCGCACGCTCCTGAGCGCAACACCGCAGTCGAGCTCCAGCAGTTCACGAGTTCGCAGACCGCTGAGCTGTTCGGACAGGCGCTGGACCACACCAGGAAGGACTTCGGTTCCTTCCTGACGATGTCGTTCGTCGAAGAGATCGCCGACGGAGACATGACGCGGGTACCAGAGGTCAATCCGCTCTGGCTCGCCGCAGAGGTGGGCGAGTGTCACGACGATCTGCAGGAGGACGTGCGCGTCGCGGAGTTGGTTCACGAGCTGAGCTCGCACGACTACCTCACCTGCATCTCCCATGGCGACCTGCACGGGGACAACGTGCTGATCGCGGGAAACGCCCGGCAGCAGCCCAACATCAGTCTCATCGACTTCGAGACCACGCACGAAGGGCACATCTGCAAGGACTTCGCGCGCCTCGAGTCCGCGTTGATCACTCGCACGATCGAGTGGACTCCGAGCGAGGCCGGTGAACTCGTGGACTGGTTCGTCCAGTCGATGAAGGGCGAGTTGCTGACCGGGGAATCACCCGACTCGGTTGGATCAGGTGAACTGGCAAGAATCCTTGGCGCGGTTGCGCGCCTTCGCAAGACCCTGGCCGGATGTGGGCAGGGGCACTGGCCGATCAACACCAGGGAGTACCAATGGGCAATCCTGGCATCTCTGCTGCCGTTCGCCCGTTACTCGGACACGGCTCCGCGCAACAGAGTGCTGGCCTTCGTTCTGGCCGGCCACGTCGCAACCGCGTTGTACGGGTCATGAGGCCTGCCGCCAAGACCGAGCCAGACGTGCCCGTGCAGGTCGCGCTAGCGGAGTACCAGCATCTGAGGGAGCTTCGGCGGCAGATCATCGACCGCAGCAACTCCAGGTTCAACTTCTTCCTCATCGTCGTGTCCGCCGCGGCGACGTCAGTCACCGCGATGCTGGCGACGAACACCAGCGGCAGCAGTCGCCTGCTCCCTGCCCTGTTGCTGTCGTGCGGGGTGTTCCTCCTGGGCGTCATGATGTTCACCCGGCTGGTGAAGTTTCGTGCCGTCCAGGACGAGTACACGACTGCCCTCAACACGATCAGGTCGTTCCTCGTCCAGTTGTGCCCGGAAGTCGGGAAGTACTTCTTCCTGCCGACTGTGGAGGAGCAGGTCGCCGCGGGTAAGAGGACGAAGCAGGATCCACGTGCGTTCGGCAGCTACGGCCTTGCGGAGTCGGTCGCCCTCGTCAACGGCATCGTCGGTGGCTTCACCGCAGGGCTTGCGCTGGTGAACGTGCGGAGTGCGCCGGCGTGGCTGCTCGTCATCGTTGGTGCGGCCATGTCGGTGATCTCGATCCTCGTGCAGCTGAGGCACGTGCGGTCGACGAGGGTGCGGTCGAAGGTGAGGCTGGACGCGCGCCTGAAGGAGAAGGGTTTCGTGTGACGGCGGTGCTCCCCCGTAGGTCAGCCGATTTGGAACTTCGGGGGAGCGTCGGATAAAGTTCACCTCGCACCACGGGAAACCGGGGAGCAACGCGGATGTAGCGCAGTTGGTAGCGCATCACCTTGCCAAGGTGAGGGTCGCGAGTTCGAGTCTCGTCATCCGCTCGGACGATTAGCTCAGCGGGAGAGCACTACCTTGACACGGTAGGGGTCACAGGTTCAATCCCTGTATCGTCCACTCAGGACAAGAAGCCCTCGATCATCATGATCGAGGGCTTCTTGGCGTTTGGGGCACGGGCGGTGGGTGGCGCCCACTTATTGTCCAATTTTTGGTCCGAAGCCCCGAAAATGCCCACTTTTTTGTCTTTTATCGGCAGGGCTGTCGCATCTAACGTGGTGCGCTGTGTCCTACAAGTACGATTTCTTCATCAGCTACAGCCGCAAAGGCACTGTGCAGAAATGGCTGTTGACGCACTTCTACAAGAAGCTCGTCGAGTACCTCGCTGACGAGTGCGCGCCGGCGCCGCGGGTCTACATGGACCGCACCATGCCGCGGGCCGTGGAGTGGGCGCACAACCTGGAGAACTCGCTGCGGTACAGCAAGATCATGATCCAACTGCTGACGCCGCCGTACTTCGAGTCCGACTGGTGCATGGCGGAGCTGGAGAGCATGCACCAGCGCGAGGCGATGCTCGGGCTGGCCGGCTCGGACATCTCGCAGGGGTTGATCTACCCCATCCTCTACTCGGATTCCGACAACTTCCCGGACATCGGGCGAATGCGTTCGTGGCAGGACTTCAAGGAATACGCGTACGCGGAGGCCGTTTATCAGGACTCCGTCGAATATCTCGGGTTCTGTCGTCAGGTGAGGGTGCTGGCCCGGGATCTGGTGCAGCTGGTGCAGCAGGTGCCGCCGTGGAGTCCTGACTGGCCGATCGTCGACCGGCCCAATCCCGTGATCATCCCGCCGCCCCCGTTACCGAGGTTCGAGTGATGACCGGATCCGTGATCACGTTCTACTCCTACAAAGGTGGCGTCGGACGCAGTTTCACGCTGGCCAACACGGCGGTGCTGCTCGCGCGCTGGGGATATCGCGTGCTCGTCGTGGACTGGGATCTCGAGGCGCCCGGTCTGCACCTCTACTTCGGACCGCACCTGGTCAAATCGCCGCGCAGCGGTGTCGTGGACATCGCGCAGGAATTCCTCAACGGGGTGCGGACGCCCAGTTCGCACGAGGTCAGGGTCCAGGTCGACGGGGTGCTGGACCTCATCGCGGCCGGCGGCGTGGACGAACGCGGCCTCGACGACTCCTACGCCCGCCGGATGCAGGCGCTCGACTGGGAGGAGCTGTACCGCCGGGGGTTCGCGGCCCACCTGGAGGAGTACCGCGACGAGTGGACCGCCAAGTACGACTTCGTCCTGATCGACAGCCGCACCGGCGTCTCGGACATCGCGAGCATCTGCACGGCCCAGCTGCCCGACCGGCTCGTCGTCGTGTTCACCGCGAACGACCAGAACCTCAACGACGTCGTCGGCGTCGCACGCCTCGCCGACAAGGCCAGGGACCGGCTGCCCTACGACCGGCCGCGGCACCAGGTGATGCCGGTGCTGTCCCGGCTCGACAACCGCATGGAGTACGAGCGGGCCGAGACGTGGCAGAAGAAGTGCGCCGAGGTCGTCTCGCCGCTGTACCGCAACTGGCTGGTCAAGTCGGTGACGCCGGAGCAGATGCTGCGGCACGTCACGGTCCCCTACATCTCCTACTGGAGCTTCGGCGAGCTGCTGCCGGTGCTGGAGGAGCAGCAGCCGTCGTCGGACCAGATCTCGTACGCGCTGGAGACGGTCGCCGCCGTGATCGCGCAGCAGTTCGACCGGACCGACCTGCTCGCCGACAACCGCGACGCCTACGTGACGGCCGCCCGGTCGCAGCGCCGCAAGTTCGACCTGGAACTCCTCGTGTCGAGCCCTCGGACGTTGGGGAGCACCGGCACCGAGCTGATCACCGAACTGCGGCTGCTCGGCGTCACCGCGGAACGGTCGTTCTCGGGCGACCCCCAGATCCTCGACCAGGCGGAGGACGTTGCCGAGCACCTGTGCCTGGTGGTGGCCGGGGAACTGAGCCGCTGGCAGCTGACCGAGGCGGAACGGTTCGTGCGCCGCACGCTCGGCCCGGACGGCGCCCAGCGGCAGATTTTCTGCCTGCTCACCCGCGGCACGGACCGCGACCGCCTGCCCGGTTTCCTGCGCAGCCTCCAGCACCTGGAGTTCGATCCGGCCATCAGGCCCGTGCGGGTGGCACGGGCGTTGCACGACCTCATCAAGTCCACGCCGACGGCCGAGACCGAACCCGATCACCAGGCGTTGCTGACCGCGAAGGCCGCGCTGCGGGAACTGCCCGAGCAACTGCCGTACGCCGGGCGGTTCGCGTTGGTCGAGGAGACGGTCCGGGGGATGGCCGGGGCGCTGGACGACGGCGACATGGAGATGCTGCGGGACCGGTCCGCCGACCTGTTGCTGCTCAGCAAACCCCATCGCAACGGGACGGGCGCCGAGGTGCCCGCCCGGTTGCGCGGCGAGGCGAGCGCGTTGCTCGCCCGCATCGAGCGACGAATCACCGCGTTCACCGACTGAAGGGCGGCGTGATGCCGGAGACGTACGCACCCAGCGCCAGAGCGGCACTGGTCCAGCTGATGCTGGAGGATCGGGTGATCCCCAACGTCGAGCTGCTGAAGCAGTACAAGATCGAGCTCGGCCGCGACGACCGGGACGTCCTCAACGACGACGGTCTCATCGAGACGGTCAAGGAGGGCCGCAGGCTCGTTCACCGCATCACCGACAAGGGCATCGCCTGGTGCGTCAACGACCTGATCGAGGGGGAGTCACCGGTGCGGATGGGGCCGCTGGCGAGGGTGCACACCGTGGTGCTCAGCCGGTTGGCGCGGTTCCTGCGCGACCGGGGGACCCTCACCGAGGCCGTGCGGACCCGGCAGGACCTGGAGGACGTGATCCGGCAGGTCTACCTGGAGCTGGGGGACGGCTACCAGGACTGGGTGCGGCTCGCGAAGCTCCGGCCCCGGCTCGACGCCGAACGCGACGAGGTCGACGAGACGCTGCTGAAGATGGTCAAGGGCGGTGACACGCACCTGGTCGCCAGCGCGAACCGCAAGGTGCTGACCGAGGAGGACCACGCGGCGGCGATCCGGATCGGTGACGAGGACAAGCACCTCCTGGCGATCGAGGAGTCATGACCGAACACCTGCGCGAGGCGCTGGCGGTCGTGCGCTTCAACTCCGCCGAGACACCCGACGACGTCTGGCAGGCATCGCCGTTCCACGTCGAGGGCCTGCACACCAGGGCGGAGCACCGCCTCCGGGCGGGCATCTCGGACGCCAGGGACAGCACGGGGCCGAGCGTCGGTGGCCTGGTGCTGCAGGGGGAGAAGGGCGTCGGGAAGACGCACCTGCTGGGGTCGGTCCGCCGCATGGTCCAGGAGCAGGGAGGCTACTTCTTCCTGGTCGAGGTGACGTCGGGAAAGGCGTTCTGGGACGACGTCGCGGACGCGTTGCGCGGGGAGCTCCGCCGAGCGAACGACGAGGGCCAGCTGCAGCTCACGGTGTTGTTGAGGCAGCTGTGCCTGGGCGCCGATGTGCCCGGTGAGGTGGCGCGGGCGGTCACCGGGGAGGCCGCGCTGACACCGGAACACCTGCGGGCCTTTCTGCACGGGCTGCGCAATGTGGACAGCAGGATCGCCGTCGAGTGCGGCGACACGATCCGCGCGTTGGTGCTGTACGCCTCTGAACACTTCGATGTCGGCCGGTCGTTCTTGAAGGGCGTGGACGACGCGAGCGAGGAACGCCGCCGCTGGGGACTTCCCACCGAGGCAAGCCAGTCCCGGGCGCTGGTACGGGACGTCTCGCGGGTGCTCGCGATGACCGGCCCTTGCGTCATCGCGGTCGACCAGCTGGACACGTTGGTGAACAAGGGACGTGACTCCGTCGGTGAGGCGGTGACGAACCCCGAGCTGGTGCAGGAGATCGGTGACATCGCTGACGGCCTGATGCAGCTCCGCGAGACCACGCGGCGCACCATCACGGTGGTCGCGTGCCTGCCGGACACGTGGTCGCTGCTCAAGTCGATCGTGAGCAGCACGGTCGAGGACCGCTTCACCAAGACGCCGATCCTCGCGTCGATCGCGGATCCGGTCGTCGGCAGGCGGCTGGTCGAGAAGTGGCTCGGCGTGATCTACCAGCGAAACGGGATCGTGCCACCGCACCCGACGTGGCCGGTGGCGCCCAGCGCGTTCCTACCGGAGAACTGGGCCGGGCGTACGCCGCGTCAGCTCTTGCGGCGGGTGCATCAGCACGCTGAGGCCTGTTTGTACGGGGAGATCCGGGAGCTCGGGTCGTTCGACGAGGCGCAGCAGGCCGAGGTGGTGGTGTCGGCGCCGGTCGGGCCCGAGCCGGACTACCTGGCCGAGTTCGACGCGCGGTTCGAGCGGCTCAAGCGGGAGACCGGGATCAGTGCGGGGGACATCAGGCCGCACAACGAGGACGAGGTCGTGCCGGCGTTGTTGCTGGCCGGGTTGAAGTCGTGGATCACCGAGGTGGGCAACGACGAGTTGCGGTGGCATCCGGAACCCCATTCGGACGACATGGGGTTGCACGCCGGGCTGCGGCTCACGGTGAACGAGGAGCTGGACACGCAGGAGCGGTGGGGGTTGCGGTTCATCGCCAGCAGCCACGGGAACCGGGTGCTGCGGAAGGTGCGGGACGCGCGGGCCGCGGCCGAGGGGTCGCACGGGGCGAAGGGGCGGCATCTCGTCATCATTCGCAACGGGGCCAAGGGGTGGACCGGGGCGGTGACGCGGCGGCTGGTCGGCGAGTTGGAGGAGGCCGGCGGGCGGTGCGTCGACATCACGGACGACGACCTGCGGACGTTCAGCGCGCTCAAGGAGATCTGCGCGGTGCACACGCATCAGTTGCTGGCGTGGTTGGTGGCGCGGAAACCGGCCAGCAGCACCACGTTCCTGCGGACGGTGCTGCCCGGCCAGGAACGGCCGGCGGCGGGGCACCAGGAGACTCGGCCTCCGCCGCGGGCCGACGGGGCGATCGTGCTCGGGGTGGACGGGGAGGTCCGGATCGAGCTGGAGTCGTTGCGCAAGCACGTGATCGTGTTCGCGGGGTCGGGGAGCGGGAAGACGGTGTTGCTGCGGCGCATCGTCGAAGAGTGTGCGTTGCAGGGGGTTTCGGCGATCGTGCTGGATCCCAACAACGACCTGGCGCGGCTCGGGGACGCCTGGCCTCAGGCGCCGGGGGAGTGGCGGGACGGGGACGCGGCGCTGGCCGCGGAGTACCTCGCCGGCACCGAGGTCGTGGTGTGGACGCCCGGGCGGGTCGGTGGGCGGCCGTTGAGCTTTCATCCCCTGCCGGACTTTGCGCTGGTGCGAGGGGATGAGGACGAGTTCGGGGCCGCGGTCGAGGCTGCGGTGGCTCGGTTGGTGCCGCACGCCCGGATCGGCAGTGGGACGAAGTTCGCCGTGCGCGGGCGGGCGGTGCTGAAGGAGGCGTTGCGGTACTACGCGCGCAAGGATCGGCGGGATCTGAACGGGTTCGTGGATCTGCTGGCCGAGCTGCCGGAGGGTGTCAGCAAGTTGCACTCGGCGGCGGCCACGGCGGCTGATCTCGCGGAGACGTTGCGGGCCGCCACGGTCAACGATCCTCTGCTCGCGGGCGAGGGGGAACCGACTGATCCCGGTGAGTTGTTCGAGCCCGGGCCGGGGAAGAGGGCGCGGGTGTCGGTGATCAGCTTCGTCGGGTTGCCGTCCGATGAGCAGCGGCAGGGGTTCATCAGTCAGTTGCAGCTCGAGGTGTTCGCCTGGTTCAAGAGGAATCCGGCGGGCGATCGGCCCCTGGGCGGGCTGATGGTGATGGACGAGGCGCAGACGATCGCGCCTTCCGGGCAGGCCACCGCCAGCACGCAGACGACGATTCTGCTGGCCTCGCAGGCTCGCAAGTACGGGCTGGGGCTGGTGCTGGCCACCCAGGCGCCCAAGGGGGTGCACAACCAGGTCACGGGGAACGCGACCACGCAGTTCTTCGGGCGGTTGAACAGTCCGGCGCAGATCGCTGCGGCTACCGAGATGGCTCGGGCGAAGGGGAGTTCTGTCGCGGACATCTCGCGGTTGGAGCGCGGGCAGTTCTACGTCACGGGGGACGGGTTCGGGTTCCGGCGGATGCTGGCGCCCTTGTGCCTCAGTCACCACCCGCCCAGTCCGTTGCGGCTGGAGGAAGTGGTCGAGCGGGCCAGGAAGTGAGCAAGGGCGGTGTCCCCCGAACGGAAGGGGGACACCGCCCTTTGTGCGTCAGAGCGACGAGAGCATGGACTCGATTCGGTGCCACAGGGCGGGGAGTTGGACGTCGCCCAGGACCACGAAGTTCACCGGGGTGTCCTCGCGGACCTCCACCGCGTAGACGGTGTTGTCCGCGCGGTCGACGCTCACGGCGATGGTGCTGCCGTTCAGGTGCACGGTGCCGGCCAGGCCGCGTCGGGCCAGTGCGGGTGGTGCGGCGGCGAACTGCTCTGCCAGCTGACGCAGTGAGGTGCCCTCGGTGTCCGTGGGGTCCTCGGTGCCGGCGGAGCCGACGGAGACGCGGTCGCGGCCCTCGGTTTCGGCGGCCTCGACGCGGGACACCAGGATGTCGACCAGGTGCTCGTCGGCGCGCAGGTAGGCCACGTCCGGGTTGTCCGGCTCGGCGCCGGTCAGGACGGGCAGGACGTGCCCGTCGCCGTTGCGCACTTCGTCCACTGTGGACACGAACGGGACGATGAAGCGCACCTGGGCCGGGGGTGGGTCGTTGCCCTCCAGCACGGTCAGGCCTCGTTCGCGGCACGCTCGTGCCACCTCGGTGGCCACGGTGCGCTGGTCCTCGGCGAACGACACGGCGATGTCGTAGGTCGCGGATTCGATCACTCCACCCTCCTCGCGGATTGCCGGCCGGCGGCCGGGTGCGCGCAGCTTCCGGTACTGGTGTCGACCAGAAGTGGATGAGGAGTGGACGTGTTGACCACTTCGGTGGGCAACGGGAAACACCTGGTTCAGGGCTTTTCGAAGACGAATGCTCGAAGGGTGCTCGCAGTTGGCGAGCGAAATCCGGAAATCAATTCCGAACACCTTCGGGAGATTCGCCATGTCCAAAATCGTGTCCACTTTCGTCGCCGGTGGCGCCACGCTGCTGACCGCGCTGGCCGTCGCCGCCTCCCTTTCCGGTGGTGTCGCGGCCAACGCGGACGACACCCCGCCGCCGCCTCCCACCACCACAACCACCACGGAGAACACGGACGGCCACGGCAACCCGTGGTTCGGCTGAGCTGACGCGAATGCGCCCCGGTCATTTCTTGGAAAAGGCCGGGGCGATTGCGGTCGTGCGCATCTGATGATGTACTCGGTGGGCGTCGGAGCGGGAGGCGATCGTGTCCGGGAGTTTTGGTGAGTTGCTGCGCGCGCACCGCGTCGCGGCGGGAATGTCGATGGGTCAGCTGGCGAAGCTGATCCATTACAGCAAGGGTTATCTCAGCAAGATCGAGAACGATCTCAAACCGCCCACGCCGACGGTGGCGCGGCTGTGCGACGGAGTGCTCGACGTCGGTGGCCTGCTGGTCGAGGCCGCCACTCGGGGGCCGTCCCCGCGGGACGTCCGGGGGCTGGGCCGGCGCCAGGTGCTGGTGGCCGGAACGATGCTCGGCGTCGGCGCGTTCACCGGCGGCGCGCGCACGGTGCCGGACGAGCAGGTGATCACCGGGATGCGCACGTCGTTCGAACAGTTGCGCGGCATCGGGTTGCGCGCCGGCCCGCACGTGGTGCTCGAACCGTTGCACGCGCTGCAGAAGACGGTGCACGGCTTGGCGCGGGAGAACTCCGGGCCCGTGGGCGACCGGCTCCTGCGACTCGCCGCGCGCATCGCCGAGTACACCGGCTGGATGTGCCAGGAGGCGGGCGACGACCAGGGCGCGCTGTGGTGGACCCGGCACGCGTCCGAACTCTCCCGGGCAGCAGGGGATCCGGACATCGCGACCTACGCGTTCGTCCGGGAGGCGGGCCTCGCGCTCTACCGGCAGGACTCGGCCGCCACGATCAGCCTCGCCCAGCAGGCGCAGTGGATCGGACGGGCCGGATCGCGTGTGCTCGCCCTGGCCGCGCAGCGGGAGGCGCAGGGCCACGCGCTCGCGGGCGACCGCACCGCCGCGGAACGCGCGTTCGACCGCGCCGCGAGCCTGATGGAGTCCTCTTCGGACGGTCCGTACCCGGTGCTGGGATCGACCGCGCCCGACCCGCTGGAACTCGCCAGGGGGTGGGCGCTGTCCGACCTCGGGCTGAACGCCGAAGCCTCGAACCTGCTGGACCGTCAGCTCGCCCTGGTGCCGGCCACGTCCCGGCGCACCCTCGCCCGGTTCCGCGTGCGGCAGTCACTCGCCCTCGCGTTGGCCGGAGAGACCGACGAGAGCTGCCGCACGCTCGCTGCGACCCTGGACGACGTGGCCAGCGTCGACTCCGCGACGGTGCGGACCGACCTGCGGCAGCTCGCCAGGACCCTGGGCCGGTGGCACAACCACGCTGCCGTGCAGGAGATCTACCCGGAACTGAAGCGACACCTCAGTCTCCGCTGATCGGTCACCGCTGACCGCACCCGCACGTCAGCGCCAGCCGCTCCTGCCGCACCTCCTCGGCCTCGGGCTGGTCCAGCTCGCGGAACACCGCCTCGGCCGCGTCCCAATGGGGCGCGGCCTGCGCGTGCTCTCCCATGGCGTGCAACGTTCGTGCGGCACCGATCTCGGCGTCGGACTCGTGCGTGCGGTCGCCGGTTTTCGTGGCCAGATCCAGCAACGACCGGTAGAGCCGCAGTGCCACGACGAGGTTGCCGCGGTCTCTCTCCGTGGCGGCCCGGTCGCGCAGAAGACCTCCCCGCAGGATCATGTCGTTGAGTCCTGCGGCGGCCTGGTCCGCCAGGTCGTGGTGGTGCATCGCCTCGGGGAACCGGCCGGCGAGCCGGTGGGCGTCCGCGATGTTGGTCAACGCGTAGGCGGCCACGCAGTCGTCGTCGATCTCGACCGCGATCTCGTGCGCCTCCAGGTGGTGGGGGATGGCCTCGTCGAACTTCCCGAGGTGTTGCAGGTTCGCGCCGAGGTTGTTCAGCGTGTGGGCGAGTCCCTGGTGGTGCCCGACCTGCCGCAGGAATCCCGCCGCGGCCTCCTGCTGCCGCACCGCGACCTCGTACCTGCCGTGCAGTTCGTTGAGGTAGCCGAGCGAGCTCAACGCGTGCGCCTGGCCGCGCAGGTCCCCGCACTGCTCGTACTTCTCCCTTGCCGCCTCGAACACCTCCAGGGCGTCGTCGTGCGCACCGAGCTGCATCGTCGGCAGACCGACCGCGACCAGTGCCGCGGCTTCACCGGGCACGTCACCGAGGCGCGTCCAGCTCGCCAGCGCCTGTTCGGCGAGCTCGCGGGCCACGGCGTGCCGTCCGCGCCGGCAGTGGGCGAACGAGAGGCGGTACGTCACGTGGGCGCGGCCGTGGTCGTCCTTCGGCTGCACCGGACCGACGGCCTCGATCCAGTCGTCGAGCCTGTTGGCGGTGTTGAAGTACCGCCAGATCAACGAGGCGAGCAGCCACCCGCGATCGGAGTCCCCCTGGCTGATGGCCGCCATCAGGTTGTCGCGTTCGGCGGTGATCCACGCCAGCGCCTCGTCCTCACGCGTGAACCGCAGCGCCTGCGAACTCGTGGCCTCGACGTCGGGCAGCGCGGCGCGGTCGAACGGGTACGCGACGCGCACGGCGTCCGCCAGCGTCACGAGGTAGAAGTCCAGCAGCCGCTCCAACGCACCCGCGGCCGGGGGTTCGAGCGAGGCGAACTCCTTGATGGAGTCCAACATCTGGTAACGCTCCGGCGCGACCTCTTCGAGCAGGCAGACCTCGTGCAGGTCGTGCAACAACCTGCGGGTGACAGCGATGTCGCGGCCGATGAGAGCAGCGGCGCCGACGAGGTCGACGTCGGGGCCCGGCAGGTGCCCGAACAGGCGGAACACCTGCTGCTGGTCGGCGTCGAGCTGCCGGTAGGAGACGTGGATCGCGGCACCGTTGCCCTGCCACGACCCGGTGTCGTCGAGCTGGCCGAGCAGGTAGTCGAGCGACCACCTGTCGTGCTTGCGCAGCATGGCCGCCGCGACCGTGATCGACACCGGCAGGTAGCCGCACCGCGCGACGAGCCCCGCCACGTCCGCTGACCTCGCCCGCACCCGCGACGACGGGCCGACGAGTCGCTGGAACAACGCGGAGGCGTCGTCCGCGGGCAACGGCGCCAGCCGCACGTGCTCGGAGATGTCCGGCTCACCCATTCGGCGGCTCGTGACGATCGCGAAGCAGTCCGGGTTCTCCGGCAGCAACGGCCGGATCTGCTCCGGTGACAGCGCGTTGTCCAGCACCACCAGCGTTTTCGTGCCGTAGAGGTGGGTCTGGTAGACGGTTGCCTTGCGGCCCACCGTGTCCGGGATCTGCTCCGCGGGCACGCCGAGTTCGGTCAGCAGCTGGGTCAGCGCCTCCGAGACCGACAACGGCGCCACGCCGGGCGTGAAACCGTTCAGCCGCACCAGGAGCTGCCCGTCCGGGAACCGGTGGCGCAGCTGGTGCGCCGACTCCACGGCCAGGCCCGTCTTGCCGACCCCGGGCGGCCCGCTGATCCACACGGCGCGCCGTTCGTCCGATCCCGCCGCGGTCGCCGCGATCGTGGCCAGCTCCTCGGTGCGGCCGGTGAACCCGCCCGGACGGGACGGCAGTGAGCTGCCCGGTTCGCCTCGCCGGGCGCGTTCCGCGAGGTTGCGCAGCACGGTTCCGGGCTCGAGCCCCAGCCCGGCGAGCGCGGCGGAGGCGACGTCGAACGCCCTGATCGCGCCCACCCGGTCGTTGCCCGCGATCAACGCTCGCATCAGCAGTTCCGCGTACTTCTGGTGCTCCGGGACCGTGCGCACGGCGCGGCGCATGCGGTCGCGGGCCGAGCGGTGGTCACCGGAGAGCAGTTCCAGTTCGGCGAGGTCGCCGAGCGCGTCGAAGTAGGGCTCGTCCGGCACGATGACGTCGGCGCCGCCGACCCTGTCGATGTCGATGTCCGCGAGGAAGTCGCCGCGCCACAACGCCACCGCGTCGCGCAGCAGGTCGATGGCGAGGCGCTGGTCGTTGTCCTGCTGGGCTTGGGCCGCCGCGGCGCGCAGGCGTTCGAAGCGCAGGACGTCGACCGCGTCCTCGTCGACGCGCAGCACGTACCCGGTGGGGGTCCGGTCGATCTCCGCGTCGGTCCCGTCGAACGCCTTGCGCAGCTTGTTGATGTACCCGCGCACCAGCGTCCGGCGTTCCGGCTGGTCGGGCCAGACGACCTCGGTGATGCGTTCGGGTGACACGGGTCTGTTCGCGTTGAACAGGAGTACGACGAGGATGAAGCGTTGTTGCTGGTCCCCCAACGGTATGGCGGTGTGGTCCTGCCACGCCTCCAGTGGTCCCAGCATCCGAAATTCCACGCCGCCTCCCGATCTGAAGCTTCCGTCTCGGTGGGAATGTCGCGCAATGTCCCGTTGGCGTGTCACCGAATCAGCTTTTTGTCCACGTTTGATCAACGCGATTCCGTAACGGTGCACGTCATGGAACCCGATGTGTTGCCGTGCTACCTGGTGTGCGACGTGTCGTTCTCGATGAGCGGCCACCTCGACGAGGTCAACGCGGGAATGCGCGAGTTCCGCGGCGTGGTGCACGCGAACCGGCGGGCTGCCGCGCAGATCAGGCTGTGCGTGGTGGTGTTCGCGGACAGCCCGCTCGTGGTGCGTCCGCTGCTGCCCGCAATCGATCCGACGGAGAATATTCGAATGCGCCAGGAATCCGGTTCCGACTTCGGTTCCGCCTTCACGTTGCTGCGCACCGTCATCGAGAGCGATGTGCGCGCGCTCAAATCCGAACGCGTGCGGGTGCGTCGCCCGATGCTGTTCTTCGTGTCCGACGGCAGGCCGACCGATCCGGCGTGGCCCGCCGCGCTGGCGCGGCTGACGGCGACCGCGGCGTGCCCGGAGATGATCGCGTTCGGGCTCGGCGCCGCCGACCAGCCCACCCTCGGCCGCATCGGCACGTCGCGGGTCTTCCTCGGCAGCGACGGCGTGCGGCTGGGCACCGCGCTGGCCTCTTCGGTCGCGCGGACGGTGCTGCGACCGGAGCACGTGTGACCGATCCACGGCGTGTCCACTTCTCGTCCACACGCCCGCCGCACCCTTCCAGCGCCGCACGGGAGAGGAGACCGGAGATGCTGGTGAACCTGGTCAGAGAGCTGAAGACGCTGCGCAAGGGACGGGGTGTGCACGCGGGCCGGATCGTGGACCGCATCGGCCCGTCGCTGGCCGCCGCCTGCGGGATCACGAGCGCGGACGGGTCGGTCGCGGCGAAGCAGAAGCTCGTCACCCGGCTCACCGAACTCGTCGAACAGCTGCCGGAGGACCTGCAGTTCGCGGCGCGGGCCGCGTTCGGCCTGATCCCCGACGTTCGCCAGCCGCTCTACCAGGAACGCGTCACGTGGGTGGCGGCGCGGATCGACCGCGACTCCCGCACCGTGCGGCGACGCGTGGACGAGGCCGTCGACCAGCTCGCGGAACTCGCGGCCACGACGACCCCGCGCACCGACGGCAGCTGGCACACCGCGGAGCTGAGCGTCGCCGTCGTGCTCGACCAGGGGCAGCCCGAGGTGATCGAGCGCTACCAGGTCGTCGTGGACCAGGACGGCGTCGAGACGCTGGACTTCGCCTCGGTCTTCCCGGTGCGCCGCCGCGACGTCGACGTGCACCTGCTCTACGGCGGCACGCTGCGGGACCGCTCCGACGCCGACCGGCCGGGCTTCACGCTGGTGCCGGCCGAACCGCTCGCGCGGGGCGTCACGCACGACTTCGCGTTGCGGTACCGACTGTCGCACCGCGACGCGATGCACCCGTGCGTGCTGCACGTGCCCGAACGGCCGTGCGAGCTCTTCGACCTGCGCGTGCGCTTCGAGCACGACCGCAAGCGCTTGGTGCGGGCGTTCGACGGGGTGCTGCGGTCCGAAGTGGAGCCGACCGGGGCGCAGCGGACCGTGGACCGGGCGGGGGAGATCCACCTGCGGTTCCGGCGGCTGCTGCCCGGGCTCGTGTACGGGGCGCGGTGGGGTGCGGCGACGCCGGTGTGCTCGACGCGCCGGGCGTCATGAACGGCGCGGCTCGTACCAGCTCTCGCCGGGCGGGTCGCCCGCCATGTTCCACGCCCAGGCTCGGGTCGGCGTGATGCGGCTGTACAGGCCGGGGCCCATCATGCCGATCCGTTCGGCCGGGTCTTCCGCGGTGCCGTAGACGCGGAGGGCGCGGGCGACGAACGGGGTCATCGACACCAGGTCGTCGATGACCAGGGAGACCTGGCGGCGGCCGGCGGTGATGTTGCGGAACTTGCGGGTGCGCAGGACCTGCTCGCCGACGCCGCCGACCCAGAAGTGGGTGCCGTCGTACTCGAAGGCCAGCGGGACGACGTCGGGCCAGCCGTCCTCGTTGATGGTGGCGAGCCGGGCGAGGGGTTGTTCGCGCAGGTAGGCGATCTCTTGTTCGGTGAACATGTCGCCTATACGAACGGGAGCGGGCGTTTTCGACAACTGGTGCGGACGCCAGTTGAGACGCGACTTCGGTCCGCAGCCGTCCCGTCGCGATGTGCGTTCGTCCACAAGCGACGGCCCCTGACCACTGCTTCGCGTTGTGACGTTTCCCGGTACCGGGATCTCGGCACAACACCTGAGCGAGGCTCGGAAAGCATTCAGTCGCAACCCGTAGGGCGCCAAGAATTCACGGTTGGAGTCGAGAAGGTCTCAACCGGCGCGGCTGGCTTGACAACGAAAGCATCCCGAGCCAATCCTCCGCTCGTGCTGAAGCGAGGGAACGTCACCACGAAGATGATTGGTGTCGGCGCGTTGGTGCTGGCGATGGCCGCTTGTGGCGCCCCGCCCGCCAAGGAGACGCCGGCCGGTGCCGCCGGGACCGCCAAGTCGGCGAGTGAGCTCGGTGGCATGGACAAGCTCGTCGAGGAGGCCAAGAAGGAGGGCAAGCTCAACGTCATCGCGCTGCCCCCGGACTGGGCCAACTACGGCGAGATCATCAAGGCTTTCGAGGCGAAGTACGGCATCAAGGTCGACTCGGCCCAGCCGGACGCCTCCAGCCAGGAGGAGATCAACGCCGCCAAGCAGCTCAAGGGCAACGACCGCGCGCCCGACGTGTTCGACCTCGGTCTGAACGTCGCGCTCGCCAACAAGGACCTGTTCGCCCCCTACAAGGTCAGCACGTGGGACGACATCGCCGCGGAACTCAAGGACGCGGACGGCGCCTACTACGGTGACTACGGCGGCTTCATGTCGATCGGCTACGACGCCGCCAAGGTGCCGGCGCCGACGAGCGTGAAGGACCTGCTCAAGCCCGAGTACAAGGGCAAGGTCGCGCTCAACGGCGACCCGACGCAGGCCGGTGCCGCGTTCTCCGGCGTCATGATGGCGGCCCTGGGCAACGGCGGTTCCGCCGACGACATCGCGCCCGGTGTCGAGTTCTTCAAGCAGCTCAAGGCCGCCGGCAACTTCCAGCCGGTCGACCCGTCGCCCGCGACGATCGAGTCGGGCCAGACGCCCGTCGTCATCGACTGGGACTACACCAACGCCGCCCAGACCGAGAAGCTCAAGGGCAAGCTCGACTGGAAGGTCGTCGTCCCGGCCGACGCGCAGATCGGTGCCTACTACAACCAGGCCATCAGCAAGGACGCGCCGCACCCCGCGGCCGCGCGCCTGTGGCAGGAGTTCCTCTACTCCGACGAGGGCCAGAACCTCTACCTGAAGGGCATGTCCCGCCCGGTGCGCCTGGACAAGATGGGTGACAAGGCGGACAAGGCCGCGAAGGACAAGCTGCCCAAGACCGAGGGCAAGCAGGTCTTCCAGACGCAGGCCCAGGCCGACAAGGCCAAGGCCGTCCTGACCGCGACGTGGGCTCAGGCCATCGGATGACCGCGGTCGCTCCAGTAGCGACGACGCCCGGCGGCTCCACTCCTTCTGCCAAGAAGGGTGGGGCCGCCGGTCGGCCATCTGCGGCGGCCTGGCTCGTCGCGGTGCCGTTCCTCGCGTTCGTCGGCATCTTCCTCGTCTACCCCACGGTGCTCGTGCTCGTCGGTGCCTTCCAGGACTCCGCGGGCGCGTTCACGTTCGAGAACCTCTCCGCGTTGTTCACGGGCGTCGTGTTCGACGCTTTCGTGCGCAGCATCGAACTCTCCGCGCTCACCGCGGTCATCGGCGCGATCTTCGGAGCGCTGCTCACGTGGGCGATCGCGGTCGGCAACCCGGACGGGATGCTGCGCCGGATCGTCGTCGCGGGTAGCGGTGTGCTCGCCCAGTTCGGTGGCGTGCCGCTGGCGTTCGCGTTCCTCGCGACGGTCGGCTTCGAGGGTCTGGTCACGAAGTTCCTGCGTGACAACGTTGGCATCGACCTGTTCGCGGGCAGCGCGTGGCTGTTCGACCTGCCGGGCCTGACGCTCGTCTACACGTTCTTCCAGATCCCGTTGATGGTCATCGTGTTCCTGCCCGCTCTCGACGGCCTGCGCCCGCAGTGGCGTGAGGCCAACGCGTCGCTGGGTGGCACGAGCTGGACGTACTGGCGCCACGTCGGTGGCCCGATCCTCACGCCGCCGTTCCTCGGCGCGCTCTTGTTGTTGTTCGCCAACGCCTTCAGTGCGTACGCCACGGCCGCGGCCCTCGTCTCGCAGGGCAGCCCGATCGTGCCGTTGCAGATCCGCGGGTTCCTCACCGGCGAGGTCGTGCTGGGCCAGGAGAACCTCGGCAAGGCGCTCGGCCTCGGCATGGTGATCGTCGTGAGCATCGCGATGGGCGTGAACGTGCTGCTGCAGAAGAGGGTGGCCAAGTGGGTTCGCTAGTGAAGCAGCGCGTCCTGCGCACGATCATCCTGCTGGTCCTCGGCGTCTACTTCGTCCTGCCGCTGGTCGCGATGGCCGAGTTCTCCACGCGCGGGCTCAACGGTTCGCGCAGCCTGGACTCGTGGACGTCCATCGTCGACGACGACGGGCTGATGGAAGCGCTCGTCAACTCGTTGTTGTTGTCGGTGACCTCGGCCGTGCTGATGCTGCTGCTGTTGGTGCCGACCATGGCGTGGATCCGGTTGCGGCTCCCGCAGTTGCAACGGTTCGTGGAGTTCCTCTGCCTGCTGCCGCTGGCGATTCCCGCGATCGTGCTCGTCGTCGGCATGGCGCCGTTGTACGCGTGGGTGAACTACTTCTTCGGCAACTCGGCGCTGACGTTGACGTTCGCGTACACGATCCTCGTGCTGCCGTTCGCGTACCGCGCGATCGACGCCGGGCTCTCCGCGATCGACCTGAAGACGTTGTCCGAGGCCGCGCGCAGCCTGGGCGCGTCGTGGATCGCGGTGATGTGGAAGATCGTCGTGCCGAACATCCGGGTGGCGTTGATCGGAGCCTCGTTGCTCTCGGTCGCCCTGGTGCTCGGTGAGTTCACGATCGCCTCGCTGCTCAACTTCGACACGTTGCAGGTGCAGGTGAACCTGCTCGGCAAGCGAAACGCGGGTGTGTCCATCGCGGTGTCGCTGCTGTGCCTGCTGTTCGCGTTCGTCCTTCTGTTCGCACTTTCCTACGTCGGCCAGCGTCGCCGTCAGACCGTGGTCGAGGAGTGAAGATGGGTCACCTGGAGCTCAAGGGGCTGCGCAAGACGTTCGGTGGCAACACCGCGCTGGACGGTCTTGACCTGGAACTGGCCGAGGGCGAACTCGTGTCGCTGCTCGGCCCGTCCGGCTGCGGCAAGACGACGGCGCTGCGGATCGTGGCGGGCTTCGAGACGTCCGACTCGGGCACGGTCACGGTGGGCGGCAAGGACATCACCCGCGTTCCCGCCAACAAGCGGGACATGGGCATGGTGTTCCAGGCGTACAGCCTGTTCCCGAACATGACCGCGGCGCAGAACGTCGCGTTCGGACTGAAGATGCGCAAGGCGGACGGCAAGAAGGCGGGCGAACTGCTGGAGCTGGTCGGCCTCTCGCACCTGGGCGGCCGGTACCCGCACCAGATGTCGGGTGGTCAGCAGCAACGCGTCGCGCTGGCCCGGGCGTTGGCGATCCAGCCGCGCGTGCTGCTGCTGGACGAGCCGCTGTCCGCGCTGGACGCCAAGGTGCGGGTGAACCTGCGCGACGAGATCCGCCGCATCCAGACCGAACTCGGCATGACGACCCTGTTCGTCACGCACGACCAGGAGGAGGCGCTCGCCGTCTCCGATCGCGTCGGCGTGATGTCGCACGGACGGCTGGAGCAGCTCGACACCCCGTCCGTCGTCTACCGCGAACCGAAGACGGCGTTCGTGGCGCAGTTCGTCGGCGTCACCAACTCGGTCGAGGCGAAGGCGGAAGGGCAGACCGTCGTGGTCAACGGGGTCACCGTGGCCGCGACGCACGACCAGCCGTCCGGCAGTGACGTCAGGCTGATCGTCCGTCCGGAGGACATCGGCGTCTCCGCGCACGACGGCGACGCCGGTGGCAAGATCGTGGGCGACGTGCTGACCCAGTCGTTCCTCGGGCCGGTCACGCGGATCTCGGTGAGGGTGGGTGAGCAGGTGCTGCGGATCGACCAGCCCTCCAACACCGCCTCCGCGTACCAGCCGGGCACGCAGGTCGCACTGGACCTCAGCGAGTCACGGATCATGGTGGTGCCTGGTTGAGCCGTGGTCTGGGTGGCAGTGGTGCTTGACCGTTCGGAGGACGACAGATGATCAGGAAGCTCCTCGCGCGCGACACGGCGGAGGCCCATCGGGTCGCGACGCCGTTGGAGCTGTTGTTCGACCTGAGCTTCGTGGTGGCGGTCGCCCAGGCCGCCGCCTCGTTGCACCACGCCGTCTCCGAGAACCACGTCGGGGCCGGCGTGCTGGCGTTCTGCATGGCGTTCTTCGCGCTCTGGTTGCCGTGGCTGAACTTCACGTGGTTCGCCAGCGCGTTCGACAACGACGACACGCTGTACCGCGTCATCACGATGGTGCAGATCGCCGGTGTGCTCGTGGTGGCGGCGGGGATTCCCGCCGTCTTCGAGCACCAGGACTACCGGATCGTGGTCGGCGGGTACGTCGTCATCCGGCTCGGCATGGTGGCGCACTGGCTGCGGGCGTCGATCGACAACCCGGACCACCGGGCGTGCACTCGCCGGTACGCCGGTGGCATCGCGTTCATGCAGGTCCTGTGGATCTTGTGGGTGCTGGTGGCGCCGCCGGGGCTCCAGGTGCCGTTGTGGGTCCTGTTCATGATCGGTGAGCTGCTGGTGCCGGCGTGGGCGGAGCGGGCGTCGGCCACGACCTGGCACCCGCACCACATCGCGGAACGGCACGGGCTGTTCACGCTGATCGTGCTCGGCGAGTCGATCCTCGCGGCGACCCTGGCGTTCCAGAAGGGCTTCGACAGCGGCGAGAACCTCATCTCACTCGCCGCCGCGTCGCTGATCATCGTGTTCTCGGTGTGGTGGATCTACTTCGAGGCGCCGACGCACCTGCACAACCTCAAGAAGGCGTTCCTCTGGGGGTACGCGCACCTGTTCATCCTCGGCTCGATCGCGGCGCTGGGGGCGGGGCTCGCGG
Source organism: Lentzea sp. JNUCC 0626 (assembly GCF_043632865.1). Taxonomy (NCBI): domain Bacteria; kingdom Bacillati; phylum Actinomycetota; class Actinomycetes; order Pseudonocardiales; family Pseudonocardiaceae; genus Lentzea; species Lentzea sp. JNUCC 0626. The sequence continues at coordinate 10,471,371 of NZ_CP171635.1, forward strand.
CGTCCGTGGACTACGACTTGCACATCTCGCACGCGCCCGGGACGACGGTGGCGGCGTTCACGACCGTGCCGCTGGCGGTGTTCCTCGTGTTCGTCTGGTACGTGCAGGACTGTCCCGGGCAGGACGGGATCCGCAAGTTCCTGCTGCCGGTCGGGGCCGCGCTGGTGCTGGCGGCGACGTTCGGCCCGGCGCCCATCCACGTGACCGCCGGGATCGTGTTGCTGCTGGTGGTGGCGACCCGGTTGACGCTCGGGAGTCAGCGCGTCGAGGTGTAGTCGCGCAGGGCCGCGGGTGAGGTGGGCAGGCCGTGCCTGTCCATCAGGTTCGTGAAGCTCGCGAAGGTCCGCCCCTCGATGAGCCACGTGCCGGGGGAGCCGGCGAGCGCGTCCAGGAGCCGGCGTTGGCGTTCGCTCGGGCCGTCGGGGAACGCCAGGCGGAGCGCTTCGCCCACCACGTGCAGGGCGCTGTAGCCCGAGATGGTGGGGATGCGGGCCAGGATCTTGTCGAACGTCCGGTCCGCGTCCCGTTCCCCTGCCAGCCGCAGCGACCTGGCCGCGCAGGTGGCCAGGTCGCCGTCGAGGAACGGGACCCTGTCGCTCTTGGGCAGTGCGGTGGCGGCGATCAGGTCGTCGACGGAGGCCAGCGCGATCGCGGCGCCCCAGCGGGCGATCGGGCGCGGGTCGTCGAGGGTGACGGCGGGGCGGCCGCCGAGCAGGCCCATCGCGACCGAGGCGGTGGCGGCCACGACGCCCTCCTCGTCGCCGCCGGTCACCTTCGCCAGCGCGGGCAGGCTTTCGGCCGCGTCCTCGGGGAACCAGGCCAGGGTGTACGCGGCCATGCAGGCCACGGGCGGTTCCCAGGTCAGCAGGTCGCGGAACAGCGGGACGCCGGCCCGGACGGCGTCGTAGACCCGCACCCAGATGTGCGCGTACAGCCTGTTCTGGTCTTCCTCGTCCAGGTCCTCGACGTAGGCGAGGTCCGCCTCGTCCTCGTCGTAGTCCTCGTCGCCGGGGTGGGGTGCGGCGGCCAGCAGGGCGTCGCCTCCGACGGCCTGGGCGCGGTGCCGCGCGACGGGAATCCCCGCGGGCAGCCACATCGAGTCGTGCCCGGTGACGATGCCGCTCAGCAGGTCCAGCAACTGCGGCTGCTCGTCGCACACGGGATCGGTCAGCGCCTGCAGCACGAACGGGACCGCGGCGGCGGTGGCCTCGTAGATGGTGCCCTGGTGGTAGAGGTTGGCGTACATGCCGGACAGGGCTTTCCGCCGCACGGCCTCGTCGGGCGACACGAGGTCGCGGAGTTGGGCGGGCACGTCGTCGGCGGGTCCGTAGGCGTGCGAGAGTCGCGCCCAGTCCACCTGATCGAGTCCGGTCAGCACGGACCCATCCTGTCAGGCCGGTTTCGCGGCTTCTCTCCTTTCTGACACCGGGGCTGGAATGATCGTCGGCATGACCGGTGTCCGTGAACTCCGCTTGGTCGTCACCGCCGACGACTACGACGAAGCCCTGCGCTTCTACCGAGACGTGCTCGGGCTGGAGCAACGGGCGGCGTTCGCGTCCGACGGCGGGCGGGTCACGATCCTCGAGGCCGGGCGGGCGACGCTGGAGCTCACCGACCCGCCGCACGCCGAGTTCATCGACCAGGTCGAGGTCGGCGCACGCGTCGCCGGGCACATCCGGGTGGCGTTCGAGGTCACGGACTCCGCAGGAACGACCCGCCGGCTCGAGGCCGCCGGTGCCGAGGTGATCGCGGAACCCACGCGCACGCCGTGGAACTCGCTGAACGCGCGGTTGACAGCGCCTGCCGGGTTGCAGCTGACGTTGTTCCAGGAGCTGGGCGAGTAGATGACGATCTCCGCTGCCGGGTACCGCGACCTCGCGAACCGGGACGTGCTGGCGTGCGCCGTGGTGACGGTCGCCGCGAAGTTACCGATGTCCATGACGCCGCTGATGATGGTGTTCCTGGTGAGGGGACTGCCGGGCGGGTACGTGCTGGCGGCGTCGCTGGTGGCCGTGTACGTGCTGGGCGAGGTGCTCGGGGCGGCGTTGCTCGGGTTGTTCCTCGACCCTTCGCGGATGCGCGGGCAGCTGTCGATCGGACTGGTCGTGGGGGCGGCGGCGTTCACGACGCTGGCGCTCACGCAGAACGTGACGGTGCTGGCCATCGCGGCGTTCGTGGCCGGGGCCGGGCCGTCGACGACGCCGGGCGGGTTGCGGGCGATGTTGCTCGGACTGGTGCCCGATGCGTTGGTGCCCAAGGCGATGGGCTTCGACGCCATGATCACGCAGGTGGTGTGGGCGGTGGCGCCCGCGCTCGTCACGGTGCTGGCGTTGAGCGTCGACCACCGGGCGCCGGTCGTGGTGTCGGTCAGCCTGATCGTGGTGGCGGCGTGGCTGGTGTTCATCCTGCCGCGCGGGCACGTGACGTCGCGGTCCGGCTCGGCGAAACCCAAGGTCGTGGCGTCGGCCTGGCCGATCTACCTGGTGAGCGCGGCGGCGTTGGCGCAGCTCGCGGTGGCGGAACTCGTGCTGCCCGCCCTGCTCGAACACCGGGGGATCGGGATCGGCTGGATCGGGCCGCTGCTCATGGGGTTCGCGGCGTGCAGCGCGCTCGGGGCGGTGCTGTACGGGCTGCGGCCGTGGCCGGGCACGTTCCGCACGCAGGGGTTGGTGTTGCTGGTCGTCACGGCGACGTGCGTCGGGGCGCTGGCGTTGTTCCCGAACCTGCCGGGCATCGCGGGCGCGTTGCTCGCGGCCGGGCTGTTCCAGTCGGGAGTGCTGGTGACGCGCAGTCTCGCGTTGCGCGAACGGCTTCCGGTCGGCGCGCACGCGGCCGGGTTCTCGATGATGTACGCGGTGACCGGCGCGGGCTACGGGCTCACGGCCGTCGTGGCCGCGTGGGCGATGGACGCCGGCAACCCCGTGTGGGCCGTTTTCGGTGGTGTGGCGGTGACTCTGGTCCTGACAGCAGTCAGCGCGGCTGCCGAACGTCGGCAGCCGCGCTGAAGCTGATCGCTACTAGCCGCGGTAGAAGTTGCCCTGCGTCTGGACGTTGAGCTCGTCCGTGCGGAACAGCTTCGCGATGAACGTGCGCGGGTCGCGCATGTCGATCACGTCGAAGCCGCGGCCCATCTCCGAGGAGTAGATGTAGCCGTTGTACCAGTAGGTCGACCAGGTGCCGCCACTGCCGAGGTTCGGCATCGGGCCGCGCTCGAAGAAGCCGATCTCACGCGGCTTGCTCGAGTTCGTGAAGTCCCACACCGAGATGCCGCCCTGGTACCAGGACTGGACCATGATGTCCTTGCCGGGCACCGGGATCAGCGAACCGTTGTGCGCGACGCAGTTCTCCGAGTCGGTCTGCATGCGCGGGATCTTGTAGTAGGACTTGAACACCAGCTTGCGCTTGTCGCCCCGGCCCACGATGTCGTAGATGCCGTTGGCGCCGCGGTTCGGGCCGATCTTCTCGTTGCACGTCGCCGCGCCACCGCCACCGAGCTCGTCGGTGAAGACGACCTTGGTGCCGCTGTTGTTGAAGGTCGCCGAGTGCCAGAACGCGAAGTGCGCGTCGTCCTGGACCCGGTGGATCTCCTTCAGGCTCTCCCTGTTGGAGATGTCCCACAGCACGCCGTCACCCATGCACGCGCCGGCCGCGAGGTCGAGCTGCGGGTAGACGGTGATGTCGTGGCAGCCGGAGGTGGCCGAGGTGTAGCCGGTGTCGATGTCGCCGGGGCGACCACCGTTGCCGCCGTCCGGGAAGAGGACCGGTGCCTTGAGCAGCGAGGCAGCGGCCGGGTTCTTCACCGGCACCTTGACGATGGAGATCTTGTCGTGCGGCGGCTGGCAGTCCGGGAACGTGGCGTTCGGCGAGTACGAGGAGACGTAGAGGTAGACGTCCTTCTTGTTCTTGCTCGGCACCATCGTGTGGGTGTGCGAACCACAGGCGGTCTCGACAGCGGCGACGTAGCGCGGGTTGCTCTTGTCGCTGATGTCGAAGACCTTGATGCCCTCCCACGACTCCTTGATCGTCGCCGGCTGGGAGACGCTGGAGCAGGAGTTGTCGCTGCGCGAGGAGTCGGTCGACAGGAACAGCAGGTTCCCGTACACCGAGATGTCGTTCTGCGAGCCGGGGCAGAGCACCTGGCTCTTGATCGTCGGCTTCTTCGGGTTGCGGATGTCGTAAATGACGAAGCCGTCGTAGTTGCCGACGAACGCGTAGTTGTCCTGGAACGCGATGTCGGTCTGCGTCGAGTTGAGCGGCGCCTGCTTGTCCAGGTGGGCGACCGGGACCATGTTGCGGCTGCGGCTGATCTCGTCGACGCCGGGCAGCGCGGAGGACCCCTCCGCCCGTGACTCGAGCTGAGCCTCGCTCAGTCCGGCGCCGTCGGCGGGAAGATCGGGCGCGGCGTACGCGGGCCCGGTCGCCGTCGACAGCGTCAGCGCGAGCGCCCCCAGAACCGCGACCGACGCTCTGCGTCGCCGGGTCGTTGCGCGTGAAGACACAGCTTTACCCCCTCTATACGGGTTGGTGGGGGCGAGTATGACCCTTTCGCCTTGCTAAGGGCCAGGTTCTTTCGGAGGGTTGTGCACTCTTTGTCCACAGTTGGACATGTGGACGGGCAGCGTGGAGTGATTGTCCGGTTTCGCCCTGTCACCAGCGGTATGCCACGTCGAGGGGCCTGGACCGGCGGACCGCGGACTGTATTGTCCGAAGCATGCGTTCTGGGGTCATGGTCATCATCGCTGCGGCCGCACTGCTCGCCGGCTGCACGTCGTCCGAACCTGCCGCCGCGCCGATCATCGCGCCGGACACCCCCGGCGGCTCGGCGCCGACCGTGGCCCTGTCGGACGTCACGGGCATGACCCAGGCGCCGCCGAACGACGCCGACCGGACGTACGTGGCGATGATGATCGCCCACCACGAGCAGGCGATCGCCATGACGAGGTTCGCCCCCGAACGCGCGCAGAACGAGACCCTGAAGGGCCTGGCCGACCGGATCCGGTTCAGTCAGGAACCCGAGATCGGCGCCATGAAGCAGTGGCAGCGCACGTTCAACGCCATCGGCACGCACGGCGACCACTCGACGATGCCGGGCATGGCCACCCAAGAACAGCTGAACGCGCTGGGAGCGGCGCAGGGCAAGGACTTCGACCGCATGTTCCTGGAGTTGATGATCAAGCACCACGAGGGTGCGATCAAGATGGCGACGGACGTGCGCGGCGCGGGCGCCAACGTTCAGGTCGAGGAGATGGCCGACGACGTGGTCGCCACCCAGGACGACGAGATCAACCGGATGAAGAAGCTGCTGACTGAGCTGTGAGCTTGGCTCGCACGGCTTCGGCCTCCGGACGTCCGAGGGCCTCGAACGTGTGCAACGCCTCGGACCACGCCGCACGCGCGAGCTCGCCCTCACCCAGGTCGAGGTGCACGTCGCCGAGTGACACCTGCGTGACCGCGACGCCGTAACGATCTCCCGCGGTGCGCGCCGCCTCCACCGACAGGCGGTAGTGGTGGGCGGACTCCGCCAGATCGCCGAGCGCGCGCAGGTTGTACGCGATGCTGTCGAGCGTCTCCGCCTCGGAGAACCGGTTGCCGAGCTCGCGGTGCAGCTCGAGCGCCCGCCGGCACGTCCGGAGTGCTTCCTCGTGCCTGCCCAGCCGGCCGATGCCCCAGCCGAAGTCGCCCATGGCGTTGGCCAGTCCCATGCGGTCGTCCGCCTTGGCGAAGAGCTCCATGGCGAGGCTGATGTGGCGGACGGCGAGTTCCAGATCGCCGAGCCGTTCGTGCACCGCGAAGATGCTGCGGTGCACGCGTGCGGCGCCGCTGTTGTTCCCGAGCTTCTCGTAGAGCGCGGACGCGTCGAGCAGATGTGCGACGCACGTGTCGAAGTCGTCGAGGCGGAACCAGGTGTGTGCGACCAGGTGGTGCATGCGTGCGACCGCGTCGTCGTCGCCGAGGCGTTGTGCGGCTTCGAGTGCCGTGGTCAGCAGGGTGTTCCACTCGCTCCAGCGCGCCTCGCGGTCGAAGTACAGGTGCAGGCACCACGGCAGCTGCCACGCCTGCACGTCGAACCGTTCCGCGGCGGCGAGCGCGCTCAGGGAGATCAGGACCTGGTTCTCCGTCTCGAACCACTGCCACGCCTGCGCTTCGTCGGCGACCCGTTCGGGCACGACTCCTGGCTGGGCGGCGGCGATCGCGAAGTGCCTGCGGTCCTCGCCGAGCAGGCCGTCCGCGTGGTGCGCGCTGTGCAGGTAGTGGTCGACGGCGCGGTGCAACGCCGCGCGGGTCTCGCCGGCACCGGCCAGTTCCCGCGCGTAGACGCGGACGAGGTCGTGCAGCTCGTAGCGGTCCTTCGCGCTGGTGACGAGGTTCGCGCGGGTCAGGTCCCGCAACGCCGCCCCGGCATCGCAGCCGGCGAGGCTGGTGGCCGCGGCCGCGGAGATGTCCGGTCCGGGATGGACACCCAGCAACCGGAACAACGTCGCCGCCGCGGTGCTCAACCTGCTGTAGGACAAGGAGAACGCGGCGCGCACGCTGGTGGACGGATCGCCGGTGTCGAGGAAGTCGAGCGTGTTCCGCTCGTCGGCGAGCTCGTCCGCCAGGGCCGCGAGCGAGAGGTGAGGAGTGGTCGCCGCGCGGGCGCCGACGATCGACAGCGCGAGCGGCAGCCCGCCGCACAACGCGACCAGCCGCGTCACCGCGTCCTGCTCCGCGGTGACGGGAGTGCCGATGCGTTCGGTCAGCAGGGCGACGGCCTCGGCGCCGGGCAGCACGTCCAGGTCCAGCACGCGGGCGCCCTCGAGGTCCGTCAGGCGGTGGCGGCTGGTGACGATCACCGCGCAGGCGTCGTGGCCGGGCAGCAGCGGGAGGACCTGCGCCGCGTCGCGCGCGTTGTCCAGCAGGACCACGAGTTTCTTGACGGCCACCAGTTTTCGGTATCGGGCGACCTGGTCGTCGAGGTTCACGGGCACGTGCCCGGCGGGGACGCCGAGCGCCGTGAGGAACCCGCGCAGCGCCTGTTCCGGCCGCACGGGTTCGCAGGTGGGGTCGAAGCCGTGCAGGTTGACGTGCAGCCGTCCGTCGGGGAAGCGGTCGTCCGCCGCGTCGCACCAGCGGACTGCGAGCGTCGTCTTGCCGATGCCCGCCGGACCGCTGACGACGGTGAGCGGAGCGGGCTCGTCGAGCACGGCCAGTTCGCGACCTCGCCCGGCGAACTGGGCGAGCGGAGCGGGCAGCCGGTGCGGTGTGGGGACGAGCGCCTCGGCGGCCTTGCGTTCGTCGTCCAGCGCGGCGGCCAGGTGCTCCACGCCGTCGACGTCCTCGAAGGCGTTGCCCCGCCACACCGTGAGCGCCTCGGCGTGCCGGCCCTGGTCGCGCAGTGAGCGGAAGTCGAGCAGGTCCGAGTCCGTGACGTGGAGCAGATAGCCGTTGCCGTGCGTGTGCAGGCAACCCGAGGCATCGCCCAGCGCCTGCCTCAGCCTGCTGACGGCCTTGCGGGTGGGCGAGACTTCGCCCAGTTCCTCGACCGGCACGATCTCGCCGGGTCGCGCGAGCAGGGTGGCGAGGATGGTCCTGCCGCGGCCGGCGGGCACCGGGATCTCCTGCCCGCCGACCAGCACTCGCAACGGTCCCAGCAACGCGAAACGAACTTCCCCCATGTGAGGGAAGGCTAGTGACCTACAGTTCGGTGCGCTGGTGCGGCAGCACCATGTCCTCGGCGTGCGTGAAGCGTTCCGGCTCGTTGCCCGTGACGAGGCGCGCGATCGTGCGGTGGCCCTTGTGCGCCTCGCGGAACGCTTCGGACGCGACCCACGCGCGGAAGGCCTCTTCGGACTCGAACTCGTTGACCGAGACGTACGGCTGGTCGTCCTGGGTCGGCTTGAGGAGCGTGCTGCGCAGCAGGCCGGGGACTCCGGGCAGGTGGGTGCGCATGTTGCCGCGGAAGTAGCGCTCGAACTCCTCGGACATGTCCGGGTTCACGAACATGCGGTTGGTCGCGATGAACATGCAGGCCTCCCTGATACCGACGCTCTGTCGGGAACTATTCCAACTCCCCGTCGGGAAATCAAGCGCGATACGATCCCGATGTGCCGAGGATCAGCGCAGACACCGTTGCCGAGCATCGCGCGAACCGGCTGCGCGCCCTCCTGGACGCCGGCCGGGACATCGTCGCGTCCGAGGGAGCGGAGGCGCTGACGCTCGCGTCGCTGGCCAGACGGGTCGGGCTGTCGCGGCCGAGCCTCTACGAGTACTTCCGCTCGCGGGAGGAACTGGTCGCCGCGATCGTTTCGGACGCGCTGCCGGAGTGGGCGGACAAGCTGGAGGACGCGGTCAACGGCGCGGCCTCGGTGCCCGCGAAGATCGAGGCGTACCTGCGCACCGAGCTCGCGATCATCACCGACGGCAGCCACGGCGCGGTGGTGGCGTTGTCCGCGCACACGTTGCCGGACGCGGCCCGCGAGCAGATCCGTTCCGAGCACGAACGGCTGCTGGCGCCGCTGGTCGGGGTGTTCAAGACCGCCGGGGTGGAACGGGCTCAGCTGCGGGCGATGCTGGTGCACGCCATGGTCGAGGCGACGTCGCGGATGATCACGCCGGGGCGCAGCGAGCACAACGAGGCGGTCATCCGGACATTGCTCGACCAGGTGGTGCACGGGCTGGACAAGCCCATCAGCTGAACGGGAGCACCTCGCCGTGGCGGACGAGTTCGCCGTATTGGGCGGGATCGAGCGGGCTCAGGGCGAGGTCCAGCAACGCCGTCGCGGCCTGGGCCGGGGTGGGCGCGGTGCTGACGTCCCACCACAGCGCGGACGTCGGCGTGTTGATCATGCCGGGACACACCGACGCGAGCAGGATTCCCCTGGCCAGATCGGATTCGCGGCGTTCGCGCGCGAGCACGCGCACGGCGGCGACCTGACCGATCTTGGACGGGATGTTCACGAATCCCGGCCACGCACCGGATTTCGCGCGGCCGTCCTTCACCTCGTCGCGCCAGCGGGCGACCTGCGCGTCCATTTCGTCCAGAGTGGACGGAGTGGTGAACCTGTTGTGCAGCACGGGTGCGAGGTGGTGGAGGGTGCCGAGCGTGCTCGCCACGACGATCAGGCTGCCGCTGTCGTTCAGGATCGGTGTGAACGCCCTGAGCAGCCTGGTGGTGCCGAAGTTGTTGACCTCGGTGTAGGCGTTGACGACGTCCCTCGGGTCGTCGTCGGGGCCGACGCGCATGACCGCGTTGCCGAAGACGACGTCGATGCCGCCGTGGCGTTCTTCCAGTTGTGCGGCCAGTTTCGCGGCTGCCCCGGGGTCCGCGACGTCCAGGACCTCGCCGCGGACCTCGGCGCCACCACCCGGCATCGACTGCACCGCTTCGGTGATCTTGTTGATGTCCCGGCCGGTCAGGTAGACGGTGTCGGCGGGCGTCAGGCGTTGGGCGAGGCCCTCGACGAGGGCGAGTCCGAGGCCCTGGGTGGCCCCGGTGACCAGTGCGACGGTCATGCCTTCTCCAGCAGGTTCTCGGAGTACGTCCAGAGGCGTTCGGCGGCTTCCGGGTCGAGGGCGTAGCGGGCGACGCCCTGCAGGCGCGGGAGTTCGCCGCGGCGGTCGACGGTCTGGGCCTCGTTGCAGTCGTTGAAGTAGCGGCCGCCGATGCCTTCGAGCAACGGCGAGGTGGCGACCAGGACGGACGTCGCGGCGCCCTGCTCCGGGGTCTTGAGGAGCGCGGCGGGCATGGTGCCGCTGCCCTGGCCCCCGGTGTGGCGCTGGAGGTTGGTGAGGATCGCGCCGGGCATGACGGCGTTGGCCGTGATGCCGTCTGCTGCCCATCGGCGCGTGGCCTCGACGGCGAACAGGACGTTCGCGGTCTTGCTCTGGCCGTACGCGCTCCACGGGTCGTACGGGCGGAACGCGTAGTGGACGTCGTCGAACACCACGGGCGAGATCATGTGGCCGGTGGAGGAGAGGGAGACGATGCGCGCGTTGCCCGCTGCCTTGAGCGCGCCGTGCAGGCTCGTGGCGAGGGCGAAGTGCCCGAGGTGGTTGGTGGCGAACTGCCACTCCCACCCCTGCTCGGTGTGCTGCTCCGGGCTGGCCATGACGCCCGCGTTGTCGACGAGGACGTGCAACGGGCCGGTCCAGGCGTTCGCGAACGCCTCGACGGACGCCAGGTCGGTGAGGTCGAGCCGCGCGACGTGGACGTTCCCGCCGATGTCCTGCGCGGTCTTCTCGCCGGCCTCTGTGTCGCGGACGGCCAGGGTGACCTCGGCGCCCCTCGCGGCGAGGGCGCGGGCGGTCTCGACGCCGATGCCGGAGGACCCGCCGGTGACCACGGCGCGCTTGCCGGTGAGGTCGACGCCCTCGCTGACCTCGAGTGCAGTGCTGGTGAAACCGAACTCTGTCTTCATCACGTCTTCGACGTTAGGCTCGTCGGAGGTATGCGGGTAGCGAGAGTTTGGTATCGGGGATATGCGGATCTGTCATGGCTCTGAGTGACGCGTCGCTGGTCGCGCTGCGGGTGTTCCGCGAGGTGGCCGAGCGGGGCACGTTGACGGCGGCGGCGTCCGCGCTGGGGTACACGCAGTCGGCGGTGTCGCGGCAGATCGCCGCTCTGGAGAAGGCCGCCGGGGCCACGTTGCTGGAACGGCGCCATGACGGCGTGCGGCTCACGGCGGCCGGTCGGCTCGTGTTGCGGCGTGCGGCCGTGGTGGTCGATCAGGTCGATGCGGGTGCACGGGAGTTGGCCGGGCTGCCGGACGAGGACGCCAGCACCGTGCGCCTCGGGTGGTTCGCGACCGGTGGCGCCTGGCTCGTGCCGCAGGCGTTGCTGGCGTTGAGGCGGACGCATCCGTCGATCACGGTCGTCACGCGCGAGGGCAGCTCACCGGCGTTGGTGAGGGCGTTGCGGGCGGGGACGCTGGACGTCGCGGTGCTCGGGTCGCAGCCGCCGTTCCGCGCTCCGGACGACGAGATCCCGGCGCTGGAGATCGAGACCCTGGTCGAACGCAGCCTGCGCATCGCTGTGCCGTCGTCGCATCCGTTGGCGCGCAACGACTTCATCGACATCGCGGACCTGCGGGGACAGGCCTGGATCGCCGGGCCCGGCGACCAGTTGACGATGGGGGTGTGGCCGGGGCTCGACGAACGGCCCGTCGTCGCGCACACCGCGCGGGACTGGCTCGCGAAGCTGCACCTGGTCGCGGCGGGGTTCGGGATCACGACGGCACCCGCCGCGCTGGAGGCGGTGCTGCCCGCCGGGGTGCGGATCATGTCCGTGCGGGGCGGGCCCGCCGAACAGCGGCGGATTCTGCTGGCGCGGCTGCCGGGTTCGGCGCCGGAGCCGGTGCTGCGGCTGGCGGGGGCGTTGCGGGCCGTCGCGCTCGAGAACGACGCCGAGCATCAACCGATCGGTTGATCCCGGTCGCGCTCGTTGTTCGATGATCTTTCGCGCGCGGTCTTCGAGGCTGGAGGCATGGCAATCATCGAAGTGCGCGATCTGGGCAAGAGGTACGGGCCTCGTGTCGCCGTGGACTCCGTGTCGTTCGAGGTCGCCGAGGGGGAGATCTTCGGGGTGCTCGGACCGAACGGGGCGGGCAAGACGACGACGGTCGAGTGCGTGGCGGGGCTGCGGACGCCGGATTCGGGGACGGTGTCGGTGCTGGGGCAGGCGCCGGGGGACGTGCGGGCGGCGATCGGCGTGCAGTTGCAGGCCTCGGCGCTGCCGGAGCGGATGCGGGTCCGCGAGGCGCTGGAGTTGTTCTCGTCGTTCTACCCCTCGCCGGTCGACTGGTCCGGGCGGCTGGGTCTGGGTGACCACCTGCGTGCCGAGTTCGGGCAGCTGTCGGGTGGGTTGAAGCAGCGGTTGTCGATCGCGCTGGCGCTGATCGGGTCGCCGCGGATCGCGATTCTGGACGAGCTGACGACCGGGCTCGACCCGCAGGCGCGGCGGGACACGTGGTCGGTGATCGAGGAGGTGCGGGCGGCCGGCGTGACGATCGTGCTGGTCACGCACTTCATGGAGGAGGCCGAGCGGCTCTGCGACCGGGTGGCGGTGTTCCGCGAGGGCCGGATCGTGGCTCTGGACTCGCCCTCCGCGCTGGTGTCGCGAGTGGACGGTGCGACGCGGGTGCGGTTCGTGCCGTCGCGCGCTTTGGACGTGGCGTTGCTGGAGGCGTTGCCGGAGGTCGCGTCGGTTTCCGTGGTGGGGGAGCAGGTGGTGGTGTCCGGGTCTGACGACCTGGTGCACGCCGTGACCTCGTTGCTGGCGCGGAGGTCTGTCGTCGCGCGGCAGCTCCGGGTCGACCAGGTCTCGCTGGATGACGCGTACGTCGAACTCACCGGGGGTCGTGATGTGGAAGATCGTTGAGATCGAGGCTCGACTGTTCGTGCGCGATCGGCTGAACTCGTTGTTCGCGATCGTGTTCCCTTCTGTGCTGCTGTTGGTGCTGGGGGCGATTCCGATGTTGCGGGAGCCTGACCCGAAGTTCGGCGGGCTGCGGTTCATCGACAGCTACCTGTCGGCTCTGGTCGTGTTCACGTTGGTGTTCATCGGGTTGCAGCGCCTGCCCGCCGTGGTGGCCACGTATCGCGAGACGGGGGTGTTGCGCCGGTTGTCGACGACGCCGATGCACCCCGGGCGGTTGCTGGTCGGGCAGATGATCGTGAACTTCGTCGCGACGATCTTGTCGGTGCTCCTGCTTATAGTCGTGGGGTACGTCGTTTTCGGCGTCGACCTGCCTCACCATCCACTCGGCCTGGCGTGTGCCGTGGTGCTGGGAGGCGCGAGCACGTTCGCGCTGGGGCTGGTGATCGCCGCACTGGCACCCACCGCGCGAGCGGCCGGTGGCGTGGCGACGGTGGTGTTCATGCTGCTGATGTTCTTCGGCGGCGTGTACCTGCCGCGGTTCATGCTGCCCTCGGTGATCCAGACGATCGGTTCGTACGCGCCTCCCGGTGTGGAGGCGCTGCAGCAGGCGTGGCTCGGCGCCGCGCCGGATTGGAGGCATCTCGCGATCATGGGGCTCGTGGGCCTCGTGGCGGGTACCGTCGCGGCCAAGACGTTCCGCTGGGAGTAGCTCGTGGACATGGCCGCGTTGGACAGGTGGGAGCGCAGGCTCGTCTCGATCGCCCGCGTGATCCCGTACTTCGTGCTGACCGTGACGACGGTGTTGTACTCGATCTTCACCACGCAGTCGGCGGCGGAGCGCTGGTTCACCTACGGCGTCGTGGCGTTCGGCTTCGCGTGGATGACGTGGTGGTTCACGCTGCATCCCGAGTGGCACAAGCGTTCCGACCTCATGGCCGTGTTCATCGGCGGCGTGATCGTGTTCTACGCGGTGCTGGGCCTGCAGGAGCACTGGTTCGGCGCGGTGTCCTACGTGGTCTACGTCTACGCGAGCGAACTGCTGCGCGGCCGCTGGATGTTCATCGTCGTGGCGCTGACGGCCGTGCTGGCGACGCTGTCGTTGTTCGGCGGCTACCCGTGGGACGCGCAGGCGGCGTTCTGGCTGCTGCTGCTCGTCTTCGTCGTGCTCGCGTGCACCTTCACCTACGTGGGCCACGTGACAACAGAACAATCCAGGCTGCGCAAGGAACTGCTGGACGAGAACGAGGGCCTGCACGCCCAACTCCTGGTGCAGGCCCACGAGGCGGGCGTGCAGGACGAACGCCACCGCCTCGCGGGCGAGATCCACGACACCCTCGCCCAGGGCCTGGCGGGCATCATCACGCAACTGTCCGCGGCGACCCCTGCCGACTGGGAGCGCCGCGTGGCCGTGGCGACCGAGCTGGCCCGCTCGAACCTGACCGAGGCCCGCCGCTCGGTGCACGCGTTGCGCCCACCGGCCCTCGACTCGGCCGCCCTGCACGAAGCCCTGGACGACGTCGCCGCGGGCTGGTCGACCATTACCAACGTGCCCGTCTCGGTCACGCTGACCGGTGCCGTGCGCACGATGCACCCGGAGGTGGAGGTCGCGTTGCTGCGCACCGCCCAGGAGGCGCTGTCGAACGTGGCCAAGCACGCGTCGGCGTCGAGGGTGGGACTGACGCTGTCGTACATGGAGGACGTGGTGACGCTGGACGTGCGCGACGACGGGGTGGGCTTCGACCTGACGCGGCCGTCCAACGGGTTCGGGCTGCCCGCGATGCGCCACCGGGTGCACCGGCTGTCCGGCGCGCTCTTCGTGGAGTCGGAGCCGGGGTCGGGCACGGCGATCTCGGCGAGGGTGCCGGCGTGACGGCCACGCGGGTGGCAGCGAGGTGGGACGGCTCGGTGCGAGGCGTGGAGTGCGGGTGGCACGGCGGGGTGGCGGCGTGATTCGGTTGGTGATCGTGGACGACCACCCCGTGGTGCGGGACGGGTTGCGCGGCATGTTGGCCTCGGCGGCCGACTTCGAGGTCGTCGGTGAGGCGGCGTCGGGGGACGAGGCCGTCGCGGTGGTGACGGCCGTGTCGCCGGACGTCGTGTTGATGGACCTGCGGATGCCCGGGTCGGACGGGCTGTCCGCCATCGAACGGCTGCGCGGGCATTCGTGCCGGGTGCTGGTGTTGACGACCTACGACACGGATCGGGACGTGTTGCCCGCCATCAAGGCCGGGGCTACCGGGTACCTGTTGAAGGACACGCCTCGCGACGAGTTGCAGCGGGCCATTCGGGCCGCGCACGCCGGGGAGGCCGTGTTGTCCCCTGCGGTGGCGACGCGGTTGCTCGGGCAGGTGCGGGAGCCCGCGCTGGAGCCGTTGTCGACCCGCGAGTTGGACGTGCTCGGGCTGGTGGCCAAGGGGTCCACGAACCGGGCGGTGGCGGCGGCCTTGTTCATCAGCGAGGCGACGGTGAAGACGCATCTGCTGCACGTCTACGCGAAGCTCGGGGTGTCGGATCGGGCCGCTGCCGTCGCGGTGGCGTACGAGCGCGGGCTGCTCAAGGGCCGAGGGCGCTGAAGCCGAAGAAACGGCCGGAAAAGGACCCGCGGCGGGACCACTTCGGTTGGTCCCGCCGCCTGCGGCAACTCCCCCTTGCCGGCGGCATCCCCCCGGTGCCGCTTCCCTCACCCCTCGCGATGTAGGAACTCGCGCCAGTCGCCCAGATACGAGATGTCTCGGATGTCACCCGATTGGAGCAACGGGTCGACCAGGCCGTCGCGCAGGACGGTGGCCAGGGCGGCGCTGCCGTCCTCCAGTTCGATGACGCCGATCTCCAGTTCGGCGGGCTCGGCGGGGACCAGGTGGTCGCGCAGGATCTTCAACGGCAGGTCGTAGAGCTCACCTACCACCGAGGCCGAGCCTGACTCGTGCATCGCGGGGAACTTCCCCCGCACCGAGAAGTAGCGGTATTTGGCCGCACTGCGCGCCCGGCACACCATCGGGGTGCCCTGGAGCTGCGAGTGCAGCGGTCCGTCCTTCATGCCGCCGCCGTTGAGGAAGATCAGGGCCATGACTCTCCAGGGTTCGGTGGATGGGGGTGGACAGCACGGACAGCGGCAGGCCGGTGCCGCCGTGCCGGACGGCGACGAGTTCGGCCGCGATCGACACCGCCGTTTCGGCCGGGCTGCGGCCGCCGAGGTCGAGGCCGATGGGGGAGCGGAGCCGGGCCAGCGACGACTCGGGGACGCCCTCCGAGCGGAGACGTTCCAGCCGTTCCAGATGCGTGCGGCGGGAGCCGAGCGCGCCTACGAACGCCAACGGCCGTGCGAGAGCTTCCACCAGAACGGGGATGTCGAACTTCGGGTCGTGGGTGAGCACTACGACGGCGGTGGACGCGTCTGTGTGTGTGGAGGCCAGGTAGCGGTGTGGCCAGTCGACGACGACTGAGTGAGCCGCAGGGAAACGGGCTGAGGTGGCGAACACGGGGCGTGCGTCGCACACGGTCACGTGATAGCCGAGGAAGCGGCCTATCTCGGCCACGGCGGCGGCGTGGTCGATGGCGCCGAACACCAGCAGGCGGGGCGGCGGCAGCCACGACTCGGTGAACACGGACCCCTCGGCCTCGAACCGCACGGAAACCGGAAAACCCGCCACCGAAGCCGACAGGGCCGCGCGCAACGACGGGGTGTCGCGTTGCACGAGCACGTCCAGCGAGCCGCCGCAGGTCAGGCCGACGGCGAAGGCGGTGTCGTCGGAGTAGCCGAACGACGCGAGCGTGGGAACTCCTGAAACCAGCACCTGGCCGGCCAGGTCGTAGACCTCGGCCTCCACGCAGCCGCCGGACACGCTGCCGATCACCTCGCCGGTCGGTCCCACGGCCATCGCCGCGCCGACCGGGCGGGGCGCGCTGCCCCGCACGGCGACGACCGACGCGACCGCGAACCGGTCCCACGACAGCAAGGTCGGTGCCAGGTCACGCATGGAGGTCCTCCAATGAAGTGGGGCTCGGCCGGGTGGCCGCCCGGCCGAGCCCCGGCGGTCACTTGCCGCTGATCAGGTCCACCGCGAAGTACACGGCGAACATCAGCGCCAGGCCGGTCATCAGCCAGCCGGGCCAGCGGCCCTTGCAGACGCGCAGCACGACGAACGACACGAGGCCGGCGCCGATGCCGTTGGTGATGGAGTACGTGAACGGGATGATGGCGATGGTCAGGAAGACGGGGATCGTGTAATCCGTTTCCTGCCAAGGGATTCGGCGGATCTGGGTCATCATCAGGCCGCCGATCACCACCAGCGCGGGCGCCGCCGCCTGGGCGGGCACGACCGTCGCGAGCGGCGTGAAGAGCAACGCCACCAGGAAGAGCCCGCCGGTCACCACCGAGGCCAGGCCGGTACGGGCGCCTTCGCCAACGCCCGCGGCCGACTCCAGGAACACCGTGTTCGGGGCGGACCCCGTGACGCCACCGGCGATCGCGCCGGCACCGTCGACCATGAGGATCTTGCCCATCCCCTCGACCTTGCCGTCCTTGCGCAGCCCGGCCTCCTCGGCGACGGACGTGATCGTGCCCATCGCGTCGAAGAACCCGGACAGCACCAGCGTGAACAGGAAGATCGTCGCCGCGATCACGCCCGCCGACACGAAGCCGCCGAACAGGTCCACGCGCCCGAACAACCCGAAGTCCGGCGAACTCACCACCGACGAGGGCAGCGTCGGCGTGACGAGCCCCCAGCCCTGCACGTCGAACGCCGCGTTCACGCCGATCGCGACGAGCGTGGCCACCACGATGCTGATCAGCACGGCACCGGGCACGCCCCGCGCCATCAGCACGATCATCAGCAGCAGACCGAGGCAGAAGATCGCGATCGGCCAGCCGCTCAGGTGGCCGTCGATCCCCATCCGCACCGGCACCGTCGAGTGCGCGGCGTCGGGCGTGCGGGTCACGAAACCGGCGGAAACCAGCCCCACCAACGCGATGTAGAGGCCGATGCCGACGGTGATGGCGATCTTCAACGGCTCCGGGATCGCGTTGATGATCCGCTCGCGGACCCCGGAGACGGCCATGATCACGATGCAGATGCCTTCCAGCACCACGAGACCGAAGGCCTGCGCCCACGTCATCTCGGGCGCCATCTGGAAGGCCACCACGCCGTTGACGCCGAGCCCGGCGGCGATGGCGAGGGGTGCGTTGCCGACGAGTCCCATGAGGACGGTCATCACGCCGGCGGCCAGTGCCGTGGCGGTGGTGATCTCGGCGATGGTGAGCTTGGCGCCGGTGATGTCCGCGGACGCGCCGAGGATCAACGGGTTCAGCAGCACGATGTACGACATCGCGACGAACGTCGTGATGCCACCGCGCACTTCACGGCCTAACGTGCTGCCGCGGTCGGTGATGCGGAAGAACTGATCGAGGGCCGACGTCGATTGTCGGCTCCGCAACTGGGTCATGGAGGACGGCCTTTCCCATGCCGGTGGGCGCGTTCCAACGCCGGAACGCGTTTAAGCAAGTGCAAGCTCCGGTCAGCTAGACAGGCTTTTGGCCGTCAGTAATCGATTCGAGTCGCGAGTGACGTCCACGCTGTGAACGGGGCGTTGTCCTCGCCTGTGGAGACCTGAAGTACCGGGAGTGCCCAGTCGTCGCGCGACTTGCTGAACAGCTCGTAGAACTCCCGGTCGTCGAAACCGGCGGCCGCCGCGTCGTGACGGTCGGCCGCGTAGATCACCTTGTCGACTCGCGCCCACAGCGCGGCGGACAGGCAGAGCGGGCACGGCTCGCACGACGAGATCAGCGTGCAGCCGGTCAACCTGAAGTCACCGAGCACCTGGCAGGCCGCGCGGATCGCGACGACCTCGGCGTGCGCGGTGGGGTCCAGCGTCGGCGTCACCTGGTTCACGCCGGTGGCGATCACCTCGCCGTCGCGGACGATCATCGCGCCGAACGGGCCTCCACCGGAGGCCACGTTCTGGGTGGCGAGGTCGATGGTGGCGAGCAGATGTGCGTTCACAGCAACAAACTCCAAAACTCAGGTACCTGTGAGGTGTTCCGGGCGGACCGGGACGCGGGTGAGCGCCAGGCCGGTCGCCGCGCGGATCGCCGCCACGATCGCCGGGGTCGACGAGATGGTGGGCGGTTCGCCGACGCCGCGGATGCCGTACGGCGCGTGGGGGTCGGCGAGTTCGAGCACGTCGATGCTCATCGGGGGCATGTCGAGCACGGTCGGGATGAGGTAGTCGGTGAACGACGGGTTGCGCACCTTGCCGCCGGAGGTCTGGATCTCCTCCATCACCGCGAGGCCAAGACCCTGGGCGGAGCCGCCCTGGATCTGGCCCACCACGGCCTGCGGGTTCAACGCGCGGCCCACGTCCTGAGCGCAGTCCAGGGAAACCACGCGCACCAGGCCGAGGTCGACGTCCACGTCGACCACCGCGCGATGGGCGGCGAAACCGTACTGGACGTGCGCGTTGCCTTGGCCCGTCTCGGGATCCAACGCCTCGGTGGCGCGGTGCCGCCACTCGGTCGTCTCGTCGATGACCTCGTCGCCGATGTCCACACGACCGTCCAAACGCGACTTGACGAGAGCACAAGCAGCCTTCACCGCGCCACCGGTGACGTACGTCTGGCGCGACGCCGACGTCGAGCCGCCGTTGCCGATCGTGGTGTCCATCGGCAGCACGGTCACGCGCTCGATGCCGAGTTCGGTCCGCACGATCTGCTGCATGATCGTCACCAGGCCCTGGCCGACCTCGCACGCCGCGGTGTGCACGGCGGCGGCCAGCGAGCCGTTGACCATCGAGACGCGCACCCGAGCGGTCGAATAGTCGTCGTAGCCCTCGGAGAAGCAGATGTTCTTGATGCCGACGGCGTACCCGACACCACGGACGACACCCTCGCCGTGCGTCGTGTTCGAGACGCCACCGGGGAGTTCGCGGATGTCCGACGACGTGCCTGCGGGCAACGGCTTGTCCTGCACCAGCTTCAGCAGCTGCGCGACGGGCGCGGCCGAGTCGACGACCTGGCCGGTCGGCATCACGGAACCCTCGGTCATCGCGTTCCGCACCCGGACGTCCACGGGCGACATGCCCAGCGCCTCGGCCAGCTTGTCCATCTGGGACTCGTAGGCGAAACCCGCCTGCACAGCACCGAATCCGCGCATCGCACCGCACGGCGGGTTGTTCGTGTAGACGCCGTAACAGTCCACCGTCACGTTGTCGACCTCGTACGGCCCGACGCCGAGAGTCGCCGCGTTCGCCACGACAGCGGGCGTGGAGGACGCGTAAGCGCCGCCGTCCAGGTACATCCGGGTGCGGACGTAGACGAGCTTGCCCGTGTGGTCCGCGCCGTGCTCGTAGTACAGCACGGCCGGGTGCCGGTGCACGTGCCCGTAGAACGACTCCTCGCGGTTGTAGACCATCTTCACGGGCTTGCCGGTGTGCAGGGCCAGCAGGCACGCGTGCACCTGCATCGACAGGTCCTCACGCCCGCCGAACGCCCCGCCGACACCGGACAACGTCAGCCGCACCTGCTCCTGCGGCAACCCCAGGGCGGCCGCGATCTGGTCGCGGTCGACGTGCAGCCACTGCGTCGCGATGTACAGGTCCACCGACCCGTCGGTCGCCGGCACCGCGAGTCCGGACTCCGGCCCGAGGAACGCCTGGTCCTGCATGCCGACCTCGTACCGCCCGGTCACCACGACGTCGGCGGTGACGTCCTGCGAACCACGCCGGATCGGTACGTGCCGCACCAGGTTCCCGCCGGGGTGCAACGGGGTGTCGTCGGCCGCGGTCTCCATGTCCACCACGGGTTCCAGCACGTCGTAGGTCACGACGATCTTCTTCATCGCCCGCAGCGCGGTCTCGGGGTGGTCGGCGCCGACGAGCGCGATCGGCTCGCCCTGGTAGCGCACGACGTCCACGGCGAGCACCGGCTGGTCCTTGTGCTCCAGCCCGTACAGGTTGCGACCGGGCACGTCGGAGTGCGTCAGCACCGCGTACACGCCCGGCACCTTCAACGCCTCGGTGATGTCCACCGACGTGATCCGCGCGTACGGGTGCGGTGACCGCAGGGTCGAGCCCCAGATCATGTCCTCGTGCCACAGGTCGGACGCGTAGGCGAACTCGCCGCGCACCTTGAGGTTGCCGTCCGGGCGTTGCGGCGACGTCCCGATGCCACCCGACACCGCGGAGGTGAGTTCGGCGGGAGTGAGGGTCATCGCGCTGCCTCCTGGAGCTTGGTGCTGGCGGCGGTGAGGTCACGCGCCAGCTCGTCGGTCGACGCCGTGAGCAGGACGCCGTCCCGCACCACGACCTCTCCGCCCACGATCAACAGTTTCAACGGCGGGGGCGTGCCGAGCACCAGTGCCGCCACCGGGTCCGCGATTCCCGCGTAGTCCATTCCGGACAGGTCCCACACCGCGAGGTCGGCGACCTTGCCGGGCTCGATCGACCCCAGCGCGTCCGAGCGTCCCAGCACCTGCGCGCCGCCCATCGTGCCCATCCACAACGCCTTGCGGGCGTCCAGCGCCCCCGGCCCGCCGCGCTGACGTGCCTGGTACAACGCCGACCGCAGCTCGACGACCAGGCCACCGTCCTCGTTGGACGCCGCCCCGTCGACGCCGAGGCCGACCGGCGCGCCCGCGTCCAGCAGGTCGCGGACGGGCGCGATGCCGGTGCCGAGCCTGCCGTTGGACGTGGGGCAGTGCGCGGAGCCGGTCCGGGTGGCCCCGAGCCGCTTCACCGCGTCGGCGTTGAGGTGCACGGTGTGCGCGAGCCACACGTCCGGCCCGAGCCAGCCGAGCTGCTCCGCGTACTCGGTCGGCGTGCAGCCGTTCTCCGCCTGGCACTGCTCTTCCTCGTCCAGCGTCTCGGCGAGGTGCGTGTGCAGCCGGACGTCATGACGCCGTGCCAGTGCAGCGGCCCCGGTCATCAGTTCGCGCGACACCGAGAACGGCGAGCACGGCCCGACGGCGACCCGGACCAGCGCGTCGGCGGCGGTCGAGTGGTAGTCGCCGATGGCCTGCTCGGTCGCGATCAACGCGGCCTCGGTGTCCTCGACCAGGTTGTCCGGCGGGAGTCCGCCGTGGGACTGGCCGCGGTCCATCGAGCCGCGGATCGCTTCGAGCCGGATGCCGATCCGGCGCCCGGCCGACACCAGCGCGTCGAACACGTCACCGCCACCGGACGGGAACACGTAGTGGTGGTCGGCGGCCAGGGTGCAGCCCGTCAACGCCAGCCGGGCCAGGCCCGCCGAAGCCGCCGCGTGCGTCACCGTGTCGTCCAGGCCGCGCCACACCGGGTACAGCGTGGTCAGCCACTCGAACAGGGTGGCGTCGGTCGCGAGCCCGCGCGTCGCCCACTGGTAGAGGTGGTGGTGGGTGTTGATCAGGCCAGGCGTGACCAGGCACGACGACGCGTCGACGTAGGTGTGCGAGTCGAACGGCCGCGGTGCCGGACCCGCACCGACCGAGGCGATCCGGCCGCCGTCGATCACCACGTGCCCGGACGCGTGCTCGGTCCCGGCCTCGTCCACAGTGGACACCGCGCAGCGGTCGAGGACGATCATCGGCGCGACGCCGCCAATCGCACGGCGTCCAGGATCTTCTCGTACCCCGTGCAGCGGCACAGGTTCCCGGCGAGCGCCTCGCGGATCTCCGGGTCGGACGGGTTCGGCACGCGGTCCAGCAGGTCGTGCGCCTGCACCACGAGACCGGGCGTGCAGAACCCGCACTGCACCGCGCCCGCCTCGACGAACGCCTCCTGCACGGGGTCCAACGCGTCCCCGTCGGCGAGACCCTCGACGGTCTTCACCTCGCGGTCCTGCGCCTGACCGGCGGCGACCAGGCACGCGCACACCGGCACGTTGTCGAGGTACACCGTGCACGACCCGCACTCGCCCTGCTCGCAGGCGTTCTTCGAGCCGGGCAGGCCGAGCCGTTCGCGCAGCATGAACAGCAGCGACTCGCCTTCCCAGACGTCGTCGGCCTGGCGCTGCTCGCCGTTGACCGTCACGTTCACGCGCATGCCTTGTCCCCGTCCAAGAGTTCCTGCCAGGCCCAGCCGAGGGTCCTGCGTGCCATCACGGCGAGTGCGTGCTTGCGGTAGGCCGCCGACCCGCGCACGTCGTCGATCGGCGACGCGGCCTGCGAGACCAGTTCGCCGAACTCGCGCTTCACCGAGTCGAGCAACGGCCTGGGGTTGCGGAAGTCCAGCGCCGAGGCCAGGAACTGCTCGGCGTCGACCGCGTGCCGGGGCGTCGGAGCCGCCGAACCCACGGCCGCGCCGACGCGGTTCTCCTGCGGGAACAGCGAGATCCCGAACGAGCACACCGCGATCACCATGGCGTTGCGAGTGCCGACCTTCGAGAACTGCTGCGGCCCCGGAGCGGGTTCGAGGTGCACGGCGGTGATCAGCTCGTCGGGCTCCAGCGCGTTGCGCTTCACACCCAGGTAGAACTCGGCGGCGGGGATCATCCGGGTGCCGCGCACCGACGCCACCTCGATCACCGCGCCGGACGCCAGCAGCACCGGGTGCGTGTCCCCGGCGGGCGAGGCCGCGCCCAGGTTGCCACCGACCGTGCCGCGGTTGCGGATCTGCGGCGACCCGACCGTTCGTGCGGCCATGGCCAGCCCGGGGAGCTGGTCGCCGAGTTCGTCGATGATCCGCACGTACGGCACCCCGGCGCCGACGCGCAGGCCGTCGCTCCACTGCTGGAGCTCGGGAATCCGGGTGAGGTCGAGCAGCGCGGACGGCCTGCGGTGGTCGTAGTTCATCTCCACCATGACGTCCGTGCCGCCGGCGATCGGCACGGCGTCGGGCCGGGAGGCCTTGAGCTCCAACGCCTCCGCGAGCGTTTCCGGTCGAAGGAAGTCCATCGTCAGCTACCTCGGTAGGTGGAGTAGGCGAACGGCGACAGCAACAACGGCACGTGGTAGTGCTGCGCCGGGTCTGAGTAGTCGAAGGTGAGCACGACCTCGGGGAAGAACGGCGCCGCCTCGGCGGTGTCGAACACCAGCCGGTACACCCCGGCCGCCAGACCTTCACCCCATCCGGTGATCCGGCCGTCGGCGTTCGTCTCGGCGTTCGCCACCTCGGTGCCGTCGCGCCGTTGCAGCGACACGGCGATGCCGGCGAACGGCCTGCCGCGGGCCGCGTCCAGCACGTGCGTGGAGATCGTCACTCGCCCTCCCATCTGGTTGTGAGCCAGTACACAGAGCGCATGTGTCCCTGAGCTACGGCCGCATTACATGAATCGTCAGGCTCCTACAGCCCGTGAATTTGTGCTTTCCTACAAACACGAATGGACGAAAGTGACCTGTCATGTTGTTGCTGCGGACGTTGCTGCAGATGCCGGAACTGCGCCTGAGCCTGCACACCGGTGAGGACCAGCTCGACCGCACGGTCACCCGTGTGTACGGAACGGAGTTGCCCGACCCCAGCCGGTACCTGTCCGGCGGGGAACTGGTGCTCTCCGGCCTGCTCTGGCACCACGGCCCGCAGGACTCCGAGACGTTCGTCCGCTCGCTCGCGTCCGCCCGCGTGGCCGGGCTCGCCGCGTCCGACACCGGCCACAAGGACCTGCCGGACGACCTCGTCGACGCGTGCGTCCGCCACCACGTGCCGTTGCTCGAGGTGCCGGTCGACCTCTCGTTCGCGACCATCACCGAACGCGTGTCGATGGAACTGGTCGGGCTGTCGCGGCACCGCAGGCTGCTCAACGTCGTGGCGGAGGGCTCCGGTCTGCCCGCGCTCCTGCTCGCCGGCGGCCACGAGCTGAACGCGCCGTGCTGGGTGCTCTCGACGACCGGCCGGGTGGTGGGCGGCGGCGAAGTGCCGGACCGCGTCGGGCTGGTGAAGGAGTTCCTGCAGGCCGACCGGCTGCCGAAGACGGTGCGCGGCATGACCCTGGTGCCCGTCTCCGAACGCGGCGGCAACCGGCTGACGAGCTGGATCCTCGTCGTGGGCGGGTCGGTGCAGCCGGAAGCGGCCGCCGAACTCGCGTCGCTGGTGGGCCTGGAACGGCTGCGCGAGGCGCAGGGGCGGCAGATCGAGAACCGCACGGCCGCGCCCCTGGTCGCCGCCGTGCTGAGCGGTTCGGCGGACGTCGAGTCGCGGCTGGCGGCAGCAGGTCTGGAACGGGCGCAGTTGCGGGTGATCAGCGCCGTCACGTCCGACCAGCGCTGCGACCTCGCCGCCGCCGTGCTGGAGGAGGCGCTGCCGCAGGCGCTCGTGACCCCGGTCGGCGACACGGTCTACGCGGTGGCGAAGGCGGGCGATTCGGTGCCCGACGACGTGCGGGACGCGATGCGCGTGATGGAACCGGGCCTCGGCTCGTCGCGCGTGCTCGTCGGCATCAGCTCACCGGTCACCTCGCGCGGATTGCGTGGTGCTGCGGAGGAAGCCACGCACGCGCGTCGGTTGGGAGAACGCCGTGGCGGGCGCACGTGTGTGGTGGCAGGCGAGGAGATCGCACTGCATCAGCTGCTGCTCGCGGGTGTGCCGGAGGAGTTGCGCACGTCGTTGCGCCGCCGCCTGCTCGGTCCGGTGCTGGACTACGACGCCGAACACGGGTCGGACCTGGTCGGCACGCTGAAGGTGTTCCTCGACAGCTCGGGTTCGTGGACGGCGGCGGCCGCGAAGCTGCACGTGCACGTCAACACGCTGCGGTACCGGGTGGGCCGCGTCGAGGAGCTGCTGGGCACCGACCTGGCGGAGTTCGAGGCTCGCGTTGATCTCTTCCTGGCACTTCAGGCTGGCTGAGGACCGCCGGTTGTCAGTCTGATGGCTGATACCGCTAGAGCCTTCAGGCTGATGCTTCGTCGCAGGCGTTGTTCCTACAGTTCGGACATGAAGACCGCTGCCTTACTCGTGGGCCTGCTGCTGGCCGGAAGCGCCGGCTGTGCGGCAGCGCCCAGCATTCGCGTGGTGGTGGAGGGAACGGGCACGACCGACAAGCTCACCTACACGTTCCCCGGCGAGGACGAACGCACGCTGCGCAACCCCGACCTGCCGTTCGAACGGCGGGGCAAGCGCAAGGGCCGGGTCGTGATCCGGCTGGAGGGCGTGCGCGGCGAACTCACGTGCAAGATCATCGTCAACGGCCGCCAGGTGCGGTCCTCGACCTCGAAGACCGGCGCCGCGCTCACGTGCGATCACTCGATGGCCGTCTGATGAAAGCCGGGGAAAGACCGTAACTTCAGGTGTTCGGGGAGGTACGGGGATGAGAGATGTGTTGGCCGTCAAGGCCACAGGGGTCGTCCGGGGTCGCGACGACGTGCCGCCGCGCTTCCGGCCGCCGGCGCCACCGCGGCACTTCGTCGGCAGGGACGCGGAACTCGCGTCGATCCGGCCGGGCGTGACGGTGCTGCACGGCGAGGCCGGGGCGGGCAAGACGGCACTGGCGCTGAAGTGGTTGCGGGACAGGGGATCCGGCAGTCAGCTGTACGTGGACCTGGCCGCGCACGACGTGGGGCGCGTGCTGCGGGCGTTCGGACTGTCCGGCGATCCCGCCGTGTTCCGCAGCCTGGTGGCGCGCCGGCAGTTCACCCTGTTGCTGGACAACGCGGACTCGGCCGAGCAGGTGACGCCGCTGCTGCCCGCGTCCGGGACCGTGCTGGTGACGAGCCGCGTGCCGCTGGGGCTGGGGCAGGAGATCCGGGTCGGGCCGCTGACCGACGACGGACGGCTCGGGCCGTTGCTCGATCGGTCCTATGTGGAGCTTCCGGAACGGCAGGCGCGGCTCTACCGGTTGTGCGCCTGGCAGCCGGACGCGTTCGGCGTGCCGGTGGCAGCGGAGATCGCGGGCGAGGCCGCGTGCGACGTCGAGGACGCGCTGGACGACCTGGTCGAGAAGTCGTTGCTGACCGAGGTGGGCGATGACGCGTTCCGGTTCCACGACCTCGTGCGTGCCCATGCGCGCGCAATAGCTGAATAGGCCGTGCGAGCGTTTAACGACGCACGGCTCATTTTAACGGAGTTCCTTGCCGCTAAAGGGTTATCCACAGCTCCCCGTCCCTTTCGGGAATCCGAATTGGTCATATCCTTCGCGTCATGCCGAAGGATTTCCGGGCCACGACGCTCGAACGCGCCATCGGGCGGCAGCTGGCCGGGTGGCGCGCGGAGCGCGAGCTGAGCCTGACCGAGGCGGGCCAGCGGGTGGGCTTCAGCAGCGCGAAGCTGTCGATGATGGAGAACGCGGTGCAGCCGTCGGCGGCGGTGGACATCATGGCGCTCGGCTACGTGTACAAGGTGCCGACGCCGGAATGGCAGTCGGTGGTGTTGCGCGCGCAGTACGCGGAACAGGCGCGTGTGCGTTCCGGTGGTGGTGTGCGGTTCGAACCGGCGGCGGACTTCGCGAATCTGGTGTTCGAGGCGACGTCGTTCTCGGCGTTCACGGTGGATCTGGTTCCTGCGGTGTTTCAGCTTCCCGGTTATACGAACGCGGTGTTGCTGGGTGACGATCCGGTGCGGACGGCGCGGTTGGCGATGGTGCGGGAGGCGTGGGCGACGCGGCAGGGTGATCGGGATCCGTTGGTGGTGCGGGTGGTGTTCCCGGAGGCGGTGCTGCGGCAGGTGATCGGTGGGCCGCGGGTGATGAAGGCGCAGTTGCTGCATTTGATGGAGGTGTCGGAGCAGGAGACGGTGAGCGTGCGGGTGGTGCCGTTGGGGGCGGGTGCTTATCCGGCGATGGGGTCGCCGTTCACGTTGCTGGGGTTTCCGCATCGGCAGCACGGGGATGTGGTGTACCTGGAGACGTTCCTGAAGGGGGAGTACGTCGAGGAGCCGGGGCTGACGGCGGAGTGCGGGGCTCGGTTCGCGCGGTTGCAGGAGGTGGCGCTGGGAGAAGGGGAGTCCTTGGAACTCATCGCCGAGGCCGCCGCCGAACTCTGAGGCGGGCTCAGCCCACCACCGCGCCGCCGACCGGCCGGCGCTGCTGCCGCTGACCTGTGGAGATGTCGGATTCCTGAGAAAACTCCTGTTCGCCGCCCAGCAGGAGAAGGATCTGGGGTGCACCCCAATCCGAGGAGGAGGCGGCATGTACCGCAGATTCGGTGTCCTGCTCGCGGCGGTTCTGGGCGTCACGCTCACCGCTGCCGCGCCGGCCACCGCAGGCGCGTCGAAGCACTTCCCGACCGAGTTCTCCCTGCCCAACGGGTGGCAGCCCGAAGGCATTGCGATCAGCGGCACCACGGCCTACTTCGGGTCGCGCGCCGACGGGTCGATCTACGCGGCCGACCTGCGCACGGGCAAGGGCAAGGTGCTGGCCAAGGGGCCCGGCACGCCGTCGCTCGGCATGAAGGTCGATGAGCGCAAACGGCTGTGGGTTGCCGGTGGTGTTGGTGGCGACGCACGGGTCTACGACACGCGGTCCGGCAAGTTGCTGGCCACGTTCCAGTTCGCCACGGCGGACACGTTCGTCAACGACGTGGTGCTGACCGAGAAGTCGGCGTGGTTCACCGACTCGCGCAAGGCGGTGCTCTACGAGGTGCCGTTGAACCTCAAACCGCACCGGACGCTGGCGTTGACCGGCGACCTCGTGGTGACGCCGGGAGCGACCAACCTCAACGGCATCGTCACGGGTCTGGACGGCGGTCTGATCGTCGTGCAGAGCAACACCGGAAAGCTGTTCCGGGCCGATCCTCGCAGCGGCAAAACCGCCGAGATCAATTTGAGCGGTCAAACACTCACCAATGGTGACGGTCTGTTGCGTGAGGGACGGCAGTTGTACGTGGTGCAAAACCGGCTGAACAAAGTCGCGCGCTACACGCTGAGTCGTGACGGCGCGACGCTCGCGGCGGAACGGACGGACGCGCGCTTCGACGTGCCGACGACGGTCGCCGCGTTCGGCAAGCGCCTCTACCTGCCGAATGCCCGGTTCAGCACGCCTCCGACGCCCGAGACGACTTACAACGTTGTCGCGGTTGAGAGGCCGTAGAACCACAGCGACAGAACTAGCCCGTACGGGGGTTCTCACAAGGCAAGAACCCCCGTACCGGGTGTTGCTCCAGTCACTCGACTGGGTAGCCTGCCAACCGCGTACTGCGTGTGATCGCTGTCATTGGGTAACGAAGATCCCCCGCCGTAACCTAATTACAGCCGAAGGAGTTACTTCAGTAACCCGCAGCGCTAGCCGTGGGCCACAGGAGACCGTGAGAGCGCTGTGAACGAGAAGAGCGGGTACACACCGACCAACTACCGGACCATTCGGTCGCGGCTGGCCGGTGTCGTGGTCGTTCCCAGCGTGGTGCTGCTGGTCATGTGGGCCGTTTTCTCCTCGTACACCCTTTTTGACGGCTTCTACATGAGGTCGGTCGCGGCCGGCGTCAAAGGCGCGGCGATCCCGTCCGTCGAGGCGCTCGCGGCGTTGCAGAAGGAACGTCAGCAGAGCCTCGAGGTCCTCAGCAACGCCGAGGGCGTCGACCGGGGCGGGCTCGGGCGCCAGCACGCCGTCACCGACGAGGCCGTGCGGAAGATGCGCGAGGCGTTCACCGACCTCGCCGAGAGCGCGCCGCAGGACACCACCGACCGCATCAACGGCCTCAACGCCGTGCTGGACGAGCTGCCGCGGCAACGCCAGGGCATCACGTCCGGGTCGGCGAACCCGCAGGCCGTCTACGACTACTACAACAGCCTCCTCGACTCGGGCGTCGGGCTGCTCGCCCGGCAGGCCCGCCTCGTGCCCGACTCGGAGGCGAGCCAGGCCAACGTCCAGGCCGTCACGATCTTCCAGGCCTCCGACTGGCTGTCCCGCGGCGCCACGATCGGCTCGCGCGGCCTGCTCAACGGCACCTTCACCCCGGCCGAACGGGTCGAGTTCTCCCGGCTGATCGGCGCCTACCACGGCAGCCTCGACGCCACGATCCCGTTCGCGCTGGAGCAGCCGCGCTCGCAGTACGACGCGTTGCGCGGCAGCACCGAGTACCGGACGTTGCTCGACCTCGAGGGCAAGATCGTCAACGGCGACCGGGGCATCACCGACGCGCAGTGGCGCGGGGTGGCCGCGCCCGTGCACGACAACCTCGTCGGACTCGCCGTCACGCAGGCCCGCAACGCCGCCGACCTCGGCCTCGACAAGGCCGACAGCCGGGTCGCCGCCGTCCTGATCGGCAGCCTGATCGCGTTGCTCGCGGTCGTCGTCGGCATCGTGCTGGCGTTGCGCATCTCGAACCGTCTGGTGTCGCGCGCCCTGGTCACGCGTCTGGCCTCACTCAGGGAAGACACGCTCCGGCTCGCCCAGGAACGGCTGCCGCACATCGTCGCCCGGCTGCGCGGCGGCGAGCAGGTCGACGTGCACCGCGACATGCCGCCGCTCGACTACGGCAACGACGAGATCGGCCAGGTCGCCGACGCGTTCAACGCCGCCCAGTACACGGCTGTCGCGGCCGCGGTGAAGGAGACCCAGGCACGCGAGGGCGTGAACCGGGTGTTCCTCGACATCGCGCACCGCAACCAGGGCCTCGTGCACCGCCAGCTCAAGATCCTCGACAAGCTCGAACGCGAAGAGGAACACCCCGAGCAGCTCGACTCGCTCTTCCAGCTCGACCACCTGGCGACCCGCGCCCGCCGCAACGCGGAGAACCTGATCATCCTCGCGGGGGAGCAGCCGGGCAGGCAGTGGCGCAAGCCGGTGCGCCTGAGCGACGTCATCCGCTCGGCCGTGGCCGAGACCGAGCAGTACGTCCGGGTGAAGGTCAACCCGGTGCCCGATCGCGCACTGGTGGGCGTGGCCGTCGCCGACACCATCCACCTGCTCGCGGAACTCGTCGACAACGCGACGGCGTTCTCGTCGCCGCGCTCCGAGGTCGTCATCCACTCCAGCTCCGCGCCGCACGGGCTCGTGATCGAGATCGAGGACCACGGTCTCGGCCTGACGCAGGAGGAACGACTCCAGGCCAACGCCAAGCTCTCCAACCCGCCGGACTTCGAGACGATGGCGTTCCGGGGCGAGTCCCGCCTGGGCCTGTTCGTCGTCGCGAGGCTCGCCGCACGGCGGGGCATCAAGGTGGAGCTGCGCGACTCGCCGTACGGCGGGACCGTCGCGTTGTGCGTGCTGCCGCCGAACATCGTCGCCCCGCACAGCACCGCGGGCGACATCACCGAGACCACCCAGATGCCGGTGCGGTCGTTCCACGACCAGCACCACGGTCACGTCGAGGACCACCCGAGCCTTCCGGTGAAGGTGAATCCCGAAGTGCTGGAAGCCGTGAACGCGGGCCTGCACGCGCTCGTAGATCCAGACGTGAACACTTCCACGGCCGTGTCCGAAGCATCGGTGGACCAGCAGACCCCAGCGGCCCCTCCGGCCCAGGACGGGAAGGCACCCCTTCCCCGCAGGAAGAAGCGGCAGAACCTCGCGCCGCAGCTCGTGCACCCCTCGGAGGAGCCGCCCCACGCCGAGCCGGTGACCGGCGAACGGTCGGCCGAGCGGACCCGTGACGGTTTCGCCGCGTTCCAGCGCGGTACCCGTGACGCCCGGCTGACCGACGACTGGAGATCAGAAGGAGCCCCCTCGTCATGAACAACGCAACCCAGCACGGCGAACTGAACTGGTTGCTGGAGGACCTGATCCAGCGCGTGGTCGGAGCCCGCCACGCGGTCGTGCTGTCGGCGGACGGACTCCTGCTCGGCCGCTCGGCCGGGCTGTCCCGCGACGACTCGGAGCACCTGTCCGCGATGGCGTCCGCGTTCCAGTCGCTCGCACGGGGGACCGGCCGCCATTTCGGTGGTGGCGCCGTTCGGCAGACCATCGTGGAGATGGAGCACGCATACTTGTTCGTGACCGCCGCCGGTCACGGAGCCTGCCTGGCCGTGCTGGGTGAGGAGGACGCCGACATGGGCATGATCGCCTACGAGATGAACATGCTGGTCAAGCGCGTGGGAACGTACCTGTCGTCGGCCCCGCGCGCGGAGACCGCGACCGTGCCATCGGCGCGTGAGTCACGCTGATGACCGGGCGCGACGACTGGTGGTACGACGAGGCCGCGGGACCGTTGGTGCGGCCTTACGCGATGGTGCGCGGCCGCACTAGGCCGAACGCGCCTGATCTCCACCTCGTCACGCAGGTCCGCGCCTCCTCGTTTGCGTCCGACCAGACGTCGCTGACGGTCGAACATCGCGAGATCATGGCCCTGTGCGCACGCCCGCTCTCGGTCGCCGAGGTCGCCGCCTACCTCGACGTCCCGCTCGTCGTGGTGAAGGTCCTGCTCTCGGACCTCATCGAGCGCGGCGACGTGCTCGTGCAGACCTCCTCCCCCAAGATTCCCGACAGGAATCTCCTGCAGGCCGTACTGGATGGTGTTCGTGGGATCTGACGACCAGCTGACCGTGCCGACCGCGGTCAAGATCGTCATCGCGGGCGGGTTCGGCACCGGCAAGACCACCATGGTCGCGTCGGTGTCCGAGATCCCGCCGCTCCGTACCGAGGAACTGCTCACCGAGGCCGGTGTGCACGTCGACGACCTCGCCGGCATCGAGGGCAAGGACACCACCACCGTCGCCCTCGACTTCGGGCGCATCACCATCAACACCAAGGTGGTGCTGTACCTGTTCGGCACGCCCGGGCAGAACCGGTTCTGGTTCATGTGGGACGAGCTCGCCACCGGGGCCATCGGGGCCGTGGTGCTCGTGGACACGCGCCGTCTTGACTCCTCGTTCCCCTCGATCGACTTCTTCGAGCACCGGGGGATTCCGTTCATCGTCGCCGTGAACTGCTTCGACGGGTCGCAGATGTACACGGTGGACGAGGTTCGGCACGCCCTGGACCTGGACGAGGCGATTCCGGTGGTGCTGTGCGACGCGCGGGACCGGGAGTCGTCGAAGGCGGTGCTGGTGGCGTTGATCCAGCACTCGATGAACCGGCTGGCCGCGGTCTAGAGCGGGGTGCGGAGGTAGGCCGGGTCCGGTTCGCCGAACTCGAGGCGGTTCTCGTCAAGGCCGTTCGACACGGTGATCCGGTCAGCGGGGAACACGAAGCTGACTGCTGTCATCCCGGCGGCGAGGTCGTCTCCCCCGAACTCGAGCAGTTCGACGGTGTCGAGGCGCCGGCCGTGCAGGCCGGCCGCTTCGGCGTGGGTGTCGTCTCGCCAGGCGAGCCGGAAGTTGCCGCAGTTCCAGGCCGGACGGTTCGCCGGGGAGACGGTGTTCCAGGTGAGCGAGAGGTCGTCGAACTTCTGGTGGTTGATCTCGACCTGCTCGTGGCCGAAGTCCAGCAGGACGGGGGCGTCTGCGAACCAGGTGTCGTCGTCGAGGTCCCAGGCCAGCCAGAGGTGCCGCAGCACGTGGCCGGCCAACGTTCGCAGGCGTGGCCCGTGCTCGGTGGCGATGACCTTCGAGCCGTTGCTCCACCGGGGTTCGTGGCCCTCGATGCCGAAGTAGGACACCCCGGCATTGTCCACTGAGATCTAGCGATCGCTGACGTGGTGCGCGTCCGCAGGCCAGGTACCTTCGCGGACGACGTGCCCGGCGATCGTGAGTGCTTGCTCCAGCGCAACGGTGTCCGCGTCCGGGTACGTGTCGCTCTGGCCGTTGGACAGGACGAATCCATCGCTCTCGCCCTCGGCGTTCGGGGTGGTCGCGTGTTCGCCCGCGTCGCCCTCGCCGTTCAACAGCATGAGCATGGCGCGGTCGGTGTTCGTGACGAAGGCGAACGACCGCCCCGACTCGCTGGTCAGCCACGTTTCGAGGTGCCCGGCGTCGATCCGTGCGCGCAGCAACGCCACGAGATCGGGCACCGGGCGGCCGTCGTGAGACCAGGACTCGGTCACGCGGTCAGCACGAAGAACAGGAAGCTCGGGCTCGTCGTCAGCGCCCGGTAGTGGTCGGGGAACTTCTCCTGCGCCTCCGGCAACGGCAGCGGCTCGGCGATCTCGGTGATGGCGAACCCGGCCGCGCTGAACGCGTTCGTCATGGCGTGCAGCGGCCGGTTCCAGAACGACATCTCGACCGGTTCGCCGGTGTAGTCCCAGGTCTCGAGGTAGTTGTAGGTCTCGAAGTAGTTGGTCTTGCGGCCGTCGCGACGGTGGATCATGTGCATGGCGAACGGGTGGTCGACGGAGATCAGCAGCCGGCCACCGGGCTTCACGACGCGGTGCAGCTCGGCCAGCGACGGGCCCCAGTCGCCGAGGTAGTGCAGGACGAGGGACACGACGACGTCGTCGAACTCCGCGTCGGCGTAGGGGAGCGGAGCGGCGATGTCGGCCACGCGCAGGTCGGCGTCCGGGACGCGGCTGCGGGCGAGGTCCAGCATCTTCCGGCTCAGGTCGAAGCCGCTGACGTCGGCGCCGCGGGCGTGCAGTTCGGCGAGCAGCGGGCCCGCGCCGCAGCCGGCGTCGAGGATTCTGCGGCCCGTGACGTCACCGGCCAGGGCAAGCATCGCCGGGCGTTCGTAGTAGGCGTTGAAGATGTCGTCGTGGTTCGACTTGTCGTACCCGGCGGCGAGCTTGTCGTAGTCGTTGAGGACCGCAGTCATGTGATCAATGAAAGCAGAAGGCCCGCTCCCGGGGAGCGGGCCTGTCGCTTCACGCACCGCGCAGGCGGCGCACCTCGTCGAGCAGTGTGCGCACGTCATCGGCCGAGTGGCCGACGAAGTCGACGACCGCGTCGAGCCGGGCGTCCGGGGACGGCCACCGGTTCGTCCCGGCGAAGACCTCGACGGACATCTCCAGGTCGTCCGGCGAGTCGCCGTCGAACACGACGGCGCTGGAACCGCCGGTGCCGCTGCGGGTTTCGAGCAACGGCGTCCACGGCCTCGGCGCCACCTCGACCGCGCGCGACCACCGCTGCTCGATGGCCGCGAGGTCGTCGTCCGAGATCACTTGGCGTAGTTGTGGAAGCCGCGGCCCGACTTCTTGCCGAGCAGGCCCGCGTCCACCATGCGCAGCAGCAGCGGCGGCGGGGAGAACAGCGGCTCCTTGAACTCGTCGTACATCGACTCGGCGATGGCCTTGGTGGTGTCGAGGCCGATCAGGTCGGTGAGGCGCAGCGGGCCCATCGGGTGGGCGCAGCCGAGCACCATGCCGTTGTCGATGTCGTCGGCCGAGGCGAAGCCGGACTCCAGCATGCGGATCGACGAGAGCAGGTACGGGATCAGCAGCGCGTTGACCACGAAGCCGGCGCGGTCCTGCGAGCGGATGACCTCCTTGCCCAGCACCGTGCGTACGAACGTCTCGGCGCGGTCCTGGGTGGTGGCGCCGGTCAGCAGCGACGGCACGATCTCGACCAGCTTCAGCACCGGCACCGGGTTGAAGAAGTGCACGCCGATGACCTGCTCGGGCCGGTTGGTGGCCATGCCGAGCTTCATGATCGGGATGGACGACGTGTTGGACGCGAAGATGGCGTCCTCGTCCTTCACGACCTTGTCGAGGGCGGTGAAGATCTCGGTCTTGATCTGCTCGTTCTCGGCGACGGCCTCGACCACGAACTGACGGTCGGCGAAGTCGCCGATGTCGGTGGTGAACCGGATGCGCTCCAACGCGCCGTCCCGGTCGGCCTCGCTGAGCTTGCCCGACTTGACGCCCCTGGCGAGCGAGGTGGCGATCCGCCCCTGCGCCGCCTCGGCCGCGCTCGCGTTGACCTCGACGACGATGACGTCGAGGCCGGCACGAGCGCTCACCTCGGCGATTCCGGAGCCCATGAGCCCGGAACCGACGACTCCTACACGCTGAATGTCACTCACTCGCCCGATACTGCCACGTGCCGCTCGAAACCGGACTGTGGTGTCAGACCAAGTCCTGGAGGGCCTCTGGCACGGTGGCCGCGTAGTCCCCGACCGGCCGGTAGCCGAGGCCGAGAGCAGCGGACGTGTCGAGGACGAAGCCCCGCCGCCACGGGTGCAGGCCCGCGGCGGTGGTCCGGTGGTCGACGCCCTCAAGGCCTGCGATGACGTGGTCGGCGAACCAGGACTCAGGACTCCGGTGGCCGGGCCGTGCACTGTGGACGGTCATGGCGCGGGTGGCCGGGAGACCACTGACGGGCGTCGGCTGGGCCGCGATCCGCGCCAAGACTGAGAGATCGGGCCGTTCGACGTACTCGGACAGACGCCGAGCGGCGGCACGGCCGATGAGGCCCGTGCCGCCGAGGATCAACGCTCGTCTCAATCGAGTTCTGCCTCTGCCTTCGCGATCGCCGCGAACTCCTCCTCCGGAGCGCTCGCGACCAGGTGATGGCGACTGTAGAACCAGTAGTACGCAACGGCGACAACGACGATGCCCGCTGTCACAGCAGCAGCGACCTCGTCCACGAAGAACGTCGCGATGACCGCCGCAACGGCCAGAACGAGCGCCACGCTCGTGGTCACCACACCGCCAGGAGTCCGGTACGGGCGGGGGAGATCCGGCGCCGTCTTGCGCAACACGATGTGCGACACCATCATCAGCACGTACGACAGCGCGGCACCGAACACCGCGATGTTGATGAGCCGCGCGCCACCCGTGACGGGGTCGATCGTCTTCATCGTCGTGGCCAGGATGAAGCCGATGGTGCCCGGCACGATCAACGCCAGGTACGGCGTCTTGCGCTTGCCGGTCTTGGACAGCCAGCGCGGCAGGTATCCGGCGCGCGACAACGCGAACAGCTGCCGCGAGTACGCGTAGATGATCGAGAAGAAGGACGCGACCAGACCGGCCAGGCCGACGTAGTTCACGAGCTGAGCCAGGAACGTGTCGCCGCCGTACGCCGCCCGAACGGCCTCGGGCAACGGGTTTCCGGACGCCTCCAGCACCTTCGCGCCCGCACCACCGGGCGCCACCAGGAGGATCGCCGCCGCGAACACCAGCAGCACCACCATCGCGCCGATGATGCCGCGCGGCATGTCCCGCTTGGGATCGCGGGCTTCCTCCGCGGCGAGTGGCACACCCTCCACCGCCAGGAAGAACCAGATCGCGAACACCACAGAGCCCCAGGCGCCCGTCACGCCCATCGGCAGGAAGGAGCCGTCGCCGACGGTGAACAGGTTGTCCACGGAGAACTTCGGGATCATGCCCGCCACGAACGCGACCAGCGCGACGACCGCGACACCGGTGATCACGAACATCACCCGCAACGCCTCGCCGACGCCGTACAGGTGGATGCCGACGAACACGATGTAGCAGGCGAGGTACACCGGCCACGTCGAGTCCAGCAGCCCCAAGGCCTTGATGTAGTCGCCGATGAACACCGAGATCGCCGCGGGAGCGATGGCGTACTCGATCAGGATGGCGATACCTGTTGCGTACCCGCCCAACGGGCCGAGCGCGCGCCTCGCGAAACCGTAGCCCGCACCCGCGACAGGGAGCGCGGAGGCCAGTTCGGCGAGACCGAACACCATGCACGTGTACATCGTCGCCATCAGGATCGTGGCGATCAGCAGCCCGCCCCAGCCGCCCTGGGCGAGGCCGAAGTTCCACCCGGCGAAGTCGCCGGAGATCACGTACGAGACTCCCAGCCCGGCCAGCAGGACCCACCCCGCCGCGCCACGTTTGAGCTGTCGGTGCTCCAGGTAGTCGCTGCTCACCTTCTCGTACTCGACGTGCTTGGCCATATGGACTCCTAATAGTCCTTTGAGCGGTGGTTGAGGGTGGCGCTCGTCACCCGGCGGTGTCAAGATGGTGCCGCCAATGGCTCGCAGACATACCTTTGGAGGAACGCGGAGATGCTGACCGTCGAGGAGTTGCGCGCGGCCGTGGACACCGGTGAGATCGACACCGTCCTGGTCGCGATCGTGGACATGCAGGGCCGCCTGCAGGGCAAGCGCTGTGCTGCCCAGTACTTCCTCGACGAGGTCCTCGGCCACTCCGCGGAGGGCTGCAACTACCTGATGGCCGTCGACGTCGAGATGAACCCGGTCAGCGGCTTCGAGATGTCGAGCTGGGAACGCGGGTACGGCGACTTCGTCATGAAGCCCGACATCGAGACGCTCCGCCGCGTGCCGTGGCAGGAGGGCACAGCGCTCGTCATGTGCGACGTCGTCTGGGAGAACGGCGACCCGGTCGTCGCGTCACCCCGGCAGGTCCTGCGCAAGCAGCTCGACCGCCTGGAGGCACTCGGCCTCGACTGCTACGTCGGCACCGAGCTGGAGTTCATCCTCTTCGACGACAGCTACGAGCAGGCCTGGAACGCCGGCTACCGCAACCTCACGCCGTCCAACCAGTACAACGTCGACTACTCGTTGCTCGGCACCGCGCGCGTGGAACCGTTGCTGCGCGCAATCCGCAACGGCATGACGGGCGCGGGCATGGTGGTGGAGTCGGCCAAGGGCGAGTGCAACCCCGGCCAGCACGAGATCGCGTTCAAGTACACGACGGCGTTGCGCACGTGCGACCAGCACGCGATCTACAAGAACGGCTCCAAGGAGATCGCCGCCCAGCAGGGCAAGTCGCTCACGTTCATGGCGAAGTACAACGAACGCGAGGGCAACTCCTGCCACATTCATCTTTCCCTGCGCTCCAAGGAAGGCGAGCCGGTCTTCGCCGAGGGCCACGGCATGTCCGAGCTGATGAAGCACTTCCTCGCCGGCCAGCTCGCCGGTCTGCGCGAGCTCACCTACTTCCTCGCCCCGAACATCAACTCCTACAAGCGGTACGTGCAGGGCTCGTTCGCGCCGACCGCCGTCGCGTGGGGCCGGGACAACCGCACGTGCGCGCTGCGCGTCGTCGGCCACGGCCACGGGTTGCGCTTCGAGAACCGGGTACCCGGTGGGGACGTGAACCCGTACCTCGCGGTGGCGGCGCTGATCGCGGCCGGTCTGCACGGCGTCGAGCAGAAGCTGGAACTGGAGGACGAGTTCGTCGGCAACGCCTACGCGTCCGACCGGCCGACCGTGCCCACGACGCTGAAGGAAGCCGCGGACCTGTTGGCGGGCAGCAAGATCGCGCACGAGGCGTTCGGCAAGGACGTCGTCGACCACTACCTCAACGCGGCCAAGGTCGAGCTGACCGCGTTCGAGGCGGCGGTCACGGACTGGGAGAAGGTACGCGGTTTTGAGCGCCTCTAAGCCACTCATCGGCATCAGCACCTACCTGGAGCGCACGCGGTTCGGGCTCTGGGACGTGGAAGCGGCGGTGCTCTACCGCGGCTACCTCGACTGCGTGGTGAAGGCCGGGGCCAACCCGGTCATGCTGCCGCCGGTCGGCACCTGGACCGCCGAGACCATCGGGTTCCTCGACGGCCTGGTGATCGCGGGCGGAGCGGACATCGACCCCGCCGCCTACGGTGCCGACCGCGACGAACGCACCGGGCAGCCGAGCCGGGACCGCGACGACGCCGAGTTCGCGCTCGTCGAGTCCGCGCTCAAGCTCGACCTGCCGGTGCTCGGCGTGTGCCGGGGCATGCAGGTGCTCAACGTGGCGCTCGGCGGCACGCTGCACCAGCACATCGAGGGCCACAACGAGGCGCCGGGCGTGTTCGGGCACACCGAGATCGCCGTCGCGCCGGACACGCTGCTGCACGGCATCCTGGGCGATCGAACGACCGTTCAATGCCATCACCACCAGTCGCTGGACCGGATCGCGGACGGGCTGAAGATCACCGCGCAGGCCCCGGACGGCACGGTCGAGGCCGTCGAGCTGGAGGGCGCGCGGTTCGTCGTCGGCGTGCAGTCGCACCCGGAGCAGGACATCGAGGACCTGAGGCTGTTCGACGCTCTTGTCGACGTTGCAAGGAGAAAAGCGTGACCTTTGACGTCATCAACCCGGCTACCGAGAAGGTCGTGCGGTCCGTGCCGCACACGACCCTCGGCGACACGGACGCGGCGATCGGCCGGGCGCAGAAGGCGTTCGAGACCTGGCGGCACGTCGCGCCCGGCGACCGCGCCCGGCTGCTGCGCAGGTTCGCGGAGGTCGTGGACGCGCACGTCGAGGAACTCGCGCTGCTCGAAGTCGAGAACTCCGGCCACACCATCGGCAACGCGCGGTGGGAGGCGGGCAACGTCCGCGACGTCCTGCAGTACTACTCGGCCGCGCCGGAACGCCAGTTCGGCAAGCAGATCCCGGTCGCGGGCGGCCTCGACGTCACGTTCCACGAACCGCTCGGCGTCGTCGGCGTGATCGTGCCGTGGAACTTCCCGATGCCCATCGCGGGCTGGGGGTTCGCGCCGGCGCTGGCCGCGGGCAACACGGTCGTGCTGAAGCCCGCCGAGGTGACGCCGCTGACCGCGATTCGGCTCGGCGAGCTGGCGCTGGAAGCCGGCATCCCGGAAGGCGTTTTCCAGGTGCTGCCCGGCAAGGGCAGCGTCGTCGGCAACCGGTTCGTCACGCATCCGTTGGTGCGCAAGGTGGTCTTCACCGGCTCCACCGAGGTCGGCAAGCAGATCATGGCGGGCTGCGCGAACCAGGTGAAGCGGGTGACGCTGGAACTGGGCGGCAAGTCGGCCAACATCGTCTTCGCCGACTCGGACCTGGAGAAGGCCGCCGCCACCGCTCCGTACGGGGTGTTCGACAACGCCGGGCAGGACTGCTGCGCCCGCTCGCGGATCCTCGTGCAGGCCGGCGTCTACGACAGGTTCATGGAACTGCTGGAGCCCGCGGTCAAGGGCGTCAAGGTCGGCGAGCCCGGTGACGAGGCCACCGAGATGGGGCCGCTCATCACCGCCGCGCACCTCGGCAAGGTGGCGTCTTACGTCCCAGACGACGAGCACGTGGCGTTCCGCGGATCGTCGCCGGACGGACCTGGTTTCTGGTTCCCGCCCACGGTTCTGACGCCACCCGCCGACCACCCGACGGTCACCGAGGAGATCTTCGGCCCGGTCGTCGTCGTGCTGCCGTTCACCGACGAGGCCGACGCGATCCGGATCGCGAACGACTCGGAGTACGGCCTGTCCGGGTCGATCTGGACCCGGGACGTGGGCCGCGCGATCCGGGTGTCCCGTGCCGTCGAGGCCGGAAACCTGTCGGTGAACTCGCATTCGTCCGTCCGCTACTGGACTCCGTTCGGTGGCGTGAAGCAGTCGGGTCTCGGCCGCGAGCTCGGCCCCGACGCGCTGGACGCCTTCACCGAAGTCAAGAACGTCTTCATCGCTACCTGAGTCCAGCCGGACCCGAGCAAGGAGAACAAGAGATGGTGCAGCGACTCGAGGGCCGCGTGGCCGTCGTGACGGGTGGCGGCAGCGGGATCGGACTCGCGACCGCGCGCCGGTTCGCGAGCGAGGGCGCGAAGGTCGTCATCGCAGACCTGGACCCGACGAGCGGCAAGGCGGCGGCGGACGAGGTCGGCGGGCTGTTCGTCCAGGTGGACGTGACCGACGAGGAACAGGTCAAAGCCCTCTTCCAGACCACTGTGGACACTTACGGCAAGCTGGACATCGCCTTCAACAACGCCGGTATTTCGCCGCCCGACGACGACTCGATCCTGACCACGGGCATCGAGGCGTGGGACCGCGTGCAGAAGGTGAACCTCACGTCGGTTTATTTGTGTTGCAAGTACGCCATCCCGCACATGCAGGCCAACGGCAAGGGTTCCATCATCAACACGGCGTCGTTCGTGGCGACGATGGGCGCGGCGACGTCGCAGATCTCCTACACCGCCTCGAAGGGCGGCGTGCTCGCGATGTCGCGTGAGCTCGGTGTGCAGTTCGCGCGCGAGGGCATCCGCGTCAACGCCCTGTCGCCCGGCCCGGTGAACACCCCGCTGTTGCAGGAACTGTTCGCGAAGGACCCGGAGCGCGCGGCCCGCCGGCTCGTGCACGTACCGCTCGGTCGGTTCGCCG
The DNA here is from genome assembly GCF_043632865.1 of Lentzea sp. JNUCC 0626. NCBI lineage: Bacteria > Bacillati > Actinomycetota > Actinomycetes > Pseudonocardiales > Pseudonocardiaceae > Lentzea > Lentzea sp. JNUCC 0626. The sequence continues at coordinate 10,512,389 of NZ_CP171635.1, forward strand.
AACCTGAGGAAATCGCCGCAGCGGTCGCGTTTCTGGCCTCCGACGACGCGTCGTTCATGACCGCGTCGAACTTCCTCGTGGACGGCGGCATCGCCGGCGCGTACGTGACACCGCTCTAGGTCATGACGGAGCACGCGCAGGACGCGTTGTTCCGCCCGGTGCGGGCGGGCAACGCGTTCGAGGAGACCGTCGAACGGCTCATGCAGTCCATCCGGCTCGGCGTCGTCGCGCCGGGGCAGCGGCTGCCGTCCGAACGAGACCTGGCCACCCGGCTCGGCGTGAGCCGGGTGACCGTGCGCGAGGCCATCAGGTCGTTGCAGGAGAACCATTACGTCGAGTCCCGAAGGGGACGCTACGGCGGCACGTTCGTCAACGAGGTGCTGCCGAAGTCCGCGCCCGGCAAGGACTTCGGCGACCTGCACGACGTGCTGACGTTGCGCAGGGTGCTGGAGACGGGAGCGGCGGAGACGGCCGCGGGACGGGCGCTAGGCCCCGCCGAACGCCGGGGGTTGCGCGCCCGGTTGGAAGAAGCGTCCACTTCAACGGTCGCCGAATATCGCCGCAAGGACTCGCGGCTGCACCTCGCGATCGCCGAGGCCACCGGGTCCGCGGCGCTCACCGCCGCCGTGGCCGAGTCGCGGATGCGCGCCAACGAGCTGCTGGACCACATCCCGCTGCTCGAACCGAACCTCGCGCACTCCAACGCCCAGCACGAGCGCATCATCGCTTCCATTTTGGACGGAGACCCCGCCACGGCCCGGCAGGCGATGGCCGAACACCTCGACGGGACGGCGTCGCTGTTGCGCGGATTCCTGGTCTGACCGGTCAGACTTCCTTCCGCGCGGTGGTGTGGCAGGCTGCCCGTGCGGGTACAGGGGACGTGTAAACGTTTACACGTCCAAATGTCCCGTTGTCATGCGAATTCCGCATGGAACAAGGCTTGGCTTGGGTCTTGCGGACAGTTACCGTCCGAATACCTCGGGGGACTTGCAGCGCGAGGAGCTGTTGATGCCAGGGTTGCGCAAGGTGTTCCGCGACGCCATGGGCCGCGTGCACTCACTGCGTGTTCTCTCCGCCGCGGGCATGGTGAGTCTCACCAACTTCAAGATGTCCGTGGAGGCGTTGCGAGAGGTCAAGATCTGGGGCCCGAACGTGACGGCGCTCCGGCGTTCCGTCCGGCTGAACCCGGACGGCGTCGCGGTCGTCGACGAACGCGGTTCGGTGACCTACCGGCAACTCGACCGCCGCTCCAACGCGATCGCCCAGGGACTGCGCGCGTTGGGCGTTCAGCACACGCACATCGTCGCGTTGATGTGCCGCAACCACCGGGGCATGGTCGAGTCGCTGCTGGCGTGCGCGAAGCTCGGCGTCCGCGTGCTCCTGGTCAACACCGGCTTCGGCGCTCCCGTCGTGCTCGATCTGCTGCAACGCGAGCGCGCGTCGCTGGTGATCCACGACGAGGAGTTCACCCCGCTGTTCCACCAGCTGCCGCCGTCGATCCCGCGCTGGCTCGCGTGGTCGCGCGACGGCCTCGACCGCCGCACGCCGACGCTGGACCAGTTGGTCGCCAAGGCGCCGCGGGGTGAGTTGGAACCGCCGCGCGAACCCGGCGTCGTGATCCAGCTGACCTCCGGCACCACCGGCACCCCGAAGGGCACGGCCCGCGAGATCAAGTCGGTGCTGACGGCGTCGGACTTCCTCGACCGCATCCCGATGCGCTCCGGCGAGTCGACGTTCATCGCCGCGCCGATCTTCCACTCCGTCGGCTACTCGCACCTGACGCTGGCGATGTCGCTGGGCTCGCGCGCGGTGCTGCACCGCCGGTTCGACCCGCGCAAGACGCTGTGGTCGGTGCAGGGCCAGCGGTGCACGACGCTCGTGCTGGTGCCGACGATGCTGCAACGGATCATGGAACTCGACCGCCACGTGATCGACTCGTTCGACCTGTCGCACCTGAACGTCGTGTTCTCCTCCGGCTCGCCGATCTCGACGGACCTCGTCGAACGCACCCAGGCCGTGCTCGGCCCCGTGCTCTACAACCTCTACGGCTCAACGGAAGTCGCCGTCGCCACCGTCGCCACCCCTGACGATCTCGCGGCCGCGCCGTCCAGCGTCGGCTTGCCGCCGCACAACTGCCTCGTGCGCATCTACGACGAAGAAGGCAACCGCATCACGCGTTCGTTCGTGACCGGCCGCATCTACGTGCGCGGCTCGTTGACCGTGGACCTGTACACGGACGGCACGCAGAAGGACTCGATCGACGGGTTGGTGTCGACCGGCGACCTGGGCCACTTCGACCCGAGCGGCCGCCTGTACTTCGACGGCCGCGAGGACGACATGATCGTCTCCGGCGGCGAGAACGTGTACCCGGTCGAGGTGGAGAACCTGCTGATGACGCACTACCGGGTGCGCGACGCGGCGGTGCTCGGCGTGCCGGATGCCGAGTACGGGCAACGGTTGCGGGCGTTCGTGGTGCCGGTGGCGGGGACGCGGATCGACGTGCGCGAGCTGCGCGAGTTCGTGCGGACCAGGCTGGCGCGGCACAAGGTCCCGCGCGAGGTCGTGGTCGTGCCGCAGCTGCCGCGCAACGCGACCGGCAAGGTGGTGCGGCGGCAGCTGCTCGCGATCCGGCTGGGACCGCAGGGTTACTAGGCCCTGTCCGGCAAGTCCGTCGGCCGCTACTGCCGCCCGACGGACTTGCCGGACAGGGCCTGGTGCTTTAGGGCGGAACGCACGTCACGGCAGAACGAGGGGGACTAATCCGGCCGTGACGCGCGTTCCTGGCTTTGGGGAGCGCACGGTCCCACGTCGGTCGTCGGGGAATCGGCTTGACGCGGGGCCGTGCGCTCGGTCGGTCACCGCTCGAAGCGGTCGCCGGGGCGCCCCTCGCCGAAGGGGCCGCGCTGGTCGAAGCGGTCGCCTGGACCGCGGTCACCGCGATCGGGGCCGCGTTCGCCGCGGTCGTACATCCGCACGTGGCCGGGGCCGCCGCGGTCGTCGAAGCGGTTGGCCGCCACGGCACCCACGATCCCGCCGCCCAGCACCAGGCCGAGGAGGCCGACGGCGACGAGCTGGGTAGCCCGGTGGCCGGCGACTCTCCGCACGCGGCCTGGACGGCGCGGGGGCGGTGGAGGAGGCAGTGGGGCTGCGGGGGGCGGGGCTGCCGCGGGAGGTGGTTCGGCGGCGGTCGGCTGCTGGCCAGGCGTGGCCGTGGCGTCGGCCGGCAGCGGGGTCGTCACCTGGTCCGGTGCGGGCTGGGAGGCCCGCGGTGTGTCTCCTGACGGCTCCTGCGGCGGAGGCGTCTGTCCCTGCTCGCTCATGTCCTCAACGATGCGCCGCCCTGCTGAGCTGGGCCTGACAGCCACCTGTTCGTTTCCTGAAGCTCGCCAGGGGTTTGCGCGGAGTTCAGCACAGGCCTCGTACCTGCGAAGACGTGTCGCTGGTCGGCGAAGGTCGCGCCGAAGAGCTCATCGTCGAGCTTGCCCGACCACAGGAAGTGCAGGGCCGTGCGCGTGCCGTTGCGGGCGTCGCGGCGCGTGTAGTGGTCGCGCAGGTCGGCGTAGAGCAGGCGCAGATCGTCCCGGTTGGACTCGGTGAGGCGAACGGGGCATTTCACGACCAGGTCCGGCATGACGACCAGGGTGCTCGCCCCCGTCGCCGCGGCGCATCCGAAAAACCACTCAGAAGCGGGTACGTAGGTAAAGCGGTTGCGCGGACCGGCTTCAATCGGGGGCATGGAACTCGTACCGCTCCGCCTGGAGTTCGCCGCCGCCATGCTCGCCGGTGGGCCGCAGGACGACGAGGTCGCCCGGTTCACGGGCAGCCATCAGACGTTCGAACTGGCGGACGTCGAGGCCTACATCGAGCGGACCCTGAACGACCCGAACCGCTACACCCGCGCCATCACCGAGGACGGGAAGTTCCTCGGCGAGGTCGTGCTTACGATCGATCCGCCCAACCGGTCCGCCGGGCTGCGGATCGTGCTGTGGGACGGGTTCGGCAAGGGCTACGGGACGATCGCTCTCCAGCACGTGCTGGACCACGCGTTCACCGAGCGCGGCCTGCACCGGGTGGACCTCGAGGTGTACGACTTCAACGAGCGGGCCATCCACGTGTACAAGAAGCTGGGCTTCCGCGAGGAGGGCCGGCTCCGCGACGCCCTGCTCTGGGACGGCGTCTTCCACGACGCGATCGTCATGTCCATCTTGAGCACCGATAACATCTGATCCGCAATCAACTCGTCGAACGTAGGAGTCACCGTGTCCGAGTCGCGCCCAGCAGTCGCCCAGAACCCGCCTCGCGTGGTGGTTCCGGCGGGGACGACGGCGGGCACGGCCGTGCGCGAAGCCGGCCTCCCGGGCAAGGGCGCCGACGCCGTCGTCGTCGTGCGCGACGCCGAGGGTCACCTGCGCGACCTGTCGTGGACCCCGCAGGTCGACGTCGAGGTTGAGGCCGTCGCCGCGGACACCGAGGACGGCCGCAGCGTCATCCGCCACTCCGCCGCGCACGTGCTGGCGCAGGCCGTGCAGCAGCAGTTCCCCGAGGCCAAGCTCGGCATCGGCCCGCCCGTGAAGGACGGCTTCTACTACGACTTCCAGGTCGAGAAGCCGTTCACGCCCGAGGACCTGCAGGCGCTCGAGAAGCGCATGAAGCAGATCATCAAGTCCTCGCAGCGGTTCTCGCGCCGCGTCGTCGAGTCGATCGACTCCGCGAAGGCCGAGTTGGCCAAGGAGCCGTTCAAGCTGGAGCTCGTCGACATCAAGAGCGACGTCGACACCAGCGAGATCATGGAGGTCGGCGGCGGCGAGCTGACGATCTACGACAACGTCGACCCGCGCTCGGGCGAGCAGGTGTGGGGCGACCTGTGCCGCGGCCCGCACGTGCCGACCACCAAGCACATCCCGGCGTTCAAGCTGACCCGCGTGGCCGCCGCGTACTGGCGCGGCAACGAGAACAACCCGCAGCTGCAGCGCATCTACGGCACCGCGTGGGAGTCGCAGGAGGCCCAGGACCTCTACCTGGAGCGCCTCGCCGAGGCCGAGCGCCGCGACCACCGCAAGCTCGGTGTCGAGCTCGACCTGTTCTCGTTCCCGGACGAGATCGGCTCCGGCCTCGCGGTGTTCCACCCCAAGGGCGGCATCATCCGCAAGGCGATGGAGGACTACTCCCGCCAGCGGCACACCGAGGCGGGCTACGAGTTCGTCTACTCGCCGCACATCACCAAGGGCAAGCTGTTCGAGGTCTCCGGTCACCTGGACTGGTACAAGGACGGCATGTACCCGGCGATGCACCTCGACGCCGAGGTCGACGAGGACGGCACCGTCCGCAAGCCCGGCCAGGACTACTACCTGAAGCCGATGAACTGCCCGTTCCACGACCTGATCTTCAAGTCGCGCGGGCGGTCGTACCGCGAGCTGCCGCTGCGCATGTTCGAGTTCGGCTCGGTGTACCGCTACGAGAAGTCCGGCGTGGTGCACGGCCTGACCCGAGTGCGCGGCATGACGCAGGACGACGCGCACATCTTCTGCACCCGCGACCAGATCCGCGACGAGCTGAAGTCGTTGCTGAACTTCGTGCTCGATCTGCTGCGCGACTACGGCCTGGACGACTTCTACCTGGAGCTGTCGACCAAGAACCCGGAGAAGTTCGTCGGGCCCGACGACATCTGGGAGGAGGCGACCGCGACGCTCGCGTCGGTTGCCGAGGAGTCCGGCCTGGACCTCGTGCCCGACCCCGGCGGTGCCGCGTTCTACGGCCCGAAGATCTCGGTGCAGGCGAAGGACGCGCTCGGCCGCACCTGGCAGATGTCGACGATCCAGCTCGACTTCATGCTGCCGGAGAAGTTCGAACTGGAGTACACCGGTCCGGACGGCTCGCGCCAGCGCCCGGTCATGATCCACCGCGCCCTGTTCGGCACGGTCGAGCGCTTCTTCGGCGTGCTGACCGAGCACTACGCGGGCGCGTTCCCGGCGTGGCTCGCTCCCGTCCAGGTCATGGGCATCCCGGTCACGTCCGAGAACGCCGACCACCTGTTCGCGGTGAAGGACGTGCTGCGCCGCAAGGGCATCCGGGTCGACGTGGACGCGTCCGACGACCGCATGCAGAAGAAGATCCGCAACCACACCATGCAGAAGGTGCCGTTCATGCTCCTGGCCGGTGCCAAGGACGTGGAGGCGAACGCGGTGTCGTTCCGGTTCCGCGACGGCACGCAGATCAACGGCGTGCCGGTGGAGCGGGCCGTGGAGCAGATCGTGGAGTGGGTCGGCCGTCGCGAGAACGCCTCGCCCACGGCGGAACTGCTCTCGTGACGCCTGAGTACTCCGCTCAGGACGGTGTGGGGGTCCCGGACGCGTTGCAGCGCCTGTGGACCCCGCACCGCCTGTCGTACGTGCAGGGGGCCGGCAAGGCCGCCGGTGACGAACCCGCCGGGTGCCCGTTCTGCCAGGTGGTCTCGCTGTCCGACGAGGACGGCCTGATCATCGCGCGCGGCGCCGAGGTGTTCGCGCTGCTCAACCTGTACCCGTACAACCCGGGGCACCTGATGGTGCTGCCGTACCGGCACGTCGCGGACTACACGTCGCTGACGGTGTCGGAGGTCGCCGAGCTCGGCGCCTTCACGCAGAAGGCGATGCGGGTGGCGCGGCACGTGGCGGCACCGCACGGGTTCAACATCGGCATGAACCAGGGCGTCGTCGCCGGCGCCGGGATCGCCGCCCACCTGCACCAGCACGTGGTGCCGAGGTGGGGTGGGGACGCGAACTTCATGCCGGTCATCGGGCACACCAAGGTGCTGCCCCAGCTGCTGGGCGAGACCCGGCAGCTGCTCGCCGACGGCTGGAAGGCCGTCGACTGATCGGTTTTCTCCCGGGACCGCGATGACGTCTTGCTCGACGTCGTCGCGGTCTTGTTGTTTTTCGGGGGTTTGCGAGCTAAACCGAGCGTTTAGTCGAGGTCACGGTGATTGAACCCCGTACTAATTGTTGGACAAAAGAGTGACAAAAACCACTCAGTTTGTCCGGTGCAGACAATCCGCCAAGTTTCCACGTGGCCAGGAATAGCTTTCGACTACGTCTTTCGGGTGCATTTCTTCGGTCGATCGAGACGTAACACCAGCACAAAGCGATTCCAGGTAGGTGAGATCACCCACCTGGAGGTGTCAACTGCGAGTCAAGTCCCCGCCTATGGCCGATCGTCTCACTGTGCGCGAATGGTTACGGTGCGAACATGACCGCACCTGAGCGTTCGCGATTAGCGAGAGAGCGGCTTTCGCGTGAACTACGCCGGTTGCGCACCGAGGCGAAGATGACCGGCACGGCCACCGCCCGTGCCACCGGGATGAGCCAGTCAAAGCTGTCGAAGATCGAGAACGGCATGCTGCTCCCGTCCGTGACGGACGTGGAGCGTCTCGTGGCGGAACTGGCCGCCGCGAGAGAGACGCGCATCGAACTGGTCGAACTCGCCAGGTCGCTGCACGCGGAGGCGGAAACCCGCCGCGTCGTGCTGCACCGAGGAGCGCACCGCCACCAGCAGACGATCACCCGCGTGGAGGCGCGGGCTGCGACGTCGAGGTTCTTCCAGGTCAACCTGGTCCCCTCGCTGCTGCAGTCCGAGGCCTACCTGCGGGTCGTGCTGGGGACGATGCCGCATTCGGAGCAGGAGGCCGCGGTGGCCGCCCTGCGCACCCGCCGTTCCCGGATGGACGACCTGGCCAAGCAGTTCGTGTTCGTGCTCTCCGAAAGCGCCCTGCGCTGGCGGATGGGCTCGGCCGACCTGATGGCCGAACAGGTCGAACACCTGGCCGCCCTGCAACGCCGCCCGAACGTCCGCCTGGGCGTCGTGCCGTGGTCCGTCGACGCGAACATCGTCGCGCTGCACGGGTTCCACATCTACGACGAGCGCGTGGTGACGGTCAGCGTGCTGACCGGCAACGCCACCATCACCGACCCGCTGGACGTGCGCGAGTACCTCGCGTTGTTCGGCCGGCTGGAGAGGCTGGCGGTGCGAGGGGAGGAGTTGCAGGCGTTGCTGAAGCGCATCGCCGAGGACCACCGCCGGCTGGGGTAGCCGGGTTGAACCGCCGGGCTCGTGGGAGCGGCCTGGCACGAGTTGTGTGAGGGGGTTGGGCGGGCTGCCCGTGCTGGTTCGCCCGCCTGCCGTCTTCTGCCGCACCTGCCGGGTTGCCGGGCAACCCGCGCGTGTGAGCGGTCCGTTCGGAACCAGGGCGTGAACGGTCCGTTCGGCGCGCGCCTCGCACGCCTCGCACGCTTCGCACCACCCGCGAACCAGCCATTTCGGACACTCCGGCCCCTGCCTGCCCGCGCGCGCAATCCCCGGACGTCTCGCCCCTCCCGGCCTCGCCTCGCGGCTCCGGCACGTCCGGACCGTCCTGTGTCCCGCGTTCCGCGCCTACCCGTGGGACGCCTGTTTCAGCAGTCCAGCTAGGCTGCGACCTGCCATGCTGAACATCTTCGCTCGCGCGTCCGTCTCGCGCGTCACCGATCCGATCGGGGCGTGGCTGCTGGCGCGTGGCCTCACGCCCAACGCCGTGACCATCGCCGGCACGATCGGCGCCGTCGCCAGCGCGCTGTGGTTCATCCCCCGCGGACAGCTGTTCCTGGGCTGCGCGCTCGTGACGTTCTTCGTGCTCCTCGACCTGATCGACGGGGCCATGGCCCGCGCGCAGGGGCCCACGAAGTTCGGGGCCGTGCTCGACGCCACCTGCGACCGCATCGCGGACGGGGCGTTGTTCGCGGCGCTCACCTGGTACGCGTTCGACACCGGCAACCGGTGGACGGCGGCGGCCGGGTTCATCTGCCTGGTGGCCTCGCAGGTCATCTCCTACGTCAAGGCGCGCGCCGACGCGTCCGGGCTCAGCGCCGACGGTGGGTTGGCGGAGCGGGCCGAGCGGTTCATCGTCGCTTTGATCGGGGCCGGGGTGCAGGGGCTCGGTGTGCCGTACCTGATGGACATCTCGCTGTGGTTGCTCGCGGCCATGACGGTGGTGACGGTGTTGCAGCGCATCACGGCCGTCGCGAAGTCCGCCAAGGAGGCGGCGTGAACCTCGCGACGCTCGGGTACGGCGCCGGGTGGCGGTTGATCAGGTTGCTGCCCGAGTCGTGGGCGCGCGGGTTGTTCCGGGCCGGGGCGGACTACGCGGCCAGGAAGAACGGTGGCGGGGTCCAGCAGCTCAGGAAGAACCTCCGCAGGGTCGTGCCCCAGGCCGGCGAGGAGGAGCTCGACGAACTCGTCCGGGACTCGCTGCGGTCGTACGCGCGGTACTGGCGCGAGGCGTTCCGGCTACCGTCGATGGACCTGAAGAAGGCGTACGAGAAGTGCGACTCGCAGGTGTCCGGGGTGGAGAACCTCGACGCGGCCATCAAGAACGGCACGGGCGCGGTGGTGGCGCTGCCGCACAGCGGCAACTGGGACATGGCGGGCGTGTGGCTCGTCGGGCACTCCGGCACGTTCACCACGGTGGCGGAGCGGCTCAAGCCCGAGTCGCTGTACCGGAAGTTCGTGGAGTTCCGCGAGACGCTGGGCTTCGAGGTGCTGCCGCTCAACGGGGGTGACCGTCCACCTGCGACGGTGCTCGCCGAACGCCTGCGCGACAACAAGGTCGTGTGCCTGCTGGCCGACCGGGACCTGACGTCGTCGGGCGTGCCCGTGACGTTCTTCGGTGAGCAGACGCTGATGCCCGCCGGTCCGGCCCATCTGGCGGCCACGACCGGGGCGGCGTTGCTGCCGGTCGGGTGCTGGTTCACCGAGGACGGCTGGCACTTCCGGATCCACCCGCCGATCAAGGTCAGCACGGTGCAGGCCGCCACGCAGGCCGTTGCCGACGTGTTCGCCGCCGACATCGCCGCGCACCCCGCCGACTGGCACATGTTGCAGCAGCTCTGGCTCTCCGACCTGCCGGAGAAGCGGCGCGCGGCGCTGGCCAGGAGGCTCGCGCGGTGAAGGTCGTGGCCAGGTGAAGATCGGTATCGTCTGCCCGTACTCGCTCGACGTGCCCGGGGGAGTGCAGGCGCACGTCGTCGACCTCGCGCGCGCCCTCATCGGCCTGGGTCACACCGTGGACGTCTTCGCGCCGGCCGACGACGACCAGGCGCTGCCGCCGTTCGTCACGTCCGCGGGCCGCGCGGTCGCCATCCCGTACAACGGATCCGTGGCACGACTGAGCTTCGGCCCCGTCTCGTACGCGCGGGTGCGCCGCTGGATCGACGAGCACCAGTTCGACGTCCTGCACCTGCACGAGCCGACGGCACCGTCCCTGTCGTTCCTCGCGCTGGTGGTCGCGGACGGCCCGATCGTCGCCACCTTCCACACCTCGACGCCGCGCTCGAAGATGCTGTCGGCGTTCCAGCCCGTGCTGCAGCCGTTCCTCGAGAAGGTCACGGCCCGCATCGCCGTGTCGGCACTGGCGCGGCGCGTGCAGGTCGAGCACCTCGGCGGTGACGCGGTGGAGATCCCGAACGGCGTCGACGTCGACTTCTTCGCCTCGGCGTCCACTTTGGACGGCTATCCGCGGACAGGCGGCACCATCGGTTTCGTCGGCCGCTACGACGAACCGCGCAAGGGCATGCCGGTGCTGTGGGAGGCGTTCGGCCTGATCGCCGACGAGTTCCCGGACCTGCGCCTGCTCGTCGTGGGCCGGGGCGAGAACCCGTTCGAGGGCCGCTTCGCCGACCGGGTCGACCTGCTCGGCCAGGTGAGCGACGAGGACAAGGCCCGGATGCTGCGGTCGATCGACGTCTACGTCGCCCCGAACACCGGCGGCGAGTCGTTCGGCATCATCCTCACCGAGGCCATGTCCGCGGGCACCGCCGTGGTGGCGTCGGACCTCGACGCGTTCCGCCGCGTGCTCGACGACGGCAAGGCGGGCGTGCTCTTCCCGGTGAGCGACGCCGCCGCGCTGGCCGACGCCCTGCGCTCCGTCCTGCACGACTCGGCCCTGCGCGCCGAGTACGTGTCCGTTGCGTCCCAACGGGTCCAGGCCTTCGACTGGTCCGTCGTCGCCTCGCAGGTCCTGCGCGTCTACGAGACCGCCATCGCCGCCGACCCGCGCCGGGTGAGCGAGGCATGACCACCGCACTGGTCGTAGTGGTCGTAGCCCTGCTGCTCGCCACCTGGATCCTGCGCATCGCGAACCGCCTGGACCGCCTGCACGTCCGCACCGACGCGGCCTGGGCAGCCGTCGACGCCGCCCTGGCCCGCCGCGCCGTCGTCGTCCGAGCCCTTCTGGACCCGGCCCTGTCCGCCGCGGCGTCCAAGGCCGAGGCCGCGTCCCGCGCCGACCGCGAAGAGGCCGAGAACGAACTCTCCGCTCTCCTGGGAGCCCTCGACCGCTCAGCGTTGGCCCCGGCCCTGGCCTTCGAACTCGCCGACGCCGAGGAACGAGTGGTGCTCGCCCGCCGCGTCCACAACGACGCCGTCCGCGACACCCTGCTGCAACGCCGCCGCCGCGTCGTCCGCTGGCTGAGGCTCGCAGGCACCGCCCCGCAACCGTCGTACTTCGAGATCGCCGAACCCGCCGCCCCGTCCGACGCGGTGATGCTGAAGCCCCGCCCCTCGGCCCGCGTCGTGCTGACCGACCACGACGGCAGAGTCCTGCTGTTCCAGGGCTTCGACCCGGCCCGCCCGCAGGAGTCGTTCTGGTTCACCGTCGGCGGCGGCGTCGAGGAGGGCGAGGAACTGCGCGAAACCGCCCTGCGCGAGGCCTTCGAGGAAACGGGCCTGAAGCTCGTGGCCGACGATCTGGTCGGCCCGGTATGGCGGCGGCGTGCGGTGTTCAGCTTCGACGGCGAGACGTTCGACGCCGAGGAGTGGTTCTTCCACGCCACCGTCGCCGAGGCCCCTCCCGTCGACACGTCGGGCTTCAACGACGTGGAGGAAACCTCGATCACGGCGTTCCGGTGGTGGAGCGCGGAGGAGCTGGAGGCGGCCGAGGACACCGTGTACCCGGTGCAGCTGGCCGAACTGCTGCCGAGCCTGCGGACCGAGTGGGACGGAGAGACCCGCACGGTCCGCTAGCCGGACGGCACCTAGACGGCGGAGATGATCGCCGATCCGTAGGCGTCGCGGGTCTTGTCCTTCTCGTCGTGCATCAGGTACAGCGCGAAGTTGTCGACCCCGATCTCCTTCAACTCCTGCAACCGCTCGATGTGCGCGGATTCCGGGCCCACCAGGCAGAAGCGGTCCACGATCGCGTCCGGCACGAAGTCGGTGGAACGGTTGCCCGCCTTGCCGTGGTGGGCGTAGTCGTAGCCCTCGCGGTCCTTGATGTAGTCGGTCAGGGCCTTGGGCACGACGCCCGAATCCCCGTACCGCGCAACGAGGTCCGCCACGTGGTTGCCGACCATGCCACCGAACCACCGCAGTTGGTCGCGTTGGTGAGCGAGGTCCGTGCCGACGTACGCGGGGGCGGCCACGCACATCGTGATCGCCGACGGGTCACGCCCAGCCGCAACCGCCGCCTCACGCACGGAGCCGATGGTCCAGCGAGCGATGTCCGGGTCGGCGGTCTGCAGGATGAAGCCGTCGGCCTGCTCACCGACCATCTTCAACGCGCGCGGACCGTAGGCGGCCATCCACATCTCGAGCTTTCCGTTGCGCACCCACGGAATCTGCACGGGCGTGCCGTGGTGCTCGACCTCTCGCCCCTCCGCCAGCTCCTTGATCACGTGCATCGCGGAGCCCAGCGTGGCCAGGGAGGCCGGTTTCTGGCCGATCACGCGGCGGGCCGAGTCGCCTCGGCCGATGCCGCAGACCGTGCGGTTGCCGAACATGTCGTTCAGGGTGGCGAACAACGACGCCGTCACCGACCAGTCGCGCGTCGACGGGTTGGTGACCATCGGGCCGATGACCAGGTCGCGGGTCGCGGCGAGCACCTGCGAGTAGATGACGAACGGTTCCTGCCACAGCACGCAGGAGTCGAACGTCCAGCCGTAGCGGAAGCCGCAGTCCTCGGCCGCGCGAAGGCCTTCCACCACGTCCCGCGCCGGCGGGTCGGTCTGAAGCACTACACCGAAGTCCACGGGTGGCGCCTTTCCTAGACGAGGTACTGGTTGAGGTCGCGGGTCACGAAGCGGCCGTGGCCCGTCGAGCCGTGGTAGGCGCCGTCGGCGATCACCTTGCGGCCGCGCGAGAACACGGTCTCGACGGCACCGGTGAGCTCGAAGCCCTCGTAGGCCGAGTAGTCCACGGCCATGTGGTGCGTGTCGGCGGAGATCGTCTGGGACGCCTGAGGGTCGTAGATCACGACGTCCGCGTCGGCTCCCGGTGCGATCACGCCCTTGCGCGGGTACATGCCGAACATGCGCGCGGGTGTGGTGGCGACGATCTCGACCCAGCGTTCGCGGGTGATCTCACCCTTCACGACGCCCTGGTGCAGCAGGTCGACGCGGTGTTCGACGCCGGGCATGCCGTTCGGGATCTTCGAGAAGTCGCCGACACCGAGCTGCTTCTGGTCCTTGAAGCAGAACGGGCAGTGGTCGGTGCTCACGACGGAGAGGTCGTTGGTGCGCAACCCCCGCCACAACGACGACTGGTGTTCCTTGGGACGCAACGGCGGCGACGCCACGTACTTCGCGCCCTCGAACCCGGGACGGGCCAGGTCCTCCAGCGAGAGGTAGAGGTACTGCGGGCACGTCTCGGCGAACACGTTCTGGCCCGTGTCCCGCGCGGCCGTCACGGCGTCAAGCGCTTGCGACGCCGAGAGGTGCACGATGTAGAGCGGCGACCCGGTCACCTTCGCGAGCTGGATCGCGCGGGACGTGGCCTCGCCCTCCAGCTCTGGCGGCCTGGTCAGGCCGTGCTGCACGGGGTCGCCGAGCCCGGACGCCAGTGCCTGCGCGACGAGCTGGTCGATCGCGATGCCGTTCTCCGCGTGCATCATGATCGTGGCACCGGTCTCGCGCGCCTTCTGCATGGCGCGCAGGATCTCGCCGTCGGTCGCGTAGAACACGCCGGGGTAGGCCATGAACATCTTGAAGCTGTTCACCCCGGCCGCGATGCAGGACTCCATCTCCTTCAGCGACTCGTCGGTCACGTCGGAGATGATCATGTGGAAGCCGTAGTCGACCGCGCAGTTGCCGTCGGCCTTGGTGTGCCACTTGTCCAGAGTGGACAACAACGACGAACCCTTGGGCTGCACGGCGAAGTCGACGATCGTGGTCGTGCCGCCCCACGCCGCCGCGATCGTGCCGGTCTCGAACGTGTCCGCGGACTGGGTGCCGCCGAACGGCATCTCCATGTGCGTGTGCGCGTCGATGCCGCCGGGGATCACGTACTTCCCGGCCGCGTCGATCACCTCGTCGGCCTGCACCTTGAAACCGGGGGTCACGAGGGCCGCGATGTGCTCGCCCTCGATCAGCACGTCGGCGGCGTGCGAACCGGTCGCGTTGATGACCAGGCCGTTGCGGATCAGGACACTCACGGCGTCACCAGGCCCTCGTAGGTGTCGGGACGGCGGTCGCGGTAGAAGGCCCACGTGTCGCGGACCTCGGTCAGCAGGTCCAGGTCGAGGTCGCGCACCACGAGCTCTTCCTCGGTGTCGGACGCCGCGTCGCCGACGAGCTGGCCGCGCGGTGACACGAAGTACGTCTGGCCGTAGAACTCGTTGTCACCCAACGGTTCCACGCCCACCCGGTTGATCGCGCCGACGAAGTACTCGTTCGCGACGGCCGCGGCGGGCTGCTCCAGCTTCCACAGGTACTCGGAGAGCGATCGGGACGTCGCCGACGGGTTGAACACGATCTTCGCGCCCGCGAGCCCGAGAGCGCGCCAGCCTTCGGGGAAGTGGCGTTCGTAGCAGATGTAGACGCCGATGCGCCCGACCGCCGTGTCGAACGTCGGGTACCCGAGGTTGCCGGGCTTGAAGTAGAACTTCTCCCAGAAGCCCTTGACCTGCGGGATGTGGTTCTTGCGGTACTTGCCGAGGTACGTGCCGTCCGCGTCGATCACGGCCGCGGTGTTGTAGTAGACGCCCGGCTGCTCGACCTCGTACATCGGCACGATCAGCACGATGTTGTGCTGAGCGGCCACTTCCTGCATGAGCCGCGTGGTCGGACCGTCCGGAATGGACTCGGTGTAGGAGTAGAAGTCCGCGTCCTGCACCTGGCAGAAGTACGGTCCGTAGAAGAGCTCCTGGAGGCACAGCACCTGCGCGCCTTGAGAAGCGGCAGTGCGGATGTGCTCGACCGCGTTCGCGATCATCGACTCCTTGTCGCCCGTCCACTTCTGCTGGACGAGCGCCGCCCGGATGATGTTGCTCACCTGGTCGTCTCCTTTGCCGAGTTGTCCTTCAGAGCGAGGAAGACCAGGAAGCCGGCCGCGAAGCCGACGACCCAGTTGTAGTCGTAGAGGAACTTGAGGAACGGGATCAGCCCGTCCTCGGGGAACGGCCCGCCGTGCGCGCCGCCGACCGCGAGCACCGAGCCCACCAGCGTCGCCACGACCGCGCGCCAGTTCCAGCCGCCGTTGAACCAGTAGGCGCCGCGACCGTCGAGGTAGAGGTCGGCCAGCTCCAGCCGGGTCTTCTTGATCACCCAGTACCCGGCCACGAACACGCCGGCCACCGACGCGAGCAGGCCGCCGTAGAACCCGAGCCACGCGAAGATGTAGATGCTCGGGTCGGAGATCAGCCGCCACGGCTGGATCACGATGCCGATCACGCCGGTGATCAGGCCGCCGACCGCGAACGTGATCTTGCGCGGGAAGGCGTTCGAGAAGTCGTAGGACGGGCTGACGACGTTCGCCGCGAGGTTCGCCGAGATCGTCGCCAGCACCAGCGAGATCAACGCGATGATCACCAGGAACGTGTTGTCGAAGCGGGACGCGAGGTCCGCCGGGTCCCAGATCGCCTCGCCGTACAGCACGTGCGCGCCCGACGTCGTGAGGATCGCGACGATCGCGATGAACGACATCGTGGTCGGCAGACCGAGGATCTGCCCCGTCACCTGCTTCTTCTGCGAGCCACCGAACCGGGTGAAGTCCGGCATGTTCAACGACAGCGTCGACCAGAACGCGATCATGCCCATCAGCGCGGGGAAGAAGACCTTCCAGAAGTCCGGTCCCCAGCCGAGCGTGCTGCTCTGGTCGAGGATCGGCCCGAACCCACCGGCCTTCACCAGCACGTACCCGAGCAGGATCAGGAACCCGACGCTCACCAGCGGCGCCGTCCAGTTCTCGAACCGCCGGATCGCCTCCATGCCGCGCCAGATCACCAGCATCTGCACGACCCAGAAACCGAAGAAGCACAACCACAACGTCCACGGCTGCCCGCCGATCGACGACGCCTTGGTCCACCCGTCACCGGTCAGCCGCCCGATGATCACGTGCAGCGCCTTGCCGCCGACCCACGTCTGGATGCCGAACCAGGCGCACGCGATGAACGCGCGCAGCAACGCCACCAGGTTCGCGCCGCGGATGCCGTAGAACGCGCGGGCGAACACGGGGAACGGGATGCCGTACTTCGTGCCCGCGTGGCTGTTGAGCAGCATCGGCACCAGCACGATCAGGTTGCCGAGGGTGATCGTGAGGAACGCCTGCACCCAGTCCATGCCGATCGCGATCAACGACGCCGCGAGCGTGTAACTGGGGATGTTGTGCGCCATGCCCATCCACAGCGCGAAGAAGTTGTAGGTCGACCACGTCCGCTTCTCGACGGGGACGGGGGCGAGTTCGGGGTTGAAGAACCTGCTGTTCTCGATGGGACCTGTGTCGCTCAGTTCGACGCGGCCATCAGGTGTGACCTGGGGCGGTGAGGACTCGACTGCCATCGGACAACCCCCTGTTACGCTGCTGAAACAACGTCAACCCGGTCGGATTCCACCCCGGAATCCTGGGTCCGCCGCCGCAGGTGTGGCAGTGTCAGAGTGTCCACGCTTGTCATGATCGGCGCACATTGTGTTCCACTGGCGGCATGGGGATGTCGCGACGGGCGGTCCTGCTCGGGGGCGTCGGGGTGCTGGGAGCAGCGGGGACGTACGGCGCGCTGACCCCGCGCGGCCGTCGCCTGCTCGGCTGGACGGGCCCGGACGGGGTGGTGCCCGACGTCGCACCTGTACCTGTTCAGCCCATGCCGTGGGGTGCCTGGATGGGTGCGGCCGGGCCGGCGGTGCTCGTGCTGCACGGCCGCGGCGGCAGCGTCGGCTGGTGGGACCGGCTGGGCCTGCCGAGGTTCCTGCACGGACACGGGTTCCGGTGCGCCGTGGTCAACGGCGCCGACGACTACTGGGTGAACCTGACGCCACCGGTGGAGTTCGACGCCGCGCTCGGCGTGTCGATGGGCGGGTTCGGCGTGCTCGACCTCGCGTCCCGGCGGCCGCTGAAGGCCGTGGCCGCGATCAGCCCCGCGCTCTTCCCGTCCTGGGAGGACGCCGAGCGGATCAGCGGGTTCGCCTCCCGGGAGGTGTGGGAGGAGCACGAACCGTTGCGGCACAGCGAGAGGATCACGTCACCGGCCGGCGTGTGGTGCGGGGTCGAGGATCCGTTCCACGACCCGGCGCGGGACCTGGCGACGGCGATCGGCGCCACCGGGTCGTTCGAGCACGGCGAGCACACCGACGGCTACTGGCGCCGCGTGCTGCCGGACGCGCTGCGGTTCATCGCGCAGCGACTTTGAGCCGCACCACGGCCGTCCCGGCCTTGCGGTCGTGCCACGTCCGGGTGCCGCGCAGGTCCAGCGCCTCCACGATGGACAGCACCAGCAACACGAACCCGCTCACCAGCAGCAACGACGACAGCCAGCCCGCCGACCCGGCGCTCACGTGCTCGCCGACGACGACCCACGGCTGCTGCCACCCGAGAGTCGTCATCAGCGCGGGCTCCCGCCAGCCCAGACCGGTCAGCACGAGCACCGCGCCCGCGCCCGGGAGCGCGGTCGTGACGAGCGTGCGCGCCAGCACACGTCTGAGGTTCAGGCCGGACGCGGGGCCCACGACCCGCAACCCCGTGAGGGCCTTGCCGACGGTGTTCACGCGCAGCAGCAGAGCGTCGTACACCGCCGCACAGAGCACCACGGCAGCGGGTTCGTGGACCAACGGCCAGACCACGACCAGCACCAGGAGCCAGTCGAGCAGACGGGCGATCAGCCGACGAACGAGCATGATTCACGCTAAGCGGCGGACGACCGTCATAAGTGGCCAGTTCATGGTCAGTTGTCGCGGGTGAACTCGGCGACCCACCTGCCGTTGTCCCGCTTGATCGACCCGGCGGTGAGGCCGTCGGCGGCGAACGCCTCGATCTCGGACGGCGTGAGCGGCCACGGCGGACCGTCCGGGGTGGGGCCCTCGTCGCGGGCGACGGCGAGGACGAGCAACGTCGACCCGGTGAGCCAGGAGACCTTCGCGGTGGCCTCGGCGTGCATCTCCACGGGCAGCGCCTGGACCGTCATGTTCTCGACGACGAGGTCGAACCCGCGGTGCCACTCGGCGGGCGGGTTCAGCAGGTCGGCCACCACGTAGGACACCTTCGAGTCCGGGTGGCGCGCCTGGACGGCCGCGATGGCGGTGGGGGAGATGTCGAACGCGGTCACCTCGTACCCGCGCGAGGCGAGGAACTCCGAGTCGCGGCCGAGACCGCAGCCCACGACCAACGCGCGTCGGCCGGTGCCGTCGGAGGAGGTGGCCCATTCGACGAGGTGCGGTTGCGGATGGGGGACGTCCCACGGGACAGAGGCAGTGCCGGCGTCTGCCTCCGCGTAGAGCTCCTCGAACCATCCGGTCGGATTGGCGGCTTGCAGGCGGCGGGCGTCGTCATCAGCGGACATGACGACCACCCTGTCAGGTCATCTCGCGGCCCGCGCCTGGTTTACGTAGTCGACCAGGCCGTCGTCGGCGGGCCAGCCGATCTGGCTGCTGATCGACGTCTTGTGCTCGCTCCAAGAACGTTGTGCCGCAGCCTGGATCGCCGCGTCACCACCGGTGAACCTGGCGCCCAGCTCGTCCCACTGCCGGGCCAGGTCCACGACGCGCGGGTCCGACGGCGGGGTGCCGTCGGCCATGTGCTGCCGCAGTTGTTGGACGAGCTCCAACCAGGACGCCTTCAGTGCCTCGACGGCCTCGGGGCCCATCGCCGCCGCTCGCGACCGCATGTCGCCGAGCTGGTCCGAGGTGAAGTAGCTCTCGTACACGGACATCATCTCCAAAGTGGACAGAAGGGACTCGGTGGTGTGCCCGTCGAGCAACGCGGTGAGCCTCGACCGCAGTGCCTCCACCTGCTGGGCCTGCGCGGTCAGTGCGGCGAGCTGGGCCTCGAAAAGAGGGCGCAGCGAGTCCGAACGCGACAGTGCCGACCGGACCTCTTCCAGCGAGAGACCGAGCTGGCGCAGCGATCTCACCTGATAGAGGCGCCGGACGTCGTCCGGTGTGTACCGACGGTGACCGGAGGACGTGCGCTCGGAGGCGACGACCAACCCGATCTCGTCGTAGTGGTGCAGCGTGCGGACGGTCAGTCCACTCGCCTTGGCCAGGTCACCAACGCTCCAACGGGTCACCCCGATGACGGTAGGACCTCCCGTCGCGTGAGGTTCAAACCCTCACCACCCGATCGAGCGGGTTAATTCACGAACCGAACGCGCCGATGAAATCGAAGATCGGTCCCCAAAACCAGATTGAGGAAAACTGTGTCTCGTACCGGACTGTTCCGTGCCGCCGCCCTGCTCGCCGCCAGCGCCGCCCCGCTGCTCGCGGGTACGGCCAGCGCCGCCGAGCTCCCGCAGGTCGGCGCCGGCGTTCCCGAGGTCGGCGCGGACAAGCTGATCACCGACGCCACGCAGCACGCGAACCCGCTGGAGTCGGCCAACGCCGTCCAGCTGCCCCAGATCAAGGCCCCCGTCGGCGGCGACCTGCCGATCCCGGCCCTGCCGGGTGGCGCCGAGGAGCGCACCCTCCCGAACCCGGTCGCGGCCGAGCTCGGCACCCTCCCGTCGCTGCCGCACGCCCAGGACCTGACTGGCAACGCGCACGTCGGCGACCTGCAGGCTCCCGCGCTGTCCGACCTGCCGGCCAACAGCGTCGTGCCGAACCCGCACGTTCTCTCGGGCACCCTCCCGACGATCAACGGCTGAGTTCTCGCACGTCGAAAATGGGCCCGTGCGCGCTCACGGGCCCATTTCGTGCACCAGCAGCGCGACGTAGAGCGAGAGCACGGACTCCGGGTCCTCCAGCGAGACGCCGAGGACCTGTTCGATCCGTCCGAGCTGCTGGTAGTACGCGGTGCGGGAGAGGTGCGCGGCCGCCGCGGCCGCCGACTTGTTGCCGCCGTTCTCGCACAGGCACCGCAGCAGTTCGACCAGCCGGGACCCCTGCGCCGAATCGCGGCGCAGCAGCGGCCCCAGCTCGCGGTCCGCGAACGCCCGCACCCGTTCGTCCTCGCGCAGCAGGTGCAGCAGGCCGCGCAACCGCACGTCGTCGAGCCGGTGGTACAGCTGGGATCCCGGCGCCCGCAACGCCGCCCCGGCCACGTGCGCGGCCTCCCCGAGCGAGCGCCGAACGTCCGTTGTGGACGTCACGGTCGTGCCCACCGCGATCACCACGTCCGACGCCGCCGTGCGGTGGATCTCGCGGGCGACCTTGCGCAGGACCCCTTCCACCCCAACGGTCATCGGCACCGACAGCAGCGCGCGCACCGAGGTGTCGTCCACGACGCCGACCAGTGCCGCGACCGTGACGCGACGCGCGGCCAGTGCCGTCGCCTCGGCAAGATCACGCAGGACTTCCTGGGTGGCAAGCGTTTGCCCGTGCAGCACGGACACCGGGCGCACCGCGACGCCGATGAGCTGGCGTCGTTCGAGGGGCACACCGAGGGCCGCCGCCCGCGCGCCGAGGTCCGGTGACTGCGGCGACTGGCCGAGCAGCTGGGCGAGCAACGTCCGGTGCGTCTGGCGTTCCAACGACTCGCGGTCGCGGGCCACGAGCCGGTGCACGGCCAACGCCGAGGCGGCGCGTTCGGCGACCACGACGTGCCGGTGCGGCGGCGGCTCCGGCGAGACCATCACGAGCCGTCCCCAGTCGGCGCCGCGCGCCCCGACGATCGTGATCAGCCAGCCGGACGCGGTGTCGTAGGCGGTCCGTTCGGTGACGGTGACGGCCCGCGAGCGCGCGGCCCAGTCGTCCAGCAGCGTCACGGGGTCGTGCCCGGCGGCGTCGTAGGCGAGCACGTCGTGGCCGAGCGTCTCCAGCACGACCGCGAGCCCGGACGTCCGCGCGACCTCCCGCAGCACCTCGGAGGGTTCCGCGCCCGCGACCGTGAGCGCCGTGAACGTCTCGTGCACCTGCTCGGCGGCCCTCAGTTCGGCGAGCTGGGCGTCCACGATCAACCCGACGACGGCCTCGGTGACGGCGACGTACTTGGTCTCCTCGGTGAGCGTGACCAGCGGTAACCCGTGCCGTTCGGCCTCGGTGACCAGCGCGGCGGGCACGTCGTCGCGCCACCGGCGCCCGAGTTCGACGATCAATCCCGCGCAGCCGACCGCGGCCAGTTCCTCGACGTACCGCGCCAGCCCCGACTCGGGCAGCATCACGCCGGTCGTGAGCACGAGTTCGCCGCCGCGCAGCAGTGGCGCGATGTCTGCGATCTCCGCCACATGGACCCACCGGACCCGCCGGGCCAGGCCTGCCGATCCGGCGACCAGACGGGGCTTTCCCTGCCGGATCACCGGCAGAGCGACGACTTCGGCGACCGTCGGGTACATGGACACAACGTAATGCCAACCAGCCGATCCGGGTACACGTTGTGCATGGCGGCCCAGGTCGTCCGCCAGCAGACTTCGGACTCAGGCGGTTGACCCCCTGGAGGACGAGATGGCCCACAAGGAGTTGCTGGCCCGGCACCGCGCGGTGATGCCGAACTGGCTGGCCCTCTACTACGACGAGCCCATCGAGATCGCGAGCGCTTCCGGGCGCCGGGTGACCGATCGCGAGGGCACGACCTACCTGGACTTCTTCGCGGGCATCCTGACCAACGCCATCGGCTACGACGTCGCCGAGATCAGCGACGCGATCCGGTCGCAGCTCGACACCGGCGTCCTGCACAGCTCGACGCTGTACCTGATCCGCTCGCAGGTCGAACTGGCCGAGAAGATCGCGGAACTCTCCGGCATCCCGGACGCCAAGGTGTTCTTCACGAACTCCGGCACCGAGGCCAACGAGACCGCGCTCATGCTCGCCACCCAGGCCCGGCGCAGCGAACAGGTGCTGGCGCTGCGCAACAGCTACCACGGCCGTGCGTTCGCCACGATCGCCATCACGGGCAACCGCGGCTGGTCGGCCTCGGCCCTGTCCCCGATCAAGGTCAGCTGGGTGCACGGCGGCTACCGCTACCGCTCGCCGTTCAAGTCGTTCTCCGACGCCGACTACGTCAAGGCGTGCGTCGACGACCTGCGCGAGATCATCGAGACCACCACGTCCGGCGACGTGGCGTGCATGATCGCCGAGCCGATCCAGGGCGTCGGCGGCTTCACCTCCCCGCCCGACGGCCTGTTCCGCGCGTTCAAGGACGTGCTGGACGAGTACGGCATTCTCTTCATCTCCGACGAGGTGCAGACCGGCTGGGGCCGCACCGGCGAACACTTCTGGGGCATCCAGGCGCACGACGTGGTGCCGGACGCGATGACGTTCGCCAAGGGCCTCGGCAACGGTCTCGCGATCGGCGGCGTGGTCGCGCGCGGCGACCTGATGGACACGATCAACGCCAACTCGATCTCGACGTTCGGCGGCAACCCGGTGTCCACGGCCGGTGCCCTGGCCACCGTCAACTACCTGCTGGACCACGACCTCCAGGCCAACGCGGCGAAGCTCGGCTCCCGGCTGTTGGGCGGCCTGCGCTCGTTGGCCGAGAAGTACCCGGTGATCGGCGACGTGCGCGGCAAGGGCCTGATGGTCGGCGTCGAGTTCGTCGGCCCCGAGGGCGAACCGAACGCGGCTGCCGCCTCCGTCGTGCTGGCGGAGTCGAAGGCGCTCGGGCTGCTCGTCGGCAAGGGCGGCCTCTACGGCAACGTGATCCGGCTGGCCCCGCCGATGACGTTGACCGAGGACGAACTCGAAGAGGCGCTGGGGATCCTGGCTCAGGCGGTGGAGAAGGCGTGATCAAGCACTGGATCAACGGCAAGCCCTGGGATTCGGCTTCCTCGCGGGTCGGTGACGTCTACGACCCGACCACCGGCAAGGTTGCCTCGCAGGTCGCCTTCGCCTCGGTGTCCGAAGTGGACGCTGCCGTGTCGTCTGCTGCGGAAGCGTTTGCGTCGTGGCGCAACGCCTCTCTGGCTCAGCGCTCGACGGTGATGTTCAAGTTCCGCGAGCTCTTCAACGCCCGCAAGGACGAGCTGGCCCGACTGGTGTCGTCCGAGCACGGCAAGGTCGTCTCCGACGCGGCCGGCGAGATCCAACGCGCCCTCGAATCGGTCGAGTACGCCTGCGGCATCCCTTCGTTGCTGAAGGGCGGCTTCAGCGAGAACGCCTCGACCCGAGTCGACGTCTACTCCATCCAGCAACCGGTCGGCGTCGTAGGCGTGATCTCGCCGTTCAACTTCCCGGCCATGGTCCCGCTCTGGTTCGTGCCCACCGCAATCGCCTGCGGCAACACCGTGGTGCTCAAACCGTCCGAAAAGGACCCTTCCGCCTCGCTGTTCATCGCTTCGCTGTTCGCCGAGGCGGGCCTGCCCGACGGCGTCCTGAACGTCGTGCACGGCGACAAGGTGGCCGTCGACAGGTTGCTCGAACATCCTGTGGTGAAGGCGATCTCGTTCGTCGGCTCCACCCCGATCGCCCGCTACGTCTACGAAACCGGCACCGCTGCCGGCAAGCGCGTCCAGGCTCTCGGCGGAGCCAAGAACCACATGGTCGTTCTGCCCGACGCCGACCTGGACCTGGCGGCCGACGCCGCGGTCTCCGCGGGCTTCGGCTCCGCCGGCGAACGCTGCATGGCGATCTCGGTGGTCGTGGCCGTCGGCGAGGTCGGCGACTCGCTCGTGGAGAGGATCAAGTCGCGCATCGCCGACGTGAAGGTGGGGTCGGGCGCTGCCTGCGAGATGGGCCCGCTGGTCACCGGCGTGCACCGGGACAAGGTGACGTCCTATTTGGACGCCGGCGTGCAGGCCGGTGCCGTGCTCGCGGTCGACGGCCGCGACCACCCGATCGACGGCGAGTCCGGCGGGTTCTGGCTCGGGCCGACGCTGTTCGACCACGTCGGCACGGACATGACGATCTACACCGACGAGATCTTCGGCCCGGTGTTGTCGGTCGTCCGGTGCTCCTCCTACGAGGAGGCCGTCGAGATGGTGAACTCGAACCGGTACGGCAACGGCACCGCGATCTTCACCAACGACGGCGGCGCGGCGCGCAGGTTCCAGAACGAGATCGAGGTGGGCATGGTCGGCGTGAACGTGCCGATCCCCGTGCCCGTCGCCTACTACTCGTTCGGCGGGTGGAAGGAATCGTTGTTCGGCGACGCACACGCGTACGGCCCGCACGGCGTGCACTTCTTCACGCGTTCGAAGGTGGTGACGTCGCGCTGGCTGGACCCGTCGCACGGCGGCGTCAATCTCGGGTTCCCGCAGAACACCTAGACCGGCCCTCGCGCACGCTGACGCAGGGGTCCCCCTAACCGGGAACCCCTGCGTTTCAACGTACTCGCGGGGTCCGACAAGATCGCCGACAAACAGCTGGACCGCGCCTTGCTCGACGCGGTCGCGGACCTGGCCGACGGTCCCGTCCTGGACGTCGGCTGCGGTCCCGGCCACGTCTGCGGGACAGGCGAGGACGCGCACGCAGTGGTGAGACAGCGACGTCGACCTGACGTTCCACTCCTCGGCCCGGACGAGGAGACGCGCAGGCTCGCGGCAGCCGGGCTCGTCGTGACGGCCCGGCTCGACCGCGCGCCAGATCCGCGGGCCGCCCTCGCTCTACCTGGTGCGGGCCGCCAGCGCTTCCGGCAGCGGGTCGTAACGGGAGAACTGGCGGCTGAACGTGCCCGTCCCCGAAGTCAACGACCGCAATTCGATCGCATACCGCAACAACTCCGACGAAGGCACCTCCGCCCGGATCACCGTGCGCCCGCCCTCACCGGCCTCGGTCCCGAGCACCCGCCCACGCCGACCGGACAGATCACCCAGCACGGTGCCCAAGTGCTCGTCGGGCAACCGGATCAACACCTCGTCCATCGGCTCCAGCAACTGGGTCCGGGCAGCGGAAGCGGCTTCCTTCAACGCCATCGCCCCGGCCGTCTGGAAGGCCGCGTCGGACGAGTCGACCGAGTGCGCCTTGCCGTCGACCAGCGTCACGCGGACGTCGACCACCGGTGTGCCGTCGTGGAGGCCTCGTTCGAGTTGCGCCCGCACGCCCTTCTCCACCGACGGGATGAACTGGTGCGGGACCGAGCCGCCGACGATCTTGTCGACGAACTCGAAGCCGGAGCCGCGGGGGAGCGGTTCGACCACGATGTCGCACACGGCGTACTGGCCGTGACCTCCGGATTGCTTGACGTGTCGGCCGTGGCCTTTCGCGGACCCGGCAAAGGTTTCGCGGAACGGCACGCGCACCGGTTCGGTGTCGATCTCCGCGCCGCCCGCTCGCAGCCGCGCGAGCACCACGTCGGCGTGGGCCTCGCCCATGCACCACAGGACCATCTGGTGGGTTTCGGGGTTGCGGTCGAGGCGCAGGGTCGGGTCGCTCGCGACCAGGCGGTTGAGGTTGCGCGCCAGGTTGTCCTCGTCGCTGCGGGTGCGCGGGACGACGGCGATGGGCAGCAACGGTTCCGGCATGTTCCACGGCGCCATCAGGAGTGGCTGCTCGGGCGCGGACACGGTGTCGCCGGTCTCGGCTGTGGTGAGCTTGGTCAACGCACACAGGTCGCCCGCCACGCAGTACGGGACCTCGCGCAACGACGAACCCAGCGGCGAGTAGATGTGGGCGACGCGTTCGTCGGCGTCGTGGTCCTCGTGGCCTCGGTCGGCCATGCCGTGGCCGGAGACGTGCACCGGGCGTTCGGGGCGCAGGGTGCCGGAGAAGACGCGGACCAGCGACACGCGGCCGACGTAGGAGTCCACGGCGGTGCGGACCACTTCGGCGACGAGTGGCCCGTCCGGGTCGGCGGCCATGCGGGGCTGCGGGATGCCGTCCACTGACGTCACGGACGGGACTTCGTGTTCCAGCGGTGACGGGAACGCGCGCGCGATGCCGTCCAACAGTTCGACTAAGCCCATGCCCGTTGCGGCGCACACGGGCATCACGGGGTGGAACGAGCCGCGCGCCACGGCCGTTTCCAGGTCGCTGATGAGCGTGTCCTGGTCGATCTCCTCGCCCTCGAGGTAGCGGTCCATGAGGGACTCGTCCTCGCTCTCGGCGATGATGCCCTCGATCAGCGCCGCCCGTTCCTCGGGGTGGTTCTCACCCGACGTCAGCAGCCCGACCAGCGCGTCGCCCTCCTGCATGTAGAGCGGCACGACGCCGGCGCCGAACGCGGCCTGGCACTCGATGACCTCGTTGGCGAAGTTCGCGCGGTGGTGGTCCGTGCGTGTGATGACGACGGCACGCGGCATGCCGACGAGAGCGCACTCCTCCCACAACGCGATGGTGGCGGCGTCGACGCCCTCGAAGGCGTTGACAACAAAAAGGGCCGCGTCCGCGGCCCGCAGTCCTGCCCTGAGCTCACCCACGAAGTCGATGTAGCCGGGGGTGTCGATCAGGTTGATCTTGATGTCCCCGTGCTGGATCGGGGCCACGGCGAGGCCTACCGACCGTTGTTGTCGCACGGCCGCTGGATCGTGGTCGCAGACCGTGGTGCCCTCGGTGACCGAACCGGCGCGGTTCAGGACCCCGGTGGCGGCGAGCAGGGCCTCGGTGAGCGTCGTCTTGCCCGCGCCGGACGGGCCCACGAGCACGACGTTGCGGACCTTGGCCGGGTCGCTTACAGCGACCGCGCCTGCCGATGTGCCGTTGTCGGAGTTCTTGCTTCCCATGGCGACCTCCGTCAAGTCGTAGTGTTCGATCTCACACCCGTTCACCGGTGGTTACAACCCTGGAGGCCCGTCCGGGTGCGTCCTGGATCGTGGGAGAGAGGAACCGCGTGGTGCGAGGTCGCGCCGGTGGTCCGGTCAACCGCTCGTGCCGAATTCGGCGAAGCCCAATTCGGCACGAGCGATTCGGCCGGACGACCGGCTTCCCGGCGACCGAGCCGCCGTCTCCGAAGGAGCGGCCATCGAACGCAGTGAGCAGGGTCACGACCTGCGGTTGATCGGAAAGTGGCCTTCCGTTTTGCGGCTCCAGTGGCTTGGGCGAGATGGCCACGTCGGACGTACGGTGAGTTCACCAAGACTTCCCCTCGTGAAAGGTTGCCCAGGTGAGCACTGATCAGGTCACGGGTACCGCCCGCGTCAAGCGCGGCATGGCCGAGATGCTCAAGGGTGGCGTGATCATGGACGTGGTCGACGCCACCCAGGCGAAGATCGCGGAGGACGCGGGCGCCGTCGCCGTCATGGCACTGGAGCGCGTCCCGGCCGACATCCGCGCCCAGGGCGGCGTCGCGCGCATGAGCGACCCCGACCTGATCGACGGGATCATCAACGCCGTCTCCATCCCGGTCATGGCGAAGGCCCGCATCGGCCACTTCGTCGAGGCCCAGGTCCTGGCGTCGCTCGGCGTCGACTACATCGACGAGTCCGAGGTCCTCACCCCGGCCGACTACGCGAACCACATCGACAAGTGGGCCTTCACGGTTCCCTTCGTCTGCGGCGCGACCAACCTCGGCGAGGCCCTGCGCCGCATCACCGAGGGCGCGGCCATGATCCGCTCCAAGGGCGAGGCCGGCACCGGTGACGTCTCCAACGCCACCACGCACATGCGCAAGATCCGTCAGGAGATCCGCCGCCTGCAGAACCTCCCCGAGGACGAGCTGTACGTGGCCGCCAAGGAACTCCAGGCGCCGTACGAGCTCGTCAAGGAGATCGCGCAGAACGGCAAGCTCCCCGTCGTGCTGTTCACCGCCGGTGGCATCGCGACCCCGGCCGACGCCGCGATGATGATGCAGCTCGGCGCCGAGGGCGTGTTCGTCGGTTCGGGCATCTTCAAGTCCGGCAACCCGGCCCAGCGCGCCGAGGCCATCGTGAAGGCCACCACCTTCCACGACGACCCCGACGTCATCGCCAAGGTCTCGCGCGGCCTGGGCGAGGCCATGGTCGGCATCAACGTCGAGGACGTGCCGGAGCCGCACCGCCTGGCCGAGCGCGGCTGGTAACTCCTGCGGTTTCGCGATCCCCCTGCCGTGATCCACTTCATGGCAGGGGGATTTCGCGTTGTGGCGCTGGTGTTGTCGCTGCTGGTGGCGGGGTGCGGGCGCGGGGACGACGAGATCGCGGCGCTGCGGCAGTCCATCGAGGCCGAGATGGCCGCGGCGCCGTTGCCAGTCGGGGCGTCGCTGTCCGCGGCCGAGTTCGACAAGGGCTGCGTGGGGTTCGGCGGACGTGCGCACCCTCGCGCTGACGGCCTCGCAGGTCGCACACCTCCGCGAGACGCTTGACCGCCCGTTCGTGCTGCGCGCGGGCGCGTGGTGCAGTGCACCGGCGCCGCCACCGAGGCCGACGTCCACGGCAAGAGCACGCCGAAGCCGTTCGGCGCCTCGGTCGTGCGGTTTGTCAGCCGATCGTGAGGCAGTAGGTCGTCTTGATCTCGGGGTACGCCAGGGCGAGTGCGGGGTTGGGGCCGCACGCCGCCTTGTCGACGGTGTTCGCGAGGACCTTCGCCTTCGCGACCCCGAGGCCGCTGCACGGGCTCTTCGGGATCTCGGCCTGGAGCGCGGCGCGCGAGAAGTCGTAGCACTCGCCGTCCACGAACACCGGCACGAGGCACACGTTCATGCCGTATCCCTTGGTGTACTTGACGTACGCCTCTTCCTGCTCGCCGCACTTCTCGTTGGTCGGCATCGTCTTGACGACCGCGTAGTTGTGCTTGTTCTCGGCGCAGTCGGTCTTCGTGTATTGGACGTCGAACGTGGTGCCCTGCAACAGCGCGCAGTCGCCGACGAGCGCGAACGGCGGTGGCTTGCTCGTGGTGGTGGTCGGTGCCGCGGTGGTGGCGCCGCCGGTGCTGAACTTCATGTCGTCCTTGCCCACGAACCACAACAGCCCGGCACCGATCGCCACGACGAGCACGAGCAGCCCGAGCCCGATCAGCAGCCCGGCGCGTGCGGAGTGCTGGGGCGCCACGTCCAGCAACGGGCGCGGCACGTCCGGCGCCGACCGCTCGTGCTGCGGCGCGGAACCCGAGTACGCGCCGAACGGGTCCGGGTCGATCGGGCCGTACATGTCGTCGCGCTCGTCGGGACGTCTCTGCTCCGGGCCTTGCGGTGCGGCCCAAGGGTTTTCGGGATTCACGGGCTCACTCCGCCTGGGTGAAGCAGTAGGTGGTCTTGATCTCGGGGTAGGCCAGGGCGAGCGCGGGATTCGGGCCGCACGCCGCCTTGTCGACGGTGTTGGGCAGCACCTTGGCCCTCACCACCAGGAAGCTGCACTCCGACGTGAGGAACTCGGCGTTGAGACTGGCGGTGTCGAAGTTGTAGCACTGGCCGTCGACGAACACCGGGATCATGCACAGGTGCGACGACTTGCGGCCGTCCCATCCCTCGTACTTCACGTACGCGTCCGGGTCTTCGCCGCACTTCTCGCTGCGGGTGCTGAGCACCTTGCTGACCGTGTAGTTGTGCATGCCCGCATCGCAGGCCAGCTTCTCGTAGTCCAGGTTGAACGACGGACCGGACAGCTTCACGCAGTCGCCGATCTGGGCCGGTGGGGGCAGCGGGGTGGGGTTCGTGGTCGGTACCGCGTACGTCATCGGGTCGGTGGTCCTGGTGGGCGTCGCGATGTAGACGTTCCGGCTCACGACGGCGTAGAAGACCGAGGCCAGCGTCAGCAGCAGCAAGGAACCCACGACGAGTCCCACGATCAGCGGCGCGTTGGAGGTCCTTTGTGGAGGGACGGGCGGAGCGCTGTA
Organism: Lentzea sp. JNUCC 0626; assembly: GCF_043632865.1. NCBI lineage: Bacteria > Bacillati > Actinomycetota > Actinomycetes > Pseudonocardiales > Pseudonocardiaceae > Lentzea > Lentzea sp. JNUCC 0626. The sequence continues at coordinate 10,542,370 of NZ_CP171635.1, forward strand.
CGGGGAGGACTGGTAGCGGGTGGGGTCGGACGGTCCTGCCCACGGGTTGTGCGGCACGCTCGGGGCGGGCGGGGGAGGGCCGGTGTGACCGACGGAGTAGCCGGGGCCGGTCGGGTACGACGGGAGGGCCGCGATCGACTCGCTGGGCAGCACGGCAGGACCGCTCGCTGCCTCCGGCGCGATCGGCTCGACCGGCGCGTGCACAGGCTGGATCGGCTCCACCGGTGCGTGCGCGGGCGTAGCTGCCTCCACCGGCGGAACCGAGGCTCTGCTGGGCTCCTCGGGCGAGGCGGGCGGGATGGGCGGAGTCGTCATGGAATGCCCCCAATTCGGCACGGACGCGAATGTGTCGTCTGGCCGACGCGAGCAGTCCCCCCAGACTTCCGCCCATCCTAAGGCCTGGTCAGGCCTTCGTGTGACCCATTATTCGCTCATGTGCGCACGGTCTCAGCCAACCCGGACAAAGCGGCCGGCAGCGGCTCGTGGTGCAGCACGCCGAGGCGTTGCGTGGCACGGGTGAGCGCGACGTAGAGTTCCGCCGCGCCGCGCGGGCCGTCGGCCAGGATTCGCTCCGGCGCAACGACGAGCACCGAGTCGTACTCGAGGCCCTTGGTCTCCGCGGCGGTCACGGTGCCGGGCACGCCGGGCGGCCCGATCACCACGCTGGTGCCTTCCAGCGCGGCCTCGTCGGCCACGAACTCCGCGATGGCGTCGGGCAGTTCGGCGGCGGTCAACTGGCGCGACCACGGTTGCACACCGTTGGCGCGCACCGAATCCGGCGCCTGGACGTCCGGCGCGAACTCGGCGAGCACGCGGGCGGCCACGGCCATGATCTCGGCCGGGGTGCGGTAGTTGACGGTCAGCGAACGGTATTCCCAGCGGCCCGGCACGTACGGTTCGAGCATCTGGGCCCACGACGTGGCACCGGCCGGGGCGCGGCGCTGGGCGAGGTCGCCCACCACCGTGAAGGAACGGCCCGGGCAGCGGCGCATCAGGACGCGCCAGTCCATTTCGGACAGTTCCTGGGCCTCGTCCACGACTACGTGGCGGTAGGTCCAGGCGCGGTCGGCCATGGCCCGTTCGACCAGGGTGCGCTGGTCGTGGTCCTCGAAGCGCTCGGCCAGGTCCTCGGCGAACAGCATGTCCGACGCGAAGAGGTGGTCCTCGTCGTCCATGTGGTCGGTGCGGCCGATCATGCCGTCGAGCACCTCGGAGGCGTACCGGGCCTCCGCCGCGCGCTCGGCCGAAGCCGCCGCGTCGGCGGCCTGTTCGGTGCCGTCCTTGCCCAGCAGGTCGTGGAGTTCGTCCAAGAGCGGCACGTCCGAGACCGTCCATGCCGAGCCGTCCGCGCGGTACAACGACGGCGAAGCGCCCGCCGCGGCGAGTTCCTCCTCCGACGAGTACAACGACGACAAGAGCTCGAACGGCGTCATGATCGGCCACAGGACGTCGAGCGCCGCGATGAAGTTGTCGTCGTCGCCGAGGTCCTTCACCAGACCGGCGCGCATGTCCTCCCACGCCTGCTTGTCGGACCGCGACATCCAACCCTTGCCGATGCGCCCGATCGCGCGTTCGGTCAGCACGTACGTGACGATCTCGCGGAACACCGCGCGCGCCTCGTTGTGCGGCAGTCCGCTGTCCCGCGCCTCCTGCCGCGCCCACTCGGCCACGTCGGCGCCGATCTCCACGATCACGTCCTTCATCGTGATCGGGATCGGGTCGGTGGGAACCCGCTGCAACGACGCCACCGCCGCCTTCAGCACGTCCACCATCGTGCGCGCGCCCTTGATCCGTGCGACGTCCGGAACGTCCTCGGCCGTGACGGCAAGACCGGGCAGAAGACCACCAACGGTCGTGAAGACCACATCGGACTCACCGAGAGACGGCAGCACACGCCCGATGTGGTTGAGGAATGCCGGGTTCGGGCCGACGACGAGGACGCCGTGCCGTTCCATGCGCTCTCGTTGCGTGTACATCAGATAGGCGACGCGGTGCAGCGCCACGACCGTCTTACCGGTGCCGGGCCCGCCTTCGATCACCAGCACGCCGGGGTGGTCGAGCCGGATGATGGCGTCCTGCTCGGACTGGATGGTCGCCACGATGTCGCGCATGCCCTCGCCGCGAGGCGCGTTCAACGCCTCCAGCAGGGCCACGTCGCCCCGATCCTCACCGAGCTGACCGAACACCTCGTCGGTGAACCCGGCGACGGCACGGCGGCGCGTCAGGAACTGGCGGCGCCGCCGCATGCCCTCGGGCGTGGCACCGGTCGCGGTGTAGAACGGCCGCGCCGCCGGGGCCCGCCAGTCGAGCAGCAACGGCTCGAAGTCGTCGAACTCGTCGAACAGGCCGATCCTGCCGACGTAGGAGATCGCCCCGTCGACGCCGTCCAGCCTGCCGAAGCAGAGGCCGTAGTCGGCGACGTTGAGGCGCTTCATCTCGCGGTGCCGGGCGCGCACCTCGTTGTCACGGTCCATCGCGGTCTCGCCGGTGCCACCCAGCGCTGACTGGTACGCGGACTTCACGCGCGCACGTTCGCCATCAAGCCGTGCGTAGAGACCGGCCACGTACTCGCGCTCGGACTGCAGTTCTTCTTCGTAACCCACGTGCTCCCCACAGCGCCCTTGATCTGGCATAGGTCGATGAGTGTGAACGATGCCCGGGGCCTTGTGGCAAGGCCCCCCATCTGCTATACGGTTAAAGGGGCGGGGCGGATCAAATCCAGCCCATCGCGCTGTGGGGTCAACGCGACGGCGCACTGCCACATTCCCTCGAACGAGCACACCACATCTTCGGCCGGACATGCGACAGCGCCGGGCAGATGGCGGGTGCCACCTCCCGGCGCTTGTGCCGCCCCCTACGGGTGCGCGATCTTCCAGACCTTGTAGTAGGCCGACGACACGGCCTTGTCGGCGGGCTGCAACGCGGCCCAGCTCGCGTCCCAGTCGCCCGCGCGCAGCTCGGCGATGCCCGTGTCGATGCCGGCGATCGCGGAGTCGACCTCGGCCTTCACCACGCGGTCGAACCCGGCGCACGCCGGGCCCTGCAGCTTCGTCCGAGCCGCCGCCAACTCGGTGTAAATGAACCCGTGGTTCTCGAACGGTCCCTGTTCCACGCCGAATTGCACGGCGTAGGCGGTCTGGCTCAGAGTGACGCTCGCGCTGCTCAGCTGGGAGGCGCAGGCGCCGGCGGAGGTAGCCGCGCCGGCGGGTGCGGCGAAGGCAAAGGCGCTGGTAGCGGCCGCGATGGCGATCGCAGCGCTCAAGGTTTTCTGCATGATCGCATTGAAGCGATGAATGCGTTATCAGTGCAACAGAAACGTATTTTCCGGTCGCGAAGTTGGACTGTTTCGTGCAATTGGGTACCGGAATTGCGGGTCTGTTGAACCTTTTGAAACTCGTTGGCGTAGTAGTTCCCCCGCTTGCGAGCATGTCGGCGTGAACATGCCGTTGAGATGGGACCTGGTGACACCGGACCAGCTCGGGACCATGCTCGACGACGTCGAGACGCCCGAGATCTGGTACCTCGACGAGCTCGCGGAGTGCGCGGGCAAGGTGCTGGCGCGCAGCGGCAACGGCGACCTGGTGTTCGTGGGCCGCTCACTCGACTCGATGTACGACCTGCTCGGTGGCGCTCTGCAAGGTGCGGACCGGGTGCTGCAACGACTCCCGGTGTCGTTCGTGCGGGGGCGCGAGGCCGCTCCCGACGAGGTTCGGCGCGTTCGCGAGATGGCCGCGGAGATCGGCATCACGCCCCGCTCGCTGGCCCGGCGTGAACGGCCCGTGACGTTCGTCGACGTCGTGTGGGCGGGCGGCACGTTCGAGAAGCTCTTCACGGTGCTCGACGACTGGATCGACGAGGAGCGCGAGACCTGGCCCGCGATCCGCCGCAAGCTGCGGTTCGTCGGCGTCACGAGCCGCACCGGCACCAGCCCGAACGCCCGCCGCTGGCACGAGGGCGCGGACTGGATCCACCGGCTCCCGTCGTCGTCGGTGCTGAGCGTCTCGCTGGAGCCGTTCGTCTGGAACTACCTCGGCAACACCCAGACGAAGCTGACCTGGTCGTACCAGCTGCACCGCTGGCGCGAGTACCTGCGCGAGGCGAAACGCGACGAACACACCCGCATCGCGTTGGCCGAAGCTGTGCACCTAGTGGCACTGGGCCGCACCAAAGAGGTCCAACGCAAGATCGCGCGGGCGATGGATGGCGAGCCGGCACTCAGCGAACCCTGGCTGCGCACACTGCGCAGCCGTCTCACCTAGACCGTGTGCTCCATGACCATGACGGCCGTGGTCCCGGGTTCGAGCGCCTTGCACACGTGCGGCACGTCCCCGGGATAAACGATGTAGTCGCCGGGCCCGAGTTCGATCGGGTCGTCGGCGAGCCCGGCCAGGCACCGCCCGGTGGCCACGATCATGTGCTCGATGCTCCCCGGCACGTGCGGCAACGACTCACGCGCGCCGCCCGGTTCCAACGCCACCCAGTACAGGTCGTGCTTGGTCCCCGGCCGGCAAGCCGCCAGCAACGTCGCCGAGTAGTGCGCGCGCTCGGAGTGGATGACAGGCCCCTCACCGGCGCGGATCACCTGCACCCGCGGCACGGCGGGCTCCACCAGCTGGCTGAACGGGACGCCCAACGCCACCCCGAGTGCCCACAGCGTCTCGACGCTGGGGTTGCCCGCGCCGGATTCCAGCTGGGAGAGCGTCGACTTGGCGATGCCCGCCTTCTTGGCGACCTCGCTGAGCGACATGCCGGTCCGGTCGCGCTCACGCCTGAGGTTGGCGGCGATGAGGTCGAGTGGTGCGTTCGACACAGAAGTACATCCGTTCGTCTTGACGAACACCAAGAACAAGTGTTCATCTTAATGGGTGGTGCGTTCGATCTGGCGAACTCTTGACGCGGCCCTCCTCCGTGACGTCGCCGCGGTAGCCCTGGGCGCCGCGGTGACCGGCGCGAGCTTCGGGGCCATCTCGGTGGGCACCGGCATGCCCTGGTGGATGCCGGTGCTGATGTCGTTGCTGATCTTCGCGGGCGGCTCGCAGTTCATGGCGGTCGGCATCGTCGCCGCAGGTGGCAGCCCTGCCGCGGCCGTGGTGGCGGGCCTGGTGCTGAACGCGCGGCACCTGCCGTTCGGCCTGGCCGTCGGCGACGTCCTGGGCAAGAGTCCGCTGGCGCGCGTCGTCGGCAGTCACCTGCTGATCGACGAGTCGACGGCGTTCGCGATGGCGCAGAAAGATCCCACGAGAGCGCGTGCCGCCTACTGGGCGTGTGGCGTGGCGTTGTTCTTCAGCTGGAACACCGGCGTGCTGCTGGGCGCTCTCGCAGGTCAGGCCATCGGCGACCCGATGACGTTCGGTCTGGACGCGGCCTTCCCCGCGGCCATGCTCGCGCTGACGCTGCCCGCCCTGAAGGACGCGGCCACTCGCAACGCGGCCTTGACCGGCGCGGCGATAGCGCTTATCGCGACGCCGTTCCTGCCCGCCGGTGTACCGGTCCTGCTGGCCCTCGCAGGCCTGCTCGTGTTCAAGAAGAAGGAGGAGCCGTGCCCGTCACCGCAGTCCTGATCCTGGCGGCGGGCACCTTCGCCATCCGCATCGCGGGCCCGCTGCTGCGCGACCGCGTCACGCTGCCGGACAAGGTGCGCGACTTGATCTCGGCGAGCGCGACCGTGCTGCTGTTCGCGCTGGTAGCGGTGTCGGCGCTGACGAACGGCAAGTCGTTCGGCGGGTGGGCGCTGGCCGCCGGGGTGGCCGTGGGCGGGCTCGCGGCGTGGCGAAAACTGCCGTTCGTGGCGGTCATCGTGCTGGCTGCGGGGACTACTGCGGCCTTACGCCTGATAGGTCTGGCATAACGCCAATGTTTCGGCGATAGAGGCGAGATGGCGGACGGGCCTCAGATAGACCCATGGGCGCGAAAGCTGGACTTGTCGGGCGGGACCGGGAGACGACGCGGCTGGCGGCAGCGCTGGCCGAAGCCGCCACCGACAACGGTCACCTGATAGCCGCCACCGGAGGCCTGGGTTCGGGCAAGACCGCACTGCTCACCACCGCGCGGGAGCTGGCCGCGCGGCAGGGGTTCACGGTCCTGGCCGCACGGGGCAGCTTCCTGGAGCGGGAACTCCCGTTCGGCCTGATCAGCCGTCTCTTCGTGTGCGTCCCGCCGGGTGACGCCCAGAACCAGCCGCGCATCGCCGCGGCGCTGGGTCAGTCCGACGCGCTGGCCGAGCCGGGCCCGATCACGCTGCCGGAACTGCACGTCCTGCACCGCACGCTCGCCAAGATGGCCGCGGAACGCCCGGTCGCCATCGTCGTGGACGACGCGCAGTGGGCCGACCTGCCGTCGCTGCAGTGGCTGAGCACGCTCCCGCACCGCATCGAACACCTGCCGATCTTCGTGCTGGCCGGAGTGGGTGCCGGCGAGGTGTGCACGGGCCCGCAGACCCTCGAGGAGTTGCTGGCCGCCGCCACCAGCGAGATCCGGCTGGACGAGCTGTCGCCCGCCGCCACCCGCACCCTCCTGGAGAACGAACTCGGCCCGCTGACAGACGAGTTCGTGAACGCCTGCCGCAAGCAGGCCGGTGGCAACCCGTTGTTGTTGCTGAACCTCGCACGCGCGTACATCGATCACGTCGAGGGCCTCACGACACCGGCCTTGCTGCCCACCCTGAACGTAAGGCTGCGCAGGCTCGCCACGCACGCACCCGACGCCGTGCACGTGTTGGCGGTCCTGGGCGGTGAGGTGACGTTGCCGCGTGTGGCGGAACTGATCGGCATCGAGCCGTGCGAGCTGGCGGGCACCATCGCGTCGTTGCACCGCATGGGGTTGCTCTCGGTTGAAGGCGCACTTGTGCACCCGTTGGTGCGCAACACGCTCCGGGAAGAGCTGACCATCACCGAGCGCCAGGACCTGCACGCTGCGGCGGCCCGGCTGCTCACCGAGACCGGCGCATCGGCCGAGGCGGTCGCCGAGCACCTGGTCGAGACGCGGCCCCAGGACGAGGAGTGGGCCACCGAGGTGCTCACGACCGCCGCGTCCCGGGCCCGCACGCGCAACCGGGTGCAGGACGCCGTCCGGTACCTGCGGCGGGCGCTGGCCGAGCCGCAGACCGCCGGACTGCTGGCCGAACTCGGCGAGGTGGAGTCCTACGTGGACGTTCCCAGCGCCGTGGACCACCTGGCCGAGGCCGATCCCGCGCACCCCGCGCTGCCCGCGTTGCTCGCGCTGCTGGGGGAGGAGCCGGAGTTCGAGGCCGAGGCGATCGGGGATCCGGACGTGCTGCCGTCGCGGCCGTCGGAGTTCGAGCCGTACTTGAAGGCCATCGGGTTCGTGCGGATGCGTGGCGACCTCACGGCCGCATACGCGCGGGCGGACCGTGCGTTGACCGTCGCGCGTAGGTGGCAGCACAGGCCGTGCACGGCGGCGGCGCTCACGGCGCGTTCGGCGTGCCTGCGGGACCTGGGACGGCTCGGCGCGGCGGAGGCGGACGCGCGGGAAGCCCTGGCCGTGCTGGAGAGCTGTGGAGCGGCCAGGACGTCCACGCCGGTGTTCGCCACGTTGACCGAGCTTTCCTTGGCACTGCTGGAGATGGGCGACGTCGAGACGGCGTCGGCGGTGTTCGAGCTGGTGCCGGGCGAGGTGCCGGACCTGTTCGGGGCGCCCGCGTTGCTGGCCGCGCGCGGCCGGGTCAGGATCGCGGCCGAGCGGCGCAAGGACGGGATGCGCGACCTGCTCGACTGCGGCCAACGGCTGCACGTGCGCCAGAACGACGCCACGTCGTGGAGGCTGCACCTCGGAGGAGAGCACCTGCACGCCGAGGAACGGTTGGCGCGCTCGATCGGCGCGGTGCTGCCGCTGGCGGCGGCGTTGCGGGAGCAGGCACAACACCTCGGTGCGGAAGGCATCGAGCTGCTCCAGGAGTCGGTCGACCTGCTGGAGCCGACCGGGGCCCTGCTCGAACGGGCGCGCAGCCACTTCGCGCTCGGCCGGGCGTTGCACCTGGCCGGACGGGTCAAGCCGGCGCGCGCGGAGCTCAGGACCGCGGTCGACCTCGCGGACGACTGCGGCGTCGAGGAACTGGCGGAGCTGATCAGACAGGAACTGGCGGCGGGTCCGGCCGGGCTCACCGAGTCCGAACGACGGGTCGCGGCACTGGCGGCCGAGGGCAAGATGAACCGCGAGATCGCCGCCGTGTTGTTCGTGCAACTGCGCACGGTCGAGATCCACCTGACGAAGGTTTATCGCAAGCTCGGCATTGACGGGCGCGACCAGCTCGCCCCGGCATTGCGCCTTGCCGGTTAATGCTTCCTGACGTGCGAGAAAAGGAGGTTTGTATGAACCTCTGTAACCTCTCTCCGCGAGGTGAACTTGTCGAGCACGAGGCGTTGCAGATGACCGACGTCCGACACCGCGACGTGCACCAGGAAATCCTCGGGACCCGTCACGTGCGATAGTGCGAGCGTTTCGGGCAACGACAGCACGTACGCCATGAACGGGTCGACGATCTCCTTGGTGTGCGGCCGGATCTTGACCGCGAGCATCGCCTGGACGTGCTGGCCGATCGCGCTCGGATCGACCTCGGCGTGGTAGCCGGTGATCACGCCGCGCTCCCGCAACGCCCGGTGCCGCACGACCGCCGTGGACTGGGCGACGTTGACGCGTTCGGCCAGGTCCTTGTTCTGCAACCGCGCGTCCTTCCGCAGCTCCCGCACGATGGCCTCGTCGATCGAATCCAGCACGGCTCTTCTCCGTTCCGCCGAATCGGCTGCGGCAAGTCCACCGCCCGCCCGAGGAAGTCTCCACCATTCGGGCCATGACGCGCATCGAGACCATCGCAGTGCACGGCGGCCGCGACGACCTCGCGGAACTCGGCGTGCACGCCCCTCCCATCGACCTGTCCACCACCTACCCCGTGCCTGACCAGGCGCTCGGCGGGGAAGCGCTGGGGGAGTGGGCCACCGGAGCCGCACGGGCCACCTCGCCCGTCTACGCGCGGCTGCACAACCCGACGGTGGCCCGGTTCGAACAGGCGCTCGCGGCACTCGAGCACACCGAGACGTCCGTGGCGTTCGGCAGCGGCATGGCGGCGGTCACCGCCGTCGTCCAGGCCGCCTGCGTCATGGCAGGAAAACCGCACGTCGTAGCCGTGCGGCCGTTGTACGGCGGCACCGACCACCTGCTGTCGTCGGGTCTGCTGGGCGTCACCACCACGTACGTCGAAGCGGGCCTGGTGTCCTCCGCGATCCGGCCGGACACCGGGCTCGTCGTCGTCGAGACGCCGGCCAACCCCAACCTCGACCTCGTCGACATCGAGCACGTCGTCCGGCAGGCCGGGAGCGTGCCGGTCATGGTCGACAACACCTTCGCGACTCCGATCCTGCAGAACCCGGTCCTGCACGGCGCCGAGTACGTGCTGCACTCCGGCACCAAGTACCTGGGCGGGCACGGCGACGTCCTCGGCGGCGTGGTGGCCTGCTCTGAGGAGCGCGCGGCGGCGTTGCGGCAGGTCAGGATCATCACGGGCGCCGTGCTGCACCCCCTCGGCGGCTACCTGCTGCACCGCGGGCTGGCCACGCTGCCGTTGCGGGTCAACGCCGCGTCGGCGTCGGCCGCGACGCTGGCGATGCGGCTCGCCGAGCACGACGCCGTGGAGTTCGTGCGTTACCCCACGGCCTCACGACAGATGCGCGGTACAGGCGCGATGATCGCGTTCGGCGTGCACGGCGATCCGGTCGAAGTAGTGCGCCGGTTGAAGCTCATCACCCCGGCCGTCTCGCTGGGTTCGGTGGACACGTTGATCGAGCACCCGTCAGCTTTGACCCATCGCCTGGTACCTGGCGAAGAACTGCGTGCTTCTGGCGTTCCGGACAATTTGCTGCGCATTTCCGTGGGCCTCGAGCACGTCGAAGACATTTGGTCCGACCTAAACGCGGCACTGTGTGACGTCGCTTACGTTAAGCCTTCCCCAACCGATTACTTGGTGATGACTGCCACTCGCTAGGGTTCCCCGACATCGGCGCATCGGGGCGCGGGAGGTTCCGATGCGAGCAATTTTCCGTTTTCGGAAGGAACCTCCTCGTGAGTTCTGTGGAAACTGATGCGGACGGCTACACCAAGGCGCTGAGCAAGCGTCAGGTGCAGATGATCGCAATCGGTGGCGCGATCGGCGTCGGCCTCTTTCTCGGTGCGGGCGGACGCCTCGCCACAGCGGGGCCGTCGCTGATCCTGTCGTACGCCGTGTGCGGCCTCGCGGCCTTCTTCGTCATGCGCGCGCTGGGCGAGCTCGTGCTCCATCGCCCCGTGTCGGGCAGTTTTGTGGAGTACGCCCGCGAGTTCATCGGACCGTGGGCGGGCTTCACCTCGGGCTGGCTCTACTGGCTCAACTGGGCCATGACAGGCATCGCCGAGATCACCGCTGTCGCGATCTACATGCACAAGTGGTTCCCGGACATGCCGCAGTGGATCACCGCGCTGGTGGCTCTGGTCGTGTTGATCGCGATCAACATGCTGTCGGTCAAGCTCTTCGGCGAGCTGGAGTTCTGGTTCTCCGTCATCAAGGTGACCGCGATCGTGGTCTTCCTCGTCGTCGGCACCGGCCTGGTCATCGGCAACGCGGACATCGGCGGCACCACGGCGTCCGTCTCGAACACCTTCGGCCACGGCGGCCTGTTCCCGGCGGGCATCGGCATCGCGCTGATGACGTTGCAGGCAGTCATCTTCGCCTACTCGGCGATCGAACTCGTCGGCATCGCCGCCGGCGAGACCAAGGACCCCGAGAAGATCATGCCGCGCGCCATCAACGGCGTCGTGTACCGCATCGCCATCTTCTACGTCGGTTCCGTGCTGCTGCTGACGATGCTTCTGCCGTGGGACCACTTCACCGGCACGGAGTCACCGTTCGTCACGGTCTTCTCGGCGCTCGGCATCCCGGTCGTCGGCGACATCATGAACGCCGTGGTGCTCACCGCCGCGCTGTCGTCGTGCAACTCGGGCCTGTACTCCACCGGCCGCATCCTGCGGTCGTTGGCACAGAAGGGTGAGGCCCCGGCCATCACCGCCAAGATGAACTCCCGCCACGTGCCCTACGGCGGCATCCTGTTCACCGGTGTCGCGTACCTCTTCGGCGTGGTGCTCAACTACACCGTGCCCAAGGAGGCGTTCGACATCGCGATCGCCGTCGCGTCGTTGGGTGTCGTGTCGACGTGGGCGACACTCATCATCTGTCAGCTGCGATTGCGCAAGAAGGCGTTGGCGGGCGAACTCGAACGTCCGTCGTATCGCATGCCCGGCGCGCCTTACACCTCGTACGGAACGCTCGCGTTCCTGGCGTTGGTGATCGGGCAGATGGCCTTTGCGGGGACCGCCGAGAAGATCGCGTTCTGGTCGATCCCGGTGGTGGCGCTGGTGCTGTTCCTCGGATGGCGCTTCGTGAAGTCGCGCCAGCCGGTCGGACCGGAGCAGGAACAGCTCGTCAAGGTCGACTGAAGTTGACTGGAACGGCGGGCCGTCTCCTTTCCCGAGGGAGGCGGCCCACCGTTCGTTTTCAGCAGGTGGCGTCAGCCTGACGCCCCGGCTTGCGGACCGGCAGCGTGCCGTTCGTCAGGTACGCGGCGACGGCGTTGTCCACACACACGTTGCCCGCGAACGTGCTCTGGAACGAGATCCCGTTCTGCACGGCCAGCAGCGCCGAGTTCGGGAACCGCGACCGCGTCTCCAAGCTGCCCGCGAACGGCGTGACGGCGTTCAACGTGCCGTTGACGATCAACGCCGAACCGGTGCCACCGGGCTGCACGAGCGTGCCGGACTGGTGCTTCCAGTAAGCACACGGTCCGTTGAACCACGTGTTGCCCCACGTCGAGTTCGGCGCCTTCGCGTGCGTCGCCCACGTGTCCGCCGTCCACTTGTTCCAGTCAGACGGCCATGACGTGTCAGTGCAGATCTGCGCGAGAAGCGCGCTATAGCGGTTGGTTGCATCGCCGCCGTAGAACGCCGAGTACAGACCGAGGGTCATCGACAGGTCGTTGTTGTTGACGAGCGTCGACAACGCAGGGGCGAGCAACGGCCACGTCTGCTCGGAGTAGGCGGCGAACAGGAACACGTCGATGAACTCCGACGACCCGAACCCGTTGACGGGCTGCGCCTTCAGGTCGCGCGCCTTCCGATCGAACGCCGCCTGCACGGCCGCACGCGTCGTGCCCAGGTGGTAGGTGCCGTCCTGCGCGGCGATGCTGTCGAACCACCGGTGCTGGTTCTCCTCCAGCAGCACGTCCTGGTCGAAGTTGTTGGCGTTGTACCAAAGCCGCGCCGGGTCGAGGCTGCCGTCGTACACCGCGCGCGTGACGCGAGAGGGGTTGCGCGTCTGATAGACCTGCCCTACGTAGGTGCCGTACGTCTGCGCGTAGAGCGAGACAGACGGAACGCCCAGTGCGACGCGCACGCGTTCGAGGTCGGCCGCCTGGTCCGTGGTCTTCATGTGGTCGAGCAACGGATCGCCGGCGCAGTCCGCGGCGATCTGCTTGATCCGGTCCGTCCAGAACGGCTGGCTGACCGGCGTGGGCACGTAGTCGGGACGGCCGAGCGCCACCGGGTTCAGCGCGCAGGTGGTGGCCGGGACGCTGGGCGCGAGGCCGCGGCGGGCGATGCCGATCCAGTCGAACTGCTCGCCTCCCGCCATCCGCGCGCCGACCAGCGGCTGCTGGTAGCCGGTGCCGGTGAACGGGTCGGGCACGGTGAGCACGGTGCCTTTCGACGCCGCCGTTCTGTGCTGGACGCGGGAGATCGCCAGCGTGATCGTGGCGCCGTTCGGGGCGGCCGGGTCGAGCGGGACGGCCAGGGTGCCGCACTCGGCACCGCCGGCGGCGAGGGCCTGGTCGGCGCACGCGCCCCAGGTGATGGTCGGCGTGGCGTTTGCGGGGACGGCGAGCGTCACGAGCGCCAGCGAGGTTGCTAACAGGAGCTTCACGAACGCCAGCTGATCACCGGAAGTCCTGATGAGATGCCGCTTGGACGCGTTGGACCACAACCAGTGCCCGTAGGTGCACCACGGCGCAGTTCGGTCGCGGTACCGGGCGGCCTCGCGGGGTACCGGCAGGCGGCCCTGAACACCTCGAATATGCTGGTGAGCATGGTTGCTGCCCCACCCGTCATCGGCGTGCTCGCCCTTCAGGGCGACGTCCAGGAACACCTCATCTCGCTCGCGAAGTGCGACGTCACCGCACGGCCCATCCGCCGCGTCGAGGAGTTGGACGAGCTGGACGGCATCGTCATCCCCGGCGGCGAGTCGACGACCATGAGCAAGCTGCTGGTCAACTTCGAGCTGCTGGAGCCGCTCCGAGCCAAGATCAAGGCGGGCTTCCCGGCCTACGGCTCGTGCGCGGGCATGATCCTGCTGGCCGAGACGGTGCTGGACGGCCGGGACGACCAGGAGCAGCTCGGCGGCCTCGACGTCACGGTGCGCCGGAACGCGTTCGGCAGGCAGATCGACTCGTTCGAGACCGACCTCGACCTGGCGGGCGAGGTGGTTCACGCCGTGTTCATCCGGGCGCCTTGGGTGGAGGCGGTGAGCGGCGAGGTCGAGGTGCTCGCTACGGTGCCTGTTACGGCTGAGGCGGGAGACGCCGCCGGTAGGATCGTCGCGGTCAGGCAGGGCAACGTGCTGGCGACGGCGTTCCACCCGGAGCTCACGGGTGACGAACGTGTTCACCGCCTGTTCGTTGACATGGTTCGCGGTTCGACGGAGGAGAAATGAGCGGCCACTCCAAGTGGGCGACCACCAAGCACAAGAAGGCCGCTATTGACGCCAAGCGCGGCAAGCTCTTCGCGCGGCTGATCAAGAACATCGAGGTCGCGGCCCGCACGGGCGGTGGCGACCCCGACGGCAACCCGACGCTGTACGACGCGATCCAGAAGGCCCGCAAGAACTCGGTGCCGCTGGACAACATCGAACGCGCCCGCAAGCGCGGCGGTGGTGAAGAGGCCGGCGGCGCCGACTGGCAGACCATCATGTACGAGGGTTACGGGCCCAACGGTGTCGCGGTGCTCATCGAGTGCCTCACGGACAACCGCAACCGTGCCGCGTCCGAGGTGCGCACGGCGATGACGCGCAACGGCGGCTCGATGGCCGACCCGGGCTCGGTGTCGTACATGTTCAGCCGCAAGGGCGTCGTGATCGTGCCGAAGGCGGGCACGAGCGAGGACGACGTCATGATGTCGGTGCTCGAAGCCGGCGCCGAAGAGGTCAACGACCTGGGCGAGTCCTTCGAGGTCGTGTCCGAGGCGGGCGACCTGATCCCGGTGCGCAAGGCGCTGCAGGAGGCGGGCATCGACTACGACTCGGCGGACTCGAGCTTCCTGCCGTCGGTGTCGGTGCAGCTGGAGGCCGAGGGCGCGCGGAAGATCTTCAAGCTGATCGACGCGCTGGAGGACTGCGACGACGTGCAGAACGTCTTCGCGAACTTCGACGTGTCGGACGAGGTCATGGCCGAGGTCGACTGACCACGCACGCAGGAAACGCCGGTCACGCGCGAGCGTGGTCGGCGTTTTTCGTTTCAGGCGATTCCGCCTGTCGATTGCCATTCGATGCAGGTCGGCCGTGTGCCGGTCTGGCGGAACTCTTCCAGCGCCATCGTGATCGTGTTCAGGCTGATCGCCGATTTGGGCGGAAAGAGCGTTCGGTTCTGCTTGTCGATGTACAGGACAGGCGTGTCGGTGAATTCCTCGTTGGAGACCGACGCCCAAGACCAGAACCGCCCAGGCTCGTCGTACTCGTCAGGTCCGACGTAGTGCAGCGCGCCGATGGCCGACTCCGGGTCGAGGTCCAACTTGAACATCCGGTCAGGAAAGTTCAGGATTCCGAATGTCGGTAGGTCTGGAGATGCCACCTGGGTCGGGTGCGGCTGTGGGCCTTGCTCCAGCACGTCCGCGAGCACACGTTCGAGGGCTGCCTCTGGCTTGACCACGACCGGCTCGTCTGCGCGGTTCGAACCGGCGTAGTACCAGAACTCGAGGGTGAGGCTCACCGTGATTCCTTTCCACGTATCTCGAACGACCGTACCGGATCGTGAATGATGAGGGTCTGGCCCGGCAGAAGGATATGGGCAAGCAACTTCTTGCAGGAGAAGATTCCGTTGCACACCTCGAAGTTGATGACCAGTTCGACGCGGTCGACGCCGCCTTGCCGCATGCGCCACGCCACCTTCGTTTCGACGTGCTTCGGGGCTTCGATTCTTATCGGGGGAATGGCGCCTACCTCGATCAGGTGGGCGTTGATGCGTTCGTGCTCGCCGTCGGGCTCGCGTCCGCTCTGCACGAGTTCCATGTAGCCGTCGGGGTCGAGGTAGTAGCCACTGGTGATGTACGTGGGCAGGTGCGCGCGTTGCTGGTCCGCCCAGGTCGCTTCCGGGGAGGCGGCGCCCACCTCGAATCTGGACCGGATCTCTTCGACGCCGCGCAGCACGGCTGTCATCGCCTCGGACAAGTCGAGTGCGCCTGTGTGCACCGCGTGGAAGTTGGCGGTGACCTCGGCGGCCTCGGCCTCATGTGAGGTGCCCGCCATCGATTCTGTGATCAGTGTCGTGCTGTCGGCAGCGGTGTCGGAGGCTTGTCGCAGGGCTTGCAGCGCTTGGCCTGCCAGTTCGGCGACCTGGTTCAAACGGGCCGCGACGTCGGCGAACGACATGCGGCTCACCCCCAGGTATGGCGATCCCCCCGTGGGCAGTGTGCCGCTTGGATGACTTCTAGCGCGCCCGTTTCACTCCCACGGGAGTGTGCGCATGGTCAGGTCGACGATGCGGCGCAACTGCTCGCGGGACGCCCCGGTCGACGCCTGCACCGCGAACCCCTGCGACACCGACAGCACGTACACCGCCACGTCCCGAGGATCAGTCCCGGCGGGCAGGTCGCCCTCCTCCAACGCCTGCGCGAAGCGGGACGTGAGGATCTCCTCGGCAGCCCGCCACCGGTCGTTGAGCTCGGCTTTTGCCTCCAGTGCGGTGTCGCCGGGGGACAGGGCACTCTGCACCAGCAGACAGCCCGCCGGCGTGTCGGAACCGGTGGTGGCATCGACGGCACCCAAGAGAAAGAGCCTGGTCACCTCACGTGCGGTAGGCGCGGCGAGGGCGGCGGGGCCGTAGGCGAAGATCGTCGCGATGTAGCGGTCCACGGCCTGCTTGAAGAGGCCCGTCTTCGAGCCGAACGCCGCGTAGATGCTGCCCGGCTTGAGGTTCGTCGCGGTGGTGAGGTCGGACATGGTCGCGCCCTCGTAGCCCTTGGCCCAGAACACGCGCATCGCCGCGTCCAGCACGGCGTCCGTGTCGAACTCGCGCGGCCTGCCGATCGCCATCGTGGGCCTCCTCACTTTTTGAGTACCCGTTCAAGATAGCACTTGCGAAGTGAAACCCTGCGGTGACATCTTGAATGAGCACTCAACAACGAACGAGGGGTCGAGATGAGCACCGTGCTCGAAGGCAAGGTCGCGATCGTCACCGGTGGCTCGCGGGGGATCGGGGCAGGCATCGCGGAACGCCTCGCGCAGGCGGGGGCGACCGTCGCCATCACCTACTACGCGTCGCCTGACCAGGCCGAACTGGTCGTGAAGTTGATCGAGGACAAGGGCGGCGAGGCCGTCGCGATCAAAGTCGACGCAGGGGATCGGGACGCGGTCAGGGCCGGGGTGCGAGAGGTCGTGGAACGGTTCGGCAGGCTCGACGTGCTCGTCAACAACGCCGGCGTCATCGACGTCAAGCCCATCGCGGACGTCGGCGACGACGAGTACGACCGGACCGTCGCGGTCAACCAGACCAGCGTGTTCGTCGCCAGCCAGGAAGCGGTGAAGCACCTCCAAGAAGGCGGACGGATCATCACCGTCGGCAGCATCAACGCCGACCGGGTCACGTATCCGGGCGGCACGCTCTACGTGCTCACCAAGGCCGCGGTCGCCGGGTTCACCAAGGCGCTCGCCCGCGAGGTCGGCCCGAGGGGCATCACGGTCAACAACATCCAGCCGGGGCCGACCGACACCGACATGAACCCCGCCGACGGACCGCGCGCCGACGGCTCCCGCGCGCACATCGCCATCGGGCGGTACGGGACGGCCGACGAGGTCGCGAGCCTGGTCGCCTACCTGGCCGGACCGGACGCCGCCTACATCAGCGGCGCTTCGATCGACGTCGACGGCGGATACGCGGCTTGATCCCGATCATCATGCTCGCGGTGTTCGTCATCCCCATGGGCATCTCGGGCACGGCCATCGCACTGCCCCGCATCGCGCACGAACTCGGCAGCGACCCCACGCGACTCCAGTGGGTCGTGAACGGCTTCAACGTCACCTTCGCCGTGTTCGGACTCGTCTGGGGCGTCGCGTCCGACCGGATCGGCTACCGCCGGACGTTCCGGATCGGCGTCGGGCTGCTGCTGGTGGCCTCGGCCACCAGCGCGCTCGCGCCGAACCTCACCGTCCTCGACGCCGCGCGCCTGGTCGCCGGAGTGGGTGGCGCGGCGGTCGCGACGGGCGCGAGTTCGTTGCTGTCCAACGGTTTCGAAGGCGCCGAACGCAAGCGTGCGTTCGCCGTCTTCGGCACGGTCATCGGACTCGGGCTCGCGCTCAGCCCCACCATCTCAGGCGCGCTCATCGCCGCGTTCGACTGGCGCGGGGTGTTCGTGGCGCACGCGCTGCTGGCCGTGCCGGGGCTCGCGTTGAGCGGGCTGCTGCCGAACCCGCGCACGACCAACACCCGCAAGACCGACTTCTCCTTGCTGCGCAACAGGTACTTCCTCGGGCTGACGCTCGTGACGGTCGCGGGCGCGTTCGGCTTCGTCACGCTGCTGACGTACCTGCCGGTCGCGCTCAGCGGAGTCGCGGACCTGTCCGCGGGAACGGCGGGCCTGCTCATGCTGCCGATGACGATCCCGGTGCTGGTCGGGCCGGTCCTCGGCATGCGCGGCTCACCGAGGACCGTCATCGCCGTGTCGTTGGCGGCGTTGATCCTCGGCTCGCTCGGAATGTTGTTGCTGCAGCCGGGAATCTGGCTCGGCTGGCTCGTGATCCCAATGCTGCTGATCGGCTTCGGGTTCGGCCTGCCGTTGGGGCGGATCGACGCCGAGGCGCTCGCGACCGTGCCCGCGCACAGCACCGGAACGGCCTCAGGCGTGCTCAACCTCGTGCGGATCGGCAGCGAGGCCGTCGCGGTGGGCGCGTACGCGGTGACGATCACCTGGCTGATCGGGCGATCCTCGCCGAACAGCGACATCGCCCACGCCACCGCCGCCGGACACCCTGGTCAGGCGGCGGTCTACGCCGAGGCGTTCCACTGGATGATGCTCGGCCAGGCCGTCGTCGTGGCGGTGGTGGCCGTCGCGATCGCCCGGCTCGGGACCGCGAGGTCTCACGCCCTCAACTGACTGCTCAAGGCGACGGCTTTCGGGTCCTCGAACTCGGCGAGGATCGCGAGCGCCTCCTCCCCGCACAGCCGGGCGTCGGCCGCGGACTGCAGTTCGCGGCTGAGATGAGCGAGGTTCCTGGCGAGTTTCCACCGGTCGCCCAGCTGCCGGTGAGTGGCTCCGGCCTGACGGTGGAACTCGGCGGCCTGCTCGCCGCGGTCGAGGTCGTCGTACGCGCAGCCGGCGCCTTCGAGGGCCATCGCCTCGCGGCTGCGATCGCCGTTCTGCCGGCAGATGACCGCGGCGGCCTGGTAGGAGATCAGCGACTCGCCGGGCTCCCCGGCGGCTCGCTGGGCCTTGCCGAGGTACAGCAGCGCGGTGGCCTCCCACAGCCTGTTGGTCATCTCCCGGCTGAGGTCGACCGCTTCGCGTGCCAGCGCCAGTGACGCGCGGGCGTCGCCGCGGACCCGTGCCACGTAACTGATGGCGGTGAGCACCATCGACTCGTAGAGGCGGTCGCCCAGGTCGCGGAACATGCGCAGAGACCTCGCGAGGTGGTCGTCCGCCGCGTCCAGATCCCTGAGCTGGGCGCAGGTGTAGCCGGTGCTGTAGAGCAGAGTCGCGAACCACCTCGCGTCGTCCAGGTCCCGTGCCGCGGTCAGTGCTTCGGCGAACGCGGCCCTGGCTTCACTCAGGCGGTGCCGGAACAGGTGGACCCAGCCCAGGCCGTTCAGGCCCTTGACCACGTTGGCCGTGTCGCCCAGCGAACGGTAGGTCGCCACGGCGTCGACGTGGTGGGTGACGGCATCGGTGAGCCGCATCGTCATGCGCGACAACCTGCCCAGGCTGTCGTGCATCGCGGCTTCCTCCGCGCGCAGGCCCAGCTGCCGAGCGCAGTCCAGGCCGATCCGCGACGTCGACCGCCAGTCGTTGAAGTGGTTGTAGGTGGCGTAGATCCGCTCGAGCAGGGTGGCCAGCCGCCACGCCGTGTGCGGTTGACCGGTGCCGGCGGCCGCGCGCACCACGGCCTCCAGGTTGGACTTCTCCTCCGCGTACCACCGCGAGGCCTGACCGTGGTCGGCGAACTGAAGACTCGGGCCCTCGTCCAGGGAGAACAGCAAGGTCGTGTCGTGAGCCAGCACGAGCGCGCAGTTGTAGGTGGTGCGCAGGTACCAGTCGCAGACCCGGTGCACCGCGGCGAGGTGCTCGTCCTCGGAAAGCTTGGACTGCGCGCAATCCACCGCGTAGGCCCGGAGCAGGTCGTGGAAGCGGTAACGCATGAAACCCGTGGCTTCCAGCAGGCAGGCACCCGCGAGCTGGTCCAGCGCACCGCGCACCCGCCGCGGGTCGCCGCCCACCAGCGCCTCGGCGGCCGACTCGCTGAAGTCGGCTCCCGGATGCAGGCCGAGCAGGCAGAACACCAGCGCGGTCTCCTCCGGCAACGCCCGATAGGACCAGGCGAACACCGTGTGCACCGCCTCGGCCTCGTCGATGTCACCGGTCGACAGCGTGTTCCACAGTTCCGACTCGTCGCGCAGGTCGGCGATGAGCCTGCTCAACGGCATCGCGGGACGGCTCGCCGCCCGTTCCGCCGCGATCCGCAGCGCCAGCGGCAGATGTGCGCACAGGCGTGCCAGCTCGGCGACCTCCGCGGGGTCGTCTCCCTTGCGGTACTCCTGCACGGTCGTCGTCAGCAGCTGCACGGCCTCTGCCTCGGTCAGCGTGTCGAGCGTCCTGCGCCGGGCGCCGTGCCGGATCGCCAGGCCCTGCAGGTGGTTGCGGCTCGTGACGATGGCGAGGCTGCTGCCGGAGCCCGGGATGAGCGGACGGACCTGAGCGTTGCTCGCGGCGTTGTCCAGGATGATCAGCATCCGCCGGTCGGCCAGCTCCGACCGGTAGAGGCTCGACTGGGCCTCGACGTCGTCGGGGATGGACGCCGCGGGAACCCCAAGCGCCAGCAGGAACCGTTCCAGCGCTTGACTTGCCGACACGGGCAGGCCGGGGTCGTAGCCGCGGAGATCGATGTAGAGCTGGCCGTCGGGGAACTCGTCGCGCGTCCGGTGAGCCCAGTGCAGGGCGAGGGACGTCTTGCCCACGCCCGCGGTCCCGGAGATCACGTACACGACGAGGTTCTCGTCGTCGACCAGGAGCTCGTCGAGCGCGGCCAGCTCGGCGATCCTGTTCACGAACCCCCGCACCCCTCGGGGCGGTTGCAGGGGACGGTGACCGCGGCCGCCACTGCCCTGGTAGAGGTGGATTCCGCCCTCGACGTTGCGCACCTGCACGATCTCGCCGACGTTGCCGCCCACCTGCGACCGGTTGACGACACCGTCGAGCTCGTCGTCGGGATCATCGGGCATCAAGATCACCACGCAGCACAGAGTAGAGGTGTTGATCATGCCAACGGCCCTCGCGCCACTGCGCTCCTCGCAGCAGACCTTCCCTGGTGAAGCGCAGACCGCGGAGCATGCGTTGCGACGCATCGTTGTCCGTGTCCACCACGGCCTGAATCCTCCAGGCGAGCGTGTGGTCGAACAGGTAGCGGACCAGGAGCGTGACGGACTGCCCGCCGTAGCCCTTTCTCCGCTCAGCCCGGAAGACGTGAGCCGCGATCTCCCAGCACCAGGACGTGTCCTCCGGGCCCCAGGTTCGCCGGAACCAGAAGACACTGCCCACGACTTCTTCGCCTGCCACAACGGTGAGCCGCCCGCCATCGCGGTTGATGGCACCCAGTTCGGCCGGCGTGCGGCCCGGCGTGCTGTGCCCGAACCACTGGTGCTCACCGGCTTCTTCTCGCGAGGAATAGGCTTTCTCGAACTTGGCCAGATCGGCTTCGATCAGCGGTCGCAGTTCGCAGCGATGTCGTGCCATCGCGGTCACCAGTGGAACTCGCCGAGAAGTTCTCTCACTTCCGCGTCACCGGTGAGTGCCAGTGCGACCGTGAGCGGGTTCTCGACCGGGACGCCGTGCTCACCGATCTCGTTCCTGATCCACGACGGGACGTAGCCGAGCAGCAGCAGTGTGCGCCGCTTCGCCTCTGCGGTCGAAGGCGCGGTGCGATGCCAGAGGCTGCCGTGGATGACCACCGCGTCACCGGGCTCGAAGAACAGCTCGACCTGATCGGCGTGGGCACTGCGGTCGCCCAGCGGGAACTGCACGCCGGGTCGCAGGTGCGAGCCCGGCAGCAGCATCAGAGCGCCTTCGTCGGCCGACACGCGGTCCAGGTAGATCAGGCAGTGCAACTGGTGCGGGTAGCAGAAGAAGACGGGCCGCGGATCGGGAACGACCGGCAGGTGGTTGTGCCACGGCACGGAGATGCCGGCCGTGCCCGGATAGTGCATCCGGGCCTCCAGGTCGATCCACACCTGCGGGCCGAGCAGAGTGCGGGCGAGGGAGAGCACCGGTTCCAGACGGAGCAACCGGTGGAACTCCGCGTGTTTGTCGAGCAGCCGGCGCAGGTAGATGCTGTCGCCCGCGACCCACTCCGCGCCCGGCACGCCCTCCTCCGCCTGCGCGATCTCGTGCACGCGAGCGCGCAGACTTCCCGCCACGCCAGGGGAAAGCAGCTCGCGTCGCACGAGATAGCCCTCGCGCACCAAGTGGTCGATGTCGTCCGTGCCGACCCGCGCCGTGACGACGCGGGTCGGATAGCCCGCCGACTGGTCGTTGATCAGGAATTCCGTGCGCACTTGGTCCACGGTCGCTCTCGCTTTCGGCAGGCCGCTGTCGTGCGGTCAGCAGTGCGGCAGGGCGAGTTCGTTGCTCCGGATGCGGGCGAGCAGGCAGGAGAGCGGGAACGACCGGGAGTGGAACTCCTGCCACGCCGCCCGCGCCTGGACGAGACGCCCCGGATCGTCGTTCTGGTTGATGTAGAGCAGTTCGCCTTCCGCGGTGTAGCCGAGGTCGACGACCACGGCGTCGTCGAACAGCCACGTGTCGGTGAAGGTGAGGTCCGGCACGTCCTCCCGGTAGATGAACCGGATGTCCTCGCCTGCGGCGCCGTTGATCGCGTAGTACCAGTCGATCTCGAACTGGAGGTAAGGCGTGAGCACGTGGTCGATGATGTGCACCCGGCCCATGTACCGGCCGTCCGCCACGCACGCCCTGATGTTGTCCGCCCACGCCCCGTTGCGATCCGCCGGAAGCGGCTCGCCGGAGAGGTAGTGCTCGAACTGCTCGCGCTCCTCTTCGACCGAGTAGACCGGAAGCGTCTCGATCCGCGTCGCGGACTTCCGGAACTCGACGAAGAGCGTGCCGAACTGGTCCTTGTTCAGAATGATGGCGCTGGCTCCCGTTACTGGTTGAACACGCGTTCGAGGATGTAGCGCGGGATTTCGACCGCGCTTTCTCCTGGCGGCAGGTCGAGGCCGACCAGAGGGCCGTCCACGTTGAACCCCTGTACGACGATTGTTCCGTTCTCGGTCTCGTAAACCGCGGGACAAGGACCGTTCCCGCAGCCGGACCCGCCGATCTGCCTGAGCTTCACGGTGCTCCCCTCCGAGGTGAGCGGGCAAGGTAAGGGCCCAAAACTTTACCGGGAGGCAGCGCGCGCGAACAACGCGAGCCACTCACTTGTCGTAGGTTCGAGCGGGAGTGGCCAAATATTGGAAGGAATTCAATGTCAATTCATTGACAGTCGGTGAACGGTGTTCATCCGTTCGCGCGGAAATCGCCGCTCAAAGGGTGAATTTCGCCTGTCGACGAGGATTCGGCCCCTCAAGAGCATACGGCGACAACCAGTTCGATCTCCAGCAGCCCGTTCGCCGGCAGGCTCGCCACCCCGACCGCGGACCGCGCGTGCCGCCCCTGCTCGCCGAACGCCGTCCGCAGCACCGACGAGACGGTGTCCAGCACCCGGGAGTGCCGGCGATAACCGGGGACGGCGTGCACGAACCCGCGCAGGAACAGCACCCGCTCGACCAGGTCGAGCGAGCCGAGCTCCTGCTCCACCGCGCTCAGCGCACGCCCTGCGCACGCGAGCCCGGCCTGGGCGACCACCAGTTCCGGCGTGGTGTCGGAGACCGGACCTTCGACGACACCGCCCTCCCACCTCGACAGCTGTCCGGCCACGTGCAGGACGGAACCGTGGCGCACCACAGGCAGGTAGTCGCCGTTCGCCGAAGGCGGCTCCGGCAACACGACGCCCGCCTCAGAAAGCCGGGCACGAACGCTCATCGCACCTCACCCCCGAGCCAGAGCCCCAGGTCGGCGAACCGGAGCACGATCTCGGACGGCCGCCCCATGCTCCGCCCCTGGCGCACCCGGACGGACTCGGCGTCGCGCGTGATCAGACCGTCCGCGAGCAGCCCGTACACCAGGGCCGCGGCGGCGATCCCCGTCGCGGCGTCCTCCGGGTAGCCCGACGACCGGGGGAACTGGCGGGCGTCGAACACGTGACGCTCGGAGTCGGCCACCGCGTACGGGTAGAGGCCGGTGGAGCCGAGCCGCGCACAAACCTGTTCCACCCGGGAGAAGTCCGGCCGCAGACGGTCCAATGTGGCCAGATCGGCGACCGGGATCAACGTCTTCGTGCGGCTGGTGCGGGCGTTGCGGATCGGGCGGTCGGCGAGGTCGTCAGCCGTGATGCCGAGGACGTCCAGCAGTTCCGGGACGGCCGAGGCGTCCACCGGCGAGACGGTGCCCTCGGGCTGGGTGATCTCCACCAGCCCGTTGTCGACGCGGGCGTGCACCACGCCGCTGCGCGTGTCGATGCGCACCGAGGAGGACGGGAGCCTGCCGACCCGGTTCAGCAGCCACACCGCGCCGACGGTGACGTGGCCGCACATCGGCATCTCGTGGTTCGGCACCCAGTAGCGGAACGTGAAGTCGCAGTCGGAACCGGCGGGGGCGGGGAGCACGAACCCGGACTCGTGGCCGTGTTCGCGGGCGACGGCCTGCATGTCCGCCTCGGTCATGCCGCTGGCGTCGAGGACGATCGGGGCCGGGTTGCCGCCGCCGGGACCGGCGACGAAGACGTGGGTCAGGGCGATGTCACTCACGCAGGATTCTTTCGGGTCGAAGGGGTTCCGGCGACGACGGTCATCAGCACCCGCAGTTCGGTCAGCCGCGACGGGCTGACGGCCAGCGGGTCGCCGTCGAACACGGTGAGGTCCGCCAGGGCGCCCGGCCGGATGACGCCGTGTTCGGGCAGGCCGATGGACGCCCACACCTGCTGGGTGAACGCACGGAGGCTTTCGAAAGCCGTCAGGCACTGGGACTGCCCGACCGGGCGGGCCATGGCGGCGGCGAGGATCTCGCGCGGGTCGGACTCGACCACGGGCCAGTCGGACCCGAGCGCGACCACGGCCCCGCTGTCGATCAGGTCCTTCACCCGGTAGGCGTTGCGGGCGCGCGCGGGACCGAGCTTGCGGCTCCACGTGTCGGTCTGGTCGGGCCGGATGTCCAGCAGGTGCGTCGGCTGCATGCTCGCGGCGACGCCGAGTTCGGCGAACCGGGGCACCAGCGGGTCCGGGATCGTCTCGACGTGCTCGATCCGGTGCACCACAGGGGGAAAGTCAGCCGGGATCGACGCCACGGAGTCGAGCACGAACTCCACCGCACGGTCGCCGATCGCGTGCGTCGCGGTGGGAATCCCGTGTCGTGCCAAGGCGTGCAGCGTCTCGGTGTACCGGCTCGCAGGCATCCACAACGGCAGCGTGCACGAGCCGTCGGTCGCGGGTTCGCTCAGCCACGCGGACCCGTGCCCCACGGTGCCGTCGAGCATCAGTTTGATGCCCTCGACGACCCAACGCCGCCCGCCCACGCCCTGCAGCCCGAGGTACGAGCGGTAGCTCGACTCCCAGTCGTCGGTGGCCCGCCACAGCGGCGAGATCCGGATCCGCACCGGCAGATCGCCCTCCGCCTCCAACGCCTGAAGCAACTCCACGTCGCCGGGTTCGATGTTCAGCTGGTGCACGCCGGTGTACCCGGCCCGCGCGAAACCCTCCAAAGTGGACAGAACCGCCTGCTTCCTCTCCTCGAACGACAGCGCCGGCACGCAGGCGCTCACCTCGGTCATCGGGTCCTCGACCAGATACCCCGTGGGCGTCCCGTCCTCGACCACCACGCGCGAGTTGTTGCCGTAGTCGCGGGCACCGGTGATGCCCGCGATCTCCAGCGCACGCCGGTTCGCGACCATCGAGTGGGCGTCCCGGAACAGCAGGTACCCCGGCCGCCCGCCGAACGCGGACTCGAAGTGCGACGCGCGGATCTCCTGCCCGCCGAACGCGTCGAACGTCAGCGAGTGCCCGGTCACCCAGCTGTCGGGGCCCTTGGTCCGCGCGACCGCCTCGACCCGCGCGGCGATCTCCTCAACCGAGGTCGCGCCGGCGAGATCGACCGTCCCCCACCGCCTCGAAGCCCCCTTCAACGGGTGCGTGTGGGCGTCGACGAACCCCGGCACCACCGTGGCGGCACCGAGGTCGAGGACCTCCGCGGCCTGCCACCGCGCGGCCTCGGCACGGGTACCGACGGCGACGATCGTGTCCCCGTCCACCGCGATCGCCGACGCCGACGGACGCGATGGATCAACGGTGTGGATCGTGTCGGCGAGCACGACCAGTGACGGACGGATCATCGAGCGGTTTCCTCTCGTTCGAAGGCAGTCCGCCGCGCCCGTTGGACAGCAGGGTCAGGCGTCGGCACCGCGGCGATCAACTTCTGCGTGTACGGGTGCTCAGGAGATCGCAGCACGGAGGCGGTCGGCCCGGACTCGACCAGCTCACCGCGACTCAGCACCCCGACCCGGTCGGCGAGCATCTCGACGACCGCGAGGTCGTGGCTGATGAACAACGACCCGAACCGCAGTTCCCGCTGCAACTCCAGGAACAGGTCGAGCACTTTGGCCTGCACCGACACGTCCAGCGCGCTCGTCGGTTCGTCGGCGATCAGCAGCTCGGGGTTCAGCACCAGCGCGCGGGCCAGACCGACCCGCTGCCGTTGCCCGCCGGACAGCTCGTGCGGGTGCCGCTCCGCATAACCCGCCGGCAGTTGCACCGCGTCCAACAGCTCGCGCGCTCGTTCCAACCGGGACCGGCGATCACCGACGCGGTGGATCGACATCGGTTCGGTGATGCACTCGGCGACGGTCAGGAACGGGTTGAACGACGACGCCGGGTCCTGGAACACGAACCCGACCCGGCGGCGCAACGCCCGCAGCCGCGCTCCCCGGGCCGCGCCGAGGTCCTCGCCGCACACGGAGATCCGGCCCGAGCTGACCGGCGCCAGCCCGATGACCGACTTCCCGATGGTCGTCTTGCCGGACCCGGACTCCCCGACGAGCCCGTACACCTCGCCCGGCCGCACGGAGAAGCTCACCGACCGCACCGCGTGGAAGTCGTGCCTGCGGGTCCGCCCGCGATAGACGATGTCGAGGTCCTCTACGGAGAGCACCGGCTCTCCCGAGGCCGGAGGGCGTTCGCGCACCACGCTCACGCCGAGCTTCGGCACGGCCGCGAGCAACGCTTTCGTGTACTCCTCACGCGGCGCCGCGAACAGCTCCTCGACCGGCGCCTGCTCGACCAACGAACCGCGGTACATCACCGCGACCCGGTCCGCGAGGTCCGCGACGACACCCATGTTGTGCGTGATCAGCAGGATCGACGCCCCGAACTCGTCGCGGCACTTCCGCAGCAGGTCGAGGATCTCCGCCTGCACCGTGACGTCCAGGGCGGTGGTCGGCTCGTCGGCGATGATCAACGCAGGCCGAAGGGCCAACGCCATCGCGATGACGATCCGCTGCTTCTGCCCGCCGGAGAACTGGTGCGGGTAGTGGTCGATCCGCGTCTCCGGATCCGGAATCCCCACGGCGGCAAGGAGTTCGACGCACCGCGCCCGCCGTTCCGCAGCGTCGCCGACGCCGTGCACGCGCAGGCCCTCGGACATCTGCCAGCCCACCCGGAACACGGGGTTCAGCGCCGTCGACGGCTCCTGGAAGATCATCGCCGCGTCGGCTCCGCGCGCCTTCCGGAGTTGGGCCGCGTCCGCCTGGAGCACGTCGAAGCCCCGCAACAGCACCGCGCCGGACATCGTCGCGACCGACGGCAGCAGCCCCAGCACGGAACGAGCGGTGAGCGTCTTGCCCGAGCCGGACTCGCCCACCAGAGCGAGGATCTCGCGCTCGCGCACCTCCAGGTCCAGGCCGTGGACGACGTTCTCGTAGTGTCCGAAGTGGATGGTGAGGTCGGTGATGCCGAGCGGGATGGTCATGCCGCCCCCTTGGTCGCGAGCCTGGCCTGACGACGGGTCCGGGGATCGACGAGATCGCGCAGCCCGTCGCCCAGGAGGTTCAGCGCGAGCACGGTGACGACCAGCGCGAGGCTGGTGAACACGATCATGCTCGGCGCCCGCGAGACGACGGACTTCCCGTCGTAGAGGATGTTCCCCCAGCTCGCGGCCGGCGCGGGCACGCCGGCGCCGAGGAAGCTCAGCGCCGCCTCCACGATGATCGACTCCGCGAACGTGAACGTCGCCTGCACAGTGATCACCGACAACGTGTTCGGCAGCA
This sequence comes from Lentzea sp. JNUCC 0626, assembly GCF_043632865.1. NCBI lineage: Bacteria > Bacillati > Actinomycetota > Actinomycetes > Pseudonocardiales > Pseudonocardiaceae > Lentzea > Lentzea sp. JNUCC 0626. The sequence continues at coordinate 10,570,244 of NZ_CP171635.1, forward strand.
GATGCCGGAACATCAGGTGCAACGGCCGTGCCCCGACCCCGACGCTCGCCTCCACGAACATCTCCGACTGCACGGCCAGAGCACGCGACCGCACCAGCCGGGCGAGACCGGGCGTGTAGACGATCGTGAGCGCCACGACCAACGTCGTCGTCGACGGCCCGAGCGCGGCGGCCAGCGCCACCGCCAGCAGAATCGACGGGATCGCCATCAGCCCGTCGCAGATCCGCATCAGCACCGAGTCCAAAGTGGACGAGAACACCGCGGCGATGCCGATGGCCGTCCCGAAGACGATGCCGAGCAACGCCACGCTCAGCCCCACGGTCAGCGACGCCTTCGCCCCGGCGAGGATGCGCGCGAGCAGGTCGCGCCCGTAGTTGTCGGTGCCGAGCAGGTGCTCACCGCTGGGCGGCTTGAGCCGGGAGGTCGCCTCGACGCTGAACGGATCGAGGTGCACGAAGAGAGGCAGCAGGAACGCGCAGAACGCGATGACGAGCAGAATCCCCAGCCCCACAACGATTCCGGGGGTGCGCAGGGCACGTCGCATGATCACTTCCCTCCTCGTGCGCTGACGCGGACACGCGGATCGATCGCGCCGTAGAGGATGTCGATCACCAGGTTGATCACGAGGTACACCAGCGTCACGAACAGCACGACCCCCTGGATCACGGCGTAGTCGCGCCGCGCGATCGCCTGCACGAGCAGCGCGCCCAGCCCGGGGATGTTGAAGATCGTCTCGGTGACCGCGGCCCCGGTGACGAGCGTGCCGAACGTCAACCCGATCAACGTCAGGATCGGCAGCCCGGCGTTCTTCAACGTGTGCGTGAAGAGCAACCTGGTCTCACCGACGCCCCGCGACCGCGCGGAGTCGATGTACTCGGCACCGAGCACGTCGAGCACGGACGCACGGGTCGTCCGCACCAGCTGCGCCGACACGATCGTGCCGAGCGCGACGGCGGGCAGCGCGAGACTCGTGAGCCCGCGCCCGAAGTCCTTCAACGGATCGAAGTACCCGGCGGCCGGAACTGCCCGCAACCACACCGCGAACACGATGACCAGCACGAGCCCGAGCACGAAGCTCGGCACGGACAACCCGATCAACGAGATCCCCGTGACGACCCGGTCGATCAACGAACCCCGGTGCCGCGCGGCCAGCGTGCCCAGCGGAATCGACAACCCGAGCGCGACGACCATCGCGAGCACGGCCAGCCAGAGCGTGGGCATGGCGTTGTCGGAGATGGCCTGCAGCACCGGTTTGCGCAGGAACAACGAGTCCCCGAAGTCACCCCGGAAGATCCCCGTGAACCAGTCCAGGAACTGCATCGGCAGCGGTGCGTTCAGGCCGAGGCGCTCCCGGAGGGCGTCGACCTGGTCCTGTGCGGCGTCGGGGCCCAGCATCGCCCGCGCCGGATCCCCCGGCGTCAGGTGGATGATCGAGAAGATCACCACCGAGACGACCAGGAGGACCGGCACGAGGCTGAGCAACCGGCGGCCAACGAAAGTCAGCATTCCGGCCCCTACTCGCCGAACTCGACGGCCCACCAGACCGCGGCGCCGTCGAACGTGGGCACGTCGCGGAGCCTGGTGGTGGCGGCGTACACCCCGTGGTTGTCACCAAGACGCGACAACGGACGGGTGTCCTCGATGTAGCGCTGCATCTCGTCGTACATCGCGGTGGCGTCCTTCAACGTCGGCGCGCTGCGGTACCGCGCGAGCAGGTCGTCGAGCCGCGGACTCGCCCAGTAACCGGGCCGCGACTTGCTGAACCCGACGGTCTGCGACGGGTCGAGCTGCAACACCTGCGGGAACACCGACATGTCCCACGTCGTCTGCTCGCTCAGGAACTGCTGGAAGTACGACGCCCACTCACGGGTCTGGAGCTCGACCTTGATGCCGACCTTCTGCAGCTGGGACTGCACCACGACGGCCGCGTTGTACGCCTCGGTGTAGTCGCGGGTCACCGTCAGCACGAGCGACTCGCCGTTGTACCCGGTCTCCTTCAGCAACGCGGAAACTTTGGCGGCATCCGGCTTGTTGAACGTCGACCGCCCGACCTCGGTGTTCCACATGGACTCCTGCGCCTTCGCCATGTTGTGCTGGCTCAGGTCGTAGAGCTCCTTGCGGCCCACGGCGGCGATCATGATCTCGTCGCGGTTCAGCGCGGTGTGGATCGCCTGGCGCATCGCGGCGTTCGCGGCCGGCGTGCCCTGCCGTCCGCTGAAGACGAGGTTCAACGGGCTGGAGTTGTACGAACCGACCTTCAGCGCCGGGTCGTCGTACAACTCGTCGAGGCTGTCGTACGGCGCGTCCATCGTGATGTCGTACTGCCCGGATTTCAGCCCGAGCGTGCGCGTGCTGGCGTCGGCGACGAACTGGAACACGATCTTGTCGAGCTTGCCCGTCTTGTTGCCCACCGAACCGCTGCGCTCACCGGGGAGCGCCTGGTAGCCGGACCACTTCTCGAGCGTGAGCTCCTGGTCGGCCTTCCACTCCACGAAGCGGTACGGCCCGGTCCCGACGATGTCCTTCACCGGGTCGTCGCCCGCCTTGTCGATGATCTCCTTCGGCATGATCGCGGGGTAGTTCGCGAACCGGCTCGACAGGTGCAGCAAGTGCAGGAAGCTCGCCTTCGGCACCTGCAGTGCGACGGTCAGCGGGTCGACCTTCGTCCAGGTCGAGTCCTTGAAGTCGTCCCTGACCGGGGGAGCGAGCCGACTCCACCGCTGCATCGACGCGACCACGTCGTCGGCGTCGAGGTCGGACCCGTCCTGGAACTTCAACCCCTTGCGCAGCTTGAAGGTGTACTTGAGCCCGTCCGGGCTGCGCTCGTAGCTCTCGGCGAGCATCGGCTGCGGTTTCCGGTCGGCGTCCATCGACAGCAACGTCTCGAACACGGGCCGGGAGAGTCCGGTGGTCGTGGACGACGCGGACAGGTGCGGGTCGAGGTTCGGCGGCTGGGCCGCGGACGCGACGGTGATCGTCTTCTGCGCACCGTCACCGGCATCGGCCGCCCCACATCCCGCCAGGAGCACGCCGAGGGTGACCACCGCCGCTAGGTTCCTCTTCATGACCTTCATTTACTTATGACTCCTTAGTATCGAAGTCGAGATGGCGGCCTAGGCGGCAGGGTGTGGAGGTGGGGACTGGCGAGTTTCACCAGGTGTGAGCGCCTTGGCGTCCGGGGAACATAACCCCGGGGTGGGTCGATTGCAACAGAATCCTAAGTAAATCTCTCGGTCGTTGCTGAACCGTGCGCTAGGCTGCCCGGGAACGTCGCGGCCGCCCGGCGACCGAAGCCTGGAGTGTGGAACGAATGCGGAGCGAGCGGACTGCCCTCGCGCTGGACCTGTTCATCACGGCGAGCCGTTTCTCCAGGTCAGCCGCCAAGGTCCCCGCGCCCCGGCATCCGGGGGTCATGTGGCGGGTGCTGTCGACGCTGTCCTACCAGGGGCCGATGCGCACCGGGCAGATCGCGGAGTCGGAGCGGGTCTCGCAGTCGTCGATGACGACGACGGTCGACCGGCTGGTCCGGCTCGGCCTGGTCGAGCGCGTCCAGGACCCGACGGACGGGCGCGCGATGATCGTCCACCTCACGGCGGACGGCGAGGCGGCGCTGCGCGAGCAGCGCGGGTTGATAGTCGCCCAGCTCGACTCGTACTTCGAGGAGCTCAGCGACATGGACGCGGCGGTGCTGAAGCGCAGCGTGGAGTTGATGCGGGAACTGGTCGACGTCGCCGAGCAGGCCTACGCCCGCTCGGAACCGACGTCGAAGGGCGCCTGACTAGCTCGCCTTGGTGCTGTTGAGGAACGCCGACCACGCGGCAGCCGAGAACGGGAGGTGCGTGGCGGGCGCCTTGCTGTCGCGGATGCCGACGCCCCGGCCAACCTCGACGCAGTTGTTGCTGTCGCCGCTGTAGCTGCTCTTGCGCCAGTTGGTCATTGGAGACCCTCCAAGATGCTGTTGATCACCGCCCTCGATTGTTCCTCATCCAGCGCGACGGTCGCGAGGTCTTTCAGGATGGCCTCGTAGGTGTCGACGGTCTCCTTGTCGTCGAAGAACAAACAGCACTTGACGCTGTCGACGTAGACGACCGGCGGGTACTTCGGGAACTTCATCAGCCGGAAGTCACCGGTGACACCTGCGTGCACCCCCGCTGATCGAGGGATGACCCGGATGCTGACGTACTTCCGTACCGACACCCTCAGCAGATGCGCGAGCTGTTCTCGCCACACCTCTTCGCCGCCGACCGGGAGCAGCAACGCCTGCTCATGCACGTAGAACGTGAACGAGCGGGTGTATTCGAGGATCTCCGCTCGTGCCACCCTCGCTGCGACGGTCTTCGCGAGGTTGTCCGCCGACACCGTCTGGGCCTTGGCCGTGACCGCCGCGATGTAGTCGTGGATCTGGAGCAGGCCCGGGACGAGGATCATCGACAGGTCAATGATCTCTGTGGCCTCCCGCTCCTGGTTGATCAGCGTCAGGACCTGGTCGGGCACGCCGTCTTCGGTGAACCGCACGTAGGCGTTTCCCTGTTCGCGGAACAGTTCGATCAGGCGTTCGCGCTCGGCGAGGGGTGTGCGGCAGTAGGCGAGCAGCTCGCGGACCTCGGTCTCGGTCACGCCGCCTTTTCCGGCGAGCATGTCCGACAGCTTGGCCTCCTGCCAGCCGAGCTCCACGGCGAGTTCGCGCTGGGTCATGCCGGTGGCATCGATGGCGGCGCGCATGCCGTTGCCGAACTCGCGGCCCACCACGCTGGACGATCTCTTGGGCATGGACGGAAGGTAGGGCCACCCACCGCGAAACCTCTATCGTTTCCGGCCAAATCTGCCTGAAGGTGGGAGCGTTGGAACAGCTCCAAGCTGGGATAAGGCGCCGGAACGGTGCCGTAGGGTGGGTGGCGTGCTTTCCGACGAAGACATCGAACTGAGGGCGCGGCTGCTGTCCGCGGCCGACCGGTTCGGGCACACCAACATCGTGGTGAACCCGGACGCCGAAGGGCCGGGCTACGTGTTCTCGGTGGGGGCGTGGCGCCGGTTCGGGGTCGCCGAGGCGGTGGTGATCGGGCTGCCGCAGGGCATGGGCGAGAACCTCGTCAACATGTACGTGAAGCGGGCCAGCGAGGGCGAGCGGTTCCAGCCGGGCAAGCTCTACGACGACTTCTTCGAGGGCGTGCCGATCACGTTCGAGCGGGTCTACAAGGGGTTCTACCCGGAGTTCTTCGGGAGTGCGTACCTGCTCTACGACGGGTCGGAGTTCGCCGCGCTGCAGATCATCGTGCCGACGCCGCAGGGGCAGTGGCCGTGGCAGCCGGACGCGCCGGAGGGTTTCCACGACCACCAGATGATCCTCACCGAGAGCGGCATCCCGGAGAGCTGGACGCCGGGGGTCACCGGGCCGTGACCGTCCACTTCGGACCGTTGACGCCCGCGCACGCCGGCGAGGTCATGACGATCCAGCGCGCGGCCTACCTGGCGGAGGCCCGCCGGTACGGGGCGTGGGACCTGCCGCCGCTGGTCGAGACGCTCGACGAGATCCAGAAACACCTCGCAGACGGAACGCCGTCGGTCGGCGCGTTCGACGGGGCGCGGCTGATCGGGTCGGTGCGCAGCCGGGTCGACGGCGACCGCATGGAGGTCGCGCGGCTGGCCGTCGCGCCGGACGTCCAGGGCGGTGGGATCGGCCGCAAGCTGCTCGCCGCGATCAGCGAAGGTGCACCCGATGAGGTGAAAGTCGTCTGGCTGTTCACCGGGGCCGAGAGCGAGTCGAACATCCTGTTCTACGAGAGCGCCGGATTCGTCCGGGTCAGCGAGCACCTCGACGCCGTCGGTATCAGGTGCGTCACTCTGGAACAGAAGGTCATCTGACGTTCAGGGGCCGGTCACGAGCGGCTGTCACGCTCGGAGCCGGTCCACCCACGACCAACCACCGGTGCGGACGTCGATCACACGTCGGCTGATCCGTCCGGCACCCGCTGCCCCCGGCGCATCCGGCGCCGGGGGCAGCGTTGTTTTCGCAGGCGGTGACCAAAACGTTGTCCGGCGGGCGTTGTCCGCTTTTGGTGCTTCGACACCGGACAACGATCTAGCTGTAGAAATGCGGTGCGTTCAACGGCAGGGGGAGCCGCTGGACGTGATCGGGGGGAGGAACGCCCCGTCTCGCAGGAGGCTAGGGGGATGCGGGGCGGGGCGTTTCGGAATTCCAACCGGGAAAACCTTCTAGTTCTGGCTCAGGAACTGCTGGGCGAGTGATTCGCCGAGCGAGGTGGCTTTCGCGTGGTCTTCGATCGGCGACACCTTGGAGTTCTTGAAGTAGAGGTAGTGCACCGGGCCGTCCGAACCGCCGTTCTCGGGGTCGGGGTTGATGCCCAGGTCCACGGCCGTCGCGTAGGACGCCTCACCGATGATCGCCGTCGGGCCCGTGTCACCGACCACGGCGTACTCGACGCGGTTGTTGTAGATGACGGCCACGACGCCACCGCCCTGGATGCCGAACTTGCGGTAGTCCCAGGTGCCGCTCGCCGACGGCACGACCACGTACGGGAGCTTGTCCGCGACCAGCGGCTTTCCCTTGGAGTCGTGGAACGCCGTGTCGGCCTGGAACCACGGATCGGTGTCCTCGTTGCACTTCGAGGTGCGCTGGCCGTCGCAGTCGACGTCCAGGTCGGCCTTGTACCAAACGGCGCCGTTCTTGCCGCAGACCGGGATGTTCGCGGCGGTTTCCTCGTCAGAGCGGTACTTGCCGGACGAGATCTGCTGGCACGAAGTCAGCTTGGCGAGCAGTTGCGACGCCGACGGTCCGGCGGCGTGCGCGGCAGGGGATGCGAACAGGGACGCGACGAGAGCGGACACGGCGAAAAGCCCTGGGGCGAGCTTGCGCATTGTTGCCTCTTTCGACAGGGAACTTTCCTGACTGAAAGCGGCGGCAGCAATAGAGTGCGCAACTCAGGCAATAGCCGTCAAGGGGCTAAGGCTTACGTCCCAGAAGTCCGATCAGGCGCGTTTGGTCGTCCGCGTCCGCCGACACCGGAACGGGCGAATCGAACATCGACGAACCACTCCAGTCGTCGATGTTGCGTTCCACATAACCCAGAACGGCCGACGCGAGTTCGGGATCAATTCGTTCGTCCGCACCGATCGAGCGGGCGAGATCCCAGGCGTGCACCGCGAGATCCGCGGTCATCTGCCAGCAGTACTCCTCGGCGTCGAGCTTGCCCGACGAGACGCTCACCGGTTTGGCCAGCGCGTGCGTGCCGAGCCAGGCCTCGCGGGCCGCCGCGGCCGCCACGACCCAGGACACGAGCGGGTCGTCGCCGAGGTTGTCGTGGTCGAAGCGGTCACCGACCTGCTCGACCGTGCAGCCCGCGATCAGCTCGGGGGCCCAGAGCTGTTCGTAGACCAGGTGACCGACCAGGTCCCTGACCGACCACTCCCGGCAGGGGGTGCCGAGCGACCACTGGTCCGGTGCGATCTCCCGCACCCTCCGGTCGAACTCCGTCATCGCCACGCCGTGCGCCTGGATCAACTCCATCCCAGCAGTGCATCAAATCTCGCCCAGGTGCGCACCCTGACGTGAGAGTTGGGCCACTCGGGCGCAACCCGATTTGCTAGCCGTACACGCGTTCGGCGTAATCTCACCCGATCCGCGCCGTGACATCGTTGACACGAAGGGACGATGACTGTGAGCGCTCCTAGCGCCAGCATCTCCGAACAGGACAAGGGCTTCTTCGGGCACCCCCGAGGCCTTTCGACGCTGTTCTTCACCGAACTCTGGGAACGGTTCTCGTTCTACGGGATGAAGGCCATCCTCGGTCTCTACCTGTGGACGGCCGTCTCCGACGGTGGCCTGGGCGTCGACAAGGCTCTGGCCCTGTCGATCGTCGCCATCTACGGCACGGCGGTCTACATGTCCGGCGTCGCGGGCGGCTGGCTCGCCGACCGCGTGTGGGGCGGCCAGCGCGCGACGTTCATCGGCGGCGTGCTGATCATGTGCGGGCACATCGCCCTGGCGTTGCCGATCGGCATCGCGGGCGTGTACCTCGGCCTGATCTTCATCGTGTTCGGCACGGGCCTGCTCAAGCCGAACATCTCGACCGTCGTCGGCGGCCTGTACTCGCGCGAGGACAAGCGTCGGGACGCCGGCTTCACCGTCTTCTACATGGCGATCAACATCGGTGGCTTCATCTCGCCGTTGATCACCGGCGCGCTCGCGGACGGCGTCGGCTTCCACGCCGGGTTCGCGGTCGCCGCGGTCGGCATGGCGGCGGGCCTCATCCAGTACCGGATGGGCCGCAAGTACCTGAAGGGCTCGGCCGCCGTGGCGCCGAACCCGTTGCCGCAGCAGGAGAAGGGCCGCGTCTACGGCCTCATCGCGGTGATCGCCGTCGTGATCGCCGGACTCGGTGCGCTGGCATACGTGCTCGACGGCGTCGACGGCGTGATCCTGCTGATCAGCATCATGTCGATCGTCCTGCCGATCACGTACTTCACCGTCATGTACCGCAGCAAGAAGACGCTGCCGGAGGAGAAGCCGCGCGTCCTCGCGTACATCCCGCTGTTCGTCGCGGCGGCGATGTTCTGGCTGATCTTCGAGCAGAGCGCGTCGGTCATCGCGGAGTTCGCGGACTCGCACGTCGACAACCACGTGTTCGGCTGGGAGTTTCCGGTCGCCTGGTTCCAGTCGATCAACCCGATCATGATCATCGCGCTGGCGCCGGTGTTCGCGTGGCTGTGGCTGAAGCTGCGCGACCGCGCGCCGTCCACGCCGCGCAAGTTCTCGGGTTCGCTGGTGCTCGTCGGCCTGTCGTTCGTGCTCATGTACTTCGCGAGCAACTCGGCGGCGGACGGCAAGGTGACGCCGCTGTGGCTCGTGGTGATGTTCCTGATCATGACCTGCGGTGAGCTCATGCTGTCGCCGGTGGGTCTGTCGGTGACCACCAAGCTGGCGCCCAAGGCGTTCGCCTCGCAGACGATGAGCCTGTGGTTCCTCGCGGTTTCCGCCGGTACCGGTGTGGCCGCTCAGCTCGTGAAGTTCTACACGACGAGCCCTTCCGCGTACTTCTTCACATTGGGTGGCGCGGCCGTTGTTCTCGGTGTCGCGCTTGCCGTTGCGGCACCGGCCATCAACAAACTGATGGCGGGCGTCGAATAGCGCGAACGGCAAGAAGTTTCGAAACAAGGTGAGAGGGAGGCCCGTCGCGGCGGCGGTGCGGCGGGTCTCCCTCTCGCTTCTAAGCATGCACTACGGAGATGTGTCATTGGGGCACGAACATTGCTCCACGCGGGTGAAGTCGAGCACTCGTCGCAACAAAATTCGCGCCAGGTCAGCATTAGTTCACTGCGAGTGACCGCTTGGTTTCGTTGGCGCGCACCGGAAGTCGCAACGCGCCGCGGATGAGCTTCGACTTCCGCCGCGTCACCGGGCCGTCCGCGGCGAGGTTCGGGAAGCGCTTGAAGAGCTCGTGCAGTGCGAGCTGGCCTTCGATCCGGCTGAGTCCCGCACCGATGCAGTAATGGATTCCCGCGCTGAACGCGAGGTGCTCGCGCGCGTTGGACCGCGTCGGGTCAAATTTGGCCGGGTCCCGGAAAACCTTCGGATCGCGGTTGGCCGCGGCCAGCATCAGCATGACCGGCATTCCCTTGGGCAGGCTCACGCCGGCGAGTTCCAGGCGTTCCTTGGGCCAGCGGATCGTGTACTGCACGGGCGGGTCGAGCCGCAGCACCTCCTCGACGAAACCCTCGGCGTACTCGGGGCTCTGCGAGAGCGGCGCGACGGTGTGCGGGTTCTCGAACGCCTTCAGCACGCCGTTGCTGATCAGGTTCACCGTCGTCTCGAAGCCCGCGAACAGCAGAAGCCCGGTCGTGGCAACGAGGTCCTCGCGGCTGAGGTCGTCGTGCTGGGTGACGAGGTGGCTGACGATGTCGTCCTGCGGGGCGCGGCGGCGTTCGGCGATCAGGCCGTCGATGAAGTCGTTGTACTCGATGATCGTGGCGTGCAGGTTCTTCAACTGCTGGTGCGACCACACGCCGTCGAGGGTCTCGGCCAGCGCCGAACCCCAGCGGGCGAAGACGTCCTTGTGGTCGTCCGGGACGCCGAGCAGGTCGGCGATGACCTGGATCGGGACCTGCGACGCGAACTCCGTGACGACGTCGAAGCGGTCGCCGAGCCGGTCGAGGTGGTCGGTGACGATCTTCTGGATGGACGTCGTGCGGTCTTTGAGTGCGCGCGGCGTGAAGAACGGCTGGACGAGCTTGCGCAGCCTGGTGTGGTCCGGCGGGTTCTTCATCAGGAACGAGTCCTGCACCGGGTTGACGATCTTCTCGCCGTCCTGGATCAGCGTGATCGGCACCATCGACGCCTCGTCGAACGTCGCGGTGATGAACCTGTTGTCCCGCAGGACCGAATCGCAGATCTCGCGGGACCCCGTGACGTAGGCGCCCATGCGGCTGCGCACCATGTCGCCCTTGGCGCGCACCTTCTCGTACATCGGGTACGGGTCGCGGTTCGGCGGCGAGGCGATGACACCGGCGTACGGGTCACCCAAGAGCGCGTAGCCGCGGACGAGCGTGCGCAGCGCGAAGAACTGAGCGGCGGTCTTCAGCTGGGACATGCGTCCACAGTGCGTGGTATTTACGGAACTCTCAAGAGCTACGGCGGTGTCGCCGCACGGTTTCCTCTACTAGATCGAGTACCGGCTCCATGTCGTCCGCCGGAAGGCCCATCGCGAGATGGGAGACGAGGCCTTCGAGAACGAGTTCGAGGAAGTTCGTCAGCACCGTGACGTCGACGTCGTCGCGCAGGTTTCCGGCTTCGCGCTGCCGGATGAGGCGTTGGCGCGTGGCGGCCGTGAGTTGTTCGCTGCGCTCGGCCCAGCGGGCGCGGAAATCCGGGTCGGTGCGGAGTCGCCGGGAGACTTCGAGGCGCGTGCCGAGCCAGTCGGCCGCGTGTTCCTCGTCCCTTTTCTCCGGTTCGTCGAGAAGGTCGCGCATCACCTGCACGAGGCCTTGTTCGGCGACCACGTCCGCCATTCTCAGGGCGTCGTCCTCGGCGAGTGCGAGGAAGAGCGACTCCTTGTCGCGGAAGTGGTGGAAGATGGCACCACGAGAGAGTCCCGTGGCCTCTTCGAGACGGCGTACCGTGGCACCCTCGTAGCCGTGGCGCGCGAAACAGGCACGCGCACCGTCGAGGATCTGACGGCGGCGGGCGTCGAGGTGGTCCTGGCTCACCCTGGGCACTGGTAGATGGTGGCAGGGCAGGGGTGGGAAATCCAATCCGTACGTACGGATTGGACGGGTCCGTTGGTGTGATCTTCGTGGCCGTGCCCGTTCGTGTGGATCTTCGGCCTGGGCTGTGCCGATCGGCGGCCCCGTGGCCATATCCTCTGCGGCCATGGACACGCAGGAGATCATCAAGCTGTCGACGCTCGCCGAGCGCCTCGGGTGGCAGCGGCGTGAGTCCACAGGCGTGCACGTGGTCGATCTGCTGTTGAGCCGGACGGTCTCGGATCTCATCGCCGCGCTGGCCGAGAACCGGGATAGGTAACGGGTTTCGGTAAGCGCTTTCCCGCAGTTCTGAGACGGGGTTGACTCGGGGTTCGCGCAGTGGTGTGATCTGCGCGACAGTCAGGAAAGTTTCTTGTCTAAAACTGAATCCGCCGCCGCTCTCGTGATCCCCCTACCCGTCTTGTGGGAGGCACAACAGTGGCACCGAGCAGAAGCCGGGCGTTCCGAACGCTCGGCACGATGGGTGTTGCCTGCACAACAGCCATCGCAGTGATGTCAGTTCCGGAGTCGGCCCTCGCGGCGCCGGTCCGGTACGAAGCGGAGAACGCGACGATCTCGCAGGGCGTGGTGGAGTCGAACCACGCCGGGTTCTCCGGGGCCGGGTTCGTGAACGTCGACAACGTGGTGGGCTCGTCCGTCGAGTTCACGGTCAACGCCGCGCGCGCGGGTCAGGCTCGGCTGGTGTTCCGCTACGCCAACGGAACCGCGGACAACCGGCCGGTCGACGTGTCGGTCAACGGCGCTGTGTCCGTCGACGAGCGGGCGTTCCCCGGCACCGGTGCGTGGACGACGTGGGTGTCGGCCGAGAACACCGTGTCGCTGGCGGCCGGGTCGAACAAGATCAAGGTGACGTCGACCGGGGCCACGGGTGGGCCGAACCTCGACTACCTGGAGGTCGAGGAGCTGTCCTCGGTGCCTGCTCTGGAGCAGGAGTCCGAGGACGCGACGATCTCGCAGGGCGTCGTGGAGTCGAACTGGACCGGGTTCTCCGGACGCGGCTTCGTCAACTACGACAACGTGATCGGGTCGTCGGTCGAGTACACGATCAACGCCGAGTCCGGTGGTGAGCACGAGCTGACGTTCCGGTACGCCAACGGGACGACGGCCGACCGCCCGGTGTCGGTGACCGTGGACGGGGCCGCCGCGCAGACCGTGTCGTTCCCCGGTACCGGCGCGTGGACGACCTGGCAGACGCGGACGTTGCGGGTGGTGCTGCACGCCGGTGCCAACAAGATCAAGGCGACCTCGACGACCGCCAACGGTGGTCCGAACGCCGACAAGCTCTCCGCCGTGCTGGTCGGGCCGCCGGACAACGAGGCGCCGACGCCGCCGCGGAACCTGCAGTTCGTGTCGTCGACGCACAACTCGGTGACGTTGCGCTGGGAAGCGGCGACGGACAACGTCGGGGTCACCGGCTACGACATCTACCAGCACGGCCAGCTCGTCACGAGCGTCGGCAACGTGCTGGAGGGCACCGCGACCGGGCTGCGTCCCGATGTGGAGTACGACTGGACCGTGTTCGCGAAGGACCGGGCGGGCAACGTCTCGCAGGCCTCGAACAACGTGCCCGGCCGCACGAAGCCCGCGCCGGTCGACAACCAGGCGCCGACGACTCCCGCTTCGTTGCGGTCGACCGGTGCCACGTCGACCAGCGTTTCGGTGGCGTGGAACGCGTCTTCGGACAACGTGGGCGTGACCGGCTACGAGATCCACTTCGACGGAGCGCTGAAGCAGACCGCCGACGGTTCGGCGTTGTCGGCGACGATCGCCGGTCTGGTGACCGGGCAGACCTACGCGGTGAAGGTGCGGGCTCGCGACGCCGCCGGGAACCTGTCCGGGTTCTCCAACGAGATCTCCGTTCGTCCGACTGCCGGTGGTGGCACGGGCGTGCCGAACCCCGGCGCCGTCACCCAGATCGCGGCGGGTGTCGACGTGGCGTGGGGGCTCGCGTTCCTGCCCGACGGTTCGGCGCTGGTGACCGAGCGCGAGACGTTCAACGTGTTGCGCGTGACCGAGGGCGGCTCCAAGACCGTCATCGGCAAGGTGCCGGGCGCGATGGGCACCAACGGTGAGGGCGGCGCGCTCGGCATCGAGGTCTCGCCGAACTTCGCCTCCGACCGGTTCGTGTACATCTACCACACGTACTCGGCCGGAAACCGCCTGGTCAGGGCGCAGTTCGACGGTGCTCAGCTCTCGGGCTGGACGACGTTGCTCGATGGCGTGCCGAAGAACCGGTACCACAACGGCGGGCGCCTGCGGTTCAGCCCGGACGGCCGGTACCTGTTCATCTCGACCGGTGACGCGCAGAACGGCAACAACGCGCAGAACCTCAACACCAACGCCGGCAAGATCCTGCGCATCAACCCGGACGGCTCCATCCCGTCCGACAACCCGTTCGCGGGCAAGGCGATCTGGTCCTACGGCCACCGCAACGTGCAGGGCCTCGACTTCGACTCGCAGGGCCGCCTGTGGGCGTCGGAGTTCGGCAACTCGCAGCAGGACGAGGTCAACCTGATCACCAAGGGCGGCAACTACGGCTGGGAACCGTGCGAGGGCACGATCGGCAACTGCGCCGGCACCATCCCGCCGAAGAAGACCTGGTCGACCTCGCAGGCGTCCCCGTCCGGCCTGACGATCATCAACGACTACGTCTTCGTCGCCACGACCGTCGGCCAGCGCATCTACCGGATGCGGATCGACGCGAACGGCAACCTGGTGGACCAGCAGATCTACTTCCAGGGCACCTACAACCGTCTGCGCACGGTCGAGGTGGACCGCGACGGCGACATCTGGCTGACTACGACCACGGACAAGGACGGCTCGGCCGGCAACGACCGCGTCCTGCACATCGACATCGTGTACGAAGGTGGCTCTGCTTTTAAGCTTTCGTCCACAGCCTTTGCAGACGACGCGATGATTCCGGCCAAGCACACCTGTGCCGGGGACGGCGTTCCCGGGCAGGACCCGTCGCCGCCGTTCGCGTGGGGTGAGCAGTCGGGTGCTGTCGCCTACGCGATCGTGTTCGCGGATCGGGTGAACAACGGCAACAAGCTGCACTGGGCGATCTGGGACATTCCGGGCTCCACCCGGTCGTTGCCGGAGAACCTCGGGTCCGGGTTCAACGTTCCTGGTCAGGGTGCGGCGAAGCAGAAGGCGATGGAGTCGGGGGCGAATTCCCTCAAGTACTTCGGGCCCTGCCCTGGCGGATCGACCAACCCGTACACGTTCACGTTGTACGCGTTGAACACCGCGACGGTGCCGGGCATCACGTCCGGTTCGTCGATGGCGCAGATCGAGACGGCCATCAAGAACGCGTCAACCGCCAACACGGTGCTGCGCGGTCGTTCCAATGCTCGGAGGTCATAGCCTCACGATGTGAGACGAATGCCCGTGTGCACGCGTGCACACGGGCACTTCACTTGTTTCGTAAGGATTTGAGGGCTGCGAGTGTCAGACCCCGCGTGTAGCGTCGAACGGGCCAGACGATCACGGGGAGTGTGGCAGCGTGACTGCGTTGCGTGACCAACCGGCGCCGGCGAGATTCGCCGACCGCGCCGAGGCCGAGGCATATGTCGCCTCGGTCTGTTTCAAGCACGGGCCTCCGAGGCTTTTCGGTGTGGAGCTGGAGTGGACCGTCCACCACGCCGAAGACCCTGCTCAGGTCCTCGATCGACACCGGCTCGCCACCGCACTCGGCGAGCACGCACCACCCACGCTAGTGCCCGACAGTCCCCAGCGGCCGCTTCCCAGCGGCACCCCGCTGACCGTCGAACCGGGCGGGCAGGTCGAGATCTCCACTCCTCCCTGCACCAGCCTCCCGGACCTCTTCCGGACGGTCTCCCAGGACATTTCACACCTCACCGAGATGCTCTCGGCGCATGGTCTCGTGCTCGGAGACAAGGGCGCTGACCAGCACAGACATCCCACGCGCATGTTGCAGGTGCCGCGGTACGCCGCGATGGAGCACGCGTTCGGCGCGCTCGGGCTCGACGGCATCTCGATGATGTGCAACACCGCCGGGTTGCAGGTCTGCCTCGACTTCGGTGAGGCGAAGTACGTGCAGGACCGGTGGGCGGCCGTGCACCAGCTCGGGCCGGTGATGATCGCGTTGTTCGCGAACTCGCCGAGCATCGGAGGGATGCACGAGGGCTGGGCCTCGGCCCGGATGAGAGCTTTGTACGGCTGCGATCCCGTGCGCACCAGACCTGCGGCTGTGTGCGCCGATCCGGCTCAGGCGTACGCGCGCCGAGTGCTGGACACGCCCGTGATCGTCGTGCGCGGGCCGGGTCCCAATTGGATTCCAGCGCGCCGCTTCACGTTTGCGGACTGGATAAACGGGGCACACGACCGTGCCCCTACCAGTGACGACCTCGACTACCACATGTCGTTGATGTTCCCGCCGGTTCGGCCGCGCGGGTACCTGGAGATCAGATATCTCGACACGCCCGCGCCTGGCGGGTGGGTCGCGCCGAGTGCGCTGCTCGTCGCGCTGTTCAGCGATCCGTCCGTTGTGGACGGTGTGCTGGCGGCGACGGAACGGGCCGCCGGGCGGTGGCTCGTGGCCGCACGGCACGGGATGGCGGACGAACGCATCGCGCGTGCCGCGAAGGACGTTGTGGCGCTGGGTGTCGAGGCGTTGCCTCGCACGGGTCTTTCTGCAGAGCAGATCAGCACCATCAGCCGTGAGCTTGAGGGGAAGCTGTGACTGAAGAACTCCGCGAGCAGGTGGCGGGGGAACTGTTGCGCTCGCGCGCGCGTTCCATCGCCTTGACCGACGCCGTCGACGAGCACGACCTCGTGCGGCAGCACTCGAAGTTGATGTCGCCGCTGGTCTGGGACCTGGCGCACATCGGCAACCAGGAAGAGCTGTGGCTCGTTCGCGACGTCGGCGGACGCGAACCGGTGCGCAGTGACATCGACGAGTACTACGACGCGTTCAAGTTTTCGAGAAGCGTGCGGCCCGAGCTGCCGTTGCTGAACCCGCGCGAGGCCCGGCAGTACGTCGGGGACGTGCGCGGCAAGGTGTTCGACGTGCTGGAGAAGGTGCCGTTGCAGGGGCGCCGGCTCGTCGAGAACGGGTTCGCGTTCGGCATGATCGTGCAGCACGAGCAGCAGCACGACGAGACGATGCTCGCGACGCACCAGCTGCGCAAGGGCGACCCGGTGCTGCACGCGCCGTCACCGCCCGCCGGAAGTCTCGTGCCCACAACGGAAGTGTTCATTCCGGGCGGACCGTTCGAGATGGGCACTTCGGACGAACCGTGGGCTTTGGACAACGAACGTCCGGCGCACGCCGTGCACGTCGACTCGTTCTTCATCGACACGACCCCGGTGACGAACGGCGAGTACGCCCAGTTCATCCTGGCCGGCGGGTACGACGACCGTCGACTGTGGACGGACGAGGGCTGGCAGCACCGCGTCGACGCGAAGCTGGTGGCGCCCCGGTTCTGGCAGCGCGAGGAGAACTCGTTCGTGCGCACGGCGTTCGGTGTGACCGAACCGATCGTGCCGGACGAACCCGTGGTGCACGTGAGCTTCCACGAGGCGCAGGCCTACGCGACGTGGGCGGGCAAGCGGCTGCCGACCGAGGCGGAGTGGGAGAAGGCGGCCCGCTTCGACACGGCCGCGGGCAAGACGCGCCGTTACCCGTGGGGCGACGAGGAACCGACCGAAGAGCACGCGAACCTGGGGCAACGGCACCTGCGTCCGGCTCCGGTCGGCGCGTACCCGGCCGGGGCCTCGCCTGCGGGCGTGCACCAGCTGATCGGTGACGTCTGGGAGTGGACCTCGAGCGACTTCGGGCCGTACCCGGGCTTCGAGGTGTTCCCGTACGAGGAGTACTCCCAGGTGTTCTTCGGGCCGGACTACAA
Organism: Lentzea sp. JNUCC 0626; assembly: GCF_043632865.1. Classification (NCBI taxonomy): domain Bacteria; kingdom Bacillati; phylum Actinomycetota; class Actinomycetes; order Pseudonocardiales; family Pseudonocardiaceae; genus Lentzea; species Lentzea sp. JNUCC 0626. The sequence goes on from NZ_CP171635.1 coordinate 10,587,391, forward strand.
GGTGCTGCGCGGAGGTTCGTTCGGCACCGACAAGTCGGCGATCCGCTCGACGTTCCGCAACTGGGACTACCCGATCAGAAGGCAGATCTTCGCCGGCTTCCGCTGCGCCAGGGACGCCTAGGCCGATGTGCCGCCATCTGGCTTACCTGGGCGCAGCCGTGCCCATCGGGGGCCCGCTCTTCGAGGCGCCGCACTCGCTGGAGCACCAGTCCTACGCGCCGCGCGACATGCGGGCCGGGGGAACCGTGAACGTCGACGGCTACGGCGTCGGCTGGTTCCCCGGCCCGGTGCGGTACCGGCGCGCGGGGACGTTGTGGAGCGATCCGAACCTGCGTCAGCTGGCTTCGGTTTCTTCCGGTGCGTTCGTGGCGGCGGTGCGGTCGGCCACGGTCGGGATGCCGGTGAGCGACGCGGCCTGCGCGCCGTTCACCGACGGCACCTGGCTGTTCAGCCACAACGGCCGCATCGACGGCTGGCCGCACACCGTGGCGGGGCTTGCGCGCGCGTTGGACGTGACGGACCTGCTGACGATGGACGCGCCGACCGACTCCGCTCTGTTGTGGACGGTCCTGAAGCGCCGTCTGGAGACCGGGAAGGATCCGGCTCACACGCTGGTTGAACTCGTGCGGGAGGTGGCGGACGCGGCACCGAAGTCGCGGCTGAACTTCTTGCTGACCAACGGAGAAGTGCTCGTGGGGACGACGTGGACACACGCCCTGTGGGTGCTGCAACGAGGTGAGGGCGTGACACTCGCGTCCGAACCGCTCGACGACGACCCGGGCTGGCGGGAGATCCCCGACCGGCACGTGGTCACCGCCGTTCCATCCACTGTGGAGGTTCGACCACTATGACCGAGCCGGTGCTGGACGTTCATCTCAAGCCGGAGGACGCCGCACACGCGCTACGTGCCGACGTGCGGGCCGGACTGACCGCGGACCCCAAGTGGGTCTCGCCGAAGTGGTTCTACGACGCGGCGGGCAGCGTGTTGTTCGAGGAGATCACCAGGCTGCCCGAGTACTACCCGACCCGTGCCGAACGCGAGGTGCTGGCCGAGCGGGCCGGCGAGATCGCCTCGACCACGGGCGCGCACTCGTTGGTGGAGCTGGGTTCCGGATCCTCGGAGAAGACCCGGCTGCTGCTCAGCGCGTTCCGGGAGCACGGGACGCTGAAGGAGTTCGTGCCGCAGGACGTGTCGGTGTCGGCGCTGACCGAGGCCGCGCACGCGATCATGGCGGACTACCCCGGGCTGCGGGTGCACGGCGTGGTCGGCGACTTCACGCAGCACCTGTCGTTGCTGCCGGGGGAGTCACCGCGGGTGGTGGCGTTCCTGGGCGGCACGATCGGCAACCTCATCCCCGAGGAGCGGGAGAAGTTCCTGCGCACCGTCCGCGACGTGCTGGAACCGGGGGAGTGGCTGCTGCTCGGCACCGACCTGGTGAAGGACCCCGGCACGCTGGTGCGGGCGTACGACGACGCGCAGGGCATGACGGCGGAGTTCAACCGCAACGTGCTGAACGTGCTGAACCGCGAGGTCGGTGGCGACTTCGACGTCGAGGCGTTCGAGCACGTGGCGTTGTGGAACGCCGAGCAGGAATGGATCGAGATGCGGCTGCGGGCGAAACGGGCGATGACCGTACGTCTGGCCGAGCTCGGGCTGACCGTCGAGTTCCGCGAGGGTGAGGAACTGCGGACCGAGGTGTCGGCCAAGTTCCGTGAAGAAGGCGTGCGGCAAGAGCTGGAAGACGCCGGATTTTCGCTGCACCGCTGGTGGACCGACGCCGAGGGGCGGTTCGCCGTCTCGCTGGCGCGGGCCGTGTAAGCGGGACCACAACCCGACGATAGGCGGGTACTGGTAGCTCAGCCGGAGTGGTGGGCTGGGTCGATGAGACCTGCATCATCGCGTGCCGTGCGCGTGGCGCTCGCCAGTGCGCTCGCGCTCGGCACCGTCATCACCGGCCTGGGCAGCGCGTCTGCCCAGGCCGAGCCCGCCTCGGCCAAGCCAGCCGCCTGGGGGCCCTGCGCGGCGGACGTGCTCGCCGAGATCCCCGCCGCCGAACGCACGAGGGTCAGCTGCGCGATCCAGGTCGTGCCCGTCGACCACTCGCGGCCGCGCGGCGACACGACCGGCGTGATCATGATGAAGCGCCCGGCCGGTGACCCGGCGAAGAAGATCGGCTCGTTGTTCATCAACCCCGGTGGCCCCGGTGGCGCCGGACTGATCTACAGCGCCTACGGTTCCAGCTTCTTCACGCCCGAGATCCTGGAGAAGTTCGACCTCATCGGCTTCGACCCGCGGGGTGTGGGCCGGAGCGCGCCGCTGCGCTGCTTCCGCACGCAGGAGGAGGCCGAGGCGGTCAACGAGGGCTGGTACGCGTTGCCGCGCACCAAGGACGAGATCGCGTCCTCGATCCGGCAGTCGAAGGTCTACACGGACTACTGCAAGATCAACGCCGGTCCGCTGCTGAACCACATGTCGACCGAGGCCGTCGCCCGTGACCTCGACGCGATGCGCGAGTCCGTGGGGGACAAGCAGCTCACGTACGTCGGCTTCTCGTACGGCACGTTGCTGGGTGCCACCTACGCGAACATCTTCCCGTCGAAGTCGCGGGCGTTGGTGCTGGACGGCAACGTCGACCCGCAGCTGCGGCTGACCAACGGCGCGCAGTACGACAAGGAGCGGGCGCGGGGCTTCGAGATCGCTCTCGACGCGATGCTGAAGCGCTGTGATTCCGTTGGGGTGGAACGGTGTGCGTTCGCCGGTGGCGCGCGCAAGAAGTTCGACGACATCCGCGCTTCGCTGTCGAAGGCGCCCACGACGTTGCCCGGTGGCGCTGTCGTGACGCTGACCGACGTCGTCGGCCGCACGTCGAGCAACCTGTACAGCCCGACGTCGTTCAAGGCTCTGACCGCGTGGTTGCAGTCGATCCACGCCGCGCAGAACCCGTCGGCTGCGTCCTTGTCCGTTCAGTCCGTTGTGGACCTTCCGGTGCTGAACAACCAGGGTGGTCGCGCGGACGTCCGCGTGCTGCCGGAGACGCCGTACACCGCTGACGACTCGTACTACGCGGTGAACTGCATCGACAAGCCGTTCGCGCGCACGAACCGCAACTGGGCCACCACGGCCGCGCAGTGGGAGAAGGACTCGCCGACGTTCGGTCGCTACCAGGCCGCGTCCGACCTGCTGACGTGCCCGACGTGGCCGACCCGCCACCCGGACCGCTGGATCGGCCCGTGGAACAAGAAGACGAAGAACCCGATCGTCGTGGTGGGCAACTACTACGACCCGGCGACGCAGTACCTGTTCGCGCAGCGCATGACGAAGCAGCTCGGCAACGCCCGGCTGATCAGCGTCGACGCGTTCGGGCACTGCATCCTCGGTGACTCGGCCGGCGCCGACGCCGCCGTGACGCGCTACCTGGTGGATCTGGTGGCACCTGCCAACGGTCAGGTCTTCCAGCCGAACGCGCAACCGTTCTAAGTGCGTTTCCCCGCCTGTCGTCGGGCCACAACCCGACGATAGGCGGGTGTGCGCGGTGCACGGTGAGTGATGAAGTGCATCCGTGACGTCAACTTCCATGCGTGTGGTGCTCGCGAGCGCGCTCGTGCTCGGCACCATCGTCTCCGGCGTGGGCACCGCCCAGGCCTCTCCCGTCAGACCCGCTGCCTGGGGGCAGTGCGCGGCCGACGTGCTCGCCTCGCTTCCCGCCACCGTGACCCCCGAGGAGCGCGCGCGGCTGTCGTGCGCCGTCCAGGAAGTGCCCGTCGACCACTCGCGCCCGCGCGGTGAGCAGACCGGCATCGCGATGATGAAGCGCCCGGCCAACGACCCGGCGCGCAAGATCGGCACGATCTTCCTCAACCCCGGCGGCCCTGGCGGTTCGGGCCTGATCCGCGGCGCCATCGCCAAGAACTACTTCGGGGCGTCCGTGCTGGACCGCTTCGACGTCGTCGGCTTCGACCCTCGTGGTGTCGCGCGGTCGGCCCCGATGCGGTGCTTCCGCACCCAGGAGGAGGCCGAGGCGGTCAACGAGGGCTGGTACTCGTTGCCGCGTACTGCTGAGGAGATCAACAGCACCATCCGGCAGTCCAAGGCCTACACGGACTACTGCAAGATCAACGCTGGTCCGCTGCTGAACCACATGTCGACCGAGGCCGTCGCACGCGACCTCGACGTGATGCGCGAAGCCGTGGGGGACAAGCAGCTCAACTTCGTCGGCTTCTCGTACGGCACGTTGATCGGCTCGACCTACGCCAACATCTTCCCGCAGCGCACCCGCGCGATGGTGATCGACGGCAACGTCGACCCGCGCCTGCGTCTTTCTGATGGCGCGCAGTACGACCGCGAGCGCGCCCGCGGGTTCGAGATCGCTCTCGACGCGATGCTGAAGCGTTGTGATGGTGCGGGTGCCGAGAAGTGCGCCTTCGCCGGTGACGCTCGGGGCAAGTTCGAGGCCATGAAGGCGGCTTTGGCCAAGGGCCCCGCGACGTTGCCGGGTGGTGTCGTCGTGACGCTGTCCGACGTCGTGAACCGCGTGGCCGGTGACCTGTACTCGATCGCCCGCATCGCGCCGCTGGCCGCGTGGTTGCAGTCGATCCACGCAGCGCTGAACCCCTCTCTCGCGATGTCGGTTCAGTCCACTGTGGAGCTCGCGCCGCCGCTGGCCAACGCCGGTGGCCGTTGGGACGTCGACCCGCTGCCCGACACCCCGTACACCGCCGACGACTCCTACTACGGCGTGAACTGCATCGACAAGCCGTTCTCCCGCACCACCCGCAACTGGGCCACCACCGCGGCCAAGTGGGAGAAGGAGTCGCCGACGTTCGGCCGCTACCAGGCCGCGTCCGACCTGCTGACCTGCGCCACCTGGCCGGCCCGCAACCCGGACCGCTGGACCGGCCCGTGGCACAAGAAGACGCCGAACCCGATCGTCGTCGTGGGCAACTACTACGACCCGGCCACGCAGTACCTGTTCGCCCAGCGCATGGCCAAGCAACTCGGCAACGCGCGCCTGGTGAGCGTGGACGCGTTCGGCCACTGCATCCTGGGCCGCTCGGCCGGAACGGACGCGGTCGTCGCGAAGTACCTGGTCGACCTGGTCGCGCCGACCGACGGCCAGGTGTTCCAGCCGAACGTTCAGCCGTTCGCCTGATCTGAGGTGAGGTGGCGGCGGTCGTGCCGCCACCTCACAGCAGTGCGCTCCGCACGATCAGCACCACCGCGCTCACCCCGGACACCACCAGCATCGGCGTCCGCACCCCCTTGGCGTCGAACCTCTTCCGCAACGGCCCGGACAGCAGGAACCCGGCGATGAGGAACGGAATCAGCAGCACCCCGCTCCACAGTTGGTGCAGCGTGACGTTCCCGGCGATGCTCAGCCCGGTCATCGACACGATCGACCCCAGCGTGAAGAACGCCGCCAGCGTCGCCCGCACCTGCGGCCCCTCCTGGTTCTGGTAGACCAGCGCGATCATCGGCCCGCCGATCGACGTGGCCGTGCCGAACGACCCGCTCGCCATCCCGGCCGTCATCAGCGATGGCGGTGTCGGCTGCGGCCGCCACGACGTGACCGACAGCAGCACGCACACCAGCACGGCCGCGCCCACGACGATGCCGAAGCTCTTGGTGTCGAGCGAGTCGACGATCCAGATGCCGACCACGGTGCCGGGCAACCGGCCGAGCATCGCCCAGCCGACGCCGCGCCAATCGACGTGGCCGAACTCCCGCACCAGCGACAGCAGTGCGTGCGCGCAGGCGATCACGAGGACCGGCACCGGGACCAGTGCCGGGTCCAGCAACGCGAGCAGCGGCACGGCGACCAGGGCCAGACCGAAGCCGATCAGGCCCTGCAGCACCCCTCCGAAAGCGACGATCACACCTGCCGCGACGAGCAACCCCCAGGACATAGTTAGCTAGGCTACAGATCGGGTCGAGCAGGTTTCTCCTTCCGTTCTCCTCGCGTTGGCCGGGCGCACCTACAGTCCGCGCCATGACCGCGTCTCGCCGTTCCTTCCTGCTCGGCACCGGTGCGACCGCCGCCGCTGCCGCCCTGGTCACGCCCGGTTCCGCCGAGGCTGACAACGTTGTCTCGCACGGGCGTCCCGACCCCGAGTCGCGTCGGTTCACGCTCGCCGTGATCCCGGACACGCAGTACATGTTCGATCTCGACCGGGGTGACTCGGCGCCGTTGAAGGCGACGCTCCAGTACCTGATCGACCGGCAGAAGTCCGAGAACATCGTCTTCATCAGCCACCTCGGCGACCTCGTCGAGAACGCGCAGAAGAGCGAGATCGACGACATCAGCGCGCGGTTCGAGGTGCTCGACCGGCGGCGCGTCGGGTACAGCGTGCTCGCGGGCAACCACGACGTGCCGGACTCGCGCCTCGACGACCAGCGCGGGCGCACGCCGTACCTCGACCGGTTCGGGCCCGCGCGGTTCCGGCAGTCGCCGACGTACCGCGGGGCGAGCGCGGACGGCTACAACTCGTTCCACGTGTTCCGCGCGGCCGGTCGCGAGTGGCTGGTGCTGGCTCTGGACTGGCGCATGTCGGCCAAGGGGTTCGAGTGGGCGCGGTCGGTGCTGGCGAAGCACTCCAAGCTGCCGGTCATCCTCACCACCCACGAGCTCGTGTTCGACGGCGGTGACGGCGTCGCGGCCATGTCCGACTACGGGCGGCGGCTGTGGGAAGAGCTGATCAAGGACAACGACCAGATCTTCCTGACGTTGAACGGGCACTTCTGGCCGCCCGCGCGGACGGTCATGCGCAACACCGCCGGCAACGACGTGCACGTGCACATCGCGAACTACCAGGACCGCTACTACGGCGGCGGCGCGATGATCCGCTTCTACCACTTCGACCTGGACCGCGGCACGATCGACGTGCGCACGCTGTCGCCGTGGCTGCTCGGCAAGAAGGCGCTCAACCCGTTGGAGCGCAAGGAGACCGAGCTGACCGGCCCGGCCGACCGGTTCAGCGTGCCGATCGACTTCGAGCAGCGGTTCGCCCGGTTCGACCCGCCCGTGCTGCCCGCGCCGCAGCCGGTTCGGGACGTGCTGGTGCGCGGCACTCTCGCGTACTGGCGGCTCGGCGAGGGCTTGAAGGACCTGTCGGGCAAGGGGAACGACCTGCGCCAGACGGGCGAGTTGACCGCAACCGACGACCACAGCCGGTTCGCGCCGTCGCACAAGTCGCTGTTCTTCGGCAAGAACGGCTATCTGACCACTGTGGACAGCGCGCCGCTGAACCGCGAGACGTTCGAGCGCGGGTACACGATCGAGGTGTTCCTGAAGCTGCCCAACGGGTTCAACCACCCGTGGTGCGGCCTGTTCACGAAGCTCGCGCCCGGTTCGGCCGCCGGCAAGACCGGCGACGACCCGAGCGAGCCGATCGCCACCCTGAACGTCGCCGGCGGCGGCCAGTTGCAGTGGGCGGTGTTCCCGCGCAACCTGCCGGGCATCTCCACCAACTGGGGTCATGAGATGGACTACGAGACGTGGTGGCACATCGCCGTGGTCAACGACGGCACGCACACGACGTTGTTCGTCGACGGCTCCCCGTTGCTGCGCAACCCGTCCACGCCCGCGCGCGGCATCTCCACGGCCGGTGACCCGTGGCTGGTCGGTGCCTACGCGTACAACAAGATCGTGGAGAAGTCGTTGCACGGCTGGGTCGGCGACATGCGGGTGGTGAACCGTCCGCTGGACCGGTCCGAGTTCATGCGTGCGAAGGCAGCCCGAACTTCGGGAACAGACTGAGGTCGAAGAACGACGAGACGCGTGTGATCCGGTTGTTCCCGGCTTCCAGCACCTGGAGGTTGAACGGCCGGAACACGCCGTCCTGCTCCCTGAGGTAGAGGCCGAACGCGGGCTGGCCGTTGGCTTGCGTGACGATCATGCGCGCGCCGTGCGGGACGGACGGGCATTGGTTGGTGAGGTGCCACGCGACCATCTCGGGCCCGACGTAGAACTGCGGGAACGGCGGCATCTCCCACACGACGTCCTCGGCGAACATGCCGATGATCGCCGGGATGTCCTTGGCCTCGAACGCCTTCACCCACCGGTCGAGCAGGTCCTTGGCGTCCGCGGGCTCGGTGACCTGGTCCTCGGTCAGGTCTGTCAGCTGCGCGTGCGCACGTTGCAGGGCGCTGTTGACGGCCGCGACCGTCATGTCCAGCTCGTCGGCCGTCTCCGCCGCGCTGAGCCGGAGCACGTCGCGCAGGATCAGCACCGCGCGTTGCCTCGGCGGAAGGTGTTGCAGGGCCGCCACGAATGCGAGCCGCGTCGACTCCCGTTCGCCGACGATCGCGGCCGGGTCGGTCGGAAACGGCTCCAGCCAAGGGATCTCGTGGTCCTGGGTGAGATCGTCCTGCTGCGTCGAGCCTTGCGTGCCGAGCCCGAACGGCAACGGGCGGCGCGTGCGGCCGTCGAGCGCGGTGAGGCAGGCGTTCGTGGCGATGCGGTAGAGCCAGGTGCGGACCGACGAGCGGCCCTCGAAGTTCCCGTACGCCTTCCACGCGCGCAAGTACGTCTCCTGCACCAGGTCCTCGGCGTCGTGCAACGAGCCGAGCATGCGGTAGCAGTGTGCGAGGAGTTCTCGCCGGAACGGGTCCACGGCGGTCGCGAAGTCCGTCGTCATGCTCGGACCGCCTTCTGCATTCTGGTGATGAGCATCTTGATGTGCTCCTTGAGTTCGGGCGGCTCGTGCAGGTCGAAGTCGAGGCCGAGGTACAGCAGGTAGAACACCATGCGGTCGAGCGACTCGGCTCCGGTGCGCATGAGGCACGAGTGGTCGTCGACTGGTTCCAGCGACGCGGCCATGGGGGAGGTGCGTTCGGCGACCTCCTTGATCGGCGCGTGGATCGTCAGGACGGCCTGGTAGGTGTAGACGTTCGAGGAGACCTGCCGCGACACGAACTCGGCCAACGACTCTGCTGGGGGCTCTCGTTGGGCGAACCGGGCGGCGAGGGTGGGTTCTTCGGGGATGCGGTCCACCCGGAACGTTCGCCAGTCCTGTTTGGACACGTCCCAGGCGACGAGGTACCAGCGGCGTCCGGTGTGCACGAGCCCCTGGGGTTCGACGAGACGTTTGGACGGCTCGCCCTGCGTTGACGCGTAGACGAAACGGAGTTGCTGGTGGTCGCGGCAGGCGGCGGCGATGATCGTCAGCGTTTCGGAGTCGACGGTCGGGCCTGCGGCGTTGAGGGGCGTGGTGTGCGTCTGAAGGGCCTGCACGCGTCGTCTGAGTCTGCTCGGGAGGATCTGTTCCAGCTTGGTGAGCGCGCGGATCGACGTCTCCTCGATGCCCGCGACCGTGCCGTTCGCGGCGGTTCTGAGGCCGACCGCCACGGCCACGGCTTCGTCGTCGTCCAGCAGCAGCGGCGGCAGTTCCGCACCGGCGCCGAGCTGGTACCCACCGGCCGCGCCGGGCAGCGACGTGACGGGGTAGCCGAGGCTGCGGAGCTTGTCGACGTCGCGGCGGATCGTGCGGACGTCCACGCTGAGGCGGTCGGCGAGTTCCGGGCCCGTCCAGTCGCGCCGCACCTGGAGCAGTGACAGGAGCTTCAACAACCGCGCGGACGTCTCGAGCATGGGGGTGAGTTTAGATTCCGTTGCGGACAACGGCCTGCGATGGTTAAGGTTCTCGGCATGACTGCCGGGTCGGCCTTGTGCCGTGAGCGGAACGGTTGCCCGGCCCTGACTTGATCAGGGCCCCTCCAGCCCCCGCGCTTCGTTCTTTCGGAACGTGCGCACGGGAGAGGAGGTGATGCGCAATGCTTCCCAACGTTGGTGATGTCTTTTCGGGGAAGGTCGTCTCGACCGTTCCCTTCGGATCGTTCGTCGAGCACCCCGCTGGTGCACACGGACTTCTGCACGGACAGCAGGCCGAGGTCGGTTCCTCGGTCCAGGTGAAGGTGCTCGCGGTCGACACCGCGCAGCAGCGTTTCAGCCTGGAGCTGGCGTGACCTGATTGCCCGGGCAGAGGCGCCCTGCCTGGGATTTTCACGGTCTGCGGTAGTCCGCACACTCGCCGGTCAGCCGGTCGTGCAGGGTCTTGCGGTGCCCTTCTTCGTCGGGCACCGGCCCCAGCGCGTCCGCCGGACTGGTGATCTTGTGCAGCAACCGGTACAGCACGACATCCGTTGCGGTGTAAAGCCAATCGTCCGCTCTGCCAGGAGGTGCGGCAGGCCCGAGCAGGTTCTCGAACCACGCCGGGAACAACAGATCGCTCGCGACCGCGTCCTCGATCCGTGCGCGGATGACTTGGCGTGCGTGCTTGATGGCCTCGTTGCCGGTCGACTTGGCAACGCTGTCCTTGGCATGCGTGTCGTCGTCCGGCGGCTGCGGCCGTTCGGCGTTCTGGATCGCCTTCCACTGCTTGTAGTTGTTGCGCCACAACGCCTCTGCGTTCGGTGGCAGATGCGTGAGGGCCTCGGCGGCTTCGATGGCCTCTTGCGCCGCCTTGTCGTACTCGGCGATGGCCCTGCGCGTGTCCTTGGCCTCCTGCGGCGTGAAACTCCTGCGCGCGTAGGCCTCCTGCCCCTTGAGGATCTTGGCGAGGTCCAGGTCGTCGATCTCAGGCCACTCGTCGAAGTCGGCCTTGCGCGTCTCGCCGGCCCGCACCTTCCTGTTGAGCGCCACCAGAAGGCGTTCGAGCCGATGCACGCTCTCCGCGAGCTCCGTGACCTTGTCGGTGGTCTTCGTGAGCTTGCGGTTCGAGTCCTTGAGCTGGTTGGCCTGGCTGAGCTGCTGGTGCGCCGCGTCGGTCTGGGCGTTGTCGATGCGGGTCTCGAGCGACTTCAACTCCTTCTTGAGCCGCTCGATCTTGTCGTCGAGTGCCTTGACCGGGTCGATGTTCACTTGAGCGTCCTCCAGGCCCACCAGGCGATGCCCGCCAGCGTGACGAGTGTCGCCCAGCCGCTCGCGATCGGGGTCAGGAGGGTGGCGGCCAGCGCGGCCGTGATCGCTGTCGTGCGCGCCCGCGGTTCCCAGAGCCTCGGGCCCGTGGGGTCCACCAGTACCGCTGCCGCGGTGGCCACAGCAGCCAGGAGGGAGAGCAGGGACCAGGCGTCGAACCAGCCGATGGCGACGACGAAGGCCGCTGCGGTGGTGGCGGCGGCGATCGCGCGGTTGGGGACGGTCAGCCTGGCGGCTTCCACGTCCTTGCGGGCCTGCATCACGGCCTGCACGTGGTCGTTCGTGGTGGTCAGGAGCGTGGGGAAGTCCGGGCTGCCTGGGCCTGCTGTCTGGAGGGCTCGCAGGGCTGTTCGCAGGGACTGCTGGCGGTCGGCCAGGCGGGCGAACGGATCGGCTGCCATGCCCCGAAATCGTGATCAAGCGGGGTGGGCTGGGCTAGGCCTGTGAGGGGAGTTGGTCCGGTTGCCGACGAACTTCCCTCACTCGGCCTAGTCGTCTCGCGTGGGTGCGGTGGTTCCGGAGACCTGGACGGGCGTGGTCCGGGCATCGCCGCTGGCGCGTCGATAGGGATTGGGGCTTGACTTCGGGGCCCTTGCGAGGCGCTGGTCGGCCGGAAAGGGCCGGGCTGAAAAGCGCCCGGCCGAGCCACGAGTGGTAGCACCTCGCACCCAAAGTCAAGCCCCAATCCCACGCGTAGGTGGCCGACTTGGGTTCGTACGTCACCGATACCGGCTGATCGGTGCAGCCAAGAGTGTCGGCTCGCCTTCGGCGTTGCTGTTGGTCGCGGGGGGTCCTCCGAGAGGACCCCCGCGCCAGCCTGCCTGCCGCACCCGCTCGCCGCCGCTACGACTTCCGGCGTGCCTCCGCCGGCCACACGACCTCGATCGGCACACCCGAAGCCCGAGCCTGCTCCACCACGTCCGCCGTCCCGCCCTTGCCCGCAGCAGGCTCCCCGTCCCACACAGCTACCAACACCTCGACGGACGCGAGCATCCGCTCGTTGGCCGCCACATAGGCAAGCCGCCCAGAAGACATGTGCGGCAAAACGCTGACCACAGTCGCCGCCGCCCGAAGCTCGTCGTAGTCGGCGAGCTGATGAGGCTTCAGCTTGTCCCGGTAGTCCAAAGCCGGCAGCACGACCTCCACCTCACCCCCCAACGACAACACCGCACGGGCGAACAGCTGGTCGGCCCCCGGAGCCAGGCACGTCACGCCGACCAGGGAGCCGCCGAGCCGGGACAGGGTCTCGGTGATGGCTTCCTGGACGGCGGGGACGCACTCGGGGACCAGGTTGGTGTGGCCGGTGATGCCTACGCGCATCAAGCGGTCCGTATCGCTCTGATCGCGTCCCGCGTGTCCTGGACGGCGGGGATGTGGCGGTGCCGTGCCGCTTCCTTCGCGAAGTCCTCCAGTTTGCGGAGGACCCTCCCCGAGGAGAGCTTCGCCGCTGTCGGCAGGACCTCGTTGATCAACCCGCACGCTGCCTCCGGGTCTCCCGCGACCATTTTGGTGCGCGCCAGTCCGATCACGTCGAAGGCGCGGTTGCGCACCTTGGACGGGTCACGCAGTTCCAGTGCTCGCCGGATGTGCTGTTCGGCGAACACCGCCTGCGTTGGGTCGTGCATGGCGAGGTCGCGGCAGCGGGCGCCGATGACGCCCTCCAGCTCGGCCTCGTCGAAGCTGTGCAGGTAGCGCGGTTCGTTGTCCGCGTCCCGCTGGGCGAAGCTGTCCTGCGCCATGCCCACGGCCTGGTGGAACTCGCGGGTCTTGCCCATGCTCGCGTAGGCCCAGGCCTCGCGGGTCAGGAGCAGGGCTTTCAGGGTCGGGGTGCCGGTGCGGCGGGTGCCGTACTGGCCGAGTTGGACGAGCTCCAAGCCGTCCTCGGGGCGGCCCAGGTCGAACATCTGCCTCGCCATGGCGGCCAGGCAGAGGGCCGCGAAGCCGTCGTTGTGACCGGCCTTGGCCATGCGGATGGCCAGCACGTAGTAGCGCTGGGCCGCGTTGTGCAGGCCCGCGTCGAACGACATGCTCGCCGCCACCTTCGACAGTTCGGCGCCGATGAAGAACGCGCGTTCCGTCGTCGGGCCGGACGGGGCGCGCCCCAGCCGTTCCGCGAGCTCGTCGAGCTGGCCGAGCACCGCCTTGCGGGCCAGACCGAAGCCGCCGCGGCCACCCCAGCCGCGCAGGCCGTCGGCCACCCGCTGCAACGCGAAGAGCTCCTCCTCGCTGATCGCCGAGTGCGACGACCACTTCGACAGGTTCTGCAGCGGGTGCAACCACCTCTGCAGCGGTTCGACCAGTGCTGACCCCACCGTCACCGCGGCAGCTCCTGCGAGCGCCGCTCGTCTGCTGATCGCCAAGTCGCTCCTCGCCGTCTCCTCGACCGAACGGGCAATGCTCGTCGCCTCCCAGGGGGCGGCGAGCACATCTGGCGGGCCCGTGTCGGGGGAGCCCACCTGAGCTGGGATGACGACTCGGTCGAACCACAGTCGTTCGCCCGGGACACCGAGCACCAGCGCGAAGTGGCGCAACCGGTCGAGTCGGTCGATCTGGTTCTCGCCCGACTCGTAACGCGAGAGCTGCGCCTGGCTGATGCCGAGCCACCCCGCCATGCGGTCCTGCGTGACGCGGCTGAGGTGCTGCGGGTGGTGCCGGTAAGCGGAGATCAAGGCGCCCATGTCGCGGTCGGTGCACGCCGCCGCGATCGCGGGGTGGTCCCAGAAGTCGTTCGGGACCTCAGGTGGTCCGTGCACGTCCGCACGAGCGTTGCGGCGGCACCGGTGACACAGCCGATCGGAGTTGTCGGCGGCGATGAACGCCCCGCAAGGGCAAGCGCGTCTGGATCTGGGTGTCGCTGAATCCATCGGCCTCGCCCCCGTCACTGAGCGTTTCCCCAGTGTACGGAGGTGTGATCGTCAGTCCATCCATCTCATGCATAAGACGTAATGGATTCGCGTGTCGCAGTCCTGGTGCCCCCGCCTGGCGGATGAGCTTCATACGCCTGCTGCATGAGGCTCATGCAGCAGCCGAGTGGTGTTGGCGGGAACTGAGAAGCACCCTGCACAACGTCAGGCTGCGGGTCGATCCCCGTGGCGTGGCCAGTGCCTGACCCACCAACGGGGAGGACAACCGCCGATGAGCCTCACGACCGCGGAGACCGGTACTGCCGGTATCCCACAGAACAGGGGACACGCCCGTGCGATCGGGGAGGCCGTCGCCGGCTACCGGTTGCTCGGATGGCAGGTGAGCGTCACCGAGCAGGGTGTCTTCCTGCCCCTGGGTCCCGCAACGACAGCCCTGGCGATGCCGGCGCGGATCGGGTCGCGAGTGCTGGCCGACCTGAAGTCGCGGATGCTCGCCGGACCGGTCACGGTCATTCCGGGGCCCCGCGAGCACTGGATCTTCCTGGCCGAGCTGGTGGCGTTGCTCCCGACGCACCTCAAGGCGCCGCCGGAGGTCCAGTTCGTGCGGTCGCCGCACCGGATCGCGCTTCCTCCGACGATGACCCGCTACGGGTCGTTGAGGTGGGCGAACCCGCCGTCGCACTCGCGGCACTGGTTCCCGCCGTTCACGGCCGTGCTCGCGCTGGCCCGGACGGCTGCCGCGGAGGACCAGCGCCGATAATCGGTGCTCGTGGATGGCTTGGATCGTCGAACCGTGTTGTTGTGTGGGCTCGCTGCGGCGTTGAGCGCGTGTGGCGAGCCTGCTCCTCGCAAGACGGGCGGTGTCGGGACCGCTCGCGCCGGTGACCGGGTGGTCGCCGTTGCCTCTGTGCCTTCGGGCTCGGGATTGCTGGTGGACATGCCCGGCAATGCCCAACTGCTCGTCGTGCAACCTCGATCGGGTGAATTTCGGGCGTTCAACCCCTCTTGTCCGCACGTGGGTTCGTTCGTGAATCCGCCTGCCCAGGGCGTCATCACCTGTCCGTTGCACGGGAGCGCTTTCGACGCTTCTGACGGCTCTGTTCGCAAAGGACCTGCGACTTCCGGTCTGGTGGAGGTCGCCGTCGTGCGTTCCGGGGACGATCTGGTGCTCGCCTGAGACCTGTGCATTTGCTGTGCGTTGGGCTCCTGAATGAACTCTCGCTGACCGATCCGCGTAATGCTGTGGTGTAACCCCGAACACCCCCACCACCACGGAGGATCGGTCGTGAACACCGAAAGCCCGGTCAGCAGGCGCGCGGCTCTGTGCGGAATCGCGGTTGCCCTCGCCGTGCCCAGCGGGCTCGTGACGGCGTGCAGTTCGACGAGTCCTTCCAGCTCTTCCCCGACCTCCGGAGGGTCCGAACCGACCTCGGCCGGAACGCCTGGAACCGCTCTCGTGGCGTTGGCCGACGTGCCGGAGGGAGGCGGTGCCGTGGTCGACGCGCCGGGCGGCAAGAGGATCGTCGTGGCGCGCATTTCGGCTACTGAGGTCAAGGCTTATGACGCGTCGTGCCCGCATCAGGGTTCGATGGTCGGAGAACCGTCCGGCGGCACCATCACGTGTCCTTCGCACGGCAGCCAGTTCGCCGCGGCCGACGGTGCTGTGAAGAAGGGGCCGGCGACGACCGGTCTGAAGGCCGTCGCGGTGAAGGTCGACGGCGACCAAGTGGTCCTGACCTGACCCTTTCTGTTTTTGTCAGACCCCGTCGATAGTCTTGACGGC